>JAUHXU010000004.1 GCA_030426805.1 bacterium
GGAGCGAAGCGACGGGCCTGAGCGAGGAGGAGCCGGCGGTGCCGACCGCAGCCCCGGGGCAGCACGAGGTGCCCCGAGAAAGACGTTGCCAATTGGTAGGAAGTCCGTCACCGTCGACGTCGATCGCGCCCAACGCGGCTTGGATCGATGTCGGCGGGGACAGGGCGGAGGGGGAGGCCCCCGAAAGCTCTCGATCCGGAGACCGAGATTGCGGCTGCGGGAGCAGGGCTCATCCCGGGACGCTCCATGGCGGATCGCCGGTGAAGTGGGTGCCGGTCGGTGCCGATAACTTCAGTGTCACCGATTGGATGAGGGGCTGACATGCTGGAGTTCGACGCGCTGCTTGCGCACATGGTCCGCGAAGATGCGTCGGACATGATCCTGAAGACCGGGGGCCACCCGAGCATTCGGATCGACGGCACGATCAAGTACATGTGCGACGAGCCGGTCGCCGCCGAGTACACGCACGGCGTCGTGATGCGGATCCTCGACGAGGACCTCTACGAGCGCTTCATGCGCGACGGCGAGGTCGACGCGGTATTCGTGCTCGACGGTGTCGGGCGCTTCCGCGTCAACGTCTACCGCCAGAACGGCGAGATCGGCATGGTCTTCCGCTACATCAAGGACCAGGTGCCGACGTTCGAGGAGCTGATGCTCCCGGTCGATCAACTCAAGCGCCTCGCCGGGATGAAGCGCGGCATGATCCTCGCGACCGGCGTCGCCGGCAGCGGCAAGTCGACGTCGCTCGCGTCGATCGTCGAGCACATCAACCGCAACTACGGCCGACACGTGATCACGATCGAGGACCCGATCGAGTTCGTCTACACCGACAAGCTCTCGGCGATCAGCCAGCGCGAGATCGGCCTGGACTCGCGGAGCTTCTCGCAAGCGCTCAAGCACGTCGTGCGCCAGAGCCCCGACGTGATCCTGATCGGCGAGATGCGCGACAAGGAGACGATGGACGCGGCGATCAACGCCGCGGAGACCGGCCACCTCGTGCTCTCGACGCTGCACACGATCAACGCCGTGCAGACGGTCGAGCGGATCATCTCGCTCTATCCACCGCACCAGCACGAACTCGTCCGACTGCAACTCGCGATGGTCCTCGAGGGCGTGATGAGCCTGCGACTGCTGCCGCGTGTGGACGGCCGCGGCCGCGTGCCGGCCGTCGAGATGATGATCAACACGCCCAGCATCAAGGAGGCGTTGATCGAGGGGCGCACGAAAGAGATCGAGAAGTTCGTCGAAGAGGGTAGCTACTACGGCAGCCAGACGTTCAACCAGTCCCTGCGTGGCCTCTACGACGCAGGCGTGATCTCGTACGACGACGCCATCGCGGCGTCGGACCGGCCCGAGGAACTCGCGCTCGCGATCCGCGGAATCAGCCGCGGCTCGACCCGCATCGCCTGAGGTCCGGCCGGCCGGGGGGCGGGGGCGTTTTTCGGGAATACCCGTGGACTTGCCGCCGTCCGATCCCAAGATTGATCGGGAACCGGCCGGGAGAGCCCCTGGACCATGCGCGTCAGCGACATCAAGCAGAGTCTTTGGTATCTGGTCGTCGGCCTCGTCGCCTGCAGCGTCGTCGTCGTCGTCTGGATCACGTGGATCAAGCCGCCGGTCTCCAATGCCGCCGGGTTCGACCGGTGGGCGAAGGCGGAGATGGTCGCGGCGCTTCGCGTCGACGCCGACTCCGAGGGTGGGGCGACCGCAGCCTTCGACAAGGCGTTCCCGGCGACGTTCGGGCTGAAGATCAACGGGATCGAGCCGCCGAAGCCCGCCCCCGTTCGCCGGCCCGATACCGGCAAGCCGCCGCCCCCGCCGCCGGATCGGCCGCTGAGCGACTTCATCGTGCTGTCGGCCGTGTTCGGCAAAGGGGTCCAGTATCGCCTGCGGCAGGGCGACACGGGCATCTTCGAGGTGGGGCTCGGCGACGTGATCCCCGAGAAGCACGCGACGATCTCGCCCGAGGCGAAGTTGATCGCGATCAAGGTCGAGGAGTTCCCGATCCAGGTCGTGTTCAAGGTGCGTGACGACGAGGAGGTCCTCCTCGTGCCGCGCGACGACCTCCGGCTCCAGCGACCGGACGACGGCAACATCGTCGCGTCCGAGCCCTATCAGGGGCCGAAGGGGACCGTGACGCCGATGCGTCGCACCGTCGAGCCGGGCGTGACCCGTGCGAAGGACGGCAAGGGCTACGTGATCGGCCAGTCGGTCCAGGACGTGTTCCGCAACCGCGCCGACCAGCTCTTGAAGGGCATCGCGTGGGACCAGACCGACAAGGGCATTCGGATCACGAAGATCCGCAAGGGCAGCCTCGCCGATCAGATGCTCGGCCAGGTCAAGGCGATCGGCGGATCGCTGCTGCGCGAGCGCGACATCGTGATGAGCGTCAACGGCGTCAAGGTGCAGAGCAAGGCGCAGATCCTGTCCCACTTCCGATCGAATCCCGTTCCGGCGGGGGGGACGGTGACGGTCCAGATCTGGCGCAACGGCGCCGTGAAGACCGAGGTGGTGCGCGTGCCGAGGCGGTGAGCGAGCCGCCGATGACGACGCATTGGGTCGCGGACCTCGGCAACCGCTACCTGAAGATCGCCGAGATCGTCGACGACGAACTCCAACCGCGCCACGTCTTGCGCGCGACCGCCGACGCGATCGACGACGCGGATTTCTCGCCGCGCGGCGGGCCGACGGGCCCGGTCGTCTACGCGTCGGTCAACCCGAAGGCCGCGCCGCGATGGGAGCGATGGCTCCGCGACCGGTGGGGCGTGGACGCCGTGCAACTCGGCCGCGATCGCCCGTTCCCGATCGAGAGCCGGGCCGACGGTGCCGGCGCCGATCGCCTCGTCAACGCGATCGCGGCACACGCGCGCTGCGGACCGCGTGGGGCGATCGTCGCCGACGTCGGGACCGCGACGACGATCGACGCGGTCGCGCCGGACGGGACGTTCCTCGGCGGGGCGATCCTGCCCGGGCCCCATCTGCAGGCGCGTGCCCTCGGCGAGCACGGCGCGCAACTGTTCGTCGTCGAACCCACCGCGCCGCCGACCCCGATCGGCACGAACACCGCCGACGCGCTCCGGTCGGGCGTGTTTCACGGAGCGGTCGGTGCGATCGCGGCCGTGATCGACCGCATCGAGAGGGCGCTGCCGTTTACGCCGCGGCTGCTCGTGACCGGCGGGGACGCGCCACCGCTGATCGCCGCGCTGCCGGGCGCGGAACTCGTGCCCGCATTGACGCTCGAAGGCGTATGGATCGCAGCCGGGGCGGGGCGTGACTGAGCCACCGCTCGCGGCCGTCGTGACGCCCCCCGGACTTGCGGCCGTGGCGCTGATCGAGGTGGTGGGCGCCGGCGCGCGCGCGACCGTCGGTCGACTGCTCGAAGCCGGGGCGCTCCCGGACGACGGGCGCGCTGCGCATCGCTGGCTCGTCGATGCGACCGGCGCCCGCCTGGACGACGCGCTCGTCGTCGCATGGGGGACGGCGACCGCGCCACGGATCGAACTCGGCGTGCACGGGGGCCCGGCGGTCGTCGCCGCGGTCCTCGCCGCGCTCGGCGAGGCCGGTGCGCGCGTCGTCCCGTCGGCGGCGCTCCCGCTCTTCGGTGCGGTCGATCCGATCGCCGCGAGCGCGTGGCGCCGCGTACGCCGCGTGCGGACGGCCGGGGCGATGCGCGTGCTCGGCGCCGCGTGGTCGGGCGCGCTGCAGCGTTCGGTCACGGCCGCGCTCGCGACCGGCGGCGAGCCGCTGGAGCGACTGGTCCGGGACAGCGCGCGGGTGGACGCGTGGTTTCGGCCGGTCCGGGCGGTGCTCGTCGGGCCGCCCAACGCGGGCAAGTCGAGCCTGTTCAACGCACTCCTCGGTCGCGAGCGTGCGACCGTCTCCCCGGAGGCCGGCACGACCCGGGACGCGGTGGACGATCGGGGCGTGTGGAACGACCGCGTCGTGCACCTCGTCGATACCGCGGGCGACGCGCCGCCGGCGCTCCTCCTCGCGCGCGCCGACGTCGTGGTCGCGGTGGGCGCGCCGCCACCCGCCGTCCGCCCCGGGACGCGGGTCATCCCGGTCGTGAGTCGGGTCGACGTCGAGCCGCCACCGCCCGACTTCGACGGCGTCGCCACGTCCGCGGTCACCGGGCAGGGGCTGGGGACGCTCCGGGACGCGATCGCCCCTCCGATCGACGCGCCCGTGGGGCCGGCGTTGTTCACGCGACTCGATCGCCGCCTGCTCGAGCGGGTCCGCGCGGGCGACGAGCCGGCCGGTCGGCGCCTACGGAGACGGGCCGGAGACGGCGTCGTACGCCCCGGATGGCGTCTTTCCTCCGGCGAGCAAAACGATTAGAATCCCTCGCGCTGCGGCCGCTCCTTCGAGCGATGCAGCTCCGTCGCCGCCGTTCGGAATCGCACGGTGCCGTCCGGGACCGAATCGGATCCCGGTCGAAGGTCGTAACTCGTTTCTTTGGAGTGGATTACGAAGAGGTTCACTTTGGCGAGCCGTCGGCACGCCCATTGCGTGAGCCCGCACCAGGCGAATCGCCCCCCGGCGTGACGCGCCGGCGAGAGCCGGCCGGCGTCGAGCCGACGGGCGGAAACGCGGCCTCGAGGTGCTCGGAAATTCCCGGGCTCGTCGGTGCCACGACACCTCGAAAGTATGATCTGAAGTTCACGGATCTCGGGATCCCAGAAGAACCCAGGAGAAGAATAATGCTCAGACCGAATCGCTGGTCGTCTCCCGCCCGCGGCGCGGCAGCCGCGGCCCTGCTCGGCCTCGCCGGGCTCGGGTTCACCGGGTGCAGCGGCGGCGGCAGTGGCGGCACGCCCGACCTGTTCCTGGTCTCGTTCCTGCAGGACCAGCGGTCGAACCTCTTCCGCGACCAGGTCCTCGTGTTCGAGTTCACGACCAGCGTCGACGTCAGCACGGTCGATCTCGACACGTTCCAGATCTTCCGCGGCACGACCCAGAACCCGATCCCGTTCGTCGGTCTGTTCGAGGTCAACGGCAACTTCGTCAGCTTCAAGCCGGTCGTCGACGAGAACACGCCGAACCGCGGATCGGTGCCGCTGAACCCGTACGGCTTCGACGAGAACACGACCTACCAGGTCAAGATCCCGTCGATCCAGGATCAGCCCACGCCGCTGAAGGTGCTGCAGTCCGCGGGTGGCCGGCCGATCATCCAGTCGTTCTCCGGTCAATTCGCGACGGGTAGCGCCTACTCGCCGACCACCGAGCCGAGCCCGACGTTCGAGCCGTGGGATCCGGCCGTCTACGACACCCGCAACGGCGTCAAGGGCACCCAGAACGCGAACGACGACGTGCTGAGCTACACGCCGGTTCCGAACATCGCGAACCCGCCGCTCGATCCGCAGAACCAGCCGGACTTCCGCTATCAGCACCCGACGAACGTCCAGGCACAGCTGACGTTCACCTCGGTGATGGATCCGCGCACGTTCCGCGCGACGCTGACCGGCAACATCCGCCTCGAGTTCAACAGCCCGGGCACGAGCGTCTGGAACTACGTTCCGGTCACGATCTCCCGGACGCCCAACGGCCGCACGTTCCTCCTGACCGCGGCGACCCCGCTCGCGAACCAGGCGCGCGCGAACCGGTATCGGATCGTGATCGACCAGACGAACTTCCCGCTGCTGAGCCGTGGCGGCAAGAAGCTGCGCGAGGTCACCGACGTGTGGGACAACGCGCAGCAGCGTGTCGTCACCCGGACGGTCGACGAGCCGCTGCTGACGTTCAACTGCGGGATGGTGCCCGGTGAGAACGGGCCGCTGCTGACGTCGACCTTCCCCCTCGAGGCGTTCTCGCAGAACAACGTCGCGAGTGACACCGACGTGACGTTCAACAACGGCATGCTCGAGGGCGGCCCGGTCGTCCTCCGCACGTCCGAGGACACGTCGGCGTGCACGCTGCCCGGCACGAACTGCAATCAGGCGCTGCGCGAGCCGCTCACCCAGAGCAACGCGTCGAGCAACCCGAACCCGAACACGACGGGTCCGAGCAAGGTGCAGTTCAACTTCCAGACCTGGCAGCACGCCAACGGTGCGCCGAGCTACAAGTTGACGAACGCCGAAGCGCTGACCGACATGTGCTGGGGCCCGCTCTGCACGACCGTGATCAAGGCGGACTACCCGAAGCTCAACATCCGCGTGATGTGGACGGAGCGTGACGGCACGCAGTTCCAGCCGGCGGGTTTGCCGAGCACGACCTTCGCGCAGAACTTCGACCGCAACCCGCCGGGCTTCCCGGCGCGTGACGGCACCCAGGCCTACTCGATCCCGCAGAGCGACAACACGCGCGTGTGGTACGAGTGGAAGTTCCAGCAGCCGTTCACCGACTACCGCGTCGACAAGGGCCTCGTGTTCCTGGCGTGGACCGAGGTCGGCGGCTTCACGGAGCAGTATCCGCGCTGGTATTCGCCGAACATGCAGCCGAACACGCGCGTCTTCTCGGCGCCGGGTCCGGTGAACCCGCCGACCGGTGTCGCCGGGCAGTGGACGTTCTACTGGACGCAGTTCAAGTTCGCGCGGCTGCGGAGTCTGGCGGTCACGAAGTACTACCGGATGACCGGGGACAACAACGACCTGCCGTTCTACAACACGGTCGTCGTGTCGCCGTCGCAGGCGAACCTGCCGGGTGGCACGTCCTACAAGATCGAGTACAGCGGCGGCAAGTTCACGTCGCAGCCGACGACGCGGATGGCGAACGGCCTGACCTACTACGAGGCGGTCGGCAACGGGGCGACGACCTCGTTCAGCTCGAACATCACGGCCGCGAACCTGAGCCCGTACATCGCGCTGCGAGTCGTCTTCGAGGCGAACATCAACCAGCCGAACGCGTTGCCGTTCCTCGACGGCATCTCGTTCACGTTCTCGCTGTAGCACGCGACGCGATCGAAACGAACGACGCCGGACCCGCACGGGTCCGGCGTTCTTCATGTACGGGCCTCGGGTGCCGGGCGCGGACCGGCGAGATATTGCCGGGTTTTCTCCTTCAATGCGCGCCGCACGTCTCTATAATCTTCGTCGGCGGTTGTTCAGGGCATCGCGACCGATCCATGGCGGGGAACCGGTCCGGCGGTAGTTGGCGCAGCAGTGCGGCGGTAATGCCGTGACTGCAAGACGTGACTGCAAGAGCGGACTCGTGACGGCCCGGACGGATGGAAACCACCTATCTCGTGTTTGCGGGAGTGTTCGGCCTGCTGGTCGGCAGCTTCCTGAACGTCGTGATCTACCGGCTGCCACTCGACATGGAGTGGGTCCGGTCGCGCTCGGCGTGTCGGTCTTGCCGGCGCCTGATCCGGTGGTACGACAACATCCCGGTCGTCAGCTGGCTGCTGCTCGGTGGGCGTTGCCGCAACTGCAAGGAGCGGATCGCGTTCCGCTACCCACTGGTCGAGCTGATCACCGGCGGCCTGTTCGCGCTCGGGTTCATCACGGTCGGCGCGATCGCTCGCGACACGGAGCTGACCGGCGGAGGGCTGACGTCGGGCTGGTGGGCCTTCGGGTTCGTCTACGTCGCGACGTTCCTCTCGGCCCTGGTCGCGTCGACGTTCATCGACTTCGACCACACGATCCTGCCCGACGAGATCACGAAGACCGGGATGTGGCTCGCGCCGTTCGCGACGCTCGTGTTCCCTTGGATCGTGCTGCGCCACTTCGATCTGGACCGCTTCGGCTGGACCGGTGTGCACGCGCGACTCGAAGGGCTGATCGGCTCGCTGATCGGGATGCTGGTCGGGGCCGGGATCGTCTGGGGCGTCGCGGTCGTCGGCAAGTTGATCTTCCGCAAGGAGGCGATGGGCTTCGGCGACGTGAAGTTCATGGGGATGATCGGTGCGGTTCTCGGGCCGTTTCCGGTCGTGCTCGTCTTCGCGCTCGGCTGCCTGTTCGGGTCGTTCTTCGGGATCGCGATGTTCCTCGTGACCCGCAATCGATATTTGGCATTCGGTCCATACCTCGCGCTCGGCGCGGTGATCATGCTGCTCTGGGGGGAGCAGACGGTGTGGATCGTCACGGATTGGTGGCCGCGGTTCGTCCGCGGCCTCACGTAACCCAATGGGAGGGAATCGTATGATGGTTTCACGTTTCGGATCGCGAGTCGGCCGCGCGGCAGTGCTCGGCCTCGCGCTCGCGTCGTCCGGCCTCGTCGGCTGCACGGCGAAGTACGAACAGTTCCTCGATGAGCGCGATCGCGAGATCGCGGCGCTCAAGGAGGAGAAGGCCGCGCTGCAGGTGCAGGCGCGCGCCGCACGGGACTCGTTCGGCGCCAACGTGTCGCGCGTCCGCGAGCTCGAGCGTGAGAACGCGAAGCTGCGCACCGCGCTCGACGACGTCCGGAGCCGCCCGGCACCGACGACGCAGGCCTCCGCGGAGCTGCGCGACGTCGCGAAGCGCAACGGGCTCGAGCTGCGCGAGCGCGCCGAGGGCGTGGCGCTCGTGCTCCCGAACTCGGTGACGTTCCGTTCCGGCAGCGCGGCGCTGTCCAAGCGCGGCAAGAGCGTCCTCGCCTCGGTCGCGACGACGCTCAAGCGCCAGTACGGCGGTCGCACGATCAGCATCGAGGGCCACACGGACTCGACGCCGATCCGCAAGAGCAAGTTCGGCACGAACTTCCGACTGAGCGCGGAGCGCGCCGAGAGCGTCCGTAGCCACCTCGCCGGCCTCGGCGTCGGCGGCTCCAAGGTCCGCGTCGTCGGCTACGGTCCGACGCAGCCGGTCGCCTCGAACGGCAACGACGGCGGCCGCGCGAAGAACCGCCGGGTCGAGCTCGTCATCCTCAACGGCTGATCCGCCGTTCCGTGGCCCGGGCGCGCCCGTTCCGGCGCGCGCCCGGCCGCGACAAAACGCCCTCGTCGTCCGTTCACGGCGGGGGCGCACGCCCTCCTGCCGGTTGACCCCTCGATTGTGCGGGCGATACAATCCGGGTCCCTCCACCGCGATCGTGCAGCCGCGGGCGAGCCCACCGACGCTACCGGCGCCCGGCGCTCTGCCGGTGTCCGGCCCTCTGAGGCTTCGTTCACGACGACGATGCCGCGGTCTGACCTCTCTGGTACGATGACCGAAGGAGATTCCGCGTGGGTGACGTCCAGAAGATCCGCAACGTGGCCATTGTCGGTCACGGCGGGGCCGGAAAGACCTGTCTCGCCGAGGCCATGCTCTTCAAAGCGGGGGTGACCTCGCGGCTCGGGAAGCCGGAGGACGGCACGAGCACGTTCGACTTCGATCCGGACGAGAAGGAGCGCAAGAACTCGATCGACAGTGCGCTGGCGACGTTCCAGCGCAACGGCTGCGACTGGACCCTGATCGACACGCCCGGGCTGAGCGACTTCCAGGGCGAGGCGGTCGGTGCGATCCGGGCGTGCGACGTCGCGCTCGTCGCCGTCGCGGCGAACAGCGGCGTGGGCGTGAACACCCGCGCGATGCTGCACGTGGCCGAGGAGGAGAACGTCGGGGTCGCGATCGTCGTGACCAAGACCGACGCCGACAACGTCCACGTCGAGGAACTCGTCGCTCAGATCCAGGAGATCTTCGGCAAGCGCTGCATCCCGTTCGAGCTGAACGTCGGCGAGAGCGCCGACTTCACGGCGGTGAAGAACTGCCTCGATCCGTCCGACCCGGACGTCGCCTCCTGGCGCGAGCGACTCGTCGAAGCCGTCGTCGAGGTCGACGAGGCGGCGATGGAGAAGTATCTCGAGGAGGGCGAGGTCTCCGACGAGACGGTCCGGTCGTTGATCACGCGGGCGATCGCGGCGCGAACGGTCGTGCCGATCTACTTCACGAGCGTCGAGAAGGACATCGGCGTCAATCAGCTGATGCTCGCGATCGAGAACTACTTCCCGAGCCCGGCCGACGCACGGCCGCGCCTTGTCGGCGAGACGCCCGAGGGCGCCGACAAGCCGATCGCGTGCGACCCGGACGGTCCGCTGATCGGACAGGTCTTCAAGATCATGACCGACGACTATGTCGGCAAGCTCGCGTTCTTCCGCGTCTACTCCGGGTCGGTGAAGGCGAACACGAACTTCTTCGTGCCGCGGACCGGCAACGACGAGAAGATGGTGAACATCCTCACCGTGGTCGGCAAGGAGACGACGCAGGTCGAAACCGCCAGTGCGGGACAGATCGCTGCGATGGCGCGCGTCGAGAAGATCGCGATCGGCGACACCTTCACCGACGGCGAGAAGCTGCACCTGCCGCCGATTCCGTTCCCGAGCCCGATGGTGTCGCTCGCCGTGGAGCCGAAGGCGCGTGGCGACGAGTCGAAGATCGGGCCGGCACTCGCGAAGCTCGTCGACGAGGACCCGTCGCTGATCGTGCAGCGAATCGAAGAGACGCACGAGACCGTGCTGAGCGGTCTGAGCGACCTCCACCTCTCGCTCAAGCTGGGCCGGATGAAGCGGCGCTCGAAGGTCGAGGTCGACACGAGGCTGCCGAAGATCGCCTACCGCGAGACGATCGCGGGCAGTGGCGATGCGCAATACCGCCACAAGAAGCAAAGCGGTGGCGCCGGTCAGTTCGCCGAGGTGTGGATGCGCATCAGTCCGGTCGAGCGTGGTGCGGGCTTCGAGTACAAGTGGAGCGTCGTCGGCGGCGCGGTCTCGAACAACTTCAAGCCCAGCATCGAGAAAGGCATCCGTCAGGTCATGGAGCAGGGCGTGATCGCCGGCTGTCACGTGATCGATGTGTGCTGTGACGTCTACGACGGCAAGGAGCACCCGGTCGACTCGAAGGACGTCGCGTTCCAGATCGCGGGGCGCGAGGTGTTCAAGGAGGCGATGCTCAAGGCGAAGCCGGTGCTGCTCGAGCCGATGATGGACGTCGAGATCGTCGTGCCGACGAAGAACATGGGCGACATCACCTCCGACCTCAACACCCGTCGCGGACGGATCCAGGGCATGGATTCTCAGGGCGGGATGCAGATCATCCGGGCGCAGGTGCCGCTCGCGGAGATGCAGACCTACTCGACGGAGCTGCGGAGCCTCACCGGCGGCGAGGGCACGTATCGCGCGACGCTGAGCCACTACGACGTCGTGCCGCCGAACATCACCAACGACATCAAGGCGCGCTACCTGAAGGAGCTCGAGGCCGCGCGCGACGGCTGATCGCCGTCGCACATCGGCCATCGCGGGCCGGGGCCGTCGCGATTCGCGACGACGCCGGCCCGTCTGCCGTACCGGGCGCACCCTGGTCGTTCCGTTCACTCAACTCACCCCCGTCCGATTCCGAAACAAGGGCCGGGGCCGGCGCGCGCGATCCCGCGCGAGTTTCGTCGTGTCCCGAACCGGAATGGGAGCGGGACCATGGTGTCCATCGAAGAACTGCTCGAGCTGCTGATCCGCCGGGACGGGTCGGACTTGCACATCAGCTCGGGTGCCGCGCCGATGCTGCGCATCGACGGCAAGCTCGTCGCGACCGAGCACGACATCCTCCGTCCGGAGGAGACGAAGACGATCGCCTACAGCGTGCTGAACTCGGACCAGATCGCGAAGTTCGAGAAGAACCTCGAGCTCGACACGAGCTTCGGGATCGAGGGGCTGGGGCGCTTCCGGACGAACGTCTTCATGCAGCGGGGCAGCGTCGCGTGCGTGATGCGCGTGATCCCGTTCGAGATGAAGAACTTCGAGGAACTCGGGCTCAACCGCAAGGTGTGCGAGTATCTGTGCAACCTGCCGAAGGGCCTGATCCTCGTGACCGGCGCGACCGGGAGCGGCAAGTCGACCACGCTCGCGAGCATGATCGACTACATCAACCAGACGCGTGAGGCGCACGTCGTCACGATCGAGGATCCGATCGAGTTCATTCACCGGAACAAGAGCTGCCTGTTCAACCAGCGCGAGATCCACAGCGACACGCACGGCTTCAAGAACGCGCTGCGGAGCGTGTTGCGCCAGGATCCCGACATCATCCTCGTCGGCGAGATGCGCGACGCGGAGACGATCGAGAGTGCGTTGACGCTCGCGGAGACGGGCCACCTGACGTTCGCGACGCTGCACACCTCCGATGCGATCCAGACGATCAACCGGATCATCGACGTGTTCCCGGCGTTCCAGCAGCAGCAGATCCGGACGCAGCTGAGCTTCTCGCTGCAGGCGGTGTTCTGCCAGCAGCTGCTGCCGAAGTCGAACAACCGTGGCCGCGTGCTGGCGGCCGAGGTGCTCATCGCCAACAGTGCCGCGCGCAGCCTGATCCGCGAGGACAAGGTCCACCAGATCTACTCGGTCATGCAGACCGGCGGCAAATACGGCATGAACACGATGAACCAGTCGCTCTACGACCTCTACCGCGACAACCAGATCACCTACGACGATGCGATCTCGCGGTCGCTCGATCCCGAGGATCTGCGCCGGATGTTCCAGCGCGGCTAGCGCACGGATCGAACAACGACCCCGAGGGAGGCCACCGTGTCCGTTACACTCGATCGCAAGCTGAAGAACATCCTGTTCAAGGACGGACGGGTTGCCGAGGACGCACTGACCGAGGCGATCGAGCAGGCGTCGAAGGACGACTCTTCGCTCGGATCGGTGCTGACCGCGAAGCGGCTGATCACCGAGAAGGAGCTGATCGGCCTGATCGCCGGCGAGATCGGACTGCCGCCGGTCGACCTCGGTCGACTCGAGGTCGATCCGGCGATGGCCGACGAGATGCCGCAGGAACTCGCCGACGACCACGGCGTCGTGCCGATCGCGAAGGTCGGCGACATCCTGACGATCGCCGTGTCCGACCCGTTCGACGTGTTCAAGCTCGACGATCTCAAGCTGCAGACCGGGCAGCAGCTACGGATGGTGATCAGCACGCCGGAGGTGATCAAGACCGCCTTCGAGGCGCTCTACAACCCGGGGCAGGATCACATGAACGCGCTGTTCGACAGCGCGATCAAAGAGGACTCGGTCAGCCTGAAGTCCGAAGGCGACGAAGAGCTGACCGACCTGTCGGACCTCGGCGGCGAGGAGGGCTCGCCGGTCGTCCGCCTCGTGAACCTGATCATCTACCAGGCGGTCAAGTCGCGCGCGAGTGATATTCACATCGAGCCGTTCGAGCGCCGGATCCGCGTGCGCTACCGGCAGGACGGTGTTTGCCGCGAGGCGTTCTCGCCGCCGAAGCGGATGATGAGCGCGATCGCGAGCCGTATCAAGATCATGTCGCAGCTCGACATCGCGGAGAAGCGCAAGCCGCAAGACGGCAAGTTCCGCATCGTGCTCGACGGGCGCAACATCGACTTCCGTGTCTCGGTCCTGCCGGTCGTCTACGGCGAGAAGATCGTGATGCGTATTCTCGACACGTCGCACCTCGCGCTGTCGATGGAGGGGCTCGGGTTCGAGCCGAAGGCGCTCGAGGACTACAAGACCGCGGTGAAGCAGCCGTACGGCATGGTCCTGATCACCGGGCCGACCGGTTCGGGTAAGTCGACGTCGCTCTACGCGGCGGTGCGTGAGCTCCTGTCCGACGAGGAGAACTTCGTCACGGTCGAGGACCCGGTCGAGTACAAGATGGAGGGCGTCAACCAGGTCAGCGTGAACGTCAAGCGCGGCATGACGTTCGCCGCGGCGCTCCGCTCGATCCTGCGCCAGGACCCCGACAAGGTGATGATCGGCGAAATCCGGGATACCGAGACGATCGAGATCGCCGTGAAAGCCGCGCTCACCGGTCACTTGGTCCTCTCGACGCTGCACACCAATGACGCGGCGAGCACGATCACGCGTATGGTCGACATGGGGGTCGACCCGTTCATGATCAGCTCCAGCGTCGTGCTCGTCGCGGCGCAGCGACTGGTCCGCAAGCTGTGCGAGTTCTGCCGCGAGCCGATGGATTTGCCGCCGCGCGAACGGCTGCTCGCCCTCGGCTTCACCGAGGCCGAGGTCGACGATCCCGAGCTCGTGATCTACCGGCCGGTCGGTTGCGGCAAGTGCAACGGTGGCTACCGCGGTCGTTTCGCGCTGCTCGAGACGATGATGGTGACCGAGGACCTCAAGCGCGAGATCCTCAAGGGGTCGAGCGCGATCGAGATCAAGAAGGCCGCGATCGAGAACGGAATGCTCACGCTGCGGCGTTGCGCGCTGATGAACGTGATCCGCGGTAAGACGAGTATCGAGGAGACGTTGCGCGTCACGATCGAGGACTGAGCCGCAACGCGGCGCGTTCGGAATCGAGCAACGCTTCTTCAGTCCGCCGCCGGCGGTACCGATAGCTTGGCTACGAGATAGGGACGACTGACCGTTCGCCGGGGGAGGATCTCCCGGGACTGCAACGGTCGGCGGGGGGGTTCGAGAGCTATGGCGAACTTCAAATACCTGGCGAAGAACGGTGCGGGTCAGACGATCCAGGGCACCGTGTCGGCGAAGGACCAGACCGAGGCGTTGTCCGAGCTACGGCGGAAGAACCTCGTCGTGCTCCAGGTGAACCGCGAGTCGGCCCGCAAGGTCGCCGCGGGCGGCGGCGCTTCGATCGGCGGTATCGCGCTCACGAAGGGCGCCGTGAAGGCCGGAAGCGGCGTGAAGAAGGAAGAGCTGGTGCTCTTCGCGCGTCAGCTCGCGACGATGATCAGCGCGGGTATCCCGCTGCTCGAGTCGCTCGAGATCCTGTCGGAGCAGGCCGAGACGGTCGGCTTCCGGAAGTGCCTCGAGGACATCGTGGACGAGATCCGGGGCGGTAAGGACCTGTCGCAGTGCCTGGAGAAGTACCCGAAGGTCTTCTCGAACATCTTCTGCAGCATGGTCCGCGCCGGTGAAGCGTCCGGTCAGCTCGACGACATCCTCGCGCGCCTGGCGGACTACCTCGAGGCGTCGGCGAAGCTCAAGCGCGACATCCGCGCCGCGATGACCTACCCGGTCATCAGCCTCTTCCTGGTGCTCGGCATCACGTCGTTCCTGATGATTGGCATCGTGCCGAAGTTCCAAGAGGTCTTCTCGTCGCTCGAGATCGACATGCCGGCACTGACCGAGCACGTCCTCAACGCGAGCCTCTGGTGCAAGGACAACTGGTATCTCGTGTTCGGCGGGATGATCGCCGGCTTCATGCTCTTCGGTGCCTACACGAAGACGTCGGTCGGCGAGCGCCAATGGGACTGGGTGAAGCTCAACGTCCCGGTGTTCGGTCCGCTGTTCCGCAAGGTGGCACTGAGCCGCTTCGCCCGGACGTTCGCGACGCTGATCAAGAGTGGTGTGCCGATCCTCGGCTCGCTCGAGATCGTGTCCGACACCGCGGGCAACCGCACGATCTCCGACGTCGTCGACAAGGCGCGTGAGAACGTTCGCCAGGGTGAGGCGCTCAGCGAGCCGCTCAGCCAGTCGAAGGTGTTCCCGCCGATGGTGACGCGCATGATCGGCATCGGCGAGAAGTCCGGTTCGCTCGAGACGCTGCTCGAGAAGATCGCGGTCTTCTACGACGAGCAGGTCGCCGCGGAGGTCAAGAGCCTCACGAGCATGATCGAGCCGATCCTGATCGGCGTGATGGGCTTCCTGGTCGGCGGCATCGTGCTGGCGGTGTTCCTCCCGATCTTCGAGCTCCAGAAGAAGCTCGCCACGAGCTGATCGATCCGCGAACCGAAGGTCCAAAAAGCGAACAAGTTCTCGCGCACGGCCACCCGATAGACCTGCGTGGAGAGGTGCGCCCGTAGGGGGCGCACAGGAGACAAACACGACATGAACGCGTCTACCAAACGACGGATCGTGATCTACGGCGTGGCGGCTCTGGCCGTGTTCGGGCTCGGGTTCGCATCGCTGCAGGCGAAGGCTCGCAGCGCTCGACACGAGATCGGCACGCTGCTCAACGGCGGCGAACTGCTCGCGAAGCTCGGGGTGTTCGACAAGGCCGACGAGGCGGCGAACGCGGTGCTCGAGCGTGAGCCGGAGAACCGCGACGCGCGACTGTTGCTCGCCTATACGGCGCAGCAGCGGGGCGATCGTGTCCGTGCCGTGAGTCACTACCGCGAGGCGCTCGCACGGAGCGACAACGACGAGCAGCGGCGGATGATCGCCGTGACGATCGCGGACGTGCTTCGCGCCGACGGTCGTCGGGAAGAAGCCGCCCGGGAGATCGACGAGTGTCGCAAGGCGTGGGGCGACAGCTCCCGACTGGCGATGGCGGAAGCCGCGCTGTGGTCGGTGCAGGGGCGCCACGACGATGCGGTCGCTCGCATCGAGGTCGCGTGCGCCGACGAGACGATGTTCCCGCGCGCCCAGCTGACGAAGGCGTGGATCCTCCGTTCGGCAACCCGCAACGAAGAAGCACTCGCGACGCTCGAGCGAATCGGTGCGAGCGATGCGAACGCGCCCACCGTGTGGTTCGAGATCGCGAGCGTCCGGCTGGCGCTCGGCAATCGCGCGGGCGCCGTCGAGGCGATGACGGAATCGGCGAATCGCTACCCGAATGCGACCCGCCGGTTGATCGCTCAGGAACAAGACACATGGGCGAACATTTTGCCGAACAGCCTGTTCGGCGCGACGCCGATGAAGAGTCCGGCGCAGGATGCGTCGAAGTGAATCACGTTTCAAAGGAATACGAGAGTGTCTCTCGTGCTGAAGAACAGTCCGTGGGGGGAGTGAAACCACTGACTGGTCCACTCAATTGGCCAATTGAAAGGAGATTGGTTTCCAATGCGTAACGGGCAAAAGGGCTTCACGCTCATCGAGCTGATGATCGTTGTCGCGATCATCGCCATCATCGCGTCGATCGCGATTCCGAACCTGCTGAGCGCGCGTCTCAATGCGAACGAGACTGCTGCGATCGCGACGCTCCGCAACATCTCGTCGGCCCAGGCTCAGTTCCAGGCTGGCGCGAAGATCGACGTCGACGAGGACGGCTCGGGTGAGTTCGGTTACTTCGCCGAGCTGTCGGGTGCGGTCGCTGTTCGCGACAGCTCCGGCATCAACGGTGGCCAGGTCGTCGATCCGCCGGTGCTGAGCGCTGCGTTCCGCAACGTCAACACCTCGGTCGTGACCCGTTCGGGCTACGTCTTCCAGATGTATCTCCCGGATGACGACGGCGTGGGCCTCGCCGAGGCCGCCGATGGTGGTACCGGCACGGCGCCGAACTCGGACAACTGCGAGACGACGTGGTGCTGCTACGCGTGGCCGGCGAACTACCAGACGTCCGGCAACCGCGTGTTCTTCGTGAACCAGCAGGGCGACGTCATCCAGTCGAACAACCAGGGCGGCAACCAGAACTACTCGGGCACGGCTGCCGCGCCTGAGGCAGACGCTGCGTTCCTCAGCCCGAGCACCGACGACAGCATCATGGGCGTCGTCGCGGTCAACACGACGGCGACCGATGGCGGTCGTTGGCTCGCGGTCAACTAAGCAAGCTTTGGCTCGCTTAGCGCGAATCTGACAATCGGACCCAGGACGAACCCCGTGTTCGTCCTGGGTTTCTTCGTCTGCGCACGGACCCGCAGGTGCACCGATCGCCGGTGCGTCCGCGAATCCGGATGGGGGCGATCGAGACGGGCAGGGGGCTCGTCTGGCGGAGGAGGGGATTCCATGAGACCGAGGACCGACAGGGGTTTCACGATCATCGAGCTGATGGTCGTGGTCACGATCATCGCGGTGTTGATCAGCCTCGCCGTTCCGAATCTGTTGAGCGCGCGCATGCGTGCGAACGAGACCGCCGCGATCTCGACGTTGCGGACGATCGCGAGTGCGCAGTCTGCGTATCAGTCGCGGGCCGTCAGTGACGCCGATGCCGACGGGACCGGCTCGTTCGGCTACTTCGGCGAGATGTCCGGCTTGACCGTGCCGCGTGGTGCCAGCGAGGTGCTGACCCCGCCGGTTCTGTCGAGCACGTTCCGCCTGGTCACGAACGGCCGCGTCAAACACAGCGGCTACTACTTCCGGATCTACCTGCCCGACGTCGACGGCGTCGGCATCCGGGAGTTGGCGACCGGTGGGGCTGCCGCGCAGGTCGACGAGAACCTCTCCGAGGTCACGTGGTGTTGCTACGCGTGGGCGATCAACGGCCACAGCGGCGATCGCGTGTTCGTCACGAACCAGCGCGGTGACATCGTCGCGGCCCCGGGGATCGACGCGGCCGGTGTCGCGTACGGCGGCAGCAACGAGCCGGAGCCGGATGCGGGCTTCCTCGCGCCGGCGACCGACGACTCGATCTTGGGTGTCCTCGCCGTCGGCACCGTCGGCACCGACAACCGGGTGTGGGTCGCGATCCAGTAGGGGCGCAAAGCCCGCCAGGCCAGCGAGTTGCGACCCACGGTCCAGCTACGCCCCCGCAGCGGACGAAAGACGTGGACGAGGACCGTGCCGATGCGCGGACCTCGCGTCACGTGAAGGGAGTCCCTGCGATGCAACTCGGTGAGCGGTCCGGTTCGGAAGCGTCCGTCGCCGGATCCGGCGCGCTACGCGAGCCCGACTACTCGCAGTCCCAGGCGTGCCGCCGCCGCGTGCGCACGGTGAGCATCGTGATCCCCGCGTTCGAGGAAGAGGCGGTCATCGGCCGGACCGTCCGCGACGTGATCGAGGCGACCCGGGACGATCCGGACGCGACGTACGAGGTGCTCGTCGTCGACGACGGCTCCAGCGACCTCACCTACCGGCGTGCGCTCGAGGCCGGGGCCCGGGTCGTGTCGCATCCGTACAACATCGGAAACGGCGCGGCGATCAAGACCGGCATCCGCAACGCGACCGGCGAGTCGATCGTGTTCATGGACGGCGACGGGCAACACCGCGCCGAGTCGCTGCCGGAGATGATCCGCTTGCTCGACGACTACCACATGGTCGTCGGGGCACGCGATCGGGCGGGGCAGGCCCACTGGGCACGCGCGATCGCCAACGGCGTCTACAACCGCTTCGCGACCTACGTGACGAGCTTCAAGGTCGAGGACCTGACGAGCGGGTTCCGCGCGATGCGCACCGCCGACCTGCGCCGGTTCACCTACCTGCTGCCGAACAAGTTCTCCTACCCGACGACGATCACGCTCGCGATGCTGCGTGCCGGCTTCCCGGTGCGCTACGTCCCGATCAACGCGGCTCGACGAACCGGGAAGTCGAAGATCCGACCGATCCAGGACGGCGTGCGCTTCCTGATCATCATGATGAAGATCACGACGCTGTTCGCACCGCTGCGCATCTTCATCCCGTTGGCGACGACGTTTCTGCTCGCGGGTGTGGCCTACTACGCGTACACGTTCCTGACCGAGCATCGGTTCACGAACATGGGGCTCTTGCTGGTCGTGCTCTCGTTCCTGACGTTCAGTCTCGGACTCATCAGCGAGCAGGTCGCCCAACTGCGCTACGACCGGAGCGAGGACTGATGCGCGTCGTCGTGTTCGGCACGGCGAACAGCGGTCCCGGCTATCCGCGCCTCGACGTGATCACCGAAGGCCTCCGGCGCCGTGGCGTCGAGGTCGTGCGGCTCCTGTGCCCGCTGTTCGACAGTCACGCCGACAAGCTCGCGGTCGCCGGTGGTTCGATCGGTGCGGTCGCCCGAGTCGCCCCCCGGCTGTGTCGGGTCTACGCGCGCCTCGCGCGGGCGTATCGCTCGGTCGGCGCTCACGACGCGGTCCTCGTCGGCGGGATGGGGCACTTGGATCTGCTGTGGCTGCGCCGCCTGCGCGCGAAGCGGACGTCGATCCTGTTCGACCCGTTCGTGGGCCTCCACGACACGATCGTCGACGATCGCGGGCTCGCCTCGCGCGGGTCGCTGCGCGCTCGTGCATGCCTCGCGCTCGATCGCACGGCCTGCAAAGGAGCCGACCGGATCCTCGTCGACACCGAGGCGATGGCGACGCACCTCGCGGCGCAAGTCGGCCTGCCGCGTGCGCGTTTTCGCGTCGTGTATCAAGGACAGGACGACCGCGTCTTCCGGCCGGTCGACCGCTCGAGCGACGGCGACGGACGGCTCGACGTCGTGTTCGCCGGGACGTATGTGCCGCTGCAGGGCGCGGAGACGATCGTCCGCGCGGCCGCGGCGCTGCCCGACGGCATTCGGATCACGATGATCGGGGACGGGCAAGCGCGCGCGGAGGCGGAGCACCTCGCTGCGCGACTCGGCGTCACGAACGTTCGGTTCGAGACCGAGTGGCTCGACACCGCGGCACTGGCCGCCCGCCTCGCGCGGGCCGACGTGTGCCTCGGGATCTTCGGGACCACCGACAAGGCATCGCGCGTCGTGCCGCTCAAGGCGGTCGCGGCGCTCGCGGTGGGGCGACCGCTCGTCACGCGCGATTCGCCGGCCGCGCGGGAGGTGTTGCGGGACCGGGTGGACTGTCGCCTCGTCGCCGCCGGAGACGCGGACGCGCTCGCGGGCGTGTTGCGCGAGTTGGCGGCCGATCGTGCGGGCGCGGACCGGTTGGGGGTGGCGGGCCGCGCGACGTTCGAGCGCGCGCTGTCGCCGGACGCGATCGGGGGTGCGGTCGCGTCGATCGTCGAAGAAGTCGTCGGTACGGAGAGGAGGGCGCACGATGCAGTCCTCGCTTGAAACGCCGCGCGTGTGTATCGTCACCCAACAGTTGGGCACGGTGCGCACCGGCGTCGGCACGTATGGGAATCTGCTCGTCACCGGCCTGCGTGATCGCGGGTGGGCGGTCACCGTCGCAACGTTCGAGGAGTCGTGCGGGGCGATCGACGGCGTCGACTACATGCCGATCCGTCGCCGCCGACCCGACCCGACGCCGGGGGATTGGTGGTCGCTCGCGACCGGGTTCG
This sequence comes from bacterium, assembly GCA_030426805.1. Classification (GTDB taxonomy): domain Bacteria; phylum Planctomycetota; class JAFGQW01; order JAFGQW01; family JAFGQW01; genus JAUHXU01. Next base: position 20,654 of record JAUHXU010000004.1, read on the forward strand.
GCGCGCTCGTCGACTCGGTCGACGCCGACCTGATCCACTACGTCGATGCACGCGAGGCGCTGCGTCACCGCGGTCCGGTCCCGGCGGTCGGCACCGTGCACGACGCGTACGCGCTCGATGCGCCCCGCGCCCCCTGGGCGATGCGGGAGCGCCATCCCGATTGGCTGCGGCGCGGTGCCTACTACGCCGCGCTCCGTCGTGCGGAGCCGATCGCGTATCGCAAGCTCCGCGCGCTCTTCGCGAACGCCGACGACACACGCGCGAAGGTCGTCGAGGGCTACGGGCTCGATTCACGGACGGTCGAGACGATCCGGTTGGGCGTCGATCTGCCCGCGACCGTCGAGGCCGAGCCGCTCGCCGGTGCGCCGAGCATCCTGTTCGTCGGTAGCAACTACTACCGAAAGGGGCTCGACCGGGTCGTGCGCGCCGTGCGGCGTTCGATCGGTGGCCTGCCGGGCGTGCGACTGCACATCGTCGGGCGGGACCCGAACCGCACGCGGATCGAACGTCTCGCCGAAGACGTCGGGATCGCGGACCGGCTCGTCTTCCACGACCGAGTCGAGCAGCAGCGCCTCTATCGGATGATGGCCGGTGCGACGATGTTCTGCATGCCGTCGACGACCGAGGGATACGGTCTCGTCTTCCTCGAGTCGATGAACGTCGGCACTCCGGTGATCGGTGGCGACGTCGGCGGGACGCGAGAGTTGATCCGCTGCGGCGTCAACGGCCTGACCGTTCCGCCGGACGACACCGCGAAGCTCGCTCGCGCGATCCAGCGCCTCGCGCTCGACGCGCGGTTGCGCGACTACGTCGTGCGCAACGGACACGAGACGGTCGCCGCGCACGCGGGCGACGCGATGGTCGATGCGGTCATCGACGGCTACGCGCGGCACGGCCTGGTCGCCGCGCGCACCGAAGCGCGAGTCGCCGAGCGCCTGCTCGGCCTCTCGGCGGTGGGGGGCTAATCGCCCTCGGGCGACGGCAACCCGAAGACGCGCTCGGCGTTCGCCGTCGTCTGCTCGGCGATCTCGGCGAACGAGACCCCGCGGACCTCGGCCAGCCGTGCCGCGATCGCCGCGACGTGGCGGCTCTCGTTGCGCGTGCCGCGATGGCCCTGCGGCGAGAGGAACGGCCCGTCGGTTTCGACGACGATCTGCTCCGCCGGTGCTGCGGCCGCCGCCGCGCGGATCGCGTCGGACTTCGGATAGGTGAGGTTGCCGGTGAAGCCGAGCGTGCAGCCCGCCTCGACGTACGGGGCGGCGTCGTCGGGCGTGCCGGAGAAGCAGTGCATCACCGTCTGCGGACCGAGCATGCCGGCGCGCTCGAGCGTCGTCCGCGTCTCGGCGTAGGCGTCGCGGCAGTGGACGATCAGCGGCAGGCCCCGGGTGCGCGCGAGCTCGGCCTGGGCGGTGAAGAACGCCTCCTGGCTCTCGAGCGGATGGTAGCGGTGGAACAGGTCGATCCCGGCTTCGCCGATCGCGACGACCGCGGGTTCGTCGAGCCGCGCCTCGATCCCGGCGATCACCGCGTCGATGTCGCCGTCGGCTGCCATCGGATGCACGCCGACCGCGACGAACGCGCGTCCGGGGTAGGTGCGAGCGAGGGCCAGCGCCCGATCCGTCGCATCGAGGTCGGTGCTCGGGTTGATCCATCGGGTCACACCCGCGCGCGCCGCTGCGTCGACGACGGCGTCCCGATCGGCGTCGTAGGCGTCGAAGTCGAGGTGGACGTGAGTATCGATCAGCATCGCGGCGTTCTCGTGGATGCACGAGGCCCCGGACGCGCGTGCGCCCGGGGCCTCGATGTGATGATGCGTTTCGGCGGGTCGACTCGACTCAGCCGTTGCTGCCCTTCGGGGCGGCCTTGTCCTTCGGCGCCTCGCCCGGGATCGGCTTGCCGGCCTTCTCCAGGTTCATCTTGATGCGGTTCATGTTCGTGTAGGCCGCGTTGCGCACGCGGAAGTCCGGCGTGCCGTCCTTCTTCTTCGCGCCCTTCGACAGCTTCTTCATGATCGGGTAGGCCGCCTCGTCGCCGAGCATGCGGTGGAGGCTGTTGAGCGCGTTCGTGCGCGCGTGCTCGTAGTCGTCGTTGGCGATCACCCACTCGAGCGTCTCACGCGCCTCGGGGGTCTTGTAGTGCCAGAGGCCGTTGATGTGGTGGCAACGCGAGGACTTGTCGGGATCCTGCTTCGCACCCTGGACGAGCAGCGGAAGGACGCGCGGGTCCTTCGTCTCGCTCAGCATGTAGATCACGTAGAAGCGATCGTTGAAGTTCTTCGCCTCGTAGTCGCCCGCGACCGGCAGCAGCAGCTCGATCGCCTTGTCCTTGTCGACGGAGAGCATGACCTCGGACGCGATGCGGCGCATGTGGCCCGGGCGCTTCTTGTCGGCGGCGATCTCGTTGAGATAGGGGATCGTCGACGCGCCGCCGACGCGGCCGAGCGCCATCATCATCGAGTGGCAGAGCGCGTAGTTGTTCGACGCCGCCTCGACCTCGGACTTCAACGCCGGAACGACGAGTGCCGCATCGACTTCCTTCAGCGCGGCCTCCGCGTTCTGGCGGAGTTCGTCGGCGCGCTTGTGCGCGGCGTGGTTGCGCGCCGCCATCGCGGCCTGCAACTTGTCGACCGCGCCGCGGAAGACGTCGATCGCCCGCTCGACCTTGGCCTCGGGCGTCGTCGGCTCGGTCGCGAAGACGATGATCGACTCGTCGCGCAGCGCCTTGCAGAGGCGCTCGTTGAACGCGCGCAACTCGGCGATTTCCCTCTTCAGCTCGGCGATCTGCGTGCGCAGTGCGTCGACCTCGCCCTGCTGGGCCTCGGCGGTCGTCGCGAGAACGAGCATCGTCGCGATTCCTGCCGCGCACAGACAGCGGTGCCACGTGCGAATCATCGGTTCCTCCTTCAGGACTGCATCAACCCGGCGCGTGCGGCGCGTTGGGGACTCGAGGTTTAGTCGCGATTGCCCCCCCTGTCCATTTCACAGCCTACGGGCTGGGGGGGGCCGCCGCTGCCGGCCGTCCGGGGTTTTTTTTGGTCGGCGAGCGGCTGCTATACTTCCGGCCGTCCCGAATCGACCTGGATTCCCCGATACGGAGCCATTCCCGATGCTCGACATGAAGACGATCCGCGCCGAACCCGAGGCGGCCCGCCGGGCCGTCGAGCTGAAGGGGGGCGACGTCGACGTCGGGGAATTGCTCGCGCTCGACGAGGAGCGGCGCGGGCTGCTCGTCCGCGTCGAGGAGCTCAAGGCGCGGCGCAACGCCGAGAGCAAGCGGATCGCCGAGCGCAAGAAAGCCGGTGAGGACGCCGCCGAGGCGGTCGCCGCGATGAAGGCGGTCGGCGAGGAGATCAAGGGGCTCGACGCGCGCGAGGCCGAGATCGAGGCCGCGATCAGCGAGCGCCTGTTGCGGATCCCGAACGTGCCCGACGCGACCGTGCCGGTCGGGGCGACCGAGGACGACAACCGCGAGGAGCGGCGGTGGGGGGAGCCGGCCGACGCGTCGTTCGAGCGTCGCGATCACCGCGCGCTCGGCGAGGCGCTCGGGCTGCTCGACTTGCAGGCCGGCGCCCGCACGTCCGGGACCGGGTTCTACTTCCTCCGTGGCGCCGGCGCGCGCCTCGAACGGGCGCTGATCGCGTTCATGCTCGACCTGCACGTCGGGGAACACGGCTACGAGGAGGTCTCGAGCCCGTACCTCGTGCGACCGCACTGCTGCCTCGGGACGGGGCAGCTCCCGAAGTTCGGCGACGACATGTATGCCGTCGAGCGCGACGACCTCTACCTGATTCCGACCGCCGAAGTGCCGCTGACGAACCTGTTCCGGGAACAGCGCCTGACCGTGGACGCGCTGCCGATCCACGTGACGGGGCACTCGCCGTGCTTCCGACGCGAGGCCGGCAGCCACGGCAAAGACACGTCCGGCCTGCAGCGGCTGCACCAGTTCCACAAGGTGGAGCTGGTGAAGCTCACGCACCCCGATCGGTCGATGGAGGCGCTCGAAACGCTGACCCTCGAGGCGGAGACCGTGTTGCAGCGGCTCGAACTGCACTACCGCGTCGTGACCCTCTGTACCGGTGACCTCGGTTTCGCGAGCGCGAAGACCTACGACATCGAGGTGTGGGCGCCGGCGGCCGGGCGCTTCCTCGAGGTGTCGTCGTGCTCCAACTTCCTCGACTTCCAGGCGCGCCGGGCGGACATCCGGTTCCGGGATGCGGACAAGAAGCTCCGCTACGTCCACACGCTCAACGGCTCGGGGTTGGCGCTGCCGCGCCTGATGATCGCGCTACTCGAAACCCATCAGCAACCGGATGGGTCGATCCGGATTCCCGAGGCGCTGCGTCCGCACTTCGGCGCGGACTCGATCGGCGGCTGAGCCGAAAAAATTGGCGATGTCCGATAACGCCCCCGGGTGCGCGGCAGTCTAAAGCCGCGCAGTTGGGGCCCAGCTCGTCGCCTACCACGACGCCCCAAACCACCCATCTTATCACTTATTGCGCTGCGGCGAGCTGGGCCGTCCTTTCCACCCCGGGGACTTCGGTCCCCGGGCGTGGGCCTTTCCTCCGGCGGCGCGCAACCGTAACCCAGCCACCCGCAACCCAGCCACCCGCAACTCGCCTGGCCGAACTCGGACTGGCCGCGATCGCGGCGGCCCCCGAATCGCTTCGTGCACTCGCACGCACCGAATGCACATCGCGTGCACGCGGCAGTGACGTGACTCGGGTCGCGAAACGCGAAGGGAAGATGGAGGCGGCACCCGGATTCGAACCGGGGATGGTGGATTTGCAATCCACTGCCTTAGCCACTTGGCTATGCCGCCTGGGCGCGGCCGCGGGTGACCCGGGTCGCGAGGACGATTCGGCGCGCGGGTCCGAGCGGGCCCTGGCGCGAAGCGTGCGTGCCCTTATAATCCACCCGCCCCGATCTGGCCAGGGGCAACGGCGCGGCGGCAGGAGCCGCGCGTCGGCGTTGGGCGGGACCGATCTGCACCGGATGCTGCGGGGAGCTTCGATGATTCGCGTGATCGCGTGGTGCGGCATCGCTGCGGCGTTGCTGATGCCGTCGTGTGCCTACCTGCAGCTCGATCGCGAGGAACTCGCGGTCGACTACACCTACGCGGCGCCGTTCCGCAAACCGCCGTTCGAAACCGCGGCGATCGTCGTCAACGGCGAGGCGTTCACGGCGACACGCAACGTGCCGGGCCTCGCGCTCGGCGACGAGAAGGCGCACTACCGCGCACTCGTCGATGCGTTTCGCGAGAAGGCGATCTTCGCGCGGCTCGCGGAGCCCGGCGACAAGCCCGCACTCGAGATCGCGTGCGACTTTCGCATCGAGGACGACGTCAACGCGCTCCACCGTTCGGTGTCGATGCTGACGCTCTACGTCTTTCCGTACTGGAAGATGGTGCGCGTGTCGGTGATCGCCGAGGTGCGCTCGACAGACTTCCGCTTCGACCCGTTCTGGTTCGAGGACGAGGTCCAGGTCTACGTGAGCCCGATCCTGTTCCCGGGCGTCTTCTTCGCCGGCCGCCCGAATCCGGAACAGCGACTCGCCGAGCAAGCCGGCCACGCGCTCGCGATGCACGTCATCCGGACCGTGCGCCGACTGCGCACCGCCGACGCGTGCCCCGAAGAAGAGGCGGATCCCGCGGCGGATCCCGAGGCCGAGTCGGCACCCGACGGGGAGGAGCAGTGATGCGTCTCGCGTGCATCCTCGCGCTCGCCGCACTGACGCTGCCCGGCTGTATCGCGACGCGGAGCGGCCCGGCGACCGAGCCGGCAGCGGCCGACGCCGCGGTCGCCCCGGCGTCGGTCGATGTGTTCTTCGAGTTCTCCGGTCGGACGCTGATCGACGGGGTCAAGGACGACGCCGAGACGTTCGGCGAGGTGACGATCTTCGCGGCACACGTCGCTCGCGAGCTCGACGAACTCGGCGTGATCCGCAAGATCGTCGATCGGCCGTCGCCGGAGACGTTGCGATTGCGCGTGCACATCGAGGATGCGCGCGGTGGACCCGCCGGCTTGCGCGTCGCGTCGAAGGCGACGCTGCGCATTCTGCCGGCGTGGGAGACGACGTCGTACATCGTGCGGGCCAAGGGCGCCTACCGCGGACGATCGCTCGAGCCGTTTCGGTCGACCGGCGGCGTGACGGAGGTCTACCACCTCGCGTTGATTCCACTCGCGCCGTTCATGCCGCTGTCGCGTCGCGGGGATCTGTCGCGCGACACGGCAGTCGCACTCGCGCGCCACGTCGCGCGCGCGGTGCACGGGATTCAGGAGGCCGGCGGTGCGTGACATTCGACGGATTGGGCGCAGGGTCGGCGCGATCGCATGCCTCGCGTCGGCGATCACGCTCGGCGGTTGCGGCACGGTCCGCGTGTCGGCGGAAGACGAGGCCTTCCTCGAGCGGCTCGAACGCGTCGGGGTGAAGCCGCGCGAGGGCGGTTCGGCGAACCCGACCCGTCTCGCGCTCGCGAACGCGTGGGGGCCGATCGGCCTGCTCTTCGGCCCGGACATCGGCTACTTCCCGCTCGGCGGCGCGGCGAACTTCTTCCTCGCCGACCAACTCGGCAGCGATGCGGGACAGCGTTGGCTCGGCGTCGTCAACACGGCGACGTGGCCGGTGTCGACGCTCTGGTCGGTGCCGCAGGTCATCCGTGACTCGCACGCGATCAACCGAAGCGACACGGTCTTCTTCTACACGAAGACCCGGCGCGGCCTCGCGGCGCTCGATCGGTTGATGCGCGAGGCGGGACCGGACTCGGTGATCGAATCCGCGCGCGGCCCGGCCCCGACGCCGTAGCGCAACCCGCAGCCACCCGACGGGTTAGGCCCGTCCCTTGAGGGGGGACCCGCCCCCGGTCGACAGATCTCTCGTACGGGAGGTCCAATCGTGAAACCGACAGGCGGCGTGCTCGCACTCGTCGTGATCCTGGCGCTGGTCGGGGTTGCGTATTCGACGACGGTCTCGAACGAACTCGGCTCGCTCGGCGGCGACAGCGCCCACTACGTGATGCTGGGCGACGCGCTCGCGGCGGGCCACGGCTACGTCGAAGCCGAGCAGCCGGATCGCCCGCGCCACACGCTCTACCCGCCGCTGTTGCCGGCGCTCCTCGCGGTCGCGCGGACGGTGGAGCCGATGGGCTACCGCCTCGGACACTGGCTGATCGTCGCGTCTGCGCTGGTCGCTGCGGCCGGTCTGTTCTTTCTCGTCCGCGAGTGGGCCGGCGCGCCGATCGCGGTCGTCGCGGCACTGCTGTTCACGTCGTTGCCGGTCGTCGTTCGCGCCCTCGTGCCGATTCTGAGCGAGCTGCCGTTCGCGGCTCTCGTGATCTGGTCGCTCGTCTGTTGGCAGCGCCACGAGCGGGTGAACACGATGGCGCCGCTGGCCGCTGCGGTGCTGCTCGCCGCGCTCGCGTTCCTGATGCGGAGCGCCGGGCTGGCGCTGATCCTCGTGCTGATCGTCGGGCTCGCGTGGCGCGCGTTCGCGCGCCACGAGCTGCGCAAGCGAAACCTCGTGATGGCGCTCGTGCTCGTCGTGCCGGTCGTCGGTTGGCAGCTGTGGACCGCGACGGGTGGGGGCGAGCGCGCCGGCTACTTCAAGCAGCTCTCGTACAAGGACCCGTATCAGCCGTCGCTCGGAACGGTCGACGCCGCCGACCTCGTCGAGCGCGCATCGAATCGCGCGGTCTTCTATGCGAAGGTCGTGCGGGAGTGTTTCGGGGAGGGGCTCGTCGACCGCGCGCCGGAGTTCGTCGCGATCGCCGGATGGCTCGCCGCCGCGCTCGCGATCCTCGGTCTGCTCGGTGCGATCGCACGCCCACGCATGTGGCTCGGCTTCGCGTTGGTCTACGTCGCGATGATCGCGCTCTGGCCGTGGTCGGGACCGCGGTTCTTGCTGCCGGTGCTGCCGTTCCTGTGTGCGCTCGTCGCCGGGGGGGCCGCGCTGATTCAGCAGGGCGCTCGCGTCGTGCTGTCGCCGCGCTTCTCACCGATCGTCGGGCCGGCCGTCCTCTCGCTGCTCGTCATTGCATCGCTGCCGGGCTGGGAGCGCTTCCACCGCGTCCGCAGCGCGGACCTGACCGTGCACGCGAAGGGGGGCGTGCAGTTGAGCGTGGCGTTCTCCGAATACCACGATGCGCACGTCTGGTGCCGAGGCGGGGTCGAGCGCGGCCGCGTCGCAGCGAACGCGTGGGGTGACTACCTCACGGCCGGGGTCTGGCTTCGTCGGCACGACGCGGATGCCCGCGTGTCGTGCCGCAAGCCCCGGCTGACGGCGCTCTTCGCGCGTCTCCCCGCGGTCGGGTTGCCGTCGCCGAACGTGCCGGCGAAGACGTGGCAGTGGCTCGCGTCCCGTCGGGTCGGATACGTGATCTCGCTGCGGCGCGCGTTCACGCCGGATGCCGCCCAGCGGGCGATCGATCGGGCGCGCGATGCATACCCCGATCGTTTCCGGTCGATCTGGTCGTCGCCGAACGCGGAGGTGCTCGAGCTGACCTACCCGACCACGACGCCCTCGGACGTCGCGGTCGAGTAGCGAAGACGCAGCGCGATCAGGGGTTGAGGACGACCGGCTCGGTCAGGAGACCGACCGCGCCCGGCGCCGCCGGGTCGATCACCGCCATCAGCATGTGGATGGGGATGTTCAGCGGCAGGTTGAGGAAGCTCAGGTCGATTTGCGCCTGGGCCTCGCCGTTGCCGTCGAGGATCAGCGGTCCCGGGTTCCACACCGCGGGGATCAGGTTCTGCGCGGTGATCGAGAACAACTGATCCGGGTTCAGCCACGCGCGCAGCCCGTTCGGCAGCGTGAAGCCGGGGCGAATGCCCGACAACGTGCCGACGAAGAGATACTGCTTGTTCGCGAAGCCGGGCGCGCTCAACCGCACGTTCCACTTGCCCGGCGCGGTCTGCACCGGCGCGATGTAGCGCGCCCGGTCGTTTGCGAGCGACGCCTGCGGGTAGGGGATCAGTGCCCGCGAGTTCGAGTTGATGAACTGCTGCGTGCTGACGATCGTCGACAGGACCGGATCGACCCGGTGCAGGTTGCAGATCGTCAGCGTGTTCGCCTGCTGATACCCGTAGGTGAGCAGCAGCGGACTCGCGCTGCTCTGGTTGTCGAAGACCGTGCCAAAGACGTTCTGGCTCGTGCCGGCGATCACGGTGTTCGACGTCGCGGTGCGGCCCTTCTTCGCGCGGTAGATCCGGCGAGACTCGACGTAGATCATGTCGCCCGTCGCGAGTTCCTGCGTCCAGCCGTAGTTCGGCAATGGCCCGCTGCTGCTCGTGTTCCACGTCGTGATCGCACCACTGGGCGCGACTTCGTAGACGGGGTAGGCGAAGAAGCCGACGGTCTGCGCCGACGGGACGAGCAGGTGGCCGGTGTCGACGTCGCGGCCGACGGGCCTGTTGAAGGTCTGCGGGTGGCCGATCATCATCGTCGACAGCACGGTCGTCAGGGCGCCGTTCTGGTCGATGTTGTAGACGAGGTACTGGTTCTGCGCGTTGATTCGCGAGTAAGCGCTCGCGTACCACCCGCCGTTTCCGTCCGCGGTCAGCCCGTAGATCGGCCGGAACGCGATCGTGCTGCGCGACACCGTCGTGAACTGGTTCACGCTCGGGTTGTAGCGGAAGATGCCGTACGTGTGGCTGTAGACCGAGCTGCCCGATGCGCGGCAGCCGAAGACGATGCTCTTGTTGTCGTTGTCCATCGTGACGAAGTCCATGTAGTACGGACGCGTCGGGAAGACGAACGTGTCGACGAGCGTCGTGAGCTGACCGTTCGGCATCGCGCGGAAGATGCCGTTCAGGTAGCTGGTCGAGTTCGACGGATAGCCGCCGCCCATCAGGACGCCACCGGTGTGCGGTTGCGCGGGCGCGATGAGTGCGCTGGACAGGACCGTCGCGCAGGCGAGCGCGGCGGCACGGAGGGCCGGGATTCTCATGATGGTTTACCTTTCACAGTCACAGTGAGACCCTAAACACGCCCCGATTCTACGACCGAGACGAGCGAAGCGGTAGTCATTCCGAGACGTCGTTTCCCGGTTCGTCGGCGCATTTCAGCCGATCGACGACGTCGTCCCGATTCGAGCCGATTCGGTGTAGGCTGTTCGGCGAGTTAGGATGGACGCATGATCTCCGTCATCGCGCAGCCGACGAATGGATGGCTCGACCTCGTCTGGCAGTTCTTCCCGTTTCTCGTCGTGGTGACGGTGGGCGTCGGCAGCCTCGTGCATGCGCTCGTCACGCGCATGCGCAAGCGACGGCAACGCCAGCCGGGCCTCTTCGACGGCGAGTCCGCTCCGGAGCGAAGCGACGTCCCGTCCGCGCAGGGCCGCACGCCGGTGTGGGTGATCGTGTTCTGGATCGTGTTCGTCCCGGCGGGGCTCACGCTCGTCGCCGTCACGGTCTTCGAACTCCTGCGCGCGTAGACGATGCACGGGCACCGACCCGACCGTCGACCGCGGCCGAACGACGATTGCCGCCCTCACCGGTGCGATGGCTCCCGATCGGGGTGTTCGTCGCGTTCTTTCTCTACGTGGTACTACGCTGGCTCAACGAAGCGATCTTCGTCTACTGAACCCGCTTCGCGACGGCGTGGCCATGCGCGAGATGGGGACGCTACGGTGGTGAGGCAGAGGCGACCGAACCTCGAAGGCCGCCAGCAACGTCGTGAGGGCCTTTCGCGGGGACGCCGGGAGGTAGGCCACGCCGGGAACGCCGACGCCTCGACGCCGCAGCGTTCCCTTCGTCGGTCGCTTGCGGTATCTCTTTCGGAAACTACAGCTGCGCGGCGTCTACGTCCCGCCGAACAGCACACGCGTGACGCGACCGTCTTCGACGTAGACGAGGGCTCCGCTGGCGATCCAGTGCTGGTAGAAGAAGACCTCGTCTTCGATCGGTGGAAGGGTGTCTCCGAAGAAGCGGTCCTCGCAATAGGCGCGATAGCGAAGGTAGCGCGCGACCAGCCATCCCGAGGCTTCCGGAACATCGCCGGCCGCCCTTCGGTAGATAAAGCAGTTGGCGGGGATCGACTCTCCGGCAACTGCGCGCACATCCGGCTCGCCAAGGACGGAGATCACGTGCTCGGCCGAGTCGCCGATCCTCACGGGCGGCCACATCCGCACGTGCATGATCCAGCAGGCGACCGCGACGACTACGACGCCGGTCCAGAGGAAACGGAGAGCGGGCATGCCGATGATCGTAGCACGAGGGCGCGCTGTGCCTGGACCGGTTAGACTGGGGTCGTCATGAACGAGCCCCGACCCGACCTCCGCTTGCAGACGTTCGTGTTCTGGTCGCTGCTCGTCATCATGCTGACGGTGATCGGCGCGATCTTCGCGTTCGGGCTCGCGTTACGCTTCTTCCCTCACGGCTTCGGCTACGGCTAACCCACCTCCCGCGCGATCCGCTTCGCGATCTCGTTCCCGGGAACGCCCGCTACCGATCCCCGAACGCCGTGAGCGCGCCCCGCTCTGCCTCTGACAGACTCGGCCATGCTTGAATCAAGGCGATCAACCTCGGCTCGGGATCAGCAAGAGGTGACCTACGAGGCGACCGGCCGTCTGGGTCGAAGCGGACTTCCTGTCCGTCGCGTGTGCTATGACTCTGGGAATCCTGACAAATCCAACACACCGGGCGAGTGGCGGAACCGGCAGACGCAGCGGACTTAAAATCCGCAGGGGGGAAACTCCCGTCCGGGTTCGAATCCCGGCTCGCCTACCAGTCGCGCCGATCGGCTATCATCGACGGGAGAAGGGGGTGCTCGTGATGATACGACGGCCTTGGGGATGGTGCGCGTCGATCGCGCTCGCGTTCGCCGCATCGGTGCACGCACAACTCGACGTCGATCGCTTCTCGGCATTGCGCGCGCGGTGCATCGGCCCGGCGGGGATGAGCGGTCGCATCGCGGCGATCGATGCGCTCGACGCGGATCCCGAGACGATCGTCGTCGGCGCCGCGACCGGCGGGCTGTGGAAGACGACGAGCGGCGGGACGTCGTGGACGCCTCTGTTCGACGATCAGCCGGTGTCGTCGATCGGCGCGGTGAAGATCGACCCGACGAACCCGAGCGTGATCTGGGTCGGCACCGGCGAGGGCAACCCGCGCAACTCGAGCGGCGTCGGCTACGGCGTCTTCAAGAGCATCGACGGTGGCGCGACGTGGCGGCACCTCGGTCTCGAACGCACCGAGAAGATCCACCGCATCGTGCTCGATCCGCGCGATTCGGACGTCGCGTGGGTCGCGGCCCTCGGCACGACGTGGGGCGAGACCCCCGAGCGCGGTGTCTACAAGACGACCGACGGCGGCGCGACGTGGCGCCAGGTGCTTCACGTCGATTCGCGCACCGGGTGCGCCGACCTCGTCCAGGACCCGACGAACCCGAACAAGCTGATCGCCGCGACGTGGGATCATCGGCGCCATCCGTGGTCGTTCCGCTCCGGCGGTCCGGGCAGTGCGATCTGGCTGTCGCACGACGGCGGCGAGTCGTGGACGCGTCTCGGCGCCGACGCGGGTTTGCCGAAGGGCCCGCTGGGGCGCATCGGGCTCGCGATCGCGGCCGGGCGCCCCGAGGTCGTGTACGCGCTGATCGAGGCCGAACGCGACGTCCTCTGTCGGTCGGACGACGGCGGTCGGACGTTCCGCGTCGTCAACCGATCGCCGAACGTGAATCCGCGTCCGTTCTACTTCGCCGACCTGCGCGTCGACCCGTCGAACGAGAACCGCGTCTACCGGCTCCAGATGCTCCTCGATCGTAGCGAGGACGGCGGTCGCACGTTTCAGACGCTGCTGCCGTTCGCGCGCGTGCACCCGGACCACCACGCACTGTGGATATCGGCCGACGGGCGACGGTTGATCGACGGCAGTGACGGCGGGATCGCGATCTCGACCGACCGCGGCCGTCACTGGCGCTTCTGCGAGACGCTGCCGCTGGCGCAGTTCTATCACGTCCGCGTCGACATGGACGTGCCCTACCACGTCTACGGGGGCCTGCAGGACAACGGATCGTGGCGCGGCCCGGCGGCCCTCTGGGAGAACGGCGGCATCCGCAACTACCACTGGCAGGAGGTGGGGTTCGGCGACGGCTTCGACACGCTGCCCGATCCCGACGACTCCCGGCGCGGCTACGCGATGTCGCAGGGGGGGCACCTGATCCGCTGGGATCTCCGCACCGGCGAGCGCAAGTCGATCCGTCCGATCCACCCCGACGGCGTGCGCCTTCGGTTCGCGTGGAACGCCGCGCTCGCGATCGATCCGTTCGACCCGGCGACGATCTACTACGGCAGTCAATTCGTGCATCGCTCGCGGGATCGCGGCGAGTCGTGGACGGTCGTGAGCCCCGACCTGACGACCGACGACCCGGCCAAGCAGAAGCAAGCCGACAGCGGTGGCCTCACGCCGGACGTGACCGACGCCGAGAACCATACGACGCTGCTCGCGATCGCGCCGAGCACGAAGCGGCGCGACGTCGTCTGGGTCGGCAGCGACGACGGTCGCGTGCACGTGACGCGCGACGGGTGCGAGACGTGGGCGGACGTCACGGCCGGCATCCCCGATCTGCCGCCGGGCACGTGGTGTCCGCACATCACGCCGTCGAAGTTCGATCCGGCCGGTGCATTCGTCGTGTTCGACGACCACCGTCGCGCGAACTGGACGACCCACGTCTACCGGACCGACGACTTCGGCGCGACGTGGGCGAAGCTCACGACGAACGACCCGACCGGCCCCGACGCGCCGTGGGGGTTCGCGCACGTGATCGAGCAGGACCCGGTCGACCCCGACCTGTTGTTCCTCGGCACCGAGTTCGGTCTGTGGGTGAGCGTGGACGGCGGCGAGCACTGGGCGAAGTGGACACACGGCGTGCCCACGTGCCCGGTACGCGATCTCGTCGTGCATCCGCGCGAACACGATCTCGTGATCGGCACGCACGGCCGCGCCGCCTTCGTCTTGGACGACGTCTCGCCGTTGCGTTTCCGCGCGCGGGCCCGGGCGCCGCTCACGCTCGCCCGGATTCGACCCGCCGTGCGTTACCGACCTCGCCAGGTCGACGGCTACCGCTTCGTCGGCGACGGGATGTTCCGCGGAGGGAACGCCCCCTACGGCGCGCTCGTCACCGCCGAGTTCGCATCACGGCCCGACGACGAGAAGGCGATGCTCGCGGTCGAGGTGCTCGACGAGGCGGGGCGGACCGTCCGGACGTTCGAGCGTCCGATCCGCTCGCCCGTCGTGCGATTCACGTGGAACCTCCGCGACGATGGCTACCGCGCACCGTCACGCGCGAAGCGCCCGCGCCGCCGCCACGGCGTGCCGGTTCCACCCGGGCGCTACACGATCCGCGTTTCGCACGGCAGCGAACGGGCCGAAGCGTCGTTCGAGCTCGAGCCGGATCCGCGGGTGCCGTTCGACGCCGATGCGCTCACGGCGAAGCGCGCGCTCGAGGCCGAGGTCGGCCGTCGACTCGAACTCGCGGCCGAGCTCGTCGCGCGCATCGGCGCGATGCGCCCGCGTCTCGACGCACTCGGCGTGCTCCTCGCCGAACGCGAGGCGACATCCGACGAGAGCGACCACGCGAGTCTGCGCGATCGCCTCGCCGCGGTTCGCGAGGCTGCCGATGCCGCGGTGGCGTCGGTGCTCCCGCCGGCCGGCCGGAAGGGGATCCCCGCGTCGACGGACACCGCGAGCGAGTGCCTCGGCCGCGTCTTCGGTTCGCTGCGCTCGAGCGACGGCCGACCGACTGCCGCGGAACGCCGGGCCCTCGTCGTCGCGGATGCGGCCCTCGACCGGGCACTCGAAGCCCATTCACGCTTCGTCGATGCGTGCCGCGCCTTCGACGCCGAGGCGACCGTGCTCGGCGGGTGGGCGCCGCTTGCCGCGAAAGCGCTCGATCGTTCGTGGCGACCGACGAAGGCGAAGGGCCCGGCAACGACGACGCGCGAGCTCGCGCCGCGTTGATCGGTCAAGCGGTGCGTTCCCGTGCCGCGAGGATCCGCACGACGCGATAGCCGAGCAGCAGCGACGCGACGAGCCCGACACCCCACCAGACCGAGAACCAACCGAGCGGCTTCGCGAGGGTCCAGCGCCCGTGACCGTCGCCGACGAGCGCGAACGCCGCCCAGGTCGACGGGCCACCGACGCCGGGGCTGCGCGAGAAATCGCGACGGGTTTGCACGAGGGCGCCGGCCGGTTCCTCGCCGTCACGCAGGTGGTAGAGGAATCGGCCGACGAATGCGTGGCGTGCCTGGGGGCGCACCGGCCAACGCGTCGTCAGCACCGCGCGGGTGCCCGCGGCGAGCCATGGGGCGGCTGCGCCCACCGGCTCGAGCGACGTGCGCACGTCCGGCGCGATCAACAGCTCGGGGTCGAGTTCTGGGGTCCCGGGGTCGAGCATGCCGGCGTCCACGGAGAGGTCGCCGTCGAACGGCACGTCGGCGACGACGAGCGTCGGCGCGAGGCGCGCGAGCGCCTCGGCCACCCGCGCGTAGCCGGCGGACGCGTCGACGACGGCGCTCTCCGGCGCGCCGCCACGGGTGACACGCGCGGCGAATCCGTCGCCGGCCTCGGGTGCGATCGCGACGATCGTCGGGAGCTGATCGGGGTTCGCGACCGAGCGGTCGAGCGCCCGCCGGATCGAATCGACGTCGGGGGCATAGCGGACGGCCGACAGGAAGCCGAGCCAGGTGCGTGTCTCGGCGCGGGCGGCGAGTGCCGCGAACTCGAGCCGTCGGAGCGGACCCGCCGGCACGACCAGCAGCATCGTCGGGTCGATGATCTTCGCGCGCGTGACGAGCGGCCGCACGAGCGCGTCGTAGAGGGCCCGCGCCGCGTCGCTCGCGTCCCAGCCGAAGCCGGCGACTTGCAGCAGGTGCTCGAAGCGCGCGACCCGAAGTCGCCACGTCGCGAGGTCACCGGCGATCGGCTCGCGCACGACGCCGCCCCGGGTGACGAGTGCGCCTTCGAGCCCGTCGTCGACCGTTCGGTAGAGGAGCGCGGCCTCGGACGGCGAGCGGAGCGCCTTGCGCACGATCGCGACGTCGGCGTCCGACGGCCACGTCTGCGCGTGGGTCGCGATCGAGAGCGCGAGGAGCGCGAGGGCCGACCGGAGCACGCGGATCACCGGGCGCGCCCCCGAATCGGTCGGCACGCGCTCGCTGCGATCGTCGCGCCCTTCGCGTCGAGCGCCTCGACCGTCACGAACGCGTCGCCCGTCTCGGGGACGTCCACCTCGACCGGCGATGCTCCTTCGTCGAGCGCGCCCGTTTCTTCGAGCGCGACCGTCTCTTCGAGCGCGACCGTGTCGAGCGTCGCGGTGAACACGTCGACGCGGTAGCGCGTCGCGCCGGGGACCGGCTTCCACGCGATCCGCACGCGCGTCGGCGCGAGGCGGTCGATCGACTGGATCGTCGGTTCGACGCTCCGCACGACGTTGGCGCGATAGTCCACGCGGACGCGGGTCACGTAGATCATCGTGATGCTCGCGATCGTCACGACGGCGAGGCCGACCGCGATCGGATCGCGGATCAGCGTCGCGAACGAGGATCGCGTTGCGGATGGGGCGTCGGACATCGTTGGGGGGCTCGTCGCGGTGGTTCGCGGCAATGGTAGGCGCAGCCGAGCGCGATTGCGAGCACCGGCCGCCTGTCCAAGGTCCCGCCCGCCGACTATGATTCACCCTGACCCGACAGCGAGAATTGCATGCGAAACGTGATCATCATCGGATCCGGCCCGGCCGGATTCACCGCGGCGCTCTACGCGTCCCGCGCGAACCTCGAACCGCTGATGTTCGAGGGCGACGTCCCCGAGCTCCCCGGCGGTCAGTTGATGACGACGACCGACGTCGAGAACTTCCCCGGCTTCCCGGAGGGAGTGATGGGGCCCGAGCTGATGGAGCGGATGCGCAAACAGGCGACGCGCTTCGGCACCGAGATCGTCACCGGCATGGTCGAACGCGTTCAATTCGAGGCCGGCGGGCACACCGTCGTCGTCAACGGCGAGTCGCATCGCGCCCGCGCGCTGATCATCGCGACCGGTGCGAAGGCGCGTCTGCTCGGGCTCGACAACGAGAAGCGGTTGATGGGGCACGGGGTCTCGACGTGTGCGACGTGTGACGGGGCGTTCTTCCGCGACAAGCCGATCGTCGTCGTCGGCGGCGGCGACAGCGCGATGGAGGAGGCGAACTTCCTCGCGCGCTTCGGCAGCAAGGTCACGGTGATCCACCGGCGTCAGGAGTTCCGCGCGTCGAAGATCATGCTCGAGCGCGCGCAGAAGAACCCGAAGGTCGAGTTCGTGCTCGATACCGTCGTCACCGACATCCTCGGCGACAAGGTCGTGTCGGGGGTGAAGCTCGAGAATCGCAAGACCGGGGAGACGAGCGAGCTCGAGTGCAACGGCTTCTTCGTCGCGATCGGCCACACGCCGCAGACCGAGATCTTCCGCGACGTGCTCGAACTCGACGACGAGGGCTACATCGTCGCCGAGGGTGACAGCTCGCGCACCGGCGTCGCCGGCGTGTTCGCGGCCGGCGATTGCGTCGACCATACCTACCGTCAGGCGATCACCGCGGCCGGCATGGGGTGCAAGGCGGCGATCGACGCCGAGCGCTACCTCGAGTCGCTCGACTAGCGTCCGCGAATCCGGATGCGCCGCGACCGACGATTCACAGCCGGCGCGTTCGCCGCGATCGTCGTCGCGGCGTTCGTTGCGTACGGCAACACGCTCGGCAACGGCTTCGCCTACGACGACCACGATCTGCTGACCGGCAACCACTACCTGATCGGGTGGGTCGCCGGCGCGCCGGGTCCCGACGGGCAGCCGATCGACTACGTGTCGACGATGCTGACGTCGGACTTTGCGCGGCTCGTGCACCGCGACGAAGGCGAAGCGCAGCGCCTCCAGCCGATCGGCTACTACCGACCGGTCATCCTGCTGAGTTACCTCGCCGACACGTGGTTCTTCATGGACGCGGCCGCGTGGGGAACGCCCGGCGCCGCGACGTCGTGGAGCGGGCTCGGATGGCGCACGATGTGCCCGGCCGGGTTCCATCTGACGAATCTGCTGTTTCACGCGATCAACGCGTTGCTCGTGTTCGTCGTCGTGCGGGCGTTGTGGCGCCGACGGCGACTCGCCCTCGCGACCGCGCTCGTCTTCGCGGTGCACCCGATCACGACCGAGAGCGTCGCGTGGATCTCCGGGCGCACCGACGTGATCGCGACGACGTTCTTTCTCGTGGCGGCCTGGGGATACGTGCGCTTTCGACGGCGCGGTTCGCGGCGAGCGCTCGTCGTGTCGATCGCGGCGTTCGTCGTCGCGACGTTCGCGAAGGAGATGGTCGCGACGCTGCCGCTGCTCCTCGCCGGTTGGGAATGGACGCGGCGCGGCACGTTGCCGCCGCTCCGGCGGCGACTCGTGTGGCCCGCGGTCTACGTGGCGGCACTCGTACCCTACTTCGCGGTCCGAGCGGCATGCTCGGGGGGCGGGAGCGCCGGGGGCGATGCCTGGGAGGCGATTGCGGCGGCGGACGTCATCGTGACCGCGCCGCGGGCGTTCGCGTGGTATCTCGCGCGGCTCTTCGCACCGATCGAACTCGACCTCTACCCGATCCTCCCGTTCGCCCGGGCCGCCGAGCCCGCGACGTGGCTCGGCTGGGCCGGGCTGGCACTCGCGGTCGTCGGCGGGATCGCGTTCGCGTTGCTCCGCGTCCCGGCGCTCCGGGTTCCGGCCTGCGCCGGGGCCGCGATCGTGATCGCGCTGCAGCCGTTGAGTTGCCTCGTGCCGGGGTTTCGCCTGCTGCGGTTCGCGGACGTCGAGTTCCCGGTTTCGGAGCGCTTCCTCTATATCCCGGCGATCTTCGCGGCCTCCCTCGTCGCCTGGTGCGCCCTCCGCGTCGCGTCGCGGACGAAGCCGATCGTCGGATGGGGACTCGTCGTCGTGCTCGTCGTCGCCGGCGCGACCCGGACCGCGGTGCGCAACCGGGATTGGCGGGACAACTTCGCGCTCTTCGAGGCCACGGTCGCGACGTCGCCGGACTCGGTGCGCATGCGACTCAATCACGGCGCCGCGCTCGTCTACGACGTGTGGCGCGTCGAGGACGGAATTCGTCACCTCGACGCCGCGGTTCGCTACTCGCGCGACGTGCTGCACCAGCCGCCGATCCCGAACCTGTTCGTCAACCTCGCCCACGCGCACTTCGTCCGCGGCGACTTCGCGCTGGCCGCCGAGGCCGAGAACGAAGTCGCGCTTTGGCTGCCGGGGGGATCGGGGCTGAACAACGGCGCGGTCGCATTCGTCTCGTCGGCTTACATCACCGGCGACGCGTCCTACTTGCACGACGCGGTCGGCCTCTACCGGCTCGCGATGCGCCATCCCGGACAGGCGGCCGGCGCGGGGGCGTCGCGCGCGTTCGTCGTCCGGACGATCGGCGACTGGTCGCGGCTCGACGCAGCGACGGCCGACGGGGCGACGCCGCCGGATCGACTGGCCGCGCCGTTTGCGGAAGGGGGGCTCACCGCCGCGCGCGGCCTCGCGGCCGACGTGCGCGGCGACGCGTGGCGTCGGGTGCGCCGGGCGTGGCAGGTGCTGCTCGTCGCGCGGGCGACGCGGCGACGGCTGCCGACGACGATTCCGGCGGATTCGATGCCGCGGACGCATGCGTACGCCCGTGCGCTCGACGCCGTGTCGCAGGAGATGATCGAGACGCTGGAGCCGCTCGTCGGATCGATCCGTCGCAAACTCCCGGCGTCCGTCGACCTCCGCTACCTCGAAGCCGAAGTCGACCGGGCCGTCGGCGCGATGCGGGGCGATCGCGCGCGGGTCGACCGTGCGATCGCGGGCTATCGCGCCGTCCTGGCCGACGACGCCGACCACCCGGGGGCGGCCATCGGCCTCCTCCGCGTCTGCGGCGACGATGCGCGGCCCGACGTCGAATCCGTCTTTCGCGCGATGCTCGAGCCGGCCGACGCGTGGGGCGGCGCGCCGGTGCCGGCCACGCCGGCGCGTGCGATTGCGCTCGCACGCCTCGTCGTCCGCGAGCGGCCGGGCACGGTCGACTGGGTGTTCGCGCCGTTCGTCGAGCCCGCGCTCGCGCGGATGCGGGAGGCGGCGACGGCGGAGGGATCGTGGCGTGCGTGGGACCGGCTCGGCGTCACGCTCGGACGGACGGGCATCGAGTTCGCACGCCCGGGCCTGATCGAGGAGGGGGTCGCGTCGCTGCGTCGCGCCCACGAGATCGCGCCGACACGGGTCGCGCCGCTGACGAATCTGCTCGGGTTGTTGCCGAGGGTCGGCCGGCACGGCGAGGCGAAGCAGGTCGCCGAGACGCTGCACCGGGTGCGCTCGAGCGGTCGCCAGTGATCGGGTCGCTGCCGAATCGTTGATTTTGGGGGCGTTTTCCCGTAGGAGATCCGGTAGTACTCCCGTGCGCCTGGGCGCGCGGAATCGAATCCCGAAACCGGACGCGACGGGAGCTCTTCGCTTTGCCGACATTCGCCGCGATCGAGCGCCTGCTCGACATCGCTCCCTACGTCTTCGCGATCCTGCTCGGCGGCCTCGTCGGCGACGTGGTCTCGCGGATCCACTTCGGGCGCGCCGCCGGCCGCAAGCAGACCGACGCGCAGCTCGGGATCGCCGCCGGCATCGGCTTCGTCGTCGCGGTCTGCGGGTTCTTCTGGTTCGCACCGACCGTCATTGTCTGCGCGCTCGGCGTCGTCGTCCCGCTGACCGCGCCCAAGATCTCGCGCCGCTCGTGGATCGCGATCGCGATCGTCGGCGCCGGGGTGTGGGCCGCCTACGTCGGCACGTGGCCGGTGTCCGATCGCGCGAGTGCGATCACCAACGGCTTTGCCTACGACGACAAGGACCTGCTTACCGGCAACGACTTCCTGATCGAGTGGATGGGCAATGCGCCGGTCAGTGACGACCGGTCGAACACGTATCGGTCACACATCGCCGAGGCGCTGACGAGCGACTTCGCGAAGCTCGCCCAGAAGGCGGCGGGCGCGCCCGGCTTGAGCCCGATCAACTACTTCCGCCCCGTGATCGCGATGAGCTACCTCGCCGACACGTGGTTCTGGTCGGAGGTGCCCGACTGGCCGGCATTCCGCGCGTCCGGAAAGAAACGCCTCGACCTGAAGTGGTCGGTGCTCAACCCGGTCGGATTCCACCTCACGAACGTGCTCGTCCACGCGCTCAACGCGCTGCTCGTGTTCGTCCTGATCCGCGCGATGACGCGATGCTACTGGCCCGCGGTCGCGACGGCGCTCCTGTTCGCGGTACACCCGATTCACACCGAGAGCGTCACGTGGATCGCGGGACGGACCGACCTGATCGGCACGACGTTCATGTTGCTGGCGTTCTGGGCCTACCTGCGCTTCCGCGCCAGCGGCCGGATCGCGCCGTTCGTCGTGTCGTGTGCGTGCTACGTCGCCGGCGTCTTCTCGAAGGAGATGGTCGCGGCCCTGCCGATCGTGATCATCCTCTACGAGACCGTGCGCTGGCTCAGCACGCGCATCGGCAAGAGCCCGGGGCTGTGGGAGCCGTCGACCGACCCGCACCCGATCGGTGTGCGTTTCAGCGCATGGATCGCCTACCCGCTGCTCACGATTCCCTACTTCATCGCGAAGGCCGCGAACGCGCCGTCGATCCCGCAGCCGCCGCAGGCGAACACCTGGTTCGACCCGTTGCGCGGAGAGCTGTTCCCGATGTCGGAGCGATTCTTCGGCTTCATGGGGGCGATCTACTGGTATGCGTGGAAGGCGTTCTTCCCGACGAACCTCGACATCTACCCGTGGGTCGATTTCGCGGAGTCGTTCGGAGACGGCGCATTGCGACTCGGTGGCCACCTGGTGATCCTCGCGCTCGCGGTGTTCGCGATTCTGCGGTGGCGAGGCGGTCGCGTCCTCGGGTTCGCGATCGTCGCGTTCTACGCGAGCCTGGCACCGCTGTCGAGCGTGCCCGAGAAAGCGCTCCTGCTCCGATTCGCCGAGGACGTCGACTTCCCGGTGTCGGAGCGGTTCGTCTACGTGCCGAGCCTGTTCGCGTGCCTCGCGATCGCGTGGCTCCTGACGGCGGTGCTGCCCGCGCTCTTCGACCGGCGGCGTGATCCGGCGGCCGCGACCGGCACGACGGACGCGACGGACACGACGGGGGCGGCTGCGAGCGCGCGGGGGTCCGCGCACACCGGACTGCTCGTCGGCGGGTTGATCGTGTGCGGGCTCGCGGGGTTCTGGGTGTTCAAGACCCAGGAGCGACACCCGGACTGGAAGAACGACTTCGCGCTGTTCGCCTCGGGAGTCCGGACGAGTCCGGGCAGTGTTCGCATGGCGAACAACTACGGCTTCGAGTTGATGCAACGGTGGCGCATCAAGGAGGCCCGGCGAATGCTCCGCCGGTGCACCGAACTCGTCAGCTCGAAGGAGGGGCGCACGCCGATGCCGGTCGCGTTCCAGAATCTCGGCCACAGCTACTACCTGCAGGGCGAGTTCGATCAGGCGATGCAGTACTACGTGCGCGCCCAGAGTTACGAGCCGAACAACGCGATCTCCTCGAACAACCTCGGGGCGCTGATGGGCATCTTCGGTTCGGTCACGATGAACATCGCCTACATCGAGCGCGGCATTCAATGCTACCAACGCGCGGTGGAAGCGGCGCCGAACTACGTCTTCGCGAAGCAGAGCCTGCATTTCATGCGCCAGGTCTACAACACCTGGCAGCTCTACCTGGTGAAGAAGGACCGCAGCCCGAAGATCGTGTTCGCGTTCGGGATGTCGTTCCTGATCTCCGCGCGCAGCATCTCCAAGGGCGACGACCCGAAGTACCTGCAGGCGATGATGATTCTCGACGCGGGGTTGCGTCACCTGCCGACCGATGCCGAGATGCTCGAGATCATGGGGAAGGACGGCCAGAAGCTCGCCGTCCCGATCCTCGATCCGGAGATCAAGGCGCGCGGCGTCCAGAACTTCAACGCGTTGCTGCGCGATCTGTTCGAGGATTGCTACACCAAGGCGCTCGCGAAGTACGAGGCGCTGCTCGAGGAGCACGGCGAGCGGAACCCGGCGCTCAACTTCATGATGGGCGAGGTGTTCCGCGTCCACTGGCGCAGTTCGCGCGACCCCGAGGAGCGCGCGCGTGCGATCCGCCACTACCGCATCACGCGGGAGCAGGAGCCGGAGCACACCGGCGCGGCGCGCGGACTCGCGGAGTTGTTGCGCACGATCGATCGCACCGACGAGGCGATCACGATCGTCGACGCGACGGTGGACGAGCTGCTCGTGCCGCGCCTGCCCTGGGACGGCCCGCCGCCCGCGAAGCCGGAGGCCGAGCCGCGCAGCGCGATCGAACTCGGCAAGGAGGTCTTCAACCGGGTGAACGAGCTGCGCACCAGTGGCGGCGGGATCGACGACGCGGAGTTCGCGAAGTGGACCGCGTTGCGCGACCGCACGTTCTCGAAGGTCCTCGACTTCCAGCGGCGTACCGCGGAGTCGGCCGAGGGGGGCACCGACGGCACCGAGTGGAACAAGCTCGGCTATTTCCACGTCGTCGCGTTCGAGTCGCTCGGCGATCGGTCGCTGCTCGAAAAGTCACTGCCGCTGTTCGACAAGGCGCTCGAACTCGCGCCGACGCGCTCCGACAGCGCGGTGAACAAGCTCACGGTGCTGAAGAAGCTCGGCCGGCACGCCGAGGCGGAGCAGTTCCGCGCGCAGATGCAGGTGCGCTTCCCGCGCCACCCCGCGTTCTACCCGCTGCGCAAGGCCACGGCCCCGATGAACCCCGAGGTGCCGATGGTCGATCCGTTCCAGCGGATGGGCCCGCGTCCGTTCCGCAGCGGGCGGTAGCGTCACCGAGTCGGGGCGCGCAGCGCGATCGCGCCGCGCCGATCGGTGACGAGCGCTTCGTCGCGTCCGTCGCGGTCGATGTCGCCGATGGCGATCCGCGGCGCGTCGAGCGCCCGCACGCGAACCGCGCGTGTCGGCTTGCGGGCGACGCGTCCGTCGCCGAAGACGTCGATACCCGTCCGGCGTGCGGCGACGACGTCGAGGGTCCCGTCGCCGTCGATGTCGGCGGCGGCGACCGCGAGATAGGGCGTGGTGCGGCGGGCGATCATGCGCCACGCGCCGTCGGGCGCGCGGCGGCAGCGGACCAGCCCGAGGCGCGGGCCCACCGCGACGACGTCGACGCCACGGGCGTGCGGCAGCGCGGCGGCGTCGGTCGCGTGCGACGCGAACGGGAGGCCCGCGTCCGCGACGAGTCTGCCGTCACCGCGATTCAGCCATGCCGCGATGCCGCGACCGGCGACGACGACGTCGGGGCGCCCGTCGCGGTCGACGTCCGCCGCGATCGTGCGCGCCGCGCCGGGCACCCGTCCGAGGGTGTCGACGGTCGGACGATCGACGGGTAGGCGGACGCGGGTGACGGCCCCGTCCCGACCGAGCGCGACGATGCCGCCGTCGATCGGCGTCGCGTCGCGGAGCGCGGCACCGCCCGCGAGCGGGCCGACCGGGTGCCATCGTCGACCCGACGGGTGGCGCCGTGCCCCGCGAATGCCGTCTTCGCCGGCGACGAGGACGTCGGGGTGCGCGTCGTCGTCGATGTCGGCGACGAACACGGATCCCGAGGCGAGCGGCGGCAGCGGCGGCCGCATCGGGACGAAGCGGTCGCCGTCTCCGCGGTAGGCGCGAACGCGGTCGCGGTGCGCGACGACGATGTCGAGTACGCCGTCACGGTCGAGGTCGGCGAAGCGCGGACGCGTGCCGCCGGGCAAGAGGGCGCGGAGACCTGCGTCGATACGGACGAGGCCCGGCCCGGTGCCGCCGGTCGTCGTGCGCGCGGGCGCGTCGGCCGGTCGCATGCGCACCGTGATGCCGGCGGTCAGCACGATTGCGAACCCGCACCAAAAGCCGTTTCCCAGCCGCGCCCATCGCCTCATCGGTCCCCGACCCTCCGGGGATTTCATCGGTAACGCCGGACGACGTCGTGAGTCGTTCCCGCATGTGCCGGCGTTTTTGAGGACGCGCGTGGAAATGCCTTGAAAGGCCACCGGGACCTCGGTAGGTTTGCGCGCTTCTTGCGGTGGCGCTGCGCGCCGTCGCCGGCCGGGGCGTAGCTCAGCTTGGCTAGAGCGCAGCGTTCGGGACGCTGAGGCCGGAGGTTCAAATCCTCTCGCCCCGACCATTCCCCTTCCCGAACCCTCGTTGGACCCGACGTTTCTTCCGGACGCGCTACGCCCGTTCCGAGGAGCACGCGCGATGACGATCTGGGCGCTCGGCGATCTGCATCTCGCATTCGGCGTCGACAAGCCGATGCACGTCTTCGGCGACCACTGGCGCGATCACCCGTCGCGGATTCGCGATGCTTGGACGGCGCGCGTCGCCGCCGATGACGTCGTCCTCGTCGCGGGCGACGTGTCGTGGGGGCTGCGTCTCGACGAAGCGCTGCCCGACCTCGAGTTCGTCGCATCCCTGCCGGGACGGAAGTACCTGATCAAGGGCAATCACGACCCCTGGTGGTCGTCGCGGTCGAAGGTCGAGCGCGTGTTGCCCGAGGGCTTGCAACTCGTGCAGTCCGATGCCCACGACCTGGGCGACGGGGTAGGGCTCACCGGCACGCGGGGCTGGACGCTTCCCGGCACGCCCGGCTACGACGCCGAGCGCGATGAACGGATCTTCCGACGCGAACTCGGCCGGCTGCGGCGCGGGCTCGAGGCGCTCGATGCGCTGGCGCCGAGGCGCCGGATCGTGATGCTGCACTACCCGCCCGTGTGGCCGGGCGTGCTGGACAACGACGTCACACGCCTGCTCCGGGAGTTTCTCGTCGACGAGTGCGTGTTCGGTCACCTGCACGGCGACGACCTCGCGCTCGCGTTCGAGGGTACGCTCGACGGCGTCCGATACCGACTCGTCAGCTGCGATCACGTCGACTTCACGCCGGTGGTGCTCGGTCCATGAATGCGCCGCGGCTGCCCGAGGAGCCGGTCGCGCGACTGCGCGCCGTCGTCGCGGCGCTCCGGGGCGACCCCGGCTGTCCGTGGGACCGCGAGCAGACGATCGAGTCGCTACTCCCGTTCATGCAGGGCGAGTGCGCCGAAGTCGCCGAGGCGGTCGCCGACGGTGATCGGGCGGCGCTGTGCGAGGAACTCGGCGACGTGCTGTTCAACGTCCTGTTCATGAGCCGCGTCGCCGAGGAAGAGGGAGCGTTCGACCTCGACGACGTGATCGCCGGCGTCACCGCGAAGCTGATCCGGCGGCACCCGCACGTGTTCGAGTCGCCCCGACGGATTTCGATCGACGAGGCGTGGCGGAGTTGGCGTCGGATCAAGGCCGAGGAGAAGGGCCTTGATCGGCCCGACGGGACTGAATAGGCTTATTTCCTACCCGGTATCGACACGGTCGCTCCTCGCGGACGGGCGGGTTCGCGACGAGACGTGGGAGCTGTGCATCATCGCGCCACCGAACTTGACCTACGAACTGTACGGGCGCACCGACCGGGGCATCCAACGCGAAGCGAACGAAGACGCGTTCCTCGTCGCCGACCTCGACACCGGTGCGCTCGAAGCGACCGAGCGGTCGGTGCGCGTCGCGTCGGATCGCCCGCTGCTCGTCGCCGTCTCCGACGGCATGGGCGGGGCGAAGGCCGGCGAGGTCGCGAGCCGCTTGTCGATCGAGGCGCTGCTGACCGCGGCGCGTGACGATCGCGTCGACGGCGATGTGCCGGACCCGGAGACGTCGCTGCGTCGCGACGTGGAGCGCGCGAACGACGTCGTCTTCGAGCGGTCGACGAACGATGCCGCGTGCGCCGGGATGGGCACGACGATGACCGCGCTGCTCGTGCAGGACGCGTCGTGCTACATCGCGCACGTCGGCGACAGCCGCGCGTATCTGCTGCACGACGGCGCGCTCCGGCGGCTGACGCGGGACCACAGCTTGCGCAACTTCGTCGTCGATCACGGATTGATGTCGAGCGAGCAGGCCGACCGCCACGTCAACCGCCACGTCATCCTCGAGGCGCTCGGCGTGAAGGAGGACGTCACCGTCGACACCGGCATGCTCTCGTTGGCCGCCGGCGACGTCGTGCTCCTCTGTTCCGACGGCCTCTACTCGACGATGGACGACGACGAACTCGCGCGCCGGCTCGGCGCTGCAGCCGACCTCGCGACGATCGGCGACGACCTGATCGACGAGGCGAACCGCCGCGGCGGCCCCGACAACATCACGGTCGTGATCTGCCGCGTCGGCGCGTAGCGCTCGCCGCCGTCCTCACAGGCCGATGTCGTCCGCGACGTCGCGCAGTGCGTCGATGACGATCGCGATCAACGCGTCCAACTCGATGCCGTACTCCTCGGCGCCTTGACGCACGTCGTCGCGGTTGACGCCGGCCGCGAAGCGCTTGTCCTTGAGCTTCTTCTTGACGCTCTTCACCTCGACGTCGGCGACGCGTTTGGACGGGCGGACCATCGCGACGGCGAACACGAGGCCGACCAGCTCGTCGACCGCGAACAGGGCGCGGGCCATCTCGGTGTCGCGCGCGACGCCGGTGTGGTTGCCGTGGCCGAGGATCGCCTGAACGATCGGCTCCGGGCAGCCGCGTTCGCGGAGGATCGGCGCGCCGTCGACGGGATGCTGCTCGAGCGTCGGGTGCACCTCCCAGTCGAAGTCGTGCAGCAGGCCGGCGAGCGCCCACGTCGACTCGTCGGCGTCGGCGCGTCGCGCCAGCGCGCGCATCGCCGCCTCGACACCGCGCGCATGCGCTAGCAGTGCTTCGCTCTTCGTGAACTCGTGCAGCAGCGCCTCGGCTTGGGCGTGGGTCAGCGTCATTGTCGCGTGCCTCGTTTCGGGACTCCGGGATGCCGTCTCACGATGCAACGACCGCGCTCAGGGATCAACCGAGCGCGCCGTGATTCCGATCAAGAGTCCGACGGGTGGGAACGACTTTCCCGCCGCCGACGGAGATCGAATGCAGCCACCACCGCACACGCCCGACCCAACCGACGCGCGTCCGCGTGCCGTCGTCGCGATCACGGCGGTCGGGTTGCGCGATGCGGTCGCCGCGGCGCTCGGCGACCACGCGTGTGTCGACGTGTGCGAGCCGAGCGGCCGCGAGGCGGCGCGTCTGGATGCCGATCTCGTCGTGCTGGATCTCGCAGTCGACCCGGCCGTCGCCGCGGGCTGGCTTCGCGCGTGCCGAGGCGGGGGCGTGCCGGTCATCGGCGTCGCGTCGCCGTCGGACCCGGTGGGCAGCACGAGTCGCGGCTTGCGTGGCGGCGCACACGCGGTGCTCTCGGCGGAGCGGGCAGCGGGCGCCATCGTCGCGGCGTTTCACGATGCCGTTTCGGTGCCGACGCGGGGGGAGGCCGCCGGCCTCGGCATGGTGGGACACAGCCCGGCGATCCGCGCCGTTCGCGCCGCGATCCGGCGTGCGGGTCCGGTCCGCGACGTTCCCGTTCTGATCCAGGGCGAGAGCGGGACCGGCAAGGAACTCGTCGCGCGGGCGATCCACCGGGCGACCGCGCCGGAGGAGCCGTTCGTCGCGGTCAACTGTGCTGCACTGACCGAAGCGCTGCTCGAGGCGGAGCTGTTCGGCTACGAGGCCGGTGCCTTCACCGGCGCCGCGCCCGAAGGGCGACGCGGCCTGTTTCGGGCCGCCGGCCGGGGCGTGTTGCTGCTCGACGAGATCGGCGAGATGACGCCGCGCTTGCAGGCGAAGCTGCTCCGCGTGCTGCAGGAGCGCACGGTGCGAGCGGTCGGGGCCGAGCAGGACGACGCGATCGAGTGTCGGATCGTCGCATCGACGAACCGGACGCTCGCCGATGCGGTCGAAACCGGCACGTTCCGCCGCGACCTGCTCTACCGCCTCAACGCGTTCACGATCGACGTCGCGCCGTTGCGCGACCGGCCCGAGGACATCGTGCCGCTCGCTTGGCACTTCGTCCGGGACGCAGCCGCACGATTCGACCTGACCGCGCCACGGCTCGCGAGCGATGCGATCCGGGCACTCCGCGCGCACCGGTGGCCGGGCAACGTCCGCGAGTTGCGCAACGTCATCGACGGCGCACTGTTGCGTGCGGTCGGCCCCGAGGTGACCGTCGCCGATCTCACGATCCAGAACGGCGAGCCCCGGGCGGTTCGTCCACGCCTGGCACTGCACTCGTATCGACTTCGTGACGCCGAAGCGCAGTTGATCGAGCTGGTGATGGAGGAGACCGGCGGCAACGTGTCTCGGGCGGCGGAGCGGCTCGGGATCAACCGCTCGACGTTGTACGCCAAGCTGCGGGAGCGCCGGGCGGATGCGTGACGATCCCGCGCTGACACGCGGTGTCGGAATCCGCGACACCGTTCCGAGATTCGTACGGTGCACGGCCGCGGCGCACTGCGGGACGGGCGCACGCAACCGCAATCACTGCCGGGGGAAAGGACGTCCTTTCTCGGAGGCGGTCGGAATGGCACACCATTTGTAAAAACATTCGCGGCGCGAGACACGCGCACACATCGACGCAGGGACAGGAGCCGCCGGGGGGCCGGCGTGAATCGAACAGGGGACATCAGGATGGGAACGCATCGGATTCTGGTCGTCGGCGAGCATGCCGACGAGCGGCGACTGCTCGAGGAAGCGCTCGCCGGTCACGTGGTGGAGAGTCGCGCGTCGGCCGACGACGCGATGACGGCGATCGCACAGCACGCGTACGACGCGTTGTTCGTGTCGCGATCGTCGACGGACGAGTCGCTCGAGTCGTGGGTGGCGCGCGTGCGCGATCTGCACGCCGCGCTCCCGATCGTCGTGATCGACGACGCCGACGCGGCGCCGACCGGTCGCGGCGTCGCGCTGGTCGCCGTGCTTGCGCGGCCCGTCGGCCCGACGCAGGTGCACGCGGCTGTCGAGGCCGTTCGCCATGCGCTGCGCAGCGGGCACGAGGTCGCCTTTCTCCGGGACTACGCATTCGAGTCGCGCGACGTACTCGTCGGCGACTCGCCGGCGGCGCACGCGCTGGAACGGGCGATCGCCGAAGCGGCGACCCATCGGCGCCCGGTGCTGCTTCACGGCGAGCCGGGCACCGGCAAGCGAACGGCTGCGCTTCGACTGCACCGCACGAGTGCGCGTGCCGCGCAACCGTTCGTCGTCGTGGACTGCGGCGCGTCGCCCGAGGGGATGCTCACCCGCGAGCTGTTCGGCGGCCCGGGCCGGCACTGCGGCGAGACCGCCGGCCGGGTGGGGCTCGCCGACGGCGGCACGCTCCTCCTCGATCGCGTCGACCTGATGCCGCTCGGCTGCCAGGCGCGGCTCGCGGCGTTGCTCGCCGACGGCGCCTACGAGCGTGGCGACGGCGTGCGGACCGCGGTCGACGTCCGGATCGTCGCGACGACGGTCCGCGACCTGCACCGCGCAGCCGAGTCGGGTGCCGTGCGCCGCGACGTGCTCGAGCGACTCGGCACGACGGTCATCGGGCTCGCGCCGCTGGCGGAGCGGGTCGAGGACATTCCGTTCCTGGTCGAGCACTTCATCGACGCGCTGGGTCCGCGCTCGACCGTGCGCGCGTTCGGGCCGGAGGCGATGGAGCGCTTGAGCGCCTACGAGTGGCCCGGCAACGTGCGCGAACTCGAGATCCTCGTGCAGCGCCTCGGCGTCCTCGACTTCGGCGAGGAGATCATGCCGGAGCACCTGCCGCCGGAGATCAGCGGCCAGCACGGTAGCGGCGATCCCTATTCGGCACTCGTCGGCATGAGCATCCACGACATCGAGCGTGAGATGATCCTGAAGACGCTGGACGAGACCGGCCACAACAAGACGGCCGCTGCGAAGGTGCTCGGGCTGACCGCGCGCACGCTGCACAACAAGCTGCGCCTGTATCGCGAGCAGGGGATCATCGCCCAGGACGACTACCGACCGCTCCGGCGGGACGTCGGCCACCCGCACGGGGCGCGCCCGACCGAGACGCACTCCGAGCGCGTGTAGGGGGATCAAGTTGCCGGGGACCCGAGTCGATAGAGCCGTTGGCGGAAACGATTTCGCTCCGCCGGGCGCTTTGGCCGGATCCTCGGTCAAGCGACGATGCGTGCGGCCGACAATTCGTCGTAGCGGATGAACATCGACCGCACGAGACAGGAGACCGAAAGCATGCGTGAACACGTGACGACTCGGACCACGGAAAGCCGTCGGACCAAGCGCGGCCTGTCGGTCGGCTACCGCGACGGCCGCCGCAACGAGTTGCGCGAGGGCGCGCGTGGCCTCGAGTCGGGGCGCGTGCGCCGCGGCCTCCTGCGAAGCGCGTCGGCCGAGGACTGGGCCGCGTGCGACCGGGTCTGGAGCGAGGTGCGGCGTCGCCTGCGCGACGGCGGCACCCGCGCCGATCGCGTCGCTGCCGCCCGCGAAGCCCTCGAATCGGGCGCGCTCGACACGCCCGAGGCGCTCGACGCCTGCGCCGATGCGCTGCTGCGCGACGGCGAACCCACCGACCGGTAAGAGACGCTGGGCGCGCTTATCGCGTGCCGCGGCTCGCGTCGAGCAGCGCGCGGAGCCGCGCGACTTCGGCCTCGAGTTCGGCGATCCGCCGCTCTCGCGCCCAGAGCGCTTCCAGGACGGTCGCCTCGCTGCGCGGGCTGTCCGGGATCACGACGGTCGGTTCGTCGCTGCGTGGCGTCACGGGCGTCGGTGCTTCCGGCGGTGCGCTCGAGCACCCCGCCAAGCCTCCGATCGTCGCCCAGAGCAGGACGACTGCGGGCCTCATGACCGGCCGCCCGCGGCGGCGCGCTCGCGTCGCTCGATCTCCTGGTTGAGATGGAGGATCGCGCGGCTGTGGATCTGCGAGACGCGCGATTCGGAGATGCCCATCAGCTCGCCGATCTCCTTCAGGAGCAGCTCCTGCTGGTAGTAGAGCATGATCACGCGTCGCTCGGGCTCGCTCAAGCGGCTGATCGACTGCTTGACGAGCTGTTTGAGTTCCTTCTTCGCGAACGCGTCGGCAGGGTCGACCGCCTTCGGGCTCGCGAGATAACGACTGGCGCTGTCTCGATCCGAGTCGTCACCGCCGACGTCGAGGCTCAGCCAGCTCAGGCTGCGCATCATCAGCAGGATCTCGTCGACTTCGCGGAGCGAGACGCCGAGTCGTTCGGCGATCTCCGGCGCGCGTGCCGGGCGTCCGAGTTCGACCTCGAGCGCGCGACGTGCGTCGGTCAGAGCGCGGATTCGGTCGCGCTGCGTGCGCGGCACGAAGTCCTGGCGCCGCAACTCGTCGAGGATCGCGCCTTTGACGTTCGTGTAGGCGTACGTCTTGAACGACGCGCCTCGATCGGGATCGAAGTTGCGGGCGGCGTTGATCAATCCGATCACGCCGGCGCTGAACAGATCCTCGCGATCGATTTGCGGGGGCAAGTTGATCGTCAAACGGCCGAGGATGTAGTTCACGAGCGGAAGGTAGTCGACGACGAGCTGGTCTTGCTCGTCCTGACTCCGTGCGGCCCGCTTTTTCGGCTCGACCATCGCTCCCCCTCTTCCCTGTCGACATGCCGACCGGGAACCCGATCGACGTGTCGCTCTTCGTCAGCTTTCGGAAGCTGGGGTGGGGTGCTTTAACGGGGCGCGGTTTTGCGGGGCGGGGGAGTGCGCGTTCTTTTCACGCCTCGGGGCGGTTCGATTCGAGACCGGTGGTCAGTTCGTGCTGCAGTCGACGGTCGTGATTGACGATACGTCCGGCATGGAACACGGACCACACAGCTCCGGCGTCGAGCCGAGCGACCCGCTCGAGCGGGTGATTCACCGCGTGAACAACGCGCTGGCGGTCATGATGACCGAGAGCGAGTTGGCGGTGCTCACCGGTACGAACGCGACGCGCGTGCGCGCGCTTCGCTCGGTCGTCAAGACCGCCGAGGAGCTGAAGAACTACCTGCTCGCCGAGCAGCAAGCCGCGCTCGGTCGGTAGACCGCGCGCTCAGCGCTGCGGCGTGACCGGTGTGACCGCCGGCGTCGGTTTCGCGGCCGGGCGCACGCCGTGGAAGCCGGCGACCGAGCGCACCTGCGTGCCGTCGTCGCCGCGCAGATAGGTGCCGCCGATCCCGCTCTGGCGCGTCAGTGCGCGTGCGTTGTGCTTGAAGGCGGAGTGGTGGCGGCCCGAACCGTCGTGCCCGAGCATCATCAGTTTGCCGGTCGCGTCGTAGCTTCCGAGCAAGACGCCGGTCGGACCGTAGTGGTGGAGCTTGAGCTTGCCGTCGCTGCCCCAGGTCGACAGCGGGCGTCCGAACGCGTCGTAGGTCATGAAGGCGCGTTTGCCGTTGTTGCCGATCTTGCTCTGGGTCGCGTCGAGGTAGGGCGACGTCACGTGCACGGGCCGATGGTTCTGGTGCGTGAAGAAGACGTCGAGCCCCTTCGGGTTGCCCATGCCTTCCGGCAAGCCGGACAAGCGCCCGAGCCCGGGGTGATCGCGCAACGACCCCGCCGGCGTGAAGTCCGGGTTGAACGGTCCGCGCGGCAACGCCTCGAGTCCCGCGAAGCCCTTCTCGTTCCACCGGAAGCGCATGCGGTTGCCGCTCGCATCGGCCATCTCGGTGATGCGTCCACGGCCGTCGCGGCCGGGGCGTTCGGCCCATGCCGGGATGCGACTCGTGTTGAATGCTTGCACGTCCGGCGGCGACGAGAGGATCTCCTCGGCGTGGAGCGTGGACGGCGCGTTCATCAATTCGGCCAGCGTATCGACACCCGGTGAGGCGGGGTTCGGATCGTTGCGGAGCCCCCGGAGCGCGTTGCCGGCGTAGCCGCCGCGGATCTGCAGCAGGTCGGAGATCGTGCGCGGCTGCTCCCCACTCGTCGCGCCGGTCGGACGGGCGGGTTTGAGCAGGTCGAGCACGCCGCCGTTGGCTTTCTTCTCGCGATCCGAACCGGTGACCTCGGTGTCCAGCAACTTCGACGGCGTGAGCTTCGTCGGATCCTCGCCGCGTTGCACGGCGCGCAGACGCTCGAGGAGCGACGGCTTGTGCGGGGCCGGGTCGGGCGTCTGCGCCGTGGCGGTGCCGGCGATGAGCGCTGCGAACGCGACCGCTGCGGCGGTCGGCGTGCTGAAACGTGTCGCGATCATCGGATGGGGCTCCTCCGTGGCGGGGCCGGGTCTCGACCGGATACGAGAACACGGTACACTCTACCACTGCGCGCGCCACCCGACCACCTGGGGAACTGCCCGGAGAGATCGTGTCCCGAACCAAGACCCCGCCCCCGACGAGCCGCTCGATCGCGCGTGCCCTCGGCTGGGCGCGCGGACGGGCCGTGCGCCGTCGCTCCCGCCGGCTCTTCCTCGGCGGCCTGTGCGGCGTCCTGGGCCTGGTTTGCGCCGCGGCGCTCTGGACGGACTGGTCGACCGTGCGGCTCGCGATCGTCGGCGGCGGGGCGGCGCTGGGTGCGGGGGCGCTCGCCTGGGCCGTGGCGCGGGCGTGGCCGCTGCCCTCGGCGCTCGCGGCCCGGGTCGCCGACCGCGGCCTCGCCCTCGGCGACCGCCTCCTCACCGGGCTCGACCCGGCGGCGGCCGGCCCGTTCGCCGGGGTCGTGCGCGGTGAGCTCGACGCCCGCCTGGGCGACGACCGGCTGGTCCCGACCGGCACCGTCACCCGATCTCCGCGCTGGCTGCGACGGTGGCGGCTTCACCTGTTGATCGCGCTGTTGCTCGTGTTGCTGTTCTCGCTGCACGGTGTGTTCGGTCCCGGCCTCCGGTTGCGACCGGGCGGCGCGGGTGGCGATCGCACGGTGCCGGCGACCGTCGGCGGCGTCGAAGCGACGCTCGAACTCGCGATCGACGCGGGCGCCTCGAACCCGTTCGCCCGCGGCGCGCCGATTCCGGTGCGCGTGCGGTTGCGCGGGGGCGCCGGTGCGGTGCGGCCGCTGCGCGTCCGGATCGACGAGGCGTCGCCGCTCGCGCTCGCGCAGTCGATCGGCCCGGATGGCGACATCGCGTTCGACCTGGGACCGGCGTTTCGACGCACGGGCCGGGAGCAGACCGGTCGCCACGTCGTGCGGGCGTTCATCGAGGCCGACGACGGCCGACGCCTCGAGTCCGATCCGCTCGAGATCGTCATCGGCGACGGCAGCGGTGACGGCGGCGGCGCGGGGGGGGAGTCCGAACAGTCCGACACCCCCGACGCGGCGGACCGTCCGAAGGACGAGCCGGCCCGCGAAGAGCCGTCGAACCAGCCCCCGCCGATGGGGGCGCCCGAGCGCGTCGAGATCGTGCGCCGCCCGTTCTTCGTCGCGCCACTCGTCGATGAGAACGGCGACATCGTCGACGGCGAGCGCTGGACCCTCGAGTACCTGACCGGCGGCGGTCGTTCGGCGCGTGCCGGCGGCGGCGACGGGCCGACCTCGCTGCGCGATCTCCTGCAGCGCTACGAGCGGCAAGCCGAGCGCGCGATGGCCCGCGACGCGGTGCCGGCCCACTTGCGCGACGTCTACCGTCGCTACTTGCGCGAGTTGACACGCCGGTGACGTGCGCGCTCCCGCAAGACGTGCTGCGCCTGCTCGACCGCAGCGAACTCGCGTTCGGCACCGTGCGGCGCGGGCGCATCGGAGGCGTGCGCGAGAGTGAGGCGCTCGGTGCCGGCACCGACTTTCACGACTACCGGCACTACGTCCCCGGCGACGACATGCGGTTTCTCGACTGGAACGCGCTCGGCCGACTCGGCGAGGCACACGTCAAGCGGTTCCGGCAGGACGAGACCGGGCGACTGACGCTGTTGATCGACCGGAGCGCATCGATGGCGGCCGACGCCGCGGCCGCGACGGCGCGCACGATCGCCGCGGCCGTCGGCTACACCGGCCTCGCGACCGGCTACGACGTCGAACTCGCGCCGGTGCCGGGCGACGACGTGCGACTCGAGGGGAGTCGCTGGCGCGGTCGGGGCGCCGCCGGGCCGCTGTTCGAACAACTCGACGGACTCGGCTTCGGATCGCGCGTCGGCCTCGCGGATGCGCTCAACCGGACCGCCGGCAGTCGAGATCTCGGCTCGGTCGCGGTGCTCGTCACCGACTTCGCGGAACCGGGCGGCGCCGACCGCGTGCTGCGGATCTTCCGCACGCGCCGGTGTCGGGTCGCGGTCGTGCAGGTGCTGCATCCCGCGGTGATCCCGTCGCTCGGCTACCACGAGATCATCGACCCGGAGGTGCGCGAGGACACGCGCGTGCGGGTCCGTGTGACGCGCCGCGTGCAAGACGCGTTCCGCGCCCGCTTGGCGCGCTACCACGAGCACGTGCGGCTCCGCTGCCGGGCGTTCGACGTCCGCCACGCGGTGGTCGACGCCGGAACGGCTGCCGACCGTGCGCTCGTCGTCGCGCTGAAGGACGGGGGCGTGCTCCGGTGATCTTCCGCGCGCCCGAGGCGCTGGCCATGCTCGCCCTCGTCGTTCCGGTCGTCCTCCTCTACGTCGTGCGGGCGCGCCGTCGTGCGATGCAGGACCCGTTTCAGTTTCTGTGGGTCGGCCTGGCCCGCGAGCGACCGCGCTGGGGCCGGTTGCACCGTTGGCTGGAACTCGCACTCGTGACGATCGCGCTCGCGGCGATGGTCGTCGGGCTCGCTCGACCGGTCACGCCGACGTCCGAGGCGCCGCCGCGCGTGCGGATCGTCGCGATCGCCGAGCCGAGCGCGGATGCGCTCGATCGTGCACGGGCGCTCGTCGCCGCGCTCGGTCCGGGCGAGACGGCGGCCGTCGTCGTCTCCTCGATCGACGGCGCTCGGGTCGCGTTGCCTCCGACGGGGGCGCCGGTGGCTCGGGACGCGTTCGACGTCGACCCGACCGCGCCGCGGGATCGTGCCGCGGTCGCGGGGTCGGCCGCGAGGATCGCCGACGCGTTCGCGGGCGCGGAGGTGCATTGGCTCGACACCGGCGTCGAGGCGCTCTCGTTGCCCCGCGGTTGGCGAGGGCACGCGGTCGCACCGCGCGGGCTGCGCCTGGCGATCGAGGACGTGCAGCGCGCGGCCGACGGTCGGGTCTCGGCGCGCCTCGTCAACCGTGGCGCCGATCGCTGGCGCGGCCCGTTCCGCGCGACGCTCGGTGACCGGACGCTCGCCGAGGAACTCGTCGAACTCGACCCGAACGCCGAGCGGTCGATCGCGTTCGCGGTCGACCCGATGGCCCGTGGGATCGTGCGGCTCGCACTGGCCGACATCGATGCGGTGCTCGCGTTGCCGAATGCGCGACCGGCGCGGATCGCGGTCGTCGCGCGCGGGGGGGCCGCGTCCTACGTCGGCCGGCTGCTCGCGTGTTTCGACCCGGTCGTCGATCCCGACGGAACCGTGCTGATCGCCCCGGATCGCGTCGACCGCGTCACGCGGGACGCGTTCGATTTCGCGCTGGTGCTGGGCCCCGCGCCGGCGACCGATCTTCCGGTGCCGGCGATCTACTTCGGCGCGCCGAATCCCCTCGTCTCGATCGACGCCGACGGCGACACGGGACCGATCCGCGTCACCGACGCCGCGCGGGATCACGCGCTGCTCGCCGCGGTCGACCTCGGGACCGTCGGGGCCCACCGCAGCGTCGCGTGTCGGGCGGCTGCCGGCGTCGCGGTGCTCGCGCGCGCCGAAGGACGGCCGGTCCTGTTTCACCGCCCGCCGGGCGCCGCGCCGGAAGCGCTCGCGTTCTCGTTTCGGCTACGTGACTCGAACCTGCTGTTCGAGCCGGCCCTCGTCGTGCTGATCGCGAATGCGATCGAGCGGTGGGGGCCGACGGTCGTGGGCGGGGTCGCGGACGCACCGCTCTCGCTGCCGGTCGGCGCGTCGGTGCGCATCGCGCGGCGCGGCGACGACGGGCCGATCTGGTCCGGTCTCGAGGGCGACGGCTACCCGTTCCGGCCGCGCCGTGCCGGGCGCTTCGACGTGTCACTCGCGGATCGGGCGCTCGATGCGTGGGTCGCCCCGCGGTCGGGTGTCGCGGACGCGTCGACCGCCTGGGAGCGCCCTGCGGACCTCGCCGCGCCCCGGCCGCGGGACGGATGGCACGAGCGAGCGCTCTGGCTCGCGTGGCTCGCCCTCGCGCTGCTGTGCCTCGAATGGGTGCTGTTCCACCGCGGCATCCTCTGAGCGAGCACGCGGCTTCGGCGTCCTTTGTCTCGCCGCGGGAAGCGTCCTACAACTACCAAATTCCACCGCCCCCGCTCCGGAGGTCGCATGAGCCCCAAGATCCTCGGTGAAGCGTTCACCTACGACGACGTGCTCGTCGTGCCGGCCTACTCCGACGTCGTGCCTACCGACGTCCGCACCGAGACGCGGTTCAGTCGCAACGTGACGACGCAGATCCCGCTCGCGTCGGCGGCGATGGACACGGTGACCGAGGCCGACCTCGCGATCGCACTCGCACAGGAGGGCGGCATCGGGATCATCCACAAGAACCTCGACGTCGAGGCGCAGGCGCGAGAGGTCGACAAGGTCAAGCGCTCGGCCAACGGCGTGATCCGCGACCCGGTCACGCTCGCACCGGACCAGACCGTCGCCGATGCCCAGTCGCTGATGGAGAAGCACAACGTCAGCGGCGTGCCGATCGTCGAGTCCGATCATCGACTGGTCGGGATCCTCACCTCGCGCGACCTGATGTTCCATCCGGCGCCGCAAACGCCGATCGCCGAGGTGATGACGAAGGGCTCGCTCGTCACGGCTCCGCCGGCGACGACGCTCGAGGACGCGCGCGACATCCTCCGCCGCAACAAGGTCGAGAAGCTCCTGCTGGTCGACGAGTCGGGCAAGCTCTCGGGGCTGATCACGATCAAGGACATCGACAAGCTCCGTCGCTACCCGCACGCGAGTCGGGACGACGGTGGGCGGCTCCGGGTCGGTGCGGCGTGCGGCGTCGGCGACTACGAGCGCGCCGAAGCGCTGATCGAGAACGCGGTCGACGTGCTGGTCGTCGACACGGCACACGGCCACTCGAAGAACGTCGTCGAGACGGTGCGCGCGCTGAAGCAGCGCCACGACATCGACGTCGTCGCCGGCAACGTCGCGACGCCCGACGGCGTGAAGGCGCTGATCGAGGCGGGCGCCGACGGCGTCAAGGTCGGGATCGGACCGGGCGCGATCTGCACGACGCGCATCGTCGCCGGCGTCGGCGTGCCGCAGCTCTCGGCCGTGCTCGAATGCGCGGCCGCCGCGCAGCCGCACGACGTCCCGGTGATCGCCGACGGCGGCATTCGCCACTCGGGCGACGTCGTGAAGGCGCTCGTCGCCGGCGCGTCGTCGGTGATGCTCGGCAGCCTGCTCGCCGGCCTGTCCGAGAGCCCGGGCGACACGATTCTCTACCAGGGGCGCCGCTGCAAGGCGTTTCGGGGGATGGGTTCGCTCGGCGCGATGGTGCGCGGCTCGAAGGACCGTTACGGGCAGCGCGAGGTCGACGAGACCGACAAGCTCGTGCCGGAAGGCGTCGAGGGGATCGTGCCGCACAAGGGCCCGCTGTCCGACTTCGTCTACCAGCTCGTCGGCGGCGTTCGCGCCGGGATGGGCTACGTCGGCGCACGCACGATGAGCGATCTGCGCGAGCGCGGCCGCTTCATCCGGATCACCGGCGCCGCGATGCAGGAGAGCCACCCGCACGAGGTGACGATCACGAAGGAACCGCCGAACTACCGGATGAAGTAGCGACCATGAGTGCACACGAACTCGTTCTCGTCCTCGACCTCGGGGCGCAATACACGCAGCTGATCGCGCGACGCGTCCGCGAGGAGCGCGTCTATTGCGAGGTGCATCCGTGCACGATTTCGCTCGACGAGATCCGGGCGAAGAAGCCGGCGGGGCTGATCCTGTCCGGCGGTCCCGGCAGCGTATACACGGACCGCGCACCGACGGTCGACCCCGGCGTGTTCACGCTGGGCGTGCCGGTGCTCGGGATCTGCTACGGCCAGCAGCTGATGACGAGCGCGCTCGGCGGCGAGGTCGCGTCGTCGGACGTGCGCGAGTTCGGCCACGCCGATCTCACCGTGAACGCGCCGAGCCCGCTCACCGAAGGCCTGCCCGACGCGTTTCGCGTGTGGATGAGCCACGGCGACAAGGTCGAGAAGCTCGCGCCGGGCTTCGTGCCACTCGCGAGCACACCGGACTGTCCGCTCGCGATCGTCGGTGACACGGAGCGGCGGCTCTACGGGCTGCAGTTCCACCCGGAGGTCACGCACTCCGACCACGGCGCGGGGCTGTTCCGCAACTTCCTGCGCGGCATCTGCGGGCTCACCGGCGACTGGGAGATGGCGACGTTCGTCGAAGAGGCGATCGCGCAGATCCGCGAACAGGTCGGCGACGGCCGCGTGATCTGCGGGCTGTCGGGCGGCGTCGATTCGTCGGTCGTCGCGCTCCTCGTGCACCGTGCAATCGGCGACCGGTTGCAGTGCATCTTCGTCGACAACGGGCTGTTGCGCAAAGACGAGGTCCGGATGGTCGACGAGACGTTCCGGCGTCACTACAAGATCCCGCTGACGACGGTGCGTGCCGCCGATCGCTTCCTCACCGCGCTCGCCGGCGAGACCGATCCCGAGACGAAGCGCAAGACGATCGGGCACATCTTCATCGACGTCTTCCGCGAGGAGGCCGAGCGCGTCGAGGGGGCGAAGTTCCTCGCGCAGGGCACGCTCTACCCCGACGTGATCGAGAGCGTCAGCGCGTTCGGCGGCCCGACCGCGGTGATCAAGAGCCACCACAACGTCGGCGGGTTGCCGGAGCAACTCGGCTTCGACCTGGTCGAGCCACTGCGCTTCCTGTTCAAAGACGAGGTGCGCGAGGTCGGCCGAGTGCTCGGCCTGCCCGAGCAGTTCGTGATGCGTCAGCCGTTCCCGGGACCGGGCCTCGCGGTGCGGATCCCGACCGCGATCACCGCCGACGACGTCGCGATCCTTCAGGACGCCGACGCGATCCTCCGCGAGGAGATCGAGGCGGCCGGGCTCGAGCGCGTCTACTGGCAATACTTCGCGGTGTTGCTGCCGGTGCGAAGCGTCGGCGTGATGGGCGACAACCGGACCTACGAGCAGGCGGTGGGGCTCCGGCTGATCGAGAGCACCGACGGCATGACCGCCGACTGGGGCTACCCGCCGCGCGACGTGCTGCGAAAGATCTCCAACCGGATCATCAACGAGGTCCGCGGCGTGAACCGCGTCGTCCTCGACATCTCGAGCAAGCCGCCCGCGACGATCGAATGGGAATAGCGGCGCTTCGCGTCGCGAAACCGATGCGTCGGCGGGACAGGGGGCGAGGAGGATCCGTGATGGCTCGTACCGTTGGACCGGCTTGGCTCGCCGCGACCGCGCTCCTGATCGCCGCGTCCGGAACCACGCAAGACGATCGACCCGATCCGAAACCGGATCCGCGTGCGCTCGAGGAGTTCGACGCGAACGGCGACGGCAAGCTCGATGCGAGCGAGCGACGTCGGATGCGGTGGCGCGAACGGTTCGGTCGACGCGGCGGTGACGGCCGCCGCGGGCAGGGCCGGGGGCCCGGCGGCCCGCGCGCGACGAAGACCGCGGTCGCCGAGCGCTTCGACGCCGACGGCAACGGCTGGCTCGACCGCGCCGAACGCGACAAGGCGCGAGCCTGGGTGGCCGAGAACGTTCGCCGACGTGGTCCCGGTGGCCCCGGTGGTCGCGGTCCCGGTGGCGGGGGCCCCGGCGGGCGGGAGGAGGTCTCCGACGAGCCGCCGATCGAGCCCGAGCGGCTCGCGCCGGACGGCGTCACCGCCTACCGCGATCGTGGTCTCTACGAACCGACCGTCGTCCGCACGCTCTTTCTCGACTTCGCGCACGACGACTGGGCGGACGAGCTCACCGCGTTCTACCGCACCGACGTCGAGGTGCCGGCGACGCTGACGA
The DNA here is from genome assembly GCA_030426805.1 of bacterium. Classification (GTDB taxonomy): domain Bacteria; phylum Planctomycetota; class JAFGQW01; order JAFGQW01; family JAFGQW01; genus JAUHXU01. Next base: position 62,430 of record JAUHXU010000004.1, read on the forward strand.
TCGACGGCGAGCGCTTCGAGCGCGTCGGCGTCCGCTTTCGCGGCAACTCGTCGTTCTTCACGGTGGCCGCCGACCGCAAGCGATCGCTCAACGTGTCGGTCGACTTCACGCATCCGGGGCGAGGGTTGCACGGCCACCGCACGCTGAACTTGCTCAATGCGCACACCGACCCGTCGTTCCTGCGGAGCTTCCTCTTCGCGCGCGTCGCATCGGACTACGTGCCGGCTCTGCAGGCGAACTTCGTCAAGGTCGTGATCAACGGCAAGAGCCACGGCATCCACGTCAACGTCGAGCAGTTCAACAAGGACTTCCTCGCGCGGGCGTACGGCACACGCAAGGGTGTCCGCTGGAAGGTCCCGCCGAACTTCGGCGGCGACGGCGGGTTGCGCTGGCTCGGTGAGGATCTCGCACCCTACCGCGCCGCGTACGCGCTGAAGACCGGAAGCGCGGGCGACGACGCATGGCAGCGGCTCGTCGCGTTGTGCCGGATGCTCCACGAAGCGTCGGCCGAGGCACTCGAGCGTGAGTTGCCGTCGATCCTCGCGGTCGACGAAGCGCTGTGGGCGCTTGCGATCGACAACGTCCTGATGGACGCCGACGGCTACCACAGCCGCGCGAGCGACTACAACCTCTACCTCGACCCGGACGGCCGCTTCCACGTGATCGCCCACGACAACAACGAGACGTTTCGCCTGCGCGCGGACGGCCCGGGTGGTCCGCGCGGTCGGCGCCGGGCGCCCGCGGGGGACGCACCGGAGCCCGACCTCGCACCGGACATGACGCCACGCGAGCGCCTGCGTGCCCGACTGCGCGCACGCGGGGTCGGCGGGAGCGGCGGGGCCGGCTGGTCGCCGCTCGAGCACGCCGACACCGACGAACGGCCGTTGATCCGCCGCTTGCTCGCGGTGCCCGCGTGGCGTGCGCGCTACCTGCACCACGTGAAGACGATCGCCGAGCGGTCGCTCGACTGGGCGTGGCTCGAACCGATCGCACGGGACGCGCACGACCGGATCGCCGACGACGTCGCGCGGGATCCACGCCGGCTCTACTCGCTCGCGGCGTTTCGCACGAGCCTCGACGGGACGTCGGGCGGCCGCACGCCGTCGATCGAGCACTTCGCGTCCCGGCGCCGCGCGTTTCTGCTCGGTCACGCGTCGCTCGCCGGGCCGTGGCCGACGATCGAGCGAGTCGCCGTGGACGGCGGTGCAGACGGGCGTGTCGCGTTCACGGCTCGCGTCGATGGCGAGCGCGCGATCGCGTCCGTGCGCCTGTGGGTGCGCGCGACCGCGCGAGCCCCGTTCGAGCGCGTCGCGATGACGCGAGCGGACGGTGTCTGGCGCGCCGCCGTCGCGCACGATCGCGTGCGCGACTACTACGTCGAGGCGATCGACGAGGGCGGTCGCGCGGCATACGCACCGCGACTCGCCGACGCGGCGCCGTCGACGCTCCCGGAGTAGGACGCCCTACACGCGGCCGAGCGCGTCGCGCAGCGCGGCTGCGAGCCACGCGATGTGCTCCGGTCGGTGGTCCGCGCGTACGGTCCAGCGCACGAGTTCGCCGCGGTCGGCCGCCGGGTAGACGAAGGGCGCGAGGAACACGCCGTGTGCGCGGCCGCACGCGTCGACCGCTTCGGCGCGCGGCGCGTCGATCGCGAAGATCGGGACCGGCGAACCGCCGGTCCCGATGCCGACCCGCGAGCACGCGGCGTGCACGCGCATCACGTTCGTCCGCAGCCGCTCGACGCGGTCGGGTTCGTCGACGACGATCGCGAGTGCCGTGCGGGCCGCGACCGCGAGTGCCGGCGCGAGCGCGGTGCTCGCGCGGTAGGCGTGGCTGTGGTCGCGCACCGCATCGCACAGCGCACGGTCACCGGCGACGTAGCCGCCGTGCGCGCCGAGCGCCTTGCTGTAGACGCCGGTGCGGCAGGTCCGTACCGGGTCGATGCCCGCGTGCTCGAACACGCCGCGCCCCTCCGGGCCGATCGTGCCGATCGCGTGCGCCTCGTCGACGACGAGGATGCCGTCGTCGCCGACCGCATCGAGCAGGTCCGCGACCGGTGCGATCGCGCCGTCGACCGCGAACACGCCGTCGGTGATCAGCCCCGCCCGCCCGTCCCGGGCTCGCGCGAGGCGGCGCGCGTCGTCCGCGTCGCGATGGCGGAAGTGCTCGACCGGCTTGCGCGACTGCCGGAGCGCGACGGCGATGCTCGGGTGCGCGTTCGCGTCGCACAACCAGTGGTCGACCCGGTCGTCGAGCACTTCCACCGCGGCGAGGTTCGCGAGGAAGCCGGCGGGCAGGCTCAGGCACGCCTCGACGCCGAGGAACGCCGCCGTGTCGCGCTCGAGCGCGACGTGCGGCGCGAGCCGGCCGGTCGTGACCGGCGATGCGCTCGCACTCGTTCCAAACGCGGCGAGCGCGTCGCGTGCGGCGTCGACGACGCGCGAGTCCCCGGCCAACCCGAGGTAGTTCGTCCCCGTGAACGCGACGAGTTCGCTGCCGTCGACGAGGGTGGTGGGGCCGGCCGGCACGGTCAGCGCCCGAGTCGCTGGCGCCAGGCCCAGCGGTAGAGGTTGCGGCTGTCGACGTAGCGCGCCGCCGACGATTGTGCACCGAGCACGACGAGCAACAGCCGTTTGCCGTCGCGCTCCGACATCGACGCGAGGCACGCGCCGGCGGCGCGCGTCGTGCCGGTCTTGACGCCGCCGTAGCCCTCGATCGCGAGCAGGCGGTTCGTGTTCTTCCACAGCAGGTTGCGCTGATAGCCCCCGGGGCCGGTGATCCGATAGCCGTGCTGCCGCGTCGTGACGAGCGCGCGAAAGCGCGGGTCGTCGAGGGCTGCCCGGGCGAGCCGCAACAGGTCGACCGCACTTGCGCGGTGGCCGCGCGCCGACAACCCGTGCGGATTGCGGTAGCGCGTGGCCTTCATGCCGAGTGCGCGCGCGGTCCGGTTCATCTCGGCGATGAAGTGCGGCAGCGGGTCGCCACCGGCGCCGTCCGGCGCGAAGCGCGCACCGAGGTGCTCGGCGATCGCGACGGCCGCATCGTTGCCCGACGGCAGCATCAGCCCGTAGAGCAGTTCGCGGAGCGGTAGCGTCTCGCCGGCGCGAACCCCGGCCGTCGACCCGGGCGTGGCGTCGGCGCGGCGCGAGACCGTGACGACCTCGTCGAGCACGGCCGGTTTCTTCCGCGCGAGCCGCAGCGCGATGTGGGCCGTCATCACCTTCGTCACGCTCGCGAAGGGCAGCGCGCGTTCGCCGGCGTGGGCGTGCAGCACCTCGCCGGTCTCGCCGTCCGCGATCGCCCATGCGCGGCACGTGACGAACGGGACCCCGTCGAGCGCGTCCGGCTTCGCACGCTCGAGTCGCTCCGCGTTGACGACGGCCGGGTCGGGGACCGGCTTGTCTCGCGTGACGAGCACCCCGAGCGCCCGCCACGTCGCGTCGGTGACGGTGCCGTCCGCCTCGATCGACCGGGCCTCCTGGAAGCGGCGGACGGCGGCCTCGGTGGCCGGCCCGAAGTCGCCGTCGACCGACAGCGAGTCGCCGTCCAGGCGCGCGTTGAGGGTGCGCTGCAGGTCCTCGACGAGTCGGCCGGCGTCGCCGAGTCGGAGCGCCGAGCGCACCGCTGCTTCGCGCCGTCCGTTGAAGTGGCGATACGTGATCCGCGCGACCTGTGCGATCAAGCGCTCCGCGGCGTTGCGCTCGCTGTAGCGTCGGTCGGTGTTCTTCGCGGTCATCACGCAGATCACGATCGGCCCGGCCGGCGCGGTGATCACGCCGGCGTCACAGCGCGCGGTCGCGATCGAGCCGGTCTTGTGGGCGATCGGGGTGTCGGCCGGGAGCAGCCGGGGGAGCATCGACCGGCTTCGACAGGCGGCGAGGTGGCGCAGCATCTCGGCGTCGGCGGTCTTCGAGACGAGCGTGCCGCGCGTCAGCCGTTCGAGCAACGAAACCGCGTCGGCGGGGGTCGTGCGCCCGACGCCGTAGCGCTTGCTCGCCTCCGCATCGAGCGACGCGTCGCGCGCGTATGTCTTCGAGTGGAGCCGCGTCGCGTCGCAGCCGAGTGCCTTCATCGCCGCGTTGGTCGCGTCGAGGCCGATCCGATCGATCACGAGGTTCGTCGCGGTGTTGTCGGAGAACGCGATCATCAGCCGGATCGCGTCGCGGAGTCGGATCGTTGCGCCGTCGGAGAAGTGTTCGCGGAGGACGCCCGCCCCCGGTACCTTGTCGGCGGCGCGGAGCGTGAGGACGTCGTCGAGGTCGACGTCGCCCGCCTCGGCGAGCCGATAGGCGGTCACCATGACCGCGAGTTTGATCAAGCTCGCGGTCGGCATCGCCTCGTCGTCGCGGATGCGGACGACGGTTCCGGACTGGAGGTCCTTCACGGCGATCGCGACGCGACCCGAGTGCGCGTCCGCGAGCGACCGCAGGCGCTCGGTGAGATCCGTGCGTTGCGCCGGCGCGAGCGAGGCGGCGAGCGTCGTGACGGCGAGCACGAGGCGGGTGAGCGTGGGCATCGGTCCTCCGGTATGGGGTCAGGCGCCGTCGGCGTCGGGGTCGGCGACGATCGTGAACGCGGGATGGTCGAGCAACCACGACGCCGGAAACGCCGGATCGGGGGTCGCGCGACGCAGGCGACGGAGCGGTTCGCGTTTTTTGCGACCGGTGACGAGCATCACGATCTCGCGCGCGGCCCGAATCTCCCGGAGGCCGAGCGTGATGCCGTGGCTCGGTGCGTCGCCGGCGAAGGACCGGGCGAGTCCGGCCCGCGTGTCCCGCGCGAGTGCGACGACGCGCGCCGGCGCGTCGATCGCGGATCCGGGCTCGTTGTAGCCGACGTGGCCGTTCGGTCCGAGGCCGAGCACGACGAGGTCGGCACCGCCGAGCGCGTCGAGTGCGGCGACGTGGCGAGTGATCTCGCGGTCGGGCGACTCCGCGCCGCCGTCGAACAGATGGTCGCGGTCGGCACTGCGGGGCACGTGGTCGAGCAGCTGCGTCCGGAGGAAGCGGCGAAAGCTCCGCGGATCGTCCCGACCGACGCCGACCAACTCGTCGAGCTGGAACACGTGTGCGTGCGACAGGTCGATTCCGCCCCTGCGGCTTCGCGCGACGAGTTCGGCGTAGAGGGGAATCGGGGTCGCGCCGGCCGGCAGCACGAGTCGCGCGTCCGGCCGATCGGCGATCACGCGTGCGACGACGTCGGCGACGGTGCGCACGCACGTCGCGGTCATTCGGCGGCCCTCTGGACGTGCGGGACGAGTGCGTCGCGCAGGGCCGTGCGCCGCGCGTCGGACTTCGTCGCGCGACCGTCGGTCGGGAACAAGTCGCGATAGGCGAACACCGCGAACGCCCGATTCGCGGCGATCGCCGCGTCGATCTGATCGCGGGCGAGCGTGATCGCGTCCTCGGTCGAGCGGTCGCTGCGGATCGACAGGCCGGGTACGACCCGGGCGGACCCCGGCGCCGGCGTCCACGCGTCGAGGCCGGTTTGGAAGTCGGCGAGCGTGCGCCGGTAGTTCATCGGGAAGACCGCGTCGACGTCGCCGCGGCGCACCCACGTCCGGGCGTCGCGGTGGTGCGTGAGGCTTCGCTGCCGGTTCGTCCCGACTGCCGCGGTCAGCGCGACGCTCGGTTTCTCCTCCCGCACCATCGCGCGAATCTCGGCGACGAGGCGGTTGACCTGCTCGGTGCGCCACCGGTCCCAGGCCGCGCGGTCGTCGTCCGGCGCGAGCCCCGTCTCGGCGCGGTAGAGCGCGAGGGTGTGGGCGTCGCGCGGATAGTCCGGGATCCGTTCGCCCGGGAGGACCGGCTCGTTCGGAAAGCGGATGTAGTCGAGGTGCAGCGCGTCGATGTCGTAGCCGCGGACGATCTCTCGAAAGACCTCGACCAGGTAGGCGCGCACCTCCGCCCAGCACGGGTTGACGCTGACATACCAGCCGCGCGACTTGCCGCCCACCCGGTGGACCAGCGGTTGCCGTCGACCCTGAGCGTCGTGCCAGAACCACTCGGGGCGCCGGTTGTAGAGCTGCTTCGGGTCGCGGGGCTTCTTCGGCCCGGTCCAGCCCGGCATCACGTTCACCCACGCTTGCAGCGACACGCCGCGACGGTCGGCGGCGGCGCACGCGACCGCGAGCGGGTCGAATCCCGGGTCGGCGCCGCCGAGTTCCTCGGCCCACGGCTCGAGCGTGGACCGGTAGAACGCGGTGCCGTTGCCGCGCACCTGGAAGAGCACGGTGTTGAAGCCGGCATCGGCGCAGTTGCGGACGATCCGCTCGACGTCGTCCTGGGTGCGGTAGTCCCAGCGGGTGACCCAGATCGCTCGGACGTCGGCGGTGCGGGATGCGCACGCGCCGAGTGTCGTCGTCAGCAGCAGCGCGAGCGTCGGCGCGAGTCTCACGGCATTCACCTCCCCGGATCGCCGTGTATCATGCGTCCGCCGCGCACGGGAATCAACCGCGCGCCTTGGCTACGGGAGACCGCCGTGACTCGCATCGCCGTCTTGTCGTTGCTCGTGTTCGCGAGCGCGTGTGCGTCCGATCCGACCGCACCGGAATCGCCACCGGCCGGCCCACCGTCGGTCCCGCCGCCGGACCCGATGGTCGCGGTCGACACGCTCCATCCGGCACCGGACGATTTCGCACTCGCACGGGTGGCGACGGCGGACTACCCGATCCCGCCCGAGGCGCGATTCCTCGACGGCGTGAACGTGTGCCTCGACCCCGGCCACGGTGGGCAGGCGTCGCGGCGCGGCTACAAGCGCGGACCCACCGGCGTCCGCGAAGCGGAGATGAACCTGCGCGTCGCACGCTACCTTCGCGCGTTTCTCGAGCGCGCCGGCGCCGCCGTCCGCTTGACGCGCGACGCCGACGTCGACGTGAGCCTGAAAGAGCGCGCCGCGATCGCGAATCGGTGGGGCGCCGATTGGTTCATCTCGCTGCACCACAACGCGGCGTCCAAGCCGACCGTGAACCGCACGACGGTCTGGTATCACCGCGACGTCGACCATCGGCCGTCGAGCCTCGACCTGGCGCGCCACCTCTACCGGGGCCTCCGCGACGCGCTGGCGCTCGAGCAGATCACCGGGTTGCCGCTGAAGAGCGACCAGTTGATGTTCAAGAACGGCTTCGGCGTGCTGCGGCATGCGCGCATGACGTCCGCGCTGTGCGAGAGTTCGTTCTTCACGCATCCCGACGAGGAGCAGCGGCTGCGGCGTCCCGACTACAACTTGCGAGAAGCATACGGACTCTTTCTCGCGCTCGTCCGGTACGCCGCGGGCGGGCTGCCGCGCGTCGCCGCGCTGACCGACCCGGCCGCGCCGATCCGAGCCGGCGCGACGCTGCGCTTCACGCTCGACGACGGCCTGCGGGGACGCAAGGCGTGGGGGAGCGGCCGGACGATGATCCTCGCCGACTCGATCGCCGTCCGTATCGACGGCGCCGTCGTTCCGCACCGCTTCGACGCGAAGCGCTACCGCCTGTCGGTCGTCGTGCCCGAGGGCATCGCGGCGGGCGAGCACACCGTCGACGTGCGCTTCGAGAACATGTTCAAACACAGCGCCCTGACGCCGCCGTTCCGCTACCGCGTCGCGGAGTGACTCACAGCTTCACGTAGATCCGTCGCCAGTGCAGGAGGCCGACGCCCACGGTCGCGAGCGTCACGAACGCGATCGCCCACGCGAGCGACGCGTCGGTGCGCAGCGTGAACGCCGGGTCGAACAGCGAGGTCATCGCGGCGCGTTTGACGCCGAGTCGGCTCGCGGCCTGCGCCGCCATCCCGGCCGCGACGAAGACGAGGATCGCGTTGCGTCCGTGCCACACGAACGGTGCCGCGAGTCGGGCGCCGGCGCCGCGCTCGAACGCGATCCGACAGACCGCGAGCGCGAGGCACGCCAGGCCGGCGGTGAAGAGCGCGAAGCTCGTCGACCAGAGCCGCTTGTTGATCGGGAAGTCGAGGCCCACGGCCCACCCGAGCGCCGCGAGCGCGACGCCGCCGACGACGAGTCCGCCGATTCGGTCGCGCTCGCGAACGTCGGTGCGTCCGAGCCACCGCCCGGCGAGGACCCCCAGTGCGACGGTCGCGGCCGCCGGGATCGTGCTGAGCACGCCCTCCGGATCGAACGACCAGATCAGCGCGCCGTCGGCGTCGCGGAGCTTCCGGACCGCCCAGACGTGCTCGCCGAGTGCGTGAAAGTCGACCCAGAAGCACCAGTTCGAGAAGAGCATCGCGCGGGGGGTCGACGCGGTCGGGAACGCGCGGTCGAGGTCGGCCGGGCCGAAACCGGGCACCGGGACGTAGACCATCCAGAGCCAGTAGGCGGCGAGTGCGACGGCGGTCGCGACCGCGATCGTGCGCACGCGCGGGCAGAGCAGGTAGAGCGCGGCGACGACGACGTAGCACACCCCGATGCGGACGAGCACGCCGGGCACGCGGAGGTGCGCGATGCGGCGGACGAGGGCGTCGTCCGGTGCGACGAGCGGCGCCGCGACGGCGGCCACCGCGGCGCCGGCGACCAGCGCGACGAGCGCGCCGCGCGGGCGTCGGCCGAGGAGCGCGGCCAGGGCGCCGATCACGGCGACGACCGCACCCACCCGGAGGACGACACCGGCCGCGTCGATCGACGGCGGCATCGCGATCGCGCTGAACGTGCCGCCCCAGTAGCCGAGCAGCGCGAGCGCGAGCCCCCGTCGCACGACGTGGCCGACGATCGCGCCGCGCGACGCGCCGCCGGCGACGCGGCGGTCGAACGCGATCGGAATCGCGACGCCGACGATGAACAGGAAGAACGGAAAGACGAGGTCGGTCGGCGTCCAGCCGTTCCACGCCGCGTGGCGCAGCGGCGCGTGGATCGCGCCCCAGTGGCCCGGATTGTTCACGAGCAGCATCGCCGCGACGGTCGCGCCACGGAAGGCGTCGAGCGACGTCGACCGACTGTGCTGCTGCATCGGGGGGCTCCTCGGGACGACGGGCGAGGGTAGCGGCCGGGCGATGGTCGTGCAAGGCGTGTCGACCTGATACGATCGGCGCCGGAGAGGAGTCGGCGATGCGCGCTCGAAGGGTTCTCGCGTCGATCGCGCTGTCGATCGCCGCGGTCGTCCAAACCGACCGGATCGCGTGGGCGCAAGCTGTGGCGCCGGTCGCGTGGACGCACGAGGTCGTCGGGGTCGGCGTCGTCCTGCGGACGTGTGCGTGCGAGTTGGCCGGACTGCCGCAGACGGTGTCGGTGCTCGAGGTGGACCCGCGGGAGGGGGCGCGGCTCGCGCTCGCGTGTCCGGGCGGTTTCGTCGGCACGCGGGCGATCGGTCGGGCGCGGGCAGCGGTCGCGGCCGTCAACGGCGGGTTCTTCGACCGGCAGGGTCGTTCGGTCGGCGTGCTGCGGATCGGCGGCGAGGCGTTCGGCGCGCGGCACGACAATCGAACGACCGGCGTCGTGATCGACGAGCGGGGGCGGGCGCGGATCGCGACCGACGCGCGTGCGTCCTTCGACGGCGTGCGCGACGTGATGACCGCGGGGCCGCTACTCGTGGCCGATGGCGCGGTCGTCGCGGGCGCGAAGGACTGGTCCAAGACGCGCCACCCGCGCACCGCGGTGGGGCGGCGGCGCGACGGCGTCGTCGTGTTCGTGCCGATCGACGGGCGCACGGTCGCGTCCCGCGGGGTGTCGCTCGCGGTGCTCGCCGACTACATGCGGGAACTCGGCTGCGTCCGCGCGCTGAATCTCGACGGTGGTGGGTCGACGACGATGTGGGTGCGCGGCGAACCGGAAGGCGGGATCGTCAACCACCCGTGCGACAACCGTCGGCACGACCACGCGGGCGAGCGCAAGGTGCCGAACGCGATCGTCGTGATCGCGCGGGATGTCGTCGTCGGTGAGACCGAGGACGCCGTCTTCGAACCGGACGGCGCGTGGCGTCGATCGACCGATGGGGCGGCGTTCGCGGGGCGTGACTGGCGCCGTGCGAACGCACCCGGCGCCCGTGCGCGCTGGCGGCTCCCGGTCGACTTCGTCGGCGAATGGACGGTCGAGATCTGGTCGCCGCGCGCCGAGGGCCTCGCTCGTGCGCGGCTGTCCGGCGCGGGGCTCGACGTCGTGGTGGACCAGGCGACGGGTGGCGGCGCGTGGCGCGCGGTCGGGACCGTCCGCGTCGATGCGCCGGGCGTCGTCGAACTCGAACTCGCCTCGATCGGGTCGGGCGTGCTCGCCGCGGACGCGGTGCGGCTCGTCCAGCGCGGTTGATCCGCGCCCGACGGCGCGATAGGCTGACCGCCCCCGTGGAAGCGATCGCGAACACCTTCGTCGGCATCGACGGCGGCGGCACGAAGACCGTCGCGGTGCTGGCCACCGCCGACGGACGCATCGTCGCGACCGCGCGCGGCGGCAGCGGCAACCCCACGTCGCTCGGCGCGGCGCGCTTCGAGGCGACGCTGCGTGCCCTCCTCGCCGAGCTGCTCGCCGACCGGCCACCGTCGACCGTCCGTCATGCGACCCTCGGCCTCGCCGGTGTCGGCGACCCGTCGGTGCGCGCCCACGTCCGGGACGTGTGCGTCCGTGCCGGGCTGGCCGACGTCACGGTGATCACCGACGCCGAACTGCACCACGACGCGGCCCACGGCGATGCGCCCGGGATCGTGCTCGCGGTCGGGACCGGCTCGGTCGCGACCGGTCGCGGCGTCGGCGGTTCGCTCGTCGTCTGCGGCGGCTGGGGCTACCTCCTCGGCGACGACGGCAGCGGCTACGCGATCGGGCGCGCTGCGATCCGCGCGGCGCTCGACGCGCATGAGCGTGGAGCCGCACCCGACGCGCTCGTGTCGGCGCTCCTCGCCCACTACGACGCGTCGGCGGCGCCGGAGTTGATCGCGACCGTCCACGCCGCGCCATGCCCGCAGGCCCGTGTGGCCGAGGCCGCGACGATCGTCGCCGCGTGTGCCGCAGCGGGTGAGGCCACCGCGCGTGCGCTGGTCGATGCCGCGGCGCGCGACCTCGTGACCCTCGCCCGGCGCGCGATCGACCGCGCGGAACTCGTACGACCCGTCCCGACGGTGCTCGTCGGCGGCCTGCTCGAGCCGGGCGGTCCGCTCGCGACGGCATTCGACCGTGCCGCGCACGACGCCGGCCTCGCACTCGAACGTCGCGACCTGCGCCGCACGACGCTCGGTGCCGCGATCGCGCGTGCCGTGGCCTCGACGGATCTCACCCCCGACCCCTCCGCCCAGGAGCGAATCGATGCGATCGATCTTCCGTAGCGCCTGCGTCGCGCTGCTTCTCGGCGCCGCGATGTGCGGCGCGGTGTCCGCTCAACCGACCGATCCGGTCGCGCAGCGACTCGGCACAATGACGCTCGACGAGAAGGTCGGGCAGTTGCTCGCGATCGCGTTCACCCCGCGCGACGGGGCGACGGCTGCCGGCTTCGACAAGCACGTCCGCGACGTCCGCGAACTCGGGATCGGCGGCGTCACGTTCTTCCGCGGATCGGTCGGGCCCGTGCGGGAGTGCCTCGCCGCGCTTTCCGCAGCCGCGAAGACGCCGCTCGCGGTCATGTCGGACGTCGAGTTCGGGCTGCCGATGCGCGTCAACGAGGGGACGCGGATGCCGCTCAACATGGCGCAGGGGGCGACCGGCGATCCGTCGCTCGCCTACCAGGCGGGACGGGTGACGGCGATCGAGGCGCGGGCGGTCGGCATCCACGTCGCGTTCGCGCCCGTCGTCGATGTGAACAACAACCCCGGCAACATCATCATCAACACGCGTTCCTACGGCGAGGATCCGGCCGCGGTCGGGCGCTTCGGGAGCGCGTTCATCCGCGGGCTGCAGGAGCACGGTGTGTTCGCGACCGCGAAGCACTACCCCGGTCACGGCGACACGTCGGTCGACTCGCACCTGTCGCTGCCGACGATCGACGCGTCTCGCGAGCGGCTGGAACGCGTCGAACTGGCGCCGTTCGCCGCGGCCGTCAAGGCGGGGGTGCGGTGCGTGATGGTCGGGCACATCACGTTCAGTCGCGTCCCGGAGATGAAGGGGCGGCCGGCGAGCCTCGACCCGCACTTCGTGGATCGGGTCTTGCGCGGGTCGATGGGCTTCGACGGCCTCGTGATCACGGACGCGATGAACATGGGCGGCATCACGGAGCACTACGGGCACGGCGAGGCCGCGGTGATGGCGATCGAGGCCGGCGTGGACGTCGTGCTGATGCCGGGTGACGTGCGTGCCGCGCACGCCGCGCTCGTCGCCGCGGTGAAGACCGGCCGACTCGCGAAGGCGCGGCTCGACGCGTCGGTCGAGCGCATCCTGCGATTGAAGGCCGATGCGGGCCTGCTCGGGGGCGGCACGCGGCCGGCGCCGGGCGCGGTCGAGACCGTCCTGCGCGCGCCGGATCACGTCGCGGTCGCCGAGCGGATCGCCGATCGGGCGGTCACGCTCGTCGCCGACCGGCGCGGTGTCGTTCCGCTCGCCGCGGAGCGACTGCGCGACGTCGTCGTCGTCACGGTGACCGACGAGCGCCGCGGTCGAACCCGAGGCGGTGCGTTTCTCGCCGAAGTGCGTCGGCGGATCCCGGACGCGGCGGCGGAGCGGATCGACCCGACGACGTCCGCGAAGGCAGCGGCGGCGATCGTCTCGCGCGCGAAGAAGGCGGACGCGGTCGTCGTCGCGATCACCGTGAAATGGCGCGACCGCAAGGGGAGCATCGCGCTGCCGGACGAGACCGTCGAGCGACTCGCGCGCCTCCTTCGGATCAAGACGCCGCTCGTCGTCGTCGCGTTCGGGTCGCCGTACGTGCTCGGACAACTCCCCGCTGCACCGGCGGCGCTGTGCGTCTACGACCCGTCGACGCTCGCGGCCGGCGCGGCGGCGCGGGCGCTCTTCGGCGAGTGCGCGATCGGCGGGCGGCTGCCGGTCTCGATTCCCGGACGTTTCGCGCGCGGCGTCGGGCTCGACCGAGCCGCCCGTACGATGACACTCGAGCGGGCGCTCGACGACAAGCGGTTCCGGGCGGCGTGGTCGGTGCTCGAGGAGCGGATCGAGAAGAAGGTCTTCCCCGGCGCCCAGGTCGCGATCGTGCGCGATGGCGCGCTCGTCGCGAGCCGCGGCTTCGGCCGACTGACCTACGACGACAACGCGTCGAAGGTGACGACGGAGACGGTCTACGACGTCGCGTCGGTGACGAAGGTCGCTGCGACGACGACGGTCGCGATGGTGCTCGCCGATCGCGGGGCGCTCGACCTCGACAAGCCGGTCGTCGACTACCTGCCGTCGTTCAGCGGCGGCGGCAAGGAGGGCGTCACGGTGCGCCACCTGCTGACGCACACGTCGGGCTTGCCGGCGTGGGCGAAGCTGTGGAGCCACGGGGATCGCGCAGCGGCGTTGGCCTACATCGACGGCGTGACGCTCGCGTCACGGCCGGGGGCGAAGGCGAAGTACTCCGACCTCGGGATGATCACGCTCGGGCGCGTGCTCGAACGCGTCGGCAAGGCACCGCTCGACGAACTCGCGCGCGACCTCGTGTTTGCACCGCTCGGGATGACGCATACGACGTTCCGGCCGCCGGCCGCGTGGCGACCGCGGATCGCGCCGACCGAGGAGGGGGGCGACCTCGATCGCGGGCGCATTCTCGGCGACGTGCACGACGAGAACGCCCATTTCCTCGGCGGCGTCGCCGGGCACGCGGGAGTCTTCTCGACGGCCGAGGACCTCGCGGTCCTCGCGCAGGCCTACCTCGACGGCGGCATGCACCGCCATCATCGACTGTTCCGACCGGCGACCGTCGAGGCGTGGACGTCGCGACAGAACCTCGTCGTAGGCAGCAGTCGGGCCCTCGGTTGGGACACGCCGAGCGCGCGCGGCTCGCTCGCCGGCGACCGCTTCTCGAAGCAGAGCTTCGGCCACACCGGCTTCACCGGGACGTCGATCTGGGTCGACCGGGCGCGTCGCATCGCGATCGTCTTGCTGACGAACCGCGTGCACCCGACCCGCACCCGTGGCGGCATGCGGGAAGCGCGCCGGGCGTTTTACAACGCGGCGATGAAGGCGGCGATCGCCCGGTGAACGGCTTCACGACCCTCGACGCGGTGATCGTCGTCGTCTACGCGCTCGCGAGCGCGGCGGCCGGCGCGTGGATCGGCCGTCGACAGACGTCGACGACGGACTACTTCCTCGGCGGACGGAGCCTCCCGTGGCCGGCGGTTGCGTTCAGCGTCGTCGCGACCGAGACGAGCGTGCTGACGTTCATCGGCGTGCCGGCGGTCGCGTACGGCGGGAACTGCACGTTCCTCCAACTCGCGATCGGCTACGCGATCGGACGGGTCGTCGTCGCATTCGTGCTGCTGCCGCGCTACTTCGCCGGCGACATGGAGACGGCGTACGAGTTCCTCGGCCAGCGGTTCGGGCTCGCGACGCGGCGCACCGCGAGCATCACGTTCATGGGGACGCGGTTGCTCGCCGACGGCGTGCGGTTGTTCGCGACGTCGATCCCGTTGGCGGTGATTCTGCGCGAGAGCGGCTGGCTCGACGGCGCGACGCCGGCGGCGGCCGACGTCGGCGCGATCATCGCGATCGGCGTCCTGACGATCGCCTACACCTACGTCGGCGGGATCCGCTCGGTCGTCTGGATGGACGTCGTGCAGATGGTGATCTACGTCGGGGGCGCGTTGCTGGCGGTCGGGCTGATCGCCGCGCGGTTGCCGGACGGGTTCGCGTCGGTCGTCGCGGCCGCCGACGCGAGCGACAAGCTCCGCGTGTTCGACTTCGGTAGCGGCCTGTCGATCGGGGAGTTCCTGGCGAAGCCGTATACGTTCCTGATCGCGGTACTCGGCGGGGCGGTGTTCAGCGTCGCGTCGCACGGCACCGACCAGCTCATCGTGCAGCGGATTCTGACGTGCCGATCGACTCGCGCCGGACAGCTCGCGATGATCGCGAGCGGGGTCGCGGTATTCGTGCAGTTCGCGTTGTTCCTGTGGCTCGGCGCGATGCTGTTCGCGTTCTACGGCGGCGCGTCGCACGAGGCGCTGGGGCTCTCGAGGCCTGACGGCATCTTCCCGAAGTTCATCGTCACCGAGATGCCGACCGGCCTTTCGGGGCTCGTCGTCGCGGCGTTGTTCGCGGCCGCGATGAGCACGCTCTCGAGCAGCTTGTCGAGCTTGTCGAGCGCGACGGTGCTCGACATCTACCGTCCGTTGGCGAAGCGACCGCCGACCGACGCCGCATTGCTGCGATTGTCCCGGCTCGTGACGCTCGGTTGGGGCGTCGCACTCGTCGGGGTCGCCACCGCATTCATCGGAGGGACGGAGTCCGTGGTCCACATCGCTCTGACGATCGCCGCGTACACGTACGGCGCACTGCTCGGCGTCTTCCTGCTCGGGCTCGTCGTGCCGCGCGCGACGCAGCGCGACGCGATCGTCGGGTTTTTCGCCGCGCTCGTCGTGACGATCGTGCTGAAGGAGCAGTGGTCGATCGCCTGGCCGCTCTACACGGTGGCGGGCAGCGCGGTCGCGGTGCTCGTCGGCGGGGCGATGCGCACCGCGTGGCCGCGTGCGGCGGCGCTGGTCGCGCTCGGCGCGCTCGGCGTCGGATGCGCGGCGAACGAACCTTCGCCGGTGCGCCGGCCGACCCCGCCGCCGACTCCGGTGTCGCCGATCGTCGCGTGCGGCCTCGACGTGCTCGTCGCGGACGGCTTCGCGCCGCTCGTCGGCAAGCGCGTCGGCGTGATCACGAACCACACCGGTCGGACCCGCGACGGCCGTCACATCGCCGACGTGCTGCACGCGGCGCCGTCGGTCGAATTGGTCGCGCTGTTCGGGCCGGAGCACGGCGTTCGCGGCGCGGCGGCCGCCGGCGAGCGCGTCGCGTCGTCGACCGACCCGGCGACCGGGGTGCCGGCGTACAGCCTCTACGGCAAGACGAAGAAGCCGACCGCGGCGATGCTCGACGGCATCGACGTCCTCGTGTTCGACGTGCAGGACGTGGGCGCCCGCTTCTACACCTACATCTACACGATGGCCTACGCGATGGACGCGTGCGCCGAGCACGGCAAGGCGTTCGTCGTGCTCGACCGACCCAATCCGATCGGCGACGCGGTCGAGGGGCCGTTGCTCGACCCGGCGCACGCGAGCTTCGTCGGCCTCTTCGCGCTGCCGATTCGGCACGGGTTGACGGTCGGCGAGCTGGCGCGCCTGTTCGTCCGGCGGGGTTGGGTCGCGAAAGGGGCGTCGCTCGACCTGCACGTCGTCCCGGTCCGCGGCTGGTCGCCCGGAACCTGGTACGACGAGACGGGGCTCGAGTGGGTCGCGCCGTCGCCGAACATGCGGACGCTCGCGACGGCGACCGTCTACCCCGGCACGTGCCTCGTCGAGGGGACGAACCTGTCCGAGGGGCGCGGCACCGCGCGACCGTTCGAGTGGATCGGTGCCCCGTGGGTGGACGGTCCGCGACTCGCCCGCGATCTGAACGCGCTCGGCCTCCCCGGCGTTCGGTTCGATCCGATCGCGTTCACGCCCCAGCCGATGCCGTCCGCGCCGCGACCGAAGCACGGCGGCGCGCGCTGCGAGGGCGTCGCGGTCGTCGTGACCGATCGACGCGCGTTTCACGCGGTTCGCTGCGGCGTCGCGCTCATCACGACGGTGGCCCGGAATCATCCCGACGCGTTCGGGTGGCGCCGATCGATCGAGCGGCTCTTCGGCTCCGATCGCCTTCGGCGGTGGGTCGCCGACGGAGCGCTCGACGACGCGTTCGCGACGATCGATCGCGAGACCGCCGCGGCACGCGACCTCGTCGATTCGGTGCGGATGTATCGCTGATCGCCCGCCGGGGGAGCCGCCGCGGCTTCCATGGTAGACTGGCGGCGATGGCCCGGCCGGGCCCAGGGGTGACTTGAAGGAGTTTCGATGTTCGATCGGTTTCGCGTACTCGTCGCGGTCCTGCTCCTGTCGACGGGGTCTTCGATCGCGACCGTCGCGCAAGGGCGAGCCCTGTTCGTGCGACACGGAAACCTCGTCCCGTCGTCGACCGCGTCGAACGACGCATCGTCGCTGATGCGCACGCTGCTCGCCGGGCCGAGCGGGAGCGAGCGACGGGCCGGGGTCACGACCGCGATCGCGCCCGGCACACGGCTGCTCGGGATCGCGACGGACGGCGGCCGCGTCGTCGTCGACGTGTCGGCGAGTTTCACGACGTCCGCGGACGCCGAACTGGCACTCGAGCAAATCGTGAAGTCGCTCGCGTCGCTCGGCTACGCCCAGTTCTCGGTCCGCACGCCGGATCCGGCGGCACCGAAAGCGTGGCTCGAAGTCGGCGCCGCGCCGCCGTCGACGACGCCGATCCTCGACTTGCCGCCGCCGCCGGTGCTGCCGAGCAAGGTCACCGGGGTCCTCACCGGCAAGACGATCGCGGTGTCGCCCGGCCACGGCTACTACTGGCACTCGTCGCTCGGCTGGACGACACAGCGCGGCAACATCGGCGGGCTGACCGAGGACATCCACACGAACGAGATCGCGATGGAGTGGGTGATCCCGTATCTCGAAAACGCCGGGGCGCGGGTGATCTCGTGCCGCGATCGCACGCGGAACACGAACGAGCACATCGTCGACAACGACGGCGGCCCGGGCTACGTCGAGACCGGGAGCTGGGGACTCGGCGGCGGCGCCGGGTTCAACAGCGCGACCTACCGGTTCGCGACGACGGCGGCGGCCGAGACGGCCCGTGCGACGTTCACGACGACCGTCGCCGCAGCCGGCGCCTACCCGGTGTGGATCGGTTACAAGGCGGGCACGAACCGCGCGACCGATGCGCGTGTTCTCGTCGAACACGCCGGTGGCACGTCGGAGGTGAAGATCGATCAGACCGCCGACGATCTGCGGCTTCGCTATCTCGGGACGTTCTGGTTCGATCCGGCGACGCCGGCGCGCGTGCACGTCTCGAACCAGTCGTCGCAGGTCGGTCGGGTCGTGATCGCCGATCACGTGCGCATCGGCGGCGGGCTCGGCTCGATCGCGCGGGGCGGCACGAGCAATCGCCCGCGCTGGCAGGAGGCGTCGCGCTACTGGACGCAGTTCGCGGGGGCGCCGTCGTCGGTCTGGAACTCGGTCAGCAGTGGCGAGGACAACTCCGACGACGTCACCGCCCGACCACGCTACGCGGAGTGGCGCGGGGCGAACGCGTTCGTGTCGATTCACACGAATGCCGGCGGCGGCACCGGCACGTCGTCGTTCATCCACAATACGTCGCCGTCGGCCGGGTCGAGCGCGCTTCAGAACGCCGTGCACACGCAGCTGATCAGCGACATTCGCTCGCTCTACGACCCGGCGTGGACGGACCGCGGGAAGAAGACCGCGAACTTCGGCGAAGTGCGTGTCCTGAGCACGATGCCGGGCGTGCTGCTCGAGCTCGCGTTCCACGACGACCCGAACAAGAAGGACCACGTCTTCCTGCACGACCCGAACTTTCGGCAGGTGTGCGGACGGGCGATCGCCCGAGGCGTGATCCGTTACTTCAACCAGACCGCACCGTTTCCGCCGGAGCCACCGACGCGCGTCCGCGTGACCCAGGACGGCAACGGCGGGCTGCGC
The DNA here is from genome assembly GCA_030426805.1 of bacterium. GTDB lineage: Bacteria > Planctomycetota > JAFGQW01 > JAFGQW01 > JAFGQW01 > JAUHXU01. The sequence goes on from JAUHXU010000004.1 coordinate 80,981, forward strand.
GTCAGTTGGGACGCGGCGGCCGCGGCGAGCGGCTACGTCGTCGAAGAGAGCACCGACGGACTGAGCTTCTCGGGCGTCGGCATGACCGTGACCGGCACGACCTGGACGACGACGCCGCTGCCGCACGGAGCGCTGCGCGGCTACCGCGTGCGCGCGACCAACGCCTCCGGTCAATCGCTGCCGACCGAGGTCGTCGTCGGCCGAACCGGGCCGACCGGCCGCGCCGACGTGCTGCTCGTCCAGGGATTCGACCGCCTCGAGAAGAACGTCAAGGAGCCCGACAACCGGCGCAACTACCTCGCTCGGTTCCTCGACGCGATCGGCCGCATCGCGGACTACTCGGTCGCGATCGATTCCGCGTCGAACGAGGCGCTCGCGACGAATCGCGTGCCGATCCAGAACTACCGCGCGGTCGTGTTCGCGCTGGGAGAGGAGTCCACGGCCGACGAGACGTTCTCGCTCACCGAGCAGAATCTCGTGCGCGCGTATCTGCAGATCGGGGGGCGCGTGTTCGTCAGCGGCGCGGAGATCGCGTGGGACCTCGACCAGCAGGGGAGCGCGACCGACCGCGCGTTCTACCGGACGTGGCTCGCGGCGAGCTACGTCAACGACGACGCAAACGTCTATCGCGCCGGCCCCGCAGCCGGGTCCGCGTTCGCCGGGCTGCCCGACTTGACGTTCGACAACGGCACGGCGGGGACCTACGACGTCAACTACCCCGACTCGCTCGCGCCGAGCGGCACCGGGGCGAAGAACTCGCTGCTCTACCGCGGAACGTCGTTCGTCGCGGCGACCGAGCAGGTCAACGGCAACGCGCGTGTGCTGAACTGGGGCTTTCCGTTCGAGACGATCACCGATCGCGCACTCGCCGGCCGCTACATGGACCGCGCGATCGACTTCCTGCTGCAACCGCGCGCGCTCGATGTCGTGCGTACCGCGACGCCGGGCGGCACGGTGCCGATCACGATCGAGCGACCGGCTCACGCGAGCGCCCAGTACGTGCTCGCCGCGAGCTTCTCGACCCAGCCCGGCATTCCGGTCGGCGGCGGTCGGACGGTGCCGCTCGTGCTCGACCCGCTCTTCGCGACGTCGTTCGGGTCCAGCGCCGGCGTCTTCCAGGGCTTCGTCGGTACCCTCGACGGATCCGGCCGTGCGAACGCACAGGTCAACTTGCCGAACCTGCCGATCCAGGGCCTGCGCTTCTACGTGAGCGGCGTCGTGTTGACCGGGCCGACGATCGTCGACGTCCTGCCGTGGCGGCGCGTCACGGTGCAGTGAGCCAGGGGGCAGTGAGCCAGGGGGCAACGAGCCACGCGCGGCGCGCGTGGCTCGCGCGAACGCTTACAGGCCTTCGAGCTTGATCACGTGCGGGTCGGTGATCGTCGCGATGCCGTCGGGCGCGTTGGCGTCGATCGTCACCGCGAGGAACCAGAGCCGGATCCCGTTCGCCGACGGGCCGAACAGCGACATGTCGAGCTTGGCGATCGCCTCGCCGTTGCCGTCGAGCGTGCCCTTGTCGTTGACGAGGAACGGCGCCAGTCCGGTGCGCAGCGCGAGGAACGTGACCGAGTCGGTGTTGAGCCACGCGGTGCGCGCGCTCTGCGGGAACCGAGCGACGCCGCGGCCGCGCACGCCGCTCGCCGAGACCGCGAGCACATAGGGCTTGTTCGCGTCCTCCGGGATCTTGATCCCGATGTCCCACTGCCCGCGTGCGGTCAGGTTGCTGTGGACGTTGCGGCGGTAGAGCAGCTCCACCTCGTAGAGGTCGCTCTGGCCGGTCACGACCGTGGAGATCACGCCGGTGATCACCGGCGTCAAGCCGCTGACGTCCATCGTGTAGAGGCCGCCGATCAGGTTCGGGCACAGCGTCCAGCAGCTGCCGACGATGACCTGGCGGAACAACGGCGACGCCCGGTCGGCGCGCATCGAGTAGGTCGAGCCGGGGCCGCCGTTGGCGAGCGTCGACATCTGGATCAGGTTCGGCGACGTCTGCTGGTAGGGCACCTGGAAGACGCGGAGCGGGGTGTCACCGCTGCCGCTGTAGATGTCCCCGGTCGGGATGTCCTGCGCGATTCCGAAGCGGGAGTCGAGGCTCGTCGCGATCGTCGTGACCGTCGAGCCGTCGCGCGCGACCAGCTGCAGCGGGTCCGGCGTCGCGCCGCTCTGCACGAGCAGGTCGCCGGAGTCGATGTCGATGTCGATCCCGCCCCACGGGTTGTTGCCGAGGACCGCGACCGTCGAGATGTTGCCCAGCGTGTCGACGCGGAAGACGGTGTCGCGCGTCGTCTCGTTGACGTAGTAGTTTCCGTTCTGACCGACCGTGATGTCGCGCAGCCAGTCGCCGGGTTGGAACGTCGCGAGCGTGCCGAGGTTCGCCCCGGTCGTCGGGTCGATGATGTGGATCGACGGGGCGCTGTTGCTCGACGACAGATCGGTCGCGACGAGCAACCGGTTGTTGTGGTCCATGCAGACGCCGTGCGTGTTGTTGACGCCGGCTGCCGCGGACGTGACGAGGTTGCCGGCCCCGTCGTAGATCAGGACGCTGCCTTCGGTCGGCGCCTTGCTGAAGTTGATCACGCCGCCGGCGTAGCCGTTCGGGTGGTTCTGCGCGAACACCGTCGTGGCGGTGAGCGCGGTCGCGAGCGCGACCGTGGCGAGTCGGGTCATCTCTCCTCCTCGAACAAGAGGTTCAACCATCTTGCGAGCCTCGGCGGCTCGACGATCCACACGTGTCCGGTTTCGACCGGACCGGCCCCCTCAGAGCCGCACGATTCTCTCCGATCCCCGAGGCTGCCGCAAGGTCAGGTGAGGAAGTCGGGGATCCGTTCGCCTCGCACGAGGTCCTCGAACGACTCGCGCGCGCGCACGACGGTGTAGTCGCCGTTGCGGACCAGCACCTCTGGAGCGCGTGGTCGGCTGTTGAAGTTCGACGCGAGCCCGAAGCCGTAGGCGCCCGCATCGAGCACCGCGAGTCGATCGCCGCGGTGCGGCAGCTCGATCGCACGGTCGAGTGCGAAGAAGTCGGTCGTTTCGCAAACCGGCCCGACGACGTCGACGACGACCGCGTCGGCCCCACGCCGAGTGACCGGCACGATCTCGTGGTGCGCCTCGTAGAGGCACGGGCGCATGAAGTCGTTCATCGCACCGTCGACGATCACGAATGTGCGCTCCCCGTGGCGCTTCACGTAGAGCACGCGGCAGACGAGCATGCCGATGTCGCCGACGAGGATGCGACCCGGCTCCAGCAGCAGTTGCACGCCCGAGCCGGCCGGGTCGAGCGCATCGACGACCGTCCGGGCGTAGTCCTCGATCGACGGCAGGGGGCTACGGTCGTACGGAATGCCGAGGCCGCCGCCGATGTCGCAGTGGTCGATCGGGATGCCGCGGCCGCGCACCGTCTCGATGAACGTGCGCATTCGGCGCATCGCTTCGGCGAACGGTTCGAGCGAGCGGATGTTCGAGCCGATGTGGCAGTCGACCCCGGTGATCGCGAGCCCGGGGCGCGTGTGCGCCCACGTGTAGACGTCGAGCGCCTCGTCGGCGTCGATGCCGAACTTGTTCTCCCGCAGACCGGTCGTCACGTAGCGGTGGGTCTTCGCATCGACGTCGGGGTTGATGCGCACGCTCACCGGGGCCCGGACGCCGCGGCGCGTCGCGACACGGTCGATTCGTTCGAGTTCGCCGCGGGACTCGGCGTTCAGCATCCGGATGCCGTGGTGCAGCGCGGCATCGATCTCGTCGTCGGTCTTGCCCGCGCCGGAGAAGACGATCCGCTCGGGTCGCGCGCCGGCCCGGAGCGCGCGTTCCAGCTCGCCACTCGAGACGACGTCGCATCCGAGTCCCTCGCGGGTGACGGCCGCGACGATCGCGAGGTTCGGGTTCGCCTTGACCGAGTAGCAGGTCAGGTGGTCGACGGCCGCGAACGCCGCCTCGAAGCGACGCACGTTCTCGACGAGTCGCGCGTGGCTGTAGACGTAGCACGGCGTGCCGACGGCCTCGGCGATCGCCTCCACCGCGACCGACTCGACGTGCAGCGTGTCCTTGCGATGCTCGATGTGCGTCATGATCCCCCCCCGGGCGTTCGCCGCGGCCCGCATGATCGCAGGCGCCGGGGGGGCGGGCAAGGGGGCCGCCGTTGCACCGCGCGCGCCGGGCGCTATGCTCGCGGGATGGACACTCCCGTTCCCGACTCGGTGCTCGACGCACTCGGGCGACTCGACCTCGACCTGGATCGCGATCGACTCGCGGGCCTCGCGGCGTTCCACCGGCTGTTCGTCGATGCGAACGCCCGGACGAATCTGACCGCGGTCCGCGAGCCCGAAGCCGTGTGGCATCGGATGATCGTCGATGCGCTGACCGTGCTGCCGGTGATCGGCGACGCTGCGACGCTCGTCGACGTGGGCACGGGAGGCGGCCTGCCGGGCATCCCGCTCGCGATCGCCCGCCCGGACCTCGCCGTGACGCTCGTCGAGGCGACCGGCAAGAAGTGCGAAGCGCTCACGCGGTTCGTCGAGGGACTCGGCCTCGACCGCGTGTCGGTCGTCAACGGTCGCGCGGAGACGGTCGCCCGCGACCCGGCGCTCCGCGAACGCTTCGACGTCGCGACGAGTCGGGCACTGGGCGCACTCCCGGTCGTCCTCGAACTGACCCTCCCGTTCATCGCGATCGGCGGGGAGGCAATCGCGATGAAGGGGCCGGCCGTCGCTGCCGAACTCGACGGCGCCGCGTCCGCGCTCCAGCGACTCGGGGGCGGTCGTCCCGAGGTGCGTCGCAGCTACCCGGACGACTTCGAGAACGACCTCGTGCTCGTGCGGATCCCGAAACGCCGCGCGACGCCTCGCGCGTTTCCGCGCGCGCCGGGGCTCCCGAAGAAGCAGCCGTTGTAGCTACTGCGGCTCCGCGGGCCACGTCGCTCGAAAGACGACCATCGTCGGGCCCGCGAGCACGCGGTTGTCGGCCGGCGGAATCTCGACGACGTGGATCGGCTCGAAGATGTCGGCGCGTCTGGCGAGGTCGGGATACCAGTTCGGCGCGACGATCAGGAAGTCGGGGCGCCGTTCGAAGAGGGTCGCGAACACGAGCGCCGCGTTGCGTTTTCGCGGCAGGAGTTCGGGCGACGCGATCCCCTCGAGATCGAGCAATCGCACGCGCCCGAAGTAGGCGAGCGCGCCGATGTCGTGGACCGCGACGGTCGAACCGGCCGGGATCGACGACGCGACCCAGCGCGCGAGCGTCTCGTGCATGTCGCGTGTGTTGCGCACCGCCATCGCGTGGTAGCGAGCGCCGCGGTCGATCGCGCCGCCGAGCGGCACCGCGACGAGCAGGAGGGCGAGCGCGACGATCCCACGGGGACGCACCGTGGCGAGGGCGCCGACCCCGAGCGCGGCGAGTGCCGCGAGCGCCGGCGTCGCGATCGCTGCATAGCGGTCACCCGCGCCGAAGTCGGGTCGTGGCGTCATCAAGCCGATCGCGAGCGGCAGCGCGAAGACGCACCACGCGCCGAGTCCGACGAGTCGTCCCGCGCCGCGAGCGACGAATGCCGCGCCGAGCGCGGGCACGAGGAGCGGGCTCGCGCGCAGCACGCCGTCGAGGAACATCGCGAGCTGCGCGAACGACGTCCGGCAGACGACGCGGAGGGCGCCGGCGGCGTCGCCGCGCTCGAGCATGAACAGGAGCCCCTGGCCACCGGCGGGGTTTCGCGACCGGTGGATCTTCGCGAAGAACGTCGTCGGTAGCGGCGACCCGTGGCTCAGCGAATAGACGAGCGCGATCGGCGCGATCGGCACCGCGGTGGCGACGACGCGCGCCGCGATCGTCCGCGGACGGAGCCCGGCGGAGCACCACACCCACGGTGCGAGCGCGAGCGCTTCGGGGCGAGCGAGCACCGCGAGGCCGACGAGCAGCGACGGAAGCAGACCCCGCCGCCCCGGGTCGGCGCCGCACGCGGTCTCGGCGAGGAGCAGCGCCGCGACGAGCGCGATCGCGAGCGGGACTTCGAGGCCGGAGAGCGCTCCGAAGGCGGTCGACGGCAGCAACGCGAGGACGGTGGCTGCGATCGCGGCGACGGCCGGCCGTCCCGGTGCGGCGAGTGCCACCGCGCGCCACGTCCAGTCGAGCGCGACGAGCGTCAGCGCGATGCCGAGCACGCGAATCGCGACGACGTCTGCACCGAAGAGGCCGACGATCGGCGTCAGGAGCAGCGTCCACAGCGGTGCGGTGCTCGCCCCGACCCACTCGCCGGGGTTGACCGCGAACCCGTCGCCGGCGGCGAGGTTGCGCGCGATCGCCGCGTGGATCCACGTGTCGTCGAGCGCGAATCCGGCGGCGCCCGCGAGCGCGTGTTCGCGCCACAGGTGCCACGCGAGATTCGCGAAGAGCGCGAGGGGCGCGAGGATCCGCCAGCCGGGCGATCGAATCGACATCGGGGCTCCAGGACGCGGCGCCGCGCCGAGTGCGCGGCGGTCGGTTCCAAAGCCTACGGATGCATCGGTCGGCCGCAAGGGTACGTCGGCGATGGGCGAGTGGTATGCTGTCGCGGCCATGCGTCCCGCGCGTTCCACCCTCGGCGCGATCCTCGTCATCGCCGTCGGCCTCCTCCCGCTCGTGCCGATCGTCGCGTTCGGTCCGCCGGGCCTCGGGCACGACCTCGACTTTCACCATGCCCACGTGCGCGCGTTCGCCGACGCCGTCGCCGACGGCGCGGGCTACCCGAGCTGGGCCGCCCCGATGAACGGCGGCTACGGCGCGCCGTCGTTCCGCTTCTATCCGCCGTTGGGGTGGGCGCTCGCCGCGGCGTGCGGGGCGCTGACCGGCGATACGATGAGCGGGTTCTTCGTCGCCGCCGCAATCGCGAGCGTGCTCGGCGCCGTCGCGCTCTACCGATTGTTGCGCCGCGACGTGGGGCGGGTCCCGGCGCTGCTCGGGGTCGCGATCTTCGTCGTGTCGCCGTACGCGATTCTCGATCTCTACTACCGCTTCGCGTGGGCCGAGTATTGCGCGATCCAGTGGATGCCGGCGATCGTGCTCGCGCTGCGCCGTCAGCTCGAGCGCCCCGGTGGCTGGCGGGCGGTCGCGCTCGCGGCGTGCACCTGCGGGCTCGTCGCGACCCACGTCGTCACCGCGCTGACGTTCGGCCCGCTGCTCGTGCTCGCCGTCGGCTACGAGGCGCTGCGCCGTCGTTCCTGGCGAACCGTCGTCGCCGGCGCGTTGCCGGCCGCATTCGGGCTGGCTGCTGCGGCGCCGCTCCTGCTGCCGATCGTCATCGAGGGCGGGCTCGTGCACCTCGAGCACATCACGGCGTCGCGTCACGGGCAGGTCGGCCGGAACTTCCTGTTTCGCGACGAGCAGACGCTCGGGTTCACGGCGTCCTACTTCAAGAACACGGTCGAGTTCGCGGCGCTCGCACAACTCGCCGTCGTCGTCGGTGCGGCGGCGGCGCTCGCGTTGCGGCGCCGACTCACCGGCGGAGTCGTCGCGTTGGTCGTGGCGGCGATCGCCCACCTCTACCTGAGCACGGCGTGGTCGGCGCCGGTGTGGCGGTGGTTTCCGTGGCTCGGGACCGTGCAGTTTCCGTGGCGCCTGCTCGGCGCGCTGGGCTTTCTCTGCGCGTGGCTCGTCGCGGCCGCCGCCGGGGGCACTCCGATTCCGGGCCGGTCGCGACGGCTCGCGCGGGCGTGCGCGCTCGGTGTCCCGCTCGTCGCCGTCGTCGCGTTCTCGCTCGATGCGGTGCGCACGTCGCTCGCCCCGGACGAGCCGTGGCTGATCAACGTGCGCGAGCAGCCGCGGCCCACGTCGGTCGTCACGCGCGAGTATCTGCCGAAGGCGGTCGAAGTCGGGAACCTGATGGAGCTCGTCGACTACGACCCGGAGCGACGCACGGTCGCGATCGCCGGGGAGGCGCGGTTCGAGTGGATCGTGTGGACCGGGCAGCATCGACGCGCACGCGTCCGCGTCGACAGCGACGTCGCGCACGTCGTGCTGCCGATCTTTCGCTACGCCGGATGGAAGGCGACCATCGACGGGGCACCGGTCGCAATCGACGGGCCGAACGCGATGGCGTTGATCGAAGTCGCCGTGCCGCGCGGGGAGCACGTGCTCGACGTGCGGGACACCGGCGGTACGGCGCGACGCGTCGGGTGGTGGATCGCGCTCGCGGCGATCGGCGTCGGCGGTCTTCTCGCGTTCGCCCGACGCGGGCCCGGCCGTGTCTCGCCGGCCGCGCGCCCGTTCTTCGTCGGCCGCGCACGTCTCGTGCCGCTCGGCGTCGCGGCGGCGCTCGTGGCCGCGCCGATCGTCGCGCCGCTTCCGCCGATCCGGCCGCCGATCGTCGTCGTGACGGGCGCGGCCCTGCGCGCGGATCACGCGGCGTTCAACGGCTACGCACGCCCGACGACGCCGAACCTGTCATTCCTCTGTGGCCACGAGGGGATCGTGATTCGGCGTGCCTACACGCCGGTGCCCGATCCGGCGGCCGCTGCGGACGAACTGTTCGCCGCATCGGGTCTCGTGCAGCGGTTTCGCGACGCCGGGTATTCGATCGGCGCGTTTCTCGGCACCGATCTGCTCGCGTCGCGGCCCGCGCTCGCCGCAGCGCTGCCCGGCGCGCGGGTGCCGGAGTCGGGGCGGCGTACGCCGGACGCGGAGGTGATCGCGCGCGCGATGCTGTGGTTGCGGGCCGAGGGGGATCGCCCGACGTTCCTGTGGGTCCACCTCGCCGACAGCGGCGGGCCGTGGCTCGCGGGCGACGACGGGTTCGTCTCGCCGCCGGGGCCTCGGGTCGCGCCCGATGCGATCCCGGAGTCGCTGCGGATCCGCGATGCGGCCGGGCGCATCGTGACCGACCTGTCGATCTACCGGGACCGGTACGACGATGTGCTCGTCCGTACCGACCGGACGCTCGGTCGCTTCCTGACCGATCTGTATCGGACCCACCGGTACGACGCGGCTGCGGTCGCGGTCGTCGGGCTCGCCGGCATCGACCTCGGCGACGGTCCGACGCCGCTCGTGCAGGGCGCCTCGCTCCACGAGTCGCAGACCGCGGTGATGTGCATGCTGAAGCTGCCCGGTGCGCGGCACGGCGGCGAAGCGATCTTCGGCGCGCCGGTCGACGTGCGGTGGCTCGCGCCGACGTTCACCGAGTTGCTTCCCGGCGCCGCGCGGGAGGCTCGCTCGCTCGTGCGCCTGCTCGAATCCCCGGACGAGCGGTGGGCGGTCGAGGTGCGCTCGCCCGACGGCGCGGTCGTCGATCGCGTCTTCGACGACGTGAAAGTGCGGTGGACGCGGGGCGCCGACCCGGCCGTGCTCCGACGCAACGTGCTGCCGCCGTGGGAGGAGCCCTGGACCGGGCCGCTGCCCGACGTCGCGACGCGCGCGCTCGACGGTCGTCGTTAGCCGCCGGCCACGGTCGCACGGATGCGACCGGCGCTCGCGTCCGCGAGGGCGCGCACGAGGGGCGGCGCTTCGCTGGCGTGGATCGTCACCGCGAAGCGAGGGGTGCCTTCGAAGGCGCGTTCGATCGAGACGACACTCGCGTCCCGGCGTGCGAGGAGCGCCTCGACGGCACCGAGATCGTCGTAGCCGGCGACGAACGCGACGGTCGCGGTTCGATAGGTGTGGCGCCGGGGCGCGGCTACGAGCGCGGCGCGAGCGGCACTGCCGTATGCGCGGACGAGGCCGCCCTTGCCGAGCTTGGTGCCGCCGAACCAGCGGGTGACGACGACGAGCACGTCGGTGAGTTCGGCGGTGACGATCGCGCGGAGGATCGGCGCGCCGGCCGTCCGGCCGGGCTCGCCGTCGTCGTCGGCGCGTTCGCGGGCCGTCTCCGGGGGGCCGATGCGCAGCGCCGAGCAGTGGTGCGTCGCGTCGGGATAGCGCCCGCGGACACCGACGAGGGCGCTGCGCGCGTCGTCGTCGGTCGTCGCGGCGAACGCCTGGCCGACGAAGCGCGAGCCCTTCGCGGTCGCCTCGATCTCCGGGCCGTCCGCGATCGAGATCAGCAGATCCGGGTTGTCCACGACGAACGAGTAGACCGTCGACCGGCGACCGACTACCCTGTCCGACGATCATGTCCTTGCTCGACCACCTGGCGACGTGGCCTCAGTACGTCGTGCCGCACCACCTGTTGTCCACGTTGGTCGGTCGGCTCGCCGACTCGGAGACGAACCCGCTTCGCCGACGCGCGATCCGCTGGTTCGCCCGCCGCTACCGGGTCGACATGACGACCGCGGTGGAGCCCGACCTCGGCGCCTACCCGTCGTTCAACGCGTTCTTCACCCGCGCGCTCCGGGCCGACGCCCGGCCGATTCGCGGCGACGACGCGACGCTCTGCAGCCCGTGCGACGGCGCGATCAGCGAGTTCGGCGCGATTCGCGACGGCCGGATCGTCCAGGCCAAGGGACGGGACTACTCGCTGCTCGAACTGCTCGGCGGCGATGCGGCGGTCGCCGCGCGCTTCGACGGCGGGCACTTCTGCACGATCTACCTGTCGCCGCGCGATTACCACCGCTTTCACCTGCCGTGCGCGGGGACGCTGACGTCGATGATCCACGTCCCGGGGCGGCTCTTCAGCGTCAACCCGCGGACGGCGCGCGTTGTCCCGCGTCTGTTCGCGCGCAACGAGCGCGTCGTCGCGCTCTTCGACACCGCGATCGGTCCGGTCGCGCTCGTCGCGGTCGGCGCGATGATCGTCGGGAGCGTGGAGACCGTCTGGTCGGGCGTCGTGACGCCACCGACCCGCCGTGGGGTCGCAGTGACCGACTACCCCGGCGGCGAGCACCGGTTCGCGCGCGGCGACGAGATCGGGCGCTTCCGCCTCGGCTCGACGATCGTCGCCGTGTTCCCGGCGATCGATCTGTCGTGGGACGACGCGATCGCGGCGGGCGCTTCGATCGAGATGGGCGCGCCGCTCGCGACCGTCACGACCGGCGTCTGAGGGGCGGCAGCGCCGCGGCGAATCGCACTTCGGCGACGTCGGCGCGCATGCACTCGTCGAGCACTCCGATCACGTGGCCGTGCGATACGGTCGGGTCCGGCGCGATCTCGGCTTCGGATTCCGGCGACGCGCGGCGGATCGCCGCGAGCCGCTGGTAGAGGCGATCGCGTGCCTCGGGCATCGTGCCGATCGCGCTGCCGTTGAGCGCGCAGACGCACGTTTCGCCGCGCATCGACAGCGCGATCCGCATCGGCTCGACCGGTTCGAGCTTCTCGAACGTCTGCTGTGCCCCGCGATCCACCGGCAGGTGGGTCGCGATCTTCGACTCGAGGATCTTGAACTTCAGCGTGCACATGAAGAAGATCAGCAGCAGGAACACGACGTCGATCATCGACGTGAATTGGGTCTCGAGCCGATCCTGGGGGCGCCGCTTGCCGAACCGCTTGCCGAACATCGCTATCCTCCGAACGGGTTGGTCACGTCAACGACCGGCGCGACCGCCGGGTTCGCCAAAACGCAAAAGCGTCGTCGTCGCGTCGTGCTTGGCGGCACTGTTCGGACTCGCGCTCGCGTCGTGCACGACCACCGCGCCGCCGGTGACCGCGATGCGCAACGTCGCGTGGCTGCGCCCCGAGGCGAAGCCGCGGGCGCTCGGTGCCCGGATGAGCGAGTTCTTCGCGCGCTACATCGCGGTCATCGAGGGGGCTGCCGACGCGATCGCCGCGGAAGCGTCGGATCCGGCTGCGCGCCGGGCTGCGCTCGCGTGGAAGGTCGAGTGCGTGGCGCTCGGGCAGTCCGCCGCACTTCGGCCCGATCCGCTCGCCGCGCTCTTCGACGCGTGGACGCTCTGCCGGCAGCTGCGCGTCGAGTTGACGGACGGTCCGGGTCGCGAACGATTCGGCGCCGCGCAGTCGCGTGCGGTCGCGGCGATCGATCGACTCGAGGGACTCGCGGTCGACATCGCGCGAACGGTCGTCGCGTCGCCGGACCTGTCGCCGATGCAGGCGATGGTGGACGAAGCCGTGGTCCGTTACCCGATCGACGGGCCGTTGCTCTCGCGACAGTCGCCGGTGATCGACTTCGCCGATCGGGTGGGCGAGGCCGGTGGGCTCGCCGAACTCGCCGCGAGCATGGACAAGCGCGCCGCCGACGTCGCGCAGCAACTACGGGTGGTCGGGTCGTTGGCCCCGCGCCAGGCGCGCTGGCAGGCGGAGTTGCTCGTCGCCGAGCCGCTCGCCGCGCTCGTCGAGACGACGGGCCGCGTCGCATCGGCGCTCGAGACGCTGCCCGATCGGGTGCGCGACGAGCGGCGCGCGTTGACCACGTGGATGCGGGGCGAGCGCGAGGCGATCCTCGAAGCGGTGGACGCGCAGCGACTCGCGCTGGTCCGCGCGCTCGGCGACATCGTCGCCGCGGAGCGCACCCGCGTGCTCGAGGCCGTGGCGGCGGAGCGCACCGCGATCCTCGCCGCGGTGAAGGGCGAACGCGAAACGATCCTCGCCGCCGTCGCCGCAGAGCGGGCGGCGCTCGTCGACGCGATCGATGCGCAACGCGTCGCGACGCTCGAGACGCTCGCCGGGGAGCGGGCGATCGTCGTCGATGCCGCGTGCCGCGAGCGGCGCGCGACGACCGAAGCCGTGCGCGACGTCGTCGAGGACGCGTTCCCGCGGACCCGGGGGTTGATCGACCACTTCGTCCTGCGGATCGGTCTGCTCGGCGCGATCGCGTTCGTCGCGGTCACCGTGCTCGTGATCGTCTTGCGGCGTCGCGCGTCGTGACGGCCGGTCGGTCGCTGCGGTCGATCGGTCGCTGGCTCGCGATCGCGGCGCTCGCGCTGCTCGTGATCGTGCTCACCGGTTGGTGCGTGCTCGCGCTCTACTACTCGAATCTCCCGGGCGAGGGGCTGCGGATCGCGGCCGCTGCCGCATTCGCGCTCGGGACGGCGGTCGCGTTCGCGTGCTTGCGCCGCCGCCTACGCACTGCGCTCTGGTTCTTCGTCGCCTTCGCGGCCGTGCTCGCGTACTGGTGGTTCATCCCGCCGCGCTTCGATCGCGATTGGGCGCCGGACGTCGCGGTGATGCCGGATGCGACGATCGACGGTGACCGCGTGACGATCCGCAACGTCCGCAACTTCCGCTACCGCAGCGAGAGCGACTTCGACGTCGCGTACGAGGACCGCACCTACGACCTCAGCGCGCTCGAGTCGGTCGACCTGTTCCTGTCCTACTGGGACGGCAACCGCGCGATTGCGCACATGATGGTGAGCTTCGGATTCACCGACGGCCGACGACTCGCGATCTCGATCGAGACGCGCAAGGAGAAGGGCGAGGGCTACTCGGCGATCGCCGGCTTCTTCAAGCAATACGAGCTGATCTACGTCGCGGCCGACGAGCGCGACGTCGTCGAGTTGCGGACGAACCATCGACGCGAGGACGTCTACCTCTACCCGATGGTCCACACAGCGGAACACCGGCGCCGGCTCTTCCTCGCGCTCGTCGAGCGCATCGCCGAGATGGCGGAGCGGCCCGAGTGGTACAACGCGTTCGACGACAACTGCACGACTGCGTGGCTGAGCGTGACGAGCCGCGCGGGCGACCGCGGGAACTTCGACCGCCGGCTGCTTCTCAACGGCTGGTTCGACGAGCTGGCCTACGAGCGCGGCAGCATCGTCGCCGACGAGAGCCACGGCCTGCCGTACGAGGCGATGCGCGCGAAGCACGCGATCAGCGCGATCGCACAGGAGGTCGGCGCCGACCCGGCCTTCTCGCGCAAGGTGCGTGCCCGGTTGCCGAAGCGAACGCCGTAGCGCTACTCGGCGAGCACTCGGTCGATCAGCTGCTGCACGACGCCGGGATTCGCCTTGCCGCGGGTCTGCTTCATCACGTGGCCGACGATCGCCCCCTTGGCCTTCTCCTTGCCGGCCCGGACGTCGGCGACGGCCTTCGGGCACGCGTCGATCGCGGCGCGCACGGCGGTCTCCAGCGCGTCGGTGTCGGAGAGTTGCTCGAGGCCGCGCGCCTTCGCGACCGTCGGCGCGTCGTCGCCGGTCTCGAGCATGCCCTGGAAGACCTCCTTGGCCTGCGTCGCGCTGACGGCGCCGTCGCGCTGCATCGCGATCAGTCCGGAGAGCGCACCCGACGGGATCGGAAACGCGTCGATCGTGTGCGTGCCCTCGTTGAGGACGCGCTTGACCTCGTTCGTCACCCAGTTCGACACCGCTTTCGGGTCGTTGGCCGCGTCGGCAGCGACGGCCTCCTCGAAGTAGTCGGCGACGGAGGGCTCCTCGGCGAGGACCCAGCCGTCGTAGCGGGGCAGGCCGTGTGCGGTCGCGAGCCGGTCGACCTTCGCGCGCGGCAACTCGGGCAGCGTCGCGCCGATCGCCTCGACCTCGTCGCCGGCGATCGTCACGGGCGGCACGTCCGGCTCGGGGAAGTAGCGGTAGTCGTGCGCCTGTTCCTTCGAGCGCATCGGGCGGGTCTCGCCGGTCGTCGCGTCGAACAGCCGCGTCTGCTGGACGATTTCCTCGGAGCCGTGCTCGAGCGCCGCGGTGTGGCGCGCGACCTCGAACTCGAGCGCGCGTTGCACGTTGCGGAACGAGTTGAGGTTCTTGATCTCGACCTTCGTGCCGAACGCCTCCTGGCCGCGCGGCCGGACCGACACGTTCGCGTCGCAGCGGAGGCTGCCCTTCTCCATGTCGCAGTCGCTGACGCCGATGTAGCGGAGCGTGAGCTTGAGCGCGGTCAGGTAGCGATACGCCTCCTCGGGCGAGCGCATGTCCGGTTCGCTGACGATCTCGAGCAACGGCACGCCGCATCGGTTCAGATCGACGACGCTGCCGCCCGTGTCGCGGTGGGTCGACTTGCCGGCGTCCTCTTCGAGGTGGATCCGGGTGATCCCGATCCGCTTCGTCGACCCGTCCTTGAACTCGATCGTGATCGCGCCGCCGGAACAGAACGGCTCGTCGAACTGCGAGATCTGGTAGCCCTTCGGCAGGTCGGGGTAGAAGTAGTTCTTACGGTCGAACTTCGTGTGCGTCGCGACGTCGGCACCGACCGCGAGCGCAGTGCGGATCCCGAGGCGGAGCGCCTCGCGGTTGAGCACCGGCAACGCACCGGGGAGCGCGAGGCAGACGGGGCACGTTTGCGTGTTCGGCTGGCCGCCGTACTCGTAGGCGCACCGGCAGAAGAGCTTGGTCGCGGTGTCGAGCTGCACGTGGACCTCGAGCCCGATGATCGTCTCCCACGCACTCATGCGATCGGCTCCTCACGGCTGTAGTCGGTCGCCGCCTCGAATGCCGCGGCGGTGCGGAGCAGTGTCGGCTCGGCGAACGGAGGCGCGAGGAGTTGCACGCCGATCGGCAGCCGCCCCTCGGTGAAACCCGCCGGGCAGCTCAGCGCACAGATCCCGGCGAGGTTTGCGGTCACGGTGAGGACGTCCATCATGTACATCGCCAGGGCGTCGTCGACGACCGCGCCGAGCGGCGCGGCCGGTGCCGGCGCGACCGGTCCGACGAGCACGTCGACGTCGGCGAACGCGGCGTCGAAGTCGCGGCGGATCAGCGTGCGCACCTGCTGCGCCTTCTTGTAGTAGGCGTCGTAGTAGCCGGCGCTGAGGGCGAACGTGCCGAGCATGATCCGCTTCTTCACCTCGAGGCCGAACCCGTCGCCGCGGCTCCGCGTGTAGAGGTGCTCGAGGTCGGGCGCGTCGGCGCGCGTCGTGTAGTGCACGCCGTCGTAGCGCGCGAGGTTGCTCGACGCCTCCGAGGTCGCGACGAGGTAGTAGACCGGGATGCCGTACTCGGTGTGGGGGAGCGACACGTCGCGCGTCTCGGCGCCGAGGCCGCGCAGCGTCTCGATCGCGCGCTCGACGGTCGCGCGGACCTCCGGGTCGACGCCGTCGCCGAAGAACTCGCGCGGCACGCCGATCCGAAGGCCTTCGACGCCTTGGCCGAGCGACGCCGCGTAGTCCGGGACCGGTTCGTCGGCCGACGTCGAGTCGCGCGTGTCGCGACCGGCGATCACGCCGAGGAGCAGTGCGAGGTCGGCCGCACTCGTCGCGAACGGGCCGATCTGATCGAGACTCGACGCGTAGGCGGCGGCGCCGTAGCGACTCACGCGCCCGTAGGTCGTCTTCAATCCGTAGACGCCGCACAGCGATGCCGGCTGGCGGATGCTGCCGCCGGTCTCGGTGCCGAGTGCGAGCGGCGCCATCCGCGCGGCGACCGCGACGGCGCTGCCGCCGCTCGAGCCGCCGGGGAAGCGCGCGGGGTCCCACGGGTTCTTCGTGACCTTGAACGCCGACGTCTCGGTGGTCGAGCCCATCGCGAACTCGTCGAGGTTCGTGCGACCGAAGAGGACCGCGTCGGCGGCGCGGAGGCGCTCGATCACGTGGGCGTCGTATGGCGAGACGTAGTTCTCGAGAATCCGCGAGCCGCACGTGAGCGGTGCGTCCCGCTCCGCGATCAGGTCCTTGATCGCGACCGGCACGCCGGCGAGCGGTCCGAGCGTTTCGCCGCGGTCCCGGCGCGCGTCGATCGCATCGGCCTGGGCGCGGACGCGGGCGGCGTCGAGCTCGAGGAACGCGTCGAGTCCGGGCTCGACGCTCGCGGCGCGGGCGAGGAACGCATCGGCGATCGAGCGGGCGGAGCGTTCGCCTGCCGCGCACGCCCGGGCGAGGTCGACCGCGCTCTCGCGGTGCAGCGCGTCCACGGAGCTCACCCGTCGCCGCCGAGGACCGGCGGCACGCGGAAGAGGTCGCCTTCGCGGTCGGGGGCGTTGCGGAGGCCCTCGGCGACCGGAAGGGACGCAATCGGCTCGTCGGCCGCGTCCACGTCGGTCGCGTCGAGGGGGTGGGACGTGATCGGGACGTCGGTCGTGTCGACCCGGTCGAGCATCTCGATATGGGCCAGGATCTTGCCGAGGTCCGAGATCAGCCGTTCCCGCTGGGCGGGGTCGAGGTCGAGGCGGGCGAGGGCGGCGACCGAATCGACGACGCTCGGGTCTACCATGGGCTGTCCCAACTCGTTATCATTCAGTGGTTTGGGCGGCTACTCGCCGGTCCCGAGCCCGGCGGCCCGGCCGTAGCGCGCCGTCCTGGTGGACGGCGGGCGGGCAATCGTAGTTGAGGGGCCCTGGCGCTTTCAACCGCGGGCGGTGCGGGGCCCAACTTTACGCTTGCTGCGCGGAATTCGGGATCCTAAGATACCTGCGCCCTTGACGAGCCGGATCGGGACTTCGAGGCGGTTTCCCGATTTTGGCGACATGCGTCGGCTGCGGCGTCCGTTGTTCGTGACGTCCGATCGGTCCGACCGAGGACGCTTTCCCGCGAGAAGCCGCAACTTCTTGGGAGCACGACACCGATGCCGACTGGCGACCTGATCATCCTCGGGCTTACGCTGCAGATCGTGGGGATCTACTTCCTCGCGGCCAGCGTCGTGTTCAAGCGCCCCAAGCGCATCCTCGAGGAGATCTACGGGATCCGCAAGGGTAGCCTCCGTCCGGTGAAGGACTCCGTCTATCGGAAGTACCAGGTCATCGGCGGCTTCGTCTTCCTGATGGTGGGCTACGTCTTCCAGATCTACGGCGTGGTTCGCCGCGTCGACGCGGGCAGCCTCTTCGAGCAATGGCGCATCGGCACCGTGCTCGTCGTGTTGCTCGTCAGCATCGCGATCGTCACGATGCTGATCAACCTGATCGGCACCGCCTGGACGCGCTTCAGCTTCCAGCGCATGCTCCTCACGTTCTGCCAGCAGCACTCCGACGCGCTGACGCTCAACCGGGCGCTGACGAAGGAGATGGGCGAGATCCTCGGCGTGCAGAAGTCCGAGGACATGACGATCGACGAGTACATTTCGGAGATCAAAGAGCGGCTGCGCCTGAACGAGGCCGCCGGCGCGAAGGGGACCGCGAACCACCTCGCGTCCCGCTGATCCGCGCCAGAAGTCGCGCGCCAGAAAGGCCGCGCCAAAAAGCTCGCGACCGATTGCGCTGCGCCCCGACTGAAGGGGCGTGTCCGTCTCCACCGAACTCCTCGCCGTCTCCGATGCGCTGATCGGGCTGTGGTTGCCCCGGCGGTGCCTCTTGTGCGGCGCGACGCCGCTCGGCGGCCGCGAGATCCGGCTGTGCGCCGGGTGTCGCCGGAAGTTGCGAACGGCACCGAGCCCGTCCGAGACCCCTCGGTGGCGCGGCGTCGAGGCCGGGTGGGCTGCGACGTCGTTCACCGGCGACGTGCGCGAGCTGCTGCTGCGGCTCAAATACCGCCGCGAGGTCGCGCTCGCCGCTGATGCGGCGCGGCTCGTGACGCAGGCGCGTCACCGGGACACCCTCGGACGTCTCGGCCCGTTCGACGCCCTCGTGCCGGTGCCGCTCCACCCGCGCCGACGGCGCGAGCGGGGATTCAACCAGGCGGAGCGGATCGCATGCGCGGTCGCTGCGCGGCTGCGGGGCGTGCCGGTCGTCGGCGCGATCGAGCGGACCCGCGACACGCCGTCTCAGATCGGGCGCGACCCGGTCGCCCGTCGCCGGAACCTCCGCGGCGCCTTTCGCCCGGTGGCGCGGGTGCAGGTCCGGGGTCGGGCCGTCGTCCTCGTCGACGACGTCGTGACGACCGGTGCGACCGTCGCGGCTGCGGCGCGGGCCCTGCGGGCCGCCGGCGCGCGGCGGGTGGCTGCGCTCGCCGTCGCGGCCAGCGGCGGCCCTTCGGAAGCGCCGGCGGAATGACGATAGCCTCTACCGAGGTGACCGACGGGGAGGGGACCGCGATGACGATGAACCGCCGCCAGGGCGTGACGATGTTCGAGCTGATCGTGCTCGGCGCGGTGTTGATCGCGTCGGGGGCGCTCGTCGTCCCGATCGTCACGTCGGAGATGAGTCGTGGAGACCGCGCCGCAGCGCAAGAGGATTGCCGACGGATCGCGGTCGCGCTCGAGCTCTACGCGAAGGAAGTCGAGCCCGCTCCGCGCCATCCCGTCGGTGGCAAGATCCTGCACTGGATGAAGGGCCCGGGCGACACGCCGGGCCGCAACGCGTTCGAGGACGGCGGGGCGAACTGTCGGCTCGACCAGCTCCTCGGTGCGGGCAAGCGCGACGACGAGTCGCCGCTGCACGTGCTCGGGTCGATCGGCCCGGACCCGTGGGGGCACGCCTACCTCGTCAACACCCACGGCTTCACCGACGGCACCGAACGGATCTGGGTGTTGAGCGCCGGTCCGAACGGGATCGTCGACACGAAGCCGACCGCGGTCGCGATCGGCGGCGACGACGTCGGGCGTTCGCTGCGCTGATCGGGATCGGTCAGAGGGCCGCGCGGCCCTTGCTCGACGCGACGCGCTCGAGCACGAAGATCACGAGGAAGCCGGCGATCGCGAGCCCGATCGCGAGCAGCACCTGCGGGTTCTCGACCGCGCTCGGCAGCACGCTCTGGTCGCGCCACGGGACCTCCTCGCCCTTGGAGTTGATCCGGGTCTCGAGCACGTGCCGCCACGGCCACACCTTGTTCAGCGAGCCGACCATCAGTCCGCACAGGAACGCGACGGTCGCCTGCTTGTAGTGGCGGAACAGCCACGAGAGCACGTGCGAGAACGTCAGGAGGCCGAGGCCGCAGCCGATCGCGAACACCGCGATCGTCCCGATCGCCCGTTCGTGGATCGCGTGCATGATCTGCTCGTACTTGCCCATCAGCAGCAGGATGAACGAGCCGGAGATACCGGGCAGGATCATCGCGCAGATCGCGATCATTCCCGACAGCAGGATGAACCAGATCGCGTCCGGGGTCTGCGCCGGGACCGCGATCGTGACGCAGTAGCCGAGCGCGATGCCCGCGACCGAGGCGACGATCACGCGGGGGCGCCAGCGCTCGATCTCCTTCGCGATCAGTAGCGTGGACGCGACGATCAACCCGAAGAAGAACGACCAGATCGCGATCGGGTGCTCGCGCAGCAAGTAGGTGATCGCCTTGGCGAGCGACACGACGCTGATCCCGACGCCGATGAACAGCGCGACGAGGAACCAACCGTTGATCTTCGTCCAGACCGCGGCGGCGCCGAGCGCGAGCTTCTCGCCGGCCGTGTTGCCGCGGGCGGCGCGTTCGCGGAACAGGCCGATCAACGACGGCTCGATCGACTTCAGGCTCTCGATCAGCTCGACGTAGATGCCGGTGATGAACGCGATCGTGCCACCGGAGACGCCGGGGACGACGTCGGCGGCACCCATCGCGATTCCACGCAGCGTCACACCGAGCGACTGGAACAGGTTTCGTTTCATCGGATCCTCGAAGTCGTGTGTCTCAGGAGGTCGTCGGCTCGTCGGGACGGTCCGCTTGAGAGTCGGCGGCTTGATCGGCACCGGTGGTCCACGCCTTCAGCACGACCTCGATGCGGCCGTCGGCGGCCGACTTGATGTTCGGCGCGTAGGCGACGTCGAACCGCGTGCGCGGCAGCCGCGGGGGGGTACCCGTGGACGGCGGGAGGAGCGCGGAGATCGGCTGGTCGGTCGCGTCGTCGACGAGGAGCGTCCGGAACTGTCGCCGGCCGCCGCCGCTCGGCTTGATCGGGCCGGCCGTTCGGACCTGGTGGCCGAGGAAGATCGGCGCCCGGTTGGCCGGGCCGAACGGTGCGAGCCGGTCCAACTCGCGCATCGACGGGATCCGGAGTGCGCCGAGGGGGACGATCGCGTCGACGTCGATCCACGGGCCGCGCTCGAACGTCGCGAGCGCGCCTTCCAACGCGGCGCGCAGTGCGGCGACCGCGTCGTCCACGGCGTCCGCGCCGACCGACAGGCCGATCGCACCGGCGTGTCCCCCGAACGTCCGCAAGCGTTCGCCGCACGTCGTGACGACCTCGAGGAGGTTGAAGCCCGGCACGCTTCGTCCCGAGCCGCGGCCGACGCCGTCGTTGACGCCGATCAGCACGACGGGGACCCCATGCGCATCGACGAGGCGCGATGCGACGATGCCGAGCACGCCGGGACTCCACCCCTCGCGCGCGAGGACGATGCCGGCGCGCGGCGACGGGCCGCCCGCGTCGGCGAGCATCCGCTCCGCTTGACGGACGATCGAGCGTTCGATCGACTGGCGGCGCTGGTTGAGTGTGTCGAGCCGATTGGCCGCGTCGATCGCCGGTTGGTAGGACGTCGCGGTGAGCAACTCGAGCGCGTCGGTCGGGGTGCCCATGCGTCCGGCGGCGTTCAGGCGCGGTCCGAGCTTGAAGCCGAGGTCGCGGGGGGCGAGCGGACGTCCGGCGAGACCGGCCACTTCGATCAGCGCCCGGAGCCCCGGGTTGGTCGACTGCGCGAGGCTGCGGAGCCCGTGCGTGACGAGGATCCGGTTCTCGTCGACGAGCGGCACGACGTCGCACACGGTGCCGAGGGTCGCGAGCGCCGCGGCCTCGAGGAGGAACGCGCGCAGTTCGTCGGTGAGGCGGCGCTGCGGGCTGAACGCGTCGATCATCGCGGTGGCGAACTTGAACGCGACGCCCACCCCGGCGAGCCGCTTGAACGGATACGTGCAGTCGGCGCGCATCGGGTTGACGACCGCGAGCGCCGGCGGGAGTTCCGCCGGCGGGACGTGGTGGTCGGTCACGATGACGTCGACGCCTGCCGCACCGAGCCGCGCGACGCCGGCGGCGTCGGAGACGCCGCAGTCCACCGTGATCACGAGATCGACCGGGTCGCCGTCGAGGATGCGCGCGGCCGCGTTTTCCGACAGGCCGTAGCCGTCGCGCATCCGGTCGGGGATCATCGTGCGCACCGGGTGGGCCATCACGTCGAACAGGCGTTCGAGAAGCGCGACCGAGCTGATCCCGTCGACGTCGTAGTCGCCGAAGACCAGGATGCGCTCGCGTTCACGGAGCGCACGGCGGACGCGCTCGACGGCGACCTCCATCCCGGCCATCGCGAGCGGGTCGTGCAGGTCCGACCAATCGGGGCGGAGGAAGGCCGCGGCGTCGGTCGGCGTCCGGTGGCCGCGCTGGACGAGCACCTGCGCGAGCAGGGTCGACACGCCGAGTCGCTCGGCGAGCGCGGTCGCGGCCGGCTCGTCGAGCGCCGGCTCGGTCCACGGCGCATTCGTCGGCTTCGTCATCGTCGGCATCCCGGGGGTTGCGGGGACCGTGAACGAAAAAGGCACCCACGACGTCGCGCGCCGCAGGTGCCTCTCGGTGTATGTGGTACCCCCAAGGGGATTCGAACCCCTGTCTGATGGCTGAGAACCACCTGTCCTAGGCCGGGCTAGACGATGAGGGCACTGATTCGAGGATTGTGCCTTTCGTATCCGCCATCCGGGCGGGAAAGTCAAGCGACCACCGGCGAAAACGCCCGTCACCGGGGTTTTCGCGTGGGCCCCGTTGCCGCACCCCGCTTCTCTCGGCAAGCGGGCGTCGTGTGCGCCCCGACGAGGAGCGTTCGATGAAGAACCAGCGCTGCGATTTTCGACCCGATTTGCCGCCGTCCACACCCGAGGAGCGAAAGCGTCAGTGGGAGGGCGTCAAGCGCGACTACCCGCTCGTCGCCGCGAACTATCTGCTGATGCTCCACGAGACGGCTCAGTTCCGCATCCGCGCGGAGTACGCGCACACCCACTACTTCGGCGTGATCAGCGGTGCCGCGCTCGATGACGACGGACCGACGTCGACACTGTCGATCGACGATTGCGGTCACGCACGCAACGACGCGGACCTCGAGCGTTGGTTCGGCTGCGTCGAGCGCGTGATCTCGCACGTGTGACGGCGCGGCGCGCGCGGCAAAGAAAACGCCGGCCTCCGCCCCGGGTGGAAGCGCTGCGGTGAGGGTGCAGCGTGCCTGGGGCGGTGGCCGGCTGGAGAGATCGCCGCAGACGGTGAGCCGAGAACGCGAAGGGGGAGTGCGTTCATGACGGCCGGTCTGCGACGAGCGCAACGTGCGCACCGCACGCGTGGTGCGGTCCGGTTGATTCGATCCGTTTCGTGTTTCTTGCTACCCGCTTGAGAGCGCGCATTGGAGCACGTCGTCTCGCCTGGTGTCAAGCGCACGGTCGTGCAGCGCGGTATGGTGTGCGATCGAATCGGGGCGGCGCGATGCCGGAGGGAGGCGGGAGGAAGATGGCTGGGGAACTAGGATTCGAACCTAGACCGGCGGATCCAGAGTCCGCTGTCCTACCATTAGACGATTCCCCAGCGGAATGATGGTAGTGCGGTAAGTTTCGTCACAACCTGTGGGTGGGATCAACCAGAAATCGCGGAATTGTCGCGCCGGGTCGGTGCGGGGGGCAGCGGCGGGATCTCGCGCTTGCGACTCTCGCGGAGGACGTTGGCGATGTATTCCGCGAGCGTCTTCACGCCGGCGGCCGGATCGTCCATCGCGACCGACTCGGTGTTCTGGAGGTCTTCGATCAGTTCGCGGATGTCGTCGGTCACGCGCCGGATCTGCTCGATCCCGGTCTTCACCAGCGTCGGTGTCGCTTCGCCTTTGACGTCGTCGGTGAACTTCGAGAAGCCGCTGAACACGAAGTTCATGCCGGTCTGCAACTGGCGTCCCGCCTCGACGAGTTGCGGCAGCACGCGCTCGTTGCCCGCGTAGGGCGCGCGGGAACGGATGTCGGCGACAGCGCTCTGGTAGAAGCGCGCGAGTTGCAGCGCGGTTTCGCCGATCTCGCTGAGCTGTTCGAGGTGGTGGATTCGCGCATACTGCGTGCCGAGGCGACGCGTGTAGTCGTCGAAGTCGCGCTTGGCCGCGAGGATCGCTTCGGTCTCGGGCGGGTCGCCGCCGTCTTGGCGCTTGCGCAGGTCGTAGGTCGTCCGGAACAGCGCGGTGAACTGATCGTCGAAGTTGCGCAGGATCGTCTCGGCGTTCGGAATCCTGCCGGCGCGCCGCACCTTTGTGTAGGCCTCGCGCAGCTTCGTGCGCATGTCGTTCGCCTCGCCGACCGTCGCATTCAACTCGCTGAACAGGCGCGTCCGTTGCCGCGCCTTCGAGTAGGAGACGAGGACGACCGGCACGGCGACCACCGTCACGACGACGATCGCGATCAGGAGCGGGATCCACGACCGGCCGCGCACGCGGGCCGGCGGAGAGAACGGGGGGGCGTCGGGCTTCACGACGGCAGGGTACCCGCGGCGCGGGCCGGTGCCAAGCGGGGAGGTCGCTTCCGCGTCAGTCGCCGGCGGTGACGATGCGGACGAGCAGGTAGATCAGCGACAGGAACAGCCCGGCCATCGCGCCGAGCGCGAGCCCGACGACGAGCCGCGTGCTCTGCTCGGACTCGACCGGGTTTGCGGTCGGGCCCTCGACGATGTCGAATCGGTCGCGGGACTTCTCCTCCAGGCGCGCGACGTATTCGGCCTGCGCCGTCACGTCCTTCTGGTGGTCTTCGAGTCGCTTCTTCGTCTTGTCGTGCTTGTCGCGCCGGTGGGCGAGCTGCTGGAGAACGGTCGGCCGGCGATCGCGAATGGCGTCGAATTGGATCAACTCGCGAGCCAGCACCGCGGCGCGTTCGGCTGCGTCCGGTGCGCCGGAGTGTTCGAGTTGCTTCTTCTCGGCCTTCTTCTCGGCGATGATCGTGTCGATCTCCGGCGGGTCCCCGATCAACAGCGCGTTGTCCCGGTCGGCGCGGAACGCTTCGAGGCGCTTCTTGTCGAGGTCGTAGTCGTCCGTGAAGATCTTCGTCTGCTGACGCAGGCTGTCGAGCTTGCGCCGCTCGGCCTTGAGCAGGTTGCGGACCGTGTGTCGCAGGTAGACGTCGCGGACCCGCCGGAGCAACTCCTCGAGCTGTTCCGGCTCGTTCGACGGCACCGTCACCGCGACGTCGACGAGATACGAGTCCTCGCCGATGGCCCGTTCGACCTTGCAGCGGATGTGCTCGCCGATCTGCTCCAGCAGGAACGCGCGACCGGCCTCGTCGCGCTTCTCGTAGAGCGGGAGCCCCTGCACCGCTTCCTTGAGCTTGTGCCGGCTGCGGATCTCGCGCTGGACGGACTGCGGGTCCATCATCGCGGTGCTTCCGCCCGCGCTGTCCTCGCGGTTGAGCTGCGGATCGATCCGGAACGTCATCTCGGCGAGGTGGCGCGGCGGCAGGCCGGTGAAGTGCTTCTGCACGAGCACGAACACGGCTGCCGCCGGGATCAGGAACAGCGCGCCGTAGCCGAGGTAGCGCCTCAGGCGCTTCGGTGGGGTGGTTCGGTAGTGGCGATCCATCGAACTTCCGCGTTCGGTCGGGGCAACGGGTTCCGGGGGCACGGCCCCGGAGACTTCGTCGACGTCCGGAGAGCGCGATCCCAAGGACATCCAGCGTATCCTTGGAACTTTGTGCGGCCAAGCGCTTTCCGTCAGAGAGTTTTTCGCGGGTTCGCCGGTGCCGCCGTGGGGTCGGCGGTCCCGGACGGAGACGCTACTTCGCGCAGCGGAAGCCGAGCTCGACGAGGAGCCTGTCGCGCAACGACGTCGGCTTCGGGTTCATGTGGACGACCTTCGCGAGCAGGCAGTCCATGTCGCTCTGCGTGTTGTAGTTCGGCCCACAGATCGCGTGCAGTCGCAGGGTCTGCCGCTCGCCCTTGATCACCTTGCCGGTGTCGTCCGCGACGTTGAAGCTCGCGGTCTGCGTCGTCGTCGCCCACTCCGACGCGTTGCCGCCCATGCCGATCGCGCCGGTCGCGCTACGGTCCTTGCCGTTGCGCTCGCTGTTGACGGCGACCAGCTCCGGAATCGCGCCGGGCCACGAGGCCGACACGTTGTAGCGCGTCGCATCGAACGTGTCGCCGTTGGTCCACATGTTGCCCTCGGTGCCGCGCGCGGCGTACTCCCACTCGTAGCGGGTCGGCAGGCGCTTGCCGCGCCACTGCGCGTACGCCTCGGCCGCCTCGTACGGGATGCCCGTCACCGGGTAGTTGCCCTTGCCCTTCTTGTAGCGGCCCTTCGACCAGTACGGGTGACTCGGGGCCATCTGGTGCTTCGGGCGGTAGGCCTTCTTCGTCTCCTTGTCGAGCTGCTTGTAGAACTCCCAGTAGTTGTGGAGCGTCACCTCGTACTTGTCGATCTGGAAGCCCTCGACGCGGCGATTGCGCGCGCTCTCCTTCTTGCGCGACGCTTTCCGCATGCTCGCGAGCATCTTCTTGTTCTTGTACCCGATGACCGCCTCGCCGGCCGGCACCGAGACCATGTTCGACGTGCCCTCGTCGCTGATCGCGTCCGCGTCGGGCTCGAAGGAGCCGCCACCGC
Source organism: bacterium (assembly GCA_030426805.1). GTDB lineage: Bacteria > Planctomycetota > JAFGQW01 > JAFGQW01 > JAFGQW01 > JAUHXU01. Next base: position 107,093 of record JAUHXU010000004.1, read on the forward strand.
CACCGCCGCCACCACCGCAACCGACCAGCGGCAGGAGGGCGAACGAGGCGAACAGTCCGAGGCGGGTGAACGGGGTCGACTTCATCGGTGTGGGCTCCTGTCGCGTCTGACGGGGCGCGGCTCATCGCGGCCGGCGCCGGGGCGCTATCCTACTGGTCGCGTCGAATCGTTTCCACCGCGCTGACGAAGAACGCGAGCCCGTCGGGGGCCCGGTCGGCGGCGGCGCGGCGGGCCGGGTGGTGCTCCGGAAGCACGTTGCGCTCCGGGTGGGGCATCAGTCCCAGCACCCGACCCGTCGGATCGGTGATGCCGGCGATGTCGCGGGCCGAGCCGTTCGGGTTCCAGGGCGCGCCGGCCGGGCGCCCGTCGGGATCGGCGTAGCGCAGCGCGATCTGGCCGTTGGCGGCGAGCCGGTCCAGGACCGCGTCGTCTCGCGCGACGAGCTTTCCCTCCGCGTGGGCGATCGGCACGTAGATCGTCTTCGGGACGTGGCGCAGGAACGGGCTGTTCGAGGACTCGACAGCGAGGTGGACCCACCGGTCGACGTAGTGGCCGCAGTCGTTCCAGGTCAGCGACAGGTCGGGGCTCGCGCGCTCGGGCGCGACGTCGGGGAGCAGCCCGAGTTTGACGAGCACCTGAAAGCCGTTGCAGATGCCGAGCACGAGCCCGCCGCGGTCGATCAGCGCGCGGAGCGGTTCGCCGAGCGTGGCGCGCACCTCTTCGGCCTGGATCCGGCCGGCACCGAGGTCGTCGCCGTAGCTGAAGCCGCCGGGGAAGACGACGATCCGCGCCCGCTCGAGGTCCGACCGGTCGCGATCGACCTCGCGGATGTGCCGGACGACCGGGGTCGCGCCGGCCATCGCGAGCGCGCGTGCGGTCTCGTGCTCACAGTTCGTGCCGGGTGCGCGGAGCACGAGCGCGTCGATCGTCGTCATCGGACGTCTCCGGTCTCGGGGAGGAGCGGGGTCTGCCAGCGGGCGCGCAGTGCGTCGAGCGACGCGTCGAGCACCGTCGAGCCGCCGTGCGTCGCGACGAGTCGATCGCCGTCGGTCGTGTCGCCGATGCGGGCGCACGGAACACCCGCCTCGCGCCACAGCGCCTCGAACGCGTCGACGGCGTCGGGTGCGACCTCGAACGCGATGCGCGTCGGGGTCTCGGCGAACAGCACCTCGTGCGCGGCGAGCGCGCCGTCGGTCGGGACGGCGTCGAGGTCGAGCGTGACGCCGACGCTGCCGGTGAACGCCATCTCGGCGATCGCGACCGCAAGGCCGCCTTCGCTCAGGTCGTGCGCCGTGCGGACCAGGCCGTGCTCGACGGCTGTGGCCGCGGTCGCCAGCGCGCGCGGCGCGGTCGCGAGGTCGACGGTCGGGATCGCGCCGCCGGCGGGCCGGTCGCGGCCGCCGAGGAGCAGGTGCAAGTGCGACGCGCCGAGTTCCGCGCGCGTGACGCCCGCGACGTAGAGCGCGTTGCCGGCCGCCTTCAGGTCGATCGTCGCCGGACGGGCGACGTCGTCGATCACGCCCATCGCCGAGATCAGCAGCGTGTGCGGGATCGAGATCGTCTCGCCGTCGTGAGCGAACTCGTTGTTCAGGCTGTCCTTGCCCGACACGAACGGCGCGCGGTAGGCGAGGGCCGCGTCGTAGCAGCCCTTCGACGCGAGCACGAGCGCGCCGAGCATCTCGGGGCGCCGCGGGTTGCCCCACGAGAAGTTGTCGAGGAGCGCCGCGCGCGCCGGCGGGCAGCCGACGACCGCGAGGTTGCGCAGCGCCTCGTCGACCGCGTTGATCGCCATGTGGTAGGGGTCGAGGTCTCCCTGGTGCGGGTTCATCCCGCACGCGACCGCGACGCCCTTGTCGCTGTCGGCGAGCGGCTTGACGACGATCGCGTCGCCCGGGCCGTCGCAGCGCGGACCCTGCAGCGGCTTGACGACGGTGCCGGCCTGCACCTCGTGGTCGTATTGCCGGATCACCCACTCCTTCGACGCGACGTTCGGCATCGCGAGGATGTCGCCGAGCGTGTCGGACCAGTCGACGCGCTCGGGGATCGGCGGCGCTTCGACGGTCGGGGCCTGCCACGTCGCGGTGCGCGTCGTCTTCGGCAGCCCGTCGTGGAGGAAGGCCATCGGCAGGTCGCAGTGGACCTCGTCCCGGAACGTGATGCGCAGCCGCGCGTCGTCGGTGAATCGCCCGAGATCGGCGACCTCGACGCCCTCGAGCGCCATCACCTCGGTCAGGCGTGCGACGTGCTGCTCCGGCACCGCGAGGATCATCCGCTCCTGCGCCTCGCTGAGCCAGATCTCGGCCGGGCTCAGCCCCGCGTATTTGAGCGGCGCGGTGGACAGCTCGACGTCTGCGCCGGTCTCCTCGCCCATCTCGCCGACCGCCGACGAAAAGCCGCCGGCGCCGCAGTCCGTCACCGCGTTGTAGAGGCCTTCGTCGCGCGCGCGCAGGAGCCCCTCCATCACGCGCTTCTCCATGATCGGGTTGCCGATCTGGACGCTCGTCGCGTCGACGACCTCGGACTCGCTCGTCAGTTCGGCGCTGGAAAACGTCGCGCCGCCGATGCCGTCGCGGCCGGTCCGCCCGCCGATCGCGATGATCCGGTCGCCCGGTTGCGCGGCCTTGTCGATCTTGTCGCGCGGGATGATGCCGAGGCAGCCGGCGTAGACGACCGGGTTGCCGACGTAGCGATCGTCGAAGTAGAGCGCGCCCGACGGCGTCGGGATGCCCATCCGGTTGCCGTAGTCGCGGACGCCCGACACGACGCCGCGCATGATCGTCGCCGGGTGCAGCGTCCCGCGCGGCAGCGTGTCCGGGTCGCGATCGGTGTGCGCGAAGCAGAAGACGTCGGTGTTCAGGATCGGCTTCGCACCCAGGCCGGTGCCGAGGATGTCGCGGATCACGCCGCCGATCCCGGTGCCCGCGCCGCCGTACGGCTCGATCGCCGACGGGTGGTTGTGGGTCTCGACCTTGAACGCGATCCCGTGGTGCTCGTCGAACGCGATCACGCCGGCGTTGTCGGCGAAGACGCTCAGGCAGTCGTCGCGCGCGAGGGTCTCGGTCGCCTTGAACACCGTCTGCTGCAGGAGTCCGTCGATGATCTCCCCGTCGAATTCGATCCGGCTGCGCAGCGTCTTGTGCTTGCAGTGCTCCGACCAGGTCTGCGCGAGCGTCAGCAGTTCGACGTCGGTCGGGTCGCGGTCGGCCTCGCGGTAGAACGCCTGGATCGCCTGCATCTCCTCGAGGCTGAGGCTCAGCTTGTGCTCGCGCTCGACCGCAGCGAGCGCGTCGTCGTCGAGGTCGCGCAGCGGGACGTCGATCCGGGCGAACGCCCGGGCACCGGCCGGGGCGTGGGGGGACGGCGCGGCGGCCCCGACGTGGATCTCCTCGATGACGGGGTTCGCGAGCCGCTTCTCGATCAGCCCGCGAAGCGTGTCGGCGGTCCAGCCGCCACGGCCGAAGAGCAGGAGTTTGCGGCCGCTCACGACGTCGATGCCGTCGAGGCCCCGCCTCCGGAGCGCGCCGCGGGCGCTCTCGGCAACCGGGTCCGTCACGCCGCGGCGCGGGCGGATCCAGACGACTTCGGCGGGCGCGCCCTCGTCGAATACGAGCGGCTCGTCGATCGACAGCCGCTCGACGACCGGGTCGGCGAACAGCGATCGGATCGCGGCGTCGAGGTCGGGCGCCTCGAGCGCGCCGTCACGCGTGGCGACCAACTCGTAGGTGCGCGCGAGGCGCACCCCGTCGAGTCCGTCGAGGCGGCGCGCGACCGCGAGTGCGTCGTCGGCGTGAGGGTCCGCGAAGCGCGACGCGTTCGCGACTTCGACGAGAACACGGGCGATGTCGGACACGCGCGGGGCCTTCCGATGCGGTTCGCGTGGGCTTGACTCTGAATGCGTTCCTCTTAGAGTGGAGCCGCACGTGCATCAAGCGACCCCGATGTGTGAAGCCGAGCCTCGCGAGGACCCGACGCGCAATGCCGTTCTGCCCCGATTGTCACGAGGAATACGACACCGGCGTCGCGGCGTGCGCGGACTGCGGCACGGCGCTCGTCGATCAGCTCTCGAAGGCTGACGCACCGCCCACCGAGATCCCCGTGGCGGTTCGCGACGGCGAGGTCGCCGAGCGCTTGATCGCCCTGCTCGTCGAGAACGGGATCGAGGTCTTGGGCGCGGGCGACGACATCGAGTGGCAGGGGGCGACCTACCCCTCCGTGCGGGTGCCGGCGGGCGCCGCGCAGGTGACCGCGATGCTCGTCGCGCAGCACGGCAGCTTCCACATGACCGAGCAGGACGAGTGGGGGCGCGGCGTCGTCGACTTCTACGAGGACGCCGGCGGGACGATCGACAGCCACCCGCTGCTCGCGCACTCGCCGAAAGAGGTCGTCGCGATGGGGCCCGAGGTCTTCCCGGAGCTCGAGTCGCTCGCGCTCGACGGCGTCCGCGACGTGAGCCGTTGGGCCTGTCGACGCCTCGTCGACTTCGGCGACGACGCGTCCGATGCCCTCGGGCAGCTGTGCGCGCGGGCGGTGCGCGACGCGAAGCGCGATCCCGTGTTCGGCGTGATCGGCGCGCTCGACGACGCGGCGAACTTCGGCGACGCACCCCGCGTGCGGTTGCCGGCATCGGTTGCGAACGATCTCAGCGACGCGGAGCCGGCGGTTCGGTCTCTCGCGGCGCTCGTGTTGGGGCGCATGGGCGCCCGGTCGGACATCGAGGCGCTCGTGCCGTTGTTGCAGGACGACGAGCCCCTCGTGGTCGAAGAAGTGGTCGAGGCGCTCTATTCGCTGACCGGGGTCGATCTCGACCTCGCGGGCGACGCGGATCCTGCGGCTCGCGCGACCGCGGCCGAGCGGATCCGCGCATGGGCGCGGGCACACGTCCCGTAACACCTCGCTTCGAACGGCCGATTTCCGGGGAGGGAAACATGGCGGAGTTCGACAGATTCAGCGTGGAGGGCGGCGCGCGACTCACCGGTCGCGTGCGCGTCTCCGGCTCGAAGAACGCGGCGCTGCCGATCCTGGCGGCGACGTTGATGACCGATGAGCCGTGCGTCGTCGAAGGCGTGCCGGATCTGCACGACGTGCGCACGATGGTCGAGACGCTGCGCTCGCTCGGCGTCGAGGTCGAGCACACCGGCACGACCGTGCGGACGCGCGTCGTCAACGAGGACCTGTGCACCGCGCACTACGACCTGGTCAGCCGGATGCGGGCGGGCTTCTGCGTGCTCGGCCCGCTGATCGCGAAGCGCGGGCGCGGCAAGGTGAGCCTGCCCGGCGGCTGCAAGATCGGTGCGCGCCCCGTCGAGTTGCACCGCAAGGGGCTCGTCGCGCTCGGTGCCGAGGTGCCGGTACGCCACGGCTACGTCGAAGGCGAGGCGGACCGGTTGCACGGCGCCGAGATCTTCCTCGGGGGCGCGTTCGGGTCGTCGGTGCTCGGCACCGCGAACGTCCTGACCGCCGCGACGCTCGCCGACGGGGTGACCGTGATCGAGGGGGCCGCGCTCGAGCCGGAGATCGAGGACCTCGCGCGCTTCCTCGTCTGCATGGGGGCGCGCATTCAGGGGATCGGCACCCATCGCCTCGAGATCCACGGGGTCGAGCGGCTCGACGGGACGACCTACCGGATCATCCCCGACCGGATCGAGGCGGGCACGCTGATGGCCGCGGCCGCGATCACCCGCGGCGACGTCGAGTTGGAGAACATCTGCCTCGACCACCTCGTCGCGGTCGTCGACTACCTGCGCGCGCTCGGCGTCTCGGTCGAGAAGACCGAGTCGGGACTCGGCTGTCGGGTGACCGCTCCCGAGCGCCTCGGGCCCTGCGACCTCAATACCCACCCGTATCCGGGGATTCCGACCGACATGCAGGCGCAGTTGATGGCGGTGCTCTGCACGGTCGACGGCACGAGTGCGGTCAACGAGAAGGTGTTTCCGGACCGCTTCATCCACGTCGGCGAGTTCAACCGGATGGGGGCGCGGATCAGCAAGGAGGGGGCGGTCGCGATCGTCGACGGGGGCCACCGGCTCTCCGGGGCGCCGGTCGAGGCGCCCGACCTGCGCGCGGCGGCGGCACTCGTGCTCGCCGGCCTCGTCGCCGAAGGCGTGACCGAGGTCAGCCGGATCGACCACCTGGACCGGGGCTACGCGAAGTTCGAGGAGAAGCTCGGCGCACTGGGTGCCCGGATCCAGCGCGTCGGCGCGTAGGCCGGCCGCGCGGCCCCAGACGGCCTCCCGGTCTTGAAACGGCGGCGGGGATCGGCTTTACGTTCCCGTTCCGAGCCGAGCGCGCGGCTCGGGCCCGCCGCACCCTTACCCGTTTGATGGCCGTATGTTCGAGAACATCTCCGAACGACTCCGTTCCGCCCTCGGTGCGTTCGGCAAGCGCGGCCAGCTCACCGAGGACAACATCCGCGACGGGATGCGCGAGGTGCGCAAGGCGCTCCTCGAAGCCGACGTCCAGTTCGACGTCGTAAAGTCGTTCGTCAAGGACGTCACCGAGAAGGCGGTCGGCGAGCAGGTCATCCAGTCGGTCGAGCCGGGCCAGATGATCGTCAAGATCGTCCAGGACGAGCTGACCGAACTGATGGGGCCGGCCGACCCGCGGGTCGAGTTCGCCGACAAGGGGCCGACCGTCATCATGATGGTCGGTTTGCAGGGTAGCGGTAAGACGACGTCGAGCGGCAAGCTCGCGCGCTACTTCCGCAGCAAGGGGCGCCAGCCGCTGCTGGTCGCGGCCGACATCCAGCGGCCGGCGGCGATCGATCAGCTCGAAACGCTCGGCAAGGAACTCGACATCCCGGTCTACGCCGAGCGCGGCGGACGCCCGGCGAAGATCTGCCAGCGCGCGGTCGCCGAAGCGACGTCGCGCGGCTGCAACGTCGTGATCCTCGACACCGCGGGGCGGCTGCACATCGACGAAGCGTTGATGGACGAGCTCAACGACGTGAAGTCGAAGACGAGCCCGCACGAGATCTTCCTCGTCTGCGACGCGATGACCGGCCAGGACGCCGTCGTCAGCGCCAAGGAGTTCAACGAGCGACTCGACGTCACCGGCGTCGTGCTGACGAAGATGGACGGCGACGCGCGTGGCGGCGCGGCGCTGAGCATCAAGAAGGTGACCGGCAAGCCCATCAAGTTCATGGGCGTCGGCGAGAAGCTCGACAAGCTCGAGGAGTTTCACCCGGACCGCATCGCCGGGCGCATCCTCGGGATGGGCGACGTCGTGACGCTCGTCGAGCGCGCGCAGGACGTCCAGTCCGAGGAGGAGGCGAAGAAACAAGCCGAGAAGATGTTCGCGGGCACGTTCACGCTCGAGGACTTCCTCGATCAGATGCAGATGGTGAAGAAGATGGGGTCGCTCAAGGACGTGCTCGGGATGATCCCGGGGATGGGCGACGCGCTCCAGGGTCAGGACGTCGACCCGAAGGAGTTCACGCGGATGGAAGCGATGATCCGCTCGATGACTCCGTATGAGCGGATGAAGCCCGACGACCTCGACCAGTCGCGGCGCAAGCGCATCGCGCGCGGCAGCGGCACGACGCCGCGCGAGGTTCGAGACCTGGTCAACCAGTTCTCGCAGGCCCGCAAGATGATGAAGATGATGGGCGCGCAGGGCGGCATGATGGGCAAGATGGTCGCGAACAAACACCAGAAGAGAAAACTGAAGCAACTCAAGCGCGCGCGGCGGCTCGGTATCGACCCGCTCGGAGGCGGCCGTGTCGATGCGTTCCGACGCAAGTGACACGCGCAGGCCCGGCGACGCGTTCGTATACCGAATAAGCATGGAAAGCGAGAAATCACGATGGCAGTCCGTATCCGTCTGAGCCGCGAGGGGCGGCGCAACCGTCCGTTCTACCGCATCGGCGTCTTCGACTCGCGCACCGCGCGTTGCGGCAAGACGATCGACGTCTGCGGCCACTACGACCCGCTCGAGAAGGACGACGAGAAGAAGGTCGTCGTCGATGCCGAGCGCGTGCAGCAGTGGTTCGCGAAGGGTGCCGAGCCGACGGAGAGCGTGACCGCGCTGCTCCGCCCGAAGGGCATCCACTTCAACCGCGGCCCGAAGGCGTCGCGTCGCAAGAAGAAGTCGAGCTAAGCGACGGGGGATGAGGGCGGGGGCATGAGCACCGCGAAGAACAGCGCACTCGAGCGCATCGCGACCGCGCTGGAGAAGGGCTACGGGTCGGCCTCGGTGCTCGACTCCGCGGACCCGTTCGACCACCTCGCGTACGCAGTGATCGACGGGATCGCCGGGGGCGAGGCGGCGAAGGCGTGCATCGCGCGGCTGCGCAAGACGTTCGTCGATTGGAACGAGATCCGGATCGCCGGGCATCGCGAGATCGAGAACTGCCTGATCGAGGTGGCTCGGGAAGACCGGCCGACGGTCGTGCAGAATCTGAAGGCGTCGCTCGCGCAACTGTTCGACGCCCGCTGCACCGAGGACTTCGATTTCGAGGCGCCGCAGGACACGGTCGATCACGATCGCGCGCTCGGCTACCTGAACGGGGTCGAAGGGCTCGACGCGGGTCGTGCCGCACTCGTCTACGCGGCGAACGTCTCGCTCAAACACGGCGGCGAAGAGGCCGACGTCCGGCTGTTCCCCGCGGTGGGGCGCATCCTGTCGCGGGCCGGGTTGATCAAGCGGACGCCGGGCACGAGTCCGTCGCGCGAAGCGATCGAGGCGGTGATCCCGAGCGGCGAGCGGGTGCGCCTGACCTACCTCTTGTCCCGGCACGGCCACGAGGTGTGCGGCGTGAAGTCGTACGCGTGTGGGCAGTGCGTCATCGTGCGCCAGTGCGACATGGGCAAGCGGCGGGTGAAGAACGCGCCGGCGAAGAAGAAGGTCGCGAAGAAGCCCGCCGCCAAGAAGGCCGCCAAGAAGACCGCAGCGAAGAAGGTCGCCAAGAAGGCCCCTGCGAAGAAGGCGACTCCTGCGAAGAGCGCCCCGAAGAAGGCCGCGGCCAAGAAGGCGCCCGCGCGCAAGGCGGCGGCGAAGAAGAAGGCGCCGGCCAAGAAGGCACCCGCCAAGACCCGCAAGAAGCGCTGAGACCCGTCGTGCGACGCGCGGTCACGATCGGGTTGCTCGCATCGTGTCTCGCGCTCGCGGCCGGTTGCGCATCGAGGCCCGAGCCGTCCCCGGCACCGGTCGATCGACTTCGGTTGCGGTTGGGCGGTCTCGAGCGGCTCGTCCTCGTCGTTCGCGACCGGGCGCGCCGCGAGGAGTTCGCGCCGACGCGGTCCGCCGACGACGGTTGGGTGTCGCCCCCGAACATGGTGCGCCTGCTCGAGGGCCGGTCGGGATTCCTGCACGTCTACCCGACGCGCGTCGCCCGACGCTTCTCGTTCGAGGCGGTCCCGGGCGCGATCGGTCTCGTGACGATGACGGCCGACGGAACGGTCGTCGGCGTCGGGGAGCACACGCTGAGCGGAGGCCGCCAGACGCTCCTGCCCGGCGCGCCGTTTCGGCTCGCGTTGTGGGTGCCGGCGTCCTGGCTGCGCGGCGCGGCACTGGACGTGGGGCAGCGCCTCCCGCTGCCCGAGGGGATCGCTCGCGCGGCCGAGCCGGAGTTCGTCCCGATCGCCGATCCGCCGCCGGCGACGGTGCGCATCGGCGACGCGACGCTTCGTGTCGAGATCGCCCACACGACGCGCACGCGGGCGTGCGGGATGATGTATCGCGACGACGTCCCGCCCGGCGAGGGGATGCTCTTTCTGTATCCCGATCGACGCGAGTTGCGCTTCTGGATGGTCAATACGCGAGTCGACCTCGACGTGGCCTACGTCGATCGCGACGGCACGATCCGCGCGATCCGTGCGCTCAACGCATACGACGAGGCGGGCGCGCCGTCGGGCGTGCCGGTCGCGGGAGCCCTGGAGGTCGCTCGGGGCTGGTTCGCCGACCATGGCGTCGCGGTCGGGGACCGCGTCGTGTGGCCCGCGCGCGTCGACGTGTTGCGCGACACCGCCGAGCCGTAATCGGCCCGTCTTGTCCGCGTCGCACGGGCGTGGTATGGCTTTCGCCCGGAGTGCCCCGAGAAACAACCCGAAGACCATGCGCGAAAAACTCGAAGCGATCATCGCCCGCTGTGCCGAGCTGGAGAAGCTCGTGTCGGATCCCGAAGTCCTCGGGAACCAGCCGCGGTTGCGCGTGTTGATGAAGGAGTACGGCACGATCCGCAAGGTGGCCGACGCCGCGCGGCACTACCTCGCCAATCTCGAGCGGATCGCCGAGGCCGAGGAGATCATCGCCGACGGCGGGGACGACGAGATGGTCGAACTCGCCAACGACGACCTCGCGTCGGCGAACGAGGAGCAGACGGGGCTCTTCGACCGCCTCGTCGAGCACTTCGCGACGGAGCACCAGGTGCTCGATCGCGACGTGATCATGGAGATCCGTGCCGGCACCGGCGGCGACGAGGCCGCGCTCTTCGCGGCCGATCTGTTGAAGATGTACACCGGCTACTGTGATCGCGAGGGATGGCGCGTCGAGATGCTCGACTCCAACCCGACCGAGCTCGGCGGCTTCAAGGAGGTCGTCCTCAGCATCAAGGGGGACGACGCGTTCCGCCGGCTCCGCTTCGAGATGGGCGGACACCGCGTGCAGCGCGTGCCGACGACCGAGACGCAGGGGCGAATCCACACGTCGGCGGCGACGGTCGCGGTGATGGCGGAAGCCGAAGACGTCGACGTGGAGATCAAGGACGTCGACCTGAAGATCGACTTCTATCGCGCGTCGGGCCCCGGTGGGCAGAACGTGAACAAGACGTCGAGCGCGGTGCGCATCACGCACATCCCGACCGGGATCGTCGTGCAATGCCAGGACGATTCCTCGCAGCACAAGAACCGCGCCTCGGCGATGCGCCACCTGCGCGCGCGGATCTTCGAGCAGAAGCAGAACGAGCTGAAGGCGGAGCGCGACGCGGTGCGGAAGTCGCAGGTCGGCTCCGGCGACCGGAGCCAGCGCATCCGGACCTACAACTTCCCGCAGGACCGCATCACCGATCACCGCATCAACAAGACGATGCACGGGATGGAGAAGTTCCTCGCCGGCGACGTCGGACCGATGATCGACGCATTGGTCGAGGCCGAGAAGCGGGAGTTTCTCGACCGGGGGATGTAAGTGCCTTCCAGGGGGCGGGTTACGGGATTTCTCGCACTGCTCGAAGTCCGTGACCTCACGCGGGGGGTCTGATACAATTCCCGGCCGCTCGTCGATCGGGCGGGACCTCGTCCCAACCGACCCACCGACGACGTCGTTCCACCGCGACGAACCACCGCGCACGCGGCTGTCCACGGAGGGCCGCGGTTCGTACGCCGGTGGGCAACACCGGGCCGCGCCGGAAGACGCGTGCAACGAGAACGGAAAAGAAGGAGCAGCATGAACGACATCACCTACGACGAGCCGGTCGCCGAGGCACCGGCCGGGGGGCCGGGAGACGCGTCCTACTACTACGGCGAGGGTTTCTGGATGGCCCTCTTCCAGGGCCAGATCCCGAAGCAGAACTTCTATCTGCTGATCGCCTCGCTGATGTGCGTGTTCGGCACGCTGCTGCCGTGGTATCCGGTGCCGGAGACGACGAACGGCGTGATCGCCGGCGAGGTGCTCAAGGGCGTCGACTACATGAGCGGCGCGGTGATCTGCTTCTTCGCGCTGATGGCGTCCGGCGTGATGATCTACAACATCCGCGCACGCGCGCTGCTGTTCTGGCCGATCTTGCTGATGCTGGTCGACAACCTGTTCATCCTCGCGCTGCACTTCCTTCGCACGGGGAAGGGCTTCATCACGCCGTTCACGAAGGATGGCGAGTTCGTCCTCAAGGACGCCGCGTGGGAGGCGTATCGCTCCCAGGGCATCGGCATCTACTTCGTCACGTTCGCGACGCTGTTCGTGCTGCTCCAGATCCTGCTGAGCGTCTTCATGGCCGCCGGCAAGGACAAGGACAAGCCGAAGCCGGCCGCCGGTGGTGGCGGTGGCGGCGCCGCGCGTCGCCGTCGTTGAGTTCAATCGCGACGAACCACGGCCCGCGTCACGTGCGCGGGCCGTTTCTGCGTACCGCTACCGGAGGTCGTCCATGACCCGTGCCGACGAACGCGCACCGGTGTCGATCCTCGACTACCTGCGGCGCGGGACGACGTTTCTCCGCGACCGCGGGAGCGAGACGGCGCGACTCGACGCGGAGGTCCTGCTCGCGGACCTGCTCGATCGGCCGCGTATCGCACTCTACACCGCATTCGAGGAGCCGCTCGAGCGCGCGCACGTCGACGCATTCCGTGAACGGCTCGTGCGACGGGGGCGAGGCGAGCCCGTCGCGTATCTCACCGGGCATCGCGACTTCCACACGCGCACGTTCGCGGTCACGCCGGCGGTGCTGATCCCGCGGCCGGAGACCGAGCACGTGCTCGAGGCGGCGCTCGGTGTGCTCGAGTCGGATCGTGCCGCGCGCGTCGTCGACGTCGGCACCGGGTCGGGATGCCTGGCGGTGTCGATCGCGGCCGAGCGGCCGGCGGCGACGGTCGTCGCGACCGACGTGAGTCGCGCGGCGCTCGCGGTCGCCGCCGCCAACGCGCGCACGCACGGCGTCGAGGGCCGGGTCGCGTTCGCCACCCTCGACATGCTGGGCGCGGTCCGCGAACGCTCGGTCGACGTCGTCGTGTCGAACCCGCCGTACATCGCGCGCGGAGACGCCGCGTCGTTGCCGCGCGACGTGCGTGACTTCGAGCCGGCCGGGGCGCTGTTCAGCCCGGGCGATCCCCGCGACGTCTACCGCGCCCTCGTCGACGGTGCCGCCCGCGCGCTCCGCCCGGGCGGTTCGTTGATCGTCGAGGTCGGCCACGATCAGCGCGCGGCGGTCGAGTCCCTGTTCCGCGAGCGCTTCGCGAAGGTCGACGTCACGCCGGACCTGGCGGGGATCGACCGCGTGATCCACGGCCGCTGAAGACGGTCACGCGTCGCCGGAGATTCTCCGCGACTTTCTCGGTCGGTGGGCGACTATGAACCCGTCGGTTGACCGGCGCGTGCGGTGACGTAGGCGTCGATCGCGTCGCCGCCGGCGTCGTCGAGTTCGAGGAAGAGGATCGCGAGCTCGAAACGCCCGTCGGCAGTGCGGTCGACACGGACGACGGCGCCGCGACCGACGACGCGGACGGTCGGTCCGGTCGGTTGCGGGACCTGCAGGGTCATCTCGACCTCGGTCATCTCGCGGATCGGCTCGTCGACGACGCATCGGAGGCCGGAACGGCTGACGTCGCGTGCGGTGACGAGGCTGTTTCCGATCGCGACGTCGAAGTCGGCGAACGCGCGCGGATGGCGGCGGCGGTCGGGTCGATGATCCACGGCTTCACTCCTCGCCGGACGGTCGCGATCACTCGGCGTGGCAAGCGCTTGCGGACGCCGGGTGACATCGGTCCTTTCACTCTTTTTCGACGGATTGGCCCCGTCGCTTGAACCCCGTCTCCGGGCGGGGGATAATGACCGCGATTTCACAGGAGAAACGGCCTCGGGAGGACATCATGCCCAATTTGAACAAAGTCATGCTGATGGGACGGCTCACCCGCGAACCCGAGGTGCGTTTCACGCCTCAGGGGACCGCGGTCGCCGAGATCGGCGTCGCCGTCAACCGGGTCTGGTACGACCAGAACCGCAACAAGCAGGAGGAGACGACGTTCGTCGACGTCACCGCCTGGGACAAGCAGGCGAAGACGATCCAGCAATACCTGCGCAAGGGCTCGCCGATCTACATCGAGGGGCGCCTGCACCTGTCGACGTGGGAGACCAAGGAGGGCGAGAAGCGCTCGAAGCTTCGCGTCCGGATGGAGAACTTCCAGTTCCTCGACTCGCAGAGTTCCCGCGGGAGCTTCGACGAGGGCGGCGGCGCGCCGCGTCGTCAAGCGGCACCGGCGCCGGCGCCGCAGGCGAGCGAGGAGTGGGGCTCGTATTCGTCGGGGCCGTCGGCTCCGGTGCAGGACGACCTCGGCATCGGCGGCGGTGGCGGCGAGCCGGAGGTTCCGTTCTAAGAGTCCGCCGTCCCGGCTCCGCGGCGTCCGGGATCGCGGGCCGGGACACGCAATGATCGTCGTCGGCTTCAATGCGACGCACGACGGGGCGGCAATCCTCGTACGCGACGGCGTCGTCGTCGCGGCGGTCGAGGAGGAGCGCTTCAGCCGGCGCAAGCACCACAACGGCTTCCCGCGCGACGCGCTCGCGTGGGTCGTCGAATCGCAGGGGCTGACGTGGTCGGACGTGGATGCGGCGGCGTTCTACTGGAACCCGTACCGTGGCCTCGCCCGCTTCGGCGCGCACGTCGTCCGCAGCTTGCCGCGCTCGCTTCGCTACATGGGCGTGCAACCCGGCATCTTCGGCGACTTCGTCCGGATGCCGCGAACGCTGCGCGAGACGTTCGGATTCCGTGGGCGATTCCGCTACGTCGATCACCACGTCGGCCACGCCGCGAGCGCGTTCTTCCCGTCGGCGTTCGAACGCGCGGCGGTGATGACCGTCGACGGTACCGGCGAGTGGACGACGACGTTCCTCGGCGTCGGGGAGGGCGACGTGATCCGGTCGTGGCGCGAGATCGGATACCCGCACAGCCTCGGCAAACTCTACGAGGCGGTGACGCAATACCTCGGCTTTCGCGTGAACAGCGGCGAGGGCAAGGTCATGGGGCTCGCACCCTACGGGACGCCGCGCTTCCGCGCCGAGTTCGAGCGGATCATCCGGCCCCACGGCGAGGCGTCCTTTCGGCTCGACCGCCGCTACTTCGGGTTCCACTACGGGCACCCGATCAAGTACTCGCCTCGCCTGGTCGCGCTGCTCGGTCCCGCGCGCGAGCCGGAGTCCGCGATCGACGATCGACACCGCGACGTCGCCGCGACGCTACAGGCGATCACCGAGGAGCACCTGCTCCGGCTCGCCGCGGCCCTCCATCGAGAGACCGGGGCGGATGCGCTGTGCCTCGCCGGGGGCGTCGCGCTCAACTGTGTCGCGAACGGGCGGCTGTTGCGTGAGTCGCCGTTCGAGCGGTTGTTCGTGCAGCCGGCCGCGCACGACTCGGGGGCCGGGCTCGGCGCTGCGTTGATCGTCGCGCGTGACGGCGGGGACGACGTGCGTCGCCCGATGGTCGACGCGCGACTGGGGGCGGCGTATTCCGACGAGGCGTGCCGGGCGGCGCTGGAGGCGGCGTCGTGCGGTCCGGTCGCGACACCGCCGGACCTGGTCGGCCACGTCGCCGAGCGGCTCGCCGCGGGGAAGATCGTCGGGTGGTTCCAGGGGCGGGCGGAGTTCGGCCCGCGTGCGCTCGGCGCCCGCAGCATCCTCGCCGACCCGCGTCGGGCGGACATGAAGGACACGCTCAACGCCCGGGTGAAGCACCGGGAGGGGTTTCGCCCGTTTGCGCCCGCGGTCACGCGCGAAGCCGCCGCCGAGTGGTTCGTCGGGTGCGATGCGCCGAGCCCGTTCATGTTGCGAGCGTTCGCGGTCGCCCCGGCGCGCCGCGCGTCGGTGCCCGGGATCACGCACGTCGACGGTTCCGCCCGGGTCCAGACGGTCGACGCGAGCACGTCGCCGCGATTCCACGCGCTGCTGCGCGCGTTCGAGGAGCGCAGCGGGGTGCCGATGCTGATCAACACGTCGTTCAACCGGCGCGGCGAGCCGATCGTCGAGACGCCCGCACAGGCGATCGACGTGTTCGAGCAGTCGGCGATGGACGTCCTCGTGCTCGGACCGTTCGTCGTCGAGAAGCCGGGCGCCGCGTGACGCGCGCGCTCCTCATCGCGGCCGCGTATGCGGCACTCGCGTTCGTGGTCTACGGTCCGAGTCTCGGCGGCGACTGGGTCTACGACGACCACCGGTTCATCGCGCGCAACGACGCGATCGACCTGAAGAACACGGTGCGGTTCTTCCACGACCCGACGACCGTCGACCCCGAGGGCAACTGGGAGGGGATCTACCGTCCGCTGCGCTCGGTGTCGTTCGCGATCGATGCCGCGCTGTTCGACCGAAACCCGGTCGGGTATCGCATCCATGCGCTGCTCTCGCACGCGGCCGCCGCATTCGCGGTCGCGGTCCTGCTCGGGCGCATTCTGCGGCGTCGTCGCGTCGGCTGGGTGCTCGGCGCGCTGTGGCTGGTCCTGCCGGTGCACGTCGAGAGCGTCGCGTGGGTGACGAGTCGATCGGACGTCGAGTGCGCGCTCGCGTCGCTCGTCGCGTTGATCGCGTGGCGGAGCGGTCGGCCGTGGATCGGGGTGGGCGCCCTCGTCATCGCGCTGCTGATGAAGGAGCAGGCCGTCGTGGTGCCGGGGATCGCGTTCGTCCTGGACGTGCTCGTGCCGCCCGCCCGTCGGCCGGTCGTCGCGGTCCGTCGCGCGATCGTGCCGGCGGCCGTCGTGATCGCCTACCTCGGGGTGCGCACGGTCGTGCTCGGTGACTTCGGAGACCAACGCGACCCGTGGCCGGGCAACCTCGCCGCGACGATGACGCTCGGCGTGCTGTGGTATGCGATGCGGATCGCGGCGCCCGTCGACTTTCGCTTCGATTGGCAGATGCCGTCCGCCGACGGCTGGGGGGCCGCGGTCACCGGTCACGACGTGCCGATCGCGCCGTGGCTCGGGGCGATCGTGCTCGTCGCGGTCGTGGCGTCGGTGTTCGTCGCCCGACGGTCGTGGCGCGTGGGGGTCGCCGGCGTCGTGTGGTTCGGGATCGCGCTTGCGCCGATGCTGAACCTCGTGCCGATCAACATCCTCGTCGCCGAGCGCTTCCTCTACCTCCCGTCGGTCGGCGCGCTGCTCGCGGTCGGTGCGATCTGGTGCGGCGTCGGGGTGCGCGCACGTCGCGTGCTGCTCGTGGCACTCGTCTGCTGGGGGGCGTACGGTGCGTCGACGACGGCACGATTCGCCGGCCACTTTCACACCGAGCGCGCGTTGTGGAACGGCGTCGTCGCGCATTCGCCGTCGCACTACCGCGGCTGGGTCGGGATCGCGAAGGCGCACATCCTCGCCGGGGACCTCGACGCCGGGCGCGCCGCGCTTCGACGCGCGATCGCGCTGTCGGGGGGACGATACGGTCACCTCTACTACGACCTCGGACGGACCTACCTGTTGTCGGGCGACCACGAGCGCGCCGTTCCCTACCTACGCGATGCGGTGATCCGATGGCGGGCCGAAGGACGTGGCCGGTCGGATCGACGCTTCGTCGCGACGCTGCGCCAACTCGCGATCGCCGCGCGAAACGCGGGGGATCGTCGGCAGGCGGACACGTTCGATGCATGGCTCGCGGAAGCCCTCGCCCGCCCGTGACGCAAGTCGCGGTCTCACCGGGGGATCCACGACATTCTGTGTTGCCCTTTGTGTGGGCATGCCATATATTCCAGCCGGTGATCGACCACGGGCGGTGGTCGATCCGGCACGGCGCAAGGGGCGCGTCGGCCAGCTCAGGGAACCGATCGTAGCTGCGCGAAGCCGATTCGCCGGCGGCACGATCGGCCGTTCGGGATCGGACGATCGCCATGGCGACAAGTGTTCTGATCGGCTCGGCCCGGCCGAGCGATCACGGTCCCCTCGAGTCGGCGCTGCGACGGAAGGGCATCCGCGCAAGCATCTTCACCGAGGGGACGCGGATGCTCGCGGCCGCGCAGGAAAGCGCGCCGGATCACGTCGTCGTCGACTTGCACCTCGGCGGCGTGAGCGGCTTCGACCTCGCCCGCACGCTCGGTGAGCAGCGAACGTCGATCCTCGTCGACGAGGACGAACCCGACCTCGAGTCGCTCCGTCGCAACGGCCTCCAGATCATGGTGCGCCCGCGCGGCGGTGCGGAGTCGCTCGCCGAACAGATCGAGCGGCGCCTCGCCGGCGAGAAGCGGCTGCGCGCCGACGTGGAAGCGGTCGATCCGTCGGACCCGGCTGCGGTGCGCGCGCGCTTGCTCGCGATCGTCGACGGTGACGAGGACGCGTTGATGCGGGCCGCGCTCGAGGATCCGACGACCCACCTGCTCGCGGGGTCCTACCTGCGTCGCCGACGGCTCGACGAGGCGTGGCTGCACGCATCGGCCAACGGCCTCGGGCTCGGGGTGATGCGGATCGCCCTCGACGGGCTCGACGCGCTCGCCCGCGACCCCGACGCGCTGCGGCGCGCCGAGTTGGAGGTGGCCGGCGTGCTGCTGACCGAACTCGACGGATGCGACCTGCCCGCGCGCGACGCGCCGGGTGAGTTCCTCGTGCTCGCGCCGGGTGCGAGCGCCGCGGAACTCGGCCGCCGGGCATTCCAACTCGTCGGAGAGACTCGCACGCTGCGCGCGGACGGCGCGTTGACGGTGTCGGTCGGGATCGCGCACGCGCCGCACGGTGGCGACGGCTCGGCGAAGTCGGTCGAGTCGGCCGCAGACCTCGTCGCGCGCGCCGGCGACGCGCTCGAGGCGGCACGGCGCGCCGGCGACGGGCGCGTCTGCCTCTGGCAAGGGGTCCAGGAGCTCGACGAGTCGGACTACAGAGCTCAGGGATAGACGGGCCACGGCAGGGGAGTGCGGTGAACGAGCGAGCGTACGAAGTCATTGTCGTGACGTCGTTCGGCGACGGCGCGGAACACTACCGCGGCCTCGTCGGTCGTGACGACGTCGCACTGACCGTCGCGCGGACGCACGACGACCTGCACGGCCGGCTCGTCGCCCGCAATGGCGCGGTGCTCGCGGTCATCGTCGATCGGTGGTTGCGCGACGACGCGGCCGGTGCCTGCCTCGACGCGGCGGTGTCGGCCGGCGCGTCCGCGTGGCTCATGGTCTTGCCCGGAGCACTCGCGACGAGCGGCGACGAGGTCGGGACGTCGGCTCCGTTCGCGTGCCTGGAGAAGCCGCTGACCCGTGCGGCGCTCGAACACGTCGTCGAGGACGCACTCGCGGCACGCGCCGCCTCGAGCCCGCCGACCGCACCGCTCGAGACCGCACCTCTTGAAACCGGGCCCCTCGAAACCGGCCTCGAAACGTCGACAGGCGAGCCCCAGGCGGTGGAGCCGGTCCCGAGCCCGCCGATCACCGGCAGCGAGGCCGGCGCGGCGCGACTGCTCGACGAGGTGCGGGAGACGTTGCGCAAGCTCAGCGACGTGATCCAGTACGATTCGTTGTCGGGGCTCTTGCACCGCGACTTCTTCCTGGAGCGTGCGGTCCACGAAGAGCGCCAGGCCCGACGCTACGGGCTGCCGATCGGCGCGCTGATGATCGACGTCGACGACTTCAAGGCGATCAACGACACGCACGGGCACGACGTCGGCAACGCGGTGCTCGCGGCGATCGGCGACGCCATCCGGCGCACGGTGCGCGACGATCTCGACATCGGGTCTCGCCTCTACGGCGACGAGTTCGCGATCCTGCTGCCGGCGACGCCGCTGCAGGGTGCGATCCGGGTCGGCGAGCGCCTGCGGGAGACGATCGCGACGATCGACGATCCGTGTCCATTCTCCGTCAGCATCGGGTGCCACGCACTCGAGCCGGAGGAGCTCGGCGAATCCGGGGTCCGAGCACTGCTCGAGTCCGCCGATCAGGCGCTCCTCGTCGCGAAGCGGCACGGCAAGGCGCAGGTCGCCGGGTTGCCGATGGGCGCGATCGGCGACGCCGAGCCGCCACGAGACGAAGCGCCACCCCGGGAGCCGGAGCCGCGTCGGGACGAGCCCTCGGTCGACGCACCCGTTGATGCGCCCCCCGATGATGCCATGGAGCGCAGCAACGGCGCCGCGCCGGACCCCGGCACGCCGCGGGGTTTCGACGACGCGGTCGACTCGACCGAGGATCCGATCGCGGTCGCGCTCGCCGACGCCGCGGGCGGCCTCGCCGACGACAGCGAACTCGCCGCGGTCGGGGCGATCGGCCGGGTGTTGCTCGTCAACGCCGATCGCGAGGTCGGCCAGATCGTCGTCGATTTTCTCGCGGATCGCGGGATGCGCGTCGACGTCGTGCCGGACCTGGCGGCCGCACTCACCGAACTCGACTCGCTCGAGTACTTCCTGGTGCTCGTCGACGGCCACCCGGCGCAGCCCGAGGTGCGCGCGTTCCTGGAGGCGGTCGGGCGGATCGATCCGGCGTTGTTCGCGTTCCTGCTCGCCGACCGCAGCGCCGCATCGGAGCACGCCGACGGCGGGGCATCGCTCGAGCGGGTGCAGGTCATCGGCAAGCCGTTCCTGCTGAGCGAGCTCTACGTGCGCGCCAGCCGGGTACGAGACGCCTACCACCTGGATCGCGAGAGCGGGGATCGCCCCGCGGGGCGGGGGGTCGGGGCGACGAAGCCGGCCGCAGAGGACGGGCCGGCCGAGTGATTCAGCGGTGAGTCAGGCGTGATTCAACCGCGGCGGCGTTCCTTGGCCTTGCGGCGGCGCTTCTCCTTGCGCCGGCGAACGCTGGGCTTCTCGTAGAACGTGCGGCGACGCATCTCCTTGAAGAGCGAGTTCTTCAGGCAGATGCGCTTGAAGCGCTTGAGCAGGCTCTCGAGTTTCTCGTCTCCGAGTCGGGTTACTCTGTACAACGGACTGCTGCCTTTCGCGGAAGATCTGGGCATCGACGGCTGGCCGTGGCCGTCCGACGCGAACGGAACTAAATAACGTATCCCGGGGGGCCGAACAAGGCCCGATCGGAGCCCCGGCACGTTCCTCGGGGCGCTGTCACAGGAGCCAGTCGGATGAAGCGAGCCGTCGCCTTTCTCGACGGTCAAAACGTCCATAACTCGCTGAAGGCGCTCGGCCTGCAGGAAAAGGACGTCGACTGGTCCCGCCTGTTCGCGCGGGTGCTGCCCACGGGCCACGAGTTGGTCCGGAGCTACTGGTATCACGTCCGCGACGTCTCGGAGTTCGATCCGGCCACCCCGAAGGCGGCGCGCTATTGCCCGCCCGGCGTGGACGAGGAGGCGTTCCTCGACGAGGCGCGGCGCTGGCACGAGGCCGAGCACAGCCGGCTGATGCAGCTCCAGCGCGTCGTGCACCGCCAGCTCATGCTCGACTACGACGCGGTCGAGTTCCGTTACCGCGGCGTGCTCCGGGTGAATCCGTTCCGCCGCGAGCGGCTCGGCGAGAAGGGGCTCGACGTCGGGATGGCGGCGGACATGGTCGCGCTCGCCGATCGGTTCGACACCGCGATCCTGTTCTCGGGCGACGCCGATTTCGCGCCCGTCGTCCAGGTGCTCAAGGATCGGCTGCGCCGGGTCGTCCAAGTCACGATCGAGCGCGGCAAGCCGGGATCGACGCCGCGCTCGGCCGCGCGGGAGATGCGCGTCCTCGTCGATGCGGTCCATACCCTCTACGAGACCGAGATCACCGATTCCGAGCGCGGACTGCTGAGGAGTTGACGTGTCGCGATACGTGAAGGTCGCCGAAGCGCGAGACGTGTTGATCGGCCGCGCGAAGGTCGTCGAAGTCGAGGACCGCCGGATCGTCGTGTTCAACGTGGACGGCACGTTCTCGGCGGCCGAGGACGAGTGCCCACACCTGCAGGCGCCACTCGGGGAGGGCGCGTTCAAGGACGGCATCGTCAAGTGCCCGTGGCACGACTGGACGTTCGACGCGCGCACCGGCGAATGCCTGCTCGTGCCGCATCAGCGCCTGTGCACCTATCCGGTGCGCGTCGACGGCGGCGACATCCTCGTCGACATCGAGTCGCCGTCCGATCCGGACGTCGTGGATGTCTGAACCGGCGCCGCTCACCCCGCGGCGCTTCCGCCGGATCGAGTGGTTGATCGCGTTCGCGGCGTTCTGGCTGCTCGCGGTCTTCGTCTACCCGGCCTACACGCTGTCGTCGGAGACGTTGTTCCTCCGCCCCTGGGTCGACGGCATGTCGTCGGAGTTCGGCTTCTACCCGTGGGACCGGTTCATCGCGGATCGACTCGCGGACGGCGAACTGCCGCTGTGGAATCCGTTCGAGGCCGCGGGTGCGCCACTCGTCGCGAACTACCAGTCGAGCGTGTTCTACCCGCTGCAGCTGCTCGTCTACGCGTTCGACGCGGTCGACGCGCTCCTGCTGCTGAAGATCGCGCTCGCGGCGCTGTTCACCTACCGCTACTGCCGACTGATCCGCCTGTCGCGGATCGCGTCGGTCGTCGGTGCGCTCGGCTTCGGGTTCGGCACCTACGTGCCGGCCTACGTGAACCAGCCGCACTCCAACGTCGAGATCCTGATCCCGCTCGTGCTGTACGCGACCGCCGCGTTCGTCCGCTTCGGCGGCCCGTGGCGTTTCGGCGGCGGGATGGTGGCCGTCGCGCTGGTCGCCCTCGGCGGGCATCCCGAGTCGATGTTCTACGCGCTGCTGTTCGGCTCGCTCTACGCGCTGGCCGAAGCGGCCGTCGCACGGGGTGCGGCCCCCGACATGCCGGCGACACGGGCGTGGGTGGGGCCGGCCGTGATGTTCGCCGGCGGGCTCGGGCTCGCCGCGTTTCAGATTCTGCCGTTCCTCGAGTATCTGCCCCGCGCGTGGCACATCCACGCGCCCGGTGTCGGCCAGATCCACCACGGCGCGACGGGTCTCGTCGAACTCGCGCTTCCGCGGATCGTCGGCGCGGACTTTCCGATCGGTGTCGGACCGGTCGTGCTCGCGCTGGCCGGCTTCGCGGTGATCGGAATCCGCCGCCTCCGTTCGCGGGGCGCGTTCTTCGCGGCGTTCGTGCTCGTGATCGGTGGGCTGATGCTCGGGATCTGGCCGTTCCGCGAGCTCGGGCGCCTGCCGGTGATCGGCGAGTCGGGAAACATCAAGTATCCGGGGCCGGTGGTCACGTGTGCACTCGCGGTGCTCGGGGCGATTGGATTCGATCGACTGCGCGCGGCGGCCGAAGTGGCGGCGCGTGCCCGATCGTTCTACGCGGTCGCACTCGGGTATGCGGCGCTCGCGATCGGCGGCGCCGCGTGGCTCGCCGCATCCCGCCCGGCGATCGATGCGGGGGCGGTCGCCCTCGGTGCAGGACTCGTGCTCGGCGCGGCCGCGCTCGTCGCCGCGCGACGTCGCGGGGCCTTCGGCTCGACGACACTCGCGTTGGGGCTCGCGAGCTACGCGTTCGCGTCGACGTGGACGCTTCGGCTCCCGTCGGCCGGGGTCGCGGGGTGGGCGATCGGTGGGGCCGCGCTCGTCCTGCCGCTCGTCGCGTGTGCGTGGCCGCGGGTACCGCGCCTCGGCTTGATCGGACCGCCGCTCGTCGCCGCCGCACTGCTCGTGACACACATCGCGACCGACGTGGTGACGCATCCGGCCGAGGGACCGCACGAGTTGCCGGATCCGGCGAACGTGCCCGCCGTCGTGCAGGCGATCCGCGACGATGCCGCCCGGCGGGACGACGGACCGTTCCGAATCCTCGGCGTCCCGTATGCGCTCCCGGCGAACCAGGCGACCGTCTACGGGCTCGAGGACGTGCGGAGTTGCGACGCGCTCTACGTCGAGCGCTACCAGCACTACCTCAACGCGGTCAATCGACTGACCGACTACCGCGGTGCGTTCATGGAGCGACTGCGGGGGCGCCACATGACGCTGGCCGATGCGTGGCAAATGCTCGTCGCCGATCCGCTCGGTCGGAGCACCGACTGGTGTGCGTTCGAGACCGTGTTCTTCAAGCGGTGCGGCATCGTCCCCGAACGCTTCGACGACGCGCTCGTCGACCTGCTCGGGGTTCGCTACCTGCTCTACTACGGACCGCCGCCGCCGATCACCGACGCGGACCACAGCGTGATCCACGACGAGTTCGGCTATCGCGTCGTCTACAACCGCGGTGCGCTGCCGCGGGCGTTCGTCGTGCGGGACGTCGAGGTGTGCGCGACGCGCGACGCCCTGGTCGACCGGCTGGTCGCGTCGGACTTCCGGCCCGCGCGCACCGCGCTCGTCGAGGCGCCGCTCGGCGTGCCGCTGGGGGCCGCGCCGATCGGCGATGCGGATCGTGCCCGGGTCGTCTCCCGCGGTGCGCACGAGGTGGTCGTCGACGTGCAGTGCCGGGAGCCCTCGCTGCTGGTGCTCACCGACACCTACTACCCGGGTTGGCAGGCCACCCTGGCGGGGCCGGCGGGGGAGCGGTCGCTGGACATCGTCCCGACCGACCTCGCGTTCCGAGGGGTCGTCGTGCCGGCGGGCGAGCAGCGCGTCGTCTTCCGGTATCGGCCCGTGCCGTTTCGGGTCGGCGTCTGGCTCGCGCTCGGCGTGCTGGCCGCGTGGGTGGCATGGGTGGCGCGGACCGCGGTCGCCTCGCGGCGTTCGACCTCCTGACCGATCGGTCGCGTTTTTCGGTGAATTCCCGCGGGCCGGCAGCGCCCGCGTGACGATTCCTCACCAGGGGCACGACGCCCCCGAGCCACGGCACCGGCGCGGATCGACCGGTTTTCGGGCCTTCGGGGCCCGGAACGCTGTCCGCGACGACGCGTGGTACGGCGCTTGCGATCGGGGAAAGGGGAATCGGGAGATGGCGAGGCGAGAAAGCGAGGGCCCGTTGGCTCCGAAACGCGATGGAGACCGCGGCGGCGTGATGGCCGTGACGGCGGTCGAGAACCACTACTGCCCCAACTGCAAGCGCACCCGCCGGTTCCGGCGCTCCGAGGAACTCGAATGCCTCCAGTGCGGCCGGCGCCTTCACCTGCGCCGACCGGACGAATCGAGGTAGTTTCTCAGATCCCCGTAGCCGTCGGCGCCCCCGTCTCGAACAGGGACGAGCGCCGTCGTTGGAGAACCCCTCGGTGTCCGATCGGAGGCGCGTCTGCTCGTGAGGGCGGGCGGATCCCTGACTCCGCCCGCGTCTTCACACCCGGGGCCAACGAAGAGCGGGCGCGCCAGCACGGACACCACCGCCGACAACGGCGCTTTTTTTCTGTACCGACCGCGCCCGCGACGTCGGCTTTTACCGACCCGAAACGCGGCGCCCACGGTGCGTGCTGTATTGTCCGATCGGAAGAGAATCGCCGGTCGGAAAGGACGCACTGATGCACCTGCTCTTCATCCCCGTCGTCGCCTTGCTCTCCGGATTGCCGAGCGTCGACGACGATCCGGGCCCGCGCGTTCGGATCCGGACGTGGCGCGCCGCGACGACGCCGCTCGCGCACCTTCAGCTCACCGACGGACGTCGTCTGTATCGCACGAACAACGTCATGCGGTTCCCGTATCCGGGGCTGCTCGCCGCGAACGACGACGAGCGACGCGACGGATACGCCTACGCCCTTCGGATCGAGAGTGCGCATCGACTCCTCGCGCCGATTCGCTCGTCCGATGCGGCGCTCGAACTCGCGCAGCTCTTCACGGGGGGGACGCTGATCACCGATCGCAGCGCGTACGATGCGATACACGCGATCGCGTCGCGTGCCGCGCCGACCCTCGCGGGGTGGGCGATCACGCTCGCGTCCGGCGCGCCGGCGACGTACGGCGCACGCGCGTCGCGGACGGCCGATCGGTTCGAGGTCGCCCGCCTCGTCTTCACCAGTTCCGACTTCGGCCGGATGTCGGTCGTCGAGGAGCGATACGTCATTCCCGTCGACGGCGCGATCGAGCGCACGGCGACGACTTGGATCGGCGGGCCACCGCGGACGTGGCAAACGAGCGGGGAGGGCGATCCGGACGAGGCGACCGCGCGCTACGAAGCGGTGCGGCACTTCCGCCGTGCGTGCCTCCGCGCGCTCGCGGTGTCGCGAACGATCGAGCCGTTCGCGCGCGTGCTCGCGACGAATCCGACGTTCGGCCAGCTGCGCGCGGCCGTGGGGGATCCGGCCGACGACTTCGGCAGCGGGATCCACATCTACTACTACCCGCTCGGCGACGGGACCGCGGTGATCGTCGGCGCCGGAGGCGACGATCACCTGCTGTCGTATGCGCGGCACGTCGAGATCATCGATCCGGACGCCGATCGTCCACGAGTGGGACGCGTCCTGCGGAAGTTCGACGTCGGCAATCGGTAGCGACGATTCTCGGCGTGAGAGCGGCCGGGCCCTGGCGCGACGGCGGGGCGGCGTGGTAGGTTCGATGGGAGAATGAAGTAATCCCGAGTGCCGCTCCGCACCCGCCGAGCGGCGGTCCGTCGCTGGAGGAACGGTAGGATGCACCTCAAGACCCTCGTCGCCGCGGCCGCGGTGGCCACGCTCACGTCGCTCGGCGCTGCCCAGGGCAAGCAACACTACGTGCCGGACAGCAGCCCGTCGACCGGCGGCGGCAACGCCTGGCCATTCACCACGAGCGGCAACGCCGGTCCGAACTGGCGTTACCAGTTCGTGATCCCCGCGGCGCAGATGCCCGCGAACCCGATCACGATCACGGATATCGCATTCGCCCCGACCTCGTCGTCCGTGTTCACGGCGACGCAGTGCCAGGTCCGAATGGCCAACACGACGGTGCAGACGCTCCAGACGACGAGCTGCTTCGACAACGTGCTGGGTCCCACGCCGACGACGGTCTTCAACGGACCGATCTCGTTTCAGCTCACCGCGAACACGTGGAGCCCGATGGGCCTGCAGAACTCGTTCACGTGGGACGGCGCGAGCAACCTCGTCGTCGAGATCCGCTACCGTTCGCAGACGACGCTCTCGCGCACGATCTACACCGGCGCGATCACGCGCTCGTGGACCAACGGCTGGAACGCCAACCCGGATCCGTACAACTCGCAGTGCCCGGAGTTCGCCGGGACGGGTTCGGGGCCGAAGGTGTGCTTCACGTACGACGACATCCGCATCGTCGGCTCGAACACGCCGCAGGTCGGCAAGACCGAGACGATGACGTTGATCGCCGACCCGGCACCGGGCAAGCCGTACCAGTGCGCGTCGTCGCTCGGGCTCGGACCGATCCAGGTCGATCAGCGCCAGCTCAACCTCACGCCCGACAACATGATGGTGGCGTCGGTGTTCGGCCAGCTCCCGACGGTGTTCCAGAATTACACCGGCGTGTTGAGCGCGCGGGGCCGGGGCACGGCGATGGTCAACATCCCGCCGTTCGGGTTCCTCGTCGGCATCGACATCCACAACGCGTTCGTCGTCCTCGACGCCGGCTCGCCGTCGGGTATCGAGTATATCAGCACGACCTACACGTTCAAGATCGCGCCCTGACGACGCGCACCCGACTCGTCAGAGTCGGAAGATGCGCTCCGGATCGCGATGGTGTCGGTGGACGCCACGGGTGTCGAGTACGGCACCCGACCGCTCGAACACGAGATCGTAGTCGAGGTCGGTGTGGTTCGTCAGGATCACGACGAGGTCGGCGTCGGCGAGGGTGTTCGCGTCGAGCGGTTCGCTTCGGAGCGTGCCTTCGTCCAGCCGGACCTCCGGAACGTGCGGGTCGTGATACGACAGCGCCGCTCCCTTGTCGAGCAGTACGCGCATCACGTCGAGCGCCGGTGATTCGCGGACGTCGCTGATGTCGGGCTTGTACGCCGCGCCGACGAGCAGCACCTTCGAGCCGCGGACCGGCTTCGCGAAGCGGTTGAGGATGTCGGCCGCCTTCTCGGCGACGTGCTCCGGCATCGAGCTGTTGACCTCACCCGCGAGTTCGATGAAGCGCGCGCGGTAGTTCAGCGTCTTGAGCTTCCACGCGAGGTAGTGCGGGTCGACCGGGATGCAGTGGCCGCCGAGGCCGGGCCCCGGATAGAACGGCATGAATCCGAACGGCTTCGTCGCTGCCGCGTCGATGACCTCCCACGTGTCGACGCCGAGCTTGTCGCACATGATCGCGATCTCGTTGACGAGACCGATGTTGACGCTGCGGAACGTGTTCTCGAGGAGCTTCACCATCTCGGCCGACGCCGGACTCGAGACCGGCACGACCTGCGAGCAGACGGCTGCGTAGAGTTCGGTCGCGAGCTTCGTGCACGCGTCGGTGATCCCGCCGACGACCTTGGGCGTGTTCGAGAACGTGTAGGTCTCGTTGCCCGGGTCGATTCGCTCGGGGCTGAACGCGAGGAAGAAGTCGGTGCCGCAGTCGCCGATCGCCTCTTCGAGGCGCGGCATCACGACTTCGCGCGTCGTGCCGGGGTAGGTCGTGCTCTCGAGCACGACGAGCGTCCCCTTGCGCGCATGGGTCGCCACGTCCTCGGTCGCCTCGAGGATGTACGAGATGTCCGGGTCCTTCGTCTTGTTGAGCGGCGTCGGCACGGCGATCACGATCACGTCGGCGTCGGCCATCGCGCTCGCATCGGTCGTCGCGTGGAAGCGACCGGTCGACAGGCACTGCTCGACCTCGTCGTCGGTGATGTCCTCGACGTGGGACGAGCCGCCGAGCAGCCCGTTGGTCTTGTGTGGGTCCTTGTCGTAGCCGGTGACCCGGAACCCCTGCTTGTTGAACTCGATCGCGATCGGCAGGCCGACGTAGCCGAGGCCGACTACGAGCACGTGCGATTCGCGGCGTTCGATCGTGTCTGAGAGCATCTCGCGTTCCCGATAAGGTGACTCGATGCGGTGTCATCGGCCAATCGGGCGTCCGAGCTTGCCCGGAATCGGTCCACGCGCGGCAGGAGACGGTGTCGTCGGCGGACGCGGACCGATCTCGTCGTCCCTACTCGCCGCGCGTCAACGCTTTACGATGCAGGGCGGGCCGCGGTAATCCCCTCGCGCAAGGGGCGCCGATAGAGGAATGCCGGGTGAGACGCCCGAGCGGGGAGAATCTACATGAACAAGCGATCCGGTCGACGCCGCGGCTCACTGCCCGAACTGCGCAGCGCCGAGGATACGTGGACCGTCTTCAAGATCATGGGGGAGTTCGTCGAGGGGTTCGAGACCCTTCGCAAGCTCGGCCCGGCGATCAGCATCTTCGGTAGCGCGCGGTTTTCGCCGGGGCACGAGTATTACGACGCCGCCGTCGAGACCGCACGGCTGCTCAGCGAGACCGGGTGGAACGTGATTACCGGCGGTGGGCCCGGCATCATGGAGGCCGGCAACCGCGGTGCGCGCGACGGCGACGGCGCGAGCGTCGGCCTCAACATCGAGTTGCCGTTCGAGCAGAAGGGCAACGCCTACTCGAACATCCAAGTCGACTTCGACTACTTCTTCGCGCGCAAGGTCATGTTCGTGAAGTACGCGCACGGCTACGTGATCTTCCCGGGCGGATTCGGAACGCTCGACGAGATGTTCGAGGCGCTCACGTTGATCCAGACCGGCAAGGTCGACGCGTTCCCGGTCGTGCTGTTCGGACGGTCGTTCTGGCGCGGCCTGCTCGGTTGGGTGAAGCGCGTCCTCGTCGAGGAAGGGACGATCTCGCCGGGCGACGTCGACCTGATCCAGGTCACCGACGATCCGGAGGAGGTCTGCGACATCCTCACGCGGGGTCGCGAGGGACTCCTCGGGATCGAGCCCCTGCCGCCGCGGCGCCGCCGGCGTCGCACGACGGGCAAGTCCGGCGAGTCGTCGGGCGGGCGACGGCCGTCGAAGGGCTCGGGATCGTCGGCCCGCAACGGGCGTGCTCCGCGCAAGCGTCGTCGGCCGGACCGCGCCGCTCGCCACGGAAACCGCCCGCGGCGCTGACGCGCTTTTACGGCGGGTTTACCGCCCCGGTGCCGGCGAGGCGCTATCCTCTGGAGGGACCCACCCGGAGGGAAGGACGCCGGATGGACGGAAGACGCCTGCTCGTGGTCGACGACGAGCCCGCGATCCTGCAGGGCCTCGTCGACTCGTTCACGGTGCGCGGTTTCGAGGTCGAGACCGCGGTGGACGGTCGAGGCGCGCTCGAGCGCGCCGGGCTCGCGACCTACCACGCGATCGTGCTCGACTTGATGCTGCCGCACATCGACGGCTTCGAGGTGTGCCGCCGCCTTCGCGCGGACGGGAGCCGCACGCCGATTCTGATGCTGACCGCGCGCGGCGCCGAGGACGACAAGATCGAGGGGCTCGAGATCGGCGCCGACGACTACGTCACGAAGCCGTTCAGCGTCCGCGAGCTCGTCGCCCGCGTCGAGGCGCTGATCCGTCGCGCGGCGCTTCCCGCCGACGGAGAGCCGGGGACGATCGTCCTCGGTGACTTGACGATCGACATCGCCCGCCTCGAAGGCCGTCTCGGCGATCGCCCGTTCACGCTCACGCCGCGCGAAGTCGAGATCCTCGCGTACCTGTCGCGACACCGCGACCGCGTCGTGCGCCGCGACGAACTGCTCACCGAGGTGTGGGGCTACCCCAGCGCGACGATCGAAACGCGAACGGTCGACATCCACATGGCCAAGCTCCGCAAGAAGGTCGAACGGGATCCGGCGCACCCGACCGTGATTCTGACGGTGCGCGGCGAGGGCTACATGCTCGGGCGCGAGCGATGATTCGAGCCTACTGGATCGCCCTCGTCGTCCTCGCGATCGCCCTGGTCCTGCCGGCCGGCGTGCTCGTCTACTACGTCGCGTCGACCGGGCGCGCGGAAGTCGCGCTCGCGCGCTCCGAAGAGCGGGACCGGCACGAACGGGTCGCCGATCGCATCGCCGCACGGATCCGCGCCGACATGGCCGCCGTGCTGGAGCGCGAGCGTGAACGCCTGTTCGTCGACTACAACTACTTCACGCCGCCGGTGCAGACGAACGCGTACAACCCCGCGAACTTCCTCGCGGTTTCGCCGCTGGTGAACGGCACGGGCCAGGATCCGCGCATCCGCAGCTACTTCCAGGTCTTCCCGGACGAGTCGCTGAACACGCCGCTCGTGCACGGCAACCCGTCGCCCGAGCGCGAGGCGGTCGAGAAGCAGAATCGGGTCGCGTCGCGCCTGCGGCGTGTCGGACGCGCGGTGCGCATGCGCGAGGAGGGACGCCTCCAAGGGGGCGCCCGCCGGGATCGATCGAGCGCGACCGCGCAGAAGGAGGCCCCGGCGCAACAGATGGCGCGCGCGGAGGACCCCGTGGCGTTGTCGGCGATTCCGCCCCTCGGCACGGGGCAGTCGAAGTCCGGCTTGTTCACGGAGGAGCAGCGCGACGCGTATGCGGCACGCGGGGTGATGCGGTGTGTCGCCGTCGACAAACCCATTCTCGACGCGACACGCAACAGCGCCCAGGTCGTTACCGCGATGAACAAGGCGATCCAGGGCGACGCCGCGGCGCAGCAGGAGACGAGCACCTGGTTCAAGAACGCGGGCGGACCGGAGCCGCGGGTGCCGGTGCTGCAGTTCGACTTCGACATCGTGACCCTCGACCCGGAGGCCACCGACGCGGCACCGATCATCTGCGCGCTGCGTCGGATCGAGGAAGAGGATCCGGTCGCGCCGCGCACCTACCACCAGGGCTTCGAGATCGACCACGACTACCTCGTCACGAGCTACTTCCCCGACGTGATCGCCGGGGCGATGACGCCGAATTTCGCCGCGCGCATTGCACTGCGAACCGAAGCGCGTGATGCGGCGATCGTCCGGGATCTCGGACGCCTGTTGCCGACCTACGAACTCCGCGCGGGCCCGGTGGATTCGGACCTCGCCGCGACCGTCGTCGACGATCGCCGCCGCCGCGACCGCTGGATCTTCGCCGGCCTCGGCGTCGTTCTCGCAGGGGCGCTGGTCGTCTTCTGGCGACTCTTCCGCGCCGAATACGAGGTGGGGCGACGGCGGCAGGACTTCGTGTCCGCCGTGACGCACGAGTTGAAGACGCCGCTCACGTCGATCCGGATGTACGCGGAACTGCTCGAGGATCGCTGGGTGGACGACGTGGAGAAGCAGCGCACCTACCACGGGACGATCCGGAGCGAGAGTGAACGGCTCGGTCGCTTGATCGGCAACGTCCTCGACTTCTCGCGCCTCGAGCGAGGGCGTCGCTCGCTCGACGTCGCGCCGGTGGACGCGGCGGAGGTCGTTCGCGAGGCGGTGGGCGGCCCGAGCATCGCGATCGAGGAGGCGGGCGGTACGCTTGACCTCGCGCTGCCGGACGCGCCGCCGATCGTCTCGATCGATCGCGACGCGCTGACGCAGATCGTGATCAACCTCGTCGACAACGCGATCAAATACGGCTCGACGCCGCCGCGCGTGTCGATCGATCTGACGGTGAGCGAGGGCGACGTCGTGCTCGGCGTCGAGAACGACGGAGAGCCGATCGCACGCCCGGACCAGCAGCGGATCTTCGACGACTTCGTCCGTGGACGCGACGCGCGCGTCGAACAGGTGTCGGGCGTCGGCCTCGGGCTCGCGCTCGTCCGCCGGCTCGCGGCCGCGCATCGCGGCTCCGCCGCGTGCCGTGAACCCCGAACGCGGGCCGTACGCTTCGAGGTGCGGTTGCGCGCGATGTGATGCACGCGGTCGACTGGGCGCTCTTCGTCGGATTTCTCACCTACGTCGTCGTCGACGGCGTGCGTCGTGCGCGCGGTGCCGACGGCGCATCGGCGCTGCTCGCCGGACGCACCGCGCCGTGGTGGGCGGTCGGCATCAGCGTGATGGCGACGCAGGCCTCGGCGATCACGATGATCGCGACCACCGGGCACGGGTGGGCCGACGGCTTGCGCTTCGTGCAGTTCTACTTCGCGCTCCCACTCGCGATGGTCGTCCTCGCGTACACGCTCGTGCCGCGTTTGCACCGGGCGGGCGTCGCGACCGCCTACGCATACCTCGGGCAGCGTTTCGGCCGGTCGACGCATCTCGTCAGCGCGTTCGTCTTCCTCGTGCTACGCGCGTTGTCGGCGGGCTTCGTGATCTACACGCCGTCGCTCGTCCTGTCGGTCGTCTTCGGGTGGCCACTCGATTGGACGATCATCGGCCTGGGTGCCGTCGCGACGTCCTACACCGCGATCGGGGGGCTCGCGGCGGTGATCCGTACCGACGTCAAGCAGGCCGCGGTGATGGCGATCGGTCTCGCGGTCGCGATCACGGTCATCGCGGGCAGACTCGGCGACACGGTGGGGATGGGAGGGGCGTGGGCGATCGCGAACGAGCTGGGACGGCTCGACGCGGTCGACTGGTCGTTCGATCCCTCGAACCGATACACGGTGTGGAGCGCGCTCTTCGGCGGGACGCTTCTGTTCCTCGCCTACTTCGGGGCCGATCAGAGCCAGGTCCAGCGCCTGCTCGCGGCCCGATCCGTCCGGGACGCGCGGGGTGCGCTGCTCCTGAACGCGGTCGCGAAAGTGCCGTTTCAGTTCGCGCTCCTCGGCTGCGGCGTACTGCTCTTCGTGCTGCACGCGGTCGAGGGGGCGCCGATCGCGTTTTCGCCGACCGGGCCGGGTGGGGCCGTGTCGCCGGAGACCGAGCAGCGGTATTCGGTCGCGTCCGCGGATCTGGCGGACGCGGCTCGTCGCGTGGCCGCGGGTGACCGCGCCGCGGTCGGATCGTTGCGGGCGGCGGACGTGCGGTGGCGCGCGGCCCGCGCCCGTGCGACCGAGGAGCGAAACGCCGATGACGACTCGCGCTACGTGTTCGTCGCCTTCATCCTCGGCTCACTCCCGATCGGCCTCGTCGGGCTGCTGCTCGCGGCAATCGTCGCGGCGGCACTCTCCAGCCTCGACTCCGAGATCAACGCCCTCGCGACCGTCGCCGCGACCGACGTCCCGCGCGCACCGCCGGGTGACGCGACCGACGTGCTCGTGCGTCGCACCCGGGTCGCGACCGTCGTCGCCGGTGCATTCGCCACCGGGGCGGCGCTCTGGCTGGATCGCGGCCACTCGTTGATCGAGCAGGTCAACGCGGTCGGCTCGCTGTTCTACGGCTCGCTGCTCGGGGCGTTCGTGTTGACGGCGTTTCGTGGCGTCGGGGATCGCGGTGCGACGCTCGGGATCCTCGCGGGCGTCGCGGCGAGCGTCATCGCGTCCCGCGCGGGCGTGCCGTTTCTCTACCTGAACACCGTGGGAGTCGCGACGACCGTGCTCGTCGGATGGGGCACGTCGATCGGTCGCACGACCGATCAGTGATCGTGCGGGGGCGCGGCTTTCGCGTCCGGGTAGTCGAGCGGGGCGAATTGCGGCTTGGCCAGGGCGGTGAACAACGCGGCCGCGCGCGCCTGCGCGTCGGACGGATTGTCGCGATAGAGCCAGAACGTCTCGGTGTCGGAACCGTTCATCGCGAGTTGCATCGTGCCCTGTGACTTGTGCGCCGCGATGACCCAGTTCACGACGATGTGGTAGTCGAGGCGTTCGCGAAACCCGAACTTCTGGGTCCGGTCGAGCCGGAACGCCCCGTCCTGCACCGCGGGGCCGTCGAGGTCGGACGCGTCCGCACCGGCGCCGAGCACGACGGGGCGATCGCCGGCCGGGAGTCGGTCCACGGCTTGCAGCGCGAGCGTCGTGGCCGCCTTGTGGTGGCCGTGAGTCGTCTGCGTCGGCAGGTGGGTGAACACGAACTCGTAGCGGCCGTCGCGCAGGATCGTGTCGAGGTCGCGGCGGATCGACGGGAGGTCCCATACGCGCGCGTCCGGTCCGAGCACCTCGCCGGCGTCGCGGGTGTAGCGGTGGTCCTTCTGCCCGAGGATCACCAGTCGGCGAATGCCGAGGATGCGGCTGCTCTCGACGTCCTCGGCGCGCCGGATCGCCGGCAGGTGCTTGCGCCCGATCGCCTCGTTCGTGAGCCGGAGGCCGTAGACGCGCTCGCCGAGCGTCGAGTACTTGTAGCCGCCCTCGCCGTTCGTCAGGATCACGAGGTCGCACACCGCGTCGAGTGCGGTCGTCGCCTTGTAGAGCGTCGCGGCGAACGCGGTCTCGTCGTCGTGGTGGGCGACGATGCAGACGATGCGCGGCCCGGTCGCGCCGTCCCGTGGCGTCACGTGGTCGATGGACGCACGCGGATCGAGGCGAAGGCCTCCACAGCCGACGGCGAGGAGCGCCAGTGCGGCGACGAGGACGCGTCGCACGGCAAGACGAGTGAGCAGTGACACCGAGCACCTCCGGCGCGAACGGGAACGGGTTCGCGGGATTATAGGCGCTCGTGCGCCGCGCGTCAGGGTTTCGCGACCGCCTCGAGGAACTCGCGGCGGCGGCGTTCCGACTCCTCGAACGGGTCGGTGGGGCGCTTCGGCGTGTGGAAGAGATACCACGGGTTGAAGCCCACGCGCAGGTTGACGGCGACGAGCATCAGGTCGAGTTCGAGTGCGTAGTGCTCTGCGTGGTAGTGGTCGCTCAGCAGCGTGAGCGGCAGCAGCATGTTGCACTCGTGTCGATCGTCTTCGTGCTCGCTCTCCTCCGGCAGGCCGTCGTCCTCCATCACGCGACGCGTCTCGGCGTGCGAGAGTTTGAACGGATACGCGACCACGACGTCCCAGAGGTCGTCGATTCGACCGGTCGTCTCGCGGCCCCCGTAATCGACCCCGTAGTGCTTCCACACGCCGACCGCCGCGCCGGTGTGAACGAGCCCCGGCAGCTTGATCTGGGCGCCGGCGCCGACGCCGTAGCCGACGTTGGCGCGCATCGCGTGACAGGCGGGCAGGAGCACCGCCGCGAGCAGAATCGCCAGGATACGCATCGAACGTCCTCCGAATCTCGGACGTTCGGACTATCGACCGCTGGATGGCGCGGAGTTGAGGGCTCAGGTGGGCAGGTGGATTCGAAAGGCCGCGCCGCCCGACGACGGGCGTTCGAGGAACAGATCGCCGCCGTGGCTTCGGACGATCCCCCGGGCGATCGGAAGCCCGAGTCCGAAGCCGCCGTCGGTCTTGCCGTGGGCGCGCTCGAAGTGGCGGAAGATCCGCGCTTCCGCGTGTGGGGGGATGCCCGGGCCGTCGTCCTCCACGACGATGTCGACCCCCGACTCGCTGCGGCGCGCGCGCACGCGGACGGTTCCGCCGCGCGGGGTGTGTCGGATCGCGTTGTCGATCAGGTTGTGCACCGCCTCGCCGAGGAGGGTCGCGCTGCCGGTGACGAGAATCGGATCGTCGTCGGCCTCGAACGCGAGTCGGACGCCGCTCCGTCGCGCCGTCGTCCGGGCGCCGACGGCCAGGTCGTGGCACAACTCGCGCACGTCGACGGCGGTCCAGTCCGTTCGCGCCGAAGGGCCCGCGCCCTCGGAGACCTTCGTCCACAGCAGCATCCGCCGGCACAACGTCACCATCCGGTCGACGTCGACGAGCACGTCGTCGAGCCGGCCGCGGACGTCCGGTTCCCGGTTGATCATCTCGAGGTGCCCGCGCAGCCCCGTCAACGGGGTGCGGAGTTGATGCGCGGCGGCGGCCGCGAATCGTCGGTTGCGGACGAAGGCGGTCTCGAGGCGCTCGAACATCTCGTTGAGCACCGCCGCGAGTTCGTCGAGCTCGTCGTGGGTATCGCGGCGCGGCAGTCGACGCGCGAGGTCCGACGCACCGATCGCCGATGCGTGGGCGCTGATCGCGGCGACCGGCTGCAGCGCCTTGCGGATCAGGAAGTAGCCGGCGATCGCGAAGAACGTGACGACGAACGCGAGGCCGAGTGCGCCCCAGCGACGCAACGTGCGCAGCCGTTCGACCATCATCTCGGTCGGTTGGGCGATCTGTAGGAACGCGTCGTCGGCGAGCGCGCCGCACAGCGCAGGCTGGAGCGAGGTCGTGTAGACGCGCAGGGCGCCGGTGCCGGCCGGTCCCGGAACCGTCGTGAAGGCGACGGTCGCGCTGCCGTTGCGCACCGTTTCCGGAATCGCGAACGTGAGCCGCATCTCCGCCGGACTCTGGAGCAACGGGTTTCCCTCCCGATCGAGGATCCGGCAGTAGAAGTCGTAGCCGTGCTGCTGCGGGCCGACGACCAGCTCGAGCGTCTTCTGCAGCTCCTTCGCCGACGACGCACCTTTCATCAGTCGCTCGATCCGGACGGCTTCGTGGTGGAGGTGCTCGGTCATGAACGCCGCGACGGAGTTGCCGAAACCGATGTAGAGGAATGCCGCGACCGCGCCGGTGCCGAGGAACACGAGCGCCGTGAACCACACCGTCAAGCGGGTGCGAATCGGCAGGCTCATGCCGCGTCGTTGTCGGGAATCGTGTAGCCGACGCCGCGCACCGTGCAGATGAGGCGCGGCCCATCGAACGGGCGATCGACCTTCTTCCGGAGGTAGCCCATGTAGACGTCGATCACGTTGGAGAAGTGCTCGACGCTTTGGTCCCAGACGTTCTCCGCGATCATCGCTCGGGTCACGACCTCGCCCGCGTGGCGCATCAGATACTCGAGCAGTGAGAACTCGCGCGGCGAGAGTTCGATGCGCTTTTCCCCGCGGGTCACCCGGCGGGTGCGAACGTCCAGCACGAGGTCGGCGACACTGAGGTGGTCGCGGTCGTCGTGCTCTCGGTTGCGCCGGTGCAGCGCCCGCAGGCGTGCCGAGAGTTCGACGAACGCGAACGGCTTGACGAGGTAGTCGTCGGCGCCCGCGTCGAGGCCGCGGACGCGATCCTCGATCGAATCGCGCGCCGTCAGTACGAGGACCGGCGTGCGGCAACCGTCGCGGCGAAGTGCCTCGAGCACGTCGACGCCGTCGGCGTCGGGCAGGCCGAGGTCGAGGATCACCGCATCGAACGAACCGTCGGAAGCCAGCGCGGCGAACTCGCGGCCGGTTTCCGCGGTCTGTGTGGTGGCTCCCTCCTCCTCCAGACCCTGGACGACGAATCGACGGATTCGAGCGTCGTCCTCGACGACCAGCACACGCATCGCGGTTGCTCCTCTCGGCAGCGGACCGCGCCCATTGTCCGCGACGAACCGTCCTGGCTCAAGCGACAAGGGCGTGGGGTCGCGTTGACCGACCCGAGAATCGGGGCTACGCTGACACCGACAGGGTCGTGAGAAGTCGCCGAGGGAGGCGCCACCGATGATTCGATCGCTCACCGTCGTGTTCGCGCTGATCGCGGCCGTGTCCGCGCACGCCCAGCCGCACAATCAGGACATCCTCGCCGGCACGTCGGGCTCCTTGCTCCGCCTCGCGCCGCTGGGTGTCGTCAGCACGATCGGCACCTACAGCACGTTCCGCATCACCGGGATCGCATCCGACGCGGACAACCGATTCGCGGTGATCGCGCATACCAACCCGTTCGGCGGGGCGCCGAACGACATCCTCCGCGTGGATCTGACGACCGGGGCGATCGTGACGACCGTCTGGTCCGGCGCGCCGTTCTCCGGACCGATCGAAGCGATCTCGATCGACCAGAACGGCGACTACGTCGTCCTCGATCCCGGAACCGGCTTCCCCCAGACGGCGGCGCTGTTCCGGCTCGACCGCCTGGGCGCCCAGGTCACGACGATCTCGACCCTGACCGGGCTGTGGGTCGACGACTTCACGCTGGATCGCACGTCGGGCGACTGGTTCGTCACCGACGGCAACGGCTCCGCGATCCGGCGGATCGATCGGCTGACCGGGGCGATCGTCGCGACCCACAAGGTCGCCTCCGGGCTCGTCTACAGCGTCACGCAGGATCCGCACCTCGCGGATCTCTACGTCGCCGGCAGCTCGAACGAGTCGGTGATCCGGGTCGACCCGTCGAACGGCGCCGCCCAGACGATCGCCACCGGGTTTCAGAGCGCGTCGATCATCGTCGATCGGGAGATCGCGCCGGACGGTGCGCTGATCGTCGTCGCCGATCGCACGGGGGTGGTGCGGCGGATCCGTCGCAACGGCTTCGAGGAGGTCGCGCGCGGCGTCCTCGCGACGCGCCCCTGGTCGATCGAGTTCCGCAAGGCGCGCAACGTCGCGCCGGTGCTCGCGGTGCCGCCGAACGACCGGCAGATCGTGATCGACTTTCCCGATCAACCGGGACGCGCCTACGTCTGTGCATTCGGTGTGTCGGGCTATACCGGCGGCCTGAAGCTCGGCGACGGCCGCGTGATCCCGCTCCGCCTCGACGGGCTCGCACTGCGCACGGCGGCCGGACCGCTGCCGCCGGTCATCGTGAACAACATCGGCGTGCTCGACGGCAACGGTCGCGCGGTCGTCGCGATGAACGCGAACGTCTTCGGTGGAGCGGTCGGCAGCGTGCGCGTCTGGGTGGCCGCGATCACGATCGACCCGGCGGCCCCGGGCGGAATCGGACGGGTCAGCCACCCGACGTTGATCGTCCTCTGAACGCGAACAGCGACGCCGCGACGAGCGCGACGAGTCCGAGAAGCGAGACGACGCGGCCGATCCGGTAGGCCGCGGTGCCGGTGTAGCGGAGCGTCACGGTGTCGGTGCCGTCGGCGGTGATCCGGAGCAGCGCGGTCCCCGGCGTGGCGTCGACGGAAGCGGTCCCACGACTCGTCTCGGCGATCCAGCCGTCCAGCGCGAGCCGACCGATCGTCGCCCGCCACGAGGCGTCGGCGTCGGCGAGGCGTGCGACGTAGTGCTCCGCATCGACGCGCGCCAGCTGCGCGCGGCCGGACCCGGACCGAAGCCGAATGCTGCCCGCGGGTTGATCGGGCGGGGCCGTTTGCGCGCGGAGACGGTACTTGTCCTCGACGTCGCCGGTCCACGGCACGTGGGCGAGGAGCGTTCGGATGCGCGCGGCCGACGGGACGGTGCTCGTCGGTCCGGCCGCGGGCGGCAGCGTCGAGCCGTAGCCGAACGGCAGCGCGGATGCCGCCGCCCACGCGATCACGACGGTGACGGTCGCGATCCGGAGTGCGCGCCCGCGCGGTGCGGCGACGGCCGCGCCGACGAGCCACGCGCCGAACAACGACCAGGCGAGCAGGAACCGCCACGGGAACTGGAGGTAGCGCAACGTGTCGAGTCCGGGCACCGCGACGACCACGCGGGCGCCGAACGGTGTCGTCGCGACGACCGCGAGGAGCGCGCAGGCGACGGCCGCAAGGAGCGGCGCTCGCCGTACGGCTGCGGTCGCGAACGCCAAGCACGCCGCCGCGGCGACGAGTGCCGCGAACACCGGATGTACGCCCGGCTTCCAGCCCGGCAGCGGGGCGCCGCGCCACAGCTCGGCCCCGTGAAGCGCCCGGTCGACGAACGCGGAGCCGTCCTCGAAGTGGCCTGCCATCGCGATCGCGCCGCGATCGAGGAGCGCCGGGAGCCAGTAGAACGCACCGAGCGCGCAGCCGATCAGCGCCGCGCCGCCGACGCGCGCGAGGGCGGGTCCGCTCGGACGTGCGGCGAGGGCGAACCAGACCGCCGCGACGGGCGCGGTCACGAGTGCGGACAGGGGGTGGAGCACGCCTTGGATCGCGGTCGCGATCGCGAGCGCGGCCATGCCTCCGCGGCGCCCGTCGCGACACCGATCGAGCGCGGCGAGCACCCACGGCGCCAGCGCTGCGCCCCACAGCTCCGCATGCGCGCCGCGCGGGAAGATCTCGGCCAGGCGGTAGGGCGCGATCGCGTAGACGAGTCCGCAGGCGATCGCACCGGCGGGGCCCAACGGGCGTCGCGCGAACCGCATCGAGCCGAGACCACCGAGCAGGGTCGCGAGCGCGATCGAGAGGCCGAGGGCCGCCGCGGGCGACGCACCGAGCCGCATCGCGAGCGCGGCGGGTAGGTAGGCGTAGGGCGGGTAGTATTTGAAGTTCGCGCCGCCGTAGC
The DNA here is from genome assembly GCA_030426805.1 of bacterium. Taxonomy (GTDB): domain Bacteria; phylum Planctomycetota; class JAFGQW01; order JAFGQW01; family JAFGQW01; genus JAUHXU01. Next base: position 147,366 of record JAUHXU010000004.1, read on the forward strand.
CGGCTCGAAACGACGGCACGTCGTGCGCGACGACGATCCCCGCCGACAGCGAGTCGGCATAGGCGACGGCGTTGACGACGTGGATGCCCATGTCGTGACCGGCCGGGAGCGCCCCGTGCGTGAATGCAGGGACGATCGGTGCGACCGCGACGATCGCGAGGAACAGCGCCGCGGCGGCGGGCCGGACGAACCGGGTCACGCGCGTCGCCAACGCGCGGCGGCGCCGGGCTCGGTCGTCGCGTAGACGACGTGCAGCACGCGCCTGCGTGCGGGGCGGGTCGCTGGGGCCGAGCGGTGCAGCGTCAGTGGTCGCATCGCGAACACGTCGCCGGCGCGCGCGATGCACGGCCGAAACGCGTCCAACGGCACCGACGCGACCGCGTCGTCGCTCAGGATGCCCCGGTCGTGCGAACCCGGGACGACTTCGAGCGGCCCGCGGTCCTCGCCGCAATCGTCGAGGTGCAGCCGCAACGCGACGAGCGACGCGAGGACCGCTCGGGGTGGGACCGCGTGCGGCACGCCGCGTTTCGACGTCCACCGTGTGAAGCCCGGTTCGTCGACCGGAGTGGCAAACGGCATCACGACGTCTTGGTGGGCCGTGACCTTCCAGTTCGTGTCGGCGGTCTTGTCGAGGTAGAGCGCGTGGATCGGGAACGCGTCACGGGCGAGCAGACGCGCCGCGAGGGCATCGAGGCCGATCGCACGAAGCCGCGCGCCGAACGTCGCGTCATCCCACAGCAAGCCGCGCACGGCGTGTGGCGCATCGGTGACGCGCGCGCCGAGCGCGTGCAGCAACGCCGTGCGATCGTCGCGGCCGACCACGGACGCGCAGCGCTCGACCCCGTGGGCGCGAAGGGTCCAATCGGGATCGGTCATCGCCTGGTCGGTCCCGTCGCCGGCGTCGTCGATCGTCGGGTCAGTTGAGGGTGATGTCGAGGATCGTCGAGAGCTGCGATGCGCTCGTCGAGAAGCCGGCGCCGATCATCGTCGCACGGATCCCGCCGAGGCCGGGATTGCGGAAGCGGAACGTCACATGTCCGCGTCCGTCGACGAGCCCTTGCGCCAGCACGAGCGGCGGCATCGAACCGCCACCGACGGCGACGAGTGCAATGCCGCCGAGCGGCCAGCGCGCGCTGTCCGTCCGCAGCTTGATCGTCACGACGGTGTTCGCCGGCACCGTGACCATGTCCGCGGTCAGCGCCGGTCGGAGTGTCAGGCCACCCGACACTTCGTAGACGGTGTAGGGGGCGACCGTCGCGGTGACGAAGTAATTGCCGTTCTGCGGATCCATGCAGATCCCCTCGGGATCCTGGATGCCGTAGGTCTTCGAGGCCCAGCTGTTCATGACGAATCCGTCGTCCGCGATCTCGAGGATCGTCGCGCCGGTGTCGTCGCCGACGATGTACATCCCGTTGAATGCGTTGACGCCGAGCCCGTCGGCATCCCCGGACAGCGCCTTGACCGAGAGCGTCGTGACCGGCTGCCCGGTCGCGAGCGAGATTTCGTGAATGACTCCGGCGGCGTCGTCGCTCGTGACGACCGTGCCCGCGACCGGGTTGAAGTCGAGGCCGCTGGGATCGGAGTAGGCGGTGGTCGAGATCATCGTGATCACCGTGCGGTTCGACAGGTCGACCTCCCAGACCTTGTCGTTGATCTCCTCGGCGATGTAGAGGCGTTGCCCGGTTCCGTCCACGCCGCCGCCGATCGGATAGGTCATGCCGAGCAGACCGAGGTCGATCGTGCTGACCAGGCTGCCCATCCGGGTCAACTCGTACGCGACCTTGTTCGTCTCGTCGACGACGAACAGGTTGTCGCTGCGCCAGTCGTAGCCGATGCCTCCGGGGAAGACGGATCCGAAGCTCGACGCGGGGAACGAGTTGACGACGGTCGGCTGGGCGGTGACGGTCGTCGCGGCGAGCACGACGCCCGCGATCCAAGATAGGCGCATTGGGTTTCCCTTTCGCAGCACGGCGCCCGGCCGGGTCGGCCGGGAATCCGACCCGTTCATCATAGGGGGGCTCGCTGAGGCCCGTCAATCCAGGAGGCGTGGTAGGATGACGCGCGTGAGACTCGATCGACGCGCGGGCAGGCGCAGGGTGTGATTCTGCTGAGGAGACGTGGACAATGATGCGAGCAACGATGAGCGTGGTCGCCCTTGCGCTGGTGTCGTTCGGCGCGACGGCACAACCGATGCGAGGGGACTTCCTCGCCGGCACGATCGGCGGGACCGGCGACCTGCTATGGATCGACCGGACGACCAAGGCCGTCAACACGTTGGCGAACCCCGTGCAGACGGGGGGCTTCGCGAACATGGTCATGATGGCCGCCGACAACACCGACGTCGTGTTCGCGGATGTCGCGACGAACTCGGTCATCGCGAGCGTGACGCCGGGTGGTGTCGTCACGACGCTCGCTTCGCTCGTCACCGGATCCGCGGGTGCCGGTGACGTGTTGCAGTCGGGCAACTACGTGTTTCAGACGTTCAACGAACTCGTCGAGTTGCAGGGCGGCGTCGTGACGACGTTGATCGCGGGCATGGTGAACTTCCCGAACGCGATGGCACGAGATCACGATCGCGACACGATCCTGATCGGGTTCGCGGGTACGAGCACGCTCGAGGAGTGGGATCCGCGCGCGAAGAGTCTGACGACGCTGTGCACGCTGCCGTCGTCGATGGGTGGCATCGATCCGATGCCCCGCGGCGTCGGTGGCCTGCCGGCTACGGCCGTGTCGAGCTTCGGTTCGCCGCGCGTGCTGATCTGTTCGGGCGGCGCGGTCGTGACGAGCTTGACGTTCACGTCCAACGGCAGCGGCCAGGCACTCAAGGTGGACGACGTCACCGGCAACATCTACATGGCGTCCAACACCGGCGACATCTACGAACTCGATCCGCTCCAGCCCCTGTCCCCCGTGATCAACACCTGGGGCAACTACGGGGTGAACTTCACCGGGATCGAGGTCTACGGTTCGCGACGCATCCACGGAACGGGCACCGGTGCACCGGGCAGCCCGTACGGCATCACGATGAACTTCGGATCGACCGCGGCGAACGCGCCCGTCTTCGTCGCGCTCGCGTTCGCGCAGCGCCCGGGCATCACGGTTCCGGGTGCCGGTCGGATCAACCTCGCGCTCGACACGCTGTTCCTCGCGTCGGTGCAAGGCGTGCTCACCGGCACGATTCTGAACGGGTTCCCGGCAGTCCTCGACGCCCAGGGGCGAGGGGGCGGGAGCATCCTGATCCCCGGATTCATGCCGCGCGGCCTCCCGATCTACTTCTCGGCGGTCGCGCTCGTCCAGCAGTCGATCGTCGAGATCGCGAACACCGTCGGCATCATGATCCAGTAGCATCGGTCGGGCTCGCCGGTCTCGCGCCGGCGAGCCGACCGAAGCGGAGCATCGACCCGAATGAAGCCCGTCTTGATCGTGCTCGTGGTCCTCAACGTCGTCGTGCTCGCCGGACAGGTCTGGCCGGAGGGGGCGCCGCCGTTCGCGCGCGCCGTGAACATCGCGTTTCTCGTCGCGAGCCTCCTGTTCTTCCTGCACCGGCTGCTGGGAACTCGGAAGCCGTAGCGCGTCGTGTGTGAACGTCGGGGCAACGCTGCGTTAACGTCACGGCATCCGGAGGCGCCATCGGGGCTGCGATCGGGGCCATCTGCACGCGGTACGCCGATTGCTGTAGGGGCGAGCATCAGGAGGTGTTCATGACACGCACGTTCCTCGCCACCCTCGCGCTCGTCCTCATCGTCGCCGGCACGGCGCTCGAAGCGCAGGTCCACCGCAGCGGCTACTTCGCCGTCACACAGCGAGACAAGTTCTTCTCGTTCGGGCTGCGCGTCGATCCGCGCGGCAACGTCACGACGATGCAACTCGGCTACGAGCACCACAACGTCTGCGAGGTCGCCGCGGACAACCGCTCGATCCTCGTGTGCGACCCGGCCGCCCAGGCGATCTGGCAGATCGACCCGAGTGCGATGGCCGTCGTGGGCACGTTGATCAGCGACCCGGCGCTCGGCACCGCGGTCTACGGGATGGAGTACGACCACAACGGCGATCTCTACGTGCTGACGGGATCGAGCCTCCTGCGCATCGGGGCCGCAACGGTGACCACCGTCACGACGGCGAATCTCTCGTTCGCCAACGCGACGATCGACATCGACACGGCGGAGTTGCTCGTCGCGGTCGGCTTGAACGCCGGTATGCTGCAGCGCATCGATCGGCAGACCGGGGCGGCGACGACGCTCGCGACCGGGTTCAGCACGCGGTATGGCGATGCGGCGCAGGATCCGCGGACCGGCGACGTCTACGTTCCGACGTGCTGCGGCGTCAACTCGAGCCCGCTTCGGTCGCTCGACGTCCGACGGGCGGGCACGACGGTCTCGACGATCTACCTCGCGAGCAACGCGCTCGCCGGGGCGTACGGGGTGCAGTTCGATCGCGCGAGCGCCTCGACCCCGCGGATCGTGACCGGCTGCGTTCGCAACCTCCTCGCGCCAGCGTCCGGTGGCGTGTGGTTCATCGACGTCGCGACGGCCGTGCCGCAGCAACTCGCACCGTTTCCGTCGGCGACCGTCACCGACGTCTCATTCCTCGAGGGGCGCAACCTGCACACGACCCGCACGGCCGCAGGCCGATATCGGGTGGACATCAGCGTGCCGACCGACGCGGGGCTCAACTACGTCCTCGGCGTCGGCTACACCGGCGTGCGACCGGGCGTGGCGCTCCCGGATGGCCGGCGCATCCTGCTGAATCCGGACGGACTCACGATGCTCGCAACGGCCAACGGGCTGGCACCGTTCGTGACGAACACGGTCGGATCGCTGGACGCAGCGGGCCGCGCGACGGCGATGATCGACGTCAGCGGCCTGGTTCCCGCGATCCGCGGTATGCTCGTCTGGTTGAGTGTCGTGACGCTCGACCCCCGGTCCCCGCTCGGCATCGCGACGATCAGCGATCCGTTCGTCCTCAAGATGGATTGATGCGTCGACTCGATTTGCTGCTGCTGGCCGAGGAGTCGCTGTCGCTGGCCGACGACGAGTTCGTCGGTCAGCGTCTGAAGATGGTCAAGGTCTGGCCGACCTTCGACGATGCCGAACGGGCGGCGAGCCAGTCCGCGCTCGGGGTCAACGATCCCGATCTCTGGGTGCCGATGCGGTCGGGCCGTCACATGCTCCGCCCACCGCATCGCCCGTCGCTGGCGCTGTGCAACCTCGCGACGGTCGCGCGCGATGCGGGCTACGAGGTCGCGATCGTCGACAACGTCGCGCGCTATGCGCACCGGAAGCGCATCGTCGAGCAGCTCGTCCGCGCGCGTCGTCCTCGCCTCGTCGGACTGACGACGACGTTCCTGCTGTCCGAGGCCGAGGTGGCGGCGACCGTCGCGTTGATCCGCTCGCTCGCGCCGGACGCGAAGATCGTGCTCGGCGGGCCGACGGTGCGCCGTCGCATCGGATTGCACGGGCTCGCGGACTACGCGGTGTTCGGCTCGGGCGAGCACGCGATCGTGCAGCTCTTGAAGGCCCTGGACGGCGAGGTCGACCCGGTCGACATCCGGGGGCTCGCGATTCGCGGCGCGGGCGGCGACGTCACCTATGCGGACGGGTCGCGTGACCTCGCGCGGGTCGGGCGCACCGGCGAGGCGTATCGCGCGCGCGACGACGAGTGGATCCCGGTGCCGGATTGGTCGCTCTACCCGCGTGCACGCGACACGGTCTACCCGATCGAGTTCAGCCGGGGCTGCAAGTACAACTGCTTCTACTGCGCATACGACCGGGGCAAGGTGACGCGGTCGCTCGACGACGTGCGCGACGAACTCCTGCGCAACGCCGACCTCGGGATCACGCGGTATCGCGTGGGGGACTCGAACTTCACCGACGGTCCGCCGCGCTACGCCGACTATCCACTCGACGTCTGCAAGCTCATGATCGACCTCGATCTCGGGCTGGAGTGGTCGTGCTACAGCCGTGTCGACGACCTGACCGACGAGCTTGCCGACCACATGCGGCGCGCCGGGTGCTGGGGCGTGTTCTTCGGCGTGGAGTCCGGCGACGACCGGATCCTCAAGCTGATGCGAAAGGGGCACAACGTCGCCGACGCCTACGAAGGCCTGGCGGTCGCGCGCCGCCACGGGTTGTTCGCGCACGTCAACCTGATCGTCGGCTACCCCGGCGAGACCGAGGCGTCGTTTCGCAACACGATCGACTTCGCGCGTCGCGCGCGTCCGGACTCGGTCGCCCTCGGGCAGTTCTACCTCGTCGACAAGGCGCCGGTGCGCAGCGCCCGGATGGATGCGTTCGCGATCGACGGCGAGGGCATGGACTGGCGCCATCGCACGATGGACTCCACACGCGCCGCCCGACTCGTGAGGCAGGGCATCGACGAGCTGCTCAAGGCCGGGCTCGAGCTCTCCAACGAGATGCGGATCGTCGAGTACATGGGGTGGGGGATGCGCCTCGACGAAGCGCGCGTGACGAGTGACGCGCTCAGTCGCTGCATGCGCGGCGCCGACGGCGAGGTGGGGCTCGAGGCGCGATCGCGGATCAAGGAGCTCGTCTGCGGCACGGTGCCGCGTTGGCTGGCGGGCGATCTTCGCGCGGCACACCGGCCGATCGAAGCGCGTCAGTGTCCGTAGCGACCGCGGCCGTCGGCGGTGCCGGGTGGCGGCGGATAGACGATGGGCTCGCCGATCGTCAATCGCGGCAACGGGTGCACGCCTGCGTCGGCCATCGTCACGTGCCACGATTGCGAGAGCGACAGGTAGTCGATGCCCGGCACGACCGTTCGCGTCGACAGGTAGGCCTCGGTGCCGGCCTCGACCGAGAAGCCGGCCGCCTGAAACAGCGCGAGCGTGAACGCGTCCGACGTCCAGAAGCGCGCGCGCACCGGCACGTGGCCGTCGCCGACGACCGCGGCGAGCAGCGCGTGCCCGGCGGCATCGTCGTCGGGTGCGACCGCCCAGTCGACGAGCAATCGCTCGTCGCGCCGATCCCGGGCGATCGCGACGCCGACGAGCGCGTCCTCTCGCCACGCGCACCACCCGCGATCGTTGGCGCCGGGGACCGCCGTCCGCCACGCGTGGAAGGCGCCGTCCCGACGGACGCCGCACGCCCCGACGTCGAGCACCGCGGGTGACCGCGCCCCGTCGTCCACACCGGTGATTCGGATCTCGCCGGTCGGCAACGCACCCGCTGCGGCGCGGCACAGGTCGATCGACGTCGCGATCGCCTTGTGGCCACGGGTGTGGCGCAGGAACCACCAGTCGAGTTCGTCCCACTGGCCGAACACCGCGGCGAGCCGGTCGCGCGACTCGAACGCCTCGCGGAACATCTCGTCGAGTTCGATGAACAGGCTGTGGACGCCGCCGGTGCGGTAGGCCGGGTCGATGAAGCACGCGTAGAAGCGGCCGAACACGTAGTCGTCGCCGCGGATCCGCATCGGTAGGTGCGTCACGCCGAGGTGTCCGACGACGCGGTCGCGGGCGTCCAGCGCGACGATGCCGGACGCACCGTGCGGGTTGTCGCGCATCGCGTGTGCGACCGTCGCGCGGGTGCGTGCGGGGTCGCGGTCCGCGTGGCGGGCGAAGCCGTCGGCCACCCGGTCCCAGTCGGCCTCCGATGCGGCGCGGATCACGTGCTGTCCCATCAGAAGATGTCGAAATCCGCGAGCGTGTAGAACCAGTGTTCGCGGAGCAGACGCGGGTCGAGCTCGTGCGCGAACGGGCGGGCGACCATCATGTAGGAGGCGGGCAGGACCCGGAAGCCCCACTGCTGAAACCGGCCGAACCACGTGGACGACGTCGGACAGACGAATGCGACCGCGTGGCGCCCGTGCGTGCCGTGGAAGCTCCGGACGACGCTCTGGATCGCCTGCCCGGCCTCGTGGTCGTCGGGATCGCAGAGCCAGTCCATCAGCAGTCCGACGTCGTGCCCCATCATGCGGGCGCGGCGGTGGACGGCGTAGGCGCGGAGCGTCGCGTCGCCCTCGTCGCGCGCCAGCGTGATGCGATACGCGGCGCCCGGTGCGTCGCGAAAGCGCCAGTTGAGCACGCGGGCGTCGCGCCGCGCCATGCAGCGATAGCGCGGGGCGAGGCGTTCGTAGAGGGCGGTCACCTCGTCGTCGAACGAGGTCGCTTCGTGGACGCGGATGCCCGGCGTCGGCGGGCCCGGCTCCCCGTTGGCGACGAGCAACCACTGCTGGCGCAGCATCCAGTAGTCCATGTAGCGGCTGGCGATGCGGTGCACGTTGCGATTCGGCAGGCCGTACATCACCGCATCCTGACCGGGGATCCCGTAGGTCGACGCGTAGGCCTGGGCCAGGCGGACGAACAGTCCGGGGTTTCGCAGTCCGCGCCGCACGGCCGGGTCGGAACAGGAGTCGCAGTTCTGCCCGAACGTCAACCACGCACCGTCGACGCGCACGTCGGCGGGAACACCGCCGTAGTGGCCGACGATCTTCCCTTCGGGGTCGAGTGCGACGAGTCCGTGATAGCCGGCGGGGTTTCCGGCGTACTTCCAGCGCCACCACTCGGCGGTGAACGCCGGCTGACGGTCGTCGTCGCCGAACGCGGTGGCCATCAGGCGTGCGATCGCCTCGGCGTCGTCGGGCGCCGAGCGGCGGATGAAGAGGCCGGCCCCGCTCACGCGTCGCCCCCGGACGTGGTGCGTCGGAAGACGAGGCTCGCGTTCGTGCCGCCGAAGCCGAAGCTGTTCGTCATCGCGGTCGTGATGCCGGCGCGCTCGACGGGTTCGGTGACGAGGGGCAGTCCGTCGAGTGCGGGATCGCGTTCGACGACGTTGATCGACGGCGCGAGGAAGTCGTGTTCGAGCATCAGCAGGCAGTGGATCGCCTCGAGCGCACCGGTCGCGCCGAGCGCGTGGCCGCCGAGCGACTTCGTCGACGAGAAGCGGGGGAGCGCGTCGCCGAAGACCTCGCGCATCGCGGCGATCTCGGTGACGTCGCCGATCGACGTGCTCGTGCCGTGCGTGTTGACGTAGTCGATCGGGGCGTCGAGCGTCGCGGCCGCGAGGCGCATGCAGCGCGCCGCGCCCTCGCCGGACGGTGCGACCATGTCGCCCCCGTCGGACGTCGCGCCGTAGCCGACGAGTTCGGCGTAGATCTTCGCGCCGCGGGCGCGCGCGCGGTCGAGCGCCTCGACGACGACGATCCCCGCGCCGGCCGCGATCACGAAGCCGTCGCGCTGTCGGTCGTACGGGCGCGAGGCGTGTTCGGGCGTCGCGTTGAAGTGCGTCGACAGCGCGCCCATCGCATCGAATCGGCTCGCGATGCTCCAATCCTGCTCTTCCGCGCCGCCCGCGAACACGACGTCCTGCTTGCCCCACTGCACCTGTTCCATCGCAGCGCCGATGCAGTGCGCGCTCGACGCGCATGCGGACGTGATCGAGTAGCTCGTGCCGCGGATGCCGAACGACGTCGCGAGGCACGCGGACACGTTGCTTCCCATCGTGCGTGGGGCCATGTAGGGGCTCACGCGACGCAGGCCCCCGCGCCGGAGCGCGTCGGCGCTCTCGATGATGTTCGCGTCGGACGATCCCCCGGCGGCGACGATCAGACCGATCCGCGGATCGGACAGGGCGTTCGCCTCGAGGTCGGCGTCGGTGATCGCCTCTAGCATCGCGATCCACGCGTGGGCGGCCGCGTCGGACATGAAGCGGCGAGCACGACGGTCGAGGTGCTCGGCCACATCCACGTCGACGACGCCCGCGACGTGCGATCGCAGGCCCATCGCGCGGTAGGTGTCGTTGAACACGATGCCCGAGCGACCGGCGCGCAGCGAGGAGAGGATCGCGGGGGCGGTGTTGCCGAGGCAGGAAACCGCACCGATGCCGGTGACGACGACGCGTCGTGGGCCCGCGTCGCGGGAGGTGTCGTGGGGCGTTCCCCGCTCGGTCGTCATCGGCCGATGGCAGCCGTCGGCAGCTTCTCGACGATGTGGACGCGGCGCGGAACCTTGTAGTCGGCGAGGCGTGCCTGGCAAAACGCGATGACGTCGGCTTCGTCGGCCGCGTCGCGGACCGTCACCGCGGCGATGACCCGGTCTCGGCCGTGCGGATCCCTCGAGGTGCCGACGGTGCTCTCGACGACGGCGGGGTGGGATCGCAGCACCCGTGCCACTTCCTCGGCGGGGACTTTCCAGCCGCCGACGTTGATGACGTCGCGGCGCGAACCGTCGAGGTGGAGGTAGCCGTCGGCGTCGAGAAACCCGAGGTCACCCGTGAAGTAGCGGCCGTCGCGAAAGCCGCCGACACACGGGTCGGCGTCGTCGTGCACATAGCCCGCCGCGGTCGCCGCGCCGCGGATGACGACTTCGCCCCGCGCTCCCGTCGGCACGGCCGCGCCGTCGTCATCGACGACCTCGACGACGACGTTGTTCATCGCGCGACCCACGGATCCCGGCCGAACCGCGATCGCCGATGGGGCGAGCAGCGTGATGCCACCGGTTTCCGACGACCCGTAGTGGGGGCAGACGGATGCACCGAAGCGCTCGCGGAATGCGTCGGCCCAGGAGCGCGGCAGCGGCGCGGTGCTCGAGAGAATCCGACGGACCGCCGAGAGGTCCGGCACCGGATCGCTTCGCGTCCGCGTGAGGAGGCGGACCATCTCGGGCACGCCGAGAAAGATCGACACGCGTCCGCTCGCGAGTTCCGTCAGGACCGCCTTTGGCGAGAAGCCGTCGTGAACGACGAGCGCCGTACCCGCGAACACCATCGGCAGGACGCCGAGATCGAACCCGTAGGAGTGCGAGAGCGGCACGGGCGCGAGCGTGGTGTCGGTCGGGCCGAGTCCGAGCGTGTCGATCGTGTTGGCGGCCGCCGCGCGGACGTTGGCGGCGGTCCAGAGCACCGCTTTCGGCGCGCCGGTGGTGCCGGAGCTGCACTTGATCAGCGCGGGGGGCGAGCCCGGGTCGGGCAGGCCGAAACGCGCTTCGACGTCGAGCGCGGAGGGGAGCTGCCGCGGTCGCACGCGAAGCAGGCGGAGCACGCGGTCGCTGCCCGGCACCGAGATGTCGTGTTCGTCGGCGACGTCCATGAGGCCGGCTACGCGGTCCGCGTCGCCCGGTTCGACGACGATCGACTGCGGCCGGACACTCGTGCAGATCGCTCGGAGTTCGGACGCCTTGTAGCGGGTCGACGCGAGCGCAGCGACGGCCGGAAGCCGCATCACCGCGAGGCAGGTCGCGACGAACTCGACCGAGTTCGGGAGGATCACGAGGACGACGTCGTGCGCACCGACACCGACCCGCCGCATCGCCTCCGCGACCGACGACGCCTGCTGCGCGAGCCGTTCGCGCGAGACGGTCGTGTCCGCCGTGGCGATCGCGAGCGCGGACGCATCGGCCGCGACGGTTCGCTCGAAGGTGCGCCAGATGACGGCGGTGTCGCTCGAGGCCAGGGTCATCGACGAGTTCCGTGCCGGATTGGGTGCCAGGGAGTCCACGAGTCGTGCGGGGTGTGCACCGTTGACGCGGCTCCATTCTGCACGCGTTTGTCGGTTGACACAACGGCGCCGCACTTCGAGGATCGGCGGGGCGGGGCAGCACGGCGACTGCGACAATGGACGAGACTCGACACGGGATGAAATCCTCGGCGGGACGGGTGAAGGCGCTCTACGCCGGCACACTGCCTCCGGCGTACGACGACCGCGGCTCGCTGCCGGGGCGGCTCGTTCGTCGTGTGAAGATGGTCACGGGCCGCGTACTCTACGACTTCGACGCCCAGGTGCGTGATGCGATTCAGGTCGCGCTCCTCTCGCGGGGCGATCGCGTCGTCGTGTTCTGCTGCGGAACCGGCCGCGAGTTCGCCGCCATCCAGGAACGAATCGGCCCCGAGGGGGCGATCGTCGGCGTCGACTTCTCGGCCGCGATGCTCGCGCGGGCCCGGCAGTGCGTGGAACGGGAACAGTGGACCAACGTTGCGCTCGTGCAGGGAGACGCCACCGAGTTCGTGTGGCGAGGCGGCCCGCCGTTCGATGCCGCGGTCTGCACGTTGGGCATGTCGATCATTCCGGACTGGCCGGCGGCGTGGCGAAACCTACTCGCCTCGGTCAAAGGCGGAGGCGCCGTCGTCGTCGGCGATCTGCTGACCGCGACGGGAAGCCGCGCCCTGTTGAACCCCGTCCTCGCGTGGTGGACCCGACCGTACGGCGGGTCCCGCCAAGGCCACGCCAACGCCCGCACACTGTTCGACCGCATGGCGACCGACCTCGACAACGTCGAGACCCGCACCTACGGCCACGGGACCTACGCGTATTGCGTCGGGCGCAAGCGGTAGGCGTGGCGGATGCGCGCCACGAGGTTGACGTGACCGGAAGACGGAGGCCGATGAGCACGGCAAGAACAGGGATCGCGATCGCCGCGCTCTCCTTGGTCCTGTCGGCTTGCCACGCAGGCACGAAAGAGCCCGTGGCGCCGGTGGCGGCGCCGGAGCACGCGGCGGGGGTGCCGACAAAGCACCGCGACGTGCTTCGGATCGAGCTGACCCATCGAGGGCCCTACGGGCGCATGACGTGCCGGGTGAATGGTGTGTGCATGGGTGCGGTCTACTTCCCCCCCGGACATGTGCCCACGGACGACCCCAAGCGCGGCCTTGCGCGGATGGAGAAGCGCGTGGCCCTCCTGTGCGGCGTTCTCGACTACACACCGCACGTCAAGTTCGTCGTGGGGGACGAGGTCCCCGGCGAATGTACCGGCCTCGTCATAGACCGGTGCATACGCCTTGGACTCACGTCGTTCACGTTTGAACGCCGCCCGGACAACCCGTGGAAACCGGGTGAAGAGGTGATCCCGGAGCCCCCGGATGACGAGCGCCGTTAGAGCCCCATCGCAATCGTCGGAGTGGGTGGCGAAACGCCGAAAGCCGTGCCGGCAAACTGGCCGTCGAACCCAACCCGGAGAGGCGCGCTTGTTCGAAGCGCCAAGTCGTTGCGCGGCGACTGAATCCGGCAAGGACGAAGTTGGTCGGGGCGACTGGATTCGAACCAGCGACCCCGTGCTCCCAAAGCACGTGCGCTACCAGACTGCGCCACGCCCCGACGGGGTCGACGGCCGGCGGAGCGGACGTCGGCGCAATGATACGTCGCGGCGAGCGGGGCAACAAGGTCAGGCTCGTCGGTCGGACTCGGCGGCCCACGACGACTCGATCCGTCGAAGCGCGGCGAGCCAGAACGCGCCGGCGAGGAAGCCGATCGCGAGCACCACGTTGACGATCAGCACCGTTCGGTCGGTGCCCGGGAACAGTGGGTTGGCGTCAGGGCGGGAGGCGATGAGCGCGTTCAACCCGCACGCGGCAGCAACGAGTACCCACACGGCCGGCTCCGGACGCGGCAGCGCGACCGCGAGCACCGCGACCGGGATGCCGAGCAGCGCTGCGCCGACGTGCAGGAGTGGCGGCCAGACGAGCCACCCGACGACGAACATCGCGAGGAACGTGGCGCCGATCGACCACGCGAGTCGTCCGGACTCGGCGAACGAGCGCAAGGCCGGCTCGAAGAAGAGCAACACGACCGCCGCGCCGAGGCCGATCAGGATCGCGGAGAACGGGTAGTAGAACCCCTGGTCGACGAAGAGCGCGAGCGCGAACAGCGTTGCCGCGACGAGGCAGAGTGCGCGCAGCGCGTGCGTGAGGCGGCTCGTCTTCGGCTTGCGCGTGCGCCGGCCGTGTGCGCTCCACGCATCGTATTCGCGCGGCACGTACGGCTTCTCGTGGAGCTTTCGACCCATGCGGGACAGCGTAGCGCGGTCCCGTGCACCGATGCAAGGCAAGGCAACGCGGTCGATCAGCGACCGAGGAACGCGGCGACGTCGGCCGGTGTCGCGGTGTCGAGGTCGAGCGTCCCGACGACCTTTCCCTCGCGGTCGTAGCGGTCGAGCCGGTTCGTGGACTGGTCCGGGATCGCGTAGTGGCGGCAGTCGTCGAGCGCGTCGCCGCTCGTGCCGAAGAGCGTGTCCAGCCGCTTTGCGCTGCCCGCGCGGAAGCGGAGCACGACGAGCGGACGGCCCGGTTCGCGTGCGAGTTCCGAGGCCGGGCGGCGCAAGCCGTGGAACACGTAGCCACCGAAGCGAACGGCGATCCAGTTGCCCGGGGCGATCGCCTCGCGGCTGCCGCGTCCGATCGCGTCCACCCACCGGTCGATGCCCAGTCCCTCGTGGCGCACCCGAACCGTGTAGCGTCGGAACGCGCGCCAGTTGCCGCCCGCGTCCTCGACGATCATCCGACCCGGCGTCTCGAACCGCGGCATGCCGAATTTCTCGTTGAACACCAACGGCGCCATCGAGTCGGCGACGATCGGCATGCCGAGTATCGTGCGGCGCTCCCCGAAGGTCCCGTCCGTCTCCGTCGCGAGGTCGAACTCGAGTCGCCCCTTCTCGGTCACGACTTCGCGATCGCCGCGGGTGACCCGCCACTCCTCACCCTCGCGCACCGCGCGCGCGCCGACGTGCTGCAGGAACCACGCTCCGATCGACAGCACGCGAAACGGCGCCCGGTCGAGGATCACGTCGCCGGGGACGCGACGCTTCTCGTCGAGCGAGAACACGAACCGGTGGCGTGCATGGGGATGGCGTTCGCGCGCCGTCGACAGCACCGCGTCGAACCCGTCGCCGACGAAGACCTCGCCACCGGCGACACACACCGCCGCGCCCGGTGCCGCCCGCGCAAACCGCTCCGCCTTGCTCGCGGCCTCGAGCGCGCGCTCGTTGTGTCGACGCTCGGCATCGACGTCCGGCGCTGCGACTCGATCGGTGCGCGCGGCTCGCTCTTCGTTCGGTGCGAACACGAGCGCGCCGAGGATCAACGCAGCGGCGACGCCGGCGGCGATCATCGCGATGCGCGGCGAGCGCGTCGGGGACGTCGTGGCGAGCGCGTCGGTGATCCAGCGTTCGCGCAGCGTGTGCGATGCGCGCCCGGCGGACACGGCGTCACGCAACGCTCGGTCGAAAGCGTCGTTCATCGGTCGTCTCCTCGGAAAGTCGCGCGGAGGATCGCGCGGGCACGGTCGATCCGTCGGCTCACGGTCGCGAGACCGACGTCGAGGATCGCGGCGACGTCGCGGTAGGAGAGCCCCTCCGCGACGTGCAGCAGCAGCGGTTCGCGCAAGCGCGGGTCGAGTGCGGCGACCGCGGCATCCAGTGCGGCGACGCGTTCGACCGCGATCAGCGTGTCGACCGGACCGCGCACGGAGGAGGGTGCGTCGACCGGTGCGGCCGGGGCCCGGACCTGCTCGTTGCGTCGGACGTTGGCGGCGGCGCGCACGACGATCCGTCGAAACCACGCGGCGATGCGGGTCGGGTCGTCCAGCTGATCGATGCCGCGTGCGAGCCGGGTCAGGGCGTCGGCCGCCGCGGTCTCCGCGGCGTGGGTGTCGCCGAGTTGCGCGCGGGCGATCGCATCCGCGACACCGGCACATTCGCGCAGCAACGCCTCCAGCGCGGTCCGGTCACCGCGCCGCGCCCGGCGCGCGAGGTCGATCGCTCGTTCCATCACGCCCAAGATGACCCGGCGCGGCGGCTTCCGTTCCGCGGGATCGCGGGTTTTTCTGATCGCCCGGCCGGCGACGGGTCGGACGCATACTATCCTTCCCCCGGTCAGCGCGAAGGAGGTCCGTATGCGCGTTCTGGTCGTCGGCGGCGGGGGCCGCGAGCACGCCTTGTGCTGGAAGATCGCCCAGTCGCCCAAGGCGACGAAGGTCTGGTGTGCGCCGGGCAACGCCGGTATCGCTGGCGTCGTCGAATGCGTCGACATCGGAGCCGGCGACGTCGAGGGGCTCGTGCGGTTCGCGAAGGAGCAGCGCGTCGACCTGACCGTCGTCGGCCCGGAAGAACCGCTCGTGAAGGGGCTCGTCGACCGACTCGAGGAGGAAGGGCTCCGCGCGTTCGGTCCACGCAAGAGCGCCGCGGAGTTGGAGGGCTCCAAGGCGTTCGCGAAGGACCTGATGCAGCGCTACCTGATCCCGACCGCCGGGTTCCGGACGTTTCGTCGGGCCGAAGAAGCGCGGCGCTACCTCGAGACGCACGACAGCTATCCGTTGGTCCTGAAGGCCGACGGGTTGGCGGCCGGCAAGGGCGTCATCATCTGCCGCAACGCCCAGGAGGCACTCGCGGCGCTGTCGACGATCATGGTCGACAAGCGCTTCGGCAACGCCGGCGACACGCTCGTGATCGAGGACTTCCTCGTCGGCGAAGAGGCGTCGATCATGGCGATCACCGACGGCACGAACATCCTGCCGTTGCCGTCGTCGCAGGATCACAAGGCGCTCGGCGAAGGCGACCAAGGACCGAACACCGGTGGCATGGGGGCCTACTCGCCGGCGCCGGTCATCGACGAGGCGATGATGCGCCAGATCGAGCGATCGATCCTCGTGCCGACGATCCACGCGATGAAGAGCGAAGGGCGTGCCTTCCGCGGCGTGCTCTACTGCGGCCTGATGATCACGCCGGGCGGCCCGAAGGTTCTCGAATACAACGTGCGCTTCGGCGACCCCGAGGCGCAGGTACTCCTGCCGCGACTCGACGGCGATTGGCTCGACGTCTTCACGAGCGCGGCCGACGGGCGGCTCGACCAGGCGGCGTTCTCGTGGGACCCGCGTCCGGCGGTGTGCGTCGTGATGGCGTCGCCGGGGTATCCTGCGAAGGCGACCACCGGTGCCCCGATCGCCGGGCTCGACGAGGAGGTCGCCGACACGGTCGTGTTTCACGGCGGGACGGCGCGCGATGGCGACCGCATCGTGACCGCCGGTGGCCGCGTCCTCGGCGTGACCGGCTTCGGCGATTCGATCGCCGCGGCCCGCGATCGGGCGTATGCCCGCGTCGAGACGATTCGGTTTCCCGGCGTGCACTACCGCGGCGACATCGGCGCGAAAGCCCTCGATCGACTCGCGAAGAAGTGACCAACCGACACCCCGTGCCGCTCGTTTGGCAATGCTGGACGTCCAACGGAGATTCCCGATGATTCGCACTGCAAGCCTCGCGCTGGTGCTCGCTACGCTGACCGCGTGCGGCGAGCCGAACCCGACCAATGACTCCGAAACCGGCACGACCGGTGGCGGCTCGACCGTCGGCGGGGGGGCGGCCGCAGCGGTCAATCCGCTCGCGACCGACATCACGTCGCGGACGAAGGACGCGATCGACCGCGGGGTCGGTTTCCTGCGGTCGCGCTTCGACGTCGCCCAGGGGGCGTGGCTCGTCAACGGCAAGCCGGACGCCGGCATCACGGGTCTGCTCGTCACCGCGCTCGCGACGAGCCCGCGCAACTATCGGATCGACGACGGCCCGTTCATCGCGAAGCCGCTCGCGTATCTCGCGAAGCTCCAGCGAGAGGACGGCTCGATCCACGACGGCACGCTCGCGAACTACAAGACCTCTGCGGCGTTGCAGGCGCTCGCATCGGCCGGCGGCGACCGCTACGGCGACGCCGTGAAACGCGCACGCGACTACCTCGCGTCGATCCAGGCCGACGAGGGCGAGGGCTACTCCGAGGACGACAAGTTCTACGGCGGCGCCGGCTACGGCGGCGACCAGCGCCCGGACCTGTCCAACCTGAGCATCTGGGTGGACGGCATGCTCGCCGCCGGCGACGAGCGCGGCAGCGACGGCTTCAAGCGCGCGTTGAAGTTCCTCGAGCGCTGCCAGAACGACTCCGAGATCAACACGATGCGCCACGAGGTGGACGGCAAGGTCTACGTCTCCGGCGACGACGGCGGCGCCGCCTACTACCCGGGTAACTCGAAAGCCGGATACGACGCGCAGGACGACGGCACGCTCGTGCCACGCTCGTACGGCAGCATGACCTACGCGCTGCTCAAGGGCTACATGGCCGCCGACCTCGACGCGAACGACCCGCGGGTGCAGTCGGCGATGCGCTGGATCGCGAACCACTTCACGCTCGACGAAAACCCGGGATTCGACACGTCGAAGGGCGAGGCCGCGAAGTATCAGGGCCTCTACTACTACTACTTCACGATGGCGAAGGCGCTGAGCCTGCTGGGCACCCCGACCGTGCGTGACGCGAGCGGTCGCGAGCACGACTGGCGTGTCGCGCTCGCAACGAAGCTGCTCGCGGAGCAGGCCGAGGACGGCAGCTGGGTCAACGGTCGCAACAAGCGCTGGTGGGAGGCGATGCCCGAGCTGGCGACCGGGTATGCAGTGCAGGCGCTCAATGCGTGCTACGCGAGCCTGAAGAAGACGCCGCCGGCCGAGAAGTCGTAGCGACGTGCTCCCGGCCTTCGGGGTGCTGTTCCTCGCCGCGATCGTGCTCGCGGTCGTCGCCCCGACGTGCGGTCGACTCGGCACGCGCGCGGCGCTCGTCGCGACCGGCGCGGTCGCCGTTGGCGCGGCGATCGGTGCGGGTGCGGCCGGCGACGGGTCGATCGGCTGGCTCCGGATCGCCGGCGCCGCGGGGCTGCTCGCGACCTTCGGACTCGCGCTCGCGATGGTGGCGCGGGCGCTGCCGGCCGCCGTGGCGCCGCTCGTCGCGATCGGCGCGTTGGTGTGGCTCGCGGGCCCGTTCGTGGTCGATCCGTTTCTCGAGACCCCGGACGGATCCCCCCGGGTCGGCGCGTTGATCCTCGGCGTGACGCTGAACCCGATGGCCGCGATCGCGTCGCCGTTGCTCGACGTCGACTGGCTTCGCGCCGGTGTGATCTACGGCGAGGTTCGCATCGGGGCCTTTCATCGCTTCGCCTATCCGTCGCCGCTCGCTCACGCGGCCGCCTGGAGCGCCCTGGCGGTTGCGGCGTGGCTCTACGGCAGAGGACGCCGGTCGCCGTAAGTCCTTGTCGAACGGCAGGATCAGCCGCTGAAAAAGACTCTGGTGAGGGCTGGGGACACGCGGTAGACTTCAGCCCACACGCACCGCCCGGTGCGCAGACGTTGCAGGGCTCCCGCGGGGAAACGCATGGCTGACAACCCAGAACGGCGCGAGCTGTTCCTGACCTTTCCGGAGCAGTTGATCGGGCAACCGATCCTCTACAAGGTGAGCACCGAATACGACGTCGTGCCGAACATCCTCGGAGCGACGATCAACGACAAGGTCGGTCGCGTCGCGATCGAACTCGTCGGAGAGCCTGGGCAACTCGACAAAGTCGTTGTCTACTTCAAGGACCTCGGCGTGACCGTCGAGGGGCTCGATCGCGCCGATCTCGATCGCCGGCTGTCGAGCGACGACTGATCCACCCGCCCGCGACGGAAGGCACGCGATGGGACCCGACCGAGACGCGTTCTGCCGTGCCGCCGCCGAACTCGGCCTCGTCGACGCGGCCGTCGCCGATCGCATCGCCGCCCAGGCGACCTCGGCGGCCGACGCGCGCGACGCGCTGATCGTCACCGGGCAGCTCGCGGCCGCCGACGTCGAACGGATCGACCAGCTCGTCCGTGCCCGCGCCGCGGCGGCGCCCCGCAGCCAGCCGCGCTCCGAACCGCGCGCGCCGCGTCGCCCGTCGACGCCGCGCGCCGTGCCGACGCCGGCTGCCGACGCGGCGGATCGGGACAATGGGGCCGCGGCGCCGGTGCGCGGGCGCTCGACCGCCCGCGGGCGTGCTCAGCGATCCGGCGGCGGTGCCGCGGCGATCTTCGGCGGACTCGGACTCCTCGCCGTCGCCGGCGTGGCCGGCTACATCATCGCGACGAGCGAGGCGACGCCGAAGGGGGACAACCCGCGTCCGGCGCGCCTCGACGCGAAGGCCGCCGGCCCCGAGGCGCACGAGAAGCCCGTGGCGCCCGCGCCGGACCCGGCGTCGACCGACGCGTCACCCCCGGCGGATGACTCGTCCGACCCGACACCCGCGCCCGACCCGACAGCACCGGACCCCGCGGCGGACACGCCGACGCCGGCCGATCCCACCCCGGCCGATCCGCCGGGGGAGGAGAAGCCCGACCCCGGGCGCGCACTTCGCGACAACGAGGAGTTCGGCGACGACAGCGAGCCCGCCGGGCCGCCGCCGGTGCCGAAGGCCTCCCAGGACTCCGACGAGATCGACCCCGACGACCCGCGCGCCCGCGGCGACCGCGACCCGAAGTTGCTCGCGAAGGGCGACGCGGAGTACGAGCGTGGCGAAGCCGCGAACAATCGCGTCGGTTCGCTGAGCGGCGATGAGCGCGAAGAGGTCATGGTCGAGGCGCTGCGCCATTACACCGAAGCGCTCGCCGCCTATCGGAAGTACGCGGGCCACCGCTATCCGGCCTTCCTCGAGAAGCGCGTCCAGGAGGTCAACAGCCGCGTCGCGCTGCTCCGCAAGTTGTTGCCGCCGGAGCGCGTCGCCGAGTTTTCCCGCAAGCTCACCGGCCCGAAGCAGACCGCCACGGAGCTGCTCGCGGAGGCGCGTCGCGTCGCGAAGGCCGCGCCTCGGGACCTGACGACACAGTTCATGTACTTCCAACGCGTGCTCGACGAATGGCCGGCGTCGCCGGAGGCGCTCGTCGCGCTCGCCGCGATCGGCCGACTCGGCTGGCGCGAGTTGGAAGAGACCGGGATGCGGCGCGGGTTTCGCGACGTCGCCGACGAGTGGGCCGCGTGGATGCGCGCGGGCGACTTCGGCAAGGTCGAGGACGCGATTCAGAAGCTCGGCGCGGACGAGACGCTGCGTCGCGTGCTCCGGAGCGACGATTGGGCGCGCGTCGACGTGTTCGAGCGGGCGCTCCGCGTGCCGAAGGCGTGCGCGAAGAAGCTCGAGATGGGGCAGCGCGCGTCGATCAAGCGGCGTGGCGGCGGTGTCGCGAAAGGCACGGTCGACCGAATCACGTCCGCGGGCGTGACGATCGACGGCCGGCCGATCGCGTGGGGCGCGTTCGATCCGGAGGCGCTCGTCGCACTGGCGTTCGGAAAACGCCGCACGGCGACCTACGAGCTGACGACCGCGTGCTTCCTCGCGGTCTGCGCCGTGGAGAAGCCCGCACTCGCCGCGCTCGAGCGCGCGCGCAAGCGTGGCGCCGCGGTCAGCGAGGTCGGCGCGATCATCGAGCGGTTCGCCCGTACGAAGGAAAAGCCGAGGCGCTGACCCCGGCTTTCCCTGTCGCGTCGCGCGGCGACCGCGCTACTTGAGCTTCGAGTACTTCTTGTACCAGTCGAACCACTCGGCGCGTTTGAGCTTGCACATGTGCTCGTCCGCCGTGGGGTCGCCCCGCTGCATGCCGATCCGGCAGATCATGCTGTTGCGGGCGTTCGTGATCTCCTGGAGCGTCTCGGTGATCGGCGGCATCGCCGAGCGCGCGTCCGCGTCGGTGAAGTCGAGGTCGACCATCTTCGACAGGAGTGCGGGGACCGACGCATCACCGAGCTCGGTGAGGCGCTTCTTCGCCTTCGACGCCTCGCGGCCGGCCCACGGATCGGTGAGCGTCGCGACCTTCTCGTCGATCTCGGTCCGGACCTCGGCCGACGTCGACTCGAGGTGCGGGATCTTCCGCAGGTCGACCTTCGGAATCCGCGGGCGCTCCGGCTTCTTCGGCTCGTCCTTCTTCGGCGCCGGCTTCGGCTCGTCCTTCTTCGCGACCGGTTCGTCCTTCTTCGGTGCCGGCGCGTCCTTCGGATCGTCCTTCGCACCGGCGAGCGGATCGATCTCCGGGACGTCGGGCTTCTCCACGACCGCGGGGGGCGTCTCCGGCAATTGCGTCGGTTCCTCCGACACCTTCTCGGTCGCGCGCTTGCGCGTCGGCTTCTTGTCGTCGCCACTGACGAACACGAAGACGATCGCGACGATCAGCACGAGACAGCCGATGCCGGACATCAACAGCAGCGTCTTGTTCTGCGCGGACTTCGGCACCGCGGAGCCGCTCGTCGTCCGGCGCGTGGCCGTGCGCGAACGGGTCGGGGGGCGACCGCTCTTCGTCCCGGCCCCCACAGCGGGGCCGGAGCGCGTGATCGGACGCGCGCCCGGGACGCGGATCATCTCGCCGCAGCCCTTGCACTTGAACTTCTGCCCGGCGTAGGTGTCGGGCACTTGATAACGCTTCGCGCAGTTCTTGCACGACAACGGAATCTTCGACGACATCGGTTCCTCCTTCACGGCATCCCGCCGGGCTCGCTCCCGCCGGCCACGCCGTCCCTGCATTCTACGAATTTCGATTGCGCGCGGCACGTCGTTGCCGGCGCTTCAGCTCTTTCTTCTGCTGCTCAGTCAGAGACGGGACGAACGTCTTCGCGTTCATCTGCCACCAACCGAACCAGCGCCGCAGCGCGTTTTGCTGCTCGGATTCCGCCGCGGCGGTCAGGATCCGGCTGCCCACTTGAGGCTCGAATCCGAACCGCTCGCCGGTGATCGCCCGGAGCCCCTGGATCGCCTGGTGACACGCGAATACGTCGTCTGCGTTCTTCAGATCGCGGCCGACGAGGCGGTTCAGCAGCGGCGGAATCGATGGCTTGCCGATCAGGACCAGCTCGTCGATCGCCGCGCGCGCGGCTTTCGTCGCGTCCGGGTCGAGCAGCGTGTTGATGTGTGTCTCGATCGCCGCGGTGACCGTCGCCTTCGTCCCGGGGACCGGGTCGACCTTCGCGACGAGGCCCATCGCGACACCGCGCGCGTCGACGTCGCCGCGGCCCTTCGCGACCGGGATCTCCGCGCCCCCGAGCTTCTTGTCGAGCGACTTGAAGCCGGCGGTCTTCTTCACGGCACCCGGCACGATCAGGTCGTCCTTGACGGCTGCGACCTCGACCGTGGGTTCCTTCGTGATCTTGACCGAGGCGCCGCGGATCAGCGGTCGGTCACCGGTGCGGCGAGCGACGATGAGCCGCACCTCGTCCTCCTCACCGCTCGGAAACACGCGCGGGATCACGACGACGGTGTGGTCGGTGTAGCCCGGTTCCGCGCATCCCTCGGAGCGCCACTCGCCGATCGTCGCGAGTTTCCACCGACCGTCGAGGGGCGGTGCCTTCAGCAGGGCCGCGAACGCGTTGAGCTGATCGGCGAGCGAGAGGTCCTTCCAGCGCTGCTTCTCTTTCGCGCGCTCGGCGAGGAAATCGTACGTCGCGCGCTTGTCGACGAACGCGACGAGTTCGTCGGGGTCGTGGCGGCGGAACGCTTCGACCAGCTTGCCGAGGTTCTCGTCGAACGGGTCCTTCTGGTTGATCAGCGCCTGCAGTTTCGCCTGCGCCGCCTTCTCTTCCCGCGCTTGCTCGCGCGCCGCCTCGCGTTCGGCTTCGCGCTCGCCACTGATCTGCGCGCTGCGCTTGATGAGCACGATCGCGACGATCACCAGCACCAGCGTGACCCCGCCCGCGACGATCGTCGGAACGTGGTTCTTGCGCGGCGGGCCCCGGCGGGTCGGGGATTCGGCGTCTGGCTGGCGTCGGCTCGGGCGTCGGGTGGACATCGGGGACTCGCTCTCCTCGAAAGGTGGCGCGTTCGGCTCGGTTCGTCCAGCGACGCCGCGCGGCTACGGCGCACCTTGCAAACGGCGCGCGCGGATGGCTTAATCACGGTTGGCACAGGCGCTTCCGTGAATGCGCCGCGACGTCCGCCGCCGCACGGGCCGAGCGGGCTGGCCGAGATGGGGCAGATGGTGATGATTGTACCGCGGACAACGGATCGGGACCAACCGCGGTTTGGAAAACCGCCCGGATCACGCCGGATCGGCCTCGTCGTGGCCGCGCTGGGCGTCGCCGTGCTCGCTGCGTTCGGCGCCGAGCGCGTCGCGATCGCCGAGGACGCGCCATCCGGCGAGCCGGCGACCGTCGTCGAGACCGGCGTCGTGCAGGCGCTGAGCTGCCTCACCGTCACGGCACAGCAGCGCGGTCAGGTCGCGTGGGTCGTCGACGAGGGCAAACAAGTCGCCAAGGGCGAGCCGGTGATCGAGTTCGAGCACGAGGAGCAGGTCCGGCAGCTCGAGGACCTCGACGTCCAGCTTCAGGAGGCGAAGGCGCAGGTCTCGGAACTCGAAGACGGCTTCGCGGACCAGAAGAAGGAACTCGAGGCCGAGGTCGAGGCCGCGCAGAGCACGCTCGAACTCGCGAACTTCCGCGAGAAGCTCCTCGTCGACGGCGCGACCCCCGCGCAACGCGCCGAGGCGCAGGCCCGACTCGACCGCGCGGCCGCCGCCGCGACGGTCGCGACCGAGCAATGGGAGCGCGCGCAGGGCCTCCTGAAGCGCGGCGTGCTCAGCCAGGACGAGGCGCACGCGACGTTCGTCGCGAGCGAGCGGGCGCGTTTCGACCACCGCCTCGCCCTCGTCAACCGCAACCTGCTGATCAAGGCGCCCGAGCCGGTCGAGCGCCGGCGGGCGAAGCTCGACATCGAGGTCGCGACGCTCGAGGTCGCGGTCGCGCGGGAGCGCCTCGCGGCGCAGGTCGAGCAACTGAAGCGCGGCATCGACGACGCGAAGCTGCGCGTCGTGATCGTCGAAGACGAGATGCGACGCGTGAAGCGACGGATCGATCGGAGCATTCTGCGCGCGCCCGGCGCGGGCATCGCGGTGCGTGGCATGGTCGGGCACGGGCGCAAGCGCAAGGTCGAGATCGGCTCGCGGGTCTGGCCCGGAACGAGCCTGATCACGTTGCCCGACTTCAGCGCGCTGAAGGTCAACACCCAGGTCGGCGAGGAGGTCGTCGGCAACCTGCGGGTCGGGATGCGACTGCCGGTGCGGGTCAACACGATCGACGATCGGGCGTTCACCGGCGAGATCATCCGGATCGACATCTGGGGGCAGGACCGCAACGAGTTGCTCGACGACACCGGCAAGCGCGCCGAGGGGCTCTACGGCGCGAAGGTCTACGCCGTCGACGTGAAGATCGTCGAGCGCGACCCCCGCGTGACCGTCGGTGCGCAGGCGAGCGTGCGCTTTCCGAAGCCCACGGCAGCGCCCGAGGTCACGCCGTGAGACGGTTCCGCGACGGTGCACTGCTGCTCGGGATCGCGATCGTCGTGTCGGGCGGCTGCGACGGCGGCACGCCGACCGCGGCGCCGACGCCGGCGACCGCGGCGGTGCGCGCCGGCCGCCTCGAGGTCGTCGTGCGGGCGCGCGGCTCCCTGCAGCCGCAGGAGGAACTCAACATCGCGTTCCGGCAGAGCGGCACGATCACCCAACTCGCCGAGGACGGCTCGCTCGTTCGCGAGGGGCAGGTGATCGGTTCGCTCGACGACTCCGAGGTCGAGCGGGAGTTGCTCGACGTCACGTCGGAGCTCGACGTGATGCAGGCCGAACTCGCGAGCCTGCTCGCCGATCTGAACAACCGCAAGAGTCAGGCGCAGGCGCAGGTCGACGAGGCACTTCGCGACCTGGAGTTGGCGCGGATCCGGCACGAGAATCTCGTCTCGGGCGCGCACATCGACCCGTCGACACGGATCGCGGCGCGCGAGGGGCTGCAGGAGGCGAAGGTGACGGCGGGCTACCGCAGTCGTGACCTCGAGGTGCTCGATCAGCTCCGGGCGCGCGGTGTCGTCACGGCCGAGGAATACGCCCAGCTCGCCGGTGAGGTCGAGGTCCTGACGGCGAGCGCGCGCGCGGCGCGGGCGGCGTTCGATCGCGTCCTCGAGGGCGCCGAGCCGGGGGAAGTCGTCGAGGCGCGGCTCGACGTGAAGCTCCGCGAGTATCGGCACAAGATCTCGAGCCAGTGGCTGGCGGATCTCACGAAGCAGGAGCAGGAGATCCGTCGCCGGTACAAGGAGCGCATCCGGCGCAAGCGGGTGCAACTCGTCCGGCTCAAGGGCAAGCGACGCGGGATGACGATCACCGCGCCCGCCGACGGCGTACTGCTCGTGAAGTCGTTCTGGGGACGCAAGGTCGGACCCGGACGCCGGATCTGGCGCGGCATCCCGGCGTGCTCGATCGCCGTCACGGCGTCGATGCGGCTGAACCTGAAGGTCGACGGACGTCAGCGCGCGACGCTCGAGAAGGGACAGTCCGTCGCGATCGAGATCGACGCGATCGACGAGCGGGTGTTCCGCGGCACGGTGACGAGCGTCGGTCGCTTCGGCCGCGACGCCTTCGAGGATCTCGATTCGCGCACGAAGGAGATCGTCGGGGATGCGAACCGCCGCGCATTCGACGTCGCGGTCACGCTCGCCGAGGACGACCCGCGATTGCGGCCGGGCATGATGGCGAACGCCCGAATCGTCTGCTCCTCGGTAGAGGACGCGCTGCTCGTGCCACGCGAGGCGATTGCGCGTGAGGAGGGGCAACCGGCGACCGTCCGCGTCTGGTCCGACGGCGCCGTCGAGGAGCGCACCGTTCGGCTCGGAGCCGAGAACCGGCTGTCTGCAGTCGTGCTCGACGGGTTGCGCGCCGGCGAGCGCGTCGTGATCGGCGGCTGACGATGGCGAGGCGGGGATCGGGGCGAGCCGCGGCCGCGGCGGTCGCGCTGTTGTGCGGCGGCCTCGTGGGGGCCGGGTGCGACGGTGCGCCGGCGGAGGTGCGGTCGGGTCGCTGGGTGGCCGCGGAGGCGCGCGCGCTCGAGGAGACGCTCGTCGAACTCGGCGAGGTCGTCAGCCATCGCGTCGTGACCGTGAATGCCGTCACCGGCGGCGAGATCATCTGGCTCGTCGACGAGGGCAGCGAGGTCACCGCCGGTGCCGAGGTCGCGACGTTCAACGGCGAGGATCTCGAGGAGTCGGTCGCGTCCAAGACGCGCGACGTCCAGACCCTCCGTCAAGCGTTCGACAACGAGCAGGAGGCGCTCCGCGGCAAGCGCGCCGAGATGCGGCTCGAGACGCGCAAGCGGGAACTCGAGGTGGAGGCCGCGCGGGTCGCGCTGCAAGAACTCCTCGAGGAAGCGACCCAGGAACAGATCGCGCGCGGCGAGGTCGAACTGGATCGTGCGAACTTCGAATACGAAGAAGCGCAGCGCGAGGTCGAGCGGATGCGTCGCCTGTTCGGCACCGGCGTCGCGACGAAGGAGGAGGTCACCGACGCCGAGGAGTCCCTGCGGAAGCAGGCGATCGAGCGGCGTCGCGCGGCGGACACACTGGACGCGGTCCGCGAGGGGCCGGACGCGAGGATCGTCGCCGAGTCGAAGCTGAAGATCGACCAGGCGGTGAAGGCACTCGCGCGCCAGCGCCGCACCGAGAAGGAGACGATCGCGCTCTACGAGAGCCGGGTCACGATCGCCGAGACGAAGCGCAAGAAGGCGGAGAGCCAGCTCACCTACGAGCGCGAGCGCCTCGAGGGTTGTCGTGTGCTGTCGCCCGTCGCCGGGCGCGCGGTCTTTCACCGCGTGTGGAAGGGCGAGGAGAACCAGTCGCGCGTCGAGGTCGGCGAGACCGTCAGCCGCAACTCCGAGCTGATGAAGATCGCCGATCTCGATCGGCTCGAGGTCCGTCTCCTCGTCAACGAGGTCGACGTGGCGCGCTTGAAGACCGGCCTCGAAGCCGACATCGAACTCGTCGCGCTGCCGGGCCGTCGGTTCTCCGGCCGCATCACGTCGATCGCGGACGTCGCTTCCGACAAGAACAAGCGACTCGGGGAACTCGCGTTGATGCGCTCCGGGGAGGCCGGCGTCGCGGTCGTCGACGTCGCGGTCGCGATCCTCGACCCGGCCCCCGAGATCCGGCTCGGCTTCTCCGCGCGTGTGACGCTGCGCCTGGCGACCCACGATGCGGCGGTCGCGGTGCCGGCCGGTGCCGTCACGATCGACGACGACGGTCGCAGGGTGGTCGTGACTCGCGCCGGGGACCGGCCGGTCACGGTCGGTCGCGCGGGTCGCGAATGGGTGGAGATCACCGACGGCATCGACGCCGGAGAGGACGTCTTCGTTGGATGGTGACGGGCGACCGCTTCCGGTCATTCACACCCGTGGACTCGAGAAGGTCTACGGGTCCGGCGAGAGCGCGGTCAAGGCGCTGCGCGGCGTCGACCTGCGGATCGAGCGCGGCGACTTCGTCGCGATCATGGGACCGTCCGGCAGCGGGAAGTCCACGCTGCTCCACGTGCTGGGCTGCCTGCATCGGCCGACCGGCGGTTCGTATCACCTCAGCGGCGAGGCGATCGAGACGATGAGCGACGACGAACTGAGCGACGTCCGCAATCGGCGGATCGGCGTCGTGTTTCAGAAGTTCAACCTGCTCTCGAAGGAGAACATCGTCCGCAACGCCGAACTGCCGCTCGTCTACGCGCGCGTGCCGAAGCGCGATCGTCGGCAGCGGGCGGTGGAGGTACTGACCGCGCTCGGGCTGGGCGACCGCCTCACGCACACCCCGACGGAGATGAGCGGCGGTCAGGATCAACGCGTCGCGATCGCGCGCGCCCTCGTGACGAACCCCGACCTGATCCTCGCGGACGAACCGACCGGCAACCTCGACTCCCGTACCGGCACCGAGGTGATGGCGTTGTTCCGCAAGCTCCACGCGCTCGGCCGCACGATCGTGCTCGTCACGCACGACGAGGCGTGCGCGAGGCACGCGGAGCGGATCATCCGAATCCGCGACGGCGACGTCGAGCGGATCGAGACCGTCGACGAGCGGACCGAGACGCACGACGTGACGCTCGAACTCGGCTTCCTCGCGGCGGCCGGAGCGTAGCCGATGCCCTGGACCGAGATCGTCATCATCGCCGTCAAGGGCCTCGCGGTGCACAAGGTGCGGACGCTCTTGAGCATGCTCGGCATCATCTTCGGCATCTCGAGCGTCGTCGCGATGCTGTCGATCGGCGAAGGCGCGCGCCACGACATCGACCAACAGGTCGCCGCCCTCGGCGTGCGCACCGTGCGGATCGTCGAGCCGGAGGGGCGCAAGCCCGACGAGACCAAGCGCGTCCGCACGCGGAGCGCCGGACTGACGCGCGAGGAGGCCGACGTGTTCCGCACCCGCGTGCCCGGACTCGTCGGCGTCGCGCCGTTGCGCGTGCGGAAGATGACCGTGCGCGTCGGGCACCGGCGGGCGGATGCGGCCGTGACCGGCACGACGCCCGACTATCTCGCGGTCGGCACCGAGCGGGTCGCGCGCGGCCGCTTTCTGTTGCCGGCGGACGAGGCCGATGCGGCGCGCGTCGCGGTGACGAGCGCGCTCGTCGCGCACGAACTGTTCGGCGACGCCGATCCGATCGGGCGAGAGATCCGGATCGAGCACGAACTGTATCGCGTCGTCGGCGTGCTCGCGTCGCGCGGGCCGCTCGGGGGCGACGGTGCGGTGCGCGGCATTCGCGACATGACGCGGCGGGTCTTCGTGCCGCTGCGCGCGATGCTGCACCGGATGACGCGCAACCCGCTGCGCGCGGAGATCGACGAGATCGTCTGCAAGGTCGACGACGTCGCGCGGCTCGGCCCGACGGTCGATGCGGCCGACGCGTTTTTCCGCACCGCGCACGGCGGCGTCCGCGACTTCGAGGTGCTGATCGCGCTCGACCTCGTCGCGCAGCGCCAGCGCGCCCAGCAGATCTTCGACATCGTGATGGGCTCGATCGCGAGCATCTCGCTGCTCGTCGGCGGCATCGGCATCATGAACATCATGCTCGCGAACATCTCCGAGCGACGCCGGGAGATCGGCATCCGGCGGGCGGTCGGCGCACGTCGACGCGACGTGCTGCGCCAGTTCCTCGTCGAGGCCGCGGCGATCTGCGTGATCGGCGGGATCATCGGTGTGCTGCTCGGCGTCCTGCTCGCCGGCGGGATCAGCGCGTTCGCCGAGTGGAAGACGCTGATCAGCTGGCACGGCATCGTGCTGAGCCTGATCGTGTCGGTCGTCGTCGGCCTGCTGTTCGGCACCTACCCGGCGTGGAAGGCCGCTCGGATGGATCCGATCGAGGCGCTGTCGCTCGAGTGAGCGCTACTCGCGCGGCGTCGCCTCGACGAGGACCTGAAACGCATTCGTCCCGTCGCCGGTCGTGCCGTCGGCGCGCCAGGCGCCGAACCAGAAGCGCTCACCCCGTTTGAAGCGGTGCACCAGGCGCCGGGTCGTCGACGGGGCGACGCCGTGTGCGCGCGCGACCGGCATCGCGGCCATGCCCCCGGCATGACGGCGGAGGGTCATCAACTCGAACGAGCCGGACGCTTCGGCGCTGCCCGTCCGAATCGTCAGCGTCAGCGTTCCGCCGTCGGGAAACGCGCGGGTGTCGATCGTGAAGATGCCGCCCATGCCGCCGGCGAACTTCGCGGGCGCGAGCACGTCGAGCAACTCGCCCTTCGGGCTCGCCGGGGTGAGGACGACCGGTCGCTTCCCGGGCGTCGGGACGTTGGACGACACGGCCGGCGCGTCGTCTTTCGCCGCGGTCGGTTCACCGAGCGCGCCGCGCAGCATCCGAGCGTAGCCGGACGCTCCGTCGGTGATCGCCTCGTTGACCCCGCGGTGGGCGAGGCGTTCGAGAGTAGGCGACAGCACGAGCGTATCGACCGGATACTGGTAGTTCTCGCGTAGCGTGCGGCAGAGTGCCGCGAGGCGCGGCTCGGACGCTGCGGCCCCGAGCCGTTCGACCTCCTTTGCGAGGCACCACGCATTGACGAACCGTTCGCGAAGCAGGGACCGCACCGAGTCGACGCCGAGGACCCTCGCACGGAGGGTCTTCCCGCTGCCTCAGCACGACTCGTCGAGGAGCGGGCCGAACAGCGTCACGACGTGGAGCGGCTTGCCGGTCTCGGTCGCTCGCGCGAGCGCCTGGGGGAGCGGAAGCCACTCGATGTCGGCCACCGGGTAGAACGCGCGCGCGAGCGCCTGCGCCGCGGTCGCATCGTCGATTGCGGTCGTTGCGTCGATCGTCGGGCGAGGGGCGTCGGTGGCGACCCGCAGGCACGCGATCCTCCCGATGTCGGCGATGACGCCCTCGCCGCGCGCGATGTTCAGGTCGACGTTCGACGGGGCGTCGGGCAGGCCGAGCGAGAAGTGCGTGACGACGCTGCGCGCACGATCGATCACGAGATGTCCGCGAAACTGTGCCGGCGTCAGGTAGGACGTCCCCGGCCCGCCGTCGCCGTCGAGGCGAAACTCCGCGTGCACCCGCAGCGCGATCTCGGCGTGTCGCGCATCGACCGCGCGGAGCAGCGCGACCGTTCCGGGGGCCGCGATCCCGTGCGCGCCCGCGCCGTGGTGGAGCGACGCGGTCGCGCCGGGGTGGACTTGGCGCAGGAACGCGATCGCCGCCTCGGGATCGGGCCGCCACGTCTCGCCGACGCGAACCGGGCGATCGGGCAGGAGCGCACGGAACACGGCGGCGTCGTGACGCGCGGTCGCGCGGGCGGGGCGGAAGTCGCGCACGAGCGGGAAGCGCTCGGCGAAGCGGTAGCGCGAGTCGGTGAACGGGGTGCCCTCGGCGCGGAGTTCGATCGTGAACGGCGTTTTGATCGCGAGCGCGACCGGCTGCGCGGACGCGGTGGCGACGGTGAGCGAGGCAACGAGTGCGGCGATCGTTCGCTCGGTGAGGCGGTTCGCGGGTCGCATCGACAGGCCCTCCGGCAAGCGGTGACGGGAACGCTGGAGAGCATGCATCAATCGACGAGAAGTTGTCACTGGAAAAGTGGTGTATTTCGATGCACATTGTCACAGTGACAAGCGCGCGAACGATCCTCTGGCGACCGACGATCCGGCGGGGCGACGGCCCGATCTGGCGGGCGATCGTCGCGTCGCTCGAGGCCGACGTCGCCGGCGGACGTCTTCACCCCGGCGACCGGTTGCCGACGCAGCGCGATCTCGCGCAGGCCCTCGGAATCGGACTCGGCACCGTGACACGCGCCTACCGCGAAGCCGAGCGGCAGGGGCTCGCGACCGGACGCGTCGGCCGGGGAACGTTCGTCGCGTCGGCGACCGCGACCCACGACGTGCTCGGCCTCCCCGATGAACGGCGGATCGAGATGAGTGTCGACCTGCCGGTGCATGCGGAGGATCCGGACCTCGGCGCCGTACTGCGCAAGATCGCGCGCCGGCCCGACGTGCAGCGACTGCTGCGCTACCAGGACCACGTCGGAACCGCCCGTCACCGACAGGCCGGTGCCGCGTGGCTCGAACGATTCGACGTGCCGACGAGCCCCGACCACGTCGTCGTGTGCGCGGGTTCGCAGCATGCGATCTGTGTCGCCCTGCTGCTCGCCGCCGAGCCGGGCGATGCGGTGGTCTGCGACGAGTTGACCTACCACGGCCTCCGGGCGGTCGCGGGTCAATTGCGCCTCCGGCTCCACGGCGTGCGATGCGACGAGGAGGGGATGGATCCCGACGCGGTCGCGGCGATCTGCCGACGCCACCGTGTGCGGGCACTCTACTGTGTGCCGAGCGCGCACAACCCGACGACGGCCCGACTCGCACCGACGCGGGGCGACGCGCTCGTGCGCCTCGCACGAGAGTACGACTTCGCGATCGTCGAGGACGACGTGCACCGGTTGACGGCGGACGACCCGCCGACGCCGCTCGCGGTCCGCGCGCCGGAACGCACGGTCTTCATCGCGAGTTTCTCGAAGGCGGTGAGCGGCGGGGTGCGCGTCGCGTTCGTGTCGGTGCCGCCGGCGCTCGCGGATGCCGCGGCGGAGGCGGTGTGGGCGACGGTGTGGATGGTCTCGCCGCTGACGGTCGAAGTCGCCGCGACGTGGATCGAGGACGGGACGGCCGATGCGGTCGTCACCCGCAAGCGCGCCGAAGCGGGGCGGCGGCAGGCCCGATGCCGCGCGCTGCTCGGTGCGTGGCCGTACGCGTCGCACACGAGCGGCTACCACGTGTGGTTGCAGTTGCCACGCCCCTGGACGAGCGCGGCGTTCGTCGCCGAGGCGCGCGCACGCGGTGTCGTGTTGAGCCCGTCCGGCGCGTTCGTCGTCGGGTCGGCGGAGCCGCCGCCGGCCGTGCGCATGTGCCTGGCGGCGCCGGAGCGCCTCGCGGACGTCGAGCGCGGGCTCGAAGTCGTCCGCGATCTCCTCGAGCGCGGCCCCGGCGCGTCGCTCAGCCGCGCGTGACGCCGGCGGCGTAGGCGCGGATCAGCGTCGGCAGCGCGTCGACCGCGTAGCCGCCTTCGAGCAGCGACACGAGGCGGCCACCGGCATACTCCCGCGCGACGTCCCCGAGCATCTCGCCGATCGCGTGGTAGTTCGACTCGTCCCAGCCGAGGCTGCCGACCGGGTCGGCGTGATAGGCGTCGAACCCGGCACTCGCGAGGATCCACTCGGGTTCGACCGCATCGGCCACGCGACGGACGGCTCCCTCGAGATCGCCCATCTGGGTCGCGACCGGCGTGCCGGCCGACAGCGGGAGATTCGTCGTCGCGCCGACGCCGTCGCCGACGCCGGTCTCTTCGGCGGCCCCGGTGTGCGGGTAGAACGGGCTGCGGTGCGACGACAGGACGTGCACCTGCGGGCAGGCGTAGAAGATGTCCTGCGTGCCGTTGCCGTGGTGCACGTCGAAGTCGACGATCAGCACGCGTTCGACGTGCAGGACGTCGCGCAGGTAGGCGGCCGTCACGGCGATGTTGTTGAAGAAGCAAAACCCCATCGCTCGGTCGCGCGTCGCGTGGTGTCCCGGGGGCCGGATCAGGCAGAACGGGTGGATCGTCGTGTGTGCCGCGACCGCGCGCACGGCTTCGGGGCCGGCCCCGGCCGCCAGCAGCGCGGCGTTCCACGTCGCGGGCGTCGCGATCGTGTCCGCGTCGATCGCGCCACCGCCGGCCGCGACGACCGCCTCGACGCGGTCGACGTGTTCGGCGCTGTGGACGCGGAGCAGATCCTCCCGTGCCGCCGGGGTCGCGCGCATGACCTTGAGGCCGTCGGGCGGCGCGGTCAGCACCTCGAGCGCGTGACGGACGCGCTCGGGACACTCCGGGTGGGGGCCCGGGTCGTGGGCGTCCACACCGGCGTCGTGCACGAGGACCGTGTGTGCGAGCGGCTGGTCGATCATGCCGTGCCCCCGATCGCACGGCGCAGCGTGTCGACGTGCCGCGCGAAGCGACGGCGCCACGTCGCGCGGTCCTCGGTCGACCACGTGCCGAGCAGGACCATCGTGAGGGCGTCGGGCGCGATCGTGCGCGCCGCGGTGGCGGCGATACGCGCGCGGTCACTCGACTCGACGAACGCGATCGCGTCGTCCGGCGTGCGGGCCGATTCGGGCGGCGTCGCGAGCAGCTGGTCGGCGTAGTGGTGCGCCAGCTCGTCGATGTCGTCCTCGATCAGCGCGAGGTCGCGGATCCAGTTCGCGTGGACGCGCGCGAGGTCGGCGTCGTCTCCGCGGCCGGCCAGCGCGTCGGCGAGTTGCCGGACCACTTCGGTGACCGCGGCGTTCGCGGCGGTCTTGCGGACGACGACGTAGAGGCCGAGTGCACCGAACCCGTGGCTGAAGTCGACGCCGACGTCGAGGTCGTAGCACGCGCCGCGCTCCTCGCGCAGCGTGCGGTTGAGGCGCTCCCACAGCAGCGATGCGAGCAACTCCAGGCGCGTCCGGTCGTCGCTCGGGGGCGTGCCGTCGAAGCGCGCGTGGAGAAGGATGCGCACCTCCTTGCCGGTGCCGCGCCCGAACGCGACGCGCGGACCGCGAGGAGCCGGCGGCGGCGGCGGGATGCACGGGTCGCCGGCGGGCAGACCGCGCACCGCGCGACGGACGGCCGGCAGCACCGACTGCGGCGTGACCGCACCGGCGACGAGCAGCGTCGCGTTCGCCGGTCGGAAGTGCCGACGGTGCAGCGCGCCGAGGGCGCGTCGATCGCTGCGGGGCGAGCGGCGTCCGGCGATCGGAAAGCCCAGGGGGTGCGGGCCCCACAGGAGCCGACCGATCCGCTGCTCGACGAGTCCGTCGGCGAGGTTCGCTTCGCGGATCTCGGCCTCGACGATGCGCCGCTCGATGTCGATCTCGGCGAGGCGTGGCCGGAACGCGATCTCCGCGAGCAACTCGATGCCGCGCCCGACGTGCTCGACGGGGACCTCGACGAACAGCGAGAGCCACTCCTGCTCGGTGAAGGCGTTGTGGTCCGCGCGGATCGAGTGCAGCGCGTCGTCGAGCGCCTGGCGCGTCGGGTAGCGGGCGGTGCCGCGGAACAGGACGTGCTCGAGCAGATGCGATGCACCGCTGGTCGTCGCGCTCTCGAACCGCGAGCCGGCGCGGAACCAGATCTGCACGATCGCGCGTCGGAAGCGGGGGGCTGCGACGACGCCGGCGACGAGGCCGCTTTGCAGCCGATGGCGGGAGAAACGGTGCATGGCCGGAAGTGTAGAACGTCGACCGCGGGCAATCCACGCGGGGTGCTGGCGCCTTGCCGGTCGGGGCCGGGCGGGATAGACCTCACCCGGAGGAGACCCGATGAACCTGCCCCGGCTCGACACGTCGTTTCGGCTGCAGTCGGCATTCGAGCCGACCGGCGATCAGCCCGCCGCGATCGACCGACTCGTGCGGGGTGTCGAGCGTGGGGATCGCGTTCAGGTCCTCCTCGGCGTCACCGGCAGCGGCAAGACGTTCACGATGGCGCAGACGATCGCGCGCCTTCAGCGACCGGCGCTCGTGCTCGCCCCGAACAAGACGCTCGCCGCGCAGCTGTTCGAGGAGTTCTGGACGCTGTTCCCCGAGAACGCGGTCGAGTACTTCGTCAGCTACTACGACTACTACCAGCCCGAAGCGTACGTGCCCGGCACCGACACGTACATCGAGAAGGACTCGGCGATCAACGAGCGCATCGACCGGATGCGCCACTCGGCGACCCGTTCGCTGCTCACCCGGCGCGACGTGATCATCGTCGCGAGTGTCAGCGCGATCTACGGCCTCGGTTCGCCGGAGTCGTACCACGGGATGACCGTCGCGTTCAAGCGGGGGGACGAGGTCGACCGCGACGATGCGCTCCGCCGGCTGGCCTCGATCCAGTACAAGCGCAATCCGATCGACCTCGCGCGCGGCACGTTCCGCTGTCGCGGCGACGTGATCGAGGTCTTTCCGGTCTACGAGGACGATGCGATCGTTCGGATCGAGCTGTTCGGCGACGAGGTCGACAACCTGGAGCGCGTCGATCCGCTGACCGGTGAGGTGCTCGGTTCACTCGATGCGATCGAGATCTTCCCGGCGAGCCACTACGTGACGCCGCAGGATCGGTTGAAGCGGGCGATCGAGGGCATCCGCGAGGAACTCGAGACGCACGAACAGTCGCTGGAGCGCGCGGGCAAACTCCTCGAAGCGCAGCGACTCGGTCAGCGCACGCGCTACGACCTCGAGCTGCTGCGTCACGTCGGCTTCTGCTCGGGCATCGAGAACTACTCGCGCTACATGGACGGGCGCGCGCCGGGCGAAGCGCCGAGCACGTTGCTCGACTACTTCCCCGACGATTACCTGCTCTTCGTCGACGAGAGCCACGTGACGATTCCGCAGGTCGGCGGCATGTATCGCGGGGACCGCTCGCGCAAGGAGACGCTCGTCGAGCACGGCTTTCGCCTGCCGAGCGCGTTCGACAATCGGCCGCTTCGGTTCGAGGAGTTCACCGAGCGGTTCGGCCAGATGGTCGCCGTATCCGCGACGCCCGGCGACTGGGAGCGGGAGCACGCGGGCGGCTTCGTGATCGAACAGATCATTCGGCCGACGGGACTCGTCGACCCGCAGATCGACGTTCGCCCGGCGACCGGCCAGGTCGACGATCTGCTCGGCGAGATCCGCGCGCGGGTCACTGCCGGCGAGCGCGTGCTCGTGACCACGTTGACCAAACGCATGGCCGAGGAGTTGACCGAGTATTACGCGGGCCTCGGGATCAAGGTCCGCTACATGCACTCCGACATCGACACGCTGGAGCGGTCGGCGTTGCTGAAGAACCTGCGACTCGGGACGTTCGACGTGCTCGTCGGGATCAACCTGCTTCGCGAGGGACTCGACCTGCCGGAGGTGAGCCTCGTCGCGGTGCTCGACGCGGACAAGGAGGGCTTCCTGCGGTCGGCGCGCAGCTTGATCCAGACGGTCGGGCGCGCGGCGCGCAACGCCGACGGGCGCGTAATCCTCTACGCGGATTCGCGGACCGACAGCATCGACGAGACGATGCGCGAAACGGACCGTCGCCGGAGCATCCAGGAGGCGTTCAACGAAGAGCACGGCATCACGCCGACGACGATCACGAAGCCGCTGTCCGAGGGGCTCGACGCGATCTACGAGGCGGCATACGCCGAGCGGGAGGTCGGCGAAGCGCGGGAGGGGGACGACGACGTCGAGGACGTGAACGCGATCCCCGAGCGCGTCGCCGCGCTACGCAAGCAGATGCAGGCAGCGGCGAAGCGGCTCGAGTTCGAGGAGGCCGCGCGGCTCCGCGACGAGATCGCCAGGCTCGAGGCGCTCCACCTGCGCTTCGGATAGCGGGCGCGTCGTCAGCGCGACGTCGCCGGCGCGGGCGTCGCCGCCGAACGCGTCACCTCGCGCGTGATGAAGAACTCGAGCCCTTCGCGCATCTCGTCCCAGAGGCTCGGCCACGCGTCGCGGCGTTCGAGTTCGAGCGTGACGATCGGCCAGTCCTGATCGCTCGCGTAGGCTTCGAGGCTTCCGGTCGGCGTGAAGCCGCGGGGCGGTCGGACCGGGTAGTCGACGTGGCGGGCGAGTTGGTAGCCGAGATACTGTGCCGGGCCGTGGAACGCGACGTGGTTCAACGGACCGCGGACGTTCATCACCCGCGCCGGACGCGCCTCGGTCAGCGCCTGCACGAGCGCCTTCGTCTCCGGCTCGGACCCCGGTAGCGGTCCGGTCGCCGGGTAGGCGTGCCAGTTGCCGCTCGGCAGGTTGCGGTTGAGGTCGACGCCGCGGCGATTCTCGGGCGTGCCGCTGGCGAGTCCGTCGAGGTTGATCGCCGGGAGCACGACGATCGTCCGGCCCTTGACGAGGCGGGGCGTGACCCGCAGGTGCTCGATCAACCGCTCGAGCAACTCGGTGCTCGCCGGGACGTCGCCACGCTGCCCGCCGACGAAGACGGCGACGTCGGGGCCGCTCCCGAAGACGTGCGCGTGGATCGGCGCGAAGTCCACCGTCCAGCCGACGATCTTCGTCCGGTAGGCGACGCTCTGGACGTGCTCGATCATCTCGCGCGAGGTGCTCGACGGGGCGGCGCATCCGCCGAGGAGCGCCGCTGCGAAGACCAGCGGGGCGAGGCGCGCGCAACGGCGTCGCGAGTAGGAGGATCGTGGCATCGCGGTTCGTGCTCGGCGGCCCGTGCTCGGATGGTCGTGCCGGCGCGCCTGCTATCATCTATCCGTCTGCGGTTCGCGCCGCGTGTCTGGCCGCGCGCGTATCGATGATAGACCAGGGTTCTCCGGAGGCAACCCGTGACCGAGGCCAATCTCGAGCACATCCGAACGCTCGCGCAGCAGCTGCCGCGTGAGCCGGGCGTCTACATCTTCAAGGACGTCCGGGGCCGGATTCTCTACATCGGCAAGGCCAAGGACCTCAGGGCGCGGGTGCAGACCTACCTCCCGGAGGGTGGCGACGGCCGGCCGTTGGTGCCGGCGCTGCAGGCCGACGCGCACGACCTCGACTACGTCGTGACGCCGGACGAGTTCGAGGCGCTGCTCCTCGAGAACAGCATGATCAAGAAAGAGCGGCCGAAGTACAACATCCGGCTGCGCGACGACAAGAGCTACGTCAGCGTGCGCTACGATCTGCGGGAGCCGTTCGGGCGCCTCGAAGTCACCCGGAAGATCCGCAAGGACGGCGCGCGCTACCTCGGTCCGTTCCTGAGCGCCGGGTCGGTCCGCGCGACGTTACGCCTGATCCTCCCGCTGCATCCATTGCGCCTGTGCAGCGACCACGTCTTCCACAACCGCGTGCGGCCGTGCGTCTACTACCAGATCGGCCGGTGCCCGGCGCCGTGCGTCGACAAGATCAGCGAGGACGACTACCGGCGCAATCTCGAGGGGGCGGTGCGGCTGTTGCAAGGCCGCGAGAGCGACCTGATCGAGGCGTTGCGGCAGCGGATGTGGAACGCGTCGGAGGCGGAGAACTTCGAGGTCGCGGCCCGGATCCGGGATCAGATCGAGCGGGTGCGGCGGACCGCGGAGAACGCGCGGGTCGTCACCGACGAGCGACGGCACGCCGACGTGTTCGCGCTCGTGCGGGAAGGCGAGCGGGTCGCGGTGAACGTCCTGACGGTCCGCGCGGGCCGCTTGATGACGACGCGACCGCACGTCTTTCGCACACCGCAGGACGACGCGGAGGTGCTGACCCACTTCGTCGTGCAGTTCTACGGCGCCGAGCGCGAGATCCCGCCGGCGGTGTTCGTCGACCGGGCGATCGACGGGGCCGAGTCGGTCGAAGCATGGCTGCGTCGGCGGCGGGAGCGGTCCGTCGCATTGCGGCAGCCGCAACGGGGCGACGGCGCGCGACTGATCGGCATCGCGCAGCGCAACGCCGGGGTCGCGCTCGAGCAGGCCGCGCTCCGCGGCGCGCGCGACGGCAGCGCGGCCGTGGAGGCGCTCGGGCGGGCGCTCGGCCTCGCGCGCGATCCGATCCGACTCGAGGCCTACGACATCAGCCATACGGGTGGCGGGCAGACGGTCGGCGTCGCGGTGACGTTCGAGCACGGCGAGCCCGAGAAGTCCGGCTACCGAAAGCTGCGCCTGCGCGCCGCGACCGACGGGGACGACTACGCGGCGATGGAGGAGGTCCTGCGGCGCCGCTTCACGCGCCGTCTGGCGGAGGACGAGCCGATGCCGGACCTCGTCGTGATCGACGGTGGCCGCGGCCAGCTCAATCGCGCGCTCGAAGTGCTGCGGGAAGTCGGCGTCGAGCCGGAGGACACGGTGGTCTGCGCGCTCGCGAAGGGCCGCACCGAGGAGGGCAAGCGCATCCGACCCCGGGACCGACAGGAGAAGGTCTACGTCGGCGATCAGGCGGAGCCGCTGCTGCTGCCGTCCGGCGAGCCCGCATTGACCCTCCTCGACCGACTGCGCGACGAGGCGCACCGGTTCGCGATCACCTATCACCGGTCGTTGCGGTCCAAGGCGCGGATCGGGTCGGCCCTGGACCAAGTGCCTGGCGTCGGCCCACGCACCCGCAAGAAGCTCCTCACCGCGTTCGGTAGCCTCGACGGCCTCCGCGGCGCGAGCGCGCCCGAGATTCGCAAACGCGCCGGGGTCTCGGATGCCGTCGCCCGTGCCGTCGCGGAACGCTTCGGCGAGAAGGACTGATCGCGAGCCTCGGCGAAGCGCGCTGCGGCGAATCTGTCCCGTTTCGCGTGCGCGTGGCGGCCGTGTTTCAGCTGTCTTCGGGGTCGCCGTTGCCTCAGCCGCGGGGGTGGAAGCGGGCGTGGGCGGAGCGGAGTCGATCCTCGTCGACGTGCGTGTAGATCTGGGTGGTCGCGACGTCGGCGTGGCCGAGGAGTTCCTGGACGCTGCGGAGGTCGGCGCCGCCGGCGAGCAGGTGCGTCGCGAAGGTGTGGCGCAGCGTGTGCGGCGACGGCAGCGGGTCGAGCCCGGCGCGTCGGGCGGCACCGCGGACG
This sequence comes from bacterium, assembly GCA_030426805.1. Lineage (GTDB taxonomy): Bacteria > Planctomycetota > JAFGQW01 > JAFGQW01 > JAFGQW01 > JAUHXU01. The sequence goes on from JAUHXU010000004.1 coordinate 187,627, forward strand.
ACCTGGAAGATCCGTTGGCGCGAGACGGGGCGTCCGTTGACGGTGAGCAGCAGCGTGCCGGGATCGGGGCGGCGGCCGAGGAGGCGCGGTCGGGCCTCGGTGCGGTAACGCTCGAGCCACGCGCGGGCCGGCGCGCCGATCGGGACGAGCCGCTCCTTGTCGCCCTTGCCGCGCACGCGGCACCAGTCCCGGGTGTCGGCGAACGCATCGGAGGGCAGCGCGACGAGCTCCGACACGCGGACGCCGCTCGCGTAGAGCAGCTCGAGGGCCGTGCGGTCGCGAATCGCGAGGGCGGGCGGACCGTCGATCGCCGCGAAGAGTCGGTCGACCTCGACGCGCCGGAGGTAGCGGGGCAGGCGCGACCAGGCCTTCGGGCTGCGCGCGCTCTCGGCCGGGCTGTCGGCGCGGACGCCCTCGACGACCAGGAACCGGAAGAAGCCGCGGATCGCGGCGACGTGGCGCGCGAGCGACGCGGGCGCGAGCCCGGTCGCGCTGACCCGCCGCACGTGTGCGGCGATCGCTGCGCGGTCGACGCGGCGGAGGTCGGCGCCCGTCGTTCGCAGGTCGTCGGCGAGGCGGCCGAGGTCGCGACGGTAGGCGTCGATCGTGTTCGGCCGGAGCCCGGCTTCGGCCGCGAGTGCGTCGAGGTAGTCGTCGATGCGGTCGTCGATTGTGGGGTGGGCCATCGGGCCCGAGTAAACCGCGCCGAAGCGCCGCCGAGAAGGGGCTGGAGCGGGCCGGGTGCGCTTGAAACCGCCCCCTGCGGTGACCTATACTTCTGCGCCTTGTTTAACTGGCTGATACGGAAGAGGTTAAGCGTGGCCTGGAAGATGACCGCCGCGGATCGCCGGCGGTACAAGAAGCTCCTGCTCGACAAGCGGCAGGAACTCTGTGGCGACGTGGATTCGATGGAGAGCCAGGCGCTCCGTGCAGCGGACCAAGACGCCTCGGTCGACCACGTGGCGGACTTCGGCAGCGACAACTACGAGCAGACGCTGACGCTCGGGTTGATCGAGAACAACGGGAAGCTGCTGCAGGAGATCGACGCCGCGCTCGAGCGCATCGCCGATCGAAGCTACGGCTACTGCGTGCACAGCGGCGAAGCGATCGCGAAGGCGCGCCTCGACGCGATTCCGTGGACGCCATACTCCATCGAAACCCAGCGCCTGATCGAGCAGGGCGAGCTGACGATCGACGACGGCGAATGAAGGCGAAGCTGCCCTACCTGATCCTCGTCGCGGTGTGCGTCGCGGTCGACCTCTGGACGAAGGCGATCGCGTTCGACGCGTACGACGCGAACGGTCGGAACATCCAGGTCATCGCGACCGATGCGTTCGAGCTCGACTGGGGCAAGGTCCTGAATCACGGCGGGATGTTCGGGATGGGCGCCGACAACGGCGGCATCCTCAAGTACCTCCGCCTCGGCGCGCTCGCGATCGTCCTGTTCTTCTTCCTGCGCGCGGCCGCGACGATGCGCCTCTTCCTCGTCGCGCTCTCGCTGATCCTCGCCGGCGCGCTCGGCAACCTCTACGACAGCTTCTTCAACAACGGCGCCGTGCGCGACTTCATCGAGGTCAGGCTGCTGTTCATGCCGAAGTCGATCTTCGGCACGCTGTTCGACCCGTGGCCGACGTTCAACGTCGCCGATTCGTTGATCCTGATCGGGGCCGGGCTGCTCGTGATCCAGCTGTTCTTCGACGGCAAACGCGACACCGCGGATGCGAAAGCGCCGGTGCCGGACGAACGGATCGGGACCGAGGCATGACCATGCGCGACGCGTCTCCTCTCGCGGTTCGCGTCGGAACGCTCGCTCTCCGGAGTCCGCTGCTGACCGCGAGCGGGACGTTCAACCTGAAGGCGGACCTGTCCCGCGTCGTCGACGTCTCCCGACTGGGCGGCATCGTCACGAAGACCGTCACGCCCCGTCGCCGGCTCGGCAACCCGCCGCATCGCGTCGCGGAGGTGCCCGGGGGGCTCCTGAACTCGATCGGGCTGATGAACGAGGGAGCCGACGGCTTTCTCGCGAAGGAGTTCCCGGCGTATCGCGACGCCGACACGAACGTGATCGTCAATATCGGCGGCGACGACGCCGACGACTTCGCCGCGATGGCGGAGCGCTTCGGCGCGATGCCGGAAGTCGACGCCCTCGAGATCAACGTCTCGTGCCCGAACGTGAAGAAGGGGACCGCGGTGTTCGCCGCGCGCCCGGAGGCGACCGCCGAGGTCGTCGCGCGTTGCCGTGCCGCGACCGACGCGCCGCTGTGGGTCAAGCTCAGCCCCGAGTCGAGTCGCATCGGCGAGTTCGCGCTCGCGGCGCAAGCGGCCGGTGCGAGTGCGCTCACCGTTGCGAACTCCTACGTCGCGCTCGCCGTCGACTGGCGTCGACGCCAGCCGATCCTCGGGCGCGGGGCCGGCGGCTACACCGGCCCGGGCGTGAAGCCGCTGTCGCTCCGTCTCGTGCACGAGGTGGCGCGGGTCTGTTCGCTGCCGATCGTCGGCGTCGGCGGGGTTGCGTGCGCCGAGGACGTGCTCGAGTTCCTCGTCGCGGGCGCGAGCGCGGTCCAGGTCGGCACCGCATACCTGCGGGACCCGTCGATTTTCGCCCGGATCGAACGCGACCTGGTCGACCTGATCGAGCGCGAGTCGCTCGGGCCGCTCGCCGACTGGACGCGGAGCCTCGACGGCCTCCCCGGAGTCGACGCGCCGTGCAGTTGAGCCAGCTGACCCCGGGCATCGTCGAGCGAGCGGTCGCGATCTACGTCGATCTGGCGTACGAGCGCGCGACGCCGCGTACGAAGATCGCCGACGAACTCGACTACACACAGGGAATCGAGCCGCTCCTCGGGCAGTTTCTCGACGAGGCCCGCGACGTGGTCGGGCGCCGGCTCGCCCGGCATGCGCTGCGGCTCGGCAACGACCGCTATCCGTTCATGAAGTTCGTCGTGCAGGAGTTCCTCCAGGACGACGATTTCTACTTCGTCGTCGACACCCACGACGAGATGAAGCTCTCGCCCGACACGCCCGGATTCGACGAGTTCCAGGAGATCCGGCACTACAACCGCGAGTTGAAGGAGACGATCGAAGGTGCCTGGCTCGAGGCCGGCGTGCCGACGATTCTCGCACTCGAGGAGACGCTCGCCGCCACCGCCGCGGCGGCCCGCGAGGCCGGCGAGCCCCGCGCCAACGTGCTCGTCGTGGACGACGATTCGACGCTCGCGGCGATCATGGGCGCGATCCTGCAGAAGCACGGTTTCGCGGTCGTCTCGGCCTCCAACGGGCGCAAGGCGCTCGATCGGTTGCAGGACGCGACATTCGATCTCATCATTTGTGACTACCAGATGCCGGTGATGGACGGGGCGGATCTCGTCGAGGCGTTGCGCGAGCGCGACGACACGCGCGAGACGCCGGTGCTGCTCGCGACGGCGGCACCGCTCTCCCTCGCCGACATCACGGACAAGGCGAACGGCTTCCTCGTGAAGCCGTATCGCGAGGAGGTGCTGATCGGACTGATCGGCAACCTCCTGGACGAGGGCGCGTCGGGAGCGGCGTGACCGGAATCAGCATCGAAAGCGCGCGAGAGCGATGAACATCCTCGAGTGGATCGCGAGCCGGTCCAGCAGAGTCTTCGGGTCCGCCAACGATCGCCAGCTCAAGGCGATCTACCCGCTGATCGACCAGATCGGTGCGCTCGAACCGTCGATGGCGCGGCTGTCGGATCGTCAGCTCCGGACGAAGACCGACGAGTTTCGTGCGCGCCTGAAGAAGGGCGAGACGCTCGACGACATCCTCGTCGAAGCGTTCGCGACGATTCGCGAGGCGTCCAAGCGCGTGCTCGGCCAGCGCCACTACGACGTCCAACTCGTCGGCGGCGTGATCCTGCACCGCGGCGCGATCGCCGAGATGGTCACGGGCGAGGGCAAGACGCTCGTCGCGACCGCGCCGAGCTACCTGAACGGGCTGACCGGCAAGGGCGTGCACGTCGTCACGGTCAACGACTACCTCGCCAAGCGTGACGCCGAGTGGATGGGCCCCCTGCACGAGTTCCTCGGCCTCACGGTCGGCGTCGTGCAGCAGAGCGACGACGACTACGAGCGCAAGAAGGCCGCCTACCGGTGCGACATCACCTACGGCACGAACAACGAGTTCGGCTTCGACTACCTGCGCGACAACATGAAGTGGCGCGCGGAGGACCAGGTCCAGAAGGTCCGCAACTACGCGATCGTCGACGAGGTCGACTCGATCCTGATCGACGAGGCACGAACGCCGCTGATCATCTCGGGCCCGTCCGAGATCAACACGCGCAAATACGTCGAAGCCGACAAGATCGCCCGGGAGCTGAAGCTCGGCGAGCACTTCGAGGTGAAGCTGAAGGAGCAGTCGGCGATCCTGAACGAGGACGGGATCGAGCGGGCGCAGCAACTCGCCGGCGTCGAGAGCTTCTACGCGGACGTGAAACTGATGGAGTGGCCGCACCTGCTCGAGCAGTCGCTGCGCGCGCACCACATCTACAAGATCGACGTCGACTACGTCGTCAAGGACGGCGAAGTGATCATCGTCGACGAGTTCACCGGGCGCTTGATGGAGGGCCGGCGCTGGGGTGACGGCCTGCACCAGGCGGTCGAGGCGAAGGAACGGATCAAGATCAAGTCGGAGAGCCAGACCTACGCGACGATCACGTTCCAGAACTACTTCCGCCTCTACGGCAAGCTCGCCGGCATGACCGGCACCGCGCTGACCGAGGCGGGCGAGTTTCACAAGATCTACAAGCTCGACGTCGCGAGCATCCCGACGAACCGCCCGATGCAGCGGCTCGATTACGACGACTTCGTCTACCTGACCGAGAAGGACAAGTTCAAGGCGATCTGCGACGAGATCGTCGAGGTGAACAAGTCGGGCCGACCGATCCTCGTCGGCACCGCGTCCATCGAGAGTTCGGAGCGGTTGAGCGCGTCGCTCGGGCGGCGGGGCGTGAAGCACGAGGTCCTCAACGCGAAGCACCACGCGCGCGAAGCCCAGATCGTCGCGGCGGCCGGACAGCCCGGCAACGTGACGATCGCGACGAACATGGCCGGCCGTGGTACCGACATCGTCCTCGGCGACGGCGTGGCGGACGCCGGTGGGCTCCACATCATCGGCTCCGAGCGCCACGAGGCGCGCCGCGTCGACAACCAGCTCCGGGGCCGTTCCGGCCGCCAGGGCGACCCGGGATCGAGCCGCTTCTTCCTCAGCCTCGAAGACACGCTGATGAAACGGTTCGCGTCGGATCGCGTGACGTCGATCATGGAGAAGATCGGCATGAAGGACGGCCAGGAGATCGAGCATCCCTGGGTGTCGAAGGCGATCACGCGCGCGCAGAAGAAGGTCGAAGACTACCACTTCGAGATCCGCAAGAACCTCACCGAGTACGACAAGGTGATGAACGACCAGCGGCACTGGATCTACGATCTGCGCCAGCGGGTCCTCGAGTCCGACGACACGAAGGAGGTCGTGCTCGAGCTGTGCGACGACGTGATCGACGAGGCGGTCGCGACCTTCCTGCCCGATCAGGGCGACGACGACCCGGCCGGGCTCGCCGCGTGGCTGCGACGCAAGTTCGAGTTCGACATGTCGCCGGAGCAGATCGCGCTGCTCGACCGGGAGGATCCGGCAGCCGGACTCAAGGAGAAGATCGTCGCGCACTACGACGCCCACGAGCGTGAGGTCGGCGCGGAAGCGATGCGCGAGATCGAGGGCTACGTGCTCTTGAACGCGATCGACGCGAAGTGGAAAGACCACCTCTACGCGATGGACGGGTTGCGCTCGAGCATCGGCCTGCGCGGCTACGCGGAGAAGGATCCGAAGATCGCGTACGCGCAAGAAGGCGCCGAGATGTTCCAGGAGATGCTCGGCCACATGCGCGAAGAGGTCACCGACCTCGTCTTCCGCTTGCGCCCCGCGGCCGCCGACAACGCGGCCGACGAGGAGATGTGGGGCAATGCGTCGGAGGACCACGCGGACTTCGACGCCGGTCCGGCGACGGCCGCTGGCGACGGCCAGCGCGCCGCGCAACAGGAGGCGATGGACTCGACGCACGATCAGGCGCCGATCGAGCCGATTCGCCGACAGCACGACAAGGTCGGCCGAAACGACCCGTGCCCGTGCGGGAGCGGCAAGAAGTTCAAGAAGTGCTGCGGTGCATGAACGACGGATCGCGCGATCCGTCGGCCGCTGATCACGACGACCCGCCGCCGCTTTCGCCGCTGCGCATTCGCGCGCTGCACCTGCTCTACGACGCGGTCTACGTCCTGATCGGCGGCCCGCTGCTGCTCTACAAGCTCGCGACGTCGCGTCGTTTTCGGGCCGGGTTCGGCCAGCGCATGGGGCGGGTGCCGAAGCGACGCAGCGGTCGCCCGGCCGTGTGGCTCCACGGCGTCAGCGTCGGCGAGATCAAAGCGGGCATCGCGATGATGGGGGAGCTGCGCGAGCGCCTGCCCGATTGGGACGTCGTCCTCAGCAGCACGACCCTGCAGGGCTGGCAGGTCGCCCGCGACTCGAGCGCGGACCAGGTGATCTACTACCCGCTCGACTTCAGTTGGGTGACGCGTCGCGCGATCCGCCGGATGCGTCCGAGCGCGGTCGTGTTGCTCGAACTCGAGCTGTGGCCGAACTTCCTGCTCTCGTGCAACCGCCGGGGCGTGCCGGTGTGCGTCGCGAACGGGCGCATCAGCGAGAAATCGTTCCGCGGCTACCGCTGGGTGCGGCGCCTGCTGCCCGAGCCGCACCAGCGGATTCGGTTCTACGCGATGCAGAACGAGGAGTATGCCGAGCGCATCCGCGGTCTCGGCGTGCGCCCGTCCGCGGTCGAGGTGACCGGGCAGATGAAGTACGACTCGATCCCCGACGAGACCGACGACGATCCGTTGGTCGCGCGCGCGGCCCTCGGAATCGCACCGGACGAGTGGGTATTGATGGGCGGCAGCACGCACCCCGGCGAGGAGGCGATCCTGTTGCGCTGCCTCGCGGCGCTCGTCGCGACCGGCGCTCGCGCGCGTCTGGTCCTCGTGCCGCGCCACCTCGAACGGGTCGACGAGGTCGAGCAGGCGGTGCGCGACGCCGGCCAGCCGGCCGTGCGTCGGACCGCGATCACAGCCGGTGCGCGGACGGACGGCGTCGTCATCGTCGACACGATCGGCGAACTGTCCCGCCTCTACGGGATCGCGGATCTCGTCTACGTCGGCGGCAGCCTCGTCCGCCATGGGGGGCAGAGCATGATCGAACCGGCGGCGCACGGGCGTCCGATCGTCTTCGGACCCCACGTGTGGAACTTCTCGGACACGGTGGAGGCGCTCCTCGCCGCGGACGGTGCGGTGCGGGTGGCGGACGAGGCCGCGCTCGTCGCGCTCGTCCCGGACTTGTACGCCGACCCCGACCGCGCGCGGCGCCTGGGCGATGCGGCCCGGCGCGTCGTCAACGAGTTGCGCGGGGCGACGGCACGCAATGCGGCACTCGTCGTGCGGATGGCCGAGGAGCGTCGGCGCACGCGGGACGCCGGTTGAATTCGCTCGGAAACGGGCTTAGAAGCTCCGAAATCCGGCCCGACAGGCCCCGGTCCCCCGGCGGGGCGGCCGCGTCGTGCGCCGCCCTCCAACCACAGGACAAGACCACGATGACGAAGCGTCTCTTCACGTCGGAGTGCGTGAGCATGGGCCACCCGGACAAGGTGGCGGACCAGATCTCGGATGCGGTGCTCGACGCGTTCCTCGCGGGCGATCCCGAGTCGCGTGTGGCGTGCGAGACGATGGTCACGACCGGCGTGGCGGTGTTGGCCGGTGAGGTGACGACGAACAGCGTCGTCGACATCCCGACGATCGTGCGCAAGACCGTGCGCGACATCGGCTACTCGAACCCCGAGTACGGCTTCGACTGCGAGCGGTGCGCGGTGCTCGTGCACCTCGATCGTCAGTCGGCGGACATCTCGCAGGGCGTCTCCGAGGGCGAGGGCCTGCACGCCGAGCAGGGCGCCGGCGACCAGGGCATGATGTTCGGCTACGCGTGCAAGGACACGCCGCAGATGATGCCGCTGCCGATGCAGCTGAGCCGCAACCTGATCGACCGGCTGGTCGAGCTGCGCCAGAGCGGGCAGCTCCCGTGGCTCCGTCCGGACTCGAAGAGCCAGGTGACGGTCGCCTACGACGGCGATCGCGCGACCCACGTTCCGGCGGTCGTGATCAGCACGCAGCACGACGACGGCATCGACCACGAGACGATCCGAACGGCCGTGCTCGAGGAGGCGATCCGGCCGGTGATTCCGGCCGAGATGATCGACGAGGCGAACTTCGTCGCGCACATCAACCCGACCGGCCGCTTCGTGATCGGCGGTCCGCAGGGCGACTGCGGGCTCACCGGCCGCAAGATCATCGTCGACACCTACGGCGGATGGATCCCGCACGGCGGCGGCGCGTTCAGCGGCAAGGACCCGTCGAAGGTCGACCGGAGCGCGCACTACGCGAGCCGCTGGGTCGCGAAGAACGTCGTCGCGGCGGGCCTCGCGGAGCGCTGCATGGTCCAGGTCGCGTATGCGATCGGCGTCGCCGAGCCGGTCAGCGTGCTCATCGACAGCCAGGGCACCGGCGCGATGGACGACGAGAAGATCGCCGCGGCCGTCAGCGAGGTGTTCGACCTGCGACCGGCCGCGATCCTGCGCGACCTCGACCTCAAGCGTCCGGTCTACCTCGAGACCGCCCGGCACGGCCACTTCGGCCGCGAGGGCGACGGGTATACCTGGGAACGCACCGATCGCGCCGACGATCTCCGCCGCGCCGCGGGCCTCTGATCGGCCCAACTCGTTTCCGAAGAGCGAGTTGGCTCGGGTCAGCTCCGTCGATTTCGCGGTTGAGCCGTCCCCGGGGCCTCCGGTATAATCTCAGGCGGTTCGTCGGGAGACGAGCCGGAGGAGGAATCTGCCGAGCCCCCGTGGGGAGGCCCGCAGCGGAGAAGAAGCGCGGAGAACAACGATGAACACACCCCGACCCGTTCGCCTCCCGAATGACGATGCGCGCGCCGGCTTCACGCTGATCGAGATTCTCGTCGTCGTGACGATCATCGCGGCGATCGTCGGCATTGCGGTGCCGGTCTACACGAACGTGCAGGAACAGAACCGCGTCGCGACGTGCCAGATCTACATGCGGTCGATCGCGATGTCGATCGAGAACTACCGCGATCGGTTCAAGCGCTACCCGAGCGAGAAGTCGGGCATCCAGTTCCTGCTCGCGCCGTGGAAAGAGAAGATGGTCGATCACTCCGAGAAGACCATCCGGAACATGTACATCTCGCCCGGCGACGACTTCGCGCTGAACGCGCTCGGAGACTGGAAAGAGACCTACGGCGACATCGAGAACATCGATCCGATCGTGATCAGCTACGCCGGCCGCAACACGAAGGAATACCCGTTGCGGCGCAAGAACGCGACCTCCGAGATCATCGCCTGCACGGCGGCGGGGCGCGACGGCAACGAGATGGTGCACAAGCACTCGATCAACATCGCGTATCTCGACATGAACGTGTCCGCCATCGACGTCAACGAACTGCCCAACCAAGACCCGAAGGAGTTCAAGGTCGGGCCGGACTCGCCGCTCGAGCAGTTGACGAAGCTCAACAAGGATCCGTAACACACCCCGAGGCGCCGAGCCGACAGGGCCGGCGCGTCGATCGAAACGACCCCAACGCACGAATCATCTGACGGCCACTGCCGTAGCCGGATGAGAGGAGACCCATGCGACTGTTTTCCCGTCTCGTCGCGACGACCGGATTGATCGCGCTGCTCGCAGCCGCCGCTGACGCCCAGCCGCGCTGGCAGCTCAAGGTGACCCCGGGTGAGCCGGGCGTCGTCACGACGTTCGACGCGCTGAACAACCCGACGTCCTACTGGTACTTCCCGTTCAGCGTCACGAACAAGACCGGCGCGGATCGGAACGTCGTGCTCGGCGTCAAGGCGCTGACGAACACGAAGAAGACCTACATCGCCGGCAACTACCCGGATGCGGAGCAACGGATCGAGCGCCTCCTGCGCCGCAAGTTGCGGTCCGGCGCCGAACTGCGGAAGAAGATCCCGAACGGCGCGACCTGGCACTGTGTCGCGATCTTCCGCAACGTCGACACGAGCATGGACAAGATCACGTTCCGCCTCCGCGGCATCGAGGACGTCATCGTTCGCGTGCGCGGCGTCTCCTACTTCGAGGTGCGTGCCCTCGACTTCAAATACCACCAGGGTGGCGACGAGTACTACCCGTGGGAGGACCCGATCCAGTTCCTCGGGCGCCGCTGGAGCGTTCTGAAGCAGCGCTCGCGCGTTGTCCGTCGTCCGGTCGGCGGCCGGTAACCGACGCACCACGGCTCGCCTCGGCGAGCGATACGACGCCCGGATTTCCGCACGGCGCGCGCCGGCGGAGGCCGGGCGTTTCTCTTTCGAGGCGCGGCGATGAGCGCGACGGGGTCAGCCTTCGATCGGACGATGATGGCACGCGCGGTGGAACTCGCCGCGCGCGGGCGCGGCGCCGTCGAGCCGAACCCCTACGTCGGGTGCGTGATCGTGCGCGAGGGGCACATCGTCGGCGAAGGGGCGCACGCCGGCTACGGCGGCAAGCACGCCGAAGTCGTCGCCCTCGAGCGCGCCGGTGCCGCGGCGCGCGGCGCGACCGCCTACGTGACGCTCGAACCGTGCCACCACCGCGGCAAGCGCCCGCCGTGTGACGTCGAACTGATCAAGGCCGGCGTCCGGCGTGTGGTCGTCGCGTGTCGCGATCGCAATCCCGCCGCCGGCGGTGGGATTCGCGCCCTGCGCGACGCGGGACGCGGCGTCGAGACCCTCGCACACGCGCCGGCGCGGCAACTCGTCGTCCCGTTCTTCGCGCACCTCGACGGCGACCGCCCGTTCGTCGTCGCGAAGTGGGCGATGACCGCGGACGGACGGATCGCGACCGGCACCGGCGACTCGAAGTACGTCACCGGCGAGGCCGCACGTCGTCGCGTGCACCGAGAGCGCGCGCGTTGTGATGCGATCCTCGTCGGTTCCGGCACGGTCCTCGCCGACGACCCGGATCTGCGGGCTCGCGGCGTTCGCTCCCGGATGCGCGCGCGGATCGTCCTCGATCGGCGACTGCGAACGCCGGTCGATGCCACGGTCGTGCGGACGAGCGACCGGGTGGAGACCTGGATCGTCACGCGCCACGACGCGCCGGCGACGCGGGTGCGGCGCTTGGAGGCCGCCGGGGTGCGTGTGATCGGGCTCCGCGGTCGCGTCGGCGTTCCCGCGATGCTGCGCCGGTTGCGCCGCGAGGGGATCGGCCGGCTCCTCGTCGAGGGCGGCTCGGACGTCCACGGGGCGTTCTTCGATGCGAAGGCCGTCGATCGGGTGCAGGTGCACATCGCACCGCGCATCCTCGGCGGGGCGGACGGGCTCGGTCCGATCGGCGGCACGGGGCCCGCCGCGATGGCCGGGGCGCTGCCGTTGGTCGGCGTCGTCACACGGCGTGCCGGCAGCGACGTCGTGCTCGAGGGCGAACCGGCGACGACCGGCTGGGGTGTGCGCGCCGGCCTGCCGTAGGCGCCTCAGCCGTCGAACTTGTAGCCGACGCCGCGCACGCTGATGATGTATTCCGGCTTCGACGGGCAGGGCTCGATCTGCTTGCGGATGCGAACGATGTGGTTGTCGACCGTTCGCGTCGTCGGGAAGATCGTGTAGCCCCAGATCTTGTCGAGCAACTCGTTGCGCGAGATCACGCGGCCGCGGTTCTCGACGAAGAGCTTCAAGATCTTGAACTCGCGCGGCGTGAGCGAGAGCGGTTCACCGCCCTTGGTGGCCTGGTAGTTCAGGAAGTCGAGCTCGATGTCGCCGAAGCGAAAGCGCGCCATCGGCTCGGACGCGCGCCCGCCGCGACGCAGCACCGCGTTCACGCGGGCGACGAACTCGACGACGCTGAACGGCTTCGTGACGTAGTCGTCGGCGCCGAGGTTGAGCCCGCGCACCTTGTCGACGTCTTCCTTGCGCGCGGTCAGCATGATGATGCCGCCGGGGAAGCCCTCACCGCGCAGCGTCTTGCACACCTCGAAGCCGTTCATCTCGGGGAGCATCACGTCGAGGATCACGAGTTCCGGGCGTTCGTCGCGCGCGGCCTGGAGTCCGGTCTCGCCGGTCTCGACGGCGAGGACTTCGTGCCCCTCGTACTCGAGGTTGTCCTTGATGCCCATCCGAATCGCGGGCTCGTCTTCTACGATCAGGATCTTCGCCATCCGTCGGAGCTTTCAGGAGTGGAGGTCTCGGCGTTCACACAGCGTTCCCGTTCGGGGGCGCGTTGTCAACGTCCGGCGGGTCGCCGACCGGCAATCGAATCGAGAATCGGCTGCCGCGGCCGGGGCTGCTGTCGACGTCGACCTCGCCGCCGTGCGCGCGGGCGATCTGGTCGACGAGGGCGAGCCCCAGCCCACTGCCGCTGACTTCGTTGACCGCGACCGACGGCACGCGGAAGAACGTCTCGAAGAGCCGTCGGTGGTAGCGCTTCGGGATCCCGATGCCCCGGTCCTCGACCGTGAACGTGACGGTCTCGTCGGTGGTGTGCGCCCGGACGTCGATCGGTTGGTCGTCGTCGGAGTACTTCGCGGCGTTGACGATCAGGTTGAGCAGCGCGCGCTCGACGGCCGGCGCGTCGAGGCGTGCGGTGCGACCGTCGGGCGCATCGACGCGTACGACGCGGTCGGCGCCCCGCGGCGTGTTGCGGAACGCGTCGACCGCGCGGCTGACGACGACCGCGGGATCGACCGTGTTCACCGAGAGGCCGACGCCGGCTGCCTCCATCCGGCCGAAGTCGAGCAGGTCGTCGATCATCCGGCGCAGGCGGTCCGCCTCGTCGTGGATCGCGCGATGGTAGGTCGCGACGCGTTCGGGGTCCTTCACCCGGCCGAGTGCGAGCATCTCGCCGAACATCTGGATCGTCGTCAGCGGGGTTCGCAGTTCGTGACTGACGCCGGCGATGAACTCGGTCTTCAGTCTCGCGAGCGCGAGTTCGCGTGCGAGGCCGCGATAGGCGAGGGTGCCGGCCGCGACGGCCGACAGCGTGATGAACCCGAGCAGGATCAACGCGAGCTTGTGCCAACGGCTGCGCTCCGCGTCGAACGCGTCCGGGTCGACGTGGTAGGCACGCACGACGAATCGATCGTCCGGCCCGGCGCGCACCGCGACCGAGAGGCGGCCGTCGGGCGGGACGGGATCGCCGCCGATCACCCGGGCGTCGGTGTCGAGCACCGTCAGGGCGGTGCCGGCCGGAGCGGGCGCGTGGATGATCGCGTGGATCGGGCCGTCCGGCGCGCCGAGGTCGAGGACGGCTCCTTCGACGTATTCGGTCTCGCCGCGGGCGCGGCCGCTTCGGTAGGCGAGATCGAACGTGTCGCCTTCCGACGCGGCGATACGTGTGATCACGAGGTCGCGGCCGGCCGGTCGTTCGAGGACCGGGAAGACGCGTTCGACCAACGCGATCCGTTCGTCGAGGTCGTCGCGGAGCGCGCGCAGCGCGGAGTCGTGCTCGAATCCGGCCTCGTCCGCGAGGCGTTCGGCGGCGGCCCGGATGCGCTGGAACGCGGCGCGGCTGGTGTCGTGGTCGCGGCCGCCGTAGAGAAACCGCAGGAAGTTCGCGACCGGCGCGGTCTCGCCCGTCCGTCGGAATGCGACGCGCGTCTCCCCGAGCGCCGCCTCGAGCCGCACCGGCAAGTCGCGGAGGCGCTCCTCGAAGCGGGAGAGGCGGATGCGGCGGTAGGCGGCCTCGATCAAGGGCGTCGCGGTCGCACCGGTCGCCTCGGCGAGTTGCGCCCACTTCAGCCGCGCATAGGCACCGAAATAGCTACCGTCGGTGGCATTGGCGACGCGTCGCAGCGCGGTGAGCGCGGCGTTGCGTCGGCCGGCGGCGCGATCCGCGTCGGCGCTGTCGAGGTCGGTGCTCAGCCGACGCCGCGCATCGACGTCGGCGAGCGGAACGCCGCTTCCGTCGAACGGGACGAACGAATCCGCGTCGTTGAGGACGAGCCACGGCACCTCTCGCGGCCCGTCCGGTCGATACGGGAGACGCGGCGAGACGCAGCGGCCGTCGGCGTCGAGGACGAAGAGGCGACGCACGAGCCGCCGATCCGTCGGCACCGATGCGCCCGGGTCGAGTTGGCGGATCGGCTGGCGCCGGTCGAGTTGCGCACGCACGCGGTCGCCGATCGAGTCGAGTTCGCGCGCCCGGAGCGCGGCGTGCTGCCGGAGCCGAGCGCGTTCGCGGTCGACCAGGTTGTGTTCCTCGCGGTTCGCCGCGTTCCACGCGACGACCCCCGCAGCGACGGTCGGGATGCCCACCGCGAGGGTGAGCAGCCAGAACACGCGGCGGCGGGACGGAGGGGAAGGCGGACGCATCGCCCACACTCTACCAAGTCGCGCGGTTCGACGGGGAGGGGCGAAGCGGTTCGGAAGAGCCGCTCAGAAGAGCAGCGAGGACGCCGAGCGGGCAGCCGTCGCAGCGACCTGCTGGACGCCGGTGCGCCGCCGGCGGAAGCGGCCCGGGCTCGACTGGCCCCAGCCGAACGCACCGAGCTTCGGGATGACGGCGTCGACCGCGTCGATCACCTCGCTCATCGTGCCGTACCGCCGCTCGGGATTCGCGGCGAGCATGCGCCGAACGAGGCGGCGCAACGGACGGGGGGCGCCCGGCATCAGGATGCGGAGCCGCGGGCGACGATCGCGGAGCTTCTGGTTGTAGAGGGCGACCGTCGACGTGCCGCCGAACGGCATCGTGCCGGTGAGCAACTCGTGCAACACGACGCCGAGTGAATAGACGTCTGTGCGGCCGTCGGTGCACTCGGCCGCGAGTTGCTCGGGCGAGCAATACTCCGGCGTGCCCAGGTAGAGGTCGCACATCGTCAGGCGGCGACGGGCGTTGACGTCTTGCGCGATGCCGAAGTCGAGCACCTTCACGCACTCGCTGTCGTCGAGCATGATGTTGTCGCTCTTGACGTCGCGATGGACGATCCCGTGGCGGTGCGCGGTGTCGAGTCCGCCCGCGACGTCGCGGACGATCTCGAGCGCCCGACGTGGCGTGAACCGGGTGCCGCCGTCGATCGCCTGCGCGAGCGTGCGTCCGGTGACGAAGTCGGTCGCGAGGTAGTAGAGGTGGTCGCGGCGACCCATCGCGTGGATCCGGGGGATCGACGGGTGGTCGAGCCGCGCGAGCACGCGGGCTTCGCGGAGGAAGCGTCGGATCGGCTCGCGATCCTCGCGCGTCATCGCCGGGATCATCTTCAGCGCGACGACGGCGTCGTTCGCCGTGTCGTGCGCACGGAAAACGAGCCCCATCCCACCGCGTCCCGCGACACCGAGTACGTCGAACTGCGCGAAGCGCTGGCCGACGAGGCTCTCGGAGAAGACGGTGGATCGAGAAGACGACGACCGTCGCGACGTGGCGTCGGTCTCGGCTCTCGAGCGATTGTTCTGGCCCTGATTCACAAGCGTACCCCCGCGGCACATGGACCGATTTTCCGGTGGCGGCGCACGACCGGGAAACGAACCACACGCTGTCTTGTTGGATGAAGCCTGCGGGGTCTTTTGTTCCCGGCCTGGCGGCGGGAACGCCTAACGCTCGCTCGGGCGGGCGGTTAGAAGTGGCCCGAGCGCCCGGAATCGGGCTCGTTTTCGGCACCTGGCGGCGGCCGCAATCCCGGCGGGGGGGCGAGGATTTCCCGCCAGAGGAACGCTTCGCGGACCGCTGTGGGCGAGCGGCGGAGCCGGACCTGGGGCAGGCCTCGGCGGCGTCGGGTGACCGCGGCCGAGCCTTCGAGCAGTTCGGAGTGCGTGAATTCGATCGCCCGGCGCAGCGCTGCCGCATCGAACGTCAGGTCGCGATGGGAGACGCTGACGTCGGTCGGCTGGTCGATCAGCGGGGCGGCGAGGCGACGACGGCGGCGGCGCGGCGAACGCGCCTCGCGGGGCCGGCTCGGTTCGGCCGGCGGGGCGGGCGGCGCGACGGTCGCCTCCGCGTCGTCCTCCGTTTCCGGTGGCGGCGCTTCGGCGACGGTCGGACCCGATTCGGTGCGCCCCTCGATCACGTCGATGTAGCGCTTGATCTCGTCCATCACCGACGTCGGTGCCGGCGCGTCCCCGGCTTCGGCGGCGTCGCCGTCGCCCTCCGCGCCCTCCGCCGGCGTCGGCTCGCGCTTCAGTACGAAGCGCTCGATCAGCCGCTTGACGATCGTCAGCAGGCCGACGAGCACCACGATCAGATACGGAAACAGGTTGCCGAGGATGTCGGACCAGTCGCCGCCTTGTGCGAAGAGGGCGATCACCGGGCTACGCGTTCGGCTCGTTCGGCTCGTCGCC
This sequence comes from bacterium, assembly GCA_030426805.1. Taxonomy (GTDB): domain Bacteria; phylum Planctomycetota; class JAFGQW01; order JAFGQW01; family JAFGQW01; genus JAUHXU01. The sequence continues at coordinate 204,002 of JAUHXU010000004.1, forward strand.
CTCGCCGACGATGCGCTGGCGCATCTCGGTATCGGCGGCGATGTTCTTCATCCGGTAGTAGTCCATGATGCCGAACTGGCCGTTGCGGAACGCATCGGCCATCGCCTTCGGCACTTCGGCTTCGGCGAGCACGACCTTCGCCTGGTTCTCGGCGACGAGCGCCGCCATCTCGGTCTCGCGCGCGACCGCCATCGCGCGGCGCTCCTCGGCCTTCGCCTGCGCGATGCGCTTGTCGGCCTCGGCTTGCTCGGCCTGCAGCTTCGCGCCGATGTTCTCGCCGATGTCGACGTCGGCGATGTCGATGCTGAGGATCTCGAACGCGGTGCCCGCGTCGAGGCCCTTCGAGAGCACGACCTTCGAGATCTGGTCGGGGTTCTCCAGCACGCTCTTGTGCGACTCGGCCGAACCGATCGTCGACACGATGCCTTCGCCGACGCGCGCGATGATCGTCTCTTCGGTCGCACCACCGACGAGGCGTTCGATGTTCGTGCGCACCGTGACGCGTGCCTTCGCCATCAGCTGGATGCCGTCCTTCGCGACCGCCGCGATCGACGGCTTCGGTCCCTCGGGCTTCGGGCAGTCGATCACCTTCGGCAACACGCTGTGCTGCACGGCCTCGAGCACGTCGCGTCCCGCGAGGTCGATCGCGCGCGCGGTCTTGAAGTCGAGCGGCAGGCGCGCACGGTCGGCGGCGATCATCGCCCGCGCGACGTTCGGCACGTTGCCGCCGGCCAGGTAGTGCGCCTCGAGCTCTTGCGTGCTCACCTCGAGGTTCGCCTGCACCGCCATGATCTTGGAACGCACGATCACGGTCGGGTTCACCTTGCGCAGGCTCATCCCGATCAGCTGGAACAGCGATACGTCGGCTCGTGCGAACTTCGCCTGCAACCAGAGGTTGAGGTAGCGCGCGACGATCAGCGCGACGAGACCGCCGACGACGACCGCGACCGCGATCAGGGCCATCGTGCCGGTCGAGAGTCCGAAGGTCGGGGTGACGGGGAGCAGTGCGAGCATGGGACGATCCGGTTCTCAGTCGACGGAAGGGGTGGAATGGGAGGACGAGGCGGGCACCGCCCGGACGACGATCCGGTTGCCCTCGACCGCGACGACTTCGACGACCGTCGAGCCGTCGATCAGTTCGCCTTCGGTCACGACGGGGATTCGCTCCCCGTCGAAATCGGCGGTGCCGGCGGGTCGAAGCGGGGTCACCGCGGTGCCGGTCCGGCCGATCAGTTGCCGGTTGCGTTCGTAGATCTCGCCGATCGCGGCCGGGTCGTCCGGCGCGCGCAGCAGCAGGTTGTCGCCGAGACGCGTCGTCGTCAGCAGGCGGAAGCCGAGCGCGATCGCGGTCGGGACGAGGACGAATGCGGCGACGAGGATCCCGATGCCGAACGGCGTGCTCTCGCCGAACGCGAGCAGCACGCTGCCGATCAGCGCGGCGATGCTCATCAGCGTAAACAGGCCGAAGGACGGCACCAGCACCTCGAGCACGATGATGCCGATGCCGACGATGAACAGCACGATGGCGAGGGCGGCGTTCACGACGTCGCCTCGCGCACGACGATCCGGTTTCCCTCGACCCGCACGACTTCGATCGGCGTCTCGGCCTCGACGAACTCGCCGCGGGTGACGACGTCGAACCGCGTGCCGTCGAGGGTCGCCGCGCCGGCCGGGCGCAGCGCGGTGAGTGCGACGCCCGCGGCCCCCGGCGCGAGGGTGACGCCCCGCTGCGGCTGGACGGTTCGGGTGGCGACGTCGGCTTCGGGTACGGTCAGAACGAGCCGGTTCAGCAACGGAATGTTCGGCAGGAAGCGTGCGATCGCGATCGCGATGCCGGTCGCGCCGAGCACCGCCAGTGCGAACTTCCACAGCGCGGCCTCGAACGTCTCGGTCTCCCACGGCGTGGTCGGCACGACGTTGCCGAGGTCGCCGGGGATCGCCCCGGCGAAGAGACCGACGAGGACGCAGCCGATCCCCAGCGCACCCGGGATGCCGAAGCCGGGCACGACGAAGATCTCGAGTCCGATCAGCAGCACCCCGACACCGGCGATCGCGATCTCCCAGTACTCGCTCAGTCCCGAGAGGTAGCCGATGAAGAAGTAGACCGAGAACGCCGCGATCCCGCTGATCCCGAAGAAGCCGAAGCCCGGCGTCTTGAACTCGAGGTAGAGGCAGAGGAGCCCGAGCAGGATCCAGAGCATGCTGTACGCCTGGATGTCGCGGACGAGCGTCTCCGACCACGTCGGCGCGATCTCCGTCGGCTCGAAGCGATCGAAGCCGAGGTGCATGCCGAGTTCGGCGTCATCCTGCACGACCGCGGCGGCGAACCCGTAGCGGGTGGCCTCACCGGCGGTCATCGTCAGCAGTTCGCCCTCGGCGACGACGACGCGCTTGCGCGCGATCCCGGCCTTGCGCTCGTCGCTCCAGTCGTCAAAGTCCTTGCGCCGGACGTATTGGATCGGCGCGCCGTCCGCTTCGATCGCGAGCACCTCGATCCCGGGCGACACCATGCTCTCCGCGAGCGCGAGCGGGTAGCCGTTGGCCTCGGCGTACTTCCGGAAGACCGCGCGGATCGGCGACTGGATCTTCTCCGGCCCCTCGGTGATCCCGCCGGCGCCCATCAGGATCGGCTGGCAGTCGCCGATCGTGCCGCCGGGGCCCATGTAGATCTGGTTCCCGGAGAGCGCGATCAGCGCCCCGGCACTGAGCGCCATCCGCGTGACGTGAAACGCGACGTGAACCCGGGGGCGCAGGTCGTTGAACACGTAGTCACCGAATTTGAACGCCGCGCCGAGTTCCCCGCCGGGCGTGTCGAGCGGGACGACGAGCAGGTCGGCACCGGCCGCGATCGCGTCTTCCGCGCGGCGTTTGAACGTCGTGAGGTTCCAGTCGTTGATCTCGCCGGTGACGGGCACCGCGATCGCCTTGCGAAAGCGGTCGTCCTTCGCGCCGGCCGGCGGGCCGGCATCCGACGTCGGTTCCTGCCCGACGCCAGTCGACGCGACGGAGAACAGCGCGACGGTCGCGACCGCGAGGACGAGCGAAGCGGTGGGGCGCAGTAGTCTTCTCACGTCCGAAAGGTAGCTTCGGCTCGCGGGGCGTCACCAGTGTTTTCCGACCGCCGTCGCGGGGCAGAAGGCGGACGCGCGGAGAGACGCGCGGAAAGAGGGACGCCGAAGGAGGAAAGCGTGGTGGAGGATATCGGGCTCGAACCGATGACCTCAACACTGCCAGTGTTGCGCTCTAGCCAACTGAGCTAATCCCCCACGCGGGGGTCGAGACCGCATCGCGGCACCGACGCGGAAGGGATACTCGCGGTGCGCATTCGGAGTCAAGACGTCGCGGCAAATTCCTGTTGACGGCCGAGATACGACGGCGATATGATCCGCGCCGAAGGGTCGGTCCTGCCGGTCCGATTTCCGCGAGCGCAGACGCGTCACCCACGTCCGCGCGGCGCGGGTCGGCGTCGACCCCGAGGCGGTTGGGATCGCGCGCATCGTTGGGCGACACGCCGGGCGGAATGCGCGGTCCCCACGGGTGAGTCCGAATAGCGCTCATGGCGGAGCCCGCGTTGCGGATCCGGCCGCGAGTGCGCCGCAAGTCGGTCCGTTCGGCGATCGATGCGGCTTGTCTGGGAGGGAGTGCCCGCACGCAGCGGCGCAGAATGGGAGTCGAGCCAATGGCACCAGAGAACAAACCGGGCAGCAAGCCCGAGAAGAAGCCCGACAGCAAGCCGGGGGCGAAGTCGGCCGGGGGGCCGGAGACGCGCAAGCCCGGATTCGACGCCGGCCCGTTCGGCACGCCGAAGGGCTCCGGCGACGAGCGCGCGGGCGGCTTGCTGAGCCGCTTCTTCCACAAGCGCGAGAAGGCCCCGGCCCGGCCGGGCACGCGCCCCGCGTCCGAGGCGTCGAGCGGCGTGCCGACGATCGTGCGCAAGATCTCGAAGAAGGAAGAGCAGACGACGCGGCTCAACGAGGGGCTCACCGAGCTGTCCTCGCTGATGCGTTGCGTCGGGGACCAGCTCGACTCCGACAGCAAGGATCGCGTGGCGATGCGCCAGGCGATCGAGCCGCTCCGCGAGTTCCTGAGCAACTACCCGGATGCCGCCGAGCGCAGCACGAAGGCGCTCGAGGCGATCCAGTCCGAGGTCGTCGGTCAGCGCAAGTCCACCGAGGCGCTCGTCGAGAAGATGAGTGCGCTCCCGGAGGCGATTCGCGAACTCCCGGCCGTCGGCAAGCAGCAGGTGACGATCCTGCAGGGCGTGCTGCGCAACGTCGAGGAGCACAACCGCAAGCTCACCGGACTGCTCAACACGGTCGAGACCGCGACCGCGCGCAACGCCGAGGCGATCGACGACCTGCGCTGCCTGCAGAAAGAGTCGCTCGAGGTGATGACCCGCACGCAGCAGGACACCTACCGCGAGTTCGACCGCCGCAACGGCGAGCAGCAAAAAAACCTCGTCGCGATGATGACCCGCAACAACCGTCACCACGCGGTGCTGATGGTCGTGTTCCTCATCGTGACCCTCTGCGCGGTGAGCGTTGCGGCGCTGATGACCGGCAAGGGCAATCGCCCGATCGAGGCGAACAACGCGGAGCGCGAACTGCCCGTCGGTAAGTGATCCCCGGACGACTCAGCCGCGTCGTGCTTCTTGCAGGGCGCGGCTGATGTGGCGCTTCACGTCCAGCGAGAAGTCGCCCTGGAGGATCCACTCGAGGTAGTCCGGGTGCTCCTGGGCGACGCGCGCCAGCGGCTCGTCGCGGTGCTTGCCGAAACGCATCACGACGACGCCGTCCTTGCGGATCAGCTTGCCCTCTGCGTCGACGCGTGACGGTGCGTTCGGGTTGAACTCGTTCTGCAAGCTCTCGACGTCGCGGGGGAGCGTCGGGTGGGTGCGCAGCATCGCTTCGAGCACGCGGAATGTCGCGTGCGCATCCGCTTCCGCACCGTGTGCCCCGGTGTGCTCCTCGTCGAGGTAGCGCTGCACCGCCGCGCTCAGGTCGCGCGGCTCGAGCTTGTGGAACATCCGCTGCACGTCGAGGAAGCGCCGTCCCTCGAGCGGAAACTCGACGTCCGCCCGGTTGAACTCCTCGACGAGCATCGGCAGGTCGAACTTCAGGACGTTGTAGCCGGCGAGGTCGCAGCCCTCGAGGAGTTCGGCGAGACTTCGGGCGACCTGGCGGAACGTCGGTTCGTCGGCGACGTCGGCGTCGCGGATCCCGTGCACGGCCGATGCTTCCGACGGAATCGATCGCTCCGGGTTGAGGCGTCGCGTCTTCACCTCCGGGTCACGGGCGCCCGGTGAGAACTTGATGATCGAGATCTCGACGATCCGGTCCTCGCGGGGCGAGACGCCGGTCGTTTCGAGGTCGAAGACGACGAACGGTCGATCGTGCTGCAGGCGGCGCATCGGGATCGGATCGGCCTCCTCGTACGGCGAAGCGGGCGCCGATCGACGGCGCCCGCGGGGTTCGTGGTGCGTGGGATCAGTCGTCCATGCGCATGAAGAGCTGGAGGATGTACCAGAACATCAGCGCGATCGACGCGAACAGACCGAGCGCGGCGCCGACGTGGTAGCCGACCGGATACTCGCGCATGATGTTCGACGTGTTGTAGAGCACGCTCGCGCCGGCGAGGCACACCATGCCGCCGGAGAAGACGAGCGACAGTGTCGAGGACGCCGGGAAGAACATCATCAAGACGATCATCCCGAGTGCGACGAAACCGCCGACCTTGATCGCGCCGCCGAGGAACGAGAAGTCGGCCTTCGTCGTGAACGCGACGACGGTGAGCCCCGAGAAGAGGAACAGCGTCAGGATCGCGGCCTTCGGGATTACGTCGGGTGTGGAATACTTGGTCGCGATGAAGAGCAGCGGCAGGAAGATCAGGGATTGGGCGACGACGAGCAGGCTGAGACCCGCGTATTGCCTCCCGACCGAGCCCGGCGTGTGCGCCCAGCGATCGGCGACCCAACTCGCACCCATGAAGAGCGCGAGGACGATCAGCCATCCCCAGCCGCTGAACGCCATCTTTCGGGCGAGGTCCTGGGTGATCGGGATCTGCAGGAACGCCCAGCTCAACGCGACGAACGCGAGGATCGCGCCGGCGAGGTGGAGATACGTCTTCTTGATGAACTCGACCCGCTCGGTCGCCATCGCCTCCGCCACCGGCGGGGCGCCAAAGCTCGCGTAGGGGTTGTTCGCGTCTTGCATCGACTCGGTTCCTCCGTGTTTGGATCGGTCCGGCGGGGCTGCCGACGACCGTCGCTACAGCGTACGATCCCCCCCGGGGCGGTCAAGTCTTGACCCCGGTCGGGCGCCGCGTCACCACTGGCTCTCGGTATCACGACGCCCGCCCCGAGGAGATCCGATGGGTCAGCCCCCGCTCGACGCCGCCCGCTGGTGGCGGATCGTGCTGTGTCACGGGGCGGTCTTCGGCGGCGTTTTCGTGCTCGCGGCCGGCTGCCTGCCGATCGTGCTCGACCCGTCGAAGGACACCGACTGGCGGGTCCTGACCCAGATCCGGCTGCCCGGCTACGCGCTCGCGGCGGTCGTCGGGGGGGGGCTCGCGCTGGCCGGCGTCGTCTTCCAGGCACTGCTGCACAACCCGCTCGCGTCGCCCTATGTGCTCGGCGTGAGCGCGGGCGGCAGTCTCGGGGCGATCCTCGCGATCGTGACCGGGGTCGAAGCCCACGTCGGGGGCGCGACGCTGCGACCGCTCTTCGCGCTGGCCGGCTGCGTCGGCGCGATCGCGCTCGTCTACCGACTCGCCGAGCGCCGCGGGCGCGCGCCGCGCGGCACGCTGCTGCTCGCCGGCGTCGTCGTCAACGCGTCGCTGTCCGCGCTGATCCTCTACATCACGTTCGTCGCGCAGCCGCAGGAGACGCTGAGGATCGTGCGCTGGCTGATGGGCGGGATCGTCGAGCCGGTCGCGCCGGTCGAGGTCGCGACCGCGGCGCTGCTCGTCGGGGTCGCGGCCGCCGCGATCCTGCGGCAAGGCGGACGCCTCAACGTGCTGTCGCTGTCCACGCCGGAGGCGTCGTCGCTCGGTGTGTCCGTCGCTCGCACGCGGATCTGGCTCTTCTGGGGCGCAGCCCTGATCACCGCCGGCGCGGTGAGTTTCACCGGGCCGATCGGCTTCGTCGGCCTGATCGTGCCGCACGTCGTGCGCCTGCTGATCGGCGGGGACAACCGGCTGCTGCTGCCGTGCTCGTTTCTCGCGGGCGCGGCGTTCCTCGTACTGGCCGAGGGGCTGGCGCACCGGATCGACTATCCGCGCCGGATCCCGGTCGGCATTCTGACCGCACTCGCCGGCGGGCCCTTCTTCCTGTTCCTCCTCCGCCGCCACCTCGTCCGAACCGGGGGGGACGCGTGACGGCGCCCGCGATCGAACTGGCCGACGTCGTGTTCGGCTACGGCTCGCAGCCCCTGTTCGCCGGCTTCGATCTGACGATCGACGCCGGCTCGTTCGTCGGCCTGCTCGGGCCGAACGGCGCGGGCAAGACGACGCTCGTGCACCTGCTCTGCGGTGCACACGCGGCGGATGGCGGGCGGGTCGCGGTCGACGGTGCCGACCTCGCCACGACGCCGCGCGTCGAAGCCGCGCGGCGGCTCTCGCTCGTTCCGCAGTCGACCGCGTTCGGCTTTCCGTATCGGGGGCGCGAAGTCGTCGCGATGGGGCGCCACCCGCACCAGGCCGGCGGCTTCGAGTCCGCCGCCGACCGCGACGCGATCGATCGCGCACTCGCGCTGACCGATACCGCCCGATTCGCCGACCGCTGGGTCGACACGCTCTCGGGCGGCGAGCGTCAACGACTCCTGTTCGCACGGGCGATCGCGCAAGACGCGGACGTGCTCGTGCTCGACGAACCGACGAGTCACCTCGACGTCGGGCACCGCGCGCACGTGCTGCGCTGGCTCGCCGCGCTCCGCGCCGAGCGGCCGCGGACTGTTCTGTTCGTGACGCACGACGTAAACTCGATCGCGCGGCATGCCGATCGGCTCGTCGTCCTCGATGCGGGGCGCATCGTCGCCGACGGTCCACCGACCGACGTGCTGACGAACGACGTGCTGTGCCGTGTCTGGGGCGACGCCGTGCGCCTCGTCCCGGATCCCGACGGCGGCCCGCCGCTCGTCCTGCCCGCCTGACCCGACCGGAGGCCATCCCGTGCCGAACCCGACCGCCGATTTCCGGAGCGACACCGTCACCCGCCCGACCCCGGCGATGTACGACGCGATCGCGAACGCCGCACTCGGCGACGACGTGCTGGGCGACGATCCGACCGTCGAGGCGCTCGAGGCCTACGCCGCGGAGACGTTCGGCAAGCCGGCGGCGATGTTCACGCCGTCCGGGACGATGGCGAACCAGGCTGCGCTGATGGCGTGGCTGCGGCCCGGCGACGAGATCCTGTGCGAGGCGAAGTGCCACGTCTTCAACTACGAGGGCGGCGGGGCGGCGCGGTTGTCCGGCGCGCAGCCGCGGCCGATCGCGGGTCCGCGCGGGCAGATGCCGCTCGAGGCCCTCGCCGAGGCACTGGCGGGCGTACGCCCGGCGAACGAGCACCTGCCGCGCACGCGGATGATCGCGCTGGAGAACACGCACAACCTGCACGGCGGCGCGATCCTGCCGCTCGACTACATCCGTGCGGTGCGGGCGCTCGCCGACCGCGAGGAACTCATCGTCCACCTCGACGGGGCGCGGCTCGCGAACGCGGTCGCCGCCACCGGAATCGCGTTTCGCGAGTGGGTCGCGCCGGTGCACTCGGTCAGCATCTGCCTGTCGAAGGGGTTGTGCGCGCCGGTCGGGTCGCTGCTGCTCGGCGACGATGCGTTCATCGCCGAGGCGCGCCGCGCACGAAAGGTGCTCGGTGGCGGCATGCGCCAGGCGGGCCTCCTCGCGGCGGCCGGCCGGATCGCGCTCGAATCGATGGTCGACCGGCTCGTCGACGACCACCGGCGCGCGCGCGACCTCGCGACCGGGATGGCGACCCTCGGCTACCTCGATGTCGACCCCGAGGCGGTCGAGACGAACATCCTGTCGGTCGGTGTGAGCGGCGTGGACGGTGGGGCGCCGGCGCTCGTCGCCGCGCTCGCGGAACGAGACATCCGTTGCATCGCGTTCGGCCCCGAGCGGATGCGGCTCGTCACGCACCGCGACGTCGACGACGACGACGTCGCCCGCGCGATCGACGCGTTCGTCGCTCTCGCCCCCTGAGCCTTGACCCGCTCGGGCAAAACGCCCAGTGTTTCACCGTCCACTACCCGAGCAGAGGATCATCATGGCTGGAGTGTTCAAGGCGTACGACATCCGGGGCACGTACCCGGACCAGATCGACGAGAAGCTCGCGCGCAAGATCGGCTACGCGGTCGCGAAGTTCCTCGACGCGAAGCAACTCGTCGTCGGGCGTGACATGCGCGTGCACGGGCCGTCGATCGCGACCGCGGCGATGGAGGGCGTTCTGCTCGCCGGCTGCGACGTGCTCAACATCGAGCTGTCGTCGACGCCGATGTGCTACTACGCGATCGGCAGCCTGAAGGCCGACGGCGGCTTCAACGTCACCGCGTCGCACAACCCGGCCGAGTACACCGGCTTCAAGATCTGCCGCGAGGATGCGATTCCGCTGTCGGGCGCGACCGGCATCCAGGAGATCGAGACGATCGTCGAGCGCTTGCCGGACGAGCTGCCCGCGGCCGATCGGCTCGGCACGCTGCGCGTCGAGGACGTGCGCGGCGGCTACCTCGAGCACGTGCTGTCGTTCGCGAAGGACATCAAGCCGCTCAACGTCGTGATCGACGCGGCCAACGGGATGGCCGGGCACATGGTCCCCGACGTGCTCGACCACCTGCCGATCCAGGCCGAGCGGCTCTTCTTCGAGCTCGACGGGTCGTTCCCGAACCACGAGGCCGATCCGTTGAAGGTGAAGAACCTCGAGCAACTGATCGAGCGAGTGAAGGCGACCGGCGCCGATCTCGGGATCGCGTTCGACGGCGATGCCGACCGCTGCATGTTCGTCGACGAGAAGGGGCAGCCGGTCGGCGCGGACATGGTCACGGCGCTGATCGCACCGGAGATCTTGAAGAAGCACCCCGGCGCCGCGATCGTCTTCGACCTCCGGTCGAGCCGGATCGTGCCGGAGGTGATCGCGAAGGCCGGCGGCAATCCGATCCGCGAGCGCGTCGGGCACTCGTTCATCAAGGCGACGATGCGCCAGCATCAAGGCAAGTTCGGCGGCGAGCTGAGCGGCCACTTCTACTTCGCCGACAACTACCACTCCGACTCGGGCGTCATCGCGATGCTGATGGTCCTCGGCGTGCTGAGCGAACGCGGCCAGCCGATGAGTGAGCTGATCGCACCGCTGCTGACGACCGTCCGCAGCGGCGAGATGAACTTCCGCGTCGACAGCACCGAGGCGAAGATCGCCGCGATCGCGCAGACCTTCGAGGACGCCGAGATCGACTACAAGGACGGGATCACGGTGCAATACCTCGAGTGGTGGTGCAACGTGCGTCCGAGCAACACCGAACCGCTGTTGCGGCTGAATCTCGAGGCGGATACGCCCGACGCGTTCGATGCGGCGATGACCCGCGTGCGGGCGGTGCTCGGCGACCCGGTGTAGAGTGCCGGTGTAAGGTGAACGCCGCGCCGCTCTGCGTGCTGCTCACGGACTTTCCGCTCGCCGACCCGTACGTCGGCGCGATGAAGGGCGCGGTGCTCCGCGACGCACCCGACGCGCGCTTCGTCGATCTCGCGCACGGGCTCCCGCCGGGTGACGTCGCGTGGGCGTCGATCCAGCTCGCGGCACAGCGCGACGTCTTCCCGGACGATGCGGTTTTCCTCGCGGTCGTCGACCCCGGCGTCGGCACGGATCGCCGGATCCTCGCTGCCGCGTGCGGGCGGCAGCGGTTCGTCGGGCCCGACAACGGCCTGCTCGTCCCGGCGCTGCGCGAAGGGGCGTCGATCGTCGCGGTCGATGCGGCTGCGGTGCGGGTGCGCCACGGGGCCGAGACGTTCCACGGCCGCGACGTGATGGCGCCGGTCGCAGCCCGTCTCCTCCGGGGCGCCCCCCTCGACTCGGTCGGGGTGCCGATCGCCGACCCGGTCGCGCCCGCGCTGCCATCCGTCCGGATCGATGACGGCGCGGTCGACGGGGTCGTGTTGCACGTCGACGGCTACGGCAACTGCGTGACGAACATCGAGGTCGCGGCGCTCGACGACCCGGCGGCCTGGCGCGCAACGGTCCGCGGCACCGACCTCGGTCCGATCCGACGGTGCTACGGCGACGTCGACCCCGGCGAGCCGTTGGCGCTCGTCGGCAGCATCGGTCGCGTGGAGGTCTCGGTGCGCGACGGCGATGCCGCGCGGCGGCTCGGCGTCGCGCGCGGCGAGCCCGTGCGGGTGGTGCGATCGTGAGTGCGCTCTGGTTCGACTGCTTCTCCGGCGTCTCCGGCGACATGATCCTCGGGGCGTTGGTCGACCTCGGGCTCGACGTCGACGCGTGGCGCGACGACCTTCGCTCGCTGCCGGTCCCGTTCGACATCGCGGTCGAATCCACGATGCGCGCCGGGATCGCCTGCAAGCACGTCCGCGTCCACACCGACGAGGATGCGACCCACCGGACGCTCGCCGACGTCCGCGCGATCGTCGCCGCGTCGGCGTTCGCGGAGTCCGTTCGCGCCGACGCGATGCGGGTCTTCGAACGCCTCGCGGCCGCCGAGGCGCGGATTCACGGCACGACACCGGAGCGCGTCGCGTTCCACGAGGTCGGCGCCGTCGACGCGATCGTCGACGTCGTCGGCGCGGTCAGCGCGCTCGCGCGGATCGGTGCGGAGGACGTGTTCGTCTCGCCGATCAGCGTGGGGCGCCACCGAGCCGAGACCGCGCACGGCACGATTCCGACGCCGGCCCCGGCGACGCTCGCGCTGCTCGACGGACTGCCCGTCGTCTGGACCGCGGTGCCGGCGGAACTCGCGACGCCGACGGGCGTTGCGTTGCTCGCGACGCTCGGGACGTTCGCGGCGCCGCCGGCCGGGCGGATCGGCGGCGTCGGCTACGGCGCCGGGTCGCGCGATCCCGACGACCGTCCGAATGCCCTGCGCGTCGTCCGCATCGAGCCGGCCTCCGATCGCGAGACGCCGTTGTGGCAACTCGACGCGAACATCGACGACATGAGCCCGGAGCACGTGGGCGCGACCTTCGAGCCGCTACTCGCGGCCGGGGCGCTCGACGTGTGGACGACCGCGGTCACGATGAAGAAGGGGCGTCCAGGGCTGCGCCTGTCCGCGCTGTGCGACGATGCGGCCCGCCCGGCGATCGTCGACGCGATCCTCCGCCGGACGACGACGTTCGGGGTGCGGGCGACGCGGGTCGAGCGGACGGCGCTCGAGCGGGAGAGCGTCTCCGTCGAGACCCGGTGGGGTGCGGTGCGGGTCAAGGTCGGCCGGCGCGGGGGCACCGTCTACCAGGTCGCCCCCGAGCACGACGACGTCGCGCGGGTGGCGGCCGCAGCCGGCGTGCCGCTCGTCGCGGTCGCGGACGCCGCGCGGGAGGCCTGGCGGGCGCTCGGAAACGCCTGATCCGGCCCCGCGAGCCCCACATATGGGCGTCGCGGGGGCCGGAACCACGGGGTTTTGGGTGTCCGAACGCGGATCCGGCGATAGAATTGGCGGAGTGCGATGCGCGACCGCTCCGAGGGGAACCGGCCGATTCCGCGCATCACGGGCTCGCGAATGGGCCGGTCCGACGCGCCACGGGCGGTGCGGGATCGCCGGGCGGGCCGAAGTAGCCGAGTTGGATGGGGAGGATCCGATGCTCAGTCTTTCGAATGCAGCGCGCATGGTGGGGACCACCGCCGTCGCCGCGCTGCTGCTCAGCGCGCCGTGGACGCTTTCGGCGCAGACCGACGCCCCGACGAAGTATCCGTACGTCGGCGTCGTCAACAAGCAGGCCACCGAGTTGATGAGTGGCGGCGGCAAGAACTACGCCCGCGTCGGCAAGTCCGACAAGGGTGACCTCGTCGTCGTGCGCGGCGCGGGGGGCGCCAAGGGCGAGTGGCTGAACGTCCACTCCGCGAAGCCGTTCCTGGTCTACATCACGACGAAACTCGTCGAGAAGCTCGACGACAACACGGGCCAGGTCACCGCACAACGGGTCTCGCTTCGCCCACGTCCGTCGCTGCAGCGCTTCCCGGTCGGCCAGGTGAAGATCGGCACGAAGCTCGCGATCACCGGCGAGAAGAACGGCTTCTACGAGGTGATCGCACCGCCGGAGACCGAAGTGTGGTTGCGAGCCGATGCCGTGCGCGCGCTCGGCCCGGTGTCGAAGTACGCCAAGCGTCTCGAGGAGATCCGCACGGCTTCGCTCGCGAAGTACGACCCGAGTGCGTCGCGGGTCGCGGACTCGAAGAAGCCCGAGTCGGCGAAGGGGGCCGCGAAGACGCCCGCAGTCAAGGCGCCGATCGTCAAGGACGACACGGCGGCTGCCGCGGTGCCGGAGCCGGCGAAGCCGAAGGGCGTGCCGTCGACGACGACGCCGAGCAACCCCGGCGAGCCGACGCCGCTGATGCAGCGCTTCAACGCGGTGCAAGCGCGCTACGACAACCCGAAGACGCGCGAGAGCCTGCCGGCGATGCAGACGGTCCTCGACGATCTGATCGCGCTCGAGAAGGAGAGTGCGCAGACCGACGATCTTCGTGCGCGGATTCGCGTGACGCAGTTGTCGGCGAAGGTGCGCGTCGCGATGATCGAGTTGCGCACCGCGATGGAGCAACGCAAGCGCCAGGACGCGGTTCGACCGGACTCCGGCGTCGTCACCTACAACGGTTGGCTCCGCAAGGAGTCGAAGTTGCTCCGCAACGGGACGCTCTTCAAGCTCGAAAAGGGCGGCGTCGTCCAGTGCTACCTGACGACGAAGAAGTACGACCTCGCGCGCTTCCTCGGCAAGCACGTGTCGATCTCCGGCGCGATCCAGCCGCGCCAGCGGATGCTCGAGAACGTCTACCTCGAGGTGCACCGCATGAAGGTGCTGTCGAAGTAACGACAACGGCCGACAGGCTGTTTCGGCGCGGCCCGCGGCGACCCGTCGCGGGCCGCGTCTCGTTCGAAGGCGATCAGTCCTTCGGCCGCGGACGAATCCCGGGCACCTTCGGCGGATAGGCCGCGACGACGCGGGCGCGCAACGCGTCGAACGTGCCGTCGTCGATCGCGTCGCGGATACGCTGCATCAGTCGCTGGAAGTAGTGCAGGTTGTGCAGCGTCAGCAGCGTGCCCATCAACGAGTCGCGCGTCTTGAAGAGGTGGTTCAGGTAGCCCAGCGAGTGGCGACGGCACGCCGGGCACGCACAGTTCGGATCGATCGGGTCACGCCGTTCGGCGAGGCGTGCGACCTTGACGTGCAGCACGCCGTCGTCGGTGTAGACGACGCCGTTTCGGCCGTGACGCGACGGGATGACGCAGTCGAACATGTCGACACCGGCGGCGACCGCCTCGACGAGATCGCCGGGGGGGCCGACGCCCATCAGGTAGCGCGGGCGGTCCTCGCGAAGTTCCGGGACGTGCGTACGCAGCGTCTCGTACATCCGCTCGCGCCCCTCGCCGATCCCGAGCCCGCCGATCGCGTTGCCGTCGAACGGCATCGCATTCAACTCGCGCGCGGCGCGCGAGCGCAGCGCCGGGTCGACCCCGCCCTGGGTGATGCAGAAGCGGAGCTGGCCTTCGCGCGTCGGGACGCACGCGGCGCGTTCCGCCCATCGCAGCGTCCGCTCGAGCCCGGCGAGCGACTCGCCCGGCGTGTAGGGGTGCGGCGTGCACTCGTCGAGGAGCATCGCGATGTCGACACCCATACGCGCCTGCGCTTCGACGACCGACTCCGGTGTGAACACGTGCTCGCTGCCGTCCACGTGGCTCTTGAAGACGATGCCGTCATCGGTCACGCGCCGGTGATCCGCGAGCGACGTGATCTGGAACCCGCCGGAGTCCGTCAGGATCGCGCGTGGCCACGCCATGAACGCGTGCAGCCCGCCGAGCGCGTCGATGCGGTCGATGCCCGGGCGGACGTGCAGGTGATACGTGTTGCCGAGAATGACCGGTGCACCGGTGTCGATCACCATCTCGATCGGCACCGCGCGCATGAAGCCGTGCGTCGCGACCGGCATGAACACCGGCGTCGGAATCGCGGCGTGGGCGGTCGTCAGCAAGCCGCGACGAGCGGCGCTGTTTCGATCGTGTCCGAGGACGCGGAACGGGGTCACGGCGTGGGCGTCTCCGCGCCCCAGGCGACCGTGACCGGAAGCGCGGGGTAATAGGTCTCGAGGATTCGGCGATAGTCGGCGCCGGTGCGGGCGAGGCCGGCGGCGCCGACCTGGCACATGCCGACGCCGTGCCCCCAGCCGTGCCCCTTGATCGCGAGGCCCTTGCGGTCGGGGGTCGGCTGCACGGTCAAGCGGGTGCTGAGCAGGCGCCGCGACCGATCGCGGCCGACGGCGCGGTTGATCGCGGTCCGGAAGCGGTCGCCGGAGAGCTTCGTCGTGCGCCGCCGATCGACGATGCCGAGCACGCGGGCTCGTCCCGAGTCGTCGGCCTCGAGGACGCGCACGGTGCGGACGATCCCGTCCACCTGGACGCCGACCGCTTCGAGCGCCCGCGTCACGTCGTCCAACCGGTAGCTGCGGACCCACGAGAAGCGGCGGGAATGACGGCACCATCCGCAGCGCGTGCCACGGATCGGGCTCGACGGATCGAAGTCGGGCGCCGCGTCCCGGGTCGCGCCGCCGCAGGTGCTGTGGAAGTACGCCTTCACCGGATCGCTGCGCGTCCCGATGATCTCGCCGCGCGTCTCGTCGACCGCGCGAAGGATCGAGGCCGGGATCTCGGCGGCGGGGCGGAAGACCTGGTCGGCAACCGTGGGGGCGAGCGGCCGGTGGCGCGCACGCGCCGCGCGGGCGAGGGCGTAGGAGCGGGCCGCGACCGCTTGCGCCTTGAGTGCCTCGATCGGGAACGCCGCGCCCATCTCGGAACCGACGACGCCCAGCAGGTAGGTCTCCAGGTCGAGCGTGGCGACCGCGCGCAACGCGCCGTCATCGGCCGCGAGGTCGAGCGTGCCCCAGACCGGGCGCGCGCCGTCGCGGATCGATGCGGCGCGCACGCGAACGCGGCCGGCGAGCGACGAATGGGCGGGGCCGTCGATCGCGATCCGGTCGCCGACCGCGCGGAACGACCAGCGCGCGTCACCGGTCGCGCGGCGCCACGTCGCGAACCCGTCCGCCCGCGGCGCTCGGTGCTCGAGCGACCACGGGCCGCGCAGAGAGAGCGTGAGGTCGCGGCCGGTGGAGTGCGCCACGCGCACGTCCGGCCCGCCGCGGCGGCCGAGTTCGATCGGTGCCGGAGCGGTCCCGCCGAGGTAGTAGCCCGCGCCGATCGCGACGGCGAACAGCGCTCCGGTGACGGCGACGCCCCAGCGCGAGGCCCAGGTGGGCGCGGCGTTCAAAAGAGGGTCGCGGTCTTCGGGCCGTCGTCGAACGGCGGCAAGCCGATCGCCGCGCGCCCGCGATCCGTGATCGTGCGGCCACGCGGCGTCTTCATCACGAAACCGCTGCGCAGCAGGTGGGGTTCATAGACGTCTTCGATCGTCCGCTCTTCTTCGCCGACCGCGGCGGCGATCGTCTTCAGTCCGACGGCGATCGCCGATTCTGCGAGGACGCGGAGCACTTCGCGGTCGAGCGGTTCGAGGCCGAGCCCGTCGATGCCGAGGCGCTCGAGCCCGCGGTGCGCGAGGTCGGCGTCGATCGTGTCGCGGTCTTCGACCTGCGCGAAGTCGCGGAGCCGACGGAGCAGGCGGTTGACGACGCGCGGCGTGCCCCGGGCGCGCTTGGCGACGAGGGCGCCGGCATCCGGTTCGAGACCGATCTGCAAGATCGTCGCGGTGCGCGACGCGACCTGCTCGAGTTCGTCGTCGCCGTACGGCTCGAGCCGTTCGAGCACGCCGAAGCGCGCGCGCAACGGCGCCGAGAGGAGCCCTTCTCGCGTCGTCGCGCCGATGAGCGTGAACGGCTTGAGGTCGAGTTTCACCGAGCGGGCGCCCGGCCCCTTGTCGATGACGAGGTCGATCTGGCCGTCCTCCATCGCGGTGTAGAGGTACTCCTCGATGGGGCGGGACAGCCGGTGGATCTCGTCGATGAAGAGTACGTCGCCGTGCTCGAGCTTCGTGAGCGGTCCGACGATGTCGTAGGCCTTCTCGAGGGCGGGTCCGGAGGTCGAGTGGAACCGCGCGCCGAGCTCGTGGGCGACGATGTTCGCGAGCGTCGTCTTGCCGAGGCCGGGCAGCCCGCTGAAGAGCAGGTGGTCGAGCGGCTCGTCGCGCTGGAGGCAGGCGTCGATGAACACCCGCAGGTTCGCCTGGACCCGCGGTTGGCCGATGAACTCGCCCAACCGTCGCGGCCGTAGCGTCGCCTCGTCGGACTCGTCACGGGCGGCGGCCTGATGGAATGACCAGGTGTTGTCCACGGTGCTCCCCAGGTGCCCTCTTCGATACGCGGTCTGTCCCGGACCGCCTCCGGGACACCGCCGATCGGATTCTAATGAATCGTGCACCGACCGACAACGTCGGGAGCCGCTGGGTATTGCAGGGAGGGGGCGTTTCCCCTACCATTGGCGCCGCGCAGGGGCGCGGTCCATCCGCACCCGGAGTGCGCCGACAGGGAAGAAGAAGCAGGAATTCGAGGCCGATCGTGCTGTTTCGCACGTGCGCGATCGCTCGATCCGGGCCCGAGGCTCGAGCCGCTCTCGAGACGAGCCGATTCGGACGCCGTAAACGCCTGCCAGGAAACAGAATACAAGGTTGTCGGTCTTTTGAGTCGCCCGGCCCGGCCTTTGCACCGCGCAGGGGGGCTACAGCCCGAGAAGACAACGCAAACGGAGAATCGAGGACCTCGCCGAGGACCCTTGGAGGAGACGCTGATGCACAGCACAGCCGACCATCCGGTCGCCTATCGATCCGATCGCCTGCGGGCTCGCACGGGAACGTGCCGAGCGATTCGCGCGGGCAGTCTGCGGGCGGGCATCGTCGCCGCGCTCGCCGCCGCCCTCTTCGTCGCCGGTTGCGGTGGCGGCGGCAGCAGTGGCGGTAGCGGTGGCAACGATCTGCTCAGCGTGAAGAGCAGCCAGGGGTTCCCGAACGGCCGCTTCTTCCCGGTCGCGCCGTCCCCGTCCACCCAGAACCAGTGCATCTGGATCGAACTGACCGCCGAGGTCGACCCGAAGACCGTCTTCGACGGGACGACGGACAACGGCCTGAGTTCGGCCGTGCGGATGCTGATGTATTACTACGGCATCAACGAGACGCAGATCAATCCGGCGACGCCGGTGATCCGTCAGCGCTTGCCGGGTGTCGCCGTGCTCAACGGCATGACGAACTTCAACCCGAGCACCGGCAACTACGCCGCGTCGGCGATCTATCCGGTCACGCACCAAGACCTGAACATCCCGACGAACGTCCCGATCAGCGGCAACGGGAACTACCTCGTCTTCGTCGCGGACGACGACGGCAACCTGCAGACGGCGGACAGCTTCATGCCGCGCGCGGTGTCGACGAACGCGTCGCTGCGACAGAACGCGCAGCTGTCGGTGGCGTTGACCGACGGCGTCAAGAGCGTCGCGGGACGCACGCTTTCGCCGGAGTTCACGACGAGCTTCATCGTCGGGTCGCAGGATCAGATCGCACCGGTCGTCGAGACGACCGTGCCGGCCAAGGACTCGACGAACATCCCGGTCGGCGACCCGATCCGCATCCGCTTCTCGGAGCCGATCGAGGCGTCGTCGATCTCGCTCGCACCGCTCGGTTTGACGTCGCCGCCGCCCGCGACGGCGGGAATCAACCTGCAGGTCATGGCGCAGGTGATCTCCCCGAGTTCGCCGACGCCGACGTTGCAGACGATGGACGGCGTGCTGACGCCGGCCAGCGGGCAGACGACCGAGATCGTGTTCACGCCGCGCGGTGATTTCCCCGGCAACACGCTGATGATCGTCAACCTGTTCAGTGCCGCGAACACGCTCAGCGGGCCGGCGCCGCCGTACTACCCCGCGCTGAGCGATGCGAGCGCGAACCTGCTCGCGCCGAACAGCTTCACCGACCAGCAGTTCCGGTTCACGACCGGCAACGGCCCGCAGCGGGCGAACAACCCGGTCGACCCGGAGTGCATCCACTTCATCACCGCCTCGAGCGAACTCGGAACGGTGCTGACGAACTGGACCGACCGCGCGGCGACCGGCTTCGAAGACCGGGTCGTCGAGGTCGACGCGAACGGCAAGCTCGCGCAGTTCTTCACCGGTGGCGTTCAGGACGGTGTCGTCGGACCGATGCTCACGTCCACGTTGACCCAGTTGAGCGCGTTCCCGGGCAACCAGCAGTTCAACACGATCAGCAACCCGCCGCGCCAGTGCTCCTACTGGCTCGCGGGCTTCCCGAACCGCGGCAACCCGCCGACGCAGCAGCTCGTGAACCCGGGCACGTTCTCGCCGGGCGCGCTCGCCGACATCATGGCGTGCGTCGGGACGACATTGCAGCCGAACCCGCTTCCGAACCCGATCCCGCCGCCGCCGCTGAACTGGTGCCCGGAGTTGCTGCCGCAGCGTCCGAACATCAAGCCCGGCCTGCCGATCGGCTCGTATCTGTTCGTGACGAACGACGCGAACAACGTCGTGCACTGCATCAACGGCAACACGTTCCAGATCCTCAAGGACATCCCGACGCCCGATCCGCGCGGCGTCGGCATCACGCCGGATCTGCGCACGTTGTTCGTGTCGAACTTCGGCGCGAACAGCGTCAGCGTCCTCGACATCACCGGCGGGCCGGACGGCCTGCCGCGCGGCGACCTGATCCGTCTGATTCCGGTCGGACAGGGACCCGTCGGTGTCGCGGTGTCGCCGACGCAGGAGGACGTGTTCGTCTGCAACCGCCTCGGCGGTTCGGTCTCGGTGATCAAGGTCGGCAGCATCGGCTCCCCGGGTGACCCGGTTCGACTGACGCTGCAGGTCGGCGATCCCTACGAGGCCAACTGCGGCGCACGCCTCGGCAGCTTCCCGTACTGGGCGTACGTCACGAGCCCGGGGACCGGAGAGGTCGCGATCTTCGAGTCGGGCCCGCTGCAGACGAACGGCTTCGGCCGCGACGCAGTGATCAACGTGATCGGGCAGCTCGCGCGCCCGACCGGGATCTGCGGCGACCAGTGGTTCAACACGACCTCCGGTCTGAACCCGGTGCCGCGCAACGACAGCATCACCGGCGCCTACGTCGCGATGAACGGCGACGGCACGGTGCAGCACCTCAAGCTCACGCGAATCGTGACGACGCCGCTGCCGAACCCGCCGCCGTCGTTGATCGAGGCGCGGTTCGAGGTGACGCAGACGATCCCGCTCGCGTCGCCCGGTCCGAAGGACGTGACCGTGAACAACAACATGATCCTGTGCACCACCCCGGACGGCAAGCAGTGGCCGTACGTCGCGACGCCTACGCCCGTGACGACGTCGCCGGATCGACTCTACATCGCCAACGGCGACGGGTCGATCTCGGTGCACCGCGTGTCGACGGGCTTGCAAGTGTCGGTGTTGCCGGCGAGCGGTGCGAGCCGCATCTTCGGCTACTTCAAGCAGTAAGAAAACGAGAAGAACCCAGTCAGAACGACGGCCGCCTGCCACCGAGAGGTGGAGCGGCCTCTTTCGAGATCACCGGAGACCCGGGAGGATCGGATTCATGAATATCGTCTCGATGCGCGCAATGGCGGCCGCGACAGCGCTCGCAGCCAGTCTGCTCGTCGCGGGCTGCGGCGGTGGCGGCAGCGGTGGTGGCGAGACCGGCGTGGGCGGCGTCTTCCGCGTCGTCAACGTCAGCGCCCAACCCAACGGGGCGCTGCTGCCGGCCCTTCCGAACCCGCCGGCAGAGAACCAGTTCATCATGATCGAGTTCTCCGACGGGGTGGATCCCGCGACGATCTTCGACGGCTCGACCTCCAACGGTGTGTCGTCGGCGCTGCGGATGATCAACCGCTACTACGTCGGCCAGTTCTCGACGATGACCCCGCCGACCGTGGCGTCGCCGCAGAGCGCACGTCGCCTGCAGGGCGTCCTCGTGTGGAACGGCCAGTCGAACTTCAACCCGGCGACGTCGACCTACGGCCCGGTGTTGCGCGCGGTGACGGCGACCGATCTCCGGATCGCGCCCGGGCTCTTCCGCGCACAGCCGAACCTCGTCTACTTCGTCGCCGACACGGACGGCAACCTGCAGACGCCGGAGTCGTTCGTCGCGAGTGACCTGGCGCTGGCGTCGCTCAAGCACGGCCAGATTCAGGTCGACGTGCAGGCCGGCGTGAAGAGCCAGCAGCGCGGCGAGGCGCTCGCGGCCCGCAGCGTGTCGAGCTTCAACATCGGGGACCGCGACTACGTGTTCCCGCTGATCGACGCGGTGATCCCGGCGAACAACCAGGTCGGCGCCGACGTGAAGAGCGACATTCAGATCCTCTTCACCGAGCCGATCGAAGCGTCGTCGGTGACCGAGGCCGGCCCACCGCCGACGCCGCCGGCCACGCGTCCGCCGTTCTCGCTGCTCGTCGAGGCGCTCGCGCAGGGGCCGACCGGTCCGCAGACGGTCTACATCGGTGGCACGACGTCGCCGGCGACCGGAACGACGACCGAGGTGCGCTTCTCGCCGACCGCCGACTTCCCGGGCAACACGGTGATCAACGTCACGATCAACTCGGGCGCGCCGTGGTATCTCGATCGCGGCAACAACGAACTGGCGCCGAGCGCGCTGACCGATGGTTCGTACACGTTCACGACCGGTGCCGGTCCGGAGTTGGCGAACAACCCGGTCGCGCCGCAAGTCGTGCACTTCGTGACGACGAACAGCGAGCTCGGAGCGATCAACACGGTCGAGAACGACGGGGCGGCGAACGAGGACTTCATCGTCCCAGTCAACAACCGCAACGACCTCGTCCGTCAGGTCCAGGGTGGCCTGAGCGACCTCGTGCTCGGCCCGTTCATCGCGACCTACCTGGTCAGTCCGGGTGTCGGTAACGGCATCAGTCACCCGCCGGTTCCGAACCCGCCGCGCATCGCGACGAATCCGCCGGCGCCGGTGACGGCCTACACGCTGCCGGGCGCGCCTCCGGGTTCGCCGTGCGTGCCGATCCTGCCGCCGAACGCTCAGCCGGTCGGCAACTTCCTGTTCGTCGCGAACGAGGAGAAGAACGTCGTCCACGTCTTCAACTCGAACACCTACCAGCTCTACAAGGACATCCCGGCGCCGGATCCGCGACGCCTGGCGATCGATCCGCTGCTGCAGTTCCTCTTCGTGTCGAACTTCGGTGGCAACAGCGTGTCGGTGTTCGACATCACGCCGGATCCGGTGACGAGCTTGCCGCGCGGCGCGCTCGTCCGCACGATCGTCACCGGCCAGGGGCCGGATGCCTTGGTCGTCGGGCCGGACAACGAAGACCTGTTCGTCGTCAACCGGCAGGAGAACTCGATCAGCGTGATCCAGCTCAACCAGATCGCGTCGAACGAGCCGATTCGCCTGCAGTTGACCGGCAACATCGGACCGAACTGCATCGACGTCTGCGCGACGAGCCGTATCGGCGCGTTGCCGCCGTCGTTCGCGCCGTTCCCGAACTACGCCTACTTCGCGAACCAGGGCGCCGATTCGGTGTCCGTGTTCGAGTCGGGGCCGCAGCAGGTCAACGGCTACGGGCGTGACAACATCGTCCAGGTGCTCGGACAGCTGCCTGGCCCGACATCGATCAACGCGGACGAGCGTTGCGGCGGTGTCGGATCCGGCTCGCACGACCCGATCGCGCCGTCCGCGAGTCTGACGGGCTTCTGGGTTTCCTGCCGCGACGGGACCGCCCGCTACATGCGTGCGAACCGCTTCCGGTATTCGGCGTTCCCGAACCCGCCGCCGACCTTCGTCGGCGTCGACTTCGAGACGACGACGGTCGTGACGACCGGGGACAACCCGCGTGACGTCGTGCTCCGCGATCCCTACGTCGCGTGCCACGGCAACAACTACAAGCACATGCCGGACTTCGTGAACAACGGCGGCTTCACCACCGCGCCGGCGCGCATGTATGTGGCCAACGGTGACGGTACGGTCAGCGTGATCGACCTCTCCCTCGGCCGCGAGCTGCTCCGCTTGAGCGGCACGGGCGTGAAGAAGATGGCGGCGTTCTACACGAACTGATCGTGTAGACCTCCAGCCGACGACGACCACACGGGCTCCGGCGTTCGCCGGGGCCCGTTTTTCGTACCCGGTTTCCTGGTCGAACCCGGCGGTGACGCGCGGTATCTTTCACGCCGAGGCGACCGCGGACGGTCGCGGCAGTCGGGGCGGTGCGCATGACGTTGAAGGAATACCTGCAGGGGTCGCGAGACTTCTCGCTCAACGTCCTGTTCGTGTTGCCCGTGTTGCTGATCTACGAAGTCGGCGCATGGGCGATGGGGCCCTCGATGCGCAACGGCGCGGACGTCATGCTCGGCGAGTTGTTCCAGCAGCTCGGTCCGTTCGGGATGCTCGTGCTGAACGCGGTCGTGATCGCCGGCGCGACGGTGTGTGCGTTCGACGCGATCCGGCGGTTCGATCGCTTCGCGCCGCGTTTCGTCTACCTCCTGGTCGAGTGCCTCGCTTATGCGGCGTTGCTCGGACCGTTGGTGCTCCTCCTCAAGAAGCCGCTCGCCGACATGGCGCTCGTGACGGTGCCGTCGTGGCTCGGCTCGGCCCTCGAGCGGATCGTGCTCGCGATGGGGGCCGGCGCATACGAAGAGCTGTTCTTCCGTCTCCTCGTCATGGGAGCGCTCTACCACGTGGCGCTCGGGATCTTCCAGGAGGTGAAGTGGGGTGCCGCGACCTGTGCGCTCGTCGTCTCTTCCCTGTTCTTCGCGCTCTGCCACCACGACGTGATCCTGCCGGGCGGGGAGCCGTTTCGGGCCGACTACTTCGTCTTCCGGACGATCGCGGGCGGGGTGCTCGGACTCGTGTTCTACGTACGCGGGTTTGCCGCGGCGGTCTACACGCACGCGTTCTACAACTTGCTGGTCTTCTTCCAGTGAACGAGCCACAATCGTCGGGCGGGGACCCATCGAGAGGACGGCGATGACGCATGCGGTGATCGGCCTGGCCGGCGACGATACGCTCGCGATCCGCGAGCGGCTGGGGGCGATCCGCCGTGCATTCGCCGACCGGTCGACCGGGGGGGACGAGATCGTCGTGGACGGTTCCTCGGGCGACGCCGCGGTGGTCGTCTCGCGGGTGCTCGAAGAGCTGCGCACCCGGTCGTTCGACGGCGGCGACAAGCTCGTCATCGTCCAAGCGGCGGACGAGCTGACGAAGAAGCAGCGCGACGCGCTGCTCGCCTACGCCGATTCACCGTCGTCGTTCGCTCAACTCGTGCTCGTGACGCGGTCGTTCGGGCCGGGGCGCAACAAGCTGCGCGACACGCTGAAGAAGGCGGGCGCCTACCACGCATACGCGCGCCCCTCCGATACCGTCGCCCCGTGGGTGCGAAACCGCGATGCGAGCGACACCGATCTGAATCGCTGGGTCGCGACGCGCGCGCGCGAGGTCGGCGTGCGCTTTGCTCCGGGCGTGATCGAGCGGCTGACGCGCCGCGTCGGCAACGATCTGGAGGAGATCGACGGGCTGCTCGCCCGCTGGCGCTTGCTCGACGTCGAGACGGTCACGGCCGATCGGGTCGCCGGGCTCGGCGCGGTTCGGCGCTCGGCGGACACGTTCGCGCTCGCGGACGCGGTCGTCGAGCGGCGTCTCGACGAGGCGCTCGAGACGTTGCACTGCTTGTTCGAGCAAGGGCTGACGATGGGCGAGCGACGGGTGCGCAAGCCGGGCGACTTGTTGCCGCTCATCACGGCGGTGCTGCTGAAGAAGTTCCGACTGCTCTTCCGCGTGCGCGAACGCCTCGCGGCCGGTGCGCGACCGAAGCAGTTGGTCGAGGAACTCGGCGTGAAGAGCTTTCTGCTCGATGCGACCGTCGACGGCGCGCGTCGCTTCCGCGGCCACGAACTCGCCTACGGGATCGAGCGGCTGCTCGTCGCGGACCGCCGACTCAAGCTCGAGGGCGGTGCGCCCGATGCGGTGCTCGTCGAGCTGATCGTCGACCTGATCCGCGGCCGAGCGCCGCGTACGTCGGACGCCGCGCGATGACGATTCGTCGGCTGCCCCGCGAGGTCGTCGATCGAATCGCGGCGGGCGAAGTGGTCGAACGCCCGGCCAGCGTCGTGAAGGAGCTCGTCGAGAATGCGCTGGATGCCGGTGCGACCCGGATCGCGGTCGACGTGGTCGACGGCGGGCAAGGCGTCATTCGGGTCGTGGACGACGGAGCGGGGATCCCCGCCGAGGAACTCGAACTCGCGTTCGCGAGCCACGCGACGAGCAAGATCAGCGATCCCGGCGAGCTCTTTCACGTCGCGTCGCTCGGGTTTCGCGGCGAAGCGCTTTCGAGCATCGGCTCGATCAGCCGCGCGACGATCCGGAGCCGACCGCCGACCACCGACGAGGGTGCGACGATCGCGTGTGACGAAGGTGCGACCGGTGCCGTGCGTCCGGCGGGTGGTGCGATCGGCACGACCGTCGAGGTGCGCGACCTGTTCTGCAACACACCGGTTCGCCGGAAGTTCCTGAAGTCGGCGCGCGCGGAGGTCGGGCGTATCGCGGACTGGCTGAATCGGCTGGCGCTGAGTCGGCCGGACGTCGGTTTCGCGCTGACGAGCGACGAGCGCGAGCTGTTCCGGTATCCGTCCGGCGACTCGCTGCTGGCGCGCATCGGCCGTGTCCATGGCGCCGAGTTCGAGCGCGACGCGATCGCGGTCGCGGGGACGCGCGGCTCGATGACGCTCGAGGGATTCGCCCTGCCGCCGGGGCGCGATCGTGGCAACGGCACGTTGATGTGGCTCTACGTCAACGGTCGCTTCGTCCGCGACAAGTCGTGGCTCGCGGCGGTTCGGGAGGCCTACCGCGGCTTGCTGATGCGCGGTCGCCATCCGGTCGTGTTCCTGTTCCTCGGGATCGACCCCGGCGAGGTCGACGTCAACGTGCATCCGACGAAGGAAGAGGTGCGCTTTCGCGAGCCGAGCGCGCTGTTCTCGCTGACGGTCCGTTCGCTCCGCGCCGCACTCGGGGCGGGGGATCTACGGCCGACGGTCGAACGCTCGGCTGCGTCGGCGCCCCGTGCGCCGGAGACACCGACGATCTTCTCGCCGCCGGCGCGCGAGGCCACGTCGCCACCGCTCGTGCGCGAGACCTCGGACGCGCCGGTGTCCACGCCCGCCCGCCCGCACGCATCGGCACCCTCTGCCGACGACGCGGCGAACGCGAGCGCCCGGGTCACGCAACTGCACGACACCTATCTCGTGCAAGAGGGGCCCGACGGGCTCTGGATCACCGACCAGCACGCGCTGCACGAACGAATCCTGTTCGAGGAGATCAAGGCGCGCCTCGCCGACGGCCCGCTCGCGGTGCAGCAACTCCTCGTACCGGTGATGGTTCGCCTGGACGCCACCTCGGTGGATCGGCTGCAGGAACACCGCGTGGGCCTCGAGCGCTTCGGCATCCGCTTCGACGTCGTCGGCACGGACCAGGTCGCGGTCAGCGGCGTGCCGACGGTGCTCGGCGATGCGGACGTGGCCGAGGTCGTGCGCGCGGCAGCCGAGCGGATCGCCGACGACGTCGAGACGCTCGATGCGATCGCGGACGACGTCGTCGCCGGGCTCGCGTGCAAGGCGGCCGTCAAGGCGGGCGATCATCTGAGCGAACCGGTGGCTCGATCGCTGATCGAACAGGGGCGCGCGGTCGCCTCGTCGCCGTTCTGCCCGCACGGCCGTCCGGTGACGGTGCACGTCGCGCTCAGCGAGATCGAGCGCTGGTTTCGCCGACGCGTATAGCGCACGCGGCGGCCCGGAGCGTCATCGGTCCAGCGCAGCGAGCCACGCCGGCTTCTTCGCGCGAAGCGAGAAGTAGCGAATCCACAAGCTCGTGTCCGCCTTGTCGTCACCGGCGACGAACACCTTCATCTCGCGGGGGAGCCGGAGCCCGTCGAAGTCGTGGATCGTCTTCAGCGCGAAGCAGAGGTTCTGCTGCGGCGTCGTCTTCGTCGCGGGAAACTCGATGCCGAGAAAGTAGGGAGGCGTCCCGGGCTTCCGATTGACGTAGTAGCGCAGCCGTTCGCCCCCGATCGTGTGATCGATCACGTGCGACTCCATGCCGCCACCGGAGTCGGCCCGAACGTAGGTCACCGTCGCGTCCGACCGCAGGAGTCGCCCGGCGACGAACGTGTCGACGACGAAGCGCGTGCGCGTGAGGTCGTCCTTGATCAACTCGAGGTCGCTCTTGTAGCCCTTCTGGTAGTCGATGATCTTGCGCTTGCCGCGTTCGACGATGAAGTGCAACTTGCCGGTGAAGCCCTTGATCGCGACGTCGCCGGTCCCCTTGGCTTCGAGGCGCGTGGCGATCGTCTCGACGACGGCGTTTCGTTTGCCCTTCGTGCGGCTCTTCTTCGACTTGTCGGGCTTCGGCGCACGCGTGTAGAACTGCTCGACGCCGAATTCGTTGTGGTCCCCCTCGGCGCTTCGGCGCCGAATGCTGCCCTGGAACCACACCGAGACTGTCGATCCCCCGACCGTGGATGCCCCGGTGCTGCCGGCGCCGTGCGCGTCGAGGGCCGACCGCAGGATCGCGCGCGCGTCGGGCGTGCCGGTGGGGGGCGTCGCCGGCGCTTGGGCGGCCGCGCCGGCCGATGCGAGGATGACGAACGCGAGCGTGCGGATCATCGGCGGTCTCCTCGGTTCGTGCCCCAACGGGGACGTGCTACTCTTGGGCGTTCAGCGACGAAGCGCGTCACCGCGACGCACCGGGACATCTTATCAAGCATGATCGACTCGACGTCACGAACCCTCCGAGCCGTCGTCGGCCCGACCGCGTCGGGCAAGGGCACGCTGGCCCGTGCGATCGCGGACCGGGTGGACTGCGATCTGCTCGTCGTCGACTCGATGAAGGTGTATCGCGGCCTCGACGTAGGATCGGCGAAGCCGGTCGCCGCCAACCGTGCCCGATACCGCTACCGACTCGTGGACCTCGTGGATCCGCGCGACCGCTTCAGCGTCGCCGAGTGGCTACGCGCGGCGGAGGCTGCCGAAGCGGCCGCGCCGCCGGACCGCGCGTTGTTCGTGGGCGGGACCGCGCTCTACCTCCGCGCGCTGCGCCACGGCCTCTTCGAGGGAGCCGGGCGAGACGATGCGGTTCGGGCCCGGCTGGAGGGCGACGTCGAACGCGCCGGGGCACCGGCACTGCACGCGCGGCTCCGCACGGTCGACCCGGCGGCCGCGGACCGGATCCACCCGAACGACGCGAAGCGCATCGTCCGCGCACTGGAGGTGTTCGAGGTCACGGGCTCGCCGATCAGCGCGATCCAGCGCGAGGGCCGCATCGACCGGCGGCCGGTCCGATGGGTCGGGCTCCGCTGGTCGCGCGAGGCGCTGCGGCGCCGGATCGCTCGGCGGGTTGCCCGCATGCTCGACGCCGGGCTCGTCGAGGAGGTCGCGGGACTCGAGCGCACCGGGGCGTTCGGGCCGACGGCGGCCGAGGCGATCGGCTACCCCGAGATTCGCGAGCACCTCGCCGGCCGGACGACGCTGGCCGAAGCGGTCGAGGCGATCGAGCGCCACACGGCGCAACTCGCGCGTCGGCAGATGACCTGGCTCCGGTCGTGGGACGACATCGCGTGGATCGACCTCGACGAGGAGGACGATCCGTGTGCGCACGTGGATCGCGCACTCGAGCATCTCGGGTGGAGCGACTGACCGCACCCGCGTTGCGTTCGTGAACGGCGGGTACGTGCGAGGGGCCCGCGACGGTGTCGGAAACGCCTGTCGCGAGCCCCGGATGCGTGCTGGACGCGGTTCGGTCCGATCAGTTGGTCGGATCGTCCCAGTCGTG
Organism: bacterium; assembly: GCA_030426805.1. GTDB lineage: Bacteria > Planctomycetota > JAFGQW01 > JAFGQW01 > JAFGQW01 > JAUHXU01. The sequence goes on from JAUHXU010000004.1 coordinate 232,982, forward strand.
CAGCATGAAGTGGCGATCGAACGAACGATGGAGGCTCTCCATCTTGTTCCGCATGCTCTGCGAGGAGCTGTCGAGGTAATCACCCCAGCTGTCCCAGAAGCCATCCTGGTCGAACGGATCGATCACGGCCGTGCCGGCCTGCCAGACGGCCGACGAGCCGATCATCACCGCGCGGCAGCCGAGCGGCGCGAGGATCATGCACGCGAGAACCAGGCCGAGGACCATCTTGCTCATGGCCTTCTTCATGGTCATCCCTTTCCCAACGATGGAAGTGCGTTAGCGTGTTCAGACGTGTGTGGGAACTATCGAGTCCGGTTGCCGACACGCGCACCGCACGGACGGCGCGGGGGCGTGTAGCCCACACGCGCACCCGATGATTCTTTTCCCTGTTCGCGCGTCAGTGTATGGGACCCCCGGGGCGGGGTCAACTGCAATCTCGGGCAGAAGTTGCGTCCGTGTAGAGGCCGCGACGCCGGATGTGGGCCTCGACCGCTGCCGGGACGCGGTGGCGAATCGACAGGCCGTCGGCCACCCGGCGGCGAATCGCCGTCGAAGAGACCCCGATCGGCGTCGTCGGAACGCAGTGCTCCCGGATACTCCTGATCTGAGCATCCGTTATGATCGCCCCGAGTTCGGCGAGGTCACCGATCGTCGTACCGGGCCGGACCGCCGTCGCGAACTGGGCGAGTGACGGCAGTTCCGCGGCGCGATACCACGTGTGCAACTGGGCGAGCGAATCGGCGCCGATCAGGAAGAAGCGCTCGTCGTCGGGCCGCTCGTCGCGCAGCGCCGACAGCGTGTCGAACGTGTAGGACGGTCCGTCCCGTCGGGTCTCGCGCAGATCGATCGCGAAGTCGGGTTCGTCGGCGATCGCGAGTTCCAGCATCGCGACGCGATCGGTCAACGCGCTCACGGTGCGCCCCGCCTTGTGCGGCGGTTGCTTCGCCGGTAGCCACACGACGCGGTCCAGTCGCAAGGCGTCCGCGAGTTCCCGCGCGCTGATCAGGTGGCCGACGTGCACCGGGTCGAACGTGCCGCCGAGGTAGCCGATACGAGCCGGCTGATCGCCCATCGCGATACCTCCTCTCCGCGATTCTACCGAGTGCGCCGCGGATTCTCCGCGACCTTTTGGATCGGCTCCCGACCGTTAGGGCATGATCCCGTTCGGACACGTCCTCGCATCACTGGTCGCCCCGGTCCAGGTCGCGCTGACCACGACCGTTCCCGAGGCCCGCGGCCCGTTCCTCGCCGGCGTGCCGCTGCCGCGGGGTGCGGTGCAAACGGTCGAACGACTCGTGCGCGTCGACCGTGGGGCCGGCACACGGCGTCGGGTGCCCGCGCGCTTCACGCCGCTGTTGCGCTGGCCCGACGGGTCGTTGCGTTGGGTGGCGGTCGAGGGCTATCGGCACCTCCGCGGGCGACGTGCGACGGTGCGGTCGGGGTCGCGGCACGCGTCCCCGTCGGCGGCGCCGGACGTCGAGTGGATCGACGAGACCCGCGCGCGGATCGGGCTCGGGCGCTGGGCCGTCGACATCCGTCGGGTCGGCGATGCGTGTCCGTGCGCCGCGTTCGGACCGGGGCTGCCGGCCGCGGTCGCGCCCGACGCCGGTGGTGGCTTCGCGTTCGCGTGGGACGACGGGGCGCCGGTGACGTGTCGTTTGCGGCGCGTCGACCCGATCGCGGGCGCTGCACGCGTGATCGTGTGCGACGTGGATCGGCGCTTCGCCGCGTCGTGGCTCTTCGACGTCGACGGCCACTGGACGCTCGATGTGCGGGTGGATCGGTGGCCACCCACCGGCGAGCGGCTGGTGCTGCGAATGCCGTGTCCGGGCGCGCCGCCCGTGCTCGAAACGGGATTGCTTCGCTTCAACGGAGGGATCGTCGCGGTGCTCGACCCCGATCACCTCGGGCCCCGGGCGATCCGGATCGAGGGCGGCACCCTCGTCGTCGACGTCGTCGTGCGGGCGCGCACCGCGGCCGGCGCCGGCGCGCGACTTCGCTTCTCTTGGGGCATGGCGGCGGATCCGATCGGACTCCGGCGCTGGCTCGACGACCCGGGCGGGGGGTGGCGCCCGTCGGCCCGCGCGCTCCGGTCGGCCGGGTGGGCGACGCCCAAGCGTGCGCCCGGGGCCCTCGCGCGCGACCTGCTCGAACTGCTGCTCGCGGATTTCGACGCCCCGTCGGCGCGCAACGGGCACGACCTCGGCGACTTCCACGTCCCGCATCTCGGCTGGTCCAACGGCGAGTTCGACGCGTTGCTCGCCCTCGTCCGCGGTGCGCTCTGGGACCGCGATCCTCGGGCCTGGCGATGGGCGCGCCGCGCGGCGCGTCACCTCCGCGACGTCGACTGGGATCGCGACGCGAGCGACCTGCCGTTCATGCACGGGTTCGAGCACCGCGGCACCGTGGAACTCGGTCACGTGTGGCTCGAAGGACTCGTCCGCTTCGGCTGCCTCGCCGGGGATGCGCGGTGTCTCGACGTCGCTGAGCGGATCGCCGCGGCGATCGCCGAGCGAGCGATGCGTCGTGACGGTCGCTTTCGACTCGAGCGCGAATACGGTTGGGTCTTGCACGCGCTCACCGTCGCGGCAGACGCGTGGCCCGGCGACGCGCGATTCGACGCCGCGGCGCATGCGGTCGCCGCATCGCTACTGGAGCGAACGCGCGCGAGCGGACACCTCGCGATCGAATCGCTTCGATCGGGGCGCGGCTATCGTACGACGACGTTCGTCGCGGTCGGGATCGTCGCGCCGGCGCTCGCCCGACATGCGATGCGTACCGGTGATCGCCGCGCGGCGGCGGTCGCGCGACGGATCGTTCGCGCGGCGCGTCTCGACGGCTGGGATCCCGAACGCGCACGTCTGTCGTGGAGCATCGTCACGGACGATTCGGGCCGCCGCCTCGCCGCGCGCGGCTCGGTCGCGGGCGGTGACATGCTCTTCGTCGCCGCCGGGGCACGCGTCGCCGGTGGCGCGGACGAGCAGCCGTGGACGCGGACCCTCGAGCGTGTCGGTGCGCGCCGGTTCCGCCGCAGCGGCCTCGGCGCCCACGGCACGGCCCGCGTCCGAGCGATCCACGCGCTCTGGACGCTGGCCGGCGGCGAGTAGCGCGGCGCTACTTCTCGGGCTGCGTGGCCGACGGTGTCGACGGTGTCTCGTCGCCGGACGGTGTTCCGGGCGCGACGCCCGCTGGCGAACCGGATCGCGGATTGGCCTGGGGGTCGGCCTGGGGATCGGGTTGCGGGTCCGGCTGGGAGTCGCGCTCCCGGTCGCTCTCCGCGGGCGCGTCCTCGAAGCGCAGGGTCTCGATCACGCGCCACGCACCGTCCGGGATCCGGTTGCGTTGCTCGAACAGGAACGAGTCGAAGCGCGTGACGCCTTCGCGGCGGGACAGCGATGCCTGGAACTCCGCGTTGACGTTCCACTCGGCCGGCAGGAACCGATCGATCAGGGCGAGGGCGACGTAGGCGACGAGCGCCCCTTTCGCGAGGCCGAACACGCCGCCGAGGGCCCGGTCGAACCCGCCGAAGCGCATCCGTTGCATCGCCTTGCGGACGAACGTGCTGAGGACGAGCCACACGCCCCAGGTGAGGATGAACAGCAGCGTGAACGAGGCGATCACCGCGGTCGAGCTGTCCTCGGTCAGGCCGAGGTCGAGCATCCACGAGGCGACGGTGTTGCCGAGCTCGAGCGCGACGACGATCGCGGCGAGCACGCCGATGATCCCGGCCACCTGGGTGAAGAAGCCCTTGATCAGGCCGACGATGAGCGAGAACAGCAGCAGTGCGGCGACGCAGACGTCGACCCAGTTGAGGTTGTCGAAGAACGCTTCCATCCGGATTCCCTCTCGAAGGCGCTCGCAATCGGGAGCGGTGCCGCCCTGGCCCGCTCGTCGTGCATTCCCAAAAACCTACTTGAAGCGCTCCGTCAATGGATTTAGGAGCGCTCGTTCCGATCCGACCCGTTCGCCCAAGCGGCGCGACGATTCCCGATCGGACGACTCATGATGGGCGATTAGCTCAGCTGGCTAGAGCGCCACGTTGACATCGTGGAGGTCACTGGTTCAAGTCCAGTATCGCCCACCATTCTATCTTCCTGCGGGTCCGAGTTCGTCGTGACTTTTCGCGCGACCCTCCGGTTCTCGGCCTGAGCCGTCCGGCGTGGGTAGCGAGGGAGCCGAGATCGAGACGATGACCGCTGGCCGCCGCACCCGACTGATCCTCCTCGGGCTCGCGGTCCTCTACGCGGCCGGCGGGACGTGGGCGCTCTGGCAGGCGCATCGTCCGTCGTTCGTGCCGCTGCGCTTCGAGGACCTCACGCGCTATCACGCCGGCGACAGGCGCACCGACCGTGCGATTTCGACGCACGCGTACGTCCGGTGGAGCAAGGACAAGGCGGACGCGTCCAAGCAAGGCGTGACGCGTCACGACCGCGAGCGCGCGTGGGCCGGCTACAACGTCTTCACCGACGATCGCCAGCACGCGCTGCTCGTCGACATGGACGGGACGATCGTCTACTCGTGGACGTGGGAGGGCGCACGCTGGCTCGAGTACGCGCTCGTCGGCGACGACGGAAGCCTGCTCGGCATGTCGGTTCAGGAAGGCGTCGTTCGCCTCGACAAGGACTCCAACGCCGTCTGGGTCGTGCGGTGCCCCGCCCACCACGAGATCGCGATCGCGCCCGGCCGTCGCATCATCGTCCCGACGAAGCGCCTGTTCGATCTCGACCGCATCGGTCTTCCGACGAAGAAGGTCGCCCTCGACGAGATGATCCTCGTCACGCTGGAGGGCGAGCAGGTCGGGCACTGGAGTGCCGCGACGCACATCGACGCGCTCCGGAAGTTGCACGGCCCGTCACCGGCCGAGACCGACGAGGAGGACGACTACTACCACCTCAACAGCGTGCAGGTGCTCCCCGACACGCCGCTCGGCCGTCGCGATCCCCGCTTTCAAGTCGGCAACTTCCTGCTGTGCATGCGCAACGTCAACCTGATCGTGATCCTCGACCGCGAGACGATGGCGCCCGTGTGGGGGTGGGGAACCGACGTACTCGACTACCCGCACATGCCGCGGATGCTCGAGGGTGGGACGATCCTCGTCTACGACAACGGCACGCATCGCGGATCGAGCCGCATCCTCGAGATCGATCCGCCGACCGGTGAGGTCGTGTGGCGCTACGAGGCGTCCGACTTCTTCTCCGCCTACCGCGGTTCGAGCCAGCGACTCCCGAACGGCAACACGCTGATCTGCCAGTCGGACAGCGGACGCGCGTTCGAGGTCGATCGCGACGGGCAAATCGTGTGGGAGTTCTGGAACCCGATCATGGACGGGGCGGGCCGTCGCCGCGGTATCTACCGGCTGCACCGCATCGCGCCCGAGCAGGTGGCCGGCTTCCTGCCGCGCCGCGTGATCCGGTGGGGTTGGATCGTCGGCGCCGCCGTCCCGCTCCTGCTCCTGTTGGCGGCCGCGGTCCGGTTCGGCGGCCGCCGAGCGGCCGACGGTGCCCCCGAGCGCTGACCGCCGGCATCGGCGCGGCCGCGGAGGCCGGCATCCGGAATCGGCGCAACGCCGAGCGGTCCCATTCCGATAGGAAAGGCGAAGCGCCACGGTATTCGGGGTGACGACGCCCGTTCGCACGTCTATAAGTCCTACAAATCGAGGCGCCGCAATCGGCTGCGCGAAGGGAACACGGCATGCGGGACAAGGACGTCTTCACGACCGGCGAGGTCGCCAAGATCTGCAGCGTCACGATCCGCACCGTGATCAAGTGGTTCGAGTCCGGCGATCTCGAGGGGTACAAGATCCCCGGCTCCAAGGACCGCCGGATCCCGCGCGACAACCTCGTCGCGTTCATGCAGCGCCACGGGATCCCGATGCGCGGCCTCGAGGGGAGCCGGCGCCGCCGTCGGATCCTGATCGCCGACGACGACCGGGAGTTGGTCGAGATCCTGCGCGACGACCTCGCGGACCTCGGCCTGTTCGACATCCGCGTCGCCCACTCGGGCTACGAGGCCGGGATGGTGACGGCCGACTTCAAGCCCGACCTGCTGCTGCTCGACTACAACCTCGGCGACATCACGGGCGTCGAGGTCGTCAAACTCGTCCGCGACAACGATGCCCTCAAGCGGACGCGCATCATCCTGATGTCCGGGATGCTCCGCGGCAAGAAAGCCGAGCAAGCGGTCGAAGCCGGCGCCGACGGGTTCCTGCCGAAGCCGTTCGAGTTCGACGCACTGAAGACTCGCGTGTTCGATCTGCTCGAGATGGCGTGATGGACAGTCCACGACCGTCTCCCGGCGATCCCGACCACGTGCGGCGCCTGGAGGAACAGGTCGCGACGCTCGGTGAGCGACTCGACGCGCTTCGCCGCGAGCAAGCGATGTGGGTGCGCGTCGAGAAGGAAGCCGCGATCGGCCGGCTCGCCCGGGGCCTCGCCCACGAGATCAACAACCCGCTGCAAGGCGTGCTCGGCTTCGTGCAATTGATGATCCAGCAGGCGCGCGCGGGGACGCTCGAGCCGTCCGCGATCGAGGAGAAACTCGCGCAGGTCGAGTCGTCGGCCCTGCGGTGCAAGCGGATCGTCGATGCGGTGCTCGACTTCGCCGGCCGCGGCGAAGGCGAGGCGATGCACCTCGACCTCGTCGGTCTGCTGGAACTCAATCTCGTGCTCCTGCGCGCGGAACTCGAAGCGAAGGACGCGTCGCTCGACTACGACACCCCGGGCGCACCGGTTGTCGTCCGCGGGGAACCGGCACCGCTCGCGCAGGCGCTGTTCAACGTGCTCGCGAATGCGCGCGACGCGGTGCCGAGCGGGGGGCGTGTCGCCGTCGCGGTGACGGTCGACGGTCTCGATGCGCGGATCGCGATCCGTGACGACGGCCCCGGCATCCCGGCCGAAGACCTCGAGCGCATCTTCGACCCGTTCTTCACGACCAAGGCGGTCGGCGAGGGGACGGGACTGGGCCTGTGCGCCGCGCGCGGCATTCTGCGCTTGCACGGCGGCGACTTGCTCGTCGAGAGCCCGACCGGCGGCGGCGCGACGGTGACGCTCGTCGTGCCGCGTGCGCCGACCGACGACTGATCGGGCACGGCTGGTATACTCGAAGTAGCGGACACCGCCGACGCGGTGTGCGCAGCGATCCGACGGCACGGGGAGAGACGATGATCCCGAACCACGAGCGCCGGATCGGCCTGCTCGCCCTGCTGCTCGCGACCTGGCTCGCGTGTGGCCTCAACGCGCAGGTCGAGCCGGCCGACGAAGACGACGACTGGGGCGTGGCCGAGCAGGAGCTCGCGGTCGGCCGCTACCGCGAGGCGATCACGCGCTTTCGCGCCGCGCTCGAGCGCGATCCGAGCAGTCGCGGCGACCGCTTCGGCCTCGCGCACGCACTGCTGGCGGTCGGACAGACCGATGCCGCCACCGAGCTGCTCGGCGGCCTCGTTGATCAGCACCCGCGATCGAACCGCTACCGCTTGCTGCGCGGGCTCGCGCACCGGCTCCGGGGACGTCTCGATGCGGCGGCGGCGGACTTCCGGGCAGTGCTCGAGCGGGCACCGGAGCACCCCGAAGCGCACGCCCGACTCGGCGCGCTGCTCCGGTTGCGCGGCAAGAGCGCCGCCGCACGGGAGCACTTCGAGGCCGGCGTGCGCGCCGTCGCGTCGGATCGCGAGGACGCGGAAGCGCAGTTCTACAGCGGTCTGTGCCTTCGCGGACTCGGTCGGCTGGACGCCGCGAGCGAGCGGGTGCTGCAAGCGATTCAACTCGACCCCGAACTCTACGACGCGCACGCGGCGCTGCTCGGCCTCTACTTCGATGCGAACTACCGACTGTTCGGGTCGCGCGGCGCCTACGTCGACGTGCGGGACAACGCGCTGCGCAACAACCCGAATCACCCGGGCGTCCACCTCGCCCTCGCCGACATCTACCGGGCCCGCAACGAACACGGGCGGGCCAAGGAAGCGCTCGACAAGGCGCTGGCGGTCAACCCGACGCTCGTACCGGCGCTGTGCCTGAAGGCCTATTACGCGATCGATCGAATGGACTTCGACGCGGCGGCGCGCCACCTCGACGAGGCGACGGCGACGGACCCGACCGATCGCGAGACGATCGCGTACCGCGCGGCGTTCGCGTGGCTTCGCGACGACCGCGAGACCGCCGAGAAGCTGTGGACGACCCTCGACGTGCAGGGCCGAGCGGACGGCGAGCCGTTCTACATCGCCGCGCAAGTCCTCGATTCGCGGATGCGCTACGCCGACGCCTACGGGTTCGCCAAGCGGGCGGTCGACACCGACGCGACGCACTGGAAGGCGTGGGACGCATACGCGCGCTACTCGCTCCACACCGGGCGGGAAGCCGAGGCGATACGCGCACTGCGCCACGCCGACAAGCACGATCGGTTCGCGTCGGAGTATCCGTGGCGCCACAACCTGCTGAAGTTCTTCGACGAATACGTGGACGAGTTCATCAGCCACGAGTGGGGGCCGTTCAAGCTGCGCTTGCACGCCGAGGACAACCCGGTACTGGCGCGCTACATCCGTCGCGCGATCGACGACGCCCACCGCGAGTTGTCGAAGAAGTACGGGTTCACGCCGAAGGGGCCGATCCGCGTCGAGGTCTTCAACCGGCTCGACGATTTCTCGGTCCGGACGGTCGGTGTGCCCGGCGTGTTCGGCGTGCTCGGCGCGTGCTTCGGCCACGTGATCACGATGAACTCGCCGCGCGCGCTGGCGCAGATGCCGTCGGAGTGGGAGTCCACGCTGTGGCACGAGTACGCCCACGTCGTCACACTGCAGATGAGCGACTACCGTGTGTCGCGCTGGCTCACCGAGGGCTTGAGTCTGTTCGAGCAGAAGGCGCGCAACCCGCGGTGGGAGGACACGCAGGACGAGGAACTCTACACGGCGTTCGCGAACCGCGACTTCGCGCCGATCAAGGAACTCGACGGCTGGTTCCGCACGTCGCGGATCTCGTTCGCCTACTTGCAGAGCCTCCACCTCGTCGAGTTCATCGTCGCGGAGCTCGGTGGCTTCGAGAAGACGCTCGCGATGCTCGACGCGTATCGTCGCGGTCTCGACACCGAGGCCGCGATTCGCGACGTGTTCGGTCTCGGCGCGAAGACGTTCGACCGGCGCTTCACCGAGTACGTGCAGAAGCGCTTCGACGCGCAGCGGATCCAGGCGGTCTACGACGACGGCGCGATCGAGGACGCGCGCACGACGATCGAGCTGGACGGCAAGGACGTCGACGCGCTCCGCACGCTCGCGTGGGCGTACTTCCAGCGCGGCAAGGAGCACGTCGTCGACACCGAGGCCGCGCTCGGCCGTTGGTTGGCGGCGGCGCCGCGCGACGGGGGCGCCTGGTCGCTGCGTGGGCAACTCGCGCTGCGGCGCGGGGACAAGGACGATGCCCGGCGCTACTTCGCTCGCGCACTCGAACTCGGCCACGACGAGTTCTACTTTCGCCTCGCGCTCGGCGCGCTGGCGCGGGCCGACGACAAGGTCGACGAGGCGATCGAGCACTTCGAGCGCGCCAAGGCGCTCTTCCCGCGCTACCCCGATCCGGGTGGGCCGTACGAACTGCTCGCCGAACTCTACGAGAAGAAAGGCGACGCCGATCGCGCGCTCGCCCAACTCGAGGCCCTCGTTCGGCTGCGGAGCACCGACGTCCGGACGCGGCGGAAGCTGGCGCGCGCGCTGGAGAAGCGCGGCCGGGACGCCGACGCGCTCGAACAATACCGCGCGATCAATCGCGTCACGCCGTTCGTCGCCGATGTCCACGCGGCGATCGCCCGCCTGCTCCGCGAAACGGCGTCGCCGGGCGCGCGCGAGGCGCTCGAGGAAGCGCGACAGGAGATCGACCTCGCGATCCTCTTGCTCGACGTGTCCGATTCTCGCGAGGACTCCGCTGACCGGAAAGCCGAGCGGCGTGCCGACCTGAGGTTGGAAAGGGCTCGGATCCTCTCTACAATGGGGGACTCGGCAGGCGCCCGGGCGGAAGCGAACGCGGCGCTGAAAGACCGACCGGAGCACGAGGGGCTGCGCGCCTTCCTGGACAGCGAACAGCCCGACGGTCGGTAGCCGACGCACGACGCGCCCGAGGCTCGAGGCAGTCGCGCGCGGGGCGAAGCAGCAGCGAAGGTGCGCTCGATGATGGTGCCGGGTTCGGAGAGGCGTGCGGCGCGGCTTGCGGCGATCGGTTCGCCCGCGTCTCGCCGAGATGCCGGCGGGATCAAGGCGGAGCTGTTCGATGTCGCGGTCGCCGACGCGCGTCGGGATGCACCGAGCGCGCCGTGGGATCGGCTCCGGTTCCTCGACTGGTCGGATTCGACGGTGCACGTCGAGTTCGACGGCGCGGCCGGCTCGCCGCGCGACGACCGGCGCGTCCGCGAAGCGCTCGAGGCGGCTCTCGCTCGGGTGGCCGGCAGCGAGGTGCACCTGCGCGTTCACGGCACCAGTCCGCCACCGACCCGGCGTCGCTGGCGTGCGGCGCAGGGCGGCGCGACGCTCGGCGACTTCATCGTCGACGATCCGAATCGCCAGGCGCATCGGTTCCTGCTGACCTACCGCACCGGGCGTGCCCTGTTCGATCCGTGCGTGTTCCACGGGCCGGCACGAAGCGGCAAGACGCACCTGCTGCGCGCGTTCTCGCAGCGCTGCCGATCCGAACAGACCGGCCGGCAGGTGCGCTACCTGACGGCGGCCGGTTTCGGCCGCGGATACCGCGCGTCGCTGCACGGGGGGCGGCTCGACGGCTTCCGCCGCGAGATCGAGACGCCCGAGTTGCTCCTGATCGACGCGCTCGAGGCGATCGCGAACGAGCCGGCGACGCAGCGCGAACTCACCCGGGCACTCGAACGACGGGGTGCCGCCGGCGGAGCGACCCTGGTCGCGGCACGGGCGCTGCCGACCGAACTCGACGGGCTCGACCCCGCGCTCGCGTCGCGGTTGATGGGGGGGCTCGTCGTGCAGATCGGTCCCGTCAGCACCGAGGCACTGGCACGGACCGTGAAGGCACGGCTCGTCAAGCGTGGGGTGCGCGTCGGGAGCGCAGTGCTCGAACGCGCGGCGACACTCGCCGCGGGCGCCCCGACGGTCGCGGAGTCGATCGTCCTTCGAGCGATCGCGGAGCACGAACCGCCGATCAGTCCCGACGACTTGCGACCGCCGCGGGACGAAGGCCCGTCGACGCCTTCGCTCGACTCGGCACGGATTCGACGCGCCGCGACACGAATCGCGTCGACCTACGGAGTGACCGTCGAGGACCTCGAGTCACCGCGCAAGCACCGGCGCGCACAGCGGCCGCGCGCGTTGCTCGCACTCGTCCTCCGGGAGCGCTTCTCGCTGACGGCCGCCGAGATCGGCCGCAACCTCGGGGATCGCTCGGTGTCGACCGTGACGAAGATGCTGCGCCGCGCACGCGAGGCGGTCGCCGAGGACGCCGCGCTGGCCGACGCGGTCGCGGAGTGGATCCGAAGCGCATGAGCGCGACCGGCCGCTTCTTCGTCATCGATGGACCGGAGGGGGCCGGCAAGAGCACGCAACTCGCGCGCGTGACCGATTACCTGACGGCACGCGGCCACCGCGTGCAGAGCTGGCGCGATCCGGGCGGCACCGCGGTCGGCGAACGCATTCGGGCGCTGCTGCTCGACGCGCGCGACGTGCCGATCGCGCCACTCACCGAGCTGATGCTCTTTCTCGCGTCGCGCGCGCAGCTCGTCGACGAGTGCGTCGCGCCGGCACTCGCGCGCGGCGAGACGGTGCTCCTCGACCGCTTCTACCACGCGACGATCGCCTACCAAATCCACGGTCTCGGCGCCGACCGACTGCCGGCGGATGCCGAGGCGATCGTGCGCGCGTTGGCCGGGGTGCGCGAGCCGGACCGCGTCTGGCTGCTCGATGTTCCGCCCGCGCTCGGTCGCCAGCGGATCGCCCGGGAGGGCGACCGCATCGAGCGGCGGGACGAGGCGTTCCACGAGCGCGTCCGCGCGGGATTCCGGGCGCAAGCGGAGGCCGCGCCGGACGCGATCGCGTGGATCGATGCGACCGGGACACCGGACGAGGTGTTCGCGGCGATCGTCGACGACATCGAACGCAGGGGACTCGCGTGAGCGCGTTCAGCGGCATCGTCGGCCACCAGCGCGAGGTCGCGCGACTCGAGACCCTTCTCGCCGGTTCGCGGCTCGCACACGCCTACCTCTTCTCCGGCGATGCCGGCATCGGGAAGTTCCGGGTGGCACTCGCGACCGGAGCCGCCCGGCTCGGTGTGACGCCCGATCGGCTGGTGGACGACCCCGACGCGTTCGTCATCGACGACGCCGACGACGCGTCGCTCTCGATCGATCGGATTCGCGAACTGATCGACGTCGCCGCGCGCCGTCCGGTCCGCGGGCCGGGGCGGGTGTTCATCGTGCGCGACGCGGAGCGATTGACCGAGGAGGGGCAAAACGCGCTGCTCAAGACGCTCGAAGAGCCGCCGGCGTCGAGCCTGACCCTGCTCGTCTGCGCGCGCCCCGAGGGGCTCCTGCCGACGATCCGGTCGCGTGCCCAGACGATCCGCTTTCGACCGCTCGACGGCGCGGCCACCCGATCGGTGCTCGAGGCGGAGGGCGTCGAGTCCGCGGCGCTGCTCGCGTCGCTCGCGCACGGTTCGCCCGGCAACGCGATGATCCTGGCCCACGCCGGCCTGCTCGAACGCCGCGGGATCCTGCTCGACTGGTGGACGGGGCGCGACGCGGATCCGCTCGGTACGGCGGAGGCGCTCTACGTCGAACTCAAGGGCAAGGACGCCGGCGTGCGGCGGCGCACCCGGCTCGTCGTCGAGCTGTGGGTGACGTTGCTGCGGGACCTCGCGATCGCCGCGGCCGGCGCGCCGGAGATCGTGTGGAATCGCGACCTGCTCGATGAGATCACGGATGCGGCCGCGGGCCGCGACCTCGAGGCGACGACCGCCGCACTCGCGCACGCGGTCGCGTGTCTCGGCTCGCTCCACGTCTACGCATCGCCGGAGCTGGTGCTGACCGATCTCGCGCTGGAGTTGGCCGGTCGAAAGCCCCGAGGTAGATTCGACCCGGTCGTCGGGCGATAATGGCCCGCGAAACCGACGGACGACCCGAGATGCCCGATCGAAACGCGCCGGATCCGCACCCCCGCGACGACGAACCGTCGCCGCGCGGCGGCCCTGCGTATCACCTGCCGCCAAAGGACTACCCGACGACGGGCAGCGAGCGCGTCGTGACCGTTCGCTACGGCAAGATGCGCGCCCGGGGTCGGTTTCGTTCGAAGACGCCCGGGCTGATCTACAGCGACCGGGTCGTCGTCCAGTCGGATCGCGGGATCGAAGTCGGCGAAATCGTCTTCGACGCGCCGCGGGGGGCCGAGTCGCGGAGCGAGCCGCTCGGCTGGGTCGTTCGCCGCGCCAGCGATGACGACGCCCGGGAGCACTACGAACTCAACGAACGCCAGGCGGGGCCGTCGGGGGAGTTCGAGTTCTGCCGCGATCGGATCGCCGCCCTCGAACTGCCGATGCGGCTCGTCGATGTCGAGCGGCCGTTCGGCGGGGGCAAGCTGATCTTCTTCTTCACCGCGGACGGTCGTGTCGACTTCCGCGAACTCGTGCGCGACTTGGCGAAGCGTTTCCGCACCCGCATCGAGATGAAGCAGATCGGCGTGCGCGACGAGGCGAAGGTCCTCGGCGAAGTCGGCGACTGCGGGCGTGAGCTGTGCTGCCGCACGTTCCTGACACGGATGCAGCCGATCAGCATGCGCATGGCGAAGGTGCAGAAGACCACGCTGGACCCGACGAAGATCTCGGGGCGGTGCGGACGGTTGAAGTGCTGCCTGCGCTACGAGTTCGATGCCTACCTCTCGCTGCGCGAGGCGCTGCCCCGATCCGGCACGCGCGTGCGCCACGACGGTCGCACCGCGACGGTGTCCGGGATGGACATCCTGAGCCAGATGGTGACGATCGTCCTGCCGAGCGGGGAGCGGAACGTCGTCCACGTCTCGACGCTCGAGCCCGCCGATCGTCGCGCGGCATCCAAGCAGCCGGCCGCGACGGAACCCACGACCGAGCCGGCCGCGTCCAACGACGCACCGTCCGACACGGCGCCCGACGCGCCGGGCACCGACACGCCGGGCACCGAGTCGACGGGAGCGCCCAAGCGCAAGCGGCGAAAGCGCCGCAAGAAACGCCCGCCGTCGGGTGACGGGTCCGGAGGCGCGCAGTCGTGAAGTCACTCGACGACCGGTTGCGCGCGATCGTCGAACACGATCCGCGATTCCGCACGGGCGCCTACGAGTTCGTGCTCGAAGCGCTCGAGGAGACGATGCGTCACCTCGGCCGCGGCGACGAGAGCGACGAGGACGACCGGCACATCTCGGCAGCCGACCTGCTGCAGGGCATCCGACGGTTCGCGGTCGAGCGATTCGGATACCTCGCGCGGGCGGTGTTCGAGACGTGGGGCGTTCGCACGACGGGCGACTTCGGCGACGTCGTGTTCAACCTCGTCGAGCACGGATTGCTCAAGCGCCGCGAGGAAGACCACCGAAGCGAGTTCGACGACGTCTACTCGTTCGACGCACTCGACGAAGACGCGATCGCGGCGATTCGATGGCCCGCCGCGACCGCATGCGACGACGCTACCTGACCCGCTCGGGAAACGTCCGATACTCGGGGATGTCGGCGCCGGGCTCGACCGCCTCGAGCACCTCGAGGATCGCGCGCTGCAGCTGTCGATCGGCCTGCGGATCGCCTTTGATGAACTTGCCGATGAACTCGCGCCCGCGAATGTCCATCACCTTGCGGCGCACGTAGATCCGGAGCCAGACGCGGATGTCGTCGCGGCTGAGCCGCGTGTCGAGACCTTTGTAGAAGGCCTCGAAGTCCGGGTAGGCGGCGGGGTCGTAGCCGTCGAACCCGGCGAGGCGGTCGAACGTCGCCCGGTGCTCGGCCCACCGCGCGTCGACGTACTTCCGGAAGACGTCGTCTTCGAGCAGCGTCGAGAGCTGGGCTTCCTTCCACGCCGCCCAGTCGGTCGCCTCGATCGCGACGTCCGGTGCGATGCCGCCCTCGTCGATCACGACGCCGTCGTGGTCGCGCTCCTTGTGGATGCTGCGGCCGTCGGGCAAGTAGTAGCGCGCGATCGTCAGCTTGATGCCGGGGCCGACGTCGAATCGACCGTTGCCGTTGAGATCGGTGTACGGCTCGCCGGGATCCCACCGGCGGTTGCGGCGCGCGATGTCCTCGAACGGCTCGCCGGCGTCGTAGCGGCCATTGCCGTTGGTGTCGGTGTACGGCTCGTCCCCGTCCCAGTAGCCGTTGGCGCGGCGCTGATCCTCGAACGTGTCGCCGCGCGCGGCGTTCAGGTTCATGATCTGCTGCACGCTGCCCTTGCCGTAGGTGCGCTTGCCGACGAGCTTCGCGCGGCCGTGGTGTCGAAGGGCGCCGGCGACGATCTCCGACGCGCTCGCGCTGTGTTCGTTGACGAGAACGACGAGCGGGTAGTTCGGCTGCGTGCTGGCACCGGTCGTCTTGAGGTCGTCGCGGGGGGCGATCTCCTTGTTGCGCCCCTCGTAGTAGACGACGAGCTTGTCGGCGTCGAGGAACTTGTCGGCGACCTGCACGGCGGTGGGCAGGTAGCCGCCCGAGTTGTTGCGCAGGTCGAGGATCAGCCCGCGCATGCCGTCGCGGTTGAGCGCTTCGAGCGCCTCGTCGAGTTCGTGTGATGTCTTCGCACCGAAGTTGCGCAGCTCGACGTAGCCGATCTTCCCCGGCAACATCTCGTGCAGCACCGAGCTGATCCGGATCCGCGCGCGCTCCACTCGAATGTCGCGCGGCGTCTCCCAGCCCTTTCGCGACACGCGGACCGTGATCATCGTGCCGGGGGGGCCCTTCAGGCGCTTGATGATCGCGTCGAGCTCCTGGTCTTCGGTCGACCAGCCGTCGACGGCGAGGATCTTGTCGTCGGTCCGCAGCCCGGCGCGATACGCGGGGCCGGAGTAGATCGGTCGGACGATCGTGAAGACGCGGTGCTCGTCGAAGTTGACGAACGCGCCGATGCCGCCGTAGTTCCGGTCGAGATCGAACATCCACTCCGCGCGCTGGTCCGCCGTGAAGTAGTTGCTGTGCGGGTCCATGCGCCGGAGCATGCCCCGGGCGCCGGCCGCTCGCAGCTCGTCTTCGGGGGCGTGGTCGCCACGGAGGTGATTCTGTCGGATCAGGTGGAGGACCTCGGCGAGCACGGCGAGGCCACCGCCGCTCGGGGCGTACTCCGCGGCGCGCTTGATCGACGCGTCGAGCTGTTTCGAGACGTCGGCCGTGCGCAGGTAGGCGCGTGCGAGCGTGCCGCGGGCGGTGGGCTCGCCGGCGAGTCGTTCGAGGATCTCGCGCGCGTCGTCGACGTCGCCGATCTCCCCGAGAACGAGGCCGGCCGCCTCCGCGACGGACGGGTCGGGATCGCGGAGGAGGGCACCGATCGCGCGCCGCGCCGCCGGTCGCCGATCCTGGCTCGCGTGCCACAGGGCGCGTGCGATCGCGAGCCGCACGTGGGCGTCATCGGGTGCGTCGAGCCGGGAGCCGAATGCGCGCTCGACGGTGCGGCCACCGACGCGCCCGGCTCGCTCGATCGCGAGTCGGCGAACGGCTCGCGGTTGCGCGGTGTCGACCGCCACTGCGACGAGGGCCTCCACCGCACCGCTCGGCTCGCCGAGCCGGATCAGGGCATCGGCCGCGGCGACGCGCACGATCGCGCCGGATGCGTTCAGCTGTGCCCGCAGCGGCGTCACCGCGCCGGCACCCAGCCCGTAGAACGCTCGCGCGAGTCGCCACGCCTTCGCGGGATCGGCGGCGTCCTCCTGTTCGACGAGGGCGCTCACCTTCGCCGCGATCGCGTCGGCGTCGTCCTGCGCCGTGACGGTCGGTGCCGCGACGAACAACGCGATGATGAGCACGCAGTGGATCGGTCGTTGCATTCGAAAAACGTCCTCTCGGCGTCCCGCCACGGACCGGGCGGACCCACCCAGTCGGTTTCGAAGGTTTTACGCGCTCGACTCGAATCGCGCTCGGACTTTTTTTGGAGCGCGAGATCGCGCGCCGGTCTTTTTGGTGCGACTTCCGGCGCGCAGTACCGACCGAAGAGGGCGATTGCTGCGCGAGGAGGCGGTCGCCAATGGTCATCGAAGTGTCCACCGGGACCCTGCACGGGCTCGACGCGCGTGCGGTGCGTGCCGAGATCTCGCAGCGCCGCGGGATCAAGCGGTTCACCTACATCGGGCTGCCCACTGCGGTCGTGCGCGAGAGCAAGGACCGGATCGTACGGGCGCTGGATTCCGCGGGGCTGCCGTGCCCCGGGGGCGACGTGCTGATCAGCCTCGCGCCGGCGGACCTCCGAAAGGAGGGCGGCGCGCTCGATCTCGCGCTCGCGCTCGGCGTGCTCGCCACGCAGCGGGTCGTCCCGCCCGCACGGCTCCGGCGGTGGCTGGTCGCCGGCGAACTCGCCCTGACCGGCGCCGTGCGGCCGATTCGCGGGGGACTCGCGCTGGCACGGCTCGCCGGCGCGGACGAACGCCTCGAGGGCGCGATCCTCCCGGCCGAGACCTGCCGTGACATCGGGCCGTTCGTGCAGACCGATCTCGTCGGCGTGCATCACGTCACCGAAGCGGTGCGGTTCCTCGTCGACGGCACGCGCCCGGATCCCGGCGAGGCGCCGCCACCGACGCCGCCCGCAATCGTGCCGGACCTCGCCGACGTGCGGGGCCAGGCCGTCGCCAAACGCGCACTCCTCGTCGCCGCGGCCGGCGGGCACAGCGTGCTGATGGTCGGGCCACCGGGCGCGGGCAAGTCGATGCTCGCGCGCCGCTTGCCGGGCTTGCTGCCCCCGCTCGACGATGCGGCGGCGCTCGAGTGCGCGCTGATCGGCTCCGCGGTCGGCCGGCCGCGGCATCCCGCGGATCGCCGGCCGCCGTTTCGCGCGCCGCACCACACGGTCAGTCGTGCCGGCCTCCTCGGCGGCGGCGCCGTGCTCGCGCCCGGCGAGGTGAGCTTCGCACACCGCGGCGTGCTGTTTCTCGACGAACTACCCGAGTTCGCGCGGCACGTGCTCGAGTCGCTCCGCGAGTGCCTGGAGACGCGCGAGTCGGTCGTCGCGCGGGCCGGACGGGTCGAGCGATTCCCGGCGGCGTTCCAACTCGTCGCGGCGATGAACCCGTGCCCGTGCGGATTCGCCGGTCACCCGACCCGGCCGTGCGTGTGCGACCCGGGGCATCGGGATCGCTACGCACGGCGAATCAGCGGCGCCCTGCGGGACCGGATCGACGTGCAGGTCGGCCTCGGTCCGGTCGATCCGACCGCCCTCGAGCGCGCGCCGGCGGGCCCGGCGACCCCGGAGGCCGCCGCCCACGTCGTCCGCGCACGGGAACGACAAGTCGCCCGCAACGACGGTCGGCTGAACCGCTCGCTCGCGGGACGCGAACTCCTCGACGGCGCCCCGCTCGACACGGATGCGCTCGAATTGCTCCGCGCGTCCGCGCGCAAGCTGGCCCTGTCGGCGCGGGCCTATCACCGCGTGCTGCGGGTCGCGCGGACCGTCGCGGACCTCGAAGAGAACGATTCGATCGGGGCTTCCGCCATCGCCGAGGCGGTCGGATACCGGGTCCGGTAGTATCGTTGTGGGTCCGTCGGAGGAGGACTGCGCTTGATCTGGCTACTCGGCCCGTCGGCCATCGTGCTCGGCATCGCCGCTTTCGTCCTGATCATCGCGATGTCGGTGTTCGGCTCGGGTGCCGTCCTCGCGTGGCTCAAACGACGTCGATAGCCGCTTTCCCATCGGCGCGTGCCGAACTAAACGGCACAGGGGACGGGCGTTGTGCGCGCGTCCACGAACGAGACCCGGCGGTTCCGGCCCGGTGCTCGCGCGCTCGGGGCCGATCGGCGCCGGGGCGGCGTGGCCCGTACCGGGGGCGCGGATCCGCATTCGGCCTTCCGAGGCGGCGTGAAATACCGATACTCGAACCGACGGACCATGAGCCCCTGCGTGCAACCTGTCCGGCGTACCGGCCGCGCGGCCGCGATCGTCGCGCTGCTGATCGCCGCCACCGTTGCGTCGGCGCAGGAGGTCGGTCCCGAGGTGCCCGTCTTCACGCGGCACTCCGGCGTCGTGAAGATGCAGAGCTGGCTGAAGGGCTTTACGACCCGCGGGTGGGTTGCCGCCCATCACAAGACCGCCTACATCGGCGCGGGCGACTGGTTCCAGCTCTCCGGCAGCGGCGCACAGGCGGACATCGTGCTGCCCGATCTGACGACGATCCTGATGCGCAAGGCCGCCGAGATGCAGATCCTGAAGCTCGGCGGTGCCGAGCACGAGTTCCGGATCTTCGGGGGCATCAGCTACGACGTGACCCTCCGGTCGACGCCGACGCGATTCAACCTGCCCGGCGATCTCGCGGTGCGCGGCCGCGACGCGGACGTGTTGATCCAGTTCCAACCGACGTTCGGTCGGCTCCGCGTACGTCACGCGCGGGGGGAGCCGCTCGAGGTGCTGCGCGCGGGGAAGCTGATCCGGGCGCTGCCGGCCGGGCAGACGTTCCTCGTCGACGTCGACACCACACGACCCGAGCCGGTCCTGGGTGCGGAGCAGGACATCTCCAAGCCCTTCGTCTTCAAGAAATTCGACCGGCGAATCGAGATCCCGCCGGGGGTCGTCTACCGCTTCGAGGGGCGTCGCGTGACGTTCACCCGCGATGCGGTCTACGGCAAGCAGTTCGGCATCATCCGAATCGGCGACGAGGTCATCGTCGTCGGTCCGACCTCGACGGTACAGGCCTCGCTTTAGGGACGGACGTCCCGCAACGAACTTGGAAGGTTTGAATCGATGACGCGTTTCGTGATCACCGGGGGAGCGGGGTTCCTGGGCTCCCATCTGTGCGACCGCGTGTTGCAAGAAGGCCACGAGGTGATCTGCCTCGACAACCTGATCACCGGCGACCGACGCAACATCGAGCACCTGTTCGGCGAGGAGCGCTTCTCGTTCGTCAAATACGACGTGACGGAGTACATCCACGTGCCCGGCGAGGTCGACGTCATTCTGCACTTCGCGTCGCCCGCGAGCCCGGTCGACTACCTGAACTACCCGATCCAGACGCTGAAGGTCGGTAGCCTCGGGACCCACAAGGCACTCGGGCTCGCGAAGGAGAAGAAGGCACGCTTCTTGCTCGCGTCGACGAGCGAGGTCTACGGCGACCCGCAAGAGCATCCGCAGAAAGAGAGCTACTGGGGCAACGTGAACCCGGTCGGCCCCCGCGGCGTCTACGACGAGGCGAAGCGCTTCGCCGAGGCGATGACGATGGCGTATCACCGATACCACGGCGTCGAGACGCGGATCGTCCGGATCTTCAACACCTACGGCCCCCGGATGCGACTGCAGGACGGCCGCGCGCTGCCGACGTTCATGTCGCAGGCGCTCGCGGGCGAAGATCTCACCGTCTACGGCGACGGCAGCCAGACGCGCAGCTTCTGCTACGTCGATGACCTGATCGACGGAATCTACCGACTCGCGCACAGCGACGAGCCGAATCCGGTCAACATCGGCAACCCCGCCGAGATCACGATCAAGGACTTCGCCGAGCGGGTGATCGCGATCACCGGCAACAAGAGCGCGGTGACGTATCGTCCGCTGCCGGAGGACGACCCGAAGGTGCGCCGTCCCGACATCACGCGTGCGCGCGAGATCCTCGGGTGGGAGCCGAAGGTCGACCTCGAGACCGGGCTCCAACGCACGCTCGACTACTTCATGCAACCCGGCCGGACGGACCGCGGCTGAGATGTGCGGCATCGTCGGCTGCGTCTCCGAGATCAACGCGACCCGCGTGCTGCTGCGCGGGCTCGAGCGACTCGAGTATCGGGGCTACGACTCCGCCGGGGTCGCGGTGATCGACGGCAACGGTGACCTGGCGTTGCGTCGTCGGGTGGGCAAGCTGATCCACCTGATGGATGCGGTCGACCGGGAGCCGATCCAGGGCAACGTCGGGATCGGACACACCCGCTGGGCGACGCACGGCGGCGTCACCGAACCGAACGCACACCCGCACCTGTCGTACGACGGCAACATCGCGCTGATCCACAACGGGATCATCGAGAACTACGAGGTGCTCAAGCGGGATCTCGTCGGGCGCGGACGCACGTTCCACTCGGAGACCGACACCGAGACGCTCGTCCATCGGATCGCCGAGCATCGGGAGTCGTGCGACTCGCTCTACGAGGCGGTGCGACGCACGCTCGCCGAGGTCGAGGGCGCCTACGGGATCGTCGTGATCGACCGACGGGAGCCGGACACGATCGTCTGCGCCCGCGAGCAGAGTCCGCTCGTGGTCGGCGTCAAGGAGGGCGAGGCCTACCTCGCGTCCGATGTGCCCGCGCTGCTCGACTACACGCGCGACGTCATCTTCCTCGAGGACGGCGACATCGCGGTGCTGCGGCCCGGCGAGATCTCGATCACCGACCACGACGGCAACGCGATCGAGCGCTCGATCACACGGATCAAGTGGGATCTCAGCCAGGCGGAGAAGGGCGGCTACCGCCACTTCATGCTCAAGGAGACGCACGAGCAGCCGCGTGTGCTCGGCGAGATCATGCTCGGCCGGATCGATGCCGCCGCCGGGCGGGTCAACCTCGTCGAAGGCGGCGAGCCGGTGCTTCCGGAGGACGTCGCGTCGCGCGTCGACCGCGTCGTGCTGATCGCGTGCGGCACGTCGTGGCACGCGGCCCTCGTCGGCGCGTTCTGGTTCGAGTCGTTCGCGGGCCTGCCGGTCCAGGTGGACTACGCGAGCGAGTTCCGCTACCGCACGTTCCACGTCGACGAACGGACGCTGGTCGTGCCGGTGTCGCAGTCCGGCGAGACCGCGGACACGCTGGCGGCCGTCAAGGAGGCCCGTCGGCGGGGTGCCCCGTGCGTCGCGATCGTCAACGCGGTCGGCTCGTCGATGACGCGGGAAGTCGACGGCGTGCTCTACACGCGCGCCGGCCCCGAGATCGGCGTCGCGAGCACGAAGGCGTTCACGACCCAACTCGCCGGCCTCTACCTGCTCGCCCACGCCCTCGGCACGATGCGCGGCACGCTCGGCGGCGACGCGGCGCGGGCACGCCTCGAGGAGTTGGCCGGCGTGCACGATCTCGTCGCCCGTGCGCTCGAGCAGGAGTCGGCGATCGAGTCGCTCGCCGCGACCGTTCAGAGTCGCGAGGACTTCCTCTACCTCGGCCGGGGCCTCAACTACCCGGTCGCGCTCGAGGGGGCGCTCAAGCTCAAGGAGATCTCGTACATCCACGCCGAGGGGTATCCCGCCGGCGAGATGAAGCACGGTCCGATCGCGCTGATCGACGACGGCTTTCCGGTCGTCTGCGTCGCGACGCCCGGAGCCGTCTACGACAAGGTGTTCAACAATCTGGAAGAGGTGCGCGCTCGCAAAGGGCGGGTGATCGCGGTCGGCGCGGAGGGCGACGATCGAATCGCGGGTCTCGCGGACGACGTGATGTGGGTGCCGGGTGCAGCGGAGGCGGTCGCGCCGATCGTCAACGTCGTGCCGCTGCAACTGCTCGCGTATCACGTGGCGCTGATCCGCGGCTGTGACATCGATCAACCCCGCAACCTGGCGAAGAGCGTGACGGTGGAGTGACCATGGAGACGACGATCGTCTTGACG
Source organism: bacterium (assembly GCA_030426805.1). Classification (GTDB taxonomy): domain Bacteria; phylum Planctomycetota; class JAFGQW01; order JAFGQW01; family JAFGQW01; genus JAUHXU01. The sequence goes on from JAUHXU010000004.1 coordinate 255,668, forward strand.
GGTGCGGCCGGGTTCATCGGCTCGCACCTCGCGGAACGACTGCTCGGCGAGGGACGCCGGGTGGTCGGCTTCGACAACTTCAACGACTTCTACGATCCGGCGATCAAGCGCGACAACGTCGCGCGACTCGAGGCGCGCGGCGCCGATTTCCGGCTCGTCGAAGGCGATCTCCGGTCGACCGACGACGTGGAGCGGCTGTTCGAGGCGGTCGACGGCCCGTTCGTCGTCGTGCATCTCGCTGCGATGGCCGGCGTCCGACCGAGCCTCGAAGACCCGATGCTCTACCAGATGGTCAACGTGACCGGTACCTACACGTTGCTCGAAGCCGCGCGCCGTCGCGACTTCGCCGGCTACGTGTTCGGCTCGAGCAGTTCGGTCTACGGCGGCTCGTCGCGGTTGCCGTTCTCCGAGGAGGACGACACGCTCGATCCGCTGTCGCCCTACGCCGCGACGAAGCTGCTCGGCGAACAGATCGCGTTCGTCTACCACGTCTGCCACGGGATTCCGGCGACGTGTCTGCGCTTCTTCACCGTGTATGGTCCGCGCCAGCGACCCGAGATGGCGATCCACCAGTTCGCCCGCAAGATCCACACCGGCGAGGAGATCACGCTCTTCGGCGACGGCACGACGACGCGCGACTACACGTTCGTCGACGACATCGTCGACGGGATCACCGCGGCGATCGCGCGCCCGCAGCCGTTCGAGATCGTCAACCTCGGCGGCGGCAATCGCGTCTCGCTCGCGGAGATGGTCGCACACCTCGAACGCGCGCTCGGCACGAAGGCGAAGATCAAGAACGTCCCGGCGCACCTCGGGGACATGCAGCACACACTCGCGGACGTCACGAAGGCGGCGCGCCTGTTCGACTACGCGCCGTCGCACCCGTTCGAGCGCGGGATCGACGCGTTCGCGCAGTGGTTCCTCGCGCAGGACGAGGCACGCGTCGGATGACCGACGCCGCATCCGACGCGAACCGGATCGGCCGCGCGACGGTCGTCGCCGGTGCACGCCCGAACTTCGTCAAGATCGCGCCGGTGATCCGGGCGCTCCGCGCGCGCGACATCGCCGTCCGGCTGGTCCACACCGGGCAACACTACGACGACGCGATGAGCGAGTCGTTCTTTCGCGACCTCGGCATCCCGCGTCCGGACGTCGACCTCGAGGTGGGGTCGGCGACGCACGGTGCGATGACGGGCCGCGTGCTCGAGCGCTTCGAGACCGACCTGGTCGAGCATCCGACCGACGTCGTGGTCGTCGTCGGGGACGTGAACTCGACGATCGCGGCGACGCTCGCGGCGGTCAAGCTCGGCGTCCCGGTGGCCCACGTCGAGGCCGGACTGCGCAGCGGTGACCGCGCGATGCCGGAGGAGATCAACCGCGTGCTGACCGATCAGATCTCGACGTGGCTGTTCACGACCGAGCGGTCGGCGGAGGCGAACCTCGTGCGCGAGGGGATCGATCCGCGTCGCGTCCACTTCTGCGGCAACGTGATGATCGATTCGCTCGAAGCGAGTCGGGCGGCGTGGGAAGGGCAGGGGCGCGACGGCGACTACGCGGTCTTGACGCTGCACCGCCCGTCCAACGTCGACGACGCCGAGAAGCTGCGCGGCATCCTGCGCGCGCTGCGACCGCTCGCCGCGCGCATGCCGATCGTCTTTCCGATCCATCCCCGCACGCGGGCACGGATCGATGCGTTCGGCCTCGACGACGAACTCGCCGCGCTGTCGCAACTCGAGCTTGCGGCACCGCTGGGCTACCTGCAGTTCCTGGGGCTGTTCTCCGGAGCGCGGTTGATCCTGACGGATTCCGGCGGGGCGCAGGAGGAGGCGGTCGTCCTCGGCGTGCCGTGCGTGACCCTGCGCGACTCGACGGAACGACCCGTCACGCTCGATCACGGCGCCAACCGACTCGTCGGCGCGGACCGTGACGCGATCGAACGCGGAATCGAAGAGGCGCTCGCAATCGATCCGGCCGCGATTCCGCGACCGGAACTGTGGGACGGCCGAGCGGCCGAACGCATCGCTGCCGTGCTGGCGGAATCGGAAGGAGAGGCACTGTGACTTCCCCACGACTGAACCTCGTGACCGGGGGCGGGGGGTTCATCGGTTCGAACCTCGTGCGCGCGTTGCTCGACCGGGGTGACCGGGTGCGGGTGCTCGACGACTTCTCGACCGGGCATCGCGAGAACCTCGACGGACTCGACGTGGACATCGTCGTCGGCGACCTCGGCACCGACGCCGACGTCGCGCGCGCGTTCGACGGCGTAACGCATGTGTTCCACCTGGGCGCGCTGCCGAGCGTCGCCCGCAGCGTCGAGGCGCCATTGCCGAGCGACCGGACGAACGACGTCGGCACGATGAACCTGCTCGTCGCGGCGCGGGAGCAGAAGGTGCAACGCGTCGTGTTCTCGAGTTCCTCGTCGGTCTACGGCGAGACGCCCACGCTGCCGAAGCGCGAGGGCGAGGAGGGGCAGCCGATCTCGCCGTATGCGGTGAGCAAGCAGGCCGGCGAGTATTACTGCCGCCTGTTCCACCGCCTCTACGGGTTGCCGACGGTGATGCTGCGCTACTTCAACATCTTCGGCCCGCGCCAGGACCCGGACTCGCACTACGCGGCCGTCGTGCCGCGCTTCATCGCCGCGCTTCTCACCCGGACGCCGCCGACGATCTACGGCGACGGCCACCAGTCGCGCGATTTCACCTACGTGATGGACGCGGTGCAGGCGAACCTGAAGGCCGCCGACGCGCCGGAAGCGGCGTTCGGCGAAGCGTTCAACGTCGCGTGCGGCGGGCGCATCTCGTTGCTCGGGTTGCTCGAGGAACTCCAGGAGATCCTCGACGTTCGTGTCGCGCCGACGCACGAGCCGCCACGGGACGGCGACATCCGCCACTCGCAGGCCGACATCGAGAAGGCGCGCCGCATCCTGGGATACGAACCGGGCTTCTCGTTCCGCGAGGGGCTCGAAGCGACCGCCGCATGGTATCGCGAACACGGTTAGTGGAGGATCGATCGTGAAGGGCGTCATTCTCGCCGGTGGCCTCGGGACGCGTCTGCATCCGCTGACGCGCGTCACCAACAAGCACCTGCTCCCGATCTACACGAAGCCGATGATCTACTACCCGATCGAGTGCCTCGTGAAGGCCGGCATCGAGGACATCCTCGTCGTGACCGGCGGCAACAGCGCCGGGGACTTCCTGCGCCTGCTCGGCAACGGCGAGGAGTTCGGGCTCAAGCACATCAACTACACCTACCAGAAGGGCGAAGGGGGGATTGCCGAGGCGCTCGGCCTCGCCCGTCACTTCGCCGACGGCGAGCCGATCGTCGTCGTGCTCGGCGACAATCTCCTCGAGCACAACATCGCCGACGCGGTGCAGCGGTTCCGCGAGCAAGGGGGCGGTGCGAAGATCCTGTTGAAGCAGGTCCACGACCCGCAGCGCTTCGGCGTCGCCGAGCTCGAAGGCGAGAAGGTCGTGCGCATCGTCGAGAAGCCGAAGGAGCCGAAGAGCGACCTCGCGGTGATCGGCATCTACATGTATGACGGCACCGTGTTCGAGATGATCGACGACCTGGAGCCGTCGGAGCGCGGCGAACTCGAGATCACCGACGTGAACAACAAGTACATCGCGCGCCAGGCGATGACGTGGGATCGCGTCGAGGGCTGGTGGACCGACGCCGGCACGTTCGACAGTCTGTTGCGCGCGAGCAACCTGGTCGCCGACGGCGGCGCGAACAAGTGACCGGGCGACGCGCGATCGTCTTCGGCGCGGCCGGCATGCTCGGTCGCACGTTGGTCCCGCGTCTCGAAGCCGACGGGTGGCACGTGCGAGGCGTCGACGTCGCCGACGGCGACGTCACCGACCTCGCGGCCGTGCGCAGCCTCGTCACCGATGTCGCACTCGTCGTCAATTGCGCGGCCTACACCGACGTCGACGGCTGCGAGACCGAGCAGGACACCGCCTTTCGCGTGAACGCGATCGGGCCGCGGAACCTCGCGATCGCGGCGGAGGACCACGGCGCACCGCTCGTGCACGTCAGCACCGACTTCGTGTTCGACGGCGAGCAGCGCACGCCCTACGTCGAGGACGATCCGATCCGACCGGAGTCCGTCTACGGGCGATCGAAGGCGTGGGGCGAGCAGTTCGTCCGCGACCTGTGCCGGCGCCACTTCATCATCCGGACGCAGTGGCTCTACGGACACGGCGGCAAGAACTTCGTCGACACGATGCGTCGCCTCTTCGGTGAGCGCGACTCGGTCGCGGTGGTCGCGGACCAGATCGGTTCGCCCACCTCGACGGTCGACCTGTCCGAGGGCATCGCCCAGATGGTCGCGGCCGGGGGATTCGGCACCTACCACGGCGCGTGCGGCGGCGAGGTGAGCTGGCACGGCCTCGCGCAACGCATCGCCGCGACCACCGGCTACGCCGGCGAGGTGCGCGAGACGACGGCCGCGTCGTGGAACGCGCCGGCCCCGCGTCCGGCCTACAGCGTACTGCGCAACCGCCACTTCGAGTTGACGATCGGCGACCCGTTTCGGGGGTGGGAAGCCGCGCTCGACGAGCACCTCGCGACCGCGTAGGGGCGCCTCGGCCTGGAGTTTCGCCGGCGGATTCGCCGATAATGACCGGAGCGCGGGGGTTGACCGCCCGGGCCGTATGGCCGAAGGGTAGTGGAGGCAAGTAGCGTTCCCCGCACGCGTTAGGAATCGGCATGCGAATCCTCGTCACCGGCGGCGCCGGCTTCATCGGCTCCAACCTGGTCCACTACCTGCTCGAGACGCACGCCGACGCGCACGTGGTCACGCTCGACGCGCTGACCTACGCGGGCAACCTCGCGAACCTCGACGGCTTGCCGGACCCGTCGCGGCACACGTTCGTCAAGGGCGACATCTGCTCCGACGAAGACGTCGCGCGCGCGTTCGAGGGCGGCATCGACGTCGTCTTTCACCTCGCGGCGGAGAGCCACGTCGACCGCAGCATCCTCGACGGCCGGGCGTTCGTGATGACGAACGTCGTCGGCACGCAGGTGCTCGTCGATCACCTGCGACGCCAGGGACAGGGCCGCTTCGTCCATGTGTCGACGGACGAGGTCTACGGGTCGCTCGGCCCGACCGGCGTGTTCGTCGAGACGACGCCGCTCGACCCGACGAGCCCCTACTCGGCCAGCAAGACGGCGAGCGACCTGCTCGTGCTCGCGGCGGTGAAGACCCACGGCCTCGACGCGGTCGTCACGCGGTGCTCGAACAACTACGGCCCGATGCAGTTTCCCGAGAAGCTGATCCCGTTGATGATCTGCAACGCGATGAACGACGAGCCGCTGCCGGTCTACGGCGACGGCAAGCAGGTCCGCGACTGGATCCACGTGCGCGATCATTGCTCGGCGCTCGATGCGGTGCGCCTGCGGGGCGCGACCGGCGAGGTCTACAACATCGGTGGCGTCGGCGGGGAGCGCGAGAACATCGAGATCGTCACGGCGATCCTCACGGCACTCGACAAGCCCGAGTCGCTGATTCGCTACGTCGAAGACCGCCCGGCCCACGACCGGCGCTACGCGATCTGCTCGGACAAGACGATCGCGCTGGGCTGGCAGGGCGAGTACGACCTCGAGCGCGGGCTCGGGGAGACCGTCCGCTGGTATCGCGACAACCAGGCGTGGTGGGAAGCGATCAAGAGCGGAGCCTACTTGCAGTACTATGAGCAGCAATACGGAAATCGACTCCGCTGAGGGGGCGGCGAACGCGGGCGACTTCACGCTCTCGGTCGTCATCCCGTGCTACAACGAGACGGACACGGTCGAGGACTTGCTCGATCGCGTCCGCGCAGCGCCGTACGACAAGCAGATCATCGTCGTCGACGACGGTTCGACCGACGGCACGCGCGAGCAGCTGCGCCGGCAGGTCGAGGCGCACGGCGACATCGACCTGGTCTTTCACGACGTGAACCAAGGCAAGGGGGCGGCGCTGTCGACCGGCTTTCGCCGTGCGACCGGTGACGTCGTGATCATCCAGGACGCGGACCTCGAATACGATCCGGCCGAGTATCCGCGCCTGATCGAGCCGATTCGCACCGACCGCGCCGACGTCGTCTACGGCTCGCGCTTCCTCGGCGGCGGCCCGACGCGCGTGCACCTCTACTGGCACTACGTCGGCAACCGCTTGCTCACGCTCGTGTCGAACATGTTCACGAACGTGAACCTGACCGACATGGAGACCTGCTACAAGGCGTTCCGTCGCGACGTGATCCAGACGATCACGGTCCGCTCCAAGCGCTTCGGCGTCGAACCGGAACTCACCGCCAAGATCGCCCGCAAGCGCCTCCGCATGTACGAGGTCCCGATCTCCTACTACGGACGCGACTACGCCCACGGCAAAAAGATCGGCTGGCGCGACGCGATCAGCGCGTTCTACCACATCGTCAAGTTCCGCTTCGTCGACTGACGACCACGCACAAGCCAAGCGGGTGCGATCGACGTCGACGGTGAGAGAGCCGCGGGGGAGGCGGCGAGCCCGTCGGGGTTGGATGCGCTTGGCACGCGGATCATGCACCACAAACGCGGCATGGTTGCGCTTGGTGCGCGGTTGTTGCACCGAAACGGACCTGGCTCACTGCCCGCAGCGGGCATTTGGTGCAGATTCGCTGCGCCAAGCGCACGCATCGCGCGAGTCGGTGCAAGATCGGCCCGCGAAGCGGTTCGAATCGCTTGGCGGCGGTTGAATGGTCGCGTTCAGGGGGTCGGCTACGCTTGGCGGGCCTCGAGTGCTCTACCCGACAAGCGCCAGTGTCGGCGGGGCGGGAGGTCCCTGGAGACCGGCGAGCCGTCGCGTCGACGGGTTGGGGCGTGTGCTGCGGCGGCCAGGGGTCCCTGGCGGCGCGAGTAGGCGCGAGCACGTTCGCTCACCTGCCTTTCGCCGACTCTCGCACCGCGGCCCGGCGCAGCTGCACCTCGCGCCACGTCGTGCGAGCGACGGGACGCCTCTTCCGAAGCGACGACAGGGACCCCTGGTTGCCGCAGCTTCCCGCGGCCACTACCCGTCGGCGGCGGGGAGGGTGACGGTGAAGGTCGACCCGGCGCCGGGTTCGCTGTCGACGGTGATGCGGCCGCCGAAGCGTTCGATGATCTCGCGGCTGATCGGGAGGCCGAGGCCGGAGCCGCCGATGCGTTCGCCGGTCGTGAAGAACGGGTCGAAGATCCGGGCGCGGTTCTCCTCGGGGATGCCGCAGCCGGTGTCGGTGAACGAGACGGCGACGTAGCGGCCCACCGCGAGGTCGACCGCACCGGCGCTGACGGCCGCGCGGATGCTCAGACTGCCGCCGTCCGGCATCGCGCGAGCGGCGTTCGTGATCAGGTTCGTGAAGACCTGCTCCAGCTCGTGGCGCACGACGACGACCTGCGGCAACTCGGCGTCGACCTCGGTCGTCACGTCGATCGCGCGGCGCGTCCGCAGGTGGTGCTCGGTGAGGATCAGCGTGTCCTCGATCACCGACGCGACCGCGTGGGGCTCCGGCGTGTCGTCGCGGTCGGGCCCGACCTGCAGCAGCTTCGACGTGATCTTCGAGATGCGCTCCACCTCGCGCTCGATCTGTGCGGACAGCTTCTCGATCTGCTCCGGCGTCCGAGCGCCACGCTGCAGCCGCTGCGCGCGCAGCAGGATGTTCGTCAGCGGGTTGTTGATCTCGTGGGCGACGGTCGCGGCCATCTCGCCCATCGCGGAGAGCTTCGTGTGTCGCTCGCGCTCCTCCTCGAGCACCCGGCGGTGCAGCCGCGCGACCGTGAGCGCCTGGCCGACCGACGCGGCGAAGAGGTGCAGGATCCGACGCAGGCTCGTCGCGGCTTCGTCGAGGTGGGGGTGACTCAGGTTGATCACCCCCATCAACTCGTCACGCCCGCGGAGCGGGAAGCAGTAGAGGCTGCGGACCTCGACCGCGGTGCTCATGACTTTGAACGCGTCGTCCGCCCGCACGTCGGCGACGAAGCGGGGGCGACCGCTGACCGCGACCTGTCCGGCGATCCCCTCGCCGAGCGGGATCTCCCGCGCGCGCTCGAACCGGGCGGCGCGCTCCGCTTCGCTCAGCTCGCCGTCGTCCCGGCCCCGGGCGGCGGCGACGCGGAGGGCGTGTCCGTCGGGGGTGAGCAGCATGATCGAGCAGTTCACGGCGCCCAGGTCGTCGACCATGACCTGGACAGCGCGATCGCAGATCGAGCGGGCGTCGACCGTGTCGAGCAGGACCGCGCCCATCCGACGGACGGCGCGGAGCCCCCGCAGGAGGTGGCGATGGCCGGACCGGTCGCGGCGCGACGGTCGCGCCGCCGGGGTCGATTCGGTGATTCGCGGCATGAGACGGCCTTTCGCCCGCGACAGGGTTCCCGCTTGGTAGGACCGTCGGAATTCCGCCCCGGCGGCTGGAGAGGCCCCTCGTCAGCGCCGGACTTTGTCGCTTTACTTTGCAACGCAAAGTATCTACCATGCGTAAAGTGGTCGAGCGAATGGGGTCGCCGCGACAAATCGCTGCGGCGGCCGTTCTTGGAGAGCTTGCGAGTACGGGGTCCGCTGTCTATGCTTCGCGCGTTGAATCCAGCCAGACGTGGTGTCGCCCCGGGCGGGGGCGCACCGACACACCGGTGCTCGCGGGCCGCGACGGCCCTCCGGGCCGAGGACTCCGCACACCGCCGGAGGAGGGACTCCAAGTCGATGAAGCTCCGCAACACGCCGCTCACGCTCCTGGCACTGGTCGCCGCCTGCGCGCTCACCGCCTGCAACCGCTACCCGAAGCCGGAGGACATCGAGGACCTCTACGTCAAAGAAGGGCAGGGGCTCGGCCACCGGTTCATCGGCGAGGCGGCCGCGAACTACTACGTCGGGATCGGTGACGGGATCGTCCTGGCGGTCGCCGGCGCGCCGGAGATCTCCGGCCCGTACGTGGTCGGCATCGACGGCAAGATCACGTTGCCGTTCGTCGAGGACGTCTATGTCGGCGGCCTGACGCGCAAGGAGATCGCGAACAAGGTCGAGAACGTCCTCAAGCGCTTCTACCGCGACCCGAAGGTGTCGGTAACGATGGCGGCGTACAACTCGAAGAAGTTCTACGTGTTCGGGGAAGCGCTGCGCGTCGGCGCGCTGCCGTACACCGGTGACGTCACGATGCTCGACGTCCTCGCGAACGTCGGGATCAACCCGATCACCGCGAAGAAGGATATCTTTCTGATACGCTCCGACCCGGTCAAGCCCCGGGTCTACATCAGCAACTACCACCACATGACGTACTACGGGCTTTCGAAGACCAACTTCCAAGTCCGGGAAGACGATATCATCTACGTGCGAGCCAACATCTGGGGAAAGCTCGCGAAGCTGATCGCCCGCGTGACCTACCCGATTCAGGTCCTCTCGAGCGCGCTGCTGACCGGCGCTCGGGTGTATGCGCTGCCGCTACAGGTGGACATCCAGCGCGAGTATCTCTCGAACGGGCGTCGATACTGATTCGGTCAGCCTGGGCACGGAAACGACGGCGATGAACGACAACGCCAAATCGCAATTCGACTTCGGCGGCACCGACTGGCTCAGCCTGATCTGGCGCCGGCGCAAGCTCTTCCTGATCCCGTTCGTCCTCGTCACGGCGGCGGGACTCGCGGTCGGCACGCTGCTGCCGAAGGGCTACGAGTCGAAGACGGTCACGAAGGTGCTCGATTCGAGCTTCCTCGCGAGCGTCTACCGCGGATTGAGCGTCGCGCGGCCGTCGGTCGAGTTCACCGCCGCGGAGTACGAGATCAAGCGCAAGGAGGATCTCGAGCAGATCCTCCGCGAAGAGGGCTTCCTCGCCGACCAGTCGAGCCTCGCGGACCGCGAAGAGGCGCTCGACGCGATCCGCGACAAGATCAAGGTCGAGGTGGCGACGCCGCAGCAAGGCGCCGGCGACAAGCTGCTCAAGATCTCGGTGCTCGCGCGCTCGCCACACCAGGCGCAAACGCTCGTCACGCGCGTGACCGAGAACTACATCAACCGCCTGATGCGGCGCTACCGTTCGAGCGTCTACGACATGCGCAACAAGGCGATCGTCGAGCACGAACGCGCGCAGACGCAGTACGACGAGGCCGAAGAGGCCGTGCGGGAGTTCGAGGAAGAGCACCAGGACGCGCTGTCGATCGGCGAGAACCGGTCGAACATCGAACGCGACATCGAGAAGTTCGACGAGCAGATCCAGGAGTGGGTCACGCAGCTCGATGAACTCGACGCCGAGGTCAACGGCCTCGACCAGCAGCTCAACAACATGCAGCCCGAGACGGTCGAGAAGGACCAGGTGCCGAACCCCGAGTGGCAGCGGTTGATGGCGCTGCGGACGATCGTCCAGAACGAGCTCGCCCAGCACCCGGACAAGCTGCCGGGCCACCCGGCGGTGCGCGAACTGATGACGAAGCTCGCCGAGATCGACCAGCTCCTCGCGGCGCAGCCACAGTTCCTCCGCAACGTCGAGCGCCGGACACCGAACCCCGAGTGGGGGCGCGTGAACCTGCTCTACTCGACGCTGTCGACGAAGCAGGCGAGCTTGCAGCGCAAGCTCGCGGCGCGGCAGAAGAAGCTCAAGCAGATGCGCGAGCGCGTCAAGAAGCTGCCGGAGATCAACGCGCAGCGCCAGCGCTACATGGACCAGCTCGCCGGCCATCGCGAGAACCTCGATCGCTTCGCGGAGCTGCGCTGGCACGCGGACGTCGCGTGGAAGCGCGTCGTCGCGGCACTCGGCGATCTGTTCATCCCGATCGAGAACGCGAGCAAGCCGCTGAAGCACTCGACGCCGCCGCCGGCGATGATCCTGTTGATCAGCCTCGGACTCGGCGTCGCGATCGGACTCGGCCTCGTCTTCGTGGTCGAGCTGAGTCGCAAGACGTTCTTCTCGCCGGAGGACGTCACGGCGATGATCTCGCTGCCGGTGCTCGGGATGGTGCACACGATCCTGAGTCCGATCGAGGCGGAGCAGCGCAAGCGCAAGCGGGCGGCGGCGATCCTCGCGACCCTGCTGCTCACGCTCGGTGCGCTGACCGTGCTCTACGTCTACAACCGCAACCCGTCCCTGCTGCCGCCGGTCGTCGTCGACTCGGTGCAGCGGGTGAAGGACCTCGTCTCGTAGCGGGAGGCCGGGCGGCGTGCGATGTATCTGAAGCACTACCGCTTCGAGCGGATGCCGTTCAACAACACGCCGGATACGTCGTTCTTCTTCGGCAGCCCACGGCACAACGAGGCGCTCGCTGCGCTCGTCTACACCGTGCAGGCGAAGAAGGGCTTCGCGGTGCTGACGGGCGAGGTCGGCGCCGGCAAGACGACGGTCGCGCGCGCGCTGTTTCGGCAGCTCGAAGCGGACACGCTGACCGCGGTCATCACGAATACACACCTGACGAGCACCCAGCTCCTGCAAGCGCTCGCCGGCGAGTTCGGCGTCGAGGTGGGCGACGGGGGCCGGGTCGAGTTGCTGCAGCGCATCGAGTCGTTTCTCGAGCGCGCCGGCCAGGAGAGCCGCGACGTCGTGATCCTGATCGACGAGGCGCAGAACCTGAGCCCTCAGGCGCTGGAGGAAGTGCGGATGCTGTCGAACATCGAGAGCGAGGACGAGAAGCTCGTTCAGCTGATCTTGATGGGGCAGCCGGAGTTGAACGAGAAGATCGACCGTCCCGATTTGCGCCAGTTCCGACAGCGGATCGCCGTGCGGTATCACCTGGAGGCGCTGACGCGGGAGGAGTGCTTCGAGTACATCCGCCATCGGCTGGCGATCGCGGGCCCGCGGGCCGAGGCCAAGTTTTCGCGCGGGGCGCTCCGCGCGATCCACCACTACACCCGCGGGATTCCGCGCCTCGTGAACACGGTCTGCGACATGGCGCTCTTGATGGGCTTCGTTCGCTCGACGAAGCGCATCTCGAGCGCGATCATTGCCGATGTAATCAAGGACCGGGAGGGCCACACCGAGCGCGCCACCCGCGAGGGAGCGACCGGGAAGCGGTCGTTCCGACTGTTCAGCGGAAGGAGGGGCTGAACCGATGGGGAATTTCTACGACGCGCTGCGCAAGGCGGAGAGCGAGCGCCGGGGGCGAGCCGGCGGCTCGGACGACCCGCTGGCCCCGCGCCAGGCCGGGGACGTCGATGCCCGCGTGGTCGCGCACGTCGACAAGATCAGTCCCGAGATGGAACAGTTCCGGATGCTCCGGACGAACATCCTCGCGACCGACCCGGCACACCCGCCGCGCGTGATCGGCGTCACGAGCTCGATCAAGAAAGAGGGCAAGAGCATCACGAGCCTGAACCTCGCGACGACGTTCGCCGAGCAGCGGGACACGAAGGTCGTCGTGGTCGACGGCGACCTCCGCCGCCCGAGCCTCGCCGAGATGCTGTCGGTGAGCGGGCGGTTCGGACTCAGCCACCTGCTCACGCGCGACTTGCCGCTCAACAAGGCGGTCTACGAGACGCCGATTCCGAAGCTGCACTACCTCCCGGCCGGGGATCCGACCGAAAACCCCGCCGAGTTGCTCGGGTCGAAGCAGATGGCCGACCTGATCGACGTGCTGCGCGCCGAGTACGACTTCGTCGTCATCGACACCCCGCCGATCCTCTACGTGCACGACGCGGGCATCGTCAGCACGAGCGTGGACGGGATGGTCTACGTGATCAAGCTCGGCGTGACGCCGCGCGAGCGGGTCACGAAGGGGCTCGAGATCCTCGAGCGAAGCCGGGCTCGGATGCTCGGCCTCGTCTTGACGAACGTCAGCCGCGGACACCAGACGGTCAGCGTCAGCGAATACTACAGCTACAGCTACCAAGGGTAGCGGTGGACGTCCTCTTCATCTCGCATCGGATTCCGTTTCCGCCGGACAAGGGGGACAAGATCCGGTCGTTCCAGCAGGTGCGCCACCTCGCGGAGACGCACCGCGTCCGCGTCGTGTGCGCGGCGGACGACCCCGACGACGTGCGGCACGCCGCCGCGCTGCGCGAGGTCGTCGACGACGTCGTCGTGCTGCCCTTCGGCCGCATGGGCGCGCTCGCGCGGACCGCATGCGCGCTGCCGTCGACACGGCCGCTGAGCCTCGGCTACTTCCCGTCGACCGCGCTGACGCGTGCGGCGCGGGATCTGGTCGGCGACCGACGCCCGGACGTCGTCCTCGCGTTCAGCGCCCAGGCGGCGCCGGCCGCGTTCGCGATCGGCGCGCCGGTCGTGCTCGACCTCGTCGACCGTGACAGCGTCAAGTGGGCACAATACGCGCGGTGGTTTCGGCGCGGGGTACGCGAGCGTTTCCGGGGCCTCGTCTACCGGATCGAGGCGGGGCGGCTCGCACGCGCCGAGGAGGCGTGGATCCGACGGGCCGCGAGGACGCTGATCGTGTCCGACTACGAGCGAACGCTCTTTCCCGAAGCGCTCCAGCCGCGAATCGACGTCGTGCGACCGACGGTCGACCTCGACGGCCTGCGCCCCGACCGATCCGCCGAAGACGCCGCGACGATCCTCTTCGCCGGTGCACTCGACTACTTCCCGAACGAGGACGCGGTCTGCTGGTTCGCGCGCGAGGTGATGCCGCGGGTGCGCGCCGAGCGGCCGGATGCGCGCTTCCGCGTCGTCGGGCCGCGTGCGCCCGCCGCGGTGCGGGCGCTCGCGGAGTTGCCCGGTGTGGACGTGGCGGGCTACGTCGACGACATCCACGACGAGTATCGCAAGGCGACCCTCGACGTCGCGCCGTTTCGGGTCACGCAGGGCGTCCTGAACAAGGTCCTGGAGGCGATGGCCTCGGGCATCGCCGTCGTCGCCACCCCGGAAGCGGTTCGGGGCATCGGTGCCGAAGAAGGCGAGGGCGTGCGCCTCGGTCGCGATCCGGAGAGCCTCGCCACAGCCGTCACCGCGCTGCTCGCCGACCGCGACGCGCGGCACGCGCTCGGCCGCGCGGGTCGTGCCTTCGTGACGGACGGCTACGGCTACCCCGGCGATCTGACCGCGTTCGAGCGGATCGTGCGGGACGTCGCGGGGGGAGGCGTTTGATCGATGCGCGCCCTGATCGTCTACCTGATCATCGCGTTGAGCTTGCCGATCGCGTTCTTCCGTCCGTTCTACGGGACGCTCCTGTGGAGCTGGGCCGCCTACTTCCGGCCCCAGGACCTCGCGTGGAACATGAAGAACACGCAGCTCAGCAAGTGGATCGCGATCGTCACGGTGGCGGGCCTGGCGCTCGCGCTCGTGACGAAGCGAGAGCGCGTCTACCGGATCTTCACACGCGAAGTCGTGTTGATGGCCGTGATGCTGATGGTGATCGCGATCGTCTGCAGCGCCGCGTTTCGCCCCGATCTCGCATGGCCGAAGTTCGACGACTATTGGAAGATCTTCCTGATGACGTTCCTGACGGTGCTGCTCGTCACCGACAAGGAACGGCTGCGGATGACGTTCTGGGTGATCGCGCTGAGCCTCGGCGCGCTCGGGCTCAAGGGCGGACTGCTCGGCGCACTGCGCGGCGCGAAGATCCAGGGGCCGGGTGGCTTCCTGCTCGACAACAACGACTTCGCGCTCGCGCTGAACATGTCGCTGCCGCTGCTCTACTACCTGACGATCACCGAGAAGGAGAAGCTGCACCGGTGGGCGTTCGGCGTGACGACGTTCTTCACGGCGATCGCGGTCGTATTGACGAACAGCCGCGGCGGGTTCCTCGGCCTGTGCACGGTCTCGTTCCTGATCGCGTGGAAGTCGCCGTATCGCGCGAAGGCGCTCGCGAGTCTCGCCGGAATCGGCTTCGTCGGCGCAATGTCGGTCGCGGTCGCACGCCCCGACTACGTCGAGCGACTCTGGACGATCACCGAATGGCAAGAGGACGGAAGCGCACTCGGGCGGATCAACGCCTGGGAGACGTGCTGGAACATCGGCAATGCACTGCCCTTCACCGGGGTCGGGCCCCGCAACCTCGACCTGCCCGAGACGTTCGAGAAGTACTCCCCGAACCCGGGGCGCCGACACGTGGCGCACAACATCTACTTTCAAACGCTCTCGGACGGCGGCTTCACGTTGCTCGGGATCTTCCTGCTCCTGCTGCTCTGGACCTGGCGTTCGCTGCGGACACTGCGCCGGGTGACGCCGAAGCTCGAGGAGAATGCGTGGTTCCTGAACTACACCCACGCGCTCGAAGTCGCGCTCGGCGCCTACGTCGTCAGCGGGTTCTTCCTGTCACGAAACGACTTCGACCTCTACTACCACATGGTCGGGATCACGATCGCGATGAAGCTGATCGCACCGCGGGTGTTGCTCTACGAGCGCCCGGTCGTTGTCGACGTCGAGGAGCGCCGGGAGCGGCCGTCGCTCCGCCCGCAGTTCGGACAGGCGGGCTCGTCGCTGTCCTACGGAGGCCGGAGATAGCGCGATGTGCGGCATAGCCGGATACCTCGACGGATCCCGAAGCCGCGCCGAGTCGCCCACCGCGCCCGGCGTGCTGGTCGCGATGACCGACACGCTCGAGCACCGCGGGCCGGACGGCGAGGGGCACTACGAGCGTGACGGCGTCGGCCTCGGCCACCGTCGCCTGAGCATCGTCGACCTCGCCGGCGGCGCGCAGCCGATGGGCAACGAGGACGGCGCGGTGCAAGTCGTGTTCAACGGCGAGATCTACAACCACGCCGAACTCCGCCCGACGCTTGAGGCGCGCGGCCACCGCTTCCGGACGACGTCCGACACCGAAGTGCTCGTGCACCTGTGGGAGGAGCACGGCCCGTCGATGGTCGAGCACCTCAACGGCATGTTCGCGTTCGCGATCTGGGATGCACGCAACGAGACGCTGTTCCTCGCGCGCGATCGCCTGGGGATCAAGCCGGTGTACTGGAGCCTGCTCGGGGACCGCCTCGTCTTCGGGTCGGAGCTGAAGGCGGTGCTCGCACACCCGGCCGTGCCGCGGCAGCTCGATCCGACGTCGCTGAGCGACTACCTGAGCTTTCTCTACGTGCCGGCCCCGCGCTCGATCTTCCGCGACGTGCAGAAGCTCCCGCCGGCGCACACGCTCCTGCTGCGGCGCGGCGAAGCGCCGGTCGTCAAGCGCTACTGGCACGCGCGATTCGACCACGATCTGCACACCGGCGACGCCGACGCGCTCGCGGCGGAGTTGCGCGCGCTGCTCGTGCGATGCGTCGAGCGCCGCCTGATGGCCGAGGTGCCGCTCGGTGCGTTCCTGTCGGGCGGGGTCGATTCGTCGATCGTCGTCGCGCTGATGACGGAAGCCGGCGTCGCCGCGCCGAAGACGACGACGATCGGCTTCGAGGTCGAGGGCTTCGACGAGCGCGATCGCGCGCGCCTCGTCGCGGAGCGCTTCGGCGCCGACCACACCGAGCGCGTCGTGACGCCGGACGCGTTGTCGATCGTCGACCGCCTGTCCTACTTCTTCGACGAACCGTTCGCCGACGCGTCCGCCGTGCCGACCTACTACCTGAGCGAAGCGACGCGCACCCGCGTCACCGTCGCGTTGTCCGGCGACGGAGGCGACGAGACCTACGCCGGCTACCGACGCTACTGGTTCGACGGCTTCGAGCACCGGATGCGCCGCTGGATGCTCGGGGGGCTCGGGCAGAGCGTCGCCCGCGGCCTGTCGGCCGTCTATCCGAAGGCGGACTGGTTGCCCCGGCCGCTGCGCGCGAAGACCCTGCTCGGCAACCTCGGCGACGGCCCGGCGGCCGCCTACTATCGGACGATCACGCAGATGGGCGAGCGCGCCAAGCACGCGCTCCTCGCGCCGGACCTCGTCGCGGCGCTCGGCGACTACGACCCGCTCGCGCGGTTCCGCGGGGTCTACGAGAGCGTGGACGCGAAGGACTCGATCTCGCGCGCGCAGGCGACCGATCTCGTGACCTACCTCGCCGACGACATCCTGACGAAGGTCGACCGGGCGAGCATGGCGCACTCGCTCGAGGTCCGCGTCCCGATCCTCGATCACACGGCGGTCGAGTTCGCTGCGCGCGTGCCCCGCGACTTGCGGCTCCACGGGCGCGACCACAAGCACCTGCTGAAGCGCGCGGTCCGTGGCACGATTCCCGACGAGATCCTCGACGGTCGCAAACACGGCTTCGAGGTGCCGCTGAAAGCCTGGTTCCGCAACGAACTGCGACCGCTCGCGGAGAGCCTCGGCGAACGCGCCGCGATCCGCGATCACTTCCGCGTGGACGCGGTGCAGACACTCGTGCGCGACCACACGCGCGGCCTCGCGGACCACAGCGTGGCGTTGTGGACGCTGTTGATGTTCGACCGCTGGGCCGAGCGCTACCTGCAGCCGACCGCCACGACGGGAGCGACCGCATGAGGGTGCTGCACGTCCTCGATCACTACCTGCCGTTTCACAGCGGCTACACGTTCCGATCGGGCAACATCCTGGCGCAGCAGCGCGCGTTCGGATGGGACCCGGTCGTGCTGACGTCGCCGAAGCACGACTATCCCGACGGCTCGGGGCCGGAGAAGCCGGATTGGTTGTCCGTCCACCACGCGCCGCTCGGGCGCGGCGGTGCGCGTGGCCTCGTGAACCGGGTGCCGTTCGCCGGTCAGCACGCGCTGATGCGCGACTTGCGCAAGGAACTCGCCGCGACCGTCGCTCGGGTCGGCAACGTCGATCTCGTGCACGCGCACAGCCCCGCGCTCAACGGCCTGCCGGCGGTGCAGGTGCGCGACGCCGGGGGGCCACCGGTCGTCTACGAGGTGCGCGCCCTGTGGGAGGACGCGGCGGTCGACCTCGGCAACACGACGCCGGGCTCGCTCCGCTATCGCGCGACCGCTGCGCTCGAGACCCGGCTGCTGCGCCGCGCGGATCGGATCGTCGTGCTGTGCAAGGCACTCGAGCGGGAGTTCGTCTCCCGCGGGATCGATGCGGACAAGATCACCGTCGTCGGCAACGGCGTGGACCCCGAGCGGTTCGCCGCCCGCGACCCGGATCCCGCCCTGCGCGACTCGCTGGGACTCGGCACCGGGCCGGTGATCGGCTTCCTCGGGTCGTTCTACGCGTACGAGGGACTGCCGATGCTCGTCGATGCCGCGGCGCCGATCCTGCGCGATCGACCGGATGCGCGGCTGCTGCTCGTCGGCGGCGGTCCGGACGAGTCGGCCATTCGCGACCGCGTCGCCGCGTCGGGTGTGGCCGAACAGATCGTGATGCCCGGTCGCGTGCCGCACGAGACCGTCCCGGACCACTACGCGCTCGTCGACCTCTTGGTCTACCCGAGGCTCAGCAACCGCCTCACCGAATTGACGACGCCGCTGAAGCCCCTCGAGGCGATGGCGTTCGGCAAGGCGGTGCTCGGAAGCGACGTCGGCGGGATCGACGAGTTGATCGGCCCGGCCGGCGACGGAGCGGCGTCGTTTCCGGCCGGCGATCGCGATGCGTTGACGCGCGCGATCCGTGCGCTGATCGATGCGCCGGAGCAGCGCGCGCGGATGGCGACGCTCGCGCGGGAATACGTGCTGCGCGAGCGCACGTGGGCCGTTCAGGTCGGCCGGTATCGCGAGGTCTACGCGGGCGCACTCGGCCGCGACCTCGCGCACGCGTGAGGCGGGGTGGCTCAGTGGGCGTGGAGGTCGCGATCGAGCGACGCGAGGGTCGCGCGCAGGCGCCAGCGTCGGACGCGCACGGACGCGGGCCATTGCGGCGCCGCGATCAGCGGACGCGTGTCGCCGAGGCGGGTTCGCGCGACGCGTCGGTCTCCGACCCGTTCGATGCGAGCGAACGGCAGTCGAGTGAAACGCGCGAATCGGCCGGGCGACACGACGGTCAACGAGACGACGGTCTTGCCGGGCTGGACCGCCCCGAGCGCCATCGGTGCCCGCAGACCCGGGGTCGCGCAGTGGATCCGCAGCGGGGCGATCGCCCGGACCTCGGGGCCGACGACCACGTGAAAGAACAGGAACCAGCGCGCGCCGTCGACGCGCACCGCGTGCTCGAGCCGCTCACGGAGTCCGGCGGGCAGGTAGCTCTTCTCGACCCCGGTCGCGACGACGCGACGGTGAATCCACGAGAGCAACTCGACGGGGTTCGTGATCTCGACCGTCTCCATCCGGATCGGCGTGACGGTCGGGGGAAGGGTCAGACGGGTCGCGTCGCCGGCCAGGGCGCCGAGTCCGTCGGCGAGTGCGACGAAACGCTCGTGCGGCACCGGCTCGATGACGGCCTTGCCCGGCAGCGGCAGTGCGTAGACGATCGTCGTCGGCCGCGCGGCACGCAACTCGACCGACCAGAGCGTCGTCTGCTGGTCGCCGTTGCGGGCGATCAACGCGTGTTCGCGCGGGGTCGACACCTCGACGCCCGCCTGGACCGGCACGACCGCGCCGCCGGCGAGCGCGTGCGTCGCCACGAGGGCGAGGGCGAGCGCCACGGCCGGCATCGACTTCATCGTGTTCTCTCCATGCGCGGGGTGTTTGGCCCGCGTCCGCTCGGGCGATAGGATCTTACCCGATGTACGACGCGCTGGTCCGCTCGATCTTCTTCCCGATCCACGAGCGCCTGAAGGGGCACCCGACCGCAGCCGCGCTGCGCGAGGCGCGCCGGGTGGATCGCATGTCGAGCGACCAACTCGCCGCGTTCCAGCTCGCGAAGCTCCGACGCATCGTCGCACACGCCGAAGCACATACCGGCTACTACCGCGATGCGTTCGCGGCATCGAGCGTGACCGCCGACGACCTCCGGCGCGTCGACGACCTCCGACGGTTTCCACTGCTCGAGCGCGCCGCCCTTCGCGCGGACGCCGATCGGTTCGTCGCGACCGACCGCACGCGCCGCACGACGGCGATCCCCACGGGTGGCTCGACCGGGGAGCCCGTCGTCGTCCAGGTGGACCGGCGGCGCTGGGCGGTCAACATCGCGGCGCGGCTTCGCGCGCGGGAGTGGTGGGGCGTACGCGTCGGCGAGCGCGAGGCCGTGCTCTGGGCCAGCCCCATCGAGATCGACGCGCAGGAGCGGTTGCGCGCGTGGCGCGACCGACTCCTCAACACACGGCTCTACAGTGCGTTCGAGGGCAGTGACGTCGGCTTCGAGCGACTCGTCGCGGAACTGGCCGCATACCGACCGACACACCTCTACGGCTACGCGTCGAGCATCCACCTCGTCGCGCGCCATGTCTTGCGCGACGCACCCGACGGCCGCGACTTCGGGCTGCGGGCGATCTTCGCGACGGCCGAGGGGATGTCCGACGAACAGCGGGCGGACGTCACGCGGGCCTTCCGCGCGCCGGTCGGCGGGGAATACGGTGCGCGCGACGCGGGGTTGATCACGCACGCGTGCCCGTCGGGCGCGAACCACATCCTCGCCGAGGGGATGTTCGTCGAGATCCTCCGCCCCGACGGCACGCCGGCCGACCCGGGGGAGAAGGGCGAGATCGTCACGACGCACCTGGAGGCGTTCGGCTTCCCGTTGATCCGCTACCGCACCGGCGACGTCGGCGTCGTCGCCGAATCCGGGGCGTGCGCCTGCGGGCTCGTGCTGCCGCGCATCGAACGCATCGAGGGGCGCGCGACGGACTTCCTGATCGCACCGGACGGACGGCTGCTCCACGCCCTCGGCGCGATCTACGTGCTGCGCGTGCTGCCGGGCGTCGGTCGGTTCCAGATCGAACAACCGACGCGCGAACGGCTCCTCGTGCGCGTCGTGCGCGAGGACGGCTTCCCCGCCGACGGGGTCGACCGGATCCGGGACGGGCTGCGCGACCTGATGCGCCACCCCGTCGAGGTCGAGGTGTCGTTCGTCGACGCGATCGCGACGAGCGGCTCGCGCAAGCACCGCTACGTGATCTCGCCGGTCGCGCAGGCGGCGATCCGGGGGGACGCCGATGGCTGAACCGCGCGTCGCGCTCGTCGCTCCGTGGCCGCCGCCCGAGGGCGGGATGGCCGTGCAGGCGCGCGGGCTGCGGGACGCGCTGGTCGCCGCAGGGACGCCCGTGGAGGTCGTGCCGACAAACGTCGGGCTCGGCCCGATCGGGCGCGTGCGCGGCCTCCGCGGGATCGTCAATCTCGTGATCTTCCTCGCGCGGCTCGTCTGGACCGTGCCGCGCGTCGACGTCGTGCACGTCCTGTCGGCGAGCGGCCTGACGTTCTTCCTGTTCACCGCGCCGGCGGTCGTCGTCGGCCGGATCGCGGGCCGCCGCGTCGTCGTGAACTACCGGGGCGGACTCGCCGAGTCGTTCCTGGCGCGGCGATCGCGGTCGGCGGGCTGGTTCCTCCGTCGCGCCCACCGTCTCGTCGTGCCGTCCGGCTTCCTCGATGCGATCTTCCGACGCCATGGACACGCACCCGAGATCCTGCCGAACTACATCGACGTGGATCGCTTCGACGCGCCACCGGACCGCACCGGCGATCCACGCTTGCTCGTGACGCGCAACCTCGAGCCGATCTACAACGTCGGCCTGGCGATCGACGCGCTTGCGATCGTGCGAAAACGCATCGCGGGAGCCACCCTGTGGATCGCCGGCACCGGCAGCGAGCGGGACGCGCTCGCGGCGCGCGCACGCGCGGCCGGCGTGGGCGGGGCGGTGCACTTCCTCGGGCGGGTGCCGAACGACGACGTGCCGTCGCACTACGCGACCGCATCGATCGCCGTGAACCCGACCAACGTCGACAACATGCCGATCTCGGTGCTCGAGGCGTTCGCGGCCGGTGTGCCGGTCGTCAGCACACGCGCCGGCGGCGTGCCGTTCCTCGTGGACGACGGCGTCGATGGTCTCCTCGTCGACGTCGGCGATGCACCGGCTCTCGCCGCGGCATGCATCCGCGTGCTCGAGGACCCGGCGCTCGCGGAGCGCCTGGTCGACGCCGGACGCGCGCGCGTCGAGGGGTTCCGGATCGCGCGGGTCGTCGAGGCGTGGCAGCGCCTCTATCGGAGCGAGGTGCGGCCATAGACGCGGCATCGCAGCGCGCTATACTCCGGGCACCGGGCAGTCGGTTCGGCCGCCCTCGGCAGCAGGGGAGAGACGAGTGACTTCGGAATCGCGAATACGCTGCGACGTGCTCGTCGTCGGCGGCGGGATCGCCGGCGCATCGACCGCGATCCAGGCGGC
Organism: bacterium; assembly: GCA_030426805.1. Lineage (GTDB taxonomy): Bacteria > Planctomycetota > JAFGQW01 > JAFGQW01 > JAFGQW01 > JAUHXU01. Next base: position 277,680 of record JAUHXU010000004.1, read on the forward strand.
CGATGCCGGGCTCGACGTCCTCGTCGTCACGAAGGAAGACGACCTGTTCGAGACGAACACCCGATGGGCGCAGGGCGGCATCATCGGGACCGGGCCCGGGGACACGAAGGACCTCCTGCGCGCCGACATCCTCCGGGCGGGCTGCGACATCAACAATCGCGCCGCCGTCGAGGTCTTCTGCGACGAGGGACCCGCTCGCGTCGACGCGTTCCTCGTCGAGCGGCTCAAGGTGCCGTTCAACCGCGATGGGCGCGGCCGGATCGCGGTCACGGCCGAGGCGGCGCACTCGCGACGGCGGATCTACTACAAGGAAGACCGCACCGGCCTCGCGATCCAGGAGGCGTGCGAGCACACGATGCGACGGCACCGCCGGATCCGCGTGCTCAAACGCCACATGGCGGTCGACCTGATCACGAGCCCGCACCACGACCGCCGCCCGACCGCCGCGTACGAGCCGTCGCGCACCGTCGGCGCATACGTCCTCGCGATCGACGCCGGCCGGGTGATCCGGGTATTCGCGAACCACGTCGTCCTCGCGACGGGCGGCGTCGGCCACATCTTCCTGCGCACGTCCAATCCCGTCGGCGCGACCGGCGACGGGATCGCGATGGCGTATCGCGCCGGCGCGCGGTGCGTCAACATGGAATACGTGCAGTTCCACCCAACGACGCTGCACCACGCGGCAGCCCCGGGATTCCTGATGACGGAGGCGTTGCGCGGCGAAGGGGCGGCGCTCGTGAACCTGCGCGGCGAGCGCTTCATGAAGCGCTACCACAAGGACGGCGAACTCGCGCCGCGCGACGTCGTCGCCCGCTCGATCTACGAGGAGATCGGCGCCCACAAGGAGGACTTCGTCCACCTCGATCCGTCGACGATCCCGTCGAAGATCGACGTGCGCAAGCGGTTCCGTGGCATCGCCGACAAGCTCGCCCCGCTCGGGATCGACATCACGCGCGACAAGATCCCGGTCGTGCCGGCGGCGCACTACTCGTGCGGCGGCGTGCTGACCGACATCGACGGTGCGGTCGACGGGATCGCGGGACTCTACGCCGTCGGCGAGACCGCGTGCACCGGCCTGCACGGCGCGAATCGCCTCGCGTCGACGTCGCTGGTCGAGGGACTCGTCTGGGGAAGCCGCGTCGCCCGTCACATCGTCGAGGGGGGCGAGGTCGATCGACGCATCCGCATGAGCGACTTCCCGGCATGGCGCGCGGTGCGTTCCCGCGAGAAGCTCGACCCGTTGCTCGTGAGCCAGGACCTGTTGAACATCCGCGCGACGATGTGGAACTACGTCGGGATCGTCCGGACGCGCAAGCGCCTCGAGCGTGCGCGCTCCGACCTCGGCTACCTCTCGCACCGCGTCGAGAAGTTCTACCGCGAGATCCCGGTGCAACGCGATCTCCTCGAACTCCGCAACGCGCTGATCGTCGCCCGCGTCATCGCGCAGGCGGCGGCCTCCAACACCCACAGCATCGGCTGCCACTTCCGGTCGGATTGAGGAGGGGGGGTGTGGGGAAGCGGTCGCGGATGGATGCCCCTCGCTAGGCTCCATTTGGCTCCCGCCGCGGACAAGCTGCGCTGCGTGCGGTGCATGAGGTGCCGGGCCGCGGCTGCGAGAGTCAGTGGAGATTGCGGTGCGAGGTGTCCGCGCCTACGTCGCTACGCGAGGGGCATCCATCCGCGACCGCAACCACGTCCCACCTCGATCCGAGCGGAATGCGAGGCACCCGCGGGGGTGAGATGCGCGCGGCGAGGGCGGGCCCCGTCCTTCGACTACGCCGGCTCGCAGCCGGCCGGCAGCTCGCACGGCCGGCGCCTCCGGTCGCGCGCTTCCCGTTCACACCGCTGTCGTTTGAGCGGTCGGGGGGTGAACCCCCTCGCGTAGCGACATAGGCGCGGACACCTCGCACCGCCGTCTCCACCGACTCTCGTAGCCGCGGCCCGGCGCCTCCCACCCCGCGCGCTGTGCACATGTCCGCGGCGGGAGCCCCCGGAGCCTAGCGAGGGGGTTCACCCCCCGACCGCACCCCGCCTGCGGCGCGCTCCGGGAAGAGCACGGCCGGAGGCGCCTGTTGCGCGAGTTCCGGCCGGCGTGCGAGTTCGGCGTCGAGGACGTTCAGGGCGGTGTCGAACGGGAAGCGGTGCACGAGGTAGCGGATCTTGCGTGCGGTGCGGGAGAGGTTGACGGTGTGCATGAAGCGCTTGAGCGCCGGGATGCCGTCCGGGAGTGGTTGGTCGGGATCGAGTTCCCACGGGTGCAGGTAGAGCATGGCCGGGTGTCCCGCCGCGTTCATCGCGCGCACTGCCGACGCGATCCACCGGATCGGGAAGAGGCGCAGGTAGCCGCCGCCGGCGACCGGGAGATTCCGCGCGGCGAGTCCCACGCGGCGCGTCAGCAGCGGAAACGACCAGAGCACGCGCTCGCCGTCCCGGCGTGCCGGGCCGATGTGCCGGGGCGCGTCCGGGCAGCCGTAGCGCTCGCGCGCGACCGGAAAGACGCTCGAGTCGTAGCGGTAGCCGCGGCGAAAGAGCACGTCGAGGGCCCACCAGGTGCCCGGCATCACCGTGAAGCTCGGCGCCCGATAGCCGAGCGGGCGGGTCCCGACGATCCCCTCGAGGAGTTCCTCGGCTCGCTCGAGGTCGCGTTCGAACGCGTCCGGGTCGAGTTCGGTCAGCAGGTCGTGGCCGTAGCCGTGCGACGCGATTTCGTGCCCGCGTCGTGCGATCTCGGCGACCAGGTCCGGTTGGCGCTCGGCGACCCAACCGAGGACGAAGAACGTGCCGCGCGCGTCGCGTTCGTCGAGCAGATCCAGGAACGTGCGCGTCGAATCGACGACACGGCTCGGCAGCGTCTCCCACGCGTCCCGTCGAATCCGGTCGCGCAGGTTGTAGACGTGAAACCACTCCTCGACGTCGAGGCTGAGGACGTTGTGCACCGGCCTACTTCCCCAGCAGCAGTCGTTCGCGTCGGATCGTCTTCTGCACCTCGTCGGGCCAGGTGTCCATCTTCTGCGCGAGCATGCCGAGCACCTTCAACGCGAGATCGCGCTGACCGTCTTCTCGTGCGAGGGCGATCACGCGCAGCATCGGACGCGGGTCGCTCGGCTCGAGCTGCCACGCGTGGAAGTGCGCCATCAGCGCGTCCTTGATCTGCAGCCCGCGCTCGTAGAGATCCGCGAGCGCGCGCTTGGCGCGGGCGTTGTTCGGGTGGAACGCGACGAGTCGCTGCGCGGCCGCGAGGGCCGCGTCGGACTTCAGGCGGCGCTTCTGGATCTCGATGACCTCGAACATCGCCTCCGGTTGCCCCTTCGGATCGAGGGTGAACGCGAACTCGAACTGCGCGATCGCCTCGTTCAGCCGGCCTTCTCTACGGTCGATCTGGCCGAGCGCATACGCCGCCTCGGGCGAATACGGGAACGCCTGGAGGAGCGGGCGCGCCTCGCGAAACCGCTCGAGCTCGAAGAGTCGCAGGCCGACACGCAGGTCGAGGTCGGGGAAGCGCAACCGGATCGCGGGCATCCGCATGTAGAGTTGCAGGGCTTCGTCCCGCTTGGCGGCGAGCATACGGCACGCGAGCACGTAGCCGACGTCGAGCCGGCGGGGATCGGCGACGAGTGCATCGCCATACGCCTCGATCGCCGCGTCCGCGGCGTCCTTGCCCATCGCATCCAGCGCGCGGGCCCGGATGCTGTGAATCCGCGAATCGAACGGCGCGGCGAGCGCCTTCTTCGCGCGGTCGAGCGCGGCGATCGCGGCCTGCGGGTGGCCGCGGCGCAGGTGCAACTCCGCCAGTTCGACGTGCGCGAGGCTCGTCTTCGGGAAGCGCTCCAGCACGCTCTCGAACGCTTTGACCGCCGCGTCCCATCGCACCGGATCGTGCGCGTCCAGGCGGGCGAGGCCGAGCGCGCGCAGCCCCGCACCCGCGGGCGCCCGCAGGTCGTCGTAGAGGGCGCGTGCACGGTCCCGCTCCCCGAAGCGGATGTACTGCCGCGCGAGGAGATCGATGAAGAGCGGGTGCTCCGGGTCGGTCGCGAGCGCGTCCTCGGTGAACTGGAGCGCGCGGTCCCGGAACTGAGGCAGGCCACTGAGTGCGATTCCGCGGATCAGGCGCTTCCAGAGCGCGATGAAGCGCAGCTCGTTGCGCACGTTGGACTGCTGCAGCAGTTCGTGCAGGTAGGCACCGGAGACACTCGAACGATCCGGGAGCTGACTTCGCGCCCCGTCGGGCCCGTCGACGATGTAGGAAAGGCCGGTGAGGAAGATCGTGTCGGTGAGATCCCAGTGCCAGTGCGGCTCGCTGCGCAACGTCCGCAGCGCGTTCGCCCAGTGCGCGCCACCGACCTCGAATTGCGCCCACAGCAGGAGCAGCCCGCCGAGGTGGGGGTGCGCCTTCGCGTAGGCCTGGAGGATCGGGATGGCACCTTCGTCTTGTGCCAGCGCGAGGAGAACCGCGCGGTCGCGCGCCGCGTCGACGTCGCCGCTCGCCTGCGCGCGCGACAGGAGCGTCATCGCTTCCTTGCCGTCGCCGGCCCGACGCATCGCGTGGCCCATCACGTAGGCGACCCGCCCGTCGTTCGGATACGCGGATCGGGCGACGTCGAGCACTTCGCGCGCCGCGACGAGTTCGCCCCGCAGCAACTGGCACTCGGCGATCGTCGCCAGGACGAGGCGACCGAAACCCGGACGGCGGCGCGCGACCGCGGTCGCGAACGTCTCCCATCCACGATCGAGTGGCACGCCGGGAACGGCGGCAGCCGCGTCTGCGACCACCCCCGAGAGCCGACCGTCCCGAAGGTCGAGCGCCGCGCGAATCAACCGGAGAAACGGCGCGGTCGGCATCTCCTTCAGGCCGTCCGTGACGATCGTGCGCGCGGTCGCGTGATCGCCGCTGAAGAACGCGAGCAGGGCGCGCGCCCGGGCCGGGCTGCCGGGCAGTCTCCGGTCGAGGTCCGCGATGCGCTCCAACGCGATCCGCCACTGCCCGAGCCGCAGCAGGCCGTGGATCGTCGAGCAGAGCAGCGCTTCGGCCTCCTGCGGGGTCGAGTCGGTCGCACCGATTCGACCGCGCACGTACATCGCGATCAGCTGGTCCATCTCGACGCGCCCGAGATAGGTGGCGATCCGACCGGCGAGCAGGTAGCCGCGCTCGTCGTTGGGCGCCAGGCGCTGCATCTCGGTCGCGAGGTCGAGCGCCGGTTCGAGTCGCCAGTGCTCGAGCAGGATCGCCGCGAGGCGTGCATTGACGTCCACGTCGCGTCCGCCGCGGCGGTAGAAGCCGTGCAGGAGGCGAGCCGCCTCGCGCGGGTTGGGCTGCTCCAGGTAGAGGTCGGCGAGTCGGACGACGAGGTCGGCCCGATCCGGCGCTCTCTCGAGTCCTGCCTCGTACTCCGCGAGCGCGGCGGCGGTCTCGTCGGCGCGCTCGTGGATCAAGCCCATGAAGTACTCGTAGTCGCCGGGTTGCGCGCGCGGATCGCGGCACACGTTCTCGACCGCCGTGCGCGCGGCCTTGAGATCGCCCTGTTTGAGGCGCAGGCGGAGATCGAGGCGCCGCAGCTCGTAGGGGGGCTTCGCGTTCAACTCGAGAGCGCGATCGACGTGATAGCGAGCCGCACCGAGCATGTGCGAAGAGCCGCCGATCAAGCGGGCGTAGGCGAAGTGGGTCTCCCAATCGCGCGGGTCGAGTTCGGTCGCCTCGCGCATCAACGCGGTGCAACGCGGCACGTCGCCGCGGCGGCGAGCGACCTCGGCCGCGAGCTTCACCGGACGCGCGTCGGCCGGATCGACCTCCTGGGCATCGCGGATCGCGCGGTCGGCGGTACCGAGATCACCGGCACCCAGCGCGACGCGCGCGAGCAAGAGGTGGGCGATGATGTGCTTCTTCGCGACGACCGCGAGGCGTTCCGCGAACGGCCGGGCCTTCTCGTAGTTCCGCTTCTCGACCCAGTGGCTCGCGAGATAGTGGAGCGCCGAACGGTCGCGGTCGTCGCGCCCGAGTGCGCGTCGGGCGGCCGCGAGGTCTTCGAGCGGCTTCTTCCGATCCGGATCGAGCAGTGCGATCTCGGTGCGATCCCGAAGTGCGTAGATCCCCTCGGGGATTCGCCAGCGCCAGTCGGGCCGCGCCAGCGCGTTGGCGACCTCCCGCTGCGCGCTCCGGTAGCGCCCCTCGGCGACGTGGAGGTTCGCGATCGCGAGGATCGGCTCGACCTTGTCCGGGCGGAGCTTCGCCGCGTCCTGGTAGCGGCCGAGGGCCTGCTCGGTGTTCAGCGGGCCGCCCTGCTCGACGAGGATGTCGCCGAGGGTCATCAGCGCGCGGTAGTTGGAGCCGCGGTTGAGCGACGCGAGCAGGTCGCGCTTCGCGTCCTTGAACTCCTGGCGGAACGCGTGTGCCATCCCGCGGTAGTAGAGGCCGCTCGAGCTGTTGCGATCGCCGGTGAGCAACGTCGTCGCGACTTCTTCGACGAGCGTCGCGTCGCGCATCAGCACGCCGAGACGGCCTCGCGCGTCGATCGCGCGGAAGCGCGCCTGGGCGACCTCCTGCATCGTCATCTTCAGGTCGTCGAGCCCGATGAGGTAGCTGCCCCAGTGCGGCACCGCGCGGCTCAGCACAGCCGGGTCCTGGGAGCGTCGCTCGAGGGACTCGGCGAACAGGCGGTGCGCATACACCTTGACCGCGACGTCGACCTCCTTGTCCGAGTGGGCGAGGAGTTCGGTGAGCAACGCTTCCGCGGGGCCGTGCGCGAGGAGTCGATCGTGAACGCGCGCCAGTTCGAGCGTCGCGTAGCCCCGACAGCGCAGCGTGCGACGCGCGGTCTCGAGGTGGTCGATCGCGTCGCGCTTCGTGCGGTGGAGATGGTCGACCTTCGCGAAGATCGGGTGCTTCGGCGGGAGATCGGCTTCGCGCCCGAGTGACGTGACGATGTCCTGCCGGGCGCGCGCGAAGTTCGGGTGGCGCAGGCACCAGTCGACCGAGTGAATGATCCCCCAGACGTTGGCGCCTCCGTGGTTCTCGAGGAGGTCGTCCTTGAACGTCGTCCACTCGTCCGCGAGGCGCCGCGCGAGTGCGAGGCCGACCGCGTAGTGGCCGACGGGGTCCGCCGGGTCGGACTGGATGCGCTGGCGCCCGTAGTCCTCGGCGCGCTGGAACTTCGGCTTGTCGCGCGTGCCCGCGATGACGAGCATCTCGGCGAGTTGGCGCGGGTAGACGTCGCTGCGCGGGTAGCGCGCGATCAGGTCCCGGTAGATGCGGTCCGCTCGCGTGAACCGCCTCGTCAGGACGAGCGCCTTCACGTAGTCCTCGCGGTCTTCGTCGGTGAGCTTGCCGCGCTCGCCGAGTCGCTGGTAATAGACGACCGCCCGGGGATAGTCGCGCTCCCAGAACGCCTCGCGCGCCGCCTCGCGAGCACGGGGTGCGCTCAGCAGGAACGCAGCGCACGCGAGCGCGATTGCCGCGACGCACGCGGACAGGAGCAGCAGCTTCGTTCTCGATCTCATCGCGAGTCCCCAGCGTGGCGCGGTGGCACGACCGACCGTTTCGTGCCCCGACGCCGCCCCTCCCATGGTAGCCGACGTTTTCGTCACTTTCCATGCCGCGCCGCCGTCAGCAGGCGGCGCCGGAGGGCGACCGCGTCAGTCCTTCAACAGGCCGTACTTCTTCATCTTGTTGAACAGCGTCGTGCGATTGACCTGGAGCACGTCGGCCGTGCGCTGGCGGTTCCACTTGTTCGCGCGGAGTGCGCGCTCGATGATCCGCTTCTCCGGATGCGCGAGGGCGTCTTTCAACGGGAGCATCGACTCGCCCGGATCGGGGAGGACCACCTCGGGATCGGCAGTGCCGTCGAGCAGAGCACGGGGTAGATCCGCCTTCGTGATCACGGGTTCGCGCGTCAACACGACCGCGCGCTCGATGACGTTCTCGAGTTCGCGCACGTTTCCGGGCCACGCGTACGCGCGCAGTGCCGCGAGCGCCTCGTCGTCGATCCCGCGCACGTCCTTCTGGTTCTCGTCGACGTACTTGTCGAGGAAGTGGTTCGCGAGGAGGTCGAGGTCGTCACGCCGCTCGCGCAGCGGCGGCAACTCGATGCTCACGACGTTGATCCGATAGTAGAGGTCTTCACGGAAGTCGCCGGCCTGCACCGCGCGAGCGAGGTCCTTGTTCGTCGCGAGCACGACGCGAACGTCGACCTGCACCGTCTCGTGTTGACCGATGCGCTCGAACTCGCGATCCTGCAGCACGCGGAGCAGCTTCACCTGGAACGCCGACGACGCGTTTCCGATCTCGTCGAGGAAGATCGTGCCGGTGTCGGCCAGTTGGAATTTGCCGACGCGGTCGGCGTGCGCGCCGGTGAAGGCACCCTTGGCGTGGCCGAACAGTTCGCTCTCGAGGAGTGTCTCGGGCAGCGCGCCGCAGTTGACTTCGACGAACGGATTGTCGGACCGGTTCGAGTTGTAGTGGATCGCGCGGGCGATCAGCGTCTTGCCGGTCCCGCTCTCGCCGGTGATCAGCACGGTCGCGCGCGTGTCGGCGACCATCTCCGCGGTCTCGAAGACCTGCTTCATCTTCGCGTCGCGTCCGATGACGTCGTCCACCGAGAAGCGCTTGCGAAGCGACCGACGCAGGCGTTCGTTCTCCGCGCGCAGGACGGTCCGTTCGCGCAGCAGGCTCGACCGCTCGATCTCGCGGTCGATCGCGTGCAGGATCTCGTCGTCGCGCAGCGGCTTCGTGACGTAGTGGCTCGCACCCGCGCGCATCGCCGCGACGGCGTTCTCGATCGTGCCACAACCGGTGATCATGATCACCGGGAGGTCGGGCTTCCGCTCGCGGAGCCGTTCGAGGAGTCCGAGCCCGTCGAGGCGCGGCATGTCGACGTCCGACAGAACGAGGTCGAACTCGCCGTCCTCGTCGAGGCGCGCCAGTGCGTCGGCGCCATGGGCCGCGGTCGAGACCGACCAGTCGTTGCGCTCGAGGAAGGCGACGAGACTCTTGCGGATCAACGGGTCGTCGTCGACGACGAGGATCCGTCCCGCGCGACCCATCAGACCGCCGCCGCTGCCGGCACGTCGGCGAGCGGCACGCGCACGGTGAAGCGCGTCCCGCTCTCGTCGGACTGGACGTCGATCGTCCCGCCTTGCTTCTCGACGATCTGCTGGCAGAGGCTCAGGCCCAGGCCGGTGCCGTGACCGAGCCGCTTCGTCGTGTAGAACGGCTCGAAGATGTGTTCGATCGCCTCCGCCGGGATGCCGGGGCCGTCGTCGGTGACTTCGATCGTCGCGTGGGCGTGGTCCACCGTCGCGTCGACCGCGATGTGACCGCCGGACTCCAGCGCGTCGAGCGCGTTCTTCACGAGGTTGGAGACGACGTGGAGCACCGCGCCGGGCACGGCTGCGTCGCCGCCGGCGATCCGTGTCTCAAGCGAGACCGACTTGTCGCGCATCGCCGACTCGAACGGGCGTGCGGCGTCGCCGACGACGCCTTCGAGCGACTCCGGCTCGGCGTCCGCGCCGATGCAGCGCGCAAACGACAGCAGGTCTTTGACGATGCCGCCGATCCGGGTCAGGCCGGCCTGTGCGTCCGCCAGGTTGCCGCGCGCCTCGTCGTCTTCGACGCGCTCGAGCGTCAGGTTGACGAATCGCATGATCCCGTCGAGCGGGTTGTTGATCTCGTGCGCGACGCCGGCGGCGAGCTGTCCGATCGCGGCGAGCTTCTCGCTCGTCTCGAGCTTGCGGCCGAGTTCGCGATTCTCCTTCGCGAGATCGTGATGTCGGATCGCCTTGTCGATCGTCACGCGGATCTCGTCGAGACTGAACGGCTTCGTCAGCACGTCGAAGGCGCCGGTCTTCATCAGCGAGACCGCGTCCTTGATCGTGCCGAAGCCGGTGATCGCGACCACCGTCACGGTCGAGTCGATGCGCTGGATCTCCTGGATCAGCCCGATGCCGTCCATCTTCGGCATGCAGAGATCCGTCACGACCACGTCGTAGCTCTTGCGCGCGATCCGGCGCGCCGCCTCTTCGCCGTTGGACGCGCAGTCCACGCGGTAGTGGTCCTTCGGGAAGATCTCTTGGAAGAAGCCGCGGATCGCGGCGTCGTCGTCCACGATCAGCAGGTGCTTGAGGTCAGCGGTCATCGCCCCATCCCGTCGCTCACGAAGCTCTCTCGAACACCGAAACAATCGATATTCGCCCGGAAGCGCTGAACCCAAAACCGCCCGCGACTCAGGTCGAGACGCCGGCGAAATCCTTTCCCGTTTCGGCCATGGGCAGCGGGGGGTCGGATGCCGATCGACTCCGAGTAGGAGGGGGCGCAGTCCGCGCCTGGCGTGGGGAGATGTCGCGAGAGTTCGTCTGTTCACTCTGTCACAAGCGATCGACGACCGCCGTCTGCGCGTGGTGCGGGATGGTCTCGGACGTCGATGCGGTGATCGTCGAGGCCAACGCGCTCTACCGAGCCGAGGGGCTGGCGGTGCCGCAGGGCGCGCTCGACGGTCTCGCGGCGTTGCGTCCGCTGCGGCCGATCGCACCCGCGCCGGTGCCCGCACCGGTGGCGGCCGCGCCCGAGTCGATCGCGGACGACGCACCGGCCGTCCCGGACACCGTGCCGCAGGGGATGGTGCGCGTGGCGGGCGGGGCGTTCCTGTTCGGTGAGGAGCGCGCGAGCACCGACGTGGCGACCTTCTGCATCGACCGCTACCCGGTGACGAACTCGCAATACGCCGCATTCGTCGCGGCGACCGGACATCGCGCGCCGCGCTACTGGACCGGCGCGACCCCGCCGCCGAGCAAGCTCGACCACCCGGTCGTCGGCGTGACGTGCGACGACGCGGCGGCCTACCTGGTCTGGTGCGGAAAGCGACTGCCGACCGAAGCCGAGTGGGAGAAGGCCGCGCGCGGGACGGACGGTCGCGTCTATCCCTGGGGGGACGCGTTCACGACCGGCATGGCGAACGTGTCCGGTGCCGAGATCAAGGACACGACCGCGGTCGGTCGCTATCGTCAGGGGGCGAGCGTCTACGGCTGTGAGGAACTCGCGGGCAACGTGTGGGAGTGGACGTCGACGCGCTACGTCTCGGGGGGCACGAACCTCACGCTCAAGGGCGGCAGCTGGTACGACTTCAGCAATCACGCGCGCGCGGATCACCGCTTCAGCGCGCCGCCGGAGCACGAGGGTGCCTGTGTGGGCTTCCGCGGCGTGTGGGACGCGACCAGCGCGTTGCCGACGCACGTGCCGATCCGCACCGAGGAGACACCGGGCGCGCCGGACGTGATGCCACAGACGGGTCGTCGCGCCGCGATCGCGACGACCGTCGCACTGGGGGATCCGTTCGCGATCGCCGACGTCGTCGAATCCACGGTCGGCGCGATGGACGACTACGACGTGCACTCCGCGAAGGCACGCATCGACGAACTGTTCACGCCGCTGGAACCGCTGCCCGGCACCGCCCGGCCGCAACCCGTGCCGGCCGCGACGACGTCGAAGACCGTCGATCCGAGTCCCGCGGGCCGCTTCGTGCCGCACCGACTGCGCATCGTCGCGGCCGCGTTGCTCGTCGTCGTGCCGTTGTCGGTGATCGGCGTCGTCGTCTTCGATACGAGCGACGCCACCCCGGAGACGCCGGAGAGCGTGGCCCCCTCGACGCCGGCGCCGAAGCCGGCGGCCGCGAAACCCGCGGCACCGTCCGTTGCGCGCACGGAGCCCGCTCCACCCGTCGTGGTTCCGACACCCGCGCCGAAGGCCGCCCGGTCGAAGACGCCGGAAGCGGCACCTGCAGCAACTCCGGCAGCAACTCCTTCACCCCGACCCGCGGCCGGGATGCCGGCGGCGCCGCCGGGCATGGTCGCCGTGCCGGCCGGCGAGTTCCTCTACGGCGCACGGGAAACGCGGAAGCCGGTCTTCGTGAAGGCGTTCTTCATCGACCGGCACGAGGTGACGAACGAGGCGTTCGCGAAGTTCGTCGCCGCGACGAAGTACCCGGCACCGCGGCATACGCGCCACTGGCGAAACGGCCGGGTCGTGCCGGGATACGAGCGCTTCCCGGTCACGATGATCGATCACGGCGCGGCGCGGCAGTACGCGGCGTGGGTCGGCAAGCGGTTGCCGACCGAGATCGAGTGGGAGAAAGCGGCGCGGGGCACCGACGGCCGCAAGTATCCGTGGGGGGACGGCGCCAACTCCGGACACGCCAATCTTTTTCCGCCCGTGAACAGCCAACTCGGTCCGCGGGCGGTCGGTTCCTACCCGTCGGGCCGGTCGCCGTTCGGTTGTGACGACATGTGCGGCAACGTCCTCGAGTGGACGAGCTCGCGCGACGGCTTGAAATTCGTGCTCCGCGGAGGCAGCTGGGGGATGATCCGGTCCAAGGGTGTGCTCAGCCATCGCTACCTCGACTTCGCGCCCGAGTCGCGCTCGCCGATCGTCGGATTCCGCTGTGTTCAGGACGTACCGGACCCGAATCGAAGATAAATCTCGATTCGAGCCGACGATTTCCGTCTGGACCGGCATCCGGAACCGGCATTAGAATCCCCGAGCCGTCTCCAGACCCGGAGAGACGGCAAGAGCCCCGGGGACCCGCGACGGCAGCCGCCATGCGCCGACGCACCGTCCTACCCGCACGATCTGTCTCGCACGGAGGATGAACAGAGCGAACATGCGAAGCTCCATCGTTTCGCGGTGCGCCCGACGTCAGGGAACCGTTGCCTTCTCGCCCATCGCCTGCGCGCTGGCCTTCTTCATCGCGACGACCGCGATGCCGACGGCCGTCGACGCGCAGACGCCGCGACTGAACGTCCGCGGCAACGAGTTGTTCTACGGCGACCAGCCCGTCTACCCGTTCGGCCAGGGTTTCTGGCACGCGGTGGTCAAGGGCGGCTTCGACGTGACGCGCGAGGCGAATTGGTATGCACCATTCCAGGCGAACTTCACCCGCGTGAAGATCGTCACCACGCGCATCAAGGCCGGCGCGACGTGGAAGCCCGAGAACCCGTGGCTGCTGCTGACCAACAACAAGTACGACCTGACCCGCTGGAACAACACGTTCTGGTCGCGGCTCGACACGTTCTTGCGTCGCAACGAGCAGAGCGGTCGCTTCGTGATCCTGCAGATCGTCGACGACGTGACGATGAAGCAGGGGACGGATGCGTGGGATCTCCACCCGCTCAACCCGAACCGGAACATCAACAACCTCGGACTCCCCGGCAACGGGGTGTCGGGCAAGCCTGACGTCTACGACGTCAACGATTCGCGCGTGATGGACGTGCACCGTCAGTTGCTCAACGAGGTGCTGAACCGCACGAAGCAGTTCGGCAACGTCATCTACGAGATCGGCAACGAGTACGCGGGCACGAAGCAGTTCTTCGACGAGATGGTCGCCGAGATCAAAGCGTTCGAGCAGTTCCACAACATCGACCTGCTCGTGACCAACATGCCGAGCACGGTTGCGCAGTTCGACCACGAGGCGAGCCATCCCGACGTGGACCTGCTCGACTTCTGGCACGCGCCGAAGTCGATCCGCTCCCTCGCACCGAACCAGCTGCACGCGACGATGACGTCGCTCTACGCAAAGTACGGCACGAAGCCGTTGATCGCCGGTCGCATCGGCCCGGAGCCGGACACCGAGAAGGACACGCCGACGTGGCGCGGCATCGCGCGGCGCGACTTCTGGGCGATCCTGCTCGGCGGTGGGCGCGGAGCGACGACGAAGGAGGACGAGGACGACATCGAGAACGGGCCCAGTGCCTACGATGTCTCCGAGGACTGGGAGGCCGAGGGCATCCTCGGGCTGCAGACGGTACTCGACAACCTGCTGCTCCAAGGGCCGATCGAGCCGCGGCAGCAACTCGTCTACTCCAACGGCTTCCAGTGGACGTGGGCCTCGTCGTCCGGTCCCGAGTTCATCGCATACGTCGCGGGTGCCGGTCAGGGCAACGTCGAACTGACGGGCGTGCCGGCGTCGCGCTACACGGTCAAGGTCTACGACCCGGAGCGCGCGCAACTCCTGACGACGAGCCGCATCACCGTGCCGAGCAGTGGCCGCGTATCGGTGCCGGTGGGCGCGCTCTCGAGCAGCGACGACCGCGCCGTGTGGCTCACGCCCGAACCGTTCGACGTCTCGATCCGTTGGGAGCAACTCGGGAACACCTATCGGCTCGTGCTCGAAGGGCAGGACCTGCCGGGACTCTACGGACTGTCGGTGCGCCTCAACGGGGTCGCCGAAATCGTCCCGTGGATCCAGAAGGTCGGTGTCGTGACGCCGATTACCGGTGGCATTCGGATCACGACGCCCTACCTGGCGCTACCGCCGAAGGCCGTCTACTCGTTCGAGCTGACGGCATTCGGCCCGACCTGGACCGATCGTTCCGTGTCGCGGCTCTGGGTGCCGTAGTCGCTGCGTCGGCCGTCTCGCGAGCGGGCGGCCGTGTTGGGTATCGGGGCGACCGTTTCGGGCGCAAGCCCGGAGCGCGTTTCGCCGATGGAGGATGGGAACGGGTCGCGGCCGCGCACGTGCGATAGTATCGTTTTGATACGCGGTGTGCGCTGACGGTCCGGTTATACTCCGGGTCGTGATGGATGGCCCATGGGAAGCCGGTCGGGCGGATCGATGGCGGAACGAGTCGAGGACTCCGGACGGAGAGAGGGGCGGGGTGAGCAGCCGATGCGCATTCTGATGATCGCGCCTCAGCCGTTCTTCGAACCGCGGGGCACGCCGTTCAGCATTCTCAACCGCCTGTCGTCGTTGACGCGTGGGCCGGTCGAAGTCGATCTCGTCACCTACCCGATCGGGCGCGACCCCGGGATCTTCGGCGTGACGATTCACCGCTCTGCGCGGTTCCCCGGGATCAAGTCGGTGCCGATCGGCTTCAGCGTCCGCAAGATCGTGCTCGACGCGCTGTTGATCCTCAAGGCGCGAAGCCTCTTGCGCAACAATCGCTACGACCTCGTGCACACGCACGAGGAAGCGGGGCTCGTCGGCAACTGGATGGCCGGCCACTACGGCGTCCGCCACCTCTACGACATGCACTCGAACCTGCTCGAGCAGATGCGCAAGAGTGTGTTCTTCCGCCATGGCCCGCTTCGGTGGCTCGGTGAGAAGCTGCAGAAGTCGGCGCTCCGCAACGCGGATGCAGTGATCACGATCTGTCCGGAGTTGCAGCACTACGTCGACCGCGTCGCGCCGACGGTGCCGCACGTGTTGATCGAGAACACGTTCGACCACTTCGCCGAGACCGCCGAGGGCACGCGCGACGAGGTGGAGAAGCTCGGGCTCGAGCCGGACGAGTCGGTCTTGCTCTACGCGGGCACCCTCGAGTCGTATCAGGGCATCGAACTCGTGATCGATGCCGCACCCAGCGTGTTGGCACGACACCCGCGGACGCGATTCGTCCTCGTCGGTGGCACGCCCGGGCAGGTCCGCTACTACAGTGCGCGCGCGGACGCCGCGGGCGTCGGCGAGCGCTTCAGCTTCACCGGCATGGTCGAAGCACACGCGATCCCCGGCTTCATCGACGCCGCCACGGTGCTGCTCAGCCCGCGTCGCCGCGGGACCAACACGCCGAGCAAGATCTACACCTACCTGCGCAGCGGCAAGCCGATGGTCGCGACGGCGCTCGAAACGCATACGCAGGTGCTCACCGACGACGTCGCGGTGCTCACGCCACTCGACGGCGAGGCGTTCGCCGCCGGCATCAACGCGATGCTCGACGACCCGGCACGACGCGACGCGATCGCGACACGCGCGCAGGCCTACGCGGCCGAGAAGTACGACGTCGCGCTGTATCACGACGCGCTGCGCGAACTCTACGCGAGCCTCGGTGCGGTCGACGAATCGAACGGCCGGGGCGACGCGAGCGACGCCTGATCGTGTGCGGCATTGCAGGCGTCTGGTACGCCGACCGGTCGCGAGCGCCGGCGCCGGGGGTTCTCGATCGGATGGTGGCGACGCTGCACCATCGCGGACCCGACGACCGCGGCACCTGGGCCGCATCCGGCGCGGGGCTCGGTGCCGCACGCTTGAGCATCGTCGATCTCGCGGGCGGACACCAGCCGATCGCGAGCGAGGACGGATCCGTCGTCGCCGCGCAAAACGGTGAGATCTACAACCACGAGGCGCTGCGCGACGAGCTGATCGCGCTCGGCCACACGTTCCGCTCGCGCGTCGACACCGAGGTGCTCGTGCACGGCTACGAGGCCTGGGGGGCCGAGGGGCTCGCGACGCGACTGCACGGGATGTTCGCGGTCGCGATCTACGACGTCGCATCACATCGCCTCACGCTGATCCGCGACCGCCTCGGCGTCAAACCGCTCTACGTCTTCGCGGCCGACGACCGCGTCGTGTTCGGCTCCGAGCCGAAGGCGATCCTCGCGCACGGCGACGTGCCGCGGCGCCTCGACCCCGATGCGATCGACCTGTTCCTCACGTTCGAGTTCACCCCGGCGCCGCGGACGCTGCTGCGCGACGTGCGCAAGCTGCGACCGGGATCGTTGCAGACCTTCGAACCGACGGGCCGGGCGACGCACCGCTACTGGCGACTGCCGGAGCCGGGCGCGCTCGCCGCGACCAGCGACGCCGATGCGATCGCGGGTGTCGGCGCGCGGATCGAAGAGGCCGTTCGCGCACGCCTGATGGCCGACGTGCCACTCGGCGCGCTGTTGAGCGGCGGCATCGACAGCTCGACGATCGTCAGCCGGATGGCGGCGCTCGGCGTCCGTCCGCTGTCGACGTTCTCGGTCGGCTTTCGCGATCCGAGTTACGACGAGTCCGCCCATGCCGAGGCGATCGCGACCCACTTCGGCGCGACGCATCACGCGGCGGGACTCGTCCCGCGCGCGGTCGAGTTGGTCGACCGGCTCCTGCCGTTCCTCGACGACCCGATCGGGGACTTCAGCATCTTCCCGACCTACCTCGTCAGCCAACTCGCACGCCAACGCGTCAAGGTCGTGCTGAGCGGCGACGGGGGCGACGAGGTGTTCGGCGGCTACGACGCCTACCTCGCGGATCGGGTGGGCCGTCGCCTCGCGTGGTTGCCCGCCGGGCTTCGACGCGGTGCGTTCGCGATGGCCCGTCGCATGCGGCCACGCGACCGCAAGAAGGGGATGTGGAACGCGACGCGGCGGTTCCTCGAGGGACTCGTCCACCCGGCCGAGCTCGGCCACATGCGGTGGATGGTCTTCCTCGGCGAGGCGGACAAGGCCGAGGCCTACGGCGACGGCCTCGCCGGCCGGGATCCGGAGGCGTGGCGGGGCGTCGTCCGCGAAGCGCTCGACGACCGCGACGTCGCCGACCCGGTCGAGCGAAATCTCCGGCTCGATCTCGCGCTCTACCTGCCCGAGAACATCCTCCTCAAGGTCGACCGGATGTCGATGGCCAACTCGCTCGAGGCGCGTGTCCCGCTCCTCGACCACCGGCTCGTCGAGTTCGTCGCCGGGCTCCCGTCACGCTGCAAGCTCCGGGGCAGCGAACGCAAGTGGGTGCTGCGCCGGGCCGTAGGCGACTGGCTCCCACCGGCGGTGCTCGCGCGCCGCAAGACCGGCTTCAGCATCCCGATGAAGACCTGGCTTCGCGACGAACTGCGCGATATGGTCGAGGCCGTCGTCCACGGCCGGATCGTCGAGGATCTCGGTCTGATCCGGCGCGACTATCTGCGCCGTCTTGTCGATGAACACTGTGCGGGACGCGCGGATCACGCGCATCGGCTCTGGGCGATGGTGGTGCTCGAGTCGTGGGTCGGGCAGACGCTCGCCGCCGCGCCGGGGAGGACGACGTGAACGCGGACAGGGCTGCGGCCGATCGAACCGAACTGCAGGCCGAACTGCAGGAGCAGGGGGGCGGTCCGCTCGAGACCTACCGACGGATGGCGATCGGCCGACCCGGGTGGTGGGCGCTCATCCGCTACGAGCTGATCACCGGGCTCTTCGGCAGCTTCCCGGGGGCGATCGGCTACGGGCTGCGCCGACTGTTCTATCCGCGACTCTTCCGCTCGTGCGGCAAGAGCGTCGTGTTCGGTCGTCACTTGGTGCTGCGGCATCCGCACAAGATCGACATCGGCGATCGCGTCGTGATCGACGATCACTGTGTGCTCGACGCCAAGCGCGAGGACGAGGCGCGGATCGCGCTGGGCAACGGCGTCCTGTTGAGCCGGGGTACCGTCATCAGCACCGCCGGCGTCGTCGAGATCGGCGAGAACGGCAATCTCGGCCTCGAGACCGTCGTGCACTGCGATCACGAGGTGATTCTCGGCCGAAGCGTCCTGACCGCCGCGCGCTGCTACCTGATGGGCGTCGCCGATTATCGCCACGACCGCACCGACGTGCCCGTCGTCGCCCAGGGCAAGGGGCCGAAGCGCCCGCTGCGCCTCGAAGACCACGTCTGGGTCGGCGCCGGATCCTACGTGCGGGCGGGCGTGACGGTCGGCCACGACGCGATCATCGCGGTCAACAGCGTCGTCAATCGAGACGTCGCCCCGTTCGCGATCGTCGCCGGGGCGCCGGCGCGCGTCGTCAAGATGCGCCGCGGACAGGAGAGCCGCGATGCCCTATAATACGTGCAGGCAATTGGTTACGGCGTCCGTGGCGACTGTGCGCCGACGCCCGAGGGGTGCCCGCTGATGTCCGAGCTGCCGGAAGCGCCGGTCCTGTCGATCGTGATTCCGCTCTACAACGAGGAGGAGAGCCTCCGTCCGTTGTGGGACGCGATCCAGGCCGTGCTGCCCGAGCTCCCGAGCACCGAGGTCGTCTTCGTCGACGACGGCAGCAGCGACACGACCCCCGAGATCCTCGCGGAGCTCAAGGCGACCGGCGCCCCGATTCGCGCGCTGATGCTCAAGCGCAACTTCGGGCAGACCCCCGCGATGGCCGCAGGCTTCGACCACGCGCGGGGGCGGATCGTCGTGACGCTCGACGGCGACCTCCAGAACGACCCGACCGACATCCCGCGTCTGCTCGAGGAGATGGACAAGGGCTACGACCTCGTCTGCGGCTGGCGCAAGAACCGACGCGACACCTACCTGACGCGCATCCTGCCGAGCCGGATCGCGAACTGGCTGATCGGCCGGATCACCGGGGTGCGGATCCACGACTACGGCTGCACGCTCAAGGCGTTTCGCTCGGAGGTCGTCCGCCACCTGAACCTCTACGCCGACCAGCACCGTTTCATCCCGGCGATCGCGGCGGGCCACGGCGCGCAGGTCAAAGAGATCGTCGTCAATCACCACCCGCGGCGCTACGGCACGTCGAAGTACGGCATCGGCCGCACGTTCAAGGTGATGGCCGACGTCGTGACGCTGCGGATGTGCACCCGATTCGCGTCACGTCCGGCGCACTGGTTCGGCATCATGAGCGTGCCGTTCTTCGTGATGAGCGTGATCTTCGGCCTCGCGACGTTCCTCAACCTGCTGGAGCTGATCCGCTTCGGCGGGCTCGACGTCGGCTACGAGGCGCAGACGGTCTTCCCGTCGATCGCGTTCCTGTTCTTCTACCTCGCGGTACACCTGATCGCGCTCGGCTTCCTGAGCGAGCTGTTCCTCCGGGTGTCCGACCACCGAATGACGGAGATCATCGATGCCGGAGGCGTCTGACATCGTGACCCCCGAGGTGACGCGGCCGCACGCGCCGACGATCGCCCCGGGTCCGCCCGAACTCGATGTGTCGGTCGTCATCCCGGTCGGCCGGGACGTCGGTGACCTGCGCGGGCTCTTCGGTGCGATCACGCGCGAGTTGAGCGCGCTCGAGCGCAGCCACGAGATCATCTTCATCGCAGACGGCGTGTCGGGCGACACCCTCGAGATCCTGACCGATCTCGAAGCCGAGAGCGATCGAGTCGTCCTGATCCGCTTCCGCCAGACGTTCGGCGAGAGCGTCGCGCTGAGCGCCGGGTTCGAGCGCGCGCGGGGCGCGACACTCGTCACGTTCGCGCCGTACTTGCAGGTCGTGCCGTCCTGCCTGCGCAAGGTGCTCGAGGCCCTCGACGCAGGCAACGACTTCGTCAGTGCGTGGCGGCATCCGCGCGTCGACCCGTTGCTCAATCGCCTGCAATCGAACTCGTTCAACTGGGTCACGCGCGCGGTGACCGGCGTGCCGATCCACGACTTGAACTGCGGGCTGCGCGGGATGAAGCGCGAGGTGGCCCAAGACCTGACGTTCCACGGCGACATGTTCCGCTTCCTGCCGATCCTCGCGAGCAAGCAGGGCTTCCGCGTCGCCGAGGTCAAGGTCAACCACATGACCGAGATGGGCAAGCGCGGCTTCTTCGGGGTCGGTGTCTCGATCCGTCGCTTCCTCGACATCCTGACGCTGTTCTTCCTCGTGAAGTTCACGCGCAAGCCGCTTCGCTTCTTCGGCCTGATCGGCGCGGTCCTGATCTTCAGCGGGCTGCTGATCAGCGCCTACCTCGTCGTGCTGAAGGTCATGGGGGAGAGCCTCGCGGGCCGGCCGTTGCTCCTGTTCGGCACGCTGCTGCTCGTGCTCGGGGTGCAGATGCTCAGCATCGGGCTGCTCGGCGAGATCATCATCTACCTGCACGCGCGCAAGATCCGGGAGTACGTCGTCGATGAAGAGCTCTGACGGCGCGACCCGGCGCTGGCTCGTCCTCATCGTCCTGCTCGCCGGCGTGCTCCGCTTCTGGTCGATCGACCACGGCTTGCCGTACTCCTACTACGGTGACGAGCAGCACTTCGTGAAGCGCTCGGTCGCGTTCGGAAGCGGCGACCTCAACCCGCACTGGTTCCACAAGCCGGCGTTCTTCATGTACACCCTGTTCGCCGAATACGTCGGCTACTACGGCGTGGGCAGGGTGTGCGGCTGGTGGTCCGGCAGCGACGGCTTCGCACAGCACTTCTTCAGCGACCCGTCGTGGTTCTTCCTGCTCGGCCGGATCACGGCCTCGCTGTTTGGGATCGGGCTCGTACTCGTCGGCTTCGCGTGTGGGCGCCGGCTCGGCGGGGATCGGGTGGGACTGATCGCCGCGGCGATGCTCGCGACGAGTGCATGCCTCGCGGAAGCGGGGCGCTGGGTGAAGGCGGACGTGCCCGGCGCGTTCTTCGCGCTGTTGGCGACGCTCTACCTGATTCGCATCGTCCAGGAAGGTCGTTGGCGGGACTACCTGCTGGCCGGCGCGGCGATCGGCATCGGGATCGCGACGAAGTACTACGCGATCGCGCTGTTGCCGTCGATCTGGCTCGCGCACCTGCTGCGGCAGAGCGGCGACGGTCCGTTGCGCCGCTGGCGACCGTGGGGACCGCTGGCTGCGACCGGGATGGCGCTGCTGCTGTTCTTCGTCGGCAGCCCGTACAACTTCCTCGATCCGACCTGGTGGTCGCTGAACCTGAAGCCGCGCCTCGAGCACATCTTCACGGTCAAGCTCGGGATTCCGATCCTCGCGTTCGGGGGGATCACCCAGCCGCCGGACTTTCTCGACGGGACCGCGAACCTCGTACGGTGCTTGTTCAAGCCGGCGTGTGTCGGTTGGATCTGGGGGCCGATCGGTCTGGTCGGGCTCTTCCTGCCCGCGATGCGGGGCGGTCGGTCAGGCTGGGTGCCACTGTGCTGCGTGCTGCCGTTCGCGATCGCCGCGATCCTGTGGAACCCGATCGACTTCCAGCCGCGCTACTTGTCGGCGATCGTGCCGATCTTCGCGCTGTCGGGCGCGATGGTGCTCAGCGTCGCGTGGGATGCGCTCCGGGCGCGACGATCGCTTCCGACGTGGATCGGCGTCGTCGCGGTCCTCGTCGCGATCACGCCGAGCACCGCGCGCGTCGTGGATTGGAACGTTCGCTTCGGACGTCCGGACACGCGCACGGTCGCGCTCCGATGGATCGAGGAGAACATCCCCGCGGGAACCGCGATCCTCAACGACAACGAGCACGTCAAGCTGCGCCAGAACGCCGACGCGATTCGGCGCGAGTTCGACGAAGTGCGGAGCCTGAAGAAGGCCGGCGTCGAGGGGGCGTTCATGACGCGGGCGAAGGAGTTGCAGTTCGAGTTCGCGCTCGCCAGCGCCCGGGCCGCCGAGGCGCGCGGCGACAAGACGTACGCCGCGCACACGCAACGCCATCCGTGGTGGCACGCCGGCGAGGAGACCGGCAAACACGAAGCCGATACCGACATGGGACTGCCGGTGAATCGCGGGGTGCCGACGCCCGAAGACCTCCGCGAGATGAAGATCGAATACGTCGTCACGACGTCGAAGACCTACAACGACTATCGGCCCGGCGGTGTCTTTGCCGACAAGAAGCGCTGGGTCGCGTTCTACGATTGGCTTCGGACGCAGCCCCTCGTCTACGAGATTCCCCGGCGGCTCGAGCGTCGTCCGGGCCCCGAGGTGCGGATCTATGCGATCCGGGAGGCGACTCGATGACCGCGACGCCCGCGGCCCTCACGATCACGACGTCGGAGCGCGGTGAAGAACACCGCTGGGACGCCTACGTCGACGCGCACCCGCTCGGCACGCCGTTTCATCGCACCGGCTGGCGGACCGTCGTGGCCGAGGAGTTCGGGTTCCGCTCGCACTACCTGCAGGCGGTCGAGGACGGCCGGATCCGCGGCGTCTTGCCGCTGTTCGAGGCGCCGCAGCTCCCGAGCGGGACCTCGCTGCTGTCGGTACCGTTCGCGGTGTATGGCGGCGTGCTCGCCGACGACGACACCGTGACGGCGGCACTGATGGACGAGGCGCGCGAGTTGCTCCGCACGATCGGCGGCGAGTTGCTCGAGTTGCGGCACCGGGAGGAGCGGAGCGCGCTCGGCGACGTGCGGGGCACCGACCTCTACGTCACCTACGTCCGCGAGTTGCCGGACGACCCGGGCGAGTGCCTGCAGATGCTGCCGCGCAAGGCGCGGGCGGCCGCGCGCAATGGCCGCAACAAGTTCGACCTCGTCGGCGTGTCGACCCTCGACATGCTGCCGGACTTCCACCGGCTCTTCCTGATGAACAAGCGTCGCCTCGGGTCGCCGTGCTTTCGCCGTTCGTTCTTCGAGCGCATCGTGGCCGCCTACGGCTCGGACGTCGGGCTGTTCAACGTGATGCGCGAGGGACGGCTCGTCAGCTCGGTCCTCTACTTCGTCTACCGCGACACGATCTTCCCGTACTGGATGGGGGATGCCGACGAAGCGCGTGGCGTGAGCGCGAGCAACTTCATGTACATGGCGCTGATGGAGTATGCGGTCGAGCAGGGGCTCCGCTACTTCGACTTCGGACGCAGCCGCTCCGGCACCCACTCCGCGCGGTTCAAGGAGCACCAGGGCTTCGAGGCGACGCCGCTGCACTACGCGTATGCGCTGCATCGCGCCGAAGAACTGCCGTCGAACAACCCGTCGAACCCGAAGTACGATGTCGTCAAGAAGACATGGTCGCGGATGCCGTTCTGGATGTGCAACGCGGTCGGACCGCGGCTGATGCGCTACTTCGCCTGATCGCCGACCGGCCGGGCGAGGATCCAGTCCACCGCGCGGGGCAACGTCGCGCAAACGTGGTCGGCACACGTGCCTTCGCCGGGCGTGCGACCGCCGGGCGCGAGGCGCACGCTTCGCAGCGGGGTATCGACTGCGAGCATCACGTCGCGCTCCTGGTCGCCGACGACGTACGACCCCTCGACGCGAAGGCCGAGCTCGCGCACGGCGCGATGCAGCATCCCCTTGGCCGGCTTGCGATCGTCCGACTCGCGGTCGAACGGTGCAAGCCCCTCCGGGTGGTAGGGGCAGTAGTAGACCGCGTCGACGATCGCGCCGCGTCGCGCGAGGCGAGCGCGCATCTCGTCGTGGATTCGCTGTAGCATCTCCTCGTCGAGGTAGCCGCGTGCGACCGCGGATTGGTTCGTCAGCACGACCACCGCGAAGTCGGCTTCGTTCAGCCGTCGAATCGCATCGGCGACGCCGGGGAGCAGACGCAGGTCTTCGAGGCGCGAGAGGTAGTTCACCTCCCGGTTGATCGTACCGTCGCGGTCGAGAAAGACCGCGCGCCGTCCCGCACGATGCGTCGCGAGCAGGATACCGCCACCACTCATGCGTCGGCAGCGGCTTCCCCGAACAGCGTGCGTTCCGCGATGTCGCACAGGACGTGGCCGACGGCCATGTGGACCTGCTGGATCACCGGTGTGTCATCGGACGGTGCGCGAAACGCGACGTCGGCCGCATCGGCCACCGCACCGCCGCGACGACCGGTGAACCCGATCGTCGTCAGGCCGCGCGCGCGCGCCGCCTCGATCGCGAGCACGACGTTGCGCGAACCACCCGACGTGCTGTAACCGATCGCGACGTCCCCGGGCGCGCCGAATGCCTCGACCTCGCGGCGGAAGACGTGCTCGTAGCAGTCGTCGTTCGCGATCGACGTCAAGATCGGTGCGCTCGACCCCAGCGCGATGCCCGGCGCGGCCACGCGGTCGAAGCGAAAGCGGTTGACGAGTTCGCCGGCCAGATGCTGGCTGTCGGCCTGGCTGCCGCCGTTGCCGAAGAAGAGGATCTTGCCGCCGGCGCGGAGGCAGTCCACCCAGTGCGTCGCGAGCGCCGCGATCTGCTCGGCCATCGACGCGGTAGCGGCGAGCGCGTCGGCACCCGCGGTGAGTTGCGCGCGTGCGAACCCGATCGGGTCCGGTGCAATTCGGTCTTCCATGGAGGCGCGGCCCTGCCGGATGTTACGATTGGTCGAAGCCACGGCACGTATACCATCTGATGACCGGACCTTCATGGCAAAATCGACGACGAAGCCACTCGCGGGAATGACGATCCTCCTCGCGGAGGACGAGCAGGCGATCGCTGTACCGCTCGCCGACGACATCCGGGATGCCGGCGGGACGATCGACGTCGCGTCCAACGGCCTCGACGCCGCACGCGCACTCGAGAACGGCACGTACGACGTATTGATCACCGACGTCCGCATGCCCGGGCTCGAGGGCGACGAGCTGCTTCGCGCGACCCGAGAGCGGTTTCCGAACACGTCGGTGATCCTGATCACCGGCTACGGCACCGTCGAAGACGCGGTCGGTGCGATGCGGATCGGTGCGTACGACTACGTGCTCAAGCCGTTCTACAACGAGGACATCCTGCTGAAGCTCGAGAAGCTGCGCGAGCACCGGCGCCTGCAGCAGGAGAACGCGCGGCTTCGCGAAGCGCTCGGGGAACTCGACGGACTCGACCGGATCGTCGGCAAGAGTCCGGCGATGGAAGCGGTCTTCAAGAACATCCGCACGGTCGCGCCGACCGAGGCGAGCGTGCTGATCACCGGCGAGAGCGGCACCGGCAAGGAGCTGGTCGCCCATGCGATCCATCGCAATTCGACGCGGCGCGACCATCCGTTCGTCGCGGTGAGTTGTGGGGCGCTGCCGGCGACGCTGCTCGAGGACGAGCTGTTCGGCCACGAGAAGGGCGCGTTCACCGACGCCCATCGGCAGAAGATCGGACGCTTCGAGAAGGCACAGGGCGGCTCGATCTTCCTCGACGACATCGACGACATGGAGCTGCCGACGCAGGTGAAGCTCCTGCGCGTGCTCCAGGAGCGGGTCATCGAACGGCTCGGCGGCGAGGAGCCGCTGGCCGTCGACATCCGCGTGATCACCGCGACGAAGGTCGACCTCGCGGAACTCGTCCGCGAAGGGAAGTTCCGGGAGGACCTCTACTACCGACTCAACGTCGTCCCGCTCGATCTGCCGCCGCTTCGCAAGCGCGCCGAGGACGTGCCGTTGCTCGCGTATCACTTCATCGAGAAGCACGGGCGTGGGACGAGCTACGACGTCGACGACGAGACGCTGCAGCGCATGCGCGCCTACCCGTGGCCCGGCAACGTCCGCGAACTCGAGAACGCGGTGCAACGCGCGATCGCGCTCGCCGGTGACGCGACGGTGCTCAAGCGCGAGCACCTCGTGCCGCCGAGCCCCGACTTCAAGAAGGGGATCGCGATCCCGCGTGGCGACGCGACGCTCAAGGAGGTCGTGATCGACGCCGAACGCGAGCACATCCAGCGGGTGTTGAAGACGACCAACGGCCACAAGGCGCAGGCGGCCTCGATCCTCGGGATCAGCCGGAAGAACCTGTGGGAGAAGATGAAGGAATACGAGCTCGAGTGAGGGCGCTCGTCGCCGCGCTCGCGCTGACCTTCGCCGCCGTGCCGGTGGCCGCGCAGGCGCGCGCGCCGTGGACCGGGTGGCCGGGGTGGGCCGCGTGGTTGTGGACGTTCGGTGATCGGCCGGTGGACGCCGGGTTCGCCGAGCACCTCCGCGGCCTCGGCATCGCCGGGATCCAGCGCGACGGCACGGCCGATGCATCGATGCTCGACGGCCTCGGGCTGCGCTACTGGGTGGGGCACGCAGTCGCGAAGCGGGTGCTGACGCTGTCCAACGACGCGTTCGACGCACGGTGGCGCGCCTACTGGGACTCGCGTGACTGCGCCGACCTCGAGCGCCCGGATTGCCTGTCCCGGCCGGACGTTCGCGCGCGACTCCGCGCCGACCTGCGCCGGACGATCGCTGCGCAGCGCGCGCACGGCCCGGTCGCCTACTCGCTCGGCGACGAGATCAGCGTCACGCGTCGCGTCACGCCGCTCGACTTCAGCTACTCCGCCGCCGCACTCGCCGCGTTTCGCGGGTGGCTCCGCGACCGGTATCGGACGGTGGACGCGTTGAACGCCGCGTGGGGCACCGACTTCGCGGCGTGGGCGGCCGTGATGCCGATGACCGCCGACGCGATTCGACGACGCGAATTGCGGCGACCGCCGGCACAGTGGAACTTGCGTCCGTGGGGCGACCACCGCGCGTTCGCCGACCACTCGCTCGCGGACGTGCTGCACGGGCTCCGCGCGGAGGCACGCGCCGCGGGCGTGACGGCGCCGATCGGCTTTCTCGGTGGCCAGGCCCCGGCGCCCTACGGCGGCTACGACTGGAGCCGACTCGTGGGCGCGGTCGATTGGGTCGAAGCATACGACGAGGGCGGGGCGATGGAGGTGATCCGCGGCCTCGCGCCGACGCTTCCCCAGGTGCGGACCTACTTTCCGGCCGACGACGACCGACTGAACGTCTACCGGTTGTGGCGCTACTTCGCACACGGTGATCGCGGTGCGATCCTCTGGTCGGATCGGACGGTGCTCGGCGCCGACGGGGAGCCGACCGCGTTCGCCCGCGCGATCGCGCCGACGCTGCGGGCGCTGAGCGCGCCGCGATGGCATGGGCTGCAACCCGGGACCGTGCGCGACCCCGTGACCGTCTACTACTCGCAGGCGTCGATCCGGGCCGGCTGGATGCGCGACACGCGGCGCGACGGCAAGACCTGGTTGCGGCGGTTCGGCTCGTACGAGCGGAGCCACTCGAGCCAGTATCGGTGCCGGCAGGCGTGGCACCGACTACTCGAGGATTGCGGCGTGCACTACGCGTACACCGACCGGCGTCGCGGACCGACCGGACGACTGCTCGTGTTGCCGTCGGTGTGGGTGCTGGACGCCGAGGAAGTCGCGGCGATCCTCGGCTGGCTCGAGGGCGGTGGCCGCGTCGTGTGCGACGTCGTGCCGCCCGCACTCGCCGCGAGCGTCGCCGAACGCCCGGTGCTCGCTGCGCGCGTGATCGCGGTGGGTCGTGTCGTGGCGGTCCTGGACGCGCCGTTCGGCCGGCGCGCGGATGCGGCGCGCGCGTCCCTCCGCGCTGCGCTCTCGGACGCCGGGGTCGAACCGACGGCGCGCATTCGGCGCGGCGATGGTCGAGGCGGCGGCATCGAGGTGATCCGTCGGAGGACGGCGACCGGGACGGTGTGGTTCGTGCTCCGCAATCTGACGCCGACCGAGGAGCGTGCGATGCAGGGCGATGCGTGGGATCGCCCGATCGACGTGTCGCTCACGCTACCGGGTCCGATCCGTTGGGCGACGGTCGCACGCGGTACGCGATCCTGGCCCACGGCGTTCGAGTCCGGCCGCACGATCCGCTGCCGCGTCGCGGCGACCGCGCCGGCCATTCTGTTCGAGCCGAATCCGGAGGAGGCGCGATGAGCCCGACGAAGCCGATCCTCGTCACCGGCGACACGCACTTGCGGGGGGATCCCGACGAACCGGCGTGGGGCGGCTTCCGCAAGCTGTGCAAGCACGCCGCGACCGAGTGCGCGGCGCTCTACCACCTTGGCGACCTGTTCGACTACTGGGTGGGTCCCAAGCAGGCGACGCTTCCGGCGTTTCGCGCGATTCTCGACCTCCTCGCCGAAACCGCCGCGCAGGTGCCGATCCACGTACTGCACGGCAACCGCGACTTCGCGATGGGCGACGAGATCGGCACGATCCCGGGCGTGACGCTGCACGCCGGGGACGTCGAGGTCGACTACGGCGGCAAACGGGCGCTGATCACGCACGGGGATCTCCTGCTCGCCGACGACCGCGCCTACCAGCGGATGCGCCGCGTGCTACGCCATCCGGCGGTGCGCGGCACGATCCGGCGGCTGCCGCTGAAGGTCGCGCTGCGGGGGGCGGGCGCGATGCGGGGCAAGAGCACGACTGCGGTCGCGAAGAAACCCGCCTCGGCGTTCGCGATCTACTGGCCCACGGTGCGCGACCTGCTTCGCGACAACGACCGCGACGTCGTGATCGCCGGCCACGTGCACCGGCCCCGTCTGCACGTCGCCGAGGTGAGCGGCCGCGAGCGCCAGTTCATCACGATCGGCGCATGGGGCGCGCGCGGCTGGGTCGTCCGCCTCGAACGCGGCACCGCGACGTTGGAGCGCTTCCCCGGCGGCGGCGGCACCCCGGCGCCGGAACCGTTCGCGTAAGCCGCTCGTCGCCGAGACAAAGCCGCGCCGCGTGCAACGCAGTCGGCGGCACCGGGGCCGCGAGGAGCCGATTGACGGTCGTGGGACTCGACGCCGTCGCCTCGACAAACGCGGCGCGTCCGCGCCACCCCTGATCGCGCGCGAGCGCGAGAAACAGGGCGCGAGCGGCGCCACGATCCTGCACGGCATCGGCAGGCAATCGAAGTGCCGCGGCGGCAGCCGAGGCGATCGCATCGAGGCAGACGGTCGGCTCGAGCGCGGAATGGGCGGGGATCGGAAGGGGCGTGCCCTCGACCGATACGAACGAGTCCTTCGATACGAACGCCTGGTATCGCTCGAGGAACCCCGCGCCCCTGTGACCGAGCGCGGTTGCGAGACGCGTGGCGTCGACCCACGGGCGATCGACCGCGCCCAGGACGTCCCGGTGGGTCGACCAAAATGCCTCGACGGGGTCGCGCGCAAGGCGAGCGCGGCACTCGTTGAGCGCGATGTAGCGAACGGTCAGCCAGAGCATGTTTCGGTGGCGCACCGGCACGGGCTCGCCGACAGGCCGCCACAGCCCCGGATCGCAATCGAAGTGCCGCGTGAAGTTGCCGAGCACGCGACCGAGCGAAGCGCGCACCCGTCGACCCGACTCGGCCGGTGCCACGACGTGGAAGTGGTCCGGCATCAGGATCGCGGCCAGCGCATCCGGAAACCGGCGACGCAAAGCGCGCCAGAGCCAGTCGGCCCGATCGAACGGGCGCAGGGACTCGTGGCGGTCCCGGAGTCGGGCAGCGATATGGACGATGCGGCGTGGCATGCCATACGGGTCGGCGCCGAACGGCAGGGGTTACCACCAAACTTGGCGACGCATCTTCGGGCCGGATCGTGTGCGTCATGGACTTCGCAGGCGGGAAACGGGCCAACTGGTGCCCAACGCACGGCCCTGGACGCCGGGATGGCCCGAAATCGGTGCGCCAAGCGGTCGTTCGCCGGAAAGCGGCCCGAAATCAGGCCGCGAAGACCGGAATCGTGGTCAACCGGGCGGCGGGGGCTACAATTCCGGACCCGGCCGCGCGTGGCGGCCGCCCGGGCCCGATCGATCGGGCGCGGGACCGAACCGGAACGTGGTTGACCAACAGACTGGCACACATGCGACCCAAAGACATCGTCAAGAAGTTCTCGCCCAGCGCGGACGAACTCGACCGGCAACTCGCCGAAGCGCTGCAGGCCCAACCGGGCGGCGACCTCACGGCCCTCTACGACGAGAGCGTGAAGAACTTCGAAGAGGACTCGATCCTCAAGGGCAAGATCATCAACATCATCGGCGACGAAGCGATCGTCGATGTCGGATACAAGTCGGAAGGGGCCATCGGCCTCAACGAGTTCCCCGAGCCGAGCACGGTCAAGATCGGGGACGACGTCGACGTCTACCTCGAAGCCGTCGAGGACGAGTCCGGCTTCATCGTCCTGTCGAAGAAGCGCGCCGACCGCATCCGCGGGTGGGAAAAGATCATCACCACCCACAAGGAAGGCGACATCGTCAAGGGCAAGGTCATCCACAAGATCAAGGGCGGCCTGCTCGTCGACATCGGCGTGCCGGTCTTCCTGCCCGCGAGCCAGGTCGGCATCCGTCGCACCGCCGACATCTCGGAGTACATCGGCCAAGAGGTCGAGGGCAAGATCATCAAGATCGACGAAGAGCGGATGAACATCGTCATCTCGCGCCGCCGCCTCATCGAGGAGGAGCGCGACAAGATGAAGGCCAAGCTCCTCGAGGAGATCGAGGAAGGCCAGGTCCGCAACGGCGAGGTCAAGAACCTCGCGGACTTCGGTGCGTTCGTCGACCTCGGTGGCATCGACGGCCTGCTCCACATCACCGACATGAGCTGGGGTCGCGTCGGTCACCCGTCCGAGTTGCTCAAGATCGGCGACAAGATCGACGTCAAGATCCTCAAGATCGACCGCGAACGCGAGCGCATCGCGCTCGGACTCAAGCAGAAGTCCGAGAACCCGTGGAACAAGATCGAGGAGCGCTACCCGGTCGGCAGCCGCGTGTCGGGCCGTGTCGTCAACATCATGACGTATGGCGCGTTCGTGAAGCTCGAGACCGGTGTCGAGGGCCTCGTCCACGTCAGCGAGATGAGCTGGACCAAGCGCATCAACCACCCGTCCGAGATGGTGTCGATCGGTGACGTCGTCGACGTCGTCGTGCTCGACATCAACAAGGAGAAGCAGGAGATCTCGCTCGGCATGAAGCAGTGCGAGGTCAACCCGTGGGAACTCGTCGCGCAGAAGTACCCCCCCGGCACGATCGTCAAGGGCAAGGTGCGCAACATGACGAACTACGGCGCCTTCGTCGAGATCGAAGAGGGCATCGACGGCCTGCTGCACATCTCCGACATGAGCTGGACGAAGAAGATCGGCCACCCGTCGAAGCTTCTGAAGAAGGCCGAAGAGGTCGAGGCGATGGTGCTCTCGGTCGATCAGGAGAAGAAGCGGGTCGCACTCGGGCTGAAGCAGCTCGAGGAGGATCCGTGGCACACGACGATCACCGAGCGCTACTACCCGAGCCTGGAGACGACCGGCAAGGTCACGAAGCTGACCAACTTCGGCGTCTTCGTCGAGCTCGAGGAGGACCTCGAGGGTCTGCTGCACGTCAGCGAGCTGGGTGACAAGAAGATCAAGTCGCCCGACGAGGTCGTCGCGGTCGGTGACCTGCTGCACGTCAAGGTGATCAAGATCGACGCCGACGAGCGCAAGATCGGACTGACGCTCCTCAAGGAGTACCCGATCGAGCACGTCGACGGTTCGACCTCGACGGTCAACGAAGACGGCGAGCTGGTCCGCTCCGGCGGCACGGCTGCACCGGTCGAGTCGGCCGCCGACGTCAGCGCGGAGGCGGTTGCAGCCGCCGAGGACGCGGTGTCCACGGAGGTCGAGGCCGAGGCCGCGACCGAGGAGCCGGCAGCGGAGGCCGAGGCCGACGCGGCACCGGCCGCCGAGGACGACGCGGAGAAGCCCGCCGAGTAAGGGGGCCGCGATGGGGAACGGCCGGATCCGGCGATGCTGGGCGGCGGCGGCGTTCGCGATCGTCGTCGCCGGCTGTTCCTCGTCCGCCCCGACCGGTGACGGTGCGCCCGGGCGCGCCGTCGCCCCGGACGCGCCGCAGGTCACGCAGGGCCGTCTCGGCCTCGCGGAGACGCTCGCGGCACAGGGCAACTACCAGGCGGCGCTCGACGTCCTACGCGACGCACTCGCCTCCGCCGGAACGCCCGACCTGCGTCGACGCATCCAGGAGTTGCGGCTCGTCCTGAAGCGCCGCGCCCTCGCCGAGTCGCTCGGCGCACGGCTCATCGCACCGACGGCGCCCGTCGTCGTCGGCGAACCGCTCGCGTTCGAGATCGAGCTGTCCAATCACGGCACCGTCCCGATCGAGATCCCGGCCGCCGACTACCGTCGCGAAGCGCTCGTGTTCCGCGAGCTGGTCGGCAAGACCGTGCTCGATCTGATCGTCGACGTGACCGAGTTCGATCCGCGCGGGACCCGCATGAGCGAGCAGGCGAACCGGCTGTGGGAACCGGGCGAAGACGTCGTGCTGCAACCGGGCCAGGCGTGGCGTCGGCCGATCCCGCTGGATTCGACGACGATGCGTCCGTCGACCGCGCTGCTCAAGGCGATCACCGTCGAGGGGCTGCTGCGACCGGTCCGCATCCGGGTCGACGACCGCGACTTCCTGACGACGGTCGCCCTGGAACCGGCGGTCGCGTATCTGTTGCCGCGCGGCGCCGAGGCGATCCGCGAGGCACCGCTGCGCCACCTCGAACTCGCGCTCACCCGGGCACCGCGCGAGCCGCGGTTCCTGCCGCACATCGTCGTCGCGGCGAGCCTGCTCGACGGCGACGACGCGCGCGACAAGGGCCGATCGCTCCTCGTCGCGGCGCGCGACCAGGGCGCGCCGCTCGTCCGACCGTCGGTCGAGCGGGCGCTCGCGCTCTTCTGGGCGCCGGCCACCCCGGCGGAGTCGGAAGAACCCGTTCTGTTTCGCCCGGACGCCCGGGAGTGACCGCTCGGCGGTCCCGTCGCCCCGCACACGGAGGGAATGCGTGCACTCGGTAGAAGAACAGATCGCTCGCCTCGAGCGGACCGTCGTCGACCTGATCGATCGGCGCGAGTTGCGCGAGCGCCTCGAGGCCGCGCACCGCGACGGGCGCAAGCTCCGCGTCAAGCTCGGCATGGACCCGACCGGCTACCACATCCACCTCGGCCACACGGTCGTGCTGCGCAAGCTCCGCGCGTTCCAGGACCTCGGGCACCAGGCGGTGCTGATCATCGGCGATGCGACGGCGATGATCGGGGATCCGAGCGGCCGCGACAAGACGCGGCCGGTGCTGACGCGCGAGGCGGTCGAGGAATACGCGCAGGGCTGGCTCGAGCAGGTGCGCAAGGTGCTCGACGTCGACGCGCTCGAGGTGCGTCGCAACAGCGAGTTCTACGAGGGCATGAGTTTTCCCGACGTCGTGCGTCTGTGCGGGCGGATGACCGTCGCGCAGATGCTCGAGCGCAACGACTTCTCGGAGCGCTACCGGGGCGGCAACCCGATCAGTCTGCACGAGTTTCTCTACCCGCTGATGCAGGGGTGGGACAGCGTCTGCGTGGACGCCGACGTCGAACTCGGCGGCACCGATCAGCTCTTCAACCTGCACGTCGGGCGCGCGTTCCAGGAGGCCGAGGGCCGGACGCCCCAGATCGTCATGACGACGCCGATCGTCGAGGGCACCGACGGCGTGCAGAAGATGTCGAAGAGCTACGACAACGCGATCGGCATCGACGAGCCGGCCGACGAGATCTTCGGCAAGCTGATGTCGATCCCCGACACGATGATGGAGAAGTACTTCGTCCACTTCACATCGCTGCCGGACGACGAGATCGCGACGATCCTCGGCGGCCACCCGCGCGATGCGAAGATGCGGCTCGGCGTCGAGATCGTGTCGTGGCTGCACGATTCGAGCGCCGCGGAGGCCGCGAAGGCGCGCTTCATCGAGGTGTTCGCGAAGCGCAACGTCCCCGACGAGATGCCGTCGCATCGCGTCGACCCGGGGCCGGTCGGCATCCGCGAGCTGATCCGCACCGTCGGGTTCGCGAAGAGCGGCGGCGAGGCCAAGCGCCTGATCCAGCAGGGCGCGGTCACCTGGGACGGCGACAAGATCAGCGACCCCGACGCCTCGGTCGACGTCACCGGATCGCACGTGCTGAAGGTGGGCAAGCGACGCTTCTGCCGGGTACACTGCGGGGAATGAGAATCGCACTCCTGCTCGTCTGGCTCGCCGGCATCGCGAGCGCAGAGGACCTCGCACGCGCCGCGTCGGAACTGCGCTCGCCGTGGACCGCGGTGCGCGAGGCCGCCGTCCGAACCCTCGGCGACGCCGGCAAGCCCGCGTTACCGCACGTGCTGCCGCTGTTGACGGACCCGGACGCTCGGGTGCGGCGCCTCGCGGCGTCCGCGGCAGCGGCGACCCGTCGCCCCGAAGCGCAGGCCGCGCTGCTGATCCGGTTGGTCGAGGAATCGGACCCACGCGTGTTCGAGCACGTCGCGCGCTCGCTCGCGCGGTTCGGTCGCGCCGCGTGGGAGGTGATCTCGCAACGCGCCGCGCTGCCGTCCGCGACCGATCGCGACCGCCGCGCCCGTGACGTGTTTCTCTGGGAGTACGTGATCAAGACGATCCACGTCACCCTCGAGGAGAACACGAACTCGGGCGGCGAGTTCAAGGGCTTCTTCGACGGGCAGTTCCACCGCCTCGCGGCGATCGGCCCCGAGGCCGCCGACGTGCTCACCGAGATGATGGGCGACGGCGACCGGTTCCCGGTGACGATCCGCCAGATCGCGGTGCGCGCGCTCGCCGAGGTGGGGGACGCGCGGCACATGGAAGCGCTGCGTGCGTTCCACAAGCGTCTCGACGATCAGCTCGATCGCGAGGACCCGATGCGCTTCGAGCCCAATCCCGACAAGACGCTGCGCTCGTATGCGCGCTACGTGCTCGCGCGGCACGGGATCATCGAGCCCAGCCGCGCGAACATCGAGCGGTGGCGGCGCGCGCGTGACCACTACCTCGGTCGACAGAAGTACACGTACGCCGCCCAGTATCAGTGGGCCATCGCCTACGAGTATCACCAGGTCCGCGACTTCCCGACCGCGATCGCCGCGTATCAGCGCTACTTGCAGGACTACCCGCCCGAGCGCCTCGAGTTCATGAACGTCCGCCACCTGGCGTGGTACAACCTCGCGTGCATCGAGTCGCTCCGCGCATCGCGGCTCGACGGGGTGCACAAAGTCGCCGCGCAAAAGCGCGCGATCGGCTACCTCGCCCGCGCGTTCGACGAGAACTACACCGACTTCGGCTGGATCATGATGGACCGCGACTTGATCGCGATCCAGAGCACCGACTCGTTCAAGGCGCTCGTGGAGAAGGCCCGCGCGAGCTACTCCGCGACCGCGCCGCTGGAGCCGACCAAGAAGGGCTCGGGAAAGGGCAAGGACCTGTAAGGGGGTCCGGTCAGCGGACGCCCTCGATCAGGACGAGCGAGCTGAAGAGCTTGCCGCGGACGAAGATGCCCCGCTCGCGCCAGACGCGCGACACGGTCTGAAAGCCGGCCTCCCGGCCGAACCGCAGCAGCGTCGGCGTCGGGTAGTAGCGAACGTGACCGCGTTCGATCACGCGGAGCACCCGGTCGTAGAGCCAGATCGGCGGGAAGCGGGTGCACGACTCGAGCAGCAGGAACCGTCCGCCGGGTCGCAGCAGTTCGTGCCAACGGCGCATCACGCCAACGGGATCCGGGTAGTGGTGGAAGCTCGCCGTGCACGTGATCACGTCGAACGACCCCGCGTCGAACGGCAGGTTCGCCGAGTCGGACTCGACGAATCGCGCGTCGACGCCGTCGCGCTTCGCCCCGGTGCGCGCCGCCTCGACCATCGACGGCGACAGGTCGACACCGACCGCGTCGAGACCCGAGAACCGACGGGCCGCCTCGCGGACGAGCCACCCGGTCCCGCAGCCGACGTCGAGAAGCGCGCCGCCGTCGGACGGCAGCCCCTCGCCGGCGCGGTCGAGCACGCGAGCCTGCGATGCCTGAAACCAGCGGCTCATACGACCGCCTTCGAAGCGGGGGGCCCAGCGATCGAAGAATGCCTGGTTCGCGTCGCGGTGCGCGTCGCCGTGCTCGCTCATCGAAGCGCCTCCGCCGTACGACGCACGCCGTCTCGCCAGCCGACAGCGCAGTCGAATCCCAAACGGTCGCGGATCTTCGATGCGTCGAAGACCGTGCCGTTCGTGTAGAACTTGATGCTGCGACGACTGAACGGAGCGTCCCGGCCGATCGCCTTGAACGCGAGTTCGGCCGCGAGGCCGACCGGGTACATCACCGCGATCGGCAGGCGTACCCGGGGCGGCGCGACACCTTGTGCCTCGGCGATCGCGTCGATCCACTCGGCGATCGTCGGCGCGTCGCCGCTCGCGAGGATGAACGTCTCGCCGGGCGCGGCCGGGTGCGACGCCGCGAGTTGCATTCCGCTCACCGCGTCGTCGATGTAGATCCCGTCGCGGCCGGCGCGGCACGCGCCGATCCGCGGGAAGCGCCGCTTCCGGATCGCGCGGAAGATCTTCTGCGTACGGCCACAGTCGGGGCCGAACACCCACGACGGACGCAGCACGACGAGCTCGAAGCCGCGTGCTTCGGCGACCGCGCGCGCGGCATCCTCGCCCTCGAGCTTCGTGCGCTCGTACGCGATCGTTGGCTCCGTCGGACTCGCCTCGTCGAAGCGCACGTCGCTCATCAGGCCGTAGACGCCGACCGTGCTCACGTGCACGACGCGCTGGACGCCGGCATCCGCGGCCGCCTCGAGCAGATGGCGCGTGCCGTCCACGTTGACCCGCCGGAAGTAGGCTTCGCCCTCTTTGACCTCGAGGTGCGCGCTCGCGAGGTGGTAGACCACCGACACGCCGTCGAGCGCCCGCGCGAGGTCGGCGTCGAGGATCGAGCCGTCGATCCGCTCGACTGTGCCGGCCGGGCAGGGCCGAGGGTGGTGGGGATCGAGCGAGCGCACGGCTGCCCCGCGAGCCGCCTCCGCGGCGACGAGGGCGTGCCCCATGAATCCGCCGCCGCCGGTGACCAGGACGCCGTCGTTCGCCATCGCCCGCCCGCCTGCGTCAGCGCTCGACCGAGACCGGGCGAACGGGTGCTGCGCCGACGGCCGCCCGCGCCGGGCGCACGGCCTCGACGACGACCGCGTAGCCGCGTCGGAAGAAGAGCAGCACGTCGAGCAGGCTGACCGCCTTGAAGATCGGGTAGGCGTACTTGTAGATGCGGTAGCTCTTCTGCACCTTGCGCAGGTCCTCCTCGGAGCCGGGCGCGATCGCGTGGTCGTCGTCGCCGGACGACCCCTTCTTCAGCACCTTCACGTAGAGGAAGTTGATGCCGAGTTCGACCAGTTCGGTGAAGAACTTGCTGTAGCTCGAGTCGGCGACCGGATCGAGGCGCGAACGCTCGAGCATCGCGCGCAACTCCTCGGTCGTGTAGCCCCAACGCTCGTGGCCGTAGACGGCCGGCGTCATCCCGAGCCAACGCTTGATCCGGCACGCGAGCTTGCGGTCGTCGCCGTTGGGCACCGTGACGATGATGCGACCGGCGTCGACGACGACGCGCTTCAGTTCATCGGTGAACGGCGTCGGGTCGTCGAGGTGTTCGTGCACGTCGATCGCGATCGCGACGTCGAACGACGCGTCGGCGAACGGCAGTCGCTCGGGGGCGCTCGCGTGTACCGTCTCGCCGAGCAACTGCTCCATCGCGTCCTTCAGCGTCGGTTCGACGTCCGCCCAGGTCCACTGGCCGCCGTGATCGCGGAACGCGTAGTTCATCGCGCCATTGTTGTCGCCGCAGGTGACGAGCAGACACCGCTCGCGGTCGACCGGCCCGAGGTGGCGCAGGAGCAGCTCGACCTTCTGCCGCTTCTTCAGCGACACGCGGAACATCTTCAGTTGATACGGTTCGGATGCCATGATCCCGACGCCACCGCCTGCTGGGCGTCACTCCGTCTTCCTCCTGTCCGACGACCGCCGGACGACCCATCTTCGCTGCGCAGCCCCTCGTCGGGCCGCCCCGCCGCCGACGGTGCGCCTTGCGCGTCGTCGCCGGAGGCCGTAGTCTACCAAATCACGCCGTCCGACGGCGAACCCCCAAAAGCAGCCGGGATGACGAGATGAGCGACCCGCCCGCGGCCCGATCCGGCCTCAGCTTCGGATTCTGGGCGCGCTTGCTGTTGAGCGCGGGACTGATCGCCTGGCTTCTCTATCGGATTTCCCCGGCGGATGTCCTCGCCCAGATCCGTACGGCCGACCCGGCGCTGCTGGCTGCGGCGTTCGGCCTTCACATCGTCGGCTTCACGCTGAGTGCGTGGCGCTGGCGGATCCTCCTCGCACCGATCGTCGACCGCGTCTGCTCCCAGTGGCTCCTGATGCGGGCCTACCTGATCGGGATCTTCTGCAACCAGTTCCTCCCGTCGACGATCGGCGGCGACGTCTACCGGGCGGTCGACGCGGCCCGCCTCAACGGAATCGACCGAGGCCGGTCGCTCGCGATCGTGTTCGTCGAGCGGCTGATCGGCGCCGTCGCGCTCTTCAGCTACGCGCTACTCGCGGCGCTGATCTGGTTCGACCGGCTGATCGACAAGCCCGGCGTCGTCGCGAGCCTCGCCGCGCTCGCCGGCGTCTTCACGATCGCGTTCGTCGCGCTGACGCCGTTCGGACGTCGCGTCGCCGGAGCGCTCCTCGAGATCGGACCGCTGCGCAAGATCCGACCGGCGGTGGAGCGGGCCTTCGGTGCGGTCAAGGACCTCGGCCGCGAGCGGCGTGCGATCGGCTACGCGCTCGGGATCAGCTTCGTCTTCCAACTGAACGTCGTGCTGCACTACGTGCTGGTCGGCGCGGCGTTCGACCTCGCGCTGCCGACGATCGCCTACTTCCTCGTGATCCCGATCGTGCTGCTCGTCTTGCAACTCCCGCTGAGCATCAACGGGATCGGTCTGCGAGAGACCGCGTTCGTCCTGTTCCTCGGGGCCCGGGACCTCTGGGGCGACCAGGCCGCGACCGAGACGCAGGCGTTCGCGTACGGGGCGGCGGTCTACGCGATGATCGTGCTCCAGGGGATCATCGGCGGCGTGTTCTTCGGGCTGCGCCGGCGCGACTTGACAAGCCGTACCGACGCGCAGTAGTTTGACGACGCGACGCGAAATGTTCGCGGTCCGGCGTCGAATCGACACGCCGGGCACGGGAGGTGCAGCAAGCGCCGACGTGCGTGCGACCGAGACGAGACGCATCCGACGACTCGTCGTCCGAAGGTGACGGGGGATTGCCGCGAATGAAATGCCCGAAGTGCAGCGTCGAGGTGACGCACGGGGACCGCTTCTGCAAGTCGTGCGGTGGCGAGTTGCCGGAACCGGAGTCGCCGCCGAAGAGGGACGACCCGTCGACGGCCGACGCGCTCCGCAGCGCAAAGGGCAAGGACGACGGCACGCCGGCGCCCGAGGAAGTCCAGCTGTGGGAAGGGCGCTACAGCATCAAGGAGGGCGCCAACGTCTGGTTCATGCTCGCGTGCGCCTTGCTCGGTATCCTGATCGTCCATCTCTTCGTGTTCAACGCGGAGAACCGCTCGAGCACGTTCTTGCTCGTCGCCGGTGGAATCGTCCTCGTGTTGTTCCTGCTGTCGGTCGCGAAGTACTTCGTCAGCCACCTGACGAACAAGTACCGCATCACGACCCAACGGCTCTTCCTGATTCAGGGGTTCCTGAGCCGCACGACCGACGAGGTCGAGTTGATTCGCGTCGACGACATCGTCGTCAAGCAGACCCTGTTCGAGCGGCTCTGCAAGATCGGCACGATCGTCGTCGAGACGCCGTCGGATCGGACGCATCCGCGGGTCGAGCTGGTCGGGGTGCAGAACCCCGAGGTCGTCAAAGAGATGATTCGCAAATACGGTCGGATGCGTCGGGAGAAGTCCGCGCTGTTCGTCGAGCAAGTCTGACCGGCGCACGGTGTTCGTCGCGATGCTCTGCCGACTGTCGGGCCGCGCCGCGATCGTCGTGCTCTGCGGCGTCGCGGCCGTCGTCGCGCAGGAGCGCCAGCTCGCAGCGATCGACGCCGCGACGGAAACGGACGCGGCGGCGGTCGCAGAGGCCCGTCGGGTCGGACGCGAGGTCGGCGCGGCGATCAAGGCCGGTGGACACGACCCGGCACCACTCGTCAAACGGCTGCCGGCCGTCGCGGCGGCAATCGCGCTCGGCACCGTGGGGGACGACCGCTACCTGCCCGATCTGATCGCGCGGCTCGAGGACACCCGCGAGCCGGCCCGAATCGTCGCGCTCGCGGAGGCGTGCTGCGACCTCGGCGGCACCGTCGGCGTCGACGTCTTGCTCTCGGTCGCGCTTCGGCCCGGGGGCGAGGAGGTTCGCGACGCGATCGCCGCGCTGAAGCGCTGCGTCGACGAGGGTCTCGCCGTTCCCGAGACCGTGACGCACGATCGCACCGGGCCGTTTCACCTGCGGCACCGCTGGGACTCGGATCCGGCGCGCCGAATGCGGGTCGGCCCGGCCGCGCCGTCGGAAGCGTTGCTCGTCCGGGTCGATGCGCTCGCGGCGCGCGTCGCCGACCGGGACGATGCGCGGGCGCGCTTCATCCTGACCGGGCTCCGGCGGTTCGGTGCGACCGCGATCTGCGACACGTTTCGCGCTGACGACCCGCGCCCCACGGTCGCGATTCGGCAGCGGATCCTGCTCGACATCGGTGCGCCGGCCGTGAAGCCACTACGCACCGCGCTCGCCGACACCGACGGTCGCGCGGCGGTCCTCCGCGCGCTCGTCTGGCTGACGACCCAGGCGCACGAGTCCGCAGCACTGCGGACCGCCCTCGCTTCGGTGGAGCCGGTGGTTCTCGCCGCATGGTCGTCGCTCACCGCCGACGCTCGCGCCGAGGCGATCCGCTACCTGGGGCAAGTCGGCTCGGTCGAAGCGGGGCGGCAACTCGTCGCCCACGCGATCGACCCGGCGGCGCCCGTGGAGTCGCGTGTCGCCGCGGCGGGGCGCGCGGCGTTACTGCCGGGTGATCCGGCGCCGCTGCTCGCGCTGGCGCGGGACTCGGCCGCACCGCCGGTCCTCCGGGACCGTGCGGCGTTTGCCGCGGTGGCACGAGGCGAGCGCGAGGGGATCGGGCTGCTCGTCGAAGCACTCGCCACGCGTTCCTCGCCACTGCCGCTGCTCCGTGCCCTCGACGGCCGTCCCTACTTCGGATACGAGCTGCACCCGGATCGCGCGATCGAACGTTGGCGTCGGTACTGGACGCGCTATGGACGCGTCGCTCGATACACGGTGACCCGGCTGCACACCGAAGCGCGCTGGGCGATCGAGAACGAGGCGTACGCGGACGATCTGCGCAACGGGTGGTATGGCGTCTTCACCGCCGCGCGACCGCTCGCCGAACGCGTCGCGCGCGAAGATGCCGTGATGGCGCTCGCGGACCAAACCGCACCGACCCTGATCGCCTGGATCGAGCGGTCGTCCGACCCCGTCCGCCGATTCCACGCGGCGCAGATGGCCGCAGTCCGAGGATTGCGCCCGGCGGTCCCCGCGCTGGTGACGGCGCTCGGCGACGACGTGGCATTGGTTCGGTCGACAGCGGCCGAAGGGCTCGGACTGATCGGCCAGGGGTTCGAGTACGCCGACTTCGCGGCGGCGATCGCGGATGCATTGCGGCCACGCCTCGCGGACCCCGACGCACTCGTGCGCGCCCAGGTTGCTCTGGCGCTGGCCCGGGTCGGCTCCGGCGACGGGGTTCCGGTGCTGATCGACGGGTTGCTCGACGCGGATCGCGGGGTCAGTGACTTCTGCTGGGTGACCCTCCGTCGGATCACCGGTGGTCGCGACGGCGGCTTCGTGCCGGGATCGGGTCTCGCCGCTCGACGCGCGGCGGTAGCAGCCCTCCGCGCGTGGTGGCGCACCGCGGCCGACGAGTTCCGGCCGACGCCACCGCCACCGAAGGCCGCGGGATGACGAGACGCCACATCGCAGCGGTGGGGCTCGCGCTCTTCGTGATCGCGTCGGACCGCGTGTACGCCCAACCGGCCGAGGCGGTACCGCTCGGCTACGGCGTCGGCGCGACGACGCCGGCCCCCCGGCTGACGATCGATCCGCCGGCGCTCGGGACGACGGTGGCGATCCGCGCCACCGCCCTCACGCCGGGTGCGGCCGGGGCACTCGTCCTCGCGCGCGGCGCCGCGCCGTTGGCGTTGCCGAGTGGGGCGGCCGCGTTCGTCGACCTCGGCGACGTGCGCGCGTGGATCCCGTCGGCCAGCGATGCGGCCGGTCGATTCGAACACGCGATCGCGATCCCGTCGGCGCCG
This sequence comes from bacterium, assembly GCA_030426805.1. Classification (GTDB taxonomy): domain Bacteria; phylum Planctomycetota; class JAFGQW01; order JAFGQW01; family JAFGQW01; genus JAUHXU01. The sequence continues at coordinate 319,813 of JAUHXU010000004.1, forward strand.
GCGCTCCTCGGTATCGAGCTGGTCGCGCAGGGCTACGTGTCGTCGTCTGCGCCGGCCGGCATCGATGTGACGAACGGCATCCGACTGCGCGTCGGATCGCACGTGACGCCACCGTCCGGAGCGCTCGCCGGGCTCCCGTCGACGGGGGGCCCCGGACTGCGCGCGCTGCAGTCGCTCGCGCCGGGGAGTTGGGTCGACCTCGGCGTGCCGGCGCCGGATCCCGCGCACGGTCTCGCGACCGGCCGAAGCTACACGCCGCGGCTCGCGCCGGCCGCGCATCTCGGCGGAGCGTTCTTCACCGGCGAGGGGACGCACGGCTACGTCGTGCCGGCGACGGGGCGCTACGTCGACGACGTCTGGTTCTACGATCTCGCGGCGCACCGCTGGATCTGCGTCAAGCCGGGTTCGCACGTCGCGACGCTCGCGCTGCGTCTGAACGAGGATCGGTTCGAGGTCGACGCGCAAGGCGCGCCGATTCCGGTCGCCCAACTCGGCCACGGCTACGAGCTCGTCACCGTCGACGAATCGCGGCGCGCCTTCGTGATGGTCGCCGCGCCGAACACCTACTGGACCAACGCGATGCCGCAACGCCTCGCGTGGCTCGGCAACGTGTCGCTGCCCGCGTCGCAGGCCGCATCCCCCTGGCTCTTCGAAGAAGCGACCGGCCGCTGGCGGCGCGAGCCGCCGGGCGCGACCCGACCCACGCTCGACGTGACCGGGCGCTCCGTCGTCGTCCACTACGTGCCGAGTCGACGGGCGACCTGGTGCTGGGACAAGAGCGCCGCTCAGCGACGGACGGTGTGGTACTTCGATGCGAGCACCTACCGCTGGAGCCCGGTCGCGCTCGCCCAGGACGGACCGCGCATCACCGGCACCGGGGTGAGCTGCTTCGACCGCACGAGGGAGCGCATCTACTTCTTCGCCGTCGACGAGACGGGCACCGCGTTTCGGCTCTGGTTCTTCGACGTCGCGACGTCGCGCTGGGTGGACACCGGTGCGACGGGCATGCCTCCGCTCGCCGGACGAACGCCGTATGTGAGCGCTTACGCAGGCCTCACGTTCGACGACGCCAGCGGCCGCGTGCTCGTCCGACTGACCGGCCCGAGCGCGTCGTATCCGTCGTTCCACGTCTTCGATCCGACGACCGGCGCGTTCGATCCGGAGCCGATCGCACCGCCGGCCGCGCTCCGCAGTCACTTCACGTTCGCAGCGACGAACGCGTTCTATGCGGGCGACTACGACGCGCACATCCTTCACGTCGCGGGCGAACGAGGCCGCACCGGTCGCTTCCTCGCGTTCCGACTCGGGCGGTGAGCCTCAGGGGGCCTTGCGGCGGCTGACGAACGTGCCGCCGGTGCGTGTCGCGAGCGCGCGCATGAACGGCACGTCGGCGTCGAGGCCGAGGGCGATCGCGTGGATCGTGACGTTGCCTCGCCGACAGCGGCGCACGATCTCCGCGAGCGCGTCCTCCGGGAGGGGGCGGTCGCCGCGGTTGCAGCCGCCGTCGGCGAGCAGGAAGACCGTGTCCGGCGTCGCAGCGTCGAGCCGATCGGGGTCGCCGATCGCGAGCGACACGGCGTCGAAGATGTTCGTCTGCCCGTCGGCGACGAGCGTCTCGACCCACTGCGTCGCGCGGCGCCGGTTCTTCTCGTTGGCCACCACGGGCTTGCGCTTGAACGGCTCCGGCCCGTCGGAGAACGCGACGATCGAGAAGTGCGCGTCATCGGGCAGGGCGGTCAGGGTCGTCAGCAGTTCCTTCTTCGCGAGCGCGAGCTTGGTCTCGCTCTCCGGCGGCTTCTCGCCGAGCAACCAGGAGAGCGCGTTCGCGTCGATTCCCGCGGCCATGCTCCCGGACGTGTCGAGCACGAACGCGATGTTGCGGGACCGCGTGCGCACGCCGTAGAACGCGATCCGCCCGGCGTCGGCGTCGGCAGCCGCGTCACCGCGGCGCTTCTTCGACGGGCCGGAGTAGCCGTCCCGGTGCTTCGCCCACCACGAAGCCCACAACGCCGCGTTGCCGTGAAAGTCCTCTCCGGTCAGCGCGGTCAGCGCCCGATTGATCGCGACGAGGGGCTGGCCGTTCGCGCGGCGGGCGGCGGCGACGAGAGCGTCGATCGACGAGGCGCCGCCGATCTCGGCGAGCGAGCGCGCCGCCGCGATCCGCACCTGCCACAACTCGTCGCCGAGTCGCTCGGCCACCGCCGCGACGTGCGCGTGCCAGTCGGCGCGGGCGAGTGCGCGGCACGCTGCGATGCGCACAACCGCGTGGCGGGCTTGCGTCGCACCGACGAGCGCCGTTCCGACAGCCGGTTCATTGCAGGCACCCGCGTGTTCGACGAGCGCAAGGGAGGCGTCGTCCGTGCGCGCACCGGCGATCGCTTTCGCGACGACAGCGGCGACCGACGCGCGTCCGGGCGGGGAGATCGCGTAGAGGCGTTCGAGTGCTGCGAAGGTCGCACGCGCCGCGACGTCGTGCTCTTCGAGCGCGCGCAGCGCCTCGGTCCGCGCCTTCATCGCCTTTTCCGCGGCCGCCTCGAGGCGTTCGAGTTTCTTCATCGCCTTGTTCGCGCTCGCTCCCTTCGCGAGGCGCTGGAGCGCGGCGACGGCGGGATCGCCGATCGCGGCGAGGGCCTTCGCGTGGCGAGCGACGACGCGATCGAACGCGCGCAGGGCTCGTTGGCGGCGTGCATCGCCGCGATCGTGCAACTCGATGAGCCGCTTCGCCGCGGCATCGGCCCAGGCCGCGTCGACCGTCCCGGCGGACGCGACGCCGATCGCGTCGGCGATCGCCGCACGCGAGGCCGGATCCCGGCCCGTCCCCATCGCGAGCACCGCACGCCGGGTCGCGGGCAGCGGCAGCACGCCGAGGGCGGCGACCCCAGCCGCGTCGTCGGCACCGCGGGCGAGGCGGACGCCGACTTCCTCCGCCGCCTCGTCGCCGTCGGCGACCGTCAGTGCGGCCGCGGCAGACTCGGCGAGCGTGAGGAGCACTGCATCGAGCGCGGCGATGCGACGGTCGAGGCGTTCGACGGCCGCCGTCTTGGCGAGCGCGCGCCGCGAACCGGGCCGAGGCATCGGCGGGCCTCGACGGATGGGACTCGGTTCGTCGACCTCGAAGTCTTCCTCGGCCGCGCCGATCGTCAACGACCAGCCCGCGCGCTCCAGTCGCAGCGTCGTGCGAGCGCGCGCCGCGCGGCGTGCCGCCGCGTGCAACCGTTCGCATCCATCGAGCGTGAGGGTTTCGCACAGGCGTTTCGCCGCGTCGGTGCGAGCCTCGACCGGCGCCGACGGATCGAGCATCGCTCGCTCCAGCGACGACTGAGCGCCCACCGACCCGACCAGAACCGCAACGACGACGATCGCGCCCCAGCGCGTGAGAGGCTTCCGCAAGATCCGTTTCATGCGGGCATCGTAGCAGAGATTCGCCCACAGGACGCCAAGGTCGCGCCGCCCGCAGCGTGCAAACGCCCGGTAGAATGGGGCCGCCGCGACACAAACGGGGAGGAGTGCACGATGCGAACCGCTCTCGTCACGTCGGTCATCGGGATCGTGATCTGGTGGGGCGGCCGAGCCGCCGAGCCGGCTGCGCCCGACGCCGATCCGACCCGGCGCTTCACGCCGGTCCACGTTCCGAAGGATGCCGGGTGGATCCGCGCAGCGGAGCCGTTTCACTGGGCGCGGCTGGACGATCTCGAAACCGAGCACGGGCTCACGCACAAGGACCGGTTCCGGCTGAGCGTGAAGACGGCCGCCGGCGATGTCGCACGCATGTCGCTCCTCGCCAGCTACGGGAACGTGACGGTCGACGTGATGCCCGCGTTCACCGACGGAGAAGCGCTACTCTGCCTGAAGGTCGGGCACGGCCGGGGCACGAACGTACATGCGGAGACGCTCGCGCTGTTTCGACTCGATGCGGACGGCTGGCGCCGCATCGCATGGCTCCGGCTGAGCTGGTGGGACTTCGACGGGAATCGCGCCGAGGGGCGCCGGATGCTCTGGCACAACTACCGATGGACACTCGCCGATCGCGACGGCGACGGCAACGCCGAGGTCCGGCTCACACCGGACCACCGATCTGATGCCGCACGCGAGCCGCTCACCTACCGGTGGAACGCGGAAGCCGGCCGCTTCATCGCGCCGAAAGGCGCACCGTCGGCAGACCCCAAGCCCGACGAGATGTGGCAAAGCCTCGGGTGGGTCATCGGCGGCGAGGAGCGGTGAGCGCCGGCGAGGTCCCGCAGCATGGCCGGCAGAATCACCGCGGAGCACGGTTGCGTCGCTCGAAGTGGGGAGCCCGTGCCGGTGCCGGGTGGTGGGCGATACTGGATTCGAACCAGTGACCTCTACAATGTGAGTGTAGCGCTCTAACCAACTGAGCTAATCGCCCGGCGGGGCGAATCATAGGCGGTCGGGGGTGGGGGGTCAAGCCGGGCAGGGGGGCCGCGAGGGGGCGCCTCGCGTCCGGTGATCTGCTACAATGCGCGCCCCGTTCGTGCTGAGCGGGGCCACCCCGAGACTCGAGGAAAACAGGGAAACGAACATGGTCCGTGGTTCTCGTACGTGTGTCGCGTGGGTCGTCCTCGCGATGATCGGGCTCGCTCTCGTCGGATGCGGCCCTTCGAAGAAGCCCAAGAAGGCGAAGAAGAAGCCCTACATCCCGACGCAAGCGGAACTCGCGGCGCACCTCGAGAAGCTCCGCAACACCGATGCGAACATGGTCGAGATCCCGGCCGGTCGCTACAAGCTCGGCGACAACAGCTTCAAGGGCAATCGCGAACGCTTCTTCGAACTCGAAGCGCCGTTCCTGATGGACAAGTTCGAGGTGTCGAACATCGACTGGTTCATGTACCTGTGGCTGACCAAGGGCACGGAGCAGATCGAGTACCTCGCGTCGACCCCGGTCGTGATGGGGGAGTTCGACACCGACAAGTGGATCCAGGACGACAAGAACTTCCAGTTCGACTACGAGAGCCGCTCGAAGCACCCGGTGCGCGCGATCGGCTACGACGAAGCGCTGGGGTTCGCCAAGTTCTTCAAGAAGCAACTCCCCACCGCCGACCAGTGGGAGTGCGCCGCGCGCGGCCAGAACGGCCTGCGCTACCCGTGGGGCAACCGCTACACGCGCGCCGACTGGAAGACGAAGTGCTGGACGAGCTTCATGATGAGCCGCGGCGACGACGGCAGCGGTCCCGCGGACCGCGAGAGCATCGAGTGGTTGAGCGACACGGTCCCGGTCGACTCGATGCCCGAGGGCAAGAGCCCGTTCGAGGTCTACCACATGGCCGACAACGTCGCCGAGTGGACGACGACCACGGTGCCGACCGGCAAGGACGAGTTCAAGAAGCTCAAGAAGAGTGAGCGCCCGCGCGCCCAAGTCGTCAAGGGCGGCCACTTCCGCTCGCGTCAGAAAGGCGCGCTCGCCGCGCAGTTCTTCGACCTGATGAAGGAAACCGCGACCGACTCGCTGCAGACCGGCTTCCGCTGCATCCGCTGACCGGTCACGACCCGACCTCCCCGCGCCGCCACTGCTTCACCACCCGAAGCGCGCGCGGGGAGCCCCGCCACAACTGCACGGCGTAGGCGTCGTCTCCATCGAGTCCGTCGCTCGAGATCGACCCCAGCCCCGCAAACAACACCCGAGCGACGTAGGCGCCCGGCTCAACGGTCGCCTCCATCACCGCGCCCCCCAGGCACTCGTGAACCTGGAGTCGCCCGCCGGGGAGCTCCACCCCACACTCGACGACGTGGTCGTATCGCCCGGCGTCAAACCCCGGATCCGACTCGGTGACCTCGACCGTCAGCGCGACCTCACCGTTTCGCTCCGGCTGCACGACGATCACACTCGGCCCGAGCTTCACCCTCCGCTCGACGTCCTCGTCCGAGTACTCCTCCGGCGCGCGGTTCGTCACCGACGGATCCCACAGATAGAGCTGGTGGTAGTCGACCCCTACGACAACCGAACGCGTCAGCATCGCCCCTCCGCCTTCTCCTCTTCGCTCCGTCGTCCAGGGTCGGGTCCTGCGGCTGGAGGGCCGCAGATTCGCCCGATTCCTGGCCGCTGGCAAGGCGCGACCGCGCGCCTCGCATCAGAGATACTCAAGCGCGGTCGCAACGCAGTCCAGCGGTCAGGAGGCGGGCGAAGACGCGGTCCTCGAGCCGCAGGACCCGACCCAGTAATACTCAAGCGTGGCCGCAACGCCGCCAGCGGCCGCGAGGCGGGCGAAGATGCGCCCCGGGAACCCCCGACCCCGACCCGTACATAAAACCAGGCCGGAAGGAGGATTCCGGCCCGGTGGGGATTGGCAAGGTCGCTTGGTGGCGCAGTCTGATTTGAGAAGAAAAAGGGAAAAGAAGGGGAGAAAACAGAAAGTTAACGCACTACGCGCCCGCCTTAGCCATCCCGAGATTGCTCGTTCGGTGTTCCACTGGCTGGTCCACCCCGACCAGCCGTACCCGAGTCTGCCCTGCTGTCTCATGGGATTGGATGCCCGGGGCGCCCGCTTTTGTTCCTCACCCCGCCGACTTTTTTGGCCGGCTGCCGCCGTGCTCGCAACTGCGCTCCGGACCGACGGTTGCGACGCCTCGGAACGCGACGGGGTCTCCGATCGGGATCGGCCGCCGGAGGGTCGGACCTTCGGGATCGATCCCCGCGGCCTGATCCGCTATCGTTCCAACGGCGCGAACCACGCCGACCCCGGAGCGAGGGACCCAACCGAACGATGATGCGACCACGCCTCTGGACGGGCGCACCGCTCGCGATCGCCGCACTCGCCGCGCTGTGCATCGGCGGGTGCGACGGTCCGGCGCCGACCCCGAAGGACACAGCCCCGCAGAACACGACGCCGAACCCGCCGCCAGTGGACGCCGGGCCTGCCGCCACTCCGGCGGCACCGGCAAAGCCCGCCGCGGCCGCCGGGCCCCTGACGGCCGACGTCCGCGAGGCGGCGGCTCGAGCCTACGACCGATCGATGTTCCCGAACGCGGCGCTGTCGGTCTACCACCTACTGAAGGCGCATGACGACGCGTCGGCCTCGTTCCGGCGCACGCGCCAACGACTCCGCGGCGACAGCCGCGGAATCAACCTGCTCCACGTGCGCGACTACCTCGACCGCGGCGGCGTGCCGACGACGATCCGCGCGGAGTCGTTCGACGACGTGCTCGCGAGCGGCGCGCCGACGATCGTCCTGCTCCACGACCGCGAGTCGGCCGCGAAGCGCCCGAGTCCGTCGATCGTCGCGGCGCGGTTCCTGCTCGTCCGCGGCTCGGTCGCCGACGGCGTCGCGGTGCTCGACCCGATGAAGGGCGCCGTCGTTCGCGCGGCGAAGGAACTCGCCGAGGAGTACGTCGGCCTGTCGTTGCGCGTGAACGGCCCGATCGACCGGAAGGCGACCGACGCGCCGGACCTCGTGTGCGAGGAGATCGTCCACGGCTTCGAGGCGACGGCGACCGGCGACGAGATCCGCCACGATTTCCGGATCCACAACGCGGGCACGAAACCGCTCGAAATCACGCGAATCGAGAAGACGTGCGGCTGCGCGGCCGCGATGGTGACCCGCAAGGGGCAACTCGCGAACGACCTCGTCGACGACGCCCGCAAGGAGGGTCAGGAGAACACCGACGACGGCAAGATGAAGGCCCAGAAGGGCGGCGGCGGCACGATCCCCGCCGGTGAGTCCGGCTGGATCTCGACCTACGTCGACACCCGCGCGAAACAGGGCTTCATGGCGTTTCGGATCCGGATCCGCAGCAACGATCCGGAGGAGCCGGACCTCGCGTTGACGCTGCAGGGCGAGATCGTCCGCATCATCGAGCACGACCCGGCGACCGTGTGGCTGCGCGACGTCGCGTCCCCGAAGGGCGCGTCCGATTGGATGTGGGTTCGGCACTACCGCGGCGAGGCGATCGAGATCACCGACCTCGTGACCTCGTCGAAGCTCGTCGAGGCCACGGTGGATCCCGACGCGCCTCGCACCCGCCCGTCGCCGATCGAGGGGCAGCCCGACAAACACTACCCGGTCGAGCGGGGGTGGCGCGCGATCCGGATCCGCGTCCTGCCCGGCGCCCCGATCGGGCAGCTCTCGGCCGCGGTCCGGGCCAAGGTCAACGGCAAGCCGGTCGAGGGCAACGTCGCGGCGATGGTGAAGGGCAACCTTCGGGTCGAGCCCGCCTACTTCAGCTTCGGGCAGATCGCCAAGGGCACCGCGAAGACGACGAAGGTCACGTTGGACTCGAGCCTGGGCGAGGCCCTCGAACTCCGCGAAGTGACCGTGGACCGCGACTTCATGAAGGCGGAGGCGCGGCCGCTCGGGGACGGCAAGTTCCAGGTACTGCTGCACTTGGAGGCGGGCTGGCAGGCCTACGACCTCCAGGGCGCCGTGACCCTGCACACGAACGACCCGCTGGAGCCGAAGAAGCGCGTGATCGTCTACGGCTTTCCGAAGCGAAAGTGAGACGCTCCCCGGCGCCCGCGGGTTCAAGCGGGGCGCTCGGATAGGCCGATAGCGGAAGCATGAACGGCCATCGAACCGGAATGCTCGCGAAGATCATGGGCGTCGGCGTGTTCGGCATGCTCGCGTCGATGGGCATGCTGCTCTATTCGCTGTCGGTCCTGAAGCAGGACCCGCGGCTCCAGAAGCCGGAACCGATGTCGCAGGTCGCGTTCCGCTCGTTGCTCCGCCAGGGCGAGATCGTCGACTGCACCGTCGACGGGGGCCGCCTCGTCGGTCGTCGCCGCGGGATGCGCCCCGGCTCGACGAGCCCGTTCGCGTTGAAGGGCCCCGTCTCCGCGGCGGTGATCCGGGAGATCGAGCGCGCGAAAGTCCCGGTCTTCCGGAGCGGCAGCGCGCCGGCCACACCGGCGTCGAAGCCGGTCGCGCCGACGCCTTCGAAGGCCTCGTCGACGCCGCCCACCGCGCCCGCGACGACGCCTGCGTCGCCGGCCCCCGCGCGCGGCTGAAGCACGCCCGCTGCGCTGGCCGTTCGCGGCCAATGATGTTAAACGTTGACGAAGGGTCGCATCTTCCCGTTCGGCCCGACGACGACGCCGCCGAAACGCGCGGCCCCGCGACACGCGCCGGCCCACGATCGCAACGGGCGCGGACCAGGAGGGCACGTTGGCCAAGAAAGCCGGACTCAACCTCTACTGGGTGCTGATCATCATCTGCGCCCTGTTCCTGATCTACTACATGGAGGTTCCGGGCGGGACGAAGCGGCTCCGCTACGACGAGTTCCTCACACGGCTGAAGCAGGATCAGGTGACCGAGGTCCTCGTCGGGGCGACCGTCATCGAGGGGTCCTACAAGCCGAAGGACGCGAACGCCAAGGGCAAGCGCACGTTCCGCGTCAACTACCTGCCGACCGACAACCGCCTGCTCGACAACCTGCGGCAGATGTGCGAGGCGCGCGGGATCGCGTTCTCGTATCAGCAACCGAGCGCGCTGGTCAGTAACCTGCACTGGATCCTGCTGATCGCGATCGCCGTGTTCTTCTGGGTGATGATCGTCCGGCAGATGCGGCGGACCGACACCACCGTGATGAGCTTCGGCAAGTCCAAGGCGAAGATCAGCATGGAGAAGGACACGAAGACGTCCTTCGACGACGTCGCCGGCTGTGTCGAGGCGAAAGAGGAACTCGAGGAGATCATCCAGTTCCTCCGGAGTCCGAAGCGCTTCCAGATCCTCGGCGGCAAGATCCCGAAGGGCGTGCTGCTGATCGGTCCCCCGGGCACCGGCAAGACGCTGATCGCTCGGGCGATCGCCGGCGAGGCCGGCGTCCCGTTCTTCAGCATCTCCGGCTCCGACTTCGTCGAGATGTTCGTCGGTGTCGGCGCCGCGCGCGTGCGCGACCTGTTCAACCAGGCCAAGGCGAAGGCGCCGTGCATCGTCTTCATCGACGAGATCGACGCGGTCGGACGGCAGCGCTTCGCCGGCATCGGCGGCGGCCACGACGAGCGCGAGCAGACGCTGAACCAGTTGCTCGTCGAGATGGACGGCTTCGAGTCGCAAAAGGGCGTGATCATCATCGCCGCGACGAACCGCCACGACGTGCTCGACCCCGCGTTGCTCCGGCCCGGCCGATTCGATCGCCGCGTCGTCGTCGACGCGCCGGACATCAACGGTCGCGAGGACATCCTGAAGGTCCACACGAAGGGCAAGCCGCTCGCGGACGAGGTCGACCTGACCGTCGTCGCTCGCCAGACGCCCGGGTTCAGCGGCGCCGATCTCGCCAACGTCGTCAACGAGGCCGCGCTGCTCGCGGCCCGGCGCAACGGCAAGCAGATCACGTCGCGCGACTTCGAGAAGGCGGTCGATCGCGTGATCGCCGGCCCGGAGCGCAAGTCCCGCGTGATCAGCGAGAAGGAAAAGGAGATCGTCGCCTACCACGAGGCCGGCCACGCACTCGTCAACGAGCACACCGAGGACGCCGATCCGGTCCACAAGGTCTCGATCATCCCGCGCGGCTACGGGGTGGGCGGCTTCACGATGAGCCTGCCCGAGGAGGACCGCTACCTCAACACGCGCAAGGAGCTGCTCGCGCGCATCATCGTCCTGATGGGGGGCCGCGCAGCCGAGGAGCTCGTGTTCGACGAGATCTCGACCGGTGCGTCGAACGACCTCGAGCGCGCATCGACGATCGCGCGTGCGATGGTCTGCACCTACGGGATGAGCGACAAGGTCGGGCCGCTGAGCTTCAACGACGGCTCGCGCGAAGTGTTCGTCGGCCGCGACATCAACCGCGACCACTCGTACAGCGAATCGACCTACCAGCTGATCGACGACGAGGTGAAGCGCATCGTCGAGACGTGCATGGAGGCCGCGCGCACGATCCTGCGCGACAACACGCCCGTGTTGCACGCGATCGCCGAGGCGCTCAAGGTCCATGAGACGATCAGCCGCGAGCAGCTCATGATCGTGCTCAAGGGCGACAAGCTCCCGGACCCGGCGCCGCGTCCGCCGGCCCGCGACCAGATCAACGAGGCCAACGCCGGCGATGGCGCCGGAGACGACAAGGATCCGAACCGTCGGCCGGGCGGCGAGACCGGCGGGCTCTCGACCGCCGGCGCCTGAACGCGATGGCCGAGGCGCCGTTTCGCCTCTTCCTGATCGACGGCAGCGCGCTCGCCTATCGATCGCACTTCGCGATGTCGCGCGACCCGCTGATCAACAGCCGGGGCGAGAACACGTCGGCGGTCTACCTCTTCCTGCGCACCTTGCGCTCGTTGCTCGACCGCGAATCGCCTACGCACATCGCGGTCGTGTTCGACACGCGTGAGCCGACGTTTCGCCACCGTGCATTCGCCGACTACAAGGCGACGCGCGAGAAGATGCCGGACGACCTCGTTCGCCAGCTTCCGCTGATCCGCGAACTCGTCGAAGCGATGGGGATTCCGCTCGTCGAGCGCCCCGGCTTCGAGGCCGACGACGTGATCGGCACGCTCGCACGCCGCGCGGCCGCCGACGGCGCCGACGTGTTCCTCGTCAGCCGCGACAAGGACTTCATGCAGCTGCTGGGCGACCACGTGCGCATGGTCGACCTCGGCCGCGGCATCGGCGATGCGCAGGTGCTCGGACCGGAAGCCGCGCAAGAGCGCTTCGGCGTGCCGCCCGAGCAGGTGATCGAGGTGCTCGGCCTGATGGGGGACAGCTCCGACAACGTGCCGGGCGTCCCGGGGATCGGCGAGAAGACCGCGCGCAAGCTGATCGACGAATACGGTTCGATCGAGCGCGCGATCGCCGCGGCGGAGGAGGGCGCGATCACCGGCCGCGCCGGCAAGAACCTCGTCGAGTTCGCCGAGCAGGCGCGGTTGTCGCGGACGCTCGTGACGATCGACACCGACGTCGCGCTCGACGTCGAGGCGCCCGAGCTGCAACGCGGCGAGGGCGACCAGGACGCCTTGCGCGCCCTCTACGGCCGACTCGAGTTCAAGGATCTGCTCGACGAGATCGAGGAGGGGGAGTCCGACGAGGAGGCGCGCGACTATCGCGTCGTCGGCAGCGTCGAGGAACTCGACGCGTTGATCGCGACGCTGCGCGACGCGAAGCGCTTCGTCTTCGACCTCGAGACGACCGACCTCGACCCGCGCGCCGCGACGATCGTCGGGATCTCGTTCGCGATCGAGGCGCAGGCGGCGACCTACGTACCGTTCAACGCGAACCCGTCGCTGTTCGGTGGCGAGGCGGAGGCGGTCGAGGACGGTTCGCTCTTCCCCCCCGAGGCGGCGCCGTCGGATCGGGACCGATTGCTCGAAGCGCTGCGGCCCGTCTTCGAGGACCCCGCGATCGCGAAGTGCGGGCAGAACGTCAAGTACGACCTGCTCGTCCTCGCCCATAACGGCATCGACGTTCGCGGCATCGCGTTCGACACGATGGTCGCCGCCTACCTGGACGATCCGGGCGCCCGCCAACACGGGCTCGACGCGCTCGCGCTGCGCTTTCTGCGCGTGCGGAAGATCGCGACCGAGGCGCTGATCGGCACCGGCAAGAAGCAGATCTCGATGGCCGAGGTTCCGGTCGAACAGGTCGGGGAGTACGCGTGCGAGGACGCCGACATCACGTGGCGGCTGTGGGAGCTGTTCGAGCCGAGGCTCCGCGAACTCGAGATGGCGGAGCTCAACCGGGACGTCGAGGTTCCGTTGATCGGTGTGCTGCTGCGGATGGAGCAGCGGGGCATCCGGGTCGACCCGGAACCGCTCGCCGCGTTCGGAGACGAGCTGCGCGCCGACCTCGAGGCACTCGAGCGCGACCTGCACGAGCTGGCGGGCGAATCGTTCAACGTGCTGAGCCCGAAGCAGCTGCAGCCGATCCTCTACGAGAAGCTCAAGGTGCACGAAGCGCTGGGCAAGAAGCGGATCAAGCGCACGAAGACCGGGCTGAGCACCGATCAGAGCGTGCTCGAAGACCTGCGCGAGCACCCGTTCGTCGAGAAGCTCCTCGACTATCGACAGAAGTCGAAGCTCCTCAACACCTACGTCGACGCGCTCCCGGCGCTGATCGACCCCGACGACGGGCGCATCCACACGTCGTTCAACCAGACCGTGGCCGCGACCGGTCGGCTCAGTTCGTCGAACCCGAACCTGCAGAACATCCCGATCCGGACCGAGATCGGCCGCCGGATCCGCTCGGCGTTCGTGCCGCGCGAGGGGTGGCACCTCGTCAGTGCCGACTACAGCCAGGTCGAGCTACGCATCCTCGCGCACCTGAGTCAGGACGAAGCGCTGCTCGATGCGTTCCGCCGCAACGCCGACATCCACCGCGAGACCGCCGCGCGGATCTTCGACATCGAGCCCGACGCGGTCGATCTCGAGATTCGCTCCCGGGCGAAGGCGATCAACTTCGGGATCCTCTACGGCATGGGGCCGCGCCGTCTCGCGCGCGACACGGGGATCACCGAGGCCGAGGCGAAGGCGTTCATCGCCGCCTACTTCGAGCGCTTCCCGGCGGTGAAGGCGTTCCTCGATGCGTCGCTCGAGTCGGCCCGCAAGAACGGCTACGTGACGACCCTGCTCCACCGCCGCCGCCAGCTCCCCGAGATTCGGTCGAAGGACCAGCGCGTGCGGGCACAGGCCGAGAACATCGCCGTCAACACGCCGATTCAGGGCACGGCCGCCGACTTGATCAAGGTCGCGATGGTCGCGCTGGACCGCCGGATCGACGCCGACGGCCTCGAGGCCGCGCTGCTGTTGCAGGTCCACGACGAGCTGCTGTTCGAGGCGCCCGCCGACGAGGTGGAACGGTTGAAGGCGGTCGTGAACGAGGAGATGACCGGCGCGCTGTCGCTCGACGTGCCGCTGGTCGTCGATTTCGGCGAGGGGACGGACTGGCGCGCCGCCCACGCGTGATCTCAGGCGTGCTCGGCGATCGCGAACAGGCGCTCGGCCGCGACGACGGTGTTGCGCAGCAGCACCGCGACGGTCATCGGCCCGACGCCGCCCGGCACCGGCGTGATCCAACTCGCGCTTTTCGAGACGGACTCGAAGTCGGCGTCGCCGACCGTGACGGTCCGCACCTGGCCGTCCGCGTCGGTGCGCTCGACCCGGTTGATGCCGATGTCCACGACGATCGCGCCGGGCTTGACCATGTCGCCGGTGATCAGACCGGGGCGCCCGGTCGCGACGAAGAGCACGTCCGCTCGCGACGTCTGCTCGCGCAGGTCGGCCGTCTTGTGGTGGCAGACCGTCGTCGTCGCCCAGCGCTGCAGCGCGAGCAGGGCGAGCGGCACACCGACGGTGTCGCTCTTGCCGACCATGACGACGTGCTTGCCCGTCAGGTCGACCCCGGTCGACACCGCCGCCTCGACGGCCGCCTCGGCGGTGCACGGGTGCAGCACCGTCGCCGACAGGCCGAGGAGGCCGGCGTTCTGCGGGCTGACGCCCTCGACGTCCTTGGCGGGGGAGATCGTCGCGCGCAGCATCGCGAAGTCGACCGCGTCGCCCATCGGCTTGATCAGGATGATCCCCGTCACTTCCGGCGCGCGGTTGAGTTTCTGGAGCCGCTCGACGACGGTCTCGGTATCGGGGGAGGGCGGCAGCACCTCCTCGGAGAAGCGAATGCCGGCCTTCGCGCACGCGCGGGCTTGCGACTGGGTGTAGAGGCCGGAGGCGGGGTCGTCGCCGGCGCGGATCGCGACGAGGTGCGGTGCGGCGTGGTGTTCGGTGAGCCGTTCGATGCGCGGCGGCAGCGACGCGCGGATCTCCGCGGCGAGCGCGCGGCCGTCGATGATGCGGGCGGTCATGCGTGCGTGTCGGCCCTCCGGGTGCGCCGTCGGCTTCGATCGTGCGGGCTTTGCGACTTTCTCGCCCCGCGACCAGCGCCTATACTGGGCATGTAGTCGATCGGTGGAGGAAGTCCAGGCGGACGGGGACCCTGCGAAGCGCGGCGTCCCGGCCCCGGACGGGACAGCGCGAGACGATGTACGGCAACAGCGAATCCGGCTACGGCGGCGGCTTCGACTTCTTCGCACGACCCCTGCCCCAGGTCGTGAAGGCCCTCCTGTGGGTCAACGTCGCGGTCTTTCTCGCGACGTTCGCGGTCTGGACACTGACCGACACGAACTGGATCAGCGACGTCTTCGCCCTGCACCCGAAGGCGGCCGTCGAGGGGTTCCGCGTCTGGCAGTTCTTCACCTACGCCTACGTCCACTCGCTCGACCTGCCGATGCACATCCTGTTCAACATGCTGATGTTGTGGATGTTCGGCGGCGACCTCGCGCGCTACTTCGGCACCCGCAAGTTCCTCGCGCTCTACCACGTCGGCGCGTTCGTCGGGGGGATCGCGCACGCGATCGCCGCGTATGCGCGCAACACCGACGACGCCGTGATCGGCGCATCCGGCTCGATCTACGCGCTGATGGCGGTGTTCGCGTTCCTCTGGCCGAACCGCGTCGTGCTCCTGTTCCTGATGTTCCCGATGCGGGTGAAGTACCTCGTGCTGATCCTCGTCGGCGTCGACCTCGTGTCGGGGATGCGCTTCCTCGGCGGCGGTGTCGCGCACTGGTGTCACATCGGCGGGGCCGTCGGCGGCTATCTGTTCTTCCGGTTGCACACCCGGGTCGAGGCGCTCTTCGAGCGCATCGAGACGCGAGCTGCCGAGCGCGAGGTCGAGCGCGAGTCCGAGGTGCGCAAGACCGTCGACGAACTCCTCGAGAAGATCCGGCGCGACGGCATCCACACGCTGTCGGCGAAGGAGAAGCGGTTCCTGACCAATGCGAGCAAGCTCTACAAGAAGGAAGATCCTCTTCCTTAAGGTCGGGATCGCGGCGGCGGCCTTCGCCGTCGTCGTCGGCGGCCTCGCGTTGCTGTTGCCCCGGTTGCGCGAGCGCCACCTCGCGCGACACTTCGAGGACATGGTCGCGATCGAGCGGCCGCTCTACCGGATCTACACGGAGCGCGCCGACCCGAACGGTCCCATCGCGTCCGAGGAGATCGACCGGTTCCTCGTGAGCCTCTACGCGGAGTGGGGCGCGGCCGAGCGACTCGATCTCGTCTCGCCGGGTGGACCGGGCTTCCCGATCGTCGTGCTGCTCCTCGGCCACGAGTCCCGGCTGCGCGATTACCACGGCGCACGCTACCGCGGCACCGACATCCGCTACAACGCCGGGATGTACGAGCCCGTCGCCGGCACGATCGCCCTCGTGTCGCCCACCCTCGCCGGCGACGACGAGTTGCGCCGAGGGCTCTATCACGAGGCGACGCACATGGTGCTCGACCGACTCGTGGCCGGCAGCGACCCGGAGTGGAGCTGGTGGCTCAACGAGGGGCTCGCGACCTACTTGGAGGCGAGCCGGTTCCACGCCGACGGCGAGTTCGTGCTCGGTGCGCCGAGCGGCCGGTATCTGCGGTGGGCAGCCGCGACGCCCGACGCGACGATCCGCGAGGTGCTCGGCTACGACAGCGACAGCTTCCGCGGGCGGGGGAACACGCGCAGCTACGCGATGTCGAGCCTGCTCGTCGCGTTCCTGCTCGAAGGCGCGGCGTTCGAGTATCGCGACGCGTTCTGGCGCTACGTCGCGGTCGAACGCGCCGCAGGGCCGGTGGCCGACGACGCCCTGGAGCGGACCCTCGGCGTGCGGCTGGAGTCGTTGGACGACGCGTTTCGCGCGTTCGTGCGCGAACGGCTCGCGGCGCAGTGACCGCTCTTTTCCGGTGCCTCGATTCGGGTTACCCTACGAACGCGGACCCGGGCCGAATCCGGCACCGCGCTCTCTGGAAGGACGAACATCGATGACGCTCGCACTCGCCCGCCGCCTCGCGCTCGTGCTCTGCCTGATTCCGGTCGGGATCACCGCACAAGACAGCGCCGATTTCTGGCGCGAATACACGGCAGCCGCCGAGGACAAGGCGAGCGGCTTCGGCAAGAAGAAGCGACTCGTCGAGAACAACAAGGCGAGGCTCCAGGATCACATCAGCTACCAGCTGTGGACGATCGGGGATTCGTTCGCGAGCGAGGCGTTCGAGGACGCCGAGAAGCGGATCGAGCTGATCCAGGACGTCGCCCAGATCTACAAGATCGCCTACCGCACGTCGGCCCTCGAGAAACGGGCCGCGTTCGCGAAGACGCTGAACAGCGACACCGGGCCCAAGTACGTCGCCGCACGCAAGGACTGGAACAAGTGGCTGACGATGCACGCGAAGCCACAGAAGGGTCCGGGCGAGGTCGAGGACCTGATCATGCTCGGCAACAACACGATCGCGGTCTTCGAGGAGATCGGTGAGCTCTACACGCTGGCCGAAGTCGCGGAGTGGACCGGGAACTACTGCAAGATCAAGGAAGACTGGGCCGAGACCGCACGCCTCTACGAGAAAGCGCGCGACGGTTACCGCGCGCATCGACGGAAAGGTCACGAGAACCGCGTCGCGGTGGAGCTGACCAAGCTCGCGAAGGAGCACAACGTCGGGCCCGAGGCGAAGAAGGACGACCCGGCGAAGCCGAAGAAGGTGCGCCCCGAGCCGAAGAAGTTCCCGGCGGTCGCGCTGAAGTACAAGAAGGCCAAGGCGGTCGACGCGCTTCCGACCGGGTTCAAAGAGAACGCCGCGGACTCGATGCTCTGGTTCGGCGTGACGATCGAGAAGGACAAGCCCCTCGACTGGCCGCTGGGATCCGGCGCGAAGTTCCACTGGGAGGGCGGGACGAAGTTCTTCCTCGAGCCCGCCGGCGGAAAGAAGAAGCGGATCAAGCCGGGCGCCGGCAAGGCGAAGGCGGTCGACCTGACGGTCGCCGACGGCGACGACAAGTGGAAGTATCGCGCGTTCATGCAGCTGCTGGGGGAACAGGAGAAGTTCCTCGGCTACGAAGCGAACATGGCGCTCGCGACGCGCGTCACCGTGAAGATCGCCCGTGCCTGCTACACCGAAGGCGCGTTCAACGGCATCAAGCTCGCGCTGATCGACGACAACATCAACGGCAAGTTCAACGACTTCGGCAACGACCTCGTTCGGATCGGCAAGGACGACGTGCAGCCGCTGAGCCCGTACATGAGCATCGGCGGGACGCTCTACAAGGTCGTGGAGGTGCGACCGGACGGCACCGGAATCACGTTCGCCGAGTACGTCGGCGACACCGGCACGCTGCAGGTCAAGTGGACCGGCGGGCGACGCGTCCAGCCGCAACAGTTGATCTTCAAGTGCATCCGAGGCGAGTTCGAGGGGGGCTGGTTCAACGTCGCCGACGGACAGCCGAAGAAGGTCCCCGACGGCTTCTACCAGTTCCAGCACGGCTACGTGACGAAGGGAAGCGGCCGTAAGGAGATGTCGGTGACGATCGAGCAGGGCAACTCCGAGTCCTTCGACGTCGCGGAGGGGGAGACCGTCGTCAAACAGATGGGCGGGCCGTTCCAGATCCGCGCGGAGCTGACGAAGTCCGGCGGCAAGGTGATGCTCGAGGGCGAGCGTGTCTTCGTGATGGGCGCGCTCGAAGAGCAGTACAAGTGGTTCTACCCGGTGGGCTACACGCCGAAGGTCTGGTTGCGCAAGAAGGAGGGTGCCGTCGTCGTGAAGGGGCACCAGATGCGCCGTCCCGACCAGGAGGAGTTCAACAAGAACTACAACGCGCCGTGGTACCCGAAGTCGATCGACGTCAAGGCGAGCACCGATGCCGAGTACGAGTTCAAGGCGACGATGACGAACCCGCTGCTCGGCACGATCAAGACGGACTGGATCGAAACGCGCTTCGCGCCGACGCCGTAGGTGCTACCGACCGCCCTGCTGCTGCCGCTTGATCAGCTCGAGCAGGGGGTTGTTTCCCGCGGGAACGCTGCCGGCCGGGCCGCCGCCCAGGCCGGGGATCGTCCCGCCCTGCGTGCCTTGCCCCGGTCCCGCGCCACCGGCTTTCTGTTTCGCCTTCGGGTCTTTGGGCTCGAGCCACACGAGTTTCGACGTGTCCTTGCCCATTCCGGGGGTGAGGGCGACCCATCGACGCACCGCTTGGCGCCGGTAGTCGCGGGCCGCTTTCAACGCCTCGGGTGAATCGTCGACCGGCGGCGTACCGATGCTGACGACGACCTCGATCGCCGCGACGGCGGGCAACCCGCTGTCCTTCGTGAGTTCCCAGCCGGGCTCGGCCGCGTTCCAGTCGAGGTCCTTCGCGTCCTTCAGGAACCGCACCTCGAAGCGTTCGATCTGATCGTGGAGCAGGTTGAACTGCCCACCCTTGATCGCATTCTCGTCGACCGGCGCCTCCCGACGCCACAGTTCGAGAAAGCCGTCGCGCTCGCGACTACGGACGGTGACGTACTGCACCTCGCGGAAGCCGCGAACGCCTTGCTTGTCGTGGTCGGGATCCGGCATCCGCTGGGGCGCGCTCGAGATCATCGAGAGTTCGTAGCCGTCGGAGCCGCGCGAGTCGGCGACGAAGGCCTCGCCGCCGTCGTAGACGCCGATGTGGATCGACTCGAGATCCTCCGCGATCATGTCCGCGATGCGGTCGGCGATCAGCCCGGCCTCGTTGAAACCGGCCAATCGCTGCCGTGTGTCGACCGTGCTGTAGACGACGCCGTAGAGCACGGCGACGATCATCACCGTCAACGTCAGCGCGAGGAGCACCTCGACGAGCGTGAACCCGCGTCGATCGGACCGGTGCCGGTTCATTGTCCCTTGCCTCCGAGCAGCGCGCCGGCAGCGCCACCGGCGCCCGACGCCGCGCCGCCGAGTCCACCGAGCATCTTCGCCATCGCGTCCTCACTCGCCTGCTTGGCGTGATAGGTCACGATCTGGATCAGGCCGGAGCCCTTCTTGTCGTAGGTCGGGTAGGCGATCTCGACGACGTAGCGGTTGACCGGTGAGCCCGCGCCGGCCAACAGCGCCGCGGCGAGCGGGTTCGCGGCTGCGGCGGGGGACGGGGTCTTCTTCAGGTTCGGGTCGACGCGCGTCGAACCCGAGCCGAGTTCGTCGTCCTCGTCCTTCTCCTCGATCTCGACCTTCTCGACCTCCTTGATCCGCCAACCGAATCCGGGAAAGCGGACCGGATCGAAGAAGTCGCGCTGCCCGGCCTCGAACTCCTTGCCGGCATGGATCTGCTCGAGCAGGTCGACGCCGAGCCGGCGGGCCGTGCGGAGGTTCTTCGCAATGCCGGTGTTCTCGATCGCACGACTCCGGACGACGAGGAGACTCGCGACGGTGACCGAGAAGATCGCCGTCGCGACGACGACCTCGATCAGCGTCAATCCGCGTTCGTCGCGGCGGCGCTTACAGCCCGGGGAGCGTGTCGCGGACACTGTCGAACTCCTTGTAGCCGTTGACGACCGAAACCCGGCCGGTGATCCCGTTGACCTGCACGGTGTACCACTCCTTCTCCTCCGGCCCCTTGAGGTAGATGCTGTGCGTCATGCACGAGCCGAGGCCGGTGAAGTCGAAGCGCTCGACGTCGGTCTCCGCGACGTAGCCGGCACTCGCGACGCTGTGGATGCGAACGCTCCGCGGCATCTCCCACGCATACTCGGTGTCGCGCAGTTCCACGTAGCCGGCCGCGCCGGGGTCGTCGCCGTAGTAGACGCGCGACAGGTAGTAGCAGTTGCTCGTCAGGTCGTAGTAGAGATAGGAGGGCTTGCCGGACATCACCGCGAAGCTACGGGCGTAGCGGATCGTGCCCGCCATTTCGCGGGCGGCGGAGCGCAAGCGCCCCTCGGCGGTCACGCCGTCGAGGCGAAGCAGCACGAACGACGTCGCGATCACGAGCACGCCGAGCACGACGACGAGCTCGATCAGCGTGAAGCCGGCGCGCCTCGTGCCCATCGTCCCTACTGGTCCTGCTTCTTCTTTCGGAGCGACGCGCGGTTGATGTCGGCGGCGTATTCTTCGCCGCCTTCGTCACCGTCGGATCCGTAGCAGATGATGTCGAAGTCGGTCTTCGACGTCTGGACGTAGATGTACTCGCCGCCCCACGGATCCTGCGGCACCGCATCACCCTCGAGTTGGTAGGCGATCTCGTCCAGGGAGTTCGGCAGACGGCCCTTTTCGATCCGGAACATCTGCGTGGCTTTGACCATCGTCGCGATGTCGTTCTTCGCCTGCGCGACGCGGGCCTGATCGCCCTTGCCGGTGAGCTTGATCGCGGCGAACGAGCCGAGGATCCCGAGGATCAGGATCACCACCATCAGTTCGACGAGGCTGAAGCCCCGTTCACGCGTGTGTCGTTGATTCATGTCGTTCTCTCCTATCTGCACGATACCCTCGTTCCCACGGATCGTCATCGTCAGATATTGACGTCACTCGATTCCAAGATCGGGATCAGAATCGCGAGAATGATGAAGCCGACGATCACGGCCATCACCATGATCAGGATCGGCTCGAGCACCGAGACCATCTTCTGCGTCGACAGTTCGATCTCCTCGTCGTACGACTCCGAGATCCGGTCGAGCATCTCCTCGAGCTGGCCGGTCTGCTCACCGACCGCGATCATGTACCCGACCACCGGCGGGAAGATCCCGCTCTTCTTCAACGGCGTCGAGATGTCCGCACCCTCGATGATCCGCGTATGCACCGTTTCGATGACGCCGGCGAGCACCGCATTGTTGACGACGTTCTTGACGATCTTGAGCCCGTCGAGCACCGGAATGCCGCTCTTGAGCAGCGTCGACAACGTGATCGCGAAACGCGACACGGCCTGCTTCCGGAAGACCGGGCCGATGACCGGGATCTTCAGCAGTGCCTTGTCGACGACGAGTCGGCCGCGCGTCGTCAGGTAGAACGACCGGAACAACACGCCGGCGACGAAGATCGCGCCGAGCAGCAACCACCAGTAGCCCTTCAGGAAGTCCGAGACGCTGATGAGGAGTTCCGTCATCCACGGCAGATCCTTGCCGGTCTGCGTCAGCACGAGCGTGATCTTCGGCACGACGAACGTCAGCAACACGACGACGACGACCGCGGCGATCAGCACGAGCAGGAACGGATACATCAGCGCGGCGGTGACCTTGCCCTTCAGCTTCGCCTGCTTCTGCACGAAGTTCGACAACCGCTCGAGCACGACGTCGAGGTGACCGCTCGCCTCGCCGGCCTTGACCATGTTGCAGTAGAGGTCGTTGAAGTAGTGGGGGTGGTGCGCGAGCGCTTCGGCGAGTGGGGCGCCCTGGGTCACGCGTTCGCGGATCGAGCGCATCGCCTCCTCGACGTCCTTCGACTCGACCTGCTCGATCAACGCCCCCAGTGCATCCGCGAGCGGGATGCCCGCCTTGAGCATCGTCGAGAGCTGTCGCGTCAGCGTCGAGATCTCGGCGGTGCGGCGGTTGCGCAGGACCGGCAGCGCGATCCGCATCTTGTCGCCGTCACCGCTGCTCGGGCGGCGACGCTTGAGCTTGCCGGACTTCTCAGCGATCGCGACGACGTGGAGGCTCTTCTGACGGAGCTTCTCCCGGGCGTCGCGGGCGCTGTCGGCGTCGAGAATCCCGTTCTTCGGAGCACCGGCTCCCGTGATGGCCTTGTACTCGAAGATCGGCATGGCTACAGCACGTCCATCTGCGTCACGCGCAGCACCTCGTCCACCGTCGTGATGCCCTGCTTGACCTTCTCGACACCGTCGCGGCGCAGCGTGTTGTGGCCGCGCTCGACCGCGCTCTTCTTGATCGTGGCCGCACCTTCGCGGTCCATGATCTGCGCGCGCACGACCTCGTCGACCGGAAGCGTCTCGTAGATGCCGGTGCGGCCCATGAAGCCGTTGAAGCAGTTGTCGCACCCGGTGCCGCGGATCAGCTTGCCCTCGGGCATCATGTCGGGCTCGATACCGAGCAGCTTCATCCGTTGCAGATCGGTCGTGGACGGCTCGTACGGGCCCTGGCAGTCCGGGCAGATCAGGCGCACGAGGCGCTGCGCCATCACGAGCACGAGCGACGACGCGACGAGGTAGGGCTCGATGCCGATGTCGAGCAGACGACTCACGGCACCGGCCGCGTCGTTCGTGTGCAGCGTGCTGAACACGAGGTGTCCGGTGAGCGCCGACTGGATCGCGATCCGCGCGGTCTCTTCGTCACGCACCTCGCCGACCATCATCACGTCGGGGTCCTGGCGCAACAGCGACCGAAGCCCGGCCGCGAACGTGAGCCCCTTCTTCGCGTTCACCTGGATCTGGCTGATGCCGTTCAGGTGATACTCGATCGGGTCCTCGATCGTGATGATGTTCGTCTCGGACGAGTCGATGCGCTTGAGCGCCGAGTAGAGCGTCGTCGTCTTGCCGCTTCCGGTCGGGCCGGTGACGAAGATGATCCCGTGCGAGCAGAGGATCGAGTCGGCGAACGCCGCGGCCGATTGCCCCGTCAGCCCGATCTCGTCGAGGTCGTAGAGGCGCGCACCCTTGTCGAGCAAGCGCATCACGATCCGCTCGCCGTCGGAGGTCGGCACCGAGCTGATACGGATGTCGACCTCGTTGTTGCCGAAGCGCGTCGTCGTGCGACCGTCCTGCGGGAGGCGGCGCTCGGCGATGTCCATCTTCCCCATGACCTTGATGCGGGAGAGGATCGCGTCCTGGAACTTCTTCGGCGGGCTCTCCATGTTGTAGAGGATGCCGTCGATGCGGTAGCGGATCTGGAGTTTGTCCTCGTACGGCTGGATGTGCACGTCGCTCGCGCGCATCTTCAGCGCCTGGAAGAGGATCATGTTGACCAGCTTGACGATCGGCCCCTTGTTGGCCATGTCGAGCAGGTCTTCGGACTCGTCGATCTGGCTCGTCAGGCTGACGAGGTCTTCGTCCTCGACGCCTTCGAGCGCGTCGTCGATCGCGTCCGACTGGCGCTTGTAGGCCTTGTCGATCAGCCCGGTGATCGCGATCCGCGGGGCGAGCACCGGCTCGACCTCGCTGTCGAGCATCAGCGCGAGTTCGTCGAGCGGGTGCAGGTCGAGCGGACTGCACGTCGCGACGCGGTAGAGCCCGTCGGCCTCGCCGATCCCGATCAGGTTGTAGTTGCGAGCGAACTGCACCGGCACCCGCTGCACGAACGCATCGGAGACCGACTCGCGTTCGAGTTGCTCGACGAACTGCAGGTGCAACGCCTCACCGAACGCCTGCAGCGTGTCCTCCTCCGAGAGGAGCCCGCGCTTGACGATCAAGTGATCGAGTCCCTGGCCGGTCTCGCCCTCGATGCGGACGAGTTCGTCGACCTGTTCGTTCGAGAGGAGCCCCTCGGTGACGAAGTAGTCGGTGATCTTGTTACTCACCGCTGCCTCACTTCTCCGGCGTCGCCGGCGCGGGCGTCGGCTCCGATTCCGGCTCGGGCTTCGGCTTCGGCTCGTCCTTCGGCGTGGCCGGCGCGTCGGCCGGCCGAATGACGCGATCGCTCTCCGGCACGACCCGCTTGTCGCTCGGACTGTGGATCACCGGCAGGTCGAACGCACCGGTCGCCTCGGCATCGCGGATCGTCTTCGTCCGGTCGAGCATCTCCCAGCGACGGCCGAACTCCGGATCGACGAGTTCGATCTGGCCCTGCAGCGCCGCGATCTGCGTCTTGCGCTTCGTGCTCTCGTCCTCGAGGTCCTTGAACGTCGGATCGGACAGGATGCGCGGCGTCAGGAAGAGGAACAGCGTGTTCTTCTGGTGGCGCGTCTGCGTCGTGCGGAACAGGAAGCCGATCACCGGGATGTCGCCGAGCAGCGGCACCTGGTTGGTCACCTCGGTCTGGTCGTCGAGCGTGAGCCCGCCGATCACGACAGTCGCGCCGTCCGGCACGGTGACCGACGTCGTCACCTCGCGCGACGTCTTCGGCGGCGGGAGGCCGTCCGCACCGCCGACACCGAATGCCTCGACGAGGAAGCGGATCTCGAGCCGCAGGTATTCGTCGGTCGAGATGTGCGGGCTGATCGACAGTTCGATCGGCGCCTCCTCGAAGCCGCCGAACGTCTGCGTTGACACCTGCCCGACCGCACCCTGGTTGAACTGCGACACCGCGACCGAGCGCGACACCTTGATCGTCGCCTCTTCGTTGTCGTTCGTCAGGATGCTCGGCATGCTGAGCAGGTTCGTGTAGCCCTTGGTCTGGAACGCCTGGATCAGCACCGGGAACAGGAAGCCGTCGCCGTCGAAGATGCCGAAGACGCCGCCCTGGTTCGTGACCGAGCCGGCGCCGTTGATCGCGGGGATCCGGCCGATCGTACCGTTGGCGGCGTCGACGCGCACATCGCCCACGCCGAGGTTCGTGAAGCCGAACGGGCGGAACGTCGCCGCGAGGTCGTTCTTCGCGTCGAACGCGCCGAGCTCGACGCCGAGGTTGACCTGGTCGTCGTGGCGCAGCTCGAGGATCGCCGCCTCGACGAGCACCTGCGACTTGCGCACGTCGAGCTGCTTGATGATCTCGATCACCTCGCTGACCTGCGACTTCGAGCCGCGGATCAACACCGCGTTCGAGCCGGTGTCGGCGACGATGTCGACGTCTTCACCGCCGCGCGACGTCGACAGCGAGCCGCGTCCCGGGCCCGCGCCAGGCGTGGTGCTCGACGAACTCGAGGCACCTTCCATGATCTCCTGCAGCGTCTCGACGAGATCCTCTGCGACGCTGTTGAGCAGCGGGTAGACCGTCACGCGCCCGGTCGACGCCGGCACTTCGGTATCGATCTGCTTCACGAGCTTCGCGATCATCTCGTGTTGCTCGCGTGTCGCGTAGACGACGAGCCGCGACGCGCGATCGTCCGGGATGATCTTCGGCGCCGGCACCTGCTTCGGACCGCCGATTCCCTGCACCGCGGGCGCTCCGCCCGGCTGCTGCGACGCTTGCTCCTCGAGGATCTGCGTCAGCATGCCCTCGATCTCGTCGGCGCTCGCGTGCTCGAGTTGGATCAACTCGAGCGTCTGATCGAACTTCGTGCCCTGCTTGTCCATCTCCTTGATCAAGCGGGCGATGTGATACACCTCGGGACCGAAGTCGACGATGATGATCGAGTTCTCGCTCGGTGCCGGGATGATCGCGTTGCCGTAGCTCGTGCTGCCGGTTGCGCTCAACCGCTGGATCTGCGTCTGGATCTGCTGGACGTTGACGTGTTTGACGTGCACGGTCGTCGCGATCAGCACGTACGCGTCCTTGTACTTCTCCAACTCCTCCGACGGGACGAAGATCCGGTGCGTGCGGCTGATCGTCGGCGCCTCGAGGCTCTCGACGAGGAGGAAGCTCGCGCCCTCCGGACCCGACGGGATCAACGCGAGGTTGTGCACCCGCAGGTTCGTCCGGACGAAGTTGAGCAGCGCGCTCTTCGGGATCTTCATCTCCTCGGTGATGACGACCCGCTTCGTGTCGACCTTCGCGTTGTTCAGCGCCGCCGGCGCCCAGATCAGGTGCTGGCCCAGCGCCTGGCCGGCCCAGCGGATGAACTTCTCGAGCTGGATGCCGTCCTTGTCGGTCGAGAACGCGAAGACCGGCTCGTCTCCCGTCGTGTCGACCACCGGAGCGGGCGGGGGCGGATCCGCCTCGTTCTGAGCGAGACCGGGGGCCCCGAGGAGCAGCGAGAGGCCGAGTGCGGCGACCGAAACGGCGCGTCCCGCCCGGTCCCCGTGGGGCGCGTGTAGACCCATCTTCATCGTGGTTCAGCTCGTCGGTATGGGGTGAAATTCGGCCGGTTCCGGTCCCTGGGCCGCAGATTCTATGGCCCTTAGAAGGACCGTTCAAACGGATATTCCCGCGAATCGCCGCGAGGCGCCGGTCTCGACCGTCCGATCGGGCTCCGACGACGCCGTCTCACATAACGTCCGGTCGAGCATACCCTTGCGGTGGCTCAATCTGATATGATCCTCGATCGACTCGGGAAATCGACGGTGCGCCGAGCGGGCGGCACCGTCGGGTGGATCGGCCGGGAGCCGACGAGCCGCGCGCAGCCGGCCCGGCCCGTAATCGGTCGCGCGGCCGAGGTTTAGGAAAGCCGTCGCACGGCGCGGCGCGGCGGCTCGAAGCGAGACCGAGCGTCCCGAAACGATGACGTCGAGTGGCAAGTGTAATGATCGCAAGCAGCTAACGCCGATAGGGGGCGTGCGCATCGGCGTCGCCGCGGCTGACGTAGCGATCGCGGAACTGGACCGTTGTTCTTGCCGCACTGTTGGGGAGTGAGAGATGTCCACGATCACGAAGAAGGAACTCGTCTACCGGATCGCCACGAAGACCAACCAGAAGAAGGTCGTCGCGAAGAAGATCATTCAGCACTTCATCGACGAGGTGATCACCGAGCTCGAGAAGGGCAACCGCCTCGAGTTCCGCGAGTTCGGCGTTTTCGAGATCAAGGAGCGCGCACCACGCGTCGCCCGCAACCCGCGCACGGGCGACGTCGTCGAGGTGCCGGCCAAGCGCGTCGTTCACTTCAAGGCCGGGCGCCTGATGAAGGAGCGCGTCTGCGACGCGCCGCTTCGCCCCGCCGCACAGCCCGCCACGGCCGCGTCGTTCAACTCGACGAACAACCGCACCGCCGGCGCCGAGCTGGAAGCCGAAGCGTAGCGCCGGAGTCGACGGTCAGCGAACGGTCGGCGCGAAGCGCTCCGGCCGGCGCCGGATCTCGCGCAGCCACTCGCCCGCCACCGCCTCGTCGAGGCGGATGCGCCGGTCGTCCCAATTGTCGAGCGACGTCGGCGTCCGGTAATAGTGGCGCCGCTTCGAGCGCAGCGTTCGCGAGAGCCCTCGGACGTTGTAGGTCCGATAGAGGGCGTAGTTCGCTCGAGCGCGCGTGATGCCCCCCTGGCGGATGCCGTCGAGCAGCCAGGGCAGCGTGTCGCGCGAGCTGAGCTTTCCGGCCGCGGTGACGAGATCCGACGTCGTGACGTTCGTCGGGTCGTCTCGGTGGATCCGGGAGAGCAGCGAGACGAGTCGGCGCGTGCCCTCCGCCGATGAGCGGCCGGCCAGGCGACACGCGATCCGGCCGACGCGGCGACGCACGTCGAGGTCTCCATCGTCGTAGACGCGTTCGAGCGCATCGACGATCGCCGCGCGATCCTTCGCCGCACGCAGGACGATCGCACATCGCGCCTGCGCCTCCTCGGAGTCGGCCGCGCCGGTCGCGAGCCGGGTGATCGCGCGATTCGCGAGGACCCGATCCGCGCCGAGGTCACCGACGCTGACGATCCGCCGGCGAACATCGTCGGGCCACTGCTCGCCGAAGGCGATGTCGGCGAGCATCGCGCCGGCCCGCGGCAGCGCGAACGGCACCGAACGGAGCCGCGTCAGGGCGGTCAGCGCCGCGCGACGCAACGCGGGATCCGTGCCGTCACGGGATTCGGTCAGCATCGCCACCGCGCACGCGTCCACCTGCGCGGCGACCTTCTCGCGCTGTCGCGCCTCGATGCGCGGCCAGCGCCGGACGATCTCGCGCGTGCGATCGGAGGCGAGTCGCATCGCCAGCCCGCGCGAGAGCCACGGGCGCCCGCTGGTCGCCTGGCCCTCGACACGCCCTTCGATCGTCCGCTCGAAGAACAGCAGCGCCTGGGTGTCGGGCGCCTCGTCGCGCCACGCGTGCAGCAGCGTCCAGTGATAGAGCGGATCCTCGGCGAAGCGATGCACGTCGGCGCCGCCGGCGGTCGCCGTGCCGCGGGTGACGTCGCGCACGACCCGGGCCTGGGTCCGCCAGTCGCGGAGCACGTTCATGCCGGAGACGATCTGCGACGTGAACAGCAGCGCCGACACGAGGAGGAACGCACCGGCCCACACCGTCGCCTCCCGGCCCGAGCGGCCCGGCCGCCTCGCCGCGAAAGACGCGATCAACGTCAGGGTCAGGAGGCCGGCGACGATCAGCCCGGCCACCACCGCGTAGATCATGAAGCCGGCCCGGAACTCGTGGAGGCCGACGTCCTCGGCGGTCGCGATCAGGTGGGAACCTTCGCCGCCGAGGTGCGCGAGGTCCAGCCCCACGCCGGTCGCGATCGGCAGGGACGCGAGGCCGGCCGCAAGGGCGACCGGAAAGACGAGGAGGTTCGCGATCAGCGCGAGGATCGCGAGCCAGGAACGACGCGGCTTCGTGCGTTGCGGGGTGGGCGTCGCGCCGGCCCGTGGCGGGGCGGGCGCGACCGCGCGGGGTTCGACCGGTGGGGCGTTGGGACCGGTCGGCAACGGCTCGAGGTAGCGCTGCGACCGGCGCACCCAGTTCAAGCCGATCCAATAGACGCCGGAGAAGAACAGCAGGTAGAAGACGCGCGCGCGCCCCGGGAACGAGGCGGAGTGCATCATCGCGAAGAGCAGCAGGATCAGGTAGGTCAGCGCCGGGTGATTGAAGACGAAGTAGAGGTAGCGGTGCACGAAGCCGTAGATGAACCGATAGCCGCGACCACACTGCGTGCAGTAGACCGCCTTGCCACCCTCGCACCGCACGTCTCGGGTGAGATCACGACACCCGGGGCACTGCTGCTTCATCGAATCACACCCTTCGAGCCGGACCGCGCGTCGGCCGGGCCGACGCCTTCACGAGACTCGGTCGGGTTCGCGTCGGCGCGCCGAGTATTTCCCGAAGAGACACGCACGTCTGCGAACGACGGACGTGCCGGGGCAGCGAAGGTCAAGTTATACAAATCGTGTTGACTGAACAAATTAGGATGGTATCGTTTTGTCGGACGAGGGTGGACGCCACAACGGGGTGGTCGCCACCGATCGCCCGCCACGACCGGCTACCCCGCAGCCCCACGCTTTCGAGCTGCACCAAGCCGACAACCCAAACAACACGCGCCAGACGATCTCATCCATCACCGGGGTCCGCGGGGTAGCCGGCGTCATTTTTCGGACAGGCGTCACACGCGCGCGGCCGCGAAGCGGTCGCGGTGGCGGGCGAGGAAGCGATCGATCCAATCCGCGAGCACGTCCGCGCACGCACGGTATCGGTCCAGCGAACCGCCGAACGGATCCGGTACGCCGCCCGCGTCGTCGTTGACGACCTCCACGCGTGACGCGACTTCCGGCACGTGCTCGACGATCATGTGCGCCGCGCTCGGGCTCATGCACGCGATGAAGTCGGCCGCCAGAAGCGCAGACGGTGTCAACGGCGCCGAACGATGGTCGGCGAGCGACAGGCCCCGCGCCGTCATCGCGGCGACCGCGTTCTCGCTCGCCGGGTAGCCCGACATCGCCGCAGTGCCGGCCGAATCGACGGTCGACGGGGCCGCGTCGCCGAACGCGCGCGCGACCGCGGCGCGAAAGAGGACCTTCGCCATCGGGCTGCGGCACGTGTTGCCGGTGCAGACGAACAGCATCGCCGGTCCGACGATCTCGGCGAGTTCGGCGTGGCCGATCGCACCCTCGCGAACGACGTCGATCCGGTCGCCGTCGGGTCGCGCGATCGTCGACGCGGTCCCGGCCGGCGGCGGGTCGCCGGTCACGAGGACCGACACCGCGTCCGCGACCTCCGGCGGGAGGTCGGACCACGAGCGCGCCGGGGGCGCGTCGCTCCGGTTGGCGCTCGTGCCGGCGACCGCGTCGCCCGCCGCGCGCGCGAGGGCCGAGAACACCGGGTGGTCGGGCACGCGGACGCCGATCGTCGCGCCGTCGGCCCGCGGATCCGGCAGCAGCAGGGTCAGCGGTCCGGGCCAGAAACGCTGCGCGGCGCGGTGCACGATCGGTGCCCACGGGCCGCTGCGCGCTTCGGCCGCCGCCACCGAGCCGAAGTGCTGGGTCAGCGGCTGGTCCGCGGCACGCCCCTTCGCGCCGTTCAATCGCCGTGCGGCGTCGTCGTCGTCCGCACGGACGCCGATCCCGAGCACCGTTTCGGTCGGAAAGCCGACCATCTCGCCACGCGCCAGCGCGGCGAGGGCAGGCTCGAGCGCCGCCGCGGTGGCGTTCGAGGCGTCGACGCGAATCTCCTTCGGAGGCATGGGCGATCCCCGGTTCGACTGCCGATGCGAATCGGTCGCGAGGCGCAAGCGTCGATCCGCGACCGACCGCCGGCGTGCTAAGCTTCCCGCGACGCGCGCGCCGCCGACGGGGGGCGCGAAGGAACAGCAGCGGGGCCATCATGGAAGGAAACCTGCGAGAAGCCAAGAACCGACTCGCGTTTCTCGGCGCGATGGTCGGGAGCCTCGCGCACGAACTGAAGAACCCGCTCAGCACGCTGCGACTGAACCTCGAGCTGCTCGCCGAGGACCTCGCGGAGCCGGACAGCCCGCGCGAAGCGCGCGTGCTTCGCAAGCTCGAGCTGATGCAGTCGGAGACGCGGCGCCTCGAGACGATTCTCGACGACTTCCTGCGTTACGCACGGCCGGTGCGGCTGCAGCCGGAGCCCACGGCGCTGACCGGCCTGATCGACGACGTCCTCGATCTGATGGAGCCGCAACTCGCCGAGAGCGGCATCCGCTTGCACCGCCACTACGCCGCACGCGGCGAGCTGTATCCGGTCGACCGCGACTACTTCAAGATCGCGATCCTCAATCTGCTCGTGAACGCCGAGCACGCGATGGGCGAGGTCGGCGGCGGGGAGCTGATCGTGCGCGTCGACCGCCACGACGATGCGTTCGTCATCCACGTGATCGACACCGGCCCCGGCATCCGACCGGATCACCTGCCGCGCGTCTTCGAGGTCTACTACTCGACGAAGCGAAACGGGACCGGCATGGGGCTCGCACACGCCCGCCGCGTCGTCGAGGATCACGGCGGCACGCTGACCGTCGAGACCGAGGTCGGCAAGGGCACCGACTTCAAGATCGCGCTGCCGTGGCCGCCGCCCGCCACCGACCGCTGATTACCGCTTGCAGCCCCAAAACCCGGACACTATAGCCTTGCGTTTCGTCCGCACCGCATTGACCCCGAGTCCACGCAAGGCCGCACCGCAATGTCCAAGATCATCGGCATCGACCTCGGCACGACCAACTCGGTCGTCGCCGTGATGGAGGGTGGCGAACCCAAGGTCATCACGAATCCCGAGGGCAACCGGACGACGCCGTCGGTCGTCGGATTCACCGACGGCGGCGACCGCCTCGTCGGTCAGATCGCCAAGCGCCAGGCGATCACGAACCCGGCCAACACGGTCTACTCGATCAAGCGCTTCATGGGCCGTCGGCAGGCCGAGGTGAACGACGCGGAGAAGATGGTGCCCTATTCGCTCGTCGGCGGCGCGGACGAGCCGGTGCAGGTCGAGATCCGCGGGAAGAAGTACACGCCGCCCGAGATCTCGTCGATGGTGCTCGGCTACCTCAAGGAGGCGGCAGAGGCCTACCTCGGGGAGCCCGTGACCGGGGCGGTCATCACCGTTCCCGCCTACTTCAACGACGCGCAGCGGCAGGCGACGAAAGACGCCGGCCAGATCGCGGGCCTGAAGGTCGAGCGCATCATCAACGAACCGACCGCCGCATCGCTCGCCTACGGGCTCGACAAGAAGGGGCAGGAGACGATCGCCGTCTTCGACCTCGGTGGCGGCACGTTCGACATCTCGGTGCTCGAGGTCTCCGACGGCGTCTTCGAGGTCAAGGCGACCAACGGTGACACGCAGCTCGGCGGCGACGACTTCGACGAGGTGATCATCCGTCACATCATCGCCGAGTTCAAACGCGACTCGGGGATCGACCTCGCCAACGACCTGATGGCGCTGCAACGCCTGAAGGAAGCCGCCGAGAAGGCGAAGTGCGAGCTGTCGAGTGCGGTCACGACGGACATCAATCTTCCGTTCATCACCGCGGACCAAAGCGGCCCGAAGCACCTGCAACTCCAACTCTCGCGCGCGAAGTTCGAGGAACTCGCCGACACGCTGATCGAGCGGACGAAGGCGCCGTGCCTGAAGGCGCTGCAGGACGCGAAGCTCGACCCGAGCGACATCGACGAGGTGATCCTCGTCGGCGGCTCGACCCGCATCCCCGCGGTGCAGGCGGCCGTGAAGGAGCTGTTCGGCCGCGAGCCGCACAAGGGCGTGAACCCCGACGAGGTCGTCGCGATCGGCGCTGCGATCCAGGGCGGCGTGCTCGCGGGAGACGTGAAGGACGTGCTGCTCCTCGACGTCACGCCGCTCAGCCTCGGCATCGAGACGTATGGCGGCGTCTTCACGCGGCTGATCGAGCGCAACACGACGATCCCGACGAAGAAGTCGCAGGTCTTCTCGACCGCGAGCGACAACCAACCGAGCGTCGAAGTCCACGTGCTCCAGGGCGAGCGCGAGATGGCCGCGGGCAACCGCACGCTCGGCAAGTTCCACCTCGACGGCATCCCGCCGGCCCCGCGCGGCACGCCGCAGATCGAGGTGATCTTCGACATCGACGCCAACGGCATCCTCAATGTGTCCGCGAAGGACAAGGCGACCGGCAAGGAGCAGTCGGTGCGCATCGAGTCGTCGTCCGGGATCAGCAAGGAGGAGGTCGAGCGCATGGCGCGCGAAGCCGAACTCCACGCGGACGAGGACAAGAAGAAGAAGGAGCTCGTCGAGTCGCGCAACCGCGCCGAGCAACTCGCCTTCGCGACCGAGAAGGCGCTGAAGGAGCACGGCGACAAGGTCGGCGACGACGAGAAGCAGGCGATCGAGTCGTCGCTCGCGACGCTGAAGACGGCGCTCGAGGGCGACGACCCGGCCGCGATCGACCAGGCCGCCGAGGCCGTCCAGCAGGCGTCGCACAAGCTCGCCGAGGCGATGTATCAGCAGTCCGCCGAGCAGGGCAAAGGTGCAGCCGGCGCCGAGAGTGGTGCGGCTGGCGGCGACGCCGCGGCGGGCGCCGACGACGACGTCCAAGACGCGGACTTCGAGGTCAAGGAGTAGCGCCGGGGGCCCCGGCGACGGCTCCATGGTGCGCGGCGCCTTTTCCCGGGTATACTCGCCTCCGTCCGGGGGTCGCAAATCGGGGTGTCGCCGGCGCGGAGCCGTCGGCAACACAGGAGCACCCTCCCGTTGATCGAGGCCATCTCCCTGCAGAAGCGATTCGGACCCGTGCACGCGGTCCGGGACGCGTCTTTCCGTGTCGAGCCCGGCGAGATCGCCGCGTTCCTCGGCCCCAACGGCGCCGGCAAGACGACGTGCATGCGCATCCTGACGGGCTACCTGCCCGCGACCGGCGGTCGCGCGGTCGTCGCCGGCCACGACGTCGCGGCCGATCCGCGCGCGGTGCGGCGCGCACTCGGCTACTTGCCGCAGCGCGTACCGCTCTACGGCGACATGCGGGTGCGTGAATACCTCGACTTTCGCGCGCGGCTCAAGGGCGTCGACCGCCGGGAGCGGACGAACCGCATCGCGCACGTGCTGGATCGGTGCGCGATCGTCGACATGAAGGAGCGGCTGGTCGGCAACCTCTCCGGCGGCTACCAGCAGCGCGTCGGTCTCGCCGACGCACTCGTCGGCGACCCGGACGTGCTGATCCTCGACGAGCCGACCGTCGGGCTCGACCCGAACCAGACCGTCGAAGTCCGCGAGTTGATCGCCGAGTTGAAGGCCGATCGCACGGTGCTCCTCAGCACCCACATCCTGTCGGAGGCGGAGGCGATCAGCGGGCGCGTGATCATCATTCACCAAGGGCGCGTGCTCGTCGAGGACACGCCCGAGGCACTGCGCCGCACGATGCGCTCGGACCTCGGGATCGTCGCTGAGGTCGCGGGCGCACCCGATCCGGCCGTCGCGATCCGGGGGATCGAGGGCGTTGCACACGCGGACGCGACCGCGATCCCCGGCGACGACGGGTGGATGCGCGTCGACATCACGCCGACGTCGAACCGGGATCCGCGCGAGGCGATCGGCGCCCTCGCGCAACGCGAGGGCTGGCGCGTCCGGGAACTCCACCGCGAGGCGCTGACCCTCGAGGACATCTTCCGACGCCTGACCGGCGACGAGCGCGATGCGTAACACGTTCACGGTGATCGTCCGCGAGATGGGCGCGTATTTCCGATCCCCGATCGGTTTCGTCGTCCCGGTGCTGTTCTGGACGATCAGCGGTCTGCGCTTCTACCTCGACGTGGTCGGCAGCGCCGGCGCCCTCGATGCGGCGTTCGGCCAGCTGATGGGCGGCACCCAGTTCTGGATGCTGAGCTTCCTGCTGATTCCGGCGATCACGATGCGTCTGATCGCGGAGGAGCGACGCGCCGGCACACTCGAGATGACGCTCACGGCGCCGGTGGACGAGGGGGAACTCGTCTGGGGCAAGTTCCTCGGTGCACTCGTCTTCTACGCGTTCCTCTGGTTGCCGCTGTTCCTCTACATCGCGATCGTCCTGTTCCTCGGCGGGAGCCCGGACCTCGGCCGGATCGTCGCGAACCTGTTCGGCGTATTGCTGCTCGGCGCGATGTTCCTCGCGGTGGGGCTCTTCTGTTCGAGCGTCACGTCGAACCAGATCATCGCCGCGGTGTTCACCGCGGTCGTGCTGCTCGGGATCAGCTTCCTGCCCGAGGTGGCGCGCCTGTTTCCGCGCGTCGCGGTCGTGCAACGCATCGCGGACTACGTGAGCTTCTTTCGCCACTTCGGCGAGTTCCAGAGCGGCGTGATCGATGCGCGCCCGGCGATCTACTACCTGACGACGACCGGCTTTTTCCTCTTCCTCACGGCGCGGAGTCTGGAGGCGCGGAAATGGCAATGACCCGACGTCGCCTCGGCATCCTCGCGCACGGCGGGCTGCAGGTCGCGCTCGCGCTCGCGCTCGTCGCCGGTGTGAACTGGCTCGCGTCGCGCAACCCGATCCCCGGGCTGCGCGGCGACTGGACGCGCGAGAGCGTCAACACGCTGCACCCGGACTCGGCCGCGGTCTTCGAGAGCGTCACCGATCCGGTCGAACTCGCGCTCTTCTTCGCACCGATCCGCGGCGGCGACCCGGCACGCAGCGCACTCGTCGCCGAGATCGCGCGCAAGGCGGACGTGCTGCTCCAGCAGGCGAGCTACCTCTCCCCGCGAATCGACGCGGAGACGGTCGACCCGATCACGAATCCGGACCGTGCGAGCGCGGTCGTCCGCCGCACCGGACTCGATCCGAACGAGGCGATCGGCAACTTCGTGCTCGTCAACGCGCGCGGCCGCAACGTCAAGATCCCGTTCACCCAGCTCGCGTCCGTCGATGCGCAGTCCGGCCAGCTCCGCTTCCACGGCGAGGACGTGCTCTACAAGGCGGTCGTCGAAGTGACGCGGCCGGAGGAGCGGATGGTGACGTTCACGCAGGGCTTCGGGGAGCTGAACCCGACGCGCTCCGACGAGGGGCTGCAACTGTCGACGCTGCTCGACCGCGAGGCCTACCGGATCGGTCGCGTCGACGTCGCACGCGGCGAGCCGATCCGTCCCGAGACGACCGTGCTCGCGCTCGTGCGCCCGCTGAAGGACTACGACGAGCGGACGCTCGCACGGATCGCCGCCTACCACCGCGAGGGCGGCAACCTGCTCGTGATGATCAACGCCGAGGCACCGGCCACGAACCTGCGCCGCTTCCTCGACACGCAGTTCCAGATCGACATCCGCGCCGACAACGAAACGCTGCACGACCCGCGCGCGGCGATGCGCCAGTTCCCGGACTGGATGCTCGTCGACGCGAACTTCTCCGGCCATCCGATTTCGGCACCGCTCGCCGCGGCGGATCAGAAGGCGCAGGTGATTCTGCCGCGCGTCCGCCCGATCACGCTGCTCGCGCCGAACGTCTGCGACTACCTGCTGACCTCGAACATCGGCTCGTGGACCGACATCCGCAAGCCCGGCCACTACCCGGCGCGCAAGGACGAGGGCGAAGCGCTGCCGGGCTCCGACAAGCAGGGCTTCCCGCTCGCGCTCGCGATCGATCCGAAGAAGTCGAGCCACGCGCCCGGCGCGAAGCCCACGGCCGGCCGCGTCGTCGTCTTCGCGAGCGGCGACATGGCGACGAGCGCACTGCTCGGCGCGCAGACCGCGAACGCCGCGCTGTTGACCAACGCGATCCACTGGCTCGCCGGCAAGTCGACCGAGGAGTTGATCAAGCCGATCGCGGTACGCCGACCGAACCTGGTGCTGGCGGCGGACGACGACCGGCTGCTCTTCTGGCTCGTCGTCGTGCTCCCGGGTGCGGCGATGCTCGTGCTCGGTGCCCTGGTCTTCGCGACGAGGAGGGGCTGATGCGGATCCGAACCACACTGATCCTGCTCGTGTTGAACGCGGCGGTCGCGATCCTGCTGTTCGCGACCCGGCCCGCGGACATTGTCGAGCGCCGAAAAACGCTCGTGCCGGCCGACATCGAGTTCGGCCGACAGGCGGAGTCGATCGCGTTCTCCGCCGCCTCGAACGCGCCGGCGTTCACGCTCGTCCGCGACGAACGCGGGCGCTGGCGGATCGGCGACGAGGAAGGTCCGCTCGCGAGCCAGCCGATCGCGAATGCGGTGCTCGACACGCTCCGCCGGGCGCCGATCCTGCCGTTCGACACGGCCGGCGACACCGACGCGGGCCTCGACCCGCCGCAGCGCACGGTCACGGTCGCGCGCAGCGAGGGACCGGCGGTCACCGTCGCGATCGGACGGTCCGTCGGCCGGGGGACGTTCGCGCGGTTCGGCGACGAGGAAGCGATCTATCTGACGTCGAACGTCATCGACGCGTTGCTGCAGCACCAGCCGGGCACGCTCCGCGAACTTCGACCGTTCGCGTTCTCGGGGCTCGACGTCCACCGGCTCTCGTTCCTCCGTCGTCGGGACGACGGCAAGGACGACACGTTCGCCGCGGAGCGGCGCTGGCTGACGTGGTTCGTGCTCGAGCCGCTCGCGATTCGCGGTCACACCCGCCTGCTCGACGGCATCGTCAGCGCGATGATCGCGCTGACGCGGACGCAGGCCGTCGTGCCGATCGCCGACCTGCGCGGCGCGCCGCCCGCGATCGAACTGACGCTCGGGACGAAGGACGAATCCGTCTCGGCGGACCTTTGGGCGGTCGACCCGGCGCGCGGCTCGTGGATCGTGCGCATCGGCGACGAACCGACCGGATTCCGGCTCGAGAGCGGGGCGCTGCGGGCGCTGCTCGTTCCCCTCGAAGACCTCTACGACCGCAAGCTCTTCCACGACCCGGCCGTCGCGGTGTCGGGGGTCGGGTGGCAACGCGGCACGCTCGGGGCGATCGCGCTCGAGCGCGGCGTCGACAGCCTCTGGCGCGTCACGGCGCCGCAGGCGGGGCCCGCGGACGACGACGTCGTGCGCCGGCTCCTCGAAGACCTCGTGCAGTTCGAGGCCGAGGGGGTCGAACCGGCCGGGGCCGACCCGTCCGCACACGGCTTCGATCGACCGGCCGGCCGGATCCGCGTGGCGTTCGGCGACCGGGTCGCCGAGACGATCGAACTCGCCGGCGCACCGTCCCCGACGCACGCGCGCCTCGCGAATCGACCGAACAACCACTACCGGATCGACGCCGGCAAGCTCGATGCGCTGCTGCCACCCACGGCACTGCCGTTGCTCGACCGGACGGTCGTCGCGTCCGACTGGCGCCGGATCCACGAAGTCGACCTCGTGCACGACGGGACGACCTACCAGTTCGAGGTCGTCGGCACGACGAGCGCCGACCAGTGGCGACGGACGTCGTTCGCCGGCGGGGCGCGGGGCACGGCGACCCCGGTGCGCGGACAGCCGATGCGCCTGTTCCTGTCGGCGCTCGCGACGCTCGAATCCGACGGCGTGATCGCGTGGGACGCGAAGAACGCGGCCGACCTGACGGGCGCGGCGCGCTACACGATCCGCTTCGTCGACCCGCAGACGGGCGTGCGCAACGAACTGTGCATCGGCGAAGCGCGCCGTCCGGCCAACGGCATCGGCGACGACTGGCACCCGGTCTGGTTCGTGTCGGGCGGCTTGCCGGGGCGTGCATTCGTCTATAGAATCGGCCCTGACCTGCCGCGCCGCGTCGCCCAGACCCTGCGCTGACGGGTCCTCGCCGACGCGCGACGAGTGGGCGCGCGGCGAGTGGTGGGGAGGGCTTCCGCGGGAGGCACCATGGGCACGCGATCACACGCGGGCGGGACCGAGATGGAGGTTCTGCTCGACGAACTGCGCCGCGATCCGACCTGGCGCGAACGGTTCATCCACTGGGAGACGATCGTCTCGTCGCCCGGCGAGTGGGCGGCCTGGCCGGAGGACCTGCATCCCGACCTGATGGCCGCACTCGCCGACCGCGGCCTCGATCGCCTGTATGCGCATCAGCGCGACGCGATCGACCACGCACGCGGCGACGGCGGGGGCTTCATCGCCGCGACGCCGACCGCGTCCGGCAAGACGCTCTGCTACAACGTCCCGGTCCTCGACGCGATCCTGCGACGCGACCCGGCCGCATCGGCGCTCTACCTGTTTCCGACGAAAGCGCTCAGCCAGGACCAGGTCGCCGAACTCACGGACCTGATCGCGCGACTGCCGCGCGAGGTCGTCGCCTACACCTACGACGGCGACACGCCGCCGGCCGTGCGCCGCAACGTGCGCGATCGCGGCGACATCGTCGTGACGAACCCCTACATGCTCCACGCCGGCATCCTGCCGAACCACCCGAAGTGGGGGGACTTCCTGCGTCGACTTCGCTACGTCGTCATCGACGAGGTGCACGTCTACAAGGGCATCTTCGGCGGGAACATGGCGAACGTCCTGCGCCGACTGCGGCGGATCTGCGCGCACTACGGCGTGCGCCCGAAGTTCCTGCTCGCATCCGCGACGCTGCGCAACCCGGGCGAACTCGCGCGACGGCTGACCGGGGAGACCGTACAGGTCGTCCGCGAGAGCGGCGCACCTCGCGGCGAGAAGCACTTCATCGTCGTGAATCCGCCGCTCGCGAACGCCGAAGCGGGCGTCCGGATGAGTCCGCTCGAGGAAGCGCGCCGGCTCGCCATCCGATTGATGGGCGTCAAAACGATCTTCTTCGCCCGCAGTCGGACCCGAGTCGAGTTGCTCGTGAAGTACCTGAAGGACGCGTACGTCCGCGCGGGCAAGAGCCCGGACCTCGTGCGCGGCTACCGCGGCGGCTATCTCCCGAAACTGCGTCGGCAGATCGAAGCGGACCTTCGGAGCGGCGCCGTGCAAGCCGTCGTCTCGACGAACGCGCTCGAACTCGGTGTCGACATCGGCTCCCTCGACGCGGCCGTGCTCGTCGGCTACCCGGGCACGCTCGCGAGCACGTGGCAGCAGGCGGGGCGCGCCGGACGGCGCCGCACGACGTCGGCGGCGTTTTTGATCCTGTCGAACCAGGCGATGGACCAGTACGTCGGCGATCACCCGTCGTATCTGTTCCGCACGCCGAAGGAACGTGCGATCCTCGACGCGGACAACCTGGTCGTCCGGGCGAACCACTTGAAGTGCGCGGCGTTCGAGCTGCCGTTTCCCGGCGACGAGGCGTTCGGCGAAGGCGTCGAAACGCGCCGCATCCTGGACCACCTCGCCGTGGAGGCCGGCCTCGTGCACCGCGCCGGCTCGACCTACCACTGGGCGACCGACGCCTACCCGGCCGAGGACGTGAGCCTGAACGCGGCCGACGTCGACAACTTCGTGATCATGGAGCGCGTCTCCGGCGTGCGCGGGATCGAGTTCCGCACGCTCGCCGAGGTGGATCGTCCGAGCGCGATGACGTCGATCTATCCGGGCGCGATCTACGGCCACCAGGGCGTGCAGTTCCAGGTCGCGACGCTCGACTACGACGGCCGGCGCGCCTACGTGCAACGGATCGACAGCGACTACTACACCGACGCGCAGGTCTCCACCGACGTGCGCGTGACCCGCGTCGACCGGGAGGCCGATCGGGGCGGCGGGACGATCGCGCGCTTCGGCGGCGTCGTCACGAAGACGCAGGCCGGCATCTACAAGAAGATCCGCTACTACACGAACGAGAACCTCGGGGCCGGCGAGATCTCGATGCCGGCCGAGGAGATGGACACGACCGCCTGGTGGATCGTCTTTCCATCACAGGTCGCGGCGGAGGCCGGCCTCTACGAAGCCGACGGCGGTGGCGGACTCGGTGCACTCGGCAACCTGCTGCGCGGCGTCGCACCGCTCTACCTCGGGTGTGACCCGGCCGATCTGCGGGCGGTGGCCCAGGTCCGCGCGCCGAACTACCGCGCACCGGCGCTCTTCCTCTACGACGCGATCCCGGGCGGCGTCGGCCTCGGGGAGGCGTTGTTCCTCGGCGAGCACGAGGTGCTCGAGGCCGCGCGCGACCGGCTCGAGCGCTGCCCGTGCACGGTCGGTTGCCCGGGTTGCGTCGGGCCGAGCCGCGGCGAAAAGACCCGTGACAAAGCGGTCGCCGCGGCGCTGCTCGGCCACTTGCTGGCGACCGGCGAAACCGCCGGGGCCGCCAAGTCCGCCGGGGCCGTCATGTCTACCGGGGCGGATGGAGTCGCGCCCGTCGAGTCGACGTGAGCACCGACGAGCGGCTCGCGCGCATCGCCGGGATCAACCCGACGCGAACGCGCCCGGACAGCGCGTCTCGTACGTCGTCCCGTCGCGACCCGGCGATCCGGGCGTGCACCCGAACGCGCTTCCCCCTCGACCACCGTCACGGACGGTTCGCGCTCGGCGCGTGCCTCGACGACGCGCCGGACACGCTCGCGCCGCTCGGCTGCGACCTCGGGATCACCGCGGTCGACCCGCGAGCGATCGCGTTCTTCGACACCGAGACGACGGGCCTCGAGGGTGGCGCCGGTTGCCGGGTCTTCCTCGTCGGCCTCGGCTGGTTCGAGGACGACGCGTTCGTCGTCGAGCAACACACGCTGACCGATCTCGCCGACGAGCCTCGCTACCTGACGGCGGTGCGTGACGCATTCGCGCGCTTCCGCGGCGTCGCGACGTTCTTCGGCAAGTCGTTCGACCGACCCCGCCTCGAGGACCGCTACGCATACCACGGCTTTCGGGACCACGTGCCGAACGATCCCCACGTCGACCTGCACACGCTCGCGCGGCGGCTGTGGGGCGATCGGCTCGCGAACTGTCGGTTGCAGACGATCGAACGCCGCATCCTCGATTTCCACCGCGACGACGACCTGCCGAGCGGCGACTGCCCGGAGGCGTGGTGGTCGTATATCCGGGGCGACGACGGCGACACGCTCGCGCGCGTGCTGCAGCACAACCTGGACGACATCCTCTCGCTCGCGACGCTCGCGCACGCGTGTGGCCGTGCGACCGCGTCGCCGCAGTCGGCGCGTGCGCAAACGACGGTCGCCGCGGGGCTCGACGCGCTCGGACGCGGCGACGACGCGCTCGCGCTCCTCACCGCGGCGTTCGCGGCGGTGGACGACGCGACCCGGCCGGTCGATCGGACCGGCGTCGGCATCGCGCTCGCCGAGGCGCTCAAACGACGCGGGCGACACGGCGACGCCGCCGCGATCTGGTCGACGATGCTCGCACGCAACGACGGCGGCATCCGACCGCTGGTCGAACTGGCGATGCACCACGAGCACCGCACGGGCGACCTCGATCGCGCCCTCGACTACACGCTGCGGGCGCTCCGCCGGGTGCGGCCCGGTGAC
This sequence comes from bacterium, assembly GCA_030426805.1. Lineage (GTDB taxonomy): Bacteria > Planctomycetota > JAFGQW01 > JAFGQW01 > JAFGQW01 > JAUHXU01. The sequence goes on from JAUHXU010000004.1 coordinate 362,058, forward strand.
GATGCGGCGCTGCGCCACCGGGCGAAGCGCTTGCTGCGAAAGGGGGGCCGCGCCGCGCCCGAGGAGCCGATGCCGCAGCCCCCGACCGACGACGGACTGGTCGACGGCGACGGAACCCTCGGCGCGCGCTTGCCGCTCGCGAGCCTACGGCGCCGCGGGCAGGATCTCGACGTTGCGCCCGTCGATGCGGAGCCGCCCGTCGAAGAAAAGGGCGATCACCTCGGGTAGCGCCTCGCACTCCTCGGCGAAGACGCGTGCTGCGAGCGACTCCGGCGTCTCGTCCGGCGCGAGCACGACCTTGCGGCGGAGGATGATCGGCCCGCGATCGTAGCTGCCGTCGACGAAGTGCACGGTGCAGCCCGAGCGCCGTTCGCCCGCGGCGATCACGGCGCGATGGACGCGCATGCCGTAGTAGCCCTTGCCGCCGAACTTCGGGAGCAGTGCGGGGTGGATGTTGATCACGCGGCCGTCGTAGCCCGGCGCCATCGGAAAGAGCGTCAGGTAGCCGGCGAGCACGATCAGGTCGGGCCGCGACTCGCCGATCCGCGCGTGCAGCGCCGCGGCGAACGCCCCGTCGTCGGCATGCGTCTCGCGGGCGATCGTCGTGTGCGGGATGCCGGCCGCTGCGGCGCGCGCGAGACCGCCCGCGTCCGCCCGACTCGCGATCACGTCGACGATCTCCGCGTCGAGTGTGCCGGCCGCGATGCGATCGACCAGATTTTGCAGCGATCGCCCGCCACCGCTCAGCAGCACGACGACGCGCCGTGTCATGCGTCGGCCTCGGCGATGATCCGCGTCAGCAGCGTCGTGAGTTTCGGGTCGGCGGCCGCCGCGGTCGCGAGGATCTCGTCGATGTTCACCGGCGCAAGCGCGTCGGGCAGGCAGAGGTCGGTGATCGCACCGACGCCGAACACCTTCATGCCGCCGTGCAGGGCGACGAGCACTTCGGGGATCGTCGACATCCCGACCGTGTCGGCGCCGAGCACGCGCAACGCGCGGTATTCGGCGCGGGTCTCGAGGTTCGGGCCGAGCACGGCCGCGTGCACGACCGGACGGGCGCGGATGTTCTCCTCGAGGCAAATGCGCTCGGCGAGTGCGAGCAGGCCGCGGTCGTACGGCTCGCACATGTCGGGGAACCGGGGACCGAGTCGATCGTCGTTGTCGCCGACGAGCGGATTGAGGCCCATCAGGTTGATGTGATCCTCGATCAGTCCGAGGTCGCCGCCCTGCATGTGCGGGTCCATGCCGCCGCACGCACAGCTCACGAGCAGCGTGTGCGCGCCGAGCGCGCGCATCACGCGCACCGGCAGCGTGATCGACACCGGATCGTGGCCCTCGTAGAGGTGGAAGCGCCCCGCCATCACCATCACCGGTTTGCCGGCGACGCGCCCGAGGTGCAGGGCACTCTTGTGTCCGACCACCTTCGACTCGAGGAAGCCCGGCACCGCGTCGTACGGCAGCGGCTTGTCGTCTTCGATCCGATCGAGCAGCCCCTCGAGGCCCGTGCCGAGGATCACGCCGTATTCGGGCGTCTCGCCCCAGTGGTCGCGCACGGCCGCGGCGGCGGCCTCGACGCGGTCGAACAAGTCCATCGTCATCTCCTGGGGTCGGACGATCACTCTTTCGCGAGCGCCGTTTCGCCATTGGTGTTCCGCACGAACGCGATCGTGTCGGCGTATTCGGTGCGCAACTCGACCGCGTATTGCCGGACCTTCGACCACGCCTCGGTTCTCGCGGCATCGAGAAGTCGTTCGAGGAGCGCCGCGGCGCGGCACTCGTGCTCGATCCTGCGGATGACCTTCGGATCGCCGATCGGGCGCACGCGCTCCATCGCGATGTCGTGCCGGCCGAAGAGCACCGCGAGCCACGCGACGCCGATCCGATCGTCCGGCGTCATCGCCCAGCGGTCCTCGCTGAACAGCTCCAGATACTTGTCCGCCGGGTATTCGCTCCATGGACGCTTCACGGTGTTGCGACGCCCCCGGATGCGCACTTCGATGTGCAGGTCCTCGGCGTCGACCTTCTTCAGCGTGCCGCTCTCGTTGCCGACCATCGCCCGGTCGAGGGGGACCTCGCGGTCGGCGAGGCCGTCGCGACGGTTCGCCCGCTCGATGAACGCCTCCCGGACCGCGACGATCCGACGCAGCGCGGCGAGCCCGTCGGCATAGCGCGCCTGGTAGGACGCGACCCGGCTCTGCTTGCCGGCCGCTTCGAGCACCGCGATCGCGTCCGCGAATCGGTAGCCCTCGGCGAGGTCGAACGCCTTGGCGTAGGCATCGATCAGCGCGCGACGCTCGACGCCGAAACGCTTGGTCCGTGCGGCGTCCTGCCGCTCGGTGAGTGTCTTGCGCGCGGCCTCCACCTTCGCGGCGAGCGCCGTGAACGCCTCGTTCGGCGCGTCGCCGTCGGCGACGTGCTCGGCGAACGGCGAGAACGCCGCACGGGCGGCGTCGAAGTCCTCGCTCGCCGCCAGCGACTGGGCCTTCGCGTCGAGGGCGGCGAAGGCGGCCTTCGCATCGTCCTCGATCTTCGTGCGCAATGTTTCCGCATCGGCGCGATGATCGACGCCGTCGACCGTCGGGTGGTCTTCGATGAACGACGTCACGCGCGCATGCGCTGCCGCGAAGCGGGACTCGGCGACCAGGTCGTCGACCGCGGCGCGGGTGTCTTTCCACTGCTGCTCGACGGCGGCGATCGCGGCGGTTCGCGCGGCTTTCGCGTCGGCGACCCGCTTCGCGAGCGCTTTCGCCTCCTCGCCGGCGCGGGTGCCGAACTCGGTCCCCGCGTGCTTCTTCGCGACCGCGCGATAGCGACCGACGCGCTCGGCATCGGTCACCGACGCGCTTTGCACCTCGTGGAAGGCCGCCTTCGCCTCGAGTTCGCGCAGGCGCGCCGCCTGCTCCGCGGCCGCCGGATCGGGTGCGCCGCCGCTGCCGTTGCCGCCGGTCTCGCCCGTGTTCTGGCCGTTGCCGTTCGCCGCGGTCGGGTCGCCACCGACGGGACCCGTCGGCTTGACGATGTCCGGGTCGTTCGGCTCGACCGGCTTGTCGCCGCCACCGCCGAAGAGTGCCCAGCCGCCGACGATCGCCGCGAGCCCGACCGCGCCGACGCCGATCCACAAGCCCTTCGACGATCCGGCCCCGGCGCCCGCACGCTCGAACGCGCGCTCGACGTCGGCGATCAACTCGCCCGGCGTCGCGTAGCGGTCGTCCGGATCCTTCTGCATCAGCCGCTCGATCACCGCGCTCACCTCGCGCGGAACCGTCGCGTCGGCCTCGTGCGCCGGCATCGGCATCTCTTTGACCTGCGCGACGATGATGTCGCGCACCTTGCGGCCGTGGAACGGATTGCGCCCGACGACCATCCGGTAGAACGACGCACCGAGCGAGTAGAGGTCGGATCGCACGTCGACCTTCTTGCCCTGCGCCTGTTCCGGCGAGATGAAGTGGGGGGTGCCGATGATGCCCTCGGAACCGTCGCCGCTCTCGGCGAGGTTGTGAGCGAGTCCGAGGTCCGCGATCTTCACGGCGTCGTCCTCGGCGATCATCAGATTGTCGGGCTTGATGTCGCGATGGACGATCTGCTTCTGCCGCGCGTAGTCGAGTCCACGCGCCGCATCGCGGACGATCCGGATCGCGTCGGTCCACGCGATCTTGCCCTCGCGGTCGAGGAGGTCCTGGACGCTGCCCTTCGGCATGTACTCCATCGACAGGTAGTAGAGGCCCTTTTCGCGACCGACGTCGTAGACCGCGACGATGTTCGGATGGTTGAGCGCACCCGCGGCCCGCGCCTCCTTGAAGAACAAGTCGACGAAGGTCGTGTCTTCGATCAGTCGGCTCGAGAGCACCTTGAACGCGACCTCGCGCCCGAGGCTGAGTTGCGTCGCGCGGAAGACCGTCCCCATGCCGCCGGCACCGAGGCGCTCGAGGACGCGATAGCCGGCGAGTTCCTTGCCGATCAGGCCCTTGCTCTCGACCTCGAGGAGCGACAGCATCGTATCGCCGGCGCGCAGCACGTCGCCGACGCGCATCGTCGCCGACCCCTCGACACGACGGTCGTTCAGGAAGGTGCCGTTCTGGCTGTCGAGATCCTCGACGGTGACGCCTTCGGCGCGGTGGGCGACGCGGAAGTGCTGGCGCGAGACCATCACGTCGGGCAGGCGCAGCGGGGCGGACGGATCGCGCCCGGCGATCAACTCGCCGTCGACGGGGATCTCGACCCGCTTGCCCTTGGCTCTACCGTTCTCGATCGCGAGGCACAGACGCATGGATTCCCTCGGTCAACCGTTGGGGTGAGCAGCGCCCGAGGCGGCGCCGCCGTTCGATTCGTATAGTGCGCTTCCGACGCGGACCAGCGTCGCTCCCTCTTCGACCGCGATCGGGTAGTCGTTGCTCATGCCCATGCTCAGCTCCTCGAGCGGGGCGCGATACCAGCCGTCGCGGCATGCATCGTCCCGAAGCGCGCGCAACGTGGCAAACGCGGGTCGGGACGCCTCCGGGTCTGGATCGTACCGCGCCATCGTCATCAGGCCAACGACTTTCGCGTTCTCGATCGCCGACGCCGCGCCGAGCAGGTCGCGCACGTCGCCCGGGGACAGCCCCTGCTTCGAGGCCTCGTCGGTCACGTTCACCTGAACGAGGACCCGGGGGGCGGGGACCGCGAGTTCCTCGGCGACCCGCGCGATTCGCGCCAGCACGTCGATCGACGTGAGGGCGTGGATCCACGCGAAACGCGGGACGATCTTGCGGATCTTGTTCGACTGGAGCCGGCCGATGAAGTGCCATGTGGGACCGTCGCCGATCGCGTCGACCTTCGGAAGGGCCGCCTGCAGGCGATTCTCGCCCAGATCGGTGACCCCGTGCTCGAAGAGGGCCTCGGTCGTCGCTCGATCGACGCTCTTCGTCACCGCGACGAGGCGCACGTCCTCGATGCGTCGGCCGCTGCGGTCGGCGGCCGCGGCGATCCGCCGACGGACGAGCGCGAGATTCGCGGCGACGGTTCGGCCGGGGACGGTTTGGAGCATCAGGGGGGACTCGGGCGGCGGGGGCGGCGACTCGGGGCCATTACCCGCGCGGTTCAATGGACTTACGACCCGGATCCCATCGTAGGACCGCGGTACGGGACGGTCAAGCGCCGTCGATGCGCTGGGTGTGCGCTTCTTCTTTCCCCGCTTGACTTTACCCCGAGCGGCTCGATACGATCTGCGCGCACCGAGGGTTTCCCATGAAGAAGGGTCTCCCAGGAGAAGGGTTCCGAACCAAGAGGGTTCCGACGAGACGAGCGGCACGGCGTGCCCGCGCGGGCAGGCCGGCCGTTGGCCGCACGCCGGCGCAGCGGTGGCAGCCGATCGCCCGTCCGACACCGATGCCCTCCGGACAGACGACGCACGTCGCGGCTCGCCAACGCACCGAGACCGACGGCGAATCACACACCCGGATCGGCCGCGAATCGGCCGGCCCACGAGTTGGAGGATTTCAGATGCGCGACGGTCTGACGACCGCACTGAGCTGCGTGGCCCTGTCCAGCGCACTCCTGTTCGGCGGCTGCGGCTCCCAGGGCGGCGTGACGTCCAACAACAACGGCATGACCGGAACGTCGGCCGATACCGACCGTCCGGCGACGCCGAACGCCGAGCTGCTTTGGAGCGCGTCGGTCCCCAATGGCGGCGGCTCGCTCGCCTCGGCGCAACTCGACGGCGACGTGCTCGTGTTCCAGAGCTCGGACCGCGAGGTGAGCGCGTGGACCAAGGACGGACTTCAGCCGCGCTGGACGTTCCGCCAGATCGACGGCGACGCCCTCTACGCGCCGTCCGTCGGCCCGAGCGCGGTCGGCGTCGTGACGCGTGATCGGCTGTGGGCGATCGACGTCGTGACCGGCGCACGCCTGTCGTCGGGCGAGATCACGTTCACCCCGGCCGCGGCACCGGCGCTCAGCGCGTCCACGTGCTACTTCCCGGCGCTCAGCGACAACCGCGTCTACGCGGTGGATCTCGCGAGCGGCGACACCGGTTGGCGTCGTCGACTCGGCGCGGCGATCGCCGCGTCGCCGGTCGTCGCCGGCCCGGTCGGCAAGCCGATCCTCGTCGTCGCGACCGAAGACGGCGGGCTCGTCGCGTTCCCGGCGGTGTCGTACGACTCGCAGGCACCCGACGCGCTGTGGCAGCGCTTCGTCCCCGGCGACATCACGTCGGAGCTGTCGATGAGCATCGACCGCGACCTCGTGTTCGTCTCGAGCACGGACAAGGTGCTCTACGCACTCGACGCCGCGACCGGCGAGCAGCGCTGGGCGTTCTACAGCAAGAAGCCGCTGCAGGGCACGGCCGTGCACATGCGCGCGAAAAACGGCGACAGCCTCGTCTTCCAGCACGCCGACGGCATGCTGCACGCGCTCGACGCCGCGACCGGCAAGGAGCGTTGGCGGATCGAGGGTGCGACGCGTCCCGTGTGCGAGTGGGGCGGCGCGTTCCTGCTGCTCGGCCCGGGCAACACGCTGCGTCGCGTGTCGGCCGAGACCGGCGAGACGATCGGTGCGGGCACGGCGAACGGCGCGTTCGTCCTGACCGATCCGGTCGGCGGCCACCTGATGCAGGCCGACGGCAACTGGCAACTCGAGGTGTCGCGCTACCGTCCCTGGTAAGCACCCCCGAAGGCCACACCGCCAAGGCCAACGATAGGCCCAAACGGATAGGCCCAGACGAGGCGTCGCGTCCCGAGGACACGGCGCCTCGCTGCGTTCGAACGGTCCGATCAGACCGCGCGCAGCGTCACGGTGTCCGGATCGATCGTCGCTTCGAGTCCGTCGCGGACGAGCCACGTCGCATGCGCACGCCGGCTGCCGCGGATCGCCCCGGTGAGATCGTCGGTCGTGCGGTTTCCCAGCACGCGCGGGGCGACCGTGTCGAGGCGCCGAACGGCCTCGCGCACGACGAGGCGGGCGAGCGCCGCGTCGAGGCGCCGGACCCCGCGTCGATCGAGCGCGATGCGGCCGGGCTCGAACGCGACGACGAGCGGCTCGAGCACCGCGGCGGCGGCGGCGGCGAGCGCGCGATCGGCATCGGCCGCGAGCGCGGCGACACGGCGAAGCGCGCCGTCCACCGACGGATTGAACTCGCGCCGCAGCCGAGGCAGCAAGTCGTGGCGGATTCGGTTGCGCGCGTAGCGCGTGTCGCGATTCGTCGGATCGTCGCGGTAGTCGATTCCGGCGGCGTGCGCGTAGGCGTCGATCGTCGCGCGCGGCTCCTCGAGCAGGGGGCGCACGACGTCGATGCCCTCGGCGTCGGCCGACGGGAGCGGTGCGCGCGTACGCATCGCCGCGAGTCCCGACGCGCCGGTGCCGCGGAGCACACGTGCGAGGACGGTCTCGGCCTGGTCGTCCCCGTGGTGCGCGACCGCGACGACACGGGCGCCGCACCCCCGTGCGATCCGGGCGAGAAACGCGTAGCGCGCACGGCGTGCGCGGGCCTCGAAGCCGGGCGCGGCGGCATCGACCGGGACGCGCTCGACGGCGACCGGGCAGCCGAGACGACGGGCGACCGTTCCGACGAACGCCGCATCCGCCGCCGACTCGGCGCGCGCCGCGTGATCGAGGTGCGCGACGGTCGGGGGGCGGTCCCCGACCGCGACCAGCGCGTCGAGGAGTACCATCGAATCCCGCCCACCGGAGACCGCGACGACGAGGGGTTCTCGTCGTGCGACGGCGACCGCCTCGAGCGCGCGTGCGACCCGCGTGCGAAGCGCGCGAACGACGCGCTCCGGACGCGGCTCGGGGGTTCCGGACGTGCTTGTCGGAGGCATGGCGGTGGACTATTCCTACAGCGCGTTTCGAGGCGCGCGGCCGGCCGGTCGCGCGGGTGAAGTTTACTGCAATCCGCGGCCCACGGCGCCGCGTGACCCGAGCGGATTTCGCGCCCGACGATGCGTTGGCGTCGGCGATCGCCCGCCGGGTCGAGCCGACCCCAGCAGGAGGACCCCATGACCATTCGCATCGGCATCAACGGTTTCGGTCGCATCGGGCGACTCGTCTTTCGCGTCGCGGCCGCGCGCAGCGACGTGCAGGTCGTCGGGATCAACGACCTCGCCGGTGCGGACGACCTCGCCCACCTGCTGAAGTACGACTCGGTCCACGGACGCTTCCCCGGCACGGTCGAGGTCGGCGGCGAGGGACTGATCGTCGACGGCCAGCCGGTGCGCGTGACGAGCGAGCGCGACCCGTCGAGCCTGCCGTGGCGCGATCTCGGCGTGAAGGTCGCCGTCGAGTCGACCGGCGTGTTCCGCGCGCGCGACCAGATCGCCAAGCACATCGACGCCGGTGCCGAGAAGGTGCTGCTCAGCGTGCCTTCGAAGGACGAGATCGACGCGACGATCGTCCTCGGCGTCAACGACGACGCGCTCAAGCCCGAGCACCAGATCGTGTCCAACGCCTCGTGCACGACGAACTGCCTCGCGCCAGTCGCGAAGGTGCTGCACGACGCGTTCGGCCTCGAGCAGGGGCTCGTCACGACCGTGCACGCCTATACGAACGACCAGCGCATCGCCGACCTCGTGCACAGCGACCCGCGTCGCGCCCGCGCGGCGGCGGTCAACATCATCCCGACGTCGACCGGTGCCGCGAAGGCGGTCGGCAAGGTGATCCCGGAGCTCAACGGCAAGCTCAACGGCATGTCGCTGCGCGTGCCGGTGCCGGACGGGTCGATCGTCGATCTCGTCGCGACGACGACGAAGCCGGTCACGATCGAGTCGGTCAACGCCGCGATGAAGGCCGCCGCGACCGGCCCGATGAAGGGGATCCTCGACTACACCGACGACGCGATCGTCTCGAGCGACGTCATCGGCGATCCGCACTCCAGCGTCGTCGACGGGCAAGGCACGATGGTCCTCGGCGACAACATGGTCAAGGTGCTCTCGTGGTATGACAACGAGTGGGGTTACTCGTCCCGGATGGTCGATCTGATCGTCAAGATGGCGAGCTTCTGAGAGGACGCGCACGATGTTCGCGAAACGAACCCTCGACGACCTCGACGTCGGCGGCAAGCGCGTGCTCGTGCGCGTCGACTTCAACGTGCCGCTCGGCGACGGCGGCACGGTGGCGGACGATACCCGGATCCGCGCGGCCTTGCCGACGATCCGGGCGCTCCGCGACCGCGGCGCGCGCGTCGTGCTGATGAGCCACCTCGGCCGCCCCAAGGGCGAGGTGGTCGAGTCGCTCCGGCTCGCGCCCGTCGCGGCGCGCCTGAGCGAGTTGCTCGAGGCACCGGTCGTCGCGGCGCGGGCCACCGTCGGCGACGATGCGGCGCACGTCGTCAACGCACTCGGTGACGGCGACGTCGCGCTGCTCGAGAACGTGCGCTTCAATCCCGGCGAGACCGCGAACGACCCCGAGTTCTCGGCGTCACTCGCGTCGCTCGGCGACGCGTACGTCAACGACGCGTTCGGCACGTGCCATCGCGCGCACGCATCGACGGTCGGCGTGCCGGCCATCCTCGGCGGCGCGGCCGGGTATCTCGTGCAGAAGGAACTCGACTACTTCGGTCGCGCACTCGAGGCGCCCGAGAAGCCGTTCGTCGCGATCCTCGGCGGCGCGAAGATCTCCGACAAGCTGCCGGTGATCGAGAACCTGCTCGGCCGCGTCGATGCGATCATCATCGGCGGGGGCATGGCCTACACGTTCCTCGTCGCGCGTGGCGAGTCGATCGGAACCTCGCTCCTCGAAGCCGACTTCGTCGACACGGCCAAGGCGCTGATCGAGCGCGCCGCCGGCGCCGGGGTCGCCCTGCACTTGCCGACCGACCACATCGTCGGTGAGCGCTTCGCCGAGGACACGACGCCGCAGACGGTCACCGAGATCCCGGCCGGGACGATGGGACTGGACGTCGGCCCGAACACCGCGGAGGCCTACGCCACGGTGATCCGCGGCGCGGGCACCGTCGTCTGGAACGGCCCGATGGGTGTCTTCGAGTGGGAGGCGTTCCGCGGGGGCACCGAGGCGGTCGCGCGTGCGGTCGCCGCGTGCGAAGGCACGACGATCGTCGGCGGCGGGGACAGCGTCGCGGCCGTGAAGCTGTGCGGCGTCGCGGACCAGGTATCCCACATCTCCACCGGTGGCGGTGCGTCGCTCGAGTTGCTCGAGGGCAAGACGCTGCCGGGCCTCGCGGCACTCACGGACCGGTAGGGAGGCGAGCGATGGGCAGCGACGCGAAGGTCTATCCGTCGGTGCTCGGATGCGATCTGCTGCATCTGCGCGACGAGATCGAGGACGTCGAGCGTGGCGGCGCCGACGGCCTGCACATCGACGTGCTCGACGGCCGCTCGACGCCGATGATCACGTTCGGTCCCCTCGTCGTGCAGCACATCCGACGCGCGACGCGGCTGCCGCTGAACGTGCACTTGATGATCGAGAAGCCGGAGCGCTTCGCGTTCCAGTTCGCGATGGCGGGCGCCGACCGGATCTTCTTCGACGCGCACACCGAGAACCCGCCCGCGACGATCGACGGCATCCGCGAGGCCGGCAAGCTCGTCGGCATGAGCTTGCGGCCGGCGACGCCGGTCGACGAGGCGCTGCCGTATCTCGACCTCGTCGACATGGTGCTCGTGCTGAGCACCGACCCGAGCGCGCGCGGCCACCCGTTCGTCCCGGAGAGCCTCGAGAAACTGACCGGGCTTCGGGAGGCCGGCTTCAAGGGACAACTCGCGGTCTACGGCGGCATCACACCGGAGATCGCGGCGACCGCGCGGGCCGCGGGCGCGACCGCGTTGATCTCGGGCTCGTCGGTGTTCCGCGCCGAGGATCGGGCGAAGGCGATCGCCGAATTGCGCGGGACGTAGGGGCGTCGGACAGTGGTCCCTGCCTCGCTTCGAAAGAGGCGTCCCGTCGCTCGGGCAGAGACCACTGCCCGCCGCAGCGAGTCCTCGCCGGCCGCCTGTTGGACGCGAACGACGCCGGACGGTCTGCGGCGCACCAGGCGAGTAGCCGTCAGAGCTGCGCTCGATCCGTGGTGCGAACGGGCCGCCTGGAACGACGCCACGGCCCCCTAAGGGGGCGCGAGCGAAGCGAGCCGGGGGTGACGACAACACGCGGCAGTAGAGACGCCCGACACTCCCGCGCATCTGGACGTCATCATCCGGACGTCCCGCAACCCCGCGCATTTCAACTCCAACGGCAGTCGACGATCAGCGTCGACGCAGGAGGCCTGGGCCGGGACAAATCACCGTCGTGCCTTGAACTCTCAATCGGGCGCGATTAAATACCGATCCAGCGGATGGCGCGGTCGTGATGCGATCGCCCCGCACGATTCCCCAGTAGCTCAGCGGTAGAGTAGGTGGCTGTTAACCACTTGGTCGTTGGTTCGAATCCAACCTGGGGAGCCACTTCCGACACGATCGACCGCCGGTTTTTGCCGGCGGTTTTTTCGTACCCACCGCACGGAGCCGCCGCGATGCCCGCCTACGAGGAACTCGACGTCCGCGACACCGCTCAAGGCGAGCTGATCCTCCGCCGGCGCACGACGCCCGACGGCGAGACGGTGCACGAGGTCACCCTCGACGGTCACTTCCTGATGTCGAGCCTCGTGCACGCCAGCGAACGCGCGCTGTCGACGCTCGCGCTCGAGCGACTCGCCGGCGACGGGCCGTTCGACACGATCGTCGGCGGACTGGGGCTCGGCTACACCGCGGCGGAGCTGCTCGCGGACCCGCGCGTCGGGCGCGTCGACGTCATCGAGCGGCAAGGCGCGGTGATCGACTGGTTCGTGCGGGGGCTCGTCCCGCTCGCCGCGACGTTGACCGGCGACCGCCGGTGCCGTCTGGTCGAAGACGACTTCTTCGCCGTGGCGACGTCGGATGCACCGCCGGTCGACGCGATCGTCGTCGACATCGACCACTCGCCGCGGGCGCTGCTCGCACCGGAGCACGCGGCGTTCTACACGGCCGACGGGATCCGCCGCCTCCGCGCGCGGCTGCGGCCGGGCGGCGTCTTCGCGCTCTGGTCGGCCGACCGCCCGGACGACGCGGTCGTCGCACTGCTTGGCGAGGGCCTCGAGCGCGTCGAGGCGCGCGAGGTCGCCTTCCCCAACCCGCACATCGGCGAGGAGGACGTGAACACGATCTACCTCGCGAGCCGCGCCGAATAGGGTCGGATTCGGCGCGTCCTGGTATCATGAACGCGGGCGGTGCCGGACGGGCTCCGCTCGGAACGGAGGACGCCCGTGCTCGACCGTCTGCGCCCCGTCGCCCTCGTCGCGGCGACGCTCATGCTCCCGGCGACCCTCGCCACGCCCGCGGCCGCACAGTCCGACGCGGGAATCGACCCGGAGGTCGAAGCGCGGGTCGAAGCCGCGGTGAGTCGTGGCCTCGACTACCTGCGCCGCCATCAGGCACCCGACGGCTCGTGGCGGGCCGGCGTCGGCTACAAGCTGATGGACCGCTACATGGTCACGCAGACGACCAACGAGCAGGCGGAGACCGGCGGGGGGCACGTGGGCGTTTCGAGCCTCGCGCTGATCGCGTTCCTCGCGGGCGGTCACGTCCCCGGTCGCGGCCCGTACGGCGACGTGATCGGGCGCAGCGTTCGCTACCTGCTGCGCTGCGTGAACGAGGACGACGGCTACGTCTCCCAAGGCGGGTCCCGGATGTACAGCCACGCGTTCGCGACGCTGTGCCTCGCCGAGATCTACGGGATGACCCGTCAGGCCGACATGAAGAAGAAGCTCCAGGACGCGGTCGACCTGATCGTCAAGAGCCAGAACAAGCGCGGCAGCTGGCGCTACGTGCCGTTTGCCGAGAAGTCGGACATGTCGATCACCGTGTGCCAGGTGCAGGCGTTGCGCGCCGCGCGCAACGTCGGGCTCCGCGTGCCGCGAACGACGATCGAGCGGGCGATCGACTACATCAAGGACAGCGCGATTCGCCACGGCCGCTCACGCGGCGCGTTCAAGTACCAGCCGCAGTCGCGCACCCGCGCGACGTTTCCGTTGACCGCGGCCGGCGTGACCGCGCTCTACGGAGCCGGCGTCTACGACGACGAAGACATCGAGGGCGGACTTCGCTACCTCGAGTCCACCCACGACACGCTCTACCGGCGCTACCGCGGCCACTACTTCTACTACTACGGGCACTACTACGCGGTGCAGGCGATGTTCATCGCCGGTGGCGACCACTGGGACCTTTACTTCCCGAAGGTGCGCCACGAGCTGCTCGGCGATCAGCGCCCGGACGGTTCTTGGCCGAACGACGTGGGCCCCGGACCGGCGTTCGGCACCGCGGTCGCGTGCATCGTCCTGCAGATTCCGAAGCGCTACCTGCCGATCTTCCAGCGCTGAGCGGATCGCGCAGCGCCGTCAATCAGCGCGGCCGATCAGTGCGGGCTCTTGCGCGGAGGCGCCGGGGCCGGGCGCGCGGCGAACACCATCACCTCGTCTTGCCGGTCGACGAGCAACGGATCGACGGTCGCCGGGTTGTCGACCGACACGCACGTGACGACCGCGATCGACGCGTCCCCGCGCCGCGCCGCGAGCGCGTGGACCGTGCCGTAGTGAAACGCGCTGTGGAACGAGCCGTTGACGTGGTAGACGCGCTTGCGCTCCGGGTGGGCTTCGAGGAACCGGTGGATCGACTCGGCCATCGTGTCGTCCTTCAGACACTGCGCCTCGTACATGTGATCGAGCCGCTCGCCGCTCAGGTTCTTCATCACCTTCGCAAAGCGCTTGCGGTAGCCGGGCGAGGCCGCGAGGTTCTCCTCTGCCGCGTAGCCGACGTCTTCCTCGGAGAAGAGCCCGACCGTCTCGATGCCGTCGGTGGCGACCTCGCGCGCGAGCCGGCGCGGCACGTTCGCCGCGATCACCGGAATCCCGTGCGCCTTCGCGTACTCGACGAGCGGCCGGTAGGAGCGCCGGTAGTTGCCCCATGGGCGTGACGCCTTCAGAAACGCCGCTTCGTCGATCTCACCGGCGAGATAGGCGTCGAGCTTCGGCTGCACGTCGCGCTCGAACATCTCGAGCGAGAGCACGAGGTCGCCCTTGCCGGTGTCGAGTGCGCGAAGCAACTCGAGCTCGAATCCCTGGAACACGAGGTTGTCGTGCTGCTCGCCGGCGAACACGACGTCGCGCCCGCGCAGTTGCTCGAAGAGGCGGTCACGCGCGACCGGCTCGAGGCGATCGTCGCGCACCGCGAAGACGCGCATCCCGCGGAGCGGCTCGGACGCCGCCCGTGCGATCGCGTCGAGCGAGGCGCCGCGGAAGTCGGCGGCGAACACGCGCGCCGAGCCGCCCCAGCCGGCGAGCGCCGTTTCGACCGCGTCGCAGAGCGCGGTCATTCGGTCGCCGTCGTCGCGGCTGAAGAAGACCGTGAAACGGGGGAGATCGAGGCGCTCTGGCGTCGGCCAGTCGGCCGGTTTGCCGAGCCGCGCGTCGGCATCGGCCGGTTCGTGAACCGGCGGATCGAACAGGACCACCTCGCGCGGCCGGATCAGCCCTTCGCGCATCAGCGTACGCAGCGTCACGACCGCGTCGTGGAGCGCGACGACCCGACGGATGCGAGCGCCCGGCCGGTCCCGCCGGTGGGCTCGGACGACGGCGCGCGCCGCGAGCCCGTAGGCGCCGAGTCGATCGATCCGGAGCGCGGGGGCGGTCGCCTCGTCGGTCACGCGGCGAAAGGCCCGCCGACCGGGCGTCTCCCGGGCCGGGGGCTCCGGGATCAGCACCGGCGTATCCGGAAACAGCACCGCCCCGACGCGCCGCACGGCGTCGGAGGCGAGATCCGGACCGCCCAGGACGAGGACGGGGCCGACGTCGTCGGCGCGGACGGGCGACGCGAAGGCGGCACAGAAGGCCGCACAGAGGGCCGCCAGGGCGGCTACGCGGGGGAGCAGGGGCATCGGCGGGCTCCGGGCAGGGATCTGGCTCGGGACGGCCGCCCGGCGGGGCGGCCCACGGTTTTCCTTTGGCGTCCCTGGGGTCTTGGGTCAATCTTTGCGCCGATCCGGCCCTCGGCCCGTGCTGCTCCTCGGAGCGGCGCCGGATCGCCCGACGCGCGGATTCCGAGCCGCGCGCGTGGAACGAACCCGCTTCGGTGGTTCGCGCCCGGCTTCGACCGCGGCGCCCAGGATGAAAGACCGGACACTCGATGAGAGGTCGCCAGAAAGGCAAACGCCGCTTTCGCGGTTTCGGTCGCGGACGCGCACGTCGCCGCGACATCGAAGTCGACTACAAGGACGTCGGCACGCTTCAGAAGTTCGTCTCGCAATACGGCAAGATCCACTCGCGCCAGCGCACCGGCCTCACGGCCCGCCGCCAGCGCCAGCTGAAGACCGCGATCAAGAACGCGCGCTACCTGGGCCTCCTGCCCTACAACTAATCGCGCCGATCCGATTCGCGAGACTCCACGGGGTCGTCCACCTGGGCGACCCCGTCGTCGTTCGAAGGTCGGAGCCAAACGGCCAGCGCGACGAACAGGGCGACTGCGACCGAATAGATGCCCCATAGTGGCCATCCGCCGCTGCCGAGCCGCCCATGCTCGACCCAGTAGGGCGTATAGAAAGTCCAGCCGGTCGAATTCGCCGCGCTGGTCCATAGGTACGGCAGGGCAACCGCAGTCGCGAGCATCGCCGCACGCGTCGCTGCGCCGCCGCGCGTGATTGCGATCGAGAGCACGATCGCCTGCAGGATCGCGTAGGCGGTGCCCTGCACGACGCCGATACCGAGGGCGAGAAGTAGCGCGGAGCCGAGGTCAAACGCGGTCATCAGCACGAGCGTGGCGCCAATCACTCCGAGCGCGACGAGCGCGAGCCATCGACGCCGACAGGCAGCCGACGGCCCTGCGCCACCGAGTGCAACCACCACCAAGACGGCGAAGCCGAGACCGTACGAGGCACGGAGGGCGACGGCGAGCGACTCGACCCACGGCGGAAGATCGGGGAGCGGCGCCAATCGCTCGAGCAAGGAGAAGACCGAAATCTGCGGCGACGACCAGTGAAGCGTCGACAGTGCAACGAGGAACAGCACGAGCGCGATGCTGGCTCCGAGAGCGACCGGGGGGTCACCCCGCGCAAGAACCGGCGGCCGGAGCCACGCGACTCCGATCGCCGGCGTGAGCACGATACCGAGTTCCACCGCGAGCGGCATCGTCGGCAGCGACACGATCGGCGCGGCGGTCGCCGCCCACCACACGAGAGCGACGCCGAGTAACGCACCGCCACGCACGCGCGTCGCGAATCGCGCGGCACCGATCAGGCAGGCCGCCAGGCACGCGTGGTAGGCGAAGCGCTCGACGTCCAGGACCCATGACTGCGTCGTGCTCGCGTCGAACGTCGGGCCGAACTCGGTGTAGACGACGAGCGCCGTCGACGACAGCCCGAGGCGTGCGAAAAACCACACGGCGAACGCGAGCCCGAGCGTGCAGCGCAATCCGAGCCACGCGAGAAGGAGCGTGCCCGCCACGGCACCACACACGATCGCGCCGACCGACGTCGTCTCGTAGATCTGCTCGAGCGGGACCCGCCATCGGGGCGTCGCCATCGCCTGGACGAACGCGAGCAACGTGAGTGTCGCGAGCCCGCCGAGCGGGGGCGATTCGCGCCGGTCGCTCACGCGACGTCGATGACGATCTTGCCGAAGTGGTTGCCGGCGCGCTGGCGCTCGAGGGCGGCGGGCACATCGTCGAACGCGAAGCGGTCGGAGATCACCGGCTCGATCGGGTGCCGCGCGAGATGGGCGAGCAGGTCGAGGAAGTGCGCGCGCGAATCGACCAGGATGCCGGCGACACGGACGCGCTTCATCAGGATCGGCGCGATGTCGACCGTGCCTTCGAGGCCGGTCAGCGCGCCGAGCATCGCGACGACGCCACCCGCTCGCACCGCGCGCAGCGATTGCGTCAGCGTCCCGACGCCGCCGTTTTCGACGACGACGTGCGCCCCCTCGCCGCCGGTCACGTCCAGGACCGCCGTCTCCCAGCGAGGCGTCGTCCGGTAGTTCACGGTCTCTGCCGCGCCGAGCGCCCGGCAACGGGCGAGCTTCTCGTCGCTCGAACTCGTGACGATCACGCGCGCGCCGAGGCTCGCGCCGAGTTGCAGCGCGAAGATCGACACGCCGCCGGTTCCGAGCGTCAGCACGGTCTCGCCCGCGGACAGGGCCCCTTCGGTCACGAGCGCGCTCCACGCGGTCAGCGCTGCGATCGGCAGCGTCGCCGCCGCGGCGAAGTCGAGCCCGTCGGGGATCGGCACCGTCGCGTGCGCGGGCACGCAGACCGCCTCCGCGGCCACGCCCGGGCCCGGCGTCCCGAGCGTCGTCGCGAGGTAGCGGCCGTCGTAGGGGCCCGACTGCCAGTCGGCGATGAAGTGCGTCATCACGCGATCACCGACCGCGACGTCGGTCACGCCATCGCCGATCGCCGAGACGACGCCGGCCGCATCGGACAGGGGGGTGGCGGGGAGCCGCAACCGCGGGTTGTAGCCGCCGCCGATCACGAGCAGGTCGCGGTAGTTCAAGCTGAGCGCCCGCGTGTCGATCCGCACGTCACCCGGCCCCGGCTCCGGGACCGGCGCATCGACCAGCCGCAAGTGCTCGAGCCCGAACGACGCGAACGCGTAGCGCTTCACGGGGTCACACGCCCGCGTGTGCGAGTTCGTCGATCGTGCGGTCGATCAGATCGTGGAAGTAGATCACCGCGAGGGTCGCCGCGAACGCGCCGCGACGGCTCGTCAACGCACCGAGGCCGACGACCGGACGCGCGAGCCACGTCTCGTAGATCTCGGTCGTGCAGGAGCGCAACAGTTCGAGCGACCGCGTGATGGGGGTCGTCCACGAGCGACCGAGATGCTCCTCGATCCACCCGTTGGCCGTCGTCGCGCCCTCCTCGATCGATCGGCCCCGCTCGACCGATGCCAGTGCAATGGCCGCGAGCACCGCACGCATCGCTGCGTCGGAGAGCCGCATCGACGCGAGCGCTCGGCACAGCTCGGGATTCGTCTCGGTAATGCGCGCGAGGGCGGCTCGGGTCTCGTCGTCGAGTTCGGCGTCGAAGCGGGTCGCCAGCCACTCGAAGACGAGTCGCTCGACCTCCTCCTCTTTGACGCCGGGATAGAACGACACGCCGAGCCAGCGCGCGGTGCGCGTCACGATCTCCCACCAGTTGTTGTTCCGCGCGAACGGCGAGAGCTGCTCGAAGATGTGATGGGTGCGCGCCTGCAGCCCCTTCAAGTCGCAGTTGATGATCGCCCACGCCTCGGCGTCACGGCCCGATCGGTCCGGATCGGTGGGGGGCAGGCGGAGTCGCAGGGCGCGCGCGATCAGGCGCCGGCTCGCCGGCGGCATCTGGCACAGGATCTCGAACGGCCGGGAGACGCCCTGCTCCGCGGCCAATGCCCGGTAGTCGTACACGTCGTTCATCGCAGCGGATTATACCGCGGCTGCGACTCGTCGCCAGGGCGGGTTGCGTTCGGGGCGTACGTGGGCGGAGCCGCGCGCCGCCCGGCGGGCAGCACGCGGCTCCGCGTGGATCGGGCGCGCCTTACTGGTCGAACTTCAGCGCAATCCCGTTGGAGATGTAGTCGGGGCCGGAACCGCTCGACGCGATCGCGGCGACGTTGAAGCCGATCCCGAGGATGGCCGGGATGTTCGGCGTGTTGAGCGTCGCGGTTGCCTCGCCGTTGATGTTCAGCGTGCCCTGGAAGTTCTGGAACACGCTCGGCAACACGTTCGTGATCGACAGGAAGAACAAGCTGTCCGGCGCCAACGGGATCGTGCCGACACCCGGGAGCGGAATGCCGCTCGAGCCCCAGGACATCGCGACCTGGTAGCCGCCGCCGGCGCGCGAGACGTTCGTCACGTGAATCTGCATCGCCTGACCGATCAGCGGACGGCCCTGGATCGACAGCCCGGTCCAGGTCGAGCGCCACACGTTGTTCGACGCGAGGCCAGGCGTGGTCGTCGGACGGCTGGAGGAGAAGAACAACTCACGCCCGTCCACGGCCAACGACGGACGGTTGTTCGAGCCGCTCGCCTGGTTGTTGACCGCCGTGATCGCAGTCGGAGCGCCGAACGCATCCTGGCGCGACGGGCGTGTCGAGACGAAGAGCTGGCCGCCCATCGCGGTGTACATCTCGAGGCCGTTGCCGGACACACCGGAGTGCCCATGCCCCGCGAGGGACGCGACCGGCGTCGCAACGCTCCACGGACTCCCGGTCGTCGGACGCGTCGCGCCGATGATCACGCCGCTCGAGGTGCTGTAGATCTCGAGGTTGTCGCTGGTGCTGCTCGGCATGTAGTCCGTCGACGTCGTGTTCAGCGGCGTCACGTTCGACGCGAATGCCCACGGCGACGACGTGTTGGGCCGGGTCCACTCCCAGATGTCGAAGCCACCGACCGGGGCGGTCGGCAGGCTCGTCGAATTCGACGCCGAATACATCGTCAGCCCGTCGCCCGAGACCCAGGGCGCGAGGTCGTTGACCGACGTCTGCACGGCACCCGGCTCCGGCATCATCGGGCCGAACGGGCCGTTGCGCGTCAGGCGCGTCGCCATCCAGATGTGCCAGCCGCCGGCCGGCGACGGGGGCGGCGTCAGATCGTTGCGCGACGACGCGACGCGCGCGGTCATCAGGTCCGCGCTCAGGTACGGATAGTAATCCGACGACCCGCTCGACAATTCGGGAATGATGACCGGAGGACTCCAGAATCCCTGGGCTCCGGCTGGCAACGCAAGCAACAGCGCTGCAGCGGTGACGACAAGGCTACGCATCTCTCTGTTCCTTTCGACAAGGGACTGCCCTAGTCGATTGGATCAGAAGGCGGGCCGCGGAGCAAGGCCGCGAGCTCCAGGGCGAATCAGTACGCTTTTGAGAAGAGCACGCGCCGGCCGCCGGCCGCGCCCGTGAAGACGCACGGGCCGGTGTCGTCGGCCGTGTCGATCGGGATGCACCGCGCGGTGACCTTGAGTGCCTTCAGGCGCTCCTGCGTCGACGGGTCCTCGGACCAGTACGCGCTCGCGAACCCGCCCGGGCCGTCGCGGAACCACGCCTCGAAATCCGCGGGGTCGTCGATCGTGCGCGTGTGCTCGTCGCGGAACGCACGAGCCCGCTCGAACAGCGTGCTCTGGATGTCGTCGAGCACGTCGCCGATCGACGCGACGAACTCGCTCCGCGCGATCGACCCCTTGTCCTTCGGGGACTGATCCCGGCGCGCGACGAACACCGAGTCGGCGGCGATGTCGCGGGGGCCGACCTCCACACGAACGGGCACGCCGCGCTTGATGTGCTGCCACACCTTCTCGCCGCCGCGCAGGTCGCGCTCGTCCAGCTCGACCTCGACAGTGCCGCCCGACCACGGCGCCGCCTGCAACGCATCGCGGAGCGTGCGGCAGTAGTCGAGCACCCGTGCACGCTCCTCGTCGCTGCGATGGATCGGCAGGATCACGACGTGCTTCGGCGCGAGCTTCGGCGGCAGCACGAGCCCGTCGTCGTCGGAGTGCGTCATCACGAGGCCGCCGACGAGGCGCGTCGAAACGCCCCAGGAGGTCGTCCATGCGAACTGCTGCGTGCCGCCCTCGTCGAGGAACTGGATCTTGCACGCCTTCGCGAAATTCTGGCCGAGGAAGTGCGACGTGCCCGCCTGCAACGCCTTGCAATCCTGCATCAGCGCTTCGATCGCATACGTGTCGACCGCGCCGGGGAACCGTTCGTCGGCGGTCTTCTCGCCCTTGACCACGGGCATCGCCATCCAGTTCTCGGCGAAGTCCGCGTAGACGTCGAGCATCCGGTAGGTCTCCTCGACCGCCTCCTCGCGCGTCGCGTGCGCGGTGTGCCCCTCTTGCCAGAGGAACTCGGCGGTGCGCAGGAACAGCCGCGTCCGGAGCTCCCAGCGAACGACGTTGGCCCACTGGTTGATCAGGATCGGCAGGTCGCGGTAGCTCTGCACCCACTTCGCGTAGGTCTCGCCGATGATCGTCTCCGACGTCGGGCGGACGATCAGCGGTTCCTCGAGCTCGCCGGCCGGGCGCAGTCCGCCGTCGGGGTCGGGCTCCAGGCGGTGGTGCGTGACGACCGCACACTCCTTCGCGAACCCTTCGACGTGCTCGGCCTCGCGCTCGAGGTAGCTCATCGGGATGAAGAGCGGGAAGTAGGCGTTGACGTGGCCGGTCGCCTTGAACATGCCGTCGAGCGCGCGCTGCATGTTCTCCCAGACCGCGTAGCCCCACGGCTTGATCACCATGCACCCGCGGACCGGCGACACCTCGGCGAGCTCGGCCGCCTTGATCACCTGCTGATACCACTCGGGGTAGTTCTCGGCGCGGGTCGGGGAGATCGCGCTCTTCGGAGCCTTGGCCATCGTCGGTCTCCAGCGGGGCGAGCGGCACGGCGGGCCCGGTCGTCGATCCGGAGCGGGCCCGCGGGGGGGAGGGGTGTGGTTAGGCGGACGCCTTTTTCGGCGCGGGCTTGCGGGCCTTGATCAGGCCGGCGTCGAGCAGCGTGCGATACGCGCCCTTCTTCGTGATCGTCTTCAGCGCGCGCGTGGACAGGCGGACGCGGACGGTCTTGTTCAGCTCCGGCACGAAGATGTTCTTCCACTGGAGGTTGACCTGGAAGGTCCGCTTCGTGATGCCGGTCGTCTTGCGGCCGATACCACCCTTGCGCTTCGCGACACCACGGCGCGTGTAGGTTCGTCCGGACGTCGTGCCCCGGCCGGTCACTTGGCACACTCGACTCATCGGATCAGCTCCGGTCGCCTCGGGCGGCATCTCGCCGCGCGGGCTCGATCATGGGTCCACTGGATCGGGTTCTACGCGTGTGCCGGGGGGACGCAATGTCTCCCCGGGCCCCGCCTCTTAGTCCCTTCCGGCGCGCCGGTTCAAGCGTTTTGGACCCCCCGATCCGGACCTCGGCCTCGATTTCGCGGCTGCGCGACGACCGGCGCCGTGGTATGACCGGACGCCATGCCGAAACGTCCACCGGCCGCCGACTGGACGAGCTGGCCCGATCAGCGGCTGCTCGACCTGCGTCTCTGCGATCTCGGCCTGAGCCTCGAGGACACGCTGGTCGGCCGGTGTATCGAACGCCTCGACCGCGAGATGGCCGAGCGCGGCTTCCGGTTCCGCCCGCACTACTGGATCGCCGAGGACTGGTTCACGCCCGACGGCGTGCCCGGCGTCGCGGTCCCGTTCTACCTGACCCACCCGCGACTGGCGCGCCTCGAGCGCAACCAGGTCATGGAGGTCGAGGGCGGCAACCGCACGTGGTGCATGCGGATCCTCCGGCACGAACTCGGTCACGCGATCGACAATGCCTACCGCCTTCGCCGACGCCGCCGACGCCAGCAGCTCTTCGGCCTGTCGTCCGAGCCGTATCCCGATCACTACACACCGAAGCCGTACAGCCGCCGCTTCGTGCAGCACCTCGACGCGTGGTATGCGCAGAGCCATCCCGACGAGGACTTCGCGGAGACGTTCGCGGTCTGGTTCGGCACGCGCGGCTGGCGGCGGCGCTACGCCGGGTGGCCGGCGCTCGACAAGCTCCGCTACGTCGACGAGTTGATGGGGGAGATCGCGCCGCAGAAGCCGCTCGTCACGACGCGACGCACGGTCGACCCGGTGCAACGCCTTCGCAAGACGCTCCGCGAAGTCTACGCGGAGAAACGCGAGCGGTTCGGACTCGACTACCCGAACTTCTACGACCGCGACCTGCTGCGCCTGTTCTCGAACGCGCCGCACGACGCCCGGCACCCGACCGCCGCGAGCTTCGTGCGCAAGCTGCGGCGCGGGCTACGCGCCGAGGTCGCGCGCTGGACCGGCGCGTCGCAATACACGATCGACCAGGTCCTCGCCGACATCACGGGCCGCTGCCAGGAGCTCGACCTGCGCGCGACCGGCACCGAGGACGAGATGGCCGCCGCGTTCACCGTGCTCGTGACGGTGCACACGATGAACTACCTGCACGGAGGCGGTCACCGACTGGCGCTATGAGACGTCGCCGAATCCTCGCGATCATGCACGCCGACCTCGTCCCGCCGGACGACATCGGCACGATCGATCCGACCGAGCAGGAGTGGCGCACCGAGTACGACGTGCTGACGACGCTTCGCGAACTCGGCCACGACGTCCGGCCGCTCGGACTGCGCGACGAGTTGCGGGAGCTGCGCCTCGCCGTCAACGATTTCCGGCCGCACATCGCGTTCAACCTGCTGGAGGAGTTCGCCGGCGAGGCGGTGTTCGACCAGAACGTCGTCAGTTACCTCGAGCTGCTCGGCGTCCCGTACACCGGCTGCAACCCGCGCGGCCTGATTCTGACGCGCGACAAGGCGCTCGCGAAGAAGATCCTGACCTACCACCGGATTCCCGTCCCGGACTTCGCGGTGTTCCGGCGCGGGCGCCGCGTGCGGCGACCGAGGCGGCTCGTGTATCCGTTGATCGTCAAGTCGCTGATCGAGGAGGCGTCGCTCGGGATCGCGCAGGCGTCGGTCGTCCACGACGACGCGTCGCTCGCCGAGCGGGTCGCGTTCATCCACGACAGCATCGGCACCGACGCGATCGCCGAGTCGTTCATCGACGGCCGGGAGGTCTACGTCGGAATCCTCGGCAACGAGCGGCTGCACTGCCTGCCGATCTGGGAGCTCGACTTCAGCAACATGCCCGACGAGTCGGTGAAGATCGCGACCGCGAAGGTGAAGTGGGACGCGGCCTACCAGAAGCGCCACGGCATTCAGTCGGCGGCCGCGAAGGGGTTCGACGCGGCGACGACGACCCGGATCCTCCGGCGGTGCAAACGCGCCTACCGCGCGCTCGCGCTCAACGGATACGGGCGGCTCGACCTGCGCGTCGGCGGCGACGGACGGGTCTACGTGATCGAGGCGAACCCGAATCCGCAGATCGCCTACGGCGAGGATTTCGCGGAGTCCGCGGACCACGCGGGCATCGCCTACCCGCAGCTGATCCAGCGCATCGTCAATCTCGGCCTCCGCTGGCGTCCGACCGGCCGCTGAACGTCGGTCGAAAAGAACAAACACCGCACACCGCTCCCCAGTATTGACGGGACCGCGGGACGGCGCCTGCCGGGCCGCGGCAATCCGGGGCGGAGTACGTGATGATCGAGGACGAGTTCGAGCCGGGCCCGAACCACACCCGGCTCGACCCACTCGCCGGACGTTGGCGCGTGTCGGGCCGGGTCCTCGCGGACCCCGACGGCTCGCTCGCCGACGATGCGGCCCCGCTGGTCGCGATGTGCGATACGACCTGGATCCTCGGGGGTCGCTTCCTCGAGAGTCGATACGTCGGCGCATGCCTCGACGAACCGTTCGAGGGCCTCGGATTGACCGGCTTCGACGAACACCGACGGCGCTACGTGTCCACCTGGGTCTCGAGCACCGACACCGAGCTGGCCGTGCACGACGGGGAGTGGGACGACGCGCGCGCCGCCCTCGTGATGACGGGGCTGATGCACGATCCCCGCGGCGGCGGGCGTGTGCGCACGACCGAGGTCACGCGGATCCTCGGCAACCGCGAGCAGCGCTTCGAGAAACGGCTGCACACGCGGGAGGGCGAAGAGATCGTCATCGCCGAACTCTTGTTCGAGCGCGCGGCCGACGCGAACTGACGACACCGCGTCGCGCTTGCGCCGCGACGGTCGGTTCCTTACCATCCGGCGTCATGGCCGACGTCGATCGCACACACTGGCGGAGGACGCTCCGCTGGACCGCCGTCCTGCTCGTCCTCGCACCGCTTGCGCCGGGGCAGTCCGCGAAGACGCCGTGGCGGGTCGAGGACGTCGTCCGTCGCGAGCGCTTCACCGACGTGCGACTCGAAGCCGACGGGTCACACGCGCTGTGGATCAAGCACGCCGCGAACGACGAGAAGGACACGCACGTCGCGACGCTCGTGATCGCCGACCTCGCGACCGGCGAGTCGCGACCATTGACCGGCGGCACGGAAGGCGTGACGACCCCGCGCTTCTCGCCGGGCGGGCGATGGATCGGCTTCCTCAGCAGCCGGGCACTTCCCGCCGGCACGAAGAAGCTCGACGACGCGGAAAAGGGCGCTCAGCTGTGGCTGCTCGATCGGCGGGGCGGCGAGGCGACACTCGCGGCGCGGGTCCCGTTCGGCGTGGACGGGTTCGCATTCGTCGACGACCGCACCGTCTACCTCGTCACGCGCGATGCCGCGAGTGCCGCCGAACGCGCGGCACGTACGCGCAAGGACGGCAGCCTCGTCGTCGAGGATACCGACCGTTGGCGCGACGCCGCGCGGCGCCTCTTCCGGCTCGATCTCGACACGAAGGCGCTCACGCGTTTGACGACGAACGACGACCACATTACCGCGTTCGCGGTCGCGCCGGGCGGCAAGCGCGTCATTGCGCTGCACGACCAGAGCCCGTCGCACGAGGCCGAGGGCAACGCGCCACCACGCACGTTCTTGCACGATCTGGCCACCAAGTCGCACCGCGAACTCTACGCCGGCGTGAAGTCGCAGCCGGTGCGCTTCGTCTGGCGACCGGACGGCGCGGGCTTCTACGCGCTACGGCCGCAGCCGACCGTCGACGGCGAGAACTGGGCCGCGCTGGTCGTGGTCGACGCGGTCGCCGCAGACGGCTCGACGACGACACCGATCGCGATCGATTGGCCGCACGGCCTTCTCGACGCGTCGTCGTTCTCGCCGACGCGCGACGGCTTCGTCACCGGGCTCGCGCGAGGCGCCCGGCCGGCGTTCGCACGCTACACCGCCGGCCCCAGCGGGTGGACGCGGGCACTCGTCGAGCCGATCGACGGACGCAACGTGTTCGCGCTGCACGTCGCGCGCGCCAGCGACCGGATCGTCGTGTTCAGCGGCACCGCGTCGATCCCGGACCACGTCGAGGCGGGGCGGCTCGAGGGCGCGTCGATCGTCGCGCGCCGCGCGCTCGCGCGACCGAGCGGCGGCTACGCGACGAAGCGGATCGCGCGAACCGAAGTCGTCCGCTGGGCGGGCGCGAACGACGAGACCGTCGAGGGCATTCTCTACTACCCCCACGACTGGCCGTCCGACGAGGCGACGCCGCCGGCACCGCGGCCGCTCGTACTCGTGACGCACGGCGGACCGTTCGCCGCGTCCTACGACCGCTTCACCGAGCGTTGGTCGAACACCCCGAACCTCTACGCCCAGCGCGGCGCCTTCGTGCTGAAGGTGAACTACCACGGCAGTTCGGACTACGGGCTCGCGTTCGCCGAGTCGATCAAGGGGCGCTACTACGAACTCGAAGTCGTCGACATGCTGCGCGGCATCCGGACGCTCGTCGACGCCGGCCGCGTCGACCCGGCGCGGATCGGACTCGTCGGCTGGTCCAACGGGGCGATCCTCAGCATCGCCGCGATCACCCACGGCAACGACTACGTGCCGGACCACGGCTTCACGTTCCGCGCGTGCGCGCCGGGCGCCGGCGACGTGAACTGGACGAGCGACTACGGCAACTGTCGCTTCGGCGCGTCGTTCGACGAGTATTACATCGGCGGCGCGCCATGGCAGGCGGTCGACCGTTACATCCGCAAGTCGCCGCTGTTCCGCGCACCCGACGTCACCGTGCCGACCATCATCTTCTTCGGCACGAAGGACTCCGCGGTGCCGACCGAGCAGGGGTGGCAGTGGTATCGCGCGCTGCACCGAATCGGCAACGCGCCGGTGCGCTTCGTGCTGTTTCCCGACGAACCGCACGGGCTGAAGAAGCTGTCGCACCAACGGCGCAAGCTCACCGAGGAACTCGCGTGGCTCGATCGGCACTTGTTCGACGCGCCGCCCGCGGCGGATCCGTGCCCGCCGGGCTCGCCGCTCGACGTCGCCGAACGTACGGCCTCGTTCGCGCGCGACGGCGCCGCGTTCGGCGTACGCGACGCCGGGAGACTCGTGCCGGAGACGGTGGTGATCGGCGGAAAGAGGATCGGCCGCTTCGAGGTGACGCGCGCACAGTGGCGCGCGTTCCGCCCGGACTACGACGTGCCGCCGGGCACCGAGAATTACCCGGCGCACGGCGTCAGCGCGAAGGAAGCGCAGGCCTACGTCACCTGGCTCAACGCCGGCGACGCGACGATGCCATGGCGCCTACCCGACGAAGGCGATCGGAAGGCACTCGAATCGGCGAAGGGCGCAACGCGAGAGAACACGCTCGCGTTGTGGGTGGGACACGCCCCGCGACCGTCCGAGGCGTCGACGCTCGCCGCCCGGGTTGCCTCCCTCGGGTGGCGACGCGCGCTGCGCCCCGTCGGCACCGGCGGGCCGAGCGTCGCGCACCGCGGCCGCGAGCGCATCCTCGTGTTCGACGTCGGTGGCAACGTCGCCGAGTGGACGAGCACCCCGAGCGGGCTCGCGCCGCGCGGGGGCTGCGCGGTGCGTGCGGGCGACGCGCGGGGCGAATCACCGCCGCCGCCGGCGTTCATCGGCCTTCGGGTCGCCCGGCATTGACGATCGTGTTCCGGGAGGCGACGATCGTCGCGGGCCCTGTCGAGATTGGAGTCGTCATGCGTGCTGCGTTCGCTTGCTGCGTCGTCGCTCTCACCGCAACGGTCACGATCGCCCAGCCGGTCGAGATCCCCGGTCCGCCGCCGTCCACGGGGTGCAACCTGATCCCGTGGAGCCCGCAGTGGTCGACCGCGAACGGGGAGTACCGTTACCAGCTCGTCGTGCCGAGCTCGCTGCTCGGCTCGCAGTCGATCGCCATCGACGAAGTCGCGTTCCGCACGTGCGCGCCGACGCTGTCGACGTTCACGTCGCCGATGCTCGAGATCCGGATGAGTCACACGACACTCGCGCCGCCAAGCCCGACGTTCGCGCTGAACCTGCCGAATCCGCAGGTCGTCTACCCGGCAGGGCCGATCACCTACGTCCGAACGGCCGGCCAGTGGAGCCCGATCCGCCTACCGATCCCGTTCGTCTACGACGGGTCCAGCTCACTCACCGTCGAAATTCGCTATTCGAATGGCACGAGCACGAGCCCGTCGAACAGCACCGACATTCAGACGAGCCAACAGTCGTTCAACTACTACCGAGTGATCGCCTGGGGCCCGGGCGCCTACAACGCCACCGCTGCGTCCGGCACGGCAGCGGTCGACTTCCGGGGGCTCTACATGCGCCTCGACGAGGTCGGTGGCGCGGGGCTGCTCGGCAGCGGCACTGGCAAGATCGGATCCACGGTCGCGCTCGACCTGCGCGGACCCGCCGACATCGGGTTCCCGTACCAGGCTGCAACGTCACTAGGCCAGGGCCCCACGATCGTCGGGAGCAGATCGATCTCGCTGACGGTCGACCCGTTGTTCATCGTATCTGTGCGCGGCGTGCTGCCTACCGTATTCGTCAACTACGCCGGGACGATCGGCGCGTCCGGTCGTGCCAGCGCGGGGATCGTGATCCCGCCGTTCCCCGCGTTGGTCGGCATCCAACTCCACAGCGCGTTCATCACGCTCGGGGGCGCCGGGGTCCGGCATGCGAGCAACACGTGGAGCTTCCAGATTCAACCATGAGATTCGGCCATAGGATCAGCCATAAGATTGGGGTCGCCATGCATACCGCATTCGCTTGCTGCGTCGTGTTCTTCGCCGCGTCGGTCACGATCGCCCAGCCGCTCGAGATTCCCGGCCAGTCGCCGGCGTCGGGCTGCAGTCGGCTCCCGTGGAGCCCCCAATGGACGAATACGAACGGGGAGCTCCGCTATCAGCTCGTCGCGCCGAACTCGCTGCTCGGATCGCAGTCGTTCGTCATCGATGAAGTCGCGTTTCGCACGTGCGGGCCGTACTTCTCGACGTTCACGTCGCCGATGTGCGAGATCCGGATGAGCCACACGACAACCGTGCCGCCAAGCCCGATGTTCGCGTTGAACCTGCCGAATCCGCAAGTCGTCTACCCGGCGGGGCCGATCGAATACGTCCGCACCGCTGGCCAGTGGAGCCCGATCCGCCTTCCGATTCCGTTCGTCTACGACGGGTCGAGTTCGCTCACCGTTGAAATCCGCTACACCAACGGCACGAGTACGCACCCAACCAGCAGCACCGACATCGAGACGAGCCAGCAGTCGTTCAACTACTATCGGGTGATCGCCTCGGGCGTCGGCGCCTACAACGCGACGTCGTCCAACGCGTCGTTGATCGACCCCCGAGGCTTGTATATGCGACTCGACTCCGTCGGCGGTGCGGGGCTTGTCGGCAGAGGCACCGGCAAGATCGGCTCGACAGTCGCGCTCGAGCTGCGCGCGCCAACCGGTGTCGGATTGCGGTATCAGGCCGCGACCTCGCTCAGCAAGGGCCCGCCGCTGGTCGGGAGGAGATCGATCTTCTTGGCGGTCGATCCGCTCTTCATCGCGTCGGTCCGCGGCGTCCTGCCGACGGTCTTCGTCAACTACACCAGCACGATTCCCGCAGCCGGCCGAGCCAGCGCCGCGATCGTGATCCCGCCG
Source organism: bacterium (assembly GCA_030426805.1). GTDB lineage: Bacteria > Planctomycetota > JAFGQW01 > JAFGQW01 > JAFGQW01 > JAUHXU01. Next base: position 391,437 of record JAUHXU010000004.1, read on the forward strand.
TTCCCGGCGCTCGTCGGCAGCGAGCTCCACAGCGCGTTCATCACATTCGGCGCCGCCGGAATCCGGAACGCGAGCAACACGTGGAGCTTTCAGATTCAACCGTGAGGACCGGACTCGCCATGCGCACCGCGTTCGCTTGCAGCGTCGTGATCCTGGCCGCCACGGTCGCGGTCACGCAACCGCTCGAGATCCCCGGGCCGCCGCCGTCGACGAACGGCAACCTGATTCCGTGGAGCCCGCAATGGACCGCGGCGAGCGGGGAGTACCGCTATCAACTCGTCGTGCCGAGTTCGCTGCTCGGCTCCCGGTCGATGGTCATCGACGAGGTCGCGTTCCGCACGTCCACGCCGGCGCTGTCGACGTTCACGTCCCCGATGTTCGAGATCCGGATGAGCCACACGACGCAGGTGCCGCCGAGCCCGACGTTCGCGCTGAACCTGCCGAACCCGAGGGTCGCCTACCCGGCCGGGCCGATCACCTACGTGCGCACCGCCGGCCAGTGGAGTCCGATCCGCTTGCCGATCCCGTTCGTCTACGACGGTTCGAGTTCACTCACGGTCGAGATCCGCTACGCCAACGGGACGAGTACGGACCCGACGGGAAGCCGTGACGTCGATACGAACCAAGCGTCGTTCAACTACTACCGTGTCATGGCCTGGGGCCGCGGCGCCTACAACGCCGCCGCGGCGATGCATGCGGCAGCGATCGACTTTCGCGGCATCTACATGCGGCTCGACGGCGTTCGCAGCCTCGGGCTGCTCGGAAGCGGCACGGGCAAGATCGGCTCGACGATCGCCCTCGCCCTGCGTGCGAGCAACGACGTCGGATTCGGCTACCAGGTCGTGTCCTCGCTCGGCACGGGCCCGACCCCGATCGGAGGGAGGTCGATCGCCCTGACGGTCGATCCGCTGTTCGTCGCATCGGTCCAGGGCGTATTCCCGACGGTCTTCGTCAACTACGTCGGCACGATCACCGCCCCGGGGCGCGCCAGCGCCGGGATCGTGCTCCCGCCGTTCCCCGCGCTCGTCGGCATTCAACTCCACAGCGCGTTCGTCACGTTCGGCGCCGGCGGCATCCGCAGCGTCAGCAACACCTGGAGCTTCGGGATTCAGGCGTAGCGGACCGGCGGGATCGGGAGGCGTTTGGGCTGCGGGGGCCGGTGCGCGTATAATCGGTCCTCTTGCGCGGGTGGCCGATCGCTTCGAGCGGTGACCCGGCGCGTCCGAGAGACTGGAGGTTCCGATGCCGCGCCTGATCGGCTGGATGCTCACCGCGCTGCTCGCCGCGGGACTGGCCCGTTCGACGCCCGCCCAGGGCGACGACACCGGCGACGACCGCACCGACCGGGGTCGCGTTTCGGTGCCGACCCCGACGAACGTGCCGTCCGTCGTCCCGGAGTCGTGGACAACGCCGCTCGAGTGGCGCTCGATCGGACCGGCGAACATGGGGGGCCGCATCACCGCGGTCGCGGTGTCGTCGCAAGATCCGTCGCGCTGGTGGGCGGCGACGGCGTCGGGCGGACTGCTCTTCACCGCGAACAACGGCATCACCCTCGCGCACCAATTCGACCGCGAAGCGACCGTGTCGATCGGCGACGTGCAGGTCGCGCCGAGCAATCACGACATCCTGTGGGTCGGCACCGGCGAGGCGAACCCGCGCAACTCCGTGTCGTGGGGCGACGGCGTCTACAAGTCGACCGACGGCGGCAAGACCTGGAAGAACATGGGGCTTCGTCGCTCCTACCAGATCGGCCGGATCGCGATCCACCCGACGAACCCGGACATCGTCTACGTCGGCGCGCTCGGGCGCCTGTGGGGCGCGAGCCCGCAACGGGGGTTGTTCAAGACGACCGACGGCGGCAAGACGTGGCGCAAGATCCACTTCGTCGACGACAAGACCGGGGTCATCGATCTGCAGATGCACCCGACCGAACCCGACACCCTCCTGATGGCGACTTACGAGCGCCAGCGTGACGGTTTCGACACGAACGATCCGGCGAAGAAGCTCGCGCCCGGCAGCGGCTTGTGGAAGACGACCGACGGCGGCGAGACGTGGCAGAAGATCACCGAGGGGTTGCCGACGTGCACGCTCGGTCGCATCGGGATCGACTGGTATCGCAAGGACCCGTCGATCGTCTACGCGATCGTCGAGAGCGAGCGGATCGGCAACTACCCGCCCGACGCGCCGTACTGCGGGATCCTGCGTGGCGAGAAGGCCGAGGCCGGATTGCGCGTGACGCAGATCCGGCGCAATTCCCCGGCGGCCAAGGCGGGGATCAAGCGCGGCGACATCGTGCTGCGCGTCGACGACGCCACCGTGCACACGTTCGACGCGTTCGACGATGCGGTGTGGAAGCACAAGGCCGGCGACCCGGTCACGTTCGAGGTCGTCCGTGACCACGAGAGTCGGCGCGTCGAATTGAAGCTCGGCAAGCAGCCCAAGCCGCGTCGCAACCGCGACCCGCGCAACTACGGCAACCGCCCGCTCGGGACGCGCCTCGGCGGCCAGCGCGAGAACGTGCAGGACAAGCAAGGTGCCGACGGCTTCGAGTACGGCGGCATCTACCGTTCGGCCGACGGTGGCGAGTCGTGGACTCGGATCAACTCCTACAACCCGCGCCCGATGTATTTCAGCTGCATCCGGGTCGACCCGAGCGACGAGAATCACATCTTCGTCGGCGGCGTGCAACTCGCGCGGTCGAAGGATCGCGGCAAGACGTTCACCCGCGACGGCGGCCGTGGCGTGCACGCCGATCAGCACGCGTTGTGGATCGACCCGAACGACGGGCGTCACATGATCCTCGGGTGCGACGGCGGCATCTACGTCACGCACGACCGGATGGACACGTGGGACCACTTGAACCACGTCGCGATCGGGCAGTTCTATCACGTCACGGTGGGCCCGCGCGCGAACTACCGCGTCTACGGCGGCCTGCAGGACAACGGTAGCTGGGGCGGTCCGAACCGCGTCCGCAACGACAGTGGCCCCGAGGACGCCGACTGGTTCCGCATCGGCGGCGGCGACGGTTTCTGGTGCCTCGTGGACCCGAACGACCCGGACCAACTCTACTACACGAGTCAGAACGGAAACCTCCAGCGCTGGAACGTCCGCACCGGCGAACGCGGCCGGATTCGTCCGCGCGCCAACCGCGGACGGCGCGGCCCCCGCGGCGGCGCCGAACGCGGTCGCACGCGTATCCGATTCAACTGGGAGACGCCGTTCGTCCTGTCCGCCTACCAGTCGCAGCTCTACTACACGGCGGGCAATCGCGTGTTCCGCTCGTTGCGCAAGGGCGACCGGCTGACGCCGATCTCCCCGAACATCACGCGCACCGAGCGCGGCAGTGCGACGGCACTCGCGGAATCGCCGCGCAACCCGGACGCGCTCTGGGTCGGAACCGACGACGGCGCCCTGTGGGGCACGCGCGACGGGGGCACGACGTGGGTGGACATGTTCACCGGCAAGACCACGGGTACGCCCGCATCGACGGAGGAACGCGACGACGCACCGGCCGATGAACCCGATGCGTTCGCGGTGCGACTGCTCGAGCGCCTCCGGGCCGCCGACGCCGACGGGGACGGGCGCGTCACGAAGGCCGAGGTGCCCGCGCGCCTCGAGCGTCGGTTCGCGCGCTTCGACCGCAACGGTGACGGCGTGCTCGACGCGACGGAACTCCGCGACACGAGCGCACCGAAGCCGGCGCAATCGACCGAACCCGCCGGACCCAAGCCGACGTGGGCGGCCGCACTCGAGGGCGCGTGGCGCCTCGAAGGCACCAGCGAGCAAATGGGCGGGCGCGCGTTCACCTGGAACGCGCGACTCGTCGTGCGCGGCAACGCGATCCGCGGCACCGTCGGCGGCGGCCCGAACGAGAGCGAGATCGTCGGCGGTTCCTACGACCCGAAGACCGGCAAGCTCGCGCTCGAGGTCGAACGCCGCGGCGGCACGATGACCTTCGACGGGACCGTGCGAAACGCGACGATGACCGGCACGTTCGAGATGGGCGGCGGCCGCTTCACGGTCGACGTCACCGGCAAGCGGGGCGCCGCGGACGACGCCCGCGAGGCACGCCCCGGCGTACCGCTGAAGAAGCTCGTGCCCGAGCCGATGTGGGTCGCCGAGATCGTCGCGTCACGGCACCGGGCCAGTCGCGCGTTCGTCGCGTTCGACGGCCACCGTTCCGACGACGATCGCCCGTGGATCGTCATGACCGACGACTACGGACGGTCGTGGAAGAGCCTGCGCGGCAACCTGCCGGACGCGGCCGGATCGGTGCGGACGATCGCCGAGGATCGCGAACGCGAGAACGTGCTCTACCTCGGGTGCGAGTTCGGCGCCTGGTTCTCGGTCGACCGCGGCGAGACGTGGACGAAGTTCAAGGGACGCTTCCCGACGGTCGCCGTGCACGCGTTCGCGCAACACGCGAGCGGCGATCTCGTCGTCGGCACGCACGGACGCAGCATCTGGGTCGTCGACGCGACACCGATCCGGCAGTGGTCGCGTGACGCGATCACCGCGGACGCGACGCTCTACGCGCCACGCGACGCGGTGATCTGGCGGAGCCGACCGACGCGCGGCAACACGAACCGTCGCTTCGTCGGCACCAATCCGCGCGCCGGGGTCCCGATCTTCTTCTCGCTGGGCAAGAAGGCCAAGAGCGTGAAGGTCGCCGTCGAGACACTCGACGGAAAGCGCATCTTCGAGACCGACGGCAAGAAGGACCCGGGCATGCACCGCGTCTATTGGGACCTTCGCGAGCGCAGCGCCACGCGCACGCCCGGCCGGCGCGCGATGCGGGGACGCCGCGCCCAGCCGGGCCGCTACCGGGTCGTCCTGACCGTCGACGGCGCGAAGCAGACGGCACCGCTCGTGATCGCGTCGGATCCGGAGTTCCACGGGGACCGCTGGATCGCGCTCGAAGACGAGTGGGACGAGCAGGCGGGTGACGACGAGGAAGAGGGCGAGCGCGAGCGCCCCTGACGTTCGCCGAGCACCCGGAGGAGTCATGACGACGCATCCGTTGCGCGCGGTGTTCGCCGCGACCGTGATCGCGAGTGCCGCGGCGGCGCAGCCTCCCGCGACCCCGCACGAATTGCTGCAGGCCACGCTCTGGGTGCAGGGTGCCTCGGAGTATCGGGCCGCCGCACGCCAGGCGTTCGCGGTCGCGACGCGCACGCTCGACCGGGCGCTCGCCGACCCGACGTGGAGCGCGCTCGTCTCGCCGCCCGCCGGCGCGCCCGATCGCCCGCCCGCGGTGATCGTGGACGTCGACGAAACTGTCCTCGACAACACGCGCTACCAGGCACGCCTCGTCCTCGAGAACGCGCGCTACGGCGGCGAGACGTGGGCCGCCTGGACCGCCGAATGCGATGCGCCGGCCGTCCCGGGTGCCCGTCCGTTCTGCCGACACGCCGCCGAGCGGGGCGTGACGGTATTCTACGTGACGAACCGGCGCCACGCCGCGCGCGAGGCGACCCGGAAGAACCTCGCCGCACTCGGATTCCCGGTCGACGAGGCCGGCGCGACGATCCTGACGCGCGGCTCGTCGACGTCGAAGATCGAACGACGGGCGCGTATCGCGAAGACGCACCGCGTGCTCGTGATCGTCGGCGACAACGCCAGCGACTTCGACGGCGCGTTCGAGCGAGCCGATCGCGCGACGCGCGACGCACTGGTCGAGAAGCACGGCCCGTGGTGGGGCGAGCGGTGGGTGATCCTGCCGAACCCGATGTACGGCTCGTGGGAGAACGCGCTACTCGGCGACGACCGGCGGACGCGCGGCCCCGACCGACTCGACGCGAAACACGCGCGGCTCGACCCGGGGGCCAAATGGCGCCGCCCGGCCGCGTCGGCCGACACGACCGGGATCGCGGCGGGGCCGATGCCCGCGTGGTCGACGATGACCGAGGTCGCGATCTGGCTCCAAACCCGACGTCCGGCACGCGTGCAACTGCGCTATTGGCCGCGCGGCGCGGCCACCGAGGCGCGCCTGACCGAGCCCACCTCGACCGACGCGAGCGGCGACCACATCGCGACCGTCGTGGTGGACGGCCTCCGGACCGGCACGCGCTACGACTACGAGGTCTACGTCGACGGCGCGCGCCGCCGGTTCGCGCATCGCCTGTCGTTCCGGACGCAGCCGCAGTGGCGCTGGCGTTCCGACCCGCCGCCGATCACGTTCGCGTTCGGCTCGTGCGCGTTCGTCAACGACCCGCCGTTCGACCGGCCGGGGCCCGGCTACGGCGGCGACTTCGGCATCTTCGACGCGATCGCCGCGACGCGGCCGGACTTCATGCTCTGGGTCGGCGACAACACCTATCTCCGCGAGCCGGAACTGCACACCGAGAGCGCGATGCGCTACCGCTACCGCCACACGCGCGGGTTCGCGCCGATGCAGCGCCTGCTCGCGTCGACGCATCACTACGCGATCTGGGACGACCACGACTACGGCCCCGACAACTCCGACCGTTCCTTCCCGCTGAAGCAAACCGCGCTTCGGGTCTTCCGCGACTACTGGCCCGCACCCGCCTACGGCACGCCGTCCGCGCCTGGCTGCTATCACCGATTCACGTGGGGGGACGCGGACTTCTTCCTGCTCGACGACCGCACCTACCGCGAGCCCGCGCCGGCGGAGGGCCAATACGCGGAGGACTACCTCGGCGCGACGCAGCTCGCATGGCTGATCGACGGCCTGCGGACCTCCGACGCGACGCTGAAGTTCGTCGTCAACGGCAACCAGGTGCTCAACACGATCTCGAAGCACGAGCGATACACGCGCTTCGCGGAGGGCCGCCGACTCTTCGAGGCGATCCGCCGCCACCGGATCGGCGGGGTGATGTTCCTCTCCGGCGACCGCCACATCGCCGAACTCAACGTCGCACGCCTCGACGGGCTCTACCCGCTCTACGACTTCACGTCGAGCCCGCTGACGTCGGGCGCCGGCTACCACGCCGACGAGAAGGACAACCCGAGCCGCGTCGACGGCACGTGGGTCACGCGCACGCGGAACTTCGGACGCGTCGCGATCACCGGCCCGAAGGACGACCGCCGCGTCGTGCTGTCGTGCCACGGACCCGACGGCGCGACGCTCTGGCAGCACGTCGTCCGCGCGACCGACCTGCGGTCGCCCGAGTAGACCGATGGATGGCGACGGTCTCGATCGCTACCAGCAAAAACGCGACTTCACGCGCACGCCCGAACCGACGGGTGGCCGCGCCGACGGCGACGCGGTCCTGCGATTCGTCGTCCAGCGACACGACGCGCGGCGCCTGCACTACGACTTCCGCCTCCAGGTCGGCGATGCGCTCCGTTCGTTCGCGGTGCCGCGCGGGCTGCCCGACGATCCCGATCTGCGTCACCTCGCGGTGCAAACCGAGGACCACCCGCTCGACTACGTCGCATTCGAGGGCGTGATCCCGAAGGGCGAGTACGGCGCCGGCACGATGACGATCGTCGACCGCGGGACCTACCGCCTCGTCGAACCGGACGACTGGCCGCAGGCGATGATCGACGGGAAGATCGGCGTCGTCCTGGCGGGGCGGCGGTATCGCGGCGAGTGGCACCTCGTGCGCACCAAGCGCGCGGGCGAGGAGGGGCGGCGCCAGAACGAGTGGCTGCTGCTGAAGATCCGCGATCGCTACGCGCGCGCCGAGGACGACCCGTTTCCCGACGTCGACCTGTTCGCGGCGACCGAGGCCGACCCGCCGACGGTGGTGGAGCCGATGCGTCCCGCGACGACCGTCGAGCCGTTCTCCGACGCCGACTGGCTCTTCGAGATGCGCTTCACCGGCCGACGTGTGATCGCCAGCGTCGCGCCCGACGGGGTGCGCCTCGTCGCGGCCGACGGCGAGGACGTCGCCGCGGCACTGCCGGCCGTCGTGCGCGACCTCGGCCGGTTGCGCGCCGAGGTCGCCGTGCTCGACGGCGTGCTGGTCGCGCTCGACGAGTATGGCCGACCGTCGGCGCGGGCGTTCGACGCGGCGCTCGGCGACGCGCCGGTGCGGGGGCAGGCGATCACGTTCCAAGCGTTCGACCTGTTGCACACCGACGGCCTCGACCTGCGTGGACTGCCGCTGCGCGACCGCAAGGCGCTGCTCCGCGCGACGATCCCGGCGCTCCCGACCGTGTGCGCGGCCGACGCGGTCGCCGCCGGCGGAGAGGCGTTCTGCGCGACCGTCGCCCGCGCGGGCCTCGACGCGGTGATCGCGAAGCACGCGGCCAGCCGCTACACCGCCGGCGCGTCGGACGAGTGGCGGGAGATCCCGGTCTCGCCGGACGAGAAGGCCGCGTCGATGAACCTCGACGCGGCGATCGGTCGACCGGGCAAGCGCTCGCTCCGCCACGGTCGTGTGCGCTTCACGAACCTCGACAAGGTGTTCTGGCCCGACACCGGCGAGACGAAGGGCGATCTGATCGCCTACTACGAGCGCATCGCGCCGTTTCTGTTGCCGCACCTGGCGGACCGCCCGTTGCACATGAACCGCTTCCCCGACGGGATCACCGGGAAGAACTTCTACCAGCGCAAGGCGAACGAGCAATTCCCCGATTGGATCGACACGGTCGCGGCGCGCGGCGACCGCGACCGGGAGGCCGAGGAGCACCCGGTGTGCAACTCGGTCGAGACGCTGCTTTGGCTCGCGAACCTCGGCTCGATCGATCTTCACCCGTGGATGTCGCGCCGCCCGCACCTCGAGCACCCCGACTTCGCGGTGATCGATCTCGACCCGAAGGACGCGCCGTTCGCACACGTGATCCGGATCGCGAAAACGCTCGGGACGCTCCTGCGCGCGGTCGAAGTGCCCGCCTATCCGAAGACGTCGGGCGCGTCGGGGATGCACATCGTGATTCCGCTCGCACCCGGCTACACCTACGAACAGAGCCGGATGTTCTGCGAGGTGCTCGCGCGGTTTGCGGTCCGTGCCCACCGGGAGATCGCGACCGTCGAGCGGAGCGTCGGCAGCCGTGGCGGCAAGGTCTACGTCGACTATCTGCAGAACGCGAAGGGGCAGACCGTCGTTCCGGCCTACGTCGTGCGACCGGTGCCGGGCGCGACCGTCAGCACGCCGCTCGCGTGGGACGAGGTGACGTCGGATCTCCACCCGTCGCAGTTCACGATCCACGACGTCCCCGCCCGCGTCGACGCGCGCGGTGACCTCCACCGACCGGTCCTCGAGCCCGGCATCGACCTCCTCGACGCGATCGCCGCGCTGCAACGCGAAATCGACACGGTGTAGCTACCGCGTGCCGAGGCGGTCGCGGACGGCGTCGGCCCAGGTGCTCGCCGGGTCGAGCGCGAGGTAGGCTTCCCAGTGTTCGCGGGCGTCGTCGCGGCGGCCGAGCTGTTCGAGCGTGTCGGCGAGGTTGTAGTGCGCGTCGGCGTAGTCGGGGGAGCGGGCGAGGGCGCGCTCGAATGCGCGGACGGCTTCGTCGTGGCGGCCGGTCTCGGCGAGGGCGTTGCCGAGGTTGTTCCACGCCTCGATGTAGTCGGGATCGAACTCGACGGTCTGGAAGTAGCGCTGGACCGCCTCGTGTCGGCGCTCGAGCCGGTAGAGGACGTTGCCGAGGTTGAAGCACGTCTCCGCCGCGCGGTCGGGGTCGCGAGCGCCCCCGGCGAGGAGGCTCCGGTGATACGCGTCGACCGCGTCGTCCAGCTGGCCGGCGTCCTCGGCGGCGGCGGCCTGCTCGAACCACGACTCCGCCGAACGGAGCAGCGTCGGCGTGGGGCGGGCCGGCTCGTCGGGCGGGAAGTCGAAACGGAGTTGCCCCGACGGCTCGGCGACCTTGCCGCCCGCCAACCGCACGACGAGGCCGCCGTCGTCGCCTGCCTGGAGACGCGACAGCGCGTGCTCGGCATCCGGGAGCCACTGGCCCAGTTCGTCGAGTGAGCGGCGGATCTGGCGCGGCGTCGCACCGCGTTCGATCATCTGCACGAGTGCCTTCGCCTCGTGCACCTGGGAGTAGTCGAAGTAGTCGAGCCGCTTGTCGGTCCGCGCGGGGCGGATCAGCCCGGCGCGCACCCAGCGTCGCAACCGCGCGACGGACACGCCGAGGATGCGGCTGAGCTGTTGCACGGTGTAAAGTCGGGCGTCCTCGCTCATGACACGTCGTCGACCAAACCGAGAAACACCGGCGCGCGCAGGTCGCCGCGCCCGGTCCGCTCCAAGAACCGCACGCGACAGTAGACCATCGGCTCCACCCACGTGCCGCGGGTTCGACACGGCACGATCGGGTCGGGGCGCTCGAGCGGCCACAGACGCTCGGCGAGTCGGGCCGATGCGACCGCGTCGATCCCGCTGCCGACGCGACCGGCGTACGCCAGCTCGCCGTCGACGTCGGTCGCGACGATCAGGCTTCGGATATCGCGGCCCTCCGCGAGGAACCCGACGACGACGCAGAAGAGCACCTGCTGACGCTTGATCTTGCACCACGCGTCGCTCCGCTTGCCGGGGAGGTAGCGGCTCGTGAGTTGCTTCGCGACGATCCCTTCGAGCTCGCGCTCGACCGCCGCGTCGTAAAACGCGCGCCCCTGACCGACGAGCCCCTCGGAGAAGAGCAGGCGCGGGCATGCCGCGTCGCCGACGACCGCTTCGAGTCGCTCACGCCGCTCGGACAACGGCTCGTCGATCCGGGACTCGAACGCGTCGTAGAGGAGGTCGAACGCGACGAAGTGGGCGGGCAGCGTCCCCGTGAGCGTCGCGATGCGACGCGGATCCCGCGCCTGTTCCCGTCGCAGCATCCGCTCGAACGACGAGCGTTCGCCATCGAAGACGACGATCTCGCCGTCGAGGATCGTCCCCGGCCGGACCCCGTCGAGGCCCGACAGGTCCGGGTAGCGCGCGGTGACGTCGTTGCGCTGCCGATTGACGAGCCGAAGACCGTCGTCGTCACGAAACGCGACGACGCGCATGCCGTCCCACTTGATCTCGAACAGGTGATCGTCGGCGTCGAACGGCTCGCCGATCTGGGCGAGCATCGGGGCGATGAACGCGGGCAGCCGGCTCGCGCCGGACATCAGCCGCTCTTCTTCTTCGACTTCTTCGCCGCGTCGCCCTTCTTGCTGGGCGCCATCTTCTTCTTCGTCGCCCCGTCACCGGACGTGGCACGGGCGACGCTCTCCTTGAGCGCCTCCATCAGGTTGATGATCTTCGGCTCCTCCGGATCGGCGACCTGCACGATCTCCTCGCCGTCGACCTTCATCTGGATCAGCTTCGTCAGGTTCTCGACGTAGCGGTCCTTGTAGCGTTCGGTGTCGAACGACTCGAGCGTCGACGCGTCGATCAACGTCTTCGCGAGCGTCAGCTCTTCCTTCGTGAGCTCCTGGTCGACGACCTCGTCGTCGAACGCGCTGACCGCTTTCACCCGGGCGGGGTAGTTCAGCACGGTCATCGCGAGCACGCGATCGACCGGGCGCAGCAGCACGAGTTGCTCGCGCCCGGCCACGACGACCTGCGCGACCGCATTGACCCCCTTGTCCTTCATCCCCTCGATCAGCAGCGCATACGGCTTCTGGCCGACCGGACCGTCGGGGATCAGGTAGTAGGTGCGCCCGGCGTAGTAGACGCCGTCGATCTCCTCGGGGTCGACGAAGCCGTCGATGTTGATCGACTTGTCCGACTCGGTGCGCAGCTTGTCCAACTCGCTCGGGTCGATGACGACGTACTGCCCCTTCGTGAACTCGTAGCCCGACACGATGTCGTCGGCGGCGACCTTCTCGCCGCTGTCCGGATCGGTCTTCGTATACTTGATCCGGTTCATCGTGTTCTTGTTGAGCTGGTTCAGGCGGATGTCCGCGCCGGTCTGGCTCGCCGTGTAGGCCTTGACCGGCACCGACACGAGGCTGAGCTTGATGAAGCCCTTCCAACTCGATCGCGGTGCCATCGTAGTTCTCCGATCTCGCGGGTCCGCGGCGCGCGACCCCGTTGCACGCCGATTCCATTATTCGACGATCCTGGGCGGCGGCTACCGAAAATCGTGGACCGCGCCGGAAAGGCCGGTAGGATCTGGGGCTCCCTCGCGTCACGTCCCGGATCCGTCGCTCGATGAAACCCTCCGTCCTGAACCGCAAGCTCCACCGGTGGGGGGCCATCCTGACGGCGCTGCCGGTCGGGATCGTCGTGCTGACCGGGATCCTCCTGCAGTTGAAGAAGGACTGGGACTGGATCCAGCCGCCGACGCAGACGAGCGCCGACCCGCGCCTCACGGCGACGTTCGACGACCTGCTACGCGCGGCGCGCAGCGCGCCACGGGCGGCAATCCGGACCTGGGACGACGTCGCACGAATCGACGTGCGCCCGGGACGCGGGATCGCGAAGATCCGCGCGAAGAATCGCTGGGAGGTGCAGATCGACACCGGCACCGGCGAAGTGCTGCACGTCGCCTACCGACGCAGCGATTGGATCGAGAGCATCCACGACGGCTCGTTCTTCGCCGACGGCGCGAAGCTCTGGGTCTTCCTGCCGGTCGGCGTGATCTTGTTCGGCCTGTGGGTGACCGGCATCTACCTCTGGTTGTTGCCGCACCTCGCCAAGCGGGCGCGGCGGCGCAAGGCGTGAGGCGCTACCAGGCCAGCGAACGACGCAGCACCGGGACGATCGACCCGCTCGGCGCGTCCGCGTCGCGCGAGAGCCGTCCGTCGCCGCGTCGATAGCGCCGGACCTCGGCCGGCTCGAGGAGCTTCGCGTTCTCGCGGTGGCCGCGCAGTTCGAGGACGCCGTCGGCGAACGCCCATGCGCCTTCCACGGTGACCGTCCCGCCGGCGTCGGCGCGGAGGTTCTTCAGGACGAACGCGCCGTCGCGGTAGAGCGCGAGCTGCGTGTTCATCGCCTCCAACGCGGCCGTCAACGCCCGTGCATCGCCCGCGGCGAGCGGCTCGCCCTTGGCTGCGGCCGCGACCGTGTCGGCGACGTCGATCGTCCAGACGCCCGCGAGGCCGAGCGCGTCGCCGGTTGGCGTGACCGTGGCGAACCCGTGGTCGGCCGGCGCCGCGCCGTCATCGGACGAACAGCCGACGGCGACGACGGCGACGAGCGCGATCGCGACGAGATTCCGCATTACCATGAGACGATACTCCAGCGCTTCGTTGTGCCGCCGATCACGACGTCTTTCGGTTCTTCGATGCCACCGGAGACCTCCGGCGCCCAGCCGTGGATGTTCGGCGTGCGACTGCGCTCTTCGCGCATCATCCGCTCGACGTCCTCCGGCGTGCGTGTGACGCTCGCCCGCAGGAAGACCATCAGCTCGACGTCCCGGTCGACCGTGTCGGTCTTGCGGAACAGGTAGCCGAGCAGCGGAATGTCGCCGAGCAGCGGGATCTTCCGATCGACCTCGGACTGTTCACGCTGGATGATGCCGCCGAGGACGAGCGTGTCGCGGTCGTGCACGGTCATCTCGGTGCGGTAGTTGCGCGTATCGATGATCGCGCCGCCGAACAGCGTCTCGCCCGGACGGATCTGCGACGCCTCGACGCGGACCTGCAGCGTGACCTCGCCATCCTGGTTGATGTGCGGCGTCACCTCGAGCGTGATCCCGACGTCCCGATACTCGAACGTCGAGTTCTGGGCGCCCTCGGTCGTGAACTGCGACGTGTCGATGAACGGGATGCTCGACCCGACGAAGAGCTTGCCTCGCTCGTTGTCGGCGACGTTCAACCGCGGCTCGGCGCGCACCCGGGTATCGGTCGTGCGCGCGAGGAATTGCACGAGCACGTCGAGGTTGATCATGCTGTCGAGCACGCCGGTGCGGAACGCGTTCTCGAGCAACGTGCCGGTGAACACCGATCGATACTCGACGCTGCCGGTCGGCGCGAACGATCCGTCGAGGTCGTCCGCATCGAACACCTGCGAACCGTCGGGTGACCAGCGCACGCCGATCCGGTCGCTGTCCTCGCGCGACACCTCGATGATCTTCGCCTCGATCAGGACCTGCGGCGTCGGCACGTCGAGGTCCTTGATCACCTTCTGGATCTGCGGGAAGAAGTGGGGCGCGGTCGTGATCATCAGCGAGTTCGTCCGCATGTCCGGGACGATTCGCACTTTGCCGATCAAGTCGCTCACGGGGCGCTGCGAGCCCTGCGACCCGTTGCGGCCGCGGGTGCCGCCGCCCTGGTTGCCGCCGCCCAGCCACGGGAAATACGTATCCTCGGTCACGTCGGCCTCGAGCTCGAAACCCGTCGGACCGTTCTCGCCGTTGTTGTTGCTGTTGCCGTTGTTGTTGTTCGCGTTGTTGTTGCGCGGTTGCGCGCGACGCGGGGGAGCCCCCGGACCGGCGAACAGGATGTTGACGTTGTTCGCGACCGTGATCGCCTTCGCGTGGCGCAACGGGTAGGTCAACGTCGCCTCGCGGTCGGCCTGGCGGGAGTCGAGCTGCTCGATCATGCGCTCGACCGCGAGGAAGTTCTCGGTCGAGTTCGTCGTCACGATCAGCGAGTTCGTATACGGCTCGCTCGCGATGCGCACCTTCCCGTAGAGACGTCCGACGTTCGGGTTGTCGACGTCGTATTCGTCGTCCCACCAGTAGCTGCGGCGTTCGGTCTTCTTGAAGAGGCCGTTGAGCACCTCCTCGACGTCCTTCGCAGCGACGAACTTCAGCGGATAGATGCGCGGCGCGAGGTTCTCGTCCCCGGCCGGTTGGTCGAGCTTCTCGATCAGCTCCTCGACGCGGTCGAGTGCACCGGAAGGGCCGATCACCATGATCTCGTTCTTGCGACGGCTCGCGACGAAGCGGAGCTTGCCGAACTGGTCCTGGTTGCGCGAGCGGTAGTAGTAGTAGCGCGAGCTGCTCTCGTCCTGCGCGCTGTGCAACTCCTCGAGCTGCTTGGCCATCTCCTCGGCTTCGGCGTACTTCAGCCGATACGTGCGCATCTCCTTGTCGGCGCCCTCTTTCGTATCGAGGGTCTCGACGATCTTCTTGATCGCGTCGAAGTTCTCGCGCGACGACATCACGATCAACGAGTTCGATCGCTTGTTCGCCGAGATCTCGATGCGCTCCTGCAGCGTCTTGCCGGTGATCTTCCGATACATCTGCGACAGCTCGCGCTGCAGCTCCTCGGCGTCGACGTTCTTCAGGTCGATCAGACGGACCGTCACGTCGGCGGGCTTCTGGGTATCGAGTTCCTTGATCAGCTTCTCGATGTCCGGGATCTTCGTGCGCGGGGCAATGACGACCAACCGGTTGGACGTCGTGTCCGGCAGGATGCTGATTCCGGTCGTGTTCTTCTGGGAGCTGCGGCCTCGGCTCCGGCCCGACGGCGGCGGGGCGCCGGTGAACAGGATCATCAACAGTTCGCTCAGCTCGTCCGCCTGCTTGAACTTCAGGTTGTAGACCTGCGTGACGATGTCCGCCTCGGTCGCCACGTCGAGCTGCCCGATCAGCTCTTCGATGAACCGGACGTTGTCGAGGTAGTCGCGGACGATGATCTTGCCCGACCGGTCGTCGACCTCGAGCTTCGCCTTGTCCGACAGGACCGGCTTGAGCTTGTCCTTGATCTTGTCCGCCTTGGCGTGGGTCAACTCGAACACGCGGATCACGATGCGGCGGCCGCCCTGCGTGTCGGCCCCGGAACGCATCAACTCCGCGCTGACGCTCGACTCCATGTCGGTCGGCACGATCATGATCACGTCGGACGATTCGATCGCCGAGAACCCCTCGAGAGCGAGCGCCTGATAGACGAGGAGCACCGCGTCGTCGACGGGGATCTCGCCGGGACTCAGGATGTTGAGTTTGCACTTCACCTTCGGGTGCTTGATGATCGTCTTGCCGGTCGTCTTGCCCAGCCACTGCTCGACGACCTGAATGCTCGCGTTCTTCATCGTGAGCTGCGTCGTCTTGCGCTTTTCGGCCGGCTTCTTCGCGCCGTCGTCGCCATCCTGGGCAGCGGGCGCCGGCGCCGGGTTCACCGGTGCGGCACCGTTCTCACCCTGGGCGACGAGCGGCGAAGCCAGCAGCAGCACGAGCAGCACGCGCGGGATCACTGTGGGCATGGTCACTTCTTCCCTCCTGGGGAGGCTTTCGGGGTGGGGGTCTTCTTCGCCGACGCCTTCGGATCGATCAGCGGCTCGCTGCCGAGCCCGCTCCAGATGTTGAGCTCGCGGGTCTCGCCCTTGTATTCGATCAGCACGCGGTTCTGCGCGATCTTCAGCACCTTGATGCCCTGGAAGGTCTCGCCGACCGCGACGAGGCCGGAACGGCCGTTGGGTGCGGTGATGAACGCCGAGTCGCCGCCGATGCCTTCGAGGACGATCGGCTTCTCCTTCTTCGGCGGTTTCTTGTCGAACAGGAACTTCGCGAAGATGTGCGACAGCGACTCGGGGGTGTCAGCGGCCTTCGGCTTGTCGTCGTTCTTCTTCGGCTCTGGCTTGGCCTCGGCCGCTTCGGTGTCGCCGTCCTTCGCGGCTTCGCCGCCCGCGGTCTCGTCGCTCGCGGTATCCTCGGTCGCGGTACCCTCGGCCGCCGCGTCTTCTTCGGACGTCGCCGCGTCGTCCGTTTCGACGGTGTCGCCGCCGGTCGGGATGAAGTCACGCGCTGCATCGAGGGAGGCGGCGCGCGCCGACGCGAGGTCGCCTGCCGGGTCGTCGGCTTTGGCCAGTCGCACGATGCCGAGCACGACGAAGGCCGCGAGTGCGAGACACGCGAGCTTCAGTGCGAGGGCCAACGGATTGCGCATCATCGTTCAGGCTCCCTTCGGCTCGACCCAGGTGTCGTAGCGCAGCAGCGCCAGCGTGAACGAGTAACTGAGCATCTCGGGCTTCTTGCTCGCCTTGATCTCGACGTTCTCGAGCGAGTAGGGGTAGGGCGAGTGCGCGAGGTTGTGCATCAGCTTCGCGACGGACATCGCCTTGCCGCCGCCGGAGACCTGAAAGACGCAATGCTCGTTCGTCCGCGAACGGGCCGAGAGCTCTTTCTGGATGCTCAAGCTGCAGCCGCACGCACGCGCGAGTTTCTCGAGCGCGACGCGGGCATCGCCGACGACGGTGGGCTCCGCGAGCGCGTCGAACGCGACCGGGTGGCGCTCTCGGAGCTTCGCGAGCGTCTTGTGCTTCTTCACTTCACGCAGGATCTTCGTGTTGACGGTCTGCGCCTGGACGCGCGTCAACTCGTACTCCGCGCGGGTCTCCTCGAACGACGCGAGGAATCCCCGGCCGTAGAAGAGGACGAGATAGATGCCGACCGCGATCGCCATCACGCGAATCAGCCGCTTCTCCCGATCGTTCAGCGGGCGCATCACCGGTTCTCCATCTGCTTGCGCAACGCCTCGAGGATCTTCTCGCGTTGCTCCTCGGGCACGTTCTCGAGGCCGGAGATGCGCCCCTCCAGGCCACCCGGCCCCGACGACGGAACCAAGCCCGGCAAGACGACCGACTTCGGGGCGACCTTCGGCGTGGCCTTGGCGCCGCCCGGCACGACGGCGGTCGGCGCCTTGCTCGAGCCCTTCGGGGTCACCGACTTCGTGCGCCCGCGTGTGAGCTGGGGGCGGCTCCGCGATCGACTCGAGCGCCCGCTGCCGGGCTGCGCCGACTGCGTCTTGACGTCGGCCGGGTCCGGAATCGCCGTCTTGATGTCGTCGGCGATCGCGTCGAGGCCGTTCGCCGGCGGCGTGAGACGCGCGGTGTAGCGCACGATCGAACGCGGCTTCTTGTCGTGCCCCTTGACGGTCTTCTGCCCTTCGTAGCGCAGCGCCGAGAACCAGCCGGTCCGCACGAGCCGCGTGCGCAGCGCCGCGTTTTCACCCGGCTTGATCTGCACCTCGAGGTCGACGGCGCCGTTGCGCTTGATGCGCAGCACCTTGAGCACCGCGCCCTGCGGCGCGACGTGCGCCAGCGCGGCGATCGCTTCCCACGTCGGCGGCTGCGCGTCGCCGACGTGGCGCAGGAACGCCAGTTCGCGATCGACGGCCGGCATGTCCGCCAACGCCGCCTCCGAACGCGCGAGCTCGGCCTTCAAACCGTCGATGCCGAGCGTGGCGGGCAGGTAGCGCAGCGCGAGGAGCGCGGCCACGAGGACGACCGCGGCGACCGCCCACGGCCAGAGTCGCGCGGGCGCGCGCTCCACGGGCCGCATCGACGCGGACTCCTCCCGCGTCAGGAAGTCGAACCGATCCTCGGGCGACGATGCGTCGAGCCGCGCGAGGCCACGCGCGACCGCGTCCGACCCGCCGAGCGTGGGATGCACGTCGAAACCGCGACCGAGCGTGTCGGCGAGGACCCGGTCGAGTCCGGGCGTCGACGCGACGCCGCCGGCCAGGTGGACGTGGTGCACCCCGGTCTCCGGCGGCGCGCCCAGCGCGTTCCGGACCGACGCCGCGAACGCGGTCACCTCGTCGTGTACCGCGCGCGACGTCGCGTCGCGATCCGGGGCGTCCGCACGGCCGTCCCACGCGGACTTGCCCGCTTCGGCGACGGCCGGCGTCGTGCCGGTGGCCTGCGCGATCGCGGCGGTCACCCGGTCACCGCCCCAGGGAATCGTCCGAAGGGATTCGGGTTGGCCGTCGCGGAGCGTCAGCAATTCGGTGTGGTGCGCGCCGACGTCCACGACCGAGCGCACGCCGTCGCGTGCGGGGAGCAATGCCGCTGCCGCGAGTGCGCCGACCGTGAAGCGGGGCTCCAGCCCCGCGTCGCGGAGCATCGCATCGTAGGCGTCGAGCCGGTCACGGCGCACCGCGACGACGACCGCGGTCGACACCGTCTTGCCGGCCTGTCCGTTCGTGCCGGCCTGCTCGAGCAAGCGGTAGCTCCACGCGAGCGACTCGGGCGCGATCGGAAACGACTGTTCCATCTGCAGCGACAGCACGCGAGGAATCGTGTCGCGCCCCGTCTTCGGTAGGGGGAAGCGGCGGATGGACACGCCGTTGGCCGGCAGTCCGACCCGCGCCGTCCGCGCGTCGCGTGCCGCGGCGCGGAGTGCGTCGACGGCCGCGGCACGTGACGCTGCGGTCGGCGCACCCGCCGGATCCCGCTCGAGCGGAATCGTCGTCGTCGTGCCGTCGCCACGAGCGACCTTGATCGTCGCGGCGCCGATATCGACCTGCAGTTCGGACGCGGTGTGCTTCACAGGTCCTCCCGATACGAAAGGGTCTCGAATCCGTCGAGGGCGCGACGCACGATCACCTCGACGCGACGGACCGCACTGCTGCGATCCACGCGCCCCTCGGCGATCACCCGATACGTGCCCGACCGGATCACGATCCGCGGGATGAGCGTCTTCAGTTTGTTCTTGTCGAGGCCGTCGACCTCGAGCAGCTCGATCTCGTTGCGGAACCAGCCGTCGGTCTGACGACGCTCGACGATCGCCTGGGCGATCGCTTCGGTGACGCCGGGCAACGTCGCGAGGACGACCGCCGACGCGGTGTTCACATTGACGACGCCGCGCACGTCGGCGCTGCGGCCGGTCACACCGTCGGCGAAGCCGATCAGCGTATCCTGGTCGATCAGATTGCCGCCGACCGTGCGCCAGCCGCTGTTGTTCGACGACGCGTTGTTGTTTCCGCTGTTGTTCGCGCTGTTGTTGCCGCTGTTGTTTCGCCCGCGGCTGCGGCCGCCACTACGACCACGGCCGCTCGAGGCGCGCGACGAAGAACGGTTCTGTACTTCCTCGACTCGCTTGACGTCGAGCAGATCGACGATCGTCGAGATCGACTGTGCCTGTCGGTAGTCGGCGATCGACTGCGCGAGGTCCGCGGAGAGTCCGTCGACCGTGCCGAGGTCGGCGGCGTCGGCGGTCTTCACGTCCACGCGTGCCTCGCCCGCCGCGTTCGTGTTCTGCGCACCGGTGCCGAATGCGACCCAGCGGGACACGCCGAGCTCGAGGACGCCGTCGCCGTTGTCGAGCGGGGCGGTCTTGTCGCCGTCGTTCTCCGACGGATCGAGCAGTCCGTTGGCGTTGGCGTCCTCGCCGAAGAACGACTGCACGTCGATCCCCCGCACGCGCAGCACGTCGAGGAGCGACTCGAACGGCGCGTTCGCGATCCGGCGGGGGAACGCGAGCCCGCGGTAGTAGTCCGCCTCCGCGCCTTGCGCCGAGACCGTACTGTCACTGTCGCGCCAGTCGATCAACGCGGCGACCATGTCCGGCGTGAGACCGGGGATCTTGCCGAGCTCTTGCGCGCTCGCGACGTTCAGGTCGACGAAGCGCTCCAGGTCGATCACGCCGTAGTACTTCGAGTCCAGCTCGTCTCCGGCCGGGCCGCGGATCACGTCGAACTGCCCGCGGCCGAGTTTCTGTTCGCGGAAGTCGGACGGGCTCGAGAAGACCGACGGGTCGAACGGCGCCCGCGACTCGCGGCGACGCTGCTCATCCCGGTAGAGGACCGCCTTCGCCTTCTCGACGCCGGCGAGCGCGAGCCAGCGCGCCTGGACCCGGTCGCCGTAGTTGCCGGACACCCGAACGTCGACCGTCGTCGCGTGCAACACGCTGATCGCGCCGATGCCCAACAGCACCGACGTCCACAGGACGACGATCAGGACCGATCCACGCGCGCCGCTCATCCGTTCGGCGCCCCGTTCGAGGTGCCGTCGCCGGAGGGGCTGGTCGGGGTGTTCGCGATGTCGCCGACCTCGCCGCCCAGGCCGGCGTTGCGGTAGCGCTCGGCGAACTGCAGCCGCACGACGCGCTGGAATACGAACGGCTCGACGTCGGGATTCGGCGGTCGCCGCGGATCGAGCGGCGGCGCGATCGCGATCGAGATCCGCACCGCATCGGGGAGCGGTGCAATCGGTCCGACGTCCATCGCGTTCGTCGGCATGTCGCGCTCGCGCGGGTCGCGACCCCAGTGGTTCTCCCACAGTACGCCGTCGCTGTATTCGAGCCGGAAGCCGCGAACGCCGCGCGCGATGCGCTCGCGCACACCGCCCTCGAACGGACGGTCGTCCGGCGACGGGTCGCGCCGGCGGTAGAGGCACCACTCGCCGGTCTGCTGATCGCGGCCGACGAAGTAACTCGCCTCGCAGATGTCGCCCTCGCCGATGCGGCGCGGGCGGTAGTTGCGCGTCGCGAAGTCGACGTTGTCCGCCTCCATCCCGACCTCTTCGATCACGCGGTCGATCCCGACGAACGCGCTGTCGGGGTGGAGGGGGACCGCCAGCCGCAGGTCGGCGGCGACCCGGTCGAGCGCGACGCGCGCCGTCTGCAGCACGCCCGAGCGCAACGAGACGATCTTCTCGCTCTTCGTGCCGGACGTCATGCAGGCCACCGTCGTGCCCATGATCCCGACGACGATCGTCGTCGCGACGATCATCTCGACCAGCGTGAATCCGCGCGCGTTCATCCGTTCGCCCCCGTCTCGTCGGGGCGGCGCGCATTCTCGAAGCGCTCGCGGCGGTCTTCCTCGGTCTCACCGGTGTCGAGCGGCATCACGAAGCGCAGCGTCGTGAGCCGGTAGACCGGGTCGCCGTCGGCCTTGCGCTCGACGACCAACTCGATCTCGTAGAGCCCGTCGCTCTTCGTCTCCTTGATCGTCTCGCGCCAGCGCAACGTCGGATAGACGTCCGACTCGCCGGTGCGCTCGCCCGCCTCGAGCCACGGGCTCATCATCAGCTCCTCGAGGTGGCTGTCCGCGAGCATCACCGCCTTGGTCTGATGCTCGGTCGCCTTGCTCGCGCTCAACGACGCCGTGAATCCCTGCGTCACGCCGACGAGCCCGACGCCGAGGATCACCGTCGCGACGAGGACCTCGACCAGCGAGAAGCCGGCTTCGTTGCGCGCCTGCGTCATCGGCGGCCGACCTCCTCGCGCGTCGCGACCTGCGCCGTGACCGGATCGATCGACACGACGAGCATCCCGGCCGCCGGGTGGCGGATCACGACCTCACGGGCGTCCGCGGAACCGTCGGGCTCGAGGTGGAGCACGTCGGTCTCGCCCTCGGCGTCGGCGGACGTCGACTCCGGCGGCGGGGGAACCGGCTCGCTCTCATCGGCCGCGACGAGGTCGGCGCCGCGCACGACGTCGACCTGCAGCGGCGGATCGAGCTGCACCATCCCGTCGTCGAGGGGCTCGAAGCCACGCTCGGCGCCGTATGCATCCACGCGGTAGCGCGCCCGCTGACGATCGAACACGATGCGATACCGGCGGTTCGTCGTCACCGCACGGCTCGCCGCGTCACGCACGGTCGCGACGAGTTCGCGCGCCGCGGCCCGCAGCTTCGCGTCGTCGCGGCTGCCGGCGAATTGCGGCACGATCGCCCCGGCCGCGATCGTCAGCAACACGATCACGATCATCAGCTCGATCAGCGAGAAACCGTCAGGGTTGCGGTGCACCCTCGGTCGCTTCCTTCCAGCTCGTGATGTCCTTGCCCTTGTCCTCGCCGCCATCGACGCCGTCGGCGCCCTGCGACCACAGATCGTAGGTCTTCGTGCCGTGCAGCCCCGGGCTGCGGTAGCGGTAGGGCTTGCCCCACGGATCCGACATGAGTTCCTTGATGAGCGGGGCGAAGTTCTTCGCGTCCTTGGGCCCGGTGACGAGGACGTCGAGGCCCTCCTCGGTCGTCGGATAGCGGTCGAATTTCGTGCTGAACATCTCCAACTGCTGCACCAGCGTTGCGATGTCCGCGCGCGCCCGACTCACGCGTGCGTCGTACGTCGTCCCGGCGAACTGCGGGATGATCGTCCCGGCCAAAATCGCGAGCACGATCACGACGACCATCAGCTCGACGAGGCTGAAGCCCCGTTCGTCGCGGCGCGATCGCATCGGCCGCGCCGGCTTGTTCATTCGTTCCATCGATACCACCTCGTTCAAGTGATTCTGTCTCAGTGATTGTGTCTCGTGGGGGACGCTCGCTACTGGAGGCCTTGACTCATCCGGAAGATCGGCAGCAACAGCGAGATCACGATGAAGCCGACCATCGCACCGACGAACAGGATCAGCACCGGGGCGAGCAGCGAGATCAGCGTGCGCGCACGGCTGCGCATCAAACGTTCCTGGATCGCCGCGACCTGCAACAGCATCGTGCCGAGCCGGCCGGTCTCCTCGCCGACCGCGATCATCTGCACCATCGTCGGGGGAAAGAGGTCGAGCCGCCGGATCGGCGCGGCGAGCGAGTCACCGCCGCGCGTGCCTTCGGCGACCTCTTCGATCCGCTGCGACACGTAGACGTTGCCGACCGTGTTCTTGACGATCTCGAGCGCCGGAAGCAGCGACACGCCGCTCGCCTCGAGCGTGCCGAGCGTCCGCGCGAAGCGACCGAGCGCGAGTGCGCGAAACAGCCCGCCCAGCACCGGGAGCTTGAGCTTCCACCGGTCCCACGTCGCGCGCCCGTCGGACGACTTGAGCCACGCGCGCAGCCCGAACGCGCCGCCGACGACGCCGACGAGGACCAGCCACCAGTAGTTCTGGAAGAACGCGCTGACCGCGAGCAAGATCCGCGTCGGCGCCGGGAGCACGTTGCCCAGACCCGACAGCATCTTGAACAGGCCGGGCATCACGAACGCGAGCAGGATGAATGCCGTCACGAGCCCGAGAAACAGCACGAATGCGGGGTAGGCGATCGCGCTCGCGACCTCGCTGCGCATCTCGTCCTCGTCTTCGCGCAACGTCGCGAGGTCGGCCATCACTTCGGCGAGCCGGCCGGACTCCTCGCCGACCTCGATCATGCTCGTGTAGAGCTTCGGGAAGTGCTTCGGATACTGCTCGAGCGCACCGGAGAACGACTGGCCGCGACGCACGCGCGACGCGATGTCGTCCACGACGCGCTTGAGCGACTCGTTCTCCTCTTGCTCCCCGAGCGTCGCGAGCGCCTTCGGGATCGGGATCGTCGCCTCGAACAGTGTCGCGAGTTCGCGCGTAAACGCGGTGATCTCGCGGCGGGAGATCCGACCGATCGCGACCGGCTCGCCGAGCGCGTCCGGTGACGTCGCCGGCCGGGCGGCGGGGGCCGCCGGTGCGCTCGTCGCGGGCGTCGCAGCCGGCGCCGTCGTGACGGGGGACGCGGGCGTCGCGTCCCCGGCGATTCGCTCCGCCGCGGCGGTCCCGGCGAATGCCCGGCCACCACGCGTCGAGGGAACGAGCTTCGACGGGAACAGGCCGCGATCGGTCAGTACGCGAAGCGCCGCGCGGCGGTCGGCCGCCTCGATCTGCCCGCTCTTCGTTGAACCGTCGGACGTGACGGCCTGGTACTGAAACGATGCCACCGGGTACGCCTCGAACTCACTCACAGTCTCTCTCGCGAGGGGGCCCCACGCCCCGGCGCCTCACAATGCGCCTCGCTCCTCGCACGATCCTCGGCGCCTCCGATCGTCGCAAGGACGCGCCGTGGATGGGTCAGGTTTCGGTCAACTCTCGAAACTCTCGCGCAGCACGACGCGCAACACTTCATCCACCGTCGTCACGCCGCTGCGCGCACAGCGCAATCCGTCTTCCTGCAGCGTGACCATGCTGCCGCGTGCTTCGGCCTTGATCTTCGCGCTGCTCGCACGGGAGAGGACCAACTCACGGAGCGCGGGCGTCATCAGGAGCAACTCGAACAGCGCGACACGTCCGCGGTAGCCGGTGCCGCGGCAGTCGTCGCAGCCTTTTCCGTGGTGAAACGGTCCCGGTCCCGCGTCGACGCCGAACGTCTTCAAACTCGCGCGCGTGTCCTCCGAGAGAGCGGTCTCCTCTTTGCACCCGGAGCAGATCCGCCGTACGAGACGCTGCGCGATCACGCCCTCGAGCGACGAGCCGATCAGAAACGGCTCGACACCCATGTCGATCAGGCGCGTCACGGCGCCGGCGGAGTCGTTCGTGTGCAACGTGCTGAAGACGAGGTGCCCGGTCAGCGCCGCGCGAATCGCGATCTCGGCGGTCTCGCCGTCACGAATCTCGCCGACCATGATCACGTCCGGGTCCTGACGCAGGATCGCGCGCAGCCCGCTCGCGAACGTGAAATTGCGCTGCGGCCGCACCGGGATCTGGGCGACGCCCGGCAGCTCGTACTCGACCGGATCCTCGAGCGTCAGGATCTTCTTCTCCGGCGAGTAGATCGCGTGGAGCACGGAGTAGAGCGTCGTCGTCTTGCCGGAGCCGGTCGGCCCGGTCGCGAGCAGGATGCCGTGGGGCTTCTCGACGAGCTGGAGCAGCACCGCCGTGCGCTCCGGGTCGAGGCCGAGCTCCTCGAGCGTCTGGACGTTGTCGCCCTTCTCGAGGAGGCGCATCACGACGCTCTCGCCGTAGAGCGTCGGCATCGTGCCGACGCGGATGTCCACGCGGTGCCCGGCGTGGGTGATCTGGATGTGCCCGTCCTGCGGCAGGTAGCGCTCGGCGATGTTCATGTTCGCCATGATCTTCAGGCGCGACACGAGCGCGGCGTGCAGGTGCTTCGGCGGCGGCGACATCTCGCGGAGCACCCCGTCGATCCGGTAGCGCAGCTCGAGGGCGTTCTCGAACGGCACGAGGTGAATGTCGCTCGCGCGCTCCTTCATCGCGGTCGAGATGATCACGTTGACGAGGTTGACGACGGTCGGCTCGCTCGCCATCACCTCGATGTCGTGGAGGTTCTCGTTCTCGGCGTCGCGGACCCCGCCGGGTCCCATCATGTCCTCGACGAGCCGTTCGACGGTGATCGCGTAGCACTCGGCGATCTTCTCCGCGATCGCCCGGTCGGTCGCCAGCGCCTCGATCACCTCGAAGCCGGTCAGGAGGCGGACGTCCTCGCGGGTCTCGTCCTCGAGGGGGATCGACGTCGCGACGTGCAGGGTGCCGTCGCGCAGGTCGATCGGGACGATCCGGTGCCGCCGGACGAACTCGAGCGGCAGCGCCTCGACGGCGACCGCCGGGGGCTCGACTCGGCCCAATTCGACCCGTTCGAGCCCGAGTTGGGTCGCGAGGCCCTCGAGCATCGCCTCCTCGGAGAGGTAGCCGAGCTGGACGAGACAGCGCCCGAGGTGCTCACCGGAGGCTTTCTGCGCCTCCAACGCATCGTCGATTTGCGCCTGGGAGAGGGTGCCGGCACGGACGAGCAATTCGCCGAGGCGCGGCCGGTCAGGGACTCCGATCATGGCCCGATTCTCCCCGAGACGACAGAGGTGTAAAACAAAAAAAACCACGGCGTCCGTTTCCAGATGCCGGTTTTGCAGACAGTTACATTCGTCGCACCGTCTCGGGGGGCACGACGTGGCGCGAGCCGGCGCATCTGCTACGATCTCAAGTCGGTCACGCCGCTCCGACGCCGCGCGCGACCGTATCTTGCCGGTTATTACGGGGAACGAAGTCTGTGGGTCGTTTGTTTTTGGTCACGATCCTGACAGCCTGCGTCGCGTGCGGGTCATCGCCGTCGCGACAAGCGCCACCGAATGGACCCACGGGCGACTGGCGCCGTCACCTCGAAGCGGTCGGCCTGGTCGTGATTTCCGAGCAGCGTGCGGGCATCCCGTCCGCGGCGGAGGGGCGCTGGATCCCGGTCTTGCTGAAACCGAACGCGCCGCTCACCCCGCATCCCGGCGGCTACCTGATCGTCGCCGTCGGCGTCGAGAACCCGATCGAGGGCGCGAAGGCGATGGCGGCGCGGATCGGGCGATGGGCGCCCGGCGAGCCGCTGACGCTTCGGGTGCGCCGCAATCCGGCCGGCGCGGCAGGGGCTTCGTGGTGGGAGTCCGACCTCGTCGTCACGAGGCCGCGGTAAGCGCGATGGAGATCCGCGCGTTTGCCGCGAGCGTCGTCCACTCGGGCGACCTCGACGAGAAGCTCCGGCCACCGCCGCGGTCGCTCACCGACGAGTGCCCGGGTCCCGCCACGCGACCGACCGCACCGGGTCGACCGAACGACCTCCGCATCGTCGACGCCCGCGACGCGAGGGTGCCCCCGGCCGCCGGTTTCTGCGACCTCGCACAACGCCCGCGGATCCTGCACGCGCTGCTCAACCACGAGTTGCAAGCGGTCGAGCTGTTCGCATGGGCGCTGCTCGCGTTTCCGGACGCGCCGCCGGACTTTCGCCGGGGCGTGCTCGACATCCTGCGGGAGGAACAGGCCCACGTCCGCCTCTACCGGCGGCGACTCGAAGCCTATGGGGGACAGGTCGGGGATTGGCCGGTCACCGGCTACTTCTGGAACAAAGTGGACGGCTTCGCGACGCCGGCGCACTTCGTCTGCGCGATGTCGTTGACGTTCGAGAACGCCAACCTCGACCACACCGAGGAATACGCCACTGCGGCGCGGTCCGTCGGTGACGAGGAGACGGCCGCGGTGATCGATCGGGTGCACGACGACGAGGTGGGGCACGTCGCGTTCGGCTGGCGCTGGCTGTCCGCGATGAAGGCGCCGGACGAGACGATGTGGGACGCCTACCGCGCGCGGATCGCCTGGCCCCTGCGGCCGGCACTCGCGCGGGGGCGCGCATTCGACGCGACCGGTCGCGAGCGCGCCGGCCTCGAGCCGGAGTTCATCCGCCGCCTCGAGGCGGCCGAACGCGACGCGTCGTGACGGGCGCGCTGTGGGTCGGCAACCTCGACTGGGAGATCACGCTCCGTCCGGACCGAAAGCGCGTGTCGACGGACCACCTCCGGAGCCTGTCGGCGCTCGCGACGCTGATGCGCGCGTTCGCGGCGGCGGACGATGCGGTGTGGACGCCGCACCCGGTGGACCCGGCGCGCGTGCCCGACGTCGCCGGGCTCGAACCGGTGCGATGGCTTCACGGCCCGTTGGGGGACGCACGCTTCGACACGGTCGAGGCGTGGGCGGAGGCCGAGTGGGTCGACTCGCTGCGACGCTCGCCGAGCGGCCGCGATCCGTCGATCGTCGTCGACGTGCACGATCGGCGTCACATGCAATCGGTCCTCGAAGGGCTGAGAGCGCAACTCCCGGGCAGCCGCATCGTGGACGACATGACAGCCCTCGCCGACCATCTGGCGAACGGCGGCGCCGACGCCGGCGGTGGCGAGTGGATCGTCAAGGCGCCGCTGACGGCGGCCGGGCGTGACCGGGTGCGCGGCCACGACGGACGCCTGCCCGACGACGGTCGACGCACGAAGATCGAGCGGCTCTTCGAGACGTTCGGTCCACTCGTGTTCGAGCCGTGGATGCCGCGCATCCGAGACTTCGGCTGCGCGGGACTCGTCGCGGAGGACTACGTCGCGGTCGAACCGACGCACGAGCAGCGGGTCGACGGCTATGGGCGCTTTCGGGCGTTGACGCTCGGCGCGAGCGGCAGTCCGGCCGACGCCGTGCGCTCGAACGCCAAGCTCATCGGCGAGACCCTGCGTAGCGTGGGGTTTCGCGGACCATTCGGTCTCGACGCGTGGACGTGGCGTGACGGCGACACCGAGGAACTGCACCCGTTCGGCGAGATCAACGCGCGGCGGACGATGGGGCACGTCGCGCACGCGCTCGCACGGCGTCTCGGGAGCACCGGCGGAACCCTGTTCGTCGGCGCGCAGCCGGTGCCGGCCGACGCGATCCCACTGCTCGCCGCGGCACCGGGCGACCCGGCCGCGGCGTGGTGGTCAGCGTCGCCAGGCGCGTGATCGGCCGCGCCGCGCGGGCGCCTTCTTGCGCGGCACGGCGTCGGGGTCGCGGGCCTTGAGCGTCTGCTTCGCGACGACGTCGAGCGGCTCGGCGATCGCCTCGCCCTCGGCGTCGACACCGAGCAACTCGAGCAGGAAGCGCGACGGCTTCGACGCCGCGCGCGTCCCGAACCGGGCGCGGCTGTTCGCGCGTGTGATCGTCAGCTTGCGCATCGCCCGCGTGATGCCGACGTAGGCGAGACGCCGCTCCTCCTCGACCTGCTCGTCCTCCTGGCACTTGTGGTGGGGGAGCAGGTTCTCCTCCATGCCGACGAAGTAGACGCTCGGAAACTCGAGCCCCTTCGCGGCGTGCAGCGTCATCAGCGTCACGCCGCTGCGCTTGTCCTTCTCGTCCTTGCCGTCGTCGGTCGCCTGGAGCGTCAGCTCCTCGAGAAACCCGGTCAGCGTCGGGCGGCGCACGCGTCGCGCGTAGTTCTCCGCGAAGTTGACGATCTCGGTCACGGCCGCCCATCGCGCATCGCGGGTCAGCGGCTCGGGGTAGACCCGATCCACCTCGACGCGGTAGTTCACGCCGTCGAGCAGGTCGGACACGAGGTCCGGCAGCGGCACGCTACCGA
This sequence comes from bacterium, assembly GCA_030426805.1. Taxonomy (GTDB): domain Bacteria; phylum Planctomycetota; class JAFGQW01; order JAFGQW01; family JAFGQW01; genus JAUHXU01. The sequence continues at coordinate 420,472 of JAUHXU010000004.1, forward strand.
CTCGTGCCCCGAGGTTCCTGAGCACCGACCGCAGGTCGCCGACGCCGCGCACGGCCGCCGGCGGCGCCTTCGGCACCTCGTCGATCCGATCGAACGCCTGTCCGACGGAGATGCGCTTCTCGGCCGCGAACGCCTGCACCCGCTCGATGCTCGACTTGCCGACGCCGCGCGGCGGCGTGTTGATCACGCGCAACAGCGCGATCTCGTCGTCGGGGTTCGCGACGACCTTCAGGAACGCGAGGACGTCGCGCACCTCCTTGCGGTCGAAGAAGCTCTGCCCGCCGACGAGCGTGTAGGGCACCTCCTCGGCACGCAGCCGCGCCTCGTACGCGCGGGGTTGCACGGCGGTGCGAAACAGGATCGCGAAGTCGTCGAGGCCCGCGTGGCCTTCGCGGACCTGCGTCAGCAGATCGCGCACGACGAAGTCGGCCTCGTCCTCCTCGTCCGCGGTCTCGACGACGGTCAGCTTCTCGCCACCGCCGAGCGCCGAGTTCAGCGCCTTGTCGTGGCGCGCGGTGTTGTAGCGAATCACGCGGTTCGCCGCGTCGAGGATCTCGGCGGTCGAGCGGTAGTTCGTCTCGAGCCGGACGACCGCGGCACCCGGGAAGTCCTGCTCGAAGCGGAGGATCTTCTTCACGTCGGCGCCGCGCCAGCCGTAGATCGACTGGTCGTCGTCGCCGACGACGCACACGTTGCGCTCGGGCTCCGCCAGCGCGCGCACGATCTCGTACTGCGGCGCGTTCGTGTCCTGATACTCGTCGACGAGGATGTAGCGGAAGCGCTCCGCGAGTGCCTGTCGCGCCCCCGGCACGTCGTCGAAGAGCTTGAGCGTGAACAGGAGCAGGTCGTCGAAGTCGAGCGCGGCAGCCCGCCGCAGGTGCTCGTCGTAGCGCTTGTAGATCCGGGCGACGATCTCCTCGAAGTCGTCGGTGGCGAGCTCGAGCGCGCGCGCCGGCGACTCGATGCGGCTCTTGTGCAGCGAGATCCGGCCGAGCGCCGCGTTCGGGTGGATCGTCGCCTCCGGGATCGTCAGCTCGCGCATCGCGGCCTTGACCGCGGCGAGTTGATCGGACGCGTCGCAGATCGAAAACGACTTCGGCAGTTCGAGTTGCTCGGCGTGCGCCCGCAGGATCCGGACGCAGAACGAGTGAAACGTGCCGATCGTCAGGTGCTTCGCGGTCTCCTTGCCGACGAGCTTCGCGACGCGCTCGCGCATCTCGTTGGCGGCCTTGTTCGTGAACGTCATCGCGAGGATGTTGCGCGCCGGCACGCGTTCGTGCAGCAGCTGCGCGATGCGCGACGTGATCACGCGCGTCTTGCCGGTGCCGGCGCCGGCGAGAACGAGAAGCGGACCGTCGGTCGTCTTGACGGCGCGGTATTGCTCGGGGTTCAGTCCCTCGAGCCAGGAGCGGCGGGTCTTGGGCATGGATGGACGGACGGCGCAGAAACCAGCGGGGCAATTCGGGTTCCGGACCGCCCGGGAACCCGTCGAGCGGTAGAGGATAGCACGGCCGCCGGTCGACGCCTCACGCTTTCGATGCGCCCCTCAACCCGAACGCGGCAACACGCCCGCTGCACGGCACTTGGCGAGGAACGACTCGCGCTCGCGGTAGTCGTCGAGCACGCTGTCGTCGCGACGGTCGATCAGCACGAGTGCCGCGAAGAGCGCCTCGACCGACGCGAGCCCCTCGTCGGGATCGGGCTCGAACTGACCCGTGCGCGGATACGCGGTCCGCAACGCCTTCGGCAGCGAACGCGCGACGAAGTCGCCGGTCAGGAGCCGACGCAACTGCGGCAGCAAGCGCCACGTCGCGTCAAGGATCAGCAACGGCCGGTCGCGGTCGGCGGGCGACAGCTCCGGTCCGTCGAGCGCGAGAAGCGTGTGGCCACTCGCGTCGAACGGCTCCTGCGGTGCCGAACGTGCGAACCGGAACTCCGGCCGCCCACGGAGCGGCTGCAGGCTGCACTTGCGCAGGTTCTCGCGGTAGTGGACGAAGAACGTCGCGACGTGAGGCGCGTCGCTCATCCGGCCGCGGCGCGGCGCCGGGCGCGCCGGGCACGCGACGGCGCGACGAGCCAGCGGCGAAAGCTCTTGATCAGGAACGGGTCGGACCGGATCGCCTGCGCGTAGTGTCGACGGGCTTGCGCCGCATCGCCCTCCAACTCGAACGCCCGACCGATCTTCATGTGCGCCCGGGCACGTTTTCGGGCCGTCCACCGCGGCGGCAGTCGGCCGGTGTCGCCGTAGCGCTCGGTGAACTTCTCGACGTAGTAGAGTTGCTCCTCGCCCGCCACGCGAATCTCGGCCGCCGTCTTCGCGCGCAGATACTTGCGCCGGCGGATCAGCTTCTCGTCGACGTAGCCGGCGGGGTAGTGCTCGAAGACACGGGCGATGAAGTCGATGTCGTCGCCGCGGGTGTAAGATTCGTCGAACGTGCCCACGTGATCGATGACCTTCTTCGGCACGACGATCGTCGAGAAGATCACGAAGTAGTTCTCGACGAACTCGGTGAACACCATGCCGGACAGCGGCGTGCGGCCGTCCGGGTCCGGAGCGAGGCCGGCCTCGTTGAAGCGCTCGCAGTCGCAGTAGATCAGTCCCACGTCAGGATGCGCGTCGAAGTAGGCCTGCTGCCGGGCGAGTTTCTCCGGGAGCCAGATGTCGTCGTCGTCGGTGAACGCGATCAGTTCGCCACGGGCGTGTGCGATTCCGACGTTGCGTGCACTCGCGACGCCGCCGTTGGGCTTCGTCACGACGCGGATCCGGTCGCCGTATTCGGCGAGCACGCTCGGCGTCTTGTCGGTCGAGCCGTCGTCCACTACGATGAGTTCGAACGACGGATGCGTCTGCGCGAGGACCGAGTCGATCGCCTCGACGGTCATGTCGGGGCGGTTGTAGGTGGTGAGCACGACGCTGATCATCGGATTACTCCCGGCGCGCTACGATACCAACCGCGCGCGCCGTCGCAAGTCGCGGAGTCCGAAATGGCGAACGACCCCTCCGAGAGCCGCAACGACGGACTCTCGATCCTCCTGACGAACAAGAAGCGCGGGTGGAGCGGGGAGACCGCGTACATCTACGAGTTGATCCGCGGGTACCGCGCGCGAGGGGTGCCGGTCGCGCTCGCGACGCGCGAGGGGGCGGAGCTGACGCCCCGGACCGAGGCGCTCGGCGTGCCGGTCCACGAACTGCACTTCGACCCGCGCTCGGACGGTGTCGCGGCGAAGCGCCGGGATGCTCGCGCGCTGCGGGCGATCGCCGCCGAGCACGGTGTGAACGTGCTGCACACGAATGCGTCGTGGGACACGTGGGTCTCGATGGTCGCGCTGCGGCGGCAACGGGGGATCGTCCGAATCCGGACGAAGCACAACGTCAAGGCGATCCGGAAGCACCTGATGAACCGATGGCTCTACGGCCGCCTCATCCAGCGACTGATCGCGCCGTCGAAGACCGTGCTCGCCCACCTCGAAGAGGCGCGCTTCATCGACATGGCGAAGGTGCGCCACCTGCCGCTCGGGATCCCGCTCGACCGGTTCCGCATCGGCGACGATCGGCAGCCCGAGGCGCGGCGGCAACTCGCCGACGAACTCGGCGTTGCGCCGGACGCGCTCGGATTCGTCGCCTGCTACGTGTCGCGCGTCACCGATCGCAAGCGCCCCGAAGACCTCGTGCGAGCGGTGCGGGCGCTCGGTGCGGACGCCGGTGTGCGCGCGGTGTTCGTCGGGTCGGGCGACACCGACGCGCTCACAGCCGAGGCGAGCGGCCTCGACCACGTCCACATCCTCGGCCACCGTGACGACCCGGTGCCCTACTTCGCCGCCGCCGACGCGTTCGTGCTGCCGAGCCCGCACGAGCCGTTCGGCCTCGCGGCGGTCGAGGCGATGGCGACCGGCACGCCCGTCGTGCTGCCACGGGCGGGCGGCTTCGTCGAGATCGCGCGCGACGGCGAGGACGGCCTGCTCTACGACCCGTCCGACCCGGTCGACGGGCTTGCGGCCGCGCTCACCGCGCTGCGCGACGACCCGGCGCGGGCCGCGGCGATGGGGCGCACCGGTCGCGTGCGAGCGACGGAGACGTTCGGCGCCGACGGGATGGTCGAGCGCACGCTCGCGTTCTACCGCGAGGTGGCGCCGGCGCGCACGGCGGTCGCCGCCGGCGCGTAGCTCACGGTCGACGCGCCGGTCGACCGCCGGGCGTCGCGGCGAGATGCGCGAGCAGTCGATCGCTCACGAACCGCGCGAGGCGCTTGCGACCGTCGAGCGTCAGGTGGCAGTCGTCGGTGTAGGCCGCCGGTGCGAAGTCGGCGAATACCCGCGTCGCATCGACGCTCGCGACGTGCGGCCGGGCCTCGGCCACCGCGCGGAGCATCGGACGGAACGCGTCGAAACACCGCGCGTAGTAGTCGTTCTGCCCGACGATCACGCCGTCGGTGTGCTCGACGACGCGTTGCTCGAACGGCGTCAGTGGCTTCGTCTCGGGCAGGATCGCCATCGGCTGTAGCACCATCAGCAAGCGCGCGCCCTCGGCACCGGTCAGGTCGCCGAGCAGTTCCATCGCACGGCGATACTCGGCGACGACGTCGTCGATCGGCGGCGGCTCCTTGTCGGCGAGCGTGGGCGAGCGGCTCTCGCGGATCCAGCGCACGAACTTCAGCCGCTCGGCGCGATAGCGGGCCCAGGTGCCGATCGCGTCGCCGAGCGACGGCTTGCCGGCACCGTAGGCGCTCTTCGACGGCACGTAGCGCATCGGCCAGCCGACCTTGCCGGTGCGCACCGCGGCGTGGACGTCGTTGGTTCCGTCCAGCGTCACGACCGCGTGGGGGCGGAAGCGGCGATACGTCCGGCAGTAGGCCAGCACCTCCTGCCAGCTCACGTAGGCGAAGACCGCGCCGTTGAGGACCTCGACCCGCTTGCCGGCGAGCGGTGCACAGTCCGCCGCCCGCTCGCCGAGCGCCGATTCGAGCAGCGCCGTGAACGTCTCGTCGTCGTTGCGGGCGTTGTAGCCCCACGCGACGGACCCGCCGAGCACGAGCACCCGGAACACGTCCTCCGGCGGCACTTCCGGCACGTCCGGGTTGCGCATCCCGAACGCGTTCGTCGAACAGTGGTCGTGGACGAGTCCCGGTCGGACGGTGTAGAGCAAGTAGGGGTCGGGGCGGATCCCCACCGGCCGCCGCCGCAGCTTCGACGTCGCGGCCACGTCTGCCGGCGGCTCGGGCTCGTCGGGGATGCGGGACAGACCGTAGGACCCGATCGCCTCGATCGCCCCGATGCCGACGACCAGCCCGAGCGCGATCAAGATGAATCGAAGCCCCCACGTCCTGCGCCGCGAACGCGTCTCGTTCGGCACGTGGATCCTCCCAGTGGCAACCGGCGGAGGATAGCACACCCACCGCTCCCCGCCGAACCCGACAGCTCGCTGAGGCGAATCTGTCCCATTTCGCGTCAGATCTGCGCCAGCGACCCCGCGCGCGCTCGATCGATGCGCTTGGCGGGGCGTTCACTGCGTTTGGCGGGCCGGTTCTGCACCGATTCCCGCGATGCGTGCGCTTGGCAGGGCGATTCTGCACCCGATGCCGGTCATTGGCCGCGTTTTCGAGGCACCTTGGTGCAACATCGGCCCGCGACGCGCAAGCATGCCGCGCGAGTGGTGCACAATCCGCGCGCCAAGCGCATTCAAACGCACCGGGCCCGGCCACCTCCCCCGCGGACAGCAACCTCTGCGCTCCGGCTCGGAGCTCTTTCGGGGCCTCCCCTCCGAACCCCTCACCGCCGACGCCGGCACTTCTTGGGTGCGGCCGACGCCGACGGTGAGGGGCTCTCCGGGGAGGTGGCGGCGCTTGCGTTGTATCTGCAGAAGCTCGCTGCGCCGGATCTGTCCCACTTCGCGTCAGATCTGCGCCAGCGACCCCTCGCTGCGGCGATCTTGTCCCGTTTCGCGTCAGATTCGCGTTAGCGAGCTGCCGCGCGTTCGATCGATGCGTTTGGCGGGCCGATCCTGCACCGATTCTCGCGATGCGTGCGCTTGCGCCAAGCGCATTCAAACGCACCAGGACCCGGCCACCTCCCCCGAAGGCTCTCGATCCCGAGACCGAGATTGCCACCGAGATTGCGACCGCGCGTCGGCCGTCAGGCGTCGAGTTGCCAGACGCGGCCGGGTTCGCCGCGGAGGGTCGCGCGGGTCTCGTCGGCGACGCGGTCCGGGGTGATGCTCTCGAGGCAGAGGGGGCGGCCGTGGATGCAGCGCACCTTCTTCTGGCTGTGCACGTTCATGCACGGGCTGCACGCGAGCCCCGCGTAGAGGACGTGGTGGCGTGTGTCGGTCGGGCCGTAGAGGACCGGCGTCTCGGGGCCGAAGAGGCTCACGGTCGGGAGCCCCTGCGTGAGCGCGAGCTGAAGCGGTCCGGTGTCGTTCGTCACGAGCGCGGCGGCGCGCGCGTAGAGGCCGAGCAGACCGCCGATCGAGAGCTTCCCGGAGAGGTCGATCGCCCGATCGCCCGCGGCCGATGCGACGGCGCCGACGTAGTCGCGCTCCGACGGCGCGCCGATGAACACCGGCCGGACCCCGTCTTCGGACGCGAGCGAACGCGCGACCGACGCGAAGTGCTGCGCGGGCCAGCGTCGCTCGAGCGCCATCTCGCCGGCGTTGACGTTGATCAGCACGAGGCGCTCGTCGTCCGCGACGCCGGCTTCGGTGAGCGCGGCAGCGGCCTCGTCGTGCTCCGCGTCGCCGATCGCGAGGCGAAACGGGGGCGGGGACTCGTCGTCGACGCCGGCGGCGCGCCCGAGGTTGTAGAAGTTGCGCGTCACGTGCCAGTAGCGATTGAACGGCACGCGGATGTTGTGGAAGTTGCCGCGCCAGACCTCCCACGCGTGAAAGCCGACCCGCACCTTCGCGCCGCTCGCGAACGACACCAGCGCGCTGATCCGCGTGAAGAACTCGAGGTCGACGACCAGGTCGTAACGCTCGCGGCGCAGCGTCAGCAGCATCTTCGCGATCCGCCAGAGCACGACGAAGACCGACGTGCGGATGTCGAGCGTATGGGCGCGATCGACGGCGGGCAGGTAGCCGAGGAACGACCGGTTGCCGTCGAGGGTCAGGAAGTCGATCCGCGCGTCCGGGTAGCGCGCGCGGAGGGCCGTCACGGTCTGACCGGCCAGCGCGATGCTCCCGATCCCCCAGAATTTCACGACGAGGATGCGCTCGGGCCGGACGTCGTCGATCGCGGGGCGACGCCCGAAGTAGTAGCGCCAGTTGAACGGCTGCAGGAGCGTCAGCACGAGCGTGCCGACGTAGCGGTCCGTCCAGTGCAGAAAGTCGAGGGACAAGGCCATGTGGACCGCTCCGCCGGGCCGTCGGGGACCGGGCGTCGCCCGCCAGAAACGAACACCCGCCCCTCGATTGTAGGGTATCGACACGCGCCGCCCGCGAAGATTCCGACCGTCCGCCGGTCTCACGCCGGAACCGAGTTGCGCGCCCGGCGTGCGCGCCGTATCATCGCGACCTCGACGGCGTGGGCGGGCGGCTCGCGGCGTCCGGCCCCGTTTCACGATCCCGTTCCATCGATCTGCTCGCGCGGTCCGTCCCGGCCGCCAGCCCCGAAGCCGAACCGTCCGATGCCCCAGAAGAAGAAGTCCCCGCGCACGACCACGCCGAAGTCGAAAGGCGCCGCGAAGTCGAAGGACAAGGTCGCCTACGACGAGAAGGCGATCCAGACCCTCGACCCGATGGAGCACATCCGGCTGCGCACCGGGATGTACATCGGCCGCCTCGGCGACGGGACCAATCCGGACGACGGCATCTACGTGATGCTCAAGGAGATCGTCGACAACGCGATCGACGAGTTCATCATGGGCTCGGGCAAGCGCATCGACATCGAGCGCACCGAGGAGCGCGTGACCGTCCGCGACTTCGGCCGCGGCATCCCGCTCGGCAAGGTCGTCGACTGCGTGAGCCAGATCAACACCGGCGGCAAGTACAACGACGACGTCTTCCAGTTCTCGGTCGGCCTCAACGGTGTCGGCACCAAAGCGGTCAACGCGCTGTCGAGCGCGTTCGAGGTCACGAGCTGGCGCGACGGCGCCTTCAAACGCGCGCGCTTCGAGCAGGGAAAACTCGCCGACGAGGAGAAGGGCAAGGGGGCCTCGGAACCCAACGGCACCCGCGTCTCGTTCGCACCCGACCCCGAGGTGTTCGACCGCTTCACGTGGCGCGACGAGTACATCCGCGATCGCCTGCGCTACTACGCGTTCCTGAACGCCGGCCTGACCGTCACCTACAACGGCGAAGACTATCACTGCACCCGGGGCCTGCAGGACCTGCTCGCGCACGAACTCGGCGACGACCGGCCGCTCTACGAGCCGATCCACGTCAAGGGCGACACGCTCGAGTTCGCGTTCACCCACACGTCGCACTACGGCGAGCGCTACTACAGCTTCGTGAACGGCCAGCACACGAGCGACGGCGGCACGCACCATAGCGCGTTTCGCGAGGGAATCTTGAAGGGCGTCAACGCGTTCGCGAAGAAGTCGTTCGCGGGCGAAGACGTGCGCGACGGGCTCGTCGGCGCGGTCGCGATCAAGTTGCAGGACCCGGTCTTCGAGAGCCAGACGAAGAACAAGCTGGGCTCGACCGAGATCCGCGGCGGCATCGTGCAGGAGGTGCGCGACGCCGTCGTGCTGTGGCTGCACAAGCACGAGGAAGCCGCGAACACGCTGCTCGAGAAGGTCAAGCAGAACGAGCAGGTGCGCAAGGAACTCGCGGCGATCAAGAAGGACGCTCGCGAGCGGGCGAAGAAGACCGCGATCCGGATCCCGAAGCTCACCGACTGCAAGGTGCACCGGACCGACAAGGGAAAGCTCGGCGCCGAAGACTCGACGATCTTCATCACCGAGGGCGACTCGGCCGGCGGCGCGATGGTGCAGGCGCGCGACGTGCACACCCAGGCGATCTTCTGCCTGCGCGGGAAGCCGCTGAACTGCTTCGCGCTCGAGCGCGACGTCGTCTACAAGAACGAAGAGCTGTACAACATCATGCGCGCCCTCGGGATCGAGGACGGAATCGACGGACTGCGCTACAACCGCGTCGTGATCGCGACCGACGCCGACGTCGACGGCATGCACATCCGCAACTTGCTGCTGACGTATTTCCTGCGCTACTTCGAGCCGCTCGTCGCCCGCGGGCACATCTACATCCTCGAGACACCGCTCTTCCGCGTGCGCAACAAGGGCGAGACGCGCTACTGCTACTCCGAGGCGGAGCGCGACGAGGCGATGGAGGCGCTGCGGTCGCCGGAGGTCACGCGCTTCAAGGGCCTGGGCGAGATCAGCCCCAAGGAGTTCGGCCAGTTCGTCGGGGAGGGCATGCGCCTGCTGCGCGTCAAGGTGGGCAGCCAGACCGAGGTCGCCCGATGCCTGAAGTTCCTGATGGGCAAGAACACGCCCGATCGCCGCGCGTTCATCGAAGAGAACCTGATCGCGGACATCGACTGACGAACGAACCTTGACGGGTGCGTCGGATGTCGCGGACAGTCGGCCAGGCTCGTGGAGTAGGAAATTGCGCATCCGCACGATCAGCAATGCGCTACTGCCCCTGATCCAGGCGTAGCGGGCCTCCGCGTTGCGGGGCCCGCTCGTCCCTGGAATACTCCCGAGGGGTCAGATCCGAGCGGAGGCCTCGATGAGACTTCTGACGATCGGTGCCGTCGCCGGCCTCGCGCTCGCGCAGGTCGGCGCGGCGCAGTGGATGCCGCCGGTCGAGCGGGCCGAGCTGAACAGTGCGGCGGTCGACCTCGACCCGTCGCTGTCGCCGGACGGCACGACGATCTACTTCGCGTCGGACCGCGGTGGCGGCAACTGGGAGATCTACACCGCGACGCGGACGGCCCCGTACGGGCCGTTCGCGAACGTCACTCGCGTCAGCGAACTCGGCACGCAGTTCTTCGAGGCGGGCCCGTGCGTGCGCGCCGACAACCTCGAGATCTTCTTCACCACCAGCCGCACGAACTCGGTCAACACCGAGATCTGGCGCGCGACGCGACCGACCCCGACCGCCCCCTTCTCGCCACCGACGCCGGTCCCGGAGCTGAATGCTCCTGGCTCCTCCCGCTTCGGCCCGTCGCTCACCGCGGACGGCCTGACGATTTGCTTCACGAGGTATCGCGCAGGCGCCGTCGAGCCGGACATGTGGATCGCGTCACGCGCATCGTTGACGCAGCCGTTCTCGAGCCCGACACCGCTCATCGGGATCCACTCGAAGGGCCCGGACCTGGACCCGCACATCGCCGCGGACGGGCTGTCGATCGTGTTCACCTCGTACCGCGGCAACCGTGCCGCGGCGCTCCGGATGGCGACGCGCGCGTCACGCGCGGAGGCCTTCTCGGCGCCGATCCTGCTGCCGATGTACGACTCCCTCTACTACAACGGCGCGCCTGGACTCTCCACCGCCGGCGACGAGATGGTCTTCGCGTCGGCTCGCCCCGGCGGCGCCGGCTTGGCCGACATCTACGTCTCGCGCTTCCGCGGACTGACCACGAGCGGCGTGCCGCAGCTCGGCAACCCGGTACTCTTGACGTTCTCCGACCCGGGCTCGCCCGGCGCGCCGTACGTCGCGGCCGCGTCCCTGTCGGATCGCCCCGGCATCCGGATCGGTCCACACACGGTGCCGCTCGCGGCCGATGCGCTGTTCGCGACGACGATCGGGGGACTCCCACCGGCACTGACCGGCTTCGCCGGCACGCTCGACGCCGACGGCGTCGCCCGGGGCCAGGTCCTGATCCGTACAGTCGCGCTGGTCGGCACGCGGTTGTTCATCGCATTCGTCGTGATCGATCCGGGTGCCCCTGCGGGGATCCGGACCGTCAGCAACGCGATCGCCCTGCGGATCCAGCGATAGGCCGTCTGACATCCGCCCGGTTGTCGCCGGGCGGATCCGGGCGTATCATCCTGGCTTGCGCGTCGCGCCGGGCGTTCGCGGCGCATCCCGCCCCGACGACTGCTCTGGTAGCCCGCCTTTTGCGATGACGACCCAGCTCGAACCGCTGATGGAGCGGAATTTCCTCGAGTACGCGAGCTACGTGATCCTCGACCGCGCGATCCCGGATCTGCGCGACGGGTTCAAGCCGGTGCAACGGCGGATCATGGCGACGCTCGCGTCGATGGACGACGGCAAGTTCCACAAGGTCGCCAACGTCATCGGCGAGACGATGAAGCTCCACCCGCACGGCGACGCGTCGATCGGCGACGCCCTCGTCGTATTGGCGAACAAGGACTACTTCATCGAGAAGCAGGGGAACTTCGGCAACCTCATCACCGGCCACAAGGCCGCGGCGGCGCGCTACATCGAGTGCCGGCTCACGCCGCTCGCGCGCGAGACGATGTTCAACGACGCGCTCACCGAGACGCGCCCGAGCTACGACGGCCGCAAACGCGAACCCGTGAGCCTGCCCGCGAAGCTCCCGGTGCAGTTGATGCTCGGCACCGAGGGGATCGCGGTCGGGATGGCGACGCGCGTCCTGCCGCACAACCTCCCGGAGCTGTGGGCCGCGCAGATCAAGATCGTCCGCGGCCGCAAGTTCGAGCTCGCGCCGGATTTCCCGCACGGCGGCCTGATCGATCCGACCGACTACGACGACGGTCGCGGGCGCGTGAAGGTGCGCGCGCGCGTTCGCGTGGACGGGCCCAAGCGCATCGTGATCACCGAGATCCCGTGGGGCACGACGACCGAGAGCGTGATCGCGAGCATCGAGAACGCCGCGCAAAAGGGCAAGGTCAAGATCTCGTCGATCCAGGACTACACGACCGACCACGTCGAGATCGAAGTCACGCCGGTGCGGGGCGTCGACGCCGACGAGGTCGTGCCACAGCTGTGGGCCTACACCGACTGCGAGGTCAGCGCGTCGTCGAACATCGTCGTGATCCGCGACGGCCATCCGCAATCGGTCACCGTGTCGGACGCGCTCCGCGACGCGACCGGACGGCTCGTCGACATCCTCCGACGCGAACTCGAACACGAGCGCGGCCGTCTGTGCGACAAGCACCACTGGCTGACGCTCGAGCAGATCTTCATCGAGAACCGCGTCTACCAGCGCATCGAAGAGGCGAAGACCGATCGGCAAGTGCGCTCCGAGGTGCGCAAGGGGATGGAGCCGTTCGCGGACGCGTTCATCCGCCCGATGGTCGACGACGACATCACGCGTCTGCTGGACATCAAGATCCGCCGGATCAGCCGCTACGACATCAACAAGAACCGCAAGGACATCGACGACATCGTCCGCGCGATCGACAAGGTCGACCGTAAGCTCGCCGACATGGCGAAGACGACGATCGACTACCTGAAGGACCTGATCGCGCGGTACGGCGACGCCTACCCGCGCCGCACCGAGGTGACCCGGTTCGGCAAGGTCGACAAGCGCGCGATCGCCGCCGCCGACATCAAGGTCGGCTACGATCCGGAGACCGGGTTCCTGGGCACGACGGTCAAGAGCAAGGACTACCAGATGGCCGTCACCGAGTTCGACCGCATCCTCGCGGTCACGGCTGACGGCACGTTCCGAATCGTCGACGCGCCCGAGAAGATGCTGCTGCCGGAGAAGGTGCTCTATCTCGGCCTCTTCGACGAGAAGAAGGGGCAGTCGTTCGTCGTCGTCTACCGGACGAAGGACAAGATGCTGTACGGCAAGCGCGTGCACATCGAGAAGTACGTGCGCGGCCGCGAGTATCGACTCGTCCGCGACAAGGGCGGCCGGGTCGTCTTCCTGACGCCCGACCGCAAGCCCGGCGTGCTGCACATGCAGTTCGTGCCCGCCCCGCGGCAACGCGTCAAGGAGGGCACGTTCGACCTCGCGAAGCTCCGCGCGACCGCGATTACGGCCCGCGGGACCCGACTGGCGACGAAACCCGTCAGCCGCGTGAAAGTCGTGCGACCGAAGAAGTGACCCCCGGAGGGCCGAACGCATGAGCCGCGACCGTGGACCCCGCCGCACGTTGCCGAGCGACGTGATGTATTGCCCGTTCTGCGCGGCGATCATCTCTCGTGACGCGATGACGTGCGACTACTGCCTGGAGGCGATCGTCGCGCCGCCCGCGCGGGGCGGCAGCAGCAGCGGCGGGCGAGGGCGTGCGCGCGCCGCGGCGGCACCCGCCGCCGAGTCCGAGGGGCGCGCCCGCGTCGTGATGCTCCCGGAGGCGAGCGGCTCGCTCTGGATCGCGCTGATGGGGGCGGCGTTCGTCGCGGCGTCGATCGCGGTGCCGCTGGCGGCGGCGCCGGAGCCGAGCGAGACGACGAGCGGCCTCGTGATCGGCGTCGCGCTCCTGTCGTTCGTGCCGATCGTGCTCGGCCTCTACGCGATCTCGATGGCGTCGAACGCGAAGCGCCGAATCGCGGCCGGGTCGACCCGCAACAATCTCGTCTACCGAGGCAGCGACCGCGCGTCGCTCGGGCAGGCGATCGGCGCGGCCGTCGCCGTCGCGGCCGGCGTCCTGCTCGTGCTCTACGTCGTCGCGTTCCTGAACCCGGAGAACACGCTGCGCGAGCGGCTCCCGCTCAAGTTCCCGGAGAATCCGTCGTCGCTGTTCGAGGGCATGTCGCCGATCCGGGTGGAGTGACCGGCGACGAGGTGCGCGGCTTCTTCACGACGAGGAAGACGCCGGCGAGGATCAACGACGAGCCGAAGATCATCCAGTCCGTCACGGGCTCGCCGCGCACGAGCCAGCCGAGGCTGAGGGCGATCACCGGCGTGACGTAGGCGATCAGGCTCAACTTGTTCGCCGGGGCGTATCGCATCAGCCAGAAATAGAGGCCGAACGTCACGACGGTCCCGAAGACCGCGAGGTAGGCGATCGACGCGATCGCGCGGCCGGTCCACTCGATACGCCACCCGTCGCCGAACCACGCGAACACCGCCATCACCACCGTCGCGACGATCAAGCCGTCGCGGTTGAGCAGGACACTGCTGTAGGTCGCTCCGAACCGCTTGATCAGCAGCGTGGAGATCGTGCACACGAACGGGCTCAGCAGGAGAAAGAGCCCCAGCGGCACCTTGTCCCAGCCGATGCCGCCGAGCCCCGACGCGTAGAGCGCGACGACGCCGAGGAAGCCGAGCACGAACCCGAGCCACTGTCGGCCGACGAGTCGCTCGCCGAGCCACAGGTGCCCACCGAGCGCCATCATCAACGGGAAGACCGCCCACAAGACGCTGACGAGCCCGGACGGCAGCTCCTCCATGCACCGATAGACGATCGCGTACGAGATCGCGAGGTTGAGAAGCCCCATCGAGGCGGACAGCCACAGGGGCGGGCGGGTGCCGCCTTCGCGTGCGACGAGCCACGGGGCGGCCGTGCCGATCACGACCGCCGCGACGAGGAAGCGCAAATCGGCGCCGGTGTAGGGGCCGAAGTCGGCGAGCCCGATCTTCAACACCAGCCAGGTGCTGCCCCAAACGACACACAGCAGGGCGACGAGGACGTTGATCGTCCACGCGGACGGCTGGGAAACGGTCGGCGGACGGTTCATATTGACTCGGCGGCTCGGAGCCCGGCGATCGACGGAGAGGGACGCAACGCGGTGAACATCTGGAGCACGCTCGAGCGGGCCGTCCACCTGTTTCCCGAAAACGTCGCGGTCATCGACGGCGACTGCCGCCTGACCTACCGCGACGTGCACCGCGACGCGCTCGGACGGATCGCGGCACTCCGCGACCGAGACGTGGAGCCCGGCGACCGGATCGCACTGCTCGACGACAACACGGTCGACTTCCTCGTCACGACGTTCGCAATCGCCGGCGCAGGCGCGATCGCGGTGCCGATGAACACCCGGCTCACCGCGACCGAGCTCGGCGCGATCGTGAACGACGCGAAGCCGTCCGGGTGGCTCGTGGGCGCACGGTTCGCAGATCTCGCGACGACGGCGATCGCGGGCGCCGACGCGCCGTGGCTCGCGCCGATCGATGCGACCGCGTCGCTTGGCGGCGCCCCGCGCGTCGCACCGGGGGACGCTCCGAGGGACGAGGTCGCCCACCTCTACTACACCAGCGGCACGACCGGCGAGCCGAAGGGCGTGATGCTCACGCACCGAAACGAGTGCACGCACGCGCTCGCCGCGATCGCCGAACTCACGCTGAGCGAGCGCGACACGTGGGCCCACATCGCACCGATGTTCCACCTCGCCGATGCCTGGGCGACGATCGCGATCACGTGGGTCGGCGGCACGCACTGGATGCTGCCGCGCTTCGACCCGGCCGCGGTGCTCGACGGATTCGAGTGGGGCGGCGTGACGATCACGAACCTCGTGCCGGCGATGCTGAACCGCGTCGTCAAAGAGCCCGGCGCGGCGAGCAGGCGCTACCCGACGCTGCGGCTCGTCCTGAGCGGCGGCGCGCCGATCGCACCGGCCGTCGTCCGCGAGGTGATGGACGTGCTCGGCACCGAATACGTGCAGACCTACGGCATGACGGAGACGAGCCCGTACTTGACGCTGAGCATTCCGACGGCGGCGATCCGTGCGCGGGGCGCCGACGCCGAGTTCCGCGCGCGGGCCAAGACCGGCCGGCCGTTTCTCGGCGTGGACCTGCGGGTCGTCGCCGACGACGGCACCGACGTGACACGCGACGGCGTCGCGGTCGGTGAGATCCTCGTGCGCGGCGAGACGGTCACGCCGGGCTACTGGCGCAAGCCCGAGGCAACCGCCGCCGCGTTCACCGACGGCTGGCTCCGCACCGGCGACCTCGCGACGATCGACGCGGACGGCTACGTCGACATCGTCGACCGGAAGAAGGACGTCGTGATCACCGGCGGGGAGAACGTCTACTCGACCGAGGTGGAGGCGGCGCTCTACCGACACCCGGCGGTCCTCGAAGCGGCGGTGTTCGGCGTGCCGTGCACCGAGTGGGGCGAAGCCGTGACCGCTGCGGTCGTCGTCAAACCGGGAGCGTCGACCGACGAGGGGGCGCTCCGCGCGTTCGTTCGCGAGTCGCTCGCCGGCTACAAGGTGCCGCGCGCGATCCGCTTCCTCGATGAACTGCCGCGCACCGGCTCGGGCAAGATCGCGAAGCGCCTGCTCCGCGACGCGTGACTCACCGCTTGCGCACGAGCTCGACGACGCGGTCGATCGGGAGCGCGTCGACCGTACGGCCGCGGAACCCGGTCGTCGTCGTCGCGGCGAACAGGCTGTTCAGCACGGCCTCCTCGGTCGCGTCGCGCGCGGCCTGAAAGAGCGGCGAGAGGCGATCGTCGCGGAGTGCGATCGGACGCTCGACCTCGGCGGAGTCACGGTCCGCGAGCCGCACGCGGTCGTGCGTCGAGAAGGCGATCACGTAGTCGCCGCTGCCGTGCGTCATCGGCGAGCCGACCGCCGCCAGGCCGAGCAGCGCGCGGCGCGCGAGCCGCCCGAGCCGTCGGGCGTCGAGCGGCGCGTCGGTCGCGACGACGACGATGCACGAGCCCCGGTCCGGCACGGGTCGCGCCTTCGGCTGCAGATACGCCTTGCCGAGCAGCCGGCCGATCGGGACGCCGGCCACCGCGAGACTCCCGCCGAAGTTCGTCTGCACGAGCACGCCCACGGTGAAGTAGCCGAGTTTGCGCGACGCGGTGCCGACCCCGCCCTTGAAGCCCAGGCAGCGCGTCCCGGTGCCGGCGCCGACGCACCCCTCGGCGACCGGGCCGGTCTTTGCGCCGTCGATCGCCGCGCGCACGTGGTCGGCAGTGACGACGCGCGCGCGGATGTCGTTCAGGAACCCGTCGTTGCACTCGCCGACGACCGGGTTCACCGAGCGCACGTCCTCGTTGCCGTCGCCTCGCAACGTCCAGTCGACGAGCGCGTCGGCCGCGACGAACGTCGAGAGCGTGTTCGTCAGCACGATCGGCGTCTCGAGTCGGCCGAGTTCGTCGACCTGCGTCGAGCCGACGAGCTTGCCGAAGCCGTTACCGACCGCGATCGCGGCGGGCACCTTCGCGCGGAACACGTTGCCGCCGTGGGGGACGATCGCGGTGACGCCGGTGCGCACCGAGTCGCCCTCGACGAGCGTCACGTGGCCGACGCGCACGTCGCGCACGTCGGTAATCGCGTTGAGCGGCCCCGGCTCGAGCACGCCGATCACGATGCCGGCCGCCCGTGCACGCGGACGCTCGGCCGCCTGCGCGAACGCGGACGCAGCAGCGAGGAGCGAGAGCAGAATGATGCGAGCCGCCATCGCGCCGCAGTCTACGAAACCCCGCCATCGCGCGGTAGGCGGCGACCGGGTATCATCGCGCGCTCCGCCTGACCCGCACCGGAGAACCCATGACGCGCCTGCTGCTGATCCTCTGTCTATCCACGCCGCTCACGGCCCCGATCGCGTCACAAGGGCGCCCGATGACCGTCCACGACATGATGGCGTTCCGCCAGATCAAGGGCGCGAAGATCAATCCCTCGGGCCAATGGGTCGCCTACGAGGCACGCCCCGACCGCGGCGACGGCAGCGGCTGGGTCGTGTCGACCGACGGGAAGACGCGCCGCGAGGTGAAGCGGGGCCGCAAGCCGGTCTTCTCCGAGGACGGCAAGTGGGTCGCGTTCACGATCGCGCCGCCCTTCGAGGAAATGGAGAAGGCGAAGAAGGACAAGAAGCCGAAGCCCGGCGCGGCGCTGATGAACCTCGCGAGCGGCCACGTCGAGACGTACGAGCGCGTGTCGAAATTCGCGTTCTCGAGGACCGGCAACGCCCTCGTCATCGAGCACTACCCTGCCGACGACGGCAAGAAGAACAAGTCCGGCGATGCACCGACCGAGCGTCGGCTGAAGCTTCTCAAGCTGTCGCCCCAGCGATACGAGGAGGGGTACCACTACGCGACGTCGTGGGCACTCGACCCCAAGGGTGGCTGGCTCGTCGCCGCGCTCGGTGACGACAAGCAGTCCGCGCTGATCGCACGCGACTTGTACGCGTTCGGGCCGGGGGTATCGACCCTCGCCGAGAGGCGACTGTTGACCCCGTTGCTCGGCGACGCACGGATCGCAAACCCGACGTTCTCGAAGGACGGCTCGCGACTGGCATGGCTGGTCGCCCCGGTCACCGACGGCAAACCCGGCCCGGCGACGATCTGGACGTGGGACGGCAAGGGCGAACCGGCCGCAGTGGAGGGAGTGAAAGCGACGATCCCGATCGACGCACCGCTCGAATGGTCGCCCGACGGCGCGCGCCTCTTCTTCGGCACGCGCGCCCCGACCGAAGAGCCAAAGCCCGCGACCGACGATGCGGTCGCGAAACTCCTCGACAAGCGCACGCTCGACGTCTGGCACGCCGACGACCCGTTCATCAGCCCGCACCAGAAGAAGCGGTGGAAGACCGAGAAGAAGCGGACGCTCCTCGCGGTGCTGCACATCGACGACGGCACCGTCGTGCAACTCGCCGACGATGCGTTGCCGGACGTCACCGTGCCGAAGAACGCGCGGGTCGCGCTCGCGACGAGCGACGTGCCGTATCGAAAGGCGCGCACGTGGGACCTGCCGCGCCGTGACGTCTACACGGTCGACCTGAAGACGGGCGAACAGGCGCGTGTCACGATCGGGGCGAGATCCGGCGCGACACTGTCGCCGAAGGGCGGCTTCGTCGCGTGGTACGACGACGGGCACTGGTATCTGTGGGACACCGCGAAGAAGCGTTCGCGCTGCCTGACCGCGGATCTCGGCGTGCCGTTCGCGAACGAGACGCACGACTATCCGTACCCGGCGCCGGGTTACGGCCGTGCACAGTTCGAGGACGACGATTCGACGGTCTACATCTACGATCGCTACGACGTCTGGTGCTTCCCGACGGACGGCGGTGCACCGCAGTGCCTGACGAAGGGCGAGGGCCGCAAGACCCGCACGACGTCGCGGCTCGTGACGCTCGACCCCGAGGGCGAGTCGATGGCCGAACGGACCGGCTGGCTGGCGACGACCTACTCCGACGAGACGAAGGCATGGGGGATCGGTCGTGTCGGCGAGAAGCCGCTGCTGGCCGGCGCGCACAAGTATCGCGTGCTCGGCCACGCGAAGGAGACCGGCCGGATCCTCTACACGCGCGAGTCCTACCGCGAGTTCCCGGACCTGTGGGTCGTGGGCTACGACGGCAAGGAGCCGGTCAAGCTCACCGACCTCGGGCGCCAGACCGACGGGATCGCGTGGGGGCGTGCGGAACTCGTACACTGGAAGAGCACGACCGGCGAGCCGCTCGACGGCGTCGTGATCCGGCCGGACAACTACCAGCGGGGCGGGCGTTACCCGGTCGTCGTCTACTTCTACCGAAAGTTCTCGCAGCGGCTGCACGAGTTCAACGAGGTCGTCGTGAACCATCGGCCGTGCTTTCCCTACTACGCCTCGAACGGCTACGTCGTGTTCCTGCCGGACGTGAACTTCGAGATCGGTGCGCCCGGCCCGTCGGCGACCCGGTGCCTCGTGCCCGGAATCGAGAAGCTCGTCGAACTCGGCATCGCCGACCCCGAGCGGATCGGACTCCACGGCCACTCGTGGAGCGGCTACCAGACCGCGTTCGTCATCACCGAGACGAACGCGTTCCGCACCGCGGTCGCCGGCGCGCCGGTCAGCAACATGACGAGCGCCTACGGCGGCATCCGCTGGCAGACAGGGCTCTCGCGGCAGTTTCAGTACGAGCGAACGCAGAGCCGGATCGGCGGGTCGCTGTGGGAGGCGCGCGAACGCTACATCGCGAACTCGCCGGTGTTCCTCGCGGACCGGATCAAAACGCCGCTGCTGATCCAGTTCGGAGACGAGGACGGCGCCGTGCCGTGGTACCAGGGCATCGAGCTCTACATGGCGATGCGCCGACTCGACAAGCCGTGTGTCTTCCTCCAATACCGCGGCGAGGGGCACCACCTGAAGCAATACCCGAACAAGCTCGATTACACGCTGAAGATGAAGGCGTGGTTCGACCACTACTTGAAGGACGCACCGGCGCCGACCTGGATCACCGCCGGCCAACCCTACCGGGGGAAGTGAGACGATGCCGACCCACATCGCCGGCCCGACGCGGATCGAGGCCGCCGGCAACAAGCCGAAGATCATCGAGGAGTTCGTCGGACGCGTGAACTCCGGCACGACCGGCGCGAGCCTGGCCCGGATGACGAGCCCGTCGGGCTGGGTCGAACCGGGGCAACGGCCCGACTTCGACGAGTTCACGCTCGTGCTCCGCGGGGAGGTGCACATCGAACACGAGGACGGCTCGATCGTCGTCGGCGCCGGCGAGGCGGTGATCACGCACGCCGGCGAGTGGGTGCGCTACTCGACGCCCGGCCCCGACGGCGCGGAGTACGTCGCCGTGTGCCTGCCGGCGTTCTCCCCGGACACGGTGCACCGCGACGAGGCGTGAGCGGCTACGACTCGTCGTCCCAGAGGACGCGTCCCTCCATGCCGCCGGCGACCGTGAGCGTCTGGCCCGACAAGTGGCGCGCCGCGACCGGTGACGCGAGCAATGCGACCGCGCGCGCGACGTCGTCGGGCGTCGCGAGTTGCCGGAGCGGCATCGTGCGCACCGCGCGCCGGACGTGGTCCGGATCGTCGAGCGTCGCTTCGGTCATCGGCGTGCGCGTCCAGCCCGGCTCGACGAGATTCACGCGCCCGGCCGGATCGAGCCGGACGATCTCGTTCTTCAGCGACCGCATCAACCCGACCAGCGCGGCCTTCGATGCCGCATACTCGGCGTTGCCCGCCTCGCCGAACCGGCCGGCGGTCGATCCGATCAGCGTGACCGACGCACCACCGGGCGCCGGCCCGTCTGCCGCGAGCGCACGGAGGAACGCGCGCGCGGTCCAGATCGCCCCGAGCAAGTTCACGTCGATCACGTCGCGCACGCGATCGACCGGCATCTCGTGGAGGGGCAGCGCGTCGTTGCACCAGATCCCGGCGTTGATGACGCACGCGTCGATCCGGCCGAAGCGATCGCGGATGCCGTCGGCCATCGCGTCACACGCGGCGGGGTCGCGCACGTCGCCGGTGACGACTGCGATCCGATCCGCCCACGTCGTCGTGCCGACCCAATCGCGCAACGCATCGCCGCCGGTGTGGGCATGCGCTGCAACCGCGGCGCCCTCCGCTGCGAACGTCTCGACGATCGCGCGGCCGATGCCGCCCGATGCGCCGGTCACCCACGCGATGCGGTCTGCGAATCCGGTGTCCATGGCCGCGGATTGTAGTCGATCGGAGGGGCCGGGTGGATAGTCTCACGCAGGCGGTGCTCGGCGCCGCGGTCGGGCAAGCCGCCTTCGGGCACCGTCTCGGCCCGCGCGCCGCCCGGTGGGGTGCACTCGCCGGGCTCCTCCCGGACGCCGACATGCTCGCGACGCTCGTGCTCGGGCCGGAGGGCGAGTATCTCTGGCACCGGGGGCCGACGCACGCGCTGTGGTTCGGCCCGGTCGTCGGCACGTTGCTCGGCTGGGCGCTGCACGCGATCGCGGTACGGCGCGGTCGCGGCGACCCCGGACCGCGCAGCGCGTGGATCGGCGTGATGGTGCTCGCGATCCTCACGCACCCGCTCCTCGACGTGTTCACGAGCTACGGCACGATGCTGTTGTGGCCGTTCTCGTTCGAGCGGTTCGCGCTCAACGGCGTCGGGATCATCGACCCGCTCTACACGTTGCCGCTCGTCGGGGCGTTGCTGGTCGCGTGGCGCGCGCGCCGCCCGTGGATCGGTCGCGCGGCGACCACAGCGATGCTGATCGCGACGACCGGCTACCTGTTCGCCGGGGTCGCGATCAACGGGCGCATCGAACGGGAGGCCGGCGCCCGGCTCGCCGCCGACGGCGTCGCGATCGATCGGCTGCGCGCCTATCCGGTCGTGTTCCAACTCCCGCTCCGTCGCGTCGTCGTGCGCAGTGGGCAGGACGTGCTGGTCGGATACGCGTCGGCTCTGACCGACCGTCCGATCGCGTGGCGGCGGTTCACACCGGATCGAGGCCCGCTGGTCGACCGCGTGCTCGCGACCGATCGCGGGCGCATCTTCCGCTGGTTCGCGATGGACCAGATCGCCGCTTCGGTCGACCGGGCCGCGGGCGTGGTCGAGATCGACGATATCCGATACGGCACACCGGGCCGCCCACGGCGCGGCCTGTGGGGGATCCGCGCGACGATCGCGACCGATGGCGCGGTCACGGGCGTCGACAAGATCCGGCGCGCGCGCCCGAGCGACGTCGGCGCGTTGTTGGCGGCGATGTGGGACGGGCTCTGGGGGCGCGGTCCGCTGTTCGACGCGCCCTGACTCGCTCCGACTTTCCGGCCGCTTGCCGGACGCTCCGCCCGCTGGCACAATGCCCGCCGCCCGAAGGCGAGCGAGGGAATGCGATGACGGAGCGCACGTTGCAGTGGGAGCGATCCTCGTCCGACGACGGGACGACGCTCGCGTTCCGCGGTGCGATGCGACTCGACCACGGCGCCGCGCTGTGGCGGACGCTCGACGCCGAACTCGTCGACGGCGCACGCGTGACGGCGGACCTCGGCTCGGTGACGGTGGCGGACGGCGGCTGCGTGGCGATGCTCGTCGCGCTCGAGGGCGACGCCGCGAACCGGGGCGCGACGCTCACGGTCGCCGGTGCGAACGACGGCATCGCGCGCCTCCTCGCGCTGCACCGCGATCGAACCTCGCCCCCGACGGCCCGGCCCCGGAAACCGGGCTTCTTCCACCTCGTCGGCGAAGCCGCGGTCGTCGCGACCCGGACGGCGAGGCAGGCGTTCGACTTCATCGGCCGTGCCGCAGTCGCGGCCGGCAGCGCGGTGCGGAGCCCGCGCGCGATCCAGTGGAGTGCGATTCCGTCGCTCGTCGAGCGGGCCGGCGCGAACAGCATCCCGATCGTCGTGATGATCAACTTCCTGATCGGTGCGATCCTCGCGATCCAGTCGTCGTCCCCGCTCGAGCGCTTCGGCGCGAACATCTTCGTCGTCGATCTGGTCGGCATCAGCGTCGCGCGGGAGCTCGGGCCGCTGATGACCGCGATCATCGTCACCGGCCGATCCGGCGCCGCCTACGCGGCGGAGCTGGGCACGATGCGCGTGTCCGAGGAGATCGACGCGCTGCGAACGCTCGGCTTCGACCCGATGCACTTCCTCGTGTTCCCGCGCGTGCTGGCGCTGTTGATCGTGCTGCCGCTGCTGACCGTGATCGCCGATTTCGTCGGTCTGCTCGGCGGCCTGGCGGTCGCGGTCGTTCAACTCGACATCACGGTCGCGGCGTTCCTCGCGCGACTCGAAGTCGCCGTGCTGTTCGGCGACGTCGCCAGTGGTGTGATCAAGAGCGCGGCCTACGCGGTGACGATCGCGCTGATCGCGTGCGAGCGCGGCCTGACGACCCGCGGCGGCGCGGCCGGGGTCGGCGCGTCGACGACGTCGGCCGTCGTGCTGACGCTCTTCTCGCTGATCGCCCTCGACGCGGTGTTCACCGCGCTGTTCCGGGTGGTGAACCTGTGACCGCCGCTCGCGACGTAGCCATCCGCGCACGCGACCTGACGATCGGGTGGGGCAACTTCGTGCTGCTCGACCGGATCGCGTTCGACATCGCGCGCGGCGACATCTGCGCGATCCTCGGGGGCAGCGGCTGCGGCAAGTCGACCCTGATGCGCCACCTGATCGGCCTCGAGCATCCGAAGGGCGGGACGATCGAGATCCAGGGCGCCCCGCCCGGGACCGTGCGCGAGGGCCGCCCGCCGTTCGGCGTGATGTTTCAGTCCGGCGCGCTGTTCGGCTCGATGTCGCTGCTCGAGAACATCGACCTCGCGCTCGCGCGCTGGACCGACCTCGAACGGCCGGCGCGACGGGCCGTCGCGCTGTCGCGCCTCGAACTCGTCGCCCTCGGCGGCTTCGAGCACCACCAACCGGCCGAGATCTCGGGCGGCATGAAGAAACGCGCCGCGATCGCGCGCGCCCTCGCGCTCGACCCGTCGCTGCTCTTCCTCGACGAGCCCTCCGCGGGCCTCGACCCGATCAGCGCGGTCGAACTCGACGAACTGCTGATCACGCTCAACGAGACACTCGGCGTGACGATCGTCATTGTCACGCACGAACTCGCGAGTATCTTCAAGGTCGCACACGACTGCATCATGCTCGACAAGAAGTCCCGCGGCATCATCGCACGGGGCAACCCACGCACGCTGCGCGACGAGAGCGACGACCGTTTCGTCCACGCGTTCTTCAACCGGGAGGCGATGGGGGAGTAGCCGATGGCCGCCGACACGAACTATTGGAAGCTCGGTCTGTTCTTGACGACCAGCGTCGCGATCGGGCTCGTCGTGCTCGCCTACTTCGCGACACCGCAGCGCGAAACGCACGAGGTGAACTTCTTCTTCGACGAAGCGGTCGACGGCGTCACCGAAGGATCCGACGTGCGCTACCGCGGGATCAAGATCGGCGCGGTCCGGATGCTGCGTGCCGCACCGGACCGACGGATGGTCCGCGTGATCGCCGAGCTCGACGTCGGCAAGATCGAGGACATCGGCTTTCGCGATCAGTCACACGATGGCGACGACATCGAGGGTCTCGCGATCCGCGGCTACATCGATCGCAACCCGCTGACCGGCCAAGCGGTGATCCAGATGGAGCGGTACGAGCCCGGCAAGCTCCCGCCGCCGCCCGAATACGGCTTCGACCTTCCGCCGTCGACGATCCACACGGTCCGCTCGGTCGTCAAAGGGCTGATCGCCGACCTGACCGCGACGTTGAGCACCATTCCCGGCGCGGTGCGCGACACGCGCAACCTCGTCCAGACGCTCGACCGCTCGATCCGGGACGCCAAGATCGGCCTGACGATCGAGGAGCTCCGCAAGTTCGTCGAACTCTCGCGGGATCGACTCGCATCGCTCGACGTCAGCGCGATCGTCGACGCGGCGACGGGGGTCGCGAACGACGGCCGAAAGACGCTGGGCAAGATCGACGAGGCGATCACCGAGGTGCGCAAGCTCGCCGCCGACCTGCATCGCGACGACAGCCCACTGCAGAAACTGCTCGTGGAATACCGTGAACTCGGCGAGACGCTCGATCGCGAGATCACAGCGGCGCGCATCCCCGACACGAGCACGGCGCTGCGCAGCGCGCTCGGTTCCGCGAGCGGCCTCTCGCAGGAGGCGAGCACGGCACTCGCGACGCTGCGGCGCGACATCGCGGTGATCGCGCGAGCCGCCGACGCGATCGGACGCCTCGCGGTCGCGCTCGAGCGCGATCCGGCGTCGATCCTCCGCGGCCGCCCGGCCCCCGAACGACCGACGAAAGGACGATAGATGCTCCGCCCGATCCGCCGCGCGGCACTGCTCGGCTGCGCGTTCGCGCTGCTGACCGGCTGCTTCTCGACCGAACCGCCGCTTCGCATCCGCTACTTCCGGCCGGCCACGGTGGCCTCCGGCATCCAGCCGATCGACGACGCGCCGGCGGTCCGTCTGATGCCGATCGACGCCGCGCGGGAACTCGGCGTCGAGATGCTCTGGACGACGTCGCCCGTCGAGGTCGGCTTCGACGAGGCCAACCAGTGGGCGGCACCGCCGAGCGACTTGGTCCGTGCCGCGCTCGTGCGCACGCTGCACGGCCCGGCCGGGATTCCGCCGCTCGAACACGGGGAACCGGCCGTCACGATCTACCTCGACCGATTCGGCGGCGACCAACCCGCCGGCACCGCGGTCGTGCGCTGGCACGCGACGCTCCGTGACGTGAACGGAATCGTACGCCAACGGACGTTCGATGCGACGACACCCTTGTCCGACGACAGCCCCGCGTCGCTCGCGACGGCGATCGGCACGTCGTTGCAACGCGCCGCGGATCGAACGGCGGCGTGGATCGGAGGCGGCGATGCGCGCTGAAGGAATCGTTCGGGCGGTGCTGGTCGTCATGGCGCTGCTCGTCGCGGGGTGCGTGTCGGCGGCGAAGTCGCGCGCGACGGTCGTCCCGGCCGGCGCGACCGCGGTCATCACGCTGCGCGGAACCGACTCGGTGCGCGTGATCGCGGACGGCCCGCTCGAGCTCGAGTTCGAGGGGCGCCGCGTCGCGCTGTCGCGCGCGGTGCCGCAGTCGTTTCCGATCGGCGACAAGCCCACGATGACGCTCGCCAACCCCGGCGACGAGCCGATCGGCGTCCGGCTGCTGCTCGAAGGCGGGTCCGGCCTCGAAGCCGACGTACACGTCCGGTAGGACGCAAAACCGCCTCGAAGCGCCCATTATAGAGACTATAGAGTCCGAATCTCGCGACCTCCGTGACTCCTGACGCCGCAGGTGGTTAGCGCCGATGCGCCGGCCACCCGCTGACGTTACCTCAATCCAGGTCGGCAGTTGGGGGCAAGCACGGGTAGAACACGGGACGTGCCGGGGCTATACTTCCAGCACTCGGAGAGGCCCGTCTCTCGGCAGACCCGTTCAAAGAGGTCGCCAAGACGGCGCACTCGTTGCGCGCCCCGGTGGGGTGCACGCGCGGTGGGTCTCCGAGTGCTGGGACGCACGTCCCGTCGTCGCGAGGGCCCGAGGAGGCCCGTCCGCGACCCCGGCGCCCACGCGGGCGCGACCGCCGACGACGGCAACGGGGACGTGCTTCGGGACAGGACGGCACCGCCGACCGGCGGTCGCTGTCTGATGAGAAGAAGCGTGTGCGCGCGAAACTCGGCGGCGGTGCCGCTCGGGGTCGCCGACGCGATTGGTTGGGACGAGGGAGACCGAATGATTCAGCAAGCACGCGACCACTCCCGCAAGATGAAGACGTATCCCGGGGAGCGCCTGGGCGACCTCCCGCAGATCCAGGGACTCGACCCCGAGATCCGTCGCGAGATCGAGGTGGTGGCCAACGTGCTGCCGTTCAAGCTCAACGACTACGTCGTCGAGAATCTGATCGACTGGCGGAATATCCCCGACGACCCGATCTACCGGCTCACCTTCCCGCACCGCGACATGCTCGCGGGTGACGACTTCGACGCGATCGCGGCGCTGATCGATCGCGGGGCGCCGCGCGCGGAGATCCGCGACGCCGCCAACACGATCCGCCGTCGCATGAATCCGCACCCGGGTGGTCAGCTCGAGAAGAACGTGCCGCGCCTCGACGGCGAGGTCGTCGAGGGGCTGCAACACAAGTATCGCGAGACGGTGCTCTACTTCCCGGCACAGGGGCAGACGTGCCACGCCTACTGCGGCTACTGCTTCCGCTGGGCGCAGTTCGTCGGCATCCAGGACCTGAAGCAGATGAACCGCGACGCGGAGCAGCTCGCGAACTACCTGCGACAGCATCCGTACGTCTCCGACGTGCTCGTCACCGGCGGCGACCCGATGGTGATGAAGACGGCGACGCTCGCGCGTTACCTCGAACCGCTTCTCGCCGACGACCTGTCGCACGTGCAGACGATCCGCATCGGGACGAAGGCGCTCGCCTACTGGCCGCAGCGCTTCACGACGGACGCCGACGCCGACGAATTGCTGCGCCTGCTCGAGCGCTTCGCCGAGGCGGGGCGTCACGTCGCATTGATGGCGCACTTCACGCACCCGGCCGAGCTCGGCACGCCCGAGGTGCGCGACGCGATTCGCCGCATCCGCGACACGGGCACGGTCATCCGGGCACAGTCGCCGATCGTGCGTCACGTCAACGACGACGCCGACGCGTGGGCGACGATGTGGCGCGAGGAAGTCCGCCTCGGCATCGTGCCGTATTACATGTTCGTCGAGCGCGACACCGGTGCACGCCGCTACTACGAGATCCCGTTGCACCACGCATGGAACGTCTACCACGACGCCATCCAACGAGTGAGCGGCCTCGCCCGAACGGTGCGCGGGCCGAGCATGTCCGCGACGCCGGGCAAGGTCACGGTCGACGGGGTCACCGAGATCCACGGAGAGCGCGTGTTCGTGTTGCGCTTCCTCCAGGGACGCAACCCGGCCTGGTCCAACCGTCCGTTCTTCGCCCGATTCGACCCGACCGCGACGTGGCTCGACGGCCTGCGGCCGGCGTTCGGTGAGGCGGAGTTCTTCTTCGAGCGCGACGAGACCCAGGACTGGCGCGAGTTGGAGCCCAGCACGACCGAGGTCGAGGAAATCGTCGGCGCCGGCCGGAATTGAGACGCGATCGGTGCACGGCCGGGCCGGCAGAATCCGCTGGCCCGGCTCCTCGCATGTGTTAGAATCCGCTGATCGCCGATCCCGACCTGCGCGGGCAGGCGTAAGATCCTTTCCGACAAGAGAATAGGAATCAGCATGGGGATCCATGCCACGGCGGTTATCGACCCGACCGCGACGATCGATCCGTCCGTCGAGATCGGGGCCTACGCGATCGTCGAGCACGACGTGACGATCGGGGCGGACACGAAGATCTTCCCGCACGCGTTCGTCGGCTCCTACACGACGATCGGCGAGCGGTGCGAGATCCACCCGTTCGCGGTGGTCGGGCATCTGCCGCAGGATCAGAAGTTCAAGGGCGCCGTCACCTACACGCGCATCGGCGACGACACGACCGTGCGCGAAGGGGCGACGATCCACCGCGCGGCGATCGAGGGCGCGAGCACCGTCGTCGGCAATCGGTGCCTGATCATGTCGACGGCCCATCTCGGCCACGACTGCATCCTCGGCGACGACATCAAGATCGCCAACGGTGCGCTGCTCGCCGGACACGTCACGGTCCACGATCGCGCGTTCATCAGCGGCAACTCGGGCGTGCACCAGTTCGTCCGCGTCGGCGAGATGGCGATCATCGGCGGTGGCCTTCGCGTGACCGGCGACGTGCTGCCGTTCATGATGGACGGCCCCGACGGCATCGTCGGCCCGAACGTCGTGGGCATGCGACGCGCCGACATGTCGACCGCCGAACGCCAGGAGATCCGGCACTGCCACAAGGTGCTGTTCCGATCGTCCTACACGTTCAGCGAGGCGATCGAGAAGATCGCGACCGACGTGCAGACGGAGCCCGGAAGGCGGCTCGTCGAGTTCCTTCGCGGACCGAGCAAACGCGGGTTCATGGGGTTCAAGCTGAAGTCGCGCAACCGCGACTTCGACGGAGGCGACAACTCCAAGGCCTGACGCCCGGAACCTGAGGCGCGCGCGGGGAGGCTGGCGTGGGCGATCTCTTCACGACCGAGAATCTCGCTGCGTTCCTGACACTGACGCTGCTCGAGATCGTCCTCGGCATCGACAACATCGTCTTCATCTCGATCCTCGTGCAGAAGCTGCACGCAGACGTGCGCGAGAAGGCACGGCGGATCGGGCTCTTCCTCGCGATGTTCATGCGGATCGCGCTGCTGCTCGCGATCTCCTGGGTCGCCGGGCTGACGAACGCGCTGTTCACCGTGTTCGGTCATTCCGTGAGCGGCCGCGACCTGATTCTCCTCGGCGGCGGGCTCTTCCTGATCGCGAAGGCGACGTTCGAGATCCACGACAAGCTCGAAGGGCCGGGCCGCGAGAAGGAGGGTGGAGGCGCCGGTCGCTCGTTCGGCGCCGTGATCGCTCAGATCATCGTGCTCGACCTCGTCTTCTCGCTCGACTCGGTCATCACCGCGGTCGGCATGGCGCAGTCGCTCGTGGTGATGATCGCCGCCGTCGTCGTCGCCGTCGGCGTGATGCTGATCTTCGCGCGCGCCGTCGGCAACTTCATCGAGCGCCACCCGACGCTCAAGATGCTTGCGCTGGCGTTCCTGATCCTGATCGGGGTCGTCCTCGTCGTCGAGGGCGCCGGCGGCCACGTCGGCAAGGGCTACATCTACTTCGCGATGGCGTTCTCGCTCGGCGTCGAGTTGCTCAACCTGCGGGTCGCCGCAAAAGCGAAGACCCGCCCGGTCGAACTGCGCAACCGCTACGATGACGACGACGACCCGTTCACCGGGTCGGCCGAATAGACCGCTGCGCTACGCGTCGCCCATGAACGGGTAGCGGTAGTCGTGCGCCGGGGAGAACGTCTCCTTGATCGTGCGCGGCGAGACCCAACGCATCAGGTTCAGGATGCTTCCCGCCTTGTCGTTCGTGCCGGACGCGCGCGAACCGCCGAACGGCTGCTGCCCGACCACGGCGCCGGTCGGCTTGTCGTTGACGTAGAAGTTGCCCGCGGCGTAGCGCAGCGCGTCCATCGCCTCGAGGACCGCGGAGCGATCCTCGGCGAACACCGCGCCGGTCAACGCGTAGTCGCTGCCGGTCGCGCATTGCTCCAGCGCTCCGGCGACGTTCGCGTCGTCGTAGACGAACACCGTCAGAACCGGACCGAACAGCTCCTCGCACATCGTGCGATACGACGGATCCTTCGCTTCGATCACGGTCGGCGCGACGAAGTAGCCCTTCGAGTCGTCGCAGTGACCGCCGATGACGACCTCTGCGTTCGGCGATCCCTGCGCCTCTTCGATCGCGCCGGAGAGCTTCGCGTAGGAGCGCCCGTCGATCACCGCGCCCATGAAGTTGCGGAAGTCGCGGACGTCGCCCATGCCGAGTTCGCCGATCATCGCCGCGAGACGATCTCGCACGTCCGGCCACAGGCTCGCCGGCACGTAGGCGCGGCTCGCGGCGGAGCATTTCTGCCCCTGGTATTCGTAGGCACCGCGGACGAGACCGACCGCGAGCGCCTGCACGTCCGCCGACGGGTGGGCGAATACGAAGTCCTTGCCGCCGGTCTCGCCGACGATGCGCGGGTATTGGCGATACGAACGGATGTTGTCGCCGATCGTCTTCCACATGCCCTGGAAGGTCGCGGTCGAGCCGGTGAAGTGCACACCGGCGAGGTCCGGGCTCGCGATCACGGGGTCGCCGACCGTCGCGCCGGAACCCGGCACGAAGTTGACGACACCGGCGGGCAGGCCGGCCTCCATCAACATGCGCATCACGTAGTAGTTCGAGAGGACCGACGTGCTCGCCGGCTTCCACACGACCGTGTTGCCGAGCATCGCCGGAGCGCTCGCGAGGTTGCCGCCGATGCTCGTGAAGTTGAACGGCGAGACCGCGAAGACGAAGCCGTCGAGCGGGCGATGCTCGAGTCGGTTCCACATCCCCGGCGCGCTCTCCGGCTGTTCGCCGTAGAGGCGCTCCATGTAGTGGACGTTGAAGCGGAAGAAGTCGATCAGCTCGCAGGCGGCGTCGATCTCCGCCTGGTGGATCGTCTTCGACTGATTGAGCATCGTCGAGGCGTTGATCCGGTCGCGCCAGCGGTGCTCGAGGAGGTCCGCCGCCTTGAGGAACACCGCGGCGCGGTCCTCCCACGGCGACGCCGCCCACTGGGCCTTCGCGGCCGACGCGGCCTCGATCGCCTGCTGCACGTGCTCCGCCGACGCGCGATGGAACGTGCCGAGCTCATGACCGTGGTCGTGCGGCATCACGATCGGCGCGGTGTCGCCGGTGCGCACCTCTTCGCCGCCGATGATCAGCGGCACCTCGACGCGCTCGCCGGCCATCCGGTCGAGTTCGGCCTTGACCGACGCCCGCTCGGGGCTGCCCGGGGCGTAATCGCGAACGGGTTCGTTGGCGGGGGTCGGCGTGCGATAGGTGCCGTGGCTCATCGTTCCTCCGAGTGGGTGCGAGATGGACGCGCGAAGGCGGAATCAGGGGACCTATAGCGCCTCCGCCGCGTCCCGGCCACGGCGCCGCACGGCCCGTTTGGCCGTCGCGCCGGCAGGGACTAAACGAGTAGCTCGATCCGCACGCGGACGAACCGCGCGGTCCCTTACCCTCGGAGATCCCCATGTCGAGAACCTGCACGCTCAAGGGCAACCCGCTTCCCCTCGCCGGCGAGGCGCTCGCGGTCGGCGCGAAGGCACCCGACGCGACGCTCAAGAAGGACCTCGTCCACGACTACAAGCTCAGCGAAGGGCACGGTCGAACGCGCATCTACAGCGTCGTTCCCTCGCTCGATACGCCGGTGTGTGCGATCCAGACGAAGCGGTTCTTCGAGGAACTCGGTCGTACCGACGGCGTGGACTTCGTCACCGTGAGCTGTGACCTGCCGGTCGCGCAAGCACGCTTCTGCGGTGCCGAGGGCGTCGATCCCGAGCGCATGCGCTTCCTCAGCGACCACGTCGGCACCGAGTTCGGCCTGCACTACGGCACGCTGATCCCGACGCTGCGCATCCAGAGCCGCGCGGTGTTCGTCGTCGGACCCGACGACACGATCCGTCACGTCGAGTACGTGCCGGAAGTCGCCGACGAGCCGAACTACGACGCAGCGCTCGAGGCCGCCCGCAGCGCGTGAGGGTGGGGGCCCGATGCGCGGGGTTGCCGCGCATCGGTGCCGAAGCGGCCAGGTGCGCGGGGATGCCTGTGGTCTCTTCTTGCCGCGTGTTGCCGTCACCCCGGCTCGCTACGCGCGCCGCGCGTTGCGAGCGACGGGACGCCTCTGCCGAGACCGGGCAGGAACCACTGCCCGACGCGCCTACTTCTTGAAGAGGTGCTTGAGCACGAAGAAGACGTTCTCCTTGCGCTCGCGTAGGCGGCGGGTGAAGTAGGGGAACCAGTGCGTGCCGTAGGGCACGTAGCACCGAACGTTGTAGCCCTCGCGGACGAGTTCCCGCTGGCGCTCCCGGCGCATCCCGTAGAGCATCTGAAACTCGAACGACGCCGGGTCGATGCCCTCGCGGCGCACATGGTCGATCGTCCACGCGATCAACTTCTCGTCGTGCGTCGCGACGCCGTGGTAGATCCCGGACGTGAGCAACGTCGGGACGAGTTCGGTGAACCGCTCGCGGATCTGCGGCATCTTCTGCAGGGCGATCGCCGGCGGCTCCTTGTAGGCACCCTTGCACAACCGGATCCGACCGCCCCGGTCGAGCACCGTGCGCACGTCGTCCGGCGTGCGGTGCAGCATCGCCTGCAACACGACGCCGACGTTGCCGTGCCGCGCGAAGAGGCGCTCGAACATCGCGATCGTCGCGTCGGTGTAGGTGGAGCCCTCCATGTCGAGCCGGACGAAGTTGTCGTACTCGGCCGCCCGATCCACGACGCCACCGACGACGTCGGCGCAGAAGTCCGTATCGATGTCGAGGCCCATCTGGGTGAGCTTGAGCGACACGTTCGCGTCGAGGCCGTCGCGGTCGATGCGATCGAGCAGCGTCAGGTAGGCGTCGCCGCTCTTCTCCGCGAGGTCGCGCGTCGAGACGTTCTCGCCCAACACGTCGAGGGTCACCTTGATGCCCTCGTCGTTGAGTTCGCGCACCTTCGGCACCGCTTCGTCGATCGTCGTGCCCGCGACGAAGCGTCGCGCGAGAAACATCAAGGCCTTCATCGTCGTCTCCGGATCGGGGACCCCTCGCAACGGGGTTCCGGGAAAGCTACCCGATCCGCGGCTCGGACGCGAGGGGCGGCTTTTCTCATTGCGATGAGGCCGCGGGGACCCCAGAATCGCACGGTGCGCATCGCCGTCCTGACATCGCTCCTCGTCCTCTCGCCGCTGTCCGCCGTGATCGCCCAGCCGATCCCGGAGGCGGTCGAGCAGCGGCTCGTGGAGACGCTCCGCTACCGGGTGGACGGGCCACCGCTTCGAGAGGATGCGCTGCGGACGCGGTTCGATCGCGTCGAACGCGAGGTGACCGCGGCGCGCGCCGCCGGCGCACGGCCGCTCGCCGACGTGGGCGCGTGGCGCAGGATCTTCGACGCGGCGCGCCGCTTCGGCCCGGCCGCAGAGCACGGCATCGAGCCCGGCGTGATCGCGACGCCGCCATTCGCGGGCTACAGCCTGCGGGTGCCGGCCTCCTACGACCCGGCGGTCCCCACGCCGCTGGTGATCTGCCTGCACGGCGAGCAGCAGCCGACCGGTCGCGCCTACCTGCGTCACGCGTGGGCCGACGCACGCGTGTGCGACCTCGCGATTCTGCTCGCCGTGGACTGGCCGGGCGACGGCCAGCCGGCCTGGTCGCATCGGGCGCACCGCGATGCGCTCTTCCCGCTCGTCTACGACGTCGCGTTCCGTCGCCTCAACGTCGATCGGGACCGGATCTTCCTCGACGCGACCGGACCGAGCGCGTACGAGGCGTGGCGCATCGCGAGTCAGTTCGCCGACCTGTTCGCCGGCGTCATCGTGCGAGCCGAGCGATGGGTACCGCCGGAAGACAAGCCCGCCGAGCTCCCGACCGGCAACCTGCGCTACCTCGGCTGGCTGCAATTCGACCGCACCGAGAACCTCGGACCGGCGGACGACCCGAGCGACTTCGGCAAGGGCCTCGCCCAAGAGGCGCGGGGGCTCGGCATCGATCCGGACGAGGCGCTCGTCCGCGTCGACCCGGAGCGCTGGCGACAGTCCATCCGGAGCCTGTTCGAATGGCCCCGCGCACCATACCAGTGGCTCGCGAGCCACGACGAGACCGTCACCCGGGTCGCGCGCTTCCTCAAGACGACGCGTCGCCGCCCGTATCCGACGACGATCGACTGGACCGCCCTGGACAGCGCGAGCGACGCGCGGCGCAGCTACTGGGTCCGCTCGTTGGCGGATCGCCCCGGCGCCCAGATCCGGGTCTACGTCGACCGCGCCGCGAACCGCCTGGACGTCCAGACGCGTCAGGTCGAAGCGATCGAGATCTCGTTGAACGACGCGCTGCTCGACCTCGACCGGCCGGTCACGATCGAAGTCGACGGCCACGTGCGCTTCCATGGCCAACCGGCGCGCAGCCTCGGGCGGATGCTGCAGGAGATCGAGCGCACCGGCGACCCGCATCGCGTCTTTCCGTGGGTGGTGCGGATCGAGCTGCCCGTCCGCACGCGATAACCGAGCGCGGTCGGCGTCACTCGACGTCGTGCCAGCGATCCTGCCGCAGTCCGTCGAGCGCCGATTCCAGATCGGCGACCCGGCGCTCGAGCGCCGCGACCCGGTCGGCGAGCGCACCGTCGGTGGCCGGCGGCGGGGACGACGGGGACGACGGTGGGGACGACGAGGTCGGCGCGGGGCGAGCCGGGGCGTCATCGCCGTCGGCGGAAACCGCGGTCTCGGCAGGCTCCGCGGCGGCCTCGGTGTCCGGCGTGAAGCGGTGACGCCAACGCGCGTACCGCTCGCCGGCGCGGCGTGCGAGCAGTTCCACGCCGGGCGCCGGGCTCCGCGCATCGTCGCGCAGCATCGCCTCGACCTGTTCGCGGTCGAGCGCGACACCCATCCTCGCGATACGCGTCTTCAACTCGTTCGTCGTCTGCGGCCCGCGGAGCATCAGCTCGGCGAGGATCGCGAGCCCGGCGCGGTCGCGGTTGAGCTTCTCGTCGAGGCGGTGCGCATACCGCGTCGTGCGGCTGCCCTCGCGATCGCGCGCGACGACGAAGCCGTTGCCCTGCAACGCACGCACCGCACCCTCGATCTCGAACGGCTCGAGCGCCATCTCGGGGTCGCGGTTCGACTTCTGGTTGCAGCCGTTGACGAGTGCGTTCAGCGTCAGCGGATACTGCTCGGGCGTCGCAAAGCCCTTCTCGATCAGCGTACCGAGCACCCGTCGCTCCGTACGGTCGAACGTCAGTCGTTCGCTCATCGGTCTCTCCTCGATCCGGGATCGCACGCGTCCCGCAGTCCGGCGAGTCGTCGCCCGGCCTCCTCGAGCACCTCGACGCGCTTGCAGAACGCAAAGCGCATCAACGTGCGCCCACCACGGCGATCGGCCCAGAACCACGACGGCGGGATCGCGGCGACGCCGACCGACTCGATCATGTGCTCGCAGAAGGCGCGGTCGTCGTCGAAACCGAACGGCGTGATGTCGGCGAGCGCGAAGTAGGTGCCGTCCGGCGGGGCGACCTCGAAGCCGGCCGCGTCGAGCACACCCAACAGCGCCTCACGACGCGCGGCGTAGTCGGCGCGGAAACGCGGATAGTAGTCGTCCGCTCGCTCGAGCGCGGCGGCCATCGCGTGCTGCAGCGGGGTCGCCGAGCAGAACGTGACGAACTGGTGGGCCGCGCGAACCGCGGCACTCAGCGGGGGCGCCCCGATCGCCCAGCCGATCTTCCAGCCGGTCATCGAGAACGTCTTGCCGGTGGACGAGATCGTCAGCGTCCGATCGCGCATGCCCGGCAGCGTCGCGATCGGCACGTGCTCGGCGTCGCCGAACGTCAGCTGCTCGTAGACCTCGTCGCTGATCACGAGGACGTCGTGACGGCAGGCGATGTCGGCGATCGCCGCGAGTTCGTCGCGCGTGAACACCTTGCCGCTCGGGTTCATCGGCGTGTTGAGCAGGATCGCCTTCGTGCGCCGCGTCACCGCCGCCTCGAGCGCCGCGACGTCGAGCGCGAAGTCGGGGTAGTCGAGCGACACGTAGCGCGCGCGACCGCCGGCCATCGCGACGCATGCCGGGTAGCTGTCGTAGAACGGTTCGAGGATCACGATCTCGTCGCCCGCGTCGACGAGCGCGTTGATCGTCGAGAACAGCGCCTCCGTCGCACCGCTGAACACGGTGACCTCGGCATCCGCGTCGTAGTCGACGCCGTAGCGCGACGCGAACGCGTCGCGGATCGCCGTGCGCAATCGCGGGACGCCGTGGCTCGGCGCATACTGGTTGTGCCCGGCCCGCATCGCCTCGACGGCCGCGTCGATCACGAACGGCGGGCCGTCGAAGTCCGGGAACCCCTGGCCGAGGTTGAGCGCGTCGGCGGCGATCGCCATCCGCGTGATCGGCGTGAAGATCGACTCACCGAACGGTCGGAGCGCCGGCTTGAGCACCGGCCGATCCGGCGACATCAGAGCCGGCTCCGGAACCGCCACAGATCGGGGAAGAACGGCGTGAACAGCGTGCGTCGCAAGTACTCGACGCCCGACGAGCCGCCCGTGCCCGGTTTGTCGCCGATCGTTCGCTCGACCATCTTGACGTGCCGGTACCGGAACTCCTGAAAGCCCTCGTCGAGGTCGACCATGCGCTCGACGAGCAGCACGACCTCCTTGTCCCGGCGGTAGACGTCGTAGAGCAGGTCCTGCATCGCCTCGCACTCGACGACCGGCTGCGTCACGTCACGCTCGAGCACCTCGGCCGGCACCGCGTGCCCGCGCGCGGCGACGCACCGGGCGAAGTGATCCCACAGGGTGGGCTCCGCGATCCGTCGTTCGAGCCGCGCGAGGACCTCCGGCATGTCGCGGAACATCGCGAGTCGA
This sequence comes from bacterium, assembly GCA_030426805.1. Lineage (GTDB taxonomy): Bacteria > Planctomycetota > JAFGQW01 > JAFGQW01 > JAFGQW01 > JAUHXU01. The sequence continues at coordinate 457,449 of JAUHXU010000004.1, forward strand.
CGGGGATCCTTGTGGCCGCAGACGAACTCGAACTCGCGAAACTGATACGACTGGAAGCCGCTCGCCGTGTCGAGGCGATCGCGGAACCGGCTGAATCCGACCGGCGTCATCGTCTCGAGGATGTCGGTCTGCTGCACGAGGGTCTTCAGGATCACGAGCATCCGACGCATCGTGCCGATCGCGCCGAACGTGTCGCCGGCATCGAGCCGCTTCGCGAGGAGCGCGGCCTCGTGCAACTCCTGCTTGAACCACAGCTCGTACGCCTGATGGATGATGATGAACAGCAATTCGTCGTGCTCGGGCGGCGACGATTGTTCGTGCTGGCTGGACAGGACGCGGTCGAGGTGCAAGTAGTCGGAGTAGGTCAGCGACACGGGTCCGTGCTCCGCTCATGGGTGACGCCGGGATGACGACCCCGGCGGTGGTGACGACGACAACTCTATCCACTCCGCCAGGGCGGAGCAACGGAGAAGGGCGCACGCGCGCATGGCGAACCTCGTGCCCACCGCCGACCTCGCGCCGTGGTTCGTCGCCGCGCACGGGTGGTTCGCCGCGGTACCCCTCGGCGACCTCGTGTGGCGCGCCTGGCGACGCGGGCCGCTCGCACGGCCGGTCGCGCGCGCCGCACGCGTCCTGACCGCGACCGCGCTCGGCACGATCTTCGCCGCGGGGCTCGCGTCGCCGTGGATCGAGGCGGCCAGCGGCGGACGCGGCTTCTTCGTGATGATCCGCCTGATCGACATCGCATTCCTCGTCGTCGCACCCGCGGTGGGGGCGATCGCGCTCGCCGCCGAGTTCGCACTCGTCGCGCCGCCGCGCCGCACCCGTCGGGCGACGCGTTGGATCGTCGCGATCCTCGTCGTCGCGACCGCGGCAGTCAGCGTCGAAGGGCATGTGTTCGGTCCCCGCCGACTCGTCGTCGAACGCGTCGTGCTCGAGAGCGAGCGCGCCCGATCCGTCGTGCGGATCGCACTCCTCGCCGACCTGCAGACCGACGCGCCCGGTGCGTTCGAGGGGCGGGTGATCGACACCGTTCGGTCACTCGATGCCGACCTGGTGCTGCTCCTCGGCGACTACTACCAGGACTCCGAACCGGACGGCTTCGCACGCGACCTTCCGGCGTTGCGCACCCTCTGGTCGCGTCTCGACGGGCCGGCCCACGCGTTCGCGATCCGCGGGGACTTCGAGGACGACGCGCGGCTGCGAACGCTGTTCGCCGGGACACCGGTGACCCCGCTGCTCGGCGAGCGACGGACCGTCGACGTTCGCGGGCAGCGGGTGGACGTCCACGGCTTCGGCAACGACGTCCTCGAGGCGGGCGGGGCGGCAGCCCGTCTGGGACGGCAAGCCGCGCCGGCGGACGCGCTGCGGATCGTGATGACCCACCAGCCGGACCTCGTCTACGACCTTCGAGGCGCGCCCGCACCCGACCTCGTCGTCGCGGGACACACGCACGGGGGGCAGGTCGTCGTCCCGGGGATCGGCCCGCTGATCAACTTCCAACGACTCCCGCTCCGCAACAGCGCCGGCCTCCACACGGTCGCGGGCCAACGGCTCTACGTGTCACGCGGCATCGGCCTCGAACGCTTCGAAGCGCCGCGCGTCCGCTTTCTGTGCCCACCCGAGATCACGCTGATCGAGATTCGGCCGGTCGGCGAGACGACCGGACCGTTGCCATCGCACGGAAAGGGGCGATGATTTCGGAATGCGAATCCTCGTCATCGGCGCCGGCGCGGTCGGCTACAGCCTCTCGGAGAGCCTGATCCGCGAGGGGCACCAGGTCACGGTCGTCGACAACGACGAGCAGCGGCACCGCGAGATTCAGGAGCGACTCAACGCCCTCGCGATCCGGGGCAACGGCGCGAGCACCGAATTGCTCGAGTCCGCCGGCGTTCGCAACCAGGACATCTTCATCGCGGTCACCGACTCCGACGAGGTCAACCTGATCGCGTGCCTGCTCGCGAGCAAGTACGACGTCGGCATGATCATCGCGCGGCTGCGGAGCCCGGAATACAACACCCGCCAGGCGAAGATCAAAAAGGAAGAGCTCGGGATCGACCTCGTGATCAACCCGGGCGACGTCGTCGCGCGCGACATCCGCAACATGGTCACGCGACTGCCGGGCGCGTTCGACGTGTCGGAGTTCGCCGAAGGGCAGATCCTGTTCCTCGGCTACCGAGTCACCGAAGAAACGCCGTTGTGCGGACTCACGTTGCGCCAGCTCGGTGCGAAGAAGGGCGCCGACGCGCTCGTGATGACCGCGATCCAACGCGGCAAGCGCACGCTGATCCCGCGCGGCGACGACAAGATCCTCCCCGACGATGCGGTCTACTTCATCTGCACCGCCCGGCGTCTCGCGGCGATCCAGCCGTTCTTCGTCGGCCGCTCGAAGAAGGAGCGAAGCATCTTCATCCACGGCGCCAACCGCCTCGGGCTCGCGATCGCGAGTCGCCTCGAGATGCACTACCGCGTCAAGATCTTCGACGCCGACCGGAGCGCGTGCGACGCGATCGAGAGCGATCTGAAGAAGGCGATCATCATCCACTCCGACTGCACGGCGATCGACGTGCTCAACGAAGAGGGGATCGACCGCTGCGACGTCTTCATCGCGGTCGGTGAGAACGACGAACTCAACGTCCTGACGTCGTTGCTCGCGAAACACCGCGGTGCCAAGCGCGCGATCACGCTCGTGAACAACGCAGCGTACATCGACATGGTCTCGTCGCTCGGCATCGACCGCGTGATCAGCTCGCGCGTCGCGGCCGCGAACCACATCCTCCGCTTCGTACGCCGCGGCGACGTCCTGTCGATGGCGAAGGTGGAGGGCAACGACTCCGAGGTGATCGAGTTCCTCGTCCCGGGCACGGCGTCGGCGGTCGGCAAGCCGCTGCGCGACGTCGACTTCCCCCGCGGCGCGATCGTCGGCGGGGTCATCCGCGGCGGCACCCCGATCATCGCCCGCGGGGACACGGTCCTGCACGAGGGCGACCGCGTCGTCGTGTTCGCACTCCCCGAGGCGGTCCGGGCGGTCGAGAAACTCCTGGCGTAACACCGGCTGACGCAGGGGGTTAGTAAGCGACCCCGGTCTTTTTCGTCCGGCCCGAGACGGGGCTCGCGCTGAGGCCCGCGAGGACGTATCTCTCCGTGCGGTCCGGATTGACCGCTTCGGGGGCCGAGACTACCATTCGGCCGCGAATTCCGGACACGAGACGCCTCGACCCACGACCCGGCGCCACGACGGTGCCCCGGCCCTTGGAGACTTCGATGTCGACCCTGACCCTCAACAAGCCCACCGGCATCGCCTGCGCGCTCGCCGCGCTCGTCGCGATGCCGTTCGTCGCCTTCGCCCCGCAGGACCAGGAGGGCGCCGCCGCGACCAAGTCGATCAACTTCGACCTGCGCCCTGAGGCCGGCCTCAAGATCGCCGTCAAGGGCAAGATGACGGTCGCCCTCGACGGCACGATGAGCCAGGGCGAGATGGAGCACACCTTCAAGCAGTCGATGGCCGAGTCGCAGAACTACACGCAGAAGTTCACCGAGGTCAAAGAGAACAAGATCACGAAGGTCGAGCGGACCTACGAAGAGTCGACGGTCAAGACCAAGCTCGAGATCGAGGTCCTGCCCGAGCCGCAGGAGTCCGAGAACGAGAACCCGGTCGCGTGGAAGAGCTACCGCGCGGACATGAGCGGCGAGGACGAGATCAAGCTCGAGGTCAAAGACGGTGACGAGTGGACGGCGGCCGCCGGTCCCGCGAAGAAGCAGCTCACGCGTCGTCGCCTCGAGTCGCCGCTGATGCCGTTGCCGAAGGGCACGAAGCAGGTCGGCGAGTCGTGGGAGTTCAGCGGCAAGGAGCTCAAGGACTACTTCCAGGACCCGGGCAGCGACGAAGAGGGCATGGACGTCGAGATGGACGGCACCGGCACCTTCGAGCTCGCCGAGATCAAGCCGATCTACGGCGTCATGTGCGGCGTGATCAAGTTCAAGCTGCAGCTCGGCATGGACATCCAGTCCGGCATCACCGCGAAGATGGTGATCTCGGGCACGGCGATCTACAACATCAAGCACCGCGTCTACACCGAGGTGAAGCTCGAAGGCACGATGAACGCCGAGGGCGAGCCGGAGGAGTCCGAGGGCGGTTCGCTCCAGATGAAGGGCAAGGTCGCGCAGAAGGCGACGGCGAAGGTCGTCACCGACGAGTAGGCCCACGCGGTCTCGTCGGGGGATCCGGGTGACCGGCCGGGTGCGAACGCGCTCGGCCGGACCCGTTCCCCGGATTCTGCCGAACGCGACCCAACGCCGGCAGACGCGTTCGCGTATCATCGTCCGAACAACGATGCCGAGCCCACTGATGCCCCAATCGCCCGACTCCACGCCGCTTCGTCCGATCGCGCTCGCGTTCGCGCTCCTCGTCGCGGTGACCGCACCGGCCGCCGCGACCGTCGAGGCGATCGACCGCCCGGACACCGGAAGCGTCTCCGGTGGCGGCTACCGCGATGACGACGCGGGCGACGTCGTCGACTTCGCGCAGAAGCCGCAGAGCGGAACCGTCATCGACGTCGAGGATCGCCTCGAGTGCCGCGTGCGCGGCACGATTCGCTACGAGGGCGACGAGGAGCCGCGACAGGTCGACAAGCGCGCCGACGGCGAGGCGCGGCTGCGCGTCACGTTCGAGCGCGTCGACCCGCAGGCCGGCGTTCGCCGGGTCGTCGTGGACCATCGTCGCTACCGCATGACGATCACCCAGTACGACGCGACGGGCGAGGCGACGAAGAGCCCGCCGGTCGTCCACCCGCTCGAGAACCACACCGTGCGCGGTACCTGGGGTGATGCGCCGGCCGACGTCCGGATCGAGGTCGCCGACGAAGAGGGCTGGCGCCCCGCGACCGACGACCAGCGCCGCGCGCTGCGGACCGGCCGCCTCCGCGACCCGCTGCTTCCGATGCCCTCGTCGATCAAACGCGTCGGCGAGTCGTGGTCGTTGACCCAGCCCCAACTCGACGACGTCTTCGGCGATCACTTCGGGCGAGTCGCCTCGGTCGGCGTCTCCGGTCGGTCGCGGCTGACGCTGACCCGAATCCGGCGCGTCGGGCAGCGCCGCATCGCCGACATCGCGCTCGACTTCGACGTCCGGCTGTCGATACCGGGGCACCCCACGTCGCGCCTCCGCCTCTCCGGCACGGCGCGCTACGACGCGACCCGCGGGTTCGTCTCCGCCGTCGACATGCGCGGCACGACGACGACGAAGGGGCGGCTCGAGGCGAACGGGCAAATCGTCACGCTCGACGTCGCCAGCGAAATGCGGATCGAGTCGCGCGCCGCGATCGCGACGCCGGTGGCGATCCCGACCGAGGACCGGTGATCCGCGGCCTGATCGGTTCCGTCATGCTCGCGGCCGTCGCCGTCGGCGGAGCGGGCGCCCAGTTCCAGCCCCCGGAGGTCGACTTCCGCCGAATGCCGCGGGTCGGGCTACGCACGGAGGTCTCGATCGTACGCAACGGTACGCTCGGCGGGGTCGCCCGAACGGCCGACGGCCGCGAGCAGCGACTGTCGCAGTCGTCGCGATTCGTCCTCGAATACGACGACGAGGTGTTGCCGGTGCGCGAAGGGCGGCGCCCCGAGTACGTCCGCGAGTTCGCCAGGGCGGACGTGTTGACGACGCTTCGCTACCCGGGTGACCGCCCACCGGAACTCGAACAGCGAACGCTGCCGTTCGACGGCGAGCGACTTCGCTTCCGACTCCGCGCCGACGGTCGCTACGACGTCACCCGCGGGGGAGAACCCGCCGAGCGCGAGCCGGTTCCGGCGTCGCTGAAGGCACTGGGACGGCAGACCGCGTTCCGCGATCCCCACCTGCCCGCACGAACCGTCCGACTGGGCGAACGATGGACCGTGCCGGCCGCACGCGTCGCAGCGAGCCTCGCCTACGGCCCCGTCGACGCCGACCAGACGGTGGACGGCGTGCTCACCGTTCGGTTCGTCCGCGTCGATCCGGCGTTCTCGGTCACGCACATCATCGAAGCCGAGGAGTTCGGCGAACCGCCTCAGCGCGAGAAGCACCCGACGCCGTGCGCGGTGCTCACGGTGCACGGGACGTGGAAGACGCACTCGCGCGCCGGCACGACCCTCGTCGCGACGGTCGAGCGCACGCTCTACTACTCGCTCGACGCGGGAATCCTCGTGCACGCGACCGGGGAGGGCACCTGGACGCTCACCGGGCGGAAGTTCGACGCCTACGCGCTCGACTACAGTGGCACGTTCGACGAACGATCGACGGTCGAGTTCGTCGGTCGGTAGCACGCGAGCTGACGGTTGACGAGCGCGCGTTCTCGGCGGAGCCGCGCGGCCGAGCGGCGCGGCGGGGCGGGCGCGCTCGACGGGGGACCGAGCGCGATCGCCTCCTCGACGACGCTTTCGAGATCGGCGGCGTGCTCGTCCAGCGTGCGGAAGGACGACGGCAGTGCCGCGCGCCACACCCGGCCGGTCTCCGGCGTCGCGACGAGCGCCTCGAGCGCCGAGGCGAGAGCGACCGGGTCGTTCGGCTCGACCGTCTGCCCGGCCGCGCCGACGCGTTCCGGCAACGCGCCGAGCCGCGACACGATCGCCGGCAACCCGCGCGCGTGCGCCTCGTCGAGCACGAAACCGTACGACTCGTGCGCGAGCGTCGGCAGCACCGCGACGTCGAATGCCGTCGGGTCGACCGCCAGGTCGGTGAACGCGCCGTGGAAGACGATCGGGCCATCGGCCGCGAGCGCACGGAGGCGCTCACCGTAGTCCGCGAACACGGCGTCGCCGAAGACGTCGAGCCGGATCGCACCGGGATGCCGCTCGTGCACCCGGCGCACCGCCTCGACGAGGATGTGGGTTCCCTTGTCGCGGTAGAGCGATCCCCAGTGCACGACGCGCAGCGGGCGGCCGAACGGGGCGGGCGCCGGGGTGAAGCGGGGCGTGGCGCGCGGCAAACCGAACGGCATCGCGCGCACCGACCCGTCGTCCAACCCCAGCAGCGCGGCGACGAGGTCGCGTTGCGCCGCCGACGGCGCGAGGCGCAACGCCGCCGCGGCGACCTCCGCGCGCGCGTCGGCGAGATACGCCTCGATCGCCTCGACGAGTTCCTCGCGGTGCTGCCAACGATCGCGGTCGACGAGGTCGATGCACGCATCCGCGTCGAGCGGCTCCGCGCGAAAGCGGCCGTCCTCGTCGACGCGGTTGAAGCACGGGCACGTCGCCGACAGGTCGTGGAACGTCCAGACGACCGGGATCCCGAGCGACGCGGCGGTCCGCGCGATCGTCCGCGTGAGGCGGACGAAGTGGTGCACGAACACGACGTCCGGTCGGGCGCGGCCGAGCCACGCACGCACGCGCGCCTCGCTGTGGGGCGCGTCGATCTGGTCCCAGCGATCGCCGCACAGGCCGTAGCGTGCGAGCACCGATACCGGCAACCCGTCGCGCACCTCGTCGCGGATCGTCGCGTGCGCGGCGGTTTGGTGAAAGCCGGTCAACACGCGCACGTCGTGGCCGGCGCGCTGCTGGCAGCGAGCGACCGTGTCGACGTAGTGTTCGGTGCCGCCGCGGTAGTCGGGCGGAAAGCCGTGGACCGCGTGCACGATCCGGCTCACGCGGAATCCCCGGAAGCCGCCTTCGCCTGCGCGTCCGCCTCGGCCTTCGCGCCGCTGATGTCGCCGAGCGACAAGCCCTCGATCGCGAAGCTGCCGAGCCCGAGCACGATCAGGAAGAGCATCTGCACGACCCACAACAGGATCGCGTAGGCGCCGGCGATGCTCTGCTCGACCTGGAAACACTCGACGAGCACGAGCGTCGTCGCGAGCTGGAAGACGCCGATGAACCCCGGGGCCTGCGGCGCGGCGACGGCGAGTGCCAGCCCCGCGGTCAGCAGCGCCGCGCCGAGCAGTCCGGCGTCGATCCCGAACGCGTGGAAGAGGAAGTACTCCGACAGTGCGATGCCACCCCACACGGCGAGCGTCCACAGCTTCGCGATCGACGTGCGCCGCAGGTCGCGGAAGATCGCGAACCCGCCGGCGAACGAGTCGCCCCACTGCGCGACGCGCTCGGCAAGCGCGGGGGAGAGCTTGCCGGCGATGCCGCGCGCGATCGCGACCGAACGCTCGGGGGCGAACGCGAGCATCCCGGCGATCACGACGAAGCCGGCGAACATCGCGCCGAGTCCGAGACCGTACGTCTGCAGTTCGTCGCGCGTGGACGCTTCGGGGAACGGATAGGCGAGCAGCATGCACGCCGTCAGCGCGATCACGAGCCCCAGGTCGAGCAATCGCTCGACGAACACCGACGACAGGACGACGAGAAAGCCGAGCTTCTCCTTCGCCGCGAGAAAGATCGTCCGCGCGACCTCGCCGAGACGTCCCGGGATCAACCCGCTCGTCGCGATCCCGATCATCTCCATGTGGTAGAGCCGGACGACGGACACCGGCTTCGCGTCCGCGAGGAGTACGCGCCAGCGGAACGCGCGGGCGACCATCGACGCCCAGATCGCCAGCGCGGAGAGAGCCGTCCAGCGGTGATCGGCCTCGAGGATCGCGTCCCACGCCTTCGACAGGTCCACCGTGCGCACGAAGAACCACAGGCAGACGGCGCTGATCGTGAACGCGACGGTGAGGCCGAGGATCTTCTTCGTTCGAGGGTGCATCGATCTCCGAATCCAGGACCGCCGGGAAAACACAAGTGTAGCGTTTCCAGCGGGTTAAGGAATCCAAACAAATACCTAACTTTTGATCTTGCCACCCGCCGCAACGGAGGGTAAAACGAGTGGCCCTTCGGGAATCCCCGGCGATGGACCTGGCGATAGAAAAGGAGAGCCGGGGGGCACGTGACACCATCCGTCGCGAGGTCGGATCGGACGAAAACCGCCCGGGCCGGTCCGACCTCGTCGACGACTTTCGTATCCCTCCCTCAAGCTTCGGCTCGGCCGGCAGGACGATTCCTGCCGGCCGGGCGCGGGGCGATCCGGGCGCTGCAAGACCCGGGACCCGACGACACGGCGGAAGCCCGTTGAGGCGACACGGCGCAAGGCCGTTGAGACGACACAGCGGGAGCCCGTTGAGTTGCGGGCACGGTTCGCTACCCTCGGGGGACGCGTCGCTGGGGACGCGCCCGGGAGGGGCCTCGTGTCGACGAATTTCACGACCATCGACGGCGCGATCGTCGTCGTCTACCTGCTCGCGATCGCCGCGACCGGCTGGTTCTGCCGCCGATTCGTCCGCGGCATGGCCGAGTTCGTCGTCGCCGGCCGTTCGGTGCGGTCTTACCTCGGCGTCGCGACGCTGATCGGCTCCGAACTCGGGCTGATCACGGTGATGTACTCCGCGCAGAAGGGCTTCACGTCCGGCTTCGCGGTCTTTCACATCGCGATCTCGGCCGGCGTCGCGTCGCTGCTGATCGGGTGGACCGGCTTCATCGTCGTGCCGCTTCGACGCATGGGGGTCATGACGATCCCCGAGTTCTACGAGCACCGCTTCGGGCGCGACGTGCGCATCATCGGCGGGCTCGTGCTCGCGGTGGCCGGCATCCTGAACATGGGCCTGTTCCTGAAAGCCGGCGCGCTCTTCGTCGCCGGTGTGACCGGCCTGACCGACCCGACGACGATCGAGCTGATCATGACCGCGATGATCGTGCTCGTCCTGTTCTACACGGTGCTCGGCGGGATGCTGTCGGTCGTCGTCACCGACTACATCCAGTTCGTCGTGCTGTCGATCGGGATGCTCGTCGCTTGCGGCTTCGCGGTCGGTCACCTCGGCTGGGACACGATCACGACGACGGTGCACGACCGCCTCGGCGACGCCGGCGTCGACCCGTTTCACAAGGACAACGGCGGCCTGGGCTACGTCGTGTGGATGGCGTTTCTCGGTGTCGTGAGCGCCGCGGTGTGGCAGACGTCGGTGATCCGCGCGTGTTCGGCGAAGAGCGAGCAGGACGTGCGGCGGATCTACATGCTCGGATCGATCGGTTTCTCGATTCGTTTCCTGATCCCGTACCTGCTCGGCATCTGCGCGTTCGTCTGGTTCACGCAGGCGGGCGGCGACCTCTACCAGCGGTTCGTCGTCGCGCCGATCGGTGACGACAGGTTGCTCGCGATGCCGGCCTTCCTCGGCCAACTCCTGCCGGCGGGACTCCTCGGCCTCGTCGTCGCCGGCATGCTCTCGGCGTTCATGTCCACGCACGACACGTATCTGCTCTGCTGGAGTTCGGTGCTGACCCAGGACGTGATCGCGCCGTTGCACGGTGGCGAACTGTCGCCGAAGGCGCGCCTCACGCTCACGCGCGTGATCATCGTCGCGATCGCGGCCTTCCTGCTCTACTGGAGCCTCTACTTCCCGCTGAAGGACGATCTCTGGGACTACATGGCGATCTCCGGAGCGATCTACTTCACCGGCGCGTTCGCGGTGCTCGCAATCGGCCTCTACTGGCAACGCGCCTCGTCGGCCGGCGCGAAGGCGGCGATCGCGTGCGGCGCGCTCGCCGTGCTCGGGCTCGGCCCGATCCGCAAGGAACTGTTCGGCAACCTCGAAGCGCACTGGGTCGGGCTCGGCGCCGTAGCGGCCGCGGTCGCGATGATGGTCCTGTTCTCCCTCCTGATGCCGGATCCACCTCGAGCCGACGAAGGGAGCGCCGCATGAGCTGGTTGACGATCTGGACCGCGGTGCTGCTCGGCGCGCTCGTGCTGTTCCTCGCGATCGTCGTCGTCGTGACGATCGGCGGCGCGCGGGACCTCCGAGCGTTGTTCACGAGCCTGCGCGAGGCCGGTGACGGCGACGCGTGACCCGGTCGCGGTCGTGCTCGCGCGCGGCGCGAGCCGGCGACTGCGCGCGTCGATCGCCGGCGCGACGCTCGACGACGCGCAGCGCGCCGCGGCGACCGCCGGGCGCAAGCCGATGGTCCCGATCGCCGGACGCCCGTGGATCGACCACGTGCTCGGTCGGGTCCGCGACGCGGGCGTTTCGCGAGCAATCGCCGTCGTGAGCCCCGAACAGGCCGCCGATCCTGTCGGCACGCACCCGGGCGCGACCGTCGATCGCCTCGACGTCGAACTCGCTGTGCAAGCCGAACCCCGCGGCACCGCCGACGCGGTGCGGGCTGCACGCGTGCGGGTCGGCGACGCGCCGTTCGTCGTGCTGAACGGCGACAACGTCTACCCGGTCGCCGCATTGCGCGCGCTGCTCGCACTCGGCGGACCGGGCGTCGTCGGCTTCACCGCCGAGGCGCTGGCGGGGGGCGGCATTCCCATCGAACGAGCCCGCGCGTTCGCGCAACTCGACGTCGAGCGCGACCGGTTGCAGGGAATCGTCGAGAAACCGCAGCAGTTCGATCCCGCGGCACTCGTCGGCATGAACGCGTGGCGCTTCGACGCACGCATCTTCGACGCGATCGACGGACTCGCCCCGTCGCCGCGCGGCGAATGGGAACTGCCGGACGCGGTCCGCCGGTCGATGCGGGCCGGCGTGGACTACGCGGTGATCCGGTCGTCGGACCCGGTGTTCGACCTGACGCACGCGGACGACGTCGCCGGTCTCGAAGCACGTCTCGCCGCACCGGGTAGCCCCACCGATGGCTGACCGCCGAGCGGCCCTCGTCGACCGCGCCGCGCGCGCGCTCGGACGCACCCCGACCACGCGCCAGTGGGTGCCGGGGCGGCTCGAACTGTTCGGCAAGCACACCGACTACGCCGGCGGCGTCAGCCTCACCGCCGCGCTCGATCGCGGGATCGCGTTCGTCGGCGCACCGGCCGGCGCTGCGAGGTGCACGGTCACCGACGCGGTTCTCGGCGAGTCGATCGCGCTATCGCCGACCGACGACGCCTCGCTCCCGCCGTGGGCCGAGTACGCACGAGCTGCGCTCCGACACACCGGTCCGTCCGACATCGCGTTCGCCAGCGACCTGCCCGCCGCAGCGGGCCTCGCGAGTTCGACCGCGCTCGTCACCGGGTTCACGCTGTGCTCGCGCCCGATGCCCCCGGACGACGATCCGCTCGCGCTCGGCGAGTGGCTCGGCGCGATCGAACGCGGCGGCGTCGGCACCGAGGGCGGCTGCCAGGACTCGACCGCGATGCTCGTCGCGCGCGCGGGCACGGTCACGGCGCTCGGCTATCGACCGTCGTCGATCGTCGCACGCATCCCTTGGCCCGCGCACTGGCGCGTCGTGATCGCCGTGAGCGGGGTGCGCGCCGAGAAGGCGGGTGCCGCGCGCGAGGACTACAACCGGGCGTCCCGGCTCGCCGCCGACGCGGCGACCGCCCGGGGCGCCTCGCACCTCGGTGCGATCGACGGCCTCGACGAACCCGACGGCGACGATCCGCTCGCACGGCGCACCCGCCACTTCGTTCGCGAGTCCACCGGGCACGTGCCCGCGGCGATCGACGCGGTCCGGCGAGCCGACGCGACCGCGCTCGGCCGAGTCGCCCGCGCGTCCACCCGCGACGCGATCGAGTTGCTCGCCAACCAGACGCCGGAGACGATCGGACTCGTCGCGGCCGCAACCGACGTCGGCGCGATCGCCGCATCGCCGTTCGGCGCCGGCTTCGGCGGCAGCGTGTGGGCCGTCGTCGACGCCGACGCGTCGGACCGGTTCATCGCGCGCTGGGGCGATGCGAGCCGCAACGCCGCGCCCGCCGCGACCTTCTTCGCCACGACACTCGCCGGCCCGGCCGGGCCGATCGACCCCGAGGAGACCCGATGATTCGAATCCTTCGCCGCATCGTGATCGCGATCGTGATCACCGTCGCACTGTTCGCGGCCGCCGAACTCGCCGTCCGGCTCGCGATGCCGGGCGTCAACCTGCAGGGTACCGACCGCGAACTGTTCGCCGAACGCGTCTGGGGGCCGAGCGTCGGCATGCGCGCCGGCGCGAGCGGGAGTTGCTTCGGCACCGACGTCACGATCGACGCGAGCGGGTGCCGCGCGATCGGCGCTCCGGCCGACGCCGCGCGGCGCTGGCTCGTGCTCGGCGACTCGGTCGCGTTCGGCGTCGGCGTCGAGTCGGCCGAGACCTTCGTCGGCAAGCTGCAAGCGCGCGTGCCCGACGTGCGGATCGTGCACGCCGCGACGCTCGGCCACTCGGTGTGGAACTACCGCGACGTGCTCGAGCAGGTGCTCGCGAGCGGGCAACCGCCGGAGCGCGTGATCGTGTGCTGGTGCCTGAACGACGTCGACGGCTACCTCCTCGACCTGCCGCAACCGGATGCCGGCCCGACCGGGTGGCTGCGGGCGAACGCCAAGCTCTACGTCGCCGCGAAGTCGTGGTTGACCGACCGAAGCCTCGCCTACTGGCAGCACGATCGCTCGCGCTACGAACCGTCGGTCGCGGCCACCCGCGACGCGCTCACGGTCGCGCGGACGATCGCATCGCGGGCGCGGGCGGCCGGCGCCGCGTGCGACGTATTCGTGATGCCGTACGAGGCGCAACTTCGCGCCGACGCCGCCGATCCGTGGCAGCCGCAGCGACTCGTCGACGCGGCGTTCCGCGCTGGCGGGGCGACCGTCCACGACCTCGCACCGGCGTTCGCGCGCGCCCACGGCGGCGATCCGACGTCGCTCTACCTGACCGCCGACGCGATGCACCTGTCCGCGGCCGGCCACGCGGCTGCGGCCGAGGCCGTCGCCACCGCACTCGGAATCGTCGAGGCGGGGCGGTGAGCGCACACGCCGCATTCCTCGACGCGCTCGCGCGCGAGGTCCGCGGCGAGGTCCGGAGCGACGCGTGGAACCGCGTCTTCTACAGCACCGACGCGAGCATCTACCGGCGGATGCCGATCGCGGTGCTGATCCCCGAGTCGGCCGACGACGTGCAGGCGGCGGTGACGCTCGCCGCCAAGCACCGCGTGCCGATCCTGCCGCGCGGCGCCGGCTCGAGCCTCGCCGGCCAAGCGGTCAACGAAGCGCTCGTGATCGACTTCACGCGCCACCTCGACCGGGTGCTCGACTACGACGCCGAGGCGGGGACCGTGCGCGTCGAACCGGGCGTCGTGCTCGGCGCACTCAACGCACGACTCGCGCCCGACGGCTGGACGTTCGGCCCCGACCCGGCGAGCGCCGACCGGGCGACGGTCGGCGGCGTCGTCGCGAACAACTCGACCGGCGCACACTCGATCCTCTACGGGATGACCGCCGACCACGTCCGGTCGATGCGCGTCGTGCTCGCCGACGGATCGCGCGCCGATCTCGCACCCGCGACGCCCGACGTCGTGCGCACGAAGGCGGCCGGCACCGGACTCGAAGCGGCGATCTACCGCGGCATCGACGACCTCGTCCGCAGCGACGCCGACGCGATCGTCGCCGGCACGCCCAAGCACTGGCGCCGCGCCGGCGGCTACAACCTCGACCGCTTCGTCGACGGCCCGACGTTCCGCGCGCCGCGCACGAAGACGTTCGACCTCGCACAGCTCGTCTGCGGCTCGGAGGGCACGCTCGCGGTGATCGAGGACGTGACGCTGTCGCTCGTGCGTCGCCCAGCGGCGGCCGGCCTCGCGCTCGTCCAGTTCGACACGCTCCGCGCTGCACTCGAAGCGGTGCCGACGCTCCTCGACGCGGCGCCGACCGCAATCGAACTGCTCGACCGAATGGCGATCACCGCGTGCCGCGGCATCCCCGCGTATGCGCGTCGACTCGAGCGCGTGATCGACGGCGATCCGGACTGCGTGCTGATCACCGAGTTCACCGGCGAGACCGACGCCGAGGTGGTCGACCAGCTCGTGCGATTCGAACGACACGTCGCCGCGTGCGCGGTTCCCGCCCGCGTCGTGTCGCTGCCCGATGCGGCGCGCCAGGACGACGTGTGGGAGGTGCGCAAAGCAGGTCTCGGACTGTTGATGAGCCAGCGGGGCGACCTGAAGCCGATCCCGTTCATCGAGGACGCGGCCGTGCCGGTCGAGCACCTCGCCGACTACGTCACGCAGATCGAGTCGTTCTGCAACGGCATCGGCACGAAGGTCGCCTACTACGCGCACGCGAGTGCCGGCTGCCTGCACGTGCGCCCGATCATCGACCAGAAGTGTGCGACCGACGTGGCGAAGCTCGACCGCATCGCGCGCTTCTCGGCCGAACTCGTCGGCGGCTACGGCGGTGCGATCGCGAGCGAACACGGCGACGGGCGCGCGCGGGGCGCGATGAACGAGCACTTCTTCGGCCCGGCGCTCTACGGCGCCTACCGGAAGACGAAGGCGATCTTCGACCCCGACGGAATCCTGAACCCGGGCATCGTCGTCGACGCGGGGCGGATCGACGCGAGCCTCCGCTTCGGCGCCGACTACCGCGCGACGCCGCCCGAGACGCACGTCGACTTCGCGAGCGACCACGGCTTCGACCGCGCGATCGAGATGTGCAACGGCGCCGGCGTCTGCCGGAAGACGACCGGCACGATGTGCCCGAGCTTCATGGTCACGCGCGAGGAGGAGCACTCGACTCGCGGCCGCGCCAATGCACTGCGCGCGGCGATCTCGGGCGTGCTGCCGGCCGACGCACTCACCGACCCGCGGATGCACGACGTGATGGCGCTGTGCGTCGAGTGCAAAGCGTGCAAGGCCGAGTGCCCGTCGTCGGTCGACATGGCGAAGCTCAAGGTCGAGTTCCTCGCGCACTACCACGCGCGCCACGGCGTGCCGTGGCGGACGCGCGCGATGGCGGCGCTGCCGACGCTCGCACGGTGGGGGGCGGGGTGGCGGGCGCCTGTCGCGAACGCGATGGGGCGTTTCGGGCCGACGCGCTTCATGCTCGCGCGCACCCTCGGCATCGCGCCCGATCGGCCGCTTCCGACGATCGCACGCCGGCCATTCGCGCGGCGCGGCGCGGCCGACGCGCGCGCCGACCGACGCGTGGTGTTGCTCGTCGACACGTTCGCGCGCTTCTTCGAGCCATCGGTCGCGAATGCCGCGCTCGACGTGCTCGAAGCCGCCGGCTACGCGGTGATCCCGCACGCGCGCGGCTGTTGCGGTCGCACCGCGCTGTCGGGCGGTCTCGTCGATCGGGCGCGAATGCTCGCGCGCGAGACGGTCGCGTCGCTCGCACCCTACGCGCGCGACGGCGTCCCGATCGTCGGGCTTGAACCGAGCTGTATCCTCACGCTCATCGACGAATACCCATGGCTACTACCCGGCGACGACGACGTTGCCGCGGTCGCCGCGAAGAGCACGATGATCGAGTCGCTCCTCGCGGCCGAGCACGACGCGGGGCGGTTTCCCGGGGCGGGCACCGCGCGCGTCGACGCGGTTGTCCTGCACCCGCACTGCCATCAGCGCGCGATCGTCGGCGCCGGTGACGCCAAACGCCTCCTCGGCGCGTTCGCCGACACGGTCCGCGACCCCGAGGGCGGCTGCTGCGGCATGGCCGGCGCGTTCGGCTTCGCCCGCGAACACTACGCGACGTCGGTCGCGATGGCCGAGCGCCGCCTTCTCCCGTTCGTCCGCGACACCGCCGACGACATCCCCGTCCTCGCCGCCGGCATCAGCTGCCGCCAACAGATCCGCCACGGCACCGCCCGCACCGTCCGCCACCCGATCGAATGGATCCGCGATCGACTGGCGGGGCGTCCGTAGACGGTCGCGCGCAGCCGCGATACGCTACCCGGGAGAACGGTTCGGACGCGAGGAATCGCGGAAACGAGGTGGCAGATGACCCGAGCGGGGTTCCTGGCCGGTGGCTGGCTCGCATTGATCGTAACCGCCGCCGCGTCCCAGCCGGTGTCGCGCGCGAAGGCAGAAGCGGTGCTCAGCGGCCTCGCGATGCCGCTGATCGAGAACCGTGGTCACTACGCGCCTGAGGTCCGATTCTACGTGCAGGCGAGCGGGCGGACGGTGTTCTTCACCGCCGCCGGCGTCACGTTCCGGTTTGCCGGCGAACCCGCGTGGACCGTCAAGCTGTCGTTCGTCAGCGGCAAGGCAGTCGCTCCCGTCGGTGATGCCAAGACGGACACCGTCGTGAGCTACTTTCGGGGTGGCAGCAACTCGCAAGCCGGGCTCCGCACGTTCGGGCGCATTGTCTATCGGGACGTTTGGCCGGGCATCGACGTCGTCTACAAGGTCGACGGCAGTCGGCTCAAGTACGACGTGATCGTGCGTCCGGGTGCCGATCCGGCGTACGCGCGGTTCCGGTATGACGGCGCCGAAAGGACTGCGCGCACCGCATCCGGCGGCCTTCGCGTGATCACGCCGGCCGGCGAGGTCGAGGAAGAGCCGCCTGTGGTGTTCCAACCCGCCGGTGACGAGCAGGAGTCGGTCGACGCAAAGCTGATCATCGACGACGTCTTGAACGGTTGCGAGGTCGCGTTCCAACTTGGCGACTACGACCGGACGCGGCCCCTCGTGATCGACCCGCCGATGCTCGTCTACTGCGGCTACGTCGGAGGGGCACTCACGACCTTCATTTGGGACGCGGCAGTCGATGCGCAGGGTGCGCTCTACGTGGTCGGATACACCTTCAGTGACGAGACGTCGTTCCCGGTTACGGTCGGCCCCGATCTGACCCATGGCAATCCTCCTGGACCGATGGGAGTTGCCGGTGACGCGTTCATCGCGAAGGTGAAGCCCGACGGCACGGGGCTCGCGTATTGCGGCTACATCGGAGGGCTCGGCTGGGACTGGGCGAACGGGGTCACGGTCGACGCTGCGGGCGCAGCCTACGTCGTCGGGTGGACGGCGAGCCTGCCGAACAACTTTCCGGTGATGGGCGGACCGAGCTTGGTGCACAAGGGCAGCGCTGACGGCTTCATCGCCAAGGTGCGTCCGGACGGTACCGGGCTCGTTTATTGTGGCTACATCGGTGGTACATCGCTCGACGAACTGAACGGCGTCGCGGTCGATTCGTTCGGTGCGGCCTACGTCGTCGGGTACACGCAAAGCGACGAGACCTCCCTTCCGGTCAAGGTCGGACCGTTCTTGAAGCTACCGGGCGTCCAGTCGGCATACGTCGCGCGAGTGAAGCCGGACGGCAGCGGATTGGACTACTGCGGCTACATTGGCGGGGTGGGCCGGACCGTCGGCGAGGAAATCGCGGTCGATCCGTTCGGCGCGGCCTACGTCATCGGCTCCACCTCGAGCGACGAAAACTCGTTCCCGGTGCTCGTAGGGCCGGATCTGACCTACAACACATCGGCGCCCAACTTCACCGATAGCTTCATCGCGAAGATCAAGCCCAGCGGGAGCGGGCTCGACTATGGTGGCTACATCGGTGGGAAGTATGGCGCACGAGTCGACGACGTCGCGGTGGATCGCGCAGGCCGAGCCTATGTATGCGGCGGCACCGCAAGCACCGAGGCGACTTTTCCGGTAGCAGTCGGTCCGGTCTTGACCGGAACTGGCAACGACGGGTTCGTCGGGCGACTCCGACCCGACGGCGCGGCATGGGAATACCTCGGATACGTCGGTGATCAGTCCGGCGGCGCAGCCATCGGCGTCGATGCGGCCGGTCGCGCGACGATCGTCGGAGCCAAGGCCGGTGCGAAATCGGACGTGTTCATTGGACGAGTCAACCGCGGTGGAACTGGTTTCGACTACCGCGCGTTCATCAGCACACCGCTCGATGAGTTCGCACGCGCCGGGGCGATCGACGCACTCGGCAATCACGTCTGGTTCGCCGGCCAGACCCAGGCCACGCAGGCGCAGTTCCCCGTCCGCGTCGGACCGGACTTGACGTACAACCCGATCGGTGGTGGACACGACCAGTTCGTCGCCAAGTTCGCGATCACAGACCTCACCATCGGTGGCACGCCCAACGTCGGTGGCCGAGTCACGTTGCAACTCCTCGACGAGCCGGGTCTCGTCTACCAGATCGGCTCCTCGCTCGGAGACCGACCGATCGCGATCGGCTCGAGACCGCTGCGGTTGACCGTCGACCCGCTCCTCCTGCTGTCGATCAGCGGCGTCGCACCGCAGACCTTCCTCGGCTACTCGGGCGTGCTGGATAGCCAGGGCACCGCCGTGGCCACGCTGCGCATCCCGAACCAGCCTGCCCTGACCGGCGTGACGATCTACTCCGCGTTCGTGACGTTCAAGCAGGGCGCCCCGCAGGGCATCCAGTCGATCTCCAACACGGAGAGCTTCCGGATCAACTGACGGGGGGACCGCGGCGCTTCCATCCGACCGCGATCGCGCGCATACTCGGGGCAACCGTCAGCAGGAGAAGCCCCACCCATGGTCGAGACCGCCTCTGATCGTACGTCGCCGCGGATTCAGCAGTTGTCGTTCTTTCTCGAGAATCGGCTCGGGGCGTTGCGGGACATCTGCCGGCGGCTGGAGAACGAGTCGATCGAGATCCGGGCGCTGTCGATCCACGAGTCGGCGGATCACGCGGTGATCCGGATCGTCGTCGACAAGCCGTCGGCGGCGCGGCTGTCGCTCGAGCGCGAGGGGCACCCGGTGTTCGAGAACGAGCTGCTCGGCGTGGCGTTGCCGAACGATGCAGCGTCGAGCATGCAGCAGGTGCTGCAGCGGCTGCTGATGGGGGAGGTCGACATCAAGTACGTCTACTCGCTGATCGGCCCGGTCGACGATCGGCCGGTGATGCTGCTCAAGGTCGAAAACGCGGACTGGGCGAGCCACGTCCTCGTCGAGGACGGCTTCGTGCTCGTCAATCAGGACGAGATCGTGTGAGCAGCTCGACGTCGCGGGTCTCGATCGCGCGCGCGGTCGCGAGCCGCGCGGCGGTGACCGGCGGCGCGACGACGCCCGGCGGGGGGCCGGCCGCGACCGCCTCGCGGTAGATCGCACCGAGCGTGTCCGCGTGCACGTCCATCGTCGGGGGCGCAGCCGGGATCGCCGCTTCGAGTCGATCGAGCCGCGCCGGCTCCGCGAGCAGCTCGCGAATCCGCTGTGCCAACCCGGCGGCGTCGCCGGGGCCGAACGGGATGCCGGCGGCTCCCGCGCGCTCGGGCAGCGCGCCGCGGTCGCTGACGATCACCGGCAACCGGAGCGCGAACGCCTCGTCCAGCACGAAGGAGTGCGACTCGTGGCACAAGGAAGGGAAGATCGCGACGTCGTGCGCGGCGCCGTCGAGGTCGGCAGGCACGAACGGGCCCGCGAACGTCACCGGCAGCCCGTCCGCGCGCTCGGTCAGCAGCGTCTCGTAGTCGTCGAAGACGTGTTCGCCGTGGAGCGTCAGCCGCACGCGGGCGCGCTCGCTGTCGTCGAGCACGCGCAGCGCTTCGAGGATCACGTGCACGCCCTTGTCGTGGCGAAAGTGGCCCCAATGGACGAGCCGGAGCACGCCGTCCTCGCGGACGCGCGGCGCCGTGAACGGCTCGACCGACACGAGCGACCCCGGCGGCAGCACGTCGAAGCGCGCGCGATCGACGCCGAGCACGCGGGCGAGCAGGTCGCCGTGCGCGCTCGACGGCACGACGAGCCGCGTCGCCGCGTCGAGTTCCGCGCGCATGCCCGCGGCGAACGCCCGCAACTCGAGCGACACCTCGCCGCGCTCCTGCCACGGATAGGTCGGCGCGCACCCGACGCACACCGCCGGCCGCATCGGCTCGTCGCAGAAGTGGCCGGCCGCATGGATCCGGAAGCCGCGGGGGCACGACGCCGCGAGGTCGTGCAGCGTCGCGACGACCGGCACGCCGGCCGCCGCCGCGATCCGAACGATCGTGCGGCTGAGCCGGAGCCAGTGGTGGACGTGGACCAGGTCCGGCCGCACCTCCTCCAGGATCTCGCGGAACGGCCCCTCCGCGTGCGGCGCGTCGGACTTGAACCAAAAGTCGATGTCGATCCCGACGCGGTGCAGCCGGTAGAGCGAGACCCCGTCGTGCGTCTCGCGGTCGATCCACGGCTCGTCGCCGGCAAGCCCCGACCCGCTGACGATCCGGGCGTCGTGGCCCGCGGCGACCTGCGCCCGCACGAGCGCCTGGACGTAGCGCTCGGTGCCGCCGCCGAACTCCGGAAAGAACCCGTGGACGAGGTGCAGGATTCGCATCGTTCTAGTATAGCCAACGGCCGGGTCGAGGTGGCGGACGGGGGGAGGGCCGTCACGCCGAGCCGGCCAAAGAAGAGATGCGCGCGATTGCGCCAGGCGGTGCGTCGTTCTGTTATCTTCACCCCCGGTTCGCTGCGCTCACGCCCCCTGAAGGGGCCTGGCGATGACCCAGCCGGCCCGATCGCTTCTCGAGTTCGATACTGCCGCGCGTTAGCGCATGCGTCGGATCCGCCAACGGGGATCTGCACCTGATCCGAGACCGATGAGCTTCACGATCCGTTTCTACTCGACCGACGACCACGACCCGCCCGACGAGGCGCGCATCCTCGACGTGCTCGACCGCGTCCCGCACCTCGCACGCCACGGCGATGCGGGCGACTACCAGTTGCTCTACGAGAACCGCGACACCGGCGTCGAGTTCACGCTCGACTACCGCGATGCGGCGAGCGGGGAGGCGGACGACGACGAATACGCGTTCGGCGGCCGAACCGCGATCGGGTTGTCGGCGACGGTCGCCTACTTGCGCCCGTCGTTCTTCGGGCTCGAGGCGTTTCCGTGGATCGCGTTCGTCGCAGAGGCCCTCGGCCTCGAAGTGTTCGATGCACAGCGGGAGGGGGCCACGCGGACCGGCCCGACCGCCGCGGACGCGACGGCGCTCTTCGCGTCGTGGGAGGCGAGCAACGCGCGCGCGACCCGAACCCTGCGCAGCCAGGAGGGGATCCGAATGGCGCGGGGGGACCGGGCGATGCTCGACGCGTGGTGGCGATACGTCCACGCGCGAGACGACCTCGCCACCCGCCACGGCGACGCCCGGGTCGTCACACCGTGGCTCGGTCACGACGAGCGCAGCGGCACCGTCGTCAGCATCGCCGACGCGGATCTGAACGAGCGCGTCGTGTGGCCCGCGGACGCGACGCTGTTCCACCTCCAGCGCGAGCGGCGGCGGTTTCGGATCGTGTCGGTCGTCGAACGCGGCACGGTCGCCCGGGACGCCGTGGTTCACGCCCTCGCCGGTGCGATCGAACGCCACGACGAGCCGGTCCCGCACCTCGTCTTCTCGCCGAGCCGCGTCGGCGACGCCGAGCGTGACGCGCTCGCGGCCCTCGGGATCGACGTCCGCGCCCGCTTCGGGCCGGTGCTCGCGACGCGCCTGACCGACGTCCCCGTCGACTGAGCGCGACGCCGAGGTGCTACAATTCCCGTGGACCGCTCGACGGTCCGGATCCGGAGACGACATGGCCAAGGACCTCGACCGCCTGCTGCGGTCCCTGAGCGAAGCGGAGCCCGTCGAAGAGGCGTCGTGCTGGCGACCGCGAGCCGACTTGATCCGTTCGCGGCGCGGTTGGCTGATCAAAATCGAACTGGCCGGCGTGCACCCCGAGGACGTCTCCGTGCACATCACCGGCGACACGCTGACGGTCGCGGGCGTCCGGCGCGACGTCGTGCTCGACGCCGGCGCGAGCATCCACTCGATGGAGATCGCCTACAGCCGCTTCCAGCGGAGCTTCCGCCTCGGCTGCTCGATCGATCGCGACCGGATCGAGACGCAGTACGACAACGGCATGCTCCTGATCCTCGTGCAACCCGAGAGCTGATGAACGACGAGACGCCGATCCCACCCACCGCGGAACGACCGGAGCACGACCTGCTCCCGGTCTGGCCGCTGCGCGACAAGACGCTCTTCCCGCAGATGCTGATCCCGCTGCTCGCGACGCGACCGCTGAGCGTCCAGGCGGTCGAGGCCGCGCTCACCCGCGAGGACAAGATGCTGCTCGTCGTGATGCAGCGCGACGCCTCGGTCGACACGCCCGATCTCGACGACCTGCACACGATCGGCGTGCGCGCGGTCATCAAGCGGATGCAGCGGACCGACGACGGGCTGCAGGTGCTCGTGCAGGGCGTGGACCGCGTACAACTCCTCGAGCTGACCGCGAAGACGCCGTTCCTCCAGGGCAGCGTCCGCGTGCTCCCGCCGCCGGACGACGACGACACCGAGATCGAAGCGCTCGACCGGACCGTGCGCGGCCAGGTGCAGCGCGTCCAGAAGCTCTCCGATCCGCAGGTCGCGATGGGGCTCGACCAGGTGCTCCGCTCGGTCGACGAACCGCGCCGCCTCGCCTACCTGCTCACCGCGGCCCTCAACCTGAAGCCCGAGGAAGAGCAGGCGCTGCTCGAAGCGTCGACGCGCAAGGACGCGCTGCGCACGATCAGCGGCCACCTGCTGCACGAGATCCAGGTGCTCGAGTTGCAGTCGCAGATCGCCGGCCAGGTGCAGACCGAACTCGGCCAGCGTCAGCGTCAGCAACTGCTCCGCGAACAGCTCAAGGCGATCCAGAAGGAACTCGGCGAGGGGGGCGACGATGCCGGGGGCGAGGCCGCCGAGCTTCGCGAACGGCTCGACGGCGCCGAACTCCCCGAAGACGTGCACACCGAGGTCGAACGCGAGTTGGCGCGACTCGAACGGCTGCACCCGTCGGCGCCGGACTACCAGGTCACCCGCGGCTACATCGAGCTGTGCCTCGAACTGCCGTGGACGAAGACGACCGAGGACACGCTCGACCTGAAGCGCGCGCGTGCAATCCTCGACGAGGACCACTACGGCCTGGGCGACGTGAAGGAGCGCATCCTCGAGTACCTCGCGGTGCTCAAGCTCAACCCCGAGGCGAAGTCGCCGATCCTCTGCTTCGTCGGCCCCCCGGGCACCGGCAAGACGTCGCTCGGGCGTTCGATCGCGCGCGCGATCGGCCGGCAGTTCGAGCGGATGGCGCTCGGCGGATTGCACGACGAGTCGGAGTTGCGCGGCCACCGGCGCACCTACATCGGCGCGATGCCGGGGCGCATCCTGCAAGCGGTGCGGCGCGCCGGCGTGAAGAACCCGCTGTTGATGCTCGACGAGGTCGACAAGCTCGGCTCCGGCTTCCGCGGCGATCCGGCGGCCGCGTTGATGGAGATCCTCGACCCGTCGCAGAACGACCAGTTCCGCGACAACTACCTCAACCTCCCGTTCGACCTGTCGAAGGTGTTCTTCATCTGCACGGCGAACACGCTCGAGACGCTGCCGGGGCCGTTGCTCGACCGCATGGAAGTGATCCAGGTCGACGGCTACACCGATGCGGAGAAGGTCGAGATCGCGCGTCGCTATCTGATCCCGCGCCGGATGCGCGAAGCCGGCATCGACCCCGAGCGGATCGCGATGGAAGACGCGACGCTGCTGACGGTGATCCGCGGCTACACGATGGAGGCCGGGCTGCGCCAGCTCGAACGGGCGCTCGGCAAGCTCGCGCGAAAGGTCGCCTATCGCCTGGCGAGCGCCGAGGACAACGCGGACGGGCCGATCGAACTGACCGCGGAACTCGTGCGCGAGTTGCTCGGCGCGTCGTGGAACCGCGACGAGCCGCTACGCCGTCGCGCGCCGGCGGGGGTGTGCGCCGGATTGGCGTGGACGCCGTACGGCGGTGACGTGCTCTACATCGAAGCGGCGCTGCTGCCGTACAACACCGGCTTCACGCTGACCGGCCAGCTCGGCAACGTGATGAAGGAATCCGCGCAGGCGGCGATGAGCTACATCCTCTCGCAGGCGCGCACGCTCGAGATCCCGCGCGAGACGATCCTCGACTCCGGACTGCACGTCCACGTGCCGCAGGGCGCGATCCCGAAGGACGGCCCGTCGGCGGGCATCACGATCGCGACCGCGCTCGCGTCGGTCTACACCGGGCTGCCGGTGCGCGACGACGTCGCGATGACCGGCGAGCTGACGCTGACCGGCCTCGTGGTGCCGATCGGCGGCCTCAAGCAGAAGGCGATGGCCGCGCACCGGATCGGCGTGAAGACCGTGATCGCGCCGCGCGAGAACCACAACGCGCTCGACGACATCCCGAAGAGCGTCCGCGAGGCGCTCGAGTTCGTCTGGGTCGATCGCGTCGAGGAGGTCCTCGCGACGGCGATTCCCGAACTCGCCGAACGGCTGACCCTGTGTCGCCTCGACTGGGAGGACCCGAGCGACGCCGAGATCGAAGCCCGCGAGGTGCCGGAGATCGAAGTCGCCGACGAGGCCGACAGTGCAGTCGCGGTCGAACGCGCCGAGTGAGGGCGGCCGGTCTCGTTTCGGAACGGTAGGTCCGCAACGTCGAGGGCCGCGCCGCCGTCGGGGACCTGTTACGATGGAAACGGTGATGGAGAACTCGCGCGGGCCGGACGCCCGCCGCTGCTGGAGGACAAGACCCGTGAGAGCCGTGCTCGCGACCGCGTCGCTCGTCGTCGCGGTACTGATCCCCGCCCTCGCCCGCGCCGACCACGACTACCCGGGTGCCGCCTGGCCGGTCGCGTCGTCGCCGGAGGCGGAGAACTGCTCGTCGTCGGGCTTCGCGGCCTACGGTGCGTGGCTGGCCTCGAAGGCACAGACGAAGCCGTTCGGCACCGTCGTGATCCGCCACGGCAAGGTCGTCTACGAGCAGTACGGAAACGGCGCGAGCGCCGCTTACACGAACGACGTCGGGAGCCTCCGCAAGTCGATCGCGAGCGCGCTGATGGGCATCGCGATCGACGAGAACAAGCTGACCCGCAACACGACCGCCTACTCGCTGTGGCCGTTCATCTACGACCACACGCAGGACGTCAAAGATCAGACGATCGAAATGCACCACCTCGCCTCGATGCAGTCGGGGTGGCTCGACACGGTCGGGCCGGGTGTGAAGTGGGTCTACAGCAACGCGGGCGCGACCGCCGGCGGCTGCGTGATCGGCGCCGCCTACGCGAGCCAATACCAGTCGCGCTGGCCGCAATACGGCACCGGGACGAACTACATCGCGCCGATGGTCGAAGACCGGATCCGCGACGTGATCGGCGCCGCGTGGGTGTGCACGCACTCCGCCGGCACGTTCAACTCGTTCGCCTACAACCCGGGTCCGAAGATGGTCGTGCAGTCGACGATGCGCGACATGGCGCGCTACGGTTACCTGTGGCTGCGCGACGGCGAGTGGGCGAAGACGCAGGTCGTGTCGCGACCCTACATCCGCGACGCGCAGAAGAACCACGCCGCGGCGTTCACGAAGCTCTACGGCTACTGGTGGTGCACGAACGACAACCGCGCGGCGCTGCCCAGCGTGCCCGCCGACGCGTTCTGGCATCCGGGCGACGGCGCCGACGGCCACCGGACGCTCTTGCTGGTCGTCCCGTCGCTCGACCTCGTCGCCGCGTGCACGATCCACGACGACGACTTCGACCTGACGAACGGCTTCGCCGCACAGCCGGCGCGCAACCCCGAGCAGTGGGCCGCGGCACTGATGCCGGCGATCCTCCCCGATCCGACCGGCACGACGAAGCCGACCTTCGTCAGCGAATACCTGCGCGACGGGACGACCGGCCGCCTCGACGCGATCACGAACGCCGCGCAGGCGAACGCGACGACGTCGGGCCTCGAGTTGACCGGCGACCCGGTGACACTGAAGCTCCCCGACCGCACCTACACCGACCAGACCGTGCTGCTGTCCGTCGACGGCGGCATGCCGATCGACGCGTGGGCGGGGGTATTGCTCCGCGGGGCCGCGAACGCGCCCCACGACGACGACAACGATCCGCACGTACGCGTGCTCGCGAAGCGGCGCAGCGGCGACGGCGCGAGCATCGTCGAGGTCCGCCAGGGCACGCAAGTCCTCGCGACCGCGCCGGTGCAGCAGACCGACTTCTCGACGACGCGCTTCCTGCTCAAGGTCGTCACCGCCGGCACGAACGTGAAGGTGTGGATCAACGGCGAGTCGGTCATCGACTTGAACGGCGTGCCGAACCCGGCCGGGGGCGGCTACACGTGGCTCGACGGTCGGGTGTCGACCGCGAATCCCGGCGTCGTACGGCTGAAGTACTTCATCACGCGCGCCGCGACCGACGGGCTCGTCGACGTCTCCTACGACCGCAACGACTTCTGCTACCTGACGATCGTCGAAGAGGGGATGTGGACGTCGCTGCAGACGAATACGTTCTTCGTCAGCGTCGGCTCGTTCAAGGTCGGCTTCGCGTCGTTCTGGAACATCGTGTTCCAGCTCACCGGCCTGTGGCAGCAGGTCGGCTTCGGCCCCGAGCACTTCGGGCTCGCGCTACGCTTCTCCCTCGGCCACGGCACCGACGTGACGTTCGAGTACAAGGGCGACGCGGAGCAGGAGTACATCCCGTACTGATCGGCGTGCGAGTCAGCGGCTCTGGGGCGTCTTCAACGGGACGACGAACAGCCGCTTGGCGGAAGGGTTGATCGCGCGCGCGCGGGCCCTGGGGTTTGCCGTCACGACATAGTCGGCCCAACCGTATTCCCCATAGTGGTAGCCCGAGAGGTGGAACCACGTGTGGAAGGGTGGCACCGTCTTCGGGTCGACCACGACGACGGATCCGCGCGGCATCAGCGCTCTCGCCTCCGCGAGGTCCCCGTAGTCGCGCTGCTCGTCCACCGTTGCGACCGCGTCCTGCCGCACGCTCACCGTCGATACGACGAACACCGCGGCCGCGGCCAGCGTCGCGGCCAGCATCGCGCGGCGTGGCAGCAGGGAGAGGAGCGCGTCGTGCAGCACGAGCACCGTGGGAAACAGGATGACCGCCGTGAAGTCGTGCGGGGCAAAATACTTCGGCAACGCGACCGCCCAGGCGAGCCCCGACAGCACGGTCGTCACGAGCGTCCCTCGCGTCGGCCCAGGTGCACGGACGATGCGCACGATCCCGATGAGGCAGAGTGCCGCGAAGATCGCCAGCAGCGGGGTTTGCCCGACGAGCGGGCCATCCGGCGGGTCGAACCCGGTCGCGACGTGCGGAAGCGCCACGTACGGGATGCACGACGCCGCGGACCGATAGGCGATCGCCTGCGCCATGTGGTCCCAGAACACCGGCATTCCGGTGACGCCGACGCGCTTCGCGGCTCTCGCCAACGTCGACGTCTCGCCCGTCGCGGCCCACTCGTTCCAGAGGTTGAATCCGAGCCAGGCGGCGCCGACCAACGCCGTGAGGACGGTCACGGCGAGTGGCACCCGCAAGGCGAGCGCCCGGTTGCCGTCTCGCCGGCGTCGCCATGCTTCCACCAGCGAGACCGCCAGCCAGGTGACGATCACCAGCGCCGTCTGCCAACCGAGTGAGACCCCGATCAACGGCGCCCACCAGATCATCCGTCGACCGGCTCCGCAACGGTAGCGTCCGATCGCCCAGAGCGAGAGCACGACGCCGAAGAGCGCGGGCATCTCGTTGAAGACGAGGTCCTTGTAGAACTGGACGTAGAAGGTCGACCCCGCGAGCAGGACGACCGCCGCTGCGCGACGCCAGTCCCCGGACCACAGCCTCACCAGTCGATACGAGGCGAGCAGCGTCGCGACGAAGAACGCGAGCATCAGTGCGCGCGCCGCTGTGATCTGATCGTCCGTGTCGTCCGATGTCGCGAGCGCGGCGCCGATCAATCCGAACGGCAGCACGGGAAAGCGGCCATACGCGTCGTAGGTCACGGCGTCCTCGTGATCCACGCGCGAGAAGTTGTAGAGCAGGAACCGCGTGTCCGAAGACAGGTTGCTCGCGAGCGCCAGCCCGTGGACCGACACGTAGCCGTGGTGCCCGTACGGAGCGAGCGAACCGTCGGTGCGCGCGACCGCCCCGATGCCGAGGAGCAGCAGCAATCCCGCCACGAGGAGGAGGTAGGGACGGCTCGTGGCCAACACGCGTACGGCGGTTCCAATGAGGGGTCGTCGGATCTTGTGTTCGGTCGACGCGAGACGGTGCAACGTAGCAGAGGTGCAACGTAGCAGAATTGTGCGACCCTGGGGAGCCCTACGCGCGCCGTCCCATTTCGACCCGAGTGTTCGTCGACGTCACGCGCGACTACTCGATCACGAGCGTGCGCGGGGCGGAGACCTGGCGGATCGTGCCGTTGCCGTCGTGGACGATCGCGGCGACGTAGGTCAGCAGACCGCGCAAGGCGGGCACCGGCGGGATCGCGATCGACGCCCCCGCCTCGCCGTTCGCGTTCAGAAAACCGGCGAAGCCGTTGAAGACCGTCGAGGCGCGCTGCGACAGCACGAACAGCGCGTCGGGCACGAGGGGAATCGGGCCGACGCCGGTCGGGATGCCGGGGCGGAAGCCGAACGACGCGGCGAGCAGGTAGGGTCGCCCCGACTCGCCGGGAAACGAGACCAGCAGGCCGTAGGTCGTTCCCGGCAACGCCGCGCCGGCACCCGGCAGGTGATGCGAACCGACGTGCGCGACCCCGGCGGCGCCGAAGATCAGCGTCGCCATCGTCGACACGACGGCACCCTGCGAATTGACGCGCAGGAGCGCGCTCGTCGTCCCGACGACGAGGTCACCCGTCGCGGTGTCGACGAGACCACAGCGCGTCGCGCCGAGCGTGCGACCGACCGGCGTGATCGTGCCGCGCGCGACGTCGACGCGCGAGAGCGCACCGTAGGCGAGGTAGGCGTCGCCGGTGACCGGGTCGGGGAACAAGTCCCCACCGGCGATCACCGTAGGACCGGTCGTCGACGCGACGAGCGTTTCGCGTCCCTGGCGCGGGCGCGTGTAGACCGACCCGACGGAGTAGGTGAGCCACCCGCCGGTGTTCCAGTGCTCGCACATCGCCTCGCGCGCGGCGGTCGCGACCGTCGTCGCGTTGCCGGTCAGCGCGTCGAAGCGCAACAGCCCGATACCCGTCGTCGCGAGGTAGTCGCCGCGCTGATCCAGCACGATCGACCCGGACGGAATGCGCGCGACGATCCCCGCCGGCCTCGACGCGGTACCGAGCGTGCTCAACACGCCGCCGCGCAACTCGATCAGGTGGTAGTTGTATTGCTGGTTGCGAAGCGTGTGCGCGAGGATCGCGACGCCCCGGTTGTCGGCGGTGGGACACGCCGCGAGGCCGATCTCGCCGCCGGCCCACGTCGCGAGCACGCTCGACCCGCCGGTCGCGAGGACCTCGACGACTCGGGTCCCGTTGACGACGACGAAGTTGCCGAGCGACTGCGCGGCCGTGGCCGTCGCGATCCAAATGACCGTGATTGCGGCGAGCGCTGTCCGGACGAGCATGGCGACCTCCTGTCACCGGCCATTGTCGCACGACGCGCGCCGCGGCGCGAGCGCCTGCCGGCCGGGCCACCGTTCGGCGACCTCGCGCAACCGCCGGATCGCCTCCCGCAACCGCGCCCCCGGCACAACGACCGAGACCGACTGCGGTGCATCGGCATCGACGACGTGCACCCGGACGCGGCAGCACGGCACGTAGGGGTGGTCGGTGAAGACGTAACCGCCGCGGGCGTTTCGCGCGTCGGAGAGGGTGATCGCGACCTCGGTGGGTCCGCTGCGCTGGAGGGAGGCGGGGGCGGTGCCGGGCAGTGCGCGACACACGCCGACTTCGTTGCGCGCGGCAACCGGAGTCGACCGCACTGCGCGAAAATGGAGGAGCAACACCGTGCCCGGGGGCAGCGACGCGCCGGTCGCGACGACCGATGCACGCACGCGCACGCGGGGGCGCAGCACGATGACACCGCCGACGAACGCCCGGAGCGTCGCGATGCGGTGGTGCCGCGCCCGCACGGTCACGTCGAGGCCGCCCGGTGGAAGCGACGCGATCGCGGTGCCGTCGGCCCCGGTGCGCGCGAGCGACGCCCCGTCACGGGACGCGCGAATCTCGGCGAACGGGACCGGCTTCGAATGGCTGTCGACAACTCGGATTGCGGTGCGCACGAGCGGGGCCGGCTCGGGCTCGGACGCGAGGAGGGCGATCAGTGCGCACAGCGCGGCGCGGACATGGGTCAGCATTCGCCGCCGCAGCGCAAGCCGCGTGCCGGGCGAGAACGCGGGCGCCCCGGCCGTCTCGCGACCGTCTCGGCGGGGGCGCCGGTTACACCGCGGTGACGGCGTTACTTTCCCGCGCCGCCGAGCTTCGGAATCCGACCGGGCGTCCACGGCGCGCCGGCAGCCTCCAACGCGTTCTCCATCGCGTCGAGCGCAGCGGCGACGGAGGTGACGGTCGCGTGCACGGACCCGAATTGGCGCTTCGCGATCTCGAGCGCCTTGCGCTGCGTACCGGTGAT
Organism: bacterium; assembly: GCA_030426805.1. Taxonomy (GTDB): domain Bacteria; phylum Planctomycetota; class JAFGQW01; order JAFGQW01; family JAFGQW01; genus JAUHXU01. The sequence continues at coordinate 488,416 of JAUHXU010000004.1, forward strand.
CGGGTGGTTCCACTCGCCCGAGCGCGCACGCCCGACGCGGTCGCGGATCGACGGGGTCGTCGGCTCGCTGCGGGAGGAGATCGTGCGGTCGCCGTTGAGCAGCATCTGCACGTCCTGCAACCGCGTGCGCAACTCGAAACCACGGCGCGCGAGCGCCCGGTCCAATCGCGGGTGCCGGTCCAGCACGTCACGCACCGCGTCGAGCCGCTTCGTCAGCTCGCCGACCGCACGCCCCGTGCCGCCGACGACGCGCCGGAAGCGATCGACCTCGTCGTGGAACGCGACCCACTCGGCGCGTGCCTCGGCAGGCAGCGTCGGCAGCCCCGGAAGCGGCTCGACCGCGAACGTCTGCGGCTCACCGATCGGCGACTCGACGCCGTCGACGATCTTCGAGAGCTGCACGCGGTAGGTGCCCGGCAACGCGAAGCGGCCGCGGCCGCCGGCGACGCTCTCGTGCCGCAGATTCCACGCGATGCGATGGAAGCCCTTGCCGCCCTTCGCATCGATCCGGCGGATCGGCGTGCCGTCGGCGTCCGACACCGTCAGAACGAACCGCGGCTTCTCCTCGCGATCCTCCGCGCGCAGCTCGTCCCACGACGGGTAGCCGACGGGCTTCTTCGCCTTGACGAGCTTCTTCTCGGCCTTCTTGCGCGCGTTCTTCTTCGTCGTGAGCCCGTCGCGGACGTGCACCGTGAACACCGCGCCGAACGGCGGGTTCGGCGCCGTGAAGAATGCGTCGCCCTGGCTCGCCTTCTTGCCGCCGCCCATGCGCGCCTCGAGCGTGTAGAGCCACGCCGTCTTGACCGGATAGAGGGTCGCCTCCGCGGCGCGGAGCTTCTCGGCGCTCTGCCCGCGAAGCGGCGAGTAGTCGTCCAACACGTAGAAGCCGCGACCGAAGGTGCCGACCGCGAGGTCGCCCTCGCGCCGCTGGATCTCGAGGTCACGGACCGCGATCGTCGGAATGCCGCTCTTCAGACGCACCCACGCCTCGCCGCCGTTCGGCGAGAAGAAGACGCCGAACTCGGTGCCGACGAACAGCAGGTTCGGATCGACGTGGTCCTGCGCGATGCACCACGCCGACCCCTTCTCCGGCAGGTTCGCCGCGATCGACGTCCAGGTGCGGCCACGGTCGTCGCTGCGCATCACGTAGGGGCGGAAGTCGCCCATCTTGTGGTTGTTGAAGCAGCCGAAGACGACGTTCGCGTCGTGCAGCGATGCTTCCAGGTCGGCGACGTAGGCATCCTTCGGGACGCCGTCGATCGACTCGACCTTGCGCCACGACTCGCCACCGTCCTCGGTGACGCTGACCAGACCGTCGTCGGCGCCGGCGTAGATCACGCCTTCGGCGACGGGCGACTCGGTCACCGACACGATGTTGCCGAAGAACGACGTCGAGCGGTTCTTCGCGACGGTGTCGACGCCCCAGACGCGGCCCATCACCTCGAGCGTGTTGCGATCGATGCCGCGGGTGAGGTCGGGACTGATCGCTCGCCAGTTGTCACCCCGGTCGTCGCTGCGGAACAACCGGTTCGCACCGAAGTAGAGGCGCGTGTTCGCGTGGGGGCTGATCAGCAGCGCCGAGTCCCAGTTCCACTTGAGCACCTCGCCCTCGTCGGGCTCCGGCTTGATGTTGACGCGGCTGCCGGTCGCGCGGTCGAAGCGCACGAGGTTGCCGTACTGCCACTGCGAGTAGACCGTGTTCGGGTCGGTCGGATCGACTTGCGGCTTGAAGCCGTCGCCGCCGACCGTGATGAACCAGTCCTCGTTCGTGATGCCGTGACGCGAGCGGGTGCGCGTTGGCCCGCCCTGCGTGTTGTTGTCTTGCGTGCCGCCGTAGATGTTGTAGAACGGCGACGCGTTGTCGACGCAGATCTTGTAGAACTGCGTGATCGGAAGGTTGCCGGTGAAGCGCCACGTCTTGCCGCGATCCCAGCTCTGATAGATGCCGCCGTCGGAGCCGCACAACAGGTAGTTCGGGTCGTTCGGATCGAACGCGAGCGCGTGGTTGTCGACGTGTTTGTACGGGTGGGGGATCGGCGCGAAGTTCTTGCCACCGTCGTCGGTCACCTGGAAGTAGGTGTCGGCGGAGTAGACCCGATCGAAGCGATGCGGGCACGGCCACAGCTCGTTGTAGTACTGCGGGCTCGTGCTGACGTAGCCACTCTGCTTCTTCCACGTCGCACCGGCGTCGGCGGAGCGATAGAACCCCTGCTTCTTGCCGACCGCCTCGATCACCGCGTAGACGACGTCGGGGCGTTGCGGCGACACCGCGATCCCGATCCGGCCGACCTCGCCGCCCGGCAGACCGCCGCCGAGTTTCTTCCACGTCTTGCCGCCGTCGGTCGTCTTGTGCACGCCCGAGCCGGGGCCACCGTTGATCAGCGTCCACACGTGGCGACGCCGCTGGTAGGCGACCGCGTAGATCACGTCCGGGTCGCGCGGGTCGAACGCGAGGTCGCTCACGCCGGTGTGCTCGTCGATGTCGAGGATGCGCTTCCACTTCTTGCCGCCGTCAGTCGTCTTGTAGAGGCCGCGCTCGCCACCGCTGCGCCAGAGCGGCCCCTGCGCCGCGACGTAGACGGTGTTCTCGTCGGTCGGGTGCACGAGGATCTTGCCGATGTGCTCGGAGTCGCCGAGGCCGACGTTCTTATAGGTGCGCCCGCCGTCGATCGACTTGTAGACGCCGTCACCGTAGGCGACGCTGCGCTGGGAGTTGTTCTCGCCACTACCGACCCAGACGACGTTCGGGTTCGACGGCGCGAACGTGACGCACCCGATCGAGTAGACCTTCTGCGAATCGAAACGCGGCGTCCACGTCGTGCCCGCGTTCGTCGTCTCCCACAAGCCGCCGGATGCAGTGCCGCACAACCAGCGGTTGCGGTCGGTCGGGTCGACGGCGATGTCGGAGAGGCGGCCGGACATCAGCGCCGGTCCGATCCCGCGGAGCGACAATCCCGAGAACGTTCCGGCGTCGAGCCCCGGCCCCTTGTCCTTCTTCTCGTCGCTGTCCTTGTCGTCGTCCGCGTTCGCCTCGTCGGCGGCCGCCGGGTCGGTGTCCTGCGGAGGCGCGGCGAGGACGGGAGTCGGCGTGACGGCGGCGAGCAGCAGCGACGCGAGGGCGGCGATGGCGAGGCGGCGAACGATCATGGGGCGTCTCCAGGGGTGGGGAGGGCGGGCCACAGCGAGAATCGGCGGCCGCACGGGTGGCCCGGATTCTATCTACCCGGTGGCGATCGACGCAACGGCTGGTAGGATCGCAGCGCACGAGATATCGGATCGGAGACTCGGAACCATGCGATTGTTCCTCCTCGCAGTCGCGGCGCTCGGACTCGGCGTCGCGAGCGCGTCGACGCAGGAACGCGGGCTCGGCGCAGACCGAGCGAAGGCGTTCCACAAGCTCGCGTGCCGCTACTGGCACCTCAAGGACAGCGGCGGCTCCGAGCAGAAGATCGACGCGACGTTGGCGGAGCTGCGCGCGTTCGAGCAGTCGAACTGGCGGGGACTCAAGGACGCGCTGACGCGGCCGTGGGCCGGGCCGAAGAAGTACCGCAAGAGCAAGTCGAAGGCCGTGCTGCGCAATCCGCCACCCGCACTGCGCGATTGCTGGTACGTCGTGCAAGCGCCGTCGAGCCACTCCAAGCGCAAGCCGTCACCGCTCGTGATCGCGCTCCACGGCGGCGGCCGGGGCATCGGCGACCCCAACCAGATCATGGGACTGATGGGGAACTACTACGTCTCGAAGAAGTGCATCGTCGCCGCACCGAAGGTGCCGCCGGATGCGCTCTTCGCCGAGCCCATCGCCGCTCGCTTCGTCGAGCAGATCCTGTGGGAAGTCGGTAAGGACTATCACGTCGACTACGATCGGATCTACTGCTCGGGCCACTCGCTCGGCGGGGTCGGCTCGTGGTACATGCCGTGCGCGCTGCCCGACATCTTCGCGGCATCGGCGAGTGCCGCGGGCAACCCGCCGGCGGTCGTCAACTACGCGATGCTCTACAACACCGCGGTAATGGCGGTGCACGGCTCGACCGACATCCAGGTCACGCCGGAAGAGAACCGCAAGACCGCGAAGCTGATGGAAGAGCTGCCGGACGAGTACAAGCGCAAGGGCTACTACCGCTACCTCGAGATCACGACGAACGACCCGCGCGGCCACGCGCTGCCGCACAAGACCGTGATCGAGATGGGCAAGTTCATGTTCGGCTTCCGACGCAACCTGTTCGTCGACCGGGTGATCTGCGTCGCACCGTCGCTCCGTGCCGAGGGGCAAGACGTGTCCCCCGAATCGCGCGCGTTCTGGATCGCGATGTCCAACACGGGCTGGGAGGCTCGCGCCGACGCGCGGTACAAGGGCGACAACGTCTTCGAGATCGAGGTGACCGGTGATCCCGAGTCACTGACGCTCTACCTGAGCGACGACATGGTCGATCTCGACAAGCCGGTGAAGGTCCACATCAACGGTCGCCTGATGCACGACAACCGCGTGTCGCGCGACGTGAAGTTCATGCTCGACCACATCCGTGACACCGGCGACCGCTCGCGCGCGTTCGCGAACCGGCTGATCTTCCGCGGGGACCAACTCGGGTGAGATTGCCGATGCGCATCCGGGATTGCCTCGTCGTCGCCGTCGGCGCGCTGCTCGCGCACGGCGTCGCCACCGCGCAGCCGAATCCCAACGGCTCTCGCCACCTCTACACGATCTACGGACTCGCACCAGGCGACCACTACGGGCTCGCGGCCGGTGCGCTCGGTGACGTCGACAACGACGGGGTCCCGGATTTTCTGATCGCCAACGCGTACGACGATCGCGTCGTGACCGATCAAGGTTCGATCGACGTCGTCTCCGGCGCGACCGGCCAGGTGATTCGGACGGTCGACGGCACCGTGTCGGGCGGCGTGTTCGGCTGGTCGGTCCACGCGATCGGCGACGTCGACGGGGACACGGTTCCCGACTTCGTCGCCGGCGGACGCTTCTCGAACAACGCGATCGTCTTCTCGGGCCGTACGGGGGCCGTGCTCCACACGAAGAGCGGCGCGCTCGCGACGGACCACTTCGGCGTCTTCGTCAGCCGGGCCGGCGACGTGAACAACGACGGCACCGGCGACTTCATCGTCGGCGCGCCGCAGGACATCGGCGCCGGGACCGCGGTCGGCTACGCGACCGTCTACTCGGGCAAGGACGGCGCCGTGCTGCACACGTTCGTCGGCGACACGCCGGGCGATCGCTTCGGCACGTCCGTCTCCGATGCCGGCGACCTCGACGCCGACGGCTTTGCCGACGTCGCCGTCGGCGCGTCGCAGTTCCAGGTCGGCACCGGCTACCTGCGGATCTTCTCGGGCAAGACCGGCTCGACGATCCGCACGCTCGTGGGGCCGGGCTTCGGCGACCGGTTCGGCTCGTTCACGCGGCTGGTCGGTGACGTCGACAACGACAACCTGCCCGACCTCGCGGTCGGTGCGCCGGGGCACACGCGTGTGCCGATCGACGGCGCGGGGCTCGTGCGGGTGGTCTCGGGCAAGGACGGCTCGACGATCCACGACTTCGTCGGTCAGACGACGCTCGACGCGCTCGGCGCGTCGGTCGGCGAGGCCGGGGACGTCGACGGCGACGGACACGCCGACATCCTCGCCGGTGCGACCCAAATCATCCCGCGCACGCTCGGCTACGCGACGCTCTACTCCGGCAAGACCGGCCAGGTGCTGTTCACGTTCCAGGGTACGAACACCTATGCGCTCGCGGGCTGGGCCGCCGAGACGGTCGGCGACATCACCGGCGACGGGGCGCCCGACTTCATCGTCGGGGTGCCGCACGACCAGACCCGCGGGCTGAACGTCGGGATGGCGCGGGTGTTCTCGGCCGTTCCCGAGTTCTTCTCGAGCGACACGCACGAGGTGCCGGTCGGGGTCGGCGGGGCGCAACGGCTCTACGTGGACGGAGGCGCCTCCGAAGCCGGAATGGCATACGTGATCGGCGGCTCCGCGGCGGGCACGACGCCCGGGATTCCGGTGCAGTCGTTCACGGTGCCGCTCAACCTGGACGCGTATCTGCTGTTGACCCTCAACGCGCCGTCGCTACCGCCGCTGTCCGGCTTCGCCGGCATCTTGGACGGCACCGGCCGGGGTGGCGGGGCGTTCACGGCGCCGCCGAGCGCATTCGCGGCGCTCGCCGGGATCACGATCCACCACGCAGCGGTGGTCCTCGGCCCGAGCGGGATCCGGGCCGTGAGCCGCGCGCTGCCGCTGAGGTTCATCCCGTAGGCAGGGCCGCCCCCAGAAAGGGGCACCCCGCAGGAGGGCGCCGTCGCCAGCGCCCGGACCGACTATCGCCCAGACCCGATTATCGCCCGGACCCGATTAGCGACTGGGGCCGGGCTCGGTGACGGTGTTCGTCCGAACCGGAGCGGGGCCGATCGACCGGCCGAACTCGAGGTCCCGGAGCTTCTCGTCGACCGCGTCGAGCATCGCCTTGGATCGCCGACGCTGCACCTCGGAATCGAACGTGCCGAGGCGGACGCGGACGCGGGTCCACTCGTCGCTCTGCGGTTCGACCCAGAGGCGGATGTCGTCGAATTCGATGTAGCCCTTGGACTCGACCAGGCTCTCCTGCGGCGCCTCGTGGCCGATCCGGCGGAGCATCGCCAGGGTCGCCTGCCACGTGTCGTCCAGCGAGGCCGGATAGTCGCGGTAGGACTCGTTCTCGACGTACTTCAGGGCCCCGTAGCCGGCGGCCGCGCCCACGCCCACGGCGGCTGCGACGCAGCCGCTCAGAATGACCCCGGACAGTCCGAGCAGAACCCCGGACAGGATCGTGTTCTTCATCGATTCGCCTCCCTCTGAATCGTTGATTCGCGCCCTCTACGGTGCATTTTGGTCGCCTCACCGGTGATGTCAAGCGCCGCGGGGGCTTTCCGGCGCCATCGGCTTGGCTTTGCCGTCCCGATGGGCTACATCTCCGGTCGCGACGGGGCCCGCCGGAGGCCCCACGCATCGAGATCCTAACGCGGAGATCCGACAGCGGATGTCCGAGACGCGATGGTGACGCGATGAAGCAAGACATCCACCCCGACTACGGCTACGTCGTCTTCCGCGACGAGGCCGCCGACTTCCAGTTCCTGACGCGTTCGACGGCGAAGTCGAAGCGGACGATCAAGTGGGAGGACGGCAAGGAATACCCGCTGATCACCCTCGACATCTCGAGCGCGTCGCACCCGTTCTACACGGGGCGTCAGATGCTCGTCGACACCGCCGGTCGTATCGAGAAGTTCAACCGTCGCTACGGCAAGTTCAAGAAGGGCGACGCGAAGAAGGAGGCGCCTGCGGCTCCCGAAGCCGCGGCCGCACCGGCCGAGGACGCCGCGCCCGAGGCGCCGGCGAGCGAGGACGCACCGAAGGCCGAGTGAGCCACACCGGCACGCGCCACGCGACGACCGCAGCCTGTCTCCGACAGGCTGTTCGCCTGTACGGAGCCACACGAACCGCGAACGAAAGTAGGAAGTGATGGACGAGCAAGCCCTGTTCCGCGCCCACGTCGCGACCGCACGCGCCGACGTCGAGGCCGCACTCGAGGCGAGTCGCGCGGCGGGCCGCGCGTTCGACGGCGTCGTCTTTCACGCCGGCACCGACCACCTCTTTCACGACGACGACCAGCACGTGCCGTTCCGCCCGGTCTTCCACTTCGCGCGATTCGCGCCCCAGCCGGGTCCGCACCATCTGCTCGTCGTCGAGCCGGGCAAGACGCCGCGGCTCGTGCGCGTCGTGCCGCGTGACTTCTGGTACGAGCCGCCGGCGACGATCGACCACCCGTTCATGGACGTGCTCGACGTCGAGGACGTCGGCTCGGCGGACGAGGCGCAGAAGGCGGTCGGCGCACGGTCGACCTTCGCATACGTCGGCAACGACGCGTCGGTCGCGGCCGCGCTCGGCATCGCGGAAACCGCGGTCCAACCCGACGAGTTGATGCACGCACTCGACTGGCGACGCGGCTTCAAGACCGACTACGAGGTCGCGTGCGTCCGCCGCGCCGCCGAGCGCTCCGCGCCGGGCTTCGCCGCGGTGCGAGCCGGGTTCGAGGCCGGCGCGAGCGAGCGCGAGTTGCACGCCGCGTATCTCGCCGCGACCGAGATGCTCGAGAACGACTGTCCCTACGGCACGATCATCGGCTACGACACGCACGCGGCGGTGCTGCACTACCAGTCGAAGGTGATCGCGAAGCCCGCACCCGGGCGCGTGCTGCTGATCGATGCCGGCGCGGTGTTCCAGGGCTACGCGAGCGACGTCACCCGCACGTGGATGCGGCCGGGCGGTCACGCCGCCTTCGGCGAGCTGATCGACGGGATCGATGCGCTCGAACTCGAGTTGCTCGAGCGCTGCACGCCGGGGCAGAGCTACATCGAGCTGCACCGCGCGGCGCATCGTCGCGTCGCGGAGTTGCTCGGGGGGATCGGCGTCCTCAAGGTGTCGGCCGACGAGGCGCTGGAGAAGAAGCTGACGCTGCCGTTCTTCCCGCACGGACTCGGTCACCATCTCGGGCTGCAGGTGCACGACGTCGGCGGGCGACAGGCCGGACCCGACGGTTCGATCCACGAGCCGCCGCCGGACTTCCCGTCGTTGCGCACGACGCGTCCCGTCGAGGCCGGCCACGTGCTGACGATCGAGCCGGGCCTCTACTTCATCCCGATGCTGCTCGAACCCGTCCGCAACGGAGACGATTCGGGCGCGGTCGATTGGGCGCTCGTCGACGAGTTGACGCCGTACGGCGGCATCCGGATCGAGGACGATGTCCACGTCACCGCCGACGGGCCGGTGAACCTCACGCGATCGCTGATCCCCGGGCATCGGTGATGCCTTTGCGCGCTCCGAGCGTTGCCCTATCATGAACCGGGCGTCGGCCGCCGGCACGCGGCCCCGGGCGACGCGCGACGGGCGGGCTGAGGAACGCTGCATGACCGACGAATCGCGACGCACGGCACAACGCGAGGCGGTCGCACGGGTGTTTCGGGACGCCGAGGGACCCCTGACGACCCAGGAAGCGTTCGACCGTGCCCGGGAGATCCTCCCGCCCCTCGGGATGGCGACCGTCTACCGCGCGGTCAAGCGCATGCACGAGGCCGGCCAGATCCGCGCCGTGACGTTGCCGGACGGCAAGACCCGCTACGAGACGGCCGGCCTCGCCCACCACGCCCACTTCACGTGCCGGATCTGCGACGGCGTGTTCGACCTCGACGATTGCCCCGCGTGCGTGCCGGCCGGTGCGACGCTGTCCGGTGGTTTCCGCGTCGAGAAGCACGAAGTGTCGCTCTTCGGCACGTGCCCGAACTGCGCGGACTGAGCAGAGGCGAGGAGACTGCGATGGCCGAGACGCCCTTCACCGTGCCGCGCCCCCGATCGTGGGTCGTCGACACCTACTTCATGGCGCACCGCGCGAAGCTGCTCGACGTCGCGGCGTTCCTCGACCGCGTCGACCGTGCCCCGCCGGACGACGGCGCCGCAGCGCGGACCGACGACCCGCGGCTCGTGTCGCTCCGCGCGGCGATCGCGCTCCTCGTCGACGGCGAGGGCGACCGCGCCCGACGCATCCTCGAACTGTTCTCCGACCCGTCGACCGACCCGATCGACCGCGCGCCGGGCAAAGGCGCGATCGGCGTCTGGCCCGACTACGATCCGGACGCGTAGCCCGTGCACTACATCGACCCACACATCCACATGGTGTCGCGCACGACCGACGACTACGCGCGCATGGCGCAGGCGGGGTGCATCGCGATCACCGAGCCGGCGTTCTGGGCCGGCTTCGACCGTTCGTCGGCGCAGGGCTTTCACGACTACTTCCGCGTCCTGACGGAGACCGAGCCGGCGCGCGCGGCGCAGTACGGCATCCGTCACTTCGCGTGGATCTGCATCAACCCGAAGGAAGCGGAAGACCCGGGCTTCGCGCGCGAAGTGATCGCGTTGATCCCCGACTTCCTCGACAAGCCGAACGTCCTCGGCGTCGGCGAGATCGGGCTCAACAAGAACTCGAAGAACGAGCTCGAGATCCTGGAGGCGCAGATCGCACTCGCGAAGGCCCGCGACCAGCTGATCCTCGTGCACACGCCGCACCTCGAGGACAAGCTCAAGGGCACGCGACTGATCATGGACGCGCTCGCGAACCACGACGTCGATCCGGGCCGTGTGCTGATCGACCACGTCGAGGAGCACACCGTCGGCGCGGTGCTCGACGCCGGCTACTGGGCGGGCATGACGCTCTATCCGGACAGCAAGTGCACGCCCGAGCGGGCGACCGACATCATCGAGACCTACGGCCGCGAGCGGATCTGGATCAACTCCGCCGGCGACTGGGGACCGTCCGATCCGCTCGCGGTGCCGAAGTGCCACGTCGAGATGCTCCGGCGCGGCCACCCGCGCGAGACCGTCAAGCGGATCTCGATCGACAACCCGCGGACGTTCCTCGGGCAATGCGCGAAGTTCGACGTCGAGGATCCGTCGTGACGCGGACGAGCGAGACCGCCGCGCGCAAGGCGCGCTTCCTCGAGATCCTCGGGCACGGGCCGCTGCTCCTCGACGGCGCGGTCGGCACCGAGTTCTACCGTCGGGGCATCTTCCTGACGCGGAACTTCGAGGAGCTGAACCTGTCGCAACCGCACCTCGTGCTGCGCGTCCACAGCGACTACGTCAACGCGGGCGCCAACGTCGTCACGACGAACAGCTACGGCGCCAACCGCTTCCGGCTCGCGCGGTTCGGCCTCGAGGAGAAGTGCGGGGAGATCAACCGCGCCGCCGCCGAACTCGCGCGCGAGGCCGCGGGCGCGACCCACTGGGTGGCGGGCTCGATCGGGCCGTCCGGCCTGGATCCTGCGCGACTGCTCGGTCCCGAGGGCGACGCGTTCGCCGCATCGATGACCGAGCAGATCGAAGGGCTCGCCGCCGGCGGCGCCGACCTGATCTTGCTCGAGACGTTCACCCACCTCACCGAGATCCAGCGGGCCATCGAAGTCGCCCGCCGTTCGGCGCCGGATCTGCCGTTGATCGCGACGATGCGCTTCGAACCCGACGAGAAGCTGATCGACGGAAGCGAGCCGGAAGCGGTCGCCGACGCGCTGAAGGCGTGGGGCGCCGACGTGCTCGGGGCGAACTGCGGCAAGGGGCCGGACATCGTGTTCAACGTCGCCAAGCGCATGCTCGGCCGCGACGTGCCGGTCCTCGCCCGCCCGAACGCCGGCACCCCCGAGCAACTCGAAGGGCGCACGATCTACGTCGCCAACCCGGAGTACTTCGGCGTCTACGGCCGACGGATGCTCAAGGCGGGGATCCGCATCGTCGGCGGTTGCTGCGGGACGAACCCCGCGCACATCCACGCGCTCCGCGGTGCGGTGCGGATGATGGGGGGCGGGCTCGACACGAGCCGCCAGACGGCCGAGGAGCGCAAGCCCAACGTCGAGGTGACGAGTGCCGTCGGCGTGCCGCGCGTACCGGTCGACGAGCGCAGCGAACTCGCGCGCCGGATGGACGCCGGCAAGTTCGTCGTGAGCGTCGAGGTCAACCCGCCGCTCGGCCTCGACAACCAGAAGTCGATCGACACCGCGCGGATGCTGAAGGACGCCGGCGTCGACGTGATCAACATCGCCGACGGGCCGCGCGCATCGGTGCGGATGAGCAACCTCGCGAGTGCGGTGATGGTGCAGCGGGAGGTCGGCATGGAGGTGATCCTCCACGTCTGCTGCCGCGATCGGAACCTGCTCGGCCTGCAGTCGGACCTGCTCGGCGCGCACGCACTCGGCGTCCGCAACTTGGTCATCATCACCGGCGACCCGCCGAAGATGGGCGACTACCCCGACGCGACGGCCGTCTACGACGTCGACTCGATCGGGCTGCTCGGGATCGTCGCGAACTTGAACCGCGGGATCGACCCGGCCGGCAAGTCGATGGACGAACCGACGCGCTTTTGGGTCGCGACCGGTGCGGAGCCCGCGGCGCTCGACTACGACCGCGAGTTGCAACGGCTCGAGCGCAAGGCCGCTGCCGGCGCCGACTTCGTGATGACGCAGCCGGTCTACGACCCGAAGACGATCGAGCGCTTCCTGAACGACATCCGCCACCTCGACCTGAAGGTGCTGCTCGGGCTGTTGCCGCTCGCGAGCGACCGCAACGCGAAGTTCATCCACGAGAACATCCCGGGGATGCGGATCCCCGAGGAATACCGCCGTCGGATGGACGCCGTCGGCGGGGGGCCCGCCGGGCGCGCCGAGGGCGTCAAGATCGCGCAGGAGGCGTTGCTCGCCGCGCGCGACCGCATCCACGGCGCCTACATCATGCCACCGCTCGGCCGCTACGAGATGGCGCCAGCGATCCTGGAGTGCCTTCGATGACCGATGAGCGGGCGACCAAGCCGCGCAAGAAACGCCTCGCGAAACAGCGCGCGAAGAAGATCGCCGCCGGCGAACTGACCGAATCGGGCAAGCGACCGACGGCATCGAAGAAGCGCAGCGAACGCAAGCGTGCAGACGCGAAGCCGAAGAAGAAGCGCGCGTCGAAGAAGGACCCGAAGCGGGGGCTCGAGATCATCCACGAGGATCGCGACATCCTCGTCGTCGACAAGCCGACCGGCCTGCTCACCGTCGGGACCGACTCCGAGAAGACCCGCACCGCCTACTACGCGCTCACCGACTACGTGCGCAAGGGCCAGGCGAAGTCGCGCAACCGGATCTTCGTCGTGCACCGGCTGGACCGCGAGACGTCGGGCATCCTCGTGTTCGCGAAGACGCCCGAGGCGAAGATGACGCTGCAGCGGCAGTGGGACAAGACGAAGAAGCGCTACCTCGCGGTCGTCGAGGGGCGCTGGGAAGACGCGCGCGGCACGATCGACAACCACCTCGCCGAGAACGCCGCGCACCGCGTCTACGCGACCGACGCCGACCGTGGTCGGCGCGCGCGCACCCGCTACCGTCTGATCAAGGCGACCGAGCGCGCGTCGTTGCTCGAACTCGAACTCGTCACCGGCCGCAAGCACCAGCTCCGCGTCCACCTCGCCGACGCCGGCCACCCGATCCTCGGCGACCGGAAGTACGGCAAGAAGACGACGCGTTCCAAGCGCATCGCACTCCACGCGCTCTCGATCGCCTTCCGCCACCCCTACTCGGGCAAGCCGTGCACCTTCACGACCGAGGCCCCGGGGTTTCTCGAGGGGTTGGTCGGGGGACTCGCGACGGGCAAGACCACGCGCTGAGCGTCGCTGCGGCGTAGGATGGGGGGCATGACCCTTCTCCGACCGTCGTTCCTCCTCGTGCTCGCGCTTTCGACGCTCCCGCTCGCACTTCCGGCACAGGACAGTGACGGGCTGTCGCCGGAGTGGATCGCGCGAATGCGGGCCACCTACGAGGACCCGCGCGACAGCAACAGCGCACCGGTCCGCGAGTGGCTCGCCGGACTTCGCTCGCAGGACTCCGAGACGCGAGCCGACGCGGTGCGCCTCGCGATCGCGATGCTCCGTCAGGCGCGCCTCGACGACGAGACCGAGCCAGCCGGGTGGGACCCGGAATTGCCGTGGACGCTCTACCCGAAGCAGATGATCCAGACGCCGGCCAGTGCGTTCCGCGAGCAGCTCCTCTCGACGGTCGTCTCGATGGAGTGCGGCGAGACGGTGATCCCGATCCTTCGATCGGCGATTCGTCACGAGACGCGCCCGTGCTTCGCCGAGGCGCTGCGAAGCGTGTTCGATGAGGGGCGCGGCCCCGCGTGGGACGAACTCGCGATCGAGGCGGCCACCGAAGCGCCGGATACCCTGGCCCGCTACATGGCGCTCCTGCACGCGCGACGCCACCGCGTCCGGATCGGCGCCGATGCGCTCCACGACCTCGCGCAACACCCTGTCGACGCGATCCGCAAGCTCGCCCGGGCGTGCGCGACACAGCTCTCGCTGCCCGCACCGCCGCCGTTCGATCCCGAGCGGTGCATGCGCTCCAAGACGGTCATCGCGATGTTCGGCCGGATCGACCGCTACATCCCGTCGTTGCCGCCGGCCGATGCGCCGTACGCCGTCGTGACGCTCGACTTTCGACAGCCCGACGACGACGACGAGGATTGGGACGAATACGAACGCGTGATCCGCGGCTGGCTCGTCGCGACGACCGACGCGCACTGGACGGTCGTGGCGCCGACCGGGGAGCGAGTCGTCGTCGAGCGAAACGGCACCGTCTATCGCGCGACGCTGCGACTGCAATCGATCGCCGACGAGATCGCGTGGATCGAAGCGAACCGCGACGCACCCCGAGGCGAAACACCCACGGTGCGCTTCCGCGAGTCGCCGCTCTACGAGCTGATGTTCGCGACGTGGCTGCGGCGGCAGGGCCGCGACCGCGACGCCGCGCGTGTATTCCTGTCACCGCTGCGCGAGGACCGGCACAGTGGCGCCGACCCCGCGTGCTTCGTCCGCGACGAGCTCGGCCCACGCTGGGTCACGCGGATGCTCCACGCGTTCATCACGCGCGACGCCGACCGCGCGCGACGGCGAGCGAACGAGATTCTGCGCTGTTTCCCCGGGCCGATCTACGGACCGATCGCCCGCCGCGTGCTCCGCGAACTCGACCGCGCGCGCGACGCGGGCGACTTCGAGAGGCATGTGCTGCCCACGCCAGAGGAATGGAAGGCGCTCGCCCCGACGATGCCGCGCGCGGACCGGATCCGCTACCTCGTCACGCGCTTCCGGCTCCTCACGCACAGCGAGTGGGCCTACCGGATCGGCGCCGGCGGCGGGGCGTTCCCGGACGCACCGCAGTTCGCAGACGTCGACGGCGTCGGCGTGTCGCGCCCGGGGGACCGCCATGCACCGATCCGCTGGCGGGGCCCGCGCCGGATCAACCCCTACGAGGAACTCGTCGGGCGCAAGGACGAGGAGAGCCGCGAGCGCACCGGCGGAATGCGACTCGGCGTGGCCGACATCCCGACGCTGACCCCGCTCCTCGCCGACGACCGCCTGATGCGCTGGATGCGGATCTGGACCGGGTCGAGCGCAGTCGATCTCATCCCGACGCGATACGCGGTCACGGAGCTGATCAACGAGGCGGCCGGCGTCTACGTCCTCGACTGCGACTGGACGGAACTCATCGCGCCGGCGACGCGCGCGGCGAACATCGCATGGGTCGAAGCGTGGGTGCGCCGATGCCTCGCGACGCCGGGGCGCAATCGCATCGTCGTACTCCTCGAGCACGCGGCCCACACGCGACGCGCCTACGACGGTACGCTGATGTGTGCGATCGAGGACCTCGTCGACCGGCCGGCTCCGGGCGCCGGCGCAGCCGTGGCCCACTACTACGATCGTTGCGTAATGCACCGCGCGGATCAGGAGTCCCTCCTGCGGGCCCTCGTCACGCTCGCGCCCGAGCGAGCCGTCGCACGCGCCCGTCGCCTCGGCGCCGACGTCGAGGCGGACTTCGCCTTCCTCACCGCGGTCGGACGCCTCGAACGAAGCGGAAGCGCCGCGTCGCTCGCTGCGGTCGAGCGAGGCCTCCGCCGACTGGCGGTGGAGAACAGCAACCACGTCGGCGCGGGGGACCTGTCGCGCGCGGTCGCGGTGCTCTTGGCGAAGCGAACCGACGCGGCAAACCGCGTCGCGCGGATCGTCCTCGAGGGCGGCTGGCTCTACCGCTGGTTCAGCGACGCACGGACTTCGGTGCTCCGGCAGTTCGTCAAGGCCGGGCTGCCCGACGCGCACGACTACTGCGCGCGCTGGCTCGAGTCGGGCCCTGCGATCAGCCGGCGCCGGCTCGCGCGCGACTTCGTCGAGCACGTCGTGCCGCGCGTCCCGGACGACATCTACACCGACAAGCGCATTCAACTGTCGGCGCTCGTCGCCTGGTGCCGCGCCGAGTCGAAGCGCCTCCGGTCGGCGCACTGACCGATCAGCCGGCGAGCGCGGCGCGGAGTTCGGCGGACGACTCGATCACCGGGGCGCAGTGGCGTTCGATCGCCCGGGCGAGGATCGCGGGGTCGAGGTCGTCGAGCACGCCGTGGTGCGCGGCGGCGGGGAATGCGTGCGCCGCGCCGGCGTCGAGCGTCGCGGGGTCGACGTCGAGGAACGACGCGAGACGCGGGACCGCCTCGGCGATCGCGTGCGTGCCGATCACGATCCGCCGCGCCGGCGGCACCGCGTCGAGCACGCGCCGGTTGTGCGCCGCCCAATGCGCGAAGTAGCCGTCGAGCGTGTAGAGGCCGCGCTCGGCGAGCGGCAGTTCCGCCGGCGGATGTTCCGCAGGCGTCCCGAAGCGCAGGTCGCGAAGGCGGCGCCAGCGCGTCGGACACGGCCGTGAGAGCTGTTGATTGATCATCGAATCGAGCCACACGCGCGGCTCGCGCACGGTCAGGACGAAGCGCGCATCGGGAAACACACGCACGAGCCGGTCGACGACGAATCCGTTCAGCAGCGACGCGTTCACCTCGAGGCGCAACCGCCCATCCATGCGCCGGAGCGCGGCATCGATCGCGTCGTCGTCGAGTCGACCGGCGTTTCGGCCGAGGATCGCGTCGATCCACTCGTCCGCCTCGGGCTCGTGCGCTGCGCGGTAGTGCGTCGCGAACAACGCCGCGACCGAGTGCGTCCCGGACTTCGCCATCCCGACGCCGAAGACGCGGAAACGGGGCGCGGGCAATCGTGCCGCGGCGACGCCGCGCGCCCAGCGCCGAATCGGGCGCAGCGTGTCGGCGAGTCGCTCGCGCGCCGTCACCGCACGAGCGCGACGATCGCGTCGATCACCTGCTCGACGTCGTCGTCGCTGAGGCGGGGGTGCAGCGGGATGTTCAGCCCGCACTCGTTGAGCGCCTCGGCGTTCGGCAGCGGCGCGCTCGCACCGTACTTCGCATTCAGGTGCAGCGGGTGGAAGCGCAGCGTCGTGTAGATCTCCTGGTCGAGCAGCGCACGCGCGACGCGGTCGCGCTCCGGAATCCGGATGAAGTAGGTGAAGTAGGAGTGGCGCTCGTCGGCCGCGGCGTCGACGGGCGTGCGGATCGCATCGACGCTCGAGAACGCGGCCTGGTAGCGCTCCCAGATCGCGCGGCGTCGCGCCTGCAGATCGTCGAGCCGCTTCAGTTGCGCGAGCCCGATCGCCGCGTTCACGTCGGCCGGCACCATCCGGATGAAGACATCGGAGATGTCGTACTCCCACCAGCGGCGGTTCGGATCGGTCGACACGGCCTGGAACCCGGACTTGCCGATGCCGCAGTAGCGGAGCTTCTTCGCGCGCTCGGCGCGCGCCGCATCCCGCACGGTGAGGCCGCCGCCGAGGCCGGTCGTCAGGTTCTTGACCGCATCGAAGCTGTAGATGCCGACGTCGCCGCGCGCACCGCAGGCCACGCCGCCCTGGCGCGAGTCGATCGCGTGGGCGGCATCCTCGATCACCGGAAGGCCCAGCGCGAGGATCGGCTCGAGGTCGACCGGCTTGCCGGCGTAGTGTACGACCATGATCGCTCCCGTCTTCGACGTCATGCGGTCGCGGATCGTGTCGACGGTCGCGTTCTGTGTGTCCGGGTCGACGTCGCAGAACACCGGACGGTGGCCGGCGAGGAGCACCGCCTGGGCGCACGCGACCCACGTGAACGTCGGGACGATCACCTCCGAACCCGGCGGCAGCTCGAGCAGTTCGACCGCCATGAACAGCGCATTCGAGCCGGAATCGACGAACAGGAAGTTGTCGAGGCCGAGCCGGGCGCGGATGCCCTCCTCGAACGCCGCGCATCGCGCTCCCTGGCCGAGCCACTGCGCGTCGATGCACTGCTCGACCTCGCGCAACTCGTCGGGGCCGACGTGGGATCCGAACACCGAGATCATCGTTGCCCCTCCACGACACGGGCCGGAACGCCGTAGGCGACGACACCCGGCGGAACGTCTTTCGTCACGAGCGCACCGGCGCCGATCACGGAGCCTTCACCGATCGTGACGCCGTCGACGATGCTCGCGCTCATGCCGATCGTGACGCCGTCGCCGAGGCGGCAGCGCCCGGCGACGGTCACGGCCGGGTTGATCGTGCACCGGTCGCCGACGACCGTGTGGTGGCCGAAGGTCGCGCCGCGGTTGACCGACACGAGGTCACCGAGGTGCGCGTACGGCGCGACGACGACGCGCGGTCCGAGGTAGGCGCCCGCGCCGACGGTCGCGGTCGCAGCGACGTCGACCCCCGGGTGCACGACGCTCGCATAGCTCCCGATCCCCATGGCGTGCTCCCTCTCGAAGAACTCGAACACCGCCCGCTTCACGGTCGGCTTGTAGACGCCGCAGATGCAGCGCACGCCGCGCGCGACCGCCACGCGGAGATCGATCGCGCCGCAATCGACGACGTCGGTCTCCACGCCGGGCGTCTCGTACGGCAGCGGATCGTCGGTTGCGGTGTTGCGGACGATCCGCGCACGAACGCCGTCCGGGTGCACGCGGCGCAGCGTCTCGAGCAGCATCGAGATCGTCGCGTGGCTCGCCCCGAGGATCGCGTAGTCCGGCACGCTCATCGCGGCGGCAGTCCGATCAACGCGCGCGCCTCGGCCGGCGTGCACGGTTCGCGACCCGCAGCGCGCGCGAGCGTCGCTATACGCTCGACGAGCGCGACGTTCGTCGCGGGGGTGGTCTTCTCGGCGTCCATCCACAGCGCGTCTTCGAGTCCGACGCGCACATGGCCGCCCATCGCCACGGCGAGCGAGTTCATCGCGAACTGGAACCGGCCGATCCCGGCGGCCGCCCACGTCGTCCCGGCGGGCAGCGCCATCGACGCGGCGACGAGGTTGAACGGCGTCGCGGCGAGCGTGCCGAGCGAACCGAGCAGCAGGTTCGCGTAGTGGGGCGGTCGAAGGACGCCGCGCCCGATCAGGAACTTCGCGTAGTCCGCCATGCCGAGGTCGAACACCTCGAGTTCCGGGACGATCCCGCGCTCGGTCATGCGCTCGGCGAGTGCCCGGATCATCGCCGGGTCGTTGATCGACGCCTGCTTCGGAAAGTTCAGCGAGCCGAGCGTCAGCGACGCCATGTCGGGTTTCTCGTCGCCGTCCAGTTCGAGCACCGCCGCACGCTGCTCGAACGTCTTGAACACACGGCCGCTCGTCGACACGCACAGGATCGCGTCGGGACACGCGGTCCGCACCCGAGCGATGATGTCGCGGTAGACGTCGGGCCGCCACGTGGGCGTGCCGTCGTCGTCGCGGGCGTGCAGGTGAAAGAGCACGGCGCCTGCATCGTGACAACGGCGGCAGTCGTCGGCGATCTCAGCCGGCGTGATCGGCACCGCGGCGTTGTCCGCCTTCGTCGGCACCATGCCGGTCAGCGCCAGGTTGATCAGGAGTTGGCTCATCCGGTTCGCCCGTCCGCGCGCATGTGCTCGACGCGCTCGACGATGCGTGCGACGGAGCGCTCCATCGTCACGGTTTCGGTGACGAGTCGATACCCGGCGCGCGCGATGCGATCGCACTCGTCCGGCTGCTCGAGGTAGTTTCGGATGACGTCGGGCATCTCCGCAAGGGGGCATGTCACGAGGTGTCGGCCGGGCTCGTAGGGCCCCGGCGCATGGATCGGTTCCGAGACGACGAGTGCACCGTGCGACATCCCGAGGATCAACCGCTTGCCGGGCAGCTCGCCGGGGTGGCGCGCGAGGTTCAGGAAGATTCGGGTCCGCTCGAGCAGCCGCGTCCGGTTCTCGCCCCAGAACGCCGGATCGAACCAGCTGCCGCAGCGTTCGACGCGGATGCCGTCGGCTTCGAGCCGATCGAGCAGCCGCTTGCGCCGCGGAACGAGTTCCCCGAGGAACAACACGTCGATGTCTCGCGTGCGTTCGAGGTCGACCGCGTGGTCGGGCACCTCGTAGCCGAGGGGCACGAACGTGGCGGTGATCCCGTGATCGGCGAGATACTCGCAGCGGCCCGGAGTCGACGCGACCAGCAGGTCGACGAGCCCGTCGCGGACGAGCGCACGCAGGCGCCGCGCGTTGCTGTAGACGTCGGTCGCACGCGCGTCACGGAGCACGATCTTCGCCACTTCCCGCAGGTGTAGCCGGGGTCGGGGGAGCCCGGCGGCACGGGGCGGCGGAAGCGGTTCCGAGAACCACAGCACGACGAACGGCCGGCGGTCGCGCGGTGTCGCGGCGAGCGAGCGGCAGACCTTCGGAAACCACATCGGGTTGTCCTGGATCCAGAGGACGGCGTCGGGATCGAGCGTGAGTCGCGCATCACCGGTCTCCGTCACGCGGTGCCCGGCCGCGTCGAGCCACCGCGTCACGCCGTGGCGACTGCCGCGCTCGACCGGAAGCGGACGGTGGCACACGGTCACCGACAGCGGTTGCTTCGGCGCAGCGACGGGCGGGGGGTCAGCGGCGGGTCTCATCGTCGGTCGATCCGGTCTCCTCTTCCATGATCGTCGACACGATCAACGGGCGAGTTGCAGAAAGCCGTTCGTCCGGATCAATACGAAACCGCTGTTCGGCATCCGGGCGATCACCTCGCCGTCGAGCGCCGGCGTCTCGTGGGCGATCACGTAGCCGGCGGCGATCGGCTCCCGGCCGGCCTCGACGGCGACGAATCGGCCGTCGGCGTCCGGCTCGACGCGCGTGTGGACCGGCCAACCACTGAAGGAGCCGCCGGTCGCGTAGACCGGGCCGACGCGCCGATTGAAGAACTCGTTCACCCAGACCGTCTCACGGCGCAACGTCGCGTTCCACAGGACGGCGACCGTGGCATCCCCCGGCACGGCGCGGTCGACCCAGTCGCGTGCGGCGCCCACGGTGTAGTAGGCGACGCCGCCCGCGATCCCGGACACGCGGCGCTCGACCGCGACGAGGACCGGGATGAACGCGAGGAGCACGACGGCCGGCGCGTATCGCGAGATCCGACGCACCGTGAGGAGGGCGAGTGCGACGACCGCGAACCCGACGAGGATCACGGCGGCCCAACGGGGCCACGCGTCGCCGGCATCCTCCTGCAGCGTCTGCACGACATAGAGCACCGGGCTGTCTCCCGAGTGCCCGATCGAGCCACCGGTGATCGCGGCGGGCAGCGCCGCGGCGGCGACCGCGGCGATCGCCGCGACGACGACGAAGGCCCGCGGGCGATCGGCGCGGTGCGTCCACCAGCCCAGTGCGACGAACAACAGCGGCGACACGGGGAAGATCGCCCGCTCGAGGATCCGGAAGTGGCCGCCCGCGACCGCGATCCACGCGGCCGCAAACAGCGTCACCCAACCGACGACCGACACGCCGACGACCGCGACGACACGCTCCGAGCGCGTCGCGTCCCGGGCGAACAGCCCGAGCGCGGCGAGCACGACGAACGCCGCGAGCGGCACGATGCCGGTCGACAGGTCGAGCACGGCGATGTGATTCACGACGATGTCGACGAGGCGACGGGCCTGCGGCACGAAGAGCTTCTGCGACGCGTAGGCGCCGAGCAGCGCATCGCCGCCGCGGTCGACCGCGATCGCGACGAGGCCGCCGATGCCGATCGCGAGCAGCGACCACGTCGGCCAGAAGGGGGCGAGCCCTCGCCAGAAGCCGCGGCCGTCGGTCCCGTGCCGCTCGCGCCACGCCCATCCCACGTACGCGGTCACGGTCGCCGCGCCGAACACGATCGCCTGCGCGCGGGTGAACACCGCGAGCGCGAGGAGCGCGACGACGATGAGCTGCCGCGCCACCCCCGGTCGCTCGACCGCGCGGACGAGGGCGAGCGTGAAGCACGCGGCGATCGGGTAGAACGCGTTCTCGGTCATGACTGTCGCGGCGAAGACCATCGACGGGACCGCGAGGCTGAGCGCCGCGACGAACAGCGACGCGACGGGCTCGAGCAACCGGCGCGCGAGGTGGTAGATCGGGATCGCCGCGAGCGACAGGAGCAGGGCGTTGAAGACCTTCACGACCGACCATGCGACCGGGAGCGCGTCGATCCACGCGTAGATCGGTGCGATCAGCGCCGAGTAGACCACCGACGTCTGTGCGGAGGGGACGTCGCGCACGGTGAACGTGCCGGTGTCGGCGAGGCCGCGCGCCATGTCGGCGTAGATCACCTCGTCGTCGAACACGAACGGGCACCCGTGCGACAGCGCGAGCGACGCCCGCACCACGGTCGACGCGGCGACCAGGCCGAGCAGCCAGCGGGTCGTCGCGACGGGCGCTTCAGTCATGCGTGTGAACCTCAAGAAGCGAGCCGCGACCCCCGGTGGGGAGTCGCGGCTCGAATCGTGACGAAGCGGAGCGGCTTAGAAGAAGAAGAAGCCGCCGCCCTTGTTGCCGCCCATCTCGTAGGCCGCCTTGAGCGCCTTGTCGATCAGCGCCTTGGCCTCCTCGAGGTGCGCCGCCGTGTAGGCGTCGAGGTTCGCACCGTGCGTCTCGAGGTAGCCGCCGATCGTCGCGAGCTGGCGCTTCAGGTGGTGACGCGCGAGCATGTTGACGGTCTTCGGCATCCACGACGACTCGGTCAGCGCGAGGTCGATCATCTGCTCGACGTAGTAGCGCTGCAGGTTGCGACGGGTGCTCGAGATCGCCGGCTTGCGCGCCGACGCATCGCTCGGCGTGGCCGCCAGCTCTTTCCAGACCGACGCCTCGAGGGTGTCGAAGAGCTCGGCCACGGTGAACGCGTCCTCGCCCTTGTCGACCATCTTCTCGGCGTCGAGGATCCGGCGGAGCGTGTCCGGCCAGAACAGGTCGAACATCACCCACGACTGCACGTTGAGCACGATCTCGTGGTAGGGGATCGAGAGATCACCCGCCGGATACGCGCCCTGGTGCATCCAGCGCGACGCCGCCATGCGACGCAGCAGCTGCGGATCGATGTCGAAGTGACGGTCCGAGAAGATGTGGTCGCACACCCACTTCAGACCCTCGCGCTGCTTCGCAGCCTCGACCGGCACGACCGGGTCGCGGCCGTTCGGGTCGCCCTTGTGGTCGCGGTTGGCGTAGTGACCGCCGACGTATTGCACGGCGAAGTCACCCGAGTTGCGCAGCTCGCCGAGGAGCATGCCGAAGGCCATGCGGAGCTTCTGATAGCCCTCGCCGTCCTTGACCGCCTTCTCCTCGATCTTCTTGCGCATCTTCTCGACGAACTTCACACGCTCGGTCGCATACGCGATCGGGTCGGTGCCCGAGTCCCAGCGGTTGATCGTCGGGTCGCCCATGCGGACGTCCTCGTCGGTGCCGTAGTGCAGCCCCTTCTCGGCGCCGCGCGCGGCGATCTTCGCGAGGTCCTTGTCGCTGGCCTTCTTGTAGCCGTATTCGATCGCCCAGAAGTCGTAGGGGCCCAGCTCGGTCGGCGCCCACACACCCTGCTCACCGGTGACGGCGAGGTTGATCGGGTTGTAGTCCATGACCGAACCGGAGATGTCGCCGGGCTTCTTCTCGCCGTTGATCTCGGCGAGCGTCCGATAGGTGCTCGCCTTGAAGTTGTGGCGAAGCCCGAGCGTGTGCCCGACCTCGTGGCAGACGATCTCGCGGATCACCTGGCCGATGAACTCCTCGGGGAAGTCGCTCGACTTCTTCTTCTTGGTCTTCTTGGCCTTCTCGGCAGCGGCCTTCGCCTGCTCGGCGGCAGCCTTCGCCTTTTCGGCGGACGCCTTCGCTTGCGCGGCGGCGGCCTTCGCCTGCTCGGCGGCCTTCTTCTTCTTGTCCTTGTCTTCCTTGTCCTCGTCCATGTTCGCCATGAACCAGAGGGAAGCCATCGCGAGCTCACGGGTCTTGCCGACACCGATCGAGCAGTGGCGATACTTGTGCGGCAGCTCGACGTCCTCGACCGCCGAACGAGCGACGTTCGGGTTGTTCGACTTCGCGGCCGCCTCGCGCGCCTTGCACGCCGCACAGCCGTCGTGCGTCATCGTGCCGGTGTGATCGATCGACGTCGCGCTCACGCGCGCCATCGTCCGGTCGGGGTGACGGCGCGGGTGCGCCTGCAGGTATGCGCGATGGCGGGGCGTCAGACGCGCCTCGTTGAAGTCGCGCAGGATGTTCTCGTACTGGCGCAGGTAGGCGTGCACCATCGAGTCGTCCATGATGATGTCGGCGTCGTAGATCTCGCCGGTCTTCGGGTTCGCGCGCGACGGGCCCATAGCGAACGCACGCTCCGAGGTGATCCAGCGGAAGAAGTTGTACCGCATGTCCTCGGGGTCGATGTTCGAGAACTCGTTGCCCTTGTCCTGCTGACGGACCTCGATCGCGTTGACGAAGCCGATCTTCTCGAACGCCTTGTTCCACATCTCGATGCCTTCGCGGACGTAGCGGCGATACTTCACCGGCACGTTCTGCTCGATGTAGAAGACGATCGGCTCCTTCGGCGGCGACAGGTCGAGGCTCGCGTCGCGCTTCTGGAGATTCCAGCGGTTGATGTAGCGGACGAAGTTCGTCGGCTCCTTGGTCTTGCCGAAGTCCTTCTTCGCGGTGAGGAAGTAGCCCACGCGGTCGTCGGCGATACGCGGCTTGTAGCCCTTCGACGACAGCTGGCGGTAGTCGGCGAAGCTGTAGTGGATCGAGAAGAAGTTGCCGCGCCGCGACGGCATCGTCACGGTGATCTCGTTGTTGTACTTGAACTCCTTCGAGCCGAACTCGGCGAGCGAGCTGTTGCCCGATCCCAGGCTTCCGAAGAAGAGCGACGCGCGTCCCGTGAGCAGCGAGCCGAGGTTGATCACGTAGCCGCCGCCACCTTGGGTCATGATCGGCACGGTCGTCATCACGCGGTCGGTGTAGGTGCGCTTGACCTGGCCCGCGACCTCGCCCTTGCCGCCGGTGAAGAAGACGTTGCGCTGCATCAGCACGAGGCGCTTGCCCATCTTCTTCCAGTAGAGCAGGTAGTCGTTCCACTGCCAGCCGGCGAACGTGCTGCCTGCGGAGAAGCTCGTGCCGAGCATGAAGTCGCGGTTGAGTTGCGACGACTTCACGACCGCGTAGAGCTTGTCCTTGCCCTTCTTGTAGACGGTCATGAAACCCGGGTACGCTGTGAAGCCGTCCATCACGGACGAGAACTTCGGGTACTCGGGGCGCGAGCTCTTCTTGCCGCTCGAGACCGTCTTCGGCGCCGGCATCGACGGCACGACGAGGGACGTCTCGTCGCCCGCTTCGGGTTTGTCGTTCTGCGCCATCGCGGGGGCGCTCAGGGCCGCCGTCAGCGCCAGCGCGGCGCCGGCGAGCCGGGACGGGGACCAGGGACGGGCGTTTGACGCCATCTGCTTCTCCTCAGAAACTCTCGATTTCCGACGCGAGCCACGCTCGCCGAAGGCCGGGCGACCTCGCCCTGCGCCTCCGATTTGACGCGTACGGGCGTCATTTTGCGAGATCAAACCCGCGGGATCCTGGCCGAGTCGACCGGGAGGGTCGGCTCGATCGGGGACGCCCGTGGGAGCCATCGTCCGCCGCAGTGACGGAACTTGACGCCTGACCGGGACTTCCGCGGTTACTTGCGGGGCCGAAACGCCTCCAGGCGCTCCGGACGCGTCTCGAGCCGCGGGCCGCCGATCAGGTCGATGCAGTAGGGGATGGCCGGAAAAACCGCGTCGAGGCACTCCGCGATCGCCCGGGGCTGCCCCGGGAGGTTGACGATCAGGGCGCCGCCGCGGATCGCGGCGGTCTGGCGCGAGAGGATCGCGGTCGGCACCGCCTCCAGCGACACGCGGCGCATCAGCTCGCCGAAGCCGGGCATCAGCCGGTCGGCGACGGCCTCGGTCGCTTCCGGGGTCACGTCACGCGGTGCGGGGCCGGTACCACCGGTCGTCACGATCAGCGCGCACCGGTCGTCGTCCGCGAGGCGGCGGAGCGCCGCTTCGATCGTCGGCCGTTCGTCGGGGACGAGCGCCGCGACCGGCTCGAACGGGGTCGCCAGCACGTCGGCGAGGTAGTCGCGGATCGCGGGGCCGCCCCGATCCTCGTAGTCGCCGCGGCTCGCCCGGTCGGAGACCGTGACGATGCCGATCCGCGCCGGCGTGGTCATCGGCCCGTCGCGGTCGACGCGCAGCCGTTGTGGCGTGGGGACGAGGGCGTCGCCGCGCGGGTCCACTCGGTGGCCGCGAACGCGTTGTGTTCGTGGATGCTCTCGTGGTTCTCGACCCGGACGCCGAACCACTCGACCCGTTCGTCGTCGCGCAGTGCACCGGCGACGTCGCGCGCGATGTCCTCGACGAACTTCGGGTTGTCGAACGCGGCCATCGTCACCGCACGCTCGTCGACGCGTTTGAGCAGCGGATAGATCCGGCACGACGCCGCTTCGTCGGCGATCGCGACGAGATCCTCGATGTCGAGGGGGCGCGCCTCGTCGGCGCGCTGGCGCACGGCGATCGTCACGTAGCCGCGCTGGTTGTGCGCCCCGTAGTCGCTGATCGCCTTCGAGCAGGGGCAGAGGCTCGTCGCCGGCACGCGGACCTCGAGCGTGACGTCGCCGTCGTCGGCGGTCGCAACACCGCGGAACCGGCACTCGATCGCGAGCCGACTGAGCTGCCCGGACACGGGTGCTCGCCGCTCGACGAAGTAGGGGAACGCGATGTCGACCGTCGATCGATCGGCGTCCAGGCGCGTGCGCACGTCGTCCAGGAGTGCCGGGAGCGCCGCGAACGCGATCGCGTCGCGGTGCGCTTCGAGCGCCTCGACGAAGCGGCTCATGTGCGTGCCCTTCGCGTCGTGGGGGAGGCGGACCGCCATCGCGATCGTCGCCACCGTCGACTGCGTCTCGTCGCCGGCGCCGGCGACACGGATCGGGTAGCGGAGTTCGGAGACACCGACCTCGTCGAGCCGCACGCCGCGCCCGTCGCGCTCGGATTGGATATCGATCAGCTCGCGCATCGAGCCACCCTTCCTCGGGACCTGCAGGAACCCAACCTATTACTGCGGATCGGCCCGTTCGACCAATCGCGGGCGCGATCAGGCGAGCGGGCGGGTCGGTTTCGTCCCGTCCGGGCCGGTGCTGACCTCCCAGCCGGCGTCGATCAACTGCTGGCGCAGCGCATCCGCGGTCCCGTAGTCCTTCGCGGCGCGGGCCTCGTCGATCGCACGGCAAACCGCCTCCGCATCGAGAGCGTCGCCGCCGGCCTCGGTCGGACCGGTTTCCGCGGCGTCGAGCGGCATCACCTGCAGCACGCGATTGAGTCGGCGGCAGACCGCGAGCGCCTCGCGGGGATCGTCCGGTGTGGTCGAGGCGAACGGGAGCAGCACGCCGAGCGCCTCGCTGACGTTCAGGTCGTCGCACAACGCACCGAGCGCGCGCGCGAGGATCGGGTGCGTGTCGTCCACCTCGGCGACCGCGCCGCCGGTCTCGGCCTCGAGCGCTTCGACGAACCGGCCGAGCTTGCGCACGGCACCGGCCGAGTCTTGCAGGCCCTTCGTCGTGAAGTTCATGTTCTGCCGGTAGTGCGCCTTGATCAACTCGTAGCGAAGCACCGCCGGGTGCACCGGACGCCCGTCCGTCGCGCGGCCCTCGAGCACGTCGCGCACCGTGTAGAAGTTGCCGCGGCTCTTCGACATCTTCTCGCCCTCGACGAGCAGGAAGCGCGCGTGCATCCAGAAGCGCGCGAACGTCGACTCGCCGGTCACGCCGCACGACTGCGCGATCTCGCACTCGTGGTGGGGGAAGATCAGGTCTTCGCCGCCTGTGTGGATGTCGATGACCGGCCCGAGTCGCTCCATCGCCATCGTCGAGCACTCGACGTGCCAGCCCGGATAGCCGGCGCCCCACGGGCTGTCCCACTTCATCACGTGCGACGGGTCGACCTTCCACAACAGGAAGTCGGCCGGGTGACGCTTCGTCGCCTGCTCCGCGTCGCTGACGCGGCCGCCGGCACCGGCGCGGAGGTTGTCGAGCGTGTTGCCGCTCAGTGCACCGTAGTCGGGGAAGCTCTCGACGCTGTAGTAGATCACGTCGCCGGCGCGATACGCGTGGCCGCGCTCGAGGAGCCGCTCGATCGTCCCGATCATCTGCGGGATCGTCTCGGTCGCGCGGAGGACGTTCTCCGGGAACTCCGACGCGACCGCGAGGCCCAGGCGTCGCCCGTCCTCGAGGAAGCGATGCATGTAGAAGTCGGCGATCTGGAACGGGTCGTCGGGATTCTCGACGTCGCCGGCGTCCACCGTTCCGCGCTTCTTGTCCTCTTTGATGCGCCGCGACGCGACGACCATCCGGTCCTCACCGCCGCCGTCGGCGACGGTATCGTCCACCATGTGACCGACGTCGGTGATGTTCATCACGTGGTGGACGTCGTGACCGACCGTCTCGAGGAGCCGCCGCACGAGGTCGGCGAACAGGAACGACCGGAAGTTGCCGATGTGCGCGAAGTCGTAGACCGTGGGCCCGCAGCTGTAGATCCGGACCTTGCCGGGTTCGAGCGGCTCGAACGGTTCGACGCGGCGGGTGAGCGTGTTGTAGAAGCGGACGTCCATGGCAGACGGTGTAGCGTATCGACGGGCCGACATCTACCCGCCGGCCGATTCCGCCGCTACCGGGTCTTGTAGGTCTCGAGCACGTGCTCGCGCCAGCGCTCCTCGAACACGTTGAACGACCAGCCGTAGATCCGCTTCAGCGCCTCGTCCTGATCGATCTTCTGGCTGATCAGGTCGACGAAGTCGCGGAACTTCGCCTTGTCCATCTCGGCGAGGTAGCGCACCAGGCTCCACGCGATCTGGAACTCCTTGCCGGTGAACTCCGACATCTGGAGCTTGGTCTTCAGCTCGGCGATCGGCGTGTACTTGCGGGACGCGACCATCTTGCGCACGTCCTTCTCCCACTTCCAGCCGCTCACCTGGATGTTCGCGTCGCCGCCCTCGTCGAAGTCGAACGTGTTGTAGCGGGGCGTGATCGATCGCTCGATGAAGTGGCCGAAGCCGGTGTGCAACCAACCGGGCAAGTCGAACGACCAGTGCCGATACGCCCAGATCAGCAACTGCGCGAAGCAGTGGTGGAGCTGGTTGTTGAAGCGCGGGAACGGCCCCTCGTACGGACAGAGGTAGACGAGCGCATCCTTCGCGTAGACGATGTGCTTCTGCCCCGCGACGCTCTTGCGCCCGACGAACTTGTCCTCGAACTTGAAGTAGTTGTTGCGCTTGAGCACGTAGATCTCGAACGGCGCCTTCTGTCCGAGGTGCGGGCCCATCCCGTAGTCCTTGAGGTTCCAGCCCTTCACCGCGTCCCAGAAGCGCATCTCCTTCTCGAACTTCAGGTAGAAGCGCATCAGCCGGTTCATCACGAGGTGGCCCATCTTGTGGCCGTCGAGGGTGCCGACGCGCGCGTTCGGGAAGATCCGCTTCAAGTCGGCGATTTCGTGCTCGAGGAACTCCCAGTTCTTGCGCTCTTCGGGCGTCTTCGGCGCCATCTCGACCGCGAGGTTCACGGTGGGGAGCTGGCAGACGAGCTTGATGTGCTTCCACTCGAAGTAGTCGACCTTGCCCTTGATCGCCTTGAGCACCTCGTCGCCGTCGCGGTCGAGCAACGTGAACGGCTTCATGCGCTCGACGTCGAGCTTGCGCTTGCGGATCAGGCGGCTCGAGTAGATCACCGGGATCTCGATCTCGCTCATGTCGATCCAGTGGCCGCTTCCGGCACCACGCGACTTCGAGTCGTCGTCCTGCGCGGGGGAGGCGATCGTCATCGCGAGCAACGCGACGACGCTCGCGAAGATCCGCATCCGGGAGGACTCTCGTCCCATCGTCATTCCTTCCGCTCTTGCGTGGCCAGCGACCGAAACCGTAGCATACCGCGGTCCGCGACCGCACCGCTATCGAGAGGACCCGTGATGCCCGCCCGACGACTCTGCCGGAGCCTCCTCGGCGTCCTCGCCGTCGCCTTGGCGTCGTGCGCGACGACGCCGCGGACCGAACTCCGTCTGTCCGCGCCCGATCGCTACGAGGCCGGCAGCCAGGTGACGATCGTCGCACGGTCGGCCGCCGGAGGCATCCGGCTCGTGATCACCGACCGACGCGGCACGATCCACTTCGACTCCAACCGCGAACGGTGGGAGGACGACACCGTGCTCCGCATCCACTGGGTGCCGCCGTACAACGGCGTTCCGCCGTTTCGGATCGAAGCGACCGATGCCGAGGGGGAGCGCCGCGTGCACCGCCTGCGCCAGCGGTGACGCGGGCGCGCTACTTCTCGGGCTGCTGCTTCTTCGGCTGCGGCTTCGTCTCCTGGCCGGGGGGCGGCTTGCGCCACTGCCAGATCGGCTTCACGACGCGACCGCGGCGCACGTAGTCGAAGAGCGTCTCCGCGTCCTTCTCGTAGGTCAGCCGCCCGTCGACGTAGGCGCGCTCGACGAACGTGTGGTGGTCGAACGGATCGCCGTCGAGCACAAGCACGTCCGCGTCCTTGCCGACGTCGAGCGAGCCGGTCCGGTCCGCGATGCCGAGCAACTCCGCCGCATTGAGCGTGATCGCCTTCAGCCCGTCCTTGCGGGGCAGGCCGCCGCGGACCGCGAACCCGGCGTCGAGCGCGATCGTCAGGAGGTCGCGGCCCGGAATCCCGACGGAGCCGAGCAGCGGCAGCGGCGGGATGACCGTCACGCGCACGCCGGCGGCCGCGAGCTTCGCGGCGTTCTCGATGCTCCACCCGTGACGGTAGATCGTCGCGCGCGGGTTGCGGGGGCGGTCGGTCGGATCCAACCGTCGCCGCGGGTTCAGCACGACCGATGCGTTGGCCCGCCCGATCTCCTCGGCGATCGCCCAGCCTTCGGCCGCACCGTCGATGACGAGTTCGAGGCCGAGGCGTCGGGTGATCTCGAGCGCGAGGCGAATCCGGTCGACCGAGTCGGCGAACACGCGCAGTGCACGCTTGCGCTCGACGAGCGGTAGCCACTTGCTCGCGCCCTTGGGCTTCTTGACCGTCTTCGGCTTGACCGGCTTCGGGCCGAGGTCCTTCTTCTTCGCCTTCTTGTCGGCCTTGTACTGCTTGTTGTCGTCGTTGTACTTCGCGAGCGCCTCGTCGTAGTCCTTCTTCTCCGCGAGGTAGCGCTCGATCGCGGCGACCTCCTCGAGGAGCTTGTAGCGACGCAACCCGGTCATCGGGCGCAGATCCATCACGAGGAACCGACCCGACGACACGTACATGTCGTCCAGCCGATCGCGCGCCATCTTCAGGACCGTGCCGTCGGTCCCGGCGGTGGGGGGGATCACGGCGCCGAAGAACATCTGAAACTCGGGTGCGGCGCGCGTCCCGGCGAGCCACGCGGTCGTGATACCCGCGGCGTTCATCATCATCACGTCGCGCCCGGTCGGGTTCAGCTCGCCCTTGATCGCGCCGTCGGGCGGATCGACGCCGAGCAGGCGGCCGGCCGTCGGCGGGTACGCGAGGAACGCCCGGCCGACCGACGCGCCGAGTTGGGCCGCGACGCGCTGGGCCGGATGGCGCGCGAGCAGCGAGAGCCGGCCCGCATCGCCGGGCAGGAGGTTCTGCGCCCGGAAGACGACGTCGATGTCGGCGCACACGCAGGCGGAGCCGTGCAGGTGCGCCTCGGTCGACGGGTCGGCGCGGTAGGCGACGTCGCCGTCGGCGAAGTGCGGCCCATCGATCGCATGCGTGTGGCCGCCGCACGAATCGCACGGCGTGCACGTCTCGCAACCCTCATGCGCGTGAGCGTCATGCGCGTGCGGGTCGACCACCGTCGAGGCACCGTGGTGATGGTGGTCGTGGGTCGCCTCGTCGCGAGACTCACCGATCCCGGCGTTGAAACCGAAGCGCCCGGTGCCGAGCCCGACGCCCCAGACGAGCGGTGCGATGAAACCGGGACAGACGGTCTTCCCGGTGCAGTCGACGACGGTGGCGCCCTCGGGCACCTCGACGTCCTCGCCGACCGCGTGGATCTCGCCGTCCTTGATCACGACCGTGCCGCGGCGGAGCGTCCGGCCACTGACGGTGATCACCTTGGCGTTCGTCAACGCGACGAACGGCGGGGCGTCGGCGTCCTTGCCGTCGTCCTTCGCGTCCTTCGACTTGTCGCCCTTCTTCGCGGACTTCTTCGAGCCCTTCTTCGCCTCGACCTTCTTCGGCGACTTCTTCTTGTCCTTGTCGTCGTCGCCGGCCGTGGCCGTCGCAGCGAAGAGAACCAGGGCGGCGAGGGCGATCGCCCGATTGCGCAGCGCGTTCACTTCCCGCTCCTTTCGTCGGCTCGATGGCCGTGCTCGGGACCGTCGTCATGGTCGTCGTCGTGATCGTCGTCGCCGTGGCAGTGCGCCTCGTGCACGACGCGGCCGCCGAGCACGACGTAGCGCATCTCGGCGAGCGGGGTCGAGAGGGGGTCGCGGGAGAAGACGATCAGGTCGCCGCGCTTGCCCTTTTCGAGCGTGCCGACCGAATCGGCCACGCCGAGCCACTTCGCCGGCACCGCGGTGATCGCCCGGATCGCGACGTCGCGATCGAGGCCGGTGCGGATCAGCCCCGCCAGGTTGAAGAACATGCCGCGCATCGCGCCGACCGTATCCGCGCCCGGGCGGAAAGCGATCTCGACGCCGGCCGCCGCGAGTTCCGCGGCGGGGTTGCGCAGCACGCGGGAGTCGCGCATCGTCGTCAGGCTCGGCGTCAGCAACACGG
The DNA here is from genome assembly GCA_030426805.1 of bacterium. Lineage (GTDB taxonomy): Bacteria > Planctomycetota > JAFGQW01 > JAFGQW01 > JAFGQW01 > JAUHXU01. The sequence goes on from JAUHXU010000004.1 coordinate 520,903, forward strand.
GGTAGCCGCGCTCGACGATCCGGTCCTTCATGCCGATCGCACCACGACCGCTGGTGACGAGGATCGCGTCGAGTTCGTGGTCGTCGCCGAGGATGTCATCGAAGTGCACCATCGCCTTGGGCTCCTCGATCTCGAGCAGCACGCGGATCGTCTTCTCGCGCGCGGCGGCGATCCACTCGATGTTCGACTTCATCTCCGGCACCTTGGGGCCAGCCTTCTTCTTGTCCTTCTTCTCGTCGGCGACGGTCTTCTTCTCGTCGTCGGACTTCTTCTTCTCGGCCTTCTTCTTCTTCTCGGCCTCGCGCTTGCGCTTTCGCTCCTCGCGCTTCTCCCATTCGGCGCGACGCTTCTTCGCGTCGTCGATCTTCTTTCGCTCGCTCTTCGCGCGGCTCAGCAGGTTCTTGAGCCCGCTGCTCGCGGAGTCGCCGCCGGGAAACGCGAGGCGCAGCAGCGCGCGCTCGCGCACGACCATGTCCGATGCCTTCGCACCGTGGGGGCGGAGCACCGACACGAGGCCGGTGAACCCGCCGCCGCTGCCGGGGACGAGGCCGTAGGTCGTCACGCCGGCCTCGAGGATTTCGTCGAACACGGGTTGGCGCGTGAACAGTTCCTCCGTCGGCACCGTGTCGGACTTGTTCTTGAAGCCGCTGCCGACCCGGAACGAGCGCGCGCGGGAGAACGTGCCGAGGCGCGAATACGGGTTCACGACACCGGGGTAGACGACGCCGTCTTCGACCTCGACGACGCGCGCACCCGACGGCACCTCGACGTCGGCGGCGGGGCCGATCGCGTCGATCAGGCCGTCCTTGATCACGATCACGCCGTCGGCGATCGGGTCGCCCTTGGCCGTGACGATCCGCTTCGCCTTGACCGCGACGACCCGGTCGTCGCCGGCGCAGAGCGACCCGACCGGCAGCAGCGCGAGCGCCAGTCCGATGATCCATACGCGTCGCATCAGAACCGCCGCCCCTCTCGCGCGTCGTAGGCGATCACGCCGTAGACGAAGACCTGCTCGACCCACGCGGTGACGTCGAGCGGCGGACCGGTCCGAATCTGGATGTCCGCGTCCTTGCCCACCGCGAGGCTGCCGATCCGATCGGCGAGGTTGAGCGCGCGGGCGTTGTTGATCGTCAGTGCGGCGACCGCGGCGCGCTCGTCGAGCCCGAGCCGCGTCGCCATCGTGCCGCACAACCAGTGGTCGGTCTGCGGGATCACCGGGCAGTCGGTGTTCAACGTCAAGTTGCGCACGCCGCCTTCCCACCACAGCGCGCCGAGGCCGAGATACCGCCCGGTGTTCGGGTCGAGGTAGAAGCCGCGCGGCCCGGCATCGGTGTGGATGCCGCGCTTGGCGAACTCCGGCGCGTTCTGAAACGCATCGAACGACGCGTGCGAGCAGAAGAAGCGGGGGACCTGCACCTCGTCGTGGAAGATCCGCATCGTCGACTGGATCACCTGGGCGACCTGCGTGTGGATGATCACCGGGTAGAGACCGGCGAACAGGCCGCGGAAGTTCTCGAGGTCGGCGCGATACTCGGGCCGCTGCTTCGTCTTGCCGTTCTCGAACGCGGTCCACGCCTCGTGGTAGGCCTTGCCGCGCAACAGCGTCTCGCGGATCAGGTAGTTCATGCCCATCCGGCTGCGCCCGATGTCGCCGAAGCGCTCGGGGTTGCCCGCCTGCGCGACCTTGAGCGCGCCGGGATACCGGACGACGATCTCCTCCGGCGAGTCGCCGTAGGTCTTCACGACCGCGCCCCAGCCGCCCATGTTCGAGCCGCTGCCGGGGATGAACAGCGCCGCGGTGACGCCGGCCGCGAGTGCGTTGCGCACGAGCGTGTTGTTCGGATTGATCGTGTCGACCGAGCGCAAGCCTGGGTTCACCTGATGCACGGTGTCGTTCAGGTCGCTGCCCCAGCCCGACGCGGTCGCCGCCTGGTTGTGGCAGTGCAGGTCGACGAAGCCCGGCATCGCCCACGAGTCGCGCTTGTCGACGAGCGTGTAGCCGTCGGGAATCGCGATCGACGCGACCGGCCCGAGGGCTTCGATCTTGCCGTCCTTGACGAGGATCACGCCGTTGTCGATGACGCGCCCGAACGGATCCTTCGCGGTCGGCTCCATCGTCAGGATCTTCTTGACGCGGATCGCCCAGCGTTTGCCGAAGCGCTCTGCCGGTCCGGTGCCGAAGTAGGGCTTCAGGCTGCTCGGGTTCACCTCGATCTGCGCGTCCGCGACCGCGCCGACGAGCGCGATCACGATGCCGATCGATGCCGCATGGACACGCTTCATCGCTTTCCTCCGTCCCGGGCGTCGAAGACGACGCGCCCGTCCGCGACGACGAGCTCGATGCGGCTCGCGACGTCGAAGGGGTCGCCGCTGAAGACGACGAGATCCCCGTCCTTGCCTACCTCGATCGTCCCGACGCGGTCGTCGATGTGAAAGAGCTTCGCGGCGTCGACCGTGAGGCCGCGTAGCGCAGCGGCCTTCGCCATCCCGCGCCGGACCGCGAGCGCCGCGTGCAACGGCAGGAACTGCGCACCGCTCGTCCGACCGGTGTAGAACCCGACCGGCAGTCGCGCATCGCTGATCGCACGCGCACTGCTCACGAGGCCGAGCGTGCGGTCGCGGAACTCGTACGGGGGCGTGACGACCAGCCCGGCGGCGCCGCGCTTGACCGCGTCGACGACGCGATGGGCTTCACGCGCCCCTTGGAGCACCGGCTTGACGCCGTAGGTCGTCAGCACGCCGAGCGCCGCCTCGATCGTGTCCTCGCGGTCGAGGATCACGACGAGCCGCGCCTCACCGGCGAGCACCGCCGCCCAGGGCTCGAGCGCATCGTCACGCTTCGGCTCGGTCGGCTTCTTCGGTGCTTTCTTCGCGGTCGACTTGTCGCTCTTCTTCTCGTCGGCGGGGGGCGCCGCGAGCGACGCGATCCCGTCCTTCTTCTCGGACTTCGCGTCCGATTTGTCGCTTGCCTTGTCGCTTGCCGGTGCGGCGGCGAGCGCCTTCTCGTAGGCTGCGAGATCGCGTTCGTACTTCTCGCGCTTCGCGACGTAGGCCTTCGCCTTCTTCAGCTGCGAATCGAGTGACTTCGCCGCGGCTGCGCGTGACGCGCCGTCCGACAGCGTCATCTTGTAGCGAACGCCGGCCACCCGACGCAGCACGAACCCGTCCCGCTCGCGAGCACCGAGCTTCACCGCGGCCATCTGGGCGTTGATGTCGCCGGCCGGCGCGAGGATCGCGCTCGTGACGCCGGCGCGCAGCACCGCATCGAAGGCCTCGTCACCGACCTCGATCGCGTCGACCAGGTTCTCGCCGAACTTCACCGCCTTGGCGGAGCGCCCCGGCCGTGGGAAACCCGTCGGACTCGACCCGGTCGTCGCGAGTCGGTCGCGGTGCACGCCGATCGACGATTGGCAATCGATGAAGCCGGGCGTCACGATGCTGCCGGGCAAGTCGTAGACGCGAGCGGTCGACGGAATCGCGAGCCCTTCGCCGACGTCGGTGATCCGGCCGTCCTCGATCAGCACGGTCGCATTGCCGAGTGTCCGGCCCGCCATCGTCATCACGCGCGCCGCGCGGATCGCGAGGATCTCGGCCGGCTTGCGATCGGCGGGGCGCCGATAGACCGACTCACCGCCGACGAAGACCTCCAGCGGCTCGGCGCGCGCGTCGAACGGATCGCGGTCGAGCACGACGAAATCGGCGTGCCGGCCGGGACCGATCGAACCGACGCGGTCCGCGACGCCGCAGATGTCGGCGGCGGTCGACGTGATCGCGGCGAGGGCCGCTTCGCGCGGCAGTCCGAACCGCGCCGCATAGCCGGCGCCGAGCAAGAGGTGCGCGGGATTCTCGCCGAACGGCAGGCAGAGCGCGACGCGCACGCCGGCCGCGTGCAGGCGTGCCGCGTTGCGCAGGTCGCGTTCGCCGGCGCGGAGGTCCCGCGTGTGGTCGCTGCCGTCCGCGCGGCCGACGAACGCGTGCACGTCGACGACGACCGGCACCTTCGCGGCGGCGATCGCCGGCGCGAGGCGATACGCCTCGGTCGCGCCCTCGAGCACGATGTCGATGCCGAACGTGCGCTTGAGATCGAGCGCTTGCAGCACGTCGACCGCGAGCCGCGCGTGGACGCGCACCGGCAGTTTCCGTTCGAGGACCGGCAACAGTGCCTCGAGGCGCGGATCGATCGCGGCGCCCGCCGCGCGATCCCGCGCGTAGTCCTGTGCGTCGGACAGCAGCGTCCGAAGCGCCGCGATCGCGCCCAAGCGCGTCGTCGGACGCTGACGGGTCGCGGGCTTGAGCGGGTCGCGCGCCGACGGGCGGCGCGGCGGGTCGAACCGGGCGGGCGGATCCCACGCCTCGGGCCCGAGGTTCACGCGGAGTGCCGCGACGTCGCGAACGACGCGCGCATCCGCGTCGCCGCCGGTCCGCACGACCGCACCGACGCCGGAGACGAGCCGCCACGGATTCGGCGACACGTAGAGCGCGGTCACGCCGCCTCGGAGCAGCGACGGGTTCTTCGCGTAGAGGTCGAGGCCGTCCAGCACGCGAACCTCCGGGTCGATCGACTCGTCGCTCGCGCGCATGCTCGTGCTCGCGTAGGCGAGCGGGTTCACGAGACCCGGCATCACGACGCGGTTGCGCCAGTCGACCTCCCGCGCACCGGCGGGCACGGCGACATCGGCGCCGACCGCCCGGATCACGCCGTCGCGCACGACGATCGTCACGTTCGTCTCGCTCGCGCCCCCGGCGCGGATCAACGTGCCCACGCGATACGCGACGACATCGGCTTTCGATGCCTGCGCGACCAGCGACGGGGCGGTGCATGCCGCGGCGATCAGCGCGGCCGAGAACAGCAGGGGCAGCCTACGCACGGTCACCCCCGGTGGACTTGTCGCCGTCACTCTTCTCGGAACCGCTCTTCTTCGGGGCGGCCTTCTTCGACGCCGGCTTCTTCGCGCCGTCGGACTTCTCCGCCGGCGTTTCCTTCGATGCTTTCTTCTCGGGCGCCTTTTCCTTCGCCGGGTCGGGCTTCGCGAACAGGCGCGCGATCCGCTTGTCGTCGGCGCGGTCGTAGATGACCTTGCCCTCGAACACGACGCGGTCGACCCACGTGCCGTAGTCGAACGGGTCGCCGGTGAGGATCGTCAGGTTCGCGTCCTTGCCGACTTCGATCGAACCGAACCGATCGGCGATCCCGAGCGTCGTCGCGGGGTAGAGCGTGATCGCCTTGAGCGCCTCGGCGCGCGGCACGCCGTGACGAATCGCGACCGCCGCCTGGAACCAGAGGTGGCGTGCGCCGAGTGCGCTCGAACTCGTCAGCAGCGACACCGACTTCACGCCGGCATCGAGGAACGCCTTCGGCGTGCAGACCTCGGTCTCTTCGAGCGTTTCCTCGTCGCGCTCGACGCGCACGAGCGGCGGCGCGATGACGACCGGCCATCCGCGTGCCGCGATCGTCGCGGCCGCCTTGTAGCTGTCGCCGCCGAGCACCGGCACGACGTCGAGGCCGAACGACTCGTCCAACTCGACGAGCTTGCGGACGTCGGCCGCCGCGCCGCAGTAGACGAACGCCTTCATCTTGCCCGCGAGCAGATCGATCATCGGCTGCTTCTCGGGGTCGGCGGGCTCCTCGTCGGGCGCATCCTCGCCCTTGGCCTTCGCGGTCTCGACGGCCGCCTTGCGCTTCTCGGCCTCCGTCGCGCGCTCGTCGCTGAACTTCATGAACTCGCGGCGGAGCTTCTTCATGTGGCTCATGCGCGAGTCGCGACCGATCGGGAGCAGGCTCAGTTTCATCCCGCTGCGGCCCTTGACGGTCATGTCCTCGACCGTCAGTCCGTGCGGTTTGACGACGAGCCCCTGGCCGCCGATCAGCGTCCGGTTGCCCGGCATCACGTTCAGCGCGACCACACCGTCACGCAGCCGATCCTCGAAGTAGAAGTCGACCGCATTGAGGGCATCCCGCGCGTTCAGGAACGGCACGCTCGGCACCGTTTCGTTCGACGTGCCCATGCCGCGCGACGTGTGCGCTTCGATCATGCCGGGCATCACGACGTGCTTGGACGCGTCGATCACCTCGGCGTCCCACGGCACCTCGACGTCGGTGCCGACCGCGGTGATGCGCCCGTCCTTTACGACGATCGTCGCATCGGTCAGGTCGGCGCCGGAGACCGTGATCACACGCCCGGCCTTGATGTAGACCGCGCGCTGCGCCGACGCCTGCGCGGCGGCGACGACCACCGCGGCCGCGACGAGCGTGAGCGGCAGCCAGCCGCGGCCCGATCGAATCCAGTTCATCATTCGCCTCTCCGAGGATTGGAGACCGTTCATCCGTTGCCCTCCTGCCGTTGCGCCGCCGCCGCAGAGGCCGGGGGCCGGTGGTATTCCACTTGTCCATCGACGATGACCGCGCGCACGCGAGTCGTCGGCGAGAGGGGGTCGCCCTCCCAGATCACGAGGTCCGCGTCCTTGCCGACCTCGATCGAGCCGAGCCGATCGGCGACCCCGGTCATGCGCGCGGCCCCGAGGGTCAACGCCTCGAGCGCCGCCGACGCGGGCAGGCCGTAGCCGACGAGCAACCCGATGCTCGCGCGCAGATCGCGGGGTTCCATCGCGCCGCCGGTGCGGAACGCGAGCGGGATCCCCGCGCGGTGACAACACGCCGCGTTGTCGAGCGCGACGTTCGCCCCTTCGGCCATCTCACGCCGATCGCGCGGGTAGAAGTAAAACGGCCCGAGCACGACCGACGCCTTGCGGCGCGCGAGCATGTCGACGACCGCGTGCGCCTCCGTCGCCTCGTCGAAGACGATGCGCATCGGCAGGTCCAGCTCGGCCGCGACGTTGAGCATCGCCGTCAGGTCGACCGCCGTGCGGGCGTGCACCCGCATCGGGATCGCGCCCGAACCGGCCGGATCGAGTGCCGCGAGGCGCGCGACGTTCGCGCCGCGGGGCGGGCGCCCGGCCTTCCACGCACGGTAGTCGTAGAGCGCCTCGCGCAACAGGAAGACGATGCCCATCCGGGTCGTCGGACGCCGCTGGTAGATCGACGGGGAGGGCGACCCCTTGGCCGACCGGTTGCCGGACGACGGCTCGCCACCCATCGCGACGCGCAGGCCCGTGCCGTCGCGGACGAGGACGCGCGCGAGATCGCGACCGGTCGTCTTGAGCACGACGCCGTGCCCGCCGATCACCGCGCGGGATCCCGGCCCGACGAACGCCGCGGTGAACCCGGCGCGAAGACGCCGACGGAAGCCGCGGTCGCGGGTGTCGATCCCGTCGGACACGCGCGCCTCGGGCATCACCTCGGCGATCTCCTCGTTCTCGCGGGTAAGGCCGATCCCCGCGTCGGCGTCGATGAAGCCGGGCGTGACGACGCAACCCTTCGCGTCGATGACGCGCGCACCGTTCGGCGCGGCGACGCTCGGTCCGACGCCGCGGATCTTGCCGCCGGCGACGACGACCGTTCCGCTGCCGATCGGCGCACCGGCGATCCGCTCGATGCGTGCGCCGGTGATCACGAGGGCATCCTGTGCCGACGCCGGCACCGATACCGACACCGGCGCGGCGACGAGCACCGCGGCCGCGAGCGACCGCATCCGATTCGAGATCATCACTCGTCTCCCTTCGCAGACCACGCGGTTCGGCCATCGACGATCACGCGCCGGACCGACGACGTCAGCGAGAGCGGGTCGCCGCTCCACACGACGAGATCGGCGTCCTTGCCGACCTCGAGCGAACCGACGCGCGTCGCGGCGCCGACGATCTCGGCCGGCGTCAACGTCAGGCCGCGCAGCGCGACCGCGGGATCGAGTCCGCCGCGAACCGCGAGCGCCGCGGTCGCGCGCAGGTCGTGCATGCGGGTCCGTGGCGCGAGCGACGCGAAACCGACACGGCCGCCGGCCGCGACGATCGCCGCCGGCGCCGAGTAGACGCGGTCCGGCATCGCGAGGTCGAACGGGCCGAACGCGACCGCGGCCCGCGCCTTGCCGATCACCGCCGCGGCGTCGCGCAAGTCCGGCGCGCCGAACACGCACGGCGCGAATCCGTGCGCCCGGCCGAACCGGACCGCCGCCGTCGCATCGCTCGCACGGTCGATCGAGACGAGCATGCCCAGTCGACGCACGACCCGGCCGAACGCCTCGCGCGTCGCGGCATCGTCGAGCACGCCGCGAATCGCCGCCGACGCGCCGAGCCGACTCGTCGGCGCACCGGTCGCCGACGCCGGCGGGGTGCCGAAGTGGGCCTGCAGGGCGCCGGCACGGTGGAGGAAGACCGGATGGATCTGGTCCGGCACCGGCATCTTCACGACGGCGGTGTGCCCGGGCACGACGGCACCGTCGCCGAGCGCGAGCACGAACGTCGTCACGCCGCTGGAACGCGACCGAGCGACCTCCTTGGCGAACGGATCGAACGCATCGGCGGCGTGGACGTCCAGGGCGATCGGATCGACCGTTTCCGCGAGGCCGCCGGTGAGACCGAGGTGACAGGCGAGGTCGATCAAGCCGGGCGTCACGACCGCGCCGCTCACGTCGATCGACTCGACGCCGTCGGGCACCGACACGTTCGCACCGATCGCGGCGATCTTGCCGTCGCGCACGACGAGCGTGCCGCGCTCGATCGGCGCGCTGCCGACCGGTAGCAGACGCGCACCGACGAGTGCGAAGTCCCGCGGCGGCGCCGATGGCTGGGCCGAGGCCGCGCTCGCCAGCAGCGCGACCGCACAACAGACGGAACGGATCATCGGTCGTCTCCTCCGATCAGGTCGCCCTCGACGTAGACGCGGAGCACGCGCGCATCGCGGTCGAGCGGGTGCTTGTCGAGCACGACGAGGTCGGCGTCCTTGCCGGCCTCGATCGACCCGATCCGGCCGTCGAGGCCGATCGCGCGCGCCGCGTCGATCGTGATCGCACGGAGCGCGCCGTCGCGTCCGAGTCCGCAGCCGGCCGCGTAGGCCGCGGCGACGCGGAGCATCCGGACGCTGCGCGGACGGGGGTCGGCCGTCGTCACCGCGACCGACACGCCGGCATCGCGCAGCGCCGAGAGGTCGTTCGGGTCGAACGTCCGCGTCTCGAGGCGGCCGCGCGACGTGAGCAGCAGCGGGCCGGTGACGACGATCGCCTTTGCTTTCGCGATCCGCTCCGCGACCGCGGCGCCCGCGCTGCACCCGTCGAGCACGAGTCGCACGTCGAACGACGCGGCGAGGTCGAGCGCGCGGACGATGTCGGCTTCGCGATGCGCCTCGATTCGCAGCGGAATCGAGCGGTCGAGCACGCGCAGCAACGCCTCCTTGACCGGATCGACTCGGAAGTCCTTCGGTCGGCGGGGGCGCTTCTTGGGCTTCTTCTTCTTCGAACTCTTGCTCGTCTTCTTGGCCGGCTTCTTCGCGGGCTTCTTCTTGCCCGCCTTCTTCTTCGACTCGGTCTTCTTCGAGTCGGCCTTCGCGTCCTTGTCGTCCGCCGGCTCGCTCGCGGCCTCGTCGGCCGGCACCGGAACGCCGCTCGCCTCGCGCCATTCGGCGAGCTCCTTGCGCCACTTCGCGAGCGCCTCCTCGGACTTCTCTTTCGCTTCGCCGTACTTCTTCGCGCTCTCGAGCGCCTTGCGCGCGCGCTCGACCGACGCCCAACGCGTCACGGTGTCGCTGCTCGTGCCGGACGACACGCCGATCGCGACCTGAACGGCCGCGGCTTCCGCGGCGACGATGCGATCGGCCGGCGCACCCGGGCGGACCTTGATCACCGCGCCGACCGTGGCGGTCGTCACGCGGTCGATCCGCGGCGTGACGTAGGCAGCCGTGACGCCGCCGGCGGCCGCACGCGCCAGCGCGCGGTCGAACGGGTCGAGGCCGTCGCGCACGGCCACGCCGCTCTGCGTCGCTCCGATCTCGCCGCGAGCGAGCCCGAGAACGGTCGTCGGATCGATGAAGCCGGGGCACACGACGCGACCGGTCAGGTCGACGCGCGTCGCGCCCTCGGGGACCTCGACGTCGCGACCGACCGCGACGATCTTGCCGTCGCGGACCACGATCGTCGCGCCCTCGATCGGGTCGCCGTGCATCGTCCAGACGGTCGCGCCGACGAGGGCGGTCGCCGGCGATGGCGCGGGGGCCTCCGTCGGCGCGGCGGCGGACTCGGGCGGCGCATCCTGCGCCGGAGCGACCGCGGCCAGCAGGCCCGAAACGAGGACGGCGCGCCACGGGAACGCGTCGCGCCAGCAGGAACGGATCACGGCATCGATCTCCTCAATCGGTTCGGTTCGGCGTGGGCGCGACCGTCGTGCGCACGCGCCCGCGGGCCGGGGGCTCGGACCTCGCGGCGGGCCGGCGCACCCGGGGGCAAGGTCGCCACGAGGGGTGCGGAGGGCGATGCTATCAAAGGACCGCACGACTGCAACAGCCCAACTCGGCGGCACTTCGGGGCCGTTTTTCGTTCGTGAGCCAAATTGACACGGGACCTCCGCACCGAGGCGTGTCAATTTGTCCTCCGCCGTGGGGCCCGCCGGACGGGCCTTGCCTTCGAGAACACGGTAAATCAGAGGTTTGACGCTGCGCGCCGGGAGTTCGCGATCATTGGTATCGCGTTTGCTTCCACAGGGTGCGGGTTCGATCTCCCGGGGCGGGGCCCCGGGTAGGCCCGAGAGTCCGATGGAGAGCCCATGGAGGTCTTTGAGCAACGGTTCGTGCGTGCGATGGATGCGGTCGGAGGTCGCTACGAGCTGACCGCACTCTTGCAGAAGCGCATCCGCGAGTTGGTGCGAGGCGATCGTCCGCTCGTCGAGTACGAGTACGAGGACTACATCGATCTCGCGCTCGAAGAGGTCCTCCAGGGCAAAGTCGAGATGGGCCAGGAGATCAAGGACCCGGAGGACGACGACATCGACTTCGGTTCCGGCGACGACTTCGACATGGGCGAGGGCGGTGGCGGCGGCGACGATCCGCTCGGCATCTGACCCGACCCCACGTTCGACTTCGCGCCTGGCCGACCCTCGACATCGTCGTCCGGACGACACCCGACAATCAGAGACGCGCAGCGTCCCCGCGCCCCGCGGCCGCGCTGCCACCGTTGACCCTTGTTCTTGGAGGCTTCGCCACCCATGGGCGCGAAACGCATCACGTTCGATCAAGACGCTCGCCAGGCCGTTCGCCGCGGCGTCCGCCAGCTCGCTCGCGCGGTGAAGGTCACGCTCGGCCCCCGCGGCCGCAACGTCATCATCGAGAAGTCGTTCGGCTCGCCGACCGTCACGAAGGACGGCGTCACGGTGGCCAAGGAGATCTCGCTGACCGACGCCAACGAGGACATGGGCGCGCAGCTCGTCAAGGAGGTCGCATCGAAGACCTCCGACATCGCCGGTGACGGCACGACGACCGCGACCGTGCTGGCCGAGGCGATCTTCGAGGAGGGCCTCAAGAACGTCGCCGCCGGCGCGAGCCCGATCGCGATCAAGCGCGGGATCGACAAGGGCGTCGAGCTGATGACGGCCGAGCTGAAGAAGCGCGCGGTCGCCGTCAAGGGCAAGACCGAGATCGAGCAGGTCGGCACGATCGCCGCGAACAACGACCCCGAGATCGGCCAGCAGATCGCGGACGCGATGGAGAAGGTCGGCAAGGACGGCGTGATCACGGTCGAAGAGGGCAAGAGCCTGAAGACCGAGGTCGAGTGGGTCGAGGGCATGCAGTTCGACCGCGGCTACCTGTCGCCGTACTTCGTCACGAACCCGGATGCGATGGAAGCGGTCCTCGAGGATCCGTTCATCCTGATCCACGAGAAGAAGATCTCGAACATCAAGGACCTGATCCCGGTCCTCGAGCGCGTCGCGAAGGCGGGTCGCCCGCTGCTGATCATCGCCGAGGACGTCGAGGGCGAGGCGCTCGCGACGCTCGTCGTGAACCGCCTGCGCGGCACGATCAAGGTCGCCGCCGTCAAGGCGCCCGGCTACGGCGATCGCCGCAAGGCGATGATGGAGGACATCGCGGCGCTGACCGGTGGGGAAGCGCTGTTCGAGGACCTCGGCATGAAGCTCGAGTCGATGACCGAGCAGCAGCTCGGCTCGGCGAAGAAGGTCGTGATCACGAAGGACGACACGACGGTCATCGAGGGCGCCGGCAAAGCCGACGCGATCCAGGGCCGCATCGCCCAGATCCGCGCCGAGATCGAAAACACGACGTCCGACTACGACGTCGAGAAGCTGCAGGAGCGCCTGGCCAAGCTCTCCGGCGGTGTCGCGCAGATCAACGTCGGCGCGGCGACCGAGGCGGAGATGAAGGAGAAGAAGGCACGCGTCGAGGACGCACTGAGCGCCACGCGCGCGGCCGTCGAGGAGGGAATCCTCGCGGGCGGCGGCGTCGCACTGCTGCGCGCCGCACTCGTGCTCGACAGCTACAAGGCCGACGACGAGGAGAAGGTCGGGATCGAGATCCTGCGCCGCGCCGTCGAGGCTCCGTGCCGCCAGATCGCCGAGAACGCCGGCGTCGACGGCGCGGTCGTCGTGCAGAAGATCAAGGAGAACGGCGACTGGAACCAGGGGTTCAACGCCGCCTCTCGCGAATACGTCGACATGGTCGAGACCGGGATCATCGATCCGGTCAAGGTCACGCGCTGCGCGCTGCAGAACGCCTCGAGCGTCGCGTCGCTGCTCCTGACCACCGACGCGCTCGTCTCCGACGCGCCGAAGGATGCGGACGAGGCGAAGGGCCCCGGGGCCGGTGCCGGTTTCGACGACATGGACTATTGATCGACTCTGACCGTCGACTACGATTCGGGTCCGCGCGGCGTTCGTCGCGCGGACCCGTTTTCGACTCTGCCCCGCTCCACGACAGCGACTCCCGAACGCTCGAACTCGAACCGCGAGTAGCCCGATGGCGAACACGAAGCACACGCTGCCCGACCTGATCGCTCGACGCAATCTCCTGTTCGGCAAGGAGGCCGCGAAGTCGAACTTCACCGACGTCGCGAACGCCTACTTCGAGGCCGGCCGGATGGTCGACGCGCTCGAGTTCTTCGCGCGGGCCGAGGACACCGCCGGGATCGACCGCGTCGAGGCGCACGCCGCCGAGACCGGTGACGCGTTCTTGCTGCATCAGATCATCCGCCTCGCGAAACGGCCGGTCGGCGCCGAGACGTGGGCGACGTGCGCGAAGGCGGCGGAGGCGGCCGAGAAGGTGGTCTTCGCGATCGACGCCTACCGCGAAGCGGGCGATTCTGCGGCGGTCGAGCGCCTCGGCGGCACGGTGCCCGACGCCGAAGACGGCGCCGCCGAGAGCGACTGATGCCGAGCCGCGTCGTCCAGGCGCACCAGGACAAGCTCGACGTCGTCGAGTTCCTCGCGGCCGAGTTCCCGAAGCGATCGATGGTCGGCCTGCGGCGACTCGTCGGCGGCGGCCACGTCCGCGTCAACGGCGCGAGCGCGCAACGCCATCGAACGGTCCGCACCGGCGACGAGGTCACGTTCCCCGACCTCGACGAGCACGTCGCGGCCTTCACGCCGCGCCGCGAGCCGCCGACGCTCCTCGCACGGCACGGCGACGTCGTCGTCATCGACAAGCCCGCCGGCCTGCCGGTGCTGCCGGAGGGCAAGGGGGACAAGCGCTCCGACTCGGTGATGGCCGCGGTGCGTCCGCTGCTCGACGACGACGAGCGCGTGCATCCGGTCCATCGACTCGACAAGGACACGACGGGCGTGCTCGTCCTCGCGACGAGCCGGCGCGCCGCCCGCGAGTTGAGCCGTGCGTTCTACGACAAGGCCGTGCAGAAGACCTACCGCGCGATCGTCCGCGGCGTGATGCTCGAGGACGAGGGCGAGATCGACATGCCGATCAACCGCCCGCGCCGGAATGCACAGCAGGTGCGGATCGACTTCCGCTCCGGCAAGCCGGCTCTGACGCGCTTCAAGGTGCTCGAGCGCTTTCGCGGCTTCAGCGAAGTCGAACTCCAACCGGAGACCGGCCGCACGCACCAGATCCGCGCGCACCTGCGCGCGATCGGTTTCCCGCTGGCCGTCGACCCGCTCTACGGGTCGCCGCACGGGGTGAAGCTGTCGGAGTTCAAGCGCGGGTATCACGCCAAGGAGCACGCGGTCGAGCGCCCGTTGATCGATCGCCTCCCGCTGCACGCCGAGTCGCTCGTCTTCCCGCTGCCCGAAACAGACGAGACGATCGAGGTGAAGAGCCCGCTCCCGAAGGACATGCGGATCACCCTCGACAAACTCCGCCGCTGGGCACCGCTTCGCTCGCGGTAGATCGCGCGAGTCGCCTATCGACCGAGGACGCGATTCTCGGCGAACCGATCGGCGAGGACGTCCGCGACGACTCGACACCCGGCCGCGGTCAGGTGCACCGGATCGAGGAACAGGGTGTCATCGGCAGTGCGGACTCGCGCGTCGGCACCCACGTCGACGAAGGAAATCCCCGCGGTGCGACACATCTCGGCCGCGATGTCGAGGAAGCGAAAATACTCCGCCACGCGCTGCCGGTTGAACTCGATGCGGGCCTCGGACGGCGAACGGCGCTCACGATGAAACACGATCGGCTGAAACGCGACGAGGAACGTCGCCCCGCGCTCGTGTGCCCACGCCTTCATGCGCTCCAAGTTCGACACGTATTCGAACGCGCATCGGAACACGGCATCACCGACCCCCGACGGGGGCCATGTGATCCGAAACGCGTCGTCGGCATCAGCCCCCGCTTCGTCGAGGTAGTCGTTTCGCAGCCGGTCGGTAAATGCAAAGAACATCCCGTTCACCGCGACGGGACGGGCCGGACGTTCGAGCATCCCCACCAGGTCGTTCCAGCCGTTGAACACGACGTAGTGCGCGGGCCGGACAGGGTCGACGCGGTGAACCATGTGCGAGAGTTCCTGACCGCTGAGGAACCCGGGGACGCCGGCGTTGATCGGTCGCATGCCCAGGGCATCCCCCAGACGTCCACAGATCGTCTGCTCGCCTGGCTTCAGTCCGTAGCCGAACGTGGCCGACCCACCGAGCACTGCCAGCAGCGGGGCATCTCCGGCCGGAACGCCGTCGCGGAAACCGTGCTCATCGATCAGAAAGTGCTCCGTGCGCTGCCCGGGCGCCGGTCGGTAGAAGGTCCAAGGGTCGATCAGCATCCGGAGCGGCCCGCGCTGGCCCGACAGACGCGCGCCGCGCCAATCGATGAAGGACAGCGAATACGCACCGCCCGCGTCGTCGTACCCGGTCTCCGGCGGCTGCCGCAGCCATGCGTAGAGGCCCCACGCCACGGCCCCGAAGAGGACGAGGGAGCCGACGCCTAGTGCGAGCCCGGCAACGTTGACGTTCTCCCGGCGACCCACCCTCGTGGCGCGCGACGCATGCGCACGTACTCGCCCCTGGCGCCGACGGCCGCTACCGAGGAATCCGAGCAACACGACGAACAGCGCGACGGCACTGGTCACGATCCAACGCTCGATCCGGACCGTGCGGCGCACGACCTTCCCGATACCGCGATGAGAGATCTGTGGCCATGCGCCCGCCGAGACGACACGCAAGTTGGACGAGTGCATCAGCCGTTTCGCGTCGCCAGCGGGTCGCCATCCCGCGAACGAGTTCGCGGCATCCCAGCGCCCCCAGGTGAACAAGCCGGAAACGCGAATCGCCGCGATGTCGACGTCGCCGGGTCCGACGCGCGGGTCGATCCGGACGCTGCGAGTCGTCGTCGGCACGGTGACGGTGACGGTGCCGTCCGCCGGGACTTGGCGCACCTCGACGAAGTCCGGATCGTAGCCTCGTCCTCGGTCCCAGCGCACTGCGACGTAGTCGGTCGCCGATGCAAAGTCGACGTGCAACGAGACCCGGGCCAGGCCAGGCCATGCAAACCAAACAACGCCGATCGTCGCGACCGCCACCCCGGCATACCGCATGCTCACCATGCCCGAACGATACCACGGCATCGGCCAACTGCAATCGACCTCAGAAGCGCCGCCGTGCGCGGATCTCGGCGATCGCGTAGAGGCCGAGGGTGACGCCGCCGGCGAGCCAGGCGCCTGCGAGCCAGAGCCACGCGGTGTCGACGAGCAGGATACCGCGGACGCCGGCGCCGACGGCGCGCATCACGCGGCCTCGATCGACCCCCGGGCGGTCCTCGAGCAGGCTCAGCGCCGTGACGCCGGCGGTGTATGCGACGTGCACCCCGATCGCGGCGAGTGCGAGTCCCGGCGGTGGCCACACGCCGACCGCCACCGCGCCGATCGCGAGGTCGAGGCCGCGACACATCCCCATCGCGATGCAACCGACCACCGCGAACCGCTTCAGCCACGCGTCGTAGGCGACGATCGCGGCGACGGTCGCCGCGGCGCAGACCCCGGCCGCCGGCGCGACGAGCGACGCCAGGACGACCCCCGTCACGAGCAGGCCGGAAGCGATCCGGAACGCGAGCCCGGCCGGCACGCGCCCCGACGGCAACACGCGCCCCGGGTGCTTCGCGCGATCGACGTCGAGGTCGCACCAGTCGTTGAGCGCCATGCCGCCGGTGTAGAGGCACGCCGATGCGGCGACGAGTCCGGCAAGCGACCAGGGTCGATCGAATCCGCCACCCGCCAGCACCCAGCCGACGATCGGATCGCCGAGCACCGACAGGACCAGCGGCAACCGCACGAGGTGCGCGACGTCGCCCGGGCGAACGCGGTCAGCCATCGAGGTGACGGGCAACCGCGTCGCGCACGTCGCGGTCGACGCGCATCAGATCGTCGAGCGACGGCGACGCGAGGAACGCGTGCGCGTCGACGGCGCGCGCGACCGCGTCGTGAATCGCGGGGTAGGGGATCCGCTCGTCGAGGAACGCCGCGACCGCGACCTCGTTGGCGGCGTTGAGCGCGGCACCGAACGTGCCGCCGCGCTCGGCGGCATCGAAGCCCAGACGCAGCGCCGGAAAGCGCTCGAACGACGGCGGCTCGAACGTGAGCGACGCGTAGCGCGCGAAGTCGAATCCGACACACGGCCCCGGCACGCGCGCGGGGTGGGTGAGCGCATACTGGATCGGGATCTTCATGTCGGGCGGGCCGAGCTGCGCGAGCACGTTGCCGTCGACGAACTCGACCATCGAGTGCACGACGCCTTGCGGATGGATGACGACCTCGATCCGATCGGCAGGCACGTCGAAGAGCCAGCGCGCCTCGACGATCTCGAGGGCCTTGTTCATCATCGTCGACGAGTCGATCGTGATCTTCGCGCCCATCGACCACACCGGGTGGTCGAGCGCCTCGGCCTTCGTGATCGTCGCCATCGTGTCGACCGGCCGCGTGCGGAACGGTCCGCCCGATCCGGTGAGCAGAATCCGGCGCACCGCATCGGCCGGCTGGTCGCCGAGCGCCTGGAAGATCGCGGAATGCTCGCTGTCGACCGGGAGAATGCGGGCGCCGGTCGCGCGCGCGCGCTCGACGAGCAGCGGCCCGGCGACGACGATCGACTCCTTGTTCGCGACCGCCAGCACCGCGCCGGCCTCGACGGTCTGCAGGGACGCCGGGAGGCCCGCCGCCCCGACCATCGCCTGCAGCACGACGTCGGGGGCCGCCTCGGCGAGCATCCGGCGGACGCCGTCGGCACCGAGGAGCAACTCGCCGTGCGCCGGGTCCCACTCGTCGGCGATCGTCGCGTGGGCCGCAGGGTCGGTCACGGCGACGAACCGCGGCCGGCACGCGGCGGCCTGGTCGCGCAGGCGCGCGACGTTCCGGTGGCCGCTCAGCCCGACGACGTCGATCGCATCGGCGCCGAGGTGTGCCGCGACCTCGAGCGCGTTGACGCCGATGCTGCCGGTCGCACCGAGCACGATGAGCTTCCGCATGGTTCTCCCGGCCGCGAGGCTGCGCCGCTTGCGACCCCGAGGCGATCTGTTACGATCCGAGTGGACACCGCCGACGAGAAAGACGACTGGCGCATGGGCTCAGAAGCATACAAGAAAGCGGGCGTCGATATCGACGCTCAGGACGACGCGATCGACCGGATCAAGGGCCACGTCAAATCGACGCGCACCGACGCGGTGCTCGGCGACGTCGGACGCTTCGGCGGCCTGTTCGCGACACGATGGGAGACCGGCTCCGAGCCGATCCTCGTCGCCAGCGCCGACGGCGTCGGCACGAAGCTGAAGATCGCGGCGCGTGTCGGCGACTACACGACGATCGGCCAGTGCCTCGTCAACCACTGCGTCAACGACATCCTCGTGCAGGGTGCGCACCCGCTGTTCTTCATGGACTACGTGTCGATGAGCACGATGGACCCGCCGCTGGTGGAGGGAGTCGTGAGCGGGATGGCGAAAGCGTGCCGCGAATCGGGGTGCGCGTTGCTCGGCGGCGAACTCGCCGAGATGCCGGGCCTCTATCAGCCGGGCGATTTCGACATCGCCGGGTTCGTCGTCGGCCAGGTCGACCGCAGCGAAGTGCTGCCGCGCGAGACGCTCGCGCCGGGCGACGTCCTCCTCGGACTCGGTTCGACCGGCCTGCACACCAACGGCTACTCGCTCGCGATTCGCGTGCTGCTCGAAGACGGGGCGCTGCCGCTCGACGAGCCGCTCGTCGGAGACGAACCGCTCGGCCGGACGCTGCTCGCCGTGCACCGTTGCTACCTGCCGTCGCTGCGCGGCTGGCTGCGCGACCCGCGGTTGAAGGGGCTCGCGCACATCACGGGCGGAGGACTCGTCGACAACCTGCCGCGGATCCTCGACGCGAAGGTCTCGGCGCGCATCGAGGTCGGCACGTGGCCCGTCCCGCCGATCTTCGGCGAGATCGCGCGGCGCGGCGAGGTGTCGGTCGACGAGGCGTTTCGGGTGTTCAACCTCGGCATCGGGCTCGTCGCGGTCGTCGCGGCGGACGCAGCCGACGCGATCGCAGCGGCGCTCACCGACGCGGGCGAGGCGGTCTATCGGATCGGTGAACTCGTGCCGGGCGACGGCGGCGTCGACCTGGTCGGGGCGTCGGACTCGTTGTTCGAGGCGGTCGCATGAGGGCCGCGACGGTCGGCGTCGCGTTTCTCATCGCGATGCTCGCGGCGCACGCCGCCGCGCAACCCGACACCGCCGGCGTGGATGCGGTCAGGACCGCCGCCGAACGGGCACTCGCCGGGGGCGACGCGGCCGGTGCATTCGCGACACTCGACGCGGGCCGTGACGCGGCGACGCAACGCGCCGACGTGGCGTGGATGCGCGCGCTCGGTCGCGCCGCGATGGGTACACAGCGCTTCGCGCGGGCGCGCGAGGTGTTCGAGTGGGTCGCGGGTCGCGAGGACGCGACCGCGGCCGACTGGGTCCACGTCGCATGGGCGCGCTTCGAAGCCGCAGCTGCGCTCGAAGAGAGCGACCCGGCATTCGCCCGGGCGGGACTCCTCGACGCCGCCGACGCGGCGAAGCAGGCGATCGCACTGTCCGGGGCCGACACCGGCGCCTGGCGTTTCCTGGGCGCCGCGCTGACGCGGGCCGGCGAGCGCGGCGAGGCGGATCGCGCCTACGCAGACGGGATCGCCGCCGTGCAGAAAGCGGGTGGCGATCCGACGCCGCTCGTCCACGCACGCATCGACGCGCTCGTCGCGTCGCAACGGGTCGACGACGCCCATGCCGTCGCGAAATCGCTCGCCGATCCGGTCAGCGCGGCGCTCGCGACGGCGCGCGTCTGGGCCGGGGCCGGTCGCGACGACCGGGCGGTCGAGGCGCTGGCCACCGCGATCGAGCGGGCGCCAAATGACCGTCGGATCTACGACGCGTTGTGGGCATCGCTGGGCACCGCGAACCCGGGCCGCGGCGCGGCGCTCGTCGGCGCGGTCGCGGAGAAACACCCCGACGCGTATTTGGCCCACGCCTACCTCGGCAAGTTCCTCGTGGCGTCCGCCGACTTCGACGGCGCCGAACGCGCGTTCGCGCGGTGTCGCGAGATCGCGCCGGACGACGCATGGGCCCGCTACGCGCAGGCCGATCTCGCGCAGCGTCGACTCGGCGCGCTCGAAGCGAACCCGAAGAGCGACCCCGTCGCGGTGCAGGCGGGCTATTCGACCGCCGTCGCGTTGTGGCTCGACTACCTCGACCACGCGAAGCGAACGAACACGCTCGACCCGACCGCGGTGGCGACCGTCGACCTGCTGATCTACAACCAGGCGCGCGCGGGCCTCGATCCAGAAGCGGCGTACCCGGCATACAAGCGGTTCGTCGAACTGTTCCCGGATCGCCACCTGCACTGGGCCGTCTTCGCGGCGATCTGCCAGGACGCGGGCCGGCTCGAGGAGGCGGAGGCGGCGATCGCGCGTGCGATCCGCGACTGCCCGGACGCGGAAGCGGCGCGCCGGACGCAATACATCAACGACCGCGGCCTGCTCTACGAGGCCGGCGAGCAGTGGGACAAGGCGAAGGCGAGCTACCGAGAGGCGAGCGGCGGCGAGGGCAAGGGCAAGGCGGACGGTTTCGAGAACCTCGCTCGGTTGCACTTCAAGCTCGGCAACACGAAGGCGGCGGTCGCCTGCTTCAAACAAGTCCTCGAACTCGAGCCGGACCGCACGCAAGCGATCTTCTACTACCACCTGTGCCGACGCGCACTCGCCCGCAAGCACCACTTCGAGGCCAAGTAGGGCGGCGATGAACGACCCTGCGCCGCGGCCGCCGATCCGCGCCCTGATCTACGTGCTCGTCTTCGTGTCCGGCCTGTCGGTGATGCTGATCGAGATGACGGCGCCGCGACTGCTCGGGCCGTTCTTCGGCACGTCGACCGTCGTGTGGACGAACGTGATCGGCGTCATCCTGCTCGCGCTGTCGATCGGCTACTACGTCGGCGGACGGCTCGCCGACCGCCGACCGCACGTGACCTGGCTCGCGTCGATCGTGATGGTCGGTGCGGCCCTCGCCTCGATCGCGCCGGTCGCGGTCCCGGCCATCGGACGCGCGGTGCTCGAGCCGGGACTGGGCCTCGGCGCGGCGTACGGACTGATCGGCCGTGGCTCGCTCGTCACGGCGATCCTCGTCTTCTTCCCGCCGGCGCTCCTGCTCGCGATCGTCGGGCCCTACGCGATCCGCTGCCTCGCCGAGCACGACCACGTCGGCCGCGCCGCGGGGACGATCTACGCGCTGGGCACGATCGGCTCGCTCGCCGGCACGTTCCTGCCGACGTTCTGGCTGATCCCGACCGTCGGCAGTCGCGCGACGATCCTGATCGCCTGCGGGACGCTCTTCGGCATCGCGGCGATCGTCTTCGTCGCGCACCGTCGCCGCGCGCCCGTCGCCGGCATCGGGGTCCTGGCGATCGTCGGCGCGACGCTCGCGAGCGGGGGGCCGGTGCGCGGCGGCGACGACCTGATCGCGGAGGCGGAATCGGCGTATCAATACGTGCGCGTGAGCCGCGAGGAAGCCGACGGCACGACCGCGCTCCTGCTGCAGGTGAACGAACCGGTCGCGGACTACCAGTCGCGCTGGGTCGAGGGACGCGTGCTGACGTCGGCCTACTACGATCACTTCGCGCTGTTGCCGCTGCTCGTGCCGGCGCGCGAGGATCGCCCGCTGTCGGTCGCGATCATCGGCCTCGCGGGCGGCGTGATCAGCCGGCAGTACCACGCGCTCTACCCGGACACGCGCTTGCACATCGACGGCGTCGAAGTCGACGGTGAAGTCGTTCGGCTCGCGCGCGAGCACTTCGGCCTCGACGCGACCCATCAACCGCATACCGACGTGCACGTGCTCGACGGCCGCGTGTTTCTCGCACGCGCCCCGTCGCGTTACGACGTGATCGTCGTCGACGCCTACGCGAGCCAGATCTACCTGCCGCCACACCTGTGCACGGTCGACTTCTTCCGGCTCGCGCGCGAGCGACTGCACGACGACGGCGTCCTCGCGCTGAACGTGAGCGCGTATGCGCCGGACCGAGGGCTGCTGCCGGGCCTCACGCGGACGGTCGCTCGGGCCTTCGGCGAGGCATTCGTCGCACCCACCGCGCCGGGCAACTTCGTCGTCTTCGCGACCGCGGGAGGGGGCACGCGCCGGTGGCCGCCGACCGCGACGCGGCCGGTCCCCGAGGCGCTCGGCGCCCTGTGGGCCGGGCTGACCCGCCCGCGCACCGCGCTGCGCCTCCCGGACCGGCCCGACGCCGCCGTCTTCACCGACGACGACTGTCCGGTGGAACGGCTCGCCGACGCCGATCTCGCCGCCGCACTGGCCCGCTGATCCCGTCCGAGATCGAGAAATCCCGCGATTCCGATCGGGGACCGGTTGGCGTTTCGCCGATCGGGACGGTAGACTCGGGGCGGCAGGTTCCACTGGGCCGACCTCGCGCCCCGGGAGGGAGCCGAGGAAACCCGAAACGGAGGAGAACCGCATGCAGACCAAGATCCGGATCGCGGGCGCCATGCTCGCAGTCGTGCTCTGCCTGCCCGGCTACGCGTATGCCAAGGGCTGATGAGGCGGCGGCGGAGGTGGTGGCGGTGCCGCGGCGGGAGCCGGCGGCGTCGGTGGTGGCGTAGGCCGCCGCAACCCCACCAACTCCAAGACTCGGGCCAGTTTGTCCCGACTCAAAGTTGATTTCGATCTCGTAACGGCCGGTGCCTACGGCTCCGTGGATACCGGCGACTACCTGTCCACGATCTACGCGCTCCAAGCCGCGAAGAAAGCGGACCGCCTGGCCGTCCTCTACCTGTTCGACTCGACGTACGATCGCAAGAAGAGCGAGGCGTTCGAGGAGCAGCTGTTCGGCCACGAGAACCTGGCGCTCGGGATCAAGCCGTTCCTGCGGCTCAAGCTCGACGTGTCCAGAGACAACGTCGCGAAGGATCGCTACGGCGCGAAGGTGCCGTGCCTGATCGTCTACGACGCGAAGGGTGTCGCCGCCGAGACCGCGGTGCTGCAGAACTACAAGGCGAACGCGAACGTCGTCCTGAACGCGCTGATGCGCGCGTCGAAGGGACACGCGAAGCTCTCGCTGAAGTCGTTCATCAGCAAGTACCGCCGCTTCATGACCGACCTCGAGAAACTCGAGAAGCGCAAGGAAGTGCTCGCGGAGAAGGCCGGACGGATGAAGAGCGAGTCGAAGCTCGCACGGCTCGACAAGCAGTTCGCCCAGCTCGCGAAGAAGAAGAAGGCACTCCTCGACCGGGAGTTCGATCTTCTGACCGCGGTCAAGGCGTGGGGGACCCAGAAGGACCCCGACGCACCGGCGCCCGAGAAGAAAGCTGCCGCCAAGGCAGCCGATAAGCGCTGAACGCCGCGACGATTCGTGAATCCTCGCCGGGCCCGACGCGAGTCGGGCCCGGCGTTTTTTTGTCGGCAGTCGCCACGCTACTGCTCCTCACGATCCTGACGGCCACACCGGCTCGATCGCAGGTCCTGACCGAGAACGCCGGCGTGACGTCGCCCGAGGTGCCGACGCTCAACCTGCGCTTCACGACCGACTCGTTCGACGATCTCTTCGACGTGCGCGCCGTGCCCACGCTCTACTACGGCCTCGACGCGAAGACCGAGCTGAAGGTCGAGACGCCGATCGTGCTGCACCGCGAGGCCGACTTCGTCGGTGCGACCGGGCAGCCCGACAGCGAGACGTGGTGGGGGCTCGGGGACGTCGGTGTTCGCTTGAAGCGATCGCTCGCCCAGAGCGACGGCGTGATGACATCGACGCGCTTCGCGGCGATGCTGGAGATGACGGTGCCGACCGGACGCGACAACGTCCGTGGCGGGGGCGTCGAGCTGCCTCGCAAGCTGCAGATCTCGCCGGGGGCGTTCCGGTTCGGGGGCGGTCTCGCCGCGAGCGTGATCCGCGACCGACACCGCTTCTCCGCCGACGTCTGGTTCCGACACCCGCTGCGGCACGACGGGATCCGGCTCGGCGAGACGATCGAGGCGGGCATCGCCTACTGGTTTCGCCTGCATCCTGTCGCGTTCGACCCGGACGCGCCCACCGTCGAGATCCGTCCGGTCATCGAGGCGCGCTACCTGCACCAGTTCGCGAGCGTCGCGGGTCGACGCCTCGGCGATGACGGCGACCGCTGGATCGTGGCGCCCGGCATCCAGGTCTACCCGACGCCGTCGCTGCTCCTCGAAGCGAGCGCGCGGCTCCCGATCGCCCAGACGATCGACGACCCGCGGGGCGATTTCCGGTGGGGCGCGCTCGTCTCGATCAAGATTCTGTTCTGAGCCCAGTACGACGCGAAGGAGCTTCGCATGGTCCCGTTCCGCTTCCGACCCGGTCGCATCGCAGCAGCCGTCCTGAGCGCCGCGTTCGTCGCCGGCTGCGCGACGGACGTTCCGACGCGCGCGACGCCCGTCACGACATCGGGCCTGCGCACGATCGACGTCTACGCCTACGGCCTCGAGTGAATGCCGTGAGTGAAGGCGGTCACAGACGCCTTGCTGCGCCGGTCCGGCGTGGCCTCTGTCCGAGTCGATCTGCAGGCGAACCTCGTCCACATCGAGCCGGATCCCGGCGTCGCGTTCGCGCTCCGGTCGATCCCCGACGCGATCGCGAAGGCCGGCTTCAAGCCGGGTCCGATGTCGATCACGGCCGTCGGCGCACTCGAGGGGGGCGGTGACGACCGCGCGTTGCGCATCGCCGGCTGGCCCGACGCGATCCCCGCGGACGCCGACGTGGCCGTCGATGCCAACGGCCTCGCGCGAGCGGCGTTCGACTGGCGCGTCGACCCGCCGCGGCTCCGCGCCGCCGTTTCCGATTGACACATCAGCAACGGCTGATATATTTCGAGCATGACGACGACCTGCTCGAAGACGGGCAACCTCAAGGCGAAGCTCTTTCGCGGTCTCGGCGACGGCTCGCGCCTCGCGATCCTCGAGGCCCTTCGCGACGGCCCGCGCGTCGTCAGCGACATCGTCGACGCGACGGGACTCACACAACCGAACACGTCGATGCACCTGGATTGCCTTCGCTGCTGCGGACTCGTCTCGCGAGAGCGCAAGGGACGCTTCGTCGAATACCGAATCCGCTCGGCGCGCATCCTCCGGCTGCTGCGCCAAGCCGACGCGGTGCTCGACGAGGTCGCGGAAGGAGTGAGCGCGTGCGGTCGGTATCGGGACTGATCACCCTGCTGATGCTCGGCGGCGCGGCGGCGGCGCAGGCAAACACGATCGACGTGCTCGACGGCGAGACGCTGTTCAAGGGCGGCTGGCTCTTCTCGCTCGAGTACGACATCACGCGAAAGTCGGGACTGCAGAACGGCAGCCGCCACGTGTCGGATCCGTTGCGTCGGAGCGAGGTGCACCAGGAGGCCGCGCTGTCGGGGCATTACGGGCTCCGGCAGGATCTGCAGCTGACCGCGATCGTGCCGTGGGTGCGCCGCGAACTCCGCCAATCCGGCGCCGGCCCGGAGCGACTGAACGCGAGCGGGCTCGGCGACACGTCGCTGATCGCGAAGTGGCGCTTCTATCGCTGGGACGCGGACAAGCAGACGATCAACGTCGCGCTCCTCGCGGGCCTGGCCGTGCCGACCGGCGCATACCGCGAGAAAGACCACGGCGTGCGCCTGCCGCCGGAACTCCAGCCGGGCTCCGGCTCGTGGGACCCCTCCGTCGGCGTCGCGGCCACCTATGAACCCGGCCGTTGGCGCTTCAACGCCGCGGCGTCCTACACCGACAACCGACAGAACCGCAGCGACTACCGCTTCGGCGACGAGGTGCTGATCGAACTCGAAGCGGGAAACCGCTTTTGGCTCGAGCCCTACCCGGGGCCATTCATGCGGTTCGACCTGACGACGCGCTACTACTGGCAGGCGCGCGGACGCCAGGACGGGCACATCGACCACATGACCGGGGGCGAACGGATCACCGTGGGGGGGACGCTCGCGTTTCGCCCGCGCCCGTCGCTCGACTTCCAAGTCGGCATCGAGCTACCGGTCTACCAGGTGACGAAGAGCACACAACTCGCACTCGACTACTCGGCGTTCTTCGCCGTGGGTTTCCGCTTTTGACAGGAGAAAAGCCATGTCCTCGAACCCCGTTCGCGGCGCACTGCTCGCGCTGACGACGCTCGTCGCAGCGTGCGCCGCCCCCGGCACCGAAGTGACCCGTCAGGATGGCGACTTCGCGTTGATCGAGATTCAGCTCCAGGGCTGAACGTGAAACGAAGAACTGATCGGTCTCGACCGATTCATGAAGGGCCGGTACGGCTCTTCGCCACAGATTGACCTCGACAAGCAGATCGCACGCACCCGTGTCGCGCAACCGATGCAACTCGACTTTCAGCTGATCGCGCGGCGGGTGCGGGAGAACAACATGGGCGTGGGGGGGATCCACGTCGAATCGGACGTCACGTTCGACGACGGCCGCGTCGCGCTCCGAAGCGGGCAGTCGTTTCCGCTCGAGGGGGCGGCAACCGCGCCGGGGTGGGTGCGACTCCGCGTCGTCGACTACGACGACCCGTCGAAGACACGCCTGGCAGTCGCCCCGGCCGCGACCCCGGCGCCGCAACCGGCGCCCGACGGCACGCCGTGAAGGCGGCGGTCGACTTCTTCGACCGCCAGTTCCGCGACCAGATTCGCGCGGGCGACTTCGCGCTCAACCCGTTCGAGCGCGAGGTCGCCGCCCACGCCCGGGGCCGGGTCCTCGACTACGGGTGCGGCCTCGGCAACCTGGCGCTGCACTGTGCGCGCGCAGGCCATCCGGTCACCGCCGTGGACGCGAGCCCGGCCGCCATCGCGCACCTGCAGACGATCGCGGCGCAGGAGCGGCTGGCTCTCGACGCGATCGCGGCCGAAGCGACCACGGTCGAGTTGGACGGCCCGTTCGACACCGTCGCGTCGATCGGCCTGCTGATGTTCTTCGATCGCACGACGGCCGAAGCGCTGCTCGAGCGCACGAAGTCCCTCGTCGCACCGACCGGCATCTGCGCGGTCAACGTCCTCGTCACCGGCACGACCTTCGAGGCGGTCTTCGGCGGCGGGGACCGCTGGCTGTTCGACCCGGACGAGTTGCGCGCCGCATTCGACGGCTGGCGAATCCTCGTCGACCGGCGCGAGGACGTGGATGCGCCGGGCGGCACCCGCAAGGCGTTCTCGACGCTGATCGCCGAGCGGGGGTGACGCGGCGCGCGGCCGGTGTGAAGATGCGGTCATGATCGCCCGCGAGACCGACCGCGATCCCGTGTGCGGGATGACCGTCACCGCACCGGACGCACCGACGCACGAACACGACGGCACGACCTGGCGGTTCTGCAGCGAGGGCTGTCGCGCGAAGTTCGCCGCCGACCCGGATCGATGGCTCGCGCCGGAGGCACCGGTGCAATCGGAGCCGCAACCGGCGGGCACCCGCTACACCTGCCCGATGCACCCGGAGATCGTCCGCGATGCACCCGGTGACTGCCCGATCTGCGGGATGGCGCTCGAACCGATCGGGGCGCCGCCGGACGAGGACGACGATCCGGAACTCGACCGGATGCGGCGCGCGTTCCGGATCTCGGTGCCGCTCACCGCGGCCGTGCTGGCGATCGCGATGGGCGACATGATCCCCGGCGTCCGGATGCGCGCATGGCTCGGCGACGCGGTCTTCGGTTGGGCTCAGGCCCTGCTCGCGGCGCCGGTCCTGCTCTGGTGCGGGTGGCCGTTTCTCGTCCGTGCATGGCGTTCGATCGGCAATCGTCGTGCGAACATGTGGACGCTGATCGGCCTCGGCACGGTCGCCGCGTTCGGCGTGTCGCTGTTTGCGCTGCTCGCACCCGACGCACTGCCGCACGCATTCCGCGAACACGGCGGGGCGGTGCCGCTCTACTTCGAGGCCGCGGCGGTGATCGTCACGCTCGTGCTTCTCGGGCAGGTGCTCGAGTTGAAGGCGCGCGGGCGCACGTCGGCCGCGCTTCGCGACCTGCTCGACCTCGCGCCACCGACCGCTCGCCGCATCACCGACGCCGGCGACGAGGAGGAGGTCGACCTCGACGAGGTGCACCGAGGCGACCGACTCCGCGTGCGGCCGGGCGAGAAGATCCCGGTCGACGGCGTGATCGAGTCGGGGCGATCTTCGGTCGACGAGTCGATGATCACCGGTGAACCGATTCCGCAGGACAAGGCCGAAGGAGACGCGGTCACCGGAGGAACCGTCAACGGCACCGGCGCGTTCGTGATGACCGCCGATGCCGTCGGGGACGAGACGCTTCTCGCGCGCATCGTCGACCTCGTCGCGCAGGCGCAGCGGTCGCGCGCGCCGATTCAGGGGCTCGCCGACCGCGTGTCGGCGTGGTTCGTGCCGACAGTACTCGTCGTCGCCGTGCTCGCGTTCGCCGGGTGGGCGTGGCTCGGACCTGCACCCACGCTCGCGCACGCGCTGCTCGCAGCGATCTCGGTCCTGGTCGTCGCCTGCCCGTGTGCGCTCGGCCTCGCGACGCCGATGTCGGTGATGGTCGGCATCGGGCGCGGTGCCGGCGAGGGCGTGTTGATCCGCGATGCCGAATCGCTCGAGCGCTTCGAGCGCGTCGAAGTGCTCCTGTGCGACAAGACGGGCACCCTGACCGAGGGGCGCCCGGCACTCGAGGCGATCGAACCCGCCGACGGATTCGACGAACGCACGGTGCTCGAAGCGGTCGCGTCGCTCGAGGACGCGAGCGAGCACCCGCTCGCACGCGCGATCGTCGAGGGGGCGCGCTCGCGCGGCATCGAGCCGTCGACGGTCGACGGATTCGAGTCCGTCACGGGACGCGGCGTTCGGGGTCGCGTCGGCGGGCGGACGGTTCTCGTCGGAAACGGGCGCCTGCTCGAGGAGGCCGGCGTTCCGATCGATCCGGCCGTCGACGAGGCGATGGCCACACGGCAATCGGCCGGCGAGACCGTGATGCTCGTCGCGATCGACGGCGCGCCGGCCGGCTTGATCGCGGTCGCGGACCCGATCAAGGGCTCGACCGCCGAGGCCGTCCGAGCGCTGCAAGCGGCCGGGATCCGGATCGTCATGCTGACCGGTGACAACGCACGAACGGCATCGGCCGTGGCCGAGCGGCTCGGAATCGACGACGTGCACGCGGACGCGCTGCCCGAGGACAAGCACGCGTTCGTCGAGCGGGAACAGAACGCGGGCCGGACGGTCGCGATGGCCGGAGACGGCGTCAACGACGCGCCCGCACTCGCGCGCGCCGACGTCGGGATCGCGATGGGCACCGGCACCGACGTCGCGATGGAGTCGGCGAGCGTGACGCTCGTGCGGGGTGATCTCCGCGGGATCGCGACGGCGCACGCACTGTCCGGCGCGACGATGCGCAACATCCGGCAGAACCTCTGGTTCGCCTTCGCCTACAACGCGGCGGGCGTGCCGGTCGCGGCGGGCGTCCTGTATCCGCTGACCGGGTGGCTGCTGTCGCCGATGGTGGCCGCGGGGGCGATGAGCCTCAGCTCGGTCTCGGTGATCGGGAACGCGCTCCGGCTTCGCCGCACGCGCCTCTGAACCGTCGACCCGTTTGCTCGACCGGAGTCCCGGCCGGATCATGCCCCAATATAACTTCCGATAATCTATCTTATGTAAAACATAGCCAGGGGCCTCGAAACGGGCTGAAACCGGCCCGTAGCGTCCGAAAGTCGCCGGCCACGCGTCTCGGTGCCTTCGCCCGATCGGACGCTCCGCACCGCGGCCGGCGCACCCCCGCGCATCGAGACTTTTTGTTGAAATGCCCCCCTGCGGCCCCCATCATTCCCCGCTCGGCGGCGCAGGTCCCCGGACAGCGACCGATTCGCGACGGGATTCGCGCCGAGCACCGGATCCGCAGCCTGACCGGAGCGCCCTCGACGTCCCGGCGGTGGCGCCCGGACCGAACGTTCCACGCAAGAACCCAGAGGTCCCACAATGGCCGTTCAGCAGAAGAAAGTCTCGAAGGCGCGCAAGAACAAGCGCCGTGCCCACCACGCGCTCGCGTACCGCCAACTCGCCCGCTGCAAGCAGTGCGGCGCGGCGACCCGACCGCACGCGGTGTGCAGCAACTGCGGACACTACCGCGGCAAGCCGATCATCGACATGGAAGGCTGATCGCCGACGTGCTGATCGCGCTCGACGCCATGGGCGGTGACTCCGCCCCCCGCGAGACGGTCGCGGGGGCGGTTCGTGCCGTCACCCAGCCGGTGCCCGGAGTCTACGCCGACGAGTCGCTGCCGGACGACTTCGGTGTCGCTCTGGTCGGTGACCGCGCCGCGCTCGAGCCGCTCCTCGACGAGATGATCGCCGAGGCGGCCGCGGCCGGTGCAGACGCCGATGCCGTGCGTGCCCGGATCATCGTCGAGCACGCCTCGCAGGTGATCGGCATGAGCGACTCGCCGGTCGAGGGACTCAAGCGCTACCCCGACTCCTCGATCGCACGCTCGGTCGGCCTCGTGGCGGCAGGCAAAGCTGCCGCAGTCGTGACGGCCGGCAACACCGGCGCGTCGGTCGCGGCGACGCACCAGGCGCTCGGACGCATCAAGGGCATCCGACGCCCCGGCATCGCGGTGCAACTGCCGAGCCTCGGCGAGAAGCCCGCGCTCGTCGTCGACGTCGGCGCGACCGTCAAGTGCCAGCCGATCCACCTCTTTCACTTCGGTGTGATGGGCCACATCTTCGCGCGCTCGGTGATGCACATCGAGAAGCCGCGCGTCGGCCTGCTCAACATCGGCGAGGAAGACGCGAAGGGAAACGAACTCGTCCGCGCGACGCGCGACCTGTTCGCCGAATCGCCGCTTCACTTCATCGGCAACATCGAGGGCCAGGACATCTCGCGCGGCAAGTGCGACGTCGTCGTGTGCGAAGGCTTCGTCGGCAACGTGGTCCTCAAGGTCAGCGAAGGCATCGCCGAGTTCCTGACCGAAACGCTCGGCAAGCTCGGACGCGAACTCGGGTCGGACAGCGCGCTCGCGCTCGTCAAGAACCTGCGCGAGCGGACCGACTTCTCGACCTACGGCGGCGCGATCCTGCTCGGCGTCTCCGGCACGTGCATCATCTGCCACGGCCGCAGCGACCGGCGCGCGATCGCCAACGCGATCTTCCAGGCGCTCACGCACGCGCATGCACAGGTCACCGAGCGCATCACGCAGGGACTGAGCTCGGACGTGCCGACCGGCGCTCGCTGACGCGACGCGCTCGCACGAAGTCGCCGGCCCCACGCGGGCGCTCATGCGCCCGATCAACAGGAGTGTCGTCATGACGAAAACCGCAATCGTCTTCCCGGGCCAAGGCGCGCAGTTCCTCGGAATGGGTCGCGACCTCGCCGAACGCTACCCCGAGGCACGCGCGGTGTTCGAGCGCGCGGACGCCGCGCTCGCCGGCGACCTCGAGCTGAGCCGCATCTGCTTCGAAGGCCCCGAAGAGCGGGTCAACGCGACCGACGTCTGCCAACCCGGCATCCTCGTCACATCGCTCGCGACGCTCGCGGTACTCGAACACCACAAGGGTCTCGACCCGGCGTCGATCACGGCGACCGCCGGGCTGAGCCTCGGCGAGTACACCGCCCTCGTGTTCGCCGGCGCGCTCGCGTTCGAGGATGCCGTGCGACTGGTCCGCAAGCGCGGCCGCTACATGCTCGACGCCTCGGAGGCGGAGCCGAGCGGCATGCTCTCCCTGATGGGTGCCGACCGCCCCCAAGCCGAAGCGATCGCCGCGGAAGCCTCGTCCGCCGGTGTCATCGCGGTTGCGAACCTGAACGCGCCGGGCCAGGTCGTCCTGTCCGGAGCGGTCGCGGCACTCGATGCCGCCGAGGTCGCCGCCAAGGCGGCGGGCATCCGCCGCGCGATCCGGCTCGTCGTGAGCGGCGCGTTCCACTCCCCGCTGATGCAGCCCGCCGCCGACCGACTCGCCGCGGATCTGGCTGCGGTCGATGTCCAGACACCACGCTGCCCGGTCTACTCGAACGTCACCGCCGAGCCGGCCGGCTCGGCCGACGAGATCCGCGACCTCCTGGCGCGCCAGGTCGTCAGCCCGGTCCGGTGGGCCGATTCGGTCGGTGCGATGCTGGCCGCCGGCACGACCCGCTTCATCGAGCCCGGCCCGAACAAGGTGCTCACCGGCCTGCTGAAGAAGATCGATCGCGACGCGACCGGCATCGCGGTGCCCGATGTCGACGCCGTCGAGGCATTCACGCTCGCGGAGGCGTGATCGGCCGATGGCCGCTTGCCCGTTGCATTCCCGCCGGAACGCTATATAATTCCCGCGGCCCAATTCGAGCCAGATCGGCACAACCTGAAGCCGAACAACAACTTACGCCAACTTCCCCGCGCGAACCGGACCTCGACGATCGAGACGTGGCGCGAGTGAGTCACGGCGCATGAGCGACGCATGAACATCGACCTGACCGGCAGAACCGCGATCGTCACGGGTGGCGCCCGTGGCATCGGCCGTGCGATCACCCTCGGCCTCGCCGAACTCGGCGCCGACATCGGCGTGATCGCGCGCAACGAAGAGGCCGGGCATGCGGTGGTCGATCAGGTGCGCGCGCTCGGTCGCCGCGCGGAGTTCCGCCGCTGCGACGTGGCCGACGCCGACGAGGCGAAGACCGCCGTCGATGAGTTGCGCACCGCGCTCGGTGGCGTGTCGATCGTCGTGAACAACGCCGGTATCACGCGCGACGGCCTGCTGCTCCGGATGAAGGACGACGACTGGACGTCGGTCGTGGACGTCAACCTCCGCGGCGCGTTCAACGTCACCCGCGCAGCGTGCAAATACATCATGAAATCGCAAAACGGGCGAATTATAAACATCACGTCCGTCGTGGGCTTGATCGGCAACCCGGGCCAGGCGAACTACGCCGCATCCAAGGGCGGCCTGGTCGGGTTCACGAAAGCCGTCGCGAAGGAACTCGCGCCGCGGGGCGTCACGGTCAACGCCGTGGCCCCCGGCTACATCGAGACCGACATGACGGCGGCGATCGACGACAAGGCACGAGAGAATCTCACGAAGGCAATTCCGGCCGGACGGTACGGCCAACCCGAGGACGTCGCGAACGCGGTCGCGTTTCTCGCGAGCGACCTCGCGTCTTACATTACGGGCCATGTCCTGACCGTGTCCGGCGGGATGGCGATGTGAGGGACCGCCCCACATCGCCGGGCGCCCATGCTTGAGGAGGAACGACTGGTGAGTGAAGAGAAATCGACCCGGGATCGCGTGATCGACATCGTCTGCGAGCAGATGGGCACGACGCGCGACAAGATCAGCGACGACACGAGCTTCGTCTCGGACCTCGGCGCCGATTCGCTCGACACCGTCGAACTCGTGATGGAGTTCGAGGACGAGTTCGATCTCAACATCCCCGACGAAGAGGCGGAGAAGATCCAGACCGTCGGCGATGCGATCAAGTACATCGAGGCGAACGGCTGATCGGAACGTAGTCGACGCGCGTCGACCGCCGTACCCGCACCGATCCCGCTGGCGAGGAGGTCTCCGATGAGTAGTGCACCGCAACGCCGTCGCGCGGTCGTAACCGGACTCGGTATGTTGACCGCGTTGGGCCACGACCGCGAAACTTGCTGGAGCAACCTGCTCGAGGGCAAGAGCGGCGTCGGCCCGATCGACTCGTTCGACGTCTCGGAGTTCCCGGTGCGCTTCGCCGCGACCGTGCGTGACTTCGATCCGACGAAGCTCCTCAGCAAGCCCGAGGCGCGCAAGAGCGACCCGTTCGTTCAGTACGGCATCTGGGCGACCGACGAGGCGTTGCGCCAAGCCGGGCTCCACGGCGAGGTCCCCGACCCCGACCGCACCGGCGTGATCATCGGCACCGGCATCGGCGGCATCGTCGAGATCGAAGACCAGCACACCAAGCTGGTCAAGCGCGGCCCCGGCCGCATCAGCCCGTTCCTCGTGCCGAAGATGATGGCCAACGCGGTGACCGGCCAGGTGTCGATCCGCTACGGCCTGCGCGGACCGAACTACGCGGTGTCGTCGGCCTGCGCGTCGGGCTCCCACGCGATCGGGCTCGCGCTGCGGACGATTCAGTACGGCGACGCCGACGTCGTCGTCACCGGCGGGACCGAATCGGCCACGGGCCCCCTCGGGCTCGCGGGCTTCTGCGCCGCCAAGGCGCTCAGCACTCGCAACGACGATCCGCAGCGGGCGAGCCGCCCGTTCGATCGCGATCGCGACGGCTTCGTGATGGGCGACGGCGCCGGCATCCTGATCCTCGAGGAACTCGAGCACGCGAAGAAGCGCGGTGCCGAGATCATCTGCGAGGTCGTCGGATTCGGTCAGACGGGCGACGCCTACCACATCACCGCCCCACGCGAAGACGGCGTCGGCGGTCGCAAGGCGATGACGCTCGCGATGCAGGACGCCGCCCTGAACCCCGACGACGTGACCTACATCAACGCCCACGGGACGTCGACCCCCTACAACGACGCGATCGAGACGCGGGCGATCAAGGCGGCGCTCGGCGATGCGGCGAACCAGATCTGCATCAGCTCGTCGAAGTCGATGATCGGCCACCTGCTCGGTGCGTCGGGCGGCGCCGAGGGCGTCGTGTGCGCGATGTCGATCCAGCAGAACACCGTCCACCCGACGATCAATCTCGACAACCCCGATCCCGAGTGCGACCTCGACTACGTCCCGCACACCGCGCGCGACTGCCGGATCGATGCGTGCCTGTCGAACTCGCTCGGATTCGGAGGCCACAACGTCACGGTCGCGTTCCGGCGCTACACGGACTGACGCGACGATTCAGCGGTCGAGGCGTCGGTGCTTGCGCACGAACAGGATGACCTCCCGTAGCGCTTCCTCCGGGTAGCCGTACGTCTCGCGCATGTTGCGCATCGTGCGTTCCGCGCGGGCGCGGAGCTTCGCGTCGCTCGGTGGCGCGTCCTCCCACTCGATCAGCGCCTGCTCGACACGCTCGATCTGATCGCGGCGCTTCGAGAAGAAGTCTTGGCGGAGCGCGCCGAAGATGTCCGGGAACAGCTCGCGGTAGACCACCGGTGCATCGGGGTTGTCCACGCGGAACGCGCCGATGCGCGCGACCAGGTTCTTCCGGAAGACCTCCGCGGGCTCGTGGATGTCCAGGAGTCGCTCGACGGCCCCCATCGTGTCTTCGCTCGCGGGCAGCGCCCGCCCCGTCCGCTCGTCCAGCACCGTCTCCCCGCGGGTGAATGCGATCACGTGGCTGAAGTAGCCGGTGCACTGCCGCTCGTACTCCCCCTCGTCGATCAGCTCCATCGCACCTTCGAGTTCGGCCGTGACCCACGCGTGGTACTCGTCGCGCACGACCCCGATGAACCCCTCGTTGTCGTTGTAGGTGCCGTTCGGCTCGAGCTGGAGGAAGTCGTAGACGTGCTTCTCGAGGACGAACTCCTCGAGCGTCGCGAGCACCGCCAGCGGGCTGAGGCACGGGTGATCGCTGCGGTGCGACGCGTCGTGCAAGATCCCGCGCACCTCGCGCGGCGACGCACCGAAGCGCCCCTCGTAGTAGACGGCATCGCGGAACTCCCGGCGCAGCCGCGGCAGGACGCGACGGAGTCGCTTGCGCCCCTCGTCGTTCAGCCACGCGGGCGCTTCGCCGGTATCGTAGAGCTTCGCCTTTTCCAGCGGCGTCAGTTTCTCGATCGTCGGCGCGACGTCATCCGGGTACGACTGGTGATGCGGTTTCTGCAGTCGCGTGAGGATCGCCCAGAGCGCGGCGACCCGCGCGGTGTGCGGCGCGACCGGTTTGCGCCGGCCGATCGCCGCGGTGACCCCGTCGTAGATCCGCAGTTCGTCGGCGAGTCGCAGCAGGTACGGCACCTGCACGAGCTCCATCCGCGCCTTGAAGCTCGTGAAGTCGATCGACTTCTTGAATGCGTCGAGGTGGTTCTCGTTCGTCGAACCGAGGAAGACGAGATCGAGGTGCAGCAGCAGCGACCCGAGGCTCACGGTCCCGGTCTCGACCGTTTGCAGCAAGTACTTGTTCATGTCGACCGGTCGCTTGAGGAAGTCGCCGAACTCGACGAGCCCCCGATTCGCGTCGACGAGATCGCCGCCCGGTTCGATGAGCCCCAGGTTGTGCAGTGCCGGCGGCAGGTAGTCGGTGCTTCGGTCGGCCGTGACCTGTCGTGCGGTCGCATCGACGTGCAATTGCGGATCGATCGTCACCGCCCCGCACCGGAAGCGTCGCGACACGAAGAACCGCTCGACTTGCACGTGGGCCATCACGCGCCGCCAGTCACCGTGGTAGGACGCGAGCAGCCCCTCGTAGATCGCCTTGGACTTCGGGCTGAGGTCCCCGTCGAGCACGCGCGGGTTCCGCAACCGGCCGGCCGCGCCCGCCGGCAACGCATCCGTGACGCGGTCGACGAACGCGCGCCGCTCGTCGGGCGGCACGAGGAAGAACGGCGGGTCGCGCAACTCACACGGGAGTCGGGCCGCCAGGTCCTCGGGCGGCAAGAACGCGAACGTCTCGGGCGCAGATCCCTCGGTGCGCCCCCCGGCGAACCCGAGGCGCTGCTCGTCGTGACTCTGCGGCCGCGGGAAGACCCAGTAGAAACGGTAGAGCGCCCCGGCGTCGGTCTGCGAGTAGCGCTCCATTGCGAGCGCGATGAGCTGTGCGATCGTCGACTTCGCCGACCCGTTCGGCCCGTGCAGCAGCAGGAGCTTGTCGACCCGACCGCTCTCGGCGAACGACGCGAGCTCGCGGTAGATCGCGGCCTGCACGTCCTCGTGACCGGCGAGGAACGGGCCGTCTTCGACCCCGTCGAACAGTCGGAATCGCTCGACCGTCCGCCCGCCACAGGTGCGCGACTCGCGGCCGAAGTGGTCGAACGCGTCCACGACGTATTGCGCGGCGGTGCGGAGGTGGCTCGCCGGGTCGGTCGCGACCGCGTCGATGTACTCCTCGAACGAGAGGATCCGACGAACACTCGCAAAGTCGTCCGTCACCCGACGTTGCACGTCGTCGAGGATGCGACCGGCGTCTTCGGTCATCGCGCGCCTCCCCTCGGCCGGGCGGCGCCTCGCCGCCCCTCCCGGATCTATCGGCGATCGCGGTGCTCGCGCCTCACCGCTTCTCTTCCAACAGCCGCTTGCCGTTCTTGCGCCACCACTGCTTCCACTTGGTCGACGAGATCCCGAACCGCTGCCCGGTCACGCGCCGCAGGGCGTCTGCCGCGTGCTGCCGGTAGTCGGTCGCCTCGAGCGCGCGGATCAGCGTCGGCACGGCGATCGGCCCGAGCGCCTGGAACGCGCGAATCGCCAACGGCTTCTCGTCGTCGAAGCGCTTGCGGTGCAGGAACGAGACGAGCACGGTCGCCGCCTCCTCGTGGCCGCAGGCGCCCAGCGCGGTGATCGCCTCGGCGCGAATCGAGGGCCGGTCGTCGATCAGGCGAGCGATCGCCGGCACGCCGCGTCCCTCGGGCATCGCCTTGGCGACATCGAGGAGCACGCGCTGCGCACCGAGGACCTTCTCCTTCGCGAACGCACGCAGCGACTTGCCGGCCTCGTCGTGGTCGACGGCGCCGAGGAGTCGCATCGCCTGCTTGCGCATCTCGACGTCGTCGAGTCGACTCCACCGCGAGAGTGCGCGCGCGACGTGCCGATCGGCGACCCGGCGGACCGCCTCGTCGAGCGCCGCACGCACGGCCGGCTCCTTCTCGACGCGCAACCGGTCGACGAGGAAGCCGCCCAGCCAACTCGCCTTCTGGTGGCCGAGCGTTCGAGCCGCGGTGACGCGCTCGTCGACCTCCCCACGGATCAACGTGGTTCGCACGGTCTTGAGCGTCTCCGCGTCGAGCGGTTCGTCGGTGGACGGTGCCGGATCCGGCTTCGACGGCCCCTGCGCAGCGGGCCCGGGGCCTGTGGATCCAGGGTCTCCGGGGTCTGTTGATCCAGGGCCCGGGGTCGGCTCCGGCACGCTCGACCCGTCGGAGACCTCGTCCCACAACGCATTGAGGCGCTCGACGATCGCCCGCTCTTCGGGCTCGCCGCGCAAGGCCTCGAGCGCGGCAGCAAAGCGCTGTGCGATACCGAGGCGATCCCGTGGCTGCTCCTTCGCGAAGCGCTCCGCCTCGCGCAGCAGCTGCACGCCTCGCGTGCGTGCGGCACGGCGTGGCGTCGCGCCCGGGTCGAGCCCACGCTTGCGCAGCAGGAACTCGGTCCACTTCACGAGGTGTCCGAGGTGCAACGCCGCGCGTTGTGCCGCCGCGCGTGTCTTCGGGTCACGGTACAACGGTGCGAGGTCGGCGCGCAGCTTCGTCAACGCGACGTGCGCCGTCTCCAAGCGTGCCCGCGCTTTCGACGGGTCGGACTCGATGCGGTCGAGCGGCGCGAGGATCGCTTCCAATCGCTCGCCGATCGTCGCGAGTGCGTCGTCTTGCGCAACCGCCGTTGCGCTCGGGAGAAACCCGGTGGCGAGTAACGCGATCGCCGCGACTACCAATGCGACGCTTGCGCTAGTTCGTGATGCTGT
Organism: bacterium; assembly: GCA_030426805.1. Classification (GTDB taxonomy): domain Bacteria; phylum Planctomycetota; class JAFGQW01; order JAFGQW01; family JAFGQW01; genus JAUHXU01. Next base: position 559,152 of record JAUHXU010000004.1, read on the forward strand.
ATGACACATCGCGTGCATCGTTCTGAGACGCGCGGTCGGTACAAAAAAACAAAGAACCCGAGTATAGAGAGGGCGGTTGGGGAGGGAATTTTCTCTAACTCTGGTTCTTTGTTTGTTCAACAAAGCATTCAGGTGCTTCAAAAGTAACAAAGCGGAGGGTGAAATCAAGGCCTCTCGGGAAGATTTTCGCGCGGCCGAAGGCCGCTCGGTCGGCGGCCCGAGCGGCGGCCGACCGGCCGCCGGGACCGGAGCTGGGTTGGTCACCCTATCTCCCTCCAAAATACGGCGTTGTGACGTCATCGGCGCAGCCGCACCGTCTCGATCGCCTCGCGCTCGTCCACGATCTGGATCGTCTTCGTGACTTTCGGATACCCCGGTGCGGAGACGACCAGGGTCGCCGGCCCCGGGCACATCGGCTGCGCGAGCACGAGCTCGCCCGAGAGATTGGTCCGGCTCATCGTGCCGGAGCCGCCCTCATCGCCGTCGCCGGACCCGGCCAGGTCGCCGGCGGCAGCCGTCTTGCCCAGCATCCGCGCGCGGGGGTCCTGCGAGTCGACCGTCGCACCGAAACGCGTTCCGGACGAGTCGGTCACGGTGATCTCGGCGCCGCCCAGCGGCTGCGACTGCGCATCGAGCACGCGTACCCGCAGCGTCCCGCCCTTGTTCACGACGAGCGTGATGTTGAACTCGCGATCGCCGCCGAGCGTCACGCGCTCTCCGCGTGCCTGACAATACCCGCCGGCCATCGGCTTGATGTCGTAGGCCCCAGCCTTGAGGCCCTTGATCCGGTAGGTGCCGTCTTCCTTCACGCGCGCGGTGCGCGCCGGCGTCAGCCGATCCGGCTTGCCGGCCGGGTCGAGCGGCTGCGCCGTCACGTGCCCGCCGCCGGGCACGAGGCCGTTTGCGTCGGTCAAGCGGCCGAAGACCGTGTTGCCGGCCGACAGCACGAAGTCGATGTTCTGGGCATCCGCGCCACTCATCACGACCACGCCGGTGCGCTCGGCATCGGCGTGCTCCTTGTTGCGAATCGTGACCTTGTAGGTCCCGGGGCGGACGTCGCTGCACGTATACGAGCCCGGCGGACGCGGGTTCTTGACAGGCTGCTTCGGCTGTCGGTGCGGGAAGTCGCGATACCACTGCCACTGGCCCTTCTCGTCGAGCCGCTGCAGGTTCACCGTGAACTCCTTGAGGCCGCCGCCCCGACTGGCCGTGACGGTCCCGAGGATCCGACCGTTCGGCAACATCGTGAAGCGGAGGTCCTTCTCGCCGACCTGGATCCCCTTCTTCTGCTGCTCCTCGTATCCGACGATCCGTGCGCTCACGTCGTAGTTGCCGCGCTTGAGGTTCTTGACCTTGAAGTAGCCCTCTTGGTTCGTCGTCGCGTTGCTGAAGCTGTTGACCGGCTGACCGCACGCGGCGTGGATGCGGACGTTGCTGATGCCGCGCCCCTGCACGTCCACGACGCGGCCCTCGATCGCGAAGCCCTCCGACAGCTCGATCACCTTGCCGCGCACGCCCTGCTCGGCGACGTCGACCATCTCTTGGAAGCTCAGGTGGCCGTCCGCCTCGACCTCGATCTTGACGCGCCCCTTCTGCAACTGCTCGACGAGGAACTCGCCGTTCTCGTCGGTGCGAACCGAGAGTGGTTGCGCGGGCCCCTGACCGAAGAAAACGGTCAACTGGCGCTGGGCACCGAAGGCCTGGAACTTGACCGACGCCCCCGCCACGCCGCGCCCGGTCACCTTGCTGACGACCCGGCCGCCGAACGGAAGCCCCTTCTCCAGCCGAATCGACACGCCCTCGACGATCTTGCCCGGCGTCGGACGCAAGACCCCGGATTCGCCGCGCATGAAGCGCGGGTGGTCGGCGACCAACCGAGTGTCGTAGCCCGGGTTGGTCTTGACGTTCTGGAGGAAGAACGTGCCGGACTCGTCGGTGACGGCCGACGGAGTCTCGGTGTCGAGCACGTGGTGGAAGAAGTTGTTCTTCGCTGCGAGGAAGATCCGAGCCCCGGCGATCCCGGCACCGCCGTTGTCCACGACGCGTCCCCGGATCGCACCGAGCGGGAAGAGCTTGAAGTCGTAGCGAAACTCCTCCTTGTCGGTCGTGAGCTTCGTGTTCTTCATGCCCTCGGAGTAGCCGTCGAGCGCGGCGAAGAAGGTCACGAACGTCGCCGGCATGCCGGGGATCGTGTAGTTGCCCTCCTCGTCCGTCTGCGCCTTCGCGATCCGGCCGTCGTTGCCGGGGATGCCGGTCGCGATCGTCACGCCGGCGAGCGGCTCGTTCGTCACGCCGTCGAAGACCGTACCGACGACGCGCGGACCGGACTCGACCGTGAGCGTCCACTCGGTGTCGCCGGCGGTCGCGTCGTTCAACGCGAACGGCTGGTGCCGCGGCGACCGCGCCTCGACGCGAAGGGCACCCGACGGTGCGTGCTCGAAGGTGAACCGGCCCTCGGCATCGGTTTCCGTCGCCTCGCGCCACGTCTTGCCCTGCGCGATCACCTCGATGCCGGCCACCGGCTGCTCCTTCGTGTCGCGAACGAGGCCGCGCAGCGGTTGCCCTTGCGTGAGTCCGGCGGTGAACTGCTTGCCGCGCGAGCAATTCCAATAGAACCGCGAGACGAGTCCCGGGTAGGTGATCTGCACGTGGTAGCGCTTGTCCTGGGCCAGTCGGGACGGGTCGACGATGAACTGGCCCTTCGCGTCCGTCCGCAACGCGGCGACGCGGCGATAGCCGAACGGCATCGGCATCTCGTGCCACAGGACGACCTCCGCGCCGCCCAACCGCCCCTCGGGGCCGCTGACGACACCGAAGAACGTCGGTGCGATCGTGCTGAGCTGCCGTTCGTCGAGCGGCCCGTAATCGGGCGCCGGCGTCGGGACGCCCCCGCCGGCCACCGGGTCCGCCCCCCGCGGGGCCGCCGCGTTCGCATTCGTGTTCGTGCCCGCGGCAGGCCGCGGCGCCGCCGGAATCGACGGCCCCGGGCGCGAGGGCTGCGGGTCGGTCGCGGCGCGTGGCCGCGACGCCGTCTCGGTCACCGGCGGCGGTTTCGTCGAGTCGAAGTCCGGGACGTCGTCGGTCGTGCCCCCCTGGAGCACGAAGTAGGTCGTCGCTGCGATCCCGCCGAGGATCGCCAGCAGCGCGATCCAACCGACTGCGCGCGTGGATGCCATGTTCGTCTACCTTCGCTCGATCGTGACGCGCCGCCGCGAGACGGCCGGCCCCCGTGATCGGGGCCTGCTTCCATTGTAGTACACGGGGCGAACACTCCCACCCCCTCCCCTCGCCCGGATTCCGTCGTATCCTACGGGGACGTGCGGCCGCGCGACGCGGGCCGCGGATCGCCGGGAGACGCCATGCTGTCGGGTTGGGACGCCACCGAGGGCGCCAAGCTTCGATTTTTTAAGGGATTGGCGGCGTTCTACCGGACGACCGGCGATCTCCGGCGCGCGTTCGACTTCCTCGCGCAGGAGCATGCGAGCGGCCCGGTCGGCGCGGCGGCCCGCGGCGCGGCGCAAGCCGTGGCGGCCGGCGCGACGCTCGACGAAGCACTCGGACGCACCCTCGACGGGATCGATCCGGTCGAGCACGGGATGCTGCGTGTCGGCGAACGGACCGGCGAGGTCGACGCGGTCCTCGATGCGCTCGCGACGCGCCTCGAGAGCCGCCGCACCGCTCGCACGGCGCTGCGCCGGCGCCTGGCCTACCCGCTCTTCATCGTCCACGCCGCGGGCGCGGTTCTCGCATTCACCGCGATCCTCGGCCTGACGACCTGGCTGACGCCGCTCGGCTACTTCGCGCTGCTCTACGGCATCGCCGGCGCGGTCGCGATCACGGTCCGCCGCCTTCGCGCGTCCGCCGAGGGAGCGCGTCGGCTGCTCGGGCTGCCGGTCGTCGGCGGGTTGGCGGTGGACGGAGCCCGCGCGCGCTTCACCTCGGCGCTCGCTCTGCTCTACGACGCCGGTGTCCCGCTCGGCGAGGCGCTCGACGTCACGGCCGACACGACCGCGTGGGCACCGATCGCCGACGAGATCCGTGCCGCCGGACGGGTGGTCGCGGGCGGGCAGCCCCTCTCGACCGCGATCCCGCCGATGCTCGCGCATCCGGTGCTGGTCGACGCGATCCGTGTCGGCGAGGCGACCGGCACGCTCGGGGAGACCCTCACGCGTGCGGGCGCCCACTACCGCGAGCGCGTGGACCGGGGTCGCGAGCGGCTCGTCACGGTCCTGCATGCGATCGTCTACGGACTCGCGGTCGCGGCCGTGGTCTACGTCGTGATCACCGTCTACGGCAGCTACTTCGCGATGCTCGGCTAGTCGTCACTCGATCGACGCACCGACGAGGCGGTGCAGCGCGTCGTTGACCTGGCGCTGCTCCCACCCGGTCCAGTAGAACTCGACGACGACTTCGTCGCGATCGGGATCGGTGGTCGACGCCGCACTGCGCACGACGCGCCCCAGCGCGAGGATCGCGTCGGCGAGATTGGGCAGTTCGATCCGCACGGCGAGCATCGTCCCGCGCGCGAACCGACGATCGACGTCGAAGCGCACGCCGCCGCCACAGATGTTCTGGACGAACTCCCGGCGCACCCCGGCCCGGTCGAGCGCGCCGTCGTCCGACGGCAGCGCACGGCATCGCACTTTGGCCGCCCCGCTCAAGCGCGGGAAGCGATCGACGGCAGAGCCGGTGTCCGACATGTGCACCCCCCTCCGCTCTTCTATCGGCCTCCGCGATGCCGGGTCTTGAACCGCGAGCCACCGGGGTGCGTTGACATCCCGGCGCACGGCCCGTAGCTTCGAGGAAAGCCGTAGACTCGGGAAAAACGGCCAGGGAGAACAGAACCGATGCCTTCGACGACCCCGACCCCACCGCGCCGCATCGCGCGCGTGGCCGGTGTCGCGGCGCTGTGCGCCGCTGCATTCCTCCTCACGGTGGCCGCCACCGCGCGCGCCGACATCGTCCACCTCAAGTCGGGCGGCAAGATCGAGGGGCGCGTGGTCGAGAAGACCGCGACGATGATCGTCGTGCAGACCAAGCGCGGCACGAAGATGCGAATCCCGCGCGCGAGCGTCGCGCGGATCGAGAAGACTCGAGACGTCTGGACCGAGTACGCCGAGCGACGCCGCAAGGTGAAGAAGGGCGACGCCGACGGTCTCTTCAAGCTCTACGAGTGGTGCGTCGCCAACGAGATGAAGGGCGAGGCCGGACGCGTGCTCGAGGAAGTCCTCGTCGCCGATCCGGACCATGCCGGCGCACGCAAGGTGAAGGGCGAGGTCCGGATCCACGGCAAGTGGTTCACGCCCGAGGAGGCGACGAAGGCCGGCTTCAAGGAACACGAGGGCGCGTGGCTCACGAACGACGAGTACATGAAGGCCACCGGCCACGTGAAGCTCGGCGACAAGTGGATCACGGAGCGCGAGCACGACCGCCTCTACACGAAGTCGAAGATGGAGGAGCTCCTGCAGATGGAGCTCGTCGTCGAGAACTCCGAGCACTTCGGCGTGCGATCGCGCTTTCCGCGTGCGCATGCGAAGGAGCTGCTGCAGCTCGCCGAGCGCGCCTACGACGCATTCATGAAGCTGATTCCGTACCCGAAGTCGTCGCTGAAGAAGTGGCGCCGGATCGAGATCTACGCGTTCGCCGACCTCGAGGAATACCAGGCCTTCTTCGACTCGTTCGTGTGGCCGCGCCACTACATCACGAAGGAAGACCTCTACCTGCACTACCGCGACGCGGGAAACTGCAACCTCTTCTATCCGCGTCCGATCATCGTGCTCCGCCGATCGGCGGCACTGCCGAAGTTCAAGGACCAGGCCGCCCTCGCGGTGCACAACGTCGGCCACGTGATGCTCCACCGCTTCCGCCGCGACGTCTACCCGCCCGACTGGCTCGAAGAGGCGATGGGCCACTGGTGCGAGGAACAGGTCTTCGGCGTCGCGCGGATCTTCACGCTGATGCCGGGACAGATGAGCCACGCCGAGCTGATCGTCCCGGGCTGGCGCAACTCCGTCAAATGGCGCCAGCAGATGGGACGCCTCCTCGTCCCGGGCGAGGTACCGCCGTGGAAGACGCTGATGCGCCGGCCGCTCGGCGGCATCAACACGAAGCACCAGGCCAAGGTTTACGCGGTGCTCCGCATGATCGCGGAGAAGAAGCCGGACGCGTTGCAGACGTTCCTCAAGACCGCGACCGAACACTCCTGGGAGCGCGTCTTCGCGGAGGCGACCGGCTGGACCCCCGAACAGGTGGACAAGCAGCTGGCCGACTTCATCCGCGAGAAATTCTGATTTCCCGATCCGATACCGGAGTCGGGCGGCGCTTCCCTGCCCGGAAGGCGTCGATTCGGATCTCCTGCGCGATCGGCCTCCCTACGCTATACTGCCCCGACAGACATACGCCCCCGCAGCTCGGCCGGCCGGTCGCCGGCCACCGCGGGGTCCCTCGAAAGGAAGCCGGCTCGATGAAATGCACCCTGCCCCGTCTGCTGGCCCTCCCGCTGCTGGCCGCGCTCACGGCACCGATGGCCGTCGCGCAGGAGCCCGGGGGGCCCGGCGAGGACGAGGGCAAGAAGCCCCGCCTCGACAACAACGACATCGCGGCCGTGTTGCAGAAGCACCTCGGCCTCCAAGAGGCGCCGAACGTCGCGACGTCGAACCACTTCCGAATCGTCACGATGTTCGAGAAGGACGAAGCGCAGTCGCTGCTCGAACTCGCCGAGGAGATCCACGAGGAGTTCACCGAGCTGATCGAGGAGCCCGAAGGCCGCCGCTACTGGAACCTGACCGGCGACTTCTTCATCCTCGGGACGAAGGAGAACTACGTCCAGTTCATCGACCGCGTGATGCCGCGCTACACGAACAGCAAGCGCGCCCTCGACTTCTTCCGCAAGGGCGGTGGCGCGAACATCAGCATGGCGCCGGTGTCCGTTCGCTACCGCGCGAACTCGCCGTTGCGCAACGCGATGGCGAACATCGCGGGCCGCTGGTTGCTCAACAACTACGTCGGGCCGCGTCGCCAGCTCCCCGCCTTCCTCATCGAGGGCTTCGCGGAGTACGTCGAGTACAAGTGGGAGAAGTCGTGCCGCATCTTCTTCGTCACGCCGAAGCAGTACGGTGGTGACACGAAGGCTGCGGAGAAGGGCAGCGACTCGAGCACCTGGCCGGAGACGATTCGCACGTCGGTCATCGAGGGCACGCACTACCCGTTCGCGAAGCTCAAGCACGTGATGACCAACGAGCTGGACTACGAGCACTTGATGAAGTCGTGGTCGCTGCTCACCTTCCTCGTCGACGAGCACGAGGAGAAGTTCGTCCAGTGGGTCAAGAACATGCGCAAGATGCACTGGGAAGAGGCGCTCTACGAGGCCTACGGCTGGACGAACGAGCAACTCGACAAGGAGTGGGGCATCTGGGTCAAGGCGAACATCGAGTAACGCGAATGCCCGCGCGCTCTCGCCCCATGGCCCATTCCGTCACTCGCCTCGTTGCCGCAATCGCGCTGTCGGTGCTCGTCGCCGGCAGCGCGTTTGCCGATGTCGTCCGAACGAAGTCGGGCAAGACCTACACCGGCACGATCGTCGAGTCGAACGCGCGGCACGTGAAGATCAAGACGAAGTTCGCCGGCGTCGTGACGATCCCGCGGCGCGACGTCGCCTCGGAGAAGGTCGAGGCGTCCAAGGAGGACGTCTACGCCGAGAAGCTCTCGAAGCTCGCCGCCGACGATGCCGACGGCCACTTCGCGCTCGCGACGTGGTGCAAGACGAACAAGCTCTTCCGCCAATACCGCGCACAGCTCGAGCGGGTGATCGCGATCGCCCCCGACCACGCCGACGCGCGCAAGGCGTTGGGGCACGTCCGCGACGGTGACACGTGGGTGACGAAGGCCGAACTGGCCAAGCGGGAAAAGGCTCGCCGTGCCGCGAAGAAGGCGGCCGCCAAGGCCTCGGCCGAAAAACCTGCCGCCGACGACGTCGATGCCGACCTCGCGAAGGCGCTCGAGAAGCGCGGTCTCGTCCGCCACGACGGCAAGTGGGTTCCGAAGGCGATCGCCGACTTCGCGAAGCGAGGCCTCGTCCTGCACGATGGCGAGTGGCTCCGTCCGAAAGACGTCGAGGAGCGCGCCAAGGAGCGCTTCCCCCTCGGCAAGAAGCGATGGGGTGACCGCGACGCGGCCGACGAATACCACGCCGATCTCGAGACGCCGTGGGTGATCCAGGGCACCGGCTTCGAGTTGCACTCCAACGCGTCGCGCGAGGTCGTCGACAAGGCAAAGCACCAGCTCAACGCGATCGACGCGTGGCTCGAGCGCTTCTTCCTCGGCCAGCGCCCCGGCAAGCGCATCAAGGTGTGGCTCTACGCAGACGCGCACGACTACAACGGGCAGCTCGAGGAGTTGCGGCGCGAGAGCGACGCTTTCGCGTTCCACTCCGGCAGCATCGGTGGCGTCTACCACCGCGGACTCGACGCCGTGACGACCTACGTGCAAGCGGAGTGGGGACACATCTTCCTCGCCCACGGATACGGTCAGGCGTTCTGCCTCGCGATGCTCGGCAAGGCGGCCGATCGCCTGTGGTTCACGCTCGGCGTCGGCCACTACGTCGGCATGGGGCGCATCGAGTCGGAGCCGTTTCACGTCGCGTGGGTCGCGGATCTGACGAAGAACCGTCTGCTGTCGCTGCCCGAACTGCTCGACAAGACCAAGCTCGACGGCAGCGGCTCCGGGGGCAACTTCGCCGCGGACCGCGCGAAGAACGAGGCGTTCTACGCACAGAGTGCTGCACTCGTCTACGTGATGCTGCGCGACCGCCGATTCGCACCGGCCTTCGAGACCGCACGCAAGAAGATCGTCGCCGGCACCGCGACGCCGAGCGAGGCGATCCGAGCCGGGTTCGACCTCGAGGCGCTCGAAGCGGCCCTGCGCAAGCGCATCGATCTCGCCGCGGCAATCCGCGACCCGGCGAAGTAGGCGACCGGGTAGGGCTCCCGGGCATGGGCGCGTATCGACACGGAGCGGCCTACCTGCGAGCGCTCGGCGCCGGCGCGTTCGCCGGGGCCATCGCCGCCGCCTGGTGGGCCGAACCGTGGACCTGGGTGTGGCTCGACGCGGTGCCGGTCGACCCCGCCGCGCAGGGCACGTGGACGTGCGCGATCGCGGCGGTCCTCGCCGCCGCCGTCGGTGGCATCGTCACCCCCGCCCGTCGCAGCATCCGCGTCGGGCTCGTCGTCGTCGCGACGGCGATCACCGTCGCGGCTCCGATCGTCGCACCGGCGTTGTTCACCCGCGGACCGACAACCGGCAGCGGCGCGGTACTCCTCGCGACGGTCGTCGCGTTCGTCGCGCTCGGCGCCGCGATCCGGCCGGGGCCGCTCACACTCGTCGGCGGCGCCGCGGCCACGTTCGCGGTCACACACCTCGTCCCGTCAGGCCCCCCCCCGGGCGCCCTGCTCGCAGTCTCGATCGTCGGCGGGCTCGGCGTCGCATGGCTCGGGACGACCGGGGGCGCGACCCTTCGCGCGTCGATCCCCGCCGCGGTCGTCGCGGCCGGGGCCCTCGTGCTCGGGCTCCGAGGTGCGCACGCGCCGGCCCGTCCGGACGCTGCGCCGTTCGGCCCCGCCGCATCGACCGCGCTCGTCGACCTGACACTCGCCCTGCACCACGCCCCGCGCCGGGTGTTGCTCGTCGGCGCGCGCGATCCCCTCCTCGCCCTGCGAGCCGTGCTCGGCGGCGCGGAAGAGATCGCCGTCGTCGCGACACGCCCCGACGTCGCCGCGCGAATCGCCGACGTGACCGCGCCGATCGCAAACCGACGCGGCGTGCGCCTCACGCTCGCCGCTGCGCCGGATCGGGCCGCTTTGCTCGCGCGACGCGGCGCATTCGACGTCGTGATCGACTGCCGCCCGACACCCGGCCTCGACGCGTTCGACGCGCTCGACGTCGGGGGCTGCCTCGCGACGTGGCGGCACGCGGACACCCCACTCGACGACGCGTGGCGAAACGCGATCCGGGCGATCCTGGCGCGCGCGCCCGACTCGCTCACCGCATGGCGCGAATCGGTCGTCGATGCACGCCTGCTCGGAATCACCGCCCACCGTATCAGTGGCGTGCCGACGTGGTACGACGTCCGACCGACGCGCACGGTCGCGGACGGAATCGATGCACTCGGACGATGGCGCGGCGGCCCGCAAGACGTGAAACACCTGCTCGATGCACCGGGCGATCGGGTGGCCGAGCGAGAGAACCCCTCCTGGCCCCCCGCTCCGGAGCCGATTCGCGAACGCGCGGCGGCCGCGGTCGCCCTCGCCGAACGGCTTCGCGAACACGCCGACGAGCCCCTGGATGCACGCGCGCGGCACCTCGAGGAGGACGTCGCCGCCGCCGTCGCGCACGCGTTCGGTCGTCGCGCCATCGACCGCACGTCACGCGCACTCGCCGCCGCCGGCCAAGCGGCCCGCGGCGACGCCCTGCTGCGCGCAGCCCTCGCGATCGACGAGGAGTGGGTCGCCGGACGCCTCGGCCGCGCGCGGCTCGTGATGAGGACGCTCGCGAACACCGGCCAGCCCGACGCGTGGACGACCGTCAACGGCGTGCTCGAGCGGATCGTGTTCCACGACCCCGACAACGCGGAGGCGTGGCGCCTGCACGGGATCGCGCTGCTCCGCGGACCGGCCGACCCGTTGGCCGCGCGGCGGTGCTTCGAGAACGCCTACACGCTCGACCCGACCGACGCCGACACGAAGAGCTACCTGTGGCGCTACCTGCTCGCCGACGACCAGCCCGACGACGCGATCGCGATGCTCGCCGACGCCTACCGGGCCCACCCGGAACGCGCGTGGGTCCGCGACGCGCTCTACAAGCTCGCACCGCGCTTTCTCGCGATGAGTCGGGTCGACCTCGCGACCCGCGCCCTCGCGCAGGTGGAGCCGCACTACCGGGACGATCCGGGCTTCCTGTTGATCCGATCGCAGGTCCGCGACGCCGCCGGCGACCTCGACGGTGCCATCGCCGACGCACGCGCCTGCGCGTCGCGGTCCGAGCCGGCGGTACAGGGCTATTTCCTGCACCTCTATCGCCTGCTGCAGCGCTCCGACCGGGTGCGCGAGCGTGACGAGGTCCGCGCGTTCATGCAGCGGACGTTCTCGGTCGATCCCGCGGCGGTGATCGAGTAACCCCTCGACCGGGAAATCGCGTCACACCCGCTCTCCGCGTGACGCCGAACCGGGGCACTTTGCCGCGCCCCTGCCTCAAGTCGCCCCCGGACCGTCCCGACAATACCGAGGGATCAGCCACGCCACGATGCGCGTGGCGGGCGTTCGGGAGCACGTCAGGATGCAGTATTACGACGAGATCAAGTGGTGCGAATCGTGCCGCAGCTACGTCAACTTCCTTCTGAGCCTGAAGGGTAGTTACTGCATCGAATGCGGCAGCGAGGTCTTCCTGTTCAGCAAGGAGGACATGCGGGACTTCCGCAAGAGCCTCCAGGAAGACAAGGACAAGTCGCCGATGCGGCGCGCGATGAAGAAACGCGCGTCGAACAAGAAGGGGTAGGCGCCGACCTTTTCCTTCCGCCGCCTCCGGTGTAGCCTTGGTTCGCGAAGGTACCCGGAGGTCGGCCCCCCATGCAGAACCCCAGCGCCATCACGCGCAACGTCGTCGCCCAGCTCGACCAGGCCACGCGCTTCGAGTGGCTTCGGCGGATCCTGCCGGACTTCATGTTCGACGCACCGGTCCTGCTGATGAACTGGCAGTGGGTCGCGATCGGCATCGTGCTCTTCGTCGGGGTCGTGCTCGACCGCACGGTCGTCTTTGCACTCGTCCGCGTGATCCGGCGCCTGCTCCACGGCGTCGATCTCGACATGAACCCGAAGACGCTCCGCGGCTTGCTGCGGCCGGTCGGCATCCTCGCGATGGCGCTCTTCTGGCTCGCGATCCTGCCCGCGATCGGGCTGCACCGCGGCGCCCACGACGTGCTGAAGATCGCGGCGACGTTCGTCGCGGCGACCGCCGGCGTCTGGGGCCTCTACCGACTGGTCGACATCGCGACCGAGTTCCTGCACGCGCGCGCCTCGCGGACCGAGTCGCGCTACGACGACCTGCTCGTGCCGCTGATCTCGAAGACCGCGAAGATCTTCATCCTCGCGTTCGGCCTCGTCTTCGTCGCCGGCAACCTCGACATCGACATCTCGTCGTTGCTCGCCGGCCTCGGCCTCGGTGGCCTCGCGTTCGCGCTCGCGGCGAAGGACACCGTCAGCAACCTGTTCGGCACGCTGACGATCGTGCTCGACCGACCGTTTCAGGTCGGCGACTGGGTCGTGATCGGCGACACGGAGGGAACGGTCGAGAAGGTCGGCTTCCGCAGTTCGCGCGTCCGGACGTTCTACAACTCGCTGATCACGGTACCCAACGGGACGCTGCTCACCGCGACGGTCGACAACCTCGGCGTACGCCGATACCGCCGCTTCAAGACGAACCTGTCGCTCACCTACGATACGCCACCCGACACGATCGACGCGTTCTGTGAAGGGGTGCGGGAGCTGATTCGCCAGCACCCCTACACGCGCAAGGACTACTTCCACGTCTATCTGAACGGGATGGCCGCGTCGTCGCTCGACGTGTTGCTCTACACGTTCTTCGAGGTCCCGGACTGGGCCACCGAGTTGCGGGAGCGGCACCGCCTGATCGGCGACATCCTCCGGCTCGCCGACCGCCTCGGCGTGTCGTTCGCATTCCCGACGCAGACGCTGCACCTGACGCGCGCCGACGCGCCAAACCCGATGGATGGCGACTCGATGAACGGCGATCCCGGGAGCGGCGACGCACGACGCGCGGCCCGCGCGATTGCCGAGGCCGGCCTCGGCGGCGCCGGCGTCGTGCCGCCTCCGGTCGCCTCGCAGGTGAGCGCGAAGGAGAATCGCGGGGAAAGCGGAGGCGGCGAGTGAACCGCGCCGACGTCGTCGTGATCGGGGCCGGCGTCCTCGGCGCGAGCGTCGCGTACCACCTCGCCCGCGCGGGCGTCGAACGCGTCGTCGTGGTCGAGCGCGACGCGTCCCCCGGCGGCGGCTCGACCGGCCGAGCGACCGGCGGCTTCCGCGCGCTGCACGGTTCCGAGATCCTCGCCCGCTTGTCGGTGCTCGCACGACGGCAACTCGAGGGGTTCGCCGACGAGACCGGCGTCGACCCGCACTACCGACCGGTGGGCTACCTGTTCGCGGCGTCGGACGACGACGGCCTGGCGCGGCTCGGCGCCGCCGGTGACTGCAGCGCCGCCGCCGGCGTGCCGGCGATCGAACCGCTCGACGCGGCCGGCGTGCGCGCGCGTAACCCGCTCCTGGCGGACAGCCCGCTCGTCGGTGGCGCGTGGTGCGCCTGGGGCGGCACGCTCGAGCCTCCGGCGATCCTCGAGGGCTACCTCACCGCCGCCGCGCGCGCGGGTGTCACGCTCCGCACCGACTGCGGCGCGACCGCGATCACCCAGCGAGCGGGACGCGTGACCGGCGTCCGCACCGCGCGCGGCACGATCCGCGCACCGCTCGTCGTCGATGCCGCGGGGGCGTGGGCGGCGACGCTACCCGGCGCGCTCGGTGTCGCGCTCGGCGTCGCGCCCCTGCGCCGACAGGTCGCCGTTGCGGACCGGATCGACGGCACCGCGTCGGACATGCCGCTGACCGTGTTCACCGACGACGGGTTTCACTTCCGCGTGCGCGACGACGCGCTGCTGCTGCTGTGGCCGGGCGACACCGGCGAGCCGCTGACGTTCGACACGACGTTCGACCCGGCGTGGCTCGACGGCTTGCGCGCACATGCCGCACGGCACGTCCCGCCGCTGGCCGACGCACGCATCGACGTCGCGCGCTCGTGGACCGGACTCTACGAAGTCACACCGGATCGCCACCCGCTCCTCGGCCCGATGCACGCGATCGACGGACTCCACGTGCTCGCCGGCGCCTCGGGACACGGCGTGATGCACGCGCCCGCGCTCGGCTTGCTCCTCGCGGAGCAGATCGTCCACGGCGCGGCCCGGTCGCTCGACGCGACACCGCTTCGCCCGAGCCGCTTCCTCGACCGCGAACCGATCGCGTCGATCCCGCTGCTTTGAGCGGCCGCTACGTCCGCGTCAGGCGGGCGACGACCGCACGGATCTCGGCGACCCGTCCGGGGCGGTCGGCGGCGACGTAGTAGGCGAGCAGCGCCTCGGCGGCGGCGAGCGCCGCAGCGGCGTGGTGAAACCCGAGCAGTCGGACGCCGTCACCGTTCCAGTAGTGGGCGCGCGGGTAGCGCGGCACCGCATCGACGGCGCGCTCGTAGAGCCGCACCGCGCGCAGTTCGTCGCCGAGCGCGGCGAGCCGACGCGCGAGTGCGACGTACGACGGCACGAGCTCGGCCGCGACGCGCGGATGCACCGCGCCGTGGGCGTCGATCGCCGCGGCACACGCACGCAGTCCCGGGGCGCTCGCGGGCGTACCGTCGTCCGCGACGATCGCGTCGCGAACGCGCGCGATGAGCGCCTTGCCGTCACGAATCGCGGACGGCTCCGGGCGCCACCCGCCCGTCCCGTCGTCGAGCGCATGTCGGTATCGGTGGGCATGCGCCCAGACGATCGGCGCGTCGGTTTCGACGACGACGTCCGCGGCGGCGCCCACGACCCAGACGCGGCGAAAGGCGACCGCGCCGTCGGCGAGGCCCAGCGCGAGTTCGACGGCGCGGCGCTCGTCCGTCGTCGGTGCAACCCGGACGCGACAGGGCGTCGCGAAACCGGCCTCGCGTGCGCGCGCCGCACCGACGTCGACGCGTGCGACCGGCGCACCGTCGCCGAGCGCTCCGCGGAAGAACCCCGCGACGGCCGCGTGGACTTCGCGCTCGTGTGCGTCGAGCGTGTCGGGCGCGTGCCCGGCGTCCGGCACGATCCACACCGACGTGCGCTCGGGTGCCGCCGACGCGACCGCGAGCGCCGTCGTCGGTGCGGTGATCCGATCGTCGGCGCCTTGGATCAGCAGCACCGGGGCGCCGAAGTCGTCGACCGTGTCGGTCGGCTCGATGTTCCACGGTAGGACGAACGCGTCGAGCACCCCGACGACGGCCCAGCGAACCGCCCACCCGATCGACCGCTGCAGGTATGCCCCCACGGCCGCATCGGGGCTGACGCAGTTCTCGACGACGACGGCGCGAACGCCGGGGTAGTCCGACGCCGCCCGCATCGCGACGATGCTGCCGAGCGAGATCCCGTAGAACCCGAGCCGCCCCGCGTCGATCGACGGGTGCGCGACGAGCCACGCGAGGACCGGTTCGAGGTCGTCGAAGAGCGCGTCGGTCGACGCCTCGCCCTTCGACGAGCCGTAGCCGCGGTAGTCGTAGAGGAAGACGTGGAACCCCGCGCGGTGCAGGAAGCGGACGTACGGATGGTAGTAGCCGATGCTCGTGCCATCGCCGTGAAACAGCACGACGGTCTCCCCGGTCGACCGCGCCGACGGCACGAACCAGCCGTGAACGTCGGTGTCGCGACCGGTCGAAATCCGCACCGACTCGTAGTCGAGTCCGTAGTCGTCGGGCTTGGCGGGCACGTCGCGGCTCGGGTGGAGGAGTCCCTCGGCGAGCTTCGCCTTGAGCCCGCAGCCGCCGAGCGACGCGGCCCCCACGAGGAGCAGCCCGACTACGAGCGCGCGACGGTCCATCCCGCCTCCACCGCCCGATCGAGGGCCCGCAGGAACGGCGCTTCGTGTTCGCTCGTCGCCGGATACGGCGGACGCGGCACGCCGGCGTCCACGCCGAGTCGGCCGAGACCGCGCTTGACGAGCGCGACCGCGTCGGCCCCGAGCGTGCGACCGAGCGGCTCGAGGCCGCGCTGCAACGCGCGCGCGTCGGTGAACCGCTGCTCGCGCCACGCGCCGACGAGCGCCCGGTAGCCGGGCGCCGCGAGGTTCGCCGCGGCGAGGATGCCGCCTTCCGCGCCGAGCGCGAGCGCGCCGAGGAGCGTCGGTGCGTGCCCGGTGAAGACCCGCAACCCGAGCGATCGGGCGTCGTAGAACGCGAGCCGCGCGAGTTCCCCGCTCGAATCCTTGATGCCGGTCACGTTCGGATGCTCGGCGAGCGCCTCGACCGTCGCGAGCGGCAACGGGACGCGGCTGAGTTGCGGCACGTGGTAGAGCCACACCTCGGGTCCCACCGCCGCGAGTTCCCGATAGAAACGCGCACACACGTCGGCGCGCGCACCGCCACCGTAGTAGCGCGGCGGCGTCGCGAGGACGAAGGCCGCGCCGGCATCGGCCGCGGCTTCGGTCGCCGCGATCGCCTGCGCGAGCGACTCCTCGATCACGCCCACGCCGAAGAACCCCTCGACGCGCAGCGCCCGCAGCCCGGCGCACCGCTCGTCGGGGTCGAGCGCGACCGCCTCGCCCGTCGATCCGAACAGCAGCATCCCGTCGACGTGCGGCGCGAGCGCGTCGGCCACACGCTGCCACGCCTCCCAATCGGGGCGGCCGGCATCGTCGAACGGCGTGGGCAGGGGTGGCAGGATCAACGGACGTCTCCCGGACTCTCTGCGATCCGTTCTACTCGACGCCCGCCCGACCGGAAACCCGATTGTGCGAACGGACCCCGCCGACTACCCTTCGCGGATGCCCCCGCCGATCACGCCCCGCACCCGCCGCGTCGTCCTCGCGCTGCTGACGGCGGCCTACACGCTGAGCTTCATCGACCGCCAGATCGTCGCGATCCTGCTCGACGACATCAAGGCCGACATCGGCGCGAGCGACGGCGACATGGGCTTTCTGATCGGGTCGACGTTCGCGATTTTCTACACGTTCGCCGGCATCCCGATCGCACGCTGGGCCGACGTCGGTTCCCGCCGAACGATCATCGCGCTCGGGGTCGCGACGTGGAGCGTGTGCACGGCGCTGCAGGCCGCGGCGCGCACGTTCGTCCCGCTGTCGTTGGCGCGCGTCGGCGTCGGCGTCGGCGAGGCCGCGCTCAGCCCGCCCGCCCACAGCTTGCTCACCGACCTCTATCCGCCCCACCGTCGCAACACCGCGATGGCGATCTACGCGACCGGCATCTACCTCGGCATCCTGCTCGCCTACCAACTCGGCGGCGGCTTGGGTGACGCGGTCGGGTGGCGGATGACGCTCGTCTGGGTCGGGCTTCCGGGTGTCCTGCTGGCGGTGGCGATCCGCCTCGCGGTGCCGGAACCGCCCCGCACGGTCGACCGCGCGACGCATCCGTCCCTCGCCCGAGCCCTGAAGGTGCTCGTGCGCATCCGTGCGTTTCACGCGTGCGCATTCGGCGCGGCCCTCGCATCGTTCGCCGGCTACTCGGTGTCGATCTTCACGCCTGCGTGGTTCCAACGCGCCCACGACATGACCAAGGGCGACGTCGGCGCATCGATCGGCTGGATCGTCGGGTTCGGCGGGATGTTCGGCGCGTTCGCCGGCGGCTGGCTCGCCGACCGGCTCGCCCGTCGCGATCCGCGCTGGCACCTGCGCGTGCCGGCGGTGAGCGCCGCGTTGACCGTCGTCGCGTGGTGGGCCGTGATGGCCGCGCCGAGCCGCGGGCTCGCGATCGCGTGCTACGTCCCCTACGCGATCTGCACCGCGGCCTACCTCGGCCCGGTGTTCGCCACCGTGCAGCGCATCGTCGCCCCGTCGATGCGCGCGACCGCGGCGTCGCTCGTGCTGTTCGTATTGAACCTGATCGGGCTCGGCCTCGGACCGGTCGTCACCGGCGCGCTGAGCGACCACTACGCCCACCTCGGTCCCGGCGCGGGACTCGGCCGAAGCCTGGCGATCGTCGGGTCGGTCGGCCTCCTCGCGTCGGCGCTCTTCTGGTTCGGCAGTCGTGCACTCGGCGCGCCGGGAGGAAACGCGACCCACGCGTGAGATCCGTGGTCGACGCCCGCGAAGCGCGCTATCGTTCGGGCTTGAACCGTTCGGACGCGAGGATGGGCTGTTTCAGATGATCGTCCTACATGCGGGAGCCATCGACGGCCATCTCTACGTCTGGGGTGAGCGCCCGAACGCGATGACCGTTCCGACGCGCGCGGTCCCCGGGCGCGAGGGCTACCCGCGTCCGCGTCCGCACTGGTTCGACGCCGGCGCCGAGGCCCTCGACGAAGCCATCGAGTTCGGCGCGCCGTCGATCCGGATGCACAACCGGCAGATCGAGGCGGTCGTCGCGTGGTTGCCGACGCAGGGGATCGGCCCGGTGCCGTCGCGCCCGGAACTCGGCAAGGCACCCAACGGTCGCGAGCAAATCGCGCCGTGGATCGTGTCCGGCCAACGGCTGTCGGCTGCCGACCTCGTCGCCCTCGCGACGACACCGCGCGAATCGCTGACGCCGGACTGCGACCTCGCACCGGACTTCGTCTACTGGATCGACGTCGCGCGCTTCGCCGTATCGGCCGTCGTGCGCCACCTCTACCTCCCGCAGGTCGACGAGGGTCGTGCGGTGTGGCGCCCGGTGCTCCAGGGCGAAGCGGCGGAGTTCCGCGACCGCCTCGCGTCGCGGATGCCGTCGAGCGCGCGCGCCCTCGCACCCGCGAGTCGACACTCGCCGCCCGCCGAACCGGCGGCATCGGTCGTCGACCGGACGCTCGGCCGGATGATCGACGCGATCGTCCGTCGTGCGAGCCCGTTGTTCGCGCTGCCCGACCTCGGCGTGAGCGGACGACGAAGCGCAGCGGTCACGGCCTACGACGCTTGGATCGCCGGCCTTCGCGCGTCCGAGTCGACACCGATCGCCGGTCCCGCCGCGGGGATCGAACGGCTCGCGAACGACGCGGGGTTGTGGCGCTCGCCACTCGACGCGGCCGCCGACGCCCCGTATCGCCTCGCGTTCCGGATCGACCCGCCGGAGCACGCGGACGACGACGACACGTGGCATCTGCGCTTCCTGCTCCAGAGCACGGACGACGCGTCGCGTACCGCCCCGCTCGCCGACGCATGGCGTTCGCTGGAGCGGGCCGGGACCGTCGCCGGCCCGGACGCGACGCTGGTCGAGGAAGACCTCGACGACCTGCACGCACTGATCCGTGCATCGCTGCACCAGGCGGGGCAGGTGAGTCGCGCGCTCGACCCGATCGAGAGCGGCCTCGGCGAACGTCTCGCGACCGGCGAAGCGCCGGACGATCTCGTCCTCGACAACGCCGGCGCCCACAGCTTCCTCGCGAACGACGCGCGGTCGTTGCTCGGGATGGGGTTCGGGGTCGTCTGGCCGAACTGGTGGTCGCGCCGACCGTCGGAGCGACGGATCGAGGTCTACGGACGCGTCGAGAGCCCACCGGAGACCGAGGCGCCGTCGCTGCTCGCGGAGATTCCGTTCGACGTAGAGATCGCTCTCGGCGGGGAACCCCTGACCGACGCCGAGATCGAACGGCTCGCGGCGGCGCAGCATCCGCTCGTGCGGCTCCGTTCGCGCTGGGTCGAGGTGGACCCGGAGGAGATGCAGCGCACGGTGGCGTTCTGGCGCGCGCGCTCGGGCACCGTCTCGCCGGTCCGCTCGCTGATCCACCTCTCGCTGGGTGTCGATCGCGAATCCGACGGCATCCCGTTCCGCGGCGT
This sequence comes from bacterium, assembly GCA_030426805.1. Lineage (GTDB taxonomy): Bacteria > Planctomycetota > JAFGQW01 > JAFGQW01 > JAFGQW01 > JAUHXU01. The sequence goes on from JAUHXU010000004.1 coordinate 578,699, forward strand.
CAAGGCGACGGGCTGGGTCGGCGAGTTGCTCGACAAGCTCGAGGGCGAGGCGGCATTCGAGGAGTTCCAACCCGAACCGACGTTCGCCGGCCAGCTGCGCCCGTATCAGATCCGCGGCTTCTCGTGGCTGTGCTTCCTGCGGCGCTGGGGCCTCGGCGCGTGCCTGGCCGACGACATGGGGCTCGGCAAGACCGTCCAGGCGCTCGCGGTGATGCAGCGCGAATGGCACCACACCGAGCCCGATCGACGCCGCCCGACGCTCGTCGTCTGTCCGACGTCGGTCGTGAACAACTGGCCGCGCGAGGTGGCGCTCTTCACGCCCGACCTGCCGGTGCTCGTGCACCACGGCCCGCGCCGCGCGACCGGTGACGCGTTCGCCGCGGAGGCGTCGAAGTACGCGCTCGTGGTGACGAGCTACGGGCTCCTCAACCGCGACCTCGACGCGCTGCAGTCGGTGCGCTGGCTCGGGATGGTGCTCGACGAAGCGCAGCACATCCGCAACCCGGACACGAAGCAGGCGCGTGCGGCGCGCGCGATCGAATCGGACTACCGTGCGGCCCTCACCGGCACGCCGGTCGAGAACAACGTCGCCGACCTCTGGTCGATCTTCGCCTACCTGAACCCCGGCCTGCTCGGCACGCGCGCATCGTTCAAGCGCGAGTTCTTCGCCCCGATCCAGACCGAGCGCGACGCCGCGGCGGTGGATCGACTGAAGCGACTGACGCGACCGTTCGTGCTCCGCCGCCTGAAGACCGACAAGCGCGTGATCGCCGACCTGCCGGAGAAGATCGAGACGAAGGTGTTCACGCCGCTGTCGCGCGAGCAGGCTGCGCTGTATCAAGCGGTGCTCGACGAGACCGCGAAGGCGCTCGACACGCTGCAGGGCATCGAGCGTCGCGGCGTGATCCTCTCGACGATCACCCGCCTCAAGCAGGTGTGCAACCACCCGGCGCACTACCTGCGCGACGGCTCCGAGCTCGCGGGCCGCGCCGGGAAGCTCACCCGCTTGACCGAGATCCTCGAAGAGGTGCTCGCAGGCGGCTACGCGGCGCTCGTCTTCACGCAGTTCCGCGAGATGGGCTTCCTGCTGCAGCGCCACCTCGCCGAGAAGTTCTCGATCGAAGTGCCGTTCCTGCACGGCGGCGTCGCGAAGAACAAGCGCGACGAGATGGTCGACCGCTTCCAGCACGTCGACGGGCCCCCGGTCTTCCTGCTGTCGGTCAAGGCGGGTGGAACCGGCCTCAACCTGACCCGCGCGAGCCACGTCTTCCACTACGACCGCTGGTGGAATCCGGCGGTCGAGAACCAGGCGACCGATCGCGCCTACCGAATCGGCCAGACGAAGAACGTGCAGGTGCACAAGTTCGTCACGCCCGGCACGCTCGAGGAGCGCGTGGATCAGTTGCTCGAGCGCAAGAGCGCGTTGGCCGAAGACGTCGTCGGCACCGGCGAGGGGTGGCTCACGCAACTCTCCGACCAGGAACTGCGCGACGTCCTCAAGTTGTCGATCGACGAAGGGGAGGTGGAACGTGCCGCGACGTAGACCCGACGAGCCGCTGCCGGTCGACGCCGAGACCTTCTGGGCCGTGCCGTCGGCCCCCGCGGACGACCCGATCGACACGGCGTTCGACGCGTGGCTCGAGCCGGAGTTCCCCGACGTGCCGGCCGCCCTGCCGCGCCGGCTCGGCGCGTTTCCCGGCTGGCGCGGCGCGGAAGATCTGCACCTCGTGCTCGAGGACATCTACCGCAAGGCGGCAGACAGCGCGAGCCACCTACTCGAGGGCTGATCCCCCCCGCGGCCACGCGCGACGCAACCGCGCGGGCGCGTCGGGTGCGTCGGGGTCGACCTCGGGCACGACCCGCGAGACCAACGCTCGCCACGCGCCGTCGAATCGTTCACGCGCCCGCGTGTAGAGGGTGACGTCGATCCGGCACACGTCGCGAATCCCGGCGCGCAGTTCCTCGTCGACCGCGGGGCCTCCGGCGTGCGGTGCCGCGTTCAGCCGTGCGACCGGCGGCGGCGCCGGCCAACCGAACGCGTCGGCGATCACGAGCACCGACGCATCGAGTCGCTCGGTCACGCCGACCGCGATGCACCGGTCGAGTCCGTCGAGTGCCGCCGCGAGCAGTGCGTCGTCGTCGAGCGTCGGCGCATCGGGCGACCAGAGGCAGCCGGCGAGTTGTCGGGCCTGCGCGCGCGCGAACGCGTCGACGAGATGCGGGTCGGCCGCCATGTCTTCGATCCGCATCCCCGCCGCGATCCGATCGTGCAGATACCGGTTCCACGGATCGGGCGTGCGGGCGGCGTGCCGGTATTGCGACACGACGCGGTCGACCGGATCGCGCAGCACGGTGAACGGCGCGAGGCGCGCTTGCGCGCAGACGCCCCGGTCGAAGTGGCCCATCACGAGGCGGCACCGTTCGGCCAGCGGCCCGTCGAACGCGCGGTGCGCCGCGACGAGATCGTCCACGACCGCGATCGGGAAGCGCGCCCGATCGAGCCAATCGCCGGGCGGTGGCAGCGGGATCGGGTAGATCGCGTCGCGCGGAAACGGCGCCGCGAGCGACGCGTACAGCGACACGCCGCCGCACTTCGGCACATGGAGGAAGCACGGCGTCCCGGATGGATCCATGCAGCCCCCTAACGCGCGCCGCACCGGTTGCCAAGGTCCGGCCCCTCGGCTACCGTGACAAGCGTGAAACGAGTGGCGGCCTGCGTCGGTGCGATCCTCGCGGCGTTCGCCGTCGTCTACCTCCCGTACCGGGTCGCCGGCGACCCGGTCGTCGCGGGCGACTACACCCACCACGCGGTGTCCGTCGCCGACTTCCGCGCCGCGGTGGCGGACGGCGCGGTCTACCCGGGCTGGTCCGCGTCGGTCAACCACGGCTTCGGCGCCGCGACGTTCTACTTCTACCCGCCACTGCCGTACGTCGCGGCGAGCGCGTGCGTCGCCGCAACCGGCGATCTCCGACACGGGCTGCGGCTGACCGCGGCGCTCGCGGCCGCATTCGGCGCCCTCGGCGTCGCGTTGCTCGTCGGCGCGTCGACGCGCGGTCGAAGCGGCGCACTCGCGTCGGCCGTGGCCGGCGTCGGCTACGCCGTGCTCCCCTACGCGCTCTACGCTGCGTTCTACCGGTTCGCGTTGGCGGAGTACTGCGCACTCCAGGTGCTGCCCTGGTTCGCGTGGGGCGCGCGCGACCTGATCGAGCGGCCGGGCCGCAGCGCGATCGCGCGCACCGTGCTCGGTGCCGCGGCGCTCGCCGGCTGTCACCTGCTGACCGCGTTCGTCGTCGCACCGGCCGCCGCACTCGCATTCACCGCGGTCGCACTGCGGCGCGCGGAGCCTTCGGTCGCGCTCCGCGGCGGCGTGGCCGCGCTTCTCGCCCTCCTCCTGCTCGGGGCGTTTGTCGTGCCGATCGTCGTCGACCACGACGCGGTCGACCTCGCACATACGCAGCGCACCGAGGCGTGCCGCTACGCCGCCAACCTCCTCTACGACGACGAGGTCGCCGCCGGCCACCCCCGTGCCGAGTCGAAGTCGACGATGGAGTGGATCGTCGCGCTCGAGACCGCGCTGCTCGTCGTCGCCTTCGTCGCGCTGCGTCGGACCCGTCGCCGGGATGCGGACATCGCGCGACTCGCCGCGGGGGTCGCGCTCGCGATCGGCTCGACCGTGATCGCCGAGCCGATCTGGCGTGCGATTCCGCCGCTCGCGATGCTGCAGTTTCCGGCGCGCCTGATCGGACCGCTCGGCCTGCTCGCGGCGTGGTCCGCCGGGCTCGCGCTCGCGGAGGCACGACGCGGCGGGCGGATCGCCGTCGCGCTCGGTATCGTGGCGTGCGCGGCCGGTGGCGCGATCGTCGTCTCGGCGACCTACCCGAGCGACCGCCCCCCGTCGCCGGCAATCGACCCGACCGCGTTCGTCTTGCGCGAGTACGCGCCCGCCGCGACCGACGACGACCTGCTCGTCGACGCGTGGCGTGCACACGGCGCGCGCGCGGTCGCCGTACGCGGCAACGCGACGATCGAACGAACCGAGCGAACGCCGCACCGGAGCGCGTGGCGCACCGACGTCACCGACGTCACCGACGACGACGGCGCGACGCTGTGGCTCCCGCGCTTCGCCCATCCGGGATGGTCGATCACGATCGACGGGCACGCGGCCGAAGCGGTGGCGAACCCGCTGGGGCTCCTCGCGTGCGACGTGCCCCCGGGCGCACATACCGTTGAAGCGCATCACACGAGCGCGCCGTCGCGACGAATCGGCTGGTGGGTCAGCCTCGGCGGCCTCGTGCTGACCGCGCTGTGGCTCGCGCGCGCGAGGCGAGCCGCAGCGCCGTCGATCGAGCGAAGACCGCTCCTGCCGGCATGGCTCGCGATCGCCGCGATCGCCGTCGGCGTCGGCGTGCTCGTGCGTCACCACACGCTGCACCCGCCGCCACCGCCGCCGACCCACGTGATCATCGCACTGGTCGATGCCCCGCCGGGACCGATCCGACCGGGATTCCTCCGCATGCCGGCAACCGGCACTCCGCAACCGCCCGCTTCGTGGCATGACGCGGCCCACACGCTCGACGGCATCGACGCCGGACGCGCGTGGATCCGCGAACGCGGCGACGAACCGATCACGCTCGCGGTGAGGATCCCCGCGAGCGAGGCGCCGCGAATCGACGCACTGCTTCAGACGCTCGCGATCACCTACCGGCGCATCGACGCCGCGATCGTCATCCGATGGGCCGACGGCACGTGCGACGTCGATCCGCCAGGCGCCGAGGCGACGGTCTCGCCGTCCGGCCGTCAGGCGCTGTCCCCGGACGCGTTCCGCCGTGCCGTGCAAGGCCGTATCGCCGGCCCCGATCGCTCGGCCGACCGGATGATCCGAGCCATTGACTCGCGACCGGACTCACCGCTACCCTGAATACCAGGGCAGGAACGGATCGCGGACCAGAGGAGAGATTCCATCGTGAAGTCCATCATCGCGGGCCTGGCCGGCGTCGCGCTGCTCGCGGCGGCCCCGTTCGTCGCCGCGCAGACCAGCAAGAACGCGCAACTGCTCGCTCGCTTCGACCCGACGTCGAGCTACAACGACATCTGGGGCTACGAGTCCGCCACCGGCGAGTACGCGATCCTCGGCGGTCGCAACGGCACGTACTTCGTCGACTGCTCGAACCCGTCGCAGCCGGTTCAACTCGCGTTCTTCGCGTCGAACTCCGGCGGCAGCAACTGGTCGAACTCGACGTGGCGCGACATGAAGGTCTTCGGCAACTACGCCTACGTCGTCACCGAGGGCGGCGCGGGCATGAAGATCTTCGACATGACGAACCCGACCAACCCGCAGTTCGTCAAGATGTGGGGCACCGGCACGTGGACCAACGCGCACAACATCGCGATGGACTTCCAGAACGGGATCGCGTACGTGTGCGGCACGCGTAGCGGCATGCACATCATCGACGTCAAGACCGACCCGATCAACCCGACCCTGATCACGACGTTCCGCACGCCCTACATCCACGACCTGAGCGTGCAGGACAACATCGGCTACCTGTCGGACCAGAACGGCAACCGCCTCCTGCTCATCGACGTGTCGAATCTGCCCTCGACGTCCTCGCTCAGCAGCACGCCACTGCAGGGCCGCAGCGTGTCGCACAACACCTGGCCGACGGCCGACGGCACGATCTGCGCGACGACGAACGAGTCGAGCGGCGGGCCGACCGCGTTCTACGACGTCTCGAACAAGCTGAACCCGCAACTGCTGTCGACGTTCCTCGCCGGGTCGAGCTCGGCGCTCCCGCACAACGTCTTCATCCAGGATCGCGTCGCCTACATCTCGCACTACAGCGAGGGCCTGCGCTGCGTCGACATCAGCAACCCGACGAGCCCGCGTGAGGTCGCGTACTACGACACGACCAACGCGTGGGGCTGCTACCCGTTCACGTCGTCGGGCACGGTCTACATCAGCGACATCTCGAGCGGCCTCTACCTGATCAAGCCGCGCTGCATCGCGACCCGCTACGGCACCGGCACGCCGGCGAGCGGCGGGACGATCCCGGCGGTGAAGCACTTCGGCTCCAGCTACCTCGGCAACGGCAACTTCCGCTTCGAGGTGCGCGAGGCGAACCCGAACACGATCGCCTACCTGCTGATCGGCCTGTCGAGCACGAATGCGAACATCGCCGGCCTCACGCTGAACGTCGCCCTCGCCAACGGCGCGTTGCTGCCGGCGACGACCGACGCGAACGGCTTCGCTTCGATTCCGATCGGCGTGCCGAACATCCCGGCCCTCGACGGCACGAAGGTCTACTCGCAGTGGTTCGTCACGGACGTGAGTGGGCCGCTCGGCCTGTCCGCGAGCCGCGGCATGGTGCAGGAGTTGTTCCTGCCGTAGATGCGATCGGGCGGGCGCGTCTGCGCCCGCCCCACCACCCGACGTCGCTACGGGATGAGCATCGTCGATGCGGTGTTCGTGCAGCAGGACACGCCCTGCTGACCGATCGACACGCCTGCGTGATACACGCACACGCCGGCCAGTGCCGGAATCGCCGGCGGCGAGAACTGCCCGATCAACCGCCCGGCGCCCGGGATCAGGTTGGCGTAGCCGTTGAAGATCGGCGCGCCGATCGTGAACGAGTAGACGAACACGTTGTCCGGGTCGATGTACGCGGTGCAGGTGCCGAAGTTGATCGGCGTCGATGCACCGAGTGCCGCGACGAGTTGTCCGAACTCACCCGCCGGCAACCCGCTCGCGGTGATCGGGTGCGACTGGCCGATCTTCGCGGTGTCCGGCGCGGTCAGCACGCAACCGCTCGACGTGATCAGCTGCAGCTTCGCGCCCGCGAACGAGCCGGTGCTTCCGGTCGTCGCGTTGTAGGAGCCGCTGCCGGTGGACCACATGCGCGGGCTCACCGAATCGCGGTGCGCCGACGCCGCACTGCCGCTCGAGCGGATCCAGCGGAACTCGACGAGGATGTTGCGCCCGAGGCCGTCGTACGCGAAGCCCGAGCCGGTGAGGCCGAGCGGGCTCCACGTGTCCTGCACGCCGTTCCAGGTCAACGGCCCGGAGTGCAGCACCGTCGGGCACGGCCCGATGTTCGTGACGAAGTTCAGGTTGCCCGCGAACGTCGTCAGCGTCGTGTGCGTCATCCGCACCTCGCACTGGGAGAACACCGCCGTGAACGTGCCACAGGGCGCGAACGAGACGTCGGTGATCTTGAACGCCGACTGCGGCAGGTAGCTCGCGTCGATGATCATCTGGTAGCGCGTCTCGGTCTGGTTCGTCGGCAGCGAATTGCAGGTCCCGGCGTTCGGGGTGTTGCTCGGGACATAGACTTGCGCAGCGGCCGGTGCGGACAGCGCCAACATGGCGACTGCGACACGCGTGAATCGGTTCTTGAACATCATGGGTCTCCTATCGCTTCACCGCGCCCACCCTAGCCGACCGTCGGGCCGCGTTCAATGGTCGTCCGCTACTGACGGCCGTCGGGTGCGAGCCGCACGCGGACGACCACGTCTCTCCCCGGGACGATCGCGACGCGCCGCGTCGCCGCGCGGTAGCCGTCGGCCTCGACGTGCACGGTCGCGTCGCCCGGTGCGACCGGGCGCGCCGTGCGAAGCGCATCGGCGGCGGCGGGCAACTCGATCGGCAACGGCACGTCGGGACGCGACGACGGCGACGACTCGCCGCGCTGCGTCCGCCCGTGCGGACCGACGACCCGCCAGCGAACGGCCGCGCCGATCGCGCGGCCGCCGGTATCGGTGACGTGCAAACGGACGTGCGCGCCGGCGACGACGCGGAGGGACACGGCGATCGACTGTCCGGGGGCGATCGTGATCGGTGGATGCGGCACCGGGCAATGCCCCGTCGCGGTCGCCTCGACGCGGTAGGTGCCACCCGCCAGTCCCGATACCGAGAAGCGCCCATCGGCGCCGGCATGTACGCGGTGGCTCACGCCGGCGTCGTCCATCGCCTCGACCCGCACGTGTGCATCGGCCGCCGCCTCGCCTCGGTCGGTGCGAACGTCGCCGTGGATCGTGCCGCCCGGAGAGAGCACGAAGTCCACCGTTCGTGTCTCGCCCGGAGCGATATCGACGTCGCGCGGGGATGCGACCCCGGTACCGCCGTCGACCGCGACGCGATACCGCCCGGGCTCGAGCCCTTCGAAGCGGTAGCGCCCTCGGTCGGCACGACGTCGCCCGTCACGCGCGGGCTCGAATCGGTCGCGGCCGACGACGACCCGGAGCGAAACCGACGCACGGGCGACCGGCTCGCCGGTCTTGGCATCGGTGATGCGGCCGCTGAGGATCCCGGCGCGAACCAACTCGACGACGACGTCGTCGCGCCCCCCGAGTAGCGGCTCGACCGTCCGGGCGACGTGCCCCGGCGCGCGCACGGTGGCGCGGTAGGCGACCGCATCGACGTCGGTGAGCCGGAAGCGGCCGTCGTCGTCCGTGATCCCTGCGGCCGAGCCGACGCCGCGGATACGGCTCGCGACGACGCGCGCCCCCGGGACGGGACGCCCGGCATCGTCGCGCACGAGGCCCGCGAGTACGCGCGGCGCTTCTTGCGGTGTGGGGAGCGGCGTCGGTTCGGCGCCGGACCGCGTGGGGACGGTTGCGGGCTCCTCCGGCCCGGGTGGGCCGCCGGGCACGGGCCCGGCCGGCGCCTCCCGATCGGACACGCCGGGAGGCGCCTCGCCGCCCCGGTCGATCGCGAGCGCGATCCCGAGGGCGACGAGTCCGGCGACGACGAGCGCGCCGATGAGGCGCGGCGCGGTCACGCCGGGCGACGCCGGACCCGAAGGCCCGGCGCGCCGCTACGCGACCGCCCCGGTTGGGCGATCAACCTCAGTTGATCGGCGTCGCGACCGTGTTCGAGATCGACTGCACGCCCTGCGGAGCGGAGCCGCTGATCGTCACGAACGCGTGGTAGACGACGATGCCCCGGAGCTGCGCGATGTTCGGGATCGCGAACGCCGCGGTGCCGCGTCCACTCGCGACGAGAACGCCGGCGTAGTTCTGGAAGATCGTCGGCGCGAGGTTCTTCAGGGACAGCGAGAAGACGTTGTCCAGGCTCAGGCCGAGGCTGCGGGTGCCGATCGGAATCGGGCCGGTGCCGAGCGACGACACGACCTGATACGGAAGGCCCGGATCTCTCGTCGAGGACAGCGTGAAGTTCACGGTGCCGCCCGGCGTCGCGGTGCCGGTCGCGGTCAGGCGCGCGCCGTCTTCGTCGGCACCGATGTCGACCAACAGACCGCGCGGCTCGCCGTCGATGTCGGTGGCAACCGTGCTGGCCGGGAAGGAGATCCACGCGCCGGCGATGTAGTTCGTCGTGCCCGCATCGATCAGGGGCGAGCCCGGCTGCAGGTGGATGTCATACGGCGCCATCAGGCTGATCAGCATCGGGTCACCCTCGACACTGTTCTGGTCCCAGCTCGTCCCGCCGCCCGTGGGCACGATCGACGTCTGGTTGGCCGCGAAGAACGTCTTCCAGGCCGCGAGCGTGCCGCCGGTGAAGCCGATGCCGCTGTTCTCGGCCTCGACCGTGCCGGTCGTCGTGTTCGGCGCGTAGTAGCAGTTGTAGTCGAAGTCGTTGTAGTCGAGCGTCGACGAGTTGCAGCCGTACTTCATCGCCGAGCCGCTGCCCATGTTGACGAAGATGTTGTTGCGGTAGGAGCACGCGCGCGACCATGCGCAGCAGTTGCCTGCCCACACGGCCGAGTTCGTCGCGTTCACGATGACCGTGTTGTGCCAGAACATGTTGCCGTACTGGCTCGCGTTGACGTACAGCCCGTAGCCGGTCGAGCTGCAGTCGTGGATGAAGCAGTTCTGGAACAGGTTGTCGGAGTCGTTGTTGTTGATCAGGTAGACGCAGTAGCGCGCGCTGCCCTTACCGTCGAACGTGCAACCGTCGTAGGTGTTGCTGCTGCACTGCGAGTGGTAGAGGCAGTAGGCGCCGCCACGGAACTTGCACTGGTTGAACGTGTTGAAGTACGACGACTGGAAGTAGCAGCAGCGGACCGTGGAGGACGTGGTCGCCGGCGCGTCGAACTCGACGTTCGTGAAGACGTTGTTGTTCGAGCCAGGCGAGCTGATGCCGAACAGGTACATCCCGTAGTTCGTGAAGTTGTTCACCTTGAAGTTGTTGAACCGGAACCACGCCGCGTCGAACCCGAGGATGCCGAGCGACGAGCCGTTCGCGTCGAGCGTCGCAGGCGTGGAGCCCGGGACGACGAAGCTGATCGTGTTGATCGAGGACGCGCCGTTCACCGGCGTCAGGACGAGCAGGCCCTGGTAGGTGGCCGGCTGAACCGTGAACGTGACCGGGCCACTCACGCCCGCGCCGAGTGCGCCGACCGCGGCCGACATCGACGTGAAGTTGTTCGGGCCGGCCCCGTTCGGGTCGACCGTGTAGTTACCGCTCAATTGCGCCGAGGGCGCGAGCGCCGCGGCCGACAGTCCGGCCGCGAGTGCCGCGCCCTGGACAAAACGAGTCAGGATCATCGTTCACCTCATCTTCTGGTTCGACGTCGCGAAGCAAGCCCTTGCGACCCATTGCGGCCGCAGCGCTCCGATCCTACGGCAAGCCGGGGCCGGTGTCGAGCCACCAAGTCGCGGTGGGCGCACCACGGAGCGACGCGAAAACCGGAGCGACGAGACCCGATATGCGACGCGCGCGTCCCGGCTCCCACCGCGCCGCGCGAGAAAACACGGGACACCGCCACGAACACGCCTCAAAAGACCCTCGAAGCCAGAGTGGCGGAATCGGCAGACGCGACGGATTCAAAATCCGTTTCCCGCAAGGGAGTGGGGGTTCGAGTCCCCCCTCTGGTACCAGCGCTCCTCCTGCCGTGCGAAAGCGCTCGCGCACGCACGTCGAAATCGCCCCGCCCGTCTCGAGTTGAGGTTGATATCGCGTGTACGGGCAGGCGTAATGTCTCCACCGTTCGACCGGCGTCGGCCACCGGTCAGACCCGAAGACGAGAGGGAGACGCACACATGCCACGCTTGATCCGCGCGATTCTCTGCGGGACCGTTCTCTTCACCGCGACGGCGACTGCGCCGGCGCAGACGGACGGTCAGATCATCTACGCCTCGACGTTCGGCGTGTTCCTCGCGACGCCCAACCTGAGCACCTGGTCGACCCACCCGGGGTTCCTGAGCGGGTCCGGCATCCAGGCACTCCGCACCGCCTGGGGCAACGGCGCGTTCATCGGTGGCACCAGTGCCGGCATCGTGATGCGCAGCACGAGCATGGGCACGACGACGACGCTCGCGACGTTTCCGAGCGGCGTGACGTCGATCGCGCTCGACCAGGACGCGAACTACCTGTTCGGCACGACCGCGAGCGGCGTCATCCGGATGTCGACCGCCGGGGGGACGCCGTCGACGTTCGGACCGTATCTCGCCAACGCGATCGGCGGCATCTGCCGCAACCTCGGCAACGGTCGGTTCGGCGTCGTGACCACGACGCCGCCGGTGCTGTACGAGTCCGATCGGTCGGGCTTGACGACGACGCTCGCGTCGCTCACCGCCGGGGTCCCCACCGGGATCTGCTACCTGCCGGACAGGGACTACTACGCGGTCACCTACCAGTCGACGACGACGCCGTTGCAGTTCCTGACCCCGGCCGGCGCGGTCGCGGGTTCGTTCTCGCTGAACGGACAGGCCGGCACGAGTTGCACCTACGACATGGTCACCCGCCAGCTCTACGTCGGATCCGCAAGCGGGGTCCTGTATCGACTGTCCAACGCGGGCGTGATCATGAACTCGCTGCAGAGTCACGCGCCGGCGATCACCGGGCTCGATGTCTACGACGACCAGAACATCTCGGTGAATACGACCGGGGCAGCACCGACGACCGCACCGGTCACGGTGCACTTCCCGCGGTCGATATCCTCGTCGTATTGCCTCGCGTTGTCGTTCGGGATACGCCCGGCGGTCGGGATCCCAGCCGCGGGGTTCCTGAACCTGCAGCCAGACCCGCTGTTCTTCCTGAGCGCCTGCGGCGCCCTGCCGGTGCTGACGACCAACTTCGCGAGTACGGTCGGCACGAACGGATACGCCGGAGCGTCCTTCAGGATCCTCGGCAGCATGCCATCGGGCACGAGGTTCTACGTCGCCGGCGCGGCGGTGAATCCGAGCCTGCCCGGCGGGCTCGACATCGGCAATACCGAGTTGGTGATCGTGCCGTAGAGCGCGGGCGGCCGCGGCCCGCAGGTCTGAACAGGAGGTCCCGGCGATGAATCGCGCGCTCGTGCTGATCGGCCTCGTCGTGCTCGGGTCGTTGGCGGAAGGCCAGCAGACGCTTCGCGTCCCGTCGGTCTACGGGACGATTCCGCTCGCGATGGCGGCGGCCGGCAACGGCGACACGATCCTCGTCGCCCCCGGGACGTATCGCGGGGGCGTGAACTTCGGGGGCAAGGCGGTCATCCTCCGTAGCCAAGGGGGTTCGGCGGTGACGACGCTCGTCGGGACCAGCCAACAGGCCGCCGTCGTGATCGAGTCCGACGGTGGCCGGAGCGCCACCGTCGACGGGTTCACGATCACGGCGGGTGGCAAGGCCGGCATCTACGTCAAGGACGCCTCGCCGACGATCGTCGACTGCCAGATCATCCGCAACACCGGCGTACGATGGTGGAGCGGCTCGGTGGTCCAGAACTGGCACTCGGTCGGCGGCGGCATCTACTGCGAACGCTCGAGTGCCCGCATCGAGCGGTGCTACGTGCTCGAGAACCGTTGCTCCGCCACCGGGCGGTACGGCGGCAGCGGATTCGCGTCCGGCGGCGGCATCTATGCGACCGCGTCGGCGATCCTCGTACGGGATTGCTACATCGGCGGCAACACGGTCTACGCCGGCTACGAGGTCACCGGCGACGGCCTCGCGCACGGCGGCGGCCTCTTCCTCGGCGCCGGCGACGTCGTCGTCAACTCGATCGTCGCGTGGAACCGCGTTGCGACGGGCGGCCAAACCGCCAAGGGCGGCGGGATCGCTGCGTCCGGCTCCCGCATCGTCAACTGCAACATCTGGGGCAACGCGGCGGGACGCTGGCCCCCCGCGGACACCGCGGGCACCGCCGGCGGGTCGTATACGAACTGCATCGTCCGTCGCAACACGCCGTTGCCGCAGCAAGCCGCCGGAACGTTCGCGCACTGCAACGTCGAGGGCGGCGCACCCGGTATCGGGAACTTCGATCTCGACCCGCGTTTCGCCGACGACCATCACCTCCGTTGGGATTCGCCGTGCCGGGACGCCGGCACGATCGTCCCGAATTTGCCGGCGCGCGACTTCGAGGGCCATCCGCGAGTCGTCGACGGCAAACCGGACGTCGGCCTCGACGAGTTCTTCGTTCGCCTCGATCTCTCCGGCAGCGCGCGACCGGGCGGGCAGGTCACGGTCCGCGTGCGGGGCGAGCCGGGCAAACGGACCCACTGGGCACTCTCGACGCGAGCGCTCGCTCCGTCGATACGACTGCCCGGGTTGCAGGGGCTCCTCGTGATCGACCCGGCCCGTGCGGCGATCCTCGACCTGGGTCCGCTCCCGCCGAGCGGTGACCTCCGGTTCACGATCCCGATTCCCAATCCCTTCCCGGTCACGACCTTCACGACGCAGGCGTTGGTGTTCGACCAACTCAGCCTCCCGCGCACGGTGACCGTACAGTAGGAACCGCCCACGCTCCGTCCACCTCTGGTATCGTCGATGGTCCCCCATCCCCCAACCCCACCCGGAGGTGACTCGATGCACAGGAATACCGGACTCGCGCTCGCGGCGGCCGTCGTCGCGATGCTCGCGGCACCACTGCAGTCCCAGATGAACGGCTCGGTGGTCCAGCTGACGATGAACGGCGGCTCGACCGAGGACATGGCGCCGACGATGAGCGCCGACGGTACGGTCATCGCTTGGTATCGGACCAGCGCTTCGACGGGCTTCGATCTCTACACCGCGACGGCGCCGTCCTACACGCCCCAGTTGCTCGCCGCGAGCGTCGCGACGTTGCCGGTCTGGCCCGAGCTGAGCGCCGACGGTACCACGATCGCGTTCACCGACGGCACCGACATCCTCGTCGTGCCGACCGCGGGTGGCCCGCCGAAGAACGTGACGAACTTCCCGTCGGGCTCGAGCGTCGAGTTGTTCACCGACTTGTCGATCTCCGACGACGGTCGCTTCGTCTGCTTCGTGCAGCGCGTCGGTGGCATCCCGGACGCGGCCGTCGTGGACACGACGACGAACGCGATCGTCAACGTCTCGAACAACGCGACCGCGGACATCGTCACGACCGCGATCAGCGGCGACGCGAGTACCGTCGTCTTCACCGCGAAGCGTGGCGGCGCAAACGAAGCGATCTGGGCCTCGAACTTCAGCACGATCATCAAGGTCCGCGACATCGCCCCGGCGTTGCCCGACATGCTCGCGCTCGATCACACCGGCACGCGGTGCGCCTACGAGATCGTCGGCGGCGGCGACACCGAGATCTGGTCGGTGCGGATCGACGGCACGGCCAACACGAACGTCTCGCAGAATCCGGGCGGCGCCGACCGCCGCGTCACCTACGCCGGCAACGGCGACCGCATCGCCTGGAAGTCGGCGCGCACGAACCAGAACACGCAGGCAGACGTCTACATCGCCTACCCGGACGGGACGAACCGGCGCAACGTCTCCATCGTCGGTGACATGAACCCGAGCATCCTGAATACCGAGTACGCGATCGACGGCGACGGCACGCGAGCGGCCTTCTCGACGCGAACCGACCTGATGAGCGGCAACCCGGAAGGCGACTCCGACCTCTACCTGTGGACCGACGCGCTGACGCGGGCCGGACGCGCGACGCCGGGGGCGACCGTCTCACTCCTGCTGAACGAGCCGACCGCCGTCGGCCTGCCCTACGTCGTGCGGACCGCGTTTGCGCGGACACCCGGCATTCCGCTGCCGGGCGCCGCGACGGTACCACTCGCACCGGACGCCCTGTTCTTCCTGTCCGGCCAACTCCCGACCGTGTTCCAGGGCTACCAGGGCACGCTGTCGGCCGCCGGTCGCGCGACCGCGGCGATCGCGATTCCGAACGCGGCCGCGCTGATCGGCCTCGACCTCTACACGGCGTTCATCGTGGTCGGCACGCCGATCCGCGTGTCGAACTCGCTGAAGACGCCGATCCGCTGATCGAGTCGGCCGGCGTCAGCCGATCGTGAACGAGAACGTGTTGCTGATCGACTGCACGCCGGACGGCGCCGACCCCTGGAACGTCACGAACGCGGAGTGGATGATCACGCCCTTCAGGACCGGAATGGCCGGGATCACGAGGGCGCCGGATGCACCGCCGCTCGCGCCGATCGTGCCGGCGTAGTTGACGAACACGGTCGGCAACGAGCCTCCGACGCTCGCAGCGAACAGCGAGTCGAGCGTCAGGTTGAGCGCCCGCGTGTCGATCGGGGTCGGCCCCGTACCGAGCGAACTCGCCATCACGTACGGCAGACCGATGTCGTTCGGCGCGCTCAATCCGAGGCTCATCGTCGAGCCGATCGTCCCCGGCCCCGAGCCTTGCAACAACGTGCCGCTGACGTAGATCTCGACGCGGCCCATCTCTCCGATGTCGTACTCCGAGTAGGTCGAGTTGCCCTGCGTCGAGACGATGTTCGTCTGCGAGTTCAGGCGGAACAGCGTCGTGGGCTGCCCGAGCACGGTGGTCTGGAACGGTCCGGCCGGGGAGTAGGAGTTGTGCATGATCGACGCGTCGCCACACGCACCGAGAACCCCCACCCACTCGCCGGCCTTGTACGACACTGCGGTCGGGATCACGACGCTGCTCGCGACACCGGCCGCGTAGAACTGCAGCCCACCGCTGACGGTCGTCGGGTAGGTCGGCGGTTTGGCGGCCATCCGATAGACCGCGACGTTCTGCAGCCCGTGGTTCGACTCGTCGGGCACGCGCAGACCGACGACCGTGATCGGCACCGGTGTCTGGAAGTAGATGCCGCGAGTCAACGCCGCCGACGAGAACGTGCGATTGAACGCCGGCATCGCGATCTGCTGCTGCGCGGTCACGACGGTCGTTGCGGCGAGGACGGCCAGCGCGATCGCGCCGGCGAACGGGTACGAAACTCGAATACGCATGGCTACTCTCTCTCCAATTGGCCTCGGTCCATGATACCCGAAAAGCGGCGAACGGCCGATATCGAAGACTCCGCCGGACCGCGAGGCCCGGCGGAGTGATCAATGGCGAGATTCTGCGCGCGCTACGGCACGATCACCAGCTCGGTGTTGCTGATGTCGAGGCCGCCCGGCAGGCTCGGATTCACGGCCGCGCCGGCGATGTAGTACTTCGTTCCCGGCGGTACGCCACCGACGATACGGAACGTCGCGCCCTTGTAGCCCGAAGCACCAACCACACTCACGAAGTTGGTCGTGAGCACGGGCAAGGCGCCACAAGCCGTCAGGAAGAACAGGGGGTCGGGTTGCAGGTTCAGGAACCCGGCGCCGGGTATCCCGAGTGCGGGTCGTATTCCGAATGACAACGCCAAACAGTATGACGACGAGACCGACGCCGAGAAGTTCACGGTGACGGGGACGGTCGATGGTGCCGCCCCCGATGTATTCACCGAGATGTTCTGGTCGTCGTACACGTCGATCCCTGTGATCGCACCGGAGCCGACCTGCAACGTGTTCTGAATGGCGCCCGTGTTCGAGAGGCGGTAGACGAACCCGTTGCTCGCGCCGACGTAGAGTTGGCGCGTCACCATGTCGTAGGTACAACTCGCGCCGGATTGGTTGTTGAGCGAGAACGATCCGGACACGGTGCCCGCGGTCGTCAGCAGCTGCAGCGGCGTCGTCGTCGACATGTAGGTCACGGCGTACTGGTTCGTGTCCGGCAGGTAGCAGATCCCCGTCGGCGTGCCGACGGACAGCGACGAGAGAGTGGTCGTCGTTCCCGCGCGGGACGATGCCAACAGCAGCGGCGGCGTCGTCGTGATCACGCCGAAGTCACCGCTGCCGAGGTTGCGACAGATGCCCGCGATCGACGTCGCGCCGAACGGGCCGAACGTCGACGGCGTACCGCCGGCGGTCGACATCCGGACGACACCACTGCCGGTCGTGCCGAACAGGTAGTTCGCATCCTGGTCGAGCGCGATCGACGTCACCGCACTCGGGAACGACGCGATGGTCGTCGTCGTGCCGGTGCTCGTGACGCGCATGATGATCCCGGCGCTGTTGCCGCCGATGAACGAACCGTTGCCCCACGAACTACGGACCGTCTGGATCGCGGCACTAGGGAGAACCCCCGGGTGGGTCGACCACGTGCTCAGGTCCGGCGCGGCGTGATACACGCCGAGCGTCGAGCAGAACAGAATGCGGCCATCCGCAATCTGCGCGGGCGCCGCGCCAGCCGACGCGACAAGGGCCAAGACACAAAGAAGGCGTCTCATGAAACAGACTCCACACAGTCTCGCACCAGGGCTCCGCCGCGAGTCCACTCGCGGTACAGACTGTGCCGGGCAACGCTGCCCGACCCTCCCCGGCCGAATAACGGGGGAGATTTGAGCGACCGGGACCGGGCCTGTCAAGGGCATCGCGATCCGTTGGTCAGGAGTTCCCCTACGCCCGCGCCTCCAGCGCCTCCCAGCGCGCATACGCCGCCAAGATATCGGACTCGAGAGTCTTCAAGCGCGCGGTCGCCGCGGCGATCGTGTCGGCCGCGCCGCGGAAGAAGGCCGGATCCGCCATCTGCGCGTGGAGTGCGGCCTGGTCCGCCTCGAGTGACTCGATCCGCTGCGGCAACTCCTCCAGTTCCCGTTTCTCGGCGTAGGTCAACCGACGGCGCGCGGGGGCCGCCTTCGGTGCGGGCTTCGCGGCCCGCTCGGTGCGCGCCTCGGGTCGCACCGCCGCTGCCCGTTGCCGCTCGTAGTCCGCCCACCCGCCGACGATCTCGCGCACCACGCCGTCGCGCACGTCGACGATGCTCGTCGCGACGCGGTCGAGCAACTCGCGGTCGTGGCTGACGACGAGGACCGCCCCGCCATACTCGAGGAGTTGCTCCTCGAGCAACTCGAGTGTCTCGAGGTCGAGGTCGTTCGTCGGCTCGTCGAGGACGAGCACGTTCGACGGGCGCGCGAACAGCTTCGCGAGCAGCAGCCGGTTGCGCTCGCCACCGGACAGGTGCCGAATCGGACTGCGCGCGCGCTCCGGTGGGAACAGGAACGACTGCAAGTAGCCGATCACGTGGCGCGAGGTCCCGTCGATCACGATGCGGTCGCTGCCGTCGGCGACGTTGTCGAAGACGGTCTTGTCCCAGTCGAGACTCGCGTGGAGTTGGTCGAAGTAGCCGACCTCGAGGTTCGTCCCGTGCTCGACCTCGCCACCCGTCGGCGCGATCTCGCCGAGCAGCGCGCGGACGAGCGTCGTCTTGCCGGCGCCGTTGGGTCCGACGATACCGACCTTGTCCCCCCGCTCGATCCGCAGATCGCACGGGGCGAAGATCGTGCGGCCGCCGAGCGCGACCGTCAGGCCCACCGCGTCCATCACGATCCGACCGGTGCGGCCGGCTTGCTCGGCCGACGCGCGGATGCGGCCGGGATCGTCGCGTCGCGACGCACGTGCCCGCCGCATGTCCATCAGCGCGCGCACCCGCCCCTCGTTTCGCGTGCGGCGCTCCTTCACGCCCTGCCGAATCCAGGTTTCCTCCTCGGCGAGTTTCTTGTCGAACGCCGCCCGGTGGCGCGCGTCGACGCGCCGTCGGTGTTCGCGCTCCACGAGGAACGCATCGTAGTCCCCGTCATACTCGTGCAGCACGCCGTGCTCCAGTTCGACGATGCGCGTCGCGAGGCGTCGCGTGAGCGCGCGATCGTGCGTGACGAAGAGCAGGGCCCCGGCGAATTGCGACAGGACCCCTTCGAGCCACGCGATCGCATCGACGTCGAGGTGGTTGGTCGGCTCGTCCAGCAGCAGCACGTCCGGCTTCATCACGAGTGCGCGCGCGAGCAAGACGCGTCGCCGCATGCCGACCGAGCGCGTCTCGACCGACTCGTCGGGGTCGAGCCCCATCCGCGTGAGCACACGCTCGACCTCGCGATGGGCCTCCCATCCGGCCCCCGCCTCGACGCGCCGCTGCGCGCGCTCGAGCACGGCGAGCGCATCGGGGTCTTCGGGGTGGGCCGCGAGCGCGACCGTCGCCGCGTGGTGCTCGACGAGCGCGGCACCGGCAGGACCCAGTCCTTCGGCGACGACGTCGTAGACGCGTCCGGCGAGCCCTTCGGGCACGGCCTGCGAGAGCGCAGCGACCGTGACCGTCGCGCCGCGCTCGACGTGGCCGCGGTCGGGCTCGACCGCGCCGCGCAGCGTGTCGAGCAACGTGCTCTTCCCGGCGCCGTTTCGGCCGTGGAGGCAGACGCGCTCTCCGGCGTCCAGCCGGAACGTGACACCGTCGAGCACCGGCGGGCCGCCGTGCGTCACGGTCACGTCGCGGAGCGCGATCATCGCGTCTCACCCGGCGGCAACGCCGCCGCGCCCGTGTCCGTGTCCATGTCCGTGTCCATGTCCGTGGCGTCCGCAGCACGTCCGCCGAACACCCGCGTCATCGCGCGGAGGTAGTGCAGACGCGCGCGCCCGTCGTCCGCGGCCGCATGCGCCGCATCGCCGAGCAACTTCTCGACCTCGACCGGATCGGCCCCGATCGCCGCCGCCTTCTCGAGCGTCCGTGCGGCCTGCACGTGTGCGTCCCGTCCGATCAGGTTGCGCGCGACGTCGAGCAGCACCGCGGCATGCGGGTAGCGGGCGAGCACCTGCCGCGGATCGGCGCCGGCTTCGAGGATGCGCGCGACGCGTGCGCGCGACGCCGGGCCGGGCGCGACCGCCCACGCCTTGAGCGCCGCCGCCTCGTTGCCGCGTGCGCGCTCGACGTCACCGAGCAACAGGTGAACCGCTTCCGATCCGGGGCGCACGCCCTGCGCTTCCTTCAACAGCCCGCGCGCTTGCCCGTGCTCCCCGGATTCGTGGAGCGTGCGCGCACGATCGTAGAGATAGGCGACGAGGCGATCGCCGGCGTCGCGACGATCGTCGCCCTCGGTGGCCGCATGGATCCGCCGCAGCAAGTCGAGCGCACGCGTCACGTCGCCTTCGGCCTCGGCGCGCTCGAGCATCACGCGGTTCACCCGCACGTTGCTCGGGTCCTTGCGGCTCGCCTCGTCGAGTTCCTTCTCGGCGGTCTCGTCGGCGAGCGACGGATGCTCGTGGTAGACGACCGCCCGCACCTCCCGGAGCGTCGCCATGATCCCGGCCGGCGGCTTGCGCTTGCGGGCGAGTTCGAGCCAGCGGAGCGCCCCGTCGAGGTCACCGCTGCGGTAGGCGCACAGCCCGAGGCGCACCTCCGCATCCGCGACGATCTCGGGGTAGGCCGACAGCGTCCGCTCGAAATCGACCCAGCGCGACAACCGCACGACGCGCTCGAAGCGCCGCGCCGCCTCGCGCGTGAAGCCACCGGACAGGAGCTGCATGCCGGATAGGAAGTGCTTCATCCCCTGATAGGCGAGCAAGGATCGGATCCGGTCCTTGCCCTTCGCGTAGAGTACGAGCACGACGACGACGAGCAGCAGGTTGACGAGGACGAAGCGCCCGCCCGGGGAGCGCACGACCGGCGTCAAGAAGCCGACGCCCAGTTTGAGCAACTGGTTGAGCACGCCGAGCGCGGGGCCGAGGAGCACGAGCACCGCGAGCACCGGGAGCGCGTAGATCAGGAAGCGAAACCACCGGCGTGTGCGCCAGAGTCGGGTCAGGGTGCCGATCCAGCGGAACATCACGCACCGCTCCGTCGGAGTGCGTGCGCGGCGCGCTCGAGTTCGACGCGCAGCGTGCCGTCGGTCTCGGCGTGCGCGAGCCCGGTCAACGCGTCCGCCGCCGCCGGGCTGCCGATCGCGGCGATACACGCGATCAGGTCGCGCTTGATCGGCAGCGACGTGTCGCGCGCGAGCCCGAGCGTCTTCAGCCAACTGAACGAGCCGGCGCGACGATACGCGTCCGCGAGCGACTCGAGCGCCGCGTCCCCGACGCACGCGACCGCGGCGAGTGCGGCGTCGCGGCGGACCCCGTCGCCGAGCGGAAGCCGAGCGATCACCGCATCGACCGTGTGGCGGCCGTGCGGCGCGAGCAGATCGCAGAGCGCGTCGCGTCCGGTCCCGGCGCCGCGCTCGAGCAACGCGCGCGCCACGCCGTCCACCGCGTCGGCGCCGAAGCCCCGGAGCAGGCGCAACGCGACCTCGGCCGACGGGCCCTCGAGCCGCGCGATCAACCCGCGCACGACGACCGCCGAGTGCCCGCGTCGCGCGATCACGTCGGCGGCCGTGGAGGCCGCCACCGGATCGTCCAGCGCCTCGACGACGACCTCGTCGCGCGCGAATCGTTGGTCGGCGAGCGTCCGAACGACCGGCGACGCACCGTCGTGTGCGTATTGCATCACGGCGACGAGCGCGGTGGCATCGGCGGCGTTGAGGTGCGGGATCAGCAGTGGCGGCGGCACGCGCGTCGCGACACGCTCGAGCGCGTCCCCGCGCCCGAGGCCGACGATCGCCGCCAGCGCCGCGTCGCGCACCGCCGGGTCGTCGTGGTCGACTGCCGGCTCGATCGTCGTGACGTCGACGCGCCCGAACGCCCGGAACAACTCGGCGAGCACACGGTCGAAGCTGCGGAAGATGCCGAGCCCTTCGCGGAGGATGTTGCGCGACCCGAACGTGCGCATGTGCTGAAACGCGCTGATCATCAGCGGCTGGTGTTCGGCCCCCATGTCGACGAGCAACGCGATCAGCGGCCGGTTGTCGGCGACCTCCATCATCCGCTGGAAGATCTCGGGGATCGCGGACGGCCCGAGCGCGAGCAACCGCGCGCCGGCGTCGCGGTCGCCGTCGACCAGGCGTTCGACGAGGCGGCCGACGTAGTGGCGGTTCTCCTCGATCTCGTCCACGACCGACTGCGTGTCGGGCAGCGTCGGCGACACCGCGTCCTCGAGCGGTTCGAGCGCATCGAACGCATCGCAAGCGCCGCAACGTGCCGCGTAGTGCACCGCCGCGGTGCCGCACCGCGCACACCGGTAGCAGGCACGCTGCGCGACGACGGCATCGACGATCTGTGCGATGTCGGGCGGGGCGTCGGGCGACTCCGCGGTCGGCTCCAACACCGCCAGCGCGTCGTCCGGTGGCGGCGCCGCGCGCACGACGTCGACCGCGGCCGACGTGCCGCCCGTTCCGAGCATCCCGACCGCGTCGTCGGGCGCGTCGAGCGCACCGGTCCGTGGCGTCGGCGCCTCGGGTCCGATCTCGGCGGGGGCGCCGGTCTCGAGCACCGCACCCGACGCCGCGAGCCGATGCACCTCCGCGACCTGACGGTGGAACTCGCGCCACGCGCCGGGCGCGTCGCCGTCGGTCCACTTGCGCCCGACGAGGGCCATGCGGGGCGCGAGCAGGCCGGGGTTGTGCTCGATCGCCCGCGTCAGGTGCCGCGTCCCGTCGCGGTCACGCCCGTCGGCGAGCGCGCGCAGTCCGGCGGCCGCGTGGAGTCGGCCGACGCGGGCGGCGGTTTCACGCGCCGGCCCCTCGACGTAGCCGATCGCTTCGTCCTCGCGACCGAGCGCCGCGAGCGCCTCGGCGAGGAGCGCTCTTGCCGCGCTCGCCTCGACGTCGCCGCGCACGGCTCGGCGAAGGTGGTCGACCGCTTCTTCGCATCGGCCCATCGCGAGGAGATCCCGACCGAGGCAGAAGCTCACGCGCGGACTCGCGCAGTCGAACACCCGCTCGACGTGGTAGTGGTGGCGGTGCGCTTCGGCAGCGTCGCCGAGGTAGTAGTAGGCGTCGCCGAGCGCGATCCGGGCATCGGTGTGCTCGGGGTCACGCTCGACGACCCGCGCGAGGAGCTTGGCCGCATCGCGGTAGTGGCCGTCCACGAGCAGCGCGAGGCCGCGGACGTATTCGCGCAGTTCCTTGCGCTTGGCGAGGTGTGTCGCGACGCGCCCCATCCGCCGGAAGACCGCGAGCAGGATCAGCGCGCCGAAGACGATCAGCAGCAACTCGAGCGCCGCCGGGTCCTGCAGCGCATCGGTCAGCCGATCCGCGAACCCGCGGGGCGCGGAGTCGGTCGATCCGGACGGCGCCGGCGCATCCTGAACCACGTGGAGGAGCATCCCCTCGTTCTCGCTGTCAGCCACGCAATATTACGCCGTTTGCGGTGCGGAATCCACCGCGTCGCCCGGGTCGACCAGCGTGGACGCGTCGACGACCTCGTAGTCGTAGCCCTGCTCGGCGAGGAAGCGCTGGCGATTCGCACCGAAGTCCGCCTCGCGCGAACCGGTCGTCACGAGCGCGTAGAACGTCGCATCGCCCCCGTCGGCCTTCGGCCGCAAGAGCCTGCCGAGGCGCTGCGCCTCCTCCTGGCGACTGCCGAACGAGCCCGACACCTCGATCGCGACGTTCGCATCGGGCAGGTCCACCGCGAAGTTGGCGACCTTGCTGACACACAACACCCCGATCGTGCCGTCGCGGAACGCCTGGTAGAGACGCTCGCGCTCGGCCTGCGACGTGTCCCCGGCGATGATCGGCGCGTCGAGCGCGCGCGCGAGCCGACGGAGCGAAGCGAGGTAGGCGCCGATCACGAGCACCCGATCGTCGGCGTGGCGCTCGACGAGCGCGCGCACGACGCCCGCCTTGCGCGGGTTCTCGGACGCGAGCCGAAATTGGGTCCGCTTCGACGCGAGGACGTAGTCGGCCTTCGCCTCCGCGTCGAACGGCACGCGCACCTCGACGCAGTGCGCGGTCGCGATCCACCCCTCCGCCTCGAGCGCTTTCCACGGCAACTCGTACGCCTTCGGCCCGACGAGGCTGAAGACGTCGCGCTCGCGGCCGTCCTCACGGACGAGCGTCGCGGTGAGCCCGAGGCGCCGACGCGCCTGCAGCTCCGCGGTCGCGCGAAACACCGGCGCCGGCAGCAGGTGCACCTCGTCGTAGATCACGAGGCCCCAGTCGCCGTCCCGAAACAGCGAGAAGTGCTCGAACGGTGCGGCCGCGTTCTTTCGCCACGTGACGAGCTGATAGGTCGCGACGGTCACCGGCCGGAGCGGTCGACCGGGCCCCTCGTATTCGCCGACGTCGTCGGCACCGAGCGTCGTGCGCTCGACGATCTCCCGGCACCACTGCGCGACCGACGTCCGCCCGGTCGTCAGCACGAGCGTGTGCGTGCGACACGCGGCGATCGCGCCGATCCCGACGATCGTCTTGCCCGCACCGCACGGCAGCACGACGACGCCCGACCCGCCGTCGACGCGACCGTCGGCCCAAAACGCGCGGACCGCCTCGCGCTGGTAGTCGCGCAGCGTAAAGCCGTCGTCGGCGAGCGCGACGTCGAGCGACGCACCGGTCGCGTAGCCGGCGAGATCCCGCACGGGGTAGTCGAGGCCGATCAACGCCTGCTTGACGAGACCACGCGCCGCCATCGGCACGAGCAACGCCCCGTCGTCGCGGCGGCCGGTCACGTGCTTGCGCACGCCGGCGACCGCTGCGACCTCGTCGAGGATCGCGTCGTCGTCGCTCTCGATCGCGAGTGCATCGCCGTCGGCGACGAGCGCGAGCCGCCCGTACCGGCCCGCGAGCGTGCGGATCGCCGCGGCCACGTCGTCGGGCACCGGGTATTTCGCGAAGCGCTCGAGCGTCGCGACCATCGCATCGCCGTCGAGACCCGCGCCGACCGCGTTCCACACGGCGATCGCGGTCACCCGGTAGGTGTGCAGGTGCTCGGGGCTCTTCTCGAGGTCCGCGAAGCGCGCGAGCGCGGACCGGGCCTCGTCGGCACGGGGGCTCGCGGTCTCGAGCAGCACGGTTCGATCGGTCTGGACGATCAGCGGGTTCGTGAAGTCGTAGGTCACCGCTGGTAGAATCCTCCCGATGAGTCGCCCGACCGGCCGAAGCGACGCCGGGGTCTCGGTGTCCGAGCACCCGGTCGTCCGCCACAAGATCGCGCTCCTACGCGACCGACGCACCGAGCCGATTCGCTTCCGTGCGCTGGTCACCGAGCTCGCGACCGCACTCACGTACGACGCGACCCGCGATCTCGCGCTCGCACCACGAGCCGTCGACACGCCGCTGACGTCCGTCGCCGGCGAACGCCTCCGCGATCCGATCAGCCTCGTGCCGATCCTGCGTGCGGGCCTCGGGATGGTCGAGGGCGCGTGGCGCATCCTCCCGCAGGCATGCGTGTGGCACTACGGCGTGCGGCGCGACGAGATCACACTCGCGGCGGAGGAATACTACTGCGGTGTTCCGGCGTCGGCCACCGGCGAAGAGAAACGTGCGAACGACTGCATCGTCCTCGACCCGATGCTCGCGACCGGCGGCTCGGCGATCAAGGCGGTCGACGCGCTCCGGCGCCACGGCGCAATGCGAATCCGCTTCGTCGGGCTGCTCGGGGCTCCCGAAGGAGTCGCCGCCTTGCGCGCGGCGCACCCCGACGTCGCCATCACGCTCGCCGCCCTCGACGAACGCCTGACCGGTGACGACGACGACGTACCGAACGGGTTCATCTGGCCCGGCCTGGGCGACGCCGGCGACCGGCAGTTCCGCACGTTTCCGTAAGATGCGCGGGGTGGCCGAACGTTTGTGAGGTGGCATCGCTCCGGGCGGCCCGCCCGCCCCACGGACGCTCCACGCTCCTGCGCGCACGAACTCGAACGATGCCGACGTCGGGTAGTGGCCCACGCCCACACGGGGCAGGCGCGGACACACTACCCGACGAGTCTACGGGCTGACCTTGAACGAGTAGGTGTTGCTGATGTCTGCGATGCCTCCCGGCGCCGCGGCATCGAACACGATGAACGCGTGATGCAGGTCGAGACCGATCAGCGCGGTGATCGTCGGGATGTTCAACTGCGCACTCGCGCGACCGGCGGCGCTCAGCGAGTTCGAGTATCCGGCGAAGACCGTCGGCAGATTGCCGCCGATCGACGCGATCAACAGGCTGTCCACCGTCAATCCGATCGAGCGCGTTCCGATCGGTGTCGGACCGGCGCCGAGCGAGGTGCCCATCTGCACGTTGCGACCGGGGTTGGCCGGCGAACTCATCGTGAACGAGTGCATGCCACCGATCGAAATGCTGCCGGTGCCGGTCAGGTCCGTCGTCGTGACCGTGAACCGCGTCTTGATCCCGGCGGCGAAGTCCGAGCCGGACCAGCTCGTCGCATTGAAGTTGCCGTACGCCCACGCGCGGTTGATCGCCGCCGAGACGAAGCGCCCCTGCGAGCCGCCGCCACCGATCGACGTCGTCACGCCGCCCTTGTAGCGGATGTCGAGGACCAGGCTGTCGGTGCCGTTGTAGGCGAACGTAGCGGTCGTGCCGAACGGCGCCCACTGACCGAGCGACGTCGCGATCGTCGTCGGACCGTTGAACAGCGTCACGGGGTTCGGGATGTTCGTGTCCATCGTCTGGACGAGCATCGTCGAGGTGCTGTGCGCCGCGCGGATCTCGAAGAGCTGCGCGCCGAACGTCCCGTTGTAGTTCGACGCCATCGCGACGTCCTGGATCGTGAACGCCATGTTGCCGAGCTGGGCCGCGGTGTAGAGCTCCTGGAAGCGAATCTCGCCCTGGATCGCCGACCACTCCGCCCAGAACGGAATCGCGTTCGATCCACCGCTCGACGGGACGTTGTCAGGGACGTAGACGAAACTCTGCGCGGTGGCCGACGCGGCCAGCGTCAGCGCGGCGCACGCACATGTGAGTGCTCTCTTCATCGGTCAATCATCTCCTACTTCGGTGAACGGTCGATCAGCGCACCCGCATCACGACCGCATTGGTGAGGGTAATCGTATTGTTCTCGAAGATCGCCGCTTGCCAGTAGCCGGAGACGAGGATCGCCGGTGGCAGCGGGAACTGGACGGTCGTGATCCCGTCGCCCGCGCCGCCCGCGCTCAGCGTGATCGGCAGGAAGAGCTGCGACAGCGGCGCGATGTGGATGTCGCATCCCGGCAGCAGCGGCACGGTCGTGCTGCCCCACCCGAGGACGAGGACGCCGCTGGCCCCGCCGGGACCGTTGAGGATGCCCAGGCTCGCGAGGCCGCCGGCGCTCGGCGTGCCGCGGCCGATCAGAACCGGCGTGTGACCGCTCGGCCCCGAGCACCCGTAGCCGTAGTTCCGGTTGAACGCCCCCGCCGACGTCGGCAGATAGGCCATGCCCTTGGCGACGTGGTCCATCGGGCCGATCAGCGACACGAGTCCGTTGTCGCCGATCACGAACAGATCCTGGTTCAGGTCGGCGAGGAAGAAGTTGCTGCCGGCCACGTGAAGCAGCGCGGTCGCCTCGTCGAACGGATCGCCGGACAGCGGGATGTTCGTGACCGTCTTCGTCGTCGGGTTGACCTTCTCGAAGATCTCGTCGACGTTCGGAACGCCGAGCCCGGACATGTGGTAGAGCAGTCCGTCCTGGAAGCCCCACGCGATCGTCTCGCCGTCGGTGCCGGCGCCGAGCGCCATCACGAGCGACGTCTGTGCGGTCGTCGTGCTGATCGTGTAGAGGGTCTCGGGCGTCGAAGCGCCGTCGCCAGTCACGCCGTAAAGCGTGCCCCCCTGATCGAACGCGATGCCCGCGAAGTTCTGACCGGTCGTGCCGATCGTCGTGATCAGGCCCGTCGTCACGTTGATCCGACCGAGAGCCCGACCCTGCTGTCCGGACACCTTGACGATCACCCAGAGATCCAGCGTGCCGGGGTTCAGCGCGAGGCCGTTGCACTGCTGGATCGACCCGCTCGTGAGCGACATCTGCAACGTCGACGTCGTCTGCCCTGTATAGGCATCGACGATGCGCAGGTTGTCGTCGGTCGAAGAGACCGTGTAGAGAAAGTCGCCCGCGCTCGCTTCGGCGGCCAGACCGATCGCGAGCATCACGCCCGCAATCCAGCGTGCCGCCGGAAAACGGATCGACAGAATCCGGGTCATTGCATCCTCCATCTCGTGCGCCGTCTCATGCGCCCTCGAAACCGCACCCTCGGTGCGATCGTCGCCCCCCGTTCTACACGGAATCGGGCGCGTGCGAAAGCCGCTGGTCAGCGGAGGAAGCGTCCGGTCGCCGAAGCCGAGCACGCCGCAACCGCCGCAGGCGTCCCCGCGACGACGATTCGACCGCCATCGGCGCCGCCGTCCGGGCCGAGGTCGACGACCCAGTCGGCGGCGGCGATCACGTCCAACTGGTGCTCGACGACGACGACCGTGCCGCCCCGATCGACGAGGTCGTGGAGCACGTCGATGAGCTGGGAGACCTCGGTGCCGTGCAAGCCGACCGTCGGCTCGTCGAGCAGGTAGAGGGTCCGCCCGGCATCGCGTCGTGCGAGTTCCGCAGCGAGTTTGACGCGCTGGGCTTCGCCACCCGACAACGTCGTCGCCGGCTGACCGAGCTTGACGTAGCCGAGGCCGACGCGATCGAGGAGGTCGAGCGGTCGAAAGACCTTCGGCACGTCGCGAAACAGATCGATCGCCTCCGCGACCTCGGTATCGAGGACGTCGGCGATCGAACGCCCCTTGAAGCGCACCGACAACGTGGCTTCGTCGTAGCGCTTGCCGCCACACGCCTCGCACGTCACCCAGACGTCGGAGAGGAAGTGCATCTCGACGCGCTCGAAGCCACGCCCCTCGCACGCATCGCACCGTCCGCCCTTGACGTTGAAACTGAAGCGCGCCGCGGTGTAGCCGCGCACCGCCGCCTCCGGCAGCGTCGCGAAGAGTTCACGGATCGGGGTGAAGGCGCCGACGTACGTCGCCGGGTTCGACGCCGGCGTCTGCCCGATCGGCGCCGCGTCGACGACGATCACCCGCGCGAGATCCTCCGCGCCCGGACACGACTTCCACGTGTCGGCGAGCTCGCCCATCACGAGCGACGACTTGCCGCTCCCGCTCGGCCCGGTGACGACGGTGAGCCGGCCGCGCGGAAAGTCGACGTCGACCCCGCGGAGGTTGTTGCGGGACGCGCCGACGACGGTGAGCGCACCGTCCGGCTCGCCGCGGTCGCGTGGCTCGGCCCGACGCCGGCGGCGCAACAGCGCGCCGGTCGGCGACCCTCGGTCGCGACGAATCGCCGTCGGCGTGCCGGTCGCGACGATCGTGCCGCCGTGCCGCCCCGCACCCGGCCCCAACTCGACGACGTGGTCGGCCGCGCGGATCACGTCCTCGTCGTGCTCGACGACGACGACCGTGTTGCCGAGGTCGCGCAAGTCGACGAGCGTGCCGATCAGCCGCTCGGTGTCGCGCGGATGCAGTCCGATCGTCGGCTCGTCGAGCACGTAGGTCACGCCGGTGAGGCGGTTGCCGATCTGCGTCGCGAGCCGGATGCGCTGCGCCTCGCCGCCCGACAGCGTCGCGCTCCGCCGATCGAGCGTCAGGTAGCCCAACCCGACGTCGCGGAGGAAGCGCAGCCGATGTGCGATCTCCCGACGAATCGGCTCGACGATCGGCGCGTCCGCCTTGCGCGCGATCGCCCCCTCGCTCCACGCGAGCGCGTCGTCGACGGTGCGCCCGAGGATCGCCGCGAGTCGTTCCCCCTTGCCGCGCCCGACGCGGACCGCGCGTGCGACCGGGTTCAACCGCTCGCCACCGCAGTCGCGACACGCGGCACGCTCGAGCACCGATTCATAGCCGAGCGAACGCCCCGCCCCCTCCTCGTTGCGACGGGCCCACCGCTCGAGCGCCGGGACGATGCCACGCCACGCGGTCTTCCACGTCAGCGTCGACTGCTTCTTGCCCTTCCAGCGGTGGCGCACTTCGACGCGCTCACCCCCGGTCCCCTGAAACGCGACCGAGCGGGCACGTTCGGGCAGATCGGCGAGCGGCACGTCGGGGTCGGCACCGGTCGACGCGACGGCCGCGCGGATCGCCGACCGCCAGACGCCGCCCTCGCGACGAAACGCCTTGTCGACGACGTCGACGAGCGCCCCCTCGAGGAGCGGCTTCGTCTCGTCCGCGACGACGCGTGCCTCGTCGGTCTGCACGGTCGTGCCGAGACCGTCGCACGCCGGGCAGGCGCCGACATGGCTGTTGAAGCTGAAGTGCCGCGGCGTGAGCGACTCGTCGAACGAGAAGCCGTGCGTCACGCACGACGGCGTCTGCGCGTAGTGCGCGAGCGGTGCGTCCGGCGCCCACAGCGCCGCGCGGCCGCGGCCGATCGTGAACGCGGTCTCGAACGCCTCGGCGAGACGCGTGCGGGCGTCCGCGCGGACCGCGACGCGATCGACGACGACCCATGCCGCATCGCCCTCGGCCCACGACGGCAACGCGTCGCGGCGCAGGTCGACGACCGTGTCGGCGACGACCGCCCGCACGAAGCCGGCCCGCTGGAGGTCCTTGCGCAGCCCGTCGCGCTGCTTCGCGTTCGCGGCGAACGCGAGCGGCGCGACGACGTGGACGCGCTCGCCGTCGCGACGCGACGCGGTGTCGCGTGCGGCGGCGGACGGCGTCCACGCACGCAACGACGCGTCGCACGTCGGGCAGTGCAGGCGGCCCGCCCGCGCGAACAGCAGACGGAGGTAGTCGTGGATCTCGGTCGTCGTCGCGACGGTCGAGCGGGGATTGCGCGATGCGGTCCGCTGATCGACGGCGATCGCGGGGCCGAGCCCCTCGATCCGATCGACCGGCGCCTTCTCGAGTCGGCCGAGAAAACGACGCGCGTAGGTGCTCAGGCTCTCGACGAACCGGCGCTGCCCCTCCGCGAAGATCGTGTCGAACGCGAGGCTCGTCTTGCCGCTGCCGCTGACCCCGGTGACGACGGTGAGCGATGCGTGCGGGATCTCGACGTCGACGTCCCGAAGATTGTGCTGGCGCGCGCCGAAGACGCGCAGGGCGCCGTCAGTGGGCTGGCGCGCGGGCGCGGCGGGCGCGATCGGTTCCACCGTCCCCGCGAGCGTCGCCGCCAACGCCCGACCGGTGTGCGACGCGGGCGTCGCTGCGACCGCCTCGGGCGTCCCGGCGACGACGATCGTGCCGCCACCGTCGCCGCCGTCCGGGCCCAGGTCGATCACGTGATCGGCGACCTTGATCACGTCGGTGTGGTGCTCGATCACGATGACCGTATTGCCGGCGTCGACGAGGCGTTCGAGCGCGACGACGAGGCGCTCGACCTCGGCCAGGTGCAGACCCGTCGTCGGCTCGTCGAGCAGATACACCGTGCGGCCGGTCGCCGGGCGACGCAGCTCCGACGCGAGCTTGATCCGCTGCGCTTCGCCGCCGGAGATCGTCGTCGTCGACTGCCCCAGCGGCAGGTAGCCGAGGCCGACCGCGTCGAGCGCGTCGAGCGTACGCTTGACCTTCGGGACGTCGGCGAAGAAGTCGCGCGCCTCCGCGACGGTCATCGCGAGCACGTCGTCGATCGCCTTGTCGTTCCACGTGATCTCGAGCGACTCACGGTTGAACCGGCGGCCGCCGCACGCCTCGCACACGACCTCGACGTTCGGCAGGAACTGCATCTCGACGACCGTGACGCCGGCGCCCTTGCACGTCTCGCAGCGCCCGCCCTTGACGTTGAAGCTGAAGCGGCTCGGCCCGTAGCCGCGCGTGCGCGCCTCGGGCACCGCGGCGAAGAGCTTCCGGATCTCGTCGTAGACCTTCGTGTAGGTCGCCGGGTTGGAGCGCGGGGATCGGCCGAGCGGTCGCTGGTCGATCTCGATGACCTTGTCGACCGCGTCGAGGCCATCGATGCCCGCGTGCTTGCCGGGCACCGCCGACGCGCCGTGCAGCGTGCGCGCGAGGGCACGCTTCAGGATGCGGTTGACGAGCGTCGACTTGCCGCTGCCGCTCACGCCGGTGACGACCGTCAGGCAGCCGAGCGGAAAATCGACGTCGAGCGTGCGGAGGTTGTGCTCCGCCGCGCCACGCACGCCGATCACGCGTCCCGGATCGAACGGGCGTCGCGTCGTCGGTGTCGGAATCGCACGGTCACCGCGCAAGAACGCCCCGGTCACCGAACGCGCGCACGCGATCAGGTCCTTCGCGCGCCCCTCGGCGACGACCTCCCCGCCCTCGCGCCCCGCGCCGGGGCCCAGGTCGACCAGGTGGTCGGCGGCGTGGAGCGTTTCGATGTCGTGCTCGACGACGAACACGGTGTTGCCGAGGTCGCGCAGGCCGGCGAGCGCGGCGAGCAGCCGCCCGTTGTCCCGCGGGTGCAGGCCGATCGACGGTTCGTCGAGGACGTAGAGCACGCCCTGGAGCCCCGCACCGAGCTGTGTCGCGAGGTGGATGCGCTGCGACTCGCCGCCCGACAGCGTGTTCGCGGCCCGATCGAGCGTCAGGTAGTCGAGACCGACCTCGCCCAGGAACGCGAGTCGCGACGCGAGTTCCTTGAACAGGTCGCGCCCGATCAGCGCCTCGCGGTCGGTCGGCTCCAACGCGTCGACGAACGCGAGCAGGTCGCGGATCGGCATCGCGGCGAGTTCGACGATCGTCCGCTCGTGAAACCGCGCGGCACGTGCGATCGCATTCAATCGCGCTCCGTCACACGACGGGCACACGACCTCGGCGAGGTAGCGGCGCGCGATGTTGCGCGACGCGGTCTCGGCGTAGTTCGCCTCGACCAGCGGGATCACGCCGGGGAACGTCTTGCGCTCCTCCTTCTCGAACGCGAACGTCTCCCCCTCCCACTTGTAGGCGAGGTCGTATTCGCGATCGCCCGTCCCGTAGAGCACGATGCGCTGCTGCCGTCGCGTCATCGCCGACCACGGCCGGTCCATCGGCACACGGTTGGCCTCGCAGATCGTACGAAGCCCCTCGATCGACATCCCGCAGTAGGTGAGGAAACGCTTCGGCGTCAGGATCGCGAGCGCGCCGTCCTCGAGTGACTTCGTCGGGTCCGGCACGAGCCGCGATTCGTCCACGCCGTGCACGTGGCCGAGCCCCGAGCAGCGCTCGCACGCGCCCTGTGGCGCGTTGAAGCTGAACAGCCGCGGCTCCATCGCCGGCACCGGCTCGCAGCCCGCGAAGGAGCGCTGCGTGTTGAAGCGGTGCACGTCGTCGTCGATCAGCGCGACGACCTCGCCGCCGACCGCGCGGTCGGCCGCGGCCTCGACCGCCTCGGCGAGACGCGCGCGCTTGTCGCGACTCGGCTTGATCCGGTCGAGCACGAGTTCGATCGTGTGGCGCTTGTATCGGTCGAGCCGGTCGACCTCGTCGAGACGGACGATCGCCCCGTCGATCCGCGCGCGGACGAAGCCCTCCGCGCGCAGGTCGGCGAGTTCCTTGCGGTAGGCGCCCTTGCGATCGACGACGAGCGGCGCGAGCATCACGACGCGCCGCCCCTCGCCGCGGTCGAGAATCTTGTCGACGATGCCGTCGCGCGTCTCGGCGACGACCGGCTCGCCGGTCGTCGGGCAGTGCAGGGTCCCCAGCCGGGCGAACAGCAACCGCAGGTGGTCGTAGATCTCGGTCACCGTGCCGACCGTCGAGCGCGGGTTGCGCGCGACGGTCTTCTGGTCGATGCTCACGGTCGGACTCAGCCCGTCGACCCGATCGACGCGCGGCTTCTCCATGCCACCGAGGAACTGTCGCGCGTACGCCGACAACGACTCGAGGAAGCGGCGCTGCCCCTCCTGGCAGATCGTATCGAACGCGAGGCTCGACTTGCCGCTGCCGCTGACGCCGGTGAACACCGTCAGCGTATCGCGCGGCACGACGACGTCGACGCCGCGGAGGTTGTGCTCGCGGGCTCCTTCGACGGTGATCACGGACTGTCGGCGCAACGGTCGTTCCTTCGGCGGGTCGAGTCGGGCCAAACGATACTCGACTCGGACCGGCGCGGCGAGTAGCTTGGGGTCCTGGAGGAACGACATGAACGCACGACTACTCGCGCTGCTGCTCGCCGGCCTGCTCGCAACGGCCTGCGGCGGCGACGCGCCCGGCGACAACAAGGACAACGGCGACGCCGGCGGTGCGAAGCGACACGCCGCCGGCCACGGGCACGACCACGCGACGCCGCATCACGGCGAGCTGGCGCACATGAAGGTCGACGGCAAGACGCGACACATCGAGGTCAAGCTCCACGACGACAAGGGCGACATCGAACTGTGGCTCTACCGCGGGTCCGTGGAGGATGCGTGGGACGTCTCGCCCGACACCGGTGTCGTGCTGCGCTTCCCCGAACTGGAACGCGAGGCGACGCTGCACGTCCGCAACCGCGACCGAAACGAGGGCGAAGACGGCTCGCCGCACATGCGCGACGGCAAGACGAACTACTTCATCTTCCCCGGGGACACCGATGCGGACGCCTCGTGGCTCGTCGGCGAGGCGTTCTCGGCGAAGGCCGTCCTGGAGCTACGCATCGGCGACAAGGTGCACACGTCGGACACGTTCACCCTCAAGCCGCACGTCCATTGACCCACCGATGATCCACCGAGAGGAGGCTCGCATGCGCTCCATCCCACTGTTTTTCGTCGCGATCGCCATTCTCGTCGCGGGGATCACACCGGCGCAGCCCCATCGCGACGGCTACGTCGTGACCGGCACGTCGGGGCAGGTGTTCGCGATCACCAACGGTGGTGCGATTTCGACGGCACAGATCGGATCGGCCGCGATCTACGCGACGACGATGAACGCCGACAACCAGACGGCGCTCGTCTTCGATCCCGCGATGAATGCGATCCTGACGGTCGACCCGAAGACGCTCGCGGTGGTCGGGACGTTCTTCACGTCGACGTCGCTCACCGCGGCGACCAGCGTCTACGACATGTGCTTCGACCACAACGGCGACCTCTACATCGCGAGCACGTCGACGACACCGGGCCGCGGCGTCTTCCGCATCGACCGCGGCGGCCTGATGCGACCGGTCACGCTCGCGACGGCGAGCACGCAGCCGTTCTACGCGCCGGAGAACCTCGACCTCGACGTCGATACGGGTGAACTGCTCGTCGGCGACGACGCCAACGGCGACGTGCTCCGCATGTTGCGCCGCGACGGCAGCAGCGACACGACGATCGCGAGCGGGTGGAACTTCCGATACGGCACCCACCGCGACATGAACACCGGCACGATCTACTCGGGCACCTGCTGCGACACCTCGACACCGAACCGGTCGATCTACCACCTGCCGTCGACCGCGACGACGCCCGGACCGTTCTTCTCGAGCACGATGCTCCGGGGCGCCTACGACCCGATGATCGATCGGGCGAGCATGGCGAGTCCGCGGCTCGTGTGCGCGTCGTGGTCGTCGGGCGCGAGCGGCGGCCTCTGGAGCGTCGACATCGGTGCGCTCACGCTGAACCAGATCGTGCCGATCAACACGAATACCTACGACGTCGCGTTCACGTTCGGGCGCAACCTGCAGTCGATCCGCACCGGGCGCGGCAAGTGGTCGGTCCGACTCGACGTGCCGTCCGACGCGGGCAAGGCGTTCGCGATCGCGATGACCTTGTCAGGCCCGCGGCCCGGATTCCCGCTGCCGGACGGTCGCCGCGTGCCCCTCGTGATCGACACGATCGCCGCGGCGAGCATCGGGGGGCGCTTGCCGTTCTTCACCGGCAACCTCGGCGTGCTCAACGCGACCGGCACCGCCGTCGCGAACCTCGACGCGAGCTTCCTGCCAGCCGCCGCGAACGGCATCCTCGCGTGGTTCGGCGCCGTGACCCTCGATCCGAACGCGCCCAACGGCATCGCGACGATCGTCGACACCAAGGCGTTCGTCGTCGAGGGCCTCTGATCCCGCACGCCAGCGGGCCATGGCGTGGGTTTCGTGATACGATCCGGAAGAGCCACTCAACGACAGAAAATCGGAGAAACGAGATGCGCGGAATCCTCTTGTCGTGCGCGCTGCTGGCGTGCACCGCGATCGCCTCGGCGCAGCCGCACGTCGGCGGGACGTTCAGCGTCACGTGGGCGTCGAACAGCGTCTCCCTCGGCGTCAACGCCGACGCGACCGGGAACTTCACGACGATGGCCATCGGCTCGGCCTCGCTCTACCAGTGCGACATGTACTCGGACAATCGCCTCGTGCTGGTCCCGGATTCGACGTCGAGCTCGATCCTGCTCGTCGATCCCGCCCAGATGGCGATCCTGACGACGTTCGTCTCCGATTCGGCGTTCGCGACGACCGCGCGCGGGCTCGACTACGACCACAACGGCGACCTCTGGCTGTGCACGACGAGCAACCTCTACCGGATCACCCCCACCGGCACGGTGACGACGGTCGGCTCGATCGGCGGCTCGCACATGGGCATGGACCCGCTGACCGGTGACCTGTTGCTCCTCCAGGGTTCGACGCTCGTGTCGTTGGACCGATCGACGCTCGTGACGACGACGCTCGGCACCGGGTTCAGCGGCCGCTACGGCGACCTCGTGCGCGACCCGCTGTCCGGCGACATCTTCGTCCCGACGTGCTGCGGCTGGGGCGGTCAATCGCTGCACGTGCTGCGCACCGGAACGACCGTCTCGTCCATCTACCTCGCCGACACCGGCCTGGCCGGCGCCTACGGTCCCCAGCTCGACCGCGTGAGCGCGGCGAATCGCCGGATCATCTCCGGCTCGCACGTGTGGCTGACGAACTACCCGAACTCCGGTGGTGTCTGGGCGATCGACATCGCGTCCGGGATCCCGTCGAAACTGTCGTCGTTCAACGCGGTCACGATCGCCGACTCGACGATCCTCGGCAGCCGCAACCTGCACACGACGCGCACGGCACCGGGCAAGTACACCGTGAGAATCGACCTCCCCGTCGACGGCGGCCTGCCGTATGTGCTCGCGGCGAGCTTCTCCGGCCCGAGCCCCGCGACGCCGCTTCCCGACGGCCGTCGGATCCCGCTCGTGTTCGATTCACTGACCAAGCTGACCGTCGGCGGGCTTTCGGCCCCGTACGTCACGAACACGATCGGCGCGCTCGATGCGTTCGGACGCGCGTCCGCCACCATCGACCTCGGTCCGCTGACGAACGCGCTGCGCGGTTCGGCGATCTGGCTGTGCGTCGTGACGTTCAATCCGTCGGCGCCGCTCGGCCTGTCGGTCATCACCGATCCGCACCTCGTGAAGTTCGACTGAGCGCCCGCATGCCGGTCCGCCGTGTGAACAAGCCGGTTCGTGACACGAAGAGCGCGCTGCTCGATGCGGCGGTGCGGCTCGTCGCGCGCGGAGACGGTATCTCGTCGATGCGCGCGATCGCCCGTGAAGCGGGCGTGACCGAGGGCGCGATCTACAAGCACTTCTCGAGCAAGGACGCCCTGCTCGAAGCGGCGACCGAGCAGGTCGTCGCGCGCATGCTCGACGAGAAGCGCCCGCTGCTCGACCGCGACGGCACGGTGCACGACGCGATCCGGGCGTGGGTCGAGATCACGCTCGCGTCGTACGACGCCGAGCCCGACGCGTTCACCTACGGGCTGCTCGCGCGACCGAAGCGCGTCGACGGTCCGATCGCGCCGACGGAGGTCTTCCGCTCCCAGGGCGCCCTGTTCGCGCGCCTGTTCGAGCGCGGGGTCGCGAATGGCGAATGCCGCCCGCTCGACCCCGACCTCGCGGTCGCGCTCTTCTCCGGCGCGATGCTGAGCGTGCCGCGCGCGATCCACGAGGGACGACTGGCCGGCCCGGCCGCCGACTACGCGGAGCCGGTGTTCGACGCAGCCTGGCGGCTGCTCGCGGCGGACTGACCGGCCCGCGGCCGTCGCTTGGAGGCGGATTTTCCGGAAAACCGTTGCGGGTGCTCGTCCCGCATCGGTATGGATGGTAAACGATCACTTACCAGCGTCGGGCCCCCGACGCACCAACCGACCCGGAGAGGAAGAGTGCCTCGATGCGAATCATGCCGACCATCGCCCTCGCGTTGCTCGCGAGCGCCCCACTCACCGCCCAAGGCTACACGACCGGGGTCGTGGGCAAGAACCTGAACCGTCCCTACGGCGTCGCCGCCGGCACGAACGGGATGGTCTACTTCACCGAGCTCCCGAACCCCGGCCAGTCCGGTCCCGGCAACTCGGTCAGCGTCCTCGACCCGACCAACGGGATGACGATGCTCCTCGTCGGCGGCGAGCCGGCGCCGACCAACATCGCCGCGACCGCCAACGGCGACATCTACTGGACGTGCGCGACCGCCGGCGTGATCTTCCGTCGCACCGCCGCCGGCCAGCAGATCCTGATCGGCCGCGGGCTCGCCAACCCGATCGGCATCACCGCGACCGACGCGGGCGTCGTGACGTTCACGCAGGTCCCGACGCCGGGCATTCCCGGCTCGATGAACGGCCGCAACACCGTCAGCATGCTCACGCCGGCCGGTGTCGTCGACGTGTCGATGGGCGAGCCGGAGCCGGTCGACGTCGTGACCGACGCCGCGGGCAACCTCTACTGGACGTGCCGGACCGCCGGCGTGATCCTGCGCCGCGACGCGATGTCGCAGATGACCTCGCCGGTGTTCATGGGCAACCTGAACGCGCCGACCGGGATCGCGATGGACACCGCCGGTGGGCTCTACTTCACCGAGTTGCCGACGCCCGGCATGCCCGCATCGATGGGCGGCCGCAACGCCGTGTGGAAGTGGGACGCCGCCACCGACAACCTGACGCTGATCGACTTCGGCGATCCGGACCCGGTCGACGTCACCGTCACCCGCGACGGGTCGAAGGTCTACTGGTCGTGCCGCACGGCCGGCGTCATCGTCGAGTCGCTCGCGCCGAACGCGCCGGCGACGATCCTCCGCACCGGCACGACGCGCCCCGGTGACACGTTCGCGCTCGCCTTCTCGAGCCCGACCGACGCGAACCGCGCCTACCGTGCCGCCGCGTCGTTCGGTCGCGGCCCGATCGCGATCGACACCCGGTGGATCCCGCTCGCGTTCGACGGCCTCTTCATCGCCACCGCCGAGAACCGCCTCGCGGGCGTCGCGAACGGCTTCGCCGGCACGCTCGATGCGAGCGGCAACGCGTCGGGCTCGATCACGCTGCCGTCGAGCAACGCGCTCGTCGGGCTGACGTTCTACACCAGCTTCGTCACGCTCGACCCGAGCGCCCCGTCGGGCGTGCAGTCGATCGCCAGCGCGAACCGCGTGATCATCGGCTGATCCGCACCGGGCCGGGCTCAGTCCTTCGGGTCGTGTGCCCGGCCCGACCCGTGCGTGTGCGTCGGGTCGTTGTGCTCGTGGGAGTGGCCCCCGTGCGTCGCGCCGCCCGCGTCCGGCTCCTGGTGGTGGTCGTGGCCGGCGTGCTCGAAGAAGCCGATCGCGTACGCGGCGGCGAGGCCGAGCAGCAGCGTGAACGTGAGCTTCCCACGGTCGTGGGAGTGGAACTGCAGCTCGGGCATCAGGTCGGCGAGCGCGATGCACAGGAACGTGCCCGCCGAAAACGCGAGCGCCGCGCCGATGATCGTCGCGTTGTCGGCACCCACGCCGAGGCCGACGAAGAAGAGCCCGATCCCCGCGGGGATCACGAGCGCAAACGCCGCGTTGACGATGTGGCGCGACTTCGCGGACCAGCGGCCCTTGGCCATCAGCGTGCCGATCGTCAGCGAGTCGAGCGGCTTGTGGAGGAAGATCACGAGGAACGCTCCGAAGCCGGCGACCGCGACGCCGTGCGCCGACTCCGACGCGACGCTCGCGGCGAGCGCGACACCGGCGAGCAACGTGTGCACCGTGAGCCCGACGAACGCGCCGGCCCAGTTCATCTCCGGGGGCGCGTCGTCGCCGTGCGCATGACCGTGGCCGTGCGTGTGCGCGTGCGCGTGGACCTCGCACGTCGGCGTGCCGTCGGGATCGACCGTCGTCGAACGGTGGAAGCGGAAGAAGCGCTCGACGAGGAACATCACGACGAGGCCGGCGACCATCCAGCGCGCGACGAAGTCGATCGAACCGACCTCGTGGAACGCGTGCGGCATCAGGTGGAACACGCCGACGCCGAGCATCATGCCCGCGACGAAGCTGATCGCGAACTCCATCCGCCGGTGGGTGAGCTTGACCCAGAACGGGATCCAGCCACCGACGAGCGACGCGAGCAGGATCAGAACGGAGTAGACGATCAGGACGAGGAGCATCGTGCGGGCTGCCTATTGAGAGATGGTTCTCACTCCGTATCGCCCGCCAACCCCGGTCCTTCAACCAACTTGGCGCGAATTTGCGGGTGCAGCCGCGGCCCGGCCGCGACGATCGCGCGGCCGTGCAGCGGGTCGCCGCCGCCCGTGAAGTCGGTGACGAGGCCTCCCGCCTCCCGGACGAGCAGGATGCCAGCGGCGACGTCCCAGGCGTTCAGCCACGGCTCCCACATCCCGTCGAGTCGACCGGCCGCGACGTAGGCGAGGTCGAGCGCCGCCGAACCACCGCGGCGGATGCCCCGCACGTCGAGGATCATCGCGTCGAAGTTCGCGACGTTGTTCGCGGCCAGTGTCTTGCGGCCGTAGGCGAATCCGGTCGCGAGCACCGCTTCGTCGAGCCGATCGACCGGCGTGACCGACAAGCGGCGGTCGCCGAGGAACGCCCCGCCGCCCCGCACCGCGTGGAACGTCTCGCGCAGGTAGGGCGCGTGCACGACCCCGACGAGCGGCTCTCCGGTCGCCGACCAGCACGCGATCGACGCACCGAACAACGGAAAGCCGTGCACGTAGTTCGTCGTGCCGTCGAGCGGATCGACGTACCACCGCGGCGCGTCGGTGTTCGAGGCCGCGGCCTCGCCGCCCTCCTCGGCGACGATCGCGTGGTCCGGGAACGCCGCGCGCAGCCGATCGACGATCGCACGCTCGCTGGCGGTGTCGGCGACCGTGACGAGGTCGATCGCACCCTTGTGGTGGATCTCGTCGGGTGCGAGCGTCTCGAAGTGCTCGAGCTGGATCGCGCCGGCCGCCTCGGCCGCCTCGCGTGCGACCGCGAGCATGCGATTCGGATCGTCGGTCATCGGTCCTCCCCTTCTTGCGCCTCGGGTGCGCGCTCGGCGCGCAGCTTCGCCCAGTAGTCGATGCGCTTGCGGATCTCCCGCTCGAAGCCGAACGTCGACGGTTCGTATACGGGGCGCCCGGCGAGT
The DNA here is from genome assembly GCA_030426805.1 of bacterium. Taxonomy (GTDB): domain Bacteria; phylum Planctomycetota; class JAFGQW01; order JAFGQW01; family JAFGQW01; genus JAUHXU01. The sequence continues at coordinate 619,653 of JAUHXU010000004.1, forward strand.
TGCGACGGCAAGCAACTGCCGGCGACGATGTGGCCCGGCGCGTCGTGCGGATAGCGGTAGCCGTCGCCGTAGCCGAGCTTCTTCATCAGCGTGGTCGGTGCGTTGCGCAACGAGAGCGGCACCGGCAGCTGCCCCTCGGCGAGCAACTCGCGCACCGCGGCGATCGCGCGCAACGACGCGTTCGATTTCGGCGCGGTGGCGAGGTAGCACGCGGCCTGGTAGAGCGCGTACGACCCCTCCGGGAGCCCGACCATCTCGACCGCCCGCGCCGCGTCGACCGCGACGCCGAGGGCCTGCGGGTCCGCGTTGCCGACGTCCTCGCTCGCGAAGATCACGAGCCGACGGGCGATGAAGCGCGGCGTCTCGCCGCCGTCGATCATCCGGCCGAGCCAGTAACACGCGGCGTCGGCATCGCTCGCGCGCAGGCTCTTGATGAACGCGCTCGCGAGGTCGTAGTGGCGGTCGCCGGATTTGTCGTGGCGCGCGACGCGACGCCGGATCGCCCGCTCGACGGCCGCGACGTCGAGCGAGACCTCGCCATCGGGATCGCCGTCGGGGTCGTCGGCATCGAGCACCGACGCCTCGAGCGCGTTGAGCAACGAGCGCGCGTCCCCGTCGGCGTGGCGCGAGAGCGCGGTGCGCGCGTCGTCGTCCAGGCGCACGTCGAACGCACCGAAGCCGCGCACCCGGTCGGCGAGCGCCCGGTCGAGCAGCGCGGCGAGCGCCGCGTCGTCCAGCGGCTCGAGCGTGAACACCTGCACGCGGCTGAGCAGCGCGGCGTTCACCTCGAACGACGGGTTCTCGGTCGTCGAACCGATCAGCACGAGCGTGCCGTCCTCGACGTGCGGCAGAAGCGCGTCCTGCTGCGCCTTGTTGAACCGGTGGATCTCGTCGATGAACAGCACGCGCCCGGTCGTCGCGCGCTCGCCCATGAAGTCGGCCGACCGCACCTGCTCGGCGACCGCGCGGATGTCCTTCACGCCGCTCGTCACGGCCGACAGCGTCGAGAACGGCAGCCCCGCCGTGCGGGCGAGGATCCGCGCGAGCGCGGTCTTGCCGACGCCCGGCGGCCCCCACAGGATCATCGAGCGCAGCCGGCCGCTCTCGGCCTGCCGCCGCAGCACGCCGTCCGGCCCGGCGAGCGCCGCCTGCCCGACGTATTCGTCGAACGTATCCGGTCGAAGCCGTTCGGCGAGCGGCGTCGTTCCCCAGCGTTCGGTGATGTCGCGTCCCATGGCGCCTGGACGATACACGACGCGACGCCCGGAGCCAACGCGCGCTATACTTCGCGCTCGACCGAGGAGGGGAACGTTTCCGTGCGCATTCGAGAGCTACTGGCCGGGCTTCCGGCCGACGAACGGACCGCGATCGTCCGGCACCACCGCCTCGCCGCCGACATCGACGTCGACGACCTGGCACGCCACCTGATTCAGTCCCGCACGCTTCTGAACACGCTGCGCGGCGAGCTCAAGCCGGTGACCGATCTGGTCGAGCGCCTCGCGGCGCTGGGCGGCGAGGCGCCGGTCGATGCGGTTGCCGGCGGCGTGTCGCCCCACCGACTGCGCGGCGCGCAGACCAAGGGGCTCGTCTGGCTCCTCCCCTCGGCCGATGCGCCCGACCGCGTCGTCTTGCCGCTCGAGTATCGCCTGATGCGCGAGATCCGACGGCCGACGATGCGCGACCTCACGGGCGGCTTGCGGACGCTGAGCGTCGACCAGGCGCGACGCGTCGCGGAGCAGCTCGGCCTCGGTGCGCGACGCAACCTGCCGCTCTTGCTCGGTGACATCCACGACGCACTCGTCGCGCGCGCCGAGGCGATCGCACGGGCACTCGACGCCGACGCCCGCACGGTGCTCGACGGGGTCGTCGCGTCCGGCGGTGCGACCGACGCCGGCGCACACCACCGCCAGTATCCGCTCGTCTCCGAGACGAGTGCCCGGGGGCCGTTCCAGGTGGCCGACCTGTTCGGCAGCGGCCGCTTCCGCGGCAAGGCGACGCCGACGCAACACCTCGTCCGACACGGGCTGCTGTTTCCGGCGACCGAGCGCGACCAACCGAACGGCGTGGTCGAGGGCTTCTTCGTCGCGCAGGAGTTGCTCGAACCGCTGCAGTCGCTCCACGGCGGTCGTCGCCAGGCCGAGCGCGACCGGATCGTCGATGCCCACGCGATCGACGTCGTCGCGCCGACCGACCCCGCGCCGGACGACGTGCGCGACGAACTGCGCGCCTTCGTGCTCGGCGCCGCGGCGTGCGGCTACCGGCTCGCCCGCGCCGGGCGCGGCCGGCGCGACGACGCGGCGACCCTGCGCCAGTGGCGCCCGTCGCTCTCCGACGAGGCGCAGGAGGCGCTCGCCGAACTCGCGGTCCGCCTCGGCGCGATGCGCGACGACGATGCGACGCTCCGCCCCACGGCCGACGCGACCGCGATCCTCGATGCGCCGGGCGACGCGTTCGCCACAGCGGTCCGCGACGCGGCCACCCGCGAAGCCGGCGAGGCCGACCCGCTCCGGCCACGCCTTCGCGCCGCGGTGTTGAACGCCCTCGCCCACGTGCCGGATCGCTGGCTCTCCCTCGACGGCGTCGCCGCGCTCCTCGCCGACGAGCCCGACGTCCGCCGGATGATCACCGTGCACGACGTCGACCCGGCATCGCTCCGCGCGCACCTCGAAACGGCCCTCGAGGCGCTCAACCGCTGGGGGTTCGTCGATTGCACGCGCGAACCCGTGCCCGGCGTTCGCCTCCGCGGGCTCGCGGTCGCCGACCTGCCCGACATCCCGGAACGCTGCGTGACGATCCCGCCGAACCTCGACGTGATGGCGCCGATGATCGCACCGCTCGACGTCCTGCTGACGCTCGGCGAGGTGTGCGAGCCGGTCCGCTACGACCGCGCGGCGATGTTCCGCCTCACCGCGTCGTCGCTGCTTCGTGCGGCCGACCGCGGCATCACGCCGAGCGACGTGCCTGCGCGGTTGTCGGCGCTCTGCGCACACGACCTGCCCGACGACGTCGGTCGCCTCGTCGAAGACGCGATCGCTCGCGACGGCGAGGTGCACATCCGACGCACGAGTGCACTCGTCGTCGTGTCGACGCCGTCGCTCGTCGACGCACTGCGCCGACATCCGGTATTGACCGAGGCGCGTGCCGTCGAAGTCGCACCCGGTGTGCACGCATTGCCAGACGGTTGCGACGTGCGCGCGGTACGCGCGGGCTTGCGCGACGCAGGGATTCACGCGTCGTTTGCGGGCGACTGATTCGACCGGACTTTCTTCTCGGTTGGTATGCTTCGCGCGCGCGAGTCGATTGCTCGATAATACTTCGCCGCCCGTACGCGATCTGCTATACTCCCGCCCAGGGAGTTGAGCGAAACCGCAATGCGGGTTTCGCACCGCGCGTCGTCGCGATATCGGCTCGACGGAATGGGCGTCCGTCGGCTCGCCGAGGGCGACAAGTTCGCGAGCTGCACCGACCGACGACGACATGCGACGGCGGTGCGATTCCGCGAACGGGTTGCGCGCGAACGTCGCACGACATCGCCACAAGGTGTAAGTACGTGGACCATGAGCGCTTGAGCACGTCGGGTGGCCAGCAGTCACCGAGTCAAATGGCCGCACCGAGCCAGATGCCCGACGATCACGTTCCGGACGACATCCACCCGCGGTCGCTGATCATCGCGATCCAGCAGAACCTCGGCATCACGAAGAAAGAGATCTCCGAGCGCACCGGCATCAGCTACGGCACGCTGAATCGCTACACGCGTCGCTCCGAAGACATCGGGCAGCCGCGCCGCTCGAGCATGCAGCGGCTGATCAACCTCTACCGGATCTCGCTGAAGCGCTACGGCACGGCGCCGGACCGCGACGCCGCGTCGAACCAGCCCGGCTCGGACTACCGCCGATCGCTGATCGGGGGCGAGGCCGGGGCCACCGGGGTCGACGGCCTGGACCTGCGAGGTCTCGATCTCCGCGGACTCGATCCGGCGGCCGTCGCCCGCTTCGTGACCAAGGCGCTCTACTACGCGGAGCAGGACCTCGCGCACTTCCGTGCGTCGAAGCTCCGCGACCGTCGGCGTGCGAAGGCGTCGCGGGCCCTGCTCGGCGACGCCTACACCGCACTCCTCCACGACCTCGCGTCGGCAGACTTCCAGCACCGTGCGGAGGACGCACGCACCGACACGACCGAGGGCGAGAGCGCCCCGCAGTCCGAGGCCGCGGACGACACGATCGGGGCCGCACAGGCGACGCGGTTCGAGTCGCACGGCGGGAGCGGCGCGTAGCGACGCTGCCTCACCCCCGTGCGGCGCGCCACAGCCCTTCGATGAACGCATCGAGCGCACGTCGGGCGCGTGGACTCGTCCGCGACAGGTCGTTCATCAGGACGCTGAAGACGAGCACGCGCCGATCACCGACGCGCAGATAGCCGCTCAGCGCGCGCACGTTGTAGAGGTAGCCGGTCTTCGCCAACAAGTGCTCGGCGACCGGCGATCGGCGAAAGCGCCGCCGCAGCGTCGAGCCGCGTTGCGCACCGTGCGGCAAGTGCCCGAGAAACCGCGCGCCCCACGGCCGACCGTACGCCCACCGCAACGCACGCGCGATGTCGATCGCGGCGAGCCGGTTGTGTCGACTGAGCCCCGAGCCGTCGCGCACCGCGACCTCGTCGCCGACCGGGGCGGTACCTTCGGGATCGTGCGCCGCCCGTGCACGATCGATGACCGCGCGTGCGGCATACCCGCCCACCTCGAAGCTACCCACGGCTTGCGTCATCGCCGCGCCCGCCGCCTTGAACAGGATCTCGGCGTAGCGATTGTCGCTGCGCTCGAGTGTCGGGCCGAGCATCTCGTCGAGCGTCGTCCGGTTGCGCGCGAGCTCCCGCCCCGCGGGTGCGGCACCGTGATCGGCGCGCCGGATCGATCCGTCGATGCGCACGCCACGCTCGGCGAGCGCTCGCTCGAGGAGTCGCGCGACGCGCGCGGGCGGGTCGTGGACGGCCGCGGAGCCGATGATCTTGCCCCCGAGCGGCACGTCGCCGCGCACGGTCACGACGTTGCTGTCCCACTCCCGGATCGACCCCGGACCGCTGCGTCCGCGCGGCACCGTACGGGTCTTGTTAATGATCCGCACGAGGCCGGCGTCGTCGAGCAACGAGATCCGTCCCGGCGCACCGACCGACGCCCCACCGCGCACGACGATCCCGACGACGTTCTCGCCGTGGCCGAGCGCCGCGACCTCCCGTGCGGTGCGGTCGGCCGCCGCGTATCGCTCCGCCCAATCCGGGTGGTAGTAGTCGCGATCGATGCGTTGCTCGACGACGACGATGTCACCGGTCACGCGGCGGATGCCGGCATCGACGACCCGGGCCGCGAACGCGTCGACGTCGGCCGCGCCGGGGCCGCCGAATCGTGGGTCACCGTCTCCGACGAGGGCGAGGTCGCCCGCGAGCACACCGTCGGTGACCGTGCCGGCCGCGATCAGACGGGTCGAGAACGAAACCTGCTCCCCGAGGAACTCACACGCCGCCATCGCGGTGACGAGTTTCATGTTCGAGGCCGGAATCAGCGGGCGCGCGGGCTGGTGGCGCGCGATGACGGCACCGGTCTCCAGGTCGAGCACGCAGACACCGAGGCCGTCCGCGACGACCCCCGGGCTGCGAACGAAGCGACGGAGTGCACCGTCGATCGACTGGGCAGCGACTGCGCCGGACGCCACGACGAGGGCGCACACGAGCGCGAGGATGCCGCGCAATCGCTCAGTCGGCGTCGAGTTCGATCCGCATCCCATCGTGCGCGATCCACGCCTCCCCCGCGTAGTGTTGCGCGACGCGCGCCGGCACCGCGGCGACGTCGACGTCCGGATAGAAGTGAGTCAGTACGAGCCGCCCGACGTTCGCCTCGGCCGCGATCCGCCCGGCGCCGTCGGCGTCGAGATGACGATCGGTCGCCGTGGCCCGCTCGAGCGCACACTCGAGCACGAGCATGTCCGCCCCGGCGGCGAAGGCCGCGAACTCGGGCGTGTAGCCGGTATCGCCCGAATATACGACAACGAAGCCGTCGGGCAAGGCGATACGATACGCGACGCTGTGCTCGGTGTGGCCGGTCGCGAACGTCGCGAGCCGACCGAACGCGAACGCCTGTTCCCACCCGGCCTCGAACGGGAGCCACTCGATCCGCGTCTGTCGCGGCTCGATCCACTCGCCGTGCGCCGCCCGCCAGCCGTCGCGCAGATCGAGCAGCCCGCGGGGGCCGTGGATCGCGACCGTGCGCGGGCGATCGAACGCGGCACTGCCGAGCGCGAACAGCAGCGCCGGGATTTCGTTCACGTGGTCGAGGTGGTAGTGCGTGAGGAACACGCGATCGATCGCGTCCGCCGAGACGTCGACGGCGGCGAGCCGGCCGAGCGTGCCGGCGCCCGCGTCGAACAGGATCCGTGCGCCGTCGACCTCGAGCAGATGGCCCGACGCCCCACGCGAAGCGGTCGCGAGCGCCGTGCCCGACCCGAGGACGGTCCAGCGCGCCACCTGCGTGTGTCCTACCCCACGTAGCCGCGCGGGTGCGCGACCATCCAACGCCAGGCCGTCTCGACGATCTCGTCGAGCGAGTCGTGCGCGGGCGACCACCCCAACACGTCGCGCGCCCGATCCGCACCGGCGACGAGGATCGCGGGGTCGCCGGGGCGACGCCCGGTCACCGTCACGGCGATCGAGCGCCCGGTCACGCGGCGCGCGGCCTCGACGACCTGCATGCACGAGTAGCCGTTGCCGTTGCCGAGGTTGAACGCGTCGCAGTGCACGTCCTTCTTCATCGCATCGAGCGCGAGGACGTGCGCCTGGGCGAGGTCGGTGACGTGGATGTAGTCGCGGACGCACGTGCCGTCGATCGTCGGATAGTCGTCGCCGAAGATCTTCATCTTGCGGCGCGAATTGAGCGCGGCTTTCAGGATATTGGGAATCAGGTGCGTCTCGGGATCGTGGTCCTCGCCGATCTCGCCGCTCGGATCGCACCCCGCTGCGTTGAAGTAGCGCAGGCGCACCGAGCGCAGGCCGTAGGCGGCATGGAAGTCCTCGAGCATCCGCTCGATCGCCCACTTCGTGAACCCGTACGGATTGCACGGGTTCTTCGGGTGATCCTCGGTGAGCGGCACGGCCTCGACGTTGCCGTAGGTCGCGGCGGTCGAGCTGAACACGATCCGTTTGACGCGGTGCGCGAGCATCGCCTCGAGCAGGTTGAGCGTGCCGGTGACGTTCTCGCGGTAGTAGAGGGCCGGGTTCTCGACGCTCTCCCCGACGAGTGCCTTCGCCGCGAAGTGGAACACCGCGGCGAACGGAGCCTTCTCGAGTGCCCGGCCGATCGATGCGGGCTTCAGCAGGTCGCCCTTGACGAACGGCACGCCGCGCGGCACCGACGCGCGGTGGCCGGTGGAGAGGTTGTCGAACACGACCGGTCGGTAGCCCTTGCGGACCAGGTATCGAACCGTGTGGCTCCCGACGTAGCCGGCCCCGCCGACGACCAAGACGTCCTTCGCACCCATGTTTCCCCCTCAGCTCGCGCGCGGCACGAGACTCAGGTCCGCGACGTGGTCGCGGTAGAGCCGGTGCACCGCACGCAGCATCGACAGTCGATTCGTGCGCACGCGCGCGTCCTCGACGTTGACGTAGACCTCGTCGAAGTAGCGGGCGAGCAGGCCACCGAGGCCGTCGAGGTACCGCCACGAACCGGCTTCGTAGTCGCCGGACTCGAACGCACCGCGCACGAGCGGCTCGGTCGCGACGAACGCGTCGTGCACCTGGCGTTCGATCTCTTCGGTGAACAGCGACGGCCGCACCGCCTCCTCGCGCTCGAGCGCCTTCGCGATGTTCTTCGTGCGCTCGACGAGCTCGACGAGTTGCGGAAACCGCTCGTCGGAGGCGAGCGCTCCCAGCGCGTCGAGGCGGCGCTCGAGATCACGGACGTCGCTCCACCCGGTCTCCGCCGCCGCGTGGACCAGCTCGTGCCGATCGCCGCGGTCGATGAAGTGGGCGACGATGCGCTCGCGCAGGTAGGCGCCGAGTCGATCGAGCGGTTCCTCCGGCGCGCGTGCCTCGGGGACGAGGTCGCGATACTGCTGCGCGGCGATCTCGAGCCACTTGCGCAGATCGAGCGACACCTCCGCGGAGCGGACGAGGCGGATCACGCCGAGCGCGGCGCGACGCAACCCGAACGGATCGCGCGACCCCGTCGGTTCGAGGCCCTTCAGGAAACAGCCGGTCAGCAGATCGATTCGATCGGCCAGCGCGACGACGAGCCCCGTCGGCGTCGACGGCAAGTCGTCGTCCGGTCCCTGTGGGCGGTAGTGCTCTCGGATCGCCGCAGCGACGTCCGTCGGCTCGCCGTCGATGCGGCGCGCGTAGTGCTCGCCGATCACGCCCTGCAGCTCCGGGAACTCGAACACCATCTGCGTCGTCAGGTCGCACTTCGCGAGGCCGGCCGCGCGCTCGGCGAGTGCGGCGGTGTCCTGACCCCACAGGACGACCGCGAGCTTGCGCGCGAGGGGTGCGATTCGCTCGACGCGCTGCCCCATCGTGCCGAGACCCTTCAGGAACACGACGTTGTCGAGCGCCTCGCGTCGATCGGCGAGCGTTCGCTTGCTGTCCTCGGCGAGGAAGAACTCGGCGTCGACGAGCCGTGCGCGCACGACCCGCTCGTTGCCGTCGCGGATGCGGTCGAAGCCTTCGGCCCGGTCGACGACGCTCAGGAACCGATTCGTCAGCGCGCCGTCGGCGCCGGCGATCGAGAAGTAGCGCTGGTGGTTGCGCAGCACCGCCTCGATCACCGCGTCGGGCAGTTCGAGAAACCGTTCGTCGAACGACGCGGTCAGCACGCCCGGATACTCGACCATGTTCGTCACTTCCGCGACGAGGCCGTCGTCGCGGTAGGTGCCGCCCGCCGCCTCGGCCGCGGCGTCGAGGCCCGCCTTCACCGCCTGGCGGCGTGCAGCTCCGTCGACGACGACGAATGCCCGATCGAGCCGCGACCGATACGCATCGAGGTCGGCGGTGTCGAACCCGATCGCGTCGGGCGCGAGGAAGCGGTGACCGTGCGTCTCGTTCGTCGCCCGCACGCCGGCGATCTCCAGGTCGAGCGTCTCGGTGCCGAAGAGCGCGAGCACGCCGCGGATCGGCCGCGCGAACGTGAGCGCCTTGCCGACCCACCGCATGCGCTTCGGAAACGGGACCGCGGCGACCGCGTCGCGAAGCACCTCGGGCAGCAGGGCCGCGGACTCGATGCCGTCCACACGCTTCTCGACGCACACGTAGCGCCCCTTCGGCGTGTCGCGGACCTCGAGGGCGCCGACGTCGACGCCCTGCCCGCGCGCGAATCCCTGCGCCGCCTTCGTCGGCTCACCGTCGGTCGTGAACGCCGCCTTCTCCGCGGGACCGACGGCGGTCTCGGTGCGATCGGGCTGCCGGACGGTGACCGCCGCGACGAACAGCGCGAGACGACGCGGCGTCGCCAGTGCGACGACGTCGCCGTGCGCGACGTGCGCCGCCGCGAGTCGCTGCTGCACGTCGCGAGCCAGCGCCTCGACGGCCCGATCGAGGTAGCCGGCCGGGATCTCCTCGGTCCGGATCTCGAACAGCAGGTCCGCGGTCTTCGCGTCGGTCGAATCGGCCATGTCGTCCTCGGGAGTGAAACGGTCGCGGCTACCGCCGCTCCTTCTGGTAGCGTTCGATCCAGGCGCGCCACGCGGCGAGCACCCGCGCGCGCGACGCCTCGTCGAGTTCGCCCTGCAGCGACGGCAGCTCGCGATGCTCCGTCGACTGCTCGAGCGCCGCACGCGCCTGCGCGAACACGTAGGGCTCCGGGTCCGCGAGGGCGCCGGCCATCGCGTCGAGCGGCGCGACCTCCGCGGGGAAGCGACCGAGCTGTCGCACCGCGAGGCCGCGCACGAGCTTGGACGGCTCGCGCGCCGGATCGATCAGTGCGACGAACACGTCGCGCATGTGATAGAAGCGCTGCGCGTCGAGTCCCGACAGCGCACGAACCGCGTAGACACGGATCCGCTCGTCGGGTTCGACCCTCGGGTTCAGGCGCCGAACGAAGACGCGCAGGACGGCTTCGTCCCGGACCTGCCACAGGAGGGCGGCCGCCTCGCGGCGCTTCTCGGCGTCGGGGCTGTCGCGCAGCGTGACGAGCAGCGTCGACAGCGACAGGCCCGGTCGACGGCCGGTCTCGATCCGCCGCATGCCGTCGAGCGCGTCGCGACGGACGTTCGCCGGAACGGCGGGATCGCTCACGAGCGACTGATACCCGCGGTGCGCGTCCTCCTGCTGACCGGCCAGCTCGGCGGTATGCGCGAGGCCGAGTCGCGTCGGCACGTGCTTCGGCGCGAGCTTCGCGGCACGCTCGAACACGTCACGCGCGGCGCGCACGTCGCGGAGTTCGATCAGTGCGCTGCCGAGTTGTGCGAGCCACTCGACGTTGTCCGGTTCCTTCTCGAGCACCGCCCGGAGCGCGGAGACCGCGAGTTCGGGCTTGCGGAGCATCATCTGGCACCGCGCCTTCGTCAGCACGGCGTCCCGGTAGGCGGGATGGTCCTCGGGGATCTTCGTCAGCTCGTCGAGTGCGCGCTGCGGGTCGAGGCGCTGCAGGTGAAGCTGCCCGAGGACGAGCCAGCCGCGCGGGAACGTCGACCAGATCGCGAACGCACGGTCGATCTCCGCCTCCACCGCCTCCGGGTCTGCGAACGCGGCCGGCCCTCGGCCCGGGTCGACGTCGGCGACCTGCCCGAGGCAGATCGCGAGCCCCTCGTGCGCCCAGAGGAAGCGCTTGTCGAGCGCGAGCGCCTCGCGAAACGCCTTGCGCGCCTCGGCGACGCGGCCGAGCTTGCCCTCGAGCCGTCCGATCAGGTATGCATCCACCGGCGTGCGGTCCGGTCGGGCGCGCAGCTTCGCGAGCAAGCCCTCGAGCGCCTCCGGCCCGGCGAGGCGGGCGGTGGCCTGGACGCGCAGCCCCGCTTCGACCTGCGTGTCCCACCGCTCCACGGTGCGCTTGAGTCGCGAGTCGAGCCCCGCCGCGCTCTCGAGCACGCTGAGCGCACTCTCCTCGCGGCCGCCCGGCCCGGACGCGGCAGCCGGTTCGCGATCCGGCTCGGTCGGCGCCGGAGCCGGCGAACGGCTCGGCGAGCCGCAGCCGGTCGCTGCGACGAGCAGCGCGATGAAGGCCGCTCGTCGGATCACGACGCCGCCCCGCCTGCGAGCAACGGATGACCGAGCTCTTCGCGCAGCGCGAGATAGCCTTCGGCACAGCGGGACGCGAGCCGTCGAACGCGCCCGATGTAGTGCGCCCGCTCGTTCACGCCGATCGCGCCCCGCGCATCGAGCAGGTTGAACGTGTGCGAGCACCGCAGCACCTGGTCGTACGCGGGAATGACGAGCCCGGCCTCGAGACACGCATTGCACTCGCGCTCGTGATCGTCGAATGCACGCGACAACGACTCGATGTCGGCGACCTCGAAGTTGTATTTGCTGAACTCGACTTCGTCGCGGTGGTGGACCTCGCCGTACTTGACGTCTTCGGTCCACTGGAGGTCGTAGACGCTCTCCACGCGCTGGATGAACATCGCGATCCGCTCGAGTCCGTACGTCAGCTCGGTGCAGATCGGATCGAGTTCCACGCCGCCCACCTGCTGGAAGTAGGTGAACTGGCTGATCTCCATGCCGTCGAGCCAGACCTCCCAGCCGAGCCCGGTCGCGCCGAGCGTCGGCGACTCCCAGTCGTCCTCGACGAAGCGGATGTCGTGCGCGACGAGGTCGATGCCCAGTTCGGCGAGGCTCTCGAGATAGAGCGCCTGCGAGTCGGCCGGCGCCGGCTTCAAGATCACCTGGAACTGGTAGTAGTGCTGCAGGCGATTGGGGTTGTCGCCGTATCGCCCGTCGGTCGGTCGACGCGACGGCTCGACGTAGGCGACCTTCCACGGCTCCGGGCCGAGGCTACGGAGGAACGTCGCGGGGTTGAATGTGCCGGCCCCGACTTCGATGTCGTAGGGCTGCCAGACGATGCAGCCGCGATCGGCCCAGAAGCGCTGCAGCCGAAGGACGATGTCTTGAAACGTGGGCGTGCTCATCGCTTGACTCTTCGGTCGATCCGCCAGGAAGTCAAGCGCGTTGGCGCCCCCCGCCGCCGTCGATTGACCGCCTCGGGAGCGAATGCTACAACCCGGGAGCGAACGGTCCCCACACAAGGCGACGTGATGAGCGAGATTCTGCTCCGCAGCGAGCTCCCCGGCCTGCCGGCACCGAGGCGCGGCAAAGTCCGCGACGTCTACGATCTCGGCGACGAACTGCTGCTCGTCACGACGGACCGACTGAGCGCGTTCGACGTGATCCTGCATGAAGGCGTCCCCGACAAGGGACGCGTGCTCAACGGGCTGAGCCGCTTCTGGTTCCAACGCTTCGAGGCGGAGCTGGGCCTCGAGCACCACGCGCTCGACTCGTCGTGGGACGCGCTGCCGGACGCGGTGCGCGCCGCCGGCGACGTCTATCGCGGTCGCGTACTCCGCGGCAAGAAGGCCGAACCGTTGCCGGTCGAGTGGGTCGTGCGCGGGTTCATCACCGGCTCGCTGTGGGAGCAGTATGCGCGCGGGGACGTCGTCTGGGACCTCGGCCTGCCGGCAGGGCTGAGCAAGGGCGACCGCCTCGCCGAACCCGTCTTCACGCCGACGACCAAGGCGGAGTCGGGCCACGACGAGCCGATCGACGTGCCGGCGCTCGAGGATAGCATCGGCGCCGAGCTCGCCCGCGACGTGCGCGACCGGTCGCTCGCGTTGTTCCGCGCAGCCGCCGCGCACGCGGAGACCTGCGGGGCGATCCTCGTCGACACGAAGCTCGAGTGGGGCCTGCGCGACGATCGCCTCGTGCTGATCGACGAGTGCTTCACGCCCGACTCGTCGCGATTCGTCCTGGCCGAGACCTACGTGCCCGGCGCGCCGCTCGAACCCTACGACAAGCAGCTGGTGCGCGACTTCCTGCTCGCGTCCGGTTGGGACCGCGAGAGCAGTCCGCCCCACCTCCCCGACGCGATCGTCGCGGAGACGCGAGAGCGCTACGTGTCGATGCACCGACGCCTGACCGGTCGCGAACCGGAAGGCGCGTGATCCGATGAGCCCCGGGGCGATCGCACCGTGTCGGTGGCACGGCGACGCGTCGGGCTTCCTCGAGGTCCTCGACCAGACGCGCCTGCCGAACGAGGAGCGGTGGCTCCGCTGCGAGAGCGACGACGACGTCGTCGCCGCGATCCGACGACTCAGCGTGCGCGGCGCGCCGGCGATCGGGATCGCCGCCGCCTACGGCTGCGTGCTCGCCGCACGACGCGCGTCCCCCGGCCCGGCGGACGGATTCCGCGAGCGACTCGCGCACGGATTCGACGCTCTGGAGGCCAGCCGCCCGACGGCGATCAACCTCGCCGGGGCGATCACGCGGATGCGCGCGATCGTCGACGCGGCCGACGATGCCGGACCGAACCCGATCGGCGCGCGCTTGCTCGAGGAGGCCGACGCGATCCGCGACGAGGAGGCCGCCGCGTGCGACGCGATGGCGGCGTTCGGCGCCGCGCTGTTGCCCGATCCCTGCACGGTCGTGACCCACTGCCACACCGGCGCCCTCGCGGCGGGCGGCATCGGCACCGCCGTCGGCGTCATCGTGCGCGCACATCGCGACGGCAAGACGGTCCACGCGTTCGTCGACGAGACGCGGCCGCTCCTCCAGGGCGCCCGGATCACCGCGTTCGAACTCGGTCGCCTCGGGGTGCCGGCGACCCTGATCTGCGATTCCGCGGCCGCCGGCGTGCTCGCGTCGGGCACGGTGGACGCGGTGCTCGTCGGCGCGGACCGGATCGCGGCCAACGGCGACGTCGCGAACAAGGTCGGGACCCTCGGGCTCGCGGTGCTGGCCAACGCATTCTCGGTCCCGTTCTACGTCGTCGCGCCGACGTCGACGATCGATCCGGCGACGCCGACCGGTGCGGCCATCCCGATCGAGGAGCGGGCCCGGGACGAGGTGGTCGGACCGTTCGCGCTGCCGCGGGGCGTCGGGGTCCGGAACCCGGCCTTCGACGTAACGCCGGCCGCACGCATCGCCGCGATCGTAACGGACCGCGGGGTCCTCCAAGCCCCGTTCACCCCGGCGATCCGGCGGGCGCTCGGGGCCGCCTCACACACCGGATGAGCGACGGATCGCCGAGGTGTGCGATCCTGCACTTCGGCCCTGTCGCAAACCGCCCCATCCTCGGAAAACCACCGGATTCCACCCCCGAACTTTGGTATAAGAACGGTCCAATCCACGACTTCACCGGGTTTTTGCGACCGGGCACGTCGCTTGCGTTGCCTGCCGTCCAGAAACCACGATTCCCACGATATTCCAATTCCCGCCCGACCGCTCACGCACGCGGTCCCGCGGATTCCAATCGAGGAGGACACCGATGCACAAGACGCCCACGATGCAGCGCTGGCTCGGCGCCGCATTGCTCCTGGGGCTCTCGGCGTTCGGCGTGCAATGCAGCGGCTCGGGTAGCAGCAGCGGCGGCGGCACGTTCGACGTCATCAGCTTCTCGGCGACGAAGCAATCCCCGCGCGTCTACCTGGACGACCAGATCATCGTCACGTTCAGCGAGGCGATCGATCCGCAGACCGTCCTGACCGGGATCTACCTCTACATCACGTCCTCCGCCGGCGCGACGATCGCGCAGGGCGACTGGACCGTGGACGGCACCCGCGCGATCTTCACGCCGCGCCTGCCGTCGACGCCGACGTTCGGCGACGGCGGTCTCCTGCCGGATACCGAATACACGATCTGCGTCCCGCAGCCCGGCGACTCGTGCTCGGTGTTCATCCAGAACAGCCCGGGCGTGCGCAACAACGGCGGCCGCGGTGTGCCGTCGAGCCGCAGCGAGACGTTCCTGACGGTTCAACTCGGCTCGACCCCGCCGTTCCGCCCCGAGGCGGTGCCGATGCGGCCGGAGCTCGAGTCGGTGATCGTCAACGACGCGGCCGGCGTCACCCAGCCGCTCAACCCGATCACGAACCTGATCGCGGGCCAGATGTTCAACGCGAGCCTGCTGAGCCTGCAGCAGGTCACGCCGTCGACGATGACGGTGCCGGAGTGGCAGTACGCTCAAACGCCGCTCACGAAGAGCGTGCAGGGCACGATGACGCTCGCGGGCAGCATCCTCAACAACGACCCGCTGACCGTGCAGCTCGCGCTGGCGGCGCCGATGATTCCGAACGAATACGTCGGCACCGGCGGCACGCTCACGATCACCGACAACTCGGTGCAACCGCCGGTGTCGGCGACGTGGGCGGTCGCGGCGAACTCGACGAACACGGTCACCGTGTTCCAGGCATCCGGACCGAACATCGGCTCGGTCGGATTCGGCCCGGGCACGCTGACCGCAGTCGTGTCCCAGGGGATCACGAACCAGGTCGCACCGGGTGACTTCTCGGCCGCGACCGAGATCCAGATGACGTTCAGCGAAGCGCTGTCGCCGCTGTCGGTCTCGCTCTCGAACTTCTCCGTCTACCGCGTCAGCGACACCGGAACGGTGCTGCAGTTCTCGGCGGTCCAGCCGGCGGGCACGCAGGCGACGTCGCGGATCGGTCTGCAGAACGACGTCATCGACGGCAAGTCGGTGATCACGTGGCGCCCGAACTCGGGCTTCCCGCAGTCGAAGGTGAATGACCCGGCCTACATCATCGTGTCGTTGAACACCGCGCAGCCCGAGAACGAGGTCGCGCCATCGCCGAAGTCGACCGGTCTTCGCGACCTCAACAACTACGCGCTGGCGTATCCGAAGCGCACCGGTTACGTGCTGCAGGCGGATCCGCAGGGCTTCCCGACGACGGTCGGCTACATCCGCCCGATCAACTACACGAACCAGACCACGCCTCCTGGAGACGTCGAGTTCGCGTGGGCGTTCATCACGAGCGCGAGCGCGACCGTGACGAACGCGATCGTCGAGACGTTCCAGGACCGCAGCAACATCGCGACCGACTGCCCGTCGACCGCGGCGTGGGCACCGGCTGGCCAGACCGGGCTGTTTGCGACGCCGGGCTTCGGCGGCAACGGCTCGGACGGCGACCTGACCGTGTCGGGCGCGATGACGCTCGACTCCTCGAACCGGACGCCGAACGCCCAGGGCGTCGTCGAGTGGAACTTCAACCGCCTCGACATCGCGACGTCTGGCGTGCTGACCCTGACGGGTACCTACCCGATCAAGCTGAACGCACTCATGGACGCCTCGATCGCGGGGCAGATCTTCGCGAACGGCTCCAACGGCAACAACGCCGGCCCGGGCATCGCGACGTCGATCGGCCTGATCCCCGGCGGCGCTGGCGGCCCGGGCGGCGGCAAGGGCAGCGACGCGAACACGAGGCCGAACGCGCAGCCGCTCGGCGCGCTGCCGACGGACCTCCGTGGCGACGCCGGTCGCCCGCGGGCGACCGTGGACTGCAACCAGGTGAACCGCTCGGAGAACTTCCCGCTGATCGTCTTCCAGATCAACTGCGGGGGTGGCACCGGCGGTAACCGCGGCGTGCCGATCGGCTCGGTGCTGCGCGACGGCTGCAGCGGCAACGGTGGTGGCCACGCGCAGGCAGGCGAGCAGACCGACCTGGCGTGCTCGAACACCGGCGCGTTCGGAGTCGCCTTCGGTGACGTCTGGGTGATCGTGTCCGGCTCGAACCAGATCAACCAGGTGTCGGCCGGCGCCGGCGGTGGTGCGGGCGGCAACGCCGCGACGACCACGGTCGGCACGCCTCCCCCGGGCAACGACATCGTCGCCGGCTCCGGTGGCGGCGGCGGCGGCGGCGTCGAGATCGAGTCGGGCGCGAAGCTCGAGGTCTTGGGCTCGGCCCAGATCAACGCCGACGGCGGCAACGGTGGCGTCGGCCACTCGCAGGGCGGCATCCGAGCCGGCTACGGAGCGGGCGGCGCTGGCGGCTCGATCTGGCTGTCCGGTGCCGACGTGACCGTGAACACCGGTGCGACGCTGACGGCGCTCGGCGGAACGGGTAACCCGAACCCGTCGGTCCCGAACCGTAGCGGTCGCGGTGGCGACGGCTACATCATCGTCCGCGACCTCGCGGGCACGCCCAACTCGGCCGGCGCGACCTACACCCCGCCGCCGGTCACCGCACGCGACACGTTCGCGCCGATGCGGAACACGCAGGGTGGCCTGTCCGAGGCGATCTCGCGGTTCTACGACTCGGGTGAGGCGAGCCCGTTCTGGTCGTTCGACTCGAACAACCCGGCCAACGGCCAGATCGTTCCGGTGAAGGACCTGACCTACCTGAACCCGCCGGGTGCCAACCAGACGGCATTCATCGAGTTCCAGGGTGCGCCGGACAACGGCCAGGGCCAGCCCGAGCCGGATCCGACGAAGTGGTTCCCGGCGAACACGATGGGCAACCCGTGCCAGAACTGGGCGACCGACATCACCCAGATCCGCGCGGCCGGCAACATGCGCCACATCCGCTTCCGGGTGCGCTTCCAGGTCGGCACGACGGTGAAGGGCGCGACCGCGCCGAACCGCATCGCTGTCTCGCGGGTCGTGATCCGCTATCAGCAGCCGACCCCGTAAGCGGTAACGCCTGAATCGACCTTCCGAGCGGGAGCCCCCGGGCTCCCGCTTTTCTTTTGGGTGGCCGAAGTCGGGGGTGGCGAGGGGCGGAGCGATACGTCTCGCGGGCGCTGGACTGCGTTGCGGCGGCGACTTGCGTATCGCTGATGCGAGGCGCGCCACCGCGCCTTGCCAGCACCCGCGAGACGCACCGCTGCGCTCCCCCGCCACCCCCGACCTCGGCCACTGAACGCGTAGTGCTGGCGTTGGATGTCGGCCCACGTAGAACGGCTGAGGGCGTGGCTCGGGAACGGTGAATGGCGTTCGAGTTGGCACGGCGCAAGTGATGCTCGGTCTCGGGATCGAGAGCTTTGGGGGACCTGGGGGCCGCGTTGGGTTTCGATGCGCTTGGCGCGCGGAATCTGCACCGTTGCAGCGGCATGTGCGTCGGTGGCGACCCTGTCTTGCACCCGTGGGCCCGCGAAACACTGCCAGTGACGCCTATCGGGTGCAGCATCAGCCCGCCATGCGCATGCATCGCACCAACCGGTGCAGGATCGCCCCACGAAACGCTAGCATTGCCTCCCCCGGCGCACCGGTGAGGTTCGTACGCGTTTGGCGAGGCCTGAACGTCCGTTTTCGGGAGTTGATTGCGCTTGGCGGCGGTTGAACGTCCGTCTCACCCGCGATCTGGGCCGCAAAACGAACGTTCGAGGTCCGCCAAGCGCGCGGAACCCCCAAATACGGACGAAACCCCGCCGCCAAGACCAACGATCGACGGCGCAACAGCTCGCTAAAGACAGACTGACGCGAAACGGGTCAGATCCGACGCAGCAAGCTTCTGCGGATACAACGCAAGGCCCGCCCCTCTCCGGAGAGCTCGGAGTCCGACGTCGGGGCTCTCCGCGATTTCGTGCGACCAAACGGCTTCGCGCCCGACTGATGTCCTGGCTCCGATTGCGGAAAGGACACGGTCATGGTCACCACCGGCCTCGGATTGGTCGCGGCGCTCGCGCTCGGCGGGTCGTATGCGAAGCTCGATCGCGCGCAAGAGGCGCGGCTCTACAAGACGCGTGGCGCGAGTCACGTCGGTCGACTCGTTCATCTGCACGTGTCGCCCGGGGCGTTTCGGAAGCGACTCGAGCCGCTGCGGATCGCGCGCGGGCGACGCGTCGTGCGCCTCGCCCACTACCGGCACCGGCGACTCGCGATCGCGGCGTTTCCGCGCAATGCCTACTTTCGCCAGTTCATCCGCAAGCGGGCGCGCGCGCGATCGACCGGCGGCACCGTGTGCGTCAAGGGGCGCATCGTGCGCCTCGGCAAACGCGTGGTGCTGCTCGTGCACCGCATCCGGACGTTGCCGAACGCGGCGCGGTCACGCCAACGACGAGCGACTCTTCAGGATGCTCGTCAACAGCAGGAACGCGAGCGCGTAGGTGCCGATCGCGATCCAGAGCACGACGGAGAACCCGACGTGGATCGCGAGTGCGACCGCGAGCACGCTACCGAGCACCGAGGCGTAGCCGTTGAGCGCCCAGATCCACGGGAGCATCGGTTTCGCACACGTCTCCGCGACGCGAATGCCCAACGGAAACGGCATGCCCATCAGCAGGCCGAGCGGCCCCGTGATCGCGACGGCGACCGCGACGCGTGTCCAGAACGACTGGTCGAACGTCGCTGCGGTGATGCGCTCGAACAACAGGATCATCGCGACCTGCGCGGCGAGCAACAGCGCGAAGATCACCGTCGCGCCGGTGCGCCCGTTCACACGTGACGAAACGAAGCTCCCGATGCCGGAGAACGTCAGCAGGCTGAACAGGATCACCGTCATCGCGTAGACCGGGTAGCCGAGGTAGAAGACGAACTTCTGCATCAGCATGATCTCGACGACGATGTAGGCGAAGCCCAGGCACAGGAAGTAGCCGACGAAGCGGAAACGCGCGTGGATCGGCTGGCGGCTGA
Organism: bacterium; assembly: GCA_030426805.1. GTDB lineage: Bacteria > Planctomycetota > JAFGQW01 > JAFGQW01 > JAFGQW01 > JAUHXU01. Next base: position 639,196 of record JAUHXU010000004.1, read on the forward strand.
ACGCGAACCGGATCAGGGGCAGCAGGACGAACAGAACGCCGAGCGCCGCGACGACCGCGAGGCAGTAGTAGAGTACGGTCTGCCCGATGTAGTAGAGCGCGTGCGTGTCGCCCTTCTCGAGTTCGTCCTCGAGGTGCAGCACGTCCTTCACGTGCGTGAAGTTGAAGAAGAACGGCTCGTCGTCGGTGACCGGCGCGACTCGATACGGATAGCTCGCGAGCATCGTCTCGCGGGACGCCTCGTCGCCCTTCAGGTAGTCGTGGAAGTCCTTGGCGTGCGGCGACCCCGGCGCCTTGTCCGGTGCGAACAGCGGCGAGTAGCGCAGCGCCGCGAGCTTCTCGTGGCACTTCGCGAGTTCGGCATCGGTGAACGCCCCGCCCTTCTTCATCACGAGGCACGCGAAGACGTGCACGTTCGAGTCGTAGACGACGATCTGCTTCCACGGCTCGGCGACGCCCTGTTCGGCCAACGCCGCTTCGGCGATCGCTGCGAGGCGGAGCATCTCGCTCGGCCGATCCTCGGTCGGGCGGAAGCGAAGCACGTAGCAAAGCCCGCCGTCCTCGAGCTTGTCGAGGTAGGCGCGCATCGCGTCGGTCGTGTAGAGGTAGTTCTCGGAGAAGCTGAAACTGCCGGCCTCGGTCCCGGTCGCCGTGTCGACGCCCGGGATCATGATCATGTCGTAGCGCTTCTCGGAGCGGTCGACGAAGTGGCGCCCCTCGGCGACGTGCACCTCGACGCCCGGCAGCTCGTAGACGCTCTGGTCGGTCCACTGCTCGAAGCCGGGCTGGCTGCGCAGCTTCTCGCCGCGCAGTTCGGGGTATGCACGCTTGGAGCCGTTCACGATCAGCGGGTTGATCTCGACCGCGGTCACGTGCTTCGCGCCATGGTGCTTCGCGGTCAGCACGTCGATGCCGCCGCCCGACCCGATCACGAGCACCTCGGGCGCCTTGCCGCTGAGCCCGAACATCTCATACGCGACGCTCGATGGCACGTAGCTGAAGACCGGGTCCTTCTCGAGCCCGTCGGTGTAGTTGATCACCGTCGTCAGCGCCCACGAGTCGATCAACACGCCGATGTTGTCCGGGATCTTCCCGTCGTAGACGCGACGATTCAGCCCCCAGAACCCCTCCTGCTCCGCGACGATCGGGTAGAAGTCGACGCAGCTGAACGAGTTCCACTTGCGCACGAGCGTCCGGCCGAGCGCATCGGTGCGCTTCTTCGTCACGGCGATCGGCTTGACGAGTTGCGTGTGTTTCTCGATCGCGTCGAGTTTGACGATGTTGAAGACGATCCAACCGATGAGCGCGAGCGCCGGCACGCCGATCAGGGCGGTGAGCCACTTGCGTTCACGCCGCCACGCGTAGCAGATCAACGACGCGGCCACGAGTATCAACACGATGGTCAGCGTGCGGAATGCGCCGACCGTGTTCAGGCCGACGATCACCGCGAGGCACCCGGCGCCGGATCCGATCAGGTTGGACGCATAGACTTTGCCGACGTCGCGCGCCTCCTTGACGATCGCGGCACTGATCGTCCAGCCGGCGAAGAAGAACGGCACGACGAGCCACAGCAAGAGCCACAGCAGGTACTGCGTCGCGGCCTGGCGCGCGAACGCCGCGCCGCCGGCCGCCTCGAGGAGTTGCGCCTCGATCGTCTGGCTCTCGTAGATGAACATCCCGACCTTCACGAGGCCGAGCCCGAAGCCGACGGTCCCGATCGTCAGCAACCACGGCGTCGATATCCGCAGCAGCACCGGAGCGAGGAAGAAGACGAGGCCGGCGAGGCTGAACCCGAGCAGCGACACGGTGATCGCCATGAAGCTCAGGTGGTTCCAGATCATCACGCTGAAGATCCGGGTCAGCGTGACCTGCAGAACGATCAACGCGACCGACGTCAGGAACACGCCGAGGCACAGCGCAAACCGCGGCAGGGCGGGCCGCGGAGCGGGCGCAGGGTCGGAGTCGGGCATGGGTCGTCTCTTCAGCTCTCTCGCAGGATGGAAACGGGGAGCCGTCCGAGCCGCCCCACCTCAATTGTATTCGCGCGGCGCGAGCGATCAATCCGACGTCGAGGACCGATTCCGGACTATTGTCCCCGGCCGAGACGGTCGGCGCTGAAGTCGTCGAACGGACCGTTGCTCAGGATCTTGCTCTGGGTGGTCCGAAAGTCGTAGTCGACCCGGTGGTAGCGGACACCGTCGGATTCGATCGTCACGAAGCACGCGCGGGGGTCGTGGTCCCGCGGCTGGCCGACGCTGCCGACGTTGACGATCGTCTTGCCGCTCTCGAACGGGTAAAAGCCGTCCTCGAGGTTGCGCGGCTCGTGGAACCGAAGCCGTTCGTCGAACACGCCCGGGATGTGCGTGTGGCCGACGAACGCGATGCGCGGCGTGCGATCGAGCGCCTCGATGATCTTCTCGCGGCAGAAGAGCAGGTCGGTCTTGAGCAGGTATTCCTTGAGCGGATCGTTCGGCGACGCGTGCACGAACAGCCAATCGCCCCGGGAATGCTGCAAGGGCAGGTGCCGGAGGAACTCCCAGCGCTTGGCCTTCTTGCCGGCCCGGACGAGACCGGGCTTCATGATCTTGCGCGTGAAGTTGATCGCGTTGCGAGCGACCGGATTGAAGTCGAGCACCGGCCGGAACAGCGCATCGTCGTGGTTGCCGCGGAGGACGACGCCGCAGCGCTCCATCGTGACGTCGACACAGGCCTCGGGATCCGGTCCGTACCCGACGATGTCTCCCAGGCAGACGATCTCGCGGCAGCCGAGCGCGTCGATGTGATCGATCACCGCGTGCAGCGCTTCGAGATTGCTGTGGATGTCGGAGATGACGGCGATCCGGTCGCTCAACCGCGTGCCTCGCTCTTCACCGTGAATCCGGGTCCCGGCGCCAGTGGTCGGCGCCGTACAAACGTCCGGAAGTATAGGAGATCCGACCGCTCGGATCTACGAACGCGAATGACCGGATTCCGCGCGACGGGGCCGTCGATTCCCCGGAAAGCGACCCGCCGGTCGACTCCCGGCGAATCCCCGATTTGTAACCCGCCGCCCGCGAAGCGGGTTTGAGGGCCCGGAACGACGACTCGATCCCCGATTGGAGACCCCCCTGATGCGCATCCGACCCCTCGCATTGGCGCTACTCGGCCTGTTCGCCGCAGCGCCGACCGCCGCGGCCGCCCCGAGCGCCCCGTCCCCGTGCGTCGCCCCGTGCCCGGACGACGCCACCCGCCTCGCGGCGTTGCGCAAGCGGATCGCGGTGCTGAAGGCGCAGATCGCGCGGATGCAGGGACAGCTGGGCAACGACGCGCTCGAGGGTCGGATCGCTCGGGCCACGAAGACGCTGCACCGCCTCGAGCGCGACGCGGAACGCCTCGCGGCGAAGCTGGCCAAGAACAAGCGTAGCGCGGCCGAGCGGGCCTCCCGCGCCCGGCACGAGGCACTCGCACGGCAGCGCCGTGCCAAGGAGCAGAAGGCGCGTCGCGCGCTGACCAGCCGGCTGCGCAGCGCCGAGAGTCGGCGACGCAGCGCTGAAGCGACCCGCAAGCGCCTCGAGCGCGACCTCCGATCGCTCCAGCGGAAGCTCGCGAGCGCGAAGAAGCGGCTCGGCAAGGCCGAGCGCGACGTCGCGCGGGCGCGTCGCGGCGCGAGCGCGTCGAAGAGCCGCAGCACGGCGAGCCGCAGTACGAAGAGCCGCAGCACGAAGAGCCGCGGCGCGACGGTCCGTCGCTCGACGATCACGTCCGGCCGCGCGCGGGCCACGACGACGACGCGCGCCGTCACGTCCCCCGCATCGGGCAACCGCGAGATCGTCCGCGAGTTGCGCCGCATCCATCAGGAACTCGTTCGGATGCGGCGCTTGATGGAGCGCCAAGCGGCGAAGACGCCGCGCCGCGCCGCGCGTCCCCCCCAACGCACGAAGCGGGAGCGCGCCGAGGACCTCAAGACGCTGTAGTGTCACCGCCCGCTGCGCCGGTCGGCGCGGCGGGACCCGACGGCTACTCGCCGCCGATCAACACGTACTGGCCGCCGTTGTCGCGGGCCAGCCCCATCATGAACGAACGGTTCGCCTGGTCGAACCCGATCGTGTGCAGCACCATCTTCCGCGTGCTGTTGAAGCGCCGGATCCGCCGCAGGATGTCGGCCGGGTCGGTCGTCTCGCCGATCGTCGGCAGCCCGTCGGACAGGAAGAAGACCGTGTCGGCCTTCGTCTTCACGAGGCGGCCGGTCCTGTCCTTGCCCGATTCCGGTACGCGCAGCGCCTGCATCAGCGCCCCGTAGGTGTTCGTGCGCCCGGACTGCAGGTTGCCCCCGCCGCGTGAGCGACCCCCCTGGTTGATGCCGCCGATCACCTGCATCGAGTAGAGCTTCTTGATGAACTTCGCCTTGTTCCCGCGCGTCGCGCGAACGAGGCCCTTCGTCCACGGCTTCACCTTCGACGCGAACGTGATGATCTGGAAGCTCACCTCCTTGTCGAGGTCGGCGAGCAGACCGATCAGCTCTTGCTTGACGATGTCGATCTTGACGCGGCTGTCGTACTTCTCGTTGAACTCCGCTTCCTTGCCGGCCGGAATGACGACCTTGTCGGCCATCGATCCGCTGATGTCGATCAGGAAGACGATGTGCTGCGACCACGTCTCGATGTTGTGGTACTTCCGCGGCGCGTACGCCTCGGCGGCGGCCTTGCGCTTCTCGGCCAGGTTCTTCAGGTGTTCGAGTGACGGGACCTTGAAGCCCTTGTGGAAGCGGTCCCACCACGCCTTCCACTTCTCCTTGTCCTCCTTGAAGCCGACCTCGCCGGTCAGCATCTCGAGCGCGGTGCGGATGTCCGTGAGCAAGCGCCCTTCGGTCTTCTGCATCTGCTCGATCAGCGCACCGACGCCGGACTTCGTCCGCAGCTTCGCGAGCGCCTCGATCGCCGAGACCTGGAGGGCGAACGGCCCGTCGCCGAGCGACTTCTCGAGCACCGGGGACGCGCGCTCGTCGCCGATCTTGCCGAGGGCCTCGAACATCTTCTGTTTGACGTCCTCGGCCTTCTCGTCGTCGACGGCCTCGACCAGCGCGTCGACGGCCTCCTTGTCGCTCTTCTCGCCGAGCGAGAACGCGACCGCCTTGCGCACCTCCGGATTGCGGTGCTTGATCATGCCGCGGAGCACTGGCATCACCGCCGGGTGGTCGGTGTTGTGGAACGCGCGCGCAATGCGCGCCTTTACGGCGTCGTCCGAGCCGAGGCGCGCCATCTTGAGCATCTGCTCGATCGCGCGCTTCTCCTTGATCACGTCGAGCGCTTCCTGCGCGAGCGCCTGGACCTCGGGGTCGCGATCGTCGAAGCAGTCGAGGATCAGCTTGAGCGCTTCGACGCCGTCCATCCCCTTCGCATCGAGGATCGCGGCACGGCGCACCTTGACGTTGCGGCTGTTGTAGAAGCGGCGAAACTCCTCGATCTTCTGCGCGTTCTTCTTGCCGTCGTCATCCGACGGCGACGCGATGACGGGGCCCGCCAGAATGCCACCGAGGGCGAGTACGAGCGCCGCGACGGCGGCCCGCGCCCGGGTGTGCGGATGCGTGTGCGGCTGGGTCTCGGTCGACAAAAACTCCCTCGCTTTCCGATTCTCTTCGCGGTTTTCTGCCAAGAGGATCATAGCCGCTGGGTGGCGGATCAGGCAACGAGGAGTGCCGCCGCCACGGCGCCACCCACGGATCCCCCGAGAAACAAGCAGCCGAGCGCCTGAAATTCGGACAATCCCGCGCGATGCAGCCGATGGCTCAGGTGATTGCGATCGCCGACCCAGATCGGCGATCCGCGCCGCAGACGCGTCGCGACCACCACCGCCGTGTCGACGATCGGCACGATCAGCAACGCCGTGAGCGCGAGCGCGCCGCTCGCACCGAGCACGCCGGTCACCCCCCGCGCACTCGCCAATGCGACGACACCGCAGACGAAACCGACGAGGTGACTGCCGCCGTCGCCGAGAAAGATCCGCGCCGACGGTCGGTTGAACGCGAGAAACGCGATGCACGCGCCCGCGGCCGCCCACGCGATCGCGAGTCCGGACAGCGCGGCACCGACGACGAGCAGCGGCACCGCCACCGTCGCGCAGACGCCGTCGGCGTTGTCGAGGAGATTGAAGCCGTTCATCGCGAACAGCACGACGACGCCGTCGAACGCGCTCGCCCCGCTCCACACGGTCCACAGCGCGACGACCGCACACTGCAGCACGAGCTTGGTGCCCGCGCCCAGGCCACCACGCCGCACGTCGTCGAGGGTGCCGACCGCCCACGCCGCGACGGCCGCCCCGACGAAGCCGGCTGGCGCTGCGTGGACGACGCTCGCGGCGACGAGGCCTACGCAGAGCGCAGCCCCCCCGAGGAGCGGCGTCGGCCGACCGTGTGCCTTGCGGCCGCCGGGGTGATCGAGGATGCCGAGTCGACGCGCGACAGCGGCCGCGATCGGCACCGCCGCCGCCGTCGCGAGCGCGGCGACCGCCATCGCGACCCACGCGTCAGCCACGCGCGCCCGCCAATCGCCGGTAGAGGTCGCACGTCTCGGCGACCATCGCCGCGCTCGTCCGCGGCACGAACGCACGCGCCCCCGCTTCGAGCCGTGCACGCACCGCGGCGTCTCCGACGACGGCGTCGAGCGCGCGGCCGAACGCACCGGTGTCGTCGGCCACGGCGCAGCCACGACCGTCGCCGAGCAACGCCGGTACCTCACCGACCGCGCACGCGACGATCGCCCGACCGGCGACGAGCGCTTCGACGACACCGTGGGGCACGCCCTCGCTGCGCGATGGCAGCGCAACGACGTCCGCCGCGCCGACGACGCGCTCCGGATCGTCGCGCCAGCCGAGAAAGCGCACGTCGTGTCGCGCGGGCACGTCTCGCGCAGCGCTGCGCTCGAGGGCCGCGCGCTCTGGCCCGTCCCCGGCGATCACCACGAGCACCGGCGGGCGCACGCGCGCGAGCGACTCGATGAGCCGGTCCACGCCCTTGACCGGGGCGAGCCGACCGACGATCGCGACGACGATGCGATCCGCGTCGATGCCCAGCGCCGTCCGCGCCGCTCGTCGGTCGACCGTCCGGAAGCGCGCCAATCGCTCCGGATCGAAGCCCGGCTCGACGACGTGAACGTGGTCCACACCCCGCGCGCGAAGGTCGTCCCCGAGCCGCGGACCGAGCGCGATCACCGCGTCGGTCCGACGCGCGAGCACCCGCTCGAGGCGTGCGATCGCGGCGGATCGCAGCGGGCCGAAGTGCCCGGCGAACACCGTGCCGTGGAACGTGTGACACCGCACCGTTTGCGGTCCGCCGATCCGCCGACCGAGGAGCCCCGCCTTCGACGTGTGGGTGTGGATCACGTCGGGCGCGAACTCGTCGGCGATCGCGCGCAGCGCCCGGAGCGCCCGCCGATCCCGCAACGGGCGCACGGCGCGTCCGAGCGCTTCGACCCGCGCACGCCGAGCCGAGCCGATATCGATCGCATCGAACAGCTCGCCCTCCGACGGCGCCGGCGAGCCGGCGACGAGGAGCGTGTCGACGCCGTGCTCCGACCCGAGCCGACACAGCGGCGCGATCTCGTGCGCGGGCCCACCGATGTTGAGGCGGGTGACGATCCGCAAGACGCGGAGGCGGTCGGCCGGAGATCGGGTCGCGGTCATCACCGTCGCATTCTGGTCGTTCGGACCCCGCGTCGCAAGGCGCGCGGCATTCCCTACGACGCCGTTGACACGGGCGTCCGCTCGGGGAATCCTGAATGCGGGTGCAGAAGGTCGGCGGTCGCGCACCGAGGCGTCCCGCAATGCTCCGAGTCTCCGCGCTGCTGATCGCGCTCCTCTCCCTCGCGGCGGATGCGTTCGCCCACGGCGGCCGCACGACGCCGGCTCCGCCCCTGTCCAACGGCGCCGCGCCCAATGCGTCCGGCGCCGTCGCCCCGGCCGGCCCGCCGGCGCGCACCCCCGCCGGCGTGACCCCGCGACGCCGGGCGACGAGCCGCACGACGGACGTCGGGTGGCAGGCGTGGTGGGACCACAACCGCGACGCCTACCTGCGCTTTCGCGCACCGGTGCACCGCGACCCGGCGACCCCGTCGGCCAACGCGCAGGCGCCCGCCGACGGGTGGCTCGAACAACGCGTCGTGCCCGCGCTGATCCGGGCGCTCGGGGACGAACACCACGAAGTGCGCGGAGCCGCCGCGATCGCGCTCGGCAAGACCGGCGTCGACGCCGTCGCCGGCCCGATCGCCGTACGACTCGCGGACCCGCACTCGGAGGTGCGACAGTCCGCCGCCCTCGCGCTCGGCCTGCTCGGCGCCGAGGGCGCGCCCGAGCGGCTCGCGACGGTCTGCGCCGGACGGCAGCGCACGCCGCGTTTCACGCTGCGCGCTCGCGCGTTCGCGGCGCTCGGCCTCGGACTCCGCGCCTCGCCGGCCGCGATCGATCGGCTCCGCGACGTGCTCGAACGGCGGGAAGCGGCGCACGACGTGCCGGCCTGTGCACTCCTCGCACTGGGTGAACTCGGGGACGAACGCGGCGTCCGTGCGCTCGCCCGTGCCATCGATGCACGACGACTGCCGGACGAAGTGCGCGCGTTCGCGGCGATCGCGCTCGGCAAGAGCGCGGCACCCGACGCGGTCGACGCCCTGCTCCCCGCGCTCGTCGATCGCAGCGCGGACGTCCGTGCCTCGGCGGCGATCGCGCTCGGCGCGTTCGGCCCACGCCCGTCGCCCGACGCGCGCGAGCGGCGCCTGATCGCCGAGCGCATCGCGGCAGCGGGCGGTTCGATGCGTCCGCGCGCGCGCGAGCGACTCGATCGTCGCGCCGCCGAACTCGACGCGCGCATCGACGCATGGGTCGCCGCCGAGACCGAGCGGACCCGCCGCGTGCTGACCGCGCTCCGATCCGTCGCGAGCGGCCGCCGGTCGCGCGGCACCCTCCCGGCCCGCAACTTCGCGGCGATCTCGATCGGCCGGATCGGCGGGGATGCGGCGGTTCGCGCGCTGATCGACGTCGCCGATCGGGCCAAGCCGGTCGAACTCCGTGCGTTCGCGACGTTGGGGCTCGCCCTCGCGGCGCGCACCGCGACCGACGAACGAGAACGCGCCGCGCACTGGATCGGACGGGCGTTCACGCGCGCACGCACCGCCGATCTTCGCGGCGCGTCGGCGATCGCGCTCGGCCTGCTCGGACGCCCCGAGGCCCGCGAGCCGCTCCTCGCCGCGCTGCGCGACGCCGAGGACCACACCGTGCGCGGACACCTCGCGCTCGCGACCGGCATGGTCGGCTGTCGCGAGGCGATCGAGCCGCTCCGGCGGATCCTGCGCCTCGAGACGAACGTGCTCCTCCGGCGCAACGCGGCGCTCGCCCTCGGCCTGCTCGACGACCGAACGGGCACCGAGACCCTCGTCGCCGTCCTGCGCCGATCGGGCGGCCGACTCGTCCACGGTTCCGCGGCCCTCGCGCTCGGACGCACGGGCGATCGACGCGCGATCGACCCGCTGATCGAACTGCTGCACGCCGAACGTGCGCCGAGTCAGAGCCGCGCGTTCGCGGCGGTCGCGCTCGGCCTGCTCGCGGAGGACGCGCCGGTGCCACGCCTCGCGCGGTTCAGCGCCGCGAACAACTACCTGATCCCGGTCGCGGCGGTGCGCGACGCGATGGACATCCTCTGAGGCGGGCTCACGATCGCGTGCGGGCCGGCGCCGGATTGTCCGCCGTGCGGCGAACCCCGGTCCGGCGCCGCGCGACGACGTCGCGGAGCATCAGTTCAACGCCGTCGAGCATCCGTCCGACGTCGTAGTCGGCGAGGATCAACGATCGGCCCGCGCGTCCGAGCGAACGCCCGTGGTCCGACGTCGACAGCACCGTGTCGATCGCATCGGCGAGGCGCTCGGGATGGCCGGGATCGACGAGATACCCGGTCTCGCCGTCGCGCACGATCTCGCCGAGCCCGCCGACGCGCGTCGCGACGATCGGCAGCCCCTCGGCCATCGCCTCGAGCGCGACGAACGGCAGCCCCTCGTCGTTGCTGGACAGGACGAGCACGTCGCAACCGTGCAGCACGTAGGGCACGTCGTCGCGGTGGCCGACAAAGTGCGCGCGGTGCGCGACGCCGAGTGCCTCGGCCTGCGCGCGAAGGGGCGCCTCGAGCGGCCCCGTGCCGACGATCAACGCCTGTACGCGATCGAGACGCGCGAGCGCCTGCAGGAAGTCCCCGTGTCCCTTCTGTTCGTCGAGCCGCGCGACGACGATCGCGACCGGCAGGTCGTCGCGGAGACCGAACGCGCGACGGACCGCGGCGCGCTGGGTGTCGTCGGGATAGAAGCGCATCGTGTCGATGCCATACGGCACGACGTGCACACGCGCGTCGTCGAACCCGCGGTCGTCGACGAGTTGATCGCGGATCGAACGACACGGCACGTTGACCCCGTCGAGAAACGCGCGGTAGGTCAGCCACGACAGGAAGCCCCGCTTGGCCTCCATCAGGCCCATGTGCGCGAGCACCGCGGTGCCGCAGCCGGCGAGGCGCGCGGAGATTCCGGCCAAACGGATGCCGCGGTTGAGCTTCGTGATGACCAGGTCGACCTCGTGCTCGCGAATCGCGCGCCGCAGGCGGAAGAGGTCGGTCGGCGAGTGATCGTTGCGGCCGCGGATCGCGATCGTCGCGACGCCCGCATCGCTCATCGCCTCGGCGAACTTGCCGCCGTCGCGGCCGGCGGCGCACACGCGGTGGCCGCGTTGGCGCAAGCCGAGGCCGCACGCGTGCATCCACCCTTCGACGCCGCCCCACACCTCGACGCCGGTCGGGTTGAGGAACAGCAGCGAGAGCGGGGCGATCGGTTCGGTGCGCGGCTCAGGCATCGGCAACGCTCCGGTAGACCGCGAGTGTGCGCTCGGCGGCCCGCGACCACGTGAAGTCGGCCGCGCGCGCGCGCCCCGCGGCCACCCGCCGCTCGCGCAGCGCTGCGTCGCCGGCGATTCGCTCGATCGCGCGCGCCATCGCATCGACGTCTTCCGGGTCGGCGAGCTCCGCGGCGTCGCCGGCGACCTCGGGGAGCGCGCCGCGGTCGGCCGCGACGACCGGCGTGCCGGCGGCGAACGCCTCGAGCACCGGCATCCCGAAGCCCTCGTCGAGGCTCAGCAGCAAGTGCATGCGGGCTCCTGCATAGAGTGCAGGCAGGGCCGTGTCGGGCACCGGGCCGAGGCGATGCACCCGACCGCCGAGCCCCGCCGCATCGATGGCCGCGTCGATCGCGTCCACGCCGTGACTACGCGGCCCGGCGAGCACGAGGTCGAGATCGGTGTCCGCGCGCGCGAAGGCCGTCGCGACCCGGTCGAGGTTCTTCCGCGTGCTGAGTTGCCCGATGTAGAACGCGTAGTCGCGCGGCAAGCCGTAGCGCGCCTTCGTCGCGGCGACCGCATCGGCCGCCACGCCGTGGAACATCGGGTCGACGCCGTGCGGCACGACGTGCACGCGCGCCGGGTCGATCGACGTGTGGGCGATGAAGCGCGACTTCGTGTGCGCACTCGGTGCGATCACCGCGGCCGCGCGCGCCGCGATGTCGGCGTAGCGCGCGTTCTTCTTCTCGCGGAACCCGGCGTCCGCGAACGCGGCCGAGTCGGCGCTGAACGTGTCGTGGACGGTTGCGACCATCGGGACGCCGTCGAGCCGGGGCAGACGCGCGTCGGGGCCGTGGAACACCGAGGCACTCGCTGCGAGACGGCGCGCCCACGGCTCGATCCACCAGCGCCGCCGCACGCGCGAGTCGGGCACCGCCAGTCGGTGCGCGCGCGTCTTGAAGCGAGAGAGCCGGCACCACAGATCGAAGCGAGCGTCCGGTGCGGCCGGGACGAGTGCGTCGACGAGCTGCGCGATGTATCGCCCCACGCCGGTGCGCGTCGGCTTCGCGGCCGAGGTCGCGTCAATCGCGATCCGCAGTGCCATCGCCCCGCTCATCCGTCTCCTCGCGTGAGGCCGTATTCCTTCAGCTTGCGCTGCAACGTACGCAGGCTGATGCCGAGTACCTCCGCGACCTGCGCGCGGTTGCCGTCGTAGGCGTCCATCGTCCGGAGGATCTGGGCGCGCTCGAGGTCGCGCAACGGCGTGCCGGGCGCGACGATCAGCTCGTCGCCGACCGCAGCCGGGCCGGGGTCGTGGCATCGCAGGTTCTCGGGCAGATCCTCCACACGGATCTCGTCATGCTGCGAGAGGACGATCACCTGCTCGAGCGTGTTGCGCAATTCTCGCACGTTGCCGGGCCAATCGTGTGCTTCGAGACACTGCATCGCCTCCGGCGTGATCGCCTGGATCGGACGTCCGTTGGCGGGGCCGAGCTCGTCGAGAAACGCGCGGACGAGCAGCGCGATGTCCCCCGTGCGATCGCGCAGCGGCGGCAGGTCGATTCGGACGACGTGGATCCGATAGAACAGATCCTCGCGGAAGTTCCCGGCGCGCACCTCCGCTTCGAGGTCGCGGTTCGTCGCCGCGAGCACGCGCACATCCACCTTGACCGTGTTGGTCGCGCCCACCGGGCTGAACTCGAACGTCTCGAGTACGCGGAGCAGCTTCGCCTGGGTGCTCGGCGCCATCTCGCCGATCTCGTCGATGAACAGCGTGCCGTTGTGCGCCTGTTTGAAGCGACCGTCGCGATCGCGCTCGGCGCCGGTGAACGCACCCTTCACGTGGCCGAACAGCTCGTCTTCGACGAGTTGCTCCGGCAGCGCGGCGCAGTTGAGCGCGACGAACGGACGGTTGCGGCGGTTGCTGAGCTGGTGAATCGCTTTCGCGACGAGTTCCTTGCCGGTGCCGCTCTCCCCGGTGATCAGCACGGTCGACCGCGCGCTCGCGACCTGGCGGATGCGGTCGAAGACCGCGCGCATCTTCGGCGAGTTGCCGAGGATCCCGCCGGCGCCGAACTTCTCGTCGAGGCGCGCGCGCAGCGCGTGGACCTCCTGGGTCAGCGCCCGCTTCGCGACCGCCTCGCGGACGACCTCGACGAGTTCGTCGGCGGCGATCGGCTTCGGCACGTAGTTGAACGCCCCCTCGCGCAACGCCTCGACCGCGCGACGCTCGCTGCCGTGCCCGGTGACGACGATCACCGGCAGGTCGGCGTCGATCTCGCGGATCTGGCGCAGCAGCGCCATCCCGTCGACGTCCGGCAGCTTCAGATCGAGCAGGACCGCGGCGATCCGGTTGTCGAGCCGCTCGAGCGCATCGGCACCGTCGTGTGCCGGGACCGGGGCGTATCCGCGCCGCTCGAGGACCTCGGCGAGGGTCTCGCGCAGCGCGTCGTCGTCCTCGATCAGCAGGACCGGCGTGAGGGTCGGCAGCTCGTCCGCCATGGGCTCCTTCCGAGCCGGCCGGGAACGGGGCCGTTCCGCCGGGCGGCCACTGGCCGTTATGACAGCCCGGGAGCCGGAGTCAAGCGAACCGGGGCGTACGCGAGGCGAGCCGGTCACATGACGTGCCCGGCTCGCCTGCTGATTGCGAGAGAATCGACGCTACTTCTTCTCGGCCTTGTTCGTAACCGTCACCTGTCCGTCGGGGTCGCGCACGATGAACACGTCGGAGTTCTCGAGGCGCTCGACCTCGGTCGACTCCGGTGCCGGCCGCACGACGAGCGGCGTGCGTTGCCACGTGCCCCGCGTCTCGACCGGCCCTTCGATCACGACGGCCGGCCCGGGCTCGAATCGGCGAACCGACCGCTCCCAGATCGCCGATACGTCGGCGCGCAGGGCGTCGATGTCCTGCTCCGACCGCGTCGAATTGCGGTTCAGGTCACCGACGTAATTGAGGTCGACGTCGAGGAGGCTGAGCATCCCGATTTGCTCGCCGACCTCCCCGGGGAAGTTGCTAAACTCTCGGGTCACGCACCCGCCGAGCGGCGCAGCGCTCAGCGCGAGCGCGAGGATCAACAGCCCTCTCATCGGAAATCTCCTTTGTAGGTCCGAATCTGACAGTCCCGAGGATAGCAGGGCGAAAACCTTTCTGCAACAGCACTTACACGAATCCGCGGTCGAGACGGTGGAGCAGAATCGAGACGAATTCGGGCTGATCGCGGCCCTGACACGGGCGTCCGGCCCCCCCGGCCGCGGCGTCGTCCTCGGGATCGGCGACGATGCCGCGGTCTTGCGGCCGCCGGCCGGGCGCGACCTCGTCGCGTCGACCGACTGCCAGGTCGCGGGCGTGCACTTCGACCGGCGATGGCTCCCCGCGGCCGCAGTCGGCGAGCGTGCGGCCCACGTCGCGCTGAGCGACCTCGCCGCGATGGCCGCCGACCCGTGGGTCGTCTTCGTGTCGCTGTCGCTGCCGGCCGCCCAGACCGACGCGGACGCGGTTGCCGTACAGCGCGGCATCGCGCGGGGGGCCCGCGCGTGCGGGGCGTCGATCGCCGGCGGCAACGTGAGTGCGGCCGGGAGCGACGTCCTCGCGATCCACCTGACGGTGCTCGGCACCGTGCCGCGCGGTCAGGCCGTGTCCCGCGCGACGGCCCGCGTGGGCGACCGGGTCTTCGTGTCCGGCATGCCGGGGCGCGCCGCGCTGGGACGCCACACGATCGCAGCGGGGCACGCCACGCCCGCCGATGCACGGGCCTTTCGCCGCCCGCGCGCGCGCGTCGAACTCGGCCGTGCGCTCCGCGGAATCGCGTCCGCGATGGTCGACGTCAGCGACGGGCTCGGGCGCGATCTACGGCATCTGCTGGGCGATCGGGGCGCGACGCTCGAATGGGCGCGCCTCGACCCGGGCCGCGCGTTCGCGGCGCGGGCTGCCGCGGTGGGACACGACCCGCGCGCGCTCGTGTTCGGTGGCGGCGACGACTACGAACTGTGCTTCACCGCGCCCGCCCGGCTCGAGGCGCGCGTCGATGCGGCGGCCAAGCGAGTCGGCGTGCGCGTGCGCAGGATCGGCACGGTCGTGGCGGAAAACGCGCTCACGCTGCGCGAACGGGACGGGGCGGCCGGGCCGATCGAGCCGATCGGCTACAGCCACCGCTGAGTCCGGACGCGCTACGACGCGACGAGTGTCGCGATCCGTTCGAGTTCCGCGAGGAACTGCTCGCCGTCGAGAGGCTTCGGCAGGTAGCTCTCGACGCGGTCGTCGATCTGGCCGGCCGCGCGGACGTCCTCGATCCGGTCGCCGGTCACGAGGATCGGGATCCCCGGCTTCGACTCCTTGACCCGCTGCAGCAAGTCCTCACCCGACACCTCGAGGTCGTCCAGGCCGAGCAGCACCGCATCGATGCGCCGACTCGTCACGATCTCGATGCCGGTGCCCCCGTGCATCGCGATCTCGACCTCGAATCCCTTCGACTCCAGCGCACTTCGCGCCGCCGCAATCGTCTCCAGACTGCGTTCGATCACCAGGACACGTCGCATCCGGTGCAATCCCCTCCCCACGCACCGCGCGGACGCGGTGCGATCTATCGCTCGGTGTAGTCTCTCGGTGTTCCGACGCGGTCGCCGGAGGCAATCGCGTTCTCCGGGGAAGTGATCGGATTTGGAGAGGCGTCGACCTGAGTGCCGGACCGGACCGCGGTGGGCCATTCCTAACGCCCCGTGGACCGGAGCGTTACCGAATGACCCCATCCGCGGCCGTCGGGGAACGTGCGGTGGCTACGCCGAGATCGAGTCGAGCAGCGGCTCGAGCGCGCGTCGACGATCCGGCACGCGGAGCTTGCGCAGCGCCTTGATCTCGATCTGACGGATGCGCTCGCGGCTGACGCTGTAGCGGCGACCGATCTCGTCGAGCGTCATCGGCGCCCCGCCTTCGAGGCCGTATCGCAAGCGCAGCACCTCCTGCTCGCGCGTGTTGAGCACGCCGAAGCACTGGCGCAACTTGCCGCGCATGACCTCGCGATCGAGCGCACGGTCGGTCTCGTCCCCCGCATCCTCGCTCTCGACGATCCGACCGAGCGGATTCGATTCCCCGTCGTCGAAGTGCTGATCGAGCGACACCGGGTTGCGGAGGAGTTGCGTGAGTCGATCGACGTCGACACCGTCGACGCGAACCGCCTGGTTGTCTTCGCCGCCGGCCGCCTTGATCATCTTCTCGACCCGCGTCAGGTTCTCGATCATGTGAACCGGGATGCGAATCAAACGCGACTTCTCGGCGAGCGAGCGGCTGATCGCCTGGCGAATCCACCACGTCGCGTAGGTCGAGAACTTGAACCCGCGCTTCACGTCGAAGCGATCGACCGCCTTCATCAGGCCGATGTTGCCCTCCTGGACGAGATCGAGGAAGGGCATGTAGCGGCTGCGATACTTCTTCGCGATGAACACGACGAGGCGAAGGTTGCGCACGTAGAGGGCGGACTTCGCGTCGTCGTAGCGCCGCTGTGCGGCATCGAGGCGACGCTGATGCGCCCAGACGGACGCGGCCGGCATCATCATCGACGAAAGCGCGTCTGCCCACGCCTCACGGTTGCGCGCGGTCGCCTCGGCGGTTTCCGCGCGGCGGAGCCGGCGGCGGCTCATCCGCAGCGCATGCGTCCCGTCGACGAATGCCTCCAGCGGGCGGACCAGATCGACGATCCGCAGCGACGACGCTGCGAGGAGTCGCCGTGCCGTCGCGAGCGGTCGCTCGTCGGGGCGGGCATTGCGGGTACCGCTCACGATCGCTTTGCGATAGTTCGCGCGCGCGCGCTCGAGTCGCGCGGCCGCGCGCTCGATCTTCGCCGCGTGTGCGTCGTCATCCGCCTTCGTGCGGAGCACGTCGAGCGCAGCCGCGGCGTGGCACGGCGCCCCGAGGATCTCGTCGACGAGCGCGCGACGCGCATCGTCCATCACCGTCGCGACCTTGACCTCGTCGTCGCGGTCGAGCAACGGGATCGCGCTGATCTCGTCGAGATAGACTTGCTCGATCTCGACGCCGCCGGTCGCGAAGTCGGCATCGATTGCCGCTTCGCGCTCGTCCCGCGCCCGGCCCTTGCGACGGGTCGCTGCCTTGCGGTCGTGCGTCTTGCTCGCCATCTCTCCCTCTTTCTCTTCAGGTCCGCGGGGCGTTCGCCCCACGGCCGGACCGCAAGCGCGCGACCGCTACCCCGCGTGGCCGTCCTCGCTTCCGAATCCCGCGGGATCCGGCCGGCCATGCTCGTGGGGTCGGGGTCGAACGCCTTCGTTGGCGCGGCCCATCTCAAATCGTGCGTTGTGGCTCCGGTGATGAGCGCGCAAGTCTCATGCCGTTCGAGGTAGGAACTCCCCCAAACAGGAGAACAGGCGCATTCATCACTTTCCTGAACGCAGCGCTCTTCTAACCGGAGTCAACAATCCGGCGAAATCGGGAGGAAAATGCACGCAGGGGCGTGCGAAAGCGCACGATCAGCGCCGATTTTCGCGCGTTGCCAGGTCGACGATCGTCCAGACCTGACCGTCGGAGCCCCAGTCTCGGGGCTTCTCGAAGCGGGCTGCCGGCGGATCGATGATCCGGTCGGCCTGCGAAGCTCGGAATGCGGCACCCGGACGCGGCGCGCGGTCGCCGCCATAGCGACGCTCCGCGTTCTCGGTGCTCAACACCGTGCCGTCGTCGAGGAGCGCGAACGCCCGCCGACCGGTCGTGGCCCACTCGACCGGCCACGCGTAACAGACACAGGGCGGGCCGACGGATCCCGGCCGACGCACCGCCTTCTCGTGACGAACGCCCTCGCCCTCGGCATTCGCGAGGAAGATCCGGAACCGATAGCCCTCGCGGATCAGATCGCCGCCCTGTAGCGTCCCGTCGAGCGCACCCGCGGCGGCGAGCGCCGGGAAGTACCCCGGACGGCCGTCCGATGCCTGCCGCATCGCTTCTTGCTTTCGGTGGACGGCGACAAGCGCGTCGATCGTCGCGTCCTCGACGTCGGCGATCCGATCCCCCGCCCGATACGGCAACCACAGGGACGCGACGATCGCGGCGACGAAGAGCAGCGACAGGATCGTCAGCGGCGATACGCGTCGATTCGGCGTCATCGGCGGCGCAGCGCTACGGCGTGGCCTCGCGCTCGAGCAGCCCGTAGTGCGCGAGCAGACGCCCCTGCTCGCGTTCGAGTTGCGCGAGCGAGATCTGATAGTCGAGGAGCGCGCGTCGACGATTCGAGCGCGCGGCCGCCAGGTCGGCTTGGATTTCGAGCACGCGATAGCTCGTGCTCTGCCCCACCTCGAGCCGCGCCTGCTCGCCCCGCAATTGCTCGACGGCGAGGCGAACCGCTTCGCGGGTCTGCTCGATCGTCGCGAGCGCGGTTCGCGTCTCGCGCAGCGCGGCGCGCACCTGCTGGTGGATCGTCGCGCGAAGCTCTTCGAGCGTGGCGCGCTCGCGGCGACGCTCCAAGCTCGCTCGCAAGTGGGTCGCGCGGGCCGCGCGATTGCCGAGCGGATACTCGAACCCGAAGCCGATCGACCAGGTGTCGAACTCGCGTTTGAGCGTGTCGTCGAACGGGTCGCTGAAGTTGTCGCCGACGCCGCTGTACTGCAGTGAACCGTCGAGATCGAGTCGTGGGAGGAGTTCGTTGCGCGTCTTCTCCTCCTCGAGTCGCGCGTTCTCGTAGCGTCGGCGCGCCTCACGCCAGTCGGCGCGGTTCTCGAACGCGGCCTCGAGGACCTGGCCGAGCGGCGGCAGCTCGACCTCGGCGACCGGCTCGGGGCGATCGACCGGCAGCCACGCCGACGACAAGCCGACGCTCTGCAAGCCGATTGGATCGACGAGTTGGCGCAGCGTGTCGCGCTGGTTGCCGACCTCCTTCTCCGCGAGTTGCACCTCCGTCATGCGGTTCTGCACTTGGAGCTGCGCTTGCGTCACGTCGAGCCCGATCGAGACACCGGCCTTGAGCTTCTCCCGGTTGTCACGCTCGAGGCGCTTCGCGAGCTCGAGGTTGTCGCGTTTCACCTCGAGGTCCTGGAGCGCGTAGACGAGGTCCCAGTAGGCGCGCTGGACGTCGAACACGAGCGTCTCGGCGGAGGCGCGAACCTGCTCCTTCGCGATCGCCACGTCGTTCTCCGCCTGTCGCACGTCCGCGAGATTGAACGCGAACCAGCCGCCGCGCAGGATCGGCTGCGAGAGCGTCAAGCGCGCGCTCGTCGTCAAGCTCGGGTTGATCGTCGCGAAGAACTGGTTCGTCTTCAATCGATCGAACGAGAACGACACCGCCGCTTCGGCGCCCGTGTCGAAGCGCTTCGAGAGCGAGACGTCCCAGTGATACGACTGCCGCTTCGGCACGGCCGCTGCGGCTCCGGCGCGAATCGTCGTCGGAAAGCCCGGGCCGAGGTTCCCGACGAACACGTCGGCCCCGCCGCCGCCCGCAACCCCTTCGAGACTGCTCGCCGTCGGGGTCGTCGCGTCGGTGTAGCGACCGTTGGACCGAAGGATCGGATCGAACGCGGCCTGCGCGATCGGCAACGCCGTGCTCGCGCTCCGCCCGCCGAGCCGACTCGCTTCGTAGCCGTAGTTGTTCGACAACGCGCGGCGAATGCACTCGGCCAACGTGATCGGACGCGATTGCGGCGCGTCCTGCGCAGCGGCCGTCACGCCGAACGACGCGACGATCGTCACGACCGCGGTCGACTTCAGAAGGAACGGGCGGGTCATCGGGATCGTCTCTTCCGTATGGCGTTCAATCGCGCTTCCTGGCGCGCGAAGCTCTCGCTCCGAACGAACGCGATCGTCTTCATCGCTTCCGGGTCTCCGTCGGGCGCGGGCCGTGCCACGTCCGCCTCGAAGCGAACGAGCGCGTCGCGCGACCGTGGGTCGCCGATCCGCGCGAGTGCGACGATCACCGCACGCCGAAGCTCGCGCTGCTCGAACAGCGACTCGAGGAGCGATACCGCACCGCGTGCCTGCATCCGGCCGAGCGCCTCGATCAGGCTCTCGCGGACCGGCGTCACGGCCTCGACCCGCAGCCGCAGCGTCAGCGCGGGTGCGGCGAGCACCTCCCCGAGTTCGCCGAGATGATACGCGGAAAGCGCCCGCACGTCCGGGTCCTTGTCGCGAAGATGATGAATCAGGAACCCGACGCCGTCTCGCCCCAGGCGTCGGACGCCGTCGAGGAACGCCCGGCGGCGCAGCGCCTCGGTCGGCGCCGAATCGACCGCCTTGCGGCACGCCGCAGCGACGGCTGCACGCCCCGGAGACCGCGCCAGCAGTCGACGCAGTCGCCCGATGGCGGCATTGACGACGGAGCGGCGCGCGCCGGCACAGGCGGCCTCGATCCGCTCGATGTCACCGGGGCGGAATGCGGCGAGCGAGGTGCGAGCGACGCTCTCGAGTTCTTCGAGAGCGAGCAGGCGGAGATCCTCGTGCCCGCTTCCGAGTGCGCGGAACAGCCGTGCCCGAATCTCGTTGCCCCGGAGGCTCGCGGGCAGTGGCTGCCCGTCGATCTTCAGCACGTCGCGGAGCACCTCGAGGCGACGGCGGCCGGCAGCGTTGTCGAGCAGCAGGCGCGACCGAGCGCGAAACGGCGCGCCGGCGCGCTGCCGGAGCATCACGCACAGTCGGTTTCCCGGGTCGCCGAAGTAGCCCGGAACGCCCGCCAGCGCGAGGACCGTCGGCTCGCCGCCGATCTCCGCGCCACCGAACAATGTCTCGTCGACCCGCAACCGGGCGAGGCACGAGGCCTTGAGTGTCGTCACCGACTCGACGGTCGCGACGACTCCGACGTCACACGTGGCAGCGAATCGGCCGATTCGAGACACCGGTTGAAGCTCGGCCGCGGGCAGTGCCGGCTTCTGAGCCGTCAGGGCGACGACACCGCTCGTGCCGAGTAGCAGCAACGCGATGAGACCGCCGGCGACGCGGTGTGGTCGGCGACGGGACGGGTGGCGGTACATCGCCGTCGATTATGCCAAGGCGGCCGGGTGAGCGCGACCGGCGATCCGGTCGCGCGGCACGCGGGGGCGACTCAGGCCCGGCGACGGCTGT
Source organism: bacterium (assembly GCA_030426805.1). Lineage (GTDB taxonomy): Bacteria > Planctomycetota > JAFGQW01 > JAFGQW01 > JAFGQW01 > JAUHXU01. The sequence continues at coordinate 660,073 of JAUHXU010000004.1, forward strand.
CGGAGAAATCGGCGCGATAGACGCGCTTGGTGTGGCTGCGGGTCAGACGCTTGCGGTTGAGGTGCTTGCGGATCTTCTCGTGCAGGATCTCGAGGTATCGCCCGCACTCGTCGCGCGTGCCGACGAAGATGACCTGGTCCGCATCCGGGTTGTAGACACGGTAGAGCGGACGACTTCGGCCGTCGTCGATCGGCTCCACCGATACGTCGAGCGTGAACTCGGTCTTCGATTCGGTCTTCGTTGGCATTTCTCCTCAGCCCCTCTGCGGCGCGCGTGGCGGCGACTTCGCGGCCCGATCCGTTCTCTCGACCTGCTTCGTTCTTGACCATTGGGCAATACGGTCCTCCGACGCCCCATACAGGAAAAAACTGGGAAAAGGGGCGACTTTTGTCGTCGAGTCGCGCGGCCACTGGACTTACGTCGGTGCCGGACCGCGGTATCGCCAATCCGTGCACGACCGCACGTCCGCCGGATTCTCGTAATCGACCGCGAATCGTCCCGACGACCGCGGGCGGACCCTCAAGCGCTTCCCAGGGAATCCCGAGAAGTAGTGCGGGAGATCGTGCCGTCATCAATCCGGCCTGCACGCGCTCGTGCAGGCCCGGGCGGCGAGGAACAACCGCGGCAGAGCGAGCGACATGGACAAGCCAGAGAGCCACCCGCAGTCGGACTTCGTCGATGCGATCGGTGACGACGAAATCCTGATCCTCGAGTACGACCTCGACGACGACGCGATCGGCGTCGGCAGCTCGCCGGCCGGCGGGCCGTCCGCAGCGGCACCGCAGCGCGCGCCGAACCTCAAGCCCCAGCGGGCGCCGCAGCCCGAAACGGTCGGCGTCCAGGTCGACGACGATGCGGACACGCCGATCGACGCGGGCCACCTCGTCGTTCGCGTACCGCGCGACCCGTTCCGCTACGGCAAGCCGATCGGCCTCGTCGCGGCCGCGCTCCTCGTCGGAGTCGGCGTGTGGTGGTTCGGTATCCGCGACACGGGGCCCCAACGGGTCGCCAAGCCGACGCGCGTCGCGGCCAAGGCGCCGAAGGCTGCCGCGACGGCGGCGACGCCCGCAGCGGCCGTCCCGGAAGACATCCCGGCCGACCCGCGCAACGTGTCGGTCGAGTCGGTCGTGCTGGCCGGCAGCGCTGGCGACGACACCGGCGATGATGTCGAGACACCGACGACGACGGAGCCGGAGACCGCGCCCACCGTCGATCCCGCTTCGGCGGCGCCGTCGACGACGGCAGCCGCGGCCGAGCCGGAGACACCGACCGCGCCGACATCGAGCGGCACGCGACGCGTCCGGTCCGTCGACCCTGCGGCCGCCCGGGAGGCCGCCCGGCAAGCCCTCTTCACGATGACGCCCGCGGCGATCCGTGACGGTTTCGAGCGGTTGCACATGCCCACTGCCGAGGAGGGGATTCGAGTCCGCCTCGACGACGGTCGAGTCGTGACGCTCGCCGCCGGCGAGACACTCGTGCAACTCAAGAACGGCAACCACTTCAAAGGCCGTGTCGTCGACGTCACGCCGGTGGCGCTGACGATGGAGTTCACCTACGGCAAGATGAAGATCCCGCAGAAGGATCTGCATGACATCGTCGACCAGTCGGCCAACCGCGACCTGCCGCTCGATTCCTATCGCACTGGAATCGTCCACCTGAAGAACGGCAACCGTCTGCGCGGAAAGGTCATCGAGGTCACCGTCGAGCGAGTCGTGCTCGGCTTCCCGTCGGCGCGAATCGTCGTCTCGCGCGACGCAGTGCGCGACGGTGAACAGGCGATCGAGTACACGCAGGACGCGTCGAGCGTCCGAGGCGTGACGAACGCACCGAGCGAATCGGAGCTGCGCGTTCGCCACCTCGGGACGCCCTACTTCGACTTCGACTACGGCTTCAGCATCACGCCGCCGAAGTTCTGGAACCGCTACGCGGCGGACGCGCTGATCGGTTTCGCCTCGACGCCCGGCTCCGACTACGACGGGACGATGAACGTCGGCGGTCTGTTCCTCGAGCGCGCGGCGCTCCTCGATTCGATGGACGAGCTGGTCGCCGCGATCCGGCAAGCGGTCCCGCAACTCCAGCTCGACGAACCGAAGACCCGAAAGGGCCTCGAAACGCCCTGGATCGCCCAGATCGACGGCACCATCCCGACGACCGCCACGGTCCCCGGCAAGCGCTGCCGCCTGTTCATCTACAGCCACGAGTCGAAGGCCTTCGTGATCGGCCTCTACGGCGCCGAGAAGGGCTTCGACCGGCTGGTGAAGATGAGCGAACTGTCGATCCGGACGTTCGAGTTCAAGAACTGAGCGGCTGAATCAGCCTTTCGGCGCGGCCGACTCGCTCGCCCCGTTCGGGATCGAACTCTCGGTACCGTTGCCCGCGTCGACGACCGGGGCCGGCGCGAAGTGCGTGAGCACCGTTTCGCGAATCGCGGCCGCGACTGCCTCGTTCTCTTTCAGGAAGAGCCGTGCGCGCTCACGCCCTTGCCCGAGCCGGGTCTCGCCGCTCGTGAACCAAGCGCCGTTTTTCTGGACCGCGCCGACCATCAAGCCGAGGTCGATCAGGTCGCCCTCGTGACTGATTCCCTCGTTGAACACGATGTCGAACTCGGCCTTCTTGAACGGCGGGGCGAGCTTGTTCTTGACCACCGTGACTTTCGTCCGGTTGCCGACCACTTGATCGCCGTCCTTGAGGCTGCCGATGCGTCGGATGTCCATGCGAACCGACGAATAGAACTTCAGCGCGAGCCCGCCGGTCGTCGTCTCCGGATTGCCGAACATCACACCGATCTTCTGGCGAATCTGGTTGATGAACACCACGATCGTCTCGGACTTGTGGATCGCCGCGGTCAGCTTGCGCAGCGCCTGACTCATCAGTCGAGCCTGCAGACCGACGTGATGGTCCCCCATCTCTCCTTCGATCTCCGCCTTCGGCACGAGCGCCGCGACACTGTCGACGACGACGACGTCGACCGCCCCCGAACGCACCAGCATCTCGGTGATCTCGAGTGCTTGCTCGCCGTGATCGGGCTGTGACACGAGCAACTCGTCGAGGTTCACGCCGAGGCGACGCGCATACGTCGGGTCGAGCGCGTGCTCCGCATCGATGAACGCTGCGACGCCACCGTTGCGCTGCGCGTTCGCGACGATGTGCAGCGTCAACGTCGTCTTGCCGCTCGACTCCGGACCGAACACCTCGACGACGCGCCCCTTCGGCACCCCCCGGCCGCCCAATGCGATGTCGAGGCTGAGCGATCCGGTCGAAATGCACGGGATCTGAAGCGGCGCGTTGCCGTCGCCCATCCGCATGATCGACCCTTTGCCGAACTGCCGTTCGATCTGCGAATAGGCCTGGGTCAGCGCCTCTGACTTCTGCGAGTCCTCTTTCTTCGAGACGTCTCTCTTCGAGTTGTCGCGCGCCTCGTCCGATCGGGTACGGGACGTCATGGTCTTGCCGCCCGCCGCTTTCGTCTTCTTCATCGTTCACCGCCTCTTTCAAAGCCTGAATCTGGCACTTGCCGATCTGGCACCTGTCAAACCTGGGCAATCGGGTCAAACCTGGGCAATCGGGCGTTGGCCCGCTCGGCCCTCACCCGCTGGTCGGGCCAGCCATCCGCCCCGCGCTCGGCCCCCAGTTGAGCCGCTCGTCGGCGCCGGGTCCAGTCGCCCGCCACTTCATAGGTCGGTCGCGGGTTACAGACTGCGCGAGAGAGCCCGACGACCCGAACATGGTCCGAACAAGACCCTAACCATAGCGTCGGCGCTCGACGACCGCAAGCCCCGATTCGAGAAAGCGAGAAGCGCTTGACAGTTCCCGGGGAACGCAGATAGCCTGACCAATCGTAAGGACATGCCCCTTACGGAGGATACGAGGAGATCGACGTGGCTCGAGTGGCCATCCATCGCGCGCTCCGTTCGCTGACGCTCGCCATCGTGCTGAGCGCTCCGCTCGGGATCGCGCAGGTCGGGACTGCGGTCCGGGCTGCAGAGGCGAACGCGGGCGCGGACCCGGCCCCGTTCGATCCGCTCGCGGCCCCGCCGACGCTGACGCGCAGCGTGCTGCGCGAGTCGTCGGCCCGGATGCTACTCGTCGGACGAGCGCGGGAAGCCACGCGAACCGAACAGATGAGCCACCTCCGGCTTCGCCTGAACCTGGAGACCCGACGCCGCGACCATGTGGCTCTGTTCGTCGGCCTCGACCGGGGCCGCACGGCCTTCGAGTTTCCCGGCCTCGGCGCGACGGTTCCGCTCGGTCTGAACAACGCCCTGCTCTACGGCAGCACGATGGACGGTCGGATCCGGCTCGACTGGAACGGCCGCTGGACGACGGAACTTCAGTTCCCGTCCACCATCCGCAGGGCGCTCGGCCAGATCCACTTTCAGGCAGCGACACTCCGCGAACTGAACGGCGGGATGACGCTGCTCGTCTCGAACCCGCTCACGATCGACCTCGTCGCGCGTGCGAGCAACCCGATCGAGCGGCTGCTGGGCGGCGCGAACGCCAACGGCCTCGGCATGTCGTCGACCCTGGACCCGACCCCCGACTTCTTCATCGACCCCTTCGGAAACCGGATCTCCCGGTCAAGAAACCTGCGCTGACCACGGCGGCACCGACGGCTGTCCAACTCGGGGACGGGTGCGTAAGTTGCGATTCCACAGCGACTTACAGCCGAATAAAAAAAGCGCTATTCTCCGGTTTTCGCTAGCAATCCCGAGCCGACGCCACACTACCTTCGGGGGAGCTTAGCGGGGAAAGTATGGACCCTCGCGAAGCTGACCTGATCCGAAAGTTCCAGCAAGGCGACGACGACGCCGCGAACGCGGTGGCGCGACGCTTTGCCCCGGTGATCGTTGGGCTCGTGTATGCAAACGTCGGTCGCACTCAGGACGCGGAAGACCTCGTGCAGGAAATCCTGCTCGAAGCGCAGCAGTCCATCGACCGCCTTCGCGACCCGACGCGATTCCGGAGCTGGATCTACAAGATCACGCAACGCGTCTGTACGCGATGGCGTCGCTCGTCGGGACGTGCGCCCGATCTCCTCGATTCACCGGAGCACGTGCTCGATCGAGAGTCGACCGGGATCGAACCCGAGCGGGCGAAGCGGATCCGTGAGGTGGTGGCGACGATGAAGGCACCGCTGCGCGAAGTCATTCACATGCGTTACTTCCAGGAGTTGCCGTACGAGCACATCGCCGAGTTTCTCGGGATCTCGACGGCGGCCGTGAACGCGCGCCTGATCAAGGCGCGGCAGCTACTCGGTGAACGGCTTCGGGACGAAAGCGGCGCATGACCGACGGGTTTTGAACGACACACACGACGAACACCGCACGACGAGCACTGGTTGACGAACAGGGCATGAACGACCGACCGAACGACGCCGATCTCCATCGCTTGCTCGATGGTGAGTTGGACGCTTCGAGCCGCTTGCGGCTGGAGGAGCGGTTGCGTCGGTCGCCGGTGGCCCGGGCCGAACTCGACGAGTTGCAGGCTCTCGACCGGACACTGCGCGCCGCGCTCGGTCCGACCGCGGACGACGCGCGGCAGGTCGATGCGATCGCCACCCGAGCGGCGGCTGCTGTCGCATCGCGACGAGGCGCCCCGCCGGCCGGCCGGGTGATCACCGCGCCCCGCGGCCGGCTCCTCCGGGCTCGCGTCGTCGCGGGCATCGCCGCCGCGTTGCTCGTCACGGTCGGCCTGCACGCGCTACTCGCGGCGTGGCTCCGAAACGACGAGACGGGACCGATGGGCGACGACCCGAGCGTCGTCGCAGCGCTGCGTCAGGAGAACGAACGCCTCAAGGCTCGGCTCCGTGACTTCGATCGACCGGCACCGACGTTCGCGGATCCCGGCGCGCCGATGAGTCCGCCCACCGCGGCTGTCGAGCCGGCGCCCGCGGTCGGGCACCCGACCGAGCCCGCGCCGACGGTCGCCGAGGTCGACACGGCCGACGAGCGAGCCGCGGTCCGCGCCGATCTCGAACGCCTGCTGGACGAGGCACGCCGCAAGGGCGGCATCCTCGACCGTCGAGCACTCGCGAGCCTGTTCGCGCGCCTGAAGAAGCTCGGCACCGCGCTGACGGACTCCGACTTCCGCGACTTCCAGGCGCTGTTCCACCAGCAGCCGAATCCGTCTCCGGGCCAGCTCGCGGTCGCGCAGGCGCTCAGCCGCTTCTTCAACCATCTCGACGGTGCGCGGACCTTCGCGTTCCAGCAACTCGACACCGACCTCGCGCGGATGCAGCAACAGCCGGGCTACGTCGGCGACCGGCACCTTCGCCGCGCGTGGACCGAAGCGATTGCATTCGGCCGCCAGGACGCGCGCTCGGCGCGCTATCTCGAGCGAATCGGGATGGTCGATCGCGACTGGCTCAACCGACGAAACGCGATGGCCGGCCTCGTGCGGCAGGGCACCAGCGAGTCGGTCGCCGCTCTCGCCCGTATCGCGGCGAGCGAGTCCAACCCGCTGCTGAAGTACGAGGCGGTCAGCTATCTGAGCAGCCTGCTGCAGGGCGATCCGACCATCGTGCAGGCGAACCCGGAGTTGACGAAACCGCTCGTCGAGATCGCGGCCGGTGAGATCGGTGCAAACGGCGATCACTCCGACGCGATGTATTGGGCGCTGATGATTCTGAACAAGCTGGGCATCGACATCAGCGCGTTGCACTCGGCGTTCATCAAGCAGAATCAGAACTCCGCCAACGGCGACCCGCGCCTCGCGAACCCCGACGGCTCGCCGATCAAAGAGAATCCGTAGCGCGTCAGCGCGCGACGGCGTCCGCGGGCGACCTCGGGAAGAACGCGGCCACGTCGGCCGCTCGCACCGCGAACACGGGCCCTTCTCTTCGTCGCGCATATCGGGTCGCCTCGTCGCGCGGCGCGCCGATCTCCAGCGTATCGACCTGCCACGGCTCGTCCGCGCCCCACGACACGATGATGCGCTCCGGCTGCGCAAACGCCCGTTCGGGAATCGCTTCGTCGTCGAGCCATGCGACGACCTCGAGACGCGGCAATCCATCGGTGAAGCGACGGACGAACGCGGCGCCGGGATCGACGAGAGCACCGGACGGATCGACCAGACGCCAGCGATTGCCGGTCGGGTTGCGGAGCTCGATCGCGTGCCCGGCCCACTCGAATCGCACGGCGGCCCACTCGCTCGGATCGAACACGACCGCGGTCGACGCGCGGTATCCCGCCAACGGCCGGTGAAACAACCGCGCGGCGAACGACGCCACACTGCATACGGCCGATCGATCGTCGGCGACGACCGGCGTCCGCGAACCGATCGCGGGCGGCGCGCCGATCCGCCCCCGCCGCCCGTCGATCTCGAACCGCGCCGCGCCGACGTCGAGCCCGGCCCGCGCGAGCGCGGCGGCGTCCGGCGAACCGGCGAGCAGCGGCCGATCGCTGACCACGGACTCCAACGCCGCGACCATCATCGCGACCGCGAGCGACGCCGGATAGCGCTCCGGCTCGACGATCGCCCAATCCGCATCCTCGTCGGCGCGCGCGAACACGAAGCGACCCTCGGCATTCTCGACGACGAGGCGGCGCACCCCCTCGCGATCGATCGGGAACAGCCGGCGGCGATCCTCGGGCGTGACGCCCGGGCCGAGCCACCACGCGAGCGCGGCGAGCAACGCGACGAGTACGAGCAACGTCCAGTTGAGCCGCGTCATCCTCGCCCCCTTCCACGGCGCACGAACCAGACCGCGAGACCGGCGGCGAGGAACGCCAGCGGCATGCCGACCATCCCCCCCCAGGTGAACGCGCGAATCGTGCGGTCCGAAACGTCGACGACGGTCAATCGACGATCCCCGCGAACCCGCGGGCGCATGTCCACCCATGCATCGCGTTCGAGCAGCCAACTCAGGATGTTTCGCGCGAGCGCGAGGTGAGTCGCACGCAGGTACTCGAAGCGTGCGAGCGTCACGTTGTCGAGAAACGTCGCGTCGCCGAGCACGACGAGGCGCGCTCCGTCGCCATCACGCGCGAGTGCGCCGAACACGATCGGCCCCGGCCGGTCGGCACCACGGTCGAAGCCGACGCTCCCGTCGCGACGCACCCGCGCGATGTCGGTCTCGGCGAACGAACGCGCCGACGTCTCGAGGAGCACACTCGTCTCGAGGTCCTCGCCGGCCGGCGACGTCGCATCGTCGAGCACGCGGAGCCCGCGCGGCGCGAGAAAGATCATCGGCAGCCCGTGCAGGCTGCCCACGGTCGGATGGCCCCCGTATTCATCGACCCACACCTTGATCGGGTCGCCGCCCTTGTTGCGCCCGGGATCGCACGCGATCACCTCGTCGATCGCGATGCCCCACCGCGCGGTCACCCTCGCCAGTTCACGCGGCGCCGCGTCGACCTCGAGGGGCGAGTCGATCGCGATCCACACGCGTCCGCCACGCGCGAGGTAGCGATCCACCGCGTCCGCCTCTCGCCGCGTGAACCGCCGCCGCGGCCGCAGCACGACCAGCGCGGCGGCATCCTCCGGCACGTCGCCCACACGCTCGAGCTGGACCGTCCGCGACTCGATGTGGTCGCGCTCGATCGCGGCACGCAGCTGCGTGTAGCCCTCCGCCCCGTGCAGCGACTCGTCGCCCTCGTCATGCCCCCGCGTGAAGTAGACGATCGGCCGACGATCGCTCGCGAGTTCGACGATCGCGCTCGTCACCCGCGACTCGCCGAGAAACGCGACCGTGCCGTCGTTCCGGGCCCGCGCGAGTTGTGGCCGGTCGACGACCTTCGCGCGCTCGCCGACCCGCACGAGAACGAGCGGTCGAATCTGCGCAGACGGGTCGATCCCGGCGCCGCGGAGCACCTGCACCGCGGCGAGTTCGTCGCGCGCCGCGTCGAACACGCGCACCGACACGCGTTCCGGCGCGACGTCGCGATACTGACGCGCGAGTGCGACGAGGTCGTCGCTGAGGGCATCCCCCCCTCGGTCGCCTTCGTCGTGACTCGTCACGACGACGAGTTCGACCGACGGTCCGGCATCGGCCACGACCGCACGCGACTTCGCGCGCAGCGAGTAGCGCGCGTCGCGCGTCCAGTCGAACGAGCGCGTGACCGCGCTCCGATTGAGGTGCGAGAACAGACCGAACGCGACCGCGACGAGCAGCACCGACAGGACCGCATTCGCCCGAGCCCGACCGCGTGGCGTCCGCATCGAAGGCGCGATCGCGACGAGCGACACGAGCGCCCCCGCGCCCCCGACCACGAAGCTCGCGATCGCCGGCCACTCCCAGCCGAACAGGGTGCCGCCGACGACGCCGGCGACCGAAGCCACGACGGCGACCGCGAGCGCAGCCGTGGCGAGGAGCGGACGCGTCCTCATCGCCACCGCCTCGCGTCGAGAGCAACGACCGCGAGCGTCAGTGCCGCGACGACGACGCTCGCGAAGTAGAAGACGTCCTCGAGCGCGACTTCGCCGCGATGGAAGCGCCGCAGGTGGCCCGCCATACTCACGTACTCGAGCGCGCTGCCGAGTGCCGGGCTGTGCGCGCCGAACACCGACGACACTTGATGCGCGAGGTAGAGCAGCAGGAGTACGATGCACGTCGACACCGCCGCGACGATCTGATTCCGCGTCAGCGTACTGACGAGCACGCCGATCGCGAGACACGCCGACGCCATCAGCGAGACCCCGACGAACCCCGCGCCGACCGCCGCGAGGTCGAGACCGCCCCGCGCCAACCCGATCCGGTGCAACACGAACGCGAACGCCGCCATCGGCACGAGCAGCAGCACGACGAACACGACCGCCGCGGCGAACTTGCCGACGACGACCGCGACCTCCCGAATCGGGTCCGTCATCAGCGTCTCGATCGTGCCGGTCCGAAACTCCTCGCTGAACGTGCGCATCGCGACCGCCGGCGTCAGGAAGAGCAGCAGCACCGAGACGCTCTGAAACAGCGCCGCGACCGACAGTTCACGCTCTGCGAGCTGGCTGCCGAAGAAGAAGCCGTTGATCATCAGGTAGACCGCGCCGACGACGTAGGCGATCGGCGAACAGAAGTAGCCGCGCAGCTCCTTGCCGAGGACGGTCGCGGTCGCGCTCATCGTGCACCGTCCGTCTCGAGCAGCTCGTGAAAGAGCGCCTCGAGGCCGGGACGCTCCGCGACGAGCTCGACGACGGTCGCGCCATGCGCGAACGCGCGCGCGCCGACCCATGACTGGACGTCGTCGTCACGCACCGACAACGCGACCGACGTCGAGCCGTCGGCCCCCCGTTCGACCGCACACGCGACGACGCGCGCATCGTCGTCGAGTTCGGCGACGAGCGCGTCGGTCACGCCGAGCGCCCGCATCACGACGCGCCCGACGGGCAGCCGCGCACGAAGCGCCGCCGTCGTGCCGGCCACGAGCTGCCGTCCGTTCGCGATGAACACGACCCGGTCGGCGAGGCGCTCGAGTTCGACGAGTGCGTGACTCGAGATCACGATCGCGTGGTCGGCACGCAGTTCGTCGATCAGTGCACGAAACTGCCGCCCTTGCGCCGGGTCGAGGCCGACCGTCGGCTCGTCGAGCACGAGGACGACCGGGCGACCGACGATCGCCGCGGCGAGACCGACCCGCTGACGAAAGCCCTTCGACAACTCGCCGATCACGCGACGACGCACGCCGCCGAGATCGAGTCGCTCGAGCGCGCCGTCCACCCGCGCGTGCACGTCGGCGCGAGCGACGCCCTTGAGTCGCGCGCGCAACCGCAGATAGTCCGAGACCCGCATCTCGTCGTAGAGCGGTGCGTGCTCGGGCAGGTAGCCGATCCGCCGGCGCGCCTCGATCGCGTCGGTCGCGAGGTCGTGGCCGTCGATCGTCACCCGACCGGCCGACGGCCGAGTCGCGCCGCTGATCATCCGGATCGTCGTCGTCTTGCCGGCGCCGTTCGGCCCGATCAGGCCGAGCACCTCCCCGCGCCCCAGCGCGAACGAGACGCCGGCGACGACCGCACGGCCGCGGTAGCGCTTCTCGAGTCCGACGGCGTCGAGGGCGGGATGGGTCACGGTGACGGAACCTCAGGCGACCACGCCGAGCGACGCGTGGCTTTTCGCATCGCCGACTTGCGGGGGTTGGAGCGCTTCAGTATCGTCGGAACCGGCCCGGAACGGAACGGGCCACGCGACGAAAGGAAGCCGCAGATGCCCCCCACGACCCCGATGACCATTCCGATGGCCGTGCGCGTCACGCCGACGTTCGCCGAGTTCCCGGTCTGGCTGCTCGTGCTCGGCGGCATCGCCGTCGTCGGCGTGCTGTGGCTGATGGGCATCTACAACGGGTGCGTCCGGCTGCGCAACCGCGTGAAGAACTCGTGGTCGCAGATCGACGTCCAGCTCAAGCGGCGCTACGACCTGATCCCGAACCTCGTCGAGGTCGCGAAGAAGTTCATGTCGCACGAGAAGGACGTCCTCGTCGGGGTGACCGAGGCGCGATCGGCGTGCATGAACGCCTCGGGCGTGCAGGAGCAGGCGGCAGCCGAGAACATGCTGACCGGTGCGCTCAAGTCGCTGTTCGCGGTCAGCGAGAACTACCCCGAGCTCAAGAGCGACCGGAACATGCTCCAGATCCAAGAGGAGCTGACCGCCACCGAGAACCGGATCGGGTTCGCCCGGCAGCACTACAACGACTCGGTCATGGAGTACAACACGAAGATCGAGTCCGCGCCGACCGTCTTCGTGGCCGGCATGTTCGGTTTCGAGGCGGCGGAGTTCTTCGAGATCGACGAGCCGACCGAGCGCGAGGTGCCGAAGGTCGACTTCGGCTAACGCCTACCGGCCAGCGCGCCTTCGAAATGCGACCGGACCGAGCGATCGGCCCGGTCCGGTGCGGCAGCGCCCGATTTCTCGGCGAGTGGTCCGCGCTACGAGCGGATCTCTTTGCGGCTGCGGCCGCGAGTCGGCTTGCGCCCGCGGTTGGCCTTCTTCGTGCGCCACTTCAGGCGTCCGGTGCGTCGGCGTTTCGCCATCGTACTTCTCCTCTGAGTCGTCTCGAGCGGGAAGTCTTACTCGGTCGAGGGCCCCAGATCAAGGCCGCGCGCGCGCAGCAACCGCTCCAAATCGGCCGGAATCGGCGCTTCGACGGCCAGGGGAGCACCGCCCGACGGGTGAGCGAGTGCGACCCGGTGGGCGTGGAGTGCGAGGCGCGCAGCGGGCGCGCCGCCGTATCGACGATCCCCGAGGATCGGGTGGCCGACCGCCGCGAGTTGGACCCGGAGTTGATGCGTGCGTCCCGTGCGGGGCTGCAGCGCGACGAGCGCGGCACCCGGCGCGGTCGCGATCACCCGGAAGGCGGTCTCCGCCTCCACGCCCTCGGAGGCGACCCGCACCTTCGGCCCCGCCGGCGCGTCGCCGACGCGTTCGAGCCGGTGACGGAGGACGCCGGTCGCCGGCGTCGGATGGCCGGCGACGATCGCGACGTAGTGCTTCTCGACCGCCCGTGCCTTGAATGCCGCGACGAGCGTCCGCTGTGCGGCCGGTGTCTTGCCGAACAGCACGATCCCGGACGTCGCCCGATCGAGGCGATGGGCGGGCGCCGGCCGGAACGACAGCGCCCCGCCGCCGCCGAGGCGCGCGCCGACGATCGCGCCGAGGCTGTCGTGACCGCCGTGGGTCGCGACACCGCTCGGTTTCGCGACCGCGAGCACTGCGTCGTCCTCGAAGCGAACGTCGAGCTGCCCGGCGGGGGCTGTGGCGGGTTTCGCGCCGCGCCGCATCGACAGGCTCCCCCACGTGTCGCCGCCGAACGGCAGTCGCACGATCTGTCCGGCGCCGAGACGCGCGCCGGGCCGCGCCCGCGCCCCGTCGACGCGCACGCCCCCGCGATCGATGATCTTGAACAGAAAGCCGAGCTTCGCGCCGGGCAGGATCTTGCGGAGGAACTTGTCGAGCCGCTGCCCGGCATCGAGGGTGCCGATCGTGATCTCGACGCGATCGTCGAACGGCTCGACTCGGGTCGCGGCAGGGTCGTCGGGCATCGCGCGAGGCCGTTCACACGTTGCGCCCGTGGCCGGCGCGCGTGGGACCGTCCCGCGAGGCCCGCGCAAGGGCCCGCGAGAGGGAGGTGGGTGGTGCCGAAGAAGGGACTCGAACCCTTACCGCCCGAAGGCGACTAGCTCCTGAAGCTAGCGCGTCTGCCAATTCCGCCACTTCGGCACGGGGTGCTTCTCCTGGGAAGCGTGTGGCTATATATCGTATCCACCGAGCCCGATCAATGGATTTCCCGCCGTGAGCCCAGCCGACACCCCCCGCCCCCACCGCCCGCTGGCGAAGAACAAGCGTGCGTTCCACGACTTCGAGATCCTCGACCGGCTCGAGTGTGGAATCGCGCTGCTCGGCACCGAGGTGAAGAGCCTGCGCAACGGCAAGGTGAGCCTCCAGGAGGCCTACTGCCGGTTCGACGGAAAGGAGCTGTGGGTGATCGGGATGAACATCCCCGAGTACTCCCACGGCAACAAGCAGAACCACGACCCGACGCGCCAGCGGAAACTCCTCGCCCACCGCCAGGAACTCCGGCAGCTGCACGCCCGCGTGACCGAGAAAGGGCTCACCCTCGTGCCGCTGGCGATCTACTTCTCCGGCGCGCTCGTCAAACTCGAGGTCGGCCTCGGCCGCGGCAAGAAGCGCCACGACAAGCGACAGGACCTCCGCAAGAAGGACGACCAGCGGGAGATGGATCGCGCGCGACGCTGATCGTGCGCTATACTTTTCCTGCGTCGAACCCACGACGCGCTCGTGGGGGCGAAACGGTTTCGACCGGTTCTCCGGAAAGACGTGTCGCGATCCGAGGTTCCAGGTGGCCTCGTTAAACCCTGGACCCAAACGTCAAGTGCAGACGACTATGCACTCGCTGCCTAATTAGTTAGGTAGCCATCGCGCCTCCTGTGCCTGCGGGGAGTGCGTGATGTGGATAGCGGGCTAGCCTCGATGCAGTGCTCTCCGGCATCGACGCGAAACAACAGGGAGGACTAGTTGCGGCTCCCGCGGGTCACCGGGTGGAGACGCAGCGAACCCAATCCGGTGACTATGATCGTAGACGCGCGTCCAGATGGGCTCCGGGACGCGGGTTCGACTCCCGCCGCCTCCACCATTTTCGCCTCCCCATGACCTGCGGCGTTCAGGCGTCGAACGACTCGCCCCGCGCGAGGCAATCGGCGAGGGATCCGTAGACCCGGCGCAGGGTCGCGCGATCCGGCGTGTCGCCGGTGGCCGCGAGAATCCGCCGGGCGAGCGGCCCGTGGTCGAGGATCGTTCGGAGCGCCGGCGGCAACGCATCGGCGCCGAACACGCGCTCGGCGAGCGAGGCCCAGACGGCGCCCGCGGTCGTCGGTCGCGGCGGCAGGCCGAGCACCGCCAGATGGTCGGTTGCATCGATCCCGGCGTGATCGGCGTCCCGGATGACCGCGGAGAGGGTCTCGGCGAGGGCACCGGTGTCGAGCGCGCGCTGCGCGTCCGTGTCGGACCAACGCTCTTCGACCAGCGCGCGCAGGACCCGCGTGACGACGTGCGCGATCGCGAGGTCGGCGCCGGGGTGCTCCTGCGTGTCGAGCACGCGAATCTCGATCGCGCCGCGGTCGAAGCGTGCGATGGCCCCGCGCGCGTTCAACCACTCCTCTCGCAACACGGCGTCGGGGTCGTGCGGCGCGATGTCCGCGTAGAGGCGGTCGAGGAGTCGCGCATACGCCTCGGCGGTGAACACGGCCTCCGGGATCACGTCGCCCGTGATCGACGGGATTCGCCGGCAGTTCGTCCGATACACCGCGAGCCGTTCGTCCAGGGACGCCGCGCGCCGCCCGTCGATGAACGGCGAACTCGCCGCGAGCGCCGGGAGCAGCGGCAGCACGACCCGGATCGCGGCGTGCAGCCGGCCGAACTCGTCGTCGTTCGCGAACGGCAGGTTCAGGTGCGTCGACTGCAAGTTCGCCCACCCGTGCCCACGGCAGTCGAAGATGCGGTCGAACGCTCGGTAGACACGGTTGTTCTCGTGCGGCCAGAGACGGGTCTCGGTCGCCGGGTCCATCCACGGGTGCATGCCGGTCGGCAGAAGGCGCGCACCCAACGGCTCGAGAATGGCGTCGATCCTGCCGACGTCGTCCGCGAACGCCCCGGCGAGCCCGTCGAGCGACGGCGCCGGTCCGGCAGTCTTCAACTCGACCACGTGCGCGACGAGTTCGTTGGACCAGGCGAGCACGCCGGTCTCCACCTCCTCTTGCACCGGTAGCCCGCCCACCGCCTCGAGGATGCGATCGCACACCGGCCGCACGTCGAGGGTGTCCCGGTCGACGATCATGTACTCGATCTCGACACCGAATCCGGCGAACAGGCCGAGCGTCTTCCCCACTGCGGCTACTTCCCCTCCTTGGTCGCTTCGATCCGACGGACGAAGGACTGCATGATCGCATCGTAGAGGCCGTCCTTGAGGACGCGATCCTCGTACCCGGCGTCGATGCTCGGGTTGTCGTTGACCTCGATCACGAATGCGCGCGACCCGACCTCCTTCAGGTCGACGCCGTAGAGGCCGTCGCCGATCCGGTTGGCGACGCGCAACGCCGCTCGCACGACCGGGCGCGGCGCGTCCTCGACCGGGATCGTCTCGACGGCGCCCTCGCGGTGCGCGTCGCCGTCGTGCTGGATGATCTGCCAGTGCCGTCGCGCCATGAAATACTTGCAGGCGTAGAGCGGCCGACGATCGAGCACGCCGATGCGCCAGTCGAAATCCGTCGGCAGGAACGCCTGCGCGACGATCAGATCGGACTCGCGCAACAGCCGGTCGATCGCGTCCGCGAGCTCGGCCTCCGTCGTCGCCTTCACGACACCGAGCGAGAACGCGCTGTCCGGCGCCTTCAGCACGCACGGGAGCCCGACGACGTCGGCGACCGTCGCCGCGTTTCCCGCGTGGACGATCAGCGTCCGCGGGCCCCGGATGCGGTGGCGCTGCAGGAGTTCGGCGAGGTAGACCTTGTTCGTGCACCGCACGATCGACCGCGGATCGTCGATCACGACGAGCCCCTCGGCCGCCGCGCGTTGGGCGAAGCGGAACGTGTGGTGGTTGACCCGCGTCGTCTCGCGGATGAACAGCGCGTCGAACTCCGCGAGGCGACCGAAGTCGTGGCGCGTGATCGACGTGGGGTGGAGTCCGGCGCGTTCGGCCGCGCGCGCGAAGCGTCGAAGTGCGCGCGCGTCCGACGGCGGATGTACTTCCTCGGGATCGGCGAGGATCGCGATGTCGAAGCGCGGTCGCGCCGAGCGCCGCGTCCGGGCGACACCGCCCTCGAAGTAGCGGCGCGCCGCGTCCGCGAGAAACCCGTGGTGGGTCTCCGGCACGTCGCGGATCGGGATCACGTCCACGGTGATCAGGTGCCACTCGTCGGCCCGGCGCGCGAACCGAGCCCGGAGCAGCGGCGCCGGGAACAACTCGAACAAGCGGCGGGCGAGCGACGCGTGACGCGCCGCGAGATTCCGGCCGAAGTAGACGCTGAGCGTGAACGCGTCGGCCCGAATGTCGCGCAGGCTCTTGCGGATCGTCGCGTCGAGACCGGCGGCCTCGAACCGCGGCACCCACGTCGAACGCAGGTCCTGCATGACCGACGTGCTCGGCATCGGCCGGTGGCCGCGCGCCTCGGCGAGCAGGGACACGTAGTAGCCGGTCCGCTGATAGCGATACGACGCGCACAGGTTGTAGAGCCGCGTCGAACGGCGGTCTCCGAACGTGGGATCGACCAGGTATTGCTTCGCCGACACGACGTCCACACCGGGCAGGTCGAGCGGCCAGGCCTTCGGATCGTCCAGGACGACGATCGTGTTCACGCGCGTGCTCCGGGCTCGATCATCAACAGGTTCCCGTCATACGTGACGATCCCGAGCAGGATCGCCGACACGAGACGCGCGAGGTCGACGCGATAGTAGTGACGCTCGTGGAGCGGATTCGAACCGAGCGGATCCGCGACCAGGACGGTGCGCTCCTCGGGCCGCACCCCGTAGATCACGACGAAGTGCCCGGCGGGATCGCCGCGCACGTCGTCGTACTCGTTCGTCTCGGGGATCTCGCGGGCACAACCGTAGAGGTAGGTGGCGCTCAATCCGGTCAGGATCGGAACGCCACGCGCGAGGTACTCTTGCAACAGGCTCGCGTCGAGTGCGGCGTGCCGTATCTCGCCGCCGGCCGCGAGGAAGTCGAGGTATGCCTGCGTCGCGGTGAGGAATTTCGGCTGGGTCTTCACGGCGGCCTGCGCGCGCAGCCGAGCCGTGAGGTCGACCCCCGGCTCGAACCACGTCGGATCGAACACGCGCAGATTGTAGGTGTACATCGTCGCGCGGTAGCCGCGGCCGAGGGCGTGGCGGCCGAGATGGGACGCGAACGTGCCCCCGTCCTCGAGACCGCTCGTCTCCGCGATCACCGTGTCGAGGTCGATCGCCTCGCCGAAGTATCGATACACGGCGTGCAGGCACGTCGGGCCGCACGTCGTGTCATCGGGCTGCTGCAGGATGTCGATGTAGAGCGCGTCTTCGTCCATCGGTGTCTCGATCAGACGATCGCCAGTGGCGCGGTGTCGCGCCAGCGACCGCGCGTGAAGTCCGGGAACGCCTGCGGCGCCCCGCCGGCCGCGACCGACGCCTCCGACAGCGGCGACACGACCGACCAGCTCGCGCCCTCGTAGACGTTCTGATCGAGTGGCTCGCCGGCCCGGAGGCACTCGACCATCCGCGACAGCATGATGAAGTCCATGCCGCCATGGCCGCCACGTTGCCGTGCGACCGCGCCCATCCGGGTCCAGAGCGGGTGCTCGAAGCGCGTACGCCACTCGGCGAGCGCCGCCCCCTCGACCCACCGGTGGACATCGGTTTGGCCCTCGATCGCCAGGCGGGTCGGGAAGCCGGCGAGGCAACCGTTCGTCCCCTGGATCAGGTTGTGCCGCGTGTACGGCCGCGGCGACGTCGTGTCGTATTGCACGAGGATCGTGCGCCCCCGCGCGGTCCGGATCAGGCTCGTGTTCAGGTCGCCGCACACGTAGCGTGCCCGGTTGCGCACGTGGTCGGACGGAAAGGACCGGGCCGCGTAGCGCTGTCGCCCGAGCGCCGGCGTGCCCATCGACACGAGCGTGTCGAACCGATCGTCCCCACGGTCGATGCTCATGTATTGCGCGACCGGACCGAGACCGTGCGTCGGGTAGAGGTTGCCGTTTCGCCGCGCGTGCTCGTCCGTCCGCCACGAGCCGGTCCCGTGCTCGACGTGCTTCATCTGCCAGCGCAGGTCGTGGATGTAGGCGGCCTCCGCGTGCAGCAGATCGCCGATCGCGCCGACGCGAACCGCGTTCAGGAACATCAGCTCGTCGCGCCCGTAGCAGACGTTCTCCATCATCATGCAGTGGCGTCGCGTTCGCTCGCTGGCCTCGACCAGTTCCCAGCACCCCTCGACGGTCGTCGCGAGCGGCACTTCGACGAAAGCGTGCTTGCCCGCCTCCATCGTCTGCGCCGCCTGGGGCACGTGCCAGCGCCACGGCGTCGAGATCAGCACCGCGTCGATGTCGTCGCGTTCGAGGATCCGGCGGTAGTCGTGGTCGCCGCGCGTGTAGAGGTCGGGCGCGGGACGCCCGGCCTTCGTGCACGCGTCACGGGCGCGGAGGGCGACGGCCTCGTGCGGGTCGGCGATCGCGCGGACCTCGACGCCGTCGATCGTCAGCGCGCGCTCGACGTGGCCGCTGCCGCGGTCACCGACGCCGAAGAATGCGAGGCGGACCGCATCGATCTTCGGGGCACACAGCGCCCCCGCGTAGTCGCTGGCCGCACGTGGCGGCCCAGCGGCGCGCGACTTGCCTGCGCAGCCGCCCAGCTCGGCCACCAGTCCGGCGCCGACGCTCACGCCGGCCAGCGAGCGCAGGAACTCGCGTCGGGAACGGGATTCGTCCATCGGGCGCACCCCCCTTCGGGAACGTCCGGCGAGCATAGCCACCGCCCGGCGGACGCGCAATGGCGCGCAACGACGCTCGACGCTCGCGGCGAACGCGGCTACCCTTCGGCCATGGAGTCGTTGCAAGGCAAGCTGCTCGTCGCGTCCCCGGCACTCGAGGATCCGAACTTCGTGCGCACGGTCACGCTGATGGTGCGCCACGACGACGACGGTGCTCTCGGGCTGGTCGTGAATCGCCCCACCCGCACGTCGCTCGCGGACGTCTGGGACCGCATCGCCGACACGCCGTGCCGCCAGTCGCCGTTGCTGCACGACGGCGGTCCGTGCGAAGGCCCGCTGATGCTGCTGCACCGCGGCGAGGGGCACGCCGACCACGAGATCCTGCCCGGGATCTACTTCACGGCGGATCGCGCGAACGTCCGACCGCTGGTCGCAGGCGACGAGGCGATCAAGCCGTTCGTCGGGTACGCCGGGTGGAGCAGCGGCCAGATCGAAGAGGAACTCGGGACCGGTTCGTGGCTCGTCATCGACGCCCGGGCCGACCTCGTCTTCGACGCCGACGGCACGACCTGGGGCCGCCTCGCCGAACGGCTCGCACCCGAGCTGCTCTACCCCGACGTCCCCGCCGACCTCTTCCCCACCGACCCCTCCCTCAACTAGACCGCGCGCATCCCCGCGGCTATCCGTCGCGGTTCTTCTTCGGCGGCGCCGGCTTCTCGTCCGGATCCACCCCGAGGCGCTGCAACTCCGCGCGGGCGCGCGCGTGCTCGGCGTCGATCTTCAGCGCCTCGCGAAGCGCCGCGATCGCGCGGTCGCGGTCGCCCACCCGGTCGTAAGCGAACGCGGTGCGGATCCAATCGCGCACCTGGTTGCGGTCGGCGAGTGCGGCGAGCCGCGTCGCGTCAGCGGCGTCGGCGGTGCGCTTGCGCGCGGTATGCCACTGCGCGAGTTGACGCCACGTCGCCCCCTTCCACGGGTAGAGCCGCGCATACGTCTCGAGCTTCTCGACCGCGCGATCGGGGTGCCCGCACCCCATGTCGAGGTGCGCCGACAACATCCACAGATCGTGCTGCGTCTCGACGAGCGGCGTCGCGAGCAACCGATCGAAGACCCGCTGGGCCTCCGTCACCTGACGCACGCCGACGAGCGTCTGGGCCCGATACCGAAGCGCCAGCAGGTGGTACGGACGGAGCGACACCGCGTGGACGAGGTCGTCGAGGCCCTGCTGGAAGCGCCCGACCTCCGCGCGAATCTGCCCCCGGTTGTAGCGCGTGAAGAACACGTTCGGCTGCGCCTGCACCGCCACCTCGAGCCGGGAGAACACGTCGGCCGCGACCGTGTAGTCCGACCGCATGTAGTCGTGCACCGCGCCGAACAGCGCGACGCTCGCGGTGTCGCCGCGCGCCTCGAGGAGCCGCACGATCCCCTGCGCGAGCGGCGTGTTCTTGCGCCCGATCCAGTAGGCACACGCGAGCTCGCCGACGGTCTCGTCGAAGCCGGTGCCCGGCGCCGCCTCGAGGATCGGGACGATCCCCGTCGCCCCGTCGAGCAGCAACGACGCGACCGCCTCGGCCCGTTCGTCGCTCCCGTTGAGCCAGTAGGGTGCGCGGAGTTCGACCAACAGGTTGTCATCGGTGTTCGGAACCGCGTCGCCGGCGATGCGGTCGAAGTCCGCGGTGACGAGCGTCAGCAGGCTCCACAGGTCGGCGCTGGAGAAGAGCTGTAGCCGCGCGAGATCGTCGCGTGCGCCGGCGGGGAGCGCGTCCCACTGCGGCAGCATCTCGCGGGTGAGCGGCACGTCGGTCGCGATCAACATCAGGTCGTTGTTCGCGGCCGAGTACATGAAGCCGTAGACGTGCGCGAACGACATCCGGAGCGACCGGACGATCGACCGCAGGCCGTCGGGGTGCATGTCGTAGAGCTGGATCCACTGGAGGAGCCGCCCGTTCGGTGTCAGCGCGCGCTTCGCGAGCTGAAAGAACTCCGCGGTGAACAGGTTCGAGCAGCCGCTGATCCACGGGTTCGACGGCTCCGAGATGATCACGTCGTACGGTTCGCGCGCGTAACTGAGCCAGTTGCGGCCGTCCTCGACGATCAACCGGACGTCGTCGCGGTCGAGCGGCCGATGGTTGTAGTCGTCGAAGTATTGCGACGCTTCGATCACGGCCTCTTCGATCTCGCACACGTCGACGCGTTCGAGGCCGTATTGCACCGCCGCACCGGTCGTGATTCCCGACGCGTAGCCGATCACGAGCCCGGTCTTGGCGGGCGGCCCGAACAGAAACGGCAGGTGACCGCTCAATACCTGGGTGGAGAGATCGCTCAGCGACGCATCGGCCTTGCCGTTGATGCGCATCGTGATCCCGCCGAAGTCGATCCCGCCCGCATGCCGGTGCACCGAGACGGTCGCGTTGATCCCCTCGCGGTAGTAGAGCATCGCCTCGTCGAGGTCGTCGCGCATCGGCAGCGGTGGCAAGCCGTAGTCGTGGGCGATCGTCGCACGGTAGTAGGCGCCGCCGGCGAACGCGTCGCGATCCCACGCCGGGGGCCGCACGATCACCGCGACCGCCGCGACCACGAGGAGTCCCGCGGCGACACGTCCCGCCACCGAGGCGCGGACGCCGATCGCGAGCACGACCGCCGCCGCGACGAAGTCGAGCGCGACCGCCGTCGCCATCGTCATCCGTAGTCCGAGGTGCGGGATCAGCACGAAGCCGGCGAGGAACGCCCCGGCCGCCGAGCCGACCGTGTTCCACGCGTAGACCTGCCCCGTCGCGCGCGCCTTCGACCGCCCGTCCGCCGCGACGACCCGAACGCACAGCGGAAACAGCGCGCCGAGCACGATCGTCGGTGCGAGCATCACGACGAACGCGGTCGCGAATCCGAGCCACACCTGGGTCGCGCCGCTCACACCGAGGTCGACGAACGTCTCGCGAAACCACATCGGCAGCCAGCGGAACGCGTACGCGACGCCGAGCGACGCCGCACCGAGCGCCGCGAGCCCGAGGCCGTAGGCGCCGCTCGGACGGCGCAGTCGGTCGAGCCATCGGTGAACGAGGAGGCTTCCGATCGCGATCCCGCCGAGAAACGCCGCGAGCATCGTCGAAAACGCGTAGACCGACGAGCCGAGGACGAGGGTCAACGCGCGCGTCCACGCGATCTCGTACGCGAGTGCGGTGAACCCGACGATGCCGTAGACGACGAGCGGCACGGTCCACGGCGCGCGACCGGAGCCGGTCGACGCGCTGTCGGCGGCGTCGCTCGGCGGCGTCGCGGCCGAGACGCGCGGCGCGACGATCGCGATCGCGACGACGCCCACCGCCACGTCGAGCAGCGCGGCGACCGTATTGGTCCACGCGAGCCCCAACAGCGGGAACATCACGAACGTGGCCCCGAGGACACCGGCCATCGCGCCGAGCGTGTTGACGCCGTAGAGGAGCCCGACCCGACGCGCGACCGCGTCGTCTTCCCTGAGCAACGCGCGCACCAGCACCGGCAACGTCGCCCCCATCAGGACGGTGGGCACGAGGAAGATCGCCAGCGCGAGGCCGAAGCGCGCGAACGCGAGCGGCCAGAAGTCCAGCGCGCCGACGAGCGCCCGGTTGACCGCCGGGTAGACGTCGAGGATCCACGGCACCGCGAGCGCGTAGAGGCCGATCGCGACCTCCATCCACCCGTACGCGCGCACGCCGTTGCGCAGCCGACTCGCGAGACGTCCACCGAGCGCGCCGCCGAGTCCGAGCCCGAGCATGTAGGCGACGAGGATCGTCGTGATGCCGAGCGTCGTCGAGCCGAAGACGAGTTTCAGGTGGCGCGACCAGACCGTCTCGAGCGCGAGACTCGCGGCCCCCGACACGAGGATGCACGCGACGACGGGCCCGATCGGCAACCGGCATTTCGATGAGTCGGTCATGGGGCGAAATCCTACGAAGGTGCAGTCGCGTCGGCAACGCTTGAAACCGGTTCCGCCCGGCGGTAGCATCGCGCGACATTGGGGATTGCACCATGCCGCGCCGCACCGAAGCCACTGTCCGAATGCGCCAGACACTCGACTGGAGTGCCGCGGTGTGGGCAGGCGTGATCGCCGGCGTCGTCTTCCTCGCTGCCGCTGCTGGCGTCGTTCCGCTGTTCATCGGCGGCGATCCGTGGCTCGTGCTGCGGCTGATCGCGTCTCTGGTGCTCGGCGACGGCGCGCTGACGCCGGACGCCTCGAACATGAGCATCCTCGTCGCGGCGATCGGCGCGCACCTCGTCCTGTCCACCGGAGGAGGCATCGCGATCGCCTACTGCATTCACCGCGGGGGCATGATCACCGGGATCCTCGGCGGCGCGGTCCTCGGCGCGGCGATCTACGCACTGACGATCTACGGCCTCACTCGCTGGTTCCCGCAACTGTTCGCCCTCGCGAGCACGCCGTTTCTCGTGACGCACATCGTCTACGGGATGCTCGCGGGCGGGATCTACGAAGGCCTCGAGGTCGACGACGAGACGGCGGTGGCGCGATGACCTTCCCGTTCCCGACCGGCCGTCGGCGCCGGCGCATGGGCCCCGCGCCTCGACGCCAGATTAAGATGCGCGTGATCGTCGCGCTCGTGATCGCCGGCGGAGCGCTGTTCACGTTCCTCCGATCCGCGGAGGTCAACCCGGTCACCGGCGAGCGCCAGCACCTGACGCTCACCGCAGCGCAGGAGATCCAGCTCGGCCTGCAATCCCGCGCGCAGATGATGCGCCAGCACGGCGGCGAGCATCCCGACCCGCGGTTGCGCGCGCGCGTCGAAGCGATCGGCCGGCGCCTCGTCGCGCAGAGCGAAGCCGCCGACACCCCGTGGCGCTTCGAGTTCCACCTGCTCGCCGACCCGCGCACGGTCAACGCGTTCGCGCTGCCGGGCGGGCAGGTCTTCATCACGCACGCGCTGTTCAGCCGCCTGACGACCGACGGTCAGGTCGCCGGGGTGCTGGGCCACGAAATCGGTCACGTCGTCGCGCGCCACTCGGCACAACGCATCGCGAAGAGCCAACTCACGCAGGGGCTGATCGGCGCCGTGGTCGCGGCGTCCGGCGACGCCGGCACCGCGCAGATGGCCCAGATGATCGGCCAGATCGTCAACATGAAATACGGTCGTGACGACGAACTCGAATCCGACGCGCTCGGCGTCCTGTTCATGGCCGACGCCGGCTACGACCCGCGCGGGATGATCCGCGTGATGGAAGTGCTCGCCGATGCGGGCGGCGGCGAAGCGCCACCGGAGTTCTTCAGCACGCACCCGAACCCCGAGAACCGAATCGAGCGCATCGAGGCGGCGATCGCGGAGCGCTTCCCGAACGGAGTCCCCACGACGCTGGAGCGTTGACCGCGCAACCGGCTACTTCAAGTAGCCGTGACTCCGGAGCAGCTTCTTCGCTTCCTCGTCGGGACGCGTCAGCTTCACCTCGCCGTCCCAGAGCTTCTTCTTGAAGCGCTCACACCACGCCTCGTGTTCTTCGAGGTAGCTCCGCGCATTCGTGAGCGCCTCCGCCTGACCGGCGTCGCTCGCGAGGTTGTTGCGCTCCTTCGGGT
The DNA here is from genome assembly GCA_030426805.1 of bacterium. Lineage (GTDB taxonomy): Bacteria > Planctomycetota > JAFGQW01 > JAFGQW01 > JAFGQW01 > JAUHXU01. The sequence goes on from JAUHXU010000004.1 coordinate 684,523, forward strand.
CGGCAGCGAGGTCGTAGAGTTCCTCGATCATCGTGCCGTTGCGCCGGATGTACTTCATCGTCCCCGACAAGACCGACACCCGTGGCTCGCCGTACATCACGCTGTCGAACACGAAGTAGGTCGACGCATCCGGCTCCTTGCCGCGGAGAATCGCCTCCGCGAGCGACGGGCTGTAGATCGCCGGATTCAGGCTCGTGATGCCGCACAACTCGAGCAGCGTCGGCATCACGCTCACGATCGACACCGATTCGGTCAGACGCGCGCCGGACGTGCTCTGCGGCCGCTTCACGAAGAACGGGACGTGGACGAGTTCCTGATACAGCGAGTGACCGTGCTCGAGCTTGCCGTGGTCGCCCCACTCCTCACCGTGATCGCTCGTCACGACGATCAGCGTGTCGTCGTAGAGGTCGAGCGCCTTCAGCTTCTCGACGACGCGACCGATCGCGTGATCGACGTGCTGGACCTCGGCGAGGTAGAAGTCGCGCAACCACGGGACCCACTTCCGAATCCCGACGACGACTTCCTTCAGCTTCTGCAGCCCGCTCGCGGTGATCGTCGCGTCGAGACGCATCCGCTCGAGTCGGAGGAACAGCTCCATGTCGCGGTTCAGCGCGCGGATCTTCTCGAAGTACTTCTCGTCGTCGTCGGGCAACGGCTGGCGCGACAGGCTCTCGAACGCCGAACGCGGCGGCACGTACGGGTTGTGCGGGTCGTAGTAGTGGAGCCAGAGGAAGAAGTCGTCACCGGCGTGGCGATCGATGTAGTTCAGCGCGAGTGTCGTCAGGACTTCGGTCGTGTTCTCGAGGGTGAGGACCGGATCGTCTTCGCGCCCGTGCTTCGCGCCGTTCGGCCCGAATCGCGGGAACATGTCGAAGCGGTCGAAGCCGCGCTCGAGGTTCGGGGACCGCGAGAGGAACGGGTTGTAGCCGATCGCACCGGTGTGATAGCCGGCTCGCTTCATGTACTCGGCGAGCATCGGAAGCGAGTCCGGCAGGACCGCCTCGACCTCGATCTCTTTGACCGCCGCACCGTGGATACCGGACGGCAGGCCCGACATCATCGACACGGCGGTCGGGCGCGTCCACGGCGACGATGCGTACGCGTTGTCGAACACGACCGACTGATCGGCGATCGCCGACAGGTTGGGCGTCGCGACCCGCGTGTTGCCGTAGATCGGCAGCACGTCGGCCCGGAGCGTGTCGATCGTGAGAAGGATGACGCGCTTGATCGGCCGGCGCGGCGGCGCCTCGGGGTCCGTCGACGGTGCCGACGCCGCGGTGCCGCCGCCGGCGTCCCCGCGACGTTCGTCGCGCGCGTCGCCGGGCGCGGGTCGCACATAGAACCACACGCCGACGGCGAGGAGCGCCAGGGCTGCGACGAGTGCGATGAGTTTCGACGTGGAGAGCATGTCCTTCGCGCCCGTCGCGCGGTCATCGATCGGCCCCGCGTCAGGATAGTCGTGTCGACGCGCGATCACAAGGCAACGGGGGCGGCGTTTCGCGAACGCACGTCGGGTGTTTCCTGAACGCCTACGCGCCCCCCGACCGCGAGGATTCGGCGTTTCACGCACGGCACGTCGTTTGCACCCCGTGCGTCGCGCGCGCGACACACGCGAAAGGAGTTGAACGATGACGACCGCACGAGACGTGATGAGCGATCGCCTGTCGGTACTTCGCCCCGAAATGACGGTGCCCGACGCGGTGCGCCTGCTCGTCGAGGACGGGATCTCCGGTGCACCGGTCGTCGACCACCGCTCCCGGTTGGTCGGGGTCGTCTCGAAGACGGATCTGCTCGAGCGCTGCCTGGAGGGGCGGACGGCGCCCGAACTCGGGGCCCGATTCCTGTCGTTCCTGTCGCTCGACGCCGGTGCGACGGCCGACTCCGCGATGCAGGAGGACGTCGAGGCGCTCGGCACCGTCGAGGACTTGATGAGCACCGACGTCGTGACGGTCGGCGTGGACGATCCCCTCTACGCGGTTGCGGCCGCATTGGCGGACAACCGGGTCCACCGTGTCGTGGTTCTCGAAGCCGGCGAGCCGGCAGGAATCGTCTCGACGCTGGACGTCCTCGCCTATTGGCCGACGCCGGTCCACGACGGCGACTGAGCGACTTCCGGGCGCACCGCGAAAAAGCGGCGGGCTCCCGGATCGAGAATCGCTACGGGTCCCGGTCGGACCTGCCGATGCCTCCGCCATGCGCTTCTTGAAGATCCTCTCGGTCGGCATCCTGACGTCGATCGCCATCGCGGCCATGATCGGCTTCGGCGCCCGCCTCGACGGTGCGAGCCGGTGGGCCCATTCGCTCTCCCGGATCGCGGTCGTCGAGGCGGCCCTGTCGGTGCCCGAATCGCGCCCGACGCTGCGCGGCGAAGGGCGCGACGACGACGCATGGCCGCACTACGTGGCAGCGGTCGCCTCGATCCCCGCCGACGCGCACGAGCGGTGGGTCGCGCTGCACGAGCGGTCGGATCGCGCGGCCCGCGACGCGCTGATCACCGCCAGCGACGCGGCACTCGTGTCGCTCGGCCGCGGCGCGCTGTCGGCACGCGTCGGGATTCCACCGTCGCTGGCGCGACTCGGATCGAATGCGCTCGACCCGATCCGCGTGCGGACGCTCATCGGGATCGCGCTGCTCGACGCGTCGCGTTGCGACGAACGCGGCGACGGCGAGGCGGCCGTGTCGCGGTTGCTCGACGCGCTGCAGTTCGCGGTCGACGTCTCGCGCGGCCCGTTCGCGGCCGATCAAGCCACTGGTTCGCTGGCCGTCGCGGTCGTCGCCGACGGGATCGCATCGCGTGCCGCGACCCGCGACGTCGTCGGCCTCACGCGCCTCGCGGTCGCGCTCGAACGCGTCGACGAGCGGTTGAACACGAGCCGTACGCCGCTTCGCGGGGAACTGGTCGCATTCGCCCAGACGCAATGGGACCTCGTCGACGGAACGCCGAGCCCGCAGGCGTGGCGCTTCGGCGGCTCGTCGCGTTGGATGGCCGCCGATCACCTCGAACGGTGTGCGACGGTCGCCGACGAACTCGACGCGATCGCGACACAGCCGTGGGACCGCGCCGCCCCGGCGCTCGCGCGCCTCGAGACGAAGCGCCGGGCGTCGCCGAATCCGCTGACGCGCACGGGGCGTTCGACGCCGATCTCCGAGATCACCGTGACGGAGCGGACCCGTCGATCGATCGTCGCGCACGTCCGGATGCTCCGCATCGCGATCACCCACCTGCGCGACGGCGTCGTGACACCGCTCGTCGACCCGCTCGGCACGGCGCTCCGCTGTCGCGTCGCCGACGACGCGATCCACCTCGCGAGCGGCCGCGGTGACGAGGGGCTGACGCTCGTCGTCCCGCGCGGCAACCGGTGAGCCGATGCGTGGCGTGTCCATCGCGATCGGCGCCTTCGCGGTCCTGATCGCGGCGCTCGCGGCGGCCGGGTTCGGCGCCCACCTCGAGGGCGAACGCCGCTGGCACGCCGCGCTCGACCGCGTCGACGCGCTCGAGGCACGCCTCGAGGAACCACTCGCCCGCACCCCGCTCCTCGGCCCGGCGATCGACGGTGACGCGTGGCCGCACTACGACGCCGCACTCGCCGCCCTGCCCCCCGATGCGCACGAGCGATGGCACGCATGGCGTTGGAAGGACGCGCCCGATGCGACCCGGGTCGCGCTCATCGCCGACTGCCGCGACGCCCTCGCCGCGCTCGCCCGTGGCGCGCGGTCGAGCCGCGTCGCGTTCCAGGCAGAGTGCGTCGACGCGACGTCACTGCGCACCGCGCGAACCCTCGCGAACGTCGCCCTCGCCACCGACGACGTGATACCGCACGCGATCGCCGTGCTGCAGTACGGTGCGGACTTGGCGGCGAGTCCGTTCGTGATCGACGCGATGATCGGGCGCGCCCTGCTCGGCAACCTCGGCATCGGACTGGCCCGACGGCTCGCGCGGTGTGACGACGCGTCACTCGCGCGGCTCGCGGAGGCGCTCGAGCGCGTCGACCGATGGACGACGGAACGGCCGGTACGGCTCGACGGCGAGGCGATCGCGTTCGCCCGGCTGGCCGGGACCGGTGAATACCGCGCGACGCTCCAGGACACGTGGCGCTTCGGGTTCTCGGCCGAGTGGATGGCCGCCGACCACGTCGACCGGCTCGCCGACACGGACGCCACGTTCGCGGTACTGGCGTCCTGCCCGTGGGTCGACGCCGGTCCGACGATCGACGCGCTCGGCCGCTCCTACGAGCAATCGGAGAATTGGCTCACGCGCTGCATGGCCGGCATCGTCCACATGGAGTGGACGCGGCGGCGAACCATCGCGCGGCTGCGGATGCTGCGCATCGCCGTCGACGTGCTGCGTGGCCTCGACGCCCCGCCCCTCGTCGATCCGTTCGGCGACCGGATCGCGTGCGACATCACCCCGGACGCGATCCGCCTGTCGATCGGGACCCCCCGATCGGACGGCTACCACCGGCTCATCGTGCCGTTCGCCTCCGCCGAGCAGTTCTGAACGTCGCTCAATGGAAGTCGCGGCTCTTCGTCGCGACCGGGCCGGGGAGTTTCGGCGTCCAAAAGCGCTTCGCGACGAGGTGGACGACGCCGTGCTCCGACTGGATCGTGCCGGACACGCCGAGCAGATCGGTCGTCTTGATCAGCCGCGCGTTTCGCTCGAACACGTCCGCCCAGACGACGAGGTTCACGAGCCCCGCCTCGTCCTCGAGCGTCATGAACACGACGCCCTTCGCGGTGCCGGGGCGCTGCCGACAGATCACGATCCCGACGTAATGCGCGCGCCGCCCGTTCGCGAGCGCATTCAGCTCCGCCGCGTCGGGCAGCATCAACTCGCGCAATCCGTCGCGCAGCGGCGCGAGCGGGTGGGCGCGCGCGCTGTGGGCGGTCGCCCGGTAGTCCCACGCGACGGTCTCGAACGCGTCGAGTCGCTCGAACGTCGGTGACGCCCGCTCGTCGTCGCCGTAGTCGAGCGCCGGCTTCTCGCCGACGCCACGCACCGCCCACAGCGCCTTGCGCCGATCGTAGGTCAGCGCTTCGAGCGCGCCGGCCTCGACGAGCCGCACGCGCGTCGCTTCGTCGACCCCGACGCGGTCGACGAAGTCGACGATCGACGCGAAAGGCCACTCGGCGCGCTTCGCGAGGATCGTCTCGGCGACCGCGCGCCGGAGCCCCTTGATGAACTGGAGCCCCACCCGCACCGCAAACGCCTTCGGCTCGTCGAGCGGCTCGAGCGTACACGTCCACTCGCTCGTGGTCACGTCGACCGGCCGCACATCGACGCCGTGGCGCTTCGCGTCGTCGATCAGCGTCGCGGCGGAGTAAAAGCCCATCGGCAGCGCGTTGAGCAGGCTGCACAGAAAGACCGGCGGGTAATGGCATCGCATCCACGCGGTCGCGTACGCGATCTTCGCGAAGCTCGCCGCGTGGCTCTCGGGGAAGCCGTACTCGCCGAAGCCGCGGATCTGCTCGAAGACGCGCTCGGCGAACTCGCGGGCGATGCCCTTCGCCATCATCCGGCGCACGAGTCGCTCGCGGTGGCGCTCGATCCGCCCGGTGCGCCGCCACGCGGCCATGTCGCGGCGGAGTTGATCGGCCTCGCCGGGCGTGTAATCGGCGGCGACCATCGCGAGCCGGATCACCTGCTCCTGGAACAGCGGCACGCCGAGCGTCTTCTTCAGCACCGGCTCGAGGCACGCGTGCGGATACTCGACCGGTTCCTCGCCCGAGCGGCGCCGGAGATACGGGTGCACCATCCCGCCGGTGATCGGCCCCGGTCGCACGATGCTCACCTCGACGACGAGGTCGTAGTAGGTGCGCGGTTTCAGGCGCGGCAGCATCGCCATCTGCGCGCGGCTCTCGATCTGGAAGACGCCGACCGTATCGGCGCGACAGATCATGTCGTAGGTCGCCGGGTCGTCGCCGGGGATCGCGGCCATCGACCACTCCTCGGCGTAGTGCTCGCGCAGCAGGTCGAACCCGAGGTGCAGTTGGTGCAACGCGCCGAGCCCGAGCAGGTCGACCTTGAACAGGTCGAGTGCCTCGAGGCTGTCCTTGTCCCACTGGATCACGGTGCGATCCGCCATCGTCGCGTTCTCGATCGGCACGAGGTCGTGCACCGGTTCGTGGCCGAGCAGGAAGCCACCGGGGTGGATCGACAGGTGGCGCGGGAAGTCGAGCACCTCGTTCGCGAGCCGCAGCAGGTGCCCGTGCGTCGGGTGGTTCGGATCGAGTCCTGCGTCGCTGAACGCAGCGGCATCGATCGCGCCGTAGTGCCCGAGCAACTTCGACACGCGATCGAGCGTCGTCTCGGCGACACCGAGCACCTTGCCGACGTCGCGCACCGCCGAGCGCGACCGGTAGCGCACGATGTTCGCCGCCATCGCCGCGTGCGTGCGGCCGTACTTCGCGTAGACGTGTTGGATCACCTCCTCGCGGCGCTCGTGCTCGATGTCGAGGTCGATGTCGGGCGGCTCGGCGCGCTCGCGCGACAGGAAGCGCTCGAACAGCAGCCCCATCTCGATCGGATCGACCGCGGTGATCCCGAGGCAGAAACAGACCGCCGAGTTCGCCGCCGACCCGCGCCCCTGGCACAGGATCCCCCGCTCGTCGCAGAAGCGCACGATCTCGTGCATCGTCAGAAAGTAGCCGCCGTAATCGAGCTCCTCGATCAGCCCGAGTTCCTTGTCGAGCTGCGCGCGCATCGCCTCGGGCACGTCGTCGCCGAAGCGCCGCCCCGCGCCGGCGAACGTCAACTCGCGCAACCATGCCGACGACGACTTGCCGTCGGGCAGCCGTTCGAGCGGATAGCGATAGCGGATCGACGACAGCGTGAACGTGCAACGCTCGGCGACCGCGGCGCTGCACGCGACCGCGGCCGCGTCGTCGTGAAACAGGCGCGAAAACGCATGCGGCGCGAGCAGTGCATGCTCGGCGTTCGGCTTCGTCGCACAGCCGGCGGTCGCGAGCGTCACGCCGTGTCGCAAGCATGCGAGCACGTCCTGCAGGTCGCGACGCGCGCGCCGGTGGTAGAGCGTCTCGACGCCGGCGACGATCGGTAGCTCGTAGCGTGCCGCGCGACGCCGGAGCCGCGCCTCGCGTGCCGGCTCGTCGTCGCGACGGTGACGGGCACACAACGCGTAGAGCCGGTCGCCGAACGCGGCCTTCAGGTCGTGCGCGACGAACAACGGCTCGACCTCGCGGACGAGTTCGCTGCGCGCGCCGCCCCACAGCGCGATCACCCCTTCGGCGTGCTCGCACACCTCGCGCCACGTCACCGCGCTCTGCCCCTTCGGCGACCGCAACCGCCCCGCCGTGATCAAGCGGCACAAGTTCGCCCACCCGTCGCGATCGCTCGCGAGCAGCACGATCGAGGAGCCGCCCCCGGCCTTGTTTCCGGCCCTGTTTCCGGCCCTGTTTCCGGCCCTGTTTCCGGCCGTGCCTCCGCCCGTCGCCGACTCGTGCACGGTGATCTCGGCACCGAGGATCAGCGGGAAGCCGAGTTCGCGCGCCTTCACATGCGCTTCGACCACACCGTAGACGCCGTCCCGGTCGGTCAGCGCGAGTGCCGAAAGCCCGAGCGCATCGGCGGTTTCGACGAGTTCTTCGGGGTGCGAGGCGCCCTCGAGGAACGAGAAGCAGCTCTTGGTCCACAGCGCGGCATAGGTCATCGGGGCATCCCCCGAATCCTAACAAATCCCGAACACGACGGCAAGGTGCATCGCAACACGCTGCCGCACCACGCGTTCTACACCACGGACCGATCTGCTACACTGAGATGTCAGATTGAGGTGATGGCCTGCAGCCGGGACAACTGCATGCCCCGTTCGGGCCCACGGTTCGAACGCCAGCCGGCCGCCCATCGCCACCGTCGGAACCCATGAGGTCGAGAGGGAGCATCATGAAGATTCGAGGAATCGCCGCCGCCGCGGCGCTCGCAGCCGCGACGACATTCGCGCCCGCCCAAGCCGTGTCCACGGTCTACGTCCCCGACGCGACGACGACGTCCGGTGCGGCCGACACGGTCCTGTTCAACGCCGCCAACGGCAAGGTCGCGTTCAACCTGATTCGCGGCGAGGTCGGACCGGACTCGGTCGTGAAGAAGATCGTCGACCTCGCGTTCGTGCCGGCCGCGTCCGGCACCTTCTCCGCGACGAGGCTGCAGATCCGGATGGGGCGCGGCTTCCTGCTGACGCTCGACCAGTGCTTCGCGCTCAACGTTCCGTGCCCGACGATCGTATACGACGGCCCGTTCACGTGGAACGCGGTCAAGGATCAGTGGACGTCGCTCGGCCTGCAGAACCCGTATGTGACCGACGGCCAGTCGAACGTCTACATCGAGATCCGCTGGCAAGGCGGCACCGGCAGCGTTCCGGTGCGCGTCGAAAGCCAGCCGACGATCATCGGTTCGCGGATCTACGACGTCACGAGCACGAGCCCGTGGAGCGTGCTCTGCGGCACGAAACTCGCCGAGGGCATCGTCCCGCGCACGCGCCTGTCGATCAACAACCAGAACACGTTCGTCGGCGTCGACCACAACCACGTCGGCATGGCGACCAACATGCGGATCATGCACTGCCCGAAGTTCACCCGCTACCAGGTCGTCGCGTCGTTCACGCAGAACAACTTGTTCGACCTCGGCGTCGGCAAGCTGCGCTTGGACTTCGACCCCCTGTTCTACCTGTCGGTGTTCACGACGACGCCGATGTTCAGTGGATACGCCGGGTTGACCGACGATCTCGGCCAGACGTCGGCGCCCACGTGGTTCGTCCCGAACATCCCGGCGCTCGCCGGGCTGTGCGTCGTCCACGGCGCGGTGCTGATGAACTCGAGCGGCACGCAGGTGACCGCGGTGATGAACACGATGGCGTCCGACATCAAGCCCGGCAACGTGCCGTAGGCGAACCCGCCGACCACGAGCCGATCGAACGGGGCCGCACACGCAAGTGCGGCCCCGTTTGCATGTCGGCCGCAGCGACGTTGGCACACTCGACCGAGGTGGAGTGGATCCGAACGCGCCGCTCGGCATCGCCCAGATCAGCGCGCCGACCGTGATCGTGCTGTAGCAGTCACTCGAGCCGGCCGTGGACGAACCAGCGACGGCGGAATCGGTCGAAGTAGACCCACAGCACGTCGCCGGCTTCGGTCTCGGCGAAGTGATACTCGCGCTGCACCCGCCGACGCCACCAACCGCCGCTGACGACGTACGGTCCGGAGACGCGGACGACCGGCCCCTCGGTCAGGTTGCGCAGCATCCAGCCGTCGGGTTCGTGCCGCGGCCGCGCCGGCAGCGCGATCGGGCGCGGGTAGATCCGGCGCACGAGCGCACCGGTCGGCGCACACGGCGGCGGCTCGGCTGCACCGAGCCGCTCGAGCCGCTCCCAGACGAATCGCGCCTCCGGCAGGTGCCCCTCGCGCAACCGCCCCCGTACGACCGCGTCGTCACCGAGCGTGGCGCGCACGCGAGCGAGCGCACGGTTCGCGGCCGCGAGGTCACGCGGCGGGCGCTCCGCGAACAGTTCGAGTTGTTCGGCCGGCGCGCGCACCCCCTCTCCGGCGATCGCGATCGCCACGACACCCGCGACGAGACCACCCGCGCGCTGGACCGACTCGAGTCGCAGTCGGATCAACTCGAGGAGCTGACGCATGTCGAGTGTCGGCGCTGCCGGCGCGATCCGCTCGACACGACGTCCACCGCCGTCGAAGCCGGCGACGATCGCGAGTTCGGTGATCGCCTCGCCGCGCGTCGCGAACGCAGTGACCAACGCCGCGAGTAACCGCTCGACAATGACGAGCAGCCGACCGGAGTCGCGCTCGGCGTAGTCCAGGTCGAGCGACTGGCGCATCGGCGACTCGGGCGCCGCCGGATGCAACGGGCTCAACGCCCCGCGCGCGAGCCGATGCAGCGCCGCGGCGTCGGTGCCGAAGCGCGTCGCGATGTCCTCCGGCGGCAGTGCGGCAAAGTCGCCGACCGTACGCACCGCGAGCTTGTCGAGCACGTCGAACACCTTCGGTGCGATCGCGAGGCGGTCGAGCGGCACCGCCCGCGCCGCCGCACTCTCCGCCGCGAACGCATCGAACACGATCGGATCGACGCGCTGCTCGCCGCCACTTCCGCCGACGCCACTTCCGCCGACGCCACTTCCGCCTCGGGCGACCGCGTACGTTCCGAACTTCGAGAACCCGACGACGATCGCCCCGCACCAACCACGCCCGACGACGACGTCCTCGAGCACGCCGCGCGCCCACGCCTCGAACGACGGCACGAGCCGATCGAGCCCGGTCGCGTCGAGCCAGAATACACCGGGCTCGTCCGCCGACGGTTCGACGAACGGCGTGTGGCGACGCAACGCGACGACCGCTCCGTCGACCGCCCGACGGATCTCCGCATCGTCGACGGTCCCCGCGCGCAGGTCGCGATCGAGCGACAACGCCGCGGCGTAGCGCATGCCGGCGCGAATGCCGTGAACCCGCGCGCGCTCATTGCGCCACAGCACTTTGCCGCTCGGGCGATCTCGATCGACGACGACGACCGCATGCGCGCGCCACGACGGCTCCCGCCCGAGCAGCAACTGCAGCGGGAACGCCGGCAGGTCAACACAGGCCAGGCGGGACACGATACACGCTCCGCTGACGCCATCCTCCCCCGCGGCGTTTGTCCTTGCGCGCATGGATCTCGCACGCCACTTCGTCGCTCGTGCACTCGTCCGCATCGCGTGAGCGCTCGACGTCGCGCGACGCCTCGACCCGCAGCGAGATCAACGGCCCGAGCGACGCCGATCGCCCGGTCGGCGCGGTCACACAAACGATCGCCGCACAATGCCGCTTCGCGAGCCCGGACAGCCGCGACTGCACGGCGGTCGGCAGGCGAACCGGCTCCGAGCGCCCGCGCGACGGGTCGGCGAGATCCATCACGACGAGCCCGAATCCCCCCGAGCGCACGAGCGGGTCGGCGACGCGCGGTGCGACGTCGGCATCGCGATCGACACCGGGAATCCGCACGACGGCGAGCGCCGCGAGGTCGACGCCTGCAGCCGCGACGTCGGGCGGGTAGAACGCGCTCGCGGTGTTCGCGATCCACGCGACCGGCTCGCCGCGCGACTGCGCCTCGCGCACGAGCCCGAACACGACCGCGAGCGCGGCACTCGCCCGCCCGCCGGTCACCTCGACCAGCCGGCCGAGCAGCGCGTTCAACCGCCACTGCGCCGGCACGTCGACCGGCGTGTCGACCGGCGTGTCGACCGGCCGCAATCCCCAGCGCACGCCCCGCGCGGCCGCGTCCTCGCGCAGCCGATCACGCAGTGCTCCGCTCATCATTCGCAACGGTCCCCCTGTTTGCGTTCCCCGCCCGCCTGTTTCGCGTCATCCGATCGAGCGGCGAACCTCGATCACCTTGCCGAGAACCGTCACCCGTCGATCACGACCCGCGACGATCGGCGCGAACGCCGGATTCGCCGCGTGCAATTCGACGCGCCGGCCGACCCGACGGAGCCGCTTCACGGTCGCCTCCGGTTCCGCATCCCCGGCACCGGCGACGACCGCGACGACGATGTCGCCGTTCGCCGCGGTCGCCTGGCGCCGTACGATCACGACGTCGTCGGGCAGAATCGCGGCATCGCGCATGCTCTCGCCACGCACGCGCAGCGCGAACAGCGCGTCACGCGCGGCGTGTTGAACCGGCACGTAGTCTTCGATCTCGTCGACCGCGAGCGTCGGCCGACCGGCCTCGATGCGCCCGAGCACCGGCACCAGCACGGTCGGGTGCGACCGATCACGCGCAGGCAGCCGATATCCGCGCGCCCGCCCGGCGCTCTTCGCGAGTCGCCCCTCGGCGACGAGCGCCTCGAGGTGCGCCCGCGCGGTCTGCACCGCGCGAAAGCCGAACGCATCGCGCACTTCGCGCACCGTCGGTGGCTCCCCGGCGAGCAACCGTCCGGTCACGTAGTCGAGGATCCGCTCGCGCGTCTGCCCGGCCGGGGTCCGTCCCACGGGAGCTCCTTTCCGCCCGAAGCATACATTTGTCTGCTACGGAGGACAACCCGCAATCCAGGCCTTCGCGAGAAGACCCGGAGACGAGATCGGGAGCCTTACGGCGTGAGGCCGACGCGCCACATGTTCGACGTGTGGTCGAGGCGCACGACCATGAAGTAGGCGAACCGCAGGTTGATGCCGGCGTTGCCCTGCCCGGCGAGCATGCCGGGCCACGCGTTGAAGCTCGCGGTGCCGCGGCCGTTGGCGTCGAGCACGCGCAGGCTGTTCTGCAACACCGAGCTGTTGGCGATCTTGAACGACAGGAACAACACGTCGCTCGGGTTCAGCGGCAAGTGCATCGACCCGAAGTTGAGCCCGGGCAGGTAGCCGTTGACCGTGCAGAGCAGTTGATACGTGCGGCCCGCGTGCTGCGCACCGGCGTCGATCTGGAACGTCACCTGGCCGCCCTGCGACACCGACAGCGACGACGCCGAGCCCGTCAGCGTCTCCTCGACGAAGACGTAGATGCGGCCCTGCGACTGGAAGATCGGCGGGTTGGCCGGTGGGTTGGCCATCCACTGATACGCCCCGACGCAGACGTCGCCGCGCCCGTCGTCGTTGACGTCGTTCAGCCCGCACATCGCGAAGCCGAAGTAGCTGAACCGCGACTCGCCGGCATACTGGCGGCGAAGCGTCCCGGTACGCCCCGAGTAGAGATAAGCAGCCCCGAGGTTGCCGTTGGATGCGGCGTGGTTGAACGCGCCGACGCACAGGTCGCCACGGCCGTCGCCATCGGTGTCCGGCACGCCGGCCGCGAAACGACCGAAGTGGTCGCCGGCGACCTGGCCGTCGATCGTGTAGAGCTGCGTGCCGAAGCGTCCGGAGTAGACGTAGCCGCGGCCGATTCCGACCGCGGCACCGAGATCGAAGTCGGGCGCGCCGACGAACAGGTCGTCGTAGCCGTCGCCGTCGACGTCGTCCAAGCGCGTCGTGTTCCAGCCGAACTGATCGTTCGCGAACTGGCCGGTGCGGGTCCACAGCGTCGAGCCGGTCGCGCCGGAGATCGCGAAGATCTCGCCCTCGGCGTTCGTGCCGCCGTCGCGCGCGGCGATCACGTAGTCGCCGCGGCTGTCGCCGTCGATGTCGGCGAGCCCGGCCACCGCGGCGCCGAGCCGTGCGAACTGTGCGACGCCGCCGTGCGACCGAATCAGCGTGCCGTCCTTGCCGGAGTAGACGTAGACACGGCCCGCGAGATACGCCGACGCATCGTTGTTCCACGCGCCGACCAACACGTCGTCGACGCCGTCGCCGTTCAGGTCGGGCACGTCGCTGAGCGCGTAGCCGAACTCGTCCGACGACGCCTGCCCCTCGGCGGTCCACTGGATCGACCCGTCGGCACCGCTGAGCAGATACACCTTGCCGTTGTCGGTCCGCCCGGTCGAATCGAACCGGTAGGCCGACACGATCACGTCGCCACGCCCGTCGCCGGTCACGTCGCGAATCCCCCAGCAGTTGTGGCCGAGAAGTCCGTCGGCGCGCTCGCCGTCCACGGTCCACAACAGCTTGCCGGTCGCACCGCTGAAGAGCTGTACGCGCCCGCTGTCCTTGCCGTTGACGCCGTCGAAGCGGTGGCTTCCGGCGACGATTTCGTCGGCGCCGTCGCCGTCCGCATCGGGAACGCGCGCCACATACGCGCCGAACTTCGCGTCGGCCGAGGCGCCGGTCAGTCGGTAAAACGGTGTGTTGCCCTGCGACGCCGCGTCGCTCGCAACTATCCCCAAGATCGTCAGGACGGCTGCGACCGCGCTGCACGCGCGACGCCCGTCAATACGGCTTTCGTTCATCGGTCGTCCTCTCCCCGGCAACCGACGCCGCCGTGCATGGCGAGCGCCGGCAACCGCAACTCCTGATGGTACGGGAACGTAGGACGATCGACAAACGGAAAGCGTTGCATGGAGAAGAGGTTTCGCTGTCGCGAGGTGAGATGCGCGGGGTTGCCGGGCGGTTGACTGATGGCGTCCAGATGCGCGGGTAATGTCGGACGTCTCTACTGCCGCGTGTTGCTGTCACCCCCGGGATCGCTTCGCGATCCGCCCCCTGAAGGGGCCTGGCGTCGCTTCAGGCGGCCCGAGCGCTCCACGGGTGGGAACGTGGTTTCGACGGGGATACGGGTCGCGCGGGACCGACGCTCGACCGGGGGTGGCGTCAGCGGAGAAACCGCGAGACACGCTCCGCAGCCGATGGTGACTGCTGGCCCGGCACGCCACGCACCGTGCGCCGCGAACGCTTCATGGCGTCGCTTCAGGCGGCCCGTGCGCTCCACGGGTGGGAACGTGGTTTCGACGGGGATACGGGTCGCGCGGGACCGACGCTCGACCGGGGGTGGCGTCAGCGGAGAAACCGCGAGACACGCTCCGCAGCCGATGGTGAC
>JAUHXU010000001.1:0-227500 GCA_030426805.1 bacterium
GGCGGCCCGTGCGCTCCACGGGTGGGAACGTGGTTTCGACGGGGATACGGGTCGCGCGGGACCGACGCTCGACCGGGGGTGGCGTCAGCGGAGAAACCGCGAGACACGCTCCGCAGCCGATGGTGACTGCTGGCCCGGCACGCCACGCACCGTGCGCCGGGAACGGTTCATGGCGTCGCCAGGTCGGCCCGTGCGCGTGGGGTGACCAGTGCGCGACGTGCTCATCGCGAATCGGCGGGGTCGCTGCGGCGCTTCGCTTGCCAGGCGCGGTAGCCGACCGGGGTGCCGAGCTTCGACTGCGCCTCCTTCAGCGCCGCGATGAAGACGTCCGCGCCGCCGCCCCACTTGGGGAATCGCGACTCCGGCACGAGGATCCGCTCGCTCGGCGGGCGGTCGTCGCCCACGCGTGGGTCGAGGATGAAGTGGCCGGGCGACATCCGGAAGCGGCCGACGAGCGGCAGCACCTCGGCGTAGATCGCCTCGTGGTCGAGGCACGTGATGCCGGGCAGCAACGGACAGGAGCCGTCTTCGAGCGACGCGTGCGGCTCGAGCCCCGCGTCGCCCGGGTTCTGCCCGACGACGACGACCGCGTGCTCGTTCGCGTATCGCACGAATGCCGGATCACGGAAGAGCCCGACCTTGGTGCGATCGCACTGCCCACACGTATCGAGATGCAGGGACAGGAAGATCGGGCAGTTGCGCTCCTTGGCTTCGCGATGCGCGCCTTCCCAATCGCTCGCGACGCGCAACCGCTCGCCGACCCGCGGCGGCAGCCCCGGACCGCTGCGGACGACACACCGAAAACCGACGGTGCGATCCGCGACGGTCATCGGCTGCATGCACAGGCACGCGGTCCGCAGGTTGAGCGGGTGCGGCGACGCCCACCCGGCGCCACGGATCATCACGGGCGCCGCCGGGCGACCGCGACGGGCGACCGTCCAAACGCGTTCGGCGACGTTGCCCGCCATGTCGAGGCAGCCGAACGGACTCGCCCCGGACGGGTAGGCGCCGACCGGCGTCGGTCCGCCGGGGCCGCCCGCCGCGAAGTTCGCATGCGTGGCCGTCGCCGGCGCGTCGCCCCACGGGTAGAGCCGGCCGTCGACCCCGCCGGCGGCCTTTTGCCACTCGGCGATCGTCGGAAGGTCGCCGCCGACCCACTTGGCGTAGGCCAGCGCACCGTGCCCGGTCACGCCGAGTGCCGGAAGCCGCGCGCAACCGGTCTCCGGGCGCCACCGTCCGCCCTCGCACCGCACGCCCTGGGCGACGGGACGCACCCACGCCGCCGCGGCCGCCTCGTCGCGGCCGCTCGCATTCAGGAACGCCGCGAACCGGGCGTTCGTCACCTCGCACTCGTCGATCGCGTAGCCGTCGAGCACGACGGTCCGCATCGGGACGTCGTCGTCGGCGTGCCGGGTGTAGGCCCGCTGCTGAAACGGGCCGGCCGGGATCCAGACCACGCGCGCACCGTCGCGCGAGCGGGTGAAGACCCGCGCGCCCTGCGCGTTCACGCCGATGTCGACGAACGGGACGGGGTCCTGCGCGGGGGCAGGCGCCGCGACGGGGAGCGCGAGCGCCAGTGCGGCGGTGGCGATGAGGCGTCGAGACATCGGGGCCGAACTCCTCGATCCTACGGGGTCTTGGAAGGGTGTCGAAGCGGATCGATTCTGACACCACACCGAGCGATCGCAACCTTTGAACCCCCTCCGGCGAGGTGCTACCCATACCCGCGCGGGCGTGGCCGTCGATCCGTTGCTTCGTAACGCCACCCCGATGCGCTCTCGAGTGTGGGTTCCGAGTGCCTTCTCCACCGCCCGATCCGGCCGCCGTTGCAGGCAGAGTCGGCGCAGGCGGGGTCGGCGCGCGTGGAGCCGGAGACCGAGTGGCCGGGAGAGCGGCCCTTACGACGAGACGACCCCGAGCGAGATGCACAAGATCACCAAGGGCCTGGATCTCCCGATCGGCGGCGCGCCCGAGCCCGTCGTCGACCACGGCCCGCGCCCGACGACCGTCGGCCTCGTCGGCGATGACTACCCCGGCATGAAGCCGACGATGGCGGTCGCCGAGGGCGATCGCGTGAAGCTCGGCGACGTTCTCTTCACCGACAAGAAGAACGACGGCGTCCGCTATACGTCGCCCGGCGCCGGGCGCGTCGTCGGCGTCTCGCGCGGCGCGAAGCGCAAATTCGAGTCGGTCGCGATCGAGCTCGACGGCGACGACGCCCAGACGTTCGACGCCCCGTTCGCCAAGGGCGTGCGCGACGTCACGCGCGAGTCCGTCGTCGACCTGCTCCTCGCGTCGGGACTGTGGACCGCGATCCGCCGCCGTCCGTTCGCGAAGGTGCCGGCGCCGACCGAAGTGCCCCACTCGATCTTCGTCACCGCGATCGACACGAACCCGCTCGCGGGGCCGGTGCAGCCGGTCATCGACGGCGCCAAACAACAGTTCGCCTACGGCCTGCGGCTGCTCGGCGCCCTGACCGAGGGCACGATCTACGTCTGCACCGCGGCCGGCGCGGAGATCCCCGGCCAGGACGCACCGCGCGTCAGCGTCGAGACGTTCGGTGGCCCGCACCCCGCCGGCCTGCCGGGCACGCACATTCACACGCTCGACGCGGCGCGCGCGGACAAGCCGGTCTGGCACATCGGCTACCAGGACGTGATCGCGCTCGGCACGCTCGCCGAGACCGGCACGATCGACGTCGGCCGCACGGTCGCGCTCGCCGGCCCGAGCGTCAAGAAGCCGCGCCTCCTCCGCACGCGCGTCGGCGCGGGCACGACCGAGATGCTGCGCTACGAGGTCGAGGCCGGCGACGTGCGGCTGGTCTCCGGTTCGGTCCTCTCCGGCCGCACCCTCGCCGCACCGGTCGACTTCCTCGGCCGCTACCACGTCCAGATTTCGGCGTTGCCCGAGGGCCACGAGCGCGAACTGCTCGGCTGGCACATGCCGGGGTTCGACAAGCACTCGGTCAAGCCGGTGTTCGCGTCGGCACTGCCCGGGACGAGCGACGACGCGATCCGCTGGACGACCTCCACCGGCGGCAGCCGGCGCGCGATGGTGCCGATCGGCTCCTACGAGAAGGTGATGCCGCTCGACATCCTGCCGACGTTCCTGCTCCGTGCGCTGATCGTCGGCGACACCGACCGGGCGCAAGCGCTCGGCGCGCTGGAGCTCGACGAAGACGACATCGCGCTGTGCACCTACGTGTGCCCCGGGAAGTACGACTACGGCCCGATCCTCCGCGACAACCTGAACAAGATCGAACTCGAAGGGTAGCGAAGACGAGCCGATGAAGCCGATTCGCAACGTCCTCGACAAGCTCCACCCGCACTTCGCGCAAGGCGGGCGCTTCGAGCGCTGGTATCCGCTGTACGAGGCAATCGACACGTTCCTCTACACGCCCGGCGACGTGACGAAGTCGAACACCCACGTGCGCGACTCACTCGACCTGAAGCGGATGATGACGACGGTCGTGATCGCACTCACGCCGTGCATCCTGATGGCGCTGTGGAACACGGGCTACCAGGCGAACCTCGCGATCGAAGCGGGCAACGGCCAGGCATTCGACGACTGGCGCGCGGGCATCCTCGCGCTGCTCGGCATCGGCCACGACTCGTCGAGCCTGATCGGCAACCTCGTCTTCGGCGCGCTCTACTTCTTCCCGGTCTACTTCGTCACCGTCGCGGTCGGCGGCGCCTGGGAGGGGCTGTTCTCGATCGTGCGCAAGCACGAGATCAACGAGGGCTTCCTCGTCACGAGCATGCTCTTCCCGTTGACGCTGCCGCCGACGATCCCGCTGTGGCAGGTCGCGGTCGGCATCTCGTTCGGCGTGGTGATCGGCAAGGAGATCTTCGGTGGCACGGGTCGCAACTTCCTGAACCCGGCACTCACCGCGCGCGCGTTCCTCTACTTCGCCTATCCGGCCCAGATCTCGGGCCCGAAGGTGTGGACCGCGACCGACGGCTTCACCGGCGCGACCCCGCTCGGCGTCCTCGCCGACGCACCGGTCTCGGGCGGACTCGACCAGATCGGCGTCACGTGGAGCCAGGCGTTCCTCGGCACGATGCAGGGTTCGATGGGCGAGACGTCCACGCTCGCGTGCCTGCTCGGCGCGGGGCTGTTGATCCTGACCGGCATCGGCTCGTGGAAGATCATCACCGCAGTGTTCGTCGGCGCGGCGGCGCTCGCGACGCTGTTGTGGGGCGTCGGCAGCGAGTCGAACGCCCTCTTCCTGCTCGGCCCCCACTGGCACATCGTGATCGGCGGCCTCGCGTTCGGCGCGGTGTTCATGGCGACCGATCCGGTGTCGGCGGCGATGACCGAGACCGGCAAGTGGATCTACGGGATCATGATCGGGATGCTCACGGTGCTGATCCGCGTGATCAACCCCGCGTTCCCCGAGGGCATCATGCTCGCGATCCTGTTCGGCAACGTGATGGCCCCGCTGATCGACTACTTCGTCGTGCAGGCGAACATCAAGCGAAGGATGACCCGCCATGCAGCGTGACAGTGTCCTCGGCACGTTCACCGTCGCACTGGTGTTGTGCGTCGCGTGCTCGCTCCTCGTGTCGGGCGCCGCGGTCGGATTGAAATCGATCCAGACCGAGAACCGGCTGCTCGACAAGAAGAAGAACGTGCTGCTCGCCGCCGGCCTCTACGATCCGTCCACGCCGGTGGAGAAGGCGTTCGGCGCGGTCGAAGCGCGCGTCGTCAACCTCGAGACCGGCGAATACGTCGACGGCGACAAGATCGAGAACACCCTCGACGTCACGACCTACGACCAGGTGAAGGCGGCGAAGGACCCGAAGTGGAGCGTCGCGATTCCCGGCGGCGAGGACCTCGGCGGCATCAAGCGGCGCGAGCGCTACTCGTTCGTCTACCTCGTCAAGAAAGACGGCGCGCTCGACCAGATCGTCGTGCCGATCAACGGCAAGGGACTGTGGTCCACGCTCTACGGTTTCCTCGCTCTCCACAAGGATCTGCAGACGATCCGCGGCATCACGTTCTACGAGCACAAGGAGACGCCTGGGCTCGGCGGTGAGGTCGACAACCCGAAGTGGAAGGCGCAGTGGGTGGGCAAGAGGCTCTTCGACGAGCCTGCCGGCAAGCCGGTCATCCAGGTCTTGAAGGGCAGCGTCGATCCGACGAGCCCGAACATCGACCACCAGGTCGACGGCCTCGCCGGCGCGACGATCACCGCGCGCGGCGTCGAGAACCTCGTTCGCTACTGGCTCGGCGACGGCGGGTTCGGCAATTACCTCGAGAAGAGGCTCCAGAAACGGAAGGCGAGCGATGGCCAGTAAAGCGAAAGAGGTCCTCCTCAACCCGCTGGTCAACGACAACCCGATCACGCTGCAAGTGCTCGGGATCTGCTCGGCGCTCGCGGTCACGACGCAACTCAACACGTCGTTCGTGATGTGCCTCGCGGTGATCTTCGTGCTGATCGGGTCGAACGCGTCGGTCAGCCTGATCCGCCGCTTCATCCCGAGCAGCATCCGGATC
This sequence comes from bacterium, assembly GCA_030426805.1. Classification (GTDB taxonomy): domain Bacteria; phylum Planctomycetota; class JAFGQW01; order JAFGQW01; family JAFGQW01; genus JAUHXU01. The sequence goes on from JAUHXU010000001.1 coordinate 5,500, forward strand.
ATCGTGCAGATGACGATCATCGCGTCGCTCGTGATCGTCGTCGACCAGTTCCTCCAGGCGTTCGCGTTCGACATCTCCAAGCAGATGTCGGTGTTCGTCGCGCTGATCATCACGAACTGCATCGTGATGGGCCGTGCCGAAGCGTTCGCGATGAAGAACCCCGTCGGCCTGAGCGTGCTCGACGGGATCGGAAACGCGCTCGGCTACAGCCTGATCCTGATCATCGTCGGGTTCTTCCGCGAGTTGTTCGGCACCGGCAAGCTCTTCGGGATCGAGATCCTGAAGACGACGACCGACGGCGGCTGGTACGTCGCCAACGGACTGATGCTGCTGCCGCCGAGTGCGTTCTTCATCATCGGGCTGTTGATCTGGGCGATCCGCTCCTGGAAGCCCGAACAAGTCGAGCAGGGAGCGTAGCGCGATGCAGGACTACCTGTCGATCTTCCTGAAGGCCGTCTTCATCGAGAACCTCGCGCTCGCGTTCTTCCTCGGGATGTGCACGTTCCTCGCGGTCTCGAAGAACGTGAAGACGGCGCTGGGCCTCGGCCTCGCGGTGATCGTCGTGCAGACGATCACGGTCAGCGTGAACAACCTCGTCTACACCGGCCTCCTCAAGGAGGGCGCCCTCGCGTGGGCGGGGCTCGGGGACGTGGACATGACGTTCCTCGGGCTGATCAGCTACATCGGCGTGATCGCGGCGATGGTGCAGATCCTCGAGATGACGCTCGATCGCTACTTCCCGCCGCTCTACAACGCGCTGGGAATCTTCCTGCCGCTGATCACCGTGAACTGCGCGATCCTCGGCGGGTCGCTGTTCATGGTCGAACGCGACTACACGTTCACCGAGAGCGTGACGTATGGCTTCGGCTCGGGCTTCGGCTGGGCGCTCGCGCTGTGCGCGCTCGCCGGCATCCGCGAGAAGATGGCCTACTCCGACGTGCCCCACGGCCTGCGCGGCCTCGGGATCACGTTCATCGTCGTCGGCCTGATGGCGCTGGCGTTCATGTCGTTCGGCGGCATCAAGCTGTAAGCGGGAGGATCGACGCGATGGACATCATCTTCCTCGGCGTCGCGATGTTCACCCTGGTCGTGCTGGGGCTCGTCGCGGTCATCATGATGGCGAAGTCGAAGCTCGTGCCGAGCGGCGACGTCGAGATCACGGTCAACGGCCAGAAAACGCTCCACGTCCCGACCGGCGGCAAGCTGCTCGGCGCGTTGTCGGACGCCGGGATCTTCCTGTCGTCGGCGTGCGGCGGCGGCGGCACGTGCGCGCAGTGCCTGTGCAAGGTGACCGAAGGCGGTGGCGACATCCTCCCCACCGAGCGCTCGCACATCAACAAGCGCGAAGCGCGCGAGGGCTACCGGTTGTCGTGCCAGGTCGCGGTCAAGCAGGACATGAACATCGAGGTCCCGCCCGAGGTCTTCGAGACGAAGAAGTGGGAGTGCACGGTCCGCTCGAACGACAACGTCGCGACGTTCATCAAGGAACTCGTGCTCGAGTTGCCCGAGGGTGAAGAGGTCGACTTCCGGGCCGGCGGCTACATCCAGATCGAGTGCCCGCCCCACGTCGTCAACTACAAGGACTTCGACATCCAGACCGAGTATCGCGAGGACTGGGACAAGTACGACATGTGGCGCTACGTGTCGGACGTCAAAGAGGACGTGGTGCGCGCCTACTCGATGGCGAACTACCCGGGCGAAAAGGGCATCATCATGCTCAACGTCCGCGTCGCGAGTCCGCCCCCCCGCCAGCCGGACCTCCCGCCGGGCAAGATGTCGTCGTACATCTTCAACCTGAAGCCGGGCGACAAGGTCACGATCTCCGGCCCCTACGGCGAGTTCTTCATCAAGGACACCGACGCCGAGATGGTCTACATCGGCGGCGGCGCCGGAATGGCACCGCTGCGCAGCCACATCTTCGAGCTGTTCAAGCGGATGAAGACCGGGCGCAAGGTCACCTACTGGTACGGCGGCCGAAGCCTTCGCGAGCTGTTCTACATCGAGGACTTCCGCGCGATCGAGAAGGACTTCCCGAACTTCAAGTTCAACATCGCGCTGTCCGAGCCGCTGCCCGAGGACAACTGGGACGGCTACGTCGGGTTCATCCACCAGGTTCTCTACGACCACTACCTCAAGGACCACCCGGCCCCCGAGGACATCGAGTACTACCTCTGCGGCCCACCGATGATGAACCAGGCCGTCTTCAAGCTCCTCGACGACCTCGGCGTCGAGTCGGAGAACATCTCCTTCGACGACTTCGGCGGCTGATACGTCGGGCGGGTGTGGGGCCCGGTGCCATGCCTGGGCAGGGTCGGCTCACTTCGCTGCGGGGTTGGTCGTGCCGGTTTGCCTTGCGGGCGTGAGCCGCTGGCTCAAGGTCGCCGTCCCTGCCCATGCACGGCACCGGACCGCATCCGGCCGACGCATGACCCGGCCGGCGTCGGGGTTGGACCTTGCGGCGCGTCGGGCGCGGGTGCGGCCCGCGCCGAGCGGCGTCTATTGCGCTTGGCGGGGGTTGAACGTTCGTTTTCGGGGGATGATTGCGCTTGGCGCGGGTCGAACGTCCGCGTGAACGCTGTAGTGCTTCACTTCTGAACCACGTGCGAACGAAACACGTCCGCCAAGCGCGTCGAACGGCCAGATACGGTCGTTCACCCGCCGCCAAGCGCAAACAACCGCCGCCGACCGCGGTTCCATGCGCTTCGCGGGTCGATCCTGCACCACTGCGCCGTATCGCTGCGCTTCGTGACCGGATGTTGCACCGTCGCGCGCCCGAAACGACGGCCATCGCGCGAATCGGGTGCACGATCGCGACGCCAAGCGCACGCATCGCGAAATCGGGTGCACGATCGGCTCGCCAACGCGCTGCAACGTCGCGTCTGCAATCGCAGACACCGGCCTCCTCCCCCGTCGGCGACGAGATGGGGCCCTGGACGGCTCCACTCGGGCGCGGAGATCGACTGATCGCAACCGCACGGGCGTGAGCCGCGCCTCTCAACGTCGCCGACCAGGGCCCCACCCCGTCGCTCGTCATGGGAGCCGTCGCACAGACCTGGGGAGCGTTCGTGTGCGCTTGGCAGGGCGATCCCGCACCACTGCGCCGCAACGCGGCCCGTCGGCGCCGGCGGGGGAAGCCCCGGAGGAGCTCGGAGCCCGAGGGCGAGGTTGCAGAGGCGTCAGAACGACGTCGAGTTGCGGAGCACGCCCTGTTCGCGGAGCCAGGCGATCGCGTCGTGGATCTGGGCGTCGAGTTGGACGAAGTCGTCGTCGTCGGTCGGGTCGTAGAAGACGAGGTAGACGTACGGGTCGACGTCGCCCTCGCGCAGGCCGCGGACCACCGCTCGCGCGGCGAGCTTCAGCGTGCAACTGCCGAGTTCCCAGCCGCTCGACGTGTAGGTGTCCTCGCACGAATCGAGGTAGTCGACGTCGTGCTTCGAGATGAACTCGACCGCGATCCGTCGCTCGGGGTCGACGAGGTCCATCACCCACGGGCCGCCGCCGGTGTCGCGGTGTTTCGTGCGACGGACCCGTGCGCCGTCGGGATGGCTCGCCGCGCCGTGGTAGACGACGACGTCGCGCTCCGTCAGGGCGATGCCCTGCTTCGCGAATGCGTCGTGGACGAATGCAACCGCGGGGGCCTCCTCAAGCGTGGTCGGGTCGGGCGTGAGCTTCTGCTCGAACGGAGTCGACGCGTAGCCAATGCCGTGGTCGAAGACCGGCGCGACGGCTTTGCGCCAGAACGCGGACGGGCCGGTCACGCCGCCGGCGAGTCGGTCGCCCCAGCGGTCGGCGACGACCGGGACGGACCGGGAGGAGCAGGCGGCGGCCAGGGCCGCGAGCAGCAAGCACGCGATTCGCATGCCCCCGAGCGTAACCGGCGCGTGCAGGGAGCGGAACCGTGCTACGCTCGTGCGATGCGCACGATGCTGTGCCTCGCCCTCGCGGTGCTCTTCGGCGGTTGCTCCTACTGGACCGCCCGGCTGCGGGACTTCGACGACTGCTTCCTCGCGTCCGGGCACGTCGGGTTGATCGCATCGGTCGACGCGCGGGTCGGTCCGTTCGATACGGGTCTCGGATTCGCCGTGGCGCGGGGCTACGGCAAGCCGACGTGGTGGCGCTGGGACACCGGCTTTCCGGACGTCAACGTGGGACTCGGCGTCCTCCACCTCTACGGTGACAGCTTCGAGGGCTTCATCAGCCAGCGCGGACGTGCATCGATCGCGTTCTGCACGCTGCTCGGCGTCTTGCTCGAGGCAGACCGCGCGAAGCGCGAGATCGCGGTCGGCAACGGGCCGCACGGCGCCTACAGCTACGACCAGTGGATCGTCGACCAGTTCGCGATCGAGGCGGGCGTGTTCGCGCTCGTCGGCGTGCGTGCCGGCATCAACCTCGCCGAGGTCGCCGACTTCGCGCTGGGCTGGTTCGGCATCGACCTGATCCGCGATCTGCGCGACGACGACTACTCCCGACCGCGCCCCCCGAATCCCGACGACGAACGCGACCCGGCGGAGACGCCTGGCGACGAGCCGCGATCGTGATACGCTGCTCGGCGATGCGGACGCTGCTCTGCTTGTCTCTCGCGACCCTCCTCGGCGGTTGCTCCTACTGGACCGCCCGGCTGCGGGACTTCGACGACTGCTACCTCGTATCGGGGCACGTCGGCGTGCTCGCGTCGGCCGACGCGCGAGTCGGGCCGATCGACGCCGGGCTCGGCTTCGCGTATGCGCTCGGATTCGGCAAGCCGACGTGGTGGCGGTGGAGCCCCAAGTTCGGGGACATGAACTTCGGGATCGGCGTGATCCACTTCTACGGCGAGCCCAGTCGGTCCCAGATCATCGTCAATCGCGGACGCATCTCGTTTGCGTGCTGCACGCTGTTCGGTGTCGCAAGCATGTGGTCCGAGAACGGCGAGCGCAACGTCGCGATCGGCAACGGGCCGCACGGCGCCTACAGCTACGACCAGTGGGTCGTCGATCAGTTCGCGATCGAGGCGGGCGTGCTCGCGATCGTCGGCGTGCGTGCCGGCATCAACCTCGCCGAAATCGCCGACTTCGCGCTGGGTTGGTTCGGCATCGACCTGATCCGCGACCTGCGCGACGACGACTACAAGCGGCCGCGGCCCCCGGACTGGAACGCGGAGCCAACGCCCCCGCCAGGCAAGCCCCGACCCGACGCGCCCAAGGACGACGCAGCCGGGCGCGATTGACTCCTTACCTTCAGGTCGGTAGACTGCGGGGCCCGGGTCGGTCCGATCGGCGAAGGGTCACATGATGGGTGGTGGTTTTCGCGCGCTCGCGCTCGTCGCGGCGCTGTTCGGCGCAGGGGTCGGCGTACGCGCCCAGGACCTCTACGACGAGTCGACGCTCCGGACGATCGAACTGACGATCCCCGACGCGAACTGGTTCGCGACGCTGTCGAACGCCTGGCCGGGCAAGACCTGGTTCAAGGCCGACCTGAAAGTCGACGACGTCGTCTACCGCGACGTCGGCGTGCGCTTCCGCGGCAACTCGTCCTACCGCGCCGCGCAGAAGAAGAAGCCGCTGAAGATCTCGATGGATGCCTTCAAGCCGGGGCAGCGCCTCCTCGGCTATCGCACGCTGAACCTGAACAACGGCGCCTACGATCCGTCGCACGTGCGCGAGGTGCTCACGTTCCGGATCTTCCGCCAATACATGGCCGCGCCGAAGGCGAACTTCGTCAAGGTCGTGATCAACGGCCAGAACCACGGCATCTACATCAACGTCCAGCAGATCAACAAGGACTTCGGACGCGAGTGGTTCGGCGACGACGACGGCAACCGCTACCGCGCCGAGCCCGCGACCGTGCAACTGCGAAACGACGGCTCGCTGATCTGGCTCGGCTCGAACCCCGGTGCCTACGCGACCGGCTACGAATTGAAGAGCGAGAACACGCCTGCGCCGTGGACCGACCTCGTCGACCTGTGCGACGCGGTCGCGAATGCGCCGATCGCGTCGCTCGAGTCCACCCTGCCCCCGAAACTGTCGGTCGACGGCGCGACGTGGATGCTCGCGCTCAACCTAGCGCTTTCGAACCCGGACGACTACCGAAACTACGTCGGGCACAACTACTACCTCTACCACGACGACGCCGACGACCGCTTCCGCCTGGTCTCGTGGGACGTGAACCACGCGTTCGCGTCGCGGGTGCCGGGCCTCTACACCTACGACCCCGACTCGCAGATCACGAATCCGTTCCGCCCGCTCCTCTCCCGGATGCTCGCGGTGCCGCGCTGGCGCGAGCGCTACCTCCACTGCATCCGCACGGTCACCGACGACTGGATCGACTGGGCCCGGATCGAACCGTGGGTGACCCGCTACCGCGCGCTGATCGATGCGGAGATGCAGAAGGACCCGGTCGCGATCTACCCCTACACGTGGTTCCGCCAGAGCGTCGCGCAGGACGTCGGCGGCTTCGCCGGGCTCGAGCCGTTCGTGCGAAAACGGCGCGCATGGCTGCTCGCCGACGCGCGGATCGCGAAGCCGCGCCCGACGATCACCGCGGTCACCGCGACGCCCTCGGCGCCGACCGCCTCCGACGACGTGTGGGTCACCGCGCGTGTGACCGCAGCGACGACGCTCGCGTCGGTGACGCTGCTCCACCGCGTGTCCGGCACGTTCACGCGCACGCCGATGCGCGACGACGGGCAGCACCGCGATGGCGAACCGGGCGACGGCGTCTACGGCGGTCGGATCCCGCCCCAGGCCGCCGGCACGACCGTGGACTTCGCGGTCGAGGCGCGTCTGCCGGCGAACGCCGGCGACGGACTCGCGGTCGACCCGGCCGCACCGGAGATCGCCCCACACCGCTTCTCGGTCGCCACCCGTACGTCGGACGTCCGGATCCACGAGTTCCTCGCGGTCAACGCGACCGGCATCCGTGACGAGGCGAACGAACGCGAGGACTGGATCGAGCTGTCCAACCTCGGCGCGAGCCCGGCCGCAGTCGGCGGGCTGTGGCTCAGCGACGATCCGCTCGACCCGACGAAGTGGCGCATCCCGCCCGGCACGACGATCCCGTCGGGCGGCACGCTCCTCGTCTGGGCCGACGACGAACCGGGCGACGGGCCGATGCACGCGACGTTCAAGCTGTCCGGATCGGCCGGCGAGTGGATCACGCTCACCGCTGCCGACGGCGTGACCCGCCTCGACGCGGTGTCGTTCGGCCCGCAACGCGCGGACGTCTCGCTCGGCACCCACCCGGAGTGGCCCGACGTCTGGGCGACGTTCCCGACGCCGACGCCGCGCGAACCGAACGCGCCGCCGGCAGGGTCGGCCTTCGCGTTCGATGCGCTCGACCCGGCGGCGACGCCGCTGGCGCTCGATGCCGCGCCGATCGCACCCGCACGTTGGCGCATCTCGGTCGCTGGTGCCGGACCGGGCAGCGCCGGGGTGCTCGTCATCGCGACCACACCGGTCCACGCCCCCCTCGCGAGCGGCCCGGTCGCGCTCGTGCTGCCCTACGGAGCCGTCGGGGTCTCGCTCGTCGCCGACGCCACCGGACGCGCGTCGATCGACCTCGGGGCGCCCACGCCGCCGTTCGGCGTGAGCGTCTACCTCCAGGCGATCGCCCAACGCGGCGCGACGCCGACGATCGACGCCTCCAACGGCGTGCACGTGCGCCTGGGGCCGTAGGCTACCGCGCCGAGCGAAGCAATCGCGCGAAGCGGCCGGTCACCGGCGCCGCGATCGGCGGCGCGTCGCGGCCGAAGCCGACGGGTGCGTCGGGGCGCGGTGCCGGGGCGGTCGGTTCGCGCCACGCGTCGACCGCGAGCGTGACGAGGACGCCGGCCGCAAACGCCGCGGCCAATGGCCACCAGCGTCGCGCGCCCCGCACCCGCGGATACGCCGGCGGTGCGACCGCCGCTCCGAGGCGCGGCATGCGGCCGAGGCCGGCATCCAGTTCGTCCGCATACGCGCGGAGCCCGGGGTCGGCGGCGAGGCGGGCGTCGAGTTCCCGCGCCTCGTCGGCGTCGAGTTCGTCGTAGAGGCGCAGCGCGAGCAGCTCGCGCCCTCGTTCATCGGGCATCGGTGTCGCTCCGTTTCGGATCGAAGCGCGCGAGTGCGGCCTGGAGCCGAACACAAGCGCGCGCGAACTGGGTCTTGGCGGTGGGTGTCGCGACACCGAGCGTGTCGGCGATCTCGGCGAGGGTCAGGCCGCCGTCGTGCCGCAGCACGAACACGGTGCGCTCGCGATCGGACAGCGTTTCGAGCGCGCGGTCGAGCCGCGCCCGCAACTCGGCGAACTCGGCGTGCACGGCCGGCGACTCGACGGACGACTCGACGGGCGACGGCGCACGCACGTGCCGCGCGTCGTCGTCGCGCAGCGACCGCCGTCGGCGCAGGTCGAGCGCGGACGTCAACGCGATGCGGCGCAGCCACGCGGCCGGCGCCGTCGGCGCCCCCACCCCGTCGCGCAGACGCTCCCACGCGCGGAGCAATGCATCCTGCGCCGCATCCTGGCCGAGGTGTTCGTCACGCAGGATCGCGCGGCAGACGCCGACGACCGTCGCGCCGTGCTCGGCGACGAGCGTGTCGAACCGCTCCCGGGCGCTCGTCACTCGACGACCGACACGACGCGCAGACGCTGGGCGCCGCGCGTGAGCGCATCGCCCTTGAACCGCCACTCGACCTCGCCGTCGCGCGCGCGGTGGTAGTTGCCGCCGACGACGGTCCCCGGCATCCGAACGCGCACGCGAAACCGCTCGTCCCCGAGGTCGTCGGTGTGGTCGGCCGCGGCGAGCCGGACCTCGAGGCGGTAGCGGATCGCATTCTGCACCCGCGCGTCGAGCCCCGACGACGCGAGCGCGGCGGCGAGCGCGCGACGCACCGCGTCGGTCGCGTCGTCCTCGAGGCGCTCGATTCGCGCGGTCCCCGGCACCGCGTCCCCACCGCGACGCCGCTGGAGGTCGCGCCCCGCGTCGATCAACGCATCGACCGTCACGACCCCGGACACCGCGTCCCCGATCCGCCCGACGATGCGCCGGTGCTCGGCGAGCGGCAGCGCGCCATCGCCGTCGACGTAGACGCCGAGCAGCGCGCCGCGCGCGAGGTGTTCGGCCGCCTCGCGATACGCCCCCGCGAACACCGTCGCGACGGTGCGCCACTCGCGATCCGTCAGGACGGCTTCGTCGTCCTCGAGACGCTTCTGCAGCGCTTCCGGCAGGTCCTTGAACACCCGCGTGAAGTGCCGGTCGATCCACGCATCGCGCCGGTGGTAGTCGCGCGTGAACGTGTAGACCGTCCGCGCCCCGCGACGTGCGACCTCGAGTGACGTCGACCGGCGCAGGAACGACTCGCGATACGGCGTGCCGGCCGGTGCGAAGCGATCGGGCACCGCCGCGGCATCCGCGAACGTCGCCTCGACCGCGAGCCGGATTTCGTCGCCGTCGGGGCGCAGTCCGATCGACGCGAGCCGCGCCGCGATCGCGTCCCGCGGTACGCCGGCCATCGCACCGACCCAGCGAGCGGTCGCGTCGTCGCGCGCGCGCCACGGCTCGCCGAGCGGGACCGGATGGCCGTCGGCGAGGTCACCGGGATCGCCCTTCGCCTCGATCCGAATCCGCATCGACCCGTCCGCGCGGACGTCGATTCGCTCTTCGGTTTCCACGCACCCGGCCGCGGCGCACGCCGCGACGGCCAGCCAGATCGATCGCATCATCGCGAGCCTCCGTTCCGTCCTCCGGACGCACGGCGCGACGATTCGGATGACGACGAAACCGAGAATCGCACCGCACCGCGACTCTTCATACGCGGATCCTACACGGCCGGCGCGGTCGATCGGTATACTCGGGCAACGAGTCGATTCCGAGATCGGGAAATGGAGGCCCTCCTTGCCATTCGTCCGCTTCGCCCTCGCCCTGGCCCTCCTCGCTTGTGCGGCCGCCACGCCGGCCCCCGCCCAGTCGGACGGGCCCACGTCCGCTGCGTTCAACGACGAACTCGACGCGATCCAGCGGCTGATGGAGAACCAGGCGTTCGAACGGGCGCTCGCGACGCTCGACGCGCTCCTCGAAACACACGCGAAACGGCCGTGGGTCCGGGCGCGCAAGATCGACGTCGTCGAGATCCACCGCCGCTGCTCGTTCGGCGTCACCCAAGACCGGCTCGATCCGAAGGAACTCGTCTCGGGGACGCTCGTGTCCCACAACCTCCGATCCGGCCGGATCAAGGTCCGCTATCCGGAGGGACGCCGCGGGGACGACTTCGCGAAGCAGAACTCGCTGTTCGTTCACAACGCGAGTTTCGCGGGGCCACACAAGATCACGATCACCGGCCGCCCGACGCCGGGCACGCGCTCGTTCCTGCTGTGCCTCGGTGCATCCCCGCGATACTACGCGTGCACGATCACGATCGGCGACGGTGGCGGCGGCGCGAGACTGGTCGCCGCCGACGGGCGCAAGCGCGTCGAGACGCGAGAGGCGGACTTCACGAAGATCGGCTCGAAACTCAAGATCGAGATCCGCGTCGCGAAGTCGAAGATCACACTGCGCGTCGCCAACCGAACGGTGGCGTCGATCAAGAAGGAGTCGGGCGAATACGGCGCGATCGGCATCGCGCGAGCGTCCGGGCTCGACACGATCACGCTCGAGGGCAACGCCCCGTCGTGGCTCACGTCGGTGATCGGCGCCAAGCGCGAAAAAGCGCTCGCGGCCTTCAAGAGGGACTACGACCCGAAGAAGGCCCTTCCGACCTGGCTCTTCGAGGGCCCGGAGCGCTCGGTCGACGACGCGAGGATCCACGGCGGCCTGCCGGGCGCGGACGGGTTCGACGACGTCGAACGCAAGCGCCTCGACGAGGTCTCGGCGTTGATCGCCAAGAAGCAAACGAAGAAGGCGATGCGCGCCCTGCGCCGCATGGTCGGCAGCGACGAGGCACCCGGCGCGGCTTTGTTCCTGCTCGCCCGACTCTACGTCGAGACCCACCGTCCGGAAGCCGCCGCGAACATCGCGGCCCGAGCGCGCAAGCTCCACCCCGACCACCCCGGCATCCGGATCGTCGAGGCGCGCGCCCAATTCGACCTCGGCGAGACCGCGGCGGCGATGAAGACCGTGGAGTCGGTCCTGGCGTCGCACCCGATCGGGGACGCGCATGCGCTCGCGTCCTACCTCTACCTGCGCGCGGGCCGCATCGACGAGGCACACGAGTCCGCGAAGGCCGCGCTCGCGATCGCCCCGTCGGCCGACCTCGAGTACATCTACCGGATGGTCGTCAAGGCGAAGAACGGTCCGTCGTGGACGAAGCGCTTCGTCTACGAGTCGACCAACTACCGGGTCATGTCGGACATCGATCGCAAGACGTGCGCGCGCGCCGCCGCGATCCTGGAGGCGGCCTACGCGATCTACAACGTCCGGCTCAAGGCGGTCAAGCGCGACAAGAGCCGCCGGTTCCCGGTCTACCTGTTCAGCGACGAGTCGAGCTACCTCGCCTTCACGAAGGACGTCTCCGGTCAATCGCCGAAGGGCTCGGCCGGACTCTACAGCCCCCTCCTCAAGCACCTTCTGATCTGGAACGTGCCGTCGCGCGACGACATGATGCGGACCGTCCGACACGAGGGGTTCCACCAGTACCTCGACCGGCTGATGGACCGACCGCCGTCGTGGCTGAACGAGGGGCTCGCGGAATACTACGAGACCGCCGAGATCGTCAGCGGCAAGCGGCGCATGGGCATGGTTCGCGAGGACCACCTCCGCCGGCTCCGGAAGAAGCTCGTGCCGCTGAAGGACTTCCTCTACCAACACCCGGCGACGTTCTACGCAACGCCGAGTCTGCACTACCCGCAGGCGTGGGCGTTCGTCCACTTTCTGCGGCACACGACGCGCGACCGCCGCGAGCAGTTCGAGTCGCTCTTCGACGCACTGCTCGAGCCCGGGCCGTGGAAGCCGAAGGTGCGAAAACACTTCCCGGATGCGACGCTGACCGAGCTCGAAGCCGCGTTTCACGACTACATCGCCAGCTTGCGCTGACCGCGCCGCTTGCCGGGCGATTGGGGATCGCGTAGCTTCGAGTTCATGCGAACGCTCTCCGCGGCGGCCCCGGCACTCGTCCTCGTGTTCGCGATCGCGACGTTCGCGATCGCCGATGCGACGTACGACTGGGACGACGCCTACATCTCCTACCGCTACGCGGCCAACCTCGCCGAGGGACACGGCCCGGTCTACAACGCGCCCGACCGGGTCTACGGGACGACGACGCTCGGCTGGTGCGCGTTGCTCGCCGGCTTCTCTCGGCTGCTGCGCCTGCCGGTCGACGCCGTCGCGACGGTGCTGTCGTTCGCCCTGCTCTGCGTCAACGCGCTGCTCGTGTTCTCGCTCGTCCGACGGGCGGCCAACTGCGCGGTGCTCGGCGTGCTCGCGGCGGTCGCGATGCTCGTCGCCCCGAAGTTCGCGACGACCGCGACGTCCGGGATGGAGACGATGCTCTACGTCTTCACGATCCTCGCGGCGTTTTCGTTCGCGACGACCGGCCGCGCCCTGGGCGCCGGCGCGTTCGCCGGCCTCGCGTTCACGGTGCGCCCCGACGGGCTCGCCGTGATCGCCGCACTCGGCCTCGCGACGCTCGCGGGCCTCGTCCCGGGCCGGGAGCGCCCGGTCCCCGGCACCGGCGTGTCGACCACGCGGTGGCGCGTGCTGCGTACCCGGGCGCTGGCGCTCACGACCGGCTTCGCGCTCGTCGTGCTGCCGTTTGCCGCGTGGTGCCACGCCTACTACGGGTCATTCCTCCCCCACACCCTCGACGCCAAGCGCGAACACGTGAAGCAGCACGGCGACTGGATGGTCGACCACTTCCTCCGCGGCCCCGGCCGCCCGGTGCTGGCCGCGTTCGGCCTCGCTGCGCTCCTCGCCCTCGGCGCCGCGCTCCGCCGCCGGAGCCGCGCGACGCTCGCCCCGCTCGGCATCGTGCTCTTGTTCGGGTTGTGGCAAGCGGTCTACGCCGGTGCCTGGATCGTCGCCGGTATCGACATGTATCTGTGGTACGTCGGTGCGATGGGCGCGGCCGCCGGCGTCGCCGTCGTCGCGCCGGCCGCGATCGCGGCACGGCTGTTCCGCTCGCGCATTCCCGCCGCCGTCCTCGGGCTCGCCGCCGTCGCGGCCGTCGGCTGGTGGGCCGACCGCGTGCGGACGATCGACCTCCCGGAGAACCGCGCGATGCAGGACGCGCTCGAGCGCCCCCGCCACTGGATCGGGGAGGCGATCGCCCGCTACTGCGACCTCGACCGGGAGGTGGTCGGCATCGGCGCGATCGGGGCGATCGGCTACCACGCGCGGCCGGCGATCGTGAACGACTGGGCACACCTCGTCACCCGCCGAGGCGAGGAGCCCGAGCAGACGATGTTCTGCGTCGACTCGTATACCGGGATCGTCCCGACGCGCCGGCTCGTCTTCTCGGCACCGGCCTTGCGCGCGACCAGTGGCGTGCGCCGGTTCGTCTACGCGGACCCGAAGTCGACGTGGGACCACGCACGCGGCGGCCCCCGGCGCCCGCAGCGCGCGACGATTGCACCGGGACTGCACCTGCACGGCACGAGCCGGATCGCGGATGCGCTCCGACCGGGGCGGAGCGTCGTGTTCGAGGTGCACTGGACGTTCGAGCACCCGCTCGTCGACGGCCAGCGCCTGATCTACGCCCTCGCTCGCGGCGACGCCCCGCCGATCGCGCGGGTCGAGACGACCGGCTTGCACGGCAATGCGATTCGGTACACCGCCGTCGTCGCCGGGCGCCGCGAACTCGACGTCGTGAAGTTGCCCCTTCCCTCCGCGGTGCCGAGCGGCGAGTATCGCCTCACCGTCAGCCTCGCGGCCTCCGACGCCGCGCCGATCCTACTCGACACACTCGTCGCCCCCTGACCGAGGACCGCCGACCCCCGATGCGCTTCCCACTCCGACATGTCTTCGCGTTCGCACTCGTCGCGCTCCCCGCGTGCGGCCCCTCCGGACCGATCGTGATCGACGGCAAGACGATGGGCACCGGCTATCGCGTGACGCTGCTCGCGTTGCCGGAGGGCGAGAGCCGCTCGTCGATGAAACAGCACATCGACGTCGAATTGGACCGCGTCGAGCAACAGATGTCGACCTACCGGCCACGCTCGGAGCTCACGCGGTTCAACAAGTCGGATTCGACCGACTGGTTCCGGGTGTCCTTGGGCACGGTGATCGTCGCGAACGAAGCGCGCCAGATCGCGATCGACAGCGGCGGTGCGCTCGACCCGACGGTCGGCCCGCTCGTGCGCCTGTGGCACTTCGGCGCCGGCGCGGACGGCGCGTTCGCGGTGCCGTCGGACGACGCGATCGCGGCGGCGAAGGCGAAGACCGGCTACCGCAAGTTCGAGGTCTACCACAAGCCCACGCAGATGAAGAAGTCCGATGCGGCGCTCGAGATCGACCTGTCGGCGATCGCGAAGGGCTTCGGCGTCGACCAGGTCGCCGAGATCCTCGATCGCCGCGACGTCGCCGACTACTTCATCGAGATCGGCGGCGAGATCCGGACGAAGGGGCACGCACCGGGCGGGCGCCCGTGGCGGATCGGGATCGAGCAACCGCTCGAGGGCACGCGCGACGTGCTGTGCACGCTCGAGGCCGGCACGACCGCGATCGCGACGTCGGGCGACTATCGCAACTACCACGAGCACGACGGGACCCGCTACGGACACACGATCGACCCCCGGACCGGGCGGCCGGTCACGCACGCGCTGCGGTCGGTGACGGTCGCCGATCCGCTGTGCCTTCGCGCCGACGGCTGGGCGACCGCGCTGATGGTGCTCGGCCCCGAGGCGGGCTATACGTTGGCCGAGACGCGGGACATCGCCGCGCTCTTCGTGACCCGCGCCGACGACGGGAGCTGGCGCATGCGGCGCACGCCTGCGTTCGTCGAACGATTCGGAAACGACCGATGAAGATCTTCCTCGCCGTCCTCGCCTGCTTTTGCTTCGCCGTCCTCGCGATGGCGGTCGGCGTGATCGTCAGCAATCGCCGCATCAAGGGGAGTTGCGGCGGCCTCAACGCGGTGCGCGACGAAAACGGCGAGCCGGTCTGCCAGCTCTGCGGGAAACCGGTCGCAGACGACTGCGACGGCCCCGAAGCGCGTCAGAGCGAGACCGCGACCGCGCGCTGATCCCCCCTTCCCCTCGAGCCCGAGAATCGCGATAATGCGCGCGCGCCCGTAGGACGGCGCGTTTGTGTGTGTTGGTTCCAGGGCTGTGTGAATGATCTTCAGCACGGCCGATTACGTCGGCTTCCTGCTGATCGTCTTGATGGGGTACGTGCCGCTCAACGCGGCATCGGCGTCGCCGACGGTGCGCCTCGTCCGAAACGCGTGGCTCCTCGCGGCGAGCTACCTGTTCTACGCGAGCTGGAGCGTCAACCTGCTGTGGTTGATCGTCGGCTCGACCGCGCTGAACTACCTCGTCGGGCGCGCCGTCGCGCATCGACGTTCGCGCGCGCTCGTCGCCGCGTGCGTGACGGTCAATCTCGGTGCCCTCGCCTACTTCAAGTACGCCGGGTTCTTCGTCGAGATGGCATCCGCGCTCGTGCCGATCTCGAGCGCGACGCACGACTTCGTCGCGACGATCGTGCTGCCCGTCGGCATCTCGTTCTACACGTTCCAGGCGCTCGCCTACGTGATCGACGTCTCCCGCGGCGAGGTGGCGGCCGAACGCAACCCGATCGACTTCGCGCTCTACATCGCGTTCTTCCCGCAACTCGTGGCCGGACCGATCGAGCGCGCGCAAACGCTGATGCCCCAGATCCGGTCACGCCGACCGATCACGCTCGAACACGTGACGAGCGGCCTGTGGCTGTTCTACTTCGGCCTGTTCAAGAAGCGGGTCGTCGCCGACAACATGCAGAACGTCGTGAACACGGTCTTCGCGGCGAACTCCGCTCCGTCCGGCGCCGAGATCGTGCTCGGCACGTTGGCGTTCTCGATCCAGGTCTACGCGGACTTCTCGGGCTACACCGACATGGCACGGGGATCGGCGCGACTGCTCGGGTTCGAACTCCGGTTGAACTTCCGCGCCCCCTACTTCGCGATCAACCCGTCCGATCTGTGGCGCCGCTGGCACATCTCGCTCTACACGTGGCTCCGCGACTACCTCTACATCCCGCTCGGCGGCCGCAACAAGGGCGGGCGGAACATGATGATCACGATGACGCTCGGTGGTCTGTGGCACGGCGCGGGATGGAACTTCATCGGCTGGGGTGCGTTTCACGGCCTGATGCTGGCCGCACACGCGTGGCTGCGTAGCCGCGTCCGACTCGGACCGCGCGCCGCGATGTGGATCGGAATCCCGACGACGTTCGCGATCTTCAACATCGGGTTGTTCATCTTCCGCACCCAGGCGGACGGTCAGTTCGTCGACTACTGCACGCGCTTGGTCACCGTCCCGCTGCACGGAAACGAACGGTGGACGGCCTGGGCGATCGACTTCGTGCTCTTCGGCATCCCGATTCTGATCTTCCAATACGCGGCGTTCCGGACCGACCGAGAGATTCCGATCTTCGGCTGGCCGTGGCCGATCCGCGCGCTGGTCTACTTCGTCATGGCGCTGATGCTGTGCCAGTTCGTACCGGAGGAGTTGCGTGCGTTCTTCTACTTCCAGTTCTGACCCGCACGTACCGACGGGCCCGCCCCGAGCGCACGGATGGCGACGGCTGCCGATCGCGGCGACCGTCGCCGCCGTCGCGTGGTTCGTCGTCGACCGTTCGGTGACCTACGAACGGATCAAGGCGTGGCGCGAGGAGACCCACGCGCCGTGGGCCGTGAACCACCTCGAGATCGTGGCCGACTTCGAGCGGCGCCGTGCCGCCCCGCGCCAACCGGGACGACTCGCCGTCCACTTCGTCGGGGACAGTCGGACGTTCGATGCGTTCACGATGGTCTTCGCGCGCCGCAACTTCCGTGGCCGCCCCGTCGACGCACGCGTCTTCGCCGCGTGGTTCCACGACGCGCAGCGCCAGTGGTTCATCCAGCCGGAGATTGAAGACCCCGCACCCGACATCGTCGTGATGGTCGTCGGCGAACTGAATCTGTGCCGCCCGGTCCGGCAGCTGACCGGCAAGTACCTGCGCGTCGGCGCCGACACGTTGCGCGAGCACCTGCTCTACGTGCCGCAGGACGTGTGCGTCAAAGAGATCCCCGACTACGAGGAACTCGTCCTCGACTCGCTGTCGAACATCTATCGCAATCGGACGCTGCTGCTCTGGCGGTTCGACGACTACCCGGAGTGGGTCGCGCGGCGCGTCCCGAAGAGCCGGCCGCCGGAGAAGCGCGGACGCCCGCAGCCCGACGAGCCGTCACTCGTCCGGGTGCTCGCCGCGGCGACGCTCCGATCCGTCGCGCGCACGCTGGGCTCTTCCTACGATCGCACGCTGTCGCCCGAGGAGCGACGCCTCCTCGCGCTCGGACCGATCCCGCCACGCACCGAGGAGGCGATGGCCGCGCGCAACCGCGGGCTCCGCGCGCTGCGCGCCGGGCCCCATCGACACACGGCGATGGCCGAGTGGGCGTTCGCGGGCGCATGCCTTCGCCACCTCGAGGAGAGCGAGATTCGCGCGCGCGCGGTCCGCACGATCGAGAGTGCCATCCGCCGATGGAAAGCCCGGGGCACCGACGTCGTCGTCGTCCGCGGCTTCGTCGATCCGCGCTTCCGGGCCCTGATGCCGCCGGCGATCGTCGAGCGCGTCGACCGGTTCCTGCCCGCGTTCTGCGCGCGCCTGGACGTCGACCTGCTCACCCTCCGGCCGCGTCGCTTCGCGCCCGATGCGTGGCGCGACCCGATTCACATGCGCACCGACTCGGCCGACGCCGCCCGCATCACCGACGAGGTGCTCGAACGATGCTTCCGCCGACACGACGCCCGAGCCGCCGGCGCGCGCGCACCGTAGGGGAGCGCCGGTCTGTTACACTCGGGCGCGATGTTCCCGGAGACGACCTGGAGCCTGATCACCCGGCTGCGCAAGACGGCCGAGCACCGCTCCGCCCTCACCGACCTGTGCTGCCGATACTGGCGCCCGGTCTACCTCTACGTGCGCTCGGCGTGGGCGAAGTCCGACGCCGACGCATCCGATCTGACGCAGGCGTTCTTCCTGTGGTTGCTCGAGGGCGAGCCGCTCAAGCGCTATGCGCCCGAGCGCGGTGGATTCCGGCCATACCTGAAGGTGCTGCTGCGGCGTTTCGTCGGTCACCAGGAGGTGGCGCTCAAGCGACTCAAGCGCGGTGGGCAGGCGCGCATCGTCCCGATCGACGACGTGGCGGCGGTCGCGCCCGCCCGCGACGCCGATCCCGAAGCCCTGTTCGATCGCGCGTGGGTGCAGGAGGTCGTCGGACAGGCCGTGGAACGCGTCCGGCGACACTTCACGAACGACGGCCGCGCCGACGCGTTCGCGCTCTACGAGCGCTACGACCTCGCGGGCGGGGACGACGGGATGACGTACGCGTCGCTCGCCGAGTCGACCGGAGTGCCGGTCGCGCGCGTCAAGCACGAGTTGTCGGTCGTCCGCGAAGCCGTGCGCCGCGAGATCCGATCCGACCTGCGCCAGCTGACGACCGACGACCGCGAGCTGGAGGAGGAGTGGCGTGCCCTCTTCGGGTGATCGCCCGCCACACGACTCGGTCGTCGGGGCACTGCGCGGCCTCGCGGAGCACGAGCGCCAACGACGCGACGTCGACCTGCCCGAGCGCTATCGACTCGGTGAGGTGATCGGCCGCGGCGGCATGGCGATCGTCCACGCGGCCCACGACACGCAACTCGACCGCGGCGTCGCGATCAAGATCATGCGCGACGACCTCTCCCTCGAGGGCGCCGACGAAGCGCGCTTCCGCCGCGAAGTCGAGGCGACGGCTCGGCTCCGGCACGCCAACGTCGTCACGGTGTTCGATGCCGGCCCCGACTGGCTCGTGATGGAGCGCGTCCACGGCGAGTCGCTCCAGGAGCGGATGCAACGCGAGCCGCTCGCGATCGCCGACGCCGCGGTGCTGATCGAGCACGTCGCGCGCGGCGTGCAGGCGGCGCACGACGCGGGGATCGTCCACCGGGACCTGAAGCCGTCGAACATCCTGCTCGACGCGGACGGGACGCCGAAAGTCGCGGACTTCGGCGTCGCACACCTCGTCGGCGACGTGACCGCGCTGACGCAGAGCGGGATGGTGATCGGCACGCCGCGCTACATGGCACCCGAGCAGATCGACACGCGACGGTGTTCGATCGGCCCGGCGACCGACGTCTACGCGCTGGGAGCGATCCTCTACGAGCTGCTCACGGAGCAAACGCCACACCCGGGCGACACGCCGCTGGCGGTGTTCGACCGGATCGTGCGCGAGGAACCGCGCCCCCCGAAGAGCCTGAACGACCGCATCGCGACCGATCTGCAGACGATCGTGCTCGCCGCGCTCGAGAAGGACGCGGCCCGACGCTACGACGATGCCGGCGCGCTCGCGGACGACCTCGCCCGCTTTCGCGTCGGGGAGGCGATCGTCGCGAAGCCGCCGACGCCGGTGGAGCGTCTCCGGCGCACGGTGCGCAAGCGCAAGGGCGTCGTCGCCGCCACGGCGCTGGGCGTCGTCGCGCTGACGATCGCGCTGGCGGTGCTGCTGCCGAAGCTCGGCGAGTCGCGCCGCACGCTCGGACTGTGGCGCGAGGTGACGACGCTGATGACCCAGGCGGAACTCGACGAACACCGCGGCGCGCTCGAACGCGCACGCGCCGGGCTCGACCGTGGCATCGCCCAGTGTCGCGCGTTCCTCGCAGAGGACGACGTCGCCGACGCGCACTACTTCCTCGGCCGACTGCTGCGGGCTCGAGGCGACGACGCGGAGGCGCTCGCGGCGCTCGACCGCGCGGTCGAACGCGATGCGACGCTCGCCGAGGCCCGACACGAGCGCGGTTTCCTGCTGCTGGCGCGCTACGAACGGTCGCTCGAAGCGGTGCTCGACCGCGGGCATGCGCGTCGCAGCGCCGGCGCGACCCCACCGGACGTGCTCGAGCGTCGCCACCCGGCGGTCCGGGTGCTCCGGCGACGCGCGATCGCGGATCTCTCCGCCGACGTGCGCGACTCGAACTACGTGCGTGAGATCGAGCGTCGCTTCGCGGCCGCGGAGGTCGATCGGCTGCAGTGGCGCTGGGAGAACGCCGAGCGCACCCACCGCGCGATCCTCGACGACGACCCGCACTACACGCCGTCGCTCGTGGCGCTCGCGAAGCTCTCGATCGACCGGCACGACTGGGCCGGCGCGATCGGCCACGCGTCGGCGGCCCTCGAGCAGAACGCCGGGCTCGGCGAGGCGTATCTGATCCGCGCGCGGGCGGCGCTCGAGTCGCGGTTGCGTTCGCGGACCGGGTCGATCGACCCGGATCCGATCCGCGACGACCTCGACCGCGCGATCGAGCGATTGCCGCACAACGCGCTCGCCTACCGCGAACGCGGGCGGCTCCGCATCTCGGTCGCGGACCTCGACGGCGCGATCGCCGATCTGACGAATGCGATCGAGCGTGCCGACGGCGATGCGATCGCGTTCAATGCACGGGGCCGCGCACACGTCGAGGCGAACCGACCGGTCGACGCGGTCGCCGACTTCACCGAGGCCGTGCACATCAGCCCCGAGTTCGGGCAGGCCTGGGCACAACGGGCGCTCGTCCGCGCGACCCAGGGCGACACCCGCGGCGCGGTCGCCGACGCGCGACAGGCGCTCGAAGTCTCCCCGCCCGAAGCCGGCTGGAATCGCCAGATGCGCACGCTGCTCGCGATGCTGCACGCGCGGTAGCCCCACGGGGCCGCCAGTGGGTTGACACGGGACCGAAAATCGTGCCAGCCTGTAAGGAGAGAGACGGCCACGCAGGCCAGGGTTTGCCCTCGAAGGAGGACACGACGATGCGAAAATCGGTGGGAATTGTGTACGCACTCGGGATCGCGATCGCGATCGCGGGTGCCGGCGTCGGGCAGACGCCGCTCACCTTGACCAACACGGCCAGCGGGGGGCCGGCCTCCGCGACGATGACGACGGGCGGGGTCCACTCGCTCGACATGCAGAACGCCCGCGTCGGCGGCATCAGCTGCATGTTCTCGACGAGCTCGACGCTTGCCTACCTGCCAACGCAGGCGGCGCTGAACCCGGCCTCGACCGGTGCCGGCGGCGCGAACGCCGCGCCCGGATTCACGGTCCAGTGGTGGTACAAGGTGACGGCGCCGACGACGTTCGGCTACCTGTGGGGCGAGTCGACGTGGGGTTCGTTCCGTTGCTTCCAAAACGGCGCAGCCGGCGTCGGCAACGTGATCATCCGCGGACCGCTGACCGACCTGACGACGACCGGCGCGCCGCTGCAGAACGCGACCGACGCGCAGGGCTGGGTGCACTTCGCGCTCGTCGTCGACTCGCAGGCCAACACGAGCACCTGGTACGTCAACGGTGCCCAGAACGCGACCGGCCCGGCGAACATCACCGGCCAGGGGAGCAACCTCGCGCACTTCGGCTACAACGCGTCGAGCGGACCCGGCACGTGCAACTTCGACGACGTCCGCATCTACGACTGGGCGCGCACGGCTGCCGACGTCGCCGCCGACTACCAGATCTCGGCGGGAGGCGTCGGCCCGAGCGGGAGTCCGAACACCCCGGACCTCGGCTACTACGAGTGTGAATCGACGATCCTGCGCGGCTCCGGCACCGGCGCACCGGGCTCGACGATCACGTTCGGCCTCGACGCACCGACGAGTGCGGGGCTGCCGTATCAGATGGCGTCGTCGCTCGGCACCGGCCCGATTCCGATCGGCATGCGATCGCTGCGGCTGACGATCGACCCGCTGTTCACGGGGAGCATCGGCGGTTCGTTGCCGCAGATCTTCGTCAACTACGCCGGCGTGATCGGTGCGAGTGGACGGGCCGGCGCTTCGCTCAACATCCCGCCGTTCCAGTTCCTCAAGGGCAACACGATCCACACCGCGTTCGTCACGTTCGACGCGCAGTCGCCGCTGGGCATCAAGGCGATCAGCTCGACCTACACGTTCGCGATCAACTGATCCGTCGAGGCGCCCGGCCCGGCTGCCGTGCCGGGCGCCCCGTCTCGCCTCCGGATCGGACTACCCCTTCTCGGGGTTGGCCTTCGTCGCGCCCTTCTTCTCGATCCGACGCTTGAACGTCGTCTTGGACGGGCCCGGCATCGTCACGTACTCGCCGTCCTTCCAGGTGAGCATCTCCTGGATCATCGTGTTCTTGTCGACGCGAAGCAGGATCAGGCGGTGCTTCTTCCACGGCGAGTTGCCGGTCGTCTCACCGTCCATCACGAGCTTGACCGCGTCGCCCGCCTTGTCGTACTTCGTCGTGCTCGCGATCGACGTTCCGATCGTCCCGTCCATCCCGAACACGAACCACGTGTAGCGATTGTTGTCCTTGTCCCAGCCGAACATGCTGAAGTCGGACCAGATGACGCGACCGCCGGCCCGCATCACGTAGGACGTGCGAAGGAAGTTGCGATTCGGCTTCTTCGGGTCGCCCGCGCCGAGGAACTTCGTGCTCGGCCATTCGATGCGGTAGACGTGGGTGCACTCGCCGTAGCCCTCGTAGGTGCCTTTCGCCTCCCACGTGCCGACGAGCCACGCGATCTTGTTCATCTCGGCGCTGTTGTCCGGCGGGGACTCGGGTTGGGCGAGGCTCGACCGGGCGAGCAGAATCGTCACGACGACAGCGGTGATCAATCTCATCGGGTACGGGTCCTTTCGGAGGGGTCGGGTCCATTGTCACCGGCCCATTGCCCGACCGTCGCCGGTCGCCGGTGAAATTCCGGGTTTCTACGCCGGCCGCGCGACCGCGTCGTCCACCGCGGCGGCGAGGTGGCCATCGGCGACGAGCGCATGCACCGCGTCGATATGGGGCCGCATCAGGTCGTCGCACGCCAGGAACGGGACGACCGAGCGGATCAGCGCGTAGGCCGGGGCCGTCCCTCGCCCCAGCGACGCGTGCTCCCCCAACGCGCGCCGGCGGAAGTCGATCCCCTGCGCGGCGGCGAACAGCTCGAGGCCGAGGATCCGCTCGACGTTGGTGACGACCTGCCGCAGGTGGATGCCGGCCGTGACCCCCATGCTCACGTGGTCCTCGACGTTGGCGGACGTCGGAATCGTGTCGGCGCTCGCGGGATGGGCGAGCACCTTGTTCTCGCTGCACAACGCGGCGGCGGTGTACTGCACGATCATGAAGCCGGAGTTCAAGCCGCCGTGATCGGTCAGAAACGCCGGCAAGACGTGCGCGTTGCTCGCCTCGTCGGTGAGGCGCATCAGGCGCCGCTCGGAGATGTTGCCGAGTTCGGTCAAGGCGATCGCGAGGTAGTCCATCGCGATCGCGAGCGGCTCGCCGTGAAAGTTCCCGCCCGACAGCACCGATACGTCGTCGGGGTCGTCGCCGACGAAGATCAACGGGTTGTCGGTCACGGCGTTGAGTTCGATCGAGACGACCCACCCGAGATACTCGATCGAGTCGCGAATCGCGCCGTGCACCTGCGGGATGCAGCGCAGGGTGTAGGCGTCCTGGACGTTCTTCGGATCCGCGTGGCGCGTGAAGTCGCTGCCCGCGAGCACCGTTCGCAGGAACGCGGCGCACTCGACCTGGCGCGGGTGCGGTCGGAGCGCGTGGATGCGCTCGTCGAACGCCGACACGGTGCCGTGCAGCGCCTCGAGGCTGAGCGCACCCGCGACATCCGCGACGGCGCCGAGGCGACGGGCGCGCACGACCTCGAGTGCACCGAGGGCGCACATGATCGCCGTGCCGTTGGTCAGTGCGAGCCCCTCCTTCGCGACGAGCGTGCGCGGCTCGAGCCCGCGCGCCGCGAGGGCTGCGGCACCGTCGACGACGTCGCCGTCGAGTTCGGCCTCGCCGAGACCGATCAGCACGAGGCTCATGTGCGCCAGCGGCGCGAGGTCGCCGCTCGCACCGAGCGAACCCCGCTGCGGGATCACCGGATGGATGCCGGCGTTCAAACACGCGATCAGCAGGTCGAGCGTCTCGGGGCGGATCCCGGAGTGTCCGCGCGCGAGGGTGTTCGCGCGGATGAGCATGATCGCGCGCGTCGTCGCGACGTCGAAGGGGTCCCCGACGCCGACCGCATGGCTGACGACGATGTTGCGCTGCAGCGTCGCGACCTCGTCGGCCGAGATGATCCGGTCCTTGAAGGCGCCGAAGCCGGTCGTGATCCCGTAGGCGACCTCGCCGCGTGCGAGCAATCGGTCGACCGCTTCGGCCGCGCGCTCGACACGCGTGCGCGCCTCGGCGCCGAGGCGCACCATCGGCGAGCCCGGTGCGGCGTGGGCGACCGCGGCCACCTGATCGATCGTCAGGGACGCCCCGTCGAGGACGACCTCGTTCATTTCGCTTCTCCCGACTGCTTGATCCGGCCGGTGTGCCACGGCCGGTGCATGATAGCACCACGATCGCCCGTACACGACGACGCCGGCCGCGCGGCCGGCGTCGTCGAAGCGAGGCGGTCGATCAATGGGTCAGCGCGCCGTTGACGCGCTGGACCGCTTCGTCGCTCCAGAACTTCAGGAGTTCCTCGTCGTTCGCGTTCGTCGAGCGGATCGTGAACATCGCGCCGGCGATGTTCATCTGCAGTTCGGCGCCGTTGCCGCGCTTCTTCAGCACCGCGCCCAGACCGCCCTGATACTGGATCATCTCGCTGTTCGGGTCGTTGGCGGCGCTCATCTTGATCATCGCCTGCCAGTTCTTGCCGAGCGGCGAGTCGAGGTGGGCCTCGACCTTGATCTGCTTGTTGCCCTCCCAGCGGTAGGTGCGCTTGAGGATGTTGCCCATCGTCGCGCCGAGCATCCCGAGCACCATCGGGTTGTTGAAGCCCTTCTCGAACTGCATGTCGTCCTTGACGGTCGCGTCGCCGGCCGGCGGGAACGCCTCGCGCAACTTCGCGCGGCGCGCCATCGTCAGCCCGGTG
Source organism: bacterium (assembly GCA_030426805.1). Lineage (GTDB taxonomy): Bacteria > Planctomycetota > JAFGQW01 > JAFGQW01 > JAFGQW01 > JAUHXU01. Next base: position 30,439 of record JAUHXU010000001.1, read on the forward strand.
CCCGCGCGCTTCCAGTGCTCGTACGCCTTGGCGAGCTTCTGGTGCTCGAAGGCGGCGATCGCCGCCTTCGCCTCGTCGGCGAACTTCGGCGGGCCCTTCTTCTTCACGCGTTCCTGGGGTGCGGCGAACGCGACGAACGCGGCCAAGCCGAGGGTCGACAACCCGAGTGCGGTCCGTTTCACGAGATTCTCCATCTTCGAGATTGCTGGGGAGTCGGCGCGAGAATCCGCGCCGGCGAGTCCTGATTCTATCGGCGAGCGCCAGCGGCCTCCACCGCCGGACAACGACCACCTTCGGACTTCGAGGTGGGCTGCCGACGGGGCCCCCGGCGGGTCGTTTCATCGGCGGGCGGAATGGGCTATCTATACGGGTCGCGCGCGGCCTGCCCGCGGCCGGAGAGCGACCGGCCCGAGGCTTCCTCCGACGGCCGATCGGCTCCACGCGCGCCTGCCCTCGAGACCATGCACGACCCAGACCCGACCTCGACCCCCGCGTTGCCGACCGACGTCGCCGACGCGGTGTGCGACCTCGACCGCGCCGTCGCGCTGCGCCGAGCCGGCCCCGCCTGGGCGCTCGCGTCCGGCCAGGGCGACGCGGACGCCTGGACCCCGCCGCTCGCGCCGGCGACCCTCGGCGATCCGGCGTTCCGACGGGATCTCGGGGTCGACTACGCCTACGTCGCCGGGGCGATGGCGAACGGCATCGCGTCCGTCGAGCTCGTCGAGGCGGTCGGACGCGCCGGGATGCTCGGCTTCTTCGGTGCGGCGGGGCTCGATCCCGATACCGTCGCCGCCGCGATCGACCGGCTCGGTCGCGCGCTGCCGGACGGACCGTGCGGCTTCAACCTGATCCACAGTCCGAACGAGCCCGCGCTCGAAGACGCGATCGGGCGGCTCTACGAGCGACGCGGCGTGCGGCTGGTCGAAGCGTCGGCGTTCCTCGATCTGACACCCGCGATCGTCCGCTACCGGCTGCAGGGCCTGCGCCGCGGACCCGACGGGCGTGTCATCGCGCAGAACCGCGTCGTCGCGAAGGTCTCGCGCGTCGAGGTCGCGACGAAGTTCTGGTCGCCCGCGCCCGCGGCCATCGTCGCGGCCCTGCGAGCAGCCGGGGACATCACCCCCGACGAAGCCGCCCTCGCCGCCGAGGTGCCGCTCGCCGAGGACGTCACCGCGGAGGCCGACTCCGGCGGACACACCGACAACCGCCCCGCACTCGCGCTCGTGCCGACGCTCGTCGCGCTGCGCGACCGCCTCCAGGCCGAACACCGCTACGCGACCCCGCTCCGCGTCGGCGCGGCCGGCGGCATCGGAACGCCCGCGGCCGTCGCCGCCGCGTTTGCGATGGGCGCCGCCTACGTCGTGACCGGCAGCATCAACCAGGCGTGCGTCGAGTCCGGTAGCTCCGACCGTGTCCGCGCGATGCTCGCGGCGTGCGACCAGGCCGACGTGACGATGGCCCCCGCCGCCGACATGTTCGAGATGGGCGTGAAGGTGCAGGTGCTCAAGCGCGGGACGATGTTCCCGATGCGGGCGACGAAGCTCTACGACCTCTACCTCCGCAATGCCTCGCTCGACACGCTGGCGCCCGGCGACCGCAATCAACTCGAAACGAGCATCTTCCGCAAGCCGATCGACGACGTGCGGCGGGAGACGGAAACGTATTGGCAGGCGCGCGACCCGCGCCAGGTCGATCGCATGCGGAGCGACCCGAAGCACGCGATGGCGCTCGTCTTCCAGTGGTATCTCGGCCAATCGTCGCGGTGGGCGAACGCCGGGGAGCCGACGCGGGCGATCGACTACCAGGTGTGGTGCGGTCCCGCGATGGGCGCGTTCAACGAGTGGACGCGCGGCACCCCCCTGGCCGAACCGACCGCACGCACGGTCGGTCACGTCGCCCGCAACTTGCTCTACAATGCGGCACTGACGACCCGACTGCAGTGGCTACGCGCGCAGGGCGCGGCGCTCGCGATCGCGACGCCGCCGCTCGACGAGCCGACTCTGAATCGACGTCTCACACGAAGGATGCACGCGTGACTCCAACGTCTCCGCTCGCGATCGTGGGCATCGGATGTCTGTTTCCGAAAGCCGGCGACCTCCGCGCCTACTGGATGAACCTGAAGCACGGCGTCGACGCGATCGGCGACGTGCCCGACGGCCACTGGCGCCCGGAGGACTACTTCGACGACGACCCGAAGCGCCCGGACTTCACCTACGCGCGCCGCGGCGGCTTCCTCGAGCCGGTCGATTTCGAGCCGCTGAAGTACGGCCTCGCACCCAACGACATCGAGGCGACCGACACGACGCAACTCCTCGGACTCGTCGCCGCCGAACGCGCACTCACCGACGCCGGCTACACCGCCGACCGCGGCTTCGACCGCGAGCGGGTCAGCGTGATCCTCGGCGTCACGGGCACGCTCGAACTCGTGATCCCGCTCGGCGCGCGCCTCGGCCACCCGATCTGGCGGCGCGCGCTTCGCGACGCCGGCGTCGATCCGGAGACCGCCGACGACGTCGTCCAGCGGATCAGCGACGCCTACGTGCCGTGGCAGGAGAACAGCTTCCCCGGATTGCTCGGCAACGTCGCCGCGGGCCGCATCGCGAACCGCCTCGACCTCGGCGGCACGAACTCCGTCGTGGACGCGGCGTGCGCGAGTTCGCTCAGCGCGGTGCACATGGCGGGCATGGAGCTCAACGCCGGGCGCGCCGACGTCGTCGTCACCGGCGGGCTCGACACGTTCAACGACATCTTCATGTATATGTGCTTCAGCAAGACGCCCGCGCTGTCGCCGACCGGCGACGCGAAGACGTTCGACCGCGACGCCGACGGGACGATCCTCGGCGAGGGTCTCGGCGTCGTCGTGCTGAAACGGCTCGCCGACGCCGAGCGCGACGGCGACCGGATCTACGCGGTCATCAAGAGCGTCGGCAGTTCGAGCGACGGGCGCGGCAACGCGATCTACGCGCCGAGCGCGAAGGGCCAGGCGAAGGCACTCCGTCGGGCGTATCGCGAGGCGGGCATCTCGCCCGACACGGTCGAACTGATCGAAGCGCACGGCACCGGCACGAAGGTCGGCGACGCGACCGAAGTGGACGCGCTGACGACGGTCTTCCGCGAGGCGCGCCCCGACGGTCGCTGGTGCGCGATCGGATCGGTGAAGTCGCAGATCGGTCACACGAAGGCCGCCGCCGGCGCGGCCGGGCTGATCAAGGCCGCGCTCGCGCTGCACCACAAGGTGTTGCCGCCGACGATCAAGGTCTCGAAACCGGCCGAAGCGCTCGCCGACGACGCGTCGCCGTTCTACGTCAACGACCGTGCGCGCCCCTGGGTGCGCCGTGACCACCCGCGCCGCGCCGGCGTCTCGAGCTTCGGCTTCGGCGGCAGCAACTTCCACTGCGTGCTCGAGGAGCATGCGGCCGACAAACGCGAGCCCGACTTCGACCGCGCCGTCCAGCTCGCCGCCTATTCGGCGTCGTCCGTCGACGCGCTGGATGCCGCGCTCCGCGACGCCGAGCCCACGCTCACGAGCGACGACTGGGCCGCGGTCGCACACGCCGCCGCGAAGAGTCGCGACGCATTCGACGCGCGCGCCGAGCACCGCGCGGTGCTCGTCCTCGAACGCGGGGACGACGTCGCACGCAAGCTCGAGCAGGCGCGCACGCTCGTGCGGGGCTCCGAGGCGCGCGCGAGCACGCCCGACGGCGTCCACGTCGGCCGCGGCGCACGGCCCGGCTCGCTCGGCGTCGTCTTCCCGGGGCAGGGATCGCAATACGTCGGCATGCTGCGGGACCTCGCGTGTCTCTTCCCGGAGATGCTCGACGTGCTCGAGGAGGCGTGCGCGGCACACGGTGACGACCCCGACGCACGACTCGTCGAATCGATCTACCCGCACCCGGCATTCGACGACGCGACGCGGCAGGCGCAGGAGACCGCGCTGCGCGACACGCGCGTCGCGCAACCGGCGATCGGCGCGGTCAGCGCCGGCGCGTATCGCGTGCTCGAGCAGCGGTTCCGGCTCGCACCGGAAGCCGTCGCCGGCCACAGCTTCGGCGAGCTGACCGCACTGTTCGCATCCGGGCGGCTCGATACGACGAGCCTCCATCGCCTGAGCAACCTCCGCGGCCGCCTGATGGGCCAGAGCGGCGACGCCGCCGGGGAGTCCGGCGCGATGCTCGCGGTGCGCGCGCCGGTCGAGGAACTCGAGATGCTACTCGCGACCGAGTCGCTCGACCTCGTGATCGCGAATCGCAACGCGCCGAACCAGGCCGTGTTGAGCGGGCGCAGCGACGAGGTCGATCGCGCGGCCGCACTGCTCACCGCCCGCTCGGTGCGCAACGATCGCTTGCCCGTGTCGGCCGCGTTCCACAGTCCGCTCGTCTCCGCCGCGCGCGTGCCGTTCGAGGAGGCGCTCGCCGACATCGAGTTCCGCCGCAGCGACGTCCCGGTGTTCGCGAACACGACCGCCCTGCCCTACCCCGACGACGTCGGCGACGCCAAGCGCGTGCTCGGCGGTCAGCTCGCCCAGCCGGTCGCGTTCGTCGAAGAAGTCGAGAACATGTACGACGCGGGCGTGCGCACGTTCTTCGAGGTCGGGCCCGGTCGCACGATCAGCGGCCTCGTCAAGACGATCCTCGCCGAGCGCGACCACGAAGTCGTGACGCTCGATGCGTCGGCCGGACGCCGCGCCGGCGAGGTCGATCTCGCGCATGCGCTGGCCCGGCTCGCGGCATCGGGGCACGCCGTGGACATCGCGGCGTGGGATCACACCGCGCTCGACGACGCACCGATCGTCCGCGACGCGAAGACCCTCGCGGTCCCCCTGACCGGAGCGAACCAGATGCGAGAACGCCCCGCACGGCCGCCGCGCCAGCCGGCCGCGACGACGCCCGGCCCGACGCCGACGCCCGGCCAGACGCAGGCGCCATCCCCAACGCAAGCCGCGGCACCCACGCCGGCGGCCCCGCCTCCGATCGCGACCGGACCGGTCGCCGACGAACCGCTCGCGCAGGCACTCGAACTGCAGAACCGCGCCCTCGGCGCGATGCAGCGCATGCAGCAGGAGACCGCTGCGCTGCACCGTCAGTTCCTCGAGAACCAGATGCGCGCCCAACAAGCGATGACCGCGGCCCTCGGCCTCGGTGCGGCACCACCCGCCGTGCCCGCGCCGGCCCCGGCGCCAACGCCCGTCGCGACGCCGGCACCGATCGCGCCGCCCCCGGTCGCGGCCGCACCGGTCGCACCAACGCCGACGCCGACACCGGCCCCGGAACCGCCCGCGACACCCACGGCGCCTGCGGACGACACCGTCGCCCGGACGCTGCTCGACGTCGTCGCCGACAAGACCGGCTACCCGGTCGACATGCTCGACCTCTCGATGGGGCTCGACGCCGACCTCGGCATCGATTCGATCAAGCGCGTCGAGATCCTCTCCGCGCTCGAGGCCGCGCTCCCCGACGCACCGTCGATCGCATCCGACCGACTCGGCTCGCTCCACACGCTGCAGGACGTCGTGGACCACCTCGCCAGCGCCGCGCCAGCCGTTGCCGCCGCGACCCCGTCCCCGGCGCCGTCTCAGGCACCGAGCCCGGCCACCACACCCGCCGGTGACGCGATCGCTCGGACGTTGCTCGACGTCGTCGCCGACAAGACCGGCTACCCGGTCGACATGCTCGACCTCTCGATGGGGCTCGACGCCGACCTCGGCATCGACTCGATCAAGCGCGTCGAGATTCTCTCCGCGCTCGAGGCCGCGCTCCCCGACGCACCGTCGATCGCGTCCGACCGGCTCGGCTCCCTCCACACGCTGCAAGACGTCGTCGATCACCTCGCCAGTGCCGCGCCCGCCACGGCCGCCGCGGCCCCTTCCCCGGCAGCGCCCCCGGCGGCCGCACCGGCCGGTGACGCGATCGCCCGGACGCTGCTCGACGTGGTCGCCGACAAGACCGGCTACCCGGTCGACATGCTCGACCTCTCGATGGGGCTCGACGCCGACCTCGGCATCGACTCGATCAAGCGCGTCGAGATCCTCTCCGCGCTCGAGGCCGCGCTCCCCGACGCACCGACGATCGCATCCGACCGACTCGGCTCGCTCCACACGCTGCAAGACGTCGTCGATCACCTCGCGAGCGCGGCGCCGGCGCCCCGGCCGGTCGAGCCGACGCGCGAAGCCCCGCCGAAGGGTCCCGCACCGAGTCCGACCGGGGCCCTCGAGGAGCGGTCGCTCGTCGTGGTCTCGTGCCCGCCGGCGACCGAGCGTCCGAAGGCGACGATCCCCGAGCAGGCGACCTTCCGCGTCCTCGGCGACGAGCCCGCACTCGTCGACGCGGTGGTCGACGCACTCGTCGGCGCCGGCATGACCGCGTCCGGCGCGCCGATCGACGACTCGCCGACGGCCGGCGGGCTCGACGGCGTGGTCGTGCTCGGCCCGGAACGCGACGATCGCACGTTCCCCGCGCGCGCACTCGACGCCGCGAAGCGCCACGCGGCGCTGCTCGAGGGCGGGCAGTTCGTGACCGTGTCGCGTCTCGACGGCGCCTTCGGGCTCGACGGCCTCGACGCGGACGCGCCGGTGATCACCGCTGCGCTCTCCGGCCTCGCGAAGACCGCCGCGCACGAGTGGTCCAACGTGAACGCCCGGGCGTTCGACCTGTCGCCGGCGTTCGCCGACGACGCGGCGCGTGCGGGCGCGATCGTCGCGGAACTCCTCGCCGACGGACCGACCGAGGTCGGGCTGCGCCCCGACGGTGCATGCACGCTCGCGCTCGACGCAGCGACCGCGCCGATGGACACCGAGTCACCGCTCGACCCCGGCGACGTCGTCGTGATCTCCGGTGGCGCGCGCGGCGTGACCGCCGCGGCCGCCGAAGCGCTCGCACGATCCGTGCGGCCGACGCTCGTCCTGCTCGGTCGCAGCGCGCCGCCGTCCCCCGAGCGACGCTTCGACGGCATCGACGGCGAACCGGCGCTCAAGCAGGCACTGCGCGACGCCGACCCGTCGCTGAAGCCGCTCGCGCTGCAGAAGGCGTACGATGCGCTCGTCACCGAGCGCGAGATCCTCGACACGTTGCAGCGCATCGAAGCGACCGGCGCCCGGGTCGTCTACCGGACGGTCGACGTCCGCGACGCAAGCGCGGTCGCCGCGCTGTTCGCCCAGGTGCGCGACGAGTTCGGTCCGATCCGCGGCCTCGTGCACGGCGCCGGCGTGCTGGCCGACAAGCGCATCGTCGACAAGACGCCGGAGCAGTTCGACCGCGTGTTCGGCACGAAGGTCGACGGCGCGATCGCGCTCCTGCAGGCGCTGACCGACGAGGACGACCTGCGCATGCTCGCGTTCTTCTCGTCGTCGACGGCGCGGTTCGGACGCAACGGCCAGGTCGACTACGCGATGGCGAACGAGGCGCTCAACAAGATCGCGCAGCGCGAGGCGCGCGCGCGTCGCGGCTGCCGCGTCGTCGCGCTCAACTGGGGTCCGTGGGACGGCGGGATGGTCACCCCGGCGCTGCGCAAGCTCTTCGAGAGCGAGGGCGTCGGCGTGATTCCGCTCGACCACGGCGGTGCGTGTTTCGTGCGCGAGGTCACGCGCGCGCCGGCCAACGCCCCCGTCGAGATCGTCGTGCTCGGTCGCACCGAAGCGAGCGCACCGATGAGCGACCCGACGCCGACGCCCGACGCGACGCTGTCGGTCGCGTTCGAGCGCACGCTCGACCCGAGCCGCGACCCGGTCCTCGCCGACCACGTGATCGACGGGCGCGCGGTGCTGCCGAAGGCGCTGATGCTCGAGTGGCTCGCCCACGCGGCCGAGCACCGCAACCCCGGCTTCCGGTTCCACGGGCTCGACGAACTCCGCGTCTGCAAGGGCGTCGTGCTGACCGATGCCGAGGTCACCGTGCGCGTGCTCGCCGGCAAGGGCAGCCACGCGGCCGGTCGATGCCGGGTGCCGGTCGAACTCCGCGGCGACGACGACGCGGTCCACGCGACCGCGACGGTGCTGCTCGTCAACGATCTGCCGACGAGCCCCGAGCCCGGTCGCGGGATCGCCGGCAGCGCCGATTCCCGATCGATCGACGACGTCTACGAGCGCGACCTGTTCCACGGCCCGCTGTTGCGCGGGCTCCGCTCGATCGACGCGATCGCCGACGACGGCATCGCCGTGACGAGCGACACGGCCCCCGCCCCGCGCACGTGGATCGAGCGGCCGCTGCGCGCGCAGTGGTTCGCCGACCCGCTCGCGATCGACGTCGCCTTCCAGGCGATGATCGTCTGGACGCGCGCCCACCTCGGCTCGGCGTCGCTGCCGAATTACACGCATCGCTACCGTCAATTCACGCGCCGGTTCCCGACCGGCGAGGTCCGCATCGTCTGCCGCGTCGTGCGTTCGGCCCCCCACGGCGCAACGGCAGACATCGACATCCTCGACGAGCACGGCACCGTGCTCGCACGACTGGAGGGCTACGAGTGCACCGCCGCGGCGAGCCTGGACGACGCGTTCCACCGCAATCGACTCGAAGCGCGATGAACGCCGCGCACCGCGTCGCGATCGTCGGCGTCGGGGGGCTGTTCCCCGGCGCCCGCACGCTGGACGGGTTCTGGCAGAACGTCCTGGGCGGCGTCGACGCCGCGCGCGAGGCCCCGCCCGGGCGCTGGGCACTCGAGCTCGACGACGTCTACGCGCCCGGCGAACCGTCGCCCGATCGCGTCTACTCGCGCCGCGCGTGCTTCGTCGAGGACTTCGCGTTCGACGCCCACGGGCTGAACCTCCCGCCCGACCTCGCGGACGCCCTCGACCCGATGTTTCACTTCGCGTTGCACGCGGCGCGCGCGGCGGTGGACGACGCGGGCACGAAGGCACTCGGCGCGCGCGTCGGCGCGATCTTCGGCAACATCGCGCTGCCGACCGACGGCTCGTCGCGGCTCGCCGAGGAGACGCTCGGCCGCACGTTCGAGGAAACCGTGCGCGGCGAGTCGACGGCACCCGAGACACCGACGCACCCGTGGAACCGGTTCGTCGCCGGACTGCCCGCGGGCCTGATGGCCCAGGCGCTCGGCTTGAACGCGCGCGCGTTCACGCTCGACGCCGCGTGCGCGTCGTCGCTCTACGCGGTCAAGCTCGCCGTGGACGAGATCCTCGCGGACCGCGCCGACGCGATGCTCTGCGGGGGCGTATGCCGCCCCGACAGCCTCTACACGCAGATGGGGTTCTCGCAGTTGCGGGCGCTCTCCCCCAGCGGCCGCTGCGCCCCGTTCGACGCCCGCGGCGACGGCCTCGTCGTCGGCGAAGGGGCGGGCATGTTCGTGCTCAAGCGGCTCGACCGGGCGATCGCGGACGGGGATCGGATCCGCGCGGTCATCGCCGGATGCGGGCTGTCGAACGACATCGGGGGCAACCTGCTCGCGCCGGACAGCGAGGGACAGCTCCGGGCGATGCGCGACGCATACGAGGCGGCCGGCTGGTCGCCGGACGACGTCGATCTGATCGAGTGCCACGCGACCGGCACGCCGGTCGGCGACGCGGTCGAGTTCGAGAGTCTGTGTCGTCTCCGTGACGGCGGTGACACGTCGTGCGTGATCGGTTCGGTGAAGTCGAACGTCGGGCACCTGTTGACGGCGGCCGGCGCCGCCGGGCTGATGAAGGTGCTGTTCGCGCTGCGCGACGAGACGTTGCCGCCGTCGGCGAACTTCGAGCGACCGCACGACGGGATCGATCTCGACGGGAGTCCCTACCGGATTCTGTCGGCACCCGAGCCGTGGGCGCGCCGCACGCCGACGACGCCACGGCGCGCGGCGATCAGCGGCTTCGGCCTCGGCGGAATCAACGCCCACCTCCTCGTCGAGGAGTACGTGCCGAGCGACGCGACGCCGGCCGCCGCGTCGGACGACACTCCCGGCGCGCACGAGCCCGACGACACGATCGCGATCGTCGGCATCGGTGCGCACTTCGGTCCGTGGCGCGGCCGCGACGCGGTGCGGGCACGGCTCCTCGGCAGCGACGACGACACGCCGCCGTCGACGCCGCGCTGGTGGGGCCTCGAGCGCACGGCGTGGTTCGACGAGGCGTGGCCCGACACCGAAGTGCGCGGGCATTTCATCGACGCGGTCGCCCTCGATCCGCGCCGCTTCCGGATCCCGCCGCGCGAACTCGAGTCGATGCTGCCGCAGCAGCTCGTGATGCTCGACGTCGCCGACGAGGCGGTGCGCGATGCGGGCCTGGACACCGAACTCGGACCGCGGGCCGGCGTCTTCATCGGGATCGGGCTCGACCTCAACACGACGAACTTCCACCTGCGATGGGTGCTCGCCGAGCGCGCCCGCGCGTGGGCCGACGCCGGTGTGGACGACGAGACCGTGCGCGCGTGGACCGATCGGCTCCGCGACGCGATCGGCCCGCCGTTGACCGCCGACCGCACGATGGGCGCACTCGGCGGGATCGTCGCGAGTCGGGTCGCGCGCCACCTCCGCGTCGGCGGCCCTGCGTTCACGCTGTCGAGCGAGGAGACCTCCGGTTTGACCGCGATCGAGGTCGCGGCCCGCGCGCTCGCACTCGGGGACGTCGACGTCGCGGTGGCAGGCGCGGTCGATCTGGCCGGCGACCCGCGCGCCTGGCTCGGCACGCACGCCGACCGACGGTTCGCGTCCGGGGCGCTCGTCGGAGACGGCGCCGCTGCGTTCGTGCTCAAGCGCCACGCCGACGCGCGGCGCGACGGCGACCGGATCTACGGCGTCGTGCGCGGTATCCGCGGCGCGTCGGGCGCCGACGGCGACGTGACGCCGCACGCGCAGACGCTCGCAACGGCGATCCGCGACGCGGCCGCGGACGCCGGCACCCCGATCGAGCGCACGCGACTCCTCGTCGCGCAGGCGAGCGGCCTCACCGACGACGACAGAAGCGAGGCCGACGCGCTCGCCGCGCTCGGCCGGGACGCCTCGTCACCGGCGCTCGTCGCGACCGCGAACGCGCGCCTCGGACACACCGGCGCCGCTTCGGGCGTCGCGTCGATGCTCCTGGCGTGCTGGTCGCTGCACCACCGCACCGTCCCCGCGTGGGCGCCGACCGTCGAACGACTCGACGCCGGCCCGGCGTGGCGCGTGGCGGATTCGACCCGCCCGTGGCTGCGCGACCGCGACGACGGCCCACGCCACGCGGGCGTCGATGCGCTCGGCGTCGACGGCGGTGCGGTCCACGCGATCCTCGCCGAGGACGACGCGGCCCTGCGCCCGTACGACGGCATCGGCGCGGGCCTCTTCGCACTCGAGTGCGACTCGCCCGAAGACGCGCTCGCGCGAGTCGACGCGCTCGCGGCGTTCGTCGACGGCCGCGAAGGCGACGTCGAGCACCTCGCGGCCGCGTGGTATCGCGAGTCGGGGCGTCGACCCGACGCACCGCTCGCGGTCGCGATCGTCGCGCGCGACCGGCTCGCGCTCGGCACCGCGATCGACCGGGCCCGCCAGGGACTCAGCGACGCGCCGGAGCAACGACGACCCGCGCCCGCGGCCCCGACGACGCGACGCGATCACGACGAGCTGTGGTTCTGGGCACCCGAGCCACTCGGGCCGACCGCCGAGGTCGCGTTCGTCTACCCGGGCTCCGGCAGCGCGTTTCCGCAGATGGGCGTCGACGTGATGCACGCGTGGCCGAGCGTCGTCGAAACGCAGGACCAGCTCAACCGGCGCCTCGCGTCCCAGTTCGCCGACGACGCCTTCGGCGCGCGGCGACTCGACGGCGAAGGGGCCGCCCTGCTCCGTCAGGTCGCGCTCGGGGCCCTGGTCACGGACGTGGTCACCCACCACGGCGTGCGCGCCGACGCCGCGATCGGCTACAGCCTCGGCGAGTCGGCGTCGCTCTTCGCGCTCGGCGCGTGGCGTGAACGCGACGAGATGCTCGCACGCCTGGAGGCGTCGCCGCTGTTCCGCGAGGAGCTGGGCGGCGAGTTCCGCGCCGCACGCCGTCACTGGGACCGCGACGACGATCGACCGCTGACGTGGATCACGGGTGTCGTCGACCGCGATGCGGACGCCGTGCGCGCGGTGCTGAGCCACGGCGGTCGGTGGCGGCGCGAACAACAGGACGAGCGGGCCTTCCTGCTGATCGTCAACGCGCCGGGCGAGTGCGTGATCGGCGGCGACCGCGCCGCGGTGAACCTCGCGGTCGAACGGCTCGGCTGCAACTTCTTCGCCGTGGACGACGTCACGATCGCGCACTGCCCGATCGTCGCGTCGGTCGCCGACGACTACCGCGCGCTGCACGACATGACGACGACCGCGCCCGAGGGCGTGCGCTTCTACGGCTCGGCGGCCGAACCGTACGAGCCGACGCGCGACCGCGCGGCCGACGCGATCCTCGCACAGGCGAGTGGGCCGATCGACTTCCCGCGCGTGGTCGAGCGCGCGTGGGCCGACGGGGTCCGGATCTTCATCGAGATGGGCCCCGGCCAGTCGTGCACCCGAATGATCGATCGGATCCTGTCGGGTCGCCCGCACGTCGCGCGGGCGGCGTGCCCGTCCGGGAGAAGCGGCCCGGCGTCGATCCTGCGCGTGCTCGCCGACGCGATCGTCGAGCGGAAACCGGTCGACCTCGACCCCCTCTACGGCGTCGACGACCGCCGCGCGGATCGCGACGACGACGACGCGCGTGCGCTCGTGATCCCGGTCGGCGGCGAGCGGTTCGCGCCGGAGCCGCCACCGGCACCCCCGCCGCCGCCTCCACCGGTCGAGGTGCCGAGCGAGCCGACCGTGCCCGCACCCGCGGCGCCGACGTGGGCGGAGCCCGATGCAGCGCCGATCGCGCCGATCGCACCTCACTCGGTGGAGCCGACGCCGACGCCGGCGCCCGCGACGTCCACAGCGGCCGACGAGCCGCTCACCGATGCCGTCGCCGACGCGCACGCCGCCTACCTGCGCTGGTCGCTCCAGACGACCGAGCAGATGTCGGCGCTGATCGCGAAGCAGAGCGCGTTGATCCAGCGCCTGCTCGCCGGCGAATCGCTCGACCCCGCCACCGTGCGCACGCTCGAACGCGAGACCGCGTTCGCGCCCCCGCCGCTCGACGCCGAGTTCCAGCCGATCGCCCCGCCGCCGCCGGCCGTCTTCGACCGCGCGCAATGCCTCGCGCTCGCACGCGGCCGACTCGCCGACGTGCTCGGCGACGCGTTCGCCGAGGTCGACTCGTTCCCGACGCGCGTCCGGCTGCCCGACGAACCGCTGATGCTCGTCGACCGAATCGTCGCACTCGCCGCCGAACCGCGCACGATGACGCGCGGCAACGTCGTCACCGAGAAGGACGTCCGCGCCGACGATTGGTATCTCGACAACGGCGTGATGCCGACCGCGATCGCGGTCGAGTCCGGCCAGGCCGACCTGTTCCTCTCCGGCTATCTCGGCATCGACTTCGTGACGCGCGGGCTCGCGTGCTACCGCCTGCTCGACGCCGAGGTGACGTTCCACCGGACGCTGCCGCGGCCGGGCGACGTGATCCGCTACGACATCCATATCGACGAGTTCTTCCGACAGGGGGAGACGCACCTGTTCCGCTTCCGGTTCGACGCGACCGTGAACGGCGAACCGATGCTGACGATGCGCAAGGGGTGCGCCGGCTTCTTCACCGACGCCGAACTCGCGGCCGGCCAGGGGATCGTGCACACGAAGCTCGACTTGATGCCGCGCGACGGCAAGCGCCCCGACGACTGGCGCCCGCTCGTGCCGATCGCCCCGACGACACTCGACGCGAGCGCGCTCGACGCGTTGCGCGACGGCGACCTCGCGCGCGCGTTCGGCGACGCGTTCGCCGGCCTCCCGATCGCGCGGCCGTTGACGATTCCCGGCGGCGACCGTCTCCGGCTGATCGATCGGATCGTCGAACTCGACCCGACCGCCGGCCGCTTCGGCCTCGGACGCATCCGCGCCGAGCAGGACATCGCGCCGGACGCGTGGTTCCTGACGTGCCACTTCGTCGACGACCGCGTGATGCCGGGCACCCTGATGTACGAGTGCTCGCTGCACACGCTGCGGGTGCTCCTGCTGCGGATGGGCTGGGTCGCCGACGCCGACCGCGCGCACGCCGAGCCGGTCCCCGGCGTCGGCAGCAAGCTCAAGTGCCGCGGGCAGGTCATCGAGACGACCCGTGTCGCCGCCTACGAGGTGACGCTGAAGGAGATCGGCTTCGACCCCGCGCCGTATGCGATCGCCGACACGATCATGTATGCCGACGACAAGCCGATCGTCGAGATCACCGACATGACGGTGCGCCTCGCGGGCGAGACGCGCGAGTCGATCGAGGCCGTGTGGGCCGACGCGGCGCCTCCGGCGACGACCGCGCCGCTGTTCGACCGCGACCGCATCCTCGCGTTCGCGATCGGCAAGCCGTCGGACGCGTTCGGCGATCGCTACCTGCCGTTCGACGGGGCGCGCAAGATCGCACGACTGCCGGGGCCGCCGTTCCAGTTCCTCGACCGGATCGTGTCGATCGACGGGTGCGAACCGTGGGTGATGCGGGCCGGCGGCGACATCGTCGCGCACTACGACGTCCCCGCGGACGCGTGGTACTTCGACGCGAACCGCCAGGAGACGATGCCGTTCGCGGTGATCCTCGAGACCGCACTGCAGCCGTGCGGCTGGCTCGCCGCCTACGTCGGATCCGCGTTGACGAGCGACGTCGACTTGCGCTTCCGCAACCTCGGCGGCAAGGCGACGCTGCACCGCGCGCTCGGCCGTGACGCCGGCACGCTCGCGACGCGCGTACGGATGACGAGCGTGTCGAGCTCGGGGGGCATGGTCATCCAGCACTACACGTTCTCGATGACCCGCGGCGACGAGGTCGTCTACGACGGCACGACCTACTTCGGCTTCTTTTCGCACGCCGCGCTCGCGAATCAGGTGGGGCTTCGCGATGCGGATCGCTACGCACCCGATGCACCACCGCAGATCTCCGAAGCACTCGCCGACGAGCCGCCGTTTCCGGCACCCAAGTTCCGGATGCTCGACACGGTCACCCACCTCGACCGCGCCGGCGGCCGGCACGGCCTCGGCTTCATCCGCGGGACCGCGGCCGTCGATCCGGGGGCGTGGTTCTTCGCGGCCCACTTCTACGAGGATCCGGTCTGGCCGGGGTCGCTCGGGCTCGAGTCGTTCCTCCAGGTGCTCAAGCGCTTCGCGGCCGACCGTTGGGGCACGACGCCCGCGTCGCGGTTCGAGCCGATCGCGGTCGGGCGTCCCCACGCCTGGACCTACCGCGGTCAGGTGATCCCGACCGACCGGGAGGTGACCGTCGAGGCGGAGATCACCGCAATCGACGACGATTCCCGCTTGATCGTCGCCGACGGATTCCTCATCATCGACGGTCGCGTGATCTACCAGATGACTGACTTCGCGCTCCGGATGTCCTAAGAAGAGCCCATGAAATACTCGCGCGTTCACATCGAGTCGCTGGGCTACGAACTGCCGCCGGTCGTCGTCACTTCGGACGAACTCGAGGAACGACTCCGCCCGCTGTTCGAGCGCCTGCAATTCCCCGAGGGCCAGCTCGCAACGCTGACCGGCATCGAAGAACGACGCTGGTGGGAAGAGGGCTACCCGTTGTCGGAGGGCGCGATCGCCGCGGCGCGCAAGGCGCTCGACGCGAGTCCGCTCGCCGCCGAAGACATCGAGTGCGTGATCTACGCCGGCGTGTGCCGCGAGAACTTCGAGCCCGCCACCGCGTGCGCGGTCGCGGCCGGCCTCGGCGTCAACCCGGACGCATCGGTCTACGACGTGTCGAACGCATGCCTCGGCGTGCTCAACGGCATCGTCGACATCGCCAACCGCATCGAGCTCGGCCAGATCCGCGCCGGCCTGGTCGTGTCGTGCGAGACCGCGCGCGAGATCAACGACATCGTGATCGAGCGCCTGCTCGAGACGAAGACCGAAGAGATGTTCCGCTCGTCGCTCGCGACGCTCACCGGTGGGTCGGGCGCGGCAGCGGTGCTGCTCAGCGACGGCTCGTTCTCGGGCACCGCGCGGCGACTCGTCGGCGGTGCCAACCGCGCGGCGCCGGAGTTCCACGACCTGTGCCGCTGGGGCATCGAGCGCGTCGAGAAGCTCCTGCCCGAGCCGCTCGCGCAACGCTTCACGCCGCTCGCGCAGAACTTCACGCAGTTCATGACGACCGACAGCATCTCGGTGCTGAAGTACGGCGTCGAGCTCGGGCAGCGCACGTGGTACGCGCTGCTGCAGCGGCTCGGGTGGGCGCGGGATCAGATCGACAAGGTGATCTGTCACCAGGTCGGCTCCGGCCACCGCGACTCGATCCTGAAGGTGCTCGGCATCCCCGCCGAGAAGGACTACTCGACGTTCCGCTACCTCGGGAACATCGGCACGGTCTCGTTGCCGCTCACCGCAGCGCTCGCCGAAGAGCGCGGCTTCCTCAAGCCGGGCGACCGGGTCGGGTTCCTCGGGATCGGCAGCGGCCTGAATTGCTTGATGCTCGGCTGGGAGTGGTGACCGACGCCGCAACGTCGAAGTCGCATTGGTTCGATCTCGACGGCATCCGGATGCACTACGTCGACACCGGTGCCGGCGCGCCGGGAGCGACGCCGGTCGTGATGGTGCACGGCAACCCGACCGGCGCGTTCTACTACCGTACCCTCGTCGACGCACTCGCCCCCACCCGGCGCTGCATCGTGCCCGAGCACATCGGGTGCGGGCAGTCGGACAAGCCGTCGGACGCGGCCTACCCCTACACGGTCGCCCGTCGCATCGACGACCTCGGCGCGCTGATCGATCACCTGTCGCTCGGCGACGAGATCGACCTCGTGGTCCACGACTGGGGCGGGATGATCGGCACCGGGTGGGCGACGCGGCACGCCGAGCGCGTGCGGCGGATCGTCGTGTTGAACACCGCGGCGTTTCACCTGCCGCCGACCAAGCGCATGCCGTGGCAGCTCACCGCGAGTCGGCTGCCCGGTCTCGGCGCGGTGCTCGTGCGCGGGTTCAACGGCTTCTGCCGGTACGCGGCGCGCCATTGCACGACGCGGCCGCTCGATGCCGCGACGCGGGCGCGCTACCTCGCCCCCTACGACTCGTGGCACAACCGGATCGCCGTCCACCGCTTCGTGCAGGACATCCCGCTCGCGCCGTCGCACCCGAGTTGGGCGACGGTCGATGCGGTGGAGCGCGCGCTACCGTCGCTCGCGACGAAACCGATGCTGATCGCGTGGGGCATGCGCGACTTCGTGTTCGACCGCCATTTCCTCGACGGCTGGGTGTCTCGCTTCCCCGACGCGACCGTCCACCGCTTCGACGACGCGGGACACTACGTGCTCGAGGATGCCGGCGACCGGATCGCGCCGCTCGTCACCGAGTTCTTCGGCGCCGGGAGCGCTGCCGAATGACGCCGGTCAACATCGCGGCGCACCTGCCGGCGATGGCCGCTCGTCAGCCCGACCACCCGGCGATCATCTTCGCGAAGAGCGGGCTTCGGTGGACGTTCGCCGAACTCGACGCCGAGAGCGACCGAGTCGGCCGCGGCCTCGTCGCGCACGGCATCACGCGCGGTACGCGCACGGTGCTGATGGTGCCGCCCGGCCCGGACTTCTTCGCGCTCGTGTTCGCACTGTTCAAGATCGGTGCGGTGCCCGTCGTCGTCGACCCGGGGATGGGCGTGAAGCACCTCGGCCGCTGCCTCGCCGAAGCGGAGCCGGAGGCGTTCATCGGCATCCCGAAGGCGCACGTCGCGCGCGTCCTGTTCCGGTGGGCGCGCCCGACGATCCGACGGCTCGTGACCGTCGGACGCCGGTGCGGCTGGGGTGGCACGACGCTCGCCGGCATTCGTCGCGCCGGCGCGGACGGCTCGCCCCCGCTCGTGGACGCCGCAGCCGACGAGACCGCGGCGATCCTGTTCACGAGCGGCTCGACCGGCCCACCGAAGGGCGTCGTCTACACGCACGCGACGTTCGCCGCCCAGGTGCGCCACCTCGAACGGATCTACGGGATCGAACCCGGTGAGGTCGACCTGCCGACGTTTCCGCTGTTCGGGCTCTTCGACCCCGCCCTCGGCATGACGGCGGTGATCCCGGACATGGACTTCACGCGGCCCGCGCACGTGCAACCGGAGAACATCATCGGGCCGATCCGCGCATACGAGGCGACGAACATGTTCGGCTCGCCGGCGCTGCTCGATCGGGTCGGGCGCTGGGCGGCGGACCGCAACGTGCGCCTCGGTTCGCTCAAGCGCGTGATCTCCGCGGGTGCGCCGGTGCCCGCGCCCGCGCTCGAGCGCTTCCGCCGGCTGCTCGAGGACGGCGCCGAGGTCTGTACGCCCTACGGCGCGACCGAGGCGTTGCCGGTCTCGAACATCGGTTCGACCGAGATCCTCCGCGAGACCGCGGCGGCGACGGCCGAGGGCCGCGGGGTCTGTGTCGGCCGACCGGTCGACGGAATCGACGTCCGGATCATCGTGATCACCGACGACCCGATCGACGGGTGGCGGTCAGGGCTCGAGGTGCCCGACGGCATGATCGGCGAGATCACGGTGCGCGGCGATGTCGTCACCGAGTCCTATTATCGACGCGACACGGCGACGCGCCTCGCGAAGATCCGCGACGCCGACGGGGCCGTGCGGCACCGGATGGGCGACGTCGGCTACCGCGACGACGTCGGACGCCTGTGGTTCTGCGGGCGCAAGAGCCACCGCGTGCAGACCGCGAGTGGCACGCTCTACACGGTGCCGTGCGAGGGTGTGTTCAACGCGCACCGCGCCGTGCGGCGCTCGGCGCTCGTCGGGATCGGCGACGTCGGCGCGCAGCGACCGGTGGTCTGCTTCGAGCTCGAGCCGACGCCGCTGCGTCGCACCGTGCCGCAGATCGTCGAGGAGTTGCGCGCGATCGCGCTGCGCCACGACCACACGCGAACGATCGACACGTTCCTCGTCCACGACGGCTTCCCCGTCGACATCCGCCACAACGCGAAGATCTTCCGGGAGAAGCTCGCGGTGTGGGCCGCACGCAAGCTCGGCTCGGCGGCCGAGGCGGTCTCGTAAGCGTGGCACACGCGCTCGTCACCGGCGGCGGCGGCTTCCTCGGCGGCGCGATCGTCGAGCGCCTGCGGGCTCGCGGCGACCGCGTGCGAAGCTTTGCCCGCGGGGCGTATCCGGCGCTCGAAGCGGCCGGCGTCGAGGTCGTGCGCGGCGACCTGACCGATGCGGGCGCGATCGCGGATGCCGTGCGTGGCGTGGACGTCGTCTTTCACGTCGCCGCGAAGGCCGGCGTGTGGGGGTCGTACGAGTCCTACCACGACGCCAACGTCGTCGGCACGCGCAACGTGCTCCGCGCGTGCCGCGCGCACGGCACGCCGCGGCTCGTCTACACGAGTTCCCCGAGCGTCGTCTTCGACGGCACCGACCAGCGCGGCGTCGACGAGTCCGCGCCCTACCCGTCGCGCTACCTGGCGGCCTACCCCGAGACGAAGGCGCGCGCCGAACGCGAGGTGCTCGCCGCGAACGACGCATCGCTCGCGACGACGGCGCTTCGCCCCCATCTGATCTGGGGTCCCGACGACAATCACCTCGTGCCGCGCATCCTCGAACGCGGACGCGCGGGCAAGCTGCGGCGACTCCGTGGCCCCGCACGCCCGGTGGACAGCGTCTACGTCGACAACGCCGCCGACGCCCACTTGCTCGCCGCCGACCGACTCGCCACCGACGGCGCGCCGGCCGGCAACGCCTACTTCGTCACGAACGAAGAACCCCTCGACGTCTTCGACCTCGTCGACCGGATCCTCGCGGCGGGCGGCATCGCACCGGTGACGAAGTCGATCTCGCCGCGCGTCGCGTTCCTCGCGGGCGCGTTGCTCGAGACGGTCTACCGCGCCCTCGGCCGCGACACCGAACCGCCGATGACGCGCTTCGTCGCCCGCCAACTCGCGACCGCCCACTGGTTCGACCCCACGGCGGCCCGCCGCGACCTCGGCTACCGCCCCGCCGTGTCGATCGACGAAGGCATGCGCCGCCTCGCCGAATCGCTCGGGACGTAGGCTCGGGAGACGTGGCCGGACCGACTACAGCCAGTCGGCGAGCGGCTCGCGCCACGCGTCGGCGTCGTCGCCGTAGTCCTTGCGGGTGAAGGCCGTGAGCGCTCGCCGAGCGCAAACGCGATCGAGCGGTGGCGACTTGTCGTCGAGCAGGACCGCGAGCATGCGCCGTGCGACACGGCGCGTGCGGTAGGCCTCGATCGACCGGAAGACCTTGCGGCGCACGGTCGGGTCCGGTTCGCCGTCGACCATCGCGATCAACGCGGCCTCGGCCCACAGCGCGTTCGCATCGCGGAACGCGATCGCCGCGTCCGCGCGGACGACCGGCGAGGCCTCGGCGCGACCGGACGCGCGGACGAGGGTCATCGCCACGAGACTGCGACCGAGCACCACCGTCGTCTCGCGAGCCTTTGCGCGCGCCTCCGCCGACGCCTCCGCGGAGGCCGCATAGAGCGCGGCGACGCGCAGCGCACGCCGCGCCGTCGCCGTGTCTCGCGAAAACGCGACCCGCCGCAACAGATCGAGCGCCGCGAGCGCGTCAGCGTCGCTGGGCGGCGGCCCGCCGGGGCCCGCCTCCGCATCGGTGGCGATCTCATCGATGAGCAGCTTCTTGATCGCGGCCTCGACGCTCGGGTCGTTCTCCGCCACCGGCTCGCCGTCGACCTTCACGTTGGGCAGGTGGTCGCGCAACGCGCGGCCGAGCGCCCAGGTCGCCTGGGCGCGGGTCAGATCGAACGGCGCCCGCACGGCGATGTGCGACAGACGCGGGAGTGCGAGCGCGAGCAGCTCGGGGTTCCCCTCGAACGACTCGACGAGGGAACGGATCGTCTCCCGTGCTACGCGGCCGGGGTCTTCGACCTCCACGGTCTGATAGGCGCCGGCGTAGCCGAACGGCTTCAGGACCGAGCCGAACGTGCGCGACAGGAACGTCTCCTCGTCGATCCGACCGGCGTGGGTGAGGTTCCCGTCCTTCTCCACGTTGTAGAGCTGCTTGAGCGTCCGGTGGTCGGCGACGCCGCTGGAACCGCATGCGACGCACACGAAGGCGACGCACGCGAGACCGGCCGAGGAGATGAGGCGCCCGGGGTAGTACATGGCCCCGAATTGTAGCGCCCCGCTTCGGTTCGGGAAACGCCGCTTACGGCGTCAGGTCGCGTGCGATCTCCGCCCGGAGCTCGTCCTCGGTGATCAGGCCCTTCGCGAGCAGCAGCGCCTTCAGCGCCCGGAGCTCCGCGCGCTCGAGCTGGGAGAACCCGCTCCGCCGCTTCGTCGCCGGGATGTGGCCCTGGCGCTTGAGGATCTTGGGCTCGCCGTCGGCGCTCCCGGCGCGCTCGGGCTCGAGTCCCTGTTTCGTCACGTCGACGGCGGGCTCCGACGGCTCGACCGGGATGATCGCGGCCTTCGACTCGGCCTCGTCGCCGCCCGCGTCGTCGTGCGACGCGTTCGGGTCGAGATCGCCCTGAACGGCGGCCATCTCCTCGACGCCCTGCTGGAAGATGCTCCGCAGCTGTTCCACGAACGCCGTCGCCGGCGCATCGTCCGGCGCGTCGCCGAGGGCGGACAGGACCTGCTCGGCCTGCTCGCGCGTCACCTGGAAGCCGTCCGACGCGCTCGGGGCCGGCTCGTCGTCGACGAGCGGCTCCTCGGACTCCGCCGACTCGTCGGCCGCCTCGGGCTGCGCGTCGCCGAAGAAGTCCATCATCTCCGAGTCCACCTGGCTCGCGACGCCGCTGCCGTCTTGCGACTGCGACATGTCGACCGGTGCGTCCGGCGAGTCCGGTTCGGACGTCAGCTTCTGTTCGAGCTTCTTGATCTGACGCTTACGCTTGAAGTCCTCGAACGGGTCGCTCTCGATCATGTTCGCCTCCGCATGCTACTGGCTCTCGTCCGAGCTTATCGACAGTGGCTCGGCGGCCGTTGACGAGATCCGAGCCCGAATCGCGTCCGTGGAAAAACTTTCAGCACGCGCGCGACCCGGCCGGGCAGACCCGAAGGGCGGGATTTCGGCGGTCAGGCGCCGAAGCGGTAGTAGGTCTGGAGCACGAGCACGGCGAGGGCGGTGCCGTCGGCGTCGGGGGCGCTCGCCCGCACGAATCGGCCGTCGGCCCGTTGCTCCGGCAGCAGCCGAGCGACCATCGCCCGGTTGAACGCGTCCCACGTATCCCGCTCGCCGAGCAGGCGTAACGCCTGGGCGGCGTAGAGCATCGCGACCGGATCGCTCTGGCCGACGTCGAGCGTCGACAACGCGGCGATCGAGACCGCATCGGCGTCGCCTCGCCGGGCGAGCACGTCTCCGGCGGCGAGTGCGACCCGCTCGAACCCGTCGAGGCCCTCGCGCGACCGATCGGCGAGCCAACCGCGGCAGTGGGCGTCGGTGCCGGCCGGCACGACGAAGCCGAGGTTGCTCGCGACCATCAGCGTGATGCCCGCCTGCGTGACCGTGACCGGATCGTCGAGCCGCTCGGGCGCGAGCCACGCGAGCGCGCGGGCCGCGACGCCGTCCCCGACCGCGCCCGGGACGAGTGCCCGCGCCTCGGCGAGGCACTGCGCCGCCAGCGCGTGGCCGAGCACCGCGCGGCGGCCGGACGTCTCATTCGGCGCCACCGTGGACGCCTCCTTGGAGGACAGCCCGATGAAGCCCGACGGGCGCTGGTGCGCGAGCAGGAAGCGCACACCCCGTTCGATCACGGGTCGACGCGCATCGTCGATGTCCGCCGCCAGGAATCCGAGCACGCCGAGCGCGGTCTCGCCGATCGCGTCCAGTCGCTCCGTGCCGAACACGAACCGGCCGTCGTCGCGCTGCGCGCCGACGAGGTGCGCGAGACCACGCGCGACCGCGGCCTCGGTCCGGTCGCCGCCGCCCCATCGTTTCGCGGTCCGCATCCGCGTCGCCGGCTCGAAGCGGGTCGACACGAGTGCGGCGCGGGAAAACGACGGACCGAACCGCGGCGATGCGTCGCTCCGGCCGCCGCGCTCCGGGTCGACGACGAGCGGGCGGCGCGGCAGATCGTTCTCGGCCGCGCCCAGGTCGTCGTCCGTCTCGAGCAGCCGTCCGTCACCACGCGCATCGACGACCGGGGTCGGCCAATCGCGCCCCGTTCCCTTCGGCGCGCTGGGCTTCGATCCGCCCCACGCGAGCAACAGTCCGATCACGCCGAGTTGCAGCACGGCGCACATCGCGGCGAACCGAAACCGTGGCGACTGCACGAAGCGATCCCGCACGTAGCTCGCGAATGCGGCGACGAGTTCGATCGGCCCGGCCTGCGCCTCGCGGCATTCGGCGAACACCTCGCTCAACCGCCGCGCACGCTCGCGGCGATACGCGGCCGACAGCGCCGGCACCGCCGGGCGCCCCGCGTCGACCGTCGTCCGGATCTGCGCGAGCGACGCAGCCAGTGCCGGGTCGGCATCGACCGCGGCCTCCACGCGAGCGCGATCGCCCTCGGCCAACTCGCCGAGGACGTATGCCTCGAGCAGCGTCTCGACCGGCTCGTCGCGGTGCGGCGTGCCGCCGCCTTCGACCGTGCTCATGGCGTGATTCCCTCCCGCGAGAGCCAACGCCGGAGCTTATGCATCGACGTGTGCATCCGCGACTTCACGGTGCCGACCGGAATATCGAGGATCCGCCCGATCTCCGCGTAGCGGATCTCGTCGAAGATCGCGAGTCGGAACACCTCGGCCTCCCCAGTACTCAATTGATCGACTCCCTCGCGGATCTTCGCGGCGAGTTCGGCGCTGTATTGCCGACGCTCCGGCGACTCGCCCGGGGCGCCGAGCGCGTCGAGCAGCGACGGGCCGTCCTGGTCGCTCCCGGCGTCTTCGATCGACACCATCGACGGGCGCGAGCCGCTGTGGTGCACGCGCATGTAGTCGATCCAGTGGTTACGCGCGACGCGGTAGAGGTAGGTCGTGAACTTCGCATCGGGTCGGTAGTTCTGTCGCGCCTGGTAGATCTTCATCCAGACGTCGAGGGTCATGTCCTCGGCGTGGCCGTTGTCGTGCACGCGGCGGTAGAAGAACGTGAATACCCGTCGCTCGTGTCGATCGATCAGGTGCTCGAAAGCCGCCCTGTCCCCCTCGCGCACACGCGCCATCAACACTTCGTCGGCGGGCTTCATCCCCTCGTCTGAACGGGATCGGCGGGCCACGGTTCAGCTGCCCTCCGAAATCCGCGCAAACAACGGCTCGAATCGGGACGAGCGCGAGTAAAATCGGATCAGTCGATCCGTTTCGCCGCGGAACGAGAACCGCACGAACAGCACCGGTTCGGCGAGCCGACGACGCAGTCCGGCGCCCCACTCGACGACCGCGACCCCTCGGTCGTCGTCGAGCCCCTCTTCGCCCCACTCGAGCAGCGTGTCGGGCGAGACGCGATAACCGTCGTAGTGGTAGAGCGGCACCCGCCCCGGCAGCACGCCGCCGAGGGTGAACGTCTGGCTCGTCACGCGGCGCTCGGGGGGCACGCCGAGGCCCAGCGCGACGCCCTTGGCGAAGCGCGTCTTGCCGGCGCCGAGGTCGCCGATCAGCAGCAATCGGTCGCCGGCCTCGAGCGCCTCCCCGACGCGACGCCCGAGCGCGACGGTCTCCGCCTCGCCGTGCGTCGTGACGCGCGCGACGCGCACCCGGTCAACGCTCGTCATCGCCACCGCCGCCCTCCGTGCCGCCTCGCTCGCCGGACGGCGCCGGGTCGAACGCCGGCCCGAAGAGGCTCGGCGCGTCGTCGGCCCGCAGCCGCCGCGCCAGCAGGCCGTGCCGTCGGGCGACGTGCGCGTTGCCGACCGCGCGCTCGAGCGCGCGCATCGAGCCGACGACGACGACGATCCGGCGGCCCCGCGTCATCGCGGTGTAGAGCAGGTTGCGCTGGAGCAGCGGCCAATGCGCGGTCGACATCGGTACGATCACCGCCGGGTACTCCGACCCCTGCGACTTGTGCACGGTGATCGCATACGCGAGCGTGAGCTGCTCGAGCTCCTTCGCCGTGTAGCGAACGGTCCGCTGGTCGATGACGACGTGCACCGCATCGGCGGTCACGTCGTCGACGCGCCCGACGTCGCCGTTGAAGACGCCGCGGTCGTAGTCGTTCGCGAGCTGCATCACGCGGTCGCCGATCCGCAGACGCAGCGTTCCGCGGGTCACGTGTGGGTCGCCCGGATTGAGCGTGGCCTGGAGGCGCTCGTTCAACCGATCGGCGCCGACCTCGCCGCGGTACATCGGGGTGAGCACCTGGATGTCGGTCGACGGGATGCCGAAGCGATCGGGGATCCGGCGCGTGACCATCTCCTCGATCACGGCGCGCGCCGCTTCCGGATCCTCGCGCGGGATCATGAAGAAGTCGGCGCCATCGACGTCGATCGGGACCGTCGGCATCTCGCCGCGGTTGATTCGGTGCGCGTTCTCGACGATCAGACCGCCCGCCTCCTGCCGGAAGACACGCGTGAGGCGACGCGCCGGAATCACGCCGCTGTCGAGCATGTCGCCGAGCACACGCCCGGGCCCCACGCTCGGCAGCTGGTCGGCATCGCCGACCAGCACGAGGTTCGCCTCGGCCGGCAGCGCCGCGAGCAGGTCGCGCATCAACAGCAGGTCGACCATGCTCGTCTCGTCGATCAACACGAACTCGGCGTCGATCGGGTTGTCGGGTCCGCGGGCGAAGCGGCCGCTCCCCGGATCGAACTCGAGGAGTCGGTGGATCGTCCGTGCATCGCGACCGGTCGCCTCGGTCATGCGCTTCGCCGCGCGTCCGGTCGGCGCCGCGAGTTCGACGCGCAGCCCGGCGCGGCGCGACACGTCGACGATCGTCCGGACGATCGTCGTCTTGCCGACACCGGGGCCACCGGTGATCACCGCGAGCTTGTTCGTCACCGCCAGGCGCACCGCGTCGAGCTGGTCCTCGGTCAGGTCGACCGACGCGTTGCGAAGCGCCGTGTCGACGTGGCCGAGCGCACCGACCGCGGCCGGCACACCGGCGGCGAGACGCCGAAGGGCGCCCGCAACCTCGACCTCGGCTGCGTGCAGCCGGGGCAGGTAGACGAGCCGTGCCGCGTCGGCGTCGCGCTCCGAGCGCACGGCGTTTCCCGACTCGAGGTCGGCGAGCGCGGCGTCGACCTCGATCGGGTCGATGTCGAGCAGGCGCGCCGCGCGCTCGACCAGCTCGCTCCACGGCGTCGCGACCTGCCCGTCGCCGAGGCGCTCGGCGAGCACGTGCCGGAGCCCCGCCTCGAGGCGCTCGGGCGCGTCCTCGGAAAAGCCGACCGAACGCGCGAGCCGATCGGCGATCACGAAGCCGACGCCGTCGACGTCGCGGGTCAGACGATACGGGTGCTCCCGCGCGACCGCCATCGCACGGTCCCCGTACACCTCGAAGACGCGGTTCGCGAGCGCCGCACCGAAGCCGTGGCCCCGGAGGAACACGAGCGTCTCGCGCGCGGCGCGGCTCGCGCGCCACGACGCGATGATCGACTCGAGCTTCTTCCGTCCGATGCCCTCGACCTCGAGCAGTCGTTCCGGTGACTCGTCGACGACGCGAAGCGTCTCGTCGCCGAACGTCTCGACGATTCGCTCGGCGAGCACCTTGCCCATGCCGCTGAGGATGCCCGACGCGAGATAGCGCCGGATGCCGTCGACCGTCGTCGGTGTGACCGATTGGAACGAGTCGACCTGGAACTGCGGGCCGAACCGCTGGTGCACGGCGTGGCGGCCGGAGACGCGCAGGACTTCGCCGGCGCGCAGGCCCGGCAGTGTGCCGACGATCGTGATGCGGTCGTCGTTGCCGTGCACGCGAAGCCGCGCCACGGTCCAGTGGTTGCGCTCGTTCGCGAAGACGACGTGCTCGAGCGTCCCCTCGAGGGTCTCCGCATCGGGAAGGGATGGGCCCGCCATGACGCGGAATGATAGCACAGACGCAAGGCCCCGCTCGTCGGGTGCTATACTCCGCCGGCATGGACGTACGGGCACGACTCGCGACCTGGTTCGCAGCCGCCACACTCGTCGGCTACTCGTTTGCGGTGGGCGGCGATCCGGTCGACGACGCGGGCATCACGTATCGCTTCGCGCGCAACCTCGCGGCCGGCGAGGGGCTCTGCTTCAACCCGGGCGTTCGCGTCGAAGGCTACGTGCACTTCCTGTGGATCGCGCTCCTCGCGGCGGTCGAATGGGTGACCGGCGTGGCACCGATGACGGCGGGTCCGCTGCTCGGCCGCTTGTTCGGCGCCCTCGCGGTCGTCGCGACCGGCGACCTGGCGGCCCGCCTCCTCCCCGGCTCGCGCTGGGCGATCGCCGCGCCATGGCTGCTCGCGACGAATCTCTACTTCGCGTTGTGGTCGCAGGCGGGCCTCGAGACGCCGCTCTTCGTGTGGCTCGCGCTCGCGACCGCTTCGCTGGCGCTGCGCGGCGGCCGCGCGGCCAGGTACGGTGCACCCCTCGTCGCGGTCGCGATGTGCATGACACGACCCGAGGGCGTCCTCTTCGTCGCGGTCCTCGCGTTCGAGGCGCTCCGCCGCCACGGCCTCGGCCGCGCGACGGCGACGGCAGCCACCGTGTTCCTCGTCCCGGCGATCGGCTACTTCGCATGGCGCTGGAGCTACTTCGGAGACCTGCTGCCCAACGTCTTCTACGCGAAGGGCGGGCTCGCGTGGTGGGCCGGGTTCGTCTACGTGGGCCGCTTCGTCACGCGCGTCGAGCCCCGGATCGTGCTCCCGGCGGTCGTGTCGATCGTCGTGCTCGGCGTCACGGTCGCGGCCGTCGTGCCGGCGCTGCCCGCCGTGTGGCGC
Source organism: bacterium (assembly GCA_030426805.1). GTDB lineage: Bacteria > Planctomycetota > JAFGQW01 > JAFGQW01 > JAFGQW01 > JAUHXU01. The sequence continues at coordinate 58,200 of JAUHXU010000001.1, forward strand.
TCACGGGCGCGCGGGGTCCTGCTCGGGCTCGGCGCATGGATCGCCGGGGTGTTCTACGAGGGCGGCGACTGGATGGGCGGCTTTCGGTTCCTCGTCCCGACGCTGCCGTTGTTCGCGCTGCTCGCCGCGTGCGCCGCAGCGCACATCAAGCGACCGACCGCGATCGCGCTCGTCGCCGTGCCGCTCGCGTTCAACGCGGTCAACGGCACGGCGTACGCGCTACACGCGCCGACCGATCCGGCGCGAACCTGGTTTCACCAGCGCGACTACTACGATGACATGGCCGCTTGGGTGAACGAGCACGTCGAACCCGGCACGCTGTGCGCGCTCGGGGACATGGGCTACGTGCCCTACCACTCGCTCGACGTGCGCTACATCGACTTCCTCGGCCTCGTCGACCGGACGATCGCGCACTTGCCCGGCGGCGTGACCAACCCCGAAGTCTATCGCTACCTGCTCAGCCGTGAACCGGTCTGGTTCTTCTCGCTCGTGCACCACTTGCCGGACGGCACGCGACGCGGCCACACACCCGTTGACGCGACGATGTTGCGCTTCCTCGATCCGGCGATGCCGCCGGAGCACCGTCTCTTTCGTTTCCACTGCGAAGTGCCGGGGTGGCTCGAGCACGGGGAACGGGTCGCGTTCTACGTCTACCGTCGCGCCGAGTAGCGCGTACGTAGACGCGCCCACCGCTCGGGGTGGGCGCAGTGTCCGTCGTCGTGGCGACCGAGCCTACGGCGCGTCGATCATCAACGCCTCGCGGTCACCGACGATCAAGCGCGGGCGCGGGCCGCTGCGGTCGATCGTGACGGAGACGATTCCGACGGTGATGTCGCGCGAGATGCGACTCGGGATCGTGAACGGCATCGCGGCCGAGTAGACCCGACCGTTCTGCACGAGCGGTGCGGTGCCGATCAGGTGGCCGAGGCGCAATGCGCGGCGCGGGCTGGGTCGGCGGGTCCGCATCTTGACGAAGAACGCGACCTCTTGGCCACGCGCCGGCGTGAGCCCGATCAGGTCCGCACCGATCCGAATCGTCGCGCCCGGCGTCGTCGTCGCCGTCGACAGTCGCGTGTCGAGCGAGGGGCGCGTCTGCGCGAACGCGGTCGTGGCCAGCATCGCGGCACACACGGTCATCAGGAACTTCTTCATCGAGCCTTCCTTCTTCGAGGACATGGAATCCGCCACACCCGTACGATCATCCCGGCAACCCGGCCGTTCTCGCACGCCTTTGTTCGAAGAAATTGCGTCCCGAAGGGAGATCCGCGCTCAGGCGCCGGCCGGGTCCTCGAGGCGCACGGCCCAGGTGCCCCCGGACTCCTCGACCACGAGGCGCCCCTCGTCTCCTTCGAGCGTCGCGCTCGTCCGGCGTTCGGTCGTGACGAGGTCGACCAGGTTGCGCTTGATCAGGTGCGCCTCCTTCGCGAGCACCTCCCGGTCGACCTCCGGGTCCTGGGCGGCCTCCTTGAGTTGCGCCCAGTGCCACACCAGCGACGCCTCGTCGCGGCGCCCCTCGTTCTCGAGGTGGCGACGCCCCGGCCCGCAGAGTTCGCGATACTCGCACCACGCGCACAGCTTGCTCGGCTGCGCCGGAAACGTCCGTGCGGCACGAACGACGTCGATCGTCCGCCGCGTTCGCGCCCGGATCTCCTCCAGCGCGGACTCGCTCTTCTCCCGCACGACGACGGTGCCGGGGACGAGGTAGTGCCAGATCAACCGCACGCCCTGCTGCCCGTCGAACGCGTGGCCGAGCCCCACCTGGTAGAGCGCGAGTTGGACGTCGTCGAAGAAGCGGTCCGGCGGCTGGCGTCGCGACGTCTTGTAGTCGTGGATCTCGAGGTAGTCGTCCTCGCCCCGGACCATCCGATCGACGTAGCCGCGAATCGGGTAGCGGTCGGTGCCGTCGAGGTCGAACTCCACGAGCCACTCGAGGCCGAGCGTCCGGTCGGCGTCGGCAAACGGATGGTGCAGATTGTAGTAGCGCGTCAGGCAGTCCTTGCCGGTCGCGAAGTAGCCGTCGATCGACGTGTCGTCGCGCACGCAACGGACGCCGGGCTCGAACTCGGCCTCCCACCGCGCCGCGTAGTAGTCGATCAACTCGGGCAGCGGCGGCGCGAGCCCCTCCGACGCCGACTGGTAGAGGTGCTCGAGCGACTCGTGCACCCGGTTGCCCATGAACGACTCGATCGACCGCCAGCGCCCCGGGATGCCGTCCACGTAGCGCAGCCGGAACTGCAGCGGGCACTTGCGGAAGCACTCGAGCCGCGAGTGCGAATAGGGTCCCTCGAGCGACATACCGCCCTCCCCTCGCCGCTCATTGTAGCGACCCGTCGCCGCCCGGCAACCTACGCGTAGGAGTGCAGACCGACGATCTGGGTGTTGATGACCCACCAGTTGAACAGCATCACGCCGGAGCCGATCACCGCGAGGATCGCCGTCCACAGCGCCTTGTCGCGGGCACGGATCCGCACGTGCACGAGGATCAGGATCACGATCCAGGTGTTCATCGCGAACACCTCCTTCGGATCCCACCCCCACGGGCGCCCCCACGAGTAGTCCGCCCACAGCGCGCCGAGAATCGTGCCGACCCACAGCGTGATGAAGCCGAGCTCGGTGAAGATCATCGTCGTGCCGTCGAGCGCCTTCGCGAGCCCCGCCCGGCTCATGTCGTGGCTACTGCTACCGCCTCCGCCGCCGTCGGCCGCGACCGCCGACGCGGTGCCGCCCGACAGGATCAGGCTCGCCGCGCCGCCTCGGGCAGGGGCATCGCCCGTCTCGCCGAGCCACAGCTTCCGGAAGCCCGGCCGCGACGCCGAGAACATCCGCGTCTCGTACAGCGCGCGCAGCACGATGTAGAGCAACGCGGACGTGCCGCCGAAGAAGATGATCGCGTAGCTCGCGATCACGAGGTTCGTGTGGATGTAGAGCCAGACGGTCCGGTCGAGCAGCGGCTCGACCATCGTGATGTCGCTCGGCAACTCGATCGGCGAGAAGTGGCCGAACATCATCGCCACCATGCCGCCGACCGCGGCGCAGAACACCGGCAGCCCGCGCAGTGTCCACCGTCGGACCATCCACTCGAGCCCGACCGCGAGCACGCAGCCGAGCCACGCCGACCCCAGCACCGCTTCGTAGAGGTTGGCGTTCGGAATGCGACCGGACAGATACCACCGGACGAAGATCGAGGCCGTGTGCAACGCGAAGCCGACCGCGAAGAACGCGACGCCGACGCGCTTGGCCCAGCGCATCGCGAAGACGATCCCGGTCAGCAGGAAGCACACCGACCCGAGGTAGAAGATCCACGCCCACGTCAGCTTGCGATACTTGTGGTAGCGGTGTTCCCAGGCGAGTCGCGACGACGACGGGTAGCGATCCGGCCGAAGCGTCGGCAGCGTCGCGGCGAGCGTCGCGGCCGCCGCGTTCACCGCCGCGACGTCCTGGTCGATCCACGCCTTCCTCATCGCGTGCCACGACTCGCGCAACGACGCTTCGACGTCGGGTGCGAGCCCCGTCGAAACGGCCGGCGTCGCGCTGTGGAGCTTCGCGTGGTCGTTGTCCATCGGCGCACCCGACGGCGACGTGCCTTCGATCGTGAACCAGCGCGCGGTGTCCGGTCCCACCGGTGGCGGGATCAGGCGCAGGCGTGCGGCCAGCACGTGACTCCGCGACCACGCGTGCGCCGCGTGCAGTCGTCCGACCTCCTTGCCACTGCGCATCACGTCGCGCTGCAGCTCGTCCAGGATCGCCGGCACGGGCTTGGTCTTGAGGAACGCGTCGGACGCGAGCCCGGTCGACACCATCCGCCGCAATTCGGCCTCGTTGAGCGGCGTTCCCTGGCGCCCGCGCGCCGGCACTTGCGCACGGATCCGCTGCACGATCTGCCGGCGCGTGACCGGCTTCTTGATGTAGATCACGTTCGCGGTGCGGTAGTGATCCTCGGCGAACAGCAGGTCGAAGAAGAACACCACCGGGTCGACGGTTCGCGCGGCGCGCACGTTGACCTTCGTGACCGCCTCGCGAGCGAGCGTGTCGATCGTCTTGACGCGGCTGCTCTCCTGGACCGCGCAGAGGCGCAGCGCGCCGAGATCGACCGACTGGACGAACTCGGGGCTCACCGAGAGCGGTGCGTCGGCCGGCGCGCGCCCGCAGCCACCGAGCGTCGCGAGCGCCATCGCGAGCGCGACGCCGGCCGCCGCGGTCGCGCGGCGTGCGCTGATGCGGTCACGGTGGCGCCGGATCAGGACCGGCTTGATGTAGAACGCGTAGATCATCCCGATGATCACCAACAACGAGCCGAGCAGCATCACGAAGATCCCGTTGCGGTTTCCGACACCGAGTCCGGTATACGCCATGTCCGCGGGATCCCACGACTCCTGAAAATACCACCATCCGCCGAACGACGCCGGGTTGTTGCTGCTGACGCGCATCGGGGACGAGTCGACCCCGTCGGCGCCGTGAAACCGGACGTCGCTGATGTAATTCCGGACCCGGTCCTCCCCGGTGTAGCGCTCGACGCTGAAGTCGTCGAGCGTCACGGCGTGCGGCAACTCGACCCGCTGCCGCGAAAAGAGGACCTCGAACGTCTGTCCGCCCGGCAACGTGATCGGGACCGGCTGAAACAGCGCGTACTGCGGCCGGAGTCGATGGGACGGGTACGTGTGGTGTGCGTACGGCAGCCAGACGACTTCCTGCCACTCGCCTTGCCGCACCTCGACCTGCAGCATCGACCGGGCATCGCGCTCCTTCGGATCGCGCAGGCCCTGCGGCATGATCGACGGCACGAACAGCATCCGCGTCGACGGGTTGTAGGCGTCGATCGTGACCGACGCGTCGATCGACTCGAAGCGAAGCGGCTTGCCGACCTCGGCTTCGAGCGAGAGCACGTCGCCTTGCTGCGGGGTCAGCAGCACGTGCAGGCCGACCGATCCGGTGACGAACGTCATGCCGGTGAAACTGGTCGAGCCGGTCACCTCGATATCGATCGCGTCGTCGATCAGCCCCGCGCCGTGCTCGCCGCCATCGGATTCGAGTCGCGTGTCGTGCGAATACTCGCGGAACGGTGTGATCGCGCTGCGTACGAAGTCGCCCTGGGGGCCGCCCCGCACCTCGAACACGCCGAGCGTCGCCGGCTTGCCCCGATGGCGCGCGGTCGCGAGCTTCCAGTCGGGGTAGTAGTTGACGAGCCTGAGTCGATACGCGGTCCCCGGCACCGGGACCTCGTCGGTGCGCATCGACGCCAGCGGCAACGTCACGTCGACCGACTTCGACGCGATCCGGACGCGCACCTTCGGTTCGACACGCTGCCGCAGTGCGTCGAGCGCCTCCGGCGTCTCGACGCGAATCGCGCGGACCACCATCTCGCCGAGCGTGCGGCTGCCGTTCTGCTGGTCGCCGACGAGCAACTCCACCGGCTGCTTCGAACCGCGGGCGGCGAGCGTCGCGCGGAGCCAGGGCGGCCCGTCGCCGTGGCCCGGCACGTAGCGAACACGCGGGATCGTGTAGGGCAGATAGCCGAGCACACGGAACGAGAGGTCGTCGGGAAGCGCAGCGTCGTTGCGCGTCCGCGGCGGATGCATGTCGAGTGGCGCGCCGGCGTCCCGGCCGCCGATGATGCCGCGCAAGTCGCCGAACTCGTGATAGCGCGGCAACCCGTCCAACGGCCACTCCGACCACGCCTTCGGGTCCGCGCCCTCGCCGACCCGACGCGCGAGCAACGCGCGGTCGTTCTTCAGGAAGATCGTCGCGTTCGGCGCCGGCGCGAGAGCGATCTCGAGCCCCTCGTCGAGGAGGCGCTTGCCGGCGAACTTGATCGCCCGCCCCCGAGTCGGATCGAAATCCTCGGTGAACTGCGGAAACCCGGTCAGGACCTGACGGAAGAACGCCTGCGATGCGTCGCCGCCCGACACGTCCACCTGGAACGTCGCCGCGAACGTGCGCTCGCCCTTGTGCTCGCCGGTGAGGAGTTCATACCCCGGCTGCATGCGCGACACGGTGATCTCGTATCGGCGGCCGTCGGCCTCGACCACCGTACTCTCGCCCCCGCGAACGACGATCGTCTGTTCGACGCCGCCCGGCGCGCGAATCGTCGCCGTGTGGCGGTAGACGAGCATGTCGCCTTCGATCTTCGTCGCGAAGTACCAGACGCACCCGACGACCAGCACGAGCAGGCCGGTGTGGACGGTCCAGACGCCGAGGTTGAAGCGGTTGAACGGAATCCGCCGCAGCGTGACGAGGATCAGCGAGACGCAAAACACGCCGAGCAACGTCGTGAACGGCCACCAGGAGAACCACTCCATCTCGGTCTTCTCGACCCATCGCGCCGGGTATTCCTGGATCGGGTAGAACCCGGCCGAGCCGACCCACGAGTACGCGAGGATCAGCACGAGGACCGTGAGGCCGAACGGAATCGATCCGATCGCATCCATCGCGGACGCGAGCGGCCCCTTGCGGCGTCGCGCTTTCGGGGGGGTGCCTTCGTTCATCCTACCTCTTCGTTTCTGCGCCCCGGTTCACGCCATCGTCGGCGATCGTCAGTGGCGGCGTCGCGTCACGAAGACCGTCATCGCCTCGAGCGCCTCGCGCGCCGTCGACGGCGGCAGTGTCGCGAGCGCGGCCCGCGCACGAGTGATCTCCGCGTCCGCGATTGCATAGGCATCGTCGACCGCACCGACGTGTTCGAGTCGTTCGAGCACCGCGGCGCGCTTGTCCGATCGGGGAAGGTCGCCCTCGAGCAGCGCGAGCAGTGCAGCGCGCTCGTCGGCGGTCGCCCCCTGGAGATAGCGAATCACCGGCAGCGTCAGCTTGCCCTTGTCGACGTCGGTCGCGAGCGTCTTGCCCATCGTCGCCTCGTCGCCGACGAGGTCGAGGCAATCGTCGATGATCTGGAATGCGATGCCCATCGAGCGACCGAACGTGCGCGCCGCTTCGACCGCGTCCGCGGTCGCGCCGGCGAGTCGCGCGCCGAGCGCCCCGGCCGTCGCGTAGAGGCTCGCGGTCTTGTCCCCGACGATGCGGAGATACGTCGGTTCGTCGAGCGCCGGGTCGAACCGACGGAGCACCTGCAGCATCTCGCCGCGGCAGACGACGCTGCTCGTCTCGGCGAGTTCGCGCACGGCCTCTCGGTCGGCGAGTCGGTTCGCGAGGACGAACGCGCGCGTGAACACGTAGTCACCGAGCAGCACGGCGCTCTCGACACCGTGGGCCGCGTGAATCGTCGCGTGGTTGCGTCGCGCGGCCGCGTCGTCGATGACGTCGTCGTGGATCAGCGTCGCGTTGTGGATCAGTTCGACCGCGGCGGCGAGCAGCGCGTGCTCGTCCGTGCAACGGCCGCACGCCTTCGCGATCAGCAGCACGACGCCCGGGCGGAGTCCCTTGCCCCGGAGCAGGCTCGCGTCGCGGAGGATCGCGTTGAGCGCGCCGTCGGCCTCGATCACTTCGCGGCGGAGGATCGCCTCGACCGCCGCCATCTCCTCGGCGACCGGCGCGAGCAGATCGCCGGCATCGACGCCGGTCGTCACGTTGTCGTCGGGGGCGTCGTTCAGGCTGGTGTCGTGGACCGCACGTTCCGGCTGCATGCGGAAGGGTAGAGGGAGAGGCCCGCCAGAACCAGCGAATTCAACCCCGGTCGGCGCCCCCGGACTCGGAATCGTCGTCGGCCCGATCGCCGCTCTTCAGACCGGATTTGAACTCGACGACGCTGCGCCCCAGGTTGCGCGCGAGCGTCGGAATTCGCCCGCCGAACAGCAGCAGTGCGATCACCACGACGATGATCGCAATCTCGGGAACACCGAGGAATGCGAACGTGGTCATACGACCTTCTCTCCGGAGAGCCGGAACGTGTGTCGGGCCTGCGACCACCACGCCGACCACGTCTCGTGGTCCGCCGGCAACGCCTGTCCGGTCATCTGGCGCAGCGCCCCGTGCGCGCGCTCTCGCGCGTCATTCGATGACGACGCCAGCGATTCGATCAGCGACTCGACGGTCGCCCGATGCTGCTGGTAGTGCTCGCCGTACATCGCGACGTTGAACGCCTCGATCAACTCGCGGTTGAGCCGCTTGAGCACATACTTCTCGTGCGTGAGCAGCGCGAAGTAGATGAACAGCACGCCCAGTGCGACGCGGACGAATGCGGCCTCGCCACCGACGGATGCGGTGATCCGATTCCAGTGCAACAGCTCGGGCGCCAGCCAAGGCGCCACGAGAATATAGACCCCCATGACCGAAAGCAACCAGACACTGAGCCGATCGTACCGTGTCGCCCCCCCGGCCGCCCGTTTGTCCGTCATCGTCTCGTTCCCCTCCCCGGGGCCCCGCGGGCCCCGACCACACCTCAGCCCTTGGCGCCCTTCTTCGTCATCCCGTCGACGTGGGCCTTCCACTTCGCCTGGACCCGCGCTCGCTCGCGCGGCGATCCATCGCCCTTGAACCCGAACGACGTCCCGCAGATCACCCGCAGCGCCTTCGCCGCCGACTCGCGCACGCTGGGCTCGTCGTCGCCGAGCAGCCCGACCAGCGCCGGGCACGCCGGGACGAACTTTCGGTCGCCCAGTTCCTCGGCGACGAAGCGCCGGACGAAGAAGTCGTTGTCGGCCAGACAACGAACCAGCGCCTGGGACGCTTTCGCGCTCCGGTATTCGCAGATCTCGGCGATCGCGTTGAAGCGGTTGCCGCTGACCGGGTCGTCGAGCTTGTCGATCCACTCGTCGAGCGCGGTGCGTTCGCGCACCGGCGCGCTCGGCTTCGCCACGACCGGCGCCGGCTTCGCGACGTCGCGCACGGCCGTCTCGACCGACCGCACGGCGCCCTCGATGCGCCCGAGCGCAGCGCGCAGCGCCGCGACGTCACCGATCAGCGCGCGCACACGCGCATCGACGCCGGCGATCTCGTCGCGCGTGACGATGTCGTCGTGCGGCGTACCAGCCGCCTCGGCCAACTGCGCGAGCGACGCTCGGTTCGCCTTCGCCTCGGCGTCGACGCGGTCGGTCAACCCGCGGAGTCCGTCGGCGACGCGGCGATCCGCGTCGGCCGAGACGCGCGCGAGTTCGGCCTTCAACGCCTCGACCGACTCGAGGATGTCCGCACGCGTCACCGGCGCCGGACGCGGCGTGGCGGCCGCCTTCGGGAACAGCTCCTGCTCGAACAGCAGGTAGCCGATCAGCAGCAGGCACCCGGCGAGCAACACGCCGAACACGATCGCCGGCACGTTGCGGGGTTTGGTCGGCGTACGCCCCAGGTCGAGTTCCCGGCATGAAACGCACAGGAATCGACCGCGACGCAGGTCGGCTGCACCGGACTGAATGTCCCGCAGCGGAATGCTCTGCTGGCAGTGAGAGCAGAAGTGGATCGTCTCCATCGCGAACGCCTCACACAGCGCTTGATCGTCCAGAGGCCCGGCCCGAGCATTGTAGGCCGGTTCCGCCCGCATTCGCAACGGCGCGGCCCTGTCGACGCCTTGGCACTCTGCTATACTCTCGCGACCCGGCGCGCCGCCAGAGCGGCCGCAGCGACCGACGAGGAGCCCCGTGGACCGCAACGCGCTCGAGGCGATCGGCCTCGACTTCCAGATCAAGCTCTACGAGACGGCGATGGCGCTGGGACGCGCCTCGACCGAAGTGCTGGTCGAACTCGCGCAAGCCTACGCACGGGCCGGACGACACCGCGACGGGCACGCGATCGACCGCCAACTCGTCGCGCGGGATCCGAAAAACCCGACGTTCCACTACAACCTCGCGTGCAGCGCCTGCTTGTCCGGCGAGATCGACTTCGCGTTCCACGCGCTCGACACGGCGCTCGAACTCGGGTTCGACGACTACAAGCTCCTGCTCGAGGATCGCGACCTGCGAGCGCTTCGCGACGACCGTCGCTGGGAGGCGATCGTGCGCCGGCTCGGCTGACACGGTCGCTCCGGCACCGCTCGTCTTCACCCCTTCCCGTCCGACCCGTCGATCAGGAAGAAGTAGAAGAAGATCAGCGCGCTCACGAGCCACAGCAGGATCAACGCCTTCAAGAACATGATCGCGTCCGCTGGTCGACCGCGCCGACGCTAGTTCGGCACCGGCGTGAGCTGCTCGCGGTTCTCGGTCCACCACGCGCGCCACTTCGCGACCGAACGACGTCGGTCGGCATCGGCACCGGACGGGTCGAAATCGAACGTCAGGTTGACGTTGCGCTTGAGCACCTCGAAGCTCTTGTGGCGGTTTCGGCGGTTCTCGTCCGCGAGCCCGTCGATCAGCATGCCGATCTGGCCCCAATCGCCGAGCGTGACGAGCGCGGCCGCGATCTCGTAGCGGACGAGCTTGCGCTCCTCGTCGTCGAGCGCCTCGCGCAATTGCGGGATCACGCTCTGGTTGCCGATCTCGCCGAGCGCGAACGCGACGTAGGCGCGCGTGCGGTGATCCGGTTCGTGCAACGCCTCGATGAGTTGCGGCACCGCGTTGTCGCCGTAGAGGACGAGCCAGTTCAGGGAGTCGAGCAGCGCGACGCCCCGCTTGTACTTGAGCTCCTCGATCCGCTTGTCGATCTGGCGACGGAGCATCGGCCCGATCGGCTCGTTCGACTCCTCCTCTTCGGAGATGAGCTTGCCGTCGATGGTGGTCGTCACACAGCTCGGCATGGCGAGCGACGAAAGGGCGAGCAGCACGAACGCGATCCAGCGCATGGCGGAACCTCCTAACGGGGGAACGGAGCGGGCAGCGCCCGCCACGGAGGTTATCGACCCCCGATCGGCGCGAACTTGACGGCTCGCCCGACGAGGAAAGCGACGAGGGCGAGCGCGGCCCACGGCCACGCCGGTGCACGCGACGGGGCCATGGGCGCCGGGATCGTGTCGCCGGGGCCGAGCACCCGACCGCCGCCGGCCGTGGCGAGGCGGGCGTGGCGAGTCGTATCCCGGTCGTCGACCGCCAGTTCCGCCCCGTGGACGACCGCGACGCCGATGCGCACGCGCCGGTCGCCGAACTCGGCAAACGCCGGCGGTGCGGTCGCGCCGCCGGGCGGCGGCGAGAACGAAGCGGTGCGGAGTCGGCCCGGACCGATCGGGTCGAACGGGATCCGGCGCGATCCCCACCGGAGGGTCCACGTGGCGACGGCGCGCTCTTCGGGCACGCGCAGCGACGCGACCGCACGGCCACCCCGCACGTCGACGCGTCCGCGCACGCCCCGCGGGCGCTCGTCGCCGAACACCCCCGGCAGCAGCGTTCGCCACGGCTCCGGTCCCGCCCAGGCGGTCTCGCCGGCGTCGAACGCGGCCACCGCGACGCGACCGAGCCCGTGTCGGCCGATCGCGACGAGCGGCGCGTCGCCCGCATCGGCGACGAGCCGGCCGGCCGGCGCGAGACGCGTGCGGGATACGCGCTGCGGCTGCGGCCAGCCACCCGCGGGAGGCGTCGGCGCGGCGACCGCACGCACGGGCGGCACCGGATCGATCCACCACCCGTCGTCGGCCGCGGCCCGAAACGCGCGCTCGAGGTCGTCGCCGTCCGCGAGCACGACGCGGCCGTTCGCACCGTCGAGCGTCAGCGCACGAAGTCCTGCCGCCGGCGCATCGCCGCCGCTCTGCACGACGCCGACGCGGACGCCCCGCTCGCGCAACGCGTGACCGAGCGCCCGGTAGCGTGCGGGGCCGCCTCCGAGCCGCCCGTCACTCGACACGATCAGCAGTCGCCGGCGCGCGGGCTCCTCGTCCGGCGGGAAGCGGACCGCGTCGACCGCCGCCGCGAGGTTCGTCGGGCCGCCCGGGCGGACGGCGCCGAGCGCGTTGCGAATCGCCCCCGCGGCCCCCGGCACGGCTCGCCACGCGATCGCCTCGGCGACGTCACGGGCGAACGTCGCGACGCGCACCCGGTCCCGGCTACCGAGCCCCGCGACGACCGCGACCACGCCGCGCACCGCGGACGGCCACCGGTCGGCCGCCGCCATGCTCCCGGAGCGATCGACGAGCACACTCACGTCGGCGTCGGGACCCGCGCGCTCGATCCGCACCGGCAGGATCGTCGCGAGTGGCGACTCCCGCCACCCGCCGGGGCCGAACCCGACCGACCCGGCCACGGCGAGCAACCCCGTCCCGTCGCGCACCGCGTCGGCGAGCGCCGCGGCCCCGCGCGCGTCCAGCGGCGGCGGACCGGCGACGAGGCCGTGGACGACGAGCACGTCGACCGCCGCGTCGGCGGCGTCGACCCGACGGATCGCGAAGCCGTCGCCGAGCGCCGCCGCCCACTCGGGCACGCGCCCGAGCACGCCGATCGACAGCGCGTCGCCGACGGCGACCTCGACGCTCGCGCGACGGGCGGCGTCGGCGGGTCCGCCGTCGAGCGCGACCTCGAATCGACGCACGCCGCGCATCGCGCCGCCGTCGAAGCGAACGATCGCGCTGATCGCGCCGCGCGCCGGCACCGCGACGCGTCGGCGCTGCTCGGCGCCGCCGGACTCGCGCACAGCCACGACGGCCTCGGTCGCCGACGCCCCCCGGGCGGCGACCGTCACCTCGAGGCGGATCGGCGCCCCCGGCGCGACGCGCAACGGCGCACGGACATCGGCGAGGAACGGACGCGCCATCGGACGCGCGACGTGGACGGGCGCGACGTGAACGACGTGCCCGCCGGCACGCAGCCCGCGCGCCGCGGCGACGCACGCATCGTCGACCCCGCTACCGTCGGTCACGAGGACGACGGTCGCGGGCCCGCCCCCCGCGCTCGCCGCGGCGAGCGCATCGGCGGGCGAGGATCCCCACCCGTCGACCGGCGGCAGCGCGGTTCGCATCGACGCGGCCACCGTGTCCGGCGCCGCGCCGGAAAACCACGGTGCGGCGGTTGCGCCGAACACGAGTCCGTCCACGACGGTCGACGGATCGAGCGGACGGAATCGAGTCGCGAACGCGTCGGCGACGTCGCGCGGGCCCGCGCCGACCTCGACGACACTGGCGCTCGCGTCGAACGCGACGACGACCCGCCCGCGTCGGCCACGGTCGCGCCCCCACGGCGACAGCGCGACGAGCACCGCGGCGACCGCAACGCCGTGCGCAATCCAGAAGACGCTCGTGCGGCGCGTCACGCCGTCGCGCGCTCCGTCGTCGCGATCCACCCGCCCGCGAGGAGCACGTCGTCACGGTAGACCGCCGCCCCCTGTCCGGGTGCGACGCCGAGGAGCGGTGCCGAAAACTCGACGATGAGCGCGGCGTCGGGGTGCACCGTGACGGCCGCCTCGACCGGCTGCTGCCGGTGGCGGACCTGCACGCGGGCGTCGAAGCGCTGCCCCGCCTCGAGCGGCGCCGAGGAGATCCAGCCCACTTCGCGCACGTCGACACGGGCCACGCCGAGATCCGCGCGATCCCCGAGCACTACGCGATTCGTCGCGGCGTCCTTCGCGACGACGTAGGTCGGCCGCCCGAAGGCGCGCCCGAGCCCCTTGCGCTGCCCGATCGTGAACCGCTGGTGCCCGTCGTGCGGGCCGAGGTCGTTGCCGTCGGTGTCGACGAATCGGCCGGCCACGATGCGGCCCGGATCGCGCCGCTCGAGGAAGTCGCGGTAGTCGTCGGGCACGAAGCAGACCTCCATGCTCTCGGCCTTGTCGGCCACGCCGAGCCCGAAGCGCTTCGCGAGCGCGCGCACCTCCGCCTTCGTGTAGTCGCCGAGCGGGAAGCGCGTCCGCCGCACGATGTCGCGGTCGAGCGACAGCAGCACGTAGGACTGGTCCTTGTCGTCGTCGCGTCCGCGGCGGATCGTCACGTCGCCGTCGGGGCCGACGTCGCGACGCACGTAGTGACCGGTCGCGACCGCCGCGCAGCCGAGCGCCTCCGCGAGATCGAGCAGGGCGCCGAACTTCAGCGTGCGGTTGCACCGGATGCACGGGTTCGGTGTCCGTCCGGCGTGATACGACTCGGCGAAGTAGCGCTTGAGATCGTCGAACCCGTCCGCGAGTTGCCGCACGTGAAACGGGATGCCGAGCCGGTCGGCGACGCGTCGGACGTCGGCGGCGTCCACCTCGGAGCAGCAGCCGCGCGGACGGCCGCCGGGCGGCGCACCGGCCGGCAGGCTCCCGCGCATGAACACGCCGACGATCGGGTGGCCCGCCTCGACGAGCAGCGCCGCCGCGACGCTGCTGTCGACGCCACCGCTCATCGCGACGAGGATCGGCTCTCGCTCCAGCATGCTTCCATCATAGTCCGGCTGCCGACCGGAGGGAAATGCGCGCGCCGCACGGGACCGCGCGCGCAAGCCGCACTATGCCTTCCGAACGACGGCGGAGCACCCGGCCCCGCCCCACGCCCGATCGACGGAGAGCCATGGTCATCCCCTTCCTCCAAGAGCAGACCCCCGCCGGCGGCCTGATGCAGATGCTGCCGATGCTGCTGATCATGTTCGGCATCATCTACTTCTTGCTGATCCGCCCGCAGCAGAAGGAGCGCAAGGCGCACGAGGAGATGCTCGCGAACCTGCAGAAGAACGACAAGGTGCTCACGCAGGGCGGCATCCTCGGCACCGTGGCCGGCCTCGACACCGAGCAGGGCTGGGTCACCCTGAAGGTCGACGACAACGTGCGCATCAAGGTGTCGCGCGCGGCGATCTCGCGAAAGATCGAAGCGACCGCCGATTCGGCGTAACCGATCGCGCATGCGCTCGTCAGAACACCTGATGAGCGAAGCACGACGACGACGCGGCCGCCTCGGCGAAGATGCGGCCGCCCGATTCCTGCGCGGCGAAGGCTATGCGATCGTCGCGCGCAACTGGTCCCGGCCGTGCGGCGAGATCGACCTCGTCGCACGCGAACCGCACGCCGACGGCGACACGCTCGTGATCGTCGAGGTCAAGACGCGCCGCGCCGATCCGGTCGCCCTGCCCGAAGAGGCGATCGACTGGCGCAAGCGACGCGCCCTCGGCCGCGCCGCACGCGCATTCGCCGCCGAACTCCGCGACCCGTCGTGGCGCGCGATGCGCATCGACGCCGTCGCGGTCGAAGTCGACGACGACGACCGCGTCGTCGCCCTCCGACACTTCCGCGACATCGCCTGACGGCCACCACACACGTCCCCGTCGACATCGATCCGAGCCGCGAGGCTGCGATCGACGTCGACGGGGACCGGACTGGTTCGTTTGGTGCGCTTGGCGCGCGGATTCTGCACCACCCACCGGCCATGGTTGCGCTTGGCGGGCCAGTATTGCACCGACGCGCACGCGAAACACCCCCAGGAACGCTGATTGGGTGCAGCATCGCGTCGCCAAGCGCACACATCGCGAGAATCGGTGCAGAATCGGCCTGCCAAGCGCGAGCAACGCCCCGCCGCCGCAACACCAGCGGTTCGGATGCGCTTGGCGGAGAGGGGTTCGGAGGGGAGGCCCCAAGGAGAGCTCTGAGCCCGAGGCGGAGGTTGCAGTCGGACGATGCGCAGCGAGCCGCTCAGTGGGCGGCCATGTTGCGCTCGGTCGCGAGTTGGCGGCCGAGTGCGCGCAGTTCGTCGGGGGTGAGTCGATCGAGCTGCTGGAGGATCACGCGCGAGCGGTCGATCGCCGGGTAGCGTTTCGGGTTGTCGTAGATCTCGGCGCAGATCCGCCGGGCGACGTCGAAGTAGCCGAGCGAGTGCGGGGGCGCCGCGTCGCGCGCCGGGAGGAAGCCGACGATCTGCGACAGGCTGAGCAGCGGGCTCGGCCCTTCGGCCAGCGCGGTCAACTCGGCGTTGCCCTCGAGGTGCCCTTCGACCGCCCCGGCGGACAAGCCGTTCTCGAAGAACAGGCCGAGACCACGCCAGAGGTTCCACGTCACCGGCAGATAGCGCGCCGCGTCGAGGATGTGGCCCTCCTCGTGTGTCCGGACCATCTCGACGTAGCGCTCGACGTCGTGCGCCTCCGGTCCGGCCGATTCACAGAAGCGGAAGAACAGGCGCCGCTTCACGTCGAGCGGCGTGTCGAGCGCGATCGCAGCCTCGCGATCGGCGGCGCGCAGCGCTTCGTCGTGGAAGAGATCGGCCTTGTCGTCCGGGTCCGAGAAGCGCCGCCACGTGCCGAGCACCGCCCGGCGCCAGCGCTGCACGAAGTCCATGTTGACGAAGAACTCGAGGCCGACCGTGACGCCCCCGAGGTTCTGGTCGAGCGATTCGCGGAAGCTGCGGACCTTGACGTGATGCCCGAGCACGTAGCGATGGGCGACCGTGCGCCCGAAGCGCGGACGGTTCGCACGCCGCTCGAATGCGAGGCGCTCGCACACGATCGCCTCCGACGGCCCGCCGGCGCGCTGACCGACCATCAGGTAGTGGTTGAATCGATCGAAGTAGCGCACCAGCGGATGCGACTCGGCCGCCGAACCGTCGAGCACGGTGCCGAGGAACGCAAAGCTGTTGACCGGCGGTGCGCCCGGGTCGGGCACGTCGGCGATCAGCCGCGCGTGACGCGCCACGTCGCGCAGGACCTCGGCGAGCCCACGGCCCTGCCGGTTCTTCACGAACGCTTTGTAGCGTTTCTCGAAGTAGTCGCCGAGCACGTCGACCAACCGCAGGAAGTCGCGGCACGACTCGATCTCCTCGGCGACGCCCGGGCGGTCCGGCGAGGACAGCCGGATGCGATCGTAGACCTGCAGCGCCTCCTCGACCCACCCGACGGCCGCGTAGGCCCGCGCGAGCCCCTGCAGATTCGACGCCGTCGCCGATCGGTCGACCGCCTCGGTCGCACGCAGCAGATCGAACCAGCGGTCGCGGATCGCGTTGTTCTCGTCGAACAGGATCGCGTTCGGTGCGAACCGGCGGAAGCGCTCGAACGCGCTGCGGTAGCGGGCGACCCGGACGTCGGCCTCGATCGTGTCGCGCAGGATCTCGACCGGGTCGGCGCCGAGACTCGCGGCACGCTCGAGCAAGCGCAGCGCGTCGTACGGTCGGCCGATGCGGAGGCGAATCCAACCGAGGGTGTGCACGATCTCGGGATGATCGGGCCGCGTGACGAGTTGCTTCTCGAGGAAGCGGTCGATCTCCGCGAGCGTCTCGAGGCTCGCGTGTCGATCTGCGAAATTGCGAAACGCGCGGTGATAGCGGACACGCCCGGGCTGCAGCAACAGCGCCTCGCGCAGCCGCCCCATCGCATTCGCGAACGCCCGGTAGCGCGCGTGCGTTCGGAAGAGGCCGAACACCGCGTGGTGGTTCGCCTGGTCGAGCCGGAGGGCGTGGTAGAACGCGTCGAGCGCGCGGTGCGGTTGCCCGCGGCGCAGCTCGAATCCGCCCCGGTGCACGTGGACGAGCGGGTCGTTCGGCGCGAGCGCGGCGGCGCGAGCGAAGTCGGCGGCCGCGCCGTCCCGCGCGCCCTGGCGCTCCAGGATCAGCGCGCGCTCGAGAAACGACCACGCGAAGTGCGGATCGAGTCGAATCGCTTCGTCGAGCAGTCCGCGCCGGACGTCGAGATCCTGCTGGAGCCGCCCGTAGAGGTAGACGTTGACTGCGTTGCGCTCCGTGTCGAGCCGATCCCGGTAGATCCGCATCGCCGTCGCGCGGCGGGCGCGCGCATTCCACGCCTCCTGGTAGACACGGTGCGCCGCGATCATCCCGTCGTCGAGCGCGATCGCGCTCGCGAGCATGTCGGTCGCGTCGCGATACCGGCCGTCGCGGTAGGCCTCGAGGCCGCGGTTGTAGGCGTCGAGCGCCGCGAGGTCGACCGGGCGTTCGGCCGGGATCGGGGGCGGCAGCTCCCCCCGGTAGGCACACGCGGTGAGCGCGGCACACAGGCCGACGAGCGCCGCGGACGACAGCCGAGCGCGGGTTCTGGCAATCAAACGAATCGGCCGATCCTCCCGAAACGACCCCGGGATCATATCTCGCGCGTGCACGGAGGCAACCCTCGCCCTCTCGGCCCCGGTCGTTCGCCCTCGCCCATCAGGCGGGGCGCACCTGCTCCTGGATCCGCCCGTCGACCCCGATCTCGAGGACGCGGTGCGCGAGTTGCGTCAGGCTCGGATCGTGCGTCACGAGGACGAACGTCTGCCCCTCGTCGCGGTTGAGTCGGATGATCAGCTCGTGAATGCCCTCCTTCGTGGACGGGTCGAGGTTCCCGGTCGGCTCGTCGCACAGCACGACGTCCGGCCGGTGCATCAGCGCCCGTGCGAGCGCGACGCGCTGGCTCTCGCCGCCGCTGAGCTGCGCGGGACGGTGCGTCGCCCGCTCGGACAGGCCGACGGCGGCGAGCAACTCCGCCGCACGCGCGCGCGCCTTGCGTCGCGCACCGAACCACCCGGGCACCGAGCGCTGGATCATCGCCGGCAGGAAGACGTTCTCGAGCGCCGTCAGCTCCGGGATGAGGTAGTACATCTGAAACACGAAGCCGATCGCGCGATTGCGGATTCGCGCCCGCTCGCGGTCGGTCAGATACGCGACGTTGCGCCCCTCGAAGCAGACCTCGCCCGCGGTCGGCGTGTCGAGCAGTCCCATCAGGTGCAGCAGTGTCGACTTGCCGGCCCCGCTCTGCCCGATGATCGCGACGATCTCGCCCGCGCGGATCTCGAGGTCGATCCCGTTGAGGACATCGAGCGATCCGCCGCCGGCGACCGGGAACGCGCGGCGCAGCGCGGAGACCGTGAGCACCGGACGGCCCGGGGCACCGGCTGTGGGTGTCGACGTGACGTCACTCATTGCGCAACGACCTCACCGCATCGGCACGCGCCGCGATGTACGCCGGCACGAACGCCGCGAACAGACTGAAGACGACGGTCGCGATCGCCATCGTCGCGATCGCGGTCGGGTCGTAGACGACCGGCATCTTGTCGAACACGTAGATCTCCGGCGCGAACACCTTCACGCCGAACACGTCGCTGAGGAACGCCTCGATCGTGTTGATCTTGTAGAGGAACAGCAGTCCGAGACCGACGCCGATCGACGCGCCGAGCAGGCCGATCACCGCGCCGTTGAGCAGGAACAGCTGCAGGATCCCCCGCATCGGTGCACCGATCGCCTTCATGATGCCGATGTCGCGGCGCTTCTCGAGCACCATCATGTAGAGGATCGCGAGGATCGTCCCGCACGCCATCAGCACGAGGAAGAACATCAGCAGGGTCAGCACGCGCTTCTCGACGACGAGCGCCGACAGGATCGTGCGATTGCTCTCCTGCCACGTCGTGATCCGATGGCCGACGATTCCCGCCTCGCGCAACGCGACGTCGATCCGGGCTTTCGTCTCCTGCACGCCGTCGAAGTCGTCGGTGCCGATCGCGATCTTCTCGGTCGAGTAGCCCGAGCTCTCCATGATCTCCTGGCCGGCGGAATACGGGATGTAGACGCTGAACAGGTTCTGCTCGTACATCCCGGACTTGAACACGCCGACGAGGTAGAAGACCCGGTTGGACGACGTGAAGCTCGGCTCGTCGGGACCGGCGTCCGGATTCAGGCGCACGCTGAAGAGCGTGATCTCGGCGCCCGGTTGCAGGTTCAGGTAGTTCGCGAGTTCCTCGCCGACGATGATCGCGGGGCGCGGCATGCGACCGTCGGACACGTCGTCCGGGACGTGGAACGGGTTCTTCGGGTCGGCGACCTGGAGCCCCCGCTTCTTCGCCTCCTCGCCGACGTTGCTGAGCATCTGCTCGAGCGACGTGACGCCCTGTTCCGCGGCCGGATCGATCGCGTAGGCGTAGATGCCGTGCTTGCCGGCGCGGTTGGAGATCGTGCTCTTCGCGCCGTTGGGATTCTGCCACGCGATCAGCGCGAGCGTCTCGATCCGCCGCGACACGCCGACGACGCCCGGGACCTTGCGGACCGCGTCCACGTAGTCCTGCGTGTCCCGCACCGGCGACAACGCGCCGACCTGCACGTGCGGCGTCGTCTTGCGCAGCGAACTCTTCAGCTGGTCCTGAAAGCCCTCGAGCACGCTGTAGACGATGATCAGGACCATCACGCCGAGCGCGATGCAGATCACGCTCAGCAGGTTGATCCGCCGCTTGCGCAGGAATCGGAGGGAGAGGAAGAGCCGATACACCTACGGCTCCCCCGCGCCGGACATGCCGCCCGGTCCGTCCGCATCCTCGGCGCCCTCATCTTCCGCATCGGCCGCATCGACCGCGCCCGGCACCTCGTCGATCCGTCGCATGAACGGGAAGAGGATCACATCCTTGATGCTCGCGGCGTCGTTCAAGAGCATGATCAACCGGTCGATGCCGACACCGAGCCCGCCCGCCGGCGGCATCCCGTGCGCGAGCGCACGGACGTAGTCGTGGTCGATCTCGCCGGGCGCTTCGTCGTCCTTCGTCGCGACCTGCGCCGCGAACCGCGCCTCCTGATCGACCGGGTCGTTCAACTCGGTGAACGCGTTCGCGATCTCCATCTTGCAGACGAACAGCTCGAAGCGCTCGGCGACCTCGGGCTCGTCGCGCTTGGCCTTCGTCAGCGGGCAGATCGCCTTCGGATAGTCGTAGACGAACGTCGGCTGCACGAGGTTCACCTCGACGAGCTCCTCGAACACCTCGTTGGCGATCTTCTCGTACGGTGCCTCGGCGTCGAACACGTCGAGCGCCTTCGCCTTCGCGATCACCTGTTCGCGGTCGTAGAAGCCGAAGCCGGCGGCCTCCTCGAAGAGGTCGTGATACTTCGCGCGACGGAACGGGCCGGCGACGTCGATCTCCATGCCCTGATACGTGACCTTCGTGTCGCCGCAGTAGCGCGAGAACAGCTCGACGAAGAGCGCCTCGGTCAGGTCCATCATCGAGTGGTAGTCGCCGTACGCCTCGTAAACCTCGAGCATCGTGAACTCGGGGTTGTGGCGCGGGCTCATGCCCTCGTTGCGGAAGTTGCGGTTGATCTCGTAGACGCGCTCGAGCCCGCCGACGAGCAGCCGCTTCAGGTAGAGCTCCGGCGCGATCCGCAGGTAGAGCGGCATGTCGAGCGCGTTCAAGTGCGTGATGAACGGACGCGCGGCCGCGCCGCCGACGATCGGGTGCATCATCGGCGTCTCGACTTCGAGGAAGCCGCGGGCGTCGAGGAACGCGCGGATGTCACGGATCACGCCGGTGCGCTTGACGAACGCGTCGCGCACGTCGGGGTTCGCGAAGAGGTCGACATACCGCCGACGGTAGC
Source organism: bacterium (assembly GCA_030426805.1). GTDB lineage: Bacteria > Planctomycetota > JAFGQW01 > JAFGQW01 > JAFGQW01 > JAUHXU01. The sequence continues at coordinate 79,225 of JAUHXU010000001.1, forward strand.
GCATCTCGACGTCGCGCAGCCCGTGCCACTTCTCCGGGATCGGCAGCATCGCCTTGCCGAGGAATGCGACCGACTCCGCGAACAGGGAGACCTCGCCCTTGCGCGTCTTCTGCACCGTGCCCGCCACGCCGAGGTGATCACCGAGATCGAGGAGTTGCACGATCGCGAATGCGTCGTCGCCGATGTCGTTCTTGCGGAGGTAGACCTGGATCACGCCGGTGCGGTCGGCGATGTCGAGGAAGACGACCTTGCCGTGGTCGCGATACCGCATCACGCGTCCCGCGCCACGGCCCGCCGGGGCGGCGGTCGGATCCTCGAGCGGCTCGTCCGGGCAGCGTTCGCGCAACGCGGCGATCGGCTCGGCGCCGTCGAAGCGTGCGCCGAACGGGTCGACGCCGAGCGCCTCCAGGCGACGCGCCTTGTCGAGGCGCTCTTGCACGAGCGGGTCTTGCCCGAAGGAAAACGGCGAATCGGTCAACGGTTCGATTCCAAGCTTGCAGGAACTGGCTCGCCCGGAGGCGACGGGGGTGGCACGCCCACGGAAGCGTCCCCGCCCAGGGACGTCGCGAGCGACCGGAAGTGTATCACCCATGCCGCGGGTGACAAGGCGGGCTCAGCGGCGGAAGTAGCCGCGGTCGAGCAGCCAGAGCTTCAGGTCCTTCTCGAAGAAGCTCAGCTCGTTGGCCCGGCGTCGTTCGCGTGTCGCGCCGAGCCGGGGCGTGACGCCACCCAGCGATCCGACGACCCGGCGGTCGGGCACGTCGAGGAGCCGGTCGAGGTGCAGCAGTTCGAGGACGGTCGCGTCGAGCCGCGCCATCCGGACGGCCTCCATCGAGGAGCGCTCGCGCTCCTGCTCGAGAATCCGACGCGCCCAGTGCCACACCGGCGCGCCGGGCTCGTCCCGGTAGCGATCGAGCTCCGCCCACGGGTGCGACCGGAGCACCTTGCGCGCCGCGCTGCGGCCGACGCGCGCCGCGTGCTCGGCCGGCAACGGTGCGCCGGTCCGCGTCAGGCGCAATGACAACGCGATCGAAGCGACGGCGGGGTCGGTCTCCCGCGCGAGCAAGCCGTCGATACGCTGCACCGCATCGCGGGCGTGTTCGAGCATCAGCAAGCCGGCGATCCGCAGGCGCGGGTGCCCCAGCTCGTGGAGAAACGTCGTCGCGAGCGTCGCGTCGCCGTGTCGCGCGAGCGCGCGCCCGATCGCCTCGCGCACCGCGGGGTCGGATGCGTTCGCCCGCGCGGTCGCGGCCGCGCGCAACGCGTCGACCGCGGTCTTCGTCTCGAACCACCCGAGCGCGATCGCCGCGTGCTCTCGCACCTCGACCTCGGCGCTCGCGAGCCGTCGTCGGATCAACGGTTCGAGCTGACCGCCCGGACGCGAACCGATGCCGACGAGCGCATACGCCGCGGTCCACTTGTCGTTGTTCTCGAGTTCGAGGCACCGGCGCAACATCCGCCCGGTCGCGCCGTCGTCGAGCTCCGCCGCGATCAAGCACGCGACCCGTCGCGACACCGGGTCGTTGGAGCGACCGAGCTGATCGACAGCCCCCTTGACGTCGAGTCCACAGAAATGGCGCGCGAGCGTCGCCGCTGCGGTCAGCTCGTTCGCACGTTGCGCGCTCGGCGCGAGCCGTCGCACCGCGTTCGCCAGGCGCTTGTCGCGCAGTCGGGCCGCCGCGATCGCGACGGCGACCTTCAGCGGCTTCGCCATCTGCTGACGCGTCGCGGCCGCGATGGCCCGTGCGGCGCCCTCGCCGCCCAATCGGCCGAGCAGGAGTGCGGCCGCGATCCGCTCGGAACGGCGGTAGCGCTCATCGAGCAGTACGCGGCGGGCGATCGACTCCGCCTCGTGCCCGCCGATCCAGTCGAGCGTGAGCAGCACGCTCACGGCGTGCGGTCGGTTCCGCCGCGGCCGGATCTCGCGGAGCAAGCTGGGCAGGGCGGCTCGCCACGCCCGGCGCCCGATGCGCTCGCGCGCCGCGCGGCGGGCCTGCGGATCGCTCTGCCCCATCACCGCGAGTTGCTCGTCGATGAAGCGCACGAGGGCCGGATTCCGCGCGTCGGCGATCGAGATCAGATCGAGAACGTGGTCCTGCGCGACCCCGCTCCGGGCCACGAGGCCGGTCACGATCGCGATCGCAGCGGCAGTTGCGGCAGTCCGATGGCTCATCGGTCGGGAGTATACCAGGGCCGGGCGACGACGATTGTCGCAGGAGTCAAGATCCGGCGCCCGGATCCCGATACGCCGAGTGGGACCGGTCGAGGGCGGCCGGGGCAATCGTGCCAGGCATGGTGCACCGGGGAGCGGGGACAATGGCGCTCAAGGGCGATCTGAACAACGTCAATCTGGGAGACATCTTCCAGACGTTGGCGATGAACCTCCAAGAGGGGGTTCTGATCATCTCGCAGGAAAGCCGTGCGAAGCGGATCTACTTCAAAGAAGGCCGCATCGCGCTGCTCGCGTCGCGCAACAAGCGCGGCTTCCGCCTCGGCGACCGGTTGATCTCGCTCGGGCGCCTGTCGCCCGAGGACCTCAACATGGCCCTGCTCGAACACGAGTCCAAGGGCACGCCGCTCGGCGAGGTGCTCGTGTCGATGAACCTCGTGTCCAAACAGGACATCGACGACACGCTGCGCTTCCAGGCCGAGGAGGAGATCTACGAGCTCTTCACGTGGCGCGACGCGCACTTCGAGTTCGTCGAGGGCCCGCCGCGCGAACGCGCGAGCGACAACCGCGAGATCGCGGAGCTGTTCTTCGACGTCGGCGGCATCGTCATGGAAGCCGCGCGTCGGATGGACGAGTGGGTCGTCATCCGGCAGCACATGACCGATCTCGACGAGATCTTCGTCCGCACCGACGAGGGCATGGCCCCGCTCGTGCCGGAGACCGAGATCGACTGGATCTCCCAGAAGGTCCTGAACCTGATCGACGGCCGGCGGAGTATCTACGACATCAGCGACGAGACGAGCTACTCGACGTTCGATCTCGCGAAGATCATCTGCGGCTTCCTCCGCGACGGACGGCTTCGCCATGCGACGCACGAGGAGCTCGAGTCCGCGCTCCAGCAGCTGATCAAGGAGAAGGAGTTCAACCGCGCGTTGAACATCCTGACGAAGGTCATCCAGCAGGCGGACGACCAACTCCCCTACCTCGTCCAGGCGGCCGACCTGAGCCACCGCACGGGCCGCTTCGAGGAAGCGTCTCGTTTCTACGTGCAACTCGCGACGCACTACGAGGGCGAGAACGACCTCGACCAAGCCGAGAAGCACCTGCGTCGCGCGGTCAAGCTCGACCTGCGAAACACCGAGACGCACGAGTCGCTGCTGCGCTTGCTCGCCGAGAAGGGCCAGTGGTCGGAGTACGTCGAGCAGAGCCTGAAGGCGGCCGAACTCGCACTCAAGCTCGGCTCGTATCAGCGCGCCCGCGAGATCCTGGAGCGCGCGGCGGCCGAGCGGCCCGACGACCTCCAGGTCGTCTCGCAGCTCGCCAACGTCTACGTGAAGCTCAACCGCAAGGACGACGCGATCGACATGCTCGTCGGACTGCTCGAGCAGCTCGACGTCAAACGCGAGCGCCGCAAGATCGAGGTGCTCGGCGAGCGCATCCTCAAGCTCGGGTGCCGTGACGCGCACGTGATGAAGATCCTGCAGGAGGCGAAGCACGACCAGAAGAGCACGAAGCGCAAGCGCCTCGTGATCGCGGCGACGATCGCGCCGCTCCTCGGGCTCGGGGCCTACCTCTACCAGGACTGGGTCGCGGCGCGCGACACGCGCGCGCTCTTCGACAAGGCGGTCGCCGCGTGGGAAGCCGGCGACGCCGACCGCGCGGGCGCGCTGCTGTCGCAGGTGCGCGAGCGCGACCCGAACGAGAGCTACGTGCCGGAGTGGCCCGAGCTCGCCCGATCGGTCGACGAACACGCGCAGCAGACGCGCGCGACGCAAGAAGCCGCGCTCGACCGCGAGAACAGCGCGCTGTTCGAGCTCGCCGCGCAGCACCTGACCGCAAAGCGATACGCGGACGCGATCACGACCTACCTCACGGTGGCGAAGAAGAACTGCCCCGAGCGGTGGCGCACCCGCATTCGCGGCCAGGTCGCTCAGGTCCGCAAGACGCTCTTCGAGGAGCACGACCGACTCCAGAAGCGCCGCAAGGCGGTCGCGAACCCCGAGGGCAAGGAGCCGGGCAGCCAGGAGATCCAGGACGCGTACGAGCGCATCCTCGCCGATCCGACCAAGGATCGCGTGATGACGCTGAGCTTGCGCTTCCCCGACTTCGAGGGGCCGAAGGACCTGATGGCGGCCGTCGACGAGCTGCGACAGCCGGTCGGCCAGATCATCCGCTTCTTCGAGGAGGTCTACCACGCCCAGCAGGTGCACACCGAGGTGACCCGCAAGGAGAAGCTCTACGCGTTCGTGAACCACGAGTTCGTCCTCGCGACCGACGCGTTCAAGGCGGGCGACCTCAAGACCGCGAAGGCGCACCTCGGCCGCATCCTCGACTCCTCGTACAGCCAGAAGCCGCGCGAGGACGTGCAGCAGCTCTTCGAGGAGGTCAAGAGCATCCAGGCGCTCGTCGACCGCTTCGCGAATCCCGAGTCGATCGAGGACATCGACGGGATGTTCGACCAGGTGCGCACGATCCTGACCCGTTACCCGCAGCTCGACCGGACGATGAAGCTGCCGCTGCAGATCCACGTGACGCCCGCGGGCGCGCGAGTCTACAAGGGCGACTTCTTCGTCGGCCTCGCCGCGCCGACGCGCAACATCACCTACCTGCCGAACATGGAGGAGGTGGTCGAGGTTCGCAAGGACGGCTTCATCCCGTTCCGGCGGTCGCTCAAGGACAACGACGAGTGGCTGTGGCGGGTGAACCTCCGGCGCGAGGTCGTCCGTGCGTGGCGCACGGGCGGCTCGCTGCAGGCGTCGCCCCGCTTCGACGGCCGCTACGTCTACGTGCCGTGCCGCAACGGATCCGTCTACGTGATCGATCCCGCGACGGACGCGCTGGCGCACCAGATCCGCACCGGCAGCATCGGCGGATGCGCGACCCCCGTCGCGGTCCGCGGGGACACGATCTACTTCCCGGTTCTCGAGGGGAACTTGCTCGCGGTGGAGACCGACGGGTTCCGTGAGCGGTGGCGCATCGACCTCGGCAGCGGCATGCCGGCCGCACCGGCCGTCAGCGACGACCTCGTCGTGATCGGCCTCGAGGACGGCCGCGTCGTCGCGGTCGAGCGCGAGACCGGCGAAGAGGTGTGGACGGCGGAGACCGGCGGGCAAATCCGGGCGACGCCGACGATCCAGGGCAACCACGTGTATGTCGCGAGCTTCGACAAACGCGTCTACGCGCTGCGCCTCCACGACGGTCGCACGGTGTGGGCACACGACGCGGGCGAAGTCGTCGAAGCGCCGATCGCGGTCGGCGCCGACGGCGTCGTCTACGCGGTCGACAAGTGGCGCTTCTTGAGTGCAATCGACGCGACGACCGGCGTCGTGCGCTGGCGTCGCGACATCGGCGGGACGTCGTGCGAGCCGGTCGTCCGCGACGGCACGGTCTTCGTCGCCGCGCACGATCGGATGGTCGTGCGCTTGAGCGCCGCCGACGGCAAGGAGCTGTCGCGCTACCGCACCGCCGGCCCGATCGCGGCCGCGCCGACGGTCCACGACGGTTCGCTCTACGTCGGCACGAAGGACGGCGAGCTGTGGGTCTACGACATCGCGTCCGGTGACGTGCGCTGGCGATTCGACACGCGGGACGCGATCCTGACGAGCCCGTTGGTCGCGGGCGACCACGTCCTGGTCGTGTGCGCGAATCGCCGAATCCACATGCTCAAGCGCTGAGGCGCGGTTGACACGGCGCAACGGCCGGGGCAGCATTCCGGGGTCGCTCGACCGAAAGCACCCCGCCGATGAAACTCGCCGACCTCCCCGCCGGCGTCCGGCTCGCGACCGGACTGTTCATGCTGTCGTTGATCTACTTCTACGTCCACGCGCAGTGGACGCTGTGGACCGTCGTCGGCCAGAATGACGTGCCGACCGCCGAACGCGTGCTCGAGAAGTACCACGGCGCGCGCGAGACGTCACGCCTCGAGAGCGTCCTCGACCCCGGACGCAGCGACGAGGACGAACTCGCGATGTACCCCTACCTCGGGGACGACCGCGTCGACGCGCAGACCCATCGGGCGCGCTACGACTCGATCGTCGCGTGGGTGCGCGGTGGCGCGACGCGCGCCGGCTGGGCGGACGTGAAGCCGATCTTCGAGAATCCGAAGCTGTGTCTCGCGTGCCACGCCCCCGGCGGCGACATGGAGGGCGCCCCCCTCGTCACGTACGAGGATGTGACGCGCTTCACGACGTTCGACGCCGGGCCGAGCGTCGCGCACTTGAACAAGCTGTCGCACAGCCACCTCGCCGGGTTCGCACTGCTCGCCGTCGTGACGAGCCTGCTGTTCACGCGGACGCGCTATCGCATGCTCGTCGCAGCGCCGCTGTTCGTCGGCGCCGCGATCGGGCCGATGCTCGACGTGACCGGCTGGTGGCTCACGAAGTTCCACGGCATGCCGTGGCCGTGGCTCGTGATCGTCGGCGGTGCGCTGTTCGGCGTCTCGGTGCTCGTGATGGCGATACTGACGCTCGACGAACTGTGGCTGCGCGGCCTCCTCGGCCGCGCACTCGGAGCGATTGCGCGGCCGATCGGCCTACGAATCCGCGACTGACGTCGTCAGATGATCAGCACCGGCAAGCCGAACGAGACGAACGAGATCCCGTTCGGCGCGGATCCGTCCAGCACGATGTAGGCGTGGTGCACGACGACGCCGGCGAGTTGCGGAATCGGCGCGACGACGAGCGTCGCGGTCGCGCGACCGTTGACGTCGAGGATGCCGGTGTAGTTCTGAAACAGCGCGGGCACCTGGTTCAGCGCGGTCAGCAGGAACAGGTTGTCGAGTGCCAGCGGCACGACGCGGTTGCCGCCGATCGGAATCCCGCTGTTGCCGAAGCTCGCCGCGAGCACGTAGGGCTTGTTCGCCTCCGACGGCGCGTGCAGGTCGATCTGCACCGGCGAGCCGGGCCGCGGAATCGCGCGGAGCGACAGATCGGCCACGCCTGGCGTGAAGTCGACCTTCGTCAGGCGGATCCGATCGCCGGTGTTGCGGTTGTTGTCGTTCGTATCGTTGCCGGCGCAGTAGCACGTGAAGTTCTGCGCGGTCGTGGGGACCTGGAAGTACTGCCACCAACGGTGTTGCAAGTTGCCGCCGGAAGAGTGGCTGATGTGATCCGTGATCAGGCGCTGCTGGTTGATGTTGCTTCGCGTCCAGCCCCTGAGCAGGTCGGCGAAGGAGCCGGCGGGCCGCTTCCACGCCGACATCTGATAGCCGGCGCGCTGGGACTGCACCTGGCCGGTCATGCTGACCTCGAGCGGGATGAACGTGCCCGGCTCGTAGACACCCGTGCCGCCCGTGATCCCCGGACCGCTGATCGCGAGCGTCACGCCCGGCAAGTTGAGCGGGTTGCCCTGATGACACTGCGTGCAGTTGTTGTTGAACACCGGGTCGCCGGAGTTGCCGGACGTCGGGCCGCCGCGATTCGCGCGAGCGAGCAGCGGGACGAGAAGAAACGCCCCGGCCAAGCCGAGCGCCGCCATACGGGCTGAGTGCATCGTAGTGCTTCCTTTCTCTCCCCCTGGGGAACGCGCCACGGTGGGCGGGTGTTTCAGGAGAATAGCGACTTCGCCCACGGCGTGTCCACACCGTTGCGGAGTCGTGTAACGGGATTGTGACACTCGAACGAATGCAACGAATGGCCAGGGTCGCCCGATTCGGGTAGTATTCGCGCCGCCCGAAGGCCTCGGCCGGCGGTCTACGAATCGAAGAGCGAGAGGAGCCGCGAGCGCGCGTCGCATGCACCGACACGTCTGCGTCGTCTTTTTGGCACTGCTCGCCGGTGGTGTGCTCGCCGCCGGTTGCGCCGGAATCCTCGAGCGCGAGGTCGACCTCGCCGGCGAGGACGCCGCGCCACCGCCGATCTTCCTGGCCTACAACCCCGACAGCGACGTCAAGTTTCCGCACGACGTCCACAGCCAGGACTGCGCGAGTTGCCACCCAGGCATCGACCCGGAGGCGATCCTGGTCGAGGACGTCAAGGACCACTCGACGCTGATGCGCCCGGCGAAGTCGTCGTGTTTCGACTGCCACGAGCGTGGCGCCGACTGTTCGACGTGCCACGAGCGGATGACCCCGTCGCATCGCCCGCCGAGCCACGACGTCTCGTTCGCGCGGCGCCACGAGAGACCCGCGACCACGTCCACGGCGCGCTGCGACTGGTGCCACGGCGAGCCGGGCACCGACAACGGTTGCTCGCAGTGCCACTCGACGATGAAGCCGGCCGACCACCGCGGCAGTTGGATCGACACCGGTCACGGCCGCTCCGCGGTGCACGACCGCGACCGCTGCTGGGTGTGTCACCAGAGCAACCAGTGCTCACGCTGCCACAGCCAGCCGCCACCGACGCACACCGAGTTGTTCCGTCAGGGCTTCCACGGTGAACTCGCCCGTCGCAACCTGCGCTCGTGTTTCGTCTGCCATCAGTTCGAGAGGACGTGCGCGCCGTGCCATCAATGAGGCGCCACCGCGCGACGCCCTTCGTCGTGCTCGCCCTGCTCGTCGTCGCCGCGGCAGCGGGCGCACAGCAGACACCCGATACGCCTCCGGCGACGCAAGACCCACCGGCCACTCAGAACCCGCCGGCGACCCAGGACCCACCGCCCGCCGAGCCTCGCGGCAAGGACGAACCCGACCCCGACGACCCGCTCGCCGACCGCTACGCGGACCCGGATCCGTCGGAGCTCGACGACGACGAGTCGTGGATGGACGAGCCGACCGGCGGCGACGTCGAAGCGCTGCCGCCGGAGCCCGGCGCATTCGAGCGGTGGCTGCGACTCGGCCAGCTGAAGATCCGCAACCGGCTCGAGTGGCGGTATCGCCGCTACACGTCCAGAGGCTTCAACGAGCCCATCGTGCCGATCGTCCCGGAGGGCACCGAGCGCGACAGCGAGATGCGCAACTTCCTCGAGATCGAGACCCGTGGGCTGATCGCACCCAACATCAACAGCTACGTGAGCTTCGATTACCGCAAGGACATCGACGGCACGCGCGAGGTCAGTTTCTTCAAGAACATCGTCACGTCGTTCGACGACCGAGAGTTGATCCGGTTCTACACCGCGTGGGTCGAGGCGGTCGACGTCGCAGACATCATGCGGGTGCGCGTGGGCCGTCAATTCACACACGAGGTGCACCCGGTCACGTTCGACGGCGTTTCGGCCGCGGTCGACCGCGTCCGGATGTTCGGCGCGCCCGCGGAGTTTCGCGCCTACGTCGGCTCGATCGTGTCGGACTTCTCGAACCTCCGCCAGGACATCGTCTTCGGCGGCGGCATGACGATCCGGCCCACGTCGAATCTCGCATTCGAACTACGCGACACGCGCTACACGCGCAACCGACTCGAGGCCGAGGTCCGCTGGGCACCGATGCAGGATCTGACGCTGCTCGGGATGTACGGCTTCTACGACGCGAAGGGCCGCGACTCGCGCTTCGAGGCCGGCTACACGATCCCCGAGCTTCACACCGAGATCACCGGGGGCTTCTACTCGCGATACAACCACGACTTCCGCCTCGACTACATCACCGGGCAACCGTCGACCCAGCACCGGCGGGACTACCTCTTCCTGCCGCAACTCGCTCCGTCGGAGGAGTTCTACATCCGCGTCGACCAGCCGATCGCGCGGGGCATCGGCGTGGGCGGCGAGTATATCCGCCACCGGCTGCGCAACGGCGGCGACGAGAGCCCGTACGACACGGACTACGATCAGATCAACGGCTACGGCGACCTCGAGTACGGCCCGCTTCGCTTCCGCACCGGCGTGCGCTACTACCACGCCAACCGCGAGTCGTTCGTGCTCGTCGTGCCGCGCCTCCCCCAGCCGACGGTACCGACCGCGGTCAAGCAGGGCGAGCGCGACCACATCGAATACCACGTCGACGCGACCGCGCGGATCGCGCCGGGCTGGTCGGTGAGCGCGGGCTTCGTCTGGAACCGCGTCAACTACCTCGACGCACTCTCGTCGGTCAAGCACGAGCAATACGCCGACGCGCGGATCGAGATCGACGCGCAGCTCACGGACAAGGTGACGCTGCGCTTCAGCTACGAACACACACGCGACGCCGAGTACTTCAATCCCTACTTCGAGCGCTTCCAGGCGCTGACGTGGATCCTCGACGTCCGAATGTAGGACCCAGGGAGAGCAGGAGGAACCGATGCAAAGACGTGGGATCATCGCGCTGGCGGGCCCGATCGTCGCTCTCGGCGCGATCGCGGCCGTCGCGCTCGCGAGCGACCCGGCGGGCGAGGCCGACTGCGAGGCGGGCTGCCACGCCGACGCGGAAGTCGCGGCGCTCGATGCCGGCGCGCAGAAGAACTACTACGTCGGCGTGTCGGCGTGCAAAGACTGCCATCGCAAGAACCACGTCACGTGGTTACGCGAGGAGAAGACGCACAAGGGCTCGCACCGGCGTGGCTTCCAGGTGCTCAAGATCCCTGCGCGCAAGAACGCGAAGTGCCTGAAGTGCCACTCGACGGGCTACGGTCACGAGACCGGGTTCAAGAGCCTCGAAGAGACGCCCCACCTCGCCAACGTCGGCTGCGAGTCATGCCACGGCCCGGGCGGCCTGCACGTCGAACTCGCGAAGAAGAAGCCCGATCCCGCGACGGTGAAGGACTGGCTCGTCCCGGCGCCCGACAAGGAGAGCTGCGTCTACTGCCACAAGTACCACCGGCACTATTGACGCACTACTGCTCGGGGTCGCCGGTTCCCGTCGTCGGGGTGTAGCGGCCGCCGGGGACCCCGGCGATCGGCAGGCGCGGGCCGACATCGATGTACTGTGACGGCTCGAGGTCGTACGCGGAGAGGAAGTCGGTCGCCTTGCACTTGGCGCAATCGCGGCTGAAGGTCCCCTCGACCAGTTCGCGACGGAGCGCCTCGTAGGACGGGCCGGTCAGGATCTGAGCGAACGAGTGCTGCCCGAGCTGCCCCATCGGCTTGCCGCCGAGCATGTAGGGCGAGCAGCACGGGTGGACGAGCCCGGTCGGCCAGATCACGAGGAAGCCCCAGGGCGCGTCGCAGTGCGGCGTCCCGTCCGCCTGCGCGCCAGGCGACGGGTCGAGCGCGGGCGGTGCATAGCCGCGTGCGGCGCGCTCGGCATTCGTCTCCGGCAGCTGCTCGATCCCCATCCCGAGTGCCTGCATTCGCTCGCGGGTCGCGAGGATCATCTCGTCCATCAGACCCGGATCGTGGTGCGGCATGTCCGACTCGATGCCCTGCCGATGGAGCACGAACGGCAGCCGGAAGTCGATCATCTCGGCGCCGAGTTCGTGCGCGAGGTCGACCATCGCCGGCATTTCGTGCAGGTTCGTACGGAGCATCACGAAGTTGAACTTGATCTGCGGCTTCGTCGAGCCGGCCGCGAGCTTCAGATCGCGAAGGCGCGAGAGGTTCTCGATGACCTTCGCGAACTTGCCGCCACGGATCTTCGAGTAGGTCTCTTGCGAGGCTGCGTCGGTCGAGCAGTTGATGCGATCGAACTGCACGTCGATCAGTTTCTTCGCGCGGCGCTCGGTCAGCAGCAGGCCGTTGGAGATCATCTGCAAGTACGGCACGCCCTTGGCCCGCGCGAGGTCGATCGCGTCTTCGATCACGGGCGACATCCACGGCTCGGCGAGCGCGGCGAAGTTCACGTCGTTGCAGTACGGAAAGACCTGGTCCGCGACGCGCTGCAGGATCTCGGGGCTCATCGGCGTCGGCGTCACGACGTCCCGGATGAGGTGGACGCTACACTCCTTGCACTGCAGGTTGCACAGGTTGATCGTGTCGAGCTGCAGGTTGAACAGCCGCTGCCCGACGTCCGGGTAGCCGCGCAGGCGACGCAGATTCCGCGTCTCCTCGACGAGTTCGGCGAGGCGCCGCTCGGCTCCCTCGGGATCGAGCCATCGGTCAGACGTGGTCACGGTCGGTTGCTGCTCTCCGCGCGGTCTCGAAACGGAAACGGGCCCGCGGTCATCCCGCGGACCCGATCGTATCACACGGCCTCTGCAGCCGCGAGTTCAGCCGAGCGCAGTCCTACTGGAGGACCTCCTCGAGGCGGCTCTCGAGCCGATACTTGCCCTCGACGTTCTCGGCCAGCCACGCCTCGCGGCGCCGGTCCTGGCGAACCTCGCGAACGCGCTCTTTCATGCCGTCGGACTCGAAGCCGTACTTCTTCGTGTCCGGCCCCTTCTTCGCCCGCAGCTTGATGATGTGGTAGCCGAGCTTCGTCTTGACCGGCTCTTCACTCATCTCGCCCGGTTCGAGCTTGAACGCCGCGCGGCACAGATCCGGATCGTAGCGGCTCTCGATCGCGAAGAGGCCCAGGTCGCCGTCGTTCATCCGGGTCTGCTCGTCCTCGGAGTGCTCGGCGGCCATCGCGCCGAAGTCCGATCCGGTGCGGATCATCGCGAGGACCTCGTTCGCCTTCGTCAGCGCCTTGTCCCACTGGATGCGGCCGGTCTTCGGGTGCTTCTCCTGGATCAGGATGTGCCACGCCTCCACCGTCGCGACGCCGAACAGCTCGACGTTCTCGTTGTAGTAGGCGAGCAGTTCCTCGTCGGTCACGTCGGTGCCGATCACCTGGTCCACGCCGTTGCCGACCCAGAAGCGACGCATCTCCTCCGGCACGGTCTTGCCGAGGATCTGGCAGATCATCTCCCACGGGAACAACGTGCCGGCGAACTTCTTCCGCTCGGCCTGGATGCGCGCCTTGACCGCCTTCTCGTCGACGGTGATGACGCCCCACGGCGCCTTGCCGTCCGTCGTGCCCGGCTGGATGCCGCGGAACGCGCGCTTGATCGCACGGAACCGCGCGAGGCTCTCGAGCGACTGCTCGAAGTGCACGAGCTTCAGCCCGCCGAAGAGCAGCTCGAGCACCGAGCCGCGATCGATGCGCACGGTGACCGGGACGCCGACATCCGGCACGAACGCGAGCCCCCCCTCACAGTCGACTGCGCACATCGTCGTCGCGGCGCCGCCCTTACCGGCACACTCGGCGAGCGCCGCCGCGATCGGCATCCGGAACGGCGGGCGCGGCGATTCGATCGCGATCTTCGGCAGGCGGTAGAGCACGCCGCCCTCCGCCTTGGGGCGCGCCTCGCCGGTCGCGACGTCGACGTCGTGCGTGCCGGCGAGCACCGCCGCGACCGCCTCGGTGAGCGGGACGTCGGACTTCTTCTCGGCCTCGATCTTCTTCGCGGTGCCGACCGGCAACAGCATCGACGGTAGCGCCGCGCCGTCGGTGCTGACCGCGACGACGGTGCGCGCGTTCGCGCCGCCGGCAGCGATCCGCGACACCAGGTCCGTCACCGCGACCTTCGCCCCGGTCGATGTCGGGACCTCCACGGCCGGCACGGTGCATTGCGGCCAGTCCTCACCGACCGGTTGCACGAGCACGCCACCCTCGACCGGTGTCGCGCGGTATTCGCCACGACGCGCGAGCAACGCGAGCACGCGCGACACGGGCATCGTCGTCTTGACCCGGCCGAAGCACCCGGCCGGCAACTTCTCGACCGCGGTCTCGACCTCGTACTCGCCCCGGACACGCTGCGCCCAGACCTGCATCACGAACGGGTTCGGCGGGCCGGGATCGCGCACGTTCTGGTCGGCTTTGACCATCTTGCTGATCTGCGCGGTCTGGCGCATCGCCTTCTCGAATCGATCCCAGCCGGTGCGGCTCTCTTCGAGGCGCTGCTTGAGGGTGTCGGAACTCTGCAAGCGCGCCTGCGCGATGCGATGGCGGATCGCGTCGACGACCTCGTCCTCGGTCACCTCGACGTCGCGCTTGAGGAGGATCAACCCGAACATCGCCTGCTGCACGAGCGCCTGCGAATACTGGGCGCCGTGCTTCACCATCACCTCGTCGAGCACCTCGTCGAGCGTGATCGGCTCGCCGTCGACCGTCGCGACGACTTCCGAGAGCAGCGTCGCGGCCGGCATCGATGCGGACTTCACGCTTCGCGCTTCGGCGATCTCGCGCTGCACCTCTTCGAGCGGCGGGAGGTTGACCTTCGGACGGTGGGGACCGCCCTCCTTGATGATCTGGGCGTCGAGGGTCGTCGCGGCCCACAGCACGGCGACGGCGATCAACGGGATTCGCATCGAGTCTCTCCTTGGTCCGGTGGTCGCGCGCCGAGCAGTGCGCCGCGATCGCGGGATGAGCTTGGTGTCACTTCACGAGTACCGGGCGGGCTTTACGAACGGGCCGTTCGCGCCGCGACCCCCACCCTCGATTTCTTCAGGGTACGTTCTTCGGCGGTCCGACGGACCGGGCTTGCGTCGATTTCACCGCCCGGGCTCCGGATCGCGGCCCTCGAGCAGGAACGCGAACCGCTCGCCGAGAAACGCCTCTACCGCCTCGCGGGGCACGAATCGGCCCTCGGGCGGCGGCGGAGACACCCGCAGTCCATATAATACGCCGGCGATCGCACCGTCATGGAAAACCCCCGCACCGCTCATCCCCTGGGTGAGGGCCTCCGGGGTCCGGAAACGACCGGGTGCGACGACCTGCACCGGGATCGACGCCGCCGGGCGGCCGGGCGGCCGAAGCAGGATCGTCGCGGGCCCATCGTCGACCGAAGCCCACCCGAGGAACCAGCGGGGCCCGCGATCCGCGACCCGCACCCACAGCAGGGCCAGGTCGACGGCACGATCGACGCGCAGTCGCCACGCGGTGCGCCAGTCACTGGAGCCGTCGCTGCGCGGCAGCGCGACGAGCACGTCGTCGTGCTTCGGCACGAGATGCGCCGCCGTGAGGATGAACGCGCCGATGTCGGGCGAGCGCGCGATCAGCGTGCCCGTCCCGCTCGCCGCGCTCGACTGGATGCGGACCGCGGTGTCGACGAGCGCCTTCGGACGCGAAGGCTTCGGCGGTGCCGCGCACCCGATCGGCAACCACAGCGTCGCCACCAACAGACCGAGGAATCGCGTCGCACACACCGGAAAACGGCTCCTGAGGGGTCTCGCCGGATTCTGCCAGAGCGGCGCCGCCGGGTAAACGGTTTGCCGCGACGCCGGTGCATCGTCTACACTTCGGTCCGCAGAGCTGCAGCAGGGGAAGTGGCCGATGCCTCCAAAGCCGATCCTCCCACTCGAGTCGATCGACCTCGAATCGGTGATTCTCGACCGCGCCGGGATTCGCGAAGTCAACGCGCACCGCCACGAGATGGAACAGATCGACGCGATCGTGCTGATGGACCCGGAGCGTCAGATGATCGCCGGGTGGCGCGACGTCCGTGACGACGAGTTCTGGGTGCGCGGTCACATCCCGGGACGTCCGATCTTCCCGGGCGTGCTGATGATCGAGGCCACCGCCCAGATGTGCAGCGTGATGTACTACCAGGTCCTGCAACCCGGCGCCGACCACTTCTTCGGCTTCGGC
Organism: bacterium; assembly: GCA_030426805.1. Taxonomy (GTDB): domain Bacteria; phylum Planctomycetota; class JAFGQW01; order JAFGQW01; family JAFGQW01; genus JAUHXU01. The sequence continues at coordinate 94,743 of JAUHXU010000001.1, forward strand.
GGACTCGACGCGGTGAAGTTCCGCGGCTCCGTCGTGCCCGGCGATCGGATCGTGTTCATGGCGCGCTCGATCGAGCGGCGATCGCGACGGTGGCGCTTCGGTGCGCAAGCGTTCGTCGAGGGCCGCATGGTCTTCGAGGCCGAGATCACCGGGATGACCGTCTGACCGAATCGGTCGTGCGCGGCTCGCTCGCTCAGCGGCGCAGGTCGAAACGCACCGTCGTGCCGACGCCCTCACGCGACTCGACGTCGATGCGGCCGCCGTGGTCCTCGACGATCTGGCGCGCGATCACGAGGCCGAGTCCGGTGCCCTTGGCCTTCGTCGTGAAGTAGGGCTCGAAGAGCTTGTCGAGGCGCTCCGACGGGATGCCCGGCCCGGTGTCGACGACCGAGACCTCCGCACGATCGCCGCGATCGCGCGTGCGCACCGTGAGCGTGCCGCCGCCCTCCTCCATCGCCTCGATGCCGTTGCGGATCAGGTTCGTCAGCAGGCGCCAGACACTGAGGGCGTCCCCGGTGATCGGTGCGAGGTCCGGATCGAGGTCCCGCCGAACGTCGAGCGCTTGGGTCGCCGGGGCCAACTCCGCGAGCACGCGCTCGACGATCGCGTTCAGGTCGACCGCGCTCGGCTGCGCGCGCGGTCGGCGGTAGAGTAGCGAGAAGTCGGCGATCATCCGCTCGAGGTTGTCGACGCTCGACAGGATGTTGCTCGTGCCCTTGTCGACGATGCGCTCGAAGTCCGGCGACGCGTCACGGTGCGCGACGCGGATCTGCTGGGCGCTCAACCGCACCGGCGTCAGCGGGTTCTTGATGTCGTGGATCACGCGCTCGACCGCCTCGCGCCACGCGAGCAACCGCTTCGAGTAGATCAGGTCGGTCACGTCGTCGAGCACGACGACGGTCCCGCGGGCGATCGGCGACGTGCGGACGCGGCACGTCCGCGAACTCCCCGCCGGCCCGATCGCGATCTCCTCGCGCAACGGCGTCCGCTGTGCGAGCGCGCGGTCGATCACCGCGGCGAGCGCCGCCAGCGCGGGCCCGCCGAAGACGTCGCTCGCCGTGCGACCGATCACGTCCTCGGCCGACTGGCCGACGATCTCCGCCGCCCGCTCGTTGAACGTGACGACCCCGCCCGACTCGTCGAGCGCGAACACACCCGCCTGCACCTGCTGGACGATCGCGCTCAGGTGGTCGCGGAGGCCGCGCGCCTCGGCCTCGCTCGCGCGCAGTGCCGCGGTGCGCGCCTCGACCCGCTCCTCGAGCGTCCGGTTGGTGTCCTCGATCGCCTTCTTCGCCCGCTCGAGATCGGCCACCATCTCGTTGAACCGCTCGGCGACGAGTCCGATCTCGTCGCGACTGCGCGGCTCGAGACGCACGTCGAGGTCGCCGGCCCCGGCGCGGCGCATCGCGTCGACGACCCGTCCGATCGGCCGGACGACGCCGCGCTCGAGCAGCACGTTGACCAGGCCGAGGAGTCCGACGAGCAGCACGCCGAGCAATCCGAAGAAGAGTCGCCGGATCGACGCGATCTGCGCATCGAGGTCGTCGAGGCTGTAGCGCACGACGAGGTGGCCGACCGGCGTGAAGGTCTCGCGGTTCGGCTCGCCGAGGTAGACCTGGGCGGTGTAGTCGAGCACGCGCCCGGCCGCCTCGCGCTCTTCGGCGACGGCCGTCGGACCGACGCGCGCCACGTCGCCCGGCGCTTCCGGCGGTCGGTAGTCGCCGACGTCCGCCGCGCGCCATCCGGCCCCGTCCGCGGTGCGCAGCCACGCCTCGCGCCCGATGACGACCGCGTACGGGTGCCCGACCGGGCCGGATGCGTCGGCGAACGGGGCCAGCGCGACACCGCTCGCCGCGAGGCCGCGGCGCACCGCCTCGACGCGCGCCGGTTCGGACGTGACCGCGAGCCGCTCCTCGGTGTCGTTCGCGACCGCGCGGTGATAGAGCGTCGCGTGCCGGACGTTGCGATGCGCGAGGACGGTGTCCTCGAACTGCAGCCAGTGGCTGTTCGGCGACGCCTGCAACCACCAGTGCACGATCTCGCCGCGACGCGCTTCGACGAACACCTCGAGCAACGCGCGCCGTTCCTCGAGAAACTGCGCGTGACGCTCGCGCTGGTAGAAGAAGAGCAGCGTCAGGAACAGCGCGGCGATCGCGAGCAGGCCGATCGACAGCAGGAAGGTGATCTTCACCGTCAGCCGGCGAAACCCGATCGCGCGCGTGGTCATTCGACCGTCGCGAACGGGGTGCGCCCGTCCGCGTCCACACGAAAGACGAAACACGGTTTCTGCGCGTCGCCGTTCTCGTCGAATCGAACGTCACCGGTGACGCCGCGGAACGAGACCGACATCAACGCGTCCCGCAACCGCGGAGACAGACCCGGGGACGCGACGTCGTCGATCGGCCCGAGGGCACGAAGGCCCGCCGCGATCGCATGCACCGCATCGTAGGCGAGTGCGGCGCGCCCCCCCTGCGGCGCGCGGCCGAACCGTTCGCGAAACGCGGCGACGAACGCGTCGTCGGGCGCCGGGCTCCAGTGATCGCTGTGGTAGGCCGGCCGTGCCGGGCGCCCGCGCGCGAAGAGACGGTCGTTGGTCCAGCTGTCGCCGCCGATCATCGTCACCGGCAGGCCGAGGCGGTCGAGCAGGATCGCGGCGAGCGTCGCATCGTCGAAGCTCGTCGGCATGAACAGTCCGTCGGGACGGAAGGCGCGGATCGCATCGAGTTGCGGCGTGAGGTCGGGCGCGCGCGCCGAGTAACGCCACGTCCGAACCGCGCCGCCCCCGTCCCGTGCGAAGCGACCGAAGTGGCGCGCGAAGCACGCGCCGAGGTCGCGGCTGTAGGGGCGCGACACCTCCTCGAGGATCGCGACGCGACGGAGCGCGAGTCGTTGCCAGACGAACCGCGCGAGCAGCCGGGCGAGGTGGTCGTTGGAGTAGCAGACGCGGAAGACGAAGCGGCGACCGTGCGTCAGGTCGGTCGCGGTCGACACGTTGGAGAGCATCACGACGCCGCGCGGCTCGACGACGCGGGCGATCGTGTCGCTGAGCAGACTCGCGTTCGAGCCGACGAGCGCGACGGCTCCCTCGTCCACCGCACGGATCGCGGCGCGGCGGGTCGTCTCGACGTCGCTACGCGTGGCATAGTCGACGAGGTGGAGTCGGCGGCCGCCGATCCCCCCCGCCGCGTTGATCTCGTCGACGGCGAACGCGACGCCGGCGAGGCTGTCGCGGCCGCTCGATTGGTAGCGCCCCTCGGTCGGGAAGACCGCGGCGATCCGGATCGCGCCGTCGGGGGTCGGCCGGGGCCCGGGTTCGGATGCGGGCGTCGTCTGCTCGTCCGTGCGCGTCGCGTCCTCGGGCGTGGCCGGGCCGCACCCGACGAGCAGAAGGAGTGTTGCGAGGCACACGCGTACGCCGCGGATCGCGGCGCACCGAAAGGGGATCTTCATCTCGCTCGCGATCCGTCGGCTTGAGCCGCACGGCGGGTCGGCTCCGTTCGGATGATACGCCCGTCGCACCGAAGGGGGAAGAATGCGCCCAAAAAGCCGTTGGCACACCATGGGTGGCGAGTTATCATCCGCCGAGACACCATCGAGGGCGGTACTCACCCCGACGACATGCGCGCCTCGCGGCGCGACGGGCTCCGAACGACGTGCACGCGTTCACGGCTCGTGGCGACTCTCGCCCATGGACAACTCGGGCACTCGATCGAAGCCGTTCCGGTCGGCGAACTGCCGGGCGGTGCACTGCGGTTCGGGCATGCGGCGGGCACCGTGGCCCGGAGGAGCGGCCCGGAGGGCTCGTTTGAGCGGGGCGAGTTCGATTCACAGGGAGGAACCTCGTGAGCAGAACCTACACGTGCCGCGAAGTGGTGAACATCTCGGGCGTGCCACGCAACACGCTGCTCGAGTGGGAAGCCGAAGGGCGACTCGAGGGCGTCACGCGCGACGACAACAACCACCGCATCTACTCTCAGGACGTGCTGCGGCGCGTGATGGCCCTCGCCGGCAAGGACGAGGTCTTCAAGCGCATCACGGTCGTCAATCAGAAGGGCGGCGTCGGCAAGACCACGACCACCTTCAACCTCGCGGGGTGCTTCGCGGCCCAGGGCTACAAGGTGCTCTGCATCGACCTGGACGCCCAGGCCAACCTCAGCATCTCGTTCGGCCTGAACCCCGACGAGATCGAGTTGACGAGCAACAACCTGCTCGTCGACGACCAGGTCACCGCGAAAGACGTCGTCCTGAAGACGCGCTTCGAGAACATCTTCCTGATCCCCGCCGACATTCGCCTCGCGGGCGCGGAGATCAAGCTCAAGGAGATGTTGATGAAGGAGCGCATCCTCGAGATGAAGCTGCGCCCCTACTTCGAGTACTTCAACGTGATCCTGTTCGACTGCCCGCCGAACCTGAGCACGATCACGATCAACGCGCTCGTGTCGAGCGGCGAGGCCGTCGTCCCGATCGAAACCCAGTGCTACAGCATGAAGGCGATCGACGACCTGACGAACACGTTCAATCTCCTCAAGGAGAAGATGGGCCACCGGCTCAAGACCTGGATCTTGCCGACGAAGATCGACCGCCGCTTGAAGCTGTCCAACCGGATGCTCGACATGCTCGGGCAGACGTTCGGCGGACGGCTGCTGAGCCCGATCAAGACCGACGCGAACATCGCGAAGGCACCGCTGATCAAGTCGCCGATGATCTTCAGCTTCCCGAACAGCCGCAGCGCGAAGGACTACATGCGCCTCGCGCAGGAGTTGCTCAATCCCCGGGAGGTCCCAGAGGAGGAGGCCGCCGAGGCCGAGCCCGCGTTCGACGAGGGCGAAGGCGCGCCACCGGCGAACCCGTTCGACTTCCAGGAGATCCCCGACAAGGCCGTGGCCAAGCCGGAGATCGACCCGGAGTCGGTCAACGCACCGGCGGGCACGGGCGGCGCTGACGACGACGAATACGCGGAGTGGCGGCCGAAGCTGAGCTGAGGCGGCCGACGGGCACGACCCGTCGACGGGAACCGGTGGGAGACGGCGGAACCTCGAGGGCAGAGCTTCCGCGAAACGACGCCGAGACGACGACCATGTCGAACGACAAGCTGCGCGAGACGTTCAACACGATGTTCGGTGCGGAAATGGGTGGCGCCGCGCCGTCCGAGACCGCGCCCGCGCCCGAACCCCGACACGACCCGGAACACGACCACGCACACGGCGCGGAACACGACGACGTCCCGCCCCGACGCCGGGCGGCCGCGCACGCACTGTCCGACGTGCAGCGCTACGTCGCCGAGCCGGAGGGCGGCTTCTTCTACCCGAACTTCCTCAGCGACTATTTGATGCGCGAGCTGAGCCTCGGCGAGCAAGCGGTGTTCAACCGGTTGCTCCGGCTCACGCAGACGTTCGACGAGGGCGTCGGCCGAATGCGTCTCGAGGACGTCGCCGACGCGTGCGGTATCACGCCGGAATTCGCGGCGCGCGCGATCGAGAGCCTGCAGGAAAAGGGCGTCCTGCGCATGCTCAAGCGCAACCCGTTCTCGAAGAGCACGTCGTTTCGACTCGACGTGACGACGCGCTGGCGCGGCAAGGTCGTGCTGTGTGCCGTCTGCCACGGGCCGATCCGTGACGACGACGGATACGTCGCGATTCCGGTCGCGCGTTCGCGAGCGGGCCAACAGCACGTGCCGGCCCACCGCGACTGCCTGCACGGCGAGCCGATCGAGTAGCGCTCACTCCGCCCCCGTCGGCGCCTCACGATCGGCGAGGATCCCATCGACGAAGTCGGCGATCGCGCGCTGCATGTCGCCGTCGTGCCACCCCGACCACAGGAAGCACGCGCCGACCTCGGTGCCGTCGTCGCCATCACGGGCGGCCCGCACGACCTCCATCAGCGTCGCGACGACGCGGTCGGTGCCGGGGATCGTCATGTGGAGCGCGAGCACATCGCCCTCGCACACCGTCGTCTCGGTGCGGAAACGGAGCCCGCCTCGCGCGAGATCGAGCGTGCGACCGGTGCTCTCCTCGCGCGTCGACGTCGTCGCGTCGACCACCCGAAACCGCACGTCGAATTCGATCGGCAGTCGCGGGAATCGCCGACGCTCCCGCGCCGACGAGATCGTGTTCTGCATCATCCCCTCCCGACGCGGGAGGTATCGTCACACGGCGCGCCGACGTCGCGCGAAAGTCGTTCCCGCCTCGCCGCACTCCCGCAAGTCGTTCGACCGCGGCAGGTTCCGGTCGGGCTCAGCCGAACAGACGCTGAATATCGTTGAACGTGACGAACACGATCAACGCGAGGATGATCACGAGGCCGATCGTCTGCCCCAACCCCTGGATCCGCTCGCTGACCGGGGAGCCCTTGATCTTCTCGGCGAGCAGGAAGAGCAGTTGGCCGCCGTCGAGGATCGGGATCGGCAGCAGGTTCACGATCGCGAGGTTCACGCTGAGGATCGCGAGGAAGTAGAACAGCTTCATCCACCCCTGCTTGGCGCGGTCGTACGTGACCTGGCCGATGCTGAGGATCCCGCCGAGGTTGCTCGCCGCGAGGCGCCCGGTGAAGATGCTCTTCAGCGAGTTGAAGATGTTGTAGGCCCACGCCGCGGAGTACTTCACGCCGCGCACCAGGCTGTCGGGGAACGGGAACTGAACGCTCTCGACGAGGATCTCGTTCTCGAACAGGTTGTCGAGTGCGTGGTTGACCTGGGTGCGACCCGGCGCGGCGTCGATCTCGACGACCTCCGCACGCAGTCGATCGCCCTCGCGGTGGAAGCGTCGCAGCTTGAAGCGCCAGCCGTCGGGCTTCTTCGCGGCGTCGAATCCGGCGATCCGCTTGCGGATCTCCTTCAGCGTCGTGACCGGCTCACCGTCGATGTGCGTGATCTCGTCACCGGCCTGGAAGCCGGCCTTCGCCGCAGCGAAACCCTCGATGGGCTTGACGATCGTTCCGGCCTCGAAGTGCAGGTCCTCGAACGCCGCTTCGCGACCGGCCGGGTCGGCAAACGCCTCGACGACGACGTCCGTGGCTCGACCGTCCGGTTGCTTGGCCTGGATCACGGACAGCGTCACCGGCCCCGGCGGCGCCGCGAGCACCCGCTCCCGGACGCCGTCTTCGGTGCGGACCTCGACACCGCCGACCGCGACGATCCGGTCCTTCGCGGCCAACGGCAGCTTGGGCGTCCCGTCGGCCGTGCGCACGGCCGCGATCGTGCTGGTGCCGGGGAAGCGAATCCCGAGGAACGGCGCCTTCGCGGGCTTCATCTCCGGCGGGATCGTGATCGTCGTCGGCCCGCCGTCGCGTCGGACGACGAGCACGAGGTCGGCGTCCTTGCGCTCCAACTCGATCCGGAACTCGGAATCGTCGAGGTAGGACTCGAACGATCGGCCGTTGATCGAGATCACCTCGAGCGGCTCGTCGACCACACCGTTCTTGGGCATCACGCGCAGGCGATCGCGGCGTGCCGCGAGGCCGAGGCCGATGCGCTGGAATCCGTGCTGCTCGTCGTACTCCGGGACGATGCGGGTCGTGTGCGGTTTCCCGTCACGCAGGTATTCGACGTCCAGCGCGTCGTCGCCGAGCGCGACCTCGAAGCGAATGTCCTCGAAGCGGTAGATCGGACGACCGTTGATCCGCTCGATCCGATCGCCGTATTCGAGCCCGGCGACCCACGCCGGGTCGCCCTCGACGACCGTGCCGGCGATCGGCGAGTGCATCGTCACGCCGATCGAGAAGATGATCGGGAAGACGATCAGCGCGAACAGCAGGTTCATCGCCGGGCCGGCGCCGATGATCGCGGCGCGCGCCCCGACGCTCTTCGACGTGAACTCGCGCGCGTCGCCGACGCTTTCAGGGTCCGGCGCCTCGCCGGGCAGTTCCCCGGCCATCTTCACGTAGCCGCCGAGCGGGATCACGCAGAGCTTGTATTCGGTCTCGCCGACGGTCTTCGCGATCAGCGCGGGCCCGAAGCCGAGGCTGAACGCCTCGACTCGCACGTCGGCCCACTTGGCGACCAGGTAGTGACCGAGCTCGTGGATGAAGATCAACAGCCCGATGCCGAAGACCATCACCGCCGTGTAGTAGACGCCCGAGAGATCCATATGCGAGTCCGATCGGATCGGGATGGGAGGACCACCGGCACCGCCGCTCGGTGGCGTCGCCAATGGTAGAGCCGGCCGCGATAGAAAGCGAGGAAGCGGACCTGTAAGCCGGGTTCTGTGCCGCCCCGAAGGGCGGTGACGACCATTTCTCTGCGACGACCGTCACCGGTCGCCTGTAGCGGCCTACCCGGAAGTAGCCGTCCGAAGACGGCGAAGAGGCGGGCGACCTCGTCCTTCCCTACATGGCCTTGCTCCGGGTGAGGTTTACCGAGCCGGCGAGATCACTCCCGCCGCTGGTGGGCTCTTACCCCACCGTTTCACCCTTACCGCGCCGGGCGAGCCCGACGTGGCGGTCTGCTTTCTGTTGCACTGGCTCTGGGATCGCTCCCGGTGGGCGTTACCCACCACCCTGCCCTGTGGAGCCCGGACTTTCCTCGACGCGCGCACGGCCCGAAAGCCGAGACGCGCCGCGGTCGTCCGGTCCACTTCCTCGCCGCAAAGGATAGCCCGGTCGCAATCGGCGAACAAACGGCCCGCTTTGGTATTCTCGCGACGGAGGTAGCGCATGATCTTCCAGCAACTCAACGCGGGCGGGGATCGCAACTTCGCGTACGTGATCGCCGACGAAGTGTCGCGCGACGCGGCGCTGGTCGATCCGGGCGACCGGGCGGGCGAGATCCTCCGCGATCTCGGCGCACGCGGGCTTCGGCTCGCGTGGCTGATCAACACGCACGGCCACGCCGACCACACCGGCGGCAACGACCTCGTGCTGTCGACGACGCGCGCGAAACTGCTGCGCTACGACCCGATCGGTGGCGTGGGCGACGGCGCGACCGTGCCGGTCGGTTCGCTCACGCTCGAGTTCCTCCACACGCCCGGCCACGCCGACGACCACGTGTGCGTCCGGTGCGGCGACAAGCTCCTGACCGGCGACCTGCTCTTCGTCGGCAAGGTCGGCGGCACCGCGACCGACGACGCGGCGCGCACCGAATACGAGAGCCTCCAGAAGATCCTCACCCTGCCCGACGACACCGAAGTCTGGCCTGGCCACAACTACGGCATCGCGCCCTCGTCGACGATCGGTCACGAACGCCGCTCGAACCCGTTCCTGCTCGCCGACTCGTTCGACGCGTTCCTCGCGCTCAAGCGCAACTGGGCCGCCTACAAGGCCGAACACGGCATCGCGTAGCGGGACAGCCCGGTAGCGCGAGTTACGCGATCGTAACGCGTCGGTGTCTTCCACTGCGTGAACCGGGCCGATCCGCGATTGGTCCGGTAGTTGCGATTCGACCGCGTCTCCAGGAGGACAAGCCGTGTCGAAGATCCGCATCGCGTTCGTCGCCCTCGCTCTCGCGACGAGCGCTCCCGCCCAAGACCCGCCGAGCGACTACTACGCATCGATACACGGGTACACGACTCCGCACTGCTGCAGCGCCGCGAGTCTCGTGCGGGTGACGCCGTCCGGTCTGGTGACGACGATCTTCGGCACCGCCTTGCGGGGCTGGGTGCCGTTTTCCCGGCCGGTCGTCGACCACACCAACCGCACCGTCTACACGACGTGGCTGTGGGGCGTGCTGGAGATCGACGCAACGACCGACGTCATTCGCCGGACCGTCAACACCGGCGTCTTCGCTTCGGGGCTCACTCGCCACCACGCCGTCGGCTTGACGACGGTCGCCGACGGAACGGTGCTCCAGCTCTCCCAGGGCCTGACCCCGATGACGACGATCGGAGACGTGACCACCTCGTTCGCCACGCTCCTTCACGGCCGCGATCTGTGGACCGGGGACTACATCGCGACCGACGGTTTCGGGCGAAGGATGTACTTCTTGTCGACGGATGGTCGAACGCGTCGTCGAACCTCGACGCGCTTCTGGAACTCGTACTTGGCGCCGAGCGGAATCGTCCAGAGTCACGTCGATGGCGACTTCCTCGCGTGCGTCGCGAACTCGGGCTCCGCCGGCGGCGGGATCGTCCGCCTCGCCCCGCGGCCGGGCCGGCAACGACTCGTGCGTTCCTCGGTGACGATGAGCGCGGCCGTCGTGATCGAGACGTCGATGGGCGGCGGCGTCATCCGCCACCTCCGGACGGCCACGCCCCCCGCACTCGAGACGATCGCACTGGACGGGACCGTCCTCTCCACCGTCCCGATCGCGGCGCTCCCCTACGGACGCGGGTGGGGCATGTGTCGTGCAGCCGGACAGGTGCTGTCGGCACGACGAACCGCGACGCCCAACCGCTGGGACCTGCGCGTCAATTCGCCGACCGACGTCGGTCTGCCGTACGCGATCGCGCTCTCGGCGACCGGGTTCACGCCGGGTATCCGGGTCGGTGCCCGCACGCTCGCGCTCGTGCCCGACGCGCTGTTCGCGCTGTCGATCCGGGGCGCCCTCGGGCCGCTCTTCACCGGCAACATCGGCGTGTTGCCGGCAGCCGGTGTCGCGAACGCGACCCTCGACCTCCGCCGCTTCGGCAACGCGCTCTCGGGACTTCGGGTGTGGGCCGCGGCCGCGATCTTCGACCCCGCCGCACCCAACGGCATCCGCCGCATCACCCGCCCCGAGATCCTCGTGCTCGATTGACCCAAGGAACACGCGATGCAACGACCGATCCTCCTGACCGCTGCGCTCGTCGTGGCACTCGCCCTCGCGGGCCCGACGCAAGACCCGCCGAGCGATTACTACGTCTCCGCCTACCGGCCCTCGGGCACCCCTCACTGCTGCGCGAGAGCGACACTCGTGCGTATCACCCCCACGGGTGCGGCAACATTGCTCGGGAGCACCACGACGCGGGGGTGGTTCCCCTACGTGAACCCCACGCCGGAGCACACGAATCGGTCGATCCACACCGTATCGATGGGCCGACTCCTCGAGTTCGATCCGGCCACCGACACGATTCGACGCTCGGTCCCGGTCCCACTGAGCGCGTGGGGACTCACGCGTCACCACGCCACCGGGCTCACGATCGCGGTTGGAGGCACGCTGCTCCACATGCCACCGGGACTGTCGACGATGACGACGATCGGCTCCGTGTCGACTGCAAGCATCGTCAGTCTCTATGAACGCGATCTCTGGTCCGGTGACTACATCGCTTCGGACTTTTCATCGTCGCTGATGCTCGTCTCGGTGGACGGAAGGCGCGTGCGACGTATCGGTAGCGGGATCCAGGACTCGTACAACGCCCCGGCCGGCGTGGCCCAGAGTCACGTCGATGGAGATCTTCGGCTCTACCTGCCGAGTTCCCCCCAACAGATCCTCGGCATCGAGCGGATCGACCCGCGCACCGGGCAGCAATCGCCCATAGTACGATCGGGCGGGCTCAGCGCAGCCGTCCTCTTCGAGACCGCATTCGGCCCGGGCGTGATTCACAACGTGCGCGGCGTCGGAACCACCGCACTACTGATCGAAACGCGGCTTCCGAACGGCACGGTCATCGGCACGATCCCGGTGACGGCCGTGGGCTTCCTAGATCCCTTGGCGATGTGCCGCGCGAACGGCCGCGTACTGTCGACGGAACGAACGGCGCAACCGAATCGGTGGGACATCCGCCTCGACTCGCCACTCGACGCGGGCCTGCCCTACGTCGTCGCGCTGTCGGCGACCGGGTTCACGCCGGGTATCCGGGTCGGTGCCCGCACGCTCGCGCTCGTGCCCGACGCGCTGTTCGCGCTGTCGATCCGGGGCGCCCTCGGGCCGCTCTTCACCGGCAACATCGGCGTGTTGCCGGCAGCCGGTGTCGCGAACGCGACCCTCGACCTCCGCCGCTTCGGCAACGCGCTCTCCGGGCTTCGGATCTGGACCGCGGCGGCGATCTTCGACCCCGCCGCACCCAACGGCATCCGCCGCATCACCCGCCCCGAGATCCTCGTGCTCGACTGAGGGAAGGAACCCGCGATGCAACGACCGATCCTCCTGACCGCTGCGCTCGTCGTGGCACTCGCCCTCGCGGGCCCAACGCAAGACCCGCCGAGCGATTACTACGCGGCATCGTTCTACCTCACGACGCCGCATTGCTGCAGTGGCAGCGCACTGTCGCGGGTGACGACGAACGGTCAGGTCATCGCGACGTTGTCGTCGTCGGTCGGACGTGGGTGGTTCGCACAGACGCGGCCGATCATTGACCACACGAACCGCTTCGTCGTATCCGGGTCCCTCTTCTCGATGTCGGAGTACGACGTGCTCACGAGCGCACTCGTACGAACGGCGGGCGTACCGTGGCTGACCGGCGCGTCTCGGCATCACGCGGACGGCTACACGATCGCGTCATCCGGCACGCTGATGCACTTGGACTCGAATTTCGTGCTGACGACGATGGGAACGGTATCCACCGCGACCATCGTGACGCTGCACGGCCGTGAGCTGTGGACCGGTGACTACGTCCTGACCGATGAGATGGGCCGCGTGCTACTCGTGTCACACGACACCCGACAGGTGCGCACGCTCACGACGATCCTCGCCCCCGGCTTCACTTCGGTTCCGAGCGTCTTGCAGAGTCACGTCGACGGCGACCTTCGCGTTCTGCAAAGTCAGGCGCCCGGTATCGTGCGGTTCGATCCGCGTACCGGGTTCCGGACCCAGCTGAGCGCGCAGCGCTTCTCCGGCTCTGCGGTATTCGAGACGACGATGGGCAACGGCGCGATTCGCGTGATCGGCAACGCCCTGCCCCCGGCCGTGCAGCCGGCCTTCCACACGGTGACGCCGGGCGGAACGATCATCGCGTCGACCCTCCTCGCCACGTCGCCGGGCGGATGGGGAATGTGTCGCGCCGACGGCCGCCGACTCTCCGCACGCCGTGTCTCGACACCGAATCGCTGGGACATCCGCGTCGACTCGCCACTCGATGCGGGTCTGCCCTACGTCGTCGCGCTGTCGGCGACCGGGTTCACGCCGGGGATCCGCGTCGGCGCGCGGACGTTGGCGCTCGTGCCGGACGCGCTGTTCGCGCTGTCGATCCGCGGCGCGCTCGGTCCACTCCTCACCGGCAACATCGGCGTGCTGCCGGCGACCGGCGTCGCGAACGCGACCCTCGACCTCCGCCGCTTCGGCAACGCGCTCTCGGGGCTTCGGATCTGGACCGCGGCGGCGATCTTCGACCCCGCCGCACCCAACGGCGTCCGCCGCATCACCCGCCCCGAGATCCTCGTGCTCGACTGAGGGCCGAGGATGCCGCGCGCGCTCAGCGCCCGACGATCACGGAGAACCCGTTCGACGTCATCATCGTGTTGATCGCCGTGTTCGTCAGCAGCGCCTGCGAGTAGAGCCGGAAGCCGGCGAGCGCCGCGACGTTCGGAATCGGCAACGGGACGGTCACCTCACCGGTGGCGCCGATCGCGCCGGGCAGCAACGCGATGTCTGCATCTGCCTCCCACACGCAGCCGCTCAACGCCGGGTGGACGAAGGCCAAGTCGAGGGGCAACGGCAACGAGAACAGCCGGGTTCGACTCGTGCCGAGCGCGAGTTGGAACGTCGACCCGACGGGGCCGTAGAGCTTGAGCGCATAGCGACCGTTGCCCGGCGTCGGGAGACCCGCCTGGGCGCGGTTGGACTCGAGCAACACGCTGCGACCGCGCGGGTAGCACGCCGTGCCGTAGCGACCGTCGGCGGCGAAGTGGCTCGGTTGCGCCCAAGCCTGGACCTCCGACGCGGTTGCCGCGCGGTAGAGAAGACGGAACTCGTCGATGTCGACCGAGCCGTCACGCGCACCGAACCCGATCCGCAACGGGTTCTCGCCCGCCTGGAGGCGCGCGGTGTAGTTCCCCATCGACAGCGTGTCGGCCAACTGGCCATCCACGTAGTAGCGGACGGATCTCGTCGCGTTGTCGAACACCGCGGCCACGTGGACCCATCGACTGTAGTGCGGGGTCAACACGTCCGGCGTCGTTTGCAACGTCGCTGGACTCGACACCGACGCCCAGCCTTCGAATCCGAGGTTGTTGTTCGCCTGCGAATTGATGAAACAGATGAAGCGGTTCAAGTTGCTGCCCCCGCCGGCCGTCACGAGCTCCGGACGCGACGGGCGAGTCATCACCCGCCGGTTCTTGAACGCGAACGCGATCGTGAAGCTGCCGGCATGCTGCGGGTAGCAGTCGCTGACCAACGTCACGTCACGCCCGACCGTTTCGCTGCCCTTTAGCGCACTGCCCGGATTCCCCGTCGCCCACAGCGTCGAGTTGGCATACCCGTTCTGGCTGACCAGCCGAGCCTCGAGCGGCGCGATTCCGGAGTGGCCGTAGTAATTCACGACCTTGCGTCCGCCACCGGCGTCGAACTTGTAGTAGAGCACGTCCTGCGCACCGGCCGGCTCGAGCGTCGCGGCGAAGAGCGTGGCGACAACGAGCGTCGTGAGTATCCGAATCATCGCCGACCTCCTTACTGACCGATCGCCGAGACGAACGCATTCGACGACATGAAACGGCTGAGCGCCCCGCTGTAGAGCACGGCCTGCGAGAACACGTTGATGCCGACGATTGCCGGGACGTTGGGCACGGGGAGAGCCAAACGGGCGGCGCCCGCCGCGTCGAGGCGCCCGGTGAACGACGCGATGTCCCCGCTCGTGTGCCAGAGGCACCCGGCGAGTCCGGGGTCGACGATCTTGAGATCGAGCGGCAGCGGCAGCCCCGCGAAACGCAGGCGGTTCGTCCCGAGCATCAGCGTGTAGTCGGTGCCGGCGAGGCCGAACAGTTCGAGGGCGTAGCGCGCATTGCCGATCGCGGGCGGCCCGTGGGTCGCCTCGTTGCTGTCGAGAAGCACGACGCGTCCGCGCGGGTGGCACGCGGCGCCGAACGGCCCGTCCGCGGCCGTGTCGGTCGTCGCCCAGCGCTGCACCTCGGCCGCACTCGCGGCGCGGAGCGTGAGCCGGAACTCGTCGATGTCGAAGCTCCCGGTCGTCGAAGACGACGTCTTGCCGATACGGAGCGGACCGTCACGCGGATCGACGAACGGCATCGTCGTCAGTGGCAGCGGGATGCCGCTCACGCCGTCGATGTAGAGGCGCACGACGCGGTTCGTCCAGTCGGCGACGAGCGCGACGTGCACCCAGCCGCTCATCGTCTTCGACAGGAACGTGCCGTCCGAGCGCATGCTCCCTCCGAACCCCCGGATGAGCAGGTCCTGCGTCGAGCCGGAGACGTCGGCGATGAACCGACCGTTGCTCCCGGGACCGCGGAAGATCACCGCCCCGGACGTGGACGGCAACGGCACGCGGTTGCGGCAGAAGAACGCGACCGTGAAGCTCCCCTGGAATGCGACGTTGTATCCGGTATCGACGTACTGCCACGTCGTCGACGCGGCGCCGCCGGAGAACGCGGTCCCGAAGCGGCCGGGCACCCACGGCGGCGTCGCGTTGCGACTGTTGATCGTCGCTTCACCCGGTGCGATGCCCGAGCGCGCCGCGAGGTTGATCGGGGTCGCACCCGGATCGTCGAACTTGTAATAGAGTACGTCTTGCGCGATGCCGGTGCTCGCGAGCAGCGCGGCGAGCGCGATAGCCCCGATCGGGTGCATGAACGGTCCTCCTCGTGCGCGTGACGCCCGCGATCCTACCACGGATCGCGCGGTCGCCCGGCGGGGAAGCCGATCAGGTGCCCACGACCTCCGGCAAGTAGAGGATGCGGTGGCAGGTGCGGCAGGTCATCACCTCGCGGCACGCAGTGAGCTTCGAGATCTCCTGCAGGTTCAGGCCCATCATGCAGCCCTGGCAGTGCTCGTCGATCACTTCGGCCATCGCACTGCCCTTGCGGAGCTTGAGGACACGGGAGTACATCGTGTGCGTCTCCGGGTCGACGTGCTCCATGTGCGCGGTGCGCTGCTCGCGAAGTGCATCGATCTCGGCCTGCTTCTCGGCTTGCTGCGCCTCGAGCACGCCGGCGTGCGCGTCGCGCTCGGCGACCGCCGCTTCGACGGCTTTCTTCGCCTCCTCGATCGGGGTGCCCATCTCGTCGAGCGTGTAGCTCATCTGCAACACCTCGTCTTCGACGCGCGACTTGTCCGCCTTGTAGCCGGCGATCTGGCCGAGCATCGCCTTGTAGGCGTCGTTGGTCGAGATCTCGTTGAGCTGCTTCTCGCAGTTGGCGATCTTGTCGTCCATCGACTTCAAGTCGAGGTTCTTCGCGTCGAGTTCCTTCTTCTTCGTCTTGACCGCCTGATGCGCGGCTTCGACCGCGGCCTCGGCGTCCTTCACGGCCTTCTCGTACGCGGCGATCTGCAGCGGGATCCGCGCACATACGGCCTCGGCCGCCAGGATCTGCGCGTCGAGCCCCTGCAGCTGGATCAGCCCCCGCAGCGTCGCCTTCAAGTCCCCCTGCGCTTCGGTCTCCATCGTCACACCTCGTGCGTGCTGTTCGTTTCCGGGGACGTTCGAGCGCCGTCCCCCAAAAAAAAAGCCCCGCAAAGCGGGGCGTTCGATTCAGAAGGTTCCTTCGAGGAAGCCTTCCAGCTTCCGGCTTCGCACCGGGTGCTGGAGCTTTCGGACCGCCTTGGCCTCGATCTGCCGGACACGCTCTCGCGTGACCTTGAAGATCCGCCCCACTTCCTCGAGCGTATAGGTGTAGCCGTCGTTGATGCCGTAGCGGAGCTTGATGATCTCGCGCTCGCGGTAGGTCAACGTGTGCAGCACCTTCTCGATCTTGTCCTTGAGCATCTCGTGCGCGGCCGCGTGGACCGGCGACTCGGCGCCCTGGTCTTCGATGAAGTCGCCGAAGTAGCTGTCGTCGCTTTCGCCGATCGGCCGGTCGAGGCTGATCGGATGCTTCGCGATCTTCATCACGCGCTTGGTCTCGTCGACCGAGATGTCGGTCGCCTGCGCGACCTCTTCGATCGTGGGCTCGCGACCGTTCTTCTGCGTGAGCTTCTTCGTGACGTTGCGCAGCTTCGACATCGTCTCGATCATGTGGACCGGGATCCGAATCGTGCGCGCCTGATCGGCGATGCTGCGGGTGATCGCCTGGCGAATCCACCACGTCGCATACGTCGAGAACTTGTAGCCGCGGCGATACTCGTATTTCTCGACCGCCTTCATCAGGCCGGTGTTGCCCTCCTGAATCAGGTCGAGGAACGACAGGCCACGGTTGCGGTACTTCTTCGCGATCGACACGACCAGTCGCAGGTTGCCCTTCGACAGCTCGCGCTTGGCCTCGTCATACTCGCCGTGGCGGCGGTGAATCTCGATCAGCCGCTTCGTCAGGTGGACGTCGTCTTCACCCGCCTGCGTCATCAGAACGCGGAGCTCGCCCTCGAGCTCGCGACGACGCTCGGCGCTGCCGCCGCTACGATCGAGCGCGACGATCTCTCGCTTGACCGCGACCATCCGGTCCCGGTGCGCGGTGAGCGCGTCGATGATCGCGCGGAACTTCTTCGTCTGAATGCAGGTCTCTTCGAGGAGAACGACCCACTTGCGCTGACGATCGCTCAGACGCCGGAGCAGGCGCACGAGGTAGGACTGGCCGTAGCCCTTGCCGTCCTCGCGCTTGAGCAGGTTCGCGTATTCCTTGCGGTTGCGATCCAGCATCTCGCGAACGGTCGCGTAGTTGACGCCGATCCGACGCGCGAGTTCGACCTTCGCGTTGTCGTTGCCGCCCGGCACCTTGAGCGTGCGATCGAACGCGAGCCGTCCCTCGATCACGCGCTCGACGATGTCGAGCGCCATGTCGGAGCCGAGACACGACTCGAGCGCCTTCTTGCGGAAGCGACGGCGCGTGAACTCGATCTTCTTCGCGAGGCGGATCTCGGTGTCGCGGCTCAGCAGCGGGATCTCGCCCATCTGCGTGAGATACATCCGCACCGGATCGTCGATCTTCTCGGTGGTCGCCGCGGTGCGCTCGGCCGGCGTGTCGTCGTCGTCCTTCGACTCCGACGCGCGCTCTTCGGCCTCGGCCTCGTCGAGCAGTTCGATCCCCGCTTCATCGAGCTTGAGGAGCACGTCCTCGAGCGTCTCGGGTGGCAGGTCTTCGGTAAAGACCTTGTTCACCCGATCGATGGTCAAGTAGCCGACCTTCTTGCCCTCTTCGATCAACCCCTGAAGTTCGGTTTCGATCTGCTGCTTTTGCATTCGAGTCCTTCCAGCATGGGGCGAGACCGACCGGCAAGGTGCGGCTCGCCCGGTAGTCGAGCGCGAGCGCCCGACTCCCTCCTCTACCGGGGGGACGGCCCCTTCGGGGTCGTCTCCGCCGCCTTACCGTCTACCTTCTTGTCCAAATGTCGTTCCCGGTCCAGATCGGCGATCGCCGTCATCGCGTTCGCGACCCCGTCGTCGTCCTGGGTCGCCCTGGCCTCGAGCAACTCGCTGAACTTGCGCGCGCGAGCCGCCTTCACATCCTCGGCCTCAAGGAAGGCGCAATACCCGACCAGGAGGTCCCGATACGGGTTCGCCCCCCGCGACGGCGATCGCTGGCCGAGCATCGCCTGGCGCTCGATCAACTCACCGGTGACGCGAGCGACCTGCTCGGCCGCGTCGTCGTCGTCGAGCGCCCGCAGACGCGCGAGCACGGCCGACGACTCGGGCGTCCCATCGAGGGAAAACGCGACCGACACGATCTTGCGCACGACCGGGTCGCCGATCCGCTCGACGTCGACGCGCTCGCGCGCGTCGTGGATCAGCGCCGGCTCGCCGAACAGGGCGAGCAGCAGGTCCTGCTCCGCCCGTGCCTCACGCGACGTGCGGGGTCGAGACGAGAGCGCGCGCGGCGCCCGCGCCGGCTGCGCGTCGTCGTCGCGCGGCGCGCGGGCGCGACGATTGGCGTGGGCCCACGCCTCTTCGACCGCCGCGCGGGTGACCGCGTTGTCGAACGCGATGTCCCGGATGTAGTTCTCCGCCGCGACGGGATCGCTGCCGGCACCGAAGATCTCGGCGAGGTCGCGCACGGCCTCGGCGCGGCCCTCCGGCGAATCACCGTGCACCTCGCGGGCCCGCGCGAGCAGGAACTCGTACGCGCCGGTCGTCGCCGTGACCTGCGTGCGCAACGCGTCGGGGCCGTCGTCTTGCAGGATGTCGAACGGGTCGCGCCCCGCATCGATCCGTGCGACGCGCGCTTCGACGCCCTGCGCGACGCACTCGCGGATCGCACGCCGCGTCGCCTCGACGCCGGCACGGTCGCCGTCGAAGACGAGCACGACCGGCACGCGACTGCGGCCGAGGATGCGGACGTGGCCCGACGTGAGTGACGTGCCGAGCGGCGCGACGGCGCTCTCGAGTCCGGCGCGGTGCATCGCGATCACGTCGAGGTAGCCCTCGCAGATGTAGAACGGCTCCTGACGCAGGTCGGGGTTGTCGCGGCACGCGTCCTTGTAGCGATCGAGGCCGTAGAGCAGTTCCGACTTCTTGAACAGCGGCGTGTCGCCGGTGTTGATGTACTTCGCCGGCTCGCCGTCGCGGATCGCGCGGCCACCGAACCCGGCGACCTGGTTGCGCGTGTTGCGGATCGGGAACATCACGCGGTCGCGGAAGCGATCGCACGCGCCCATCCCGTCGCGCGCGGGCAGGACGAGGTTCGCGAGCTCGAGTTCGCGCATCGTGAAGCCGGCATTCGTCGCGCGCTCGAGAAGCCAGTCGCGCGCGCTCGGCGCGAACCCGATGCCCCACGCCTTTGCGAGATCCGACGAGATGTCGCGCGACTTCAGGTAGTCGCGGCCGGCGGCCCCCTCCGGCTTGCTGAGCAGCGTGCGCAGATAGTGCTGCGCGGCGAACGCGGTCGCTTCGGCGAGGCGGCGAGGCTCGGGCTCGCCCGTCGGACGCGGCGTTCGATCTTCCTCCAACGTGATGCCGGCGCGGTCGGCGAGGAGCCGCACGACGTCGGGGAACTCGAGGTTCTCGGTGTCACGGACGAACGTGAATACGTCGCCCTTCGCGTCGCAGCCGTAGCACTTGAAGAACTGCTTGTCCGGATAGACGTGGAACGACGCGGTCTTCTCGCGGTGAAACGGGCAGAGCCCCTTGTGCGAGGCGCCCGAGGGCGTGAGTTTCACGCCGTGACCGACGACGATGTCGAGGATGTCGGATGCCTGGCGAACCGCTTCGATCTGCTCTTGCGAGAACAAGCTGATTCCCTTCCCGACAAGTCGGCGCGACGGGTCGGAAAAAACTTCCGACGCAATCGTCCGCGCGACGCCCCCGGATCGAGAACGCGCCGAAGCCAAAGCACCCCGCTGACTTCCATCGGCCCGCCGTGGCGTTCCCGTCCGCAGAACTATACCCGACGGTTTCCGCACGGTCAAATGATTCAGGATCACTCAAACCGCCCGAAGTCAATGGGTTAGGCCATTTTCACGATCCCGTTTCGAGGCGATCGCAGAGTTGCACCAGCACGTCCGGCGCGAGCACCTCGGCCCGAACGTCGCGCGCCAGCCCCAGTTCGTCGAGTACCCGCTCGACGGCTACACGCGGTTGGTCGATAAGCGACGCGATCCGCTTTCGCCGCTGCCCGAACACGCGCGCGACGAACGCATCGAACCGCCCGACGTCCGACGGTGCCGGGCACATGCCGTCGGGGTGCGGCGTGATGCGCACGACCGACGAACGAATCGCCGGGCGCGGCCAGAACACGGCCGCAGGAAGATCGCGCAGTCGTTCCACCGTCGCGCGCAACTGCAACTCGACCGACACGCGACCATACGCGTCGTCGCCCGCCGTCGCGACGAGCCGGTCGGCCACCTCGCGCTGCACGGTGACGACCGCGACCCGCGGCCGAGCCGGCGCCCGCAGCAAGTTCACGAGAAACGGAACCGACGCGTTGTACGGCAGGTTCGCGACGACCCGATAGCCGCCCGGTCCGGCCGCATCGATCGCGGCGCCGACCGCGAGCGCCAGCGCGTGCTTGCCGTCGAGCACGTCGCCCACGATCACACGCGCGCCGACCGACTCGAGCCGCGGCCCGACGACGGCCGCCAGCCGCGTGTCCGCTTCGACCGTCGTGACTCGCGCGTCCGCCTCGAGAAGCGCGAGGGTCAACAGCCCGGTACCGGCACCCACCTCGAGAACCGTATCGCCCGGCGCGATCGCGGCATCGCGCACGATCGCCGCGACCGCATTCGGATCGATCATGAAGTTCTGGCCGAAGCGCTTCTGCGGCCGCAGTCCGTGCTCGCGCAAGAAGTCCTTCAGCGCACCGGCGTTCCGCGGCAACGCGACGTCCGTCACGGCCGTCGCTCCCCGTCGTCCCACAACGCGCGGCACCGACGCGCGAGGTCGGCGTCCCGCCCGGCGTCGAATGCGTCGACCGCACGCCCCGCGACGGCGCGACCGAGGCGCCGCACTTGCGCGGCGATCCGATCGCGTTGCACCGCCGGCGCGCCACGCATCGCGTCGAGCATGCGGGCGATCACGGCGTCATCGACGTCGCGCACGCAGCGGAAGCCGAGATCATCGCGCCACTCGATGCGTTCGAGCACCTCGAACGTGATCGGCGGGCGCTGCACGGACTCGTAGACGAACGGCGCGGCGAGATCGGAGACCGGCGGTGGCGCGATCGCCCGATGGCGGAAGCTGCCGCCGAGGATCACGCGGCCCGAGCCGATATACGGGATGCGGCGCGGTGGCTGCGATGGGCCGACCGGCTCGGACGACTCGCGAAACGACGGGACCCCGCCGTAGCCGGGCAGCAGTCGCGGAAACCACAACTCCAGACGTCGGGTGCGTGGTTGCGGCACCACGAGGGCGGTCCACGCTTCCGGCCCGGAATCGGTCCATTCCCAGACGTTGCCGATCAGGTCTTGCACCCCGGCGGCGGTGCGACTCGACGGAAAGGCGCCGGCCGGCGCCGGCTCGTCGAGCGCCGTGCCCAACGTGTTCGCGGCATACCGCGCGGGGTCGCGACTCCCCCACGGGTAGGGCATGTCGCTTGCCCCCCGCGCGGCGCGGAGCCACTCGGTCGCGGTCGGCAGGCGCCCGCCCCACCACGCGGCGAACGCCGACGCGTCGGCGAACGACACCCGGGTCACCGGATGATCGGGGCGCGCGGTGACGCGGTTGTCCCAATCGGCCGGTCGCCCGGCCCAGTCGTGTCCGGTCGCGTCGAGGAACGCCGCGAACGCCGCGTTGGTCACCTCGAACGGGTCGACCAGCAGCGGCGGCGCATCCTCCCGCGGCGACAGCGCGACCAACGCCGAAACCGGCGTCACGACGGGCTTGGGCGCAACGGGTGTGGCCTCGTCGCGGGCGGTCGGACCGCACGCGACGAGCGCCCCCGTCAGCGCAGCCAGCGCGAACGCGGCGAGGCCGCGCGCGGTGTCTACGGCGTGTCGCTCTCGGCGGCGACCTCGAGCGCACGGATGTCGACGCGGCGATTCTTCGCCTTGCCGGCCTGGCTCGCGTTCGACGCGACCGGGAAGTGCTCGCCCATTCCGGCGCAGGAGACGTTCTTCGGGTCGAGTCCGCATTGCTTGATCAGGAAGTTGGCGACCTCGAGGCCGCGCTTGACGCTCAGCTCCAGGTTGCCGTAGGGATAGCGCGCCTTCGTCGCGCGGACGGGGTCCGTATCGGTGTGCCCCTCGATCCGGATCTTCAGCCCTTGCAGGGACGAAGCGATCGATCGCAGCGCCGTCTGGCCACCCGAGGTCAGCTTGTGCTGGCCGGACTGGAAGAGCACGGCCGCACCGACGCGCAGCCCCCAGCTCTCGCGGGTGATGCCGGCCGGCAGCGGGCCGACCTCGAAGCGCTTCTTCAGCTCGGCTTCGAGCTTCGCGTTCGCGTCGCGGTAGACGTCGAGCTTCTCGCGCGCCTTGATCAGCGACGGGCGGTCCTGCAGCGCCTGGTCGTATTGCAGCTTGAGCGCGCGGTTCTCGTCGGTGAGATCGCTGATCACGCGCGCCTGATTGTCGCGGACCTCGACGATCCGATCGTAGTCGGCGCGGCTGACGCAGCTCGTCAATGCCGCCGCGGCCAGTACGGCCACGCCGAGGCCCCTCGCACGCCGTGTCGTGGTGGTTGCTCGCATCCCTGACTTGCCCTTCCGCGGCGTCGTCACCGCCGCCGCTCGATTCCCTCGGCGCGAAGTGCACCGATCAACCAGGCGGTCAAACCAAGCGGTGGGAAACGGCGATGAAGGGCGCGGCCGACAATCCGCATCGGCAACGCGCTTCGAGCCGCCGGGTCGAACCACCGCCGGCGAGTCCCCCTCGGACCCGCCTTCCCCTGGATTTCGTTGTTCCCGGTAAGGCTGAAACAGTCGACGCGCCCCGATTCCCGCCGGGGCGCGTCTCGCGCGGACGTTAGTCCGGCGTCGTGAACGTGTCGACCATGAAGTCGGTGACGCCCTGGGTCATCCCGTTGTTCTCGCTGTTCGCGTAGTTGCGAACGACGATCACGCCGTAGAGCATCGCGAGCGTCGTGAGGATCATCACGGCGACGAACATCGGGCTCGCGGCCTTGCGGGCCTCCTGCGCTTCGCGCATGCGCGTCACGCGCGTCGTGCGGCGCGCCGCGGTCGTCGTGCGCGTCGTCGTCGTGGCGACCGGTGCGCCGAGGTCGGAGACGTCGCTCTCGAGGTCCGGCAACTCTTCGTCGATGAGCGTGTCCTGCTCGTCGATCTTCGCGGTCGCCATCCCCTCGTCGTCGTCCAGCGCGAGCGCGTCGGCCTCGTCGAAGACGAGCTCGTCGGCGAGCGAACCGGCGTCGCGGCCCTGCAGCTTCTCGATGTCCGCCTTGCGGAACTTCATCTGTCCCTTGCTGCGGAACGCGCGGATCTCACCGGCGGAGACGAGGCGCTTGAGCTCCTCCTCTTCCATCTTCAGCTCGTTGAGCGCCTTCTCGAAATCGTAGAACTCGTCGGCCATGCTCACCTCCGTGCGTCCGGGCGGTTCCCGGCGCGTGTTCCCTTCTTCTTCTCCCGCGCGCAATGCGGCGCGGGCGCGATCCCAGTGATTGCTTTCGTACCGATCAATCGCGTTTCGGCTGATCGCCCTTCACCGGCGCGCCGATGCCGCCCGACTCCTTGCCGGGCTTCGACGCGTTCGGTTTCGGGGTCACCGTGTTGGCCGGAATGCGATCGCTGTTTCCGTTCTTTCCTTGGAACCGACGCCACTGGCGTTCGAGTTCCGTCACTTTCATCTTCGCTTCCGATGCGTCGTTGTACGCACGCACCTTGAAGTCGTACCGAATGTCGCGCGCGGCGACGAATCGGAGGTCCGACTGGCTTCCACCGCGCGCCTCGTAGACCAGCAGAGCTTTGGTCTTCGTGTCGACGAGATAGAGAATGGACGTGCCCGAGCCATACTGGCCCGTGACGGCGACCAAGTCCCGATTCTCCGACACCGTGTCGGCGAGCAGCGGCGCCGGCGCCGAACTGCGACCCAGAAGATACGCAACCGCGGCGATCAACGCAACCAGGGCGAGATCGCGAATCTGGGGTCCGCGTCGGGGGACTGACGTCATCGAGGCCTCCTTTTGCCGATCCAATGCCCGCGGCGGACAGCGTAGCCGGCCGTGCCAGGACCTGCAACTTCTTTTGAAATCTTCAGTTATCGACGCTCGGGCCGGCCACCGGGAAGCGGAGGGTGAACGTCGTCCCCACGCCGACCTCGCTTGCCAGTTCGACCTCCCCGCCCATGTCCCGGACGAGATTGTGCACGATGCTCAGGCCGAGACCGGTCCCCTCGCCCTGCTTCTTGGTCGTGAAGAAGAGGTCGAACGCCTGGCCCCGCTCCTTGTCCGTCATCCCCGTGCCGGTGTCGGCGACGGTGACGACGACCGAATCGGCCCGCCGGCGCCCGCCGACGTCGAGTCGCCCGCCCTCGGGCATCGCGTCGAGCGCGTTCAGGAACAGGTTGAGGAAGATCTGCTGGAGCGATCCCGCGTCGGCGGTGATCCGGACCGCGGGATCCACGTCGACGTCGAGCCGCACCCCGCCACGGTCGGCGCGGTGACGGACGAGCGTCGCGGCCGCGTCGATCGCGTCGCGGATCCGGACCGCTTTCGGCTCGACCGCCTTGCGCGGACTCGACCGGATGAAGTGGCCGAGCGTCGTCTCGATCCGTTTGAGGCTGTCCTCGATCAACGCGTAGTAGGTCGCGGCGCGTTCGTCCGGCAGCCCCCCTTCACGCAGGCGCCGCACCATGTTCAGCATCCCCGCGAGCGGGTTGTTGATCTCGTGCGCGATGCCGGCCGCGAGCTTGCCGGTCGACGCGAGGCGCTCCGCGATTTCGAGGCTTCGCTCCGACGCACGCGCGCGGGAGAGCGCCTCGTCGACCCGGCCGCGCATGTCGTTCTCGTACGCGGCGAGCTCTCCCCGCAAGTGCTCGAACGCGAGGCTGAGTCGCCCGACCTCGTCGCGACGATCGCCGAACCCGCCGACCTGCGTCTCGTAGTCGCCGCGCGACAGCATGCGAGCGGCGCGCACGAGCGTATCGAGCGGCCGTAGCACGAGGCGGTTCAGGAGCACGTAGGTCACGAGGATCAGCATCGCCGTCCCCGCGAACAGCGTCAGGAACAGACTCGCGTACGGTGCGCCGGGCACGTCGGGCAAGTCGACCGGCTTGGGCAACAGATAGACGGCGCCCCACGCGCGGTCCTGCTTGAACTGAAACGGCAGGCAGCGTCCGTCGAGCGGCCCCACCTTCTCGAGGTTGCGCTCCGCCGCCTCCGTCAGCAGGCGCTCGACCTCGCGCACATCGAGTTCGGGCGGCACGTCGCGACCGCCCTTCGGGTCGATGAACACCTCGCTCGGCACCGACTTGAGGATCTTGACGTAGCGCATGTCGTCCCATGCGCGCCAGCGCATCAGCGCCGGGATACTGACGCCCTCGGGCAGGACCTGCTCGGCGAAGCTCAGGTAAACGCGGCGGAACTTGTCCTCCTGGGCGCGGCGCGTCTCGTTCGCGATCGACTGCAGTTTCGCGTCGCGCTCGTTCTCGTAGAACGCGAACAACGCGACGACGACGACGATCGACAGGATGTTGATCGCGACGACCGCGAGCAGGATCTTGCGACGCAACGATCCGCGCACGGCCGTGCGACGGATCGTCGACATCGTCTGGGTGGTAGGCGGTCGCGTCGAGCGGCTCTCCGGCGTCTCCGGTCGGCTCAACGCGCGTCGCTCGTCACCGGGTCCACTACTGACTGCCGAGCTTCTGGATGATCTCGAGCAGCGGCAGGAACACCGCGAACAGGATGAAGGCGACCGCACCACCGACGAAGATGATCAGGAGCGGCTCGAGCAGCTTCACGAGGCCCTGGACTTCGATGTCCACCTCGTACTCGTAGGTATCGGCGACGCGGAGGAGCATGTTGTCGAGCTCACCGGTCTCCTCGCCGACCGCCACCATGTTGACGACCATGTCGTCGAACTGGCGCGTCTCGCCCATCGGCTCGGCGATCCCCTCGCCTTCCTTCACGGCGCTGCGCACCTTGTCGAGCGCGTTCTCCATCACGGAGTTGCCGACGGTGTTTCGAGTGATGTCGAGCGCCTCGAGCAGCGGCACGCCGGAGTTCACGAGCGTGCCCAGCGTACGACCGACACGCGCGACCTTGTTCTTGCGGTTGATCGAGCCGAAGCGCGGGAACTTCAGCCCCCACCGGTCGGTCATCAGCTTGCCACCGGGCGAACGGCGCACGAGCCGGAAGATCCCCCAGAACGCGATCGGCAGCAACACGAGCGACCACCAGTAGCTCTGGAGGAACTCGCTGACGCCGAGGAGGATCTGCGTGACGCGCGGGAGCTGGTCGGAACCGAGGTCCTCGAAGATCTTCTTGAACTGCGGAACGACGACCGCGGTGATGAACAGGATCACCGCAACCGCGAAGATCATCACGAAGATCGGATAGATCAGCGCGCCGCGGACCTGCGTCCGCAGGCGTTCGACCTTCTCCTTGAGGTCGGCGAGGCGTCGCAGCACGGTGTCGAGCAGACCGCCGGCCTCGCCGGCGCGCACCATGTGCACGTAGAGGTTGTCGAACGCGCCCGGGTGCTTCGCGAGCGCTTCGCTCAGGCTCGCGCCACCCTCGACGTCCTCGGCGACGCCGCCGGCGACGCTCTTCATCGCGCCCGCCGGCAACTGCCCCTCGAGAATGCGGAGGCTGCGGACGATCGGCAGTCCGGCTTCCTGGAGCGTCGCGAGCTGCGTCGTGAAACGCGTGACGATCTTCGTCGACACGCGACCGGTGCGACGGAGCTTGGCGCCCTTCTTCTTCTCCTTCGTCGTCGCGAGCGGATCGAAGAACTGCTGGCCTTTTTTCTTGCCGGGCAACTTCGCCATTGGCGTCTTCTCACTCCTCAGCGATCGTCGCGCGGATCACTTCTTCGACCGTGGTCACGCCGTCGTAGATCGCGAGCAGGCCGGAGTCGCGCAACGTCCGCATGCCTTCCTCGAGAGCGACCTCGCGTAGGCGATCGGTGCTGACTTCGTCGTTGATCAGGCTGCGCATCCGCTCGCTGACGAGCAGGATCTCGAAGATCGCCTGTCTTCCCTTATACCCCGTGTGATGGCAGGTTTCGCAACCCTTTCCATAGTGAAAGGTGCGACCTTCGACGTCCGCCGGCGTCAGGTTCAGCTCGGCGAGCACGTCCGCGTCCGGCTTGTATGCCGTCCGGCAATCGGCGCAGATCCGCCGCACGAGTCGCTGGGCGATCACCGCCTCGACGGTGGCCGACAGCAGAAACGGCTCGACGCCGATGTCGACCATGCGCGTCACCGCGCTCGGGGCGTCGTTCGTGTGCAGCGTCGAGAACACGACGTGGCCGGTCAACGACGCTTCGACCGCCATGCGTGCGGTCTCCTCGTCCCGGATCTCGCCGACGAGGATCTTGTCGGGGTCCTGACGCAGGATCGACCGCAGACACTTCGCGTAGGTGAGCCCGATCTCCTCGTTGATCTGCACCTGCACGATGCCCTCGAGGTCGTACTCGACCGGGTCCTCGGTCGTGATGATCTTGATCCCGACGTCGTTGGCCTCGTTGAGCGCCGAGTAGAGCGTCGTCGTCTTACCCGAACCGGTCGGGCCGGTGACGAGGATGATGCCGTGCGGGCGATCGATCAGCGCCCGGATCGCCGCGAGTTCCTGGCCGCGGAGGCCGATGTTCTCGAGATCGAGGCTGACGACGCTGCGGTCGAGCACGCGCATCACGCAGCTCTCGCCGTAGAGCGTCGGCAGCGTCGACACGCGGATGTCGACCGGGCGGCCGCCGATGACGAGCTCGATGCGACCGTCCTGCGGCACGCGGGTCTCCGCGATGTCGAGGTCACTCATGACCTTGATGCGGCTGATCAGCGCTTCGGCGAGGTGGCGCGGCGGCGACTCGAGTTCGTAGAGCACACCGTCGATCCGGTAGCGCACTTTGAACTCCTCCTCGAACGGCTCGAGGTGGATGTCGCTCGCCTGGTCGCGAATCGCCTGGAACAACACGTAGTTGAGGAGCTTGACGACCGGCGGCGACTTCGCCATCGCCTCGGCGTCTTCGAGGTCGAGCGGGCCGGTGTGCGCGGTCGGATCGAGCTTCGCGGCCCCCTCCTTCATCGCCGCCTCGACGGTCCCCATCCCCTCGGGGTAGTACTTCTCGATCGCCTCGTCGATCTGGGTCTGCGTCGCGACCGCACCGCGCACGTCCTGGTTCAGCAGGAACTTCAGGTC
Organism: bacterium; assembly: GCA_030426805.1. GTDB lineage: Bacteria > Planctomycetota > JAFGQW01 > JAFGQW01 > JAFGQW01 > JAUHXU01. The sequence goes on from JAUHXU010000001.1 coordinate 123,377, forward strand.
GTCGAGCACGCCGGCGTTCATCGGGTCCGCCATCGCCACGACGAGCGCGCCGTCCTCTTCGCGGACCGGCACGATGCGGAACACCGTCGCGGTCGAGTGGTCGATCTTCTTCACGAGGGCCGGCGACAACCCGCCCGACAGGTCGACGACTTCCATGCCGGCTTGCGAGCCGAGCGCGACCATCACCTGGTCCTGCGTCGCATGCCCCAGCTTGACGAGGTGCTCGCCGATCGGGCCGCCTTCGGAGCGCTGGATCGCCAGCGCTTCCTGGACCTGCCCTTCGGTGACGGCCCCGAGCTGCTTGAGGACCTGGCCGAGTAGCCTCTGTCGCGTCGCGCTCACCTAGCCGAGCCCCAACCGCTGCTTGATGTCCTTGGGGTTCTGCGCCTTGCCGAAGAGCTGCTGCTCCCCGATGACCCCGTCCTGGTAGAGCTGCAACAGGTGGTCGTCCAACAGCTGCATGCCGAGGTTCTTCGACGTCTGGATCGTCGAGTAGATCTTGAAGGTCTCGTTCTTGCGGATGTGGTTCTCGACCGCCGCGGTCATCAGCATCAACTCGAACGCGGCGACCAGGCCGTCGCGATCCTCGCGCGGCATGATCACCTGGCTGAGCACGCCGAGCAGACTGACCGACAACTGGACGCGGATCTGCTCCTGCTGCTCCTGCGGGAACGCGTCGATGATGCGGTCGACCGTGCGCGCGGCGCCGGTCGTGTGCAGGGTCGCGAACACGAGGTGGCCGGTCTCGGCGGCGGTGATCGCAGCGGAGATCGTCTCGAGGTCTCGCATTTCACCGACGAGGATCACGTCCGGGTCCTGACGCAACGCCCGGCGAAGCCCCTCGGCGAACGACGGCACGTCCACGAACAGCTCGCGCTGCGTGATGATGCTCTTCTTGTGGTCGTGGTAGTACTCGATCGGGTCTTCGATCGTGATGATGTGGTGATCGTGCGTCTGGTTGATCTCGTCGATCATCGTCGCGAGGGACGTCGTCTTACCCGAGCCGGTCGGCCCGGTCACGAGGATCAGCCCGCGCGGCCGCGTGATCAGGTCGCGCATCGCTTTCGGCAGACCGATCTGCTCGAAGCCGAGCAGCTCCTTCGGAATGCGGCGCGCGACGAGCCCGGTGCATCCCTTCTGATGGAACGCACTGACACGGAAACGGGCCACGTCGCCGAACGCGTGCGCGAAGTCGGTCGTGCCGACCTCCGCGAGCTCGGTCGCGTTGCGCTCGGGGATGATCTCCCCGACGAGGCGCGCGGTGTCGTCCGCCGTCAGCGAATCGCCCTTGACGTTGACGAGTCGACCGTTGCGACGCACGGTCGGAGGGCGTCCGACCGTCAGGTGCAAGTCGGACCCCTTGTGCTCGACGACGAACCCGAGCAACGCCTTCATGTCGGTGGCCACTGAACGCCTCTCCTTTCGCCCGTCAGACGAGCATCTCTTCGCCGTAGGTCACGCGCAGCACCTCGTCGATGCTCGTCTCGCCGGACAAGATCTTGCGGACGCCGTCCTGGGTCAGCGAGATCATCCCGCCGACCTGACGGGCGGACTCGCGCAATTGCGTCGTCGTCGCACCCTTGAAGATCTGGTTGCGCAGTTCGGCGTTGAGCTCGACGAGCTCGAAGATGCCCTGGCGCCCTTTGTAGCCGCTGCCCTCGCACACGTCGCAGCCGACCGGTCGGCAGACGTTCGCGGACGCGACTTGATCGGCGGTCAGCCCGGCCGCGCGCAGCTGGCTCTCGTTCGGCTCGTACGGCAGCTTGCAGTCGCACAGCCGGCGAACGAGGCGCTGCGCCATCACCGCCTGGACACTCGACGCGACGAGGAACGGCTTGACGCCCATGTCGACCAGACGCGTGATTGCGCTCGGCGCGTCGTTGGTGTGCAGCGTGGAGAAGACGAGGTGTCCGGTGAGCGCCGCCTGGATCGCGATCTCGGCGGTCTCGAGGTCGCGAATCTCACCGACGAGGATGATGTTCGGCGCTTGGCGCAACATCGCGCGCAGGATCCGGGCGAACGTCATCCCGACCCGCGTCTGCACCTCCGCCTGGTTGATTCCGGTGAGGTGATACTCGACCGGGTTCTCGGCGGTGATGATCTTCACGTCCGGGCGGTTGAGTTCCTTGAGCGCCGCGTAGAGCGTCGTCGTCTTGCCGGAGCCGGTCGGCCCGGTGACGAGGAAGATGCCGTTGGGGCGCTTGATGATCCGATCGAACCGCTTGCGGTCGTCGGGGTGGAACCCGAGCTGGTCGAGCCCGACGAGGCCCGTCTGCTTGTCGAGCAGACGCATCACGATGCTCTCGCCGTGCGTGTTCGGCAGCGCCGACACGCGGATGTCGATGTCGCGATCGAGCAACGTCGTGTTGATGCGCCCGTCCTGCGGCTGGCGCTTCTCGGCGATGTCCATGCCCGCCATGATCTTGAGCCGGCTCAGCACCGGTCCCTGCAGGTGCTTCGGATAGCTCGCGACCTCGCGGCAGACGCCGTCGATCCGGTAGCGAATGCGCAGCCGCTGCTCGAACGCTTCGACGTGGATATCCGACGCGCGCTGCTTCAGCGCGTTCTCGAGCATCTGCGTGACGAGCCGGATGATCGGCGCTTCGTCGTCGTCGCCGGGCTCGGGGAGCTTCTCGACCTTCGCCTTCTTCTTCGCGGGCGCGCCGGTGTCGACCCCGTAGTGCTCCGAGAGCAACGCGTGGTGCGCCGAGCGCGTCGCCAGCGCACACTTCACCTCGCGGCCGAGCAGGAACGCGAGGTTGTCGAGGTTCATCGAGTCGACCGGATCGGCGATCGCGACGAACAGGCTGTTGCCGCCCGCCTTGATCGGCAGCACCCGGTATTCGGCCGCCGTGCTCGCGTCGATCAGGCCGATCAGTTCGGGCTTGATCCGCCCCTTCGTCAGGTCGACGAACGGCAGGCCGGCCTGGCGGGCGAGCGCCTGGGTCACACGTGTCTCGTCGACCAGTTCGAGTGCGATCACGGCCTCGCCGAAGCGGACCTTGTGCTCGACCTGGTAACGGAGCGCCCTCTCGATCCCGGCGTCGTCGATCAGCCCGTCCCGGGCCAACAAGTCGCCGAGCCGTTGGCGGCCGGAAGTTGCCATCAGCGTCTGCTTTCGTTCCCTTCGCGCACCCGGCCCCCCGGGGCGCCCGGCGTAGAGCGTATTCCCCCGACCGGGGTCGGTCAACAGCCTGAAGAGGCGACGACGGCGCGTCGCGAACAAGGCCGGCCGAGCGATCGATCGGATGCGCCGCGGCCCCGGAGTTCCCTCGGCTGATCCGCGATGGTATACAGTCTCATTCCGGACCCGTCGGTCGCGCCCCTCCCCCGCGCGGCGACGCGTCCCTCGCCATCCCGCGGAGATTCCGATGCCCGACACCCTCCCGGCGACGACTCGGATCGTGCTCGCGCTCGTCGCGTCGTGCGCCCTCGGCGCATGCTGCGGCACGCCGAAACCGCTGCTCGCGAAGCTCGACTGGTCGACGCCGGAGGCGGCGGTCGAGACCTACCGGCAAGCCTTCCAGGCCGACGAAGCCGACTACGAGTATGCCTGCCTCTCCGATGCGCTGAAGGATCGCTACGGCATCGGGTCGACGCACTACCGGCTCGGCCGACGCAAGTTCCTCGACGCCAACGGCGCGATCATCGACCGCTTGATGACCGCCGCGGTCACCGACATCCGGCCGGTCCCCGACTCCGATCCCCCGCGCGTGATCGCACGGGTGCAGGACGGCCAGGACATCGCCGAATTCGAGCTGATCAACGAACCGGTCGCGTGGGTCTCGTTCGCCATCGACGGCGACGAGATCACGATGGAGCTTCCGCTGGAGAACGGCGTGCACGACGTGCTGACGACGAGTCAGGACGGGATGCGGCTCGTCATCGACGGCCTGCCCGACGCGCCCGGTCCGATCCCCCCTGTCGAGACGATCCACGAAGTCCGAATCACCAACCGGTGGCGCCTGCTCCAGATCGCGGGGCTCAGCACTTCGCTGCAGCAAGCGCTCGAGAAATCCGGCATTGACGACAAGAGGTAAGCCAGTCCGATGACGCAACCGATCTACTTCTTCGCGAAGGACAAGACCGAGGGCAACGCGACGATGAAGGAGTTGCTCGGCGGCAAGGGTGCGAACCTCGCCGAGATGACGAACCTCGGCATCCCGGTGCCCCCCGGCTTCACGATCACGACCGAACAGTGCGCCGAGTACGAGCGCCTGGGCGGCAAGCTCCCCGAGGGCCTCTGGGACGAGACGGAGCGCTACCTCGCCCGCCTCGAGGACGAGATGGGGATGAAGTTCGGCGCGGCCGACAACCCGCTGCTCGTCAGCGTGCGCTCCGGCGCGGCCGACTCGATGCCCGGCATGATGGACACGATCCTGAACCTCGGGCTCAACGACGAATCGGTGACCGGGATGGCGACGAAGGCCGGCAACGACCGCTTCGCGTGGGACGCCTACCGCCGCCTCGTCAACATGTTCGGCAACGTCGTGATGAACATCGGCCACGACGCGTTCGAGGCCGCGATGCGCGAGCTGAAGTACGAGACGAACAAGAAAGAGGACACCGACCTCGTCACCGACGAACTGCGCGAGCTGACCCGTCGCTACTTCGCGATCTTCGAGCAGCAGGCCGGCCGCCCGTTCCCGCAGGATCCGCGCGAGCAGCTCAAGCTCTCGGTCGAGGCGGTCTTCAAGAGCTGGATGAACCCGCGCGCGATCAAGTATCGCGAGATCAACAAGATCACCGGACTGCTCGGCACCGCGGTCAACGTGCAGGCGATGGTCTTCGGCAACATGGGCCAGACGTCGGGCACCGGCGTCTGCTTCACGCGCGACCCGTCGGCCGGCGAGAACGTCTTCTACGGCGAGTACCTGATCAACGCCCAGGGCGAGGACGTCGTCGCCGGACTCCGCACGCCCGATCCGATCAGCCGGCTCGAGTCGGAGCTCCCGGACTGCTACGCCGAACTCGTGCGTTACCGCGACGTCCTCGAGAAGCACTATCGCGACATGCAGGACATCGAGTTCACGATCCAGGAGGGTCGCCTGTTCATGCTGCAGACGCGGTCCGGCAAGCGCACGCCGCCCGCGTCGGTGAAGATCGCCGTCGACATGGCCAACGAGGGGCTGATCGATCGCGAGACCGCGGTCAAGCGCGTCAAGCCCGAGGAGATCTCGATCCTGATGCACCCGGCGTTCGACCCGGACGCCGCGAAGTCGACGATCGCCGTCGGCCTTCCGGCCTCGCCGGGCGCCGCGACCGGACGCGTCTACTTCACGGCCGACAAGGCCGAGGAGCACCACGCCAAGGGCGAGAAGGTCGTGCTCGTGCGCCGCGAGACGAGCCCGGAGGACGTTGGCGGCATGCACGTCTCCGAGGGCATCCTCACGGCGGTCGGCGGCATGACGTCGCACGCGGCGATCGTCGCGCGCGGCATGGGCAAGTGCTGCATCGTCGGGTGCAGCCAGATCGACATCGCCGACGACCACAAGAGCTTCAAGACCGAGTCGGGCGCGTCCGTCCGCGAGGGCGACTGGATCAGCCTCGACGGCACGAGCGGCGAGGTCTACGCCGGCGAGGTCTCGACGATCCCGCCGAAGCTCTCCGGCGACTTCGACGCGATCCTCGCGATGGCCGACGAGTTCCGCACGCTCAAGGTGCGCACGAACTGCGACACGCCCGAAGACGCGAAGAAGGCGCGCGAGTTCGGCGCCCAGGGCATCGGGCTCTGCCGCACGGAGCACATGTTCTTCGGCGAGGACCGCATCTGGGCGATGCGCGAGATGATCCTCGCGGAGAACGTCGACGCACGCGAAGCCGCACTCGCGAAGCTGCTGCCGTTCCAGCGCGCCGACTTCGACGGCATCTTCCGCGCGATGGACGGGCTGCCGGTGACGATCCGGCTCCTCGACCCGCCGCTGCACGAGTTCCTCCCCCACGAGCGCGAGGCCGCGAAGAAGATGGCCGAGAAGCTCGGCGTCTCGGTGGACGACGTGATCACGAAGGTGAAGCTCCTCTCCGAGCTCAACCCGATGCTCGGTCACCGCGGCTGCCGCCTCGGCGTGAGCCACCCCGAGATCTACCGGATGCAGTCGCGCGCGATCCTCGAGGCCGCCTACGACGTCAAGGCCGACGGCATCGACGTGCTGCCCGAGATCATGATCCCGCTCGTCGGCACGGTGACCGAACTCGAGATGCTCCGCGACGACACGATGGCGGTCTACGAGGAGCTGAAGGCCGAGCGCGGCGGGCCGATCGACTTCCTCGTCGGCACGATGATCGAGGTCCCGCGCGCCGCACTCACCGCGAGAGAAGTCGCCGGCGCCGCGCAATTCTTCAGCTTCGGCACGAACGACCTCACGCAGATGACCTACGGCTTCAGCCGCGACGACATCGGCACCTTCCTGCCGACCTACCTCGAGAAAGACGTCCTCCCCGAGGACCCGTTCGCCTCCCTCGACACGACCGGCGTCGGCCGCCTCGTCGAGATGGCGGCGACCGAGGGCCGCGCCGGCAACCCGTCGCTCAAGCTCGGCATCTGCGGCGAGCACGGCGGAGACCCGGCGAGCATCCACTTCTGCGCGAAGGTGGGGTTGGATTACGTGAGCTGTTCGCCGTTCCGCGTGCCGGTGGCGCGGTTGGCGGCGGCGCATGCGGCACTCGGGGTGGGGTGATTGCGACTCACTTCCTCACTGGCCTCGCCGGGTAGCGACGCGCCGCGAGGCGGCTGACGGGGAGCCTCGTCGCGTGGTTGGAGCGAACGGGACCGTTCGTCAACGTTCGCTGCAATCACCCCACCCCGAGCGCCGCATGCATCGACGTTCGACCGCGCGGCCGGACGAGGAACGGCGAACCGCTCGCAGCCCATCCCCCCCTCCGCGAGACGCGGATGAGCCCGCGGGTCCGGGTACCCCGGTCGGCGCACTCGGCAACACGGACGCCCTCATTCCGTACCGGGGAGCCCCCACGGAGCGCACGATCGCGCCGCACCGGGCGTGGGGGGGATCGCAGCGAACGTTGACGAACGGGTCCTGTTCGCTCTGCCCATCCCACAAGGCGCCCCGCCAGCCGCCCTGCGGCAACGCCCCTTCCCCATGGCGCGACCGTGAGGAAGTGAGTCGCGATCCCCCCCACGTTCGGTGCGGCGCGACCGCGCGCATCTCCGTGAACGCCCCCCGCTACTGAACGAGGACGACCTCCGTGTTCCCGACGTCGAGCCCGCCCGGTTTCCCCGGATTCACCGCGGACGCACCCACGTAGAGCCGGAGTCCCGGGACGTACGGGAGGACGAAGCGCGCGTTGGCGATGCCGCCCGAGTCGAGGGTGCCGGTGAAGCCGGTGGTCCAGAGCGGGAGCCCGCCGCAGGCCGTGAGGAAGAAGACGGCGTCGGGTGCGATGTGCTGGTGCTGGCCGGCGACACGAATGGCAGGTCGATTGGCGAGCGAGAGCGCGACGCAGTAGGCGCGGTTGGGCGAATCGGGAAACGCGAGGTAGGCGGTTGCGCGGCTGCCCTGCACGCCGGTGCCGGTCAGGCTCACGTCGCGATCGCCCCACACGTCGATGCCGCTGATCGACACGCCGGCGCCGACCGAGAGCGTCCGGACGACGGCGCCCTGCACGGTCAGCTCGAAGACGTTGCCGGCCGATGCGCCCGTGCCGCCGGCGAAGATTCGGTTGCGGCGCTCGTCGAACGTCACGCAGTTCGCGTCCGCGAGATTCGCGGTGGCCGAGACGGCACCGGTCCGGTCGACGATCGCCACCGCCCCACCGGACGCGAGGCGGCTCACGACAAAGCGCCCGCCGGCGGACGGCACGTAGGCGACGCCGCTGATCGAGCCGAGCCCCTGCGCGAGCGTCGTGACCGCGTAGGTCTCGCGATTCACCCGGTAGAGTGCGCCTTGCGTCGAGCCGACGACGAAGTGGCCGGTGTCACCGTCGCGGCAGATCGCACTCGGGCTCGGTAGTGTCGCGATGGTCGTCGCGGTGCTGCCGAACAGCCGATAGACGTGGCCGGTCGACTGGTTCGTGATCCAGAAGCGCGCGTCCTGATCGGCCGCGATCGCGCCCAAGCTGCCGGTGACGAAGTTGACGACGGTCGTCACCTTGCCTGCGGGGTTGACGAACAGGACGCGGGAGCCGGAGAGCACCCACGCCGCGTCGTTGCCCCACGACATGTGAAGCCCGGCATACGAGCGCGTGGCGTCGAGCGTGCGCAGCACCGAGCTCGCCGGATCGACGTAGAGGGCGCCTCGGGTCGAGCCGTTCGACGCGAGGACGAGGTCGCCGTCGCGGACGGTCTGCGCGGGGAGGCCGGCCGCTGCGAGCAGGGCGACGGCGGCGAGACGGGCGAGAAGGGAGCGGGAGCAGAGCATCGGAGCGCCTCCGAAATCGGGATCGCGGGTGATCGTCGGGCGGCCAACACGACCGCTGTCACCCGTGTTGCGGAGTCGCCGCACGCAATCCCTAAAGAATCTACGGGCCCTAATGAACCTGCGGGCAGTTGCGGCGCCGCGGGCCGGTGCGTAGTCTCGGGGGATGGACTACGCAAGTGCGGTCGAGGCCCTCGAGTGCGCGTCCCGCGGCGAGACCGGTGCGGTCGACGCGCTACTTCCGCGGGTGTACGACGAGCTGCGGGGGATCGCCGCACGGCTGTTCCACGTCCGGGACGGCACGCCGACCCTCGCACCCACCGCGGTCGTCAACGAGGCCTACGTGCGCATCGTCGGCTCCCCCGACCTCGCGTGGGACGCGCGAACGCACTTCGTCGGCATCGCGGCGAAGGTGATGCGCCAGGTCATCATCGACCACCACCGCGAGCGCCAGGCGCAGAAGCGCGGCGGCGGCTGGGGGCGCGTGACGCTGTCCGAACTGCCCGACGAGCCAGCGCCGCTCGACTTCACCGCGCTGCACGAAGCCCTCGCGGAACTCGAGGCGCTCGACGAACGGCAAGCGCGCGTGATCGAGCTCCGGTTCTTCGGCGGACTCGCGATGCAACCGATCGCCGACCTGCTCGGCGTCTCGATCAAGACGATCGAACTCGATTGGCGCCACGCACGCGCGTGGCTCACGAATCGGCTGCGCCGCGCGTGAGTCGCGAGCGATACCAGCGCGCAAAGGCGATCTTCGCCGAGGCGTGCGAGCTGCCACCCGAGGCGCAGGCCGACTGCCTGGACCGCGCGTGCGACGGCGACGCGGAGTTGCGCGCAGCCGTCGAAGCGCTGCTCGCCGCCGACCGAACGCCGGCCGGCGCCCTCGACGAACCGGCCGCCGAACCCTTCCCCGACTCGATCGGCGGCTATCGGGTCCGCGGCGTGATCGGCCGCGGCGGCATGGGCATCGTCTACGACGCCGAACAGGAACGGCCGCGTCGTCCGGTCGCGCTCAAGGTGATGGGGGTCGCGAGCCCGACACTCGTGCGCCGCTTCACGTACGAGTCCGAGATCCTCGGCCGGCTGAACCACCCCGGGATCGCGAAGGTGATCGAAGCCGGCGTCGCCGACGGGCAGCCCTACTTCGCGATGGAGCGGATCGACGGCGTGCCGTTGACGCGGTTCGCGGCCGACTTGGCACTCGACGAGACGCTCGTCCTCCTCGCGGCGGTCGCCGATGCGGTGCAGTATGCGCACCGCCACGGCGTGATCCACCGCGACCTGAAGCCGGCGAACATCCTCGTCGAACGCGACGGGACCCCGAAGCTGCTCGACTTCGGGATCGCCAAGCGACTCGACGCCGACGCGACGCGAGCCACGCTCGCGACGCAGGCCGACCAACTGCTCGGGACGCTCCCCTACATGAGCCCCGAACAATTCGACGGCACCGCCGACGCCCGCTGCGACGTCTACGCACTCGGCGTCATCGCCTACGAGGCGATCGCCGGGCACACCCCGAAGGACTTCGCCGGCAAGACGCTCGAAGAGGCGATCGCCCTCGCGACGACCGGTGACCCGCCTCGCCTCGGGGCGGTTTGCGCGGCGGCGCGCGGCGACGTCGAGACGATCGTGATGACCGCACTCGAGCGCGATCCCGAACGGCGCTACGGCTCGGCCGGCGAGTTCGCGGCCGATCTCCGGCGCACGCTGCGCGACGAACCGATCACTGCGCGGCCGCCGAGCGCGCGCTACCAACTCGCCAAGCTCGCGCGCCGGCATCGCGCGCTCTGCACGGGGCTCGGCATCGCGCTCGCCGCGATCATCGCCGGCGGCGTGACGAGCTTCGTGCTCTACCTGAAGAAAGAAGAGCAGCGCGAACGCGCGGTGCTCGAACGGCAAGCCGCCGACCGCGAACGGGCGAGCGCGATCGCCGCCCTGGCGATCGCCGAGGCGCGCGCCGAGACCCGCGACGAGGTCGTCGCGTTCCTGACCGGCATGTTCGACGTCGTCGACCCGGCGCAGGCACGCGGCCGAACGGTCACCGTCAAAGAGGTCCTCGACGCCGCCGCCCGCACGATTGCGGGACGGCTCGACACCCAGCCCGAGGTTCGGTCCCGGCTGATGCTGCACATCGGCGTGATCTACCACCGGCTCGGCCTGCGCGACCGGGCGCGTCCGCTGCTCGCACAAGCGCTCGAGATCCGCACGACGCTCTACGGCCCCGAAGACGAGGAAGTCGCGACGACACTGATCGCGGCGGCCGCACTCGCCAGCGACGACGGCGACCACGAACGCGCGCTCGCACTCGCAGAACGCGCCCACGCAACCGGCTACGACGCCGCGACGACGCTCGAATCGCTCGCCGCGGCCCGGCACGTCGCGGGCGACTTCGCCGCGGCCGAACGCACGTTTCGCGAGGCATTGGCGATCGACGATCGCGACTCGATCCGCCACGGCCTCGCGGTCGTGCTCCACGCACGCGGTGCATTCGACGACGCGGCGCGCCTCGCCCACGCCGCCCTGGCGCGTGCGATCGACGCGCACGGCGAGACCCATCCGGTCGTCGTCGCCCGGCGCGTCGCGGTCGCGTCCTCCTTGACCGCGCAGGGCGACCTCGACGCCGCGACCGACGAGATGATGCGCGCGATCGAAGCGCAGTCCCGACTCACCGGCGCGGACAGCGCCGACCTCGCGCTCCTCGTGAACAACCTGGCGACGATCGCGCTCAAGCGAGGCGACCTGGACGGCGCGCGCGAACACTTCGACCGCGCGCTCGTCCTCCACCGGCGCTGGAACGGCGAGCACCACCCGGACACGATCGCGGTCGACGCGAACCTCGGCGCACTCGCGCAACAACAGGGCCGACTCGCCGACGCGATCGAGCACTACCGCCGGGCCCTGCGTGCTCAGCGAGCGCTGTCGGGCGACCGCCACCCGCGCACGATCACCTACCTCGCCGGCATCGGCACGCTGCAGACGCAATTGCGCGCATTCGACGACGCCCGCGCGACGTTGCAAGAGGCGATCGCACTCGCGCGCGAGGCCCACGGCGACGACGCCCACCCCGACTTCGTCACGCTCCTCGGCCACCAGGCCACACTCGCGCGCGAGACGTCGGACCTCGAGCGCGCCCGGTCGCTGCAGACGCGAGCCCTGCGAATGGCCCGCGAGATCTGGGACGACGACACGATCGAGATCGCCGCCATTCGCGACCAGCTCGGACGCACGCTGACGGCACGGGGTGACTACGCCGCCGCGCGCGACGCGCTCGAATCGGCTCTCGCGACCTACCGCGCGCAGCTCGAGCCGACCGCGCCGAACCGAATCGGGTGCACCGCGTCGCTCGCGAACGTCGCGATGGCGTTGGGCGACTTCGTGGCTGCCGACGCGCACTACGCCGAGGCACTCGCGGCACACGACGCGGCCAGCGGACCCGAAAGCGAGGGATCCAAGCGCACGCTCGCCAACCTCGCGCGCCTGCGCCAACGCCAGGGCGACTATGCGCGCGCACGCCCCCTCTTCGAGCGGCTGCTCGCCGATCCGCCCGACGACCCGATCGGGCACGCGACGATCCAGAGCAACTTCGCCCTCAACCTGCTCCTCCTCGGCGACGCTGCCCGGGCCGAGCCGCTGTTCCGCAGCGCACGGGATCGCTTTCGCGACGTGGTCGGCCCCCGGCACCCGGCGATCGCGACGCTCACGCACAACGTCGGCGAGTGTGCACGCCTTCAGGGGCGGACGGACGACGCGGCCGCGGCGTTCCGACGCGCGCTGTCGATCTACGAGGCCGTCCACGGCGACGAACATCCGGCGATCGCGAACACCCTGACCAAGCTCGCCCTCGCGACCGACGACCGCCCGATGCTCGACCGCGCGCTCGCGATGCGGCGAAAGCTGCTGCCGAAAGGCCACCCCGACATCGCGAAGACGCTCGTCGCGATGGGCGACGAAGCGTCACTCGCCGAGGCGGTCCGTATCCTGCGCGCCGCGCAACCCGCCTCGCCCGCGACCGCGGCCGCCGAATGCGCGTGGGCCCTGAAGCTCCGCGACGCCGGCCGCACCGAGGAGGCCGTGCGCCTGCTCACCGCCGCACTCCCGACGCTCGAGCGCGCCTACGGCACCGACCATCCGAGCACGACCCGCGCGCGCGAGGCGCTCACCGCGACCCGGCGGCCGAAGTAGCGTCGCGTGGCGCGCGGCCACCTGCCGCACGTCCGAACGCGAACCACCCGGCGGCCACCGCGAGGGGGAGCGCGCCGACCGCGAGTCCCACAGGACGCGTGAACGGCACCCAGCCGACGCAGAGCGCGACCACGGCCGCGGCCGTCCAGACCGCGAGCAGGATCAGCGCCGGCTCGCGCGGCGAAACCAGCGATGCACCCAGTGCCGAGACGAGCGACGCGACGAACACGAGCGACGCGATCCAGAACACGACGACACCCCACGTCGGGTAGGCGCCGCGGAGGATCGGTTGCTCCTCACCGAGGCTCTGCGCGAAGGCGTGACAGGCGATTGCCACGACCGCGATGCCGACGATCGCCCGTCGATGAGCGACGAGACGCGCCCGACCGCTGACCAGCGCGAGGCACGCCGCGCACCCGAGCGCCAGGACGAGCGTCGCGGCCGTGTCGAGCCGTGGCTCGGGCAGCGGGCCGCGCACGGCGAAGTTCGCCGTCAAGCAGAACGAGACCCAGTAGACGCCAGCGAACAGGTAGCAGGCGAACGGCAGGTCGAGGCGGCTCCGGCGCGCATGGCGACCGATCGGCACGCGCCGATCGGCGCGAACTGTCGATCCCACCGAGACGCCGCTGCTCGGCATCGTCCGCTCCTTCGCTACTCGTCGAGTTGCGCCATCACCTCGTCCGGGATGTCGAAGTCGGCGAACGCGTTCTTGACGTCGTCATGGTCCTCGAGCGCCTCGAGGAGTGCCAACACTTTTCGCGCCGTGTCGACGTCCGTGACGTCGAGCGTCGCGTTCGGCACGCGGGTCAACTCGGCCTTGTCGATCTGGAGGTTCGCGCCTTCGAGCGCGTCGCGGATCGCGCTGAACGCGGCCGGCTCACCGGTGACCTCGAACACGTCGTCGAGTTCGGCGATGTCCTCGCCGCCGGCATCGAGGACGGCCTCCATCAGCTGTTCCTCGCTCGTCGCCGATGCGGGCACATGGAAGACCGACTTCTGCTCGAACTTCCACGCGACGCTGCCCGACGCGCCCATGTTGCCGCCGCGCTTGTTGAAGATCGTCTTGACCTCGGTCGCCGTGCGGTTGCGGTTGTCGGTGATCGTCTCGACGAGGATCGCGACGCCGCCGGGCCCGTAGCCTTCGTAGACGAGTTCCTCGATCTGGTTGCCGCCGCCCTCGCCGGTCCCCCGCTTGATCGCACGCTCGATGTTGTCCTTGGGCATGTTCGCCGCCTTGGCGGCGTCGATCGCGTACTTCAGGTGGAGGTTCATTCCGGGATCGCCGCCGCCGGCGCGCGCCGCGGAGATGATGTTCTTCGCGAGCTTGCTGAAGAGCTTCCCCCGCTTGGCGTCGACCGCCGCCTTCTTGTGCTTGATCCCGGCCCAGTGGGAGTGCCCGGCCATGCCCGTTCCTTTCCGGCTCAGATTGCGCGTTCGAGTCCTCGTGCCCTTCTATCTACATCGCCGATCGGCCGTCGGCGAGGGTCGAGCCGAACAACCCGGCCCCGGCGTCCGGACAACCCGGGATGTAAAGCACCTTTCGGCCACATAGATACAACACAACACGCTTCTACGAAGCCACTTGCGACGACGTTACACGACCGATACACGGCGCTTGGAAACTGCGTTTCCACCCCGGACAGGCGACTCCGGCAATGCGCCGATCCGAGAAACGAGCCCGCATCGCCAGGACGGTGCCGGATCGGAGCCCGTCGAGTTTTCCAGTCAGGTTCGGCACGGTAGTTGTATTCTCCTCCCCCCGTGACGGGCTGACGCCCTCGGGTGTCGCCCCCGCTGATCGAAGAAAACGTCGGCGGCGCCAGAATCGTCGTGTTTGTGTACGAAACAGAAGCAAACCCTAAGAATCTGCCCTAGGAAACATCTGGCGACGTCGCGAGAAGCCCCTGCCACCCCGCGGGGGCTTTTTTTGTGGCCGAGGTGGGGGTTGGAGGGGGGCGGAGCGATACGTCTCGCGGGCGCTGGACTGCGTTGCGACGGCGACTTGCGTATCGCTGATGCGAGGCGCGCCGCCGCGCCTTGCCAGCACCCGCGAGACGCACCGCTGCGCTCCCCCTCCAACCCCCACCTCGGCCACTTCGAAGCGTAGTACTGGCGTTGGATGCCGGCCCGCATGAAGCGGCTGAGGGCGTGACTCGGGAACGGTGGACTGGCGTTGGACGTCGGCCTGCATGAAACGGCTGAGGGTGTAGCTTGGGAGCGGGGGACTGGCGTTGGAGTGCGGGCCGTGCGGAACGGCTGCGGGCGTGGCTTTCGGGCGGGTGAGCTGGCGTTGGTGTCGAGCCGCGCGGAGCGGCTGTGGGCGTGGCATTCGGGCGGGTGAGCTGGCGTTGGTGTCGAGCCTCGGCACTCGGGCTCGGAGCTGTTCGGGGATGTGGCGGGCATTGCGGGCGGAAGCTCGCTGCGGCCTATCTGTCCCACTTCGCGTCAGATTCGCTCGAGCGACCCCTCGCTGTGGCGGATCTGTCCCGTTTCGCGTCAGATTTGGGTGAGCGAGCAACCGCGTTCGAAATGCAAGACGCCCGCGCGGGGGCGGGCGTCGGTTGCGAAGCGAGGCGGGTGGGATCAGCGCTTGGAGAACTGGAAGCCGCGACGGGCGCCGCGCTGTCCGTACTTCTTGCGCTCTTTCATCCGGCCGTCGCGGGTCAGGAACTGACCGTCACGCAGGCGCTCGTCCAGGTCGGGGCGATCGGTGTGCAACGCACGCGCGATGCCGAGGGCGCACGCACCGGATTGACCGGTGATGCCGCCGCCACGGACGTTGATGAACACGTCGTAGGCGCTGCGCGTCTCGGTCGCGTTCATCGGCGCCTCGACCTCGGCCTGGTGGCCGACGTCCGGGAAGAAGACCTTGTAGGGCTTGGAGTTCACGAGGATCTCGCCCGTGCCGGGGCGGATGCGCACACGCGCAACCGACGACTTGCGCCGACCGGTCCCCCAGACGAAGTTCTGCTGCGCCACCGGTTACCGTCCCTTTCGTTCGTCGTAGTCCGCACTCGCACCGGGCATCGCGAGCGCCTCGGGCTGCTGCGCGGTGTGCGGATGGTCGGTGCCCGCATACACTTTCAGCTTTGCGAGCATGTGCCGCCCGAGCTTGGTCTTCGGCAGCATCCGGCGCACCGCCAGTCGCACGATTTCCTCGGGCTTGCGCTCCTGCATCCGACGATACGGCGTCTCGACGAGACCGCCCGGATAGCCGGTGTAGTGGTAGTAGCGCTTGTTGTCGGCCTTGCGGCCGGTGACCTCGACCTTCTCGGCATTGACGACGACGACGAAATCGCCGGTGTCGATGTGCGGGGTGTAGGTCGGCTTGTGCTTGCCCATCAGCGTGCGGGCGATCTCGACCGCCATGCGGCCGAGCACCTTGCCCTCGGCGTCGACCTGGAACCAGCGCCGTTCGACGTCGGCGGGCTTGGCCATCGTGGTCTTCATCGATACCTCGTATCCACGGAGTGTATTCACGGAGTCCGCACCAGTCCTGCGCAGGCTCGTCATTGTTCGGGTCGCCGGCGCTGGCCATCGACGGGCCGCCGCGGGGCGAACGGAGCCCGTCGGTGAAACGGGCCCGGAATGGTAGCCCCGCCCCGCGGGCGAGTCAACGCCGACCCGATTCCTCGGCAAATCCCCGCAACCCCGCCTCGGGACGGCGGTTCGGGCGCACCGGTCAATCGAGCCGGAGGGGGTATGGCTCGGTGATGAACGCGAGCCCCCCCGGAGCGGCCGGATCGATGACCACCGCGACCAGATGGATGACGACCGGAACCGCCGCCACCGGCCGCAGATTGATCGACCCGAACGCCCGTCCGGTCGCCGACAGGACGAGCGGCCCCGGGTTGAACGCCGGCGCCAGCCCGCCCGACAGGGACAAGGTGGTCAGGGCGTCGGGGTTCAGCCAGACCTGACGCTGCCCGGGGACCTTGAAGCCGGGCCGAATCCCGGAGACGGTCATCGCGACCGCGTAGGACTTGTTCGCGAACGTCGGGAAGCTCAGCAAGAGCTGATACTGACGCGGCCCGACGAGCGCCGTCTGGATGTAGCGCGTCTGGTAGTGCAGCGCCTGCCCACCCCCCCACGGCACCTTCGCGCCGGGCCCGACCGGCGTGACCGGGGTCGTCTTCGTCACCGTGAACCCGTTGCCCGGGTCGAGCTCGAACACGTCCGCGCCGAGCGGGCTGCCGTTGACCGAGTAGACATAGAGGGGCGCGTTCTGCCTCGACTGATTGTCGAACGAGATGCCGGTCGCGGCTCTCGGCAACGTCGCCACCTGCTGCAGCGGGCTGTTGCGACCAAAGCGATAGAGCCCCTGGTTCTGCGTGAAGTAGAACCCGCCGTCGGCGATCCGTTGGTCGAGATCGCGTCCGACCGGCACGATGCCGCTGATGAACGAGCTGGTCGTGCCGTTGTGCGTCACCTGGATCACGCCGGAGGATCGCTGCGGCACGATCGTGTTGCCGGAGTCGACGTCGCGTGCGATCGCGAGATTGAAGACGTTGCCGGAGATCGTCCGGATCGTCGAGTAGAAGCCTTGCGGATCGACTTCGTAGATCCCGCTCGTCGACTGCGTCTGGTTCGTCGCGACGATGTGCCAGCGGCCGGTCTGCGTCGCCGAGCTGCCGTTGACACGCGACAGGTTCACCGGATCGTAGATCAACGTGCGATAGGACCCGGTGAGCGGGCTGTATCGATAGAGGCCGCTCTGGATCATCATCGACGTCGTGGACGCGTTGTAGCCGGTGCCGAAGACCAGCGACTGGTTGTCGAAGTCGTTGCTGATCCCGCGCATGTAGTAGACCGACGTGACCGAGTAGTCGTTGAACGTGACCAACGATCCGAACGTCGGGCGAACGAGGTAGATGCCCGGAACGTGCGCGGGATCGTTCGACGCGGCCGGGAAGCCGCCGCCGACGATCATGCGCTCGGGATGCGATTGCGCGTGGACCGTGGCCGTCGCGACGAGCGCGATCGCGAGGATCCAGGCGAGCGGGTTGTACGTGTGCATCGGTGGCGACCCCTGAGACAGTTGAATCTGCGTGGCGAATCTGCGAGGCGAATCCGCGTGGGAGGCCCGGGCGGTTGCCCGTCAGAAGCAAGCCTCAGCCTGAAGCGTGCCCCGTTCTCGCGCGCTCGGCAATGAACTTGTGCCGCTTCGGGCGTATCCGAGCCCTGCCTCCGCAACGGTCGACGCGGGAATCCGTTGCGCCCGCGCCCCCTCCCTACCGACCCGTCAGCGGCGCCGCGTAGGGTCCGTCGGTGCCCGCGCCGCGGAGGATTCCGACGATCGCCCCGGCGGCCGGCGGGGGCGGCGCGCGTCGGATCCACTCGGCGATCGGCTCGGGAATCGCGGCCGCGTGCACCCGTTCGCCCCGAATCGGCCAGGAGCCGCCGCCGTGGAGCGGGGGCAACCGAACGATGCCGCCGGGCGACACGTGGTAGGCCGGGTCGAGCACGACGCCGTCGCGCCAGCCGACGCGGATCGACGGCGGCGCCCCACCCGTCACCTCGATCCCGCCACCGAGCGTGGTCGTGACGAGCGATCCCACGCGCCCGACCCCACGCCATGTGACCTCGACGCGCTCCGTCGTCGCATCGACACGGGGCTGCGCGGGCAACGTCGTCAGGGCGCTGCCGGGCGCGAGCGTGACCCGCGCCAGCCGGGTCCCGCGCGGACGCACCGCGTCGACACGGTGGCCGAGCGCGTCCGATGAACCGGGCGCCTGGCACCAGTGCACCCGAGCGGCGCGCACGGTCCACCACGCGTCGCCGACCGCGGTGAACGCGAGCACGCCGGCGACGACGAGTGCCGCGATGCCGCCCCACATCGGCGCGACGGAGACGGCGAACGCGACGAGTGCCGCGGCGACGAGCAGCCACGCGCGGGGCGGCCCGTCCCCCCGCGTCGGTGCCGGAGGCGCCGCGGGTCGAATCGTCGCGCGCGCGGCAATCGTCGACGAATCGACCGCGTCGATGCGACCGAAACCACGCGCCGCCCCGTCGTCGGGCGGCACGAGCGAGAACGCGCGACCGCCGAGGCCGACCCATGCGGCGACGCCGGCAGAGCGCGCGACCGTCGACGGGCGATCGACGACGATCGCATCGAGTCCCGACAGCGCGGCCGGCGACGCGACGTCCTCTTCGTCGAGCGCGATCCAACGGACCGAACGGGCGACCCGCGCCTCCACGCGCGCGCGCGCCGCAGCGTCGAGCGTCACGCCGGCCGGCACGCCGAGCAACGCGACGTCACGCGCGACCGGCCGGAGCGCGGCCGCCGACGGCGCACCGGGGCCGTCGAACGAGACCCGACCGCGCGACGGCCACGGAAACGCGGCCCCCCCACTGGCGAGCACGGATCCGCCCGGCCAGGTCGCGCGCCATCGACGATCGCTCGCGACCGCAATCAGCGCACCCGGGCGGACGACGCCGTCGCGCAAGACGCGCGGGGACGCGTCCGCCGCGGCCTCGCCGAGCGAGACCGGTTCGGGTGTCGCCCCAGGGTCGCTCTCGAACGTTGCGAGAAGCGGCAGGATCGGCCCCCGCCCCCAGTCGCTTTGGAACGCTTCCCGCCCGAC
This sequence comes from bacterium, assembly GCA_030426805.1. Lineage (GTDB taxonomy): Bacteria > Planctomycetota > JAFGQW01 > JAFGQW01 > JAFGQW01 > JAUHXU01. The sequence goes on from JAUHXU010000001.1 coordinate 142,515, forward strand.
GTACCCGACGAGCGGCCACGCGACCACCGCCGCGACGAGCGCCTGCGACGCGAGTCGACCCCGGCGAGGGACGGCGCCGATCGCGCGCCCCACGACGTGCGCTCCGGCGAGCAACCCGGCGACGACCGCCAGTCGACTCGGCTCGGCCCCGACCATGCCGCGCACGACCTCGATCGCCGGCACCGCGGCGATCGCGAAACCGATGGCCTCGACCACGATGCGCCGAACGCCGGCACGCGGTGCCGACGATACGACGAGCACGTGGAACACGAGCATCCCGGCGACGAAGATCCGTCCACCCACACCGGGGGCGTCGGTGTACGCATCGAGCGCGACCGGGACCCCCAACGCGAGAAAGACCGCGACCGCCCAACGCCTGCAGAACGCGGCCCGCTCGTTCAACGCCCGCGCCGCTCGCTCAGCGCGCCGACGGATCGCGTTGCGCGACCATCGCGTCGGCGCTCGTCACGCGCACGATCGCGGGACGCAAGTAGGCGGCGACGCCGCGCTCCACGTCCCGCCACCCGGGGTTGTGGTAGAGGATGCGCTCGAGATTCGCCAACTTGGCATCGAACGCGAGGTCACCGGGTCGGCGCTCCAACTCGCCACGCCCCCAGTCGATCATGCACACCCCGCCGTCGTCGGCACGCCGAAACGACAGCGACAGGAGCGTGTTGCAGCCACCGTCGTCGCGCGGCTGAACGCGCACGTCGACCGCCGCCCACGTGGACCACAGCATCGCCGCGCGCGCGTCGTTCGGCGCACGCCGGCGGAGCGACCGCGACAGCGCGGTCACGTCCCGGGCGACGACGCGCAACTGGTGCGGATCGAGTGCGCGTTCGGACCGGATCATCGGGACGACGAGGGCGCGCCCGGCGTCGGGCAACACGACCCCGTCGCGATCGACGAAACGCGGGACGTCGCCGGCGGGCCCGTCGATGCGGGCGACCGGTGCACGGAGCGAAAGCGTCAGCGCGACCCGGCCATCGCGATAGTCGACGTGATCGACGTCGCGCACCCACGGCACGCGCGCGAGTCGCGCACGCAACGCGGCCGCAAACGCCGGGTGAACGAAAGACGCGCCGTCGAGTGGGCGCAACGCACTTCGCACGGACGCGGCGATCGCGCCGTCGCTCCACGCGGGCGGATCGACGAGCACGACGTCGTCCGCGGCGAAGCGGTAGTGCGGATGGTCGAGGATCCAGTCGCGTAGCGTAGAGGCGCCACGCGCGGCACCGAAGCCGACGAGACCGAGCGCCAGCGCGACGACGATCACCCGAAGCACCGGGGCGACCGAGCCGTGAGCAGCGGCGTCGGAGCGACGTTCAGCAGTCATGGGCACACCTCGTCTTTCCGGGCACCCTTCGGGCGCCTTCCTGGGCCTTCCCCGGCCCACATCGCCGGCAACGGGCGTGTCGAGGTGTGCGCGACGGAGTCACGCGGTCGGGTCGAAGTCGCTCGACCCGGCCCGCGCGACCACGGCGTCGTCAGACCTTGACCGGACCCTTGTTGCCGGACTCGACGAACTTCTTCTCGCGTCCTCCAGCGGCCTTTTTGAAGTTGACGTCGTAGTCGCCGATGAAGATCTCGAGCGTGTTGATCACGCTCTCGAGCATCTCGCGATCCATCGACACCTCGTCGCCCTTGGCGCCGTCGAGTTCACGGTTGAGGAGGCCGACGGTCACGCGCACCGGGTGCATCCGACGCGACACGAACTTTTCGACGGACATTTCCATCTTGGATCCAACTCTCTCTTCGCGCCCATAACGAAGACTTCCTCCCTGAAGACCGCCCGCCCGTGCGCGCGAGAACCCGCGCACCCACGTGCGAGATGGCGTCTCCTGGCCTTCAGGTCGGCCCGGTCGGCCCTTCCGACCGGCGAGGGCATCCGCGCGATCCAATGGACCGCCCGTCCGCCCCACTCGAGGCTCCGAAGGCGCGTGCCTCGCGGCCCGCACTCCGGGGTCATCTCCGAATCGTCCGATCGCGGCGATCGATCGCCGGGGTGCGGGTCAGCCGATCGGCCGGCCCGCAGTCCACTCGGTGATCTCGAGGCGAAGGTGCTGGTGGAAACGGTCGAAGACGCGATCGCGGGCTTCCCGAATCAGCACGCGCACGTCGTGCGCGGTCGCTCCGCCTTCATTGATGATGAAGTTGGAGTGCTTCTCGGAAAACGAGGCCCGCCCGTGCCTCAATCCTTTCACACCGGCTCGTTCCAGTAACCAACTGGCACTTCGCTCGCCGTGAGGATTCACGAAGATACAACCCGGACTCCGATCCTGCAAGGGCTGCGTACGTTTGCGATAGACCATGAGCGCGCGCGCGCGTTCGACGACCGCGCGCGGATCGTCGGGCGTCAGTCGCAGTCGTACCGATGCGACCGCGGCACCGCCGAGCGCCGATTTCCGATACCCGAGTCCTAGCTCGTCTTGCCGACGGAACACGGTGCGACCACTGCGGGTAACGAGCGTTGCGCCCTCGACGATGTCGGCCATCGAGCCGTCTTTGCCACCGGCGTTTTGGAACAGCGATCCTCCGATGCTGCCGGGGATTCCGACCAACCGCTCCATGCCCGCGAAACCCGACCGCGCAGTCCGGGTGATCAACCCCGGCACCAGCGCGCCCGCCCCGACGTCGAAGACGCCCGCGCGGTCGCGGTCGGGTCGGACGAACCGAAGCCGACGGAAGGACACGACGGCGCCGTCGACCCCCTCGTCGTCGACGAGCAGGTTTGACCCGTTGCCGAGGAAGCGCACGCGCTCGCCGCGCGCGTCGAGTTCGGCGAGGACGGCGGCGAGTTCGTCGACGGTGCTGGGTGCGTAGAACAGCCGCGCAGGACCGCCGATGCCGAGTGTCGTCAGCGGGCCGAGCGGCTCGTCGTGCACGAGCACGTCACTGCAGTCGACGCACGAGGCCATCGGCCACCTCTCCGACGCGTCCCGCGCCCAACGTCATCACGACCTCGCTCCCGGTCACCCCGTCGTCGAACTGCAGCGCGTCGGCGACCGTCGTCAGCGGGACGAACCGCGCATCGACGCCCTTGGATCGCACCGCGTCGACGAGTTGCTCCGGTCGCACGTGCGCCCACTCCTCGGGGCGCTCGCGCGCCGCGAAGACGTCGCACACGATCACGCGATCGGCCACGGCCAATTCGTCGGCGAACGCCGCGAGGTAGGTCTCGAGTCGACGGTGCTGGTGCGGCTCGAACACGACCGTCAGGCGCTGGCCCTCGAACACGCGCCGCGCGGTGTCCACGACGGCCCGCACCTCGGTCGGGTGGTGCGCGTAGTCGTCGACGACCGTGACGCCGCGGAACGTGCCGCGCCGCTCGAAGCGGCGCTTCACACCGCGGAACGCCGACGCCGCCTCGGCGACCGCGCTCGCCTCGACGCCGACCTCGCGCGCGACCGCCGCCGCGAACGAGAGGTTGATGCGATTGTATTCGCCCGGCAACGCGCTCGTCACGTCGACGACGGGATCGCCGTCGCGCAGCAGTCGCTCGGTGCCGTCGTCGCACGCCTCGATCCAGTAGCCCTTGCCGAAGTAACCGTTCTCGTGGACGTCGGGGCTCGGCGTGGGTCCGACCGGGATCACCTGGGCCGTGACGCCCCACTCGCGCAACGCCGGCAACAGTCGCCGGTCGACGATGAGCTTGCCGCCCGCTCCGACACCGCGCGCGAAGCGACCGAAGGCGTCCATGACGCCGCGCGCACCGCCGTAGCACTCCTGGTGATCGTCCTCGATGTTCAGGATCACCGCGACGTCGGGGCGCAGGTCGAGGAAGCTCCCGCCGAACTCGCACGCTTCGACGACGAACTCGGGGCCGGCGCCGACGCCGAGGTTGCCGCCGAAGTTCTCGCCGTCGCCGCCGATCACGAACGACGGGTCGCGCCCCGCGAGCTTCAGCATCAGTGCGAGCCATGCACTCGTCGTCGTCTTGCCGTGCGTACCGGCGACCGCGATCTTCGTGCCCGCGTGCCCGCGCAGCACACGCGCCAGGCCCTGCGAGTAGGTCTCGACGAGCACGCCGCGCTCGTGCGCACGAGCGAGCTCCGGATTCGTCGGCGGAATCGCGCGTGACGTGATCACGACGTCGACGTCGTCGGGCAGATACGTCGCATCGTGGGAGTCGTAGAGTCGCGCACCGCGGCGCGTCAGCGCGCGCACGTCGTCCTTGAGGTCGAGATCCGACCCCGAGACGCGGTGCCCCTGCTGGAGGAAGTACCCGGCCAGGCCCTTCATGCCGCATCCGGCAATGCCGATGAAGTGCACCCCCATCGCACCGGGCCGCGGCTCGACCAGCACGGCGTCGGTCTCGCTACGTCGCTGCATCGATCGTCCTCCCCGAATCGTCCGCGGTGACCGCAACGCCCTCGTCGAAGCGGCGCTGACCCAGCACCACCGACGCGACGTCGGCCGCCGCCGACGGGCAACCGATCGCGCGCGCCCGGACCGACGCCTGCGTCCGCAGCGACGGATCCTCGAGCAGCCGCCCGATCGTCGCGCGGAACCGCACCGCGTCGGCGTCGCACTCGTCGAGGACGAAGCCGGCACCGGCGTCGGCGAACGCGCGCGCGTTCTCGTATTGATGGCGATCGCGATGGTGCGGATACGGCACGAGCACCGCGGGCAGACCCGCGACCGCGAGTTCCGCGATCGTCGTCCCCCCGGCGCGGCACAGCGCCGCGTCCGCGACCCGATAGGCGAGTTCCATGTCGGTGACGAACGCCTCGACGCGGGCACACAGGCCGAACCGTCGATAGCCCTCGGCGACGCGCTCGCGGTCGCGCTCGCCGGCGATGTGCAGCACCTGCAACCGATCGGCCAGCGGCGTCAGCGCCCCGAGGTTGTCGCACACGAGGGTGTTCAGTCCCTGCGCGCCCTGACTCCCGCCGACCACGAGCAGCGTGATGCGGTCCGGGTCGAAGCCGAAGCGCCGACAAGCCGCCTCACGTCCTGCGTCGGTCCGCTCGATCGCGCGCACCGGGTTTCCGGTGCGGACCCCCGCGCGGAACGCCGCCGCGGTCGCCTCGTGGGCGCAGCACACGTGGTGCGCGAGCGGACCGAGCAGCCGGTTCGCCAGACCCGGCTTCACGTTCTGTTCGAGCAGCACGACGCGGCACCCGAGCGCGCGACCGGCGAGGACCGCCGGCACCGCGCCGTAGCCGCCGAGACCGATCACCGTGTCGGCCTTGAAGCGCTGCAGGATCCAGATCGACCGTGCGAACATCGCCGGCAGCTTCGCGACGAACGCGAGCCGACCGCCGATTCCGACCGGCGCCCGCAACCCCGGCAACGGACGCGTCTCGCCGGGCGCATCGGACAACACGAGCGCTTCCACCCGGCGCTTGCCGCGCAGGAAGAGGAAGCGCCCGTCGTCTCCGGCACGTTCGGCGAGCGCGCGCGCGACTTGCACGCCGGGCGTCAAGTGGCCTCCGGTGCCACCCCCGGCGAAGACGACGCGCGGTGCGTTGGCGACGGTCGCGGCTTTCACGGCTTCAGGCGACGCATCGCCGGCAACTTGATCACGGTACCCGGCCGCAGCCGCTTCGGATCGAGCTTCGGGTTGAGTTCGAGGATCTCGCGCCAGCGCCGGGATGTGCCCAACTCGCGCATCGCGATCTCGCCGAGGATGTCGTTCGGCTGGATCGTGTAGTCCCGCACGGTCGGCGTCGGATCGACGGCCGGCTTCGGCGTGGGCTTCGGGGTCGGTTGCGGCTTGGGCCTCGGGGCCGGCGCCGTCTTCGTCGACGAGGCCGGACCGAACCGCTTGTTCAGGTCGTCCTTCGTCACGGTCAGCGAGCGTTGCGCCGGCTCGGCGCTCGGCGCATCGCGGTCCCCGAGCGCTTCTCGGATCTTCGCGTTCGCCCCGTGCGGTGTCAGCGGGCTCTCGGCGCGCCCCGACGTCATCACCACCGCGAGGATGATGATCACGATCACGGTCATCGCCAATACGCCGGTCTTCTCGGTCGTCGTCATTCGTACCGTACCTCCCCGGTCGGTGCCTCCGTGCGTCGCCGGCCGGCCGCCCGCCGCCCTGCGTCCGCACACGTTGCCATTATGATGTTCCATGTGCCACCCGCTCGATCGCGGCGCGCCCGTGCGGGTGCGCCGGTCGCGCGCGTGTCGCTGTCCCTGCCGCCCGCGCCCGCGCTTCGTCGGCCCGCTGCCCGGCGTTGACCAGCAACGCGAGCCCGGTGACCATCACGATCAGCGACGTGCCGCCCTGGCTGATGAAGGGTAGCGCGATCCCCTTCGGGGGCGCGCTCGCGGTCACGACGGCGATGTTGATCGCCGCTTGCAATCCGATCAGTGTCGTCACGCCGGTCCCGACGAAGAACGCGAACGGATCGCGCACCTTCATCAGCATCCGAACCGCGGTCCAGATCAGCAAGCCGAACAAACCGAGCACCGCGAAGGTGCCGATCAATCCGAGTTCCTCGCCGATGCTCGCGAACAAAAAGTCGCCGTGCACCTGCGGAAGATACGCGAGTTTCTGCCGGCCCTGTCCGAGTCCGAGCCCGAATACCCCACCCGAGCCGAGCGCGAGCAGACTCTGCTTGGTCTGATAGTGCGCCATCGGATCGAGGAACGCCCGGAAGCGCGGCACGATGTGCTCGAATCGAAGCGCCATCACGGCGATGAACGCCGGCAGCCCGACGATCGCGAACGGCAGCAGATGGCGCACGTGCATGCCGGCGACGATCAGCATCGCGAACGACACCGACGCGAGCAGCACCGACGTCCCGAGGTCGGGTTCGAGCGCGATCAGACCGCAGACGAGCGCGATGATCCCGACGGTCGGCAGCACGCCTTCCTTGAACGAGCGCAGCACGTCGCGCTCGCGCGCGAGCCAGTGCGCGAGGAAGACGATCAGCGCGAGCTTCGCCACTTCGGACGGCTGAAACGACAGCGGACCGAGGCGGAGCCAGCGGGACGCGTTGCCCTCGACCGATCCGATGCCGGGCACGAGCACGAGCACGAGGAGCACGCCGACGCCGACGAGCGCCGGACGGGCGAACCGGTCGATCGCGGCGAGTCGCATCCGGCGCACGCCGATGTAGGCGGCGATCGCGATCAACAGGCAGAGGCCCTGTCGGGCCGCGAGCCGATACGGGTTGCCTTCGGCGACGCCCTCGCCGGCGGTCTGCAGGAACGCGCTGGCGCTCATCACCATCAACAGACCGATCATGCACAGCGCCATCCCGATCACGAAGACCCGGTCGGCGAGTTGCGTCGCCGTCGGCGTCGTGCGGGTGGGCAGGCGGAGCGTCGGGAACGCCATCGGTCAGAACCTCACCGTCGCGAGCAACGCCACCGCCGAGAGTGCGGCGCCGGCGAGCCAGAAGCTCCGCGTGATCCGTCGCTCGGGCCAGTCGCAATACTCGAAGTGGTGGTGCAGCGGCGCGCACTTGAAGATGCGCCGACGCCGTCGCTTCCACGACCACACCTGCAGGATGACGCTCAACGCCTCGACGACGAACACACCGCCGACGACGACGAGCAACACCTCCTGGCGCACGACCACGGCGAGCACGCCGAGGGCGCCGCCGAGTGCGAGCGATCCGGTGTCGCCGAGGAAGACGCGCGCCGGGTGGCGGTTGTACAACAGGAAACCGACGCCGCCGCCGAAGAGCGCCGCGGCGAGCCGCGCCGCACCGGGACCGGCCTCGACCGCGAGGACGCCGGAATCGGCCGCGAGGGTCGGCTCGCCGGCGATGACCGCGAGCGCGGCGAACGCGGCGAACGCGATGACCGCGAGCCCCGGCGCCAGGCCGTCGAGACCGTCGGTCAGGTTGACCGCGTTGGCGGTGCCGACGATCACGAGTGCCGCGAACGGGATGAACGCGGCGCCGATCGGGAGGTGCGCGCCGACGAACGGAATCTGCAGTGCCGGCGAGACGCCGTCGGCGCAACGCTCGGCGTAGAGCAGCGCCGCCGCCGTGACGGCGACCACCGTGAGCGCGACGAGCTTCGTCCGCGATCGCAGTCCCTTGCGGATCGGATCGCGGATCTTGATCATGTCGTCGACGAACCCGATCGCGCCGAACGCGACGATCAACGCCGACGCGATCCAGAACGACAGGTCGGGGCGCCCCGCGCCGAGCCACAGATACGACGCGCCCAGCGCGATCGCGACGCCGGCGAGGACGACGAGGCCCCCCATCGTCGGCGTGCCACGCTTCGTCCCGTGCCGGGTCGCGAGCAGTTCGGTGTCCTTCTTCTCGCTGCGTTCGCCGGCGCCGATTCGGCGCAGGAGCGCGATCGTGGGCAGGCCGAGCGCCACGACCGCGACGAACGCGACCAGTGCGGTCGTCGCGAGCGATTCGATCGTCGCGGCGATCACGCGCCCACCTCCGCGGCGTGCTCGTGGAAGCGCGCGCTGACCGCGTCGAGACCGACGGCGCGCGACGCTTTGACGAGCACGGCGTCGCCCGGCGCGACCGCGGTGACGAGCGCGGCGGCCGCTTCGTCGGCGTGCTCGAACGTGCGACACCCGGTGCCGTCACCCCCGGCATCGAGGAAACCGTCGCGGAAAAAACAGGCGAAGGGACCAACGGCCCAGAGAACGTCAATCCCGCAGTCGGATGCCGCCTTCCCGATCTCGCGGTGCAAGGCCGCAGCCCCTTCGCCCAATTCTCGCATGTCACCCAGAATCGCGATCCGCCGCCCCGTGACCGGTTGTTCGGCCAGCCACGTCAGGGCCGCGCGCATCGCGGTGGGATTCGCATTGTAGGAGTCGTCGACGACGAGTACGCCGCCCGCGCGCGACGCGCGCATCCGGCCCGGTGCGGACGGCGCGTGCCGCATCCGCGCGGCGAACTCGCGCGTGCCGAGCGACACGCCGAGCGCACGGCACGCGGCGAGCGCGAGCAGCGCGTTGGTCACGTTGTGCCGCCCCAGCAGCGGCGAATCGACCGCGACACCCTGGACCTCGAAGCGGGTCCCGTCGGGTCGTTCGGTGACGGCGCTCGCGCGCAGGTCGTTGTCCGCACCGAGGCCGACGCGGACGATCCGGTAGTCGTCGTCGTGCGCGCGCGCCCAACGCACGAGGCGCGCATCGTCGCCGTTGATCACGACCGTGCCGCCGGGCCGGAGCCCGCGCGTGATCGCGGTCTTCTCGGCGAGCACGCCGTCGAGCGAGCCGAGCCCCTCGAGGTGCGCCGCACCGATCCCGGTCAGTACCGCGACGTCGGGACCCGCGATCGCCGAGAGCGGGCCGATTTCGTCGGGCCGGTTGCAGCCGAGTTCGACGACCGCGAACCGCGTGTCGCTCGACAGGCGGCAGAGCACGCGGGGTACGCCGATGAAGTTGTTCTCGGTGCCCGGCGACGCCAGCACGTTGTCCGGCGCGGTCACCGAGCGCAGCAGATGCGCCGTCAGTTCCTTGGTCGTCGTCTTGCCGCACGAGCCGGTCACTGCGCACAGCGGGCCGCCCCACATCGCCCGGCGGAACGCACCGAGTCGCCCGAGTGCGGCCAGGGGATCATCGACCGCGACGAGGCGATCGCGGTCCACGGTCGGCGGCCAGGCGACGTCGCGCGCGACGATCGCGGCCGACGCACCGCGGGCCAGCGCGTCCGGGACGAAATCGTGCCCGTCGAAGTTCGGGCCGCGAAGTGCGACGAACAACGCCGCGTCGCCGAGCGTGCGGGTGTCGGTCGAGACGCCGCGGATCGACCGGGTCGCCGGCTGCGTCGCGACGCGGACGTCGAGCGCCGTCGCCAAGTCCGACCAACTGAACGTCGGTCGAGAATCGGTGCGCGCACCCGTCGTCATCGATCTCGCAGTCCCTCCCACCGCGGTCACGCTCCGATCATCGTCGGGTCGTGCGCCGACGAAGCGAGTTCGGCGTCGCGGCGAGCGAGCGCCAGTCGCGCCTCGTGCCGGTCGTCGAACGGAATCCGCGTGTCCTTGAGCTCCTGGAACGGCTCGTGCCCCTTGCCGGCGATCACGACCGTGTCCTGGGGCGTCGCCCCGACGATCGCCGCACGAATCGCCGCGCGGCGGTTCGGCTCGACGCGCACGTCACCGTGCGAACCGACGCCGGTCAGGATGTCTTCGATGATCCGCCGCGGCTCCTCGCGCCGCGGGTTGTCGCTCGTGACGGTGATCGCGTCGGCGATCCCGGCAGCGACCCGACCCATCCGCGCCCGGCGCCCGGGGTCCTTGCCGCCACCGCATCCGAACACGACGTGCAGTCGACCGCCCGGCCGGCGAAGCGGGGCGAGCGTGCGCAGCGCGGTGTCGAGCGCGCTGTGGGAGTGCGCGTAGTCGACGATCACGGTCGGGCCGCCCTCACCGCCGATGCGCTCCATGCGTCCGGGCACCGGCTCCATCGTCGTCAACGCCCGGGCGATCGTCTCCGGGTCGATTCCGAACCCCACGCCGACCGCCGCGGCCGCGAGCGCGTTGGCGACGTTGAACATGCCGGGCAGCGGGCACGCGACGTCCGCGTGGCCGTCGGGCGTGTGCAGTCGGAAGCGCGTCGCGTCGAGCGACACGTCGACCCGCGACGCGGTCACGACCGGCGCCACGCGCGCCGTGTCGGTCGGCGGCGCCGCGAACGGCACGACGCGGAAGCGCGAACCGTCCAGTTCGGCGGCGAGTCGCGCACCGGCCGAATCGCCGACGTGAATCGCCGCGATGCCGCCGGGTGCGAGCCGGTCGAAGAGCTTGCGCTTGGCCGCGAAGTAGGCCTCCATCGAGCCGTGGTAGTCCTGGTGATCGCGCTCGAGGTTCGTGAAGACGGCAGCCGCGAACGGGATCTCGGCGACGCGTCCCTGGTCGAGGGCGTGCGAAGAGACCTCCATCACGACGGAGTCGTCGCCGCCGCGCTCGGCCTCGGCGAACAAGCGCGCGAGATCGATCGACTCGGGCGTCGTCGTGACGGCCGGGTAGGCGCGGCCCGCGGCTTCGTAGCCGACCGTGCCGACGTACGCCGGGCTGCGACCGGCCGCGCGAAGAACGGCCTGCGCCATCTTGGAGGTCGTCGTCTTGCCGTTGGTGCCGGTGACGCCGACGATCGGCATGCGTTCGGCCGGACGCCCTTCGATGTGGTGCGCGAGGCGCGCGAGCGCGGCGCGCGGATCCGGGACGTAGCCGACGGGAACGCCGAGAGCAGCCTCTTTGATGGCGGCCTCTTTACGGACCGCCTCTTTACGGACCGCCTCTTTACGGACCGGTAGCGGCGAGCGAGTCGAACTCGCGGTTTCGTCAGGGGCCGTCGCCGGTTTCGTGCGCACACGGGGATCGAGTGCCAGGATCGCGACCGCGCCGCGCTGCACCGCCTCGGGTGCGAACGCCGACCCATCGTGCATGTGGCCCGGAATGGCGACGAACAGGTCGCCGGGCCGAACACGACGCGAGTCACACGCGACGCCCTGGATCTCGAACGCGGTCAGCTCGTCGTCGCGAAGCTCGCGCCCCATCGCTGGGGTCGTCGCCGCCGGGGTCATCCCGGAGCGATCACGCGCAGCCGCGTCGACGGTCGGACCGACGACCGAACCGTGACGAAACGAAACCTGAGCCAGTACCGCCCGTACCTGTCCCAGGTGCATCAAACTCGTGCGTCCTATGTCAGGACTGCCGTTGTGATGCCCTCTTTGGTTCCCGGGGTCAGATGGTATCAACCGCGCAGGTCCTTCACTATGGCTAAACCGAACTTTTTGTAAAAACCGCGACGAGCAACCGAGCGACGTCGCGGATGGCGCGAAAGAGATCGGGAGCCGCGCCCTTAACGCCTTTCCCTTGGAATCCGTCCTTGTTCCGAACTCACCGGATTGCGGCTCCCGAGTTTTGATTCCCGACACGCACGATGGGCACCGCGTCGCCCGGCTCCGACACGCCCGCCCGCGGTGCGGGAACGGGGCGATCGAGCAGGAAGCGCACGAGGCGCACACCGGTCTCACCGAGCACTTGGCCGGCCGACGTATACCGCCGGCTCTTGCCGGTCGGATGCGGCGCGGTCAGCGCGACGATGTACCGCGTCCCACCCGTCGCCGACTGTCCGAGGACGACGAGCTGGACGATGTTCTCGGAGTGTTTCTTGTATTCGGGCCGATCGAGTTGCGCGCGCATCCGCGGCTCCTCCTCGGTCGCCGTGCCGGTCTTGCCGCACACGAGCGCACCCTCGAATAGCTCGGGATGCTCGCGGTAGATCCGGTGCAGCGTGCCGCCTTCGGCGGTGAACGCGTTGGACAGCGTGTCCCGGATCGCGGCGACCGTTTCCGGCTGGAAAAGCCGGCTCCGACGCGACTCGAACGGGCTCGGGCGAACCGTGCCGTCGGGGTAGCGGATCGATCGGACCAGCGTCGGCGTGCGCAACACGCCGTCGGTCGCGATCGCCGTGTAGGCGTAGGCGAGCTGCAGGAGCGTCATCGACATCTCCTGACCGAACGACCACGCGATGTCGGAGTAGCCGGGCCGCCAGTCGCGCCGGTTCGAGGTCGTCCCGGTGCGCATGCCGAGGGCCGGCCACGGCTCGGGGAGCGAGAAGTGGCAACGGCCACTCCCCTCCCGAGGCGCGAACCCGATTGCGCCGAGGAGGTCCGCCATCTCGGCGACGCCGAGACGCTGGCCGATCCGCGCGAGCCCGATGTTGTACGACGCGTAGAGCGACTCGGCGATCGTCACGTCGCCGTAGCGCTTGCCTTTGAAGTTGCGGACCGTGCGGCGACCGAGCGACACCGGGCCGCGCGTGCCTTCCGGCTTCCCGCAGTCGATCACGTCGTCGAGCGAGATCGGATCGTCGCACTCGAGCGCGCGGCCGATCGTGAACGGCTTGAACGTCGAGCCCGGCGGCGAGACGTAGGTGAGCGGGACCATCCACGGGCGCGTCCCGAACGTGCCGTCACCCGAGTAGTCCCAGTCGCGCAGCGACCGACTGTGCGGCAGCGACGCGAGCGCGAGCACCTCGCCGGTATCCGCATCGAGCACGACGCCGCCGATTCCCGGCTGCGGCGCGTGGCGCTCGACGATGCCCGCGAGCGAGCGCTCGAGCACTTCCTGCACCTCGCGGTCGATCGTCAACTCGACGTCGGCGCCGGCGCGACCCGGCCGCACGGTCGTCTCTTCGCGCGCGAGCGCGACCTCGGCTCGTCGGCCGTCGCGGAACCCACGGACGACCGTGTCTCGGCTCGCGAGATACGGATCGAGGACCTTCTCGAGGCCGATCAGGTTGCGCCCGCCGTCGGCGCCCCGCGCGCCGCAGCGACCGAGCAGCCCCTCGGCGAGCGGGAAGTTCGGCTGCAGCCGCATGTTCCGACGCGTGACGCTGACCCACCCGGCGTGCGCGTGCGCGAAGTCGACGACGGCCGGATCCTGAACGCCGCGCTGCCACTCGAACCAGTGCGCCGAGTCGAGCCGGGCGATCTGCCCGGCGATCTCGGCCTCGGGGGTACCGAACGTGCGTGCGAGGATCGCGACCCGGTCGACCAGCGGGGGCAGCGTCGACGCGCCGCCGCGAATGCGCACGCAGAGGTCCCAGCCCGGGTAGTCGATCACGAGCGGCGCGCCGTTGCGGTCGCGGATCGTCCCGCGCGGATTCTGGATCCGGGTCGTGCCGACCTGCTGCTGCTCGGCGCGCGTCGCGAGCTCCGGATGGTCGAAGAGCTGGATCTTCAGGAGTCGCAGGCCGAGCACGCCGTAGACGACGAGCAGGCCGATCCCGATCCAGCGCAGGCGGCGCAGCGGCAGCGGCAGCGCGCTCATCGACGCCCTCCCGCCTCGTGCGAAACGCCCGCCTCGTGCGAAACGAATGACCCGGGCACCCGGAGCCGGAGCTCCGGAAGCCCGGGCACCCGCAAGGGCAAGTCAGCCGCGCGGGCGCGCACGCCCAGTGCACGGAGCATCGACGGCGCTGCGCGCCGATCGATCAGTCCCGCGCGTTGCCGCTCGAGTTCGAGCCTCTTGCCGAGGAGCACGGCGCACTCTCGTCCGCGCCGGACCTCGATCAGGCTCGCATGCACCGTCATCACCGCCGTGAAGACCAGTGTCGCGAGCGACGCACTGACCAGCACCCTCCCCATAAGGATACCGCCCTCTACTCAACGGCCGGGAACCACCCCACCGGCCGCTACTCGGTTGTCTCTGAACTCACTCCCCGTCGCCCGCCTCCGCGGACGACCCGGTGCGAACGACCCCGCGCAGCACGGCACTCCGGCTGCGCGGGTTCGCCGCGACTTCGGCTTCCGTGGGGCGGATCGGCTTGCGGGTAAGGAGGGTTACCCGGTCCGCCTTCACCGCCTCACGGAAAGCCTGCTTGACTCTGCGATCCTCGAGCGAGTGGAACGCCACCACGGCCATGCGCCCCTCCGGCGCGAGCGCGTTCACCCCCTGCTCGAGCAGCGCGTCGAGCGCGCCGATTTCGTCATTGGTCGCGATGCGCAGCGCTTGGAACGTGCGCGTCGCGCGGTCGAGGTGTGGCGTGCCGCGCGGCACCGCGCGGCGCACGACCTCGGCCAGTGTGATCGTGTCGCGGATCGGACGCGCGGCGACGATCGCGGCCGCGACGCGACGCGCGAACCGCTCCTCGCCGTAGCGCCGGATCACGTCCTCGAGGTCGGCCTCGCGTGCCCGGTTCACGAGCCACTCCGCGCCGCTGCCCGAGGCCGGATCGAAACGCATGTCGATCGGGCCGGGCCGCGAGAACGAGAAACCGCGATGCGCTTCGTCGAGCTGAAAGCTCGACACGCCGAGGTCGGCGACCAGTGCGTCGACCGCGGTCACGCCGAGCGCCTCGAGCGTCCGCGCCAGGTCGCGGAAGTCGGCCTGCACGACGTCGACGCGGCACACGAGCGCGGCGACGCGCTCCCGGATCCGCTCGATCGCATCGGGATCGCGATCGAGCACGACGAGCCGGCCGGCCGGGCCGAGCCGACGACCGAGCTCGAGGGCGTAGCCGCCCCCACCGCCGGTGCAATCGACCGCTGTGTCACCGGCGTCGAGCGCGAGCATCGTCGCGACCTCGGTGAGCAGGACCGGTTCATGCGTCGCCATCGCGCTTGCGCTCGCGACGCCGGTTGACCGCGCGCGCCGTCTCGGAGAACGAGCCCCGATTGCCGTCGCGGTGCTGCTGCCACGTGGGATAATCCCAGATCTCGGCGCGGTCGTAGGCGCCGACCAGCATGACGTCCTTGTCGATCCCGGCGTCCTCGCGGAGGTGCTTCGGGACGAGGATGCGCCCTTGCTTGTCGCACGGCACCCGCGCCGAATCACCGGCGACGGTGCGCGCGTAGCGGCGGAAGTCGTCGTCCTCGTAGCCGTCGTGGGCCGAGAAGCCGAGGAACAGCTCTTTGAACTTGCTCTCCGGGAAGACCGAGATACACGGATCGTCGCCCGGGGTGACGGTGAGGAAGTACGCCTCGTCCTTGCCGGCCGCGCTGCGGAACTCGGCAGGGAAGACGACCCGATCCTTGTCGTCGAGGTTCTTGCGGTACTTCCCGTAAAACACACGTGGGTGCTCCCGTTCGCGCCCGGTGGTGCGCGGCGACCAGTCGTCTCTCTCGCCCCCGGGCCGGCGTCCCCACAATCTACCACCGGCTACCCTTCGCCCGAAGAGCGAAGGAGGTCAGGATCGTCGCGACCTCCGTAACCGAAGCACTGCAAGGGATATGGAGCAATTACACTTTCTGATCGAAAAACGAGAATCGACCGTCATCGGGACCAGATACCGCGCACGGATTGGAATTCGGGCTAGCATCCCCACGAGGCAAGAGGACGCAAGCAAAGCCCGCCAAACCACTTACGGCAATTAACCCTGGGCGACACGCACCGGGAGCCCGGACGTGGTGGTAGATTATGGCAGACCGATGCGCGCTATGCTGTGGCGGGGGGTGCCTTCCCCCCCATCATGTCGAGGATTTGCCACATCGCCGACTGCGCGCGCTCGAGCGCCGCGCCACCGAGATCGACGGCCGGGACCGCGATCGGCTCGTCGTCGCCCTTGAACTGGATGCGGATCGAATCGCGGTCGACGTCCCGGAGCTTCGCGAGCTTCTTGCGGACGAGCATCAGGCCGAGCAGGCCCGCGACGCCGGGTGGCGCGGTGTCCCGGAGGAGGTCGTCGGTGAGAAGGCGCCGGATCCCCTTCATGTCGAGCGGCCCGATCGCGGTCGCGTCCTCCTCGACCTCCGGGCCGCGCAGACGCCAGTAGGCGAACGCGCCCGGTTGCGCCTCGTGCTGCGCGGACCAGCACTCCGCACAGTAGTCGCGTCGCTCGACCGTCTCGGTATCGACGTGAAGCGCCGAGTAAAACGGCTCGTCCGGCGCGAGCACCTCGCCGCCGGCCGCGCAGACGCGCTCGGCACGGCGGACGTTCCAGTCGGTCATCGGCTCCCGCCCCTCGACTCCATCCGGCCGGCGGTCACGCCGGTGGCCGCCACGACGCGAACGCGTCGGGCTTCGAATTGGCCGCGAGGCCGGTGATCTTCGCGAGCGCGCCGCGGAGCGCCTTGCGGAGCGTGGCGCTGTCGTCGCCCTCGAACTCGGACTGCGCAGCCCGCAGCCGCGCGACGAGATCGGGCACCGCCGCCGCACTGCCCAGGCGTCCGAGCGACGTCGCGACGGCACACGCGATCAGCGGGTCCTCGGCCCCGACGTGACGTCGCAGCGCCGCCTCGGCTTCCGCCGAGCCCTCGAACGCGCCGAGCGCGTGCGCGGCATCGACCTGCACGACGAAATTCGGGTCGCCGTCGAGCACCGCCGCGAGCGGAGCGACCGCGTCGCGGTTGCGGATCCGCCCGAGCGCGCGAGCCGCGAGGCGTCGGGCCGCGTAGCGCTCGGCGCCGAGTGTCTCGATCAGACCCGGCACCGACGGATCGCCGATACTGACGAGGCAGCCGGCGGCCATGTCGCGCAGGCCGACTGCGCGGGCGCCGCTGTCCGAACCACGGATGATCGTCAGCAGATACTCGAGCGAGTCGCGGTCGAGCAGGACGAGCTCCGCCGCCGCACGACGTGCTTCGGCCACGTCGTGCTGCTGGTAGCGATCCGACATGTAGCGGATCAAGTTCTCGACGAGTGTGTTCCGCGCCGCGGGCGACAGCGCCAGCCACGACGACCGGGCGGTCGTCCACCGCGGATCGCGGTCGACGAAGAGCTTCCAGTAGTCCGGAAGCGCCTGCATCTCGGTGTCCGTCAGTGCCGGGCGCTCCGGCTCCTCGACGGGCCCGCTCCCGCACCCCCCGACGAGCGATGCGACGAGCCCCACGAGGCACGCGAGCGCGCAGTTTCGGCGGCGGCGAAAAGACGAGTTCCGTGTCCCTGGCATGCCCCAACTATGGAGCCGCGGCGGAAACCTGTCAACTCGTGCGACCGCATCGTGGCGGCGCTATAATCGCCCTTCGGTCCGAGTCCGGGGAGGGCCCATGGCGTCCGACTTCATCCACCTGCACGTCCACAGTCACTACAGCTTGCTCGACGGCGCGGCGAAGGTCGACCGGCTCGTCGAGCGCGCGGTCGACGAGCAGATGCCCGCGTGTGCACTGACCGATCACGGCGTGATGATCGGTGCGGTCGAGTTCTACCAGAAGTGCAAGGCCAACGGCGTCAAGCCGATCATCGGCATGGAGGCCTACCTGACGGCCGGCAGCCGGCACGACCGGCGCCCCGTGAAGCAAGGCGGGAGTCCGACCTACCACATCACGCTGCTCGCGCGCGACAACGACGGCTACCGCAACCTGATGAAGCTGTCGAGCATCGGCTTCCTCGAGGGGTTCTACTACCGCCCCCGCGTCGACCTCGAAACGCTGCGCGCGCACGCCAAGGGCGTGACGGCCCTGAGCGGCTGTCCGAGCGGCGAGATCCCGAAGCTGCTCGTCAAGGGCGACATCGACGGCGCCGAGGCCGTCGCGCGCCGCAACCTCGAGATCTTCGGCGAGGACGGGTTCTTCCTCGAGGTGATGCGCCACGGGATCGACGACGAGAAGACGATCGTCGAAGGGCTCGTCGAACTCCACAAGCGCACCGGGATCCCGCTCGTCTGCACCGCCGACGTGCACTACGTCCGCCCCGACGACGCCGAGGCGCAGGAGGTGTTGATGTGCATCAACACCCAGAAGACGCTCGACGATCCGACGCGGATCCAACTCCAGGACTACCCGCTCTACTTCCGCCCCGCCAGCGAGATGAAGGACCTCTTCGTCGACCTGCCCGGCGCGGTCGAATCGACGCTGCGGGTCGCCGAGTCGTGCAACGTCGACCTCGACTTCTCGACGCACCACCTGCCGCGCTTCGACCCGCCCGACGGCCTGAGCGACGACGACTACCTGCGAAAGCTCGTCGTCGACGGCGCGAAGATCCGATACGGCTCGCCGCTGCCGGACAAGGTCACGAAGCGCATCGACTACGAGCTGGGCGTGATCCGGAAGATGGGCTTTTCGAGCTACTTCCTGATCACGTGGGACTTCATCCACTTCGCGCAGACGCAGTCGATCCCGGTGGGCCCGGGGCGCGGCAGCGCCGCCGGCTCGATCGTCGCGTATTCGCTCGGCATCACCGCGCTCGACCCGCTCGAATACGACCTGATCTTCGAGCGGTTCCTCAACCCGAGCCGCATCAGCATGCCCGATATCGACATCGACTTCTGCACCGACGGGCGCGAGCGGGTGATCGACTACGTGCGCGACAAGTACGGCGATGACCGCGTCGCGAGCATCATCACGATCGGAACGCTCGCGGCGCGTGCGGTGATCCGCGACGTCGGACGCGTGTTGCGCGTGCCGTTGCCCGAGGTCGACCAGATCTGCAAGAAGATCCCCGGCACGCCCGGCATGTCGCTCGACACCGCGTTCGCGCAAGACAAGGAGCTGACCGGGCTCAAGGAGTCGACCCCGGTGCACCGGCGCCTGTTCGACATCAGCGAGCGCCTCGAAGGCGTCGCGCGCCACGCCGGCACGCATGCGGCGGGGATCGTGATCGCGGACAAGCCGCTCGCCGAATACGTCCCGCTCTACAAGCGCGGCGACGAAGTATCGACGCAATACACGATGGACAAGCTCGAGGACATCGGGCTGCTCAAGGTCGACTTCCTCGGGCTGAAGACGCTGACGCTGATCGAGCGCGCGCTCGCGGAAGTCGAGCGCCGGCACGGCGAGCGGCCGTCGATGGAAACGCTGCCGCTCGACGACGCGAAGACGTATGAACTGCTCGCGGCCGGACGCGCCGGCGGCGTCTTCCAGGTCGAGTCCGAGGGCATGCGCGACATCCTCGTGCGCCTCGTGCCGGACCGCTTCGAGGATCTGATCGCGATCCTCGCACTCTACCGCCCGGGCCCGCTGCAAAGCGGCATGGTCGACACCTACATCAACCGCAAGCACGAGCGCGAGGAGGTCGCCTACCTCCACCCCGAACTCGAGCCGATCCTCGACGAGACGTACGGCGTGATCCTGTATCAGGAGCAGGTCATGCGGATCGCGAACGTGCTCGCCGGCTTCTCGATGGCCGATGCGGACAGCCTCCGCAAGGCGATGGGCAAGAAGAAGCCGGAGGTGATGAAGAAGTTCAAGTCGAAGTTCATCGACGGCGGCGCCGAGCGCGGTATCGACGGCACGTTGATGGACGAGATCTTCACGCAGATCGAGTACTTCGCCGGCTACGGGTTCAACAAGTCGCACTCGGCCGCGTACGCGATGATCACGTATCAGACCGCGTGGCTCAAGGCGAACCACCCGCTCGAGTTCGCCGCGGCGCTGCTGACGCAGGACATGGCGAACACCGACAAGCTGATCGCGTACAAGCGACAGGCGGAGGAGTCGGGGATCGAAGTGCTCAAGCCGTCCGTCAACGCGAGCCAGTGGGCGTTCACGGTCGAGGGCTCCGCGATCCGCTTCGGGCTCGGCGGCATCAAGGGCGTCGGCGACAAGGCGATCGAGTCGATCGTCGCGGCGCGCGAGGCGCGCGGGACGTTCGACTCGCTGTTCGGCGTGACCGAATCGTGCGACGTGCGCGCGGTCAACAAGACCGCGCTCGAGGCGCTGATCAAGGCCGGCGCGCTCGACGAGCTCGGCCAGCGCGGTGCGTTGCTCGCGGCGGTGGACGAAGCGCTCGGCCACGGCGGGCGCGTCGCGAAGGACCTGATGGCCGGTCAGAGCGGGCTGTTCGACGACGGCGAGGCAGACCTTCCGCCGCCGAAGCTCCCCGACGTGCCGGACCTCGACGACAAGACGCGGCTCGCCGGCGAGAAGGCCGCGCTCGGCTTCTACCTGTCGGGCCACCCGCTCGAGGAGCACAAGGAGGCGATCGCGACCTACGGCACGTGCACGATCGACAAGCTCGAACGCAAGGAAGACGGCGCCGAGGTCTACGTCGGTGGCTTGTTCAGTTCGATCGGCCTGCGCATCATCAAGAACGGCCGGCGCGCCGGCGAGAAGATGGCGTCGTGCCAGTTCGCGGACCTGACCGGCGAGGCACCGGCGGTCCTCTTCCCCGACGCGTATCAAGCGCACGCGAGCATGCTGCTCGAGGACGTGCCGGTCGTCGTCAAGGCGAAGGTCGACCGGCGGCGCGACGTGCCGCAGTTGATGGTCGACCGGGTCGTGCCGCTCGAGGGCGCGGTCGAGGCGTTCGGCGCGCGCACGCTCGAGATCCGGCTCAGCCACGATCGCCAGACCGACGAACTGCTCGAGCGCGTGCGCGACAAGCTGATCGACTTCCCCGGCGGTGCACCGGTGCGCTTCGTGATCGCCGGGGGCTCGAACGACCGTCCGCGCATCGTCGTCGCCGGCGACCAATACAAGGTGCGCCCCGGCGATGCACAGCTGATCCACGAGCTGGAGCTGCTCGTCGGCGAAGGCATGGTGCTGCGCGCGTAGCGCGCGCGTCGCCGACCGCCCGAAACGGTCCCTGGGACGGGACAGTCTATGCGATCAGGCCGAGCGGGTCGCCTCGACGTAGAGCATCGGGACCGTGAGGCGGAGTTCGCCGTGCTCGGCCGCGAGCGCATCGAGGCGGCGGCGGACTCGGTCGAAGACCGCATCGTCGTCGGTGACGCGGCGCCAGCCGTCGAGGAAGCCGATGCGCGTGAGGTGGTGGCGGAGGAACGCGTCGCCGTCTGCGTAGCGGAGCGTGAACCGGTCGTCGACGGTGTGGTCGACGCGCCAGCCGGCCGCCTCGAGCATCGCGCACAACCCGGGCTCGGTCGCGCGGTGTCCCTCCTCGGCGCGGAGCGCGTCGAGCCGGTCGGGCGCGCTCGCGGCCAGCTCCGCCTCGAACGCGCGGTAGAACTCGGTCATGTGGCCCTGGACGTTCGTCGTCAACGCGAGTCGCGCGCCCGGTCTCGCGACCCGCGCACATTCGACGAGCGCGGCCGGTGCGTTCGCGAAGTTGTTCACGCCGACGTTCGACACGATCACGTCGAAGACGCCGTCCGCGAACGGCAACCCCGCCCCGTCGCCGCGCACGAGCCCCACGTCGAGGCCGTGCACGTCGCGCTTGCACGCCGCACGCCGGAGCCCCGCGTCCCACACGTCCACCCCCACCCACGTCGACGACACCCCGTGCATCTCGGCGAGTTCGAGCAGCGGAAAGCCACACCCGCACCCCACGTCGAGCCCCCGCACGCCGGGCGCGAGCGCGATCCGATCGAGCAGCATCGCCCCGAACCGCGCCGACCACACCGACGCCTCGTCGATCGCCGCCGCGTGCGCGGGATCGGCCGGGTTGAACACGGGGTCGCCGGGATGCATCGAAATCGTCAGCGTCCGGCGTCGTCGAGGACGGTGGGCAGCACGATCGTCGGCATCGGGTGGTCGGCCTCGAGGTCAGTCCAGCGATACATGGTCACGGTCATCGGCGGCTCCTGACGGGTTCGGACCGAGTATAGCCGAATCCGAATTCCGCGCTCGGTTTCCGGTAGCGGCGTCGACGCGGGGGCGCGACACTGGGCGCCATGACTACCGAATGCCTCCCCCCACCCGACGCGATGTGGGCCGCGTTCGTCGCGCGGGACGCGACGTTCGAGGGGCTCTTCGTCGCGGCCATCCGGACGACGGGGATCTTCTGCCGACCGACGTGCGCGGCGCGGGTGCCGAAGCGCGAGAACGTCGAGTTCTTCGCCGACGCGTTCGCTGCCCGGGCCGCCGGCTACCGCCCGTGCAAACGGTGCCGACCCGACGAAGCGGCCGGCGCGATCCCCGCGTGGCTGCAGCCCCTCGTCGCCCGCATGGACGCCGAGCCGGGGCGGCGCATCACCGACGCCGACATCCGTGCGCTCGGCATCGAGCCGGGGCGCGTGCGACGCTGGTTCCGGACGAATCGCGGCACGACGTTTCACCGCCACGCCCGGGCGCGTCGGCTCGGCATCGCGCTGGACAAGATCCGCGACGGCGACGACCCGATGGCCGTCGCGTTCGACGTCGGCTGGGAATCGGTCAGCGCGTTTCGCGACGCATTCGGAGCGCGGTTCGACCGCACGCCGACAGCGAGCCGTGGCGCGACGCGAGTCGTCGTGCGCCGGCTGACGACGCCGCTCGGCCCGATGATCGCCGGCGCGACCGACGACGGTGTCTGCCTGCTCGAGTTCGACGAGCGCCCTCGGGTCGATCGCCAGGTCGCTGCGCTCCTGCGGCGCCTCGACTGCGCGATCGTCCCCGGCGAGCACCCGCACGTCGACTCGCTCCGCGCCGAACTCGGCGCCTGGTTCGCGGGCGACGCGGCCCGTTTCACGACGCCACTCGTCCTCGCCGGCACGCCGTTCGAGGTCGAGGTGTGGCGCGCGCTGCAACGGATCCCCCACGGCGAGACACGGTCGTACGAGGCGATCGCACGGGCGATCGGCAGTCCCGGCGCGAGCCGCGCGGTCGGCCGCGCCAACGGCGCGAACCGGATCGCGATCGTCGTGCCGTGCCACCGCGTGGTCCGGGCCGACGGCGCGCTGGGCGGCTACGGCGGCGGCGTGTGGCGCAAGCAGCGGCTACTCGAACTGGAACGGCAACCCCGCGAGTAGAATGCGGGCATGACCCGAACACGCCTCCGCGGGATCGTCGTCGTGATCGCCTTGGCCGCGATCGTGCGCGGCGATGTCGGCGCGCAATCCGGCGACGCCCCCCCATCGCTGCCGCGCAACGCGCTCCGTCGACTCGACGTGATCGCGCGCGAACTCGCGAAGAAAGGGCTCGAGCGCGAAGCGACGACGACGATCGACATCCTCCGCGACGCGGGATACGACCCGAAGTCGATCGATCGACTGGTCGCGACGTGCGCACGCGCAGCCGAGCGGGCACGCTCCCGCCCGGCCGACCGCGGCGACGTCCGACGCGTCGAAGGCGTGCTGAAGGTGCTCGCCGCGGCACTCCCGCGAGATGCTGCCGCCAACGCGACGATCGCGCGAACGATGCTCCGCCTGGACGCGACGTCGCGCCCGGCACACGAGGCGCTCGGCCACGTCGAGCACCGCGGCACATGGATCACACCCGAGCGCAAGACGATCCTCGCCCGACGCGACGCGATCCAAGACGCCGTGCACCGCGCTCGGCGGCTCGACGTCCCGCTGGTGACTCGCACGAGTCGCGCGGCACTGCTCCGCGCGATCGGCCGCGACGACGGGACGACCGTTCGCGCGGACAAGTTCGTCGCCCACGGCACGATCTCGACCGACCGACTCACGCGCCTCGTTCGCGCCGCCCTGCGGGCGCACGCACTGTCGTCGTGGCTCCGCACCGGACAGCTCATACTGCCCGAGCACGGCACGACGAATCAGCTCGTGGTCGTCGAGACGAACAAGGCCTACCTCGACGCCATCGACAAGCTCGTCGCCGCCGGCTGGATGACGGCCGACTACGCAGGGTCGGTCCGCGAGCACGCATCGTGCATCGTCCGCGGCTACCGGCTGACCTACCTCAGCACCCACGCACACCGCGCGGCGTTCCTGCTCTACATGCTGAGCGGCGCGTGGGAGGAGCACGCCTACGGTGGCACCGTGCAGCCGTGCCTCGTGGCAGGGCACCTGAACTGGATCTGCCTCTCGTTCCTCGGAGGCCCGTTCGCGAGGCTGCTCACCGACCCGACGGTGTCGGAGACGCCGCGCCGGTACGCGGGCGAAGAAGCGGCCGAACGCGAGGCCGCGAAGCGGATGGCCGGCGCGGGCATCGCCGGCAGCCGTTCGTGGATGCGATACCTCGCGTCCCGCGAGGAAGATCCGTCATGGTCGCGCTCGATCGTGCCGCAGATCGGCGACGTCCAGGGCGACGACCTGCTGAAGAGCACGTTCGTCGTCGAGTTCCTGCAAGAGCGCGGGACGCTCGTCGACCTGATGCGCGCGAGCAGCCTGAAGACGAAGGACCCGGTCGTGGTCCGCAAGCGTCTCGTCGACGCACTCGGCGAACCGCTCGCGACGTTCGAGGCGCGCTGGCGTCGTTGGCTGCTCGCCGAGGAGTCGATCGGCTTGATGCAACGACTCGGCGGCGGTGCGACGCCCGCACCGCTCCCGGCCGACGCGACCCGGGCGCTCACCGCGGTCAACGCGATCCGCAAGCGCGCGTGGAACGAGGAGCAGTTCGGCCCGTTCGTGCCGACGACGCTCGACCGCACGCTGTCGGTCGGCGCGCTCGCCCATGCGCGCTACCTCCACCGTCACCCCGACCAGGCCGCGAAGTGGCCCGACGCCCACGAGCAATACCCGGACCGCGAGGGCTTCAGCCCGGCCGGAAGCTGGGCCGGGCTGCACTCGGTGATCGCGCCCGGTTCCGCGTCACCCGATGACGCGATCGCCGATTGGATGGGCACCTTCTACCACCGCCTGCCGCTCGTCGTGCCCGGCCTGATCAAGATCGGCTGGGGCTACGACCACCGCATCGCGGTGCTCGACAGCGGCTCGATCACGAACCCCGATCTCTACGTGGGGCATGTGGCGTGGCCGACACCGAACGCGACCGGCGTACCGACGGCGTTCGTGCCGGAGTTGCCGAACCCGGTCCCCGGCGAAGACCAATCGGCCTGGGGGTATCCGATCACGATCCAGTTCCTCGGCGACGCCCGGCACGTGACGATGACGCTGTCGCGCGGCAAGAAGCCCGGCGACCCGGTGGAGTGCCATTACCTGACGCCGTACGCGCCGAAGAACGTCGAGTTGGCGCCGAGCAACGCGTTCTGCCTGATCCCGAAGGCGACACTCGCGAGCAACGCGTGGTACCACGTCGTCGTGACGCCGGACGGCGTCGACGGTGGCGAGGCGATCGCCTGGTCGTTCAAGACGCGTTGACCGGTACGTGCGACGAGCCGCCCCGGGGCGGCTCGTTCGCGGTTCGGCGTGTTCGTGTCGACGGCTACGCGTCGGTCGTCGTCTCGTCGGGCGCTTCGTCTTCCTCGTCGCGCCCGATGTAGAAGATGAACGCGACGACGGCGAGGAACACCGCGATGTAGAGGACGAATCCGATCCAGTTCTTCGCGGACCAGTCGCCGGGGCCCTTGGGCTGAAGCGGACCGTCTTCGAGAAACGCGAAGAACAGCGGGATCCAGCTCGCGAGCATCGGCGTCCTCTACTTCTTCTTGCCGGCCTCGGCGGTCTCCGGCTCCGGCTCGGGACGACGGTCCTCCGGAAGCAACTCGAACAGCGCCATCTGCGCGTCATCGCCGACGCGACGCTTGGAGTACTTCAGGATTCGCGTGTACCCGCCGGGACGGTCCTTGTAGCGGGGGCCGATCTCGTCGAACAACTTGCGGACGACCTCGTCGTCACGCAGGATCGCGAACGCACGACGGCGGTTCGCGACCGAGTCGCGCTTGCCGAGCGTGATCAGCTTCTCCGCCTTCGGGCGATATTCCTTGGCCTTCTGGATCGTCGTCCGGATTCGCTCGTGGCGGAAGAGGCTGTTGATCAGCGCCTTCCGGAGCGCGAGCCGGTTCGCCGTCTTGCGGCCGAACTTGCGTCCAGCATAGCGGTGGCGCATCGGTCTGAACTCCTACTCAGACGTCGAGCTTCTCGCGCTCGACGTAGTCCCCGACGTTCATCCCGAGCGAGAGGTCGAGGGACGTCAGCTTGTCTTGGATCTCCCGCAGCGTCGTCTTGCCGAAATTGCGGACGCCCAGGAGTTGGTTCTCGTCGCGCACGACGAGCTCACCCACCGTACGGATGTTCTCGCTCTCGACGCAGTTGGACGCGCGAACACTCAGGTTGAGGTCGGCGATCGGCATCGCGAGCTTGCGTGCGAGCTCCGCGTCGACGCCGGTCGGCTCCACGGTCTCGACCGGGGCTTCGCCCTCGACCTCGGAGCCGGCACCGGAGTAGTGGACGAGGCAGTTGAGGTGCTTGCGCATGATCTTCGACGCCTCGATCAGCGCCAGATCCGGCGCGACCGTGCCGTCGGTCCAGATGTTGAGCAGCAGCCGGTCGTAGTTCGTCAGCTTGCCGACGCGGGTGTTCTCGACCTTGAAGTTCACCCGGCGCACCGGCGAGAAAATGCTGTCGATGTAGATCACGTCGAGCTCGGGGTCCTCCGGCTCGTTCTCGTCCGCAGTGACGTAGCCGCGGCCCTTGCGCGCTTCTGCCTCGATGCGCAGCGTCACGTCCTCGCTCAGCGTGCAGAGCTTGAGGTCGGTGTTGACCACCTGCGCCTCCGGCGGGCACAGCACGTCGGCACCCGTCACGGGGCCCTTGGTGTTCGCTTCGATCTTCAGCTTCACGGGTTGCTCGGTGTCGAGCTTCACGAGCAGTTGCTTGAAGTTGAGCACGATGTCCGAGACGTCTTCCATCACGCCCTTGATCGAGGAGAACTCGTGCGAGACCCCTTCGATCTTCAGCGAGGTGACCGCGGACCCCTCGAGCGAACTCAGCAACACGCGACGCAGGCTGTTGCCGATCGTGTGGCCGTAGCCACGCTCGAACGGTTCGATCTCGAACTCGCCGAACTCCGGACCGTAGGTCTCCTGGTTGACCGTGACTCGGTTCGGCAGTTCCAAATTCCGCCAACGGATTCGCATTCGGAAGGCTCCTTCGGCGTTACCGTGAAATCCTGTTCTATGTTCGGCGCGGCAGCGCGCTCGTGCGGCCGCGAATGGTGGGCGCGAAGCGCCCGGCGAAGCGACGCTGCTTACACGCGGCGACGCTTGCTCGGCCGGCAGCCGTTGTGCGGCAGCGGCGTGACGTCTTCGATCGCACGAACCTCGAGGCCGCCGGCCTGCAGGGAGCGGATCGCGCTCTCGCGTCCGCTGCCCGGGCCCTTGACGCGCACCTCGACCTCGCGGACCCCGTACTTCTGCGCGAGTTCGGCGCAGCGCTCGGCCGCCCGCTGCGCAGCGAACGGCGTGGACTTGCGGGAGCCCTTGTAGCCGATCGTGCCGGCGGAGCTCCAGCAGAGCACCTCGCCGCTGGTGTCCGTGATCGTGATGATCGTGTTGTTGAAGGTCGCCTTGATGTGCGCGATCGCCTTCGTCACGCTGCGGCGGGCCTTCTTCTTGGTCGACTTGCCCTTGGCCATGGTTGTCGTTCGTCCCTGTGGTTGTTCGCTGTTCGTCTCTCACTCGCGCCGGGTCGCCCCGCTCGTCGCGCGGGGGAACCAGAGCGCCGGTCGGAGAGCGCCGGTGGAGCTCCTGCCGGTCGCGTCTGGCTTAGTGGCCCTTGACGCTCTTCTTTCCGGCGACCGTCTTGCGCGGCCCCTTGCGGGTCCGTGCGTTCGACTGGGTCTTCTGGCCGCGCACCGGCAACCCGCGCCGATGGCGCAGCCCGCGGTAGCACGCGATCTCGCGCAGACGCGCGACGTTCTGCTGCACGTGGCGGCGCAACTGCCCCTCGACCATGCAGGTCTTCTCGATCGTGTTCGCAAGACGGGCGATCTCGTCGTCCGTCAGGTCCTTCGCGCGCTTGTCCGGGGAGATCCCGACGTCGCGGCACAACCGTGCCGCAGTCGTGTTCCCGACCCCGTAGATGTAGGTCAGCGAAACCGCGACCTTCTTCTCTTGCGGGATATCCACGCCGACGATTCGTGGCATCGTATGTCGTCCTCTGTTCGCTCGCGCGCGCCGATCGGCTCGCGCGACGCGGGTTCCTGTCTATCGTCTCGAGTCGGGCGCGCCGATCACACTCGGATGCGCACCCGGATTGCGCGCCGGGATTACCCCTGCCGCTGCTTGTGACGCGGGTTCGTGCAGATCACCCGCACGATCCCCTTGCGCCGAATGATCTTGCAGTTCTCGCACATGCGGCGCACGCTCGCGCGGACCTTCATCGCTCACCTCGTGTTCACTGTCCGGAAATCGAAGATGTCGTCAGCTATCGCTCAGCACGATGCGTGCACGCGTCGCATCGAGCGGTGACAGTTCGACCGACACTCGCGCGCCCGGCAACAACCGCGCGAAGTTCAACTGCATCTTGCCTGACACGTGGGCCGTGACCTGTCGCCCACCGGGGATCTCGACGCGGTATGCTTGGTTCGCAAGTGCGTCGAGGATCACTCCTTCGACAAGTCGCGGTTCGTCTTGCTCGACCGCCATGCACGCTTCCGACGGAAATCCGACTCCCGCTTCGGGTTGACTGAAATATCTATTATCCGTCCGGCGATTTTCCACCGGTTAATGTCTCGAGTCTCGATTTCGCCCACGAGGCCGACCCCACGGCCCGGTGGCTACCCCTCGCTCCAGCGGTCCACGATCGCCTCGATCGCGGCCGCAACGGCCTCGAGCGGCTGACTTCCGTCAACGGACTCGAGAGTCTCCTTTTCCGTGTAGTAGTCGATCAGCCCGCGGGCCTGCTCGTCGTAGACGCCGAGTCGGCGGCGCACGGTGTCGGCCTCGTCGTCGGCGCGCTGGACGACTGCCCCGCCACATGCGTCGCAGACGCCCTCGACCGTCGGCGGGGCGTAGTCGACGTGGTACGGTGTGCCGCACGCACGGCAGCCGCGCCGTCCGGCGATGCGGCTGACGACGACCTCCGGGTCGACCTTCAGGTGGATCGCGCCGGACGCCGGCGTCCCGACCTCGCCGAGCATCGCGTCCAGCGCCTCGGCCTGTGGCACGGTACGCGGAAACCCGTCGAGCACGAAGCCGGCCGCGCAGTCGGCCGCTCGGATCCGGTCGCGCACCATGCCGACGATCATGTCGTCCGGCACGAGGCGACCGGCGTCGAGGAATCGCTCCGCCTCGATGCCGATCGGCGTGCGAGCGCGCACCGCGCCGCGCAGCATGTCGCCGGTCGACAGGTGACACAGGGCACGCGACGCCGCGAGGCGCTTCGCCTGGGTTCCCTTGCCGGACCCGGGCGCGCCGAGCAGAATCACGCGGAGGCTCATCGCGCGCGCCCTCGCCCCTTCTTCATGAAGCCCTCGTACTCGCGCATCCGGAGATACGAGTTGATCCGGTCGACCAGATCGAGCGCGACACCGACGACGATCAGGATCGTCGTGCCGCCGAGGAACGACGCGAGCATGCCGCCGTCGTCGATCCCGGGCGCGACGAACATCGGGAAGACCGCGATCGCCGCGAGGAAGGTCGCACCGACGAGGGTGATGCGCACCATCACGCTCTCGAGGTATTCCGCAGTCCGCTTACCGGGTCGGATGCCCGGGATGAAACTGCCCTGGTCCTTGAGGTTGCTCGCGATCTCGCTCGGCTGGAACATCAGGCTGTTCCAGAAGTAGGCGAAGAAGTAGACGAGCACGATATACACCGCGACGTACCAGAAGCTGCCGTAGACGAAGAACGAGTCGATCTTGTCCCACTCGAACGCCTTGAAGATCAGCGACGGGATCGCGAGCAGCGCGCTCGCGAAGATCACCGGCATCACGCCCGCCTGGTTCACCTTGAACGGCAGGTAGTGACGCTGGCCGCCGTACATCCGGCGCCCACGCTGCAGCTTCGCGGCCTGGATCGGAATCCGCCGCTGCCCCTTCGTGATGAACACGACCGCGAGCACCACGACGATGAACAGGAACGCGATCGTCACGAGCCCCTGGGGCTGCGCGAGTCCCTCGGCGATCTGCCCGATGTAGTTCATCACCATGCTCGGCAGCGCTGCGACGATACCGGCCATGATCAGCAAGCTGATACCGTTTCCGATGCCGTGCTCGGTGATCTGCTCGCCGAGCCACATCAGGAAGATCGTGCCCGCCGTCACGCCGGCAACGGCCATCAGCTTGAACAGGAACGTGTTGTAGAGCTCGGGGTCGACGATGTGCTGGCCGCCCGGGATCGGGTTGCCCATCACCGCGATGACGACGAGCATCGACTGAACGATACAGATCGGCACCGTCAGCAGACGCGTCCACTGCGTGATCTTCTTCTGGCCGCTCGCTCCCTCTTTCTGGATCTTCTCCAGTGCGGGAACGACCTTGACGAGCAGGCTGAAGATAATCGACGCACTGATGTACGGCATGATGCCGAGGCTGAACAGCGTGCACTGGTCGAGCCCGCCGGCGCTGATCGCATTGAACAGACCGATCAGGCCCGCGAAGCCGCCGAACAGCTCACCCTGCGCATCGCGGATCGTACTGACGTTGACGCCCGGGATCGGAATGTGCGAACCGATCCGGTAGACGAACAGGAGCGAGATCGTGAGCAGGATCTTCCGCCGGAGTTCCGGGACCCGGAAGACGCTGTCGAGTGTCTTGAGCATGGTTCACCACTCAACGCGGGCGGCGCGAAGCCACCCTACGCGAACTTCTGGCCTACGCGGACTTCTCGGATCCGTTTTCGACTTGCTTGGCCTGACCGCCGGCGGCCTCGATCTTCTGACCGGCGGACGCGCTGAAGCGATCGGCACTCACGACCAGGCGCTTCGTCAGCTCGCCCTCGCCGAGGACCTTGAAGAGCTTGCACTCCTTGCCGCAAAGGCCCTTGGCCTTGACGAGTTCGAGCGTGACCTCGGTGCCGTCATCGAAGGCGTTGAGGTCGCGGACGTTCACGACCGCGATCGGCTTCTTGAACCGCGCGTTCGTGAATCCCTTCTTCGGCAGGCGACGGTAGAGCGGCATCTGGCCACCCTCGTAGAGCTTCTTGCCGCCCCAACCCGAGCGCGCACCCCAGCCCTTGTGGCCACGCCCGGACGTCTTGCCGTTGCCCGACGCGGGACCGCGACCGACGCGCTTGCGCTTGCGGCGCGCACCCACCGATGCCTTGAGTTCAGCGAGATTCATCTCAGCCCTCCGTACCGGCCTCGGCCGTCGCCGCGCTCGCGGCCTTGTCGGAACCCTTGCCGTCGCTCTTGCCGCCGCTCTTGCCGGCACCCTTGCGGGCGTCCTTCGAGGCCGGCCGCGGGAGGCTCACGCCGCGCACCCGCTCGATGTCCTCGAAGTTCCGCAACTGCGTGAAGCCGTCCAGGCCGGCCTTGACGAGGTTGACCGGGTTGTTGTTCCCCACCGACTTCGTCAGGATGTCCTTCACGCCGGCCAGCTCGGCCACCGCGCGCACCGCGGCACCGGCGATGATGCCGGTTCCCGGCGACGCCGGGAGCAGTTGCACGCGCGACGCGCGGAAGACGCCGAGCGCCTCGTGCGGGATCGTCGTGCCCTTGAGGCTCAACCGGACGAGGTTCTTGCGCGCGTCCTTGACGGCCTTGTCGACCGACGACGGCACCTCGTTGGCCTTGCCGAAACCGACGCCCACGCGGCCCTTGCGGTCACCGATCACGACCAGCGCGCTGAAGCTGAACCGGCGGCCACCCTTGACCACCTTCGCGCAGCGGTTGATCTTGAGCACCCGCTCCTCGAACTCCTTCGGCTCGCGATCGCGATCGTCGCGTCGACCTCGTCCACGGCCGGGTCCGCGTCCACCGGGTCCACCCGGTCCACGCCCGCCGCCGGGCCCACGACCACCACCAGGTCCGCCGCCTCTGGGATTGTTCATTTTCGGATCCCTCAGAACTTCAGACCGGCTTCGCGCGCGGCTTCCGCCAACGCACGAACTCGGCCGTGATACTTGTACGAACCGCGATCGAACACGACGGCCTCGACACCGGCCGACTTCGCGGCCTCGGCGATCGCGCGGCCGACGTGCTTCGCCGCCTCGCAGTTGCCGCCGTGCTTGAGGCTACCGCCGCGCACCGCGTGAATCGAGTTGGCCTGCACGACGGTGCGCTGTGCACGGTCGTCGATGATCTGCGCGTAGATGTACCGCGGCGTGCGGTGCACCGACAGGCGCGGCCGCTCGGCCGCGACCAGCTTCTTGCGGACGCGATAGCGTCGACGATCCGTCGTCGACAGCTTCCTGGATCCCGCCATCGGTCACTAACCTCCACCGCCGACGAACGCCTTGCCCGCCTTGCGGAGCACGACTTCGCCTTCGTAGCGAATCCCCTTGCCCTTGTAGGGCTCGGGCTTGCGAACTTTCCGAATCTCGGCCGCGAACTGACCGACCTTCTGCTTGTCGATCCCGGTCACGACGATGTGCGTCGCGTCGGGGCATTCACACGTGACGCCCTCCGGGACTTGCATCTCGACGGGGTGCGAGAAGCCGATCTGCATCGTCAGCTTCTTGCCCTGCATCTTCGCCTGGTAGCCGACGCCCTGGATCTCGAGCTTCTTCTCGAAGCCCTCGCTGACGCCGAGGACCATGTTGTTCAGCAGCGCGCGCGACAGCCCGTGCAACTCGCGCGACCGCTTGTCGTCGCGGGCGCGCGACACGCGCACGACGTTGCCGTCGACCGAGACCTCGACGCGACGCGGGTGCTCCCACGACAGCGAGCCCTTCGGCCCCTTGACGGTGATCTCGCGACCCTTGGCGTTCATCTCGACGCCCGCGGGCAACGTGATCGGCGATCTTCCGATACGAGACATGGCCAGTTACTCCTGTGCCCTGCTTGTCCGTTGCTTGTTCGTTGTTCGTAGACCGTCGTTAGTAGACGGTCGCCAGGAACTCGCCGCCGACGTTCTGCTCGCGGCAGTCGCGGTCGGTCAGCACGCCCTTCGGCGTGGAGAAGATGCTCATCCCCATGCCGCTCAGGACCGGCTGAATCTCGGCCACCTGACGGTAGACGCGGCGACCCGGCTTGCTGACCCGCTCGATGCGACGGATCACGTCTTCGCCGTCCTCGCCGTACTTCAGATAGACGCGGATCGCGCCTTGCGGTCCCTCGTCGACCTCCTTGAAGTCCTCGACGAATCCCTCGCGCTTGAGCAAGCGGATCATGCCGAGGCAGATGCGCGAGCGGCGGATGTCCACCTTCGACTTCCGCACGCGCGTCGCGTTCCGAATGCGCGTCAACATGTCGGCGATCGGGTCGGTCAGAGTCATTGTCCTGTTTCCTTTACCAGCTCGCCTTGCGGACGCCGGGGATCTGCCCCTTGCTCGCGAGGTTGCGGAAGCACACGCGGCAGATCTGGAACTTGCGGTAGACCGCACGGGGCCGGCCGCAGAGCTGGCACCGGCGGATCGTACGCGTCGAGAACTTCGGTTTCTGGTTCGCCTTGTTGATGAGCGCGGTCTTGGCCATGACTGGTTTCCGTCTTCTTGGTTACTTCTTGCGGAACGGCATGCCGAACGACTTGAGGAGCTCGAACGCCTCGCCGTCGGTATCCGCGCTCGTCACGAAGCAGATGTCCATGCCCTGCTGGAACTCGAGTCGATCGAGGTCCACCTCGGGAAAGACCGACTGCTCCGCCAGGCCCATCGTGTAGTTGCCGCGACCATCGAGCTTCGTCCGCAGCCCGCGGAAGTCGCGGATACGGGGCATGACCACGTGGATCAGTCGGTCGAGGAACTCGTACATCCGCTCTTTGCGGAGCGTCACCTTGCAGCCGATCTCCATGTTCTCGCGAAGCTTGAAGTTCGACACGCTCTTGCGTGCTTTGCACGCCACCGGCTTCTGACCGGTGATCAGCCCGAGGTCGGTCATCGCCGCCTCGAGGCGCTTCTTGTTCTCGATCGCTTTACCGACACCCATGTTCACCACGATCTTCTCGAGGCGCGGGATGGACATCGGGTTCTCCCGACCGAGCGTCTTCTTCAGCTCGGGCAGGATCTCGCGTTCGTACTTCTCTTTCAGCCTAGCCATGCCTCTTGTCCCTACCGGCCCGACGGCAACGGGATCTCCGTGCCGTCGTGGGCGCTGACCCGGATCTTCTTGCCGTCGTCGCCGACCTTGATCTTGCGACGGGTCGGCGCGTTGGTCGACGGGCAGACGAGCGCGACGTTGGAGAGGTCGATCGGCGCCTCCATCTCGACGCGTCCGCCACGCGGGTTCTCACGGTCCTTACGCTTGTGCTTGAAGACGACATTGACGCCTTCGACGACGACCTGACGCGTCTTCGGCAGCACGCGAATCACCTTCGCGCGCTTCGGGTTCGCCTTGGAACCCTTGTGCTCGCCGGCGACGACCTGGACCATGTCGCCGACGCGAATCCAGTTGTTGCCGCGGACGACGTCGACGTCCTGCTTGCGGAACCGACGGGCCATCACACCACCTCCGACGCGAGCGAGATGATCTTCATGAAGTTGCGGCCACGCAGTTCGCGCGCCACCGCCCCGAAGATGCGCGTGCCCTTCGGGTTGCCTTCCTTGTCGATGATCACCATCGCGTTCTTGTCAAAACGGACGTAGGACCCGTCGTCGCGACGCACGCGCTTCTTCGTGCGCACGATCACGCCGCGGACGATATCGCCCTTGGAGACCTCGGCGTTCGGGTTGGCGCGCTTCACGGACGCGACGATCACATCGCCGACGGTCGCGTAGCGGCGCCGGCTCCCGCCGAGCACCTTGATGCATTGGGCGACCCGCGCGCCGCTGTTGTCGGCGACATCCATCTGGGTCTGCATCTGAATCATCGTTCGGCTCCTAATTCGCCAGTCGTTCTACGACCGACTGCTCATTCACCCGTCGGGACCGGATCGGTCATCACCGCGGCACGCACGACGCGGACGAAGCGCCAGCGCTTCGTCTTCGACAGCGGCCGGGTGAACGCGACCTCGACGACGTCCCCGACGTTGGCCTGTCCGCGTTCGTCGTGCGCGTGCAGCTTCGTGCGCCGACGGATGAACTTGCCGTACTTCGGGTGCTTGACCTGACGCTCGACCGTCACCGCGATGGTCTTCTCCATCTTGGTGCTCGTCACGACGCCGATCTGCGTCTTCGCCTGCGACCGTTCGCTCATTGCTCTTGCCCTTCGCCGTGCGCACGCTCGCGTCTCACGGTCTGAATCCGCGCGAGGTCGCGGCGGATCTGCCGCATGCGCGCGGGATTCTCCAGTGCCTCGGTCGCCGCCTGGAAGCGGAGATCGAACAGCTCCTTCTTGAGGTCCTGCTCCGACTTGAGCATCTCCTCGTCGCCGACCAGGCGCCACTCGCTCGCCTTCATAGCTTCGGCCTCCTGCGGACCATCTTGCAGCGGATCGGGAACTTGTGGGACGCGCGGTTGAGCGCGTGACGCGCGCTCTCCTCCGACGCTCCCTGGATCTCGAAGATCACCGTGCCCGGCCGCACGACGGCCGCGTAGTAATCCGGCTCGCCCTTGCCCTTACCCATGCGGGTCTCGGCGGGGAGCGACGTGATCGGCTTGTGCGGGAAGATCCGGATGTGGATCTTGCCCTCGCCACGGACGATCTGGTTCGCCGCGATACGCGCGGCTTCGATTTGACGGGCCGAGATCCATGCGGGCTCGAGCGCTTGCAGGCCGAACTCGCCGAACTCGACGGTGCAGCCGCGCTGCGCGACGCCCTTGATCCGACCACGCTGTTGTTTGCGGTACTTGACCCGCTTAGGCATCAGGGCCATCGGGCACCGCCTTTCCTGTCGTCGCCGCCGCTGCAGCCGCGGCAGCCGCCGCCGGCGCGAGCGCCTCGGCCGGCGCGTTCGGACCGCTCTTCTTCTGCTTGAGCGGGTAGTCGCCGAGGTAGATCCAGCACTTCACGCCGATCACGCCGTAGGTCGTGCGCGCCTGCGCGAAGCCGTAGCTGACGTTCGCACGCAGCGTCTGCAGCGGGATCCGCCCCTGGAACTGCTTCTCGCGCCGCGCCATGTCCGCGCCGCCGAGTCGTCCCGCGATGTGGATGCGGCACCCTTCGACGCCTTGGATCTGCATCGTGTTCTGCACCGCGCGCTTGACCGCGCGACGGAAGCTCGCGCGGCGCTCGAGCTGCTCGGCGACACTCTCGGCGACGAGTTGCGCGTTCATCTCGGGCTTGGAGATCTCCTTGATCTTCAGCTCGAGATCGCTGTTGCCGCTGATGTCGCGCAGCTCGTCACGCAGCTTGTCGACCTTCGCACCCTTCTTTCCGATCAGCACGCCGGGGCGGGCCGTCTGGACGATGACGCGAATGCTCTCGCTGCGACGCTCGATCTCGATCTCCGGGATGCCGGCGAACGAGTAGTTGCGCTTGATGTGCGTCCGGATCTTCTGGTCCATGACCAGGTTCGGCCCGAACTCCTTCTTCGTCGCATACCAGCGGGAGCGCCACGGCTCGGTGACACCGACGCGAAACGCGGTGGGGTTGACCTTCTGTCCCATCAGTCTTCCGTTCCTTCGCTCGCGGACTCGGCGCTGGCTTCACTCGGCGCGGCGGATTCGCTCGCTGCGGCGGTCGCGGCCGGCGCAGCCGACTTCTTCGCCTTGCGCTTGCGCTTCTTCTTCTTCTTGCGCTTCGGACCGAGGTCCTCGTCGCTCTCGGCGAGCCGCACCTCGATGTGGCTGCGACGACAGATGATCGGCATGTAGCGACCGCGCGGACCCGGCACGTAGCGGAAGCCCGGCAGGTCGGGGGCCTCATCGACCCACGCGCGACTGACGACCAACTTGTTCAGGTCGACATCGACGTCCTCGCGGTCCTCCGCGGCGGCCAGCGCGGCCTTGATCACCTTCTGCGCCATCCCGGAGGCACGCTTGTTCGTGATCTCGAGGACTTCGAGGGCATCGTTGACCGGCCGTCCGCGAACCATGTCCACGACGAGCCGCGCCTTGCGCGCCGAGACCGGCGCATAGCGGTGGGATGCTCGAAATTCCATGATTGCGCTCGCTTACTTCTTCTGGGTGTGGCCGCGATAGGTCCGGCTCGGCGAGAACTCGCCGAGCTTGTGCCCGACGAAGTCCTCGGTGCAGTAGACCTTGTGGAAGGTCTTGCCGTTGTGGACCATGAACGTGTAGCCGACCATGTCGGGCGTGATCGTGCACGCGCGCGACCACGTCTTGATCGGCTCCTTCGATCCGGAGGCCCTGCGACGCTCGAGGTGCTTCAGCACGGTCTCGTCGACGAACGGCCCCTTCTTCAAGCTGCGTCCCATTGTCGTCGCGCCTCCGTCAGTTCTTCTTCTTGCGCTTGCGCAAGATGTATTTGCTCGTCGTCTTGCGCGGGTTGCGGGTCTTGCCGCCCTTGGCGAGCACACCCTTCGGCGAACACGGGTGGCGACCACCCTTCGTGCGACCCTCGCCACCGCCCATCGGGTGCGCGACGGGGTTCATCGCCGTGCCGCGCACGTGCGGGCGACGCCCCATCCAGCGCTTGCGCCCGGCCTTGCCGAGCTTGATCAGGTTGTGCTCGGAGTTCGACACGGTCCCGATCGTCGCGCGGCACTCGAGGTGCACCTTGCGCATCTCGCCGCTCGGCAGCGTCAGGATCGCGTAGTCGCCTTCCTTCGCCATGAACGTGATCGCGTTGCCGGCCGCACGGCCGATCTGGCCGCCGCGTCCCGGCTGCATCTCGACGTTGTGCACGGTCATACCGACGGGCATGTCGCGCAGCTTCATGCAGTTGCCGTCGATCGGCTCGGAGCCGATGCCGTTGGTCACGGTGCGACCGACCGGCAGCCCCTTCGGCGCCAGGATGTAGCGCTTCTCGCCGTCGGCGTAGTGCAACAGCGCGATGTACGCCGAGCGGTTCGGATCGTACTCGATCGAGTGGACCTTCGCCGGCACGCCGTCCTTGTCGCGCTTGAAGTCGATCACGCGGTAGTGGCGCTTCGCGCCGCCGCCGCGGTGGCGCGCCGTGATGCGACCGGCGGCGTTGCGGCCACCGCTCTTGCGCACCGGACGCAGCAGCGACTTCTCGGGCGTGGTCTTCGTGATCTCCGCGAAGTCCGGCACGCTGCCGTGCCGTCGTCCCGCCGAGGTCGGCTTGTATTTCTTGATCGCCATGGGCCGATTCCTAGAACAGGTCGATCCGGTTGCCCTCGGCAAGCCGGACGATCGCTTTGCGCCACGCCGGGGTGCGACCGCGGATCCAGCCGATCCGGCGAGCCTTGCCCTTGACGTTCATCGTTTGCACCTGGGTGACCTTCACGTCGAAGATCGTCTCGATCGCCTTGCGGATCTCGATCTTGTTCGCTCCGCGAGCGACCTCGAACGAGTACTGATTGCGCAGCTCCATGTGGGCAGAGCCCTTCTCGGAGATGCGCGGCCGCAGGATGATGTCACGCGGCTGCATATCAGAACGCCTCCAGCAGTCGGTCGCACGCGGCCTGGCTGAGCACCAGGTAGCGATACTTCAAGACGTCGTATGCGTTGAGCTCCTCGACCGGCATGCACGCGACGTTCGGAATGTTCCGGCAGCTCAGGTGCACGTTGCGATCACGCTCGGCGGTGACGACCAGGCAGGCCTGATCGACGCCGGCGCTCTTGAGCATCCCCGACATCTTCTTCGTCGACGGCGCGTCGAAGTCGAGCGCTTCCGCGACCCGGACCTCGTCGTCGCGGAACTTGCTCAGGACCGCGCTCTTCAGCGCCTCCTTGAGCGCCTTCTTCGGCAGCGAGTAGCCGTAGTCGCGCGGACGCGGGCCGTGAATCACGCCACCGCCACGCCACACGCCGTTCTGTCGCGTGCCGACGCGCGCACGGCCGGTGCCCTTCTGGCGCCACGGCTTGCGGCTCGAGCCGCGAACCTCGGCGCGCGTCTTCGTCTTGACCGTGCCCACGCGCTTTCGCGACTCGTACATGTGCACGGCGTCGAAGAGCAGGCGGGACTTCACGGTGTCGCCGAGACTGGACACATCGACCTCGGTCGTGCCGAGAGAGTTGTCCGCTCGCAGGAGTTTCGTCTCCATGATCGCTCCTTACCCGCGAGACGCGTTGGACACGACGACGAGTCCGCCGTTCGGTCCGGGCACCGCGCCCTTCACCAGCAAGACGTTCTTGTCTGCATCGACCTTGACCACCCGCAGATTGCGAGTCGTCACGCGCGAGTTGCCGTAGTGGCCGGGCATCTTCTTGCCCTTGATGACCTTCGCCGGCACCATGCCCTTGCCGCCGGTCGAACCCGGCTCGCGGACGTTCTTCGAGCCGTGGCTCATCGGGCCGCGGCCGAAGCCCCAGCGCTTGATGCAGCCGGCGAAGCCTCGCCCCTTGCTGGTCCCGGTGACGTCGACGTGGCCGACCTCGTTGAACACGTCGACCGTCATCGTGTCACCCACGGCGACCTCCGGGTCGACGGCGAGCCGCAGCTCCCGCATCAGGCGCATCGGCGGCACACCGGCCTTCTTGTAGTGGCCGACCTGCGGACGACGCGCGCGCTTCGGCTTGATCTCCTCGAAGCCGAGCTGCACCGCCGCATAGCCGTCTTGCTCGCGCGTCTTCACCTGGGTCACCCGGCAGGGTCCCGCCTCGATGACCGTGACGTGCGAACACGCGCCGGTCTCCGGGTCGAAGACTTGGGTCGAGCCGATTTTCCGGCCGATCAGGCCGGTCGCGACTTCCCGCACGATTGAACTCCTTACCGATCGCCGCCCGTGGCGGCCCTGCTTTTCGCTCGTCTGCTACTCGCTCGTGCCGACTCGCGTCGACACGAAAAAGGCCTCCGCTTCCGGAGGCCTCGCTGTTCGTTTACGCCTTGATGCGAATGTGCACGCCGGCGGGCACATTCAGTTTGTTGATCGCGTCGATGAACTTCGGGTTCGCACTCGAGATGATGATCATCCGCTTGTGCGTCGACAGCTCGAACTGCTCGCGCGACTTCTTGTTGACGTGCGGGCTGCGCAGCACGGTGTAGATCTCGCGTCGCGTCGGGAGCGGAACGGGTCCGCCCACCTTGGCCCCGGTGCGCCGTGCCGTCTCGACGATGTCCTCCGCCGAGCGATCGAGCGCCTCGTGGTCGTATGCTTCCATGCGAATCTTGATGTCACCGGGCCGCATCGACTGTCTTCCTCAGCTGTCGTTCCTCAGCGCCGTCGGGGCCGGGTCGAGTCGTTTCGACACGGCAACCCTGCGGCGGGTCCCCTCGCGGGGTCTCTCGTTCGAGTATCGCGCTCGACGACGCGACGGGGCAGGCGGGACTCGCGACGGCACGGGGACGCCGGCGCCACCCGTTTCGGGGCGGACCACGGCGACCGGATACGAATGCCGGCTCGCTTCCGACGAAGCGCCGACCCGATCGGTCGACCGCTCCTCGCTGCCCGGCGCATCGGTTCCTGCCGCTCCGGCGCCGGGGCTCAACTGCCCACGGCAAAAGCGGTTAGGGCGCCGACCGACTCGAAAGCCCCGCGATGGGGCTCCCTGCAATGCCGGCACGGATGCGCACGCAACTCAAAATGAGTAGGGGAAGATAGTGCACCCGTCGGGACCGACCAAACAAAAATCCCGCGGGTGACCTCACTTCCCCGGTGAGCCGGGACGCTACTTCGGAGCGGGTTCCGCCTTCGGCGGCTCCACGACCTGGTAGACGACCGTCGCACCCCGGTAGTAGGGCCGGTAGACCGCCCCGCCCGCCAGGTAGTGGCGCTTGCCGCCGATCTTCGTCTCCGTCGCCCCTTCCGGCAACTTGTCCACGACGGCGCCGACCGGGGCCGGCACGATCTCGAACCCCTTCGGGGTCCGGCGGACGAAGGCGCCGTTGTAGGCGTGGTATTCCACGGCGCCGACGCGGATGCTCTCCGACCCGATCGGGACCCGGTCGAGCACCCCGCCGAGCGGCGGTGTCGCGACGATCAGGCCCTGGCCGTGCTTCAGATAGAAGTCGGGGCCGGCCTGGAAGTACTGCTTGCCGCCAATCGCCTTGCCGATCGCGCCCGCGGGCGGCGCCGGCACATAGGTCCCGACCGGCTTCGGCAACTCCCACTTGCCGACGCGATACGGGACGTTCCGGACGACCGGGTGGGCCTGGGTCATCTGCTGGGGCACGTAGATGCCGGTGCCCCAGCCACCCCACCCGCCCCATGCGTACTGAGCGCCCGCCGACGTCGACACGCCGAGGAGTGCGGCGATCGCAGCGGCGACCGGGATCGCAATGGCTCGAACGCGGCTCATTTCTTCCCTCCCGGCTTGAGGAACTCGATCTCGTCGGCGCCGGCCGGCGGCCGGAACGTGAACAGTGCGTCGGGCAGGTTCGGCGCGAAGTCCCACTCGCGAATCCACGCGACGTACTGGGGCGCGCCGGGCAGCGTCTTGTGCGTGATCACGACCTTGCGCGGGAGGAAGCGAACGCTGTCCTCGATCCACAACTGCCAGTCGACCTTCGGGCCGGTGAACGCGAGGTGGTGGCACGGCACGCCCGCGATCCGGTGCACGCCGACGTAGTGGCCGCTCTGAATCCGCGAGAACCGTTCGAAGCCCGGGCGCACGCAGACGAGATCGATCAGCGGGATCGAGAATCCCGCTTCCTCGGCCATCGCGCGCACGGCGCCGTCGAGCTTCTCGGGCACCTGGATCACGCCGTAGACGTTCGCCGCCTGGTCGTAGAGCGTCACGCGCTTGCCGTCGCAGAAGACCTTCTTCACGTCGAGGTCACCGCGGTAGGTCGCGACGATCCGACCGGGCCGCTTCACCGCGAGGTCGAGGTCTCCGCCGAACTGCAGCTTCTGGCCGGTCGGCAGCACCTGGTCGTAGTTGATGCGCGCGCGGAAGTGCACGCGCTCGGCCTGCTGGATCAGCGCGTCCGAGGCTTTCAGAATGCGCATCGCGAGCGGGTCGATATGCGGGCGCCCCTGGCCCGTCACGCCCGCGCCGAGCACGAGGCCCGCGACGAGCGCGGCACCGGTCGTGCGTACGATCGAACGGATCATCGCAACTCCTCTTCGGTTCAGTTTCGTGTCGGCGGGAACTCGGCGAGGATCTTCTCGACGGCCTCGCGGATTCGCTTCTCGCGACCGTCCGGACTGGTCGACTCACTGAGGCGCGCACTCGCGGTGCCACGCCACAGCAACTGCTTCCCGCCGGCGGACAGCACGTCGATCACGAGCGAGCCGACTTCGTATTCGTAGACGCGCGTCTCGGCGACGCCGCCCGCCGACCAGCCGGCCGGGTGGTAGCGTCGGGCGTCGTAGAGCGTGTCGCTCTCGAGCCGGCGATCCGTCGCGACGTGATAGGTCACGAGGAACTCGGGCTCACCGCCGAGGACGAAGCCCCGCGCC
This sequence comes from bacterium, assembly GCA_030426805.1. Classification (GTDB taxonomy): domain Bacteria; phylum Planctomycetota; class JAFGQW01; order JAFGQW01; family JAFGQW01; genus JAUHXU01. Next base: position 184,700 of record JAUHXU010000001.1, read on the forward strand.
AGCATCGTGTCCTCGACCGCCGTCTGGATCCGCTCGTGCAGCAATCCGCTCGTCAGTCGCGGGTCGTCACTCTTCGCGGTCCCGGTCTCGGGCGCCCACGTCCAGTGCTCGAGCCCGTCGAAGCTCGCTTTCGGATCCCAGTCGGTCGTCACGGAGATGCCGCTGCATCCGGCCAGAAGCACGGCCGCGGCGAACCATGCCACCCCTCGAGCGATACGCATCGTCGACTCCTCGTCAATCGTCTGCGGCCACGATAGCAACGCGGCGACGCAGCCGGAAGGGGTCGATCAGAAGAGTCGCTCCTGAACCTCGCGCGGCACCTGCCGGAACTCGGCGGGCTCCATGCTGTAGCTCGCGCGCCCCTGGCTGAGCGAGCGCACGACCGACGCGTAGCCGAACAATTCGGCGAGCGGTGCCCGCGCGCGGAGGATCGCCGGCTGCTGGTCGGCGATCGACTCGTCGATGATCGCGCGGCGGCTGTTCAGGTCGCGAATCACCTCGCCCATGAACTCGACCGGCGTGCGCACCTCGACCTCCATGACCGGCTCCAGGATCACGACGCCGCCGTCCTCCAGCCCCTGCTGCGACGCGCGCACCGCGGCCTCCTCGAACGCCCCTGCGGTCGAGTCGGTCTCGTGCACTTCGGCGTCGACGAGGCGCGCGGAGACGTGCGTGATCGGATACCCCATCGGACCCGACGCCGCGCTCGCGACGCCGGCCTCGATCGCCGTGAGGAACGGCGCGGGCAGCTCGCCGACAAACGCGTTCGTGAACGTGATCCGCGCCGCGTCCGGGTCGGGCGCGAGCTCGAGCCGCACACGCGCGAACATGCGCTTGCCGCCGACCTCGCGCTCGACGCTCGACTCGATCGAGCACGGGCCCGCGATGCTCTGGCGGTAGGACACGTAGGGCTTGCCGACGTTCGCATCGACGTTGAACTCGCGACGGATCCGGTTGACGAGCACCTCGATGTGGAGCTCCCCCATCCCGGAGATCAGCAGCTGCCCGGTCTCCTCGTCGATGCGCTTCTCGAACGTCGGGTCCTCGCGCTCGAGCGCCTCGAGCACGTCGAAGAGCTTGTCGCGGTCGGCGGTCGTCTTCGGCTCGACCGCGACGCTGACGACGCACTCGGGGAACTGGATCGGTTCGAGCAGGATCGGGTGCGACTTGATCGCGAGCGTGTCGCCGGTCCGGGTGTGACGCAGCCCCGCGACCGCGACGATGTCACCGGCCTGCACGCGCTCGACGAGGTTCTTCTGGTTCGCGTGCATCTGGAACATCTGGCCGAGCCGCTCGGGCTTGCCGCGTGCGGTGTTGCGCACCTGGTCGCCCTGGCGCGCCGAACCGCTGTAGACGCGGATGTAGGTCAGGTCGGCGTGCTTCGACGCGACCGTCTTGAACGCGAGCGCCGCGAACGGGCCGTTCGGGTCGCACTCGCGGGGCTCGGTCTTGTCCGGACGATCGGGCAGCGTGCCCGTCGTCGGCGGCACGTCGAGCGGACTCGGCAGGTAGTCGACGACCGCGTCGATCAGCGGCTGCACGCCGATGTTGTTCAACGCCGTCCCGCAGAACGCGGGGAACGCCTTCATCGCGAGCGTCACGCGGCGAATCGCGTCGCGGAACGCATCGACCGAGATCGTCTCCTCGCCGATGTAGAGTTCCTCGAGCGCTTCGTCGTGCTCGGCGAACGCGGCGATCGCCTCCTGGCGCATCTCCTCGGCGACGTCGGCGAGGTCGTCGGGGACCGGGTGCACGGAGACCTCGGAGCCCTGCTTGTCGGCATCGAACTTCAGCCATTGCATCGTGACGAGGTCGATGACGCCGGCGAGTTCCTTCTCGCGCCCCACCGGGATCTGCAGCGGCACGGGCGTGCAGTCGAGCCGCTCGCGGATCTCGTCGATCACGCGGTCGAAGTCGGCCCCCATCCGGTCGAGCTTGTTGACGAAGATCAGCCGCGGCACGCGATACTTGTTCGCCTGGTGCCAGACGGTCTCGGACTGCGCCTCGACGCCCTCCATGCCGCTGAACACGCCCACCGCGCCATCGAGCACCCGCAGGCTGCGCTCGACCTCGGCGGTGAAGTCGACGTGGCCCGGCGTGTCGATCAGGTTGATCGTGTGCTTGTTCCAGAAGAAGGTCGTCGCGGCCGCGGTGATCGTGATCCCCCGCTCCCGCTCCTCCTCCATCCAGTCCATCGTCGCGGTGCCGTCGTCGACCTGTCCGATGCGGTGCTCCCGCCCGCTGTAGAACAGGAACCGCTCGGTGACCGTCGTCTTACCCGCGTCGATGTGCGCGATGATCCCGATGTTCCGCGTCGCCCGGATCGCCTTCGTCATGCGACCCTCCCCCCGCGCTCCGCTCGATGACCGTCTTCCCCGTCCATCACGCAATCCCCCACCAGCGCCAACTCACGCCAGTCTGAATTCTTCCCTGCTCTTCTCTTCTTCTGTCTTCAACACTTCCAGGCGCGCAGGTGTCGGGGAAACGGCCCGGCAGCCGCGCGGATCGGTGTCGCCTCGCAAGGCGCGCCGACGAAATCGTATCAGGGATACGATGAGGAGGTGCAACGCCGCGAGCGGCGTCGAGACGCGTGGGTGCCGGGTCGTTTATCCCGGCACCTGTGCGCCTACCATGCAAAGTGCGCGAAGGCCTTGTTGGCCTCGGCCATCTTGTGGGCGACCTCGCGCTTGTTCATCGCGTCGCCTTCCTTGTTGTAGGCGGCGTAGAGCTCGTCGGCGAGGCGGCGGGCCATCGGGCGACCGCGCTTCTTGCGGGCGGCCTCGAGGATCCAGCGGAACGCGAGCGCCTGCTGGCGGTTCTTCTTGACCTCCATCGGCACCTGGTAGGTCGCACCACCGACGCGCTTGGAGCGCACTTCGATCATCGGCTTGACGTTCTCGAGCGCGGTCTGGAACACCTCGATACCGGGGCGGTCCTTGACGCGCTTCTCGAGCATCTCGCACGCATCGTAGAAGATGTTCTGCGCGACGGTCTTCTTGCCCTTGAGCATCAGGCAGTTGATGAACTTCGACGCGGTGCGGTTTCCGTACTTCGGATCCGGCTTGAGGAACCGCTCGGGCGATTGGTATTTGCGTGGCATCGTCTCGTCCTCCCCTACTTCGGCTTCTTCGTGCCGTACTTGCTGCGCGACTGGCGACGATCGTCGACGCCGGTCGCGTCGAGCGCGCCACGGAGCACGTGGTAGCGGACACCCGGCAGGTCGCGAACACGACCGCCGCGCACGAGCACGATCGAGTGCTCCTGCAGGTTGTGGCCCTCACCGGGGATGTAGACGGTGACTTCCTTGCCGTTCGACAGGCGCACACGGGCGACCTTGCGAAGCGCCGAGTTCGGCTTCTTCGGCGTCATCGTCTTCACCTGAAGACAGACACCGCGCTTCTGCGGGCACTTGTCGAGCACCGGCGACTTCGACCGCTTGATGACCTTGTTGCGGCCCTTGCGGACGAGCTGGTTGATCGTGGGCATACGTTCTCCGACGGTCAGGTCCCCAGAAGCCGCCTGGGCGCGTTGCGTGCCACCGGCCGGCGGGGGACGATTCGAGGTGGCCTCTCGGCCGACCCTAGCGGGTCCGGCCGCGCCCCTCGAGGGGCGTGTGCCACCAGTTCCACTTCCCGTCGACCCCCGGCCGAGCCGGGGATCCAGGAACGAGCCTTCTAACCCCCCGGGCCGGGGTCGGCAAGCGCCTGTCGCCCGGTCGGGCGAACGCGCGGCCCGAATTCGAGCGCCAGAGGCTCGTTCGACCGCCACGCGCGACCGCGCAGGGCCCGAATGAGCCCCTGGCGCTCGAAAACCGGCCGCGCGTCGACCTCGCCGCTATACTCGGGGCACCCCTACGATCCCATGGAGGTCCCCCCGATGCGAACCGTGATCACGCTTCTCGCCTTGGCCGCCGTCTCGCCGGCACAGCTCCTGCCGGGCGATCTCGTCGCGGCGAGTTCGAACCAGCAGGCGCTCTACCGGATCGACGGCGCCGGCGCGGTGTCGACGTTCGCGATGCTGCCGGTCCGGGCGCAGAGCCTCGCGCTGGGGGTCGCCAATCGCGGCTTCGTCGTCGGGGGCTCGAACCTGCCCGATGCGATCGTCGAGGTCGCAAACGACGGGACCGTAACGACGCTGATCGGCACGGGGCCACTCGCAGTCGACTTCGACGTCGACGGCGAGGGCAACTACCTCGGCGCCGGCTTTCCGCCCGGCGCGGCGCGCTCGAACGCCGTGTTCACGCTGTCGCCGACCGGCGTGCTCGTGACCGTGATCCAAGGCGGCACCCCGTTCGGCAAGATCTACGCGATGGGCGTCGACGCGCTGTCGGGCGACGCGATCGTCGTGGACGGCGCGGGCCCGGTGATCCGCGTGACGCGCGGCGCGACGCCGTCGGCGACGACGTTCGCGACGATCACGACGAGCGGCATCGCCGGCATCCACGCGCGGTTCGATCGACCGGGGAGGCTCATCGGTGCGTGGAGCAACGCGATCCTCGAGGTCGACCCGTCGGGCACGCCGGCGATCACGACGCTGCTCGCAGGCGCGCCGCTCGTCCGGCCGGCCGACATCGAGTTCGAGCCGACGACCGATCAGTATCTCGTCCTCGACATCGGCACGACGCAGAGCACGATCTTCCGCTTCGACGCGACGACCGCGACCATCACGAGCGTGATCCCGACGCCGGGGATCCGCCCGACGCAACTCGCCGTCGCCGGCGCGCGTCACGTCGCCGCGCTCAACGCACCGCGCATCGGCCAGTTGTTCGGGCTGCGCGTGTCGTTTCCCGGCTCGAGCGGCGTGCCGTATGTCGCGGCGACGAGCTTCTCGATGGGCCCGGGCATTCCGGTCCCGGGCGGCACCGTCCGCCTCGGCGTCGACGCGCTGTTTCTGTTGTCGCTCTCGAACGCCGGGATCTTCAGCGGCTTCCAGGGGACACTGAACGCGCTCGGCGAGGCGACCGCCACCCTCGCGATCCCGTCGATCGCCGGCCTGAGCGGCCTGCGCGTGTTCGCGTCTGCGGTCGCGGTGCCGAGCGCGGGGCCGCTCCGCATCGCCGAGACGATCGGCTTCACGATCCGCTGAGGCGTTTCTCGGTTTTGTCGTAGGGCCTCGGGCGCTCGTTTGCGCCCCACTCGGTAGCCCGGGCAGTCGCCCCGGGCTCGAGACACCGAGTGAAAGGACCGACCGATGAAACGCCTCGCCCCCCTGCTCCTCGCCGCCCTGTGCGGCACCGCATTCGCCCAGCCGCAACTCAAGGACGGCGAGTTGATCGTCACGTCGAACTCGTCGAACTACGGCGTCTACGCGATCGACTGGAAGACCGGGATCCGCCGGACGATCGAGACCAGCGGGAGCTACGCCGACGTCGCGATCGGCCCCGCGAACCTCTACGTCTACGGGATCGCCTCGGGCCGCATCGTCCGGATGTCGACCTTCGGCTCGTCGAGCACGCTGGCGACGCTCCCGTCGTCGACCGTGCACGGAACCGCGGTCGATCAGGACGGCTCGATGATCTTCGCCGGCTACTCGAACAACCGGCTGCTGCGCGTGCGCGGCACGACGGTCACGACGCTGTCGACGATCAGCCGCCCGCTCGGCCTGTGTCGCGATCGCCAGACCGGTGACTTCGTCGTGAGCCAGTGGAACACGTCGTTCGGCTCGCTGCTACGCGTCAACCGTCGCACCGGCACGTCGAGCACGTTCGCGGCCGGCGCCTATCTGTCGAGCGCCTACGACATCGTTCACCTGCCGACGAACGGGAACTTCGTCGTCGGACGCGACACGACGACCTACGGGCTCGTCTGGGTCACGAACCAGGGCGCGACCGTCACGAGCCTGAACGTGCCGAACGTGATCTCGATGACGTTCGACGAGAAGCACAACCGCATCTTCGCCGGGACCCGCAACGGCGACATCTACGAGGTGAGCCCCAGCGGCACGATCGTCTCGAAGCGGAGCTTCGCCGGGTTCCGGTGGACCGGCATCGGGATCTGGGGCAGTCGAAACGTCGCGCCCGGAACGACCGGCCAGCGGGGCATCGAAGCCTACGTCGCGCTTCGCTTCGAGGAGTCGAAGTCACGCTCGTTCTGCGCCGCGCTCGCGCTCGGGCAAAGCCCGGGGATCCGGGTCGGCGGTCGCTGGCAACACATCCGAGCCGACGCGCTGTTCTTCGCGACCGCGTGCGGACGCCTGCCGATCTTCACGCGGAACTTCACCGGCACGCTGAGCAGTAGCGGCACCGCGTCGATCTACTTCACGCTACCGGCCTCGGCGGCCGCGGTGGGCATCCCGCTCTACGTGACCGCGTCCGGCATCAACCCGGCCTTCCCCGGCAACCTCGACCTCGGCAACGTCGCGGTGGTGAAGGTCGAGCCGTAGGATCCCGCTCCCGACGACCGACCCGGCTCGCCGCCGCGCCACGACGCGCGGCCTCGAGTCGGGTCGCTCTGCGTACCGTGCGATCAATCGAGCGCGAGACGGTGCGCGGCAGCGATCCGATCGACCCACGACTCCTCGACGCCCGCCTCGGCGGCGAACGTCGGCCAGGCGGCGACCGCCTCGCGCACCTCGCCGAACACGCGCGGCGCGATCCCGCGGCGCAGCGACGCGGCGGCCGCACACGCGTCGAGGTCGTCGAGGACGAAGTCGTCGCGCTTGCCGTTGACGGTCATCTGATGACGCCCGGTCCACGCGCCCTGCGGGTTGTACGCATACGTGACGTCGAACGCCGGCGACAGGCGCCACGCACCGTCCTTGCGCATCAGGAACGCGATGTTCTTCACGTGGTCGTCCTGGTTTCGCGCGACGATGTTGAACACCATCCGACGAAACTGCTGCTCGAGGTCGCGCATCGGAAGGCCGAGGCGGCGCATCACGTGCAGCGTCTGCTCGTAGGAGACCGAGCCGGGCAGATCGAAATCGAAGTGGCCGATCGCGGCGAGCGACTGCAGATGCAGCTTGCTCCCGTCGTCGGTGCGGTCGAAGCGACGCGTGACGAAGTGCGCGCGCCCGCCCTCCTCGAGCAGGCGACACTCGCTCATCTCGATGCCCGCGGCGCGCGCCATCTTCGAGTATGCGAACTCGACGCGGCAGTAACCGAGGGGATCGCGCAACTCGCGATCACGGTTCGCGGTGACGCCGTCGAACTTCAACAGCCAATGCGAGAACCCCTCGTCGACGTCGACCTGCCCCGAGCGGACTTCGCCGGTCTCGGGGTTCCATGCGATCACCGCTTTCGCACGCGCCCCGCCGGCGGACGTGCCGACGCGAAGAATGTCGCGCACCGCGCCGGTGTCGCCGCGCTCGGTCAGCGTCGCCACGAACCCCTCCCGGTCGCCGAGCACGGCGGACGCGAGGTCGGCGAGTGCCGCGACGTCCAACGGGGCGCTGCTGCCGTCGCCCGGATCGATCGCCGGCTCGAACTCGAGCGCGCCCATCCCGCGCCGCCCCGTGTAACAGAGTCGCTCGACCGGATCGAAGTCGTCGGGGGCACGACCGCGAGCGAGGAGCCACGCGTCGATCACCGCGTTGCCGAATCGATCGGGGAGCGCGTCCGCGAGCATCCCGGGCAAGCCGTGAAACGCGTTGCGGCCGAGTGCCGGGAACGAGTAGACGCGTGGACCGAGCGGCATCATCAGCGGGGCGACCTCGATGCCGCTGTCGCGAAAGCCCGGGTCGAACTCGAAGAAGCCGAGGCGCTGCGACGCGTCCCAGGAGACGGCCCCGATCCGCGTCCCCCACAGATGGACCGCCGCAGTCGTCATCGGTCCTCACCCCACGTCCAGTCGGAGTCCGCACGGTCGTCACGACCGCGGGTCGAGGCGCGTTGCCGACGGGGCTTTCCCTCGCGCGCGAGACGTTCGAGGGGGCTCACGACCGCGGTCGGCAGGAGCGCATCGAGGTTTCGCGCGAGACCGAGCACGCGCAGCATGCGGACGAGGTTGCCGAGTTGTGTCGATTCGCCGGCTTCGAGACGCCGGACGGTCGACCGGGAGACGCCTGCCTCCTCGGCGAGTTCGGCCTGCGTTCGATTGCGACGAAGCCGCTCGTCTGCCAGGCGCGCCCCGAGTTCCGCGAGGATCGCCTCGTCGCCGAGATCGCCGGATATAGTGACTCTATTCTGAACCATACATGGTCATTATCGGCCACAATGGTTCAAAAATCAACCACAGTATCAATGATTCACGTTTGAATCACTACGCCAGGATTTCCAGACTGCGGCTCTCCAGGGGATCACTATTTCGGTACATGGCGCGGGGCGCGCCGCGAACGGCGCGCCCCGCTGAACCGAGCCGGCGGACCTACGCGACCGCGCCGGCCTCCGACGAGCCGCCACCGTCGGGCCCGGCGTCCGGACCACTGTCCGAGCTCTCGCTCGGCAGCGCCATCCCGGCGAACGGATCCGGCTCCTCGTCGCGGTGCTTGGTCAACTCCGAGCGGTAGTAGCGCTTGAAGCCGGTGCCCGCCGGCACGAGGTGCCCGAGGATCACGTTCTCCTTGAGCCCCTGGAGTCGGTCGACCTTGCCGGCGATCGCCGCCTCGGTCAGCACCTTCGTCGTCTCCTGGAAGCTCGCCGCGGAGATGAAGCTCTCCGACTGCAGGCTCGCCTTCGTGATACCGAGCAGGACCGGCGACGCCTTCGCCGGCTTACCACCCTCGGCGAGGACCCGCTCGTTCTCCATCCGGAAGCGGACCTTGTCGACGATGATGCCCGGCAGGAACTCGGTGTCGCCCGCGTCCTCGATCTTCACCTTGCGCAGCATCTGGTTCAGGATCACCTCGATGTGCTTGTCGTCGATCGCCACGCCCTGCGAGCGATAGACGTTCTGCACCTCGCGGAGCAGGTAGTTCTGCAGCGCCGTCTCACCCGAGATCCGCAGAATGTCCTGCGGCACCATCGGGCCGTCGACGAGCGGCTCGCCCGCGCTCACCGGATCGCCGGAGTGCACGCGCAAGTGCTTGCCGTGAGGAACGAGGTGCTCCTTCTCGATACCGCTCTCGGCGTTCTTGACGATCACCGTGCGCTTGCCGCGACGCTTGTCGCCGAGCTGGCACACACCGTCGATCTCGGCGATGACCGCCGGATCGCGCGGCTTGCGCGCCTCGAAGATCTCGGTGACGCGCGGCAGACCGCCGGTGATGTCCTGCGTTCCGGTGATCTCTCGCGACGTCTTCGCGAGCAGCGTTCCCGCGACGACCTTCTCGCCGTCGGAGACCTCGATCGTCGCCTTCTCGGGGATCGAGTACCAGGCCAGCGGCTTGCCGTCCTTGTCCTTGATCGCGATCTGCGGGTGCAGGTCGCCCTTGTGCTCCATGATGACGAGGCGCTTCTTCGACGAGCCGGGGTCCTGCTCGTACTTCAGCGTCTCGCCCTCGACGATGTCCTCGAAGCTCGCGACACCATCGGTCTCCGCGAGGATCGGGATGTTGTGCGGGTCCCACGTCACGAGCGACGCCTTCGCCTTGACCGCCTGCCCCTCCTCGACGAGCACGTGCGAGCCGACCGGGATCGCGTGCTTGTCGAGCTCGCGTCCCTTGTCGTCCTCGATGATGATCTCGCCGTTTCGGTTCAGCACGATCTGCTGGCCCTGACGGTTCGTCACGACGCGCAGGTTGATGAACTTCGTCGAGCCGGCGCGCTTGACCTTGATCTCGGACTCCTCGACCGAGCGGCTCGCGGTGCCGCCGATGTGGAACGTCCGCATCGTGAGCTGCGTGCCCGGCTCACCGATCGACTGCGCCGCGATGATGCCGACCGCGGTGCCCGTCTCGACCTGACGGCCGAGGCTGAGATCCGCACCGTAGCACGCGGAGCAGAGCCCCATCGGCGACTCGCACAGCAGCGGACTGCGCACGCGAATCTTCTCGTGGCCGAGTTCCTCGATCCGGCGCGCGACGTCCTCGGAGATCACCTCGTTCTCGCGAACGAGGATCTCGTCGTTGACGATGTCGCGGATCGGATCGCGGGCCGTGCGGCCGGTGATGTTCTTCGCGAGCGAGACCTCGACCTTGTCGCCCTTGTAGACGACGCCCTTGACGAGCCCAGCGATCGTCCCGCAGTCCTCCATCGTGATCACGACGTTCTGCGCGACGTCCGCGAGCTTACGCGTCAGGTAGCCGGAGTCCGCGGTCTTGAGCGCGGTATCCGCCAAGCCCTTTCGCGCGCCGTGCGTCGACGAGAAGTATTCGAGGACCTTCAGGCCCTCGCGGAAGCTCGCCTTGATCGGCGTCTCGATGATCTGGCCCGACGGCTTCGCCATCAGACCGCGCATGCCGGCGAGCTGCCGGATCTGCTCGATCGAACCACGCGCGCCGGACTGCGCCATCAGGAAGATCGGGTTGATGTAGGGCCGGCCGTCGCGCGTGTCGTTCTTCAGCTCCTCCATCAACGCCTCACCGATCACCTCGCGCGCGTGCGTCCAGAGGTCGATGATCTGGTTGTAGCGCTCACCCTCGGTGATGACGCCCTTCTCGAAGTTCGCCTCGATCTTGTCGACGTCCTTCTCGGCCTTCGAGATGATCTTCTGCTTCTGCGACGGCATCAGCATGTCGCTCTTCGCGAAGCTCAACCCCGACTTCGTCGAGTAGTGGAAGCCGAGCGACTTCAAGTCGTCGAGCAGCTTGATCGTGCGCTGCTTGCCGAGGTACTTGTGGCACTCGTAGATCGCTTCGTTGATGACCTTCTTCTTCAGGTCGAGGTTGAAGAACGGCGCATCGCTGTCGATGATGTCGTTGAAGATCACCCGGCCGACGCTCGTGTCGATCGGACGATCGCCCGCCTTCGCGCGCCCCTCGCGCGACACGACGAGCCGCTCCGGCGGCAGCCGCAGCTTGATCTTCGCGTGGATGTCGACCTTGCCCTCCTCGAACGCGAGGATCACCTCGTGCGGGTCCGAGAAGTGCATGCCGTCGCCCTTCATGTCGGGCAGTTGCACGCTCAGGTAGTAGCAGCCGAGGACGATGTCCTGGCTCGGCGCGATGATCGGGCTGCCGTGCGCGGGCGAGAAGATGTTGTGCGTCGACAGCATCAGCGAACGCGCTTCGAGCTGCGCCTCGTAGCTCAACGGCAAGTGGACCGCCATCTGGTCGCCGTCGAAGTCGGCGTTGAAGCCGGCGCAGACGAGCGGGTGGATGCGGATCGCGTTGCCCTCGACGAGCACCGGCTCGAACGCCTGGATGCCCATCCGGTGGAGCGTCGGCGCACGGTTGAGGAGCACCGGGTGGTTCCGGATCACCTCTTCGAGGATGTCCCAGACCTCCTCGTCCTTGCGCTCGAGCATCTTCTTCGCGCTCTTGATCGTGTCGGCGTAGCCGAGCTCCTTCAAGCGGCGGATGATGAACGGCTGGAACAGCTCGAGCGCGATGCGCTTCGGCAGACCGCACTGGTGCAGCTTCAGCTCCGGCCCGACGACGATCACCGAACGCGCCGAGTAGTCGACGCGCTTGCCGAGCAGGTTCTCGCGGAAGCGCCCCTGCTTACCCTTGATCATGTCGGTCAGCGACTTCAGCGGCCGGTTCGACGACCCGAGCACCGGGCGACGGCAGCGACCGTTGTCGAACAGCGCGTCGACCGACTGCTGGAGCATCCGCTTCTCGTTGCGGATGATGACCTCCGGCGCATTCAGGTCGAGCAGCTTCTTCAGGCGGTTGTTGCGGTTGATCAGGCGACGATAGAGATCGTTGAGATCCGACGTCGCGAAGTTGCCGCTCTCGAGCAGCACGAGCGGACGCAGATCCGGCGGAATGACCGGGATCACGTCGAGCACCATCCAGTCGGGACGGTTGCGCGAGTCGCGCAGGTTCTCGACCGTCTGCAGGCGCTTGATGATGTCCTTGCGGCGCTGCTTCGACTTCGTCTCGCCGAGCTCTTCCCGGAGTTCCTCGGCGAGCGCCTGGAGGTCGAGACGCTGCAACAGCTTCTTGACCGCCTCGGCACCCATCCCGGCCTCGAACCCGTCGCCCCACTGGCTACGCGCCTGCCGGAACTCCTCCTCGCTGAGGAGCTGGCACTCCTGCAGGTCGGTGTCACCCGGGTCGACACAGACGTAGTCCTGGAAGTAGATCACGCGCTCCAGGTGCGACGTCTTCATCGCGAGCAGCGTGCCCATCCGGCTCGGCATCGCCTTGAAGAACCAGATGTGCGCGACCGGCGCCGCGAGATTGATGTGGCCCATGCGCTTGCGGCGGACGCGCGAGTGCGTGACCTTCACGCCGCAGCGATCGCACACGATGCCCTTGTACTTGATGCCCTTGTACTTCCCGCACGAGCACTCCCAGTCCTTCTCGGGACCGAAGATGCGCTCGCAGAAGAGACCGTCCTTCTCCGCACGGTAGGTGCGGTAGTTGATCGTCTCCGGCTTCTTCACCTCGCCATAGGACCAGCCCCGAATGTCTTCGGGACTCGCGAGGCGAACGGAGACCGCCGCGAACTCGTTGATCCGATCGTAGGTCTGCTCAACCATCCGGCTAACCCTCTGTATTCACTGCGCTGTCGCGCGTTGTTCTCGAATCGTCCCGAACGGCCGGGCGTCGGCCCGGCCGTCCCTTCCGGCGAGTCCTACTCGCCGCCGGCCATCGCGGCCGGTGGGGGCGTCGCGCCGCCTTCGGGGCTGCTCGGCGTGCCGGCGCCGAGTTGCTCGGCCGCGGAACGCCGCTTGTGCAGCTCCATGTTGAGCGCCAGGCCGCGGATCTCGTTCGTGAGCACGTCGAAGCTCACCGGAGTGCCCGGCTCGAGGACGTTCTCGCCCTTGACCATCGACTCGTAGATCTTCGTGCGCCCGTCGACGTCGTCGGACTTGACGGTGAGCAACTCCTGCAGGATGTTCGCCGCGCCATACGCCTCGAGCGCCCAGACCTCCATCTCGCCGAAGCGCTGGCCGCCGAAGCGCGCCTTGCCACCCAACGGCTGCTGGGTGATCAGCGAGTAGGGCCCCGTCGCCCGCGCGTGGATCTTGTCGTCCACGAGGTGGTGCAGCTTCAGGATATACATGTAGCCGACGGTGACCCGCTCGCAGAGCGGCTCGCCGGAGCGACCGTCGTAGAGCGTGACCTTGCCGTCCTTGTCGCACCCCGCCTCGGTGAGCGCGGTCTCGATCTCCTGCTCGCGGCAGCCGTCGAACACCGGCGTCACCGCGGTGAACCCGAGCGCCTTCGCGGCGCGACCGAGGTGCACCTCGAGGATCTGCCCGACGTTCATGCGGCTCGGCACGCCCAGCGGGTTCAGCACCATCTCGATCGGGGTGCCGTCCGCCATGAAGGGCATGTCCTCCTCGGGGAGGATCTTCGCGATCACGCCCTTGTTGCCGTGGCGACCGGCGATCTTGTCACCGACGCTCATCACGCGCTTGGTCGCGATGTAGACCTTGACCATCTCGAGGACGCCGGTCGGCAGCTCGTCACCGCGCGAGAGGCGGTTGACGACCTTGTTCTTCTCGCACTCCTCGTCCTCGATCTGGTCGAGCACGTCCTTGATGCGGCGAAGCGCCTTCTCCTTGGTCTTCGGTCCGAGGTTGTAGACCTCCTTGTGACCCTTGATCGTCTCGGCGATGTTCTTGAGCGTTCGGTAGCCCATCTCCTCGTCGACCTTGAGCACGTGGCGCTCGTCGTCCTTGAGCTTCTTGCCGACGATCTCGTTGACCTCTTCGACGAGGTTTCCGATGTAGCGGCGGAAGTTCTCGATGAACGTCTTCTCGGCTTCCTTGATGTGGTTCAGGTTCGCCGTGCGCTCTTCCTCGGTGAGGTTCACCTTGCGGGAGAACTTCTCCGCCTTGATCACGACGCCTTCGACGCCCGGCGGGACCTCGAGGCTGTCGTTCTTCACGTCCTCGCCGGCGCGGCCGAAGATCGCGTGGAGCAGCTTCTCCTCCGGGGTCAGCTCGCTCTTCGACTTCGGTGCGACCTTGCCGACGAGGATGTCGCCGTGGCCGACCTTCGTGCCGATGCGAACGATGCCGTACTCGTCGAGGTTGCGAAGCGCGCGCTCGCTGACGTTCGGGATGTCGCGGGTGAACTCTTCGCGGCCGAGCTTCGTCTCGCGAATCTCGATGTCGTACTCTTCGATGTGAACGCTCGTGTAGGTGTCCTCCTTCACGAGCTTCTCGTTGATGAGTACGGCGTCCTCGAAGTTGTAGCCCTCCCACGTCATGAACGCGACGAGCACGTTGCGGCCGAGCGCGAGGCGCCCGTGCTTGGTGGCCGCACCGTCGGCGATCACCTGTCCGGCCTCGACCTCGTCGCCGACCGCGATGATCGGCTTCTGGTTCAGGCACGTGCGCTCGTTGAGGCCGACGAACTTCTGCAGCGGATAGCGCCGGTCACCGACCGTGATGTGCGTCGAGTCGGCCGACGTCACGGTGCCGGCCTCCTGCGCGACGACCACCATGCCGGAGTTGCGCGCGACCTCGGACTCCATCCCGGTCGACACGACCGGCGGATCGGTCCGCAGCAGCGGCACGGCCTGGCGCTGCATGTTCGAGCCCATCAACGCACGGTTGGCGTCGTCGTGCTCGAGGAACGGAATCAGGCTCGCACTGACACCGACGAGTTGCTTCGGCGACACGTCGACGTAGGCGACGTCCTTGATCGGCACGTATTTGAAGTCGCCCTTCACGCGCGCGAGGATCCGGTCGTTGTCGCCCTGCAGCTTGCCCTTGTCGTCGAGCGGCGTGTCCGCCGGCGCGAGCACGGTCTCGTACTCCTCATCGGCGCGAAGCGGCACGATCTCGTCGGTCACCTTGCCGTTCTTCACGCGACGATACGGCGTCGTCAGGAAGCCGTAGGCATCGGTGTCGGCAAAGATCGACAGACTCGCGATCAACCCGATGTTCGTTCCTTCCGGCGTTTCGATCGGGCAGATGCGACCGTAGTGCGAGATGTGAACGTCACGCACCTCGAAGCCGGCGCGCTTGCGGTTGAGACCGCCCGGGCCGAGCGCGGACAGGCGACGCTCGTGCGTGAGCTGCGCGAGCGGGTTGACCTGGTCGACGACCTGGCTCAGCTCGCCACGACCGAAGAAGTAGTCGACCGCGGACGAGATCGTCTTCGAGTTGATCAGCGAGCGCGGCGTGACCGTCTGCGGGTTCTCGATGTTCATCCGCTCCTGCACGGTGCGACGGAGCTTCAGGAATCCCTTGCGGAACTCGTCGCCCGCGAGCTCGGCGATCGTGCGGACGCGGCGGTTGCCCAAGTGGTCGATGTCGTCGACTTCACCCTCGCCCCGACGCAGCGTCATGATGTAGCGCATCGAGTTGATGAAGTCGTCGGCCTGGAGCGTCATCTCGCTCTCGGCGATGTCCTGCCCGAACTTACGGTTCAGACGGAAACGGCCGACCTTGCCGAGGCGGTAGCGCGTCGGGTCGAAGAACTTCTCGTGGATCAGTTCCTTCGCCTTCTCGAGCTGCGGCGGGTTGCCCGGGCGCAGACGCGTGTAGATCTTGAGCAGCGCCTCCTGGTGGTTCTTCCACGGATCCTCGCGGATCGTGTTGAGCAGCAGCGTGTCCTCACGCGACGTGCCCTTGATCACCTCGATCTCCTTGAGATCGGTGTCGGCGATCGTGCGCGCCTGGTCGGCCGAGATCGGCTCGCCGCACGCGACGAGGACTTCGCCCGTCTTCAGGTCGACGATGTCGCCGACCGCGAAGCGCCCTTCGACGTTCTTGACGAAGACACGCGACTTCACCTTCACCTTCTCGGTGTCGTGGAACAGGCGGATGATGTCCTCGTCGGTCGAGTGCTCCTCGCTCAGCGCGCGCAACAGGCTCGTCGCCGGAAACTTGCCCGACTGATCGATGCGCACGTGCAGCGAGTCCTTCTTGCCGACCGTCAGCTCGATCCAGCTTCCGCGCTCGGGGATGATCCAGCACGAGTGGATCTTCTTGTCGGCCGCGCCGTGCTCGACCGAGAAGTCGACACCGGGGGAACGGTGCAGCTGGCTGACGATCACGCGCTCGGCGCCGTTGATGATGAACTCACCACCGCCGATCATGATCGGGATCTCGCCGAGGTAGACGTCCTCCTCGACCGGCTCCGGCTTCTCGAGGCGGACGCGGATCTTGAACGGTGCGCCGTAGGTCAGGCGCAGCATCTTGCACTCTTCGGGCGTGTAGCGCGGGCGACCGAGCTCGTAGCCGATGTATTGCAACTCCATCGACTTGTCGTAGCTGACGATCGGGTAGACCTCGTTGATGATCGCCTCGAGGCCGGCACCGCTCCGCTCGGTGAACGGAACTTCGGCCTGCAGGAACGCGCGATACGACTTGGTCTGCAGGTCGACGAGATTCGGGATCCGCTGGATCTCCGGAATCTTGCCGTAGTAGCGGAACTCGGTTCCGTTCGTGGCCGCACCATTGGCCTGGCCGTTGGACGTGCCGTTGGATGTGGACGCCATACGTAGATCGCTCCCTACCGGGTCCATCGCGCCGCGATGAACCGCGAATCCCCGCGCATCGACCGCCGTCGATCCGCGAGTCTCTCGATCGTCCTTCCGAAAGCGAGTGGGTTACGGGCATTCCCACGCGCCGCCGTCCGGGCGACCGAACCAAACGCCTTCGATCCACGCGACATCCCACGGGCCGGTCCGCGCGGCCCGAGCACCTCCGCATCCCGCGGGGTCGTGTCGATCGATCGACGTCGGTGTTTGTTGTTCCTGCTGTGGAGTGTGCGCCGGTCAGCAGCCGACGCCACCGTGTGGATGCCGCCGATACCGGGCGGGTCCGTACACGGCGAAGACCACGCCCTCTCTCGCGTCGGGCGAGAGCGGGTGTGGTCGGCGTGCGCGACGGCGAACGGGCACGGTGTGCCCGCCCGCCTCGCGAGCGGAGTCGCTACTTGATCGCGACGGTCGCTCCAGCTTCCTCGAGCTCGGCCTTGAGCTTCTCGGCCTCGTCCTTGTCGACGCCTTCCTTCAGCGGCTTCGGGCAGTTGTCGACCAACTCCTTCGCCTCCTTCAGGCCCAGGCTCGTGTGCGCGCGGACGACCTTGATCACCTGGATCTTCTTGTCGCCGGCGCCCTCGATGACGACGTCGAAGCTGGTCTTCTCCTCGGCGGCCTCGCCGCCGCCGCCACCCGGCGCCGCGACGGCGACCGCTGCCGGCGCTGCGGCGCTGACGCCCCAACGCTCTTCCAGCGCCTTGACCAGCTTGGCAGCGCTGCCGAGGGTCAAGCCGTCGAGCTTCGAGAAGATGTCTTCGAGTTCGGGCTCGAGGTCGATTTTGGTCGCTTCGTCAGACATGGTTGCCTCCAGTATTCCGGTCCTCCGAGCGCCTCGGGCGCATCGAAGGGCAATTCCTCAATTGATTCGACTTTCCGACGGTTTCAAGCCCGGCGACTACTCGCCGCCCTGCTCGACCCGCTGTTGCAGACAGCGCGCGAGTCCGGCGCCCAACCCGTTGAGGGAGGTCGCGAGGCCCCGCGCCGATCCGAGGATCGCGCTGCACGCCATCGCCCGGAGGTCGTTCTTGTCGGGCACGTTGGCGAGCGCCTCGGCGGCGGCACCCTCGAGTGCCTGACCCTCCGACAGCGCGGCCTTGACCGTGACCGGCAACGTCTTGTTCTGCTTGAGGTAGTTCTTGATCGTCTTGACCGTCGTGATTCCCTCGACGTCGTCGGGGGAATACGCGACGGCCGTCTGACCGACGAACAACTCGCGCACCGGCTCGAGCGGGCTCCCCTCGACCGCGTGGAACGCCAACCGGTTGCGGACGACCCGCAGCCCGATGTTGTTCTCGCGCAGGTGCGAGCGGAAGTCCTGGATCTCGGCCACGTTCATCGCCGACGTGTCGAGCAGCACGCACGACTGCGAACCGTCGAACGCGCGCTTGTACTCGTCCACCATCAGGCGTTTCAGCATCTTCGACATCGGTGCACCTCCTACACGGTCACCTGGACGCGGATGCCCGGGCCCATCGACGTCGAGATCGACACGCCGCGGATGTAGTTGCCCTTGGCGGCCGGCGGCCTGAGCGCCTTGATGTGCTCGATGAACGCGTTGATGTTCTCGACGAGTTGCCCCGCCTCGAACGACTTCTTGCCCATCGGTCCGTGGATGTTGCCACCGGAGTCGTTGCGGAACTCGATCTTACCGGCCGCGAACTCCTGCACTGCAGTCGCCACGTTCTCGGTGACCGTGCCCGCCTTCGGCGACGGCATCAGCCCCTTCGGGCCGAGCACTCGGCCGAGCTTGCCGACGAACCGCATCGCGCTCGGCGCCGCGATCGCGACGTCGAACTCGAACCAGCCGTCCTCGATCTTCTTCGCGAGATCGGCGCCGCCCGCTTCGACCGCGCCCGCGTCGAGCCCGGCCTTCGCCTGCTCGCCCTCCGCGAACACGATCACGCGCTTCGCCTTGCCGATCCCGTTCGGAAGCGCGATCGCGCCACGAACCAGTTGGTCGGTCTGCTTCGGGTCGATCCCGAGCCGAATCGCGCACTCGACGGTCTCGTCGAACTTCGCGCCGGGCATGTCCTTCAGGACACGCACCGCGTCGGTCAGTTCGTACCGCTCGTCCGCGTCGCGCGCCTTGAGCGCGGATTGGTAACGCTTGCTGCCCTTGCCCATCAGTCCACCACCTCGATCCCGCACGCCTTGGCGGTGCCTTCGATGATGCGATCGGCGGCGTCGAGGCTCGCGGCGTTGAGATCCTTGATCTTCAACTCCGAGATCTCGCGCACCTGCGCTTTCGTCACCTTGCCGACGAAGCCCTCCTCGACGTGAGCCCCGACGCCCTTGGCGATCCCGGCTGCCTTCTTGAGCAGCACCGCCGCGGGCGGACTCTTCGTCACGAAGTCGAACGAGCGATCCTTGTAGACGCTGATGACGACCGGAATGGTCATCCCCTGCGCGTCCGCGGTCGCCGCGTTGAACTTCTGGATGAACTCGCCGATGTTGACGCCGTGCTGACCGAGCGCGGGTCCGACGGGCGGCGCGGGTGTCGCCTGTCCGCCCGGACACTGCAGCTTGATCTGCGCCGTCAGTTCCTTGGCCATCCGTTCTTCCTTTCTCTGGGTTCAAGCGCACGATCGTGTCTGCGTTCGCAGGTGACCGCGCTCCCCTGAGGGGTCCTGCGGCGCCGTCGCCGGCGCCGCCCGTGTCGCTATGTCTTCTCGACCTGCCAGTATTCGAGTTCGACCGGCGTGGAACGGCCGAAGATCGTCAACATCACCTTCACGATGCCCTTCGACGGGACGACCTCCTCGACGACGCCGTTGAAGTTCTCGAACGGGCCTTCCTTGACCTTGACGCCCTCGCCGATCTCGAAGTTGATCTTGAGCTTCGGCTTGTCGTCCTGGCGCTCCATGATCTCGAGGATCTTGTCGATCTCGCCGGCGTTCATCGCCGACGGGCGCCCGTGCGCGCCGATGAAATCGCCGATGCCGGGCGTCTCGCGGATCGCGAACCACGCTTCGTCGTGCGGGATCATCTCGACGAGGATGTAGCCCGGGTACATCTTGCGCTTCGAGACGCGGGTCTTGCCGCCCTTCATCTCGCTGACGCGCTCCGCCGGCACCAGGACGCGCGAGATGTACTTGTCCATCCCGGTCATCTTGATGCGACGCTCGAGGTTCTCGCGGATCGTGTCCTCACGACCGCTCTGAACCCGGACGACGTACCACTCTCTCTCAGCCATCACAGACCCAACACGAAGTCGACGATGTGGCGCAGCACGAAGTCGAAGATGAACAGGAGCAGCGCCATCAGAATCGTCGTGAAGATCACGACGATCGACGCGTTGACCGTCTCGTTCCACGACGGCCAGGTGACCTTCTGCAGCTCGGACTCGGTCTCGATCATCAAGTCCGCGTTCTTCGCCTTGTTCATGATCCCGGCCGTGACGAACACGAGCGCGAGGAACGTGGCGACGGCCGCGAGAAACGCGCCGTTGAGCGGCTGGTCGACGAGCGGCAGGCTGAGTCCGGCGATCGGTTTCGCCAGAGCCCCACCGAACGCACCCTTGGCGGTGTAGTAGAGGCCGACGCAGCCGAACAGGTAGAACGCCGCGAGCAGCGCCAGACCGGTCCCACGGACCGCCATCCCTTGTTCGGACTTGTAGGAGAACAACAGCTTCTTCAGCATGACCCTATTTTCGTCGAGCGGCTCTTCGTCGAGCGATTGTCAGTGTTGTTGCCGAGCAGTGGATGTTGCTGACCGGTGGATTGCCGAGACGTCGCCTTCTGCGAGCAAATCCTCGCGACGCTCGGGCGTTGGCACCGGCGCACGCGAGGATGTCGCGAGAGAGGGTCGCCGACCGAAATCGGCGACCCGAGTTCGCACGTCGCTACTCGAGGATCTTCGTGACGACGCCCGCACCGACCGTTCGGCCACCCTCGCGGATCGCGAAGCGGAGGTTCTCCTCCATCGCGATCTTCGTGATCAGGTGGATCTCGAACTTGATGTTGTCACCGGGCATGACCATCTCGACCTCTTCGCCCTCGGCGCCGAGGCTCGCGATCGAACCGGTCACGTCGGTCGTGCGGAAGTAGAACTGCGGGCGATAGCCCTTGAAGAACGGCGTGTGGCGCCCGCCCTCTTCCTTCGAGAGGACGTAGACCTCGGCCTGGAACTTCGTGTGGGGCGTGATGCTGCCCGGTGCGGCGAGCACCTGACCGCGCTTCAGCGCCTCCTTGTCGACACCACGCAGGAGCAGGCCGACGTTGTCGCCCGCCTGTCCGGTGTCGAGCGTCTTCTGGAACATCTCGACGCCGGTGCAGACGGTCTTGTCGATCTCGTCCTGCATGCCGACGATGTCGAGGTTGTCGCCGACGTTGATCACGCCACGCTCGACGCGACCGGTGCCGACCGTTCCACGACCCTTGATCGAGAACACGTCCTCGACCGGCATCAGGAACGGCTTGTCGACGTCACGCTCCGGCTGCGGGATGTACTCGTCGAGTGCCTTGACGAGCTCCTCCATCTTGGGGAACCAGTCGGCGTCTTCCTTGCCCTCGGAGACCGCCTCGAGCACCTTCAGCGCCGAGCCCTGGATCACCGGGATGTCGTCGCCGGGGAACTCGTACTTGCTGAGCAGCTCGCGGATTTCCATCTCGACGAGCTCGATCATCTCCTCGTCGTCGACCATGTCGCACTTGTTCATGAACACGACGATCTTCGGCACGCCGACCTGGCGAGCGAGCAGGATGTGCTCGCGCGTCTGCGGCATCGGGCCGTCGGTCGCCGCGACCACGAGGATCGCACCGTCCATCTGCGCCGCACCGGTGATCATGTTCTTGATGTAGTCGGCGTGCCCAGGGCAGTCGACGTGCGCATAGTGGCGCGTCGCGGACTCGTACTCCACGTGCGCGGTCGCGATCGTGATGCCGCGCTCACGCTCTTCCGGAGCGTTGTCGATGGAGTCGAACGAACGGAACTTGCCGCCGGCCTTCATCGAAAGGTAGCCGGTGATCGCCGCCGTCAGAGTGGTCTTGCCGTGATCGACGTGGCCGATGGTGCCGACGTTCACGTGAGGCTTAGAGCGCTCGAACTTTTCCTTTGCCATTCTTCCGCTGTCTCCATCAACTTCGTATGCGCCGGCGAGACGCCCGGCGCGGCCCACTCTCCTGCACGCGCCAGAGCGGCGTCGCGCGTTCGAGTTCGCGGTTCTGCTTCTTTTGAGTCTGTCGTATCCGCCGTCCGCCGTTCGACGGGCCGCGGCTTGGGTCGAGTGGAGCTGCTGGAGGGATTTGAACCCTCGACCTCGTCCTTACCAAGGACGCGCTCTACCCCTGAGCCACAGCAGCGATTGAACGTATCCTGTGCGAATGCCGGGCACGCCCGGGTGTAGAACAAATGCCGGGCACGCCCGGGTGTCGAACAAGGTGGAGCGGGTGATGGGAATCGAACCCACACAACCAGCTTGGAAGGCTGGGGCTCTACCATTGAGCTACACCCGCGAGTTGCACCCGCCTGAACCCCGCACCGAACCGTCGCCACCCGCCCGGAGGCACCTCCCTACGGAACGACGGAAATCCGCTTCCGATCAGGAGTTGGGTGACGCAGCCGGCCGGGACGAGCACATCCAGCGGCCTCCCCCGGTATGGACAGACGGGGTCTGGCAATACCGAAGGCTCGCAACCTTAGCGTCTCCGCGAGAGAAGACCAGCGAATTCACCGCAGAACGGGATTCGGGGGGATGACGCTTCGGCTCGCCCCGGGCGGCCTCCCGCGCAGCCTCCGGACCACGCGCCCGACGACCGCCGGCACTCGGGCTCGAGCGCCTCGCTGCGGCGAATCTGACCCATTTCGCGTCAGGATCGCCCCAGCGCCCACTCGCTGCATGCGATCCTGTCCCACTTCGCGTCAAATCCGCGCCAGCGAGCCGGCCGCCCCCGTACAAAACGATGCTCCGGTGCATCCGAGTGCACCGGAGCTCACAAGCATGTTGGTGGGCCAGGGTGGATTCGAACCACCGTAGGCTTACGCCGGCAGATTTACAGTCTGCTCCCATTGGCCGCTCGGGCACTGACCCACGGCAGCGTCGGGACGTTCGTCGCCGTCGCTGGGTTGTTCTCTAAACTGCCCGGCGGCCAACGTCAAGTCGAACGGGGTGGTGCCAACAGATCCTCGAGTTGGTGCGAATGCCGGATCACATGCATGACGGCATGCTCGAGCATTGCATCGACGCAGTAGCCCACGCCCCATCGCGACGGGTGCACGATGTGGAACGCGGGCTCGGGCACCGCTGCGAGCGGGTCCCGCCACGCATCGACGACGACCGCCACCTCGTGGTCGACTCGCGCGTCCAACTCGTCGACCGACGCGAGTGGCGCCAGCGGGAGCGGTGGCAGGCTCAGGACCTCGCAACTCCACGCCAGATAGCTGCGCGCGCAACCGAGCACGTGGTGCAGCAGGTGTGCCGGCGACCGATAGGCCTCGCCGGCGTCGCTCGGGAGCGCGAGACTGCGTGCGCTGGCCTGCTTCCACAACTCGACGAACGTTGAGAGGTGTCGCTCGTGGAGGCGCACGAGCCGCCCCGCACCCGGGTACTCGTATCGCGACGTGTCGGGCATGACGGATTCGGCCAGAGGGACGATTGGAGCCAGCGGTGGGAATCGAACCCACAACCACTCGCTTACAAAGCGAGAGCTCTACCGTTGAGCTACGCTGGCTCGCGAGTAGATCGATGACCGATGGCGTGCCCGCTGTCAACCATCGGTGGCGGACGGCTGATCGGGCGGGAGGATGTCTTCGAACGGGACGTCCATCCGGAGGTCGCCCGCGACGACCTTCACGAGGCGGCGCTTGCGGTCGACGCGCGCGACGCGACCGTCGATGCCGAGGCGCGGCACGACGAGGCGATCGTCCTTGCGGAGGGTCTCGAGGTAGCGCTCGCGACGCCGTCCGAGCGACGTCAGGCGAAGGGTCTCGTCGAGCGCGTCGCGCAGTCGGGCGACGTCCTCGTCGTGCGGCTTCGGCACGTTCTTGAGCTTCGCGAGCAGCGGCCCGACGTGCGCGAGCGCGGCCTTGAGTTGGGCCTCGACCGAACGGTCGGCGAACGACTCGAGTTCGTCACGCCGCTCGTCGACCGCGCGGGCGTCGGCGGCACTCGCCTCGCGGATCCGCGACGCCTCTTCGAGCAGCGCCTCCGACGCCTCGCGGCGCCGCTCGGCTTCGATGCGCGACGCCTGCACCTGCTCGATCATCGTCTCGGCGCGCCGATCGCGTTGCGCGAGCAGCTGCTCGGCCCGGTCGACGATCGCGGCGTCCATGCCGAGTCGGCGCGCGATCGTCAGCGCGTTGGAGTTTCCCGGCGTGCCGACGCGCAAGCGGTAGGTCGGCGCGAGCGTCTCCGGGTCGAACTCGACCGACGCGTTCTCGACGCCGGTCGCCTCGTAGGCGAACGCCTTCAGGTCGCCGAGGTGCGTCGTCACGACACCGCACGTGCCGCGATCGACGAGCGCCTGCATCACGGCGCGGCCGAGCGCCGCCCCCTCCGCCGGGTCGGTCCCCGAGCCGAGTTCGTCGAGCAGCACGAGGGTGCGCGCGTCGGCGCGGCCGAGCATCTCGACGATGCGGCGCACGTGCGACGAGAACGTCGACAAGCTCTGCTCGATGCTCTGCTCGTCGCCGATGTCGGCCATGACCGCGCGGTAGGCGGGGATCCGCGACGCCGCGGCCGCGGGCACCGGCAAGCCGGCGCGCGCCATCGTCGCGACGAGGCCGATCGTCTTGATCACGAGCGTCTTGCCACCGGTGTTCGGCCCGGTGATCACGAGCAGGCGGTGCGGGTCGCCGACGCGCACCGAGAGCGGAACGACCGTGAAGCGGGGCTCGGGCGGCGGCGGCGGGAGCCACTCGACCGCTCCGTGATCCCCGGCCTGCTCGAGCAGCAGCGGGTGGCGCGCGTCGACGAGCTTCAATTCGTCGCCCTCGACGCGCGGGACCTCGAACCGGAATGCCCCCGCGATCCGCGCCTTCGCGAGCGTGAAGTCGATCCAGGCGATCCGTGCGAGCGCGGCGCGGATCGGTGCCTCCTCGTCGAGCACCGCGCGACACAGCGCGCCGAGGATACGCTGCACCTCGCGCGACTCACGGGAGCGCAGGTCTTCGAGTTCGTTGCCGGTCGCGACGAGCGCTTCGGGCTCGATGAATGCGGTGTGCCCCGAGTTCGACCGCCCGTGGAGCAACCCCGGCACGCGCCCCATCGCATCCGCCTTCACCGCGAGCAGGTAGCGACCGCCTCGCAACACCGGGCGTGTCTCCGACAGCACCGACCGGAGGCGCGACGAACGCGCGAGCGCCTCGACCCGATCGCGGAGCGACGCCGACAACGATCGGATCGACTCGCGCGTCTTCGCGAGCGCGGGACTCGCTTCGTCGCGCACGCCGCGGCGGTCGAGTGCGGCCTCGAGTCGCTCGACGAGGGGTCGGAAGTCACCGATCGCGGCCGCCTGGTCCGCGAGTCGCGGGAATGCGGTCCGACGCTCGCCCTCGAACGAACGTCGCAACCGGTGCCCGGCCTCGAGTACGTCGCGGACCTCGAGCAACTCCTCGGGCTCGAGCGCCCGACCGTGCTCGTGCAGGTGGTCGAAGTGCGGCCGCACGTCGTGGAACCCACCGGTCGACGGGGGCCCCTCCCCCGCGCACATCGCGATCATCTCGGCGGTCTCTTCGAGCGCGGTGTTCGCGCGCGCGGCGTCCGCGTACGGGCGCACCTCTTCGGCGACCGAACGACCGAGCGCGGATGCGGCGAAGCGCGCAACGAGGGCGCGGATCTTCGGGAATTCGAGGCGCTCGAGGTCGTCCATGCCCTCTCGTAGCGCCGACGGGCCGCGGCCGTCAACCGCAGCGACCGAACGGGTGCCCGTTCGGCGGTTCGTCAGGCGCCGCGCTCCAGCGGACTCGGCTCGGGCATCGGCGTCTCGTCGTCGACGCAGACGCGCTCCTTCATCAACCGGCCGACCTTGAACTTCACGACGCGCTTGGCCGGGACGTCGACCTTCTCGAGCGTGCGCGGGTTCTGCGCCTTTCGTGCGGCCCGCTCCTTGATCTCGAAAACGCCGAACTCGCGAAACTCGAGACGGTTACCGCGACCGAGCTCGTTGATGATCTCGTCCAAGAACATCTGGATGATCTCCTTGGTCACGACCTTCGTCTGCCCGGTCTTCTCGGCGATTCCATTCACCAGCTCTTTCTTCGTGATGGTCGCCATGGCGTCAGCGTGTCCTCGCGTCACGTCGTCCTCGGATGAGCGGTCCTCGGGGGGCCCCGGAGGGACTCGAGCCTTGTGCTCGGGTCAGCGCCCCGTCTAATGGAGCGCGCTCGGGTGATGGCCGAGCCGAAGGGCGCGATTCACGCCGATTCGATCCGCACCCCACGAGCGAGACTCATTATTCGCCGGCAATAACATGTTGTCAAGCAAGAATTTGTGTAAGGTCACCCCCTCTGGGGCGGGTCTGGTTTCGAGACGGGACGGCCTCCGCGTCCGGGTCGACTGGACCGCCGGATCGGCGCCCGGAAACGAGGTCGTGGAGCGCCTCATCCGAATTGTGGTCAACGGCTTACGACGCTCATCTCCGCCTGCGACGCCCTTCCGGTCGACCCGCACCACGGCCTGTTACCGACTCGTCGACCGCGAACCGACCCCCCCGATCTTCCTCAAGGTGTATTGGTACAAAGACGTTAGGGCCGTTCTGCGAGGCTGCCTCCGGAACACCTGGCTCGGCCGATCTCGGGCGAAGGCCGAGTGGATCGCGCTTCGACGAATGCGCGACGCCGGCGTCGCCACCCCCGCCCCGGTCGCGCTGATCGAGTCCCGCCGCGGGCGGGGGCTCCGGGCATGTGCGATCGCCACCGCGTGGATCGACGACGCGGTCCCGCTCGATCGCGCGTGGGTCGACGCGGACGCCTTCGGGCGACGCCGGCTCCTCGACGCGTGCGCGGCGACGGTCGCGCGGTTGCACGCGGCCGGACTCGCCGACGGTGACCTGCACCCCCGCAACATCCTGGTCACGTGGGCCGACGGCGACCCGACGACGTGGTGCATCGACGCGCCGAAGGGGCACCGCTCGCGGCGACGCGCCGATCACAGCCACGACCTCGCGTGCATCGACGTCGGCCTGCGCGCCCTCACGACGGCGACGACGCGACGACGCGCCTGGCTCCGCTACGCGCGGGCACGCGGGATTCCGCGGCGGGCCTGGCCGGCGTGGTTCGCCGCGATCGACCGCCGCCACGACCGCATCGCGCAACGCGAGTCGCGACGGTTGCTGGAGGATGCACCGGAGCCCCCACGATGCGAGCCGTGATCCAGCGCGTCGCGCGCGCGGCCGTGACCGTCGACGGCGACGTCGTCGGGCGGATCGAGCGCGGCCTGTTCGTGCTCGTCTGCGTCGAGCGCGGCGACGACGACGACGCGGCGCGGCGCACCGCGGAGAAGATCGTCCGGCTCCGCTGCTTCGCGGACGAGGCCGGCAAGATGAACCTCGACGTCGCGCAGGTCGACGGCGCGGTCCTCCTCGTGTCGCAGTTCACACTCGCCGCGGACCTGTCGCGCAAGGGCCGGCGGCCGAGCTTCGAGCGGGCCGCCCCGCCGGACGAGGCGCGGCGCCTCTACGAACTCGCCGCGCGGCACATCGCCGCGACCGGCGTCCCGGTCGAGACGGGCGTCTTCGGTGCGTCGATGGCGTGCGAGTTGACCAACGACGGTCCGGTCACGCTGTGGTTCGACTCGAACGCGTGACGCGCGTGCGGTCCGTCGATCAGCGAGCCGGTGCGAGGCGACGCGCGGTGACTTCCTCGATCCACGACGCCACGCGGGTGCGTTGGGTCCCCCCGAGCGCCAGGTAGTTCTCCCAGTGGGCGTGGGCACGTTCGAGATTGCCCAAACGCTCGTAGGCGATCCCGAGGTTGTAGTGGGCGTCGGGCCGTTCCGGCCAATCGCGCAGCGCCGGCTGCAAGACGTCGACCGCCTCGCGGTCGCGGCCCGCCTCGATCAGCAGCTCGCTCAGATTGACCCGCGCCGAATACCACACCGGTGCGCGCTGCTCGAGCCGGTCGAGTTGCGACTCGCGCAGTGCGATCGAACCGGTGCGGATCGCCGCGCGGACGACCGGCAGGTCCGTGCCGAGCACCTTGCGGTAGCACGACTCGGCCGCCTCGATGCGCCCTTGCCCCTGGTAGAGAAACGCGAGCCGAAACCACCGCGGGGCATCGCGGGGACACCGATCGAGGTAGGCGCCGTAGTGCTCGATCGCGCGGCGCGGCTCGCCGGTCCGGTAGTAGAGATCGGCCAGCGCGACGTGCGCCTCCGGCAACTGCGGGTCGATCCGCACCGCCTGCTTCAACGACTCGAGCGCGCGATCGAACTCCTGGATGCGCTCGAACTCGAACCCCAGCGCGTAGTGGGCCCACGCGAGCCCCGGCTCGATCTCGATCGCCTCCTCGAGGAGTTGGATCCGGCCGCGTGAATCGAGTCGGTCGTCGCCGCCGGCGCGCCCCCGGGCCACGCGAGCGAAGAGCAGTAGCGACACGCCGTCGCGAATCGGCGGCGGCCGATACTCGCTGGCGATCTGGTCGGCACGCCCGGAGTCGACGAGGACGTCCTGGTAGAGCAGGTGGGCGCGGACGAAGCGCGGCGCATCCCGGCGGATCCGGCGCAGGTGCTCGATCGCGGCCGGTCGATCCCCGGCTTGGAGTGCCTGGCGCGCGTCGCGCCAGGTCGACTCGAGCGCGGTCGGCAGTGTCGTGACGCGCTCGTCGAGGGGCGGCACGGACGTGCACGCGACGACGAGCAGCGGGAGGACGAGCGCCGCGACGCGGCTACGGCGCCGACGGAACCTCGGTGAGCCGCTCGACCCGATACGGTCCCTCGAAACGAACGTTGTTGCCCTCGATGCGCATCGTCGAAGCATTGCGAACGACACGGCCTGCTTCCTGATCGATGAAGACGACGTTCCCGCGCGCGACCACACGGATGCGGTCGCAGTCACTGAACGTGACCAGTATCCGCTCCGCCTCGCGAATCTCAATGCCCTCGGCGAACTTCACCCGCGCGTGCCCGAGCCCCTCGCGGCGCTTGCGGTCGGCGTCCTTGTCGCGCGCGACCTTGTCGGCGACGACGAACAACTCCGATTCGAGGTGCAGCGGCACCTCGAGTTCGGCGGTCTGGCACAGCACGGTGCGGCCGCTGGCTCGGACGTATTCCTCGCCCGGAACCGGCGGGTAGGTCGCCCGAACCGGCGCACCGAGTTGGGCGATCCCCTCGTCGGACGCGTCCCCGGACGCACAGCCGGACACGAGGGGAGCGAGGAGCGCGAGCGCGGCGACGAGCATGATGGATGAGCGTGACATCGCGATCGGAAACCTCCGGGTCATGGGCCTGGTGGATTGTATCGACCGACGCGCCCTCCCGCCTCGACGGATTACTCCAAGTGGCGCGGGCAAAAAGAGATAGCCGACGCGCCCGCGCTTGACGACGGATGCCGCGACCGGTTCAATGGCCCCGCGTGAACGGCGGCGCGGGCGGCGCCTCCGCGCGGCGCGCGTCCGGACGCACGTGCCGACGATCCAGGCGCGAACGGACCCCGGCGTCCAGGGGCAGGAGGTGGCGCGATCGACGCCCTGACCGAGCTTCCGCGCGCGCTCCTCGCGATGATCGCGTTGTTCCTGACCGGCTGCGCCGAGATGGACCTCTACCCCCTCTTCCGCGCCGGCCCGATCGACGACGAGGGCAGCTGGGAGTGGGAGGCGATCGGCCCGCTGATCTACGGGCGCGACATCCGGGCCACCGCCGACGAACGGGCCGACCGACCGCGGCCCGCGGTGCGTTCGTACGCGTGGAACCGCGAGCGGGACGAGTGGGGTGTGCGCCCGCTGTTCTCCGTCGCGGACTTCCGGGACACGACGGCGACGACCGAGGTGCTGTGGCCGTTCGGTCGCTTTCACCGCGGCAAGCGCGGCTGGGCGCACCGGATGATCCCGATCTACTGGGACTGGGGGTGGGACGACGAAGCCATCGTGCGCCGATCGACGTTCGTCTTCCCGGTGTTCCTGCATCGAAGCGGTCCACCCGGCGACGCGCTGATGATCTTTCCGTTCTACGGCGAGGCCGAGAAGTTCCTCGGCATGGACCGGCTGTCGTTCGTCATGTTCCCGCTCTACGTCGGCACCGGTCGGGGCGAGACCGACTCGCACCACGTGGTGTGGCCCCTCTTCGGCGGCGGCGCCGGGCCCGACGAATCGTGGCTGCGGATCTTCCCGTTCTTCTCCTACGGTCACCGCGACGGCAAGTACGATTACGCCGGCTACGCGTGGCCGTTCGTCAATGTCTGGCGCGACATGCTCGACACCGATCGACCGCGCGACGGCTACATGATCTTCCCGTTCTACGGTCGGTGGACGCGACCGGGCGACGGTCCGGGTGACGGTGCGTCCGGCTGGAATGCGATGTTCCCGCTGTTTCGCGCCGAGCACGACGAGCGCCGCGAGACCCACGATGCGAACCTGCCGTGGCCGCTCTACAGCTCGTGGTCGACCAAGTACAGCGAGGGCTGGCGCCTGTGGCCGTTCTACGCGGCCTTCGACCTCTACCCGAACGAGCGAGGCGACTACCTGCGCAGCCGGACGTATCTCTGGCCCATCGTCTGGGACCGGTCGTTTGACACCGGCCGCTCGGCGCACGAGCAGTTCCTCGTGCGCCCGTTCGTCAACCACCACCGATGGGTCCGCCGCGACGGCGCCGAGGGCGGCGCGTGGGGCGTGTGGCCCCTCGTCGAGCGCACGCGCTACGACGACGGCTCGGGCAAGTTCGCGATCGTCGCGCCGTTCTTCCACCGCATCCTCAACGACCCGTGGCACGAACGGCTCGGCGTCTTGACCAGCCCCTACGTCGAGTTCGAGGCCGGCGAACGCGTCCGCGCGTTCTCGTGGCTCGGCCTCCACCGTCGCTACGCGGCGCCGGGCTTCGAGCGCTGGACGATCCCGTTGCTCTACTCGCGCCGCACCGGCCGTGCGGGAACGCTCGAGCAGTTCCTGCTCGGCAGCGTGCGGGTCGAACGGCGCACGGACGGTTCGTCGTCATGGCGATTGTTCGGCATCGAGATCGCCGGTGGAGGCGCGCGATGACCCGGTGGCTCGACTCGCTCGGCCGCGGGATCGTCGGCTACTGCGCCGCCGCGGGCGACACGATCCTGCTCGCATTGCGCGCGCTCGGACACATCGACGGCGCGCTGCGGAAGTTCCCCGAGATCCTCGGGCACATGTACGCCTACGGCATCCGCACGCTGCCGGTCACGGCGGTCGTCGGGTTGTTCTTCGGTGCGATCCTCGCACTGCAGACGGGTCTCGCGCTCGACCTCTACGGGCAAGTCGAAGTCGTCGGCATCGTCGTGACGGCCGGCATGTGCCGGGAGATGGGTCCGTTCATCGCGGCGCTGGTGCTCTCGAGCACGGTCGGCAGCGGCATGGCGGCCGAGATCGGCACGATGAAGGTGTCCGAAGAGGTCGACGCACTCGAGATCATGGCGATCGACCCGGTGCGGTTCCTCGTGATGCCCCGCCTCGTCGCCCTGATGCTCGTCTGCCCGATCCTGACGATCCTCGTCGATTTCCTCGGCGTCGTCGGCGGACTCGTCGTCGCGGTCACGCAGTTGGGCGTATCGCAGCACGTCTACCTCGAACAGGCGATCGAGGCGCTGCGCTACGAGCGCACGTTCTGGGAGTGGCCGAAGGACGTCTACACCGGGCTCGCCAAGGCGGTCGTGTTCGGGTTCACGATCGGCGCGGTCGGGCTGGCGGCGGGCATGCGCGCGTCCGGCGGCGCGCTCGGCGTGGGCCGCGCGGTGCGCAACGCGGTCGTGAACTGCCTGCTGCTGATCATCATCTTCAGCTACTACCTCACGTGGGCGTTCTACGGATGATCCGGCTCGAAGGCGTCACCAAGTCGTTCGGCGACCGCACGATCCTCGACGGGCTCGACCTGCACATCGAGCGGGGCGAGGTATTCGCGCTGATGGGCCGAAGCGGCACCGGCAAGAGCATCACGCTCAAGCACATGGTCGGCCTGATGAAGCCCGACGCGGGCTCGGTGTGGATCGACGGCGTCAACCTGGCGACGATGGACAAGCGCGCACTGAAGAACCTGCGCCGCCGCTTCGGCTACCTCTTCCAGTCGGCGGCGCTGATC
Source organism: bacterium (assembly GCA_030426805.1). Taxonomy (GTDB): domain Bacteria; phylum Planctomycetota; class JAFGQW01; order JAFGQW01; family JAFGQW01; genus JAUHXU01. Next base: position 216,316 of record JAUHXU010000001.1, read on the forward strand.
AACTGGCTCGACATCGAGGCCAACGTCGCGCTGCCGCTGCGCGAGCACACGCGGATGAAACCGGCGGACATCGAGGAGCGCGTCCGCGAGCGACTGCGCTGGGTCCGGCTGGTCGGCGACGAACACAAGCTGCCGTCGGAGATCTCCGGCGGCATGAAGAAGCGCGTCGGGCTCGCTCGTGCGATCGCGATGGATCCGGACATCGTGCTGTACGACGAGCCGACGAGCGGCCTCGACCCGGTGACCGGGCGGGTGATCCGCAACCTGATTCGCGAGGTCAACGAACGGCTCGGCGCGACGAGCGTGATGGTCACGCACGACGTACTCGACGCGATCGAGGCCGCCGATCGAATCGGCTTCCTGTTCGACGGGAAGGTCGAGGAGATCTGCACCCCCGACGGGCTGCGCGACGCCAAGAGCGAGCGCGTCCGCAACTTCGTCCAGGGACACATCGCGGAGTGAGTCCGCGGAGAGGAGTCGAAGCGCGATGACCCGTCACGCCATCGTCGGCCTGTTCTTCTTGGTGTCGATCGTCCTGCTCGGATTCGTCACGCTGAAGGTGACCGACCTGACGGAGGTGCTCGGCGAGACACCCCGCGGCTTCGAGGTCGAGTTCCCCGGCAGCGTGATCGGCCTCGACGGGCAGGTGCGCGGCGGCGTGTCGGGGCTCGAGCGCGGCGACGACGTGCTCGTCTCCGGCGTCAAGGTGGGGCGCGTCGAACGCGTCGAGCTGGTCCAGCGCGACGCGGCGCTCGACCCGTCCGAGCCCGACGCGAAGACGCCGCAGTTCCGCGTGCGCGTGCAGATCCGGCTCAACCAGGCGGTGCAACTCCGCGGGGGTTATCGCGTGCGCATCACCGACGCGAGTCTGCTCGGCGGCAAGCGGATCGAGATCGACCCGGGCGTCGGCGAGCCGACGTCGGACACGCGACTCATCGGCACGCTGCAGGTCTCGCCGCTCGAGGCGCTCGGGCACTTGATCGACCAGAACCGGGCGAACATCGACCAGACGTTCGCCGACATCCGTGCGATCACCGGCCAGATCACGCGCGGGCAGGGCACGATCGGCGCGCTCGTGATGCGCAACGACGTCCACGACCGCGTGCAGGCGATCGTCGAGCGGGTCGAACGGATCGCGGCGACCGTCGAGAGCGGCGGCGGGATCGTGCAGGGCCTGCTCTACAACGAACAGCTCCGCGCCGACGTGCAGACCTTCGTGCGCGAGGCGCGCGCGGTCGCCGAGGAACTGCAACAGGGTCGCGGAACGCTCGGACGCCTGTTCAAGCAGGAGGACATCTACAACGACCTGCGCGAGACCGTCGCGACCGGCCGGCGCCTCGTCGACGAGGTCGCGGCCGGCAACGGGCTCGTCGGCCGCTTGTTCGCGTCACCGGAATTGGCGACCAAGCTCGACCGCTTCGCGAATGCGCTCGTCGATCCGGGGACGACGCTCGGCCGTCTCGTCTACGACCGCGCGCTCGGCGCGGAGATCTCCGCGACGGTCGGTCAGGTGCGCGAGATCGTCGCGCACGTGCGCGCCGGCAAGGGCGCGGTCGGGCGCCTGCTGATGGAGGACGACGTCGTCGAACGCCTGAAGGCGGCGCTCACCGCGCTCGCCGGGACGATCGAGGAGGCGCGCGAGTCGGCGCCGGTCAACGCGTTCCTGACGACGCTCTTCCGCTGGTGGTAGCGGCGATCAGCCGCCGGAGCTCATGCCGCCGCCACCGAGGCGGGCGACGTACTTCGCGAGGATGTCGGTCTCGACGTTGACGCGGCTGCCGATCGCGAGTCGACCGAGCGTCGTGCGGGAGAGCGTCTCGGGGATCAGCGCGACGGTGAAGTGCGACGCGCCGACGTCGACGAGGGTCAGGCTCACGCCGGCGAGCGTGATCGACCCCTTCGGCACCATCTGCGACGTCATCGCGGACGGCACGTCCACGCGCAGCACGGTCTGCCCCGGCTCCTCGGTGCGCGCGGCGAGCGTGCCGACGCCGTCGACGTGCCCCTGGACCCAGTGGCCACCGAGTCGATCGCCGAGGCGAAGCGCCCGCTCGACGTTGACGACCCCACCGGTCGCGAGCCCGCCGAGGCTCGTCCGGGCGAGCGTCTCGGCGATCATCCGGAACGTGCGCTTGGCGCCGTCGATCGCCGTCACGGTCAGGCACGCGCCGTCGACGGCGAGGCTCGCGCCGATCTCGAGGTCGGCGGCCACCACCGGCGGGAGTTCGAGGACGAGATCGGCCGCATCGCCGACCGCGTCCAGCCGCACGACCTCGGCGGTGGTTTCGATCAATCCGGTGAACATCGCCACACCTGCCTTTCGCCGCGAGCGTGTGCTCTGTAAGTCATTGCCTTTTAACGAGATCTAGTCAACCGCACAGGACTTCGGGGGCGTGGATTTCGCTTGACTCGACGATGCGGCGGATTAGATTTCCCGTCGCTGCGTAGACGGGGTGCATCCACACCGCGTCGCCTCGTGGCCAGCCCGCGTCGATCGTCGTTTTTGCCGCTCCCTCGCGACCGCTCGTCTTAGCCGACGACGCGCGAGGCCCCCGGATCGCGCACCGGACGCGTATCACGGGTCGAGTGTCGTTCGTTTGGAGCCGTGTGCCGTGGACATCCACGTGCTGACCATCTTCCCCGACATGTTCCCGGGGGTCATCGATGCCAGCATCGTCGGGCTCGCACGTACCCGCGGTGTCGTCGGGGTGCATCTGCACGACCTGCGCGACCACACGAACGACCGGCACCGCTCGATCGACGACCGCCCGTTCGGCGGCGGGCCCGGCATGGTCTTCAAGCCGGAACCCGTCTTCCGCGCGGTCGAGGCGATCGAGCGCTCCATTTCGAGCGACCGGGCGGTCCGGCGCGTCCTGCTCACCCCCCAAGGCGAACGATTCACGCAACCGGCTGCCGAGCGCCTCGCGAAGGCCGACGCGCTGATTCTGATCTGCGGCCACTACGAGGGCTTCGACGAGCGGATCCGGACCGGACTCAAGCCCGACGAACTCAGCATCGGCGACTACGTGCTCAGTGGCGGCGAGGTGCCGGCGCTCGTCGTGATCGACGCGGTGACGCGACTGCTGCCCGGCGCCCTCGGCGACGAGCGCAGCGCACCGGAGGACTCGTTCAGCCGCGGCGGCCTCGACTTCCCCCACTACACCCGCCCCGTGGAGTTCCGCGGGATGCGCGTGCCCGACGTGCTTCGGACCGGCGACCACGACCGCATCGAAGCGTGGCGCGAGATGAAGGCCCGCGAACGCACGCGCGCGCGGCGCCCCGACCTGCTCGACAGCGCCCGGCCCGAGAGAGACCGCGCGACGGCGACCCCAGAGACATCCCAGACGACGAACGGACGGAGAAAGCCGTGAACATTCAAGAGATCGAACGAGAACACATGAAGTCGGACTACCCGACCGACTTCCGCGTCGGCGACGCCGTCGACGTCTCGCTGCGCATCAAGGAAGGCGACAAGGAGCGGACCCAGGTCTTCTCCGGGACCGTGATCGCCAAGCGCGGTTCGGGCATCGGCGCGGCGATCACGGTGCGCCGCATCGTCGCCGGCGAGGGTGTCGAACTGTCGCTGCCGATCCACTCGCCGAAGGTGCTGAACATCGAGGTCACGCGTCGTGGCAAGGTGCGTCGCGCCAAGCTCTACTACCTGCGCGATCGCGTCGGTAAGGCCACGCGCATCAAGGAAGACCTCAAGGCGAACAGCGCCGACCGCAAGCGCGACCAGGCCCGCAAGAAGGCGGCCAAGGCAGCGAAGGCAAAGGCGAAGGCCGCCGAGTCCGCGTCCGAGCAGGCACCCGCGGAAGCCTGAGCCGACCCCCGACCCCACCCCCACCCATTAGGGAGCGCGAATCACGATGTTGCCGAACCTTGGGCAGAGATTCTTCGTCATCCTGCTCGTTCTGCTGATCCCGTCCGTCTGGATGGTCTTCGGGGACTTCAACTGGGGTCTCGACATCCAAGGCGGCACGTCGCTGATCTACAACGTGCCCGACGACCCGACCGACGAGCAGCTCGAAGAGGTCAAGGAAGTGATGCGCCAGCGGGTCGACAAGCTCGGCCTGAAGGAGATCACGATCACGACCGACAAGGGTCGGAACGACATCATCATCGAGCTCCCCGGCATGAGCGCCGAGGAGGCCAAGCGCGTCAAGGACACGCTGCTCGAACTCGGCCAACTCGTCTGGGCGATCGAGGCGACGAACGAAGAGTTGCGCGACCCGATCAACGGTCTCGGCCCGCGGTTCGATCCGGATCAATGGCGGCAGGCGCAGCTCGCCCAGGCGCAGAAGATCGCGCAAGCGAACCCGCGCCACTACGACGAGAAGACGTTCACCGGGTTCCCGGTCCTGCTCTACAACAACCCGCAGGATCCGACCAAGGCGCGCGCGCAGGGCCAGGCACCTTCGTTCAAGTACTTCCCGCCGAACCGCTACAAGGACAAGAAGGGCCAGTGGGCCGGACCGGGCGTCGGCGCGATCGTCCACATCAAGCAGAAGGCGACACTCACCGGTGAGGACGTCGCTCGCGTATCGCCGCGCCAGCAGGGATTCGAAGAGGTCGTCTCGTTCGAGATGGTCCCCGACAAGAAGGACGCGCTGCGCGACCTGACGTCGGCGAACAAGGGCCGCAACCTGTGCGTGATGTTCAACGAGAAGCTCGTCACGCGCCCGGTGATCAACCAGACGCTGCCGGGCGGCGGCGTGATCCAGGGCATCGACAACCGCGAAGAGGTCCGCAAGCTGGTCGTGACGATCAAGTCGGGTAGCCTCAAGATCAAGCCGAAGCTGTTCATGGAGCAGCAGATCGGCCCGACGCTCGGCGAGGACGCGATTCGACGCGGTGGCATGGCGATCCTCGTCGGCTCGCTGCTCGTCCTCGTCTTCATGGTGTGGGTCTATCGCATCGGCGGCATCCTCGCGAACATCGCGCTGGTGATGAACCTCGTCGTCCTGCTGGGCGTGATGCAGATGATGGGCGCGACGCTGTCGCTGCCCGGCATCGCAGGCATCATCCTGACGGTCGGTATCGCCGTCGACGCGAACATCCTGATCTTCGAACGCATCCGTGAGGAGCGCGAGAAGGGCAAGACGTTCGTCCAAGCCGTCAAGAACGGCTACGGCCGCGCGACGGTGACGATCCTCGATGCGAACATCACGACGCTGATCACCGGCTTCGTCCTCTACATGTTCGGCACCGGCGCGGTGAAGGGCTTCGCCTTCGTGCTGATCGCGGGCTTGCTCGTGAACCTGTTCACGGCGATCTACATGACGAAGACGGTCGTCGCGTGGCTGATCGACCGCAAGTCGCTGACCGATCTGAAGGTCACGCGCCTGTTCACGCCCCCCAAGATCGACTTCCTCGCGATGGGCAAGGCGGCGATGGGCGTGAGCCTGCTGCTGATCATCGGCGGTCTCGTGCTGTTCTTCTCGACGCTCAACGAGATCCGCGGCCTCGACTTCTCCGGCGGCGTGATGATGCGCGTGCAGCTCAACAAGAACATGGAGACGGCCGAGTTCCGCCAGACGATCCTCGGGATCGAGGGGATCGACCAGAACCTGGACATCGTCTCGGTCGAAGGCAACATCGCCGAGGGCTCCGGGACCAACGTCTTCGAGGTGAAGGTCCCCGCCGAAGAGGAAACGGCCGAAGGGATCATCAAGAAGATCCGCGGCGCCCTCGAGGCCAAGCAGATCCTCGCGCCGAATCCGATCGTGCCGAATGCGGCCTACCGAGGAGCGACCGGCGACAAGCCCGGGCGCATCCCGCCGATCGCGCAACCGAAGAACGACGAGGAAAAGGCCGCCGCGATCTACCCGAACGGCTTCGCGTTCCAGATCAACTTCCTGAAGCCGGCGGCAAAAACCACGGTCGAGGGGACGCTGAAGACGCTCAGCAACACCGACGCGCGCGTGACGATCGTCGGTGGCGGCAACGCGTCGAAGAACCTCGGCTACAACGTCCTGATGGCCGCCGGCCCCTACGCGACGCGCGATCTCGGCGCGATCACGGCCGACCTCGTGGCCGAGCTCCGCAAGGTCAAGCCCGAGGCGCTGCACCTGTCGGACCCGGTGCCGATCACCCGCTTCATCGGTGTGCGCGTGGCGCAGGACTTCGTCAACAAGGCGATCCTCGCGATCATCGTGTCGATCATCGCGCTGGTGATCTACATCCGCGTGCGCTTCAAGGACTTCACCTACGGCGTCGGCGCGTCGGCCGCGCTGGTCCACGACGTCCTGATCACGATGGGCGCGATCGCGCTGTTCGACAAGCTCGGCTTCGTCAACGTGAAGATCTCGCTGCCGATCATCGCTGCGTTCCTGACGATCATCGGCTACAGTCTCAACGACACGATCGTGATCTTCGACCGGTTGCGCGAGAACCTGGGCAAGCAGGCGATGGACCTGAAAGAGGCGATGAACCTGGCGATCACGCAGTCGCTGACGCGCACGTTCTTCACGTCGGTGACGACGTTCTTCGTCGTCGGGTGCCTGTTCGTGTTCAACTACGGCCAACGCGGCGTGCTCGAGGGGCTCGGGTTCGCGCTGATGGTCGGCGTGATCTCCGGAACCTACTCGACGATCTTCATCGCGTGCCCGACCGTGCTGTTCCTGTCGAAGCGCAAGGCGGAGGCGGCGAAGGCGAAGCCGGGCGGCGACGGCAAGAGCAAGCCGGCCACGGCCTGACGTAACCGGGCGGCAGGGCCGCCGGACCTGGGGAGGACGATGAGGCGAACCGACGCGGAGTCACCGGCCGCCGAACGGCGCTCGTCCGTCGAGCGGCTGCTGGACGCGAAGACGATCGCACCGCTCGCCTCCGTCTTCTTCCTGATCGCGTTGACCGTCCTGATCGTCCGGCGCTCGACGGCGCCGGACGTCGAGCGGATCCCGGCCGCGACGCCGGCGACACCGCCACCGGAGCGTCGCCCCGAGGGCTACTACTACCGGGTGCAACGGGGCGACACGCTCGAGACGATCGCGAAGCGCGTCTACCACGACGCCCGCGCGTGGCGGCCGATCGCGATCGCCAACGAGATCGAAGACCCGCGACGGCTCCGCGCCGGCACGCTGATCTGGATCCCCGCGATCACGATCCGCCACGGGCATCGGCGCGATCAGCGCGCGCCGCGCTCCCCCGCCGCGTCGACGGCGCCGAGGTCGAGAACCCGCGAGTAGTCGGCGGGCGCGATCCGAACGCGGAGGCGGGTGTGCTCGCCCTCGTGGCGGGTCGTGACGATCTCCGCGTTGGCGCCGACGAACGCGAGCGCGCGACCGTTGCCGGCGTCGATCACCAGCTCGCGCTCCACCGCGTCGCGGTCGGCCTCGGCGCGAACCGCGGCGGCGAGCCGATCGACGCCCTCGCCGGTGCGCGCCGACACCTCGATCGCGTCGGGAACGGCTCGACGGAGCACGGCGAGATCGGCGCGGTCGGCCATCGCATCGACCTTGTTGAGTACGGTGAGCCGTGGGATCAGGTCGGCATCGATCGACCGAAGCACGCCGAGAACCGCGTCGATCTGATCGAGGGCGCCCGGTGCCGCGGCGTCCACGACGTGCAGGAGCAGGTCTGCCTCGAGCGCCTCGCCCAGGGTCGCGTGAAACGACGCGACGAGGTGGTGCGGGAGCTTCGCGATGAACCCGACCGTGTCGCTGAGGACGACCGACTTCGCACTGCCGACGTCCCACGCGCGCGTCTTCGTGTCGAGCGTCGCGAACAACTCGTCCGCCTCGTAGGTGCCGGCGGCCGTCAGCCGGTTGAGCAGCGTCGACTTTCCGACGTTCGTATAGCCGACCAGCGCGACGCGGAAGACGTTCCGGCGCGCGTGACGCTCGACTCGCTTCTGCTTCTCGATCCGCTGGAGGTCGCGCTTGAGATCGCGGATTCGCCGATCGATCAACCGGCGGTCGATCTCGAGCTGCGTCTCGCCGGGCCCGCGCATGCCGATGCCGCCCTCGTAGCGCTCGAGGTGCGTCCACATCCGGCGCAGCCGCGGCCGCAGATACTCGAGCTGCGCGAGTTCGACCTGCACGCGGGCCTGTCGGGTCCGGGCCCGCAGCGCGAAGATGTCCAGGATCAGCTCACTGCGGTCGATCACCCGGCGACCGGTGGCCTTCTCGAGGTTCTTCACCTGGCTCGCGGACAGATCGTCGTCGAAGATCACGAGTCCGGCGTCTTCGGCATCGGCGACCTCGGTGACCGCCTCCGCCTTCCCGCGCCCCACGTAGAGCGCCGCATCCGGCCGCGCCCGCCGTTGCACGACCCGCCCCACCGTCTCCGCGCCCGCCGTCTCCGCGAGCAAGGCGAGCTCGTCGAGACTCTCCTCGACCGTGCTCACCGCCGCCCCATCCAACGCGACCCCGACGAGAATCGCCCGTCGGGCGTCGCCTTTCGGTTTGTCCAATCCTGCCTCTTCTCACGTCTGGCGGCCGAATTCGGGGGTTCTCGGTTGAAAGCCCGCGAGTATTCGGCTTTTATTCGGGTAACGTCTTGCGAACACCACCCGACCCTGTTAGGTTTCTGTTCATACCGCCGGATGCCGCCCAGCCCTGGCTCGACACCATTATATCGGGGACGGAAAGCTGTGTTTCACGACAACGAGATTCGAGGCGCCCAGAACAAGCGCCGGCAGCACGCTGGCAAGCACTACTCTGGCAAGCACGACTCTGGCAAGCACTACCGCACCGACCATCTCAGCCGCTGCACGCCCGGTGCAGCCGCGAGCACTCCGGCACTTGCGCGTCACGCCCTCTTCTCCCGCCAACCACTCTCGAGAGCGCCCCTCTCCGGAGACGAGCACGCAGACAAGCAGGGCGCCACGTCCGTGGACGATCCGCGCTGGGCGACACATACGATCGACGACTACGACCGCGAGGTCGAGCGGCCCGGCGAGGTCGCGACGATCGTGTCGGTGCTCGCGTTTCTCGCGCTCATCGCGATCCTCGCGTAGGGCACGTCATCGAGGGAGGGATTCCACATGACCGATCGCCACTCTGAGCGCCACTCTGAGCGCCGCAGCCTGACACGTCGACAGAAAGACGTTCTGCACTTCGTCGCCGACTACCTCGAGACCAACGGGCTGTCGCCGACCCTGAAGGAGATCGCCGAGCACTTCGACGTGTCGAAGATCACCGTGCACGAACATGTGAACGCGCTCGTCACGAAGGGCTACCTCCGCAAGGAAGCGAACATCTCTCGGTCCCTCGTTCCGAACGAACCGAGCGAGGACGAGTCCACGGGCCTGACGCTGCCGATCCTCGGCAACATCGCCGCGGGATACCCGATCGAGGCCGTCGCCGACCGCCAGGAACTCGATCTCGGTGGGTGGCTCGGTGGTGACCAGAACTACTTCGTGTTGCGGGTGAAGGGCTACTCGATGATCGAGGACCACATCCAAGACGGTGACTACGTCGTCGTCGACCCCCATCGCGAGCCACGCAACGGCGACCCCGTCGTCGCGCTGATCGAGGGCCAGGAAGCCACGTTGAAGCGCTTCTACCGCGAGCCCAACCGGATTCGATTGCAGCCGGCGAACTCCGAACTCGACCCGATCTTCACGCGCGACCTCGAGGTGCAAGGCGTGGTCGTCGGTGTCCTGCGCCGGATGTAAGACCTACTGCTTCGCACCGTCGTGCTGGCGAATCAGCGCCACGGCATCACGCCAGCTCCGCACGCGCCAGCAGAAGTCGGCCACCTGGCGCACGGGTTCCGCGGCCGCAGGCTCGAGCAGAATCGACCCGAGCCCCGCCGCCCGGTAGGCCTCCTCATCGCTCGCCTTGTCGCCGATGCCCCAACGGGCCGCCGGCCACACCGCGTCAAGCTCACGCAGCCGGCGCGTCTTGAGCGTAGCCCGCGATACCGGATCCTGCCCCATGCGCCAGCCGAGCAGGGGCCCGTCGGGAAACGTCTCTCGCCGGAGGAAGGCCTCGGTCTTCGCCCACAACGGTTCGGCCCGCGCCGTGAGGTAGATGATCGAGTACGACTCGGCCAGTTCAGCCAACGCCTCTCGGCTCCCGTCGACCGACTTGCCCGCTTCTCCGGCAGCCGACATCAACGCCGCGACGGATCCGGCCGCGTCGATCGTGTGGTCCACGTCGCAGACAATCGCGGGCAGACCGCGCTCGAGCGCGAACACGTCGTGTCGCGTCGATGACGCGCCGGCGAGCACCTCCACCGAGACGCGCCCAGCCGGGAACGGCCCCGCGACGACGTGCGAGATGCCCCCCCGCACCGCCAGCTCTACCGGCTCGGCACCGTTGACGCGCACCTTCACCGTTCGATCGTCACCGGGCCAGCGCAGCGGCACCGAACAGCGCACCCCGGCCGGCACGATCGGCACATAGGCCGTCTCCGGTGCGCGACTGCAGCCGGCTCCCATCGTGATCAGCAGTGCAAGCAGGCCAAGCCGTCGCATGTTTCTCCTCGACACCTCGCAGGAGCAGACGTGAATGAGGCAGTCCTGAACCACACGGACATAAAAAAAGCCCGCGCTTTCGGGCGCGGGCTTTTGCGTATTAAATTTCCGGCGATGACCTACTCTCTCGCTTGCGCAATACCATCGGCGTGAGAAGCTTAACTTCCGTGTTCGGAATGGGAACGGGTGTTTCCTTCTCACTATGTTCACCGGAAAACATGTATGTAGAACGATGGAAAGCGGCGTCGCGCGCCACAGCGTTGTTATGTAAGAAGATGGTCTTTGCCGGACAGCGATACTGTCCGCACTTTCTTCGTGTCCTCCTTGAACCGCGTCCTCGATAGAGGCGCGCGACTCGCCGAGCACACGAAAAAAGTGGCCAAGCCAAACGGCTGATTAGTACTGGTCAGCTGAACGTGTTGCCACGCTTACACCCCCAGCCTATCGACCTGGTAGTCTTCCAGGAGCCTTCAGGGAAAACTGTTTTTGGAGTTGGCTTCACGCTTATATGCCTTCAGCGTTTATCCATTCCCAACTTAGCTACCCAGCGATGCCGCTAGCGCGACAACTGGTACACCAGAGGTTAGTCCACCCCGATCCTCTCGTACTAGGGGCAGCTCTCCTCAGTTTTCCTACACCCACGGTAGATAGGGACCGACCTGGCTCACGCCGGTCTAAACCCAGCTCACGTACCGCTTTAATCGGCGAACAGCCGAACCCTTGGGACCGCTTTCAGCCCCAGGATGCGATGAGCCGACATCG
>JAUHXU010000001.1:232500-1553029 GCA_030426805.1 bacterium
CTGACCGGATCCGAAGATCCCGTCGGAAGTCACTCTCGTCACATCCCCACGCAGACCGACTGTTAACTTGTCAAAGATCGATTCAAAGCGGACCGTCGGGCCCACCCTGCTCGTGGCTCTCCTCGAGGCACACAGCGGACCCGATTGTGCCGCGAGCGCCATGGTGAGCGCACACAGGCAGGCACGATGACGGCAGGGATGCCGTAAGTGCCTTCGGATCGGCCGGTTGCCGCGAAACCCCACAGAGATGCGGGGCAGAGCGGAGCAAGTATAGCGAGGCCCGGTTCCGCAGACAAGGCGAGATCGCGAAAAAAGTCTCGCGATTGGATTCCGCCCTGTCGCTTCGCCCGAGCCCTCCGTCGTGGTTTACTTGGGAGCACCCGAGCGGGCGAAGAGTAGGCTCCACGGCGGGGATTTCCACGGGAATCACGAAAAAATCATGAACGACGCCGAGGTGCGCCGCAGCGAGATGGTGGCGCTGGATCGCTGGGCGATCGAAACCCTTGGGATTCCGGGGGTTGCGCTGATGGAGACCGCCGGGAGCCAAGCGGCGGCCTGGGCCCGGAACCGCTTCGATCTGGGCCCCGGAAGACGGGTCCATTGCATCGCCGGGCCGGGCAACAACGGAGGTGACGCGTTCGTCGTGGCTCGCCACCTGCGAAACGTCGGCGCGGACGTCACGGTCACCCTCGTCGGAGGCGACGAGCCGAGCACGCCGGACGCTGCCGTTTTCTGCGAGGTGCTCCGCCGCCTGGAGGTGCCGTTCGTCGACGAGATCGCGGCCCCCGACGCCCACCTGCTCGTCGACGGTTTGCTCGGCACGGGCCTCCGAGGCGCACCCCGCCCCCCGTTCGCGGCCGCGATCGAGGCGCTCAACGCGGCAGGCCCCCCGATCCTCGCGCTCGACGTGCCATCCGGCCTCGATGCCGACACGGGCGTGCCCGCCGGTGCGTGCATCCGCGCGGCCGCGACCGCGACGTTCGCCCACCGGAAAGTCGGCTTTTCGCGCGGCCACGGCCCGGCGTTCGTCGGCGAGGTCGCCGTGCTCGACATCGGAATCCCCTACGCGGGCCCCGGGCGACCGACCCTGGAGGCATCCGGATGAGCGGGCCGCACCGCTGGCGGCGCCGGATCGCGCTCGTCGCGCTGAGTGGCCTCGTGTCGATCATCCTCGTCGAGGGCGCACTCCGAGCGCTGGATCCCTGGCTCGGGCTGTCCGCGGAAGTACAGGGCTTCGAGGCGCACGCGACCTGGCACCACCAGCGCCGCCCGCACCTCGACGTGACGTTCGCGCTCCGCGACGGATCGCCCTACCGCTTCCGCACGAACGGCCTGGGCCTGCACGACCCGCGCCCGCTCACCCCCGAGAAAGCGACGGGCACCCGACGGATTCTCGTGCTCGGCGATTCCTTCACCGAGGGTTACCACCGGGAAAACAGCGTCGCTGGCCGCGTCGAGGCCCGCCTCCGGGAGGCCGGCGGCGAACCGACCGAGGTCTACAACGCGGGGCAGAGCAGCTACAGCCCACTGCTGCACTACGTCCGCCTCCGGCACCAGTGGCTCCGCTACGCGCCGGACGCGATCGTGATGAACGTCGACCTGACCGACGTCTACGACGACTACTGGCGCTATCGGCCCCGCGCGGTCGCTGCGGCCGACGAGACGCCGGACCGCGTGCCGGAGACGTGGGTCACGCTGAAGGGCATCCTCACGCCGATCCTCGACGTCTCCTACGTGGGCCGGCTCGTCGCCCGCACGTGGAAGAAGACCCCTCGCACGGGTGGCGACGGGGCGCCCCCCCCACTCGCGGAGCACGTCTTCGGCTACCACATCCCGGGCGCGGCGCCGGCGGACGCGGACGCCGCGTTCGGCTACTGCCTCGAGAACATCGCCCGGTCGATCGAGACGTGCCGCCGCCAGGGCATCACGATCATCGTCACGACCTACCCGCATCGCCAGCAGCTCGAGCCCGACGCCAAGGGCCGGCTGTGGCACCGCGAGTTCTCCTCGCGGATCGAGCGCCTCTGCGCGCAGCACGGAACGCCGTTCTTCTCCGCCTACGACGCGCTGCGGGCCGCGCACGGTCGCGGCGAGTCACTCTACTGGGCGGACGACATGCACATGACGCCGCACGGCCAGCGGGTCTGGGCGGACGCGGTCGCGACGTACTGCGTCGGCGTGCTGCGCCCGCCCGGGTAGGAACCCGCTACGGGTGGATGACCACCGGCGTGCCGAGCGGCACGCGCCGATAGAGCTCGACCACCTGCGCGTTGTGGAGCCGGACACAGCCGCGCGATGCGGCCTTGCCGATCGACGCGTCGTCGTTCGTGCCGTGGATGCCGAAGCCCGTCAAGCTGTCGTGCTTCAGGCCGATCCACCGCTCCCCGAGCTCGTTGCGCGGGTCCCCGAACGGAATCCGCTTGCCGTCGAAGAACCAGTCCGGCTCGTCGAGCTTGCTGGAGACGACCCACGACGCGACCGGCGTCGGCGTCTCTTCCTTGCCGATCCCGGCGCGGTAGCTCCCGGCGAGGCAGCCGGCGAGGTAGAAGTCGAGCCGGTATTCGGACAGGGTCACGACGATCGACGGCGCCATCGTCGGCACCATCAGGCGTGCACCCGCGCGAATACGACGCGGATCGCGGATTCGGTTGACCTCCTGGACGAACAGCGGATCGATCGCGATCTTGTGCTCCGCACCGATGCGGCGGGCGATTCGGACGAGCGAATCGCCGGGCTCGATCACGACGCGCTGATAGAAGCCGTGCTCTTCGTTCGGCGAAAACAGGTACCGCTTCGCCCACGCGAGCAGCTTCGGCCGTAGCGCGTCGCGCACGGCCACATCCTCGGACTTGCGGTAGAACGCGCCGATCGCCGGGAGTGCGACCCGAGCGTTTCCGGCATCGATCTCGCGCTTGGCGGCAGCCAACGCACGGGCCGCAGCACCCGGCACCGCGCCCTCGCTCGATTGAGCCGGCCGGGAGTCGCGCTTCGGCGCCGGCGCGGCCGGCTTGACGGTCGGCTCGCCGGCCACCGTCGGGGCCTGACCGACGCTCAACCCGGGCGTCGCTTCCGGCCCTCCGGCCGTCTTCTGCGCCGTCTCGTCGGCCGAGCCGCTCGAGTCCGTCGCCGAGGCGCTCGCCGGGTCGGCCCCTTGGCCGTCGGACGATGTGGTTCCGCCCTCGGCCGGCTCGCCCTTCATGATGCTGCTGACCACCAGGATGCCGAGCACCGCGAGCACCCCGAACGAGACGATCTTCGATCGATTCATTCGATCCCTCCCCGTGACGACCACACCCGGCGCTGCGGGACGAGCCCGGTGCCGTGGGTGCAGTCTCGTGAATGCGGCCGTCGCGCGCACCGCCCGTGCGCGCGAGTTTGGCGACGCACCATGAAAACCCGAACGAGACGACGCGGCAAGGCTGCAGTCCCGAATTGTGCCCCGCTCGACACCGCGACCCGTTGATTCCGACGCACCGGCGGGGTATTACCGGATTGGAGCCTCTGCGCGAGCACCGGCGAGATCGATTTGCTTCCTATGACACCGACTCGGGAGCCGAGCTGACACCGACACGCAGTATGCCCTTCGCGGGGAAACGAGCGGTCGAGTCGCGGCGCCCACCTGACAAGTCCGGCGAAGCAGTGGATTTCCCCATGCCCCGCAGGGGCGCCAACTCCACACACCCTGCCCGATGCGGACCGCGGTAGGATGACGGGCATGCGAAACCTCATCCCCACCCTCGTGCTCGCCGCCGTCCTCGGAGCGGCCGCGGGCGCGCAGCCGCTCGGCACCGATCTGCTGGTCGGCGATCACCTCGGAAACGTCATGCGCGTGAACGCGTCGACCGGCGCGATCTCGACGATCGGAAACTACGCTCCCGTGGGCCGCGTCCTGTGGGACCTCACGCTCGACGCGAACGACCGCAACGTGATCGCGTCGCTCGCACCGACCCGCCTCGCCACCGGCGAACTCGTGTCGATCGACATCGCGACCGGTGTCGCGACGACGGTCGCGACCGGCGTCAGTTCGGTGCTCACGCAACTCGACGAGGACGGCGACTACGTCCTCGGCACGTTGCGCAACGTCTACGAGGTCGACCGCAGCACCCAGGCGATCACGACGCTCTACACCGCGCTCTCGGCGGCACTCGCGGACCGCGACGTATCGACCGGCAACTGGTTGATCGCGGACCTGAACCAACTCGCCGTCTACGACCCGTCGAGCGCATCGGTCGTCAGCACGCTCGCGATCGGTGCCTCGGGGCACATGGCATTCGCGGTCGATCCGAATTCGTACGACGCCTACACCAGCAACTTCGCGATTCACCGAATCGACATTCGCAACGGCATGACGACGCAGACCGCCGCGTTCCTCGGGCTCGGGTCGGTCGGCGACCAGGCGCTCGCGATCGACCGCGCCCCGACGGCCGGCGGCGGGCTCGTCTACGCCTACGGCAACGTCGGCTCGACGAACCAGATCCTCGTCGTCGACCGCAACGGCAACACGGTCCGCACCTACGGCCCGTTCGGCGGCCAGCCGACCGGAATCACGTTCGACCGGGGTCGCAACCTGTCGTCGGTCCGAACCCTCGCGCCGAACGACCGCTCGCTGGTCGTCAGCTTCGCGAACGCGGGCGGACAGCTCTACACGGTGCTGCTCAGCCTCGCGGGCTCCCACCCGGGCTTCCTGCTGCCCGACGGCCGCCGCGTCGGCCTGAACCTCGACGCGCTCTCGGGGCTGACGTTCGGCGGCCCGCTGCCTCCGCTGTTCAACAACAACATCGGTCGACTCGACGCGAGCGGGCGAGCGGTCGCGACGCTGAACCTCAACCCCCTCGGCAACGCCCTGCAGGGCACACGCATCTGGGCGATCGCCGCTGCACTCGATCCGAACGCGCCGTCGGGTGTCGCTCAGGTCGGCTCGCCGATCGTGATCGTGCTGTAGTCCTTCGACGCCCCGAACGAACT
Source organism: bacterium (assembly GCA_030426805.1). Taxonomy (GTDB): domain Bacteria; phylum Planctomycetota; class JAFGQW01; order JAFGQW01; family JAFGQW01; genus JAUHXU01. The sequence goes on from JAUHXU010000001.1 coordinate 237,466, forward strand.
ACGGTACGACCGTACATGACGACGCCCCGCCGGTGAGCGGGGCGCTTCTCGTGTTGACTGGCTGCGCGTGTTCGCCGGACAGCGCCGTCTACGACATCTTCGCGAGCGACTCGAACGCGCCGGCGTCGTGGATCGCGAGCTCGGAGAGCATCTTGCGATCGAGCTCGACGTTCGCGCCCTTCAGGCCGGCCATCAGCGTCGAGTAGTTCGTGCCGTTGGCGCGCGCCGCCGCGCTGATGCGGGTGATCCACAGGCGACGGAAGTCGCGCTTGCGGCGCTTGCGGTGCGCGTAGGCATACGCCCACCCGCGCCGGACGGACTCGCGCGCGATGCGGAAGCGCTTGCTCCGCCCGCCCCAGTAGCCCTTCGCGGCCTTCAGGATGCGCTTCTTCCGCTTGTGCTTGGTCGCTCCGCGTTTGACCCTCATCGCTCTCGATTCCTCAGGTGGTGGTTCGTCGGGGGCGGCCCGGTCGGGGCCGCGGCCGGATCAGCGCTCGCCGATCGCGCGCAGGATCGTCCGGACCTGGTTCGGGTCGACCAGCGCCGAGCTGCGCAGGCGACGCTTGCGCTTCGGGCTCTTCATCGACTTCAGGTGGCGATTGTAGGCGCGGTTCCGCTTGACCTTGCCGGTCCGGGTCGCCTTGAAGCGCTTGGCGGCGCTCTTGTTGGTCTTGAACTTTCCGCGGTGAGCCATCGGCGTCACCTCCGATACCGTGCCGGGGCCGCAATCCGGCCGCTCGGCGATGTTCTCATTCGATGGGCCCGCGGTCCGCGGGCGCGGAGCGGGTCGGAAGGGATGATGCCGATCGCGGGCGCCGACAAGGGTTTTCGGCCCGATCCGCCCCCCGATCGGCGACCGGTCATTCGGCCTCGTCGGCAACCTCGACTCGCAGCCCGAGTTCCGCGAGTTGCTCCGGGTCGACCCGGGATGGCGCATCGGTCATCAGGCAGGTCGCGGACGCGGTCTTCGGAAACGCGATCACGTCCCGGATGCTGTCGAGATCGAGGAGCAGCATCACGAATCGGTCGAGGCCGAGCGCGATACCCCCGTGCGGCGGCGTGCCGTAGCGGAGTGCGTCGAGGAAGAAGCCGAAGCGCTCCCGGGCCCGCTCGTCGTCGATGCCGAGGGCCCGGAAGACCTTGGCCTGGACGTCCTGCCGATGGATCCGGATGCTGCCGCCGCCGAGTTCCTCGCCGTTCAGGATCAGGTCGTAGGCCCGGGCCCGCGTCGACGCCGGGTCGGACTCGAGCCGTTCGAGGTCCTCGTCCCGCGGCGCCGTGAACGGGTGGTGGCACGAGAAGAGCTCTCCGGTCTCGTCGTCCCGCTCGAACACCGGGAAGTCGGTCACCCAGCAGAAGTTCAGCTCGCCGGGGTCGGCGAGTTCGAGCCGGCGGCCGGTCGCCCGGCGCAACTCGCCCAAACCCTGATGCACGACCGACGCCTTGTCGGCGAGGAAGACCATCAGGTCGCCCCGGTCGAGCTCGAGGCGCTCGACGATCGTCTCCAGCTCCCCCTCCGACAGGAACTTCGAGATCCCGCCGGTCGCCCCCTCGTCGGTCCACTTCGACCACGCGAGCCCCTTCGCGCCGAAGTCCTTCACGAAGGCCTCGAGCTTGTCGATCTCCTTGCGACTCAGCGACGCGCCCTGCGGGATCCGGAGCCCCTTGACGATGCCGCCCGACTCCACGGCACCGGCGAACACCTTGAAGCCCGACGTCTTCGCGAGGTCGCTCAGATCGGCGAGTTCGAGGCCGAAGCGCAGGTCGGGCTTGTCGCTACCGTAGCGCGCCATCGCGTCGTCGTAGGTCATCTGCGGGAACGGCCCGACGACCTCGCGGCCGAGCACGTCGCGCACGACGCTGCGACACAGCGCCTCGACGACGTCGTAGACGTCCCGCTCGGCGACGAACGCCATCTCCATGTCGAGCTGCGTGAACTCGGGCTGACGATTCGCTCGGAGATCCTCGTCGCGGAAGCACTTCGCGATCTGCGCGTACCGGTCGTAGCCGGACAGCATCAGGATCTGCTTGAAGAGCTGGGGCGACTGCGGCAGCGCGTAGAACGAGCCGCGCTTGACCCGGCTCGGGACGAGATAGTCGCGCGCGCCCTCCGGCGTGCTCTTCGTCAGGATCGGCGTCTCGATCTCGAGGAAGCCCCGCTCGTCGAGAAAGTTGCGGATCGCGAGGAAGAAGCGGTGCCGGAACTGGAACGTCCGCTGCATCGTCGGGCGACGCAGGTCGAGATAGCGATACTTGAGGCGCAGGTCCTCCGACGCGGACAGGTCGTCCTCGATCTCGATCGGCGGCGTCTCGGCGGGACTCAGCACCTCGACGGCCTCGACGACGACCTCGACCTCGCCGGTGTCGAGCGCCGGGTTCACCATGCCGTCGGGGCGCGCCCGCACCGGTCCGGTCACCCGGATCACGTCCTCGCCGCGCAGCCGCTCGAGGTCGGCGCCGGCGCTCTCGGGCGCGATCACGACCTGGGTGAGGCCGTAGCGGTCGTGGAGGTCGACGAACAGCAGGCCTCCATGGTCCCGGCGGGCGTGGACCCAGCCGACCAGCGAGACCGTCCGGCCCTCGTCGGCGCGGCGCAGCCCGCCGCACGTATGCGTCCTCAGCGTCGTGGCGAACATCGGTTCATCCCCTCGCGGTCGTGTCTCGAAGTGCGCCGAATGTTATCGGCCCGACGGCGGTCCGGAGCAACGCATTTCCCCCGCGTCGCTCGGCCGGCGGCTCGGTTGAAAGCGCGCTCGAAACCGGCGAGAGTTCCGGCGGTCGCGCGTCGCTCGACCCCCGCCGACGGACCCCCGAGAGCATCGGATCGCAAGGTGCCGAAGTACGACCGCAAACCCTTGATGAAACACGTCGCCGGAGGCGTCCAATTCGCGGTGTTTATTCTTGTCGGGGCGTTGGTCGGGTCCTATCTAGACCCCCGAGAATCGGGCGCGGGCATCGTCTCGTTGCTCGGTATCTTCCTCGGCGCAATCGCGGGCAGCTGGTTCCTGATCAAGGACATGCTCTACCCCCCGAAACGTCGAGACGAGGACGACCGCCGTAACGTAGACGACGGATAGTTGGCCGATCGCGGGCACGGTGAGGTGCCCTCCGAAACGGCGACTCACTCGCAAGCGCGCGCGCGAACACCGATGGGACCCATTGCATGATGCCGGCTTGCAAGATGACGGTTTGCATGATGGCGGTCGTCGACGCACCGCACATCGTCGCCGTCGTCGTCGGCCTCGCGCTCGGCGCCCTCAACTACGTCGCGAGCCGCCGCACGACCCTCGCCGCATCGCATTCGCAGCACGCGGTCGTCGTGATGATGGCCGGCTTCCTCGCTCGACTCGCACTGCTCGCGGCCGTGATCTTCCTCGTGCCGCGATCCGTGATGCACGCGCCGACGTTCGTGATCACGTTCCTCGTCGCGTTCCTGATCAGCACCGCGTTCGAGGCCCGCGCCGTCTTGCGCGGTGCGCGATCCGCTCCCCTTTCCCGACAGCCCGAAATCGAGGGAACCCGGTGACATTACGACGTGCCCTGACGCCCACGCTCGTGGGGTTCGCGCTCATCGCACTCTGCACCGTCTTCGCGGTGGTCACGCCGGTGGCCGAGGCCGCGCCGCTGGGCGAAGCCGCTACGGCAGCGGGCGCAGAAGCTCCGGCCAAGGGCAGCGGCAGCTCGTGGATCACCGACCACGTCTACGACGGCCAACACCTCGACCTGCTGCACGCGCTCGGCATCGACCTGCATCTGCCGCGCGAAGCGGGCGTCACGAAACACACGGTCTTCGTACTGCTCGCCGCACTGATCACGTTCCTGATCCTGTGGGGCTGCGCGAAGACGATCGACCGCGTCCCCGGCGGCATGCGGCTCGCGATCGAGGAGATCGTGCGCTACTTCCGCGAGGACTTCATCTACCCGAACATGGGCGTCGACAACGGCCGCAAGTTCACGCCGTTCCTGATGACGCTGTTCCTGTTCATCCTCGTGATGAACCTGCTCGGGATGGTCCCGTTCGGCGCGGCCGCGACGAGCAACGTCTACGTGACGGGCACGCTTGCGGTGATCGTGTTCGCGTGCATGCTGATCGGCGGCATGTGGAAGCAGGGACCGATCAAGTTCTGGATCAACCTCGTGCCCCACGGCGTCCCGGTGCTCGTGTGGCCGATGCTCTTCTTGATCGAGCTGATGGGCCTCGTGATCAAGCCGTTCGCGCTGATGGTGCGACTCGCGGCGAACATGACCGCGGGCCACATCGTGATCTTCTCGATCATGAGCTTCATCTTCTTCTTCAAGTCGTGGCTCATCGCGCCGGTCCCGGTCGTCGTGATCGTGCTGTTCAGCTTGCTCGAACTGCTCGTCGCGTTCATCCAGGCCTACGTGTTCACGATGCTGAGCGCCGTGTTCATCGGCATGAGCCTCGACCCGCATCACTAATCACTGAATCGAAACCGACCTCGCGTTCGCTCGCGAGCGTGAAATCACTCTTCCCATCGCATCCTAAGGAGTACTGAAGAGATGCTCGACACGATCATGGCCGCCGTGCAGTCCTCGGTTGACTTCGGCATCGGTTACCTCGGCGTCGCGGTCGGCGCCGGACTCGCAGCCATCGGCGCCGGTATCGGCATCGGCCTCATCGGCGGCAACTCGGTGAACGCCGTTGCGCGCCAGCCCGAGGCGAGCGGCGACATCCGCGGCATGATGATCCTCACCGCGGCGTTCGTCGAAGGAACGGCGCTCTTCGCGTGCGCGATCTGCTTCCTGCTCATGGGCCAGGTCGGCGGCAACGTGGAGACGTTCCTCGGCCTGCTCGGCAAGTAGTCGCTGTTCCGTTCGCGGAAGGATGAGTCATGACCCTGTTTGCTGCCGGTAGCGGCGGACCGCTCGACGCGTCGACGCTCGGGATCTCCCTGTGGGTCCTCGTCACGTTCGGGCTCCTGTTCCTCCTGCTCTACAAGACCGTCTGGCCGAAGCTGCTCAGCGCGCTCGACGAGCGCGAGGACGCGATCCGCAAGGCGCTCGAGGACGCGGACCACAACCGCGCCGAGGCGGCGAAGCTGCTCGACGAGCACAAGCAGGTCATGGAGAAGGCGAAGGAAGAGGCCCGCGCGCTCCTCGAGGAGGAGCGCGTCTCGGGTGAGAAGCTTCGCCACGACATCGTCGCGAAGGCCAAGGACGAGGCGAACCAGATCGTCGCGAAGGCCAAGGAAGAGATCGACTTCGAGCGCCAGAAGGCGGTCGAGGCTCTGCGCCGCGAAGCGGTCGAGATGAGCCTCGCCGCCGCCGGCACGGTGCTCGGCCGCGCGATCGACGATTCCGACCACCGTCGGCTCGCCGAGGAAGCGGTCGCCGATCTCGGGAAGCTGAAGGCATGAGCGACTCGGTCTCCCGCGTCTACGCGCAAGCGCTGTTCGAGCTCGCCGAGGGCCACGCGTCGCGCGCGGACTTCCACGGCGAGCTGATGGCGCTTCGCGAGGTGTTCGCCGAGAACCGCGAGATCCGGGACTTCTTCGGATCGCCGGGCACGCCGAAGTCCGACAAGCGCAAGCTGATCGACGACGTGCTCGCGCCGGAGCTGGACCGAACGACCGTCGGCTTCCTGCACCTGCTCGTTCGCAAGGGACGCGAGAGCTACCTCGAGAGCATCCTCGACACCTACGACGAGATGGTGCGCGAGGCCGAAGGTCGGGTCGAAGTTCGGATCACGTCGGCCGCGCCGTTGGAATCGGGCGTGCACGACGACATTTCGCGCGCGCTCGTCGCGCAGCACGGCGATCGCCTCGACGTCCACACCGACGTCGATCCCCGGCTGATCGGTGGCATGAAGATTCGCATCGGAGACCGACTGCTCGACACGTCGATCGCGTCGCGCCTCCGACTGCTGCGGGAACGAATGATCTACGGGAGCGCGTCGTAGCCTCCGCGGCAACGACCCCGAGAACGAATAGGGACTCACATGAAGATCAGACCCGAAGAGATCGCCGCGGTCATCAAGAAGGAGATCGACTCCTTCGACCGCAAGCTCGATGTCCAGGAAGTCGGCACCGTCCTCGAGGTCGGTGACGGGATCGCCCGCGTCCACGGCCTGCAGAAGGTCATGGCGATGGAGATGGTCGAGTTCGAGAACAAGACGATGGGCGTCGCGTTCAACCTCGAAGAGGACTCGGTCGGCGTCATCATCATGGGCGACTACCTCCCCATCGAGGAGGGCCAGACCGTGCGCCGCACCGGCAAGGTGCTCCAGGTGCCGGTCGGCGAAGAGCTCGTCGGACGCCTCGTGAACCCGCTCGGCGAGCCGCTCGACGGCAAGGGCCCGATCAACACGACGCAGAGCCGTCCGGTCGAGAGCCCGGCGCCCGGCATCGCCGATCGAAAGAGCGTGTTCGAGCCGCTGCAGACCGGCGTCAAGGCGATCGACTCGATGATCCCGATCGGCCGCGGGCAGCGCGAGCTGATCATCGGCGACCGCGAGACCGGCAAGACGGCGGTCGCGGTCGACACGATCATCAACCAGAAGGGCAACGGCGTGATCTGCGTCTACGTCGCGGTCGGCCAGAAGGCGTCGACCGTCGCGGGCGTGGTGCGCAAGCTCGAGGAGCACGGCGCGATGGACTACACCATCGTCGTCGCCGCGAACGCCGACGACCCGGCACCGCTCCAATACTTCGCGCCCTACTGCGGCTGCGCGATGGCCGAGTACTTCATGTATGAGAAGAACGGCCACACGCTGTGCGTTTACGACGACCTGTCGAAGCAGGCGGTCGCGTATCGACAGCTGAGCCTGCTGCTCCGCCGCCCGCCGGGCCGCGAAGCGTATCCGGGCGACGTCTTCTACCTGCACAGCCGCCTGCTCGAGCGCGCGGCGAAGCTCTCGGACGACCTCGGCGGCGGTAGCCTCACGGCGCTGCCGGTCGTCGAGACGCAGGAAGGCGACGTGTCGACCTACATCCCGACGAACGTGATCTCGATCACCGACGGGCAGATCTTCCTCGAGACCGACCTGTTCTACGCGGGCGTGCGCCCGGCGGTGAACGTCGGTATCTCGGTCAGCCGCGTCGGCGGTAACGCGCAGATCAAGGCGATGCGTCAGGTCGCCGGCTCGCTGCGCCTGGACCTCGCGCAGTATCGCGAGCTCGAGGCGTTCGCGCAGTTCGGTTCCGACCTCGACAAGGCGACGCAGATGCAGCTCAAGCGCGGCGAGCGCCTCGTCGAGCTGCTCAAGCAGCCGCAGTATCAGCCGATGCCGGTCGCCGAGCAGGTCGTCGTGATCCACGCCGGCACGAAGGGCGCGATGGACGAGATCCCCGCGAGCGAAGTCGCCCGCTGGGAGACCGACTACCTCGCGTTCGTCAAGGCGAACCACTCGAACCTGATCGCGACGATCGAAGAGGAGCAGAAGCTCTCCGACGAGACGCTCGAAGCCCTCGACAAGGCGATCGAAGCGTTCAACGCGAAGTTCTCGGCGTAGCGCGAGCGAACGATGGCGAAGATCAAGGAAATCCGCAACCGGATCAAGAGCGTCAAGGCGACGCACAAGATCACGCGTACGATGGAGATGGTCGCGGCCGGACGGATGAAGCGCGCGATGGACCGCATGGTCGAAGCGCGCCCGTTCGTCGACGGCTTCGCCGACGTGGTCGGCGAGCTGGTCTCGGGCGACCTCCCCGACCACGATCTGTTGGCGACCCGCAAAGAGCCGAAGCGCGAAGCGGTCGTGATCATGTCGTCCAACCGCGGGCTGTGCGGCGCGTTCAACACGAACCTCGTCCGCAAGGGCCTCGACGTGATCCGCGCCGCGCGCGCCGAAGGGCGCGAAGTCGAGATCTTCACCGTCGGCAAGAAGGTCACGAGCCTGCTGCGCTTCCAGGGCGAGACGATCGACGAGCCGGCGGAGATGCCGGATCGGCCGTCGTTCGCCGACGCGGTGGCGCTGTGCGACAAGCTCGTCGCGCGCTTCACGGCGAGTGACGGCGAGCGGGTCGACCGCGTGACGGTGGTCTCGGCGAAGTACGAGACCGCGCTGCGCCAACCGCCCACGAGCCAGCAGGTGCTGCCGATCGCGCCGCCGGAGAGCGACACGCCGACGCTCGCGACCGACGCGACGATCTACTCGCCCGAGCGCGCGGAGATCCTCGCGAAGCTCCTCCCCCTCTACCTTCGGAGCGCCGTCTTTCAGGCGTTCCTCGAGACCTCCTGCAGCGAACAGGTCGCGCGCCGCAACGCGATGAAAAGCGCGACCGAGAACGCCGAGGAGATGACGAAGAACCTCACTCGAAACCTCAACAAGGCGCGCCAGGCGCAGATCACCAGCGAGCTCGCGGAGATCGTCGGCGGCGCCCAAGCGCTGGAGTAGAAGACCATGGCCAAGACGAACGGCAACCTCGCGAACGGACAGGTCGTGCAAGTGATCGGGCCGGTGCTCGACATCGAGTTCCCACCGGAAAACCTGCCGAACATCTACGACGCGCTTACGATCGACGACGCCTCCGGCCAGTCGCCGATCAAGCTGACCGCGGAGGTGCAACAGCACCTCGGCCGCAACCAGGTCCGTGCGGTCGCGATGTCGTCGACCGACGGCGTCGTGCGCGGCATGACGGTCGCGAACACCGGCGCGCCGATCAGCGTGCCGGTCGGCGAGGAAACGCTCGGCCGCATCTTCAACCTCCTCGGCGAGACGATCGACAAGGGCGAGCAGGTGACCGGCACCGCGCGCTCCCCGATCCACAAGCCGGCACCGGAGCTGAAGGACCTCGGCAAGGAGACGAAGCTCTTCGAGACCGGCATCAAGGTCGTCGACCTCCTCGCGCCCTACGCAGAGGGTGGTAAGACCGGCCTCTTCGGCGGTGCGGGCGTCGGCAAGACCGTCGTCATCATGGAGCTGATCCACAACATCGCGAAGCACCACAGCGGCTACTCGGTGTTCGGTGGCGTCGGCGAGCGCACGCGTGAGGGCAACGACCTCTGGAACGAGATGAAGGAGTCGGGCGTTCTCGATCAGACCGTGCTCGTCTACGGTCAGATGAACGAGCCGCCGGGTGCGCGTCTTCGTGTCGGCCTGTCGGCGCTGACGATGGCGGAGTACTTCCGTGACGAGAAGGGCGCGAACGTGCTGCTCTTCATCGACAACATCTTCCGCTTCGTCCAGGCGGGCTCCGAGGTGTCGGCGCTCCTGGGCCGCATGCCGAGCGCGGTGGGCTACCAGCCCACGCTCGCGACCGAGCTGGGCGCCCTCGAGGAGCGGATCACGTCGACCGAGCGCGGCGCGGTGACGTCGGTGCAGGCGATCTACGTGCCGGCGGACGACTTGACCGACCCGGCGCCCGCGACGACGTTCTCCCACCTCGACGCGAAGACGGTTCTCAGCCGTCAGATCGCCGAGCTCGGCATCTATCCGGCGGTCGACCCGCTGGGCTCCACGAGCCGAATCCTCGAGCCGGGCGTCGTCGGCCAGGAGCACTACAACGTCGCCCGTGAGGTGCAGCAGATCCTGCAGCGCTACAAGAACCTGCAGGACATCATCGCGATCCTCGGCATGGACGAGCTGAGCGAAGAGGACAAGGTGATCGTGCGGCGCGCCCGCAAGATCCAGCAGTTCCTCAGTCAGCCGTTCCACGTCGCCGAGGTGTTCACCGGCGTGAAGGGCCTGCACGTGTCGCTCAAGGACACGATCCAGAGCTTCAAGGCGGTCTGCGACGGCGACTTCGACCACGTGCCGGACCGCTGCTTCCGCTACGTCGGCGGCATCGAGGACGTGCTGAAGAACTACGAAGAGATGAAGGCCAAGGGACAGCTGTAACGATGGCGATCGAGACCACTCTGATCCTGATCAAGCCGGACGGCGTCCAACGCGGCGTGTGCGGCGACATCATCGGGCGCTTCGAGCGCAAGGGCATGCAGATCGCGGGCATGAAGTTGATGCACGTGACGCCGGAACTGGCCGAACGCCACTACGGCGAGCACAAGGGCCGCCCGTTCTACGACGGCCTCGTCAAGTTCATCACCGCGAGCCCGATCGTCGCGATGGCGATCCGCGGCCCGCGTGCCGTAAGCGTGTGCCGCACGCTGATGGGCAAGACGTTCGGCCACGAGGCCGAGCCCGGCACGATCCGCGGCGACTTCAGCTGCTCGAAGGGCTTCAACCTGGTGCACGGGTCGGACTCCGCCGAGAGCGCGGTCCGCGAGCTCGGGATCTTCTTCGGCGACGGTGAGATCCTCGACTACGAGACCTGCAACGCCGGCTGGGTGTACAACGAGGAAGACCTGGGCTAGCGTCGGACTGGCGGCGGCGCGCTCGACTCGCCGCCGGTCTGCAGAAGCGCGGGCCTGTCGGGGCGCGTTTCCTGCCGCGTGTTGCCATCACCCCCGGTTCGCTCCGCGAACGCCCCCTTAGGGGGCACCGGCGCTGCTCCAGGCGGCCCGTTCGCTCCACGGATCGTGCGACGCACTGTCGCGCATCGAGCGGTGCGCCGCAGGGAGTCGGGCGTAGCTCGGTGCCGTGCATGGGCAGGGGCGGCGACATTGAGCCAGCGGCTCACGCCCGCAAGGCAACCAGCACGACTCGCCCCGCAGCGAACGGAGCCGCCCCTGTCCAGGCACGGCACCCCCCGCAGCGAACCGAGCCGCCCCTGTCCAGGCACGGCACCGAGCCCCCTTGGCGCGCCGATCCTGCACCCGTTTTCGCGATGCATGCGCTTGGCGCAACGATCGTGCACCCAATTCGCGCTGCAGCCGTCGTTTCGGGCGCCCGGCGGTGCAACATCCGGCCACCAAGCGCAGCAACACCGCGAATTGGTGCAAGATCACCCCGCCAAACGCACGCAACGCCACCACCGCCGCGAACCAGGTGCCGTGCATGGGCAGGGGCGGCGACATTGAGCCAGCGGCTCACGCCCGCAAGGCAACCAGCACGACTCGCCCCGCAGCGAACGGAGCCGTCACTGTCCAGGCACGGCACCCCCCGCAGCGAACGGAGCCGCCCCTGTCCAGGCACGGCACCGAGCCCCCTTGGCGCGCCGATCCTGCACCCGTTTTCGCGATGCATGCGCTTGGCGCAACGATCGTGCACCCAATTCGCGCTGCAGCCGTCGTTTCGGGCGCCCGGCGGTGCAACATCCGGCCACCAAGCGCAGCAACACCGCGAATTGGTGCAAGATCACCCCGCCAAACGCACGCAATCCCACATCGCCGCCGCTCAGCACGAACCGCATCCGCACCCAACGCTCCACAAGGTCCCACCCAGACGTCGACGGAGTCACACACCGGTCGGGCGTAGCTCGGTGCCGTGCATGGGCAGGGGCGGCGACATTGAGCCAGCGGCTCACGCCCGCAAGGCAAACCAGCACGACTCCCGCCGCAGGCGAACGGAGCCGCCCCTGTCCAGGCACGGCACCGAGCCCCCCCGGCCCCCGACACGGTAGTATGAGACCGAGATGACTACCCATCCTCGGCCCATGACGCGTGCGGCGCTCGCGCGCGTCTTCTCCCCCACCCTCGTCGAACGCGTGCTCGGCGCGCCGGTGCGCGAGGTGCGTCAACGGGGCGAGCACGACGTCGTGCTGACGCTGCGCGTGCCCGGGGAGAACGTCTGGCTGCTGCTGTCGGCACACCCGCAGTCGTCGCGCGCGTATCCGCTGCCGGACAAGCCGCGCGCGCCGTCGCGACCGAGTGCGTTTCGGGACGCGTTGCGCCACGACCTCGTCGGCGCGCGGATCGAGTCGATCGAACTCGCACCCGACGACCGGCGGCTCACGATCGTCGCCCGCGGCGCGCAAACGTGGTCGCTCCACGCCGAGCTCTACGGTCGCGCCGCGAACCTCGTGCTCGTCGACGCGACCGGCGTCATCCGTGCGGCGCTGCGCCCCGGCGGCGAGCGCCGACCGCTCGCGGTGGGCTCGATCTACGAACCGCTCGCTCCGCGCGCCGATCGGAGCGAACCCGACGACGACGGGAACGAGGCGGTCGACGCGCTCGCGCGACGCTTCGAGGAGGGGGTGTTCCGCGCCGATCTGGCCGAGGCACGGGACGCGCTCGGGCGTCGGCTCGGCCGCGCGCGCGGCAAGCTCGAGAAGAAGCGGGCGTCGGTCGCGGCTCGGCTCGACGAGAGCGACCGCGCCGACGCGATCCAGCGCGACGGCGAGCTGCTGAAGGCGAACCTGCACCGCATCACGCGCGGCACCGACGCAATCGTCGTCGACGACTGGTACGAGAGCCCCCCCACGCCCCGCCGCATCGCGCTCGACCCGCTCAAGACACCGCAGCAGAACCTCGAAGCGATCTTCAAGCGCTACCGCAAGCTGCACGTCGGGCGCGACAAGACCGCCCAGGTACTCGCGAGCATCGACGATTCGCTCGCCGCCCTCGACGATCTCGCTGCGCGCGCCACCGCCGCCCTCGACCCCGACGGCGTCGCGGCCGTCGCCACCGCCGCCGAACGCGCACGCCTGCTCCGCCCGCCGCAGCGCACACCGGCCAAGCGCTCGCGCGACAACACCCCGGGCCCGGGCCACCTGTCGTTCACGAGCGCCGACGGCCTGCCGATCCTCGTCGGCCGCACGTCGAAGGAGAACGACGCCCTGACGATGCGCATCGCGAAGGGCGACGACGTTTGGCTCCACGTCGCCGACTACCCGGGCTCCCACGTCGTCATCCGCGTGCCGCGCGGCAAGCCGTGCCCACCCGAGACGCTGCTCGACGCGGCGCACCTCGCTGTGCACTTCTCGAAGATCCGCGGCGCGACGACCGCCGACGTGCTCCACACGCAGCGCAAGTGGATCACGAAACCGAAGAAGGCACCGCCCGGGCGCGTCAGCGTGTCGAAGTCGTCGACACTGGGCCTCCGCGTCGAGCCCGACCGGCTCGCGCGGCTCCTCGGCAAGCTCGCGTGAGCTACCCGATCGTGAACGCGGCGGTGTTCGCGATCGACGCGACGCGGCCACCGCGGATCGTCACGAACGAGACGAAGAACCGCGTGCCGCGGAGCGCCTGGAACGGCGGGACCGCGATCGCCGCGCTCGCGTCGCCCACGACGTCGAGTTGCCCCGTGAACCCGCGGAAGAGCGCCGGATTCGACAGCGACAGCGCGAACAACGCATCCGGCTGCAGGTCGACGATCCCCGCCGGGGTCTGGATCCCCGGCCGCGGCGCGAGCGACGCCGCCGCGACGTAGAACGCGTTTGGCTCGGCCGGCTCGCGCAACGCCAGCCCGAACGACGCCCCGACCCGCGGCGCCCCGTTCGACGCGACGATGTGCCGCTGGCCCCAGACGGCGAGGGTGGTCCCGCGATCGGCCGCGACCGGCGAGGCGACCGAGCCTCGCGTCACGCGAACGATCGTCGGCAACTGCCCCCAGCCGCCAGCGAGGAACGTATCGGTCTTGCGGTCGTACGCGAGTCCGGTGAACTCGATCGCGTGACTCGGCGGCGCGAGCATCATCGACGTGATCGTCGCCGAAGACGGATCGAACGACATCAGCGCGGTCGTGCCGTCGAGCCCCGACTCCGCGAAGAACAGCGTCAAGCCGGTCCGCATGTCGTGGACGGCATCGCAGAAGGCCGTCCGCCACGGAAACATGATGCCCGACGAGACGATGTTACCGAGCAGATCGTAGCTCCGAACGTTGAGCCAGTCGCCCGCGATCGTGTGCCCCGTCGTCCGGTCGAGTTCGATCCAAGAGGCGTTGCTCGGCCCGAACGGCAACGTCGTGACGACGCCGCTCGGCGACACGCGCATCAGCGACGACCGCGGCGCGCCGTGCACGAGGGCGAACGCGTCGCCGGTATCATCGACGGCAAACTGGAACGCCCCGCTCGAAAAACCGAACAGCGTCGTCGATACGCCGTTCGCATCGACGCGGATCAAGCGTCGCGCCGGCGTCTGCGCCGGCGTGTTCAACATCACGAGCAGCGACGCATTGTCCGCGCCCATCTCGACGCACACCGGGATGATGTTCGGCGGCCCGAGCGTGGCGACCCGCACGCCACCCCGCCACGCGACGAGGCCGGGTCGGCCGTCCGCGATCACATCCCCCGGCAAGAGTTGGGCGGACCCTCCGGACGTGCATGCGGCCAGCAGCGCCGCGCACACGCCTCCCCGAAGCCGCCAGCGGCGGCTGTGCTCGATCCCGATCATTCTCCGTGCTCCCTGAGCGTTGCGGGAGCATACCGGCGTCAGCGCGACGCCCGCAACCGGCAGGCACCCGCAGGTCCCGTTCAGCGACGGTTTCCGGCCCTCTCGGGCGAAAATTGACCCGTCGATCGCGTGGTGGTAAGTTAATCGACGGCCCGTCCCACCCGGGCCGGAAGAAGGGAACACGACGACCGATGCAGATCCGCCTGCACTCCGCGCGCCGCACGGCGATCGCGTTCGCCGCGCTCGCCGCGGTGATCGCGACGACCGGGTGCCGCTCGACGCGCTACTCGATCGGTGACGCGCTCTCGCCGGACTGGCTGAAGAGCTCCGACACGAAGCAGAAGTACGCGCTCTACACGAACAACGCCCAGAACTACTACGACCTCGGCAGCCGTGCGCTCGCGGCCGGCGACGGTCGCAAGGCGCTGCGCAACTTCGGCCAGGCCGAAGCGCAGTTCAAGAAGGCGCTCGACTACGAGGGCTACAGCTTCAAGGCGCACCTCGGCGCAGCCTATGCGATGATGAACCAGGCCTCGCGCGTGAAGCTGCTCGAGTCGATCGAGTACCTCGGGATCGCCGACGACCTGCGCTCCGGCGACTGGCGCGTGAAGCACGGCTACGCGCGCGCCTACCAGATGCTCGCGAAGATCGACGGCGACGAGATCAACAAGCTCCAGGACGCGAAGTCGAACGCCCGTCCCGATCAGACGCTCCATCTCGACGCCCGGATCGGCGAGTTGCAGAACCGTCGCCGCGGCTACCTCGCGCAGACGCTGACCTACACCGACGAGATGATGGCGGCGGCGCCCGAGCAGCACCAGGGCTTCCTGCTGCGCGGCACGACGAACGCCGAACTCGGCGACTACCCCACCGCGATCAAGAACCTCGAGAAGTTCCTCGAACTCGCGGAAGAGTCGCGTAGCGTCTACGAGAAGTGGCGCAAGGACGGTCGACCGAAGGGCGCGACCGGCGACGAGAGCGACCTCGAACGCCTGATCCGCCGCAACCTCGAGCGCGACGCCGAAGCGCGGAGCCTGCTCGGAACGGTCCACTACACGCAGGGTGACTACGCCAAGGCCGTCGCGATCCTCTCGTCGATCTACGAGATCAACCCCAGCGCACCGGGACGCTACCGGCCGGAGATCGCGCAATCGCTCGCGAAGCTCGGTCGCTACCGCGACGCGATCGCGCAGATGGACCTGTTCATCCGCGCCCTCGGCCGCAGCGGCCACGACTACGACGAGATCGTGCGCCGCGCGATGGCGATGAAGGAACGCTACCTGCAGCAGATGGCCGCGGTCGAAACCGGCGCCACGCCGACCTCCGCGAAGTCGCCGTAGCCGCCGATCAGCGCGTGGCGTCGTGCCACGCTCGCCACACGCGCACGGCGTGAGCGACGTCGGCCTGCCGGCGGAGCGGGTGCAGCAGCGTGATCCGCCGGAGGGCGACGATCGCCGCTTGTCGATGCACGGAGCCCGCCGCTTCGACGACGTCGACGAGCGCCGGCACGACGGGCGCGCCGAACGGCACCGCGGCGCGAATCGCCGCGCCCTGCCGGAGCCCGACGGCGTCTCGGATCTCGCCGGCGAGAGCCGCCGTATCGAGGCCGCCGTGGATCGACTCCATCGCCCCGACGAGCGCCCGCCGTCGATACGACCCGACCGGCGCCGCTTCCGCGAGCCGCTCGAGGAGCGGCAGGGCGTCGATCCCCGTCTCGGCGAGGCGGCGTCGCGCGATCGTGCGCCGGATCGTGTCGCCGGTGCAGAGATCCCGGACGAGCGCGAGGACCTGGCGGTCCGCAGCGGTCGCGCCCCCTTCGTCGAGCACGATCTCCGGTGCAGCCCCCCGGCCGTCGTCGTACGCCGCGTGACGGATCGCAGCGCTCGAACAGCCCACACCGGTCGCGACGAACAGCGCGGCGGCAACGCGGAGCGTGACTCGGGGAATACGGCTCAATCCGGGCCCTTCTCGACAACCGGTCCTGATTCTCCTGAGTGTACCACCCGTGCGGCGCTGGGCCAGTCGCGCGAGACGGGCTACCATCACCAGGAAGAACGTTCCCTCCGATGCCCACCGCCACCGACCACGCTCATCCGCACCGATACCGCGCCACACACCGGCTCAGCGGAGAACGCGCCTACAAGCGCGTCTTTGCAGGCGGAAAACGATTCCACGCCCGCGGGATCATGATCGTCGCCCGCCCGAACGACCTCGCGTGGATGCGGCTCGGCCTGAGCGTCGGGAAACGCGTCGGCGGCGCGACGGTGCGCAATGCGGTCAAGAAGGCCACACGCGAAGCGTTCCGACGCGCACCGAGTCGTGCGCTCGGCGGACTCGACGTCGTCGTCGTCGCGCGCGACGCGAGCGCGTTCACGCCTCTCGACGCGCTCGACCGGCGAATCGAACGGCTGCTGCGCGACGCGCACCGAAAGCTCGTCGGCGGATGAGCCGCATCCTGATCGGCCTGATCGCGGTCTACCGGATCGTGCTGTCGCCGCTCAAGCCGCCGTGTTGCCGCTTCCGTCCGACGTGCTCGGAATACGCGGCCGACGCGATCCGGCTACTCGGACCGTGGCGCGGTACGTGGCGCGCGATTCGACGAATCGCGCGCTGCCACCCGTGGTCGCCCGGCGGCATCGACCCGGTCGTGCCGACGCCGGACGCACCCGACGACTACTCGTCGTCGGGCTGTGTCCGGTAGGCCGGGTGCGTGTCGAGCTTGTAGCGCTTGTCGAGCGACTCGTAGCCGAGGTGCTGCGCCGCCGACATCAGCATCATCCGGCGCTCCTGCTCGACCAGCTCCTCGTAGGTCGCCGGTGAGATGCGGTCCCAGGACGGCGGCACGATGTCGATGACCTTCATCACCGCGTTGGCGCGGTCGTAGTCGCTGAGGACGCTCGACACCTCGCCCTTCTCGAACCGACCGAGGCCGGTGTTGTAGCGCAAGAACCCCTTCACCGGGAAGCGCTCGATCTCGCGACGACGCCGCTGGAAGTCGCGGGTGTTGCTCGGCTCGCGCAGACGATACTCGGCGAGCGGGACCGACTCCGCGGTGGCGGTCGGCTCGAACACGTCGCCCATCTTCTCCGCGTAGGCCTTCTCGAGACGCGGCGTCTCGCGACGCTTGCGCAGCTCGTCGAATTTCTCGACGATCGCCTTCATCTCGGGATCCTCGGCGGTCAGCGCCGGCTTCTCGTCCTTCTTGCGGGCCTCGTTCGCATCCGCGACTTCCTTGGCCTGCTGCTCGCGAAGCGGCGCGTAGACCTCCTTCTCGAGTTCGTCGGCGATCTGCGCCTTCACCGCGGCTTGCAGCGCCGCGTAGAACGCATCGGCGCTCGCCTGCGCGGCGTCGCGCGCCGCCGCCCGCTTGGCGACCTTCCGGACGCCCGACTCGATCTCCGACAGCGGCTTGAGTTCGCGGGCCTTGTCCTCGAGCAGGCGCGTGAAGAAGCCGAAGCCGTAGTCGCGTGCGAGTGCCGCGCGCGGCGCGAGTTGCCCCTGCGACAAGCCGATCGCCTGGCCACCGAGGAGGAACTCGGCCTTCGTCGCGAACGGCTCGCGCGCCTCGAGGTCCTTCGCGGTCTTGTTCTCGATCAACTCGTGCGTGAGCCCGTACGTGTCCGCGATCGCCTTGAGGTCGAGCGGCGCGGGCGGCAGCGTCTCGCCGGCCTTCGGTTGTTCTTGCGCCGCCTTCGCCTCGTCGAGCTTCACGGTCGCCGCGGCGACGACCTTCTCGAGGAAGCGTTGGAAGAGCGCGCGACGGCGCACGTCGTCCTTGACGTCCTCGAACGGCTTGTAGGTCGGCGTGTCGGCGGGCGGAGCCGCATCCGGGTTGTCCTTCGGCGGATCCTTCGGATCCTTCTCCTCCTTGGGCTCCTCCTTGGGCGCCGGCAGCTTGTAGAGCTCGTCCTTGAGCCGCTCGTAGAGGTTGCGCAGCAGATCGTCGGTCGGCTCCTCGTCCTTGAGGAACTCGGCGTGCTTGGCGGGGTCGAACTGGTCGATCGAGCCATGGACCACCTCGAGGCGCACGAAGCGCCGCGGGTTCATCAGGTCCTCGTCGGCTCGCAGGAGCACCTTGTTGCTCTCATCGTCGTAGAAGGTCTTGAGCTTCGGCTCGAGCGGGAAGTCGACGTCTTTGAGCTTCGCCTCGGCATCGTCGACGCTGAAGCGCGCGACCTTGACGACGAACGTCCGGTTCGTCTCCTCGAACGCTTCCTTGACCTTCTCGAGGTCGACGTCCTGCGCGAGCACGTGCATCGAGCGGAAGCGGCGAACCGTCTCGACCTCGCGAATGGCCCGCTCGAAATCGCGCGGCAGGATCTTCATCGCGCGGAGGTAGCGCTTGTAGTCCTCGACGGTCCCCTGGCGCTTCTGCGACCGCCCGAGCGCGTCGATCAGCCCCTGGACCTGCTCCGCGACGGCGGCATCGGAGACGCGGATGCCCGCGCGGTCCGCCTCGGCGAGGTGCGCGAGTTGGAGCCACACCTCGTCGGCGCCGAGCGACCCGCGACGGCCGCCGCTGCCGATCTTGAGACGCCGCTCGGCCTCGAGGAAATCGTCGCGCGTGACCGACACCTTCTCGCCGCCGACGACGAACGATCCGACGACCTGGGAGCCGCCGCCCCCGGGACCGCGAAACGCCTGGTCGATCGAGACACCGATGAACGGCAGCAACAAGACGACGACGACGATCAGAATGAACTTCTTGTGCTTCTGCGTGAACTGATACATCAATCACTCCGGCGGGGGACGCCTCCGGGGCTCCGGACGGGCGCAGCGAGACCGCAATCGGTCTCCTCAGTATAGACCCACGCCCCGATCAGGGCAGGCAAATCCGACGCTCAGGGGCGGTCTGGCACGGCCGACTCGCCGTCGACTTCCGCGGTTGCTTCCGGGGCCGCCTCCGCGGCAGGCTCGTCGCCCTCCCCTCGGGCATCGCCGGCCCCGTCAGCCTCGCCGTCAGCCTCGCCGTCAGCCTCGCCGTCAGCCTCGCCGTCAGCCTCGCCGGCACCCTCGCCGTCGCGCGTGAAGGCCGGCACGTCCGGAAGCGCCTCGGCGAGGAGCGCGTCCTCCTCGTCGATCGGTCCGTCGTCCATGTCCAGTTGCGTGACCTCGGACTCGGGGGGCGGCATTTCCGACTGTTCCATCTTCTGCAAGACCTCCTCGGTCTTCGGCAACTCGTCGGTGCCGCCGAGCCCGAACTGGTCGAGGAACTGCTTGGTCGTTCCGTAGAGCAGCGGCCGGCCGATCACGTCGGCACGACCGGCGACGCGGATCATGTGCGTGCGCAGGAGCTTCTGGATCGTGCCGTCGGACTTCACGCCTCGGATCGCATCGACCTCGGCTTTGATCACCGGCTGCTTGTAGGCGATGATCGCGAGCGTCTCGAGCGCCGCCGGGCTGAGCTTCTCGGCGTGGGAGACCTTCTGCATCGCTCGGATGTAGTCGACGTATTCCGGGCGCGTCAGGAGCCGGAAGCCCCCCGCGATCTCGACGAGCTCGAACGCGTGATCGCCCTCGTTGATCGACTCGCGCAAGCGCCCGATCGCGGCGCGGATGTCCGACGTCTGATACACCTTCAGGATCGCGGCGATCCGGACCGTGCTGAGCGGCTCGCTGGAGGCGAACAGGAGCGCCTCGACGATGCGCTCGAGCGGCGGCGCGTCCGGGGCCGGCGCCGCAGCCGCAGCCGCATCTGCATTGGCATTGGCATTGGCATTGGCGTCAGCATTGGCATCGGCAGCTGCCGCGTCGGTGTCCGCGGTGCCGGCTGGCGTCGCCTCGCTGTCTTCGGCGACCGGCGTCACGTCGTCGTCTGGGTTGCTCACGGCGACTCCCTCAAGGCGCGCGCGAACCGCCCGCGCCGATCTCGGTGTCCGCGGTCGTGCGCGCCCCCGGTCGCGGTTCGTAGAACCGATCGATCCGGTACCGGCGCTGCATCTTCGCGATCCATCCCGCCCACTCCGGGCTCGTCTGCAGCGGGCGCGATTCCAACTCGCGCTCGATCTCGTCCCGGACGTCCGAATAGGATACGTCGCGAGCCGGGCGGAAGCGAAGACATTTCAGAACGGCCCACGAGACGTCCGGCTGACCGTTCTTCAACCGCTCGACACGGATCGGCGCCGACACCGAGCCGGGCACGAGCTTGAACAGCTCGGCTTCGAGATCGGGCTCGATCCCCCACCGCGCGACCGGCGGCAGGAGCCCGCCGTCCCGGTGGGTCGCGTGGATCGACGCCTGCCGCGCGATCGTCGCGAAGTCCGCCCCTTGCGCGAGCTGTTCGATGACACGCTCGGCGTGTTCGCGCGACTCGACGACGATGATCCGCGCCTCGGCGCGGTCCTCGAGCACCTGCGCGTAGCGGACGACGCGCGCGCGGAGCATCCGGGAGCGTACGAGGACCGGCGCGAGCCGCTCGTAGCTCGCCGCCGACACGCCGAACTCGGCGCGCGTGTAGTCGTCGAGCGACAGCCCCGCGGCCGACGCCGCTTTCACCCGCATCGCGCGATCCGACGCGACCCGCGCCGCGACCGCCTCCTCGGACACGAAGACCCCGGTCCGTTCGACCTCCTTGCGCAGGATCCGCGCCAGGACGAGATCCTCGATCAGGCGTCGCGCAGCCGCCGGCTGGTCGACGAACAGGAAATCGGCGACCTCGCGCTTCGTGATCGGAACGCCGTCGATCGTCGCGAGCGTGTCGGGCGCGAGCGGGTCGATCTCGTCGAGCCCGAACGGCCCCATCGCCGGCGGGGCCGTCGCGGCGAGTCGCGGCGCGAACGGCGCCCCCGGCGTGGGCGCGAAGACCGGCGCCGCGGGAAGCGGCGCAGGTGCGCTCTCGGTGCCGGCGCAGCCCGCGCACAGCGCGAGCACGACGACACCGAGCCCCGAACCGCCCGCCCGCATCGCGCTACCGCCCGCGGCCCCCACGGGAGCCGCCACGGCGACCGCCGCCGCGACGATCGTCGTCACCGCCGCCGCGCTCTTCACGCTGCTTGCGACGCTCGAGGAGCCGCTGACGAAGGCGCTCCGCCGGCGACAGGCCCTGCCGGCCGGTCTCCTCGGTCGCGACGTTGCCCTTGCCGTCGCCGGGACCGACGCGGTAGACGATGACGCGATCGGTGCCGATGCCGCGGCACCGCGGGCAACGCGACTCGACGATGCCGCCGGCCCCGGTCGAGCGCACGGTACCGCGCCCCCCGCAGGTGCCGCAGCTCCGACGCTCGACCTTCATCACGTGCGTCTCGCGACCGGCCTCGACGAACGACGCGTGAATGAACGCCTCGCGCTGCTTGGCGATCGACGACGCCCACAGCTCGTCGGCCTTCGGGAGCTGTTCCTTCTTCTGGTCCGCCTGCCGGTTGTTGCGTCCGCGGCGACCGCGGTTGTCGTTGTTGTTGTTCTGCCGCTTGCGGAACGTCGGCGGGCGCTCGCCCTTCGCGAACCACGTGAATGCTCCGTAGCTCACCTTGAGGACCGAGTAGGACTTCACCTTGCCGATGAAGTCGCGCGCCTCTTTCTCCTCGATGTCCAGCCGCTTCATGATGCGCGCCTGCAGGTCGCGCGAGAAGTCGCGGCTCGCGTAGCGCCGGGCGTCCTGCAACGTCATGTTGCGATCCTTGCTCGCCTTGTTCGCGAGCGACCGGATCATCGGCGGCATCATCGAGCCGATGCTGCGAATCAGGAACTTCTCCCGCGCCTCTTCGAGCTCCGCCTTCTTCTCCTTGAGCTTCGCCTGCCAGACCTCGTCCAGCTCCGGCGCATCCACCATCTGGTCGATCGTGTCGATCGCGTCCTTGTACTTGCGCGAGTATCCCAGGCGCGTGATCTTGTTGAACAACTTGGCGATCGCCTCGTTCTTCAACAGCGACTCGCACTCGTTGATCCGGGCGCGGACGAAGTCCGGCTTGAACGACCCCTCGAGCTCCTGGACCTTCACGAAGTGCTCGATCGCCTTCTCGTAGAGTTCGATCTGGTAGCAGAACTTCGCGATCCCGAAGTGATCGGACGCGGTCTCGGGCTCGCCCTTGGCGAGCTGGTCCTCGTAGAGCTTCTCGCCCGGGTAGACCTCGGCGGCGTTGACCGTCGTCTCCTCTTCGCGAACGATCCGCTTGAGCGGGATCGGGAGCTTCCGCTGATCGGTCTGGATCAACAGCTGGTCCTTCGTCCGTTCGAGGACGACGCCTTCGATCACCGTGCGATCGGTCAGCTCGATTCGGGTCCCCGGGATCTCGAGGAAGTCGAGCTCGCCGAGGTCGAGACCGCGGTCCTTGCGGATGCGGTCGGCATCGCGGTCGTTGATGAAGCGCCACGGCAGGAACACGACCCCGCCGGTGTCGAAGCGCTGCAGCCGGAGGCCCTTCTCGTCGCCCTCGAGCACCTTGCCGGTCAGCACGGTGCCGTCCTTCAACGTGATCACCTCCGCGACCGCACTGCTCGCCAGCGCGAGCACGAGCACGATCGAGAGAGTCGTTACGAGCGCTCTCATGGTTTCCGCTCCTCTTTGAATCGGGTCCGGATCAGCTCGGAGAACGGCTTCTCGGCCGGCAGCACATGGAAGCTCTTCGCTTCGTTGAACCGCCCGCCGGCCCGCCAGCTGATGATCAGCTCGGCGACCTCGCCGGAAGCGTTCTCGACCCCACTGTTTACCTTCAACTCGTAGAAGAATCCTTCGAAGCCCGGCACCGGTGTGCGCGGCACGTCCTCGTAGCGGAGGTCGCCGTCGTCGGTCGTCACGAGCGCCCGGCTCTCGGCGTCGGGCAGGACGTCGGCCCGGATCATCGCGACGCGCGCCGTGTCGATGTTCGAGCGGTGCGTCTTCAGCGCCACCGAGAACAAGCCCATGATGCCCATCATCCCCATCACGAGGACCATCGCGGCGATCATGACCTCGACCAGCGTGAACCCACGTTGCCTCTCGCGCGTCATTCGTTCCAGTCCTCACGATAGCACGGGATGTTCACGACGCGCGTGAACAGCTCGCCCCAGACGACCGGTGCGCCTGCCTCGTGGCTGCCCTCGCGCGTGCCGAAGACGCCGCGCTGGACGATCTTCGCACGGGTGCCGCCCACCCGCTCGATCCGCATCAGTTCGGTCCCGCCGACGAGCACGAACGCGCTGTTCTGGATCGCGAGGCCGCCCGGGCGGTCGACGCGCAGGCCCTTCTCGCCCAGGACCAGCCCGTCCCGCAGCTTCGCGGACATCGACGGGTCGCCCGGGCGCCCGACGACGAGCCGGACCCGCACGCGGCGCGGGTAGACGTCGTCGAGGTCCGACGTGAGCGAGCCCTTGCGGTAGAACTTGAAGTCCTGCAAGCGGCCGCGCGTCGAGTCCCAGACGCCGTCGGTGAACGCCTCGGCCCGGTCGTCGGCCCAGCGATCGGTGTGCTGGTCCCAGAACTCGAGGCCGAAGAAGAGGATCCCGTCGACGACCGGGGTCGCCCACGAGAGGAACTCGGCGTCCTGGATCACGTCGTCGTCGAAGAACGTGTTGCGCTCGCCGACCGGCGTCTGCGCGGCGCGCAACAGCGTCGTCGTGCCGTCATCCTGCTCCGGCAGCGCGGTCGCGAGGTAGGCGACCTCCATCAGCCCCGCCGGTGCACGGTAGTCCCGTTCGAGCGGTTCACCGTCCTGGTCGACGTCGGGCTTGAATCGGTAGACGTCCTTCGCGCCCGGCGCGAGGCCGCTGAAGCGCGTCGCCGGGTTCTGGAACTCGCCGCGGATCGTCCGCACGAAGCGGAGCCGCGAGCCGATCACGCCGAGCGGGCGTTTGCGCTCGTCCACGCGGTTGCCGCGGCGGTCCTTCTTCGGCATGTCCGGCCGGTCCGAGAGGAACATCGCGGCAGGCGTCGCCTCCTCGAAGCGCTGCGGCCGGAACGTGCACCGCAGGTCGGCGTCGATCCGGGAGAACGCGAGCTGGGCGCGCTCGTAGAGATCCTGGCGTCGCTCCCCGGTGCGCCACATGTCGACGCCGCCACGGACGAACGAGTAGAGCACGAACGCGATCCCGAGGAACAGCGTCATCGCGATCAGCAGCTCGACGAGCGTGAAGCCCGCGCGGCGGATGTCGTTCGCGCGATCCACTACCGCCGCTCCTCCCGGAACAGCACTTCGTTCGGCTGCACGTAGTCGACGCGGAACTTCGTCAGCCACGGCGTGTCCTTCCAGCCGTCGGCGTCGAAGTAGGCGCCGAACGCGCCGCTGCGGTATTCGAGGAACACGCGCAGCTCGAGCAGGTCGGCCTGCATGTCGATCCGGTTCGGGTCGTCCTGGCCGCGCGGGTTCACGAACTCGAACAGCCCGTTCGTGCGGCCGTTGGGTTCGGAATCCCACGGCGCGCGACGGTCGACCCGCGCGAGCACGCGGATGTCGAGGTTCTTGTGCGGGAACTTCTCGCCCCAGCTCAAGCTCTTGAAGAACGCGCCGTGGCGGTGGATCGGGAACTGGAAGTAGCCCATCTCCGGGTTGTCCGCGTTGCGCGCCGCCCGGTCCCAGTAGCGGAACGGCAGCCGCAGCACGATCGCTCGCGCCGCGTGTCGCGCAGGCACGGTCCCGAAGCGGCCGCGGAAGATCCCGGCGCCGCCACCGTCGCGATCGGCCTCCTCGAGCCCCTCCTCGATCATCCGCTCGAGGTGCTCGCGGTCGACGCGCTGCGGCATCACGAACTCGTTGCGATTGCCGCGCGACGGATGCGTCGTGTAGCCGATCACCTCGCGCACCTCGCCCGACGCGGCGCTGCCGAACACCGCGAAGTAGCCCTGGGGCGAGAAGCCGAGCGTCTCCTCGACCGTCACGGTCGACCCCTCGGCGCTCAACTCGCCCTGCAGGAAGGTCATCTCCATGTAGCTCAGGAAGAACGCCGTCTCCCCGTGGCTGTGCGGCTGCGGCTCGGTGCCGAACGCACCGCGAATGCAGTCCTTCAGCACGAGTTCGGTGTTGTCGTCCTCGATGCCGCGGTAGATGACCAATTCCTCGCCGATCCGGATGCAGCCGCAGTCGCGGTCGTCGCGCGAGCGCTGCTCGTAGGTCTGGAAGCCGCCGTTGCGGCGGACGATCGGCGTTCGATCGCTCCGCGGCGCGGTCACGCCGTCGAAGTCGTAGAAGACGTCGGTGCGCAGCAGCCGGATCTCCGGCGTGTTCGCGTCGATCACGCGCTTCGCACGTGCGAGGCGCTGCTTGCGCGCCGCTTCCTCGCGGTCGTAGGCCTCCTGCGACAGGGCCGGCGAGATCGGGTCGAAGCGCTGCTTCCAATACTCGAGCGTGTACGGCGTCGAGATCAGCCGTCGCATCGTGCTGCGTGCGCCCCCGCCACCGCGGCGGCTCTGATCGAACGCGAACGTCTCGATCTCGTCGACGACGCACGGCGACGACTCGCCACCGAACGTGCCGCCGACGATCACCCGGTTCGCCTCTGCCATCGGCAACTCGCCGCTCGGCGACTTGAGGATCCGCGTCACGCGCCGCGTGTCGAACGAGATCTGCGACAGCGTGCGATCGATCCCCGGGCGACTGCGGCCTCGACCGCGTCCACCGCGACCGGCGCGAAGGTCCTCCAGCGTCGACTCCCAACGCCGGCCGACGTTCTTCCGGAAACCGACGAAGTGGCCCTTCGATTGGATGCGGCTCGCCTGCCCCCACGCGATGCCGCAATTGCGGTTCGGCGCCGCGTGCGACACCGTATGCCGCTCCTTCGTCTTGCCGGTGTCGTCGATCAGCGTGACGACGTCCTCCGGCCCGGCGCTCGGCCGCTCGGTGCGGAAGACCTGCAGCACCTCGGTGTTGTTCGTCGCACCGTTGTCGATCGTGCCGTCACAGCCGCGGAAGCGGAACTGGTTCCGGACGCGCGCAAGGAACTCTTCGAGCGTCTCGAAGTTGTAGGGCGGGTTGTTCGGATCCTGGCCCTGTGCCGGTCGCCACGTGACTTGAATGTTCGGGGCGAGCGGCGTGAAGTCCGCCTCGGGAAGCGCGGCGCGTTGCGACGCGATCCAAAGCCGCTGGAGATCGGGCCAGTTCGTGCGAGCGAGGTAGCCGCCGGTCCCCTCGCGGAGGATCTCGTCGTAGCGCACCCACTCGGGGGTTCCCTGGGCGCCGCTCATGATCTGGACGCGCTCGCTGACGTTCGTCTGGCCGGGGTCGAGGAAGTCGTTCGTCGACGAGACCTGGAGGCTGACCGGGAACACGTAGGTCCCGATCACCCGCAGTGTGTTCTGCGTGTTGGGGAATGAGACCCGGAACGGGTTCAGGAACTCCTTCGGCGTCGTCCAGTCGTTCTCGTCGCCGCCCATCGTCTCGGTCATCCGGGGCGTCTCGACGCCACGCGTGACCCCGCGCAGTTCGTCGTTGACGAGGCTCGTGTAGTAGACGAGTTCGAGTCCGCCGACCCAGCGCGTCGTCGCCGGCTGCGGCGGATTCGTCTGGGCGGCGACCGGGATCTCCCACCGCGGGGACGCGATCAGCGCGTACCCGGTCTCTTGGAAGCCGCCGGAGGTTCCCTTGCGCAGCTTGATCACGGTCGCGTCTTCCGGGAGACCGAACGCCCCCGGGATGTTCCGCGACGGATCGGCGCCCTCGAGGATGCCCGGTTCCCAGCGGCCCCAACCGGCCGGCGCGCCGGCGATGCGGCCGGACGTCTGCGGGATGTCGGACTGCAGGCCGTTGGCGTAGCCGTAGAGCGTCACCGCCGCGCCGTCGGGGTGGGTCCACGTCTCGTCGGTGTCGTTGCGCGAGCCGCGACCGCGCTTGACGACCGCGCCGTTGGTCTCGGCGACGACGCGGAACGCGTTCTCGGTCTTGCCGGAGTATTCGATCTTCTCCTCGCCGACCAGCAGCACGCCGCGGCTCGGAAACTCCTTCGTGCTCTCGACGCGAATCGTCGTGTCGTTCTCGCTCAGGCCGCCGACCAGGCGCGTCAGGAATCGATGCCGCTGCTGGTCCTGCCCGCGATACGGCACGCCGTCGACGATGATCTGCATCTGATCCGGTCGCGAGCCCGCGACGATGCACGCGATGTGGTAGTTCGTGTAGGCGCGCATCACAATCGGGAAGTAGGCGCGGCAGATCGTGTTCTCGTCGTTCAGGCCGGCGTCGGCCACCTCGAGCACGAGCTGCTTCTTCTCGTTGTCGTAGTAGAGCTCGACCTTGTCGGAGCGGCTGTTCTCGCCGATGCCGAAGATGTAGTGACGCCCGGCCTGCCCGCTCTCCCAGCGCGGCTGATACCACAGGCCGATCGACGTCGCCGCCATGCCGCTGCCGCCGCGACCGCCGCGCCGGCGACCGAAGCGACCGCTCCGCATGCCGACCGTCATCGGGCCGTCGCTCAGGATGCGCCCCTCGATGTCCTCGTTGTTGTCGAAGTGCTCGACGCCGATCCGCATCGGGTTGAACGCGCCGCGGAACGCCTGGAGATCGTCGGCGGTCCGGGTCGGACGGTAGCGAACGCTGCCCTCGTCCTCCCCCTCGCTGCCGGTCTTCTTGCGCGACGCCCAGACGCTCTTCTCATCGCGCCCCTGACGCTCGCGTCGCTGGTTGCGCACGTAGCCCTGAAGCTGCTTCAGCGCGCGGTTCGGCGGGTCGAAGACCGGCGGATCCTGCGGCGCGCGCTGCCACTCGACGTTGACCGGATAGGTCTGCACGAAGCGGCTGTAGCGGCCCGGCGTCAGGTTGCGCTCGAAGTCGAACTGCGTGTCGAGGAACTCGGTCAACAGCTCGGGCGACGCGACGCTGACGACCTTCTTCGAGCGGGCCCGGGCGAGCTCGACGCCGGCCGCGTTGTTGCGACTGACGTTCGTCTCGACCTGGTAGGCGCCGAGCGAGCGGAAGATCAACCGGTGCGTGCCGCCCTTCAGGAACGTGATCATCGGGCTGTCGAAGAAGCACTGGTAGATCGCGCTCCGCAGGTTTCGCGTGACCTCTTCCTCTTCGAGCGCCGGCTCGAAGACGCGATCCAGCACGTCCTGCTCGTCTTCGAGCGGCCGCTCCTTGCGCGCCGCGACGATCCGCTTGATCAGCTTGCCCGCGACCTCGGCGTCGACCTCTTCGTTCTGCGATTCGCCCGCGAGCCCGACGAGCAGCGCCTTCAGCACCGGCTCGGACGCGGTGTTGACGTTGATCGGATAGCGGACCTCGGACTCGATCCACGATTTCGAGCCGAACCACTCGCGCCCGCGGAAGACGAAGTCGTCGACGAGCGTGCGGTGGTTGCCCCAGCGTGCGGCACCGTCGTGGCTCGAGTAGACCGTCAGATAGGGCATCACCCGTTCGATTTCCTCGGGCCGGAAGCCCGGGATGCCGAGGTCGACGATCCGCCGGATCGCCGACACGGTCGGGTAGCGGTAGCACTTGCCCGGCTCGCGCAACACGCGATACATGTTGATCGCGAAGACGCGCGCATCGATCACCGGCTCGCCGCCGCGGTGGGCCGCCGCGGCCGTGAAGCCGGACGAGATCTCGACGCTCCCGCCGCGGCCGGAGAAGATCGTCCGCCGCCCCGCCGACACGCGACTGACGACACCGTAGTCGGTGCGCAGGCCGTCGCTGATCTTGATCAGCCCACCGGGCTGGAAGTAGAACGACTCCGACACGCCGATGCGCGCAGGCTCCTCGTCGACCGCGTTGATCCCGCGCTCACACCCGGTCAGCGCGTTCAGGCTGATGCCGCTGTACTTGATCAGCTCGGCGCCGACGACGACGTAGCCGCCGTTCGGGTCGAACCCGCTGACGTCCTCGAGCGCGATCTCGGTGTCGTCGTCGCTGACGTTGTCGTCGAGCTTGGAACGGCCGCCGAACAGGTTCGCGAGTGCGAACGGCGACGCGGCGTTGATGTTGATCTTGGCTTGCTCGTCCTCGACGCGCGCACTCCAGATGCTCCCGCGCGGGTTCGCCACGCCGTCGAGATCGCCGACGCCGTCGAGCGTCTCCGCCGCGACGATCTCCTCGATGCCGTCCACGTACGGCGTCTTGTCGTAGCGCGGGTGCGTTTGACGCAGCTTCGCCATCACGTGGTTCGTCAGGCTCTGCTCGTCGACCTGGGCACGGTCGGCGCTGTCGTGCACGACCGTCGCGACCTGGTGGTTCAGCATGTTCGATGCAAACGGGGTCGCGATCAGCAGCAGCGCCATCAGGACGACGATCACGAGGATCAGGGCAATGCCCCGCTCCTCTGCGCGGTCGGTTCGTCTCATGCCGTCTCCTCCCTCGTCGAGGCGCCGCGAATCGCGGCGCGGTCCTGACCCCGGTCCGTCGTCACTCGATCACCTTCACGTGTCCGAGTTGTCCGACGGTGATTTTCACGCGCCGTCCCGCCTCGCTCTCGAGCAGGATCTGCGCAGGTTGATTGTGGTAACGCGGGTCGAGCGCGCCGTCGGCGTTGAACCGAATCACCGGCGTGCCGCCGCGGAGTTTCACGTCGCTGCCGAGGTCGCCGCCGTCGCCGGGGCCGAGCACACCTAGCCGCAGGCCGTCGACGCGGCCGCGAATGCCCCCGGTCGACGCGCCGATCGTCAGCGCCTCCTCGGACCGACCGAGCGTGCGCCGCTCCTGCGACGACCCGACCGGCCGGTAGTCGATGAAGACGCGCACCTCGACACGGTCGTAGTAGAGTCCGACACGCACCCACTTGCCGATCGGCACGAGGTCGTCACCGGAGTCCGCCTGGGTGCGCAGCAGCCCCTCGGTGCCGCCGTTCTCGCCGACCCCGACGAAGCCGACCAGTTCGCCGCTCGCGCCGATGCCGAGTCCGAACGCCTCGCCCTTCTGCACGATCACGCCGGTCCGCCGTTCCTCGAGGAAGACGTCGGCGCTCACCGAAACGCCCCACTCCGACTCGAACGACGCGGAATGACCGAGATCGACGAACGAGCCGGCGCTGCCGTCCAGGCGCACGCAGCCGCCGACGCAACCGTTTGCGTCGGCCTCGACGCCCCCGGAGAAGCGCACCGGCATGTCGAACGCACCCGTCGAGACGGAGCGCGCATCCCCGCCGACCGGCTCGAGGTGCCATTGACCGACGACCCGCTCGAGCAACCCGACGACGCGGTTTTCCTTCGTGTCGACGATCACGGTGCCGACGGTGCCATAGGTCCGTGCCCAGTCGCGGATCACGCGGATCAACGACCGCACGCCGGCGGCGCTGTTGTTCGCCGCGTTGACGAGGCTGAACTTGCCGAACACGCCGATGCCCATGCCCATCGCGAGCGCGATGATCATGAAGACGACGAGCAATTCGAGCAGCGTCGTGCCTCGTTCGTGCGTGCGGTCGGTTCGGCGACTACCCACGGTCTACTTCGAGCTCCAACTCACGACGTCGTCGTCGGTGCCGAACTCCTCGTCCGGGCCGAGACTGATGATCTGAAAGCCGTCGAGCGCGCCGGCGAACCCGCCGGTCTTCGCACTGATGATCGGCGAGACCTCGATCGTCGTGCCGTCCTGGCGCGTGTAACGGACGCTCTTCTTGCCGTCCTCCTCGAAGTCCCGGAGGCGGAAGTAGACCAGCGGGTTGAACCACGCGTCGACGTACTCGAAGAACTGCTTCGACTTGCCGAACGTCATCTTCTTGGGGTCCCGGTCGCCGTCGAGGTTCTCGAGGCGATCCTCGTCGTCGAACGGGTTCAGCTCGGAGTCTTCGGCGCCGAGCGTCGCGACGAGTGCTTCGATGCCCTCGTTCAGGTCGTTCGTCGACTCGAAGCCCGCGAGCGCGAGCCGACTGGGCGGCGCGTCGCCGAACTTGGGCGAGTTCATCCGGTGCTTCACGGCGACGCGGATCTGCTGGATCAGCGCGCCGGTCGTCTTGCGTTCGGCCGACTCGCGCGACTTGAACAGCACCGGTGTCGCGACCGTGAGCAGCGCGGCGAGGATGCCGAGCACGATCAGGATCTCGATCAGCGTGAAGCCGCCATTGCGGGGTTCGGTTGCCATGTTACTGCCGCTTCTTCTTCAGGATCATCTGCGCATCGTCGACGACCGCCTGCCAATCGGTGCCGATCTTCGCGGTGCCGAACACCCCGACGTACGCCTCGCGCTCGACCCCGCGGAACCCGCGGATGTCGACCTTCTTCACCGCACGACCGTTGACGAGCAGGTTCCACTCGGCACCGAACTCGTCGGCGCGCGCCAGCCCGAGACGCACGGCGCCCTGACGCGGCCACGTCACCGAGACCGGTTGCCAGTCCTGCCACTGCCCCTCTTGATGGACGCGGTAGGCGACCTGCCCGCGACTGCGGCGCACGAACTGCACGCCGGCGCGAATCGTCCGGCGGTTCCGGCGTGAGCCGGCACGGACGACCGCCTCGACCCCGAAGCGTGCTTTCGCCTTCTCGGCGATCTCGATCGCGATGTCGAACTGCTCCATCTCGCCGAGCGCGATCACGCGCAGCAGCGACGTCTCGCCGTCGTTGTTCCGCTGCGTGCCCTCGAACCGCACCTTGCCCTCGGTGACGCGGACGTTGATGCCGTTCGGCTTGTCGACCTCCCACGTCGCGTCGAGTTCGGCGGAGTCGAACGCCTCGGTCACGATGCGCTTGCGATTGTTCTCGTCGATCGCGATGGCGGTGCGCTTGGCGAACTTCAGCAGGGGTGCGGCGACCGGGTCGTTCGCAGCGACCTCTTCGACGGTCTGCAGGTTGCCGAGCGCCTTCTCCACCTCGCCGTTTCGGTAGTGGATCGTCGCCATGTTCACGAGCACGAGCGGGTCGTCGTCGCGTTTGGCCAGCACCGCCTCGAAGACGCGCGTCGCCTCCTGCTCCCGGTTCGCGCGAAGCAGCGCCGCGCCGTACGTGGCTCGGATGTGCAGCGCGTCCGGTTCCACGCGGAGCGCCTTCTCGAGATAGCGGATCGCGTCGAGCGGCTGCTTGTCGTCGAGCGCGCAACGCGCCAACTCCGTCAATCCATCGACGGCGCCGGGCACGTCGGCGATCAACCGCTCGAGAATCGTCCGCGCCTGGTCGGTGTCGCCCTGCTTGCGCAGGATCCGACCGATCGCGAGACGCGGATAGTGCGCCGTCGGGTTTCCGTTGAGCGCATCGGTGTAGCGCTCGATCGCGGCCTCGGCATCGCCCTCGCATTCGGCGACGAAGCCGAGCCCCACCTGGGCCGCCCACGCGTGGATCGGATCGTCCTCGCGCGCCCGCTCGAACGCGGTGCGCGCCGCCGCGAAGTAGCCGGCAGCGGCGAGCGCGAACCCGCGGTCGATCAGCATCGTGCGGGTCAGGACCTCGGCAGGCTCGGCTTGCAACACGTCGAGCGCGGCCTCGGCCTTGGAGGCGTTCATCGCGTAGAGGCTCGCACCGAGTGCTTGCCGGGCGCCCCGCTGCGACTCGTCCTGTTCGAAGACCGCGCGGAAGTAGCCGCTCGCCTCCTTGAAGTCGCCGTTGACGAGGTGCGCGCGGCCGAGCGCCAGCGACGCGTCGACCCACACGGCGTCGAGCACCTGATTGCCGGCCGGCGCGCTCGCCCCGTGTGCTTGCTTGAGGACCCGGATCGCCTCGTCGACCCGATCGAGCGCGATCAGGCACTCCCCGAGCGCGACGTAGGCGCGGACGTGGTCGCGGGCGCGCCGCAACACGCGGCGGAAGATCGCCTCCGCTTCGCGGACCATGCCGAAGCGCTTGAGCAGGAGCCCTTCGCGGTAGGCGATCTCCGGGTGGTCGACGCCGTTCTCCGCCGCGAGCGAGTAGCACGCGAGCGCTTCCTCCCAGAGATACTCGCGCTCGAGGACCTGCCCGAGTTCGAGGTAGCCGCGGCGGAACCGCGGATCGAGCTGCAGCGCCTGCCGATACTCCGCCTCGGCCTTCTTCACCTCGCCGACCGACACGAGCCAGCGCGCGATCGCGAGGCGACCACGAACGTCCTCGGCCGGCAGCGCCCAGCGCTTGATCGCGTAGAGGTTCTCGGGCGTCGCGGCGAGCGAGAAGTAGGCGAAGTCGTCCGGCGCGTAGCGCCGCGCGGCGGCACGCTTGCCGTCGTTGTGATTGTAGATGTCGAACTCGAGCGTCGCGTCGCGCTTGAGCACGAGCTTGTTCTCCTCGTCGTCGAGCTGGAGCGCGACGAGGTCGAGCGGCGACTCGTTTCGGATCTTGCCGTAGATCGGCTGGGCATCACGCCGGAGGTAAATCGCGTCGTAGACGGTCGCCGGATCGACGGGTTCGGTCTTCTCCGTCGTCTCCGTCTTCTCCTCGGTCGCGTTGGCGACGCCGGCGTCTCCGCCGGTCTTCGCGGCCGGCAACGTCGGCAGACGCAGTCCGCTCCACTTCGTCGGCGGCGGTCCGGGCAGCGGCGGCGGCGCGACGACCGGCGCGAGCGCCAGCGGCGGTGACGGGAGGTCGAGCGGCTTGACCCGCTTCTCCGCGACCGGCTGCGCGAAGACGTCGCGCGTGCCGACGAGCACGCGCTCGTCCTCTCCGAGCCGGAGGTCCGGCGACTGAAATGCGGCGGCACGCTCCTCGAGGGACTTGCCGCGCGGGATGTCGAGTCGTTCGCGTTCGGCGGTCGCATAGCCGTAGATGCCCCACGCGGCGAGCAGCGCCGCCAGCGCGAAGACGATCTTTTCCTTGTTCAACCAGTCCGGCATGGCTACGCAGCGTCCTCCTCGGTGACCGCCTTGTCGGGATGCACCTCGTAGACCGAGATCTGAATCGTCGCGAGGATGCCCTCGCCGCGCGGCGGGCGTGCGACGCGGAAGTCGGTCAGGATCAGCGGTTGATTCGGATCGAGCACGCGGTCGAGCAGTCCGGCGATCGCGCGTCCACGGGCGAGCACGCGGAACGTCGCGCGCGTCTCGCGGATGAAGTTGCCGCCGCGGATCGGCGTCACTTCGATCGACTCGAAGCGCTTGATGCCCTCTTCCATCGCGTAGGGCACGACGCGTTGCACGACGTAGAGGCCGGCGAGGTAGCGCTGCATCTCGTCGCGCGTGTTCGGCGTGATGCTCGGCACGCCGAGTTCCCACGGGACCTGCACGTTCTCGAGTCCCGCGACCTCCGCGACCTTGCTGCGCGTCTCCGATAGCAGGCTCGAGTAGGCCGACTTCGCGTTCGACTCCGGCAGCAGATACTCCTCGGGGAGCGTCAGCTCGATGTCTTTCTCGAGCGCCGCGAGGCGCGTCGTGAGCCCCTCCTCGGTCTCCTCGAGCGCGCGGATGTCGGCCGGGCGCGCAACGGCCGCGCGGCGCAACTTCGACTGCGTCGACGCGACCGTCGACTGATTGCGCCGGGTGTCGTCGCTGAACGTCGCCGACTTCACGCCGAGGAACACGAGCAACGCCATCAACGCGACGCCGACCGTGACGATGAAGGCCTTGTGATCAGACCAAATCTCTTCGAAGTCCATGCTACGACCGATCCTCCTCAGCGCGCTCGTCGTTCCGATCCGCCGTCGCCGGCGGGTCGACCATGTAGAGGTGCAGCGTGAACTCGAGCGCACCCGATCCGTGTTTCTCCTTGCGGACGACCTTCTTGATCACGTCGGCCTCCTCGAGCTTCGCGACGTACTCGTTGAGCACGCCCACGAGCTTGCGTCCGCGCGCCTCCGCCGCTCCGTTGACGATCACGACCGGGAGATCCGGCCCGAGCGGCTCATCGTCGCCGCGACGACCGAACGGGGTCGCCCGCTCCTTCGGCGCGCTCGCATCGCGATACGGCCGCAGCTCGATGTCGAGGTCGTGAATCCAGAACTCCGACGGCAGGTGCTCGAGCACGACCCGCCACGCTTTGACGAGTGCCGGCCCGAGATTGCGGCGCTTCGCGAGCAATTCGGTCTTCTCGGCGAGCACCGTGTTCGACGCCGCGAGCTCTTCGTAGCGCGTCATCCGCTTCTGGCGCGTCCGACGCTCGCGCTCGACGCGGGTCCGGTCCTCGACCGACGCGGCGTTCTCCGCCTTCGCGTTCAGCCACGACACGCCCATGAATGCCGCGAGGCAAACGCCGGCGGCGATCATGAACGCGGTCGACCGCTTGAACTCGGCGAGCTTGCGCAGCTTCTCGGGCAACAGCGTCACGCGGAAGAAGCGCGGATCCACCGCCATCTGCGCGAGCCCGACCGCGACCGCCATCTCCGGACCGTGGCCGGAGAGGTCGCGCTGGTCGTCGTCCTTGAGCAGTTGCGTGTCGAGCGCCGGCGTCGGATCGAAGTACTCGACCGGGACGTTCAGGTTGCTCTGCAGGTAGGCGTCGAGCCCGCGCAACCGGGCCCCGCCGCCGCTGATCAGCACGCGTCCGAGCTTGAGGTTGTAGATCTTCGACTGGTTCTTCGCGAACGTGACGGTGGACTGCACGGTCGAGAAGAGTCGGCCGGCCGGTCCGACGAGGGTCCGCGCGAGCCGTTCGGTATCCTGGTCCGGGCGCGTGCCGGGCAACAGCGCCGACAGGTCGGCCTTGAGGACCTTGAGCTTCTCGGCGCGTTCGCGGTCGACGCCGAGGCCGTCGGCGATCGCCTGCGTGAACGTGTCGCCGCCGATCGACTGATTGCGCGCGAACACGAGCTGCGCGTTCTTCTGCAACGCGATGTCGCAGTTCTCCGCGCCGATGTTCAGCAGCAGCGTGACCTCTTCGCTCTGGAAGTCGCCGTTCTTCAGGTAGCTGTTGAACAGGGCGACCGCATTCGGGGTCGCGCCCTCGACCGCGATGCCGCCCTTCTTCAGCGCGTCCATCCGCTGCGCGAGGAAGCGGTCCTTGACGAGCCCCAGGAGCACGAGATCCTCTTCGTCGGACCCTTCGTCCAACGGCAGCAGTGCGTAGTCCGCGACGACGTCGCCGCCGCTCTGCTGGATGATCTCGTTGACCTCGAACTCCATCAACGTCTTCAGGCGCTGCGGCGTGACCGGCGGCACCTGCGTATACCGGATGATGACGTCCTTGCCGGTCAGACCGAGCAGGCCGCTGCCCTTGATCCCGAGCGACTGCAACGCGGACGGGAGCTGCGCGAGCACGTCGCTGCCGTCGGCGATCCGCACGTGCCGGGCCCGGGTGACCTGGAACAGTTCCCCTTTGAACCGGCCCTGCACGATCTTGATGCTGTGCTCGCCGATGTCGATTCCGGTGCCGAGTTTGGCCATGGTCTTACGGGTTCTCTTTCCGGTTGGTGAGCTCGCGAACGACCTTGTGCAGCTCGGTGAGTTCCTTCGTCGCCGTCGCCGCCCACTCGGTGTCCTTGCACCGCTGAATGACCGCCGTGTAGTAGCGCTCCGCGAAGCGCACCCGGCCGCTGTCCTTGAAGTCGCGCGCGAGCGTCAACGTCCGCTCGGCGTAGTCCTTCATCTCTTCCGCCGTGACGCCGCTGCGCGCCTCGTCGAGCTTGTCGACGAGGGCCTGCGCGGCGTCGTGGGCCTTCGTTTCGCGGTAGGCGTCGGCGAGCGCGCGCGCATCGACGAGCACGGCGTCGATCTGGTGCGCGTCCTTGAAGAACGTCGCCTCCTCGACCCGACGCGCGAGCGCCTTGCGCCGTTCCTCGAACTCGCTCTCGACCGTCGCGATCAACCGTTGCGCCTCTTCGATGTCCTCGCGCTTGACGGCATACCGATCGGTGACGCGCTGGAGATGACGCAGCGCTGCGCCGTAGTCGCGCGCCGCGAGCGCCTCGCGGCCTTGCGCGAGCGCGGTCGTCGCCGCGGCCATCATGTCGATCAGCGACGTGCGCAGCGCGAACGCGAGCGGCGTCCCCGCGGTGAACGGCCGCGTGAACTCGGCGACGAACGCGGCGTCGCCGACCTTGCGCACCTCGACGTTCATCGGCGTCTCGAACTCGAGGCGCACCGGCCGCGGGCCGTCGCCGACGACGAACGCGTCGCACGCCTCGATCGCGAAGGTCCCGGTCTGTGCCGAGACGGCGCCGCCGGCGATCACGAGCAAGCCGGCTTGGACGTCCTTCGGGCGCAGGTAGACGCGGACGCCGTCGCGCTTGCCGGCGCCGGAGAATCCGCCGTAGCGCACGCGCACCGGGTCGGCACCGTCCAGCTCGACGGTGATCGGGTTTCCCGCGCCGCCGGCCACGAGCGTCGCCTCGACGCGGGTCTTGCTGTCGGCGACCTTCGTCACCGCCGACGTCACACCCAGCCCGAGGCCGTAGCGCAGCTTGTCGACGACGACGAAGTACTCGGCGCGCATCAAGAGCCAGTCGCTCTCGTCGCGGACGCTGAACGCGCCGCTGGGCGCGACGAGGACGTTGTAGCGATCGGCCGCGTGCTCCGCGGTCTGCGGCGCGAGTTCCGACGGGCGCATCGTCACGTCGTCGACGTGGACGACCCCGGCACCGCCGCACGCGACGATCGCGACGCGCGCCTTCGCGCATCCGACCGGCACCGTC
Organism: bacterium; assembly: GCA_030426805.1. Classification (GTDB taxonomy): domain Bacteria; phylum Planctomycetota; class JAFGQW01; order JAFGQW01; family JAFGQW01; genus JAUHXU01. The sequence goes on from JAUHXU010000001.1 coordinate 274,881, forward strand.
GGGCTGAGTTCGATCGCCTCGAACGCGCCGGCGTCGACGCGCGGGCTGAGTTCCTCGCTGATCACCGCGCCGTCCTCGTCGAGGAAGCGCACGAGCAGGGCCGCGGACGCGTCGCCACTGTCGCGTCGACCGAACGCCTCGATCGAGTAGCGGCGACGGCTGTCGACCGCGATCGGCTCCTTGTAGTAGGCGATCGTGGGCTGGTCCGCGGGCGCCTGGTCGCTACGTGTGACCTCGAAGCCGAAGCGGCCGCGGTGCTTCGCGGCCGAGACGCGCGCGAAGTCGGAGCCGGCGCCGACGAGCACCGCCTCCCACTGCTCGGTCGCGTCGGCTTCCTCGGCGCTGAACCCGGCTTGGATCAAGCTGTCGGAAGGCGGATCGACGCGCTGCACCGGATCCTTCCCGACCGCGGCCGGCGGCCGGAAGTAGAAGTAGCCCGCGCCGGCGAGTCCGATCAACAAGAGCGGCACGACGATCAGGCCGGCGCGGCTCTTCTTCGGGACGTCGGCGTCGGCGAGGTGGTGGATCGTCGGCTGCTCGTCGGTCGCGGCAACCGGCTCTTCGTCGTCGTCGAGCGAGATCTCCTGGACGCCGGACACCGCGGCGGGCGGCGCGATCGTCCCTTCGACGCGCACGCCGACCTTGCCGATCTGGAACGCGGTGCCGTCGTAGAGGTCGACGGTGTCGACGCGGCGGCCGTCGACGAGCACACCGTTGGTGCTGCCGACGTCGCGCAGGATCGGGCGCCCGCCCTGCCACGAGACGGCGGCGTGCTTGCCGGAGACACCGAGGCCCTTGAGCACGAGGTCGTTCGAGCTGCTCCGCCCGATCGTCAGGTCGCGCGACTCGAGCGGGAATCGCTCACCGGTCTCGACGACGACGAGCACCCAGCCGCTGTCGGCAGCGCCGCCCGCCGACGGCGAAGGCCCGTCGTCGAGCGAAATCTCGTCGAGGTCGAGGTCGTCACCGGCGGGCGCCGCCGGCGTGACCGGCGCGACCGGCGCGGTGGCCGGCTCGTCGTCGAGCGAGAGTTCCTCGAGTTCGATCTCGGCGCCGGCGGGATCGTCCGCCGCGGCCTCGTCGGGCGCCGCATCGCCCCCTGCGGCCTCGAACCGCGCGTCGACCTGGCCGAAGCGCACGGCGTCGCCGACGTTGGCCTTGCTCCGGATGATCTGGTTGCCGTTGACGAACGTGCCGTTGGAAGAGGCGAGGTCGCGCACTTCGATCTGGCCGTCGGCGAACGTCAACTCGCAGTGGCGGCGCGACACCGATGCGTGGTCGATCGTCACCCCGTCCGGCACCGATCGGCCGACCACGACCGGATCGGGGCCCACGGGAAACGTCTGCGCGCGGCCGTCGATCTCCACGGTCAGCGTGTAGCGAGAACTGTCACTCATCGTCGTGTTTCGTCCGGTGGTTTGTGACACGTCGGGAGTCCTCGCAGGCAGTCGCCGGGCCATGTCCGGACGCTCGCACGGCGTCCCTCGATCGGACCGGGGCCGATCGCGGTCGCAAACCGCATGCCTGCTGTCTTCTTCCCGAAATCAGTGCCTCGCATAATATAGAAGTCCCCGGAGGGATGCTAACCCCTACCGCCGCGGACCGGAATCGCCGAGTTGGAAACTCTGTTTCCACCTACCGGCCGGTCGGTTTCCACCCGACCGCCGCATCATGTCCCCTCCTCGATGCCGAGTCGCGCGATCTTCTTGCGGAGTCCGACCCGGCTCAGCCCGAGCGCCTCGGCCGCCCGCGACTTGTTGCCGCTGAAGCGCGCGAGGGCGGCCTCGATCGCCCGGCGTTCCAGCTGGTCAACGGCCTCCCGGAGCGGCCCGATCGGCGCCGCGGCCTGCTCCGTCGCGACCTCCGCGTCGGAGACCACGCGACTGAGCGTGTCGACCCCGATCGTGTCGTCCGCGAGATGCCACGCCCGGCGCAACTCGTTCTCGAGCTGACGGACGTTGCCGGGCCACGCGTAGCGGCCGAGAATCGCGAGCGCCTCCGGCTCGACGCGCTTGCGCTCGCCCTGCCCCTTCCCGAGCCGAGCGAGGAAGTGCGCGACGAGTTCGGGCACGTCTTCGAGGCGTTCGCGCAACGGTGGCAGCGTGATGCGAATCCCGCACAGCCGGTAGTAGAGATCCTCGCGAAAGGTCCGCTCCGAGACGAGCTGGAGCAGCTCGCGGTTCGTCGCACTGACCACCCGCACATCCACGCGCCGCACGACGCTGTCCCCGAGGCGCCGCACCTCGCCCTCCTGCAACACGCGCAACAACTTGCGCTGCAACAGCGGATCGAGTTCGCCGATCTCGTCGAGGAACAGCGTGCCGCCGTCGGCCAGCTCGAGCAGTCCTTCGCGATCCTCCTCGGCGCCGGTGAACGCGCCGCGCACGTAGCCGAACAGCTGGCTCTCGAACAGCGTCGCGGGGATCGCCGCGCAGTTCTCGGACACGAACGCGCGCTCCGCGCGGGGGCCGTTGAAGTGGATCGCGCGCGCGATCAACTCCTTGCCGGTGCCGCTCTCGCCCTCGATCAGCACCGCGAGATCGGTCGGCGTGATTCGGTCGAGCGTGTTCAGCACGCGCGTCATCGCCGGACTCCGGCCGACGATGTTGTCGTAGTCGTAGCGAAAGCGCGCCGATTCGCGCTCCGACGCGAGCGCGCGCCGGACCTTCGCGAGCTCGACCTCCTGGGTCGCGACCTTTCCCTCCAGCGCGTGATTCAACGACGCGATCTGGTCGCGCGATCGCCCCAGTTCGGCGAACAGCTCGGCGTTCTTCAACGCGAGCGACGCCTGCTCGGCGAACGACTCGAGCAGGAAGACATCGTCTTCGGTGAAGAGCCCTTCCTCGAACCGGTTGTCGACGTAGAGCGCGCCGACCGGTCGGTCGGACGCGCGCAGCGGCACGCACACGACCGAGCGCAACTTGAGCTTCGCGACGCTCTGCATCGCGTCGAACCGATCGTCCTCGACCGCGTTGGACGTGATGACGGCCTGCCCGTCCTCGGCGACCTGCCGCGCGATCGAACGACTCATCTCGAGTTCAGGCGCCGCGAGCTCCTCTTGACGGAAGTTGCGCGCCGTCTCGAACACGAGGTCACCGTCGCGTCGGAGCACGAGAAACCCGCGGTCGGCGCGCGTCAACTGAATCGCGGTGTCGACGATGCTCTCCCACAACGTGTCGCGGTTGCGTTCGCCGAGCAACGAGCGATTGATCGCGACGAGACTCTTGAGCCCGTCGATGAAGCGCTCGCGACTGCGCAGCCGGTCGCGCAGCCGTCGCACTTCGCGCGGCTCGTCCTCGACGCGCTGCGTCGTCTCACCGTCGTCGTCGGCGGCCTCGCCGTCGATCGACCGGGTGTCGGCGGCCGGGTCCGGCGACGGCTCGTGGCGCACCTGCACGGCGAAGTCGGTCTCGCCGATGCGAACGACGTCGCCGCTGTGGATCCGGCACGACGGCGTTCGAACGCCGTTGACGAACGTGCCGTTGGAGCTGCCCTGGTCGAGCAGCAGATAGCCGTCGTGGTCGCGCCGGATGCGGGCGTGCACGCGCGACGCATGCTCGTCGGCGATTCGCAGCGTCGCCTCCCGGCCACGCCCGATCGTGATCTCGTCGCCGTCGTCATCATGCACGCGGCGACCCCATGCACCCTCGACGTAGAGTCTGATCCGGATCACGCTGAGCTGGAGTTTCCAAGGGAATGACGACGAGACACGACCGAGAGAAGGATACCACGAAGCGCTCCCGCTCGGCTCGTGCCCGGCGCCGCCACCACCGGGACGGTCCGCGAGCTATCCGGCGCCGCGCTCGGGCAGGGCCACACCGACGAGCACGCCGAGGTTGCGTCGCGCGGGCGCCTCGAACGGCCGGCCCCAGTCGGTGTGGAAGATCCGCTCGCGGGCCAAGAACCCGGCGAACACCTCCCGATTGCCCGCGATGAACGTCGCCTCGTCACACGCGTTCGGGACGAACTCCGCCATCACTGCCCGATAGGTCTCGGCGAACGCCGGCCACGGGTCGGCGAGTCCCATCAGGTCGAGGTCGATGACCCGTTTCGACGACTCGCGGGTCGGGACGTGGCTCTTCGTGTCGAGGATGATCCCGCACACCTCGTCGATCACCTCGCCGCCGATCCTGCCGGCGAGCATCTCGGCGGCCAGCGCCGCACTGTCCTCCTCGTTCGACCCGGATCCCGGCTCGTAGACCGCGTCGTGAAACCAGACGGCGAGGGTCTGTGCGTCGCTCAACGACGTGCCGCCGGTCGCCAGCATCCGCGCAATGTGATCGAGGTTGTGGTAGCTGCGGGCCGGGTCGGTGTAGCGTCGGGTGAGTTCGAGAATGATCGGGTCCATCGCGTGCCTCTCGCTCGTCCTCACGATTCTACCGGCTGCCCTCCGGTTGACCGCGCGCGTTTGCGCAGTAGGATCGTCGCATCATGGCGATGGGCACCCCGAACGACGTCCTCCAGGCGATGCGCGACGCGACGGCGATCGTCGTCAGCTCGCAGTCGCCGCTCGACGGCGACAGCGTCGGATCCGAGCTGGCGTTGCTGCACCTCGCGTCGCAACTCGCGCCGAACGCGACGGTCCGCGCGATCAACGAGGCCGCGCCGCCACGCCTCTACGGGTTCCTGCCCGGCATCGAACGGCTCGAGATCCTCGGGCCGAACGACGAAGCCCCCCCGACCGACCTGCTGATCGTCGTCGACTGCGGCGACCTCGACCGCTTCGACTACCTGCCGTCGCGGTTTCGGGATGCGAGGGTCGTGAACCTCGACCACCACCAGAGCAACACCGGCTTCGGCGACGTCCACTGGGTGGCCGAGACCCTCGCGTCGACCGGCGAGCAGGTCGCCCGGATCGCCGAGGTCGCCGGCGCGACGCTCGATCGCCCGGCCGCCGAGGCCCTCTACGCCGCGATCGTGTTCGACACGGGGCGTTTCGCCTACTCCAACACCAGCGCCGAGACGCTGCGCATCGCCGCGACGCTGCTCGACGCCGGCGTCCGCCCCGAGGCGATGTACCGCGAGCTGTTCCGCAGCCGGTCGCCCGCGTCGCTGCAACTCACGGGCCTCGCGCTCTCGCGAATTCGCTACAACGACGCGCGCGACGCCGCCTGGGTCGCGATCCGCACGACGGACCTCGAGGAGGCGGGGGGCGGCTACGAAGACCTCGAAGACCTCGTCAACGTGCCGATGGCGCTGCGGGGCATGGAGGTCTCCCTGCTCTTCAAAGAACTGCCCGACGGCCGGGCGAAGGTCAGTCTCCGGAGCGACCGCTGGTTCGACGTCGCCGCGTTCGCCCGCGGCTACGGAGGCGGTGGCCACGTGCGAGCCGCCGGGATGACCGTGCCGGGACCGCTCGACCGCTCGGTGGACGAGGTGACGGCTGCCCTCGATCGGCAAATGGCCGATACGCGGCCGGCCGCCGGCCGATGAGCGGCATCATCGACCCGGGCCCGGGTGTGCGGCTGGCCCTCGAAGACCACCGCGCCTACGGCCTCGACGCCCTGCCCCTCCCACCGCGGCCCGCCGCCACGGCGCCGGCCCCTCCCCAGATCACTCTTCAGACGCTCGAGTCCGAAGTGGCCTCCTGCACCCGGTGCAGGCTCTGCGAAGGCCGCACGCGGACCGTGTTCGGCGAGGGCGCCCCGGGCGCCGACCTGATGTTCGTCGGCGAGGGGCCCGGCGCCGACGAGGACCGCACGGGACGGCCGTTCGTCGGGCGAGCCGGCCAGCTCCTCGACCGCATGATCGGCGCGATGGGCCTCTCCCGCGGTGACGTCTATATCGCGAACGTCGTGAAGTGCCGCCCGCCGGGCAACCGGGCCCCGAACCCGGACGAGGCGGCCGCGTGCCTCGGCTACCTGCGCGAGCAGATCCGTCAGATCCGCCCCCGGGTGATCTGCGCGCTCGGATCGCCGGCGGCCAAAACGCTGCTCGAGACGGAACAGGGGATCATGCGGCTGCGCGGCCAGCGCTTCCCCTACCCCGGCGATCCGGCGATCACCGTGATCCCGACGTTTCACCCGGCCTACCTCCTGCGTCGGCCCGAGGAGAAGGCCAAGGCGTGGGCCGACCTCCAGCTGGCGATGACCGATCTCGGACTTGCGCATCCGTAGTCGCGGGGCGCCCGACCGGAGGCGACCGGCAAGTCCGGTTGGGGCCTGGAGTTCCGACCGCATATTTTCCTTTGACCGGTTTTGGTGGCCGTGATAGCATCCGCGTCCGGTTTCAGACGAGGTTGGCCGTCCGGAGAAAGGCGGTCAAACAAACAGGGAAAAGAGGCGCTCAGACACGCTCCAAAAGAGCGCTCCGACGAGCGCTCCAGAAGAGGCAGCGCAACGGTGTACCGATCGGCCTCGCGCCACGCGTGCGCCGGCTGCGCGAAGTTCACCGCCGAACGACTCCCGGTTCACGCCGTCAGGTGCGATCCATCGGTGTCGGTCGGCACGACTCATTCAACGATTCGTCGCACGTTTCGCGAACGGTGCACCCTGAGGGGACGCATCACGTCGTGACACACGCAACGAACCGCTACGCAAGACCACGACAGAAACACAACGCACGACTACTTTCAGGCCGCACTGGCTTCGCTACGACACGATCGCCGCGCACGACCCCGCGCGACGCCACTGACGCGACGAAACCACGCTGATCAACAGCAGTCGACCGCCTGGAACCCTTCTTCCTGGGAAGGAAAGGCAAACGCTCATGAAGCTCACCGGGTTTGATCTCCGGTCCGGTCTCGTCCTCACCCTCGCGGGGATGTTGACGCTGACCACTGCCTGCAGCCGCGATACGCAACCGTCCGAACCGGAGGCGACGCTCGACGCCAACGACCCGAGTCCGCTCCCGGGCGGTCCGGTCACGCCGGGTGGCGGGCAGGATCCCGATGACGTCGAGAAGCGCTTCCAGGTCGCGAAGCAGGCGCGCCAGGCCCAGGCGGCACGCCTCGTCAAGGAAGGCCGCGACCTCTACATCCAGGGCCGCAACGAGGACGCGCTGAAGTCGCTGACCGAAGCCCGTTACCTCGACCCGACGAACAAGGAAGTCGACGAGGTCCTCGCCCGCGTGACGGCCGCGCTCGACCAGCGCGCCGGCGCGGTCGCCGACCAAGCGTCGCGCGAGGAGACGATTCGCCAGGTGGCGCTCGCACGCGCTCGCATGCGCGTCGACTCGCTGATGGCGACCGGCGACCTGCAGCTCGACACCGGCGACTACGACGCCGCCGTGCGAAGCTACGAGGACGCACTGATGCTCGTCATGCACGGTCCGTTCGGTATCGACCTGTCAGTCGACCGCACGCAGATCGAGAACCGACTGAGCACCGCCCGCGAGAAGCAGAAGGAAGCCAAGCGCACGATTTCGCAAGCGACCGCGTCCGCGGCGATGAAGTCGAAGGCGGAGGCCGACGAGCGCGAGGTCGCGCAGCGCGACACGCGCATCAAGAACCTGATGCTCGACGCGAACCGCGCGTTCCAGCGCGGCCGCTACGACGAGGCCGACCAGCGTCTCGACTGGGTGCTGAAGATCGCCGAGCCGGGCTCCGACTACGAGCGCGAGGCCGAGACGCTCAAGGGCATCATCAAGTCGTCGCGCGTCGAGCGCTCCGAGTCCGACAACCGCTCCGCGATGGCGGAACAGTGGAAGCGGGTCATGGAAGACCTCAAGCTCTCCACGCTGATCCCGAACACGGTCGTCGAGGTGCCGAGCGACTGGTCCGAGACCGTCGGTCGCCGCAAGCCGAAGCGCTTCGGCCGCGCGGCGCGCACGATGTCCGAAGAGGACAAGGCGATCGAGCGTCGTCTCGACTCGCAGACCGTCGCGCTCAACTTCGAGGACGAGTCGCAGTTCACCGCGGTCCTCGACCACCTCTCGAAGGTCTCGCGGATCGCGTTCGTCCCGAGCAAGGGCGTTGCCGAGAAGCTCTCCGAGGGCATCACGCTGTCGGCGATCAACACGCGCCTGCAGCTCCGTGCGGCGCTGCAGCTCGTGCTCGACATGGCGGGCAACTTCAAGTACCGCATCGACGACGGCCTCGTGATGATCATCCTCCCGGAGGAGGCGAAGGCCGACACCTACCTCGACTTCTACGAGGTGAAGGATCTCGTCAACCCGGTGAAGGACTACCCCGGCGTCGAGATCAACCTCAGCCCGTCGGGCGCCGAGGAGGAAGAGGCGAGCGACGACGAGGAGACGAACCAGAACTTCGAGCCGGATCGTCTCGTCGACCTGATCAAGAACAACATCGCACGCGAGACGTGGGATGAGGATCCGGTCGCCTACTCGGCGAACATCCAGAAGGGCATCCTGATCATCAAGCACTCCGACGGCGTGCACGGTCAGATCCGCGAACTGCTCCGCGGCCTGCGCAAGTCGGCCGCACTGATGGTCGCGCTGGAGGCGCGCTTCCTGCTCGTCGAGGACAACTTCCTCGAGGACATCGGCGTCGACTTCCGCGGCCTCGGCGACAACTCGCAGGGCGCCGGCGTCCCGGGCCTCGGCTCGGGTGTCAGCCTCGACGACTTCGGCGCGTCGGGTTCGCCCGGCGGTGTCGGCACGCCCGAGAGTCCGGCCGGGCCGGGCACGAGCAGCCGCGCCGGCGTGTTCTTCAACGACAACTCCGACGGTGACATCCGCGCGCGGACCGAGAACCTCTACGACAGCTTGCTCGGCAACCCCGACGTGCTGACGGGTTCCGGTGGCCTCGCGCTGCAGCTCACCTACCTCGACGATACCGAGGTGTCGCTGATCCTCCGCGCGGTGCGCAAGTCCGAGCGCGTCAACGTCGTGACGGCGCCGCGCATCACGGTCTTCAACACCGAGCGTGCGAACGTCACGGTGCTGAACCAGGTCTCCTACGTGAAGGACTTCGACGCGGAGATCGCGCAGGCGGCGGCGATCGTCGAGCCGGTCGTCGACGTGATTCAGGACGGCGTCGTCCTCGACGTTCGTCCGATCATCAGCTCCGACCGTCGTTACATCACGATGGACCTGCGTCCGACCGTCGCGCAACTGACGCGCCCGATCCCGCAGTTCACCGCGAGCGTCGCGACCGGCACGCCGGTCACGCTCGAGCTGCCCCGCCTCGAGGTGCAGCGCGTGCGCACGACCGTGACGATTCCGGACGACGCGACGGTGCTCCTCGGTGGCCTGAAGTTCTCCGAGGAAGAGGAGAAGTTCTCGGGCATCCCGTGGATCTCCGACCTCCCGGTGATCGGCTTCCTCGCGGGTCGCCGCGGGAAGTACGTCAGCCGCCGCAACCTGCTGATCCTGCTCAAGGCGAAGATCGTCATTCCGGACGAGGTCGTCCCGCAGACACCGATCGGCGGCTGATCGGCCGACTCGCCGACCCGCTGAGCGGGTCGGCGGACACCGCATTCACGATTCCGCAAACCGGGGGGCACTGCCCCCCGTTTGCATGGGTGGACCCCGCCCTGTCGAACGCGCCGAGGAACAACGAAGACGGGGGTTCTGGCACGGCATCGGACGTGCTATTCTGATGCCCTTCCGCCGGATTCCCGTCTCCGTCGCGACGCGCGACCCGAAGGGTGGCCGCACGAAACGTGCGACGCCTCGCGCACACGCACGCGTTCGCGTGTCGCGATCCGACTGCATCGATTCTCGCGTGATCCTCGTAGATCTCGAGCCCAACCGGAGCCTCTGAACCATGCGCCACTTCTCGCTCTCGATCGTCCTGTTGCTCGGTCTCGTGTCGACCGCGCCCGGTCAGGGTCGGACCTTCTCGGTCGACGAGAACCTCGAGTTCTCCCGCGGCCTGATCGAGCGGCGCATGCACGCGCTCGCGTTCGAGGTCCTCGACAAGATCCGCAGTGGCGACGCCACCGACGGTGAAAAGGCCGAAGCGAACCTCGAGATCGCGAACGTCTACAAGGACGAGTTCAGCCGCGGTGCGAGACTCGAAGAGCGACTCGCCGCGTCGGAGAAGGCGGACGAAGCCTACCAGGCGTTCCTGAACAACTTCGCCGACCACCCCCGTGCGGTCGACGCGAAGCTCGAGTACGCGGAGTTCCTGTTCTTCCTCGGCAACTACCGCAACCGACTCGCGAACGAGACGATCGCGACCGGCGGAAACACCGAGGCCGCGACGGAGCACCGGACGATCGCGCTGACGCAGCTGAAGAAGTCGCGCGACCTGTTCGAGGAGCTGATCGCGATCATCGACGCGATGGATCGGCAGGAGCGCGCGAAGTACGCCGAGCTGACGACGGTCGCGAAGTACTACCGCGCGATCTCCTACTACTTCATCGCCCAAGCCGAAGCCGACGAGGCGGATCGCAGTGCGACGTTCGAGCTCGCGATCACGAACCTCGAGGAGTTCATCTTCGAGAACGAGGCGAACCTGCGCGGCTACTGGGGCTACCTCTACAAGGCGCTCTGCCACCGCGAGTTCAACGAGGACGAGCACCACGCCGACGCGATCGCGTCGTTCGAGGGCGTGATCCACGCGTTCGAGTCGACGATCGCTCAGGAAGGCGTCGGCTGGGATTCGTGGGCGGACGTCGTCGGCGAGCCGGGCTCGCGCGAGCTGCTCGACAGCGCCTACTGGCGATTCGCCGAGACCCTGCGCAGGTTCGGCCGCTACGACGATGCGATCAAGAAGGTCGAGCGCCTCGAAGCGATCCACACCGAAACGAAGGCACCCTACGGCAGCGCGGGCTTCCAGGCCCGACTCGAGAAGGCGCAGTGCTACCTGCTCCTCGGGGACGTCAACGGCGCGATCGGCGTCGTCAGCGACGTCGCGACCGCCGCCGCCGGCAACGCCTACGTGCAGTTCCAGTGCAACCGCCTCCTCGCCCGCTTCCTCGAGGAGGTCGACGACAAGTCGAAGCTCGACGCAAACGTCGTCTTCAAGGCCGCCAAGGGTGCCTACTTCGGCGACCGCTTCAACGAGGCGATCGGCCACTTCTACACGGTCCTCTCGATCAACCAAGGCGTCGGCGACCAGGCGCAGGAGTGCTGGGACTACGTGAGCCGCTCGTTCCGCGAACTCGGCTTCGCTCGCGAGTCCGCTCGCGCCGCCGAGACCGGTGCGTTCCGCTACGACTCCGAGCGTAGCCTCGACCTCGCCAAGCGTGCGCGCGGCTTGCTGACCCGCATCAAGAACGCGAGCGACTCGAAGCACGACAAGGATCGCCTCGAAGACTTCAAGACGAAGATGGAGCAGAAGTTCGGCGGCGGCGGCTCCTCCAACTACGACCCCGCCGTGCTGCGCATGCAGGAGGGCAAGTACGCGGAGGCGGCTCGCCGCTTCGGCGCGGTGAAGCCGGACTCCGACAAGTACGACCTCGCGCAAGCCTACCAGGCGTTCTGCTTCGTGCTCGACGCCGAGCTGGAACTCGCGAACGCGCTGAAGGCCGCGAAGCGCAACAAGGAGAAGAAGAAGGCCGCGCGCGATGCGGCGAACCAAGGCTGGAAGGACGCGATCGATCGCGTCGACCGCTTCCTGCAAGGGCTCGACGCGCGCAAGATCGTCGGCAACCCGACGCTCAAGAGTGCCCGCGAACAGGCAGTCGGCATCGCGCTGTTCGCCAAGGCGAGCGCGCAGGAGTCGCGCGGCGAGTTCGATGCCGCGCTCGAGACGATCGCCGCGATCGAGAAGGCGCCGAACGTCAGCGCGAGCACGCTCGAGAAAGCGGCGGTCCTCGAGGCACAGGCCTACCTGGACAAGGACGACCTGAAGAACGCCGAAGCGCAACTCGCTCTGCTCGGCGAGAAGTACCCGGGCGCGCAGAAGTACCGCCTGAGCATGCTCGGTCGTCTCGGCCTGCGCTGGGCCGACGAAGCCGAAGCGCTCACGAAGAAGAAGAACCGCGTCGGTGCACAGCAGGCGACGCTGAAGAGCGTCGAGTTCCGCCAGGAGTGGATCAAGGGCGAGACGAGCCCGGACCCGGTGAGCCTGCTCAGCCTCGGCAAGGACCTCTACTTGCTCAACCGCTTCGACGAAGCCAAGGTCTACCTCGAAGCGGTCGTCGACCGCTTCAAGGACGCCGGGAAGCTCAACAAGCGCATGCGGACGACGCAGCGCCTCGCGAAGCGTTATCTCGCCCGCGTCCTGATGTGGCAGGGCAAGTACGTCGAGGCGAAGCCGCTGCTCGAGGCGCTCTACAACGAGAACAAGCGCGACCTCGGCGTGATGCGCGAATACGCGGAGCTGCTCACCGGCACGGTCGAAGACGTCGGCGGCCAGCTCGTCTACATCCCGGGCCTCGGTCACCATCGCGAGGACGCGATGAAGGGCTTCGGTCTCTGGAAGGACATCCGCAGGGCCAAGGAGCGCCAGACGACCGACGCGGCACAGGCGGAGGTCCTCCGCGCACGGTTCCACCAAGACCTCGTGCGCTGGTCGCTCGGCAAGCCGGAGCTGGTCGAGCGCGACGTGAAGGCGCTCCGCGTCTCGAAGGGCGCCGACATCGACGGCGGTCCGTGGAAGCGTAAGTTCGAGTGGCTCGAGCGCGCGATCAAGCGCAAGGCCCCGCAGACGCCGCCGCCGGCACCGAAGCCGATCCAGAAGCAACCCGGCCGTTAGGCGGGACGCGGGTCGGGGAAACCTGACCCGTGGGAAAGAAACCAGACGGAATCTCAGACGGAATCACGGACCGCGTGGTTGTGCCGCGCACGCTGGCATTGACCCGGTCCATGACTATAATACCGAGCATCTCAGGAGGCTTTGCATGAACCGTCCGATCGCGCACCGCCCCACGTGCGCATCCGATTGGATCTCGACGGCACCCCGTCTGCTCGGGGTGTTCGCATTCGCGGTCACGACCGCGTTCGCCGTGGCCAAGACGGCAAGCGCCGAGGATCTGCTCGTCCGCACGGAGGGCAAGGCCTCGCGCGTGTTCCAGGTCACGAAGGCGACGTGGACCGAGGTCTCCTACATCCCGCGCCAAGGCATCGCCGAGCAGACGATCGACCGAGCGAAGATCCGCCGGATCCGCTTCGGCGACACGCCGGAAGCGTACACGAACGGGCGCGACGCCGTCTCCGCCGGCGAGTACGCCAAGGCGATCAAGCTCTTCAAGGAGGCCAAGGCCAACTCGAAGGTGCGCGCCTGGTGGGCGACGGTCTGGATCCAACTCGATTCGGCGAAGGCGCACGTCGCGTGGGCGCGCCAGACCGGTGACAAGAGCAAGGCGAGCCAGGCGGTCGCGATCGTCGACGCCGTGCTGAAGGAGTTCCCGGACAACTTCTTCAAGCCCGACTACGAGATCACGCGCATCGAAGCGCGCATTCTCGCCGGGGATCTCGCGAACGCCGCCAGCGAGGCGGAAGCGTTCGAGCGCGAGGTATCGGGCTGGTCGGAGAAGGAGTGGTACCTTCGCGCCAAGCTGCTCGCCGCCGAAGCCCTCGAGGGCCAGGGGAACTACCCCGCGGCGATCAGCAAGCTCGAGACGCTCGTCTCCGCGGCCGACAGCGCGGGCCGCAAGGCGTGGTCCGCCGAAGCGATGATCCGCAAGGGCAACGCGATCCTCGCGCAGGGCAACAAGGACGCCGCCTTGCGGGAGTTCCGCGGGCTCGTCAGCAAGATCGACCCCTCGTGGACGCCTCGCGCGGCCGCGTCGGCCCACGTGGGCCTCGGGCGCGTGCTGCTCGAGCACTTCGACAAGCCCCACGAGGCGCGGGATCACCTGCTGACCGCACGCGTCGACTTCTACTCGAGCGAGCGCAACGCACAGGACGTGATGGCTGCCGCGTGCTATTGGCTCGGCATGGCCGCCGAGAAGCTCGCCGCGCTCGGCGAGTCCGGCGCGAAGCTCGAAGCCGGCCGCTACTACCAGGAGGTCCTCGACCAGTTCAAGTCGAGCGCCTGGGTGGAGAAGGCCAAGCAGGGGATGAATCGCGTCAGGTAACGCACTGCTGGTTATCGAAACTGGTTTTCAGATCGCAAAGGAGCTCGGAACCGCGGGCACGAACCCGCACCGGGCGTCGAAGAAGGAGCTGCTCGTAATGCTGCTGGAAAAGAGGGTCCTCGTACTGATCGTGGCCATGTTGGCCATTCTCGTCTGCGCGTGCGCGGGTTCCGCGTTTGCGCAGGACGAAGACGAAGACGCGCCGATCAACGCGTCGATCACCGTCGGCGACGTCATCAAGAACGCGGGCCCGATCGGCTGGGTCATCATCTTCGTGTCGGTCATCGCGCTCTCGCTCGCGATCGAGCACTTCATCTCCATCCGGCGCGACAAGCTCGCACCCCCGGAAGTCGTGGACCAGGTGCACGAGCTGTTCGACCAAGAGAACTACAAGGAGGCGATGGAGCTCTGCGAAGCCGAGCCCAACGTCTTCACGAACGTCGTCGGCGCCGCCCTGCACCGCATGCCGGGTGGCTTCGATGCGATGGAGGCCGCCGTCCAGGAGGTCGGCGAGGAAGAGAGCGTCAAGCTCCACCAGAAGATCAGCTACCTGTCGCTGATCGGCACGATCGCACCGATGCTCGGACTGTTCGGGACGGTGTCCGGTATGATCGTGGCGTTCAACGTCATCGCGCAGAAGAAGGGTGCTGCGGACCCGGGCGATCTCGCCGTCGGTATTTCGCAGGCGCTCGTCACGACCTTCCTCGGTCTGCTCGTCGCGATTCCGACGATGGTCGCGTTCTTCTACTTCCGTAACAAGGTCGTGATGCTCGTCCTCGAGATCGGCGCGCTGATCGGCGAGCTCTTCGACAAGTTCCGCCCGAACGACTAGGAGGCGACGCCCATGAAAATGAGCAAGTCCGACAACGAGCCGGAAGAACTCGATGTCGACATGACGCCGATGATCGACGTCACGTTCCTTCTGATCGTATTCTTCATGATCGTGATCGACCTCACGCAGCAGGACATCGTTCAGCTCCAGCTGCCGAAGGCCGAACACGGGACCCCGGACAAGAACCCGGAGAAGAACCGTCAGACGATCAACGTGACGTGGGACAAGGTGCAGCGAAAGTCGACCATCATCTGGAAGCGCCAGGAGGTCGATTACACACAGCTCGGCAAGAACCTCTTCCCGATCGCGACCGGTCACGGGATGATCGATCCCCAGACGCGGTTCTCGAAGCTGTTCGTGCTGATCCGTTGCGACCGGGATGCCCCGTTCAAGACGGTGCAGGAGATCATGCAGGTCTGCGCGACGCCGGAGCTGAAGATCTACAAGGTCATGCTCGCGGCCCGTGACGCGTCCGGGCAGAAGTAGAAGAGGAGGAGCACGACATGGCCTCATCGAACGACCGTGCGATGAAGCGCGAGGTCAAGATGGAGTTCACGCCGATGATCGACGTGGTCTTCCTCCTCCTCATCTTCTTCATGTGCACGCTGAAGTTCAAAATCCTCGAGAGCAAGATCGCGACCTTCCTCCCGACGGACAAGGGCTTGAACAAGAACTTCGAGGAGCTGGAGCCGGTCGAAAAGATCCGGATCCAACTGAGCCTTCGTGGCGAGCAATGCGTCTGCCGGATCAACGGGCAGTCGATGGGCATCATGCCCGGTGCAACCCAGGCGGCGTACTCGAAGATCATGCAGCTCAAGGCCGCCTCGGAGAAGAGCCCGGCGGAGATCAGTCCGGATCCTCGCGTGCAACACAAGCACGTCATCGACATCCTCGATGAGTGCATGCGCGCGAATCTGACGGAGATCACCTTCACCGGCGCACTGCCGGATCTGAAGACGAAGAAGTCGTAGCTCGCGCTCGATTCGATCGACCGAAGGGCCCCCGCCACCGGGGGCCCTTTTTTCGTGCGGATCGCGGAGCAATCTCGATCTCGGGAACGAGAGCCGGTGGTCGGGTGACGAGGCGTGCGGTACACTGCGCCGATGCACGCCCATCGCTCTTCGCCGCGCTCGCTCGGACGCGCGCTCGTCGCGCTCACGGTGAGCCTCGTCGCCGTCGCCGCGTTGATCGCACGGACGCGTCCCGAGGCCGACCGGTCGACCGCCCCCGCTCCCCCGCCCGCACTCGCGATGCCGGCGCCGGTCGCGAAGCCGAAGGCCGCGCCGAGCGTCGTCCTGATCACCCTCGACACGACGCGCGCGGACGCCCTCGGTTGCTACGGCGCCAAGGGCGATCCGACGCCGAACCTCGACCGCCTCGCAGCGCGCGGCGTGCGGTTCGAACACGCGCAAGCGCCGACACCGCTGACGCTGCCGAGCCACGCATCGATGCTCAGTGGACGCTACCCGCCGGAACTCGGCGTCCGCGACAACAGCCCGACGCCGGTCCCCGCTTCGATCCCGCTCGTGCAGGAGGCCTACCGCACGGCCGGCCACTTCACCGCGGCGTTCGTCAGCGCCGAGCCGGTCCGGGCGCACTGGGGCCTCAAGCGCGGCTTCGACCTCTACAACGACGCGACCGCGCGCGTGTCCCGGCTCAGCCCCCCGGAACGCCGCGGCGACCGCACCGTCGAGATCGCGCTCCAGTGGCTGCGGGTGTGGTTGAAGACCGACAAGCCGTTCTTCCTGTGGGTCCACCTGTTCGACCCCCACCACCCGTACACCGCTCCGGAACCGTTCGCGAGTCGCTTCAAGGACCCGTATACCGCCGAGGTCGCATTCGCCGACCACTGCGTCGGCCGGCTCCTCCGCGAACTCGACGCGGCCGGCCGAGCCGACCGGACCGCGATCGTCGTCGCAGCCGACCACGGCGAGGGCCGCGGCGAGCACGGCGAGGCGACCCACGGTCACCTGATCCAGCAGTCGACGATGCGGGTACCGCTGATCTTCTCGTGGCCGGAGCACTGGCGTTCGGGCGCGACCGCCCCCGAACCCGTGAGCCTCGCCGACGTCGCGCCGACCCTCTACCACCTGCTCGACGTCGCGGCCCCCGCGACCTCCGGGCGCACGCTGCTCGCGACACTGCGCGGCGAGCGCGCCCCGGCACCCCGTCCGATCTACGGCGAGAGCCTTTACGACTTCGTCCACTTCGGCTGGGCGCCGCTCTACTCGATCCGCGACGGCAACCGGGTCCTGATCGACGCCGACGGCGAGACGCGATTGTTCGACCTCGCACGCGACCCCGGCGAGCGGCGGGACCTCGCAGAGACCGAACCCGACGTCGCGCGACGCCTCGCGCGGGAACTCGCCCGGATCCGGAGCGGATTCGCGACCGCGAAGACCGACGCCGGATCGCTCACGGCGCCCCCCGGCTACCTCCAGGGATCGGCGGCCGGCCCGGCCCTCGCACGCGACCGGTCCCGCCGCGGCAAGCGGCCGATCCCGATGACGCGAATGCCGGCCGTCGACGCGTTCGAGGCCGCGAAGGACGCCTCGTTCCGCACCACCGATCGCGACGACGCGCTGTCGGCGATCGACCGCCTCCTCGCCGACGACCCGGACAACCCGAGCTTTCACTACTGGCGGGGCCGCGTGCTCCGCGACCTCGGCAACGCCGACGCCGAGCGCGGCAAAGCCGGCCACGCGGACGCGTTGAACCACTTCACGGCCGCGATGGATGCGTTCCGCGCGACGCTCCGCCGGCGACCGGACCACCGCGGCGCGCAAGACCTGCTGCTCCAGACCACGCTGCTCGCCGGCGCCCCGGAGGCGACCCTGCGGCTCGGCCGCGCGATGCTCGACGAGGGGCACGACACGCCGATGGTCCGGGTCTTCATGGCCCAGGCACGCCTGCTGCCCGGCCCGCAGCGCGATCCGGACGAGGCCGCCGCCCTACTCCGCGCGACGATCGCCCGCCACGGCCCCGCCGAGGTTCACGCCGAGTTGCGCCGCGCGATCGCCCGCGAGCGGGCCCGCGACCTCCGGCGCGACCGGCCCACGCCCCCCTCCGAACGTAAACCCAAGAAGAAATAGGACTAAGGAGTCCCCTTCCGAGCCGGCGGCGTTCACAATTGTCGTCGGGGCGCCGGGTTATTTGTTGGCGCCGGTTTCGGGGCCTTGCTATAATCCCGCCCGCTTGCACGGTTGAAGAAACAAGGGAAAACACGACACGTTCACGGGGAGCGCCGTGGGTTCGCCCCACGGGAATCGCGCCTGGTGGACCTGGGTGGACTCGCCTCACTCGCGATTCAGCCTCGATGTTCCAACGCACGTCTGCAACCCGAACACCCTCGCGACCCCGTTCGCGCACGGCTTCGATTGTCGACGATGTGACGAAATACCCCACCCGAGTGCTTTCGAGCCATTCATTGCGCCCATTCCAAAGCGAAAGGTACGGCGATGCGTAGACGCATTCACCTCGGCACCGTGTTTGGGGCCGGTTTCGCGCTACTCGCATTCGGTAGTTGCAGCGCCGTCGGCACCACGGAGACCACTCCGGACGCCGGCGAGTCGCAAGAGCAGGTCCAACCGCTAGGCCTGGCTCCGCAAGACGAGAACCCGGGAGGGGGCGCCCAGTCGGAGGACGAACGGCGCAAGCTCGCGGCGCAGAAGCGCGCGGTGATGATCGCCGCGTACATCGAAGACGCACGGCGCCTGATGGGCCGCGGCGAGCTGGCACGCGCCGAGATGGCGCTGCTCAAGGCCGCCGAAGAGGACGGGACGAACCCGACCGTGCGCTCGTTGCTCGCCGATGTGCAGCGTCAGCTCGGCAAGCGCCCGGGCGAGGTCATGAGCCTCTCCGATCGCGAGACGCAGCTCCGCAAGGTCCGCGAGCAAAAGGCGCACGCCCAGGTGCTCCGCGAGCTCGAGGCCGGCGAGGCCGCGATGGGCGCGCAGGACTACGACAACGCGGTCCGCGCCTACGAGCGTGCGGCCAACCTGATGACCTGGCACCCGAGCATCGGTGCGCGTGAGCCGTCGCTCCGCGACCAGGCCGACGAGGGACTGCGCGCTGCGCGCGCCGCCGCCGAAGACGCCCGCCGCGTCTCCGGTGAGCACGCACGCAAGATGGCCTACGAAGAGGTGCAGCGCCAGGAGAAGCGCGACGCCGAAGCCCGCGCGCGCCGCGCCGCCGCGATCATCGACGAGGCGCAGACGCGCTTCGAAGAGGACCGCTTCGACGAGGCCGAGCGCCTGGTCGACAACGTCCTCGACGACGATCCGCAGAACCCCGAGGCTCGCAAGCTCCGCGAGTCGGTGCGCCAGGCTCGCCACAACTACAACGACAAGCGCTTCGTCGAAGAGAAGAAGGAGCGCTTCCGTCTGTGGCGCCTCAGCATCCAAGAGACGAAGATCCCCGAGTCGAGCGTGATCAAGTGGCCCACGCAGTCGCACTGGGACAAGATCACCCGTGAGCGCGCGCACCACTCGCCGACGTGGGAGACCGAGGACTCGGTCGCGGTCGCCCGCATCAAGAACAAGCTCGCGAACGAGACGATCCCGATGCAGTTCGACGGGTCGGCGAGCCTGAAAGAGGCGCTCGACTTCATCAAGAACGTCGCGAACGTCCCGATCGTCTACGACGCGGAGATCAAGGACGAGGTGTCGTCCTCCGAGGTCGGCATCCCGCTGAACCTCGAGAAGATCAAGGTCGGCCGCGCGCTCGAGACCGTGCTCTCGGCGAAGCCCGAGTTCGGCATGACCTACCGCAACGACGTGATCTGGATCACGCGCGCCGAAAAGGCCGTCGGTCGTCCGATCCCGGCCGTGCACGACGTCCGCGACATCACGATTCCGGTCCAGGACTTCACCCCGCCGGACATCGAGCTGAAGTCGCCGGGTGCGGACGAAGAGTCCAACATCTTCGGCACCGTCTCGGACGAGGCGCCCCCGCCCTACAACGCCGAAGACCTGATCGAGCTGATCAAGGGCAACATCGACCCGACGACCTGGGATTCGATGGAAGGCGTCGGCATCGAGCTGATCTCGAAGCGTCTCGTCGTCGTGCACACGCCCGACACGCAGAAGAAGATCCGCCGCTTCCTGAACGATCTGCGCAGCTTCGCGACCGCGATCGTCACGGTCGAGGCGCGCTTCATCACGGTCCGCGACAACTTCCTCCAGGACATCGGCGTCGACTGGCGCGGCCTGGGCGGCGCGGGTCAGAAGGGCACGCTGGCGGTCCTCGACGACGTGACCAACGGCGCGCAGAACATGGCGAGCGCCGGCCTCGACAACGGCGGCACCGGCCTGCCGATCAACAACATCCAGAGCCCGACCTCGGGTGCGTTCTTCAACGACGGTGAGGACGGCGACGTCCGCGCCCGCACGGAGAACATCTTCGACCGCGTGCTCGGCAGCATGCTCTCGTCGGTCGGCGGTCTGAGCCTCTCGTTCGCCTACCTCGACGACACGCAGCTCAACATGGTGCTGCGCGCGGTCGAGAAAAGCGAGCGCGCGACGCTGATGACCGCACCGCGCCTGACCGTCTACAACACCCAGCGCTCCAACATCACGCTGGTCAACCAGATCTCCTACATCCGGGACTACGACGTCGAGGTCGCGCAGACCGCGTCGATCGCCGACCCGGTCGTGGGAATCATCCAGGACGGTCTCGTCCTCGACGTGCGCCCGACGATCTCCAACGATCGCCGGTTCGTCACGCTCGAGCTGCGCCCGACGGTCGCGAACCTGATCGAGCCGATCCGCACGGTCACGACGACGCTCGGTAGCCAGACGCAGCCGGTCACGATTCAGCTCCCGGAGCTGATCGTGCAGAGCGCGGAGACCACCGTCACGGTGCCGGACCGCGGCACGGTCGTGATCGGCGGCCTGAAGAACATCCTCAGCGTCGACCGGCGCTCCGAGGTGCCGTTCCTCGCGGACATCCCGCTGCTCGGCTTCTTCTTCAGCCGCAAGGGCAAGTCCGAAGAGGCGCAAGACCTGATCCTCGTCGTGACGGTCCAGATCAGCGACCTCGAGGAGCAAGAGGCGGCGCTCCGCAACTGATTCCTCCCCCCCACGCATCACACGAAGCCCCCGGCGCCACGCGCGCCGGGGGCTTTTTTCGTGCGGCCGATCGATTCGCGACGCTACGATGAGAGCATGCCGGCGCTCAGGGCGATCTTCTTCGACATCGACGACACGCTTTACTCGACGACGCGGTTCGCCGAGGAGGCGCGACGCGCGGCGATCGAGGCGATGATCGACGTCGGGTTGCGGGCCGACGCCGACGAGCTCTACCACGAGCTGCTCGAGGTCATTCACGAGTTCAGCGCGAACTACCCGAACCACCTCGACAAGCTGCTGCTCCGAATCGATCCCGCGACCTACGCCGGCCGCAATCCCGCGCTGATCGTCGCGGCCGGCGTCGTCGCGTATCACGAGACCAAGGATCGACGTCTCGCTCCGAACCCCGGCGTGCGTGAGCTGCTGAAGTCACTCGCGCAGTGCGACGTCGTCCGCGGGATCATCACCCACGGCACGACGATCAAGCAGGCCGAGAAGATCGTGCGGCTCGGGATCGCCCCCTACCTGACGCCCAACGCGATCTTCATCTCCGATCAGGTCGGGATCTCGAAGCCGAACGTCAAGCTCTACGCCCGCGCGCTCGGTGCGGTCGGCGTGCATCCGAACGAGGCGCTCTACGTCGGCGACAATCCGCCCCACGACGTGGACCCGCCCAACCGCATCGGCATGTGGACCGTGCGGCTTCGCGTGCCCGGCAAGCACACCTCGACGCCGAGCGAGACGCCGGCACGGTTCGAGGTCGATGACTTCGACGGGCTCGCCGCGGTGCTCCGCGACGCGTTCGGCCTACCGGTCTGACGCGATCGTCAGTCGGCCGGCGGCATCCATGACGACCGTCGGGCGCCACCCGAGCGGCCCGCGATCCCTCGGCACCGCGACGAGCGTGAAGCCCTCCGCGCCGGTCGCCCGCACCGCGAAATCGTAGACCGACGACTCGCTCTCGCCCGGTCGCCAGTAGCCGCCGTCCCGGAGTGCCTCGACGCTCGTCGCGTAGGCCCCGGTGCGCTCGTGGCAGTGGAGTTGCGCACGTCGAAGCGCAGCGAGCGTCGTGCGAACCGTCGCGCCGACGCGTCGCTCGAGATGGCGAACGGCGCGTGCGGCGAGCACGGCCCGCGCGGCGACGATCGGCAACAGCGAACGCTCCATCGGCACGTCGCGGCGGAGCGCGATCCCGCCCTCCATCGGCTCGATCCGGTAGCGCATCAAGCCGGTGTTTCGCATCGCGGTGGACGGGGCCTCGAGCATCGCGAGTTCCTCGGGCGCCAGGTAGACGCCGGTCAACTCCTGGTGCTGAAAGAGCACCGTCGACCAGAAGTGCCCCGCGTCGACGACGAGGCGACCGTGGGCGTCCCGCTCGGCCGGCGTGCTCGGCCGCGAGCGCTGGCCCTTGTGGTCGAGCGCTTTGCCCAGCTCGCGGATCTCGTCGCGCGGGCCGAGCCACAACCAATCGTCGCGTTGCAGGACGCGATACCGACGCTGGCGCATGCCGTGACGACGCTCGAGCATCTTCAGCGCGCGGTCGTTGTGCGGTCGACGGCGCGCGTAGACCGACGCCGACGCATCGCGCGCGGTCCGGTTCGCCGCACCGGTCGCGAGAAGTGCCTCCTCGACCGCGGCGCCGCCGCGACGCGCGTTCGCGAGTTGCAGGCCGACGATCGGCACGAGCCCTTGGGACGACTCGAGCACGATGACGTGAGCCCGACCGGTCAGGTGACGCCCGCACACCGCCGCGGCGGGCACGGCCCCCGGCCATGCGCGCACGAGCGTCGCGGTCACGCCCAGCGGGTTGGCACGCAGCCGGTCGGCGATCGCCCCGAGCCCGGCGGGCAGCGCGACGCGCAGCGACAGCCGGTAGGCGATACGCAGGCGGTCGAGGCGCACGTCGATCTCGGGGGCGTCGATGGGTCGCCATCCCGCGCCGAGCGACGGGCCGAACAGCCGCAAGGTCTCGGCGCCGTCCCGCACGTCGAGCTCGATCCGGTCCGGAAGCGATCCGGCGAGGTGCCGCACGACCGACAGGATCGGGCGACCGGCGGCCGGTCGGTAGCGGGCCAGTCGGTCGACGTCGACCCGCACGGCGAGTGCCGCGTCGGCGTCGACCCGCCCCGGCAACGCGCGCACGCGCGGCACGATCCGGTCGAGCGCGGCCGGGTCGGTCGTGACGATCGTGTGCGCACCCACCGCTCGGACGACCAGGCCACTCGCCGCGCCCGCGTCGACGTCGGGCTCCGCGGTGCCTGCGATCACGACGACCGGCACGGCCACCCCGGCGCCGGTCGGCACGAGCCCGAACGCGACCGGTCCGTTGCCGCGCGCAAGCCGGCGGAGCAGACACGTTTCGACGCCCTCGTCGAAGGCCCAGTCGCACGAGTGGGCGATCGCCGTCGCCGCGAGCCGGAGCGGCTCGGTCGCCGCCCCGCGCCCCTCGGACGCGGGCCTGCCCGGTCGCGGCCGCTCGACGAGCAGCCGACTTCGCCGGAGTGCCTCCGCGGCCTGCCCGACGTCGCCGATCGAGACCGCGAGGACCGCATCCTCCGGCAGCGCATCGGCAATCCCACGCTGAGCCGGGGCAGCGGCGGCGAGCAGGATCACGAGGCAGGGCAACAGGGCGGGGACGTAGCGCAACGGGCGGGGCTCCGGCGGGGGTCGCGGCTCCGGCGCGACACCGGAGCGAGGCCCCATTATAAGCGGCCGGCACCGCTCGACTCGGCTACGACGCGGGAAATGATTGCGCGGCGAGGCGCTGCCTTCGGCCGGGCACCGCATCGAGCAACGCGCGCGTCTCCGGCCGGCCCGGCCGCCCGAGGAGCGTCGTCGCCGTGTCGGTCTCGACGATCCGGCCGGCCGCCATCACGGCGACGCGATCGGCGAGTTGGCCGACGCGACCGAAGTCGTGCGTGATGAACAGGTAGGCGAGCCCGCGCGTCCGCTGCAGGTCGCGCAATCGCTCGACGAGTCGCGCCGCGTGAATCGGGTCGAGCGCACTGAACGGCTCGTCGAGCACGACGAACCGGGGGTCCGCCGCGAGCGCCCGCGCGAGCGCGACCCGCTGCGCCTGCCCGCCGGAGAGCGCCGCGGGCCGATGCCCGGCGATGCCTCGGTCGAGCCCGACGCACGCGAGCAACTCGTCACACGCGATTCGTGCCGCGCGCCGGTCGCGCCCGGCCGCGTGCACGAGCGCCTCGCGCACCGTCTCGCCTGCGGTCCACCGCGGGTTGAGCGACGCGCGCGGCTGCTGGAACACGACCTGCACGTCGCGCTGCATGCGCCGACGCTCGGCACGACCGAGGCGTGCGATCGGACGCCCCGCCCACTTCACGACGCCGGCCGTCGGCGATTCGAGCCCGGCGAGCATCCGCCCCACCGTCGACTTGCCGCTGCCGCTCGCGCCGACGAGTGCCACGGTCTCCCCCTCGTCGATCGCGATGTCGACGCGATCGACCGCCGGGGCTGCGCCAGGCGCCCAGATCTTCGTCAGCCCTTCGCCGCTCGCCCGACTCATGCGACCCCCTCCGGCGCGGCCTCGGCCTCGACGGCCGGCTCGATCGGCACGAGCACAGGCAGCGCGGCGACGAGCGCCCGCGTCACGTGGTGCACCGGCGCATCGAAGATCGCTCGCGTCTGCGCGGTCTCGACGACGCGCCCGCGGTCGAGCACACAGACCCGGTCGGCGACGTCGGCGAGCACGCGCAAATCGTGGCTGACGAACACGAGCGCCGCCCCATGCGCTCGGGTCGTCGTGACGAGGCGATCGATCACGCCCTGTTGCGCGACGACGTCGAGGCCGGCGGTGGGCTCGTCGGCGAGCACGAGCGACGGAGACCCGACGAGCGCCATCGCGATCGACACGCGTTGACACTCGCCGCCGCTCATCGTGTGTGCGTGGCGCCGTGCGAACGCCGGATCGAGGCCGACCCCGTCGAGCGCGTCGGCGACCGCTCGTTCGACGCGACGCTTCGCGCGACACTCCGGCCGGTGTCGCCGGATCACCTGCGCGAGTTGCGTGCCGATCGTCAGCATCGGATGGAGCGTCGCGGCGGCGTCCTGCGCGACGACCGCGATGCGTCGCCCGAGGATCCGTCGACGCTCCCGACGCCGCGGTGCGCCGTGGCTCCGCCCCTCGAACGAGAACCGCTCGGCGTCGACGTCGAACCGGTCGCGATCGATCAGGCCGGCGATCGCACGGACGAGCGTCGACTTCCCCGCGCCGGAACTGCCGATCACGCCGAGGCACTCGCCCGGTGCGACGTCGAGGTCGACCCCGTCGAGCAACGAACCGCCCGTCCGGTCGACGACCCGCAGATCGCGCACGTGGAGCAACGGTTCGTCGCCGAGCCGGATCGCGCCGCCGTCCTCGTAGATCGCACCGGTCACGCGACGGCCCTCCGCTCACCGAATCGGGCGCCGATCGTTCGCACCGCGAGCACCGTGAAGAACAGCAGCGCCGCGGGGAACACCGCGATCCACCACGCCGAGAGCGCGCCGGCGCCGGTCTGGATCAGCTGCCCCCAACTCGACGCCGTGCGCGGGCCGAGGCCGAGGAACGACAGGCCCGCCTCGGCGAGGATCGCACCCGCGAGCGCGAACGCCGCGTGGACGCACGCCGGCCCGACCGCGTTCGGCAGCACGTGCACGAACAGCACGCGCGCGCGTCGGTAGCCCAGCGTTCGCGCCGCATCGACGAACGGTTCGCGCATCCGGCGGGCGACCTCGGCTCGCGTCAGCAGCGCGGGCTTCGTCCATGCAGTCACACCGAGCACGACCACGATCACCCACAGGCCCCGGTCGAGCACCGCGACCGCGAGCATCACGACGAGCAGCGGCGGAAACGCATCGACGAGTTCGATCACGCGCGACGCGATCGGATCGGCGACGCGCGACGCACCGGCCAGCACGCCGACCACGAGTCCGATCGCGAGCAGGAGCGCGACCGCGAACAGGCCGACGGTCAGCGACGTGCGCGCCCCCCACACGAGCCCGCTCGCGACGTCGCGGCCGTCGACGTCGGTGCCGAGGGCGTGGAACCTGCCGTCGGCGTCGCGGGTGCCGGGCGGGAGTTGGATCGCGCCGGTCAGCGCTGCGTCCGGCGCGAACGGGATCGGCGCATCGACGACGGTGCCGCCGTCGCTCGCGAGCGAACGGAGCGACGCGACGTCCCCGCCGAGCGCGTCGCCGGACATCGCGACGCTCGCGACGACGAACGCCGCAGCAGCGAACGCCGCGCCCGACGAACCGAGCACGACGCGACGCGTCCGCGTGCCGCCACACACGACGGCGAGCACCGCGCCGAACCACGCCGCGATCGCGAGGGCGTCGACCGGGTCGAGCGTCGCGAGCACGGGCGAACCGGCGATCGACCGCGGTCCGACGGCGGCGGTGCTGACCGCGCGGTCGAGCACCTTCAGCCGCGCATCGGGAGTCGTCACCTGTCGCCAATCGCGCTCGACCTTCGCCCAGTCCTCCGCGTTCGCCGGCGCGATCATCCGGCCGACCGCGGCGAGCGTGTCGGCGACGGCCGCCCCCACGCCGGGGTCGCCTCGTTCGACGTCGCCCGGAAACGCCTCGCGCAGCAGGAGCAACTCGCCCTCGAACGCGGCATGCGGCACCCCCCGCACCCAGAGCGGACGGTCGGTCGCGACGAGCGGCGCGAACACCGCGGCGCCGGCGAGCACGACGAGCATCGCAATCGCCGCACGGGTTCCGAGCCGGCTCACCGGAACGTCACCCGTGGATCGAGCGCCGCGCGGGAGAGGTCCGCGACGACGAGTCCGATGAGCGTCAACGCCGCGACGACGGTCGCGATCGCACCGACCACCGGCAGGTCGCGCTCACCGACCGCTTGCACGAACGTCCACCCCACCCCCTCGATCGAAAAGACGCGCTCGAGGAACACGCTGCCCGAGAACGCGGTCGGCAACGCGAGGCCGAGCAGCACGACGATCGGCACCGCGGCGTCGCGCAGCGCATAGCCGAACACGACGCGACGTTCGCCGAGCCCGCGCGCCCGCGCGGCCTCGATCCACGGCTGCTCGAGGCTCGTCGCCATCGACACCCGCGTCTGCTCGGCGATGTAGGCGACGCCGGGCAGCGCCATGCACGTCACCGGCAACACGAGGTGGCGGAGCCGATCGAGCGCGAAGGCACGCCCGTCCGCGCTCGTCGCGAGCCACGCGAGCCCGCCGTACGGCGCGGTGTCGTCGCCGGACAGCCCGGTCGCCGGGAACCACGCGAAGAAGTCGGGGTTCGCGAAGAAGACGATCGAGAGCGTCGCGGCGACGAAGCCCGGGACGCAGATCGCGCCGACGATCGCGACGGTCGCGGCGCGGGCGAGTGCCGATCGCCGGCGCAACGCGAGCAGGACGCCGAGCGGCACGCCGAGCAGGTAGCACAACGCGATCGCCGGGATCGTGATCTGCAGCGTGCGCGGCACGACGTCGGTGAGGATGTCGCCGACCCGCCGTTCGCTCGTCCACGAGCGACCGAAGTCGAGTCGCAGTGCGCTACCGATCCACGCCCCATACTGCGTGAGCCACGGCTCGTCGAGGCCGCGCGCCGCCGCGATCGCTGCTCGTTCCTCGTCGGTCGCACCGACGCGCGTCGGATCGAGCGCACCGGCGTCGACGTCCGGGAGCGCGCGTGTCGCGACGAACACGACGACGGTGATCCCGAAGAGCGTCGCCCCGCCGATCGCGAGGCGTCGCGCGATCCGGCGCCCGAGAGACGGCGTCGCGTTCATTCCCCGATCGCTGCCCAATGCCACTCGCGCACGTCCCAGCCGAACGGCTTGCGCGGATGCAGCACGACGCCCTCCAGCGACCGACGCCACGCGACCAGGCGCGCCTGCGCCTGGATGAAGAGCGCCGGCTGGTCGTCGTGAATCCGACGGTGCAATTCGCGCTTGAGGGTCGCGCGCCGCGCGTCGTCGAACGTGTGGCGGATCGACTCGAGCAACGCGTCGGCCTTCGCGTACCCGCTCAGGTTGAAGTTGCCCGGGCCGGCGACCGCAGCGCTCGAGTGCCAGATCGGATACGGGTCTTCATCGAGGTCGAGCGTGAGCCCGAGGAAGACGCCGTCGAAGTCGAACGCGCGCTTGGCCGCGCTGAAACGGGCCGCCGGCAAGCGGTCCACCGTGATCGCGACGCCGATCGCCTTCGCGTTCGTCCGCAGCTGTTCGATCGCCGTCAGTCGGCAGCGCGGCGGTGCGATGATCCGGAGCGCGAGCGGTGCGCCGCTGCGGTCGAGCACGCCGTCCCGGTCACGGTCGAACCAGCCGGCCTTGCGGAGCGCGACGAGGGCCGCGTCGGGCGAGAAGCCGAGCGGCTGGACGGTCGGGTCGTATCCCGGCGCGAGCGGCGACTGTTCGCTCGTCGCGACGCGGCCGAGCGACGACGCCTCGACGAGCCCGTCGCGGTCGAGCAGGTGTGCGAGTGCACGGCGCACCGCACGATCGGCGGTGGGCCCGCGGCGGCAGTTCCACGCGACGAAGCTCACCGACGGTGCGGTGAACGCGGCGAGCCGCAACGCGCCGTGCGTGTCGGGATCGCAGTGCGCGACCCCGTCGCGGGCGAGGTCGTCGCGCACGGCGGCGCGTTCGACACGTCCGCGGCCGAGGTCGTCGAAGAACGCGGTCGTCGACAGGCGCGGATGGAAGTCGAGCGCGCCGCGCTTGAGGTCGGCGAGCGACGCTTCCGGGCTCGAATACGTCTTGAAGACGATACCGCCGATCGTCGGCGGCGTGCGCCACGGGGCGTCGCGCCGCACGAGCCGGATGCGGTTGCCGCGCCACTCGGTGACGCGATACGGCCCGGTGCCGATCGGTGCGCGTCCGAACGCGACCTCGTCGTCGGGCGATGCGTCGACGAGGCGGTGCTTCGGAAGGATCGCGAAGCCGCGCTCGGCGAGCAGCGCGAACGTCCGATACGTCGCCCGCTCGAATGCGAAACGGACGCGGTGCTCACCGACGACCTCGCACGTCGCGCCGGCGGCGACGAGCGCGGCCTTGATCGGCGAGCGGCTGCCGTCGCGCATCGCGTAGGCGAACGTGAACGCGACGTCGGCGGCCGTGAACGGCTCGCCGTCGTGCCAGGTGACGTCGGTGCGCAGCCCGAACGTCATCGCGGTGTGGTCGTCGTTCCACGCCCACTCGGTCGCGAGCGACGGGTGGTAGACGCCGACGCGGTCGGCGTCGCGCTCGAACAGGTGGTCGAACACGTAGTCGGCGACGATGTCCTCGAACGCGTAGCCGCGCGTGTGCGGATTCAGGTCGGTCGGCGGCGCGGGCAACGGGATCCGGACGGCATCGGTGCGGGTGCGCGTGTCGCCGCGGAGCGGCTGCTCCGGCGCGAACATCGAGCCGGCGATCAGGGCGACCCCGGCGATCGTCATCGAGAGGCCGAGTTGCGTCCGGCGCATGGCATCCTCCATCGAGCGGTCCCGAGTCGGGATATCGGCGGATGGAGGCCTCGGGCCTGAGGCGGCGGGCGGCGGGCGGAGCGAGGGTCGTAACCCGCCGCCACGCTATGACTTCGGAGCGACGTCGTCAGGCGAGCGCGATCGCGTCCAGTTCGACCTTCGCGCCCTTGGGCAGCCCGCGCACGGCGACGCACGCCCGGGCGGGCGGCTCGTCGGGGAAGAACTCGGCGTAGACCGCGTTGACCGCCGCGAAGTCGGCCATGTCGACGAGGTAGACGGTCGTGCGCAGGACGCGGTCGAGACCGCTGCCCGCGCCGTCGAGCACGACGCGGAGATTCTCGAGCGCGCGGCGCGCCTGGGCCGCGACGTCGTCGCCGCCGACCATCTCGTTCGTCGCCGGATCGAGCGCGATCTGCCCCGACGCGAAGACGAGTCCGGCGCCGATCGCGGCGTGGCTGTAGGGACCGATCGCCGGCGGCGCGCCGTCGACGCGGATCGCTCGTCGGCTCATCCCGCTCCTCCGTTTCGGCGCTCGGCGGCGCGCGCGACCAGCGCCCGCGCGACGGCCGGCGGCACGTAGTTCGAGATGTCGCCGTCGTTCTTCGCGACGGCCTTGATCAGCCGCGAGCTCAGGTAGGAGTAGCAGAGGCTCGGCATCATGAAGACCGTGTCCGCTTCGGGCAGCAGCGACCGGTTCGTCATCGCCATCTGATACTCGTACTCGAAGTCCGAGACGGTCCGCACCCCGCGGATCATGAAGCCGATCCCGTGCGCCTTCATGTAGTCGACGATCAGGCCGCCGAAGCGGTCGACCGAGACGGTGTCGCAATCGGCGACCTCGGCGGCGATCAACGACGCGCGCTCTTCGGCGGAGAACCACGGGTGCTTCTCGGCGTTCTCGGCGACCAGCACGGTGATGTGGTCGAACAGACCGACAGCCCGGCGGATCAGATCGAGGTGTCCGGAGGTCACCGGGTCGAAGGTCCCGGCGTAGACGGCGCGTCGGCTCATGGTCACCAGGGTAGCGCCAATGCAGGCGTACATAAAGCGGGCCTCGTCCGCATGCCCGGCCGAGGCCCCCTACGAAGGAAGAGGTAGAAAGGAGAATCTCTTGGTTGTTCTGGTTTGGTGCCGGCTCTCTCCTGCCAGCACCCGGGTAGTGAGGGCTGGCGGGGGGATTGTTACCTGAATCCGAGTTTTTTTCGCGCCACCGCGGGGCGGGGTTGTCCGGATGCGGGACGACTGGTACAAGCAATCATTACTCCATGACTGACAACGACTTGAACGGGATGCGACCGGCCGGTGGCCAGCGCGCGATCCGCGCCGCCGCCGGGCTCGGCATCGCGATCGCCGCCGGCTGGCTCCCGTACGCGATTGTCGATCTGGGACTCCGGGAATGGGCCTCCGAGCGACTCGGACCAGCGGGCACCGATCGGCTCTCGGTCGCACTCCCGGTGGCGTGCGTCGTCGCGGTCTTCGCGTGGTTCGTCCGACGGCGCCTCGTCGGCCCGGCCGCGCTCGCGGTGGCCGCCGGTCTCGCGTGGGTCTTCGCGCCGCTGTCCACCGACGGCGCCGCGCTGACCGCCACCTGCGCGCTTCGCCTCGTCGGCGCGTGGCTCGTCTTCGGCGCGCTCGCGCCGCGCCGTCGCGACGCCCCGATCGGCCGCCGCCTGTGCGCGATCGGGCCGGTGCGGTTCGGCGCCGCACTGTTCACGGTGTCGCTCGCGATCAACGTGTTCGTCGCGTGGTGGGTGTTCGGGCTCCGCCCGTCGATCATCGACACGATCGACCAGGTCTTTCAGGCGCGGACGTTCGCCGGCGGCACGCTGACCGCGCCGGCGCCGCCGGTGCCGCGCGCGTTCGAGTTCCTCTACATGATCGTGCGCGACGGCCGCTGGTATTCGCACTACCCGCCCGGCCACCCGCTGACGCTCGCGCTCGGCGTCGCGTGGGGCGCGACGTGGCTCGTCGGACCCCTGCTCGGCGCGCTGCTCCCGCTACTCGTGTGGCGGATCGGCACGAGCGGCTGGGGGGCGCGCACCGGCCGCATCGCCGGCGTGCTGGCGCTCGCCGCGCCGTACGGCCACCTGATGGCCGGCAGCCACATGTCGCACACGACGTGCGCGACCGCGCTCGCGCTCGGCACGTGGGGGCTCGTCCGCGTGTGGCGCGGCGCCGGTCCGCTCGCCGGGATCGCGGTCGGGGCCGGGTTCGGCCACGCGTTGTGGACCCGCCCCTACCCGGCCCTCGCGCTCTCGGTCACCGCCGCGGTCGTGACGCTCGCGTGCGCGACCAGTCGACGCCGGATCCGGATCGCGGCGATCGCCACCGCCGTCGCGGTCGCCGCGATACCCGTCGGCCTCCTGCTCGCCTACAACGACGCGACGAACGGCCATCCGCTCGTCTTCGGCTACAACGTCACGCAGGGGCCGCTCCACGCGCTCGGCTTCGGCGAGCGGACGATGAACGCGCTCGTTCGCGACTACACGTGGCGCAGCGCGATCGAGCAGACCGGCTACCACCTCGGTGGCCTGAACGCATTCGCGCTCGGCACGCTCGTCCCGGCGCTGGCGCTCGCACCGTGGGCGTTGCTCGCTCGCCGCCGCCACCCGTTCGACGTCCCGCTCGCGCTGCTCGCCGCGACGCCGTGCATCGCGTTCTTCTTCTACCCGTTCACCGACATGGTGCTCGGGCCGCGGCTCGTCTTCGCGACGATGCCGTTCCTGTGCGTGCTCGTCGCCCGCGCGCTCGTACGCATCGGGCGGGTGCCCGCCCGACCGCGGCTCAGCGCCCCACCGGCGCTGCTCGCGCTGCTGGCGCTCACCGCGTTGCCGGACCTCATCGGCGCGGCGTGGTTCAACCGGCGCCTGCACCACGACACGCCGACCGCGATCGCCGCGTTCGTCCGCGAGCAACGCGTCGGCGACGCGCTCGTGATCTGCGACGCGCGGACGTTCGAGTGCTACGGCTTCGGTGCGACCGATCCGCGGCTCGGGCCGGGTCGACCGATCTTCGCACGCGACCGCCACGCGGTCGGACTCGCGCGCCATTTCCCCGACCGCGAGACGCTGTTCATCGAGCGCGACGACGACGGTCGTCTGCGGTGCACGACGTTCACGGTCGCCGACGACCTGTTCGCTCGCGTCGCCCGCGACGATCGCGTCGAAACGGCCGGCCTCGACACGGCCACGCGGACCCTGTCCGTGCCGCGGCTCGCGATCGACGACGAGGAGCACGACCTGCTGTTCGGCTTCTCGACGCCCGCACACGGCCGCTTCGCGATCGACGCCGCGCCCGACACCCACCTGCGCTTGAGCGCGATCGTACATCCGGACGCGTGGCCGGCGGGATCCGACGGCGTCACGTTCCGGGTTCGCGTGCAGCAAGGCGCCGACGCGCCGGTCACCGTGTTCGACGAACACGTCGGCCCGCGCGACGCGCAGGTGCGGTTGCTCGACCGCGAGATCCGGCTGCCGCTCGCGCCGGGCCCTGCGACGCTGTGGATCGAGGCACTTCCGGGACCGGCGGGCGACGCGACCGGCGACGTCTTCGCGATCTCGACGCCGTGCCTCGTGACGAGGCGGCCGCGGTGAGGCCGGCGATCCGCGTCGCGATCGGCATCGGCTTGCCGGTCGTGTTCTGGTTCGGGTTCTTCGCGACGACGCGACTCGTCCCGGACGAACCGACCGCGCGCGCACCGGTCAACTTCGTGCACTACGACATCTACCAGCTCTACTACCCGTCGCTCGACCGCTACTTCGACGAACTGGCACACGGCCGCGTGCCGCTGTGGGACCCCGACCGGGCGGTCGGCTACCCGGCGATGGGCTCGCACCTCTTCGGGATCTTCTACCCGTTGAACGCGGCGTTCCTGTTCACGTCGGTCGGCGTCGGCCTGTCGATCACGTGCTTGCTGCACTTCCTGCTCGCGATCTGGGGCACGACGCGACTCGCGCGCGGCATGCGGATCGGTCGGTTCGGCGCGGCGGTCGCGGGCGTCGGCTACGCGTTCTCCGGCTTCCTCGTGATGTCGCTGTGGCACCCGTCGCTGTTCAACGCCGTCGCGACCGCCCCGCTGGTCGCCGCGATCGGCGACCGATGGGCGCGCAAGGGCGGCCTCGGCCGCGCGGCGACGTTCGGCGTCGCGGTCGGCGTGCAATTCCTCGCCGGCTACGCGCAGGGCACGTTCTTTCTGCTCTACGCGCTCACACCGTGGCTCGCGTTCCGGGCGATCCGGCGTGCCGGCGTCGCCGGCACGTTGCGTGGCCGTGTGCCACAAGCGATCGTCGCGGGCGCGCTCGCCGTCGCGACGTCGGCCGTCGTCGTGCTGCCGGCGCGCGACGTCGCCGCACGGAGCATCCGGCCCCCCGCCCGGCTCGCGCTCGATCAGGTCCACCCGGCCGGCCCGCTCACCCCGAACGCGTGGGCGGCGAGCGTGCTCGATCCGCGCCGCGGGATCCCGGGGCCGGACGCGAGCGCGGAGGCACCCGCGCACTACTACTTCCGCGGCTTCCCGTATGTGGGCCTCGTCGTGCTGTTGCTCGCGCTCGCGGCGCCGTCGCTCTCGCGCCGACGCGTGCTCGCGTTCGCGCTGCTCGGCACCGCGGCGATCGCGATCGGGCTCGCGTTCGGCAGTGCGGGCAAGCTGTTTCCGACCGCGCACGCCCTCGTCCCGACGCTCGATTGGTTTCGCTTCCCGCGGCGATTCCTCGCGATCGCGGCGATCGCGATCGCGCTCGCGTGCGGCCTCGCGGCCGACGGGCTGCGGCGGCGGTCCACCCGTCGCGTCGCCGGGCTCGGCTCGCTCGCGGCAGTCGCACTGGCGTTGTCGGCGCTCGCTGCGAGCGTCCAAGCACCGCCCGGTCTGTGGCCGATCGTCGCCGGGGTCGGCGCCGCGACCGTCGCGCTCGCGGCCGCCGTGCGTGCGGAGCGCCGCGCGGTCGCGACCGCCGGTGCGATCGCACTCGTGACCGCGATCGCCGCCGACGCGTTTCACCGGCACACGAACTGGGTGCTCCACCCGTCGGCCGATCCGGCGCCGTTTTCCGAACTCGAGGAGGAGCGCGCGTTCCTGCGCGAAAACGCCGGGCTCGACCGCGTCTACCTGCAGCGCTACGGCGGCAAGGTGCGCACCTACCTGCCGGCGAAGGCCGGATTGATCGACGGCTACGCGACGTGCCACGACTACGAAGCGCTGACGCTCGTGCGGTACGAGCGCTTCCTCGCGACGATCCGCGACGGGTCGCCGGACACCGCGCTCGGATTCGCCGGCAATCAGCCGCTCTTCCTCACGGCGCACATGTACGCGAACTCGCGACTGATGGACTGGATGGGGGTTCGCTACTTCGTCGTCGAGAAGGGCAACTGGCGCGAGACCGAAGTCGCGTCGCTGCCGGCGAAGGACGGCGACGGCACGCTGCTGCGACGCGTGTTCACCGGCCCGATCGCGAGCGTCTTCGAGAACCCGCACCGACTGCCGCGCGCACGGTTCGTCGACCGGGTCCGGGTCGTCCCGAACGAGTCGGGCGTCATCCCGGCGATGCTCGACCCGACCCTCGCCCCCCACACGACCGCGGTGCTCGAGTCGCCGCTGCCGCTCCCCGAGCCGACCGGCGCCGCATCCAGCGCCACGTGCCGCATCGTCGACTACGCGCCGTCGCGGGTCGTGATCGACGTGGAATGCGGAGCGCCCGGCGTCGTCGTCCTGACCGACCAGTTCGATCCCGGCTGGCGAGCGACGTTGGACGGCGAGCATGCGTCGATCGTCCGCGCGGACTACCTGTTCCGCGGCGTCCGCATCCCCGAGGCCGGTCGCCACCGCATCGAGATGACGTACGCGCCGACCTCGTTCCGACTCGGCGCCTGGCTCGGCGCGTTCGGTCTCGTCGGCTGGGTCGTCGCGCTGGCGATCGGCCGCCGACGGCGCTGACGACTACAGGTCGAGGATGTCGCGGCGCGCCTCGCGGCCGATCTCGCCTTCGGGGTCGAGTTCGACGGCCTTCTTGAGGTGGTGCAGCGCCTCGTCGTTCATGCCCTCTTTGCGGTAGCAATGGCCGATGATGCGGTGCAGGCCGGCGTCGTGCGGCGTGATGCTGATCCAGTCCTTGAGCACCTCGACGGCCTTGAGGTATTGGCTCTCCTGGATGTAGAGGCGGAAGAGGCCTTCGAGCGCCGACAGGTAGGACGGATCGGCGTCGCGCGCACGAGCGTAGTAGTCGAGCGCGTCCTCGGCCTTGCCCATCTCCTCGTAGGCGAGCCCGATGTTGTAGAGCGCTTCGCGGCGCTCGGGGCTGAACTCGAGGCTGCGGCGCCAGCAGCGAATCGCGTCGCGGTAGGTCTGCAGGCCCGCGTAGCTGAGGCCCATCTCGAAGTAGACCTCGCCGAGGCCGCACCGGTCGATCATCGTCGACGCGGCGCGCTCGTAGCACTCGATCGCGTCTTCGAGGTCGCCGCGCGCCCGCAGCAGGTAGCCCAAGTTGCGATGACCGCGACCGAGGCACGGGTCGATCTCGACGGCGCGCCGGTAGTGCGGAATCTTCTCGTCGATCTCGCCGGCGCGACGCAGGCCGCGAACCAGTTCGCGGAAGCTGTCGAGGCTCGGCGTGACCGGCGTTTCGAGTCGGTATGCGTGGTAGGAGCGCGGCTCCGGCTGTTCGAGTTCGGCGATCTCGGTGAACCACTCGTAGAGCCGACGGTGCACCGAGTGGATCTTGTCGAGCGGGAACGGGCCTTCGTCGCCCTCGTCGCGGCGGATCGTGATCCGACGCGGGCTCGCGCTGACCTCGCCCTGCGTGTCGCGAATGCTGACGCGCAGCCGGACGGCATCGCCGCCCTCGTCGAGCGTCATCGAGCCGGTCACGTGGAAGCGGATCGCATCGACGTCCGGTGCCGGCACGCGACCGCGGGGCCCGCGGATCTCCTTGGCGTGCAGCACGGGGTCGAAGTAGAGCCCCCGCTCGCCGAGGTCGAGGAGCTCCTCGACACCGTAGTGGATCATGTGCTCGAGATCGGCGACGTCGACGTCGCCGTCCGGGCGCTTCCACGGGAAGAAGACGAATTGCGGTTCCACAGCGGTTCCCCCCACCCAAGGGTCAGCGTCTGCATTCGTTCCAGCGCCGTCGACGCGGCGGTCCACGGCCTGCCTCCTCCTATCGGCATCCGGCACCGCTCGTCTTGCCGCGGTGGCCGGCCGCCGGCGGAGCGACGCCGTAACCGCTTTGCCGATCCGGGGAACTGCGGATCGGTCCCGCGCGGCTTCTCCGGGAGATGGCCGCGGCGACCGTCGCGAGGCGGGTTGTCGGCGGTCGGGATCGAAATCGGTTGATTTCCATCCGCCGCGGTGTCACCAAGGATTGCTACAGAGCAGATCGGGCCGTCGGGGACCTCCCCGCGACCCGGTGCTGAACGGCCCGCTCGCGGGTCGTCGCTCTTCGGGGCGGGTGTAGCTCAGTGGTAGAGCACGACGTTGCCATCGTCGGTGTCGTGAGTTCGACTCTCATCACCCGCTCCACTTTTTTGTACCCGATTCCCGTGAGTGGATCGGGCACGTAGGCATCGCCCTCGCCGTTCGACCGGGGGGAGTTCCCTCCGGCGTCGGCCGCGCCCAAGCAGGGAACACGCTCATGGACGTCAAGATCGAAGAAGTCTCCCCCTGCCGCAATCGCGTGCAGATCACCGTGCCCTCCGAGCGCGTTCGCGAGACCTTCGACCGCCACTACAAGGACCTCAAGAGCGCGGTGAACCTCAAGGGGTTCCGGCCGGGCAAGGTGCCGATGAGCTTCCTCGAGAAGAAGTTCGGCAGCGAGGTCGCCCAGCAGGTGAAGATCAACCTCGTCGAGGAGTCGCTCGAGGAGGCGCTGAAGGAGCACAAGCTCGATCCGATCTCCGAGCCGGAGCTCGAACTCGACAAGATCCTCGTCGAGCGCAGCGCCGACATGGCGTTCGAAGCGTTCGTCGAGGTCCGCCCGACGTTCGACCTGCCCGAGTACAAGGGCGTCAAGGTCGACGCCCCGGCGGTCGAGGTGACCGACGAGGAGGTCGATGCGGAGATCGAGCGCATCCGGCGGCAGCACGCGACGCTCGAGCCGTGCGAGCCGGACGCGATCGGCGACGACCACGTGCTCGAAGCGACCGTGTCGGTGATGGTCGGCGGCGAGACCGCGGTGAAGGACGAGCCGCAGATGATCGGCCCGAAGACGTCGTCGGCGGCGGGCATCGTCGTCGACGGCCTCCGGGAGAAGGCCGTCGAGGCCGGGATCGGCGGCACGGCGCGGGTCGACGTCGAGGTGCCGTCCTACTTCCCGGACGCCCAGTTCCGCGGCAAGGCCGCGACGATGATCATCAAGATCGCCGAGGCGAAGCAGATCGTGCTCCCCGCGCTCGACGACGAGTTCGCCGAGCAGCTCGACTTCGACGACATCGCCGAGCTCCGGACCCGCGTCACCGACGCGATCCGGGCGCACAAGGACTCCGACGCGCACCGTGCGATCGAAGAGCAGGTCCTCGATTCGCTGATCGAGAAGGCCCCGTTCTCGGTGCCGCCGGGACTGCTCAAGCGCCAGGTCGACCGCCTCGTCGCCCGGGCCCGCGTGGACCTCGAGTCGCAGGGCAAATCGGGCGAGGAGATCGACGAGGCGATCGGCGAGATCGCGAAGGCCCAGGAGGAGGACGTCACCCGCAGCATCAAGGTGAGCCTGCTCCTCGACGAGATCGCGAAGAAGGAGAAGATTTTCGTGACCGAGGACGAGCTGTCGCGCCACCTCGAAGCGCTCGGCGCCCGTCACGGCCAGACCGGCGACCAGGTCCGCGAGCAGTACGAGGCGCAGAACCTGATCGGCGAGGTCCGATTCCACCTCCGAGAGGCGAAGACGCGGGCCGTGCTCCGCGAGAACGCGAAGAGCTGACCGGGACGGTCGGCGCTTCGGACGCTATCATTCTCCGGGTGTCCCGCGAGTCCGTTCAAGCGGCTCGTCGCCGACGGCCGATTCTAAGGACACTCGCAGAGATACGGCGCGCTGCGCCGAGACGCCACGAGCTGGGGAGGCTTTGAGCGATGAACGAACGTCATCTCGACTTGGTCCGCGAGGCGGCGGAATTCGAGCACACCGCGATCGGTTCCGGATTCCGCGGTGACGCGATCCCCCACGTGATCGAACGCACCGGTCGTGGCGAACGCGTCTACGATCTGTACAGCCGACTGCTCGAAGACCGCATCGTCTTCATCGGCCCCTACTCGATTCGCGACGACTTCGCGAACGTCGTGATCGCGCAGCTCCTGTTCCTGCAGAAGGAACACAAGAACCAGGACATCAACATCTACATCAACTCGCCGGGCGGCTCGGTTACGGCGGGTCTCGCGATCTATGATACAATTCAATTCGTGCACCCGCCGGTCGCGACGTACTGCATCGGGCAGGCGTCGAGCATGGCGGCACTGCTGCTCGCGGCAGGCACGAAAGGCAAGCGTTACGCGCTGCCGCACTCGCGGATCATGGTTCACCAACCGTGGGGCGGCGCGCAGGGAACGGCGCTGGACATTTCGATCCAGGCCGAGGAAATCCTGCGCATGAAGAAGATCCTGAACGACATCCTCTCGAAGCACACGGGTATCCCGATCGAGAAGGTGGAGAAGTACACGGATCGCGATTTCTTCATGAGTGCAACCGAGGCGAAGGAGCTCGGACTGGTCGACGAGGTCGTCGAGAGCTTGAAGGATCAGAACGCGTAGCACGCAGCCGCGCTCGGCGTTCCCGACAACTCGACCGACCGACACCGACTCGACTCCGACCGAAAGACGATGAGCCGAAGCAAGTCCACGACCGAGCGCTGCAGCTTCTGCGAAAAAGCGCGGCCGATGGTCGAGTGCCTGATCGCCGGGCCCCCGAACATCTACATCTGCAACGAGTGCATCGAGCTGTGCAACAGCATCCTCGCCGAGGAGCTGAAGACGCCTCGAGGCGCCGGGGCCGGGCGCAAGCAGGGGGCGCCGTTCAAGCGCGAGAACCTGCCCGCACCGTCGGAGATGAAGCAGCGTCTCGACGAGTACGTCGTCGGGCAGGATCGCGTGAAGAAGTCGCTCTCGGTCGCGGTCTACAACCACTACAAGCGGTTGATTCACGCCGCCGACGCGCGGGTCGGCAAGACCGACTCCGACGTCGAACTCGAGAAGTCGAACTGCCTGCTGATCGGTCCGACCGGCTGCGGCAAGACGCTGCTCGCCCGGACACTCGCCCGCATCCTCGACGTCCCGTTCGCGATCGGTGACGCGACGACGCTCACCGAGGCCGGCTACGTCGGCGAAGACGTCGAGAACCTGCTGCTCAAGCTGATCCAGGCCGCCGACGGCGACATCAGCCGCGCCGAGCAGGGCATCATCTTCATCGACGAGATCGACAAGATCGGCAAGACGACGCGCAACGTGTCGATCACGCGCGACGTCAGCGGCGAGGGTGTGCAGCAGGCACTGCTGAAGATGCTCGAGGGCACGGTCGCGAACGTTCCCCCGCAGGGTGGCCGCAAGCACCCGGAGCAGCAGTATCTGCAGATCGACACGTCGAACATCCTGTTCCTGTGCGGCGGCGCGTTCGCCGGGATCGACGAGATCATCCGCAAGCGGCTCGGCCGCAACGTCATCGGCTACACGAAGCCGGTCGCGGACGACGACGCGCAGGTCGTGATCGAGGACGCGGGCGAGTTGCTCGCCAAGGTCGAGCCGGACGACCTGCTCGAGTTCGGGATGATCCCCGAGTTCATCGGCCGCTTGCCGGTGATCTGCGCGCTGGAGCCGCTCGACGAGGCCGCACTCGTGCGCATCCTGCAGGAGCCGAAGAACGCGCTGGTGCGCCAGTATCAGCGCTTCTTCGAGATGGAAGACACCGCGCTCACGTTCACCGACGACGCGCTGCACGAGATCGCTCGTCGCGCGCTCGCGAAGGAGACCGGCGCGCGCGCGCTCCGCACCGTGATCGAGGACTTCATGGTCGAGGTCCTCTACGAGCTGCCGGAGCGCAAGGACATCAAGGCCGTCACGATCACGCCCGCCGTCGTGCGCGGCGAAGAGGGACTTCCGGCCGCGCCCGCGAAAGACGGCAAGGGCAAGAACGCCGACAAGGGCAAGGCGGGCGACAAGGACGCCGCCAAGGACGGGGGCACCGAAAAGCCGCGCCCGTTGCGCAAACGCAAAGAGAGCGCGTAGCGCCGCCCGCTACTTCTTCGCGGGGCGCCCCTTCGTCGGGACGACCTTCGCAGGGCGGGCTTTCGGACCGAAGCGCACCTCGAGCGAGCGCTGCTTGCCCTCGCGAAGCACGACGAGCGCCGCCGGCTTCCCGGCCGGCACCTTGTCGATCGCGAGCGCGAGCGCGTACTGACTGCCCTCGATCGGGAACCCGCCCAGCGACACGATCACGTCGTGCACCTTCACGCCGGCGCGGTCCGCAGCCTCGCGGTCGAACACCTGATCGACGACGAAGCCGACGCCGACCGGTAGACCGAGCTGTGACGAGAGCGGGTTTGCCCGGCTCAAGTAGTCGCCGCGCACGCCGAGAAAGCGCCCGACGCGCTGCGCGGCCGGGTCGCCGCCCGCGACGATCACGTTCGCCGCGGCGAGGGCTCGGTCGATCGGCAGCGTGAACGGAATCGCCTCGCCACCGTCCTCGGCGCCGCGCCCCTTGCTCGCGACTTCCGCGCTGAGCACGACACCGACGACGCGGCCTCGCGCATCGGTCACTGCTGCGCCGACCTCCTCTTCGGCGATCGGAATCGACGCACTGATCATCCCGCGCATCGTCCGGCCGCCGGTCTCGATCTCGTGATCGATGCCGGTGACGAGGCCGAACCGCGTCGAGATCGGCCGGCGGTACTGCCGGCTGAAGGACATCACGAATGCGCCGGGCGCGAGCGCCTTCGGCTCCCCTACCGCCGCCGCGGCGAGCCGCGTGTCGACGACGAGTCGGAGGACCGCGAGATTGAGGGCGTCGTCGCGGCCGACGAGCGTCGCACGGAACTGCCGCGCGCGGCCGTCGTCATGCGCACCTTCGAGGTAGATTCTCGCGTCGGGGGCGATCGGTCCGGCCGGCGCGAGAACGTGCCGCCCGTCGCCGAACACGAGGCCGGTCGAGCTGTAGCTCCTCGCCTCGCGTCGCTTGCCGTCGCTGCCGATCCGCCCCGGGTAGAAGGCGATCACGTTCAGCACGCTGGGACCGACTCGAGCGACCACCCGGCGCATCCCGCGATCGAGTGCCGCGAGGCCGGACAGCCCGGCCGCGTCCTCGCCGTCCGGCTGCGCGGACGAAGTGAGGGCGGCGGTGCAGGCGATGCAAATCAGCGCTGCGGTGCGCGCGGCTCTCACGTCAGTGCGTCACGATTCCCGCGTCGACCGGTTGGCTCGCGGGACGATACCCGTGCGGGCGCACGCGCGGGCGCGGATTCATCGGCAGGCGCGGCGCCCGATCGGGCACGGCGACTCGCAACGCGATGCCCGGACCGGCGATGATGCAGATGTCGTCGCGCTCGGCGCGCTCGACCCGCGTCGCCGGCTGGGCGAATCGACCGGGGTTTCGATATTCGATCGGCGGGATCTCGTCGAGCTTGCGCAACGTGAGGTCCGACGGCATCGCCGCGGTGCGTCCGCCCGACTCGTCGACGACCTCTCGGGGCGCGTCGCCGCCCCACCAGAACGCTCCGGCACCGACCGCGACCGCGACCAGGGCCGCCGCACGCGCGGTGCGGACGAATACGAGCCGCCCCCGCGGGCGTGGCGCTGGGACGACGCCGACCAACTCACGGGTCACGGCATCCGCGAGCGACTCGGTGTCGTCGCCGCGAACCGGGCGCGCGCTCGCGCTCAGCTCCTGGCGCGCCTCGCAATACGACTCGAACTCGGCGCGGCAGGCACCGCACCGTTCGACGTGCAGACCGACGCGACGCTGGACGCGCGCCGGCAGATCACCGCCGACGTAGAGCGGCAGTGCATCTCGAACACTCGCGCACTTCATCGTTGCATCACCGTAGCGAGCGCCACGCCTCCGTCGTCGTCCGGTGCGTCCCCGCGCCGAACGTCCCGCTCCCACGCATCGCGGAACATCTTGCGGGCCTTGTGCAGACGCCAGCGCGCGGTCGCGTGCGTGCACCCGACCACCTTCGCGATGTCCCAGCAACCGAGCTCGTCCATGTCGCGCAAGACGAGGACGACGCGATATTTCGTCGGCAACAACGACAGTACGCGCTGGACCTGCCGACGGAGGTCGCGCTGCTCGAGCAGCGCGTCGGGCGGGCTCTCGGTGCCCATCGAGTCGCCGAACTCCTCGAGCGCGACGTGCCGATCGGCGGCGCGCTTGCGGAGCGCATCGATCGAGAGGTTCACGACGATCCGGTAGAGCCACGTGTAGAAGCTCTGGCCGGCCTGAAAGCGCGCGAGCGACTTGTATGCGCGGAGGAACGCCTCTTGCGCGACGTCGCGCGCCTCGTCCGGGTTGCCGACCACGCCGAGCGCGACGCGGGTCACGCGCTCCTCGTAGTGCTGCACGAGGCCCCGGAACGCGTCCGGGTCCCCGGCGAGGGTCGCCTCGACGCGGGTGGCGTCGAGGGCCCGCTGCTCGGCGGCCTCGGCGCGGTCGACGTCGCTTCGCGCGAGTCGGCCGGCCCGAGACGCCACGATATACGGCATCGGCGTCGGATCCTGTCGGAGGTGGTCCTGGTCGACGGTGCCGGTCGCCCTGGCGCCCGGCCCGGCCATTCTACGGGCGGCCGTCCCCCGGTGATGGCCTTTTTTCCGGCCGCCCGGGCCGCCTCAGCGCCCCTTCGCCCCGATGACGATCTTCAGGGGCAGCACGGTGTCCCGACGACGCACCTCGATCACCGACGTCTGTCCGGGCCGCAGCGCGCCGATCGCACGCTTGAGGTCGGCGAAGTTCGCGACGTCGACACCGTTGAGACGCAGGATCAGGTCCTTCTCCCGAAGCCCTGCCTTGTGCGCCGGGCCGCCGGCCGCGAGGCTCTCGACCGCGATCCCGATCGGCTCGCCGTCGGGTCGCTGGCGGTCCGCGAGGTCCGGCCCGAGCACGACGCCGATCCACGGCGGGCCGTCGGCCCGTTTCGCTTGGGCCGGAGCCGCGGGCGCGACCGATTCCTCGGCCTCGGGCTTCTCCTCGGCCGCCTGCGGTCGCTCGTTCGCGCTGCGCCGGCGAGACGGCTGCGCCCCGAGCTTCACGTCGACGAACCGCTGAACTCCCCGCCGGGAGATCAACAGGGACACGGTCTGCCCCGCGCCCTTGCGCGCGAGGACGCGCCGCAGCGTATCGGCGCCGGAGATCGCCTGGCCGTCGATTTTCACGAGGATGTCACCGGATCGGAGGCCGGCACGCGCCGCGGGGCCGCGCGGGACGAGGCTGCCGACCTTCAGGCCACCGGCTTCGATTCCCGCGAGATCGCGGTCCTCGTCGCTGAGCATCGCGATCGAGACGCCGAGATACCCCGGGCCGCGCGGTCGGGTGGGTTCGGTCGCAGGCTGCGGAGCCGGCTTCGGTGCCGGTTTCGGCGCCGGGCGGACGTTCTCGAGCCGGCGGAGTTCGCGACGGAGGGTCGCCTCGAGGTCGCGGCGGAGTCGGCGCTCCACACGGTCCAGCTCGGCCTTCAGCCGCTTGTCGAATTGGCGCAGGATCCGGTCCCGCACCTCCGAGAGGTCGGGTTGCCGGGTCGCTTGTGCCGCGCAGGGGAGCGCGGTCGCCAAGAGCAGCACGATCGTCGTCAATCGCATCGGGGGGTCTCCTCAGGGTCCGGGGGCCGTCCGAAGGGGTGTTACGGCCTGGAGGCCACCGAGGTTAGCACGATTCCCCCGGGGGCGGGGGCGACCGCGTCCCTTGAATCCCGGAACGGTCCTTTCTACACATTCGGGGTTTGGCGCGCCGAGTCCGCGGTCCGCGCCGACCGCCCCCACGGCAGCCGCCCCC
Organism: bacterium; assembly: GCA_030426805.1. GTDB lineage: Bacteria > Planctomycetota > JAFGQW01 > JAFGQW01 > JAFGQW01 > JAUHXU01. The sequence continues at coordinate 319,030 of JAUHXU010000001.1, forward strand.
CGAACGCACCCGACGTCATTGCCTCCGGAGTCCGCATGACCAGCACTGCGCCCGCCCTGCTCGATTCGCTGACCAGCTCGCCGTTCTCGCCCGACCAGGTCGCCGCGTGGCAGAGCGAGCACTTCCGTCCGATCGAAGCGCGGCGCGAACTCGCGCGCGAGCTTCAAGCCCAGCTCGTCGACGACGAGGGTCGCGACGCGACGAAGTGCGGCATCGCCGCGTTCGTCCTCGGCCGACCGCATCAAGCGTTCCGGCTGCTCGAGTCGGTCGCGAACACCGATGCCGGCACCTACGTGCGCGGCCTCGCGTTGGCCGAGTTGGCCGACGCCGACGCGGCGTTGCCGTTGATCCGTCGGTCGCTGAAGAAGTACGACAGCGACGCGGCGCTTCGGATCGCCGAGGTCGAGTGCCTCGCGCGCACCGGCGAGGTCGACGACGCCGAGGCGGCGCGCGCGCGCTTCGAGGCCGACACCGGCCGCAGCGACGACGCCGCCTACCTGCGCGGCTTCATCGCCGAGCACGCCGGTGATCACGACGCGGCGATCGAGACCTACCGCGCGGTCCTCGAGTCGTCGCCCGAGCATCGCCCGACGCTCTTCCGCCTCGCCTACGTGCTCGACATCGAGGGCGACGACGAGGGCGCGATCCAGACCTACGAGCGCTTCAAGGAGCTCAAGCCGACGTCGTTCAACGCGATGATCAACCTCGGCGTGCTCTACGAGGACCGCGAGCAGTACGACAAGGCGATCGGCTGCTTCAAGTGGGCCGTCGGCGCCGACCCGTACAACGAGCGCGCAAAGCTCTACCTGCGCGACGCCGAAGCGTCGACGGACATGTATTACGACGAGGAGCAGGAGCGCCTCGAGGACAAGTTCCAGCAGATCCTGCGCACGCCGATCACCGACTTCGAACTGAGCGTGCGCAGCCGCAACTGCCTCGCGAAGATGCAGATCGAATCGCTCGGCGACCTCGTGCAGAAGACCGAGCCGGAGCTGCTCAGCTACAAGAACTTCGGCGAGACGTCGCTCGCCGAGATCAAGGACATCCTCGCGAGCAAGGGGCTCCACCTCGGCATGTCGCTCGGACGCGACGAGGAAGCGCGGCTCGCGCGCGAGAAGGCGATCTCGATCATGTTCGGTCCGCAGCGCACGGGCGTCGGTGGCCTCGGCGCACCGCGGCCGGGCGTGCCGGTGCCGCCGGACGGTGACCCCGAGCTCTACGCGAAGCCGATCGGCGACATCGCGTTCTCGATGCGCATCAAGCGCGCACTCGCGTTCCTCAACGTCAACACGCTCGGCGACCTCACGCAGAAGGCCGAGGCCGACTTCCTGACGATCAAGAACTTCGGCCAGACGAGCCTCGACGAGTTGAAGAAGAAGATGGCCGAATACGGGATGACGCTGCGCAAGAACTGACGCGCGGCGCGGGCGCTCGGGGAGGCGAGTGGCGATGTACGAGTCGTTTCACGGACGCGTCGTCCGGCACCGCCCGACGGAGCTGGTGCTCGAGATCGCCGGCATCGGCTACCGATTCGCGGTCCCGCTGAGCACGTCGGAGCGAACACCGCGCTCCGGCGACGCGACATTGCTCGCCCATCTCGTCGTCCGCGAGGACAAGCTCGACCTCGTCGGCTTCGCGACCGAACCCGAGCGCCGGTTGTTTCGCCTGTTGATCGCCGTCAGCGGCATCGGTCCGGCGGTCGCGTTGGGGGTGCTCAGCCGGGCGCCGGTCGACGAGTTCCTCGCGGCGATCCGCGACGAGAACCGCGCCTACCTGAACGCGATCAAGGGCGTCGGCAAGAAGACCGCGGAGCGGATGCTCGTCGAACTCGCCGAGCCGGTGCAGAAATGGGAGTTCGAGCCGTCGACCGACGTCGTCGGTCCCGGCCCGACGCCACCGGCGTTCGACGAGGCGATCGCCGCGCTCGGCACCCTCGGCCTCGCGCCCGCGATGGCGAAGAAGGCCGTCGAACGGGCGTTCAAGGACGTCGGCGAGGACGCACCGCTCGAAGCGATCGTGCGCTCCGCGCTCTCCGGCGTCTGACGCCAGACGACGCTTGCGGTCTCGCGTCGGCCGCCGTATGCTCCGCGTCCCGGGCTCTGGAAACGGATCGAGGAGATCGCGATGAACGATGAGATGATGCAGGCGTGGATGAAGGTCGCGGCCCCGGCCGAGGAGCACGAGTTCCTCAAGCGGCTCGCCGGCGACTGGAAGGCCAGCACGACGTTCTGGATGGCACCCGACGCCCCGCCGGCGACGAGCGACGGCACGATGAAGGGCGTGATGCTGCTCGGCGATCGCTTCCTGCAATCCACCTACGAGGGCGACACCCCGTGGGGCCCCTTCTCGGGCATGGCGATCGACGGCTACGACCGCATCCGCAACGTGCACGTCGGTATCTGGATGGACTCGATGGGCACGGTCATGATGAACTTCGAGGGCAGCGCCGAAGGCGACGTCCGCACGATGACGTGCAACTTCACGAGCCCGACCGGCGAGCCCGCGACGATGCGCGGCATCACGACGATCGTCAGCGACAACGAGTATCGCTACGAGTCCTACGCGTCGGGTCCCGACGGCTCCGAGTTCAAGAACATGGAGATCGTCTACACGCGGTGACCGCGTGAGCCCGACCCTACAGCGCGCGCTACTCGCGCTCTACGCGATCGGCGGCATCGCACTCGGACTCGTCGCGCTCGCGATGATGTTCGGCGCGTTTCCGTCGATCGCGGCCAAGCTCCCCGGCCACCTCGTCCAGGAACTCGGCGCCGCCGCGATCATGATCGGCGTGATGGCCGCATGGGCGATGCGGCACCTCGACCGCGCCGGCCCGATCCTCGGTTTCCTGGCCGTCTTCTTCGCGCTCATGGCGGCGATCCACGTCGTCGAATGGCTGCGCGGCGAACTCCCCTGGACGAGCGCCGCCACCAACTTCGTCCCCCTCGCGGGCGTCGCCGCCCTGCTGCTCGCCCGTCGCTGAGGCGCGCACCGGCCATCTCGGTCTCGGGATCGGCGTTGTTCGCGTTTGGCGCGCGGGTTCTGCACCCAACACGCAGCATCGCTGCGCGTGGCGGCCCGATGTTGCACCGTGCTACGCGTGAAACGCCACTGTTGACCCGCGTCGGGTGCAGAATCGCCGTGCCAAGCGCACGCATTGCGTGAATCGGTGCAGAACCGGCCCGCCAAGCGCAGTGAACGAACGCGCGGCAACTCGCTGACGCGAATCTGACGCGAAACGGGACAAGATCGCTGCAGCGACGGGTCGCTGGCGCGGATTTGACGCGGAATGGGACAGATTCGCCGCAGCGAGCTTCTGCCCGCACAACGCAAGCGCCGCCACCTCCCCGGAGTGTCCCTCGCCGTCGGCGTCGGCCGCACCCCGCAAGTGCCGGCGTCGGCGGTGAGGGGCGCGGAGGGGAGGCTCCCCAGGAGAGTTCCGAGCCCGAGGCAGAGGCCGTCCGCGCCCGCCGCAGCGAGCTTCAGCGGCGTAGCGCGACGAGGAGGATCGAGATGTCGGCGGGCGTGACGCCGGGGACGCGGGAGGCTTGGCCGACGCTCGCGGGGCGGGCGGCGGTCAGCATCTCGCGGCCTTCGTTGCTCAGGTGCGTGACCGACGTGAAGTCGAAGGCGGCGGGGATCGCGAGCGACTCGAAGCGGCGCATGCGTTCGACCGACGCGCGCTCGCGCTCGATGTAGCTCGCATACTTCACCTCGATCGCGACCTGTTCCGCGACGCGCGGATCTTCGAGGCGCGGGCCGAGTTCCGGGTAGTCGGCGACGACCGATTCGAGCGTCACCTCCGGGCGCGCGAGGCGCTTCGCGAGCGGATCGCCGTGGCTTCGCGTCGCGCGCAACCACGCCATCGTCTCGTCGATCGCCGCGCGCCGCGCATCGACCCGCGCGAGATCCCCGGCGGGCCGGAGACCGAGCCGCACCGCGTGGTGCACGAGGCGGAAGTCGGCGTTGTCGTGGCGCAAGTGCAGCCGGTGCTCCGCGCGCGACGTGAACATCCGGTAGGGTTCGTCGGTGCCGCGAGTGACGAGATCGTCGATCAAGACACCGATCAGCGCCTCGTCGCGGCCGAGCACGAACGGCTCGTCGCCGCGCGCGGCGAGCGCCGCGTTGATGCCGGCGACGAGCCCTTGGCTCGCGGCCTCCTCGTAGCCCGACGTGCCGTTGACCTGCCCCGCGGTGTAGAGCCCGCGCACCGCCTTGGTCTCGAGCGTCGCGTGCAGTTGATGCGGGTTCAGGTAGTCGTATTCGACCGCGTAACCGAACCGGATGATCTCGGCGCGCTCGAGTCCGACGATGCTCCGGATCATCGCGACCTGGTCGTCGCGCGGCATCGACGTGCTGAGTCCGTTGACGTAGAGCTCCTCGGCGTCGCGCCCCTCGAGTTCGAGGAACACCTGGTGGTTCGTGCGCCCCGCGAACCGCACCGCCTTCAGCTCGATGCTCGGGCAGTAGCGCGGACCGGTCGCGGACACCGTGCCCCCGAACAGCGCCGATCGCGGCAGGCTCTCGTGCACGATCCGCATCGTCTCGTCGTTCGTGCGCGTCAGCCAGCACGGGATCTGCTCGACGTCGAGCCGCTCGGTCGCGAAGCTGAACGGCTGGGGCACCTCGTCGCCGTGCTGCACCTCCAGGCGATCGAAGTCGATCGACCGCTTGGCGAGACGCGGTGGTGTGCCGGTCTTCAGCCGCCCGAGGCGAAGCCCGTTCGCGGCGATCACGTCGCTCAACCCGAGGCTCGGCCCCTCCCCCCCACGCCCGCCGGCATACGACGTCGACCCGACGTGGATGAGGCCGTTCAGAAACGTCCCGGTCGTGACGATCGCGGTCCGCGTCGGATACCAGACGTCGCCCTTCGCGCGGACGGCCGTCACGCGCCCGTCCTCGACGCGAAGCCCGTCGATCGCGTCCTCGATCACCGACAGGCCGGGCTCGCGCAGGCAGACGTTGCGGAGGTGCAGGCTGTAGGCCTCCTTGTCAGCCTGCGCGCGTGGCGCCCACACCGCCTGCCCCTTCGCGCGGTTCAGCATCCGAAACTGGATCCCGGTCGCGTCGATCGCGCGCGCCATCTCGCCGCCGAGTGCGTCGATCTCCCGGACGAGCTGCCCCTTCGCGAGGCCGCCGATCGCCGGGTTGCACGGCATCTTCGCGATCGTGTTCAGGCTGAGGGACGTCAACAGGGTCCGGGCGCCGAGCCGCGCGGCCGCGAGCGCGGCCTCCACGCCGGCGTGGCCACCGCCGATCACGACGACGTCGTAGGCGTCATCCCGGGTCGGGAAGTCTCTCAACGCACGGCCACCAAAGCACTTGCAGCACGAGGCGCCCGCGATCAAGGGCGGCGGACGCCACGGACGATAGGGAGGATGCAGCGGGGGGCGTCGGCGGCGAGTCTTCGCCCCCGGTGCCGCCGCACCAGCGGACACGACGCCCGAATGAATCTTATCGCCAACCGGTTCGAAGTCACGCAGACGCTCGGCACGGGCGCCGAGGGGACCGCGTACCTCGCGCGGGACCGCGCCGACGCGAACCGGCGGGTCGTCGTGAAGGTCGCGCGCACCGATCGCGCCGACGGGGCCGCACACGTCCGCCGCATCGCCGACTTCCGCCACCCGAACCTCGCCGGCCTGATCCACACCGGCCGCGACGCCCAGAACGCGCCGTTCGCGGTCTACACCTTCGCGCCGGGCACACCGCTGATCGAGGCGGCCGGGGACCGCACGCGGTGGATCCCGCGGATCGCGCACGCCCTCCGCGGCCTCGCGTTCCTGCACGCGCGCGGCCTCGTCCACGGCGACCTGTCGCCCGAGAACCTCCGCGTGGCCGACGACGACGTCGTGCGCCTGATCGACTTCGGGCTCGTGCGCCGCGTCGGGGCCGATGCCGCGACCGGCGGCACGCCGCCCTACATCGCCCCCGAGGCGCGCGACGGCGAACTCGCCGCGGCGGCAAGCGACGTCTTCGCGCTCGGCGCCGTCGTCTACCACGCGCTCGCCGGCCACCCGCCGTTCCACGTCACCGAGGGCGGGGTCATCGACTACGACGCCCTCGAGCCGCTCACGGGCGCCGGCATCGACGACGCGTTGGCCGCGTGGGTCCACGCGCTGCTCGCGCCGATCGAGGAGCGCCCCGCCGACGCGCGCGCGGCGCTGGTCGCCCTGCAGGCGGTCGACCCGTCGCTCGAACTCGAGACCGCGGAGACCAAGCGCGCCTACGTACGCAGCACCCCGCTGATCGCACGCGACGCCGAGTTGGCCGCGATCGTCGCACTCTTCGACCGGCTCGGTGACGCGGCCGGCAACGCCGACGCAGACGACGACCCGCCGGTCGGCCTGCTGTTCGGGGCACCCGGCTCCGGCAAGACGAAGCTGCTCGACGCGGCCGCCCACCGGGCGCCGTCCACGGCGCAGGTCGTCCGCACCGCCGGCTACGCGGAACTCGCGCCCCCGTACGCACTCGTCCGCGACCTGCTCGTGCAGATCGATCGCCTCGATCCCGACGAGCCCCCGCTCGCCGCGATGCTGATCGAGCCCGGCTCCGCCGAGCCCGGGGACGCGCTTCGCCGACACGAGCGGGTGACGCGCGCGCTCGTCCGACGCGCGAGCCGCCGCCGCCTCGTGTTGCTGATCGACGACGTGCACCGCGCCGACACCGCGAGCATCGACTACCTCGCGCACCTCACCCGGGCGATCGCACTCGCCTCCCCGCGTCCCGCGATCACGATCGTCGCGGCGTCCACGACCGACGCCGCCGACCGCATCGGGCCGATCGCGTCGGAGTTGCAACGCCACCACGGGCGCCTGATCTCGCTCTCCCCGCTCGACGCCGCCGACACCGCTCGGCTGATCCGCACGACGCTCGCCGACAACGACCTCGACGACGAGGCCGCCGCGTGGGCCCACCGCCGCACGCGCGGCAACCCGCTGTTCATCGTCGAACTGCTCGACGCGATCGCCGATCGCTTCGTCGCGCCGCCCGACGAACTCGGCGTTCGACTCGTGCTCGACGAAGAGACACGCGCGGCGATTCCCCCGACGCTCGCCGGGCTGTTGAGCCGTCGAATCCACGACCTCGACGACGAGCACCGCCGGGTGCTGACCGCAGCGAGCGTCTTCCTCGAGCCGACCCCGACGCCGGTGATCGCCCGGACGGCGGATCTCCCGCTCGCGCGCGTCCAATCGGCGCTCCTCGCGCTGCGGCGCGACCGCCTCGTGATGCGCGACGCGGCGTCGAATCGCCACGGCGTCAGCGACCGCGCGACGCGGACCGTCGCCACGCGGGATCTCGCCGAGGACGACCGTGCCGCGCTTCACGCCCGCGCCGGCGACGCGCTCCTCGACGCGCGACGCCCGGGCGACCTCCCCGAGATCGCGACGCACTTCCTCGTCGCCGATCCGGCCGGACGCGGCCGCGCGTTCGCCGAAGAGGCCGCCGATTGGTCCGCGAGCATCGCCGCGCTGCCGCGTGCGATCGACCTCTACGCGGCGGCGTTCGACGCGACGCCCGACGACGCACGTGCGGATCGCACGCGGCTCGCCAATCGCCTGTCCGACGTCTACCTGACGACCGGCCGCCCGAAGGACGCGGTCGCGTTGCTCGACCGCACGCACGACGACGACGACACGCGCCTGCGTCGACTCGGCGATGCCCACGCGGCCCTCGGCGAACTCGGCGAGGCGGCGCGATGCCTGCGCGCGGCGCGCCGCCGCCTCGCGAACGACGCCGACGTCGACCGCCTCGGCTTGATCCTCCGCCGCGCCCGGATCGCGAACGACCGTGGTCGACCGACGGCCGCACTGCGGCTGAGCCGCTTCATGCTCGGCTGGCGTGGCCCGCTCGACGTCGAGAACCCCGCGTGGCGCGCCGCGTTGTCGGACATTCACGCGCGTCTCGCCGACGTCCGATTCAACCGGGGCGAGTTCGCGGACGCGTCGCGGCACGCCGAGCGCGCGCTCACCCACGCCGGCGACGATCCGCTGACGAGCGCGACGCTGCTCAACCTGATGGGGAATATCGGGCTGCGCATGGCGGCGCTCGACGATGCACGGGCCCGCTACGAGCGCGCCCTCGAGATCCGCGAGGAACTCGGCGACCTCCGCGGCATGGCGTCGACGCTGAACAACCTCGCGATGCTCGCCGGCCGCAGCGGGCAACTCGGCGAGGCCGCACACTCGTTCCGGCGCGCGATCGAGCTGCAGGCCCGGATCGGCGACCGTCGTGGCCAGGCGCTGTCGTTGAACAACCTCGCCCGCCTCTACTGCGTCGAGGCGAAGTTCGACCGCGCGATCGACGCGTTCCAGCAGAGCCTCGAGTTCGCGCAAGCCCTCGGCGACGCGCAGACCGAGGCGATGATCCACGCCAACCTCGGCGCGATCGCTGCGATCCGCGGCGAGATCGGGTCGTCGCTCGACCACCGCCTGACCAGCGTTCGCTTGCGCCGCGCGCTGCGAACGCCGGGGCGCATGGACGACACGCTGCTCGGCCTCGCCGACGTCCTCTTCGAGGTCGGCGACGCCGAACGCGCCGCGCGATTCTACCGGCGTGTCCGTCGGCGCGCGACCGACGCGCACCGCCCGATCCCGGCGACCCGGGCGACGATCGGGCTCGCACGCGTCGACGCGACGCAGGGGCGTGGCGCGCACGCCATCGAGACGCTGACCGCCCTCGGCAGCGCCGACAACCCGCCGACGGGCGGCGTGGAGGTCGAGCGCCTGCTCGCACTCGCCCGCGCGCAGATCGACGCCGATCGACTCGACGCCGCACGCGCAACGCTCGTGCAGTGCCGCACGCGCGTCGACGAGCAACCGAACGACTTCGAGTCGGCCGACCGCTGCGCGCTGCTCGCTGCGGAGATCGACCTCGCGACCGATGCGCCCGCCGAAACGACGACCACTGCCGTGCGCGCGGTCTTGACGCGTGCGGAGGGGCTGGGCGCCCGTCTGCTCGCAATCGATGCGACGACGCTGCTCGGTCGGCTCGCGGACCACGCCGACGACCGCACCGATGCGGTGACCCACTTCGCTCGCGGCGCGGACTGGATCGAGCGGATCGCCGCGACGATCGACTCCTCGCGGCTTTGCGAACGCTTCTACGGGTCTCGGCGCACGCGCGCGCTCGAGGCCGGCGCCGCTGCGCTGCGCACGCGGACCTACCTCCGTTCGCCCGACCCGACGGTTCGCGAAGCCGGAGCACTGCGCGCGCTCAAGTCGGACCTGTTCGACGTCGAGCGAACCCTCGACTTCACCAAGACGCGATTCGACAAGCAAAACGCCGGACTCAAGCGCGTGCTCCGCATCGCGGAGCAGATGAGTTCGACGTACGAGACCGACGGCCTGTTCGCCCTGATGCTCGACAGCGTCATGGAGTTGACCGGCGCCGAGCGGGGCTTCGTGATCCTGCGGGACGCCGAGGGCGGCAACGACCTGCACGTCGCAGCGGCGCGCACCCACGACAAGCACGACCTGCCGTCGCCGGAGGCGGAGATCAGTCGCAGCGTCGTGCGGCGGGTCCTCGACGACGGCGAGCCGATCGTGCTTCGCGACGCGGCCGGCGACGACATCCTCGAGCACTCCCAGAGCGTGCTCCGTCTCGACCTGCGGAGCATCATGTGCACCCCGCTCGGCTCGGGCGACGAGGCGGGCGGTGTCCTCTACGTCGAGAACCGATCGCAGAGCGACCGGTTCCACGACGACGACCTCGAGCTGCTCGAGATCTTCGCTCACCAGGCCGCGGTCGCGCTCGCAAACGCGAAGCTCTTCCACGACCTGAACCGGTCGCTCGACGACTTGCGCGAAGCGCAGGACCGCCTGATTCGGCAAGAGAAGCTGCGCGTGATGGGCGAGGTCGCGTCGGGCGTGCTGCACAACCTGAAGAACCTGCTCACGCCGCTGCTCGGCACCGCGCAGTTGATGCTGACCGACGATCGGAACCGGCACGCGACGGACGACATCAAGACGGTCGAACGACTGACCCTCGAATGCAGCGCCGTGATTCGGCGCTTCAGCAACTTCGCGCAAGGACGCAGCGAGTTGGGCGACGTCAGCGCGGTCGACCTGCGCGCATTGATCGACGAGGTCGTCATGCTCGTCCGGCCGCGCTGGCAGGACGAGTCGAGGCGCAGCAAGCTCGAGCGTGCCGTCGACAACCGAATCGCGGCCGGCACGTTCGTGCGCGGCGATGCGGCACAACTGCGCGAGGTCTTCGTCAACCTGATCTACAACGCCGCGGACGCGATGCCGGACGGGGGCGACATCGTCGTCGCGGCGACGCGCACCGGCACCGAGGTGCACACGTCGGTGATCGATACCGGCGTCGGGATGAGCGAGGAGGTCCGTCGCCGGATCTTCGATCCGTTCTTCACGACGAAGGGCCGCGAAGGCATGGGCGTCGGGATGAGCGTGACGGAGCTGATCATCCAACAGCACGGCGGCCGCATCGACGTCGACAGCGTCGAGGGCCGGGGCACGACGATGACGATCGTGCTGCCGTCGGTCGAGCCGACGTCCACGCGCGGTGATGCGAAACCGAGCGCACCCTCGGTGCTGCTCGTCGACGACGACCCGACGATCCGCGCCGTCCTCGCACGCGCACTCGAGCAAGAGGGCTTCGCGGTGACCCAGGCCGAGAGCGCCGAAGCCGCACAAGAGGCGCTCGAGGCGGAACGCCTGCCCGGCGTCGTCGTGACCGACCTGCAGATGCCCGGCAAGAGCGGCCTCGAGCTCGCCGACGCGGTGAAGCGACGGCTCGACGCGATCCCGGTGATCCTCGTCACCGGCCACGCGTCCACGCTCGCGGCGCGTCCCCGCACGATCGACGCGCTGCTCGAGAAACCCGTCGCGATCGGGGATCTCGTCGAGGCGGTCCGGGCGGCGGCGGCTTCGTCGACGACCGGTACGTAGCGAGAGCGCCCTCGAGGGCGCCCTGAGATCGTTCGCGTCGGGTGACCGTCCGCTACGGGAGAGGCCAGTCCTCCCAGATCGTCGTGCGGATGTTGTTCGACGCGCCGTGCTTGCCGAGCGTGCCGTTCGCGCAGAAGCCGGCGAAGTAGATCTTCGCGCCGATCAGGCTCGCCTCGCCCGGGATCTGATATTTGAACGACGACTTCTGCCCGATCACCGGCGAGCAGCCGAGGTAGTAGATCGAGCCGCGCAGCGCGAGGCAGTAGCCGTTGCCGAGGGGGGTGCTTCCGCCCATCAGGCCGAGGAACGAGTGGATGTACTGGCCGTCGAGGGACTGCGGGGTGCCGTAGTTCAGCACCATCGGCTTGCCGGGCGAAATGGTCGTCGCGCCGGTCAACTTGATGTTCGGGGCCTTGCACTGGGCGTCGGCGACGCCGGTGAGGCCGAGGAAACCGATGAGGACCGCCGCGAGGATCATCGTGTTGCGCATGATATCTCTCTCCTGTGCTCCCGGTTCGCCTTCTCGCGACTCCCCTCGCGTCTAGGCCTGTCACCGGGTGACTCGCGGGTTCTTCGTCGGGGGCCGGCATCCGGCTACAAGATCTTGAGGGAAACTCGGATTTTTTCCGCCCTGAGGCCGAGTACACCCTCCGGTTGACCGGTGCCCGAACGCCACCTATCATGCAGAGACGCGAAGGCCCGAGGAGAAACGGTCACGTAACCCATGCAGAACCACGGACTTGCAAACGGACGCGCATTCCGCCTCGCGCGCCGGATCGCCCTCCTGCTGCTCGTCGCGGCGCCCCTGACCCCGGCGCAGGCACCGGACGACGAGAATCCCGACAAGAAGACGACGATCGAAGGCCTCGAAGCGCTCGCCGAGCGCAAGCTCCGCGCCGCCAGCGAAGCGGTCGCGGACAAGATCGAGCTGAACATCAACGCGCTCACCGGTCCCGCCCGGGACGCGGCGAAAGCCCGCGAGCAGCTCGCCACCTACGCGGGCTTCGTGCTCAGCGACGGCCGGACGGTGGGTGCCGATCTCGTCGACCGGATGCTCGCGACGAAGAACGGGCGCCTCCGCCGGGAGCTGGCCCGTGTCCTCGTCGGCGCCGCCGGGACGCTCCGCGGTGACAAGGCCACCGAGGCGAAGCTGCTGACGGCCGCAAAGCAGGCCGACCGGCACTACAGCGCCGCGACGTCGATCCTCGTCGCGATGCGGAGCAAGAAGGCGTGTGCGGCCCTCGCCGCCCACGTGCGCCACGCCGACCCCGAGGTCCGGGCGGCGACCGTGCGCATGCTCGGCCACCTCGGCGACGAGACGCACGCCCCCGCCGTCATCGAGGCACTCCAGACCAACGAGGAAGATGTGCGACTCGCGGCGATCGATGCGATCCGCCTGCGCAAATTCCGCGACGGGATCGCACCGCTCGCCGAGTTGGTCGACGACACCGAGTTGCCGATCGCCCAGGCGGCCATCGCGGCATTGGCGGGGCTCGAGGCCCGGGAGGCCGCCCCGGCGATGCTGTCCGCCCTCCTGTCGACCAACGACGCGACCCGATCCCGCCTGCTCGTCGTCGCCCTCGGCGACATCGGGCCGGCGCGAAGCGTGACCGATCAGAGCCGTATCGAGAAGGCGCTCAAATCGAAGCTGTCCGGGCGGAACCGGGCGCTCGCGCGCGACGCAGCGTTCGCGCTCGCCAAACTGGGCTCGACCGGTGGCGACGTCGAGCGGGCGCTGACCAAGGACCTGAAGGCCGAGGTCGCACGGGACACGAAGAACATCTTCGCCCGGCTCGAACTCGCCCGGACCTACAAGCAGCTCGGCGACTGCTCGGGCAACCGGACGTTCTACAAGCGCGCGATTCGCGACTACAAGGCGATCCTGCGCGACGATCGCCGCCGCAAGAACCGACAGACGATGACCTTCCTCGGGATCGCGGCCTGCCACGCTCGGCTCGGCCAATTCGCCAAAGCCGACAGCTACCTCAGCAAGGCCGACGGCGACATCCGGCCGCTCGTCCGCTCCAACCCCGACTTCGCCGAGATGCGCAAGGAGTCGCGCTTCTCGCAATGGTTCGAGTAGCCACCGCGGCGGTGCTGGACGCGCACCGCTCGGGCGACCTCGCGAAGCTCGAATCCGCCTGGCCGACCGACGCCCCGTCGCTCCCGGCCGACATCACCCCCCTGCTCGGGATCCTGGACGAATTGATCGGATGGGGCGAGGCGCGACGCGCCGGAACCCTCCTCGAATCGCTGCTCGTCCCGCTCGAGGACACCCGGCGCTGGCCCGAGCTCGAGACCGTGCTGCGGCGCCTGATCGGCATGCGCGAGACCGCGGGCCTCGCGATGGATGAATCGAACGTCGACCTCGGCGGACATCTTGCGCTATGTTTCCGGAACCGATTCGCCGACTGCGGCTCGATCGACGCGTTCATCGATTGGTCGCAGATTCGTAGCGCCCATCCGATAGGTCCAGCATTGGAGCAGATGGATATTTTGCTCGACTACAAAGAGGGCGAAGTCGTCCTGCACGAGAGCGGGTGGGGCGTCGGACTCATCCGCGGTTTCGACCCGGACGACTCGATGCTCATCGTCGACTTCGCCGAACGCAAAGGGCACAAGATCAGTCCGAACGCGGCACCGAAGCTGCTGAAGCGCCTCGGCGCCGACGACATCCGCGCGCTGAAGGTGACCGATCCCGATCGCCTGAAGGCGATGGCGAAAGACGAGCCCGTCGCGCTCGTGCGCATGGTGCTCGCGTCGCGCACACGCAAGTGCAACGCCTCACGCATCAAGGCGATGCTCGTCCCCGACGTGATCGCGACGAAATCGTGGACGAACTGGTGGTCCAAGACGCGCCGCGCCGCGTCGACCGACCCGCTGATCCGCTGCCAGGGCCAAGGCGCCGGTGCCGAGTTCTCGCTTCGCGCCGCGCCGGCCGATCCGGCGCAAGAAGTGCTGACGCAGTTCCGCACCGCGGCGAACCGCAAGCGCCGCGCGCAAGTCGCACTCGACGCGGCCAAGGGCCCCCACGCCGGCCAGACGACGCCGGCGATCGTCGACGCGATCAAGAAGGGCACGCCGACCGAACCCGCCGACGTGGTCGAGACGCACCTGCTCCTCGAAGCACTCGGTGAGGCGAACCCCGACGACCTCGACGTCTCGGCACTCGGCGAGCCGGCCGTCGCGCTACAGGTGCTCACCGGCATCCGCCACCCCGAACTCCGCAAGCAGGCGTTCGCGATCACGCAGCGCGCACCGATCGCCGATCGTGTCACGTTCCTGCACGATGCGTTCTTCGCGGTCGACGACGATCTGTGGGACACGATCGTCGGCGAACTCGGCGCACACGACGATGCCGGCGCCGCGTGTCGCGACCGGATCATCGAGCGCGTCGCCCGCCACCCGCGCCGCGAGCCGGACCGATACGGCTGGCTCACGAGCCGCGCGCTCCGCGGCGACATCGACTCGGACAACCTGCCCGACGCGGCGTCGCTGATCCGCAAGCTCGTCGATGCCGTCAATCACGTCTCGCGCAACGACCACGGCGCCCCCGGCCATCGCGACCGCCTCAACCGGATCGCGTCCGCGCTCACCGAGCGCGACGGCGCCCTGCTCGAGAAGGTGCTCGCGTCGATCTCCGCCGGCGAAGCCTACAGCCTGAAGGACCGCTTCGATTCGTGTCTCGCGTTCACGGAGGGGCAAAAACGCGAGTTGAACGTGCGCGTCGCGCGCGCGCATCCGCAACGCCCCGATCGGGCCGAGGACAGCGTCGAGGAGGATGCCGAGGGCGTGTCGTTCTCCAGCGACGTGATCTGGACGACGAAGCGTGGACTCGAGAAGCGGCGCCGCGAATACGAGAAGCTCGTCAACGAGGACATCCCGAAGGGTCAGCAGGCGCTGAACCAGGCGGCGTCCTACGGCGACCTCTCGGAGAACGCCGAGTGGAGCTACGCGCTCGAGCAACAGGATCAGATGACCAAGCGCGCCGAGGGCATGGAGGCGGAGTTCAGCCGCGCCCGCGTCATCGACACGGCGCAGATCCCGTCCGACCGCACCGCGATCGGCAACCGCGGCGTCTTCCGCGACGAGGAGACGAGCGAGTCGGTCGCCTACACCGTGCTCGGGCCGTGGGAAGCGAACGCGGATCGCAACATCCTCTCGTACGACTCCCCCCTCGGTCGCCAGCTCCTCAATCGCGCGATCGGCGACACCTTCGAGGTGAAGCTGCCCGTCCGCACGATGCGCTACACCCTCGAACGGATCGAACCGCTCGACGACTAGCCGCCCCCGCTGCCGTTCGATCCCGTGTAGAGTGGGATCGAACGGAGGTGCCGGATGAGGTTCGCCTGCCCGTTGTTGCTGATCCTCGTGATCGGGATCGCCGATGCGCAGTCCGAGGACGCCGAAATCGAGGCCCTACGGCGACGCATCGCCGAGAAGGACGCCGAGATCGCGCGCATCCAGCAGGAGTCCCGGAAACGGGTCGAGAAGGTCCTCGCGGAACGCGATCGGCTGCGGCCACGCTACGCCCCGTCGCCGCCCCCGACACCGCTGCCTGCCCACGACGCCGATGCGCGGATCATCGCGTGCCAGCGCGGCACTCTCGAGATCTGGCCCCGCCGCTTCGCGCGACTCGACCTGCCGGTCGGCGGAAAGCTCGAGGTCGTCGATCGGCTGCCGGACGGCCGGCTTCGCACGAAGGGGTGGCTGGAGATCACCGACGATGGGGTCGTGCTCCGGGCGAGGGTCCTCACCGCACTGACGCCGAACCCGATCGGGATCGGTGACTGGGTCCGATCGCCGCTACGCGACCCCGGCCGTACGCCGACGATGCACTTCCTCGGCAGTTTCAAACGGCTCGGCGGTCGCGCCGCGCTCACCCGTGCACTGACCGAGGCACGTGTCCCGGTCGCACCGAACGCGCACCCGGACGTCGACATCCTCGTACTGGGCGCCCATGCGGGTACGCCGTTTCAGGCGTGCCCCGAGTGGGCGCTCACGCGCCGGTTCGGGACCGGGACCGTCGACGCGCAGACGCTCGCGTTCTGCCTCGGCCTGACCGACCGCCCCACGCCGGTCGATCGCATCGAACGGCCGCGGTCGGTCGACGGTCACGTGATCGCCCGCACGCCGAACGGTGAGACGGCCCACGTCGATGTGGGCGAAACGGACGGACTCCGGGTCGGTACCCGCTTCGAGGTCATCGACGACCGCCCCGTCGACGGTCCGACACGCAAGGGTTGGATCGTCGTACGCGAAGTCGCCGACACGTCGGCGCTCGTCGCGATCGAATCCGAATCGCGACCGATCGCCCGCGGCGACGCGATCGCCAACCCGCTCTTCGCGCGGAACGCCCCGCCCCGGTTTTTCGTGATCGGGCGCACGGCGAGGGCGAGCACCGCGCGCATCGGTGCGCGCATCACCGCTGCCGGCGCGCTCGCGCACCGGCACATGCACCGAAAGCTCGACTTCGCCGTGATCGGTGACGTTGCCCCGATCACCCGGTGGCACGACAACAGTTCGTGGCTCCATCGCGCCGCCGAGCGCGGCATCCCCCGCATCGCCGCCGCCGAGCTCGAACGGTTCTTCCCGGAGTAGGTCGACCCTACTCCTTGGGCAGCAGGTGGTCGCGCATCACGCGCCACTTGTAGCGCCGGTTGTGCTCCGCGGCCGCGCCGGTCTGGAAGCCGTGGCGGTTGCGCGGGTAGAGCATCAGCTCGAACGACTCGCCGGGGCCGCCCTTGCCGGCGGCTTGCAACGCGTGCACGAGTTGCAGCGCGTTCTGCATGTGCACGTTCTCGTCGATCGTGCCGTGGTGGATCACGAGGTGCCCCTTCAGGCCCTTGGCGTGCTTGATGCACGACGTCCGATCGTAGCCCTTCGGGTTGTTCTGCGGCGTGCGCATGTAGCGCTCGGTGTAGATCGTGTCGTAGTTGCGCCAGTCGTAGACCCCGCCACCGGCGAAGCCGAGCCGGAACTTCTCCGTGCGGAGCATCGCGTAGGCCGTCATGAACCCGCCGTACGAGTAGCCGGTCAGCCCGACCCGCTCGGCATCCGCCCACGGTTTCCCGGTCAACCAGTCCACCGCGTCGACGAGATCCTCGAGCTCGACGGCGCCGAGCTGCTGATACGCGAGCGCGGTGAACTTCTGCCCCGCGTCGCTCGCCGACCGGACGTTGAGCTGCATCACGACGACGCCCTGCTGCGCGAGGAACTGGAACCACGCGCTGCCGTTCCAGCGGTTGCGCACCGACGGCGCCGCGGGCCCGAAGTAGCTCGTGATCCAGACCGGGTGCGCCTTCGTCTCGTCGAACGGCAACGGCTTGACGATCACCGCGTCCATCGAGCCGCCGTCGCGCGTCGGGATCTGCACCAGTTCGGGCTGGCTGAACCCACGCTTGGCCGCCTCCGGTCGCATGCTCGCCTCGGCCAGCTCGCGCACGAGCGTCCCGTCGCGCTTGTAGAGGCGCCGGTAGCCCGGGTGCGCGACGCTCGAGAACGAGTCGATGTAGAGGCTCTTGTCCTCGTTGAATCGCACCGTGTGCCACCCGTCGCCCGGCGTCAGTCGGCGCAATCCCTTGCCGTCGATTCCGACGACGTAGTAGTTCCGGTTGACCGCGCCGTCCTTCGTGCCGCGGAAGACGATCTCGCCGCGCTTCTCGTCGATGTCGACGATCGACCGCACCTGCCACTCGCCCGACGTGATCGTCGTGACGAGCTTGCCCGAGCGGTCGTAGCGGTAGAGGTGCCGGAAACCGGTTCGCTCGCTCTCCCAGATGAAGTCGCCGCCCTCGAGCCAGTGGATCCCGTCGAGGATGTTCACCCACGACTTCGACTCGTCGCGTACGACGACGCGCGAGGCGCCGGTCTTCGGGTCGGCCGCACACAGCTCGAGCCACGTCTGCTCGCGGTTCTGCACCTGAAACAGGCACTCCGCCCCGTCCGGCGTCCACCCGACGCGCACGATCAGGAACTCGAACTCCGCGTATCGCGACAGGTCGACGGCGACGACCTTCCCGTCCACGCCGGCGATGTGCAGCGACATGCGCGGGTTCGTGTCGCCGGCCTTGGGATACTTGAGGTTCTCGCGCTTCGGATGCGTCGGCACCCAGTGCAGGACGGTGTAGGTCGGCACGCCCTCCTCGTCGATGCGCAGGTAGGCGAGGTGATCGCCGGTCGGCGCCCACCAGTTCGCGTTGAACTGGCCACGCCCCCATACCTCCTCCTGCAGCACCCAGTCGAGTTCGCCGTAGAACGTGTTCTCGCCGCCGTCCTCGGACAGCCGGTGCACCGCGCCGCTCTCCGTCTCGACGACGTAGAGATCCATCGCCTCGATGAACGACACCGCGCGACCGCTCGGCGCGATCTTCACCTTGCGCTTGGTCTTGCCGCTCTCGGTGAGCCGCGTGACACCCGTGCCCTCGCGCCACACCCAGACGTCGTCGTCGACGACGAGTGCCGCGACCGGGGCCTTCTTCGCGACGAGCAGCCCCGGGCTACCCTCCGGGTGGCGCGGAACCGTCGAACGCCGGCGCGACGCCGAGAACGCGAGCCGCTTCTTCGGGAACGCGTCGCGGAACGCCGCGCGCGCCGCCTCGACGGTCGGGTTGGCCGCCCGCTTGGGGTTCTTCGGTCGCTTGACCGTTTCGCCGGTGATCGGGTCGAGATACTTGCCGCCGATCCGGAGGGCCGTGCCGGTCGGATCCCAGCTCGCGCGCGGCGCGCGCGGCGAGTAGATCCGCCCGACGCGGCCCAGCTCGTCGAACTCGAGCGGCCGCTTCGGCGCGTCCTGCGCGATGGCGAACGCGGAAACCCCGAGCAACCCGGCCAACAACGCGCTCACGGTCGCGATCGAACGGCTCATGCGGGCTCCTTCCGGCGCGCACGGCGCCTCTCACGGTCTGTGGCTACCCGGTCGATACGGGGCTACGGGTAGATCCGATAGAGCATCCGCGGAAACGGGATGCACTCGCGGACGTGTTCGGTCCCGCAGATCCACGCGACGGTGCGCTCGACGCCGAGCCCGAAGCCGCCGTGCGGGACGCTTCCATAGCGCCGCAGGTCGAAGTACCACTTGAACGCCTCCTCCGGCAGACCGTGTTTGACGATCTGCTCCTGGAGGTAGCCGAGGTCTTCGGCGCGCTGCCCGCCACCGATGATCTCGCCGTAGCCCTCGGGCGCGAGGAAGTCGACGCTCATGCTGAGGCGCTCGTCCTCGGGGTCGCGCTTCATGTAGAACGCCTTGATCGCCGCCGGGAACCGGTGGACGATCGTCGGCCGGTCGCTCTGTCGACTGAGGAAGTCCTCGTCGGGCGCGCCGAAGTCGCCGCCCCACTCGAACTCGATGCCGCCGTCGTTGAGCGCGCGGACCGCATCGTCGTAGTGGACGCGCGGAAACGGCGCCCGGATCGCCTCGAGCGGTGCCGTGTCGCGCTCGAGAATCTCGAGTTCCTCGGCGTTCTTGTCGAGCACGCGCGCGACGATCTCGCACAGCATCTCTTCGCCGAGCGCGATCACGTCGTCGAGATCGGCGTAGGCGATCTCCGGCTCGACCATCCAGAACTCGGTCAGGTGGCGTCGCGTCTTCGACTTCTCGGCGCGGAACGTCGGACCGAAGCAGTAGGCCTTGCCGAAGGCCATCGCCGCGGCCTCCATGTAGAGCTGCCCCGACTGCGTCAGATACGCCTTCTCGTCGTCGAAGTAGTCGACCTCGAACAACGTGGTCGTCCCCTCGCACGCCGACGGCGTGAAGACCGGCGCGTCGACGAGCGTGAACCCACGGTCGTCGAAGAAATCGCGAATCGCACGGATCACGGTGTGGCGGACCCGCAGCGTCGCGTAGGGGCGGCGCGACCGGAGCCACAGGTGGCGGTTCGTCAGCAGGAAGTCGGTCCCGTGGGCCTGCTTGGCGATCGGGTATTCCTCGGCCTCGTGCACGACCGTCGCGTCGATCACGCCGATCTCGAACCCGCCCGGCGCGCGGTCGTCGCGCTTGACGGTGCCGCGCACGATCACGCTCGACTCCTGCGACAACCGGCCGAGCGACTCGAACAGGTCGTCGTCGACCTTGCCCTTGAACGCGACCGCCTGGCACAGCCCGGAGCCGTCGCGGAGGATCAGGAAGTGCAGCTTGCCCTTGGAGCGCCGGTTGTAGAGCCAGCCCAGAATCGTGACTTCGTCACCGACGTGGTCACCCAGGTCGGCGATGCGCGTGCCGTTCATCGCGGAAACGTCCTATCGTCGGGGGCCGGCGCCTACGGGAAGACCTCGTACGGCGGCTTCACGCTCGCCTCCGCGACCGCTCCGTCGCGCACGACGACGTAGCCCTTGTAGGTCACGCCGCTGCGCACGACCTCGACCGGCACCTTCGCCGCTTCGTCGTCGAGGTCGTCGAGGTCGGCGAGCACTTCGACGCTCGTGTAGCCCTGGTTGTAGAAGCGCCGTTCGATCGCGTCGCGGATCGTGCCGCCGCGGCGGCGACCGAAGCGCGCGTTCAGCTCGGCACTCTCCTGGTAGACCGCCTCCATCACGCGGACCAGCCGCTCGTTGAGATCGCGGATGCCGCCGAGTTCGTGTTCGATCTCGCGAAAGCTCAGCTCGCTCATCGTCTGCTTGAGGCCGCGGATCTCCTCCGACAGCGTGTGGATCTCCTGCAGACGGCTGAGCAGGTTCTCGATCCGCGCGAACCGCCAATAGAGCAGCAGGAACCCGATCAGGAGCCCTCCGACCGTCAGCGCGGCGAGGATGCCGCCGGTGACGAGGTCGATCTCGGCGAAGCGGGGTACGAACAGCGGTACAAGATCTGGCATCGGGCCCTGACTCCCCATGGCGCGTCGTGGATGGGTCGGCCGTCGCGACGTCCGGCGCGGGCCACGAAGGATTGTAGGAAGCGGAGCGGCGCGCGATCAAGGGTCGACCGCGCTTGCGCGGCGCGGGGCCGTTCGGGACAATCGAGCAATGCCCGACGCCGACCGCCCCGCCACCCGACGCTCGCGCGCGTGGATCGGTGCCGCGGTCGTGCTCGTGATCGCGACGTCCGCAATGATCGGGTTCGGCCCCACGCGCGCCGAGCGCGAGGCCGCCGCGTGGCGGCGCCTGGCGCATCGCGCCCTCGCGGCGGTCCCGGCCGATTCCCCGGCTTGTCTCGCGCCCGAGCTGCCGGCGTCGTTCGTCGCGGCATGGCGCCGGATCCGGCCGACCCCGCCCGACGGCGTCCTCGGCGTGCGGCTGCTCGCCCCCGCGCCGGCCGAGGAGACCGCCGTCGCGCTCCGGATCGACGCACCCGACGGCACGACGACGATCACCCAACGCGTCGCCGACGCCAGCGCCCTCGCCCCGGCCGCGATCGCGATCCTCATCGCGATCGCGTTCGGCAAGACGCTGTGGCCGCTCGCGATCGGCGTCGTCGTCGGTGCGCTGCTCCTCACCGGCTTCGCGCCGATCCCGGCGGCCACCCTCGTCGTCGACTGGGTCACCGCGTCCGCGCGCGACCAGTTCTACGCGACGCTGATCGCGTTCATCCTCGGTCTGATCGGCATGGTCGCGATCGGCATCCGCTCCGGGGGCGTGCGCGGCCTCGTCGACCAGGCGCTGCGTCGCGTGCGGACCGCGCGCGGCGTCCGGCGCCTCGCACCGTTCCTCGGCCTCGGGATCTTCTTCGACGACTACTCGAACACCGTCGTGCTCGGCAACGCGCTCCGCCCAATCACCGATCGGCTGCGCATCCCGCGCGAGAAGCTCGCCTACATCGTGGACTCGACCGCTGCACCGGTCGCGGGGCTCGTGCTGTTCAGCACGTGGATCTGGTTCGAGGTGAGTCAGATCGAGCCACCGTTGCGCGCGCTCGGCGCGATCGATTCGATCGACGGCGCCTACGGCGTGTTCCTGCAGTCGATGCCGTTTCGCTTCTACTGCCTGTTCACGCTCGCGTTCGTCGTGCTCAACGGCTGGATCGGCCGCGACTACGGGCCGATGCTCGGCGCCGAGCGGCGCGCGGCACGCGGCGACGTCGGCCGGCGCGGCGTGGCCGGCGACCTCGGCGGCCTCGCGCACAAGCCCGGGGTGCCGTGCCGCGCGCGCAACATCGCGGTGCCGCTCGCGCTCACGATCGCGACGATCGCGATCGGGCTGTTCGTGTTCCGCGAGCCCGGCCAGGCGCTCGGCGGGCCGACGACGACCGGTCCGGTGCTCGCGATCGGTGCGACGGTCGGCGCGATGACCGCCGCCGCGCTCGCGCTCGTCCAACGCCTGCTCACCGTGCGCGAGACGCTCGGCGCGCTCGCGGTCGGGCTTCGTACCGGCGGCCTCGCGGTCGCGATCCTGTTTCTCGCGTGGGCGCTCGGCCGTGCGTCGAGCGAGATCGGCACGCCCGAATACCTCACGGCGATCCTCGAGCGCGGGTTCCCGTCGGCCGCACTGCCGATCGTGCTGTTCGGCGTGGCCGCGACGGTGTCGTTCGCGACCGGCTCGAGCTTCTCGACGATGGGGATCCTGCTCCCGATCGGCGTGCCGCTCGCCTACTCGATCGCGCCGATCGACGCGCCGCTCGCCGCGACCGCGATCGCGATCGCCGCGGTGCTGGACGGTGCGATCTTCGGCGACCACTGCTCGCCGTTGAGCGACACGACCGTGCTCTCGTCGGTCGCATCGGGCTGCGACCACGTCGCCCACGTACGGACGCAACTCCCCTACGCGATGACGACGATGACGGTCGCGCTCGTGTGCGGCTACGCGCCGACGGCGCTCGGCTGGCCGCCGTGGATCGGCTGGGCGCTCGGCGGCGCCGCGTGCGTAATCACGCTTCGCGCCCTCGGCCGGCGCCCCGAGTAGGCCGCGCCGCCAACAGCGCGAGCGCGACGAGGCCGACGAGCGCCGCGGCGAGCGCCTCCTCGACGAACGAACGGTCTGCGGTCCGGTCGGATCCGGATCCGACGGTCGGCGCCCGCGCCGTCGCCGCACCGACGACCGCCCGCGACTCCGACGTCGCGAGCACGCCGTCGACACGGTGGCCACGTGCCCGCTCGAAGTGCTCGAACACGAGCGCGGGAAATCCCGGCTCGCGCACCCAACCGGGGGCGTCGTCGATCGGATCGAACGCGACGACGAGTCGGCTGTCGCGCGCGAGCAGCAGCGGATGCTCGCCGCCCTCGGCGTCGATGCCGCTCGCGAGCACCCGCCAGCCGTCGAGCGTGCCGCTGACCCGGAAGGCACGGGCGACGCGTGACGGCACCGGTGAGACGTCGCCATCGCCCGACGCATGTTGCACCCGTCCGATCGCGACCGACGCGCCGAACGTGAGCGCGCCGAAACGGACGCCGTCGGCCGCGAACGCGAGCGCGATCGGCGCGGGTGTCGGCGCGGAGACGCGCCAATAGACGACGGCGTGCGCCGGGTCGGGCGCGTCGCTCGGCAGTCGGCGCACGACCCGAAGCCCTGCGGCGGCATCGAGCGCGGCGACGAGCGGCGCGGGAATCGGTCCGTCGGCGACGACGTCGGCGACCCGGAGCGCCGCCCCGACGACCGCGACCGCGTCGTCGAGCGGATTCGCGTCGGTGCCCGCGAGTCGCAGGCGATCCCCGTCGGCGAGCACGAGCGACGTCGGCAGTGCGATCGTCGCGGTCTCGCCCGGCGCGACGCGACACGATGCGAGCGGCGTCACCCGTCCGTCGCGCACGAGTTCGAGCGACCGTTCGATCGGGTCGGCGTCGCCGTTGACGTCCCCGTTGAAGATGCCGACACGCGGCGGGCGCGCGTGCGCGTGCACCCACGCGATCGCCGCGTTCGCGCCCGGCGGCGTCGCGAGCCGAATCCAGCCGACGTCGGCGGCGAGGCCTTCGGGAGGCGGCCGGTCACTGATCACGACGGCCGGGCCGACGAGCGCGCCGACCGCTCGGTCGAAGGCGCTGTCGGCGGCCGCCGCCGCGGGCAGCGCGGCCGCGACCGCATCGAGGGTCGCCGGTGCGTCGAAGGGCGGCACCGCGACGACGTCGAACACCGGCACCGGGTCGGACGCCGCAGCCCACGCGCGGATCCGCTCGACCGCCGACGCATACGGCGTCTCGACGCGTGTCGACGCGACGCTCGCCGACCGATCGACGACGACGGTCCACCGGGGCGCGACGCTCTCCCCGCGCACGACCGGCCCCGCAGCGGCGACGACGAGCGCGGCCGCGGTTGCGAGAGCCACGGCCAACTCGAGCGACGCCGCGCGCCGACGCGCCGGAACCGTCGATGCGGCCGCGCGCCAGTGATCGAGCCCGGAGACGACGACGGTGCGCGGCCGGGCGCGACGGCGATGCCACCACCACACCAGCGGCACGACGATCGCGAGGGCGGCGAGCGCCCACGGGCGCTCAGCGACGATCATGCGCGACGTCCCGGTGCCAGGCGATGATCGCGTCTTCGAGCGTGTCGTGCGGTGCGAGCGCCCGATAGGCGACCCGCCGTTTCCGGCAGCTCGCCTCGACGTGTCGGCGCCACGCCTCGACGCGCGACGCGACCGCCCGGCGCACCTCGGTATCGACGTCGATCCGGAGGGTCTCGCCGGTCTCGGCGTCGGTCAGTTCGCACGCGCCGTCGCCGGGGTCCACATCGCGCGCAGCGAACACGTGGAAGAGCGACCCGTCGCGCGTGACGCGGCCCACCCGCTCGAGCACGTCGTCGAGTCGCGGCTCGTCGACCCCGTCGGTGATCAGCACGCACGCACCGGGCCCGCGCGCGGCGCCGAGCCACGCGCCGACGCCCCCGCTGTAGTCGGCGCCGCCGCACGGCGGGAGCGCATCGAACGCGGCGAGCGCGTCGCGCAATTCCCCGGGCGATGCCCACGTCCCGAGCGGCCGCACGCCGCCGGCGGCCGCGGCGACCGCGGTCACGCGATGACCGCTCACGAGCGCGAGCCACGCGACCGCGGCGGCGACTTCGACCGACCGTCGCGCCTTGGCATCGACGCCCATCGACGCGGTTCGATCGAGCACGATCCGAACGGTCGACTCGCTCTCGCGGGCAAACGTCCGCACGACGAGTTGATCGGTGCGGCCGAACGCGGCCCAATCGATCGTGCGCGGCTCGTCGCCGGGCGTGTAGGCGCGGTGGCCGCGGAAGTCGTGCGCGCCGCCGGTCCGTCGGGACGCGCGGCCGCGCTCGCCGTCACGCCCGTGGCTCAACCGCCACGCGAGGCGCGCGAGGCGATCAGCAAATGCGGGATCCAGTCGCGTCGTCGAATCGGCCAACCTGACTCACCCGATCGGCGCCGAGTTCCTGGGCGAACCGCTCGACGATCGAATCGACGTCGAGGCCGCATCGCTCGAGAATCTCGTCACGCGTGCCGTGCTCGAGGAAGCGATCCGGAACGCCGGCACGGCGGAATTGCGCCGGTATCGCGTCGGCTTCGGCCAACGCGGTGAGCACCGCTTCGCCGAACCCGCCCTGGAGCGCGTGGTCCTCGACGGTCATCACGAGCGGCTGTCCGCGCGTCGCCTCGACGAGCAACTCGACGTCGAGCGGCTTCGCGAACCGCGCATTGACGACGGACACTTCGACGCCCAGCGCCGACAGCCGCTCGGCTGCCTTCAGCGCACGGTGGACCATCGAGCCGATCGCGATCAGCACGCCGCCATCGCCGGTGCGCAACAACTCGCCACGGCCGCTCTCGATCGGCGCGGTCTTCTCCGTGGACGGCTCCGGCACCGACTCACGCGGATACCGAAGCGCCACGGAGATGTCGTCGCGCGCGAGCGCATAGTCGAGCATCGCCTCGAGTTCGGCGCCGTCCTTCGGCGCGAGGACCTCGATGTTCGGCAGCGTGCGGAGGAACGCGATGTCGAACACGCCGTTGTGCGTCTCGCCGTCGGGGCCGACGACGCCGGCGCGGTCCATCGCGAAGACGACCGGGTTCTTCTGGATGCAGACGTCGTGCACGACCTGGTCGTAGCCGCGCTGCAGGAACGTCGAGTAGATCGCCGCGACCGGCTTCAGCCCCTGGTCGGCGAGGCCGGACGCGAACGCGGCGGCGTGCTGCTCGGTGATGCCGGTGTCGTAGAAGCGATCCGGGAACCGCTTCTGGAAGCTGAGCAGACCGGTGCCGCTCGGCATCGCCGCGGTGATCGCGACGACCGATTCGTCGGCCGCGGCGCATCGCTCGAGGTGCTCCGCGAAGACCTGCGTGTAGGTCGGTCGCGCCTTCTTCGGCGCCGCCGACGGCTGGACCTTGATCG
Source organism: bacterium (assembly GCA_030426805.1). GTDB lineage: Bacteria > Planctomycetota > JAFGQW01 > JAFGQW01 > JAFGQW01 > JAUHXU01. The sequence continues at coordinate 345,152 of JAUHXU010000001.1, forward strand.
GCTCCTTCGGCTGCGGCGTCGCGGCGTGGCACCGCTCGGGGTGGTCTTCCGCGCCCTCGATGCCGTGGCCCTTGTTCGTCAGCACGTGCAGCAGGTTGAGGCCGCCCTTGCGCTTCAGGTCGGCCAGCGCGGTCACGAGTTGCGGCACGTCGTGGCCGTCGATCGGGCCGTAGTAGTCGAAACCGAGTTCCTCGAAGATGAGGCCGTGGCTCGCGACCCGGCGCGCGAGTTCGTGCGCACGACCGAGGACGCCGCGCAGCGGCTGCCCGATCACCGGCACCTTCTCGCAGATCGACTTCAGCTCTTCCTTCGACTCGTAGATGAACGGACGCATCCGGATGCGGTCGAGGTAGCGCCGGAGCGACCCGACCGTCTCGGAGATGCTCCAGCAGTTGTCGTTGAGCACGACGAGCATGTTCGGCTTGACGACGCCGCCGTGGTTCATCGCCTCGAACGTCATGCCGGTCGCCATCGCGGCGTCGCCGACGACCGCGACGACCGGGTTCGGGTCGTCCGCGAGCTTGCGCGCCATCGCCATGCCGAGTCCGGTGCTGAGCGCCGTGCCGGCGTGGCCCGCGGTGAAGTAGTCGTATTCGCTCTCGAACTTGTTCGCGAAGCCGGTCAGGCCGTCGAGCTGGCGCGTCGTCGGGAAGCGCTCGTTGCGGCCGGTCAGGATCTTGTGCGTGTAGACCTGGTGGCTCACGTCCCAGACGAGACCGGCCTCGAGGAAGTCGAACACGTAGTGGAGCGCCACGGTCAGCTCGACCGTGCCGAGGTTGGAGCCGAGGTGGCCACCGGTGACGCTGATCACGTCGATGATGCGCTGACGGATCTCGTCGGACAGCGGCGTGAGCGCGTCGAGCGGGAGCTTGCGAAGGTCCCGCGGATCGGTGATCTGCGGCAGAATCGGGCCCTGGTCGGTCGACGAGTCGGTCACGATGCGATCCCCACGTGTTTCTTCGCTGGCCGGCTACGGTTCAACGGCGCCGCGCGAGCACGAAATCCGCGATTTCCGCCAGGGGCCCGCCCCCCGGTAGGTCTCGAATCGCGACTTTCGCCCGCTCGATCAGCTCGGTCGCGAGCGACCGGGCACCGTCCGGCCCCACCACACTCGATACCGTCAGCTTGGCGCTCTCCACGTCCTTGCCGGGCGTCTTGCCGAGCTCCGCGGCGGTCGACGAAAGGTCTAACATATCATCCGCGAGTTGGAAGGCCAGCCCCACGGACTCGCCGTAGGCGGTCAACGCGGAGAGCGCGTCGACCGTTGCGCCGGCCGCCAGAGCGCCCATCCGGGCCGATGCGCGGATCAGCGCCGCGGTCTTGAGCCGGGCGATCCGCTCGGCCTCTGACCGATCGCGGGGGGCCCCTTCGGCCGCGAGGTCGAGCACCTGGCCGCCGACCATCCCGGCCGCCCCGGCCGCCCCGGCCAACTCCGCGACGAGGCGCCCCCCGAGGGCCGGGTCGTCGACCTCGGCGCCCAGTATCTCGAACGCCCTCGTCAGCAACGCGTCGCCGACGAGGATCGCGACCGCCTCGCCGTAGACGCGGTGACACGTCGGCCGGCCGCGCCGCAGGTCGTCGTCGTCCATCGCCGGAAGGTCGTCGTGCACGAGCGAGTAGGTGTGCACCATCTCCACCGCGACCGCGGGGACGAGCCACGCGTCGCCGGAGCCCCCCGCCGCCTCGAACGCGAACCCGACGATCGCCGGCCGGATCCGCTTGCCGCCGGCGAGCAGGCAGTAGCGCATCGCTTCCCCGAGCGGTGCGGGCGTCCCGTCGTTCGGAAGCGAGCGTTCGAGCGCCCGATCGAGCGCGGGCCGGATCCGATCGAGTGCCTCGTCGAGGCTCATCGTTCCGCGTCGTCGCCCGGCAGGTCGGCGCGGCGTCGGGTGCGCGGCGGGTCACCGAGCAGCACCGGTTCGACCTCGATCGCGAGCCCGCGCACGTCGTCGATCGTCACGACGACGCCGGGTCCGCGCAGGGCGCCCTCGGCGAGTGTGAACGGCGTCGGCATTCCGGTCGTGAAGCGGTGCAACACGCGCTCCTTCGTCCGCCCGATGATGCCGTCGTAGGCGCCGACCATCCCCAGATCGCTGACGTATGCGGTCCCGCGGTCGAGGATCTGCGCGTCGGCGGTCGGTGTGTGCGTATGGGTGCCGACGACCGCGGCGACGCGCCCGTCGAGGTGCCAGCCCATCGCCATCTTCTCGCTGGACGCCTCGGCATGGAAGTCGACGACGACGACGTCGGCATCGCGTTCGAGCTTGCGCACCGCGTGGTCCACGGCGCGAAACGGACAATCCGCCGGGTCCATGAAGACGCGCCCGATCGCATTGACGACGCCGACCCGCAAGCCGTCGTCGGTCTCGATCACGGTCCAGCCGTGCCCGTCGGCGCGCGGTGGGAGGTTCGCGGGGCGGACGACGCGCTCGTCGTCGGCGATCTTCGCGAAGTCGGCGCGCCGCCGGAAGACGTGGTCGCCGTTGGTCAACACGTCGACGCCCGCCGCGAACATCGAGCGCGCGGTGTCCGGGGTGGTTCCGGCGCCACCGGCGAGGTTCTCGCCGTTGGCGACGACGAAGTCGATCCCCTCCCGTTCGACGAACGCGGGGAGCGCCTCACGCATCAACTTGATGCCCGGTTTGCCGACGATGTCGCCGAACAGCGCGATCTTGAACGGGGTCACTTCGCGAACTCGACCACGCGCGTCTCGCGCAACAACGTGACGCGGATATCGCCCGGGTAGCTGCTCCGCTTCTCGATCTCAAGCGCGATGTCACGCGCGAGTTTCATCGCCTTCGCGTCCTCGACCTTGGCGCTGTCGACGATCACACGCACCTCGCGACCCGCCTGGATCGCGAACGCCCGCTCGACGCCGTCGACACCGGTCGCGATGCTCTCGATGCGCTCGAGTCGCCGGATGAACTTCTCGATCGCGTCGCGCGGCTCCTTCGGCCGCGCGTGCGAAATCGCGTTGGCCGCCTGCGTCAGAATCGCGTAGAGCCCGTGGGGTTTGACGTCGCCGTGGTGGGCCGCGATCGCGTTGACGACCTCGCGGCGCTCGTCGTTGCGACGCGCGACATCGGCACCCGCCGCAGCGTGCGTGCCCTCGGTCTCGAAGTCGACCGCCTTGCCGATGTCGTGCAGGAGTCCGCACCGACGGGCCACCGCGGCGTCGAGTCCCATCTCCGCTGCGAGGAGCCCGGCGATCTGCCCGACTTCGACCGAGTGGTTCAGCGTGTTGCGCCCGCGAGTGCGGTTGAAGTCGAGCTTGCCGAGCAGTGCGACCATCCGCGGGTGCAGCCCGTGCAGGTCGAGTTCCTGCGCGGCGCGCTTGCCGATGTCGCGCACGGTCTCGTCGAACTCCTTCTTCGTGTCGGAGACGACCTCCTCGATCCGCGACGGGTGGATCCGTCCGTCCATGATGAGGCGCTCGAGCGCCCGCGCGGCGATCGCCCGGCGCACCGGATCGAAGCCCGACACGACGACGACACCGGGCGTATCGTCGACGATGACGTCGACGCCGGTCGCCTTCTCGAAGGCGCGGATATTGCGGCCTTCGCGGCCGATGATCCGGCCCTTCATGTCGTCGCTCGGAATGTCGACCGTCGCGATCACCGTCTCGGCGGTGTGCTGGGCCGCGCAGCGCTGCAACGCCACCGCGAGCAGGTCCTGCGCGCGTGCGGTCGCATCCTCCTCACACGCTTCGACCCGCTTTTGGATCAACGCCGACGCCTCGGCCGCCAGCTCGCGGTCGAGGCGCTCGAGGAGGATCGTCTCCGCATCGGCGCGCGACAGGCCGCTCAGCGCGTGCAGCGCCTCCTTCTCGGCCTCGAGCAGCTCGGCGAGCTCCTCCTCGCGCGTCCGGAGCACCGACTGCTTCTGGACCATCCGACGTTCGTTGTCGTCGAGCTTCTTCTCGCGCTTGGTCTGGCTGTCGGCGCGGCGGTCGAGCGCCTCTTCGCGCTTGAGCAGCCGGCGCTCCTGCTGGCGCAGCTCGCGCCGGGTCGACTGGATCTCCTGCTCGGCCTGCTCGCGGAGCTTCAATCCCTCGTCGCGGCCGCGAATCTCGGCCTCGCGGCGCACCGTCTCGGCGGCCTTCTCGGCCTCCTCGATGATCTCGCGGCCGCGCTTCTCGTCCTGCTTGCGGAACCAATGGGTATGGCCCCACCGCAGCGCATAGCCGAGGCCGAAGGCGATCAGCACCTTGGCGATCTCGGCCGCGCCCCAGGTCTCGGTGGCGCTCGCCTCGGTCGCAGCGTCGGCCAGCCACGGCCACCAGTAGAGCAATAGGGTCACGTCGAACGGTCTCGGAAAGCGTGCCGTCGCAACGGTTGTAAGTCAGGTGAGCGCCACGCGATGCGTGCCGGACAGACGGTGGGACAACACCCCGTCGAGTCGCACCCCACCATCGGTCGCCGGACAGCGCCGGACCGGGCACCCGAATCGTCGGGACCCAGTGTCCTGATCCCGTTGACAAGCAACGGGTTAAGCGGATTCTATCGATGGCCGGTCGAGAGTCAACACCGCGAGGCTACTTCGTCGGCGTTGCGTCCGACGGCAGCGACGACGTGCGCTGTGGAGGCGGGTCGAGCGCTTCGGGGACCGGGCCGCCGGCGAGCATCGTGTCGAGTTCGATCCGGGTCAATGCAGCGACCGCGAATCGAATCTCGCCCCCGTCGGCCGGCGAAAGCCGCGCGCCTTCGACGCGGCTCCAGGCGATCGATCGGTCCACCAGGTAGAGAGCGCGGCCGATCGCACGGTCGGTGTAGCGCTGCGGCCCCGTCGGTCCGTAGGCCGCGAGCAATGTCCGATTCGGCGCGGGCAGATCCGGGCGCCGAAGCGCGGCACGAACGCCGCGCAGTGGCTCCGTCCAGGTCGCGTCGACCCGCAGTGCCAGACGATCGCGGTCCGGATGCGTCGTCAGCGTCTCGTCGCCGCCGCGGTGAAACGTCCGCAGCACGACGAGCCCCGCGACGTCCGGCAGTGCGCGCGCCGCACGCGCGACGCCACTCCCGGGGTCGACCGACGACAACACGAATACGCACGGTCCGTGGTTCGCGAACAGGACGCGCTCCGGCCGCTCCGCGTCGATCGTCGCGGCCGGCGTCCCTTGGTCGATCGGGCGCCGCTCCGCCTTCGCGACGACGCCGACGTAGACGATCAACGCGGTGAGCAGCGCGACCGAAGCGACCTGCAACCAGACGACGCCGCGCGTCACGCGTCCACCCGACGCATCGGCTACTTCTTCTCGTCCTTCGGCTTCGGCGGGTCGGCCCAGCGCTGACGCTTGGCCTTGTTGAACCAACGACGCCAGTCGAGTGCGGTGTTGTGCTCCTGCTCCGTGAGGGTGCGCAGCGTCTGCACGAACGGCCCTTGGATGAAGTTCAGCCGTTGCTGGGCGGTCTGGTCGCGACCGTCGGACGCGGCACTCTCGGCCCCTTCGAGGACCTGGATCAGCTTCTCGCAGACCTTCTTTCGCGTCTTGCCCTTGGCGTGGTTCTTGTTGAACTGCCCGAGCGCGTTGCCGGCCCAGCCACGGGCGCGCCAGTCCTTGTCGCGCGTCGCGATCTTCAGCAGCGCGTTGACGCCGGCCTTCTCGTCGCGCGCGAAACCGATCGCGTCGATGACCGCCTTGTGTGCCTCCGGCACCTTCAGGATGCGCTTGCTCTTGAGCGCTTTCACCAGCACCTTCGTCGCCGGCTCGCCGACGCGGCCCAGCGCGTTCGCGGCGGCGATCGCGACCTTGGAGTTCTTGCTGTCGAGACCGCTCGCCATCGCCTTGACGATGTGGTCCTTCTCCTTCGGCGGCCGGTCCTTCTCCTTGACGGCCTTGAGCGCCGCCTCCAGCGCGGCGATCGCCTGCGGCTCGTTCTTCAGCTTGTAGGCCTCGCCGAGGGCCTTGATGATGTCGGCGGTCGGCTCGAGCGTCGCCGCGCCGGCCTTGTCCTTGTCGTCGGCCTTGTCGCCGCCGGCCTGCGCGATTGCCGCGCCGCTGCCGACGAGCGTGAATAGAATCGTTGCCACGATCAGTCGCGAGAAGTCGAGGCGCATGTCGGATCGCTCCTTTCGCGTGGATCCCCCGGATCGCCCATGACTCGAGCGTCCGTCGGCCCCGAAAACGGACCGAAATGCCGATTGAAATATATCGATCCCCCTGCAAACTATCAACCGCCGCATCCGCCGCGCGACTCGGTCGAATCGCACCGTCACGCGCTCGTAACGAAACCGCATCATTCGTGGGTCAAGACCACTGGACCGGCGTGGTCGATCGCTTTCTCGATCACCTGCGCCTCGAACGCCGACTTTCCGCGAACACGCTGCGCAACTACGCGGTCGACCTCGCCGAGTTGACGCGCTTCGCGGCCGACGATGCGGTCGACGCCCCCGCCGACTTCACGCACGTCAAGGTCCGTCGCTTTCTGGCCGCCCAGCGCACGCGCGGCCTCGAGCCCGCGACGGTGCGTCGACGGACGTCTGCGGTCCGAGGGTTGTTCCGCTACCTCGTCGACACCGGCGCGCTCGACGCGAGTCCGTTCACCGCCGTACGGAGCCCGCGCCGCGAACGCCGTCTGCCTCGCGCACTCGAACGCGACCAGGTCGACGCCCTGCTGGCCACGCCGGCGGGGGACGGCTTCGTCGCCCACCGCGACCGCGCGATCCTCGAACTCCTCTACGGCGGTGGGCTCCGGGTCGGCGAAGCGGTGCAACTCGACACGGCCGACGTCGACCTCGACCACGGCGTCGCGCGCGTGCTCGGCAAGGGCAACAAGGAGCGCATCGCACCGATCGGCCGCTTCGCCGTCGCGGCCATTCGCGACTACCTTCCGCACCGACGACGGCGCGTCCGGCCGACCGGCGACCGCGACCCGCTGTTCGTCAGCGACCGCGGCCCCCGCGCCGGCACCCGCCTCACCGAACGCGGCATCCGCCGCCTCTTCGCCCACCACGCGACCGCATGCGGCCTCCCGCCCACGACGAGCCCGCACGCCCTGCGCCACTCCTTCGCGACGCACCTCCTCGACAACGGCGCCGACCTCCGCCTCGTCCAGGAACTCCTCGGCCACGCGAGCCTCTCGACGACCCAGGTCTACACCCACGTCGCCGCCCGCCGGATGCGCGAGGTCTACGAGAAGGCCCACCCCCGCGCCCGGACCGCGAAAACCCCTTGATCTACCCCACCCCCGCGGCCAAACTTGCGGCGCTCCACACGAGCGCCCCCATCGTCTAGTCAGGTCCAGGACACCGGATTTTCGATCCGGCGACACGGGTTCGAATCCCGTTGGGGGTACCACCGACCCAAGCCGAGGCGCCCCACAGGCGCCTCGCTCCCTGTACGCGCCACCGCGCGTTTCTCGCAGCGCCGTCGCGGTTCGTCTTCTTCAATGCGGCGAGTTGGACGCTCGGCTGGTTCCGGGACCTCATGACCTCTGCGAGCGACACGTCCTGCGCGGCCCATCTAGTTTTCGCAGCACCGTCGCCGGTTCGGTCTTCTTCGATGCGGCGAGTTGGACGGCCGGCTGGTTCGGGACCTCATGACCTCTGCGAGCGACACGTCCTGCGCGGCCCATCTAGTTTTCGCAGCACCGTCGCCGGTTCGGTCTTCTTCGATGCGGCGAGTTGGACGGTCGGCTGGTTCGGGGGCCTCATGGCCTCTGCGAGCGACATAGGCGCGAGCACATTCGCCCACTCAATCCCCACTGACTCTCGACCCGCGGCCCGGCGCCCTCCGCACCCCACGCCGTGCCCATGCTCGCGACGGGACGCCTCTTCAAGCGAGCAGAGGCCATGAGGTCCCCGAACAAACCGCCACCCCCACCCGCGCGCATCGAAGTCCCCCCGAACCGCGCCGACGCAAGAAAACTGGTGAGGGCGGAAGGATTCGAACCTTCGACCAATGGCTTAAAAGGCCACTGCTCTACCGCTGAGCTACGCCCCCACCCGCGGTGCCCCGCGGGGCACCGTCAGAGCGAGAGGACCTCCTCGCTCTTCTTTTTGAGGAGTTCGTCGATCTCCTTCTCGGAGCTCTTCGTGTGGTCCTGGATCACCGACTGGAGGCTCTTCACCTCGTCCTCGGACAGGACCTTCTCCTTGCCGGCCTGATCGGCCTGCTTGTTCGCGTCGCGACGGATGTTGCGGATCGACACGCGGCACTCTTCCGCCATGTCCTTGACGCGCGACACCGTCTTCTCGCGCTGTTCCTGGCTCATCGGCGGCAGCGTCAGTCGGATCACCTTGCCGTCGCTCTGCGGCGTGATGCCGAGGTCGCTCTTCTGGATCGACTTCTCGATCTCAGCGGCCGCGCTGACGTCGAACGGCTTGACGACGATCTGCCGCGGCTCGGGGATCGAGATCGTCGCGAGCTGCTTGAGCGGCGTCGGTGAGCCGTAGTAGTCGACGCGGATGCCCTCGACGAGGCCCGGCGCGGCACGGCCCGTTCGCACGCCCTTGAGTTCGTGCGCGAAGTGCTCGATCGCCTTCGCCATCCGCTCCTTCGTCTCGTTCAAGATCTCGTCGCGCATCATGCACTCCCAATCCACGTGCCGGTCGCGCGATCGCCGGTGAGGACCGACTGCACGGCGCCCGGTTGCCACAGGTCGCACACGACGACCGGAATGTCGTTCTCCATGCACAGCGTGATCGCGGTGATGTCCATCACGCCGAGATTGCGCTCGATCACGTCGCGATACGTCAGCGACGCGAAGCGCTCGGCGTCGGGGTTCGTCCGCGGGTCGGCCGAGTAGACCCCGTCGACCTTCGTCGCTTTGATCAGCAAGTCGGCGCCGACCTCGGCCGCACGCAACGCGGCGGTCGTGTCGGTCGTGAAGAACGGGTTGCCGGTGCCGCCGGAGAGCAGCACGACGTGCCCGTCCTCCAGATGGCGCCGCGCGACCCGCGCCGAGAACGGCTCGGTGTATCCACCGACCGTGAACGGTGACATCACGCGGGCCCGCGTGCCGCAGGCCTGGATCGCATCGGCGAGCGCGAGCGCGTTGATCACGGTCGCGAGCATGCCCATGCCGTCGGCGGTCGTGCGCTCGAGGTCGCCACCGGCGAGTTCGGCGCCGCGCAACAGGTTGCCGCCGCCGATCACGAGCGCGATCTCCGCGCCCTTGTCGCGCAGCCGCGCGATCAGGTCGGCCGTGCGGGCGAGGTCGTCGCGGATGATCCCGGCGCCGCCCTCGCCGCTGAGCGCCTCGCCGCCCAGCTTGAGCAGCACGCGCGGAGGTCGACCGTCGGACAATGCGCTACTCCCCGAACTGGTAGCGGACGAAGCGGCGGACCGTGATGTTCTCGCCCATCTTCTGGATCCCGTCCTGGACGAGTTCGCGGATGCTCCGCTTGTCGTCCTTGACGAACGGCTGGTCGAGGAGGCAGTTGTCGCGCTTGAACTTCTCGACGCGTCCCTCGACGATCTTCTCGAGCATGTGCTCCGGCTTGCCCTCGGCCTTGAGCTGCTCGAGGTAGACCTCTTTCTCCTTCTCGATCAGCGCGGGATCGAGCCCGGTCTCGTCGACCGCCTTCGGGTCGACCGACGCGACGTGCAGACAGAGATCGTGAAGCAGCGCCTTGAAGTCGTCGGAGCGCGCGACGAAGTCGGTCTCGCAGCCGAGTTCGACCATCGACGCCACCCTGCCGTTGAAGTGCACGTACGAACCGATCGCGCCTTCCTTGATCTCGCGGCCGGCCTTCTTGACCGCCTTGGCGGCGCCGCTCTTGCGGAGGTTGTCGAGCGCCTTGTCGATGTCGCCGCCGGCCTCTTCGAGTGCCTTCTTGCACTCCATCATGCCGACGCCGGTGCGCTCGCGCAGTTCCTTCACATCCTTGGCCGGGATACCCATGTTCTATCTCCTCAGTCGGTAGCGCGCCCGGATCGAGTCCGGGCGGCCGTGCGTGCGATTGATCGACGGATCGCCCTCGCGCGCGCGCCGGGGCGCGTCGAGGGCTCTCACGCTGCGCTCGTCGAACGAGCGCGCGCTTATGCGTTTCCTTCGGACTCCGGGGCAGCCGGCGGCGCCGGCGGCGTGGCGGGCGGCGCTGCAGGCGGCGCCTCCGGTGCCGCGTCCGCGGCAGCCTTCGCCTCGGCGGCTTGCTGCTCGGCCTGGCGCTTGCGCCGTGCGGCCTCGATCAGCTCGCGCTCGCGGCGTTGCGCATCCTCGCGCTCACGCTTGGCCTTTTCCTCGGCGGCCTTCTGCGCTTCCCACGACTTGCGTCCCTCGCCGATCGACTGGCACAGGCTGTCGAGGACGACCTGCACCGAACGCATCGCGTCGTCGTTGCCCGGGATCGGGATGTCGACGAGGTCGGGGTCACAATCGGTATCGAGGAACGCGACGACCGGAATGCCGAGGCGGTTGGCCTCGAGCACCGCGGTGTGCTCGCGCTTGGGATCGACGATCACGAGCGCGCCGGGAAGGCCGTCCATGTTGCGCACACCGTCGAGGTTGCGCAGGATGCGACGCTTCTCGCGGCGCAGCGACGACACTTCCTTCTTCTTGTAGAGATTGATCGTGCCGTCGGTCTCCATCTTCTCGAGTTCGAAGAGGCGCTGCAGGCGGCGCTTCACGACCTCGTGGTTCGTGAGCAGTCCGCCGATCCAGCGGTCGCAGACGTACGGCATGTTCACCGACTTGGCGCTGGCTTCGACGAGTCCCTTTGCCTGGCGCTTCGTGCCGACGAACAACACCTGCTTGCCCTGCCCGCCCAAGCGGGAGAGGAAGTAGTTGGCGCGGATCAAACCGCGCAGCGTCGACTTGAGGTCGATGATGTGGATCAGGTTGCGCTTGCCGTAGATGTAGGGAGCCATCTTCGGGTTCCAACGGCTCACACGGTGGCCGAAGTGAACGCCGGCATCGAGCAGCGTTGCGAGTGAAACGGTGGCCAAAAGAGCACCTCCAGGTAGTCCCGCGGGGGATTGAATCCCTATCTCCACCCCGCCGGGCGTGTCGCCGATCAAGGCGACCGTGAACGAAAGAAGAACAATGACAAAACGGGGAAACGGCCGTGCCCGAGGTGGGCGACGACCCGAAAAACGAGTAAGACAGTAACAGTCTCGACCGAGACGGGGCGCGGGCGCACCTCGGGCTCGGTCCGGGTCTCTTAGGCCGGGATCGCCCCCAGGGCAAGCTCGGCCAGGCGGCGGCGAACCGGGAGGGGATCGACCGATCGTGCGGATCTACCTGAGCGCCGGAGAGCTGAGCGGCGACCACCTGGGCGCTTCGCTCGCGCGGGCGCTGAAGCGCCGGCTGCCGGACGCCCGGCTCGAGGGCTACGGCGGCGCCGAGATGAAGGCCGCCGGCGTCGATACGTTCTTCGACCTGCCCGCGCTGGCCGTCATGGGCATCCTGCCGGTCATCCGGCACGTCCCCACGCTCCGGCGCCTCCTGACCGAGACGCGGGCCTACCTCGCCGAGAAGCGACCCGACGTCGTCGTCCTGATCGACTACCCCGGATGGCACTTCGTCGTCGCCAAGGAGGCGAAGAAGCTCGGGATTCCGGTCGTCCAGTTCGTCGCGCCGCAGCTCTGGGCGTGGGCGCCCTGGCGGATCCGCAAGGTGCGGGAGCGGATCGACCGTCTCCTCGTGCTGTTGCCGTTCGAGGAGGTCTACTTCCGCGATCGTGGCGTCGACGCGCGCTACGTCGGCCATCCGCTGGTCGACCGCCTCGCCGCCGCCGAGACCGAGTTGCCGCCCCCGCCGGCGCCGGACGCGCCGCCGTTGATCGGCATCCTGCCGGGCAGTCGCAAGCAGGAGTGGACGCAGCTGCTGCCGATGTTCCTGCGCGTCGGCAACCGGCTGCGCCTGCAGCACCCCGACCTGCGCTTCCTCGTCGCCTGTGCGGACGAGCGCTTCCGGACCGACATGGACGTGACGGTCCGAGCCGGCGGGCTCGGTGCCGCGGTGCGCGTCGGCGAGACGCACCGGATCCAACGCGATGCGGTCCTCTGCCTGACGTCGTCCGGCACCGCGACGCTCGAGTGCACCTACTTCCGCACGCCGATGGTCGTCGCCTACCCGGTGAAGCACCCGGCGCGCCTCGCGTCGAAGCTGATCGTCACCGCACCGTTCATCGCGCTGACGAACCTGCTCGCCGGCCGCGAACTCGTCCCGGAGTTTCTCTACAGCGCCGACCCGTCGATCGAGATCGCCGACGCCGCGCTCGCGATCCTCAACGACGACACGGTCCGCGCTTCGATGGTCGAGGGCCTCGACCAGGTGCGCGACTCCCTCGTCGGCTCGAACCCGTCGGACCGTGCCGCCGACGAGATCCTGTCGCTGCTGGAGAGCCGCACGACGGGCTAACGGTCCACCCGCAATCTCCGTCTCGGGATCGAGAGCTCTCGGGGGAGGGAACCGGCGGGTTGATTCAGTGCGCTTGGGGCGCGCATCCTGCACCACTCGAGCGTCATGTCTGCGCTTGGCGGGCCAATGGTGCACCGAGACGGGCGTGAAATACCCCGAGGCACGGGTATTGGGTGCAAGATCGTTGCGCGAAGCGTGCGAATCGCGGGGATCGGTGCAGAATCGCCGCGCCAAGCGCAGCGATCAAACGCGCGGCGACTCGCTACCGCGGATTTGACGCGGAATGGGACAAATCCGCCGCAGCGAGCTTCGGGTCAATCGAAGCGGGCGGCGAAGGTGCGGATCTGGCGCTGGATGTCGGCGGCGAGTTCGACGGCGGCGAGGCCGGCCGGGCCGTCGACGTCGGGAGCGTGCTCGCGGCGCGCGGCAGCGCAGAACGACTCGAACTGCTTCGCGAGCGGTTCGTGGTCGCCCATCTCGAGCGACTGCATGCTGAGGAGGCCGCGCTGGAACAGGTCGATGAAGCCGGCGGTCGGGTCTTTCGTCAGCGCCTCGATCCCGGCGGCGCCGAACTCCGACAGCTTCAGCTTCGGATCGACGCGGTAGACGACGCCGTTGCGCTTGACGTAGTCGAGGCTCACGTACGCGGTCTTCGAGAACAGACGAATGCGCCGCTCGGTCTTGATCGCGACGCGGCTCGTCGAAATGTCCGCGACCGCACCGCCCGGGAAGTGCAGGCGCGCAAGCCCCATGTCCTCCTTGCCGGTGATCACACCGACGCCGAGCCCTTCGACCCGCTCCGGCGCTTCGTCGACGAGGCGCGTCACGATGTCGAGGTCGTGGATCATCAGGTCGCTGACGACGCCGACGTCGGCCGAGCGCATCGTGAACGGACTGATCCGGCGTGCCTCGATGTAGACCGGGTTGAGCTTCATCGCCGCGATCGCCATCACCGCGGGGTTGAACCGCTCGACGTGGCCGACCTGCAGCACCGCGTCGTTGGCGTTGGCCAACTCGACGAGTCGACGCGCCGCATCGGCATCGGGCGCGAGGGGTTTCTCGACGAGCACCGCGAGCCCGCGTTCGAGCAGCGGCGCGGCGACCGGTTCGTGCAGGCTCGTCGGCACCGCGACGACCGCCGTGTCGAACGTCAGGTCGGCACCGTCGACCTCGTCGACCGAGCGGAACACCGGCGTGCGGAACGGCTCGACGACCGCGCGCGCCCGCTCGACGTCCGGGTCCACGACCGCGACGAGTTCCGCCTCGCGCGACTCGTGCACGATCCGCGCGTGGTGGCGGCCGAGGTGGCCGACCCCGATGACGACTGTCTTACGCATTCGGCGTCAGACGCTGTCGGCGCCGGGTCCGCCGTCGGGGTCGACGAGCATGAAGCGCAGGTCCGCTTCCGCGACGACGCGATCGTTCACGCGCGCCGTCGTCCGGACGTGGCCGATCGACGCCTTCACGCGTACGCTGACCGCCTCGAGTCGGAGCTGGTCGCCCGGGTAGACCGCCTTGCGGAGCTTGACCTTGTCGATGCTGACGAGCACCGCGATCTTGCCGGTGTTCTCGAGCTTGCGCAGCAGGAGCACCCCGGCGATCTGCGCCATCGCCTCGATCTGCAGCACGCCGGGCATGATCGGCTGCTCGGGGTAGTGCCCTTGGAAGTAGGCCTCGTTGATCGTGACGTTCTTGATGCCGACCGCGCGCCGGATGCCGTCGACCTCGATCACGCGGTCGACGAGCAGGAACGGGAACCGGTGCGGCAGGATCCGCATGATCTCCTTGATGTCGATCCGGCCGGTCCGCTGCAGGACGTCCTTGTCCTCCAGCTCGTGCATCCGCTTCGCGAGTTGCCCCACCATCGACTGGTTCAGGTGATGGCCGGTCTTCGTCGCGACGACGCGCGCGTGCAGATCCGCCTCGAGCAGGAAGAGGTCGCCGATCAGGTCGAGCGTCTTGTGCCGCGCGAACTCGTTCGGGAAGCGCAGCTCGTTCTCGATCACGTCGCCGTTGTCGCCGATCACGAGCGTGTTCTGGTAGTTCGCGCCCTGGCCGAGTCCGGCCTGGCGCAACGCCTGCGCCTCGCTGTCCAGGCAGAACGTGCGGGCCGGCGCGATCTCCTCGAGGAACCGCTCCGGCGTGAGTTCGTCGATCTCGTAGAACTGCGTCGGGAGCGCACGCCCGTTCGCCGAGCCGTTCAGACTCGACTTGTAGTCGAGCGTGTAGCTGATGCTGAACCCCGTGTCGCTCGGCATCGCGATCACCGAGCACGCCCCGTCGCCGACGCTGACGGTCTCCTTCAGCTCGAACGCCTTCTTCGGGACCTTCTGATCGACGGTCCCGGACTTCAGGATGCCGTCGCAGAAGACCTTCGCGCTGCCGTCGCACGCCGGCACCTCGGCGGCGTCGAGTTCGACGATCGCGTTGTCGACCCGCATCGCCCACAGCGCGGCGAGCAGGTGCTCGGTCGTCTGCACCTCGACGCCGTCGACGGCGATGGCCGTACGCCGGTCGAGCTTGCGGACGTTGTCGTAGGACGCGGCGATCAGCGGCGAGTCCTCGACGTCGGTGCGGACGAAGATGATCCCATGGTCGGGCGGCGCCGACCGGATGCGCATCGTCACCGGCTTGCCGGTGTGGATCCCGACACCGGTGATCTCGATGTCGTCCCTGATCGTGCGTTGGTTTCTCGACATTCGCCGTTTCCTCGCGCGCTACTCCGCGGGCCGCCGGACCGCTGCCTCGAGCGCCTTGATGCGCTTCACGAGGTTTCCGAGTTCGTGCGTCAGCAGGATCGCTCTCTTCTCATCCCGCATCGGAAAGGCCGGAGATCCGAACCAACTCGTGCCGGGCTCCGTGCTCTTCAGGATGCCCGACTGGGCTCCGATCTTCGTGCCGTCGCCGATGTGGATGTGGTCCCGGAAGCCGGCCTGCCCGCCGACCTCGACCCCACGCCCGAACGTGGTCGTGCCGGCGACCCCGACTTGCGCGGCAAAGAGACAGTGCGCGCCGAGCTTCACGTTGTGCCCCAGATGCACCAGGTTGTCAAGCTTGGAGCCCTTGCCCAGACGCGTTTCGTCCAGGCGGGCGCGGTCGATCGCGCACCCGGCCCCGATCTCGACGTCGTCCTCGATCACGACCCGCCCGATCTGCGGGATCCGCCGAGCACCGTCGGGACCGGGCTCGAACCCGAAGCCGTCGGAGCCGATGACGCAACCCGAGTCGATCACGACCCGGTCCCCCAGCGAACACCGCTCGCGCACGACCACCCGCGGCAGCAGGCGACAGTCGGCGCCGATCGCGACGTCGTGCCCGACGTAGCCGTGCGCGGCGATCGTCGAACGCGGGCCGATCGACGCCCCCGCTTCGACGACGACGAACGCGCCGACGCCGGCCGTCGGATCCACCGACGCACCCGGGTCGACGACCGCGGTCGGGTGGATCCCCGCGGGCGGCACCGGCGCGGTCGGTCCGCACGCGCGGCAGACGGCGTTGAACGCGGCTTCGGGATCCGTGACACGCACGACGGGTCGCGCCGGAGCGTCGAGCGATCGGTCCAGCAGGATCGCACCGGCCTCGGTGGACGCCAGCGTCGCAGCGACCGACGCGGTGTCGGCGCCGGCACCGGGGGCGCGCACGAACGTCAGGTCTGCGGGCCCGGCCGACTCGACCCCGGCGAGGCCGGTCAACCGCGTCGCGGGGTCTCCGACGATTTCGCCGTCGACGAGCGCGGCGACTTCGGCGAGCGTGACGTCCATCACCGGCGTCCTACGGCTGGTTCAGGAGCTTCGCGACCTCGTCGGTGACGTCGGTCGCGTCGCTGTTGTAGAGGACCCACTGGTTCTGCAGGTCGACGAGGTCGAACTGCCCTTCCGGACCGGCCCCGACCTTCGGCAACGCACGCTTCATGAAGATCGCGTCGTAGCCGTTCGCGTCCGCGAACACCTTCGCCTTCTCGGAGACCTGCGCAAACAGCGACTCGACCATCTTGACCTTGTCGTCCTCGATCTGCGCGCGCATCAGCTGCTTCTCGGCCTTGAGCCGCTCGCTCTCGACGCGGAGTTCGATGAAGAGCTTGTTCCACTCGGGCGTGCCCTTCACGTAGACCGGCAGGTCCTCGCGCCGACGCTTGAGCAGCTTCTCCTCGACCGCGCGCAGCCGCTCTGCCTCCGCTTTGAACTTCTTCTCGAGCTGATCGACGAGGGCGAGCTGGCTCTTCGACTGCTCGCGCACCCGCTTCAGGTCGACGAATCCGATCTTGCCGGACTGGCCTTCGCCGCCGAACGGCTGGACGACGATCGCGCCGCCGAATGCCAGCGCGCAGAGACCGAGAAACACGTTCTTGCCGAGCATCGCTTCCTCCATGCCTTGTGGGTCCGCAAATCCATAGCGCCAACCCCCCATCCGCGCCCCCGGTTTCTGCGAGAGGCCGTCCGGCAGCGTCGCCCGTCTGATACGCTCGGCCCGCCATGGAGACGACCCACCGCTTCCTCGAGGGCGACGCGAGCGACCTCGGCGCACTCGACGACGGCTCGATCGATCTCGTCGTCACGTCACCGCCGTATCCGATGATCGAGATGTGGGACGACGCGTTCGCCGCCCAGGATCCGGGGATCGGCGACGCGCTCGCCGGAGACGACGCCTGGCGCGCCTTCGACGCGATGCACGCGATCCTCGACCGCGCCTGGCAGGCGGTCCACCGGGTCCTCGCCCCCGGCGGCCTCGCCTGCGTCGACATCGGCGACGCGACCCGAACCCTCGGCGACCGCTTCGCGCTCTACCCGAATCACGCGCGCGCGCTCGCGGGCCTGCGCGCGGCCGGCTTCGCGCCGCTGCCCGCGATCCTGTGGCGCAAGCCGACGAACGCACCGTCGAAGTTCATGGGGTCCGGCATGCTCCCCCCCGGCGCCTACGTCACGCTCGAACACGAGGTCGTGCTCGTCGTGCGCAAGGGGGACAAGCGGGCGTTTGCGAGCGACGCCGCGCGACGCACGCGACGCCGCAGCGCGTACTTCTGGGAAGAGCGAAACGCGTGGTTCTCGGACGTGTGGACCGACCTCCGCGGCACCGGGCAGGCGCTGGACAAGGGCAGCGACCGCGCGCGCAGCGGCGCGTTTCCGTTCGAGTTGCCGTATCGCCTCGTGCAGATGTTCTCGGTGATCGGCGACACGGTGCTGGACCCGTTTGCCGGCACCGGCACGACGCTGCTCGCCGCGGCGGCCTCCGGCCGGCATTCGGTCGGCGTCGACCGCGTCGGCGCGTTGGCGGACACGGCGCGAGAGCGGCTGGCGGACGTCGCCGCGATCGGTCGCGCGCGCGTGGACAGCCGCCTCGACGCGCACCGCACGTTCGTCCGTGCGCGACACGCCGAACGCGGCGCGTTCGGCTACCGCAGCGCGCGCTACGGCTTCCCGGTCGTCACGAAGCAGGAGGTCGACCTCGAACTCGTGCGACCGCACGGCGTGTCGATCGACCCCGACGGCGCGACGCGCGTCACGAACGACACCACCCCACCGGCCGACGAGTCGGACGCGTGGGCGTGGTTCTTCGACGACGTCAGAAGCGAAGCTCGGCCATCGAGAAGCTGATCAGCCGCGTCTCGTCGAAGTCTTCCTTCTGGATCGGGAAGCCGAAGTCGATCGCGAACGGCGTCGGCCCGAGCGCCGGGATCGTGATGCGGAAGCCGAATCCGAGGCTCTGACGGATGTCGTCGAACGAGTCGTCGGTGATGCGCTCGGCGACCGTGCCGCTGTCCCAGAAGAGCACCCCGCGCAGCTGGTTGCGATACAGCGGGAACCGATACTCGACGCTCGTCGCCCACGCGGCCTGACCACCGGTGACGTCGCCGTTGCGATCGCGCGGGCCGATGCCCTGGAAGTCGAAACCGCGCAACCAGTCCTGGCCGCCGAGGAAGAAGCGTTCGACGAGCGGCACGAAGTCGGTGTTGCCGTATTCCTCGGCCCAGCCGAAGTAACCGCGCACGCCGAAGACGTGGATGCCGCCCGAGCTCGACCGATAGACCGGAATGCCGAACTCGCCGCGCGACTCCGACTTGACGAAGTCCTGATTGCCGCCGAACGGACCGCCGGCCCACTGCACGTTCGTCCACAGCTCGAAGCCCTTCGTCGTCAGGAGCGGATCGTCCCACGACGCGTAGCGGATCGACTGTTCGAGCGAGAGGATGCGCAGCGTCTGCTCGACGCGCAGCGGCGGCGGCGGGACCGCGACGTCCTGGTCGTCCTGGTCGTCCTCGAACCGCACCTTCTCCCAGCGATACCCGGTGTTGACCTGGAAGACGTCGGTCAAGCCGAGGTCGCGGTCGAGCGAACGGCCGATGCCGAGGCGGAAGCCGGATCGATCGGACTCGAACGAGTCGAAGATGCTGCGGCGCCGGAACAGGCTCGCGTCGAAGCGCCACGGTGTATCGAACACGTAGGGCTCGCTGAAGCGAATCGTGAACTGCGAGATCTGCGTGCCCGGCTGCGCGGAGAGCACGAGCGTCTGCCCGCCACCGGAGAACGCACGCCCGCCGAACACGTCCTTCAGCGACCGGGGCCAGTCGGCGATGTCGAAGTTCTGCTTCGTCACCTGGAACAGGCCGGTGATCCCGCTGTCGGATCCGACACCGACGGCGAGTCGGAGGTTGCCGGTCGCCCCCTCCTTGAAGCGCAGGATCAGGTCCTTCACGTCGGGGCGTCCGGTGTCGCGCCAGATCGGACCGACGATGCCGGTCCCGGCCTCGAAGTAGTTCAGCCCCGCGAGGCGGTTGATGCTGCGCTCCACCTCGACGATGTTCACGTACTCGCCGGGGCCGAACGTCAGCGCACGGAGGATCACCTTGTCGCGGGTGATGTCGTTGCCCTCGAGCTCGATCTTGCCGATCCGCACGCGCTTGCCCTCGGCGATGCGGTAGACGAGCTTCACCTTCGACTCGTCCAGTCGGTAGACGAGCTGCGGCCCGGGCGCGCCGAGCAACGTGTCCTCGAGGTCCACGCCGAGATACGCTTGCTCCTTGTATCGCCGGAGCAGCACCTGCGTGTCGCGAACGACCGTCCGCCCGTCGAATCGCTCGCCGATCTTCTGCTGAAGCGGCACCCGGAGCTCGACGTCGGTGAACAGCTCGTTGCCCTCGAAGACGATCTCGTCCACGACGTACGCATCACCCTCGTCGATGTGCACGACCACCGTCACCGACGACTTGTCGTCGTTCGCGACGACGTCGAGCAACGTCACGACCGCGTCCATGAAGCCGCGCTCACGGTAGTACTCCTGCAACCGCACGCAGTCGGCTTCGACGACTTCCCGGTCGAACAGCCCGCTCGTCAGCACGCCCGCCTGATCGGACTGCATCACGCGCTCGAGCTCGCTGTCGTCGAGCGACCGCTCCCCGCGGAAGACGATCCGATCGATCGAGACCTGCGGGCCCTCGTCGACCAGGAACACCGCTGCGGCACCGCCACGCTTGCCGGGCAACGTCCGCGAACCCACCTGCACGTAGTGGTAGCCCTGGCGCCGATACCACTCCTCGAGCTGGCGCGCCTTGAGTTCGACCTCGGCGCGGTCGACGAACTGGCGCCGCCGCATCTGCACGACGTCGAGGACGTCCTTCTCGCTCTCCTCGACGACCCCGATACACGTCACGCGCTCGATGAAGTCCTTCTCCTTGACACGGAACACGAGCGCGAAGCGCCCCGGCCCGACCTCGGCGGAGTCGACCTGCACGTCGAGGAAGTAGTTCCGGTAGAGCAGCTTGATGTCGTGCGCGAGTTTCGCGCCGTCGAACTTCGACCCCGGCACGAGGCTCAGCTTCGCGAGCACGGTCGCCGACGAGACGCGCTCGTTGCCGACGATGTCGATCCGGTCGACGATCGCGCCGTCTTCGATCCCGGTCGGCAAACGCTGCGCCCCGAGCATGCTCGCGGCGAGCGCGACAAGGAGGACCACCCGCATCGCCGTCACCCCCACCACGGGACTACAGATCCTCGACCGCGCGCGCGAGGTTGCGGAAGCGCATGAACTCGCCGGTGAAGTTGAGATCGATCGCGCCGGTCGCGCCGTTACGCTGCTTCGCGCAGATGACCTCGGCCATGCCCTTGGACTCCTCCCGATCGCGGTGGTAGTACTCGTCGCGGTAGAGGAAGAGGATCACGTCGGCGTCCTGCTCGATCGCGCCCGACTCGCGGAGGTCGCTCATGCGCGGCCGAAAGTCTTCTTTGGAGCGCTGCTCGACCGAACGGTTGAGCTGGCTGATCGCGATCACCGGCACGTCGAGTTCGCGCGCCAGGCTCTTGAGTCCACGCGAGATCGTCGCGATTTCGAGCTGCCGGTTGTCCTTGCCGCGCACGCCCGCGCCCCCCAGCTCCAGGAGCTGCAGGTAGTCGATCACGATCAGTCCGATGTCCTCGGTCTGCTTGAGGCGGCGCGCCTTGGCTCGGATGTCGATCGCGGTCATGCCCGGCGTCGCGTCGATGAAGATCGGCGCCGGTCCCAGGTCGGCGGCCGTCTCACCGAGGCGCGCCCACACGCGATCGCCGAGGAGCCCCCGCTTGAGCTTCTGCACGTTGACCTGCGCGCGCGAGCAGAGCATGTTCTCGACGAGGTTCTCCGCCGACATCTCGAGGCTGAAGATCAGCACGCCGGTGTTCTGCTCGACCGCGATGTGCTCGGCGGCATTGAGGCAGAACGTCGTCTTGCCCATGCTCGGTCGGCCGGCGACGACGATCAACTGCGAGCCCTGGAAGCCGTTGATCAACTCGTCGAGTTCGTGGAAGCCGGTCGGCACGCCGGTGATCGCACCGCCGCGCGCCTGCATCGCTTCCAGCCGCTCGAACGCGTCCTTGAGCAGGTCGTCCATGCGGCGCGCCTCGCCCTGGACGAGCCCCTGCCCGATCGCGAGCACCTGCCGCTCGACCTCGTCGAGCACCTCGCGGAACCCGGCGCCGGAGGAGCGCGCCAGCCGGGACATCTCGTCGCCGGCGTGGATGATCGTCCGCATCACCGACTTCTGTTTGACGATGCCGGCGTAGTAGTCCGCACTCGCGGCACTCGGCACCGCCTCGGCGAGCGACATCAGGTAGTCGAGCCCACCGACCTTCTCGAGCACCTCGTTCTTCTCGAGCTCGGCTTTGAGCAGCAGGACGTCGATCGGTTCGTCGCGGTCGAACAGCGCCATCATCGCGTCGAAGAGGGATTGGTGCTGGCGCGTGTAGAAGTGGTCGGCCGTGTTGACGATCTGCACGACGCGCCCGAACGCTTCGGGGTCGAGCAGGATCGAGCCGAGTACGCTCCGCTCGGCGTCGAGGTCGTGCGGGACGAGTTGATCGACCGACGCGTGCGCTTCCATCGGGGTCCCCTCCCTGACACGGGCCTTCGTGCGCGGCGCCGCGCAACCGGAACGCGGCGGACGTGATTGGCGGCCGTGATTATACGGCGGCTCAACGAGAAAGGGCGACCGCATCAGCGATCGCCCTCGAACACCGCGGTCAGGCGACCCTGGAGTCGCCGATGCGGCAAACGCGAAGCCGGCCTACTCCTCCGGCGACTCGACCACCCACAGCTTGGTCGTCGCGTCGATCTCGCTGTGCAGCTGGAGCTGGATCTCGTAGACGCCGAGCTCCTTGATCGGCTTCTCGAGTCGCACCCAACGCTGCTCGAGGGTGACGCCCTCCTTCTCGAAGGAGTCGACGATCATCTGGGCGTTGACGGATCCGTAGAGGTGCCCCTCATCGGACGCCTTGACCTCGATCGTGCACGACATGTCCGCGAGCTTCTCCTTGAGCGTTCGCAGACCGGCCTTGCGCTCTTCCTCGCGCGCGAGGTACTTCACCTTCTCCCGCTCGATCCGACGGATGTTCTCCGGCGTCTCGATCGCGGCGAGTCCGTTGGGCAACAGGTAGTTGCGCGCGTAGCCCGCCTTGACGCGGACAATGTCACCGCGCGTGCCGAGCGACGGGATCTCGTCGCACAGGACGACCTTCATCTGCTTCATCGCTTATTCTCCCTCGCTCTTCGGCGCCTCGTCGCCGCCCTCGGCGGCGGGAGCCTCCGCAGCAGGCGCGTCGCCGGCCGGCGCCTCGGCAGCAGGTGCGTCAGCGGCGGGAGCGGCAGCGGCAGGTGCATCGCCATCGGTCTTCGACTCGGCGGCCTTCGACTCCTCGGCGGGCTTGTCGCCACCGTCGCGCGGACGACGCTCGCCGTCGCGCGGGCGATCGTCCCGGCGTCCGCGGCGGTCGTCCCGCTCCTCGGGATCGCTCGGGAACTCGAACGTCTCCGGGATGCTCGGGATCCGCAGGAACAGGAAGCGCAGCAGCGCCTCTTGCAGGCCGAGATCACGGCGCAGACCGGCGAGACCGGCCGGATCCGCGTTCACGTGATACAGGATGTAGAAGCCCTTCTTCTGCCGCTTGATCTCGTACGCGAAGCGGCGCTCGCCCCAGCGGTGGCTCGCGGCGATCTCGACGCCGTGCTTCGTGAACAGCTCGGTGACGCTCGTCTCGAGCGCGTCGAGATCCTTCTTCGCCGCACGCGCATCATAGATGAGCATGCCTTCGTAGCAGTGCTTGATCGTGGGCTGGCTGGTCGTGACCATGGCTTACTTCTCTGGTCCCTCGTCCGTGTCGTCGTCTCTGCAGTCGTCCGTGTCGTCGGGGTTCGATACGCGACCATTGAACCGCGACATCACGTGTTCGGTCGACTCCCCGCGCAACCACTGCACCGATGCAGTCGTCGCACGCTCGATCACGCGTTCCACGAGCGGCGCCTCCGATTCGGCGAACGCGTCGAGAACCCAGTCCCGCGTGTCCGCACCACCGGGCGCGGCGCCGATCCCGAGTCGCAGCCGGGGAAACCCCTCGGTCGCGAGCATCGCGATGATCGACTTCAATCCGTTGTGGCCACCCGACGAGCCTGCGGCCCGCAACCGGAGTTGGCCGAGGTCGAGGTCGAGATCGTCGACGACGACGAGCACGTCCTCGTCGGCCGCGTCGGTTCGATCGACGATGTCGATCACCGCGCTGCCGCTCCGGTTCATGAAGGTCAACGGCTTGACCACCACGACCGCGCCGTCCGGCGTTGCCGCGATGTCCATGTCACCGTCGCGTGACCAATCGATTTCAAAAGAACGAGCTACGCGATCCGCGACGACGAAACCGATGTTGTGTCGCGTGTTCTCGTAGCGGGCGCCCGGATTACCGAGCCCGACGAGGATACGGGGCATGGCCCTGGTGTTACTCCCCTTCGGACTCCTCCTTGCGCGTCATCACTTCCGGTTCGGCCGGAGCGTCACCGCCCTCGGCATCCTCGGCTTCGCCCTCGGCCTCCTCCTCGGTGACGACCGCGCAGGTCACGACCGGCTCGTCCGGCGTGATCGGCTTGACGCCCTTGGGAAGGTCGAGGTCGCTCGCGTGCCACGTGTCACCGATGTCGAGCTCGAGGACCGACACGCTGATCTCTTCGGGGATGTTGTCCGGGAGGCACTCGACCTCCAGTTCGTTCGTCACCGCGTCGACGCGGCCACCGGCCGTCTGGCCCTTCGCGATGCCGGTGAACGTCAACGGCACCCGCAGCGTCAGCTTCTCCTCGAGGTCGACGCGGAGGAAGTCCGCGTGCAACACCTCGTGCGAGACCGGATCGAACTGCAGATCCTTCAGGAACGCCGGCTGGGACTTGCCGCCCAGGTGGAGGTCGACGAGCCGGGCGCCATCGCGCAGGAACGCATCGAACGTCGCGCGCTGGAACTGGAGGATGCGGGTGTCGCGGCCCAGGCCGTAGAGCACGCCGGGCACCCCGCCCTCGCGGCGAATCCGCGCAGTCGCGTTGGAGCCGACAGCCGTCCGCTCCGACACCTCTAACTTGGTGACACTCATCTCGTTATGTCCCGTCTACTCGCGCACGCCCGCCTGCTGGATCCCATTTTCTCGGGTATCGACTTTCTCGGGTATCGACCTCGGGAGCGTCGCGATCGGCTGAGCCCGCCTGCTGGAGCCGCGCCGGCGCGCCCTGGCGAGAAAGTGCCGTGCGGCCGGCCACCGGGAGCGCCGCGTACGCGACGGCCCCGCCGGGCGGGACGGCAATAATAGGTAGGCCCCCGGCGGCCGACAAGCGAATTCGACGCCCCGGGCCCGGATCGGGGCGGGG
Organism: bacterium; assembly: GCA_030426805.1. Taxonomy (GTDB): domain Bacteria; phylum Planctomycetota; class JAFGQW01; order JAFGQW01; family JAFGQW01; genus JAUHXU01. Next base: position 369,592 of record JAUHXU010000001.1, read on the forward strand.
CCCCGAGGCGGCGGGTCAGACCGAGTAGAGGTTCGGGCGGAACAGCGAGCTGACGGAATCGTTGTGGTGGATCCGCTTGATCGCCTCGCCGAGCATCTGGGCCAGCGTCACGACCTCGAGACGGCCGTCGAGATCGCCCTTGGCCGGGTCGAGCGGGATCGAATCCGTGACGACCACGCGATCGATGTCCGACGCGGCGAGCCGATCGTAGGCCGGCCCGCACATCACGGCGTGGGTCGCGGCGACGTGGACCTCGCGGGCCCCGTGCTGCCGCACGGTCGACGCGGCCTGCACGATGCTGCCGCCGGTGGAGATCATGTCGTCCACCATGATCGCGATCTTGTCGCGCACGTCGCCGATCACGCGGCCGGTCTCGACCTTGTCCGGCCCGGTGCGGCGCTTGTCGACGACCGCCATCGGCGCGTCGAGCACCTTCGCCCAGCCGCGCACCATCTTCATGCCGCCGACGTCCGGGCAGACGAGGACGACGTCGTTGACGTCGACCTCCTGAAACTTCCGCAGGAGCACCGGCTGCGCGTAGAGGTGGTCCACCGGGATGTCGAAGAACCCCTGGATCTGCGGGGCGTGCAGGTCGACCGTCAGCACGCGCTTGGCGCCGGCCGCGACGATCAGGTTGGCCGCGAGCTTCGCGGTGATCGGCACGCGTCCCTCGTCCTTGCGGTCCTTGCGGGCGTAGCCGAAGTAGGGCATCACCGCGGTGATGCGCTCGGCGCTCGCCCGCACGAGGCAGTCGATCAGGACGAGCAACTCCATCAGGTGGTCGTTCACCGGCGTGCACGTCGGCTGGACGATGAAGACGTCGCCGCCGCGCACGTCGTCGAGCACCTTGACGTCGATCTCGCCGTCGGGAAAGCGATCGACGTGCGCGTTGCCGAGCGGCACGCCCAGGTAGTCGGCGATCGCCTTGGCGAGCGGCTTGTTGGCGTTGCCGGTGTAAAGCTGACAGTTCGCTTTCATCGTGCGGTCCCCTGCGGTCCTACGAGCGTGCCGGAGCGACGCGGATCATGCCCACACTCGTTGTATTCCCTCGGCCGAGCGTGAGCAACCCCTGCATCGGTTTCGCGGCACCGACCCGCCTCTTTCGGCCCCGTCAGTCGCGGGCACGGAGGAGGGCCTCGGCGCGGGCGAGCTCGTCGCGGCTGTTGACCCCCAGGCCCTCTTCGGGCGTCGCGCCGCACCAGGCGTCGACGACGGCACCGTCGCCGATCAGGATCCGCGCGGCATCCGGCAGGTAATATTCGTTCTGCGCGTTGTCGTTCTCGATGCGGTGGAGCGCGCCGAAGAGCTGCCCGGGATCGGCGACGTAGACGCCGAGATTGGTCTCGTCCACCGCCTCCACGGCGGTGGCATCCGGGCGCGCCGCGATGTCCTTCTGCTCGACGATCTCGACGACGGCACCGTCCCCGTCGCGGACGATCCGGCCGAGACCGGTCGGATCGTCGACCCGTGCGGTCGCGAGCGTCAGGGCGGCCCCGGCGTCGCGGTGGTGTGCGATCAACCGGGCGAGCGTGTCGGTGCGCACGAGCGGCATGTCGCCCGACAGGATCAGCAGGTCGCCGTCGAAGCCGGCGAATGCCCCCTCCGCCATCATCACCGCGTGCCCGGTGCCGAGCTGTTCCTCCTGCACGGCGAACTCGACGCCGCGCGGCGCGAATCGCGCCCAGACGCTCTCGCGGTCAAAGCCGACGACGACGACCGTCTTCGCCGGCTCCAGCGGCGCGAGGGCGTCGAGCACGTGCTCGAGCAGCGGCTTGCCGTCCGCTTCCGCGAGCACCTTCGCGCTCGAGGACTGCATCCGCGTGCCGCGCCCGGCCGCCATGATCACACATCCGATCGCCATCCCGACTCTCCTCGCTCACAACTCGACGACGACCGTGGCGCCCTCGCCGACGGCGACCAGCCGCTTGCCTTCGCCCTTCGGCATCAACGCCTCGAGCGACAACTTCCCCTCGCGCTGCACCGCGACCACCTGGTAGTTCCCGGCCGGCACACGCCGGAACGTGAAGCGCCCGTTCTCGTCCGAACGGACCTTGCGCGACACGATGCCCGCCTCGTCGTGCATCAGCAACTCCGCCTTCGTGTCCGGCTCGCCGGCAGCCGTCTTCACGAACCCGGTGACGACGCCGCCCTGGCCGAGCTTGACGTCGGCGAGCGACATCGTCTTGCCGTCGACGAATCGAACCGCATCGACGATCGCGGTCGCGTAGCGGCGGTCCCGCACGGCGAGCGAGTAGTCGCCGACGAGGCTCTTCAACGCGAAGCGCCCCTCGGCATCGGTCTTCGTGCGGCGGACCCGCCGCTGCCCGATCACGTCCTGTCCGAACATCCGCCCGGCCTCCGGGTCGGGTCGATCGAACGCGACGACGACCGCGCCAGCGACCGGCTTTCCGGTCGCGCGGTCGACGACGCGACCGGTCGCACCGCCACCCACACGCAGTCGCACCTCGACGCCCCGCACGTGGTGTCCGGGGCTCAGGCGCACCGCGGGCAGCCGCGACGGCGCGTGCGCCGGCGAACGCACCTCGAACACGAGCGTGCCCGGCAACAACTCGACGATGTCGAACGCGCCCGTCTTCGATTCCACGGTGCGCTCGTAGTGCAGTTGCTGGTAACTCGGCCCCCACCGCACCGTGAACGCCGGCACGGGCGCGCCGCTCTCGGCGTCCGTGACGGTGCCGCTGATCCGGCCGCGGCGCTCGAGTACGAGTTCGATCCCGCTGGTGCCCGCCGTGAACTCGTTCGGCCGTTGCTCGCCGGTCGGCGTGCCGTAGCCGGGCTTGCGCGCGAGCACGAGGTAGACGCCGTCGGGGCGCAGGTTCGGAATCGTGAAGCGCCCGTCGGCGCCGCTCTCGACCTTGACGTGCGTCTGCTCGATCACGGCGAGCACGCGCGCGCTCGCGACCGGCGCGCCGAGATCGTCGACGACGACGCCGGCGATCGACTTGCCACGCCGCACGAGCAGTTCGACGCCGTCCTGCGTCACACCGGCGGCGACCTCGCCGTCCCACTGCGCGGGCGCATGGTCGGCCGGCTCCACCATCACGCGCATCGCCCCCGGCGTGAGCCGCGCGAACGCGAATCGGCCGCGCTCGTCGGTCTTCGTCGTCACGGCCTTGCGCCCGCCGAACGCCTCCGGAAGCCGCGGGTCGACGACGCGAACCTCGACACCGACGAGCGGCCCCGACTCGAGACTGCGGACGGTGCCGCTGACCGCGGCGCCGGCGACGACCGCCACGTCCCCGACGTCGCGCGGTTCACCGTCGGCCACTTCGATCGGGTGGCGCTCGGCGGCGGGGTAGTCGTCGTGCTCGACCGCGACCGCCCAGGTGCGTCCCTCCGGCACGCCCTCGACCCGAAAGCGGCCGTCGGCCGCCGACGTCGTGTCACCGACCACGTCGCCGAGCACGACGACGCCGAGCCCGCCGCGCGCCTTCGAGCGCACCCGGACGCGCGCGCCACCGAGCGGGCGCCCGTTCGGATCGACGACGCGGCCGAGGATCGCGCCGCCGTCGACCGTTGGCGGGGGCACGACCGGCCCGGGCGCGTCGGTCACCGGCACGGGATCGGGCGTCGGCTTCGGATCCGGTGCCGGGTCGGGGGGCGTATCGGGGGTCGGCTCGACCGGTGGGACGTCCGGTGTCGGATCGACGGTCGCGGGTGACGACGGCTCGGACGGAACCGGCGCCGGCGCGGGACCGTCGTCGCCGCGAACGAGGAAGAAGACGCCGACTCCGACCGCCGCGACGACCGCGAACGCGAGGACCGACCGTGGTATAGTGCTCATCACGACCTCACCGAATGGGACGCACGCGATCGATGCCGGATTCTCGCAAGGGAGCGCTCGCTCTCTACCTGCTGTTCGGCGCCGCGCTGTTCTGGGCCCTCGCCTCCCACTTCCATCCCGGTTCCTCGTGGCACGCGCTCACGACGTTCGACCACGAGTATACCGCCGGGGTGGTCGGCTTGGTGCTGATCAACCTCGCGATCCGGTTCATGCGCTGGCAATTCCTGCTCCGCAAGATCGGCGTGCGGGTTCCGACGCGCGCGAGTCTCGGCATCTTCCTCGCGACGCTGTCGCTGATCATCACCCCGCTGTATATCGGCGAGTTGCTCAAGCCCTACCTGATCAAAAAGCGTGTCGGTGCGCAAATGCGTCGGACGCTGGCGGTTGTGGCGATGGAGCGTTACCTCGACGCGCTCGCGCTCGTCGCGCTCGCGCTCCTCGATCTCGACGGGCTGCGTCGGATCGGTCCGTGGGCCGCGCTGCCGGTCGCACTCGCGGTGCCGCTCGTCGCCGCGGCGCTGTCGCCTCGGTTGCGCGTCGCGATCGTGCGCCTCTTCAGTCGCCTCCGATTCTTCGTGTCGGTCGCCGAGCCGCTTCGCCCGTCGGGTGAAGCACTCGCGGCGCTCAATCGCGGCACGACGCTGCTCCAGGCGTTCGCCGCCTCGCTCGTCGCCTGGGCCGCGGCGGCCGCGTCACTCGCGCTGGTCCTACACGGATTCGGCGTCGACGCCCTGAGCCCGCTCGGGGCGATCGGCGCATTCGCATCGGCGACGCTCGCCGGGGCCGCGACACTGCTGCCCGGCGGCATCGGCCCGATGGAACTCACGCTCGCCGCGCGCTTGAACGCCGTCACGACCGCGGAGACCGCGTGGTCGGTCGTGTTCCTCTTGCGGCTGCTCACGCTGTGGTTCGGCGTCGCGCTCGGTGCGATCGTGCTGCTCGCGGGGCATCGGGCGTGGCTGCGGCGCGAGCCCGACGCCCCGCAGGCGCACTTCGGCGACCTCGCCCCGGTCTACGACGCACAGATCGCCCCGCACATGCGCGAGCACTACCTCGCGAAGAAGGTCGACCGGATGCAGCGCGTGCTCGCGTCTCGCGGGATCACGGCGGGCCGCGGCGCCGACATCGGGTGCGGTACCGGCTGGTACGCGGCCGCGCTCGAACGCAACGGACACACGATCGTCGGACTCGATCGCGAGGTCCGGCAGCTCGCGCAGTTCGCCGACCGCACCGGCGCCCCGGGCGTCGTCGGCGACGCGAGCGCGCTGCCGTGGGCCGACGGGAGCTTCGACTTCGCCTACGCGATCAACATCGTGCACCACCTGCCGAGCCGCGACGCGCAGCGGGCCGCGTTCGCCGAGGTCGCGCGCGTCCTGCGGCCCGGAGGCGTCTTCTTCCTGCACGAGATCAACGTGACGAACCCGCTCTATCGGCTCTACATGGTGTTTCTGTTCCCGGTCCTCAAGGACATCGACGAAGGGACGGAGCACTGGATCGCGCCGGACGAGGACGCGCTCGTGCGACCGCTCACCCGTCGCGCGGTGGACTACTTCACGTTCCTGCCCGACTTCACGCCGCGCTTCGCGCTGCGGGCGCTCGCCGGGATCGAACGTCGCTTGGAGCGGGGGCGACTCCGACGCGGGAGCGCACACTACATGATGGTGCTCGAGAAGGAGGACGCGCGATGAGCGGCATCGCCACCGGCGAGTCGATTCCGTTTCTGCACGGCCACCTCGAGCGACTTCGCCTCGACAACGGGCTCACCGTCCTCTTCTTCGAGGACACGCGCGCGCCGGTCTTCGCGTTTCAGACGTGGATCCGCGCCGGCAGCCGCGACGACCCCGACGGCCGCAGCGGACTCGCACACCTCTTCGAGCACCTGATGTTCAAGGCGACGGCGACGCACTCGGAGGGCGAGTTCCTGCGCCGCCTCGAAGCGCACGGTTCGCCGGACGTCAACGCGTGGACGTGGAACGACCAGACGGTCTACCTCCAGAGCCTCCCGGCCGGTCACCTCGACGTCGTCGCGGCGCTCGAGGCGGATCGCCTGCGTCACCTCGCGCTCACGCCCGAGACGTTCGAGACCGAACGGCAGATCGTCCTCGCCGAACGGGGCTCCCAGGTCGACACCGACCCCTACGGCCGACTCAACGAGCAGTTGTGGAACCTCGCGTTCCCGTGTCATCCGTACGGCCGCCCGGTCATCGGCTGGCGCGACGACCTCGAACGGATCGATCTCGACGCGTGCAACGCGTTCTATCGCAGCTACTACCAGCCGAGCAACGCGCTCCTTGTCGTCGTCGGCAACGCGCCGCGCGACGAACTGGTCGCGATGCTCGAGCGCCACTACGCGCCGCTGCCGTCGACGCCGGTGATGCGGCCGGTGCCGGCCCCGGAGCCCGAGCAAGCGGCGCTCCGCACCGCGCGCGTCCCGGTCGACGCGGAGACCGAGATCCTCGCGCTCGGCGTCCGCATTCCGGAGGCGAACCACGCCGACCAACCGGCGCTGTGGCTGATCGATCGGATCCTGTTCGGCGGGCGGAGCGGTCGACTCTACCGGCGCCTCGTCGACGCCGGGATCGCGACCGACGTGCAGGCGTTCCTGCCGACGTTCGCCGCCTCGTCGCTCTACGACATCACGGTCGCACTGCGCCCCGACGCACGGGCCGACGACGCCCAGGCGGTGATCTTCGAGGCGTTCGAGTCGCTCGCGACGACACCGCCGACCGACGCCGAGTTGACCGCGGCGCGGCGACGCCTCGAGGCGAGCGTCTACGCCGACTGGCGCGAGGCGTGCGGAATCGGCGAGTGGGTCGGCCTCTTCGAGATCGCGACCGGCGACGTGCAGCGCGGCCTCGACCACCTCGCCCGCGTGCGCACGATCGACCCGGAAGCGATCCGCGACGTCGCCGCGCGACTGCTGCGTCCGGCACGCGCGACCGCGATCATCGGCGAGCCGACCACCGGTGCCGCCAGGGTCGGCGTGCACGGCCCGGCCGGCCGGCGACGGTGCCACCTCGATGACGCCCCCCCGCCGGCCGGCGCCGCCCCGGTCATCGCGCTCGCCGAACCGTCGCCCCCGCTGGTGCGCACCGCCGTCGTCTTCGATGCCGGAAGCGCGCTCGACCCGGAGGGCAAGGAAGGCCTGGCCTACGTCACCGCGGCGATGCTGACCCGCGGCACACGTACGCGCGACAAGCGGGCGTTTCTCGAAGCGATCGAGGGGTTCGGCGCGACGGTGGACGCGACCGCCGGCTTCGAGCGCATCGAAATCGGTGGCGACACGCTCGCCGAGACGTGGCCGGACGTGCTCGCGCTCTTGCACGAGGCGCTCGTCGAACCGGCGTTCGACGCCGACGAAGTGGCCCGCCTGGTCGAGGAGTTGCGCGCCCGTCTCGTCGACGCGCGCAACGACGACGCACTGGTCGCGACCCACTGGCACGAGCGCACGCTGTTCGCCGGCCACCCGTATTGCCGCCCGGTCTGCGGCAACGCGGCGAGCCTGTCACGGATCACGCGAGAGGACGTCGTCGCGTTTCATCGCGATCGACTCGGCGCGACGGGCGCGGTCGCCGGCGTGGCCGGTGCGATCGGCGCCGACGCGGCGGACCGGGTCCGCGCCGTGCTCGACGCGCTCGGACCTCGCGACCCGATCGCGTGGGACGATCCGCCGCTCGCGCCGCCGGTCGGCCGCCGCGTGCTGCTCGTCGACAAGCCGGGGCGCACTCAGACCCGCATCCGGATCGGCCATCGCGGCGTCACCCTCGCCGACCCCGACTACCCGCTGCTCGAACTGGCGAACACCGTGTTCGGCGCGGCGACCTATCGCTCGACCCTCGCCAACGAGATCCGCGAGCAGCGCGGCTGGTCCTACGACGTCGCGTGCGGCTTCAAGGTCGCGAAGCGCCCGCACGCATTCACGATCGCGATCGCGCCGTCGCCGGTCGACGCGCTGCCGGCGATCAATCGCACGCTCGAGTTGTTCAAGCGCGCGACCGGAGAGGCGCCGGCGACCGACGACCTCGAAGCGGCGCGCGCATTCCTCCTCGGCGCGTCGGCGTTCGACAGCGACACCGCCGACAAGCGACTGCGCCTCGCGCTCGACCGTCAGGTGCTCGGCTTCGACCGCGACGCGTTCCTCGCGCGGATCGCGGCCGCCACCGCAGACGACGTCGTCGGTGCGATGGCGCGCCACTTCAACCCGCACGGCCTGTGGATCACGATCGTCGCGACCGCCGACGACCTGCGCAGCAAGCTCGAGCGCCACGGCGGCTTCGAAGCGATCGAAACCGTCGCCTACGACGCCGATTGACGGCGGAGCCCGGTCCGGAGGATCCGGCGCACCGAAGAGAGGACGAGGACGGCCGCGACCAGCCCGAACGTCGCGAGCGCGGTGTTCGGATTGCGCGACCACCCGTCCGCTCGACGGCCGACGAAGACGAACGGGAGACCGTCCGCCTCGCCGAGGCGCGAATCACGTGCGACGAACCGCTCGAAGCGCGTCGCGATCTCGGGCTGGAGCGGATCGGCGGTCGCGACGAGGTCGAGCGGCCGGGCCGCGCCGATCACCCAGCGTTCGTCGCGCAAGTGCGCGAGCAGCACCTCGCGCGCGGCCTCGTTCGGCGGCAGCAGATAGGGCTCCGCGAACTCGACGCGGAACGGACGGATCGGCTGCAGCCCGACGATCGCGATCAACGCGCCGCCGTAGAACAACGCGTTCGCACGCACCGGCGGTCGCGCTCCGCGGGCACGCAGGCCGAGGATCGCACCGACGAGGACGCCCGCGACGCCGACCGCGATCAGCGTCGTCGCGAGCCAGACCGGGAGCATCGCGCTACTTCTTCCGCTTCTTCTTGCCGCCGAGCAGGCCGTCGAGCGCGCCGCCCAGTGCCTTGCCGAGATCGCCCTCGATCCCGCCGAGGCTCGAGATGTCGGACAGCTTGAGCGTCGGCCGCATCAGTGTGCCGCCGACGCCGATCGGGAACTTCTCCATGTTCGACAGCAACGCCTTCAGGATCTTGTCCCCGGTCTTGAGCTTGCCGTCGCGGGAGCGCCCGCGGTAGAGCCGTTCGACGAGCGGCCCCGGGTCGACCGTGTAGTCGATCGCCTGATCGAACCCGGTCTTGCCCTTGAAGCCCCACGCGAGTTCGCGGTCCTTCACGGTCAGCGAGTCGTGGATGACGTTGCCCTCGCGCACCTTGAACGCGGTCGTCACGGTGTCGAACGCGTACTTCGCCTTGCCCTTCGTCGCCATCAAGACCTGCTGCACGAGCGGCGATCCGCTCACGTGGCCACCGACGACCTTGGCGCTGCCGCCGCCGACCAGTCCCGCCAACTCGTCGATCGTCGTCGGCATCGGCCCCTTCGCGTTGAAGGTCGCATCGATCGCCCCCCCGACCTGGGCATCGACCCCCTCGGGGAGCGCGTAGATCGGGACGACGTAGCGGACGAGCGAGGCGATGGTCTGCGTGATACCGACGCCCTTGACCTCGAGCGCGACGTCCATCGGTTGCGCCGGCTTGCCGAGTTGGAGATCGGCGCGCAGCGAGACGCGGCCGCCGTTGACGCGCGCGTCGAACGTCGGGATCTTGATGTGCTGGTCGACCATCTCCCCGTCGATGACGACCTCGTCGATCGACACGCCGGCGCGCTGGAGCGTCGCGCCGCGTAGCGCGAACTTGCCCTGCATCCAGTCGGTCTCCTTCGCCGGATCCAGACGACCCGACCAGGTCGAGCGCAGTTCGCCGCCGGCGACGAATCCCGCAGGCAGCGCGAAGCTGCCCTGCGCGAGAGCACGCGCCGGATCCGCGGTCATCGTCGCGTCGATCGCGACTGCCGGCAGGGCCTCACTCGTGAACTTCGCCTCGAGGGTCGACGCGGTGCCCTTCACCGTCGCGGTGCCGTCGGCCGCGGTCACGTCGCCGACAGGCCGCAGCGTCACATCGGTGTCGAGGCGCGCCTTCGGCTCGGCGATCGTGCGTCCGTCCATCGCGTACTTCACGTCGGTCAGGTCGGCCCCACCGGTCGCGCGGATCCGCTCCGCGGTCGCGTCGATGTCCCACGCGGCATCGAACGCGCCGGACATCGCGCGCACCGACTCGTTCTCGTCGAGCATCGGTGAGCGCGCGCGGACCGCTTCGATCGTGCCCTTCATCGTCACACGCGCCTTGCCGGTCGAGGCGGCGAGCGACGACTCGGTGATGTCGACGCCGCCTTCGACGCCGCTGCCGCGCAGCGTGACCGTCCCGGTCGCCGACGCGGCGTCGTCGATCGCGACGCGCATGTCGACGTCGACGCGGGCCTTCGGTTCGCGCAGCAGCGCCTTGCCGTCACGGTCCGCCGCGAGGTCGACGAGATCGACGCCCCCCTTCGCGATCATCGCGCCGTCCCGCTCGACGACGTCGAGCCGGCCGTCGATTCGTCCCGCGAGCGAGAGGCCCGGCGGGAGAAACGCACCCAGGTCCCCGAGGGAGCCGCGCGTGGCGACGTCGCCGGTGAACGACGGTCGGGCCCCGGCGAGCGACACGACGCCGCCGGCGTCGAGTTCGAGCGGGAGTCCGCGCACGGTGGCCTTCGCGATCCGCACGCGATCGACACGCTCGATCGCGCCCTCGAATCGCAGCCGGACGTCCGACTCCTCGAAGAGTCGCTCGCCCTCGCGAACGCGAAGGTCGGCGACCTGCGCATCGGCCTCGACGGCGACGACCGGCGCGCCTTCGGGCCCGTCGACGGTGCGAAGACGGCCACTCGCCCGAAGGATGCCCGACTCGATGCGCTGGGGGGTCTGCGCGAGCGGGCCGAGCACCGCGAGGTCGATGCCACCGACCTGGAACGTGCCCTCACCGCGCGGGGCGCTCCCGTCCGGCGGCAACGTCAGGTCGAGCACCATCTCCAGCGGGTCGCGGCGGTTGCCGGTGACGAACCGGCCGGCCACCTTCGACGTCGCTTGCCCGGTCGCGCCGTCGAAATGCGCGGTGACGTCGCACTCCTCGAGCGCGAGCCCGGGCCGACCCTCGACCGGAAGAACGCGGATGGCGGCACCGGTCACCTCGAGTCGCGCCGCGATGCGTTCGAGCGACGAGCCACCGCCGTCGCCCTTGCCCTTGCCCTTGCCGCCGCCGGGCGCCGGCTCCTTCGCGCCGGGCTTGGGCTTCGTGCCGGGCCACGGTTCACGGCGCGCCGGATCGACGACGACGAGCGGACGGTCGACCGCGACGCGATCGAGGTGGACCCGGCCGCGGACGAGCCCGCTCCACGACGGCACGACGTCGATCGATGCGACCTCGACGCGCAGACCGTGCTCGATCCGCTCGGTCGCGCGGAGTCCCTCGATGCTGAGACCGGAGGTCCATCCGAAGTCGCACCGGGCCAACTCGAGGTCGAATCCCTCGTCGTCGGCGGCGGAGACGAGCGTGCTCCGGGCGATCGACGCGATCACGTAGGGCCCGAACAACGCCGTCGCAGCGCCGAGGACGAGGAAGACGCCGAGGACGATCCACGGCCAGCGGCGCCGCTTCGGCGCGTCCGGCTCGCCATCGGCGGCGCCGGCGTCGGGTTTCGATTTCGGATCGGCGTCGGACGGGTGTTCGACGTCAGACATCTGTCGGGTGCCTCCCTGTGGCGTTTCTCGGCGCGTCGCGTTCGGAGAATTGTAGCAGGCCCCGCGATTCGGACACGGTCGACCGGGCAGTGCGAAAACGCTTCGCAGCAAAAAAGTCGCGATCGGGCCTTCAGTTACGCACGTCTCGACCGAAGCGCGCGCGATGTCGTTTGACGGACGGCATTCGCGGGGTAGGCTTCACACGGATGGCGCGCCAACGCGGCGCGCGGAACTGGAATCAAGGCAAACGCCTCGAAAGGGGCGGACGCAAAGCTTCGGACCTACGTCACGGCAACCCGGCCCACGGCCGAGCCGCGATAGGGTGGCCGGGCCGCCGAAGGTTGATCCGTGAAGAAGATGACGACCACGCACCCCGACGCCCCGCGCGTCGGTCGGGTGCGACCCCGGGCGACGTCCCTGCGAGCCGAATCGCTCGACCCGTCGGCCGCCGAATCCGGCGGACGACGGCGCCGCACGTTCGTCCCGCTCGACGACACGCCTCTTCTCGTGACGGGACGCCCCTCCTCGCGCCTCCCGACACGACGCGCTCTGGCGCTCGCGCTCGTCGGCGCGGTGATCGTCGCATTGTCGGCGATCACCGCGCCCGCGAAACGCGAAGAGCCGACGCCCGCGCCGGCGAAACCGGCCAAGGCCGATCGACGGATCGACCTGTTCGCCGCCTGGGACGAGCCGTACGAGACGAGCGAATCGTTCGAGGCCGACAGCGAGACACCGGTCGGCGCGTCGACGCAGGTCGACACGCATCGGATCGTGCTGATCGCAGGACCGTCGAGCGGCGCCGCGCTCCCGCCGGAGTCGACCCGATGATCGCCCGCCGCACCCGACGCCGCGAGCGTGGCCTGACCCTCCTCGAGATGGTCATCGCGTCGGGGATCCTGTCGACGGTGTTCCTCGGCGTGGGCGCACTGTTCTCGGGCAGCACCGCGCAGACGCGCACGATCCGACGCGACGCCTCGATCGCGCAGAAGGCGCTCGAGATCGTCGACGTGTGCCGCTCGATCCCGTTCGGCCAGGTCGGCGACGTGAAACTCGACGAGACGCGGCTGATCGAATTGTTCGACGCCGACCCCCAGCTCGGATGGACCGACGGCGCGACGCTCACCGCGGTCGCGAACACCGCGGCGGCCGCGACCGGCGGCGCGATCGTGATCCCGACGAGCGACACCCGCTACTTCCCCGACGGGTTCATCGCGGACGGCGCGTTCGTCGTGCGCATCACGACGACCGGTGGCGCCCTGATGAGCCGCGCGACCGCCGACGATCCGCTGTTCGCGCTTCGTCTGAAGAACGGCACCGTGCCGACGGCCGCCGCGATCCGCGTGTCGGTCGACTTCCGCTACGACGGCGGACGCGGCGAGCGACGCATGCTGCAGACGGTCATCGTCGCCCGAGATCCGGAGGGAGTGACGCCATGACGCCTGCCCCGAAGCCGAACCGCCCCGACGCCGGCGTCGCGATGGTCGCGGTGGTCATCGTCACGATGCTCGTGACGATGACGGTCGCGGCGTTCCTGACGCTGTCGCGCGCCCGGGTCCTGGAGGCCCGCATCCAGCCGGCTCGCTCGCGTGCGATCTACGACGCGCTCGGCGAGTTGCACCAGGCGCGCCTGTTCGTGGAGCGCGGGACCTACGCGCTCGGCGCAAACCAGGTCCTCGCCGGCTACGCCGGCAAGACGATCCCCGGCACCGAGGTCGAGGTCGTGTCGATGCAGTCGACCGGGCGTGACCCGCAGGGCATCTTCTACGCGCTTCGCGCACGCGGCGAACACGACGGCGTCCGCGTGCACGTGCGCCAACTCGTCGAGCAGCGGGAGAGCATGTGCCGATTCCTCGCGCTCGTGACCGGCGACGGCCTCTCGATCGCCGGGGTCGCCGACCCGAGCTACGACCCGCAGACCCCGCGCGCGCTGCCGCCCGCCCCACTGAGCGCCGGACGCATCCACGCCAACGGCGACGTCGCGCTGGCCGCCGGCGGGTGGCGACACTTCCTGAGCCCGATCACGACGACCGAGCCCGACTGGACCCACGTCCTCGGCAGTCAACCGGGGCAACAGGTCTTCTGGCACCAGGAGCAAACGCGCACGAGCGTCGCCGCGATCGCGATGCCACCGGCGGGCGAACTGCTGCGGGCGCGCAACGCGATCGTCGCGACGACGACCGCGACCGTGACCTTCCCGGACACCTGGGCCGACGGCTACGTCCGCGCGAACGAGCGCGGACTCCTCGTCAGCGGGCCGGTCGACGTCTCGGTGACGTTCGCGCCCGACTCGTTCTCGCTCGCGCTGCGCGAGCAGACCGGAAGCCACCGCGTCACGTCGCTCTCGAGCCTCGCGTTTCCGAGCGGCGGCGGCGTGATCTACGTGGAGACCGGCACGCTGCCCGTCGTGACCTCGAGCCAGACGGTTCACGTGCAGGGCAAGACGCGGGGCCGCTACACGGTCATCGCGGCCCACGGGGACGTGCGCGTCGCCGGCGATCTGCTCTACCTCGACGCGTCCAATCGACCGGCTGCGTTGCTCGACCCGGGCAAGCGATACATCCCGAACCCCGCATACGACGGCGACGCCGCGGTCGGCCTCGTCGCCGAGTTCGACGTGCGCTACGGCATTCGCCCGACGGTGACGACGTGGCCGGCGACGGACAAGCACGTCGACGCGACCACCGGTCAATGGACGACGACGCCGACACCGGGGCTGCAGGGACTGCCGGCCGGCCCGCGCGGTGAGACCCCCTCGCCGCAGGACGGCTTGTTCGGCTTCCTCGGCGGGCCGACCGGGAACGACCCGGCCGTCGTGCACGCGGCGTTGCTCGCCCGCACCGGCCGCGTCTACCCCGACGGTCTGAACCCGCGACCGACCGCGCTCGCGTATCGCGCGGCGAAGAACGGCACGACGTGGACCACGCCGTACGCCCGCACGAACGCGACGCTGTTGCGCTTCGGGTCGGTCGTCTCGCACCGGCAGCCGCTCGACGCGCTCGCGGTGCCGGCCAGCGCGACCCCGGTGGTCGTCGTCGGCTGGGGCTCGAGCCAGGTCGTCTACGACGAGGGGCTCGCGACGAACGCACCGCCCTACTTCCCGCGCCACGACCGGCCCGCTTTCCACCCGGTCGAGATCGCCGACGTGGAGGAGATCCGATGACGCAGCGACGCAACCAAGCCGGCGTCTCGCTCCTGGAGACCGTGATCGCGGCGGGCGTCCTCGTGATGATCGTGTGGGGTGCGATCGCCGCGATGACGACCTACACGAAGGCGTCGGCGACGAGTCGACGCGAGATCGGCGCCCACACGCGCGGCGGCCGCGCGCTCGATCGATTGCAGCGCGAGCTGATGAACAGCGTCGTGCCCGACCCGAACAACGGCCTGCAGATCATCGACAAGACCGGCGCGCGGGTGCCCGACCTCGTCGACGGCCAACCGGTCGCCGTCAGCGGCCCGCGACTGCGCGTCACCCGGCGCGGACGGACCGTGCTCAAGGGGAGCCGGATCCGGGCCGAGACGGTCGTCGCGGACTTCTTCCGCGACGCCGACGACGCGAACAAGGACGGGCGACGCGACCAGCTGATCCGCATCGAGACGGTCGGCAGTGAGACGCGGACGACCGTCCTCGCGGAGGACGTCACCGACGTCACGTTCCGCAAGCTCGGACTCGCGGTCGAAGCGCGCTGCACGACGCGCGGCCCGATCTCGGGCTACGCGATCGTCGGCAATACGCGCGTGCCGGAATACGTGCCGGTGGTCCGCACGCTGCAAATCCGCCCGCGCACCCGGTGAACCGGGCGACGGCCGACGCCGCAGCCGGTTGATCCGCCCCCCAGATGGGGTATCGTAGTCGTCGCCGGATGCGCTCCCCGTAGCGGGTGCATCGGCTTCGGGCGACGCGATGCGAGCGGACGGCGTGATCGACGAATCGGACCCCACGCGCGGCGGCCGCCGACGGTGTCGTCGGTGATCGACGTGGCGATCGGCCTCTGCGTGATCGGCGCCGCGCTCGGCGGCGTCGTGATGATCACGTGCCGGCGAACGATGACCGGTATCCTCGGCACCGGCGTCGTCGGCGTGTTCGTCGCTGCCGCGCTCGCGTTCGAGGGGGCGTGGTGGCTCGCCGTCGGCCAGTTGGCCGCGACCGGGGTCGTCGTCGCGGTGATCACCGCGATCGCCTGGGTGTCCGTGCCTCGAGGGCGGACGAGCGACGCAGCCGGCGATTGGGAGTTGCCGCCCGCACGAGCGGCCCTCTTCGGCGCCGCGTGGGTCGCGGTCGCGATCGCGATCGTCGTCCTCGGGCGCGACGGCACGCAGCCGCTGCCGCCGGTCGTCGTCGCGCCATGGCCGGTCTACGTCGCGCTCGCAGGCGCGATGCTGTTCGCAGCGGTGCTGGCGTTCGTGCAATTCGCGGGCAGCGAGGAGGCCGACGGATGATCTGCGTCCTCGGCATCGTGCTGATCGCGATCGGGTTCGTCGGACTCGCGCTGCGACGTGACGCGTTCGTCGCGGCGCTGGCCCTCGTCGCGATCGGCCAGGGTGTCGCGCTCGTCGCCTGGGGGCTGCCGGACGGCAACGCGCGCAGTGGCGCGCCCGGGGCGGTCGGTATCGCGTTCGGCCTGGCCCTCGCGATCGCCGCCGCCGGCCTGATTCGCGTCGGGCGAAGCGCGCCTCCCGGCGCCGACGAACACGGCTGGTGATCGCGATGCCCAACGCGACCTCCCTCCTCACGATCCTCATGCCGCCGCTGGCGTGCGCGGCCGTGCTCGCGCTGATCGCGGCGAGCGGCGTCGCGCGTTCGGCCGCGCGGCGTCGCATGGCGACGCTGCTCGCACCCGGCGCGATCCTCGTGTCGCTGGCGGCCACCGCCCGCGGACTCGTCGATCTCGTCGGCGGTGCCGCGTCGTTGGAGGCCGACTTCGGTCCGTGGTTCGCGGCCGGATCCCTGACCGTGCGACTCGACTTCGTGCTCGACCCGGTCACCGCACTCCTCGTCGTCGCGGCCGGCGTCGTCGGTTGCGCGGTCGCGTTGCACGGGGCGACGCGGCGCGAACCGACGTCGATCGGCGCAGCTGCGGCCATCACCGCCGCGACCGGCGGAGCGTTCGTCGCACTGCTCGCCGCGGACGCGATCGTCTGGCTCGCCGGCGTGCAGGTCGTCGCGGTCGCCGGGTGGGTGATCGCAATCGACCAGCCGCGGGGTGCGGCCCGCGCCGATGGGCGGTTCGTCGGGTTCGTCGTCGGGCGGATCGGCGACGCAGCGATCGCGGTCGGGCTCGTCGCCTTGCACGTCGGGCTCGGCACGCTGCAGGTCGCCGACTGGTCACGCGCGGCGGTCTTCGCCGCGACGCCCTCGTCGCCGACCTGGCCGGTGATCGCGATCGTCGGCGGACTCACGATCGGACTCGGCGTCGCACCGTGGGGGCTACGCTGGAACGGCCTCGCGACGGCGCCGCCACGCGAGCGCGCCGCGATCGTGGCGTTGACGATCGCACCGCTGCTCGGCCTCGCGATCCACGTGGCCCCGCTGCTCGTCCGCGCGGCCGACTGGGTCGCCCCGACGGTCGCGATCGCGTGCACGACGAGTGCGCTCCTCGCGGGAACGATGCTCGCGGTCGAGCGGCGTGCCGCGCAGGTCTGCGCGCATGCCGCAAGCGCCTGGTCCGCGCTCGCCCTCGTCGCGATCGCGTCGGGCACGACCGCGGCCGCGACCGCGATCGCGATGACCGCGACGCTCGGTACAGCCGCACTGGCACTCGCGAACACCGACCGTCTCGCGCGCGCGATCGCGCTCGTGACCCTCGGCGGCCTGCCGCTCACCGGTGGCTTCCTGTGTATCGTCGGTGCGGCGCACGGCCCGACCGGTCATGCCGTCCTGCCGTGGCTCCTCGTCGGGGCGGTCGCCGTCATCGCGGCCGGCTGCGCCCGGGCGATCGCCCGGACGCGCGGCATCGGACGCGGCGCGATGCGCGGCGGACTCCCGGCGGTCGGACTCGCACTGTGTGCCGCAGCCGCCGGCTACGTCCACACCCCGCCGGTGCTCGCGGGGATGCGGGGCTTCAGCCTCGCGGCGCGCATCGGCGAGGAAACGGGTACGACCGGCTGGCGCGACCTCGCGGTCGTCGCGGTCGCGGTGGGCATCGGCCTCGTCGTCGGATTCGCGACGGCCAACGGATCGCCGCGCCTCGATCGCGTGCTCCGACGTCGCGGGCCGATCGGTCGCCTCCACGCACTGGCGACGGCGCGCTTCTACTTCGACGGCCTGCTGCATCGCGTGATCCGCCTCCGCATGCGGCGACTCGGCGGCTATGCCCACATCGTCGACGACTTCCTCGTCGACGGGTTCGTCGTTCGAGGGCTCGGTGGCGTGCTCATCCGAATCACCGGCGAGGGCCTGCGCATCGCGCAGCCGGCTCGCGTCGGTGCCGCGATCCTGTTGCTCGCCGCCGCGATCGCGGTCGGCCTGCTCGGCGTACTGTGGTGACACGACGATGATCGGCGCCCCCCTACTGATCCTGTTGCTCGCGATGCCGGCGATCGCCGCCGTCGTCGTCGCGGCGTTGCCGGCAGCGCACGGTGCGATGCGCGCGCCGATCGCTCGTGCCGCAGCGTGGGCGACCGCCGCGTGGAGCGCGCTGATCGTGCTGCGATTCGAAGCGGGCGTCGGCGCGCCGCAGTTCGTGCAGTCGTGGGGTTGGCTCCGGGGGCTCGGCCCGGACGGCGACACGGTCCTGACGGGCCGCCTCGGTCTCGACGGCTTCAACGTGACGGCGGTCGCGCTGATCGCTTGGATCACGCCGCTCGTGCTGCGCCGGACGGCGCCGGACGGCGATCGGCGCGAGCGGACGTTCTGGGCCGCGGCGCTCGCGCTCGAGTTCGCGGCACTCGGTGCGGTATTGTCGCTGGACGCGTCGCTGTTCGGTGCCTTCGTCGCCGCCAGTGCGTTCCCGCTCTTGCTCCTCGTCGGCATCTGGGGCGGTCGCGCGAAACTCGACGCCGCGACGCAGAGCGCCACGCACGCGCTGATCGGCGCGATCGCGTTCGCGGCGGCCGGCATCGTCGGGCTCGGCACCGCCGGTGCGGGCGGGCTCGCGATCGCGCTCGGCGTGATCGGCGTCGTCGCGTTCGCGCCGCTGCCACCGCTGCACCGCGCGTTCGTCCATGCGGCGACGCAAGGGCCGCCCCACACGGCGGTGTGGTCGACCGCGATCGCGCCGCTCGTCGGTGTCGTCGGCTTCACGCGTTTCGTCGCGCCATCGATGGCCGGCTCGTCCACGATCGTCCTCGCGCTCGCGATCGGCGCCGCACTGTATGCGGCACTGCTCGCATTGCGCGCGCAGGAGTTGCACGCGCTCGTCGCCCATGCCGTGATCGCGGAGAGCGCCCTCGCGATCGTGGGCGCCGCGACCGGCAGCGAGGCGGGCCGAAGCGGCGCGATCCTGCTCGCCACCGGGATCGGCCTCGGCGGCGCCGGGCTGGCGCTCGTGTCGCTCGCGCTGCGGCAGCGGCGGGGGTCCGGCGAACTCGCGCGATTCGGCGGCCTCGCCGGACCGATGCCGATCGCGGCGTTCGCCTTCGCGGCGTTCGCATCGGCCCTCGTCGCGCTCCCCGGCTCGCCGGGATTCGCGGGCGCCTGGCTGATCCTCGACGCGGTCGGCGACTTCGGCGCGACGTGGGTCGCGCTCGTCGTCGCGGTGCAGGCCGTGCTCGCCGCCGCGCTCGTCACGGGCTTTCGGGCGGTCATGCTCGGCCCCTGTTCGTCGCGCAACGCGAAGCTCGTCGATCTCGAGCGACGCGACCGCGCGATCGTATTCGTCTTGCTCGTCGCGATCGCCGCACTCGGACTCGTGCCCCGCACAGCGGTCGACCGGATCGCGCCGAGCGCCGGCGCGGCGCCCGTCACGACGGAGGTGCGGCGATGAGCGCGATCCTGCCGACACCCAGCGCGCTCGAGTGCGCGCTGCCGTTCGCGGTCGTCGCGGCGACGGCGATCACGACGGTGCTGTCGCGGCGCCCCCGCATCATCGCCGCGACCGGACTGCTCGCCGGAGCGCTCGCCGCGTGGGCGCTCGCCGGCCGCGGACCGGTCGTCGTCCACGGGACGTGGTTCGTCGACGACCTGGGCGTGCTGAGCGGCTGCGTCGCCCTGCTCGCACTCGCGGCGTCTGTCGTGCTCGGCGGCTGTCGTGCGCCGGCGGCCCTCGCGTCGCTCGTCGTCGCGGGCCTCGGCGCGTGGACCGCCTCGGTCGCACACGACCTCCTCGTGCTGCTCGGCGGCCTCACGATCACGCACCTCGGGCTCGTCGGCGCCGGACACCGGGCCGACCGCGACCGCGCGCTGGCGGCGGGTCGTCACGCGATCCTCGGCGCGGCGCTACTCGCGACCGCCTGGGTCGGTGCGGCGTTTCTGATCGCCGGCACCGGCTCGACCGCGATCGCCGCGGACGTCGAGCAGGCCACGCTCTGGGGCCGCGCCGGAGCGACGGTCATCGCACTGGCGCTGGCGGGCCTGGTCGGCGCGGTCCCGCTGCACGCGTGGCTCGGCCACGGGGCGCGTGCCGCGCGCCCGACGGCGCTCGGTGCGACGCTCGCGGTGATGCCGCTCGCGGCGCTCGTTCCGCTGCTGCGCGTCCTCGCGTCTCCGACCGCACACCACGCCGCGCCCGCCCTCCCGACGACGCTCGCCGCGATCGCCGCGCTGTCGCTCGTCTTCGGTGCGCTGATCAACGTCGTCGCCGTGTCCGCGCGGGCATGGCTCGCATCGGCGTGCGTCGTGCACGCGGGCATCGCGTTGGGTGCGCTCGCGATCCGACCGGTCGGTGGCGCGGAAGCCGCGACGTTCCACGCGATCGCGTTCGCGACGGCCGCGATCGCCAGTGCCGCGATGCTACGGGTCGTCGGCCGTGATCCGCTCGCGACCCTTCACGGACTCGGTCGCGCGCACCCGCTTCGGGCGACCGCACTCGCGTTCTCGTTCGCGGCGGCGATCGGCGCCCCGGGCACGGCCGCCTTCCCGGCGCGGCTCGCGGTGCTTCGCGCGCTGCACGACGGCGGCGCCGGGTGGCTCGTCGCGATCGCGGTGCTCGCGACGGTCGTGCCGCTCGTCGGGCTCGTCGTACTCGTGCGAGACCTCTTCCTCGTCCCGCCGTCGAACCAGTGGGACGATCCGCCGGCCGGTGCGTGCTGGATCGCCGGGATCGCGCTCGCGCTCGTCGCGACGATCGGGTTCTGGCCGGACGCTGCGTTCGACACGGTCCGCGCGGCGTGTCGCGCATTGCACGCGACCGCGCTCCGGTAGCCGAGCGTTCGTGCTATCGACTGCCGCTCAGGTGGCTGTCGAGGCGCCGTCGCATGCCGGGCGACAGGTCGGGTAGCTCGAGCGCTTCGCGCACGACGCGGTGGGCGTCGCGGGCGTTGCCCGACTTCAGATAGAGCTGCGCGAGCGTCTCGAGGCATACCGGGTCGCGTCGACCGGACAGCCGCACGGCGCGCTCCGCGAGGGCGAGCGCCTCCGGCAGGTCCTGCAACGCCCCGGCACCGTCGGATGCGCGAAGCAACGCGAGCGACGCCAGGGCGAACGACTCCGCCGGCCGGTTGGCCAACTGACGCGCCATCGCGAGGGCCTTCTCGAGCCGATCGAGCGCTTCCGGATACCGCGCCATCCGCACGAGCACCCGACCACACGCCGCATGCGCATACTCGACCATGCCCCGCGGGTCGTGATCGGTGGAGACGTCGAGCAGCGCCTCGAACGACTCGAGAGCCCCTTCGAGGTCTCCGGTCGCGTCGTGGACTTCGCCCTGTCCGCCCAACGCCCACTGCAACAGCTCGGGATCGTTCAACGTGCGGCCCATCGCGAGGAGCGTCGTGTAGCGGCGCAGCGCGCGACGATTGTGCCCCTGGTCGCGATCGAGGTCAGCGGCATGTCCGGTCGCGCGCGCCTCGGCGGCGAGGTCCGCGACACGACGGGCCGCTTTCGCAGCGGCGCGGTAGTGCGCTTGCGCCTCCGCGGGCTGGCCGAGTTCCCCGGCACAGAGGCCGAGTTGAATCAGCGCGGTCGGCTCGGCCCCGCGGTCGGCGTGGGCGCGAACGACCTCGAGCTGTTTCTCGAAGTGCTCGTGGGCTGCGGCGAAGTCACCGCCCGCCGCGAACATCATCCCGAGTCCGGCGTGCGCGGCCGACTCGAAGCCGGCGTCGCCACCGAGTCGTCGGGCGCCGTCCAGGACGGCGCGGTACTCGCGCTCGGCCTCGGCATCCCGCGCGATCTCGCGGTATCGATCGCCGAGCCGCAGCCGAAGGCTGGTCTCGCCTTCGATGTCCTCGGCGGCCACATACGCGTCGATGCCCTGCAGGTAGGCGGCCTCGGCCTCCCGCTCGCGGCCCTCGTCGAGGCCCAGGTCTCCCAGGGCGCCGAGGATCCACGCTTCCTCGCGACGGTCGCCGGCGACGCGCGCCGTGGACAGCGCCTCCTCGAAGCGGCGTCGCGCAGCACCGAGGGCACCGCGCGCCGTCAGGATCTCGCCCATCTCGGCCAGCGTCCACGCGACCTCGGCCATCTCGCCGTGACGGCGCGCACGCGGCAACGCTTCGCGCAGGTGGTGCATCGCCTCGCGGTGGCGGGACTCGCGTTTGAACAAGCCACCGAGTTCGCCGTGGATCCAGCCGAGCGTCGCCTCGTCGCCGGTTGCCTCGTATGTCTCGAGGGCGCGCCGGAACGTCAGCCGCGCCGACTCGAAGCGGCCGGCATCGCGCTGCACCTCGCCGAGCGCGAGCAGGATCTGCCCGGTCGAATCGGGATCGATGAGCCCTTCGCTGATGCGCAGGGCGTCCGCGAGCGCGCGCCGGGCGCGCGGGAAGTCCCCCCGCTGCTGGAACGTGCGCCCCAACCCGAGAAGCGCGTCCACCTCGCCCGGACGATCGTTGACGTCGCGGGCGCGTCGCAGCGCTCGATAGTGGTCTTCGAGACTCATCGATGTCGTCGGCGAATTCCGATTGCAGGGCCTCGCACGCTCGTAGCGCGCGACGTCTCAAACCATAGTGCCCAACACGCGATCCGTCGCGCCGGATCCCCGGGGCATCGCGCCATTCTACCATTGGCCCGGTGACCGGCCGATCGAATCATGACTCACGCATCACGAATCATTTGCGCGCGACGACGCCAGCGTCGCACGGCGTCGCGATCGCCTTCCGCGCGGGCGATCCTCGCGAGAATCACGAACGGTACGCGGCTGCGCGGCGGCGACAACGACAGCGCCCGCTCGACGACACGGCGCGCGAGCGTCTCGTCGCGAAACCGTGCGTCGCGCGCGACGACCGCGAGCCACGCGAAGCCGAGCAGTGCATCGGATTCCGCCTGTGCACCGGCGTCGCGTGCGATCCGGACGGCCTCGGCGAGTGCGGAACGCGCCGCGCGCTCGTTGCCCTGATGACGGAGGGTCAGGCCGAGCAGCGTGGTCGCGCGCGAACGCAACTCGGGCTGGTCGAGATCGCCGACCCGGTCGAGCGCCTCGCGCACCCGACGCAACCCGTCGACGGGTCGCTCCATTCGGCGGTCGAGGTCGCTCAGGCGCAGCAGCGCCACCGCTTCCTGCACCGGGTCGTCGAGCGTCCGCGCGACATCCATCGCCCGCTCGAGCCGGGTGCGCGCGGTGTCGAGGTCGCCGCGCTCGATCGCCGCGCTGACGAGATCGGCGAGCAACTCGTCCACCTCGTGGAGTTGGTCCTCGGCCTCCGCGACCGCGAGCGCATCCCCGAGCAAGCGCTCCGCGCGAAGCCAGCGCCGCTGGCGCAACGCGACCGCGCCGCGCAGCTTCGTCGTCGAGTAGCACAGCGCCCACGCGTCGGGATCGTCGCTCTGACGCATCGTGTCCAACGCATCGCCGAGGAGTCGGTCGGCGTCGCGGAGGCGGCCGCGACGAAATGCCAATGCGCCGACGAAGGCGCGGACCTTCGCGGCGCGCCCGGCGTCGCCCGCGGCTTCGAGGATCGCGAGCAAGCGACGAAAGCACGCCGACGCCTCGTCGACCCCGCCGAGGTGCACGAACACGAGTCCGAGCGGCTCGAGGCATCGCTCCTCGAGCACGGTGTCACCGGCTTCGACTGCGACCTCCAGCGCGCTCTGAAAACAGCGCAGCGCGCCGGACGGGCCGTCGTTCGCGGCCCGGTGATGCCCCATCTGTAGCAGCAACCGGCAACGCGCGACCGGATCCCGTCGTTCGGTCGCCTCGCGCAGCAGCTTGTCGTAGATGTCGTGCATCGCCCTGCAACGCCTCCCCGCGAAGCAGCGTCGCGCGTCGGCGGAGCCCCCCGCCGCTCGCGCGCGAGGATTCTACCCGATTCGAGACGCCACCGATCGGCCGGGCTCCGTGCTTTTTTTGGCGATGTTCGGCCCCGAGCGGCGAAGACGGCCGCGGTTTCGTCCCCCCCCGGTCCCGCGCCTATCGACGACGGCGGAGTTCGTCTGCTAACCCTTCCCGACGAACCGTCCCGCGGACCGGGCGGACCCCAACGCTTCTGGAGGACCCTGCATGTCTCGAGACTTCGACATCAAGATCCCGGACGGGCTGCCGAACATTCGGCCACGCAAGGCGCTGACGCTGATCGTGCCGCTGATCCTCATCGGATTCGGGATCCTGGTGGCTCTCGACGGCCACACGTACCTGATGCCGGAAGAGGTTGCGGTCATCAAGAACAACCTGACCGGCGCCGAGGAGGTTCGCACCGACAGCGGTTTGATCCTCCACCTGCCGCTCGGCCTGACCGACGTCTACAAGCTCGACCGTACCGTGCAGAGCTTCGACATGAAAGCGGAGGGATCGGACAACAACCGATCGTCGGCCTCGTCGCGGTTCAATCGCTCGCGCCGACGCGCACCCGCCAGCCCCGCGAGCGACAACGTCACGGTCAAGGTGCAGGACGGCTCCAACGTCGAGCTCGACGTGTCGATCCAATACCAGATCATCCCCGACGACGCGGCGAAGATCATCAAGAACATCGGCGCGGGTGGCGAAGGCGACGCGTTCCGCACGAAGCTCGTCCGCGCATTCACGCGCGCGTTGATCCGCGAGAAGTTCGGCACGCTGACGCTCGACGAGATCTCCGACCCCGCGACGCGTACCGTGCAGAACCAAGAGGTCATGCGCGCGCTCAACACGGCGATCGCCCAGTTCGGCCTCGAGGTGCAGCTGGTCAACACGACGAACTTCCGCTTCAACTCGGAGTACGAGAAGCTCGTCAAGCAGAAGAAGGCGACCGCGCAGGAGTTCACGAACCAGGCCGCGGCGCAGGAGAACGCGCGCAAGGACCAAGAGGTCCAGGTCGCTCGTGCGACGCGCGAGAAGGAGACGGCGCTGATCGCCGCACAGGGCGAGGCGCGCAAGCGTATCGTCGAAGCGGACAACCGCGCCAAGCAGCTTCGACTGCGCGCGGCCGGTGACGCCTACGCGAAGAAGAAGGACGGCGATCGGTCGCTCGCGGTCGCGACCGCCGAGGCACAGGCCATCGAAGCCGAAGGGCTCAACACGGCTGCCGGTATCAAGCGGTTGGCCGAGGCCTACGCCCGCGGCGGGATCGCACTCGTGAAGGAGACGCTCGCGAAGAAGCTCGCCGGTCGGCGGATCAACGGCCGCCCCTACAGCCTCTCCGAGGACGTCAGTCGGTTGAAGGTCGAGCACGGCGCCGCGGCGACCGGTGCGACTTCCAAGGGCGGAGGTGCCCGATGAACAAGATCGCCATTCCCGTCGCCGGCCTGATCGCGATCTTGCTCGTGATCGCCGCCGTGTGCTTGACGAAAGTCCGACTCAACGAGGTCGGCATCAAGGTGAACCAACTGGGCGGCGGTATCGCCCAGGAGGACTTCGAGCCGGGCTACTACTTCCTGATCCCGGGCATGCACAAGATGTATCGACTCGACCCGACCGTCCAGACGTTCGAGCTCGGCTCGGCTGGCGACGCGCCGGCGATCGAGTTGCGGGCGAAGGACGAGTATCGGACGAAGTTCGACATCACGGTGCTCTACCGGATCAAGAAGGGTAGCGCGCACAAGATCGCGGCGGACGTCGGTCTCACCCGCGGCAAGATCCGCCTCTTCGTGAAGAAGCAGGCGATGCAGGTGCTCTGGGACGCGCTCGGCCGCCTCGAGACCGAAGAGACCTACGACGTCGCGAAGCGCGAAGCCGCCCGCCAGACCGCGAAGGTGGCGCTGGAGGCGGAGCTGGCGACGAAGCACCTTCAACTCGTCGACCTGTTGATCCGCGCGATCGAATACGACCCGAACTTCGAGGCGACGCTGAAGGAGAAGCAACTCCTCGCGCAGAGCAAGGCGCTGAACGTCGAGAAGGCCAAGCTCGAGCAGGAGCTGCAGAAGACGCAGTCGATCGAGCGTACGACCGAAGCGCGCGTGAAGGTCATCGCCGAAGAGCGGACCCAAGAGATCGAGAACATCGTCGCGACGACCGATGCGAAGGTGAAGGAGATCAACGCGAACGCCGAGTTCGACGCACAGAAGCTGATTGCCGAGGCCGATCGGCACCTGCGCACGAAGACGTCGGAAGGCGAGCTCGCGAAGACGCAGGCGAAGGCCAAGGGCGAGAAGGCGATCAACGAAGCCTACCTGGGTCTCGGCGGCCAGGCGTACATCACGCGCCAGATGATCGACAACATCGAGTTCGGTGAGATCGAGATCAACACGAACCGCGTCAACCCGTTCGACGTGAATCAGTTCCTGCGCATGCTCGGACTCGACCCGGCGAACGAGACGACCCCGGCACCGGCATCGAAGTAGCGCGAGCCCCCGCCCTGTCCCCATCGACATCGATCCAGCCGCATGGTGCGATCGACGTCGAGGGTGACAGGGCTGCGGGGGAGGTGGCCGGGCCCCGTTCGGGTTTGAATGCGCTTCGCGCGCGGATCATGCACCAATCAGGCGGCATGCTTGCGGGTCGCGGGCCGATGTTGCACCAAGACGCGTCGAAAGCGCCGCCAATGACCGGCATCGGGTGCAGAATCGCTGAGCCAAGCGCACGCATCGCGAGAACCGGTGCAGAACCGCCCCGCCAAACGCAAACATCGCTCACCACCGCCCCCGGAGAGCGCGCGTGCCGCTACCGGCAGATGCGGGCGAGCGCGTCTGCCCAGTGGACGGGGTCGACCGGGCGCCAGCGCTTCTGGCGGCACTTGCGCTCGATCGCCTCGCGGGTGTAGTTCACGCTCGTCACGTGGCGTCCGTCGTCGCTGAAGACGTGCGTGCGACCACGCGGCCCGACGACGACCCACGTCTGCTTGCCGTCGTCGCGATAGACGTGGTCGATGTCGGCGCGCTCCGCATCGACGATCGCCTGCTGCGTCGGGCGATCCCGCTGCTGGCGACGATCGCGCGAGTGACGCGTGCGACGACCGCGCTGGCGGTAGAAGCGCTCGAGCGCGCGGGCCAGGTCGCGCAAGATCGGCTCGACGACCGCCTCGGCATCGCTGCCCGCGCGACGACCGCGCGCGGCATCACGCACCCGTCGTCGCGCAGCCCGGACCGCGGTCGCCACCGCGCCGTCCATCGCCTCACCGAGCCACGTCTCCAGCGACCGGTCGCCCGGCGCTCCGACGAGGTTCAGATCGAAGCGCGCGGCGTCGCGGGCGTCGCGAGTCTCGACCGCCTGGATCGTCAGACTGAACGGGTCGCCGCGGCCGCGCGTCGGCACGTAGCCGAACGCGAGCTGGGCGACGATCCGGAACGCATCGGAGCGACCGCCGAAGACGTCGAGCTGATCCGCGCGAAGGTCGTGACCGCTCGCGTAGATCGCGAACGGGCGCGGCGGATCGTGGTAGAGGTCGTCGATGCGAGCGTCCCCGCGCGCGAGCGCGAGGTCCGCGAAGTCGGTGAAACGCGGTCGTCCGGTCGGGTCGTAGCCGATGAACACCTCGCGCGGCGACCCCGGCACGCAGTGCTCCTCGCGACTCGAGCCGCTCCGAAAGCAGTAGATCCGCCCCGGACGCAGCGGGACGACACCATCGGAGACGGCGCGCACCCGATCGCCGAGGTGGCGCAACGTCGCCGCGACCCGCTCGCCGTCGTCGGGTCGCCCGTCGAGCGCGACGTCGACTTCGAGCGTGATCCGCCCGAGCGGACGACTCGGCCGCTGGCCCCGCAACTCACGGTCGAGCACGCGGCGGGCGATCGCATCGAGCCGCGCGAGCACCTCCCGCACCGCGGCCGCATCCCGATCCCGGTCGCTGCGACGCCGACGACGCTCCCCCACCGGGCTACCCGCCGAACACGGCCGGCAACGCAGCGCGATCGACGACCGACTCCTCGCCGGTCGCGAGCCACTTCACCTTGACCCGGCCGTCACGAATCTCGTCGGGGCCGGCCAGCACGACCGCCTCCACGCCCTTGCGATCGGCGTACTTGAACTGCTTCTTCAGTCGATCCGCGGCCGGGTAGAGTTCGGTCGCGATCCCGGCTGCACGCAATTCCGCGGCGATGGCGGCCGCGGCCGGTGCACCGTCGTCGTCGAACACGGCGACGAGTGCTCGCGCGGTCGATCGCCCGACCTGCACGAGGCCAAGTTCGAGCAGCGTGTTGAACAGCCGATCGATCCCGAGGCTGATCCCGACCGCAGGAATGGGCTGCTTGCGGAAGATCCCGATCAACCCGTCGTAGCGTCCGCCGCTCATCACGCTGCCGCTCGACTCGCGACCCCGCAGGAACGTCTCGTAGATCGTGCCGGTGTAGTAGTCGAGCCCCCGCGCGATCGACAGGTCGATCTCGACGCGGTCGCCATGCCCCATCGCCGTGACGAGTTCGAGCAACCGACGGAGTTCGGTGACACCGGCGCGCCCCTCCTCGTGATCGGCGAGCAGCGGCTCGACGTCGTCGAGGATCTCCGCGCCGCCGGGCGGGCGGGCGAGCAGCGTGAACACCGCGTCGATCGCGTCACCGTCGAGCCCGACCTTGTCGGCGAGTTCGGCGCGCACCTTCGCCTCGCCGATCTTCGGCAGCTTGTCGACGACGCGCAGCACGTCCTTCGCCACGTCGTCGCCGTCGATGCCGGCGGTCGCGAGCGCGCCGTTGAGCAGCTTGCGGTTGTTGACCCGAATGACGAAGTCGTCGACGCCGAGCGCGAGGACCACCGCCGCCCCGGCCCCGAGAATCTCCGCATCCGCGACGATGTCGTTCGTGCCGCAGATGTCGACGTCGCATTGCATGAACTCGCGATACCGCCCCGGCCCCGGCTTCTCGGCTCGCCACACCGGGCCGATCTGGTAGCGCCGAAACGGCTGCTCGAGGTCCGCATACTGCGCGACGACCCGCGCCAACGGGACCGTCAGGTCGTAGCGAAGCGCGACCGCCCGACCGCCCAAGTCCTCGAAGCGGTAGAGGAGCTTGTCCCCTTCGTCGCCGTATTTGCCCACGAGGATCTCGGCGTATTCGAGCGCCGGGGTCTGAAGCGGGGCGAAACCGAAGCGCTCGAACGTCGTCGCGACAGAGCGCAGCATCGCCGCCTTCGCGATCATCGTCTCCGGGAGGTAATCGCGAAAGCCGCGAAGCGTCCGGGGCGTCGTCGTCATGGGAGGCTCCTCGTGGCGCGTTGGCGCAAGTATAGGTGCGCCCGAGGAGCCGAACCAGTCGCGAACTACCCCTTCGAGTCGTCCTTCGCGGGCTTCGTCGCCGCGGCGATCGCGTCGAGCAGCGTCGCTGCGACCGCGTCACCGCCGGCGAGTCGCACGGCGTCTTGCAGCGGTGTGCGCGCGCCGTCGAGATCGCCGCTGAAGAAGCGGGTGTAGCCGACCAACAACGCGCCGGCGGCATCGAACGGCTTGCTCGCCGCGTAGCCCGCGACCGCCTTGTCGACCGCATCGCGCGCCGCGTCGGACGCGAAGATCGCCTTGCGATCGTGACCGTGCTCCGCCCACGCGGCGTCACGCTCGAAGCCCTCGCGGACCGCAAACGCCGCACGGTGGTAGTCGCCGACCGCGATCAGCGCCTCGGCCGTCGCGAACCGCGCCGACGCCGCGGTCGGATCGGACTCGACCGCCTGACGGTAGGCCTTGCGCGCCGCGACGTAGTCGCCACGCTTCATCGCGTCGTCACCGAGACGGAGGAAATACTCGAGCCCCGAGACGAGCCGCTCCGGTGCGGGCTCCTCCTCGGCCGGCGCGTCCTCGACCGGATCGACGAGCGACTCGTCGTAGTCGATGTAGGAGTAGGTCGGGCAGTCGACGCTCACCGGCCCGGACCCGACGTAGACGTAGCGGTAGTACGGGTAGCAGAGGCTGCGCGTGTAGTACGGGTAGTTCCACCAGTAGCTGCCGTACGAGGGGTAGCACCACCCCGCCGACCAGTAGCCGAACCCGAACCCGAAACAGAAGCTGAACCAGTTGCGGTGGTAGGAACCGTAGTAGGACGGGTAGTAGCACGAGTAGACGTACGGGTTCCACCACGGGTAGCGCGAGTAGCAGGTGTAGCCGTAGTCGGGATGGTCGTAGCCGGGCGAATACGCGGTCGGCCCGTCGCCGCGCCACGTGGGTCGCGTACCCGATGCGGTCGAGCGCGTCGGTCGCGCCTTGATCGTGCCACCGCGTGCGTTCGGGTGCCCCGCGAGGCGGTTCAACGTCGTCTTGCGTCCCGCGCGACTCCGCGTCGCGTCGGTTGCCGCGCGGCGCGTGCCCCGATCCGCGGCGTTCGCGAACCGCGTTCGCTTGGCGGCGCGGGATGCGGTCGCCGAACGCTCCGGGCGGGTGCGCTTCGCACGCGTGGCGCGATCCGCCCGGCCGGCGTAGCGGGAGAACGTCCCGACCGATCGGCTGCGGCGCGGCGTCGAGCGAACGGAGCGGTCACCGGGGCGTACGGGCCGCGACCGGGTGCGAGCCTTGGTTCGATTCACCGGCGCCCGGCGCCCGGCGGTGGCCCGCCACGGCGACGTCGGCTTGCGGGTGCTCACCCCGCGATCGGTCGAACGACCACGGGTCGGGCGACCGAACGTCGACTTCGATCCGGAACGGCGGTCGAACGTCGACGGGCGTGCGACCGAACCGGACCGACCGCGCGTCGTCGGCGCACGGAACGTGCGGTGCGAGCGCGTGGACGAGCGGCCGGTGGACGTCGGTCGACGGGTCACCGAGCGCTTCGGCGTGAACGAGCGGCTCCGGGGTGTCGTCGAGCGGGTCGGCGCCCGGAAGCTCCGAGACGGCTTCGCGCGGGGTGTGGCGCGATGCGACGCCCGGGGGGTGCTCCGATGCGTAGCCCGAGGCGTGGCCCGAGGAGCAGCCCGGTGGCTCGACCCTCCGACGCGGTGACCGCCACCGTGACTTCTGTGGCGCTGCGCTTCCACGATCGACGCGGCGCCGAACGACAGCAGAGCGGTCACCGTCGCGGTCGTCGCACTCCGACGCAGCAGGGCTCGCAAGTTCATGATCACCTCCAGGTACGGTGGTGCGGGTCGGATCCGACCCACTCGATTCTACGCCGTGGTGACGCAAGCTGCGTTCCAAACCACGCCGCACCGCCGAAACGGCCGAATTCGGCCATTTCGAGCCACCGCGGTTCCCTCCCCGTTGCGCGGGTGTCCCCATGGCAAGCCGAGACCGTCCACCCCGCGGGACACGATTCCGTGAATGCCAAAGTGTCACCCCGATCCATGGGCCGGACGCGTCGTGCCAACTTGGCACCGGGGCGGAGCCGCCCCGCCCCCGGGCAGGTGGCACAAATGGCCAAAGATTAAGCACTTACGCCACATCTCCCGTCGCCGCCTCGGGTGGTACCGCTTTTGCGGACGGGCAGGACGTCCCGCGAAGCGACGCGGGACCCGAACCCCGTTTTGTCTCGGAGCGCGCGCCAACGGACCGCCGAACCCGGTCCCGAGCGGCGAGCGCCCGGAAGAGAGGACTCGTTCGATGGGAAAGCAACTGGCTTTCGACCACGATGCGCGTGAAGCGATCAAGAGTGGTGTGACGAAGCTCGCGCGCGCGGTCAAGGTGACCCTCGGCCCGCTGGGCCGCAACGCAGTGCTCGACAAGGGCTGGGGCGGCCCCCGCGTGACGAAGGACGGCGTCAGCGTCGCCGAGGAGGTCGAGCTCCAGGACCGCTACGAGAACATGGGCGCGCAACTCGTCAAAGAGGTCTCGTCGAAGACGAGCGACCTCGCCGGTGACGGCACGACGACCGCGACGCTGCTCGCAGAGCAGATCTTCTGCGAGGGACTCCGCCACGTCGTGGCCGGCAACAACCCGACCGACATCTTCCGCGGCCTGAAGAAGTCCGCAGAGGCGGTCACCGACGAGCTGCGCAAGATGGGTCGCGCGATCGACAGCAAGAAGGAGATCGCGCAGATCGGAACGATCGCGGCGAACAACGACCCGGAGATCGGCAAGAAGATCGCCGAGGCGATGGAGAAGGTCGGCAAGGACGGCGTCATCACGGTCGAAGAGGGCAAGAGCCTCGACACCGTCGTCGACGTCGTCTCCGGGATGCAGTTCGACCGCGGCTTCCTCTCGCCGCACTTCGTCACCGACACCGACAAGATGGAGACCGTCCTCGAGAACTGCCTGATTCTGATCCACGAGGAGAAGATCTCGGCGGTCAAGACGATCGTCCCGCTGCTCGAGCAGGTCGCGAAGGCGAACAAGCCGCTCCTGATCCTCGCCGAGGACATCGAGGGCGAGGCCCTCGCGACGCTCGTCGTCAACAAGCTCCGCGGCACGATCAAGATCGCTGCGGTCAAGGCGCCCGGCTACGGCGACCGTCGCAAGGCGATGCTCCAGGACATCGCGATCCTGACCGGGGCGCAGCCGATCTTCAAGGACCTCGGCGTGGACCTCGAGCAGGTCGACCTGAAGCAGCTCGGTCGCGCGCGTCGCGTCACGATCAACGCCGAGAACACCGTGATCGTCGGCGGCGCCGGCGACGACGCCGAGGTGCAGTCGCGCATCGACCAGATCCGCGCGGAGCTCGAGCGTTCGGACTCCGAGTATGACCGCGAGAAGCTCCAGGAGCGCCTCGCGAAGCTCGCGGGCGGCGTCGCGCAACTCAAGGTCGGCGCGTCGACCGAAACCGAGATGAAGGAGAAGAAGGCGCGCGTCGAGGACGCACTCCACGCGACCCGCGCCGCCCGCGAAGAGGGCATCCTTCCCGGCGGTGGCGTCGCGCTGCTCCGCGCGAGCACGAAGGTGCTGAAGAAGCTCGAACTCGGCAACGCCGAGGAGCAGGTCGGTGTGGAGATCCTCAAGCGGGCCCTCCAGCAGCCGATCCGGCAGATCGCCGAGAACGCCGGCGTCGACGGCTCGATCGTCGTGAAGAAGGTGCTCGCGGAGAAGGGCAACTTCGGCTACGACGCGCTCAACGACAACTACTGCGACCTCGTCGAGGCCGGCATCGTCGACCCGCTCAAGGTCACGCGCGTCGCGCTCGAGAACGCGGTGAGCGTCGCCGGGCTGCTGCTCACGACGAACGCCCTGATCGCCGACGAACCGAGCGACGAAGAAGACGACCACCACGACGACCACGGTGCCGGCGGCATGGGTGGTATGGGCGGCATGGGCGGTATGCCCGGCATGGGTGGTATGGGTGGCATGGGCGGGATGCCCGGCATGGGCGGCATGGGCATGCCCGGCATGATGTAGCGCGCCCGCGCGCCCCGGCAATTTGACCAAGAGAGACAACAGGAGGAAAACCGAGATGAAGCTACGCCCGATCGACGATCGCGTCGTGATCGAAGCGATGGAGTCCGAGGAGAAGACCGAGGGTGGCATCCTGCTGCCGGACTCGGCACAGGAGAAGCCGGCGCAGGGCAAGGTCAAGGCCATCGGCCCCGGCAAGCTCCTCGACAACGGCGATCGACTGAAGCCGAGCGTGAAGGTCGGCGACGTCGTGATCTACGGCAAGTATTCCGGCAGCGACGTCAAGGTCGACGGCAAGGAATACAAGGTGATGCGCGAGAGCGAAATCCTCGCGAAGTTCGAGTAGAGGAGCCGGCGCAATGGCGAAGCAAATCATGTTCAGCGACGAGGCGCGCCGCAAGATCCACGACGGCGTGACCAAGCTCGCGAAGGCCGTGCGCGTGACGCTCGGCCCGTCCGGTCGCAACGTCGTGATCGAGAAGTCGTTCGGCGCCCCGACGGTGACGAAGGACGGCGTGTCGGTCTCCAAGGAGATCGAACTCGAGGATCCGTTCGAGAACATGGGCGCGAAACTCGTCAACGAGGTCGCGACCAAGACGAACGACGAAGTCGGTGACGGCACCTCCACCGCGACGGTGCTCGCAGCCGAGATCTTCTCACAGGGTCTGCGCGCGATTTCCGACGGCGTCAACGCGACCGCGCTCAAGCGCGGCATCGACAAGGCCGTCGCGGAGGTGTGCAACCAGCTCGACTCGATGAGTCGTCCGGTGAAGAAGAAGACGGAGATCGCGCAGGTCGCGACGATCTCCGCGCACCACGACGACGAAGTCGGTGAGATCATCTCCGAGGCGATGGAGAAGGTCGGGCAAGAAGGCGTGATCACGATCGAAGCGTCCAAGACGATGGACACGACGCTCGAGGTCGTCGAGGGCCTTCAGTTCGACAAGGGCTACGTCTCGCCCTACTTCTGCACGAACATGGAGAAGATGCAGGTCGAGCTCGAGGACGCGCTGATCCTCTTCTTCGAGAAGAAGATCTCCAACCTCCGCGAGCTGCTGCCGCTGCTCGAGAAGGTCGCCCAGACGGGCAAGCCGCTCTTGATCGTCTGCGAGGACCTCGAGGGCGAGGCGTTGACGACGCTCGTCGTCAACCGTCTGCGCGGCACGCTCAAGGTCGCGGCCGTCAAGGCGCCGGGCTTCGGGGATCGCCGCAAGGCGATGCTCCAGGACATGGCGATCCTGACGAAGGCGACGGTCGTCTCGGAGGAACTCGGGCACAAGCTCGAGACCGCGACGCTCGACATGCTCGGGCAGGCCAAGCGCATCGTCGTCACGAAGGATCACACGACGATCGTCGACGGCGCCGGTAAGAAGGCCGACATCAAGGGCCGCGTCGAGCAGCTCCGCGCGCAGATCGAGCAGAGCAACTCGAACTACGACAAGGAGAAGCTCCAGGAGCGGATCGCGAAGCTCGCCGGTGGTGTCGGCCTGATCAAGGTCGGCGCGACGACCGAAGCGGAGATGAAAGAGCGCAAGGACCGCATGGACGATGCGCTCAACGCGACCCGCGCAGCCGTCGAGTCCGGCATCGTTCCGGGTGGCGGCGTCGCGCTGATTCGCTGCATCGACGCGATCGACAACGTCCGCTTCAAGGGCGCCGACGAGAAGCGCGGGGCGAGCATCGTCCGCCGCTCGCTGACCGGACCGCTTCGCCACATCGCCGACAACGCGGGCCACGACGGCTCGATGGTCGTCGAGGAAGTGCGCGAGCAGAAGGAGACGCACGGCTTCGATGCGCGCAGCGGGAACTTCGGCGACATGTTCAAGCTCGGGATCATCGACCCGACGAAGGTCACGAAGACCGCGCTGACGAACGCCGCGAGCATCGCGAGCCTGATGCTCACGACGGAAACGCTGATCACCGACCTCGGTGACAAGCAGAAGGCCGTGCTCGGCAGCACCTTCTGACCCGGCCTCACCCGGCGCGCGTCGGCCCCCCGCGGGGCCGGCGCGCTGTCCCACCCGCCCCGGAGACCGACGCATGTCGAAACGCGACTACTACGAAATCCTCGGCGTGGACCGACAGGCCCCCGCCGACGAGATCAAGCGCGCGTTCCGCAAGCTCGCGATCCAATACCACCCCGACAAGAACCCCGGCGACGCCGAAGCCGAAGCGCGGTTCAAAGAGGCCGCCGAAGCCTACGAGGTCTTGAGCGACGACCAGAAGCGGGCGAACTACGACCGCTTCGGACACGACGGTGTCCAGGGCGGGTCGCAGTTCGGCGGCTTCGAAGACATCTTCAGCGCGTTCGGCGACATCTTCGGCGGCGGCTCGATCTTCGGCGACATCTTCGGCGGCGGCGGTCAGACCCGTCAAAAGGGCGCCAGCCTGCGCTGCGAACTCGCGATCGATCTCAACGAATGCCTGACCGGCACGGAGAAGACGATCGGCCTCAAGCGGCGCGTCGCCTGCGAGACGTGCGACGGCTCCGGCGCGAAGCCGGGCACGAAGCCGCAGACGTGCAGCATGTGCCGCGGCGCCGGACAGGTGTCGCAGACCCAGGGCTTCTTCACGATGCGCACGCCGTGCCCGCGCTGCCACGGCGAGGGGACAATCGTCAAAGACCCGTGCGCGAAGTGCAGCGGACACGGGCGCGTGATCCGCAAGACCGAGGTGACGGTCAAGATTCCGCCGGGGCTCGACGAGGGCATGGAGATCCGCATCCCGGGCGAAGGCGAAGCCGGCCCGGGCAACGCGCCCCCCGGCGACCTCTACTGCCGCATCCGGATCAAGCCGCACAAGATCTTCTCCCGCCAGGGCGAGCACCTGTTCGTCGAGTTCCCGATCTCGTTTCCTCAGGCGGCACTCGGCGCGGACATCGAAGTGCCGACGCTGACCGGATCGAAGACGGTGCCGGTGCCTGCCGGCACGCAGAGCGGCGAGATCATCCACCTCGGCGGCCAGGGACTGCCCCGCCCCGACGGCTACAACCGCGGCGACCTGCTCGTGCAGGTGATGATCGAGACACCGAAGCGACTCTCGAGCGAGCAGGAAGAGCTGCTCCGGGAGTATGCCAAGCTCGACGAAGCGAACATCTCGCCGAAGCGTCAGAGTTTCTTCGACAAGGTGAAGAGCATTCTCGGACAGTGATGATGAGCAAAGACGAGACCGAACAGACCGACGCGACCCGCGAACCCGAGGACGGCGCTCCGGCTGAACCGAACGCCGCGTCCGCGAGCGACGACGCCGATGCCCTGCGTCGCGAGCGCGACGACTATCTCGACCAGGTCCAGCGCGAGCGCGCTGCGTTCCTCAACTACAAGAAGTGGGTCGAGCGCGAACGCCGCAACTGGGAATCCGAGGCGGTCGCCCGCTTCGTCCAGGGGCTTCTGCCGTTCATCGACGACGTCGACCGCGCGATCGAAGCCTCGGGCAGCGCGACGGACGTCGAGTCGCTCCGCGAGGGTTTCGACATGATCGCGCGGCGCTTCTCCGAGTCGCTGGCCGCGGCCGGCGCCGAGGAGATCGCGGCCGAGGGCGAGCCGTTCGACCCGACGATCCACGAGGCGATCATGCAGATCGAGGATGCCGACCGCCCCGCCGGCACGGTGATCAACGCGACACAACGCGGCTTCCGCATCGGCGAGCGACTGGTTCGCGCCGCGAAGGTCGTCGTGAGCAAGGCGCCCGCGCCCGAGCGATCCGGTTCGGACTGAACGGGAGGACGACGATGCCCACCTACGAGTATGTGTGCGACGCCTGCGGCCACGAAGTCGAGTACTTCCAGTCGATCACGGCCGCCCCGAAGCGCAAGTGTCCGGCGTGCGAGGCGAACAAGCTGCGTCGCCGGATCAGCGCCGGCGCGGGGATCCTGTTCCGCGGCAGCGGCTTCTACAAGACCGACTACCGGAGCGAGTCCTACAAGGCCGGCGAGAAAGCCGACAAGGGCGACGGCGGCGGATCGTCCAAGGACACCCCTCCCGCCAAGCCCGCCTCCGAC
The DNA here is from genome assembly GCA_030426805.1 of bacterium. GTDB lineage: Bacteria > Planctomycetota > JAFGQW01 > JAFGQW01 > JAFGQW01 > JAUHXU01. The sequence goes on from JAUHXU010000001.1 coordinate 406,606, forward strand.
GATTGAGCCCGAAGGGAGCCTCGATGCGCGCCTTTGCGAATCTCACGACGTCCATCCTCGTCCTCGCCGCGTTCGCGGTCGGCGTACCCGGCCAGGACGTCGCCCCCGAAGGCGGCGACGCGGTCGTCGGAGCGCTGGACGGACAGCCGGTCACCGCGGATGCATTCGCGACGTTCCTCGCGCGCAAGTATCGCAATCAACCGACGGGTGCGAACCTGCTCGGCGACCTGCGCGATCGAACCCTGATCGAACTCGCGGCGACACGACTCGGTCTGTCGATCGACGCCGCTGCCGTCGACCGCGAGTATCGCGCGCTCGCCGACCGCGTGTCGAGCGAGACCGACGGCAAGCAGACGCTCGAGGATTACCTCACCCGCAAGGGGACGACGGTCGCCGAGTTCAAGACCTACCTGCGCCGCCTCGTCGCGGCACGCGAGATCATCCGGCTCGAGCGCAAGCTCCCCGCGAGCGCCCAGGTCGACGACAAGACCGTCGCGACCTGGCTCGTCGAGCAGGCGAAGCGCGTCGGTGTCACCACCGATGCGACGCTGCCGAAGGGTGTCTATCTGCGCGTCGGTGACCGACGCATCACCGAGGTCGCGTTCGGCCACCAACTCGCGGCGGGCCTCACCGACCAGGACCGTGCGAAGGAACTCGACGCGATGATCAAGCTGCGCCTGATCGCACGCGAACTCGCCGCGAACGGGCTGCAGGTGACCGACGTCGACCTCGACCGCGCGATCGCACTCGACCGGGCACGCTACGCGAACAACCCGCGCACCAAGGGAATCCCGTACGAGAAGATCCTGGAGCAGCTCGGGACGTCGGTCGCCCAGAAGAAGGCCGACCCGGAGTTCCGGGGCAACGTCGCGATCCTGAAGATCGCCGAGGCGCGCTTCGACGATGCGGCGCTGCGCAGCTACTTCGAGGCGAACCAGGACCGCTTCGGCGAGTCGGTGCGGGTGCGCCACATCGTCGTCCGGGTGCAGAACCCCGCCCAGCCGTTCCGCGGCGGGCACGCCGAAGCCGATGCGAAGAAGCGCATCGATGCGATCCGCAAGCGCATCGTCGACGGCGGCGAGCCGTTCGACAAGGTTGCACGGACCGCATCGGAGGATCGCTCACGACTGCAGGGCGGCGACCTCGGGTTCATCCACCGCAACGGTCGCTTCGACCCGGCATTCGCGAAGGCGGCGTTCGCGCTCGAACCGGGAACGGTCTCCGAGCCGGTGCGCTCGGCGTTCGGATACCACCTGCTCGAGGTCCTCGAGCGTCGACCGGCGCCGGAGTTCGCGGCCGCTCGCACGCGCCTGGTTCGGGCGCGGGCGCAGGACTGGTTCCGCGACGTCGTCCGCGGCGCGAAGATCGAGAACCGCTACCTCGACGCGATCCGCGCGGAGGCCGCGGAAGCGGCCAAGCCGAAGGACTAGAACAGCACGAGGCCGACGGTGTTCGTCGTCGTGCGGATGCCCCCCGGGACGCCCGGGTCGAGCACGATCCCGGCGAAGTAGATCGTCAGACCGGTCGCTGCGCGGCGCACGGGCCTCGGCGGCGACACCTTGCCGGTGACGTCACCCTCGGGACCGACGTCGCCCTGGAAGTCCTCGAAGATCGACGGCAACTGATCGCTCGCCGTCACGAAGAACAGCAGGTCGGGCCCGAGGTTGATCATCCGCCGCGGGGTGACCGGAATGCCCGGTCCGGCGGAGAACGACCCGGCAAGTGCGTATCGGAGGTTCGCGGCCGTCGGGCCGAGCCGCATCTTCAGCGTCCACCCATTGGGCTGGGTGCCGCGCATCAACAACCCGTCGCGGCCCCCCTCGACGATCATCCCGTTCACCGTGCCACTCGTCGGCAGCGGGAAGCTCACCGGCGCGGTCGGGATCACGAGTTGACGGCGGACACCGTCCCACTCGAACTTGATCAGGCGACCGTTGGCCGCGATCCAGAGGTCGCAGTTCGCTCGCTCGCCACGATCGATCAATGCGATCGACTCGACGTTCAGCCCGCTCGGGAAGCGGGTCGTGGGCAGCGGGAAGCGGCGCACGACCGGCTGCGCGCTCGCACAATCCACCGCGAGGATGGGTGCTGCGGGATCGCCCGTCGCAACGACGTAGACGTCCTCGTACGGGTCCTGCTCGAAGTCGACGATCGTCCCGAGGCTCGATGCCAACGTGCGCTTGGACTGGCGGAACGCGTCGAACGAGACGAGTCGGCCGGACGTGTCGTTGATCGCGAGGATCGGGATCCCGCGCCCGTGATCGATCCGGATGCGACGGACGGCCCCTCCGGCGAACGACTCGACGTCGACGAAGCTCGGCGACGGCCCACCGGTCAAGCCCTGCACCCGGCCGGCGCCCTGCTCGAGCGCGGTGCCCATCGCCCAGACGTCCTCGGTCGTCAATGCGCTGCAGAGCACGCGCGCGCCGTTCGAGACCGCGGTCGTCGCGAGCGTCGCGACGGCCCCTGCGGCGGCCAGGTGATGCACGCCCGAGATGCGGTATTGCGGCGGCCCGTGGAACGCGACGTGGAAGCCGGTGTTCGACCGATCCATCGCGACGTCGACCAGTTGCCCGAGTTGATCGCGGAAGACGGTCTGAAACACTCCGGTGGCGGGATCGAAGCGCTCGAGGCGGGAGTCGATCGGGCCGTTCGCCAGGCCGGCGAGGATCAGTTTCGGCTGCGGCGTCTGCGCGCCGAGCGTGGCCGCGAGCAGCACCGTCAGGAGGCTGGCGAACACTCGATTCTTCATCAACTGACCTCCGAGTCCCGGTCCGGCACCTACGCCGCCGGTCCCCCTGACTATAGCGAAAGGTCGCGGGAACGCGCCACTCCCCGGTCGGGTTTCGGTCCGCGGCCGATTCGAATCGGGACGGACCGTATCCGCCGGCGCGCGGTCGCGCACGAGACGAACGGGTCTCTGGCGCCGAACGTGGCGCTTTTTGGACTCGATGGGACCGGAAACCGAGGCGCCGGAGTCACCGCAGCAGCGAGGTCCCCGCGAGGCCCGGCGGGACGGCGATGCCGAGCGCGTCGTAGACGGTCGGCGCGATGTCGGTGACGCGCGCGCCGCGACCGGCGAGCGGCCGATTGACGAGCAGGATGCCCGGCACCGCGGCCGGATCGACCGAACAGTGATCGCCGCTCCACCGGTCGTCGTTGGGCTCGAAGATCGGACCGGCGACGCCACCGAACACCGTGGCCGGCCCGACCCGGTAGCCCGGCTCGAGGCCGGGCACGACGTCGGGCGCGCGGACCCGGTGAGCCCCGGCGAACACGTCGTCGCCGAGCGCGACCGAGCGAACGACCGGACGACCGCGATGCGTCAGCGTCGCGAGCTTGGCCGCGATCTCGCGCGCGATCGCGGGTGCCGCCGACGGTGCGACGGTGCCGCGGCCGTGTGGCGCGTCGGTGCGGTTCACGTAGATCTGCCCGAGGCCGCACGCGAATGCGCGGGTCGCATCCCAGTCGATCGCGTCGAACCCCGTGGCCCCCCGGTCGCGCAGCACGAGATACCCGTGCCGCACGAGCCAGTCGTTCAAGTTGACCGACCACCCGTAGGCGGCGAACCCGTGATCCGAAACGATCACGAGCCGGTCGTCCGGCCGGAGCTGCCCGACGACGCGGCCGACGATCGCGTCCATCGCCTCGTACGCTTCCAGGATCCGGCGTCGACCGGCCGCCGCGTCGGTCGGCTCGTGGCGCGGATGCGACGCGTCGAGGTGACGACCGAGCAGATGCTGGATCCGGTCGATACCGGTGAAGGTCGCGAACAGGAGCCGCCAGTCGTCCCGCGCCAGCATCGCGGCGAGCATCGCCGCGCGCCGGTCGATCACCGAGTGAACGTCCTCGATGAACGCCGTCTCGTCGATCATGTCGTCGCGCGTCGCGTTCGTCGCGCACGCCCAACCGGTCGTCTCGAACAGGCCGACGCTCTCGGCGAGTTCGGCCGCGAACCCGGGCGGTTGGCTGAGCGGCATCCGCGCGTTGGGCACCCGCGGATCGAGGCCGATCGGCTCCTGGTAGACGCGCAATTCTCGCCCCGCGCGCTCGACCCGAAACCGCACGAGCGCGCGTGTCCGAACGATCCAGTTCACCGCGAAGTCGACCGGCATCAGCGGCGACCACGTTCCGGCGGCGACGTCGACCGTCTGCTGGTCCACGGTGATGCGCACGCGTCCGCTCCCCGGCCGCCACGAGAACGTCACCGGGACCTCGACGTGGCGGCGGCGCTCCAGGCGCTCACGCGCCGCGGAGCGCTCGGCACCGGACGCGAAGTCGGCAGCGGGGCGTTCGTCGAGCGCGGCGAGCGCCGCATCGACGAACGGGTCGATCGGCCCGTGCAACGCGGAACGGTAGTCGGGCCCCTCGCCGTCGAGCAAGACCACCCGCCCGTCGCCGCCCTCCGCGACGATCGGCTCGGTCGTGAAGACGGCCCAGCGGCCGGTCGTCTCGGAGACGTCGGGCATCCCGAGACCGCTCAGCACGCGCAACCCGTCGATGGCCGGCGGCGGGGCGTCCATCGGTGCCGACAACGCGACCGACGCGACGCCGTGGCGGGCCGCATGCGCGTAAAACGGCGTCCCGCCGCGCGTGTTGTGAAGCGCCCGCCCCCCCGGTGGCAGCAGGTCGACGAGAAAGTGCGCGCCGAGCGCACCGGCGACGAGCATCCCGCCGCCGCCGACCGCGAACGCCACCGCCCGCCGCGCGCCGCAGAGCCGGCCGAGGCCGAGCAGTGCGAGCCCGGAGACGAGCGCGATCCCGATCGCGATCCCCCACCGCGTCGGCCGCGACAGCGTCTGCATCGTGCGCCACTCGGTGGTCGTCAGCGCGAGCGACGGCCCCGCCTCGACGCGGACAAACCCGAATACGCCGGTGTCGCCCGGGTCCAGCCCGGTGATCAACGACGACCAACTGACCGGCGACTGCGCGGGCGTCGTCGTCGCGAGGTCGCGCAATCCGAACGTACGATCGAGTCGCGCGAGCGACTCGAGATGGCCGTCCGCGATGTAGTCGCGGATGCGGACCGGGTCCGCGCCGTCGAAGCCGAGGACGATCACCCGCCCGCTCGGTGGCTGCGCCCCGGCGATCGTCGCCACCCACAGCCCGGCGATCGCGAACCACACGCGGACCACCGCGCTACTCCGCAGACGCGAGCATCGCCCCGGCGACCGACTCGCGCGTCGCGCGATCGACGAGGCGTTCGACGAGCACGAGCGCGAGCGCCATCGCGGTTCCGGCGCCCCGGGACGTCACGATCGCCCCGTCGACGACGACCGGCGACTCGTCGTAGTCGTAGTCGGTCAACTCCGCGCGCACGCTCGGATGACTCGTGACTCGCGCGCCGGCGGACAACACGCCGTGTGCGTGCAAGACGGTCGTCGCAGCGCAGATCGCCGCGATCACGCCGCCGCGTTCGCGCTGTTCGCGCAAGACGTCCCCGACGCGCGGATCCGACGCCAGGCGCATCGCGCCTTCCGCGCCGCCCGGCACGTAGACGAGGTCCCGGGGATGACGGCCGACCTCCTCGAGATCGACGTCGCACGCGATCGCGATGCCGCGCGCGCCGACGACGGGGCCCGCTCCGCTCAGTCCGGCGACGACGACCTCCACACCCGCTCGACGCAGCACGTCGATCGGTGTGACGGTCTCGATCTCCTCGAAGCCCTTCGCGACGAGCACGAGCGCGCGACGCATCGATCTGCCTCCGTGGCCCGAGCCCGATCGCCCGAGGTCGTCCGAGCGTAAGGCGTTACGTCCCCCCACTCAAGGCCGAACGCCGATGTTTTCGATACGGGGGGAGCCGGAGGACCGACCCGAGGGGAGCGCGCCATGCGCGGATGCCTGACCGCTGTCGCCGCGGCGCTGTTGTTCGCGAGTGCCGCGAACGCCGGCATCGCACTCGATCTCCGGGGCACACTCGCCCCCGGCAAGGAGACCGCGCATCTCGTCGCGATCGTCGAAACGACGTGCCGCGACTTCGGCTGGCGCTTCGCGCGCCGCACCGATCGCCCGTCCGTCGCCGCGGTACGCCCGTCAGGGGCCGCTCGCTGGTATGCGATCGAGGTCGACGGCCGCGTCGTCCGTGCGTCGTTCGACACCGCCCGCGCCGGCGCCCTCGTGCACGCACGACTCGTCCGGCTGCTCGATCGTCTCGACCCGGTGCTCGTCGGCGTGCGTGTCTCGGACACGACCGGCTATCACGGCTCGCGCGACGCGACGGCGCTCCGGGACCGATTCCGTACCCGCGCCGCCCACACCGAGGCGCGAATCGCGATCGCGATCGACGCGGGTCGCGAGGTGATCGTCGACGGCCGGCTGCACACCGACGTCCTGCGACCGGCCCGCGAGGTCTACGCGTTCGCCGAGCGGGAGATCCGACTCGGACGCCTCGAGTCCGCGGAGGAGGCGCTGACCGCCGCGATCGCGCTCAGCCCCGACTTCGCGCGGGCATTCGCACGCCGCGCCGAGGTGCGCGCGGAGCGCAACCGCCTCGACGCCGCACTCGCCGACGCGCATCGCGCGATCCGACTCAAGCCGAAGATGCCACGCGGCCACTACGCGCGGGCGAAGGTGCAGGTCACGCGTGGCGCCAACCGACTCGCGCTCGTCGACCTCGACCGCGTGCTCGCACTCGATCCGGGGCACGGCGAGTCGCGCCTGCTCCGCGGCTTGTTGCGCGGCGAGTCGGGCGCCCTCGGCCGTGCGATCCCCGACCTCGAGCGCGTCGCCGCGCCGCTCGTGGATCCGGCGCGCCGCGCCTCGATCGACCCCGCGTCGCGAAGCCGCGCACTGACCGCGATCGAAGCGCTCGCCGCGTGCTACGAAGCATCCGATCGCGACGCCGATGCCGGCCGGATGCACGACCTTCTCGACCGCCTGCGCGCACCGACGGATCGGCGCCTGATCGTCGATCGCGACGCGCGCATCGATCTCGAACGACCGATCGGCTGGCGCCTCGAGGAGACGGCCACCGACCCGCGCATCCGCGTTCGGATGCGCGAGCGCTCGACGTCGAACGCCTGCCGGATCGCCGTGATGCAGACGTGGGGCGACGTCGGCGACCCGCGATTCCGCCAGGTCTTCGACGAGAGCGTGCTCAAGGGTCTGCGCCGCCTCGGGCAGGCGCCGCGCGTCGTGCGCCGCGTCACCGAGCGCGCGGGCGCCCTCGACGTCTACCGGATCCTCGTGCGCAACGACGCGACGACGTGCTACTGGGTCGCGTGTCTGAACCACGGCGGCAAGATGCTGACGATCTACCTCACGAGCCACCAGGAGCCGTCGCTCGCCGAAGCGTCACTCGAACGCGTGCTCGACTCGATCCGTGCATCCGACGCGCCCTGAGCCTCACTCGTCCCGGACGACGACGCGCCAGTTTCGACTCGTGCCCTGGATCTCGGGTGCATACATCAACTCACCGGCCGCCGGCATCGAGCCGAGGCGTCCCGGCGCTTCCGCGCGCATCCGATACGTGAGGGTCACCTTGCCCTTCGGGGCCCGCGGCAGGAAGAACACGACGCGCGCGTCGCGCAGCTGCATGTAGGTCCACAGACCGCCGTGGCTGCGGCTTCCGGAGGTCCGCGCGACCGGCTCGAAACCCGACGGCTTCGGATCCTCGATCATCACGTACTCGTAGTCGTGGTGTGCATCGACCTCGAGCTCGACCTCGATCGTGTCGCCGGCCGCGATCGTCGCATCCGTCGCGAGCGGCTCGCGCCGCCACGTCTGTTTCGCCGCGCCCTCGCCGTCCTCGACGACCGGCGTGACGCGGAAGTAGCGTCGCCGCACGTCGAGCTCGTGCGCAGCCGCCGCGATCTCGTCCTCGAGACTGAAGTAGCCGAGCGACGCGGTCGCGTAGAGGCTGCCGGCGCCGCGCTTGACGATCTCGACCACGTGCTCGCCGGTCGCCAGTCGTGCATCGCCGATCGCGATCCGCGGATCGAGCGTCAACGCGTTCGTGCGGTCGACCTTGATCGTGCGGATCGGCTCGCCGTCGAGCAGCACGTCCGCGGTGTAGTCCGCGTCGAGTTCACCCGCGCGCTCCATGTAGCCGACGAGCGCATAGATCGCGTGCGCGGTGTCCTTCGTCGAGCGCCAGCGCTGCCCCTTGCGGCTCGCGACGAGCCCGCGCATCAGGCCGTCGCGGTGCGGGCTGGTCGGCCGGATCGCATCCAGCGCCATCAGCGCGAACGCGTTCGTCTCGACCGAGTCGCTCCACCAACACCACCGGTAGCCGGCCGCCGGGAGCGACGCCGCACCCGTGCGGGCGTCGGTCTCGATGAAGTCCTCGAGGTTGTCGATCAGGATCCGCGCCCACTCGCTGCGCTTCGCCGCATGTGCGGCGAGCGCGAGGACAGCGCGCGTGTAGTGATTCAGGTGCTCACGGCGATCGAAGACACGCGTGAAGACCTCCGACGGTGGCGTGCGTCCGTGCAGTGCGAGCGCGTAGCACTGATACGCAGCCCGGTGCAACGATCGCTCGTCGACGGTGACGCGCGCGAGGAAGTCGAGCCCGCGCTTGACGACGCCGGTGTCGACCTCGATCTCCGCCTCCGCCGCGCGGTGCAGTCCGTAGAGCACGTAGGCGGTCATGTAGGGATCCGAGCGCCCGCCCGGGAACCAACCGAAGCCGCCGTCGCTCCCCTGATGGCCGTAGATGCGCCGCAAGCCCTTCGCGATCATCGCGTGCATCGCATCGGAGTCGAACACCGGGTCGCGACCGTGTGCCTGGGATCCCGCTCGCACGAGCCGGCGCCGCTCCGCGAGCCGTTCCAGGTCGATGCCCGCACGTCGCAGGGTCGCGCGGGTCAACGCCGCCGGAAGCAGGCGCGACATCGTCTGCTCGACGCACCCGTACGGGTATTCGAGCAGGTAGGGCAACGCGTCGAGCACGACGCCGGCGAGCGTCGGGCTCGCGTCGATCACCAACGCCGTTCGGCCCGGCGCACGCGCCGCCGGAACGTCGAACGCGAACGTCGCGCGGCTCGCGTCGCCGCGCATCGCGACCGCGTGCGTCACGGTGCGACGGCTGCCGTAGGGCAGCACCGGGAACGATTGCCGAACCGCGTCGGATGCGTCCGGGGTCGTCGCGTGGAACTCGAGCTTCGCGGAACCGGAAGAGACGACCGAGAAGCGCCAGTCGACGCGCGTCTCGCCACCGGCCGCGACCGTCACGCGGCGCTCCAGGCCGCCGTCGCCGACCACGCGGAGCGCGCCGCCCGACACCGCGAGCGCGACCGACACGTCGGCCGACGCCTCGAGCGCGGAGTTGACGATCGCGCTGACGACGACCTCGTCACGCTCGCGGAAGAAACGCGGCACCTGCGGTCGAACGAGCAGACGCTTGACGGTCACGAACGACGCGCGACGCTGCCCGACCCGCGTGTCGGCGGTGTAGGCCCGCGCCGTCGTGCGCCACCGCGTGACGCTGTCCGGCAAGCGGAACGCGACCGTGGCGCTGCCGTCGGCGCCGACGGGCACGGCCGGCGCGAAGTGTGCGGTCTCGGAGAAGTTCTCGCGCACGTCGGTCGGCGCCGCGGGCCGCGCTGCTCGGCGCGCGGCGCGTCCGCGGGGCGCGTCGCCGGTGGCCGGTGCCGACGATGCGGTCGGCGCGGCAAACCCGGATGCGAGCTTCTTCGCTTCCGGTTCGGCCTCCTCGGACGGTGACTGGTCGGCCAACCGGTTGCGCCCCTCGCCGTCGTCGAGCATCTCCGGGGCGGCCCGATCGGCGCCCCATGCGAGGTCACTCGAACCGGGGAAACGGTTCCACCCTGGCGGGTTGCCCCGATACCGGTGCTTCGGCAGAGTCACCGCGTCGAGGACGAGCGACCCCGAGCGATAGCTGAACGAACTCTCGACCCCGACCTGACGGCTCCGGCGGTCGCCGTAGAAGAACCGCCGAATGTCGGGGGTCGAATCGCCCTGGATGTAGTCGAGCGACGCGTCCACCGTGCCGAGCGCGACGCGCCCGTCGCCGATCGGCTCGCCACGATGATCGGTGACGCGCACGATCGCGGTCGCCTCCTCGCCGGGTTCGTAGCGCGGCTTCGCGTAGGCGACGTCGACGTTCACGAATCGCTCCACGGGCGGCACGAACAGCTCGCGATACGCACGGTGCACCTTCGCGTCGTGCACCGTCAGCACGTCGAGAAACGCGTTCGGCACCCATGCGTCGGTCACCGGCATCTCGATGACCACGCTGCGACCGCGAACGCGCACGACGCGGTGGCGCATCACGAGGCGATCGGCCTCTTCGCACACGAGGAGCGTCGGATCGTCGACCGTCGTGTTGATCAGGATCCGCGCGACGTCACCGCGCGCGTAGGTCGCGCGATCGGTCAGCACTTCGAGCCCTTCGTAGCGGTAGCGACCGCCGCGCCACTGCTTGCCGCACACCCAGAACGGCGCCTCGCCGACGACCGGCGCCTCGACCGCGTCGCGAGCGACGAATCGGAGCGCGTATCGCCCTTCGCTCTCGGGCTTCCAATCGACGGTCGCGCGACCGTTCTCGTCGGTCTGCACCGGCGCGACGTGCACGATGCGCTCGTCACCGTCCTCGTCCGCACCGGCCGCCGCCGCCCCCGCGCGCTTCACCGGCCCCGGGCTCGGTGCGTCCTTCGGCAACGAGACGACCTGCAGCGTCCCCTGCACCGAGAGCGGGCGATGGTCCGCGCGCTCGGTTCGGACCTCGATGCGCACGGACTCGCCGGGTCCGGTGAATCCGCGATCGGGCCGGACCGCCGCGAAGAACGCGGTGCGCGTCAGCGTGACCGTCCCCTCGCCCTCGATCGTGCGCCGACTGAGGTCCATCACCTCGGCGCGCACGCGGAAGCGATGATCCTCGCCCGGATACTTCTTCGCGAACGACGCGGTCTCGAACGTGATCTCCGCCCGGCCCTCGGCGTTCGTCCGCACCTCGCCCTGGGCGACGAGTTCATCGGTCGACCGTCCCGAAGGCGTCGCGCGGTGGGAGAACGACGCGGCGCGGTCGTAGAGAAACGCGAATGGATCGCGGAACGACACGCGGTGGTCGTACCGACGACGGAATACCGAGTACTTCACGCGCGCACCGGCCACGGCTCCGCCGAAGTAGTAGCGCGCATCGATCGCGGTCGTGACGGTCTCGCCGAGGCGCGGTGTCCCGTTGGCACCGACCGTGACCTCGAACTCGGGCCGCTTGTATTCCTCGACGCGGAAGCCGATCGTGCGCGCCGGGCCGCGGCGTCCCCGGCCGGGGTTGACCAGCAGACGATACGCCCCGAGCGGTGCCTCCATCGGCACGCGCCACTCGCCTTCGAGCATCCCGAACGCATCGGTGCGGAGCGTTCGCTCGAGCATCTTCTTGCCGCGCGGTCCGCGAATCGCGATCGCGACGGCTCGGTCGGCGATCGCGCGGTAGTCGCCCGACGCGGGCTGCGCGCGCATCAGCGCGGAGAACGAGACCTTCTGCCCCGGTCGGTAGACACCGCGATCCGTGAACGCGAAGACCTTGCCGGTCAGGCGCTCCCGATAGCGGTATTGGTAGCGCCAGCCGGTGAACGCGTAGCGCCCGTCGACCCACGCGAAGGCGTCGCTGTAGCCGTAGCGCTGGCCGACACCGAAGGTCGCGGGGCAGACGAACACGCCGTCCGCATCCGTCGAGCCGAGCGTCACGTCGGTGTCGTTGCCGCGCAGCGAGTGACGAACGGCGATCGATGCGCCGGCCTCGGGAGCGCCCGTGCGGGCATTGACGACGAAGAAGATCGACCGATCGGCCGACCGCTTGCGCACGACGGCGAGGTCCGAGACGACGAGCACCGAGGCGACGCGCACGCCGGCACCGCTCGCTTCGATCAAGTAGGCGCCGGCCCCGGTCACGGGCACCGTCGACTCGAACTTGCGCTGCAAGTGCTTGCCCTCGTCGGGGGTCGTCTGCGACCACTCCGCCTCGAGGTTCTCGCGCATCGCGTTGCGGGCGATCTTCGACAGGCTCGACGCGAGTTGCTGAAGCCCGCCCCCACCGATCAGCATCAGCGAGGCCTCGTCGCCGAGGTGTTTCTCGAGCGGCACGCGGTAGGCGCGGTAGGTCACCTTCGCGACGTTGCGGGTCGCGAGCGCGATCGTCGGCCGCTCGCCCGGCAAGCGGATCCGCCCCGTGTCCAGGGTCACCGTCGGTCGTTCGATCGCGCGGGTGCGATGCGCCGCGTCGGCACACCACGGGCTGCCCGGCATGTCGGCCCGCAGGACGCGGTAGTGCTCGATCGCAGCGACGAAGTCGCTTCGGTCCTCGGCGAGCAGCCCGAGTCCGTATCGCGCGTCATCCGCGAAGCGATCGCGCGGGAACTCCGTCAGCAGGCGCGTGAAAACGTCGGTCGCAGTCTCTTCGTTCGCGAGCGGCTTGTTGGACTCGAGGTCGCGCATCCACCAGTTCGACGACGCCCGACGCCGGGCGGTCGCTCGGTGATACAGCGCACGTGCGGCTGCGGGCGCATCCTCGTAGAGCACCGCCGTCGTGTAGTTCTCCTCGAGGAGCGTGAGAATCCGACCGAACATCTCGCGCGCGATCGCTTGGCGCTTCTTGCCGTCTTCGAGGCCGCGGCTGCGCCACCACCACCCGACGCGTGCGGCGATCCACTGCTCGATCAACCGCGCGTGCAGCAGATTGATCTCCGCCCGCTCGCTCGCGAGCGCCGCGCGCGCCTTCGGATCGCCGGAGTCGTCCCCGATCGCCCGGGTGAAGAGCACGTGCGCCCGGACGAACGCCTCGTCCCCCGCCGCGAGGTCTTCTTTGGTGATGTCACGATAGGTCGCGCCCTGCACGCGCTTGGTTCCGACCGGCTTGCCGTCCCTGATCCACACGTAGTGCGGCTTGGCGCGGAGCAACTCGCCCAACCGGGCCCGGGCGCGCGCCTCGGTCAGCGTGTCGGCGCGGTCCTTCGCGAGCGCGCGGAGGTGTGCCTCGGCCTGAGGCCACTTGCCGAGCCCTCGCAAGCACGCCCCGATGTCGAGGCGAATCGGATCGGCGTCGGCCGCGTGCTTCGGGTCCGCGAGCGCCGTCTCGAACGCGGCCAACGCCTTGCCGAACGACTTCTCCTTGAGCAGGCGTCGCGCCCGCTCGAGGTCGTTTTCCCCCGGGGCGGCGAGGGCGAACCCCCCGGCGAGGCAGAGTGCGGTCAGCGAGACGGCGGCCAGCAGGCGGTGGTAGAGTCGAAACACGACGGACTCCCGGGACGATGCGGTTGCTTCGGGTCGATCGCGGCGCGCGAACGGCACGCCGGCGGGCCCGCTCGGACGCGCCCCCGCCGCGCGGGTTCCGAAGAGTCTACCCGCGCCCCGAGTTTTTTGGCCCGCCGGCCCGCGCTGCGCGAGGCCCAACAAAAAGCGGCGCCGTCCCCGAGGGGATGGCGCCGCGCGTGCATCGAACGGATTGATAGGTAAAACGGGTCGATTGGGGTAGCGGAGGGTCCGCTCGATGCTTTTTGTTCGGGACCTCCGGGGTGCGGCCTCGCGGCCGCCATTCAGGTCGTACGGCTCAGCTCGTGCCCACGGTCTCGCGCGCCGGCTGGCGGCTCTCGTCCGTCGCCGGCGTGTCCGCCGGTGGAGACTGTGGCGATTCTGGAGACTGTGGCGATTCCGGCGACTGTGGTCGCGCAGGGGATGCTCCCCCGTCGCCGCCCGACAGCCGGTGCTTCATGCGCCCCCATTTGATCTGAGCCCACTTCTGCGCGAGCTTCGGCCACATGCCCGGACTGAACAAGATGTTCGTCGTCATGAAGCACTCGTGCGTGCAGAAGCACTTGGTGTCCGAGATCCACTTCCGGATCTCGTTCGACTTGTCATTGTACCAGATCTTCTTGAAGTCGTAGTTGACCTCTCGAAGGTTGCCCATCGGCTTGTTCAGCAGCTCGCACGGGAAGACCTGACCGGTCGACCGGAGCACGAACGACACCTTGCCGGTGTGGCACTTCACCTGCCGCTTGTTGTCCTTGTAGGTCTTCGCGATCATCGTGCGGCTGAGCAGGTTCTTCGCGTTGATGAAGTCGGCGCCGACGAAGTCGCCGTAGCCCTTCATCTTGCCGCTGATCAGCGCATCGTCCTGCAGCTTGTTCAGCGCCTCGAAGCGCTCGACGTCCACTTCCGCCGACCGCGGGTCCGACGGCACGCCCCGCACGAGCGTGTTGAAGTAGTTCCGCACTTTCAGATCGTTGGCGATGTAGTCGAAGAGCTCCTCGACGTGATCCTGGTTCAGCCGAGTGACGCACGTCGTCATGTTCGCGCCGAAGTTGGAGTACTGCTCCTCGAGCTTCCGCAGCCCCTTGTAGGTCGCGATCGACCGGTTGAAGAGGCCTTTGAAGTTCCGCTCTTCGTTGTGCAACTCCTGCACGCCGTCGATGCTGATCGTCACACCGATGTGCGCATCCGGGCACGCGCGCACCATCTCCTCGGTGAGCTTGAGCTGCTTCTCGGTCATCGACCCGTTCGACGGGATCTGGAACTTTTTGACCTTGCAGTTCTTGTAATAGATCTTCGCGATCTCCGCGATGTCGTCGCGGAGGAACGGCTCCCCGCCGGTCAGGAAGACGAAGAGCATGTCGCCGAGGCTCTTCGTGAACCGCTCGATCTCGTCGATCGTCAGCTCGTTTCGCTCCCAGTGTGCGTGGTAGCCGCACAGGCAGTGGAAGCAGTTCGCGTTGCAGTTCTCCGTGATGAAGTGAATCATGTACAGCGGCATCATCTCGCGTTTGTAGAAAACGCGGCTGCCGTACTTGAGGAAGCGCAGTGGATACATGTGTCTGTCGTCCGCCCTCCGGTGCCGTCGACGCGACCGATTCGCTCAGTATCGCCGTCCGGCCCAGTACCCGGCGGCGCCGGCGGCGAGGCCGGCACCGTAGTTCATGAATTGTACTAGCAGGAACGGTGCCGAGGCGAAGACAAACGGCAAACTTCGGCGCCGGGCGACGAAACCGAGGAATCCGCGGTTTGCGACGAGCACGAACCCGAAGCACGCCGCCGCGACCGCCGCGAGCGCCCAGGAGCCCGCCACGAGGGCGCTGACGCCGGCCACGAGCCCGATCGGCACGAGTGGGATCCCGGCGAGAAACGCCCATCCGGGGCCGACGTGCTTCGTGGCTCGTCGCCCCGCCGCGCGGTTTCTCAACATGATCTTCAAGCTGCCCGCGGCCTTCGCGCGGTTGATCCGCAGCAGTTGGCCGAGCCCGAACCGCTTGAGGTGGCGCACCTGGAGATCGTGGTCGAGCCGCAACCGGTGGCCCTGCCCGACCAGCCGTTGCCCGAGTTCCATGTCCTCGATTCCGGCGCCTCGGTAGTGCTCGTCGAACCCGCCGACCTCGACGAACACCGAACGGCGGATCGCCGCGATGCTCGTGTAGAAGATGTCCATCTCCGGCGGATGCACCCGGTAGGTGTAGTGCATGTAGAGGTTGTCGTACTGGCTCGCGAAGTTGCGCGGCTCGGTGTCTGCGGACAACATCCCGACGACGCCGGCGAGCGCCGAGTCGTCGAGTGCGCGGGCGACGCGCGCGAGCGTATCCGGCGCGACCTCGATGTCGGCATCGACGAAGCAGACGATCGGCGCCCGGGCCACCGAGGCGCCGGCGTTGCGCGCGGCGGCGGCTCCGCGGGCGGTCTCGTGGCGCTCGATGCGAACGGGGTAGTCGGCGAGTGCGGCAGCAGGGTCGTCGGTCGACCCGTCATCGACGACGACGACCTCGAACGCCACCCCCTCGGACGCGAACAGGGCCGGCATCGAACGGGCGAAGTAGTGCGCGCCGTCGTGTACCGGAATCACGACGGAGATCGCCGGCCCGGTCGCGCTTCGAGGGTCGGTCACCCCTCGAAGATCTCGTCGGTGCCGACGCCCGCGTCTCCCTCGTGCTTGACGAACTTGCGCGCCATCTTGAGCGCCTGGGCGATCGAGTGGTCCATGTTGTTGTACCAGAAGTTCCCGGTGCGCCCGAGCAGGTTCACGTTCGTCACCTTCGCGCGCATTTTCTCCTGCGCGGCGGATCGACGGTCCTGGTAGCCCATCAGGTAGATCGGATACGTGTTCTTCACCTTCTCGATGCGGATGTCGTCCACGTCGTTCGGCCGCTCGAGCAGGCCGACCTTGAGCATCTGCGAGCGCACGTCGCCGAGCTTCCAATCCGGGTTCTTCCAGACGCCGTCGCCTTCGATGCAGGCGACCTCGACGCAGATCCCGTGCTTGCCCCGGGGCGCGGTGTGCGGGCTGAACAGCGTCGGGAAGCTCGCGCGGCTGAAGACGAGGTCGGGCCCGCCGTAGTAGATCCACTGGTAGTCGTGGTCGAGTTCGCCATCGACCATGAAGTTCAGGAAGATGCTCGACAGGTATTCGAGCTGCGGATCCTCGAGGTCGAGCAACCGCTGCAATGCCGGGAGCTTGCCGGTCCAGAACACGTGGTCGACCTCGTGCGCCTCGCCGTGGTTGTCGATGCACGCGGCGACGCGATTCCCGTCGAGCCGCAGCGACTCGATCCGCGTGTCGGTCAGGATGCGTCCGCCCATCTCGGTGATCTTCTCGCCGAGGTTGTTCGAGTAGGTCGCGATGGCCCCGTACTTCGGGTAGACGAACATCGTGTCGACCTTCTCGGGGAAGAGCGTCTTGGACATCAGCTTCCACAGGCCGCCCACCTCGGAACGCTTGTCGATCACCGCCCGGTTGATGCCGGCCTTCGCCCAGCTCGAGTGGAGCTGGTCGCAGCGGTATTTGATGAACTTCTCGGTGTACGGGCGGAAGAACAGCTCGTAGATCGTGCGTCCGTAGCGCGACAGCACGAAGTCCTCGAACGACTCGCTCGTCGGCTTGTGTCGACGCAGCAGATCGAAGCCGGCGCGAAGCAGGTAGCGCTTCGGGATCTTGAACAGGCTCGACGACTGCAACGGCCACTCGTGCAGCTTGTCGAAGAACCACACGCCGCTGCGACGGGGGATCTCGACGAGGTTCTCCCCGAGCGTCTGCCGGATGAACCCGTCCACGCGCGGATTCTCGGTATGGAACCGGTGCGGTCCCAGGTCGAACCAGAAGTCGCCGTAGTTGAAGCTGCGCGCGAGCCCGCCGATCTCCGGCAGCAGCTCGATCATCGTCACCGCGTGACCGGCGCGCTGCAGTTCGTGCCCGAGCGTGAGCCCGGCCACGCCCGCACCGACGATCATCACCCGCATACGCCACCGCCATCCGGACCGAAACAACGAGTCGCCGCGTCCACGGCCACCTCTTCTCGCACATCCATGATAGACGACTGGCCGGACGGTTCCACGGCCTTGCCGACGCCGGGCGGATCGCCGGTGAACACGTAGAGGGCCAGCAACACGGACACGAGCCAGAGCACCGCACACACGAGGATCGGCACGTCGGACAACAGCGTGCGCGCCGGATCCCCTCCCTCGCCCCGGTGGATCAGATGGAGATACCGGAACAAGCCGTAGACGACGAAGATCAACGAGTAGTGCAGGTAGGGCGCGTGGAGCTTCGCGATGACGTTGTCGTTGACGGTGTAGAGCGCATACGTCACGACAGCGGCGGCGAGCACGACCGTCAGCATCTGATCGATGAACGCGACGTCGTAGCCGGCGAGCGCGGGGCGGTGATGGGATCCGTCACCCTCGAGCATCGCGAGTTCGTAGCGGCGCTTCGCGAAGCCGAGAAAGAGGCTCAGGAAGAACGTGCAGATGATCGCCCAGTGGGAGATCACGATGCCGAGCAGGATGCCGCCGGCGAGGATCCGCAGCACGAATCCGATCGCGATACTCATCACGTCGAGAACCGGCTGGCGCTTGAACCACCACGAGTAGCACAGGTTCTGCACGTAGTAGATCACGAGCACGGCACCGAACGCGGCGCCGTGCGCGATGTCGAAGAACAGCGACAGCGAGAACGCGATCGCGAGCACGCCGGCCGTCAGGGCGAAGCTCAACCCGAACGCGGTGGACGGACTCAGATGGCCGGCGGCGATCGGCCGATGCGCCTTCTCCGGGTTGTTCCGATCGAGCTCGTGGTCCTTCGCGTCGTTGAGCAAGTAGACCGAGCTCGAGATCAGGCAGAACAGCGCGAAGCCGATCAGCGACACGACGACGTGCACCGGCGAGCCGAGGTGGCCGTCGAAGATCACGGCGGTGAACAGCAGGATGTTCTTCACCCACTGATACGGCCGCATCGTCAGCAGGATCGCGCGTGCGGTGCTCATCGTCGCCGGCTCGCCGTTCACCGTGCCCATGCCCGCGTCTCTGCTCGCGCGCTCACCCGCGCCCGACGATCCAGCGGTCGACGCACCGAAACAGCCGGCTTCGCTTGCGCCAGCGGGTGGAGCGGGGTCCGAGG
The DNA here is from genome assembly GCA_030426805.1 of bacterium. Classification (GTDB taxonomy): domain Bacteria; phylum Planctomycetota; class JAFGQW01; order JAFGQW01; family JAFGQW01; genus JAUHXU01. The sequence continues at coordinate 424,940 of JAUHXU010000001.1, forward strand.
TATTGCGCCATCACCTGGCCGGCTCCATACGGGATTCCATAGAGTCGCCACCAGAGGCGTTGCCCTCGAGTCAGGCCGGGCGTCTCCGCCGCGATCCGGCCGTAGAAGCCCACGCCACCCCAACAACCTTTTATCAAATGGCGCCAGTCGGCCACCAGGGAAACCCCCAGAAGTTCGTGCAGATTCTGGTGGTCCATGTAGACGCGTCGAAACGCCTGCCAGATCGACTCGTCGTGCGAGTGTACGACGCACGCGCGCGGCTCGAACACGATCGTGTGGCCGGCGAGCATCACCGTCCGCGACCACGCGATGTCCTCGCCGAAGCGACGCTGCTCGAACGGGTGTGCATCGACGACCGACCGGCGCACGCACGACGCGACGTTGTCGAACGCGATCTGCGAGAGGCGTTCGAGCGGGGCGAGCGCCCAGAACGCCGCGGGGTCGTCGATCGCCTGCACGACGCGCTCGGTCTGCGTCGCGTTCCAGCGGCTCAGGCGATCGCGGATGAACGGATCGCAGTCCGCTCGCGGGAGCTGTCGACAATACGCACCCGCCGCACGCGGTTCGTCGCGCACCGCGGCGACGATCGCATCGAGCCACGCGGCGTCGACCGGCACCGCATCCTGCGTCAGCAGCACGACGAACTCGCCGCGCGCTTCGCGGATGCCGTGATTGCGCGTCCCGCCATGGTCGAAGTCCTCGGGCGCGATCGTCAGCAGCCGCGCACCGCGCGACACCGCGAGTTCGGCCGTGCCGTCGCGGCTGCCGGAGTCGATCACGAGCAGCTCGGTCTGCAGCGCGGTGTCCTGGCGATCGAGTGCGTCGAGGACGTCGACGAACTCCGGGCCCGCGTTTTTCGTCGGGATGAAGATCGTGACGTCGACTCGATCGGGCACGCAACCCACTCCTCCACGGCGAATCCGCCCGCCCTCGTCGTCGGCGCGGCCCGCCCCGACACGCATACTCCATCCATCCGCCGGCCGACAGTCCGGGCCGCCCCTCGATGTTGTTATACTCGGCATCGCCAGGGAGGACGCTGATGATCGATTGTGCGCGGTGCCGGAGCCTGATCGACGACGATCTGCAGGCATCGCTCGATCCGCCCGCTCGTGCCGCGATGGCCAACCACCTCCGCACGTGCCAGGCGTGCGTCGGCTACAAGACCGACCGACTCCGGGATGCCTCGGTGATCGGTCGGAGCGTCGCCGAGTTGGACGAGCGCGACCGCGCGGCGCCGCCGCCCCCGCCGGCTGCGCGCCCCCCGCGCGCCTGGCCGTGGGTCGTCCTCGCACTGGCGGCGGTCGGCGTGATCGCGATCGGTGCGCACCTGCTCGTGGCGCCGGAGCCCGCCGACGAACCCGACGCGCCGCCGCGCGTCGTCGCCCGCCCCGACCGACCGCCGACCCCACCGGCCGACACGACCACGACCGAAGCCCCCGCCGTCGATCCGCCGCCCGAGCGAGCCCCGGCCGCGACCGAGCCCACGGTCGCCGGTGTCGTCTACCGGGCCGACGGCACCACGCCGGCGCCCGGGATCTCGGTCGCGCTCTACGCGCCGGCCGTCGGCCGGATCGTCGCGTCGACGCAGACCGACGCGACAGGGAGTTTCTCGTTCCCGGGGCGCGCCCCGATGAGGGCGGTCGTGTGCGCGCACACGGACGCCGAGGTCGCCGGTCCGCTCGCCGCGACCACGTCGCCGGTGCGCCTGCGACTCCGTCCGGGACGTCGTGTCGAGGGCCGCATCGCGGTCGACGGGCTCGCCGCGAGCGACTGCCGCTTGCTCGTCCGCTGGCCGGGTGGCGGCGCGGTGCCGACGACGCCCGGACCGGACGGCACGTTCCACGCCGCGGCCCCGGCAGGCGCCGCCGTCGAGGTGCTCGCGTCGCCGTCCGTCGGCCGGTTCGTGCTGCGCCCCCATCCCCGAATCACGCTCGCGACGTCGCGCCCGGCCGCGCTGCGCGGCGCGCGCGCAGCCACCGTGCGCGTGGAGTTGCGCGGATTGCCGGATACGGCGGACCCGTTGCGCGTCGCGCTCGTCGACGGCCGCGGCGACGAGGTGACCCGCCTCGCGCGCGACCTCGACGGGACGTGGTTCGCTGCGGCCGAACGCGGCGCCTACCGCGTCGCAATCGTCGCGACCGGGTACGACGCGGTCGAGCCGTCGGTCTCGGTCGACCCGGACGTCGGCACCGCACCGATCGAGATCGACTTGGTTCCGAGTGACCGCACGCTCACGCTGCGCGCCGCGAATGCTCCGGCGGGCCTCGCCGCGCACATCATGCGGCATCCGCCGCTCGGCCGCCCCGCCCCGACGATCGTGCGCCGCTTCGACGGCGCCGACGCGATCCAGCTCGACGGCGTGCCGTGGCGGTCCGTCCGCGTCCGCCTCGTCGATCGGCTCGGCGTCGACGCCGGGACGTTCGTGACGCCGGGTGACTACCGCCTCGCGTTCGCGAACGACGCCGGCATCGACGGCCGCGTCGTCGCACCGGACGGCGCGGGGCTCGCCGGTGTGCTGGTCCGCCTGCAGACCGGGCCGGACCGGCGGCTGACCTACACGAACGCCAACGGCGGCTACGCGTTCGACGACGTGCCGGTCGGTCCGGCCGTGGTCTGCCCGGCGTCGCTCGCCGACGCGATCGAGCAGGGACGACTGCCGTCGGCCGCGTTCGAGGTCGTGACGAGCGCCGGCGCGCGAGTGACGAAGCCGCTCGAACTCCTCGACGCCCGCCTGAGCAAGGTGGGCGTCCGGGACGAGGCCGGTCGCGCGACCGCCGGCACGCTGTCGGTCCGCACCGAAAACGGCGAACTCGCCCAACGCGTCCAGGCGTCGGTGGACCCGGCCGGCGGCCTGAGCGTGGCGGTCGTGCCCGCGGTCCTCCCCGGCTCCTACCGCGTGGACTGGACCGAGAACGGGGTCGTCTACCCGCTCGGGCGTCTCCTCCTGCCGGGTGCCGGCGAGTGCGTCGTGCGCCGCAGCGGTGGCGCGCTCCGCATCGTCCCGACCTGGGCTTCGCCGTTTCCGGCGTCGGGACGCGCCTGGCTCTCGGTGGACGACGACGGAGGGCAACTCCTCCATCGGATGCCGCTCGGCTCGCTCGATCCGATCGCGTTGGGCGGTCTCGGACCGGGCCGCTACCACGTGACGATTCGGGTCGGGTCGACCAGCGGCCACGCGATCGCCGACGTGCCGGACGGCGCGGCGATCGTCCCGATCGCGATCCGCTGACGCCGCGAACTCGGGCGCTGTTCAGCCCGCACGGCACGGGCTACCATTGCGCCATCATGAACGCGAACGAACCGAACGTGCTGCCGCCGCGCCGCAAGACGCGCCAGGTCACCGTGGGCGACGTGACGGTCGGCGGTGACGCGCCGATCCGCGTCCAGTCGATGTGCTCGACCGACACGCGCGACGTGCGCAAGACCCTCGAACAGATCCACCGCCTCGAAGAGGCCGGCTGCGAGATGGTCCGGGTCGCGGTGCCCGATCGCGAGGCCGCCGCAGCGCTGCCCGAGCTGATCCGGAACATGCAGGTTCCGTTGATCGCCGACATCCACTTCAACCACCGGCTCGCGCTCGAGGCACTCGACGCCGGTGTCGCGAAGGTCCGCATCAACCCCGGCAACGTCGGCGGGGAAGCGCGCGCGAAGGAAGTCATCCGCGCGGCCGAGGCGGCGGGCGCCGCGGTGCGCATCGGCGTCAACTCGGGTTCACTCGAGCGCGACCTCCTCGAGAAGTACGGCTACCCGACGCCCGCCGCGCTCGCCGAGAGTGCCGCGCGCCACCTCGCGTTCGTCGACGACCTGGGCTTCCACAACGTCGTCAGCTCGATCAAGTCGACGCACGTCCCGACGAACCTCGCCGCGCACCTGTTGCTGGCCGAGCAGACCGACGTGCCGTTCCACATCGGCATCACCGAAGCCGGCATGCCCCCCTACGCGGTGACGAAGAGCGCAGCCGGCCTCGGTCCGCTGCTGATGCACGGCCTCGGCGACACGATTCGCATCTCGCTGACGACCGACCCGGTCGACGAGATCAAGGCGTGCTTCGATCTCCTCAAGGCGCTCGACATCCGCGTGACGTCGCCCGAGGTCGTCGCGTGTCCGACGTGCGGCCGAATCGACATCGATCTCGAGGAGGTCGTGCGCGACGTCGAGAGCCGGATCGCCGACATCAAGATCCCGATCCGGATCTCGGTGCTCGGCTGCGCGGTCAACGGCCCGGGCGAGGCGCGCGAGGCCGACATCGGGATCGCGGGCGGCAAGGGCTCGGGCATCCTGTTCCGCGACGGCGAACTGGTCCGCCGCGTGCCCGAAGACCGGCTCGTCGACGCGCTCGAAGAAGAGGTCCGCAAGCTCGCCGCCGAACGCGAAGCGCTGGCGTAGCCTTCTACCGAACGACGATCGCGATCGTGTTGCCGACGTCGATCCCCCCGGGCGCCGCCGGGTCGAAGACGATCGCCGACGCGAACAAGCGCGTCCCGACCGGCGTCCCCGATGGAATCAACAGGCGCGCGGTCGCGGTGCCGCCGGTCCCGGTCGTCCCCCGCATCCCCCGAAGGTAGGGCGCGAGGTCACCGATCGTCGCGGTCCACGAGAACAGTCCGTCCGGCACGAGGTTGAGCCAACGCCCCGCGGACAGCGGCACACCCGGGCTCACGCCGCCGGCCGACATCAGCACCGCGTAGGGCTTGCCCGCGCCGGCCCGCGTGAACGCGAGCCGAACTTCGTAGCCGGTGCCAGGGCGCGGCGCACCGCGGCCATAGACCTTCTCCATGCCGTAGACCGCGACATCGAGGGCTGGCGGCGCGGGCCAGCTGGCCTTCACGGTACCGTCCGGCGCGACGACGATGATCGATGCCGGTCGCGAGTAGAACATCGTCTCCGGGAGGATGACGAAGTCGCCGGTGACCGGGTTGACGTCGACTTTCGGCTGAGACGCAAACGAGAGGAACCCGATCTGCGTGTTCGAGCGGTCGACGAGTTGCAGGCTGAAGAGCCCGGCGACCGCCAGCACGCCACCGCGCGGCGACGCGGCGAGCGCCCCAGCCGTACCGCCGACGGTCGAGATCGGGATCGCGAGGCTCGTCACGGCGCCCGTCACACGGTCGACGCGCACGATCCGGCCGGCGATGCGGTCGTCGACGAGGTAGTCGCCGGTGACCGGATCGATCACCGCGTCGTTGACGTAGGCGGGGTAGAGCGTGGTCGGTTGCGTCGAACCGTAGCGGTAGAGGTTGGGACCGGCCTGGGTGCTCGCGGCGAACATCAGCCCGTCGTCGCCGAACGCGAGAGCCGCAGCCGGGCCGGGGAGTTGCGCGATGCGGTTCACGGCACCGGCCGGCGAGACCCGCACGACGTTGCGCACCCCCGTGTCGAGGACCGCGACGATGTCGGCGTTGTTCCGGTCCATCACGATCGGCTGCTCGAACTCGAACCACAGCGGCGCCGGAATGCGGTTCTGCACCGTCCCGGTCGACAGGTCGAGCTCGACGAGCGCGCCCCCCTCGAGCAGGATCGCGTTTCCGGGGGTGAATTGCGCGGTCGCGGTGGTCGCGAAGATCGCGCCGACGAAACACGGGACGAGCCACGGTCGAAGCATCGCGGAGTCTCCTCGAATCGGGTCGCTTGCGTCGGATGCGACCCGATTCTACCGGGACAGGGCGAAACCCGCCACGCTCAGCGCATCCCGATCTTCAGCACGCTCATCATGTCGGTGGCGTGGACGTGCGGGGTCTTGCCGGCGATCTCGACGATCACGTCGCCGCGCTTGAGCCAGCCGCACGCGAGAAGGGCCTTTTCCCCGCGACGGATCATCGCGTCCGACGACTGCCCGAACGCCGACTGCACCGGGTGAATGCCCCACCGGAGGTTGAGCTGCCGGCACATCCGCTCGTGGGGATTCACCGCGAAGACCGGCACCTCCGGCCGCAGCTTCGACAGCAGCCGCGCGGTCGCACCGGATGCCGTGAACGCGACGATCGCGATCGCCCGCGCCTCGCGCCGGGCGGCGGTCGCCGCGCGCGCGACCGCGAGGAACTCGCTGCCGCTCGCCTCTTCGAGTTGCGCGAGTCGACGAGCCGGCGCGAAGTAGGACGACTCCTCGGCCTGACGGACGATCCGATCCATCACCTCGATCGCCTGGATCGGGTAGTTCCCCGCGGCGGTCTCGCCGGAGAGCATCACCGCGTCGGTGCCGTCGAGCACCGCGTTGGCGACGTCGGACGCCTCGGCGCGCGTCGGTCGCGGCAACTCGATCATCGACTCGAGCATCTGCGTCGCGGTGATCACCGGCACGCCCGCGCGGGACGCGGCCTGGATGATCGACTTCTGCAGGATCGGGACCTCCTCGACGCGCATCTCGACGCCGAGGTCCCCACGCGCGATCATGATCGCGTCCGACACGCGCAGCACCGCGTGCAGATCGTCGATCGCCTCCTTGCGCTCGAGTTTCGCGATCACCGGCGTGTCGGCGCCGAACCGCTTGATCGCGCGCTGCACCTTCTGGACGTCGGTGTGCGAACGGACGAAGCTCAGCGCGACGAAGTCGACGCCGCACGAGACCGCGAACTCGAGGTCGCGCCGGTCCTTCGCGGTGATCGCCTCGGCCGACAGCGAGCCGCTCGGGATCGTCAGCCCCTTGTTCGACGTCAGCTTGCCGCCCGACTCCACCTCGGTGTGGACGTCCGACCCGTCGATGCGCGTCACGCGCAGCACGAGCCGCCCGTCGTCGAGCAGAATCGGATCGCCGACCGCGACGTCCTGGGCGAGCGGCTTGTAGGTCGTCGAGACGACCGACGCGTCGCCGGGCACGCTGCGCGCGGTGATCGTGAACGGCTTGCCCGGGACGAGTTCGATCGCGCCGCGCTCGATCGCGCCGATCCGGATCTTCGGCCCCATCAGGTCGGCGAGGATCGCGACGTGGCGCCCGGCGCGCTTGGCCTCGCGGCGCACCCGGGTGATCACCTTGCCGTGGTCGTCGTGGCTCCCGTGGGAGAAATTCAGCCGCACGACGTCGACGCCGGCCTCGATCGCCCGCCGCACCATCGTCGGGCTCGAGCAGCTCGGCCCTGCCGTCGCCACGATCTTCGTCGCTCGCCGCGTCATCGCGCACTCCCCTTCGCATCGTCGCGCCGTTCGAGCACATAGCTACCGACACTCCGGTAGCGGGGCGCGCCGGGCAAGTCGTAGTCGACGACGGCGAATCCGGCACGCAGGTAGTGACGAAGCCCGCGCCGGGTCTCGGCCCGCCAGCGCCGGACGAGCCCGGCGTCGACCCGCTTGATCGCGTCGATGTCGCGCGGCACGACGAGCCGGATTCGGGGTGCATCGACCTCTACGTCGACGTCGGTCGTGTCCACGGTGCCGGCACGCGTCGGCCGCGGTGCGTTCACGTAGGGTGCGCGGCACCCCTCGCGGTCGGGGCTCGGCGCGTCGAATCGCCATTCGACGAGCAGTCGGTCGGTCGCGCTCCCGGAGTGCAACCCGCTCCCCGCGGCTCCGTAGAGGTTCGTCCAGTAGGTGTCGCTCGACACCCCGAGCTTGTGCAGGTTGAAGCGCGCATTGCGCGACTGCAGCGGATCGAACGTCCAGATCATCCGGTCGAATCGGTTCGCGAGGCACCAGTCGCGCTGCGCGTGCTTGAGCATCAGGCCGATACCGCGATCGCGGTGGGCCGGGTCGACGCCGACCATGTGCGAGCAGAGCACGTCCCGACCGCGCCGACGGCCGAGGTAGCCGAACGCGAACCCGACGAGGGCCTCGCTCGCGAATGCGCCGAGCACCGGCGAGCCGTTTCGCTCCATCACGCGGAGCAGCCGACGGGGCACGACCTCCAGCGGCTCGAACCCCCACACGACGCGCTGGAGACGCTCGACGCCCTCGAGCTCACGGAGCCCGCGGAGCGGTCTCACCTCGATCGCGCTGCTCATCGCGCGACGCCCGCCGGATCCGATCGGGAACCGGTCGACCGAACGGGCCGGAATGTCGATACCGCACACATGCACGCAACCTCGGTCGACACGATCCTCCATGCCGAGCGGCTCGTCCACCACTTCTTCGGTGAAATCGACCTGCTCGCGATCCTCGAGCCGCAAGCGCTCCCGCTGTCGGCCGGTGCCCGCGGGATCGCTCGTCTCGCCGACGGCCGCGACATCGCGATCCGCGTGAAGTCGGTCTGGTCGAAGGAGCCGGACGACACGTTCAGCGGAAAAGTGCTGATCGTCGCACCGCTGGCCGTGCCGCCGGCCGAGGTCTGCGGCTGCGCGATCGAGTGGCACGAGACCGGCCGCTAACCGGCCGATTTCCCCTGGCCGCGCGCCGGGCGCCGATCTACCATTGCGCCGCTTGCCGGAGTAGCTCAGCTGGTAAGAGCGTGGGATTCATAACCCCAAGGTCGGCAGTTCAAGTCTGCCCTCCGGTACCAACCCAACATCCGCCGACGTCGCTACTTGCGACGGCTCGATTCGCTTCGATGCGGCTTTGACCAAGAACTCGGACCGGGTAGTCCTACCCGCAAAAGGTAGGACTCTCCGGTCCGAAGGACTGGAGAAGACGCGATGACGGAGCGACGCCGTAACAAGAGAACCCCGAAGCTACGCCACCACCGTGGGAGCGGCCAGGGCTTCGTGGAGCTTAGCGGCAGGCGCATCTACCTCGGCGTCTACGGCCGGGAAGAGACGGAGCGGAAGTACCACCGTCTGATCGCCGAGTTTCTCGCCGCCGGCAGAACGCTACCGGCCGCACCGGACCAGATCATGGTCCTCGAGTTGCTCGCTCGCTTCTGGCGGCACTGTATCGAGTACTACCGTCATCCGGACGGCTCGCCCACCGACGAAGTGAGTAGCTTTCGTCTCGCCCTACGCCCGCTTCGCGAACTCTACGGAGACACGCCAGTTGCGGAGTTCTCGCCCCGTCGGCTCAAGAGCCTTCGTCAAGCGTGGATCGATCAAGGCCACTGTCGAACGCACATCAACCGACAGACCCACCGCGTCCGCCACGTCTTCAAGTGGGGTGTGCAGGAGGAACTCGTCGACCCGGCGGTCCTCGCAGCGCTTGGAGCTGTGCCCGGGCTGAAGCGCGGTCGAACGGCTGCCCGGGAGAGCGAACCGGTGCGACCGGTCCCGGATGAATGGGTATCGGCTATCGAGCCATTCGTCAGCCGCCAAGTCTGGGCACTCGTTCGCCTCCAGCAACTCACGGCGGCGCGCCCGTCGGAACTCCTGCGCATGCGCCCCAGAGACCTCGACCGATCGGACGAGGTCTGGCAGTTTCGACCGACACATCACAAGAACGCACACCGCGGGCACGAGCGGGTCATCTACTTTGGCCCGCGCGCCCAACTCGTGCTCAGGTCGTTTCTCCACGGCCGTCCCGCTGACGCGTTTCTGTTCAGCCCGATCGAGGCCGAGGCAGAGCGCGTCGCTCGCCGATCGGCTCGCCGGACGACACCCCCTGCCTACGGCAACCGTCCGGGTAAGTCCCGCGTGCGTTCTCCGAAGCGAGCCCCCAGAGAAACCTACGACCGGGATAGCTACCGACGAGCCATCCAGAGAGCTTGCCAGAAAGCTGGCGTCCCGCGCTGGTCACCGCACCAGCTCCGTCACAGTCGGGCGACATCGGTGCGCAGGAAGTATGGCCTTGAGGGAGCCCAGACGATCCTCGGGCAACGTAGGGTCGAAGCGACGCAGATCTACGCCGAAGCAAGTCACGCACGGGCGATCGAAATCGCGAAGGACGCGGGCTGATTCCCGGCACACCACAATCGGCGGATCCAAGCGATGACAAGAAGGCGCACCCTGCGCGAAGGGACGACAACTTGGCAGGCGCCACCGTGCCAAGGCCCTCTTGATCCAGGATTCGCCGCACGCTTCGCCGATAGCACGGGATTCGCTGATAGACTCCGCAGCGGAGTGAAACAGTGAAACCATGTGCGAGACGATGCGCAATTCGAGGCTGTGGTCCACAACGCTGGCACCCCAGGAGGACGACACGCACCGCGATGCTCGTGATCGACTGCGAGCTACGTTGCTGCGCTCCCGTGAGCACGCGCACTCGCTCGTGTCAGAGGTCGCGCGAGATCTTCCCACCTACACAGTTCACGACATCTCTCACCTTGACGCACTGTGGGAGATGGCGGACCTGCTACTGGGGCGCGAGCAAGACCTGAATCCCGCGGAAGCGTTCGTGTTCGGCCAGGCGGTCCTGTTTCACGACGCAGCGATGTCCTTGGCCGTCGCACGATTCGACCGCGACATCGCCGGGGACCCTCTGTGGCGCGACCTTGTGACGCGGGGGAACGTCGCGGAGCCTCCGGAGATGCACCCGACGTGCGCCGGGCGCAAGCGGAGCTCTACGCAACTGCAGAGTTCCTACGGCTCCGCCACGCCGAGTTCGCTGGGAAGCTCCCGCACTCCTCGTGGCGTCAGGCGGTAGCGGTAACACGGTCCGCGTGATCGAAGACGGGGACCTGCGAGACGCATACGGTTCGATAATCGGTCGCATCGCACACAGCCATTGGTGGCCGGTGGAGTAGTCGTGACCCACGCGCTCGGTCCAGCAAGCGAGATGTCCGGGGCCCGCTGGCGTTGACGCAGAGAGGGGCTTGGGATACCGTCGCGGGGAGGTCACAATGTTGGCTACGACCAGGCGCCGACCGATTGCGCGCGACGCGCGAAAGTGGAGCCGCGTTCCATCGCGGCACTACCGACGCGGAAGGTAGAAGGAAGTCACGCGCCCTCGATCGGCGCCGTTTCCTCCAGTATCAGGCACGCACCGCGTCCTGACGCCGTTCGGTCGCGAAGGGAAATCTCTTCACACGCCGGACCAGTGTTCAACGCCACTTCGTGTTGACCCACGGCGCTACTCCCGGCGATACTGGAGTTCTTCCTTCAAACCTGCCCGGCAAGACTATCTCCTTGTCCCTTGCCGGGTCTTTTTCTGTACAGGCGACCCATGCACGTGCCTCCGAGCGCAACGGCGCGAACCCGAGGCGGTTCCTCTGATCAACGGGGTCCCCGTCGAGAACGACTTCGACAACCAAACAGACATCGAGCAGGCCGCGGCTGCGCGGGGGCGCGCGGGCTTCCGCCGCGCGTATCCTGATTACCTCGCCGTGGCTGTCAGGACGCGCAGGCACGCGGGCCGGTCGCGCAGCAGTCGACGGGGTACCCAGCCTGACGCGAGACCCGATTCCCCACGGCGACGTGTGGGTCTATAAGTATGGCCCCGCGCGAGAGTGAACCTCCATGTTCGACAGTCACCAAGGGGATGCGCGACACGACCGCGATGGGAATACCGATCCCGGAGAACAGTGTTCCGATGGCCAAGATCAAGGGCGGCCTCACTGCCGCCATCGGGCTCGGCGGCATGGCGGGCGTGATGAAGGTGCGCAACGACGTGACCGACGAGCAACTCGCGCGCGGGGATGACGTGGGGTGGTACGATCCGCCGGAAGGCACACGCGCGCGCCGCGCGACGGACGCCGAACTACGACGCGATGGCGTGAAACCGTAGCGAATGGCCGCGCACACGCTTTCGCAACACCGACGGCACGACGCGAGCGGCGATCGCGATCCCGTCTGCGGCATGACCGTGACCGCGCCCGACGCGCGGGCGCACGAGTACGACGGGACGACGTTCCGATTCTGCAGCACGGGCTGCTTCGAGGAGTTCGTTCGAGACCCGAAACGCTGGATCGAACTGGAACCCCCGGAACGGAAACCCGTCCCGCGGGGCACACGCTACACCTGCCCCATGCACCCGGAAATCGTCCGGGACGAGCCGGGCGACTGCCCGATCTGCGGGATGGCACTGGAGGCCATGGGCGCACCCGCAGACGCCGAGGACGGCGAGCTGACCCGGATGCGGCGCGCGTTCCGGATCGCGGTTCCGCTCACCGCCGCGGTTCTTGCGATCGCGATGGGCGACATGGTCCCGGGGATCCACGTGCGGGCGTGGCTCGGCGACGCGGCGTTCGGCTGGGCCCAGGCGCTCTTGTCCGCACCCGTGCTGTTCTACTGCGGCTGGCCGTTCCTCGTTCGGGCGTGGCGCTCGATCGGCAATCGCCGCGCGAACATGTGGACGCTGATCGGCCTCGGCACGCTCGCGGCCTATGGCGTGTCGCTGTTCGCGCTACTCGCCCCGAGTGCGCTCCCGCACGCATTTCGCGAACACGGCGGGGCGGTGCCCCTCTACTTCGAGGCGGCGGCGGTCATCATCACGCTCGTACTGCTCGGGCAGGTGCTCGAACTTCGCGCTCGTGGTCGCACGTCGGCGGCCCTCCGCAGTCTCCTCGACCTCGCCCCCCCCACGGCGCGGCGCATCACCGATGACGGTGACGACGAAGAAGTCCCGCTCGACTCGATTCGCCGAGGCGATCGACTCCGCGTACGCCCCGGCGAGAAGATCCCGGTCGACGGCACGGTCGAGTCGGGACGATCGTCGGTCGATGAATCGATGATCACCGGCGAGCCCATTCCACAGGACAAGACCGACGGCGATACCGTCACGGGCGGCACCGTCAACGGCACCGGCGCGTTCGTGATGAGCGCCGATGCGGTCGGTGACGAAACGCTGCTCGCCCGAATCGTCGACCTCGTGGCGCACGCGCAACGCTCGCGTGCACCGATCCAGGCGCTCGCGGACCGAGTCTCGTCGTGGTTCGTCCCGGCCGTCCTCATCATCGCCGGGCTCGCGTTCGCGGCCTGGGCGTGGCTCGGCCCTTCGCCTGCGCTCGCCCACGCGGTACTCGCCGCGATCTCGGTCCTCGTCGTGGCGTGCCCGTGCGCGCTCGGGCTCGCCACGCCGATGTCGGTGATGGTCGGCGTCGGACGCGGGGCCAACGAAGGGGTGCTGATCCGCGATGCCGAGTCACTCGAACGATTCGAGCGGGTCGACGTGTTGCTCTGCGACAAGACGGGCACGTTGACCGAAGGGCGTCCCGCGCTCGAAGCCATCGAGCCGGCCGACGGATTCGACGAGTCGACGATACTCGAGACGGTCGCGTCGCTGGAGGCCGCAAGCGAGCATCCCCTCGCACAAGCGATTGTCGAGGGCGCACGCGAGCGCGGGATCGAACCGGCGTCCGTCGAGGGCTTCGAGTCGCATACGGGGCGTGGTGTCGTGGGTCGAGTCGATGGCCGAGACGTCCTCGTCGGCAACGCGCGATTGCTGGACGAGGCAGACGTGTCGATCGAGAAGCCGACCGAGCAAGCGGTGGCGCGGCGACAGTCGGCGGGCGAGACCGTGATGCTCGTCGCGATCGATGGCCGATCTGCCGGGCTCATCGCCGTGGCCGACCCGGTCAAGCCCTCGACCGCCGACGCCGTCCGCGCGCTCCACGACGCCGGCATCCGAATCGTGATGTTGACCGGCGACAATGCGCGAACCGCCTCGGCCGTTGCCGCGCGACTGGGCATCGACGAGGTGCACGCGGACGCATTGCCGGAGGACAAGCACGCGTTTGTCGAACGCGAGCAGGCGGCCGGCCGCGTCGTCGCGATGGCCGGCGACGGCGTGAACGACGCGCCCGCGCTCGCCCGCGCCGACGTCGGGATCGCGATGGGCACGGGCACCGACGTCGCGATGGAGTCTGCGAGCGTCACGCTCGTCCGCGGCGACCTGCGCGGCATCGCGAAGGCGCAGCGGCTATCCCGGCTGACGATGCGCAACATCCGCCAGAATCTCTGGTTCGCGTTCATCTACAACGCCGCCGGCGTACCGGTCGCCGCGGGGGTCTTGTATCCGCTCACCGGGTGGCTGCTCTCGCCGATGTTCGCAGCCGCAGCGATGAGCCTCAGCTCGGTGTCGGTGATCGCCAACGCTTTGCGCCTTCGACACACGGATCTCTGAAGGCACGTCCTCCAAGGGTGCGCAGGCAGCGCCTCGAAACGGGCGGTCTTGCCACCCTTCAGTCGCGACGCTTTGCTGCCCGAATGTGGTGGGCTTCCGTGTATGGGGATGTACGGTAGCCCGTGGCGCCGCACACCTCAGCGACCGAGAACCCTGCGTTCCGAAGCTCCTCCAGATAGACCCTACCTGGTATCGCCCCGGCAATTCAGCTCGACCAAGCCTCGGGACGGGACAGCACCTCGGGCGGCACAGTGTCTGTCCTGAGAAGATCGGCAGCCGCGAAGACGCCGGCGACCGCGAGGACACGATTGATCTCGCGGAAGGCCAGCCGCTTGTTCGGCATCAGATTCAACACACCGTTCGAAATGACCACGTCGAACGACCTGCCAGCGAACGGTAACGCCTCGACATCACCCTCCACGAAGGCAACAACGGATCGCGTTTCATCATCCACGACGCTCCGCGTCGCAAGAACGACGAGCTCCCGGGTGAGGTCAAGCCCGACCACGATTCCGTCACTGCCAACGAGTTTGGCGGCGACATGGACATCGAATCCTGCGCCACAGCCGAGGTCGAGCACGCGGTGACCAGGTCGAACCGGGTGGACGAGAAACGGGTTTCCCACGCCAACGAATCGATGGACAACGTCTTCGGGGACGCCCGTTAGCCAATCGTCATCGTAGCCAAGTTGCACTGCACTCTCGCGCCCGACAGGGTACGGGAAATGCCCCTCCGGCTGCCTCGCGACCGCCCGATACTTGTCCCGGATCTCACCGTGCTGTGCTGCACGATCAGGCTGGTTGTCGCCCAAGCGCTCGTCACTCCTGGATGGCCTCGCGAGTTGCCTCATCGATTTGGATCGTGCGGATTGTATCAAGGCTGCTTCACACATTCGCGCCGAGTCTCGGCGCGAACGCGGGGAAAGGGACCGTGCAGCGGCGCGCTCAAGATCCGCCCGGCGATCTTGAAGGGCCCGTCATGGTCAAGCGAAATCCCGCCGAGACTTGCATCACGAACCGCCCTCGTGCCGAGATGCACGCCTCACCGTCGACTCAAGACGCCAACGTCGAAGACGAGAGAGCGCTCATGTTGCAGGCTCGTACCGGCCTTGGCGACCAGGATCGCGACCCTCGCTCCAGATTCTCATCCAGATCTCACGTGCGACGGTGCGGCACGCGACACTACGATGCAACCATGACAACCCCAAGGAGGAAGATCGATGTACGCGAAGTCGCTCGCCGCAATGCGAATCGGCACATGCCTCGTCGCCCTCGTCGCGCCGTTACTCCCAGCGCAGGCCCCGAAACGCTTCCGGTTGGTCGCCGCCCCCGGGACGATCTCGATTGAGCCGGGTCGATCGGTCGGTGCCTGGACCTACAACGGTCAGCTCCCAGGCCCCACGCTTCGCGTGACCGAAGGCGATCGCGTTCAGATCACATTCGTAAACAACACGCCCGACGTTTCGATCGTGCACTGGCACGGCCTGCAGATTCCGAGCGGGATGGACGGGGTGCCCGGAATCTCGAGGCCGGCCGTCGAGCCTGGTCAGGAGTTCACGTACGACTTCATCGCGCGTCCGGCCGGCACGCACATGTTCCATTCCCACTCGAGGTTTCAGATGGACCGCGGCCTATATGGTGCGTTGATCATCGACCCGAAGAACGGCGGCGACCCACGCTTCGATCGCGAGTACACCGTCGTGCTCGACGACTGGCTCTCGGGCGCTCCGGTCGCCGGACGCGACCCGGTCTATTCTACGTATCTGATCAACGGCAAGACGAGCGTCGGCCAGGCACCTCTCCGAGCGAAGCTCGGGGATCGAATCCGGCTGCGCTTCATCAACGCGTCATCCGGCACGAACTACGTCGTCGCGCTGGATGGGCACCCGATGACGGTCACCCACACCGATGGCCACCTCGTTCGCCCCGTCACCGTCGACGCGATTCCGATCGGAATCGGCGAGCGCTACGACGTGATCGTGAACGCGAACAACACGGGCGCCTGGAGCATCGCGGCGGCGGGCCTTCGCAACCGCAGCCGTACACTGGTTCGTGCGATTCTGGCCTACGACGGATCGACTGCACCGATCCCCAGCCCGACCTACGTGCCGCCTTTCCTGTCGAGCGGCCGGTTGCTCAGTTACTCACAGCTCGCGAGCGCGTCGCCGGTGCCTCCGATCAGTCTCTCTCCGAACCGCACGCACGACCTGACTTTGGCCGGCGGGATGATGAGCTACGTCTGGACGATCAACGCCCAGGCCTATCCGGCGGCGCCGCCGCTCCCGGTGCAGGCTGGCGAATCGGTCCGGATGATCCTTCGGAATCGCTCGATGCACGACCACCCGATGCACATCCACGGCCACGTATTCCGGCTGCTGAACACCGCCGGCGGAACGACCGCACCACCGGTGAAGGACACGGTGCTCGTGCCGCGCGGGATGATGTCCGGCGCCATCCATGTCGAGACCATTGCCGACAATCCCGGGAACTGGGCGTTCCACTGCCATCACCTCTACCATTCGGAAGCGGGCATGTTCCGCCTCGTGCAATACGTGAACGGCGACGCGGACGCGGACGGTCTGGCGGACGGCGACGACCTCGATCCCCTGAGCGCGTACCCGGTCCTCGCAACCGACGCGCTCGGTCAGGGATACCGTGTCGGCACGATCACGCGGCTCGACGTCCAGTGGCGACCCGGCGAGGTCGTTGACTTCTTCGTCGGACTCGAATCCCCCCCGGTGCACCTCGGCCTGCTCGGACGCCTAGAACTCTGGCCGTTCGTAGGCGTCGGCCGGGCGGTTGTGGACCAGACCAGGTACGCCCGCGTGCCGCTGGCTATTCCGAACGCGACCGCGCTCCGCGGAGTCCGGGTCGCCTTCCAGGCGGTGGCGACCCACGCCACGCTGTCTCCGGGGGCACGAATATCGACGCGCGGGGTCGTCGTAGTGCGGTAAGCGGCTCCGCGTCAACTGCCAAGCCTCAGACGAACCTCTTTGATCGCGCAGTATAGCGTTGGCACGACGAACATCGTGATCAACACCACGAGCATTCCACCGAATGACGGGATCGCCATCGGCACCATGATGTCCGCCCCACGACCGGTCGAGCTCATGACCGGCAGTAGCGCGATCACGGTCGTCGCAACCGTCATCAGGCACGGGCGAACCCGCCGGCACCCCGCCACGACGACCGCTTCCCGAATCGCCTGCACAGAGTTGGGTTTCGTCCTCCTGAACGTCTGCTCTAGGTACGTGCCCATGATGACGCCATCGTCGGTGGCGATGCCGAACAGCGCGAGGAAACCGACCCACACAGCGACACTGAGGTTGAACGCTTGAACCTGGAACAAATCGCGGAGGGACGTGCCGAAAACGCTGAAGTTCAGGAACCAGTCCT
Organism: bacterium; assembly: GCA_030426805.1. Classification (GTDB taxonomy): domain Bacteria; phylum Planctomycetota; class JAFGQW01; order JAFGQW01; family JAFGQW01; genus JAUHXU01. Next base: position 442,186 of record JAUHXU010000001.1, read on the forward strand.
GTCCGTAGAGCCAGATCAGCAGGAATCCGCCGGCCCAGGCAACTGCGATGCCGGAGAAGACCAGCAGGGACGTCGGCACCGAACGGAAGTTGAGGTAGAGGATCAGGAAGATCGTGAACAGCGCGAGCGGGAGCACGATCATCAGGCGCTTCTCGGATCGCACCTGGTTCTCGTAGCTGCCGGCGAACGTGTAGGTAACGCCCTTCGGCACTTCGAACTCACCCGAATCGATCTTCTGTTGCAGATAGCGCTGGCACGCCTCGACCACGTCGACCTCGGCGTTGCCTGGCTTCATGTCGAACAGCACGTAACCGATCAGGAACGTATCCTCGCTCTTGATCACCTGCGGTCCGCGCACGTACTTGATCTTCGCCAGTTGCTCGAGCGGAATTTGAGTTCCGTCCGGAGCCGGAACGAGAATGCGGTCGAGCGATTCGATGCTGTCACGCAGTTCGCGCATGTATCGGACACGCACAGGAAAGCGCTCGCGCCCCTCGACCGTCGTCGTGATCCGTTTGCCGCCGATCGCGACCTCGATCACGTTCTGCACGCGACCGATGTTCATCCCGTAACGAGCGATCGCTCTGCGGTCGATGTCAATCTCGAGGTAGGGCTTGCCGACGATGCGGTCGGCGACGACCGCGTCGGGCTCGACGACCGGAACCTCCTTCAGGAACTTCTCGATCTGGAAGCCGACCCTTTCGATTGTCTCGAGATCGGGGCCCTTCACTTTGATGCCCATCGGTGCGCGCATGCCGCTCTGGAGCATCACGATGCGAGCGGCGATCGGCTGCAGACGCGGCGCGGACGTCGTTCCCGGGAGTTCGCCGGCTTTCACGATCATCTGCCAGATGTCTTCGGGATTCCGCACTCCTGGCCAGGCCTCGCGATCCGGGTTCAGGTCAGGATCCAGGGCGGGCCGCCAGAGCCGGAACGGGCGGCCGTCGTCATCTGCAATCAGTCGCCCATTGTCGTCGCGCACGTACGCACCGCGCACCTTGTAGGGCTGGCCGTCGGGCGCGGAGACCGCGGCCCCCGCTTCATCGCGGTAGAAGTCCTCCTTGTCGGCGTCGAAGCGGAAGCGAAGTCGATGGCCATTACGGTCCGTCAGGTACTCGGCCTTGTAGTTGATCACGGTTTCGATCATCGACAGCGGCGCCGGGTCGAGCGGCGACTCCGCGCGACCGAGCTTGCCCACGACAGAGTCGATCTCCGGCACGCCGCGAAACGACATGTCCTGCTTCTGCAGGACGTCGAGGGCTTCGCCAATCGACGCGTGGGGCATCGTCACCGGCATGTACAGGTACGATCCCTCGTCGAGCGGCGGCATGAACTCCTTGCCCAGACCCGGGAACGTGTGGGTCAGCTTTGTCCCGACACGGCTGTGCCGGACCTCCTCCGGCAGCCAACCGAAGAGTTGCGGAAACCCGAGCCAGATCAGGCCACCGACGAGCAGGAGCATCGCGGGAAAGAGCAGAAACAGTCCTTTGTGGTTTAGACACCAACGGAGAATGCTCGGATACGCGAGTTGCAGGAGCTGAAAGAACAACAACAAGCTGCCGACGGCGCCAGTCACAAACAGGAGGTTCCGGGTCATGCCGGCCTCCGGCCCCATCGGCATCCAATGCTCTGTCAGCAGTATGCCCACCACGACGACTGCGACCGCACTGGTGATCCACGGCACCGCCCTCTTCGTCGACGCCGGGAGTCGCGGTGCGGCCATGTTGTAGAACGCGATAACCGCGAGGAGCAAGCCCGACCAGACGAACGAGTACGCGAGCAGGACTGCGGCGCCAGCGAGCACTACACCGTTGAGGATCCATCGTCCGATGTGGCCTCCGGACCGGCGCTTGAACAGGACGTGCGCGGCCGGCGGAATGATCGTCAGCGCGACGATCACCGACGCGAGCAGGGCGAACGTCTTCGTGAACGCGAGCGGCTTGAAGAGTTTGCCCTCCGCCGCCTCCATCGTGAACACCGGGAGGAAGCTGATCACCGTGGTGCTGATCGCGGTCACGACCGCACCGCCGACCTCGCTCGTCGCCCGGTAGATCACCTCGAGGAGATTGTCCTCGGGATCGGCCTCGTCGAGGTGCTTCAGCATGTTCTCGCAGACGATGATCCCCATGTCGACCATCGTGCCGATCGCTATCGCGATGCCGGAGAGCGCGACAATATTCGCGTCGACGCGGAAGAGCTTCATCGCGATGAAACACATGAGCACCGCGAGCGGAAGCAGCCCCGAGATCAGGATCGAACTCCGGAGGTGCCGCACCATCACGAGAATCACGATGATGCTCACGAGGATCTCGTCGATCAGCGCTTGGTTCAGCGTGCCGAGCGTTTCGTAGATGAGTCCGGTTCGGTCGTAGAACGGCACCACCTCGACCTTGCTCACGGTGCCATCCGGGAGCGTCTTCTTCGGAAGCCCCTGCGAGATCTCCTCGATCTTCTTCTTGACGTTCTTGATCGTCGCAAGCGGGTTCTCCCCATACCGCACGACAACGACGCCCCCGACGACCTCCGCCCCCTCCTTGTCGAGTGCCCCGCGACGGAGCGCCGGGCCGAGCGACACCTTCGCGACGTCCTTCACGTAGAGCGGTACGTTGTCGTTCGTCTTGACGACCGCGTATTCGAGGTCTTCGAGCTTCTTCACGAAGCCCAGGCCGCGGATCAGGTATTCGACCCGATTCACCTCGATCGAGCGCGCGCCGACATCGATGTTCGACTGGCGCACAGCCATGAACACTTGGTCCAAGCTGACGCCGTGCGCGCGCATCGCGTCGGGGTCGACGTCTATCTGATACTCCTGTACGTACCCGCCGACCGAGGCCACCTCGCTGACGCCGTCCGCGGACAGCAAGTAGTACCGAACGGTCCAGTCCTGAATCGTTCGGAGTTCGTGAAGGTCCCAACCGCCGGTCGGATTGCCGTCCTCGTCCCTCCCTTCGAGCGTATACCAGAAGACCTGACCAAGCGCGGTCGCATCGGGGCCGAGCGCCGGCTGCACGCCCGCCGGCAGCGTACCCGCGGGCAGGCTGTTCAGCTTCTCGAGCACGCGGGAGCGCGACCAGTAGAACTCGACGTCGTCCTTGAAGATCACGTAGATCGTCGAGAAGCCGAAGAACGAGTAGCTTCGAACGGTCTTGATTCCGGGAATGCCGAGCAGTGACACCGTGAGCGGGTAGCCGATCTGATCCTCGACGTCCTGCGGCGAGCGCCCCATCCACTCGGTGAACACGATCTGCTGGTTCTCGCCGATGTCGGGAATCGCATCGACGGGCACCGGATCGCGCGGCAAGCCGCCGAGTTCCCAATCGAACGGCGCCACGAGCACGCCCCAGCTCACCACGAACAAGATCAGTAGCAGCACGACGAGCTTGTTCTCGAGGCAGAACCGGATGATGTGATCGATGGGCGAACGGGACGTGCGATTGTCGTTCATCGTCGCTTCCTGAAACCCTTAGCGGCCGTCGGCCGGTGTGGCCGTGGGGAGAACCCCTTGCTCGGCGAGCTTGGCGAGGTACTTCTTCGGGTCGGCATTGAACTTCTCGATGCACGGTGGGCAACAGAAGTAGACGCGCTGCCCCTCGTGGTCCGTGAACACCTCGCGGTCGATCTCGTTGCCCATGACCGGACAGACCGTCTGCGGCTTGCACGGGCCGGCGATCCCAGCGGCGAATGTCGCGGTTCGCTCACCACACGCGTACATCGCGTCCCCGTAGTACGGGTTTGCGGTCTCCGTGGCTTCCTGCAGCCAATTCGCGCCTCGGTCGTCAAAGGCCATCGAGCAGCGAAACTGGTGGAGCTTGCCTTCCGCGATACCGAACGTGCCGACCACCGCGATCGCACCGTCGGACAGCGTTGAAAACGCTTCGCGTGCGGCGCTGAGGTCGGCAGCCGCTGCGACCGCCCCGGCGCTCTGCGTCAGCCCAGCCGACTCCTTCATCCAACGTTCGTGCGCGTCGCCGGTGAGAGACCTCATGTCGATAGCGCCGATCGCGCTCGCCATTTTTCCCGCCGCGCTCTTCGCAGCGGCCAAGTCGTCCTTGCTCAGCGCGCGGTGCGTATCCACATACGCGTCGAGCGCCGGGGCGAGCTCACGGCGAAACGCATCGCCCGCCCTCGTGAACACCGCGGGGGCCTGCCGTTTGCCGGTAGACTCACCGCCGGGCGCACCGCCGTGATGCTGATGGCCGCCGGCCGGCGCGCCGCCTTCCGGGTTCATCATGCTCGGCTTGGCCCGGATCTGTATCGCGCTGTCGATCTTGAAGTTGCCGTTGACCACGACGAGTTCGCCCGCTTCGAGGCCGCTGCGCACGGTGTAGTGATTCCCCGCGCGTGGTCCGAGTTGGATCACGCGCCCTTCGTAAGCGCCCGGCTTGTCCGGCACTTTGACGTAGACGACCGCACGCGTCCCGGTGATCAACGGAGCCGCGGCGGGAATCACCAAGGGCGCTTCTGCCGCGGCGGCGTCGGCGGCGACGTAACCGAGCGTCTCGGCGCGCACCAACGGCGCCCCGCAGATGTCGCACAGTCCCGGCTCGTCCCGGACGATCTCCGGATGCTTCGGACTGATCCACTTGCCGGCGAGCGACGGATCCATCACCTTGCCGCCGGCGGCGATCTTCGATCGGACCACGCCGCGCACGAACATCTCAGGCTTCAGCCGCCCATCCGAGTTCGGCACGTTGACGCGAACCTTCACCGTCCGCGTGCGACCGCTGAGGACCGGATCCTCGAACGCGATCTTTCCGACGAACGTCTCCCCCGGATAGGCCTCGGTCGTGAACTCGACCGACTGACCGTATCGCACCCACGACAGGTCGGATTCATATGCGTCGAGTTTCACCCACACCTGCGTCAGGTCCGCGATCGTGTAAATGCGCGTCCCGGTCGCGACGTACATCCCCTCCAGTGCGTTCTTGTGGACCACGATCCCGCTCATCGGGGCGAGAATCGTCATGTGGTCGGAAGGCGTGCCGCGCCGCTCGATCTCCGCGATCTGCTCCGCGGTCAGCCCCCAGAGGCGGAGTTTCTCGCGGACCGCGTCGACCGTTCGCTTCGCCGTCTCGCGCATGCTCGGCAACTCGCTCGACTCGAGCCGTTTGACCGCACGCTTTGCCTGAAACAACTCCTCCTGCGCGGACAGCAACTCCGGACTGTAGACGAAGACGAGTTTGTCGCCCTTCTTCACCGGCACGCCCGTGTAGTCCACGTAGAGGCGATCGAGCCGCCCCGGAACCCACGACGTGATGTACGCGACCCGAGTCTCGTCATACTCGACCTTGCCGACCATCCGAATCTCGGCCTCCACGAACCGCCGTTCCGCCCGGGCGACCTGGATGTCGGCGAGCTTCTCCGCCGTCGGCGACAGCTTCAGCTGTCGGGGAGCGTCATCGTCGCCCCCTTCGGTCTTCACCTCCACCATTTCCATGCCGCAGATCGGACACTTGCCGGGCCGCGGCAGCGGCGGGACGCACATCATCGAGCACGCGTACTTCGGGGGCTCCTTCTGCGTCACCGGCGCGTCGCGCTTCATCGGCACGAGCTCCATGCCGCACTTCGGGCAGTTGCCCGGAGCTGAGCGAATGATCTCCGGATGCATGGAGCAGGTCCACTGCTGCGGCGCCTCGGCGGCCTCGATGGCCTCGGACGCCGTGGGGCTGGCGCGCTCGTCGGCCGACGGCCTCCCCAACCAGTAGCCGACGACGAACACGGCCACGAGGACGATGGCGAGGCCGGCCTTCGCGGTCGCGGCCCTCAACACTCGCTGGATACTCACTTCGGTTCCTCCTTTATGGCGGCGCCCCTTTCGAGTGGTCGTCCGACGAGTTGCTCGACGGCGGCGACTCCGATCGCGTGGTCGGCGACCGCGCGGTCGTACGACAGCCGGAACTCGAGCAGGATCCGCTCGGCATCGATCAAGTCCAGGAAGTCGACACGCTCGGCCGCATAGGCCTCCTGCGTGGCGCCGAGTGATTGATCCGCCTTGGGGATCAGCGTATCCCTGTACAGGTCGATCTTGCGCTCCGCGTCACGCACGTCGTACAACGCCTTCTTCAGACGCGCGAGCAGTCGATTCTCCTGCTCGGTCCTTTCCCGGCGCGCCGCGACTTCTCGCGCGCGGCCCTCGTCCACTCCCGCGCGAAGCTTGTCGAACCAGATCGGAAGCGTGAGCGACAGGCCCGCGACGATCGGATCCCTGCCACTGCCGCGAACACCGGGCATGACTGCGGTGTCGGTGTCGATGTACTCGAGTGCCAGCGTGAAGTCGGGGTAGTACTGCTTCTTCGCCAGCTCAGTCGCTTTCTGCGCTTTCACAGTCAGTGCATCGATGGCTCTCAACTCCGGGTTCGACTCGCGCAGCCACTGAAGCACGGCCTGATCATCGAGAACGATCTCCTCGGTGGGAATCGGCCTCGGCCATGGGAGCGGCGAATCCGGCGCGCGACTCAACGCGGCGTTCAGGCGAGCGCGAATCGGCCCGCTCAAGTCCTCGAGCGTTCGCAGCCGATCTTCGAGCTTCCCCAACTCCACCTGCGCCTTGATGATGTCGGGGTGGCTCGCGAGGTTCGCCTTGTATCGCGTACGCGCGACCTCCTCGAAGTACTTGACCAGTTCGATGTTCTCGCGCGTGATCGCGACCGCCCGGCCGAGGTATGCCAGCTCGTGATACGCCTGCTTGACGCGATAGAACACGTCAAGTTTCGCGGCTTCGTAGCGCTCGCGGGCGGAGTTCGACTCCTGAAGAGCGACCTCCCCGGCGAGCCCGAGCTTACCGAACCACGGGAACGCCTGCGCCAACGCGACTTTCTGCTCCTGCGGGCCTACTCTTGTCTCCACTTCGCGGATGAAGTACGCGTACGTGAACCTCGGGTCCGGCAACGCGCGAACCTGCGGGACCCGGAGCAACGCCGCCTTCCAGCGGTTGAACGCGGCCTCGAGGCCCGCGTTGTTCAGACTTGCATACACTAGGTAATCGTCGAGCCCGGAGTGCTCTCCAAGTTCGGGTAGCGCCCGGCGCTCGGAGCCGGCTCCGCCACCGTAGACGGACCGCTCGATCGAGCGCATTGCATCGACCGCGTCGCGTTCACCGCCCGACGACGCCGCGCAGCCGCCCAACACCCCGACCACGACCACGACCAGTATCGTCGCTACTCGATAGCGCAACATTCGGCTCCACTCCTGGGCTCGGGGTCTATCCTGCGACGCACTCCGGACACCTCTCGACGAGCGTTCGGGATCTCCTGATCATCCATCCGCCCTCTCGCCTTCGCACTCGGGGCCCCATCGCCCTTCGACGAGCCCGCACAAGCGATCGAAGCTCAGCGGCTTGGGAAGGAGATCGTGAGCCCCCAGTCGCTCGATGTCCCGCTTCCTCAGTTCCTCGATGTGACCGGTCACGACGATCACGTGGCACGTCGCCGGAAGTCGCTTCCTCAGTCGTCGCAAGACCTCGTCTCCATTCATCCCGGGCATCGCGTAGTCCAACACCAACACCTCCGGTGGGTGCTCGACGATCACTTCGCACGCTGACGCCGGGTCAGCCACGCAGGTCACGTCGTGCCCGCGCGACGAGAGAAGAATCTCGAGGCTGCGAGCGAGCGCACAGTCGTCATCGAGAATCGTGATCCGCCGGTGCATGGCTCTGGTCCTCGCACCAGCGGACAGCAATCGCCGTACCGTCTTCAGGAGAACGACCTCGAAACCGGCCACCGCGGGCATGTGCAACCGAACGGAAGCGCGCGAGCATCGTGATCAGCTCCGGTCGAGCACCGGACCCGCCGACCGGCACGTTTGTTGCGGACAGATGCACATCACTCAGTTCAAGGAGGAACATCATGAGTACTCGAATCCTGCTCGCAGGCGCATTGGCCATTGCGATCGCACTAGCCGCAGGCTGTGCCTCGCCTCCGCCATACAGTGATTCGTTCAACGAAGCTCTCGCCTCGGCAAGAGCGAACGGGGTCGCGGAAGTCACCGGTTGGTACTGGATCTGCTCGGTTGAATTGGACCAGGCGTACAATTGCCCCCGCCCCCGAGGACCGGTCCAAACCACGAAGGAGGCCGCCGAACGCGGACTTGCGGAACACCTTCGCGAGCACCCGGAGCACGCCAAGGCAAACGGAGCCACGGTGAAGTCGGTCCGGGTGAGCACAACGGAGTAGTGACTCAACGGGTCACATCCCGACGAAGGGTGTGACTGGACGGGTTACAAGATGGCGCTGAAGAACGTGGCCAACCAGACCGTGACCGACGGCGCTGGCGAAGCGGAGTTCCGATCCGACGAGTCCTGCGCCTTCGGGCACCTCGCCTGGGGCGACTACCCGGAGCCCGACGACCGCCGGCGATTGCTCGCCGGACCGGAGAGTCGTTGGCGAGAGTGGTGCCGTATCGGACGCATTCTCCGGGAACTCGCAAGGGGTTTCCGGACGTTTCGGGCGCTGTCGCCGTGCGTCACCGTGTTCGGCTCCGCTCGTTTCACTGAAGATCACCGATACTATGCGATGGCGCGAACGCTCGGTCACCGCCTGGCGGAAGCAAAGATGACGGTAATGACCGGCGGCGGTCCCGGGATCATGGAAGCGGCGAACCGCGGCGCCACGGATCGCGGCGGTTTGTCGATCGGCTGCAACATCGAGCTACCTGCCGAGCAGCATCCGAATCCGTACCTCGATCAGTGGCTGGACTTTCGGTACTTCTTCGTTCGCAAGGTAATGCTCGTCCGATACAGCTGCGCATACATCGCGTTCCCCGGTGGCGTCGGCACGATGGACGAGGTGTTCGAAGCGGCGACACTCATCCAAACCGGCAAGATCCTCGACTTCCCGTTGATCTTGATCGGCGTGGACTACTGGCGCCCGCTGCAGCGCTTCCTGACCACACGCTCGCTCGCACACGGAGCAATCTCCGAGTCCGATGTACGGAGAATCGTCATTACGGACGATCTCGACGCCGCAGTTGGCTGCGTGTTGTCCTGTGCCGAACGACGTTTCGGTTTCAACGTTCAGTCCCAGGAGCCCGCCGACCGGAAGGAGATTGCTAATGCTCGATGACGCCCCGAGTTTCGAGAACCGAGTGGTTGATCTGATCCGCGAGCACAAGGCGCTCGAGCGCGAATGCGTCAATCGGACAGTTCGCGCACTCGACGAGTCTATGGAACGCAGACGCGAGTTCGACGCGACCGCCGCGGGCTTGATCGAGAGTGTCGTCCTCCCGCGACTCAGATTCCTCGGCCAGCAACTCGACGAGAGTCTGGAGCCGACACACCCGCGACCACGCGAAGCGTTGCTCGCCGTCCCGCGGAGCAGGCAACGCCCAGTCTCGGGAACCGTGACGGTACGATTCGTCTTCGAGCAAGGAAGCTCGGCCACACACGTAGCCGTCGACGTACTCATTGTCCCGGTTCTGACAGCGTACGAGCGCCAATACCACCTCCCGCTCGGCGAGGGCGACCCAGACGCCGCTCGTGTGGCCGTGTTCCTCGAAGAAGCGCTTCTCGGCTTCGTGGTTGACTATTTTCGTGCGGCCTCTCCGGATGCCCCACACGTCGACAGCGGCGAAGTCGTCGATCCAGTGTGCGGCATGTCGGTCAACAGTCGAGAGACCCCGTTCATGACCCGCCACAGAACCAAGGCCTACTACTTTTGTGTTCGCGAGTGCTTGGAGGCGTTCGAGGGCAACCCCGAGCGATACATCCACCGTACGCGCTCGGACATTGAACGAGGAAAACGCTACCCATGATTCCCCGCATGCCAGCCGCCGGCGCCACCTTGTGGATCTTCCTGCTTGTTGCCGCGATTGACGCTCAGGTGGGCCGCGGTGTCCTCGATCCGATCAGCGCCGTGGTCGACCGCGGACGCTACACCCGGCTGTTTGGTAATCGATCCACGTCCGGTCTCGACTCGAGTTGGGAGGTGTGGTGGGAGCTGAACAAGGACCAGTACCTGGATCTCACCAATCGCGGATCACGCGTCATGAGCGAAAGCCACGAGGTGTTTCTCGGGCGGCGCGCCCGAAGCGCCCCTGCGAGGCGACCGTTCGGCGACGACGATCGACGACAGCAGGTCATCGACGCGCTCCATGCGAGCCTTGACGACAAGCAGGAAGCCGTTCGCGCCGCCGCCGCCTATTCTCTCGGCATGCTGGGGAAGTTCTGTCCGTCTCACTGCTTCCCACGCCTGATCAAGGCGCTGTCGGATCGAAGCTCGCGCGTGAAGGACGTCGTGATCATCGCCCTGGGTCTGTCGGAGAGCGAGATCGCGCATGAACCGCTGATGAGTATCTTCCGAGGTGGCAAGAGCGGCGCCCGACTGCTCGGCCTCAGCAAGGTCACCGACCGGCGACGCGCGCTGGCTGCGATCGGTCTGGGGCTCACCCGGGACACAAAGGCACTCGGGCCGCTCGCCGAAGCGGCACTCGCACGCCGAGAGAACCGAGATGTCAGGGCAGCATCCATCCTCGCGCTCGGCCTGCTCGGTCGGCCGGAGGCGATGCCGGCACTCGACAAGCTGATCGCGGCGCGCCGAACCCAGGTCCAGCTCCGCGCGCTCGCGGTTACCTCGTTGGGGCGAATCGGCTGCGACGGGTGCCTTCGTACGATCGGCGACGCGTTGAACCATCGACACCTCGAGGTGCGTCGCGCGGCGGTATTGACGCTCGGCCGCCTTCGTCCGATGACGCCGGCACTCGACCGCTTGAAGGAGATCGAGGAACGGATCGCCAGCGCAGACGCCCGAAGCGAGGTCGCGGCCCTGCGCGAAGAAGCACAGTCCCTGCAAGCCCGCGCCGCCGATGAGACGTCCAAGGCGCGAGCATTTCGAGTCGACGCGCGAAAATGGCTAGCCGCATCCGCAACGCGGGACGTCTACGAGGTGCGCACCCTGGCCACCGTCGCACTAGGCCAGGTCGGTGCGGATGAAGATATGGACCTTCTCGTCGAGCTGCTGTTCGGCTCGAACCAGGAGATCCGGAACTTCGCCGCACTCGCCATCGGGATCCTCGGTCGCCGCGGTCACGATCCGGGTGGATTCGGGTACCAGGCATTGACGCGAACGCTCAAGCGGGAGCGCCGCCTCGAGAAGATTGCGTCCTTGGGAATCGCCCTCGGAATCTATGGAAAGCGAGATGCCGCCAAGCTCATTCGCGCTCGCATTCGCAAACGCTCCGACCCCTTGCTTCGCTCCTACCTGACGCTCGCGCTCGGTATGCTCGGCGACCCAGAGGGTCAAGATCGCGTGGTCTACACACTCCTCCGCGCGCGCAACGCCGACGAGCTCCAGAACGCCGCGGAGGGCCTCGTTCTGATGCGACCTGGGGCCGAGACGGTCGAGCAGCTCCGCCGAGTGCTCGCCAAGTCTCGCGATCGCTACGAGCGGATCGGAGCCGGTGTCGGACTCGCGTTCCTCGGCGATCCAGTCGATCTGAAGGCACTCGCTGACTTCGCACGGAACACGAAGAACCCGCAAGACGCACGCGCATTCGTCCTCGAGGGCTTGGGAGTCGCCGGCAACGTCCGCGATCCGGATCCACTCGCCCGACTCGCCGCTGGCCACGACTTCTACGTCGGCATCGGCGCCGTCGACGCGGTGCTGTCACTGAAGTGGTAGGCGCGCGAGATCTCACTCAAGCTTCGGGCTCACGGGGATACCCCTACCGAAGTCTCGGCATCGCCCTCGTCACGCTGGCAGCGCTCTACCCCATCCTCGGCCTCGGCCACTTGGGCCTCACGATCTGGACGGTCGCCTTCTGGGGCGTGCTGGCCGCGAGCATCCATGCCACCAGCCGTCGGTCTCGTGCCAGAATCGTCGCTCGCGGACTGGGAGGCTTGGCTGTCGCGGCCAGCGTTGCTGGATTCCTCTGCTTCATGGCGCTTCCGGCACCCCACGCGTGGATTTCCCTCGCCGTCTACGTCGTGACACTGGTGTTTCTGCTCTTCGCAGCCGCGACAGTCCTCTGCGAGGTGCTCGTCGCCGATCGCGTGAGCGTAGATCACCTAGTGGGAGCGGCAACCGGGTACGTGCTACTGGGACTCGCGTTTACCTACGCGTTCTTGGTCTTGGAGGCCGCCACCGGCGGACCGATTCTACTCGGGGCCGGTGAAGTCTGCGACCGCATCGGCACGGTCTCGAGTGTGCGACTGGCGGATCACCTCTACTACAGCTTCGTCACGCTTACGACACTCGGCTTCGGTGACTTGACACCCGGCACATTGGCGGCTCGGGTGCTCACAGGGGCCGAGGCCATCGCGGGGCAGTTGTTCTTGACAGTGCTGATCGCGCGCCTGATCGGTCTCCACGTCGTCCAAGCGACGCGCGATGCGGCCCTTCGCGGACGGAGCTAATCATGCGATCCGCGCAGGCAGCGCTGTCCAGCGAGCGATCAGTGATCGTGCTTCCCGCCGTGCTGATGGGGCGCATGGCTTCGCCGCGCCGGAGCAACGGGCTTGCCGAGCTCGGCCAAGTACTTCAACGATTCCCGGCGCAAGCGCTTGACGCAGCCCTTGCAGCAGAGCCGCACGAGGCGATTCGCGAGGACGACCTCGAACGGTTTTCCCATGCTTCCGAGTTTCTCGCCGGAGACCACGCATGTATCACGAGGGTACTTCGCACGCTGCGACTTGATGATCACCTGGTTGAGGATTGCGAGATACCTGGCCGGGCTCGCCTTGAACTTCCTGGCGCACTTCTTGCAGCACACTCGCACGAGCCGATTTCCGTGGACAAGATCGATCGGCTTGCAGTCGTCGCACTCCAGAGCGTCCCCCATCACGATGCACTGGTTGGTCGGATAGGACGGTCTCTGCAACTTCACGATTGCCGCATCGAGCTTGGCGAGATACTCCGCTGCGTTCTGCACGAACCTCGGGATACACCCGCGGCAGCAGAACCGAACCTCGCGTCCCTTGTAGGAGTGAATCACCGGCTCGGCCATACTGCCGAGCTTCTTCCCGGAGACGGGGCAAGTGAGGAGCGGATATGGATCGCCACCCCTTGTCCGCCGGTCACCGTCGGGTTGTGCGCCTGCGACTTGCGGCGACGGAGCCACTGCGACGAGCAGAAGCGCGACTGCGGTAATGCACCACACGCCACTCGTGCAACGCCGTGTGAGTTGATTCATCTTGGGTTCCTCCGTTCAGGGCGCCGAAGCGGCGCTGTAATGCCCGACTCACGTCGCAATCACCATGCCGAACGACAGCGGCAGCGAGTCGGCTGCGCGTTGTTTGCTCGAGCCGGCGGGAGTGCGATAATCGAGCAGGCAGACGCAGCGCCAACAAGGACCGCTGTGACTCGCTCCGTTACGCGATGTGACCCGCAGAGTCACCGGGTCCCCAAACATCACTCAGCTTGCCGAACCGGAAGGATCGCTGCGCCGTGAAGCCAGAACCCACCGGCTGTCCCCCGCGAAACGTGATCGCACGTCAGCTCGCGGTCGGCTTCGGTCTCGTCTCCGCGGTCGCGGTCATCATGTGCGGCATGCTGCTGTGGAAGATCGCCGAGGTTTCGGACTTCGTCCGCGACATGCGACAGGCCGAACGTGGAATCCGGGACAGCAGTCGGTTGAGCTCAGCGATCCGCGAGCAGTACATTCATCTCGCACATTCGGTTCTCGAGCCGGAGGTCGATCATCTCGGACACTACGAGGAGTGGAGACAACGCGTTCTCGAGGCTGTCGAACGACTCTCGCCCAACGCCCGCGATGCCAATCGCGAGCGACTGCGCAGGATCCAAGAAGCGAGCGCGGCCATGGACCGACTCTACAAGGCGGAGCTCCTTCCCGCGCTGCGACGCGACGATCTCCTGGCTGCAACCGACGCGCACAATCGAGCCGAAGACGTGTCGGAACAGGCTTCCGGACTCGCCGACGAGGTCGAGTCTTCACTTGAGTTCGGGATGGCCGAGAGCCACACAGATGCTACCCGCGCCACCACGTTCGGACTCATCGGCGGAGGACTCTGCGTCGCACTCGTCGTCGGACTGTCGATCGCATACACGATTCGCTTGCGGCGCTGGGTGCTCAAGCCGCTGGCGGCGCTGACGGAGGCGGCGCAGCAGTTCGGGTCGGGCGACTTCAGCGTACGCGTAGGTCAACTGGGCCGCGGCGAACTGCGAACATTGGCTCAGGCGTTCGATCGCATGGTGGGTGAGCTAGCGCAGCGCGAGAGGCGACTCGTCGATAGCGAGCGCATGGCCGCTATCGGACAACTCGCTGCGGGCGTCGCACACGAAATGAACAACCCGATCGGAATCATCCGTGGATACCTGAAGACGATGAGCGACGAGTCCGACCCGGATGTGCTTCGACGCGAAGTGAGGATTCTGGACGAGGAAGCGTCCGCATGTCAGCGGATCGCGGATCAACTACTTACGTACGCACACATGCCACAGTTAGAGCGTGGATCGGTCTCCATGGTGCCGTTCCTGAACGAGGCGATTGAGCGGCTCGCCGAAACTCCCGAAGTCGCTGACCACCGCCTTGAGATCGATGCTGACCAAGGACAAGTCAACGCAGACGCGACTCGACTCCGGCAGGTGATCGCGAACCTTGTCATCAACGCGGCACAGGCTTCTCCAAAGGGAACACCGATCCGACTGACGGGCAGAGCGCTGACGGACGGTGAATACGAGATCTCGGTCAGTGATCAGGGCTCAGGTATTCCCGCAGAACACCGCGGCACGATCTTTGAACCGTTCTTCTCACGGAGGTCCGGAGGGACGGGGCTCGGACTCGCGGTCTGCCAGGGGATCGTTCACGCGCACGGTGGCACGATCGTCGCCGAGACCAACGAACCGAGAGGCATGACGTTTCGAGTACGGCTACCCATCGCCGCAACGCCGCGGAACAAGCCCCAGTAGGAGGTGACCACGACATGAGCCGTGCCCAACCGGTCATCCTGGTTGTCGACGACAAGAGGAACATGCTGCAACTGATGCAGAAGGTGCTCCGAGCCGATGCGACGGTACGAACAGCCGTATCGGGATCCGAAGCGGTGCACATCCTCGAGAACGACCCAATCAACGTCGTGCTGTGCGACTTGAAGATGCCGGGAATGGACGGCCTCGAGGTCCTTCGCCGCTGCAAACGGTTACGACCGGAAGCGGAGTTCGTGCTCATGACGGCGTTCGCGTCGTTGGATTCCGCCGTGGAGGCGCTCCGGCTCGGCGCGTACGACTATCTGACCAAGCCGGTTGAGCCCGAGACTGTACGGGCCGTCGTACTGCGGGCGCTGGGCCGGCTGGCCATCACGGGGGCTCGCCAACCCGATCAGGACGAACCCCTACCGGGCGTTTACGCTCGATCCCGGCAGTTGCGCGAACTTGGTGAGTTGGTCAAGCGTTTCGCGGCCAGCCGCGTGACCGTGCTCCTCCTCGGCGAGACCGGCACCGGGAAGGAACGGATGGCGCGAGCCCTGCACCGCTTGAGTCCCAGAGCGCAGCATGGCTTCGTCGCCGTGAATTGCGCCGCCATCCCGGCCGATTTGCTGGAGAGTGAGCTGTTCGGGTACTCGCGCGGTGCGTTCACCGGCGCGACCCAAGATCGCCCCGGGCTGTTCGAGCAGGCCGATGGCGGCACCCTCTTCCTTGACGAAATCGGCGAAATGAAGCTCTCGCTGCAAGCCAAGTTAACCCGAGCCCTAGAGGAGCGAGCGATCCGACGAATCGGCGAGGCCGCAGAGCGGCCGGTCGATGCCCGCGTTGTCGCTGCGACCAATCGTGACCTCGCAGACATGGTCAAGAAGGGCGTGTTTCGGGAGGATCTCTGGTACCGGCTCAACGTGGCCACCGTGCCCATTCCGCCTCTCAGGGACCGGAAGGACGACATCGAGCTACTCGCGCTGCACTTTCTGCGGGAATTCGTCGAGGCCTCGGGGATCCAGCGTATCACGGGATTCACCGAGGATGCCCTTGCGCTGATGCACGCGTACGAGTGGCCCGGCAACGTCCGGCAGCTCCGCGCGGCGGTTGAACGGGCAACGGTCGTCGCACAGGGAGACCGGATCGAGGCGGGCGATCTTCCACCCGAGATCCTGGCTCTGGTGGGCGAGACGATCAGTAACTCGGAACTCACCTGGGCGGATGCCCTCGAACGGAGTCAGGCGGAAGCCGGACGCCGGTACCTGGAGGCCGTACTCCGTCGATGCGGCGGCAACGTGGCAGATGCAGCCACGCGTGCAGGCGTTGAGCGCGAGAGCTTCTACCGACTGATGCGGCGGTATCGTGTCGAGGCAGATCGGCGGCGC
This sequence comes from bacterium, assembly GCA_030426805.1. Classification (GTDB taxonomy): domain Bacteria; phylum Planctomycetota; class JAFGQW01; order JAFGQW01; family JAFGQW01; genus JAUHXU01. The sequence goes on from JAUHXU010000001.1 coordinate 458,429, forward strand.
GGCGGTTCGGGCTAGTTCCAGGTAGCTTGGTGACCACCTCAACGACGGCACCCACTCGCAAGCCCAAGCCGGGGCCGCCACGAAGTCCGCCCTGACGGCTCGCCGATGTAGCTTGCGGTCAGAAGCGTGAGGGTACCCCGAGGAATGGCCCACGGCGGATTGTGCTCCTCGGGTAGAGTAGACCCTGGAGGAGCCATGCGGAGCAAGCGTTTCACGGACGAACAGATCGTCGCGATCCTGAAGGAGGCGGAAGCCGGGACGGCGGTGACGGAGCTCGCTCGTCGCCACGGGATCAGCAAGAACACGATCTATCACTGGCGCAAGAAGTTCGGCCGGATGGACGTGTCGGATGCGCGCCAGCTGTGGCAGCTCGAGGAAGAGAACGCTCGGCTGAAGAAGATCGTGGCGGAGCAGGCCTTGGACAACGAGGCGTTGCGGTCGGTGTTAAAAAGTGGTGAGCGCGGCGACGAAGCGCGCGGTCGTGACGGAGCTTCGCAAGCGGTTCGGGCTGAGTGAACGGCGGTCGTGTCGACTGGCCGGCGTGCATCGATCGACACACCGGTACACCACGCGCGCGCGCACGGTACCGGGCTTGCGCTCTCGGCTGCTGGAGTTGGCGGCGGAACGACCTCGCTTCGGCTACCCGCGCCTCCACACACTGCTGCAACGAGACGGGTTCGACGTCAACCGCAAGCGGGTGTACCGGATCTACCGGGAAGAGGAGCTTCAGGTGCGTCGGAAGAAGCGCAAGCGCGTTGCGTCAGCTCCACGCCAGACGCTCGTCGCGCCGTCGAGGCCGCACGAACGGTGGTCGATGGACCTCATGAGCGACAGCCTCGCGAACGGCCGTACGCTGCGCGTGCTGACGGTCGTAGACGATCTGACGCGCGTGAGCCCGACGATGGCGGTGGCGCACTCGATAACCGGCGAGCGCGTCGCGCAGCTGCTCGATCAGGCGGCGGCACGGCACGGCTGGCCCCGTACGATCGTCGTCGACAACGGCCCGGAGTTCACGAGCCGTGCGCTCGATCAGTGGGCGTACGAACGCGGGATCGAGCTGCACTTCATCCAGCCAGGAAAGCCGGTTCAGAACGCATACATCGAGAGCTTCAAGGGCCGAGTCCGCGACGAGTGCCTCAACCAGGAGTGGTTCGTCACGCTCGAGCAGGCGAAGCAGGGCATCGAAAGCTGGCACATCGACTACAATCAGCGCCGGCCACACACGTCGCTCGGAGGGCTGACGCCCGTCGAGTACGAGCAGAGGGTCGCGTCAGGCGACGAGGTTATCAACGCAGGAGCACAATAGGCCGTGGTCGCAAGGAGGGGGTACCCTCACCAGGAGGCATCCCTTGGCGTCGACGACTCCGAACATCGACATGCCCGTCGCGAAGCGAGGAGCAGCACAGCGGATGCCGAGACACAGCCCCTCGTATCGCGGTTCCGCCGCAATCCTGTAGGCGCAAGCCCATGCGACGTATGCCTCAGAGCCACCATACAAGACCAGCTGGAGGTCGCCGACACACCGCTCAGCAGCCAGCGCGAAACCGCCGACCGTCACGACCACGCACAACCAGTAGCGGGTTGCCGATCCCATTATCTGAGAATCGGCCAACTGTCGCCCCAAGCTTCGCCGCTATTGACCAAAGGAACACACCCGTCGTCGGGTAGCCGTGTCTCTCTGCGGACCTCACGAGCGAAGTACAAAGACGGCACGGATGGTCTCCATGACGATCAGCAGCCCCAAGAACAACAGCACGACTGAGACCTTCACTCGCTCGTGCGTGACGAACACCCGATATGCGCCCCTGACAAGAAATGCCACCGGCGCGATCGAAACGACAACCATCAAGATCGCGTATCTCTTCTTCGCACGACGACTCGCTGCCGCACGCCCCCTCCGGTCGTCGGATGGAATCCGTCGGCGCGGCCGGCTGGCCATCAGCCACCGTCCAAACCATCATTGGTGCGCTCTGACGCAGCGCTCCTACTCGTGCTCATGGTGATGCACCAAGTCGGGGTTGTAGATCTTGCCGTTCAGCTCCAGTGTAATGCGGCCCTCGGGACCATGCACTTTCAGCGCGTCGTGCGTCACGATGAAGACCGAGGCCGCACCGCCTGGAGCATCCTCGGCCTGAGTCGCAAGCACTTTCGGTCCTTCTGCCGTCGTGAGCTTCAGCTGCGGTGCCTTGGCGAGCGTGACCGGAGTCTTCAGGTCCGGACCGAGAACGTAGATTGTCATCTTGCCCGTCTCTTCACTGTGAATAACCTCGAGATGCGCGACATGCGCACCGACTTCGAGGATCTGGCCGCCATGGGGGCCGGCTTCGTGTGAGTGGGAGTGAGAGTGGGGGCCTGACTCTCCACCTTCACGATGTTCATCCCCGCCTGAGCAGGCGCAGATCAGAAGCGTCGCCAAGATCACGGTTGTTGCCTTCTTCATCATCTCGATTCTCCGGGGGCTTCGCGCTCACCGTTCGCCAGCGCTGGTTTCAATGCAGGCAGCTCTTGTTCCTCAAGGATGAGCTGATTGCGAATACTCTCGAGGTCTTCGTCCGGGATCGACTCGTGCGCCAGCCGCTCGGCCTCTTTCCGGCCCAGTCGCCAGAACAGCCCCGGCATGACCAGGAAGTCCAACAGCGTGTTGGTGACGAGCCCGCCGATGATCACCGTCGCGACGGGATAAAGCAGTTCACGACCCGGCTGGTCCGCGGCCAACGCGAGTGGCACGAGCCCGATGCCGCTCGTAAGCGCGGTCATGAGCACAGGGACGATTCGTTCCTGCCCGGCTCGCGTCAGCATCGCCACCGAGAAGTGCTCACCTTCGCTTCGCATTAGGTGAAGATAGTGATCGACGAGCAGAATTGCATTCCGAGCGGCGATGCCGAGCAACGCGATGAACCCGACCAGCGTAGCGACAGACAATACCTGCCCGCTCAATCCAACGTAGACCCCCGCCCCAATGAAAGCGACCGGCCGTGTCAGAAGTACCAGCAACGCCAGTTTCAAGGATCGGAAATGAAGATAGAGGATCAACACCATCAGGATCAGCGAGAGAACACTGAGGGCCATGATAAGCCGAGTGGCTTCCTGCTGAGCCTCGAACTGGCCGCTGATCCTGATGGAGTAGCCCGGCTGCGCCGCAAGCTCCTCTCGGATCGGCTCGAGGGCAGCGGTCACCTCACCGACAACCTCGCCCAGTGACCGTCCTCCAACATTGTGCTGCACGACGACTCGTCGCTGGACGTTCTCGCGGTTGATATTGTTGGGTGTCTTTGAGACACGCACATTCGCGACGTCCTCAATTCGCACGAGCGAGGAGTCACCGCGGCGCAGGTACAAGCTGGCGAGTTGAGAGACGCTCCGCCGGTCGCCCTCCTGCAAACGTACCTTGATCGGATACGCGACCTGCCCGACCTGGAGCCTGGACGTCTCTTCCCCACCCATCGCGAGCTCCACAGTCTCGGCAACCTCGGCAACGCCGATCCCGAGCCGCGCCAGCTCAGCCCGATTGGGGCTCACTTCGATCTGATCAATGAGAACCTGTGGCTCCGTGTACAGGTCGCGCACACCGGAGACTTGCCGTACTCGTTCCTCGACCTGCGCCGCGGTGCTTCGCAATACGTCCAAGTCCGGCCCGGCGATCTTGATAGCGACCTGCGCGGTAACCCCCGAGAGCATGTGACTCAGCAGGTGTGCCAGCGGTTGCTCCACGTTGTACGCGACACCGGGAAACTCGAGCGACAGCCGATCTCGAATGTCCTCGATCAACTCCTCTCTTGAGCGCCCTGAGTCGGGATCGAAGTTGACAATAGCCTCGCTGAGACTGACTGGCATCGCGTGTTCGTCCCCAGGCGCTCGTCCGGTTCGACGCGCGACGCTCGTGACGCCGTCCACGCTCCGCAGGAGCTTCTCGAGGCGTTGACCGAACCTGTCGGACGTCTCCAAACTCGCGTCAGGCGGGAGGACCACATTGACTTGCGCGGTACCCTCGTTGAACTGCGGGAGAAAGGTCGATCCGGCATTGGCCAAGAACGCGCTGACGAGCAGGAGTGCGGACGCGCATACGGCTACGATCCACCGAGTGTGATTCAAACTGAAGCGAACACCGTGCTCCGCCGCCGCGCGCAGCTTCGTGACAACCCACCCGCCGTACCTGCCGTCGGCCGAAGCGGTCGCATGCCGACGGAGGAGGTAGTAGCAGAGCACCGGCGTGACCGTGAGCGCCACGAGAAGCGACGCCATCACGCTGATGATGTACGCGAGACCGATCGGGGCGAACAAGCGCCCCTCGATCCCGCTGAGAAAAAAGAGCGGCAGGTAGACTACCGTAACGAGGAGCGTCCCATACATGACGGGCTTCCGGATCTCACTGGATGCCTGGAACAGTACCCAGAGCACGGGCTCAGGCTCCTCGCGGCGGGCGTTCTCATGGAACCTCCGAAAGACGTTCTCCACGTCGACAATGGCATCGTCGACGAGTGTACCGATCGCAACCGCAAGGCCCCCGAGCGTCATCGTATTGATCGTCAATCCGAACGCAGCAAAGACGAGCGATGCGATCGCGATCGACAGAGGAATCGCCGAGAGTGTGATGAACGTCGTCCTGAAGTTGAGCAGAAAGAGGAAGAGCACGATGATGACGAGAATCGTCCCATCTCTCACGGCTTCCAGGACGTTGTCAATCGCGCGCTCGATGAACGTCGACTGTCGAAACAGACCGTCGTCAATAACGACGTCATCTGGCAGCTCGCGCTGAATCGAGTGCAGCTCGGAGTTGACCCGCTCCGTGAGCGCAACGGTATCGACGCCAGGCTGTTTCATGATCACCATGATGATGCCCGGAGCCCCGTTGATGCCTGCCGTGCCGGTCGGAATCGCCGCCGGCCCGAACACGACACTCGCCACGTCTTCAATACAGATTGGGCGGGTCGAATCGTCGCGGACCACGGCGCGAGTCAACTCCGCGGGCGTCTCCAGAAGACCTGAGACCGCAACGAGCGGGCCTTTTGCGCCGATATTGAGGAATCCTCCAGCGACGTTCACGTTCGCATCGCGCGTCGCCGCGGCCACCTCCTGCAGCGTGACACCGAACGTCTGCAGCTTCTTTGCATCGACGACGACCTGTAATTCCGTCGGCTGTCCACCGATCGTGATCACCTGGGCAATCCCGGACAAGGACAAGATGCGTGGACGGATGTCCCGATCGATCAGCCGGCGCAGGGTGAGTTCGTCCGTCTGACCAGTCTTGCTCTGAAAACCGATCATCTGCACCTGCCCCATGATGCTGCTGATCGGCGCCAGAATCGGCTGGACACCGGGTGGGAGGTTCGGCACGGCAATCTGCATCTTTTCGGCGACGATCTGGCGATCCAGGTAGATGTCGGTTCCCCAATCGAACTCGACATACACCACCGAAAGGCCGAGCCCGCTGGCCGATCGAACACGGAACACGCCGGTCGCGCCGTTCATGACCTGCTCGAGGGGCCAGGTCACGAGCCGCTCGACATCCTCAGGCACCATCCCGTGCGCCTCGGTCATGATCGTCACAACCGGGCGGTTCAAGTCCGGGAGCACGTCGATCGGCATGCTCACGGCCTTGAAGAGACCGTAGCCCCCAACGAGCAACGCCACGAGAAGCACGAGGCCTCGATTGCGGAGGGCGAGGGCGATGATCTTGTTCAGCATCTCAGAGCCCTCCTAATGGTTGTGTCCAGCATGCGGGTCGATGGCGTCACCACCCTTCAACGCCAGACTGAGCTCGAACGCGCCCGTCACAACGATGGGATCGCCGGGAAACAACGCGACCTCCTTCGTTGCCGGAATGACCACGACCTCGTCATCTTGGTACGCAACGATCACCGGTACCGGCTTGAAGCCATCGCCGTCCTGCAGAAACACGATCTTGTTCGGACCATCCTCGGCCAAGGCCGACGCCGGCAGCACGAAGACGTTCTCCACCTTTTGCGTCGGTACCTGAAGCAGGTATCGGAGGCCCTCCCGCAATTCCCATGTGCGAGACTTGCGGTCTCCCTGGCGCGGAATCTCGGCCTGAAGGCTATTGGTCACCTCGACGAACGCGGTCGTCCCCTCGTTCTCCGTCGAACTCTCAACGTAGCTGATCGACAACCGTTGAAGGGTGGGCCCCGCGCCTCGAATCAGGGGGCGCGCGGTGATGCTGTGACCTTCGCGCGCGGCGAGGAGGATCGACGCGACCTCCGCACCAACGGGCTTGGTGCGGAGGAACAACCGTCTCGGATCTCGGAGTTCAATCAGTTCCTGGCCGGCCGCAACGGTTGCCCCGCGCTTGATCCGTACGTCAAGAACATCCCACAGTCCATTGTCCGCGAGTCCAGGTGCTCGGACCCGTACGACAGGTTCCAGCGCATTTAGCGCATGAAGGCGCTTCAGATCCGCCAACGTATGTCCACGTTGCAGGAGCACTCCGATCACGAGAAAGTGATCGTGCACCCCCTCGGTGCCGATCCACGCCGCAAGAGGGTCCGTCGCCAACCCGGTCGCAGCGAGCTCTCCAATCGTCGCAGTCACCCAGGGCAATGTGCGAAGCGACGTGGGCAGCGCCTCACTGAGCCGCTGCGCAGCGGGCGACCACAGACCATTTCGAGCGAGCGCGCGTTGCCACATCTTCTCATCGAACAAGGGCAACGATGCCCCGCCCTCGATCTCTTCGATCTGCTCGGAAGTGAGGCCGTGTTTCTCGAGCTCGAGTCGCGCCTGTTCGTGGCCTTTTTGCGCCCTCGCGAGTTGGTATCGGAGGTCGATCGCCCGCTGGCGAGGAATAATCGGGAGATCGGCAGTGCCGACCTTCGCCGTGTACTGCTGCACTCGATCGAGCTCTGTGCGCGATATTCGCACCTCTTCGGCCGACGTCCGCAGCGCCAGAACGCTCTGATGAAGCTGTTCCTGAGCGGGGCGAAGAATGTCGGCGGTCAGCGTCAATTGGGGACGCGGCAACGGATCGCGAACCAGGGTCACAACGGTGGCACCGGGCGCGACGACCGTGCCACGCTCAACATCGATGCTCTCGATTCGCCCCCCGATCGGCGCAAACACCGGCTGCTCGGTGGCTGGGGTATCCACGACGACGGCGGCTACCGACACTGTTCGGAAGAAGGTCGTGGGCTGAACGCTCTCGACGCTGACGCCGAGGTTCTTCAAGGTCGCGGCCGATAGGTGCGCCGTACCGCCTGCGGCCGCATCATCGGTCGCGGCGGTTTCGGAAGCGCCACCGCCTGCGACAAGCCATCCGCCGGCCAGCCCGGCCATCGTAAAGACGAACGCTGCGATCGGGAGATCCCAAATCCGCTTCTTCATGGCTGCTTCTCCGCCCCTGTCTGTTCCGTGTCCGATGCGAGTTCCGCCGGTGGAGCTCGCCCCTCGTCGGCTGGATCGGATTGGAATGCTACAAGTGGTACGCCAACGGCTTTCTCAAGGTCCGACCACGCAGCCTGCTCGCCCAGCTGGGCCTCCAACACGTCGATTCGTACTTGTCGGAGGCTACGTTCAGCGTCGAGCAACTGAAGGGCCGCGGCCGCCCCCGCCGCGACCGAACGCTTGGCAATGTCAACGTTCGATCGTGCCACAGGCAGGACCTCGTCACGGAGAATCCGGTGCTGCTCCATTGACAGTGCGACTGCCGCGCGTGCCCGTTCAACAGCCGTTAGGATGCGATGGGCCTCACCGACGTAGTTCGTTCTTACTTGTTCGCGACGCTTCCTGGCTTCTGCGATCGCTTGCTGATTGCGGTCGAACAGTGGCAACTCGACCCCGAGGCTGAGGCCGAGCACGGTCTTCCGGTCCCCAGTTTCGCCGCGGAGCGACGGCCCGAGGACCAAGTCTGGATACTGCTTGGCGACCTCCAGGTGCAGTTGCCGTTCAGCGACCTCGTACTCGGCTCGACCTCGGAACAGTCCTGGGTGTTCCTCGATGATCAACTCCTGCAAGCGATCCATCCCCGGGGCCTCCGCCGGCACGCGGGGCAGCGCCGTCTCCGGGAGCGCGCCCAGCCGAGAGGCCGGGACGGCGACAAGGTCAGCAAAGTCTGCGGCCGCGTTCGTCGAGGCAAGTTGGGCGTCGACCATTCGGCCTCGTTCGCGGGCGTGCTCGAGTCGGGAGAGCGACAAGTCGAGGGCGCTGGCCACGCCGGCGGCGACCAGCTTCTCGGCCGCCGATAGCGATTCGCGCGCGCTTGCGAGCACGCTCCGCCTCACGATTTCGCGCTTCCGAGAGACGGCGAGACGGATGTATCGAGCACGAAGCTCCAGGTAGAGTTCCCGAAACGTGGCCAGCGCATTGGCTCGTGCAAGTTGAGCGCGCGCCTGGTTGAGTTCGTCCTGCCTACCGAGTCGACCACTGAGCGGAATCGAGATGCTCAGGCTACCGAACGGAACAACTCTGTTCACGTCGACGTCGGGGCCGAAGCCATATTCGGGCCCGACCTCGAACCCCGGATTCGGCCATGGGGTCGGGATACCCGCTCTCGCCAGTGCCGCGCGGTACTCTGCGAGCGCGTTTTGCACACCGGGACCACGAGTGCGCAGCCAGTCGGCGGCCCGCGCCAGTGTTACGTCGCCTTCGACGGCGACGGCTTCCTGCCGCTCTGCGAAGACGGACCCCACGTCTTCTCGTCGTATGGGATCAGGTGCGTACGACTGCATTGCGCAAGCCGACAAGGCTGCCGTCACAGCCAGGGCCGCGCCAGCGCGGAAGCCCCTGTCCAGGCGCGTCCGCGCGACGGATTTCGTGTGTGATCTCAAAGTTCCTCCTGAGTGTCCGACATCGCTCTCCGGAATCGGAGACGAAGCTACAGAACTCAGAGGAACTAAATCAGCAGGGCGATTGTGCGCTTGTGTACGTGGTGCTCACGCACCGGCGATGCAGCCGCGTGCGTCGGTTGACCGGGCGGCCGGCAGGTCGAGCAATCGCTCTTGAGGAACCAGATGTGGAGGCTACAGCCATTGATGGCGTACTCCACCGCATCGCACCCCGACGCCGCCAGGGCTCGGGCGAAACCCGAATCGGCTAAGATCTCCGGTGGGTCGAGTTGCACATCGCTGCACGGACCGCCATGCCCGTGCGACGGCTCGGATCGATCACCTCGCTCCCAGAGCGTCGATCCGTGAGCGCGATCACTTCGCGCACACGGGCATTCGCCAGCCTCCGCGGCCGGTCCGAACCCTACGTGCCCGTCGGAACCCAAACAAACGGTCACTCCACCTGGGGGCAGCAGAGAGACAACACCAGCGACGACGAGACACAGCCAAGTCGCCAAGCGAGCGGATCGGGTGCGGTTCCGGGTCATCACGAGGACGAACATACTCGTCGGAACCTCACTTCGCAATGCCTCATTTCGGTTTTGTCTCGGGGACGCCGGCAGGTCGGCAGTCGGTTCCATCGCCTCCCATTCGACCCCGTCAACCACGCCGACCAAGTGCGCTTCGGGTATCACGGGTTCCGAGCGACCTGACTCCGAACCCGGAGAAGCCGGAGCGCGTTGAAGATCACCAGCAACGACGCGCCTGTGTCGGCGGCGATGGCCGCCCACAACGAGGCATGTCCGAGCACCGTCAACACGACGAAAGCCGCCTTGACGAGTAGCGCGAATCCGATGTTCTGGTGGATGGTCCGGAGCGTGCGTTGGGAGTGACGGACAAGCCACGGCAGAGCCATGAGATCGTCGGACATGAGAGCCGCGTCCGCCGTCTCGAGCGCAACGTCGCTCCCCGCGGCCCCCATGGCGATCGACAGGCTGGATCGGGCCAGGGCCGGCGCGTCGTTGACGCCATCGCCGACCATGGCCACCGCGCCGATGGACACGAGATCCGCGATCGCCTCCACCTTGTCCTCAGGCAACAGCTCAGCGCGCACGTCATCGATGCCCAACTGTGAAGCGATACTCCGAGCAGTGCCCATGTTGTCGCCCGTCAGCATGACGAACCGATGGACGCCCAGCGCACGCAACTCCTGCAACGCAGCCGGAGCATCTGGGCGAATCGCGTCCGCGATGGCGATCAGCCCGCAAACGTGGTCCTCGTTTCCCACAACGACGACGGTCCGCCCAGCAGCGGACATCGACTCGATGCGGTCATGAACATCGTCGGTGTCCTGCCCTCGCTCTTCGAGGTAGCGGTGTGAACCGAGCCAAAACTCTCGCCCTTGGACTCGACCGAGTGCCCCTCTTCCCTTGATCGACCGAAAGCTCTCTGCTGGCTCGAACGCGATGCCCGTTTCCTTCGCGCGCGCAACGATAGCTCTCGCCAACGGATGCTCGCTCCGCGCCTCGAGCGCGGCAGCGCGGCCGAGCAGCTGCTTCTCGTTGTGATCCCGAAGCGGCACAACGTCGACCACGATCGGCCTACCCCGCGTCAATGTACCGGTCTTGTCGAACGCGACGACATCCAAACGCGCCGGCGTCTCAATGTGCGCGCCCCCTTTTACGAGCACACCGCGGCGGGCAGCAGATGCAAGAGCCGCGACGATGCTGACCGGGGTTGCGATCACCAAGGCGCACGGACACGCGATAACCAAGAGCACGAGTGCACGGTAGAACCACAGTCCCCAGTCGTCACCCAACGTGATCGGCGGAAGAACCACGACCGCAAGCGCAAGGGCGATAACAGCCGGCGTGTAGATGCGCGCGAACCGGTCGACCCACTGCTCGGATGGTGCGCGACTGCTGTGAGCCTCCGCGACCATCCGGATGATCCGTGCGACCGTCGAATCCGACGCCGGCTTGTCGCAAGCCACGTCGAGCGCTCCGTCACCATTGATCGTGCCCGCGAAGACGGTGTCGCCCGGAGACTTCTCGACCGGGATACTCTCGCCCGTGACTGGAGACTGGTCGACGGCCCCCGCTCCGGCGGTGACGCTGCCATCGACTGGGATGCGCTCGCCCGGCTTCACCAGGACGCGGTCGCCGACATTGATCTGATCCGGCCGCACTTCCTCTTCGCGCCCGTCTGGAAGCAAGCGTCGCGCACGATTGGGCGCGAGTTCCATGAGCCGCTCCACAGCCCGTCGTGCGCGCGCAATGCTCCAGGACTCCAGGGTCAACGAGAGCGAGAAGAGAAACACCACCGCCGCCGCCTCGAACCACTCCCCGATCCCGATCGCTCCGACGACCGCGACGGTCATCAGGAGATTCATGTCGGGGCGCAGTCGCTTCGCCGCAAGCCACGCCCGCGGAATCACGAACCAGGCGCCCAGAACGACCGCGAGAAGGTAACACGCGATCGCACCCGCCGGCGGTTCGTGGGTGGCGAGCCCCGATGCGTTCGCGCTTACCCCGAGGAGGCGATACTCAAACGCCAAGCCGGCCACGACAAGAGCACCACTTGATCCGGTCGTGATGAGGCGGCCACGACGTTCCCAGATCGTCGTTCTCGAAGAGTCTTCAGTCCACGATTCACCCCTGAACCCAGCCTTCTTGACAGCGGCAAGAATGGCGTCGGATCGGTCAAGGTGCTTGTCCTGAGCAAGCACCGTCATGCGGGCGTTGACGAGATCGAAAGAAAGGTTCTCCTCACCGCCGACCACCGGGCCTACGGCTTGTTTCAGGACAGCGATCTCTTCTGCGCAATCGAGGCCGTGCACTCGGTAGTGCAGCTTCGCATCCGCGGTGTCCATGAATCTCCTGTGCTCCGACATCGCCACCTCGGTCGCCGGACCGCTGATCGTTGCGAACGTGCGATCCTACTCCCTACTCAGCAAGGTCGCGGCAATGGTCACGTTGCCGTCTGCTGACTTCCTCGCCTTCCCCTCTACGAGCACGACCTGCAGATGATCGAGCCCGTGAAAGCCCTTGGCATCGGTCTTCAGCGGCCGCCCCGACGCATCCTGAAACTCGACGGTCACGGTGTTCTCGGCGATTACATTCGGCTCGACGCAGCAGTAGTCCCAGGGCGTCGGGCAGTTGTCGCCCTCCATCTCCTCGCAGGACTTGAGACTCATGTCGATGAGGGTGAACACCGCGCGACCGTCGACAAAATCCTTCACGCGCCCTCTCGCAACAACCGACTCGCCGTCCTTCACCTCACGGCGGACGGCGCCAGCGGCCTTCGCATCGGCCAGCGGCGTTGCCGACCATGCCGTCTCCGGGATCGCCACTCCAGCGCCCTTCTTCGGTTTCGTGCCGTCGTCGCTGCCGCCGCAGGAGACCAACGAACCAACCAAGAGTAGTCCGAGTGCGAGCCGAAGCTCTCGAGCCATGCGTACCATGTGTACATTCCTTTCGACGATGGGAATCAGGTAGCCTTCAATGCGTCCACGACCGGCAAGCGCGCCAAGCGAATCAGCGCCGGCGTGCTTCCGATCACGATGATCACGAGAATGCCGAGCAGTCCGACGAGCACGCTGACCGCGTCGACCTCGAGCCGAAACGCCGTCATCGCCATGCTGACCGACACCTGCCCGATGAGGGCGCGCGCAGCCAGCAGTCCGCACAGGGCACCGGCCATCCCGAGCAGGACTGTCTCCTGGATCACGACGGCCGACAACGCTCCGCTCCGAAACCCGATCGCGCGGAGCGTCGCGAACTCCCGAATCCGGTCTTCGACCGTGGCGATGACGATGTTCGCCCCACCGGTGCTCGCGGCGATGCCGATCAGGATCGCCATCGCCCACGCGAGCGCGAGGATCGGGTCGAAGTAGGCGGCGAGCTCGGCGTAGTACTGCTCGGCGGGAACGCTCGTCAACTCCAGATCGAGTCGGCGCTTGGCGAAGAGATCGACGTCGGCGAGGTCGTCGGCGCTTCCGACGCGCACGAACACGGTCGAGCAGTCATCCCGCTGTGCGAGCCCCTGGAGTTCTGCGAGCGGAAGCCAGATTTCGGACTCGATCGTGGTTCCCGGCGCCGCGAACGTGCCGGCGATTTCGAACGTCCCGCCCTCGACCTCGATCCGCTTGCCGAGCGCGAACGCCTCGAGGTCGACTCCACACTTCTCCGCCGCCAAACGCCCCACCAGTGCTTGGCCAGGCCCCGGCAGCCGGCCGGCGACGAGCGTCACTGCCTCGTGCACGAGAAACGCGCGATCGGTAATCCCGCGCACGAACGCCTGGCGCGTCCCGTCCTGGCCGGCGATTCGCAGGTCGGTGCCCATGTGAATCTCCGGCGATGCGGCGGGCACGTCGTTCACCCGGACGATGCCCGGCACGTCGGCGGCGACCAGGTCCGCCACGGCGGGACTCATTGCCGAGCGAATGATGTCCCGCATCGCTGACGTCGAGAGCAGGATCGCCGTATTCGGTGGCGAGGACGCGACGTGACTCTGGCCCAGGCTCCGAACGAACGCGCTCGTCGAGACGAGCAACGCGGTGACCAGGCTACTCGCGAGCACCAAGAGGAGGCTTCGCAGCGGTCGACGTCCGACGTTTCGGATCGCGTGATGAAATGGCAATCGTCGCATCAGCCGGCGCTCCGAATCGCGTTGACCACGTCGGTTCGCGCCGCCTGCGCAGCCGGCACGACACTCGCGACGAGCGCGGACGCGGCGGCGAGTGCGAGGCTCACGAGCACGACGGACGGCGTGAGCGCGAACCCCACCTGGATTCCCTCGACGCCGATCGCGACTCCGGTCCACGAGATGATCGCGAACATCGCGGCGAGACCCAGGAGGCCACCGAGCGCGGCGATTGCGGCCGACTCGGAGACAACCATCAGCACCAAGTGCCCCGCGCGAAAGCCGATCGCACGCAACACTCCGAACTCCCGGCGTCGCTCGTGGACCGACATGTAGATCGTGTTGGCAACCAGCACGACCACGACGAGCACGCACGCGGCGCCGAAGATGCGACCGAAGCCCAGGATCTCGCGTAAGTCCCGCGTCGCCCGAGCAAGGAACGACGCCAGCGGGCGCGTGTCGGTCGGCTCCTCTGCGGTCGCGAGCCGGCCGTCGATCGTCTTGGCAATCTCCGACGCGCTCGCGGCGTCGCGGACCTTGACGTCGAACTGCGTCACCGTGCCGAGCCGATTGACCGAACCTGCGCGCTGAAGGAATTCGAGGTGCGTGAGCACGACGCCCTCGTGGGTCGTGTCCGACGACTCGAAGATCCCGGCGACCTTGACGATGATCTCTCCGAACCGGAACTTGTCCCCCACCGACAGACCGCGCCGCTTCGCGAAGTCGCGGCCGACGAGCGCAGCGTCCGCCTCGTTCCGAAACGCAGCCAGGTCGCCCTCTACGACGCGCACGTCACGGGCCTCGAGGAGTTCGTCCACGGGCGTCCCGTGGAACGTGATCATGTCGAGGTTCGTCCGGCAGTTGTTCAGGAAGACCTTCACCGGCAAGACCGCCTCCACACCGGGGACCGATGCGATCTCCTCGGCGTAGCGCTCGGGCAGAAACGACGTCTGCGGACAGTACCGGTTCTTCCGATAGACGACGAGCGTGCGTGCCTTGTCGCCGGAGTCGAGCGCGAGGTCCATCCCCGCGGAGAATGACTCGATGCCGACGAGCAGCATCACCGACAACGCAACCCCAAGCACAGTCAGGGCCGTGCGGAGTGGGCGGCGGAGCAGGTTCTTGCGGACAATGGAGAGCGTGTCCCTCGGCGTCATCGGCTCACCTCCGCCATCGCATGGAGCTGTCCCTTGTCGAGTTGCAGGGCGCGCGTGCCACGCTCGACCGCGCGCGTATCGTGCGTGACCATCACCAGGGTTTTGCCACGCTCGGCGCGAAGCCGAGCCAGTAGGTGAAGCACGTCGCCGGCAGAATCGACGTCGAGGTTCCCGGTCGGCTCATCGGCGACGATGACCGACGGATCGGCGACGATCGCGCGCGCGATCGCAACGCGCTGCTGCTGGCCGCCCGAGAGCTGTCGCGGCAGATGGCCGTGGCGATCGGAAAGCCCCACCGCTTCGAGCGCGGTCGCGACACGTCGGTGTCGCTCAGCGCGACTCATCGAGAATAGCCAGAGCGGGATCTCGACGTTCTCGTACGCGGTCAGCACCGGCACCAGGCTGTAGTCCTGGAACACGTAGCCGACGGTCTCGGCCCGCCAGTCGGCGGCCTTCTTCCGCGAAAGCTGCGTGATGTCGGTCCCGTCCACGACGACGCGCCCCGAGTCCGGACGGTCAATCCCCGCGATCAGGTTCAAGAGCGTGCTCTTGCCGCTTCCCGACGGGCCGAGAAGCACGAGGAACTCGCCCTTCTCGACCTCGAGGGTGACCTCGTGGAGCGGCGTCACAACGTGCTCGCCAAGGCGGTACGACTTCGTCACGCCATCGAGTTGAATGAAGCTCATCGGTTGCCCTCCACGTGAATCTTCGAGCCCTCTTCGAGCAGGGCCGTGTTTCCGTCGATGACCTTGTCGGTCAGGTTCAGCCCCTCCTCGATCACGACCACCTCGTCCCGCCGCGTGCCAACGCGCACCGAGCGAAGTGCCGCTCGGCCCGTCGTCGCATCGACGACCCACACCGCTTCAGGTCGGGCAAGGCAGCGCGCGGGGATCTCGACCGCAGCGCCTCGGCTACCTTCATCACCGGAGGGTGAGGCTTTGCGAAAGACCGACACCTGACACAGCATGTCGGGCTTCAAGTGGCGATCCGGATCGAGCACCCTGACCTGCACTTCGAGCGTGACCTTTTGGATGTCGGCGGTCTCGACGATGCGAATCACCTCGCCGCGATAAACCGCACCGCGCCGGGCGTCCGAGCGGATCTCGGCGCGCTGCCCGACCGAGGCGCCCGCGACCTGGTTCTGCGGGACGTCGACCCGGACGCGAAGCGCCTGCGGATCGTAGAGGTGGCAAACGGCACTCGCGCTCGCGGACGGCCCGACGACCGCGCCCGGCTGGGCCTCACGGGTGAGGACGATCCCGGCTTGCGGGCTCCGCACGGTCATCCGGGATAGCGCAAGCTGCGCTTCCGCGAGTCGAGCCTCCGCGCCCCGGACGTCGGCCTCGGCCCTGGGCAGTGCAGCACGCGCGCGGTTGACGCGAAGGTGCTCCACGAGCCGCAACTCGTAGTCGCCCTCGGCGCGCCGAAGCGCCGCCTCTGCCTCGGTGATCGACGCGCGTGCCCGCTCGGCGTCCGCCTGCAACATCGAGCGTCGGGACTTCGCCTCTTCGAGGCGCGCCTCGGCGAGTTCGAGTTGCCACGGGCCGACCGCGTCCTCGTCCTTCAGGAAGCGCTGGGTGTCGACCTCGCGCTGAGCGACGGTGACCGCAGCCTCCGCTTCTGCGGCGGCGGATTGCCTCCGGCGCCACTCGGCACGTCGGCCTTCGACGGTCGCTCGCGCCCCATCTCGCGCCTCGGTGACCTCGAGCGCCGCCTCGAACGCAGCCGTGGCGTTCTCGAGTTCGACCGAAGCCAACCGCTGCTCGGCCTTCGCACGCCCGAGCGCGGCTTCGGCCTTCGCGACTGCGAGTTTCGCGTCCTCCGCCACGAGCTCGGCGACCGGCTGCCCGGCCTCGACGGCGTCCGCCTCCTCGACCAACATCCGTTCGACGACGCCGTCGGTGAGCGCGGTAACGCGAACCGGATACGGGTCGGGCTCGACCCACCCGGCCGCCTGAAAGACGATCGCACCCGTCGGTGCGCCGGCATCATCGCCGGCTGGATGCGGCCGCACGATCGTGACCGGGACCGCGGTCTCGAAGAGGCTTCGCGCGCTATCGAGCAACACGAAGGCGAAGCCGGCAACGAGTACGATCGGCGCGATCCAGAAGAGCCACCGGCGGCGCGGCGCCGGAACCGAGTCGCGCGATGCGGCCGGGCGCGACAGGGACTCGAGATCGATGTCTCGACGAGAATCGCTCATCGTGCACCTCCAAGGCCAGGCGTCCGCCCAGCCGACTCCCGGAACCGCAGCGTCGCGAGCCACGTTCGTTCGCGTGCGTCGATCGCGGCGACCGCTCCGTTCGCTCGGAGCTGAAGGGCGTCGAGCCACAGTTCGAGCGCGTCGAGCCCTTCGAGCACCGAGAGACGCGCCCGCGCACCACGCCACGCTCGCGCACTTCCCTGCGCCATCGGTTCGACATCGCGGCGCTCGATCTCCTGGGCGAGCATCGCTTCGCGGCGGTAGCCGTCCACGTCGGCCCACGTGGAAGCGAGCGCGTCCTCGAGCGCCTCTCGTGCCGCGGTGCGGCGCTCCTTCGCGGCATCCACTTCGGCACGCACCGCCGACGGCCACGGCAAATCGAGGGAGACGATCCCTCCCGTCAGGAAGTCGTCTGGACGGATCTTCACGCGCGGCCCGACGCGAAGTCCCGGCCACCAGGAGGCGCACGCCACGCGCACGCGCGCTTCCTCGAGCGCGTACGCCTGACGGGCGGAACGCAGTGCCGGGACACGGTCCAGGAGTTCCTCAGGCTGGACGTCGCCGACGGTCGGGCAACCCGGCATCGCATCCGGCGCGGGCGACGCGCTGAGTGCCAGCGCTCCCGGAACAAGCCCGGCGGCCTGGGCGAGCACGGCCTCGGCTCGGACCGCGGCTGCGGCCATCTCGGTGCGTTCTCGCTCGAGCCTGGCGAGCACGGCCTCGACGCGCCCGACCAGGCCAGGAGCCACACGACCTCGCGCGGCGAGCAGCTCGATACGACGACCGTCCTTCCGAGCCGCGGCGAGCAGGTGCGCGATCGTTTGCTCGCGTCGCCGCGCGGCGTCGAGACGAACCCGCGCGCGATCCACGGCGAAGACGGCCTGCCACAGCGTCTCTTCGAGGTGGCCGAGCGTCAGCGCGACCCGGCTCTTCGCCGCGTCCTCCTCCGCGTCCGCCGGGCCGAGACCGAGCAACCGAATCACGTCGATCGTCGCGCTCACCTGGTTCTCGAGCGACGAGTCGTCGAAGTCGTCGATTCCATACCCGATCCGCACGCCATCCGGCGAACCGGCGCCGCGGGCACGCGCCAATGCGGCTCTCCACTCTCCAAACGCCGGTCGAACGCCGGCGCCCCACGCCAACGCACGGGCGTGCCAGTAGGCGTCACTCCTCGGATCGTCGAGCCCCGCCATGAGCGCGTCGCGATCGAGTCCGAGGGGTTCGAGATCATACGAGTCGATGGCGGCCTGAAGCACGGCCGGCTCGACGGCGCTTCGAGCCGTCACGGTCTCCACGACCGCGCGGGAATCCAACGGCCGGGAGTCGGCCGAGGCACAGCAGGTGAGTAACGAGCCGACGACGACGAGCGAGCTGAGCCGCCGCACGCCGGACGTCGAACAGAACGAGTCCATGAGAATGCTCCTCCGCAGGAGACAAGGGGAACGGACAACCCCGGCGCAGTGTGGGGTACGACGGCGCCGGAACGCGGAGGAGGCGCGGCTATATCCGAAGCGGCGTCGGAATCAGCCGGGGAGGCGGCGGAGCCCTCGGGGCGTGGCGGGAAGTCGAGTCAAGGCGGCGCGCCTTGACAACGGGAGTGGAGCCCGAGATCAGTGCAAGCCCATCTGGCGTGCTGCTGGCATCCGCCTCGACGACGGCAGGCGCGTGGTCGGGCGAGACCAGGTGGACACAGCAATCGCATCCGGTCGACTCGGCGGAGTCGGCGCGTCGGGTGTGGTCGTTCGCGGACCGATCGCCACACGCACCGCAGCACGGTGGGCTCGGAGCCACCGCGGCTTCCTGATCCAGACCCGCCGGGCACGAGCAGGCACCGGGCCGATGCGCGATGATCTTGTGGTCGATGAGGCAGTAGTACAGCGAGATCCCACGCGGCAGGAGCTGCGGCAGCATCGCCACGAGCAGGGCGATCGAAACGGCGCGTAGGGTTCGTGAACTCATCTTCTTCACAGTCTCGCTCATCTCGAGCCCAAGCGCAACGGACTCGGCGGAGGAGAGTCGAACACGGCGACTCAGCCAAAGGACCATCTCTTCCATCGGCTGCAGGCCACCGAAACTGCCGAGAGGAGGCTGCAAGATCTTCGTTCTGGCGGTCCAGAGCGGGGATACGGAAGCCAGTAGTGACCCGCAACACGCGCGCCGGCGGGGAGTTGCACGCTGGAATTGGATCGTCACCGGCTGTGCTTGCCGCTTCTTGACCGCCCGGCGTGAAAGACGTTGCAGCCCCACTCCTACCGGCCTTCACGCTGGATTCGGCCTGATCGGACCCAGAGAGTGCGACCCCGGTAACGCCCTTCCAGTAGCGTCACTCTGCTGTAGCCCTCGGCCTCAGACTGCACCTCGACAAGGTGCCGCGCTTCATCAAGGTCGAACATTTGACCACGGCTGGTGAGCTTCGCGGTGAGGGCGCTCAACTCGCGGGACCGCGATTCTCGTTCGTCGTCATCCAGTTCTCGAATGTTCGAGTAGAGGTTCTCGCTGCGTTGCCGGAACAAGCGCGCTGCCTCCAGTGTGGTGAACACCAATCGACCCGCGAGATAGACCGCGCCCGGATCCGACCAGCCGTCGATCCACGCCCCCCGTGCCCAAACGTCGAGCGGGCCGCTGTCGCTCAGAACTCGAGCTCGCACCCACTCGCCGGACTTCTCGAGGACCGAGCTGACCCGCAGCGGTGGCAAGACCGGAATCAACAGCCCGTTGCTTCGATGCACCGCTTCGTGCTCCCGCATCATGCGAGAAACCGGCTCAAATCGGTGCGGTTCACGAACGACTGTCTGGTTGCCGGCGAGGCTACGGATGATCGCGTCGACGCCATCAGAAAAAGAGGCCGCCGCCTCGACGGTCGGAAACGCGTACCGAGAGCGAAGGAGCATCGGCTTGCGATTCCCGCGCTGCCCTCCGGGAGCACCGTCCTGCGGGTGCTCCGGAGCTACCTCCGACCGTTCTGGCAGCAGGCTACCGACGATCGCCAACAGAACGAGGGCGAGTAGCCCGACACCGACGCATCCAGTCTTGCTCAACGCCTGCTCCGCATCTGCCCCGCGGCCCGAAATAGTCTCTTTTTTGACTATTCTAATCGAGACTTCACGATCCCGCAAATGCGGAAGACGATCTACTCGCGGGAGTACGAGATCCTCCTGGAGCTCCTCGTTCGGGCACGCAAGCGGAGCGGCGTAACACAGACTGCGCTGGCCGAGGCCCTGGAAACGACACAGTCGATCGTCAGCAAGATGGAGCGCGGTGAACGTCGGCTCGACGTCATTGAGGTATGGACAATCTGCGAGGCGATCGCGGTGTCCTTCTCCGGGTTGATGCGGCAGTTTGAGCAGGCCGTCCGGCGGGAGTTCGGTTAGCTTCGGTGGGGCTTGGCGCAACGCGTGCTCGAGACCTGCCTGGCCGGCGGGGACTGTGCGCTCGGCGGTGGCGTCGCTGTTATGATCTCGTCCGAAGTGAACGCCTGGAGTGTCGCGGCTGATTCTCCAACGCCTGAGGACGTGACCCGATCCCACGGAGCAACCCCATGGCGTACGAGCCGATGCGACCGACCTCCACCGCAACGTGCCTGCCCTCCCTCATCACGGCGCTCGGCTCGATCAATCGTGAGTGGCAGCGGCGGTGGCGCGGCGAGAACCCGGGCATTTGTTTCCGCGGTTGTGACTCCACGTCGTTCGACCTCAACCCAAGTCTTCTCCGCGCTCCATACCCTACGGTCCGAGCGGAACTGGCCAAGATCGAGAACAATCTCTGGCTCGACGTGCGGCTGAGGGCACGCCACCTTCTTGGCCGCCCCGTTGCCAACGGCTGGGAAGCGCTCCTCATCATGCAACAGCACGGCTTTCCCACGCGATTGCTGGACTGGAGCCGCACGCTGGCTGTTGCGGCCCACTTTGCCGTGCGCGACCTGGACGAGAGCGATGATGGTGCCGTGTGGGTGTTGGCTGCTCGTGGCTTGATGGAGTTGCGCGGTTGCGACGCGGCCTGGACGGCTATCGGGGACCCTGCTGTGGAGCCGCTGGGGCTTCGAGAAAACGACCTCAACCTCGACGACTTCTGCGACCAGATACCTGCGCCTGTCCGACCAGATGGCCTGGTGCCGCGCCTCATCGTCCAGCGTAGTGTCTACACCCTCCACACCTTCCAGCGAGATTCCCTCCATGAACTGGCAGACCGTGACCGCGAACAGCATCACGCCGCTTGCTTTCTCCACAAGATCGTCATCCCATCCCGGGCCAAGGACGGATTCAGGTCCGCCTTGCCGATCATCACGGGAGTAACCGAGGAGACGCTGTTCCCCGACCTGGATGGCCTGGCAAGGGACTTCGTCGGAGAGTGGCGGCGCAAGCAGCGGGATTAGCCGGAGTCGGCGATCCGCGATGCGGTGGCCCCCACCACCCAAGCAAGGCTGCCGCGGCTGGGCCTTTTCGGCGTCTACCCCCGGGTGAACACCCAATCGAGCGAGTGGCTCGAGATCTCCTCCTCCCGTGGTCGCGGTGCCCCGCTCAACCGAGCGCTTGGTGCAGGCTCGGTCCTCGGCCGCCGCAGGCCGACGGCGGCTTCGATTGGACGGCGGTCCACCGGGTCCAGCTCGGCGATCAGCCTCCGTAGCTCCTCCTCGGGAACACCAACGCGCCGGAGGATCTTCACGCCCCGGATCAAACGGGCCCGCAACCCGGCCAGAAGTCGATCCG
Source organism: bacterium (assembly GCA_030426805.1). Lineage (GTDB taxonomy): Bacteria > Planctomycetota > JAFGQW01 > JAFGQW01 > JAFGQW01 > JAUHXU01. The sequence continues at coordinate 479,910 of JAUHXU010000001.1, forward strand.
CCTCGCTCCTACGGCGATGTTCTTGACGCGACCTGTACGTCAGCCGGTGGCAGCGCCGACACAGAAAGCGGTCGGCGCCAGGAGGCAAGTACAGGTATCGAACCCTGGCTCCACACACGCCATGGTTGCCCGGGCAGCGCCAGCTCGGCAGCCCTCCAACCAACGGAAGGCGCGCTTGGCGATGCGCGCCGAAAAAAAGGTAGTTCACTACTCGAGTAGTATTGTGGTGTTCGATGCTCGTGATGGTCACGCTGCTCGACCTGTCGAGAGAAGTGATGCGAGCACCACCCTCGTGGGACGACACGAAAACCGAATCGAGGCGCGGGCAGGCCTCGATCGGCGTGGCCTTCACGTGTTCTCCCCATCGAGTGCTTCCAGGACCGCCCATTTTCCGAACTCCTCTCGTCTCCGCGCGCCCAAGGAAGCCCTATCGCGTCGTGCGGGGGCTTCGTGCGTTTCCCCATGAATCGCCCGTCTTGTACTCGCGAAGCGTCGTGATTGCCTCGCAGAGCATCGGGTAGCCGGTGGTCCTCGCACCCTCCAGCCCGTTCGCAAGCGGGCCTTTCACCACATACCGCGTGGCTGCTTCCGAACTCCCAGCCGGAACAGGGTCAATCCGACAGGACGGGGGAGGTCGATCGTCCGGAGCGCCGCAGAGGTCGGCCCAGATCTGCGCCATCGGCCGACCGTACTCCTGGGAGTTGATGATCTTCCCGTCCACGAAAGCGTGGACGTGGGGTCTGAACACCGCGCCTTGGATACTCACCTCAATGCGCCAGAACCCGCCAGCAACCCCCGCAAAGACAGGTGACTTCCGAAGTTGAGGGAACGCGTTGCTGATGAGCTGCAAGGCCTCTCGAAGCCCCCCAGCAGCCACCGGTGGATGGCCCAGGACAACTGTTGCCGGCGACGAAAACGCGTCCACACGGGTGCCGTATCTCTTGGCAACAGCGTTCGCTTTCCGCGACCCGCAGAACGGGCAGACTCCGCTCATCCCACAGTACTTGGGACCTTTCCGATCACCGTACAACAACGGGCAGCAATCAGTCATGCCGTCGTACATGTAATGCACGAGGTCGGCGTTGACGGCCGGAAATGACTGGGCCCGCAGGAGCGACATCTCGTGCCGGAGGATCTCGAACATCCTCGAGCGACGGATCAGTTGGATGTACCACGTGTCGGGGATTTCCCAGGAGGGTCCCGGGTTAGTGGTGCCTGTACACCCTGTACCCTTTGAGCATGAAGGTAGGGAATCAAAAGCCATCGCGATCCAACTCCTCATCGGCGCGACGGAGTCTCTCGCGACGCGGGTGGTGGTGCGAAGCGCGTCTGGAGCGCACTCGGGTCGGGGACTGGGCGGATCGGAAGTGCTCAAGGTCGCGGTCACGCAAGGCTCTCTCGAAGTCCAGGACGGCCTGGAATGACGAGTAGAGGCGGCGTCCAACTCGGACGTGTTCGAGTTGGACGCGTACCCCGCTTCGACTGCGCAGACCGAATCGGCAGGCCCGCCAGACGCTTCTCGGTGAAACCGAGTGTGACACTCGCGCCGCCCACCAGGAAGCAACCTGAGAAATCGGCCGAAGGCGCCGTAAGTCAGCCTCAGAAGTAGTCTTGTCGTGCATCGGCTTCTCCACGAGAGTCGGTGTTTTGAATCGACGCGAGATTGCGCCAGAGACGGATACCGCGAGACGTGGAGAGCCCGTGTCGAGAAAAGCAGGAAAAAGAAGGAGCGCCGGAAGCGGGGGCGCCAACAAAAACACTACTGAAGTAGTCGACTACCAAACGCGGCGCCGTACGCGGCGTCGCCGGACGGACACGCAGCGACTTCGACAAGGAAACACTACCGGACTATTCCGCTACCATTTCCAAGAGCAGATTCACGAGGTCGCGTGCGCACAGTGCTCATGAGCCGGCGAACGCAGCCCCGAAGGTAACCACACCGGCTTCTTGGTGTCGGCGCTTGGTTGCGTACGCGATAGGAGGAGCGAACACGGTTGCGCGGGTAGCCTGTCCGAAACGACGTGGAAACGGGCGCAATCCGAGGTAAACTGCGCGGAGCTGGGGTTACCGAGAAGCCCCGATTTGGCAAGTGGTTACGGTCGCATTGCGTTGGGACGGTCCCGGTTCATAACCCCAAGGTCGGCAGTTCAAGTCTGCCCTCCGGTACCAACCCAACCACACCCGGCCTCGCGACGCGCGACGGCTGGTTTCGCTTCGATGCGGCTTCGGCCGACTCGGACCGGGTGGTCTTGCCCGAGCGGCAAGGTCTCCGGTCCGAGCGACGCGCCCTCCGGTCCCGCGCGCCTTCACACCCGGATTTGTCCCTCAACGCTGACACATTCGCGTTTGAAGGCCTTCAAACCGGAATCTGTCAGCGTTGAGGGACAGAATCGAGTGTGAGCAGGCACGTCGAGCCGGCTACTCCTGACCGCCGGTCGGCTTGCTTGTCTCGGCCGAATCGGTGGCGAGCTTCAGCGTCACGTCTTTCAGCGAGAGCTTGATCGACGAGTCCTCCGACTTCTTCGCAGCGGCGCTCGGCGTCACCTTCAACACGGGCTCCAACACAGCCTCCGACACACGGGACTGAAGGCCGCCGTCGCGATGGCGGTCGAGGTCCGGCCCGGTTTTCGTGCTCAGCACGACCTCCACCAAGACTCTGAGATTACCCAGGCGCAGCTTCCCCTTGTCGTCGAACATCGCGATGCCGGTGAGGTCCACGTCGTCAAGCGCGAGCGCACCTTCTTGATCCCCGGACCCCAGTCTTCGGAAACGGCGGGCCCGGGCCGGTCCCTGGGCCCCTGCCTGTGTTCCTTGGTTGAGGCCGACGACACGTAGGAAGATATCGGCCTCGTCGACTTGGACTTGGCGATTGGACCTGCGGACGACGTTTCGCGGCCCGGAGATCGAGTAGCCGAGCGAGACGACCGCGCTGCGAAGGGCTGACTTCTTCTCCACCGTGTACGCATTCTTTGCCTGTTCGAGTGCGGTCGTCGCCGCGGCGTGTGCCGCCTTGGCTCCCTCGAGCACTTTCTTCGCGCGCCCGTGTGTGACCGCCGCCTCATCAAGCGCCTTCTGCGCCTTCTCCAGACGCTGCTTCGCCTCCCTGCACGGCTCGGACTCCCCCTGCCCGGCGCAACAGAGACGATGGAAAGCGGCCTGGGCATCGTCCCTCGCTTTCGTCGCTGCCTCGATTGCTTTCTTTGCCGTAGCCTCTCTTGCCGTTGCGGTCTCAACTCCCTTCTTCGCTTTCACCAGCGCGTTTCGTGCTTTGTCGAGAACCGTATACGCCTGCGTCACCCGCAGAACGTCGATCGAGTAGAACCCGTTGACCTGGTTGATCCTCAGCGGTTTTCGACTGTCGCCGTACCACATGGGGATGGAAGTCCTCCGCCCCTTCTCCGAGCACACGGCGTGGCGCTCGATAGGACGCGTACGGCCAAACATGCACCAAGAGCGCGACGGCTTCGGATTGCCATTCACAAAGCGAAGGCTCGGAACGAAGTTCGCACACACGTCGTAGGTGCACTCTCGCGGGCTGAACCGCCACGCCCTCTGACGATCAACGCCCTCTATTGCTCGATCTCGACCCGCCTTGGCCACCTGCCAGGAACTGTACTTCTCGAGATCCCTCGCGAGAGCGGGTGCCTGTTCGCTAGTCTTTGGGAGCGCCTTGGTCAGTTTCTTGATCTGCTCGCCCCATCTCTCGATGTCTATCTCGTTGGGGCGAAGGAACTCCTCGCTGTCGGGGACGAACCCAAAGACCTCAGATACCTGACGGTTATCTAGCTCTATGCCTCGGATGCTCACCGTCCTTTTCTTGTCATTAACCTCGATCCCCTCCAGGGCGGCCTTGTGGGCGTCCAAGTCCGCCTCATAGAACTTCTCGCTCCTGTCGGCCTCCACCCGTTTGGCTGCCCTCCATTTGTCGGCGTCGCCGAGGTGCGGGCGATCGACGGCCAGGCTGCACTCAGCGCCACTACAGTCCCACGTCCTGCGCACCAAGACGATCGCGGTCACTACGCGGGTGACGGGCTGTAGGTCATACTCGTGTTTTGTCGGAGCGATCGCGGAGCGGAACCGAACGCGGAGCGTGTTGGGGCCGGTAAACGACACGATCATGGTCTTGTTCGTTCGGAGCCCTTCGAGGCGGCGCGCCCGTTCTCGCAAGAACTTGACGTCGCCAGCGACCGAGGCTGCGGAGCCGACCCGTCCACCCGCAGCGAGCGCGTGGCTCATCCGTGTCAGCGCCGCGGTCATCTCTTCGATGGTCTGCGCCTCCTCGGCCGGCGTGGCCGTCAGGATCCAAAGGTCATTGTTCGCCACCTGGGCCCTGACCTGAGTACGGACGAGTTCCTGCGCACACTCAAGCTTGACCTTGCATCCTGACAGTCTGACGAGTTCCCTCGGCAACGACTCGAACGCCTCGTCTCGAAGCCGCTTCAGAATGCCTGCTTCGAGCCCCTCGATCGGCTCCCCACCGGACAGCGACTCAACGCCCTGCGCGAGCCTCCTCGCGACGTCACCCAGAGGCGGCAAGCCCCCACCCGGGGTCAGGGTGACTTCGACGAGGCCGTCGTACTGGTGGTATCGCGAGTACCAACCCGGCTCCATCGTGACCGTGAGGTGCACCTTGTAAGGGACGTAGTCAGTCGACATCCCCTGATTGAATCCAAACCCCTCGACGTTGTGGTACTCCTAGAGGTTCACCATATACGTCTTGTAGGCTGCCACCAGGCTCGCGACCTCACTCGGCGGCAGGCGAAACGCGTCGCCACTCTTCTTCAGCAACTGGACGAGCGCATCCTGCACACTTTGCGGCTCTTCGATCCCACCAGGTGGATCCGGCACGTCGGGCGACTTGAACGAGCGCTTCTTCTCCTGCTCGAACTCGTATGCCTCGCGCTCCTCGCTGAGCGTCCTACGCTCCGACTGTACCGACTCGGTCTGGATCCCCGAGAAGTTCGCCTTCAGCGCCGACTCGATCGCTCGGTATTGGAGATCGGATATCCCGACCTGCGCCTGCTGAATCGCGTTGGCGAGTTCTTGCTCGTCTCGGAGTTTGCCGAAGGAGAGGCTTTTGCCGTCGACGACCGACGCCTCGATTGGCGTAAACAGTGGCGTCGACACGGTGATCGTGCCGATCGCGTCCTCACGCGCACCGGCCGATCCCGCAGGGACCGTCACGCACGACGGGATCGCTGCGACGGCGCCGCACGCGAACAGCATCCAAACAAAGGCGAGACGCGGGCCGGAAGCCCGCAGGCGAATTCTGATCTTGCATCCCATAGCAGCGGGCTCCCAAGTTCGCGCCCATGCGCGGAGCCCCGCCTATAGCGCTTCGCCATAAGACAGACCTCGAGCCTGGGCGTGGACTTACGGCACCCGCTTGCCGCGTTTCACCAGTAGTAGCGGCCGCGATTTAGCCATCGCATTCTGCGAATGTCAAGGGAACAGCTTCGCCGATCAGAACCGGATGCCCGCTGCGACCCCGACGTTCCGGCCCGGGCCGTCGACGCCGCTGCCCGGCTCGCGGTAGGTCTTGTCGAACAGGTTCTCGACGAAGAAGGTCAGGTCGCGACGCCCGTCTTCGCTGCGCCAGCCGAGTTGGAAGTCGCACACGCCGTAGCCGGGCATGCTTCCGTCGGGGCTGCCGGCGACCGTGAGCCGGATGTCGCCGGAGTCCGGATCGCTCGGATCGGTCGCGACGTCGTCGTACGCGTCGTGGAAGCGAACCTGGAACAGCCCCCACCACGAGCGGTCGTGCTCGTAGCGCACGCCGGCGCGGCCGTAGAAGCGGTTGGCGCGGGAGAGGTTGTCGCGGTTCGTGCCCCCGCCCGGCTGCGGGATGTCCTTCGTCGCGTCGACGAGGCTGACCGATCCGACCAACGCCAGACGGCTCTCCTCCGGCATCGCGACGAACGGGATCGCCCAGTCCCAGAGGACCTCGAACCCCATCAAGCGTGCGTCTTCGATGTTCGTGAACTGGCCGGAGCCCGCGAAGTCCGGTTGGATCAAGTCGTCGACGAACGTGTAGAACCCGGTGACGCCGAACTGATCGCGCCCGCGGCGCCAGCGCCACCCGAGTTCGGCCGTATAGCTGATCTCCGGGTCGAGGTCCGGATTGCCCTGGGCGGGCGTGCCGCTGGAGCCGCGATCGACCGCGCCGTCCAAGTTCGTCAGGTTCGGCGCGCGGAACGCCTTCGAGAACCCGACAAAGACGTTGTGGTTGTCGTCGAGTCGAACCAGACCGCGCAGGCTGCCCGTGAAGTCGGACGCGTCTCCATCCACGTTGCCGAAGGACCAGTCGTAGTAACTGTATCGCGCACCGGCGAGCAGGTTGAAGCAGTCGCTGATGTCCCAGCTGTCCTGGACGAACACGCCGAACGTCCAGTAGTCGCTGTCGTCGGAGACCGTCGTGCGATTGCCCCAGTTCTGCGGCTCGAACGGCATCGCCTGATACGGGTTCGTCGACCCGGATGGCGACCGGAACTCGCGGAACCCGTTGTCGGTGTTCTCGAAGATCCCGGTCACGCCCCACGTGAGTTCGTGCGTGTCCTTGCTGCCGAGGTAGGTCGTCGCCTGGAGGTCGAGGCCGTAGGCGTCGATTCGATCCTCGCGCTCGCGGCGTCGATACTGCGCGTTCGCCGCGCCCTGGTTCCGGATCTCCTCCCGGGTCTCGTCCTCGAACCACCGGTGCCACCAGACCGTCGTCTGGAGGCGATCGATCGCGCTGCCGCCGATCTGCCACGTGTCGCGCAGGTGCACGTACGAGAACGTCTGCGGATCGAACGACCGGGAGATACGGGACGGGATCCCGGTGTTCTCGAAGTAGCCGTCCGGGCGGGGCGCATCGTTCTGCTGCGTGTAGCCGGACTTGAACTCGAGCAGGTGATCGTCGAAGCCGCCGAACGCGATGCGAACGCCGCCGCCGATCTGATCGTACGACGTGTTCGGGATCTCGTCGTAGCGCATCACGCCGGCACCGAACACGTGGTCCTCGAAGTCCTTCCCGCCGACGCGGTCGTGGAAGTCCCGCAGATCGACGTCCACGGAGAACGCCCAGTCGCCATGGCGTCCGTCGAAGCCGCCCTGCAGGATCGCGCCGTTGGCGACGTCGACGCGGGTGCGCACCCACGGCGAAAACCCCTGCTCGACGTCGCGCCCCGCATTCGTCAGCTGGAAGTCCAACGCGCCGGTCAGGCCGTCGGAGCCGTTGACGACCGACGACGAGCCGAGGATCACGTCGATCGATTGGATGCTCGAGTCCGGCACCATCGCCGCATACTGGTTCGGCCCCGGCCGCATGAATGCGTGGCTGAGCCGCACGCCGTCGATCATCAGCAGGGTCTGCTCGCCGGTCAGGCCGCGGATGAACGGGCTCGTCTGGTTCGGCGCGGTGTGCTGGATGAAGACGCCGGGCCCGTAGTTGATGCGATCCAGGGCGGTGCGGCCGATTGCCTGATCGAGGGCGAGGCGATCGTGGCGGTAGAACGCATACGGCTGATCGAACGGATCCGCGCTCAACCGCGTCGCCGTGATGTCCGACGGCGGGAAGCGGACTTCGCGCGCCGGCGCCTCGCCGTCCCCGCCCTTCTTCTCGTCATCGTCCGGCGGCGAGTCCTCGCGCGCCACGTCCGGCGGCGCGCCGCTCTCGCCCCCGGTCGACTGCGCGGTGCCCGTCACGGTCACGAACACGAGCGACAGCATTGCGAGCGACATTCCGAACCAGTTGGCGCGACCGAGCATGCGGGTCCGGGCCGCGTCGCGCGCGCGGAGACGGACGGTGGGTTCGTTCATCATTCCTTCGTGAGCCTTCGAACTCTGATTTCGTCGTCAGAATCGACTCCGCGAACGGGCCGTGGGCCCGCACCAAATCACTGCAGGCGCCGTGAGCGCATCTCGACGGCCGTCGGTTCGCCGATTCTGAGAATTGTTTCGGTAGCCAAACGACCGCCGAATCCGCTCGGCATCGGCCGCTTCCGGCACGCTGCGGATATCATCAGGCTTTTCGGCCCGTTTGAAGGGCGTTCGATCAGACCCGCCGACGAGGTGCTCCATGAAGAAGGGGACGCTGCCCCTCGTGACGCGAAACGCGCTCGCCGGCTCTCGCCCGACCGAAGCACGCTCTGCCGGCAGCCGCGCCATCGTGCTATCGTCTTGCGGATGGCGGTGAACGACACGAACGACCCACACGCCGCGCTGCGTCGCGACGTGCGCCTGCTCGGCGATCTGCTCGGACAGACGATCCGTGCGGAGTGCGGCGACGCGATGCTCGAACGGGTCGAGACCGTGCGGGCTCTCGCGAAGCGCGCACGCCAGGGGGAACCCGACGCCGGCGCCGAGTTGAACCGGATGCTCCAGGCGCTCGACGTCGACGTCGCGGGCCCGGTCGCGCGCGCCTTCTCGATGTTCCTGACGCTCGCGAACATCGCGGAACAGCACCACCGCAGCCGCCGACGCCGGGATCGCGCCCGCGCCGGCGACGCACCCCAACGCGGCTCCCTCGACGAGTCGTTCGCCCGCCTGCTCGAGGCGGGCGTCGCGCCGGATGCGCTGCACGCGGTGGCCTCGCGCCTCGGGATCGAACTCGTGCTGACCGCGCACCCGACCGAAGTCCACCGACGCACGTCGCTGCACATCCACAACCGCATCGCGGTCCTGCTCGCCCGACTCGACCGGGCGGACATCGACGCCACACGCACGGCACTCGTCGATCGCCTGCACCGGGAGATCGTCACGCTGTGGCGAACCGACGAGATCCGTCGGCGACGGCCGACCCCCGACGAAGAAGCGCGCGCCGGTCTCCTCGTCTTCGAGCAGACGCTGTGGGACGCCGTGCCGGCGCACGTGCGCGCGCTCGACGACGCGCTCGAACGCCACACCGGACGCGGACTCCCGCGCAACGCGACGCCGATCCGCTTCGGATCGTGGATGGGCGGCGACCGCGACGGCAACCCGAACGTCACGCCCGACGTGACGCGACGGGTCTGCGCGATGGCGCGGTGGATCGCGGCCGATCTCTACCACCGCGAGATCGCGACGCTTCGCGAGGAGCTGTCGCTCGCCGACGGCAGCGATGAACTGCTCGCCGCGACCGGCGGCGCGGCCGAGCCGTACCGCGCGCTGTTGCGAGGCGTGCTCGCGCGGCTCGCGAAGACGCGAGCCGATCTCGGTGCCGTCGTGCGCGGCGAGGCCGAACGCGTGCCCGACGACGACATCGTCGACGAGCGCGAACTCCGCGAACCACTCGAGCTGTGCTGGCGATCGCTCGTCGACACGCGTGCGGAACGGATCGCGCGCGGGCGCCTGCTCGACGTGCTCCGGCGGCTCGACGCATTCGGCGTCACGCTCGTGCGGCTCGACGTCCGGCAGGAGTCGACGCTGCACACGGCGACGCTCGACGCGATCACCGAGCGACTCGGCGTGGGCTCCTACGCGGCGTGGGACGAAGCCGAACGCACCGCGTTCTGCACCCGCGAACTCGCCAACCCGCGCCCGCTCCTCCCGCTCGACTTCCGCGGGGAGGGCGACGTCGCGACCGTGCTCGACACGTTCGCGATGCTCGCGGAGGTCCCGCGCGCCGACCTGGGCGCGTATGTGATCTCGATGGCGCGGTCCGCTTCCGACGTGCTCGGCGTGCAGCTCCTGCAACAGAGCTTCGGGATCCGGGAGCCGTTGCCGGTCGTGCCGCTCTTCGAGACGCGCGCCGACCTCGCGGCAGCACCCGACGTCGTGTCGACGTTGCTCGCGACGCGCGCGTTCCGCGACCGGCTCGACGGGCCGCTGCAGGTGATGATCGGCTACTCGGACTCCGCGAAGGACGCCGGTCGCCTCGCGGCTGCCTGGGCGCTGTACGAGGCGCAAGAGAAGCTCGTCGGCGTCTGCGAAGCGGCGGGCGTCGAGCTGCTGCTGTTTCACGGGCGCGGCGGCACCGTCGGACGCGGCGGCGGACCGACACACGCGGCGATCCTGTCGCAGCCGCCCGGCTCGGTGAACGGTCGACTACGCGTCACCGAACAGGGCGAGGTGATCCAGGCCAAGTTCGGCACGCCCGCGCTCGCGCGGCGATCGCTCGAGCTCTACACGACGGCGGTTTGCGAGGTGAGCGTGCGGCCGCCCCGCGCGCCGGCCCCGGCGTGGCGCGCGGTCGCGACGCGGATCAGCGAGGCGGCGACGGACGCGTATCGCGGTATCGTGCGCGACGACCCGCGCTTCGTCGACTACTTCCGGCAAGTGACGCCGGAGCCCGAACTCGGCACGCTGAAGATCGGCAGCCGACCGGCGCGACGCCGCACGGGTGGCGGCGTCGAATCGCTGCGCGCGATCCCGTGGGTGTTCGCGTGGACCCAGACGCGGCTGATCCTCGCGTCGTGGCTCGGCGTCGGCGAGGGGCTCCGCGCCGCGCTCGAGGGGGACGACCGCGACACGCTCCTCGAGATGGCGCGCGATTGGCCGTTCCTGCGCGCGACGCTCGAGATGATCGAGATGACGCTCGCGAAGTCCGAGCCGCGGATCGCCGAATACTACGAATCGCTGCTCGCCGACGACGCCCTGCGCCCGCTCGGCGATACGCTGCGCGCGCGCCACCGCGCGACGGAACGGGCGCTGCTCGACGCACTCGGACGCGACACGTTGCTCGCGGCGTCGCCCGTCCTGCGGCGCTCGATCGACGTGCGCAACCCCTACGTCGACCCGCTGAACGTCTTGCAAGCCGAATTGCTCCGGCGACTGCGCGCACACGACGACGACGCGCTGCGCGACGCGCTGATCGTCACGATCAACGGCATCGCGGCAGGCCTGCGCAACACCGGCTGAACTGCCGCGTCCCCAACTACGGGTAGCCGACGAGGCACCGCCGCTCTTCGTCCCAGAGACGATACGACAACGAACGCAAGCTCGTCCGCAGCGTGATCGCGTTCACTCGCTCAAACATCGGGTCGGCGTTGTGACACGCTTCGAGGTTGTAGTTCGGAATCGCCGGGCTCAGGTGGTGGAGGTGGTGAAAGCCGATGTTGCCGGAGAACCACTGGAGCACCTTGGGGAGCTTGTAGTACGAGCTCCCCTGGACGGCCGCCTGAACGAAGTCCCAGTCCTCGCTGCGCTCCCAGTATGCGCCCTCGAACTGGTGCTGCACGTAGAACAGCCAAATCCCGGCTGAGCCCGCGAGCAGGAGCACCGGCACCTGGATCATCAAGTACGCCTGCAGTCCGATCGTCAGTGACGCGAGTAGGATCAACAGGGCGATCGCGAGGTTCGTGCCGTAGACGCTCACCCGATCCCGTTTCCCGCGAAGGCTCACCGCGAATCGTTGCTTCACGACAAACATGTAGAATGGCCCCACGAGAAGCAGGACCAGCGGGTTTCGCATGAGGCGGTACGCCAACCGGGTGCGTCGCGGTGCGGCGGCATACTCCCGCACCGTCAGCGTCCAGATGTCTCCGATGCCACGTCGATCGAGATCACCGGACGTCGAGTGATGGGCCGCGTGCTCGCGGCGCCACTGACGGTACGGGACGAACGAGATCACGCTGAGGATCGAACCCACGACATCATTCGCTCGGCGTGAACGAAAGAACGACCCGTGGCCGCAGTCGTGGGCGATGATGAAGCTACGGACGACCAGACCGGCCGCGGGGATCGCGATCAGGAGCGTGATCCAGTATGAGAGGTGCAGCGTCCAGATCATCAACGCCCACGCAGCCAGGTAAGGCAGCAACGTATTGAGGAGTTGCAAGACTCCGCGCCCGGTTCGCGGCTGGCGAAAGGGAGCGACGGACGCCTTCCAGTCCGTCACGACTCCCGCGCAACCGGCGCTCGCCCCCGTCATGCGCCCGGATTTTCCTCGGACGCCTCGTCGGCGTCCGCATCCAGTCGCTCGTCGTCACCCTCGCCGTCCACCGGATCCTCCCCGCCCTCGGCGGCGCGACGCTCCACCTTCCGCTGCTGTTTCTCTTCGCGCTTTCGCGCCTTCGCAAGCTCTCGTTGCCGCTTGCGAAACGTCGCAGGATTCTTTCGTGCCATGATGCCTCCGTCAGCATTGAAGGGGACTCGAGACGATTCGATCAGTCGCGGTATCCGCCTCGTTGCTGGGTGCGAGGCTTCGCCTCGTTGACCGTCAGCGACCGTCCGCCGAGGTCGACGCCGTTCAGCCGCTCGACAGCCTGCTCACCTGCGGCACGATCGGCCATCTCCACGAAACCGAACCCACGCGGCCGCCCGGTATCCCGGTCGTTGATCAAGTTGACGCGGGAGACCTCGCCGTACTCGGTGAACAGGTGGCGGACCTCGTCTTCCGTCGCATCGAACGACAGGTTGCCGACGTAGATATTGAACATCTCGATACTCCTCGACCCGAGTTGGACTCCGGGCACCGCCTCGGGTCGGTCGGTGCCTGGTCGACGTCTACGCGCATGCCGCGGTGACGTCGTGGAAAGTAGTCGCACCGCAAGACAGCAGCACGAAACAGACGTGAGTCGTTGCGACGACGTGCGGTCAACGGCGCCGACGTCGAGACGCGGCCGCCGGCTGGCGACGGCGCGGTCGACCCCGATTCGCCGGTGCCGACCGACGTGCGATCGCCGGATCGAATCGACGGACACGCAGGTTCAGGCGCCGCTCGATCGTCCGGGCCGCCGGGACGTCCTCGCGCGTGACGAACGTCCACGCGAGGCCATCCTCGCCGGCGCGTCCGGTCCGACCGATTCGGTGCGTATACGCCTCCGACGTCGCGGGGAGGTCGAAATTGACGACGTGGCTCACGCGGGCGACGTCGATCCCCCGCGCGGCGATGTCGGTCGCGACGAGCACGTCGAATCCGCCGTCGCGAAAGCCGTCCATCGCTCGCTTTCGCTGCCCCTGGGTCATGTTCCCCTGCAGCGCGACGGCGCGCACGCCGGCGCGACACAGGTCGTCGGCGAGTCGTCGCGCGCGATGCTTCGTCCGCGAGAAGACGATCGCGGCCGTGACCGCCTCCTCCTCGAGCAACTGTCGGAGCAGCGCGAGTTTGTCGCGCTGCGCGACGGTGAAGAACGCGTGGTCGATCGACTGCACCGGCTTGGCGTGCGCCGCCTCGGCGACGCACGGGTCCACGAGCAGCGAGTCGGCCAACGCGCGGATCGGCCTCGGCATCGTCGCCGAGAAGAGCATCGTCTGACGCTCGCTCGGCAGGCGTGCGATGATCGCGCGAATATCGGGCAGGAACCCCATGTCCAGCATCTGGTCGGCCTCGTCGAGGACGAGCATCTCGATCCCGTCGAGGCGGGCGCTCCCCCGCCGCATCAGGTCGAGCAGTCGACCCGGACACGCGACGACGATGTCCGGCCGAGCGCGAAGCGCACGCGCCTGCGGCCCGGTGGGCACGCCACCGAACACGGTGGTCACGCGCACCGCGGTGAACCGCGCGAGCATCTCGAGATCCGCCCGAATCTGCGCCGCGAGTTCCCGCGTCGGTGCGAGGATCAGGGCGCGTGGCCCTCGGCCGCCGGGCGCCGCGGCGAGGCGACTGATCATCGGGAGCGCGAATGCGGCCGTCTTGCCCGTGCCCGTCTGTGCGAGGCCCAGAACGTCACGGCCGCGCATCGCGGGGGGAATCGCCTTCGCTTGAATCGGCTTGGGTGTCTCGAACCCGGCCGCGCGAATCGCACGGAGCAACGGCTCCGGCAGGCCCAGCGTTTCGAACGAGGCGCCGTTGGACGCGGCCCGCGCGGGCCGTCTCTTCGTGGTGGTGGTAATGGTCTCGATCCCGTCAAGGTCGGCTGTGAAACTCGCGGGCGCGCCAACGCGTCCGGAGCGTCCTGTCCAGCCAGCAGAGACCGAAGAGGGAGAAAGCGCGTTCCGGTGTGCACCGTCGGGCCCGTGAGGCCGGCGGGATGCGAGCGAGGAACTCTACTGCGCGCGGGGCCGCATTGCGATGCGGACGATGGCGGAAGCGTAGTTCACCTCCGCGGTCAAAGAAAGTCCCACGTCCTGGCGAGTCGATCGACGTCACCGACCCGCCGCCCGGTCCGACACGCGGGCGACGAAACCGTGACACGGATTCGAGCCTCGCAAAAGACGCATCGGCGCGACGCCGAGATGCGGCTCTCATCCGCGTCTCATCCGCCAATCGAGGCGCACCATCGGCCGAATCCTGAAATCGTCGGAGGGGGTTTCGCGGCGGATGTGCGTTTGCATAATCGCCGCGAGTCACAGCAGTTGGGTATTCGATGAGCCACACCGACGAAGAGCGCGTATCGACCCTGTCGGGTCGCGAGCGCGAAGTCCTGATCCTGATCGCCGAGGGGCTTCGAACGCGCGAACTCGCGTCGCGCCTGCACGTCAGCACGAAGACCGTCGACACGCACCGTCAGAACATCATGAAGAAAACCGGGCTCGAGACGATCCCGTTGCTGACGAAACTCGCCGTTCGCCTCGGCTGGTCGACGCTCGACAAGTAGCTACGCGGCGGTCGTGATCCCGCCCACGCGAATCCACCGCGCGACGACGACGGCGACGACGAACATCACCACTCCGGTCCCGATGAGCGTGGCTTGCGGCGTGACCCCCTGCTCCGCAGCGATCTTGTAGGCACCCCCGCCGGCCGCGATGAATGCGAACGACAGCGCGTTGACCGCACCGAGCACACGTCCGCGGGCATCGTGATCCGCGCGCGCCTGCAACAATGCCTGCAACGGGACGATGTAGAAGCCCGACGCGAGGCCGAGCGCAGACAGTCCGGCGAGCGCGCCTCCGTAGCTGTGCGGCCACAACGCGAACGCGAGCAGCGCCGACGCGATCGCCAGCGCGCCCCACTTCACGAGCCCGAGCCGGATCCGATGCTGCGACCAGATGCCCGCGAGCAGTGAGCTGACGCCGATCCCGACGAGCGCACCGGCCATCAACATCGCGATCTCGGTGTGGTGCTCCGACGCCGACGGGAAGAACGCTCTCCCGAGCACCGGGACCGCCGACAGCACGACCGCGGCGACGAAGTAGAACGACGCCCACGCGAGCGCCGTGCGCCACAATGGTCGATCGCGACGCATCACCCGAAGCCCTTCGATCAGCGGTGTCCACACGGCGGCGCGAAGCGGCAGCGTCGGCGAATGCGCCGGAAGCGGCCGGATCCGCCACGCCGCGACGACCCCCGCGACGCTCACCGCGAGCAACCACGGCGTCGCGCCAACGCCCTGTCCGTCGTAGCCGTCGCTGATCGCACCGCCCGCGATGATCCCGATGATCACCGCGGCGTTGGTCGTCAGGTTCACGGCACCGTTCGCGCGGCTCAGGTCACCGGGGGCGACGAGCTCGGGAATCGCGCCGTACTTCGCCGGCCCGAACAGCGCACTCTGCACCGCGAGCGCGACGAATGCGACCATCGCACCCGAGAACGAACCCACCCCGATCGCGACGAGCGCCCCCGCGACGACGACGACCTCCGCGAGCTTGAGCGAACGGATCACGCGGTGCTTCGGATAGCGGTCGGCGAACTGGCCCGCGAAACCGCTGAGCAGCAGGAACGGCAACGTGAACAGCAGCGTGATGTCGCCGGAGACGCCCTCGCCGGTCGTCGCCCGCCAGACACCGGACGTCGCCTGCAGCGTCAGGAACGTCTTCAGCAGGTTGTCGTTCGCCGCGCCGAGGAACTGCGCGACCAGAAACGCGTGGAACGACCCGCGGGACACCGTCAGTGTGCGACCGTGGAGATCCGCCGCTCGCGGATCACCGTCACGCGAATCGTGCCGGGGAACTGGACCTCGTTCTCCAGCTCGCGCGCGATCGACTCGGCCACGGTCCCGGCGTCGGCATCGGACGTCTTCTTCGCGTCGAGGATCACGCGCACCTCGCGACCGGCCTGGATCACGTAGACCCCCTCGACGCCCGGACGCGCACTGGCGATCTCTTCGATCTGTCCCATCCGCACGTTGTACGCCTCGGTCGTGCGACGCCGCGCGCCCGGACGGGCGCCGCTGATCGCATCCGCCGCCTGGACGAGGAGCGGGTAGAGCGACGTGCGCGGCACGTCCTCGTGGTGGGCCGCGATCGCGTTGATGACCGTCTCGTCCTCGCCGCACGTCTGCGCGATGTCCGCACCGATCGCCGGATGCCCGCCCTCGCGCTCGTGATCGAGCCCCTTGCCGACGTCGTGCAGGAACGAGCAACGCTTCGAGAGCTTCTCGTCGAATCCGCCCTCGGCGCCGAGCAGGCCACCGAGCAGGCCGACCTCCTGGGAGTGCTTCAGGATGTTCTGTCCGTAGCTCGTCCGGTATTGCAAGCGCCCGAGGTACGGGAACAGAGCCGCATCCGCATCGAGTCGGAGCGCTTGCATCGCGCGCCGCCCGGCGCGGACCAGCGCGGCGTCGAGGTCGCCGCGAACGCGCGTGTAGAGCGCTTCGTATTCCTCGGGCGGCACCGCGCGGAACGTCTCCGCGGATCGACCACGCCGCTTGCCGCCACGCCCGCGCCCGCCACGACCGCGCGAGCGGCCGGCACTCCGCTTCGTCGTGAACGACTCGGGCGACGCGAGCGCGAGCGCGCACTCCAGCGCCCGACGCGCCGCCTCCCGTCGCACGCCGTCGATCGAGTTGACGACGATCGACTCGCCACCGGCGTCGAGCGCCAACTCGACACCGGTCGCCGCCTCGAAGGCACTCCACGCGTCGGACCCCGTCGTGAAGGCATGCGTTTCGAGCCGGGCCGCGTCGACCGACACGACGAACGAGCGCTCCTCGCGCGCGTGGTTCAGATCCATGCGCTGCGTCACCCGATCGACGATCTCGCGCGCGTAGGCGTCCACCTCGTCGGCGAGCCGCTCGGTCGAGCGTTCGAGATACCGGGTCATCTCGCGCGAGACTTCGGCGTCGAGGTCGGCGAGGAACGACGCGACCGCGACGTCCTCGTCACGCTCGCACAGCTCGAGCAGCCGCGCGCGCTGCGCCGTCCGTTCGGCGGCGATGGCGCGACGCGCCTCCCGAATGCGGAACTCCTGCGACCGCACGTCCCGGCGCCCCACGTCCACCTCGGCCCGCTTCGCGCGAAGGTCGTCGTCGCGCCCATCGAGGTCACCGTCGCGCTCGTCGAGGCGGCGCTCGAGTTCGCCGAGCGTCTCGCGGTAGTCGTCGAGGTCGTCCCGCGCCGCTTCGCGAATCCGGGTCGCGTGGGCACGCGCCTCCGCGACCGCGACGGTGAGCGTCCGCTCCGCATCGCCGCGGGCCTCCTCGAGCTGCGCATCGGCCCGCGCTCGCCGGCGCACCTTCGCCCGATACTCGACGAACATGCACACGCCGTAGCCGAGCGCGACCGCCGCAACGGCGAGCGCGACCTGGACCGTGACGTCGGGTGCGGCGAAGACCATCGCGCCCATGCTACCGACGCGCCGGAGGGGCGGCAACCTTACGGGAGCGTGATCGCGAGGGTGTTCGTCACCGTGGCGATGATCCCGGGCCAGGGCTGCGAGACGTCGAGGACGACGCCTGCGAGGTAGACGCGCACACCGCGGAGCGATCCCGGCAGGAACAGGCTCGCCTGGGCGCGGGCCTGCCCATCGAGCGCGCCGATGAAGCCGGGGGCGCCCGGCAGGAAGCCGGCGAGCGCGAGTCGTGTCAGCGAGTCGATGTTGAGCGCGAGGTGCTTCGTCGCCGAGATCGTCAGCCCCGGTTTCCGCGAGAGCGAGGGCAGGATCACGTATGGCTTGCCGGCGTCCCCCGCCGCGGGGCTCTGTATCTGCAGCGGCAGCGACGTGTTCGGCGCAATGGGCGCCGTCCCGCACAGGCCTCGAGCGCCATATGCCGCCACCGAGCGCACGACGCCGAACACCCCCGTCAGGTCCACGGTCTGCAGCGCGTTGCCGGCCGCGTCGATCCGTACGAGCGACGGCCGGCGGCCGGCGTAGCCCGCGACGACGAACGTCCCGTCCTCCAAGTGCCCGATCGCGTCGCCCGGCGCCGAGGCGGTGAGCGTCGTGACGCCGGCGACGTCCCAACGCAATACGGCCGACGGCGACGCGGATCCGATCAGGACGGCCGCATTGCGCGCGTCGACGCACAGCGACCGTATGAACGGGATGGTCGGTCCGTTCACCGCGGACGCGAGGACCCGATCGAAGACCCGGACGTGACCGGCCGCGCCGAACTCGCCCCACACGGGAAAGCCGCTGACCGGTTCGGTCGCCAGCGCGTTGATCAGCGCGCTGCCGGTGTAGAGCGTCGTCGCGACGCCGCCGCCGTCGATGTCGACGACCGCGCCGAGCGTCGTGGCCGCGAGCACCGTGCCGTCGACGTCGAGCGCGTGCGACTGCGGGCGTTCGCCCGACGGGAACCGATAGATCGTCGTCCAGGTGCCGCTCGGCGCCATACGCCCGAGGAATCCGCCGGCCGTCGGGTGATTGACCGAGAAGACCCACGCGCGGTTGTCTTCGGCCATCGAGACACCGTGCACCGTCGCTCCGATCCCCGGCAGCACGAGCACCGTCGAGACGGTGTTCGTCACGAGGTCGACCGACACGACGCGACCGTCTTGCAACGGGCCGGCCCCGGCGATCAGGACCGCGCCACGCGGCGGTGTCTGCGCACCGAGTCCACCGACCGCCAACGCGATCCCCGCAAGGCACGCGATCACCACGACCCGAGACATCGTCACGGCACCACTACTCTGCCCCGACCACTCTGCCCGACCGGCGGGAAACCGGCCCCGTTTCACGACCCGACGCATCGCCCGGTCGGGCGATCCGCGCGCCGACCCGAGGCGCGCGTGCGTCCCTTCGTTGATACCCGACGCCCGCCGATCCGGCAAGCCCCGGAGGCGCGTCGATCAGCCGCGCGCCGCGTCGCGCAACGCGACCGTGAGCAGCGCGACGCCGACGCCGACCCCGCCCCGCGACGCGAACCCGGCATCGCGGTCGCTCCAGGCGGTCCCGGCGATGTCGAGGTGGGCCCACGCGCGCTCGCCGACGAACCGCTCGAGGAACACCGCCGCGGTGATCGTCGCCGCCTCGCGGCCACCGCTGTTCTTCAGGTCGGCCACGTCGGACTTCATCAGCCGCCGGTAGCTCCGCCACAGCGGGAGCCGCCAGACGCGCTCGCCGCTGGTCTGCCCGGCGCGGTCGAGCCGTGCGGACACGTCGTCGTCGTTGCTCATCAACGCGATCGCATCCGACCCGAGCGCGATCGAGCAGGCGCCGGTCAGGGTCGCGACGTCGACGATCACGTCCGGCGCCTTGGACGATGCGTGGGCGAGCGCGTCGCCGAGGACGATCCGGCCCTCCGCATCGGTGTTGACGACCTCGACCGTCGTGCCGTCGAGCTGCGTGATCACGTCGCCCGGCTTGTAGGCCGCGGCGCTCGGCATGTTCTCCGCCGCGGCGATCAACCCGACGACGCGAATCGGCAAGCCGAGGGTCGCGACCGCCGACATCACGCCGACGACCGCGGCCGACCCGCCCATGTCGTACTTCATGTTGCGCATGCCGGCGGCCGACTTCACGTTGACGCCGCCGGTGTCGAACGTGATGCCCTTGCCGACGATCCACCACGTCGGCGCGCCCTTGGCCCCCTTGGCCGGCGTGTAGCGCATCTCGATCAGGCACGGCGGGTTGACGCTGCCCTTGCCGACCGCGATCAGACCACCGGCGCCCATCTTCTCGAGTTCGGGGGCGCGACGCACGCGGCACGTGAGTCCCTTCTGCCGACACATCGCACGAGCCGTGCGGGCGAGTTCGAGCGGCGTCACGTCGTTGGCCGGGCGGTTGATCAGTTCGCGGGCGCGCCAGGCGCCCTCGGCGATCGCGACGCCGAGCGCCACGCCCGTGCGCGTCGCGGTCGCGCGCGCCGCGGTGGCCGGCACGACCCGCAGCGACGGCACGGCGATCGGCGCCGCGCGTCCCGCGCGGTAGACCGGCGCCCGGTAGGCGCCGAGAAAGAAGCCGCGGACGAACGCCTCGGCGTTCGTCTCGACCCCGTCGCGCTCGACGTCGCCCGGCAGCGCGACGGTCGCCGTGCGCAGCCCCAGTTCGCGGCAGCGGCGGCCGACGGCACCGGCCGCGCGCCGCACCGCGTCGTGCGCCGCGTCGGTATCGCCGATCCCGACGACGAGCACGCGCTTCGGTCCCCCGTCGCCCGAGGGGTGGAGCGAGTGGAGTTCGCCGGGGCGCCCCCGCACGTCGCCCGACGCGAGCAACCGCGCGATCGAGCCGTCGATCGAACGGTCGTACGCGGCGAACGCCTTCGGCACCGCGGTCGCGCCGGGCCGGATCGGCACGATCAGCGCATCACGAACCGACGCGATCGCGCTCGTCTTGGCGACCGTCGCCCGAAACGCCGGCGTCGGACGGACGACCAGTTTCGGCTCCTTCATCGAAGCACCCTCCCCTGCTTGCTCACTGCAGCGCTTTCGGGAGCGGGAATACGATCCGCTCCCGCTTGCCGGCGATCTCCTCGACGCGCGAGGCGCCGAGCGCCCGCAGTCGATCGACGACGCTCTGCACGAGCGCCTCGGGTGCCGACGCCCCCGCGGTGACGCCGATCGTCTCGACGCCGTCGAGCCACGCGGGATCGATCTGCGTCGGGTCGTCGACGAGGTGCGACGCGAGTCCGCGCTTCGTCGCGATCTCCACCAGTCGATTGGAGTTCGAGCTGTTGACCGACCCGACGACGATCACGACGTCGGCGCGCTCGGTCAGCACCTTCACGGCGTCCTGACGGTTCTGCGTCGCGTAGCAGATGTCGTCCTTCTTCGGGCCCGCGATCGACGGGAAGCGCGCCCGCAGCGCGTCGATCACGTCGTTGGTGTCGTCGACCGACAGGGTCGTCTGCGTGACGAACGCGAGGTTGTCGGGATCGGCGACCTCGAGGCGGGCGACGTCCTCGGGCGACTCGACGAGGTAGATCGCACCGCCGCGCGCATTCTCGTACTGCCCCATCGTCCCCTCGACCTCGGGGTGTCCCGCGTGGCCGATCAGGATCACCTCGCGGCCGTCGCGGTCGCTCTTCTCGACCTCGACGTGCACCTTCGTGACGAGCGGGCAGGTCGCGTCGAACACGCGCAGGTCGCGCCGGCGCGCCTCGTCTTGCACGGCCTTCGAGACGCCGTGCGCGCTGAAGATCACCGTCGCGCCGTCGGGCACCTCGTCGAGTTCGTCGACGAACACGGCGCCGCGTGCGCGCAGGTCTTCGACGACGTACTTGTTGTGCACGACTTCGTGTCGAACGTAGATCGGCCGGCCGAGCTGATCGAGCGCACGCTCGACGATTTCGATCGCACGGTCGACGCCGGCACAGAAGCCGCGCGGGTTCGCGAGCAGGATCTCCATGGTGATTCGACGTTCCTCGTGAGTGGGCGACGATTGCCGGAAGGGTAGCACGGATTCGACACCCCCGGCGAAAGGGCTCGCCCCGAGACCCCGGATCGGTGTAAGGGATGGGACGATGAGCACACCCGACCAAGCCTTGCAGCAAGCGGAGGCCGCACTCGCCGACGGCGATCGCGAGCGCGCGCTCCAGCTGACCGGTCTCGCGTTGACGATGGACGCCGACCTGCGGGCCGGCTACGACCTCGCGGCGCGCACGCTCGAAGGCGTCGCGCGCGATCGCGAGGCCGGCCTGCTCTTCCGCCTGTGCCACGATCACTTCGACGACCCGCGCTACTTCTACGAGCTCGGCTTCTCGTTCATGCAGGCCGATGCGCCGCACCTCGCGCAGCCGATCCTCCGACGCGCATTCGCCCTCGCTGCGAATGATCCGAACGTGCGTGTCGAGTTCGCGGTCGCGCTCGCCGAGACCGGCCGCCACGCCGAGGCGGTGTCGGTGCTCGCGCCGCTCGACGACGCGACGCTCGCCCGCAACCCGGCGGTCCGCGTCCACCTCGGCTGGTGCTCGCTGCTCTCGGGCGACCTCGACGGCGCCCGCGCCGCACTCGATCGACTCGCCGACGACACGCCGGCCGAGCTTCGCGAGCGACTCGAACTCGGCGTCGCGCGCGCCGACGCGTTCGGGATCCCCGCCGGCGACGACCTGGTCGGCTGGCACTTCGTCCAGTACGGCGGCGCGCTGCTCGCGACGAGTTCCGCGCCGGGCATGGGCGGTCGCTTCGGGGCGCTCGCCGAGACGCGCGACGACGTGGCCGATCGGCTGTCCGGGCTCATCACGCTGCTCGAGCGCTCCGAGCGGCCGGTTCGCGCGGTGATCGCGGCGACCGATCGCGACAGCGAGATCCTCGGCCGCGCGGTGGCCGAACACGTCGACGTGCCGTTCGCCCGCTTCGTCCCCCACGCCGAGGTGCACGACGGCACGCTGATCTGCGCGGCGAACGCCGACGCACTCGCGCCGATCCCCTACCTGAGGGTCCGCGCGCCGGAGCTCACGGTCTACGCGCACACGGTCACGTGGACCCGCTCGGCGGTCTTCGTCCCGGACGTCGCGGGGCTGATGTCGGCCGCGACCTACCCACCGTGGCGGCGCGCGATGCGCGGCGACACCGAGACCGCGCGGACGGTCGAGCGCGGCGAGGATCCGCGCGATGCGACCGTGATCGCCGACGAGATCGCACGGCTCGTGCGGGAGCGGCCGAACGCGTCGGTGCCCGATCGGCTCGTCGAGCACGCCGCCCTGTCGCTGTGGGCCGGCGACGGCCGCGTCGTCACCCGGCCGCCGTATCGCCAGGAGAGCGCCGTCGCGACCAAACGCTTCCTCTGAGAAGCGCCCCTCCGCGGGCTGGCGACGATCGACCGATCCGTGTAGCATGCCGCGCATGAGCGGCGCGACACACGGGGATCGACCCGGGCTGACCGTCGGGGACATCGAGATTCCCGACGCGCTTCCCGAACCGGACGGACCGCGCATCCTCGTCGTCTGCGCGCGCGAGTTGGTGCGGCACGAAGTCGTGCGCCGCCTGACGCACGACGGCGATCCGACCTGGTCGGTCGACGCCGTCGGCGACGCGAGCACCGCCCGCGTCCGCATCGCGGCCGAGGAGTGGTCCGCGATCGTCCCGGACACCGGACTGGTCGACCACGAGGCCGTCGTCCGCACGGCTCGCACGACCCCGCGGCACCGCCGGATCGCGATCGTCGACTTCGACGGGGACCGGGACGTCGCCGACCTCCCCGATCGGGTCCGCGCAGCGCTCGCGGCCGACGATCCGGGCAGCCCGGGCGGATTCGAGGCCGGTCCGATCGGCTGATCTGCCGGTCAGGTATTGTCACGGTTCTGCAAAATCGCCGCCCGCCGCTCGCCAGCAGCGTTGCCACGGGGGTGCGCCCTTCCTACGATGAGATCGCCTGTGGACGACGATGCCCGGGCACGTGAAACAAGTGGCCTTCGTGTGGGGCGGGGCTGCGCCGTAACTCCGAAAGGAACGGTACCGATGAAGCTGGGAGTGCTGCTCGCACCGGTCGTGCTCGCGACGTGTGCGGGATTCACCGCCGCGCAAGACGACGATGCGGCGAACAAGGACAAGGCGAGCGCCGTCGCGTATCTGCAGACGCTCGTGAAGTTCATGGGCGACGACGACCCGCGCCTGCGCCTGAGTGTTCGCGAAGCACTGGTCGTGATGGGGACGCAAGCGGTCGGTGCGATCAACACCGCCAAGACGTCCGCCGCGAGCGATCACGTGCGCAAGTTCATGGATCGCACGGTCAAGCGCATCAAGGATCGCGCGGCCGTCCGGCGCGACAACAACAACGATCGCGGCGGTCGTGGTGGCCGCGGCGGACGCGGTGGCCGTGGCGGCGGCCGAGGCGGTGCGAACATGTTCGGCGCGAACTCGGTCGACATCGATCGACTCGCGGCCGACGCGAACCTGAACTGGGAGCAGATGGACAAGGTCCAGCCCGTGATCAAGAAGGTTCGCAAGGACATGGGCGACCTGTGGCAGGAGTTCCGCGAGTCCGGCGCGATGCGGGACCGCGAGGCGTGGCAGGATCTCCGCGAGGAGATGGAAGCGATCTCCAAGGACGCCGAGCCGGCGCTGAAGGAGTTCCTCGACGCCAAGCAGATGAAGCAGGTCAAGCGCTACCTCAGCGGTGGCAACCGCATGATGGGTCGTCGCGGCGGCGGTGGCCGCGAGCGCGGTGGCGATCGCGGTGGACGTGGCGGTCGTGGCGGCCGCGAGCGCCCGTAGCGACAGGCCTCCGATCGAATAGCATCGAGCGACGGCCCGGCGCGTGACGCGTCGGGCCGTCGTCGTGTACCCGGAGGACTCGTGGGGCTCACGCCACGACGAGGAAGTCGCGTTCGTCGACGCGGCCGGTCGCCGACAACGCCTCCCGGATCGAATCGCGCGCGCCGCGCGCCGCGACCGCGGCGAGCACCGGGACCCCTGCCCAGCGCGCATCGTCGAGACACGCCGGCGCGAGCACCGGGGCGCCTCGGCGGGTCCGCCCGTGTGCTGCCGGGTCGACGTCGACGAATGCGACCGTGTGCACGCCATGTGACTCGAGCGCGCGCGAGAGTCGACCGCCGACCGGGCCGGTGCCCCATACGATCGTCGTCCCCCGTTGGAGCAGCGCGGTCCGCGCGAGATAGTGCGCACGCGCGGCGATGAACGCGTCGCGGCGATAGCGCGGATCCGCGCGCGTCGCGCGATCGGCGCGGTCGCGCCACAGGTAGAGGATTCGATCGACCTTCGCGAACCGGGCGCCGGATTCGTGGAGCCGCAACCACAGATCGAGGTCCTCCGGCCACGGCGGGTCGCGATAGCCTCCGGCGCGTTCGAGCGCCGCCCGCCGCATCATCGCAGTCGGGTGCGGGACGTTGCTCTCGATGAACCGGGTGCGGCGGTGCGCATCCGGCGACAGGATCGCATTCGTCCACGCGTCGTACCGCCGATAGCCTTCGGCGACGCGACGTCGCGGCACGCTGCGAACGCCGCACCCCACGACGTCGACGTCGGGCCGCGCGTCGAGCAGCGCCCGCTGGGCCGCGAGGCGCTCGGGGTGGCTCCAGTCGTCGACGTCCGCGCGTGCGATCAGCGGTGCGCGGGCCGCGCGAACCCCGCGCGCGAGCGCCGGCGCGATCCCCGCCGGCGGCCCCTGGAGCAGCCGCACCCGTTCGTCGCGGCGCGCGATCGCCGCGACGAACGCCGCGGTGCGGTCGGTCGACCCGTCGTCGACGACGAGGACCTCGATCGCGCGCTCGGTCTGCGCCAGCAGCGAAGCGACGGCGCGGCGCACCCACCGCTCCCCGTCCCGCACCGGCAGCACGACCGACACGGCCGGCGCCGTGATCGCATCTCGCACGGGATTCGCGCTACAATCGGCGCCGGGTGCGCGGGGGTCCGAAGCCATGTCGGCCACGGTCGCCGACGCGCCCCCCCGCTGTCAAGACGAACGGGCCGCCCGATGACGAACGACCTCGCAACGGTGACGCGGATCGCGACCACTGCCGGCACACACCTGCGGGACTTTGCACGCGACACGATCGACCCGCGTGCCAAGACCGCGACGTCGTTCGTCACCGAGGCCGACGAGTCGACCGAGCGACAGATCCGCGACGCGATCCACGAGCACTTCCCCGGTGACGCGATCCTCGGCGAGGAGTTCGGCCTCGACGGCGACCCGGCCGCGACGTGGTGGGCGGTCGACCCGCTCGACGGCACGTCGAACTACATCGCGGGAATCCCGATCTACTGCGTCGCGATCGCGCGATTCGAAGGCGGCCGACCGACGCTCGCGGTGATCCACGACCCCGAACGCGGCGACACCTACACGGCGGAGCGCGGGCACGGCGCCGCGCGAAACGGCGAGCCCCTCGCGGTCGACGATCGCGCGCTCGGCCCGTTGACGATGGTGACGGTGCGCCACGGTGTCGTTCGCCGCGCGCCCGAATGGCTCGCCAAGCTGCGCCCGGTCAAGCTCCGCTCGTTCGGGAGCGTCTGCCTCGAACTCGCGTGGATCGCCGAAGGACGACTGCACGGCGCGTACGGTCGCCAGGTGCACCTGTGGGACGTCGCGGCCGGCGGTCTGTTGATCGAGGAGGCGGGCGGCTGCGTCGAGACGACGGATGGACCGCTGTTTCCGCTGCGCGAGCCGGCCGGCTATTACGCGTCGCACGAACTGCCGGTCATCGCCGGCGCACCGGGCGTCGTCGACCGGCTGCGCGATGCCCTGCGCTGAACCGGATCAGGGCCACGGTGCGCCCGGCGTCACGACGAGCCGGGTCGTACCCGGCCGCACCACCGGCGCCGCGAGAAACGCGAAATGCGCGACGACCGGACGGTCGAGGCCGCGCAGGCGGAGCGCGTCCGGAAGCGCGTAGTCGGTGAGCAGGGCTCCGCCGGCGAGCGCGGGCTTCGTTCGCGAGACGCCGAGCGGCGGGACCGGGACGACGATCGTCGCGCCCGGTTCGTGCGCACGCACGGTCCGCTCCAGTCGACCGAGGTAGTCGTCGATGTCCGCCGACCCATCCTGCCACTGCCGCCACCCGATGCCGACCGGCGCGAACGCGGATGCGACGACGACGACGGCACCGAGAAGCGCGGCGGTCCCGGCGAGTCGCCGCCCCTCGCGACGCGCCGTCACCGCGCCCGCGACGCACGAAGCACCGATCAACGCGAGCGGCGCGACGAGGTGCACCGCATACCACGGCTGCGATCGGCCGGCCGCGCCGAAGATCGCGAGTGCCGCAGCGCACCACGCGACGCCGCCGAGCGCGACACGGCGCGACGCGGCCGGCAACGCGATCACCGCGCACGCGAGCACCGCGAGCACGACGAGCGGGAGCCACGCCGGCGCCCAGCCGAGCGGGTCGACGACCCACGCCGCATAGTCGGGGGCCGTGTCCCGTACGGTCTGCCACCAGGCCGCGCCCCGGTCATGGCCGGCGAGTCCGCCGACGACGAGTGCGCGCAACGCGAATGCGGCCCCGACGCCCACGCCGGCCGCGACGGTCGGCGCGAGCAGCGGACGACGCACGAGCCACGCAACCACCGGCGCGACCGCGAGCGCGAGCACGCCGACCTCCTTCGCGAACACCGCCGCCGCCGCGACCACACCGATCCACACCAGCTGCCGACGCCCCCGTCGACCGGCGAGCAACCCGACGACGAGCGTCGCGAGGAGTGCGAGCGCGTCGCCCCGCCGGACGACGACCGCGACCACCTCGAGCTGGATCGGGTGCATCGCGACGATCGCTCCCGCCCCGACCGCGAGCCACGGGCCACCGGTGGGCACGACGCGACGCGCGAGCGCCGCCATCGCGACCGCGACCGCGCACAGCAGGAGCAGGTCGGTCACGTGATACCCGGTCGGACTCGTGCCGTAGACCGCTCGATCCACCGCGAGCATCGCCGACGTCAACGGCCGGTAGAACGTCGCATCGGGATGCACGCCCCCCATCCACGGCCCGACGAGCGCCGACGCGTGCGCGATCGCCGGATACGTGTCCCACCCGACGAACCCGACGTCGAGGCAGGCGCGATGCCGCACCCCGACCACGACGACCAACGCCAGCACGACGATCCACGCGTCTCTTCTCACCCCGCCGACGATACAGACCGACCGCCCCCGAATCGATCCCGAGCCCGCATCATCGCCGGCGCGAGGGCTCGCTCACCCGAATCTGACGCGAAACGGGACAAGATCGCCGCAGCGACGGGTCGCTGGCGCGGATATGACGCGAAACGGGACAGATCCGCCGCAGCGACCTCCCGCCCACACGCCCTCAGCCGTTCCGCACGGCCCGCAATCCAACGCCAGTCCACCGTTCCCGAGTCACGCCCTCAGCCGTTCCGCGCGGGCCGACATCCAACGCCAGTACTACGCTTTGAAGTGGCCGAGGTCGGGGGTGGAGGGGGAGCGCAGCGGTGCGTCTCGCGGGTGCTGGCAAGGCGCGGCGGCGCGCCTCGCATCAGCGATACGCAAGTCGCCGCCGCAACGCAGTCCAGCGCCCGCGAGACGTATCGCTCCGCCCCCCTCCACCCCCGACCTCGGCCACAAAAAAAGCCCCGCCATTGCTGGCGGGGCTCGGAGTGTTGGTTCCCGGCGCTTCACTGCGGGCGTTCAGGGAAAACCGAAGCCGCCGTGATTTCCACCGAAAAACTCATCGCCACACAGTGCACGTTGCGGCGGGGACCCACACTCGAACTCGTTTGTTTTCGTATCGCGGCGGGCACCAGACGCGTTCGCAGACGCGTTGGATTTCGCCGGGGACTCGGACGCGGACACACTTCACGACCCAGCGACCGGGGCATTGCACCGGCACGCGGCGGACGCCGTACTGCGGCGGGCACCAGACGCGGCGCGCCGGCTCGCAGGCGCCACCGCGGACCACGCGGTAGTAGCCCGCACGCACGACGTACCGTTCGTCGCGATAGGTCACCTGACCGGCCTGCCACACGCGCTCCTCGCGCGTCTCGAAGCGGTCGGGTGCGCGCCGCTCGACCCACCGGTTCTCGTAGTGACCGGGGACGAACACGCGGTTGACGCGCCAGACGTAGCGACCGGCACCGCGCACGTGTCTCGGCGGTGTCGCCCGACGCGGCGTCCTCACCACCGGTCGCACGTGAGCGCGTCCACGGTTGCGTCCGTCGTCGAAGCGACGGGTTCCGCGGTCACGGTTGCCCGCGGAAGCGTAATCGGTTGCCGCGAAGATCAGCGCGGCGGCAGAAAGCAGGGTGAACGCTTGGCGTTTCATGATTGCCCCTTTCGCTGACGATTGGTCGATTCGTCGGTCGTCGGCCGGCCCGTTGCCGGCGCCAACCCGGAAAGCGCAAGGACCATGCCAATCGCGACATCGCATTCGGTTTTCTGGCGCGCAACCCTCTGTCATTGCTATACTTGCGTCTGTAGCCGCGGATCGGGTGGGCGCCGCGGCAGCCCCGGGGTGTCTACGGTGTTGGACAGCCCCGTCCCGATATCAGGCCGGAACCCGTCCCGTATCGCGCTGGGAGCACCGCCGAGAATCGTCTACTGACCACCATGGGCCGTCCGACACGCATCCTCCTCTACTCCGACGCGCCGACCACCGGCGGCGCAGAGGCCTACGTCGACGCGGTCGCCGCCGCGGCCGCCGACGACGGCTACCACGTCGACGTCGCGATCGCCGACACCGACGCGACGCGCCCGTGGGGCGAACGGCTCCTCACCGCGGGCCACGGCGTGCATCGGCTCGCGCGCGTCACGACGCTCCGGCGCCCGGGCGCGGTCCTGCGCCATGCGGCGTTCTTCGCGCGCCGCCGATACGCGCTCGTCCACTTCAACCAGGTCGATCCGTGGTCGTGCGCGTCGGCGATCGTCGCGGCACACGCGACCGGGCACCGCCGCCTGATCGCGACGAGCCACCTGCCGAACACGACGTATCGCGTCCCGACGCCGTGGCGCGCGCGCGTCGCACCCGGGTATCTGCGCCGCATCGTCTTGATCGCGCAGTGCCACCTCGACGCGCTCGTCGCATCCGGCGCCGACGTGTCGCGCCACCGCGTCGTGGTCAACGGCATCGACGTGCCCCCGATGCCGAGCGCGACCGATCGCGGTCGCGCGCGCGCCACGCTCGGCATCGACGATGACCGATTCGTGCTCGGCGCCGTCGGCCGACTCACCGCGCAGAAGAACCACGCATGGCTCGTGCGCGCGCTCGCGACCGTGCCGAACGTGACCGCGGTCCTGATCGGCGACGGCCCCGAGCGCGACGCACTGGCGCAGGCGATCGCGAGCCACCGCCTCGAAGACCGCGTGCGCCTCCTCGGCGCCCGGGACGACGTCGCCACGCTGCTCCCCGGACTCGACGCGTTCGCAATGCCGAGTCGCTACGAGGGGATGCCGTTCGCCGCACTCGAAGCGCTCGCCGCGGCACTGCCCGTCGTCGCGACCGACGCACCCGAATTTCGCGATGTCGGCGGCGACACCGATGCCGTCGCCTACGTGCCGCTCGACGACGACGATGCACTGGCGGTCGCGATCCGTGCACTGTCCGACGCGCCCGCGGAACGGCGACGCCGCGGCCTCGCGGGCCGCGCCCGTGTCGAGTCGGCGTTCCGACGCGACCGGATGCTCGCCGAGACGCTCGCGATCTACCGGGAGGTGGCGGCGTGACGCTGCATGTGGTCGCGATCGCCCCCTATCTCCCCTACCCGCCGGACCACGGCGGGCGCATCCGCACGTTCCAACTGCTGCGCGACCTGGCGCGGCGTGGCCACCGCGTCGACCTCGTCGCACTCACCGACCGCCCCGACCACGACGAGGACGTCGCCGCGCTCCGGACGCACGGCATCACGACGCACACGACCGTTCACCCGCGGCGATTCGGTCAGCTGACGGCCGGCGACCGCATGCGTAAGCTCGCCAACCTCGCGCGCGGCCGCTCCGACGTGTTGCAGCGCTTCGACTCGCCGCGGGCAGCCGCGCTCGCACGCGACGTCGCCGGGCCGACCTGCGACGTCGTGCTCGCCGAGACGCTGTGGGTCGCACCGATCGCGCTCTCGACCCCGGCCCGCTGCCATGTGCTCGACACACAAAACGTCGAACACCGAATCGCCGAGCAAACCGCACGGGACACGTCCGGCTGGACCTCACGCTGGCTCACCGGCCTCGAGGCAGCGGGCCTGCACCGCGACGAGCGCACGCTCGTCGGCCGCTTCGATGCCGTGATCGCGGTGTCGGACACCGATCGCGACGCGCTCGCGGCCCTCGCACCGGGCGTATCGGCCGCGGTGGTTCCGAACTGCATCGACACCGAGGCGCGCCGACCGCTGCCCCCGACAACGGCCACCGGGCCGACCTGCCTCTTCGTCGGCAGCGCCAACTACCCGCCCAACGGTCGCGCCGTCGAGTGGTTCGTTCGCGACGTCTTCCCGCACGTCCGAGCCCGACACCCCGACGCGCGCTTCGTCGCCGTCGGTGCCGACCCGCCGGGGTCGATCCGCGCGATGCACGATCCCGCCGCGGGCATCGAAATCGCCGGCTACGTCGACGACATCGACGCGGCGTACGCGAGTGCACATGTCGTCGTCGCACCGATCACGATCGGCGGCGGCACGCGCACGAAGATCCTCGAGGCCTTCGCGCTGGCGCGCCCGGTCGTCGCGACCACGCGCGGCGCGTCGGGGCTGGACGTCGATGACGGCGAGGCGCTGCTCATCGCCGACGACGCGACCGGATTCGCCGAGGCCGTCGGCCGACTCCTGGAGGACGCACCGCTCACGGCACGGCTGACCACGGCCGCGCGCTCGTGGGTCGAGCAACACGCGTCGGCTCGGGCGTCGGGCGCGCGCCTGGAGCGCGTGCTCGTCGACGCGTGCGCGCGGGAGACGAGCCGATGAGCGCGCCCGTGATCACGGTCATCGTGCCGACGATGGATCGCGCGCCGATCCTCGCACGCCACCTCGATGCGCTGACGGCGAGCGAAGGCATCGATCTGCGCGACGTCGAGGTGATCGTCATCGACGATGGCTCGACGGACGGTGAGACGCGACGCGTGCTCGACGCGGCGCGGGGTCGCACCCCGTTTCAACTCGTCGTGATCCACCAGGAAAACGCCGGACAAGCCGCGGCGCGCAACCGCGCGATGCGCGAGGCGCACGCCCCGATCTGGCTCTTCCTCAACGACGACACGATCGCGACGCCGCGCCTCCTCGCCGAGCACGTCGCCGCGCACGAAACGCACTCCCACGAGGTCGACGGCGTCCTCGGACGTGTGACCCTCGCCCCGGAGATTCCGCTGACGCCGGCGCGCGCGCTCCACCTCGACCACATGTGGGCGCGACTCGACGAGGATCGGATCCTCGAATGGCACAACTTCTGGACGACGAACGTGTCGGTGAAGGCGTCGTTCCTGACGCGACACGCACTCACGTTCGACCCGAACATGCGGTTCGTCCACGACGACACCGAGTTCGGCCTGCGGCTGCACGAACACGGCTTCCGCCTCCACTACGCCCCCGCCGCACTCGGCTACCACGACCACCCGATCACCGTGGACGGATTCCTGCGCATGGCGAGCCGTGAGGCGTCCAGTCTCGTGCGGTGGGCCGACAAGCGACCCGACCGCGCCGCGGAACTCGCGCGCTTCGGCTACACGCCCGCCAAGGCCGCCTGGGAACGCTGGGTGAAGTTCCCCCTCCTCGCGAGCGCGTTCAACCGGGTGACGACGCCGGTCTGGATCGGCGCCTCGAACGCCCTCGCACGCGCGTGCCCGGGTTGTGCGCGATTCGCGCTGTCGCAGTGCTACGCGGCACGCAAGCGCCGCACGATCCGCCGGTTGCGTTCCGAGCGCACGGCCTGACCGTCCCGCACCGCCGGCCCGGATCGAGACTCGCGCGCACAACCGTCAAGAAATCGACCGCGATTTTCGACGGAAGTAGTAGCGCGACCCGGCGGCAATCTCGGGTCGGGATCCGGATGAGGATGACCATGCAGGACGACCGTCAATTGATCGATCAGCAGTCGCTGCTCGAGCATCTGCTCGAGCTGGAGTCGACGCGTGCTACCGGCGTGCTGACGATCGGAGACCAAGACTACGTCTCCCACTTCCGGATCGCCGACGGGGCGATCACCGCTGCCGACTGGCAGGTGGACGGCGACTTCTTCCTCGCGCAGGTCGTCTCTTCGGAACTCGTGCAGGAGCGAGTCCTGAAGAAGGCCGTGCGTCGGTCGAAGTCGCGCGACCAGCACCTCGCACAGTCGATCTCGCAGGAGGGCGGCCCGCTGCCCGGCCAGTTCCGCGACCTGATGCGCAGCGTGATTCAGGAAGAACTCCACCGGCTCGCCTCCGAGGAGGACGTCTGGTGGCAGTTCTCGACCGAGGGGGAAGAGGTCGCGTTCGACCCGAACCTGCTCGCGTTGAACATGTTCCTGACGATTCAACTGCTCGTCGTCGAGATCGCCGGGCGCCGCGAGGACGACGCGTTCCTCGAGCGCCTGTTCCCGGAGCCCGGTGACGTGCTCGTGCCGAACGAGAGCTGCCGGCGCTACTTCGACGGCGCGACCGAGCACTTCGAGGACGAGCGCGCCGTCGTCGTATTGATCGACGGGGAGCGCGACGTCGGCGAGATCGTCGCGGAGGCGGGCCTTCCCGAGTTCCGCTGCCTGCAGCTGCTGCACCGGTTCAAACTCGACGGCGAAGTGCGTTCGCTCAACGCCGCGGAGCTCGTCCAGGTCGCGACGACGTTCAAGGCGAAGGGGCGCTTCGACAAGTGCCTTCGCCTCTATCTGCAGGCCGAAGCGCTCGGCGGCGAGTCGTTCGACCTCGACCTGACGATCGGCGGCATCTACGAGACGATCGGCCAGCAGGACGAAGCGTACGACCGCTACGTCGGGTTCGCCGACCGCTGTCTGAACTCGGGCGATCGCAAGGCCGCACAAGAGGCGCTGCAACGCGCACTCGCGCTGCGCCCGTCGAATATCGAATTGCGCGAGCGTCACCTCGAGATCCTCGACCCGGTCGCCGACCGTGACCGCTACGTCCGCGAGACGCGCACGTTCCTCGGCCTGACGAAGTCCGCGCAGGACCACGCGCGCTCCGAACGCGCCCTGCGGTCGCTGATCGTCGTCGGGCACGCCGAGGCAGACGACATCCGCACGTTCATCACGCTGCTGATCCGCGAGCGCGGCGCCCGCGAGGCGTTCAACGACCTGCGCGCGCTGGCTCTCGAGCTCCTGGGCGACGATCGCTTCGGGGATGCCCGCGGCGTGCTCGAGGCTGCTGCGGAGCTACGTCCCGGACACGCCGAGGTCCTCGACGGTCTCGCACGCGTCTACCAGCACGAAGGCGAGTCCGAGCGCGCCGTCGACGCCCTCGACGGACTCATCCGCGCGCTGCACAACGAAGACCTGTCGGAGACCGAACGCGACACGCGCATCCGTGCGGCGCAGGCACGCCTGCTGGAGAGCGCGCCACGTCACCCGGTGGGGTTGACGTTCGCTGCTCGCGAGGCGCTCGCCAAGGGCGATCGCGACGTCGCTGCCGGCCACTTGCGTACCCTCGCTTCGGTGCACCGCGAGGCGCCCGACGTCCCGCGCTTGACCGCGGTCCTGCGCAAGCTGCACGCCCTCGTCCCCGACGACACCGACGTGCTCGCCGAACTGGGCGACTGCCATTTCGCCGCCGGCCGACTCGAGCGCGGCGCGGAAGCCAAGCGCAAGGCCGCGGAGCGACTCGGCGGCGACACCGCGACCGCTCGCCAGGCCGAGGTCGTCTATCGCGACGTGCTCGACCGCATGCCGTTCGACGTCGACGCGCTCGAGGGGCTCGCCGGACTGCACTTGCGCTCCGGGGATCGCAACGCCCACCGACGCTCGCGGATGCGGCTCGCCGCGACCCTGTTCGCGCTCGGTCGAGCCCGTGACGCCGGCGACGTCTACGCCGAGATCGCCGAAGCCGACGCGAGCGACGCCGAGTGCGTCCGCCACGCCGCGATGTGCTACGCACGCGTCCGCAACGCCGCCGACATCGGCGACGCGTTGAAGAAACTCGTCGAGCGCCTGCTCGAGCGAGGCGACCGGGGGCTGGCCGACGCGCTCGTCCGCGCCGCCGGACGCCCCGACGACCTCGTCGCGCTCGTCGACCGGCACCGCGCACCCGCTGCGGCGGCGGCGCCGACAGTGGCACCGACTCCGCCGGCCCCGGCGGCCAGCCCGGCGCCGACTCCGGCTGCGGCACCTGCTCCGACACGGCCCGCCAAGCCGGCGAGCCCACCGGCTGCACCGAAGGCACCGCCGGCCGCGGCTGCACCCGCGTCCACCCCGAAACCGACGGTCGCGACCCCGGAGCCGGCGCCCGCCGCCGCAGCGTCGGACGCGGCCGATCCGATCGCGGCGGCCAAGGCGAAGCTCGCCCAGCTCACCGGCAAGAAGGTCGAGAAGCGCGCGCCGACACCGGCCGCGGACCCGGCCGCCGACGCGATCGCGGCCGGTGGTCTCAAGAGCGACTTCGAAAAAGAGAAGAAGACCACGGCGATCCCGGCGGGCCTGAAGGCGAGCATCGCGAAGCTGCGCGGCCTGCGCTGATCGCGAGCCGAGAAATCGGCTGACAATCGCCCGCGAATCGCGCACGATGCGCGGCGATGATCCGGATCCTCCGCGTCCTGCCGTTCGTCGTCGTCGCCGGCTGGGCGGCCGTGCTCGTCGGCCGCGGCGCGCTGCGAACACCCGAGCGGATCGGCGCCCTCGGGGAACCGCGTCGCCCGCTCGCCGCGATCCGTGCCGCTGACCCGTACTACGGCGAGTTTCACGCGTTCCTCGACGCCGTCGAACCACTCGTCCCGCGCGACGCGCCGACGGTCCTGATCGGGCCGGCCGTGCGCGAGTGGCCGGGACACCGCGCCAACTACTACAAGCTCTTCCGCTTCCGGATGACGCCGCGGCCGATCCGCCCCGCGCGCCAGTGGGACGACCTGCCCGCGCTCTACGCGTGGGCCGACACGATCGTGATCTTCCGGTCGACGGAACCGCAAGAACTCCCGGGCGCGTTCGCACTCGTGGCGACCCTGGCCGACGGCCGCATCTACCGGCGCCGGACCGCGATTCGATGAGCCTGCTCGTCGTCGCCGCCCTCGTGATGCCGCTCGTCGTCGGACTGGCGTGGCGCCGCCTGCTCGGTGTCGCGTCGACGGCGTGGCCGTTCGCGCTCGCCGACGCGTGGCTGCTCGGCACCGGGTGGATCGGTGCGAGCCTCGTCGCCGCGACCGTCGCGGGCGCCCCGCTGACGCTCGCCGTCGCGTGGCCACTCGCCGCGTTGCCGGTGCTCGCGGCCCCGTTCCGCCGGCGTGCGACGATCGCGCCGACCCGCCCGCCGGAACGCATGGCGCTCGGCGAGCGCATCGCCATCGGCATCGTCGGTGCGATCGTCGCCGTGACCGCGGTGCACGGATTGCTCCACGGACTCGCGATCCCCATCATCAGCCACGACGGGTTCGCGATCTGGGGCCTGAAGTCGGTCACGTTCTTCGAGGCGGGCGGGATCGATCCGGCGTTCTTCACGGTCGATCGCGACGCACCGATGCACCCGGACTACCCGCTCGTCCAGCCGATGTTCGGCGCGTGGTTGCTCGCGAACGCCGGGGTCGCCGACGAGCGCTTGCTCAAGGCGCCCGGCGCGATCCTGTGGCTGTGCCTCGTCGCGACGCTCTACCGCGCCGGCCGCGCCCGCTTTCGAGCCACGGTCGCGCTCGTCTTCGCCGCCGCGGTCGGGCTCGTCGACTTCGTGCTACAGGCCGCGACACTCGTCAACGCCGACCTGCTGTTCACCGCGCTCGTCGTTCGGGGCGCGATCGACGATCGACGGTCCGGCCGGATCGACGCGGTCGCGATCGCGTGCCTGGCGCTCGCGCCGTCGGTGAAGAACGAGGGGTGGGCGGCGATCGTCGCGGTCGGGCTCGCGCGCTTGGCGACGTCGCCGGGCGGCGTTCGGGCCGGGCTCCGTACGATGGCGTGGACCGTCGGGGCCGCGCTCGCGATCGCCGCGCCGTGGATCGTGTTCAAGATGCAGCACGGGCTCTACAACGATCTGTGGCACGGCGCCTGGGTGTTCGGGCACGACCCCGCCGGTGATCCGACCGGCGTCGAACGATTGCTGACGATCGCACGCACCACGTTCGCGCTTCCGGACCTCGCGCTGTTCGACCGCGCGTGGCTCGTCGTCGCGGTCGGCGCGCTGCCGATCCTCCTCGCGCTCCGCGCCCCCGACGTCCGTCGGTTCACCTGCGCCGCGAGCCTGCTCGCATTCGCCTACGGCACGGCGCTGTTCGCGACGCCGCACAATCTCGTGTGGCACGTGTCGACCGCGGCGCCGCGGCTCCTCGGTCACGTGTTGCCGCTCGCGCTGCTCGCCGTCTGGATGGCGGCCGGCCACTTCCTCGCGCTCGGTGCACCGCGTATCATCCGACAGGCCCTGCGCGACGAGGAGGAGCGATGAGGGAGATCGGCTCGAAGACGACGACGATCGGCGAGTTGAACGTCGCGCTCGACCGTACGTTCGACACCGGCTACTGGACGTTCCTGTTCGCGCGGATCGCCTATCCCGAGATCGTGTTCAACCCGGCGACGGGCGACGTGACCTACCCCGAGTTCGTCCCGCTCGAAGACCTCGTGCGCGACGCGGTCGACGGGCTCGGCGCATCGGAGATCGTGACCTGCGCGGTGTGCCGGCGCTACTTTGCCCTGGACGAAGAGGACGGGATCTTCGGCGATCCGGTGCGGCTCGAACGGTTCATCTGTCGCGCGTGCAGCGAATCGCTGAGCGCGCGGGACTACTACCGCAACTACCTCAACGTCCGCGCATGACCGGGTCGGCGGCGGGCGAGGCCGGAACGAGCCGGCCGAGCGCCGCGTGTCGGAACGACACCTGCGCATAGTCGTCCGCGTCGAGCCCCTCGTGCTCGACGACGCGCCGGTTGATCGCGTCGAGGATCTCGCCGGTCCCGTCGACGTTCAGGATGTGGCGGCGACGGAGTTCGAAGTCGCGCGGCACGGTCGTGAAGTTCAGGCGGCAGTAGTCGAGCTGGTAGGTGCCGTCGTCGCGCTCGACCGCCAGCGGCATGCCCTTCGCACGACAGGCGATGGGCCGGTCCTCGTAGACGAGGCAAGCGCCGTCTTCGAGCAACGGGCAGAGCAAGCGCGTCTGGTCGTTGGCGCGTTTCTTGATCCGCTCGCGCGTCTCGGTCGGCAATGCGCGAACGGCTTTCCGCAACCGCTCGGCTTCGACCCAGCGCGTGGACTTCGGTGCGACGCAGCACGCGTAGCAGCCGCGGCCGCATTGGATCTGATCGCCGTGCGTGCGACGCACGTCACGCGCGAAATCGTCGATCGCGAGTCGCAGCGACAGGTACTCCTGACGCGCTTCGTCGCCTCTCGACATCGGCTCGTCGCTGTCGCGCAGCGGCATGCCTTCGTCGAGCGGCTCTTCACGGCTCGGCGGCATTCGGGGCCTCTCCCGTCGGGTTCCGTGTCGCATCCGCGAGGGAGCGACACGTAGCGGGCCGCCGCATGCACCCATGCGACTCCG
The DNA here is from genome assembly GCA_030426805.1 of bacterium. Taxonomy (GTDB): domain Bacteria; phylum Planctomycetota; class JAFGQW01; order JAFGQW01; family JAFGQW01; genus JAUHXU01. Next base: position 517,814 of record JAUHXU010000001.1, read on the forward strand.
ACGCCCGCTGCGGTCGTATAGTCCACAGCGCGGACTCGGTCTATAACCTTTTGACGATGACCGACGCGACGACACCCGACGACGCCCTTGCGCCCGATGCAAACACGCGCTACGCGCGACAGCTCGTGCTGCCCGACGTGGGTGCGGCGGGACAACGTCGATTGCGCGATGCACGCGTCGCGATCGTCGGCGCCGGCGGCCTCGGTTCCCCGGCGGCACTCTACCTCGCCGGCGCGGGCGTCGGCACGATCGGTCTCGTCGAGTTCGACCGCGTCGATCGCAGCAACCTGCACCGCCAAATCCTCTACGCGGACGCCGACGTCGGTCGCGCGAAATCCGACGCGGCGCGCGATCGACTGCTCGCGCTCAACCCGACCATCGCGGTCGTCGCGCATGCCGAGCGCCTCGATGCGAACAACGCGCTCGATCTGCTGCGCGACTACGACGTCGTCCTCGACGGCAGCGACAACTTCGCGACCCGTTACCTCGTGAACGATGCGTGCGGGCTGCTCGGCAAGCCCGACGTCTACGGGAGCGTGCACCGTTTCGAGGGGCAGGTGTCGGTCTTCGCGCGCCCCGACGGGCCGTGCTACCGATGCCTGTTCCCCGAAGCGCCGCCCGCCGATCGTGTGCCGAACTGCGCCGACGCCGGCGTGCTCGGCGTGCTGCCCGGGACCGTCGGCGCGATGCAGGCGACCGAAGCGATCAAGCTGCTCCTCGGGATCGGGGAGCCGCTCGTCGGGCGACTGCTCCACTACGACGCCCTCGCGGCGCGGTGGCACACGTTCACCGTTCCGCGCGACCCCGATTGCGCGCTGTGCGGCACGTCGCCGACGATCCGCTCGCTCGTCGCACCGACCAGCGGCCCACGCACGATCGACGCCGAGGCGCTTCGCGCACGACTCGCGGCAACGCCCCGACCGATCGTGATCGATGTTCGCGGCACCGCCGATTTCGCGCGCTTCGCCCTCCCCCACACGACGTCGGTGCCGATGGAGACGCTCGACACGTGGGCGGCCGACGCCGATCCGTCGCTACCGGTCGTCGTGATCTGCCAACTCGGCATCCGAAGCGCGAGCGCGGCCGACGCGCTCGTCGAACGGGGCTTCGCGGACGTGTCCGCCCTCGCGGGGGGACTCGCCGCGTGGGATGACGGCGCGGCGGAATGAGCCAGCGCCGAATCCCGTGGTTTTGGGTCGGCCTCGCCGTGCTGATCGTCGTGCCGATCGCGTCGATCCGGATGTTCACCGGCCGCGAAGCGCCGCTACCGACCACGAGCGTCGTCGTCGTCGCGCGGCACCCCCACGACACGACTGCGTTCACCCAAGGCCTCGTCTTCGCCGACGGCCGCCTGTTCGAGAGCACCGGCCAGCGCGGTGCATCGACCGTGCGCGAGGTCGAGATCGCGACGGGTCGGGTCGTGCGGCGCCACGACCTCGACGCGGCACTGTTCGGCGAAGGGCTCGCGGCGGTCGGCGACCGACTGGTCCAGCTGACGTGGCAAGCCGGCCGCGGATTCGTCTACGACCGCGAGACGTTCGCCGTCGAACAGGAGTTCCGCTACGCGGGCGAGGGCTGGGGCGTCGCATTCGACGGCACCGACCTGCTCGTCACCGACGGCACGCCGACGCTGCGCGGCCTCGACCCCGAGACGTTCGCCGAACGGTGGCGACGCACCGTCACCGCGCACGGCCGCCCGCTCGTCGGCCTCAACGAACTCGAGTGCGTCGGCGACGAGTTGTGGGCGAACGTCTACGGTCTCGACGTGATCGCGCGGATTCGACCGAGCGACGGCGTCGTCGTCGGGTGGCTCGACGCGTCCGCACTAGCCCGCGAGGCGCGCACCTCGCCGGGCGCCGACGTGCTGAACGGGATCGCGCTGGACCCCGCGTCCGGACGCCTGTTCCTCACGGGCAAGAATTGGCCGACGCTGTTCGAGATCGAACGGCCGGCAGGGTAGGCACCGGCGACAGGTCGATTGTCCGCTCCGGGGACGTGGACTACCCCTTCGGACATGAATGCCGACAGCAAGACGAAGCCGACGAAGACCGGGCCACAGATCAAGGGCTACACGTTCCGCCCGTGGAAGATCGCGCTGCTCGTCATCGCGCTCGCATCGATTGTGGCCGGGGTGATGCTCACCAGTGGCGGAGGGGATGCCAGCCCGACGGCTGCCTCGTCCGGCACGAGTTCGACCGGCTCGACACCCGCCGGCCTCAAGAGCGGCTTTCGCGTCAGCACCGACGGCGAAGGTTCCGTCGGCGTCACCCTCGGCGACGAGGGCGACAAGGGCGTCTGGTCGCCGGCACTGCTCCGCGGTGGCCTGAGCTTCTTCGTCGCATTCTGCCTCGCGTTCGCGTTTCGCTCCTTCATGCGAATCGCCGTGATCTTCCTCGGCGTCTGGATCGCGTCGCTCTACTTCCTCGACCACCTGGGGTGGATCGACATCTACTGGAGCCGGATCGAGGCGCCGTTCGAGGACTTCACGTCGAAGATCGGCGACCAGATGAAGAGTGTGCAGGCATTCCTGACCGGGAGCCTGCCGTCCGCCGGTGCCGCGGCAGCCGGCCTGTTCACCGGATTCCGCAAGGGCTGATCAGCCGCGCAGCGGTGCGACGCGCCGCCGCAGGAACGTGTAGCCGGGGACGTCGCCCACGGTCGAGTCCGCTTCGTAGTGCCGGTGGATCCACTCGACGAGTCGTGCCGCAGGCGCGCCGCTGCCGAGTCCGCGCAGCGCGAGCACGGTAACCCCCTCCTCGAGGGCGACGCACGCCGGTGGCGCCGCCGCGAGCCGCGCGACCGTCTCGTCGACGAGTCGATCGCACGCCGAACCGCGGAACGTGTGCATCGCGAACAACAACGGCGCCGGCGGACGGCGGCGCGCGTAGAGGTAGACGTGCGGTTCGTCGCTCCACACGAAGAGCTGGGCACCGGCCGGAAGGCCCGCGTCGAGTGCGCGCCCCGCGGCGCGCGCGGCGCGAAACTGCTCGGCATCGCGCACCGTCGCGACGCCGTGGTCGGCGACGCGGATCCCCGCCAGCCCGACGAGCACGAACGCGACGAGGACGCGCCCCCACCGCATCTCGATCGTCGCGAGCGCACCGACCGCGACTGCGAGCGCCGGCAGCCAGAGCTGGTCGTAGTGCGGGAAGAAATGGCCGGGCCCGGCGACACCGATCGCCGTGCCGACGAGCCATGCGACGAGCGCCGCACGCCGCATCCGCCCGAGCGGCGCGAGCACCGCACCGGCGAGCGCGGCCGCCCAGATCGCCGGCGCCCAGGGCGCATCGATCGATACCGACGCGACGACGTCCCACGCGCCCGGACCGGCGTAGGATCGGTTGTAGGTCACGACCGCATCCCACGCCGCCGACAGGGCACCCGTCGCGGCCAGCCAACCGACGACGAGGAGTGTGCCGGCCAGCATCGCGACGAGCGCCCACACGCCGCGCGTCACGACCGCTCGACGATCCGGCTCGAACACGAGCGTCGCGACGACGACGAGGGCGAATGCCGGCAACGCGACCGGCTTGACGACGATCGCGAGGAACGCGAGCACGCCGGCCACCCAGCCGCGCCCCGCGATCCACTGCGCGATCGCCCACGCGGCGAGCCCCGCGGTCAGCGCCTCCGCATTTGCATGGACCGCTTCGAGGCGCGCGTCGGCAGACATGCCCGCCCAGGCGACCGCCGCGACCAACGCCGCCCCGTCTCGGCCCGTGACGCGCCGCGCTGCGGCGAACACCCCGGTGACGAGCACGAGGCTCGCGATCGCACGCAGCCACACGATCGCGTCGATCGGGGAGCCGACCAGCGCCTCGGTCATCGCGTATGCGGTGTAGATGCCCGGCGGCTTGTGATCCCACACGTCCACGTAGAGCGCGGCACCGTGGCGCAGCTCGTGCCCGACGACCGCGTAGAGCGCGACGTCGCGGTCGGGCGCGACGGCACGAGCCGCGGTGACGTGCCAAAACGCGACGCATCCGGCGACGAGCACGAGGGCGGCGATCACGCGCAGGCTGGGTCGTGAGGGCTCCGGCATCGCGCGGGATTATACGGGGTGCGCGGCACCCCTGGAATCTCGGCGGTCGGTTCGCGTATCTTGCCGACATGAACGACCAGTCGAGTTTCTCCCCCCGCGACCCGATCGACCGCGCGGATCGCCGTATCGTCTGGGTGCTCCGGATCGGGCTCGCCGCGATGGCGATCGCGCTCGTCGTCTTGCTCGCGCTCGCACTCGGTGGCGCCGAATGGTCGACGTGGGCCACGCTCGCGACGGTGGGCGGCGTCACACTGGCGGTGATCGCCGTCGTCCTCGCGTTCGTCTTTCTGACGAGTTGACCCGAGCGCCTACGGGCCGAATCGCGTCGACTCGGACGCGGCGACCGCTTTCGCGGACGTCGCGCTCGTCCCACGCGCGGTGACCGTCACGTCCGTCGATCGCGTCGCGTCCACCCGAGCGACGATCGCCCACGAGATCCGTGCGCCGGGCGCCAGCGTCGCGAGCGGCGCAAACCGAATCGCGCGCCCCTCTCGTGCGACCGGCCCGGGGCCACGCACCGAGACGACCCGCATCCCGACCGGCAAGCCGCACGAGACGGAGACGTCCCGGTCCGGCGCGGTCCCGCGATTCGACACCGTCACGACGTAGGTCACCGCACCCGCCGGCGCGACCGGATCCTCGAGGTCGACGACGTCCACCGCGAGCCGCGGCACGGCGCGCGCGCGCCAGGTGAGCGGCGCCGTGACGCGCGCGCCGCGGGCGGTCGCGGTCGCGACGAGTGTCACCTGCGGCACGCGACCCGCGCCGACGCGATAGTGGAGGCGGCGTCGCTCACCGGCCGCGAGGGCGCCCAGCGGCCAGACGATCGTGCGCCCCTCGATCACGCCGGGCGCCGACGCGTCGCGCCAGTCGAGACCGACCGGCAAGGCGACCGCGACTTCGACGCCGTGCGCCGCGTGGCTGCCGTCGTTGCGAACCTCGATCGACGACGCGACGTCGGCCTCGAACGCGACGCTGTCGGGCCCGTCGTGCACGAGTTCCAGTGCGACGCGCGTCACGACGGTCACGATCGGTTCGGCCAGGACGGGCTCGACGTCCGAGGCGGACACGGACGCGGTCACCGTGTGGCGCCCGACACTCGCCATGCCGCGCACGCGAAACGTGCGCCACGAACCCGGTGCGATCGCGTCGGCGACGAACGTCGGCTCGCCCGCGTCGCCGAGCGTCTCGATCCCGTCGCCCAGATCGACGCGAAGCACGACGTCTCGCGCCGCCCCGTCGCCGAGATTGCGCACCGTGAACGTGTAGTCGACCGGCTCGGACGCGATCGCCTCGCCGGTGCCGCTCGCGACGATCGCGAGACGCGGTCGCGGCGGAGGCGCGGGCTCCGGCTCCGGAGCCGACGCTGGCTCTGACGCCGGCTCCGGCCGGGGATCGGGCCGAAGGACGATCGTCACGGTATCCGACGGTGCGGGCGGGACCGGCTTCGCGGGACGCGCCGCCCGTTCGGCCGTCGTCAGGCGCGTGCGCGGCGCCCAGACGTCATCGTCTCGATCCGAGCGGCAGCCGACGAGCACGATCGCGAGGAGGAGTGAACAGAGCCATCGCGGCCAGGCGCCCCGCAGTCGTTCGATCATCCCGCGCTCCCGAGTCGACGGACGCGCACGACGCCCTGCCTCGATCCTACCAGCCGGGCGATCACGCCGACAAGCTACGCGCGCGGGCCGAACACCCGCTGGACGTGACGGACCCCCAGCGCGAATCCCGCGCTCGCGACGACCATCCCGACACCGAGGACCGCGACGACGGCGAAGGTCGTCTGCGCGTGCGCCGATTCGGCATCGAAGGCCCAGGCGTCCGCCAGGCGACCGCGCAGCCAGAGCGTGCCGCCGATCGACAGGCCGAGCGTCACGGTCGTCAGCATCGCCGGCACGACCGAATGCAGCGAGTTCGCGATCGGGACGTCTTCGTCGACGGAGAACAGCGGCGGCCACGTGCCGACGAGCAGGATCAGCCCGGTGTTCGCGAGAATGATGCCACACGCCATCGGCACGAACAGCACGACGGCAGCCCACGGCGCCCCGGCGACGAACGGCCCGCCGACGAGGCACGCGAACGCGCACCACGCGAACGGCAGTGCGACGAGCACCGACTTGCCCAACAACACCGTCGATGAGTGGACCGGCGCGGTCGCGAGCATCGCGAGCTGACGGCGCTCGCTGCCGACGATGCTCAAGCTCTGGATGCCGCCGAGAAAGACCGAGAGCACCTGCATCGCGACGACCATCCCGAACGCGTGTGCGACGGCCGAAGGGACCGCGTCGCCGCGGATCGCCCGGCCGTAGAGCCCGGTCTTCATCAGCACGAGTTGCAACCCGAAGAAGAACACGAGCGACACGATTCCCCCGCGTTCCTGCACGACGCTGCACAGGTCTTTCCACGCGATCGACGCCGCCGGCAAGCGCGGCCACACGCGCCCCGCCCGTCGCATGCGCTTGCGCACGACCCCCGGCTCGACGATCGCGACCCGTTCGTACGCGCCTCGCAAGAACCGCGAGGCGATCGCGAGCAGCCCCACGGTCGCGACCGGCGGCCACACCCATGCGATCCACGACGCGGCGCCGGTCCCGCCGCCGGCGCGCACCACCCAGGCAGTCGGCAGCCACGCCACGTCCTGGGTGGCGGCACCGGACGCGAGCAGCACGCGCGCGGTCTCGGCGAGTTGGCCACGCGACGACAGCAGTCCGAGCAACCCGACCGCCGTCAAGCCGAGCGACCCGGCGATGCCGATCGCCTGCAACGCGAATCGAACGCGCGGCCCCGAGAAGAAGCGGGCGCGCACGACGTGAAAGAGCATGCACGCAGCGACCCACGGCGCGGCGAGCGCGATCACGGCGAGCGGAAAGCACGCCAACGCAGCCGGCCGGACGTCGGCGTCGACCACGACGCGGATCAGCGGCGCGATCCCGACGGCGAGCGCGAACAGCAATCCCGAGAACGAGAGCCGCACCCATGCGCGCACCGTGACCGCGAACCGGCCGATCGGCGCGACGAGCATCATCGTCGCTTGCGGCGACTCGAACAGCTCGCGGCGGGTCTGGGCGAGCGCGAGTCCCGCCGCGATCATCGCCGGCAGGAAGACGACGACCCCGGCGACGATCGTGTGCGCCGCGGGCAGCCCCTGCGCGAGCGCCTCGCGCATCGGCCGCGCGACGAGAAGCCGGCCGAGGAGCGCCGCTGCGCCGAGTGCGATGCACGCCGTGCCGACGATCGCCGCCGCGAGCGCCTTCCGGCCGTCGTGGGTCGCGAACGCATTCGCGAGGACCCGCAGGTCAGCGCGGATCGCCGGCCACATCGTCGCTGCCCGTGAGCGCGAGGAAGATATCCTCGAGCGAGGTGCGCCCGCTCGTGCGCAGTTCGTCCATCGTTCCGATCGCGCGGAGTCGTCCGTCGGCCAGGATCGCGACGCGATCACACACCTCCTCCGCCGTCTCGAGCAGGTGGGTGCTGACGAAGACGGTCGTTCCCTCGTCGCGAAGTTCGGTGATCAGGTCCTTGAAGAGCCGCGCACTCGCCGGGTCGAGGCCGGCGGTCGGTTCGTCGAGAAACAGCACCTTGGGGCGCGCGGCGAGCACCGCGGCGAGGTGCGTCTTCTTGCGCATGCCGAACGAGTAGCCCTTGCAGAGATCGTCCGCCCGATCGGCGAGGCCGAGTCGTTCGAGCAGGGCATCGCCGTCGCGCACGCTCTCCGCGGGCGCGATTCCGTAGAGGCTTCCGACGAAGCGGACGTACTGACGCGCGCTCAGGAAGTCGTAGAGCGGCGGCGTGTCGGGCACGAGTCCGGTCATCGCGCGGATACGCGTGCCGCCGGTGTCGTATCGAAGGCCGTCGATCGCGAGCGTACCCGACGTCGGGCGCAGGAGCCCGCAGAGCATCCGGATCGTCGTCGTCTTGCCGGCACCGTTGGGGCCGAGAAACCCGAAGAGTTCACCGGCGTGCACGTCGAGCGACAGGTCGTCTACCGCCCGCGTCGGACCGAACGTGCGGCTCAGGTGCTCCAGAACGATCACGACTTCCCCTCGAATGGCCGGCGGGATTATCGGCGAGACGCCGGGTGTCGGCAAGACGCTGCCGAGGGCCGCGCCCTGTGATAGGATTTCGACCCCTCGGAGATCCCCATCTTGCGCCTGCTCGTCCCGTCCTCACTGCTCGTCGCGGTGTTTCTCGCGCTGACGCCCGTCACCGCGCAGCAACCGATCGCCTCCGATTGGCTCGCGACCGCCATCGGTGCCCCGCTCGCACGCGCGATCGCACTCGAAGCGACTCGCGAGACCGACGGCTCGATTCGCGTTGCGGCGCGCCACGAGCGGTTGGCGCTCGCCTCGCTCGTCCTGCTCGACGCGCGCGTCGGCGGTCAGCTCCGCCTCACGCCGGACGGTCGCGCCCTCACGGGCGACGTCGACGTCCGCGTCGACGAACTGCAGGCGTGGCACGGACAGTTGCGGATCGCCGACGTGCGGGCGACGATCGCGATCGGCGCCGAGCGAACGACCGTCACGGCGACCGGCCGCCTCGGGTCGCGGCCGATCGAGTTCACCGCGACGGTGCGCGGCCGGGTCGACCGCAGCGGCTGGTCGATCGACGGCATGGACGGCACGGTCCGCGGAGACCGCGTCCTCGTCGTCGATGCCGACGACGTGCGGCTCAGGGCACGCGTCGCGCTCGACTTCACCGCCGATCGCTCCGGGGCGACGATCCGGGGCGAGATCGTCGCGCAGTCGGGGCGCTACCTCCGTGACGTGCCCGGTCCCGAGACCGGCCGGAGCGTCCGGCTCGGCCCCCCGGCGATCGACGCGCCGTGGGCCGATCGGCTGCGCCTCGACGTGCGGCTGCGGTCCGACCGCGCACTGACGATCGACAGCCAGACGTTCGCGGCGCAAGTGGTGCCCGACCTGACCCTCGGTGGCACCGCCGCAGCGCCGACGCTCGACGGATCCATCACCGCGACGAGCGGTACCTATTTCGCGGTGACCGGGGACATTCCGCTCGAACGGGGCACGCTCGTCTTCTACGAACGCGACCCGGGGCGCCCCTACCTCGACGCGGTCGCACACAAGCGCGTCGCCGGCTACGACGTGCGCGTCAGTGCGGTCGGCCCGCTCGATTCGTTGTCCATCGGCTACCACGCCACGCCGCCGCTGCCGCGCGAGGACGTCGCGTCGCTGCTCGCGTTCGGCGGTCTGCGCAGCGACCTCGACGATCGCGGCGCGGCCGAAGCGGCCGGCCTGCTCGGGCTTCGCTACGCATACACCCAGCTCTTCCCGCGACGCCGCGGTGCCGACCCGACGTGGTTCGACGACCTGGTCGGGCGACTGGAGATCGAGACCGTGCCCGCGCGCACGCCGCAAGACGCGGCGAAACAGATCCGCGCCGTCGTCCGCATCGCGCCCAACCTCTACATCCGCGGTGAACGCGACCGATATGCGGAGACGAACTTCGACCTGTTGCTCCGATTCCGGCTCGGCCGGCCGGGGGCGTCTCCACAGCGATGATCCGATGCGCGTTCGCGGCGTTTGCCGCCTGGATCGCCGTCGTTGCGACGGCGACCGCCCAGATCCACCTGACCGACGACATCCGGGTGCACGTCACCGGCAACGGCCACTTCTCCGCCGCCGCGCTCGTCGCCGCCGCGCGCGACGAGCTCGACGCGTTCGTCGAATCGGACGCGTCACCGACCGATCTCGACGACGCGGCCGATCGCATTCGGCGCCACTACGTCGCGCACGGGTTCCCCGACGCGCGCGTCGACACGAAGCTCGACACCGTCGACGGCATCGTCCACGCGCAACTCGTCGTCTTGGAGGGACCGGCGGTCGAGGTCGCCGGCACCGATATCGTCGGTGCGACGGCGTGGGAGCCGGCGACGCTGCTCGACGCGATCGAGGCCTATTCCCTGCGCCCCGGGACGCCGTTCGTCCTCCGCGACGGCCGCCGCGAGGGGCACGCGATCGAGGTCTGGTATCACCAGCACGGTTTCCGCACCGCGAGCGCGCTCGTGACCGCGGTGCGTGACGCACCGACCCGCGCGAGATTCACCGTCACGATCGACGCGGGCGATCGCTACACCGTGGACGCGATCGTCGTCACCGGTTGCGAACGGGTGGACGCCGACGTGATCCGCGGCGCACTCCGTGCGAAGCCGGGCAGCTGGACGACGCCGTGGCTCGCCGACGAAATCCGAAGCCGGACGCTCGATACGCTCGCGAACCTCGGGCACGTGTTCGCCGAAGTCGAAGTCACCGTGCAGCACGACCGCACGGTGCATCGATCGACGTTCACGATCGCGATCGTCGAGGGCCCGCGCGCCCGCGTCGGCGCGGTCCGGATCAAGGGCAACACGCTGACCCGCACCGGGGTGATCGCCGGCCGACTCTCGCTCGCGACCGGTCGGCCGCTCACGCAGGACGCGATCTGGCGCAGCGAGGTCCGGCTCTACGAACTCGGGCTGTTCGAGGGGGTACAGGTCGAGCGCGGCACGTTCCACCCCGACCCCGACGACCCGGACAACGGCGCGCTCGACCTCACCGTCGCCGTCGAGGAAACCGATCCGTGGCGCCTCGAGTTCTACGGCGGCTACGGCTCCTACGAACGACTGCGCGGCGGCGTGACGCTTCGGCACTTGAACATCTTCGGCACCGGTCGCGTCGCCGAGGCGGGCGTCAACGCGTCGATGCGCAGCCGGCGGATCGAGGGCGCGTTGATCGATCGCATCACGTTCGGACACGCGGTGACCGCTCGGCTGGCCGCTGGTGGCGAGCGCCGTGAACTGCCGTCCTACAACCTCGACGAGTTCGAGGCGAGCGCCGAGATCCAGATCGAATGGACGCGTCGGATCGACACCCAGTTCGGGTTCGACCACCGCGTATCGGAAGCGACGGACACGCCGACCGGCGACTTCGACCCGAACGAGTCGATCCAGATCTCGGCGTTGCGTGCGGCCGTGACATGGGATCTCCGGTCGGATCCGATCGAGCCGCGCTGGGGTGCGCTGTTCGGCGCGAGCTACGAGTTCGCGCACCGGGCGCTGGGCGGCGAACTCGACTTCCATCGCGCCGTCGGCAGTGCACACTACTACCTGCCGCTCGGCGGCAATTGGGGCGCCGCGGTCGCGGCACGCGGTGGCGTGCTCATTCCGTTCGGCGAGACGACCGCGATCCCGATCCAGGAGCGCTTCTTCAACGGCGGCGAGTCGTCGGTGCGCTCGTTCAAGGACTTCGACCTCGGTCCGCGCATCGGCACGAAGGCGACCGGGGGCGAGGCCTTCGTCACGCTGAACGCCGAACTGCGTTTCCCGATCTACCGTGCGCTCGTCGGCGCCGCGTTCGTCGACGCGGGCAACATCCAGCCCGACCACAACGACTTCGGCCTGCGCGACCTCCAGTACGGCGTCGGCGGCGGGCTCCGCCTCCGCACCCCGGTCGGCCCGATACGCGTCGACGTCGGACACAACCCCGACCCCGGACGCGACGACGACCACTGGGTCGTCCACGTCACCGTCGGCTACCCGTTCTGACGAGCCCGACCGTCGCGATCGGTGTCGGTCTACCCGTTCGCGTGCGGCTTGACCGAGCCGTTTGCCATCAACGCGGCGATCGGCCGGGTCTGCTCGATGTTCTCGAACACGATCTTCATCACGACCGCGAGCGGGATCGCGAGCACCGCGCCGATGATCCCCCACAGCCAGGTCCAGAACGCGAGCGCGAGCAGGATCACGAGCGGGCTCATGTCGAGGCGACGGCCGGCGAGGCGGGGTTCGACGACGTATGCGACCGCGGTCTGCGCAGCGAGTAGCGAGACCCCGACGAGCGCGGAATACCACACCGAGTCGAACTGCAGCAGCGACAAGCCCGTCGGGAGGATGCCGGCGACGATGCTGCCAACGAACGGGATGAAGTTCAGCAGGAACGCGAGCACGCCCCACACGAACGCGAGGTCGACGCCGAACGCCCACAGAATCACGGTGGTCGCGACGCCGATGACGGCACTGACGAGCGTCTTCACGCGGATGTAGGCAGCGATGCCACGGTTGATCGCGCCCAGTACGTCGAGGACGCGGCCCGCGCGCTCGGGGAACACGAGATGCACCCGGCGACGCACGAGATCCGCCTCGGCCAGCACGAACATCAAGTAGATCAGGATGATGAACCCGGTCGACAGGAAGCCGAAGAACGTGCCGAACAGCGCGGTCGCCACCGACGAGATCCGGCGCGACGCGAGTTCGCGGCGCACGAATCCCATCAGCCCCTCGCCTCGCTCGTCGACGCCGACCGGGCTCGACAGGCTTCCGTCGTTCGCACCGTGCCGCGACGTCGACGGGTCGAGCCACGACAGGTAGTCGTCGATCGTACCGGCCAATTCCCCGAGCCGTGCCGTGTAGCCGTCGGACCGTGCGGCAAACGCACTGACGTTCACCCAGATCGCGCGCGACAGCACGGTCATCAGCACGATCACGCCGAGCGCGATCACGACGTACGAAGCGATCGGCGGCACGTTGACGCCGACGAGCCCGCGGTGCACGGGGAGGATCAGATAGCAGAGCATCGACGCGATCGCGAGTGGCCGGAGGATCGGGCCCAGCTGATACAACACGACGCCGATCAACACCGCGACGAGCAGGCTGAGCGCCGCGGCGACGAGGCCGGCCGGAACCCTCGGCGTGCCGTCCTCGTCGACGACGGAGAAGAACGACGTCGTGGTACGGCGTCGCGGCGTCGCGGGAGGATCGCGTTCGGGGTCGCTCATCGTCGTCGATTACACGAGATCGTCGCGCGAGGGTCAACGGCGCCGCGATGGACGCACGGGGGTGATTGTCGTAGGGTCACCGGCATGTCGATCCGCAGCCAGTGCCGCACGCTGCTCGCCCCAGTCATACACCGCATTCGCGGCACGGTCCCGCCACCCGCCGTGCCGTGGTTCGACGACGTGGAGACCGACACCGGGCCGGTCCGCCTCACCGGCTGGTTGAGCGTGCCGCCGAACGCGACCGCCGTCGCGATCCTCGTCCACGGTCTCGGCGGCAGCGCCGACGCCCACTACGCGGTGCGTGCCGCGAGCGCCGCGCACGCGATCGGCATCGCCACCCTCCGGCTCTCGCTCCGCGGCGCCGATCGTCGCGGCGACGGCATCTACCACGCCGGGCTGACCGGCGACCTGCACGCGGCGATCGCCGCCGAGGAGCTCGCGTCGTTCGACGCGGTCGCACTCCTCGGCTACTCGCTCGGCGGTCACACCGCGCTGCTGGCGGCCACCGAGACGCGCGACCCCCGGGTTCGTGCAGTCGCCGCGATCCAGCCGCCGCTCGACCTCGCCGCCGGCCAGGCGCACCTCGATCGCACGCGCTTCTACCGCCACTACATCCTCCGCGCCCTGCGGTCGATCCACGCATCCGCGGTCGCGCACGGGCGTGCGGCCGCGGTCGCCGACGTGCGCCGCATCTCGACGATACGCGAGTGGGACGAGCGCGTCGTCGCACCGCACTTCGGCTTCCGCGACGCGGCCGACTACTACGCACGGGCCAGCGTCGGGCCGCGGCTCGGGGCGCTTCGCGTTCCGGCGCTCGTCGTCGCATCCCGCCACGACCCGCTCGTCCCGCCCCACACGATCGAGCCGTCGCTCGATCCGGCCGGCGACCGGGTGGACGTCCGCTGGGTCGCCCACGGGGGCCACGGCGCCACGACGGGACGCGAGCGCCTCGGAGTGGACGGAGCCGTCGGACTCGAAGCCCAAGTCTTCCAGTGGCTTGCGCACAGTCTGGGCGACTGAGTCCGGAATGGCTCGCACTCCCGCGTTCGGGTGGTATCCTCTTCGCGGGCATCGGACAGCGGGAACCATCGGAAATCCTGTGGGAGGGATCCACCCATGCGTCTGATCCAACTCGTCTCGCTCGTCGCACTCGTGTGCCTCGCGTTCGGCTGCGCGAGCTCCGGCCCGAGCGGCGGCGGCACCGACGGCGGCACGGCCTACACGCACTTCTGCGCCTGCGACGCGAAATGCACGTGCAAGACGAGCGCGACCACCGCGGGTTCGTGTCCGTGCGGCAAGGCGCTCGCGACGAAGCGCGTCCTGCGCACGACCGACGACAGCTTCCAGATCTGCGGCTGCGGCGGCGAGTGCCAGTGCGACGAGTTGCACGACTCCGACGACGGCGCGTGCCGATGCGGCAAGCCGTTGGCTTCGTTCCCGCGCACGGCTTCGTATACGTGCGGCTGCGACGCGTCGTGCGGCTGCAAGTCGCAGTCGAACAGCTCCGGCAACTGCGCATGCGGCAAGGCGCTCGTCGCGCGCTGATCGAGACCGACGTTTCCGTCATCGCGCGCGCTGCGACCGCAGCGCGCGGATGAATCCGCGGCGCGCGGCGACGAGCGCACATCGCTCCGCCGACGCGCCCCGTTCCCGCAACGTCGCGACGTCGAACGACGTCCCGTGGATCGCCGCGCATCGCACCGCAGCAGCCAACGCAGCGCGACCCTTCGCATCGCGGATCAGCCGATCGACGTGTGCCGGCGTCGCGACATGAGCCAGCCCGTCCGACGCGAGCGCGCCGCCGAGCGAGAGCAACGCGTCCGCCGCCCCCGTCACGTCGAACCAGCCGGCGAGACGCGCCGCACGACGCCGCGTGTTCGGATCGGGATCGTCCCGCGCGATCGCGAGGAGCACGTCGCCGGTGCCGGGCGCGAGCGGCCACGCCACGTCGTAGAGCGCGGCGCCGGTCTCCCAGCGGCCGCTCGCGACGGACGCGGCGTGAACCGCCGCGAGGCGATCGCGCGCCGCGCGACCGACGGCACGCGCGGCCGTCGATACCGGGCGACGCTCGACCGGCACCGGCAACCGCTTCACGCCGTCGCGCCCGGACACGATCAGGCCCGAGCGTGACCAGCCGACGATCCGCGTGTTGCGCGACAACGCCACGTCGGCGCGACGCCCGTCGACCGGGTCCCACCACCGCGCGCCGGCCGGCCCGTCGTGGAGGATCCCGTGGGGGCCGACGTGTCGGATCCGCGCCGGAGCGAGGAGCGCGTGCGTCTCGCCACGCGTGACGTGCACGAGACGCGCGACGTCGTCGTCACGGACGAACAGCCAATCCCGTGACACGACGTCGATCTCGCCGGTCGCGCCGAGCTGTCGGCGAGCGCCGGTGCGTTTGTCGATCGCGACGATCGCGGCGTGGCGACCGCCGGCGAACCAGTAGCGGCCGTCGACGAACGACGTGCGACGCCGGTGCCGCCACAGTGCGGCGCGCCCCTTCGCGATCGGTCGCCGATCGATCGGTCGGTCGGCAGCATCGAGTCGATAGAGCGCGAGCGACGGCGGGCGCCCCGGCTCGGCGACGAGAATACTCGTCGCATCGTAGCGCAGCAAACGCGTACCGACCGGCGGAACGATCACACGAGGCTCCCGAGACGCGGAGAAGACGTGCACACGACCACGCGTCTCGAGAAACACCGCTCCGTGCCGGTCGAGTGCGACCTTCGGCCGCGCGCCGCGCACACGTGGCACGACGCCGATGAGCCGGGCCGCGCGACCGGGGCGCTGCAGGTAGACCCGCACGGTCGAGCGCGGCACGTGGGGCGCGGCGTCGGTATCGACGACCAACCACGCGAGCAGTGCGCCGTTCGCGACGACGTCGACCCACCGGCGAATGCGGCGCGCGTCGCCGTCGGGTCGCTCGTGAACCACTGCCGGGGGCGCGAGCGGCTCGGATCGCCACTCCGTTTGCGCCGGGCTCGCGATTGACGCGACGCCGAGGATGAGAAGGGTTCGTGACCAGTGCATGCGGGTAATCCCGCAGCCCCCCGGTATGCGCGGTATCGCGTCTGTAAAACGCGCCTCGGTCGAACGACTACGGTGAGATCGTATCCATGAGAGATTCCTCAGTTTTTTGTGGCGACGCTCGCGACGTCCGGGATAGCGTGGATTCCGCTGCGAGACAGTCATGCCGTTTGCGCAGCACGAAGGAAGCCTCGAGTGAGCCTCGAAAGGAAGTCGTAGAAAGGACCTCTCATGCAAACCGTTGCGTACCGACCGACCGTCCGTCGGTCCCTGCTCGCGCTCGCGCTCGTCGCGTGCCTCGGCACCGTCGCCTCCGCTCAGTACCCGGCCGGAACCGGTTCCGCCGCCCACGATATGGACGACGACACCGCGGCCCTCCTGCTGCATATCCAGCAGAACCACTCGACGTTGACGACGCTCACGTCGCTCGCGACGACGCTCTCGGGACAAGGCGTGTCGTTTCACGACTTCGTACACGACGTCGAGAACAACAAGAACAACCGTACGATCGGCGAGACGCCGTGTGAGTTCCACTACCTCGTCCGCGCGTTCTTCGCGACCGGTGACGAAGTGACATCCCAATGGTCGACGCTGTCGACCGACACCGCGTTCGTCGGCCTGTGGAACACGGTCATCGGCGACGGGGCGAAGCTCGCGGCGCTGTTGCTCCCGACCAACCCCCGCCTCGCCTACCTCTTCCTGAAGTCGACCGAGAGTTTGACGCACAAGATCGACGACGAAGCTGCGGCGATCCTGCTCTACCTGCAGCAGAACCACGCGACCGAGACGACCGCGATCTCGCTCGCGCAGACGTTCGCGAACACTGCTGCTGCTTACCACTCGTTCTGCCACGACGTCGGCAAGTGCCAGAAGCCGTTCACGGGCGTGAAGGCCGAGTACGCCAAGCTCCAGAACGACATGTTCACGCTCGGGATCGAGCTCGTGAACCGCAACCTGATCCCGAACGACAACGCGCTGTTCGGGCTCACGCTCGGCTTGGTCGGCTACTACACGGCGCACTCCGGCGGCCTGCTCGCCGGCGGGCTGTTGTAGTCGGAGGTCCTCTCTCCAAGGCACCGGCTGGCCGCATGCACACGCCGGCCGGTGAGGCCCCGTCCACACGCGGGGTCGTGGTACGCGTGGCGATGCCTTACCGAACGGGCATCGCCGCGCATTTGAGTTCGGACCCCCTATACCCCGAGCCGGAGACGCAACGCACATGCGACGCGCACGTTTCACCCTCGCCGCCCTCGCGGCGTTCTCGATGGTCCCGATCCTCGCGATCGGCAACAGCGGCGGAGCCCCGTCCGGATACACCGGATCGCCGCTCTACCGCAGCGGGGACACCTGCACCCGGTGCCACATCGGCACCGCGAACACCGGCCCCGGCTCGGTGCGGATCGACGTGCCGGACGCGACCTACGCGCCCGGTTCGATCATCCCGGTCCGCGTCACGCTCGACGGGCCGCTGCAGAACCCGACCGCCAATGGCTACCAGATCGTCGCGGTCGAGGACGGCAAGACGTTCGCCGCGCCCGGCTGGACGCTGACCGATCCCGTCACGACCCGGATGATCGCCGGCCATCTGATGCAAACCCAGACCGGCAAGGCGCAGACGTCCTGGCACCAGTACTTCAAGACGCCCCCCACCGCGACAGGATTCACGATGTGGGCCGCCGGCAACGACGCCGACGGGCGGCTGACGAACATCAACGACCACACCTACACGACCAGCCGCGCGATGACCGCGGGATCGGTGCCACTGAGCATCAACGGCGCGACGCTCCCCCAACGCGGCGCGTCCGTGACGCTCGACCTCGATGCCCCCGGCGACGCGGGCAAGGTCTACGTGCTCGCGGCGAGTTTCGGCACTGCCGGGATCCCGGCCGGGCGGCAACGCGTGATCCCGCTCACGCTCGACCCGCTGATGATCGCCACGGCGCGCGGCCTGTTGCCGATGTTCCGCGGCTACCAGGGCGCGCTCGACGCGTCGGGCAAGGCGACCGCGACGCTCGTGATCCCGAACTTCGCGGCCCTGACCGGGGTGACCCTGCACCACGCGTTCGTCGTCGTCGATCCCGCTCAGCCGTTGGGCATCGGCACGATCTCGAATCCGCTTCCGATCCTGCTGTTCTGAGGCCCGAGCGACTGCGGTCTTCTCGCGACACGGCGGAATGCTCTACGATTCCGCCATGCGAGACGACCTGACGACCGAGACCCCGAACCCCCGTAGCCGCGGCCTCGACACGAAGCGCTCGGACGAACTCGTCGAGTTGATGCTCGCCGAGGACGCCGGCCTGGTCGATGCCGTGCGCGCGGTCGGGCCTGCGATCGTCGCGGCGATCGATCTCGTCGAACACCGGCTGCGCGCCGACGGTCGGATGATCTACGTCGGCGCCGGCACGTCGGGGCGACTCGGCGTGCTCGACGCGTCCGAGCTGCCGCCGACGTTTTC
This sequence comes from bacterium, assembly GCA_030426805.1. Lineage (GTDB taxonomy): Bacteria > Planctomycetota > JAFGQW01 > JAFGQW01 > JAFGQW01 > JAUHXU01. Next base: position 536,101 of record JAUHXU010000001.1, read on the forward strand.
GGCCGAGCCCGACCGGGTGATCGGGCTGATCGCCGGCGGCGCGGAGGCGTTGCAGCGTTCGATCGAAGGGGCCGAAGACGACCCGGCCGCCGCGCGGAGCGATCTGCTCGCACTCGACCCGACGCACACCGACGTCGTGTTCGGCATCGCCGCGTCGGGGCGCACGCCCTACGTCATCGAGGCGCTGCGCGTCGCGCGAGAGCGCAAGGCGGCGACGATCGCGTTGAGCTTCAACGCGGACTCCGCGATCGGCCCGGACGCGGACGTCGACATCCGACCGATCGTCGGGCCGGAGATCGTTGCGGGCTCGACGCGGATGAAGGCCGGTACCGCGACGAAGATGATCCTCAACATGATCACGACCGGCGCGATGATCCGCCTCGGCAAGGTCTACGACAACCGCATGGTCGATGTGCGGGCGACGAACGACAAGCTGCGCATCCGTGCGACGCGAATCGTCGTGGCGCTGTGCGCGGTGGATGACGCGGCCGCACGCGACGCGCTCGAGCGTTGTGATTGGGAGGTGAAGACCGCAATCGCGAGCGTCGTCACCGGGGCGGGTGCCGACGATGCGCGCGCCGCCCTCGCGGCCGTCGATGGTCGGCTCCGCGTGATCGTCGGAGACCTGCCGCGCGCCTGACGCGTCAATACCTCCGACACGCGAGAGGGCACGCTAGTGATAGTGGCGGTGGTCGTCGTCCCACTCGTGGGCGGCCCAGATCGACAACGCGATCAACCCGACGACCAGGATCGCACCGAGCACCGTGCCGAGCCACACGTCGAATCCCGCCTGTTCGTAGAACGGGATCGAGCGGGCGTCGAGCGTCGCGATCGCGCTGAAGTAGACCGTCGTTCGGACGTTGCCGTCGAGACCCCGGAGGAACCCGTCGTCGAGCCACGCGTCGCCGGGCGGCATGTGGATGCCGGTCACGATCATCGCGTGTTGGCCCTCCGCGCTCGTGAAGCGCACTTCCTTGTCGATCAGATCGGCCGCGAGGATCGCCTCCCGCTCGACCGGGATCCGGCTCCACGAGGAGCATCCGGCGGCGAGCGCGAGCGCGGCGACGAGCATCAGGGGGTTCGCGAGGGACATCGGGGACAGACTCCGGGGGCGCGGTTCGGCCCCCCCATCCTACTCGGGGCCCAGCGCGGTGTCGCGCCCGGGGTCGCCCGCAGCGGCGACGAGCCGTGGTAGACTCGCCCGTATGAAGACAAGAGCCCCCCTCCTCGCGATCGCGACGCTGGCGGCGACCCTCGCCACCGCCTCCGCGCAGAACCCGCTGCTCGTGTTGCAAAACGGGATCGACCAGCACATCGACGTGCCGAGCGCACCGACCCTGACGCCCGCGTCCGGGATCACGGTCGAGGCGTGGGTCACGTATGACGGGTCGACGCTCGGCAGCGGTTTCCGCTGGCCGACGATCGTCCGCCAGAACGTCCAGCCACAGCTCGAGTCGTTTATCCTGCGCGTCGGAGCATCGAACACGCAGAACACGAACCTCGAGTGGACGGTCGTGACCGCGTCGGGTCGGTCGCTCCTCGGGTGGTCGTTCACGGCGGGCCGCCTGACGACGCTGACGCACATCGCGGCGACCTACGACGGCACGGTGCAGAAGATCTTCATCGACGGGGTCGAAGTCGCGAGCCGGCCCGGCAACGGCCAGCCGATCGTCAACCGGGGCGGCCTCCTGCGTATCGGCAACGGCGACACGGTCAACGCGGGCGCCGAGACGTGGAACGGCACGATCGACGAGCTACGGATCTGGCCGTTCGCGCGGACCGCAGCGCAGATCCAGGCGACGATGAACCTCGAGTTGAGCGGCATGCCGGGCGAGGTGTCGACGTGGAACTTGAACGGTGACGGCAGCGACTCCTCCGGCGGCAACCACGGTCAGCCGAACGTCGCGAACCTGTTCGCGCCGAGCACGCTCGCGCTCACTCCGACGCCACTCATCGGGACCGCCAACTACGGCACCGCGACCGCCGGGTGCAGCGCGACGCCGACGATCGCGATCAACCAGGCCCCGCGCGTCGGCAGCGCGAGCTTCGCCTTCACGTGCGTGCGCGGCACCGCGACCGGCGGCGGCGTGTTCGCACTGTCGACGGTGGCGCTGCCGACGCCGATCAACGTCGCTGGCGCATCGGTCTGGGTCTCCCCCGCCGGCGCGCTGATCCTGCCGGTCGTCGGAGGCACACTCGGCACGATCGCGACACCGCTGCCGATCCCGAACGCCGCGGCGCTCGTCGGTCAGGTGGTCAACGCGCAGTACTTCCTGAACGAGCCGTCGTGCACGACACCGCTCTTCGCGAGCGACGCCCTCGCGGTCCGGATCCTGCCGTAGCGCGGCGCCCGCGAAAGAAATCGAAACCTCTCGGTCGCGAAACCGGTAGCCCGGATCGCGACGCCGGCGGTTGGACTCGCTGGCGGTCCGCCCATGGACGACTCGAGACCCGAGAGGACAACCCCATGCGTATTCCGTCCCCGTTGCTGACGGCGTGCCTGCTCGCCGGCAGCGCCCTGCCGCTCGTCGCACAGCCGACGGGCGCGCCACGTGCCCCGCAATTCGACCCGCCGGTCCGTCTGAAGGCCGCCGGCGAGCCGATCCGCGTCGACGCGCCGGGCTATGCCGCGCCGTGCCTGGTCGACATCGACAACGACGGCCGCAAGGACCTCGTCGTCGGGCAATTCGCCGGCGGCAAGATGAAGGTCTACCGCCGCAACGCCGACGGGTCGTTCGCGAAGGGCGAGTGGCTCCGAGCCGGCGGCAAGATCGCCGAGGTGCCCGGCGTCTGGTGATGTACGAGTTCCACTCCACAGTTCGTGGACCTCGACAACGACGGCAAGATCGACATCCTCTCCGGCTCCTACTCGCGCAAGACGCGCGACATGGCGGGCCTGTTCTTCGTGCTGCGCGGGACGGACGACGGATTCGCACCCGCCGAAGCGGTCACCGGCACGGACGGCGAGCCGCTGATCATCACGTGCGACCCGAAGAAGGTCACCGACAAGATCTGCACGCGCCCCACCGCGGTGGACTTCGACGGCGACGGGCACCTCGACATCATCGCCGGGAACTTCTCCGGTACGTTCGCGATCTTCAAGGGCACCGGCGACGGGCAGTTCTCGCCGCAGAGCACGTGGCTCGAGGGACCGGAGGGGCCGATCCGCGTGCAGAGTCACGGCGATCCCTGCGTGATCGACCTCGACGGCGATGGTGATCTCGACATCGTCAGCGGTCAGGCGCCCGGCGGTATCGTCTGGTTCCCCAATACCGGCTCGAAGACCGGGCCTCCATTCCGCGCTCCGCAGACGCTCGCCGTCGCGACGAAGCACCCGTCGGAGTTGACGTTCGGCGACCATTGGACCGCGCCGGCCGCCGACACGCGGGTGTGGGTGGACGATCTCAACGGCGACGGCAAATACGATCTGATCGTCGGCGACGCGGTGCGCCTAAACTTCCCGCCCGAAGGGATGAGCGAGGACGAATCGCGCAAACGCTACGAGGCGTGGATGGCCAAGCAGGACCTGCTGCAGAAGAAGCGGCAGAGTGGCGAGCTCGACGCCGACGGATTCCGCAAGGCGTTCGGCGAGCACTGGAAAGCCCGGAGCGAGGCGATCCGCACCGATGGAACCGGCTTCGTCTGGGTCTACTACGGCCGGTAGGCCCCACTAGCGGCATCGGCGGTGCGCTCCCGTGACAAGCCCGGATTGTCCGCGAGCGCACCGATTCCGGGCCGAAATCCCGCCGTCGATCGTCGCGCCTCCTCGTCGTGGTATGCTTGGCCGCGATAGTCCGATCGCGTGGGCGCGATCGGTGGACAATGAGGATGGAGGTTCCGATGCGCCGGATTTCCGTATTGCCAGCGATCGCGATCGTCGCGCTCGCACCGCTCGTCGCGGCTCAACCGAAGGATGGCGATCTCGTCGCCAGTGTGATCCTCGGCTCGACCAACGTCGTCTACATCGACAAGACGACCGGGCAGATGCAAAGCCTGACGAGCAGCGCTCAGCACGCGTCGATGCCGAACGCCGTGCTGATGGCGCCCAACAACGACGACATGATCTTCACGGATCTCGCGGGTCTGATCGCCCGCGTCACACCGGCCGGCGTGATCACGACGATCGCGACGATCCCGGGCGGCCTGCAGTCGGGCGACCTCCTGCAGAACGGCAACTACATCTTCAACTCGTTCGCGAACCTGTTCGAAGTCGACTCGGTCGGAACCGTCATGACGGTCGGGCCGACGATCCCGAGCACGAACGCGATCGCGCGCGACCACGACACCGACACGATCCTGCTCGCCGGGACGTCGAGCGCCGGCGCCCTCCTCGAGTTCGATCCACGCACGAACACGATCACGACGCTCTGCCCGTTCTCGGGGACGATGTCGGGTATCGACCCGATGCCGCGAGGCTGGAACGGTAGCCGGGCGGCGGCATTCTCGGCGTTCTCGCCGATGTTCAACGTGTGCTCCGGTAACGCGCTCGTGCAGCAGATCACGTCGTCCACCGGGCAGTCGATGAAGATCGACGACGCGACCGGCAACGCCTACATCGTCTCGACCAATGGTGCCGTCACCGAATACGATCCGATGACCGCGACGCTGGTGCGCACCTGGGGCACGTTCAGCGGGCAGAACTTCTCGGGCGTCGACATGTATCGCTCGCGCAAGATCACCGGCTCGGGCACCGGCGCCTCCGGCACGCCCTACGGCATCACGATGAACTTCGGTCCCGCGGCCTCGGGCGGCACGGTGCTGCTCGGCCTGTCGCTCGGGCAACGCCCGGGCATTCCGGCCCCGGGTGGCGGCGTGATCAACCTCGCACCCGATCCGCTGCTCGTGCTGTCGGTGCAGGGCCTTCTCAACGGCACGATCCTCACCGGCTTCCAGCCCACGCTCGATTCGCTCGGCCGCGGCGGCGGCACGATCGCGATCCCCGCGGGCCTGCCGAGCGGCGTGACGTTCTACTTCTCCGCAATCGCGATCGTCCAACAGTCGATCGTGATCACGGCGAACACGATCGGCGTGCGCGTGCCGTAGGACGGCGACGACCTCCGACGCAGAGCGCCCGGTGATCGTCCGGGCGCTCTGCTGTCGGAATCCACGACGCGCCGATCGGACTCACGATTCGTCGGGGCGATCGGGCCAACCGGCCCGCCGACCGCCCGTGATCAGCCGCGATCCACGGCGAAACGTGAGCCAGCTCCACCCCCACGACAGCACGACGAAGAGTCGATTGCGAAAGCCGATCAGGTAGACGATGTGGATCGCCATCCACGCGAGCCACGCGAAGAACCCGCCGAACGAGAACCGACCGAGATCGGCGACCGCGCGAGCACGCCCGATCGTCGCGAGTGACCCCTTGTCTCGGTAGCGGAAGGCGACCCGCGCCCCACCGCGCAGGTCCCGGCGAATCTGCGCGGCGACGTGCTTGCCGGCCTGAATCGCCGCGGGCGCGACGCCCGGTACGCATTCGCCGTCCTGTGCAATGTGCGCGAGGTCGCCGATCACGAAGACCGCGGGGTGTCCCGGCACCGACAGGTCCGGTGCGACCTCGACCCGGCCGACCGCATCGAGGGGCGCGCCCAGACGGTCGCCGAGTTGCGACGCACGCACGCCGGCGGCCCACAGGATCGTGTGCGTGTCGATGCGCGTGTCGTCGTCGAGGGTCACGCCCCCGTCGTCGAGCGCCTTCGCCAGATGACCGGTGCGGACCTCGACGCCGAGGCCCTCGAGTTGGCGCTGAGCATTCGCCGACAGCGCCTCCGGGTAGGCCGGCAGCACGCGCGGTCCGCCCTCGAGCAAGACCACCCGTGCTGACCGCGGATCGATCGCGTCGAAGTCGCGAGCGAGCGCGTGGAACGCGATCTCGACGAGCGCGCCCGCGAGTTCGACACCGGTCGGACCGGCGCCGATCACGACGAACGTCAGCCACGCGCGTTGTTCGTCGGGGTAGCGTTCGGCGTGCTCGAACGCCGCGAGCACCCGCCGCCGGATCTCGAGCGCGTCCTCGACGGTCTTGAGCCCCGGCGCCACCGGACGCCACGCCGCCTCGTTGCCGAAGTAGGAGTGGGTCGCGCCGGTCGCGACGACCAGTCGATCGTAGGGGATCCGGGCGCCGTCCTCGAGCACCACCGCGCGCCCTTCGAGGTCGACGTCCTCCACGACCCCCATCAGCACGCGTTCGACATTGTCCTGGCGCCGGAAGACCGTCCGGATCGGGTAGGCGATGTCGCTCGGATCGAGCGCCGCCGACGCGACCTGGTAGAGAAGCGGCTGGAACAGGTGGTGGTTTCGCCGGTCGATCACGGTGATCCGCACGGGCGCGCGCGCGAGCGACCGGACGACCTTGAGCCCGCCGAAACCGGCACCGACGACGACGACCCGCATCCCGGCCTCGCCGGGATGCACGACACTCGGCTCGCTGTCGCCTTCGCTCATGATGCGGGAAGGCTAGTCCGCCTCGCCGGTGATTCCAACCGATCCCGGCCGGTCAGCGCACCGGCCACCACCACAGCAACGCGACGCCCGCAGCGATCGCGGCGCCGAACGCGATCGCGACGCGCCCGAGCAGGCGCGGCGATCCGAGCACGGCGACCGTCGCCAGCTTGAACACGAGGTTGGCCATCGCGCCGACGACGATCAGCCGCCACGCCGTGTCCGCGTGGAGCGCGCCCGACCGTGCCAGCTGCGCCGTGGACAACGTGATCGCGTCCATGTCGGTCAGCCCCGACAACGCGGCGACGACGAAGAGCCCGCGCGAGCCGAAGTGCTCCTTCGCAAACGCCACCGCGAACAGCACCGCCGCATAGACGAGCCCGAATGCGATCGCCGTGCGGAAATCCGACGGCGGCTCACGGGTGAGCGAGCCGGCCTGCGTCGTCTTCGTGCAGAGGAAGAGCACGGCGGACACGAGCACCATGAACCCCATCATCGCGGCGATCGGGGGCGCGACGACACCGAGGATGCCGGGCGCGACCACCGCGAGTTCGACGAGCACGCGACCGAAGACCGTCGCCGATGCGATGACGACGACCACCGCGCAGACGCCGCGTTCGTCCGGAGCCGTCCGCGCACGGCGCGCGTAGCTGACCGTCGTCGCGGTGCTCGAGATCAAGCCGCCGAGCACGCCCGACAAGAGCGCACCGACACGCGCGCCCAACAACTTGAACGCGACGTACGCGGCGATGCTCATCCCGACGATCAACGCGACCATCAGCCAGATCTCGAACGGGTTGAGCACTGCGTACGGTCCGTAGCCGCGGTTCGGCAGCACCGGCAGGATCACGAGGACGATCAACGCGAATCGGGTGATCGCCTTCGCGTCGGCGGGGCCGATCCGGTGGGCGAGATCGTGCAGCGGCTGCTTCGCATGCAGCAGCACCGCCACCGCCCCGCCGACGACCAACGCGACGCCCTCGTGACCGAGTCCGCACGCCGCCCCCACCGCGAACATCACGAGCGCCGCGACGTCGGTGGTGACGCCGGCGTCCGCCGGGCCGCGCTTGGCCTCGATCATCTTGCCTGCGAACACGACGGCGGCGACCGAGACGAGCCCCGCCGGCACGAGCCACGCACCGACCTGCGCGGTCAGCAGCGCGCACACCGCACCGAGCACCGTGATCAGCGGAAACGTCCGGATCCCGGCCGACTCGTCGACCCGCTCGCGCTGGAGGCCGACGAGCAACCCGAGCCCGAGGGCGATTCCGAGCGCGCCGTACATCGAGGGGATTATCGCAAGTCGGAGGGCGGTCGCGTCAAGTCGGTCGTGGTGCCGACCGGCGATTGCGGCGACCGTACTCGGCGGCGTGCTACACTCCGATGCGCCCAAGCGCGGATACGCGAGCGGAGGTCGATGACCGGACGACGACATGCGAACTGGCGACGCCGTATCCTCGACGAGGACGTCGGCTCCGCCCGGTTGGATTTCGGGATCGCCGGCGCCACGGCGGCCCTCGCCGGGTTGTCATTGACGCCGATCGACCCGTTCCAGGAGAACCCGTCCGTGACGGGCTACGTCCTGCTCGCCGTCGGACTCGCGCTGTTCATCGCGGCGATGTGGGCCGGTGCCCACCGGCTGCCGACGCTCGTCGCCGGTACGTTCCTGTCGGCCGGCGTCACCGGGTGGCTCCTCTACGCGCACGTCGCTCACGATCCCCCTCCACCGTTCCGCGCGACGGGCTTCAGCCTGCTGTCGCTGTGCGCGTGCATCGCCGTGTGCATCCGCGTACGCGGCTTCGACGGGACACCGACGATCCGGCGGCCCGCGATGCGCCACGCGTTCGCGTGCATGACGTGCGAGCGCGCGTTCATGCAAGTCGTCGCGGTCCCGGACGTACGCTGCCCCGGTTGTGACACCCCGGCGCTGTGGCTGTGGATCGAGTCGCCGGACGAGGACGAAATCCGGGGTCTCGACGCCCGGTCGCTGGTCCTCCGGCACGCGGCGGAGGTGCGCGCCCACGTGCTCGGGGGCATGCGGAGCTACATGGACGGCGGAGACGTGGGGTACGAGGAGCGCCACGTCGCGGAATGCGCGTCGATCCTCGACCGGTACGAGCGCGCCATCGCGGCCGCGAACGATCGCGCCGCCGCAGACGCGGCAGTCCGCGGCGCAGTGGTCGCGCTCAACGACCTCGATCGACGCACCGAAGGCCGCTTGATCGAAACCGACCAGCGCGAAGGGTTGTGCGCGTTCCTGACCGCGTGGGGCCTCGGACACGGCTTCTTCTCGGTCGACGAGGACGTGACCGAGGCGTGGCGCACGTGGTGAGTCGTGATGGGCCCAGCTGGATTCGAACCAGCAACCGACGGATTATGAGTCCGCTGCTCTAACCGTTGAGCTATGGGCCCGTCGGGCGTATCTGCAGGGTCTGACGATACGTGCGCACCGGTCGGATTGCCAGCCGAAGCTGCTGGATTGCAGGGACCATCGGCCGCCTGCAACGCCTCGACCGGTTCGACCGCGGAATGGCTGTGGTATCCTGCCCAGACGGCCTGCACCCCTGCCCGGAGGCAACCATGCGAAGCACCGCTTTCTCGTCGCGCCTGCTCATCGGCGCCATTGCGGCGATGACGTGCTGCGTCGCGGTGGCCGCCCAACCGAACTTGCTGATCACCTCGCGGGGCACCTTGGTGGCGCCGAACATCTACCTCCTCTCGGAAGACGGCCAGACGGTGACGACCCTCGTGACGCCACCGATCGGGTGGGTCCCGACCTGGTTCACTCCGGCAAGGAACAACCGTGGCTTCACGTGCGCCTTTGAGTCGCTCGCCGGCAATGGGATGCTCCTCGACGTTGACAAAAACGGCGTCGTCACGAGCGCCACGTCGCTACCGGGCGTCGTTCCGCGCGCGCTCTGGGCATCGAGCGACGGTGGCTGGCTCATCGAGACGACCGGGGCCTCCTATCACCTCGACGCGTCGGGGTTGACGACTCTGCCGGCCAAGCCGCTCGTCGTCGCGTACGGTCGCGGCCGGGACGAGGAAACCGGCGAGTGGATCCTGAAGGGGCAGATCTCACAGTCGACGGGTGGTTTCTATCGATTCGATCCCTACACCGGATCGGTCTCGCTGTTCTGGACGCGGCAGCAGTATTACAGCGGCGGCGGCAGCAACGAACTCCCCTACCACGTGCCGACTGGCGGTGTCCTCGAGTTGGACGTCCCGCCCGGACAACCGACGCTCGGACCGTTTCTCGCAATCAACACAGCGGGGAACACCCAGACCACGCTGTGGGCACCGGGCCCCATCGGAGTCGCACTGAGAGCGGTCACGCGCGCTCGGGCCGGACGAACGGTTGCCTACCACATAATCGGAGAGCAGAGCGGACAGATTCCGAGGCCGCTCTTCTCGATCCGGTTGGCATCCGACGGCCGCGTGCTCGGTGTCAGCCCGCTCCCCCCCTCGTTGGTCGCGACGTTCTCCAAGGTCGCGGCCGAGGGCTCGCGCCCGCTCTCGTGGCACATGGTGACGCCGCCCAATGGACGTCGAATGCTGATCAGCGCTCCCCGCCGCCCTGGGGCCAGCTACGTCGCGGTCTTCAGTCTCTCGGGCGTGCGCCCGGGCGTGCCGATCGGTAGCCGGCGCGTGCCGATCGTCCTCGACGGCCTCAGCAACCTCTGCCTCGCCGGTGGCATTCCCGGTGTCATTCAGAACACGATGGGCACACTGAGCACGACCGGCGAAGCGAGCGTGACGTTCGACACGAACTCGTTCGGTTCCGCCCTGCGAGGCGTCCGCGCCTGGGGCGCTGCCGTCGTGCTCGATCCTCAGGCGCCCAACGGCGTCTCCCACATTCTGGGCCCGCTCGTGCTGAACATCCGGCGATGAGGCGCGCTCGCGAACGGAGGAAGACCGTGTTGCAAACGTGCACCAGCCGTGTCGTCGCCGTCACGCTCGCCGTGGCCGCACTGATCGCATCGCTCGCAAGCGCCCAGCCGATTCCGAAGCCGGGCGACCTCCTCGTCTGCGGGTCGATCCCGGGGTGGGCCGGCGTTGCCCACGTCGACCTGGCGAACAACACGCTCCACCCGTACCTGTCCGTGCCGCCGGCGCACAGCATTGCAATGGCACCGGACAACCGGGCATTCGTCGGCATCGGGAAGACAACCAATGGCCAGGTCTTCGTCTTGCACGACCCGACGATTCGACGGACGACGACACTGCTGACGAGTCCGCTGCCAGGCGCGGTCGGCGGGTTCGTGAACGGCCAGGACGGCAACTTCTACCTGACCGATCGTCAGCGACTGCTGCGCTTCGATTCCCGCCAACTGACCACGGTGACGACACTGTCGCTCTCGACGACAATCGGCGACGTGACGCGCGATCCGGATACCGGCGAGTTCGTCGCCGCCGAAGCGACTCGCTTCCTCAATCTGCCGACGATCTACCGATTCGACCCCCTCGCCGGGCAAGTCACCACGGTGCTCGTGCCGTCGATGCTGATCAGCTCACTCGCAGTGAGCCAACGTGACGGGGACCTCTGGGTGTTCGACTCGATCGGCCGGCAGATTCGGCGACTGGATCGAAACGGCGTCGAGATATCGAGCTTCCCCCACCGGGCTCCGGCTGGCGACATTCCGAGCTTGGCGATCGACCAAGCGACCGGGAATCTATACGTCGCGAGTGGTGACGCCATCGGGCTCTACGCGCCGACGGGGCAGCTCATGCGATCGTGGCAGCCGATCGGCGGCGTGAAATTCACCCAGGTCCGGGTCTACGGCGACAAGCCGCTCTCCGGTGTAGGCGACGGCGTTCGCGGAGCGTGGTACCAGATGGCGCTCCGCTTCACCAGCTCGGCCGGTTGGTCGTATTGCCTCGCGATGTCGCTCGCGGGGCTCCGTCCGGGGATCCGACTCCAAGGACAGACGATCCACATCAACCCCGACCCACTCTTCGCCGCGACCGTCTGCGGCGGGCTCCCACAGATCACGCGGCGATTCACCGGCGTGCTCGACGCGACCGGCGCCGCACTGCCTTCGTTCTACATCGGCAACGCGGTTCCGCGCGGAACCCGCATCACCGTGGCAGCCGTCGCGATCGACCCGTCGCAGCCCGGCCGAATCGTCGCCGCGCCCTCGATTACGGTCTTCGCACGGTAACGGCGATCGGTCGAGCGTCGCGGCGAGGATACCGGCCCGCGCGCCGTCTCCCTGGTTGTGCGAGTGTATCGCGATGCTCGAGCCGTCGCCGGTTGCCCTCCGGGCCGTGACTTGCTACGACGGTCGGATGGACCCGCACGCCCCCACGCTCGCGTCGGCCGCATTCCGACGCATGAGGCCCCGCGACCCGGACGAGGCGCGCGCGGCGACGACGCTCGAGTTGCTCTACGACCTGTGCTTCGTCGTCGCGATCGCCCAGGCCGCCGCGGCGCTGCACCACGCGATCGCGCACGGCCACGGCGCCGACGGTGCGCTTCGCTTCGGCGTCGTGTTCTTCGCGGTCTGGTGGGCGTGGAACGGATTCGCGTGGTTCGCCTCGGCGTTCGACCCCGACGACGTCCCCTACCGCCTGAAGGTCTTCGTCCAGATGGTCGGCGTTCTCGTCGTCGCGGCCGGCGTGCCGCGGGCATTCGAGCACTACGACTTCGGGCTCGTGACCTACGGCTACGTGATCATGCGCGTCGGCCTGGTCGCACAGTGGGTCCGCGCGGCGATCCAGGCACCGGCGCGCCGGCGCACCGCGCTGCGCTACGCGATCTCGATCATCGTCCTGCAGGTCGGCTGGATCGCGCTGCTCGCGGTCCCACACGAACAGTGGTTGATCGGCTTTTGCGTACTAGCGCCGCTCGAACTGCTCGGTCCGATCTGGGCCGAGCGCGCCGGACCGACCACCTGGCACGCGCACCACATCACCGAGCGCTACGGCCTGCTGACGATCATCACGATCGGCGAGTCGGTGCTCGCCGCGACGCTGGCGATCCAGGCCGCGCTCGACGAAGGGCACGTCTCGGCCGAACTCGTCGCGGTGATCGCGAGCGCGCCGGTGATCGTCTTCACGATGTGGTGGCTCTACTTCGCCCACCCCGCCCACGTGCTGCTCGACTCGACGCGGCGTGCGTTCCTGTGGGGCTACGGCCACTACTTCATCTTCGGTGCGGCCGCAACGATCGGCGCGGGGATCGCCGTGGCGGTGGACCAGGCGACTCATCGTGCGCATCTCTCGGCGTTCTGGGCGGGCCAGGCCGTCGCGATCCCGGTCGTCGTCTTCCTGATGAGCCTGTGGATCCTCGTCGTGCAGACCGGAGGGCGCTGCGCGTCGGGATACGGGCCGCCGCTCCTCGCGTCGGCGGCGATCCTCGCGGCACCGCTGCTCCCGATGCCGATCGCGTGGATCGCGCTCGTGCTCGTCGCCTTGACGGCCGGCGTCGTCGTCGTGCAGCACCGCGCGGCGACGGTCAGCGATCGTCCAGAAGCGTCGTGATCGCGCGCACGGTGTTCACGTTGCGCATCGTCACCGGCGCGCCGACGACGCGATCGATCACCGCCGGTGTGACCTTGGACCGCGCGACCCCCTCGGGGTAGTCGAGCCAAAGCGCACCGGCTCGGACGCGCGCACGCTCGCCGGCCGTGCAGTACGACTCGAGCGCGCGAGCCGCGGTGCGCGGTGCCGCGATGGACGCGAGCCCGAGGTGCACGAGCTTCGGGCGCTCGGCTTCGGCCTCGGGAAACACGCCGCCGCGCGCGTGCGTCCGCCAGTCGGTGGCGCGCCGAACGATCACCGGGACCGCGAACCCGAAGCGCTCCTCGATCGCCGATTCGAGCGACCGGGCGAGCTCGTCCGCCTCGCCCTCGGCCCGAAACACGACGTTGCCGCTCTGGATGTACGTGCGCACGTCGAGCCATCCGAGGCCCGCGCACGCGTCGCGCAATGCCGCCATCGGCACCTTGCGATTGCCGCCGACGTTGATGCCGCGGAGTAGCGCCACGGCCCGCTCGTCACTCGCTGCCATACGACGCACGATACCAGACCGGTTCGCGCCACGGTGTGAGCACTTGCGCGACCGCGTGCACCGTCGTACCGTCTGCGATGGAGGCGACAAGCGATGTTCGACGAGCAGACGACGTGCCTGGTCGCCGGTGGCGGGCCCGCGGGCATGGTGCTCGGCGTGCTCCTCGCGCGCGCCGGTGTGGACGTCGTCGTGCTCGAGAAGCACGCAGACTTCTTCCGCGACTTCCGTGGCGACACGATCCACCCGTCCACCCTCGAAACGCTCGAGCAGATGGGACTCCTCGACCGCTTCAATCGCCTCCCCCAGCAACGCGCTCGCCAGCTGTCGGCCCACTTCGGCGCCCGCGTGCAGCCGATCGCCGACTTCCGAGGCTTGCGTCCGTTCGACTACCTGGCGTTCGTTCCCCAGTGGGACTTCCTCGACCTGCTCGCGAGCGCCGGGGCCGAGACGCCTCGCTTCGCGCTTCGCATGCAGCACGAAGTGACCGATCTGATCGAGGTCGACGGACGAATCGCCGGCGTGCGCGTCGAGACCCCGGCCGGTTCGCGCACGATCGGTGCGACGCTCGTCGTCGGCTGCGACGGCCGACACTCGACGACACGTCGGGCCGCGGCACTCGTGCCGGTCGACTACGGCGCCCCGATGGACGTGCTCTGGTTCCGCCTGCCGCGCCGCCAGGACCAACCCATCGAACCGTTCGGCATCGTGGGTCCGGGCCACCTGCTCGTGCTGCTCAACCGCGACGACTACTGGCAAGCCGGCTACGTGATCGACAAGGGGGGCGACGAAGCGCTCCGCGCCGGGCCGATCGACGTGCTCCGCGAGTCGATCGCGACGATGGCCCCGTTCCTCGCCGACGCGACCGCGTCGCTCGACTCGTGGGAACGCGTCCGCACGCTGGTCGTGCAGGTCGATCGACTCGATCGCTGGTGGCAACCGGGCCTCCTCGTGATCGGCGACGCGGCGCACGCGATGTCACCGATCGGTGGCGTCGGCATCAACCTCGCGATCCAGGACGCGGTCGCGGCGGCCAATCGACTCGCCGGGCCGCTCGCCGCGGGCGCGCACGTGGACGGCACGATCCTCGAACGCATCCAAGCACGACGCGCACCCGCCACGCGCAGGATTCAGCGGCTGCAGCTGTTCGCGCAGCGCCGCATGATCTCCCGCGTGCTCGCGAGCGGCGACCGCCAGCCGGATCTCCCCGCGATCGTGCGCTGGATCCTGCGCGCCCGTTGGGTGCGTCGCATCCCCGCGCGCGTGATCGGCTACGGCTTCGGTCGCGAGGCGGTCGCGACCGCGAGCGGCGCTCAGCCGACGAGGTAGGTCTTCAACCCCTCGGAAGCTCGCACCTCGCCGCGCATGTCGATCGCGATCGCCTCCACGCGACGAAATCGCTTCGCGAGGCGCAGCCCCTTCTCGGGGCCGAGCACGCAGATCGCGGTCGCGAGCGCGTCGGCCAGCTCGGCGCTCGGCGCGACGACCGTCGCGCTCATGCAGCCGGTCGACGGCTTGCCGGTCCGCGGATCGATGATGTGGTGATACCGCCGGCCGTCCTTCTCGAAGAAGCGCTCGTAATCCCCCGACGTGACGACGCACGTGTTCGACACCCGCAACACCGCGATCGCCCGGTCGCGGTCGCGCGGGTGCTTGATCGCGATTTCCCACGGCTTGCCGCCCCGCGTGCCGAGCACCTTCATGTCGCCGCCCGCGTTGACGATTCCGTGTCGGACGCCGTGGTCGCGAAGCACCCGCATCGCCCGATCGACACCGTAGCCCTTCGCGATCCCCCCGAGTCCGATTCGCGTCCCGGCGGGAAGTGTCACGGTCAACGCGCTCGGGTCGACCTGCACCTTGCGGTAGTCGACGTGTTCGAGCGCCGCCGCGATCGCGGCCTCGTCCGGCACGGCGGGGTTCGTGCGATCCTTGAAGCGCCACAGCGCACCGACCGACGCAAACGTCGGATCGAACGCACCATCGGTCACGCGCCCGAGTTCGGTCGCCCGTGCGATGATCTGCGCGAGTTCCGCCGGCACCGACACCGATCCCGCGCCGGCCTTCGCGTTGAGTCGCGTGAGCGGCGAATCGCGCCACGACGTCATCACGTCCTCGACGCGGCGCAGTTCGACGATCGCCGCGTCGATCGCGCGATCGAGTCGCGACGCGTCGGGGCCGATCGCGGTCACCTGCACGTCGGTGCCCATCGCACCGAACGATCGCTTGCGCTCGACGTCCTCCCCGGTACCACCGTGGACGAGCGCGCCCGTCAACCACGTCGCCGGAGACCACATCGCCGCCGACGCACTCGGTACGCCACCGGCCGTACCGGGCCACGTCGTCGGCGGCCGATGCCCGCGAAAGACCTCGCGACCGTCGGGGCCGAGCACGATCAGCGTCGGCGTGCCACGCACCGCGTAGCGATCGGCGAGCGATCCGTCGCGGTCGCGCACCTGCGGGTAGGGCAAGCCGAGTTCATCGACCGCCGCGCGCACCTCGGCATCGTCGACGACGTCGTCGGGGCCGGACACGATACCGACGAACGCGAGTGCGTCGCCGTGGCGACGTGCGGCACGAACGAGCGACGGCGCCTCGGCGCGACACGGCTCACACCACGGCAGCCAGAAGACGAGCACGACGTGTTTGCCGGCCGCGGCCTCGGCGCCGGCATCGAACGTGCCGCCACCGAGCGTCGGCCAGGCGCCGCCCACCGGCACCGCACGCGTGGGCACGGCCGAGGGCGACGAACCGCAGCCGGCGAGCGCCGTGACGAACGCGCACGCGGCAAGCAATATCACCGCGCGAGTCAAAACGCGATACTCCATCCGATGCTCCCGAGGATCTGGTCCAGGCCGTCGCTTCGCTTGACGAACTCGCCGCCGAAATCGAGCGTCTGGTTCTTTCCGATGTCCCAGAACAGCCGAGCACCGAACGTGTGCGAATTGAAGTCCGCGAGGTCGGAGTCCTGCGTTCGCTCCGATGGCGCGGTCAGAACGAAGTGGTCTTCATAGGCGTCGGCAGCCGTTTGAGTATAGAACCGATAGCGCAACCGCAGCCGGAGTCGATCCTCGACGAGCCACGTGTAGAACCGCGGCTCGATCGCGATACTGGTGATGCCCCAGTCGTCGCCATACAGACGGCCACCGAGTTCGAGAGCATTGCCGCCGCCGAAGTAGTGGCGTATCCGGCCGTTGAGCGCGACACGAACCCGCGTGTCCGGCAGTTCCTCGGTGATCTCCATGCCCCGCGCCATGTTGTCGAGGTTCGGGTTGGGCGGCAGGCTCGGATCCTCGACGACGACCGCGTTGTAGGCGGTCTCGAGAAAGCCCGACTGCAGACCGACCGTCAGGCCGACTTCGCTGTGCCAACGCGGCGCGATCGCCTGATACCAGGTGACGAGCGCACTGATCGACGTGCGATCGTCGCTGCCGTTCTCGACACCGTTGAAGCGGATCACGTCGATCTGGTCGAAGAACGCCGTCAGGCTGGCCTTGATCGTCGCGCTGTCGTTGGCGAGATCGAACTCGACGTCGCCCCCGCCGCCGATCGAGCGATAGTCGTATTCGGTGCTGCCGCTCAGGAAGAAGCCGGCGCGCGTGTCTTCGGTGAACGCGTAGCGCATCCCGAGATCGAGACCGATGTAGTTGTCGCCGGACGCACCCGACTGGTTCGGGAACTTGCTCAGCCGATCGATCGACGCGCTGCTGACCTGATCGTAGGAGAGCGTGAACCAGAGGTTCGTACGATCGGTGAGGTTGTAGCTGAACATCGCGATCGGCTCGATCACGGTCAGCGCCTCGTCGAGGAACGGGTTGCCGTCCCCATTGTCGTCGTTGTCGTAGTAGCCGAGGCGAAACGAGAGGGAGCCACTGCCGGCGCGACTCTCCGATGCGGCCTTCGCCTGCGAAGTCTTCTCGCTGTCGCCGCCAGTCGCGCGCTGTCCGTCGGTGTCCGGCTTGCCCTGCGCCGTCGCGGTCACGCAAGCGGCGAGCACGACGGTGAGCACGATGGCGGCACGCGCCGCCCGTATCAGTAGCACCCGCAGCCTCCGCCGGCACTCGCCCCGATGCCACCGGCACTCCCCTCGCGGGAGTAGAAGCACTTCTGCTGGAAGTGGACCTCCGTCGGGTCCTCTGCGAAGGTCATGACCTTGTCACTCAGGTGGCGTCGTTCGTAGAACTTCGTCGAATTGCAGCCACCGGTGAACGCGGCTGCGAGCAGTAGCACGGCGGCAACCCGCCTGCGTTTGCTGGACATGGGAACCTCTGTCAGCGAATGACGACTTCGACACCGTTGGTCGCGGCGACGCCGCCGACACCCCCGGGGTCCACTACGTAGGCTTGCAGTACGACGCGGGTGCCGCGCACGACCGTGGAAGGCAACGACACGTCGAACGCGTAGCCCCCAGTCCCCGGTGCCCCGGCCGAGAGCGGCAGCGGGGGACTCACCCCGAGGATCGGCGCCGTGCGCAACGTGCATCCCGGCACGACTTCGAGCGCCGTGCGCGCCGAGCCCAGGAGCAGCTGCGCGACCGCGCCGCCGAGACCGCGGTCGATCGTGATGCGCACCTGGCCGCCCGGGGTCGGACAGCCGCTGACGCGCAGCCGCGGCATCACGCCGCCGCTACCGGGGCAACCGAACCCGAAGGGCTCGACCGTGCCGGCACACGACGCCGCCTGGACCGTCATCGAGACCGTCCCGAGATTCGAGTCGGTCTTGCCGTCGGACGCCGCATAGGTGAACGCGTCGGGCCCGGTGTAGCCGGCCTCCGGGTAGTAGGTCGCGACGTTGCCCTGGAAGCCGACGGTCCCGTGCTTCGGCTGTGCGATCAGCCGGATCTGGAGCGGATCGTTGTTCGCGTCGGTCGCCGACAGCGGGATCGGCAGCGGCACGTCGTTGGGCGTCGCTCGCGCGAACGACGCGACGGCCGGCGCCGCGTTGTTGATCCGGTCGTCGTCGAACGGCCCGTTGTGGCAGTCGTAGCACCCGATCTTCGCACCGCGGAAGAAGCGCTTCGTGCCGAATTCCGTCTGATAGATTCGGTCGCCCTGCGCGAGCGACAGCACCGTGCCCCGGTCTTCGGCGCCGTGGCAGGCGCGACAGGTCGCGATGCCGAGCGTCTTGGCCCGCCCCCCGTGCTTGTCGTCGGCCCACTCGTTCGTCACCGGGTGCATCCCGTGCGGCCCGCGCATCAGGTCGCGGTCCTCGATCTTGCCGTGGCACGCGCGGCAATCGCCGATCGTGCCGATGTGGCCGACGGTCGCGACACTCTGCGTGTTGTCGTTGTCGACCGCGCTCGGGTAGATCGCGTGCGGCGGACCGTGGCACGCCGAACACTGCAATCCGCCGTGGCCGGTCGAGAAGCGGTAGAGAGACGAGCCGGGGCGTGGGACGTTCGGTGTCGTCGCGAACGCGGTCGACGCCGGCACACGCGGCTGCCCGTTGTCGAACACGGTCGTGTAGCGGATCTGGCCGTTGTTCGTCGTGGCGGTGCCGCTGTGGCAGTTCTGGCAACTCGGCTCGTCGAACCACCCGACGCGTCCGGTGCGGCCGACGGCGCTCATCGAGCCGTGACAACTCTGACAGCTCATCGAGAAGCGGCCGTCGGGGCCGATCGCGCTCCCCATCGCGCCGCGCATGCACTTCGTGTCGTTGCCGGGGTGACACGTGTAGCACGACGACCGTGTCGCGACGCTGTCGAGGGTCGCACCCGACGGATCGACGACGGTCGCGTGCTTGCCGTGGATCGCCTCGGTCAGCGGCTTGATCCCCGCGATACCGAAGCCCGGCAGCGCGTTGCTGATGTGGCAGTTCATGCACATCACCGGCTTGCCGTTCGTGACGACCGTGTCGTAGAGGCCGTTGGGATGGTATCCCACCGCCTGCAGTGCCGCGGTGTATGCCGGCTTGCCGCGGTTCCGAGCGTCGTGCAGCTTCAGGATGTTGAGTCGGTTGTCGCGCTCGGCGTTCGCCTCGAACACCCACCCGCTCGGCGGCCGAGCCCAGGGACTCGCGCCGGACGCGTGGCAAAGCTTGCAGTCGAGTTCCTGCGACACCGGCACCGTCGTCGCCGTCGATGCGAGCAACGTGTTGTTCGCATCGCGCACCGCGATCCGCATGTGCGGATAGGGGTTCTTCTGCTGGGCATCGTCGATCGGCGTCATCGGGATGCCGTCGGCGTGGAACCAACTCCACATCGTGTCAAAGCCCATCGGCTGCGGCGTGTTGCTCGCGCCGGGCATCGCATTCCCGGCGAGGCCGGTATCCGGGGGCGGGCTCGCTCCGTACAGCGCGGAGACGTGCTGCCAGAAGTTCGTCTTGCCGATCGACGTCGTGTTGATCGACCCGTTCGGGTCGCGCACGCCCTCGTAGGTCACACGCAACGCACCGGTCGTCTCGAGCCGACCGTTGCGAATCACCTGCGCGTTGACCGTGTTGTACGGCGGCAGGATCGCGAAGACGGAGAAGTCGGGATCCATGCAGTGCATCCCGAGATCGTTCCATGCGAGCACGCGGACCGACGCCGATTGCGCCGTCACCGCGCCCGCGCCCAAGAGCAGGCCGAGCAGCATGAAGGTTCGCATGCCCGCACTGTAGGGCGCGCGACGCCGCCACGCCGCTGAGATCCCGCTCATGAACGAGAACTCACGCGCGCGTCGCAGCGGCCGGGCCGCGCGGCCAGGGGCGGGTGCGGGCCCGCCCCTTCGCGCGCGCTACGGCACGATCGAGATCTTGGCCGCGCCCGAGATGTCGCCGATGCCGAGAGGCGACTGTGGCGCCAACGTCACGAACGCGACGTAGAACGGGATCCCGGCCAGCGTCGGCACCGCGGGGACGACGACCGCACCGCTGGCCGTGCCAGCGCTGTCCAGCGTGCCGACGAATCCGGGGAACAGTGCCGGCAGCTGCTGCGACAGCGTGAACAACGGATCGAGACGCAGCGGAAACTGGCGCGACCCGAGCGGGAGCCGGCCCTCGAGGAACGACGCCGCCGCGGCGTAGGCCCGGTTCGGCGAGCCGGTCGCGATCCAGTTGATCGACAGTGTCGTGCCGACCGAGACCTGGTCGGCGGAGCCGACACGCGGCAGGCCGAGGTCGACCTCGAACACCGCCGAGCCGCCGTCGTTCGTGTAGAGGGTCTGCGTGCGCGGGTCGATCGCACACCCCCGTGCGTTCGACGTCATCGCCGCCAGCGGAAACTGGCCGCGCAACGTCGGCGGATCAGCCGCCGTCAGGAGGAACGCGGCGTTGCGATCACGATCGACGAGAACGACCAGGTCGTTCTCGTCGCTGAAGCCGAGGTCGGCCACCCGTGTCGCACTGATCGACGTCAGATCGAACGGGCTCCGCAAGACGGCCCCGGAGGTGGCGTCCATCGCGTGGAGTTGGTCCGCGCTCCAATCGGCGACCCAGTAGGCGTCGCGCTTGGCGTCGTAGGCGACGCCGACCGGCAGCCCCGTGGGCGTCGCGAACGAGGTCGTGACCTGACCGCTCGCGTCGAGCCGTGCGACGGTCCCGTGCGACGCGCTCGTCACGACGAGTTGGTTGCGCTTCGAGTCGAAGCCCATGCCGAACGGGAACGTGTAGCTCGATTGGACGGTCGTCAGCACCGCGCCGGTCTTGCGGTCGAACTCGTAGAGCAGGGGCGGGGTCGCGAGGAACGTCGCGCCCCACAGCGAGTCGTTGGCGAATGCGAGTCCGTTCACCGCCGACGGCGACGGGAACGTACGGATCTGGGTGCCCGGCTGAGCGCTGCACAGCGCTCCAGTCACGAGCACCCCGATGGCGAACAGCGATCGGAGGGTCATTCGTCGTCTCCAGTCCTGTCCTCGATCCCTCGATGACGACGATACACCCGGTGCGATCGAACGGTCAACTACCCTACTTGCCGGTGCACTTCGCGAGCAGTGCCTTCGCGTCGGCCTCGAGCCCGGTCCCGCGCAGCTTGCGAATCAACTTGCGGAGCGACTTCGTCGCGACGGCCGGGTCCGTCTCCGCGCGGATCGCGTCGAGCGCACCCCGCGCCGCCTCGACGACCTGCGCACGCGCGGCCGAGACCCGCTCGCTCAACGCGGCCGCCGGCTTGCTCCCCGCGGCTTTGTCGAGCGCCTTGATCGCGCGCGCGTAGTCGCCACCCTCGATCAGCGCGGGCAACTCGCGCTCGACCGCCTCGACACCGGCGAGCGCCTTGCGGCTGATGCCGTCGCCATGCGCCTTCACGAGTTCCTTGCGCGCGTCCTTCACCGCTTCCATGATCGACTTGGCGCTCGTGCCGCCCTTCCAGTGCTTCAGCTCCTTCAGCGTGTGCGGATCGACGATGCACGTGTAGGGGACCTTGCCGGTGTTGTTGTAGCGTCCCGCGGGGCTCCGGCGCATCGCGGCCATCGCTTCGACCGTCATGCCGGGCCAGTGAACGAGCAGTCGCTGCACTTGCCCGTCCGGCCCCTTCGCCTCGTAGGTGGCCGCCTTGCGGTCCTCCTTCTTCACGCCCTCTTCGAGACGGCTCACGCAAGCCACTTCGACGGTGTAGCGCTCCGCGAACTTGATGTACTTCTTGTTCTCCATCACCGCGCCGTGCATGCCCCAGCACGGCGGGCAATAGAAGCCGTGGCTGTGGACGACGATCGGCACGTTCAGCAGCTTCGCCTCCGCGACGGCGGCATCCCAGGTCTTCGCGAGCGTCACGCTGCGTCGCGGCTTTTCCTTTTGCGCGTCCAGGGCGGTCGTCCCGGTGATCGCGGCGAGCACGAGCGAGGCGAGGGCGAGGCGTTTCATCGGTACACTCCAGCAGGCGGTGTGGCGATCCGGAGCGGATCGCGGAACGGAACACGCGGGCGACGAGACGCACCGCGGGGCGTCCGCGGTGCGGGTTCGGTGGGTCGATCAAGCCCGTTGATCGATGGTCGTCGCTACTCAGCCGAACGGGGAACCGAACATGCGGCGTCGCGGGCGGCGAATCGCGGCCCGCGGCTGCGGCAGTGGTCGGTCGGTTCGGCGAGTCCTGCGCATGCACGGAACGTACGGCACTGCCGGGAATGCGTCAACGCGAGGACGTGTAAAAGGTGCGTCACCGAAACGCACGGAGCCACGTGCAGCGCGGTTGACTCGCCGGCGCCGCCCTCCTACAACTCGATCGATGCCGACGCCGAAGCTCGACTTTCGCCAGATCCAGAAGTTCCGCTTCCGCCGGTCTCCGCGCGGCCGGGTCGAGACGATCGAGGTGCTGCGCGACATCGACCTCGCGTTTCCGGGCGGCGGCCTCACCGCGGTGATCGGCCCCGCCGATGCGGGCAAGACGAGCCTGCTCCGACTCGCGACGCGCCTCGACGAGCCCAACGGTGGCATCATCCGCGTGGACGGGGAGGACATCCGCACGCTCGACCCACGGGGGCTGCGCCGACGGGTCGCCCTCGTCGGCGAGCGCCATCGCCTCTTCGGCGAGCGTATCGAGGAGAACCTGACGTTCGGGCCGATCGCCGCGGGCGCCGGCATCGACGAGGCGCGGACGCGCGCGGTCGACGCGATCGAACGCGTCGGCCTCGATCGTTCCTACCTCGACCGCCCGAACGACACGCTGAGTCGGTCCCAGCGCGCGCGTGTCGTGCTCGCGCGGGCACTGACCCTCGAGCCCGAGGTCGTGCTGCTCGACGAATGGACGACCCCGCTCGACCCCGACACGATCGACGACGTCTTCGCACTGCTCCGCCGCCTCGCCGACGGCGGCACGACGATCGTGTTCGCCGCGTCGCGCCTCTACGAAGCAAAGCGGTTCGCCGACCGGATCGTCGTGCTCGTGCGCGGCGAGATCGTCGCCGACCGACCGGCTGCGACGTTTGCCCTCGACGCGGTGCCGGAGCGCGCGCGCCGTCACCTCCGCGTCGTCGGCTTCGGAGAGTTCGGATGATCGCGTCGTTGTCGATCTCGCTCGGACACCTCCTCGCCGGCGGACTCCTCGTCGCCGCAGCGCTCGTCGCCCTCGCGCTCCAACGGCTCGGGCTGGCGCGGACGATGCTCGTCCAGTCGCTCCGAGGCCTCGTGCAACTCCTCGCGATCGGCGGGGTGCTGCACCTGCTCGCCGACTCTCGATCGATGTTCGGGCTGCTGTGCACGATCGTCGCGATGACCGCGTTCGCGAGCCACCACGCGACGCGCGCGGTCCGACCGCTGCCACTGATCCGGACGATCGCGATCACCGCGATCGGGGCGACGCTCGTCGGCGTGACCGCAATCCTCGGCTTCGCCGTGCTGCGCATCGATCCGCTCGAACACCCCGCCTGGACGGTCGCGCTCGTCGGCATGGTGCTCGCGAACGCGATGAGCGGCTTCCAGCTCTTCGCCGACGCATTCGCCCGGAACGTCTACGCGGATCGAGACGAGGTCGAGGTGAAACTCGGCCTCGGCGCCGACATCCGCCGAGCGGTCGACGGGCCGATGCGCAACGCGCTGCGCACCGCGATGCTCCCGGTCGGCAACCTCCTCGCGGTGATCGGCATCGTCCAGATTCCCGGGATCATGGCCGGCCAGCTCTTCGCCGACGCCACCCCGCTCGCCGCGATGCGCTTCGGCATCCTGATGCTCGAAGCCGCGATCGCGTCGGTCCTCTTCGCCGCGCTGCTCGGCGCGTTCTTCGCCCACCGCCTCTTCTTCACGTCCGCGCTGCAACTCAAAGAGGACGCCCGCGACGCCGCGTGAGCCGGCATCCAGGTCGGGGCGCGCCGCGAACCCCCCGTCATGGAATCCCGCCCCTCGCCCGCACGAACGGTGCTCGTCACCGGCGCCACCGGCTACGTCGGCGGCCGCCTCGTGCCGCGGCTCCTCGACGCGGGTTTCTCCGTCCGCTGCCTCGCCCGTTCGCCGCGGAAGCTGGCAGCGCGACCGTGGATTCGCGATCCACGCGTCGAGGTCATCCAGGGCGACGCGCGCAACCACGACGACGTCGCGCGGGCGATGCAGGGCTGCAGCGCCGCCTACTACCTCGTCCACTCGATGCTCGCGGCCGGGCGGGGGTATCGTTCTCGGGACAATGCACTCGCGACGACGTTCGCCGAGGCGGCCGCCAGCACCGGCGTCGGACGAATCGTCTACCTCGGCGGACTCGGCGAAACCGGCGACGGCCTGAGCGAGCACCTCGCCTCACGGCGCGAAGTCGAGACGGGCCTCGCGTCGACCGGCGTGCCGGTCACGGTGCTGCGCGCCGCGATGATCATCGGGTCGGGCTCGGCATCGTTCGAGATCCTCCGCTACCTCGTCGAGCGGCTGCCGGTGATGATCACGCCGCGTTGGGTCCGGGTCCGCTGCCAGCCGATCGCGATCCGCAACGTCCTGCACTACCTGGTCGCGTGCCTCGACACCCCCGAGACGACCGGCCGCACGCTCGACATCGGCGGTCCCGACACGCCGACCTACGCCGAGCTGATGCAAGTGATGGCCGACGCACGCGCACTCCCCCGTCGACGGATCCTGCCGGTGCCGGTCCTCACGCCGCGCCTCAGCTCCTACTGGATCCACCTCGTCACCCCGATCGACCACCGCATGGCGCGGCCGCTCGCCGAGGGCCTGCGCAACGAAGTCGTCTGTCGCGACGACACCGCCCGACGCTTGATGCCACAGCGGCTTCTCGGCGTGCGCGAGGCGATCGAGCTCGCGCTCGAAAACCTGCGGGCGAATCGCGTCGAGACGGCCTGGTCGTCGGCCGGTCCGATGCCCGGCGATCCGGACTGGGCCGGCGGCTCGGTGTTCACCGACGAGCGCGCGATCGACATCGACGCGCCGCCAGCGACCGTGTTTCGGGCGGTCTGCCGGATCGGCGGCGGCCACGGCTGGTACGCGGCCGACTGGCTCTGGCGGCTGCGCGGTCGGTTGGACCGGCTCGTCGGTGGCCCGGGGTTGCGGCGCGGGCGTCGGGACACCGAGCACGTCGCCTACGGCGACGCACTCGACTTCTGGCGGGTCACCGACGTGCGACCGGGCGAGCGCCTCGCGCTGCGGGCGGAGATGAAGTTGCCGGGGCGAGCGCTGCTCGAGTTCACGCTCGAAGAGACGACGACCGGCACCCGACTCGTGCAGGCCGCCCGGTTCATGCCGCACGGGCTGCTCGGGCTCGCCTACTGGTTCGCCGTGCTGCCGCTGCACGGCATCGTGTTCCGCGGCATGCTCCGCGGCATCCGTCGCGCGGCGACCCAGCCGCAGCGCTGACGCTACGGCGCCGGGGCGTCGCCGTCGTCGAAGCCCGGCTCCTGCGCCCAGTCGACTTCAACCGCGTCGGCCCAGAGACCGTCGAGGTCGTAGTAGTCACGCGCTTCTTCGTTGAACACGTGCACGACGACGGTCGAGAAGTCGGTCAACACCCACACGCCCGTGTCGAGGCCGTCGAGGTTGTGGCGGTGGATGCCACGCGCCTTCATCTGCGTGACGATCTCCTCGGTGATCGCGCGGATCTGGCGGCGGTTGTTGCCGCTGGCGAGCACGAAGTAGTCCGTGATCTCGATCAGCGGGCCCATCTCGAGGACGCGGATTCGCTCAGCGCGCAGCTTGTCGGCGATCCGGGCGCACTCGACGGCGAGGCGCTTCGGGTCGGTCGGGGCAGGGGCGGGAACGGCGGGATCGACTCGGTTCATCGTTCAATGCGAACGGCGACGACGCGTTTGCGCCGTCGCCGGGTGGCTCCTATCGTCGCGGGTCGCGCGACCTCTACTTGTCTCCGTCGAGCGGGTTCTTCGGCGACTCGACCGACTGCTCGATCTGGCTCTTCGTGACGACCTTCGCGCCGCCCTTGTTGCCATACTTCACGAACACCGGCACGAACACGAGCGACACGATGCACATCAGCTTGATCAAGATGTTCAGGCTCGGGCCCGACGTGTCCTTGAACGGATCGCCGACGGTGTCGCCGATCACGGCCGCCGAGTGCTCGTCCGAGCCCTTGCCGATCGTGCCGCCGTTGTCGTCCTTCATGTCGCCGGCCTCGATGTACTTCTTCGCGTTGTCCCACGCGCCGCCGGCGTTCGCCATGAACAGACCGAGCAGCACCGCGGTGACGAGCGCACCGGCGAGCATGCCGCCGAGCGCGGCCGGGCCGAGCAGCAGGCCGATCACGATCGGCGACAGCACCGCGATCAGGCCGGGCATGACCATTTCGCGGATCGCGGCCTTCGTCGAGATCGTCACGCAGCTCGCATAGTCGGGCGTGTCCTTGCCCTCCATGATGCCGGGCTTCTCGCGGAACTGGCGGCGGACCTCCTCGATCATCTGCTTCGCGGCGCGGCCGACGCTCTGCATCGTGAACGCGCTGAACAGGAACGGGAGCATGCCGCCGAACAACAGGCCGATCGTCACCATCGGGTCCATGATGTCGAGGCTGAAGATCTCGCCTTCCTTCAGGAACTCCGCGCGGTAGGCCTGGAACAGCGCGAGCGCGGTGAGCGCGGCCGAGCCGATCGCGAAGCCCTTGCCGATCGCCGCGGTCGTGTTGCCGACCGCGTCGAGGCTGTCGGTGCGCTGGCGCACCTGCGGGTCACAGCCCGCCATCTCCGCGATGCCGCCGGCGTTGTCCGCGACCGGGCCGTAGGCGTCGACGCCGAGGCTGATGCCGAGCGTCGAGAGCATGCCGACCGCGGCGATACCGATGCCGTAGAGGCCGGCCCACGTGTAGGCGAGGTAGATGTTCAGGCAGATCAGGATCAACGGCAGCGCGGTCGAGCGCATGCCGGTCGCCAAGCCCTGGATGATGTTCGTCGCCGGGCCGGTGCGGCTCTGGTTCGCGATCTCACGCGCCGGGCTCATCTGCTCGCTCGTGTAGTACTCGGTCGTCTTGCCGATCAGGATGCCGAGCACGAGACCGGAGATCACCGCACCGAAGACGCCCCAATCGAGGCCGAGCATCACCGTCAGGCCGGCGGTGCCGACGATCACGACGCCACTCGCGACGAGCAGGCCGTTGAAGAGCGCGCCGTGGACGTGCTTCTCGTCGTTCGTCTTGACGAAGAACGTGCCGACGATGCTGCCCAGGATGCCGATCGCGGCGAGCGCGAGCGGGAAGATCAGCGCGTTGTCCTGCACCTCTTTGGACGCCGCTGCGAACGTCGTCAGCGCGAGTGCCATCGTCGCGATGATCGATCCGACGTAGCTCTCGAACAGGTCGGCGCCCATGCCC
Source organism: bacterium (assembly GCA_030426805.1). Classification (GTDB taxonomy): domain Bacteria; phylum Planctomycetota; class JAFGQW01; order JAFGQW01; family JAFGQW01; genus JAUHXU01. The sequence goes on from JAUHXU010000001.1 coordinate 563,703, forward strand.
GCGACGTCGCCGACGTTGTCACCGACGTTGTCGGCGATCGTCGCCGGGTTACGCGGGTCGTCCTCCGGGATGCCGGACTCGACCTTGCCGACGAGGTCGGCGCCGACGTCCGCGGCCTTCGTGAAGATGCCGCCGCCGACGCGCGCGAAGATCGCGATCGAACTCGCGCCGAAGCCGAAGCCGAAGATCAGCTCCGGCCGCCCGTAGACCCAGTAGAGCGCGGTCACGCCGAGGAGCCCGAGGCCGACGACGCTGAGCCCCATCACCGCACCGGACGAGAAGCTGATGCCGAGCGCGTCGGTCAGGCTCGTCTTCGCGGCCTCGGTCGTGCGGACCGCGGACTTCGTCGCCACGCGCATCCCGCACCAGCCCGCGATGCCGGAGCAAATCGCACCGGCGAGGAACGACACACCGGTCTCGGGACCGATGAACGCGAACAGCGCGATCGCGACAGCCGCGACAAACCCGGACAACACGGTGTACTCGGTGCGCAGGAACGCCATCGCGCCCTCCTGCACCGCCCGTGCGATCTTCTGCATCTCGTCGGTGCCGGGGCTCTTCTGCTCGATCCGGTTGCTCAACGTGAATGCGTAGCCGAGTGCGCCAACCGCCAGCACGCCGGCGAGGATCATCAGTGGTGTGACCATGACTCCGTGTCTCGGATGAAGGGTCGACTGAAATATCTGTCACGCGGTGCGGCAGGCCCCCCTCGAGCCCGGTGCACCGAGAACTATTGTTCGGAGAACCGTTGTTCGGAACGTGTGGACGGCGGTCGCGGCGGGCGGCTCAGCGGCGTTGGAGATGCCGGAGCACCTCGTCGATCCGCTCGATCCACTCGATCGCGTCCGCCGGCTGAGCAGCCCGCAGGTCGCGCAGGCGCCGGATCGCGGCTCCTCGATCGCCGCTCGCCACGAAACGAGCGACGTCGCTCCACTTCTCGGCCGATTCGCGCTCGCGAATCAATGCGAACAAGGTCCCGCCCGGCGGAGTGCTCCCCTCTTCAGCCAATCTCCGCGTGAGGTCAAGGGACTCAACCACCGTCAAAAAGACATTTTGCGCTTCTTTCGGACGGTCGGTCAGGAGGAGGCGCTGGCCCCAGATTTCGCCGCGAACCGAGAGGCCGAACGACCAGCGGATCCGCGGGCCGACGTCGTCGCGAAAAACCGACTGCAAGGCCAGGAAGTGCCCCCAGGCCGCCTCCTCCGGCGCCCGACCGAAGGCGCTCTCGAACGCGTCCCGGCATGCGACGGCCTTGGCGGCGATCGCGGCGCAGATGTCGTGCAGCGGGGCGTTGTCCGGCAGGACCGCGAGGCCGTCGCGCCCGAAGCGGTAGCCGTCGACGATGTAGCGGCAGCGGGTCGGCTCGTCGGGTGCCATCTTCGAGACGTTGAACGCGAGGTGCCAGGCCCCGTAGTCCCACACGCTGTTGCCGACGCGATTCGTCGCGCGCGGCGTGATTCGGGCCACCGCGCGGAGGTCGCGGGCCGCCTCGCGGTAGAGGCCCTTGCGGAAGTCCAGGTCGGCCTCGAGCCACCGCACCGCGGCCACCGGCGCGCGGAGCCCGCCGAACAGTGCGCGATAGACGACCTCGATCGACGGCGGCCTGGGGGTCGCGGCACGCGCACGCGCTTCGAGCCATCCGAGCGCGCCGGAGACGAGTACGAAGGCGGCGATGCCGACCGCGATCCGCTTCATCGTGCCGCGCCCCGTCCCGGAATCCGCCCCGCCTCTCGCCGCCAGAGCCGCATCGCGGCAAACGCGGCCGCCACGAGCACGACGATCGACGCGACCGCGGCCGTGCCGACGTCCCGCACGACGGCGGCGATCGGCGGCGCCCAGCCGCCGGCCAGCGCATCGGCGACCCGGCCGCCGCGCAGGTTCGGCATCCACGCCGTCGCGTTCGACAACCACACCGCGACCGTGGCACCGGTGGCCGAGTCCCCGGCGCGCACACTGAAGATCGACGGATTGCCGGCATGCTCGGCGTAGTCGGCGAGGAACGGGGCGACCGTCCCGACGAGCCACGCCGACAGCGCACCCAGGACCGCGATCGGCGGGATCACGACGAGGGCGAGTGCCTGCGCGACGACGGCGAGCCACATCGCGCGGATCCACGCGACGAATGCGGGGCGCCACCAGACGCTCGCGCCGACCTGCGCCGCGTCACGAACGACGTGCGTCGCATGCGGCTCGGGGCGCAGGATGACGTCGTTGCGTCCCGCCCGCACGGTCACGTCGCGAGGCTGCGACGACGGCGACACGGCGACTTCGATCGCGCCGCCCGGGCTCACCTGGTGCGTCGACGACACCGCGCCGACCCGCACGTCCAACGGCACGAGGATCGATCCCGGAACGCGCATGAACGAGACGCGCAACCGGGTCGCGAACGTCGCCGCCCCGTCGACCGGCTCGATCCGCCAGCACAGCGCTCCGTCGCGCCCCACCGCCCACCGCTCGCCCCGCACGACGGCCGACCGCCCTTCGAATCCGAGCGACGGCTCGGCGAGCACCTGCTGAAAACCGCCTCCGTGGACGATCGCCCCGACCACGCCGAGCGCGCCACACGCGAGCCCGAGGACGAGCGCGGTCGCGACCGCCTGCCCGGCGAACCAGCCGCCGGGTGCGACGCCGGCCGCCGCCAACGGCCCGGCGCCGCGCTCGCGGGTCAGCACCCGAGCCCCCCACGCGCCGACCGCGACCGCCAGCGCGCCGCTGAGCGCGTCGATCGCGTCGAGCCACAGGCCGACGGGCGCGCGCGCCCCCCGCCCCGCGAGCCACACGATCACGACGAGCACGGCGACGACTGCCCACCCGCGGCCGATCCCGCGCGCGATCCAACGCGTCGTCACCCCGAAGCCGGCGGAAAACGACGCGACCACCTACCCCGCGCCCCTCGTGACCAGCACCCGGAACAAGTCGTCGAGCGACGCGCATCCGTCGGCGGCGAGCACCGCGTCGAGCGTCCCGGTGCGAACGACGCGACCCCGCGCCATCACGACGAACCGGTCGCCCTCGTCCGGCGCGTCGTGCAGCCGATGGGTCGAGAACAGGACGGCCGTGCCGTCGGCACTCGCGTCGCGTGCCAGCCCCGCGAGGATGTCGACCGCCTCCGGGTCGAGACCGGACGACGGCTCGTCGAGCACGAGAAACGCCGGTCGATGGACGATCGCGCGCCCGAATGCGAGTCGTCGCGCCATCCCCTTGGAGAACGTCGACACGCGACGCCGCGCGACCGCGGCGAGGCCGAGCCGCTCCAGCAATTCGTCGGCGCGCCGACGCCGGTCGGCCCGGCCGAATCCGTGGAGTTGCCCCGCGGTCTCGAGCGTCTCGCGCGCGCTCAGAAACGGAAAGAGCGCGCTCTCCTCCGGCAGGTAGCCGATGCGTGCGCGGGCCGCGCGCGCCTCGGGCGCGAGCCCGAACACCTCGACCGAGCCGGCATCGGGTCGCTCCAGTCCGAGGAGCAACCGCAACGCGGTGGTCTTGCCCGAACCGTTCGGCCCGATGATCCCGACCCGCTCGCCCGGCACGAGCGACAGGTCGAAGCCGTCGAGGGCCGTCACGTCACGGTAGCGCTTCGCGAGCGAACGGGCGACGAGCACCGGGGCGGCGTCGGTGCGCGGGAGTTGAGCGGCGGTCATACGCCGGCATTGTAGCAGGGCCGTTGCGCCGACGTGACCGGCTGCGTATCGTGGTTGCATGTTCACGATCACCGTCGAGGAAGGGCCCGGCGCCGGCCGCGAGATCCGTGTGACCGAGCGCGCGACGATCGGTCGCCTGAAGTCGGCCGACGTGCCGCTGCCGGACCCGAGCGTCTCACGCCAACACGCGCGGATCGCGGTTCAGGGCGACAAGCTGCTCGTGCGCGACCTCGGAAGCGCCAACGGGACGCAGATCAACGGCGCGGCGATCGAAAGCGGCGCGCTCGGCGACGGCGACGAACTCCGGATCGGCAACTGCGTGCTGCGCGTGCGGGCCGACGCACCCGCCGCCCCACGGACCGCAACCCCGAGCCCCGCGACCCCCGCCGCCGCGCCGCCGGTGCCCCCGGCCGCGCCCGCGAGCCACGCCCCGCCGCCGGTGACGACCCGGCCGCCGACCGGACAGGGCGCCGCACCGGTCGGGGGCATCTCGGTCAAGCAGAAGTCGAAGGTGCTGCAGTACAGCGAGCACGCGCGCGGGCCGAAGGACAAGACCCTCCTGCAGACCGACCTCGACCAGCGCTCCGGCGTCTTCCAGGTCGCGATCTACGGCGGACTCGTCGTGCTCGTCGTCGTCGTCGCCCTGTTCGCGGGCCGCATCGTCGACTGGGTGTTCCCCGAGTCGGTTCCGATCGAACAGCCGTTCGACGACGAGGACATCGCGACCGAGCAGTAGGCTACCCGCCCGCGGCGACGTCGTGCAGGAATGCGGCCACCCGTGAGGCCGCATCGCCCCACGTGAAGCGTCGGGCCCGTTCGACGCCCCGCGCCGCACGATCGCGCGCACCCGCAGGGTCGTCCAGGACCGTGGCGATCGCGTCGGCCCAATCGGTCGCGCGACGCGACGACACGCGCACGCCGCAATCGCCGACGACCTCGGGCAACGCGCCGGCATCGTGCACGACGACCGGGCAACCCGCCGCCAGCGCCTCGAGCGCCGGCAGCCCGAATCCCTCGGTGACCGACGGGACGACGAGACACGACGCGGCGGCGAGGTGCGCGCGCACGGCGTCGTCGTCGACCCAGCCGACGAAGTCGATGCCGCCGGTGTGCGTCGGCGGGCTGCCGTCGCCGATCCAGACGAACCGGGGCGCGCCCGTCGGCCGCGTGCGCAGGCGCTCATACGCGGCGACCGCGAGCGCCACCCCCTTCTTCGCGCGCACGGTGCCGATCGCGACGACCGCCCCACCCGGCGGCCGATCGATGACCGGGTCGACGGCCGGTGCCCCGTGCGGTGCGACGACGAGCGGGCGTCGAAAGCCGCGCGACCGTGCGACCCCGGCGGTGTGCTCGGATACGGCGATCGCACCGGCGGCGACACGCCGCGTCACCGCCCACCACGCCGCGTGTCGCATCGTGCGGGCGATGCCTTCGGACGAGCAGTCGCGGGCACGCGGCACCTCGTGGAGCGTCGCGACGACCGGGATCCCCGCCCCGAGCGGCACCGCGATGAACGGCGACCAGCAGACGTCGGCGTCGCGGCGCTCTCGGAGTCGCGCCGCCAACCCACGCCGATACGGGCGCCCGTCCACGCGTTCGACCGCCACGCCGGCCGGGGTGCGGGCGAGCGGCCCGGGCGCGAACGCGGTCACCGCGACGTCGGATCGCTTCGCCAGCGCACCGACGAGCGCGAACGTCGCTCGCGCGACTCCGGTCGGCCGCGCCTCGACGAGCGGCAACGCATCGACCGCGACGCGCAGCGTCATCGCGCCGACTCCAGCGCGCGGCGATAGCCGTCGAGCGTCGCCCGCGCGGTCCGTTCCCACGTGAACGACGCGGCGCGCGCCGGCCCCGCGGTACGCAATCGCGCCGCCGTCGTCGCGTCCCCGAGCACCGTGAGCAGCGCCTCGGCGATCGCGTCGGTGTCGCCCGGGTCGACGCACAGGGCCGCATCGCCGACGACCTCGGGCAACGACGACGTCGACGACACGACCGCCGGCACGCCGAGCGCGAGCGCCTCGAGCGCCGGCAAGCCGAACCCCTCGTAGAGCGACACGTAGGCGACGGCAGACGCACCGGCGATCAACGCAGGCAGGTCCGGCTCGGGCACGGCACCGACGCGCCGAATGCGGGCGCGCTGCGGCGAGCCGTCGATCGCCGCGAGGATCGGCGCGTCGAGCCAGCCGCGCGCGCCGGCGACGACGAGCCCGAGCGACGGGTCGGTCGCGGCGATCCGCTCGAACGCCGCGACCACACGGGCGACGTTCTTGCGCGGCTCGAGCGTGCCGAGGGCGAGCAGGTAGCGCGACGGCAGATCGAGAGAGCGCGCGACCCGCTCGCGATCCGCCGCGGACGGCGGCCGCCGAAACGCGTCACTCACGCCCGGCGGTACGACGACGACGCGCGCCGGATCGACGCCGAGCAACCGGCACACCTCGGTTCGCGTGTGCGCGGAGTGCACGAAGATCGCGCGGGCATCCGGCACCAACCGCGCGACGACGCGCTCGAGCGCCGCGACCGCCCGCGGCTCGTGCCACGACGGCTCGACGAGAAAGCTCACGTCGTGCAACGTGAACACCCACGGGGTCCGGCGCAGCGGCAGCAGCGCGAAGTCGGTGAAGTGAAACAGGTCGACGTCGCCGAAGTGCGCTTCGATGCCGTAGCCCAGCCGCCCGAGCCACCCGACCGCACGCGCCGGCACCCGACCGGTCCGCGGCACCACCGCCGGGCCCGTCGGCCAGCGCGGCGCGACCGACCGGGCGAGGTAGCCGTAGAGACGAAGCTCGTCGGGCGGCGCGAGCGCGTGCGCGAGCCCGTCGCACAGACCGCGCGTATACCGGGCGATTCCCGCCCCGGTCGTCAACACCGACCGGTAATCCACACCGATTCGCACCGCGCGTCGCGCCCCTCTCCGGTCATGAGCCTACCGTCGATCGGCACGCGCGCAAGCGGCTGCCCCGACCCGACCTACCCCACTGCGCCGCCGGGACTTCAGCGACGCGCCGACCCCGGACGATGAGTTCGACGACGCACAGGGAGGAAGCCCGATGACAAACCGCCGCTCTGCCGCGATCGCGATCGCGCTGATCGCCTGGATCGCCGCCACCGCAACGGCCGGCGACTACTGGGTGAGCCTCAACGGCGACGACGGCACGGGCGACGGCAGCGCGGCCAAACCCTGGCGCACGATCGGCCACGCGCTGCGCACCGCGCCGCAGCCGAGTGCCGCGATCCGGCACGTGATCCACGTCGGCGCCGGCGTCTGGCACGCCGACGCGGCGGAACCGTTTCCGGTGCTCGTGCCTCCCGGCGTCACGATCCGAGGCGCCGGGATCGACGTGACGACGTTCTCCGGTCTGCGGACCGCGTCGTCATCGCAGCCGCGCAACAATGGCCAACCGATCTTCCGTTGCCTGCGCGCGACGACGGTCGCGTCGCTCGTGCCGCCCGCACGCATCACGAACTGCACGCTCACGAACTCGCGTTCCGCGATCGAGATCGACGGCATGCAACGGATCCCGCGCACCGTCGTCGAGACGTGCCGCTTCTGGTCGAACCAGATCGGCGTCACGCTCACGAACGCGGCGGCGACGATTCGCGCGTGCCGATTCGACGCGAACGACACCGGCGTGAGCGTCGGGCGGATCCTCGCGTCGCCCGACGACACCGTCGTCGAACAGAACCGATTCCTCGGCAACCGCTACGGTGTCAACGCGGCGAACGCGCTCCAACTCGTCGTCGCCTACAACCGATTCGACAACAACCAGATCGGCGCGATGCTCGGCGGCGTCGGTGCGATCACACTGCGTCCCCGCCTCCACGACAACACCTACTGGCGCAACGGGCAGGGGCTCCTGCTCTCATCGGTGCTCGGCGCGATCATCGAACCGCACGTGCGCCACGAGACGTTCTGGGGCAACGTCACCGGCATCGTCAGCCTCGACGACACGGCATTCAACGGGCGGTCGGATCCGGACATCGGCAACTCGACCGTGTGGGCGAGCAGCGCCGCGGATCTGCAGGGCGTGTCGATCGTCGAGATCCACCATTCCAACATCCGAACCGCGATCGGCGTGCCCTACGGCCCGATCTACGGCATCAACGGGATGATGGGCGTCGACCCGCGCCACGTCGACCCGAAGACCGGCGACCTGCACCTCGCACCGAACTCTCCGTTGATCGACCGCGGCACGTTCGAGCGCACCGGCGTGCCCGCGGTCGACATCGACGCCGAACCGCGTCGCACCGGCGACGCCGACATCGGCGCCGACGAGTTCAACGGATTCCTCGTGCACGTCCGCGCGGGCGCCGCCGCACGCGACCTGCGGTTGCTGCTCCACGCCGCTGCCGACGTCGGTCGGCCGTTCTTCCTCGGGGCGAGCTACACCGCCGACCCCCTGCGCCCGATCCACATCGACCGTCGAACGATCGCCCTGCAGCCGGACGCGCTGTTCTTCGCGACGTTCGGCCCGTACACGCCCGTCACGGCGTTTCGCGGGACGATCGGTGCAGCGGGCAAGACGCTCGTGCAAGTCCGCGTGCCCGATCACCCACTGCTGCGCGGCACGGTCGTGCACGTCGCGTTCGTGACGATCGACCCGGCTGCGTCGTCCGGGATCGCGACGGTCTCGAACGTCGTTCGCGTCGAGACCGACTCGCTGTAGCGGCTCACGGCGCGCGAATGCGCACGCCGAGCGGACCGCCGTCGACCGTCAGTGTCACGACGACGCCGTCCCGCACGACCTCGAGCGCGACCGTTGCATCGTTCGCGTGCCGGCGGATCCACGTGCGCAGCGTGTCGAAGTCGGTGACCACGCGTCCGGCATATCGATGCAGACGGTCGCCGACGCGCACGCCGGCGCGTGCGGCCGCGCCACCGTCGTCGAGCGCACGCACCTCGAAGTGGCCCGCCATCGCCGGCGACCGGATCTCGTCCGGGAGCGCCGGGGCCGCCGGCACCGGGCGGTGCGTCAGCAGCGGCGTCACGTAGCGGTAGTAGACCTCGAGCATCAGCACGCACAGCGCGGTCGTGTAGCTGCGGTCGCGGCGATTGTCGTTCGCGTAGCGGGCATACGGGCTGATCGGCAGCCAACTGCCGTCCGGACACTGCGCACCGACGAGCAGATCGCGGAGGTGGGCGTTCCACGTCGTCCACGCATCGCCCTGGGTCGTGAAGAGCGCGAGGGTCGCGTAATACCAGAAGTAGAGGTTTCCCTTCGCCTGCAGCACGAACGCGCGGTCGCCGGTGCGTTGATAGGTGGTCGGGATGCGATCCATCACGTAGCGCGTGCCCTGACGGATCCGCTCCGTGCCGGGATCCTCCCCGAGGATCAACAGTGCGAACATCGACGCCGGCGTGGAGCCCGGCAGCGTGCGAAACGCCGACCGCAACCGGTCGGGGTCGTGGCTGTAGCGAAACGAACCCGCCTCGCGGTCGTAGGCGTTGCGCAGGTAGGCGCGCGCGGCGGCCAACGCCTCGTCCGGCACCGCGATCCCGCCGAGGCGAGCACTCTTGAGCGCCATCACCTGCCACGCGGTGACCGATGCACGCGGCCAGTCGTCCCATACCCGATCGCCCGCGTAGAAGTAGCCCCAGCCGCCGTAGGTCTCGAGTCGTCCGCGGTCGAGGTTCTGCGCGTCGAGGATGCGGCCGACCGCCCGCATCAGCGGGGCGCGCAGCGACGGATCGCGCGTCATCGCGTAGGCCTCGGCGAGCGCGTAGGTCGCGATGCCGTGACCGTAGGACGCGCCGCGTCCGATGTGCCCGCGCGCGTTCTGCTGCGACAGCAAGAAGCGAATCGCGCGGGTCGTCACATCCGAGTAGCGGGTCTTCGACTGCGGCGTGTGTCCCGAGCCGAGGAACGCGAGCGCGCACAGCGCGGTCTTGCCGACGTCGACGTAGCCGTACTTGCGATGCCGGTAGTCGGGGTCGCCCCACGCGCCGGTGTCGTGCTGGATCCGCGCGAGATAGGCGAGGCCGTTGCGCACCGCGGCCTCGCTCGCCTCCGTGCCCCCGTAGTCGCGCAGCGCGCGGAGCTTCGCATCGCCTGCACGGCGGTCGAAGAGGCCGGTCGCGCGTGCGACGGCCGCCCGCTGTTGGCGGCGTTCGGTGACGAGCCGAGGCGCCGCTGCATGCGCACGCGCGAGCGACACGGCGTCGACGCGGTGGGCGGGCGGCGGCGCCGGTCGCGAGCGCTCGGGCGGCGGAGGCGAACGGCGGGCGATCGGCACGGCGCGCACGGCCGGTGCCGAGCGGGTCGGCTCGACGACGCGCGTGTGTGCACGCGTGGAGAGCTCCGGACGTCGCACGACGACCGTCGACGACGGCGTGCCGGGGACCGCGCGCATCGGCCGGCGTGACGGGGAGCGATTCGCGACGACGGGCAGCCGCGTGGGCGCCGCACGCGGGGGGACCGCGCGTGCGACGCGTGGCACGGCGCGAGGCGTGCTCGGTGTCGCCCGTGCCCGATCCGGAAGCCGCGGGCGCGGTGTGACGGACGTGGGCGTGGCCTCGACGACCGCGGTCGCCGAAGGTGTCGGTTCGGCACGCGGGGCCGGCTCGTTCGGCCGCGCAGGGACCGCGAGCGCGACGGTCGGGCGTGGCGACGCGCCGCTCCGCTCGCGGGCCGGGCTGCGCGACCGCACGGCCGACGGCGGCGGCAACCGCGTCGCGGCAGGCCGCGCGCCGGGCGTCGCGGCGACGACCGTCCTCGCGGGATCCGCCTGGCGTCGCGCGGGAAGATCGATCGGCTGACGCGCCACCGTCGTCGCGGTCGGCGCGCGCGCCGCGTCGGACGGGGCCGAACCGTGCACCGGGCTGCGCGACGGGGCCTTCGGGGTCGCCAGCGCGACGGCGCTCCCGGCGGGGGTCGCTCCGCGGGTCGCGATCGGTCGCGGCGACGCGACCGGCCCGGCGAGGCGTGCAGGCGACGCGATGGGCGACGGCGCCGCTCTAGTGCGGGACGCGGCGGCGATCGCCGGGCGCGGCGTTGCCTCCGGGACGGCGCGCGACGGTCGCGATTCGACGTCGCGGCGCGCGATCGGCACCGAGGTCGCGTTCGGCGTCGAGCGCCCGGGCAGCGCGGCACGCGCGACGCGCGTCGGCTCGACCGGCCGCGCGAGTCGGGTCGCCGAGGCGGTCGGCGCACGGCGCGCGCCCGGCGTGCGCGGCGGCGCGTCGAGCGCCGGCACCGCCGTCGAACGCGGTGCCGCGACCGAGGCCTTTCGCGCGACGATCGTCGTCGACTCCGGCGGGCCGTCGCGCCGCGCCGGGCGGGTCGGCGCACGGCGTCCGGGTGCGACCGCCGTTGCGCTGCGCGCGGCGTCGACGACGGCTGGGCGCGCCCGTCGCGTCGGTGCGTCGGGAACCCGCGTCGCCGCTTGCGCAGCCGTCGGGGCCGGCCGAGTCGCGTCGCGCATCGACGGGGTCGACGACGGCGCCGCGGGCGAGCGGCGGTCCGCGCGCGACAGCGCACGGGCGTCCGGGCGGGCCGCGCGGAGCGACGCCGCGTCGCGCACGACCACGGGCTCCGTCGCCCGCGAGACGACGGCCGGGGCATCGCCCCTCGCCTGTTCGGCCGCACGCGATGCCGGCGCCGCGCGCGCCATCGTGACGCGATAGCGACGCTCGCCGTTCGGCACGTCGATCCCGCCGGCGACCATCACCTCGCTGAGGTAGAGGAACAGGATCAGGTGCGCGATCAACGACGCGACGACGCTGCGCCCGAGGATGCCCATCTCCGCCCACCGTCGGGCGAGGTAGAAGACCATCAACAGGATCAGCAACACGACGATCAACGATCCGACGCGCGACAGGCCGGACCGCTGCGGCGTCGACCAGCGGAACAGCTCACGCGATTGCGCGCGGAGCAACGCACCGTCGCGCGCGAACCACAGCGTGAAGCCGGCATCGGTCGGCGACGGATCGGACTCGTCGGCGGCAGTGTTGAGCGCGGCGAGCGGCGCGGCCGGCAACCACGCGTCGTGGAGTTGCACCGTCTTGTAGATGTCGAACCCACCGGCACCGCCCGCGCGATTCGACGCGAACCAGAGCGTGCGGCCGTCGGGCGAAAGCGCCGGGGCGCGCTCGTCCGCGGCGGTGTTGACGCCGTCGATCGTAGCGGGCGCGTGCCAGCCATCCGCGCCCCGCTGCGCGACGAGCAGGTCGTATCGACCGCTCCGGCGCGACGCGAACACCAGCGCACCGGTCGGCGCGACGCACGGGTCGACGTCGTCGGCCGTCGAGTTCACGACCGCGCCGGCGTTACGCGCCGGCAGGAACCGTGCGCCCCGCCGCTGCGCGACCCACAGGTCGAAGCCACCGTGCCCGCCCGGCCGATCGCTCGCGAACACGAGGGTGGCGCCGTCGGGGCTCAGGCACGGCGCGACGTCGTCCCGATCGCTCGACACCTCGTCCAGCCGCCGTGCCGACCACTGCCCGTCGGGGCCGCGTTCGGCGAGCCACAGGTCGACGTTCTCCCCCGGCGTGCCGAGGGCCCAGACGACCGTCCGCCCGTCGGCCGTGACCGCGACCCCCGACTCGGTGTCGCCGGACGACGGTCGATCGAACGCCGGCTCGGGCGGGGACCACGCGACGAAGCGTTCCTCGGGCGGCGCGTCGACGTGCCGCGCGCCGTCGGTGAACCACGCGTCGCCGCCGCGCCGGCCGAGCCCGGTCAACTCGACGACGGCGCCGACGATCGCGGTGATCGCGATCGCGACGACGAGCGCGCGGTCGCGGCCGCCGCGCCTCATCCCCCGGCCTCCTCGGCCACGGCGATCTGGGCGGCGACGTCGGCGTCGGTGCACAGTCCGAGCACGCGAACGACGTGTTCGTAGCGCACGCCGCGGTCGCCGCGGATGACCGCGGTCTGCTCCGGATTGCGCGCGCGGGCGTCGCGCAGGATCCGCGCCAGCGCGCGATCGCTCACGACGCGTCGGTCGAAGCGGACGCTCCCGTCGGCGAGGACGTTGATCACGAGTTCTTCGGCCGGCGCCGACGACGCGTTTGCGGCCGCCGCCTCGGGCAGGTTCACGTCGAGTTCCTTCTCCTCGTCGACGAACGTCGTCGCGACCATGAAGAAGATGATCAGCAGGAACACGACGTCGATCATCGGCGTCAGGTTCGGACCCGACGTGTCCTCGAGGCCCTCGAGGTCGAGGATCACGCGACCGGCTCCGCCGCGCGGAACCGATCGACGACGCGCGCGCCGAGTTCGTCGATTCGACGAACGTTGCGCACGACGCGACTGTTGAACCAGTAGTAGAGGGCGAGCGAGGGAATCGCGACCGACAAGCCCGCCGCGGTCGTGATCAGCGCCTGGTAGATCCCCGTCGCGAGCAGGTCGGGCTTTCCGGTGCCCGCGGCCGCGACGACCTTGAACGCGTGGATCATCCCGAACACGGTGCCGAGCAGGCCGATCAGCGGTGCGATGTTCGCGACGAGGTTCAGCGGCATGATGTTGTCGCGGAGCTTGCTGACCTCGCGACGCCCGACTTCGCCCATCGCGCGTTCGATCCCGTCGGGGCCGGCGGCCGACTGGCGGAGCCCTGCGACGACGATTCGCGCCGCCGCGCTGTCGTCGTCGGCGAGCGCGGTGGCGGCCGCCGCGGCGTCGGCCCCGCTCGCGACGGCGTCGACTCGTTCGACGACGTGACGCGGCACGACCTTCGACGGTCGCAGGTTCAGGAAGCGCTCGACCGCGAACGCGAACGCGACGATCGAGCACAAGCCGAGCGGCCACATCAACGGGCCGCCGCGCTTGATCAACTCCTGCAGACTCACGGGGTCGGCGGCGGGTGTGCCCGCCTCCGCGCCGTGCGCATCGCCGCCGAGCGCGATCATGCCGACGACGAACGCGACCCCGACGACGGCGACGCGGATCGCGGGCCCCCACGGGCGCGCTCGGGTGGTTCGTAGGATCGGGCTCACTGGCGTCCTCCGGGTTGCGGGGCACGATCGGACGGCTTGTCGTCGGCCGGGGTCAATCGCGCGAGCAACGCTCGCGCATCGGCGGCGCACGCGGCGTCCGGATAACGCTGCACGAGTTCCGCACACAGACGCTTCGCCTGCGGATTGCGGCCGGACGCGGCGTAGGCGCGCGCCGCTTCGAGCAGGGCGCGCGAGGCCCACGCGCGCGACGAGCCGTGGAGCATCGAGACCTTGAGGTAGTCGCCGAGCGCGTCCTCGACGCGGCCCTGCGCCGCGCGGCATCGCCCGATCCGGTAGCGGCTCTCCGCGGCACGGTCGCCGCCGTCGGTCGTCGCGACCGTCGTCAGCGACTGCACCGCGGCCTCGTAGCGTTCGAGCCCCTGGTTCGCGACGCCGATGCCGAACAGCGCGCGCATCCGCTCGGCGGGCGCGAGCGTGGTCCGCCGCGCATCGGTGAACCACTCGAGCGCACCGGGCCAGTCGCCGAGCGCGATCGCGCACTCGCCGGCGCCGAGTTTCGCGGCCGCCGCCAGTTCGTGCGACGGGATCTCGCGCACGAGTCGACGGTAGCGCTCGAGCGCCCCCTTCGGGTCCTTCGGTTGGCGGCTCGCCGCGCTGTGGAACCACGACTCGCCGCGCAGCGGACTCGACGGGTGGTGCTCGGCGAGGGTGTCGAACCGCGCCGCCGCGCGCGCGCCGTCGCCCGACTTCGCGTGCGCCCAACCCGCCTTGTAGAGCGCGGTCGCACGCAGCGTCGGATCGACGCCGTCGCGAGCGAGCACGGCATCGTACGCGGTGATCGCATCGGCGTAGCGTCCGGCCGCATAGGCGGCCTCACCGAGGCGGAGTTCGGCCTCGGCGACGAGCGCGCTCTTCGGGTGATCGCGAACGAGCTTCGTCAAGTCGACGACCATCACGCCGGACTCGCCGCGCGCGCCGTTCGCGAGCGCGCGGTAGTAGAGCAGCATGTCCCGGCGATCGAATCGCGGGTAGCGGCGAAGCGTCTCGTCGAACGCGGCGACGGCGTCGGCGTGTCGTTCGAGACGGTCGAGGGCGAGCCCGCGACTCAACGCGACGTAGGCGGCGAGTTCGTGCTTCGGATACTCGGCGAGGAACCGATCGTAGGCGGCGAGCGCACGCGTCGCGTCGCCCTTCTCGAGCGCGGCGTGGCCGACGATCTCGAGTGCGTCGGCGTGCAGCGGGCCGCCCTCGATCGCTCCGACCGCCTCGCCCTCGGCGATCGCGTCGTCGTGTCGCCCGAGCGCGAGGAGCACTTGCGCGAGCGTGAAGCGCAACCGTGCCGCGACCGCCGGACGCGGCCCGCGCGCGAGCGCAGCGCGAATCCGCTTCTCGGCGTCCTCGTGTCGACCGGCGTCGATCAGAACCCGCGCCGCGCCGTGACGGCCGGACGCCCACGCGTCGCTCTTCGGGTGCCCGCGGTCGAGACGATCGAAGTAGCCGAGCGCCCCGTCGCGGTCGCCGCGGGCGGCCGCCGCGTTACCGAGTTCGAGCAAGGCGCGCGCCGCGAAGTCGCCGGCCGACGGGGTCTGGACGCACGCCTCGAACGCGGCCTTCGCGCGCGCGGGGTCGCCGTGGTCCCGGTAAGCCGTGCCGAGCAAAAAGCGCACCTCGGCGACGAGCGGATCGTC
Source organism: bacterium (assembly GCA_030426805.1). GTDB lineage: Bacteria > Planctomycetota > JAFGQW01 > JAFGQW01 > JAFGQW01 > JAUHXU01. The sequence continues at coordinate 578,921 of JAUHXU010000001.1, forward strand.
GTCCTTCGCGACCCTACCGTGGCGCTCGAACGCGGCGATCGCGGCCGGCAGGTCCTTCGCGGCGAGTGCCGCGTGCCCGAGTTTGTACGAGGCGTCCGCGGTGCGCACGCGCTTCGGATCCGCGCGCTGCAAGTAGTCGGTGAACCGCGCCCGCGCCGTGCGCAGGTCGCCGGCACGGTAGGCGTTCTCCGCGAGCGTGAAGCGCGCCTCGTCGACGAGATCGCTCGTCGGATGGCGCGCGAGCAGTTCACGGAGGCGCTTCTCCGCGATCGGAAATCGCCCGGCGACGTGGTAGCCGAGGCCGGCGCCGTAGCGCGCGTCGTCGTCGAGGTCGCCGAGCGCGGCGGTCGCGACCGCGGCGTCGTACGCGGCGGCCGCCTCGGCGGGCTTTCCGGTCGCGTGCAACAGGCCCCCGGCGTGGACGAGCAGTTTTCCGCGAAGCGCCGGCGCCGGTGACTTCGCCAGCCCCGCCTTCGTCGCGGCCAGCGCGGCGGCCGTATCCCCGAGGCGTGCCGCGGCGAGGCTGTCGAGATAGGCGGCCTCCGCGCCGAGCGGCGCCGGGTGCTTCATCAGCGGGGCGACGCGACGGCGAACGCCGGCATCGTCGCCGGCGCGATACGCGGCCGTCGCCGCCATCAGTCGCGCGCGACGCGAGGCCGTGTCGTCGCCTCGCGCGGCGCACCGATCGTAGGCGGCGACCGCTGCGGCATACGAACCGGCACGGTCGTGCGCCGCGGCGAGCGCGTCGAGCGCGTTCGCGGCGTGACGCCCGTCCGGCGCCGCGGCGAGCGAGGCGGCGAACGCCTTCGCGGCGTCGGCCGGGCGATCGAGGGCGAGCAGAGCCTCTCCCTTCAGGTAGAGCGCCTCGCCCGCGTGCTCGCGTCCGGGGCGCCGCGCGAGCACGGCATCCGCCGCGACGACGACGTCGGCGAACGCCCCGGCGTGGTAGTTCGCCCACACGAGCAAGCCGAGCGCGTCGCCGGTCTTGTCGCTCTTCGGATGCCGCGCCGCGAACCCGTCGAGCGCGCGAGCGGTCGCCGCCCAGTCCTTCGCACGAAACAGCGACTCGGCCTGCCAGTAGCGCGACTCGGCGGCGAGATAGCCGTCCTTGCCGCCGTGGTCGGCCGCGGCCGCATACGCCGCTGCGGCCTTGCGGAAGTGCCCGAGTTCCAGCTCGCACCCGCCGAGCCGGAACATCGCTTCGGCGAAGAACGGGTGGCGGGGGTAACGGTCGCGCAGCGTGCGAAGCACGTCGGCACCGCCGGCGAAGTCCCGTGCGTTGTGGCACGCGGTGCCGAGCAGGTAGTGGACCTCGGCGGCGCGGCGGTGCGACCCGTGTCGCTTCAGGAACTTGCGATACTCGGCGATCGCGAGGTCGACGTGCCCTTTCGCGTCGAGCCCGCGGGCGAAGAAGTAGTCGTCCTCCGCAGGGTCCGGGCCCCGCGGGGTGTCCTGCGCGGCGATCGACGCGGCGATGGAGGCGAGCCCCATGCACGCGGACAGTACGACGACCGACGCGATCCGGCTGCCGTTCCGAACCATCGCAACCTCCCGATACGATCCCGGCCTGCGGCGGCGCGGCCATCCCCCCGGACGAGTCCGGTGACCGTTCGTCTACGACCGACGTCGGGCGCGGGTTACAAATTCGCGGCGCGGGGACGCGGCCGACGCGCTACAGCTGCTGGCGCTTGCGGGCGCGGACCCAGTCGAGCGTGCGCACGAGGAGCATGCCCGACGCGCGGAACGTGCGCCGTCCCTTGCGCCCTTCCGCGCGGAACTCGACCTCGCCGTCGAACGCGGCCGGCAGCCCGGCGCGGCCGCCGTTGATCCCGAGTCGGACCTGACTGCGCGCGTTGCACTCGATCGTCGAGATCGCGCCGAGCCGGCCGGTCAGGAGCCGAACGGCCATCGGAAGACGCTTCGGGTCGACCTCGAATCGCCCGCCGCCGAGCAGGTCGATCCGCGCGAGACGCCGGCCGATCGACACGACGCGATAGCCGGCCCAACCGCGACCGCGGCCACCGAAGGTCAGTCGTTCGGTGCGGTCGTCGACCTCGACGCCGTTGGCCTCACCGTGGCGGATCGTCGCCCCGAGCGCGCGATCGAACACGCGGGCAGCCGGGGACGTCAGTCGGAGTTCGCCGGGGACGCGTGCGAGGGCGAGTTCGACCACGTCGGCGAGAAAGCCGCGGCCGGCCACGTCACCGACCGACCGTATGACGTAGCGACCATCGGCGCCGCGCGAGAGCACGATCGTCGCGTGCACGACCTGATCGTCCAGGGCTTCGTTCGTTCCGTCCGCCCACACGACGCGGAGGTGGTCCGCCTTGATGCGGAGCCGGATGCGCGCCTCGCGGTTGCGCGCGAGGCCCGCGAGTTCGACGGCATCGCCGACGGGGCGCGACTCGAACCGCGGCATGTGCTCCCACGCGCGGGGGGCGGCCGACCCGGTGCGCAACCAACCGAACGCGACGAGCGCGACGGCGACGGTCACCGGCACGACCGAGAAGCGTCGCGGCGGACGCGGCGGCGGTGGTTCGGGGGGACGGGCTTCGTGCGTGAAGCGCCCGCACGCCGGGCACAACGCACCGGCGGTCGTGGCTCCGCACGACGCGCACGATTCGCGTACGACGGGCATCGCCCTATCGTAGACGCAGATTCCGGGTCGTCACTGTCCGATCGCCGCGGAGCCGCTCGATTCGCGCAATGTCGACGTCTTCGCCGTCAACGATTCGAGCTTCTCGATCTCGCGGCGGAACAACGCCCGCACCGCGTAGATCGAGACCGCGAGCAGGACGATCAGCCCCGCAGCCAATATTCCCTGCATGATTCCCTGCATGGCGCACCTCTCCTCCCGCCGGGGTGCCCGCACGGCCCGCAACGTCTCACAATGATAGCGACGACGCGCCTGGGCGCAACTACGTAGGCGATTCCCCGACCTGAAGGGTGCTCCCGTTTCGAGAGGCCTGCAACGGGGACCTGCTATAAATTGCGCCGATCCAGGCGCCGCCCGGCGCCCCAGCGAGGAGAGCCCCGATGCGCCCCACCGCCCCCGTTTCGGCCCCGACCGGCACGACGCTGACCTGCAAGAACTGGCAGATCGAGGCCGCCTACCGGATGATCCGGAACAACCTCGATCCCCGCGTCGCCGAGGACTGGGAAAATCTCGTCGTCTACGGGGGATCGGGCCGCGCGGCCCGAAGCTGGGAGGCCTTCGAGCGGATCTCCGAGGCGCTCGTGGCGCTGGAACCCGACGAGACGCTGATCATCCAGTCGGGAAAGCCCGTCGCGGTGTTCCGCACCCACACGACGTCGCCGCGCGTGCTGATCGCGAACTCCAACCTCGTTCCGCGGTGGGCGAACTGGGACGTGTTCCGCGACCTCGAGGCCAAGGGGCTGATCATGTTCGGCCAGATGACCGCGGGGAGTTGGATCTACATCGGCGCCCAGGGAATCATCCAGGGCACGTACGAGACGTTCGCCGAAGCGGTGCGTCAGCACTTCGGCGGTGAACCGCGAGGCCGGCTGATCACGAGCGGCGGGCTCGGCGGCATGAGCGGTGCGCAACCGATGGCGGCGACGCTGCTGGGCTGCACCTACATCGGCGCCGAGGTCAATCGCGCGACGATCGAACGTCGCGTCGCGGAGGGCTTCGTCGACGAGCACTTCGACGACCTCGACGCGGTGCTCCGGCGCGCCGTCGAGGCCCGCGATGCGAAGGAAGCCGTGAGCATCGCCTACCACGGCAACCAGGTCGACCTGCTCCGGGCGATGCTCGATCGCGACGTGATCCCCGACATGACGACCGACCAGACGAGCGCACACGACGCGCTCGGCGGCTACGTCCCGCACGGTATCGCCTTCGAGGAAGCACTCGCACTGCGCGAGCGCGACCCCGACGACTACGTCCGTCGCTCGATGGCGTCGATGGCCGAGCACGTGCGTCACATGCTCGCGCTGATGGACCGGGGCTCGACCGTCTTCGATTACGGCAACAACATCCGCGGCCAGGCGCAAGACGCCGGCGTCGCCGACGCGTTCCGCTTCCCGGGCTTCGTCCCCGCCTACGTGCGCCCGATGTTCTGCGAGGGTCGCGGCCCGTTCCGCTGGGTCGCGCTCTCCGGCGATCCCGAGGACATCTACAAGACCGACGAGGTCATCCTCCGCGAGTTCGCCGACGACACGCTGCTGACGCAGTGGATCGAGCTCGCCGCGAAGAAGATCCCGTTCCAGGGCCTGCCGGCGCGCATCTGCTGGCTCGGCTACGGCGGCCGCGCCCGCTTCGCGCGGATCATCAACGACATGGTGCGCTCGGGCGAGATCTCCGCACCGATCGTCGTCGGCCGCGATCACCTCGACTGCGGGTCGGTCGCATCGCCCAACCGCGAGACCGAAGCGATGCCGGACGGCACCGACGCGGTCGCCGACTGGCCGCTGCTGAACGCGCTGCTGAACACCGCGGCCGGCGCGACCTGGGTGAGCCTGCACCACGGCGGCGGCACCGGCATCGGCAATTCGATCCACGCCGGCCAGGTCACCGTCCTCGACGGCACCGACGAGATGGCCGCCCGCGCCGAACGCGTGTTCACCTGCGACCCCGGCATGGGCGTCGCCCGCCACGCCGACGCCGGGATCGACAAGGCGATCGCGTTCGGCAAGCAGCACGGCGTGAAGCTCCCGATGATCGACTGATTCGGTCAGCCTCGACCGCAGAGCCGGTCGAGCAGGATGCCGGTCGCGACCGCGACGTTGAGGCTCTCGGCGCGGCCGGGGGTCGGGAGGGTCACGCGGCGGGCGGCCCGGGCGCCGGTCGTCGCGAGGGCGCCGTCGGCCTCGCCGCCGATCACGAGCGCGACGCGGTCGGTGCGATCGATCGCGTCGGGTGTCTCGCCGCCATGGGCGACCGCGAGCCACGGCGCGAAACCGGCGCTATCGAGTGCGGTGTGCGCCGCTTCCGGCTCGATCGACGACGCGATCGCGACGTGGAAGTGCGCGCCCATCGCGCCCCGGACGACCTTCGGATTGTAGACGTCGACGGTGCCCGCGAGCACGACGACGGTCGCGACCGCGTAGGCGTCGGCGGCACGCAGGATCGACCCGAGGTTGCCGGGATCGCGCACCGCGTCGACGACGAGCACGACACGCCCCGCCGCAGCGAGCACGGCATCGAGATCCGCGACCGGCATCGGCGCGGTCGCGACGAACGCCTGGGGCGTCACCGTGTCGGCGACCGCCGCGAGGTCGTCCGGTCCGAGCGGAGCGACGGGGGCGCCTGCGTCGGCGAGCCGATCGACGAGCGCGCGGTCGCGTGCGGTCAACGCGGAAGGATCGGCGAACACCTCGAGGGCGATGCCGGCGTCGAGCGCGGTCTCGATCGCGCGGCGCCCCTCGACGAGAAACCGCCCCGCCTTCGCTCGGCCGCGCGCGTGCTTCAACGCGCGCAACCGCTTCAGTCGGTCGCGCCCCGGCGGCGGCGCGAACGGCGCGGCACTCACGACGACGCCGACGCTACTCGCGCGCGCCGAGCCGGCGGGACAGCTCGGACTCGCTGCGGCGCAACCCGACGAGCCGCTCCATCTGGCGGAGCAACTCTTCCTGCACCCACTTGAGGTCTTCGCCGGTGTGCTCCTGGCCGAGCGTGTCGAGGTTGTCGCACAGACGGCCGAGGAACGCGCGGTAGCGCAGGATCTGCAACTGCGAGACGATGTCGCCCTGCTCCTGCACGCGCCCCGCGCCGACGAACGCGTCGCGAATCGTCCCGAGCGTCTCGTCGATCTCGCCCTGGCGGATCCGCTCGCGCGCTTCGCAGTCCACGCCGAACATGTCCATCAACTGCGTGAACGCGGTCTCGAGGTTGCGCAGGTAGTCGCGCGACTCCGGCTTCGTGCGCCCCTCGCGCGCACGCGCGAGAAACTGCTCGCGATCCGTCGGCGCCAGCGCCAGCGTATCGGCCAGGCACTCGACCTTGTCGAGCGTCGGCGGCGGCTTGCGGCCGGTCTCGATCTCGCGAATGTACTGCGGCCGGGTACCGATCGCGCGCGCCAAGGCCGCCTTCGAGATGTCGGTCCGGGCGATGTGCCGTCGCAACAGTTCAGCGAAGTCGGGTCCGCCGGCTTGATTGTCGGCTTGATTCACGAGGCTCGCTCACGATTCCAGAGTGTCCGGTCCATGCCGGCTCGATCGGAGGCATCCGCGCCACGGCGCGGGGGTTCCCACGGTCACGGACGACGCGACCGTCCCTCCATTGTAACGCCGCTGCAGCCACGTCCACCACCCGCTCGTCGATCCGTGCCCTGGCGCACCGGCCCCGATGCGCTATCCTCTTGCGGGCGAGACGGATTCGACACCGCGGATGCAGCGATGGGCCTGATCAAGACCAAGGACGGACGGCCGCTCGACCTGGGCACGCCGATCACCGAACTCGAGATCACGGTCGGCGAAGACGAGGACGGGATGCGGCTCGACGAGCTGCTCAAGCGCTACGTGACGTGGCGCTCCCGGACACGCCTGAAGCAGCGCTGCAGCGACGGCCACGTGACGATCAACGGCGTCGCACGCAAGGGCGGACAACGCGTCCGCGAGGGAGACGTCGTCTTCGCCGACCTGGGCGCGGTCGAACACGAGGTGCTCCACGACCGGATCGAGCTGTCGATCCTGTGGGAGGACGAGTGGCTCGTCGCGATCGACAAGGCGCCGGGGATCGTCGTGCACCCGGTCGGCCGCCACCTGTTCAACACGGTGATCAACGTGCTGCACCGCCGGTATCGGCGCGACGACCCGGCCGCCGACATCGTGCCGAAGCTGTGCCATCGACTCGACCGCGAGACGAGCGGTGTGCTGCTCGCGTCGAAGTGCGACGACGCACGCGCCGCGCTGTCGTTCCAGTTCGTGCAGCGCCTCGTCCAGAAGGAATACTACGCGATCACCCACGGATGCATCGAACGCGATCGCTTCGTCGTCGATGCGCCGATCGGGCTCAGCGACCGTGGCGACAACCGCATGCGCCGCGAGGTGCGCGCCGACGGCGACGTCGCGGTGACCGCGTTCGAGGTGCTCGCGCGCGCTCCGCGCCATACGCTCGTCGCGGTCCGTCCCCACCACGGCCGCACGCACCAGATCCGCGTCCACCTCGACCACATCGGCCACCCGATCGTCGGCGACCCGATCTACGGCGACGACGTACCCGACGAACGGGGCGACCACGGGATGCCGCGCCAAGCGCTCCACAACCGCCGCCTGCGCTTCTACCATGTGCACGCGGATCGGTTCGTCGACACGATCGCGCCGTTCCCCGGCGACATGGCGGCATTCGCGACCGCAGCCGGGATTCCGCTGGAAGGGGTAGATCCGCCGTCGGCCGAACCGTAGCGGGTCGCCGTCCGCGGTCCGTGCGCTATAGTTGCGCTCGGATCCGCGACTTCAGAGCAAATGACCGTGTGGAGATCGACCGTGAAACCGTTCTCGCTTCGATTCGCGCCGGCCGTCGTGCTGGCGATCGCCTCCCTCGCGCCGGCACAGCCGGTCATCCCGAAGGGCGCCGCCAGCGGCGACCTGCCGGCCCAGGTTCAGCTCCCGCCGGACGTCGCGGCGACCGTCAACGGCCAACCGATCTCGATGAAAGAGGTCAACGAGCGGCTGTTCCGTCAGTACGGCGCGAACATGCTCGAGCAGATGATCCGCGCGAAGGCGGCACGACTCGAGGCGAAGCGACTCGGCGTGTCGCACGACGAGAAGGCGGTCCAGGAGCAGATCGACCGCTGGAAGAAGAGCTACCTCGGCCGCTTCAACAACGACGAGAAGGCGGCCGACGACGTGCTTCGCAAGCAGGGCTCGAGCTGGGACCAGACCCTCGCGATGATGCGCGAGCACCAGATCACCGAGAACCTGTGGCGGCAGATCCTCAAGAAGTCGAAATCGCCCGACGACGAGGCACTCAAGCGCCTGTTCGACCAGCGCTACGGCAAGGACGGCAAGCGGGTCGAAGTCGCGCACATCCTGCTGTCGGGCACGGCGGCCGACGAGCGCTACGCGAAGCGCTACACGCGCCGCGAGCACTACTCGAACTACGACGGTGTCGTCGCCGAAGCGAAGGCGCTGGCGGCCGGTCTCGCGCAGCAGGCGCGCGACGGGGCGGACTTCGCGGAACTCGCGAAGGAGCACTCCGACGACTGGTCGAAGCAAAACGGCGGCAAGCTCGGCGCGTTCTACCAGAACCGCTTCGGCAAGGCATTCGACGCCGCGATCGCCGACGGCGCGATCGGTGACGTCGTCGGCCCGATCGAAGGCGACGGCTCGTTCCTCGTCGGCAAGATCGAGCCGGCGGAGTTCGACACGAGCTACCGAGCTCGCCACATCTTCCTCTACTACGGCAAGAAGGACCGCGCGGCGGTCAACGCACGCGCCAACGACATCCTGAAGAAGCTGCGCGGCGGCGCCGACTTCGCGGCGATCGCGGCGGCGGAGTCCGACGACCCGCTGACGAAGAACAAGGGCGGCCAATGGGCGCCGTTCAAGGGCGGGCAGAAGGTGCCGCAGCTCACCGCCGCACTCGACGCGGTCAAGCCCGGCGAGGTCACCGGACCGGTCATCACGCCCTACGGCGTGCACGTGCTGCGTCTCGACGGCAAGGAGCAGGTCGCGCGCGGCACGAAGAAAGCCGCTTCCGTGATCGTCGTGTCCACGCAGTTCGAGAAGGTCCGCGACAAGAAGCTGCAGCCGGTGATCGCCGCCGACCTCGAAGCGAAGGCCAAGACGATCCGCGCCGAACTCGGACGCGGCGTCGCGTTCGCCGAACTCGCTCGCAAGTTCAGCACCGAGAAGCTCACGGCCGAGCGCGGCGGCGCGATTCAGAACTACACCGAGCACCGCTACGGGCCGGACTTCCACGCGGTCGTCGAATCGCTCGAGCCGGGCGAGGTCGCGAAGACGCTCGTGAAGTCGAACCACGGCTACCACATCGTCAAGCTGCTCGGCCGCGAGTCGACGACGTTCGAGGCGATCAAGGACGAGTTGTTCAAGGAGAGCCTGAAGGAGGCGCCGTCGCCGATGGAACTCCAGCAGGTGCAACAACGCGTGCTGAACGGCGCCGCCGTCATCCGGCGGAAGTGAGCGCACCCCGGTGCGCGTCGTCCTGATCACCACGCCGCCGGACGTCGCGAACGACATCGCTCGCCGCCTCGTCGACGAGGGGCGCGCGGCGTGCGTGAACGTCGTGCCCGGCGCGACGAGCCACTACCGCTGGGAGGGGACGCTCCACGCGGATGCGGAATCGCTGCTGATCGCGAAGGTCGCGGCCGCTCGCGTGGACGCGCTGATCGCGCGCGCCGTCGAGATCCACCCGTACGACAACCCCGAAGTCGTCGCGCTGGACGTCGTCGCCGCGAGCGCCGACTACCGCGACTGGGTGCGGTCGGCGGGCGCCTGATCGCCCGCCGGGAAGTCGGCGGGCGTGAGCGGCGGGTTGATCCGTAGCCGGTCCGTGGTTCGTTGCGCCAGGCGCGTGCCGTTGCGCAGATGCACGATGCGGGTCGGCACCGCGCGCAGCGACCCGAACGGCGCGTGGCGCTCGAACTTGACGACCCACTTTGCCGGCGGCGCACCGCTGCGGCCGCGGCTCGTCTCGACCCACCCGGCTTCGAGCAGCCGCCCGTCCGCCGGGTCGATCGTGACGGTGAGCGGCAACTCGCCGGCACGCTCGATCGCGACGACTTCGCGCGGCGCGCCACCGTCGTCGACGGTCCGCACGTGTCGGATCACGACCGCCGGATCGGCGAATGCGGAGTAGATGCCGATCGGCGTGCGATGGTAGCGAGCCTGTTGCCGTCGGATTTCGCTCGGCGGTAGCGAGGACCACGAACCTCGGCGCAGCGTGCGCCCGATGGTGCCTCGCACGACGGTGCGCATCGACTCGACGCGATCTTCGTCGAGGTAGCGACGCGCGTCCTCGTCGATGCACAGCGTCGGCATGCGCAGCACGCGCCGCGCGACCGTGACGCGCTTGCCCGTCCGGAGGCCGCTGGCGTGCATCTCGTAGCCGCGGATCGACGCGAGCGCTTGCGCGCCGCCTTGCTTCTCGAGCGCCGCCGTCACGATTCGACGGCCACGCGCCTTGTCGTCGATCGGCGCGAAGAAGATCAACACACAGCAGAGCGTCGGTTTCGCGAACGCGATCATCGCGTTTTCTCCGTTCCACCGCGATTGTAACACGTGTGCCGGGTAGAATGCCCGCACGACCCCATGCCCCCGAGCCCCGATCCGTTGAACCCCCTCCTCGACCACGCGACCCCCGCGCAAGCCCGCGCGATCACCCACGTCGACGGCCCGCTCCTCGTGCTCGCCGGCGCGGGATCGGGCAAGACGCGCGTGATCACCCGCCGCGTCGCGAACCTGGTTCGCCACGGTATCGCGCCGGAGTCGATCCTCGCGGTGACGTTCACGAACAAGGCGGCGCGCGAGATGAAAGAGCGCATCGCCGCGCTGCTCGAGGAGCCGGGCCTCCACGGCGATCGCGTCTGGGTCAACACGTTCCACGCGTTCTGCGCGCGACTGCTGCGACGGGAGATCGAGCGCCTCGATTACCCACGCGCGTTCACGATCTACGACGAGTCGGACCGGCTGAGCCTGATCACGAACGTGATGAAGGAGCTGAAGATCGACACCGACGTGCTCGCCCCGTCGGCCGCGTCGGCGGTGATCAGCCGCGCGAAGAACGACTCGATCGGCCCGCGCGACTACGAGCGCGAGGCCGACGGCACGTTCGCGCAGATGATCGCGCGCGTCTACGTCCGCTACGAGCACAGCATGAAGACGTCGGGCGCGCTCGACTTCGACGACCTGCTGCTCAAGGCGCTCGAACTCCTGCGCGAGCATCCGGACGTGCGGCGCCGGTGGTGCGCGCGGTTCGACTACGTGCTGATCGACGAGTATCAGGACACCAACCGCATCCAGTACCGGCTCGTCCACTTCCTCGCCGGCGAGCACAAGAACCTGTGCGTCACCGGCGACCCCGACCAGGCGATCTACTCGTGGCGCGGCGCGGACGTCGACAACATCCTGAGCTTCGAGCGCGACTTCGAGGGCGCCGAGGTGATTCTGCTCGAGCAGAACTTCCGCAGCCTCGCGAACATCCTGCGCGCTGCGGACGGCGTGATCGCCCACAACGTGAAGCGCAAGCCGAAGCGCCTCGTCACCGACGCCGAAGACGGCGACCCGATCGCGCTGATCACGGTGCCCGACGAGTTCGAGGAGGCGCGCACCGCGGTTCGGCTCGTGCGCGAACACTCGGCTGCGGGCGGGCCGCTTCGCGAGTGCGCCGTCTTCTACCGCACGAATGCGCTCAGTCGGAGCCTCGAGCGTGCGTTCCTCGAAGCCGGCATCCCCTACGACGTCGTCGGCACGGTCGCGTTCTACGACCGCAAGGAGATCAAGGATCTGCTCGCCTACCTTCGCGTGGTCGTCAACCCGGACGACGACCTGAGCCTGGTGCGCATCCTGAACGTGCCGGCGCGCGGCATCGGCGCCCGGACGCTCGAGCACCTGCGCGCGTTCGCCGACACGACCGGCCAGCGGTTGCGCGCGGTCGTCTCGCAGGCCGGTCGCCGCGACACGTCGGTGCCGGGCCTGGGCCCACGCCAGCGCAGCGCGCTGCGCCGGTTCGACGGCTTCCTCGTCGAGCTGGAGGACCGACGTCACCGCCCGGTCGGCGAGTTCATCGAGCAACTCGTCGAGGACATCGAGTATCTCGACTACCTCGACCAGAAGGGCGACCCGCGCGCCGACGAGCGCAAGGAGAACGTGCTCGAGCTGATCGCGTCCGCTCGCGAGTTCGAGGGGCGCGCCGGCCACGACGACTCGCTCGTCGCGTTCCTCGAAGACGTCGCGCTCGTCAGCCAGGTCGACCTGTTCGCGGACGAAGAGGATCGCGTCAGCCTGATGACGATCCACAACGCGAAGGGGCTCGAGTTCGACCTCGTCGTGCTCGCCGGCTTCGAGGACGGGCTCCTCCCCCACGCACGTTCGCTCGACGCCGGTGGCGACGACGCGATCGAGGAGGAACGGCGCCTCTGCTACGTCGCGATCACGCGGGCGAAGAAACGCCTCGCGATCCTGCACGCGATGTTCCGGAACTGGGGTGGCGTGCCCGGCTCGCCCCGCACGCCGTCGCGATTCGTCGACGAGATCCCCGACGAGGTGCTCGAGCGACACGCGGCGGTTTCGCAGCGACGCTACGACCGCCCCACGTCGGATTGGACCCACGACGAGGTCGACTGGACGACCGCTTCGGACGAGCCGGATGCGTGGGAGGCGGACCCGCCGGTCCGCACTGCCGACCCGCCGACCCTCGAATCGGGGCAGCTCGTACGCCATGAGATCTTCGGGATCGGTCGCGTCGTCCGGATCGAGGGCGCCGGACCGGGTCGCAAGGTCCGCATCCGGTTCACGACGGCGGGCGAGCGGCTGCTCGTGCTCGAGTACGCGAACCTGACGGTCGTCAACTGACGCCGACCGAGGACACCCACCGAGGAACGTCACCCGCATGATCAAGCTCGTCATCGTCGCCGACGGCACGCCGCGCGTTCGGATCTTCTCCGACGCCGACCTGCTGATCGGGTCGTCCGACGAGTGCGACCTCCTCCTCGAGGGGCCGGGCATCGGCGAGCGGCACTGCCGGATCGAGCGCATTCCGTTCGGCTACAAGCTCGTCGACCTCGACACGCCCGACGGCACGCGCGTCAACGACGAGAGCGTCACGCAGAAGCGGCTCAAGGTCGGCGACAAGGTCGGCCTGGGCGACACCGCGATCTACTTTCAAAAAGCGCCCGAACGCATCGAAGCGATCATCCGCTCCGACACCCCGCCGGTGCACGGCCCGGATCCCAACGAGCTGCGGCGGCGCATGAACGAAGTGCTCGACCGCTACGACCAAACCCTGGGGGACGAGGGCCTCGCCGAGGCGGACCAGATCCTGCAGGGCTTCCTCGCACGCCGCGGCCTCGGGTCGACGAACCTGTTGCTCGAGCGCGAGGAACGGTTGATGCGCCTGCAGCACATCAACCGGGCGCTCGCCGAGGAACGCGACGAGAAGCGGCTACTCTCCCTGATCCTCGACAGCGCCGTCGAATTGACCGGCGCCGAGCGTGGCTTCCTGCTGCTCAACAAGGTCGGACGCCGCGGACTCCGCGTCGAGGTCGCGCGCAACTTCGACCAGGAGGAGATCAAGAAGCCCTCCTACAAGATCAGCCGCTCGATCGCCGACGAGGTGGCCGAGTCCGGGGAACCGGTCGTCGTCGCCGATGCGATCCGCGACGAACGGTTCGGCGAGAGCATGAGCGTCGCGGACCTGAAGCTGCGCAGCGTCGTCTGCTTCCCGCTGAAGACGCGCGGCGAAACGCTCGGGGTGATCTACCTCGACAACCGCTTCCAGCCGGGCCGGTTCCGCGACCGTGAGACACGCGTGCTCGAGATGTTCGCGGATCAGGCGGGCATCGCGCTGCTGAACGCGCGACTCTACGCGAACCGGGACCAGGGCGCCGGCGCACCGGCCGACGACGCGGCCACCGGCGTGGACGACGAGCGACTGGCCCGCGCGCGCGACGTGCTCGACGGTGATGCGACGGCGCGCCCGACGAAATTCGCGTACGACGAGATCATCGCGTCGAGCGACGTGATGCTGAAGACGCTGATGATGCTCGACAAGATCATCCCGTCGGAGGCGGCGGTGCTGATCCGCGGCGAGAGCGGCACCGGCAAGGAGCTGATCGCCCGGGCGATCCACCGGCACGGACCGCGTGCCGAGGGACCGTTCGTCAGCGAGAACTGCGCGGCGATCCCCGACACGTTGCTCGAGAGCGAGCTGTTCGGCTACACCAAGGGCGCGTTCACCGGCGCCGACACCGACAAGCCCGGCCTGTTCCAACAGGCCGACGGCGGCACGCTCTTCCTCGACGAGATCGGCGACATGCCCGCCAACCTGCAGACGAAGCTGCTGCGGGTCCTGGAGAAGGGCGAGGTGCGCGCGGTCGGCAGCAACCGCGTCGAGCACGTCGACGTGCGGATCATCTCGGCGACGAACCGCGATCTGAAGGAGATGATCGACCGGCGCGCGTTCCGCGAGGACCTGCTCTACCGGCTCAACGTCTTCGAGGTGATGCTGCCCCCGCTGCGCGACCGTTGGGAGGACATCCCGCTGCTCGTGAAGCACTTCGTGCAGGAGGCGACGCCGGCCGGACAGGACGCCCCGGGCATCCCCGACGACGCGATGACGCTCTTGCTGCTGCACCCGTGGCCGGGCAACATCCGGGAACTGCGCAACGAGGTGGTCCGGGCGGTGACCCTCGACACCGACGGTGCGCTCGGCACCGACGACTTCAGCGACGCGCTCAGCCGGAAGAAACCGACGCTCAAGCGGATCCTCGGCGACGTCGAGCGGCGGGCGATCCAGGAGATCCTGGTCCGGACCGGCTGGAAGAAGCTCGAAGCGGCGCGTCTGCTCGGGATCTCCCGGCCGACGCTCGACGCCAAGATCGAACAACTCGGGCTCCGCCCGCCGGTGGACCCGGACGCATGAACCGGCATGGAATGCCGATGAGAACCCCGGGGATCGAGCGGTCCTCGGCTGAGACGCCTTTCGCGGTTTCCAGAGGCTCCGACCTCTGCTACGATTCGCGCCCTGGGGCAGACCAGGGTGTCACGCGCCGCACGAGACGGGTGAGACGCATTCGATGATCGTTCTCGAACTCCACTATCAGGGCCGCCGACGTCGGATCTCGACGGATCGCGACACGCTCACGATCGGCGCCGGCAAGGCGTGCGACGTGCGGATCGAGGAGCCCGGCATCGCCGAGCGCCACTGCACGATCCGACGCGACCAGGTGAAGCGCCAGAACCGCCGGGGCACGAAGAGCGTGCTGCTCCTCGAGGATCATCAGTCGTCCGACGAACCGACGCGCGTCAACGGCTTCGAGACGATCAAGGCGCAGGTCGCCCCCGGGGACGTCATCGAGATCGGCCCGGCGTCGATCACCGTTCGCGGCTCGACATCGAACGCGACCGCCGCGACCGCCGCAGCGCCGACGTCCCGCGAGACCGCGGACCCGACCGCGGAGCCCGCGATGCTCGCCTCGACGGTCGCCGCGCCGGCGCCGGCCCGTACCCGCTCGGCACCGCGCAACCCCGAACTCGAGCAGGCCCCCGAGGGCTTCAGCAAACTGATGGTCGGGCTGCTGGGCTGCACGCTCGCAGCGATCGTCCTGCTCGTCGCGCTGACGACCTCGCGCCGCACCGAACCCGACAAGCCGGATCGCACCGCGTCGCGCGTGCCGAAGCGAAGTGCTCCCGCGAAGCCGTTTGCCGGCCCCCAGGGCACGACGACCGGCGCGAGTGCCGAGCGCGGCCCGAACACGACCGCGGGGACCGCAGTCGGCGCGGGCACCTCGGGCGCACCGGCCAACGCCGGGACGACGCGCGGGCCGACCGAGCTCTCCAGCACCGAAGCGCGGCCGACGCCCGATCGGGCACCCACCGCCGGGGCCGCGAAGACGCCGATCGAGCCGCTGACGAAGAAGCAGATCTACCTGCGCGCGCTCAACGCCGATCGCCTCGCCCAGCAAAACGACTTCGCGCGCGCCGCCGAGGACTATCGGATCCTCCACGAATCGACCGACGACGATCGCCTGCGGGCAGAGCTGG
The DNA here is from genome assembly GCA_030426805.1 of bacterium. GTDB lineage: Bacteria > Planctomycetota > JAFGQW01 > JAFGQW01 > JAFGQW01 > JAUHXU01. Next base: position 594,608 of record JAUHXU010000001.1, read on the forward strand.
CCGACCGGATCACCGATCTGTCGCGCCTCGCCGAGGCGGTGGCGCACCTGACGGCTCGGCTCCAGAGTGGCCCCGCCGATGCGCCCTCGATCCACGTGAGCGGTGCGTCCGCACGCGTGGTCGGCACGACGACCGGCGGCATCCGCATCGCCGTCCCGAGCGGCGAGCGCGGCATGACGTGGGGCCAGATCCCGCCCCGCGCGATGGAGCGCCTGCTCCGCTGGGCGCACGACGGCGCCGAGTCCGACCTGATCGCCGGGCGCTACCTGTTCGAGTTCAAGGCGCGCTTCGAAGACGACCCCGGCCTCGAGCGCGCGTGCCACGCGTGCTTGCAGCGGGCGCTCGAGATCGCGCCGACCCGCAAGGAAGAGGTCGACGGCATCCTCCGCCGCGGCCTCGGCGTGACGACCGAGAAGGGCTTCGTGCTGTTCGAGGGGCGGTTCATGACCGCCGAACGCCGCGACCGCCTCGTCTCGGTGCGCCTCGCGAAGGCGCAGCTCCAAAACCTCGCGTCGTCGCGCTCCGAGGTGCGGCGCCAGGCCTACGACTACCTCCGCAAGGTCGACGATCTCGAGGTCTACCGCTCGTTCCGCCAGACCCTGGAGGCGCGACGCCTCGCGCTGGGCGCCGCGCTGATCGGGTCGGGCACCGGGAAGAAACTCGTCGCGCTTCGCGCGGAGAAGGAGAAATTCCTGACCCAGCGCAAGGTGCTGATGGACCGCATCTTCGACCTGAAGGAATACCCCTACCCCTATCGCGTCGAGCGCGGCGCGTCGCAGGACGACTACCAGCGCTACCTCGCGAGCCAGAAGATCATCGACGACCGCACCCGAGGCCTCCGCAAGGTCTGGGCGTCGTCGAAGGGCGCGTTCACGCTCGCGAAGGCGTTCCTCGACCAGTACGCGGTGCTTCGCGAGGTCGAGGTCGAACTCGGCAAGTTCCCGCCGGACGAGGTCCCGCCGGCGCCGTCGATCGAGCCGCTCCTCGCGCTCGGCGATCCCGGGTTCCTCGCCGAGCACTACCGCGGCAAGATGACGATCGCGAGCCTGCCGATGGACCTCCCCGAGCGCAAGCGGCTGGAGTACACCGCGGACGTGATGGCCTACAACGCGAAGTTCGACTGCGACGCGACCAAGGCCGAACGCCAGCAGGTCCGCGTCACGAACGAATACCGGCACATGCTCGGACGCCACGCGCTGATCCTGAACGCGAAACTGCTCGAGTCGGCGCGCGGCCACAGCCGCGACATGGTGCTGAAGGGCTACTTCTCCCACACCGCGCCCGACCCGGAACGACGGACACCGGCCCACCGGATCCGGCTCACCGGCTACAAGCAGGTGACCTCGAGCGAGAACATCGCGCGCGGCTCTTCCGGGCCCGAGACGGTCCATGAGCGCTGGTGCAACAGCTCCGGCCACCACCGGAACCTCCTCGGAGCGCGGTGGCACGAGATGGGATCGGGCAACGTCGGCGCGTTCTGGACCCAGAACTTCGCGACGCAGGGCAAGGACTTCTACAAGCTCCACTCGCCCAAGAACGGCGGCTGATCCCCGGGCCGCCGTCCTGTATAATCGCCGGGCGCACCCGGTGCGCCACCGTCCCGAATCTCCCCCCGCCTCGACCCGCCGGAGGACCCCATGGCCAAGCTGATCATCAAGGAAGGTGACCGCAAACGGATCTACGAGATCTGCGAAGACACCCTCCATATCGGCAGCACGCCCGAGAACAACATTCGTCTGCGCGACCCGGATGCGTCGCGCGTGCACTGCGAGATCAAGAAGTCCCAGCAGGGCTACCGCATCATCGACCTCGAGAGCAAGGCCGGCACGCAGGTCAACGGCGAGCACATCAACCAGCACGTGCTCCAGCACGGGGACCGGATCCAGATCGGCAACGTGCTGATGCAGTTCCACGCCGGCAAGTCCGCGGCGATGAACCTGCAGCCGCAGGAGTCGACGCGGATGGAGCGCGCCCGGACGCAGAAGGGCATGAACCCGGCCGCGATCGTCGGCATCGGTCTCGGCGTCGTCGTGCTGCTGGTCGTCGTGATCATGTTCTTCAAGCAGAACACGCAGCTCGAAGGCCAGGTGCTCGTCGACCGGGCGGAGCACTACCTCGCGAAGTTCAGCGAGGAGAACACCGAGAAGGCGCGCAAGATCCTCGAGGACTACGAGAACCTGCCGGAGGGCGAGAAGTCGGTCTACACCGACAAGTTGTTCGCCGACCAGGTGAAGAAGCTCGAAGCGAATCTCCTGACGATCACGGAGACCAAGCGCAACGCGATCGTCGAGGAAGAGCGGCTGGCGACGAACAATCGCGCGACGACGCTCTACAACGAGGGGCAGATCGACGAGGCCATCAAGCTCCTACAGGCGTTCAACGCGAAACACCCCACCCACCAATACCTGAACCACTTCAATAAGACGATCGCCCGGTGGGAGAAGAAGATGGCCGGCGGGGTCGCCGACCCCACCGAGGTCATCGACAAGATCAAGCAGCTGATGGACGACGAGCACTTCGGCGAAGCCAAGCAGCTCATCGAGACCTACGCCCGCAAGTGGAAGCGCGTCGACTCGATCACCGAGCAGATGAACAAGCTCTACAAGGAGCACGGCAACCGCACGGTCGACGCGTGGAAGGCGCGGCACCGCGAGGCGCAAGAGTATGCCGACGAGGGCAACATGCGCGTCGCGACGCGCATCTACCAAGGGGTGAAGCGCTGGGGCATCGACAAGTACGAGAAGCTCGCCGACGCCGAACTCGAGAAGCTCAAGCTTCGGCAGTAGCGCGTGCGGCCGCGCGGCCGCTGCGGTAGCCGCGTCGGTAGGCCGCCCAGAATGCGTCGCGTTCGGCGGCCGTCGGCGGCCGAGCGGCGCCCCACGCGTCTCGCGCGAGGCGGGTGAGATCACGACGCCGAAGCGCCGCATCGACCCGACCGACGTGACGGATGCCGTCGAGATCGACGACCCACGCCGCGTCGTCGCGATCGAGCACGACGTTCGGCGCCTTCCAGTCCCGGTTGCGGTAGCCGGCGCCGAAGGTGTGGCCGATCAGGGAGCCGGCGGCGTCGGCGGCGGCGAGCCGCGCTGCGCCGTCGCTCGACAGTCGCTCGAGCAGCGTGTCCCCGTCGATCCGATCGCTGACGACCCAGCTCGCGGCGAGCATCCCCCACCGGCGGCGCTCGAACGCCGCCCGGATCGTCGGTGTCCGCACCCCGCTGCGCGCGAGCGCGTCGGCGGTGGCCACCGCTCGACGCGCGCGCGACGCACGCCACCGACGGAGGCCGGTCACGCGGCGTCGCTTGACGATCAGCGCAGCCCCGTCGTCGAACGGGTAGACCGCCGTCGAACCGGTCGACTTGATCCGACGCGTCGGCGCGTCGGCAGCGGCAACCGCTCGCGGATCGAATCCCGCCCACGCGGGGTCGCGGTAAAGCACTGTCCAGCCCATCGTTCGGCCATTTCGCCGCCGGAGATCCTACGCGCCCCGTCCCCCGGAGGCTATCCTACCCTCCGGCGGGTGGGGCTCGGCCGTACGAGCACCCCGACCGTGATCCCATCGGAGGGTCCCGCTTGGTCTCCTTGCTCGAACGCTACATCCTCCGCGAGTTCCTGACGAGCTTCTCGATCGCGATCGCGGGGATCACGGCGATCCTGTTCATCGGGACCTCGTTCAAGATCCTCTCGAGCATGCCCGGGCTCGACCTCGTCTTCCTGCTCGAGGTGATCCCGCTGATCCTGCCGTACGCCCTCGTGCACGCGATGCCGCTCGCGGCGCTGATCGGTGCGGTCACGGCGCACTGCCGCATGCGCGCCGACAACGAGGTGATGGCGATGAAGCTCACCGGCACGCGCCTGCGCCGGCTCGTGCTTCCGACGGTCTTCCTCGGCCTCGTGCTGTCGTTCGCGTCGCTGATGACGAACAACCACCTCGCGCCCTACTGCCGGGGCAAGCTCAAGTCGGTCACGCGCAACACGGTGACGCGCATCCTCTCGAGCTTCAGCGAGTCGCGCAACACGTTCCAGTACGACAACTACAAGTTCCACTGGCAGCGCGTCTCCGACGGTCGACTCGAGGACGTGCTCGTCTACAAGGCCCCGCGGCGTGACGAGGACGGCGCGCCGACCGAGCCGCCGGTGTTGGTCCACGCGAAGTACGGCCGCTTCCGGCTCGACCCACACGACAACCTGATCAAGTTCGAGGTCGAGGGCATTCTCGCGGACTACGATCACCTCCCCACGATCGACGGGACCGCATCGGCGAAGCCGGACAAGAAGCGGGCGGCAGACGATCCGCTCGGCGGCGACGTGAAGGTCACCGGGTCCGCGCGGTCGACCGCGATCACGATCGACCTCGATTCGCTGGGCAACTCCGTCGACAAGCGGGTCAAGGCGAAGGACCGGGACATCGACGACCTCTACGCCCTCCACGCGCGCGATCTCGCGCAGGATCGCGTCTCCCGCCCGGTGATCTCGCTCGAGATTCACCGCCGCGTCAGTGCCGCACTCGCGAACCTGACGCTCGCGCTGCTCGGCGCCGCGGTCGGGTTCTGGTTTCGCGGGACCAACCGCATCCTCGCGTATCTGATCGCCGTCGGAATCGGCGTGGCCGGCTACTACCCCGTCACGCAGGTCGGACTGCGGCTCGCCGAACAGGGGCGCATCCCGGCGGTGGTGGGGTCCCAGCTCGGCAACGTCGTGCTCGTGGTCGTCAGCCTGCTGCTGCTCCGGCGGGGGCTGCGATGAGATTCCGCGCGACCGCCCTCGACCGCTACGTTCGCGGCATCTTCGTCGGTGCGATGGGCGTGTGCATGGTCGTCTTCGTCGCGATGTGGATCGTCGGGGATCTCGCGAACAAGATCGACGACATCCTCGAAGCGATGAAGGAGGACGACGCGAACACGACCGGCACGATGATCGGCCTCGTCGGCCGCTACTTCGCGACGAACCTGCCGTTCTTCCTCCACCACACCGCGCCGTTCATTCCGCTGATCGCGGCCCTCTACACGCTCAACCGCCTGCTCCGCGCGAACGAACTGACGCCGATGGTCGTGGCCGGCAACAGCCTGTTCCGCGCGCTCCGACCGATCTTCGTGTCGACCGGCCTCTTCGCGCTCCTCGTCTTCGCGCAGCAGGAGTTCGTGCTGCCGAAGCTCGCGATCGAGCAGGAGCACCTCGGCCGACGCATCCGCGGCAAGAGCACGCGTGAATACACCGAGTTGCAGGTGATCGCCGATCGCGCGGGCAACCGCTACGTGATCGACCGCTACGATCCGCTCGAGACGCGACGCCGGATCACGCGACTCCAGTTGACCCGAACCGAGACCGCGCCGAACGGCGAGCTGGTGCTCACGCGCCGCGTGATCGCGGCCGGCGCGACGTATCGCGACGAAGACGACGGCCCGCGCGGCTGGGCTTTGGACGACGGCGCGATCGACGATCGACGGCTGCCGGACGGCACGATCGTCCGCCGCCGGATCGACTTCCTGTCGCGCGACGATGCCCCGTTGCGGCCGAAGGACATCGAGCGCTCGGTCGCGAACACACCGGCGCGGTCGCTCGCGACGCTCCGGCGCGAGATGCGGCGCGCCCCGTCGCGCGACATCGCGCTCGAGATCCACCGCCACTTCACCCACCCGGCCAAGGCACTCTTGCTGCTGTTCCTCGGCCTGCCGTTCTTCATGCGCGCCTACCTGCGCCAGCTCACGCCGGGCCCGATCCTGAAGAGCTTCGGCGTCTGCGCCGCGTTCTACCTCGTCGACTTCCTCTGCCTCGACCTCGGCAGCGAAACCCGCGCGACGCTCTCCCCCGCCGTAGCCGCCTGGCTACCGATCGTGAGCTTCTCCGTCATCGCCGCGTGGCTGCTCGACCACGTCCGCACGTGACGTGGTAGCCTGAGCGCTCCGGACCACACGAGGGGACCACGATGATTCGATTCACCGCGCCGGCTGCGCTCTCGCTCCTGCTCGCGTTCATTCCGTTCGCGCCCGGATCCGCGGCCCAGGGCGTCACGATTCCGGTGACGACGCCGATCACGCTGACGAACAGCATCACGATCCCGAGCCACGCAACGCTGCGCTTCTGGCGCGGCGGCGTCGTCCACCTCGATCCGGACGTCGTATTGACGATCGAGGGCGGCGTCGAGGCCGGTCCGTGGCAGATCTTCCAATGCAGCGCCGGCGCACGGGTCGTGATCGAGCCGGGCCACGTCTCACGCGTCTATCCACAATGGTGGGGAGACAACATCGCGGACAGCGTGCAACAGGCACTCACCGCCGCCGCCCACTGCGGGTGCGAGCTTTACCTCCCGGCTGGACGCTACGTGTTCGACAAGACGGTGCGCTACCGGTTCACGGACACGGGGTTCGCCGCCCGCGGCCTGACCATCCGGGGCGCGGGGCCGGGCCGCACCGTGATCGACAATCGCTCGGCCGGGCAGGCGTCGTTCTTCTTCGGCACCGGAACCGTCTCGTCGCAGACCGGGTGGTTCCTGTCGATCCACGGCCTCGAATTGACGAGTTCCACGGGTCGTGGCGCGAGCGGGGTCGAGATCGAGGACGTCTGGATGGGCCGGATCGCGAACTGCCTCGTGTCGAATCACGCCGGTGACGGGATTCGAATGCGCGCGGACCTCAACGACTTCGGCCTGCCGAAGACGTGGATCATCGAGCAGTCGCTGATCGTCAAGAACGGACGGTACGGGATCCACCTCGAGTCCGTGAACAACGAAGTGGCCTACAACGTCACGATGGACCGACTCGACGTCGAGCTGAACAAGAAGGGCGGGATCTACGCCGCGGCCGAGCTCACGAAGATCACGAACTCCATCATCGCCTACAACGGAACCGACGCGGCATCACACGGCGGCATCTACGTCACGGGCGTCACCGGCTATCGCGTCTACGACAACGCGATCGCCGGCAACGGGTTCGAGGCGAACGCGCCGTTCGACATCTATGCCGACCGGGTGGCGAACCTCAGCATCGCGCGGAACGACTTCAGTCGAGTCCAGGTCCAGGCGGCGCCCCGTCCCGACCACTTCATCCGGCTCGACGGCCCACAGGGCGCGTTCAACGTTCGCATCGAGCACAACCAGTTCTCGTCCGGGATCACGACACCGTTCACCGCGATCCTCGGCGGGGCCGGCCTCCAGAGTGCCGACCTCGACGACAACCGATTCAATCTGCCGGCGGGCAATCGACCCTTCGCGTTCGCCGCGGCAACGAAGTCGACGCGCCGGACGCTCGGCGACACGGTGCTGACCAACCAGAGCCTCGCGTTTGCGGACCGCAACACCGGCACCGCCGACGTGACGTTGAGCCGTGGCGGCCCGGGCATCCTCTCGGTATCGGCCGGTGTCGTCGGCGCGATGCAGACGGTCCGTTCGTCGAACGGCGCACTCGTCATCGACTGTGCGAACGGCCTGACCGCCCTGCACACGCTGACGAGCAACACCCGGATACTGGCCCCGCTCAACCCGGTTCCCGGCGCGGTGCTGAACCTCGTCGTCTTCCAGGGACAGAGCAACTACGCGATCGAGTTCGCGCCGATCTTCAAGCGGGCGGGCGCGTTCACGGCCAAACCGGTTCACTTCTCGACGATTCGATTCGTCTACACCGGACTCTACTGGGTCCAGCTCGGCGCGGCCGCCCTCGACGCCCCGCTCTGATCGGCCGGGCGATCGCTACAGCTTCGACTTCAGGTCGGCGAGGAAGTTCAGCGCGTCGAGCGGGGTCATCCCGTCGAGTTGGGCCTCGCGCAGCGCGCGGATGACGGGGTCGTCCTCGTCGCCGAAGAGCGAGGGCTGCACCGCGGCGGCCGGCGCGTCGGCGGGCGACGCGGGCGCCCCGGCGTGTGCTTGCAGCGATTCGAGGATCGAGCGGGCTCGCGCGAGCACGCTGTCCGGCACGCCGGCCAGACGCGCGACGTGCACGCCGTAGGACCGGTCGCATCCGCCCGCGACGATCCGATGCAGGAAGACGACGTCGTCGCCCCACTCACGGACGCTGACGTTCATGTTCTTGACGCCGTCGATGCGCTCGGGGAGATCGGTCAGCTCGTGGTAGTGCGTCGCGAACAGCGTCCGCGCCTTGACCGCGGTCGCGAGGTGCTCGGCGACCGCCCATGCGATGCTGACGCCGTCGTAGGTGCTCGTCCCGCGCCCGACCTCGTCGAGGACGAGCAGGCTCCGGTCGGTCGCGTTGTTCAGGATGTTCGCGACTTCGGTCATCTCGACCATGAACGTGCTGCGACCGCGGCTCAGGTCGTCGCTCGCGCCGACGCGCGTGAACACCCGGTCGACGACGCCGATCGTCGCGCGCTCGGCCGGGACGTAGCCGCCCGCCTGCGCCATCACGACGTGCAGCGCAGCCTGCCGGATGAACGTCGACTTGCCCGCCATGTTCGGCCCGGTGAGCACGACGAGTCGCTCGCCCCCGCCGTCGATCGCCAGGTCGTTGGCGACGAACTCCCCCGCGCCGAGCTTGACCTCGAGTACCGGGTGGCGCCCGCCGGTCACCGCCATCTTGCGCGACTCGTCGATCGTCGGGCGGACGTAGGCACGCCGCACCGCGACGTCCGCGAACGCGCCGACCGCATCGATGTCGGCGATCGCCGCGGCCGTCTCCAGGATCCGTCGCACGTGCGCCGCGACCTCGTCGCGGATACGCAGCACGTGCTGATACTCGATCTCCTTGATCCGCTCCTCGGCGTTCAGGACCTTGGACTCGTACTCCTTCAGCTCCGGCGTGATGTAGCGCTCGGCGTTCTTGAGCGTCTGCTTGCGCGTGAAGTGCGCCGGCGCGCGATCGGCATGCGCGTTCGTGATCTCGAGGTAGTAGCCGAAGACCCGATTGAACCCGATCTTCAGGTTCGGGATCCCGCACGCCTCGGCTTCCCGCTCGCGATAGCGCTCGAGGTAGTCCTTGCCCTCGGAGCCGATCCGACGCAACTCGTCGAGTTCGGCGTCGTAGCCCTCGCGCAGGAGCCCGCCGTCGGTCATCAGGACCGGCGGTTCGTCGACGATCGCATCGAGAATCGCCGTCTGCACCTCGGGGCACGGATCGAGCCGCGCGTGCGCGTCCGACACGAACGGCGTCGACTCGGCCGCGGACGCGAGCGCGTCGGCGAGCGCGCCGACCGGCGCGAGCGAGCGTGCGAGCGCGACGAGGTCGCGCGCATTCGCCCGCCCGACGCCGAGCCGCCCCGCGAGGCGCTCGACGTCATGCACGCCGCCCAGCAACTCCCGCACCCGCTCGGCCGTCGCCCGGTCGTCGACGAAGCGCGTGACGGCCGCCTGGCGGTGGCGGATCGCATCGACCGCGCGCAGCGGTGCGACGAGCCACTCCTTCAATCGCCGTGCGCCCATCGGCGTGACCGTCCGGTCCAGCACCTGGACGAGCGTCCCGTCGCGGCCGCCGTCGTGCGCGTTCGCGGTCAACTCGAGCGCCCGCCGCGTCGACCGGTCGAGGAACATCGTCGTCGCGTCGCGGTAGCGCTCGATGCGGTGGATGTGCGACAGGTCCGACTGCTGGGTATCGCGCAGATAGCCGAGCAGCGCGCCGCCCGCGCCGAGCGCCGGGCCGAGGTCGTCGCAGCCGAAGCCCGCGAGATCGCGCACCCCGAGGTGGTCGACGAGCGCCCGCCGGCCGGCGTCGCGGCCGAACCGCACGTCGGGCAGTGCAGTCGTGCGCTTGGCGCCGCAGCCGTCGACCGCCTTCGCGGTCGCGCCGCCTTCGTGCACCGTCGCATCGGCGACGAGCACCTCGGCCGGCTCGAGCCGGGTCAGCTCGTCGTCGAGTCGCGACGCGTCGATGTCCTCGAGCAGGAACGCACCCGTGCTCAGGTCCGCCCACGCGAGCCCGATCCGGTCGCGCTCGACGGCAACCGCGGCGACGAAGTTGTGCGTCGCTGTGTCGAGCGCATCGTCCTCGGTGAGCGTGCCCGGCGTGACGACCCGGACGACCTTGCGCTCGACGATGTCCTTCGCCTTCTTCGGATCCTCGACCTGGTCGCAGATCGCGACCCGATACCCGCGGGCGACGAGCTTGCGCAGGTAGCCGTCGACGGCACGCACCGGTACCCCGGCCATCGGGATCGCATCGTCGCCCTTGCTGCGCGACGTGAGCGTGAGCCCGAGCACCTTCGACACGTCCACCGCGTCGTCGTGGAACAGCTCGTAGAAGTCGCCCATCCGGAAGAAGAGCACGCAGTCCGGGTGCTCCGCCTTCGCGGCGTGGAACTGCTTCATCATCGGGGTCTGATCGGCGCGGCTCATTCGACCAGTTCCAGTTCCGGCTGTTCATCGATCACGTCGATCGCACGCACGCGGACGGTGACGTGGTCGCCGACGGCGAGCGCGTCGGTCTCTCGCCCGCCGATCCGACCGACGACACCGGTGTCGACGAGTTCGACGGTCGCCTCGCGGCCAGGCGCGACGTCGACGACGATCGCCGCTTCCGGCTCGCCGAGGCGCGTCTCCAGCGCCCGCAGCGCCCACGCGCGCTTCGCGCGGCGCTCGGCCCCGACGGCCGTCTGGTAGTTCATGTCCGACGTCACGACCACCGCGAGCAAGTCGTCGGCGTCGTCGAAGGGCAGCGGCGCACCGGCGAGTGCGGCGGCGAGTTGCCGGTGGATCACCAGGTCGCCGTAGCGGCGCAGCGGGCTCGACAGCTGCGTGTAGCACTCGAGCCCGAGCCCCGCGTGCGGCGCCGGCGCGGTCGCCAACCGCGCTTTCTGCATCTTTCGCACCTCGCGCCGAAACGCCACCGGGTCGTACGGCACCGGCGGATGCACGGGCTCGGCCGGCGGCACCTGGCCGCGGTAGATCGCCGGCACCTCGCGGGTGGCCAGCCACGCCGCGCCGGCGTGATTCACGAGGATCATCGCCTCGGCGACGAGGGCGCGCGCCGCCGTGTCGGCGTCGATGCGTCGCGCGCGAACCGAGCCGTCGTCGTCGACCGAGATGCGCAACTCCGGCTGGTTCAGCGCGACCGCGCCCCGTTCGTCCCGGGCGGCCCGGCGCGCCCGGGCGATCCGATCGGCGATACGCACCGCCGCCGCGTGCGGGGCGTCGTCGTCGCCGTCGCCCGCGAGCAGCGCGTCGACGTCCGCGTAGCTCAGGTTGTCGGCGATCGTGATCCGTTCGCGGACGATCGTCGGCTCCGGCGGCTCGGACTGCTCATCGCTGAACGCGAAGTAGAAGCTCAGGACCGGTCGCTCGACGCCGGCGCGCAGACTCAGCGCGTCCTCGCTCAACGCCGCGGGGAACATCGGATACTTGCGGTCGGGCAGATAGACGGTCGTGCCGCGCGAGTAGGCGGTCTCGTCGAGCAGCGAACCGCGCGGGACGAACGGCGCGGGATCGGCGATGTGCACGCCGAGCCGGATCCCGTCCGGCGTGACGTCGACGCTGATCGCGTCGTCGTAGTCGCGCGTGTCGACATCGTCGATCGTGAACGCCGGGGTCGGTGCCGCCGGGCGATCGGGCAACGCGCCGGTCACCGCCTCGACCACGTCGGCGACGGCGGCCTCGTGCTGCGGCCCGAACGCACGGTTGAGGCGGTGGCGGTGAACGAGCAGGTCGGTCGGGCGGGCGATCGCCCGGGTCGCGACGAGCAGGTCGACCGCGGCGTGACGGCGAGACGGTCCCTGTGCGTGCGCACCGAGGCGCTCGACGATGCGCTCGCCCGGGCCGCTGCCGTTGATCGTGAACGACGCGAGCGCGTCGACCGCGTCGGACCACGCGTCGTCGGCCGCCGCATCCGGTGCGTCGAGGCGCGCCTTCACCGACGCCGTCATCCGGTCGAGCACACGCTCACGCTCGGCCGCGCGCCGTGCCCGCTCGAGCGCCGCCGATCGCTGTGCGCGCGTCAGCGGCCGGTAGCGCTGGCGCACCCGCTCGAAGTAGGCGTCGCTGCCGACGATCGCCAGATCGGTCGCCTTCAGCTCGACGAGCCCCGCGCGATCCCCGAACCACGCTCCGGCCAGCGTGCGAAGCGTCGCCGGATCCTCACGATCGGCGACGCTCTCCCACAGCAGTTCGACGTCGACCTCGGCCGCGAGCCGTTCGGCGCGCTCGACCATCTCGCGGAGCTGCGCGGCCGCGTCGCCCTTCGTCGCGGCATCGACCGATTCACGGTGCGCGAGCCGATCGGGCGCGATCGTGTGACGCTTGCCGAAGACCGTCTCGACGACGAGCTTGGCCCCTTTCGCCTCGAGCCCGAGCGCGGGAGTCAGCCGCTCCCCCTCCGGCATCAACACCACGTCGAACTGCGCCACGAATGCGTCCCCTCCGGCCCGCGCGATCGCGGCGCGCTCCTCGGCGCGACCACGATCCCGGTCGGGTCATCTTATCATCGCGCGAGCGTGACGCGATCGTTCGCCGCGGCCGCACTTCTGCGGCGTCGGCCCGTGCGCTACAATGAGCCGAGGAGGTTTCTGCCATGCAAGTCCGCTGGACGCTCGCCCTCGCCCTGTCGCTCGCAATCGCGCTCCCGGTGCTCCCCGCCGACGCGCAAGACGGCGGCCTCGCCGCATCGCTCGAGACGATCCGCGATGTCGGAGCGGACGGCAAGCCACTCGCGGAGCGCAAGGCGGCGGCAGCGGCACTCGACGGCGCGACGGCCGCCGACCTCCCCGCCCTGTGGGAGACGCTCGAGACGCTGCAGATCTTCCGCCACAATCGCGACGTCGAGCGCAAGCGCCTCGACAAGCAGATCGGCACGCTGCGCCGGCTGGGCGACGGGCCGAACGACACCGAAGGCCGCGCGAAGAAGAAGCTCGCCGAGAAGCGCGAGGAAGTCGCGAAGATCCGCGCCGAGATCGACGGGGAAGACGCGCTGATCGAGTCGCTCTACGCCGCCGCGGCGGGTGCGTTCTCTCGCACGCCGGCCGATGCACGCGACGACGCGGTCGCACCATTGCTGGCGACGTGGAAAGAAGCCGAGGACCTCTTTCGGCGGGAACGCCTCGCGACGCTCTTCGGGCGCTTCCCGACCCGGACGGCCGAGCGAGCCCTCGTCGCGGCACTCGGCGACGACCACCTGCCCGTCCGGGTCGAAGCGGCACGCAGCCTCGCGCGGCACGCCGGTGCGGCCAAGCCCGATGCGAGCGACACCTGGCGCAAGCTCTACGCGAAGATCCCGCGCGACCTCGTCGCGCTCGAACGCGAGCGTCGCAAGGTCCACAAGGAGTACGAACGCCAGGGCCGCAAGTTCGTCAAGAAGTCGACCGGCGAGGCGGCCGTGGTTCCGAAGGCGGCGCGCGCGTCGAACGAGAAGCGCCACGAAGCCGAACTGCGGCTCGCGTCACTCGACGCCGTCGTCGTGGCCTATCGCGAGTTGGTCGCGGCCCTGCACGAGGCGCTCCCCGAGGCGGCGCGCGCCGAGCAACTCGCACCGCTGCTCGAGAAGCTCGACCGAACGCGCAAGGCCGACGATGCCGCATTCCTCGTCGAGACGCTCGGCTACCTCGGCGACCCGGCCGCCCGCGCCGCGATCGAGCGGCAACTCTCGAACGAAGCGCCCGAGGTCCGCATCGCCGCGTGTGATGCGCTCGGCCGCCAAGCCGACCCGAAGGCCGCGATCGCGCTGACCAGTGCGGTCGAGGATCCGCTTTGGCAGGTGCGCGTCGCTGCGATCGACGCCCTCCGGACACTCGGCGGACGTGACGCGGTCGACGGCCTGATCATCGGCATCGCGAAAGCCGAGGGTCGCGTGATCCACGACCTCGCCGAAGCGCTGCAGGCGCTGACCGGCCAGAACTTCCACGACAACAAGGTGCTGTGGAAGAAGTGGTGGAAGGAAAACCGCACCGCCTACGCGGGTCCGCCGAAAGCGGCACCGGCGCCCGAAGGAGGCGACGCGCCGGGCGCACCGGGCGGGCCACCGACGGCAGGCGCCGAGGGCCAACCGGGCGACCGCGTCAGCTTCTACGGCATCGAAACGCGCTCCAAACGCATCGTCTACATCCTCGACATCTCGGGCAGCATGCAGTGGCGGCTCGTCGCCTACGCGTCCGGCGGCAAGGCGCCGCGCGCGGCGCCCAAGGGCGAGCGGAAGTTCGACCACGCGGTGAAGGAGCTGAAGCGGTCGATCACGTCGCTGCCGAAAGACGCCAAGTTCAACATCGTCTGCTACAGCGACATCGTGCGCGTCTGGCAGAAGACGCTGATCGACGCATCGCCGGAGCAGAAGGAGAAGGCGTTCAAGTGGGTAGACGGCGCGGTCGTCAGTGGCGCGACGAACATCTTCGACGCGGTCGAGCGCGCGTTCGGAATCGCGGGCCGCGGCGCACGTGACAAACGCTACGGCCTCGCCGCCGACACGTTCTACCTCCTCACCGACGGTCGCCCGAACCGCGGCCGCGTGATCGAGCCGGACGCGATGATCACGGAGATCGGTCGCCTGAACAAGTTCAAGCGCGTCGTGATCCACACGATCGGCCTCGGTCGCGACGCCGACTGGGAGTTCCTCGAAGACCTCGCCGAACAGTCCGGTGGCCAGTGCAAGCTGATCACCGGCAAGAAGGGCTGATCGCCCCGACGCCGCTGCGCTGAAAAAGAGAGCGGGTGGCGGGGGCCGCAGCGCGCCCCCGCACACCCGCTCGAAAACGGAGAGGGATTCGGGTCAGGCCGCGATCGGCAGCGGGCGTGGTCGGGGCGCATCGTCTTCGACACGCGTGATGCCGACGGCGTCGGTCAGCAGCACGCTGCCGAGTGTGCCGAGCACGGTCCAGAAGCTGCGCTTCGGTTCCGGCTTGCGGACGCGCACCGACGGACCGGTCTTGCCGTCCACCTTGACCGACACGACGTAGATCGTGCCACCCGAGTCGGTCGACGTCTGGGGATAGCCGGTCTTGCCGCCGGACTTGCCGCCCGGCCATTCCCCCTTGCTGTCCGACTTCGCCGGCGGGTCGCCGACCGGTTTCTCCTTGCCACCGTTGCTGACATCCGTGACCTCGACGGACACCGGCGTGTCGGCGGGCAACCCGCTGACCCGGACGTTGAGCGCGCCGCCGCCCGCACCGAGCCACTCGACGTGGACCGTCGGCGTCTGCGCGCCGAGGCCCACGGCACCGGACGCACCGACCAACCCTGCGAGCACGAGGGAACGTAGCTTGAACATGTCGCTTTCCTTTCGCTGCGCCGAACCGGACCCTCTCCGTCCGTCGACGAGCGGCGACGCCCACGAGGCGCCGCCGCGGGAGACTCGAATCAATGCGCCGGCGCGAGGCGCAACGCGACGTGGGCGACGCGGCCCCAGGACCCGACGACGAGGCGCGCGGCCGCGGGCCGATGCCCATCGGCGGTCGCGACGATCGCATACCGTCCGGGCGAGACGCGCCACGCGGCGAGCCCATTCGGATCGCACGCGACGCGGCCGACCGCTCGACCGGCAGTCATGAACGCGACGACCGCGTGACCGATCGGGCGGCCGTCGCGATCGCTGTGCACACGCACCTCGACACGACCGCGCGGCGCGTGCACGATGCGGATCGCCGGGCCCGGCCGGACCGCGCGGGCGATCGTGAACCCGCGCGCCGGGTCGCCGAACGCGACGTCCCGCGGGCCCGCCGGCAGCGCGCGCAACACGAAGCGGCCATCGTCACCGGTCGTCGTCCGTCGGGGGACGTCGCCCGACAACAGCGTCGTGACCGGCACGCCGGCCAACGGTCGGCCCGACCCGTCGACCGCGAGCCCCGGAAGATCGCGCGTCGCCGCCGGGTCGAGGGTCACGTCCACGGTCGCCGCCGGCAGGACGTCGACCGATGCACGGTGCGCGAACACGATCCCGTCGCGCCCCACCGCCTCGACGCGCAAACGCCCCGCAGGCACCGCCTCGACCGTCGCGACCGCGGCGTCGAAGTCGGCACGCGCGACGATCCGTCCGCCTCGTCGAATCACCGCCTCCGCGTCGACGGGCGCATCGAGCCGGACGACGATCCGCCCGGTGTGCACCGCGACGAGTCGAAGCGACTCCGCACCGGGTGCGCAGGGATTGCTCTCGACGCTCGCGCCGTCGACGGCGGTCGCGCGGACTCGATAGCGCCACCCCCCACGCAGTCGATCGACGGCGAACCGACCGCGCTCGTCGCACACGACGGTCGGCGTCGTGAACGGTTCGCCATCGAACAGCCGCGGCATCGCGCACGGCACGAGTTCGACGCGCGCGGCCACGCACGGCTGCCCATGCGCATCGACGACGACCCCGCGAATCGGCCCGACCGGCGGTCCGAGCCGCAAGACGACGCGCCCCCCGACGCGCGCACGCACCGCGGACGAGTCGCGACCGTCGGCCGCCACCGCGCGGAGCCGCACCGGCCCGCGCGGCATCGACGCGACCGAGAACCGGCCGTGCCGATCCACATCGATGCGTCGCACGACCCGCGCCCGGTCGGCGACCCAAACGACCGCCGCACACGGCGCACCGTCGGCCGCGACGACGCGTCCCGCGATCGCCCGGTCCTCCGCGAGCGTCACGTCGACGACGCGCGTGACGCCCGGCCGACAACGCAGCGCCCGAGCGACACCGCACAACCCGTCCGCGCGAACGACGACGGAAACCGCCGTGAACGGCGGCACGCCGACGAGCCGATACCGGCCGGCACGGTCGGTCTCGGTGCACAGTGCCGCGGCGACCGACTCCCCGTCGATCACCGCATCGGTCGCGGGCACAACGACGCGCGCCGACCGATCGACGACGCGGACGTGCACGCGAGCGCCGGCGACCGGCCGCCCGGCCGCGGTGACGACCCCTTCGAGGCTGACGGCGCGGACGACGTGCAACTCGGCCGCCCCGTCGGCGAGCCGCACCGATCCGCCGTCGGCGTCACGCCACACGAACCACGCTTCGTCGTCGAGTTCGACCCGGAGCCGATCCGCGTCGGCGTGTGGCAATCCGACGACGCGCAACCGCCCGGCATCGTCGGAGGTCGCCCTGCGGACGACGCCGCTCTCCGGATCGGTCACGACGAACGCGACGCCCGGCTGCGGCCGTTCACGCACCGCGTCGACGATCGTCATCGCAAGCGCGACGCCGCGTCGAACGCGAATCCGGATGCCGCGACGCGACGCGGTCGGCCCGAGCGCGATTCGCGCCGGCGCGTGCGTGGCCGGACGCGCGACGAGCTCGATCGCGCCGGCCACGTCGTCGTCGAACCGAAACGAACCGTCGCCCGCGATGGGCGCGACCGCATCGCGACGACCGCCGCGAACGAGCGCGACGCTACCGCCTCCGATCGCAGAACCGTCTTCGCCGACGACGTGCCCGTCGATTCCGGTGCGGGCCGACACCGCCCGCGTCGCCTCGTGACGACGCGCCGGCGCGTGTGGCCGCGATACCACGTCGCCCGGCACCGGCGGCAACGCGTCCACCGCTCGGGCCACGCTGCCCGCACCGGCGACCGCCACGACCCGGTGCGGGGGCGGCGCCGCGCCGGTCGCCCCGATCGACAGGATCGCCCCCGCCCCTGCACCACAGAACAACAGCAAACCGACTGCGGGCCAACGTCGCATCGAGGCGTCCTTTCGCTCGGTCACGACCGACGAACCGGCCGCGAGCAGCGAAGTGGTCGGCCGCGGACGCGATTCGATATCCGGAATCCGGATTTGGCTCCCGCGTGCTCGCGCCGCATGGTCGACCTGCGTCGACGCGCATCGTCTGGTATAGTGACGGGAGCCGAGCCGCCGTCAGGACGAGGGAATTGAGATGCCAGGCCTTTCGATCGCGCGGCCGGGGTCCGTCGCCACCGCGCTGCTCCTTGCGGCAACGGCGGCGTTCGCGCAGCCGGACGCGGCGCGCGACGACGCACGCGCCATCACCGACCCGCCCTTCCCGTCGGCCGATGCGATGCGCGCGGTCGCGGCGCGGATCAACGGCGAGCCGATCCGACTGCGCGCGATTCTCGACGAAGCCGCCCTCCTCTACGCGGTGCCGGCGACCGACATGCTCGTGCAAGAGGCGATCCTGCGCGCCGAAGCCCGACGACGCGGCGTGACGCCGAGCGACGCGGCGGTGGACGACGAGATCGCGCGCTTCGTCGCGACGCGCAACGAGACACGCCCGCTCGCCGACGTACTCCGGCAGCGGCGCATGAGCTGGTCGCGCTTTCACACGCGAATGCGACACAACGCGATCCGTTCGGCATTGCTCGCGAAGGACCGCGTCGACGCGCGTGACGAGACCGCCGCGAGCGCGTGGCAGCGGCGGCTCACATCGCTCTACGACGTGACGACCGATCCGCTGGCGCTGCCCGAGGGCACGTTCGCGATCGTCCGGGATACGAAGGGGGCCGAGGTCGCGCAGATCACGACCGACGACCTCCTGGCCGAGCGGCTCCCGACGTTGACGCTTCGCCACCTCGATCGCGCGCTGGCCGAGCGGGCGCGCATCGTCGCGATCGACGCGACCCTCCGCGCACGGGGAATCGCCCCGTCCGCGTCGCGCGTCGCCGCGCGCGTCGGCGCATTTCGCGAACAACACACCGACGCCTTCCCGTGGGAGCAAGCGCTTCGCGCGATCGGACGCAACGCGCACCTCGAGATCCGCCGGTTCCGCCACGACGACGCGATCGACCAGGTCATCGGCACCGATGCCGACGACGCCACGCTGCGCGCCTACTACACAGCCCGCCCGGACCACTTCGGCCGCGCGACCGTCACGGCGAGCCACATCCTGATCCGCAACGCCGATCCGGTCACCGGGCGCATCGACTACGAGGCGGCGCGGCGACGGATCGTCGCGGTCGCCCGAGAGCTGGCCGGCGGCGCGTCGTTCGAATCGCTGGCCCGCCGCTACTCCGAGGACGCGGCGAGTCGCGAACGCGGCGGCGACATCGGGATGTTCACGCTCGTCAGCGCCTACGACCGGGACTTCTGCCGACTCGCGTTCACGCTGCGCGAGGGCGAGGTCTCCCCACCGGTGAAGACGCGCCAAGGGTGGCACCTGATCAAGTGCCGTCAACGGACGGAGCCGCGGCTCGACGACTATCCGTTCGAACGCGTGCGCGACATCGTCCGCGACGACCGCCAGGACGAGTTGCGCCGCCGCTGGATCGAGCGCAACGTGGAGGTCGACGTGTCCGACGTGCTGGACCGCGTCGCGCTTCGCTACGTGCGGCCGGTACGGGTGCAACCGCGATGACGTGGTAGACTTCCGGGCACTTCCAACCTGGAGACCCGGATGACGCCCCTCCTCGCCCGCGCGGCCGTTGCCGCGACGCTCGTCCTGCTCGCGGTCGGCTGCCGCGGCACCGAAGCGCCTCCTGCCGTCGAGTCGGCCGGGCCGACCCCGCTCGTCGTCGGCGTGCTCTTGCTCGACGGCGTCTACGGCACCGAGTTGACCGCGCCGATCGACGTGTTTCAGCACACGGTGCACCACACGAAGCCGGGCATGCGCGTCGTGACGATCGGACGCACCGCCGCGACGGTGCGCACGGCCGAAGGGCTCGCGATCACGCCGGATCACGCACTGGCCGACGCCCCGCGCCTCGACGTCCTCGTCGTGCCGAGCGGCGAGCACTCGATGAGCGGCGACCTCGAAGATCTCGCACTGATCGAGTGGGTATCGGACCGCGGCGAGCGCGCGAAGCACGTCGTGTCGTTGTGCGACGGCGCATTCGTTCTCGCGGAGGCGGGACTGCTCCGGGACCGGCGATGCACGACGTTTCCCGGCGACATCCCGATCTTCCGCAAGACCTACCCCTATCTCTCGGTGGTCGAGGACGTGAGCTTCGTCGTCGATGGCCCGTGCATCACGAGCGCCGGCGGCGCGCGCGCGTTCGACCCGGCCCTCTACCTCGTGGACCGGTTGTTCGGCCGCACGGTCGCGGAGAGCATCGCCGACGGACTCGCGATCGAGTGGGCGCCCGACGCGGTCGCGCACGTGATCGGCGACGGCGACGCACCGCCGAGCGCCCTGCCGCGCTGCTTCCTACCCGGCGACACGCTACCGTCCGACGTCACGGTCGAACGCGCGGACGGATCCGCGGTCGCGCTCGGTGCGATCGCCGGTGAACGCGATTGCCGCGCGATCGTGCTCTGCCTCTGGGCCGGCGCCGAAGCGGGCGACACGCGCAAGCGAGGCGGGCTGTGGTGCGAGGACTCCTACGGCGACTTGCCGCTGATCCGTCACCTGATGCTCGACTACGAACCGCGCGGCGTGCGCTTCGTCTGCGTCGCGTGCCCGCCGGTCTACCACGCGACCGAGTTCGGCTACGACGCGACCGCCTTCCTCGCACGGCCCGACGACGATCCGATCTACCGCGACGCGCGCGACACGTTCGTCACGCGGACGCAGGCCCTCGTCGCGCGCGACGTCCTGCCGTTCGGCGAACTCTACTTCGACCCCCGCTTCCGCCTGCTCGCCAATCCCGCGCGCGGGCTGCCGGCCGCGGCGCTCGGCCCGGCGCCGACATGGCAGGGTCGGTTCAAGTGGTACCGCGATACCCAGGCCTACGGAACGCCGACGATCTGGGTGCTCGAGCCGGACCTCCGGGTCCACGGGGCGCCGTTCTTCATGAACGTCTACGAGTCCGAGGGCCGGCACCTGAACTACACCGTCCGGGACGTCCGGGCGCGCCTCGATCGCCTGATCGGCCACGATCCGATCCCGAAGCGGGACCCCGCGGCGGGGGCCGCCGGGCCGGGCCCTGGTTGAAAGGCCGACCCGCGGTGGAGTAGGATCGAGGCATGCTCCCCGACCCCGTCACGCCTCGCCGACGGACGCCGTCGCTGCACATCCACGCGGCCGACGACATCCGATACATCCGCCAGACGATGGAGGCGAGCGCCTCGTTCACGGCGCTGTCGGGCCTCGGCGGGATCGCGATGGGCGTGACCGCGCTCATCGCGACGCTCGTCGCCGCGAACGCCGCGAGCGAGCGGGCCTACTTCGTGACGTGGTGCGTCGAGGCGCTGCTCGGCGTCGCGATCGGCACGGGTGCGACCTACTGGAAAGCGCGTCAGGCGAACGTCAACCTGCTCAAGGGGGCCGCGCGCAAGTTCGCGCTCAGCCTGTTCCCGCCGGTCATCGCCGGGGCGTTGATCACGATGGTCGTCTACCAGAACGACCTCGACTTCGCGCTCCCGAGCCTGTGGCTGCTCTGCTACGGGGCCGGCGTCGTGACCGCCGGCGCGTTCTCGGTGCGCATCGTCCCGCTGATGGGACTCTGCTTCATGACGCTCGGTGGCGTCGCGTTGTTCGCGACCGAACTCGCCGATGCGTTCATGGCGATCGGCTTCGGTGGCCTCCACATCTTGTTCGGGGCGATCATCGCCTGGAAGTACGGTGGGTGATGGGTAGTCAAGCACGACGCGGTTCGAACGCGGATGCCCGAGAGACGCTGCGCGCGATCCCCGGACGAGCGGTCGTCAGCAACCTGCCGGGACTCGATCGACTGATTCACGAGCGCATGCGCCTCGGGATCGTCAGTGCGCTGGCGGTCAACGAGTCGCTGACGTTCCACGACCTCAAGCTCATGCTGAGCACGACCGACGGCAACCTGAGCGTGCATGCGCGCAAGCTCGAAGAGGCGCACTACATCGCGTGCAACAAGTTCTTCGACGGCCGCACGCCCCGCACCGAGTTCTCGCTGACGCCGTCGGGTCGCGACGCGCTGGATCGCTACCTCGACCACATGGAAGCGCTGATCAGCGCGACCAAGCGGGACTGATCGCTTGGACGATCCGTTTCTCGACGCCGCGATCGCGGAGGCGGAGGCGGGCGCGGCCGAGGGCGGCATCCCGATCGGCTCGGTATTGGTCCTCGACGGCGAGATCGTCGGACGGGGGCACAACCGGCGAGTGCAACGCGGCAGCGCGATCCTCCACGCGGAGATGGACTGCCTCGAGAACGCCGGCCGCCTCACCGCCGACGACTACCGTCGCACGACGCTCTACTCGACGCTGTCCCCGTGCGACATGTGCTCCGGCGCGGCGCTGCTCTACCGGATCCCGCGCATCGTGATCGGCGAGCATCGGACGTTTCGCGGACCGGAGCAGCGACTGCTCGATGCCGGCGTCGAACTCGACGTGCGCGACGACGCGCGGTGCATCGAGTTGATGCGCGCGTTCATCGCCCGCTCGCCGTCGCTGTGGAACGAAGACATCGGCGAACCGTAGGGCATCACGCGCGGGGCCGCATCAATCCCGCGGCGCCGACGAGCAGCACCGCCGCCGCGACGAACGTCCAGCGCACGTCGACGACCCGCGTGATCAGGCCGCCCAGCAACGGGCCGATCGCCATCGCGACCTGCAGCGCGGACTGCGTCACCCCGAACGTCGCGCCCCGATCGGCGCGCGGCGCGAGTTGCCCGATCATCGCGTATGCGGCCGGCATGATGCCGGCGAGGAACACCCCGTGCACGACGCGCGCGACGGTCAGGCTCACCGCGCCCGTCGCGAACGCGTACGGCACGTAGAGCGCGGCGCCGACGAGCGCACACACGACGAACGTGCGGCGCGCGCCGATGCGGTCGGCACGTCGCCCCCACCACGGTGCGAGCAGCGGGATCGGCGCGACGACGGCGACGAACAACAAGCCGGTGACGGTGCTCCGATGCGCCGGCGGGTAGCCGCCGAGTTGCGCGAGGTGCACCGGCAGCGCGAGGTACATCATCGCGATCGACGCGCGGAAACAGACGAGCGCACCCAACGTCGTTCGCATCTGCGAACGCGCGAGTGCGGCGCGCACGTCGCGGCGCACCGCGCCGAGGATCGGGCCACGCTGCGCGCGCGGCGCGTCCGGCTCCCGCGCGACCAGCGCGACGACGACGAGTGCGGCCGCCGCGAGCACACCGCTCGTCACGAACACCGACGCGTGGTCGGTCCGGTCGCCGATCACGCCGCCCAGGGCCGGACCGATCGCGAGCCCGGCGAGCAGCGCCCCTTGCACGGCACCGAGCGTACGCCCCTGGCGCTCGTCCGGCGTCGACACGCTGACGAGCGTGTTGCCCGCCGCGATGAACCCCGCGAACAGCCCCTGCCCGGCGCTGAGTGCCCAGAGGTGCCACGGCTCGCGCGCCACCCCCATCAATCCGACGAACACGGCGATGCTCGCAAGGCAGCGCAGCAGCATCACCTTGCGGCCGACCCGATCGGCGAGCGCGCCCCAGAACGGACCCGTGATCGCCGCGAGCAGCGGCGCGGTGCCGAGGATGAGCCCGGTCCACACGTTGCGCACCGGCGCATGCACGACGCCGAGTTCTTCGAGGTAGAACGGCACGAACGGGATGAACGCCGCAAGCGCCGTCCCGGCCAGCAGGTGGGAGACGGACACTGCGAGGAGATTGCGACGCTCGGTCGGCATGAGACTCCGTATAGCGCGTTTCACGGACATCCGAAAAAACCCCCGACCGGCGGCGCTCGAGCCCCGTCTAACGCGGCGAACACCCGAGGGAGCGCCACGACGGGCATGGACGACCGAATCGACCGACAGCTGATCCAGCGCCATCAGGCGGGCGATCCGGCGGCATTCGAGGTGCTCGTGACGCGCTGGAACGACCGGCTGGTCGATCTCGCGTTCCGGCTGACGGGCGACGCCGAAGAGGCGCGCGACATTCGCCAACTCGCGCTGCTCCGGACGTCGCGGGCGCTCGATCGCTTCAATCCGGCCGCGCCGTTCTCGACGTGGATCTATCGCGTCGTCGCGAACCTGAGCATCGATCGGCGTCGCGCCGACGACGCGCGGCGACGCCACGAGACGAGTGCCGCGAGCCGGCGCGGCTCGATCGCCGAGCCGCTCGACGAGTCGCGCCGCGAAGTGCACGACACGGTCGCGCAGGCCGTCGCGGCGCTGACCGCCGGCGACCGGATCGTCGTCGCGCTGAAACACTACCAAGGCCTCACGTTCGACGAGATCGCGCGGGTGCTCGATTGCCCGCCATCGACGGTGAAGACCCGGATGGCACGGGCGCTCGCAGCGCTGCGGCCGCGGCTCGCTCGGATTCGCCCTGACGAGGAGTGAACGATGGACTGTGAACAACTCCGCGAAGCGATGACCGCCTACCTCTACGACGAGACGACGGACGGCGAGCGCGTCGCCGTCGAAGCCCACCTCGCGACGTGCGTCGCCTGCCGCGAGCGCCTCGAAGACGATCGCGAGACGCTGCGCCGGCTCGACGGTTGGTCGATGCCGACGGTGGTCGCACCGGCGATCGCACCGCGGCGGCAGCCCCCCTCTCGCTGGCGCGCGCCACTCGCCGGTGCGGCGGCCGCGGCGGCGGTGTTCGCCGCGCTCGCCTGGATCGGCACGCGCGCGGAGTGGCGCGACGGACGCGTCTCGATCACGTTCGGTCGTGGCGCCGCGCCGGCGACGATCGCCGAGGACGTGCGCGCCGCGGGCCTGCGTCCGCTGGTCGAGGTCGTCGCCCGCGAACAAGTCGACGGGCGCATGCGCTCCCTCGCCCGCGCGTTCGACGCCGTGCTGCTCGAAGAAGAGGATCGGCGCGAAGAACGACTGCTCACGCTCGTCGCTACACTCGAGCGCCAACAGGCGCGCACGAGGCGGCTGCTCGTCAATCGACTCGACCGCCTCGGACTGAACGATCGACTGCGCCGCGACTTCCAGGACACCGAACTCGACGACGCCGCCCGCGAGTGGGAACGCCTCGCGGACGACCCGAACCGCACCCCGACGACGAACCGAAAGGACTCGATCCGATGATCCGCCACACCATCCGCCGCACGACTGCCCCACTCGCGCTCGCGTGCCTGCTCGCCGCAGGCCTCGCCGCCCAGGAGACGAACGGCCGCAAGGGCAGCAACGGCGACGCCGGCGTCGCCGTCGACTACACCGCGCGTGACGACGACGACAACGCAGCGCTCGCCGAGGAGATCGAGATCATGCGACGGGTGCTGATCCGGTCGCTCCTCCGCGAGGATCTCGAAAACAAGGGACAGGACGCACTGACGCAGTTCCAGCGCGCGGCGGCGAAGCAGAGCGTCTACCACGTGAACGGCGGCGCGGTCGCGTCGAACGGTTTCTACCTGCCGGGCGTCGGCGTGATCTACCCGATCACCGTTCGCGTCAAGACGCGCAACGTCGTCGACAAGCCGAAGGACGGCGACAAGGATGCGTGGGACATCGCGAAGCGATCGCTCGACAGCCGGGCCGGCCTCTTCGAGGAGCACCTGATGCGCGGTGCGACGCGCACCCGTCGCGTGATCGACGAGTCGTCGGTCGACCGGTCCGTCGACACACTCTTGCGGGCGCTCGCGACGCATACGGTCCGCATGGAGCACCTGCCCGACAACGAGTCGATCGTGCTCGCCCTGGAACTGAAGCCCGATCGCCGCGGCAGCGGGCGCTTCAAGACGCGCCTCGTGCTGCGCCTCTCGAAGCGGGCACTGATCGAGAGCGGCAAGCCCGGCGGCCCCGACGCCCGCGTCGCGGCCCGCGAGATCCGCTACTGATCGAACCCGTCGCGCACGGACTCGCTGACCGCACGTCTCGCAACGACACGTCGCGCGACCGGCCGACCGTTGACCGGCCGGTCGGTCGCCGATAGTCTCGGGGCAGATGGGAGCATGGACAATGAAGCGACTCTGGATCGCGGCGTGTGCCGCATGCATCGCAGCGGCGACCCCGGCACAGAATCTGGTGACCAACGGTGATTTCGCCAACGGCCAGACCGGCTGGACGCAGGTCTCCTTCAACGACCCGCTCGGCACGACCGGGGTTCGCACCGCCGACGTCAACGGCAACTCGGAGTCGAGCATGGCGCTCTACGCCGACTTCAAGACGTTGACGCCCGTCATGTCGGCGGCCTACTCGAACACCCCGTTCACGGCGGCCGCGGGGACCTACCCGTTCACCCTCGACATCAGCTGGGAGAAGCAAGTCACGACGCCGATTCCGTCGCCGAGCGTGAATCGCGTCGAGATCCGCCTCTACGACAACAACGTCACGCCACCGACGATGCTCACGTCGCAACGCCAGACGGTGCCGAGCCAGACCGGACTGATCGAACGCGCGACGCTGCAGGGCTCGTTCACGATCCCGTCAGCGGGCAGCTACTACATCGAGCTGTTCCTGCGCCACTCGAACTTGGCGGGTATTCCGTTCATCTGCAACGTCGACGATGTCGCGCTCGCCGCCTACGGGGCAACGATCAACGCGACCGGCTCGGCGCGCGTCGGCGGCACGACGACGTTCAATCTCGTCGCACCGGCGGCGGCGAACAAGCCGTTCCAGGTTGCGTCGGCGTTCAGCCCGGGCCCGATCCCGGTGGGTGGCCGTTTCGTCGGCCTCCGACCGGACACGCTGTTCTCGCTGTCGGTCAGCGGCGCGCTGCCGAACACGTTCTTCAACTACGCGGGAATCCTCGACAACGCCGGTGTCGGGTCGGCGCAGCTTCGCATTCCGCGACTCGCGCCGATCGTCGGCAACCCGATCCACACCGCGTTCGTGACGATCGACACCGGCTCGCCGAACAACATCCAGACGATCTCCAACACCTGGTCCTTCACGATCCAGCCGTGAGACCGTCCTTGCCGTAGGCAGCCGGATGGCGCATCGTTTCCGCGATGCGCCCCAACGCCCTCCTCCTCGATCTCGACGGCACCCTGCTCGACTCGGTCGCGCTGATCCTCGCGTCGTATCGCCATACGTTCGCCGTCCACGGCTGTGACGCGGTCGACGACGCGGTGCTCGCGCCGGAACTCGGCACGCCATTGGCCGTCGTGCTCGCACGCTTTGCGACCGACGCCGACGCGGTGCCGGCGATGGTCGACACCTATCGCGATCACAACCGGGCGCACCACGACGCGATGGTGCAGGCATACGACGGCATGCCGGCAGTCGTCGAGGCCGCGGCCGAAGCCGGCCTCGCACTCGGCATCGTCACGAACAAGTCCGGGGCCGCGGCGCTGCAGGGGCTCGACGTGCTCGGCGTCCGCCGGCACTTCGCGACCGTCGTCAGCGCCGACGACGTGGATCGCCACAAGCCAGATCCCGAGCCGGTGCTCCGTGCCCTCGATGCGCTCGACGTCACACCCGACCGAGCCGTATTCATCGGCGATTCCCCGCACGACCTCGATGCCGGCGCCGCCGCGGGTGTCCCGACCGGAGCCGCGCTCTGGGGGCCCTTTCCGCGGACCGCGCTGGAGCCACGCCGCCCGGCCTGGTGGTTCGAGCACCCGTCGGAGGTCCTCGGGGCGATCGGCCTCGCGTAACGGCACGCGAGGGGCCTGGTAGACTGGGGGCGATGCCACGCCACGTCCCACTCCTCGCCGCCGCTCTCGCCCTCGTCGCCCTCGCGCTGTGGTGGTTGTCGGGGGACGATCCGGCACCGGCCCCGACACCGCAGGCCCCGCCCGCCGCCGAAGCACCGGACCGGGCAGCCCCGCGACCGAAACCGGCACCGAGGCCAGCACGGGCACCCGACACGCAGCCCACACCCCGGCCGGACGAGTCGACGCGGCCGGCGGCAGCGCCCGCCGAGCACCGCTCCGAGGCGTTCGGCACGGTGCGCACGCCGAAGGGCGAGCCGATCCACGGCGCCCACGTCGCGGCGATCCACGCCGGTCGCGTGCTCCGCCACACGACGACCGACACCGACGGCCGCTACGACCTCGGCTCGTTTCCCGACGTCGACGCCGCGCAGAAGCGCCCGCTCCCTATGGGATTGCCGGCACAGTTCCGCTTGTTCGCGAAGGCGCCCGGACGAGCGACCGTCGCCGAAGCGATTCGCCCCGGTGGCCCGACCGACTTCGTCTTGCCGGCCTCGACGGTGATCGTCGGCCACTTCGTGCGGGCCGATGGCGCACCGCTGTCCGCCTTCCCTGTGGACGTTCGCCCGGTGCCGATCATCGCCGGCTCGCCCAAGCGGATCGAGACCGACTCGACGGGCGGATTCCGTGTCGAGGTCGGCCCCGGCGAGTGGCACATCGACGGTCATGCGCCCGGCTGTTTTCACGACCGCACGGTCGTCGCCGCGGTCGCCGGCCGCGAGACCGTGGTGACGATTCGGCTCGACCCGACGATCCGCGTCACCGGCCGCGTGATCGACTCGGTGACCCGCGAGCCGGTCCCGGACGCCGGCGTCGTGATGCGCTACGATCGCGTCCACACCGACGCGGAGGGCCGGTTCGCGTTCGCCGACGTGCCGACGCGCCGCATCGACACGACGTCGTTGATCGGTCAACTCAGCGTTCACGCCGATGGCTACGCGGTCCACACGCGCTCCCCACCGGTCGCGCCGGGCGGGGACCTCGACCTCGAGATCCCGATCGACCGCTATGCGTCGATCGACGGCCGCCTCGTCGGCGACGACGGCGCCGCGATCGCCGACGCGCCGGTCGTGCTGCGGTCGGCGCGGCGCGGCCCCGACGCGACGACCGATGGCCAGGGACGCTTCCGGATCGAACGCTGTCCGCCGGGGGCGTGGCAACTCACCACGCAGGTCCCGGGACACGCCCCCTATCGCTCGGCGGTTTTCACCCTCGCACCGGGAGAAACGCGCACGACGGTCTGCTCGCTCCGCGCCGGCGCGCGTCTCGCGATCACCGTGCGCGACGAAGCCGGCGAACCGATCTGGCGGGCCGGCGTCAACGCGATCCCGCTCGCCAGCACCGGCGGCGAACCGCGACGAGGGCGCACCCGCGCCGATGGCGTCGCAACATTCGACACGCTCGCGCCGGGCGCCGACTACCGCATCATCGTCGAGGCGAACGGCTACGAAGCGCGGACGACCATCCTGCGCGCCGAGGCCGAACCGTCCGTATTCGACGTCACGCTTCGCGCCGGCGCGCCGCTGCGCGGTCGCGTGCTCGGCGTGAGTGCGGCATCGACCGGCGACGTACGCGTCGAAGCGCGGCCGTTCGCGACGCGACGCGACTTCCTGCTGAACCGCCCGCGGACTGCGCCCGTGGCGGAGGACGGGACGTTCGCGTTCGATCGCCTCGCCCCCGGCCGCTGGGTGCTGTCGCTCGTCACGAAGGCAAAGCGCTCGCTCGTCGATGCCGAGCCGACGGTCGCCACGGCGGGCGACGACGTCGCACTCCGCGCACGCGTCTACGCACCGTTGGCGATCGAAGGGGTCGTCGTCGACGCGGCGGACGGCAGCCCGGTCACCGAGCGCACGCTCTTTCTGACGCGGCTCGACGGGGAGACGCGCGCGCACGACGGCGTCGGCCGGTCACGCGCGACACCCGACGGCGGCTTCCAGCTGCGCGATCTCGCTGCGGGCACCTATGCGCTCGCCGCCAAGACGCGCGACGGACGGGTCACGGCCGCGCCGGTCCGCGTCGTGCTTCGACCCGGCGACCAGCCGGCCCACGTGCGCCTCGTCGTCGACCGACTGCCGGTCGCGACGATCCGCGGGCGCGTCACGCGGCCCGGTGGCGAGCCGGTCGATCGCGGCGAGCACCCGATCGAGGTCCACGCGGTCGCGCAGGACACGGCGCAGCCGCTGCGCGTCCACAGCAACACCGACGCGACCGGTGCGTTCGCCGTCGAGTTGCCCCTCGGACGGACCTTCCGGCTGGTCGCGCGCCATCCCGAGTGGACGGGCGTCCCGGCCGTCGTGACACCGAGCGGGGACGACGCGCCGGTCGAACTCACGCTGCGGACCGCCGGCGCGGGCCTCCGCTGCACGCTCCTCGACAGCGACGGCGACCCGCTCGCCCGCGTCCGCGTCGACGTGCGCGATGCCCACGGTTCGCGCGTGACGCCGCGGCAATGGCTCGGGATGCGCGCCGCGTGGCGCGCTCACCGCGCGGGCGAGAGCCACCGCGCGCGCGAGGCGATCCTCGCCGGCACGATCACCGACGACCGCGGTCGCTTCGAGCGCGCGGGGCTCGAGCCCGGTGACTACACGCTGTGTGTGGCCGGCTTCCGTCCCGAGCCGATTCGCGTCGACACCGGCGCGCAATCCCGCACGATCCGACTCCGGCCGCGGTGACCTACTCGATCTCGATGCGTAGCGAGTCGTAGATGTGGATCGGCGCGGTCAACGCGATCGCGCCCGCCCAGAACCGGACGCCGACCAGTCCCGACGCGGCAGGGATCGCCACGGTCGCGGTCGCCGTGCCGCTGCCGTCCAGGACGCCGTCCATCGCCTGGAACACGCCGGGCAGCGAGCCGGACAGGAAGAACAGCGCATCGGGCGCGAGCGGCACCGTGCCGGCGCCCGGCAACGGAATCCCCGGTGCGCGCGCGAACGCGCAGCGCACCGCGTACGGCACCGACGGGCGCGCCGGATCGTCGAGGACGAGGGCGATCGACTGCCCGTTCTTCGGGGTGCCCGAGCGCGTGAGCCCGTCCCGCCACAGCCACACCTCGTGGTCGGCCTGCGGGTTGCCGCCGCCGACGTTGTAGCGGTGCGCATACGCGAGGACGGTGCCGTCGCCGTTGATCGTCAGGCTGTCGTTCGGGCTGCCGACCGTGAGCCCGAGGCCGGTCGTCGCGGGCCGCAGGCCGGAGCCGTCGAAGTGCGCGACGTAGAGGTTGTCGCTCGTGTTCGTGTTGCCGCGCCGCGACTTCCACGCGATGCGCTGGCCGTCGGACGAGAGCCAGACGCGCCGGTCCCGCCCGTTCGGCCACATCGACGCGTTGACGAGGTTCGTGCCGTCGGTGCGGACCGTGTAGATCTCCTCTTCTCCGGTCCCGGTGCCCTCGAACGCGCAGATCGTCGCGTCGCGATCGAGTCGCGGATACTGGATCGCGCCGCGCGTGAATGCGGTCAGCGTCGTCGCCGACGAACCGTCGATGTTCGCGAGCCACACCTGATCGACGTTTGCAGCGTCTCGGCGGACGAACGCCACTTTCGTCCCGTCGCCACTGACGCAGCCGGTGACGAACCCGCCGGTGGCGTTGCTCACGTTGACCTGCTGTCCCGTGTTGATGTCGAGCACCTCGAAGTCGTAGCGGTTGTTCGCGGTGTCGAACGTCGTGTAGCCGATGTAGCGGCCGTCGCGCGACAGCGTCAGCCCGGTGTTCGCGCGCTTCGTGCCGGACAGCGTCGAGATCGGCTGGGCGGTCCCTCCGCCGGTCGGGATGATCCACACCTGCTGACCGGAGATGAATGCGAGCACGCGGCCGTCGCCGCTCATCGCGAGCGCGTACGGGATCGTCGCGGCACCGCCGGTCGTGAGTTGCTTCGGGCTCGGCGTCGCGGTCTGTGTCGAGAAGACCTCGAACGCGAAGTTCACCTCGCCCACCCACGCGAGCCACGATCCGTCGTCGCTCAGCACCGGGTAGTAGTCGTTCTGCGTGCCGCCGTTCATCGTGACCTGGGTCGACCGCTGGGCGGAAACCGCGCCCGCGAGCGCGGCCGCGAGCAGCATCGCGCCGATGAATCGTCGCATCGAATGCCTCCTCATCCTCCCCGCTCCCGCCGCTTCGCCGGCAATTGTCGCGCACCCGGTGGCGGGCGACAATCCCCTGCCGACCGGCTACTCGCTCGGCGTGTAGCCGGGCCACGACTCGACGAGCGGCTCGGCGTCGGTCGAGACCGGGGCCGGCGCGTCGAACCCGACGCGGAGGTGGCGCGGGAGCGCGAAGAGTCGCGTGTGGGTCGCGCCGTCGTAGAAGCGGAGTCCGGTCACGCCGCGCTCGGCGAGGCGCTCGTCGACGTCGGTGGGCAAGAGCGTGAGGGGATCGGACGTCCCGAGCACGAACGTCCACTCGCACTTGAACGACGGTACGTGCACGACGAACGGCCGCGCGGCGACAAATGCGGTGCCGACGGTCGCGAGCACCGTCGCGGGGCAACGGAGCCCCAGCGGCGTCGCGGCGCCGGCCTGCGCGACGACCGCCCCGCCGGCCGCGAGCCGTCGGGCGAGCGCGGCGTAGAACTCGCGCGTGAACAGCCGACACGACGGCCCGGCGTCGAGCGGGTTGTTCACGTCGACGAGGATGACGTCGTACTCGTCGCCCGACGATTCGACGAAGGCACGGCCGTCGCCGATGACGAGTTCGAGGCGCGGGTCGTCGAACGCTCCCCGATGAAACGGCTCGAGGTGCTCGCGAGCGACCTCGACCATCCGCGCGTCGATCTCGACCATCGTCACGTGCTCGACCGTGCGGTGGCGAAGCACCTCTCGGAGCGTCGCGCCCTCTCCCCCGCCGATGATCAGCACCCGTCGCGGTGACGCGACGGCGACGAGCGCCGGGTGGACGATGGCCTCGTGGTAGATGAACTCGTCGACCTCGGCGCTCTGGAGTTCGCCGCTGAGCAGCAGGCAGCGACCGTACCCGACGACGCGAACCAGCTCGATCGTCTGAAACGGCGTGCGTTCGTGGACGAGGCGCGCCTCGATTCGGTGCGCGCCGTACTCGTCCGGGCTGAACCAGTCGACGAGCCAGTCGCCCGCCGGGGGCTCGGTCACGACGCGTCCGGGATCGCCGCCGGGGCCACCGGGCCGCTCGCGAACTCGTCGAGGCGACCGCGGGTGAGCGCGATGTCGGTCGTGGACGACGCACCGAGCGCATCGGACAACACGGCACTCGCGCGCTGCGGATCGTTCGCCGGATTGCAGACGAAGATGTCGACGCTCGCGAGCCCGTACTCGGGCCACGTGTGCAGGCTCAGGTGACTCTCCGCGAGGATCACGACGACGCTGACGCCGATCGGCTCGTAACGATGCGAGTGAACGTCGACGACGGTCGCCCCCATCGCGTCCGCCGCCTTGATACAATGATCCACGAGGAAGTCGATGTCGTTCAGGCGGGCGGCATCGCACGACTTGAAGTCGGCGAGGAGCTGCTGTCCCAGCGTCTGCTTCATCGTCACCCCTTTGCTCGAGGGCGTGCGCACGGCGCGAAGAGCGGTCACGGCGCGGAAGCGCCCGGGACTGGAGGGTTTAGTATCCGACCCCCGTTCGTTCAACCCCGGCAGACCCGGCTGCGGCACGCCACGTGAGGGCGACGATCCTCGACGATGCCGGCGCGGGGCCGCCGATCGTCTACGTCCCGGGCATCGACGGTACCGGGCGCATGACGATGGGCCTCGAGGAGCGCCTGCGAGAGCGCTTCCGCGTCGTCCGGCTGCGCTACGACACCGACGGTCCCGACACCTACGAGGCGCTCGCGGCATCGGTGCTCGCGTGCGTCGCTCGTGCCGAGTTGGACGACGCGACGCTCCTCGCCGAGTCGTTCGGCGGCGCGGTCGCCGTCACCGCCGCGCTCCGCGACCCCGCGCGGGTTCGCGCACTCGCGCTCGTGAACACGTTTTGCCGCTATCCTCACCCGCTGCGCCTGCGCATCGCGAACCTCTCCGGGCCGCTCGTGCCGGGCGCGCTCTTCACGTTCGCACGCCGCTTCGCGTTCCGCACGATGACCGGTTCGCTCGGGACGGATGCCGAACGCGGCGCGTTCCACGCCACCGACGCGCGCTACTTCGACCGTGCGCTGTGGCGGCGCATGCAGATGATCGCGGGCATCGACTTGCACCCGCGTCTCGCCGATCTTCGCTGTCCGGTCCACGTGTTCTGTGGGGACCGGGACAAGGTGCTGGCGTCGACGCGCGCCGCCCGCGCGATCGCGGCCGACGTACCGCACGCGACGGTGCGGACGATCCCGGGCGGCGGGCATCTCGTGCTGCCGATTCTGTCGCTGCCGTGGTCGGATTGGCTCGCCACGCTCGACCGCGAAGCGATGCGTACGTAAGACACGGGCGCGAGGGTCACTCGCGCCCGTCGGTGTCGATGGCGGTGTCGGTCGTGCCGGCGGCTACTTGTCGGGATCGCCGCCGGGACGGATGATCCGCACCGTGCCGGCCCCGCCCTCGAACTCGAACGAGCCGCCGGCAATGTCGCCGAGCATCATCGGCAAGCCGCCCATGCCGCCGCGGCGCAGGTAGCGCTTCGCGCGCGTGCCGCGCTTCTCGCCGAGCAGCGTCACGAGTTCGGGCGCGACGTCGTCGACCATCGCCTTCATCTCGTCGTTGAGATCCTGCCACGCCCCGGGATCGCCGAACGCGCCGGCGTCCTTCATCTCGGTCATCAGCGCCTTGGCGTTCTTGTCGTAGCTCTCGAAGATCGGGACGATCTTGTCCATCTCGTCCCACGTCAAGCGCAGGTCCATCGCGATGCGGTCGATGTCGCGACCGTCGCGACCCGTCATCATCGAGAAGAACTGGCCCGGGCCCCGGTTGGAGCGCTTCGCCATCTGCTTGACGCGCTTGAGCGTGCGCTGGATGAACGCCTGCACGTGCTTGTCGGTCGTCGCGGCGTGGGCGGCGCTCAACGCCGGCGTGCTCTGGTGCCCCATCGTCACGAGCGCTTCGCGGACGGCGAAACGAATCCGCGGGTCCTTGTTGCCGACGCTCTTCACCAGCATCGCGACGAACGCGGCCGCGTTCGGGTCGGCCGGCACCTGCTCCGCCGCCGGCTTCTCGGCAGTCGGGACCGGCTTCGGAGCGCCAGGGGCGTCGGGCTTCGTCGGAGGCGTCGGATTCTGCGCGGCGACGCCGCCGGCGACCAGGCCGACGATCGCGGCGGAAGCGAGTGCTCTCTTCATGACGGTGGTCCTCTCGTGCATCAGCGGTTCGGCATCGGCGGGGTCTCGGCCCCACGCGTCGGCACTACGCCGGCCGATCCCGCCACGCCCCCCGCATTCTCGCAGAAACCGCCGCGGGTCAGCGAAGCGTGAGTTCGTTGACCGCCGGATCGGTGATCAACGCGATGCCGAGCGGGGCGGCCGGATCGAGCACAAGCGCTTGGGCCCAAACGCGAAACGTCAATGCGCGCCCGCCGATCGGCGTCAGGTCGAGGGTCGCCGTGGCCTGCCCCCCGGCGAGGACGCCGACGGCGCCGGACAACAGGCCACCGAGGCGGTTCGCGACGCTGGAGAACGTGATCGCGTCGACCGTCAGCGGGATCCGACGTCCGTCGGCGAGCGGAACGCCCGGGCGCGTGCCGCTCACGCCGAGCGCCAGCACGTACGGGCGGCCGGCCAGTGCGGGGTCCGTCACCTGCACGTCGATCGCCCAGCGATTCGCCTCGAGAGGCCGCCACCGAAGCGTCCGGCTCCCGATCGGCACGACGCGGTACGCATCGCCGATGCCGAGCGTCCCGAGCTTCTGCGGCACGCCGCTCGTCACGTCGATCGACCAGAGGCCCTCCGACGTTCCGCCGTCCCACGCGGCGACGAGAAGCCGCGGGTTCGCGGCGCTCGCGCGCTCGACCGCGATCGAGTAGCCGCCGGCGAGCGCCGTGGACGTGTGCCACACGCGCGGCGTCGACTGCCCGAGATCGAGCACTTCGATCGAGCGACCGGTCGTACCGTTGCAGCAGGAGCCGGAGTAGATCGCGCCCGTGTTCGGATCGCGCGCTATGCCGAACCGAAACTCGAACCCGGTCGCGACCGTCGTGAACGCGGAACCGTCCGGTTCGAGTCGAAACAGCGGCGTGTTCAACGTCGTCTGCCCGTCGGAGACGAGCAGGTCGGCGGTGTCGACGTCGTAGTGGATGTTGCGCGGCGTGTAGAACGGCTCGCCGATGCCGGCGGCCATGCGGAGTGTCGAGGTGCTGCCCGCTTCGAGCACGCGCTCGATCGTGTGGTCGACGCGATTGGCGAATACGAGTGCGCCGTCGCCGTCGACCGTCAGGTCGGACATGTGGAACGGCGAGAAGAACGCCGGGGATCCGAAGATCGTGCCGACGAGCGCGTGCTGCACCGGGTCGATCTGGACGACCGCGCCGAGCGACGCGTCGAACGCGAGGACGGTGCGGTTGTCCGGCGCCATCGTCGCGCTGATGATCGCCTGCGGACCGAGATTCGTCGTCGTGACGACGCCGGCGGGCGTGACGGTCGCGACGCCGTTGGCGCCGGCGACGAACCAGCCCTGCGAATACCGCTGCGCACCGACGTCGTCGGTCGTCGCGACGGCGACGGTCAGTGCAATCGCCAGCCAGGTGAGATCGATGCGCATCGTCGTCCTCCTCGTGGCCGGCGATTATAGCGCAAGCGTGGCGGCGAGCCGCACCGTCCGACGGTGGATCGCGACGGTGTCCTCGATCCGGCGGCCATACCCGCCCGCCATCGCGACGACGACCGGGACGCGATCCGCCGCGCAGCGCTCGAACACGGCGCGATCGCGTGCGGCGAGCCCGTCGTGGGTCAACGCGAGCCGGCCGAGGCGGTCGCCCTCGTGCGGGTCGGCGCCCGCGAGATAGATCACGAGATCCGGCCGGTCTCGGAATGCGACGTCGAGTGCCGGCGCGAGCGCCGCGAGGTAGTCGTCGTCCCCGGTGCCGGCGGGGAGCGCCACGTCGAGATCGCTCGCCTCCTTGCGGGCGGGGTAGTTCTCCGCGCAGTGCACCGACAACGTGAAGACCGACGGCGTGTCGGCGAAGATCGCGGCGGTGCCGTTTCCCTGGTGCACGTCGAGGTCGACGATCGCGACGCGCGACACCGCCCCCTCCGCCTCGAGCGTGGATGCGACGATCGCCGCGTCGTTGAAGACGCAGAAGCCCTCGCCGCGATCGCGGAACGCGTGGTGGGTGCCGCCCGACAGATGGACGCCGACACCGTCTCGAAGTGCCGCGCGCGCGGCACCGAGCGTGCCACCGGCGGAGCGGACCGCCCGCTCGACGAGTGCCGCCGACCACGGGAAGCCGATCCGGTTCACCTCCCCGCGTGTGAGGCGGCCGGCGCGAACGCGCGCGATCCAATCGACGTCGTGGACCCGGCGAAGGTCGTCGTCGTCGACGGCCGCGGCTTCGACGAGCCGCCCCACGCGATCGGCGACGACCGCCTCGCGCAACCGGCGATACTTCTCGAGCGGAAACCGGTGTCCGTCGGGCAGCGGAAGCGGGACGTGATCGCAGGTGTGGATCTCGATCGCCACCCCCGCCTCGGTCACTCCTTGCGCTCGGGCACGATCGTCAGCGTGAGTCGCTTGCCGTCGCGCTCGACGACGACCGTCGTCTCGGTACCGGGCTTCAGTGCCTCCATCGCGTGCATGTAGCCGTAGATGTCGCCGACCGCCTTGCCGCCGAGTTCGACGATCACGTCGCCGCTCTTCAGCCCGGCCTTGTCCGCGGGGCTTCCCTTGCGGGTGCCCTGGATCTTCATGCCCTCGATGTCGGTCGCACCGTAGTCCGGCATCGTGCCGAGCGCGACGTTGCCGGTCATCCGGCGCGGGCCGGCCTTGCGCTCGAGGCGGCGGTAATCCGGCACCGACTCGCTGATCGCGAGTCCGCGTGCGATCAGGCCGATCAGCTTCGCAACGCGTGCGGTCGCGTCGTAGTCGAGCTTGTCCGGCGTGTCACGCGGCGTGTGGTAGTCGCTGTGCGCGCCCGTGAACGCCGAGAGGACCGGCACGCCCTTCAGGTAGAACGCGGTCGAATCGGTCGGGAGGAACGCGTCGTCGTTGAGCTTGAGCGGCAAGCCGATCGGCACGTTGCGCTTCTCGATCTCCTTGCGCCACACCTCGCTCGACCCCACGCCCTGGAGGATCAGCGCGTCGCGCAGACGACCGATCATGTCGAGGTTCAAGTAGGCCGCGACGGGCGGGTTCACGTCGCCGCCGTCGGCGAGCGAACGAACGTAGTGGTTCGACCCGAGGAGTCCGAGTTCCTCGCCCGACCAGCACGCGAACACGAGGTCGTGCTGAAGCGCGAGCTTGCCGCGCTCCTTCATCGACGCCAGCCACTGCGCGATCTCGAGCACCGCGGCGACGCCCGACGCGTTGTCGTCGGCACCGTAGTGAATGCCGCCGACCTCGTCGCCGTGCGCGAGCGAGTTGCCGCCCTCGCCGTGGCCGAGGTGATCGTAGTGTGCGCCAATCACGATCATCGACGCGATCGGCGTGTCACCCGCGCACAAGCGCGCGACGACGTTTCGCCCGGTCTTCTCGATCGGGACGAGGTCGATCGTCGCGGCGAGTTCGACGTGCGCGAGCGTAGCCGGCGTGCCGGGCTCGCCACCCTCGAGCGGCTCTTGCAACGACGCGAGCGTTCCGTGCGAGCCCTTCGCGAGCATCCGGTCCGCCAGCGCATTGCTGATGCCGATCGCCGGGAGGCTGCCCCCGCCGGCGGCACCGTCGAACTCGATCGCCGGCAACGCGGTGCGGTAGTGCGAGCGCGGCCCGTGCACGACGATCATCCCGCGCGCGCCGCGGTCCGCGAGGTTCGCGGCCTTGAAGCGCTCGTTCGCGAACCGACGCAGGTGCGCCGACCACTCCGGCTCGACGTCGCCCGGCGTCCCGCGCAGGACCATGACCCACTTGTCGGCGACGTCGATTGCGCCGAATGAGTCGTAGGCGGGGAACGAACCGGTCGCCGGCGCGTTGATTCCGTAGCCTGCGAACACGACCTCGGCCGCGCCGACCGCGCCGTTCTTCGAGAAGCCGAGCGGGTTGAAGTCGTTGCCGATCGAGAGCGCCGCGTCGATGCCGGCGATCGCGAGGCGATTGGTCTTGCCCGGCTCGACGCCGGCGGTGAACGCAAACGGCTGGAAGAACGTGCCGTTGTCGCCGTCGGGCAACAGCCCCGCGTCGGCGAACGTCGACGCGATGTAGTCGCCGGCCGCGCGTTCACCGGCGCTGCCGGTCGCGCGGCCGGCGAGCTCGGGGGACGCGAGGTGCGCGACGTGGGCGCGCAGTTCGGCCGGCGTGACGGCTGCGTTGGCGTGCTTGTCGCGCGCTTTCTTCAATGCGGCGAGCGCCGCCTCGTGGTTCCAGTCGCCGAAGTAGATCTGACCGTTCTTGCGACCGCCGCCATGACGGGTCGACGTCCACGCGATTCGCTTGCCGTCGGGCGTGAACGCGGCGAGGCCGTCGAAGCCGTCGGTGTACGTGACCCGCACCGGCGGGCCGCCCTCGACCGGCACGAGGTAGAGCTCGAAGTTCGAGAAACCGAGCTTGTTCGTCGCGAAGACGAGGTACTCATTCGACGGGTGGTAGAACGGCGCCCACGACAACGCGCCGAGGCTCGTCAGCTTGCGCACGTCGGAGCCGTCGATGTTCATCGTGTAGATCTCGGCGGTGGTCTTGTCGCTGAACCGCCGCCAGCAGATCCGCTTGCCGTCCGGGCTGAAGAACGGGCCGCCGTCGTAACCCTTCACGTCCATCAACCGCTTCACGTTCGAGCCGTCGGCGGTCATGATGTAGATGTCGAGCATGAACGACGGGTCGAGTTCGAACTTCTTGCGCTCCGACGCGCTCATCTTGTCCGCATTCGGACCGTACGCGTGGCGGTTCGACGCGAACGCGATCAGCTTCCCGTCGGGCGAGAACGAGCCTTCCGCGTCGTAGCCGAGCGCGTTCGTGACGTTGACGCGCTCGGAGCCATCGACCTTCTGCACGAAGATGTCGTAGTGCTCATCGACCTTCCACGAGTAGCGTTCCTCTTTGCCCTCGGCGCGCTTCGCGAGTTCGGCCTTCTGCTTCGCGACCGCATCGGGGTCGAGGTGCGTGGACGCGTAGAGCACCCGTTCGCCGTCGGGGTGGATCCACGCGCACGTCGTGCGCCCCATGCCGGGCGAGACGCGCGTCGTGTCGCCCGTCTCCATGTCCATCACGTAGATCTGGTAGAACGGGTTGCCCGGCTCCCGCTCGCTCTGGAAGATCATCCGCGAGCCGTCGGCGCTGAAGTAGCCCTCGCCCGCACGACGTCCTTCGAAGGTCAGGCGTCGCGTGTTCGTGATGAACGCCGCCTCCTCCGGTCCGCTCTCGAATGCCCCCGGCGCCTGCGCCGTGCCGAAAGATGCTGCGACCACACTCATCGTGGCCCACCAGCAGAACAGCGATCGCGTCATTTCCTTCGTTCCTCGGAGTTCGCCCATCACGGATCCACTCGAGCCAAGGATAGCACCTCGCCACACCCCCGTCGGGTTGGACGCACTCGGCGGCGGGGAGGGGTGCGGACGAACGGCCCCGGGAGCGCTCCGAACCCGAAGTCGCGGCCGAGCGTCTACCACGCTCGGGGTGCTACAGGCTTCGGGGGCGGTGGCGGGCCCGTCGGGGTTGGATGCGCTTCGCGCACGGATCGTGCACCACAAACGCGGCATGGGTGCGCTTGGTGCGCGGATGCTGCACCGAAACGCACGCGAATCCCGGCTCATCGCGCGCATCGGGTGCATGATCGCCGCGCCAAGCGCGCACATCGGGCGAACCGGTGCAGGATCGGCCCGCCAAGCGCAAACAACGCCCTGCCCACCTCCCCGGAGTGCCCCTCACCGTCGGCGTCGCTCGCACCCCGCGATGCCGATGCCGAGCGCACTCGCCCCCCCGGCGCCTACTCCCGGCGGCCGGTGCGGTGGTGGTTGCCGCGGAAGGTCGTCCAGGCGGGCCCCTTGCCGCCGAGACGGATCGCGATCGCGTGGCCGAAGTTGTCTTTCTTCATCGCGCCGCCCTTGCCGTAGAAGCCGCGCCCGCAGACGAAGAACGCGTCGAGGGTGCCGTCGCCGTCGAAGTCGGCGATGACCGGTGCCGACGCGATCCGGGCGCCACGCTGTCCGCCCACCGGGTCGACGCGATGGCGCAGGACCTGCCGGCCCGTCTTGCCGTCGAGCGCGCGGAGTTCGTTGCCGACGCAGAACACCACGTCCGCGTCGCCGTCCCCGTCGGCGTCCGCGATTACGGCTCCACGCGAGACCGACGTCGGCACCGCCGCGCGCCACTGGCGCTTGCCGGTCGCCGCGTCGAACGCGACGACGGCACGACCACCGCAGACGATCGCCTCCTCGCGTCCGTCCGCGTCGATGTCGGCGACCGTCACCGGCGCGAACAGGTACTCGCCCTCGATGCGTCGATGCCACCGCTCCGCACCGTCTCGGCCGAGCGCGTAGACGTCGCCGGCGCACGTCGACACGACGAGAACCCGCTCTTCCCCGATCACCGCGACCGCCGGGCCGTGGTACATCCCGAACGCCTTGTCGCCGTCGGCGGTCTCGAAGCGCCACAACGGCGTTCCGTCCTTGCCCGAGAACGCGTGCACGCCGCGATCACCGCGCCATGACGTCACGACGACGTCCAGTACCTGGTCGCCGTCGAGGTCGATCAGGCACGGCGCCGACTGTACGCAGCCGGGGACCTTCTGCTCCCACACGAGCGCGCGATCCTTCGCGCGGTAGACCCCGACCCGGCCCTTGCGGTCCCCGAGCCACATCGACCCGACGACGATCTCGTTCTGTCCGTCGCCGTCGAGGTCCGCGATCGCGGGCGGCGAGTCGGTGCTGTTCGGCAGCTTGAGCCGCCACTGTTCGCGCCCACGCCCATCGACGCAGAACAGGTTGCCGGTCGAGGAATCCGCGGCGAGCACGTCGAGACGCCCGTCGCCGTCGACATCGGCGATCGCGACACTCGCGTCGAGCGGACCGCGATCGGATTCGAACCGCCACTCGACGGTGCCGGTCTTCGCATCGAGCGCGTAGAGGTGGCGGTCGTTGAAGTAGGTGCCGAAGACGATCTCGAGCGCACCGTCGCCGTCGATGTCGGCGACCGCTCCGGAGCCCTTCGAGTCGCTCGTCGTCGCGACGCGCCACAGGAGCCGTTGCGACGACGACGCCTTCACGACCGTCGCGGCGAGCGCGGACTCGCGCTGGCGAAGCGCGCGCAGTTCGCCCTCGAGTTTCTCGATCTCCGCGCGGACGCGCGCGAGCTCCTTCGCGTCGGACCGCTGGGCGACGACCGTCGCGCTCAGCGCGACGAGGCTCAGCGCGACGGCGCCGGCACGGATCAGAATGGCGGACGGCAGGCGCGGCATCGCGGGCTCCTTCGGGGCAGCCGGTGCGGGATTGCACCGGCCCCGATGATACCGCGATGCGCGCGCGGAGCGCGGATCAGCGCGACAGGAACTCGATCAGGCGGCCCTGATCGAGGCGGAGCGACACGTCGTCGGCCGCCGGCACTGCGAGGATCTTGATCTCGCGCTTCTGCGCGTCGACCTCGAGCCACTGCGGCACCTGTCCCTCGGTGCCGGCGATGATGTCCTCGTAGACCTTCTTGTTGCGGTCGCGGACCTGCAGCACGTCGCCGGCCTTGACCTGGATCGACGGGATGTCGATCTTGCGGCCGTTGAGCAGCCAGTGGCCGTGGTTCACGAACTGCCGCGCCTGCGGGCGCGTGAACGCGAAGCCGGAGCAGCGCACGACGTTGTCGACGCGACGCTCGCAGAGGACGAGCAGGTTCTCACCCGTGTTGCCCTTCTGCTTCTTCGCGGCCTTGAACATGTTGCGCACTTGCTTGTCGGTCAGGCCGTAGAAGTAGCGGAGCTTCTGCTTTTCGCGGAGGCCGTCACCGAACTCGGTGCTCTTCTTGCGGGCTTGGCCGTGCTGGCCCGGGGGGAACGGGCGGCGGTTCTGCGCCTTGATCGCCCCGGTGTTCTCCATGATGATCTCGCCGAGGCGGCGATTGATGCGTGCGCGCGGACCGGTATAACGACTCATATGCTCTCGATGCCTATCCAGTCGGGGCTCCCGCGGGCACGATGCTCGCGGCGAGCGGTTCGGTTTGCACCACCCGGGCGCCCGGGAACGTCCCGAGGCGGACTGCGGCGTCCCGATCCAGGCATCACCGCGCGCCGAGGCGCGCAGCTCGATCGGGGGCCGGGGTGGCGATTCAGACCGGAAACTTCGCCCGTCCCCACCGGATTTCAACCGTTTTCGCCCCCCGTCGGGGCATCCCGCGTGTAGAGGAGGCCGGTATGGAATACGCGGCCCACAGCCTGCGCCGGGGAGAAGTGCCCATCGACGCCGACGCCCTCGTCTCCGAGTTGCACGCGCGTAACGCCCGGCGGATCTACAACTTGGCGCTCCGATTCGCGGCCGACGGGGCCGAGGCCGAGGACCTCGTCCAGGAGGTCTTCCTGCGGGTCATCCGCAAGGCGGACCTGATCGACCCCACCCGCAACACCGACGCGTGGCTCACCCGGCTCGCGACGCGGGTCTTCCTGAACCACCGCCCCCGAAGGCCGCGCCCCACGCGCCTCGAGGCCGAGCCCGCCGCCCCCCCGGCGGCCCAGACCGACGGTCTCGAGGACGCGCGCCGGATCCTGCGGCGCCTGCCCCCCGCGCGCCGACTCGTCTTCCTGCTGGTCCACGTCGAAGGGCACTCCCCCGCGGAGGTCGCCGCATCGACCGGAATCCGCCTGCACACGGTGAAGAGCCACCTCAAGCGCGCGCGCGCGGCGATTCGCGGCTGGGTCGACCCGCCGAACGGAGCCACCCGATGACCCACGGACCCGACCCCTTCGAGCGGTGGCTCGCCGACCTCGACCGGACGGACTACCCGCTGCCGGACTCGCTCGCGCGCCCGCCGGCGACGACGCGACGTCCGATGCGTGCGATCGCGCGAGCCGCGTCCGCGGCCGCTGCGATCGTCGCGGTCGCGACGGGGGTGTGGCTCATGAATCGCGACGGCGAGGCACCGGCGCTGGAAGCACCGGCCGCGTCGCCGCCCCCGGCGCCGGTCGCACGGCTCGAACGCGCGGCACCGATCGCCTTCGAGCGGCGGGTCGCGACGATCCACGCCGGCAGTCACACGATCGAATCGGTCCGGCGGACCCACGCCGCCGGGCGCGAGGCTGGAGAATGACCATGCACCGCCTGCTGATCCCCATCGCGCTCGTCGTCGCGGCCGGCGCCGCCGCCGCCCAGAAGCCGAAGGTCCGCGTGCCGTCGGAGCCGGAGTGGAAGCCCCTGCGGGCCAAAGCCGAGTCGAACGCGAAGAAAGCGACGCTCGAGTTCTTCGACGTCCGCGACCTGTTGACGTCGGATTTCCCGATGAAGCCGTTCAACACGCCGCAGACGGAGACGCCGGAGCAGCGACGGAGCGTCGCCCGGGCGCGCGCCGAACAGCAGCTGCTCACCCGCGTGATGGGGCAGATCTCCGCGAAGGGCCTCGCGGGCGACGGCGTGCAGATCGAGTTCGCCGACAGCGATCGGTCCACGCTCCTCGCGCGCGGTCCGGCGGAGACGGTCGATGCCGTCCGCCGCTGCCTGAACCGACTCCGGGCGCGTGGCTTTCGCGCGTTCAACGTCACGTGCCGCGTGTTCCGGATCCTCGACCCGAAAGCGGCACTACCGGCGGTGCTCCAGGGGGAACCGATCGGCGAGAAGGACATCGTCTTCGTCGTGAATCGCGAGCAGATGGGTCCGTTGCTCGCGGCGCTCGATCAACGCGCGAAGAAACGCGACAACGTCGAGCCGATCACCGCGCCGCGACTGACGCTGATGAACGAGCAGCTCGGCAACGCGATGATGGTGTCGCAGCGGCGCTACGTCGTCGACTACAAGGTGCTGAAGGTGCTCGGCGGCGAGCAGGTCGTGATCGACCCGCAGGTGGAGACGCTGGAGACCGGCCTCGGCGTCGAGTTCCGGGTCGTGCTGTCCGAGGACGAGAAGTCGTGCACGCTCCAGTCGTTCTACCAGCTGGCGCGCCTGCGCGAGCCCGTCGAGGTCGATCAGACCGACCACGGCCCGATCCACCGTCCGGTGATCGACGCATCGAGCCTGCGGTTCACGGTGACGACGCCGATCGGCGGCAACGTGCTCGTCGCGGGCAAGGCGGTCGACCGGCTGGGCGTGTTCCTGTTGCTGATCACCGTCGACGAGGCGAACCGGCGACCTCCGGAGCGGGCGCGCGTGCGCGCCGTGAGCCCGGGT
Source organism: bacterium (assembly GCA_030426805.1). Lineage (GTDB taxonomy): Bacteria > Planctomycetota > JAFGQW01 > JAFGQW01 > JAFGQW01 > JAUHXU01. Next base: position 639,159 of record JAUHXU010000001.1, read on the forward strand.
GCCGGTGCAGCGGGTGCGGCCGTGACGATCTTCATCGACGCCGGCCACACGCGCGGCTTGACCGCCGGCGCACGCGTCGAGTTCCGCGCCGCCGGCAAGACGGTGTGCGTCGGTCAGGCGACGCGCGTCTGGGACGACGTCGCCGAGGTGACGGTGGAAACCCCCGACGGCGTCGACTTCACGGGCGCCGCGAAATGGCGCGCGACCTACGAAGCGGCGGACCGGAAGGCCGTCCGGTAAGGGCGCGGATCGCTACGCGGCGCCCTTGGCCTTCGGGGGCGTCGGCCGAATCGCGTCGAGCAGCTCCTTCTCCATCTCGAGCAGTTCGCGCTCGCGCTTGTCGAGCTTCTCCTGCTCCTTGCTGTGCTTCTTCGACGGGGCGCCGGCCGCATCGATCTTCTTCGCCAGGCCCTTCTTGTCGCGCGCGAGTTGGTCCCACTTGTTCACGAACTTGCGGTAGCCCCCGACGAACTTCGGCAGCGGCATCGTGCCGTAGCCCTTGGCGGCCTTGTAGAGGAGCTTGAGCACCTTGCCCGCGTTCGGCTTGTAGCCGCGCAGCGACACCTCGTCGGCGAGGGCACCGGTCTTGTCGAACGCGAGGAACACCGGCAACTTCTTCTCGTACTCCTCGCGCGCGACCGGGTCGCGGCCCACGTCGAGCTTGAGCAGCGTGAAGGCCTTCATGCCGCAGCACAACGCCTCGGATCGGAACGTGAGCATCTGGTGCTCGAACTTGCCGAGCTTCTCGGGATCGGCGGCGCTGTAGAGGTAGAGCAGCGCCGGCCGACCGCTCTTGCCCGAGGCCGCGATCTCGCGGAATTGCGCGAAGTGCGCGGCCAGTTCGTCCGACTTCGACTTCGCGCCATCGGCGGCCTTGGCTCCATCCGGCGTCCCGTTGGGTGCTTCGGTGCGCGCCGACGGTGGTACGACCGACGTGAACGACGGGTTCAGGCGAAGCCGTGCCTCGTCGAAGCGCCCGCCCTTTCCGCCGCCGCCGCCCTTGCCGCCACGGCCGCCGCCACCCTTGCCGCCGCGACCGCCGCCTCCCCGCTGCGCATCCAACGTCGCCGCGAGCAGGATCGCGAAGATCGCGGTGCAGACGAACATCCACCGCGTGGGCTGAGAGCACTTCATTCGTTTCACGCCTTCCGTTTTGAGCCGGGCGATTCGCCCCCGGGACACATCGACAACGAGCGTCCCGAACCTGCTCCCGGCGGTCAATGCATCTCGCGCCTCCGATTCGTAAAACTCCGGTACCGGCGCCGTGACACGCCGGCTCGCCGGCCGGCTCACTCCCCGATGCCGCGGTCCGTCAGCAGGTAGACCGCGAACGAGGCGAGCCAGTGCTCGCCCTCGTAGTGGCCGCTGAAGACGTAGCCGAGCCCGACGCGGGTATGGGCGGCGACGGCTCGCTCGAGGTGCGCACGACGAGGATCGTCCGGCGCCAACGCCGACGCGATCCCGCGCATCGTCCAGGCGCGGTTCAGGTTGAGGCCAGCGAGGTGCACGAGCTTGCCGTCGGTCACGTCGCTGACCGCGGCCGGGCGGGCGAGGTTGCCGAACTCGCCGCGCGCGAGGCCCGGAAAGAAGCGATCGAGCCACGCGCCGTAGGCGGGTGCGTCGAGCACGCGCCGCATCAGGTCGGCCTCGTTGAGCCCGCTCGAGAAGAAGTCCTGCCCGGAGGGCTCGTAGCGCGTCGGGTAGTCGACGTCATCGGCGTAGTAACGCCGCGCGCGCGCCCGGGCGACGTCGACGAGTTCGTCGTCGCCGACGGCGCGCCCGTAGTCGATCATCAGCGCGAGCGCGAATCCGGTGTCGGGGTGTTCTCCCGTGCGGATCGGCCAGGTCAACCGCGGCAGATACGCCTTCGCCAACCCGACGATCCGACGTTCCAGGGGCACGAGGTGCGCCGCCCACCGGCGCGCACGCGGATCGTCCCATGTGCGCAACTCCGCCGCGAGTTGCAGCAGCCACGCCCAGCCGTACGGGCGCTCGAAGGACCGATTGTGCTTCTGGGCGAAGTAGTCGGCCTCGCGCGAGAGGTTCTCGGCGGTGAGGTTCGCGTCGAGCGCTTCGACGATCTCGTCGCGCACGGCGGTGTCCGGGTAGAGGCGCAGCAGCCGGACGAGCATCCAGTGGCCGTGGACCGACGAGTGCCAATCGAAGCAGCCGTAGAAGGCCGGGTGCATCTCGCGCGGCGAGCGAACCGACTCCGGGCCCACCATGACGTTGGACGGCTTGTTCGGGTACTCCCGGGCGATGTTCGCGAGCGCGAGGCGCGCGAAGCGAACGACGCGCTCCGGGCGCAGCCGGTCACCCGGTTTCGGCAACGCCTCGCCGGCGTCGGGTTGCGCGCCGAGCGGGAGGACGAGAACCGCGATTGCGGCGACGGCGAGCGAGGCGATCCAACGGACTTCGACGGGCATCGGCGGGCCTCCGGCGCGACGGGTTTCCGATCTGAGACATCTCTGAACGATCCCGCCAGTATCCCGACCCAATTCCCGCGCTCAAGCCCGTGGCCCGAAACCCCGAGGTCTGATACGCTCGGGGAATCGCCTGCCGGCAACGACCCGGCAGCGGGGACGTGAATTGGAAACACACGGGAACGAACAGTGCCGGGAGCACGGGTAGTGGTGTCCGAATGGGAGTGATCGCGGGCGCATTCGCGCTTGACGCGCGCACATCGGTGACGGAAGTCCTTCGCGGCCTTGCCCGCGATGCGGACGTGCCGCTCACCGACCCGTCCGCACGCGGTGGTCTCGTCGCCGCACGTGGCGCATCCGTCGCGACACAGGGCGAACTCACCGCCGCCTTCGCCGGTCGATTCGACAACCGCGACGAGTTGCAGCGCGAACTGGGTGGCAGCCCCCGCACCGACGCGGAGTTGCTCCTCGCCCTCTATGCCGACAAGCGTGACGCCTGCATCGGCGACCTGCGCGGCGAGTTCGTCTGCGCGGTGCACGACGCGCGACGCGAGCGCCTGGTCGTCGGGCGCGATCCGTTCGGCAGCCGGGCGATCCGCTTCCTCGAGCGCGACGGGGCGATCGTCTTCTCGACGCACGTCCGCACGGTCGCACGCCACGCGCCGACGGCGCCGGTGCTGCACGAGGCCGCGATCGGCCACTTCCTCGCGCTCGGCCACACGCCGACCCCGTTCACGGCCTTCACGTCGATCAGCCGGATTCCCGCCGGTCACATCCTCGTCGCCGACCGGTCCGGAGCGAACCTCGTCCGCTACTTCCGCCCGCGCCTGGAGTACGACGACGACCTCCCCGCCGAGACCGCGACACAGTTGCTCCGCGAGCACGCGGTCGACGCCGTCGATCGCGTCTTCCGCCGGCTGTCGGCACCGGCGTTGCTCCTCGACGGCGGTCGCGCGTCGACGTTGCTGGCGTGGGCCGCGGTCGAGGCGGGGCACCGACCGATCGCGATCGAACTGGTCGACGGTCGGCAGCGCGCGACGAGCGCGCAGCGGCTCGCAGCCGCGCTCGGCCTCGAGGTGCGCTCGATCGACGTGTCGCGGGCGTCGCGCGACGCGGTCTCCGCATTCGCCAGCGAACTCGACGAGCCGACGAACGAGCCGCACGCACTCGCGCTGTGGAGTGCCGCCGAGTCGATCGGCCCGGAACACGCGGACCTCGTCGCACCGACCGGTCTCGGCGAGCTGCTCGACTACCGCCCCGGCTACGACGGCCACGGCGGCGCGCTCAAGCCGCGCGTGGTCCCGAGCCGCGTCGCCCGGAGCCTCTCGCGCCGCTGGCGGCGAGGCTTCCCCGGAGGCGAAGCGGTCCACCGCTGGGCATCGCGCCCGTCACACCGGTTCCTGCTCGGCTTCGCGCTGTGCACCGAGGCCGAGAAGCACCGCCTGCTGCCGGGGCTGCCCGGCGCCCTCGACGGCGCACGCTCATCGCGCGAACTGTTCCGGTTCTGGTTCCACGGGTCGGGCAGCTTGACCCGCTCGGATCGCTATCGACTCGCCGACCTCGTCAGTCGCCTCCCGGATCGCTGGCTCGCGGCGACCGAGCCGACGCGTCGCCGTGGCGTCCGGATCCACCATCCGTTCCTCGCGCCGGAGGTCGTCGGACTGCTCGGGCGCATCCCGCCGCAACTGCGCCAAGCGCGCAACTGGGGGGACGACCTCAGGCGGCCGATCGTCGGACGCGTGCCGACCCCGATCGATCGCATCCGACCGGTCGCGCCGAATCTCGACTCGCTCGCACGCGAGGTGCTCGGCGCGACGACGGCATCCCTCGTGAGCCGCGACGGGATCGGCGCGGCGCTACGACTCGGCGGCGAGCGCGGCGTTCGCGTGCGACGTGCGCTGCTGATGCTCGAGTTGTGGCGCGCGACGGTCGCCGACGCGGTCGCCCCCTCGCGCACCGCCGCGGTCGCGGCGACCGGCCCGTAGGCAGGACTTCGCGACGCGCGGCCGTCGGCGCATCACACGAGGTCCGAAACGACCGACGCCTCTTCCGTCAGCTCGGCGAGCGTCGTCGCGAACTTGTCGCGCCCGAACGCATCGAACTCGATCCCGTCGACGATCTCGTAGCCGCCCCGCCCGGTGCAGCGGCACGCGAACGAGAAGATCGTGTTCTCCGGCACGCCGTAGTTGCCGCGCGACGGCACCGCCATGCTGACCATCCGGTCGCCGGTGCCGTGCCACGCGTCACGCATGTGGTCGACCGCCGCCGACGCCGCCGACGCCGCCGACGAGGCGCCGCGCGCTTCGATGATCTGCGCGCCGCGCTGCTGGATCGTCTTGATGAAGTCGCCCTGCAACCACGCCTCGTCGAGGCGCGATGCCGCCGGCGTGCCGCCGATCGTCGCGTTCTTGTAGTCGGGGAACTGGGTGGCCGAGTGGTTGCCCCAGATGATCATGTCGGCGACCTCGGTCGTCTGGACGCCGGCTTTGTTCGCGAGCTGCGCGACGGCGCGGTTCTCGTCGAGGCGCGTCATCGCCGTGAAGCGCTCGTTCGGGACGTCCGGCGCGTTGTTCATCGCGATCCAGCAGTTCGTGTTGCACGGGTTGCCCACCGTGATCACGAACACGTCGGACGCCGCGACCGCCTGGATCGCCTTGCCCTGCCCGACGAAGATCGGGCCGTTCTCGCGGATCAGGTCGCTCCGCTCCATACCCTTCGAGCGCGGCTTCGAGCCGACGAGGAAGATCTGGTTGGCATCTTTGAACGCGACGTTGGGATCGTCGGAGAACTCGATGCCGTGCAGCAACGGGAACGCCGCATCGTCGAGTTCCATCGCGACGCCCTCGACCGCCTTCATCGCTGGCGGGATCTCGAGCATCTGCAGGATGATCGGCTGGTCGGGTCCGTAGCAATCGCCGGCGGCGAGGCGGAAGAGCAGGCTGTATCCGATGTTGCCGGCCGCGCCGGTCACCGCTACGCGCAACGGTTGAGTCACGATTCGATCTCCGAGGGCTCGAGGGTGGGATCGGCGGTGCTTCCGCCGACGTCGAGATGGAACCGCGAGAATACGTCGGCGGCGGGGTGCGGTCCAGCGGGAAACACGGCAAAATGGGCGGTGATGCCCGACTACGACGCCGTCTTCTTCGACGCCGGCTTCACGCTGCTCTCGATGGCCCCTTCGCTCGGCGAGGCCTACGCCCGCGCCGCCGAGGCGATCGGCCATCCGTTTCCGGCCGACCGCTTCCACGAAGTGGCCGTGCGGATCTGGCACGAAGAGCACCTGCCCCGGACGCGCCGCGACCTCCGGTCGTCCGAGGCGCTCGAGCGGCAATCGTGGTGGGACTACAACGCCGCGATCGTCGAGGCGCTCGAGCCCGAGGGCTTCACGCCGGACTTCGAGCGCTGGTTCGAGGAGCTCTACGCGTTCTTCGCGCGCCCCGACGTCTGGACGCCGATGCCCGGCGCGGTCTCGACGCTCGACGCGCTCGCGCAACGCGGCCTGCGGCTCGCGGTGATCAGCAACTGGGACTCCCGGTTGCGTCACGTTCTCGACGGCCACGACCTGTCGCGCCGCTTCGAGTTCGTGCTGACGAGCGCGGAAGCGGGTGTTCGCAAACCGAGTCCCGACATCTTCCGACAGGCGCTCGACAACGCCGGCGTCCCAGCCGATCGCGCACTGCACGTCGGCGACTCGTTCGAGGACGACGTCGAAGGGGCGCGCACCGTCGGCATCACGCCGGTCCATCTGCGGTCACGAGGCGCGGGGAACCCGATCGCGACCGACCACGAGCACGACCACCACACGGTCTCCGCCCTCGACGAGTTGTTGGAGATCGTCGGATGAAGACAATCGGATGAAGACAGTCGTTCGTACGGCGCTGTGCCTGGTCGCGATCGTCGGCACGGCGACCGCGCAACCGCTGCCGGGTGTCGAGGTCGGCCGCGTCGATGCGACCGAAATCCCCGACGTCCCGAAGCCGTTCGGGATGCGCGAGCCGGGCTTCTCCTACCGGATGCGGCCGCTGTTTCGCTACGCGAAGACGTCGGTCCACCACGTTCGCTTTCGGGCGGCCGGCATGGACGACGACGTCCGTGCGATCTACTACCGCCCCGACGGAGACGGTCCGTTCCCCGGCGTCGTGACGATCCACGGGCTGCTCAAGTCCCAGCCGTCGTTCGCGGACTTCATCGCGCAGCGCCTCGCCGTCCGCGGCGTCGCGACCCTGATGGTCGAGATGGCGGGCTACGGCGAGCGCGTCGCGGTCGACCGCGCCGGCCGGCAGTGGTCGTGGCTGCTCGAGCCGGACACGGCGCAACGGTTCCTGCAGCAGGCCGTGCGCGACATCCGCCGCGGCGCGACGTGGCTCGCCCAGCGCGAGGAGGTCGACGCCGATCGACTCGGCATCACCGGCGTGAGCATGGGCGGCATCTTCTCCTCGCTCGCGATGAGCCTCGACCCCCGGTTCAAGCGCGGCGTGTTCTTCCTCGCCGGCGGGCGGATCGAACAGCCGCTGTTCGACGCCCGCGAGCTGACGTGGGTGAAGGCCCGCTATCGCGCGATCGGCCTCGACCGTGAAGCGGTGCGCGAACGCCTGCGCGGATACGAACCGGTCGAGCACGCGCACCGCCTACGGGGGCGCCCCGTCCTGTTCATCAACGCGGCATTCGACACGCTGATCACGCCGGACATGACGAAGGCGCTGCACGAGGCCGCCGGAGGCCCGCCCATCGTGTGGATCCCCGGCGGCCACTACACCGCGCTCGCGTGGCTCCCGTGGGTCGCCGCTCGAACGGCCGACCACTTCACGCAACCCAAGGCGTCACCGACGCCGCCGGCCCCGGCGCCGGGTCGATGAGCGTCGCGCCGGGGTGCCGCGCGACGCACGCCGCGAGCGCGTCGTCGGTGCCCGCGCCCACGAGTGCGACGAGCGATCCGCCGAACCCGCCGCCGGTCATCCGGACGCCCGCGACGCCGGGAATCACTCCGATCGCGTCGACGAGGGCATCGACCGCGGGCACGCTGACCGCGTAGTCGTCGCGGAGGCTCCGGTGCGACGCCCGAAGCGCTGCGCCGACCGCACCGACGTCGCCACGCTCGAGCGCAGCGACGACCGTGTCGACCCGCGCGCATTCGGTGACGACGTGGCGCACCCGGCGTGTGCCGAGGTCGTCGAGCACGCGCGCCACCGTCGGCAGCCGATCGGCGCCCACGTCGGCGAGGCGGTCGGCGTCGGTGACGCCCGCGTCGCGGAGCGTCGCCAGCGCGGCCCGGCATTCCGCGACACGCGCGTTGTAGGCGCTCGCCGCGAGTTCATGGCGCATGCCGCTCGACACGACGGCCCAGCGGTGACTCGGCGGCGGCCCCGGGACCGGCGCGATCGCACCGTCGGCGCAGTCGATGCGGATCGGCCCGTCCACACGCCCGAAGAGTGCGGCGACGAAGTCCATCGCGCCGGACGCCACGCCGGTGCGGTGCTCGGCGTCCCGCGCGAGTTCGGCGAGGCGGGCGGCCCCGACGGCCTCCCCGGCCGCCGAGGTGAGTGCGAGCCCGACCGCGACGAGCAACGCGGCCGACGAGCTGAGTCCGGCGCCGATCGGCAGCGCGGAGTCGACGACCCCTTCGAAGCCCGCGACCGGCACGCCCCGCTCCCGGAGCACCGCGAGCATCGCGTCCGGATAGCGCTGCCATGCAGGCTCGACACCGACCGCCGTCGTCCGCAGGTCGACGCGATCGGCAGGCACGGCGCGAAACGCGACCCGCGTGTCGAGCGCGAGCGACTGAGGCAGCACCGGCCCCCCGTGGTAGTCGACGTGCTCACCGATCAAGTTCACCCGTCCGGGCGCCCGCGCGACGTGGGTCGGTCGGCCGCCGAACGCGGCCTCGAACGCGGTCGCGAGGCGGCGCCGGCGCGCGCCGTCGGCGGGATCGGAACGGGCAGCACTCATCCCGCACATCTTGCCCCGAATCCCCGGCCGGCGGAATCGGCGATCGGGCTTCAGTCGCTGCGCGGCTGCGGCCGAGATTCCCCTATCGGCGCGCGTCATGCGCACCGGATACCAGCCTGGCCCGCGGCCTCCCGCCGCGGGCTTTTTTCGTCGACTCGCACGGCGGATCGCGTCAGCGCAGCCAGCGCACCCCGGTCGCGCGCGCGAGCGCGAGCAGGACGATCCCCCCGGCACCGCCCGCGACCGCGAGGACGACGAGCGCGCCGACGAACGTCGTCGGGTCGATCGGGCCGACGAGCGCGAGGCGCACACCCCACGCGACGACGCCGCCGACCACGGCGACCCCGGTGACGTGCGCCAGTGCGCGGTAGACCGCCGCCGCGCCGTCGTTGCGCGTACGCCGGTTCCACAGGACGTAGACGGCCGCGACCTGCAGGAATCCCGCGATCGACGCGCTCGCCGCGACGCCGGTCACGCCGAACGCGCGCGTCATCACGATGTAGGCCGGCCACGCGACGAGCGCGCACACGCTCGCGATGCCGACGGGCTTCCACGTCATGCCGGTCGCGAACCACCCGCGCGACGCGATCATCGTCGCCGCCCATGCGCACGAACCGGGCAAGAAGCCGCGGAGCGCGTCGACCGTCGGCGCGACCGCACCGGCGTCGAACTGCCCTCTCGCGAACACGACGCGCACGACCTCCGGCGCGAGCGCGAAGACCAGGGCCGACGCGCACAACACCGGCGCCGCGACCCGTCGAAGCGTGTCGTTCAGCAGACGGTTCAGCTCGTCCAATCGCCCCTCCGCGGCGAGGCGGGCGAGGAACGGGTAGGCCGCCTGACTCCCGCCCTGCGCGAGGACGGCGACCATCGCGAACATCAAGCGCCACGCATACGTCAACGCGGAGATCCCGCCGGGGCCCGTGAAGCTCCCGTAGCGCCGATAGAGGAACTCGTTCGCGAACGTCGCGGTGAGGCCGACCGCGAGCGGCGCGGCGAGCCACGCGTAGCGAACGACCTCCCGGTCGCGCCGGAGGTCGAGCCGCGCGCGAATGCCGTATCGCCAGGCGGCGCCGCCCTGGACGAGCAGGTGGCCGACGAACGCTCCGACGGCCGCACCCCAGGCAAACGCGCTCATCCCCCACTCGCGGCCGAAGGCGAGTCCGCCGACGATCGTGCCGCCGTTGTAGAACAGCGGCGCGAGCGCCGGCAGGAGGAAACGACCGCGGACGAACTGCGCCGCCATCAGCACGCTGCCGACGACGAAGCACACTTGCGCCGGCAACAGCACGCGTGTCATCCGTGCGGCATCGTCCAGCACGGCGGGCGCCGCGCTCGGGGCGAACAGCGGCAGCAACTCGCGCGGGATGCACCAGGCGATCGCGATCAACGGTGTCACGAGCGCGAGCGTCCAGGTCATCACGCGGGACGTCAGCCGATCGGCCGCCGCGGGATCGCCGGCCGCGAGGTGCCGCGACAACATCGGGATCAGCGTGATCGAGAGGAAGCCGCCGGCGGCGAGGTGGTTGACGAGGTCGGGGATCGCGAATGCGATGTTGTAGGCGTCCACCGCCGGTCCGGCGCCGTATTGGTGCGCGATCACGACGTCGCGGAGCAAGCCGAGCACGCGACTGAGCAGCTGGGACGCGATCAGGATCGCAGACGCCAGTGCGAGCGGCCGACGGGAAGTCAGGTCGAGGTCGGACACGGCGTGGCTCGGGGTCGGTCGCGGCGGGCGCCGCATCCTACCACGGGCGATCGCGATCGGCGAGGCGCGTGGTCACTCCTCGATCGGACGTCGACCCGCGAATCCGTCGTCGAGGCCGTGCCAGTATCCGATATCCGGCTCGCCCCAGTGCCAGCAGAGCAACGCGAGTTCGTCGTTCACCCAGGTGTAGAAGTCGACCAGCCCGATCGCCGGGTCCTTGACGCACGCACCGAGCCGATTGACTTCGAGGAACGCGTCACGCCACTGGGCCTCGAGGGTCGCGACGGCCGTCCGCGCGGCGTCCGCCTCCTCCTGCCCCTGCTCGATGTCGATGCGCGACAGCCGGTTGTTCGCATCGCGCAACTCGGCGGTCACCCGCATCAGGGGTTCGACCGCCTCGCGCACCGCCGGCAGCCGTCGGCGCGCTTCCGCCAGGTCGAGGATCTCGGTGACGACGTTCAGGTCCCGCATGCATCAATCGTGAGGCGCCCGGCCCCCGATTGCAAGGCCGACGCGATGTGTTGAAACGGACCTGCCCGACCGCTACCGTATTCGGCCGATGTCCCCTCACGAGAAACGCTACCTCGCCGTCGATCTCTTGACGATGGCCTACACGTTCGTCGCGTTCCTCGCCGTCGCGGCCCTCGGGCGCGATCTGCCGGAGCGAATCCCGGCGCTCGGGTGCTACCTCGGCGTCTTCGTCTTCGTCCGGATCGCCGTGCCGTGGCTCCGCCGGTCGCCGATCCGCGCGGCGCGTTTCCTCGTGCAGTTCTACCCGATGTTCGCGTTCGGGTTCCTCTACTACTTCGCCAACGTCACGAACACGATCGTCTTCGCCGAGCCGTTCGACGTTCGGTTCGCCGCGATCGACCGACAGTGGTTCGGGTTGCCGAGCGCCGACGGCGGTGCGATCGTCGGTCCGAGCTTCTGGCTGTCCGAGCGCTTCGGCTCGCGGTGGCTCGACGAGTTGATCCACGCGTCCTACTTCACGTACTACCTGCAGTTCCCCCTGGTCGGCCTCGCGATCTACCTGCGCCACGGCGCCGGGCACACGTTTCAACGGTTCCTGTTCATCCTCACGTGGACGTTCCTCGCGTCCTACGCGGTGTTCACGACGTTCCCGGTGCACGGCCCGGTGATCGAACGCGTCGACCGGTTCACCGGGTGGTTCTTCGTACCGATCATGGATGCGATCTACGCGAGTGCCGAGACCGGCGGCGGCGCGTTCCCGAGTTCCCACGTCGCCGTCGCGCTGGTCTGTTCGATCGGCGCATGGCGACACGCACGCCACGTGTTCTGGGTCTTCCTGCTGCCGTCCATCGGACTGTTCATCGCCACCGTCTACTGCAGCTACCACTACCTCGTCGACTCGCTCGCGGGCCTCGTGTGGGGCGTGCTCTGCTACGCGATCGGCGCGGTCATCTATCGGATCCTGGCGGCGCCCCCACCAGACGCCACAACCGCCCCGCCGCCCCCGACGCGACCGGCCTGAACACGCCGAGCGACGCGACGCGCGGCGCGAGCGAATCGACGAGCGACGCGGGCACGAACAGCGCGACGTCGCGATACGGACGCCCGCGGCGCGGCTGTGCGACGCACGTCGCGAATACCTGCTGCAGCGACGGAAGATCGAGGTAGACCGGCGACAGGTTGAAGCCGTCCCGCGCGGCGAAGTAGAGGTGCGACGGATCGAACGTCTGGCGCCCCGGGACCACGAACACGACGAAGTCGTCGGGCGACGTGTGGTCCGCGACGAAGCCCCCCGCCTCGATCCGCCCCACCGGATCGTCGGTCGCGAGTCGATCGTAGCCCGGCTGCGCGGCGAGCGCGCACCCGGCCGCATACGCGACGACGAGCCCCGCACGAACCGCGCGCTGCCGGATGCGCTGCGCCGCCCAGGCGATCGGCGCCGCCGCGAACACGACGAGCGGCAACACGAGCGGCAGGTGGTAGTAGGTGTGCAGGCGGTGCATCGGCACGAAGAGCACGGGGTAGACGACCGCGCCGAGCCCCCAGGCGAACAGGAGGGCGCGGCCGCGGATGCGGCTCGCGGCGACGACGATCACGCCGGGCAACAGCAGCGCGAGATTGAGCGCACCCAGCAAGCAATCGCGCAGTCCGATCGCGATCGGCGCATACGTCGCCGGGTCGAAACGGTCGAACGCCGAGCCGAGCACGACGGAGAGGTCGTCGTTCGGCATCGCGACACCGGCGTTGAGCCAGGCACCGAGCGCCCGGTGGCCGAGCAACGCGACGACGACAGCCACGCCGACGACGAGCGCCGCGGGTCGCGCAACGGCTCGAAGGCGATGGGTCGCCACGGCATGGACCAGGATCGCGACCGCGATCGGGACGAAGACCGGCGGCTTGATCAGCGCGCCGAGAACCGCGGCACCGAACGCGGCGACCGCACCGACCGCCGACCAAGGCTGTCGGGCGACCTCGACCCGGGCATACCACGTCAACGCGACGATCGACGCGACCACCGCGAGCGGGTCGACCATCGGTGCCGCGAAGTAGAACAGGACGATCGGCGTCGTCGCGAACGCGACGCGCGCCGCCGCGACGTGGGCGGCCGACGCACCGAGCGCGGCGAGCAGCGGGCCGATGAGTGCGACCGCGAGCAACGCGAGCGCGATATTGACGACGCGGCCGGTGGCGACCGGATCGGCACCGACGAGTTGTGCCGCGCCGACGACGACCCACTGGTAGGCCGGGAAGTCGTAGAAGAGGCCCGGCATGTCGAGGTTGTAGGTGCCGTGCCGAAACGGTGCGCCGGTCGCGACGAGCTTGTCGAGGTTCGCCGCGACGTGGCACTGGCGAAACACGTGCTCGCCGTAGACCGGCCGCGGCACGGATCTGGCCATCACGACCACCGCCACCACGACCGCGACCCACGCACTCAGTCTCGTCACGATCGCCTCACTCTTGGACTCGCCACGCTCCGGAGGGTAGCACATGCCCGGCGGATCGCCGCGACCCGGCGCCGCCCGAGACGAGCCGAATCGAGAAAGCTGTCCCGGAACGGACTGGACATCCGCTGCATCCGCGGAAACCCTGACGTTCGAAGCCGTCGACGCAAGAGAGTCGAAGACGCCCCATGAGCCATCGATCCTTCGCCGCCGCGGCGCTGCTCGCTGCCGCGCTGTTCACCGCCTGCCACGACCACGACGACGACTACTACTGCTGCGAGTCCGGCACCGGCGCGGTCCGGTTCATCAACGCCTCGCCCGATACCGGCGACACGCGGTTCTTCGTCGACTACTACGAATACGTCGAGCTGGGGACGAACGAAGGCACCGGCTACGACAACTTCTACGACGGCTACCGCTGGATCGATCTCTACAAGGGTACGAGCTTCCTGTTCAGCGAGCGGATCTTCGTCAACCGCGGCGACGAGCAGAGCTACTACCTGATCGGCAGCCGCCCGGCGAGGAACCTCGAGTTGATCGGCGTCGGCGATGCCGTCGGGGTGCCCGCGCCCGGATTCGCCCGCCTCGGTGTGATCAACGCGAACGTCGACGCGCTCCGCTTCGACCTCGTCGTCGACAACCAGCCGCTCGTCCGTGACGTCGACTACCTCGGATTCGTCAATCCGCCGGACTACGTGACCGTGCCGTCCGGCCGCCATCAGATCAGCGTCGTCGAGAGCGGCACGACCAACACGATCGGCCCCTTCACGTTCACGCTCCCGGACCAGCGCGACGTCACGGTGCTGATCGGCGGGTTCGCGCAGGGGCCGTACCTCGTGCTCCTCGACGAGGCCGACGGCCGGGCGCTGTTCCCGTCGGCGGCGGTGCGTGTCGCCCCGGACGACGGCCGAGACGGCTCGACGCTTCGCGCGACCATCGACGGTCGATCGATCGCGGCCGGCGACGCGGCGATCGATGTCGAGCCGGGCGTCCGGACGCTGGTCGTGCACGACGGCGAGCGACGGATCATGCAATCCGAGGTGCAGATCGAGCCGGGCACGCGCTACGTCGTCGTGCCGATCGATCGGGCCGAGGGCCGCGTGCTCCTCCGGCGCGAAGCGGGGCCGGCCGCCGACGCGGACGGGCGGCTCAGCCGTTCTCGTAGACCGATCCCCTCCGGCGAGAAATGACCCACCGCCACCCCGGCCGATCCCGGCGGACGCAACCAGTTGAAACGGCGCCACTTACCGGATCCGCTGCAGCGTCGAGCCCGGCACGGCCCGTGCGCTGCGCCGGGGCGTGAAATTTCGGGTTGGAAGTCGCCGCGCGCGGCGCCAATATAGGATGCCGCAATGAGGTCTCCGTCGCAGCCGCGATGGGCGACCGCGGCGCATCCGCGACCCACTCGCAAACCGGAGGACGAGAACGTGAGACCCCGTAGGAACCCGCTGTGGCTGGCGATCCTCGGGATCGTCCTGCCCATCGCGAGCCTCGGGGCGCAGTGGCACGACGGCGGCTACATCGCGACGTCGGGCGACGCGGTCTACCGCTTCACCGGTCGCGGCGAGACTCGCCTCCGCGAGATCGCGTCGAACCAGTGGGATGCGACCGAGGTCCGGATGGACCGCGACAATCGCCTCGCGCTCGTCGTCCTGCGCAACCGCGCGACGATCCTCCGCGTCGACCCCGAGACGCTCGCCACGGTCGGCACGCTGATCGCCGGCGCCCCGCTGATGCGCCCCGAAGCGATCGCGGTCGACCACCACGGCGACTACTTGATCAGCGACTCCGGTGCCAAGGCGATCTTCCGCCTCGCGCTCAACGGGCGGATCTCCACGGTCGTCGTCGACCCGCGCCTGGACCACGTCGAGGGCGGCCTGCGCATCGACCCCGACACCGGCGACCTCCTCGTGATGAACACCGGCGCCGACGACACGCTCTATCGCGTGTGGTGGGACGCGCGGGTGACGACGGTCGGCACGCGGTTCAACGGGCGCTTCGGATTCGACATCGACCTCAGCTCCGCCGACGTCTTCAGCGCGTCGTGCTGCTCGCCCCCGCACCTGACCGTGCTTCGACTCGCGCAGATGAGCGCGACGAAGTTCGTCCTGACGGCGCCGGCCCCGACGGGCTACTACGCGGTTCGCGCCGACCGCGCGAGCACCCAGGACCCGCGACTGGTCGTGAGCCCGACCGGCCCGTACGGCGGCATCTGGTACGTGAACCTCACGTCCCGTGTCGTCACCCCGCTGCAAGTCGTCGGCCAGACGCTCTACTCGATCGATCACCTCGGCGGGCGCAACGTGCAATCGCGGCGCGTCGCGAGTGGCCTCTGGGAGATCCACCTCGATTTCCCCGGCCAGGCCGGCAACGGCTTCCTGACGCTGGTCAGTGCGACCGGCATCCGGCCGAGCCTCTTTCTCGGAGACGGTCGCCGCCTCAGCCTCGCGGTCGACGATCTGACGCGCTTCACCGTGGGCACGGAGTTGCCGGGTGTCTGGTGGAACAACCGGGGCGTGCTGGACCCGACCGGCCACGCCGTCACCCACCTGTCGACGCGCCCGCTCGGACAGGCGCTCCACGGCATTCGCCTCTACATGTGCGCGGTCACCTTCGACCCTGCCGCCCCGCTCGGCATCCGCACGGTCGCCGATCCGATCGTCGTCTTGATCGACTGAGCGGTGGGCGACCGGAAGGCGTCCACGCCCTCGCGGCGAATCCTCGGCCAGCGGATCTACCCGCAGAGCGCCGAGCGCATGCGGCATGTGCGCGACGACTCCATCGACGTCATCGTCACGTCGCCGCCCTACAACCGCGGCAAGCGCTACTCCGGCGACGCCCCGGGCTCCGTCTACGATGACCGGCGAACGCCGGCCGAGTATCACGCCCTGCTCACGCGCGTCTTCGCCGAGTGCCACCGGACCCTGCGCGACGATGGCGTCTTCTTCCTGAACATCGGCGACGCCGCCGGGGACCAGGGCAAGTCGGAGCGCGTCGTGTCGCTCGCGGTGGAGCAGGGCTTCGCGCGGGTGCAGACGATCGCCTGGGTGAAGTCGCTCCTCGGCAAGGGCCACTACACGCCGTCGGGCGGTGACCGCCGGCTGAACAACTGCTGGGAGAACGTGTTCGTCCTCGCGAAGAGCAAGCACTACAGGCTCGATCCGAAGGCGATCGGGATCCCCTACGCCGACAAGTCCAATATCGGCCGTTACGGTGAGGACGACCTGCGCGACGCCGGCAACGTCTGGCTCGTCACCTACGCGAAGACGACCGGCCACACGATCAAGAAGGGCCACGACGCGCCGTTCCCGATCGAGCTGCCGTATCGCTGCATCAAGCTCGTGCCCGGCGCGAAGACGGTGCTCGATCCGTTCGGCGGCACGATGAGCACGCTCGCAGCGGCGCGGGCACTCGGCCTGCGCGGGATCGGCTTCGATCCGTATCCACGCTGGCGCGTCATCGAAGAGGTGATCGCGGAGGGCGCGCACTTCACGCCGCCGGCCCAGCAGTTGATCCCCGAACTCGAGCGCTCGGTGTCGTTGCTGATGGGCGTCGTGCGCGGCGGGCGCAGCGACGCCGAGTTTCTCGAGACGCTCGAGCGGCTACGACTCCGACGCCCCGACCGAGAACTGCTCGTTCGACTCGCCGCGCAATACGGCCGCGCCGACCGCGCGCGGCCCGGCCGCGGCAAGCACGACGCGACGCCGCCGCTGTTCGACGACGATCAGTCGTCGTAGGAGACGACGCCCGCGCGACTGATCCGCACGATCTTGCGACGGCGCAAGGCGTCGACGACCGCCTCGGCGTGCTCCTTGTCACTCGCGGGCAACTGGCTCTCGACGTGCTTCAGCAAGCCCTTGCGCTTGGTCGGCCGCCGCGCATCGCTCATCCGGTCGAGGCGCTCGACGACGCGGTCGGCCAATTCCCCGACGACCGACGTCTTGCGGGATCGGCGCTTCTTGGGCTTTCGAACGGTCCCCTCGTCGTCGTCCTTCGATCGGGTGGTGGACGCCTTCGTCGCCGTACTCGCGGCCTTCTTCTTGCGGCGGGACTTCGTCTTGCGCGTGGTCGACGCCGTGCCGCGACCGGGGTCGATCCGGTGCACGGTCCGCCCCTCCCGGGCGAGTTCGCCGATGAGCGGGTCGTACCCCTTGTCCGCACTGAAGATCGCGAAGTCCACCGCGTCCGGCGCCGTCGCGTGGTGGGCGCCGAGTTGCATCGCGAGGATGAAGTCCAACGCGTTCTTGCCGACGGCGCCGGGCGACACCCAGTGCACGCCGGAGCCGAGCGCCTGCATCCGCTGGACGAGTTCAAGCGGGATCTTCTTCTGTTGGCGGCCGACGAAGATCCAGACCTGCTCGTGGTCATACGCCTCGATCGCCTCGAGGCAGTCGGGGGCGTTTTCGTAGTCGACGAAGATGCGCAGTCGGTTGGTGCTCACCACGCGCTTCTTCTTGCGCGACGACGTCTTGCGTGTGTTCTTGGCCATGCTTCCTCTTCGCGCCTGGCGCGCGGCGGACTTGAGACTCATCGCCCGAATTGTATCGATTCGGGATGCAGACCGAGAGGGGCTGCCCGGCGGATCGCCTACCCGATCTTGAGCCGGGCGACGTCCGAGAGGGCCTCGACGAGCCCCGAGGCGTCGAAGATCGCCGCCTGCAGGTAGAACCGCTGGCCGGCCAGCGCTCCGCTCGCCGGGATCGGGGCGACGACCGTGCGGACGCCGCCGGAGAGCGTGCCGATCCACCCCGGCAGCCCGAACGACAGCGGCAACAGGTCGAGCCCGATGCCGAGGGTCGCGCCGCCGATCGGGGTCGTCGTGCGCACGCCGCTCGCGACGATCGCGTAGACGCGGCCGGCGGGCCCCGCGAGTCGCAGCGACATCGCCGAGCCCGGCACCGGCACACCGGCGGTGAACGCGAGGTGCGCCGCGAACGCCGGATCGGCGGCGTTGGGGTTGCCGGGGGTCCCGCGGTCGCCGGCGCCGAACGGAAGCGTCGCCGCGGCGAAGTTCGCCGCGACGCCCGGGCCCGTCGGCACGATCCGCTCGGCCGCGACGCCGCTCGAGAACGGGAACGTCCCCGACGTGTAGCGGACGACGTCGATCGCGCCGCCCCACGGATCGTCGATCCGGATCTCGTCGGCGCTGTTGGCGAGAAAGTGCGACTGCGGGACCCAGTCCGGCGAGAAGCCGCCGTTGGTGCGGGGGTCGGACGACCGGGCGATCACGATCGATCCGCCCGGCTGGACCGGGAGGTTCTGCGTGATGAACTCGGCGTCCACGCCCTCGTCGCGAAACGTGAGGCCGATCATGTCGATCACGCGCGCGGTCGTGTTGCGCACTTCGACGTATTCGCCGAGGGCGTCCGACACCCGGGCGGGGTTCGGCATGAACTCGGAGACGACGAGGTCACCGACCCCGCGCGCGACGGTCGGGCCGGTGCCCCCCTCGTCGACCGGGTAGGTGACCGGCGTCAACTGGCCGCCGTCCACCGTGTATTGGTTGCCGTCGGTGCGAATGCGGATCGAACCGTTCGCCCAGATCCCGCCGAGCCGGCCGGTCCCCGCGGTCGTCTGATACGGCGCGACGACGGTCGGAAAGCGCGTCATGCGGTCGACGATCTCCACATGCGGGTGGCCGTACGGGTTGTTCAGCCCGCACGAGATGATCGTCGCTTCGGGCCGCGCCGCGTAGAACGTCGCCCAGTTCGACGACGTGTTGCTCCCGTGGTGGCCGAGACGAGCGACGTCGACGTCGGGGATCGCGCGAGCGACGGTCGTCTCGACGTCGGTCGTGCTGTTGCCGCCGCCGGTGAGATCGCCGCTGGTCCACAGCGCGAAGTTCCCGTAGGTCAACACGAGCCCGATGCTCGCGGCGTTCTCGAACTGTGGGCCATTGCGGATCTCGACCGACGCATTGCCCTTGACGCGCCCGTTGACGCACACGCACTCGACGACGACGCCCGCGCCCAGATCGATACGGTCCCCGGGGTTGATCGCGCGTCGCCGCGCGCCGAGCACGGACGCGTAGTCGCGGTAGCTCGCGGTCGTCGGCACCTGGTGAAACGTGCCACGGTCGAACGCGACCTGCGGCACGAATCCCCCCCGCGCAACCTCGTCGAGCCCACCGATGTGGTCTGCGTCGTAGTGCGACGCGACCATGTAGGTCAGGTTCGTGAGGCCCGCGGCGCGCATCGCCGGGATCACGACCGCGGTGCCCATCCCGGTGAAGCCCGCGTCGATCAACAGCGACTGGCCGCTCGGCGACACGATGAGCGTCGCGTCGCCTTGTCCGACGTTGAGGCAGTGAATCTGGAGCGGCTGTGCCGTCGCTGCGGCAGCAAGGGCGATCCCGATCAGCAGCGCGCGCATGGTCCCTCGTTCCTCATTCGTCTCACCACGCCCAGAACCTATCACCGATCGGGGTCACGGACCAGCGCACCCTGGCCGGTCGGTGCGCCGCTCCGACCACGGCCTTGAAATGCGCCGCGCCGGCACTCTAAGGCTCTCGGTGACGACACTCTCGATCGGAGACCGCATGAAACTGCCCAGCGTGCTCGAAGCTCTCGGCCTCACGAACGACAACCCCGGCGTCTACGCGGGCCGGTTCGCGAATCGGTCTCGGGCCGATGCGATCGAATCGCGGTCACCGACCGACGGCACCGTGCTCGGCACGGTGCGTCGCGCGACCGTGAACGACTACGAGAAAGCCCGCTCGGTCGCGTGGGACGCGTTCCCCGCGTGGCGCGACCTGCCCGCACCGAAACGCGGCCTGCTCGTGCGCGACATCGGCGAGGTGCTGCGGGAGAAATGCGAACCGCTCGGCCATCTCGTCTCCCACGAGATGGGCAAGATCCTCGCGGAGGGCATCGGCGAAGTGCAGGAGATGATCGACATCGCCGACTTCGCGGTGGGGCTGAGCCGCCAGCTCTACGGAGTGACGATGCACTCCGAGCGGCCGGGCCACCGGATGTACGAACAGTGGCATCCGCTCGGTTGCATCGGGATCATCTCGGCGTTCAACTTCCCGGTCGCGGTCTGGTCGTGGAACGCGCTGGTCGCCGCTGTCTGCGGCGACACGATGGTGTGGAAGCCGAGCCCGAAGACGCCGTTGACGGCGGTCGCGGTGCACAAGCTGATCGAGCCGGTGCTCAAAGACCACGGGCACCCCGGCATCATGAACCTCGTCGTCGGCGATGCGGACGTCGGGCAGGCGATGGCCGACGACCCCGGCATGCCGCTCGTCAGCTTCACCGGATCGTCCGCGATCGGCAAGCAGGTCGCGTCGCGGGTGGGTGCACGCCTCGGCCGCTCGCTGCTCGAACTCGGCGGCAACAACGCGATCATCGTCATGGACGATGCCGACCTCGAACTCGCGATCCCCGCGGTCGTGTTCGGCGCGGTCGGCACCGCCGGTCAACGCTGCACGTCGACCCGACGCCTGCTCGTCCACCGCGACATCGTCGACACAGTCGTCCGTCGTCTGAAGAAGGCCTACGCCCAGGTGCGCATCGGCGATCCGCTCTCGAAGAACACGCTGATGGGCCCGCTCATCGACGCCGACGCCGTCGAGCGGTTCGAAAGCGCGCTCGCGCGGATCAAGCGGGAAGGCGGCCGTGTCGTCTGCGGCGGCAAGGCGCTGACGACCGGCAAGCACCGCCGCGGCCACTTCGTCGAACCGACGATCGTCCGCGCCGACTTCGACCTCCCCGCGATGCAGGAGGAGGTCTTCGCGCCGATCCTCTACGTCGTCGCGGTCGACTCGCTCGACGAAGCGATCGCGATCCACAACGAAGTGCCGCAGGGTCTGTCGAGTGCGATCTTCACGGAGCGCTTCAAGACCGCCGAGCGGTTCCTCTCGCACGCGGGCAGCGACTGCGGAATCGCGAACGTCAACATCGGCACGTCCGGTGCCGAGATCGGCGGCGCGTTCGGCGGGGAGAAGGAGACCGGCGGCGGCCGTGAGGCCGGGTCGGACTCGTGGCGCGCCTACATGCGCCGACAGACGAACACGCTCAACTGGTCCGACGATCTGCCGCTCGCCCAGGGCATTCGCTTCGGATAGGAATGCGTCGGCGTCAGTCGCCGACGCGACGCCGGACCGTCCACGCGCCGTACGACACGGCCTCGCGGAAGTGCGTGCGGATGTGCGCGTCGAGGCGGTCGGCGCCGCGATACGCGCGGGCCTCGTAGCTCGGGTCGCCCTCGAGGTTCTCGCGCAAGATCACCCATCGGACGCGGTTGCGCTCGAGCTCGGCGATCATCTCGCGCTGGATCGCCGGCTCGGTCGTCATGCCGGGTTCGAGCATGTGTCGCCGCACGCCCGGACGTCGACCCGCGATCCAATAGGTGCGCGTCGGGCACATGAACACGTCCGCGTGATCCCGGAGGCCGACGTAGATCGGGTCGTCCGCGGCGGTGCGCTCATGCACGTAGCGGACCGCCGCGATCTCGTCGGCGTCGCGAAAGAGCCGCGCCGCGAGCGGGTTCGCGTCGGGCCCGGGCGCCATCAGCACCGCGGTGTCACCCCGCGACAGCAGTTCGGACGCGCCGCGACGGAGCGCGCTCAGCTCGTCGGTGACGAGGGCCGGTGCGCGCCGAACGAGCCAGCGCTGATCCCACGCGCCGACCGGTAGCGTCAGGAACGCGACGAGCGCGACCGCGAGTACGCGCTCGGCGCGTCGCAGCGCGAGCCCACGGTCGAACACGAACGGTCCGAGCAGCGCCACGAACGGCACCATCGCATGGTAGTGGAAGCGGTCGGCACGGCTCAGGAAGTAGTGGCCGAACAACGTGAATGCGAGCCAGACGACGAACTCGGGGCGCCCGAGTCGCGCACGTGTGCACTGCCACGCGACGAGTGCCGCCGCCGCGACGATGAAGATTCTCGGGAGCGCGCTGGGGGACGTGATCCCGACGGCGAGGGTGCCGGCTCCGATGAGCAACGCCAGTCCGGCGGCGACGAGCCGCGCCACACCGCTTCGCCGCAGCGCGATCCAGACGAACGGAGCCGCGATCGCCGCGGCCGCCGCGAGTCCCGCGGGGTCGAGCGCGAGGGCGAGGATCCGGTGCTGCTCGAGGTGCTCGCCCGGAAACGCGATCATGTCGTCCCACAACAGCGCCAATGCGTCGCGGTAGCGAAACGCATAGACACCGAGGACGATCACGACCGGGACGGCGAACGCGCAGCAGCGACGGAACCAGCCCGCGCGGTGTTCGGCGTGGAGGACGTCGAGCACGAGCGTCACGCCGACCGCGAGGCCCACGTAGCCGCCGAAGTTGAGCTTCGTCAGCGCCCCGATGCCGACGACGACGCCCGCTGCGGCGAGCCAGGTCGCCGGCCGCCGCGTCCCGCGCTCGAGTCCGACGAGGGCGAGCAAGAGGCCCGCGAACGAGAACGCGAGGCCGTTGAACGAGTAGTTCGTGAACGAGGCGCCGATCGCGACGGCCGCGAACAGTGTCCACCCCGTCGCCGCCCCCGTCGACAGGCGCCGGGCTCGGCGCAGGTAGAGGAACCACGCGGCGAGCAGGAGCACGTAGATCGCCGCCTGCACGAGCCGCTCGGCGACGACCGACGGTCCGAGCGCGCCGAACGCGGCGGCGTTCAGCCGGTAGTTGAGCGCCGGGTACATCGTCCAGAAGTCGACGTGCGGCCGCAGCCCTCGCTGGATCAGCATCGCGTCGACGAGGTTGACCGGCTCGTCGAGCAGCGCGAGTTGCATCGTCAGAAACTGAACGACGTGAAGCCCGACGTAGGCGATCAGCAGGAGAGCGAAGAGCCACGGGAGGGCTCGTCGTCGGGTGACTCGGTCCAAGGCGTTCTCCACCGGATGGATGCCGCGATCGGCGGCCCGAGTATACGCCGCGCGCTCCCCAAAGCAAAACGGCCGGCGCTGGGCGCCGGCCGTCTCGCATCGTTGTATCGTCCGCGGTCTACTGGACCTTGACGCGCGACACGTTCGAGAAACCCGAGACCACGCCACCGACGGAGAACATCGCGAGGCCGTCGACCTCGATGCCCGTCAGCGCGTTCGCCACGGCCGGCGCGAACGCGTAGACCGTGTTCGGGAAGCTCGCACCCGCGTGGTTCGGGAAGTGGAACGGGCTGCCCGC
The DNA here is from genome assembly GCA_030426805.1 of bacterium. Classification (GTDB taxonomy): domain Bacteria; phylum Planctomycetota; class JAFGQW01; order JAFGQW01; family JAFGQW01; genus JAUHXU01. The sequence goes on from JAUHXU010000001.1 coordinate 662,261, forward strand.
GGCCGCCGGCATCGAGAAACCGAGCGCGGTGATCGTGTCCGGGCGCAGACCCATCGCCTCGCCGAAGCCGGCCTGGCGCGACGTGTCGAGCGAGAACAGCACCCACCCCTCGGTGTAGCCGGCCGGAAGGCTCGTCAACTGCACGCGGAGATCGCCGGCGTTGTTGCTGATCAGGCTCAGCTTCGCACCGGAATCGTCCCGCCCCGCACCCAGGCCGCTCGCGACGAGCGCGAAGTCCGCGTCGACGCCGGCCGTCTCGGTGTGGCCGTCCTGCGCGATCGACGTCGCGGTGACCTCGATTGCCCAGATGCCGCTCGTCGGGTTCTGCACGAACACGTTCTCGAGCGTGTCGATCGTGTTCGCACTGCCGCCGGACGTGCTGTAGTTACCCGTCAGCAGGCCGTTGTTGCCCCAGTAGACGGTGTTGTCCGGTGCCGTGACCTTCAGCGTGAGGTCGTTGATGCGGTGGACCGACGAGTTCGCCGCACCGGCGGGATCGGCGTAGTTCATCGACACCTTCAACTCGGGCGTGCCCGACTTGACCCACACGAGGTAGGTCTTCGTCGCACCCTGCGTCAGAACGTCGAGTTCGTCGAGCACGAGCGACTGCTTGCGCTTGTCCCACGCGTCCTGGACGCTCGGCATGCCGTAGCCCTGGTGAACGCGCGTCATGTCGTGGCCGGTGCCCGAGAACGAGTACTGGCGCGCGAAGTTGACGAGGATGCACTTCGTCGTCGTCATGTGCGGCCGGTTCGTGAACCGGGCGGCATTGCCCGTCGTCGCGAACTGGTGGCCGAACGCCCCGTCGGTGTACATCTCGAGGAGAAGCCCCACGTGGCCGGCCGTCGTCGGCGTCGCGCCGGACGTGCCGCCGAACGACGTCGTGTAGTTCGTCCCGTTGGAACCGGTCGAGCGGATGTTGTCGTAGTAGGCCGAGATGTCCGGCTTGATGCGGCCGTCGGATGCCGGGCCGATGCTTCCGGAGTTCGACCACGTGTCATCGCCCGTGGCCGCCGTGTTCTGGTGACGGAAACCGCCGACCGAGATCATGTTCTTCGCCCACGCCTGCGGACGCGACGGCGGTGCGCCGGCGTTGCTCTGGCTCTGGGTGTGTGCGATGTCGTACTTGAACAGGATGTCGTCCATCTGCGACGAGACCGACGTGTAGAGCGTCGTGCGCCCACCGCCCCACGATGCCGTCATGAACATCGCGCGATAGATGTCGTTCGGGTCGACGGCCTGCGCGGTCATCGAATCGCGGTTGGACCCGATCGCACCACTCGACGCCGCGATGCACTGCGCATCCGGAACGAGGCCGCGATAGATCGCGCTCACGCCGCGGGCGAAGATGATGCCGTTGACGCTGTTGCCGTGGCTGTCACGGAGCGTCGTCGTGTGACGGATCGGCGCGCTGCGATACGGCGTCGCGGCGAACTCGGTGTGGGCGTCGAAGATGCCCTCGGTGTTGTAGCCGCGGATCCCCTTGCCCGTGTAGCCGTTCGGCGACTGCGGCTCGAGGTAGTTCGCACCACCCTGGATCCGTGCGATGTCGACGTCCTTCTCGATCGGCGTCCAGCGATCGATCCACAGCACGTCGTTCCACTCCATCACCGAGCGCATCTGGGCGTCGGTCATGCCGACGTCGACGAGAATGCTGCCGCGGTGCTCGTTGACGACGTGCACACCGGCCTCGCGCAGGCGCGCGACGAAGGCCGCATGCCCCTGCGCGCTCCAGTCGACCGGCATCACGTTGTAGCGACGCGTCGGGAAGCCGTTGCTCGTGACGAGTTCGTCGATCAGTTCCTCTTCGAGGCGGTAGGCGGTGTGGAACTCACCGACCCAGCGCACGAACGGCAGCGACGCGACGTGGCTCGTCACCGCGCGAGGCATCCGCACGACGGCGCACTGCCACGGGATGAAGCGATACACCGCGACACCGGCGTCCTCGAGGATCGCGCGATACTCGTCGGTGATCGTCGTCATGAACTGCACGAGGAACAGCTCGTTCGCCGCCGACGCACGCAGCGAAGCGGGAACGGTCGGCACCGACTCGAGCGGATCGAACGTGCCGTAGCGCAGCATCACCCGGTAGTCGGGCTTCGCGAGACGCGTCCAACGATTGCCACCGTCGCGACTGATGCGCGCGATGCCTTCCCCTACCTGCACGGTGGCGCCGGCCACCTCGAACTCGCGCGACTCGGCGCGGTCGGCATCCTGTGCCGTACCGCCCGCCGCGAACGCGAGCACGCATCCCAGCCCCATGGCGAGATATCGCCTACGCATACGGAGTCTCCTACCTGGAAAGCGGACCTGGTGCTTCGAGCAAGGCCCTCTCAAGAACTTCTGCCCTAAAAGCCTACCCTACCGATTCTTCGGGGCGAGGGTCAAGTCGAGATCATCGGACCGATTCATCCACGAATCGTCTGCGCATCGAGAATCGTCTCGAATCGGATCGGCGCCGCGCGCATTCAGCGCACAATGTGCGAAGGCGTGTGCGAACGAACGTGCTCGCGACCATCTCGCTTCGAGCACGAACCACCAGCCCGATCCTGGACAGGTGTACGGACATTCATCGCGCCCCCCTCACGGGGGCGCGCGCGTCAGCGAACCGCGCACGGGTGAACGACGTGCTCGCGCCGACTCGCTCGGGCAGCGACCACCACCCGCCGCAGCTGGCTATGACCACCGGCGCGACCCGGAGCGTGGCAACGCCAGCCGTTGCGCGCCACCCGCGACGACGCCGAAGCCTCACACGACCCGTGGAGCGAACGGCTCGCCTGGCGCAACGCCAGGCCCCCTCACGCGGACGCGAGCGTCAACGAACCGCGCACGGGTGAACGAACGTGCTCGCGCCGACTCGCTCGGGCAGCGACCACCACCCGCCGCAGCAGGCTCTGGCCACCTGCGCGATCCGGAGCGTGGCAACGCCAGCCGTTGCTCGCCACCCGCGACGACGCCGGAGCCTCACACGATCCGTGGAGCGAACGGCTCGCCTGGCGCAACGCCAGGCCCCCTAAGGGGGCGGATCGCGAAGCGATCCCGGGGGTGAAGACAACACGCGGCAGTAAACGCGTCCGACACACCCGCGCATCTGGACGTCATCAGCCCGACGCACGGCAACCCCGCGCATCACTTCTTCTCTTCAAACGCCCGATTCCGCACCATCTTCTTCATGTCATACGGCGCCTTGCCCCCGCCCAACCAGCGGTGAAACCAATCCAGGTGCGCGTTGTAGTACAGCGGCATCGACTTCACGAAGCTCGGCCAGTGGCCGTCGTTCTTGAAGACGATCAACCGCGACGGCACCTTCATCTTCTGCAGGTCGGTGAAGAGCTGGATGCTCTGGGTGTAGGACACGCGGTAGTCGCGCTCACCGGCGATCACGAGGCACGGCGTCGAGAAGTTCTTCACGTAGTTGGAGGGCGAGAACCGCGTGTAGGACTCCGGCTCCTCCCACGGGATGCCGAGGTCCCACTCGACGAACCACAACTCCTCGGTCGTCGAGTACATCGACCGCAAGTCGTAGACGCCCATCATCGACGCGAGGCACTTGAAGCGCTTCGTGTGCCCCTCGAACCAGTTCATCATGTAGCCGCCGTACGACCAGCCCATCGCGCCCATGCGATCGGCGTCGACGTAGGGCAGCTTCTCGAGGGCATCCGTGACCTTCATCAGGTCTTCGAACACCGCACCGCCCCAATCACGCGAGATCGCTGCGGTGAGCTTCTGCCCGTAGCCGGTGGATCCGGTCGGGTTCGGGAACGCGACGATGTAGCCGGCGCCAGGGTAGACCTGCCAGTCCCCGCGGAACGAATCGGCCCACATCCCCTGCGGTCCGCCGTGCACGTTCAGAATCAGCGGGTATTTCTTCGACGGGTCGAACCCGTGCGGCTTGACGACGAAGCAGTGGACCTTCTTGCCGCCGGCACCTTCGAACCACATCTCCTCCGCCGGCCGGATGTCCACCTCCTGTTCGAGCTTCCGGTTGAGCGTCGTGAGACGAACGAGCTGCGTCGGATCGCCGCCGAAGTCCTTCCGCCACAGCTCCGGCGGTGCGCCGATCGACTTGCGCATCACGACGGCGCTCTTGCCGTCCGGCGTCAGCGAGTAGCCGCCGATCGTGTTCGCGCGCGCGACCTCCTCGATCGCACCGCCGGCGGCCGGCACCCGGAACAGCGGAATGCGCCCGGTATGGTCGGCCGTGAAGTAGATCGTCGCCCCGTCGGCCGACCACTGCGGGTCGTGCGCCCAGTAGTCGAACGCATCGGTCAGCGAGCGGCTCTCTCCGGTGCCGCGGTCCAGCACACAGAGCCGGAACCGGTCGGCCTCGTAGCGCGGCGTGAGTTGCCGCACATACGCGATCGACTTCCCGTCGGGCGAGTAGATCGGATCGCCGTCGAAGGCGTCGTTGCCGTCCGTCAGGTTCTTCGGCGCCCCCCCGTCGATCGACACGACGAACAAGTCGCCGTTGGTCGACGACCACGGGTCGGGATCGTGGTTGGAGACGAAGCAGACCTCCTTGCCGTCGGGCGACACCGCGAAGCCGCGTCCGCCGAGGGAGAACCGAGGCGAGTCGTGCTCGCCGGGCGTGAGGTCGCGCACCGCGCCGGTCGCGACGTCCGCGACGAACAGGTGGTTGCGCTTGCCGTCGAGGTAGAACGCCCAGTGCCGGTAGAGCAGCCGGTCGGCCATGTGCGCCTGGACCGGCCCCTCGGCCATCGCCTTCGTCAGCTTCTCGTGCGCCTTGCCGTCGGCCCCGTGTTCCGGGAAGACGTAGGCGCTGAACACGATCCGATCGTTGCCCGCCCACTCGGGCGCGGTCACGCCGGGTGCGAAGTCGGTCACCTTGCGCGCCTCGCCGCCGCCCACCATATCCAGCACCCACGCCTGGGCGCTCCCGGCGCGCGACGACGTGAACAGCAGGCGCCGCCCGTCCGGCGACCAACGCGGGTGACCGCAGCTCTTCGCTCCACCGGTGAGCTTGCGCGCGCCGCGCCCGTCCACCCCGACGATCCAGACGTCGCCGCGGCTCTTGCCCTTCGGCAGGTCGTAGTCGGTCACGACGAACGCGACCCGCGCGCCGTCGGGCGAGACCTGAGGGTCGCTGACGTAGTGGAATCGGTAGAGATCGGCGATGGTGAACGGTTTCTTCGCGTCGGCAGGCTGCGCCGCGATCGCGCCGCTGACACTCAGCAGCACGGCGAGGGACCACGACAGATTCACGCGCATTCGTCAGGGCTCCATCCAGTCGTTGCGGTTCGATCGCAACAGGCTATGCCCGAACGAGCAGCCGGTCAACGGCGGATGGACTATACGAACGCCATGGAGATCGTGCTGCTCGGAACCGGGACCTCCCACGGCGTGCCGATGATCGGATGCGACTGCCCGACGTGCACGTCCGACGATCCCCGGGACCGGCGCATGCGCACCGGCGTTTGGATTCGCGACGACTCGCGCGGCGTGCTGATCGACACGCCACCCGAACTGCGACTGCAAGGCCTGCGCTTCGGCATCGACCGCGTCGATGCGGTTCTCTTCACACACGCCCACGCCGACCACATCATGGGGCTCGACGACCTGCGGCGTTTCAACTGGCTCCAGAAGGCCACCATCCCGTGCTTCGGCAGGGCGGACGCGCTGGCAGTCGTGCGACGCACGTTCGACTACGCCTTCGACCCGACGCCGACCGAGACCTACCGCCCCGCGATCGAGCTCGTGGAAATCGACGGCGACGAGCCGATCGACGCCGCCGGCATCCGCGTCGAGCCCGTCCCGATCTATCACGGCGCCCTGCCGATCCTCGGGTTTCGCATCGGCGGCTTCGCGTTCCTGACCGATACGAACCGGATCCCGGAGGCGTCGCGCGCCGCGCTGGAGGATCTCGACGTCCTCGTCCTCGACGCCCTCCGCATCGCTCCCCACCCGACCCACTACTCGCTCGCCGAAGCGGTCGAGGTGGCAACCGAGATCGGCGCGCGCCACACCTACTTCACGCACCTGACCCACGAGTTCAAACACGCGGAGACGGAGGCGACGTTGCCGGAGACGATGGGCCTGGCATACGACGGGCTGCGATTCGCGCTCGGCGATGACGGTCGCTTCGCGCCGGCCGAAACGAAAACGCCCCCCGGCCGGATCGGCTCGGAGGGCGAGTAGAGTCAGACACCCGTAGAGGGTGCGACCGGGGCCGTCGCCTACTTCTTGCGAAGCTTCGGCGAGACCTTCGCGGTCGCTTCCTTCTGCAGCGCCTTGAAGGCGTTGGCCGTCTCGGCGCTCGGCGACACGTTCGCGGCATCCTCGGCAGCCTGCAGCTTCTCGAGGTAGCTGCCGTACGTGGCGACCGCCTTCTCGAGCGCGCCTTCGTAGCTGGCCGTGTAGCCGGTCGCGATCGCCTTCATGACCGCTTTCGGCTTGTCCGTCAGGTGTGCCGTCGCGACGACGCGTCCCTTCGGATCGGCCATGTGGAGGCCCGGCTCGAGCTTGTCGTTGGACGCGATCTTCACGACGTGAAAGAAGTCGGTGACCATCGCCATCTTCTCGTTGCCGAAGACCTTCTTCGTCAACTCGCGGACGTCGCGACGCTTCATCGCGCTGTCGTAGACGAAGAGCATCGCCGGACGCACCGCGGTGCGCTTGGCCGCCTTCAACGTCGCCGCCAGGTCCACGGTCGTACCGCCATCGGTCGTCGTGACCGGGACGGACTTCGCATTCAACCAATCAATCGTGAGCAGTTTCGCCACTGCGGGGCTTCGCTTCGACCCAAACTGAGTCGCGACTCGTGGGGCAGTGCGGACCGCACTACCGGAGTTGTCGTCGCTTCATCACTGGGCGAATGCGGTTCCGCTCTGCACGCCGACGAACAGCGCGAGGAGCGAAACGGCGAACGATGTCGTTTTCATCGCTTTCTCCATTCCGGGGTTGCCGGGGTCGTCCGCGGGGGCTGCCGGCCAACCGGCTTCTACCGCCCTCGCTTCTCTTCAAGGTTACGAGATCATATCGACCGCGAGGTGTAACAAGCGAGTAAAATCGGTTCGCTCACGCCCGCGGCGGACGGGGTTTCGCGCGCGCCGCCCCGGCGGATTCGCGCCGACTCGATCGTGGATTCCGGCACGTGCGGTGGCTACAGTGAACCCACCCCGTTGCGCTCTCCCGAAGCCACGACCATGCACCACATCGAAACCGACTCCTGGCTACGCACCGACGCCGGCGACCCACGCGGCTACATCGAGCCCGACCGCCTGACCGAGGTCTGGTTCCACACCGGCACGATCTGCAACCTCGCGTGCCCGTTCTGCCTCGAGGGCTCCAAGCCCGGCGACGACCGGATCCAGCAACTCCGCTTCGACGACGCCCGCCCGTTCATCGACGAGGCGGTCGCCCTCGGCGCCGAGCGTTTCGCATTCACCGGCGGCGAGCCGTTCGTCGTCCGCGACACGGTGCGCATTCTCGACTACGCCCTCGGCTTTCGGCCGTGCATGGTCCTGACCAACGGGACCCGCCCGGTCGCGAAGCGCCTGGACGAAATCCGGTCGCTCCTCGACCGGCCGCACGCGCCGGACTTCCGGATCAGCATCGACTATCCGGACCCGGCGCGACACGAGGCGGGACGCGGGCCCGACACGTTCTGGCCCGCGCTCGAGACCGCCGCCCGGCTCCGCGACGCGGGGTTCGACGTCAGCATCGCCCGGCAGTCGACGTGCGGCGAGGACGTGGCCGACGTCGAGGCGCGCTACGTGCCGTTCTTCGAGCGGGCCGGGCTGCCGGCCGACACGCACATCCAGTCGTTTCCGGACTTCATGCCGCCCGGTGCATCGCCCGACGTGCCGGAGATCACCGAGACGTGCATGCGCAGCCACACCGACGAGGTGGCGCGCACCCGGTTCATGTGCAACTACACGAAGTTCGTGCTCAAGCGCGACGGGCGCGTGCGCGTCTACGCGTGCGCGCTCGTCGACGACGACCCGGACTACGACCTCGGCGCGACGCTCGCCGAAGCGATGCGGGCGCGCGTCATGCTCCGCCACCACCGCTGTTTCTCGTGCTTCGCCGCCGGCACGACGTGAAGCGATACGCGCTGAGCGCGGTCGGTCAGGCCGCGAACGCGAGTCGCAACCACGCCTCGAGCCCGTCACGCATCGCCGCGTCGTCGACGCGGAACCGCGGATGGTGGCAGAAGTGCACGATCCCCTGTGCCTCGTCGCGGTTGCCGAGAAACAGAAACGCGCCCGGAACGCGCTCGAGGTAGTAGGCAAAATCCTCGCCGCCGAGCGTCGGCGCGGGGTCCCGAACGACGTCGAACGCGTCGAGCGCCGCCGCCGCGGCATCGCAACTCCCCGCGTCGTTGACGAGCACCGGGTAGCCGCGGGTGATCTCGACCGTCGCATCGAGCCCGTAGGCAGCACCGATCCGGGCCGCGAGTTCGTCGAGCCGTCGCCGCAGCAAGTCGCCCACGGCGCGATCGAACGACCGGATCGTGCCGCCCAGGAGTGCCCGCTCCGGAATCACGTTGTCTGCACTGCCGGCGTGGATGCGGGTGACGCTCAGCACGCCGCAGGCCAGTGGGTCGACGTTTCGGGCGACGACGCTCTGCAGTGCGCCGACCAACGCCGACGCGCCGACGATCGGATCGATCGTCTCGTGCGGTGTCGCCGCGTGCCCCCCCTTGCCCTCCAGCACGATGCGCCACGTGTCGGGCTGCCCCATTGCGGGACCGGCGAGCACGCCGATCCTGCCGGTGTCGAGCAGCGGCCACACGTGCATCCCGAAGATCCGGTCGACGCCGTCGAGACAGCCGTCTTCGATCATCGCCGGCGCGCCGCCCGGCAGCGCCTCCTCGTTCGGCTGAAAGATGAACCGAAGCGAGCAGCCGAGCGTGTCGCGGTGTGCGGCGAGCGCGGTCGCCGCGCCCATCAGCATCGCGGTGTGGGCGTCGTGGCCACAGCAATGGGCGCGTCCCGGGATCGTGCTGCGGTGCGGGAGATCGTTCTCCTCGTCCATCGGCAGCGCATCCATGTCGGCGCGAAACGCGATCCGGCGCGTCGCACCCGGAACCTCGAGATCGGCGACGACCCCGGTTTGACCGACGCCCTCGCGGACGACGAGTCCGGCCTCGGCCATCGCCGCTGCGGCGATCCCGGCCGTCCGCTCGACCGCGAAGCCGATCTCGGGGTGCGCGTGAATGTCGCGCTGCCACGCGACCACACGGTCATAGACGTCGGCGGCACGCGCGCGGAAGTCGATCGGATCGCTCATCGTCTCAGGTCTCCTCGGGTTGCGCTGTAGCCTACCCACCCGTCGCCGCGACCGCCATCGTGGGCTCGCGCCGCATCAGTCCTCGACGACGACGAACGACTCGAGCACACGGTTCGCAAAGCGCATCCCGCGATCGGTCAGCGCGATCCGGCACCCGTCTCGATCGAGCAAGCCCGTGGCGACGTGGTCGTCGATCTCGCTGCCGAACGCGGCCTCGGCATCGACGCCGTGACGGCGCGACGCCGCCGCGAGATCGACGCCGTCGGCCATGCGCAGGCCGACGAAGATCGTCTCGCCGAGCGCGGCCAGCGGCGCGAGTCGCTCGGTGGATGCCGCGGCCGGGTGCAGCCCCGCCCCGTCCGCGCGAAGGTAGCGTGCGAAGTCGGTCTCGTTCTTCCAGCGCTCGCCCCGCCAGTAGCCCGCGGCACCGAGCCCCGCGCCGAGGCAATCGCCGTTGTGCCAGTAGACGATGTTGTGGCGCGAGCGCGCGCCGGGACGAGCCCAGTTGGAGATCTCGTAGCGCTCGAAACCCGCCGCGGCGAACGCGTCGCACGCGACGTCCAGGTGGGCCGCTTCCACGTCCTCGTCGGCCGGCGGCGCCTTGCCGCGCGCGATCGCCTCGGCGAGCGGCGTGCCCGGCTCCACGGTCAGGCAGTACGCCGACACGTGCTCGACGCCGAGATCGAGCGCGGCCGCGATGTCGCGTGCCCACGCATCCGGCGCGGTCCCCGGAATGCCGTAGATCAGGTCGAGGCTGACGCGCGCCACCCGCGCGTTCGCGCGAGCCACCGCTGCGCGAGCGGTCGCGGCGTCGTGAAGGCGGCCGAGACGCCGGAGCCGCGCGTCATCGAACGTCTGGACCCCCAAGCTCAGTCGGTTCACGCCCGCGTCGACGAACCGATCGAGCACCGCGTCGTCGAGGCTGTCGGGGTTCGCCTCGACGGTCACCTCCGCATCGGGCGCAACGGCGAACCGGTCGCGTACGACCCCGAGCACCCGCGACACGAGCGTCGGCGTCTTCGACGGCGTGCCCCCGCCGATGTAGATCGTGTCGAGTCGTGCCCCCTCGGTCGCGACGGCTTGCGCGGTCAACTCGCCGACGAGGGCATCGCCGTACGCATCGACCTGCCCCTCGCGCCCGGTGACGACGGCGAAGTCGCAGTAGACGCACCGCCGCGTGCAGAACGGCAGGTGGACGTAGAGACCGGTGTCGAGCCCGGCGGGCCGAGGGGTTCGCATCGGCAACGGATAGCACCGAGGCACCCCACGAGTGCACAACCCGTTGCCTGCCGAGGCGTTGGGCTCCGGCGGCCCGCCGCGCGAACAAGTTGCTCACCCGACCCGCTACGCCTCCGGCTGACCGACGACGATAGATCGGAACGACTCAGAGCATAGGAGCCCGTCCCGTGACCCACGATCCCGCCCCGACGGCCGACGTCGGTACGACGCCGCGCAGCGGCTTTTCCGTTCGCCCCCACAACCGCAATGTCGCCCGGCCGATGCCCGCACCGGACACCCGGGTCCCGTCCGCCGCGCCGGACAGCGGCCTGCCCGCCGACGCGCCGTCGCACGTCGTGCTCGGCTGCCTGTCCGCCGAGTCGGTGATCGTCGTCGCGTCGGTGGCGATCGTCGCGACGCTCGCATCGGCGCACATCGCGAACCGGTCGGATTGGTACCTCGCGCACGGGGTCGTGCTGGCGGTGCTCGCCGCGCGCGTCTGCGTGCGGCTGCTCGCCGGCGCGATCGACCCGCGTCGGCGCGAAGGCGAGTTCGTGACGAACCTGCACCACTACCGGTGCGGTATCGCGGCGGGCACGATCGCGCTCGTCTGCGGCCTGCCGCTGCTCGCGGTGCGAGGCCCCGCGGTCGTCGGCCTGACGCTCGTCGCCCTCGCGCTCGCCTACGCGCACGAGTCGGGCTTCGCATCGCGCGTGCTTCGGCTCCGCTCCGAGGGGATCGCCGCATTCGTCTTCACCGGCCTCGGCGTCCCGACCCTGTTCTACGTGCAGTCGGGTTCCTGGGCACCGGAGGCGTGGATCGCCGGCCTGCAACTCGGCCTGCTCGCGACGACGCTCCCGGGCATTCGCGCGATGCGCGACTACGGCGAGGCGACCGACCGTGCGCCGACGATGACCGACCGCTACGGACCGTCATTCGGTGTCCACGCGGTCGCGCTCGGTTGCCTCTTGCCGTTCGGCATCGGTGCGTGCTGGGTCGCCGCGAACGCGTGGCCGGCCGCAGTGCTTCCGCTGCTGTCGCTCCCGGTCGCGGTCTGGATCATCCACGGCGTGTGGGGACGCGAGCCCGGCCAGTACCACAACGTGTTCCTGCCGCGCGCCGTCGCACTGGTGGCCTACTTCAGCGCGCTCCTCGGCCTCGGCTTCGCGCTCGCCTGATCGCGAGCCCCGGGCTACACTTGTCGCCTTCGATCGAGGAGACGACTGCGTGGCCCGAGCGAGCCTGCCCTGGTACGACTTGCCCGAGATCCGCTCGGCGACGGACGCGTTGTGGGACGGGTTCCGGCGCCACCTCGGCCGCCACGGCTTCGACGATGCACCGGTCGAACTCGATCGCCGTCAGCCGCACGAGGAGGTCTGGGACGCCCCCGACCTCCTGTTCAGCCAGGCGTGCGGCTACGACGTCCTGATCGCCTACCCGGAGACACTGCGCCTCGTCGCGACCCCGCACTACCGGGCCGACGGCTGCGACGGGAACCACTACGCGAGCTTCATCGTCGTGCGCGACGGCGCCGGCTACGACGCGATCGAAGACCTGCGCGGCACCCGCTGCGTGATCAACTCGCCGACGTCGCATTCGGGCATGAACATCCTGCGGTCGATCGTCGCACCGCTGCACGAGGACGGCCGCTTCTTCGCCCAGGTGAAGTTCAGCGGCTCGCACGCGTCGAGCCTCTACTACATCACCAACGGCACCGCCGACGTCGCGACGATCGACTGCGTCACCTACGCGCTGATCGCCGAGCACCGACCGGATGCCCTCGCCGGCACGCACGTGATCGGGCGCACCGAGCGCGTGCTCGCCCCGCCGTTCGTCACCCACGCGACCGCCGACGACGACCACGTCGAGCGCATCCGGGGCGCACTCCACGACGCGCTGGCCGACGCGTCGCTCGCGAGCGTCCGCGACACGCTGCTCATGACCGACCTCGACGTCGTCGCGCTCGAAGACTACGGCCGGATCCGCGAACTCGAGCAACTCGCCGAAGAGTCCGGCTACGCCGAGATCCCCCACCGCACGACCGACGAGTCGTCGTAACGACCGCTACTTCTTCTTCTCGTCGTCGTCGTCGGTGGACAGGGCGGCGAGGAAGGCCTTCTGCGGGATCTCGACGCCGGCGACGGCCTTCATGCGCTTCTTGCCGGCCTTCTGCTTCTCGAGCAGCTTGCGCTTTCGCGAGACGTCGCCGCCGTAGCACTTCGCGGTGACGTCCTTGCGCATCGCCCGAACCGTCTCGCGCGCGATCACCTTGCCGCCGATCGCGGCTTGCAGCGCGATCTCGAAGAGGTGGCGCGGAATCTCGCGGCGCATCCGCAGCAGGATCTTGCGGCCGCGGGTCTCGGCGGTGGAGCGGTGCAGCACCATGCTCAGCGCGTCGACCTCGGTGCCGGCGACGAGGATGCGCACCTTGACCAGGTCCGCCTTCTCGTAGCCCTGCAGCTCGTAGTCCATCGTGCCGTAGCCGCGCGTGAGCGACTTCAGCCGGTCGTAGAAGTCGTAGATGATCTCCGACAGCGGAATCGTGAACTTGAGTTGCACGCGCTTCGTCGAGATGAACTCCTGGTTGACGAACGTGCCGCGCCGGTCGATGCACAGCTTCATGATGCCGCCGATGTGATCGGCGCCGACGACGAGCGTCAACAGCACGACCGGCTCGCGAACCTCGATCATCTCGTTGGCGTCCGGCATCTTGCTCGGCGAGTCGATGCGATACGGTTCGCCAGCGGTCGGCACGACCTCGTAGGTCACGTTCGGCAGCGTCTGGACGAGTTCGATGTCGCTCTCGCGCTCGAGGCGCTCCTTGACGATCTCGAGGTGCAGCAACCCGAGAAAGCCGCAGCGGAACCCGAAGCCGAGCGCGTCGGACGACTCCGGCTCGTAGCTGAACGACGGATCGTTCAGCGCGAGCTTGTCGAGCGCCTCGCGCAGCTGCGAGAAGTCGTTGGCGGCCGCCGGGAAGAACCCGCAGAACACGGTGTGCAGCGGCGGCTCGTAGCCGGGCAACGGCTCGACGTCGTCGACGTCCTTGACCGTCGTCAACGTGTCGCCGACGCGCACCTCGTTCAGGTTCTTGATGTTCGCGATCACGTAGCCGACCTCGCCGGTGCCGAGCGACTTCGTCTTCTTCTGCTCCGGTGTGTAGTGCCCGACCTCGACGACCTCGTAGTCGCGTCCGAGCGCCATCATCCGGAGCTTCATGCCCGGCTCCATCACGCCGTCGACGATCCGGCAGTAGAGGATCACGCCGCGGAAGTCGTTGAACACCGAGTCGAAGATCAGCGCGCGCAGCGGCGCATCGGGATCGCCTTCGGGCGGCGGGATTCGCTCGACGATCGCCCGCATGATCTCGTCCACGCCGACACCGGTCTTCGCGGACGTGCGGACGACGAGTTCCCGTTCGAGCGCGAGGCTGTTCTCGATCTCCTCCTCGATCTCCTCCGGACGCGCGGTCGGCAGGTCGATCTTGTTGATGACCGGGATCATCTCGAGGCCGGCCGCCTCGGCGAGATACGCGTTCGCCATCGTCTGGGCCTCGACACCCTGCGCGGCGTCGACGAGGAGCAGCGCGCCTTCGCACGCCTGCATCGACTTCGACACTTCGTAGGAGAAGTCGACGTGCCCCGGCGTGTCGATCAGGTTGAGCACGTAGCGTTTGCCCTCGTGCTCGTAGCCGAGCGTCACCGACTTCGCCTTGATCGTGATCCCACGCTCCCGCTCCAGCGACATGCTGTCGAGTTGCTGGGCGCGGGCCTTGCGCGGATCGATCGCGCCGCACAACTGCAGAATGCGATCGGCCAGCGTCGACTTGCCGTGGTCGATGTGCGCGATGATGGAGAAGTTGCGAATCTGGTCTTTGGCCATCGGTGTTCGTTCTGCTCCCGCCCGGTGAGGCATCCCCTTAACACCGATCGCCGCGGCCCGCCAGCACGGCCCGTGCGATCAGCGCAGGAGCCCCTTGCGGACCGCGTCGAACACCGCCTCGTAGGCGTTGCCCCACAGCCCGCCGCGGACGAAGGCCGTCTCGAACGACGCGTGGCCGACGAACGGGCGCAGCATCCACGCGAGCTGGATCGCGACGAACACGTAGAGCAGGAGCCATGCGCGCAGGGCGACCCGGTGGCGCGGGTCCCGCGCGATCAACGGCCGGTAGTGTGCGCGGAGCGAGAGGTGGCCCGCGAAGCTCGCGGCGACGAACGCGATCCCGTTGACGACCATCGCCGACGCATAGTCGTGGACCGAGACGTAGCCGAACACGGTGATCGGCGTCCACGCACCGAGCGCGACCGCGACGCAAGCCTGCGTGCCCAGCACGCCGCGGCACGCCTCCCCGAAGTCGTCGCGCAACCCGAGCAGCGTGTTCACGACGAAGAAGTTCGGCAGCACGACCAGCGTCGCGGCGAACAACAGGATCGGGACCTTGATCGCCGAGAAGAGCGCTTGGAGGCCGCGCCCGCCGTAGAGCCCCATCGCCGCGCCGTAGATCGCACCGCACGCGATGCCGATCGTGAGCGCGAGCGGCCAGCCGATCCGCTCGCCGCGGAGGATCGCGTCGGCCGAGCGGATCATCGGGTGCTACCGGAACAACGCTTGGAGCGCGCGCGAGACCGCGAGGAAGAAGTTGTCCTCTTGGCCGCGGAACAGCGCGAACGGCAGCGCCGGTGCGCCGATGAACGGGCGCAGGATCCAGCCCATCTGGGCGCCGACGATGCTGAAGATCACGAGCCAGATCGAGAAGACGAGCCGGGCGAGCGACGCACCGCGCGGAACCGCCGAGACCGTGGTCACCGTGCCTTCACCGACCGACTCCGTCGTCTCCTTCGGCTCGGCGTCCGCGAACAACCCGTCGAGCGCCTGGCGAATGAAGTAGAGCCCGATGAAACCCGAGGCCGCGAAGAAGACGACGTTCAGCAGGACCATGAACGGATAGCCCGGCCCCGAGAGCGCGAAGAACGCGACGACCGGTCCGAAGCTCGCGAGCACCGCGAGGTTCACGGTCAGCGCCATGCACAACAGCTTCAGCGTGTCGCGCACGCGGAGGCTCGAGCGGGCCAGCGCCGAGAACACGTAGAGCGACGGGAACGTCACGCACAACGTCAGGAAGAACAGCAGCGGCACCTTGGCCGTACTCGCGAGGAGTTGCAGGAGCCCCTCGGAGCCCTTGTGCATGACCGAGAACGTGCCCATGAAGGCGCCGTACGCAGCGCCGAGCGCGACGCCGGCGAAGACGAGCGTCCGGATCGGCAGGTCGATTCGCCCGGCGCGCAGTTGCTCGCGGCCGGTGTAGGCACCGCGGAGCAGGCCGTCGATCACACGGGGCGCGCTCGGAGTCGAATCGACGGGTGGGGTGTGGCTGTCCATCCCCCCGAGTCGAACCGATCCCCGCACGGCTGTCAACGAATACGGCCGGAGGAGGATTGATCGACCGTTCACACGGCCCTCACGGAAATCGACGACCCGGTCGCCGAATCATGATGCGACCGGGCTTCGGGGAGTGTGATGACTCGCGAACGACCGTTCTCGATTCCCACGCGAGGGTCGCTCTCGCGGGTCGGCGGCGACCTGCTGGAGCGGTGCCTCGGCTTGCGCAGGCTCCAGCGGATCCACCAGGGGCTCGGCGCCTCCGTCGACGCGCTCGACTACGTCCGGCGGGCACTCGTGTCGCTCGACGTCACCGTCGACATCCCACCGAGCGACCTCGACCGGATCCCGACGAACGGCCCGCTCGTCGTCGTCGCGAATCACCCCACGGGGCTGCTCGACGGCCTGCTCGCCGCCGACGTGCTCGGCCGCACGCGACGCGACGTTCGCTTCCTCGCGAATCGGTGGCTCGAGCGGATCGACCCGATTCGCTCTGTCGTGCTCCCGATCGAACTCGATGCCCCATCGGCGACGTCCGCGAACGCGAGCAGCGTCCGAGCGGCCCTCCGACACCTCCGCGACGGCGGCGTGCTGATCGTCTTCCCGTCGGGCGAGGTCGCGCATCGGGCTTGGCGACGCCGCTCGATCACCGAGTCACCGTGGCAACACGGGATCGGCCGGATCGTCCGGCGTGCGCGCTGCCCCGTGCTCCCGCTGCACATCGCCGCGACGAACAGTGCGTGGTTTCACCTCGCCGGGCTCGTGCACCCGGCACTGCGCACCGCGATGCTGCCCCGCGAGTTGATCCACAAGGTCGGGGCGACGGTGTCGGTGCGGCTGGGTCATCCGACCGACGCCGATCGACTGGCGCGCCTCGACGATGACCGGGGACTCGTCGACTACCTGCGCTTGCGCACGCAGATTCTCGGGCGCAGAACCGCTCGGTCCGCGACGGGAATGCCGCCGCGGCCGACGGCCGCGATCGCGGAGCCGCTCGACCGCGCCGCGCTGCACCGAGACGTCGCCGCCCTCGGTGAGCCGCTTGTGCGAACCGGCGGCCTCGAAGTCCATCTCGCCCGCGCCGACGCGATTCCGTCGGTGCTCCGCGAAATCGGACGCCTCCGCGAGGTGACGTTCCGCGCGGTCGGCGAGGGCTCCGGATCGGCGATCGACCTCGACCGCTACGACGCGTGGTACCGGCACCTGTTCGTCTGGGACCGCCGCGCGAATGCGGTCGTCGGCGCCTACCGGCTCGGGCTGACGGACGAGATCCGGGTGACCCACGGAACCGACGCGCTCTACGCGAGTTCGCTGTTCCGCCTCGCGCCCGCGTTCTGGGAGCACGTCACGCCGGGCATCGAACTCGGCCGGGCATTCGTCGTCGGCGATCGCCAGCGGGCCTACCTGCCACTGCTGCTGCTGTGGCGCGGCATCGCGGCCTTCGTGTCGAGCAATCCGCGTTACCGTCGATTGTTCGGTCTCGTGAGCATCAGCCGGGACTACCTCGGGTTGTCGCGCCGACTGATCATCGAACACCTCGAGCGCAACAGCTTCGAGCCGGCCGTCGCCCGGTGGGTCACGCCCCGCCACCCGATCACCGAGCGCGACCTCGGCCGCGCCGAGAAGGCGTTTGCCGACGTGCGCCTCGCCGATCTCGTCGAGCTGTCGGGCGTCGTCGCAGATCTCGAGAACGACGCCAAGGGCGTGCCGGTGCTGATCCGCGAATACCTGAAGCTGGGCGGCCGCCTGCTCGGGTTCAACGTCGACCGCGCATTCGGTGACGTGGTCGACGGTTTGATGCTCGTCGATCTCGACTCGACCGACCGTCGGAGGCTCGAACGACTGATGGGGCGCGACGCGGCGGCCGCGTTTCTCGACGCACCGGTGCATTGACGCGACGCGCGGCCGCGACGCCGGCTACGGCCCGGCGCGGCCGAGCACGCAGTGGATGCCGTTGGACGCCTGGAACTTCGGCGTCGCGGCGCCGTTGACCCACCACATCTGCAGGTTCACTGCAACGCCGGCGATCCCGGGGACGTTCGGAACCGGCAGCTGAAACGAGAAGTTCGACTGTGCCGTGATCGTCGCGAAGAACGAGAGCGACGTCAGGAAGTGGACGTGGTCGCAGCCCCCGAGCGGCAACAGCGGTGACTTCTGCGGCTTCGGCGTCGGCACGCCGACGACGAGTGCACCGGTGTGGTTCGTCGGGCCGGTGACGTCGAGGCCGAGCGCGGTGCCGATGACCGGGTTGTCGCCGGTCCGCGTGCGCAGCGTCGACCGACCCGGTCGCGAGCCTTCGCCGATGACCGCGTGCGTCGCGCCCGGTGCCGCGAGCGTGTACAGCTCGATGCCGGTCGTCGCGGTCTGCGCGACGAAGTGGAGCGAGCCGCCGCAGCAGATCAGGTCGGTCGGATTGCCCGACGCGGTCGGCGACGACGGGTCGATGTCGCATACGAGCCGAGTGCCCCCCGGCGTGCCGTCGCAGAACCACAGTTCGCGGCCGCTGCCCGGCGCCTGAGCGCGGAAGTAGACGCCCGCGCCAGCGGCGACCAGGTCGGCCGGCTGGGACCCGGCGCTGCCGGGATAGATGTCCTTGACCAACGTCGTGCCGACCGGCGTTCCGTCGCACACCCAGATCTCCGCGCCGAAGTTCGGGTAGCCGGCCGAGAAGAACAGCTTGCCGCCCGAGGCGGTGAGGTATTCGGGGTTGCTGCTCGAGATGCTCGGATACAGGTTCGCGAACAGCTGCGTCCCGGCGGCGGTGCCGTCCGACGACCAGAGTTCGATCCCGTTGGCGGAGTCGCGCGCCGCGAAGAACATCTTGCCGAACGCGCAGCACAGGTGCGACGGCCGCGACGCGTTGCGCCCGGGATCGATGTCCTTGACGCGCCGCGTGCCGGCGATCGTCCCGTCGGTCGCCCAGAGCTCGACGCCGTCGGTGCCGTCGTCGGCGGCGAAGAAGAGCTCGTTGCCGCAGACGGTCAACCAGTCGGGCAGCGACGCCGTCGTCCCCGGGTTGATGTCGGCGAGGAGCTTCGTGCCGCCGGGCGTGCCGTCGGTGACGAACAGCTCCCGGTGGGTGGTCGGCGAGTAGGCCGAGAAGACGATCTTGCCGCCGAGTCGTGTGAGCTTGTCCGGCCCGGAGCTCCCGACGCCGGGATTCAGATCGCCGATGAGCACGGTGCCGGCCGCGGTGCCGTCGGAGATCCACAGCTCCTGACCGGTCGTGCCGTCGTTCGCCGTGAACACGACCTTGCCGTCGAGCGCGGTGATGCCCATGACGCTCGACCCCAGGGGTCCCGGTCGGATGTCCTTGACGATGACCGTCCCGGCGGCCGTGCCGTCGGTGCGCCAGAGTTCGACCCCGTTGACCCCGTCGTTGGCCGTGAAGAACACGAACGCGCCGTTGGCGGTGCAGCACGGCTCGAAGTGCGAGCCGCCACCGCCCGCCGTCCCGGCCCGAATCTCCAGCACCTTCACGCCCCCGCCCGGCGACCAGACGTGCGGCTCGCTGCCGCTCGTGTCGGACCGGGCGGAGAAGTAGAGCCGGTCGCCGAACGCACACCGCATCTCGGTCGGCCACGAATGGCCGCTGCCGGCGTTGATGTCGTGCGGGATCGGGCACGGCTGCGCGGTGCACACGATGGAGCAGACGACGACGAGCACCACGAGCGACGCGACCAGCGCGCGGTTCGAGACGAGAACAGGCTGCATCGGATTCCCTTCGTGAGACGAGGACCGGGGCGTTCGCCCGAGGAAATCGGGTCGCGACACGCGTCCGGGCAACGCGGAATCCGAGTTTTTCTCGTAATCGACGGCGCCTCAGCGCCCCGCGATCACGGTCCGGTAGGTCTCCCGATACGCGTCGACCATCCGCTCGACGGTGAAATCGCGCAGGAGGCGCTCCCGCGCCGACGCCGCGAAGGCGCGGGCACGAACCGGATCGTCCGCCACCCGGGCCAGCGCCGCCGCCAAGCCGGGGACGTCGTCGAGTTCGACGAGGATGCCGGTCTCGCCGTCGGTGATCAGCTCCGGGTTGCCGCCGACGCGGGTCGCGATCGTCGGGCACCCGGCCGCCATCGCTTCGAGGATCGTCATCGAAATCCCCTCGCGCACCGACGGAAGCACGAACACGTCGACGGTCCGGAGGATGTCGGCGACGTCGCGTCGGTCGCCGAGGAACACGACCCCGCCGCACGACCGCTCGTGCAACCGCCCGCGCTCGGGCCCGTCGCCGACGACGAGCAACGACGCGGTCGGATGCGTGTCGCGGAGCTTCGCGAACGCGTCGAACAGGAACCCGTGGTTCTTGATCGGGTCGAGCCGCGCGATCACCGCGGCGGCGAACCCGCCGTCGGGAATGCCGAGCTTGTCGGCGATTCGCGAGTCGCGCGCGCCCGGCTCGAACGCGGTCGGGTCGATCCCGTTGTAGATCTGCGTGACCGGTGCGCGGACCGCGACGTCGTCGACGAGCCAGCGTTCCAGCTCCTTCGAGACCGTGACGATGCCGGCCGTCCAGCGCGACAACGCCCGACGCATCCGCCGGCGCTTGCGGTTCGTGCCGTCGGGATCGGCCGCCCCCCACCCGTGCTCGTGCTGCACGATCGGTCGGACGCGCCCGATCGTCGCGGCGAGGATCCCGTCCATGCCGTCCCAGTTGTAGGTGCACAGCAGGTTGGGCGCGAGTTCGCGGAGCGTCGCGCGCAGTGCCCAGATCGCCGACAGCGAATTGCCGGGAGGCTTGCGCAACTCGATGACGCGCGTCTCCGGGGGCAGCAGCTCGGCCATCGGTCCGGACGTCGTCGAGCAGACGATCGTGTGCTCGAAGTCGTCGAGTCCGCGCACGACCGTCGCGATGACTTTCTCCATCCCGCCGGTCGTGAACGCGTAGACGAAATGGACGAGGTGGGGACGATACGGGACCATGGCTCGGGAGTGATAGGCGCGTCGCGGTGCGCCGACAACCTCAGCGATGCCGATGCCAGGGATCGCGGTCGGCGGCACGCGGCGGCGGGGCCTCCCCGGGCGCACGCGCGCGCACGTCGTAGCGGATCAACCGGCAGTCGAACTTGCCGATGCGAATCGGAATCCGCCGGGTCGCCTTCATCCGCAGGAACTGCGTCAACTCGGCGTTGCCGGAGAGCAGCCACGCCTGCGCCCCCCCGCAACGCGCTTTCAGGAATCCGCCGAGTGTGCGCCACGACGCCTCCGACGCATCCGACAGGCGCTCGCCCCAGGGCGGATTGGTCACGACCCACTGCGGAACAAAGGGCGGCTCCCAGGTCTCGGCGTCCCCCTGAGCGATCGTGACGACGTCGCCGAGCCCCGCCGCCGCGACGTCACGCCGCGCGAGTGACGCCGCGCCCGGATGCCGCTCGTTCGCGGCGATCCGGCACCCGAGCGGACGGGCCTCCGCCTTCGCCGCCGCGCGGATCTCACCCCACGCGCGACGGTCGAAGTCCGGCCAGCGCTCGAACGGAAACGGCGTCTTTCGGAACAGGCCGGGCGCTCGCCGCTGCGCGATCAGCGCAGCCTCGATCGGAATCGTCCCGGAACCGCACATCGGGTCGGCGAAGTCCTGCGTGCCGTCGAAGCCCGACATCAACACGATTCCGGCCGCGACGCATTCGTTCAGCGACGACTTGTGCATCGCGCTACGGTAGCCACGCTTGTGCAACGTCTGTCCGGAGAGATCGCGATAGAGCGTCGCGCGGTTCTCGTAGACGTAGAGGAACAGCGGCAGGTGCGCGTCGGCGACGTCGACGTCCGGCCGATCCCCGCAACGATCGCGGAAGCGGTCGCAGATCGCGTCCTTGATGCGGAACGCGGCGTAGCGTGAGTGCGTGATCGCCGAATCCCAGACGCGCGCGTCGACCGACAAGGTCTGGTCGACGGTCATCCATCGCTCCCACGGCAACCCACGCGCCCAGTCGTACAGCGCCTCCGGGCCGTCGACCGGCGCGCGATCCAACTCGGCGAGGACCCGAATGGCCGTGCGCAGCCACAGGTTCGCGCGATAGCCCGTGTCGCGGTCGCCGGTGAACGCGACGCCCGACGAACCGGGCTCGACGTCCGCGGCACCGATCGTGTCGGCTCGCAGCTCGTCGGCGAGCACCGGCTCGAGTCCCGGCGCGCACGTCGCGAAGTAGCGGATCATCCGTCGGCCGGTGCCTTGGCGACGCGATCGATCACGACACGATCGGCGCGACGCGGCGAAGCACGCTCGACGGTGAATCGATAGCCGGCCTCCTCCACGACGTCGCCCCGCTTCGGCACGGCCCCCACGCGCTCGCTGATGAACCCGGACAGCGTCACCGCATCGGTGTCGATCCGCACGTCGAGTTCCTCGAACACCTTGCGCGTCTCGGCGAGTCCACGGCAGATCCACCCGCCGTTCGGCCCCGCCTGCATCTCGGAGCGTCGGCGGTCGGTCTCGTCCCAGATCTCCCCGACGACCTCTTCGAGCACGTCCTCCATCGTCACGATCCCCTCGAATCCGCCGTGCTCGTCGACGACGAATGCGAGGTGCCGTTGCTCGTCCTGGAAGCGGCGGAGCAACGTCGGAAGACGCTGTTGTTCCGGAACGATGATCGGCTGCTCGAGCAGCGCTTCCCAGTCGATCCGGTCGTGATCCCGGAGGTGGAACAGCAGCCGCTTCGCGAGGACGACCCCGCGCGCGTTGTCGATCTCGCCGTCGGGCGAGAACGGAAACCGGCTGTGCCCCGACGTGCGGACGATCGCGAGGTTCTCCTCGTCGGTGTTCTGCCCCGACAGCCATGCGACCTCGGTCCGCGGCAGGAGCACGTCGGACGCGCGCAGCGCCCGCAACTCGGTCACCCCCTCGATCATCCGTGCCATGCCGGGCCGCACGACGCCCTCGGCACGACCCAGCGCCGCCAGCAATCGGATCTCCTCGAGCGACGTGACCGGCTCACGCTCGCCCGGCTGCAACCAGCGCGAGATCGCCCGCGTGACGACCAGCACCGGTTTCAGCGCGAACACGAGCACGTTGACGGCCAGCGCGACCGGCGTCGCGAGCGCGTTCGCGAACGAGATCCCGAGCGTCTTCGGGATGATCTCGGTCAACAGCAGCACCGCGACCGTGAAGACGATCGAGAAGATCCACAGCGTCGACGGATCGAACGCCTCGCCATAGGTCGCGCCGGCGACCGCGGCGCCGATCGTGTGCGCGATCGTGTTCAGGATCAGGATCGCCGCGATCGGCACGTCCATCTCCTGCTTGAAGCGCTCGAGGATCTTGCCGGCGGTCGAGCCCTCCTCGCTGAGCGCCTTCACACGCGCATGCCCGAGGCTCAGCAGCACCGACTCGAAGATCGAACACAGAAACGAGACGACGAGCGCCGTCGAGACGGCCAGGACGAAAACGAACATCGGACTCCGAGCGGGTTGCGTCGAGGGTCTACTTGACCACCGGGACGATCGCGTTGGTCAGGTCGTTGCCGACCAGGGCTTGCATGGATAGCACGGTCGGCGACGGAACACCGCCGGGAATCGGGATCGTCACGAGTTGCACGCCGATCGACGGGATCGGCGGGGCCGTCTGGACGAAGAACGGCGCGGGCAGGTACCAGTCGCCGTAGCCGGGAATCGCGACCGGCGGTCGCAAGAGCGTCGGATTCGGGCTGAACGCCCAGTGCACGGAACTGTTCGGCGCGCCGACGGCCTTCAGGTGCGCGACACCGCCCGGCGCGAGTCGGCCGGTCAGGTAGAGGTGCGGATGGAATTCGTCGGCGCCGATGTCGGGGGCCGCGCCACTCGTACGAGGATCGCCTTCGTCGTCGCCCGGCGGCATCGGGGCGTACGTCGTTCCCGCGTCGCGACACGGCGAGTCGTACCGTAGGTGGAAGTCGCCGTTGATCCGGTCGACCATCTTCGAATCGACATCGATATTGCCCATGCCCGGCGAGCCCCCTTCGATGTTGCTGTAGGTCGCGTTGTGCGCGAAGAGCTGCTGGCGGTTGCCACGGACGATGCAGTTGACGAGCGTGCCGGTCCACGTGTACGAACCGAACTGGGCGTTGTCGACGATCGTGTTGTTCGCGATGAACGCGGTGTGCGTGATGCCGTTCGCCTGGTTCTGCGCGATGACGTTGTTTGCCACGAGGCCATTCGTCTTCACCGCCGCGAGATCGAGCCCCCAGCGATCGATCCGGTTGTGCATGATGCGATTGCCGATGATCAACCCGCCGCCGTGGATCGCGATCCCGCCCGATGGGCTTCCGATCGATCGTGAGCAAGACGGAAACGGGCCGCAGGCCAACCGGTCGCCGAGGCCGACCAATTCGTTCGCCGTGATCTCGTTGCCCTCGATCACGGCTCCCGGCCCGGCGTAAATGCCAGCGCCTTCGGCGTAGCCGTATTGGGCCATCTGCTTGTAGTCGATTCGGTTTCCGGTAATCACGTTGCCGACGATGTGAACCGCCGCGGGCGCATAGACACCGCCGCCCCGCACCGGTTCGAACAGCCCCTGGTTCGCGTACGTGCAACCGAACCCGGAGCACTGCTGGAACGTGCCCGGATCGACCATCCCCGACCCGTTGCGGATCGTGAACCCCTCGAGGCGGATGCCGGCCGCGGTCAGCATGAAGACGGGACCGCGGCGCTGGCCGTCGACCACCGTGAGCTTCGGCCCGCGATCGCTGCGGATCGTGATCGGTCGTGCGCAGACAACGTTCTCGAAGTAGGTGCCCGGCCCGACGGCGACGATGTCGGAAGGGGCCGCCGCCGACACGGCAGCTTGGATCGTCGGATAATTCAGCGGCACGCGATGCACCTGTTGGGCAACCCCGTGGGCCGCGATCACGACGACAAGCACGACTGCACGCATCGATTGTTCTCCTTGCTCCGCTCCGAGCCCGCCCGGACTGTATCCGGGCCCGATCCACTGGTAAAGGGACGCGCGACGTCGCCGCGACGTCGCATCGGCCACGGATTTCCGTCGCAATCGGCGCGAATCGCCCATTCCGCCTCCCGGCATGCCCTTTGCTACTCTTCGTATGACGCCGATGCGCCCCCGGCGGCGAAGGAGGAACACCCGATGGACATGAACAAACTGACGACGAAGACCCGCGAGGCCCTGCAGGCCGCGCAGGCCGACGCGCTGCGGCGTCACCACGGCGAGCTGCAGCCGATCCACCTGCTCGGCGCCCTGCTCGAGCAGGAGAACGGCCTGGTCCCGCGGCTGTTGACGAAGATCGGCCGCGACCCCGCCGCGCTGCACTCGCGCGTCGCGCAAGCGCTCGACCGACTGCCCCGTCTCGCCGATGCGCCGAGCGACGTTCGCGCATCGGGCGACGTCGTCAAGGTGCTCGACGGCGCGGAGCGCCACGCGAAGAAGATGAAGGACGAGTTCACGAGCGTCGAGCACGTGCTGCTCGCGATCCTCGACGACGCGCCGAACTCGGCCGCCGCCGAAGCGCTCCGCGAGCTCGCGATCGATCGCGACGCGGTGCTCCGCGCGCTCGAAGACGTCCGCGGCGGCCAGCGCGTGACGAGCGACAACCCCGAGTCGACCTACGAGGCGCTCGACAAGTTCGGCCGCGACCTCGTCAAGCTGGCGCGCGAGGGCAAGCTCGACCCGGTGATCGGCCGCGACGAGGAGATCCGCCGCATCGTCCGGATCCTGTCGCGCAAGACGAAGAACAACCCGATCCTGATCGGCGAGCCGGGCGTCGGCAAGACCGCCGTCGTCGAGGGGCTCGCGCAGCGCATCCTCCGCGGCGACGTGCCCGAGGGGCTGAAGGACAAGACGATCTTCCAGCTCGACATGGGCGCGCTGATCGCCGGCGCGAAGTATCGCGGCGAGTTCGAGGAGCGGCTGAAGGCGGTGCTCAAGGAGATCCAGGGCGCCGAGGGCCGGATCATCCTCTTCATCGACGAGATCCACACGATCGTCGGTGCGGGCGCGGCCGAAGGCGCGATGGACGCCGGCAACCTCTTGAAGCCGATGCTCGCGCGCGGCGAACTCCACTGCATCGGCGCGACGACGCTCGACGAGCACCGCAAGCACATCGAGAAGGACGCCGCGCTCGAGCGCCGCTTCCAGCCCGTGCTGCTCGACCCGCCGTCGGTCGAAGAGACGGTCAGCATCCTGCGCGGCCTGAAGGAGCGCTTCGAGGTGCACCACGGCGTCGGCATCCAGGACAACGCGCTCGTCGCCGCGGCGCGCTTGAGCGACCGCTACATCTCCGACCGCTTCCTCCCCGACAAGGCGATCGACCTGATCGACGAGGCGGCGGCGACCGTGCGCACCGAGATCGACAGCATGCCGGCCGAGCTCGACACGATCACGCGTCGGCTTCTGCAGCTCGAGATCGAGGAGCAGGCGCTCAAGGGCGAGAAGGACCGCGCATCGAAGGAGCGCCTCGGCACGGTCAAGAAGGAGATCGCCGATCTGAAGGACCGCGAGAAAGCGCTCCGCGCGCAGTGGGACGAGGAGAAGGCACTGATCACCGGCGTCAGCGAGACGCGCGAGAAGATCGAGAAGGCCCGCCTCGACATCGAGGAGGCCAAGCGCGCCTACGACCTGAACAAGGCCGCCGAGATCCAGTACGGAACCCTCGCGCAGCTCGAGTCGACGCTCGCCGAGGCCGAGGAGAAGCTCCGCGAAAAGGGCGGCACGACGCTGCTGCGCGAAGACGTCACCGACCAGGAGGTCGCACAGATCGTCAGCCGGTGGACCGGGATTCCCGTCACGCGCCTCGTCGAGGGCGAAGCGGAGAAGATCCTCCACCTCGACGACACGCTGCACGAGCGCGTGATCGGACAGGACGCGGCCGTGACCGCGGTCACCGAGTCGGTGATCCGCGCGCGCTCCGGGCTCAAGGACCCGCGCCAGCCGATCGGCACGTTCCTGTTCCTCGGCCCGACCGGCGTCGGCAAGACCGAACTCGCGAAGTCGCTCGCCGAAGCGCTCTTCGACAGCGAGGAGCACATCGTGCGGATCGACATGAGCGAGTACATGGAGAAGCACGCGGTGTCGCGGCTGATCGGCGCCCCGCCGGGCTACATCGGCCACGACGAGGGCGGGCAGCTCACCGAGGCCGTGCGGCGCAAGCCCTATGCGGTGCTGCTCTTCGACGAGATCGAGAAGGCGCACCCCGACGTGTTCAATGTGTTGCTCCAGCTGATGGACGACGGGCGACTCACGGACTCGAAGGGCCGCACCGTGAGCTTCAAGAACACGGTCGTGATCCTGACGTCGAACGTCGGGTCGCAGACGCTGCTCGAAGGCCTCGACGAGGCCGGCGCGATCCGACCGGACGCGCGCGAGTCGGTGATGGGCGAACTCCGCCGGAGCTTCCGACCGGAGTTCCTGAACCGGATCGACGAGATCGTGCTCTTCAACCCGCTGACGAAGGGCGAGTTGGAGCAGATCGTCACGCTCGAGGCGAAGAAGATCGCGGAGCGCCTCGCCGACCGCGGCATCGCGCTCGAAGTCACGCCGGCCGCGCGCGCGTTCATCGCGGACGCCGGCTACGACCCGACCTACGGCGCCCGACCCCTCCGTCGCTACCTGCAGCACCACGTCGAGACGCTGATCGGTCGGCGCATCCTCGAGGGCACCGTCGGTGACGGCGAGACGATCGTCCTCGACGCGGGCGACGACGGGCTCGCGGTCACGGTGCGCGAGAGCGCACCGGCCGCCGCTGGCGAACCGAAGCCGGTCGCGTAAGGAGTATCATGCGGGGGTGAAACGCCCCTGGATCCTGTGGGTGCTCGTCGCCGCGAGCGCGAGCACCCTGCTTCTCACGTGGCCGCTGTGGCAGTCGCGCGCGCAACCACCGGTGCTTCCGGCATGGGCGCTGCTCGCGCACGTCGACTTCGGCGCGACGCTGCTCGTCACGCTCGCGCTCACCGCGTGGCGGCCGCGCATCGGCGCGTGCACTCACGCGGCCCTGCTCGCGCTCGCGTGCGTCGGCGATCAATGCCGGCTCCAGCCGCAACAGGGGTCGCTCGCGATCCTGCTCGTCGGCGTCACGACCGCGCCGGCGCTGGCGCGTGCGCACCTGATCGCCCTCTGGTGCTTCGCCGGCGCGCACAAGCTGCTGAGCACCGGCTACCGCGCCCGAGGCGGCGAGTGGCTGCTCGGCACGCTCGGGATCGACGCGTCGGCCGGGATCGCGTCCGCGATCGGGATCGCCGCGGCCGTACTCGAGGTCGCGCTCGCCGTTGCCGTCGTCGTGCCGCGAACCCGGCGCGTCGCAGCGTGGTGCGGCGCGGGAGCGCACACCGCGATCGCCGTGTTTCTGATCGCCGTCGCCGAGCGCAATCCCGCGGTCTGGGCGTGGAACGGTGCGCTCGCGGCGGCGAGCGTCGCGCTCTTCCTACCGTGGCGGGATGCGCCCATCGCGGCGTTTCGCCGCCTCTCGATCGCGACGCGCGCCGCCGTGCTCGTCGTTCTCGTCTCGCCGGTGGGCTTCTACCTCGGCCTCGTCGACGCATTCCTCGCGCATTGCCTGTATGCTGACAACACGCCTCGCGCGATGTGGATCGACCGCGACGGCGGGATCCGGCGCGTCGACGAACTGCCGTCCCTGCGCGTCTACCTGCCGCCCGAACCGCGGCTGTTCCACGCGTGGTTCGACGCGCACGCGCGCCCCGGCGATCGGATGGTCGTGATCGACGAGAACTGGTGGGCTCCCCGCCGCGAGAGGATCCACGCCCGTGAGTGAACGCATCGCCGCCGCGCTCTTCGCGTGCGTCGTCGCGACCGCGGTGCCGGCGCAGATCATGCCGGACTTCCGCGACGAGGTGGCGTCCTATCAAGCGCTACTCGACAGCAGCGACCCGGTCGCTCGACTCCGCGCAGCGAAGGGCCTGCTGGAGCGTGCTCGGGCGACGTTCCCGACATTCGGCCGTGCCTCCGAGCGGGACCTCGACAAAGCCGTCGCGACCCTGCATCGCGCGATCCGCGAGGGCGACGCAGCGATGCGTCTCGACGCGGCAGCGACGCTGATGCGTGTCGGCCGCGACAACGTCACGTCGAGGCGCGTAGTGGTCGAGGCACTCTACGGCGACTCCACCGACCACCGTGTGAGTGCCGCCGAGGCGCTACTCGGCCGTGACCTCCGGGTGGTCGGGGCCCACCGGGCACTCGGAGATGCGCTCCGCATCGGTCCGGACGCGCTGCGCTTGCAGGCCGTCCACATCCTCCGCAACCGCGACGATCGGCGCGATCGCGGCGAGACACTCGCGATCCCGGTGCTCGAGCGCGCGCTCGGCGACGCGTCGGCCGACGTGCGGGCGGTCGCAGCGACGACGCTCCTCGCCGTCGGTGAGAACGGACCGCGCTACGACGCGACGCGTCGATCCGCGGCACTCGCCGTCGCGAAGACGCTTCTCGACGCCGCCCCGGATCGCGTGAAGTCGCTCGCGGTCGGCGCGGTCACCGGCCTGTACGGCGGACGCCTGCCGAGCGACGTCATTCCATTCCTGAACGCGGTGCTCGAACGCGACCCGACGCCGCGCGAACGTTGGCGGCGGCAGGCGGCGATCGCGGCACTCGGCCGCACGCCGCCAGGCACCGGCGCCGAACGCGTGCTCGTCGACCTGCTGGAACGCGCGACGGTCGCCGACGGCATCGCGATCGTCCGGGCGCTCGTCGAGGTGCACCCGCCGACCGATGCGGCGTGGCCCCACACCGAGCGCGCCGCCGAAGCGGTCCACGCCGGCCTGGCGAGTGCGGACTCCGCCGACGTCGAGGGCGCGACGCGGGCGATGCACGCGCTCGGCCCTGCAGCCGTACGGTTCGTGCCGGTGTTGACCGCCCGGCTCGCGCCGTTGGTCGAGGGCGAAGACCATCTGGTCGGTGACCCCGCCATCGTGACGCTCGCCCGGATCGGTCCGGCCGCAGACGAGGCACTCCCGACACTGCGGGCCCTGGCGACCACGGGCAACCGCGACGCGATGCTTGCCGTCGCGCGGATCGCACCCGACGACGCCGCGCCGTGGATCCGGCGGTGGCTCCTCGCCGTTCCCGCTGCCGATCTGATGATGCCGAGCGACCTCGCACGGACGATCCCGCCCGCGCAGCTGCTTGCGCACACGACCGACGCGGATCCGGACGTCCGCAGCACCGCGTTCGCCGCGATCGGCGAGCTCGACCCACCGGCGAAACGCACGGTCGTCGCGGCCGCGATCGCGCGAGGGCTTCGGGACGAACACGAACGCGTGCGCGCAGCCGCGGCCGCGCTCGACGGCGCCCTGGGCGAGGAGAAGCGACAGTGAACACCCGCACACGACCGGGCCGCATCAGCGCGGCGCTCATCGCATCGCTCGTCGTCGCGCCCATGCTCCCAGCGCAGATCATGCCCGACTGGAACGCCGAGCTGCGCGAACTGAAGTCCCTGCTCGGAAGCGACGACGCCGCCGTGCGCCTGCGCGCCGCGAAGGGCGTGATGCGCTTCGTCGGTTCGTCGCTGCCCGAACTCCGGATCGGCCCGCCCCCATTCAAGCGCGCCGAGGCGGTGCTCCGAGAGGCGATGGCCAGCGCCGATCCCTCGGTCCGGCTCGACGCGGCGAGGACACTCGTACGTGCCGGCTACGCCGACAGCACGTCGCGCGAGATCGTCCGCAAATCGCTCGTCAACGGGCCGATGAAGGATCGCGCCGAATCCGCGAGTGCGTTGCTGGCACGGGACGTCGACGTCGACGCGGCGCTCGTCGCGCTCGGCAACGTCGCGAGCGGGTCCGACGCCGAAGCGCGGGTGACCGCCGTCGTCGCGCTACGCGACCGGGATCGGCGGCGCGGACGCGGCGAGCCGGCCGCGACACAACTGCTCCGCCGCGCGCTCGTGGACCCGACCGAGGATGTTCGGATCTGCGCCGTCTCGACGCTGCTGGAGACACGCGACGGGATCTGCTGGTACGACGCGGCCACGCGGGCGGACGCGCTCGCGGTCGCGACGCGGCTACTCGAGCGCGGGAGTCGGCGCGGCTCGACGCTCGCGATCAGCGCGGTCCTCGTCGACGACACCGCGCCGCTTCCGCCCGACGCCGTGCCGTTCCTGACCCTCGTGCTCCGCAAGACGGACTTTGGCGACTCGTGGCAGCACCGCGACGCGATCAAGGGTCTCGGGCGCACAC
This sequence comes from bacterium, assembly GCA_030426805.1. Taxonomy (GTDB): domain Bacteria; phylum Planctomycetota; class JAFGQW01; order JAFGQW01; family JAFGQW01; genus JAUHXU01. The sequence goes on from JAUHXU010000001.1 coordinate 693,218, forward strand.
CACCGGGCGCCGGCGCCGAAGCCACGCTCCTCCAAGCGCTGCCGCGGATGGCCCTGCCGGAACGCATCGCGATCATCGATTCCCTCGTGCGTCTCGATCCGCCGAAGACCGCGGAATGGCGGCACGCGGCATCGGCCGAAGCGGTCCTGCGCGACGCGCTCGACGGCGACGATCACCTCGCCGAGATGGCCGCGCACGCGACGATCGGGACGTTGGGTCCGGCCGCCGCCCCGTTCGTCGATGCCCTCGTCGACCTTCTCGACCGCGCCACGCACAGCAATCCGGTGTTGACGCTCACCGCGATCGGCCCGCCGGCGCGGCCGGCGCTGCCCCGACTCCGACAGTTGGCGGAGCAAGGGCGGCGCGACGCGCCGTGGGCGATCGCCGCGATCGCGCCAGACGAAGCAGCCCGGTGGATTCGCGCATGGCTCGCAGCCTACCGACCGGAGCGACGAACCTACCAGGACCTCGAACCGATGCAGACAATCGGTTCGGACCGCGCCGCTCGCACGCTCCTCGTGCACACGACCGACGACGACATCGACGTCCGCCACAACGCGTTCAAGGCGCTGGCGGTGCTCGAGCCGCCGATCGATCGCACGGTCGTCGCGGCCGCGATCACGCGAGGTCTCCGGGACGAAGACGCGCGCGTGCGCGCGGCCGCGGCGGCGCTCAGCGACGCGCTTCGAGCACGAGATTGAACGGCGTCTCGGTGACGCGGTCGAACGACGCGAAGCCGGCGCCGTCGACGACGACCTCGCGCAGCGTCCGCTCGCCCGCCTGGGCGCCGAGTGCCGCGCCGGTCTCCTGCGCGAGCGACGTCGGCACGCACACCATCGTCGACGCGGAGTAGTAGAGCCGGCCGACCGGGTTCAGGTTGTCGACGAGCGCGTCGCCGGCCATCGGCTCGACGATCATGCAGCGCCCGCCGTCGCGCAGCGCGTCGCGGACGCGCGTCATGCCGCCCACCGGGTCGCCCATGTCGTGCAGGCAGTCGAACAGCGTGATGAAGTCGTACTTGCCCTCGATCCCCTTCGCGGGCGCGACCTCGAACCGGAGGTTGTCGAGTCCGAGCGGGGCCGCGTGCTCCCGCGCCGCGTCGATCGACGCCTCGTGGAAGTCGAAGCCGACGAAGCGCGAGTTCGGAAACGCCTCGGCCATGATCGCGGTCGTGATGCCGTGGCCGCAGCCGACGTCGGCGACGTCGATCCCGCGCTCGAGCGCCGCGACGAGCCCGTCCAACGCCGGCAGCCACTGCTGCACGAGGTGGTTGCGGTAGCCGGGTCGGAAGAAGCGGGCGACCGCGCACGACAAGCACTCGGTCTGGTCGCCCCACGCGACGCCGTCGCCGGTGCGGAACGCGTCGCGCACCTCGGGCTCGTTGCGCGCGAAGGCCGCCGCGGCGCCGAACGCCGGTGCGAGGTAGAACGGGCTCTCCGAATCGGCAAACACGAACGCCTGCTCGGGGGTCAGCTCGAACGTCTCGGTCGACGCGTCGTAACGGACGTAGCCCGACGCCGCCTGCGCGCTCAGCCACTCGCGCAGGTAGCGCGGGGCGAGGCCGGTCACGTCCGCGAGCGCCTCGACGCTGCACGGACCGGCGTCGCGCAACGCGCGGTAGATGCCGAGGCGTTCGCCGATCTGAACGAGCGGCACGCTGTAGGCGCCGCCGAGGTCGCCGAGCACGGAGCCGACGAGGTCGTGCAAACGGGTTTCGTCGATCGTCAGGGTGGTCATCGGGTGTCTCCCATGGGTTCGGGTCCGACGACTCGTCGCCTTCGGCATCGTCGTTTCCGACAAAAACTCGACGGTCGGTGCACGTTGCGGGAGCGGACCCCTCGGGCTACACTCCCAGCAGTCCCGAGGACAGGAGTCCCAGATGCGACAATTTGGGTCGTTCGTCGCTGCGTCGTGCTTCTCGCTCCTGCTCGCCGCTGACGCTGCGTGGGCCCAGCGGCTCCCGCCGCCTCCGATACCGACCGTGCATGTGTGGGTCGACGGGGGCGGGGCGATCGGCGAGTCGATTCGGGTGCGCGTCGACTACGCGCCATCGACGACGGTCGCGATCGCGGTCTCGGCCGCTCAACAGCCTCCGCGGCTCCTGCTCGAACCGCCGGTCGCGCTCCTCGCGCACTCGAGCATCGGCGCGTCCGGTAGCACGACCGCACCGCTCCCCATCCCACTGCACACGGGCCTGATCGGGATACTCCTCCATTTCCAAGCGACTGACGTGGCCGTGCCCCGCCTCTCCTGGATCCGCTCGATCCGAATCGCCGACGCCTCGACGTCGACCTTCCGGCGGCTTGCCTACACTGCGTCCAACGACTCGGCGGCTGTCGGGATCGGCAACGGTCGCTACCTGATCTCGGGGGGCTACACGCCGCCGCGTCTATCGGACACGGTCTCTCTGGCCGACCTGCAGGCCATGACGGTGCAAGTAGTCGGCCGGCTCGCGATTCCGCGCGACCAACACCGGATGACGCGATTGCCCGACGGCAACGTATTCGTGACCGGCGGGCTCGGCGCGTCATCGCCGGCGGAGATCTACAACGTCGCGACCAACACATCGACCGTCGTCACGAGCGTGTCACGGTGGTTCGGCAACGGTGCGATCGTCGGCGTCCGCGACCCGGTCTCCCGGCGCGACTTCGTCGTGATGACGAGCAACCAGCGGAAGCGACCGGCACTTGTATTCGACGTCGCCGCGCGCACGTCGCGGACGGTCCTGTCCGGCCTCCCCTACTCGCCGTCGGCCGTCGCGCTTCCCGGCACCGGAACGGTCCTGTTCGCCGGAGGGAGCACGCAGCGACACGGGATCGTGCCGAGCGCGGCGGTCCGACGATTCGATGCGAGGACCGGGACGTTCGGCGCGTGCGGCCGACTGCAGGTCGCGCGGACCCATGCGTCGATGCTCGCACTCGGGTCGCGATACGTCCTGATCGTCGGAGGCTTCGGCTCTCGCGGTCGACGCGCCGACATGGAACTGTTCGACGTAGCGACGTGCACATCCCGGCTCTTGCCAATGCGCCTGTTCCATCCGCGAGTGCAAGCCGTCCTCGCGCGACGACCGAACGGCGACGTGATCGTGTGTGGCGGCGAGGCCAGCCGCCTTGCTACGCCGGAAGTCGTACGCCTGAGCGGAGTCGCCCCCATGCGCACCCTATACGACCCGCTCCGCCTGCCCATCCGCTACACGAGCGACGGATCGACCGTACTCGCCGTCGGCAACGGCTTCCTTCACGTGTTGCCGTGACCGTAGGCTCGGAGGGAGACTCGGTGACGATGCGACGGCTGGGAAAAGCCGAGAAAAACCCGGCGCCGCCCACAGCGCTCCAGTAGACTGCACGGCGAAACGGACCGATTCTCGCAGCCGACCGCTCGCTGCACCCACGCCGACCATCCCCGACCGGAGTCCCGTGATGCGCACACTCCCCCTCACCGCCCTCCTTCTGCTCACGCTGGCCATCGCACCCCTCGCGCAGGAGGACGCGCCCGCGCCGGACGCCGCGCCCGACGAGAAGGCGCTCCAGGCCGCATTCGAGGCCGGGCTCACGTTCAAGCAGGGCGACGTCGTCCTCCGTGACGGGCTCGCGACCGCGGCGATCGGCGAGCAGTTCCGCTACCTCGGCCCGACCGAGGCCGCGGCGCTGCTCGAGGCGTGGGGCAACCCACCGGGCGCCGAGACGCTCGGTATCCTGCTGCCGAAGTCGGGCAGTGTCTTCGCCGACGAGACGTGGGCGATCGTGATCACCTACGAGGAGGACGGCCACGTCGAGGACGACGATGCCGGCTCGATCGACTACGACGAGTTGCTCGCCGAGATGCGCTCTGGCATGAAGTCGGAGAACGACGCGCGTCGCAAGGCCGGCTACGAGACGATCGAACTCGTCGGCTGGGCCACGCCGCCCCGATACGACGCGAGCGCGAAGAAACTCTACTGGGCCAAGGAACTCAAGTTCGCCGGCGCCGAGGAGAACACGCTCAACTACAACATCCGCGTCCTCGGCCGCCGCGGCGTGCTCGTGCTCAACGTCGTCGGGACGATGAGCCAGTTGAAGGCGATCGAGGCCGTCGTGCCGCGGGTCCTCGCAGTCGTCGACTTCAACGAAGGACACCGCTACGCGGACTTCGACTCGAACGTCGACGAGGTCGCCGCCTACGGCATCGGCGGCCTCATCGCCGGCAAGGTCGCGGCCAAGGTCGGCCTCTTCAAGGGCATCTGGCTCGCGATCCTCGCCGCGAAGAAGTTCGTCATCATCGGCGTCCTCGCGCTCGGCGCGGTCCTGTTCCGCTTCTTCGGCCGAAAGAAAGCGACGCCGACGACGGAGTGAACGGCCCCATGCCCGGCGGTCAGTGCTGGATCACCGTCTCGGTGTTGCCGATCGCGATGCCCCCCGGCGCGGCCGGGTCGATCGCGACCGCGCTGACGTGCACCGGCGTGCCGACCGGGATGTGACCCGGAAGCGTGAACGACGCCGTGGCCGACCCGCTGACCGACAGCGTACCCGTGAACCCGCTCGTGAAGAACGGCAGTCCCCCACACGCGGTGAGAAAGAACAGCGTGTCGGGCTGCATCTGCAGCGTGCCCGCACCCGGGATCGACACCCCGTTGCTCATCGACAGCGACAGCGCCATGCAATACGACCGGCCGCCGGACGCGCGAAAGCGCAGGTTGACCCGCGCCTGCGCCGGGCCCGTCGCCGGGGTGCGCACGCTCACGCGCTGGTCGCCGAACACGTCGATCCCGCTGATCGAGCCGCGCCCGGTCGACCGGCGGCCGACGAACTGGCCGAGGTTGTCGAGGCGGTAGATCACGCCCTGCGTCGTGCCGACGTAGAGTTGACGGGTCCGGGTGTCGTAGGTGCAGCAGTTGCCGGTGACGTCGGTCGGCAACCAGATCGAACGCGCGAGCGAACCGTTGGAGCGATAGATCTGCAGCGGCGTCGACGTCGAGAGCAACGTGACGGCGTAGGTGTCGAGGTCCGGCATGTAGCAGACGCCGGACGCCGCCGCGGGCAAGACCGCGATCCGATTCAACGCCGAACCATCGAAGTTCAACTCGCCGAGATACGGCGACGTGCTCGACGTGACGACCGCCCAGCGACCGTTGCGCAGGTTGCGGCAGATCCCGTTCGCCGTCGCGCCCGCGAGCGGATTGATCAGGGAGATCCCGCCGGCGAGCCCCACCGCGGTGAGGCCGGCCACACCGGTCGCGCACATGTAGCGATCGTCGTTGTCCAGGTCGAGCGCGGTCGCGAAGCCGGTGTTGTATTGCGCGATCTGCGAGATGCCGCCCGACACGCCCACCGAAAACACGCGCCCGTTCGCATCGCCGCCGACGATGCCGTTGTTGGCGTACTCGGTCTTGACGCTCTGCAGGCGTAGCCCGCCGATCCCCATACCCGGCCAGACCGATCCGGACGTGGAGAGATCTGCGGGCACGTAGAAGAGGCCGGACGTCGTCGTGAAGACGATGTTGCCCTCGGTCGGCTGGGCGGCAGCACCGGCGCCGAGCACGGCGGCGGTCGCGAGCGTACGGAGGATTCGTCGCATCCTCGTCTCCTCTCTGGGTGTACGGAAACTGAGGTCGGGACGATGTCGCGAGACGTCCGCGGATATCCGAAATCCGGATTCCCCGCCCGCGCGCCTTGACGCCCCTGCACGGCTCGGATCGAATCGGGACCGGAGGTGCAATGATGAAAACGCTCGCTTGCCTGTTCGCGCTCGTGGCCGGCGCCGGCCTCGCAACCGCCCAGACCTACGATCCGGTCGACTACTTCCAGTTGACGCCGGGGTCGTGGCGCATCGATGAAGATCGCGTCCCGGGCCAGGGCCCGTCCGGCCGCTACGGACTCGTCGTGACGAAGCTCGGGCAGTACACGCTGCACAACAACTTCGAGTGGCGAAACAACGCGTGGGTCCCCGACGAGATCGACTACTACGAAGTCACGCCCAACGAGCTGCGCCTGCTCGGTTCACGGCACCCGATCACCGGTGACTTCGCGGTCTTCAACCCGCCGATCCGCCTGCCGCGGACGATGCGCGTCGGCGACACGGTGCACCAGAAGATGACCCTGATCACGCCGCAGGGTTCGTTCACCGTCTCGTTCACGGCCCTGATCGCCGCCGACGGGATCTCGACGACGGTGAAGTCCGGCACGTACAACAACTGCATCCGCGTGCAGTTCGCGTTCATGGCCGATCAGATCGCCGAGACCCAGGTCGAGATCCGCGCGAAGACGACCGGCTTCGTCTGGTCGCTCGAGTCGAACCTCGACGCGAGTGCGCCGGAGCCGAGCATGGCGAACGCCTACGTCACGGAGCGGGCGCAGGGATAGCCGCGGGCGCGCACGGCTCGAAGTGGGCCGTGAAGTGCGGGAGGTATTGCGGCAAGCGCGTCGGGCGATAGCCGGGGAGTTCTTGCCGCACGGCCCCGAGTTCGCCCATCGCCTCGACGACGTACTCCATGTGCGTCTGCGTGTAGGCGCGACGCGGCACCGCGAAACGCACGAGATCGCGCGCCGCGGGGATCAACTCGCCGGTCTCCGGGTCGCGTTTGCCGAACATGACCGTGCCGGTCTCGACCGTCCGGATGCCGTACCGTTCGTAGAGTCCGTTGACGAGGGATTGCCCGGGCAGCCGGTGCGGCGGGATGTGATCGAGCCACCGGGTCGCGTCGACGTAGACCGCGTGCCCGCCGGCGGGCTGAACGATGGGCACGCCGTGTCGCGCGAAACCGTCCGCAACCCACCGGATCGAGGCGATGCGGTAGCGGAGGTAGTCGTCGTCCAGCACCTCGTCGAGCCCCGCCGCCATCGCCTCGAGGTCGCGACCCGACATGCCTCCGTAGGTCGGGAAGCCCTCGGTGATCGTCAGCAAGGTGCGGGCGGCGTCGGCGAGTCCTTCGTCTCGCACGGTCAGGAACCCGCCCATGTTCGCGAGCGCGTCCTTCTTGCCGGAGAACGTCGCGCCGTCGACGAGGTCGAACATCTCGCGCGCGATCTCACGGGGCGCGCGGTCGGCCTGACCGGGCTCGCGCGTCTTGATGAACCACGCATTCTCGGCGAACCGACAGGCGTCGAGAATCAGCGGGATTCGGTGCGCGTCGGCGAGCGCCCGCGCGGCGCGTAGGTTCGCGAGCGAAACCGGCTGACCGCCGCGAGAGTTGTTCGTCACCGTCATCACGATCGCGCGAACGGAGCCGTGCTCGCGAATCGCGGCGTCGGCGCCCTCGATGTCGAGATTGCCCTTGAACGGGTAGTCCGACACGAGGTCATCGGCCTCGGACGTGCATCGATCGATCGCGACTGCGCCGGAGTATTCGATGTTCGCGCGTGTCGTGTCGAAGAACGTGTTGCTGACGAACGCGTGCCCGTCGCCACCGAGCAACTGGAACAGGATCTTCTCGGCGGCGCGGCCCTGGTGGGTCGGGATCAAGTGCGGATGGCCCGTCAGTCGATCGACGACCTCGCGGAGCCGGTAGTAGCTCTCGGCTCCGGCGTAGCTCTCGTCACCGTTCATCAGCGCCGCCCACTGCCGGCTCGACATCGCCGCGCATCCGCTGTCGGTGAGCAGGTCGATCAGCACGTCCCGCGCGGCGAGGTAGAACGGATTGTAGTGCGCATCGGCGAGTGCACGCCCGCGCTCCTCGCGCGAGGTCTGGCGAATCGGCTCGACCGACTTGATGCGAAACGGCTCGATGATCGGAAGTGGCATCGCAGGCATCCCCCCTTTCGGGTCCAGTCGCCGGGGAAGCACAGCGCGTGCCGAACCGCACGGTGCGGGCGATCCGCACAGCGAGGCCCCCGCAGAGTCGTGCACGACGTTCACGGCGACACCGGACGTGTTGCGCTGAACAGCCGTCTGGCGCACGGACGACCCGTCCGCGACAATGCCGCGCATGCTCGCTTCCGCCGATCCATCGGCCGACGCCCTCGCCGACGCGTTCGCCCACCTGCCGACGTGGCTCCTGCCGGTACACGCGATCGCGGTCGCGGCCGGCGGCGCGCTGGTCGCGTGGGTCGCGCTGCGCATCGCCGCGCGCCTGAGTCCCCCACGCCCGTCGGACAGCGCGCACTGGAGCGAGCGGGCGCGCGCCTTCTGGACCGAGTTCCGCCTGCCGGGCCTCGCGTTCGGACTCGCCGTGCCGATGAACATCGCCATCGCCACCGTGCTGACGACGTCTCCGCTACCCGGGCGCGACGTCACCGCCGTCGCCCTCGCCGCGATCGCCGCGGTCGTGATCTACACGCGCACATCCGGCCGCATCCGCCGCGCCTACCTGCCGTCACGCACGCTCGCGGACCAGTTCCGGACGCACGTCGTATTGCTGTTCCTCCTCTACCCGACCCTGATCCCGCTGCTCGCCGGCCTGGCGCTGGTGCCGGCACACGGGCGGGGCGTGTGGGTCGGTGCGGTTGCCGTCGTCGTCGCGCTGCTCGCGTTCGCGTTCGGCGCCGGACTCGCGATCCTCCGTCTCCTCGGGCTGACCGCGCCGCCGACGCTACGCCTCGCCCGCCTCGTCGCGACGTGCACCGAGCGAACGGGGGTCACACCGCGCGGGGTCACGATCGTCCGGGCGCCGTTCGCCAATGCGTTCGCGTTTCCGACGACCCGACGGATCGCCGTCACCGAACGTGCGCTCGCGCTGCTCGACGACGAGCGACTCGTCACGTTGCTCGCACACGAAGCGGGCCACCTCTCGGAGTCGCGCGCGATGCGGCTGGCCCGGATCGCGCCGATGCTCGTGCTCGTGCCGATCGCGCTCCTACGACCCCTCGTCGCCCACGGGGGCTTGCTCTGGCTCGGCATCGCGATCGCCGCGCTGCTCGTGGTCGCGGTCGCGGTGGGTGGCCTCGCCCGCCGCCTCGAGCGCCGAGCCGACACGATCGCATCGGCGAACACCGACGACCCCGCCCGTTACGCGTCCGCGCTCGAGGCAACCTACCGCGACAGCCTGATTCCCGCGGTGATGCCCGGCCGTCGCGCGATCCACCCGCACCTCTACGACCGGATGATCGAGGCCGGCATGACGCCCGACTTCCCGCGCCCCGAGCCGCCGCCGTGGCCGATACGTCGGCTCGCCGTCGTGATCATCGTGCTGACGCTCGGCGCGTGGCTCGCACTCGTGCCGGGGGCCGCATGGGTCGCGCGAACCGAAGTCGCGCGGCACCTGGCGATCGCGGTGCGCGGGGCCACCGCTGGCGACCTCGCGGCACTGGCGCGGCACCGCACGGTCGCGGGCGATCCGGGCGGTGCGCTCGCGTTCGCGCGCGGGGCCGTCGCGCTCGCGCCGCGGCGCCTCGCCTACCGTATCGCCGAGGTGCACGCGCTCGCGGCCGCCGGCCACGCCGACGCCGCGCACGCCCGCCTCGACGACCTCGCGGCGTGGATCGACGCGCGCTACGGCAACGAGGCCGGCGCCGACTGGCGCGCGTCCATCCGCGAGGCGATCGACGCTCAGCGGTGAATGCCGAACTCGAGGCCGTTGGAGATGTAGTCCACGCCGTTGGCGCCGAGCGTGACGAAGGCGGCCCGGAACGACACACCGATCAGCGCGCCGAGCGCCGGAACCGTGAATACGGCCGTGGACTCGCCGCGCACGTTCAGCGTGTTCGAGAAATTCTGGAACAGCGCCGGGATCGGATTGACCACCGAGATCTCGAACAGCTTGTCGAAGTCGAGCGGGATCGTGCCGACGCCCGGAATCGGGATGCCCGTCGTGTTGGAGAAGCTGAGACCGACCTGGTAGACCGCGCCCGGGCGGCCGGCATGCGTCAGGTGCAGCACCAGCGGTGAGCCGACCTGAGGCAGCCGCTCGTACGACAAGCCGGTGAACGTCGAGACATACACGTCTTGGCCGCCGGCGCCGCCGGCGCGGCTCGACGAGAAGTAGAGTTCGCGCCCGTCGCCGCTCGGGCTCGGAACACGATCGGTCGCCGTCGTGTTGATCATCGGTCCGAGGTTGACCGGCGCTCCCCACGTGGCGGTGCGAAACGCCCGGCGGGAGACGAAGAGATTGCCGTCGGAGGCGAAGTAGACCGTCAGGCCGTCGCCGGAGACGCGCGTATCCCGCTGGCTCGTCCCGATGTTCAACTCCGCGACGACGACGGGCGCGCCCCACGCGACCGCGGTCGACGCGCGCGAAGACTCGACGATGTTGCTGCCGGATGTCAGCAGCATGTACAACTCGTCGTCGGTGACGCTCACGCCGTACTCGGACGTGGTCGTGTTCACGACGGTGATCTCGGTCGCATTGCCCCATGGCTGACTCGGAGCGGTTCGCGACACGCGCCAGATGTCGGCACCGCCGGTCCCCGGTCGCAGCGACGCGAAGTAGGCGACCGTGTCGCCCGGCAGCACGTGCGGCGAGAGATCGTTCGAGGTCGAGTTGATCGCCCCCGGCTCGGCCTGCAGGCCGACCCACGATTGGCCGGGCCCGCTGCGCGTCGCCGCGTTGATGTCCCAGCCGCCGACGTAGCCGGGGAGGTCGTTGCGGCTCGACGCGATCCGCAGCGTCATCCCGTCGCGGCTCACGTTCGGGTAGTAGTCCTGCGTCGTCGAGTTGACCGCGGTCACCGCGACCGGCGTACTCCACGTGCCTTGTGCCGCGGCCGTTCCCGCGACAATCGCGGTAGCGAGCAGCGTCGATCCGAGTATCCTCGACATGCTACACCTCTCTCGGGTTCGGCCCCTATCGCCGATTCCAGTAGAGCGGAACCCGGGCTACCGATCAAGCGAACGAAGCCGATGCCGATCAGCCGACGACACTTTCTGCGGGACGCGACCGCCGCAATGGCGGGGTTCGCCGGCCTGGCGACGTTCGTGAGCGGCTGCTCCCGCAGCGGCAGCTCGCGCGTGCTCGCCGGCTACGGTGCGCTCGTCCCCGACCCGGCCGGCGTGCTCGATCTGCCCGGAGGGTTTCGCTACACGATGTTCTCGTCGGCCGGCGAGACGATGGACGACGGCTTGATCGTACCCGCGCGACACGACGGCATGGCCGCGTTCCCCGCGCCGGACGGCACGACGCTGCTCGTGCGCAACCACGAGAACACGATCGTCGACCCGGGACCGTTCGGCCCGGACGACGCGCTGCTGTCTCAGGTCGATCCCGCGTCGATCTACGACCGCGGCTACGGCAGGACGCCGTCGCGTGGCGGCACGACGACGATCCGCTTCGACACGCGAACGCAGCAGATGCGGTCACACTGGCTGAGTCTCGCGGGTACCGAGCGCAACTGCGCGGGTGGGCCGACCCCGTGGGGGACGTGGCTCACGTGCGAAGAGAGCATCGTCCGCGCCGACGGCACGCACGAGCGCGATCACGGCTTCGTGTTCGAGGTGCCGACCGACGCCGGCCTCGCCGCTCCGGTCGCGCTCGTCGCGATGGGACGCTTCAACCACGAGGCCGTCGCGGTCGAGCCGACGCGCGGCATCGTCTACCTGACCGAGGACCGAGGCGACGGCCTGCTCTACCGTTTCCTGCCCACGCGTCGCGGACGCCTCTCGGACGGCGGGCGCCTCCAGGCGCTGCTCGTCGCCGATCGTCCGTCGCTCGACACGAGCAATCGCGGCGGGCCGACGCTCACACCGGGCACCCCGCTCGCGACGCGATGGCTCGACATCCGGGACGTGCTCGCCCCCAACGACGACCTGCGCCTGCAGGGCTTCGCCGCCGGCGCGGCGCGCTTCAGTCGCGGTGAAGGAATGTGGTTCGGGCGCGACGGGTTCTACTTCGCGTGCACCGACGGCGGGGCAGCCGGTCGCGGGCAGGTGTTCCGCTATCGCCCGAGCCCCGACGAGGGGACGCCGGCCGAGGCGAACAACCCCGGCCGACTCGAGTTGTTCCTCGAGGCGGACGCGACCTCGCTCCTCGAAAACGCCGACAACCTGACGATCGCGCCGTGGGGTGACGTGATCGTCTGCGAAGATTCCGCCGGCCGCGACGGGATGGTCGGGATCACGCCGGCGGGCGAGTCCTACCGACTGGCGGAGGCGCGCGGTCATCTGTCGGAACTCGCCGGTGCGTGCTTCTCGCCGGACGGCTCCACGCTGTTCGTCAACGTCCAGGAGCGCGGCCTGACGCTCGCGATCACCGGGCCCTGGCGCACGGAGTAGCCCGGCGATGACCGACCTGTTGATCGCACTCGGCTACACCGCCGTCGGCACCGCCCTCGGGATCGGTGCGTACGCCGTCTGGGCACGGCGCCGCGCGAAGTCCGACTCGACGCCGCAGTCGCCCCTCTACGCGCTGGCCGACCGGGTCGATCCGTTCTTCCAGCAGGCCGCCCAACCGGCCGACCTGATCGCGCACCCGACGTTCATCGAAGGCGTCGCGATGCTCGCGGGCGACGCCTACACGACCGGTGACCGCATCGGCTACGCGAAGGGGTCGAACGACGTGATCGCGTGCCTCGCGCTCGCGGCGCTGCACGATCGGGATCCCGGGGAAGGCGAAGATCCGACGGAGGGGCTCCTCGAGGGAATCGACGGCGCCTGGGGCACGCGGCGGTTCTTCTTGCTGCGCGCGCTCGGGCGTCGCGGCACCGCGCCGGTCGTCTCGCGGGTGCTCCGGAAGCTCGACGACACCTGGGAGGACGACGGCGAGACGCTGGTCCTGCAGTTGATCCGCGACCGGATCGCCGCGGACGAGGCGCCGTCGTTCGACGGGCTCGACAGCACGGACGAGGACGACATCGCGTGGATGCAGAAGTTCCTCGCGCGCGTCGACCGTGAACTCGGTATCGACCTCGCGCAGGGGTTCGACCGCTGGGGCCAGTCGCGCCTCGACGTCGACTTCCTCAACGGCGTCGGCCATGTGATCCAGCGCCCGCCCGCCGACCCGCCGATCCGCGTCGCGACCGATGCGTTGGCCGAGCGGGTGCGCCTGCTCCGCGATTCGCTGTCCGCGGCGACGCCGCGCTCGGTCCTGCTCGTCGGCGACGAGGGAACCGGCAAGCGCACCGCGATCGCGCAGCTGATCGAAGAACTCGCCGCCGACGACTGGACCGTCTTCGTCGCGAGCGGCCTCGACCTGATGGCGGACCAGGTCTACATCGGCCAGCTCGAGGGTCGCCTGCAGCGACTGATCCGCACGCTGGAGAAGCGGCCGAAAGTCGTGTGGTTCGTCCCCGGCTTCCAGGAGCTGGTCTACACCGGCCGGCACAAGTTCCAGCAAGTCAGCGTCCTCGACACGATCCTGCCGCTGGTCGAGCGCGGCGACTTGAAGATCGTCGGCGCGGTCACGCCGACCGCGTTCGAACGCGTCGCGCAGTCCAAGCCCCGCGCGAAGCTCGCGTTCGAGGCGCTGCGCGTTCCGGCGCTGGACGACGACGCCACGCTCGCGCTCGCCCGCGCGTGGACCGCCAAGGTCGGTGAAGCCGACGGCACGCCGCTCCTCGACGACCCGGTGCTCGTCGAGGCCTTCGCGCTCGTCCGCCAGTATCTCGGCGACAAGGCGAACCCCGGCGGCCTGCTCGACTTCCTCGGCCGCCTGCGCGAGATGCGCACCACCGGCGTGTTCCCGCGCGACGCCGCACTCGGCCTCGACGGCGTGATGCGCGCGCTGACGCGGCTGACCGGATTGCCCGCGACCGTCATCGACGACCGCACCGCGCTCGACGTCACCGCGCTCGAGGCGTTCTTCCACGCCCGCGTGATGGGCCAACCCGAAGCGGTGACGTGCCTCGTCGAGCGCGTCGCGATGGTCAAGGCCGGCCTGACCGACCCGACGCGACCGACCGGCGTGTTCCTGTTCACCGGCCCCACCGGCACCGGCAAGACCGAGATCGCGAAGACGCTCGCCGACTACTTGTTCGGCTCGCCGGACCGGATGATCCGGCTGGACATGAGCGAGTTCCAGACCGCGGATGCGCACGAGCGCCTGCTCGGGGAGTCCGACGGTCCAGCGCGCGGAACCGCCCTCGTCGACCAGATCCGCAAGCAGCCGTTCGCGGTGCTGCTCCTCGACGAGTTCGAGAAGGCGCACGCGCAGGTGTGGGACCTCTTCCTGCAGGTGTTCGACGACGGTCGACTGACCGACCGCCGCGGCAACACCGCCGATTTCCGCCACGCGATCATCATCCTGACCGCGAACGTCGGTGCCGAGTCGCCCGCCGGCGCCCCGATCGGATTCGGCGACGCGACGGCGGGGGCATTCGACGCCGAGTCGACCGCTCGCTCGCTGGCGCGCGTCTTCCGCAAGGAGTTCCTCAACCGGCTCGACCGCGTCGTCACGTTTCGGCCGCTGTCGCGCGTCGTGATGCGCGAAGTCCTCGAGAAGGAGCTCGCCCGCGTTCTCGAGCGACGCGGCCTGCGCCACCGCCAATGGGCGGTCGAGTTCGATGCGTCCGCGCTCGAGTTCCTGCTCGACCGCGGCTTCTCGCCCGAGTTCGGCGCGCGGCCGTTGAAGCGGGCGATCGAGCGCTATCTGCTGTCGCCGCTGGCACTGACGATCGTCAACCACCGGGTGCCCGACGGCGATCAGTTCCTCTTCGTGCGCGCCGACGGCGATCGGATCGCGGTCGACTTCATCGACCCCGACGCACCGGACGACGAGCCCGCACCGGCGGACGACGAAAGCGACAGCGGCCCCGCCGACGCCGAGCGTTCGGCCGCGTCGATCGCGCTCGCCCCGAGCGGCGACCGCGAAGACGTCGTCGCCCTGGACGCCGCGCTCGCGCGACTCGACGCGGTGGTGGCCACCGACGCGTGGCGGGACCGCAAAGCCGCTGCCCTCGACCGCGTGTCCGACCCCGACTTCTGGCAATCGGCCGAGCGGTTCACCGTCCTCGGCCGCGCCGAGTACATGGACCGGATCGAGGCCGGCATGAAGACCGCGCGGTCGCTGCTCCGCCGGCTCGACGGCGACGGCGGCGCGCGCGAACACTACCCCGCCGACCTCGTCGGCACGCTCGCCCAGCGGCTGTTCCTGCTCGACGAAGCGCTCGCCGATCCGGACGGGCCGCAGGATGCGTTCGTCGCGGTCGAGGCGACGCGCGATTCCAAGAGCGATCCGGCGGCGTGCGACACGACCGCCCGTCGCGTCGTCGCGATGCTCACGCGCTGGGCCGACAAGCGTCGCATGGCACTCGAGCCGATCGACGAGCGTCCCGGCGACGCGCGCACGCCCTACCGGTTCGTCGGCACCGTGAGCGGCTTCGCGGCGTGGCGCGTGCTCGCCCGGGAACACGGACTGCACGTCTTCGCGGACGGCGAGGTGCGCCATCGCGTGCGCGTCGTCGTCGCGGCGCAGCCGCCCCACCCGCTCGCCGACGACGCGGCGGTGCGCGACGCGGCGCACGCGGCGCTCGACGCCGCCACCGACGCGACCCCCCAGGTCGTGCGACGCTATCGCGAGGCGCCGTCGCCCCTGGTCCGCGACGCGCGCGGCTGGCGGACCGGTCGGATCGACCGCGTGCTGGACGGCGACTTCGACCTCTTCGGCCGATGAGTCCCACCCGCGCGCTCCGCGCCTACGGGGACGCGTTCCGCGGCCTGCCGCGCGACGTCTGGTTCCTGTGCGGCACGATGCTGATCAACCGCGCCGGCGCGATGGTGATGATCTTCCAGACGCTCTACCTGACCGAATCGCGCGGGCTGTCGAAGGTCGCGACGTCGTGGGTCGTCACCGCATACGCAGTCGGCTCGGCCGTCGGCGCGTTCCTCGGCGGCGTCATCGTCGACCGGATCGGCGCCTACCGCACCCAACTCGCCTCAACCGTCGCGGCGGGCGTCGTCCTGTTCGCCTTCCCCTACGCGATGTACGACGCCGGCCCGGTCGCACTGGCGATGGCCTTCTTCGCCCTGTCGACGATCGCCGACGCCGCGCGGCCGGCGATGATGGCCGGCATCGCGGAACGGTGCCCGCCCGAGCGACAAGCACGCGCGTTCACGCTGCTGCGGCTCGCGATGAGCGTCGGGCTCGCGATCGCGCCGGCCGCCGGGGGATACGTCTCCGGCTACACGTGGCTCTTCCTGATCAACGGCGCCGCGTCGCTCGCCGCGGCTGCGTGGCTCGTCGTCGCGGTCGGCCCGGACCCGGCCCCGGAACCCGACGCACCGGAGCACGCGGCGACGCCCCGGGCCCGATCGCCGTGGAAGGACGGGCCGTTTCTCGTGCTGATCGCACTCGTCATCCTCGTCGCGAGCGCGTTCTTCCAGATCCTCGTCGCGCTCCCGGTCTACATGCGCGAGATCTACGGTCTCGAGCGCGAGGTGATCGGCCACCTGCTCGCATTCAACTCGATCCTGATCATCGTCTTCGAGATGCCGTTCATCCGCTGGGCGGAGCGCCGCGATCTGCTGCGCTGGTTCGGGCTCGGCAGCCTGCTCGTCTGCATCGGGTTCGGCCTGATGCCGTTCGGCCACGGCGCCCTCTACGCGGCGTTCACGATCATCGTCTGGACGATCGGCGAGATGCTGTGCCTGCCGCTGTCGAACACGCTGGTCGCGGCCCGCGCGCCCCGCGGCAGTCGCGGCGCCTACATGGGGCTCTACGCGATGGCGTTCTCGATCGCGTTCGTCGTGACGCCGCTGTGGTCGTTCCGCGTCTACGAGCACATCTCGCCCGATGCGGTCTGGTACGTCGTCGCCGTCGTCGGGCCGATCGTGCTCGCCGGCGCGTGGGCGCTGCGGTCCCGGTGGACCGCGACGTCCGATGCTCCCGATGGCCGTCAACCGACCGCCGGATCAGCCGGTTGACCCACTCGACTCGCGAGCGGTAAGCTACCCCCTCGCCGCCCCGCGCGCGCGCCCGCTCGGCCGCCACGACGCGGCCCCACTCCCTGCGAAGGCCGATCCGATCAACCCACCCATCGACACCGTCCGAGCCGCCGTCGCCGCGGCCCTCGAGGCCGAGGCGAACGCGCAACCCGGCGACCCGCTCGACGCCGAACGGCTCGCGCGCGCCGCCGCGCTCGAACCCGCCGACGACGACGGCGACGCGTGGCGCACGCGCTTCGGTCACGCGCCGTTGACCGTCGTCGCCTACGACGCGCCCGACGCCGACACGTTCGTGCGAACCGGCAGCCGCCCGGTGGATCGCGCCGGGGCCGCTGCCTTGCTGCGCGCGGTCGGCGATGCGGACAACCCCGCGTCGATCCCGTCGCGCCTCGGACCGAAGTCACTGTTCGCATCCGGCGCGAGTGGACTGGTCGTGTGTGCGTCTTCGGAAGCCGACACGGTCGTGCAGCTGATCCGTGACGCGGTGCGTGCGACCGTCTCGTCGCTCGGCGCGCAGGAGGCCGACGCGGTCGAACCGGTCGCGGCGGCGTTGCCGATCGCGTGCGCGACGCTCCCGGTGTGGCCGGACGAGCTCGTCGGATCGGGCCCGGCACCGGACGAGACGCCGAGCGCGCTCGGCCTCGCGCCGGCCGGTAGCGCGTGGTGCGGCGCCGCCGCGACCGTGCGGGCGCGCCTGCGTCGCGCGCGATCTGCGGTCGCCGCGTGCACGCCGTCGATCGACGCGGACACGGCGCGGTGTGACGCATGCGCGGTCGAAGCCGCCCACGCGCCGGACGAGGCATTCGGCGAGACGCTCTGCCACCCGTGCGCCGCGCGCCGTCGCGCAGGCCGTCGAGCCGTGCGCAAGGCCGATCACGCCCGCTCGTTCCGTGACATCGCGGGCGCCGCCTCGATGGCGGTCGTCCACGCCTCCGCGATCGACGCCGGGCGCGCGTTCGCCGGCACCGAATCGCTGGCCGACGACGTCGCGCTCGCATCGGCGCTCACGACCGCACTCGCGGAAGCGAACGATCGGGCGCTCGCACACGTCGCGTCGCACGGCCTCGACCCGGATCGCGAATGCCACGTGTCGCGACTCGCCGCGACCGACGCGCTCGCCGTGATCCCGGCGCGCCACGTGTTCCCCTACGCGGAGCGGTTCATCGGCGCGTTCCACACCGCGTTCGACCGACTCCGGCCCCGCCGCACGAACGAGCGACTCCGACTCGGCGTCGCCCTCGGCATCGCGATCGCGCCGCCGGCGACACCGATCGACGTCGCGGTCGACGCGGCGCGCGCCCTCGCGACCGGCGCCAAGCGCGCCGCGCGGTCGGGCGATGCCCGCAGTGCGGTCGACTTCGCGCGACTCGACGGCGGCGCGGCATTCGGCGCGATGCCCGGTGCGATCCGGGACGCCGCGCCGTGGACCGTCGCAGCGCGCGACGGCGAACCGACGCGACGGCTCACCCAGCGCCCGTTCACCGATGCGGCGTTTCGCGCGACGCTCGACGCGGTGCGTGCACTCGTCCGCCACCGCGCCCCCCGCGACGAACTCTACGCACTCGCCGAGCAACTGCGACGCGACACGCGGATCGGTACGAGCGCGGCGCGCGGCGCCCTCGCGCGCTGCCCGGGGTTGCGCGGTGCGCTGCGCGACGCCGGCATCGCCCTCGACGCGTTTCCGTGGGAGCCGGTCGACGACGACGTCGTCACCCGCCTCGTCGACTGGGTCGAAGTGCTCCGCTTCGCGAAGGACGCCGACCCGGCGCGGCGCCCACCGCGGCGCCCGAACGCGAAGAAGCGAAAGAAGAACGACAAGCGCACGGACGGCAAGCCGAGCGGCGACGGTGCGCCGAAGAAGAAACGCCGTCGGCGTGGCCGGCGCGGGAAGCGCCCGGACGCATCCGCCCCGACCCCGGAAGCGAGTAGCGACGCATGACTCGACATACGCTGGTCGTCCGGCCCCGCGGCGCGCTGCTCGTCGGCGGCGGCGGCGCCCTGACCCCACACCTCGACGTCGCCCAGGTGCGCGACGACGACGGCGTGCCGCACATCCCGGCCACCGCACTTCGCGGCGCGATCCGCGAGCAAGCGGAGCGCCTCGCGCGCGAGGCCGGCGCCGACGTGTCGTCGCTGTTCGGCGAACCCGGCCGCGCCGCCCGCGTGCGGATCGGTGACGCCGTGATCCCGCCGGCACTCGACGCGACGCGCGACGCGTTCGCGCGTGGCGAAGGCTACACGGTCCGCCACGGCGCGACGCGAACGCGCGAGACCGGGCAGTGCCTGCCGGATGCGCACTACCGCCGCGAGGCGATCGACGGCGGTGCCGCCGATCTCCGCTTCGAGGCGACCGTCGACGTCGACACGCTCGACCCCGCCGCAGAGCGACTGCTGCGCGGCGCAGTCCACGCCGTACACGCGATCGGCTTCGGCCGCAGCGGTGGCCTCGGCGCGGTCGCGCTGACGCTCGAATCGGCGCCCCCGGCAACGCCGACGGCGCCCGCGATTCCCGAGCACGACGCGATCACGATCACGCTGCGGGCGGAGGAGCCGATCGTGATCGACGCCGACAGCCGAGGCGCGGCCGCGATCCCCGCGCCCGTCCTGCGTGCCGCGCTGATCGCCGCCGTCGCCCGCGCACGCGGAACCGATCCGCGCCACGATCTCGCCGACGACGACGCGGTCCGTCCGGTGGCGTTCGACGCCGCGACCTGCTTGCGCATCGGTGACGCGTCGACCGCGGCACCGCGCGCGCACACGACGGTCGTGTGCACCCAGTGTCCGGCGGACCCGCCCGCGCTCGACACGCTGGTGCGCGATTTCGTCGCGGGCCGTATCGCCGATGCGGGCGGCCGCGTCCGCCTGGACGCCCGCTGCCCGCGCTGCGGCACGGCGCCATCGACCGACGGCGCCGCACCCCACGGCGACGCGGCGCGCCGACGTTTGGTCGCGACCCAGGGGATCGACCGTGTCCGGGGCACCCCGGGCGCGCCGGTCGTGCGCACGGCATTCGACCGGGGCACGCGCTTCGTCGCCCGGATCGGTCGCATCGACGACGCGGGGCGTGCGTTCCTCCGGGACGCAGCGAGCGTCGGC
Organism: bacterium; assembly: GCA_030426805.1. GTDB lineage: Bacteria > Planctomycetota > JAFGQW01 > JAFGQW01 > JAFGQW01 > JAUHXU01. The sequence goes on from JAUHXU010000001.1 coordinate 713,036, forward strand.
CTTCGGGTCGGCCGCGGCCGCAACCGTGGCTTCGGGCACGTCGCGATCGAGTCGTGCGCGGTGGTGGACGACACCCCGCTCGCGGAACGGCTCGCCGCATTCGACCGCGCGACGCGGGACGCGATCGACGGCGCGGCGGGCACGTGCGGCGTCGCCGAGGCGGCGCCTCCGCTCGGTCGCAGCTTCGTCGCGGTCACCGCGTCGACCGACGTGATCGTCGCGGGCGACGCGACGGATGCCGAGTCCGCGTGGCTCGCGGCCCTCGGGCTCGACGGCGCGACGATCGGCGCGGGGTCGGTGCGCACGACGCGCACGACCGGATACGACGGCTTCCGAAACCGGCAGAAACCCGTGCGGACGGCGATCACCGCCGGGTCGGTGCTGCTGCTCGAACTCGACGCGTCGTTGGAATCCCTCGTCGACGCACTCGCCGCCCGCGAGCGCGACGGCATCGGGGACGTACGCGAAGAAGGCTTCGGCGCGATCCGCTTCAGTGACGCGACGCACCGACCGGGGTGGAGAACGACGACATGACGGACACCGCGACGTTGATCCAGCGGGCCGAGGACTACTTGGCGAAGAACAAGATCTTCGAGGCGCGGCCGAACCAGCGCAAGCGGGTGAAGGATCCCGTCGTCGCGGCGACGTCGCTCGAAGACGTGCGCGCCGCGGCCGAAAGCGGCGCGACGATCCCCGAACTCGCGAACTTCCTGCGCCATCAGATGAGCCGCGGTCGCGACGGGTGGCCCCACCGCAAGTCGGGCGACGCCCTCGTGCGGATGCTCGAGAAGGACATCGCCCCGCTCGCCGGTGACGACGCGACCGCGGTCGAGCGGTTCCTCGGCTACCTGATCCGCCACTACCACTACCGCTGCCTCGGTGCGGGCACGCACGCGCGGGACCGGTGAGGCGATGAGCGCGACGACCCACGAGACCCTGCTCGTTCGCTACCGGATCCGGGCGCGCCTGCGCGCGATCGGCGCGTGCCGCATCGTCGGCGCGACGACGCCGGACGCCCCGGCCGACGGTGCCGTCGTTCGCGACGCGGCCGGCCGGCCGGTCCTGCCGGGCACGTCGCTGAAGGGCGCGCTGCGCGCGACCGCGGAGGCGTGGCTGCGCGTGTTCGGGCCGGCGATCGCCTGTGATCCGATCGAGGGCCCGACGTGCAGCGCCGCGACCCGCGGCAGCGCGACCCGCGACGCGATCGATCGAGCGACGTGCCGCGTGTGTGCGCTGTTCGGCTCGACGCACCTCGCCGGTCGCCTGACCGTCCTCGACGCGCCGGCCGACGGCGACGTCCGCACCGAGACGCGCGGTTCGGTCGCCGTCGACCGCGACTACGAGACCGCCCGGGGCGGTGCCTTCTCCTTCGAGGTCGTCCGCGCGGGCAGCACGTTCGCGTTCGAGGCGATCCTCGAGAACCCGACCGACGCCGACGTCGCGCTCGTCGCGGAGTTGCTCGAGCGCCTGGCCGACGGCGATGTCGTCCTCGGTGCGGCGACGAGCCGTGGCCTGGGTCGCTTCGTCTGCGAGCAGCCGACGCTCGCGCGCATCGATGCGACCGGACTGCTCGACGGTCGCGACTACACGGCGATCGACTGGCCCGATCAAGACAACCGACGTGCGGTTCTCGACGCGGCGCTTCGCGGCGCGGGACCGAGCGAGGAGTGAGCGCATGCTGAAGACGCTGCACAACACGGCGCGATTCGACGTCGACCTGACGCCGCGCGGCCCCATCGCGATCAGGAGTGGTCGCGCGCCGATCGACCCGACCGTCCCCGACCTGGCGGTCGCGCGGACGAACCACGCGGCGGTCGGCCCGACGGTCTATCTTCCGGGGTCGAGCCTGAAGGGAACGCTCCGCGCCCAAGCGGAGCGGATCCTCGGCGCCGCCGGCCGGCCGGTCTGCGATCCGATCGACGGCATCCACTCGCACTGCTTCAAGCGGGCGCAGCAGATCGCGTCGCAGCGCAAGGTCCGCCTGACGCCGCCGCTGATCTTCGAGCATCAGTGCGACGCGTGCCGCACGTTCGGCTCGCTGCGCGTGGCCGGTCGAATCGCGATCTCCGACGCACTGCCGTGGTCGCTCGACGCCGAACGCACCGGCGACGCCGACGCGATGCGCGCCGGCGCCGCAGACGCGAATCGCACCGAGCGGCGCACCCAGGTCACGATCGACCGCAAGACGGGGGCCGCCCGCCCGGCGGCACAGTTCGACCTCGAGGTCGTCACCCGCGGCACGTTCGCCGCCGAGGTCCACCTGCGGAACTTCGAGTTGTGGCAGCTCGGGCTCGTCGCGGTGGCACTCGCCGACCTCGACGACGGGACGGCGCGAATCGGCGGCGGCAAGTCGCGCGGTTTCGGCTTCGTCGACGCGACGATCCGCCGCCTGCGCATCGAGATGTCCCCCGCAGCGGAACGCCTGAGTGGCGTCGCGGCACTGTGCACGAAGCGCGCGCGCACGGAGTTCACGCTCGTGCGCGACGACGACACGGTTGCGCTGCCCGACGGCGTCGCGATCGAGCGCACGTGGCGCGGGTCGCGACTCGCGCTCGAAGGCGACGCGATCGACGCGGTGCTCGGCCCGGTCGTCGAGACGCGCCTCGCGGCGCGGCTCGGGGCGCTCGCCGCAGCGGCCGACTCCTCCGCGGCCGAGCAAGAGCCGGACGCGCCGGCGACGGAGGCGTAGCGATGGCCCGCGACCGCGCACCGAGCGTCGGCCACTTCTCGATCCCCCACCCCGACCGACGACCGGCGAACCAGTCGCCGAGCGATCGCAACGCGCCGGTCGACGACGGCGTGACGGCGACGCTCCGGATCACGCTCGAGGCGAAGCGCCCCGTGCACGTCGGCAGCGGCGCGGTCGCGATCCACGACGGCGCGGTCGTACGCGACGTCGTGCGCGCGGGCGACGCACCGGTGATCCCGGGATCGACGCTGAAAGGGGCCGTCCGCCTCGTGCACGAGGCATTCACGCAGAGCGACAACCCGGACTTCGAACGGGTGCGCCCGCCGCTCCGTTATCCGCCGCCGGGCGCGAAGCCGGAACGGGACCCGGTGTCGACGTCCTCGCGACTCTTCGGCGCGCTGGGCTACCTCGGACGCGTCGCCTTCGAGGAGGCGCGCGCGCCAGGGGACACCGCGCTCGAGGTCGTGTCCCTCTCGGCCCCGCACGCACCGACGCGACCGGCCGGCCGACGCTTCTACGGCCCCCTGCCGAGCGGCGTCGACCGGACCGCGGCGATCGGCGCACTCGCGATCCCCGCCGGGACGACGCTCGAGACGCGCCTGCACGTCGACCAGGTCACCCGCGCGGAACTCGGCGGCGTGATCCGGGCGATGGGGATCGGCCCCGACGGCGCGACCACGTTTCCGCTGCGCGTCGGTGGCGGCCGCTACGACGGCTTCGGTGCGGTGCAGTTCACGGTCACCGGCGTGCGCATCCGGGACCTCGCGACGGCGGCGCACCGCACGCCGATCGGCGACGTCGGCGACTTCGTCGCGGAGTGCCTCGCGGCGTTTCGCCCGACGGCCCAGGGCGGCACGCTGTTGCGCCAGCTCGCCGACCGACTCCGGGAGGGCGCCGAATGACGACCACGGACGCCACGACGCTCGCCAATGCGTTGGCCAAACAGCTCGACCGCGCCGAGGTGCCGCGAATCGCGACCGGCGACGACGGCCCGACCGGCAAGCCCGCCGAGGGCATCCCGCGCACCCACGTCGTCACGCTCGTTCGCTTCTTCGAGCGCGACGCGGACCGCGCGGGGTTCGACGCGTTGCTCGAGAACCTCGCCGACCTCGATGCGGCGGAGACCCGCACCCACGGTGCACCGCTCGCCTACTACGCGACCCTCCAACGGATCGTGCGCGACTTCCTCGGCGAACACGAACTCGACGCCGATGCGCTGCACCACGTGCTCGCGTGGACGGCACGGCTCGTCCGCCGACAGCAACCGGTCGTCGATCGGCCACCGCGCCCGACGCGCGGCCCCCGGGGTCGCGGGGGCGACCGCGGCGGCGATCGTGGACCGCGCGGTCGGCGCGAACGCGGTGGCCGCGACCGAGGCGACGAGGGAAGCCTCCGCGACGTGCGTCCCGTTCGCGAGACGACGATCGGCGACCTCCTCGGCAACGCGCTCACCGCACCGGCCACGCCGGCCAAACCCGAGCCGAAGTCGGGCCGTCACAAGGGCGTCTTGACGATCACCGGCGAACGGCGCGGCAAGGCGTGGCTCGCGACCACCGCCGACGGGGAGTCGGTCGCGTGCACCGGTGTCCCGGCGTTTCCGAAGCCCGATGCCGGCGATACGTTCCGAGCGATCCTGATCTACGTCGACGGCGCGCCCGAGTCGGCGGTGTTCAAGGGCTGGACGTAGCCGGCCCGGACGCGCGTCGCGGTCGTCGCTATTGGATCGCGATCGTCCACGGGGTGGACAGCATCGGCGACGCCCCGGCCACGACGGCCTGCAGGTGGAACGTCGCGCCGCGCAACACCGGTGCGTTGGGCACCACGAGCGTGAAGAGCGACTCACCGAACGCGTCGGTCGTCGCGATCCGCATCGGCACGATCGGCAAGCCGAGGTCGATCGTCCCGATCCCGGGGATCGGGGTCGACTGCAGCGTCGCCGACAGCGCGACGACGTAGGCCGCGTTCGCGCGCCGCACCGCGTGCAACGCGAACGACAGCATGGTGCCGATCGTCGGCTTCGCGGTCTGCGCGACGAGCGACGCCTTCGTCGGATCGGTCGGTCGCGGCAACGCGTGCCCGTCCGCGGCCGTCACGATCTCGACGAAGTGCGGCGTGCCGTTGCTGAGGTCGCCGTCGTTGTCGTCCTGAACGAGGGTCTCGATCAGGCCGGTCGGCATGTCCGGCGGCTTGCGCGTGAACTGCGCGATCGTGATCTGCTCGGCCCGGTCGGCACCGACCGCCGCTCCGCGCCGCGCGATCAGGTTGTCGCGCAGGTCCATCATCGTGCCCGCCCAGATCTCGCCGCCCTGATGGGGTGCCGGGTACTGGGTCGGCGGCCACTGGGTGCAGCAAGCCGGCTGGTTCGGGCTGTAGTCGCGCTGAAACTGGATGCCACGTCCGAGCACGCGTTGCCCCGACAGGTAGAGCGCCAGGTGATCCGAGAGGCCCTCGGAGAACGCGTTGTTCGTGATCGAGCCGGCGAACCACTGGTGAAAGGCATGCCCCCACTCGTGCGCGACGACGTCGGCGAACGCCATGTTCGGGCAACCGCCCGACGCGCGGGTGAAGTTGATCGACACGCCGTCGAACCACGCGTTGCAGCCGAACGGGAACGCGATGTTGACGTTCGTCGTCAGTCGCTGCAGCGCGGTGAAGTTCGGGATGCGTTTCGCGACGAAGTCGTGCACGGCGTTGACCCAGTGGTAGGCGGTCGCCTCCGCGGTCCGGAACTCGGTCGAGTGGGTGCCGTTGAGCACGACGTTCGCCGCGGTCCCCGGGGTGGCCGACTGCGTGAACGTCGTGTTCCCCGCCGCCTGGTTCTGCACGCTCGCCCACTCGCCCTCGAAGCGCCCGGTGATCTGCACCGGTGCCGATCCGCCGTGCGAGACGCGGTAGTTGCCCATCGCGTCCGCGGTGCCACGGTTGCCGCCGACGACCTGGACGAAGACGCCGTCGCCGGGCTTGAGGGAGAAGCTCGCGGTCGGCGGCGTACCGGCCGCGCCGTCGAGGCTGCCGATCATCACATTGCCGGTCACGTCGACCCGGTGCACCTGATCGACGTGGTGGAGGCACTCGCCGTTTCGGGCATCGACGACGACACGCCACAGCGCCGGCCGATCGGTCCGGCGTACGAAGACCTCGTGGACGAGTCGACCGAACGGTTCGTCACCCCGCCGACCGACGAGGACGTAGCGCGAGTCGTCGACCCGTTCGAACGCCCCCGGCAGCACGTCGGGAATGAACGACAGCGCCGCGGCGATCGCGTCGGCGCGGCCCATCGGCCGGTCGACCGCGACGTCGAGCCCGCGGACCCACGCCGAGCCGAGCGCCGACACGCGGCGGGCATCGAGGTCGACGCGGACGCGCACGCGAATCGGCTCGCGCAACGAGCGCACGTCGTAGCCCCGATGGGTCTGGCGAAAGTCGACGCCGAGCAGTCGGCGGCCGCCGCCGGAGCGCGACGGCGACGCGTCGTCGAACGCGAGCGCGTCGATGTCGTCGATCGCGAGGCCGTCGGCGAGCCGGCGCACGAGCGCGGCCGCGGCATCGACAGCCGTGACCTCGTCGAGCGGACCGTCGCCGGCGAGTGCGATCGCCGGGCCGATCAACCAGCGCGGCGCACCGAACGCCGCATCGGGTGTCGCGATCCAGCCGGGGCCGACCCGATCGCGAATCGACGCCCACGAGACGTCGCTCGGGTCGAGTTCGTCGACCGCGACCCAGCGCGCACTCGGATGGTGCAGGTCGAAGCCGGGGGCGATCCACGCCGGCGCGGGATCGGGTTGCTGGGCGGTCGCGCCGCTGCCGCAGACGGCGAGCACGAGCGCGAGCAGGAGAATGCGATGCACTACCATGGTGGGAATCCTCTTTCCTCGAAAGTCGGATCCCCGATCTTCATCGGAGAGATACCGGGCGCGTCGCGCGGTTGTCAACCGCGCGCGTTGCAGACGACGCGCCCGAGCCCCATCACGGCACCCTTGCCGACGTGCAGCCATTCGCCGGCCGCGAACAACGGCAGAAACGGGGCGAGCGCGTCGGGGTCGTCGCTGCCGTACGACGCGCGGCCGACGACGCCGCCCATCTCGACGCGGCGATGCTGGCGCCCGGAGATGCGGTGCAGCGTCCGCCAGTCGAACGTGGCGGCCCCGGTCGCCACGCGGTCCGCGCCGCCGATCAGCCCCCGAAAATCGGCGACCATCTCCCCCGCGCACGAAAACGCGATCACGCTCGACGTTCGGCGCAGGAGCGCGCGGACGAGGTCACCGAACGACGGCTCGCGAACGAAACGCCCGTCGACCTTGACGCGCAGCGGGGTCGCGAAGTCGATTACGAGCGGGGCGCCGGCGAGTTCCTCGACCCGGGCGGCGATGCCGTTCGAATCGACGGTCGTCGTCGAGACCGATTCGACGCGATACCGACCGCGGTCGGGGCCGACACCCCGTCCGCCGACGTCGGCGAGCGTGTCGACCAGCGCGGGCCCACGAACGATCGCGTCGCCGAACAGGACGAGCCCGACGTCGAAGCGGTCCCCGGCGTCGAACCGGTGCGACGCACCGTCGAACCACGGCGCCTCGACGACGTAGCCGGGCGGGATCCGATCGATCCCCGACAACCGCGTCGACCCGGGCGGCGGTGCGGGTTCGAACAGCGTCGGGTAGTCGCAGGTCGTGCGCCGATCGCATCCGTCGCACACGTCGAGCGCACGGGTGCACACGGACGCGCGGTAGCGCTCGCCGAGCGCGCCGCGAAACGTCGAGCCGGCGAAGGGCTCGAGCGCGATCGGCTCGTCGGCGACGCAGGTGAGGCGCAGGCGAGCCGCACGGAACGCGTCGAGATCGGGGGGGGCGGGCATCGATAGAGGATCGGGCCGCCCGCCGATCGCTCGGATCCGATGGATCGAGTCGCGACCGGCGGGGCCCGCGGGCGTCCGCGGGCCGAAATGAATCGCCACGCGGATGCCGGCTACTGCGGATGTCGAAATCCCCTCTTCATCGGGGCACCCGCGCATGATACCGCCCCCGCCGAAGCGCGCAAGGCTCAGCGGAGGTGTTTCGCCGCGCCGGCGCCGGCGACCCGCCCGCTGCTGATCGCGCCCTGGAGCAGGTAGCCGCCGGTCGGAGCCTCGAAGTCGAGCATCTCGCCGGCGATGAACACGCCGGGGCGCGCACGGAGCATCAGGTCGTCGTCGAGCGCATCGAGGTCGACGCCGCCGGCGGTCGAGATCGCCTCGTCGATGGGCCGCGCGCCGGTGACGCGGACCGGCAACGCGCGAATCGCGCGGGCCAGCGCGTCGGGCGTCGCGGCGTCCACCGCCGCGGGCGCGCACTCGCGCAGCAGTGCCGGGCACGGTCCGTCGAGCTTCACCGCCTTGCGCAGCCACGTCGAAAACGACGCCGACCCGCGCGGCTTCGCGAGGCGCTCGACCAACCGCTCGTGCGGCGCGCCCGGCCGCAGGTCGATCTCGAGCGCACCCGACGCGCGAATCGCGGGCCCCAACGCGTAGACCGCGTTGCCCTCGAGGCCGTAGTCGGTCAGCATCACCTCCCCGGCGGCGGACTCCCCCCCCGACCGGATGACGACGTTCTTCAACGGCTTCCCGGCCGCCCGTGCGCGGAACGGCGCGGACCACGCGACCTCGAAGCCGACGTTGGCCGCCACGAGCGGGCGCACCGGCACCGACGCCTTGCCGAACGGCCCGACCCACGCCCCGTCGCTGCCGAGATGCGCATAGCTGCCCCCGCCGAGTGCGAACACGACGGCGTTGCCGAGCACGCTGCGCTCGCCGTCGTCGTGTGCGAATCGAAGCGCCGCGTCGTCCTCGCCGAGTCCTCCGCCGACCCACCGATGCCGCGCGTGAATCCGCACGCCGCGCGCACGCAGCGACCGCACCCACGCGCGCAACAGGCGAGCCGCCTTCAGATCCCGCGGGAAGACGCGGCCGCTCGTGCCGATGAATGTCTCGACTCCGAGGCTCGCGGCCCAGGCACGCAGCGCGTTCGGCGGAAACGCGTCGACGAGGCGGCCGATGCGACCGGCTCGCTCCCGGTAGCGCCGCGCGAAGCGGTCGAGCGGTTCGCCGTGCGTCAGGTTGAGCCCGCCCCGTCCGGCGATCAGGAACTTGCGGCCGACGGTCGGCATCGCGTCGAAGACGTCGGCGACAATCCCCCGCTCGGCCAGCGCATCGGCCGCGGCGAGCCCCGCCGGCCCGCCGCCGACGACCGCGACGGTCACACGCTCGGGCGCCCTCATCCGTCGAGCGCCGCGTGCAGCTTGTCGATCGCGCGGTCGAGCACGGCGCGTTCGGTCTTCGTCAGCGTGCCGAGCAGCGACGCCTCGAACGCCCGCGCGTGCGGGACGATCCGCTCGTAGACCGAGCGCCCCTTGCGGGTGAGGCGCAACGCGACGAGCCGGCGATCGTGCGTGTCCGGGCGCTTCGAGACGTGGCCGAGGGCGGCGAGTCGGTCGACGGCGCGGCTCACCTTGGCCTTGTCGAGGTTCGCGTGGCGGTGGATCTCGCGGACCGAGCCGGTGCCCGCGGCCGCGAGGTGGGCGAGCACCCGCCACTCCGCGGGCCGGATCCCGAAGCGGTCGCGATAAACCGCAGAGAGCTCCTTGCTTACGTCGGCGGCGAGCACCGCCACGCGGTAGGGAAAGAAGCGCTCCAACACGAGCGGACGGTCGGCCTCGGGCATCGATCGACTCGTTTCATTTGCAACGATATGATATGATGTGCCACAGGATAGCATGTCCCGTCCGACGGACGGGCCCGTTCCCGAAATCCACGCACCGCTACCGAAGGGGCGACCCGATGGACCTCCGCTACATGCCGGGCTTCGGCAACGACTTCGAGACCGAGTCTCTCGCCGGCGCGCTGCCGCAGGGCCGCAACTCCCCGCAGCGCTGCGCCTACGGCCTCTACGCCGAGCAGCTCTCCGGCTCGCCGTTCACCGCCCCCCGCGGCGCGAACGAGCGTTCGTGGCTCTACCGGATGCGCCCATCGGTGCGTCACGTCAATCGGTTCGAGCGGATCGACCACGAGCATTGGAAGACCGCGCCGCACACGCACCCGTCGTCGCTGCCGCTGGCCCCGCTTCGCTGGGACCCGGCGCCGATCCCGGACGAGCCGCTGACGTTCGTCACCGGGATGCGCACGATCACGACGTGCGGCGACGTCAACACGCACGCCGGCATGGCGACGCACGTGATGAACGTCACGCGCTCGATGGAGCGCGACTACTTCTACAACGCCGACGCCGAGATGCTCGTCGTGCCCGAGGTCGGTCGCCTGCTGTTCTTCACCGAGTTCGGCAAGATCGAGGTCGAGCCGGGCGAGATCGTCGTCCTGCCGCGTGGCATGAAGTTCACGGTCGAGTTGCTCGAAGGGCCGGCGCGCGGCTACGTGTGCGAGAACTACGGGGCGAAATTCACGCTGCCGAACCGCGGCCCGATCGGCGCGAACTGCCTCGCGAACCCGCGCGACTTCAAGACGCCGGTGGCTGCATACGAGGAGATCGACGGCGACTGCACCGTCACGGTGAAGTGGTGCGGCACGTTCAACGTCACGCACATCGAGCACTCGCCGCTGGACGTCGTCGCATGGCACGGGAACTACGCGCCCTACAAGTACGACCTGCGCACCTTCAGCCCGGTCGGCGCGATCGCGTTCGACCACCCGGACCCGTCGATCTTCACGGTCCTGACCGCCCCGAGCGAGACCGACGGCACCGCGAACATCGACTTCGTGATCTTCCCCGAGCGGTGGATGGTGGCCGACAACACGTTCCGGCCGCCGTGGTATCACATGAACATCATGGCCGAGTTCATGGGGCTGATCCACGGCGTCTACGACGCCAAGCCGGAGGGCTTCGTCCCGGGCGGGATGAGCTTGCACAACACGATGCTGCCGCACGGCCCGGACGCCGATGCGTTCTACGGCGCGTCCAACGAGGACCTGAAGCCGCACAAGCTCGAGAACACGCTCGCCTTCATGTTCGAGACGCGGTTCCCGCAGCACGTGACGCGCTTTGCCGCCGAACTGCCGACGCTGCAGAGCGACTATCTCGGTTGCTGGAGCGGACTGAAGAAACACTTCGACGTCGACAAGCCGGAGTGGGACGGCCGGTAGCGACCGCGCCTCGGTCGATCGCCGAGACCGAAACGACACGGGACGGTCGCGTCGGGGTCTCGGCGGGACTATAACTCGGGGGATGCGCCGTCCCGTCCCCCTGCCCCTCCGCTCGCTCGCGATCGCCGCCCTCGCCGCGGTGCCGTGGCTCGGCTGTTCGGCCCGCCCGAACGCGCTCGCACCGCTGCCGGTGCCCGCGGTGCAAGCGTCGGTCGATCACTACCCGGGCTCGCCGTTGCGCGGCACCGGGACGCTCCCGAGCGAGGAGGACATCGCCGGGGCGTGGGCGGTCACGGTCCGGTGCGTCGCGCTCGAACGCTTTCCCGACGAGGCCTACGCCGCGCTCGGATCGCAGTTGCGGCTGGTCGTGTCGGAGATCGACGGCGACCCGATCAAGCCGGTCGCGGAGCACACCGGCCTCGTCCGCTTCGCCGCGGACTCGCCGGAAGCGTCGTTCGACGAGTTGTGCTGCAGCGAAGCCGTCGGACGGACCTACGCGTTCCCGCGCCTGAACTCGGCGCTCGCCCGCGGCACGACGATGGTCGCGTCGTTCCGCGGCGACGGCGAGCCCGGACCGGACCCGGCCGTGCCGCCCGCGGAGGTCATCGGCAGCCTCCACGTCCACCGCGCGACGGACGACACCGTGCACCTCGCACTCGAGTGGTACGTCGTCGGCGCCCACGAGTCGCACCGTGAACTCGGCATGGTCGAGGCCGACGCGATCGAGGCGGGCCGCACCTTCGCGGTGGTCCATCCCGCGCTCCGATTCCGCAACGACTGGCCGCGCGGATACGCGCTCCACATCACGATCGGCGAAGCACCGGTCTCGCCCGCGCTCGCGACCGCACTCACCGCGGACCTCGCGGACGCGGTCGCGCAGAAGACCGTCCGCGACAACCCGGCGATTCCCGATCCCGCGTTCATCGACGCGATCGACGGGTTGACGTGGCGCACGCGCCAACGCGACGCGCTCCGCTACCTGTGCCGCGCGACCGGCGCCCGGGTCGCGTCCGACCTGATCCTGTCGGCACCCGAGCGATCGATCCGAGCCGTCGCCGAGGAGGTTCACTACGCGATCCTGCAGCGCACGGCGACGAGCGGCAAGGCACCGGACCGCGCGGCGATCGGCTGGACGATCGAGCGCATCGGTCTCGGGCGGCTGATCGCGCGGTTCCGCGAGTTCGAGGACGCGGGCGAACCGGCGCCGGCCGAGTGGATCGGTGTTCTCGTCCGACACGCGGGTGAGTTGGGTCGCGACCCGGAGTCCTTCGAGGCGCTCGTGCACGAAGCGACGTCGCTCGAAGACCTGCACACGCGGATCACGACCGAGAACCACTACTTCCTCGAAGACGTGTCGCCGGCGGCGCGGATCCGCGCGTTCGACTGGCTGACGATGCGCGGCGTCGACCTCGGCGGCTTCGACCCGCTCGGATCTCCCGCCGAACGGCGCGCCGCGCTACGCCGCGCGGAGGCAGCCGCGGCGAAGGCAGCGGCGGCGAAGGCCGACGATGCGGGAGGTGCGCGGTGACCGATCCCGCGGCGCCGAAGCCGAAGCGACGTCGACTCCGCCGCTGGCTCAAGTGGGGTGCGATCGGGTTCGTGACCTTGCTCGTCGTCGGCCGCATCGCGCTGTGGCTCGCGCTCCCGTCGATCGTCGCGGCCGTCGGGCGCAGCTACGACCTGCGCATCGAGTACGAGCGCCTCGGCCTGTCGATCCTCACCGGAGACATCGAACTCTGGCACCTCGACGTGACCGACATGCCGAGCGAAGAGCGCGTCGCGTCGCTCGAGTATCTGCGCGTGGACGTCGCGGTACACCGACTCCTGTTCGGCGAGATCGTCGTGCGCCGCGTCGAGGTCGACGGGCTCGACACGTGGGTGCTGCGTCGCGCCGACGGCGCGATGACGCTCGACGCGATCGCCGAGCGGTTCGCCCCTCCACCGACGGAGCCCCCCGCACCGGTCGAGCCGGCGACCGACATCCCGCTCGACGCGACGCTGCCGATCCGCGTCGATGCGCTTCGCCTGCAGCACGTCCACGTCAACGTCGAAGACCGCGGGCAGACGCCACCGTTTCGCGCGCGTTTCGACCTCGACGTCCGTGTGTCGAACATCGGGCATCCGACCCGGCGCGGCCGGTTCGAGATCCTCGCCGCGGCACCGACGGTCCTCGACGCAATGCGCTTCGAGGGTGAACTCGACGTGCACCGAAAGCGCGTCGACGTCGAGGCCTCGTGGCGGCTCGACGGCTTTCACCCGCAGCGCGTCCGCCCCTACCTCGAAGCGATCGGGATTCGACCCCGCCGCGACGAGGTCGACATCGCGTGCGCGGTCGAGATCGACACGCATGGCGCGTACGGCTTCGTCGATGCGCTGTCCGCTCGCATTCGACTGACCGACTTCGTCGCGAGCGTCGACGGCGATCCGTTCAAGTCGTGGCAGGAGTTCGTGATCCCGGTCGCGGCGTTCGGCCGGTTCCCGATCGTCGGCGAGGAGGACCGAGGCGGGTATTTCTTCGGCCTCGACGAGGTCGGCCTCGTCGGCTATCGCGCGAAGTTCGGCCGCAACGACACCGGCGATCTCGTGTTCGGTGGCCACCACCTCGTCGAGACGCTCGAGCGCGAGGGTGCCGCCGCCGCACGCGGCGAACGCGCGCCGGCCCCGACGGAATCTCCGCAGACCGCAAAGACGACGGAAGACGACCCGCCCGCCCCGCCCCGCCTCCGCGGGTATGTGCGCGGGATCGGCCTTCGCGACATCGCGCTCGAGTACCGCGACGACGCCGGCAAGCGTCCGATCGTCGGCGCGCTGCGCATCCCGCGGCTCGGCATCACCGAGTTGCTTCTCGACGACGCGCTGCCGAAGGCCGCGGCGAAAATCGTCGGCCTCGTCGAGTCGGACGGGTTCTTCCGCACGGTCGAAATCGACGGCACGCTCGTGCCGTTCGCCCCGACGAAGACCGCGTCGATCGACGTGCAGGCGGACGGCATCGGGCTCGAGGCACTGCGCCCGCTGCTCGCCTCCGTCGGTGTCGAGATCACGGATCCCGACGCCGCGTTCACGTGTCACGTCGAGGCCGAAGCGACACCCGACACGGCCGGCGTCAGCGCCGGCGCTCGGATCCGCGAACTCACGTGGCGCGCCGAAGGCAAGACCGTCGGGATCGAGACCGCCGGCGTGACCGACTTGCGGGCGGAGCGGGATCGGATCGTCGTCGCGAAGGTCGATGCGAAGGGCTACGGGCTGGCGATCGAACGCGAACCCGACGGTGCGTTGCGGCTGCCCGGGGTCCGACTCCGCCCGCCGCCGCGCAAGGCCGCGCCCGCACCGACGGAGCGGGCCGAGCCGGCACCCGAGCAGAAACCGGAAGCGAGCAAGCCGGAAGAGCCGAAACCCGAGGCGCCGACGCCGGAACAGCCGGCACCCGTCGAGACGATGCGGTTCGAGGTCGGGGAGATCGCGGTCCAGGGCGATCGAATCCGCTTCGTGGACCGCGCGATCGAACCGGTCGCGACGATCGAGGTCGGCGGCACGACGCTCGACGTGCGCAACGCCGTCGCCGAACTGCGCGACGGCATGCCCCACAGCGCGAAGGCCACCGTCGCGATGGCCGCGAAACTGCCGGGCCTGATCGAGTCGTTGCGCCTGAACGGGACGGTGGACGGCACGCCCGGCGTCGCCGGCTTCTCGTTCCGCGGGACGGCCGACGGCATCACGCTCGGCGCGGCGGCACCCTATCTCGCGCAGGCCGGTCTCGAGTCGACGTTCACCCGTGGCGACGCGGGCTTCACGGCGAGCGGACGCGTCGCGCTCGACGGCGATCGACTCGACGCCTCGGTGCAGTTGAGTGAAGTCGCGCTGCGCGACGGGGACGTGCGCCACGCGGCACTCGAGGGCGCGGACGTCGATGTCCGACTGGGGCCCGACGGCGTGCTCGTGCGCCGGCTCGACGTGACGACACCGTCGATCGCGGTCGCACGGACCGCCGACGGCGCGTTCGCCGCGTGCGGGCTGCGGACCGTCCCACGTCCCGCGGCCCCGCAAGCGCCGCAGCCGGGGGCCGACGCGCCCGCGGCGGATACGCCGGCTGCAGCCACGCCACCGGCACAGGCACAGGCACAGGCACAGGCACCGGCAACGCCCGCGACGCCGGTCCGCGTCGAACGGATCGCGGTACTCGACGCGACGCTCACGTGGCGCGACGCGGCGACGAAATCGCCGATCGAGGTCGTCGCGACCGCCACGCTGAACGCGCAATCGGTGATCCTCGGCGCCGACGGCCCACCGACGCGCATCGAGATCGAAGCCGGGATCCGCGACGTGATCGAGTCGGCGACGTTGTCCCTCGCGTGCGCCGATCTCGACGATCCCCTGCTCGAGACGACCGCGTCGTTCAACGTGTCCGGTCTGCGAGCGGGCCCGCTCGCGGCCTACCTGCCGAACGGAATCCAGTCCGCCCTCACGGGCGCGACGATGCGGGGCACGACGACCGTCCGTGCGCGGCCGCACCCCCAGGGCGGCCGCAGCATCGGTGCGACGGTCTCCGACGTACGCTTCGCCGAGCCGAGCGTCGACGTGCCGTGGCTCGCACTCCAGAGCGCCGCGATCGACGTGTCGCGTTTCGACCCGAAGGGCGGCGTGATCAACGCCGAACGGATCGCGGTCGACGGGTTCACGATCGACGTGCTCACCGAGACCGACGGGACGACGAAGGCGTTCGGTCTCGCCCTGCCGCCGCCGTCGGAGACGGTCGCGGCCGAGCCGGAGGCCGAGCCGACCCCTGCACCCGGCAGCGAAGCGATCGAGCGACGGGAGCCGCGCGCCGCGGTCGCGCTCGCACGACGGTCCCGCGACGTTCCGACGATCGTGATCGACGCGCTCGACCTCGGGATCGCGCGGGCACGCTACCGCGACCTCCGCCGGACGACGGCGCCGCCGCTCGAGATCCGCGAACTCAAGCTGACCAACAGCGAGCCGCTCCGGATCGACGACGAGAACGCCGAAACGCTCCCGCCGTGGCGACTCGCCGTCACGGGCGCGATCTCGCCGGTCGTCGATTCGATCGACGTGCGGATGGACGTGAGCCCGTTCGCACCGACTCCCCACGCGAAGATGAACGCCGCGTTCCGGGGCATCCACGCAGAGCCGCTCCTCGACGCGTTCCCCGACCTGCGCTCGCGCATCCGCGTCGACGGCCTGCGCGACGGCGTGATGACGTTCCAAGGCGACGCACTGCTGTCGATGCGCCGGCGCGACCCGCTCCACTTCCCGTTCGATCGCCCGTTCGGCGCGTCCGTCGAGATGCGTTCGTTCTCGTTCCGACCGACGCCGGACGGCGACGTCGCGCTCGGCCTCGACGCGATGCGCGCCGACATCCGCCGCATCGACCCGAGCGGAGCGGTGACGGTCAAGTCGCTCGCCTTCGAGAACCCCGTCGCCCGCGTCACGAATACCGACGAGGGGCTGCGCGCCCTCGGGCTCGTCCTGCTGAAAGCCGAACCGGCCGCCACCGCGCCGGCACCCGCACCGGCGGCGCCCGCACCCACCGAGCCGGCGACCCCGGCACCGCAGGATCCCGTGCCGACGCCGCCGTTCGACCCGGGGCCGGAGATTCGGATCGACCGACTCACCGTCACCGACATCGACCTCGTCGTGCGCGACGAGACCTACGACCCGCCGCTGCTGCTGCCGCTCGACCAACTCGACGTCGACGTGCGCGGGCTCTCGAGCCACGTGATGCACGAGCCCCGTCGCGTGCGCTTCGACGTGCACGTCGGCACCGGCGACGTACCGGTCAACCCGCCCTCCGACGAGACCGTCGAGTTGCGGCCGTTCGTCGAGGACCTCGCGATCAAGGGCGACCTGCAACTCGTGCCGAACCTGCGCGGGCGCGTTCGCTATCGAATGTCGGCGCTCGAGCTGCGCGCACTGCGCGGCATCGCGGCGGCGAGCGGCGTCACGATCTCCCGCGGCTTGCTCGACGCGAAGGCCCAGGTCGACTTCGCCGACTCCGGCGACGTGCGGCTCGCGACGAAGTCGGTCTTCACCGACCTGTCGATGTCGGAGCCCGCGAACGGTCCGATCTCCCGGATCCTCCGGCTGCCGGCGCCGCTCGACGCGGTGATCTTCGTGCTGCGCGATCGCACCGGCGCGATCACGATCCCGCTCAATCTCACCGCGAAACGCCAACAGGTCGGCACCGGGCAAATCGTCGGCAAGGCGGTCACGCTGCTCGGTGAACTGATCGCCCGGGCGATCGCGAACTCGCCGTTCCGCATCCTCGGTGGCGTCACCGATCTCACCGGGATCACCGGCGGCGAGACCGAGGGCCCCCCCGCCTCGACGATCACGTTCCGCGCCGGCGCGACGACGCTGACCCCGGCGATGCGCGCCGACGTCGACCGAATCGCCGAGCAGATGCGCGATCCGAGCGTCAGCGTGCGGCTCGAGCACGTGTTCGGCAGCGACGACCTCGCGCTCGCGGCGACCCGCGCCAACCCGCCGGTCGGGGATTGCCTCGCGCTGATCGAGAAGCTGCGCGATCGCAAGCGCCGCCTGCTCGTCGACCGCGCCACCGCCTCCGCCCGCGCCACCGCGATTCGACGCGCGCAGATCGGCGACCGCAAGGAGGCCGCCGAGGCGGCGGTGATCGCGATCGATCGAGAGCTGGGCCAGATCGAGCGTTCGCTCGACGAACTCGGCGAGCACGTGCGGGTCGGCGCCGACCGATACGCCGCGCGTCGAACCCGCGCCGCCGCGCTCGAACTCGCGACGCGCCGCCTCGAAGCGCTGCGCGACGCGCTGATCGGCCGCGGCGTCACCGGCGCCGAAGACCGCGTCCGCATCGCGCGTCCGCGCTACCCGAAGGAAGCGCCGAGCGAACCGGCCAGTCGGATCGAAGCGGTGCCGAAGATCGTCAAGATCTGATTCGGACGGCTTCTCGACGCTCAGAAGTGCGCGTCGAACACGATGCCGATGCTCCACCCCTCGAGGTTGTCGCCGATCTCGTAGGTGCCGCCGATCCCGATCGCCGACAGAAACGGGATCCGTCCCTCGGTGCGCGCGAACAGATCCAGCCCGAAGCCGAACCAGCCGTTCACGTCGAGGCCGCGCTCGAAGTCGCCGGTGACCTGCACGCGCTCGATGCTCGGACGGATCCGCAACTCGTTGCCGAACACGGACACGCCGATCGGTCCCTCGGTCACCGCGCGCAACGAGAAGACGCCGGTGTCGGTGTGGAAGTGTTCGAGGTCGTCGTGCTCGTCGATCACCCACGTGCCGACGTAGGTCGCGCTCAGCGCCAGCGTCGTCTCGAACGCGCCGATGTTCGGAAAGTAGTGGCGCAGGCGCGCGCTCGGGAGCACCGATGCGGTCTCGAGCGTCCAGTCGAACAGTCGTCCGCGAAACGGCTCCAGCACCGCCGCGACGTTCGCCGCGGTGTCGAGGTCGTTCTCGACGTGCGCATAACCGATCGAAGCGCCCAACGACAGCGTCCAACGGCGCGCGAAGTCGATGTGCGCGCCGCCACCGACGGTCCCGCCGTACGTCTTGGTCTCGAGTTCGAGCGGCGTGCCGGTCACCTGCACCGCGCCTCGCTCGCGCGCGACGACGTAGCCAAACCGCCCCTCGAAGTACGGACGCACCCGCGTCTGCCACGCGCCGTCGTCCTGCGTCGCCCGCGGCGGCGTCCAGCCGAGCGGCAGGCGTGTCACGTCGATCCGCATGCTGTGCGGAAACCGGTAGCGCCCCGACTGGAAGCCCGGGCCGTCGGCGAGCACGACGAACCCGTCGACCGTGACCGCGATCGCGCGCGTGATCGTGGAGTCGCTGATCTGCGCCGACGGGACGCCGGCGAACAACCCGAGCGCCGCGATGGCCCCGACGAAATGCCGCGGGTTCATGGCTGCTTCGGCTCCGGCCACTGGACGGCAGGTGCGTGGAATCCGGGCGGCTCGCGCTTCCACTCGACACCGCCGACCGCGGAGTCGTACCCGAGCCGATAGAGCGCGGTCATGTAGTCACGGTCGAAGTCCTCCGTCGGCTTGCGGACGAACGACTTCGGCATGTGCGCGAGGTAATACTCGATGCCGTCGCGCTGCGCGCCGAGGTAGAGGCGGTAGAGATCGCCGCGGGCCTGGGTCCGGATCAGCGAGTGGATCGCGCGGAACCCGATCGACGAAAGCGTGGGCCGCACGACCTCCCAGACCGGGTCGATGAATCCGTTGCGGATGATGTAGAGCCGGTGACGCCCGTCGAGTTCGAGATCCTTCGCGGCCTGCCGCCAGTCGAGTGCGGCCGGGTAGAGGAACAGCTGGTGCGTCGCGCCGCCGTCGACGTGCATCTCCCGGTAGCGCTTGCCGTCGACCTCGACGTCGATGTAGACCGGCGGGAACACGCCGGGAATCGACGCCGACGCGAGCAACACGTTCCGGATCAGGTCGAGCGAACCCGGCGCCCCGCTCGCCGCGATCTCGGTGATGTCCCAGATCACCGGCCGCTCCGCGTCGAGGTTCGTCGTGCCGACGAACAGGCGGCGCCCCTCCTCGGACTTTCGCGCGATCGCCGCGATCAGGTCGGCGTCGACATACTGCTCGATCAGCGCGCGCAGCGGCGCACTGTCCGCCATCGAGTCGCTGTAGAGCATCGACAGTGTCGAGCGCTCCGCCGCGATGTCACGCGTGGAGACCGACGTGTAGAGGCGGTGCAACGTCTCGTCGTACTCGGGGCCGGCGAATGCGAACGGCGCGATCAGCGCGCCGGTCGAGATTCCCGTCACGACGAGAAACGGCGGTCGCGTGCCGCTCGCGGTCCAGCCGTTCAGAATCCCGGCCGCGAACGCGCCGTCCTCGCCGCCGCCGGAGATCACGAGGTAGTTGCTCGGGAGCCGCATCTCCTCGTCGGTGAACGCGGCCGCGAGCTGGTCGTGCATCGCGACCAGGCTGTCGTGGAACCACGGCGGAAGCTGGTCGCCCCAGAAACGCGCGTGGGGAATGCCGGCGATCGCGGCCTTCTCGACCATCGCCTCGGGCACGATCGCGGTGCGGGAGTAGCCGCAGCCCGACGCGATCACGAGCATCGCGAGGAGCGCGGCCGCCCGGACGCGGGAGCTACAATCGGCGGTTCGCATCATTCAATCTCTCCGAGCCGGTTCGGTCGGCCCGGATCATACCAGAGACGCGGGTCGCGACGATCCGCCGTCGGTTCCCCACGTGATGCCGGCGTCGAAACGCGCGTTGATTCGCTCGACGAGCGGCTCGATCGCGAAGGCGCGGTCGGGGTGCACGACGCCCGGGGGCGGCGGCGATTCGAGGAGCATCTCGCTGCCGACGGCCACCGCGTGGCCGACGAGGGCGAACGCGTCCGGTGCGCGGAGTTCGGCCGCGCGTCGTGTGCCGTCGGCGCCGGTCGCCTCGACGCGCATGTGGACCGCGGTCGTGCGCCGCGCCAGCAGGCCGGCGCGCACGACGCGAAAGCCGCACCGCATCGCGCACGCCGCGAGCGCACCGCGCGTCAGGCTACGCCGCGCGCTCCACGCGACGGCGCGCAGCAGCGCTCGCGGTGCGGCGGGCCGGTTCGCGACGATCGTGCGCACGTCGGGCACACCGGCCGACGCGTGCAGCAACACTCCCTCCGGAAAGCCGAGGTCGACGCCGTGAGACACGCCGTCGAGACCCGGCGTCGCGACGACCTCGCCGAGCGGCGGCCCGGCGACGACGACGCCGTCTCGTACCCGAACGCCGGGCCGGCGCAGCGCATCGACCATCAACTCGCACGTCCCGGGACCGGCGCCCGAGCAAAGCGACCACGAGAGCCAGACGTCGAGCGACGTCGGATTCGCGACCTCGCGCAGCACCGCACCGGCGAGCACATTGGAGACGCCGGGATACGCACCGAGGCCGAGCACGATGCGACCGCGGAACGCGTCCGACGGGACCCTCCCCAACCGATCCAGCCACGCACGGTAGCGCGCGGCGTCGGCGCCGACCTCGACGAGCGTGACCGGCCGCCGAGCGCAATGCTCGATCAGCGCCGCTGCGTCGCCGCGGGTCGTGTCCGAGCAGTCTACGACGACGTCGTGGCCGTCGAGGCAGCCGAACGTCGACGCGTCGGCGACGTCGAGACGGGGCGTGCTCGTGCGCGACGCGAGCGTCACCTCGCCGGCGCCGAGTGCCTCCAACGACGCGACGACGCGCGCACCGACGTGGCCGCGGCCCCCGACGACCAGCGTTCGCATCCGGTTTCTCCGTCGGTTCCCCGATCTCTCCGCCATTGTGCCGCGCCCGAGGGTATCATCGCGGACGACGATTGGAGACCCCCGATGAGAAACCGCGCCCTCACGACCCTCTTTGCCGCCGCGCTGCTGACGCTCGTCGCGTCGCCCGCGCTCGCCGCCGTGCTCCGCGTCCCGACGCAGTACGGCACGATCCAGGCGGCGCTCAACGCCGCGTCCACGGGCGACACGATCCTCGTCGCACCGGGCACCTACAACGAGATGCTCACCTGGCCGTCGACGGACGGGATTCGACTCGTCTCCGAAGGCGGCTTCGGGTTGACGACGATCGATGCCCAACAGGCCGGCCGGGTGATCACGATCCAGGGGTCCCACACGCGCAACACCGTGCTCGAGGGCTTCACGATCACCGGCGGGCTGATGATGACGAGCCGCAACCACGGCGCGGGCCTGTTCGTCGACTCGTCGCCGACGATCCGGGCGAACCGGATCACCGGCAACGTCGGCGACGGCACGAGCTGGAACTACGGCGGCGGCATCCACGTCGACGCCGGCGGCAACCCCCTGATCGAAGGCAACATCGTCGACGCGAACACGCTGCGCAACGGCTCGTGGAACTACGGCGCCGGCATCTACGTCGACTCCAACGGTGCCGCGACGATCGTCGGTAACCAGATCCGCGGCAACCGCAACGACCTCGGCAGTCGTGGCTACGGTGCCGGCATCTACGTCGGCAGCGGCGCGACGGCGACGATCGTCAGCAACGTGATCGCCGGCAACCGCAACTCGTCGACGATCTGGAACTGGGGCGGCGGCATCCGGATCTACTCCAACGGCGTCGCGACGATCGCGAACAACACGATCGCGGACAACACGTGCGACACCGGATCGAACAGCTCCTACGGCGGCGGGATCGAATACTCCGGCACCGCGGCCGGCATGATCGTCAACAACATCCTCGCCCGCAACATGTGCGGAACCGGCGGTGGTGTGCGTGCCGCGGTCGCACCGACGATCGACGGCAACATCACGTGGCAAAACGCACCGGACGATTTCAACGGCGCCAGCGCGGGGCCGAACGGCTTCACCGCGGACCCGATGTTCCAGTCGGCCACGAGCTATCGACTCCTCGCCGGCTCGCCGTGCATCGACGCCGGCCAGAGCGGCGCCGAGGGCACGGTCGGCATCGACTTCGAGGGCGATCCGCGTCGCCTCGACGGCGATCAGACCGGGGTGGCGGGCACCGGCTCGCGCATCGACGTCGGTGCGGACGAGGCGTCGGTCGTCACGCTCGGCGCCGCGGCGCCGCCGATGCTCGGCGCGACCTACACGCTCACCGTGGGCGGTCCGACCGGTGCCGCGTGGGTCCTCGCGATCAGCAACAACCCGTCCGGCAACGTCCTGATCCAGCCGTTCGGCAACCTGCTGATCGGCCCGCCGTTCCGCGTCCTGACCTCGGGCGCAACGCCCGGCAACGTCGCGATTCCGCTCCCGAACGTCCCCGCCGCCGCAGGCTCGACGTTCTACTTCCAGGCGCTCGTCACCTGGGTGTCCGGCCCGAACACGATCGGCCAACTCACCCGCATGGTCACCGCCACACTGTTCTGATCACAACTCACTCTGACCACAATCTCGGCCTCCCTCGGGTCGAGATTGCTAGTGGTGTGCGCATCAACTCGCAGGAGCCGGCAACTCGGTGATAGCGACCAGACCGTGACGCCGCCACCCCTTCGCGAGTAACCACGTTCGCGCCTGGGCCGTCGGGCAATCCGGCAGTGACGCATCCAGGCGCGGCCGTTTCCGCCACCCATCGAACCAGTAACCCGACGCGAACGCATCGAGCGCACTCGCAGTCCGGCCCCGCGCGTACTTACGTGCGTTCTGGAGCACGTAGACGATCGCCCGTCGAACCTGCCGCGGCGATCGCAGGATCACGTCGTGGTATCGGTCTGCAAAGACCTTTCCACGACGGTCCCAGCTCTTGTTCAACCCGCGCGCAACCCGAATCAACAGACCTTGCATCCCCCGCGACACGCTACGCCTGTCCTTCGCCTCGACGAGCAAGTGAATGTGGTTCGACTGGATCGAGTAATGCACCACTCGAAAACCGAACCGCTCGTTCGCCGCCCGAATCGCCTCGACGATCACCTCTCGCGCCCGCACCGTCCTGAGTGACCCCACCCCCTCGACCACCTTCACGTTCACGTGCACCGGATACCGGCTGGCCAACGCCGCCCGCTTCAGGTGCGAAACACCCGCCCGGCGCCCGTTCGGTTTCCGCCCCGCTCCTCGGCGCTTTCCCCCGACACGGACAAACGGGAGTTCCCGCTGCCGCCCTTTCTTCCGCTTCACCATACCGACCCGCTCCTTTGATTTAGCACTAATATAGCACGACCCTCAGCGAGAGGCAAGACACTCGCGGATTCCGCGGCAACGATCGACGCGCGATCACTCGCCAACACGATCTTGACGCGAAGTGGGACAGATCCGCCGCAGCGAGGTGGCCGGAGGTCGAGGCTCGGCTCAGTCGGCGGGGGTGCCGAGTTCGCGGAGGTGGGCGTAGGTGTAGATGCCGGTCGCGTGGCCGTCGGTCCAGGCGATCGTGAACGCGTAGCGACCGACGGGGGTGATGCGTTGCGGCCGGATGTCGGCGGGGACCGAATCCGGGTCGAGTGTGCGCTTGCCGGTCACTTCGTCGACGCACTGTGCGCAGGGGCACGCCTGCCGCAACGGCCGGACCGGGTAGGTCATCGTCACGCCGTCGCTCCAGTCGATCGCGAGTGTCGCGTCGTCGAGCTTGCGTAGCCCCGCCGGCGTGAACGGCACACTCGTGCGGCGCGGGGTCGAGTCGTCGGTCACCACTGCGGGCTCACCACTCGAGGCTCATCGCGCCGTCGTCGCCGCCGGCGGCCTCGGCGTTGACCTGCGCGCACTGCGCCGCGAGCGACCGCGCGATCGCGACGAACGCCTTCGACGCGGGCGACTCGGGGTCACGCTGCACGATCGGCTCGCCCTGATCCGCGGCGGTGCACACCGCCGGATCCAGCGGCACCTTGCCGAGGAACGGCAGCTCGAGTTCCTTCGCGATCCGCTCCCCGCCCCCCTCGCCGAACACCGGGATCACCTCGCCACCGACGTGGAGGCCGCTCATGTTCTCGATCACGCCGAGCACCGGAATGTTCAGCTTGCGGAACATCTCCAGGCCGCGGTGCGCGTCGATCAGGCTGATCTCCTGCGGCGTCGTGACGATCGCCGCACCGCTGAGCGGTGCCTGCTGACACAGCGTGAGTTGCGTGTCGCCGGTGCCCGGCGGCAGATCGATCACGAGGTAGTCCAGTTCGGGCCAGGCGACCTGACTGATCATCTGCACGATCATGTTCGACACCATCGGCCCGCGCCAGATCACCGGCAACCCCTCGCCCGCCATGAAGCCGATCGACATCAAGTGGATGCCGTGCGCCTGAAGCGGGATGATCCGGTTGTCGGGCGTCGCGCGAAGCGGCGCGTCGACGGCGAACATCGTCGGCATGCTCGGACCGTACATGTCGGCGTCGAGCAGCCCGACCCGCGCACCGTCGCGCGCGAGCGCCAATGCGACGTTGGCGGACACCGTCGACTTGCCGACGCCGCCCTTGCCCGAAGCGATCGCGACGACGTTCTTCACGCCGCCGAGGACGCCGGTGTCGGCACCGGGCCGCGCCGCGACTTCGCCCTCGAGCGTGATCTCGACCGACGGAGCCCCCGGCAGCGCGGTGACCGCGGCACGCGCGGCGTCGGCCAGCGCGGTGCGCTCCGCTTCGCTGCCGCTCGCGTGCAGGACGAAGCGCACGCGGTCGGCGCGAATCTCGAGATCGCGCACATAGCCGAGCCCGACGATGTCGCGGTCCGCTGCCGGATCCCGGACTTCCTTCAACGCGTCGAGCACATCCATCGGCTTGAGCACGGCCATCGATTCACCTCGTCTCCGGAGCGGCTGTCGCACGGCGGATCGCCGGCGGCCCCGGACGGAACCTCTTGGCGAATCCGTTGCAGGGGTCAAGCGGTTCGGCCCGGCGTTGATATCCGAGGGGCCGACGAGTATCACGGACGGCGCGCGGTGCGGATTCAGGAGGTCGGAGTGCAGCCGGACAAGCTCTCCCCGGGGACATTGCTCGTCGACACGGCGATCGGCCCATGCGGCGTCGCGTGGACGGCGCGCGGGATCGACCGCGTGCAGCTGCCGGATCGCGGTCGCGACACGACGGAGGCCCGTCTCCTCGCATTCGCACCGGATCGGCCGAGCGTCACCCTCGCATCGCGCCGCGTGCCGCGGGTGATCCGCGACGCGGTCCGGCGGATGCAGCGCCACCTGGACGGCCGACTCGACGACCTCGCCGACGTGCCGATCGACACCGGGGGCGCGTCGCCGTTCGCGAGACGCGTGTGGGCGGAGCTGCGCCGCGTCGGGCCGGGCTCGCTCGCGACGTACGGCGAGTTGGCGCGCGCAGCCGGCCGGCCGAACGCCGCCCGCGCCGTCGGGCGCGCGATGGCGACGAACCCGGTGCCGCTGATCGTCCCGTGCCACCGGGTGCTCTCGTCGACCCGGCGTTTCCATGGCTTCTCGGCACCCGGCGGCGTGCTCCAGAAGGCGTGGCTGCTGTTCATCGAAGGCGTCGAGCCGAACGAGGCCCACGCGCGGGCGCTCGCCCACGTCCGTGCGAGTGACCCGCGGATCGACGCGCTCGTCGCCAAGGTCGGACCGTTCGTCCCGACGACGCACTACCTCCCGAACCCGTACGACGCGCTCTTCGAAGCCGTCATCTATCAGCAACTGTCGATGAAGGCCGCCGCGACGATCGCAGGGCGCGTCAAGGCGCTCGCCGACGGCGACCGCTACCCGCGCCCCGACGCGCTCGCGACGCTCGACGACACCGACCTCCGCGGCGCCGGCCTCTCGCGCCAGAAGATCGGCTACCTGCGCGATCTCGCGGCGCACACCGCGCGCGGCGATCTCCCGTTTCGCCGCTTCCGCACGATGCCCGACGACGACGTGATCGAGCGCATCACGCGCGTCCGCGGCTTCGGCCGCTGGTCGGCCGAGATGTTCCTGATGTTCCACCTCGACCGACTCGACGTGCTGCCGATGGACGACCTCGGCTTCCGCAAGGGCGTGCAGCACGTCTACGGCTTGCGCGCCGAGCCCGACCGCAAGAAGATGCTGCGGATCGCCGAGCCGTGGCGCCCCTACCGATCGGTCGGCACATGGTACATGTGGCGCGCCCTCGAAGCGGAGGGCGCGTGACCATGCCGAACCGGTCGCACCGCAACGCCGGACACCGGACGATGAACCGGTTGCGGCGCGACGGCATCGCGCATGCGAGCGAGCGCGCGAGCGACGCGCCCACGCGCACCGTGCACTGCGTGCTCCCGGGGATCGACTGCGTCGACCTGCTCGGCCGGCTCCCCGACGCGTCGGTGCAGCTCATCGTCTGCGACCCGCCCTACAACCTGAAACTCGCCGGCTGGGACGATCGCAGCGACTACGTCGAATGGGCGGCGGCGTGGCTCGGCGAGTGCGTGCGCGTGCTGCGCCCGACCGGGAGCCTCGCGCTGTTCGGGGGGCTGCAATTCCAGGACGAGGCGGTGGGCGGCGACCTCCATACCCTGCTGCACCACGTGCGCACGACGCTGCCGCTTCGCCTCGTGAACTTGATCGTGTGGCACTACCGAAACGGGATGAGCGCGCACCGCTTCTTCGCGAACCGTCACGAGGAGATCGCGTGGTTCGCGAAGACGCGACGCTACACGTTCAACCTCGACGCGGTGCGGGAGCGATACGCGCCCGACGTCGAACGCGCCTACCTTCGCGACAAGCGCCTCAATCCCGACAGCGTCCGCCTCGGGAAGAACCCGACGAACGTCTGGGAGATCCCGCGGTTGAACGCGAACGCGAAGGAGCGCGTCGGACACCCGACGCAGAAGCCGATCGCGCTCGTGACCCGCCTCGTCCGCGCGCTGTCGAACCCCGGCGACGTCGTCCTCGACTTCTTCGCCGGCTCCGGCGTCACCGCCGTGACCGCGATGCGCGAGGGGCGCCACTCGATCTCCGGCGACCTCGACCGCGCACTGACCGATCGGCTCGCACGCCTGCGCGAGCACGCCGCAGGCGACGACGCGATCGCGGCACCCGTCGACGTCACGGCGGCGATCGACGACGTGCCGCTCGACTGAGCGATCACTCCTCTTCGGCGGTCGCGTCGATCAGTACGTCGATCGCCTCACCGGTCGCATGCGCTTCGCGGGCGAGCGCCGCCGCACGCGCGGACCGGGCGTCGGTCTTCGCCTTCGCGATCGTGTGCTCCGGGAACCGCTCGAGGTCGCGCCGGATCGCGTCGACGATCGCATCGCTGCCGTCGGCGTCCCACTCGCCGACGAGCACACCGCGCGTGTGCGCGGCCTCGACCTGGATGCGGAGCGGGCGATCGGGCGCCTTGATACGACCGATCCCGGTGCGCACCGCGAGCAACTCGAGGTTGCCGATCGGTGCGTCGGGCGCGACGAGTCCGACCTCGCGGCGATACCCGTCCGCGTCGAGCACGAAGCCGACGCCGCCGTCGGCGGTCGCCGCGGTGAAGAGGCGAATCACGCTCGACCGACGGCGCCGCTGGGCACGGGCGGCGGCGATCGCCTCGAGCGCCTCGTCGGTCGCGGGTGCGAGTTCCTCCCGTCGCGCGGCGTATTCCCGCTCGTCGTCCCGACGATAGCGGACCCGCACGACGCCGTGGCCATCGACGACGGGCTGCTCCCGATCATCGATCGGAATCCACACCTTGTTGCCCCGGTAGAGCCAGCGCGCCCAGCGTTCGCCGCCGCCGGTCAACGCCCTAACCCCACACCCCGAAAGGACATAGAGATCCCGAGGCGGTGGGCCGGGCGCGCGTCGCGGGCTCGTTCAATCGGTTCTCTGCGCAAGTCGGACATCCCCGGTATGATAACAGCCCGCCGTTGGTCGACTTTGGGAAACGCCTCGTTGAAACCCCTGCACGTCACCCTGACGATCGCCGCCCTCGCCGTGGCCGCGATCGGCCTGCTGCTGTCCGGCCCGAAGCCCGCGCACACCCCGGCTCCCGCACAGTCCGACGACCCTGCCGACGACCTGTTTCCGTTCGAGCGCAACACGATTCGCGTCTACAACGAGGCATCGCGCTCGGTCGTCTACATTACGAACCGGCGCGTGCTGCGCACGTTCTCGCGCGCCGAAGAGCGCCCACAGGGCAGCGGCACCGGCTTCGTCTGGGACCGCGAGGGGCACGTCATCACGAACTACCACGTCGTGCGCCGGCAGCGAAACGCCGAGCAGCGCCTCTACGTCAAGATGACGAACGGTCGGAGCTTTCCCGCGCAAGTGATCGGCCACTCGGTGTCGAAGGACCTCGCGGTGCTGCGGATCGCCGCCAAGCCGGAAGAGCTCGTCCCGCTGCGCATGGGCTCGTCGAAGCGGCTGCGCGTCGGCCAGAGCGTGCTCGCGATCGGCAACCCGTTCGGCTTCGACGTCACGCTGACGACCGGCGTGATCAGCGCGATCGGCCGCCAGATCGAGGCGATCAACGGACGGACGATCGAGAACGTGATCCAGACCGACGCAGCGATCAACCCGGGCAACTCCGGCGGGCCGCTACTCGATTCACGCGGCCGCGTCATCGGCGTGAACACCGCGATCGTGAGCCCGAGCGGCGCGTATGCCGGCATCGGCTTCGCGGTGCCGGCGGACACGGTCAAGCGCGTCGTGCCGCAGCTGATTCGCTACGGCCGCGTCCGCACGCCCGGGCTCGGCGTGCGCCTGAAGCCCGACCTGTTCGCTCGACGCAACAACATCACCGGCATCATCATCCATCAGGTGATCGCGGACGGGCCGGCGGCACGCGCCGGGCTGATCGGCATCCAGACCTCCGAGGGCGGGGATCAATACCTCGGCGACGTCATCGTCCGCGTCGCGGGGCAGCGCGTGGACGGCATCGAGGAGTTGCTGACCGTGCTCGATCGCTACAACGTCGGGGACGACGTCGAGATCGGCTACACGCGCGGCGCGGACGAGAAGACCGAGCGCAAGGCGAGCGTCCGCCTCGAAGAGGTCGAGCGCCGGTAGCCCGCGTCCCGAGACGAGACCGGGGCGTGTGCTACAATCGCGATCGGCGTCACTCGCGGCGCCCCGTTGACGAAGGACCAGGACGACGATGCGACTCCACCTCACACGGATCGCGTGCGCACTCGCGCTCGCGACGCTGACCGCGACCGCGCTCACCGCGCAACGCACGCCGAACGCGATCGAGGTCACCGGCTCGGGCATCATCGGGACGAACGTGGACCTGCAACTGCGCGGCGCGAGCGGCGATCGCTACGTCCTCTACGTCGGCGTCATTCCGGGGCCGGTGGGCGCCGTATCGGGCCAGCGACTCGGCGTCGGGCAGGCCTACCTCCCGGTCGCGACCGGGACGTTCGACAGCAGCGGTTCGGCGAACGTCCGGATCCCGGTTCCCGACATCGCGCAACTCGTCGGTGTCGGCATCGCGTTCTTCCAGTTCGAGACCTTCCGCATCCAACTCGTCCCGCCGGCGCTCGTGCCGACCGGCGTGTCACCGGGTGCGTTCGTCGTGATGGCCCCGAAGGGCAGCGGCAACCCGACGACGTTCGGATGCGATCCGACCACGTCGGCGATCGGGTCCACGCTCACGTTGCGGATGAAGGGCACGCCGGGCGATTTCGTCGTCGGCTACTGGGGCACGACGGCCGCACCGATCGTGCTCGACCCGATTCAGACGGTCGTCGGCGTGATCCCGGTCGCGACGATCACGCCGCTGCTCGCCGCCTTCGACGCCCAGGGCGACTACAGCACGACGTTCACGATCCCCGACACCCCGGTCGCGATCGGCGTCAACGCCTACTTCCAGTTCCAGACGTTCGCGCTCGTCGGCTTCCCGCCGCAACTGCAGCTCGGCGACTCGTCGTGCGGGCTGTTCGTGACGGCCGCGCCGAAGTAGGTCTCCGGCGCGGGCATCCGCGTCACACGCAGATGTTGTGGTAATTCGGCGTGTGGCGCGGGAACACCGACGCCAGGCTCGCGCCGTTGCCGAGGCGCTTGTCGACGATCTCGGCGAACAGATCGCGGTAGTCGATCGTCACGTCGAGGTCGTAGCCCTGCCAACGCGTCTGGAGCGACAGGCCCGGCCACTGCGTCAGCACGCGACCGCCGTTGACGTTGCCGCCCATCACGAAGATGCAGCCGCCGTGGCCGTGGTCGGTGCCGTTGCTGCCGTTCTCCTCGACCCGACGCCCGAACTCCGAGTGCACGAGGATCGTGACCTTGTTGCGGTGGGTCGCGTAGAGATCGCCGTAGAACGCGGCCAGCCCCTGCGCGAGCGTCGCCATGTTGGTCTCGAAGCGCCCCCCGACGGTGCCCTGGGTCGAGTGGGTGTCCCACCCGCCGAGGTCGACTTCGATCGCCTCGACACCGACGTCGGCCTTGATCAACGCCGCCGCGGACTGCAGCGAGCGCGCAAACGACGTCGTCGGGTAGTTCACGGTCGGCTGGTAGCTGCGCGCGTCGATCCGGTCGAGCAGGTCGATCGTGTCGAACGTGTTCAAGCCCCCGACGCCGATCACCGAACGATCCGCCTCGTAGGCGTTGCTGATGATCTGACGGCGGTCGAGCAGCGTCGACGTCCGTCCGTCGAGGTCGAACCGGTTCAGGTCACGAATCGGCAGCGTCTGGGGACCGCCGGCCAGCGCCCGCGGCAACGTGCTCGAAAGCGCGACGGCACGCAAAGGGCCGGTGCCCTTCGTCGTCGCGAGGTGCCGGCCGAGCCAACCGGTGACGACCGACGGGTCGCGGAAACCGGGGACGCCGTATTCGAGGTACTTCTGCGCGTCGAAGTGCGAACGCGTCGGGTCGGTCGAGCCGGTCGCGTGCACGATCAGCAGGTCGTTGACCGCGTAGAACTGGTTGAGCGGCGCCATCGCGCGCGGCAGGCCGAAGAACGTGTCGAGCGGTTCGGTCTGGTTCACCGGCACGTTCTCGGTCGGTCGGGCGCCGAGGTAGTCCGGATCGCCGTGCGGGACGACGAGGTTCAGGCCGTCGGCGCCACCGCGCAAGAAGACGTTCACGAGCGTGTCGCGCGCGCTGTCGTGGTCGCGGGCGAGCACGACCTTCGGCACCCACGCCGTCGCGAGCATCGCCGCGGCGGCCGCGGCCGCCTTGCGGCCGTCACCGAGGAAGTTGCGACGGGAGAGTTCGTTGTATTCGGTGCAACCGCAGTCGATTCGTTCCATCGTCAGTTCTCTCCGATCAATGCCACTGGAACGCCGGCAGCGACGCGGCGATGCTGATCGCATCGCGAAGCGTCTGCGCCGTCGCCGACCGCTGGTCGATGAACATCTGCAGTTCCAGAACCTGGTCGTCGGGGATCGCCCCGCCGGTCAGCATCTGGTTGATCCCCTGCGCTTGACCGCCGGGCTGCAGCCCGCCGGGGATCTGCGCCAGCGCGAGCAGCGGATCGATCGTCGCCCACTGTTCGCGTCCGTCGAGCAGCCGCGAGGCGAAGCTCCACCGCGGCAACATCGACTTGCCCCACGCGGTCAGCGAATCGGGGTAGCCGTCCGGCGTCGGCCAGCGGTAGGGCTGCTGCCCCATCGAGGCCATCGCCGAACCGACGTCGTTTCGACTCGATCCGACCGCCGCGACCTGCCCCGCGGTGGCGCGCACGAGCGAGGTCGCGAACTGCTGCGGGCGCTTCAGCTTCGGCGTCGCGTGCGTCATCATCGCCGGGCTGAGCAGCACGCGCAGCATCGACTTGATGTCGCCGGCGGTGTTCATGTAGGCGGTCGCGACCGCCTCGACGATCGCCGGCTCGGGCGAGTAGCCGATGAAGAAGTGCGCCAGCTTGCCGGCGATGAAGCGCGCGGTGTTCGGGTGCCAGCACAGCATGTCGAGGACCAGGTCGCCCTCGGACTTGCCGGCCCCGAGAATGCGTCGACCGAGCACGGTCTTCGTTCCGTTGTCGTGGCGCGACGCGATGTAGCGGAAATCGCCGTACACCGCGTTGCGTGACGACCAGAAGCTCCAGCCGGTCAGGCAGCGGGCGACCTCGACGACGTCCTGTTGCGTGTAGCCGTTGTCGACACCGAGCGTGTAGAGCTCGAGCAACTCGCGCGCGTAGTTCTCCTGGGGCTTGCCGACTGCATTCGTGTTGTTGTCGAGGTAGGTCGACATCGCCGAGTGATGCGCCGACGCCTTGAGCAAGTCGTGGAAACTGCCCATCGCGTGCCTGCGGATCACCTTGCGATCCCAGTCCGTCACGAAGTAGCGGACGAGGTCGTCGAGGATGTCGAGGTTGAAGTGGTCGGTCCAGAACTCGACCATTCGCTCGTACAACTGCCGCTTCGACACGATCCGGCGCAGGATCGTGTGGTCGTCGAACTGCGCATACGCGATGTTCCGGTTCGTCGTCGACGACGCGATGAACGCGTATCGCTCTTCCGGCGACATCCGGAGCGTGACGTGATTCGCGAACAACGCGTCCGTCGAATCGTCGGCGATCCGCTCGAAGTCGAGCTGTTCGTCGAGGTAGGCTTGGTAGCCCATCGTTCGCGCCCGCTGGACCTCGGCCCAGTTGAACCCGCCGGTGATTCGCTCGACGAGAACTTGGACGAGATCGCCCGCTCGCCCGTGCGGCGGCGGAGCCGGGGGCGGCGCGGCGTGCGCGACGCGAGCGCCGGCACCGAGGCCGACGAGTGCGGCCCCTCCGACTCCGGCGCGCAGGAAACCGCGGCGAGAAACGCTGACGCTCGATCGCTGGTCGGACATCGCTTGACCTCACACATCGCGACACATCGCGGGGGTTCCGTGCGCACCGGGGTGCGCGACGGCGGCCGATTCTACGGTGTCTCGGGCCGAGCCCGATCGACTTTCTCCGGATCGGCGTAGCCGAATCCGATCGACGTCTCGAACAGGGAGGCCGCTCTGCGCGACGCGGCCGCTACAGTTCGCGGCGCTTCGGGCCTTCCGACACACGAGGCGTTTTGGGGAGGAAGCGCTCGAGGAACGTCGCGAGACTCGGTCCGTCGCCCACCCGCTTCAGCCACCGCGGCCGCTTGTGCGCATCGGTCGGCCAGAACCCGAACGGCCCCATCTTGCCGGCGTAGGCGACCTTGCCGTCGCGGTCGATCACGAAGAGCCGCTCCGGCCACGCCGCGTACGCGACCGCGGTGCGGTCGTCGAGCCGGTCGACGACGGTCGGGAAGCGGAACTTCACGTCCCGGCCGCACCGCGACGCGACCGCACGGCGCTCCTCCATCGTGCGCGGGTCCCGCACCTTGCTCCAGTCCTCGAGCACCCAGCCGTCGGACGGATGCGCTTCACGCAGATAGACGAAGAGAAACGCGGCCCGATCGCCGAAGCGCGCGTGGACCTCGTTGACGCCGACCGACGCCTTCATGAACGGGCCTCACGTGAGGCTGCCGAACACGAGCACGACCGGTCGCTTCCCGCGAAACGACGACAGCTTGATCGTGCGCTTGCCGTCCGGTGTCTTCAACGCGAAGTCCGGCGCGAGTTGCCCGACCTTCGGTACCGCCCGCTCGCGGTGACGCAGCAGGCCCATCCCGTCGCGGCCGTCGCGCACCGTCTTGCCGGCGTACGGGTCCTTCGGCGGGTTGCCCTTGCCCGCGTCACCGTCCTCGGTCCGGGGCTTGTCCTGGGCTGCGGCAGACAGCGCGACGAAGAGCGCGGCGACGACGAGCGGGATGCGCATGGCGGGCCTCCGGGGGCGGTTGTGTCGGGTCACGAGCATACCCGATCTTGCCAACCGGCGCCCCACAGCGCACGATTCGATCCCGAGAGGAGCGCCCGATGGCCCTGCTGATCCGAAACGGCGAGATCGTGACCGCGTCGACGCGCGCGATCGCCGACATCCGCTGCGACGGCGAGACGATCACCGCGATCGGCCGAGACCTCGAGGCGCCCGCGGGCGCCGAGGAGATCGACGCGTCAGGCAAGCTCGTCTTCCCCGGCTTCGTCGACCCCCACACCCACATCCACCTGCCGTTCATGGGGACGTTCGCGAAGGACACCTACACGACCGCGAGCCGCGCGGCGCTCGTCGGCGGGACGACGTGCTTCATCGACTTTTGCATCCCGGAGCGCGACGAAGACCCGCGCGTGGCGCTCGAGACGTGGCGCGCGAAGAGCGATGGCCAGAGCGCGTGCGACTACTCGTTCCACATCGCGGTCACACGCTTCGACGACGCGGTCGCCGACGCACTGCGCGAGATCGTCCGCGAGGGCATCACGAGCTTCAAGGTGTTCCTCGCCTACAAGGGCGCGTTCGGAATCGACGACGAGGCGCTCTACCGGACGCTCGCACTCGCACGCTCGCTCGGCGTGTTGACGTGCGCCCACTGCGAAAACGAAGATGCGATCGCGCTCGAGCAAGCACGGCTGCTCGCCGCGGGCGAGACCGGCCCCGGTGCACACCACGAGAGTCGTCCGCCGATCGTCGAGGCCGAAGGCGTCCACCACCTCGTCACGTTCGCGGAGCTGACCGGTGCGCCGGTCTACATCGTGCACCTGAGTTGCGCCGAGGCGCTCGACATCGCGGTGCGCGCGAAACACCGTGGCGTCGCGGTGACGGTCGAGACGCTGATCCAGTACCTGCTGCTCGACAAGTCGTGGGCCGAGCGCCCGAACTTCGAAGGCGCGAAGTACGTGATGTCGCCGCCGCTGCGCGACGCGACGAACCAGCGCGTGCTGTGGGACGCGATCCGGCACGGTGCGATCGACGTCGTCGCGACCGACCACGCGCCGTTCGACTTCGCCGACCAAAAGACGATGGGGCGCGACGACTTCACGAAGATCCCGAACGGGATTCCGAGCCTCGAGAACCGCGTCGAGCTGCTCTACACCCACGGTCCCGCAGCCGGCCGCATCGACCTGCACCGCTTCGTCGACGTCGCGAGCACGCAGCCCGCCAAGCGCTTCGGACTGTTCCCGCGCAAGGGCTCGATCCAGGTCGGCAGCGACGCCGACCTCGTCGTGTGGGATCCCGCTCGACGGCGCACGATCACCGCTTCGGAGCAGGAGATGAACGTCGACTACAACCCGTTCGAGGGGTTCGAGATCGTCGGCGGCGCCGACGTCGTGACGGTGCGCGGCGAAGTCGCGGTGCGCGACGGCGCGTTCGTCGGGACGATCGGCCGCGGGCGGTTCGTCGCCCGCGAGCCGAACGCCGTCGGGTAGCGCGCGCTACCCGGTCGCCTTTTCGATCGCGGCGACGACGGTCGCACGCTGCTGCTTGTGCCCGGCTTCGGTCCACACCGCGTTGCCGGCCCCGTCGACGATCACCATGCCGTGGCGCTCGCCGGGGAAGTACTTCTTGATCTCGGCGGGCGAGTCGCCCTCGTTGTGCTGCTTGATCGCGAAGTCGATGCGATCACCGTAGTGCTCCTTGAGACCATTGACCATGGTCACGCGCTGAGCACAGAACGGTCAGCCGGGCATGTTGTAGTAGACGAGCGTCAGCCGCCCCTTCGCGGCAGGCGCGTCGGCCTTCGGCGCGCCACTCTTCGTTTCGCCGTTCTTTGTTTCGCCGCTCTTGGGCGCCGTCTTGCCGCCTCCGCCGCCGGTGTCGGCCGGCTCCGCGGTGCAGCCAATCAGCGCCACGAGCGCGGCGATCGCGATCCATCGCATCGGTCGATTCCTCTCTGGTCTTGTCGGTTCGAGACTGTGCGTGCCACCCTCCGGGACGCACGGGGCGTTGTCAAGCGCGGGCGCGTGGGCTATGGGAACCGAAACGCGGTCCCCCTCCCCGGAGATTCCCGAAGATGCGCACGCTCGACAACTACGTGCTCGGCGGCTGGCACGCCGGCGACGCCCCCCATCGCACGCTCACCCACGCCGTCACCGGCGAGCCGATCGCCCAGTGCTCGACCGGCGGACTCGACTTCGCACGCATCCTCGAATACGGCCGCACCGAAGGCGGGCCCGCGCTGCGCGCGATGACGTTCGCCGAACGCGCGGCCCTGCTGAAGACGATCGGCAAGACGCTCGGCGAGCATCTGCCGTCGTTCTACGAGATCGCCGCGACCTACGGCGCGACGAAGGTCGACGGTTGGATCGACATCGAGGGTGGCATCGGCAACCTGTTCGCCTACGCGAGCCTCGCGAAGAAGCTGCCGGCCGCGACGTTCCGCACCGACGACGGACCGACGCGCCTCTCGAAGGAGGGGACGTTCGGCGGCCGCCACGTGATCGTTCCGCTCGAGGGCGTCGCGGTTCAGATCAACGCCTACAACTTCCCGTCGTGGGGCATGCTCGAGAAACTGAGCCAGTCGCTGCTCGCCGGCATGCCGGCGCTCGTCAAGCCGGCGACGAACACGTGCTGGCTCGCGCATCGGATGGTCGAGGTCCTGCACGACGCGAACGTCCTCCCGGCCGGGGCGCTGCAGCTCGTGTGCGGCTCCGCGGGCGACATGCTCGACCACATGACGTGCCAGGACGTGCTGAGCTTCACCGGCTCGGCCGACACCGCGAACACGATCAAGACGCACGCCGGCCTGGTCGAGAACGCGGTCCGCATCAACGCCGAGGCCGACAGCATCAACAGCGCGCTGCTCGCCCCCGACGTCGAGCCGGGCACGCCGACGTTCGACCTGTTCGTCAAAGAGGTCGCCAAGGAGATGACGGTCAAGGCCGGGCAGAAGTGCACGGCGATCCGCCGCGTGCTCGTCCCCGCCGGTCGCGAAGAGGCGATCGTCGATGCGCTCAAGGGACGCCTCGCGAAGGTCGCCGTCGGCGACCCGGCCGTCGACGGTGTCCGCATGGGGCCACTCGTCGACCTCGACGCGCGCGACCAGGCGCGGGCGAACGTCGCAAAGCTCGCGGCCGAAGCGACGATCGTGCACGGCGACCCGAACCGCAGCGACTTCGAGGGCGGCTCCGCCGATACCGGCGCGTTCCTCGAGCCGATCCTGCTCCACTGCACCGACCCCGACGCTGCGACCGCGGTCCACTCGATCGAAGCGTTCGGTCCGGTGTCGACGGTGATGGGCTACCGCGACCTCGACCACGCGTGCGCGCTCGTGCGCCGCGGCGGCGGCAGCCTCGTCACGAGCATCTACACCGAGGACGACGCGACCGCGAACACCCTGACGTTCGCACTCGCTCCGTGGCACGGCCGACTGATGGTCATGAGCGAGGCGGCCGCGGGCGAGTCGACCGGACACGGAAGCGCGATGCCACAACTCGTCCACGGCGGCCCGGGCCGAGCCGGCGGCGGCGAGGAACTCGGCGGCCTGCGCGGGCTCGCCCACTACACGATCTGCACCGCGCTGCAGGGCGCA
Source organism: bacterium (assembly GCA_030426805.1). Taxonomy (GTDB): domain Bacteria; phylum Planctomycetota; class JAFGQW01; order JAFGQW01; family JAFGQW01; genus JAUHXU01. The sequence goes on from JAUHXU010000001.1 coordinate 750,452, forward strand.
CCGGATCGCCTCGAGGGCATCGTCGCCCCGGCCACCGGCTCCGCGTAGTCAGAGTTCGCCGAAGACCGAGTCGGGCAACTTGTTCCGCAGGCGCTTGAGCGCGCGGTGATACCGCGTCGCCGTCGCCTGCGGATCCAGGCCGAGCAGCATCGCGGCCGTCGCGTTCGGGTGCTGCTCGATCGCGCGCACGAGGATGACGTCGCGATCGCCCGCGTCGAGTGACTCGATCGCGCGGTAGACCGCGCTCCGGCGCTCGTCACGGACGACGGCACTCACGACCCCCGTTCGGTCCGACGGCATCCGATCGAGCCGGGCGGTCTCGCTGCCGCCGCCGGCGTCCCGGAGCCGCCGCGCCTCGGTCCGTGCGTGCTTGCGCGCGACGTTGTTGACGACGTTGAGCAGGGTCGCGCTCAGGAAGCGCAACAAGCGCGGCGTCACGCGCACGCCGTCGAGCGGCACCTGCCCGAGCTTCGGCAGCGCGATCGCCCACGTCTCGTTGACGAGGTCGTCGACGTCGAACGTCGCGCGCACGACCGTCGGCAGCCGATACTCGCCCTGCGCGATCAGCAGCGGCGTGAATCGCTTCACGATCCACTCGAGGCTCGCGGCGTCGCCCCGCACGGCGCGGTTGGCGTGCAACGTCGTCGGCGGGGCCGGGTCGGCCAACGGCGGATCGGACGGGGGTTCGACGGGACTGGTCACAGCGGCGCATTGTATCATCCGGTCATGAGCCGCTCGCCCGACCCCAGCACCGCCGCCGTGCTCGCGACGTTCCTCGAGCGTTTCCTCGCCGACCAGGCGAAAGGCCGAGTGAGACCGGTCGTCGCGTATCAACGCGACTTCCCGGGGTTCGAGACGGCGATCGCACGCGAATACGCGAGCCTCACCGACCGCATCGACGAAGGGCGCACGACCGTGGACGCCCCGCCGGACGCGCCGTTCGAGGCACCGCGCGCACCCGACGCGATCGGCCATTACCGGATCGTGCGCGAACTGGGCCGGGGTGGCCAGGGCGAGGTCTACCTCGCCGAGGACCGTCGACTGCGGCGATCCGTCGCGCTGAAAGTGCTGCGCGGCATCGCGGTCGCGAACCCCGATGGTCTGCGCCGCTTCAAGCGCGAGGCGGAATTGGCCGCGCGCCTCGATCACCCCGACGTCGCGACGGTCTACGAGAGCGGCGTGGCCGACGGGATCGCGTACCTCGCGATGCGCTTCGTCGAGGGCGACACGCTCGCGAAGCGAATCGCCGCCGAACCGCCCCCCGCGACGCGGGACGCGATCGACCGGCTGCTCGCGTTCTTCGAGCGCATCGCCCGTGCACTCCACGCCGCGCACGAACTCGGCATCGTCCATCGCGACGTCAAACCCGGCAACGTGATCGTCACCGAGACGGGCGATCCGGTCGTCGTCGACTTCGGCCTCGCGCGAGACGTCGACGGCGACGACGACGTCCCGCTCACCGTGACCGGCGACGTCTTCGGCACGCCCCACTACATGTCGCCCGAACAACTCGCCGACGACCCGCAACGCCTCGACCGACGCACCGACGTCTACTCGCTCGGCACCGCGCTCTACGAGGCGATGACCGGCCGGCGACCGTTCGACGCGCCGACGCGCGCGCGCCTCTACCAGCGCATCGCCAACGACCCGCCGGCCGACCCGCGCCGCCACAACCGCGCGCTCCCCCGCGAGCTGTCGATCGTCATCGCGACCGCGCTCGAGAAGCCGCGCGACCGCCGATACGACACCGCGCTCGACCTCGCCGACGAACTGCGACGCATCCGCGAACGCCGACCGATCCGAGCCCGCGCGGCCGGCCCGGTGCGCCGACTCGGGCGCTGGATCGCGCGCGAACCGGCGAAGGCCGCAGCCGGCGCGCTCGCACTCGCGTTGACCGGGTTGATCGGATACGGCGCGGCCGCCTGGCCGGGCATCCGACGTGACCACGCGATCGCGCAGGAGGTGCTGGACGCGAAGCAACTCGAAGCGCGGCTCCAACGCGGTTACCTGCTGCTCCACGAGCGGCGCGCGGCCGAGGCGGAGCGCATCTTCCTCGAGGCGCTCGCGATCGCCCCCGGCGACCCCGACGTCGCGACGGGACTCGACGTCGCGCGCTTCCGCCTCGCTTACGGGGGGTCGGTCGCAACGCTGGAGCCGCCCGGCGACCTCCCGCCCGGCGACGCACGCACGTGGTTCACCCGCGGCGCTCGCGCACTCGCCGTGGGCCATGCCACCGGGGACGCGGCGGCGTTCGAGCGCGCGCTGGAAGCGATGATCCGCTGCAACCTGTTCGCCGAGCGGCGCCGGCTGCTGTATCTATGCGGCCTCGCACACGCGCTCGCGCACTCGCCGCGACCCGCGTTGTCGCGCGACGTGATCGCGGCGCTCGACCGCGAAGCGCCGGACGACCCGACCGCGCGCTACTGGGCCGCGCTCGCCGAGTCGGTCATCGACCCGGACGCGGCGTTCGCCCGCATCGAGTCGTGGATCGCCGACGGCGACCCGCTGCCGGTGACGATGCAGCTCTGCGGCCGCCTGCTCTACGCGCGCGGCGACATCGAAGAGGCGATCCGCACGTTCGAGTCCGTCATCGAACGCGCGCCCGACTACCGCCCCGCGATGCACAACCTCGGCATCGCCTACGGGCGCGTCGGTCGCAAGCGCGATGCCCGCGCGATCTACGAGCGCCTCGTCGCGGCGCACCCGCGTCAGCCGGACGGGCTGCGCAACCTCGCGATCGCACAGCGCGAGTGCGGGGACGTCCCCGCAGCGCTGGCCACACTGAACAAGCTCGTCCTGCTCGACCCGAAACAACTCGACGTGTGGGTCGACATCGCGCGCCTCGAACGCGACGCCGGCCGATCCGACAAGGCGACGGCCGCCGCCCGACGGGCGCTCGAGATCGACCCGGACTGCGCCGAGGCGATCGCGCTGCTCGGCGATGCGAGCCGGATCGGCGGCGACGAGGCCACGGCCCTCGACCGCTACCGCGCCGCGGTCGAGAAGGAGCCGGACAACTGGCGCACGGTCGTCGCGCTGGCAAACGCGCTGTGCGACGCGAAGCAGGCGGAGGAGGCGCTGCCGGTCGCACGACGCGCGGTCACGCTGGCCCCCGACGAGGCGCTCACCCACCAGAGCCTCGGCCGCATCCTCGACCGCGTCGGACGGCCGGCGGACTCGGCGAAGGCGCACCTGCGGGCGGTCCGGCTCGACCCGATGAACGCACGCAACCACTACAACCTCGGGACCGCGCGGATGCGCGCTCGCGACACGCGCGGCGGAATCGCGGCGCTGAACAAGGCGATCGAACTCGACCCGACCCTCGCGACCGCGCACTGCAACCTCGGGCACGCCCACTTCGCGATGAAGGCCTACACGCAGGCGCTCGCGGCGTTTCGACGCGGACACGAACTCGGCAGCGCCCAGCCGGGCTGGTCCTATCCCAGCGAGTCCTGGGTGCGGAAGGCGGAACGCCTCGTGCAACTCGAGTCGAGCCTGGACGCGGTGCTCGCCGGCGACGCGGAGGCCCCCCCGGCGGACCTGATGACGCTCGCGGACCTCGCGTTCCGCCGCGGCCGCTACGCCGACCAGGCGCACCTGGCGGGCGCGGCATTCGCGGCGGCACCGGCGCTCGCGGCCCGACCGGGGAACCGCTACAACGCGGCGTGCGCTGCGGCGCTCGCGGCAGCCGGCCGCGGAACGCTGCCCGACGACTTCGGCCCGGACCGCCGTAGCGCGCTGTGGACGCAGGCGGTCGCGTGGCTCGAAGCCGATCTCGCGGCCTGGCGCGAACGGCTCGAGAAGGGCACCGCCGGCGCGACGATCCGGGCATGGGTCCTTCGATATCGCCGCGCGACCCCGCTCGCGCCGCTCCGTTCGATCGACTCGATCGACACCGGCAGCGCCCTCCCGGAGGCGATCCGGACGCGCTGCGAGGCGCTCTGGCGCGGGTTCGACGCGCTCGCGGAGCAGGCCGCGCCGCGGTAGGCGGACCGAGCGCGCTTCTTTTTTCTCGGTTTCTTCGTCAACAACCGGCGCGAAGCGACATGGAGAGGGTGAGGCACCGCACCTGTCTCTCCCATCATCCTCGTGGAGCGCCGCTCGTCGGCCGTGCCGCGAATAGAGGTCTCGAGGCCCACACGCCTCGGGGCCGAAACCGGGTCAGGCCTCGCCCTCGTTGGGCGAGGCCTTATTTTTTGGCCGCGTCAGTCCGCGGCCGGTGGCGGCGGCGGCGGGACGTAACGGTCGGGCTGCGCCGGGCGACGGGCGATCACCGCGATCGCGACGACGCCGATCACGAACATCGGGATCGTGAACGCCTGCCCTTTGCTCATCCAGCCGAAGTAGACCGGCTGGCCGACGTCCGGCTCGCGCCAGAACTCGCCGACGAATCGGCCGACGCCGTAGAGCGCGAAGAACAGAGCCATCGTCAGGCCCGGTCGGCGGTGGCGCTTGTGGATCGGCGCGAGGATCGCGAACAAGAGCAGCCCCTCGAGCACCGCAGCGTAGAGCTGGCTCGGGTGGCGTGGCGGATTCGAGCCGTCGGCCAGTCGCGCGGCCGGGAAGATCACCGCCCACGGCACGTCGGTCACCTTGCCCCACAGCTCGCCGTTGATGAAGTTCGCGACGCGGGTCATCGCGACGCCGAGCGGACCCAGGGCGCAGAGCTGGTCGCCGAGGACGAGGTAGTTCCGCTTTCGCTTCCACGCGAACAGCGCCGTCCCGACGCCGATGCCGACGATCCCGCCGTGGCTCGCCATCCCGCCCTCCCAGATGCGGAAGACGTAGAGCGGATCGCGCGCGAGCGCCTCGCCGGCGTAGAGCACCGAGTAGCCGATGCGGCCGCCGAGCACCATGCCGAGGCCGGCGTAGAGGAGCAGGTCGGACGCCTCGCCCGGCCACAGCGGCACCCGCTTCGCGCGGGCCCAGCGGTTCAGGAACCAGTAGACCGCGAGGATGCCGAGCACGTAGGAGAGCCCGTACCAGCGGAGGCCGAAGCCCTCCCAGAACTCGATGATGAACGGGTCGAGGTCGTGGGTCCAGTAGGCGAACATGCGGGAAGGTATCGGGTCGAGCCGGCGGTTCGTCAACCTTGGAGGTACGGTCGACGGGCTGGAGGAGTCGGACGCGTCGTGCGGCATCGGGTGGGTGTACGATGCGCGGGGTTGCCGGTCGTGGGGATGGTGGCGTCCGGATGCGCGGGCATGTCGGACGTCTCTGCTGCCGCGTGTTGTCTTCACCCCCGGGATCGCTGCGCGATCCGCCCCCTGAAGGGGCCTGGCGTCGTGCCAGGCGGCCCGTGCGCTCCACGGATCGAGCGGGGCTCTGTTGGGCATCGGGCTGGCGCGCCGCAGGGCGTCGAGCGTCGTTCGCGTCAACGTGCAGCACGCGCAACGCCGTGCGAGCGACGGGACGCCTGTTCCGAAGCGAGGACAGGGACCACTACCCGCCGCGGCTACTCTCGGCCGGCAGCAGTGCATCCGTTGGGCGATATCGTCGCGAAACACGACGATATCGCTTCACGGATGCATTCGTGCGCGAAGAGCGTCGCGTTTCTGCGCCAAGACGCGAGGATATCGGCTCACGGATTTTCTGTGCGATCCGTCAGCTACTCCAGGCCCACCACGGGCGAAGAGCGGCGCAACCGGAAACCAGCGGACGGATGATGGCGTCCCAGATGCGCGGGCGTGTCGGACGTATCTGCTGCCGCGTTGTTGTCTTCACCTCCGGCTCGCTCCGCGAGGTGGTACTCGACGTGGTCGGGGCGAGACGCGATGATGCGGAGAACCGAAACCGCAATGCCCCGGAGGCCCATGCTCGACGTTCGCAACGACACCGGCCGACTCCGCACCGTCCTCGTCCACGAGCCGGGCGGGGAGGTCGACCAGATGATCCCGTCGATGATGGAGGAGTTGCTCTTCGACGACATCGTCTTCGGCGCGCAAGCGCGCGAGGAGCACGCCCGCTTCCGGCAAGTGCTCGAGCGACTCGGCATCGAGGTCGTCGAAGCACTCGACCTGCTGGCCGAATCGCTCGCGTTGCCGGAGGCGCGCGCCGAGCTGCTCGCCGCGCTCGACCCGGAAGACGAGTTGCGCGCGATCCTCGACGAGGCCGACGCCCGAACGCTCGCGAGGCGGGTCGTCGAGGGCGTGCGCCGGCCGGCGGTGCGCAGTGCGAGCGACTCGGTGTTCCTGTTGCCGCCGGCGCCGAACTGGTGCTTTCAGCGCGACCCGCAGGTCGTGATCGGCGACACGGTGCTCGTGTCGGCGATGGCGACCGAGGCGCGGGCGCGCGAGGCGCTGTTGACCCGGACGATCTACCGGCATCATCCGCGGTTCGCGTCCGTCGACGTGCTGTGTGACGTCGCCGATCCGTCGCGCGACCGCCCGATGTCGGTCGGGCTGCTCGATCCATGGGTCGAAGGCGGCGACGTCCTCGTGCTCGCGCCGGACGTCGTCGCGATCGGCTACTCGGCACGGACGAACAGCGCCGGGATCCGCGAAGTCGCCCGCGCGCTGAAGCGCCGCGACGGCGGTCCGCGCTGGCTCGTCGTCGTCGAGTTGCCCGCGCGCCGCGCCTACATGCACCTCGACACGGTGATCACGCCGACCGATCGCGACCAGTGCCTCGTGCACGCGCCGGTCATCCTGCCGACCGGGCACGGCTCCGACCGCGCGACGGTCTACGAGGTCGATCTGCACGCAGCCGACCTGGTCTACCGACACCTCGAGGACGATCTGCTCACAACGCTCGCGCGGCACGGCCTCGCGTTCGATCCGATCGTCTGTGGCGGCGACGACCTGGTCGACCAGCAACGCGAACAGTGGACCGACGGCGCGAACACGCTCGCGCTCGCCCCGGGGGTCGTCACGCTCTACGAGCGCAACGTCCGGACGATCGACGCGCTCGACCGCGCCGGCTATGCGGTGATCGGCGCCGAGTCGCTGCTCGACGGCGACGCGACGCTCGACCTCGATGCTCCGACGCGCACGTGCATCGTGATCCCGGCGAACGAACTGACGCGCGCGCGCGGCGGGCCCCACTGCCTGTCGCACGCGCTTCGACGGGACGCGGTCTGACCGAGCCGGCGCGTGTCTAGGCGTCGTCGTCCGCGGTGCGCGCGATCCACTCCGCGACCGCGTCGAGTTCGTCGAGCCACGGGGTCGCGACGTTGTCGGACGGTGCGCGCCAGTCGCCCCGCGGCGACAGCGAGCCACCGGAGCCGACCTTCGGCCCGTTCGGCGCACACGTGCGCTTGAACTGGCTCGTGCGGAAGAAGCGGTCGAGGAAGACGCGCAACCACGCGAGGATCTCGTCGCGCGTGTAGTGCCGCCCCGCCTCCGCCGGGATCGACGCGGTCCACGCGTGGATCGCGAGGAACGCGACCTTCGCCGGCCGGTAGCCGCGGCGCGTGATGTAGTAGAGGCTGAAGTCGTGGAGGTCGTACGGGCCGATGATCGCCTCGGTGCGCTGCGCCGGCTCGCCCCCGTCGTCGTCGCCGGGAACGAGTTCGGGGCTGATCTCGGTGTCGACGATTCGGCGCAGGACGTCGCGCGTCTCGGGCTTGCGCTCGGCGTGCGCCGACTCCCACTCGATCAGATAGCGGATCAGCGTCTTCGGCACCGACGCGTTCACGTTGTAATGCGACATGTGGTCGCCGACGCCGTAGGTGCACCACCCCAGCGCGAGTTCGCTCAGGTCGCCGGTGCCGAGCACGAGCGCGCCGTGGTGGTTCGCGAGCCGGAACAAGTGGCTCGTGCGCTCGCCGGCCTGCACGTTCTCGAACGTCACGTCGTGCACCGGCTCGCCGTCGGCGAACGGGTGGCCGATGTCCTTGAACATCTGCTCGCACGACGGACGGATGTCGATCTCCTCGGCGTGCACCTCGAGCGCCTTCATCAGCGCCCACGCGTTCGACTTCGTCGCGTCGGACGTCGCGTAGCCGGGCATCGTGTAGGCGAGGATGTTCGTGCGCGGCAGCTTCAGTTCGTCCATCGCGCGGCACGCGACCAAGAGCGCCTGCGTCGAGTCGAGCCCGCCCGAGACGCCGATCACGAGCTTCGCGATCCCCGACGCGCGCAGGCGCTGCACGAGCGCACTCACCTGCAGCCGGTAGGCTTCCTCGCAGCGCTCGTCGCGGGTGGCCGGATCGGACGGCACGTACGGGTGGCGGCCGATCGACCGGCGCAACGCGACCGGCTCGCGCGCCGGCTCGAACGAGAACGCGATCTCGCGAAGCCCCGCAACGCGGTCGGCGTGGTCGGTCGCCGAGTCGACGAAGCTCGTGAAGCGGCTGCGCTCCTGCACGAGCCGATCGAGGTCGACGTCGGCGCTGATCAGTTTGCTCGCGTCCTGGAACCGCTCGGACTCCGCGAGCAGCTCGCCGTTCTCGTAGATGATGCCGTGGCCATCCCACGCGACGTCGTTCGTCGACTCGCCGACGCCGGCCGCGGAGTAGAGATATGCGGCGAACGTCTTCGCCGACTGGTGGCCGGCGAGTTGGTGGCGGTAGCCGGCCTTCGCGATCGTGATGTTCGACGCGCTCAGGTTGCACAGCACGGTGGCGCCGCCGAGCGCGGCGTAGGTCGACGGGGGAATCGGCGTCCACACGTCCTCGCACACCTCGGCGTGCACCGCGAAGTCGGGGTTCTCGTCGCACCGGAACACGAGGTCGGCGCCGACCGGCACGTCGTCGCCGAGGAGTCGCACGAACGGCTCGAGGACGTCGCGCGCCGCCGCGAACTGGCGCTTCTCGTAGAACTCGCGGTAGTTCGGCAGATACGACTTCGGCGCGATGCCGAGCACCCGGCCGTTGGCGATCACGACGGCGCAGTTCAGCAGCCGGTTCGTGAACCGAAGCCCGGCACCGACGACGAGCAGCCCGGGGTTCGTCGCGGTCACCTCGACGAGCGCACGAAGACCGCGCAGCGTCGCTTGCAGCACCGCGTCCTGCTGATGCAGGTCGTCGATCGAGTAGCCCGACAGCGCGAGTTCGGGGAAGACGACGACCGCTGCCCCGTCGCGGCTCGCCTCGGTGAACAGTCGTCCGATCTCGCGTGCATTCGCCTCGGGGTCGGCGAGGCGGACCCGCGGCACCGCGACGGCGGTGCGGACGACGTTGTGGGCGTAGATATCGAAGAAGTTGCGCGCGGCTGCGAACATCGGGCCTCCCGGTCGGCTCTATCGGAAGGATAGACCCCGCGGCTACGGCTTTCCGGCCGCTTCGGGCGCGAATCTCAGGCCGGGGCGAAGCGCCGGATCACGCGATCGGCCTGCTCGATGCCGTCGAGGGCCGCGCTCATGATGCCGCCGGCGTAGCCGGCCCCCTCGCCCGACGGGTAGAGATCGGGCGTATTCACGCTCTGGCCGTCGGCGCCCCGGACGATCCGCACCGGGCTGGAGGTCCGGACCTCGACGCCGTAGACGGTCGCGTCCGGCGACAGGAAGCCGGGGATCCGGCGATCCGCGGCAGCGAGCGACGCGCGCACCGACTGCGCGATCGGCGCCGGCAAGAGCGCGTGCACCGGGGCGATGCGCTTGCGGGTGACCTTCGGTCCGGCGCCGAGCGCCGTCGACGGGCGGCCGTGGAAGAAGTCGTCGAGGCGCTGTGCCGGGAGCGAGTAGTCGCCACCGCCCGCGTCGAACACCGTGCGCTCGAGTTGCCGCTGGAACGCGATGCCGGCGAGCGGACCGGGCGCGATGCCGTGGGCCGCGTAGTCGTCGACCTCGAGCGGCGCGATCATCGCGCTGTTCGCAAACCCGCTCTTGCGCGAGTAGTTCGACATCCCGTTGGCCGACACGCCGCCGGTCTCGCTCGCGATCGCGATCACCTCGCCGCCGGGGCACATGCAGAACGAGTGGACCGGGCGCGGCATCGCCGGGTCGGGTTTCAGCGTGAGGAAATACTCGGCGCTTCCGAGGCGGGTGTGCGCGTCGCTCGGTGCACCGTACTGATTGACGTCGATCAGCGCCTGCGGGTGCTCGACGCGCACGCCCATCAGCGTCGGCCGCGCCTCGAGTGCGATGCCGGCTGCATCGAGCCGGACGAACAGCTCGCGCGCGCTGCCGCCGGCCGCGAGGACGACCGCGCCGGTCGCGACGCGTTCGTCGTGGCCGTCGGCGTCGCGCAGCACGAGCGCGGCGATGCGACCGCCCGCGTCGCGCGCGACGTCGACGACCTCGGTGTCGAAGCGGTAACACCCGCCCATCGCCTCGATCGTGCGGCGCATCCGGCGGAGCACCTTCGGCAGGAAGTTCGAGCCGACGTGGGGCCGGGCTTCGACGAGGATGCTCTCCGGGGCTCCGGCCTCGTGCAGGATCCGCAGCACCTCGTCGATGAACGGGCTGCGGTTGCGCGTCGTGAGCTTGCCGTCGGAGAACATCCCGGCGCCGCCCTCGCCGAAGAGCAGATTCGACTGCGGGTCGAGCTCGCCGAAGAGGCGGAAGCCCCGCAGGTCCTTCATCCGCCGTTCGGTCGGCTTGCCGCGCTCGATCACGAGCGGACGGAAGCCGCGCTGCGCGAGCCGATACGCGGCGAACAGGCCGCACGGCCCGGCACCGACGATCGCGACCGTTCCGCGGAGCGCTTCGTCGCCGGGCAGCGGCGGCTCGCGGCCGGGCTCGTCCACCCACCGCGCGCTCGCCTTGCCGCGGCGGACGCGACCGAGTGCGTCGGCCGGGTCGCCGCTCGGGTCGACGTCGACCTGGTAGATCAGACGGAGCGGACGGCCGCGCCGGGCGTCGACCGATCGGCGCCGCACGGTGACCGCGCGCGCCTGCTCGGGTCGCAAGCGGAGCGTCCGCAGCGCCACATCCTCGGCGGCACCATCGGCGTGGTCGGGCGGCAGGTCGATGTTCGAGACGCGGATCGGCATGGCGCCGAAAGAAGTAGCGTCAAGTCACCGCACGTTCAGCGTGGTCGCACGGCTGATCTGGTTGCCGACCGCGGCCTGGAGGTGGATCGGCCCGAGCGGGAACGTCGGTGCGAAGCGGTAGGCGAACCGGATCGACCCGGACGGGGTCATCGAGCCCAGCGGCACGAACGCGATCGCCACGGGATCGAGTTCGAGCGTCCCGAGCAAGCCGGGAATCGCGATCGGCGCCGGCAAGCGCGCCGCGGCGAACGCGAGGAACGTCTGCTGGCCGGGGTCGCCGTGGACGTCGACCGCGATCTCGCCGCCGGGCCTGGGGACGCCGTTGACGTCGAGACGCGCGTAGTATTCGTCGATGCCGACGTCCGGCGCGGCGCCGACGACGCGCGGGTCGCCCTCGAAGTCGGTCGCCGGGATTCCGGGGAGGGTCGTCGTGCCGGCGTCGCGGCACGGGGAGTCGGGCGCGAGGTGGAACGTCCCGTCGATCGTCTTCGGATCGCCGACGAAGTTGCCCACGCCCTGCGCGCCGAACTCGACGTTGCAGTAGGTGGCGCTATTGTTCGACACTTGAAACGAGGGCGGTCGGTTCAATCGGATGATCGAGTTCACCGCCTGGCCGCCGGCGACTCCGGCGGTGAACTCGTCGTAGTCGACGATGTTCGTCGCGACGATCGAGTGGATCACGATACTGTCGAAGGTGCCGCCGCCCGCGCAGGTCCCACCGTTGCCGGTCATGCCGGTGACCGCGGCGTTGCCGATCACCGCCGAGTTGACGACCGTGGTGCGGTAGACCCCGCCACCCTCGGCGCGCCCCTGCCCCAACGGGTCCGCGTTGCCGTCGGCCTTGTTGCCGGTGATCGTGCAGCGCTCGACCACGACGTTCTGCGAGTCCGAGTAGATGCCGCCGCCACGGGCCAGCCCGCCGATGGTCGGCCCCTGGCACACCGACAGGTTCGCGGACGTTCGGTTCTTCCGGATCACACAGCCGACGATCCGGCTCCGCGAACCGACGAGGTGAATGCCGCCGCCCTCGGATCGGTAGGAGCGCCCGCCGAGTTGACCGCACGTGACCCACTCGAGCCCGCGGTTGTCGATGATCCGGCAGTCGACGATCGTCGGGGAGGCGTTCACGACCTGGATGCCCGGCCGGCCTTGGGTGATCGTGAAGCCCTCGACGATCGACGCGGGCCCCTCGCCGCTCTGAAACCACACGACCGGGACGGTGAAAGACGCCGGTGGCACGAGCGTCGTCATCGCGCCGCCGCTCTGGCTCCGGAGATGCACCGCCTTGCCACCGAAGTCGATCGCTTCGCGGTAGAGCCCCGGTGCGACGAGGATCGTGTCGCCGTTTCCGGCCGCGGCCATCGCGCCCATGATCGTGCCGTGCTGCGACGGGACGAGGAGCGTGCGCTGCGCCTCGAGGCCGATCGGGGCGGTGAGGACGACGAGGAGTGACAGAGCTCGGAGCATCGCGATCTCCCTTTGCGATCCCTGAACGGCCACCGCCGAGATTCGACGCAAGAATCGCCACTTCCCGGATAACAAGCGACTCAGGCCGTGTAGCGCTCCCCGAGTTCGGGGACGATGACGCGGGGGAAGTCGAGTTCGCGCTCGAGGGCTTCGGCGAAGGACTCGGACGCGTCTTCTTCGCCGTGGACGATGAACGTCGCGGACGGCGGGGCCTCCAGCGCACCCGCCCACGCGAGGAGTTCGGGGCGGTCGGCGTGGGCGCTGAAGCCGTTGATCGTCTCGACGCGGGCGCGCAGCGCATACTTGCCGCCGAGGATGCTGAGCTTCTTGGACTTCTCGACGAGGCGGCGGCCGAGGGTGTGCGGCGCTTGCCAGCCGACGATCAGGATCGTGCTCGCCTCGTCCTCGACGTTGTTCTTCAGGTGGTGCAGCACGCGGCCGGCCTCGCACATGCCGCTGGCGCTGATGATCACCGCGGGCTCGCGGAGGTGGTTGAGCGCCTTGGACTGCTCGGTCGTGCGCGTGTAGCGCATCATGTCGAAGCCGAACGGGTCGTCGTGGCGGTCGTCGCCGTCCATGAAGCGCTCGAGATCCTCGTCGTATGCCTCGGGATGCAGTCGGTAGATCCCGGTCGCGTCGATCGCGAGCGGACTGTCGCAGAAGACCCGCAGTTCGTCGGAGATCCTGCCTTCGTCGACGAGGCGGTGGAGCCGGTAGACGATCTCCTGCGTTCGGCCGACCGCGAACGCCGGGATGATCACGTTGCCGCCGCGGGCGACGGTGTCGTTGACGATCTCGCAGAGGCGGGCGCTGACCGCGTCGCCCTCCTCGTGGGTGCGGTTGCCGTAGGTGCTCTCGATGATCAGCACGTCGGCGCGATCGACGGTGCGCGGGTCGCGGAGGATCGGGCGATCCGGTCGGCCGATGTCGCCGCTGAACACGACGCGCTTGCGCTCGCCGCCGTCGTCGACGTCGAGGATCACGATCGCGGACCCGAGGATGTGCCCGGCGTCGATCAGCGTGACGTCGATGCCGTCGAGCAGGCGGTAGCGCCGATCGTAGCCGATCCCGACGAACTGGCGCAGACTCGCGATCGCCTCGGCCTCCGTGTAGATCGGGCCGATCGGCGGCAGGTCGTGCTTCGCGCGCTTGCGGTTGATGTACTCGACGTCGTAGCTCTGGATCTTCGCGCTGTCGCGCAACATGATCGTGCAGAGGTCGCGCGTCGCGTAGGTGCAGACGATGTCCCCGTCGAAACCGTTCTTGACGAGGTTCGGGATATTGCCCGCGTGATCCATGTGCGCGTGCGACAGGACCATCGCATCGATCGACGCCGGATCGAAGGGGAGCTCTCGGTTGCGCTCGAACGCGCGCTTGCGCGAGCCCTGGTAGAGCCCGCAGTCGAGCAGGATTCGGCGGTCACCGATCGTGAGCAGGTGCTGGGAACCGGTGACGGTGCGAACGGCGCCGTGGAACTCGAGATTCATCGAGGCTTCCCCTCAGGGTACCAGGTAGACGTCGAAGCGCACACTGCGCCCGACGCGCGAAAACGACACGGACTCGGCAATCGGTGGTGCGGTGCGCGGGCGCTTGACGACGACGCGCTTGTTCGCGGCCGTGCGGGCCGCTGCGAACAACGGTTCGATGTCGCCCGCATCGCCGACGATCGCCTGCAACGCCTGGGCGTCCTTCTTCGCCAGCGACGCCTTGCCGCGCTCGGGGAACATCGGGTCGAGGTAGACCGCATCCACACCGCCCGCCCCTGCAACGGTCGCGAGTTCCGCGACCGCATCGCCCTCGACGAGCGCGATGCGCGCGACCGTGGCCGCGACAGCCGGGTGACGCGCCGCGCGGGCAACCCCGTCGGCGAGGAGCGCCGCGACGATCGGATTCCGCTCGACCGCACGCACGTCACACCCGAGCGTCGCGAGGAGGAACGCGTCGCGCCCCAGCCCGGCCGTCGCGTCGACGACCGTCCGGACGCCGCGGCCGACGCCGATCGCCTGCCCGAGCGCTTCGTCCCGCGCGCCCCGCCCGCGTCGCGCGACCGGCCCACCGAGAAAGTCGACCGTCACCGCCGGCCCGTCGGGAAGCGCGAGCGAGAGCCGGTCGGCCCCGACGACCAAGCGCAGGCGCCGCCCGTGCGCCGCATCGGCGGCCAATTCGAGGCCCAGTTGCGCAGCGAGTCGCCGCGCGCGGTCGAGCTCCCCCCCGTCGACGACGACCGAGGGCTGCGCTACACTTGCATTCACCGATCACGTTCCCGAGGGGCCAACGATGTCCAACGCCAACGATACCAAAGACGCCTCCCCACCGAAGCTCGTCCTCCTGACCGACTCGGCGAAAGCCGAAGTCCGACGCCTGATCGAGGCCGAGGGCAAGCCGGGCATCGGACTGCGGCTCGGCATCAAGGGCGGCGGGTGCTCGGGGCTCAGCTACGCGCTCGACTTCACCGAACGACGCGACGGCGACACCGTCGTCGACTACGGCGAGTTCGAGGTCTTCCTCGACAAGAAGAGCACGATCTACCTGAGCGGCGTCACGCTGGACCATCAGGGCGGCCTGTCGGGGCGGGGCTTCGTGTTCCAGAACCCGCACGCGTCGAACACCTGCGGCTGCGGCGAGAGTTTCTCGCTGTAGCGAGTCCCACGCGATGACGCCCGACCCCGCGGTGCTCGACGTCGCGCGCGCGGCGCGCCGCACCGGCCTGTTCGCACCGATCGGACTCGGTGTGCTCGCCGTCACCGGCGCCGATGCGGCCCGCTTCCTGCACGCCCAGCTGACGAACGACGTCGAGGGGCTCGAGCCCGGCCGCGGCAACGCGACCGCCCGCGTCACCCGCACCGGCCATCTCGTGCAGATCGCGACGCTGCACCGCCTTCCCGACGATGTCGACGGCGCCGCGAGCTTCTGGCTCGTCGCGGAACCCGACGCACTCGACGCGCTCCGGGCGGCACTCGAAGAATACCTCTTCGCCGACGTCGTCGCGTTCGACGACCGGACGTCCGACTACGCGTTGTTCGCGCTTCAAGGCCCGCTCGCCACCGACGCACTCGCCGATGCGGTCGGCGGCACGTGGGACGACGTGCCGTTGCACACGATCGCCTCGCTCGACGACTGCGACGCGCCCGCCGGGTCGTTCGCGATCGCGAAGAGCCTCACCGGCGACGTCGGGTTCGTCGTCGCGGTGCCGCGGGCCGACGCCCCGCTCGCGGCGTTCGAGAAGCGACTCGGCGGCGCCGCCGGCGCGCTCGGGTTCGTCCAGCCGCGCGCCGAACCACTCGACGCCGTGCTCGACATCCTGCGGATCGAAGCGGGCATCGTGCGCATCGGCGTCGACACGCCCGGCCGGGAGCGCTTGCTGCCGGAGACCGGCCTCGAGCAGCAGCTCGTCAGCTACACGAAGGGCTGCTACATCGGCCAGGAGGTGATCGCGCGGGTGCGCACCTACGGGTCGCTCCCCTACGCGCTCCGGGGCCTGCGCGTGACCCGCGGTGACCCCGACGCGCTGCCGCCGGTCGGCGCCGACGTCCGCCTCGCGGGCGATTCGAACGCGAAGGCGATCGGACAGTTCGTGTCGCGCACGTTCTCGCCGGTCGTGGATGCGCCGATCGCGTTCGCCTACCTCGACCGCGCGCATCGCACGCCGGGCGAACGCCTGAGGCTGGAATCGGCCGGCGATCCGATCGAAGCCGAGGTCGTGCTGCTGCCGTTTCACCGCACCGCCGACCGCGACGCGCAGGTCGCCGCACACTACGATCGCGCGATCCGCGTGTTCGCCGACGGCGACGAGGACGCGGCACTCGGGGAACTCGCCGCGGCACTCGAGCTCGACCCGGCATTCGCGGATGCCTACGAGGCGATCGGCGTGATCCTCGGGCGTTCCGGCCGCTTCGAGGAGGCGATCACGATCTTCAAGCGCCTCGAGGAGGTCGCGCCCGCCGAACCGATCGTGCACACGAACCTGAGCCTCTACTACATGAAGCTCGGCGACAAGGCCACCGCCGAAGCGCACGCCGCGCAGGCCGCGGAGAAGACCGCCGCCCGCGACGGCGGCGGCGACCGTCCGGCCGAGGACGTCGCCCGCGAACGCGCCGAGGCGCGCCGTGCCGACGCCGAGCGCAAGCGCGCGATGTTCGAGCAGGTGCTCGAGATCGACGCGGAGGACCCGGTCGCCCTGTTCGGCCTCGGCACCGCACTCGGCCACCTCGACCTGTGGGACGACGCGGAACGCACGTTCGCCCGTGCGGCCGAAGCACAGAAGACGAACAGCGCGGTCTACCTCGGCCGCGGCAAGGCACTCGAGAAACTCGCACGCTACGACGACGCGATCGACGTATATCGCGCCGGGATCGAGGTCGCATCGAAGAAAGGCGACCTGATGCCGCTCAAGGAGATGGAAAACCGCATGCGCCTGCTCGAAGCACTCGCGTCGAGCGGCGACTCGTGAACGATCCAGGAGGCCACCATGGGCCTGTTCAAACGCAATGACGATGCTCCGACCGGCGCACGGAGCGATGCACCGACGGTGACGATCGACGTCACGCCCCCGGCCGCCGACGCGGAGATCGCGAAGCTCACGCTCGACCGCGCGGTGTCCCCGGGCGGCTCGGTCTACTTCACCGACGTCGCCGACGCGGCCGGCTGGCCGCTCGTCGAACGCCTGTTCGCAGTAGACGGCGTGCACTCGGTGCTCGCGAAAGAGAACGTGCTGATCGTGTCGAAAGCCGCGGGCCGCGCGTGGACCGACGTACTCCCCGCCGCCGAGGACGCGGTCACGCAGTTCTACGCCGATCATCCGGACGCCGACGCGCGCGTCGCAGAACGAGACGTCGACGAGGACGACATCCGGCGTCGTGTAAAGGAAGTGCTCGACGCCGAGATCAACCCGGCGGTCGCGTCGCACGGCGGCGTGATTCGGCTGCTGGACGTGCAGGGGACGCGCGTCTTCCTGCAGCTGGGTGGCGGTTGCCAGGGATGCGGGATGGCGAGCGTGACGCTCCGCGAGGGCGTCGAACGGGCGATCCGCACGAAAGTCCCCGAGGTCACCGAGATCCTCGACACGACCGATCACGCGTCGGGGACGAATCCGTACTACAAGTAGCGGAGTTCCTGCTACACTCCGTCCGCATGGACGGGGAGGTAGGAAGCGACACTAGCAGCGCTCCGTCCCGTCCGACAACGCACAGTTGGGATATGGAGCGAATCATGCGAGTCCGTAATGGTCTCCTCGGCATCGCGGCGCTGGTCGCCGTCAGCGTGCCGACGTCCGCGCAGTTCATCGGCTGGCCGGACACGAACGCAGGCGCGAGCGCGACCAACAATGCTTGGCCGATGGCTCAAGACGTCGAGTGGCGGTATCAGTACCTGCTTCCCGCCGCGTGCTTCCCGGCCGCGCCGTTCAAGATCACCGACATGGCGTTCGCCCAGCACGGCGGTTTCTCGTCATCGCACCCGGGCACCTACCAACGCTGGCAGGTCCGGATGACGCTGACCACGGTGGCGACGCTGTCGACGAACCTCGACCGAAACCTCGGCAACTGCCCGGTGACGGTCATGCAGCGCCCGAACTTCACGTGGGCCTACGCGCCGGATACGTGGACGGACTTCGGCCTGGACTGCGCATTCGGCTATGACGGCACGAGCGACGTGCTGATCGAGATCCGCTACACCGGCGGCAGCACCGCCAACCTGCCGATGCGGGCCGAGAACCCCCCGGGTGGCGCGCGCGTGCTTGCGAAGGGCGTCGGCTCGTACAACGCGTCCACCGCCACCTTCGGCCCGTCCGGCAGCGGTCTCCCGAAGACCCGCTTCACGATCGACCGCACGTGCGTGATGCTCGCGCTTACGCCGCAGGTGTCGATCGGCAACAGCGGCGCCGTGCAGGTCGTCAACGCGTCGCCCGGCGCGCCGTACCAGATCGCGACCGCGCTCGGACACACGACGCAGCTCTCGCTCGGTAGCTGCAGCATCTGCCTGAACCCGGACGTGCTCTTCTTCCTGTCGGTCACCGGCAACCCGCTGTTCAGCGGTTACGCCGGAACGGTCGCCGCCAACGGCACCTACGCCGGCAAGTTCGGCGTGCCGGCGCTGCGCGGCCTGATCGGCGTCTGCCTGTCGCACGCGTCGGTCACGCTGAACCCGCTCTGCTGCACGAACACGGTGACGACCGAAATCGTCCCGTAACGAATCTCGCACAGCGGCTTTACACAACGGCGACGTTCCGCGCACGCGGGCGTCGCCGTTTCTCGTTCGGGGTTTGCGCGCCCAGTGCCCATGGTAAGATGGGCGAGGTGAATGAACCGCAAGTGCGGACCAAGGGGTCCGCGAACGTTGGAGATAGTCTCATGCAGATCCGTACCGCCGTCGCCGCCGCACTCCTGGCGATTGCCACCACCGCGACCGCGCAGAACTACATCGCCTGCCCCGATCTGAACCCCGCCGCGAGCGCGAGCAACAACACCTGGCCGATGGGCGCCGACACGGAGTGGCGGTACCAATACCTGCTCCCCGCTTCGTGCTTCCCGAACACGCCGTTCAGCATCTTCGACATGGCGATGTCACAGCACGGCAACTGGACCTCCTCCAACCCCGGCACCTACTCGAGCTTCCAGATTCGCATGTCGCTCACGACGCTCGCCACGGTGACGACGAACCTCGTGACCAACCTCGGCTCGACCTACACGACCGTGATGAACCGCCCGTCGTTCCGGTGGGCCTACCAGAAGGACACGTGGGTGGACTTCGGCCTCGACGCGCCGATGATGCACGACGGTGCGAGCAACCTGCTGATCGAGATCCGATACACCGGCGGCAACACCGCGAGCCTGATCAAGCACGCCGAGAACCCGCCCGGCGGCTGGCGTGTGATGGCGAAGGGCGCGGGCTCCTACAACGCGACGACCGCGACGAACGGCCCGTTCTCGACGAGCCTCCCGAAGACGCGGTTCACGATCACCCAGGGCTTCGTGATGCGCGCGCTCACGCCGAGCGTGTCGCTCGGCAACAGCGGCGCGATCCGCGGCGAGTTCGCGACGCCCGGCGCGACCTACCTGATGGCGGCATCGCTCGGCAACACGACCAAGATCCCCGTCGGACCGAACTGCTCGATCAACCTCGACGTCGGCCCGCTCTTCAAGCTGTCGGTCCAGGGCAACCCGCTGTTCACGAACTACGTGGGCCTCGTCGCCGCCAACGGCACGTGCGTCGGCCAGTTCTTCGTTCCGAATCTCGCGCCGCTGGTCGGCACGACGATCTACCACGCCGGGCTGACGGTGAACCCGCTGCAGTGCACCAACACGGTCGCAACCGCGATCGTGCCGTAGTCATCACGAACCGAAGAGGAACCCAGGGATGAGCAATCGTCGAACCGCCCTCGTCGCGGCGATCGCATTGATCGCCACGACGAGCCTCGGCGCCCAGACCTACGTCGGGTGCCCGGATCTGAACCCCGCCACGAGCGCCAGCAACAACACCTGGCCGATGGGCAACTACACCGAGTGGCGCTTCCAGTACCTGTTGCCCGCGTCGTGCTTCCCGAACACGCCGTTCACGATCGTCGACATGGCGTTGGCGGCGCACGGAGGCTTCTCGTCCTCGCACCCGGGCACCTACTCGAGCTTCCAGGTGCGGATGGCGCTGACGACGCTCGCGACGGTGACGTCGAACCTCGTGACGAACCTCGGGTCGACCTACACGACCGTGATGAACCGCCCCACCTTTCAGTGGGCCTACCAGTACGACACCTGGGTCGACTTCGGGCTCGACGCCCCGATGGCCCACGACGGCTCGAGCAACCTGCTGATCGAGATCCGCTACGTCGGTGGCAGTTCCCAGACGCTGTTCAAGCGCGCCGAGAACCCGCCCGGAGGCTCCCGCGTGGGCGCCAACGGCCCGGGCAGCTACAACGCGACGACGTCCAACGCGTGCCCGTGCACGACGAGTCTTCCGAAGACGCGCTTCGAGATCGTCAACGGCTTCTCGATGCGGGCGCTCACGCCGCAGGTGTCGATCGGCAACACGGGCACGATCCGCGGGGAGTTCGGCAACGCAGGCTCCACCTACCTGATGGCCGCGTCGCTCGGCAACACGACGACGATCCCGGTCGGCCCGAACTGCTCGATCAACCTGGACGTCGACCCGCTGTTCACGCTGTCGGTCCAGGGCAACCCGCTGTTCACGAACTACGCGGGCGTCGTCGCCGCCAACGGCACGTGCATCGGCCAGTTCTTCGTGCCGAACCTCGCACCGCTCGTCGGCACGACGATCTACCACGCCGGCCTGACGGTGAACCCGCTCGAGTGCACGAACACCGTCTCGACCGCGATCGTGCCGTAGCGAAACGGCACGCCGCGCGCGGTATCACATCCCGAGGATGTGATACCCGCTGTCGACGTGGACGACCTCGCCGGTGATGCCGGCGGCGGCGTCGGAGAGCAGGAATGCGCCGGCGCCGCCGATCTGGTCCAGCGTGACGTTGCGGCGGAGCGGCGCCTTCTCGGCGACGTGTTGCAGGATGTCGGTGAAGCCCGAGATGCCGCGCGCGGCGAGCGTGTTGACCGGACCGGCGCTCACCGCGTTGACGCGGATGCCGCTCGGGCCGAGGTCGTTGGCGAGGTAGCGCACGCTCATCTCGAGCGCGGCCTTCGCGACGCCCATCACGTTGTAGCCCTGCACGACGCGCTCGCCGCCGAGGTAGCTGACGGTCAGCACGCTGCCGCCCGGCTTCATCATCGGCGTCGCCGCCTGGCAGACGCGCGTCAGCGAGTAGGCGCTGATGTCGTGGGCGAGCGCGAAGCCCTCGCGCGACGTGCGCACGAAGTCCTGGTTCAGGTCGTCGGACTTCGCGAACGCGATCGAGTGGACGACGAAATCGATGCCGTCCCACCGCTCCTTGACGCCGTCGAAGAACGCGTCCACCTGCGCGTCGTCGGTCACGTCGAGCGGCAGCATGAACGCGCCGTCCAACGAGCCGACCAGCGGCGTGATCTTGTCCTTGATCTTGTCGCCCTGGTAGGAGAAGCCGAGTTGGGCCCCGGCGCCCGCGAGCGCCTCGGCGATGCCCCAGCCGATACTCCGCTTGTTCGCGACGCCGAGGACGACGCCCTTCTTGCCAGCCATCGAGAACGGGTTACTCACCGGTCAGATCCTCCGTCGGGTCGGTTCGTTTGCTCCTGAAGGATGGCACTCCCCGGCCGATCGAGCAATCTCGCAAACCGCTTGCATCGCTCCGGCGGCGATCTCCGCTACAATGCCGCGGTCGGCGGGGTGGCCGATCCGGGCGCTCGCCCGGGGTCCGCCCCGTCCGGGATCAAGGAGAGTAGCATGCGTCTGATGACCCTTGCGGCGTTGTGCCTGATCGGCGCGCCCGCCCTCGCACAGTTCGACCCGCCCGCCGTCGTGGACAACGAGTTCTCGATCGGCTCGGCCTACTCGCCGACGCTGACCGGCGACGGCCTCACGATCTACTGGACGGCGAGCCGTACGGGCGGCGTCGGCGGCCGCGACGTCTGGACGATGACCCGCACCGCGATCGACCAGCCGTGGACCGGCCCGACGAACGTCACCGCCGTCAACACGACCGCGAGCGAGAACTACATCGACGTGCGCGACGACGGCAAGGAGATGTATCTCTCGGTCGGCGCCGGCACGAACAACCTCTACGTGTCGAACAACGGCATCACCGGTTGGGGGACGCCGACGATCGTCACCGAGTTGAACTCGACCGGCACCGAGGACGACCCGACGCTGACCGCCGACGGCCTCGAGATCTACTTCACGTCGAGCCGCACAGGCAGCAACGGCGGCGCGTCGATCTACCGCGCGTTCCGGCCGAACACGTCGTCGGCGTGGAGCACGCCGGCGATCGTCACCGAGGTCGACTCCTCGTCGATCGACCACTCCCCCGCGATCTCGGGCGACGGCCTGACGCTGATCTTCGCGTCGACGCGCACCGGCGGCGGTGCGGGTTCGAGTGACCACTGGATCGCGACGCGGCCGGACCGCGGCACGCCGGGTGCGCCGACGCCGTTCGGTACGCCGGTGCCGCTGACGAACCTGAACACGACCGGCTGGGACCACAACGGCCAGCAGAGCGCCGACGGCTTCTCGTTCTACTACGCGCGCCCGTCGGTCACGGTGCCGGAGATCTACCGCGCCGACCGCACGCTGCCGGTCGTCTACGGCCCGTCGGGTCCGCCGCAGGTCGGCAACCCGTTCTCGATCTACGTCCGCCACGGCGTGGGCAGCGGCCAGGTCGGCGTGATCGCCGGCTCGACCTCGGTGCTCTCGACGCCGGTGACGATCCCGGGCGTGCAGGGGCAGCTCGAACTGACGTTCGCCCCGGGCCTGCTGTTCTGGCTCACCACCGGCGGCATCGCATCGAGCGACGGCAAGTACACGACCGTCGTCCCGGTGCCGCCGCTCGCGGGCCTCGCCGGCCAGTCCGTCTACTTCCAGGGCGCGGTCCAGAAGAGCCTCGCCGACCTCCGGCTCTCGCCGTCCAAGAAGTTCGTGATCGTGCCGTAACCCGGCCGACGAACCGCGCAAACCGACGGGCGGCCCGCTGCGGGCCGCCCGTTCTCGTTCCGGGCCGCCCCGGGGCTGAAAACGGTAGGCGCCTGTATTACCGTTGCGCTCGCCGCGGACCGCACGCGGCCGCTTGAAAACTGAACGCCTTTCCCCGAGCAGCCATGACAGACACGATGCGCTCCGACGATACCCGCGCGGGCCTCTCGCACCCCGACACCTTCGCCGACCGCCACAACGGACCGCGCCCCGACGCGGTCGCGTCGATGCTCGACACGCTCGGCGAACCGTCGCTCGACACGCTGATCGACAAGGTCGTGCCGGCCGGGATCCGGATGAACAAGCCCCTGTGCGTCGGCCCCGCACGCAGCGAGCACGCGGTGCTCGAATCGCTCGCGACGATGGCGTCGAAGAACCGGATCTTCCGCTCCTACCTCGGCCTCGGCTACAGCGACACGATCACGCCGCCGGTCATCCAGCGCAACGTGCTCGAGAACCCGGGCTGGTATACGCAATACACCCCCTACCAGTCGGAGATCGCACAGGGACGGCTCGAGGCGCTGCTCAACTACCAGCAGATGGTCGTCGACCTGACCGGGCTCGAGATCGCGAACGCGTCGCTCCTCGATGAAGCGACCGCCGCCGCGGAAGCGGTGTCGATGGCGTACGAGGTGCGGCCGAAGCGCAGCGACGCGAACACGGTGCTCGTCGCGCGCGACTGCCACCCGCAGACGATCGCGCTGATCCGCACGCGCACCGAGCCCCTCGGCATCGACGTGATCGTGCAGGACCGCGACGCGTTCGAGGTCGGCCCGCACGTGTTCGCGGTGGTCGTGCAATACCCGACGACCGACGGCGCGATCGTCGACTACCGGGAACTCGCCGATCGCGCGCACGACGCCAACGCGCTGCTGATCGTCGCCGCCGACCTGATGAGCCTCGTCGTTCTCGAGCCGCCGGCCGCATTCGGCGCCGACGTCGTCGTCGGCAACTCGCAGCGCTTCGGCGTGCCGCTCGGCTACGGCGGCCCCCACGCGGCGTTCTTCGCGACCCGCGACGCCTACCGGCGCAAGCTCCCCGGACGCATCGTCGGCGTGTCCAAGGATCGCCACGGCAACGACGCCTACCGACTCGCGCTGAGCACGCGCGAGCAGCACATCCGCCGCGAGAAGGCGACGAGCAACATCTGCACCGCGCAGGTGCTCCTCGCGATCATGGCCGGCATGTATGCGGTCTACCACGGACCGGACGGACTCCGTCGGATCGCGATGCGGATCCACCTCGCCGCAGCCGTGCTCGCACGCGGGCTTCGGACGCTCGGCTTCGACGTCGTCGACGAGCCCTACTTCGACACGATCCGCGTGCGCACCGGTGCTCGGACCGATGCGATACTCGCCACGGCGACCGAAGCACGGATCAACGTGCGCACGGTCGGTGACGACGGGCAGACGATCCTGATCGCCGTCGACGAGTGCACCGGCGCGCGAGAGCTGGACGCGCTCTTCGCGGTCTTCACCCCGGGCCGCACGCCGGACTTCTCGGCGGAGCAGCTCTCGGCCGACACCGAGCCGACGCTGCCCGCATCGCGGATGCGCAGCGATGCGATCCTCGCCGACGACCGCTTCCACCGCTACCGCTCCGAGACGGAGATGCTTCGCTACCTGCACCGTCTGCAGGCCAAGGATCTGTCGCTCACCACGAGCATGATCCCGCTCGGCTCCTGCACGATGAAGCTGAACGCGACCGCCGAGCTGATGCCGATCACCTGGCCCGGCTTCGCGCGGATGCACCCGTTCGCACCGCTCGAGCAGTCGCGCGGCTACCGCGAACTGTTCGAGCAGCTGGAAGCGTGGCTCGCCGAGATCACCGGCTTCGCCGCGGTGAGCCTGCAGCCGAACGCCGGCGCGCAGGGTGAGTATGCGGGGCTGCTCGTGATCCGCGCGTATCACCGCGCACGCGACGAAGCCCACCGTGACGTGTGCATCATCCCGGAATCGGCGCACGGCACGAACCCGGCGAGTGCGGCGATGGTCGGCATGCGCATCGTCGTCGTCGGGACCGACCGCCACGGCAACATCGACGTGAACGACCTGCGCGCGAAGGCCGAGGAGCACCGCGACCGCCTCGCGGCGCTGATGGTGACCTATCCGTCGACGCACGGCGTGTTCGAGGACTCGATCCGCGAGGTGTGCGAGATCATCCACGACTGCGGCGGGCAGGTCTACCTCGACGGCGCGAACATGAACGCGCAGGTCGGCCTCTGTCGACCGGGCGACTACGGCGCCGACGTCTGCCACCTGAACCTGCACAAGACGTTCTGCATCCCGCACGGCGGCGGCGGCCCGGGCGTCGGACCGATCGGCGTCGCGGAGCAGCTCCGCCCGTTCCTGCCGGGCCACCCGCTCGTCACGACCGGCGGCGAGGACGCGGTCGGCCCGGTGTCGGCCGCGCCGTGGGGCAGCGCGTTGATTCTGCCGATCAGCTACGCCTACATCGCGATGATGGGCAGCGACGGCCTCAAGCGCGCGACCGAGATCGCGATCCTGAACGCGAACTACATGGCCAAGCGCCTCGAAGACCACTACCCGATCCTCTATCGCGGCATCGGCGGCTACAACGCGCACGAGTTCATCCTCGACACGCGTGACCTCGCCGAGCGCGCCGGCGTCAAGGTCGAGCACATCGCGAAGCGCCTGATGGACTACGGCTTCCATGCCCCGACCGTGAGCTTCCCGGTCCCGGGCACGTTGATGATCGAGCCGACCGAGAGCGAGTCGAAAGAGGAGCTCGACCGCTTCTGCGACGCGCTGATCTCGATCCGCGCCGAGATCGCCGAGATCGAACGCGGCGAGGCCGATCGCGACGACAACGTCGTCGTGAACGCGCCGCACACCGCGGCCGACGTCACCGCGAGCGAGTGGACCCGTCCGTATGCGCGCGAGCGCGCGGCCTACCCGGCGCCGTGGACGCGCGAGCACAAGTTCTGGCCGCCGGTCGGCAAGATCGACAACGCCTGGGGCGACCGAAACTTCTGCGGCTGCCTGACGCCCCGGGAGATGCAGTCCGCAGCCGAGTGAGCGGCACGTTCACCCGGACGCTGCGCGTCGACGTGCCGGTCGACGCGCTGTTTCGCTGGCACGAGCGACCGGGCGCGTTCGAGCGGCTCTCGCCGCCGTGGGAGCGGGTCGACGTCGTCGAGCGCACGGGCGGCATCCGCGACGGCGATCGCACCGTGCTGCGTGTCGGGATCGGCCCGATCACCCGACGCTGGGTCGCCGAGCACCGCGACTACCGCGAGAACGAGCGCTTCACCGACGTGCAGGTCGAGGGGCCGTTCGCGTCGTGGACGCACACACACGCGTTCCGGGGGATCGACGATCGACGTGCGGAGCTCGTCGACACGATCGACTGGGCGTTGCCGCGCATCGCGGCGCCGTTTGCGAGCGGCTCGGTCGAACGGACGCTCGAACGCGTATTCCGCTACCGGCACGACACGACCGGTGCCGACCTCGCCGCGCACGCGGCGGTCGATGCACTCGGCCCGCGCACGATCGTCGTGAGCGGCGCGAGCGGACTCATCGGGGAAGCGCTCTGCGCGTTCTTGACGACCGGCGGCCACACGGTGCGCCGCCTCGTGCGCCGCGAGCCGACCGCGCCGGACGAGTTCCGCTGGGACCCCGCCGCCCGTTCGATCGACGCGTCCGTGCTCGACGGCGCCGACGCGGTCGTGCACCTCGCCGGTGCGTCGGTCGCGAAGCGCTGGACCGATGCCCACCGCCGGCGCATCCTCGACAGCCGCGTCGACGGCACCGCGACGCTCGTCGACGCGATGCGCGAGGCGAGCGATCGACCGGCCACCTTCGTCTGCGCGTCGGCGATCGGCTACTACGGCGATTGCGGCGACCGCCCCGTGGACGAGTCCGCGCCCCATGGTCACGGCTTCCTCGCCGACGTCACGCGCGCGTGGGAGGAGACCGCGTCGCACGCCACCGACGTCGCACGCACGGCGATGCTTCGGTTCGGCGTCGTGCTCTCTCCGCGGGGCGGCGCACTCGGAACGATGCTGCCGGCGTTTCGCTTCGGCGGCGGCGGCCGGATCGGATCGGGCCGCCAGGTGATGAGTTGGGTCGGCGTCGACGACGCGGTCGGCGCGATCCACCGCGCCCTCTTCGACGACGCGCTGCACGGACCGGTCAACGTCGTCGCGCCGGAGCCGGTGACGAATCTCGTGTTCGCGAGCACCCTCGCCCGCGTGCTGAAACGACCGTCGATCCTGCCGCTGCCGGCCGCCGTCGCACGGGCGGCGTTCGGCGACATGGCGAACGAGATGCTGCTCGCCGGCTGCCGCGTCACGCCAAGGGCCCTCCGCGACGCGGGGTTCACGTTCCGCCACCCGTCGCTGGAGGCGTGCCTGCGCCACCTCCTCGGCCGCTGACTCGATTCCCTGGTATCATCGGGGCCACGAAGGGACCCGACGATGCACCCCCGCCTGCCAGTCCTCCTGATCCTGCTCGCTGCACCGCTCGCCGCACAGGCGCCCGTTGCCGAGCACTACGCCGACCGCATCCAGCTCAAGCTCGTCGATGCCGCACGGCCGGTCTGGACCGCGGACGGGCTCGTCTCGCGCAGCGGCCACGACCTGCGCCGTGTGGCGGCACTGCTCGACGTCGCAGCTTCGGTCGAGCCGCTGATCGACATTCCGCCCGCGTCACTCGACGCGTGGCACGCGCGGGCCAACGACGCGGCGCGACCCGGCGAGCGCATCGCCCACCTCGGCTCGTGGTTCCGCGTGCACGTCCGCAGCGAAGCGAACGGCGCGGCACTGATCGCGGCGCTGCGCGAACGGCCGTCGGTCGAGGTCGCGTGCTTCGAGCCGATCCCCCGCCTCCCGGGCGGCACCGACATCCCGCCGACGACGCCCGACTTCCGCAGTCGGCAGAACTACGCGGACGCCCCGCCGAGTGGTATCGGCTCGGCGCGCGGGCGCGTGGTCGTCGGCGGTCGCGGCCGCGGCGTGCAGATCGTCGACATGGAGCAGTCGTGGATCAACGACCACGAGGACATCTGCAAGCTGACCGCATCGGCGCACATCGGCACCGTCCGCACCGGCGGCAACCACGGCACCGCGGTGTGCGGCGAGATGGTCGGCGACCGCAACGGCTACGGCGTCACCGGGCTGAGCGACGCGGCGAGCCTGCGCGTGTCGTCGTGGGACAACGGCGGCGTCGCGAACGCGATCGCGGCCGGCATCAACGCGAGCACCGCCGGCGACATCGTGCTCCTCGAGGTGCACTACAACACGTCGCTCGGCTACGTGCCGGCCGAGTACTACCAATCGAACTTCGACGTGATCCGCACCGGAACCGCGATGGGCGTGCACATCGTCGAGGCGGCCGGCAACGGCGGCAACGACCTCGATGACACGAACCGCTTCCAGCGCCGCTTCGACCTGACGTTCCGCGATTCGGGCGCGATCATGGTCGGCGCGACGAGCGCCGGGACGACGAACCGCGCCGGCTTCTCGAACCACGGCGCGCGGATCACCGCGAACGGCTGGGGCACGCAGGTGACCTCGACCGGCTACGGCAACATCTTCAATCCGAACGACGCGCGCCAGCGCTACACCGGCTCGTTCAGCGGCACGTCGAGCGCGTCGCCGATCGTCACCGGCGCGGTCGCGCAGCTCGTCGGCGCCGTGCGCTTCCAGGACGACCGCACGCTGACGATCGACGAGGTGCGCCAGTCGCTGCGCAGCTACGGGACGCCGTGCAACGGCAAGATCCAGAACCGCCCCGACGTCGGCGCAATGCTCGCCGCGTGGGGGCTGCCCGACGGGCTCGACCTCGCCGCCGAGGCGACGCCGATCGGCACCGACGCGGTGCTCGCGATCCGCGGCGCGCCGGGCCACTGGGCCTACGTGCTCGGCAGCGACACGCTCGCGAAGTCCTCGGTCGGGCTCAACCGGCAGCTGCACTTGGATCTCGGGCGAATGCTCCTGCTCGCGTTCGTCCGCCTCGACGCACAAGGCGACGCGACCGTGCGAATCCCGATCCCCGCCGTCCCCGCCCTGCGCGGCACCGAGTTCTTCTTCCAGCGCGTCACCGTCGGCGGCTCGACGTTCCACATGTCCAGCAGCGTCCAGATCTGGATCCCGTAGCGACGCAGAAGGGCGACCGCGAAACGATGCACCGAGTAGTGCTGTTGCTCCCGGTCACGATCGCCGTCGCGATCGTCGCGTCGGTCTGTACCGCACAGATCACCGGTGATTTGTCGCGGCAGTTGTGCTTCGAGCGCAACGAGGGCCAGTTCGCCGAGACGGCGCGCTTCGTCGTTCGAGGGCGGGATCGGACCTACTTCTTCACCGACTGCGGGGTTCGCGTGTTGTTCCCGGGTGACCGGCCGTGGGCGATCGACGCGTCGTTCGTCGGCTCCGCCGCGAACGTGCGAGCGGAGGCCGGCGGCCTGACGGACTTCAGCGTCAGCGTGTTTCGCGGCGACGAAGAGGAGTGGGTTCGCGGGGCCCGTACCTATCGGTCGATCGTCTATCGCGGCGTGTGGCCGGGGGTCGACGTGCGGTGGGAAGCCGGCGACGGGCGGCTGAAGCAGACGTTCGTCCTCGCACCGGGTGTCGACCCGTCGGTGATCGCGGTCGCCTACCGTGGCGCGACGAAGACCCGCATCACCGATGCCGGCGCGCTCGAGCTCGAGACCCCGGCGGGCACGCTCGTCGACGAAGCGCCGATCGCGTGGCAGAACGACGGCGCGGAAAAGCGGGCGGTGCGGTGTCGGTTCACGCTCCGGGACGCGGGGCCGGACGGGACGCGTGTCGGGTTCGCGGCCGGGTCGGTCGATCCGAACGCCACGCTCGTCATCGACCCGATGATCTACGAGTATTGCGGCTACATCGGCGGGTCACGCACCGCGTTCGTCTTCGCATCGACCGTCGATGCCAGCGGCTGCCTCTATGTCACCGGCGTGACCAGTTCCGACGAGACGATGAACTTCCCGCTTCGCGTCGGCCCGCAACTGAAGACCAATAACTTGACGCCAGCGGGAGACGTTTTCGTCGCGAAGCTGAGCGCGGACGGGCGCTCGTTGGTGTTCTGCGGTTTTCTCTCCGGGCCGGCTCACGATGAAGGCGACGCGATCGCGGTCGATTCGCAGGGTGCCGTGTATATAGCCGGAATCGGTGGTGGCAGCGGGTTCCCGCACAAGGGCGGGCCGGCACCCAGCCTCACGGGCTCCGCGTTCTTCGCGAAGATCAAGTCGGACGGTAGCGACGTCGTGTATTGCGGTGCCCTTCCGGGTTCGACCTATCCCAAGGGGATTGCTGTCGACACTCAAGGCGCCGCGTATCTCACCGGCTGGACGGACGCCGATCAGTCGACGTTCCCGGTCACCGTCGGCCCCGACCTGACGTTCAACAGCCCCGGCCTCGCCGCCAACGGCGACGACGCGTTCGTCGCGAAGATCGCACCGGGCGGCACCCACTTCGAGTATTGCGGATACATCGGCGGGACCGGCGACGAAGAGGGGCTCGGCATTCAGGTCGACGCGCTCGGCCGCGCCTACGTGTGCGGTGCCGTGCGCTCGAACGAATCGACGTTCCCGGTCACGGTCGGACCGGACCTCACGTTCAATGGGCCCGGGCCGAGCTTCGACGGGTTCGTCGCGCGCGTCAACGCGACCGGCACCGCGCTCGAGTATTGCGGATACATCGGCGGTGACGGCACCGACGCCGTGCGAGCGATCGCCGTCGATTCGGCGGGCAACGCCTACGTGACCGGTAGTTCCTCGTCGACGCCGTCGACCTTTCCGCTGCTCGTCGGCCCGTCGTCGATCGGGCCGGCGCCGTTCGTCGCGAAGGTCGACGCGACCGGCAGCACGCTGCACTACTGCGGCTACATTCCGTGGACGGGGAGCTTCACGCCGGGCATCGCGGTCGACCGCAATGGCGCCGCCTACGTCGCCGGGCTCGCCGGGCCGCAGATGCAGGCGAAGGTCGGGCCACAGACGACATACGGCGGCAACACCGACGGCTACGTCGGAATGCTCCGGCCCTCCGGCACCGACTTCGTCTACCTCGGCTGGGTCGGCGGCGCCAACTTCGACGAACTGACGAGCGTCGCGGTCGACCCGAGCGGCAACGTCTACGTCGGCGGCCACACCCGCTCCGACGAGACGACGCTGCCGGTCGCGGTCGGGCCCGACCTGACGTTCAACACGCCGTCGTTCACCCCCTATTGGGGCGACGCGCTCGTCGCGAAGATCTCGCTCACGCTACTCGAAACCCACGGCACGACGCGGCCCGGCGACACCGTCGCGCTCGAACTCTACGCGACCGCCGACCCCGGCCAGCGCTACCAGCTCGGTTCCTCGTTCGGCACCGGCCCGATCGCGGTCGACACGCGCACGCTCGGGCTCGCCGTCGACGCGCTCCTCTGGCTCTCGACGAGCGAACTCGCACCGGCGGTGTTCCAGAACTATCGCGGCTCGATCGGCCTCGACGGACGTGCCACCGCAGCACTCGCGATCCCCGTGATCCCCGCTCTCGTGGGCACCCGCCTGCACACCGCGTTCGTCACCCTCGATGCACTCGCGCCGTCCGGGGTCGCCTCGATCTCAAACACCGCGACGGTCCAGGTCGGGCCCTGAGCCACCGTCCGGCGGGCACCCCGTAGACGCTATGCGTCCGCGTTGCCGCCCGATACGACGACCGCGACCGTTTGGCCTGCGACGCGATCGCGTTCGGCGAGGAGTGCCGCGAACGCGCACGCGCCCGACGGTTCGCAGACGACCTTGAGGCGGTGCTCGATCAGGCGGCGGGCAGCGAGGATCGCGTCGTCGTCGACCGCGACGATCCGGTCGACGTGGCGCTGCAGGATCGCGAACGTGCGGTCGCAGAGCGGTGCGCGAAGGCCGTCGCATACGGTGGTGCCCGGTGGGTGCTCGACAATGTGTCCCGCTTCGAGGCCGCGCCGCGCATCGTCGGCCGCAGACGGTTCGGCACCGACGACCGACACCGACCGCCCGTCCGGCGCGAACCACGCGGCGGCGAGCGCGATCCCGGCCGCGAGCCCCCCACCGCTCACCGGCACGTAGATCGCGTCAACGTCGGGTGCGTCGTCCAGGATCTCGAGGCCGACGGTCGCCTGGCCCATGATCGTGTGGTCGTGATCGTACGGCGGGATCTCGATCGCGCCGGTCTCGGCGATGATCCGCTCGACGGTCGCGTGGCGCGCCGCAATCGTCGGCTCGCACAACACGACGGTCGCGCCGTATGCGCGCGCCGCCTCCTGCTTCACGCGCGGCGCGGTCTCCGGCATCACGACGTGCGCCGCGATCCCGTGCTCCCGCGCGACGAGCGCGACCGCCTGGGCGTGGTTGCCGCTGGAATGACACACGACGCCCCGGGCGCGTTCGTCCGGCCCCAGCCGGCTCACGACATTCGAGGCGCCGCGCACCTTGAACGCACCGGCGCGCTGGAAGCTCTCGCACTTGAAGACGAGCCTGCAACCGGCGATATCGTCGAGCGTCTGCGATCGCAGGCTCGGCGTCCGGTGCACCATCGACGCGATCCGCTCGCGCGTCTCGATCAGGTCATCGGGTCGAATGTCGGTCATCTCGGCGTTCCGCGAAGTTTGGTATCCTGGCGCGATCCCGCAACCTTAGCTCCGTCCGGAGGCGAGTCGACCCGTGATCCGTATTGTGCCGTTGCTCCTCGCGTTCGTCTCCCTCCTCGCGCCGGCGCAGGATGGAATCGGCCCGCTCGTCCCGATCGACGCGATCACCGAAGTCGTCGAGCGGGCTCGGACCGAGCAGGCCATTCCGGGCGTGCAGGTCGCGATCGGCCTCGACGGCCGCCTCGTCTTCGAGATGGGCTTCGGCAAGGCCGACGTCGAGAACGACGTCGCCACCTCGCACCACACGCGATTCCGCACCGCGTCGATCGCCAAGCCGATGACCGCGGTCGCGGTGATGCAACTCGTCGAACAGGGGAAGCTCGACATCGACGCGACAGTCGAGGGCCTGATCGAGGGGTGGCCGAAGAAGCCGTGGCCGATCAAGGTCCGCCAGCTCCTCTGCCACACCGGCGGCATCCGGCACTACAAGCGCCGTGGCGAAGCGACCGGCACGCGCCACTACCGATCGCTCGCGGCGACGCTGCGCCTCTTCGCGAACGACAAGCTCGTCGCGGAGCCCGGCACGAAGTTCCGCTACACGACCTACGGCTACACGCTGCTCGGCCTCGCGGTGGAAGCCGGGAGCGGGCTCACGTTCGAGGACTACATGACGCGCCACGTGTGGGCAAAGGCGAAGATGCAACACACGTGCGTCGACCACACGCTGCGCCTCGTGCCGAACCGCGCACGCGGCTACCAGCGCGCGCCGAAAGCGCTGCGCGAGTCGATGCCGGTGATTCCGGCGATGCTCCACGACACGAGCATGAAGATCCCGGGCGGTGGCTTTCGCTCGACCGCGGGCGATCTCGTCCGCTTCGCGAACGCGATCCTCGACGGCACGCTCGTGCGCGACGAGACGCGCGAGCAGATGTTCACCGCGCAGCGCCTCACCGACGGCAAGCCGCTTCGCTACGGCTTGGGCTTCTCGATCGGCAAGACGCTGGTCGCACACAGCGGCGGCCAGGCCGGCACCGCGTGCCTGCTGCAGATCGACCCGAAGACCCGCGTCGTCGTCGCGGTGATGACGAACCTGCGCGGCGCGAAGCTCGGCCCGCTCGCGAAGGCGATCCGCGCAACGGTGACGAAGCGATGAGCGACGCCCCGCGCCTGCTGCTCGTCGACGGCGACGACCGCGTCGTCGGCTTCGAGGATGCGTGGACGTGCCATCGCGACCACGGACGCTTGCACCGTGCGTTCTCCGTCTACTTGTTCGACCGCGACGACCGCCTGCTCGTCCAGCGCCGCGCCGCGCCGAAGCCGTTGTGGCCCGGCCACTGGTCGAACTCGTGTTGCAGCCACCCGGTCGAGGACGAGGCGCTCGAGGAGACCATCGCGCGCCGCCTCGCGGAAGAACTCGGCATCGACGCGGGCGCGATCGAGCGGCTCGACCATCTGTTCGTCTTCCGCTACCACGCGCGTTTCGAGCCGGTGGGGCTCGAATACGAGTCGTGCCACGTGTTCGCCGGCCGATACGACGGCCCGGTGAAACCCGATGCGGCCGAGGTGGACGGCTGGCGCTTCCTGTCGCGCGACGCGCTCGACCGCGAAGTCGCAGCCGCCCCCTACCGCTTCACGCCGTGGTTCCGCTACGGCTACCCGCTCGTGTTCGGCCGGCTCGCCGACGTCGACTGACCCCGCTCGACGGCGATCGCCCGCTCGATCGCCGCGACGGCACGATCGACCTCCGCCTCGGTGTGGTAGTGGAGGAACGACGCGCGAACGACGCCGCCCACCGCGTCGAGGCCGAGCCGATCGATCAAGCGCTTCGCGTAGAAGTGCCCGTAGCGGACCGCGACCCGCTCGCGTTCGAGGTGCGGCGGCATCCGGTCCGACGCAACACCGTCGACGACGAAGCTCACCGTCGAGAGGCGTCGCTCGCGATCCGGTTCGGCCGGACCGATCACCGATACGCCGGGGATCGCGACGAGCCCGGCGAGGAACCGCGCCTGCAACGTCGCCTCGCGCTGAACGATCCCGCCCCATCCCCCGTCGAGCCCACGGACGTAGGCAGGAATCGCGACGAGCGACGCGACCGCCTCGTAGTTGACGTTGCCCGGCTCGAGCACCGCGGGAAACGCCTGACCGATGAACTCGTGGTTCTGCGACGCGAGCAGCGCCTGCCGGTCTCGACGGACGAACAGCGACGCGACGTGCGGTCCGAACACCTTGTAGAGACTGGTCACGTAAAAATCGACGTCCCACGCACCGACGTCGACCCGCCCGTGCGGCGCAAAGGCGACGCCATCGACGCAGAGCATCGCCCCGCGCTCGTGGATGAACGACGCGTAGTCGGTCACGGGATGGATCGCGCCCAGCACGTTGGACGCGTGGGTGAAGCACACCAACCGCGTCCGATCGCCCATCAACGGCGCGAGATCGTCGAGTTCGAGCCGCCACGACTCGGTGGACACCGGCCACGTCCGAATCGTGATGCCGAGCGACGCGAGGCGTCGCCACGGGCCGATGTTCGCCTCGTGATCGACGTCGGTGACGATGATCTCGTCGCCCGGTCGGATCGCGTGGGCGCCGGGCCCGCCGAGCGCGAGCGCGAGGCGCGAGAGCAACTCGGTCGACGACGCGCCGAGCGCGACGTCGGCGACGGCGGCGCCGAGCAGATCCGCCGCCGCCGCGCGTCCGGCGGCAACGCGCGCCGCGGCGGCCTCCGACAGCGCATAGCTCGCGCCGAGCTGCACGTTCGTCGTGCGGAGGTAGTCGGCGATCGCGTCGACGCACGCGCCGAGGATCTGCGATCCGCCCGCGCTGTCGAACGTCACCCAGTCGGTCGCGAGCCCGGGAAAGCACTCGCGCACGGCCGCAAAGTCTCGGTCGAGGGGGTTCATTCCCCCCTTCTACCGCGTCGCGACCCGGCGGTCACGCGTCAGCGGACGTAGTTGCCGGCGTCGCCCTGCAGGTTGCCGTCGGCGTCGATCCACGCGTTGAGCACGATGCCGGTCGTCGGATCGGTCAGGCGGCGGATCAGACGCGCACCGAGCGGGCCCGCGAGCCGCGGGTTCCGCGCGCCGTCGCGCATCACCGGCCCGATCGCCGGGTTGCGCAGCGCGTGGTTGCTCGACGCGGTCTCGGCGCCGGTCGCATCGACGATCTTGTCCAGGTTGTAGACGACGTTGTTCAGGTCGAACTGCGCCGCCGGCGCGGTGCCGGTTCCGCCCTTGCGGTTGTTGTCGTTGTCGAGCGGGTTGACCGGGAAGCCGTCCTTGTCGAACAGGAACAGCCCGCTGCCGAGGCCAGCGACCATGTGCACCCACATCGGCGACTCCATGTGGTTGCCCGGGTTCTTGCCGATGTGGTCGCGCAGCATGTTGAAGTCGAGGCTCGAGAAGTCGTCGTTCGCCATCGCCGCGCGGAACGCGTTGTACTGCGTGCCGTAGGTCTGCAAGCCGGTGTTCGTCAGGTGGCACGCGGCGCAGTAACGCGGCCCCTCGTCGGTCGGCGTGACCTTGCCGCGGATCGAGTGGGCCATGATCACGTTGTGCGACAGCGACGGGAAGCGGCCGGTGTTGCCCTGGCCGTTGCGATCGCTGAACGCGAACGTCTGCGACTCGGTGTTGTTCCGGTCGTGCCACGTGAAGAACATCTTCGTGTTGGCGCACGTCTGGTGAATCTTGCCGTCGGCGCCCACCGCGAGCTGGAACGGCACCGGGGACTGGTAGACGAAGTCGGCTTCCTTCTCGCGGAAGACGATCCGATCACCCGTGATGTTGCTGAAGTTGTTGCCGGTGTTGTATTCACCCTCGAGGTGGCAGCCCATGCACGTGTTCGTCCATGCGGAGTGGCACGACTGACACGTCATCGTGTCGGCGTGGCTGAAGCCGCTCAGCGGCGCACCCGTCTGCTGCGGACCGATGCCGGTCTGCGAGTTGCCGTCGGCGCGCCCCATCGCGAACGACGCCTTCGGGCTGTAGATCGGCGTGTTCGTGAACGGGTTTCGGCGGCCGGAGTCGACGACCGTATCACGCGTCTGCACGACGTAGTGCCGCTTGCCGGTCAGCTTGCTCGTCATGTAGAAGTGACCGTCCGGCTCCTTGACGACGTGTGCGAGCGGGTTGCCCTTGTCGTCCACCGCGACCTCGGCCGGGTTGCCGTTGAGATCGACGCCCTGGACCGTCGCCGCGTAGCCGTCGGCGGTGCCGTGGCACGAGACGCACTGGATCGACGTCGCGTGCTCCATCCGGCTCGCGATGTTGCTGCGCGGGTCGTTCACGTTGCCGCCGTGGAGGTCGTAGCTCCCGTGGCAGTCGATGCAGCCCATGCCCGCGTCGTAGTGCACGTCGGCCGGCGTGTCGTCGCGGCCGTCCCCGTCGTAGTCCTCGAACAGGATGTACTGGTTCGCGTTTCGCCCGTTGAACGTCCGGTTGCCGACGGCCGGGTCGAACAGGCGCGTGTCGTTCGCCGTGTTGCGGAACGCGACCGGCTGCGCCGGATACTGGTGGCGACGGCGCAGATCCTGGTTCTGATCGAGCCGGATGCCCCAATACTGCATCACGGTGCGGTTGGAGCCCTGGTGGCAGCCCGCGCACGTGTAGTCGTCGATGCCTTCGACCGTCTGGTTGTTCGGCAGCGTCCGCTTGACGCTGCGGATCCGGTGCGCGCGGACGTGCGCGAGTTCCGGCGGGTCGATGTCGTCGGGGTCGACCGGCTCGAGCTTGTTGACGTTCGGGTCGCGGCTGCGACTCTTGCCGTCGAGGCTGTACGGCATGTGGCACGCCGTGCAGCCCGACGAGCGGAAGTCGCCGTAGCGGTTGTTCGCCCCGGCGCTGCCCAAGTGGCAGTCGCCGCACGTGAACGCGACCTGCTCGTGGTAGAGGTGCGCCAGCGGCGAGTCGGTCGTGACGCGGTTGTCCGCCTCGAGATACTGCGGCAGGTTCGCCGAGTCGTAGGCGGGGTTGTTGAAGATCTGGTTCGGCCCGGTTTGGCGCTGGCTGTAGACCGGGAACTCGATCAGCTCCCCGACGGTCCCGAAGCGCGTCGGGTCGATCTGGAACGACGGATCGACGACCGCGCGGAACGACATGTCGGCCGCGGTGTTCTCGTAGAGCCCGACGTTCTGCGACACCTTGTTGTCGGCACCCGCAGCGTACAACGCGCCGGAGAAGATCCCCGTCGCCGTCGCGAGCGTGCTGCCGGCGACCTTGTCCGCGTGCGGGAGGTGGCACTGCCCGCAGCCGCGCGCCTGCGTCGCGACGCGGAGGTCACCCGGGTTGATGAACTGCAGGTAGTCGAGCGCGGTGTAGGACCGGCCGCCGGCGGTGTAGTCCGCGACCTTGTCGAGCCCCGTCAGCGTGAGGCGGTTGAAGTAGGCCGTGCGGTTGTTGCGCCAGTTGTTGCGGTCACCGATCTCCGGCGGCGGCGGCACGTGGCTCGAGTCCTTGTCGGTGCCGTTCGGGTTGCCGCCGTGGCACGTCACGCAGCGCAGCTGGTCGGCACCGGGGAACGGGTGCGGGTTCTCGAGGCCGGGTCCCGCGTAGTCGTGCTCGAGTGATCCGTTGTGGCACTTCATGCACGACGAGGCCGCGGCCGCGACGTCGACGCGGTTGCCGGAGTCCCCGCACCCGGTCGCGACGAGCGCGAGCGCAGCAGCGAGCATGAAACGCAACGTGAGTTGAACCGGTGCCATCGGTGCTTCTCCCGATGCCTACATCGGCGCCACCCTGCAGAAGCTGAGCCGATTTCTTTTCTTACGGGAGTTGCGTATCCCGTGTCTCGATCTGACCCCCGTTGACACGCCCCCCGACATTCCCGTACGATCCGGGCTGGACAAGTGTGGGACACCGGCAGACCCGGCCGCGGTCGATGAGCGCCACGGCGGCGCTCGCTGCACACATGAATCGAGAGTTTCTTAGGGAGAGTAATGAAGATGCGTCAACGCCTGATGACCGTCGCACTCGCGACCCTGGTCGGCACCGCCGCCGCCCAGAACCAGCCGTGGATCGACCTCGAG
Organism: bacterium; assembly: GCA_030426805.1. Classification (GTDB taxonomy): domain Bacteria; phylum Planctomycetota; class JAFGQW01; order JAFGQW01; family JAFGQW01; genus JAUHXU01. Next base: position 788,962 of record JAUHXU010000001.1, read on the forward strand.
GCGAACCGGACGACGACGTTCAACTCGTCGTCGACACGAGGCCTCCAGTGCACCGCCCCGATCGACTTCACCGTCGTCGGCGTCGAGGTGCCGGACCCGAACAACCAAGGTCGCCAGTCGGTCGCGGTGTTCAGGATGACCGCCAAGGCGCCCGCGTTCAGCGCCAGCACGATGCTGACACCGGACTTTGCGGCGATCGACGTCGCGTCGGGCTCGATCATTCCGGTCTCCCCGCCGGTGACGATCCAAGGCAGCCAGGGCGAGTGGCTCGGCGTGCTCGGCGCGTGCAACACGGGTCCCGGCGCGACGATGAACAACGTCTACGCGGCGAACTCTGGCGTCTGGATGAACGGCCGGATCGGGGGCAATACGGTCCCGGTCTACCGCTTCCTGACGCAGTCGAACTTGTCGACCCTCGGCACCACGGTCGTCGCGTCGAGCGAGGACGCGGGCTTCGTCAGCAACGTCCACGTCTACATCGTCGCGCACGGCGTCGACAACGCAGCGCCCAACCCGGGCAACACGGTCACGCTGACGTGCGAGGCGGGCGCCGAGGCGACCTCCGGCCAGTACATCTGCGCCCTGTCGCTCGGCACCGGTCCGATCGTGCTTCCGTTCGGTTCGATCGGCCTTTCGCCGGACGGGCTGTTCCTGATTACCGCGCAGAACCTGATCCCCACGATCTTCTCGAACAGCCAGAGCCTGCTCGACGGCAATGGTGAGGGCCAGCCGCAGGTGAACATCCCGAACATCCCGGCGCTGATCGGCACGTCGATCTACTCGACGTTCATCACCCTCCCGAGCCTGACGATCGCGTCCACGAGTTCGTTCAAGATCTCGTAGCGCCGTCTCGACGGAGAACCACGACGCCGGCACCCCTCGCGGGTGTCGGCGTTTTTTCGTCGCGTCAGCGGACCGACACCTGGTCCCAGCGCGTCGGCATGTGGCAGCGGTCGCAGCGGTCGACGAGTCCCAAGTTGATGTGCGGCGGGTTCGTGGCTCGCTGCAGATCGTCGCGGTGACAGGTCACACACTCGTTGTCGACCGGCTGGAACGTCCCGACCCAGCCACCGGGGTGGCAGCGGTGGCACGCCGTGTGCGCGTGGGCGCCGGTGAGCGGGAATCGCGTCCGCGAGTGCATCTCGATCATCCCGACCGGTTGCCACGTCGACTCCTGGTGACAGCGCGTGCACGTGGAACCGAGTGCGCCCTGGTGCACGTCCTCGTGGCAGCCCGCGCAGCCCTTCGCCGCGAAGACCCGCACCGGCCCGCGATCGTTGTGGCAGCGCAGGCATCGGGCGTTCGCGTGCGCCCCCTCGAGTGCGACCCCGGTCTCTTTCTCGTGGTCGAACGCGAAGTCGTCGCGCAACGTCTCCCAGTCGTCGCCGACGTGGCAGAGGCTGCAGTCGGCGGGAAAATTCTCGTGTGGCAGCACCGGTCCGAGGCCGGCCCACCAGCGGTGCAGGCCGCTGCTGCGGACGCCCTGCGTCACGCACGCGGCGATCACGAGCGGCGCGACGAGTGCGAGCAGCGTCGCGCGGGCGCGAAACGAGGGGCGCTCGGACACGTCAGAAGCTCCTCTGCAGGAAGAACCCGAACGACACCGACGTATCGCGATCGAAGAAGACGGTGTCGAGGTAGACCGACCCGTCCCAACCGCGCCCGAACGAGAGCCCCCCGCTCGCCCGCACGCGGTGCTGGACCAGATCGTTCAACCGATCATCGAAGCCGACCTGATGGCGGTTGGAGAACTCGTAGAAGAGCTCCCACCGCCCCGTCGCTCCGATGCGACCGTAGCTGATTCGACCGCCCGCGTCACTCTCGAAATCGGCGAGTGTGCCGAATGCGGTCAGGTCCAAACGGTCGCCGCCGGCGAACACGTCGAGGAACTCGAGCCCCGCCTCGGCGGCTCCGCCGGCGTCGTCCTCGTCGTTGAAGCCGCTGAGGCTGCCGTGGAACCGCGTCGAGTCGCCGAGCCCGAACCACCCCTCCAGCGCGAGCCGATCGTAGTGGTTGCGATCGATGTCGCGCGCGTCGGGCGGCAGGTAAGCGGTGCGCAGCAGCTCGGGGAACCGGTAGCGCGTGTAGACGAGGTCGAGTTCGTCGCCGTTGTCGAAGCGCCGTCCGATCGACGCGACCGCCTGCGTCAGTTCGACGCCGTCCTTCAGTTGATCGCGTCCGTAGTAGACGTCGATCCACGTCGTCGCCCGCATCTCCCAGCCGTCGAGCGGGATCGAGCGCACCTTCGCGACGATCAGATCCCGGTCGCTCTTGCCGTGGTGCCACGTCTTCTGCAGGCCGGCGGTGATCGTCAGCTGCTCGTGGACGTCGGACGTCCACTGGTAGAACGCCGAGACCTGGAAGTCGGCGCCCGTCTCGAAGTCGTCGGTCGGCTCCGGGAGGAAGCCGATCGCGGCGCCGAACGACGACCGCTCGCCCCGGCGCATCCACTCGACGCCGTCGAGCACGCCGAACTCGGGCATGCCGACCGGCAGGAAGCGCCCGATCTCCCACCGCGCCTCGTCGAAGCGGGTGCCGCCGAGCGCGTACGACAAGCGCCGCGGGAGGATGTCGAGGCCGCTCTTGTCGTTCTGTTCCTTCTTGTAGTTGATCTCGGTGTCGAGCTGGAAGCGACCGCCGTAGCCGAACGCGTTGTCGACGTCGAGGGCCGTGCCGATGCGGAAGAACGAGTTCGCCCACCCGTCGAACTCGGTGTGCGTCAGCGCGCCCGACGAGTAGATACGACCGGTGACCCGCCGCCGTCGGTCCTCCGGCTGCAGCGGTTTCACGCCCGCGAGCAACGGCATGCCCGGCTTGTAGGCGTCGTCCTTGTTCTCCCACGTGACCTTGACACCGGGTGCGTTCGCACCGGCCGACGGCTCGGCCGGTTTCGGCTCCTGGGGGACGGGCTCGGCGGGCTTCGGGTCAGGCTCGGACGGCCGCACGACGCGCTCGGCCCGCGCTCGCGGGATGCGAACCTCGCCGCGCATGCCGACCGTCGGCTTCAGCCCCGGATCGGTGACCTCGACGACCGCGCTCCGTTCGTCCACCCGCACGACGACGCCCGCGTAGCGGCCACCCGAGCGCGGGAAGAAGTGGACGAGATCGCCCCCCGCGACCTTGTCACGCGCACCACGGTCGACGACGACGGTCCGCTCCTGCCCGACCGACGTGATCCGCAGACGGACGCGCCGATACGGATCGTCTTGCGCGGACGCCACCGTCACGGACGAGCAGGCGAGCGCGCAGAGCAGGAGCAGGCCGACGAGTCGCACGCGTCACTTCCCCTGGTTGCGGAACGGATCGCGATTGCCACCGTGGCAATCCACGCAGCGCCTGCCGAGCGGCTTGTATCGCACGAAGGTCACGCCCTTCTCGCGCACCGGCTGGTGGCACGCGCGACAGGCGAGACCGCGGTGCGCCTCGTCGAGCGGGAACCGCGAATCGCGATCGTGATCAAAGGAGAGATCGGTAAATCGCGTCGTCCCGCTGTGGCACCGCTCGCAACTCGTCTCCCCGCCGATGCGGAACTGCCCCGCATGGGGGTCGCCGTGGCAGTCCGCGCACCGGGTCCCCTTCGCCCACGTAACCGCCCGCTGCGTCACGGGATCGGGCGCGTCGAGCGGCGCGTGACACGCCGCGCAGCCGGCCTTGGCGTGGGCGCCGTCGAGCGCGAATCCGGTCCACGCGCCGTGGTCGAATCCTCGGGGAAAATCCCGGAACGACGCGGTCGTGTGGCAACGCGCACAGTCCGTTCGGCCTTCGACCGACGTCGGAAGGCCGGCTCGGTCGAACGCGCCGCGGTGCGGATCGGCGTGGCACGCCGCACATCCGGTCGCCCCGGCGATCGGTGCGATCGCACGCCCGAAGCGCCGCCCGAATGCGTCCGGCGTGTCGCTGCGCCCGTGGCACGCCTCGCACCCGATCTCGGCGTGCGCGCCGTCGAGCGCGAAACCCGTCCAGCGCGCGTGATCGAATCCACGCGGACGCTCGGAGAAACTCACGCTGTTGTGGCAGTGCGCGCACCCGCCGCCGTCGCGGACGGCCGGCGAGAGGTCGTCGGCCTTCGCGAGGAACGGCTCGAAGAACCCGCGATGCGCGTCGCCATGGCACGCGACGCAGCCGGAGCGGATGCCGCGGAACCGTCGCGGCCCGCCGCCGTCGGGTTCGCGATGGCACGACGCGCACCGCGCCTCCCGGTGCTTGCCCGTCAGCGGGAACCCGGCCGCGGCGTGGCGCTCGAGCGTGAACGCGTGGGGCGTGAACTCCGTGCGACCGTGACAGGCGATGCACGACGTGCGCTCGGTCGCCGCATCGCGGAACTGCCCCCCGTGCGGGTCCGCGTGACACGCCTCGCAGCCCGACGGATCGCGGCCCGGGTGGCGCGCGCGGTAGTTGCCCTTCGGTCCGCGGTGGCACTCGGCGCACTTGACCGTGTCGTGCGGCGCATCGAGCGCGAAGCCGGTGCACGCGTGTTGTTCCGGTGTCACCGTGAGTCGCTCGTCGTGCCACGACGTGTGCTCGGGCCGGTGGCACGACGCGCACGCGAGGCCGCTGGCGACGCCGTCCAACGCCGCAACGCCCTCGACGAGTGCGGCGCGGTGTGGCGATTCGTGGCAGTCGGCGCACGTCCGCGCGAGCACGCCGTCGTCGCGGCCGAAGCGCTCGAGCGCGTGCGACGAACCGTTTTCGTGGCACGTGCGGCATGCGACCCGTGCGTGCGCGCCGGTCAGCGCGAGAAAGCGCTCGTGCCCCACCGGTATGCGCTCGGTGAACGACTCCTGGTGATGGCACGTCGCACACGCGAGCCCCATCTGTCCGCCGTGCGGATCTTCGTGGCAGCTCCGACAGTCACGGCTCGCCCCGAGGAAGCGTTTCGCGCCGGCGGGCAACTCGGCCGTGTCGGCGTGCTCGTGGCACTCGACGCACGCGAGTTCGAGGTGCTTGCCCGCCATCGGAAAGCCGATCGCGGCATGGTCGAAGCCGTTCTTCCCCGTGAACCCGGCGAGCTCGAAGCTGCGGTCGTTGACGAGCGCGAAGGACGCGCCGTGGTGGTCGCTGTGGCACCGGGCGCACGCGGACGCGAGCGCCGGCTCGAGCGCACCGTGCAATCCGGTGCGGTTCGCGAGTTGATCGCCGATCGGCTCGTGGCACTCGAGGCACGCACTCGCCATGTCCCCCGACCAGCCGCCGTGGCAGGCCGCGCACGCCGCGCCGCCGTCGAGTCCGTCCGCGTGGGCGTGAACCGCGGCGATCGGCCCCGGTGACGACCGGTCGAGGTCGCCGAGCACGACGTAGAGCACGCCGATGACCGACAGGCACGCGACGCCGAGCGCGCGACGTCGGGCGGCCGGGGAGGCGCTCACCGCCCCGCTCCGAGCGACACCGAGCCGTAGACGAGCGCGTGCACGATGTGGACCACGACCAGCAGCACCATCCCGGCGGCGACCCAACGGTGGAAGTAGCGCCACGATCCGAGCAGCGCGCGCAGATCCTCGAAGTGCGCGACCATCACCGCGGTGCGATGGGCCGATCGCGCCAGGCGCACGGTCGCCTCGACCTGCGGCGTCGCGATCCCCTCGGCGCGGCCCGCGGTCCGCAACGTCGTCACGAGTCGGCGAAGATCGCGGTGCCCGCCGAGCAACGCGACGAGTCGTCCGAAGAACGTCGCGCGCCATCGGCGACGCTCGACGAGCGCTTCGACCGCGTCTTGGGCCCGACGATGAAACGTGCGGTCGCCCTCGGGCCATGCGTCGACGATCCGACGAAGACGGTGACGTACCTCGGAGAGTTCGAGCTCACGCCCGTTCGCCGCACGGGGCACGTAGGCGTAGAAGTAACGACCGATCGCACCGGTGACGAGCAGGATACCCAGCGCCCAGAACGCATGCCCCCCCGGCGTGTCGCCCGGTGCCATCGCGCCGTGCACGAGTGCGCACAGCATCGCGAGGATGCCGGTCGCGACGTGACTCGTCATCCACGCGCGCAGCGAACCGAACGAGAACGGGACGCGCGGCGCGCGGCGCAGCAGGTAGAGCAGGTTCACGACGATCATCGTGACCGACGCGATCCCGAGCGCGAGCCCGAGGCCGCGACCCGGGCGCAACCAGTCGTGCTTGTCGTGCGTCGGGCGTGCGACGAGTTCGAGGAAGTAGTAGTCCGCATGCACGAGCGTCCAGGCGAGCGTGACGAGCGCGAGCGCCAAGCCGGTCCCGAGCGCGAGGCGCAACCCGGTGCCCTGCTCGACGACCGGCGGCGGCAGCGTCCGGTGCGTCGGGTCGAACGACACGCCCGAGCGCTCGAGCGTCTCGTGCGGCGCGACACCGCCGATCATCACGAAGACGTCGTCGTTCGCGAGGATCCGGGTCTCGACCGTGTCGCCGTCGTCCACCTCGAGCTCGACCGCGTCCGCACGGATCTCGGTGACACGGCTCCGCAGCACGACGTCGATCGCCCCGCGCGCGACCGCTTGTGCGAGGTGCTCCTCGTTGCGCGACCGAATGCGGTGCCAGGCATCGCGCCGATACGAGAGCGTCACCCGATTGTCCGGCTGTTCGGCGAGCGCGACCGCGGTCTCGACCGCGCTGTCGCCGCCACCGACGACGAGAATCCGTCGGCCGGTGTACGCCTGCGCATCGAGGAGGCTGTAGACGACCTTCGGCAGCGACTCGCCGGGCACGTCGAGCTTGCGCGGCAGTCCGCGACGACCGAGTGCGAGGCAGACGTGTTCGGCGTCGATCGCGTGGCGATCGGTGTGCACGCGATACCCGCCTCGGGCGGAGCGCTCGACGCCGGAGAACGCGGTGTTGTGTTCGATCGGCAACGCGTGCGCGGCGGCGACGTCCTGCCACAGCGCCATCAGCTCTTCCTTCGAGTAGCTCGACCGATCGAGCAAGCCGTGCAGCGGAAGCTCCACCGGTTGGGTCATCACGAGCTTCTGACGGGGATACGTCGCGACGGTGCCGCCCACACCGTCGGCCTGGTCGATCGTCACGAAGCGAAGCCCCTGTCGCTTCGCCTCGAGCGAACACGCGAGCCCGGCGGGGCCGGCGCCGACGATGCAGAGATCGAAGCGCTCGGGGTGTGTGTGCGGCCGTTCGGCGACGCGACGCGCGACCTCGCGACCCACGGACGCCCCCTGGTCGATCGCGGACTTGATGCGCGCGTGCGCGGTGACTTCCCCGGCGAGGAAGAGGCCCGGCGAGCCGACCGCTTCGAGGTCCGCCTCGAGCGCCGGCACGTCACGGCGGTCCTCCAGGTTCGCGAGCGTGACGGTGATCGCGCCGACCGGGCACTCGCGCTCACACGCCGAGATCCCGACGCAACGCGCACCGTTGACGACGGTCGCTTGCCCGTGGGCGATCGCGAGGACACCGTCCTCCGGGCAGACCGCGACGCACGTCGCGCACCCGAGGCACCGCGTCAGGTCGATCACCGGGTGCTGGAGCCGCGCCTCGGCGACCTCGGCCTGCGCCGCCCGATCGCGGTCGCGCAGCGTCCGACGCATCCGATCGATTTCCGCACGCCGCGACCGCATCGCGAGACACGCGATGCCGAGCGCGAGTGTGAGACCTACGAGGAGGGCCCAACCCACGGTGTCATCCCTCCCCGCTGCGGTGGTCTACCGCGTCGTGTCGGTGCTCCCGGTGTCCGACGACGGGCGAATCGTCGCCGGCTCGTCGGTCGGCTCGACGTCCACCGCGGGCGTCTCGACCGAGACCGGCATCGCCGCCGAGTCGTTGTAGCGCCGTGCGGCGTCGAGCAGCGTCGCGATCTTGACGTCGAGCGACTCGACCATGCCGATCAGCCGGGTCGCGTCGCCGCGCAGCGACGCGAGCGTCGCCGGGTTGAAGTCGTGGCTGAGGAACAGCGCGCGGTCGCGCAGGACGCGGTTCAAGTTGTCCAGCTCGGTCTGCACCGGCATCGACGCGGTGACGACCGCGTCGTAGCGCTCGCGGCTGCCGACGAGGCGCGTCAGGCTGCGCAGGCGCATCTCGGAATCGCTGAATCCCTCGAGGCTCGTCGTCCACTGCTCGAAGACCGGCGCCGCATCGGTGCGCATCTGCTCGACCGCGGCACGGAGTTCCTCGGCCTGCTGCTCACTGCGGTCGATCGCATCGGTGAGCTGCTGATGCCCCCACTGCGCGTTGCCGTCGAAGTCGGGCGACAGGATGGTCCCGAGCACCTCGATCGCCGCATGACTGCGCGTCCGGGTCACCTCTGCCGCGACGTGCACGCGCTCGACCGAGTTGACGAGCACGTTGACCGACGCGGGGCCGGTCTTCTTCGTCGACAAGAGCGAGCATCCGCCGAGCACCGAGACCGCCAACCCGATGGCGCAGGCGCGGTTGAGTAGCGTAGTCATATCCCGTAACATCCTCTCCACTTCCTCTCTGCGACGATCGGCAGTTCTCCCGGCGGGCTTTAGGACGATCCGCGGCGGTTCCCCGGCGAGACGATCCGCACGCCGGCTAACGCTGCCTGGGGCCGGCGGCCGACATACGGGACACGATGAGTACGACAATCTCCAGCCGACTCGGCCTCGCGATGATGCTCGTGGCGCTGCTGCTGGCCGGGTGCGGCGTCGACGGCCCCCGCCAGATCACCCGTACGCGCACGGGCGCGCCCATGCGCCAGCTCGACGCGTCGACCGCGCTACGCTTCGGATTCACCGGCGCGGCGTCGCCGCACGGTGGCGGCACGCCCTCGACACGCCCGAGCCCCGAACAGGGGATCGCCGAGTTGCTGCGGTGGACCGTGCCGCCCGGGTGGGAGTCGCTGCCGCCCAAGCCGTTTCGCGTCGTGAACCTGCTCGCCGACGGCGCCGAGTGCTACGTCACCTACGTGGCCGGCGGCGGCGCACAGGGCAACATCAACCGCTGGCGCGGCCAGATGGGCGCCGACCCGCTCGACCCCGCGGCGATCGACAAGCTCGCGACATCCCGGATCCTGGGCCGTCGCGCGCACCTCGTCGACCTCGAGGGCACCTACCGCGGCATGGGCGGCAAGGCGCGCGACGGCATGCGCATGCGAGCGATCTACGTCGGGTTCCCCGCGTTCGCGCTGTCGATCAAGATGATCGGCCCGCGTGACGTCGTCGAGGCGAACCGGGCCAAGTTCGACGCGTTCTGCGTCTCGCTCGCGTTCGCGCAGGAGACCGCGCCCGCTCCGACCGAAGGGGCGAGCAGCGCCGGAACCGGATCGCTCGGGTGGACCGCACCCGACGGATGGCGCGAGGAGCGGGGCAGCGGCATGCGCCACGTGACGTTCCGCCCGTCCGACACGTGCGAGTGCTACATCCTCTTCCTGCCGGAGCAAGGCGGCGGACTGCTCGCGAACGTCAACCGTTGGCGGCAGCAGATGGGGCGCGGGCCGCTCGATCGCGACGGCCTCGCCAAGCTGCCGACGACGACGATCCTCGGCGCGAAGCAACCGTGGCTCGAGGTCTTCAGCGAGGCGGGCCAGGGCATCCTCGCGATCGCGAGCCCCTATGCAGGTCAGACATTGTTCGTGAAAATGATCGGGCCGGCCGAGGAGCTGCGCGCGCAGCGCGACGCGTTCCTCGCGTTCTGCGGATCCCTTCGGAGCGACCGATGACGACGTCCTCGACCGACGCGCGCACGGCGAACCCCGCGCGGTGGCTCTTTCGCTTGATCGCATCCCAGGGACTCGCGTGCCTGATCCTGATCGCGCTGATGGTGATCACCTACTTCGGCACGCTCGCACAGATCGATCGCGGACTCGTGCAGGCGCAGAAGGACTACTTCGACAGCTGGATCTGCTGGCTCGACCTGCCGCTCGTCGGGATCCCGTTCCGCATGGCCTTCCCCGGCGGTGTGACGTTGCTCACGCTGCTCGCGGTGAACCTGATCGTCGGCGGCCTGTTGCGCCTGCGCTGGAACAAGCGCACCGCCGGGATCGCGATCGTCCACCTCGGCATCATCGGCCTGCTCGTCTCGGGGCTCGTCAAGTTCGTCGCGTCGACGAACGGGTTCCTGCAGCTCGATCCCGGCCAGTCCAAGTCGAACTACACGAGCTTTCACGAGTGGGAACTCGTGATCGGCGAACCGAAGGGTGACGGCACGCTCGTCGAACACCTGATCGACGACCGCGCGATCCGCACGCCGGGCGAGCACGCGTCGCCGGCCCTGCCGTTCACGGTCCGCATCGATCGCTTCATCGAGAACGCGCGGCCGCGCCGCGCGCGGACGTCCGACGCACGCGACGTCGTGGACGGCTTCTACCTCGAGCCGCTCGAACGCACCGCGCAAGCGAGCGCGAACACGCCCGGCGTCTACGTCGACGTGCTCCCGCGCGACGGCTCGCGCCAACGCGGCCTCCTGTGGGGGCTGCAGCGCCAACCGTGGACGGTTCGAATCGACGGCGTCCCGTGGACGATCGATCTGCGACGCCGCGTCTACGACCTGCCGTACGCGGTGCGCCTCGAGCAGTTCCGCAAAGAGGAGCACCCCGGGGTCACGACGCCGCGCCATTTCTCGAGCGATGTCACGAAGATCCAGGACGGCACGGAGCAGAAGTTCCACATCGCGATGAACCGGCCGATGCGTGACGGCGGGTTCATGCTGTCGCAGAACAACTGGGGGCCGCAAGACGGACGCCCGGGCCCCTACTTCACGGTGCTCGAGGTCTCGAGCAACCCGGCCGACCAGTGGCCGAAGTACATGTGCTACGTCATCGCGTTCGGATTCGTGCTGCACTTCGGGCGCAAGCTCCTCACGCACGTTCGACGCCAGCGCGCGAAGGCGACCGCCGCGGCCGCGCTCGGACTCGTCGCGCTGTTCGGCGGGTCGGTCGCGGCACAGGACGCGGCACAGGGCGCGCCGCGGCCGCGCACCGAGCCGTGGCCGCAGGAGATCCTCGACCGCGTCGGAAAGATCCCGGTGCAGGAGGGCGGCCGCATCAAGCCGCTCGCGACGTTCGCCGGGTTCCAGATGCTCGGCATCAACGGCAAGCGCACCTTCCGCACCGAAGACGGCGAGACGCTGACGCCGGTCGCGTGGCTGCTCGACTGCTGGTTCTTCCCCGAGCAGGCCACCCACTACCGCGTGGTGACCGTCGACGACCTCCGGGCGCTCGAGAGCGTCGGGATGGACGTCACGGGGCGCGAACGGCGCGACCGCTACTCGCTCACCGAACTCGACCCGGTGCTTCAGAAGCTCGGGCTGCAGGCGCGGCGCTTCAGCCTCAAGCCGTCGAACGCGCGCACCGCACTCGAACGACAGGTGATGACGGTCGCCCGACGGGCGTCGCAGCTCAAGTACCTCGTCACGTTCCTCGACTTCGCGCGCAAGCGCATCGACCCGCGCGAGCACGACGCGCTTCGCGACGCGTTCGCCGGCCGCGAGTCGATCTCGTTGCTCGACCTCGTCGCGGTGTTCCCGAAGGTGCGAAGCGCGGTGATGGGTGATCCCCACGATCCCCATGGCGAGAAGCCGAACGCACTGCTCGAGGTGCTCGGCCGTACGCTCGACGGCGCGTCCGCCGTCGCGCTCCTGCCGCCCCGCGACGCGAACGACGAAGCGTGGCGCACGCCCGAGACCGTGATGACGATCGTGCTCCGCGGCGACGGCGATGCGACCGCGCTCGACGAGCTGCGCCGCTTCGAGCCGCTCGTCGCGGCACGGGGCGACTTCACCGCGCTCGGCGAGGGAATCGCCGCCTTGGAGAGCGACCTCGTCGCCCGCGCGAGCGCGCGGGGCGAATACGACCGCGTGGAACTCGAGGTCTCGTTCTATCGGATGGACTGGTTCTACCGGGCGCTGTGCTGCTTCCTGCTCGCGTTCGTCGTGTGCGCGATCGGTTGGATCCGACGCCACGGCGCGATCTACGCGAGCGCGTGGGTGCTCGTCGTCGCCGGCGAGCTCCTGCTCGTGACCGGCATCGTCATCCGGTGCCTGATCCGTCAGCGCCCACCGATCACGACGCCCTACGAGGCGATCCTGTTCATCATCGCAGTCGGCGTGCTCGTGATCCTGTTCATCGAGTGGATCCGACGCAACGCGATCCCGCTGTCGTTCGCGACCGTCGTCGGTTCGCTCGGGCTCGTCGTCGCCGCGTGGCACGAGCGCATCGAAGGCGTCGACACGATGCAGCCACTCGTCGCCGTGCTCGACACGAACTTCTGGCTCGCGACGCACGTGACGACCGTCACGCTCGGATACTGCGGCGGCCTGCTCGCCGCGCTCGTCGCCCACGTGACGATCTTCGGCCGCCTCTTCGGCTTCCGTCGCAACGACCCCGGGTTCTACCGCGACCTCGGCCGGATCACGTACGGCATCCTCGGCTTCGGCGTCGTGTTCGCAACGGTCGGGACGATCCTCGGCGGCGTGTGGGCGAACGACAGCTGGGGCCGTTTCTGGGGTTGGGACCCGAAGGAAAACGGCGCGCTGATGCTCGTGCTCGGCTACATCGTGATCCTGCACGCGCGGATGGGCGGCCACATCAAAGACCACGGCATGGCCGTCGCGTCGGTCCTGCTCGGCATCATCGTGATGTGGGCCTTCTGGGGCGTGAACCTCTACCAGGTGGGTCTCCACAGCTACGGTTTCACCGAGACCAAGCGTCAGGCGACCGACCTCTACTACGCGGTCGAGGGCGTCGTCGCGCTGATCGGCCTGATCACGCCGCTCCTCCCCCACGTCCACCGACGCGACCCCGGCCCCGCGTAAGCTACCGCTCCGCGTTTTTCTGGATCGCGCGTAACGACCTCGGCCATCGGGACCCCGTGTCCGGCGAAGGCGGTCGGCGACGGACGATTTCGTCGCTCTCTTCCGCCGCCTGGCAAACCCGAACCCCGATTCCGAGGAGAATCACCATGCATCGTTTCGCATCGGCGCTCGCAGTCGCGGCGCTCCTCTCGTCCACCGCCGTCGCGCAAGTGCAGCACGGCGACATCATCCTGATGTCGACCGGTGCCGGCGCCGGCATCTTCGCAATCGACCCGTCGACCGGCGCCGAGACGACCGTGCGTGCCGGCTTCACGGTCCGTGCCGGCACGATCGCGCACGACAACCGTCACCTGATCGGCCTCGGCGGCACGAGCGGCAACGTCTACAGCTTCGTGCGCAACGGCAACTACACGACCGTGAAGACGTTCACCGACGGCGCCGCCGGCGGGATCGCCGTCGACCAGAACGAGAGCATGATCCTCGCGCAGACGACCGCGAACCGACTGATCCGAATCGCCGCCGACGGCTCGACGTCCACGCTGACGTCGTTCCTCGCCGCATGGGGCGGCCCGACCGCGATCTGCCGCGACGGCGACACCGGCCACTTCATCGTCGGCTTCAGCGATGGTCGCATCGCCGAGGTGAACCGCCAGACCGGCTACAAGAAGACGATCACGACCGGCCTCGGTGCGGTCGCCGGCGTGGCTTACGTGCCGATCAGTGGACGCTACGTCGTCGCGACGCCGTCCGGGATCAAGTTCGTCAAGCGTGACGGCACGGTCTCCGGCACCCTGTTCTACCCGGACCTCGGCGGCATCGCGGTCGATCCGCGTTCGAGCTGGATCTACGCGATCGAGCGGACGACGGGGCTCCTCCACACCGTGCTGCCGAGCGGCACGCCGCTCGCACCGAAGGGTGTCGCGAAGCGCAACTACCGCGGGATCGCGATCTGGGGCACCCGCCAAGTCGCGCTGAAGACCTCCGGTGTGGCCGGCACCACCGCCGAGATCTCGCTCGACTTCCGCCGCTCGCAGCGCGCGAACTACTGCGTCGCGCTGTCGTTCGCGAATCGGCCGGGCATCGTGATCGGCAACGTGTGGAACCGGATCAACCTCGCCGCCGACCCGCTCTTCTTCCTGACGGTCTGCGGCGGTCTGCCGGGCGCGACGACCGGCTTCGCCGGCAAGACGAGCATCGGGGGCCTCGCGAAGGCGAGCTTCGAGATCCCCGCGCTGCCCGTCGGCACTCGCCTCTACGTCGGTGCGGCGGCCGTCAACGGCAGCCTGACCGGTGGCCTCGACTTCATGAACAGCGAGGTCGTGCGCATCGAGGCGCGCTGATTCCGCCTCACGCCGTCGCCCGGTCGATGAAGCGGTCCGCCGCCTCGACGATCCGGCGACGGCGCCCGCGGTCCATGCGTTCGTACGTGTGGACCGCGCGGCCCATCCGGGCGTTGCGCGACAGGAAGTCGGCGTGCTTGCCGACGAATCGCCAGTAGAGCCCGTCCATCACATCGGCCCACGTCGCGTCGTCGTCCGGGGCGACCGGCTCGCGCGGCTTCGGATAGTCGCTCATCTTGCGGATGTAGTTGCTCCCGCAGATGTAGGGCTTCGTCGCGAAGATCCCGCCGTCGGAGAAGAGCGCCATCCCGTAGACGTTCGGGCCCATGACCCAGTCCGCACTGTCGACGAACATCTCCATGAACCAGCGGTGCGCCTCGCGCGGGTCGATCTCGCACAGGAGCATCAGGTTGCCGGCGACCATCAGGCGCTCGATGTGATGCGCCCACCCGTATCGCACGCACTTCGCGATCACGTCGTCCAACGGCCGAAGCCCGGTCGACCCGTCCCACCACGCAGGCGTGAGCCGTCGGGTGTGCCCGAAGTGATTCGCCTCGGCCTGCCGATCGCCGTGGACACGGTAGACACCGCGGACGAACTCGCGCCACCCGATGACCTGGCGGACGAACCCCTCGAGCGAGTTCAGCGGCACGTCGTGGTCGCGCGCGAACGCGAGCGCCCGGTCGATCACCTCGCCGGGCGTCACGAGCCCGAGGTTCAACACCGGCGACAGCACCGAGTGAAACAGGAACGCATCGCGGGTCGACAGCGCGTCCTCGAACGGGCCGAACCGAGCGAAGCGATCGGCGAGGAACGCGCGGAGCCACGACAGCGCCTGGCGACGCGTCGTCGGGAGCCACCACCGTTTGGCGTCGACGTCGCCGGGGTGGTCCGCGAAGCGGGCGCGGACGACGTCGATCGCCGCGCGCACGTGCTCGGTCGCTGCTGCCACCGGCGGCGACGGCAGCGGCTCCTTTGCCGGCAGCGGACGGCGGTTCTCGTCGTCGAACGACCATCGCCCGCCGATCGGCTCGCCGTCGTCGTCGACCAGCACCCCGAGCCGGCGGCGCTGCCATCGGTAGAAGTCCGCCATGAACGGGCGGTTCTCGCGGAGCCACCCTTCGACCCGCGCACGTGGCGTCAGAAAGGCCGGCGTCTCGAGCAGATCGAGCGTGAGGCCGCGCTCGTCCGCGAACCGACGGATCCGCCGCTCGAAGAACGCGTCCTCGATCTCGAACATCCGCAGTCGGTCGATGCGATGCTCGTCGACGAAGCGCCCGAGCTTCTCTTCGTAGGGCGCGTCGGCGCCGGTGGGGTCGAGCGCGTCGTAGTGGACGCGAAACCCGCGATCGCGAAGTGCGTCACGGTGGGCGCGCATCGCCGCGAGAAACAGCACGAGCTTGTGCTGGTGGTGGCGGACGTGCGTGCAGAGGCCGACGTCCTCTGCGAGAAAGACCCGCCCGCCGTCGGGGAGCGACGCGGGCGGGAAGAGCTGATCACCGAGGACGACGAACGCCGACGTCTCGGTCACGCGACTCCGCGCGTCGGCGCGTCGGACGCGCACGCGATACACAATCGCGTATAGGGGATGGCGTCCAACCGCGCGACGCCGATCGCCTCGTCGCACGACTCGCACGCGCCGTACTCGTTCGCGTCGAGCCGCTGGAGTGCGGCGACGATCTCGCGGTAGGTGTCGCGGTCCTTCTCGAGGAACGCGATCGTCGCGGACTGCCCCTGGGTCAGTGTCGCCAGGTCGTCCTCGCCGGCGTCGATCGCGGCCGTCTCGCCTTCGAGACGCTCGAGATCCGAGCGGTACATCCGCCCGAGTTCCACGAGGCGCCGGCGCAGCCTCGCCTTCGGCAGGGAACGTGGCATGGTTCGTCTCCTCTCTGAGCTCTCCTCCGCGGCCCGGTGCTCTTCCGTTCGCTCCGGCGCCGCGGGCAGATGCAACAACGCGCCGAGCGTCCGAAAGAGCAACACGATCCGGTTCCCGGGTCGCGGGTGTGCCCACTTGCCCGTCCGACCCGGCCGCGATAGGCTCGCGGCCGTGTTCCCACCCCGCACCTCCGTCGCCGTCGGGCTGATCTCGGCCGCCATCGCCGCCGCGGTCATCGCGGGTTGCCGCTCGGCGACCCCGCCCCACGCCGCCCGGCCGGGACCGCTCGCCGGCTCGCGCCCGAACATCGTCTTCATCTTCTCCGACGACCACGCGCCGCACGCGATCAGCGCCTACGGGTCGCGGATCAACCGAACGCCGAACATCGATCGCATCGCGGCATCCGGCGTCACGTTCGACCGCTGCTACTGCGGCAACAGCATCTGCGGACCGTCTCGGGCGGCGATTCTGACCGGGAAGCACGCGCACGCCAACGGCTTCATGCGCAACGGCAACGACTTCGACGGCACCCAGCCGACCTTCCCGAAGCACCTGCGGCGCGCCGGCTATCAGACCGCGATGATCGGCAAGTGGCACCTCACGTCGGACCCGACCGGCTTCGACCACTGGGAGGTTCTGCCCGGCCAGGGCAGCTACTACAACCCCGACTTCCGCACCCCCGGCGGCCGGCACCGCCGCGAGGGCTACTGCACCGACCTCGTCACCGAGATGGCGCTCGACTGGCTCCGCGACGGGCGCGACGCATCGCGACCGTTCCTGCTGATGTGTCAGCACAAGGCGCCCCACCGCAGCTGGATGCCCGGTCCCGAGGAACTCGGGCTCTACCGCGACGCACCGATCCCCGAGCCCGCGACGCTGTTCGACGACTACGCGGGCCGTGGTCCGGCGGCGCCCCTGCACGAGATGGGCATCCGCGACCACCTGACGATGTTCTACGACCTCAAGCTCGTCCCGACCGCAGGCGAGCGCGAGTCGCTCGAAGGCGCGGACACGGTCTGGAAGAGTCGCCTCGAGCGAATGACGCCGGAACAACGGGCGGCGTGGGATCGTGCCTTCGCGGCCGAGAACGCGGCGTTCCGCCGGACGAACCCGACCGGCGACGCACTCGTGCGGTGGAAGTACCAGCGCTACATCAAGAACTACCTGCGGTGCGTGGCGGGCGTCGACAAGAGCGTGGGCCGGATCCTCGACCACATCGACGCCGACCCGGCGCTTCGTGCGAACACGATCGTGATCTACTGCTCCGACCAGGGCTTCTACCTCGGAGACCACGGCTGGTTCGACAAGCGGTGGATGTACGAGGAGTCGATGCGGATGCCGCTGCTCGTTCGCTGGCCGGAGCGGATCGCTTCCGGCACGCGCACGACCGCCCTCGCGCAGAACATCGACTTCGCCGCGACGTTCCTCGACCTCGCGGGTGCTCCGATCCCCGCCGACCTGCACGGCACCTCGCTCGTGCCGGTGCTCGAAGACCCTGCCGGCGCGACCGTGCACGACGCGCTCTACTACCACTACTACGAGTCACACGCGACGCACAACGTCGCGGCCCACTACGGCGTGCACGACGGTCGATACAAGTTGCTCCGCTTCTACGAGCCCGAGCACGACTACTGGGAGTTGTTCGACCTCCAGCGCGACCCCGACGAGTTGCGCAGCGTCTGGAGCGATCCCGATTACGCCGCGATCCGGCAGCGACTCGAGCGACAGCTGGTCGCGCTCCGCACGCGCTACGGAGACGACACCGGCGTGCTCGGCGACGGCGCCTTCGACGTGATCGCGGGCGTCGCGTCGGCGACGCCCGACGGCGACGGCTGGCGCATCGACGGCAACGCGACGATGGGCTACGCGCTCCGCCCGCTCGCCGAACCCCTCCCCGCGCGCGCGACACTGCGCACGACCGCGGTGATCGAATCGACGCGCGGCCCCCGAACGGTCGCACTGTTGCTCGCGACCGAGGACGGCGCGCGTGCGCCGCTGCGTTTCGAGGTGCACGTCGGGGACGGCGAACTCGCGATCCGACGCGAACGCCGTACGGCGCTGGCCGATCGCGCGGCGCCCGGCATCGACCCCACCCGCGTCGAGATCGCCGCGACGATCGACCGATCCGCACGCCGGTTGACGCTCCGCAGCGCAGACCACACACTGCACGCCGACCTGCCGGCCGACCTCGGCGCGATCACGCGCATCGGCTACGGCACGGACAACACGGCCGCTCGATTCGGCCCGATCCGAATCGCCCGCGACTGACCGGGGAGGAGTCCGCGTGACCCGTTCCACGAACGACCAGCCGAATGCCGACTGGGGCAAGGCCAGCGCCACGCACGAAGAGCGCGTGTTTCTCCACGGACCGCAATCGCGCTGGTTCGAGTTCCGCCGCGCGCTGCGGATCTTCCGCGAGTGCATCCGAGGCTTCCGCCAACTTCACTTCATCGGCCCGTGCATCACGGTGT
The DNA here is from genome assembly GCA_030426805.1 of bacterium. Lineage (GTDB taxonomy): Bacteria > Planctomycetota > JAFGQW01 > JAFGQW01 > JAFGQW01 > JAUHXU01. The sequence goes on from JAUHXU010000001.1 coordinate 807,338, forward strand.
TCGGCTCCGCGCGCTTCAAGGAAGACGAGCCCTACTACCAACTCGCACGCGAGATGGGCCAGGCGATCGCGAACTCCGGCTACACGACGATGACCGGCGGCGGTCCGGGCATCATGGAAGCGGCGAACCGGGGCGCGCACGAGACCGGCGGTCCGTCGGTGGGCTGCAACATCGAGTTGCCGCACGAACAGCACCCCAACCCCTACCTCGACAAGTGGGTCGACTTCCGGTACTTCTTCGTGCGCAAGGTGATGCTGCTGAAGTACTCCCACGCGTTCGTCGTGTTCCCCGGCGGCTACGGCACGCTCGACGAGGTGTTCGAGACGCTCACGCTGATCCAGACCGGCAAAATCCACGACTTCCCGGTCGTGATCGTCGGCCGCGACTACTGGAACGCGCTCATCGACTTCCTCCGCGAGAGCCTGCTCGCGCGCGGCGCGATCGACGAGCGGGACCTCGACCGCTTCATCGTCACCGACTCGGTCGACGAGGCGATGCGCTACATCCTCGACATCACGAGCGAGCGCTTCGAGGTCGCGAACCGTCCGAAGGCGCGAGTGCTGCTCGGCGAGCGGACGTAGGCTGCAGGCCGACAAACCCGCGAACGAATTTCCCGGTGCGCGCATCTCGCTCCGAGTCCGCTAATGCAAGTGGTATCAACTGCCTAAGATAGGAAAGGATCGCACGGCGGCAGAAACTGGAGGACTCGATGAAGCGATTGCTCGGTGTGGCCGTGATGGCGGCCACGATAGCCGGCGGCGACGCGCTCGCGGATGCGCAGCGCAAACGACCGACCCTGCTCACCCGGAAACTCCCCAAGGTCGCGCCGGGCGCGGGCCTCTGGGCGCACGTCTTCTGGCGCGGCGGCACGACCACGGCGACGTCGCTGCGCGTCACGGTCAAGGCGCCGAAGGACTACGTCGTCCAGTATCCCGATGCGCGGAGTCACACGTCGCTCAGCGGCGGCCCGACCCTCGACGTCGGTGAACTCGACTTCACGTCGTTCAAGGTCACGCCGCCGGTCACCGCCGGCAAGCAGAACGCGCGGCTCGAGCTGACGCTCGAATGGGTCGCCGACGGCAAGAAGAAGAAGCGCAAGCACCGCGTTCGCCTGCCCGTCCGCCCGAACCGCGGCGACGCTGCCGAGATGGTCTGCGACGTCGTCGGCCCCCTCGCGCCGGGCGGCGGCGGTTGGGTCCACATCGACTTCGAGGGCCACGAGCGCGTCACCGGCTTCAAGGTCGTCGTCACCGATCCGGGTGCGTGCGGCATCGTCTATCCGGGTGGCCGGACCTACACCGGTCTCGCGAAGGACTCGACGCTCGACGTCGGCGAGATGGACTACTGCGCGTTCCGCATCGAAACCTACGGCATGACCGAGGGCTGGCACGACCTCGCGCTCGAGATGCGCTACCTCGAAGACGGCGCGACGGCCGAGACGGTCGTGCCGCTGGCGCTGTCCTGCCTCGTCTCGACGGACACGCGCGCCATCGCGCCGTCACTGACGACGACCGCGCAACAGGTCACGTCCACCGATCGCTCGCTGACGCTGCGGCTCGCGGCCGGCGCCACCCACGGCTACAAGCCGTTCCAGATGCTCGGCTCGCTCGCGGGTAGCGATACCCCGACGACGGTCGGCGGGATGAACGTGCCGCTCACGACGGACGCGTTCTTCCTGAAGACGCTGCGTCGCCAGAGCGTGCGTCCGGTCGCCGACGGCGTCGGCACGCTGGACGAGTCCGGCCGCGCGACCGCGACCTTCGCGCTCCGTCAGCGCGACTTCCCCACGCTGACGGGGACGGTCTACCACTTCGCCTACGTCGTCTACGGTGACGCCGGCGTCGAGTTCGTCAGCAACGCGGTGCCGGTCGTCGTCGGTCGATAACCGGACGCGTCATTCGCCGGCTCGGGCGAGCCGCTTCAGCAGCCCGAGCAGGCGCGCATTCTCGGGGTGGGCGTGCAACGCCACCTTGAGCGCCGCGAGCGCATCGTCGCGCCGCCCGGCGCGCTCGAGCGCGAGCACCCGATTGTAGTGAACCGCGAGCGTGCGGTCGCCGAGCGCGACCGCGCGCTCGTAGTGTTTCAGCGCGGCTGCCGTGTCGCCGTCACCCAGCGCGAGGTTGCCGAGCGCGACGTGGGCGTCGGCGAGGCGCGGGTCGCGCTCGAGCGCCGCCCGGAAGTGGGCCGCGGCCCCCTTCGCGTCGTCCTTCTGGAGCGCGACGTTGCCGAGGTAGAGCCGGCAGTTCGCGTGCTTCGGGTCGAGCGAAGCCGCGCGATCGAAGTGCCGCTGCGCCGCGACGTACGACTTCGCCTGGAAGTAGGTGTAGCCGAGCCGAAACCAGTCCTCGGCGCTCGCGTCCTTCCGACCGGCCAACGCGCGCTCGTAGTAGGACGCCGCCTCGGCGTAGAGATCGCGCGACAGGCACAGATCACCGAGCGTCCGACCGAGGCCGTTGGATCGATCCCCGAGGCGCCACGCGACTTCGAGCGCGGTCATCGTCTCGTCGGCACGACCGAGCGCGGAGAGTTCCTGTGCGATGAGCCGCAGCCACTTCGGATCGTCGGGGTGCTGGCGCGACTTGTCGCGATACGCGAGCAACGCCGATTCGTGCCGGCCGAGACGCGCGAGGAGCGTCGCCCGGCGCGCCTCGGCGTCGGCGTCACCGGGGGTGAGCGTGAGGTGTGCGGTCAACGCGCGTTCCGCCTCGGCGACCCGACCGCGACGCAAGTGGCACTCCGCGATCCACGACCATGCATCGGCCGGCTCCGCGCGCGCATACGCCCGGATCGCGCGGTCCCATTGTTCGAGCCGGAGGTGTGCGTGGCCGAGGTTGAGTTGCACCGCACGCGACGGCTCGAGCTTCAGCGCCTGCTCGTAGCTGCGCACCGCCTGCGAATACCGCCCCGCGCGGTAGGCGGTGTTGCCGGCCCGCGCGTGGTCCGCGGCGGTCGGTGGCTTGGGCTTCGACGGCTGATCCTGCGCGCCCACCGCTCCGACGGCGAGCACGACGACGATCCACGCAACTGCGGTCCGCATCGTTTCAGTCCTTCAACCGGAACCGGACGGTCTTGCGGCAGTGCACCGCGACCTTGCGGCCCTTGTCCATGCCGGGTTGGTATTTCCACTGCTTCGCCCACGCGAGGATCGGCCCGCGAAAACGCTGGTCGCCGTCGAGCCGGCTGATGCGCACGTCGCTCACCCGGCCGTCCACCCCGACGACGAAGCGCACGAGCGCGGTCGCCTCCTTGTTCGATCGCCGCGCCCAACGCGGGTACTCGAACGGCGGGGCGTAGGTGCGACGCGGGTCCTGATCGACCGTGCCGGCGCTCATCGGTCCCGCCGGGCCCTTCACGACCTCCACCGGTGGATCGGTCACGTCGGGCGACAGCTCCAGATCGGCCGCCGTCTCGATCGACGGCATCCGCGGGACGAGCGCTGCCGTCACCGGCCGCATCGTCATCGGCTCGATGACCTCGTCTTCGGGCTCGCGCTCGTCCTCCGGCGTCTCCTCGATCGGCGGCGGTGGCGGCGGCGGCGTATCGTCCACCGCGGCGAAGATCTCGATCGCGTCGGGGATCTTCTTCGGCAACGGCTGCTCGAGCGAACGGTTCACCAGCGACATCGTCATGAACAGCACGACGTTGATCGCGAGCGCGAACAACACCGACAGCCACCCGCTGCGGCGCAGGCGCTTCTGCCGCGCGAAGCGTGGGCTCATCGTCTGCAACATCGGGCTCACTCCTTACTCGACGCGACGGCGATCTTCGTCGCGCCACCCAGACGACACTCGTCCATCACATCGATCAGCGCCGAGGTCGGCGCACCCCGGTCGGCGATCAGCACGACCGACAGCTCCGGCTGGGACCGCATCCGCCGTTCGACGAGCGTGCGCAGCGCGAGCAGATCGACGCGTCGCTCCTCGACGAACACGCGCCCCTTCGGATCGATGCCGACCAGCAGGCTCTTTCGGTCCAGCGCCTGAGCGGTCGACGCGCTCGGCCGACGGACCGAGATCCCGGTCTCGCGGACGAACGTCGTCGTCACGAGGAAGAAGATCAGCAGGATGAACACCATGTCGATCAGCGGGGCGATCTGAACCTCCGCCGCCGCTCGCTCGCGCCGGCTCCCACGCACGCTGCGGAACATCACGCCACCTCCCGCACGGGCAGCCGCCCGAGATGGTGTGCGGCGAGTTCGAGCGCGGTCGCGAGCCGCGTCGCCTTCGAGCGCAGGTAGCGCAACAACAGCAGGACGGGCACCGCCGCGCACAAGCCGGCCTGCGTCGTGAGCAGCGCCTGGCGGATCCCGTCGGCGAGCATTCGAGCATCGCCGGTGCCGTGCGCCTGGATCGCCTCGAACGTGTGCAGCATGCCGAGCACCGTGCCGAGCAGTCCGAGCAACGGCAGCAGTCCGGCGAGCGCGGCGATCGGCGTGAGCCCGGCCATCATCCGTCCGTGGGCCGCATCGACGAGCGGTGTCGCGATCGCGCGGAACTCCGACCGTGGCGCGCCGCTCGCGTGGACGAACTCGCGCAGCACGTCGCCCTCCGGCGACGCGACGCCCAACGCCGCGCGGTCGGCTTCCTCCCACCGATCGTCCGCCGCGGCGTGGATCACGTGCTCGATCGGCAACTTGCGCCGCAGATCGGCCCACTTGAGCGCGACCGCGATCCACGCGACGAGCGACGTGACCGCGATCGCGACCATCACCGGGCCGCCTTCGACGAAGAGTTCGCGCACGAGTTCGATCACGACCGCTCCCGGAGCACGTTGAGCATCGTCGCCGAGAACCGTTCGGTGTCGGCGATCAGGCGGTCGGCCCGCGCCGACAGGAATGCATGCGCGAGCAGGATCGGGATCGCGATGATCAGACCGGCTGCGGTCGTGATCAGCGCCTGCGAGATGCCGCCGGCCATCATGCGCGGGTCGCCGCTGCCGAACGTCGCGATCATCTCGAACGTGAGGATCATGCCCGTCACGGTGCCGAGCAGGCCCAGGAGCGGCGCGACCGCCGCGAGGATGCCGATCGTCGAGAGGAAGCGCTCCACGCGCGGCATGTCGTGGAGGATCTGTTCCTGGATCGCGTCTTCCCGCGCTTCGACGCCCGCATCGCGCGACGCGAGGCACGCGGCGAGTGCGCGGGCCGTCGGTCCGCGCGCGTTCGAGCACGCCGCGATCGCCTGGTCGTGATCGCCGGACTCGGCGAACCGAATCGTCCGCTCCGCGAGGCGCGCAGCGCCGCGGCCCTCGATCGCGAACCAGCCGACGCGCGCGAGGATCAACAGCAGGGCGAGCAGCGCGACGCCGGCGAGGGGGACCATCACGGGGCCGCCGGCCTTCACGACGTCGAAGAACGTCTCGCGCCGCGTGCGCGCCTCCGAACGGAGTTGTTGCGTCGGATCGATCGGAACCACGGCCGTCGTCGCGCCTCCGGCGGCCACCGCGTCGAACGCGGCGGACAACGCCGCCGCGTCGTCCGGCTCGAGCGCCTCGACCCACCGTCCATCCTCGTCGCTGCCGGGACTCTTCAGCGACAGCGCGACGCGCCCGTCCGCGCGGTAGGCCCAGCCGACCTGACCGATCCGCATCACCTCGGCGTCGATCGGCTTGCCGGCCGGTCCGACGATCGTCTCGCGGGTCAGCGAGACGCCGCGCCCACGCGCGAGAATTTGCCGCATCGCGTCGAGCAACGCCGGCACGTCGGCGTCGGCGGCCACCGGTGCCTCGCGGTCGCGCCCCGGCATCGCGTCGACGAAATCGCGCAACCGGCGCGCGACGTCGGCGCGGATCCGCCCGACCTCGGCGGCGTCGGCCTCGATGCGATCCAACTCGGCGGCCAGGGTCTCGCGCTTCTCGGCGAGGGCGCCGAGGTCTGCCGCACGGCGCTGCGACTCGAGTGCGACACGCAGGTCCACCCGGCGGTCGGACAGCGTGTCGCGTTGGCGGACGAGCGTATCGCGCTCCGCTTCGAGTGCGCCGCGCTCGGCGGCGATCCGCGCCTTCTCGCGCGCCAGCTCCGCCTTCGCCTCGGCGAGGATCGTCGCGAGTCGATCGTCCTGCGACGACGCGGCCGTGACCGCCGCGCACAACGCGAGCGCGACGGCGATGACGTGGCGGCGCATCAGCGACCCTCCTCGACCCGCTCGAGCCGGAGCGGCAAGCGCACGAGCGACGGCACGCGGCGGCGATCGAAGATGTCGACCGCGGTGCGCACCGCCTCGGGATGCACACGCGCGGGGTCGGTCACCCAGCCTTCACCGGGGACCCACAGCGCGACGTCGCCGCCGTCTTCGGTGACGAGGCCGAGGAAGTGATGGCCGACGCGAACCATGCGCGCGTCCTTCTCGCGCCCGTCCGGCAGCTTCGCGCGATCGGCGAGCATCTCGCCGCTGCGCGCCAGACGCAGCTCCTCCTGGAAGTAGGACCACGCCCCGCCGAACGCCTCGGCGCCGGTCGTCGCGTCACGCACGACGTCGAGTCGCCCGACGCGGCGCGACAGCCGGACCGGCAAGCCGGACTCGACCGGGCCACGCTCTTCGCCGGCGAAGCGACCGCACGCGTCGAGGATCGCCGCACGCGTCGCGCGCGCCGCCTCGAGCTTCGTCGACAACTCCGCGACCGCGCTCTTCGCGGCGGTCTGCTCGGCCTCGACTTCGGTGCGCTGCTCGTCGAGCGTGCCGACCTCGGCCTCGAGTCGCGTGATCGACACGCGGACCGTGTCGATCTCCGCCTCGAGCGTGCGGCGGTCGGCGTAGTGGCCGCGCCGCAGTTCGCGCAACTCGGCCAGGACCTGTTCCAGTTCCTCCGCGACGCCGCTCGGCGCTTCGGCGGGGGCGGCCGCGACGCCGGTGAGCGCCGCGCACATGAGAATCAGACCGGCGAGTCGCCGTAGTCGAGCACCGTTGCCGTACATCCGGCTGCCTTCCATCGGGGTCACGAATTCAACGGAAACGACGCGTCGCCGATCACGGTTCGGCTCGGTCGCTCCTCGATCCACAGGATTCTGAATGATCGCGCCGCGGGAACAACCCTCGGGTGGTGCGCCTTCGCCGAGCGGGCGACCGCGACCGGAGCGCTCCAGGTGCGCCCCCCGTCGGCCGAACGCGCCGCGAACACGCCGGTGCCGGGCTCGTCCCACACCGCGGCGAGCACGCCGTCCGCGCCGATCGCGACGTCGGGGTGCCGCGCGGACTCGGCGCCGAGCCGCACCGGATCGCTCCATGCGCCGCTGCCGTCGCCCACGGTGTAATGGACCCCGCGGACGCCGATCTTGTCGGTCCAGACGACCGTGTGCACGCGACCGTCGTCACCGGTCGCGATCCCGGCGCCGATGTGCGGACACGCCGTCGTACCCCAGTCGAACGCGCCCGCGCGCCCGAGGCTCCGCCAGCCGTCCGCACCGCCGCGCGCGACCGCCATGTCGCGCGGCGCGAGGTCGCGGTAGACGACGAGCACGTCGCCGTCGCGACCGACCGCGGCGCGGTTCCAGCAGCACTCGCACGTCGACGCGTCGACGGTCAGCGGTTCGGACCACGTCTCGCCACCATCGTCGGTCCACGCATGCTGCAGCGCCTTGCGTGCCCCGTCGGCGATCGACCGCTTGTCGAGCCAGACCGCATGGATGCGCCCGTTCGCGTCCGTGACGAGATCGACGAACGCCTGACCGCTCGCGTCGTCGAGCGGTGCGGGGCAGGGACGTGCTTGCCACGTGCGCCCCCCGTCGGCCGACGTCGCGGCAGCCAGCGGGCCACGCCCCATGAACCCGGAGCCCTTGGTGGTCCAGATCGCGACGAGGCGATCGCCGGCCGCGGCGATCTGGGGTCCTTTGCCGGGCTTGGCGTGGTGCGGCGGCGTGTCGCCGAGGGCGACCGACGACGGTTCCGACCACGAGGCACCGTCGTCCACCGACGTCGCGTGCCAGAGCGCGGGCGCGTCGGCCGGGCCGGCCGCGAACAACAGGTGCAGCCGGTCGCCGTCGCGCGACACGTCGAAGCACCGGAACGACACCCGGCTCAGATCGGTGAGCTGTCGCGCCGGTTCGCGCGAGCAGGCGCCGACCGCAAGGAGTGCGATCAACGCCGCGCCGAGCTGTCCGCACACAGACAGTCCGCACACAGACAGTCCGTCAACGGACGATCCGCGAACGGAGCGGCGGCGTCGAATGAGACCGCGTCCCATCGACCATTCCTTCCATACCTCTCGGCGTGGTGGGCCCCCGCGGTTGGCATGACCGCCGATGAGAGCCCCCTCACCCGAGCTGCCATCGTAGCGAAGCATATGACGTGCGACAACCCCATGCGGCGACGGCAGTTGGCTCGCCATGACGTGCCGATCAAGTCGAGACGCGCGGGCGCCCGAGAATGAGATTGGACCTCGGGCTGCTATCCTTCAGCGGCGCGGGCAGGGTGTCCGCAAGTAGAAAGGAGCGCTGCAGGGGTGGCGCAACCCGGTATCGCCGGCGTCGTGGTGCGCTGGATCGCGACGATCGGTGTCGTGCTCGGGCTGCTCGGGGCGAGCTTCGCGCTCGGCGTCCGGACGGCCGTCAAAGCCGACGAGGACCCCGTAGACGCCCCGCCGACCGAGACCGGCGAGGCGAAGCCGCAGTATGCGTGCTCGATGTTCTGCGTGCCGCCCCTGGACGACCCGGGCAAGTGTCCGACCTGCGGCATGGAGATGGTCGAAGTCGGCGAGATCTCGAACCGGCTGACGCTGTCGGATGATGCACGCCGCCTCGCCGCGGTCCGCACGGTCGCGGTCGAACGGCGCTTCGTAACGAAGCCGATCGACCTCGTCGGCAAGCTCGCACTCGACGAGCTGCAGACGCGCTCGGTCACCGCCCCCGCCGACGGCACGATCCGCACGCTCGCGTTCGGCTTCCCGGGGCTGCACGTGCGTCGTGGCGACAAGCTGCTCGAGTTCCGTAGCGACGCGCTCCTCGCCGCCCAGGAAGAGGCGATCCGGATCGCCGCGCGTGTGAAGCGCGCCGACGGCGACGAGAAGGCCGAGGCGCTGCAAGCGCAGCAGAAGATCCGCGCCAAGTTGCTCGCGATGGGCATGGTCGGGCAGGACGTCGTCGCGATGGAACAGCGCGGCACCGCCGACGGCACGACGTGGATCCGCTCGGACTACGACGGCCGCGTGATGGGCAAGCACGCCAACGCCGGCGCCTGGGTCGAGGCCGGCACGTTGATCTACACGCTCGGCAACCTGCACGCGCTGTGGCTGATGCTCGAAGCCTACGAGTCGGATCTGCCGTGGCTGCGGCTCGGCCAGGAGGTCGAGTTCGAGATCGAGGCGATGCCCGGCAAGAAGATGGGCGGCAAGATCGCGTTCATGGCGCCGAAGATCGGCGCGACCCGCACGACGATGGTGCGCGTCGCCGCGGACGCACGCCTCGGCGAATCGTTCATGCTGTTCATGAACCCGACGACGATGATGAAGCCCGGCATGTTCGTGCGCGCCCGCATCAAGGCGCTGCTCGGCGAAGACGGCGTCGCGGTGCACGAGCAGGAGATCGAAGACGCCCGCCCGCCGATGATCATCCCGGTCACCGCCCCGCTGATGACCGGCAAACGCGCGCTCGTCTACGTCGAAGTGCCCGGCGAACGCGGTGTCTTCGAGGGGCGCGAAGTCCTCCTCGGCCCGCGCACCGACAGTCACTACATCGTCTACGCCGGACTCGCCGAGGGCGACCGCGTCGTCGTGCACGGCGCGTTCAAGATCGACAGTTCGGTGCAGATCGTCGGCGGGCCGAGCATGATGAACGTGCCGGCCGGCGAAGACGATGAGACCGCACGCTTCCGTCAGACGCGCTGCCCCGTGACGGGCGCGATCGTCAACCAGGCGTTCTACACCGACCACGACGGCAAGCGGATCTACTTCTGCTGCGCCGCGTGCGTGAAGATCTTCGAGGCGACACCGCGCCCCTACCGTGAGCGACTCGACCGCGACGGGATCGAACTCGCGGACTCGCCGAAGCCGCAGACGATCTGCCCGATCATGGAGAAGCCGATCGTGCGGACGATCTTCGCCGACCACGACGGCAAGCGCGTCTACTTCTGCTGCCCGCCGTGCATCCCGCGCTTCCTCGACGACCCCGAACGGTGGCTCTCGAAGATGCGCGCGAACAACGTCGAACTCGAGCCCACGCCGGCCGACGCGCGCTGATGCTCGGACGCATGCTTCGCTTCGCGATCGAACAGAAGCCGATCGTGCTGCTCGCGACGCTGCTCGTCGTCGCGTGGGGTGCGATGGTCGCGCCGTTTCCGTGGGACACCGACCTCCCCCGCGACCCGGTGCCGGTCGATGCGATCCCCGACATCGGCGAAAACCAGCAGATCGTCTTCACCGAGTGGATGGGTCGGTCACCGCAGGACATCGACGACCAGATCACCTACCCGCTGACGGTCGCGCTGCTCGGCATGCCGAAGGTGCGCACCGTTCGCAGCTACTCCTACTTCGGCTTCTCGTCGATCTACGTGATCTTCGAGGACGACGCCGAGTTCTACTGGTCGCGCTCGCGCGTGCTCGAGAAGCTCGCGAGCCTGCCGGACAGCGCGCTCCCCGAAGGCGTGCGACCGCGGCTCGGCCCCGACGCGACCGCGCTCGGACAGATCTTCTGGTATTCGCTCGAAGGCCAGGACGCCGACGGGCGCCCGACCGGCGGCTGGGACCTCGACGAGTTGCGCTCGGTGCAGGACTGGTTCGTCCGCGACGGCCTGCAGGCCGCCGAGGGCGTGTCGGAGGTCGCGTCGATCGGCGGCTTCGTCCGCGAATACCAGATCGACGTCGACCCCGCGGCGATGCGCGCCGCGAACGTGACGCTCGACCAGGTCGTCCGCGCGGTGCGGCAGTCCAACGTCGACGTCGGAGCGCGCACGATCGAGGTGAACAAGGTCGAGTACGTGATCCGCGGCTTGGGCTTCATCGAGTCGATCCGCGACATCGAATCGACCGCGATCAAGGCGCGCGACAACCTGCCGATCGTCGTCGGCGACGTCGCGAAGGTGAGCCTCGGCCCGGCGCTCCGGCGCGGCGCGCTCGACAAAGCCGGCGCCGAGGTCGTCGGCGGGGTCGTCGTCGTGCGCTACGGCGAGAACCCGCTCGAGGTCATCGACAACGTCAAGGCGAAGATCGCCGAGATCTCGAGCGGTCTCCCGAAGAAGACGCTCGACGACGGAACCGTCAGCCAGGTGCGGATCGTGCCGTTCTACGACCGCTCGGGGCTGATCCACGAGACACTCGACACGCTGTCGCGCGCGCTGTGGGAGGAGATCCTCGTCAGCATCGTCGTGATCCTCGTGATGGTGCGCAACCTGCGCAGCTCGCTGTTGATCTCGGCGCTGCTGCCGATCGCGGTGTTGATGTCGTTCATCGCGATGCGCGTGTTCGGCGTCGAGGCGAACGTCGTCGCGCTGTCGGGCATCGCGATCGCGATCGGCACGATGGTCGACATGGGCATCATCGTGTCGGAGAACATCCTCAAGCACCTCTCGTCGGCCGACGACGACGAGCCGCGAAACGCGGTCGTGCTGCGCGCGGTGCGCGAGGTGAGCGGTGCCGTGCTGACCGCGATCGCGACGACGGTGCTGAGCTTCCTGCCGGTGTTCACGCTCGAGGCGGCCGAGGGCAAGCTGTTCCGGCCGCTCGCGTTCACGAAGACCGCGGCGCTCGTCGCGTCGGTGATCGTCGCGCTGTTCCTGATCCCGCCGCTCGCGAGCCTCGTGTTCGGTGTCGCGGCGCGCAAGCGCGTCGCGATGGCGCTCGGCGTCGTCGCGGCGATCGGCGCCGCGATCGCCGGGTTCTGGATCGTCGCCGCTGCGTTCGCGCTCGCGGTCGTGTGGGCGGCGGTCGGATCCGGCCTGCCGGCGTCGGTCCGCCGCGGTGTGTCGCTCGCGACGACCGCGGCGCTCGCGATCGCCGCGACCGCGGTCCTCGCCGGCCATTGGCAACCGCTCGGCCCGACGCGAAGCGCGCTCGGCAACTTCGCGTTCGTCGCGTTGATCCTCGGCGGCCTGCTCGGCGCGATGCAAGTGCTGCTGTGGGCCTACCCGCGACTGCTCGCGTTCTTCCTCCGCCACAAGCCGCTGTTTCTCGCGCTGCCGATCGCGATCGTCTGCTTCGGTGTGATCGCGTGGCTCGGATTCGCGCGGGTCGCACCGGACGCGATCGCCGACACCGGACTCGGGCGCGCGCTCGACGCGACGCTGCCCGGCATCGGCAAGGAGTTCATGCCGGCGCTCGACGAGGGTTCCTACCTCTACATGCCGTCGACGATGCCGCACGCGTCGATCGGCGAGTCGCTCGATGCGCTGCAGAAGCAGGACCGCGCGTTCGACACGATCCCGGAGATCGAACAGGTCGTCGGCAAGATCGGGCGCGTGGACAGTCCGCTCGACCCGGCGCCGATCGGCATGGTCGAAACCGTGCTGAACTACCGGTCGGAATACGCGCTCGACGAACGCGGCCGGCGGATGCGCTTCCGGTGGGATCCGGACGCGAACGACTGGGCACGCGATCGGGACGGCACGGTCGTTCCCGCCGCCGACGGGAAGCCCTACGTCGTGCGGGGCCGCTTCGCGCGCGGCGACGACGGACGGCTGATCGAAGACCCCGACGGGCGCCCGTTCCGGCAGTGGCGACCGGCGGTCGATCCGGCGCTCAACCCGGGGCGCGACGCGTGGCCCGGCATCCGCGAACCCGACGACATCTGGGAGCGCATCCTCGTCAAGGGCACCGTGCCCGGCTCGACGTCGGCGCCGAAGCTGCAGCCGATCTCGACGCGGCTCGTGATGCTGCAGAGCGGCATGCGCGCACCGCTCGGGATCAAGGTGAAAGGCCCCGACCTCGAGACGATCGAGCGGGTGTGCCGGAAGTTCGAGGCGTGGGTCAAGGAAGTGCCGAGCGTGCGGCGCGGCGCGGTGATCGCCGACCGCATCGTCGGCAAGCCGTATCTCGAGATCGACATCGACCGGCAGGCGATCGCGCGGCACGGGCTGAGCGTGCGCTCGGTGCAGGACGTGATCGAGGTCGCGATCGGCGGGCGGCGCATCACGACGACCGTCGAGAACCGCGCGCGGTATCCGGTGCGGGTGCGCTACCTGCGTGAGTTGCGCGACTCGATCGAGTCGTTGAACAAGATCCTGATCCCCGGCACCGGCGGCGAGCAGGTTCCGCTGGAGCAGGTCGCGAGCATCCGCTTCGTGCGCGGCCCGATGGTGATCAAGAGCGAGGACGCGTTCCTCGTCGGCTACGTGCTGTTCGACAAGCTCGACGAGCACGCCGAGGTCGACGTGGTCGAGGACGTGCGGGCGCACCTCGCGGCGAAGATCGCGCGCGGCGAGTTCCGGCTGCCGCCGAACACGAGCTACGCGTTCGCCGGCACGTATGAGCAACAACTCCGCGCGGAGAAGAAGCTGCTCGTCGTCGTGCCGCTCGCGCTGTTCCTGATCTTCGGGATCCTCTACCTGCAGTTCCGGTCGACGGCGACGTCGCTGCTCGTCTTCTCGGGCGTCGCGGTCGCGTGGGCCGGCGGGTTCATCATGCTGTGGCTCTACACGCAGCCGTGGTTCCTCGACGTGACGATGTTCGGCGCGCCGCTGCGCGACCTGCTCCAGGTGAACGCGTTCAACTTGAGCGTCGCGGTGTGGGTCGGGTTCCTCGCGCTCTTCGGGATCGCGACCGACGACGGCGTCGTGATGGCGACGGTGCTGGATCGCACGTTCGACGAGCACGACCCGCGCACCGTCGACGAGATCCGAGCCGCGACGATCGCCGCCGGCACACGTCGCGTGCGCCCCTGCCTGATGACGACCGCGACGACCCTGCTCGCGCTGATCCCGGTGATGACGTCGACCGGGCGCGGCTCCGACATCATGGTCCCGATGGCGATCCCGTCGTTCGGCGGCATGTTCTTCGTCGCGATCTCGATGTTCGTCGTCCCGGTCCTCTACTGCGCCATCCGCGAAGCGAAACTCGCGATCGCCACCCGCCCCTGAGCGGAGATCGTTCGTAACCGATCGACGTCCCGCCCGACTATCAGGGCATGACACCCTTCGTCCACGTCGCGATCCGCCAGCGAAGCACGACCGACTCCCTCCTCGTCGACGACCGCCCCGCAGCGGGGTCCCGTTCGAGCGACGTTCATCGCGCTCGCGGCGCATCAAGGCTGGCGGGATCGGCACGCGTTGATGCACGCGGCGGGATGCAGTCGCGCGACCGTGGGTCGATTGCTCGCGGCGCCGAGCGAGCCGGCCGCGCTGGACGCCGCTCGCGTCTGCCTCGGCGACGATCGGCTGCTGTTCCCATTGGGGGCGTGAACGCGCGGCGCCGAAACGAGCGTGAGAGGCTCATTCAACCCTCGCGCGTCAACGCGCGGCGGTCGAATGAGCCTCCAGCGCTCGAAAAGGGCCCGCGCGTTGTCAGCGGGTGCGGTGGTCGGGGACCTTGGCGCTCTCACCGGGGTGGGTCAGCGTGACGGTCGCGATCTTCGCGTGGTCGACGACGATCGGGTAGCGGCCGGTCGGGAGGCCGGTGAACGTGAAGCGGCCGTCGCGGTCGGTCAACGTGTCGCGAGCGTCCTTGCCGCCGCCGGTCAGCACGCGCACGCGGTCGAGCGGGCGGCCGGACGCGTCGACGATGCGACCGCGGATCGTGCACTCGCGCACGAGGCGGATCGGCTCGAGCGCCGCCGGCCGCGGCTCGCCGCGCTTGACGACGACCTCGCCGCGCAGGTAGCCGGGCTTCGACACCCAGACCTTCAGGTCGAACGCGGTCTCGTCGGTGAGACCGGTGGCGGTGAACGCACCGGCCGCGTCGGTCTCGAACTTGCGGCGGTTCACGCCGTAGTGTCGCGGGCTCCACTCGTAGCAGTCGACGAGCGCGTCGGCGATCGGCTCGCCGGTCGCGTCATCGACGACCGCGCCGCGCAGCACGCCGGACGCGGCCTCGAGCGCGAACCGAACCGTCGTCGTCGCATTCGACTCGGGCACGTCGATCCGTTGCTCGAGCGGGCGGTAGCCGTCGGCGAAGACCCGTGCGATCCAGGGGCCCGGGCGCAGACTCTGCAGCACGAACCGCCCGGCCTCGGTCGCCTTGGACTCGTCGATCGTGATGTCGGACGCGGGCCAGCCGTAGCGCTCCGCATACGCCTTGTCGAACACCGCGCGATCGGGTCGCACCGAGACGCGCCACGCGGTGAGCGGCTCGGCGCTCCCGGCATCGACGACCGTCAGCGCCACCGCACGCGCGGCGTCGACCTCGATCACGTTGTCGGTGCCGCTCGTGCATTCGCGCGTCACGCTCCACGCCGGCGGCGACTCGACGCCGATCCGCCCCTTGCGATCCGGCGGCACGACGTTGACCCGGTAGGTGCCGGGCGCGATGCCGCGGAGCGTCGCGCGGCCGTCGGCGTCCGTCGTCGCCCGCTGGATCGAGACGACATCGTAGCGGTTCTCCATGCCGGGGTCGTGCAGGCGCACCGCGGCGCCGGCGACCGGCGTGCCCGTCCGGCCGTCACGAACCGAAACGGTCATCGCGACGCCTTCGGTCAACCGCAACTCGACGTCGCCGTGATCGCGGTCGGCGGTGAACGGGTGCTCCGCGGGGATCGACGTCGCGGTCCACGCGCCGAGCACGAACGGGCGCCCCTCGACGAGTCCTCGCACGTCGAACCGGCCGTCGGCGTCGGTCTCGCTCATCCGGAGCGCGCCCTCGTGCCCGCTGTAGCCGGTCGCACCGCGTGGGATCGCGACCGCGACCGATGCGCCGGCGACCGGCTCGCCCGACGCGTCCACGACCCGGCCGGAGACGCGACGCCCCTGCGCGATCCGCACGTCGCCGACGTCGAGCGCGCCGTCGCCGCGAACCGTGCTCCGCGCGCGATCGATCGGCTGCTTGCACTCGCGGTAGTCCGGGTGCAGCACGAGCACCTTGCCCCGCATCGGCGAGCCGACGTTGCGGACGTGGAAGCGGCCGTCGGGGCCGGTCGTCGCGGGGCCGTAGGTGCTCGGCCCGATCGCGAACGTATCGATGAACGCCGCCTCGCCCGAGAACGTCCGCCACGGCACCGACGGCTCGCCGGCGCCGTCCATCACGACACCGGTCTGAAACGGCGTGCCGTTGTCCACCCACACCTTCGCGCCGGCGACCGGCGACCCCTGCTCGTCGATCACCCGGCCGGCGACCGACCACGTCGTCAGCGCGCGCGACTCGCCCGCGTGCAGCGTCTCCTCGCCGATCACCGATCGCACGAGCACGACGCCCGCGAGCACCGCGACCGTCATCGCCGCACCGACCGTCATTCGCTTCGTCATCCTGGGTTCCTCCTCATCGGGCCCATCGGGCGTGTCGTCCACGAGTACGTCGCATCCCACGGTGAATGTCGTGCCGAGCGCTTCGGCGGTGCCGGCCGGCGTGCGCAGGATGAAGCGGCCGTCGGCGTCGGCGACGTGGGCGGTGACCGAACCGCGCACGACGTCGATCCGGTGGCGCTCGCCGCGTCCCGGCGCGTTGAACGCGACCGTGCACGCCGGCGCGAGCACGAGGCGCGAACCGTCGGTGAGCCGCACGGTCGCGTCGGCGCCGTCACCGGCGACGACCGTTCGCCCGCGCACCGACGCGCCGTCGACCGACGCGATCGGCGGCGTCCACGTGTCCGGGTCGCTCGACAGCACGAGCCCGAGCACGATCCCGGCGATCGGCGCGACGAGCAGCGCCGCCGCGATCGCGAGCCTGCGCCACCGGTGCGGGCGCGGCGCGACGCGGGCGAGGACCCGGTCGGCCAGCGCATCGGCGGCCGCACGGTGCGCGAGGGCATCGCCGATCGCCGCGACGTCGCGCGCAAACGTGGCGCACGCGTCGCACGTCGCGACGTGGGTCGCGACCGCACGCTGCTCGTCGGCAGTCACCGCGTCGTCGGCGGCCTGCGAGATCAGGCGGCGGATCCGCGCGTGTTCGTCGTGTGCGTTCATCACTCGTCTCCCTTCATCAGCCGACGCATCATCTGCCGGGCGCGATAGAGGCGCGCGTTGACGCCGTTGACCTCGAGGCCGAGGCGCGCGCCGATCTCGGCCAGACCGAGCCCGTCGACGTGGCGCAGTTCGAGAGCGACCCGGAAGTGCGCCGGCAGGCGCTCGAGCGCCGCGGCGATCGCATCGCTCTCGGGCGCTCGGTCGGCCGCGGTCGCGGCCACGGCGCCCTCGGGGATCGGGGCGGCGTCCGCGTCGGGGCGCTTTGCCTCGCGGGCCACGTGACGGCGACACCGATTGCGCGCGATCTCGTGCAGCCAGCCGCCGAAGCGCGACGGGTCGCGAAGCTGGCCGAGCCGCTCGTAGGCCGCGGCGAAGACGTCTTGCAGGACGTCGTCCGAAGCGTTCCGGTCCACCCCGAAGCCGTGGGCGATCGCCGCCACCCCGTCGGCATGGCGCCGAACCAGCAGCCGAAATGCGGCAGGCTCCCCGCCGAGCACTTGCCCGACGAGGCGCTCGTCCGGTGGGGTCACGGGCACGGCACTCATCGCCCCCCAGGATCCTCGGCGGGGCCCGTGCTGCGCAAGAATCCGGTTTTTGTTACGGGCCGATCGTCAGCGGCTGGGGCTTCGACACGGTCCGGACGCCGTTGGGCGCCGACGGATCGAGCGTGATGAACGCCAGGTGCAGCGTCACGTTGATCAGCCCGGGATCGCTCGGCACGTTGAAGAACATCACGCTCTGCCCGGACGGGCTGAACGTGCCGATCGTCCCCTGGAAGACCGGGAGTTGGTTGGCGAGCGTGAGCAGGAGCAGCGGATCGAACGAGAGCGGGATCACGCGAATGTCGGCACCGCCGAGCGGGATCCCGGCCGTCCCGAAGCTCACCGCGGCCACGTGCGTGAGGCCGCCGCCGAGCACGTCGTCGAGGCTCCACACCGCGGTCGACCCGATCGACGGACGCGACTGCCCCGGGATGAACACGCCGGCCGGACCGAACACGCAGTCGCGGAGCGTCCCGAGCGGGGTCGCGAGCGGCGGCGTGCCGGCGTTCTGCACCCACGTCGTCACCTCGCCCGTGTCGTTCGCGTCGCCGTCGACGTTCAGGTCCTGCAGGCGATAGACGACGTCCTGGCTGTGGTTGCTCGCGTAGACGACGCCGATCGACTCGGGCGTCGTCGTCAGCGTGAACGACGACTTGAGGGTCACGCTCGACGCGTTGTTCGCCGAGTCGAAGAAGCGCGTCGCCTCGCCGGCGTCGAGCGCGTCGCCGTCGCGGTTCACGTCCTCGAAGCGGAACACGTCGCCGGACGTGAGGTCCATCGCGTAGAGGATGTCGCCGACCGCGTCGAACTCGAGGCTCCAGACGCTGGCGGCGCCCGCGGCCTTCGGCGCGGCCCAGCGCACGACCTCGGCCGGGTCTTGCGCGTCGCCGTCGTTGTTCAGGTCGCGCACGCGCAGGATCGAGTCGGGCGTCGCGTTCAGGTCGGCGATGAACAGCTCGCCGCGGCGCGTCGTCATCGCGGCCGGCACCGCGAGCCACGCACCCGACGCGGCGTTGTTGTCGAGGTAGACGGTCGCCTCGCCGGTGTCGAGCGCGTCGCCGTCGTTGTTCCCGTCCACGAGGCGCAGGATCTGGTCGGCCGGTGCCGAGCCCTGGCCGGCGACGCAGAGCAGCAGTGCACCGCGTGTGTCGAAGCACATCGCGTTCACCGCGCCGAGCGGGATCGCGCCGGTATTGTCGTAGTAGATCGACCATTCGCCGGCGTCGTTCGCGTCGCCGTCGCCGTTGCGGTCGGAGAGCCGCAAGACGATGTCCAGCGTCGCGTCGGCGACGACGACGTCGCCGGTCTTCGGGTCGATCGTCAGTGCCTGCGGGTTCGAGAGATCGGGCCCGGGGCTCGCCGCGTCGTAGAAGACGATCTGTTCACCGGCATCCTGGACGTCGCCGTCGCCGTTTCGATCGGCGAAGCGATAGACCTCGTCGTTCGTGCGGTCGGTCGCGTAGAAGTCGCCGAGCGAGCGGAACGGCAGGTCCTGAGCGCCGGCTGTTCCGGTGCAGAGGCCGAGGGCGATGCTGGCCGCCGCCGCGAGTCCGAGGCTTCGCATGGTCCGTCCTTTCGTGGGCACGCGTCGTACGCCATGATACGCGCCCGGGCGGCGTCCGCGGCACACCGCGTCGATGTCGATTCGAGACCCCACGCCCCGGAATGCGACGGAGGATCTTCACGGATGACGAACGAGTCGAGCCCTTGCGTCGCGATCGTCGGCATGCGCGCCGCCGGAAAGACCACGCTGGGTGCGGCACTCGCGGCTGCGCTCGGCCGCCCGTTCGTCGACACCGACGCGCGCTTCGTCGAGCGGTGCGGCGCGATCGGGGCGTTCGTCGAGCAGCACGGATGGGACGCGTTCCGGCGCGAGGAGGCCGCGGTCGTCGACGAAGCGCTCGCACCGGGGGCGGTCGTCGCGCTCGGGGGCGGCGCGGTCGAGACCGATGCGGTGCGCGACGCGCTCGGCGCACGTGCGGTCGTCGTGTTCCTCGACGAAGGACTGCCGACGATCCGGGCCCGCCTCGGCATCACCCCTCGCCCGTCGCTGACCGGCGACGACGTCGTGGCCGAGGCCGAACGGCTCCTCGTCGCGCGGCTCCCCCACTACCGCGCGCTCACGTCGATCACCGTGCCGCCGGCGCTCACGACCGATGCGCAGGTCGCCCACGTGCGGGCGGCGCTCGACGCGCGATGTTCGTAACGACGCTGCCACCGGCGCACGCGGACGACCCCGCGGCGTATTCGCGCACCGCGCGCGACGCCGGCGTCGACGCCCTCGAAGTGCGCGGCGATCTGACGCCGGGCGTCGGGGGGTTCGCCTCGGTGCTGCCGATCGTCGCGACGCCGCGCGGGCGCGACGCCGCGTGGGTCGCCGCACTCGCACCGCGTTGGGTCGACCTCGCGCTCGACGAGGACGTCGCGGTGCCGGCCGGCGCGGCGGTGATTCGGAGCTGGCACGACCACGCAGGCACGCCGCCGGCCGACGACCTGCGCGCGATCGCCGAACGGCTCGCGGCGAGTGGTGCCGCACACACGAAGCTCGTGACGACCGTGCGCACGCCGGCCGACCTCGTCGCGCTCGAGTCGGTGCGAAGCGCGGGAGACGGCGACGCGACCGTGCTGGCGATGGGCCCGCTTGCGTGGCCGGTGCGGATCCTCTCGCCGTGGCGCGATGCGTTCACCTACGTCGCACTGCCGGGCGAGGCGGCGAGCGCCGACGGGCAGCTCACGATCGACGCGTATCCGCGCGGCGACGAGCGGCCGGCGCTGTTCGGCATCCTCGGCGGGCCCGGCATGCAGACCGCGAGCCCGGCGATCCACACCGGGCTCTTTCGCCGCCACGGCGTGCACGCGGTCTACGGGGCGTTTCCGTGCGAGGACGCGCGCGCGATGTTCGGCGCGCTGGCGCCGTTTGCGCCAACCGGGTTCTCGATCACCGCGCCGCACAAGACCGCGCTGCTCGACGTCGCGAACGCGCTCGATTCGGTCGCGAGCGAGGTGCGCGCGATCAACACGCTGGTCCGGCGCGACGGCGGCTGGGAGGGCCGGCAGTTCGACGTGCACGGCATCGTCGAGGGATACCCGTTCCTGCGCGGCGTCGCTCGCGCCGAGGTGATCGGGACCGGCGGCGTCGCGCCCGCGGTGATCCATGCGTGTCGCGTGCTCGGCATCGAGTCGATCGTGGTCCGCGGGCGCGACGCGGCCCGGGTCGCCGCGCTGGCGCAGCGCTTCGGCGTTCATGGGCGCGCACTCGACGACGCCTCACGCGAGCCGGTCGACGTCGTCTTCTGGGCGATCGGCGGCGACCCCGACCTGCCGCTCTCCCGACCGGCGCCCGGTGCGCACGCGATCGACCTCCGCTACGGGGCGACGACCGCGTTTCAGTCGCACGCCGCGGCCCAGGGCTACACCCCCCACGACGGCACCGCGATGCTGCACCACCAGGCGTGCGCGCAGTTCGAGGCGTTCACCGGAATCGCAGTGGACGTGCGCGAGATCAGCGATCGGTAAACGACGACCCGTGACCGACGATCAGTGAACGACGATCTGTGCGCGCGTGACCGTCGCGATGCCCCCCGGCGCCGCGGGGTCCATCGTGATCGCGGCGACCCAGACGGGCACGCTGGCGATCGTCGCGCCCAGCGGATTCAGATCCAGCGTCGCGACCATCCGGCCGTTCGCGTCGAGCGAGCCGACGTTGCCGGTGAACCACGGGGCGAGTTGCCCGGCGACGCCGAGCCGCGTCGCGTCGTCGAAGCGTAGCGGGATCGTTCGGCCGCCGGCGATCGGCCTGCCCGGCGTGTAGCCGGTCACGCTCAGCGCACAAACGCAGAGCTTGCCGGCGTCCTCGGGAATACGGATCCGGATCGCGCGATGGTTCGGCGCGGCGATCATCCCGAACGTGATGTTGCGCTCGGCGTCGAACACGATCGCCGACACGGTCGACGGGAACGGGCCGATCGTCCGCACGACCGTGCCCGCGCGGTCGTAGACGTCGATCGACGGCGCCGGCGTCGAGCGACTGACGTAGATCAACCCACCGCTCGCGTCCGCGGCGCGGTCCACCGCGATGGCACCGTCCAGCCATGCGGGCGTGCCCTGGGGAATCGGTCCCGCGACCGTCGTCAACGCCGTCGTGTTCAGGTCGATCCGCACCAGCGCGGACGTCGTCGCTACATGGAGGCTCGGGCCGATCGGGTCGCTCGCCATCTCGAGGAACCAGCCGAACGGTTGGCGATCCCCGAAGATCAGCGTTCGGAAATCCGCGGAGACGCGCTCGAACAATCCGACGACGCGGTGAACGATCCACTGACCGGACACCGAGTCGCGGGCGACGACGGGGAAGTTGATCGCGTTGAGCACCGTCGTGAATTGCGTCCCGGTCTCGTCGATGCGCAGAAGGATCCGCTTCTCCGACGGAAGCCGCACGCCGACGAGGAAGTTTCCGCTGTCATCGACGGTCAGCGGATATGGCGCGGGGACGTTCGCGAACGTCGTCGCACTGCCGCTCGCCGGGTCGATGCGCAGGAGCGCTCCGGAGGGGACCGCCGCGGGCACGCCGGTCGCGACGGCGATCACGTGCTCGTTGTCGTTGTCCATCACCATCGACCAGATGTTCGGCATCGCGGTGGTCGCGTAGGAGCCGATCGTCGCGATGACGCCGGTGGGCGATACGCGGTAGAGGCCCGCCTGGCTGTCGGCGACGATCAGCCCGCGGCGGTGGCTCTGCGCCGTGGCCAGCGAGGCGACCATCGCGGCGACGAGTAGTGCGGCAGCCGTGCGCATGCGCTTCATGATCCCCCCACTTCGCAGGTCGCGGTCAATGGACGACAATCGCCGGGCGTGTCACGGTCGCGATGCCGCCCGGTGCTTGCGGGTCGAGGGTGACGGCGACGATCCACACCGGCACACCGCGGACGGCGTTGCCGAGCGGATTCAGGTCGAGCGTCGCGACCATCCGGCCGCCGGCGTCGAGCGTCTTGATATTACCCCGGAGCAGTGGCGAGAGCCGACCGGTCACGCTCAGCAGCATCACGTTGTCGGGGCGGAGCGGGATCGTCCGGCCGCCGGCCAGTGACAAGCCCGGCGTGTAGCCGGTGACGCCCACCGCGCAGACGCACGTCTTGCCGGCGTCCTCCGGGATGCGGATGCGGATCGCGCGATGGTTCGGCGCCGCGACGACACCGAACGCGATGTTGCGGGCGCCGTCGAATGCGATCGCGGTCACCTTCGCCGGGAACGGGCCGATCGTGCGGACGACCGTGCCGGCGCGGTCGTAGACCTCGATCACACTGAGCGGCGTCGAGCGGCTGACGTAGACCAGGCCGCCGGACGCGTCGGGCGCGCGGTCGGCGGCAAGTGCCGCGTCCAGCGCGGTCGGCGTCGCCTGGGGGACGGTCGCGAGTGACGTGAACGCGTTGCGTCTGAGATCGAACGCCGCGAGCGTCGCCGGCGACGCGGCGTAGATCAGCGGGCCGTGCGGGTCGTGGTCCATCGCAAACAGCCAGCCGAGGCCGTGCGTGTGGGTCGCGCGTTGCCCGCTGAAGTCGGCGGCGTGGCGCTCCAGGAGTTTGCCGTCTCGCGAGAGCAGCCAGTCGCCGGTCGTCGGGTCGCGGGTGGGGATCACGAAACCGCCGGTCGCGACGACGGTCGACGCCGTCATCGCGGCTCCCTCGAGCTTCAGCAATGCGAAGCCGGTGCCGACGAGGAAGCCGCCGTGCTCGTCGGTGGCGATCGAGAACGGTGCGGTCAGCGCCGTGAGGGTCGTCGCGCTTCCGGTCACGGGGTCGATCCGCAGCAGCGCGCCGGCCGGCGACGAGATCGCGATGCCCGACGCGACGGCCACGACATGGCGGTTGTCGTGGTCGACGACCATCGACCAGATGCTCGGCATCGACGCGGTCGCGTATTGGCCGATCGTCGTCATCGCGCCGGTTGGCGACACGCGAATCAGGCGCGCTTGCGCGTCCGCGACAATCAGGCCGTTGCGGTAGCTCTGCGCGCCGACCATCGCCGCCGCGCACGCGACCCACGCCCCGAGCAGTAGACAGCACCTGACGATCGCGGACCTCCCGTCACGGCAAACCAACTGGCCAACGATACCGCGAACCGCTCCCCCTTCGCAACCGCCGCGCGATCGTGGCGCGACTTCCCAACGTGTCCCTCAGACGGGACAGAATCGCGGTTCGGGGCCTTGAACGGCCAAACTGCGCCGCCTCAGGGACAGTTTTATTCGTCAGCGAGCGAGGTGGTCGCCCAGCAGGGTGTGACCGAAGACGCCACGCCTGGAGACGACCGATGTCGACCTACCCGCTCGAACCCGTCATGAATGCCCGCGATGCGGCTCCGTCGAGTGCCGCGCGAGTTCGCGCACTCGGCGCGCTGTTCGTCGTCGCGATCTACGGTGTGCCGGCGGCGCTCGTCGCAGTGCCGGGACTGCTCGTGCCGTCCACCGCGGTGTGGCTCGCGACCGCGCTCGCCGGGCCGGTCGTGTATGCGGCCGGGATGATGGTCACCGCCGGATTGCTCGCGCGGCCGTTCGTCGGCGGCATCGTGCCCGGGCGCTTCGAGCGGAGCCTCGACGATCCGACCTACCGCAAGCGTTACTTCTACGGGCTGTGCTGGACGACGCTCTACTACTGCAAGCCCGCCTACTCGGTGTGCCTCGCGATCCCGGCGCTGCGCACCGCGATGTTCCGACTGTTCGGCTATCGCGGGCAGATGGACTTCGTGATCTACCCGGACACCTGGATCCGCGATCTGCCGCTGCTCGACTTCGGCCGCGGCGCCTACATCGCCAACCGCGCGACGCTCGGCACGAACATGGCGCTGTCCAACGGCAAGTCGCTCGTGGACCGCATCACGATCGGCGACGGTGCGACGGTCGGCCACCTCGCGGCGGTCGCGCTCGGCACGCGGATCGGCAACGGCGCGGAGATCGGTGTCGGGACCGCGGTTGGCGTCGGCGTGCGCATCGGCGCGAACGCGCTCGTCAACGGCACGTCCACCGTGAACCACTACGCGCGCGTGGCGGATGACGTCGTCGTGGACACGTCGAGCTACGTCGGCCTTCGGGCCACGGTGACCCACGATCTGCCCGCGCGAGGCGAGGTGCACGCCCGCACCCGCGTGCGAAGCGCTGGCTGACCGGCGGCTGACCGGCGGCGCTTGTCTCTCGATTTTGTCCCTCAAACGAGACAAAACCGCGTTTGAAGGCCTTCAAACGCAAATATGTCCCGTTTGAGGGACAAATCGCGCGGTCAAGAGTAGTTCGCGACCGCCAACCCACCCGACGACTCGTTCACAACGACCGACAGCGTCGCCCCCGGCGGCAACCCACCCGGCGGCAGCGTAATGCGCACGATCGTGGTCCCGCCCCACACCGTGCCGATGTCGAGCCGCACCCGCGACCCGTCGGCGAGGCGGAGAAACACCGCGTAGCTTCCACCGGACGACGTCACGCCGATCGACACGGTGCCGCCATCGGCGGGCAGCGTCCCGTTTCCCGGCGGCGGACTGAAGGAGACAGCCATCCCTACGGCGCCCGCAGTGCCTTCTCGAGGTCCGTCATCCCCAGCGCCCCGACGAACTCATCGATCACCGGCCGCAGCGACGCATCGGCACGATAGAGCGACACGACCTTCGACACCTCCGTCGAGTCATCGCGCATCAAGATCGATCGCACCGCACTCGTCCGCACCTGCAGGTCGGTGTCCGCGGTCATCGCCCAGTGCGCGGAACGCATCGCTGGATCGTCGAACGCGCCGGAATACGATGCGCACGCCCGACGAATCTCGACCGTCGGGTGCTGGTAGTAGAGCAGGCAGAGCTGGCGAAGCACCTGCGGATTGGCCTTCGCGATCGCAGGATCCAGGAGCTGCTTCGCGTCGGGCTTGGATGCGCCCCAGGGAAGGAAGGGCAGTGCTGCGACCGATAGCCCGGCGGCGAGCGTGGCGACGAGAAACGCACGTCGCGGGGCTACCGTGCGGGCCGGGCGCGAGCGCGGTGATACGGAAACGGGGCGCGAGTGGGTATGACGGTGCATCTGGATAGACCTCCTCAACAAGGACGTCGTATCCGCGCGGATTCCGTTACAGGGATTCCGGAGCTGTCTCGCGATTTAGATCGGGTAGACCGCGACGCTCGCTCCGCCGGAGTTCTCCATCACACCGACGCGTAGCACCGAGCCCGGAGGCGCTCCGCCCGGTGGAAGGGCGAACCGGAGCTTCGTTGTCCCGGGGCCAATCGACACAGACTCGAGCCGTATCGGGCCGTTCGGGGTCACGAGGACGCCGACCGCTACCCCACCGCCGGTCGTGGTAACACACACCTGAACCGGGCCAGCGTCTGCCGGAAGCGGCGTTCCGCTCGGCGGATTGAAGCCGACGCTCATTTCATCGCCGCAGCGATCGCCGCCTGAAGATCACTGAGCCCGAGCATCATCGCGGCGGTGTCGATCGTTCCCCGCAGCGCAGGAGTGTCCCGGTAGTGACTCGCGATCGCAGCGTGATCTGCCGGCGACGCGTGCCAGACGAGCGAATGCATGGCCTTCTCCCGGATGCTGGTGGCGGGGTCCGTCCGAACCATCTTCCAGAGGAGCGACTTCGCCGCTTGGTACTGCTCGAGCCCTCCGAGCTGGACGGCAACCGCCGTACGAATCTCGACGGCGGGGTGCTGATGGAAGTACTGGCACAGCTGAAGGATCGTCTGCGGGTCAGCGTTCGCGATGGCTGGATCGAGTAGTCGCTGAGGATCCGGCTTGGCACTCCACGGCAGGAACGGAAGCACCGCGACGCCGATACCCGCCGCGATTCCGCCGACGACAAAAGCCCGCCGTGTGATTTCCTTGCGACGTCGCTGACGGAACCACTCTACGTCCTCCGGCTCCGGCGGGAGGAGAGGGTTGCGAAGACTCTCGGGTTCGCATGAAGAGCGCCGGGCGATTGTCAGGGAATCCAGAACTCGTCGCGTGCTTGTATGCAACTTCTTCACTCGTCAGCCGCGAGCGGAATGCCAAGCGCTCTCGAGATTTCATTCATCGATAGTGCGGTAGCTGTGAAGACCCCACTGGCCAACCGGCTCCGTCGGTCGCTCGAGACGCTCGCCGGCTTGATTGAAGTACCAGCCCCGACTGTCTTTGAAGCAGTGCCGCGGCAGGCAGTCCTCCGATGACAGTGGCCGAGTTCGGCCATGAGAGACTCCCTTCTTAGGTCGAGGGAGGAGCCTCCGCGCGCATGGCTACCGACACCGCAGCCTGATTCAAACGCAATACGCCCGGACACAACCAACCACGCGAGCGGCCCTCGAACGCGAGGTGCTATGCGCTGCTGAGTGGTGCTGACCCGTCCAATCGAACGTGATTTCCCGCTTCCGCGCCAATGTTAGCGGGGAGTGTCGCAAAGCGTCAAGCACCTCACGTGGTCGCCTGTGAGCCTCGCGGTCATCGTCGGGCCAAGCGCTCCGACCAACAATCCACAGCACTCCAGTCGACTCGCTTGCCGTTGATCTACGACTCGCCGACGGGCAAGAGCGAAATCGGCCGAGGGAGTCACGGTTTCTTTCGCCGCTGCTCTTCGATTTCCTTGCGAAACTCGGGATCCACCCAGACGTCTATCACATCCTCCGGATCAAGCTCAACCTGACTCGGATCGAAGGGACGCAGCAGAGAGAGGAATGCGCGGAAGTTCGCAGCCACCAGAGCCAACTCGCCTGTCTCATGGTCCCAGTACTTGACCGCTTCGCCTGCGCTCAAGTCCAACAGCACGTAATTCCCTCCCTCGGCGCGTGCTACAGGCCACATCTTCGCGGGCAAACCGATCGTGCTCGCCACGTTGCTGGCCTCCGCCACCGGCACGAAGCGAACTACCGAGTCGGCGTCATCCATGCTGTCGCCGATCGGAAACTCGTTACTCGGCGGCCGGCACCCGTCGTGCTCACGCACGAAGTCCACGTAAGCAGGAGGTAGTCGAACTCCCAAGTAGGCTTCCGCAGTTCGCAAAGCCGACGCTGACGCCGACCCTCCGCCGATAAGTTCGATCGTCAAGTCAACTCCTCCAACAGACGCTCAGGGAGGGCGGGTGGCAATCACCTCTCACCGCTCCCCCCGGGACTATCGCCCCTTCGGAAGTTAGCATGGACCCTGCCGCAACGCCAAGAAGAATCATCGGTCGAATCGGCCACCGTTCCGAATGACCGCCGCCCCCCCTGTGTGTCGCGCCGCGTCGTGAATACTCGACGGTATCAGCTGCATCGTGACCCCGTCTTCCACGTGATGCCAAACGTAGCCGTCGGGAGTTGAATCGAAGCCCGCCGCCTTGTTCGCGCGGGCCGCGTCAATCCTGTTCTTGCCCGTCAGCCCCTTGAGCTTGACCTGAGCCCTCGCCCAGGGAGTGAAAATCGGGAACCCCTGTCTGCTGAACCGCACCCCTGACGGATGGACCTCCCCTGCGAATCTGCTGTTTATAGGCTTCCGTCCGTTAATCGTGGGGATCTGCGTTCTTCTACCGCTAACAGCGCTTTCGATCTTGCCGCGGATCTTCTGCATGCCCTTGCTGATCAGCTTGGCGCCGCCTACCGCAGCGCCACCACCGGCGAAGGCAGTTACGAACGCCTCAGCCATGACTTGCCCGACGGCATAGCCCTTGGCCCAGTCCCCCATCTCGCTCGCCCAACGCCCATCCTTCATGTACTGAGCCAGCCTCGCCGCCTTCTGGAACGGACTGGCCCAGAGAGCTTCCACTGCGTTTCCGTTGACGGCTTCTCGGGCGGCGGTCTTTATGTCGTTCCATACCGCTCCGAGACCCTCGAAGTTCAGAGTCAGGATGCTCTTGGCGATCGCTTTGATAGCTTCGTAGATCTCCTTCGGGAGCCCCTTTGCGTAGTCAAGAATCCCTCGCACGAACCCCTTGATCGCGTGATAGGGAACCACATCGAGGATTGGGACGATTACGGTTGGCGACAACCCTTGTCGCATCCCGAAGCCCTTCTCGTACCACTCGAAGGCGCCGCCACTGATCGCCTTTGTGCTCCGAAGGAGGACGAGGCTGTCGCCTCCGCCGCGCGGC
Organism: bacterium; assembly: GCA_030426805.1. Classification (GTDB taxonomy): domain Bacteria; phylum Planctomycetota; class JAFGQW01; order JAFGQW01; family JAFGQW01; genus JAUHXU01. Next base: position 835,919 of record JAUHXU010000001.1, read on the forward strand.
GAGAAGCCAGGGGTGCTGAAGTCGTCTCCCGGCCCAAAGGTGCCCGGCCACCCAGCACCGATTCCCAGGTCGCCCCACGGGTTGCCGCCCCCCCAATCAACAGGTGTCGCGGTGGGCACACTGTGGCCCCGCCCACCGAAGGCGGCCTGCTTGCTACGCTGGAGGTCCACACCCGTAGCCGGATCGTAGGCAGCCCCATGCCCAACAAACAGCAACCGCTGCCCCGGCGCATCGAACAGGCCCCGACTCATCGGCGACCCGGTCCATAGGAACGGATTCCCGAACATCCCGGCTGTGCCCGTCGCGACCGTGCCGCTGGTCCCTGAGTGCAACGTGAACTCGCCGTAGTCCCGCGCCTCCGTGATTCCGAGCGCACTCTTCTGGTAGCGGTAGTGCTCGAGCACTCCCTGGCTGGTGTCGGTCAGCCCCAGCACCGAGCCCCGCTCGTCGATGTGGAAGTAGGCGTCCTGGTTCGTCCCGCCCCACTTCCGTCCAAACGTTGGCGCCGGTCCATCCGCGCCGAAGATGTAACTCCGCACCTTCGTCTCGTTGCTGTAGGAAGCGTCGTTCGGCACCGTGACTTCGATCACGCGCGAGTCGCCATCGTGGTAGTACCGCGTGATCGTCGTCCCAGAGCTGTTCGTCACCCGCTCCTCGATCGTGCGCCCCAGCCCGTCGTGCCGCCACTCGATCGTCGTCGCCGAGCCACCACCGACGTCGGTCTCTGCGAACACAAGCCGGTCGAACGCATCGTAGCCGTAGTAGCCGTTCGAGGTGCCGATGTGGTGCGTGGTCCGATTGCCGGACGCATCGCTGCCCATCGTATGGCTCAGCGTGTCGATCGTGGCGCTGATGTAGTCGTGCGTGTTACTGTTGTCGGAGTAGTTCTCCGTGATTGGGGCGTTCGGGTAGTAGATCGCCGTGACCGAGTCACGCGTGTCCGCCGCGGTGAACGTGTAGATCTTCTTCGAGGACGCGGCGGTCGGGTTGCTGTTCCAACTCAGGCTACCCCACGCCGGAGAGGTCACGTTGTGGTAGGCACAGTGCATCCGTGACGCCGCGTCGTAGTAGTAGCGGGCGACGTCGGTGTAGTACGTCGTCGCCGTAGCTGGGTCGTGGTACTGCTGCCGGCGCCACGTGGTCCGTCCAGCCGGGTCGATCAGCCGATTCACCTCGAAGAGCGTCTGGTTGATCGAGTTCTGGTGCAACACGTCCGTCACCAACCCACGGTTGTCGTGGGTGATGGTCATCTTCGTGTTGTTGCCGTACGTGGCCTTCGTCATCCGGTCGAAGCCCGCGTAGGTGTAGGCGGCCACCGTGTTGCCGGAGCTCTTGAGCGTCGTCAGCCGGTAGAGCGAGTCGTAGTCGTAGCTCAGGCTGAACGCCGTGCTCTGGATCGTGGGATACTGGAGCGCAGTTCGACGCCCCGCCGCATCGAACGTCGACGCGATCGTGCGCCCGAATGTGTTCGTCACGGCCTCGGGGCTCACGTACTGCGTCTCGGACAGGACCTGGCCGAGCGTGTTCCGCGCGAGCGTCACGAGGCTGTCACCGTCCTCGACGCGAGTGGTTTCACCGACCGCGTTGTACTGATACTTGACCGGACCGGCGTCTGAGAACGACCCGGTGTAGGCGATCGTCGTGGCGAGTCCACGGTCGTCATACGTGTAGGTGAAGACCGTGCCGCGCGGGTCGGTCATCGTCTTGATGTTGTTCTCGTCGTCGTACGTCCACGTGTACTTCGTGCTGTCGGGGAGGAACTTCCGTTCGGTCAGCCGCGCACGGTTGTCGTACGTGTAGGTCGTTTTCTTGCTCGTGCCGTCGATCGCTTCCTTGAGCAACCCCGAGGCGTAGTGCGCGAACGACACAGTCTGAACGCTCGTCCCGTTCGCCTCCTTCACCTCGGTCTGGGTACGCGCGCCGCGCCGGTCGTACGTGTGGATCACCTGGTTGGCGAGCTGGTCCTTGTACGTCAGCACCTGCCCAGCGAAGTTGTACGTGATCGTGGACGGGTTGCCGAGTTCGTCAGTCTGGAGGATCGGCCGCCCGAGGTCGTCGTAGGAGAAGGTCTGCGTCGTGACCTTGGTCGACGCCCCGACGACCTCCGTCAACGTCTTCGTCGAGACGAGTCCGGTCTGCTGCTCGTAGGCGAACGCGACCTTGTTGCCGGTCTCGTGCTCGCGGGACTCCAGCCGCCCCAGATCGTCGTACGAGAACTCGGTGTACTTGTTCAGCTCATCCAGAATCTTCGTTGCGCGCCCGATGAGGTCGTACTCGTAGGTCGTGGTTTGCCAGCCGTCACCAAGGTTCGTCCCACCGGGACCGTCCTTGGCGAGTTCCTCGATCTTCTCCGTACGGAGTAGGTGGTCGTACTCGTACTTGGTCCACCGAAACTCGTTGCCGCTGGTGCCGCCGCTTGCGTACTGCTTGGACTCCTTGACCAGCGTGCCGTCCCCGGTGCCATCCCCATCCCAGTACGAGTAGACGATGTAGTTGCCGTCCGGATCGGTCCGCTTGTAGACACGCCCGTGGCCGTCATACTCAGTCGTCCAGTCGTTGCCACGACCGTCGCGGAACGTCGTGACGCGCCCCTCGTGGTCGTAGAAGTAGAGGTGGGTTGCCTCCTCGGTCTTTCCGGGAGCGAATGTGACCTTCTCGACGTAGCCGCGATCGTTGTAGTCGTACTTGATCTCCCGGCCGTCTTCGTCCGTGACCTTCTCGATCCGCTCGCTCTTGTCGTACTCGGTCGATCGTGTCGCGGTTGTCGAACCGTCGATCTCGATCTCGACCGACGTGACGTTGCCGCGTTCGTCGCGGTCGATCGTCTCGCACCGGGTCACGCTCGGCTTGACCGGCACGACGCGCTTCACCAACCGATCGTCCTTGTTGTACTCAAACGTCGTCGTGTAGTTCGTGTCGGGGTACGCGATCGACGTGAGGTTGTTGCGCTTGTCGTGGTTGTAGGTGGTGGTCTTGCTTCGGCTGTCGGTTCGTGTCTTCAGGTTTCGGTAGTCGTCGTACGTGAAGGACTGCGCGAGCTTCGGGGTGCCGCCGTCCTTGACAGCGATGCTCGAGACGAGGCCGGTGGTCGTATTCGCGTAGTAGAAGACCGTTTCCTCATAGGTGCTGCCGGTCACGAGGTTCTTGGCGAGCGCCAGACGGCCGAACGCGTCGTACTCCGCGACCGAGATGGACTGCGGGCACGCCACAGGGCCGACCTTGGTTGTGAAGGTGTAGGGCGAGGAACCGGAAATCGTCAGGCTCGTCTCGAGGCCGTTGGCATCGACCACGTAGGTCGGGACGTTCCAGAGATCGTTGTAGGCGCCGTAGGTCCAGGTCAAGGTCGCTTCAGACTTCGCGGTCGTGGCAGGGGCAACACTGTGACTCAGTAGCCGCGCCTTCTTGATCGGGTCGGAGTCGGTCGAGTACGTGAACGTCTCGATGCGCCGATTGCCAGACCCGTCCTTCGGGTGTTTGATCTGGTGGATCTGCCCGTCGGTGTGGTACGTTCGCTCGGTCTCGTGCTTCGTCGCGCCCTCGTAGACCTCGGTCTTGGTGACGCGGTTGGAGGAGTCGACGTGGTAGACGGTCTTCTTGTTCGCCCGGTTCAAGACCGTGACCTGGCCCGGCGTCCCGTAGTCGAGGCTGTATTCGCCAAGCCCGCCTGCTCCCGCGCTACTGACCGCTTGCTGCTTGGTGAGTCGACCCGTGGTGCCGTCGTACGTGTTTTTGATGTACGGGACACCGGTGCTCGACGGTTGCTCTGGGCTGTAGACCTCCTCGATCAGATTCGTGCTTGTCTTGTACTTGTACTCCGTTATGTGCGGATCACCAGACGCCGGCGGGGGTTGCTTCACCTTCGTAAGCCGACCGGTCGGGCCGTCGTATACGTAGCATATCTCGCGACTCGCAAAATCGACGAGCTTCGAGATGTACCCATTCGTATTGTAAAGAACGTCATACTCGCCGCCCTCGGTGTCAGTGATCTTCTTGAGCCGGCGGTAGTTGATCTCGGCGGAGTCGGTGCCGTACTCGAACGTCATCTTGTGCTGAAAGTTGTTCTCGATCTCCACGAGCCGGAAGTGCTTGAGATCACCGGTGTCGTGGTTGCTGTAGCGCCAGGTCCAGAGCGGACGGGCGGTCTTGCGCTCGATCGTCGTCACACTGCTGACGGAGACGTTGAGGAGCTTCTCGAATCGTGACTTCTCCGCCGGGAAGAGGATGTTCGTCCCGCCGTTGACGTTGAACACGTCCTCGCGACCCGTGCCGTCGTAGAGGGTCGCGGAGGTCGCCGACGCGTTGACCGTGATGCGCGTGTTGTAGGTGAAGTCCCAGTTTTGCCCGAACGGGCCGTTGTACCCGAGTTTCGAGCGGTACACGCGCGTGAACCGGAACGGAATACCCATCGACGCAACCTCGAGATCGGTTTCCTGATGCCGAAGTTGCCCCGTGCCGATGAGAATGGGGTCGCCGACGGAATTCCCTTCCCCGTCTTCGACTTCTGACCACCACGGGATTTGGTATTCGAGAGTGACGGCACCGAAGCTCCCGTCGGACTCCTCGTCGTCGAGAAACATCCCGCTCACCGGTGCGACTGCTGCAAGCAGCACGCTCATTGCGACCAGCACACCGATTCCGAGTCCGGCCACGACACCGATCGTCCGAGCACGCTGCTTCGTCACGCCAACCACTCCTTCTCTGGGGCTCGCTCCACCCCGTATCGACTCGTATGCGCACCGGGGCCACGCTCAGCTGAGTACGGACGCTTAGCCGGAAACCGTTGTGGAGTGCGCGTCGCCCGCGAAGCGACCGTGCACCGCCAACCCGTGGGTGCTTACCGTATTGAGGCTTCGTGATTCCCGCTTGCTCAGGAATCTAACGGCGGGTGACGAACTTCGCAACGTGGTTGTTGCAGAAAAACAGCGGCACCCATCGCACGGGGTTGTCATCGAACGACTTGCGCATGAAAGAAGAAACCGTGAACGCGAGGCAGCGCGCGAAGCGTGGTCTTCCGCCAAGGGCTTTACAGAGGTGATTCGCACGCGACACGGATTCCGATGGTGATTGGGTCGTGCAATGGCGGTGTGACGCGACGCAGTCGCCACGAATGATCCTGGGGTTGCGGATTCTGAACGACCCTGCTACCGTCGAAGCACCAAGCGGAACGGTATCAACAGCAAAGGTCAAACGGGACTCAGCTCGCACGCAACGCGCTATCGGTGCGTTCGTCGCGCAACTCAGACGTAAACGGGGAGACGGTGCGTACATATGGTGCGCACGGCCCCACGCAACGAGACGAAGTTGTGCTCCGTGGCAGCGTGGGTTGGCGTCTGTTGCCGGCGAGGAGTGCGGGTTGAGCGGTCCGATGGGCCTTGTCGCGGCAAACCGTGCCGTGACGCGGGTAGAGAATCCGCACGGGTGTGACGTAGTGGAGGACTCTTCGTGAGCAAGGAATCGTATCGGCGTCGGGTGTCACCAAAGCTCCGCATGATCGCAAACGGCAGCGAGACCGTGAACACGATCCGCGCGGAGTTCGCCCCCTCGGTGAGAGTTGCAACGAAGGCCAAGGTGCTGGCGCTCTCGCAAGTTCGCGCGTTGACCGCGGAGACCGTAGCCCGCTCCGACCTGCCGGCATCGGTCAAGCGCGGGAGCCTGAAGGAGCCGCCCTCGACCGTGGAGGCGAGTGTCTGCGGCGAACTCGAGGACGGCGGCGTGTTCTGGCGAAGGCACTTCGCGAGATGGCCGGACCAGTTGAGGAGAGTGGCGTGCCGTCCGCTTGACATGACGAATTCGCTTCGTGAGGGAGTCTGGATGAGAGACTCATGTCGACCCCGGCGAGGCCTTCGTCAGTCCCGATCGCCTGTGGTCATTTATCGCCCGGCACTTCTCGCGTTGCCGCTCACAGTGTGCCTGCTGTTTCTCGTATCGGGTTGTTCGACCATTCTCGGCACGGCTGCCAGCCCGGTGACCGGTGGCGTCGACCTCGCCGCGAAAGCGACCGACAACAACTTGCTGCTCACAGTGCCAGGATTTGCGGCCGGGGCGGTGGCGGCGCCCTTCGTCGCGATCTACAACGGCGCCGCCCACGATGCCCGCATCTTCTACTCGTGGGACTACTATTGGAGGCACTTCCCCGACGTCTTCCGCCCCTACAGGATGATCGCGGACGAGTTCCACCCCGGTGCGCGGCGACGACGGGAGCGCGAGTTGGCCGACGACGGGTCGGGAGATTCGGAGTGAGGGCGCGGATCGCTAGGTGCGGGCTGGCGGTTCTCGTAGCAATGCTGCTGGGGTGCCACACGCCCGAAGGGACTGTCGCGCTGGGTGTTGGCGTCGCAGCCGGGCTCGGCGGATACGCGCCGAGCCACGAGATCGAGCAGATCTACTACCTCGGCGTATTCGATCCTCGCGAGCAGGTGCCGCCCGCGGTGTATCGTGTGCGGGTCCGCGGCCAAGCGAGTCTCATCTCAAACGTGAAGTTCGCATCCGGCTGGGTGCGCGCCGAGTTGGTCGATTCGTTGGGGACAAAACTGAGCTTCGGCACCGAGACTGACCTGCTCGAGGCCGCAAATAGCGAGAGCCTCCTCGCGCAGATTCACACACAGCGGAAGCTAGTCCTCTTCGGGCCCGAGGGGTTTCGCCCGGCGCCGAAGAACCATCGACTCGTTCTGGTAATGGGAACTAGCCCAGCTTCCTTCTTTGAGGCTGTCGACCAGGCGCTCGGTAGCGTAGCGACTGCGCGCGCGGAGCAGAGCCGTGCGAAGCTAGATCGCGAGTTACTCCAGGCCCTCCAGGCGTTGCGCGCGGATGAGGCGCGGCTCGCGTCGGTCCGCGACGACATCCAAACGATCAAGGGAAGCGACTGATGCGCAAGTACAACGCCGGGCTCATCGCGTGCGTCCTCATCCTCGGTGGTTGCGCGGTACTCACCGTCGACGTCGACGTCTACAAGGGGCCGCTCGCCAACCACCTCGACGTGCAGGTGCATCAGCTCGCGGCGATCGCGATCGGAGCCAAGCCGATCCTTGGCCAGCTTCGGTTTCGACTCGAGGCGGAAGCGGGCGGCGCCGAACTGTTCCTCGACTGCCTTCGCGCATCGGATCACTACCTCCCGGAGAAGGAGTGGAGGCTCTATGCTCCCGCGTGGTGCAGTTCCAGCGCTCGACAAGTCAACCTGATCCTGTCACTGTACGATGACACCTCGGGCAGCAGGTACGCGCCGTTCGTTCGGCGCGCGCAAGATGCACTGAATAGGTACAAGGACGCCTGGACGGGTTTTCGTTCCGACGTGACGATCCCGCTACCTGAAAAGCGCAACGACAACAACGACGCGTTGATCCAGGGCTACAGGGAGTTCATGGAGGGGGACGACGGATTTCGCTCGTATTGGAGCCTTCTCAAGGCCTCGAGTAAGCTGTCCGACGTCTCCAGCCTCGCGGTCTTCACAGGGAGTCGCCAGCACCAGAACAAGCAAACCAAACAGATTACCAAGCACGCCGATTGGTCGGCGAACGCCGTGTTCGATGCCATGTCGAATTCCAGTCTTCCCGCCGAACACGCTAAGCTGCTGTTCCCCAACGAGGCGGCCCGTCAAAAACAGTTCATTAATAGCATACGTCAAATATCCCGCGATTTTCTCGCGGCGCGTGAGGCACTCCACGACCTACTGATCGCCAGTCTGGAGGCGACAGCCCAGGGAGACTCCGAATGGCACGACTTGTCCGTGCTCGAAGCCATCACGGACTTGATCGCTCTTCTGCTCGAGCCGACGCATGCCGCTGCGGCTTTGACCGTCGGCTCCGAGAGCGAGACGATCGCTCGGTTGATTAGCCTGATGCGCAGCGACGAATCAGTCAGCCGAGGGCTACCGTCGTTCAGACCGCACGAGAACATCCAACGCTCGCAAAAGTCGGTGTTCTCGAAGCCTCAACAAGAGCAACTAGTCCGGGAACTGAAGCGCCAACTGATGCTTAATCCAGTGATCGCTGCGAAGGCACTGTTGCAGGCCGACCTGATCTTTCGCGAGTCGTCCGAGCTGACTACGCTGAGAGGCGTACGCGAGGCGGGGCTCACCGATTGGTTCTCATCGAAACAAAAACGCCGCTTCGGGCTCACCCGCGGCCCGATAGCAGCGGGCGGATCAGAGAAGCCCATGCCGGTTCCGACGTGGGACGAGACGGACCGCGACCTCTTCCTACGCGACGCAGCGTTGAAGAAGACGCTGCCGACCGGCCTCGGTGGCGGCCGGCTTCCCGAAGGCCTAGAGACATTGATCAAGAACTTTCTCGAGCACAGTTCGCAGGGTTGCGGCAAGGCGAGCCAGGTCGCGCTCAACAACTTGATCTACGCCTACGTGCGATTTGCCGCGAAGCTGCTCGCGATCGCCGACAACCAGATTCTCTTCAGCGAAGAGAGCGTCGGACTCGAGCGCTTCGTCATGGTGCTGCAGTCCATCGGTAACTCGATTCTCGTGCAGGCCGACGAACTGAAGCACCGCTTCCCCGACCCGGAGAAGAGCAAACGGGCGCTCGAACGTGAGAAGCGAGCGCTCGGGATTGTCGGCCTCGACTGGCCGACGTTCGCGAGCGACGTGCTCGACGGCAACGACCAGCATCTTCTCTCGAAGTCGACCGCCCTCGAGGCGGCTCTAAACGGCGTGAGGGTGAAGAAAGAGGCCGTGAAGACGCGGAAGATCCTCGTGTCCAACGCGGAGGCGAAGATCAGGGAGCAAGCTTCGACGCTGGCCAAGTTGAGTGCCGCGCACGCGTGGGAGAAGCAGAAGCTTGACAACCTCGACCAGGCCGGAAAACTGCTCGCCGAGGACACGGAGGATCTTGGCGCGTTGAACTGGGTATGCGCCTTCAAGGCCGTCATGACATCTCTGGTCACGACGGCTGGCAATATCAAGCCGGCCGAATTTCTCCAGGCGATGCATGACGCGGCTGAGGAACAGCGCGAACTGACCACAAAGAACAATGCCGGCGCGTCCCAGACGCTGCGCTTGGAGCGGCTCGAGGCCGCGCTCACTGTCTTTGCCGCGCCGGCGATCCAGGGGTTCCCGAGTGCCGCGAAGAAGCGCGAGGCTGCGTATATGGACGTCCGTGACGCACTCAATGCCGCCATCAAGTCGGCGAAGACCGCGGAGGACAGCGCCGAGGACTCCGTCAAGGCGCGTGGTGTGGCGCTCAAGACAGCCACGAAGAAAGTGCGCGACGCCGACAAGAACCGGCAGTTGCTTGTCGACACGGAGACGCTCCTGGATGAGAGGACGATCACCCCGAAGATTGACGAGTCGGAAACGAAGCCGAAGCCCGTCGAGTTCGCCACAATTGTCGATCGACTGATGGAAGGCTCGAATGTCACGTCAGAACGCTTGCTCGACCAGTTGCGGAAGAAGGTGGTCGAGCAGAAGAGCGTCACACCATCGCGGCATCCGCGCGCAGCGCTTCTCGCCACCGCGGAGAAGGTGCTGGTGAAGGCGAGTTTCGAGGACCTGCCGGCAAGCGAGACGCGCGCGCGAGAGGCCTGGGAAGCGCTGGAGAATTCGCTTGCTAAGGCGACGAAGAAGGCAGTCGAAGCGGTTGAGGCTGCGAAGAGGGAGGAGTCCACAGCGAAGGAGAGCCTTGCTGACGCAAGCGCTGCGCTCAGATCGGCAACGACCCATCGCGAGAGCGTCGAACGCGCACGAACCCTGCTCGACGAGGCGTCTACTTCTATCACGCCGGAACTGAAAGCGCCCGTGCGCCCGTTCAAAGAGATCGTCGCGGACCTTCTCGATGGCGCACCCATCGAACCCGCCGATCTGAGCGACGAGCTGGCTCGTATTGCAAGCGAGCAGCGCATCGAGACGGCGAAGCAGAAATCGGATCATCTTCGACTGAGACGCTTGGATGCCGCGATCGACGTTTTCCGACCGAGCCGGCTGCCCGGCCTGGCGACGTCCGCCGTCACCCGCGACGAGGCGCGTGCTGCCGTCGTGACGCAACTCGCAGCCGCGACCTCGAGGCAGAAGAGAGCCGTCGATCGTGCGTCGACGCTTGTGAGAGATGGCGAGGCCGAACGGAACAAGCGCGAGGCTGCGAAGGCCGGCGCGATGGCTGACGTGAAGAAGGCAAGTGCCGACCTGAGCAGCGCAGAGGAGGCCGCCAAAGAACTCTCCGACGAAGTCTCGCGTCGCACGCGCGCTGTGCCGGAGCTTCGGTCCAGCCGTGACGCGGTCGCCATGTCCTTGATCGGCGGCGAGGCGACGACCGCAACTGTCTTCCGCGAGAAGTGGCTGAAGGCGCTCGACGAACTGGGCTCGAACGAAGCGAAGGATGCGATGTGGGTGATCGAGGGTACCCCACGCCCACTGAACGTCCCTGTGCCGGACGAGAGCGCGGCCATCGAGGCCAAGGAGGTGCTCGATCAAGTGATCGCGGTCCTCAGGCAGCAACTTCTTGAGGCGAAGAAGTCAGGGAACGAGGAGCGCGTGCACCGACTCGAGAAGACGATTTATGCGGCCTACATGCAGCGCTCGGGAATGATCTACCTGCGTCCGGCGGCAGCCTTCCTCCGGAACAGCTATCCGGTCGCGGCGTTGCAGGGTGACCCGGGCCTCAGCTGGACGAATCGCCTCGGGCGACAATTCTGGCGCAACCTGCCGGGTTACGAGACCGTCCGCGGGCTGGCGAACCCGAACGAACATCGGCGTGCCGAGACGATCGAGGAGATCGACAAGCGCTACTGGCAGAACATCAACCGCGTGCGGGTCGTCGGCGCCGGCAACACGAACTACGTGATCGCGAAAGACGACGTCGGAAACTGGTATGTGAAACAATACGCCGCGGACCCGGAGCCGATCATTCAGTCCGCGAGGAGCCTGGCGCTCGCGGCAGCGCCGGGGCTAAACAGCGAAGCGCTGCAGAAGCTCGGCAAGGAGGCGTCCGAAGGCGTGGCGACGGTCGATTCACGATCGGAGCTCGGCAAGCTGTTCGACAAGTACGAGGCCGAGTACGTCACGAGGACGGACCGCACTTTCGAGACCCTGCTGAAGGAGATTACCGACCGGGCACTCGCGCAGAAGCTGAAGAGTGACGAGGCCATGAAGGCCGGTTTCACCGGCGATGTCACCAACGCGAAGCTCGACACCGCCGTCGACAAGGCCTGGAAGGACCTCGTCTTCCCGGCGGAGGCCGAGATGACAGGCAGCAGGTCGGCCGATCGCTCCCTCCAGATCATCGACACCCTTCAACGCGTCCGGCGCTTCTACGAGCGGGTGCGGGCGGAGATCCCGGAGAGCGACAAGCGCGAGGCCGCGACGAAGAGCCTTCAGGCGATCGTCGCCGCGTTCCTTGAGCGGTTCCACGGCGAGCGCAAGAAAGCGACCGGCGACTTCGAGAAAGCAGTGCTGTTCATCTCGGAGGCGACCGGGTCGGGGTAGGTCGGCTACACGTGATTCGTTGAGCTGTATTGACCAGTATTGACCACGACGTGATCTGACACCCGTCGGAAGGCGGGCCCCCGGCCGTCGGTCAGTTGCCAGATCAAGTCGTGGTCAATACACATTGGACGAAACCAGGGAGAGAAAACATGAAGGCGATTCTCAGCACGATCGTCACCACGTGCGCGCTTGTCGGCTGCTGCTCCAATGCGCCACCACCGGAGATCGACGTCCCCGTCATCGACATGCATGCGCACGTCTTCAATGTTCGAGACCTCCCTGCCAAAGGGATTCTCGATGCATTAGCGGCGCGCAAAGGCTGGAGTGTGCCGTCTTGGCTGACTCAGGCCATCGCGAACTACCTCTACTCGAGAACGCCGCGGGATCGGGAGGGCGTCTTGGAAGCGCAATCGTCCTCTGAGCTAACCGAGAAGGAGCGAGCTGCCCTGCGCGATTTGGTGCTTGGCCATCAGGTCCAAGACGAGTTCCAGGCCCGTGGCTTCTCGGATGAGGAACTCATCGCCGGAGCCCTCAAGCGACTCGGCTTCCTCAATGACCACGGCGACGCTCAACATGCTGAAGGCCTGATTGGTAGCCTCACGGGCACGATCGCGCTTCTCCGAACCGCCACACGATCACGCCAGGGCGTTGTAGACAGCATGGTGAAGGCGTTCGGCGGCCAACCTACGCTCTACGCGCACCACATGATGGATCTGGAGCGCGCCTACGCCGAACAGCCGCCAGTCCCGTTTTCCGAGCAGGCCGAGCAGATCGCTCGCCTGGTGAAGAAGAACCCGGAGTTGCTCACCTTCGTTGCCTTCGACCCGTTTCGTGGCGACCATGCGATGAAGATGGTGCGAAGAGGTCGCGAGTTGGGCGCGTTGGGTGTCAAGTTCTACCCGCCCAGCGGATACCGTCCACTCGGAAATTCCATACCCAAGCGACCTGACCAGCTCGGGCCACTGCAGTCCCAGTGGGATTCACGCTATGGCCGGCTTGGCGCCGATCCTAACGCCAAGCTCAACGCTCTGTGCGAAGACCTTTTCGCCTACTGCCAGAGGGAGGGGATGCCCATTTTCCTGCACTGCACGCGACATGGCTTCGAGGCGGCGGATGGCTACGGAGTGCATCACTCCGACCCGGAGCACTGGGTTGGCGTGCTCAAGGCCTACCCAGGGCTCCGCGTGGCTTTCGGGCATGCCGGAGGATACAAGGGATGGAGCAACGCGAAGACATGGACTCCGAACCCGGCGAACCCGGGTGTTGGAGCTGACAAGTCGTTCGAGCGGAAGGTGTACGAGCTCTGCATCACCTACAAGAACGCGTACGCCGACTTCGGGTATCACGGATTCCACGGCAGTTCGGTGAACACCGTGCTCGGCGACGCCCTCCGAGTCTTGCTCGGTCGCGACGACCAGGCCGCGCACCAGTTCAGCACAAAGATCATGTACGGATCTGACTGGTACATGGTTCTCTCCGAAGGGGACCCTGCGAGCGGCCTTCGGGCGTTTGATAGTGTTTTCCGAGACGAACTCGGCCGTCACCGCAAGGCGTTCTTTGCGGGAAATGCAGCGAGGTTTCTCGACCTTCAATCACTGCTCGATGCTGGTTTCTTCCAGGGAGCCCAGCACGCCCGAATCGCGGATCTTCTCGCGAGGCTTCGGTAGGCTCACCGCAGGTCGGAAGAGGCCGGCTGTATCCTGTGCGATCCCGGCTTCTTCACGGGATTGCCGAACTCGAGCTTCTGCCAGTAGCCCACCGGCGGCCGTGGGATGTCGTGTTTCTTGCAGATCTTCGCCAGCCCCACGTCCGACAGCCCGTACTCGGCGCGACCTTTCGCATCGGGGCTGCCCAGATCTCGTCGTAGAGCTGTTGGCGAACCACCGGTCGAACAGCGCGTTCGTGTGCTCGGTCTTCGTTGCCACGGGTTCAGTCTACTCGGATGTCGTACTTCAGCAGCAAACGAGGCATCACGTCATCAAGGTTCTGCACCTCGGCGTCGGTGAGCTGGATCAGATTCAACCCGTGCTTTTCGTAGATCGCGAGCTTCGTCGCCTTGCGCGCTGCATACCGCGGGTCGTTCTCCAGCCCCCAATACTCGATGTAGACCTTCCCTGACGGAAGATAGAAATCGCAGTAGAGATCCTCCTCGATCGGGAGGCGTCGCTCGTATGCGTGGACGACTCCGGCGACGTAGAGCCAGTTGTCGATCAGGAGTTCGGCCTTGGATCGCACGACGTGCCCGTCCGTTGCTCGGTGCGTCGGCGGGAACTTGCTGCGGAAGTCATCCTGCTCCGATGACTTCTCGTCCGGCGACGCTGACTGTGTTCCTTGGATCTCCTGAATCGTCGTCACGAGACTCTTGTTTGCGAGGATCGAATTCCGTACGGGATGCCGGTGCGGTCGTGCTCGTGCTGCTCGCCACCGAGCTTGGTCCCCTGGGGCGTGAGTACCCAGCCCTTCACGCCCTTCCGAATCCAGCCCAGCTCCGACAGGATCGCGTTTACCTTTTGGGCGGAGAGGGCGTGCTCCTTGCCGATGGCGGTTGACGAGAGAGCCGCTTCTCCCTCCGTCGCTTCGGCCGACGTTCGGAACATGTCGTCATCGGCGATCGTCATCGGCCAGACGATGTAGCGCCCGAACTGCTTGCTCTCGCGGTAGTCGCCACCCTTCGCTCGGCCGGTCTCGGTCAATGCCCACGCATCGTCCGCCTTCTCGACGAGTCCGTGCTCGAGGAGGACGTTGAAGACCGACCGTGAGGGCAAGTTGAGCTGCCGTGCGAGCGCGCTTGACGAGACGGGATCGGGGGCTTGGGCGGGCATGGTCGGGACTCCCGAGGTCAATGGCATCCACTCACTGGTTCGCTTCCAGCCTACGCGATCGCCATGCGCCGCACCAACCAGTTCTCTGACCGGGACTTGGGGGGCTGGCGCGACGCTCCATGCCTCACAATCCGCGAATGCTTGCGAGCAACCGTGCATCGTGCATCGCCCGATTTGAGGAAGCCACCCGTTGATGCCGACCGGCTATTCAGCGAGGACCAGGAGGTAGGCATGGCGAAGTTGATCGCGTGTACGGCGTGCAAGAAGAAGCTGTCGGTCGACGCGACCGCGTGCCCGAAGTGCGGGCACACGAGCCGCTCCGGGACGTCCCGCGCGGGGAACCGAAAGGCCCCTCCGGTGAACCCAGCGGGGAACCAAACCGGGGGTTGCGGGGAACTCTGCGGGGAACTCCGGTGAACTTTGCTTGAGCCATCCACATCGGTGAATACGGCCCGGCCGACATCGCCGCTACTGGTCGAGATCGCCGCCGATTCGGCGATTTGGCGCCGACTACGGCATTCACCAGTCTGGATGGGCTGTGCTACCCGAGTGCGGTGTGGGGATGTAGGGGGTACCCGCGCGGGCACCCCTGCTCACCGAGGCCAGATTAGCGTAACGCTCTACAGGATATCGACTTACGCCCGATTCGCGGCCGATCTCGCTCCGAAAAACGCCCGGATCGGGGAACTCCGCGCCCGTCGCCGGCCGAGCTCGAGCGTCACATTAGTCAGGAAATGCGAGCCGCGGAGGGTCCAACGAGGAGTGGTTAATCGTGCGCCCACGAGCGGCGCTTTTCGGAGCCGCGGGAAACTCCTCTTGCACTACAGACTCGTGCCAGCATCAACCGGACGTGCTCCAGTGCGATACAATCGCCTCGCTCAGCGCACCAACGAAGCCCTTGCGGTCATTCCCGCAGCGAGTCAAGTCGTCGGTTTCCAGTAGCATGCAAGCTACGCTCGACGCGTTCTGCAACGCGCAGCGCGTGACCTTCACCGGATCGATGATCCCCGCCTCGACCATGTCGACGTAGTCGCGGCTGGCGGCGTTGAAGCCGTGGTTCCAGTCCTTGTTCTCTTTGATCTTTTGCACGACGACGGCGCCGTCGACGCCGGCGTTCTCGGCGATCTGGCGGCACGGCGCTTCGACCGCGCGACGCAGGATCTCGATGCCGACCCGCTCCTCGTCGTCGGCCTTGTAGCCGTCGAGCACGAGTGCGGCGCGCAGCAGCGCGACACCGCCGCCGGCGAGGATGCCCTCCTCGACCGCCGCGCGGGTGGCGCTCAACGCGTCCTCGACGCGCGCCTTCTTCTCCTTCATCTCGGCCTCGGTCGCCGCGCCGACGTTGATCTGCGCGACACCGCTCAAGAGCTTCACGAGGCGCTCCTGGAGCTTCTCGACGTCGTAGTCCGACGTCGTGTTCTCGATCTCGGCGCGGATCTGCGCGATGCGACCCTGGATCGCATCGCCCTTGCCGGCGCCCTCGATGATCGCCGTGTTGTCCTTCGTGATCACGACCTTCTTCGCTGAGCCGAGCTGCTTCTCGCTCACCGACCCGAGCTTCATGCCGAGGTCCTCGAGGAGCGCCTCGCCGCCGGTGAGGACCGCGATGTCCTCCATCATCGCCTTGCGGCGATCGCCGAAGCCCGGCGCCTTGACGGCCGCGACCTTGATGCCGCGCAGCCGGTTCACGACGAGCGTCACGAGCGCTTCATCCTCGACGTCCTCGGCGATGATCAGCAGCGGGCGACCCGCCTTCGCGACGCGCTCGAGGACCGGGATCAGATCCTTGATGTTCCCGATCTTCTTCTCGTGGATCAGGATGAACGGATCCTCGAGGACCGCTTCCATCGCGTCCGGATTCGTGACGAAGTACGGCGACAGGTAGCCGCGGTCGAACTGCATGCCCTCGACCCACTCGACCTCGGTCTTCAGGCTCTTGCCCTCTTCGACCGTGATCACGCCGTCCATGCCGACCTTCTCCATCGCATCGGCGATCTGCTGGCCGATCTCGGGGTCGTTGTTCGCCGCGCTCGTGCCGACCTGCTCGATCTCGGCCCTGCCCTTCACCGGCACCGCGCGCTTCTTCAGCTCGGCAGTCATCAGCTGGACGCCCTTGTCGATCCCGCGCTTGATCGCGATCGGGTTCGCACCGGCGGCGACGCTCTTCAGACCTTCCTCGAAGATCGCCTCGGCGAGAACGGTCGCGGTCCCTGCGCCGCCGCCCGCTGTATAGGAGGTTCTTGACACGACCTCCTTGAGAAGCTGCGCGCCCATGTCCTCGTTCGCGTCGGTCAGCGAGATCGCCTTGACGACCGTGAGGCCTTTTCTCGTGACGGTCGGAGGGCCGACGGGTTTCTCGATGATCACGTTTTGGCCGCAGGGGCCGAGCGTGGTTTTCACAGCGCGTGCGAATTCACGGACGCCGCGAAAAACGGCCAGGCGCTCGTCTTGGTCGAACGTGCTGCGCTCCGACTCTCTCGTCCGGACACTGCCGTCGGCCGACAAGTAACGACCGACGTCGCTGGACAAGGAGGTCGGCAGATCCTCAAGAGCATCCAGAAGGTCTTCCTTCGTAAGCTGTGCAGCGGCGAGCACCGCCGGGAGGCGATCCTCAGAGCCCGCGACTCGTTGTAGGATCTCGATGGTGTCCTCGTCGACGTTAATCGCCTACTCCCCTTTCTGCTTCAAAGCGGATCGTTACGCCGTCGGCCCACTTCACTTTGAAACCCCGCCTCTTCAGCACCAGAAACATCGCAACAGACTTGAGCGTGCCCAACGCACGCCGATCAGGGCCAAAGAACTCCATTCGGTCCGGCACCAACTCAATGGTACCCGATACTCTCGTTCCGCTCCAAGACATCCCAACAGTAAGGTAGAGGTTTCCGGAGACGAAATCCGCCAAAGCTCTTTCCCCCCGGATGCACATCAGCTCCCACCGCAAGCTACGTGGAGGAAGTAGAATCGGGTTCAAGATCCGTTCTGAAGCACTGAATCGGCACGAGTACTCTCTCTGACTCCCCGCCGAGATCGCTCCACGAAGGGACTCCGGCCGCCCAGTGGTCTCGCCGAGGCCCGAGAGCGTCACCGACGCGTTCTGCGTCCGGCTGATCTTGTTCTCGTAGGCTGTCTGGATCGCGATGGCGTCGGTGTAATTCTTGCAGATACTCCCTCGGCGAAGGTCGATGCTCAGCCTACCGCCAGTTGCGGCAACATAAAAGTCAGCCCGCTTTATCGAGCCCCGACGTACTGGGATCACATTGAACACAGCGTCTATATCGAATCTCAGCTCCCTCAAACTAGCGTCCGGGTTGACGTCGATGAGAACCAGACTCGCGTTTCTCACCGCCGGGGACAACCATCGATAGAGATGCGGCGCACAAGATACGACAGCGGTCGTGGCCTCGGGCTCAGGGTGCCGCATGGTCGTTTCCTCGGAGTTCATCGAATCTACTGGGTTCCCTCCAGTGCTCACCGTTGGAATTGTCACAGACGTCACACGGTAATGTCAAGCCCGCGACGTTCAGCTGCGCCGCCGAGCGCCGGACTCGCGAAAATGGCTCGGGCCCGCCCGGGGATCGGCCCGCGAGGATCCTGACAGTGCGGCATACGGCGGTATGCGCAGGCGTGCCTCCACGTCGACGGGAGCGGGGGGGGTGCATCGCGGCTACCAGGTCCTCTGGAATCCGTAGTCGCTCCACAACCAACATATGACGTTGTGCCTTGGACGAGGGTCGCCGACGTGCGCAGTTTTCCTTCAGCGTCGCCAGCGAGACCTTTCAATCCACCGAATCGAATTGATCGATCCTGAGGACCTCAGAATTGCTCGGAACACGTTCGTAGCCTACTGGGCGAGAGGGATGCGCGAACACACGCACGGGACCGTTCTGCATCCAGAGAACGTCGAGAAGGCGGAGGAGGCTCTCAAACTTGGGGGACCGTAGTCGGCGCCAAACTCCGCTCTCGCCGTTGACGTTCATGGCCGACCATCAACGCTACCACAATCAGCCCGACCATCACACCGAGCAGAGCGATGAAAGCGATTAATCGCCCCGCCGCGGACAGATCCGTTCGAGGACGAGCAACCGCGCCCACTGACAGCGCGCCGAACGCCACGTTGAACGCGACGGCCGGAGTCTGTTAACTTGACGACACCGGTGATCTTGGCGATGCTCAGGCAGTCCAGCTGTCACGGAGTCCCAGGTGGAGTGGCGCGATGTCGTTGCAACGCGTTGCCATCGATCCCGCTTGTGCGCGCTTTCGAGGCGCCTGTGCGGAGCTTCGTCAGGCCTTTGAGCGCCGCGAAGCCGTGCCGTTCCTCGGCGCCGGCATTTCGGCTCAATCTCCGTCCAACCTGCCTCTAGCCGAGGACCTCCATCGGCCGTTGCGCCACGTCCTCGCGACCGCCGCTGCTCAGGCATGGCCTGCCGAAGAGCGAGCCGATGTCGCAGATCGCCTCGAACCCATCTACGAGCTGCCTCACCTCGAGGCAATCCTAGATTCCCTTCAGTATCACCAACGTTGGCAAGTTCGCGCGTATCTTGAGGTCCTGCGATCGACAGCTACGAACGACAATCACAACGCGCTCGCGAGACTCGCGGGGAGAGGGTATCTTCCGTGTTGCATCACGATGAATCTCGACACTCTCATCGAGCAAGCGATTTCCGACTCGGATATTGCTGCGCCTCCCGCACTCTCTCAGACGTGGATTCCACTTCTTGGCGAACGGCTCGGGAGCGTACACAATCAGCTCACGACGATCATCAAGCCACATGGGTCCTTCCGCCCTCCCGCCCGGGCCTCCGGAATCGACCCACTCTTGCCCTCCCTGAGCGAAATCGGATCGTCGCCACATCCGCGAAACCGTGCCGCCATCGAACGAGCCGTTGGGTGTCGCGGCGTGCTGCTCGTCGCCGGGTATGGCAGACTCGACTGGGATGTTTGGCCGATCTTCGACGGGCTGCGCTCCCGGATCAGGAGCTTGTTCTGGATCGCACATACGGAGGTCGACGTACACCACACGCCAAGCTGGCTTGGATCCGACGGTCGGGACGACGTCCTCTTCGTTGGCAATGCGGTGCACTTGTTTCGGATGCTCGCGGACCTTCCCGAGCCGTGCAACGAAGTCGACGGCCCTCATCGAGAGCCCAGCGCCGATGCATTCCTCGCTGAGGACGCGCGCGACTACACAGCACACGCTGCCGCCGGATTGTTGCCGAGCACCGATGTGTTCCGTACGGACAAGCGCCGGATACTCCGGTTCCTGCTCCGGCGCGCACGTGCGACTTACAACACGCGTCTGCTCGGAACCGTACTCGAGTCGCTGAGTTGGCGTCGACACCTGGATCACGAACGCCGGTCGGCGCTGGCTCTCCAACGCGTCGCGGTTGACAATCTGCGGTCCTGTGACGGAGCGGAGCCAGACCAGCTCGCGCACAGTGAACTCTTTCTTGCCAAGCTGCACCTCGCGCACGCCATGCGCTCGAACCCGCGGGTTGGTACACTGGCCCGCGTGTGGGGTGGCTTGTTAGACGTCGCTCGAGCAATCCGGCTCCAAGTGGGCGCGCTCCGGCGCGCTCGCGGAGATACTCCAAGGACAAAGGCTGCTCTCGAATGGGCCACGTTCGTTCATCGTGCTCTGCTTGGCTGTGTTGTATGGTGTCGTTGGTTCAACCCGATGCTGCCGCTCGGGTTTCGCATGCTCGCTTGGCGATATAATTCGATTCTGGCTCGTCACGTTCTCTACATGGACCGAGAGTACTACCAGATCCGATCGATCGAAGCTCAACTCATGTTCCCCCGCCCGGGTCTCGTTGAAGACTGTCGTAGGCACGTGGAACTGTTGGAAAGCTCGCTCGGGAGAGCGAAGAGCGGGCACAGGACGCTGCTGGAGGTCTGCCGTGCGCTGTTGGCTCATCACGATCGCGATACAGCGACAGCCTCGCGTCACTTGGACCGCGCCCACGAGAAGTGGGAATCCGCCTCGATCGCGACAGGGTTGAAGCGTGTGATCGCCTATCGTGTGCACCTACGCTTGACCACTCCGAAGCAGGCACGACGTGCGTGGCGAGTGGAACCTGATCGCCGTGATCGAACCGTTGACGAGATCGCTCGTGCGCCCGACTTGGATCTCGGATGAGTCTTGGCAGCGTCTATGGTTGAACCCTCAGGAGATCCACTACTCAAACGGATTCACCCGCGCCCCCGGTGGATCCCAAGCCACCTACGCCGCGATCCGTCGATGACAGCGCTTGCACGACCTGAACGGAGACCCTGATGACGGGGCAAATCACCAGTTGCGCCACCCTATCCCCTGGACCGACAACGAAGGCCTCAGAGCCGAAGTTCGCGAGTATTACGCACAGCTCGCCGCGGTAGTCCTGGTCGATCGTGCCCGGCGAGTCAATACGAAGATCCCACGACTACCAAGCCCACTACGACCGCGAATCTGCCCTTTTCGGGCAGTTCGCGAAAATCAAGCTTCGAAGCGCGCGATTCGAAGATGCCAGCGCCAGGCCACGAATGCGACAGCGAGGCACACAGTGAAGACATAGGCCGGGGTGCGCCATTGTGCGAGTGTGTTTCCCGTGAGTTGCTCCGCCGCTAGGCCACACAGAAAAGCGCCGCCCCCGATCGCAAAGAAGATAAGGTCTAGCGGGGCCTCCTTCGGTGCCTCGTGTCCGAGCGTTCGGAAAAGGGACGACTCGGTCTTATACACCGAGGGTCCCCGAACCCCTGTGAACGGTTCTGCTTCGCCGATGAATAGCGATCGCTTCTCCCAGAATGGCACGCCGGCGAACGCCATGAACAGGATCGTCACGAGAAAGGCGAGGCCGAGGGTTGCGAAACTCGTCGCAAGCTCAATCCCCGCGAGCGCGACAATCGGGCTGAGAATCGGAGGTAAGGAGAGCGCGAGGAGGCGTGGGAATGAGAAGAGCACCTTGCCAAGCGCCTCAACATCGTCCGCAGCCCGCTCAAGTTGATCGAGCTGTTGCTGACTCGACGCGATAATAAAGAGGTAATACTTGCGGACCATCCGTATTCTGCGCGAGATGTGAAGCTCCACGAGAATGCGAGTCGCCCAGCGTCCCAGCCGCCCGAAGGTCTTCCGCCAAAGCCACCGCACGATCGCCGTGTTTGCGATCAGAGTCTTCAATTCGGCCAGGGCGATGCCGGCCAGGATGAGGACCACGACCGGAGCTACCCACTCCGGGAGCCAGGTCAGGTGTCGCAGACGCGCCAATGCGAAGACAGCCGCAGTTAGAACCAAGGCAACGACAAGCAACTTGATGCTCGCACGTTCCGGTAGGGAGCTCGCTACATCGTCGCAGCGGAGCCTGTGCGAGATTCCCTTATACACAGGCAGGAGTGCGTAGTGGTTTCGCAGGATCTCCTCAACCGATGTGTTTCCCGATCGATCTGCCATCAGCCCACCCTCCGTGACCGCCGCCGTAGCCAACGCGGGGGCCGGCTGACTGATGGGCGGTGACCATTCCGCTTGAACGAAAGCGAGTTTAGCTGATGATCACACACCGTCAATGCGATCCCGTGCCTCGGGAGCGTGGTTCCGGCCATCCACGTTCGTCCGTGTGCGGTTTCCTGGCCCGCTCGGAGGGCCGCCTGACTGGTCTCGCCGATGCCAAGCACGCAAGACGGGGCGACGGAGGACCTTCGCCAAACGGCCTCTGGAAGAAACTGTGGTAGGACTGGAGCTCGGTCAACCTGAGTTTCATGCCGGAGAACGTCTGGAACCTCGGCGTCGCGTAGCCCTTGGGACCCGACCGCTCGAATGCACGTCCGCAGGAGGCTGACTGTGGCTCAGAAACGCGTGGCGGTGCTCTTTCGGAATCTGGGTTGCCGATCCTGAACGAGCTTGTTACCGTCGACGCACCAAGCGGAACGGTATCTAAGAGCAAAGGCCAAACGGGACTCTACTCGCACGTAACACGCACACGGTGCGTTTCGTCGCGCGACCACGACGCAAGCGAGGAGATGGTGTGTACGTTCCTTTCGAGACACCAAGCCACCGGGAGCTCCGCGGCGCAACGAGGAGTTCAGCCGCCGCGCGTGATCAAACAGCCCGACAATACTCACGTGACGACCGCGCCCCGAAGATTACGGGCGAGAAAGAACGAGTCATTCACCCGCCACCGACCGTCCGGCACAACCACCATGGCCGAGACAAGGGTGAACGATCGCGCACGTGCGCATCTTGCGGCGCGCTGAGACAATTAATCACGAGTTAATAGGTCGGCACCATCTGGCGCCACCAAGGACGAACGACCCGACCAGAGTGTCGACTTCGGACGCGATGTGACTACACGAGGCCGGAGGAGTGGGAGTAGCTGCATGACTGTACCTCTCGTGCTCGGTATCGAGGATTTCGAGAACAACCCACCCACGACGATTGCGACCATCGATGCGAGCAGCACTCGCCATCACACGCTGATCGTCGGTCAGTCGGGGAGTGGGAAGTCGAACTTCTTGACTCGGTACGTAGAAGAAATAGTCCTGCGCACCGGCGGCCGAGTGATCTTGCTCGACCCGAATGGCGATTACGGCCAAATCAGTCGGATCCATGATCCGGTCTGGGAAGAGGACTCGATCCAGCGCCTCAGCGAGCTCTCCACGCGCGCCAACATCGAAACACTCGATGAGTCCGATAGCTTCTCAAGCAAGTGGTTCGGCACGAACTTTCAATATGTGGGAAACTGGATTTCGGCTCCCGACGACACGGCGCAGCAGGGGCGAATATCGCGAGCGAAGCTGACGGTGTCATGGATGTACTTGACACAGGCTGACAAGGCACTGCTGCTCAATGTGGACCCGGTCACTCACCCGAAACTGTATGCTGCGACGCGTGTGCTAGACGATCATCTATACGAGACATTTCGGCAAGGAGGATCAAAGTACCGACTGGACGACTTGTCCGCGCTAGCTAGAGCGATCGCGAGTGATCGCACCAAGTCAATGCCCGTGACCCCGGATTGGGACCAGTTCGATAGCACCGATTGGATGGCGGCATACTCTCGATTCGACGAGTTAATCCGACGATTCGGGATTTGGGCTTCTGAAGACGAGGTAGCGCCTCCCGTTCGCGTGATCGTCGAGAACGGGCTAGAGCAGAAGTCAAGTTGTTGGACACTCTGTGTCGTAGGCCTCGCAACACCTCCAACACACGATGAAGTTACCCACGAAGACTCGCTCCTTGCCGCCGACGAAGTACTCTCCAAGGTCTGGCGTTGCGCGCTAAGCGGTGCCAATAGCGCCCGTCAAGGCGCGGCGAAAGACCCACCGGTGCCCGACGCTCGCGTGCCGATATACGTCGTGATTGACGAAGCGCAGCTCTTCGCTCCGAGCGCAGTTTCGAGTCCGTTGCAGGGGCGTGTTCGTGAGAAGATTGAGCGACTCGCCGCAGAGGGCCGGAAGTACGGACTCGTTCTCGTCCTTAGCACGCAGCGACCGTCCAAGCTTAGCCCGGCGATAGTCTACGAGTGTGAGAACCATGCAACGCTTCGAATCCAATCGCCGGTCGAACTCGACTATGCCGAGAGGGCCTTTGGGATCAAGAGTGACTTCTTGAAGAAAGTCCCGAAGTATCGAAAGCAAGGTCAGACCCTCCTTACCGGTCGATGGTGCGGTGAAACGCCGGCGGGAATCGACGCTCGGGAGTTCCGCGTCTCACTGGCGCGCTCTCGGCCGGGCGGAGCCGACCTTCGCACCGAAGCCTGGTTAGATCCCGCGGAGTATCGCGATCATCCATCGAGGCGACCAAGAACGCCATGAAGACACCGTTGAGCAGCTCGGCCGGGCCCGGCGGACCGGCCTGTGCCCTTGACAACCGAGCGTGTGCAACAAGGGTCCTGCAGTCTGTACTCGACAGCACCTCGCCGATCGGCACTGCTGCGACCACCGCGGTAGAGATCCGTAGTGTGCCGTAGCCCGAGACAGCCAGCGGAGCTGCGGAGGTGGCAAGAACCCTTGGCCCAAACTCCCTTTAGACGACAGCGATTGGCGTAGAGATCATGACGGAAGGGAAGCACGATCAAAAGGCTCCCCTTGAGCAGCAGGTGATCGCACTCAAGGCGGCAGTCGAAGGCCATGCGGCGAGTGACAAGAGATTCCTTGTCACTACGATCGTTGCATCATGCAGTGTCATCGTGGCGATTCTCGCACTCCTCTTCTCGGGCAAGACCGGGCCAGCTGGTCCCAAAGGGCCCGACGGCGCGCCCGTCGGAACCGTCGTGGCGTGGCCCGGCACCGAGGTCCCCGACGAGACGTGGATGATCTGCGACGGGCGTCCTCTGAAGAGCAAGAGCTATCAGCCACTCTATGAGGTGATCGGCACAAGATACGGTACCGGCAATACGGATCCACACGTAGATTTCAATCTCCCGGACTACCAAGGTCTGTTCTTTCGCGGCGTGGGCGGCGGACCTCGCAACCCGGACGCTGCCGCGCGGCGGTCGCATGACTGGGCTGATGTCAGAGGGTGATGAGGTCGGCTCGGTCGAAAGCAGCGCGTTGCAAGACCACACTCACGGCGTCCAACCGATCGATGGCGCCGGCGCATCGTCGTTCGCGGTCTACAGCGCACCGCCTCGGACCAAGAGTCACACCGGCAACGTTGGAACTGTCGACACCGGGTTCCAGTACGTCCATCTACTGGTCCCTCACACGGGCGGCGTGTACGATCAACGCGCCGCAAGCCGCAACGAAACGCGGCCGACAAACGTCGCCGTCCACTGGATCATCAAGGTGAAGTAGGGGGCGGCTAGGCACGAGCCGCGGAGGAGTTGGCGAGGATCGTGGAACTCTCGGCCCGCGACCGGCGCATTTCGTGCATAATGGGCGCTATCAGCATTCGAGGAGGCCACTATGGCAAACAGGTCATGTCCAAGCTGCGGCGGAACCGGCGCCAAGAACACGTCGATCTCGAAGGGTGACTCGAGCAACCTCTGTTCGAACTGTGGCGGCTCCGGCAGTGTCCCAGAGGGTGCCCCGCCGTTTCACCAGCCAATGGTCCACGCGGGCGTCCGCCATGTTGTATGACGGGACAGCAACGATGCTCAGTTAACAACGAGGAGCAGCCTCGCCACGGTGGCGGGAGGCACTGTAAGTGGGTCCGTTCGACAGCCCAAAGCGGCGTGCGCACCCGTGATTGAGCTCCCAAGGCACTCGGGCGGAGGAAGCCACATGCCGAGGAGAAGGAGGGCCGCGAGGCGCGGCCGGCCGATTCAGGACGCGATTCGCTGCGCGTGGGGGCGAGTGCGCGGAGCTGTGTCGATGCTGTGGCAAGATGCGAAGCGCGCACTGGTGCGAACCGACCAAGTGGCATTGACGTGTCTACAACGGGTGCAGTCACTGACGCGACGGATCGTGCTCAAGCACCCAGGGACGGCGCTCGCCATAGGGGCGGCTGCGTGCTCGATAATGGGCCTGTTGTATCAGCATAGCCTCCTGCGGCGTTTCTCCGTAAACATCGTGGACTACGCAGAGTTTAGTGACTTCGCTCTGTCGCTGGCTCGGCACGACGCAGTCCTCGTTTCTACGATGGTTCTCCTCGCCCTCGCCTTGGTCGTCGCTGTGTCGTCCAATAAGGTGAAGGCGAGTGTGCGGTGGGTCGTTCTCATGGCGCTAGTCGCGTCGACGCCCTTGGGGTTCAGGTCGCTGCTTGACGTGGAAGAAAAGTCTATTAGACGCACGTGCGGTGGGTTTGTAGCGTTGACGATCCAACGACAAGAGGCCGACATGGGCGAGTTCCCGCGGTGTCGGATCATAAGTGCGACGGCGAGCCACGTGTTCATATTCGAGTCGCGTGCGGAGGTCGCCCTCGCAATTCCGAAGAAGGCGATCCTACAAGCTACCTACTACTCACGCTCGGAGTGACGAATGCGAATCTTGATCCTACTCGTGGTGTATTTGCTCTTCGTCCATGTGGTGGGCCCGGCCTTGAAGCGCGAGTCTGTGCGCGAGTTCGCTGGGGTGAGTGACATACCCGTGGACACGACCCCGTTCCTCGATGCTGGCCTCAGGGTGGCGCGAGACCGGAGGAAGTTGGAGTCATGGGTCAGCGTTCGGTGGCCGGAAGATCGCGGGCAAAATGAGGCTCTCATAGAGTTGGTTGCTCGACATGATCTGGTTCGCGAATGCACTCAGATGGTAAGCGATCTCGACTCTACGCTGGCACCCGGAGAAGCCTACGCGTTGTTTCGCTGGGTGGGTGAGACGCTAGGTGCGCTCGAGAGGAGATGGCCGAAAGAGCTATCGCAAGAACGTGCGAGCATCAGCGCGCTACTCGTTGCCACGCACAAGAGCGCAAGGCGCATTCGCGTAGACGAATTCCTCTCCGCGAACCGTGAGGACCAACGCTTTGCTCAGGTGCGCGACCTCCTGGGGGGCGTCAAGTGTGTGCGGGATCAGTGAGGTTCCCGTGAGGTACCCCCGAAAACTGGTCCACGGCGGATTGTGCTCCTCGGGTAGAGTAAGCCCTGGAGGAGCCATGCGGAGCAAGCGTTTTACGGACGAGCAGATCGTCGCGATCCTGAAGGAAGCGGAGGCCGGAACGGCGGTGACGGAACTCGCCCGTCGCCACGGCGTGAGCAAGAACACGATCTACCACTGGCGCAAGAAGTTCGGCGGGATGGACGTGTCGGACGCGCGTCGGCTCCGGCAGCTCGAGGAAGACAACGCACGGCTGAAGAAGATCGTGGCGGAACACGCCTTGGGCAACGAGGCGCTGTCATCGTCAAAAAGAAAGTGATAAGCGCGGCGACGAGCGCGCAGGCATTGGTTCTACGTTGTGGTCCGCTGGACCCAGAGGTCCAGGAGAAACTCGAATCGGCGGCGATCGTCCGAGAAGGCCGCCCGACGGTAGCAAAGCTCCACGGATCGGTCCAAGTCGCGGTGAGCGCGACGCAAGTCGGCGGGCATGGTCAGTGGATCGTAGAGGTCTTCTAGCGAAGTTCCCGCGTAGTGACTCCGCGCTCCCATGACACAGCGCGCGTGTCGTTCGACCGACGACTCTTGACGGGCCGTATGGGTGCTAGGCCATGGGTAGTTGTTGTACACGAGGCGTGCCGAGTATCGATAGTCCGACCTGATTCGGCCCCCTACGTACTTTAGCCAGGCCAGGTGCATCCTCGACTGGAGCACGCCGAAATGGAAGGCACTCGCGCCGGGGACGCAAAGACAGCTGTCACTGACAATAGAAGTGGAGTCCAAGAAAGCCATAGGGAAATACTCCCGACGCTCAGACGCGTGCCGGGGGACGAGAATATAGTCTCCCGACGGTTGGCGGATCTCGGCGAATAGCGCTGGCGTCGACGCGAGATCTCGGGTCGTTTGACGCCGACTATCGAGACGGTACGCTCGGACAGCTGATACGCGACGGAGAACAGCCGGCAAGCCCCGGAGCTGGGCGGGCGTCGCCTCGCGTAGCCACAAACACCACCGAGGAATACCGCGCAAGAACTGGCGGCTGGAGATCAGCGGTCGAATGAACTGGTTTGCACCGGGCTCTTCCTCCGTGAGCTCACGCTTCTCGTCGTCGGTCAGCAGGAGGTTGCCACCGTCATTCGGCATGCTACCGAACTGCATCGGAGGCACGTCATACAGTGGCGTGCCTCGTGATGACACCGCGCTTCGAGGCCCCTGAACAAGGTACGGGCTGATGCTTCTCACCTTATCGCTTCCGAGTGCCACGCCGTGATGATCGTAGGAGAAGATCCTCCTCTTGGGGATTGACCCGGTCAAGGAGATGATCACGACGTGGACGTGGGCGCGACCGCGAGCCTCGCTTTCCCAGGGGAAGGTGCGGTGCGCGAAGCTAATTGCCTGGTCACGACCAAAGATGCTACCCCATAGTGCCGCCGGCTGCTCTCCTTGAGTTATTGAGTTGGTCGACACAAACGCGACCTCGGTCTCCGCGCCTATCATATAGCGCGATGCGATTTCATACCAGCAACAAACATAGTCCAGCGCGCCCGCGCCTCGGCGGTTTCCGAAGACGTGTCTCATGTCCTGGGCCTGATCGGGGGACCGGGCTTTCTTGCCTACGAACGGCGGATTTCCAACGACAAATGCGCACTGGGCGGCCGGAACGATGTCGTTCCAGTCAATCCGCAGCGCGTTGCCCACCGTGATCGATGCGCTGTTCCGGAGCGGAAGGCGAGCGAAGTAATGCCCAAACCTACGGGAGACGATCATGTTCATCTGGTGGTCGGTGAGCCACAACGCGACCTCAGCGATTCGGGCCGGCCACGACGACTGTTCGATGCCATACATCTGGTCAACATCGACACGAAGCTCAGATGAGACATAGAGGAGTCGCTGCGTCCTAGTAGGCGGGTGCATCGCTTCGAGTACGCGGAGCTCAAGCCGTCGGAGTTCACGGTAGGCAATTACGAGGAAGTTCCCACAGCCGCAAGCGGGATCAAGGATGCGAATCGAGGATAGACGATCGTGCACCTCGGACAACTTTCTCTTGTTCGTCCCCGCGCGCGTGATCTGATCGTCAAGATCCTCGACGAAAAGCGGCCCAAGAACCCGCAAGATGTCGCGCTCCGAAGTGTAGTGCGCACCGATCTGTCGCCGCTCTGGCGCATCCATGATCGACTGAAAGAGTGAGCCGAAGATGGCAGGGGACAGCCTGGACCACTGGAATCGACAGCACGCGAGGAGTTGGTTGCGGAGCGTAGAGTCGAAACTAGCAATCGGAAGGCGCCCCTGGAACAGCTGACCGTTGACGAAAGGAAGGTCAACGAGCTGCTCATCGAGATTGGATTGCCGGCGTGCCTCCGGGGTGTTCAGAGTTTGAAAAAACAGGGCGAGACTCTGGCCTAAGTCAGATCCGTCGGCTTTGGTGGAATTCTCGATGAACAGCTGAAATGCACTGGGTTGGCCCAGCAGCCCGGTGTCCTCCCCGAACAGGCAAAAAAGGATCCGGACCATTAGACGGCCAATGTCCTCCTCTGGGTAGCCACCTTCGGACAGGTTGTCTTTCAAGTGCGCAAGCAACTCCGCGGCGCGGATATTAGCGGGGTCCTCGGGGTCTGTGACGATGCGCTTGTAGCCGGGGATGAACGCAAACTCGTGGATGTGCTCGTGTAGATCGGATGTTGGGAATTCGATCGATCGATCGTCATCAAGATCGTGAAGGGCAATTCGAGCGAAGTCTGAGACGACCAGATACGCTGGAATGTCGAGGTCGCGGCCCGAGCTGTGCAGTTCGCGAACATATCGGAGACCCTGCGTTGCCGCGCGGCTTAGTGACTCACCTCGTGACTTGTGCTCCGCCAGGAGCGTTCCGGGCCAGAGTAAATCGATGAACGAGTAGGTCCCACCGAGGTTGCGGACCGGGTCTTCGAAAGCCGCGACGGTTCGACGCCGGATACCAAAGACCTCGAAGAACTCGTTCCAGAACGTCTGCGATTCCGCGCGCTCCCGCTCGGCGTCATGCCAGGAGCTACCAAAAGCGACCGCACGCTGACGGATCTCGTTCCAACTCAGGCGCATCTTACAGCCTGCCAACTGGAGATAGCGACCGGTTGAACGGGCACGAGGGTAGGCACCCAGCGTGACCGAGCGTTGTCATTGACACGCATCGAGAGCCCGCCGCATCCGCACTCCGGCATCCAGGAACCACGCGACGTACTCTTCATGTTCGCCCTCGAACGTAACGTCCGCGTTCGCTCGATACTCAGCGATACGACACGCCCGCGCGTTCGGCAGCGCCTCCCACTCGAGCGGCCGACCGTAGGCGGCCTCGAACTTGTCCTTCTGCTGTAGCAGGCGCGCGAAGATCTCATCGTTTTGCGTGCGATCACCAGTATCGATGTAGATCTCGTGCCGAAGTCGCTTGCCCTGAGCGAAGCTGGAACTCAGGAACGCCCCGCGCAGGGGAGCAGACATGGAAAGCCAGTTCGACGAGGTCGGCTTACGCGCCCGCGACCAGTCCGGATGCTCCGCATTCATGCGCTCCAGATACGTCGCCCAGAAGACCTCGTAGAGTGCCGCCTTCGAGCCACCCTTGGCGGACCGCGTCGCCGACCGCACCTGCTTCTGCCAGTCGTTCGGCTCAGCGACGAGGCGGAGGAGCGGCGCGGGCGGAGACGATCCGATCCGCACGACGCGAAGCTCGATACCGAAGAACCGGAGTTGCTCGCCGGTCTGCTCGTTCAACCAGTCGAGCGCCTGGCGGTGCTCTTCGCGAAATGCGGTCGCGATCCACACGATCGTGGAGGCGTCGGTCCCGGCTGCGTACGTGAGGATCTGTCCGAGGTGGTTGTGGTCAGTGCCTTCGAGCTGATTCTCGACGATCAGTACCGCATCCTGGGTGAGATCGCGGCCGACGAGGTCGAGCGAGAACCCGCCGACTGGATGCTCGGCAGTCTCAAGCTCGAGGTCGATACCCAGGACCTCGGCCAGGTGGTCGGCGTGGTCGAGCAGCCAGGGCGTGAAGTCCCTGGCCTCGTGCCCCCAGACCGAGCGGACCTCCACCGGCTCCAGTCGCCCCAGATCCATCGCGCTTCCCTGACCTTCGCGCTTGTCGCCACCCAGCCGACGCTGGGGTCCGGTTGACTGGCGACTCGTTCTATGCCGCTTGAACGAAGCCGAGTGTAGCCGATCAGGACGGACGGTCAATCGAAGTCTCGATGCTCGCCGCGTAGAATGATCGGGAGCGCAAGGAGGGCGCACTGACGAGTGCCGCAGCCCCCACTTTGCAGGTCTGGGTCGCGACCGCAACCGGAATCGTGGGCACCGCATTGGGGATCTACAATTTCGTCCGTGCACGGCGACGTGAAGCATCGACCCAACGCCAGGAACGCGACGACTGGGACCGCTTCGTTGAGTTTAGCCGTAACTGCGAGACGAACGCCGGTCAGAACGCGATCCAGCCTGACCTCGGTTCACCGGAACACGAGTGGGCCGACGGATGGTGGAGAAGGGTCGGCTCCGACGAAGGGGCATGCGCTGCTACGTGCTAAACAACGAGTTCGCTGGAGAAGGTCGATAGCGCAAGGCGTGCACTGACGTGGCGGTGGTATTCGCGAGACCACGGCCTGTCGTTCGGAGGACAACCGTTGATGCATCGAAACGTCTCGCCAGACCAGGCACGACGCGCCCTCCACGACGCGTGTGCAGAGACTTGTCGGTTCTTCGATCGCACGATCGGGCCCATTGCCACGCGTGCTCGGACCGACACGCCTGACGGTGTCACATATGACGGGCTGCTTCGCCGCGTGATGGCGTGGCTACACACTATCAAGAAGCTCGATCAGCCGAGCGACTTCCAAGCCCTGCACGCTGGGCTGCGGGCGCTCTTTGAGCTTGCTGTAGACCTGACTCTCCTGCTTCGTGATCCAGCAGCTTCACCTGACAGGATCCAGGCGTGGGAAGAGTCCGCAAAACTCAAGGCTGCGGAGAGAATTGTGTCGCGCTACCGGGGGCAGAGCATCCCA
The DNA here is from genome assembly GCA_030426805.1 of bacterium. Classification (GTDB taxonomy): domain Bacteria; phylum Planctomycetota; class JAFGQW01; order JAFGQW01; family JAFGQW01; genus JAUHXU01. The sequence goes on from JAUHXU010000001.1 coordinate 867,622, forward strand.
GCGCACCTCCAGGCCCAAACCAACTACGTTTCTAGTCACGCGGACCGAGTTCGTGAACTCCGCCGGACTCACTGGTCTCGACCGGGAAGTCACCCTCCACGGTGGACCGGCCGGAACCTCGAACGGGACGCACGAGTCGCGAGTGACCTGGAGCCCGGCGCGGGATTCGCGGCCTTCTACGACGAGATGTATGCGCAAGCATGTTGGCATGTTCACGGCAGCACTCTCGTCGGCGTCCGGGGGCTTCCGGCAGGTAGTTTCGCCGCGATGGCTGCGATCGCCGCCCACGAAGTCTCGCAGCTCGCGCTACTCGCCGGGCGGCAAGCGCTACGGCTTCTCGGCTGCTACGATGGCATCACCGAGAATCGGTTTGCGCAACATGAGAAAGAGATCGTGAGGATCCAGGCGCAAATGTTCTCTGAGCCACCATCGTCTTGATGTCGCTGGCCGCCAATGGACGCCCGATCGATCACTTGACCGTAGAGTACAACGAGCCCCACACACCCCAACTCCGGTCGCCAAATCACTTAAACACCGCACCGCCCACGGACGCCACAAGAGAGTCCCGCCCGGATTAGCTGATCTGATCGCTATACGCCCCGATCAGATCATCGATTGTAGAGTACGATCGTGCGGAGAGAGACGCTGGAACCGCTACGCTTACAGGGGTTTGCGAGGATCGGCGACTCATGGGCTACGAGTTAACCGTCGAACTCGCATTGTCGTCCTATCGGGCCGGCGGGAGCACATACACATTGCCGATTCGGATCGCGGCGAAGTCAAACTCCGGATCCTTCTTCTTGAACCGGCTGATGAGTCGGCGGAGCCACTCCCACATCAGAACTACCTCCACTTGATGGTTGCTACTCTCGAGGCCTGATTACTTCGATCCGCAGTGTATTCCGTCTGCTCGGTCGGTGTAAAGACCCCTAGCCGAGAGGCATGGGACGCGCCGAGGATCGCTGGACGTAACCGTTGCGCCATCAGACGATTATCGTCGAGCCAGGCGAAGGGCTCCCACTCGGTCCCGAGAGAGCAGCCTGTCGAATGCGAACCGCAACACGGAATCCCTGTAACGGAATCCGCGCGGATACGACGTCCTTGTTGAGGAGGTCTATTCAGATGCAATTGCTCTCACCGAAGACGTCATCCCGGACGCCATCACGGGATCAACATTCCGCTCGAGGTCATCGCCGCGCCTTCCTGGTCGCTGGCGTCGCCGCGGGTATCGGGCTCGTTGCGCTGCCCTTTCTGCCGTGGGCATCCAAGCCCGATGCGAAGCAGCTTCTCGACCCTGCGATCGCGAAAGCCGATCCCCAACTGATCCGCCAGCTCTGCCTGCTCTACTACCAGCACCCCCAGGTGCCGATTCGGCTCGCGTGCGTGTCGCACATGATGCGGTTCTCTGATCAGGAAGCGCGCAACGCGTTGTGGGATCGTGCTCGGAACGACACGGACGCTTCCGTGAAGGCGCGGGCGCTGCAAGCGATCGTCACGATCGGCGACAACGCGGACACGCAACCACTGGTGCAACTGGCGAAATCCGACGCGGCCGCGCAGACCACGATCGCGGGCGCGGCCATCATGCTCGGCAACAAGCCGCTGCTCAACGCGTTGAAGAAGTAGCAAGGCCATGGCGAGCTTCTCTCCGGCAAGCGGCAGTTCGCTCCCGAGCGGCGCGGACTCGATCCCGGTCAACATCACGTCGAGCGAGGGCGGCTCGTTCCGCGCGTTCCTACGACTCGCGGACGGCTCGATCCTGATGCTCGAAGCGGGGACGATCATCGCGGGTACGACGCACCTGCGCATTCCGTTGCCTCCCGGCGGTGCACCACCGGGATCGACCCTCACCGTCGCGACACTGGAAGCCAGCGGCGGCCTGAGCGCCGCACACTACTCCGCCTGAAGCGTTCCGGACCGGCGCGCGACCTGGCCTGCGTCCGTCATTCCATTCCGCACTTGACATTCTCGTCAAGTTTGACGAGATTAGAAAGGACAAGCAGCTGCGCATCCCATCGGAGTTCGACGCGCATGGCCACCTGGCATCGCATGATTTCACCGCCACGTTCGCCGAACTGGCAGATTCGATTCTCGTTCGCGGGCCAGCCAAGGGGCGCTCGACCTGGGACTCGAAGTGGCGCACTCGATTGGTCGCGAACGCCTCCGTGCTCGCCCGCCAACTTTGGTGCGTCGGGATCTCTGAGATCTACCTCGATGGGTCGTTCGTCGACGACAAGGATCACCCGAACGACATCGACGGCTACTTCGTTTGCCGCCTCGACGAGTTGGCCTCCGGAGAACTCGAAGCGCGCCTCAACGAACTGGACCCGAATCGCTCGTGGACGTGGGCGCCGGAGTCGCGCTGGCCGTACCGCGCGTACGGCAAGCTGCAGTTACCGATGTGGCATCTCTATCGCGTCGAGCTCTACCCTCACGTCGGCCAGTTCTCGGGGATCGTCGACGAATACGGATACGAACTCGAGTTCCCGTCCGCGTTTCGTCGCGCCCGTGACGGTCGGCGGCGCGGAGTCGTGCGAGTGATCCCGGAGGAGTGATGATCAAGAACGATCGCGAGTATGCTCGGGCAGTGGAGCGAGTGAGCGCCGAGAAGGCGCGCCTGACCCAGCATCGCAAGCGACTCCGGGAGCACGGACTGACCGGCGCGCGGCTCAAGCGCGCACTCGACCCGTTGCGGACGGTGCACCTCCAGCTCGTCGAGGAAGTCGAGACCTACGAACGTCTGAAGCGCGGGGAGTTCGGAGAAGTCGAGGGGCTCGGCGGCCTTGGGCGGCAACTGGTGGCCCTACGCATCGCACAGGGGCTGTCCCAACGGGCACTCGCCGACCGGCTCGGTGTGCACGAGTCACAAGTCTCCCGGGACGAGCGCAACGACTACCACGGCATCACGGTCGATCGCGCAGCGCGGGTTCTGGAGGCGCTCGGGATCGGGGTGACGATCCAGTTCACGGAGATCGTCCGTTCCTGAGGTGCGGGCTCTGCGCAGATTCGCGAACGGCCTCGTTTGGCGCCACTCCTTCACTCCCCTCCCCCACGCCGCCGGTTTTCCACTGGACGCTCGCGGGGTTCTCGTCTCTAATCGGCGGCGCAAGCGGGTAACACACTTCGGCAACGGGTCGCGGAAGTCGTGCAGCAATAGGTAAGGTTGCCGCTTCCCCTGATGCGCCCGGGGCCGGACTGCGCAAGGGGTATGCACAGTGAACATCCGCAGCTACCGGAACCAGCTCGAAGGCGCCCTCGGCCGCTATCGCAAGTCCGAGAAGGCACGGCGCGTCAACAAGCAGCACATCGCGAAGCAACAGAAGCACGAGGCGTTCCCCTGGCGGGAACTCGACTCGGCCGACCGCGTGATGCGGCGTTTGAGCAGCCTCGGTCGCACCGAGTTGATCGCCGAGGCGGTCGAGAACCCTCAACTCGACGTGCTCGAACGCATCATCGGCGAGAACGAACTCACGAGCGCCGCATTCATCTATGACGCGCTCACCGTCGCACGCTCCACCGGGCGCGTCGTGATTCGCTCGTCGTCGGGGTCGCTCCTCGGCTTCGGCACCGGGTTCATGGTGTCGCGTCGTCTGATGCTGACGAACAACCACGTGCTCGAGTCCGCGACGACCGCCGCCAACAGCACGATCCAGTTCAACTTCTATCAGGACTTCGACGGGCAACTCTCCACCGTCGTCGAGCACGCGCTGGAGCCGAACGCGTTCTTCCGCACGAGCGCACACCTGGACTTCACGCTCGTCGCAGTGGAGCCGATCAACGCGGACGGGCACCACGTCGCCGACCTCGGCTGGAGCCCGTTCATCGCGGAGTCCGGCAAGACGATCGTGGGTGAGCCGGTGAACATCATCCAGCACCCCGGCGGCGAGCCGCAACAGATCGCGCTGCGCAAGAACCGCATCGTGGACGTCGTGGACGACTTCCTCCACTACGAAGCGGACACCCAACAGGGCTCGTCCGGCTCCGGCGTGTTCAACGACCAGTGGGAGCTGTCGGCGCTGCACCACGCGGGCGTTCCCGACAAGGACGACCAGGGGCGCATCCTGCTCAAGTCCGGTGCCGCATGGGACGGCAGCGCCGCCACGCGCGATCAGATTCTCTGGGTCGCGAACGAGGGCGTCCGGATCAGCAGGATCGTCGCCCATCTGCGCGAGCGCGAGGCGCTGATGACGGCGGCCGAACGCACGCTGCTGCAGCAGGCCTTCGCGCCGCGACCGGCGTTCGAGACGACCGAACACACGGTCCCGGACGTCCCACCGGTCGTGAACGGCGGCGTCCGCGTGGATGCCGACGGACGGGCGACCTGGACGATCCCGCTCGACGTCTCGGTGAACCTCGGTGGCCGGATCGCGGCGGCGTCGACGCCCCGGGTGGCAGACGGGGTCACGGACCGACAGCGCCCCGCGTCGACGCCACTGCCCGGCGCATCCGACGGCGAACTCCAAGCGCGGCTCCGCCGGGTCGAGGATTTCGCCGACCGCGTCTACTTCGACGAGGCCGCCGATGCCGACGCCGCGGAGACCTACTACGCCGACATCTCCGACGACGCGACGCCGGCGCAGAAGTTCACCGCGCTCAGCAAGCTCGTCCGCGAGACCCACGAGAACGACTTCAGCTACTCGACCGCACGCCACGACCACCTCTACCCGTGGGTCGACCTGCACGAGAACGAAAACGGAAGCCGCGAGCTGCGCAGCATCTACTCGGGCAAAAACTTCGACCCGGCCGAGTTCATTCGGCTCGACTTCGAGATCGAGCAGCGCCGCGAAGCGCTCCGCCGCGAGCTGCTGCGCGACGAGTCCGTGCGTGACGAGGAGGCGTTCGCCGCGCGTCTGGAGGAGATCGAGTCGTCGCTCCCGTTCAACTGCGAGCACGTCGTCTGCCAGTCGTGGTTCGCGAAGAAGCGGCCGATGAAGACCGACCTCCACCACCTCTTCTCGTGCGAGTCGAACTGCAACAGCTTCCGCAGCAACATCCCCTACTTCCAGTTTGCGCCCGAGGACGAGAAGTTCCGGACCGATTGCGGCGAACGCACCGGCGACAAGTTCGAGCCGGTGGCCGGCAAGGGCGCCGTCGCACGCGCGACGCTCTACTTCCTGCTGCGCTACCCGGATCAGATCGGACACGCCGGCGAACTGACGAGCGACCGCCTGAACGTCCTGCTCGACTGGCACCAGCAGTTCCCGGTCACGACCTACGAGAAGCACCGCAACGCCGCGATCTTCGAGATTCAGGGCAACCGCAACCCGCTGATCGACTGGCCGGATTGGACGAGCGACGCCGACTTCAAGCGGGGCTTCGCGAAGCACGTGGAGGCGGCGTTCCCCGCCGCGATCGTCGAAGGCCAGGCGGCGTTCGCCCCGGCCGGACAACTACCCGCCGGCGCGTAGCCGCACGCGAGAACGGAGCCCGAGATGACCGGAACCGATCAATCGACCGGGGAGACGTCGCACGCACTCGGCACCCTGCCGCGGTCCGCGCTCTACGTCGTCCTCGCGGTGCTCGTCGCCTGCCTCGGCGCGTGCATCGTCTACCTGTTCTTCACCGACTCGAAGACCGATCCGCCTCGCTACTACATCGCGCTCGGGCTCCTGTTCTTCGCACTGTGCACCGCCGGCAACCTGATCTTCGCGAACACGAAGGCGTTCTTGGAACTCAAGACCGGCCTCCTCGTGGCGACGATGGCGGGTCCGGCGGTGCTCTGGTTCGTCGCACTCGTCGTCTTCAGCCAGTTCATCGCGAAGGACGGCTTCTTCCCGACCGAAGAACGCCTGCCGATGAACTTCGAGTCGCTCCCGGTGGAACTCGCCGCCTACGAACGGGAGCTCGGCTGGTATGCGTTCGACGACTGGAGTCGCCGGAACCCCGGCCTGCAGAAGCTGTTCGTCGACGCGCACGAGAGTGACATCGCCGGGTCGCTCTGGAAGATCGCGCAACGCTCGATCCCGGAGACGTCCCACGCGCTCAGCCGCGCCGAGGTCAACTCGCTGTGGCTCTACTCCTCCGAGCACGGCGTCGTGAAACTCCAACGGATCACCGGCCACAAGAGCGTGGAAGGCAGCGACGCGATGGTGCGCATCCCGTTCCGCGCATCGCCGAGCACGGCGATCGAGGGCGACGGACCGGCCACGATCTCGGTGATGTTCCAGGGGCGCCGCGACCACGGGGCGCTCGAGTATCTGCGGGCGCACATCCAGGCAGGCGGCTACGTGGCCGTCGAAGACGAACACGTCGACAGCCTGATCGTGACCTGGTATCGCGACTTCCTGACGACGGACTACCTGTTCGTCGACACGCGCCCCTACGCGTGCGACGACCACAGCCAGCACCGGATCGGCGTTGTCGCGCTCGATCGCAAGGTCATGGATGCGCGCCTGTGGTCGGGCCGCCTCTCCCGAGTCCCGCAACCCCCGCTGCCACCGACGTCCTTCGCTCGCATCCGGGCGAACGATCGAAAGGACTCGATCGAGCTCGCGGATTGGCTCGGCCCATGGGCCCCGATGTTCCGTCGCGAGGTGCTGACGAACGGCTCGGGCACGGCGGTCAGGGATCAGGTCGACGCGCTCTTCACGAAACTGAAGCCGTTCGGCGATCTGACCGAAGCCGCCGGGAAAGAGACCCCCCATACGTGGTGGTTCGTGGTCGACGACGCGCGCGGCATCCTGACGATGCTCGTGAGCCTGTCGACCGCGACGCCCTGAGAGAACGGCGTTTCGGCGGCCGGCCGAGTCGTGGTATCCTCGGCTCGTGGGTCGCGCGCCGCGCCGCGCATTCGGCGGTCGTATTCCGAGGGTCGACATGTACCGGAACCCGCTCGCGCTCGTCGCGCTTCTCGCCGCGCTGATCGCCACGCCCGTGGCCGCGCAGGTCTCGATCATCCTGGACCCGCCGGTCGCGCCGCTCGGCCAGCCTGTCCGAATCACGGTCGCCAACGGGCCGGCGTGGCCGATCGACTCGATCGAGATGTGGCCGCACGTTACTGGCCCCAACATCGCGTTCGGACCGCCGCCACCGCCGCCGGGCTCGTGGCCGATGGCGCCGAACACGAGTCGCGGGTGGACGTGGAACCAGCGGCACTATCTCACGTCACAGCCCGTCGGCCCGGGCGTGTTGACCGTCGGCTACAGCTATTGGCTCCGCAACGGGCCGCTGCTGAAGCTCAGCACGAAGCTCGTGATCGACGACATCGATCTGCGGGTGCGGGTCGCAGCGCCACGAGGCAGCACGCTCCCGCTCGCGCTGCGCGCCCCGAAGTCGGCGCAGATGACCTACCAGGTCGCGCTTTCGCTACGCGACGCGCCGGGGATCCGGATCACCGGCGGCCGGTTGTTGACGCTCGCACCGGACGGGCTGTTTCTCCTGAGCCTCGCGGGCGCGCCCGGGTTCACGGGGTTCAGCGGCACGCTGGACGCCGCCGGCAACGGTGCCGCGAGCATCGCGATCCCGCAGACCGCGGCGCTCACCGGGCTTCGCGTGTTCGCCGCGTTCGTCACGATCAGCAACACGTTCCCGGTCGGCGTCCACCAGTACTCCTACCGCAAGGCGTTCGTGATCCGCTGAGATCGCGATTTGTCCCTCAACGCTGCCATATTTCGGTTTGAAGCGCTTCAAACGCGAATGTGTCAGCATTGAGGGACAAATTCGGCGTTGAGTGCCGAGAGCGACGGGCGCGTCGGATCAGGGTCGGAACCCGGACAGGCCGTACCAGCCGGCGGTGATGCCGAGCGCCGGTGCGGGCGCGATGATCGTGTGGCTACCGAAACCGCGCGAGCCCGACGTGTTGATCGGCGCATACGACGCGGTGTTCCACACCGGGAAGCCCGGCGGCAGCCATACCGTCATCACGTCGGACGCGCCGACGGTCAGCATCGGGATCGACTCGAAGAACGTGAATCCGTCGACCGCCGCCAGCGCGATCGGGGCGCCGCCGACGACGTCGTACTTCTGCCCGTCGTGCGGCGCGAGCCACAGCCGCCCCTGGTCGTCGCCGAGCATCACGAGCGGCTTGCCGGTCTTCGTGATCCGGATCGACGTGAACTTCGCCTTGTTCAGGATCGCCTCGGGTTGCCCGGTCTTGCCGTCGAAGACGTAGACGTCGCCGTTGCGCGTCAACGCGTGAAGTTCGAGCGCGCTGTCCCCGTCGGAGTCGCCGATCACGATGTCCATCACGTCGCTCGACAGGCTGAACGGCGTCTGCCAATCGAGCGTCGTGGTGCCGTAGTCGAAGCTGAAGACGTGGTTCGTGCTGCCGCCGATCACCTCGAGTCGGTTGTCGCCGTCCAGGTCGACGACGTGCACGCCGCGATACGGCCCGCGATTCCGCGGCGACGACGGCGTGGTCCACAGGGTCGTGAACGTGGAGCCGTTGAAGTCGAAGATCCGAATCGTGCCGTCATACGGATCCGACGAACCGATGACGATCTCGTTCGCCGAGTCCTGATCGACGTTGACGAGCGCGATCGACTCGACACGCGCGCTGCTGCCGACCCGCTGCGACACCGCGAGGCGCGAGAGGGAGATGCTGTCGAAGACGAGGATCCGCCCGCCCGAGTAGCCCGAGTCGGACTGATGGCTCGCCGCGACGATCTCGGGGATCGCATCGCCGGTCACGTCGCCCATCAGCGGCCCGTGAAACGGCGAGTCGAGGTGGATGTTCTGCCACTCGATCGTCTGCGTCGCGATGTCCGCGACGAAGAGATGGTCGGAGCCGCTGCTGGAGAAGCCCGCCCCCCAGATCACCTCGACCTGGTTGTCCCCGTCGACGTCGCCGTAGGCGTTCGCAGTCGTGCCGTGCTCGGGGTTGCGCACGCTCCACTCGACGGTTCGGGTCGTCGTGTCGTAGCAGATCTGGGAACCCCACTGCGCCTCACCGACGATCAACTCGACGACGTTGTCGTTGTCCACGTCGCCGACGTAGATCGCGCCGGTGTTGAAGATCGGGATCGACCACTTGGGCAGTTTCGTGTCGACGTCAAACGCCCACACGTCGTTCCACGACTCGGCGGCGAGTAGCTCCGCCTTGCCGTCGTTGTCGATGTCGGCCGCTTCGAGATCGAAGCCGAAGCCGTTCGCCCACGACCACTCGACCTGCTGCGTGGCGGCGTCGATCACCGTGCCGTCGGTCGTCGCGACCTCGAGTGCGGGGTCGTTGTCCATCTGCGCGGCGACGACCTCGTTGCCGCCGGCGGCCGTCGTCTTCCACAGTTCGGTGCCGGTGACATCGTAGGCGGCCACCGCGCTCGCCGAACACACGAGCACGTCTTCGTCCTGATCCCCGTCGATGTCGACGAGGCACAGCCCGGTCAACTTCGAGATCGACGTCTGGAACTCGCCGAGCTTCGTCCGCGTGAGCTGCGACCACAGTTCGATCTTGCCCGAGTCGAACGCGACGACGATCTCGGGCCCGGTGCTCGGGAGCATGTCCGCGGCGCGGATGCGACGCAGGCCGTCACTCGACGCCGTGATCGGGCTGACGAACACCTGCTGGTAAGACTGCGTCGTGGGGTCGTGACGCACGATCATCCAGAACGGCCCGCCGGAGAACGAGACGCCACCCCCGAAGAGGATCATCTCGGTGAACGCCCCCGCGCGCGACACGACGATGTTGCCGACGCCCAGACCGGTGCCAAACGCAAAGTGGTTCCATCGCGCGGTGCCGCCCGCGGCGTTGCCGAGCAGCGCGCGCGGCGTCGATGCCGCCGGTGGCACGCGCTGCGCCTGTTGCGCAATCGCGTCGCGGCCGTAGGTGATCGGCTCGCCGCTGGCGGTACGCACCGGCGCGCCGTGGATGTTGCACGGGATGTCGCGCGGCACCTGCGCAGCGGCGATCGGCGTGAGTGTGGCCAGCCCAATCCCGGCGCACACGGCTTTGATCAAGCCTCGGATTCCCATCGACTCGTCTCCTCAGATCGGACGGACCGGTCAGGAGGCGCGCCGACCAAGCGCGGCACGCCCTCGGGACTCACCCTACCCGACGCGTGCGCGAATCGCGACCGGTGCCGCACGACGATTCCCTCGAATTCCAGCGGACGCCGGGCCGCGAGAATGCCATGCTGCTGACGGGTGAATGTGGGTCTCGAGAGAGGAGTGGGCCATGAGCGACGTGCCGCCACCGGCGATCAACGTGAACTGGGTCGCGTTGAACTTCGTGAGCGACGCCCAACTGCAAGTCGAAGCGGGCTTCATCGCGAACTACGGCGCCTACAAGGGCGAGATCGAGCTGCTCGCGCACAGTGCGGGCGGCGCGCAGTCTGCGCTGACCGTCGAGATGAGCAACGGCAACGGCAAGGGCTGGACCGCCGAGGTGCCGAACCTGATCGGCTCGCTGCTGCAGCCGCTGATGGGATGGACCGGCATGCAGCCGGGGCCGCTGCAAGAATACGAGCATCAGATCCCGCCCGTCGTCGCGCCGTATTCCCCGCAGTCCAGCGCGGCCGCGACGGTATGGACGTTCAAGGTCACCGGCACGATCTACGGCAAGCGCACCGACCCCGACACGCTCGACACGACCCCGGTCGAAGTCCCGGTGAACCACGAGTTGACGCTGCCGATCGCCACGGTGTCCCAGATGAAGGATTGGAGCGCGTAGCATGCTGCACGATGACGTCCCCCCGCCGGCGATCAACATCACGTCGGTCACGCTGAACCTGACTGCGACCGAAGCCAATGTGGCGGTCAAACTCCGCAGCGACTTCGGCGCGAACGCCGGCAACGTGAAGCTCATGGCGAACGACCCGAACGTGCCGAACCGCAAGTCGTCGCTCCAGTTCACGTTGACGAACAACGGAGGCCCCGACGGCAAGGCGTGGTACGTCGAAGTCGAAGGCCAGGAGTTGCTGAACCTGTGCCTGAAGCAACTGATGGGCGGCACCGAGAACCCGGGCCCGGGCCAGATCTACGATCACGAGTTCACGATCGCGTTCGGCGAACCATCCGGCGCGGCCGAGACCCTCACCTGGTGGAACTTCAACGTCACCGGGCGGATCTACGGCGTCCACCTCGGCACCCCGGAGGCGGCGATCGAAGTCGACATCGCCCACATGCTCGGGATCGGCAACTCGTCGATCCAGAACATGTCGGTCTGGTAGCCTCATCGGCGTCGTCCGTGCTACGCTGTCGTGCCGGAAGACGAGACGAGGAATGACGATGCTCCGTTCGACTCGATGGATCGTCGGCGTGTGGCTCGTGGTCGTGACCGCGAGTGCCGACGCACAAGACATCGGCGCGCTACTCAAGTCGCGCCAGGCGGCCGACCGCGCCAAGGGTGCGGTCGCGGCCGCGAAGGGCGACGCGAGTGCGTGGACGGCGGAGCTGCTCGAGGTGCTCAAGTCGCCCACGATGGAAGAGCGCCACCGCTTCGCCGAATACGCGGTGCTCGACGCGCTGGTGCAGTCCAACGCGAAGGTCATCGGCGCGCACGACGGCGCAAAGGTCGCCGACCTGCCGCGACCGTGTCTGCACGCGGTCGCGATCCTGCTCACGCGCAACGTCGGGACGCACAAGAATGCGCTGACGAAGCTGATCGACCACGAGGGGCTCCACCGCGATCCCGACAACCTGCCGGCGATCGCGGTCGTCTGCGACGTGCTCGGCCGTCTGCGCACGCCCGGGCTCGCGCAGTACGTCGTCACGCGGCTGCTCGATCAGCGCGTGCACGTCTGGATCGTCGACGGCTCGAAGAAGGCGCCGTTGTGGCCGGACGACACGTTCAAGCCCGCGCCGATCGAGGCGGTGCCGGAGGGGTTCCCGCCGATCGGGTTCATCCGCCTCGTCGCACAGAAGGGCAAGAAGAACCTCGTGCTCAAGGGCAAGCCGAACATCGGCTGGATCCGCGTCGTCGCGAAGCCCGGCGAGCGCCCCGCGTTCAACGCCAAGCAAGCGCCCGGGTTGACGCCGAACTCGATCGCGGTCGACACGCTCGCGAAGCTGCTCGACGTCAAGCCGAAGAAGCTCGCGAAGATGCTCGCGCCGCTGCGCGCCGAGGTCCGCGCGCGCAACGACGCGCAACTCGAACGCCAGCTACCGAAGATCGAGGAACGCGCGCAGAAGGCGCTCGATCAGTTCTGGGCGCTGATCGACAAGCAACGACTCCTCCGCGCCGACCAGATCGAGAAGGTCCGCGCGAAGAAGGCGAAGATCGACCTGCACGACCTCCGGCGCTGATGCGCGACCGGAGGCCGGCCGAGGCGTCGCTCAGAAGCGAAGCCCCACGGTGATCATCGCGGCGAGCGCGTTCAGCCGGTTGTCGTTCATCCGCGTCTCGTCGGTGGCGAAGTACTTCACCTCGACGCCCGCGCTGATCGCGTCGAACACGACGAAGTCGGCGCCGGCGAACGCGTTGCCGGCGAAGACCCAGCCGTCGCGGTCGCGTCCCCCGCTGACCTCGAAGTCGTAGTAGATACCGCCGAGCCCGGCGCCGCCATAAAGCTCGAAGATCCACAGCGGCAGATTCAGCCGCGCGTTCAGCATCACCGGTGCGGTGACCAGGTCGATGTTCGACTTGTCCTGGTCGGTCTCGCTCCACCCCGACTCGAGTTCGACCGCGAGCAGGTGTCCGGCGACGAACGTGCCGACCGACGACGTCAGGATGTAGCCGTTGCCGAGATCTTCATCGGCATGGCCGACCCAGCCGCCCTTGACGTTGAAGTAGCTGTTGCCGCGGCGACGCGGTCGCTCCTCGTCCGACGGCGGCGTCGCCGGCGCCGGCTCCATCGCCGCTCCGATGGCGACCGACGAAGCACTCGGCGCGACCATCCCCGCCGACGCATCGGCCGGTGCCGCGATCGGCGCCACCTCGACCGCCGGCGCGGCCTCCAAGATCTCGACACCAGCGAAGGCGTCGTCGACGCGCAACTCCTCGAGCGCCGCGTTCCGGCCGCTCGAGCAGCCGAACAACACGAACCCCGCCATCATCATTGCCAACAACCGCATCCGATCCTCCAGTTCCGCCGCAGCACACCATGTGCCCGCCGGCCTCACTCGTCGATAGGCCTATCATGGGATGAAGGTGGAGTCCAGGCGCAGGCGACGTTGACAGTCCCACCAGGACGGGTGACACTCCGGGTGACGCTTGCCTCGGGGGTCGGACGACGGGGGTGGAGTTCCCCTGCCATGCGTGCGTTCGCTCTGCTCGTCTCGCTCGTCATCCTCGGTGTCGCGACCGAGGCCCCCGCCGATGACACCGTCCTTCGATTCGGCCTCGGCCACCCCGTCGGCTTCGACGGCCGCGGGACGATCACCGACTTCCGCGGTCAGCCGGTGCTGTTCGCCTGGTACAAGGACGGCGCCTACGCGATGGACGCCGCCGTCAAGGCGCTGAAGCTCCACAAGAAGCACGGGAAGAAGGGGCTCGCCGTCGTGCTGATCGACAGCGAGGCGAGCGGCGACGACGGCTGGGCGAAGAGCCACGCGTTCCTGCTCTCCCGCTTCGGCGACATCGGTGCGTGGAGCAGCGGCGGCGTCGCGGTCCCGGGTGCTGCCGCGAGCTACTCCGACGGCGCCGGCGTCGCGCTGGTCGGCGCGGACGGCACGATGGTGCTCAAGGGCGCGAACCGGACGCTCGGCAACAAGCTCGACAAGGCGATCGCCCGCGAGTTGAAGCGGACGCGCGGCGGCTGGGGCGACGACGCGACCGCCCGGGAGATGCGAGCGCTCGCGTTCGGCAAGGGGAAGCTCGGTGCCGCGGCGGCGATGCACACCGACGGCAACGCCGCGACCGAAGCCGCGCTCGCGGACATCGAGGCTCGCTACCACGGCCTGCGCAAGCGCGCCGAGTTCGCATCCGCCAGCGGCTGCTTCGCCGAGGCCGAGCGCGAACTGTCGGCCCTCGCGAAGGCCGTGGAGGGCCATGCCGCGTGGGCGGACGCGACCGCCAAGCTCGCGCAGTCGATCGCCGAGCGGGCGACCGACGACGATCGCAAGCGCGAGAAGGCGATCGAGAAGTTCCACAAGACGATCGCCCGCGGCAAGGTCTCCAGCGGACAGCTCAAGAAGATCCAGGCGTTCGCGGCCTCGTGCGACGGCCACCCACAAGCCGGCGCCGCCAAGCGCTGCGCGACGCTGGCGGCCGCGGTCGCGGCGCGGTAGATTCGGTGCATCGGCCGGGGCGTCGCGTGCGAAGTCCCGGCCTCATTCCAATCGCCGAGGAGAACCGATGGACACGTTCGACGCGATCTACGGCCGCCGCGCCGTCAAACACTTCGACCCCGACCACGAGATGCCCGAGGCGGATCTCCGGAAGCTCCTCGAAGCGACGATCCAGTCGCCGACCTCGTTCAACATCCAGCACTGGCGCTTCGTCGTGATCCGCGACCCGGCGCTGCGCCAAGAGATCCGCACGAACGGCAACGACCAGGCGCAGATGACCGATGCCTCCGTGCTGATCCTGATGACCGCCGACGTCGACGCGTGGAAGAAGGAGCCGGCGCGCTACTGGCGCAACGCGCCGCCGGAGGTCGCGGAGTTGCTCGTGAACTGGATGGGGCCGTTCCACGAGGGCAAGCCGCAGTTGCAGCGCGACGAAGCGATGCGCTCGATCGGCATGGCGATGCAGACGCTGATGGTCGCCGCGAAAGCGATGGGCTACGAGTCGTGCCCGATGATCGGCTTCGATCACGACGCGGTCGCGAAGCTCGTCGGCCTCCCCGCCGACCACTGCCTCGGCCCGCTCGTCGCGATCGGCAAGGGCACGAAGGACCCGTGGCCGAAGCCCGGTCAGTTGCCGCTCGACGAGGTCGTGATCGAGAACCGCTTCGGCGGGTAGTCCGCGCGTCAGAGCTTGACCGGAACGACGCGCGTCTTGCCGGCGCGCACGTCGACGTGGACGCGCGTCGCCGCGGCTTGGGTTCCATCCCCCGCGACGAGCCTGACCGACAGGATCCACGGCCCCGGCGGGAGGAGTCCGCCGGGGGTGCGTTCCTCGTTCCCGTCCCAGGGGCTGTAGAGGTGCATCCACACACTCCCGTCCACAGCGGGTAGTTGCTGAAACACCGAGCTGTCGACGCAGCGTTCCGGGTGGATGCCGCGTGCGTCGATCAAGCGCGCATCAACCGCGGTGTCTGGCGGTAGCACCCGCTTCGACGAAATCGACGGCATCACGCGGCCACCACGTCGCAGCACGACGTCGAGCGAGTTCGCACCGGGCGCGAGCGTCACGCGGCGCCGCTCGGGGTGGAGATACGGTTCGTTCTCGGCGGCCTCTTCGATCACCGCGTCGTACTCGCCCGGCGGGACGCCGGTCACCGTCCCGTCCACGGCCGGCCCCGCGGCGTGCGCACCGGTGACGGGATCGAACAGGTTGACGTCGATCGCGACCTTCGAGCCGTCGTCGTCCCGCGCACGCACGACGAGTCGAGCCGCCACCGACAACGGTCGGAGCACGACGTCGAACACCGTCTCCCACCGATCCGTCCCGACCGTGAACGCGCGAACGACCGGCTCGAGATGATCGTGCAGCACCGCGATGACGACGAACGAGCCGACCGGCGCGAACGACGAGACGACGCCGGGGCACCCCTCCTCCTCGTAGATCCCCGTGACGAGGGCCTTGCTCGTGAGCGCGCCGAGATCGCCACGAGACGCGAAGACCCGCTGCGCTCGTTCGGCGACCCCCGGCGGCCAGACAGCCAAGTGGGTTTGTACGAACGCGGGACGACCGTCCGGTGTCGTCACCCGCACGACGAACCGACGCTGATCGAGACGAACGGCGAGACGATCCCCGATCGGACGCACGTCGCTGGCCTTCGCGTTGTCGCAATGATCGTCGATCGGCGTCACGGTCCACGCGGTGACGTCAGTCGCGACACCGGTCGCGGTGAAACGCCCGGCGTCATCGGTCGTCACCGACAGCGAGCGCAGTCCGGCAGCCCCACTCTCCTCGCCGTCGGCGTCGCCCAGGTGAACGCCGAGCCATCGCGCGGGCGACCCGTCGGGATAGGTGACGTGGCCGTGCAGCGTCGCGTGCGCGTGCACGACGACGTCGCCCACGTCGAGAACCGACGGCGCCGGGCGCAGCCCCGAGATCGGCATCGGCTTCGAAGGCCCCGCCGTCGGGCTGATCGCAGTGATTGCGGTCGCGTGCTCGTCGAATGCGATGCGGAAGCGGCCGGTGGGGTCCGTGCGGACGGCTCGCCAGAGGCTGTGGGGCTCCTCGACGTCGCACGACCCGACGGTCGCGTCGGAAACCGATCGGCCGGCGGTGTCGACGACACGGCCCGCCACGATCGCGACGGGCGTGAACACGATGTCGGTCTCGCCGCGCCAGGAGCGACGCTCGTCGGACGGAAAGGAAAACTCCACCTCGCGCTCCGACGCGCGCCAACCGTCGCCCGTCCACGCAGCAGACGTGAACACCCCCAACAGCCGCACCGCGCGGGCGCCCTCGCGGAGCGCGGTCACGTCGAGCTCGAACCGTCCGCGGGCATCGCTCGTCGTGCGCGCGACGACGTCCGTACGGCCGCCGAACGCGACGCGCAGTTCCACCGTGGCGTCGGGAATCGGCCGCGGGGGTTTGCCGTTGTCGACCGTCTCCGTGCGGCACAGCCCGGCGACGCTCCACCGGTCCGTCGGCGCGGTCGGTGCGGGCGATGGCTCGGTCGGCTTCCGAACATCGGGCGCGGGCTCTTCCGTGGGCGCGGCGGCAGGCTCATCGGACGGCAACGCGACACGAGGCGTCGGTGCCGGGGGCGCCTCGATGCCGGCCGTGCCCTCGACGACAGGCGCCGGCTTCGGCGCATCGGCCTCACGAAACACGAGGACAAGGGCGATCCCGAGCAGCAACCCGGCGACGACGATCAGCGCGCGCATGTCCGCAGTCTATCGCCGCCCTACCGACGTGAGGCGCGATTTTTCGGGCGGATGATGTTGCGCACGACCGGTGGTCCGATACGCTGTACGGCGTCAGGGGGCCACGACATCCCCGAGACGAGACGATGTTCCCCACAGCCACTCGGCGCGCCGCACGGCTCGCCCTCGCCCTGCTCTGCATCACCGTCGGCGACGTGATCGCTCAGCCGATCCCGTGGCAGCCCACGCTCTCCGTGACAAACGGCGGCGCGATCGGCGAGACCGTCGAAGTCACGCTGGCGACGGTCGCCAACGCGCCCAGCGTGATCGCCGCGTCGGCGTCGCTCGCCGGGCCGTGGCCCTCCCCCCTCGCCCCACCGCTGCAAGTGCTGTTCGTCGGCAATGCGGGTGCGTCGCAAACGGCGGTGGGCCGCACATCGATTCCCGGGCACGCGTCGCTCGTCGGCGCACCGATCCACGTCCAAGGCGCATCGATCGTCAATTCGGCGCTGATCGTCTCACGACCCGTCACTCGCTACATCGCGCCGAACATCCCGCGGCGCTTCGTCCGTGTGCGGCCCACGCCACAGGCGATCGCCACGGCGGGATACGGGCGCGCCGCGACCGTCCTCGCCGACGGCACGTTCCTGTTCACCGGCGGACACGGCCGCGGCGATGTCCTTCCGCAGCCCGTGTTCAAGACCGCCATCCACTACGACGCGACGAACGACGTCCTCACTCGTCTGCCCGACCTCGCCCAGCCGCGAGCGAACCACACCGCCGTGCGCCTCGCCGACGGCAAGGTGGTGATCGTCGGCGGCGACGCCCCGATGGCAGCGCCGACCGCGGAGTTGTTCGACCCGGCGACCGGGCGCTCCACGAGCCTCGGCCCCGTTCCGACGCGCCTGACGACGGCGCTGGGGGTCGCGTTTCTCGACGCGGCACGACGCGAGTGGGTGCTGTTCGCCGGCGGTTCGGACGGTCAAGGATCGACGATCCGCGACGCGCTCCTGTATGACACGGTCGGTCGGACGTTCACGACGGTCGGCCCGATGCAGCAACGCCGTGCCGGAGCCGCCGCGATGGCGGTGCCCGGCGGGGTGCTGATCACCGGCGGCTACGACACGACCGCGACGACGCTCGCGACCCACGCGTCGGTCGAGCTCTTCCACATCCAGACGCGCGCATTTCACCCATGGGGCTCGATGACGCGGCCACGCGCCGACCACGCGATGCACCCGATCTCGACGACAGCGGCACTGATCGTCGGAGGCATCGACACGAATTGGAACGCCTTCGACGACCTCGAGGTATTCGAAGGCCTGACCGCTCGGTCGATCGGGATCCCGCTGCGCACGCAACGCCCCCGCTCACAGACACGCCCGCTCGTCTTGCCCGACGGCGCACTGTTCCTCGGCGACGTGCTGTCGAGTGAGTTCCTGACGCCGACCGCGTCCACGCTCCTCCGCCCGATCCCGGAACAGCCGACCCTACTGGGCAGCCGGTTCGAGTTCCTCCCCGCGCCGGCCGGCGGCGTGCTCGCGATCGGGCCGCAGACGTTGTTCTACCTGCGATAGCGAACGCCTCGCGCTCGATTGACACGCGACACGATCGCGAATACCGTCGCTGCTCGACCACGTGAAGGGACGGATCGCATCGAGTCGCCGACGCCGACCGAGCGCCCGTCGCCGTGGATGGACGTCGGCGCCGCGATCGCGCGCGCCGGCTGGTTCGTCGCGGCGGCGATCCTCGGCATCTACTCCACGAAGCGATTGCACCTGCTGCTGCACGGCGACCGGGTCGAGGATCTCGCCGACGCGGCACTCGACGCGTGGCTACTGCGCGCGGCGATCGCGTTCGTCGTGCTCAACGCCGCGTGGCGGATCTGGCGCCGATCCCGCGGCGCGCCCGTCGCGACGCCCGGGGCATGGGCCGGCTTCTTCCTCGTCTTCGCCGCTGCGCAACCGCTGATCGCCGGGGCGCCGGTTTCGACGACCCTCACCGCCGCCGCGCTGTCGATCCTCTACATGCCGCTTCTCCTCCGCCTCGAACGGTGGATCCGATCGCGGCGCCGACGCGACCGCACGCCGTCCGCCCCGCGCCCGACACTCCGGATCTCGCGCCGCGCGACGCTCGTCGCGTGGGGCATCGTCGCGGCGATCGTCGTCGGCGAGGCGTGGCTCGTGCGCGAACTGTGGGGGCAAAAGCAGAACACGCTGCACGAGAACGGGCGCTGGACGAGCGGCAAGCTCGACGTGGACATGGGGATCGTCGGTGCCGCGACCTACATGATGACGCGCCGCGCGCTCAGCGGGAACCGGCTGAACCTCGGGCCGTGGCACGGCTATCAGGAACTCCGCTCGCCCGAGCCGATCCCGTTCCACGCTGCCGGCTTCCGCTTCACGGTCCCGCCCGACGGCTACCTGATCGTGCGCCTCGACGACGGCGGCGCGACGTTCTCCGGCGTGCGATTGAGCCGACGCGCCGACACCCCGAGCCTCGCGTTCACCGCGAAGGAGACCGGCGAGTTCGAGTCGACGCGCCCGATCACGGTGCCGCCACTCGGCGACGGCGAGCACCGCGGGACGATCACGCGGCGCGACGGGGCGTGCACGGTCGCGGTGGACGACACCGTCGTCGCGCAGCTCGACCTCCCGGCGGGGCCGCTCCGGATCGGATTCCGCGGCGGACACGCGAACGCGACCGTCGACGACGTCGTGCTCACCGACCCGCGCGGCGCAATCCTGTTCGCCGACGACTTCCGCAACACGGCCGATCCGCTCGGCCGCCTCGGGATCGCGCTCGCGATCGTCGCCGTGGCTCGTGCCCTCGCGGGATTCGCGCTCCACGCCGAGCGCCGGCGCCTGCGCGCCCCGCCGGTCTTCTACGTGCTCGCCACGACGCTGACCCTCGGGATCTGCCTCGCGATCTACTGTTTCGCGGACCACGCGATTCTCTCGGCGCGCCACGTGCGCACGCCGACCGAGTCCGCGTATCGCCGCACGATCGAGAGCGGCGCCGAGGTGCAGGAACGCCTCGAGAGCACCTACCCGCTCGCGCCGAACCCGCGCGTGCGACGAGTGCTGTTCATCGGCTCGTCGCAGACGTGGGGATCCGGCGCGAAGACCGAGGCCGAGTCGTTCGTGCGGCGCGTCGAACGCGCACTCGCAGACGAGCGCGTGCAGTGCATCAACACCGCGATCTCGGGCGCCGATTCGACGGCGCTGCTCGAGAGCTTCCAGCGGAGCTGGCGGCAGTGGCGGCCGGACGGCATCGTCGTGAACCTCTCGAACAACGACCGCGACGCGGACGAGTTCGCCGCGAACCTCGAGACGCTCGTGCGCCTCGCGCGTGAGGACGGCGCACGCCTCCTGTTCGTGCTCGAGGCGAACGCGCTCGAACACGATCTCGGCCCGATCGAGACGCGCTGGAACGCGATGCGGCGCGTCGCGGCTGCGCACGACATCCCGGTCGTCGACATGCACGCCGCGCTCGCGCCCGAGAACGGGCGGGGCTTGCTGTGGTGGGACACCGTGCACCTGACGACGTTCGGGCACCGCCTCGTCGCGGAGCGACTCGTCGAACCGGTTCGCACGCTCGTCGCGCCGCGTTGAGCTACTCGCGCAGACCGCGCGGCGTGAGCACGCGTGTCAGCAGACCGAGGACGCCGTCCACCGCGAGCGCCAGCACAGCCGCGGGGATCGCGCCCGACAGCACGCGACCGGTGTCGTTCAGGTAGAGACCGGTGACGATCGGTTGGCCGAGCCCACCCGCGCCGATGAACGCGGCGAGCGTCGCGACGCCGACGCTGATCACCGCCGCCGTGCGCACGCCGGCGAGGATCGTGCGGATCGCGAGCGGGAATCGCACGCGCCACAGGACCTGCCGCGGCGTCATGCCCATGCCACGCGCCGCGTCGACGAGAACCGGGTCGACCGACTCGAGGCCGGTGACGGTGTTGCGCAGGATCGGGAGCACCGCGTAGAGGACGAGCGCGATGATCGCCGCCTGCTCGCCGAGGCCGACCCACGGCACCGCGATCAGGAACGCGAGGAGCGCGAGGCTCGGGATCGTCTGGATCACCGACGCCCCGCCGAGCAGCGCCGCGCGCAACGCCGGCACGCGCACGACGAGGACGCCGAGCGGGATCGCGAGCAACGCCGTGATCGCCAGCGCGAGTGCGACGTAGCCGAGGTGCTGGAGCGCGAGGACGCCGATCCGCCCGCGATCGCGCCACAGCGTGAACAACGGTCCGCGGTCGTCGCGCGCCGGCGCCGCCTGCGGGACGCGCCCGTCGTCGGCGATCAGGCCGCGCTCGCGCAGAAACGCACGCGCGACGTCGGCGAACCGCTCGCCGCCGACCTCGACGCGGTGGTTGAGCGCCATCGCGGTGCGATCGTCGATCGTGAACGCGAGCCGGGACAGCGCGTCGCGCAGTTCCGGGTGCGCGCGCAGCACCTCGCCGCGGACGACCGGCGCGGCCTGATACGGCGGGAAGAAGCCGCGGTCGTCGTCGAGCAACACGACGTCGTAGCGCAGGAGCTTGCCGTCGGTCGAGTAAGCGTCGAACACGTCCACCTCGTCGTTGGCGACCGCGGTGTAGACGAGGCCGTGCTCCATGCCGAGCGGTTCGAGGTCGAGTCCCGGGTAGTGCGCGCGCAGTCCGGGCCAGCCGTCCTCGCGCTCGACGAACTCGGGCGTGAAGCGCGCCCGTAGCGCCGCGCCGCGGCCGATCAGGTCCGAGACTCGCGTGAGCCCGAGGCGCTCGGCGACCGCGCGTCGCACCGCGATCACGTAGGTGTTGTTCAACCCGAACGGCGCCATCCACTCGATGTCGTGGCGGCGTCGATACTCGTGCTGCACGTGCAGAAACGCGCGCAACGGGTCCGCGGTCTTGCCCTGCTCCTTCAGGATGATCGACCAGGCCGTGCCGGTGTATTCGACGTAGCAGTCGATCTCGCCCTCGCGGAGCGCCTTCCAGCACAGCATCGTGCCGCCGAGGTCCGCGCGGTGCTCGACGTCGAGGCGCGTCGTCGCCCGGACGTACTGCGCGACGATCTCGCCGAGCAACCGCCCCTCGGTGAAGTTCTTGCTGCCGACGACGAACGACTGCGCGCCGACCGCGCACACGAGCACGACCAGCCACGCGACGACGCGGAGCGCGCTCATCGGCCCACCCCGCCCGCGTGGTGCGCGACGAAGGTCGCGACGTGCTCGTCGGCCGGGCGATCGCGGAGGTCGTCGGGCGTCCCGACTTGCAGGATGCGCCCGCGGTCGAACAGCGCGACGCGATCGCCGAGCGCGAACGCTTCGGCGAGGTCGTGGGTGACGAAGAGCATCGTGCGGTCGCCGTCGCGACGCAAGTCGACGAACTCGTCCTGCAGGTCTCGCCGCGTGATCGGGTCGAGCGCACCGAACGGTTCGTCGAGGAGGACGATCGGCGGGTCGAGAGCCAGTGCGCGCGCGACGCCGACCCGCTGCGCCTGCCCGCCGGACAGCTCCTTCGGATAGCGCTCGGCGAAGTCACGCGCGGGGAGGCGCACGCGGTCGAGCAAGTCCTCCACCCGCGCCCGCGTCCGTGCCGCCGGCCAGCCCTCGAGCGCGCACAGCAGGCCGACGTTGTCGCCGACGGTCAGGTGCGGGAACAGCGCCCCGTGCTGCACGACGTAGCCGATACGCCGACGGAGCGCGACCGGATCGCTCTCCGCGACCGACCGACCATCGACGACGACGCGCCCCTCACTCGGCTCCACGAGGCGATTGACGAGGCGCAGCGCGGTCGTCTTGCCGCTGCCGCTCGCGCCGATCAGGCAGACCGTCTCGCCCCGCGCGACGTCGAGGTCGACGCAATCGAGCGCGACGACATCCGCACGCCCCGGCATCGCGAAGCGCTTCGTGACGCGTTCGAGTCGGATCATCGCGTCATTGTCGCGCACACGATCTTCACGAGCAATGAACACGCCGGAGAACTGGCGATATCGCGGTTGACGCACCATACACGGCTCGATACGGTGGATCGCCGTCACCCGACCGCCCCTTCCGCGCGCACCTGGGCACCCCGAGCGTCGCCCTCGAGCGCCTCCCCACGAAAGGGACCCCATGACCTCCGCGTCCACCGTCGTCGATCGCGGTACGATCGCAACGACGTTCCGTTCGGTTCGCCAGGCGAGCGTCGCGCTGCAGGAGCCGGTCGGCCCGGAGGACTGCTGCATTCAGTCGATGCCCGACGTCAGCCCGATGAAGTGGCACCTCGCGCACACGACGTGGTTCTTCGAGACCTTCGTGCTGAAGCAGGCCTCCCCCGGATATCGGTCGCCCAACCCGCAGTTCGAGTTCCTGTTCAACTCGTACTACAACGCCGTCGGTGAACAGTATTCGCGCCCCGACCGCGGGCTCCTCTCGCGCCCCACGCTCGACGACGTGATGGCCTACCGGGCGCGCATCGACGAGGCGATGGATGCGATCCTCGCCGCCGGCGAGCCGTCGTGGCTGGCGCTCGTCGAACTCGGCCTGCACCACGAGCAGCAGCATCAAGAGCTGATGCGCATGGACATCAAGCACGTCTTCTCGCGCAATCCGCTGCGACCCGCCTACCGCGAGTGCCCGGCGACCCCGGTCGTGGACGTCGCGCCGATCCGCTGGTTCCCGTTCGAGGGTCGACTCGAGTCGGTCGGCCATGCGGGCGACGGCTTCGCGTTCGACAACGAGTCGCCCCGGCACCGCACGTTCATCGAGCCGTTCCGGATGGCGGATCGACTGATCACGTGCGGCGAATACCGCGACTTCATCGACGACGGCGGCTATGAGCGCCCGGAGCTGTGGCTCTCGGACGGGTGGGGTGCCGTGAAGAGCCATCGATGGCGAGCACCACTGTATTGGGAGCGCCACGACGACGAGTGGCGCGTGATGACACTCGCCGGGATGCGGGACCTGAACCCGAGCGAGCCGGTGTGCCACGTGAGCTTCTACGAGGCCGACGCGTTCGCGCGCTGGGCCGGCTGCTGGCTGCCGCGCGAGGACGCGTGGGAAGTCGTCGCGCGCGACGTCGCGGTCGAGGGCAATCTGGCCGAGACCGACCACCTCCACCCCGTGCCCCTCGACGCGCGCACGCAGACGCCGGACGCGCCGGCCCAACTATTCGGCGACGTCTGGGAATGGACGTGCAGCCCCTACTCCCCCTACCCGGGTTATCGCCCGACCGAAGGAGCACTCGGGGAATACAACGGCAAGTTCATGTGCAACCAGATGGTGCTGCGCGGCGGTTCCTGCGCGACACCGGCGTCGCACATCCGCGCGACCTACCGCAACTTCTTCCCGCCGGACGCGCGCTGGGCGTTCACGGGCATCCGCTTGACGAAGGAGTCGTGAGTCGCGATGCCGGAGCACGCTGACGCCTCGACATCGACTCGGTTTCTGGACGACGTCCTGCACGGCCTCGCGCAGTCGCCGAAGACGCTGCCTTGCAAGTACCTCTACGACGCGAAGGGCTCGCGTCTGTTCGATCGCATCTGCACGCTCGACGCGTATTATCCGACGCGCACCGAGCAGGCGATCACGACCGACAACGCCGACGCGATCACGAAGCGGATCGGCACGGGTGCGATGCTCGTCGAATACGGAAGCGGCAGCAGCGTCAAGACGCGCACGCTCCTCGACCACGCCGACGACCTCGTCGCCTACGTGCCGGTCGACATCTCGGCGGAGCACCTCGAGAAGACCGCCCGCGAGCTGCGCACCCGCTACCCGGCGATCGAGATCCTGCCGGTCTGCGCGGACTTCACGAAACCGTTCGCGCTGCCCACGCCCACGCGCGCCCCGCGACGACGCACGGTCTATTTCCCGGGCTCGACGATCGGCAACTTCGCGCCCGACACGGCCCGTTCGCTCCTCGCGCGCATCGCCGCGCAGTGTGGAGCCGGCGGTGGCCTCGTGATCGGGATCGACCTGCAGAAGGACACGGCGGTGCTGGAGGCGGCATACGACGACGACGAAGGCGTCACCGCGGCGTTCAACCTGAACCTGCTCCACCGGATCAACCGCGAACTCGGGGCCGACTTCGCGGTCGAGGCGTTCCGCCACGTCGCGCGCTACGATGCGACCCACGGTCGAATCGAGATGCACCTCGAGAGCCTGCGCGACCAGCACGTGACGATCGCCGGCCACCGCATCGCATTCGCCGAGCGCGAGACGATTTGCACCGAGCACTCGCACAAGTACACGCTCGACGGCTTCGCCCGCCTCGCCGCCACCGCCGGCTTCACGATCCAAACCCACTGGACCGACCCCCGCGAGTGGTTCGCGCTACTCTACGGCGAGGCGCGCAGCACCTGACGGCTCACGGGTAGCGGAGAGAAGAACACATGGCGATGATCACGATCAATCGAGGCAAGTTCCGAGGGACATGCAAGATCAAGACGATCGACGGAGAAGTCACCTTCGTCGGCGACTCAGAGACGGTCTCTCTCGACGACGGCACCCATGCGTTGTCGATCGGAACGCCCGAAGCGCCAGCAATCCAGATCACGATAGCCAACGGCCGTGTTGCAAACGTCGCTCCGGACGGAACCGCCTCCTGGGATGGCGCGCACGTGTCGCTTAACGTGACGGAGATCCGGATCAACACCGGCCGATACCGCGGCACGCTCGAACTGTCCAACAAGAGCGAGGCAGCAACTCAGGTACCCGATGATGGAACGCTCTTCTGCCATGCAATCGTCGGTATCCGGTTTCGGGTCGGCAACACTGTGACGATCGGCACCTGGGCAGAGCGGTCGTTCTTCTTGGCACTCGTCCGTGACGGCGGATGCGTAGAAATCGACAACCCTCGTGCCGCCGAAGCCGGCGACTGCTCGATTCGCCTGCGCAACACGGTGATGAAGATCGAAACGCGGGGCGCGGTGGAGGTCGGCGGAGTCGGGGTGGTCAAACATCCGCGTGACGTCGTACTAATCCCCGGGTTGATCAACCGGATCCTCATCCCGCCCACACAGGACTCGGACGAGGCCGTTGGCCCCGTCCACGACATTCGTTTCATCGCTGCGGTCGGCCACGGGGTAGGGTAACGACCACTGCCGACGGCTCACGGGCAGATGCGGGTGGCGACGCCGTTGGAGAGTCCGCCGACGTATGCCTGCGCGAAGACCTGAAGGCCGGAGAGCGCCGGCGCGTTCGGGACACCGATCGTCTGCGTGAAGGCGCCGGTCGTGTCGGTGACGAACGGCACCGCGACCATCGCGGCCGGATCGACGAGCAGCGTGCCGAACCCGTTGAGGTCGGCGGAGAGCGGCGCCGGGGCGAGCGCGAACCAACCCGCTGTCGTTGCCGGCGCACCGAGGACCGAATAGCGAACGGTCGCGCCCAGGTTCGGGGCGTCGAGCCCGAGGAGCGCGAAGCGCGACGCCGCCGGGTTCCGCCCCGCGTAGAGCAGGTGGCCGCATGGCTCGGCGCGGTTGCGTGTCCGGGGCGTCGGCTGCGGGAACGTCGTCGTGACACCGAAGTGCCCCGCCGGCCGACCGGTCGACATGTCGGGTTGTTGTGGGCCGAATGCGAACCAATCGAGCAGCGTCTTGCCGTCGACGTCGAAGAGCGCGACCTCCTCGCCACCCGCCGCGAGTTTGAAGTTCGCGTGCAAGGGCCCCTGGCCGGAATCCTCGTCCGCCCACACGAGCAGCGTCGCGCCCGGCGCGAGCGTCTGCCCGTCGGGGATGCGCCACTTCGTCGGGTTCGTCACGTCGTCCGTGAGGTAGCGCCCACCGAGCGATACGGGAACCGCCCCGGTGTTCACCAACTCGATCCAGTCCTCGCGCTCGCTCGCCTCGTCGCGGATCCCGCTGTCGTTCTTCGCGACGAACTCGCTGATCCGCAGCGCCGACGGCGCCGTGCTCCCCCACTCCACGCGGTAGGTCAGCGGTGCGAACGACGCGCGGCGCGGCTCGAAGGTGAGCGCACCGCCCGCTGTCTCCGCGGCGACGTAGTATTGGACCTCGGTGGCCGCGGGCTGCGGTGTGAGGGACGCACCATAGACCCCGTCGTTCGCGGCGCCGTCGCGGTGCAACCCGTCGTCGAACATCGGAGTCTCGGCGAATCGTCCGCGAACGCGGTGAAAGACCCGCACCCGCCCGAGGGGGACCGGCGCCGTCACCGTCGCGGTCACCCACACGGTATCGACTGCCCGAGGCTGCGCGGGCGACGTCGTGACGGCGCCCACCGTCGCGGTGGGAACCGCGATGTCCGGGTGCGCGAGCAGATAGGCGCGCTTCGTATCGACGAACGACTGGAGGCCGGGGATCGTGAACGATCCCGTCCGGTCACTGACGACCACGTCCTTCGTCAGGTTGTCGTAGAACTTCTGCGTCGAGTAGAGCTTGCGCCCGTCCGCGAGCACGAGCGGCTCGATCTGCTTGTGATACGCGCGAATCACCGGACCGATCGTGTTCCAATCGAACACCTCGTCCAAGACGGTCCGGACGTGCGCGAGGTAGCGCTGCTTCCACTCCGGCACCGCGAGAAGCTGGGTGATGAGCGGCCGTGCATCGCTCGACGCGCCCTTGTAGTACGGCGACATCGTCTTCAAGCCCTGTGCGCCGAGCAGGCCCCGCCAGTCATAGCCGCCGAAGCTCGTGTTCAAGTCCCACGGCATCACGCTGAAGCGGCCGTGATGCACGTCGCCGTAGACGAGATAGTCGTTGCCGGTACCGAGATAGCTGTCGACGTTGGAGAACACGTTCTGCAACGCGATATACCACAGCGCGCTGTCGACGTTCAGCACATCGGGCAGGCGCGTCGGCAACTCGACGACCGCCGCGTTCAGGCGCCGGCACAGGTCGATCAAGTCGAGCCACGGGGTCGCGTTCGCGACCTTGATGTCGTACTGCGACTGGTACGACGAGACGTTGCTACCCAGGTAGGTCAGTGTCGGGCGCGTGTTGCGGCGCACCGAATCGCCCCGATAGAGGTTGCCGTCGTCGTTGCGAAACCAGTCGTCGACGAAGTCGGCATTGGGCTGCTGCACGTGGACGTAGACGCCCCAGTTCTCGTTGTTGATCGTCAGATTGATGAAGCAGCACTTCAGCGACGGCATGTAGCGTCGCATCACTTCATACGCGACGACCTCCCGCACGAACGTCGCATCCTTGTACGCATTCGCGAGGTTGAGGTTCTTGTAGCCGTACAGGCGCTGGTTCGGGACGAACGCGTCGGTCGTGATGTTGAACGGCAGCTTCTGCGACCGGTTGAGATTGAGGGAGTAGGACGTGTTGCCGCGAAAGCGAACGCCGACGTTCGAGTAGACCTGATTGTCGACTTCGAGCGTCGCGGGGATGTTCGTCCGCGACGACTTGTTGTTGACGAGCAGCGACCACCAGTTGGGCTGCGCGAACGTGAGCTTGAACGTCCGCACCACGGTCGGGTCGTAGAGATCGGGCTGCGCCGTCGCATTCGAGGCGACACACCCGATGATCCATGCGGTCGCAACGACCGCCCACACACACCGCGCCCCTGCGACCATCGACGGCCTCCTCGCGTCCTGCACTGCCCGGGCCGCAGTATAGCACGCAGGTCGAGAGCCGTGCGCTACCCGGCAAGCGCGCGCGGGAAGAGGATGTTGTTCTCGAGGTGGATGTGTCGGTGCATGTCGGCCTCCAGTGCCTCGAGGCCGGCCCAGAGGGCGCGCCACGTCGTGCACGCGTAGTCGGGCGGGTCGAAGTCGTCGGTCAGTTCGCGCAGGCGGCGCAGCGCGGCGCCCGCGGCGTCGTGCTCGTGTTCCATCACTTCGATCGGACTGCCGGCGTTTGCGCCGAGCCCCTGCCGGATCATCGGGAACAGGACACGCTCCTCCTTCGCCATGTGGTCGACGAGTTCCATGCGCAGACCCGCAAACACCCGCACGAGTTCACCGAGTCGCTCGGGGTCGCTCGCACCGTGGACGTCGTTCACCTTGCGCGCCATTGCCTCCAGGCGGGGAAGCTCCTCGCTCAGGGGGACGTGGTAGGTGTCGACGATGTGGGCGATCAGTTCGTCGAGCGGAGCGTCGTTCCAGTTGCGAGCCGCCACGTCGTCGGGCGCGACCTCCGCCTCGATCTCAGCAACGACCGACGACGCATCGAGGCCGCGCTTCGCGCACACGTCGCGCAGCGCCTTTCCGCCGCCGCAGCAGTAGTCGATGCCGTGCCTCGCAAACACGCGCGTCGCGAGCGGGTGCTCGGCGGCCAACGTGCCGACGGTCGAATCAGCGGTGATGCGCATCGGTGTCTCCGATTTCTCGAGCACGGGCTCGTTCGTCGAGGGTCAGAAGCTCAGGAACGACTGCAGGTAGACGAAGTCGAGATCGCCGCCGCCGCCCGTGTCGCGCACGAAGCCGCCGGCGAAGAAGTGCGACCAGCCGGCAAGGACGGTGAGGTGCTCGTACGGGCGCCACGTCACGGTCAGGTCGACTTCGTCGCCGAGGTGGCGGTCGTTGCCACTCGTGCCGGGTCGGATCAACCCGCCACCGGCGTTGATCCAGCCGCCGTCGGCATCCGCGAGCCGCAGGTAGTGATAGTCGAGGCTCACGGACACGGCGTCGTGCGGCTGGATCGAGCCGGCGACCCGGATGTTGAACAGGTTGCTCCACGCCGCGAGGTCCGCGTAGCCGTAGTGGAGGTGGTTCGTCGGGAAGAGCACCTGGAATTGCTCGGTGTCGCCGTCGCTGGCGTTCTCGTTGCCGGAGGCGTAGTTGACCTCGACGCCGATCCTCGGCTTCGCGTCGCAGTCGGCCGTCCATCCGGCGTGGGCCGAAACCGCGTATGCGCTCAAGTCGTCGCCGCGGACCTCACCGAACTGATATGCCAGCTCCGCGCCGTAGTCGAAGCCGCCCGATCTGCCGTGGACCCGCGTGCCCACCGTCGCGTAGAGCGTGTGCCCGAGGCCCCGCTCGCCCATCAGTTCGAGTTGATCGCGGAAGCCGAGCAGATACCCCTCGATGTTCAGCCCCTCCTTGCGATTCGTCCCGGCGTAGACGCCGAAGAGATCCTGGTCGTCGTTCGTGAGGACGGTCTCGCGAATGCGGGTCGCGAACAGGTCGACGAACCACTCGCCCGGGTGGATGTGCACTCGAAAGCCGTCGTACGTCCGCCCCTGGTCGAACCACTCGAGCCCGCCGATCAACCGCTGATCGCCATACACGAGGACGAATCGCCCGACCTCCAGGTCGACCGGCGCGTCGAAGACGTCGCGCAGGATCACCTCGCCACGCTTGAGGTCCACCCCACCGGTCACCGCCGTCGTCGATCCTTCGGAGCCCCATATTCGCACGTCCTGGGCCTCGAAAATCGCCGTGATGCCCTCGGTCAGATCGAAGTCGAATCGCAGTCGGTTGCGCATCCGGACGAGGTCGAAGTCGTCCCGGCCGCGCGGGTCCATCGGCGAGTAGACGTTGTTGTAGTACTCGTAGCGGACGCGGTTGTGCAGGCGCACGCGAAGGCGTTTCACGCCGGGAATCTCGATCGCGAGACGCTCCTCGGCCTTTCGTTCCAGGGCTTCGGTGACCGCACGGTCCAGCGCGACGGAATCGACCCCGACCCGATCGACCGCGGGGTCCGCGGCGAGCGACTCGAGTTCCTCCTCGGTGAATGTGATGCCCTTCTTCTCGAGGATCGAGATCAGTCGAGCGATTCGATCGTCCTGGCTGGCTGCCGGCATCGCGTAGAGGAGCGCGACGCCGACGAGCACGAACACGCGAGTGAGCGAACACCGCATGGGCAGTCCTCCGTGCACGGGTCGACCGGGACGTTGCACATCCCGTGCCGACACGCCGACGCCCATCGCCAGCCGACGCGATCGCCATGCACGGCCCGAGCGAGCGTTCACGACCCCGCTCGGCAACCGTTCACGTCACCCTCCCGGAGCGTTCAGGTGAACACCCGGAACCGGAGCGCGGGGGGTTTGACAGCGTCCAACGCGAAACTCACACTGGGCACGTCGTTTGCGCCCTACGATCGACGACCTTCGATGGAGCGCCCATGCCGATCTGCAGCTACCTCGTCCACACGCGGCCCGACGACGCGGCCGACGTCGCCGACCGACTCTCCGCCCTGCCGGGATGCGACGCGACCCCCGCCGACGACGGCGACCTCGTCGTGCTCGTGACCGACACCGACAGCGACGCCGACGAGCGCGCGCTGCACGAACGACTACAGGCAGAGCCAGGCGTGCGCTGCCTCGTGATGACCTTCGGCGCCGATGCCGGGACGGGAGCCGCGCGATGACCGACCACAACACGATCCTCGGCTTCGACACGTCGCGTCGCGGGTTCCTTCGACGACTCGCGTTCACGTCGGCCGCGACCGCCGCCGCCTCGCTCGTGCCCGGCGTCACGTTCGCATCGAGTGCGCGGGGCCGACCGGACGGCGACGGCGGCGTCGAGTGGAAGAAGACGCCGTGTCGCTTCTGCGGCGTCGGGTGCGGCTTGCTCGTCGGTGTGTCGGCCGACCGCGCGGTCGCGGTCAAGGGCGACCCGGACTCGGAGGTCAACCGGGGGCTCTGCTGCGTCAAGGGCTACCATTCGGTGTTGGCCCTCTACGGCGCGGACCGACTCACGAAGGCGCTCGTCCGCAAGAACGGCACGCTCGTCGAGACCCCGATCGCCGAGGCGCTCGACCTCGTCGCGTCGAAGATGAAGGAGACGATCGCCGAGCACGGCAAGGACGCGGTCGCCGTCTACGGGTCGGGCCAGTGGACGATTCCGGACGGCTACGTCGCGTCGAAGCTGTTCAAGGGCGCGATCGGCACGAACAACGTCGAGGCGAACGCGCGCCTGTGCATGGCGAGCGCCGTCACCGGGTTCCTGACGACGTTCGGCCTCGACGAGCCGATGGGTTGCTACGAGGACATCGACCACGCCGACGTGTTCGTCACGTGGGGCAACAACATGGCGGAGATGCACCCGGTGCTCTTCTCCCGGATGCTCGACCGCCGCGCGAAGCACCCCGACGCGCTGATCATCGACCTCGCGACGCGCACCACCCGCACGAGCGAGGCGGCCGACCGCTCGATCCTGTTCCACCCGCAGACCGACCTCGCGATCGCGAACGCGATCTGCCACGAGATCATCGAGAAGGGCTGGGTCGACGAGACGTTCGTGAAGGACCACGTCGCGTTCAAGAGCGGCAAGACGGGAATCGGCTACGGGCTCGAGGACGGCTTCGCGTTCAAGGACGAGGCCAAGGCCGCGACGTTCGACGACTACCGCGCCTTCCTCGCCGACTACGCGCCCGAGCGCGTCGAGGCGTTGACCGGCGTCTCGGCCACCGACATCCGCTACCTCGCGTCGCTCTACGGCGATCCGAATCGCCGCGTCGTCTCCTACTGGTGCATGGGGATGAACCAGCATACGCGCGGCACGTGGATCAACAACCTGATCTACAACATCCACCTGCTGGTCGGGAAGATCTCGCAGCCGGGCAATGGGCCGTTCTCGCTGACCGGCCAGCCGAGCGCGTGCGGCACCGTCCGCGAGGTCGGGACGCTCACACACAAGCTGCCCCACGGCGTCGTGATGAACGCGAAGGACCGCGCGATGGCGGCCGAGATCTGGGGCGTGCCGGTCGAGAACATCGACCCGAAGCCGAGCTACCACACCGTCGAGATGTTCCGCGCGCTCGACCGCGGGGACGTGCGGTTCATGTGGATCCAGGTCACGAACCCGATGGTCACGATGCCGAAGCTCCGGCGCTACCGGGACGGCGCGAAGAAGGACGGGCGCTTCATCGTCGTCTCCGACGTCTATCCGACGCCGACCACCGACGTCGCCGACGTCGTGCTGCCGTCGGCGATGTGGATCGAACGCGAGGGGATGTTCGGCAACTCCGAACGCCGCACGCAGCACTTCGATCGCCTCGTGCCGCCGCCCGGCGACGCGATGAGCGACACGTGGCAGCTGATCGAAGTCGCGAGGCGGCTCGGCTACGAGAAGCTCTTCCCGTGGTCCGAGGAGACGCACATCGCCGACATCTGGCGCGAGTACTCGCGCTTCCACGAGGGCAAGAAGCACGGAATGGCGCCGTACGAGGTGCTCCGCGACCAACCCGGCGCGATCTGGCCGTACGTCGACGGGCGCTCGACGAAGTGGCGCTACCACGCGAAGCACGACCCGGCGGCCAACGGCGACGGGTACGACTTCTACGGCAAACCGGACGGGCGCGCGTGGGTCTGGCTCCGCCCCTACGAACCGGCGCCCGAGGTGCCCGACAACGACTACCCGTTCTGGCTCAACACCGGCCGTGTCGTCGAGCACTGGCACACCGGCTCGATGACGCGACGCGTGCCGATCCTCCACCGGGCCGTGCCCAGCGCGTACGTCGAGTTGCACCCCGACGACGCGCGGCGCCTCGGGATCCGCAACGGCGACCGCGTCGCGCTCGAGTCGAGACGAGGGTCGATCGAGTTGCCGGCGAACATCGGCGGCCGCGGCACGCCCACGCCCGGCCAGGTGTTCGTGCCGTTCTTCGACGAGTCCTACCTGATCAACGAGCTGACGCTCGACGCGTTCTGTCCGATCTCGAAGCAACCCGACTACAAGAAGTGCGCGGTTCGCGTGCGAAAGGCGGGTCGGGGATGAGCGCCGCGAAGGATCGCCGCACCGCCGTCTGGCTCCGCGCGCTCCGGACGCTGCTCTTCGTCGGTGCAATGATCGCGGTCGTCGTGGTCGTCGGCGAGCAGATCCGACCGCGGCACGGCGAGACGACGGCCCACGCGACGCACGGGCACGGTGTGCTCGCGCAGGTCCGCGCGGACTCCCACGACGTGCGGTTCGCGACGCCGCTCACCTTGCCCGCCCACGCCCGGCCGACCGACGTCGTCGTGCGGACGCTCGCGAGCTACCGGTCGCGACGCGCGTATCCGGGCGCCCCGCCGGTCGTGCCGCACGCGATCGACCCCGACGTCTTCCGGACGCAGGACTGCAACGCGTGCCACGAGCGCGGCGGTTACGTCGAGAAGTTCGCCGCGTGGACCCCGATCACCCCCCACCCGCAGTGGGACAACTGCCTACAGTGCCACGCCCGCGCGGAATCGACGCCCGCGGCGTTCGCGGCGTCGACGTTCACCTCCGACGCATGGCCGTCGCTCGGACGCGCGGCCCTGCCCGGCGGTCCGCCGCCGATTCCGCACACGCTGCAACTCCGCGAGAACTGCCTCGCGTGCCACGCGGGGCCGGCAGCGCCGTTGGAGATCCGTTGCACCCACCCCGAGCGGACGAACTGCGTGCAGTGCCACGTCGCACCGGCGACGGTCCCCGCGTTCACCCGCACCGCGGGCGCGTCGCGGTGATCGCGCGTCGCTGGCTCGCCGTCGCCGCGCTCCCCGCCGTGCTCGCGGCGTGTGGCGCGGCCGACACCGACGACGCGGCCACCCCGAGCTCGATCGCGATGTCGCTCGAGACCGACGCGACCGAGCTGCGTGCGCTGCGCGGCGTGCCCCGGGTCGCCGTGGAAGGCATCGTCGGGCCGGGCGGCCGTCCGTTCTTCACGACCGCGCGGCTGCCGCACATGACGCAAGGACGATGCGGCCTCTGCCACGTCCGCCCGCTCGACCCCGCACCCGCCGCGACGGGGCAGGAAGCGATCGTGCGGACGATGCACGTCGACATCCCGTCGCGCCACGCGCCGCCCACGACGATGAACTGCCGCACGTGCCACGACGGGAACGACCTCGAGCGCCTGCGGTTGAACGACGGCAGCACGGTCGGATTCGATCACGCATATCGGCTGTGCGTACAGTGCCACTTCCAGCAGGGGCGCGACTGGGCCGGCGGCGCCCACGGCAAGCGGCTCGCCGGCTGGCTCGGCGTTCGCGTCGTCGAGAACTGCACCGCGTGCCACGACCCGCACGCCCCGCGGTTCGCGCCGCGCGCCCCCGAGGGCACGCCCCGCATTCCGCGCACGATCCGGAACACCCACCCGGGAGGCCGACGATGACGACACGCCGACGACGACTCGCCCGCGCCGTCCGCCGCTTCTGGCGGCGCTCGACGCGCACGACGCCGAGCGGCGCCGTCGACAAGGCGATGAGCCGGCGCGAGGCGCTCCGGTTCGCGCGCGACGCGGCGACGATCGCGGCCGGCGCCGCCGTCGCGACGAGCGCCGGCTGCTCGCGCGACGAGGAGACGCTCGCGAAGTGGGACGAGCACTTCAAGGGCAACTTCCGGCTCATGACGGACCGGGAGAAGCGCGAGACGATCGAGCGCCTGGAACGGCTCGCACGCACGAAGATCGGCCGCAAGGTCCACATCAAGTCGACGCCGGCCAAGGAAGGCGTGCTCTACGGCTACGCGTTCAACATCGGCAAGTGCAAGGGCTACCGGAGCTGCGTGGAGGCGTGCAAGAAGGAGAACAACCAGGACCGCCGCACCGACATGGCCTACATCCGGATCTTCGAGATGAAGAACGGCAAGGTCGACCTCGAGGACTCCACCGCCGACTTCAGCCACACGGTGCCGGCCGAGGGGCACTTCTACCTCGGCACACAGTGCTTCCAGTGTGCGAACCCGCCGTGCGTCGACGTGTGCCCGGTGGGCGCCACGTGGCAGGAACCCGACGGCATCACGGTCGTCGACTACGACTGGTGCATCGGCTGCCGCTACTGCGAGGCGGCGTGCCCCTACTGGGCGCGGCGGTTCAACTGGAACGAGCCGGAGATCGCGCCGGCCGAGGTCAATGCGAACCAGCACTACCTCGGCAACCGGCTGCGCAAGAAGGGCGTGATGGAGAAATGCACGTTCTGCATCCAGCGCAGTCGTGAGGGCCGCAACCCCGCGTGCGTCGAGGCGTGCCCGACGGGCGCGCGCGTGTTCGGCAACCTGCTCGACCCGAACAGCGAGATTCGATACGTGATCGAGAACAAGAAGGTGTTCCGGCTGAAGGAAGACCTCGGGACCGATCCGAAATTCTGGTACTACATGGACTGAGGGCCTCGATGGGGTTCGCTCACTTCTTTCGCGACGCGCTCGGCGCGGTCGTGTCCGGCGGCTGGCGCTATCACGCGTGGATGAGCGTGCTCACGCTCGTGATGGTGATCGGCGGCTACGCCTACTGGGTGCAGCTGCAAGAGGGCCTGGCCGTCACCGGGATGAACGACCACGTCAGCTGGGGCCTCTACATCTCGAACTTCACGTTCCTCGTCGGCCTCGCAGCCGCGGCCGTGATGCTCGTGATGCCGGCCTACGTCCTGCACGACGTCGAGTTCACGAAGGCCGTGCTGATCGGCGAAGGCGTCGCGGTCGCGGCGCTCTGCATGTGCCTCGGTTTCGTCGTCGTCGACCTCGGCAACCCGCTGGCGTCGTGGCACCTCGTGCCGGGCATCGGGCACCTGAACTTCCCCGCGTCGCTGCTGACGTGGGACATCATCGTGCTCAACGGCTACCTCGCGCTGAACCTGCTGATTCCGTTCTACCTGCTCTACACGCGCTACTGCGGCAAGACGCCCAAGAAGGGGCTCTACATGCCGCTGATGTACGTGTCCGTGGGCTGGGCCGTCGCGATCCACATGGTGACGGCCTTTCTGCTCGCCGGGCTGCCGGCGCGCCCCTTCTGGAACAGTTCGCTGATGGGGCCGCGCTTTCTCGCGTCGGCGTTCGCCGGCGGTCCGGCGTTCATGATCCTCGCGCTCGGCCTCGTCGACGCGCTCACGTCCTACTCGATCTCGAAGAACGCGTTCCGCAAGCTCGCGATGATCGTGACGGTCGCCGCGCAGGTCAACCTGATCATGCTCGCCTCCGAGATCTTCAAAGAGTTCTACTGGCCGACGCACCACAGCCAGAGTGCCCGCTATCTGTTCTTCGGACTCCACGGGCACGACGCGCTGGTGCCGTGGATCTGGACCGCGATCACGATGAACGTCGTCGCGACGCTCGTGCTGACGATCCACCCACTGCGGCGACGCCGCACGATGCTGTATCCCGCGTGCTTCGTGCTCTTCGTCGCGATCTGGATCGAGAAGGGCATGGGACTCATCATCCCCGGCTTCATCCCCTCGCCGCTCGGCGAGATCGTCGACTACGCCCCGACGTGGGTCGAGATCGCAGTCACGATGGGCATCTGGGCCGCGGGCCTCGCGATCTTCACCGCGCTCGTGCGAGTCGCGATCCCGATCGAGCTCGGTCGCCTCCGCCGCCCCACCGGTTGATATCGTCCGAGCCGACGTCGACAATGACGCGCCGGGAGGCCCGGTGATGGCACGATCGGTCTGGCTCGCACTCGCATTGATCCTCGTCGCGTGCACCGCGCGCGACGCGCGGCCGCCGGCCGATGCCGGGATGTCGACGGCGCGGCTCGCGCAGCTCGACCGGATGTGCACCGACGCGATCGCGGCGAATCAGATCCCGGGTGCCGTCGTGCTCGTCGCGCGCCACGGGACGATCGTCTACCACAAGGCGTTCGGCGTCGCTGACCAGGCGAGTGGTCGACGCCTCGACAAGGACGACATCTTCCGGATCGCGTCGCAGACGAAGGCGATCACCGCGACCGCGGTGATGATGCTGTGGGAAGAGGCGCGCTTCCAGCTCGACGATCCGATCGCGAAGTTCATCCCCGCGTTCGCCAAGACCGGCGTGCTCGACACCTACGACCCCGACACCGTCACGTGGACGACGGTCCCGGTGAAGACGCCGATCACGATCCGGCACCTGCTCACGCACACGTCGGGGATCGGGTACGGCGCAATCGACGGCGACCCGCGTTTTCGCGCGATGTTCGCGAAGGCTGGCGTGACCGACCTGTTCACGACCGAGCCGACGACGATCGGCGAGAGCGTCGAGCGGCTCGCGACGGTGCCGCTGCACCATCAGCCGGGCGAGAAGTTCAGCTACGGCGAGGGGCTCGACGTGCTCGCCTACCTCGTCGAGATCGTCTCGGGCAAGCCGTTCGACGTCTTCCTGCGCGAACGCCTCTTCGAGCCGCTCGGCATGCACGACACCGCGTTCTACGTGCCCGACGACAAGGCGCATCGACTCGTGCCGGTGCAGCACCGCGTGGACGACCGGTGGGTGCGCTACCCGACGACGTTCTACGATCCCGACTACCCGATCAAGGGCGCGCGCACGTTCTTCTCCGGCGGCGCCGGCCTGACGAGCACCGCCCGTGACTACGCGCGCTTCCTGCAGATGTATCTCAACGACGGTGCGATCAACGGCGTGCGCATCCTCAGCCGGACGACCATCCGCACGATCATGCGCGAGCAGACCGGCGACCTGTGGGGCAGCCCGGATCGATCGCACGGGCTCGCGTTCGGACTCGTCACCGACCACGCCGAGCGCACCGGCGGCACCGGCACGCCCGGCACGTTCACCTGGGGCGGCTACTTCAACAGCCAGTACTTCGCCGACCCCACCGAAGGCACGATCGGCGTGCTGCTCAAACAAACCCGCGGCAGCACCGGCGACCCCACGCCGTGGCAGTTCCGTGTGCTCATCGGCGCCGCGATCGACGACTGAGGAGAATCCCGATGCACCCACTCGTTCGACCGGTAGCGGTCGTCCTCGGGGCCGGCGCGCTCGTCGCGGCCGGCTGGTTCCTGCCGGCGTGCGGCGCCGCGCGCGCCGGCGCGCGCCCGGAGGCGCTCGACGTCCGCGGCCGCCTCGTCGACCTGACGTATCCGTTCGACGCGACGACGATCTACTGGCCCACCGCGAAGCCGTTCACGTTGACGCGGGCCGCGTGGGGCCAGACCGACAAGGGCTACTTCTACGCGTCGAACGACTACGCGGCGTCGGAGCACGGCGGCACCCACGTCGACGCACCGATCCACTTCGCCGCCGGCAAGAAGACGCTCGGACAGATCCCGCTCGAGGACTACGTCGGCCCGGCGGTGAAGATCGATGTGACCGAGCCGTGTGCGCGCGACCGCGACTACCTGCTGACGATCGACGACGTGCGCGCATGGGAGGCGAGCCACGGGCGCATTCCCGACAGGGCATGGGTCGTGATGCACACCGGCTACGACACCGTGCACTGGCCCGATCGGGCGAAGATCCTCGGCACCGACAAGACCGGCGACGACGCGGTGCCCCACCTGCGGTTTCCCGGCTTCGGCCCGGACACCGTGCGGTTCCTCGTCGAGAAGCGCTCGATTCGCGGCATCGCGATCGACACGCCGAGCATCGATCGCGGTCGTTCGGCGCACTTCGAGGCCCACCGCATCCTCAACGGCGCCGACAAACCTGCCGTCGAGAACATCGCCCATCTCGACCGCCTGCCGGCGCGCGGCGCGACGCTGTTCGTCTGCCCGATGTTCATCCGCGACGGCACCGGCGGTCCGGCGCGCGTGTTCGCGATCCTGCCGTAGCCCCGAGACGGGCGCGGAACTCGAGGCCCCGAGTCTGCAGACCCGGGGCCCGAGGTCATGAATCGAGGACGTCGCTGGTCGGATCCGCCGCAATGCGGAGCGCCTCCGCCTGCGGGCTCGCCACGTCACTGTGCGTGGAGATCACCGGACAGCGGACACAGGCGGCAGCGCCTTCCTGATTCCACCAGCGACAATCGTCACGAATCGCACACTGCGGGATCTCGTCCACGCCGGCGTCGAGCTGCTGGACGATCCGCTTCGCGAGCCGGCAGTCCACACCGTCGAAGTGCGAACACCCGGACTTCGCGCACGGCGCCGCGAAACGAAACGCCTGTGCCGGCGCCAACGGTTTCGCCAGCGCGAGCAAGTCCTCGCGAACCGGTTCGGGGCGGTCGAGATACGCCAGCCGTTGCACGCCGTCCACGGTCTGTTGCATGCCCAGGATGCGACTCCTGGGCATGTCGTGCCGCGCGCTCGGGCACTCGAGATTGCGCGCGTCTTCGGCCGACGTCTTCTCCCGCCTATCCGCGCGGCCCAACGGGCCCCCGCGGGTCGCCGCCGAACGGTTCGATCCAGATCCCGACCCAGATGATCGGCTTGAACTTGTCGCCGATCTTCAGGTCGCGAAAGGTCCGGATCGTCGACGCGGAACTCGTCGCGATCAAGTCGTCGAGCGTGATCGTGGGAGCCTTTCGTACGGACGCTGTGCGCGTCGCCTTCTTCTTGGCCATCGCCATACCCCTTTGCATGCGCCGGCGATGATTGCCGCGCGTCGCGCGACCCGTTGCGCCGACTGTGTCTACCCGCTTGCGAAGCCAGTGAATCACCGGCGAACGCAGATGTCAAGTCGACAAAAAAAGGGGTGCGATCCCGTCGCGACGGTGCCGGGCGAAAGGGCCACGGGCGTGCCCCTTTCGCCCGATCGTGATTAGCGGCGAGCGCCGAGGCCGAACGGGTTCGTGCCGACCTGCACCGAACCGATCGCGGTCGGAAGGCCGGAGTTGCGGTCGATGCGGAAGATCGACGTCTGGTCGGCGGTGCCGCCGGAGTGCGTGACGTAAGCCTTCGACGACGCGCGGCCGTGGCGCACGACGACGATGTTGTGCGGCGTCGGGAACGGCGTGTTCGTCGTCCCGATCACGGCGTTCGTGCGCCGGTCGATCGTCTGGATCCCATCGGTGCCACCGCCCGCGATGTTCGTCACGTAGACGAAACGGTGCGTGCCGTAGACGCCGTGTGCAGCCGGAACGGCGATCGTCGTCGCGACCGCGAGCGAACGACGGTCGACGACGCGGACCTCGTTGGCCTGCTGCGTCGGGATATAGAGGTGCCGCCCGGCGA
This sequence comes from bacterium, assembly GCA_030426805.1. Taxonomy (GTDB): domain Bacteria; phylum Planctomycetota; class JAFGQW01; order JAFGQW01; family JAFGQW01; genus JAUHXU01. Next base: position 908,077 of record JAUHXU010000001.1, read on the forward strand.
CCCAGAGGTGCGGGTCCTTGCCGACGACGACGCGGCCGGTCTCGGCGAACGTCCGGCGGTCGTACCGCACGACGACGTCGTTCGCGCCCGCGAGGCCCACGTAGCTCACCCACGCGTCGCGCCCGTTGTCCGGCACGAACACGTCGTGCGGCTTGCCGCCGGCCGCGACGATGTCGTTGGGCGTGTTGATCGTCGTGATGCTCTGCAGCGTGCGCGCATCGATCACCGACGTCGTGTTGTCGACGTCGTTGTTCACCCACAGCTGCCGGTGCCGGCCGGAGCCGCCCTCCCACATGTGGAACACGCCGCCACCGGCTGCGGCGGCGCCGACGACCGAGAACGTGCGCGCATCGAAGGCGACGACGCGATCATTCGCACGATCGCCGACGAGCACGCGGCTCGCCGCACGCGAGACGACCACGTACATCGGCTCGGGCGCGTTCGCCCCCATCGGCAGCGCGACGGTGCGCACGACCTGGTCGGTGCGCGGGTCGATCACGCTGATGTTCCCCGACACACGGTTGGCGACGACGACGGTGCGCGAGTGCCCGACGCGGGGTTGTGCGTCGGCGACGGACGCGCCGCGCACCATTCACGCACGGGCCGCACGGAAAGCAACCGAGGAGTGTCCCAAGGTTCGCAATCCGTGAACTTTCGGCCCCCAGCACGAGTGCTCGAGGCCTGAAGTTCACCGATCGTGAACCCGACGGGCGCTAGCGCACCGTCGTCGTGACGATGTTGCTGACGCCGCGGAGCTTGGAGAGTTGGGTATCGACCACCGCGACCTGGGAGTGGAACTTCACGCCCAGGAGTTGCGGCGGGAGCCACAGCGACGTGCTGCCGAGGCCGACCGCGTCGAGGCGGCCTTGCGCCAGGAGGACGACGTTGACCAGCACCGACTTCTGGCCGAGCAGTGCGGTCGCGCCGTCGGGGGAAATCGCGAGGTAGTAGTCGTCGCGCGGGTGGCTGGCGAACTGCCACGTCATCATCGACCGCACGCTCGGCGCGCTCGGCGCGTCCAGCACCGGCGGGTCGCTCGGGCCGTAGGTGAGCTGCATCGCGTTCGTCGCGCCGGCCGGCGTGTTGACGGTGACCGACACGGAGCCGAACGCCGACTGCGCCGGCGGCACGAAGCGGATCGTGTGGTTGTCGAGGATGTGGAACGCAGCGCCGGTCAGCGTCTGGTTGCCGACGTCCACCGACGTGGCGTATTGGAACTCGTTGCCGACGAGCGTGACGACGTTCGGCTGCAGCAGCCCGACCGTGCTCGGCGAGACGACGCTCAGCGACGGCGTATACGGTGCGGACAGGCACGAGCGCGAGTTCTTGTGGCTCGTGATCGCGTTGATCGTGACCGGCGCGAACTTCGTGACGTTGTTGTCGCAGCCACCGATGCTCGGACACATGATCCAGCACGGGTTCGACCCGTTGCAGTGCCCCGCGCTCCAGTTGTGCCCGAGTTCGTGCGCCGTGAGTCCGATGCGACGGACGAGGTTCGACGAGAAGCGGGACTCCGAGAGGCCGTAGCCCGACGAACGCGAGCAGACGACGCTCAGATACGCGACGCCGATCACGTTGCCGTCGAGGTTTCGCCCGGTGAACAGGTGGACGAGGTCACGCGGCGTCGCGCTCTGATTCGAGTTCCACCAGCTGCGGAACTGGCTGAGGAGCGTGCCCGACGTGGTCGTCGAATACGGGTCCGCGGTCGTGCGGACGAGGATCGACTTCACGCGGATCTGGATCGTCGCGTCGCGCTCGTAGATGACGTCGCATCCGGCCATGACGAGCAGGATGTCGTCGTGCGTCGCGTTCACGTCGTTGTTGTTCTTCTGGAAGAAGGCGAAGTCGGCCTCGCACGCGATCTCGACGACCCGCGTCGCGCCGCCGGCGAACGCCATCTGCGGCGACTCGGGCTCGTCGGTCACGCCGCACTCGACGTCGAGCGCCGCCAGATCGCTGCGCGTGTAGACCACGTAGCGCTTCTCGCTGCCCGCGGCCCGCTCGTCGAGCGGCTGGATGCCGAACGTCTCGCCGGTGTCGAGCGAGACGACGGCGCGCAGCCGCCCCTCGCGGATCGTCGCCGCGACGATGCTCTTCGGATGCTCGAGGACCGTGCCGCGATACGTGACGCCTTCGGGCGTCGGCACCGTGTGGATGCCGGTCGCGTCGGCCACGCGGAGTTCGAACCCCTCGGCCCGCAGCGCGTGGCGCTCGAGGACGATCCGGCACGGATCGCCGCCGAGGATCAGATCGACCTCAACGCGGGCGTGCTCGCACGCCTTCAGCGAGATCTCCTGCACCGTGCCGCTCTTCAGATCGAGCGACTTCGCCAGGTCCGCCGGCACCGGGCCGAGCAGCACCTGCGCCGGCGCGATACACGCCAGCCACGCGAGAATGCACGCGGTGTGAATCGATTTCATCGTTGAACGCAACCTCTCCCCCGAGAACTCCCCGTCGAACGTGCACAACTTCGTCGCGGGCGGATAGTTGCTTGAGGGAAGGATTGTCCGGGCGGGCGGGCAACGCGCCGCCCCGAGGCTCGAGGACGAGCGCGCGCCCGAGGAACAACGCGTCGAACTCGGCGATCTGCAGCGTGCGTCGCCCGACAGCCGGGTCGAGCAACACGACGCGATCCGGGTGCGCACGGAGCACGCACACCATGTGATTCACGAGAAAACCGTGCTGCAACGGGACCAACGCGGGCCGGCCGGAGGCGACCAGCTGCTCGCGGCTGAGGCGACGCAGTCGCGGGGTCCACGCGGTCGGCGCGCAGCGGAGCGCGAGCGCACGCAGCGTCCCGATGTCGTGGATGCCCCGCCCTCTCGCGAGGAGACTTGCCCGCGCCATCTCGGTCTCGCTCGACCGGATGCCGTGCAAGCGGAGCAGGTTCGCGGCGCTCGCCGCGGCACAGCTGTAGCCGGTGCTCTGGAGCGCGAATCCGTCGCGGGTCGTGCGCACGTCGAACGCGATGTGCTCCACGTCGAGCACCCGCACGACGAGGCTCGCGTGCAACACGACGATCAGCGCGGCAGCGCCGAGCAGCGCGCGCTGCGGTCGGCGGCCGCGCACACCGCGACGCAAGCCGATGACGATCGCCGGAAACAGGAAGAAGTGCCACCCGTGGACGAGCGCGTAGTCCGGCCACGGAAACAGGCGGTGCTCGAGGCACGGGTCATGCAGCAGGACCGGCCGCACCGCGAGCATCGCGACGCACACCCCCGCGACGACGAGTCCCGCGCGCACGGATCGACGCGCGACGGCCTCGGTCGCCGCGGCGAGCACGAGCGGCGGCAGGAGATTCAGCGTGAGGTAGAGCGTCGTGTCCACGTCCGCACTATCGGCGTCGGACGCGGGTTCACGTGAATCCGGCGTGCTACGCGCGCGCGCCCTCGACGATCGAGATCGGCGACGCGGTGGGAATGATTCGCTCTATGCGGAGGCCGGCGCGTGCGAAGAGCGCGTCGTATTCCTCGGCGGTCCGTTCGCGGCCGCCGGGCACGGTGAGCATGATCAGGTCGAGGATCTTCGACGGGTGCGGGGTGCCGCCCGGAGGAACGACGCCCTCGACGACGAGCACGCGGCCGTCGTCGGCCATCGCCTCGCGGCAGTTGGCAAGGATCGTCACCGACCGGTCGTCGTCCCAGTCGTGAACGATGTGGCGGAGCAGGTAGCAATCCGCGCCGGCCGGCACGCGGGTGAAGAAGTCGCCGCCCACCGCCGTCGCTCGCGCGGCGCAGTCCGAGCCTTCGAGCAGCGTTGCCGCATGCTCCGCGACGTCGTCGAGGTCGAAGACGACGCCGCGCGGCCCGTCGACGCGCCGGAGCAACTCGACGAGCATCGAGCCGTTCCCGCCCCCCACGTCGACGATGGTCTCGAACCGCGAGAAGTCGTAGGCCTCGATCATCGGCACCGACTCGGACCCGTGCACGGCGGTCATCGCGCCGTCGAAGACCCGCGCGCGATCGGGGTGGTCGCGGAGGTAGTCGAAGAACGGCTTGCCGAACGCGCGATCGAACGCGCGGTCACCGGTGCGAACCGCGTGCGGCAACTCGACCCACGCGCGCGCGAGTTCGTGTCCGCTCATGCGCACGTAGTCCCGCAGACCGGACGGGTGGTCGCGCCGGAGGCACTCGCTCATCGGCGTCAGCGCGAACTGCCCATCGTCTGCGTGCGCGAACACGCCGAAGCCCGCGAGCATCCGCAGCAAGCGAAAGAGCGCGTCCGGTTGGGCGTCCACGGCCGCGGCCAACTCGTCGGCCGTCTTCGGCCCGTCGGCGAGCGCGTCGGCCACGCCGAGTTCGGTCGCCGTGAAGATCGCGTGGGTCACGAGGGCTCCGCCGGTCATCTCGACCAGGCACTGCTGCGGGTTCGGCTCGGTCACGTCGTCTCGCATCCACAAAGGCTGCCACCGTATGGCGTCGGGTCGGTAGAGGGCGACCAGAATACCAACCGCGGGGATCGACAGCCCGAGGGAAAACGCGCGTGATTCGCATCGTGTCGTCTGCCGGGCGCGCTACGATAGGCGCATGTGGTTGTCGACCCGACCGATCGAGCACGCGGATGCGCCGGTCTGGCTCGCCCAGCGCTGCGCCCTGTGGCCGGGGGACGAGGCCGGGCACCGCGCCGAGATCGATCGCTTCTTCGCCGGCGACTTCCCGCGCGGCCCCTGGACTGTTCTCGTCGCCGAGGACACGACCCACGCCGTCGTCGGCTTCGTCGAGGTGTCGATCCGCCCGGTTGCCGAGGGCTGCGTCACCCACCGCGTCGCCTACATCGAGGGCTGGTTCGTCCGCCCCGACGCCCGCGGCCACGGCGTCGGACGCGCCCTGATCGACGCCGCGGCGGCATGGGGAACGGCGCAGGGGTGTGCGGAGATGGCGTCGGATGCGGACCCGGCGAACGACGCGAGCTGCGCGGCGCACCGTGCGATGGGGTTCGAAGACGTCGGGCTCGTGCGGTGCTTTCGGCGGGACTTGGGATAGGCGACGAGGAGCCGTCACGTCGCGGTCGCCTCCCGATGGGCGGCGGCGATCGAGTCGAAGCGGTCGGCGATGCGCGCCGAGCAGCGGTCCCACGAGTGCGCGCTCGCGTGGGCGATGATTCGGTCTCGGTCCCAACGGCGTCCGAGGGCTGCGGCGACCGCCACCTCGAGTGCGCTGCGGTCACGGGGAACGATCAGCGTGCCGAGCGATGCGTCGGTGACGATCTCCGGATTGCCGCCCACCCGCGTCGTGACGATCGGCAGGCCGCACGACATCGCCTCGAGCACCGCGTTCGGGCACCCTTCGTTCGTCGTCGGGAGGACGAACACGTCGGACGCCGAGAGTGGCCACGACAACTGCCCGTGCTCGACCTCGCCGAGGAAGGTCACGCAGTCCTCCAACCCCTTCTCCGCCACGATCGCTTCGAGCCTTGCGCGCCAGTCGCCTTCGGGCCCCGGGCCGCCCGCGACGAGGTAGTGGATCGTCGGGTTGGTGCGGCGCAGCGCCGGCAGCACTTCGAGCACGCGGTGGATCCCCTTGCGCTCGACGAGGCCGCCGACCGAGATCAGGACGTCGGCGCGTGCCGGCAGCCCGAGCTTCGCACGCGCTTCTCGGCGGTCGCGCGGTCGGAATACGTCGCGATCCACACCGTTGCGGACGACCTCGATCTTCGCCGGCTCGACACCGACGTCGGCCGCGACCCGCGCGAGCGATGCGGACACCGCGAAGACCCACGTTGCGTCGCGCAATGCGCGGGCCACGCGCGCGCCGATCGCACGGTGCTCGAGATAGCGCACCTCGCTGCCGCGCATCGTGACCGCGACCGGCACTGCGAGCCAGCACCCGAGCCGCGTCGCCGCATACCCGTCGGGATACGCGAAGTGCGCGTCGATCACGTCGATCGCCTGTTCTCGTTGCAGCCGACGCATCAGCCGCACACACGCCGCAGCCATCAGCCAGCCATCGAGGCGCTTGAACAAACCCGGCACGCTGACAAAACGCGGGCGGTGTATCTCGATCCCGTCGACCGTCTCGCTCCGCACGGCGGGTGGCCGAAAGCCCGGGCGTATCCAGCGGAGCAACGATTGGAACGGAAACCATGCGACCGGCGCGACGACGACGATGGTTCGGTGCCGCGCGACGCGAAACGCGCGCTCGCGCACGAAGACACCGAGTTGCGGCCTCGCGGCGTGCGGGAAGATCGAACTGAACACGACCGTACGGGCGGCGCCCCGCGAAGCGGCATCCCCACGCTGCCGCGCCGCGAAAACGGACTCCCCGTTTCCGTGACCGATTTGCATCGCTACCCGTCTCGACGATCCGCCCGCGGCGTCCCGTTGATTGACCGTCGCCTGATACCCGTTCCGAGGCGCGGCCGCCGGGGGCTGGATGCCAGCAAAGCACAGGTCGGCGCAAAGCGGAAGGCGTGGGCCGGCCCAGCCTACGGACTGAGGAGAAACGAGACCGCGTTGCTCGCGACGAAGCCGGCGGGGTTCGACGCGTCCAGTGCGTAGGCCTGCGCCTCGAGTCCGATCGCGGCGCTCGGATAGCCCACGTTGAGCGGGAGGTCGAATCGCCCCCCGGCGTCGAGGACGAACGGCACGCGTATCGGAAACGGTGGCAAGACGAGCAGGTGGTTGCCGCCGAGCAACGGCAGCGACGGGACGGCCCTCGTGAACGAGAAGAGGATCTCTCCCGCCGCACCGGAGACGCCGTTGACGATGGAAAACTGCACCGGTCCCGGCGGTGGCGTCGGGCCGACCAGGTTGTTGCTCAGCACGAGCGTCAGCGATCCGTTCGCCCCCGGCGCCACGGCGGGGCCGTGCCCGTAGTGGATCCGGGTGATCACGACGGCGCGGCTCAGGTAGATCGTCTGCTGCGCGCGGAACGACGCGGCCAGCATCGTGCGCCCGGGCGGGCCGTTTGACTGTGAGATCGCGTCGACCACGGGTGTGGTGGCGACGTTGCTTCCGTCGTGCGACGTGAGGATCACGAGGTCGCCGCCCCGATAGACGTACGGCTGCTGGAACTCGGCGTAGTGATCGTCGAACGGGTTCGGCTTCAGCGGACTGATCGGCATCATGTTCGCTGGAACCGTCATGGGCCCTTTCCGCACGAGTACGGCGTTCTTCATGTTGTTCGCGAAGATCGGGCTCCACTGCTTCGTCGGGAGCGCCCCCTCGCCGAGGGTGATCTCGTAGTTGTTCCAGTGCGCAGCCGTTGGGGGCCACGGCGCCGTTGCCGAGCGTCGCAGCCGATAGCTCAAGCCGACGAGGATCGAGCCCTTCGGAATCGTCGTCAGCTCCGATGCGTGGATGCCACATTGAATCGTGATCGGCACGCTGTCGAAGTGGTAGCCGACCAGCGGGCTCGTCCCGAACGAGTTCGTGTAGCCCTGCGGGAAGACGACGGACTGCGCCGCGACGGAGGTGCAGTGAAGCGCGATACACGCGGCCCAAGCGAACGCTCTTCGGAAGGCTCGATGTCGCATCATGGCTACTGCACCTGAACCGCACACGGATTCGACACGACCAGGTCGCCGCGGTGGGCGACGGCCTGCGCGTGAATCGTGACGCCCTTGAGCGCTGCGGCGTTCGGGATCGGAATCGCGAGCGTTCCGTGGCCGGCGGAATCCAGAACCCCCTGCCACACGACGAAGAACGGAACACCGAGGTCGAGCACTCCCACGCCCGGGATACGGGTCGGGCCACGCCCCGCGGAGATCGCAAAGAAGCACGTGCCGTTCGCACGCCTCGCCGCATCGACCGTGTAGCGGACCGCGGTCCCGATCCGCGGGCTCGCGGTCGAACTCCGGAGTGCGGCGACGTCGTCGTCGAACGCGACGATCGCAACGTCGTCGATCGCCGCATCGGTTACCGAGTTGTTCGGGTCGTCCTCGGTTCGGAACCGCACGACCATCCGGTTCGTGTACGGCCCGGGCAGGTTGAGCTGCACGCGACTCCACCGGTTGCTTCGCCCCCGAACCGTCTCGACCCGCGTCCACGATGCGCCGGCATCCGACGACACGTCGACCCACAGCTCGTCGTCGCTGTTGTTGTAGGTGAAGAAGTAGCGCGAATAGCGAAGCTCCGCGGTGCCGACAGCGACCGCAGACAGGTCGACCAACGGGGAGCGGATCTCGACGAATCCGCCGTCCACGTCGTAGAGATCGGGCTGTTGCGCGCTTTGCCGGTTCCCGTTCTCCGTCACGAAGCAGTGCGTCCCCGCCCCGGGCGTCGCGTCGTCTTCCGGCTGCACCTCGAACGTCCGACGCCCGACCGCAAGCGTGAAGCGGATCGGATCCGCACGCTCGAAGCGTCCGGCCGACGTGTTCTGACCGGCAACCCAGCCCTTGTCCGACTCGAAGTCATCGACGAACAACAGCATCGACCGCCCCACCGTGAATCGGTAGTCGCCGGCCGTCGGCGTCCGTCCGCTCTGCTGCCGGTCGTCGGTCGCGACGATGTGATAGGAGACGCGGGACACGGCGGACTGCGGCGGGATCATCGCGCTGTATGCGTTGCCGGTCCCCCGCGGCATCGCGAGCGACGAGTAGCCGCCACTGTCGACCTTGTATACGAGCCAGGCTCCGGTCACGTTGCCGGCCTGCGACGTGATCGTCGCCGTGATCGACCGCGGATTCACCGTGTCGCGCGTATCGGTTGCCGGCACGTGAGTGATCTGGACGTCCTGCGGGTTCGACGGACGAGGCAGGCTGTGCACGTCCGCCGCCTCCGCGATCTCGTGGAAGTTCGGCGTGCCGTTGCTCAAGTTCGCGTCGCTGTCGTCCTGGATGAACACGCCCAGCATCCCGGCGATCATGTCCGCGGGATTGCGATCATACGGGGCGATCGTGATGACCTCGGACACGTCCCGCCCCTGGACCGCACCGTGCTTCTTGATCAGCAGATCTCTCAGATCCGCACAAAACCCGGCCCATGCCATCCCCAGGCAGTGCGTCTGGTTGAGGCACGAGGGGTCGTTGAATTGACGATCCATCGCGCCGCTCGGCTGAGACACCGGCTTCGTGTAGTCGCGCAGATGGACGCCCGCCCCGTTGTAGTCGCGCCCGATCACTCGCTGGTCGCTCAGGTAGAGCGCGATGTGATCGGCAATGCCCTCGGAGAAATCGAGCGGCTTCGTGCTCCCGTGAAACCAGTCGTGAAATGCGTGGCCATACTCGTGGGCGATGACCTCCTCGAACGCGGTATTCGCACAGAGACTCGACCGCGTCCCGCGCATGAAGAACGTGATCGTCCCGTTGATGAACATCGCACTGCACGAGAAGACCGACTCGTTGACGTGAGCCGTCAGCTTCGCGAGCCCCGTGAACCGCGGAATGCGCTTCGCGAGGAAGAAGCGCGTCGCTGTCGTGAAGCGATACGCGGTCGCCTCCGCGGTCGGGAACTCCATCGTGTTCTGGGGGTTCATCACGATGTTGATCGGCGTGCCGGGGAACGCGGGCAAGACGAAGTTCAGGTTCGGGCCCCGGTTGTTGATCACTTCGCACCAATCGCCCTCGAATCGGCCGGCGATTCTCACGGCGGCGGTCCCGGCGTGTGCGATGGTGAAGTCGCCATTCGCGTCGGTCGCGGCACTTCCGCCACCGACGACGTGCACGTGGAGCGACTGCATCGGCACGATCGAGAACGAACCGAGCGGGCCGTCGTCGAGCGTGCCGGCCGCGACGTTGCCGCGCACCGGGGTCCCCCCGTCGCCGAGATGGACCACGTCGCTGTGCTTGCGGAGCAACACGCCGGTATTCGCGTCGAGGATGACCGACCACGCGCCGAGCGGACTCGTCGTTTCGACCTTGACCTGATGCACGAGCTTCGCGTCGATGCCGTGCTCCGCCCGCTCGCGCGCCTCGACGAGGACGAACGTCTCGACGTCGTGGATTCGTACGGTCCCCGGCGGAGCGTCCGGGACCTCCTCGAGCGCACGCGTGATCGCCGCCGCTCGATCGATCGGGCGAACCTCGACCTCGAGCCCCGTGAGCCAATCGGAGCCGAACGCGACGAGCCGACCGAGGGTTGCGTTCGCGTGAAGCTTGACGCGGATGTGGTCGGTCGGCGTGCGAACATCGTAGCCGCGATAGGTCTGCTTGAAGTCGACGCCAAGGATGTCCTGCCCGTGCGCGTTGGGGGTTACCGACACCCGCATCAACTTCAGCGCATCGACGCGGTCGACGCCCAGCAACGCACGGTGCTCGTCGACGAAGCGACGCATCCGAGCGACGGCCGCCGCATCGGTGACGATGGAACCGCTGCCGAGATCGAGGCCGTCCGTCAGAATCCACGTCGGCGTGCCGAGCACCGGGTGGAACATGACGCGCCAACCGCGCCCGATGCCGCCGGCGTAGGCGCCCCACACGCCCGCATCTCCGTTGCGAGCGGCCTCGCCATCGGCGAACTCGCGCAACGTCGTCCATTGCCACGGACCGGTCGGCCCCAACGGATACGCGGTGAAGCCGGGCGGCAACGACGGCCCGTCACAGCACTGCGCCTCCACCGCGGCAGCGCCGATCGACGTCGCGCACCCCACGGTTAGAAGGAACCGCGCGAATCTCCCAGCGACTCCGAGCATCCTGGACCTCCTTCGGTCACGCTCCCCCGGGGACAATGCCCGAGACCCCGAGATGGTACAAGACAAAGCGAGCCGATCCGGGGCCTTGGTGGATTCCCTCACCGATTTTCCGTCGCGATGCAGCCGGGATCACCGGGCGCGGGTCACCGTGACCCGGACCGCCGCCGGAACACCGGGTGTGAGGACGACGCTCTGCGTGACGTCGCCGTGGCCGTCCGCAGTGACGCACAGTTCATAGGCACCGGGTGGAGCCCGCCGCGACGGCGCGCACCCCGCGGCGTCGGTCTCGGCCCAGTGTCGACGCAGCACCAGATCCGGCACGGCACCGCCGAATCCGTCCCGCAACACGACGCGCGCGCCGGAAACCGGATGGCCGCGATCGTCGACCACCTCGACGCGCAACGGCGCCGGGCGGGTCATCGTGAGTGAAACGCGCCGGTCGGTCGTCGGGCCGAGCGAGGCGTGCCCGAGCGCGACGCGCCCGGGCGGGCGCGCTTCGTTCGCGAGCAGCAGATACTCCCCCGCCTCCAAGCCGACCCGGCGGAAGCGACCGCTGGCATCGAACGGCAGCATGGCCGCCCAAACCGGACGCCCCTTCTCCATGCGAAATGCCATCACGGGACCCGTCCCGCCGGGTTCACCGTCGAATCGGACGTGCCCGGCCAGGACGTTCGCCGCGGCAACGGTCAACGTCAACGACGGCGCCGGTGCCCCGACCTCGCAAACCGCAATGGCCGCGCTCGACAGCAGACCGTCGTGCGTGCCGGCTCGAACGCGATACCGCCCCGCCCGGACGCGCAACTCGAAACGGCCCTGCGGGTCACACTCGTGGCGCCGGCGCGGTCGGAACGGGCTCCGAGCCCGACCGAGGTCGATGAAGAACTCGCGGACCGCGTCCCCGCCCGTGCTCGAGACGACCCGCCCCTCGATCGTCACGAGCCGATCCAGGACGAGGGTGCTCGGCGCCTCGTTCGGCGTGACCGTGACGAACTCGTCGGCGTAGTCGGCCGCGCTCGCAGTCACGCGGTAGGTTCGCTCGGGCGAGAGTCCGGTCAGGCGAAACGCGCCCCGCTCATCCGACGTCGCGGTGCGCGTCGCACTGTCCGCCAACGGCAAGCCCGCGAGATTCGCGCGTCGACTCGGAGCGAGTCGGATGTCGACCCCGGCGATCGGACGCCCGGCACGGTCGGTCACTCGCCCCGCGTAGTCCACGCCGCGAACGACGACGACCGTCACGTCCTGGTCGACGTCACCGACAGCCACGTCGCGGCTCCCCAGGGTCAGCCCGTCGTGGCATTCGGTGAGCGCAGAGAGAGGCACCGCTTCGACACGATACCGGCCGGGCGCGACACCATGGAACGCGAAGCGGGCCGACGCATCGATCCACGTCGTGGCGACGGGAAGCTCGTCGCGCCACACGCTCACGAGACACGGGCCGCAAGGCTCGCCATCGGGACTGCGAACGATGCCGCGGACCGCCCGGCCGCCGTGCAGTCGAACGAGACCGCACGACGCTTGTGCCACCGAGACCGGCACCGCGCGATCCGCGATGATCCAAAGCGGTTCGCGCGCGAGGTTCGGGTGCGTTTGGAGTTCGAACCAGCCGTCGGCATCGGTCGTGCACGAACGGCGAGTGCCGGGCGGGAGCATCAAGCGGCACAGCGCGTTGTTCTCGCGCGTCCAGGTCGGATACGACACGGTCACGCCGGCCAGGCCGCGGTCATCGTGATCGACGACTCGTCCCCGGATCGTGCCGATGCTGCGTATCGCGACGTCGCCGAGATCGTGTCGCGGGAAGCGACAGCCGCTGACGACCCGCTGGACGGCATATGCAGGGTGGTGCACCAAGAGCCGAAGCGGCTCGGCCTCCGTGAGAACACCGGCGAACTCGAATCGCCCATACGCGTCGGTGCGACACGTTCGCATCATCCGGCGGCAGGTGATCACGGCGCCCTCGACGGGTCGACCGTCGCGAGCATCGATCACGCGCCCGAGGACGCGCCCGCCGCGGTGCACGTGGACCGTGAGGTCGGTCGTTGCGCCCGCACGGACGCGCACGCGCTCGAATCGTCTCGGCGCGGCGTCCGTCGGCCAGACGTGCAGCGCGTATGGGCCCGGCGGCACGGCCAAGAAGGTCACGACGCCACCCGATCCGATCCGCGCGGAGGCCGCGGGTGCGCCGCGTTCCGGATCCGAACGCGCGCGATCGGCCAGCGAGTAGAGCGCCGCGACGCCGTCGCTCGCATGCTCGCCGGTGGCGGCGACGAGGACGCGCGCTTCGAGTCGGCCAGGGGCGCCGACGACGAAGTCGACCTGCATGCCGGTGTAGGCCCACCGACGAACCGCGAACGTCCCGGCGCCTTGGGCTTCGAGGAATACCGGCACGCCCCGCGGCAGTCGGTCGATGCGGTATCCGCCTTGCGCGTCGGTCTCGACCGATCGAACGACCGACGGCATGCATTCAAACGGCGGGTTGCTCTCGATGAATCGCACCGACGCGCCGGCGACCGGGAGCCCGGCGGCATCTCGGACGACTCCGCTCACCGCGTCGCGCGACCGCAATGGCGCCGTGCGAGGGGCAGCATTCGGTGCGCGGGGCTCCGCGATCCGCGTCGATCGATCGGGTCGGCTCGGATCGGCCATCGGCGCGGCGGCGATCGGTCGCTCGCCCTGGGGTTCGGCGCGCGGGGCGTCACGGGACGCAACGCCGCTTGCCACCCACAATCCCAGACCGACCGCACCACCGAGCAGAAGCGACGCCTTCGCCGCGGCGCGCGCGGCGTTCATCGCCACAGGCGCAGTCATGCGCGGAAGCGCGAGTCCGAGGAGAATCGCCGAGCAGCGCGCGGACCCGCCGAGTTCTCGATCGAGGCGCGCACGCAACTTCGCGACGCCGCGCTTGATGTGCGTGCGAACCGTCAGGACCGCGATGCCCTGCCGACGTGCGATCTCGGAGGCCGGCATTCCCTGGAAGTAATGTGCGAGCAGGGCCGTGCGGTAGGGATCGTCCAGGGAGAGCACAACGTCGACGACGCGCCGATGGGCGGTCGCCCGCTCGACGAGTTCCTGTGGGTCCGGGAACGGCGGCGGCTCGGGCAAGGACTCGACGACGTCCCGGTAGCGCGCGTCGCGTCGAGCCTGCTGGCGCACGACGTTCCGAAGCACGGTCGCGAGCCAGCCGCGCACGTGGCCGCTACGCTTGGGCGGCCTGCGCAACGCGGTGAGCAGCGACTCCTGCACCGCGTCGTCCGCCAGATGCTCGTCGTCGAGCATCGCGCGAGCGAGGCGCCGCATCCAACCCGCGTGCTCGAGTAGTTCTTCGGGGGTGTAGGGCATGGTGAGGGTGGCGAGTGTCCCGAGAGCAATGCTCGGGGCCGGCAGAATGGTACAAGAAAGTGGCCCCGGCGTCCGGCAGGGTGCGCTGGGGAGGCGCTACCCGCCGCCGCGGCGGACTCGCTCGCCGCGGGCGCGGTAGCGCTTCAGGTAGTCCTCGAGCGGTTCGAGCCCCATCGTGGCGCGACGGGCGTCGACGCCGTCGGGCTCCTCGAGTGGCTGGAGCACGAGTGCCCCATCGGTGGCGCGCGTGAGCTGCGAGCCGTAGCGCTGCTTCTCGCCGAGCGAGAGCCGCGTGCGGTCGAAGAGCAACGCGTAGCTCCCCCCGAGCGCCTTCGGGTCGCGCCGCGCGTCGGACTCGATGTGCGGCAGCGCGCTTCGCATCAGGAGCAAGTTGCCGCTGTGCTGCACGATCAGGAACGCGTCGCGTGCCGCGCGATCGCCGAACCGTGTCGCGTCGATCCAGCCCACGTCGCGCACGAGCGCGAGCAAGCGCCGGGTGTTGTCGGCATCGACCTCGCGTATCCGATCGCCCAAACGCGTGATCTCCGGCCCGCGCATGCCGGCCTGGAGCGCATCCGGTGTCTTGGCGCGCTCGCGGAGTGCCTCGATCGCCGCGCCGACCGCGCGACGGGCCGCCTGGTCCTCTACCGCTCGCGTGCGGAGCTCCTCGCGGATCGCAACGATCCGCTCCGGCGTCACGTCGCTCGGCGTGAGCGAGATCGGGTCGATGCGAACGGCGTCCGGCACCGGCTTCACCCGCGTATACGCCGTCTTCTTCCCCCCCGGCCACACCAACACCATGCGCTCGCCGTCGATGGTGACCTTCGTGTCGAGGACGGGGCCGTGAGCGAGCGGCGTGCGTCGGATCCGTCCGTCCCCATATTCGACCGAATAGACCTGCTGCCCGGTGCCATGAGCGATCACGACGCGCTCACCGAAGAATCCGAGCCATTCCGCGGCCGCGTCATCCCGCTTCCACGCACCCGCCAGTGATCGCCGGAGATCGCTCTCCTGCGGACCGGTGGACGAGGCGATGCATAGCGTGGCGAGGAGCGCGAGTGCGGTGATCATGGACGGACTGTAGCAGACGCGGTCGTGATGGGCGACTGGGGGTTCGACCTTGACCGCGCCCGAAGGGCATCTGACAATCGGGCGCGCTGGGCAGTGCGTCGCGGATGGTCATCACACCAAGGAGACACGCATGCGGATGAAGCACTGCGATCAACGCACGTCCCCCTCGCCTGCCGTCGCGACTACGCGTTCCGCAGCAACGCTCATCATTGCTGTGCTCCTCGCAACCGTGGGCGTCTCCACCCTCGACGCGCAACACCCGACTCCCTCGCCGACGCGCAACCACCCGACGATGCTCGTTCGTACGACGCCGCCCGAGCCGGGTGCTGTCGCCGCGCTGCTCCGCGATCCGCGCGTCGACGTCCTGCACGCCTGTTGTCCGCGCGGTGCCACGTGCACGTGCCCTCGTCCCCACGTCGAGGCCCTGATCTACCCCGCGGACTTCTCGCGAATCGACTCGCTCGGGTTCAAGCCGGTGATCGTGCACCACGACATCGAGGCATTCATCGCCGCGCGAAACGGATCGACGGACGGGCAAGTCGCAATCGGTCTCGGGTCGATGGGCGGGTTCTACACGTTGGCCGAGGTGATCACGAAGCTCGACGGGTGGCGCACGAAATACCCATCCCTCATCACGGCCCGTCGCTCGATCGGCAAGAGCATCGAGAACCGCGACCTTTGGGCGGTCACGATCTCGACGAACGCGGACGTCGATGAGAACGAGCCCGAGATCCTCCTCCATACGTTGATCCACGCGCGCGAGCCCGGTGGCTTGATGGCGATGATGAACTGCGTCGAGTACTTGCTCGAGAACTACGGCAAAGACCCCGTGGTCACAGATCTGCTCGACAACAGAGAAATCCACTACATCCCCGTCGCGAACCCGGACGGGTACGAATACAACCGGCGAAACAACCCGGAAGGCGGCGGCGCGTGGCGCAAGAACCGCCGCTGGTCGTCCGGCTCGACCTACGGCGTCGACCTCAACCGCAACTTCGGATACCAGTGGGGCTACGACAATCGCGGCAGCTCGTCGGTTGCCGCTGCGTCGAATTATCGCGGCACGGCAGCGTGGAGCGAGCCGGAGACCGCAGCGCTGGGCACGTTTGCCCGCAGCCGCGTCGCGCACGGGCTGACGTCGGTGTGGGACATCCACTGCGCCGGTGCGCTCCTGATGTGGCCGTTCTCCTACACGCTCGGGACCCTATCGGTGCGCGAGGCGACCTACGGCGTGCTCGTGCCGGACATGGCGTCGCGCAACAACTACCGCACCGGTCGAGTGCCGACACTCCTCTATCCGGCCAACGGCAGTTCGATCGACTTCTACGACGGGGCGGTCGGCGTGTTCTCGGTCGCGCCGGAGCTCGGAACCAACGGCGACAGCTTCTGGCCCCCGATCACTCGCGTGCGCCCGCTGGCCGAGGAGAACCTCGACATGCTGATCAAGGGGATCCAGGCGGCGGGGCCCTACTTGCGCGTGCAGTCGCGCACGGTCAGAGAGATCGGGAACAACAACCAGCACTTCGAGGCGGGTGAACGCGTCGAGGTCGTGCTCTCCGTTCGGAACATGGGCGTGCTCGACGCCAACGCCGCGCGGCTCCGGCTGCGGAGCTCGACGCCGTGGTCGGTCGTGGAAGTCGGCACCGCCAACCTCGGCGACGTCGTCCCCCTCGCGACGGCATCGAATAGCGTCGTGCCGCTGCGCGCGCGGATCCTGTCGATGACGCCTCCCGGCACGGCGCTCGGCCTCACCGTGGAGATCGAGTTCAACGGTCACCGGCTCGCGGTGCCGCTGGACATCGTCTGCGGCCCGAGCAGGACACTCGTCAGCGACGACTGCGAGACCGCGACGTGGGTTCGCGGCGTGGCCGGCGACACGGCGACGAGCGGGGTGTGGACGTGGGGCGATCCGAACCCGACGTATGCGACGAACTACGGGCTGTTCACCGTGCAGCCGGGGGACGACCACACGCCTACCGGCAAGAACTGCTACATGACGGGTAACTCGCCGTCGGTGAACGCGGATGCCAATGACGTCGATGGTGGCACGACGACGCTCGTCACACGGCCGCTCCCGCTCGGCGGCGCGCGAGACCCACACGTGTCCTACTGGCGTTACTACATGGACCACGGCCCGAATCCCAACTCCGACCCGTTCGTCGTGGAGGTCACGAACGACGGGACGACCTGGGTCGAAGTGGAACGCGTGGTCCGGCAGACACAGGCGTGGATCCGGCACACGTTCCGGCTCCGCGACTTCGTCGAGCCGACTCCGAACGTCCGCCTTCGGTTCATCGCGGTCGACAACCCGGACGACAGCTTCTGCGAAGCGCTCATCGACGATCTCCTCGTCGTGGACTACGACGACGGCGTGTCGCTCGCCCTCACGGGATCGACGTCGGTCGGGCAGACCGCGAACCTCGAGCTGACCGCCACCCGTTCGGCGGGACGGCACTACGCGACAGCCGTCGCCTTCAGCAACGCGCCCGGCATTCCATTGCCCGCCTCGGGCCGCGTGATACCGCTGGCCACCGACGCGCTACTCTGGTCGTACGCAAACCAGCCGTCGGTGTTTCAGTCGTTCGTCGGCGAGCTATCGACGTCGGGCACGGCGACCTCGCACGTCGAGATTCCGCGGGGTAGTAGCTTGGTGGGGACCGAGGTCTATGCCGCGTTCATCACGCTGGATGCGGCGGCGCCGGATGGCGTGCGCGACGTGAGTCGGGCGGTAATGTTGCGGGTGGCGCCGTAGGCCGACCGGCGTCCGAAGCGTAGGCGAGGCTCCAGGCGTTTCAGCGTTGGCCGCGACTATCGCGGGGCGCGTTCACTGGCCAATCCCCTGCCTCACTGCGCGGCATCACGCGGGCGTTGGACTCAAGCTGCCGATAGCCGGCGGTCGATGCGGGTTGCAAGCGGGTGTGTAACGAATTGGGGGAATCATGCAGCGTATTCAGATCCGACTCGGCGTGGCGGCCATGGCCGCAGCGGTTGTTCTCTTTGCCGGTTGTTACTCGGGGCCGCGGTATCTCTCGCGCTCGGTGGACGATACGGTGAACGAACTCTATACCGACAGCCCGATCCTGACCGCGGTTTGTTCGGACATCGTACCGGTCGTGCCGCTCATCGACTCCGTCGCCTTTCTCGGCGACTGGCTCATCCTGAACCCGGTGCAGTTCTGGGGCTCGGATGTGTGGCACGGCGAAGGTGCCGCGTATCACCACAGCAACCCGCCCTCCCAGAAGGAGGTGCTCTGGAGCGGGCTCGGGTCGGGTTCCGGCTACGCACTCAAGGTTCGCTGAACCAACCCGTAGAAGAGACCGCGGCTCGTAGGGACGTCCCCTCCGCGAGGTGAGCCGTGGTCTTCTCCGTCACGTGCCTGGCCGACGCTGTGCCGGGCAGGTGTGACTCCCGCGGCCCAGCAGTGGCGCGTCGGTCCACATATCCGCGTTCTGGGTCTCACGCCAACGGTCGTAAACCCTTGGTATTTCTCACCTCCAAAGATCACGAGTCTTCCTCGACTGCCCGGAATTATACCCGATCTCACGCGGTTTCGGGCAGTACTGCACTGGACTGCCAGGAGGAACTCTCCCAACATGATAGGACACGCGTGTATGCTCTTCGCCAAAGCGGGACGAACACATAAAACAGAGGGAACGAGAAGGCAACGTCATGAACAAGGCTTGGCTAGACCAGTGGCTTAACACGGACGCTTCTGTCCTGCGACGGGCAAAGGCTGATGTTGCGAAATCGGCAGGCGGCGGCAACGCTACGACCGCCGATCTTCTCAGGTATCTCGGGGGCCGTAGCGACGGACCGTTTACGCTCCTGGAAGTGCGAGACTATTACGTGCTCGTTCGAGGGGACGCGGCGCCGGCTATCACCATCCACGTCGGGACTCCAAGCCTTTTGTGACCACCGACACAGCTTGATGCCGCCTAACAAGGCGCGGCGCCGCAACGCGGCATCAAGCTCGAGCGGGAACCTCGGTCGATAATCTTGAATACAAGGCGACAAGTAGGCTGGAGAGTCAATGCGACTATTGATGCACTGCCCGCACTGCGAACCCGGCGACGAGTCGTTCCCGGCCGAGGTGCCGCCAAAAAACGACTGCGTATATCAACTCAAGTGCCCGAAAGGTCACATCTTCGATGTCAATGTCCTCGTCCATCGATTTGAGAGACTGTTCAGAACTGCTCTTTCTGCGCTCATAGACGAATACTATCGCGAGTCAATCGGTTCGTTCGCAGCGAGCTACGAGCGATTCATAGAGCTATTTGTTCGCGTGGTGATGAACGCAAGAGACGTCGACAAGGGCTCCACAGCCCAATCGTGGAAGTCGATTTCCCGGCAGTCAGAGCGACAGCTTGGGGCATTCACAATGCTATATACCCTTCAGTTCCGTAGACCACCCGAACGCTTTCCCGATGATCTTGTCCAACTGCGAAACAAGGTAGTGCATCAGGGGTATTACCCGGACCGCGAAGAGTGCCTGTCATACGGCGAGGCTGTACTTAAGTGCATCCGAACAGCCTTGGACGCGATCTCTGAGTCAAGAGAACTACGATCAGAGCTAGATCGGTCAATCAACGATCAGGAGGCCTCCTCCAAGGAGGGCCCTCGCTACACGTACCTTGCATACTCACTGATTGGAACTAACCGTGCGCCTGATCAGGATCGCAAGAGCCTCGCGGAGATGCTAAAGTCCTATGAGCGCGCACGCTCTCTCTAGAGAAACTGATCTGCTCATATTCGCAGAGACTACGGGTCGGCTGCGAGCCCCCGCGCGGTTAGGGAACCGACGATCTTGCTGACGCCAACCGGTATCGACTCCCCAACTCGCCTGTGGTCCCGGGCCGAGGTGCTCTCCCGTCCCAGCCCGGTCCCCAACGAGCCCGGAGTCTACGGCTGGTACTTCAGATCTCTCCCCGGCGACGTGCCCACAGATGAGTGCATCACGTTTGCAGACGCGACGCTGCTCTACGTTGGTATCTCTCCCAAGGCGCCGCCGAAGAACGGTCGGCCGCCCAGTCGCCAGTCCCTCCGTCGCCGCATCCGCTACCACTTCCGAGGGAACGCCTACGGTTCTACGCTTCGGCTCACGCTCGGCGTCCTACTCTCCAGCGCTCTTGGCATCGAGCTGCGAAGGGTAGGCAGCACGGGGAGCCGCCTGACGTTCACGAAGACCGGCGAGCAACGCCTCTCGGAGTGGATGGGCGAGCACGCCGGTGTGACTTGGGTAGCCCATCCCGAACCATGGCTGCTCGAGTCGGAGACGATCGACCGACTCTCGCTCCCGTTGAACCTCTCCCAGAACTCACGTCACCCTTTCTACGCGACGCTCTCGCAGTTGAGGCGCAAAGCACGGGAACGTGCGCGCTCAGGACCGATCGCCGAGTAGCGCGGTGGATTTCGAGTACATTCGAATCGAGTCCGGGCACCTCGCCGGCAACTGGGTCGAGATCGCCCCCGGCAAGTGGTCCAAGACGCTCGGCGAGGTGACGTGCGCGACGATCCTCGCCTTCCAGGAAAGCGAAGCGAGGCGAGGCGAATCGCTGACTCCGGGGTTGCCGGCATCGTCACGCTGTCGCGGAAAACGCTCATGAACCACGGTGGCCAATTCCGCGGCGCATGATGAAGCCTCGACGACGTATCCGGGCCGTGATCTTCGATCTGAACGGTGTACTGACCGAGCGCGCTTCCGAGTCACCGCACTTGAAAGAGATCCTCCACCGCTGGCTCCGCGCCACAGGCCGATCACTCGGCGAAGTGAGCTCCAAGCGCCTGCGCGAGAGCACCACCGCCGACCTCCTCGGCCCGGTAGCAGCAGAGCTATTCTACGCACACCGCGCCCGCACGTTCGATCCGCACTGCGTCCGGTATGCAGCAGGCAGCTCGCGCCTTCTTGAGCGCCTGTCCACGACCCTCGGGATGCGGCTCGGGCTCGTGACCAACAACGTGCGACTCTTCGCGACTCGCTGCATCGAAGCCAAGGGCTGGAGTAGTTCCTTCGACTACGTGGTAGACTCGCGAAAACGCACGCAAGCCGGACGAGAGGGCATTCACCTCGGCGCTCACCGCTCTCGAGGTTTGCCCATGCCAGACGATCGCAATCGGCGATCGCCCCGAGAAGGACCTCATCCCGCTCTGCGAGATCGGGGGGGGTACGGTATACAGGCCGGATGGCGAGATCTCGCAGGCCTCCTCGAGCGCACGGCTCGACTCGATGTCGACTTCCTCCCGTATCGGCCATGTGTCAACTGCAAGCGAGCGTAGGGAGCCCACGGACTCGCGCCGCGACCCCTACGGCGTCCATCGTGACGCCCTCCACGAGATCCTGAGGGTACCCCCTCCTTGCGACCACGGCCTATTGTGCTCCCGCGTTCATAACCTCGTCGTGATCCATGGCTCGTTGAAATCGACATCCGGCATCGCTGTCCCATGCCTCTTTCATTGCGTAGGCAAGTGGCGCGGTGAAGTCCGCGAACGTACGTGTCTCGAATGCGGAGCGGGAAACACGTTGGAGCTTCTCGTAGAGGAGTGGAGGCTGGCGAAGCGCTTCCTGGACTTCGTCGCATAGGTCCCGAAGCGCACTCTCGATTTCCGTCATCGCGCCGCTCTAAAGCTCATCGCGTGGGTGCGATCGATGCTTGGTGAACCGACCCTGTGGTTGCGAAAGGGGGAATCCTCCGACGTTCTCTCATGTCCGCGAGCATTCTCCTCGTTCTGAGCGAAGCTGAGAACTGCGCGGTCGTAGTTTCCTGCTTCCGTAGGCCGGTCTCTCACTGCGACTCGAAGCCATGCGACGTGAACTTCAGCGTGCGGCTGTTCTCGGTAACAGTGCGCACGACGTGTTCTGGCGCTGCGTCCCGTAGGTCAGCCTCGATTTCGAGTGTTACTCTAAGGTTGGCGCCGACCAGACCGGCCAGGTGTGCCACGACTTCGTCCGCCACGCGGCCAGCGTCTCGTCCAACGCGGGTCGGATCAAGTTCGACGCTACCGTAGAATCGGCGAGCTGCGTGTGCTTGATCGCTACCTGACGGACAGCTGTCATCATCCGGCGCTGCTGTCGGTCGCTCCTCTCGAACCGTCCCCGGCGCGCCTCTTGTCGTTTCGGCCTCTAGCTGCTTGATCGCGGCATCCGGGCGAACGAGGAGTCCCTGCTCGTTCACTTCGCTTCCAAGGGAATCGCCAGGTCCGCGAAGAGCTCGGTAACGACCGGCTTCGTCGTCGTAGCTGTCGGCAAACGCGAAAGAATCCTCTTCCCAGCCGACCAAACCAACACCGTCCCTAATTGCGGCGAGAAGTACACGTGGCTCCCGCAGGCGAGGAAGATAGAGATAGCGCGCGAAGTCCTCGGTGAGCTGATTCACTGCAGCATGATTCCCACGCCACAGCGGGACACGGTCAAGCTCCATCCGCAGCAACGTTCCGGCGAAGCTAGTGTAAAGCTGGTATCCGCGGACCTTCTTGCTGGCACGCTCCGCGAGCGGCTCCTGGCCCGTGAGCCTGGACGCTTGCCACTCGACGGCAGACTGGGGCGTCGCCTGGGTCGGGATCAAGAGCCACTGGTAGGCCTCGGGAATGCGAGCTGTGACTGTGCTCGCGGCTGCCTTGCACTGCGACTCTGCTTGCTTGAGTTGGTGCGGATCGAGGTTCAGCGTCTCGCTCTCGTCGACGATCGACTTCCAGGCCAGGTGGCGCCGCACGGCCTCGTCGAGGTCCTGGAGGCGCGTCTTGTCCACGGCGAGGAACATGAGGGTGTTGCGGAAGAGCCGCGGCGCGCTCCCGCGCGACTCCAGGATCGCCTTCGCCGCCGTCTCGGCAGCGTTGCCCGCCTCCTTGCTGTAGGGGTGGTCGATGCCCAGCACTACCAGGCGGCAATCCCGGTCGTCAGGCACGTCCTGCCCGGTCTGCGGCAACGGGTGAACGCGCACGAAGTCGCCTGTCTGGCGCAGGTCCGCACGAAGCTGCTCGTCGAGCGCCCGCGCCACCGCGTCCGGATCTCGCTTGAGCTGCTCGGCCCGATCCTCGGCCAGCTTCGTGACGGTAGGCTGCGTCGAGTACCAGTACCGCGGGCCATCCTGGTAGAGGTAGGTCGCCGCGCCGGCGAGGCGCCTGAGCGCATCCCCGAACACTGCCGGCGACTCGCCAGGAATCACGCAGCCGAGCTTGATGCGCCGGTCTTCCAGACCGCGGTTCGCCGCCGAGGCCGTCGGTGCGGAGCCCATGTAGACCGTCCGGGCCGCGCGACGGCAGGCGGCGAACTTGCCGAGGTTGGGCACGTCGCCGTCGATCTGGAGTGGCAGCGAGTTGGGTCCATCGACGTCCTTCTCGATGACGGGCACCCAGTTGTCCGACAGGTAGCGCGTCAGCTCGAACTGCACCCTCGGATCGTCGATCGAAATGTTCGAGGGCATGATGAGCGGGTTGCGGTCGCCCTTCTCCCATAGGCTGTGGATCACCGCAGCCATCAGCCGCAAGACACCCCGGGTGCGCTGGAACTTCACGAGAGTCGACCAGTCCGTGTAGAGCCGGTCGAAGATCTCCGGGTGGATCGGGTACGCGGCCTTCAGCCGCCGCTCGTACTCTCCGTGGCGGCACTCCGGCGGGAACTCCTGGTGCTGGGTTCGGTAGAGGTCAGCGAACGCTCGCGCGACGACGTCGCGGTCCTTGAAGTGCGCCGGGTCAGTCATCGGCTCGAACAGTCGCCGTCGCACAATCTCGAAGCCCTCCTCCGCGCTCGCCGGACGCCAAGAGGACTCGACGCGACCGATGACGTTCCGCAGCCGGTCGAGGGCTTCGCGGCCGCGCTGACCTCCGACCTCCGCGTCATCCGCCTGGGTGTGAGGCGAGCCCGCGGTGTCCGACGCAGGCAAACTGACCACGAGCAGGCAGTGGTTCGCGAGCTTGGCGGATTCCGTGAGGACCTGGGCGAAGGAGAACTGTGTCTCGAAGCCGCCCGCCGGCAAGTCGCTCTGGTCGTGGAGCTGACGGGCGTAGGCCACCCACTCGTCGATGAGGATGAGGCAGGGGCCGTACTTGTTGAACAGGGTGCGAAGCACGTCGCCCGGGCTGGTCGCCTTCTCGTCGTCGGCACGGACGAGCTCGAAGGCTTCCTTACCGCCGAGCTGCCAGGCGAGCTCGCCCCAGAACGTGCGCACGACCGTGCCGTCCGCCTTGGTGCTGGGGTTGCCTGGGGAGATCTTGTTCCCCACGAGCACCACGCGCTTTATGGCGGGGAGCTCGGCGACCTCGGCCTCCTGGAGTACGGCGTCGATCCCCGGGAGCTCTCCAGGCGCCACGCCAGAGAAGAGGTGGTAGAGCGCCAACATCGAGTGCGTCTTGCCGCCCCCGAAGTTGGTCTGGAGCTGAACGACCGGGTCCCCTGCCCCACTCGCTAGCCGCCGCACGCCACCGACGAGCATCCCTTTCAGGCTCTCCGTCAGGAACGTGCGCCGGAAGAACTCGACGGGGTCGCGGTACTCCTCGGCGCCCTCGCCGATGTGGACCTGCCAGAGGTCCGCTGCGAACTCAGCTTGCTGGTACCGGCCGCTCGCGACGTCCTTGTGAGGGCTCGCGACCTCCCGCCACGGCTTGAGCTGCCCGGTGGCCTGGCTCTCGATCGCGGTGCCGGCGGTCTTGCGCTTCTCGTTGCGCACCTCGCGATCGAAGCGCACACGGAGTAGCTCCATGCGCATCTTCTCGACCTCACCAGCCTGCGGCGCGGAGACGGCGGTGAGGAGCCGCGCGGCGGAGTCCAGGGCTCGGTAGGTGTCGTCACTCGAGAAGGTCCTCTGGTGTGCCCATCGGTTCCGCACGTCGCGCAGCTCGCTGACAAGCGTGCGCTCGGCCTGGCCGAGAGCCTGACGGAAGACGCTGTTCCAGGCGTCCCACATGAGCTTCAGGAGCGCGGCCGCGTCCCACTCGGCGAAAGGCTGGTCGGTCTTCTGCCGTGGATCGCGGACGTACTGGTTCGCCTCCTCGAGAGCCTTCTCCTGATAGAGGTTGGTGAACTCGCGATCGACGAAAGGGGCGAGCCCTTCCTTGAGCTGCTCGAGGGCCTTGCCCACGCGCTCCTGGTTGCTGATGGCCATGGGTTAGTCCTCCGTCTCGCCGAACAGGTCGGCTTGTTCGGATCGCGGTCGCGCACCCTCGCGAGCAAGGCGCATGATCTCCGGCCAGCTCTGCACCAGACCGTTGTAGGCGAGCGCTTCGGAAGCCCGCTTCTTCCGCTCGCACACGCTGTAGAGGCGGTAGGCCAGCTCCCGGGCCGTCTCGGCCTGCGAGTCGAGCTTGGCGGCCAGCTCCGCGGCGGCTCCCTCACCACCGGCCTCGAGCACCCGAACGAGGTGGTGGACCATCTCCCAGACGGTCAGGCGAGAGTCGGTGGTCGGGTCCCAGTCCTCCGGAAGATCGGCTGGCGAGAGAAGGTGCACCTTGCCGCCCCTCGAGGCGAGCACACCTGCGTCCACAAGACCCTGGACGCTTGTGTTCTTGGCCTTCGAGAGGGTCTCAGCGACGCCGTAGTCCCCCTCGTCGAAACCAGACTGCTCAAACCAAGCGAGCGCCCAACGGCTGTCGGGATCGAAGTCGCCCTCCTGCTCCGCTAGGACTTCGTCGAGGACCTGGTTGATGAGGGCGAGCGCGGTGCGGACGGAAAGCGGAGAACCGTTGCTCTCCAGCACGCGGGAGTAGCGCGTGTAGACGGCCATGCCCGGACCGATCGCCGCCTGAGCGAGATCGACGGGCGCGATGTTGCTCTTCTGGAGATGGGCAAGCGCATCCGGGAGTTCCGCCTTGAGCGCCTGGAGGAACTCCCGGCGAGATGTTGTTGGTGCGTCTTGTCGACGTGGGCAACAGACGAGGACGATGCTCGACGCCAACGCGTTGGTGGTCATGCCGATCAGCCGCGTCGACCCCTCTGTGCGCATGGGCCAGGTCCCGGTAACCGAAAGCCCCGCGCGGATCACTGCGTCGAGGAACGTCTCCCAGCCAGTGCTGGCGGTACCCGTTTCACCTTCCCTCTCGGACTGCTTGAAGGCGTAGTAGATCGTAATAGGGAAGGCTGGGTGTGCCTGCTCAGCGAGCCGGCGCATCGCACGAGCCATCCCATCCATGAAGAAGGCCTCTGCCTGGTCCTTGCCGCCATGGCGGTACGGTGTGGCGACCAGCTCTTCGGCCTTGGGGACAGCGACTGTGGCGAAGAGCCCTGGGAAGAGTGGTCTCAGCGAGCGACGCAGCCAGACGTAGAAGAAGTCCGAGAGGTCGGCATACCCAATGTTGTCGTAGTACGGCGGATCTGTTGAAACGACGCGACCAGCAGAGGATGTCTGAGTCATCGCGTCCTCTTGGTCGGAGAAGGCCCGAGGTAAGCCAGGGATTCCTTCCAACACCCTCGCTGCGCCCTCCACAACGCCAGTGAAGTCGCCTCCCGCGCCGGCGAGAGGATTGATGTCCGCGTAGTCCCACACCATGGCGATTGCCTGGCGCCCGAATGCTGGGGCCGATTTCCCCTCTCCAGCACGCCATCTCGCCACGGTGTTCAGGAACACGGTTTCCTTGCTCACCACAAGGCCCAGGTAGGCCGACACCGCCTCAGCGTAGGCTCGAGCACCCGAGCCGCCTTCTGCCAGTGGGGTGTCCTCGGCGGCGAATACGGCAGCGAGGGCGTCGTGCAGGATTCGCTCTCGCACTTCACCCACCAGGTCCGAGAAGGTCGTCAGCGTCAAGAGCTGTCGTGGCGTGAAGAGATCCCCGAAGGTGGTGAGCCCGTAGAGCGGAGGAGAGAACCAACGTGGGTTCTCTGGCATAGCAACGTCCGGCTTCCACTGCGCCTCCGCCTGCAACGCTGCCCGCTCGTGCTCCGGCGTTGGTGGCAAGTAGAGACGGCCACGATCACCCTCAGCTACGATTGCCATGAGCCGCGCGCCCATGCGTCCCGCCTTCGCCTCGGTGTAGATGTGGTCGGGGTCCATCGGCGTCCCCGACATAAGGCAGCGGAAGTTCGCGCCGCGGCTGAGTTTGGTCCCGGCCTTCGTGGCTTCGGGATCTCGGGGCCTCCCGACGTTGACCTCGAATCGGTACCCACCCCCTTCAATCACCGGCTCGACGTAGGCCTCCTTGCCCTTCTTCGTCGACAGCATGAAGGTCGACGCCAAGGGAACCTCTACCTCCGCGAACGCGGGGTTGGGGCTCTTGACCGTGCGGGCCCAGATCCATGCGAGGACGGTCAGCTCGCGGTCCTTGTAGGGCACTAGGTCTTGGCGCTTAGCCACCATCTCGGGCGTCACCTGGACCTTTGGGTAGATCCCGCCGATGCGCCTTTCGGCCTCGCCCTTGATCCACTTGCCGTAGAAGCGGAGGTCAGCGGCAAGGCCCTCTGGACCGCGCCACTCCCTCGCGAGGAGGCTCTTCTCGTTGCGCGTCTCGGGGTTTACAGGCGAACGCCCCGGGAACTTCGACGGAATCTCAGCCAACGCCTTGTTGATTAGGACCGCCACGGGATTGAGGTCAGTCGCGTGGGCCTCAAGGCCAAGACGCTTCGCTTCGAGCGGCAACGCACCACCGCCTGCGAAGGGGTCATGGAAGGCAGGGAGCACCTCTCGGTCGAAGAGGTCCCTCGCGTGGGGGTGCTCCACGTTTGCCGCGCACGCTCGCCGCCAGCTCTGCCAGATCTCCGCCTTCGCGCGCTCCAATAGCGCTTTGTTGCTCGTGTTCTCCCACTTCACAAGCTCCTCGAGGATTCCGAACAGTCGCTTGCGCTCCTTCTCTTGGGTCTTCTCGTTCGGGAAGAGGTCCGGATTCGCGGAAGGATCGTCAACCATCTGGGCGAAGATCACCGCTCGCGCCGCGGCGAGCGGTCGCCTGGCCCACCAGACATGCAGCGTGCTTGGGTGCCCGTGGCGAATCGACTTCTCTCGCGCACACGCCTTGTTGATGGCAACGAGCGGCAGCGCGACCTCGATAAGCTTCTTCTTGCGCTCCACTATGTGAGCCTCCTTAGGCGTGGGAGAACTCATCGGGGCGCCTCCGCGCGCGCCAGGAGCTCCGGCAGGTTGTAGTTGACGCTCGTCACCCCGAAGTCGGGGTCCTTCTGGAAGGGGCGCCGGAGGTAGTGGACGCGGTGCTCCGTGTCGTCGAGGAACTCGACGATGGCGAGGATGAAGTCCTCGGGCTTGTTCAGGGAGTAGAGGATCTCGTTGCGCGTGACCGTGATCGTGTCCGCGCCGGAGATCCGGCCCTTGACCTCGAGGAAGCGGAGCTTGCCCGTCTCTGGGTCCTTGCTCTCGATGTCGTAGCCGAGCTTCTCGAACTCGCGGTCGGTGGGGTCGAAGCCGAGCTCGCGCTCGACCGCCATGACCGCGGCACGCGCCCGGGCTGCCGAGGCCTGCTTGTCGCCTCCCTGGAGCGCCGTCGGAAGTGCCTCGCCGGTCATGTCGGCGAGAAGCCCCATAGGGACCACGATGAGGCCTCCGAGGGCCACGGGCGGAAGAGCGGAGATCTGCTTCTCGAGGTCGAGCTTCTCCATGCGCTTCTGAAGGCGCGCTTGGAGGTTGTCGGCCCGCCGCCGCGCTTCCTTGGAGTTCACGCGGGCGTTCGGCTTGCCAGCCTGCTCCTGGAGCTTGAGCTGCTCGGATCGGTGATCCCAGTAGCTGATCTCCTTCGTGAGGCGGTCCTTGACCGCAGCGCGCGCCTTCTCGATCCAGGCAAGCCGTCGATCGCGCAGCTCCTCGAGGTGCTCCGGGACGACGTTCGCGATGGCGTAGCTCGTCGCCTTCTGCTCGAGCTCGCGGGTGATCCAGGAGCACTCGGGGCGCTCGAGCAAGGCCTCGATGCCGGGCTCCTCCGCACGAAGCGGGCGGTAGTCGAGGTAAGGCGCGTAGTTGAGGTGGCGCGTGTTGCCGGCGGCGTCCATCTCGACGTGGAGCATCCGGCGGGAGATGACGCGCCGATCGCCGGACGGCGTCTGACTGCCGTCTTGGATGGCGTGCTCGAGGTAGAAGAGGAGCCGGGGCTCCTTCCCGCTGTCTCGCTCATCGACCAGCACCGTGCCACGACGGAGCAGGTCGCGGTGTCGCTCGAGCGTCAGGTCGAGCGTCGCGTCCAAGAGAGGGTGTCCCGGACAGACGAAGGCCGCGAGCGGCTGCCCCTGGGGGGCGACCAGGTCTTTCTGGAAGGCGACCCGCTCGTAGCGCGGGAGCACCGGCTCCCCCACTCCAACCAAGCGGTCTCGGTTGCGGATCGGGGCCGGGACATGGGTGATCTCGTAGCGGCGCTCCTCGCGCTGACGGGCAGTTCCGCCCAGGCGCTTGAAGGCCTCCAAGAAGAAGGACTCGATGTAGTGCGGCTGGAGCCGGCGCGCTTCCGCGCGCTCCATTTCCTCGCGGATGCGTTGGACGCGCGAGGCGTCCATCGTGTCCTGCGCGAGAGCCTTCTCTTCGAGGAGGTCCTGGATCTGGGTCCGGTCGAAGGCGCCCTCTACGGCCTGCGTCAGGCGAGCTCGCACTTCGGGCTGCTCGCCGTAGCGGATGGCCTCCACGAGGAGGTCGCGGAGCGGCTTGCCCTCGAAGTGGACCTTGCCGAGGACGTCGAAGACCTGGCCGCCGAGCGCCTTCCTGGCCTGCTCGAGCTTCTCGAGGAGCTTGCGGTAGACGTCACCCTCGCGCGTCTCGTCGGCTACGAGGTTCCACAGGTGACAGACCTCGGTCTGGCCGATGCGGTGGATGCGCCCGAAGCGCTGCTCGAGGCGGTTCGGGTTCCACGGCAGGTCGTAGTTCACCATCAGGTGACCACGTTGCAGGTTGATGCCCTCGCCGGCGGCGTCGGTGGCGATCAGAACCTGGACGGCCGGGTCATGCTTGAAGGCCTCCTGGACCTTCAGCCGCTCCTCTCGGCCCATGCTGCCGTGGATGACGACGACGGCCTCCGGGCGGCCGAGAATCGTCCGGGTGCGGTTCTCCAGGTAGTAGAGGGTGTCCTTGTGCTCGGTGAAGATGACGAGCTTCTGCTTCGGTGAGGGCTTGGGCTTCGGCGTCTCGTTCTCGCCGTACGTCGCCTCTTCTTCGGAGACCTGGCCGGCCAGGGCCGCCGGAGTGAAGACCTCGGAGAGCAGGTTGGCGAGCTCGGTCCACTTGCGGTCCGCGCCGTCTCGGCGGACCGCCTGGGCGAGGCCTTCGAGCCTCTTGAGCGTGCCGATCTCCGCCTTAAGTTCGTCGATTGTCTGCGCCGCCGTCGCCTGGTCGAGGATCTCGGTCTCGGCAGCCTCGATCTCGAGTTCGGGGGCATCTTCGAGGTCTTCGACGTCCTCTGCGTCGAGCAACGGAACGGTCGCTGTGATCGCCTCCGGAACTGCGCCGCGCTGAAGGAGTTCGAGTTCGCGCAGACGTGCTTCGAGCCGCTCGCGGCGGCGGTGGAGCGACTGGTAGATCGCCTCGGGCGAGGACGCGAGGCGCCGCTGCAGAATCATCAGCGCGAAGCCGACCGTGCCGGCGCGCTTGTCGTTCTGGAGCGCTTCGGCGCGGTTGAACTCCTCGCGGACGTACTCGGTGACCTCCTTGTAGAGCTGGGCCTCGGGCTCCGAGAGCTTGTACGGGATCGTGTGCGCGATCCTCTCGGGGAAGAGCGGCGTGCCGTCAAACTTGAGCAGCCGCTCCTTGACCATGCGGCGCATCAGGTCGGTCACATCCGCCTGGTGAACGCCGTCGCGGAAGCGCCCCTCGAAACGGTCCCCGTCGAGCAGCGCCATGAAGAGCTGAAAGTCCTCCTCCTTCCCGTTGTGCGGCGTCGCCGTCATCAAGAGGAAGTGCCGCGTCAGCGTCGAGAGAAGCTGCCCTAGGCGGTAGCGCTTGGTGTACTTGACCTCCCCGCCGAAGAAGGTGGCCGAGAGCTTGTGGGCCTCGTCGCAGACCACGAGGTCCCAGCCGCAATCTGGCGCCTTGAGCTTCTCCTGCACGTCCTCGTTGCGCGAGAGCTTGTCGAGGCGAGCGATGACCAGATTGTTCTCGCGGAACCAGTTGCCGGTCCGGGCGGCTTCGAGCTTGTCGTTGGTGAGGATCTCGAACGGGAGCAGAAAGCGCCGGTACAGTTCGTCCTGCCACTGCTCCGCCAGGCTCCCCGGGCACACGACCAGGCAGCGCTGAAGATCGCCTCGGGCGATGAGCTCTTTGATGAAGAGCCCGGCCATGATCGTCTTGCCGGCACCGGGGTCATCCGCGAGCAGGAACCGCAGCGGCTGGCGGGGCAGCATCGCTTGGTAGACCGCCGTGATCTGGTGCGGAAGTGGGTCCACGAGCGAGGTGTGCACCGCGAGGACCGGGTCGAACAAGTGCGCCAGGTGGATGCGGTGGGCCTCGGAGACGAGCCGGAAGGTGTCGCCGTCGCCGTCAAAGCTCCACGGCCGACCGACTGCGACGACCTCTAACCGCGATTCATCGTGTCGGTAGAGCAACTCGCTTCCGACCTTGCCAACGGGGTCACGATACGTGAGGTCGACAGCATCCGATCCGTGCCAACTGATGCCAACCACGGTCACCATGCAATCGGGGAGGATGCCCCTGACGCTCGTGTTGGGAGTTAGGTCCTCAAGGGTAGCCCGCTGCTCCATTAGCCGATTCCTCCGCTGCTGCGCAGGCTACGTAGACCCGTAGCGGCTGGCAGCTCGTTACCACTCGAGATACTCGCCCGTTGATACCCATGCGCCGGCTCAGCACCGGCCTCGAACGACCCGGTAGCGGACTTACGAGTCGGAAATTGTGCTGATTCTGCGAGCCGCTATCTAACCGTACACGGGCACGGGTTTGAAGGTCGCAGGGTCGTCCCGGTTACCATCGATAGTCGGTCCCAGATTCCAGTCTTGTATGTAGGCCGTATTCGCGCCCTGCCTAAGCGCGTTACGCTACGCGTGACGAGCACCGGTCATGGGAGTCATGAATCATGAACAAGCCAACCTCAAAGAAGCGCACCTCCCGCAAGCGGAGTCGCACTGCGGGCAAGAAGAAGAGCAAGGCGAGCGTTTCCAAGCGTGCTTCCGCAAAGCACGCCGACGTGGACGGAGATGCCGATTGGCCTCGCAGTTTCGATCGTGACAGCTTCCTGTCGAGCCACGGACTCTCTGAAGCGACCGTTCGTGACTCAATGCTGTCCTGGTCGGAGTTGGATGCGATCTTCGTCGACTGTGTCCAGGCGAGTCAGCACCGCGAGGCTACCGGCAACAGCATCGTCGAGATGCTGCGCCAGGTGCCTGGCGTTCATTCGCTCAAGATGAGAGTCAAGGACCCGCTTCGCGTGCTTGAAAAGATCGTTCGCAAGACGGCGGGTAACAGCAAGCGGAGTATCTCCGCGTCGGATTACGCGTCGGAGATACCAGATTTGGTCGGGATACGTATCCTGCATTTGTTTAAGGACGAGTGGCAGCCGATTAACGACTTCATCCACAAGACTTGGGAGCTAGCTGAAGATCCCGTCGCCTACTACCGCGAGGGCGATCCGCAGGAGGTGATCGACACTTATTCAAAGGCAGGCGCCCGACCAGAGGCGCACGAATGGGGCTACCGGAGCGTTCACTTCGTAGTAAGAAGTGCGCCAACGAAGCAGCCGACTCTGGTTGAGATTCAGGTGCGCACGTTGTTCGAGGAAGCTTGGAGCGAGATCGACCACCGCTTCCGTTATCGACGGGAAGGTAGCGACCTGGTAGGCGCGTACGTTGCCGTCTTTGGAACCGTTGCTGGATTTGCTGATCAGATGGGCACGTTCATTACCCAGCTGATTCGCCACGTCGAAGCGAAGGAACAAGCCAATTCGGAGCAGACCGAGCGAATCGCACGGCTAGAGAAACAACTAGAAGATGAGGTGGCGCGTAGCGATCTGGCTGAGAAGGAGAAGGAGAGCCTCGTTAGGAAACTGAAAGAGCTACGGGCAGCGCAGGAACCTCGCAGCCCGGCGGCCTCGGGAATCGGCGCTTTTACAGTTCAGCTTTCGAGCCCGTCGATAGAGATGCCGGCACAAGTACCTTTCACGATCGACTCGCTCAAGATGCCCGCGGTAGCTGGCGTAGGCACGTGCACTCACTGCGGAGGAAGTCGGGACGGTCTCACGTTTCCGAGTTGCGACTGTGCGAACCTGCTCGACCCGAGCGCTCGTGGCGGACTCTAGGTGAGGGTACCCCTGAAAACTGGTCCACGGCGGATTGTGCTCCTCGGGTAGAGTAAGCCCTGGAGGAGCCATGCGGAGCAAGCGTTTTACGGACGAACAGATCGTCGCGATCCTGAAGGAAGCTGAGGCCGGAACGGCGGTGACGGAGCTCGCCCGTCGCCACGGCGTGAGCAAGAACACGATCTACCACTGGCGCAAGAAGTTCGGCGGGATGGACGTGTCGGACGCACGTCGGCTTCGGCAGCTCGAGGAAGAGAACGCTCGGCTGAAGAAGATCGTGGCGGAGCAGGCCTTGGACAACGAGGCGCTTCGGTCGGTGTTGAAAAAAAAGTGGTGAGCGCGGCGATGAAGCGCGCGGTCGTGACGGAGCTTCGCAAGCGGTTCGGGCTGAGTGAACGGCGGTCGTGTCGGCTGGCCGGCCTGCATCGATCGACACACCGGTAGACCACGCGCGCGCGCACGGTACCGGGCTTGCGCTCTCGGCTGCTGGTGTTGGCGGCGGAACGACCCCGCTTCGGCTACCCGCGCCTGCACACGCTGCTGCAACGAGACGGGTTCACCGTCAACCGCAAGCGGGTCTACCGGATCTACCGCGAAGAAGAGCTTCAGGTGCCGCGGAAGAAGCGCAAGCGCGTGGCGTCGGCTCCGCGTAAGGCGCTCGTCGCACCCTCGAAGCCGCACGAGCGTTGGTCGATGGACTTCATGAGCGACAGCCTCGCCAACGGCCGTACGCTGCGCGTACTGACGGTCGTGGACGACCTAACGCGCGTGAGCCCGACGATGGCGGTGGCGCACTCGATCACCGGCAAGCGGGTCGCGCAGTTGCTCGATCGGGCGGCGGCACGGCACGGCTGGCCACGAACGATCGTCGTCGACAACGGCCCGGAGTTCACGAGCCGCGCGCTCGATCAGTGGGCGTACGAGCGCGGGATCGAGCTGCACTTCATCGAGCCGGGGAAGCCGGTGCAGAACGCGTACATCGAGAGCTTCAACGGCCGCGTGCGCGACGAGTGCCTGAACGAAGAGTGGTTCGTCACGCTCGCGCAGGCGAAGCAGAGCATCGAGAGCTGGCGGATCGACTACAATCAGCGCCGGCCACACACGTCCCTCGGAGGGCTGACGCCCGTCGAGTACGAGCAGAGGGTCGCGTCAAGCGACGAGGTTATGAACGCGGGAGCACAATAGGCCGTGGTCGCAAAGAGGGGGTACCCTCACCTCCGGCGTGTCGACCTCGAATTCGTCCATCTTCTGCGCCGACTCGACGACCTTGCCAACACCTGCGTAGCCGTGCCCCGAGACGTTCACCCAGATGCGGTCACCCGGCTCGAGGTTGAACAGAGTCTTGCTGTACCAACCCTTCCCGCCCGCGGAGATGAAGCCGTACTTCCTCGCGTCGTCCCAGTGACGGCTCTCTTGCGGTCCGAACGAGACGTAGGTCTCGCCATTCCACGGCTCCTGGTGGCGATCGGGCGACCGTGGCGCTTGCGACTTCTGCTGCGTCTCGTCGGGGTCGATGAACCAGGCACGACTCAGGTAGGACACGCCATTGTCCTCGAAGACCCGGAACGACACGAAGTTGATCGGAACCGACGAGTCGCTCAGGTACCGGACGATCCGCTCGGTCTGCGGGTCCATCCGGGTCGCAACGACGACGAGTTGGTGAGACGAGTTCAGCGAGCCGTCGTCCAAGTCGGCGCTGAAGCGCGCGCGAAACGCCTCGTCGAGGCTGGTGCTCCCGGTCACGAAGCGCCCGAAGATATCGGCGACGTCGTTCGACTTCAACCGCTGAACCCAGCCGGCGTACTCGAGCGCTTGCGCGATGACGTCGCGGGGCGTCCGATCCCGCTTCAGCTCGACCACGATCAACGAGCCGAGCTGGTCGATCGCCAGTAGGTCGACCCGCTTGCCGAAGTCGGTTACGATCTGCCGTCCGATCAGCATCCAGTCCTCGCTGAGGATGGCCGGATCGTGGCAGATCATCTCCTCGAGATCGAACTCGCTTGGCAGTTGAGTTTCGTGGAGGCGAGTCGGTCTCGCCCCGACCCGCCAGATCGAATGCTCCAGTGACATACGCTGGAATCGCTACCTCGCCATCGTGTCAAACCGCTTGCGCGCGCCAGATTAACCGCTATCCCTGCCAGCATCAAGCCGGCGTTTCGTGCGCCACTGTTGATCGAGAGATCCGCCTCTGACTCTGCATGCCAGCACGCCGCACGACAGGATGGAGGCGCAGCGCTCTGCGCTCCCCTACAGATATCGGCTCGCGAATCCGACAGTGGCCAAAGCAAGGGCAAGCGGGGTGCGCTCGCGCATGGGCAGCGCGACGCGAGAAACGGGGGAGAGAATCGTGGGCTGGCAGTTCAACCCACCGGGGGACGGTGAGCTACGCAGCGACCCGGTGCAAGACGAGTTCTTCCGCGACGACGAGAGCGTTACTGACCCGCTCGTTCGCGAAGCCATCCAGAACTCGCTCGATGCAGCAGACGGCGATGGACCGGTTGACGTCCGCTTCGCGCTCGGGCGTGCGGGCGATCTGGGCCGCACCTACATCGACGGCCTATGGCCACACATTCACGCTTCGATCAGCGACGCTCCAGCGCTGCCAGCATCGGAAGACACGGTCACGTATCTCGTCATCGAAGATCGCGGCACCCGCGGACTCAAAGGCGATCCGCGACAGCGAGGCGACAGCGACAGTGGGAAGAAGAACGACTTCTACTACTTCTGGCGAAACGTGGGCAGGTCCGGAAAGGGCGAAACCGACGGTGGGCGTTGGGGGTTGGGCAAGGCCGTCTTCTCCGCCGCGTCACGAATCCAGACCTTCTTCGGCATGACTGTCCGGAAGGGCGACGCTGCGGCACTGCTCATGGGGCAGTCCATGCTCCGAAGCCATCAACTCGGCGGCCAAACCTATCGCGCCTACGGCTACTACGGCCGTCACGAGGGTAAGTTCACGCTGCCAGTCGATACGCACATGGAACTCGACACGTTCTCACGGACGTTCGGCCTCGAGCGCGTCGCTCGCAACGCGAGCGGCCTGTCGCTCATCGTGCCATACCCCCACACGGAAATCACCGTGGACGGGCTCATCGCATCCGTCGTCGAACAGTACTTC
This sequence comes from bacterium, assembly GCA_030426805.1. Lineage (GTDB taxonomy): Bacteria > Planctomycetota > JAFGQW01 > JAFGQW01 > JAFGQW01 > JAUHXU01. Next base: position 944,317 of record JAUHXU010000001.1, read on the forward strand.
CACTCACTGCTGGCCGGAAAACTGCGAGTCCAGGTCGAGGGTGACGGACGGTGCGTACATCTCAACGCCGAGAGCCAGAGCTACAACGGCGCGCTGAGGGACATGATCGACTTGGATGCTTGGGGCCGCGCCCCCGAGCCCGACGCGATCGCGACACTTGCAGCACAGGAACCGGGGCGCGCACCGAAGCTGACCGACACTCTGTTCGCACCCGGTGACCTCGATCGCCTGCGCCAACGCTACGATGCCGCGCAGAGGGTAGCGATCCGGATTCCGGTTCACATCGAGCCGAAGGGCTCCGCTCCGACCGCGACCCACTTCACGCTGCTCATGGAGCGTGACCCGGAGCTGCAGCGGGGCAAGGGCCTGTTCATCCGCGGTCACATCACCGTTGAGAACGCGAGGGTTCGACGACCCCGTGGGGTACGCTGGTTGGTCGTCGTCGACGAAGACGAGAAGCCACTCTCGACGTTCCTCGGAGACGCCGAGAATCCTGCGCACACAGAGTGGCAACGAAGCGCACGTAGGCTGAAACAGCAGTATGTTCGCGGCCCGTCGACCGTGGACTTCATTCGATCGGTGCCGCACCAGATCGCAACGCTGTTGGCGCCCAAGGCAGAAGGTCGCGATCCCGACCTCCTCCGACACGTCTTCTCGTTGCCGGACGAGACAGCGATGTCGGCGAAGGTGCGCTACGCGAAGACTGCCGACCCGACCGGGACGAACACGACGTCCGACCCCGAGTTCACCACGCTGGGGCCCAGTGGCGAGCTGTCGCTGACACGGGTCCAGTCCGGTTTCCGACTGAGGGGAAACGCGGAGAACGTCCCCCGCCGGGTTCGCGTCGAAGCGGCGTACCAGATCATCCGAGGCGATCCGTTCAAGCGCTACTCTTCGTTCGACTTCCAGGTGGGCGCACGCCCGATCGTCGTGCGAAGCCGGCATGTCCAGGTCACGTTCCAGAAGGACAACCGACTCGACCTCGTCATACAGTCTGCGGACTTCGAACTCGTCGTGACCGGCTTCGACGAACGCCGTGATCTTCGCGTCCGCGTCAAGCCGATCGAGGTGCCCGCATGATCCGTCGCCTCAACTTCACCGGGCGTCGGAAGATCGCCCGCTCCAGCGTTCGGATTCATGTGCGACCAGAACGCGCTGGTCGAGTGTTCGACGCGAACTTGGCCCTCGATGGTCTCGGCCTCCCGCCCGAAGCCGCGGTGTACGTCGAAGCCTACTACCGGTCGGCCTACCAGAGGTTCGACTTCGGGACGATCGGACGCCCCGTCGTACCAGCGGAACGGCGCTTGAACAGGATCCCCGTGCGGAACCCGCTGTTCCGGGTGAAGGCGGTTCTCGAAATCGACGGGGCCGCACGCATTCTGGCCGCAGCCGACCGGGTCGTCCCCGAGCAATCAGACCGGGACAACGCGATGTGCCAGTCACTCCTCCCTGTCGAATACGAAGATCTCGGTGACCGCATCTGGTCGCTGGACCTGTCCGACGACGAGTGGCCGCGGCTGCGCCTCAATCGCCGGTTCAACGACGAGATCCCGGAGGCCGCACGCTCTGGCCCCGAGTTCCTGACACTCGTCTACCCCGAGGTTCTCCGATCGATTCTCTCCAGAGCGATAGAAGACGGCGCCGCCGATCCAAGCAGCGGCGACGACGATTGGCGAACGCTGTGGGTCCGCTTCGCTTGCTCTCTCGGATGCCCGCCGCCGCCGCACGACTTCGGGCTCGACGCCGAGGAGTGGATCGACTCGGCGACCAATGCGTTCTGCGCGGCGGCACGCGTTCCGGATGCGTTCAAGAAGGTGCTCGAGGCCCGATCGGAGTAGCTGGAGGTGTTCGATGCCTGATCTGCTTAGGCGACTGTCCCCGCGCGGCGTCGCTGCGTTCCGCGAGTACCTCGAGTCGCTGCGTGCAGGAAAAACCGCGCCGCCACGACTCGAACTCGTCGATGGGTCGGCGTTTACCGAGTTGGCTTCACCCACTGCAACCGTCGAAAGGCGGAGCTTCCACAACCGTCTCGATGCAGCGCGGTATCTCTCTGGAGTGCTCGGTGACGATGCCGACATCGAGGACGTAGGGCTGTGGGGGTGGCTCTCACTCTACTACATCGACGAGGTTTGTCCGCTCGGCACCAACGGAACCCGTGCGCCTGGGCGGGACTATCGGCATCTACTCGAGTCCGGATATCGGTACGGGCATCGTCATCTGCTCGCCGGACCGTACGCCGTCTACTGTCTTCACGGTGATGCGGCACGGCTCCTTCTCTGCTCGTCCGTTCATCAGGAGAGCAGCTTTCACCACGAACTGGCCACACGCCAGGCACTGATCTCGAATCGGGCGATCATCGACACGGCCGACCGCCTCTACTATGACGCCGCACAGGGTCGCTCGAAGCGCGGCGCTCAGTCCGCCCGCGCGGGGGCCTTGCTTCGCCTCATCGACGTGCTGTTGCAGCTGGACGTGAACTACGACCTGTACAGCATGAGCGCACACGCTATCATTGAGTTACTGCCCGCAGAGTTCGAGCCGTGGATCTCGGCTGCGAAGGAGAGTTTACAGGCGGCTGGCTCATGCTAGTGAGCGTAGCGCACTCATCGCTCCGCGCTCGACACGCAACGGGAAGCTCACGTCCACGCGCTTGCCATGGATGAGACCTTCAGCCGGGGGTGCCGGGCCGCCTTGCGCCCGGCGATGTCACCGCTCTGCTCAACGGTAGCGCCGTAAAGCGACAACCTGGTGTGTAGTCCCGTCCCAGCTGTCACTCTGCAAACAACGCCACATACGGCTGGTAGCGATACCGCCGGTTGCGTGCGTTGCCAGTGATCTCGAGCAGAATGCCGCGGTCGACGAAGCGCTTTACGAGCTGGTTCGCGGCCGGATAAGTCGTGCCGATCCACTCCTGGACGTCCGCGACGGACACGATCGGACGGCGGTAGAGCGAGTCGAGGACCTTGTGACCGTTGCCAGCTGCACCGCCGAAGTGCTCCGCGATCGTCGACCGGTGCTCCTCTCGCATCGCGAGGATCTTGCGAGCAGTCTCTGCCGCCTCGGCGCTGACCGCGGCAACGCCGCGGAGGAAGAACTCGAGCCAGGACTCCCAGTCGCCGCCATCGCGGATGGCCTGCAGCCGGTCGTAGTATTCTTGCCGGTGACGCTTGAAGTAATGCGACAGATAGAGCACCGGATGCCGCAGCGCGTCGCGCTCGCAGAGCAAGAACGTGATCAGCAGGCGTCCGACGCGGCCGTTTCCGTCGAGGAACGGGTGGATTGTCTCGAACTGCGCGTGAGCGAGCCCGATTCGGACCAGCAATGGCAGCGACGTCTCGCTGTGGATGAAGCGCTCGAGGTCGCCCAGCAGCCGCGGCACCTCGGTCGGCGGAGGCGGCACGAACGTCGCCTCCTCCATCGAGCAGTTCGCCGGCCCGATCCAGTTCTGCGTTCGCCTCAACTGTCCCGGCGCGAGCCGGTGCCCTCGCACGCCGTCGAGTAGCCTCTCGTGGATCTCGCGGATCAGGCGAACGGACACGGGCAAATCGCGCAAACGCGCAAGGCCGTGCTTCATCGCCGCAACGTAATTGGCCACCTCATCGACGTCGCGCGCCCCGGTCTGCACATGGGCCTCGGCCGCGAGCAGATCCTGGAGCGAGCTTTGAGTCCCCTCGATCTGACTCGACAGCACCGCCTCTTTGCGGACGTACATGAAGACGAACAAGTCCGGATTCGGGAGGGTCTCGATCGATCCGTCGAGCCGACCGAGAGCCCGATCTGCGTCCGAGAGCACGCGCTGGACCCGATCAAATCGGATTTCGGGGTCTGGAGGGAGTGGCGCCGGATGGAACACCCGGGCACCATCAGTCCCGGGCCGATACGTGCCGGCTCGATTCACCGCTTTCGGTTCCATGGTGCGGTCTGCCTTCAACAAGGATGACCTTGTCGGCTCATGTTAAAGCAGGACTTTAATATAAGAGTAAGATCCGGTCCATGTGAAAGGCAGCTTTCTCCAACGGAGACGCTGGGAGCCACCACCGATATAGTAGTCCCCCATGCCTTCCCCGACGGCCCTCGCCCGACATCTCGCCTGCCGGCACGTCACGCAGCTCGACGCACTCGAGCGCGCCGGCACAATCTCCCTCCCCCCGCGCCGACCCGACCCAACGCTCGATGCGCTGATCGAGCGGGGAAACGCTCACGAGGCCGCGTACGTCGAGCACCTCCGAGCGGCGGGCAAGTCGGTCGTTGAGATCTCCTCCGGCTCGCGCGACCGGTCGGCGACGCTGGACGCGATGCGCGCCGGGGCCGACGTGATCGTCCAGGCGCCGCTCCGACTCGGCGACTGGTTCGGTTACGCAGACTTGCTCCTCCGTGTCGACACGCCGTCGGCGCTCGGCGACTACTCCTACGAAGCGGCCGATACGAAGCTCGCGCGCGAGACGCGCGGCGGGACGATCCTGCAGCTCGCGCTCTACACGCACATCGTCTCGGCGCTGCAGGAGACAAACCCGGCCCGGATGCACGTGATCAAGCCTGGTCGGGGCGACGATCCGTTCGTGTGCGAGACCTACGTGGTGTCTGACTTCGCCGCATACTTCCGGTGGATCCGCGGTGAACTCGAGCGCTCGCTTGCCGCCGATCCGCGGCCTGAGACCTATCCCGATCCGGTCGACCACTGCAACATCTGCCGCTGGTGGCCGCGCTGCGACAAGCGACGCCGCGACGACGACCACCTCTCGTTCGTCGCCGGGGTGCGCAAGCAACACATCGCCGAGCTCGCGCGCAACGGCGTGACCACGCTCGAAGCGTGGGGCGACGCGACCGAGCCCGTCCCCGCACCACCCGAGCGCGGTCACATCGACACGTATGAAAAGCTCCACGCGCAGGCCAGGCTCCAGCTCCGTGGCCGCCGTGAGGAGGCCGACCTTCACGAGCTACTCGATGCGGCTCCTGGGATGGGTCTCGCTCGGCTGCCTGAGCCGTCGTCCGCCGACGTCTTCTTTGACTTCGAGGGCGACCCGTTCGCACTCGATGACGGCCTCGAGTACTTGTTCGGCTGGGCGCTGATCGACGGCGACGAACCGACTTATCACTCGCTCCGCGCGCTCGACCGCGCTGCGGAAAAGCGCGCGTTCGAGCGCTTCATCGACTTCGTCGTCGACCGTTGGTCGACGGACGACGGCATGCACGTCTACCACTTCGGCCACTACGAGCCATCGGCGCTCAAGCGCCTCGTCGGCCGGCACGCAACGCGCAGTGCCGAACTCGACACGCTACTTCGCGGCGGACGCTTCGTCGACCTGCACGCGATCGCGCGCCAGGGCGTGCGGTGCAGCGTCGAGCGCTACACGCTCAAGGACCTCGAGCGCTTTGCCGGCTTCACGCGCGCCACCGACCTTCGCGACGCGAGCGCGGCGCTTCGCCGCGTCGAGTGCGCGATCGAGAGCGCGATGCCGTCGGCCATCGACGAAGACGATCTCCGCGTCGTCGAGCACTACAATCGCGAGGACTGCCTCGCGACGCTCGCGCTCCGCGATTGGCTCGAGGCGCGGCGCGCAGAACTGATCGAGACCGGCGCGGTGGTCGAGCGCCCGACGGCGCAGCCGGGCGACCCCACCGACAAGACGGAAGAGCGCGACGCCAAGATCCGCGCCGTTGCCGAGCGACTGACCGCGGCGCTCCCGGACGACCCAGACACATTCACGCCGAAGCAGCGCGCCACGTGGACGCTCGCGCACATGCTCGGCTACTTCCGCCGCGAGGAGAACTGCGCGTGGTGGGAGTTCTTCCGCCGGAAGGAGGCCGACATCGACGAACTCCGCGACGACCGCAAGGCCGTCGTGGGACTCGACCCAATCGGCCGACAGGATACCGGTACTGCGGCGTGTCCGGTCGACCGCTACGCTTACCCCGAACAAGAGGTCTCGTTCAGCGAGGGCGACGACCTCCACGAACCCGCACCCGAGGGCGAGGACGCGCGCAAGATCGGCAAGGTCCACGCGATCGACGAAGCAGCGCGCACGATCGACGTCAAGAAGACGAAGGCCGAGGCGGATCATCACCCGACCACCCTCTTCACCGACGAGTTCGTCAGCGCGAAGTCGCTCGAGAACTCGTTGCTCGCACTCGGCGAGTCGGTCGCAGACCACGGCATCGATGGCGACGGACCGCATCGAGCCGGTCGTGAGCTACTCTTGCGGATGGCGCCGCGCATCACGGGCCACACCGGCGGCCCGCTCCGCCATGCGGGCGAACAGCTCCTCGACGCGACGAAGCGCCTCGTCCGCGCGCTCGACGCGAGCACTCTCCCGGTGCAAGGCCCACCTGGTTCGGGGAAGACCTACTGCGGCGCACGCGCGATCGTCGACCTCGTGCAACGCGGTAAGCGCGTCGGCGTGACCGCCGTCAGTCACCGCGTCATCCGAAACCTGCTCGACAACGCGCTCGAGGCCGCGGTCGAGATGGGCACGCCGATCGAAGCCGTCCACAAGCCGAGTTCACGTGGCAACAAGACCGACCCCGACGATCTCCCCGACGGCCTCACCGAGCAGCGAAACGGCGAACGCGCGATCGCCGCTCTCAACGACGGTGCGGTGGTCGGCGGCACCGCATGGCTCTGGTCGAGCGCGGCGAGCGACGACGAGCCGATTATCGACACGCTCTTCATCGACGAGGCTGGCCAGATGTCGCTCGCGCATGTGCTCGCGGTCTCCCGCGCTGCAAAGAACCTCGTTCTCCTCGGTGATCCGCAACAGCTCGAGCAACCGCAGAAAGGCGCCCACCCCGACGGCACCGACGTCGCCGCACTCGATCACGTGCTCGGCGAGGACGACACGATCCCCAACGACCGCGGCCTGCTGCTCGACGAGACGCGCCGCCTCGCGCCGAAGATCTGCGCGTTCACGTCGGCGCTCTACTACGACGACCGCCTCTCTGCGCACGAGTGGACGCACGGCCAGTGCCTGATCGGTGATACACCGTTTCAGGGGAGCGGCCTCTTCCACGTGCCGGTCGAGCACACCGGCAACCAAGCGGTCGCTGCGGAAGAGGTCGAGGCCATCCGGCGCATCGTGGACGGACTGCTCGCGAGCGGCACGAAGTGGATCGACCAGGATGGCGAGGAACAGACGCTAACCGAGAAGGGCATCCTCGTGGTCGCGCCCTACAATGCTCAGGTCGGTGCGCTCTGCCGTGCGCTCCCCGACGCCGTGCCGGTGGGCACCGTCGACAAGTTTCAGGGCCAGGAAGCCCCGATCGTGATCTACTCGATGACGACGTCGACGCCCGAGGACGCACCGCGCGGAATGGCGTTCCTCTACAGTCCCAACCGCCTGAACGTGGCGACGAGCCGCGCGCGATGCGCCACGATCCTCGTCGCCGCACCAGCGCTCTTCACACCCGACTGCCGCACACCCGACCAGATGCGCTACGCGAACGGGCTCTGTTACTACCGCGAGCAGGCAACAACGGTCACGGTATGACGAGCGACGATGACCTACGGCTCCGCGTCTTCGACTGGCTCGCCGAGCAGGTCGACGTGCACGGACAGACGCTGTCGTGGAAGCGGCTCAGAGTCACAACCTCGGAGGGGCCGGGGCGATCCCGCGCCTAACCACCAATGGCAGGATACTACGGACCAAGCTTCGCCGGCATCGAGAGTGGGTGGTATCGCACGACGGACGACCCCAACTATGCGCTGGAGCGCGCACGACTCGACTCGCTCTGGAGTGATCGGGCCGACGCGACTCTCAAGAGCTACGTCCTCAAGTATGGCACGTTCTTCAGTGCATTCGCTGAGCACATCTTGCGAGACATCGAACAGCATCTCGGTCGGCCCGTGGAGGATCCGAGGTACTACTCATACTATCTCGCAAACCGGGTCCTTGAGCTTCCCGGCCTCAGAGCGCACTGGATCGCTGACGACGCTCGCGTAGCGAAAGACGAATACCAGTGCGAGGCGTGCGAGAACACGCAGCCCGCTCCCTCGGTGCACCCCTACGCGATCGCGCTCTGGGGCGTCTACCCGCCCTACTGCATGCATTGCCTCGAAATCGTCGGTCTATTCCGGCCAGGAGCCAATTCCCGGCCTCGATCGCTGGCATTCTGGAGTGAGGACCTCCAACAGCGCTTCACGAATACAGTTCGAAGCTCACGAGACTTGCGAAACTGCGATCTGTGTGCGCGCCCGTATCGGCTCGGGCCGCAACTATGGGAGTTCGGGCACCCCGGTGGATCGGGGACGTTCGCGGTTCCGTTTGTCTACCCGAACATGTTCGCGTGTGTTTGCTTCCGATGCTTTAGGAAAGCGACCTCGGACAACAAGCGTGGAACTCGCTCAACGCAGTCGTCGCGACTCTACGCACTCTACAAGTTCTTGGGGAAGGTACCAACGGAGGACTTCACAAGTCTGTTCTATCTCTCGCGGGACCACGAGTACGTTGTTGGGTTGACGCATGCGCTCAAAGGACTCCGGACCCCGGAGGGACTGAAGTCGGAGTTCGGGTCGTTCTTCGGTGCGCTGGTCGAAGCAGGGGTCTTCCCAAGCGGCTCACGGAAGATGCGCATCGGAACTATGACAGTCGCGGAAGATGGGCACGTTTGCCTCTCGATTCCCGAACGCGACATCGACGACTACTTGCATCGGCGGGGCATCAAACATAGCAAGGAAGTCCGATACCCCGACTCGCTGATGCGAGCCGACTGGGAGCTTCACTTGGGCCGGGGCCGTGTCTTCGTGGAGTACTTCGGCTTGATGTCCCGACCCGACTACGCGGAGAAGGCGGCCGACAAGAGGCTCATCGCTCAAGAGAACCACATCGAGCTTGTCGAGCTGTTTCCTGAGTCGGACCCGATCCAGGTGCTCGGAGACTGGATCGACGCACGATTGAAGAAGGGTCTCGATTGATGGGCTGCTCCATTGACCTGCCCCCCGGAAAGTCGGACCAGCTGCTCGACGTGATCCGCGAGGGCCGTTCCGACGAATGCAACGGCAAGACGACAACCGGGCGGCGCCGCGAGGGGACACCAAGCGCTCATCTCTCCGCCGCCGCTGCGGAGCTTCGGCGGCAACCTCGACGAAGAGCCACGCCTTGGGTACACTCGGTCCGACCAGGTCACCGCGGGCAGCGCGATCCGAGTGACTGGTGCGCCATTTCTCTTGGAACCACCGATGGGCCGCCGACGAAAAGTAATCAGTCTGTACACGGGAGCAGGCGGCTTGGACCTCGGCTTCGAGGCAGCCGGGTTCGAGACTGCCGTCGCTGTCGAGATGGACACGGACGCTGTGGCGACCATCCGCAGCAACCGGGAATGGCCTCTTCTTGACCGCGACATTCACGACATCCCGTCGCGGGAACTCCTCGATGTTGCCGGACTCCGCGCGGGCGATGCTCATCTCTTGATCGGCGGTCCCCCATGCCAACCGTTCAGCAAGTCGGGGTACTGGGCGAGTGGAGACGCGCGCCGACTCGATGACCCGCGCGCCAGCACGCTCGAGGCGTTCCTGAGGGTCTTGCGCGATGCCCAGCCGGAGTCCTTCCTGCTGGAGAATGTCGCGGGGCTCGCGTACCGGAACAAGGACGAGGGCCTGACGCTTCTGCGAACCACGTTGGAGTCGATCAACCGGTCTGTGGGGACCTCCTACTCCATGAGCGTCGCGCTGCTAAAGGCGAGCGACTTCGGCGTTCCGCAGGACCGCGAGCGCGTGTTCATACTCGGTCACCGGGAAGGCAAGGAGTTCGCCTTTCCGAAGCCGACCCACGCCAGCGATGAAGACCGCCCACCCGACATCGAACCGGTCCACACGGCTTGGGATGCGATCGGCGATCTGGAAGCCGATGACTCCCCCGAACTCCGCGTCACAGGAAAGTGGGCGGACTTGCTTCCCTCGATTCCCGAAGGCGGCAACTACCTGCATCACACGGATCGCGGAGGGGGTGCGGCGCTGTTCGGTTGGCGGCGGCGTTACTGGAGCTTCTTGCTCAAGCTGTCCAAGTCGCTTCCGGCTTGGACCATCACTGCCCAGCCGGGATCCGCTATCGGCCCCTTCCACTGGAAGAACCGGCGACTCTCAATGCGCGAACTCGCACGCTTGCAGACGTTCCCGGATGACTACGAGATCGTGGGAACCAGGACCGCTTACCAGCGCCAGCTGGGAAACGCCGTACCAAGCGCCCTTGCGGAACTCCTCGCTCGCCAAGTGATTCGACAGTTCATGGGGGGCAGAGTGCCTGCCGATCGCCTTTCCCTTCTACCAACCCGTCGGATGCCAGTTCCCGAGCCCGAATCGGTGGCCCCGGTGCCGAAGAAGTACCACCACCTCATCGGCGATCACGCGCCCCATCCCGGCACAGGCCGAGGCTACGCAGCTTCGTCTCGTGAATCGACGTAGATCGTGGAGCGCTACCGAGTCACTCGCAAACTCGAACTGGTGGCCTTCGTCACGAAAGCCCTTGAGCTGTCCGGATTCACAGTGAAGAGGATGCCGGATCCCCGGATCGCGCCTTTTGTGTTCTCAGTGGTCACTCCCTGGGGCTCGTCGCTGGACTTGATTTGCTACCTCTTCCTTGCCAACAAGTACGGGCAACGCAGGCGGCCAAGTGACGAACACCGCTTTCAGGTGAAATACGGGAGTGACTTCAAGCGCCCCCACGAGATCTTCATCGCGCAGAACAACCGACAGCTCACACTGATGTTTGGAGTGCACGTCGAGGCGAACATCATCGTGGCTGTTGACCCAGCACTGCACAATCCCACCTGGTTCTCGAGATCCGTGGAGTTCAAGAGCGAGCACGTGGAGCAGACTCAGCATCGCGGGTGGTTCGGATGGGAGCGCGATCGGTCTCGAGTCCGAAGGCGCGTGATGCCACAAGAGAACCGGCAAACCGAGGTCTTGCTCGGCTTTCGGCCAGAGCGTTTCGCGGACTACGTGCTGCTTGAGCGCCAGTGCACCGGCATCCCTCCGGGTGAACGACTGTGGACGATCGACACCCGGACCCTATACCCCGATGACCTACACGACCTCGAAGCGATTCTGGGCTTGTCGAAACAGGAGATCTTGGATGGCATCTCCGACCGAAAGCGGCTGCTTGTCGCAGTGCGTGGCGCAGCCGCAGAGCTTCATCTTCGGCGACTGCTTAGGTCTGAGCCAGGCCTGACGCAAGTTTGCGAGCTGGACAAGGACGGGCAGCCCGACTTCGCGGTGAAGTTCCGGGGACGCTCGTTCAGGATCGAGTGCAAGAACACGCTACGCAGGCTCCACCGTGGGCAACCCAAGGTGGACTTCCAGAAGACCCGCAGCTCGAAGTCCGACCCCTGCAGTCGCTACTACCGACGGGAGCAATTCGAGCTACTTGCGGCGTGCCTGCATCCCGTCACCTCTTCATGGGAGTTTCGGTTCAGGCCAACACTCGCGCTTCCGCCACACAGCAAGTGCTCCGGCTATCTCTCTCAACACGTCCTCGTCGGGGACGATTGGACCACGTCGGTGTCCGATGCGCTCCGGAGCTTGTGCGGGTAGAGACACCCCCGCCATCGACCCGTCGAGCGCCCTAGCAGCGTCACCAGGGCGGAGCACGCGCTCACGGGTAGGACTACGCGCCGGTAAGCGGCGTGCGGCAAGCGAACGCCGACTGCTGAGACTCCACAACCGCGTGCGAAGTCCCGAGTTGCCGCGGTCCAGCCCGTCCCTCTCAAACCTACGTCCCTCGGGTGGGAAAGCAACGTGACTGGACGATGGCGGTGACCGCCGAGCCTCGGCATGGACGGCACACTTGCGTTAGAGTCACTCCCGGACAGGTGAAACGGAGTGGGTGACGCGTTCGATCGTCTTTCTTGCAACGCTTGCAGCGCTTGGCTCGGCGTGAGGGTCCCCCCTCCTTGCGGCCACGGCCTATTGTGCTCCCGCGTTCATAACCTCGTCGCTTGACGCGACCCTCTGCTCGTACTCGGCGGGCGCGAGCCCCCCGAGCGACGTGTGTGGCCGGCGCTGATTGTAGTCGATCCGCCAGCTTTCGATGCTCTGCTTCGCCTGTGCGAGCGCTACGAATCACTCCTGGTCCAGGCACTCGTCGCGCATGCGGCCGTTGAACCTCTCGATGTACGCGTTCTGCACCGGCTTTCCCGCTCGATGAAGTGCAGCTCGATCCCGCGCTCGTACGCCCACTGATCGAGCGCTCGGCTCGTGAACTCCGGGCCGTTGTCGACGACGATCGTGCGCGGACAACCGTGCCGTGCCGCTACCTGATCGAGCAGCTGCGCGAGACGCTCACCGGTGATCGAATGCGCCACCGCCATCGTCTGGCTCACGCGCGTCAGGTCGTCCACGACCGTCAGCACGCGCAGCGTACGGCCGTTGGCGAGGCTGTCGCTCATGAGTCCTTCGCGTGCTTGCCAGAACCGGTCGGCCTCCCCCTACTTCCCGAGGTAGATCCGCCGCCCCTCGACTTCGACCAGGGCCTGGCCGCTGCCCTTGTGCAGTCGGAGCTTCGGCGTGCGGGGCTTCTTCGGGGTCTTCGACTTCTTGGTGGGCATCGGAGCACTGAACCTCTCGGTCTCGAACCGGGGTAGCCCCACGCGTTCGCGTAGGACTACCCGATTCTCGATGTAGGTTACAGCCGCTCCGACCGAAGTCGGGCCGCCGCAAGTAGCCGCGTCGGCATGATTTGCGCTGATAGCGGGGGCAGGACTCGGACCTGCGACCTCCGGGTTATGAGCGGCCGCGGGCCCACTTTTCGTAATCCTCGGCGGGGACACGAAATACGGCTATCTGCCTTCGACGCAAGAGCTTAGCAATAGACGCCACCATTGTCCAGATGTAGCCAAATTCGCCATGTTGGGCACAGTTTGGTCACAGTTTGGGCACAGTCGGCTTGCCCCAGCACGACCGCCATGTGAAGATCCCTGGCGAAGCGGGAATCACGTCGGGCTCGAGCCGCGTTTGAGCGGATCGAGAGGAATAGCACCACAAGGGGTAGCTCCGTGACCATCAACATCTCAATTCGAGTGCCCGATGGCGTCGTCATCGCCGCCGACAGTCTGGCCACGTCGCTGATGTCCGTAAAGGCCAATGTCACCGTCCCTCCCGTCAAGTGCGGAGCATGCGGATCCGACGTATCGGGCCAGGTGGTCCAGATGCCACCGTTCGGTGTACCCGGCAACAGCACGCCTCTCGCCTCGAAGCTCTTCTACGTCGGCGACTTTGCCGTTACCTTCTTCGGTACGTCATCCCTCAACGGCCGTTCCATTTTTAATCACGTCATGGTGTTTCGGACTACGATCTTTAGGCCCGACATGCAGCTTGGGGACTTGGCGGACGGACTCGCTGCACAGTTATCCGCAGCGGTCGCGGCAGACAAGAACCTCAAGAAGACAGGTCCCGGGACGACTATTGTGGGGTTCCAGGTCTCCGGCTACGACGACGCTGATGTCGACGTCGGCCGAACGACTGTTGTCACGATCGCGGCCGACGCCAAGCCATCGCGCCAAGATCAGAAGCGAGAATACGGTATCACCGTCACGGGTCAGCAGACTGTCGTCGGCAAGCTCTTTGCTGCCGTCGGCGGCACCCCTTCGCCGCAGCCGAACTTCACGAACATGACACTCCCCGACGCCATCGACTACGCTCGGTTCCTCGTGCAAACAACGTCAGACTACGAACGCTTCGCCGAAATGGTCCCAACCGTTGGTGGCCCGACTGAAATCGCTCTCGTCACCAAGTGGATCGGCTTCCGTTGGATCGATCGCAAGCGGCTCCTTGGCGATGACTCGACCCGTCTCAACGTCGGCAAGATCTCCCACGAGATCTCTCACATCCGACGCGACCTGCCAGAGATCATTCGCTCCGCTCGCACGCCACGGTCACCGGACACTCCACACGGTCCGGACGCCCCCGCCGCGTCCTGAAGGGTCTCGACTGTGCACATCACGAAGCTACGCATCCAGAACTTCCGCGGACTCGCCGACGTCGAGTTTCAGTTCGACCAGCCTGTTAATGTAATCGTGGGGCCGAACGCAATCGGCAAGACCACGGTCCTCGAAGCCGTTCGACTTACACACGCCCTCGTCATGCCCCGGTATTTTCAGGAGTCACAGCAGGTACTGACCTCCCTCGGCGTGATGTCTCCGCACGCCCACCTCGCCAACTACGTCAATGTCCAAGGGCTGGCGCGCGATGCCAGTCAGGAGGTTCGAATCCGCCTCGAACTCCACCTGGACGAGAACGAACTCTCAGTGCTCCGAGAGAGCCACGAGGAGATCGCGATCGAACAAGTTCGTGGTCAATTGGGACGTAACGACGACTCCGGGCAGCTCGCGCTCACTCAGTATCTCTCTTCTGACGACGGCCAAGAGCGTCTCGCGTCCATTTCTAGCGATGTCCAATCCGCACTCGATAAGGCATCCACGCCCCACAGGATCAGGATCGACCTCTCGCTTCATCCGACTAGTGGCCGAATCGCCACCGGTGACCCGACGGGCCCCACCCTCGTGAAGATCCTCGAACGCCGATGCAAGCCTAGCCAAGCCTTGTTCACCTACTTCCCAGCGGACCGAGCTTTCCCATCGGGCGAAACGAATATCCAAATCGGCTCGGCTGAGGCGAACCACCAGATCCAGTCCCACCTCGGACAAGCACCGAACAAGTATCAAAGGCTCAAGCAGACCATCGTCAACAGTCTCCTACTCTCTGGGCTCGACACCCAACCCCTTCAAGACGACTTCTCCCGCATCTTCGACACTCTCCTCCCCGGCAAGAAGCTCGACGGCCTTTCTGTCACGCCCGTTGGCACGCTGAACGTCTCGATTCGCGACACCGCTACGGATAACGTCTTCGACATTGACAGTATGAGCAGTGGCGAGAAGGGCCTCATCCTCACTTTTATTCTGCTATGGAGAACGCTTGCCCACGGAGGCATCGCCCTCATCGACGAGCCTGAGCTTCATCTTAACCCTGCAGTCGCACGGAGGATTGTCACGTTTATATGCGACTCGGTCGTCCCGGATGCCAGTGTTCAGACCATCATCTGCACGCACTCTTCAGAGATCCTCGGCGCAGCCTTCGACCGGTCGGACTGCACCATTCACCATCTTCGTGCGCCAAACGACGCTACGAGAATATACGACAGAGACAACGACGAGGTCTTTGACGCGCTACGCCGGCTCGGCACTACTGCAGCAGACAGCCTATTTGCCAAGGGCACCGTCTTCGTGGAGGGAGACGACGACTCAGCGATTCTCGAAGAGGGCTTCTTCGAACAGCTTGCCGGATATCGTGTTACCGGGCTCGGCGGCAGACGCGAGATCGAGAAGCAAATTCGAACTCTCCAGGCGGCGGAAAAGGCCGGCGAACTCGATCGCCTACACTGCTTCATTTTCGATTTAGATCGCGCCCCTGCAGCGATACAGAGCACGCCGTTCGTGCGCGTACTCCAATGGGACCGATATTGCCTCGAGAACTATCTGATCGAACCTCGTGAACTCTACGACGAGCTAAGAGAAAGAGGCGTCACCGATCTCGGATCACGGGGAGGATTCACGCAGGCTCTTCGTGCTGCAGCTCAGGAGCAACTCAATGAACAGGTCGCGCGAGACGCCTACGACTCTCTTCGCATCGCCGATCACTATGCTCGCAGGGAGGACTTCGAGCTCCCTACATTCGAGGAGATCGCCAACTCGATTGCAGCGCGAATGGACGCCACCACCGACGCTCTCGAGAAGCTCGACACGGCTGTTTGGAGGCACGATTTTGTGCAAGAGTGCCGAAAGCTATTCGATGCTCGCGAGTCGGATTGGGCTGACAACTGGAAAAAGCTGAGCAACGGGAAACACCTCATAGACGGCCTCTACAACCAGTACACCGTCAGCTACCCGAAACACAAGCTCAAGCGCGCGCTGATTCGCCGAATGAAGGAGCAGGCTACGGAGGACTGGACGCTCGTCAGCACGAAAATCGCACGTGCTCTCGACAATTGAGCCGCCCACAACGGCCGATCCCCTCGCCTCGTTACGGACATGTGACTGAGGTCGGCAGTGTCTACAAGCACGCGAAGACCGACCGGAAGCCCGCACGGATTGCATGATGCAGAAGAAGCTCGCCGCCGCCCTCAGAGATTTCGAGCAGCGCCGGCCCCTCTACGAGTTGTTCGCACATAAGATAGCGTCGACTGTCAGCGAAATACTCTTAGCGAGGCGACTGAATTTCCAAACTGTCACGTCCCGCGCCAAGACCGTCGACTCAGTTCGTCAGAAGATCCTCCACAAGGCCTACGATGACCCTCTCGCCCAGATGACCGACCTCGCCGGTGTGCGGGTCATCGGCTACGTAGAGTCCGATCTCCAGCGGATTCGCCAGGCGATCGAGGCTTCTTTCGAGGTCGACGTGGGACGATCTCTGGACAAATCATCCACCCTGGGAACGAATCAGGTCGGATATCGGTCGATCCACCTAATAGTCTCGCTATCCGCCCCAAGGGCTACGCTGCCGGAGTATGAGCGATTCCGTGGCCTACGCTGCGAGATCCAAATTCGAACCGTCCTCCAGCATGCGTGGGCTGAGATCGAGCACGATCGAAACTACAAATTCAGAGGGAGCCTACCAGCGGAGATTCAAAGACGATTCAATCTCTTAGCCGGCCAACTAGAAGCCGCCGATCGCGAGTTTGACTCAATAGCTAGCGCGATCGACGTCCGTAGAGAGTCTCATCAGCGCCCCGAAGTGCTCGACGAGCGGATCACCGCGTCCCGCGTTCGCGAGTATCTTAGCGGACACTTCAGGAACGACCATCGTGAGGTGACCCCCACGCTCGGGCCAGACCCCGAGCAGATCCTCAGCGAGCTTCGCGACTTCGGTGTAAATCGCGTGTCTGACCTGGCGGACCTCGTCAGAGAGTCCGGGTCGTCCGCAGCCTACGAGACGAGACAGCTCACCTATCTCGGCTACCTAAGAGACCTGATGTTGTTCGCCGACGCGGAGCGGTACTTCCGCGACGCGTGGAAGCACCATTGGACCGGGCTTGAGTTCGCGACTGCCAGCGCGCTCGAAGCGGCAGGGATCGACATCTCGAAGTACATGAAGCGCCACGACCTGGAACTCGTGCCATAGCGATCGTTCGAAGGGATCTCACGTAGCGCGCGCACTTGTGCCGGCGCGACCCGGCTTGGCTGCGCAGAAGGCCACCGGGAGGCTTAACGTCCCGTCCCGACGGCCATCAAGCGAAGGGACAAACTCCCCCACATTTGGACCCCCCTGTTAGGGCCTGGGGGTCCCGGGCTGGCGTGGCCGTCGGGCCAGACCGCCCGCCGAGATGCTGCGCACGACTCGACGGCGTCCTCCGGCGATGCCGTCGTCCGCCTTCGCAATTCCCTCTCCGCGCCTCTTCTTTGCGCGAGTCGTCAGCGCAGCATCTCGGCGGGTCCCCGGTCTACCCCTTCGACCCAAGGGCCCGACGGCCACACCAGCACCCATCAGTCCACGTCTACGCGAAGCGGCTCACGGGCTACGTCCCTCAAGACTCGCTGCTGCTTGACGGACAGGCGGCCGCGAGCCGCCTCAAGCCCGAGTAGCTCCACGAACGCACCGAGGTCGCCGCGAACGAAGTGCATCAACACGCACAGGGTCGGCGCGACTTGCTTCCGCACGTACGCGATCATGCGACTGATGTCCGGCTCCGGCTTCTCCTGGACAAGTCGTGCGGCCTCCGCGTCTCCAACGAGGTCGGCAAACCACGCGCATCGATTCCCGCTTTCCTCGCGGAAGTCGACGAGATCAACGAGTTGCTCGCATGCCACACGACCCCAGTCATCGCGCACAACGAGCTCGTCGAGCACGGCGCAGGCTCTCTCGTCCTTCGAGCGAAGCTCCCAGCGTGTCGCCTGAATCTGGCCCTGGCTTTCGAGGCGCTTGTCATAGACGTTCAGGCACCGAGTACTGCTCATCGATCCGAGGTGAAGGCTCTCGCCGATGCGATCCCCGTCCCTCGTCGACTTCACCGTCAAGCACGAGTACTTCACCCGTGACCGACGTGTCGGCCCCTCGAATTGCTCCTTCACGAACCTCGGACCACATCGCTCCTGCATGTCGTCGATCGCGAGGTCGATGCGGGTTGGTTTCCCGTTGTTCGCCTTCGCCCATGCGAAGAGTCTCCGGAGCGACTCCTGGTCAGCGCGCCCGCACGCCTTCCCGGGGAGCCGCACGTGCAGGTCGGGGCGACCACGCGAGAACGCAATGAACGAACCGCAGGGGCCTTCGCGGCTCATCTCGTAGCGCTGGCGTGGCCCTGCGTCGCCCCAAGCGTCGCGGCCACAACCCAGGGCCTCCGACACCGCGCGCTCCAACGCCGAGCGACTCGCTTCCCGCACTGTGAACGAGAACCAGTCGACGCGAACGACGACCGGCGCCTCCGCATCGGGGTCAAGCCCGTGAGGAGCGCCGGTCACGCCGGACGCTCCTCACGGTCACCGAAACCCTTGGCGGGGTTATCGTCTTCAATTGAGGAGGCCCCGGCCTGACTCTCGCGCTCGACGCGCTCGACGTCCTCCAGGTCGAACCGAAGTGTTGCGTTGCGTGCGTCGCCGCCCAGATAGAGCGGCCGCACACCTGCGCGGACGAAAATCCGCCGCACAGTCTTCCGGTCGCATTGCCACCGGGCCGCAACCTGCCGGAGCGACACCAACCGTCGCGTTCCAGTTTCCTGCTTGTCGAGCATGCCGGGCCTCCGTAGACCCGCCAGTCCGCCCGCACTGCCGCCGGAACTGGACGACAAAACCTGTTGATGCCGCGATTCGGCTCCGCCCCGCCGAGTACGGCGTCGCTGATGGCCGGCAGCTACCCCCCAGTTCCGTCGGCACTGCGCCCCAGTGCCGACGCCCGCCCGACTACTAGCCGACGGTTGCCGGGGCCTGCGGCGCGATGCCCTTCAAGCCCCACGTGTGCTCAAGGTGATTGATCGCATCATGAAGCGGCTCCCCGCCCTCCACGAGGGTCACCGCCTGCTCTCGTCGATGCCACCAAACCTCTGTCCGATCCGGCTCGATCTCGATCCCGTCGACGAGGGTGGCAATCTTGGACAGCGTCTTGCGCACGGTAGCGCGCTTGTACGGCTCGCTTCGGTTCCCGCTCAGTTTCTTCAAGCGCCCTAGGAGTACGAATTCTCCCAAGGTTGCAACGAGTCTGTCCACGTTCCAACGAGGGTAGTGCGCGAGCAGCAACAGGATCGGAACTACGAGTTGATCACCTCTTAGCTTCTCATTGCGTTCCAGTTCTCCGCTCTTCCACGAAGCTCCCACCAGTAGACCGTTGCGGAACGCCGAACCCACGTCGATCACGATTCCCTCTCGGGCGCTGATCCGAGGGCCCTCACCAAGCAGGCGCGCCGCTACCACGTAGCCTCTCCGCGACAGATCTACCATCCCACGTGAGTCGCGCATACCGAAGCTCCCCACGCCGTGGTCCCCGAGCAGATCGAGTTCCAAAAGTCGCTCCACCGCGAGAAACACCTCCGGTGGCGCCGCTATCTCCAGCTCTCGCATGCAAACGCGCACCAAGAGGATCACAACCACCGCATACGGATCTTCCATCTGCACAAGTTCGTGGCGACCGCGCAGCATCCCAAACACGTGAAGTAGAATGTGCCGTTCAATGATGCTCAGCTTCGGCGTCTCAGAACTCGACATCAGCCGCCAGTTCCTCCGGAATCAGGTTCACGTAGTGCCGGCGCGCGATCTGCGGCGAGTTACCCATCAACTGCGCGATCTTCACCAGCGACACGTTGTTCCGCGCCAGCTGCGATCCGAACGTGTGCCGGAAGTCGAGGAAACCCCACGGCAGGCCGGCGCGCTTCATCAGCTCGCGCAAACGACGCGACAGGTTGTTCGGCTCCCACCGGCAACGCTCCGGCGACGGGAACAACCAAGGACCGCGTGCCTTCGGCATCACACGAAGCACCGCATCGAGCTTCGGTGAAATCGGGATCGCACGGTTTCGCTTGGTCTTCGGCATCCACTCCTCACCACGGACGCGCTTCGATCGCACGCGGAGCAGTGGCACCGCGCCGTCGCGATCGACGTCATCCGGCGTCAGCCAGCATAGCTCCTCTCGGCGCAAGCCGGCGTAAACGGCCGTCATCACGAGCGCGGCAATCCCGTCGCCAGCGACAGCTTTCTGCAGCTCCGCGATCTGATCCTGGCTCAAGAACCGCGGATCTCGTTGCGGGACCTTCGGCCGGACCGTGGCACTGACCGGATTCGTCTTCACGCGACCCAACCGCACCGCGTGATTGAAGAACGCATGCAGCGACTCGCGAATGCGGAGGATCGTCGTCGGTCCGACCGAGTCATCCAGCGCCTTCTTCGTGAAGTAGGCGACGACGTCGGCCGTCTCGACGTCCTCCAGGTTCACGGCGTCGAGCTGCTTGAAGAACGCCTCGACGCGGCGCATGTCGGTGCGGTGGGACTTCGGGCGCTTGCGGCCCTTGGAGTAGGCCCGGAACTCCTCCAGGAAGTCCGCGATGGCGACCGTCCTCGGGCGGCCCGGCACCTCGCCCCGGCGGAGCTTGTATTCGAGGTCGCAGCGAAGGTCCTCGGCGACCTTCTTGTTCTCGGTCCGGAGCGACCGGCGGAATCGCTTACCTCGATGTCGGTAGTTCACCCACCAGACGCGCCCGCGGCGAAACAAGCTGACTTGCATGACGGAAATCCTCCGCCCGCTTCCCCCGTCCGCGGCCGATCTTGGTCACAATTTGGGCACAGTGACCGATTCGAGCACGTACAAAGAAAAAGCGGACCATACCTAAGTAGTGGTCCGCCAAGGATTTCCGTGGTAGCGGGGGCAGGACTCGAACCTGCGACCTCCGGGTTATGAGCCCGACGAGCTGCCAACTGCTCCACCCCGCGATCAGGTGGCTCTTCTCTTAACCCACCGTCCCCCGTCGCGACAAGCAATCTCCGCCAATTCGCCCCTCGGCGAGGCGGCTGGGCGAGGCGGCCAACGAGGCGGCGGGGGCGACCGTCGGTCGCTACCCGTTGGAGGTCTTGGGGCGGGTCCTGGGCGTGGGCTTCTTGCCCGGCTTCTCGCCGGCGTCGGCGGGCTTGCCCGCCTGGTCGCCCTTGGCGGCGCCGGTCGATTTGTCGGCCTCTGCCGGTGGCACCTTCGCGCGCACGGCCGCCAGCCCGGCCTTCAGCACCCGCGAGGCGTGCGCCTCGAATGCGGCCTTGGTCACATCGACCTGGCCGACCAAGCGCCGCACGAGCTTGTCGTCGTTCTCGCTCAACTTGCTCCTGCCGGAGCCGAACGCGACCGTCGCGGCGTAGCCGACGCAGTATTCCCAGTAGACTTCGCGATCGCGCGGCGTCGCCGGCCGGCTCTCGGGCGTGGCCGCAGCTTCGCCACTGCCGCCCGCGCCATTGCCGTTCGCACCGGTCGTCACGCCGGCCGCCGAAGGCGCGCCCTTCCACGTGACGTCGGCGAGCGAGCGGAACGCCGCGCGCGCATCGGCGAATCTCCCGAGCGAGAGCTTCGCCCACCCCTCGATCACGGTCAGCTCCTCGAGCGACACGGCGCGCGGCTCGCGCCGCACCGCATCGACCAGCGCGAGGATGCGCTCAGCCCGGTCCTTTTTGCCGGTCAGCCCGAGCTTGAACAGCACGCGCGCCTCGGCGAACGCGAACGCCGGATCGTCGCCGGCCCGCCGACGATTCACGACCTCGAGCGCGGCGTTCAGATTCTCCTCGGCATCCGTCCCGATCAACGCGTCGATCCCGCGCAGCGCGATCGCCTGCTGCCGATCGGCCGACAGGTCCTTCATCGCGTTGCCGTTGTCGCGCGTCGTCAGCGCGAGGAACAGCTGCGCCCCGATCCGGTAGTGCCCGCCCGCGAGCAACCGATCGAACTCGCTCAACGCGATCGCCGGCCGCGCGACGCCGATCTCGACGAGCCCGCGAGCCACCGCGTCGCGCACGTCGCCGGACGGATGCCGCGCGAGCAGCCCGACGAGATCGTCGATCGCCTCCGCGTGCCCCTGACGCCCAAGCGACTCGGCGAGCTTCGCGAGCAACGTCTCGTCGGCCGCGTCGCCGCCGGTCGTCAGCGCCGTGCGCAGCGCCTCGGCCGCCTGCTTGCGATACGATCCGTCCTGCACGTAGCCGAGCGCATCGGCCGCGCTGATCCGCACGACCGGGTCCTTGTCACGCGCGAGCCGATCCGTCAGCACCTCGGTCGCGCCGGGATGCTTGATCACGATGTTGCCGAGCACGACGATCAACTGCCGCCGCAACGCGAGCGTCTCGGCGCCGGTTTCCCGCAGCAGATCGGTCACGATCGTGATCGCCTCGGACGCGTGCCCGTTCGCGAGCGCCCCACGCGCAGCGGCGACGCGCACCGCGTCGGGCTCCCGCGCGTCCTTCACCAACTCGAGGAAGAGCTTCGCGGCTTCCTCCCCGCCGTATGCGCCGATCGTCCGCACGAGCGACGTGCGCATCGACGACGTGGTCGGCAACCCGTTCAGGATCTCGCGCAGCGCGGCCGCCGTCGCGTCGTCGCGCGGCGCTTTCTCCGGCGGCGCGAAATTCTCCAGCGCGGCGATCGCCGTCTGCTGGATCGCGGGTGTTCCCTCGGCGACGAGGCCGAGCAGCGCGACCCGCGCGTCGTGCGCGAGTTCCGCGTCGGCCACCATCGGTCGCGACAGCTTGCCGAGCGCATGCGCCGCCGCGCCGACCGCCTCGTCGTAGTGCGACCCCGTCAGCTCGATCAGCATCGGCAGCGCCGTGTTCTGAATCGCCTGCCGGTCCGCCTCGCCGGTCACGCCGGCGTAGAGGTCCGCGATCCGCCGAGCGGCGGCAGCCGATACCGCCGCACTCGGCAACTGCAGGTAGCGACTGAAGCGCCCGAGCTCGGTCGTCGACAACCCGCCGATCGTCGTCAGCTCCTCGAGCGCAAAGCGGTCGGCCGCGAGCCGCATCTGGTCGATCCCGCGCTGACGGATCTCGAGCAGCGTCAGGTTCGGCTCCGCGCCGAGCACGCGCTCATACCACTCGTTCCAGCTCTCCCAGCGCCACCCCCCGCCACGATAGCCGGTCAACGACTCGAGCGCGTTGATCGCGCGCGCCCGCGTGCCACGCTTGGTCGGCACCTTCAACAGGTCGATCAGCGGGCGAACGTCCGCGACGCGCTCCTGCAGCTTGAGCACCGCGATCGCGCCGCGCAGCCGCAGTTCCTCGTCGTCGGTGATGCCCGTCCGCGTCGCCGCGGTCCGCACGAACTCGCGCACGGTCTCGAGGCACGTGTGGGCGTTGCCGGTGGACTTCTCCTCGGCCATCCACACTTCGACGAGCTTCTTGGCCGGGTCGATGAGCGCCTCGTTGCCGTCGCCGAGGATCCGAAGCACCGGGTCGACGACGTCCGGCCACGCGGTGCGGTCGTGGCGCATCGCGTTGAGCACGGCTTGTGCGGGGAGCCCCCGTCGACCGAGCAACTCGATCACGGCAGCGTGCGCACGATCCTGCTTCGGGTGCCGCACGAGATCGAGCGCGAGCAGCAGCGCCTCGTCGACCGTCTTCGCCTGAACGAGCCGGCTGCGCAGGTCGTCGAGGGGGCGCTCGTCTTGCTGGACGATGCTGGCGCGAGCCGCGCCGGCGGAAGCCGTGGTCGTCGTCCCCGAGAGCGCGGCGAGCCCGACCGCCGACCAGACACACACGACCCGCACACAGGCCAAGAGCCTCGGTGCAGGTCGATCGTACATCGGTTGCGCCTTTCGGGCCTCGGACCGATCGTCGCCGCTGCAGACCATCGGCCGGACACGATACAAAACCACGAAGGCGACCCGCCTCGGCCGGTCACCGAGACACGTCGCTTCGACGCCAAGTTCAGGCGCGAGCCGGGGTTCCCGCGCCAAGCCATCCCATCGCCACCCGATCTTACGGCATCGGGTCGCGGGTTGAAACTGCTGCTCGTCGGATTCGACGCAGAAAACCGCCCGCTCGCATCACGCTCGCTCTATTTCTTTCGGCAACGTGACGCCCGGACTTCACGGTTCGAGCGGTTGAGCGCGACGACGACGCGACACGGGACAACCAATCGCCGAGGCCGGGTCAGGCGGGGGGATCGGCGAGCGCGCGGGCGAGGCGTTTGACGGTCGCGGTGTCGAGGCCCTGGCTCTTCGCGAGGCGCAGGCAGCGGCGCGCGAAGAGGCGGTAGAGCGATGCGCTTTGCGCGTTGCCGCGGCCGGCGTCGAGGGCGGACAGGTGACGCCGCACGCTCGCGACGTCGCCGCGCGAGATCGGGCCGGTCAACGCGGCCGACGCGGGTTCACCGCGACCCGCCGCCTCGCCGAGGTTGTCGAGCGTGCCGCGGATCAGCGGCAGCAGCGCCGGCAGCGTCTCCTCGCGCGGGACACCCGCCGCCTCGAGCAGCGTGCACGCCTCGTCGGCGAGCGCGACGTAGTAGTTCGACGCGACCACCGCCGCCGCGTGATAGAGCGACCGCCCGTCGGGCGCGAGGTCGAGCCGTTTGCCGCCCAGCGCTTTGACGATCCGGTCGGCGAGCGCGATCGCGGCGGTGTCGCCGCCGGCCACCCACCGCACGCCGCGCAGCGCCCGGCGCGCGTCGCGCCCGGTCTCCGGCGCCCGCGCGATCGTCACGAGCGGGTGGAGCGCGGCGGTCGCGGCGCCGGCGCGCGCAAGCGGCGCGAGCACCTCGGCGCGCAGCACGCCCGAGTGGTGGATCGCGGTGCGCCCCTCCCAGTTCGCGCGCTCGAGGACGCCCGCGAAGGGCGCGATCGCGTCGTCCGGCACGACGAGCAGCGCGACGTCGGCGAGCGCCACGGCCCGCACCGGATCGGAGCACGCGCGCCCGGTGCCGAGCTTCGCGCGGAGTTGCCGCGCACGCGACGGCGTGCGGCTCCAGATCGCGCGCACCGGCCAACCGGCGCGGTCCAGCGCGAGCGCGAGCGCGCTGCCGACGCGACCGGCGCCGAATACCGCGACTCGGGGTTCGTCCATCGGGGCTCCCTGCCGTGTCCGCGCGCGGGCCGGGTCAGCGAACGGCACGCCGGCGCGGACGCCGAGCCGAGACGGTAACCGAAGCGGCGACGGAATTCACGCGCCGGCGTCGCCCTCGTCGAAGCCGTCGGCCACACCGGGGCCGGCCCGACGCGCCGCCTCGAACGCTTCGAGGATCCTGCGCTCGATCGACGCCCGGCTGCGCGCGTTGATCGGATGGACGATGTCGGCGTGCCGCCGCGCCGCGGTCGCCTCCGGCTCGACGAACGGGAGTTCCCCTCCGCACTCGTTGCAGAAGCGGGCGCCGACGTAGTTCTTGCCGTGGCACCCCGGGCAACGTGCGGTCATCCGCCGGCTCGGCATCGCGACGAACATCCCGTGCGGGGTGTCGATCACCTTCACGTCGTGCACGACGATCTGGCTGTCGAACGTGACTCGACAGAACGCCTTGAGCCGGCTCTCCGGTTCGGTCGTGAGCCGAACCTGGACGTCGGTGACTTCCACCGCGCGCCTCCGCTCTCGAAGTCACGCCCGCGCGCTCGCCGCGACGATCCACCGGTCGAGCCCCACGGGCGCTGCCGCCAGGTCGGGCGTGTCGACGGTGAACCCGGTCGGCACGATCGCGAACAGCGTCGAACCGCTGCCGCTCACCTGGAAGCTGAGCCCCGTGGCTCCATCGAGCCACTCGCGAAGTTCCGCGAGTCGCGGCGCAACTTCGAACGCCGCGGTCGCGAGACGATTGAACGGACGCTCGCAGCTTCCCGCTCGACCCGCGAGCCGTTCGATGCCGACGGTAGCGGGAACGCGCGGCTGTGTCAAGTTGAGACGAAGTGCGCGGTAGACGTCCGGCGTCGAGCAGCCGAACGACGGCACCGCGAGCACGAACTGAAGCGGCGGCAACGCGACCGGCGTCACCCGTTCGCCGATGCCTTCACACAACGCCGCGGTCTCTTCACCGAACGCGAGGTGCACGAAGAACGGCACGTCGGCGCCGAGCGTGACCGCGACGCGGGCGAGCGCGTGCACGTCGTGGCCGAGCGCGGCCGCCTCGTTCAGCGCGACGAGCACCGCGGCCGCATCGCTGCTGCCGCCGCCGAGTCCGCCGCCGGCCGGGATGCGCTTGTGCACGTCGATCGCGACGCGGAGCTGCGCATCGGGCGGCAAGAGCGCGTCGGCCGCACGGTAGGCGAGATTCTGATCGGGGGCGTCGGTGACGGGCGGGTCGCAGCGGACCTCGATCGCGCGCGGGCCGGGCTCGACGCGCACGACCACGTCGTCGGCGACGTCGATCGCCTGCATCACGGTCGACAGATCGTGGTAGCCGTCGTCGCGGCGACCGAGCACCTCGAGGTGCAGGTTGAGCTTCGCGGGGGCGCGCCTGCGGACGGTCGCGGTCACCCGCCGAGCGTCCGGTTGTCGATCAGCCGAACGCCGTCCACCCACGCGGCGATCGCGAGCACCGCCGGGCGCTCGACGCGCTCGATCGGCGCGAGCGAGTCGGCGTCGATCAGCTCGACGTATTCGGGGCGCACGCCGTCGGTCCCTTCGAGCACGGCGGTGGCCGCGGCGACGAGCGCGCACCCGTCGCGGGTGCCGCGGTCGTACTCGTCGGCCGCCGCCGCGAGCCCGCGCGACAACGCGAGCGCTTGCTCGCGACCGTCCGGACTCAGCCGGACGTTGCGCGAACTCATCGCGAGTCCGTCCGGCTCGCGCACGGTCGGGCACACGACGACCTCGATGCCGGTGTCGAGATCGCGCGCCATCCGCCGCAGCACGGCGGCCTGCTGATAGTCCTTCGCGCCGAAGTAGGCGCGCTCGGGCCGCACGATGTTGAACAGCTTCGCGACGACCGTCGTCACGCCGCGGAAGTGCCCCGGCCGATGCGCGCCACACAGCCCGTCGGTCATCCCCTCCACCTCGACGTGGGTGCGGAACCCGTCGGGATACATCTGCTCGGGCGTCGGCGTGAAGACGATCCCGGCACCGGCGGCTTCGAGCTTTGCGCAGTCGCCGTCGAAGTCGCGCGGGTAGCGCTCGAGGTCCTTCGGGTCGTCGAACTGCAGCGGGTTGACGAAGATGCTGACGACCGTCAGATCGTCGCGCTCGACCGACGCGCGCACGAGCGCGATGTGGCCGTCGTGAAGCGCCCCCATCGTCGGCACGAATCCGAGTGTGACACCGCCCTCGCGCAGGTCGCGGCACGCGAACGCCGCCTCGGCGACGCTGCCGAACCGCGTCATCGATCCCGCCGCGCGATCGCGCAGCGCCTCGAGCAACTCGACGACCGTCACGCCCGACCCGGGCACGAGCACGTCGGGCGCGATCTCGGCGAGCGGCTCGAGCACGAACGGCCGCTCGGCCATCCGCGGGTGCGGCACCGAGATGCCGTGCGCGTCGATCTCGTCGTCGCCGTAGAGCAACAGGTCGAGGTCGAGCGTGCGCGGCGCCCAGCGCACGTCACGCTCGCGGCCCGCCGATCGCTCGGTCTCGATCAGCAGCTCGAGCAGCGCCCGCGCGGCGAGCGTCGTGTCGACCGCAAACGCGCCGTTCAGATAGTCCGGCCCCGGCGCGCCGACCGCCTCGGTCTCGATCAACCGGCTGACCGCACCGACGCGCACGTCGGGGTGGTCGTCGAGCGCCGCGATCGCGCCGCGGATCGTCTGCTCGCGGTCGCCGAGGTTCGCGCCCACGCCGATGTAGGCGCGCACGCTCACGACTCGTAGCCCTCGTCGTCGTCCTCGGACTCCTGCTCTTCGGCGAGCTGCTCCATCCGGCGGCGCCGCGGCCCCGGCAGCATCCCGACGATCACCGAGATCACGACGTAGCCGGTGAACGCGACCGCGAGCACCGCCTCGGGGAGGAACACCGCGACGATCACGCACGCGGTCACGCCGACGATGTAGACGAGCGAGCGACGCCCCCCGGTGAGCGCGTTGACGAGGTGCAGGAACGGCACGCGGCTGATCATCAGCACGCCGAGCAGCGCGGTCAGGAACGGGAGCGAGATCAGGATCGCGTTGGCGGCCGAGTGGCACGCGTCGAGCCCGACGACGCGCGCGAGGCCCTTGCCTTCGACCGCACCGGCCAGCTCGAAGTAGACGAGCACGAGCGACGCGAGCATGCCGGCCGCGGCCGGCGTCGGGAGCCCGACGAAGTAGTGCGTCGGCCCCTTGCGCCCGGTGATGTTCTCGACGTTGTAACGCGCGAGGCGGAGGATCGCGCACAGCACGAACAGCGCACTGAACCACAGCGCGATCCGCGGGTGCTCGAGGAAGAGGCTCGGCTCCTTGATCTGCGCGAGCACCTTGACGAAGTAGGCCGGCGCGAGCCCGAACGTGATCACGTCGCACAGGCTGTCGAGTTCGGCGCCGAACTGGCCGTCGGCTTTCGTGAGCCGCGCGATCTTGCCGTCGAGCGCGTCGAACACCATCGCGAGGAAGACGAGCCACGCCGCGCGCGTCAGCAGCACGTCGGGTTCGTGGCGCGCGTGGTGGCCGCCGATCGCGTCAGCGATGTAGGCGAGCGCGAGGAAGCCGCAGAACGCGTTGGCGAGCGTGAGCAGCGTCGGCAGCACGGCGATCGTGCGCACGCGCCGCTTTTCGCGGGTGCGGGTCGACGACGGGTCGTTCATCGATTGCGGGTCAGCAGCGGCGGATCAGGAGCGACGAATCCGGCCGATCACGGTCGAGCCGGCCTTGACCTTATCGCCCACCTTCACCGCGCAGACGAATCCGGCGTCGTTCGGGATGAAGAACTCGGTCCGCGAGCCGAGCTTGATCATGCCGATCTGCTGGCCGCGCTCGAGCCGGGCCCGCGGCGCGAGCGGGCAGACGATCCGGCGGGCGAGCGCCCCGGAGACCTGCCGGACGAGCGCGATCCGGCCGTCGTCGCCGCGGATGCCGACCCAGTTCGACTCGTTGACGGTGAGCCCGCCGGGGCTCACCCCCTCCATCCGGCGGCCCGGGCGGTAGTTCGTCCAGACGACCTCGCCGGCGATCGGGGCGCGGTTCAGGTGGACGTCGAGCCGGCCGAGCTCGATCGCGACCCGCGTGGCCGGGCCACCGAGGTAGTCCACGCAATCCACGGTCTCGACGCCGGCGACGCGCCCGTCGGCCGGGGCGACGACGGCGTCCGGATCGGCCGGCGGCCGGCGCACCGGGTCCCGGAAGAAGAACAGCACCGCGAGCCCGATCAGCGCGAATGGCACACCGAACAGCGGGTGAAACAGCCATGCCATCGCGCCGGCGATCACGAACGCACCGCCCCCGTACAACAGGATCTCGGTGGTGCCGTATCGAGTCAGGGGAATGTGCATCGATGACCGTTTCGAAGTCCGCCCGTGTCTACTACTAGAATCCCGGTGCGCGAGGGCCGTGTCAAGCACCCCGCGACGAGGCCGGCGGCCGGCTTGCCCCGAAGGCCCGAAGGCCGTAGGATTCTCGCCGAAACGTCGCGAGCCCCGGGAGAAGACGATGACGACGATCGAGGACATCCGCGCCCGCGAGGTGCTGGATTCGCGTGGAAACCCCACGATCGAGGTGGAGGTCCTGCTGGAGACGGGCGCGATCGGCCGGGCGATGGTCCCGTCGGGCGCGTCGACCGGCACCCACGAAGCGCTCGAACTGCGCGACGGCGACAAGGACCGCTATCTCGGCAAGGGCGTCCGCAAGGCGATCGAGAACGTCGAGGCCGAGCTCTCCCCGATCCTGATCGGGCAGGACGCGATGGATCAGTGCGGCATCGACGAGCTGATGATCCGCGCCGACGGCACCGAGAACAAGAGCCGCTTCGGGGCCAACGCGATCCTCGGGATCGGCCTGGCGATCGCGCACGCGGCGGCCGAGTGCCTCGGCATCCCGCTCTACCGCCACCTGGGCGGCGCGAGCGCCCGCACGCTGCCGGTGCCGATGATGAACATCCTGAACGGCGGCAGCCACGCCGACAACAACGTCGACGTGCAGGAGTTCATGATCATGCCGGTCGGCGCCGAGTCGTTCGCCGAGGGCCTCCGCGCCGGCGCCGAGATCTTCCACGCGCTCAAGGCGGTGCTCCGCGAGAAGGGCCTCAACACGAACGTCGGCGACGAGGGCGGCTTCGCGCCCGACCTCAAATCCAACGCCGAGGCGGTCGAGGTGATCCTGCAGGCGATCGAGAAGACCGGCCGCAAGCCCGGCGGCGACGTCTACCTCGCCCTCGACGTCGCGTCGACGGAGTTCTACGACCGGGACGCCAAGCAATACGACCTCGCCGGCGAGGGCCGCAAGCTCGACTCCGCCGGGATGGTCGACTTCCTCCGCGGCTGGACCGAGCAATACCCGATCATCAGCATCGAGGACGGCCTCGACGAGGACGATTGGGACGGCTGGAAGCAGCTGACGGCCGCGATCGGCGACAAGGTCCAACTCGTCGGCGACGATCTCTTCGTGACGAACGCGACCCGCCTCCAGCGCGGCATCGACGAGGCGGCCGCCAACGCGATCCTGATCAAGCTCAACCAGATCGGCTCGCTGACCGAGACGCTCGACGTGATGAACACCGCGTTCCGCGCCGGCATGGCGTGCGTCGTGTCGCACCGCTCGGGCGAGACCGAAGACACGACGATCGCGGACCTCGCGGTCGCGACGAACGCCGGCCAGATCAAGACCGGCAGCCTCTGCCGCAGCGAACGCATCGCGAAGTACAACCGCCTGCTCCGGATCGAAGAGGATCTCGGGGACGCGGCACACTACGGGCGAAAGGACGGGATCCGCTGTGCCTTCTGAGCGACGCCACATGATCACGGCCGGGCAATGGACGACGATTGCCGCGGCGCTGGGCCTGAGCCTGCTCCTGTTGTTCGGCAGCTATCTCCCGTCGCGTTCGCGCGCGCAGGAGACGACCGACCGCAGCATGGAACTCGCGGACGACGTGCTCGCGCTCGAGCACGAAAACGCATCGCTCGACGCGAACGTCAACGACCTCGAGCAAGATCCCTACACGTGGGAGCGGGAGCTCCGCCGCCGCGGTGCGTTGCTCGCCGGCGAGGAACACGTGCCGGAGATCCCGCGCGGCGCCGGCGCGTTCGCGACGAGCGGCGACACCCGCTGACCCGCGCGCCCGCGTCGGGTAGACTCGGGGTCGGAGCGCCCATGCGACCGACCGCCTGTCACCTCTTCCTCGCGACGACGCTCGTCGTCCTCGCCGCGAACGCCCAGCCCGGACCGACCGGGCAGACGGGCCAGTTCGCGTTCGTGCTCGACGACCGCGAGTCGATCCGGACGCTGCTGCGCACCGCGGAGGAAGCGCTCGCGAACGACGACGTCGAGCGGGCCGCCGACGCGCTGCTCGAACTGCTCGTCGATGCGCGCGACGACGTCGTCGCGACCGGCCGGGAGTTGCACATCGGCGTGCGACGCCACGCGCGCCGCCTGTTCGCGGAGCTGCCGGAAGAGACGGTCGCCCGGGCACGCGCGGCGCGCACGAACGCCGCGAATGCGGTGCTCCGGCGCGCCGAAGCGACCGGCGACACCGCGGCGCTGTGGCGCTGCTTCTCCGAATACACGTGCACCGACGCGGCCGCGCTCGCCCTCGAACGGCTCGCCGACCAGGCGATCGAGATCGGCGACGACGGCCACGCCGTGGGCTGCTTCGAGCGCTACGCCGACGCGTATTCCACGACGCGCTACGCGAAACTGCCGTGGGCGCGCGTCCTCGCGAAGTGGGCCGGCGCGGCCCACCGAAGCCGCGATCGCGCATCGGCCGCCCGGGTGCGCACGATCGCCGCGGCGCTCACGAAGGCCGGCGCCGCCCTCGGCGCGGTGCCGATCGGCGACGAGCGCCTCTCGCTCGACGCCTACTTCGCCCGCCTCGACGCCGCGACGCCGGCACGGTCGTTCGAGTGGGCCACGTTCGGCGGCGACTTCACACGCGCGCGGCGCCCCCGCTTCGCGAACACCCCCCCGTCGTTCGCGTGGATCGAACGCGACGTCCACGAGGGCATGTCCTCGACCGACCGGATCAACGAGCCGCCGCCCCGCGAGCGAAAGTGGTCGTCGATCCAGCCGCCGCACGCGGTGATCCACGACGGCGTGATCTACTGGTACAACGGCCGCATCCTGAGCGGCTACCGGCTCGCGGACGGCGAGCGCATCGGCACGCTCGAGATCCGGGAGCTCCTGCCGGACGATCGCGCCGACCTGCCCTACCTGTTCCGCCAGCTGACGACCGACGGCGACGCGCTCTACCTTCTGCGCGAAGAGAACCCCGACCACACCGGCCAGGCGACCGCGCGAATCGTACTCGCCTACGACACGACGCCGACCGCCGGCGCGTTCCGGCTGCGGTGGAGCCGCGGCGGCGAGAACGACCCCGAACCGCTGCTCCGCGACGCGTTTCTGACCGGCAGCCCGGTCGTGATCGGCGGCACGGTCTACGTCGCCGGCACGGTCCGCACGACCGACGATCGCGTCTACCTGTTCGCGTTCGACGCCGAGGACGGCTCGCTCCGGTGGCGGCGCTTCCTGTGCGCCGGCGCCGGAAAGCGCGAGGACCCGAACTTCCAGCGCATGATCGGCGACGACTGGACGGCCGATCCGGTCGCCGGCGAGATCCTGATCGCCGAGCGCTCGGGGACCCTCTACGTGTCGACGAACCTCGGCGTGATCGCCGCGGTCGCGCGCGGCGACGGCGAGCTGATGTGGCTGCACCGCTACCCGCGTCGCTCGCGCCCGCAGAAGCCGAGCCTGTGGCCGGCGGTCCGGCCGCTGCCGTGGCAGGACACCGCGATCGTCGTGGACGACGGCTTCGTGACGACGACGCCCCGCGATTCCGACGCGTTGCACATGCTCCATCGCCGCCCCGACGTCTCGACCGGCCTCGTCTCGGCGATGCGCGTGCCGAAGACGCGCGTCGATGCCGAGTTCCTCTACCTCGTCGGGGTCGCCGACGAGCGGCTGCTCCTCGCGGAGCGGCGCTGGACCGCCAACGGCCACGTCTTCCGGATGATCGCGCTCAATACGCGCGACGCGCGCACCGAACAGGCGTGGGTGTTCGAGGTGCCCAACGTCCCCCGCCCCGACGACGATCCCGTCGAGTACTTCACCGGCCGTGCACTCGTCTGCGGCGACGTCGTCCTCGTGCCGACGAATTTGCACGTCTGGGTCCTCGATCTCGCCGACGGTCGCACCCGCCACCGCCTCGCGCTCACGCCCGAGATGAAGGAGGCGCTCGCACGCCCCGCGCGGGACCCGTCGGACCGCTCGCCCGAGCCGCCGGACGACGGCTTCGGCAATCTGATCCCGACACCCGACGGGTTCGCGAGCGTGCTCCCCGGCAGCGTCTGCGTCTGGCGCACGAACGTCGGCGCCGCCTCCGAGAAGGGGGCAGCCAAGGACGGTTCGGAACCGTAAGATCACAACGACCGTTGGATTCCCCAGGCCCCGGGAGCGCGACGAGAGCGCCCGGCTGCCGCAATCGAGGAGCGATCGATGACCGAGGCGCACGCCGACGACCTGAAGGCCGTCGAGAAGATCCAGCACGCGACCGGCGAAATCCGGCGCGAACTGGGCCAGGTGATCATCGGCCAGGACGCGGTGATCGAGCAGCTCCTGATCGCGATCTTCTCGCGCGGCCACTGCCTGCTGATCGGCGTGCCGGGGCTCGCGAAGACGCTGCTCGTGTCGACGCTCGCGCGCACGATGAACCTGCCGTTCTCGCGCATCCAGTTCACGCCCGACCTGATGCCGTCGGACATCACCGGCACCGAGGTCATCCAGGAGGACAAGACGAGCGGCGAGCGCGCGTTCAAGTTCCTCCGCGGGCCGATCTTCGCGAACGTGATCCTCGCCGACGAGATCAACCGCACGCCGCCGAAGACGCAGGCCGCGCTGCTCGAGGCGATGCAGGAGCACCAGGTCACCGCCGGCGGCGAGAAGCACCTGCTCGAGCCGCCGTTCTTCGTGCTCGCGACGCAGAACCCGATCGAGCAGGAGGGCACCTACCCACTGCCCGAGGCGCAGCTCGACCGCTTCATGTTCGAGATCCGCGTCGACTACCCGACCGAAGACGAAGAGATGGCGATCATGCAGGCGACGACGTCGGACACCGCCTCCGACGTCAAGCCGGTCATCAGCGGGCCCGAGATCCTCGAGCTGCAGTCGGTCGTGCGCCGCGTGCCGGTCGCCGAGCCGATCATCAAGTACGCGATGCGGCTCACGCGGATGACGCGCGTCAGCACCGAAGAGGCGCCCGACTTCGTCAAGGAGTGGGTGGCGTGGGGTGCCGGGCCGCGCGCGACGCAATACCTGATCCTCGGCGCGAAGGCGCGGGCGCTGCTGCAGGGCCGCTTCCACGTGATCACCGAGGACATCGACGCGGTCGCCCACGCGGTGCTCCGCCACCGCATCGTCACGACGTTCAGCGCCGAGGCCGAGGGCGTGACGTCCGACGGCATCGTGGACAAGCTGATCGGCGCGGTGCGCTCCAACGACGAGGCCGGGCTGCGCGAGCGGCTGCCGGACGCCGTGGAAGGCAGCGCGTGAGCGACGACGCGACGACCCGGCCGGCGAGCCCGGTCGACCCCTATCTCGACCTCGCGACGATCGATCGCCTGCGCTATCTCGAAGTGCGCGCGCGCGACATCGTCGAAGGCTACATGGCGGGGATGCACAAGAGCCCGTACAAGGGCTTCTCGGTCGAGTTCGCCGAGCACCGCGAATACGTGCCCGGCGACGACCTCCGCCACGTGGACTGGAAGGTCTTCAGCCGCTCCGATCGCTACTACGTCAAGCAGTACGAGGAGGAGACGAACCTCATCGCGCACGTCGTGCTCGACACGTCGAAGTCGATGACGTTCCAATCCGACGGACCGAGCAAGCTCGAATACGCGGGGCTCGCCGCCGCGAGCCTGATCTACCTCGTGCTGCACCAGCGCGACGCGGCCGGGCTCGCGATGTTCGGCGACTCGGTCTACGAGACGCTGCAGCCGAAGACGCACCCGGCGCACTTCCGCAACTGCGTCGAGCGGATCGCGCAGCCGACCGTGCGCGAGCGCACCGACATCGGCGCGACGCTGCACCACCTCGCGGAGCGCTTGAAGCGACGCGGCCTCGTGATCGTGATCTCCGATCTGCTGGACGATCCGACGCGCGTGTTGCACGGCCTGAGCCACCTGCGCCACAAGAGCCACGACGTGATCGTGCTGCACGTGCTCGACCGCGCCGAACTCGAGTTTCCGTACGACCGGATGACGCGCTTCGAAGGGCTCGAGACGCCCGACCACCTCGTGGCCGACCCGCGGAGCCTGCGCGCCGCCTACCTCGAAGAGCTGCGCGACTACTTGAATGCGCTGAAGAAGGGCTGCCTCGCGACGGGCGTCGACTATCGGCTGCTCGACACCGGGGAGCCGCTCGCGGTCGCGCTCTCGAGCTACCTCGCCGCACGCACCGGCGGGAGGCGCTGAGCGATGGTGCTCGCCAACGCGTTCCTGAACCCGGGACTGCTCGGCTGGCTGTCGCTCGCGGCAGTGCCGATCGTGATCCACCTCTTGTTCCGGCGCCGCACGCGTCGCGTCGAGTGGGCCGCGATGCAGTTCCTCGAGCGCGCACACAAGCGCACGAAGCGGCGCATCCAGCTCGAGAACCTGTTGTTGCTGCTGCTGCGCGTCGCCGCGGTCGCACTGCTCGTGTTCGCCGCGGCACGCCCGCTGCTGCAGTCGACGAACCCGGTCGCCGGTCTCGCGCACTCCCCCACCCACGCGGTGATCATCGTCGACGTGTCGGGCAGCATGAGCCTCGACACCGGCGGTGTCGGCAAGCCGCTGGACGAGGCGAAGACCGCCGCGCGCAAGCTGATCGAGTCGCTCGACGCGAGTGCGGGCGACACCGTCGAGATCATCGCGCACGCGTCGCCGGCCGACACGCGAACGCGCGGCCCCGGCGGCTACGTCGACCCCGAGGCGATGCGCCGCCACCTGGAGACGCTCGTCGTGCCGACCGCGCGCGCGACGTCGTTCGCCGACGCGCTCGAACGCGCCCGCGTGAAGCTCGCGTCGCACGCGACCGGCCGCGTCGTCTACTGGATCTCCGACCTGCAGCGCAGCGGCTTCGAGGTGGACGGCGAGGTCAGCGACGCGGTGCGCACCGCGATGGCGCGGCTGTTGCAGGACGCGAACACGCGCGTCGTCGTGATCGACGTCGGCGCGCCGGCGACGCACCCGGAGAACTGCGGCATCACCGCGCTCGAGACGCCGCCGCGCGTGATCACGACCGCCGAATCGACCGCGATCGTCGCACGGGTGCGCAACTTCGGGTCGAACACGGCGCGCGTGGGCGTGCGCTTCTTCCTCGACGAGGACGAGACGCCACGGGGTTTCGCCGCGCCGCAGGAGATCGAGCCGGGCGAGGAAGCGACGTTCCTGTTCCGCCACCGTCGGTTCGAGCGCGAGGGTGCGCTCCGGATCCGCGCCGAGCTCGATCCGCCGGACGCGTTCCGGATCGACGACCGACGCGACCTCGTGTTGACCGTGCGCAAGCGCATCCGGGCACTGCTCGTCGACGGCGCACCGCAGAACACCGACGCGTTCACGAACGCGACCGACTACCTCGCGACGGCGCTGAACCCGTTCGCGTCCGACGGGGACGAGCAGGGGCCGTTCGCGCCCGAGGTGATCCCGTGGCACGAGTGGCCGCGCGTCGACCTCGACCGCTACGACCTGGTCGTGCTCGCGAACGTCGCGGCACCGGGCGACTCGGAGCTCGATGAGCTCGCCGCGTTCGTGCGTGCCGGCGGCGGCCTCGTGATCACGTGGGGTGCCAACCTCGACGACCCGGCCGCGTTCCGGGACCGCTTCGTCCGCCGCGGGCTCGCGCCCGTGGTGCCGGCCGAGGCGACCGGCGATGCCGCGTGGAACGAGGCGGGCGCGACGCCGCGTCGAATCCGCTTCGACACGACGCACCCGGCGACGCGTTCGTTCTCGGCGAACGAGGTCATGACGTCGCTCGTCGAGCAGGTGCGGGTCGGTCGCTTCGCGCCGTCCAAGCCCGTCGACGACGACGCCGGCGCGATCTCGGTGCTCGCGCGCTTCGACGACGACGCGCAGTCGCCCGCGATCGCGGAGCGCATCGTCGGCGCCGGGCGCGTGCTGATGGTGATGACGACCGCCGACACGAGCTGGACGAACCTGCCGGACACGCCGATCTTCCTGCCGCTCGTGCACGCGCTCGCGAGTCGCGCGCTCACGCCGGTGCGCGATCCGCTGAACCTGACGATCGGCGACCGGGTGCGGCGGCTGCTCAGCGAGCCGACGCCGTTCGAGCTGACGTCGCCCGACGGCGAGCCGTCCACCCGCCAGCCGGCCGAGGTGCCCGGCTCCGGCGACACGGGCACGACGCGCTACCGC
This sequence comes from bacterium, assembly GCA_030426805.1. Classification (GTDB taxonomy): domain Bacteria; phylum Planctomycetota; class JAFGQW01; order JAFGQW01; family JAFGQW01; genus JAUHXU01. The sequence goes on from JAUHXU010000001.1 coordinate 981,683, forward strand.
CTCGAGAGCGAGCCGTTGCTCGAGCGTGGCGTCTACCGTCTCCGGCCGGCGAAGGCGGGCGGCGAGACCGAGCTGATCGCCGTCAATCCCGACGCGATCGAGAGTGACCTGCGCCGCTACCGCGTCTCCGATCTGCGCGTGGACGTGCTCCCGGGGCAGAAGTTCGAGGTGCTCGAGCCCGACTCGATCGAGGTCGCGGCCGGGCCCGACGCGCGCGGCGGCGAGGTGTGGAAGTTCCTCGTCGGCGCGGTGATCGCGTTCCTGCTCGCCGAGTCGTGGTTCGCGCAGCGCACCGGCGCGAGGAAGGCGTGACGATGGACGCGCTCGCCCACCTGTTCTCGGCGTTCGCGCAGGCCGCACCGGCCACGGACATCGTCACCGAGACGCGCGACGACCTGCGCTTCCTGTCGGCACCCGACGCGTGGGTGGTCGTGCTCGTGATCATCCCGGCGATCGCGTTCGCCGTGTGGTCGGTCTACCGGCGCGAGCGCGGCCGGTCGACGCCGCGCGTGCGGGCGGTGCTCGGCGCGCTGCGCGCGTGCACGCTGCTCACGCTCGTCGCGATCCTGTTTCAGCCGGTGCTCGTCAGCACGGTCGTGCGCGTGATCAAGCCGCGCCTCGTGCTGCTCGTCGACGACTCGGCGAGCATGCAGGAGAACGACCCCTACGCCGACGGCGACGAGCGCGCACGGCTCGCCGAGACGACCGGCCTCCAGCCCGACGAAGTCGCCGCGAAGAGCCGCACCGAACTCGTGCGCGCGGTGCTCGAACACGGCGAGACGCCGCTGATCGAGCGACTGCGCGAGTCGTTCGACACGCGCGTCTACGGCTTCGACACCGCGGTGCGCCGCAACGTCGCGCTCGGCGACCTCGGCGGGCGCGGCGCGAGCACGCGCCTCGGCCAGGCGATCGACACGGTCTACGGCGAGTTGATCGGCACGCCGGCCGCCGGGGTCGTCGTCCTGTCCGACGGGCGTTCCAACGAAGGCGCCGACCCGGTGCGGGCGGTGCGCCGCCTCTCCGAGATGCAGCAGCTCACCGCGCCGCTGTTGTCCGTCGCGGTCGGCGATCCGACGCCGCGGCGCGAGATCGAGGTGCGGATCCTGAAGCCGAAGACCGGCCAGGAGTTCCTCGTCGGCGACCAGATCCCGTTCACGATCGAGGTCAACGCGTCGGGGTTCGGCCCGGGCGCGCTGCCGCTGGAGATCGAGATCCTCGAGGAGGGCGACCGCGTCACGAGCCAGACGATCTCGATCGACGGCGCCGGCGCGACGCACAAGGAGGTCGTGTTCGTCCGCGCCGAGCACGACGGTCGCCGCACGTTCACGGTGCGGGTGCCGCCCGCCCCCGAGGAGACGAACAAGGAGAACAACGAGCAGTCGGTCGCGGTGCGCGTGACGAAGAAGCGCATCAAGGTGCTCTACGTCGAGGGCTCCCCGCGCTGGGAGTATCGGTTCCTGAAGAACGCGCTCGTCCGCGACGACGAGAACTTCGCGGTGCGCATCATGCTGCTCAGCGCCGAGCGCGACTTCGTGCAGGAGGCCTCCCCCGACCTCGACCCGGTGTTCGTCTTCCCGAGCGAGCCGAAGGAACTGTTCGACTACCACGTGATCGTGCTCGGCGACATCGACCCCGACGCACTCGCCGACACGCCCGAGGAGGTCACCGATCGGCTGAAGCTGATCGAGCGCTTCGTCGCCGACACACGCGGCGGGCTGCTGTTCCTCGCGAGCGAAGCGCACAACCCGCACGCGTTCGTGTCGACGCCGCTGGAGAAGGTGCTGCCGGTCGTGCCGGGCAGCCGCGGCGCGTTCGGCACCGACTTCGAGCGGCCGTTCCGACCGCGGCGTACCGCGCTCGGCCTCGACGACCCGCTGCTGTTGTTCTCGAAGGACTTCGCGCAGAACCAGCGGCTCTGGGAAGACCCGACCGACGGCTTCCCGCCGCTGTTCTGGTATGCGCCCGTGGAGCGCGCGAAGCCGGGTGCGCGCGTGCTCCTCACCCACCCGACCGCGCGCAACCGCTTCGGGCCGGTGCCGCTGCTCGTGACGCAGTTCTTCGGCGACGGCCGGACGATGTTCCTCGGCATCGACAGCCTGTGGCGGTGGCGCCGCTTTTACGGCGACCGCTACTTCTACCAGCTCTACAGCCAGGCGATCCGCTACCTCGCGACGAGCAAGCTCTACAGCGGCAACCGCCGCTACGACCTGTTCACCGACAAGCAGACCTACGACGTGGGCGACACGATCCGCGTCAGCGCCGCGGTGCGCGACGCCGACTTCAACCCCGCGAAGGCCGAGCGCCAGACGGTCTACTGGCAGCCGCCGCGCGCGACGCGCCCGAAGCGCCTCGAACTGACGAAGGTCAAGGACGGCGAATACGAGACCGTGATCGCCGCGACCGACCGCGGCCGCCACACGATGTGGATCACCGAGAGCGGCGAACGCGACGATCGCGCCGACGAGTACTCGTTCGACGTCGACATCACGCCGGTCGAGAAGGCCGAGCCGTCGACCAACGCGCCGCTGATGCAGCAACTCGCGAGCGTCGCCGGCGACGCGAGCCACTACCTGCTGCTGCACGACCTCGCCGACGCGATCGACGAGCGCCTCGACAGCGAACCGCAACAGATCCCCGACGAGACCAAGAGCCGCGACCTCTGGGACCGCTGGTGGCTCCTCGTCCTGATCACCGCCCTCCTCGCCGTCGAGTGGATCGTCCGCCGCCGCTTCCGCCTGCAGTAGCCTTCACATCCCGCTTGACAGTTCGTCGCCTCCTCCCGGAGACTGACGATCCAAGGTACGTTCGTCGAGTGGTCCGTTCAGGAGGGTCGAGATGCGAGTCTTTCGAACCGCCCTCGCCCTCACCATTGCAGCCACGGCCATCTCACTCAGCGCCCAATCGGTGCCCGAGGCGATTGGGAAGCTGCCGGTCTACTTCGTCGAGAACCGAGGGCAGTGGCCGGGCGAGGTCGCTTACTCGGTGCAAGGTGCGACGCGGACGCTGTGGTTCACGAAGTCCGGGTTGACGATCCGCCTTCGCGAAGGGGATCGCGAGGCGGTTGTCAAACTCGACTTCGTCGACGCGAACGCAGGAGTCGTGGTGACGGGCGAGGAGCCGCAGGCGGCGACCGTCAGCTACTTCATCGGCGACGACCCCGCGCAGTGGAAGCGAGCGCTTCCGACGGTGCGCAAGATCGTCTACCGCGACCTGTGGCCCGGGATCGACCTCGAGTACTCCGGCCACGTGGATCGACTCAAGTACGCGTTCGTTGTCCGACCGGGCGCGGATCCGGCGCGGATCCGTTTGCGCTACCGCGGCGCCGACCGCGTCGAGATGGATACCGGAGCGCTGTGCGTCGTGACTGGGGCCGGCAAGCTCATCGACCCGCCACCGGTCTCGTACCAGCACGTCGGCGACCGCCGATCCGACGTCGTGTCACGATACGAGCTGATCAAGCGCTCGGGCGGAGCGATCACCTACGGCTTCGCCGTCGGGGCCTATGATCGCCAGCGTTCCCTGGTGATCGACCCGGTCATGATCGTCTACTGCGGATACGTCGGCGGAGAGGACTGGGACAGTACCGCAGCGATTGCGGTGGACCAGTTCGGCAACGCATACATCACCGGCATCACCGGTAGTTCTGAGCGGACGTTCCCGGTTCGGGTCGGGCCCGGCGCGAACTACTCGAGCAGTGGCGACGTCTTCGTTTGCAAGGTCAACGCGACCGGGACTTCGCTGGTTTACGCCGGCTACATCGGCGGTCCAGGTCACGATGAAGGCGCTGGCATCGCAGTCGATGCTGCGGGCGCAGCCTATGTCGTCGGCCCCACAATTGGCATCGGATTTCCGCGGAAGCAGGGGCCAGCAAACGCTGCATCCGGCGCATTCGTAGCCAAGGTAGCAGTCGACGGCAGCGACTTGATATACAGCGGTGTCATCGGCGGCACGGGGAAGACGAACGCCGCGGCCGTGGCCGTCGATGGGACAGGACGCGCGGTTCTTTGCGGTTCAACGGTCGCTGATGAGAGCACATTTCCGGTGCGTATCGGTCCAGGCCTGACGCACAGCAGCCCACAATTGCCCGATGTGTTTGTCGCACGAGTCAACGCTCAAGGGACCGGTCTTGACTATTGTGGCTTCGTCGGAGGGCAGTGGACCGAGAACCCGACCGGCATTGCCCTCGACCGCGCTGGCAATGCCTACGTTGTCGGCGTCACATGCAGCGACGAGCAGACCTTCCCGGTCACCGTGGGACCCGACCTCACGTTCAACGACAACTGCGGGCTCTCGTTCGACGTCTTCGTCTGCAAGGTGGATCGCACGGGGAGTTCGCTGCACTACTGTGGATACATCGGCGGCTCGTGGGTAGATAACGGCAACGCGATCGCAGTCGACTCCACCGGCAACGCGTACGTGACCGGCTGGACGCTCTCCCCCCCGGCGACGCTGCCGCTCAAGGTGGGCCCGAGCCTGAGCCCTGTAGGCGCCGCCGAGATCTTCGTCGCGAAGGTGAATGCCACCGGCGCGGCGCTGGACTACTGTGGCTTCATCGCCGGACAGTACGGCGAGGCCGGCGAAGCGATCGCGGTCGATGCCGACGGTGCGGCCTACGTCGCTGGTTGGACCGGGTCCGACCAGACGACCTTTCCGGTGCGAGACGGCCCCGACCCAACACACAACGGCGCTTCCGACGGCTTCATCGCCAAGGTGCGTCCGGACGGGACCGGACTCGCGTTCTGCGGCTACCTCGGCGGGGATCAACTCGACGTGATCGAGGCCATCGCGCTCGGCCCGACCGGAGCGATCTACGTCGCCGGCAACACGCAGTCGAAAGAGGCGACGTTCCCGGTCAAGGTCGGCCCGGACCTGACCTACAACGAGACGGTCCTGATGAACCAAGACACGTTCGTCGCGAAACTCGACGTGACGCGCTTGGAACTCGACCGCGCCCCTCGCCCCGGCGAAACCGCCAACCTCACCCTGATCGCCTCCGCCGACGCCAACCGCGCATACGGCATCGGCTCGTCGTTCGGCACGGGCCCGATCGCGATCGACACGCGCTCGATCGGCCTCGCGATCGACCCGTTGCTGGCGCTGTCGCTCAGCACGCTCGCACCGCAGGTCTTCGCCGGCTACCGAGGCACGATCGGCGCCGACGGCCGCGCGACCGCAGCGATCGTTGTACCACCGATCGCGGCCCTCACCGGGGTCGCGATCCACACCGCCTTCGTCACGTTCGCACCGAACGCCCCCTCCGGCATCGCGTCCATCTCCAACACCGCATCCTTCACGATCGCACCTTGACCCGCCGAATTGTCCCCCAACGCTGACACAATCGCGTTTGAAGGGCTTCAAACGGAAATCTGTCAGCGCTGAGGGACAGATTCCGATGTGAAATCGGGTATCCTCGTGTATTCGGGTGCATCGAGGTCGCACTGGGAGGATTGACGCGCGCATGCCTGTGTCGAACCGGAACCGACGACTGCGGAACGCCTGCCTCGGGCTGCTCGCGGCGTTGCTCCCGCTCGTCGCGAACCCGTGCGCCGCGCAGGAGCCCGAGCCGCGCACGCCGGAGGACTCCGAGGAGACCAAGCGCCAGCTCTTCCGGTCGTTCGCGGTGCCGGACAACCGCACCGCACTCGACGCCTACGACGAGGCGCTCCGGGCGTTCGCCGCCGGCCGGTTCGCGACCGCGCTCCCGCTGCTGCAGCGCCTGCTCGACCACTACCCGAACAAGGTGCTGCACGTCCCGGTGGACGACGGCGACGAGAGCCGCTACCACGGCTACGGCCGCGAGGTCGAGCGACTGCTCGGGACGCTGCCGCCCGAGGGCCTCGCGCTCTACCGAGAGATCTACGACGGCCACGCCGAGCGCATGCTCGAACGCGCGCTCACGACCCGCCGCCTGCCCGAGCTGGTCGACGTCGTGCGCCGCTACCGCTTCACGACCGCCGGCGCGCGCGCGATCGAGACCGTCGCCGACGTCTACCTCGAGCACGGCGAACCGTCGGCCGCGGCCGACTACTACTTGGCGCTCGCGGCGCGCACCCGCGACGACGGCGCGCCGAAGGAGACGCGCGCTCGGGCACTCACGCGTGCGACCTACGCGCTCGCCCAAGCCGGCCGACAGAGCGAGGCCACCGCGACCGGGGCGCGGCTTCGCGAGTTGACCGGGAGCGACACGATCGACGTGCACGGCGCGCCGCTCACGATCGCGGCGGCGATCGCCCGCTGGGCGCCGATCGATCGCACGGCCGACGCCGCCGGAACCGCGACGCCGTTCACCGAGCCGCCGCCGCGCGCGTGGAGCACGCTGATCCCGGTGTCGTTCGCGCTCGACACGATCGCCCACTACCTCGACGTCGCGCCGATCGAGCCGACCGTCGACGGCGACACGCTCTTCGTCCAAAACGGCCTCGACGCGTGGGCGTTCGACACGAGCGACGGCAGCGAACGCTGGCACCACCGCGGCGGCATGATCCAGTCGGTCGACCGACCGAGCGCGCGCGTCGTCTACACCGGCGCGGTGCACGGCGGCCTCTACATCTGCAACCTCGAGACCGACACCGGCTCGCTGTCGCACCACCACCAGACCGTGATCATCAAGAAGCGCATGCCGGTGCGCCGCCTCGTCGCGCTCGACACCGACGACGGATCGGTGCGCTGGTCGCACGCACCCGGGGCGATTCCCGACGACATCCCGCTCGACGACCGCGAGTTCCTCGCGCGCACGAGCGTCTCGTCGCCGCCGGTGCTCTGGGAGGGCACCGTGCTGAGCGCGATGAGCTACTTCCAGGGCAAGGTCTACGCCTACCTGACCGCGGTCGACGCGGAGACCGGCGCGCTGCGGTGGCGAACGCTGATCTGCACCGGACAGGGCGCGCTCAACATGTTCGGTCGCCCGACGCAGGAGCCGGTGCTCGGCGTGCCGCTCGTGCGCGACGGCGTCGTCTACTTCACGTCGAACCTCGGCGTCGTCGCGGCGGTCGACGCGCGCCTCGGCCGCGTCCGTTGGCTGTCGACCTACCCGACGATCGCGCGCGACTCGCGCGGCGGCGGCTTCATCATCGACTCGCCCGAGACGCCGTCGTGGCGGCTGTGCGAACCGGCGCTCGCCGACGGCGTGCTCGTGACGACCCCGATCGACTGCGATGCGGCGGTCGGCTTCCGTGCAGAGGACGGCCGACTGCTGTGGAAGAAGCCGCGCTCGGCCGGATCGATCGACTTCGAGTTCCTGCTCGGCACGCATCGCTCGACCGCCGTGCTGAGCGGCGACGGCATCGTCGGCATCGACGTCCGCACCGGCGTCGAGACGTGGACGCCGCGCACGTTCGGGCGCGACGAGACCGGGTGGCGCGGCGCGATCGTCGGCGACGACGTGCTCGTGTCGACGAACCGCTCGCTGCACGTGCTCGATCCGCAGACCGGCCACGCGCGGGGCGACTCGCCGACGCGCTGGCGCCGCGCCGAGGACTCGCGCGGTTCGGTGACGGTCGCCAGCGGCGACACGCTGATCACGACCGGGCCGATCCGCGACGACAAGTCGGTCGCGCTGACGGTGTTCTACGACCCGGCGGTGCGCATCGACCGACTCCAGCGAACCCTGCGCGACGGCGACGATGCGGCGACGCGGGTCGCGCTCGCGCGCACGTTGATGCGGATCGGCGACGTCGAAGCGGGGTTGAAATCGTTCGAGCACGTCGCGCGATCGCTCGCCACCGCGACCGGGCCGCACGAGTCGGCGCTGCGCGAGGTCGCCGAGCGCGGGCGATTCGACGCGCTGCGGCAGCGCGCGGAGTCGGCGATGCGCGCCGGCGACGCCGACCGAGCACGGGCATGGTGCGACGAGGCGGTCGCGGCGGCGCGCGGCCATCCGTTCCACCTGGACGCCCTGCTCGGCAAGCGCGCGCTGCTCAGTGCCTACGACGATCGCCCGGGGCTCCTCGCGCTCTACCGCACGATCGCCGAGACGTTCCCGGCAAGAGCCCACACGTTCGCGGACTGGGGCACGATTCCGGTCGGCCTGTGGGCCGAGCTCGAAGCCGCGGCGCTGCACGAGAGCGACGGTCGCCCCGCGGACGCGGTCGGTGCGCTGCAGAACGTGCTCAAGCGCTACTCCGGCATTCGGATCGAGGCGGGCGCGCCGATCGACGCGCGCGACTACGCGGTGGAGCGTATCGGCGCGCTGATCGCCCGGCACGGCCGCGCGGTCTACGCGCGCTTCGACGCACGCGCCGACGCACTGATCGAACGCGGCGGCACCGATGCGCTGCGCGAGGTGCTGATCGGCCTGCCGAACGCGCGCCGCTACACCGAGGCGTGCCTCGCGCTCGGCCGTGAGGCGATCGCCGACGGACGACCGACCGACGCGATCCACGTGATCCGGCGACTGTTCGCGAACCGCGCCGCGATCGCCCCGGCCGACAAGACGCAGGCGACCGTCGATCTCGCGAGCGCATACGTCGCGCTCGGCTTCGACGGCCCGGCCGGTGCGCTGATCGCGCGCGTCGAGGCGGGGCCGGATCGTGACGTGCTGACGCCGGGCGGCGCGGTGCGTGCCCACGCGTGGGCCGAAGCCACGCGGCGCGCACTCGCCGAGCGCGTGCGCAAGCCGTCGCTGCTCGCCGGCGCCCGCCCGTCCGACGCGACGTGGCGTCGGTCGTTCCCGAGCCGGACCGCCGTCGCGGCGATCGCGGTCGACAACGACCCGTCGTCGATGCTGCTCGTCCACGAACGCGCCGCCGACACCGGAACGCGCCGCGTGCTCGCGTTCGCCGCCGGCCGCGCCGACCCGCGCTGGTCGCTACCGGTGCCCGACGACGCGCGCGAGTCGAGCCTCGCCGCGATCCGGATCGACGACGTGCTCGTCGTGCCGTTCGAGTCGCACCTGGTCGCGGTGGATCGCACGAACGGCCAGCTCCGGTGGCAGCGCGCGTGGGAACGCCATTCGGTCGCGGGAATCGCGCGCGGCGACGGCACCGTGATCGTGACGACGACGCCGCGGCACATCGAGCCGGGGCTCGGCTCCGCGGTCGAGGCGATCGAGGTCGCGAGCGGCGCGACGGCGTGGGCGCACACGCTGGACGGAGCGCTGCCGGCGCAGCCGCTTCGGCGCGGGCGCCACGTCGTGATCACGACACGCCAGCGCCCCGCGACGGTCTACGCGATCGACGTGCTCACCGGAGAGGTCGACGCGCGCCGCACGCTCGCGTCGGCCGGCCCGTTCCTGCGGGTCGACCCGGCCGGCGTGCGCGACACCGGGCTGCTCGTCGCGCCGGACGGTTCGCGCGAGCTCGAGCTGCTCGTCGCCGGCCGCGCCGACCCGGCGTGGCGCGGTGAACTCGAAGGCGCGACGGTCGACGCGATCGCGACCGGCGGCCCCGGCGCCCTCGTCGTGTCGGTCGTGGAACTCGAGGGCTCCGACGCGCGGAGCCACCAGCGCATCGCGTGCTTCGACGCCGACCGACAGGCGCTGACCTGGACCCGCGACTTCAACGCCGACACGACGATCGAGACCGAAGGCATCCTCGGCACCGACGCCTACTGGGTGCTGAAGACGCGCGACGAAGACGGGACGATCTCGCTGCTGTCGATCGACGCGGCCGGCAAGCGACGCTGGTCCGCGGATCACGTCTTCCAGCGCGGCACTTACAAGGCGCGCCTGCTCAAGACGCGCTTCGGGCTGCTCGCGATCGGCTTCGACACGACCGTCATCGACGACCCGGACCTGCCGACCGCCCACATCGTGCTGCTCGATCCCGCCGACGGGAGCGAACAGCGCCGCTGGGAGATCGACGAACGCACGCCCCCCACCGGCATCCGCGAAACAGACGAAGGCTTCTTCATCGTCTGGCCCCACCGCATCGACTTCTACGGCACCCGCCGCCGCTAGCTCGCGGCGGCGAACGCCCGCTCACCTCGAGATGCGCGTTGGACTGCAGCCTCGGCCTCGAGCTCAGAACTCTCCCGGGGGTGCGGCCGACGCCGACGGCGAGGGACACTCCGAGGAGGTGGCCGGCCTCGCGCGTTCGTTCGCTGCGTTTGGCGGAGCGGTTCTGCACCCATTCACGCGATGCGTGCGCTTGGCACGGCGATTCTGCACCCGATGCCGTTCATTGGCGGCGCTTTCGATGCGTCTTGGTGCAGAACGAGCCCGCGACCCGCAAGCATGCCTCGTGAGTGGTGCACAATCCGCGCGCCAAACGCACCCAAACCCAACGGGGCCCGGCTACCTCCTCCGAAGCTCTCGTCCCGAGACCGAGATGGCCCCGCGGCGCAGCAGCGGCGAGCGCGGAATGTCGAAGAGAGAAGGGGAACGGAGGGGGAGGATGACGCGGAAGTCGATCGGGGGACTCGTCGCGGCGATCGCGGCGGTGGCGGCGCTGGAGGTCGGCGCGCAACGGGAGGTCGTCGAGCGGACCGAACGGGCCGCGCAGCGCGGCCTCGACTACCTGCGCGACGCCCAGGCAGCCGACGGGAGTTGGCGGGCCGACGTCGGGTTCAAGCTGAACGAACGCTACGAGACGACCGCGACCGCGCTGGACCAGGCGCGCGCGGGCGGCGGGCACGTCGGCGTGACGAGCCTCGCGGTGATCGCGTTCTTGGCCGGCGGCCACGTCCCGGGGCGCGGCCCCTACGGTGACGAGCTCGAACGCGGCGTGCGCTACGTGCTCCGTTGCGTCGACAGCGAAGACGGCTACGCGACGTCGCACGGCACGCGGATGTACTCGCACGCGTTCGCGACACTCTGTCTCGCCGAGATCTACGGCATGACGCGCGAGGCGCACCTGCGCGGCAAGCTCCAAGACGCGGTCGATCTCGTCGTCAAGAGTCAGAACAAGGCCGGAAGCTGGCGCTACCTCCCGTTCGCGACCGACTCCGACATGAGCATCACGGTCTGTCAGGTCCAGGCGCTCCGCGCGGCCCGCAACGTCGGCTTGCGCGTCCCGCGGACGACGATCGAACGCGCGATCCGCTACATCAAGGACAGCGCGATCCGCGAAGGCCCCGAGAAGGGCGCGTTCAAGTATCAGCCGAAGGCGATCACCCGATCGAGCTTCCCGCTGACCGCGGCCGGCATCACGGCACTCTACGGCGCGGGCGTCTACTCCGACGAGCACGTCGCACGCGGCCTCGCCTATCTGCGGCGCAACCTCGAGTTCGTCGGCAGGACCTACCGCAACCACTACTTCTACTACTACGGCCACTACTACGCGGTGCAGGCGATGTTCATCGCCGGCGGCGAACACTGGGAGCACTACTACCCTCACGTCCGCGACGAGTTGCTCGATCGCCAGCGGGCCGACGGCTCGTGGCCGAACGACGTCGGACCGGGACCGGTGTTCGGAACCGCCACGGCGTGTATCATCCTTCAGATCCCGCTTCGCTACCTGCCGATCTTCCAGCGGTAGGCCGGGCCGAAATCCCGGAGCGCGACGCCGCACGATCGGGTAGGATCGGGCGCTCGGGGGAACCCTGCTCAGCGGTTTGGATGGCATGCAGACGCGATTGCAACTGAAGCTCGGGCGGCTTCGCGGCAAGGTCAAGTGGATCCAGGGGCTCGCCGGTATCGGCCGGCTCGTGTTGATCACGCTCGCGGTCCTGCTCGCGACCTACGTGCTCGACCGCTCGCTCCGCCTGCCGCTCGCCGTGCGCGCGGTGCTCGTCGTCGCCTCGATCGCGACCGTCGTCTTCGCGATCCGACGCGTCCTCGTCCGCCCGCTGCGCCGCACCTACCTCGACGACGACCTCGCGAGCGGCGTCGAAGCGTTGCACCCCGAGCTACGCGACCGGATCCGCAGCACGCTCGACTTCCAATCCGCCCTCGACCGCGGCGACCTCGCCGAGAGCCCGGCGATGGCGCAGCACGTGATCGACGAGACGCTGCGCGACATCGAGTCGGTGTCGTTCCGCGGCGTCGCCCGCATTCGGCGCGCGGTCCCGTGGCTCGCCGCGGCGCTCGTCGCGGTGCTCGGCATCGGCATCTGGGCGGCGAGCGCGGACAGCCACGTCGGGATCTGGTTCCGTCGGTTCGCGTTGCTCGACCCGTCGGCGTCGTGGCCGCGCTCGACCGAGCTGCGCGTGCTGATGCCACCGGACGGCAGCGCGGTCCACGTCACCGACGAGGACGGCGTGACGGTGTTCCACGTCGCCAAGGGCCTCGACTTCACGGTCAACGTCGTCGCCGACCGCGGCGACCCGAAGGAAGTCGCGCTGCACTTCGAAGGCACGGGTGCCGCCCGCAGCGGCACGCGGACGATGCCGCGCGTCGCAGCGCAGCGCTACACGACGACCTTCGAGCGACTGACCGCGTCGTTCCGCTTCCACGTGACCGGCGGCGACGACGACGATCGGCTGCCGACGTATCGCGTGCGCGTGCACGACGCGCCGGCCGTCGCCGAACTCGCCGTCGTCGCGACCTTCCCGAGCTACGTCGGACGCGACCCGCAGACGTTTCCGACCGGCGACGTCGAGGTCCCGCTCGACACGTCCCTCGAGTTCCGCGTCCGGGCGACGAACGCGGTGCAGTCCGGACGCATCGCGATCGCGGCGGGACGAGACGGCGACGGGGACGGCGAACCGACCTACATCCCGCTCGCACGTGCGGACGACGGGCACTATCGCGCGGTCGTCGCCGCGACGCGCGACTTCGACTACTCGATCGAACTCGTCGGCGAGCGCCGCGTGACGAACCACGGCCGGGCGCGCTACCGGGTGCTCACGGTGCCCGACGGGCCGCCGACCGTGCGGATCGCCTACCCGCCGAAGGGCGTCGTCGCGGCGACGACGAAGGCCTACCTCCCCCTGGTCGCGAGCGTGCGCGACGACTACGGCGTCGCGGACTTGCGGCTGCGCCTGCTGCGCGGCCCGCGCCCGAGCGCCGAGGCGGGCGACAAGGGCGCCTCGCAGGACGCGGAACTGCCGTTCACGCGCGACGAGCGAATCGCGCGCTCCGACGACGGCGATCCGCTCGGCGACCGGGCGTTCCACGCGCTCAAGACGCTCGAGGTGAAGTCGCTCGAGGTGCCCGACGACACCGGCGTCCGCGCCCCCGCGCCGGGCGACGTCGTCCGCATGCTGGTCGAGGCGAAAGACAATCACCGCACCGGTGGTGACGCCCCCGCCGACGCCCCGAACACGGGCCGGTCGCGGGAACTCCGCATCGAGATCCTGCGCGACGCGGACCTCGAGCGACGGATCAACGACAGCCAGCTCAAGGTGAAGGGCGCCGTGCAGCGCGCCCTCGCCTACCAGCGACGCACGCTCGCCGAAGCGGCCGACGTCGCGACGTCGATGCGGCAGCCGAGCGGCGACGGCTCGGCGCCGGTCGCGCTCGCGGAGTTGGCGAACCAACTCGTCGCGGTCGAGCGGCGACAGTCCCGCCTGACGACCGATCTGCGCGGCGTCGCCACGCAGCTCCGGCTGAACCTCGACGCCCACGCGTTCAACCGCCTCGAGGTCTCGCCGGTGACCGACCGCATCATCGACGTCTTCGTCGGCGCGATGCGGGCCCGCCCCGGCGACGCGACGTTCCGCTTTCGCGCGCTCCTCGATGCGCACCGACGCGGCGCGATCGGGCAGTCCGACGTGCTGACGAAGCTGATCGAGATGGTCGGGATCGCCGGCGAAGCCGCCGACGAGGCCTCCCCCGCCGCGAGCCGCGCGATGAGCGCCGCGCGCGCCGGCACCGACCGCGCCGCCCTCCAGGCGGAAGTGGATAACGCTGTCCGGCATCAGCGGCGCTGCGAGGCGCTTCTGGTCGCGCTGCTCGACGGGCTCCGGGAGTGGGAGGACTACCAGGAGGTGATTCAGCTCAACAAAGAGCTGATCGAGTTGCAGCAAGACATCGAGAATCGGACGATCGACCTGATCAAGAACCGGGGCGGCACGGGAACCGGACGGTAGCGCGCGCGTCCAGCCGGGCGATAATACGAAGGCGAAGGTCCTCGCACCGGCGGATCCCGGATCGAGACGCATCGGCTGCCGCACGATCGGCGGCACGCGCGTCCCCCCGACGGAGTCGCTGCGTCCGCCGGGATCGGCGCTCCGGACCGACCGGAACCAATCGACACGCCCGAAGGAGGCAGCCATGCCGAGCCGCGACGACCGCCCCCAGGTCCGACGACGTCGTTCGATCGCGGGGGTTTTCGCCCTCGTCGCATGGGCGGCGGCGGCCCCGCTGGGCACCGCCCAGCAGGACAAGTCGCTCGCGAACCTGATCAGCGATCAGGAAAACGCGCTCAAGCGCCTCCAAGCGTTCTCGGACAAGCTCGACCGGCTCGCCGCCCGACTCGACCGCGAGGGTCAGCAGTACGCATCGAACCTGCTGCGCGGCGCCTACGCCCACCTCGTCAAGACGCGCCTGAAGGAGCAGATGGAGGCGGCCAAGCGCAAGCTCGAGGGCGAGCAGCTCTTCGAGGCGCGCGCGATCCAGAAGGCCGCCCTCGCCGATCTCCAGAAGAGCCTCCAGATCCTGCTCGACCGGCGCAACCTCGAGCAACTCGAGAAGGAACTCGAGTCGCTGAAGGCCACGCTCCAGTCGATGAACGAGTTGCGCAACGAGCAGCGCGATCTCCACAACGAGACGAAGAACGCGTCCGACGCAGAGCAGGCCGCCGACCGCGCCGCCCGCCGCGCAGCGCTCGACGAGTTGAAGAACGCGCAGGACGACCTCGCCAAGCGCACCGACGACCGCACGGACGAGCAGCGCGACGCGTGGAAGCGGCTCGAGAAAGCGGTCGCCGACGCACGCGCCGAGCAACAGTCGCTCGCGTCGTCGATGCGCGCGCGCTCCGAAGCGTCGACCGATCGAACCGAAGCCGACCGCAAGGCGGCCGCCGACGCACTCGAGGAGTACGCCGCGACGCTCGACAACGCGTCGAAGGTCCCCGACTCCAAGGCGTGGGAGAAGGCACAACGCGAGGCGGCGGACGCGGCGCGCAAGCGCGCGCAAGACGCGCTCGATCGTCTGACGCGACGCGCGTCGGAGTTCGAGCCGGCGCAGCCGAGCCTCGAGCGCGCCAAGCAACTCGAACAGGACGCCCGCGCGAGCCAGGGCCGCGGGCAGCGCGCCGACGCACGCCAGGCGATGAAAGACGCCGCACAAGCGGCACGCGACGCCGCAAAGACGGTCCTCGAAACGAAGGCGCGCGAGGTCGGTGACCGTGCGGCGCTCACCGCCGAGCAGAACAAGCTCGCCCAAGCGATGGCGGCGATCGAACGCGACGCGAAGACCGCGAACGCGCCCCAGCCCGTCACCGACGCCGCCGACCAGGCGCGCGACGCGATGCAGCGCGCCGGCAAGGCGATGGCCGACGCCGCGGCGGCAGAAGCGCGCGCCACGAAGGCCGAAGCACGCGCGGCCGACACGGGCTCGGACGACGCGGCACGCAGCGAGGCGAAGAAGGCCGCATCGCAAGCGAAAGACGCCGCGCGCTCCGGCGAGAAGGACGCGGCAGCGGCCGCACAGCAGGCCGCCGAGGCGCTCGCGCGCGCCGAGAAGGCGATCGCCGAGGCCGCCCAGGCACGCCGCGAGAACGCGCGCGCGAACGCCGCCGCCGCGAAGGCACAGGACGCGCTCGGCAAGCAGGCCGACAAGCTCGCCGGCGACCTCGCCGGCAAGTCCGCCGACGAACGCGGCGCGTCGAAGCCGCGCTCCTCGGCCGAGCGCCAAGCAGCCGACGCGGTCGACCGTGCGTCGCGCGAGATGCAGCGCGCGTCGGATGCGATGCGCCGCGGCGACACCGATGCCGCGCGCGACGCCCAGCAGCGCGCGAGCGAGCGGCTCGACGAGGCGGGCAAGGCACTCGACCACGTCGCCCCGCGCGAGGAGTCCGAAGAGTCGCGGCGCAAGCGACTCGCCGAGTGGCAGGATCGCCTGAAGAAGCGCGCCGAGGCGATCGCGAACGACGCCGCCAAGCAGGAACAGAATGCGCGCGGTGGCAAGCAAGCCGGCGGACAACAGTCCGAACGCGACTCGATGCAGCGCGCGAAGAACAGCATGGAGCGCGCCGAGAAGAACCTCCGCAAGGGCGACTACCAGCGTGCCGAGGAACAGCAGCGCGAGGCGGTCGCCGCACTCAACCAGGCGGAGCGCGAAGCGCGCGAGCGTGAGCGCGACTACATGCAGATGGCGCAGGAAGAGGTGATCTTCCGCGTCGGCCAGATGCTCAAGGACGTCGTCAAGGAGCAGAAGGCGATCAACGAGACGTCGCTCGAACTCGAAGCGCGAATCGACCCCGAGCGCTCCCGCCTTCCGCGCTCCGTGCGCAAGGCGTTCGCGCGCGTCGCGTCGCGCCAAGGCAAGGTGAAGGGCGTCGTCGAGAAGGTGATCGCGAAGCTCGAAGAGGAGAACATCGCGATCTTCCTGTTCCTGCTGCAGTCCGTCGACGAGGACATGGGGCGTCTGCGCGAGCGGTTCGGCAAGCGTCCGAAGCCCGACCTCGGCCGACTGACCCGGATGCTGCAGACCGACGTCGTGCGCAACCTCGAGGAACTGGTCACCGCGCTCGAGGCCGAAGCGCGTCGCCGACGCGAGGAGCGGGAGAACCGCCAGGGCGACCCGAAGAACGGGGACGGCCAGCAGCCGCCGCAGGGCGCATCGCGCTTGATTCCGACCACGGCGGAGCTGATCATGCTCAAGCGCTTCGAGGAGCAGATCCGCGATCGCACCGAAGCGATCTCGAAGGCGCTCGCCGAGTTGCCCGACGGCAGCGAGACACCGCCACACCTCGAGAGCCTGATCCAGCGACTCGCGCACCAGCAGGGCTCGGTGCGCGAGGTGTTGCGCCGGTTCATGAAGTCGATCAACATCGAGTAGAGAGGACGGCCGACATGATTCGACTGCACTTCCCGAGCGCGGCCGCCGTCGCCGCGATCCTCGCGTTCGTCGTCGCGCCTCAGACCGGCGCGGCGCAGGACGACAAGACGCCGCCGAAACCCGCCGAGGCGAAGCGCCCCGATCCGGCCGAGATGCTCCGCGAGATCGCGCGCGAGATGGCGTCGGTCGAGAAGATGCTGCTCGAGGCCCGCTCCGACCGCGGCAAGGGTGCGCAGCGCGTCGTCGAGAAGATCGAGAAGCTGCTGAACGACGCGAAGAAGAGCGAGGCGCAGGTCATCCAGCGCATCGACACGCTGCTCGAGGAGATCAAGCGGCGCGAGAAGGAACGGCAACAACAGCAGCAACAACAGGCCAACCAGGGCTCGAACAAGAACAAGCAGAAGCGCCCGAAGCCCGATCAGCAGCGCGACAAGAACCGCGACGAGGATCGCTTCCGCAACCAGAACCGCGACGAAAAGCCGCGCGACAAGAACGACCCGCAGAACCAGAAGGGGCAGAAGCCGCCGAAGGACCCGACCGACCGGGCCGACCACCCGGACAAGGCCGGCGCGTGGGGCCGACTGCCGGATCGCCTGTTCAAGCTGCTGACGAGCCGCGAACAGACGGTCTTCCCGCCGGAGTTCCGCAACTACCTCGAGCGCTACTTCCGCCGACTGAACGAGAACTCGCGGACACGATGATCCGACGAACGGGGTGGTGGCGCGCCGGTAGTGCGGCGCTGGTGATCTGGGTCGGGCTCGGGGCCAACGCACTCGCGCAACGTCCGCCCGGCACGACGTCGACCGGCACGCAGGATCGCTTCTCGACGGCGGGACTGATCACGCCGAAGACGCGCCGCGCGGTCGACGCCGGCCTCGACTGGCTCAGCCGAAACGCGAACCGCGACGGCTCGTTCGGCCCGCCGAACGCGCGCATCGCGATCACCGCGATCGCCGCCCTGTCGTTCATGGCCAACGGCTCGACCGCCAACCGCGGCCCCTACCGCCGCGACGTGCGCCGGGCGATTCGCTTCCTCGCGAATCACGTCTCGACCGATCCGTCGCATCGTGGCTACATCTACCTCGAGTCCGACCAAGAGAGTCGCATGCACGGTCACGGCTACGCGACGCTCGCGCTCGCAGAGGCGCTCGGCACCTACGGCCCGAACGACCCCGAACGGGCCGGTGAACTCAAGCGGGCGCTCGTGCGCGCGATCCGACTGATCGAACGCACGCAGAGCGAAGCCGGCGGCTGGTTCTACAACCCCGAGGACGACGGCAATCACGAAGGCAGCATCACGGTGTGCATGCTGCAAGCGCTCCGTGCGGCGAACAACGCCGGCATCTACGTGAAGAAGCGCGTCGTCGACAACGCGATCAACTACATCAAGCGCTCCGCCGAGCGGCGCGACGGCGCGCTGACCGGCGCCTACAAGTACAGCCTGACCGAGAGCCAGACGAGTTTCGCGCTCACTTCCGCCGCCGTCGGCACGCTCTACATGTGCGGGGTCTACGACTCGGAATACGTGCGACTCGGCCTGCTCCACATGAACCGGACGCTCGACGACCACCTCGGGAGCGGCCAGTTCTACTACTACGGGCTGCTCTACGCGTCGCAGTGCTACTTCCAGTTCGGCGACGACACGTGGCGGCGCGCCTACCCGCGCATCCGCGACTCGATCCTCCGCAACGTCGTGTCGAAGGTCCAGTCGCCGGAGAACGCGGGCTCGTTCCGCTCGCGCAGTGCGGAGAGCGCCTACGGCAGCGTCTACGCGACCGCGATGGCCACGCTCACGCTGCAGATCCCCTACCGCTTCCTGCCGATCTTCCAGAAGTAGGCGCCGGGTGTGCCCCGCGCGTCAGCTCACGCGCAACACGAGGCACTTCAAGTAGCGGCCCTCGGGACACGCCGAGCTCACCGGGTGGTCGGGCGCTTGCCCGCGGCACTGGAGGACCTGCACGAACCGGCCGGCCTGCTTGGCCGCTTCGTTGAGCAGCGCCTCGAAGTCCGTGGGCGACACGTGGTGCGAGCACGACGACGTCACGAGGATGCCGCCCGGTTCGACCGCCCGCATGCCGGCCGCGTTCAACTCCCGGTAGCGGTGCATCGCGTTCTGCTGGTCCTTCTTCGCGACCGCGTACTTCGGCGGGTCGAGCAGCACGACGTCGAAGGACCGCTGCTCGTCGCACACCTGCTGCAGGTAGTCGTTCACGTCCGCTTGCACGAACTCGATCGACGCGGCCGCATTCATCTCGGCGTGGCGCTGCGCGAGCGCGATCGCCTTCTTCGACGAGTCGACGCCGACGACGTGCGCCGCGCCGCCCCGAACCGCGTTGAGCGCGAACGAGCCGCTGTAGCAGAACGCATCGAGGACGCGCGCACCTCGCGAGAGCGCCCCCACCGCACGCCGGTTGTCGCGCTGGTCGAAGTAGAAGCCGGTCTTCTGCCCGGTCTCGAGGTCGGTCGCGTAGTCGACGCCGTTCTCGGCGAACCGCACGTCGGCGACCGCATCGCCGTGGCGGAGGCCGCCCTCGCCGTGGATCCCCTCCGCCTCGCGGTAGGGGAAGTTCGCGTTCTCGTAGATCGCCGCGGGATCGAAGCGCTCGCGCAGGTAGTCGAGGAACAGTCCCTCGCGCTGCTTGACGCCGAGGGCGGAGAACTGGATCACGAAGTGGTCGCGAAAGCGATCGACGATGACGCCGCTCAGTCCGTCGCCCTCGCCGTGCACGACACGATAACCGTCGGTGCCGTGCTCGTCGAGCGCGAGCGTCTCACGCCGCAGCGCCACCGCGCGGTCGAGCCGCGCGAGGAAGAACGCATCGTCGATCACCTCGTCGGGGTCGTGCGTCAGCACGCGGACCCGGATCTGCGACCGCGCGTTGTACAGCCCGCGCCCGATGAAGCTCTGGTCGGCATCCAACACGTCGACGACATCGCCGTCGTTGGGATTGCCACGCACCCGATCGACCGCACCCGAGAACACCCACGGATGTCGAAACCAAAACGGACGTGCCTTCCCCTTGCGGATCTGCACGACACCCATCACGCACCCCACTCCCGCGCCTCCGAACTCGAAGGCTGCACCCGAAGGCTGATTCACCCTGCGACGGACGCGACGCCCTGTTCCGCGGCTCCGTCCCGGTCCGGAGCCCAGCGCGTCCGCGCTCAGTCCACCTTCTTCTTCTGTTCCTTCTTCTTCTCCGCGCGCCGGCCGTCTCCAGGCCCTCTCGGATCGGCGACGCGCAACGACTCGTTGAGTCTACCCGAACGAAGCCCGTCTGGCTCGACCGCAACCCGCTCGAATCCGACGGCCCGGATCGCCCGCTCGATCGCCGCCCACCGCGCCGGCCGCTGAAGCGACGCCACGTCGGCTGCCGGCACCTCCACCCGAGCCTCCGCGTCGAAGTGGCGAACGCGGCACTCCCGGAAGCCGTTGCGCCGGAGCACGGCTTCGGCCGCCTCGATCTGGGCGAGCTTGGCCGGCGTGACGGGGCGGTGATACGGGATCCGCGACGCCAGACACGGCATCGCCGGCTTGTCCCAGACCGACAGGCCCGTGTGCCGCGCGACCGCCCGCACATCCGCCTTCGTGAACCCGAGTTCGAGCAGCGGCGAGCGCACGCCGTACTCGGCGGCGGCCCGCCGGCCCGGCCGATAGTCCCCCACATCGTCGGCATGCGTGCCGTCGATCAACGGCCCGACCCCGGCTGCAGCCGCGGCCTCGCGAATCGCGCCGTACATGTGCGTCCGGCAGAAGTAGCACCGATCGGAGTCGTTTCGCCGGTAGCGCTCGTCGTCGATCTCGGCGGTCTCGACCTCGACGATCCGCGCGCCGATCGCCGCCGACAGCGCGCGTGCCCCGTCGCGTTCCTCGTCGCCGAGCGCCGGCGACACCGCGACAAATCCGACCGCGCGGTCACCCAATGCGCGATGCGCGGCCGCGAGCAACAGCGCCGAGTCGACGCCGCCGCTGAACGCGATCGCGGCGCCGCCTTCGCTGGCGAACCACGCGACGAGCCGGTCGAACAGCGCGGACGGATCGTGGGTCGTCATGCGCCCCCGCCGGAGAACGTCGTGATCCAGACGAATTGCAGCCCGTTGTGGAGTGCGTGCAGCACGATCGGCGCCACGAGCGAGCCGGTGTAGTGATACAGCGCGCCGAGCACGAGCCCGAGCCAGAAGATCGGCAGATACGTGAACGACGGGTGCACGAGCGTGAACGCGATGGCCGAGCCGACGACCGCGACGACCGGGCCGAACCACCGCCGCAGCGATGAGAGCAGCAGCCCCCGAAACAGCAACTCCTCGAACACCGGCGCACCGATGCAAACCGACGCGAACAGCAGGACGCGGAAGACCGGGTCGCTCTCACCGAGCAGTGCCTTCACCTGCTCCTGGGCGTCGGTCTGAGAGACCTCGCGCGCGAAGTGCGACGCGACGGCGAGGCCCGGGAGCGACAGCACGTAGACCGCCGTCGCGAATACGGCGGGTCGCGCACACGGCGTCGCGAGGCCGACCGCACGCCGCCCCACGCCGAGCCGACGGAGCGCACCGGCGATCGACACGACCGCCACCGTCGCCGCGAGCAGCGACCACGCCGGCAGGAGCCAGCGCGGAGCATCCGGGGTGCGCGCGAGCGCGCCCTGCCCGAACGCCCCGATCATCAGGAAGCACGCCATGCCCAGCAGCGCGACGAGCACCCCCGATGCCGGCGGACTCACGCCGCACGGCACGTCGCGCCCTCGGGCCAGGCCGTGACGGATCATCGTGACGGCGAGGACGCCCGCGACGACGAACAGGCCGATGATCCACCACTCGTTCGCGGAGGCCCACTCCCGGAGCGCCGCCTCGAGTTCGACGAGCCGATCGGCCGCTTCTTCCGGTGCCGCCGCCATCATCCAACCGACTGTCACCGCTGGACTTCCATCCCCCTCGTGGCGCGCCCGCCGGACGCCGGACCAAAACGGACCGCCGACCTTGACAATGCGAACACGCGAACTAAACTACGGGTTGCGTCGCTCTAACATGCGCGAGGCAAAGGCTTTATTTTGAGCCTTGCCGGTGAGAAGAGCCCGAGGGAGTCGCCCCCCTTTCGGGCTCTTTTTTTGCCGCCGACGGACAGCCACAGGCAGCCGCCGACCGACAAGCGCGCGAAGACATATAGATACACCAAACGACGAGGAGGGCGAGATGGCCTCCGGGATGACCAACGGCGCCGAACTGCTCGCCGTGATCGACACGATCCACCGCGAGCGCGAGATCGACAAGGAGATCCTGTTCGAATCGCTCGAGAGCGCGATTCTGACGGCAGCGCGCAGGAAGTACGGCCAGTCCGAAACGCTGATGGTCGCGATCGATCGCGAGACCGGCGAGATGCAAGCGTGGGACGGTGACGAGTACATCCCCGCCGAAGACCTCGGCCGCATCGCCGCGCAGACCGCCAAGCAGGTCTTCATCCAGAAGATGCGCGAGGCGGAGAGCGACATCGTCTACCGCGAGTACGAGAACGAGCGCGGCAAGATGGTGCTCGGCACCGTGAAGCGCTTCGAGGGCGGCACGATGATCGTCGACCTCGGCCGCGCCGAGGCGTTCATCCCGCGCAGCGAGCAGGTCCGTTCGGAGCACTACCACCCCGGCGACCGCATCCGCGCCTACATCGTCGACGTCGAGCAGGTCGGCCCGAAGGTCCGCATCCTGCTGAGCCGCACCCACCCCTACCTCGTGCTCTGCCTGTTCGACCTCGAGGTGCCGGAGGTGGCCGAGGGCGTGATCGAGGTCGTCCGGATCGTCCGCGAAGCCGGCTACCGGACGAAGATGCTCGTGCGCAGCCTCGACTCGAAGGTCGACTGCATCGGTGCGTGCCTCGGCGTCCGCGGTTCGCGCATCAACTCGATCCGCGACGAGCTCGGTGGCGAGAAGATCGACATCATCCCGTACATCGAGAGCCTCGAGGACCTGATCGTCCAGTCGCTCAAGCCCGCAGAGGTGCGCCGCGTCGACCTCGAGCAGCAAGAGGACGAGTCGATCAAGGCGAAGGTGTTCGTCGAGGAGGAGTTCCTGAGCCTCGCGATCGGCCGCAAGGGCCTCAACGTGCGGCTGGCGGCGCGCCTGTGCCAGGTCTCGATCGAGATCGTCACGGCGAGCGCCGAGCAGCCCGAGGAGCGGCTGGAGTACGAGGTCGCGCGCGAGCTCGACCCGCACGAGGACGCCGAGGAGATCCTCGCGGCCGAGGCGGCCGAGGCGGCCGAATACCTCGGCAACGACGCCGGCCTCCCGCCGGAGGGCGAGGAGATGCCGGAGGAGATGGGCACCGAGGCGGCCGAGACGATCGAGGCGGCCGAGGCCCTGGAGGCCGCACCGGAGAGTGCCCCGGAGAGTGCCGACGAGACCGAAGCGCCGGCGCCCGATGGCGGCGAGCTGGTTGAAGGCCCGGCGGATCCGAACGAAAATTCCGTGGACGAAGCACCCACGGCGCTCGACGACACCGCACCGGACGAGCGGCGAGAGGTGCCATAGCGCGCTCCCGAGTAGCGAAAACGACTCGATTCCGGCCCGGAATGCAGGCCGAACTGGCTCGGGAGAACCTTGACCGTCGCGATCCACGCGATCGCGACAGGATGAAGAGAACGATTTGAAGGCTCGCGTTTACCAACTGGCGAAAGAGCTCGGTCGATCCAGCAAAGAGCTGATCGACATCCTGGCCGAATTCGGAATCGACGTGAAGAACCACATGAGCACGTTGTCCGAGGACCAGGTGATGCGGGCGCGCGCCGTGCTGATGCCGCGCGCGACCGACGAGCCGCCGAAGAAGAAGACGCCGCCGAAACGGATCCCGCCGCGGCGGATCGCGCCGATGCCGCCGCCGGTGGAGGCCGACGACGACGACGACGATACGCCCACCGAGGCGCCGGCCGACGAGCCGAGCGAGCCGGCCGCGCGCCCGCCGGTCGCACCCCGCGCCGGCACGGTCCGCGCCGTCCCGCCGGTTCGCCCGGGACGCCCCGCGCCGAAGCCGGCCGCCGACGAGCCGGCAGCCGAGGCACCGGCCGACGAACCGGCGGCCCCGAGCCAACCGGCCGCCGCGCAGGCTGCAGACATGCCTGCCGCATCGGCGCCCGAGACACCGACCGACGAGACCGACAGCGCCGATACTCCGGCCCAGCCGGCCGCATCCGACGATCCCCCGCCGGCGCGCCCGCGGGTCGCCCCGCGCCCCGGCCCAGCACGACCGGGCACGCCGCCGCCGCGCCCCGGCGCGGTGCCGCCGAGCGGACGCCGGATGGTGCCGCCGCGCGTGCCGCCGGTGGCCCCGCGACGCCCGGTGCCGGGTGCCGGCGCCCGCCCGATCCCGGGTGGCGGCAGCATCACGGCGCGCCGTCCGGCGGTGCGCCCCGGCGGTCGTCCGGGTGGACCCCCGGCGCGTCCGGGCCGTCCGGGTGGTCGCCCGACCGGCGTCGGCCGCATCGGCCGTCCGGTCGCCCCCCCGTCGCCGGACATGCAGAAGCCCGGTGCGCGCGGTCGTGGCCGCGGCGGTCCGGGTCGAGGCGGCGGCGGTCCGCGCCGGCCGCAATACGGTGGCGGTGGCCGCAGCGGCGGCCGCTCGAAGTCGCGCCTCAAGCGCCGTGAGCTGACCGAGTCGACGGTCGACCTGTCGAGCCGGACGTCGGTCGAGATCCACGTCCCGACGACCGTGCGTGACTTCTCGGCCGAGACCGGCATCCGCGTGCCGACGATCCTGACGAAGCTGATGGCCGTCGGTCTGATGGCGAACATCAACAGCGCGCTCAGCCAGGACTTCGTCGAGTTGCTCGCGACCGAGTTCGACTTCGCCGACAAGCTCGTCGTCAAGCAGACCGAGGCGGCCGAAGACAAGCTGATGGCCGAGTTCGAGGTCGAGGACGCGGCGGAAGATCTGCAGCTCCGCGCGCCGATCATCGCCTTCCTCGGCCACGTCGACCACGGCAAGACGTCGCTGCTCGACGCGATCCGCGGATCGAACGTGCAGGCCGACGAGGCCGGCGGGATCACGCAGCACATCAGCGCGTTCAAGGTCACGACGGCCGACGGCAAGAAGGTCGTCTTCCTCGATACGCCGGGCCACAAGGCGTTCACCGAGATGCGTGCGCGTGGTGCCGACGTCACCGACGTCGTCGTCCTCGTCGTCGCGGCGGACGACGGTGTCATGCCGCAGACGAAGGAAGCGATCAGCCACGCCAAGGCCGCCGACGTGAAGATCGTCGTCGCGATCAACAAGGTGGACGCGCCGGGCGCGAACATCGACAAGGTGAAGACCGAGCTGTCGGCCGAAGGGCTGCAGCCCGAGGACTGGGGCGGCGACACGTCGTGCGTCGAGACGAGCGCGATCACGAAGCAGGGTATCGACGACCTCGTCGAGATCCTCGCGCTCGAGTCGGAGCTGATGGACTTGCGCGCGAACCCGGACCGGCGCGCCCAGGGCCACGTGCTCGAGGCGAGCGTCTCGGGCGGCAAGGGCGTGTTGACGACGCTGCTCGTCAAGAACGGCACGCTGCGGGTCGGCGACTACGTCCTCGCGGGCCAGGCGACCGGCCGCGTCCGCGCGATGATGGACGACCGCGGCCGCACGATCGAGGTCGCCCCGCCGGCGACGCCGGTCGAGGTGCTCGGCCTGAACGACGCGCCGGAGGCCGGCGAGGCGTTCATCGCGGTCGAGGACGAGAAGGCCGCGAAGGACGTCGTCGCCGAGCGTTTGTCGAAGAAGCGCGCGCTCACCGCGTCCAAGCCGCCGTCGTCGATCGACGAGCTGATGAAGGGCATCAGCGACAAGCAGGTCAAGGAGGTCAAGGTCGTCCTGAAGGCCGACGTCCAGGGCTCGGTCGAGGTGCTCCGCAAGGAGCTGAGCGACCTGGCCGCCGACGAGGTCAAGGTCACCGTGATCCACGCCCAGGTCGGTGGCGTCAACGAGTCCGACGTGCTGCTCGCGAACGCGTCCGGCGCGATCATCATCGGCTTCAACGTCGTCGCCGACGAGCGCGCGCGGCAAGCCGCCGAGGCGCACGGCATCTCGATGAGCTTCTACTCGGTCATCTACAAGATCACCGAGGACCTGCGCGCCCTGATGGAGGGCATGCTGGAGCCCGAGGAGAAGGAGGAGATCCAGGGTCACGTGGAGATCCGCAAGGTCTTCAAGATCTCCCGCTTCGGCAACATCGCCGGCTGCTACGTCACCGACGGCCTGATCAACCGCAACAGCCGGATTCGGCTGGCGCGCGACGGCATCGTGATCCACACCGGCACGCTCGACAGCCTCAAGCGCGAGAAGAACGACGTGCGCGAGGTGAAGGGCGGGCTCGAGTGCGGTATCAAGCTCGCGGGCTACGACGACATCAAGGAAGGCGACGTGCTCGAGGCGTTCACGACCGTCCAGGTGAAGCGCACGCTCGGCTGAGCGAGCGCTTGTCGACCGGCGCCCGCGGATGATCATCGGAGTCCTGCAACTCGACTTGATGATCCGCGGCGCCCGCAGCCTCAAGGACAAGCGTCGCGCGATCAAGAGCTACAAGGACCGGATCCGGTCGCGCTACAACGTGTCGATCGCCGAGGTGGGCGACCACGACCTCTACCAACGGGCCGACATCGCGGTCACCGCGGTGGGCAACGACGTCGGGTACATCCAGGGGTTGTTGCAGCAGGTCGTCAACCAGGTGCCGTATACTCGGGACCTCGAGTTGATCGACCACCAGATCGAGATCCTCTGACGGGCCGACACCATGGGCCAGCGCAAGAACGAACGCCTTCGCAAGGTCATCCTCCGCAAAGCCTCCGACGTGATCCTGCACGAGTTGCACGATCCACGCCTCGGCTTCGTGACGCTCAGCAAGGTCGACCTCAGCGACGACACGCGCTACGCGACGATCTACTACTCGGTGATGGGCGATGACGCGATCCGCTCGCGCACCCGCCACGCGCTCGAAGCCGCCCGCGGCTACGTCCAGCGCGCCGTGGCCGGTGCGCTGAAGACCCGGATCGCGCCGCACGTCCGCTTCAAGTTCGACGAGAGCATCGAAGGCGCGATGCGCGTGACGAAGCTGATCGACGACGTGATGGCCGCCGAGGCGGACACGCAGCCGGAACCCGACGACGCCGACGAGCCGGAGCCGACGGCGCCGGACGCGGAGTAGCGCGATGTCGCGGTGGTGGAAGACCCGGCGCCGTGGGCTCCAGCAACTGAGCGACGCGGCGATCTACTTCCCCGGTCAGGCCGCGCTGCGCGGCATCGGTCTGCTTCCGGGCCCCGTGCGGGCGCGGCTGCTGGCCGGACTCGGGCGCGCCGCCCATGCGTGCGACCGCAAGCGCGTCCAGACGATCCACGAGAACCTGGTCGCCGCATTCCCGGACATGGGCGCCGAGGAGCGGCACGCGATCGCGCGCGGCATCTACCGTCACTTCGCGCTGCTGATCGACGACACGGTCCGCTTCCGCCGACTCCGCACACCGGAAGCGCGCGGGGGCTTCGCGGCGCTCCAGGAGGACTGCGTGCTCCAGGAATTGGTCGCGGCCGGTCGCCCGGCGATCGTCGTGACCGGTCACCTCGGCAACTGGGAGGTCGCGGCCGCCGCCGCGAGCGACGTCGTGCAACTCCACGCGGTCGCCCACCGCCCCCGCAACCCGCACATCGCGCGCAACCTCGAACGCATGCGCTCGCTCACCGGCCACCGCATCCTCTACACCGACGAGGGGATCGCGCCGATCCGCGCGTGCCTCGAACGCGGCGAGTGGGTCGCGATGCTGCCGGACAAGCACCTGAACTCCAACCGCGTCCCGGTCGAGTTCTTCGGGCGCTGGGTCAAGGCGCCGAGTGCGCCGGCGTCGCTCGCCTACCGGACCGGCGCGCCGATCCTCCCGGCTGCGGGCTTCCGCACCGACGGGTCGCCGCGTTTTTCGGTCGAGCACGACGAGTTGATCGAGCCCGACCGCACGGCGGGCTTTCGCGACGAGTTGCGCCGCCTGACGCAGGCCTACATGACCGGACTCGAACGCCTGATCCGCCGCCACCCGGAGCAGTGGATCTGGTTCCACCGTCGGTGGAAGAAGGTGCTCGGCCCCGACGAGCGCGACATGCGCCCCCACCACGGCCAGTGGCGCGGGGGTGCCGGGCGTCGGATGCACGTCGCCGAAGCCTCGCCGGAGGACGCGTGAGCGCCCCCACCGACCACCCCGACCCGTATCCGATCGGCCACTACCACTCGCCGATCCCGTCGCTCGACGAGATCCGCAACGACGAGGCGCGGATCTTCCACGCCCCCGATGCGCTCCCGGGGATCGACCTGCGCGCGGACGAACAGCTTCGGTGGCTCGACCGGCTCGCGGAGATCGCCGCCGACCTTCCCTATCGCGACGCGCCGAACGCCGACCTCCGCTACCACCTCGACAACGAACTGTTCGGCGAGGGCGACGCGACGGTCCTCTGGTCGATGCTGCAGGCGCTGCGTCCGGCGCGCTACCTCGAGATCGGCTCGGGCTACTCGTCGGCGGTCGCGATGGACGTGAACGAACACGTCTTCGGCTTCGGGATGCAGTGCACGTTCATCGAGCCCGACATCACGCGACTGCGTGCGCTGTGCAAGCCGGACGACCACCGCCATGCGACCGTGATCGAGGACCTCGTCCAACGCGCACCGCTGGAGCCGTTCGACGCGCTCGACGACGGCGACGTGCTGTTCATCGACTCGAGCCACGTCGCGCGCATCGGCAGCGACGTCAACTACCTGTTCTTCGAGGTGCTGCCGCGCCTGGCGCCCGGCGTCGTCGTGCACGTGCACGACATCTTCTACCCGTTCGAGTATCCCAAGGCGTGGGTCTACGGAGGGCGCGCCTGGAACGAGGCCTACCTGCTCCGCGCGTTCCTGACGTGCAACGACGCCTTCGAGCTGCTCTACTTCAACGACTACATCGCGACGAAGCACCGCGACGCACTCGCCGCGAAGATGCCCGGCTGCCTGAACAACACCGGCGGCAGCATCTGGCTCCGGCGCACCTTCACATCGGATTCTGTCCCCCAGCGCTGACAGTTTCCGGTTTGAAGCGCTTCAAACGCGAATCTGTCAGCGTTGAGGGACAGATTTCGATGTGAACGCCTACTCGATGCGTTCGTCGAAGCGGGCGACGAAGTCGCAGAGGTTGGTGGCGAGGAAGTCGTAGGTGCGCTGGACGTTGTTCGTCAGCTCGCCCAGGTCCTGGGGCTCGACGTTGCCGGGGAAGACCGCCGCGACCTCGAGGAAGAGGCTTCGGGGGTCGGCGTTGTAGGACTCCACGCGCACGTTGAACACCGACGGGTCGTCGTCGGATTGCGGGAACATGAACCGGATCCCGACCATCCCGACCGGTCGACCGATCCCTTCGAGCGGCTCGCCGTCGGCGCCGAGCATCCGCCCGGCGAGGAACTGCCGCGAGTCCGCGACCGAGCGCGGCGACACGAGCGAGCGAACGGTGCACTGCTGCGCGTTGACCTGCGGGATCCGCAGCTCGTCGCATGCGGCCTCGGCGACGACCGACAGCCGATCGAGGTAGCCGTCGAGGCTCAGGTCGGTCATCTCCTCCTGCACCTGGATCCGGTCGGGCATCAGCGTGACCGCCGACACCTGCTGCTGCTGCATCGGCCCCATCGGCGACGCGGTCGGCGCGCCGAGCGGCTTCGCGGTCACGAGTTGGGCACCGCCCTGCGCCGGGTCGACGTTGAAGTTCAGATACCAGTCGCCTGCGTGCTCGCCGAGCCGGTTGTAGAGCCGGCGGAGCGCCGCCGGGTCGTGCTGCATCGGAAAGTGGATCAACTCGGTGATGTAGGCGATCGTGCGGGGGTCGTAGTGAATCATGCGGGCGGGGCTCCTGTGCGTCCGCGGGAAGTGTAATCCATCGCGAGCGCACGGCGGTAAAGCGCCTCGACCTGCTCGGCGAGTCGCGCGAGATCGAAGGCGGCGAGCGCGCGCGTGCGCGCGGCGGCCGCGAGCGTGTCGCGCCGACCGCGGTCGGTGGCGAGGTCGCGGATCGCACGTGCGAGCGGCTCCGGGCCGGGCCCGCCGAGCACGATGCCGGCATCGCCGCCCGCGACCAGCTCCGGCAGCATTCCGGTGTCCGCGACGATCGTCGGCAGGCCCATCGCCATCAGCTCGCGCACCGCGCGGCACGTGCCGTCGGAGCCGGGCACGAGGAACATCGCCGCGTCGAGCCCGGCGAGCAACTCGACGTAGGCGTCCCCGGTGCGATACCCGGCGAGTTCGACGTGCGCCTCGAGGCCGCGTTCACGAACCGGCGTCTCGAGCAGTGCCTCGTAGTTCGTGCCGCGACCGATCACGACGACGCGCACCGTCGGCTCGACGTCGCGGAGCGCCTCGACCGCGCCGAGGATGTCGTCCCACCGGCGGTGCGTCTGCACACGCGCGACGATGCCGATCCGAAACGCGCTCGCGTCACGGTCGGCGTCGACGCGCGCCGGGTCGAACCGCTCGAGATCGACGGCACCGGGTGCCTGGAGCAGCCGATCGCCGAGGTCGGCGCGCTGGCTCCGCGCCCACGCGAGCTCCGCCGCACTCGCGACGCACACCGCGTCCGCACGGCGGCGCAGCAGCATCGAGTCGCGGCGCTTGATCCGGTCGAGCGAACCGAAGTAGGTGCTGCGCACGACCGCGCCGGTGAACCGCCGCTTCACCGCGCCGGCCGCGAGCAGGTGATCGTTCGTGCCGTGCACATGCAGCACGTCGTAGCCCTCGTCGGCGATCATCTTGCGCAGGCGGGCGACGTCGCGCATGTTCTCGAGCAGGCGAAAGTGCTTGTCGAGGACGAGGTCGCCGACGAGCGGGAGCCCGATCGAGCGCGCGTGGTCGCCGGCCGGGGTCACGTCGGCGTCGATCGGGCGGCCGATCGCGGCGTCCACGTCGAGCCCGCGCGCGCGTAGCGCGCCGGCCAGCTCGAGCGCCGGTGCGACCGGCCCGGTCAGCTTCCAGTTGCTGACCAGGTGCAGCACGCGCAGCGTCACTCGATCGGCTCCCGCACGACGACTGTCTTCTGCGCACACTCGGCCGCGACCCCGCGGGCGAACGCGCGGCGCTCGGCCCACGTCGCCTCGTCCGCGTAGGCACGAAACCACGCGAGCCGACGACCGCGACCGACGTGCGTCGTGATCGACGCGGCCAGCTGCGCGAGGTTGCGCACGCGACGTGCGCGCTCCAGCGGGCGGTCGGGGCACGAGACGCGATCGACGTCGACCAGCGTGATCGCGACGTCGTCGCCATCGCCGTCGACGAAGACGTTGCACGCCTTCAGGTCGCCGTGAAAGACGCCGCGGTCGTGCATCCGCGCGAACAGCGCCGCGGTCCTCGCGATCAGCGGATCGATCGCACGACGAAACGCGCGGGAGTGCTCGCCGTGTCGCTCGGCGAGCGCGATCACGCGGTGGTCCAGCCGCTCCCCCGGTGCGCGCGCCATCACGAGAAAGCCGCCGCCCGCCCGACCGCGCAAGTAGGCGAGCGGCGCCGCGGTCGGAATCGCGCGCACGACGAGGGCGTTGCCGGCGCGCCACGCCGCGAGCCCGCGCCCGCCGCCGTCGATCCGGTCCCCGAGGCGCGGGAAGTACTCCTTCACGACGAGCGGTTCGCCGTCGACCGCGACCGACGTCACGCGCGTGCGCCGCGTGCGCTTGAGGTCGCGGTCGTCGCCGGCAGCGCGGTGTGCGGCGATCGCCGCGAGGGCCGAGTCGCGCCCGAACCCGCGCGCGTAGTAGAGCGTGCCGCCGTCGACCGACTCCACCGCAAAGCCGCTCGACCGCACGACGCAGCGCTTCGAGCGACTCCGCAGCCGCCGCCGCTCGAACGACTCGATGCGCCCCTCGATCCACGGCCCGAGCGCCGCGAGGTCGCCGAGCGCACCGTTGGCATCGCTCGCCGCGTAGCCCTCCACGACCGCCGCCCGATCGGCCGGCGTCGTCACCCGACTGGTCGAGTGCAGCATGAACGCGAGATTCCAGCGACGGGCGCGCGCATCGAGCGTGCGTCGCCAGCTCCCCCGGTGCAGGTCGATGAAGTGGATCTCGTAGTCGCCGGCGTCGTCCCGGCGGATCAACACGTTGCCGCTGTGGAGGTCGCGGTGAAAGAGCCCGGCTTCGTGCAGGCCACGCACCTCGGCGCCGAGTTGCCGCAGAAACGCGTGACGGCGCGCCTCGTCGTCGAGCAACTCGCGCTCGATCAGCGGCACGAGGTCGATCGCGTCGGGGATCTCGACCGTCGCGAGCCAGCTCGCGCGCAACCAACCACCGACCCACCGCTCGGCGACCGCGCCCGGCACCGGCACGCGAAGCCCCGCCTCGCGGCCGCGCACGATGATCCGCCACTCGCGCGACGCCTTCGACTCGACGAGCCGCGCCTTCAGCCGCTCCCCGAGGTCGCCGCGCGCGTAGCGCTTGACGAAGTAGACGCGACTGCCGATCTGCAGCCGGTAGACCGTGCGGACGCTGTTGTGCTTGATCTTCGTCGCGTCCGCAGCGGCGATGAACGCCTCGGGGTCGTCGACGAAGCCGACGAAGTCGTCGGCGCACGGGCGGTGAATCCGCCAGTCGAAGCCGCCCGCGCTGCGCGGATCGATCACGAGGCGGTCGCTCATCGCGCGTCCTCCGTGCGGGCGCGCCGCTCGAGTTCGTAGAGCTTGG
The DNA here is from genome assembly GCA_030426805.1 of bacterium. GTDB lineage: Bacteria > Planctomycetota > JAFGQW01 > JAFGQW01 > JAFGQW01 > JAUHXU01. The sequence continues at coordinate 1,014,181 of JAUHXU010000001.1, forward strand.
CGTGCTTGAGGAAGACGTAGTAGCCGGCCATGCCGGCGAGGATCAGCCCGGGGATGCCGTCGAGGAACCCGAGCCGCAGCACGTAGATCCGAAACGTCCGCCACGCCGACCCGATCAGCATCGCGAGCGGACTGAACCGCTTGCCGGCCGCGTGCCGCTCTTCGGCGGCGATCGTCGTGAAGTTGTCGATCGTGCGCACGTGGTCGCGCAGGCTCCGATACGTGTGGTGGTGCAGGTCGCCGTCGAGCCGCCCGGTCGCACCGTCGACCTCGACGCGGTCGTGCGGGTTCGTGCCGCCCCATTTTCCGCGCCGACGATCGAACAGCCGCACGCGCCACTGCGGATACCAGCCGCAGTGATCGATCCACCGACCGAGGTATTCGGTGTGACGATTGAACGCGTAGCCGGCGTGCGTCGGCTCGCTCGCCTTGAACGTCCGGACCGCGGCGCGCAGTTCGTCGCTCAGTCGCTCGTCGGCGTCGACGCACAGCACCCAGTCGTGCGTCGCCTGCTCGATCGCGTGGTTCTTCTGCGCGACGTGCCCCGGCCACGCGTTTTCGATCACCCGCGCCCCGTGCGCCGCGCAGATCTCGCGCGTGCGGTCGGTGCTCCCGGAATCGACGACGACGATCTCGTCGACGACGTCGAGACTCGCCAGGCACGGACCGATGCGGTCGGCCTCGTCGCGCGTGATGATGCACGCCGAGATCTGCACACCCACGGTCACGCGCCCTTCCGTGCGGCGCCGGTCAGTCGCCAGCGGAAGACGCGCCACGGGTAGCGGGCCGCGCGGCCGCGCACAAGCCACGCATCGAGCGCTCGCGGATCGCCGGCGTCGTCGACGTAGGCGCGCAGGAAGCGAACGCGGTCGGCCCGCGAGATCGCCGGGCGCACGCACAGGTTGAACTTCACGGTCGACCGGTCGAGCCGGCGGAGGTTGGCGAGTCGCGCGTCGTGGTGCAGCGGCGTCTCGACGCGCGCACGATCGAAGTCGATCACGAACGCGGTCGGGTCCGGGTCGCGCCGGAGCAGCACGTTCTTCACGTGCAGATCCGCGTGGACGATTCCGGCGTCGTGCATCCGACGCACCGCACGACCGATCGAGACGATCGCGTCGCGACGCGCGCGACCGGTCGGCGCGTCGTCGCCGGTGAGCCACGTGACGAGGTCCGGCGCCTCGGGCAACTCGCGGGTCGCGATCTCGCCGCGCCAGAGCCCCGGTCCGGCCGGGTCGACCCGCACCGCGAGCACCTCGACCGTGGGCACCCCGGCGGCGCGCGCCGTCTCGGTCACGCACAGTTCCGCGAACGGGCGGCGCTCGTCGAACAGACGATCGCGCGTCAGCCAGCGAAAGAGCCCGCCGCGGCGGTAGCGCCGAAAGACCGCGTGGCCGCCGTCCCACGGGACGCGCTCCGTCGCGCCGCGGCCCCGGAAGGCCGGTTCACCGCCGCGGGCGCCGGGCCCCGCGAGCACGAGCCGCTCGAGCCCGTCGCCGCCGTCGCGTCGGATCGCGAGCCGCGAAGCCCCGTGGCGCCGCAACTCGAACGTTCCCGGCACGAGCGACTCGACTTCTCGGCTCAATCCGACTCCTCTCGCCTGCACACCGAACACCCACCATACTTAGCACTATGGCGCTCGATCTGCCCCCGAACCCCCGCATCCTGCTCGTACGGCTGAGCGCGCTCGGCGACGTGATCTGCGCGATGCCGGTCGTGACGGCGCTGCGCCGCCACTGGCCGCAGGCGCACATCGCATGGGCGGTCGAGCACACCAACGCCGCGATCGCCGAACGGCACCCGGACCTGGACGAAGCCGTCGTCCTGCCCCGCAAGCACCTGCGCAACGCGTGGCGGCGGCCGTGGCGCGTGCCGGGCGCGATCGGCGACATCCGGCGGATCCTCCGCGACGCCCGGGGGCCCGGCTTCGACCTCGTGCTCGACCTGCAGGGCAACATGAAGAGCGGTTTCGTGACCGGACTGTCGGGCGGGCGGATCCGGGTCGGGCACGACCGGCGTTTCCGCAAGGAGATCGCGAACGCGCTGTTCACGAACCACCGCGTGCATCCGGTGCCGGAGGGCGACGCGACCCGCCACCGCGCCGAGCGCGACCTCGGCATGCTGCGCGCCATCGGTATCCCGGCCACGTTCGAGCCGCGCCCGATCACGATCCCGGACGCCGACGCCGAGGCGGCGGACGCGTTCCTGCAGACGGTGCCCGGCACCGGCCCGATCGTCGCGATCCACCCCGGCACGAGCGCGTTCGGCGCTTTCAAGCGGTGGGCGCCGGATCGCTTCGCGGCGCTCGCCGATCGGCTCGTCGAGGCGCGCGACGCGCGGGTGATCGTGTCGTGGGGTCCGGACGAAGAGCCGCTCGCCCACGAGGTCATCGCCGCGATGACGACGCGGGCCACGCCGTTTCCGCCGCCGCGGGGCCTCGTGTTCCTCGCCGCGGTCTACGAGCGGGCCGACCTCGTCGTCGGTTGCGACTCCGGGCCACTCCACCTCGCGGGCTTGATGGACACCGCGACGCTGACGCTCTTCGGACCCAAGGATCCGAACGTCTACCGGCCGGTTGGCGCCCACGGGGAAGTGGTCTACAAGGCCGTCGATTGCAGCCCGTGCACGCTGCGCGCGTGCGATCACGTGACCTGCATGCGCTCGATGGTGGTCGACGACGTCGCCGGGCCGGCCCTCCGGATGCTCGCCGATCGCACCGAGGCCGGGTAGGCTCGACCGGACCCCTTCCTGGAGAATTGCCGATGCGGCCGGACGGCCGATCCGTCGATCAGCTTCGATCGATCTCGATCACCCCGAACTTCCTCGACGCCTCGCCCGGCAACGCGCTCGTCGCGTTCGGTCAGACCAAGGTGCTGTGCACCGCGGTCCTCGAGGACGGCGTACCGCCGTTTCTCTCGAACCGCGGCCGCGGCTGGGTCACCGCCGAATACGACATGCTCCCCGCGTCGACCGTCACGCGCAAGGCGCGCAGCTGGCGGCGCGGCAAGGCCGACGGCCGCACGCTCGAGATCCAGCGCCTGATCGGCCGCGCACTGCGCACCGTCGTCGACCCGGGCACGCTGGGCGAACGCACGATCTGGGTGGACTGCGACGTGCTGCAGGCCGACGGCGGCACGCGCACCGCGTCGGTGACCGGCGCCTGGGTCGCGCTCGCGCTGTGCCTGCGGGACGCGCGCGAGAACGAAGTGCTCTCGGGCGATCCGATTCGCGCGCAGGTCGGCGCCGTCAGCGTCGGCGTCGTCGGTGGCCGTGTCTGCCTCGACCTCTGCTACGAGGAGGACGCGCGCGCCGACACCGATCTGAACCTCGTGATGACCGATCGGGGCGGCATCGTCGAGGTGCAGGGCACCGCCGAGGGGGAGCCGTTCAGCGACGGCGAACTCGGCGAGATGCTCACGATCGGCCGCGCCGGCCTCGAGACGATCTTCGACGCGCAGCGGGCCGCCCTCGGCGCATGACGACGGTCCGGATCGTCCTCGCGACGGAGAACCGTCACAAGCTCGACGAGATCCGGGCGATGCTCGCCGACTACCCGGTCGAGTTGCTGACGCTCGCCGACTTCCCGGACGCCGAGATCGCCGAGGAGACCGGCACGACGTTCGAGGAGAACGCGACGCTCAAGGCCGAGTCGGTCGCGCGTGCGACGGGACTGTGGTCGCTCGCGGACGACTCGGGCCTCGAGGTCGACGCGCTCGACGGCCGCCCCGGCGTCTACAGCAAGCGCTACGCCGGCCCCGAGGCGACGGCGGCCGACAACAACGCGAAGCTCCTCACCGAGCTGGCCGCGGTCGACGACGACGCGCGCGGCGCCCGATTCGTCAGCGTGATGGCGCTCGCGCGCCCGGACGAGCCGACCGAACTCGTGCGCGGCGAGGTGCGCGGGTCGATCCTGCGCGAGACGCGCGGCACCGGCGGCTTCGGCTACGACCCGCTGTTCTACTACCCGCCCTACGAGCGCGCGTTCGGCGAGATCGACGCCGACGCGAAGAACCGCGTGAGCCACCGCGCGGCGGCCCTCGTCGGGCTGCGGGAGCGGATCGGCGCGTTGCTCGCACCGACGCGTCCGGCCGGCGAGACCGCGGTCGACACCCCGCCGGACTTCCTCCGCCCCGAACGGCGACGCAAGGACCGCCTCGGCTTCGTCGACTACGTCGAGGCGATCATCCTCGCGTTGATCATGGCGCTCGTGCTGCGCGAGTTCTTCATCGAGGCGTTCAAGATCCCGACACCCTCGATGGCGCCGGCGCTGCGCGGCGACCCGCACGGTGACCGCATCCTCGTCGACAAGTGGCTCTACCGGTTCCGCGAGCCGCGCCGCTGGGAGGTCGCCGTCTTCCGCTACCCGCTCGAGCAGACGACGAACTTCATCAAGCGGGTCGCCGGCTTGCCCGGCGAGACGGTGCGGATCGAAGACGGCGACCTGTTCATCGACGAGGTGATCGAGCGCAAGCCCGACGACGTCCAGCGCGGCCTGTGGATCCCGCTGTTCCCGGAGAGCCGCGACCCGTACACCGCGAGCCCCCACCGCGCCGGCGCCGAATACGGTGCCCCCGGCCACTTCGAGGTCGACGAGCGACGGATCGACGGCGACGCGTGGCACCCGACCGCGGGCGGCCGCGCGCACTACGCGTTCTCCGCGATGCAGCGACCGCCGGCGCGCTACAAGACGTCGATCCACCACTATCGCGACCTGCGGTTCGGCGCGACGATGACGCTCGCCGCCGGCGCCGCGGCGACGGTCGAACTCGACACGCGCGATCGGCGCTGCACCGTCTCCTTCCGCACCGACGCGCCGGGCTTCTCGATCGCGCTCGCGCGCCACCCGTCGCTGGCATCGGCCGGTCTCCGCGCGACCCGCGAGGGGCAGCGCCACGTGCCGCACGCGGGCCGCTCGTTCGAGCCCGGCCGCGCCTACGACGTCGCGGTGTGGCACGCCGACTATCGCGTTGTCGTCGAGGTGGACGGCGAACGCTGGGCGACGCTCGACCTCGAACGCACGGACGGCATCGTGCGCTGGTTCGACGTGCCGCCGTCGGCGCTCGCCCTCGGCGCGACCGGCGACGTCACCTGGGACGACCTCGCGGTGGCCCGTGACCTGCACTACGCGGGGAGCGACCACGAGCGCATCCCCGCCGGCCACTACTACATGCTCGGCGACAACAGCTACAACAGTCGCGATTCGCGCAAGTGGTCGAAGACGCGCTACAAGCTGAAGGACGGCGGCTTCATCGACTGCGACGACGAGCCGCGCAAGCCGATCCTGTTCCACGAGAGCATCGCGCAAGGGGACACCTACACCGACGTGTACGGCCGGGACTATCCGGGCAAAGCGATCGATTTCAGCGTCACGCCGGTGTCCGAGCCGGCGCCGTTCGTACCCCGGGACTTGATCGTCGGGCGTGCGTTCGTGATCTTCTACCCGTGGCCGCCGATCTACTCGGAGTCGTTTCGACCGGGAGTCATCCGATGAGCAAGTCCGCCGAGCGCCCGACGCACTACGCCGAGCACGTACCGTCGGCCGCGCGTTCGATCATCGACAACGTCGAGGCGCTCGCGATCGCATTCGTGATGGCGCTGGTCGTCCGGCAGTTCGCGCTCGAGGTCTTCAAGATCCCGTCGGACTCGATGTATCCGACCCTCAACGGCGAGGCGACCAACGGCGACCGCGTGATCGTCAACAAGGCGCGCTACCTGTTCGGCGGCCCGAACCGCTGGGAGGTCACGGTCTTCAAGTATCCGCTCGACGTGCGCCGCAACTTCATCAAGCGGCTCGTCGGGATGCCGGGCGAGCGCTTCACGGTCCTCGACGGCGACATCTGGGTGAACGGCACGATCGAGCGCAAACCGGAGCGCGTGCAACGCCACATCTGGTTCGAGCGCTTCCCCGAGCCGACGCGCTTCGTCCAGGTGCCGGACTACTGCTCGTTCAAGCCGAGCACCGGTGCGAAGTGGACCGGCAACCGCCAGCAGTGGAGCGTCACCGCGGGCGACACCGCCGCGCGCCTCGACTTCGACTTCGGCCAACCGGTTCCGCTCCGCGGCGACCGCGCGTTCACCTACAACGACGCGCGCGACTACCGACTGCACGGCACGGTGCGCGCGTCCGCCGGCGCGACGGTCGGGATCGAGTTCACGGTGCGCGGACGCCCGTTCACGATCACGCTGCCGACGTCGGGCAACGCGTCGATCGCGTTCGACCGCGCGCCGTTCGCCGCCGTGCGCGCGGTGGACGAGCGCGGGGCGAGCAAGCAGCTCCCGGCGGATGACACGGTCGACATCGAGATCGCGCACTGGGACTGGCGGATCCAGGTCTCGATCGACGGCGTGCCGTGGTTCGACTACGAGCTGGACCCGAAGCCGTGGGCCGAGTCCGACGCGGCGCTGTTCGCCGAGCGCCGTCGTGACAACTCCTCCGCCCACCCGCGCCGCTTCGCCGCTGCGACGAGTGCGATCGCGCTCACGGCGCTCGGCGGAACGGTCACGTTCGACGAACTCACCGTCGACCAGGACCTCCACTACACCTACGCGAGCCCGAACGGCGTCGACGAGTTGAAGATCCCCGACGGACACTACTTCCTGATGGGCGACAACAGCCACGGCAGCCGCGACTCGCGCGAGTGGCACCGGATCCAGGTGAAGGACCCGAAGACCGGCGAGCTCATCTGGGGCGAGGAATACAGCTGGGGCCTCGACAGCGACCACATGTTCGACCCGCAACTGACGAACTTCGTCGACCTCGAGGGCAACCCGTACGCGATCCCGCTGTTCAACATCGGCAAGCCGCGCACGAACGCGGCCGTCGTCGCCTACGAGCCGTTCGGGCTGATCCCGGAGGAGAACCTCGTCGGCCGCGGCTTCTGCGTGTTCTGGCCGTTCCCGCCGTTCGCACCCGAGTTCCGGCCGAAGCTGATCCGCTGAGCCGGCGACGAGCTGCTACACTGTAGGCCATGGCCCGAACCTCCAACGGCACCGAGCACGAGACCCCGCTGCTCGAAGCGCGTGGGCTCGTGAAGTTCTACGGCGCGAAGAAGGTCGTCAAAGGCGTGAGCTTCCGCGTCCGCCCGGCCGAAGTCGTGGGGCTCCTCGGCCCCAACGGCGCCGGCAAGACGACGAGCTTCTTCATGTGCCTGGGCCAGGTGCGCCCCGACGACGGCACGATCCTGCTCGGCGGCCAGAACGTGACGCAGGTGCCGACCTACAAGCGCGCGCGGCTCGGGATGAGCTATCTCGCGCAGGAAGCGTCGATCTTCCGCCGCATGACCGTCGAGCAGAACGTGCTCGCGGTGCTCGAGGTCCAGGTGCTCTCGAAGGCGGAGCGCATCGAACGGGCCCACGAGCTGCTCGAGAAGATGGACATCATGCGGCTGCGCACCAACCGCGCCGAGACACTGAGCGGCGGCGAGCGTCGCCGGCTCGAGATCGCGCGCGCACTCGCGACCGACCCGGCGCTGATCCTGCTCGACGAACCGTTCGCCGGCGTCGACCCGATCGCCGTCGAGGACATCCAGCGCGTCGTGCTCGATCTCAAGCGCGACGGGATCGGAATCCTGCTGACCGACCACAACGTCCGCGAGACGCTCAGCATCACCGACCGCGCCTACATCATCAGCGACGGCACGATCCTGCGCGAGGGCACGCCGACCGAGTTGATCCACGACCCGAAGGTGCGGCAGACCTACCTCGGCGAGGGCTTCCAGATGCCCGGCGTCGGCGTGACCGCCCAGGAGGCCGACCTCCTCGCCGGCGCGCGCCCCGAGCGTCCACGGGCCCGGGCGAGCGACCTAGTCGACCGGAGCCGCGAGGTTTACGAGCGCCAGAAGCGCCGCCGCCCCCGCCGCTGAGGGGTGGATTGCCGGCGAGCGCCCGGGAACGGCGGAAGGGAGCCGGGTGCATCGGGTTGCGTCTCATCTTCTTCCGAGGGGGATGCCGATAGGATGTCGGGAGGCGATGTCTCCCGAAACGAGACGATGAGCGATCCCGACAACCACATCCTGCTGGCCGACGACGAGCAGGGCATCCGCGACACGCTGGGGACGTACCTCCGGCGCAGCGGTTACGCCGTCACGACCGCGGCCAACGGTTACGAGGCACTCGAGTGCCTCGAACGCGATCGTTTCTTCCTCGTCGTCACCGACATCACGATGCCGAACCTGAACGGCCTCGAGTTGCTCCGCCACGTGCGCGAGAACTACCCGGGCACCGACGTCGTGATGATCACCGGCAACGTCGACCTCGACTACGCGATCGAAGCGCTGCGTGCCGGCGCCTACGACTACTTCCAGAAGCCGCTGCACTTCGACACCGTCGGCTTCGCGGTCGAGCGCGTGCGCGAGCGCCAGCGGATGCGCCGCGCGGAACTCGAGATCAAGACGCTCAAGACCGCCGCATACGAGACCGTGATCGGCTTCGTCCAAGCGGTCGAGGAGAAGGACTCGGCGACGAAGGGCCACAGCGAGCGCGTCGCGCAGATGACCGAAGCGCTCGGCGCCGCGATCGGCCTCGGCGAGGAGGCGCTCGTGCACTGCCGATACGCGGGCCTGTTGCACGACGTCGGCAAGATCGGGATCCCCGAGCAGATCCTCAACAAGCCGTCCAAGCTGACCGACGGCGAGTTCGCGTTGATCAAGGAGCACCCGGTGATGGGTGCGCGGATCCTCGAACCGATCACGTTCCTCCGGCCGGTCGCCGAGGCGATCCGCGGCCACCACGAGAACTTCGACGGCACCGGTTACCCGGACCGTCTCGCCGGCGACGCGATCCCGCTGATCGCCCGGCTGGTCCGCATCGCCGACGTCTACGACGGTCTCGCAATGGACCGCCCCTATCGCGCGCCGGTCAAGACCGAAGAGGTCGTGCAATACATCCAGGAGCACGCCGGTTCGCTGTTCGATCCGGCGCTCGTCGACGCGTTCGTCCGCCTCGTCGTCTGCGCGGCCGCGGACCAGCCCGTCGGGGCCTGATCCCGGGCCGCTTTCCCCTCCCCGCCGGGCCCCCGGTGCGCTATATCCTTGGGTCCCCCCCCGCCGGCCGGCAGGCCGTTTCGGATCCCGAGATTCCCGTTGGAGTAGATGCATGAAGATCGCGGTTTGCGTGCGCCGCACGCCCAGCACCGAGACGAAGATCGGCATCGGCGGCGACGGCCGCTCGATCGATCCGTCCGGCGTTTCGTACATCCTCAACCCGTACGACGAGTTCGCGATCGAAGAGGCGGTCCGGACGAAGGAGGCCCACGGCGGCGAGGTCGTCGCGATCACGGTCGACGGCGCCGACGCGTCGAAGGACATCAAGAAGGCGCTGGCGATGGGCGTCGACACCGCGATCCGGATCGACCCGCCGGCCGACGCCGACTCGGCGGCGATCGCCGGCGCGCTCGCTGAAGCGCTGCGCGACGTCGGACCGGACATCGTCTTCTGCGGCAAGATGGCGGTCGACGAGCAGGACTTCCAGGTGCCGCTGCGCGTCGCGACGATGCTCGAGATGCCGGCCGTCACGTTCGTCACGAAGTTCGAGGTGAACGACGGCACCGCGCGCGCGACCGCCGAGACCGAGCTGGGGCAGACCGTCTACGAGTCGCCGCTCCCGGTGCTCGTCGCGGTCGAGAAGGGGATCAACGAGCCGCGCAAGACCGGCATCAAGGACATCATGGCCGCGAAGAAGAAGCCGCTCGACGAGCGCGCCGCGCCGGCGATTGCCGCGAAGGTCGCGGTGACGAAGCTCGAACTGCCGCCGGAGAAGCAGGGCGGCAAGATCGTCGGCGAGGGTGTCGACGCCGTGCCGGAGCTGCTCCGCCTGCTCCGCGAAGAAGCCAAGGCCCTGTAGGGCAGAGGAGACCCAAGCGATGCCCAGCAACGACGTTCTCGCGATCCTCGAGTTCCGCGGCGGCCAGGTCACGAAGGCCGGGCCCGAAGTGCTCGGTCAAGCCCGCCGACTCGCCGACACGCTCGGTGGCGCGGTCCACGCGTTCCTCTACGGCGAGGGCGCGAACGGTGCGGCCGCCGCGCTCGGCGGCTACGGCGTGACGAAGGCGTACGTCGCCGACAGCCCGGCGTTCGCCGCCTACAACGGCGGCCTCGTCGCACGCGCCGCGAAGGACGCGGTCGCCGCGTGCGACCCGCGCCTCGTCCTGCTCGCGGCGACCTCGCCCGGCAAGGACCTCGGGCCGCGGATCGCCGCGAGCCTCGACGCGGGCCTCGCGGTGGACTGCACGGCGATCGACATCGACGGCGACGCGCTGACGGCGGTCCGCCCGGTCTACGCCGGCAAGGCGAACCAGTCGATCCGGATCGCCGCGGCGCCGTTCGTCGCGAGCATCCGGCCGAACGTCTTCCCGCCCGCAGAGGCCGGCGCGGGCGACGCGGAGGTCGTCGCGCTCGACACGGCCGCGGCCGAGGGCGAGACCCGGATCAAGGTCGCGGAGGTCGCCCCACGCGAAACCGGCAAGGTCGAGCTGACCGAGGCCGACGTGATCGTCTCCGGCGGGCGCGGGCTCAAGGGCCCCGAACACTTCCACCTCGTCGAGGAACTCGCCGAGGCCCTCGGGGCCGCGGTCGGCGCGAGCCGCGCGGTCGTCGATGCCGGGTGGCGCCCGCACAGCGAGCAGGTCGGCCAGACCGGAAAGACGGTTTCCCCGAACCTCTACTTCGCTTGCGGCATCTCAGGCGCGATCCAGCACGTCGCCGGCATGTCGAGCTCCAAGTGCATCGTCGCGATCAACAAGGATCCGGAGGCGTCGATCTTCAAGCTGGCCGACTACGGCGTCGTCGGCGACGTCTTCGAGGTCCTGCCGGCCCTGACCGAGCAGATCCGCGCGCTCAAGGGCTGATGCCGGGCGCGGCGCCGCTCGACATCGGCGGCCGAGCGAGGTACGGTAGCGAACGAGTCCGGCGGGACGTATGTCCCGTTTGTGGACCGAGACCCGCGCCGGGTGCGAACCGATCGCGCCCGGCCCCCGGACGAAAGAGTGAGTGATGGCCCAACGACGCCCCTCCCGCGGACGCCGCAACCTGGCGCGCCCCACCGACACCGAGCCCCAGGCCGCCCAGACCGGCGACGCGACCGGCAGCACACCCGCGGGCGCTCGGGGCCGTCGGGCCGCACCCGCCAAGGGCGGCTCGGCCATGCCGAAGATCCTGATCGGCGGCGGCGCGCTCGTCGCGATCATCGTCGCAGCCGTGCTGATCACGTCGGGCGACGGTGACAAGAAGGGCACGGGCGGCTCGAAGGGCACCGAGACGGTGGCGGACAACGCCGCCGACAACACCGCCGGCAACACCCCCGATGCGCCCGCGAACGCGTCCGGCGGCGGCGACACCGGCACCGGTAGTGGCAAGGGCACCGACATCGACTCGCTGCTCGGCCCCGAGGACGACGGCGACAAGGCCGCGCAACTCCGCGAGGACTTCGAACGCAAGAAGTCGTTGGCCGAGTCGATTCCCGACCGCATCGCGCTCGCGAAGTGGTGCGAGAAGAACGGCCTGAAGTCGGAGATGAAGGCGCTCGTCACCGAGTTGCTCGAGACGAACCCGGACAACAGCGATCTGAACCGGATGTCCGGCAAGAAGCTCTTCGACGGCGAGCACCTCGACTACCAGGAGAAGTGGCTCACGCCCGAGGAGTACAAGAAGGCGAAGGAAGCCGACAAGGAGTACGTCGCGAAGCTCGCGTCCGATCCGAAGTTCGAAGCGATGCACGCGACGGTCTCGCAGATGCGCTTCAACTATCTGAAGGACTTCAAGCACACCGCGATCCGGATGTGGCCCTACATCGTCTTCCTCGAGGACTTCGGAAACGAGCGCGCCAACGCGCGGTATGCGAAGGACTACCGGATCCGCATCACGGCGTTCTACGACTACATGAAGAAGACGTATCCGAACATCGTCAACAAGGAGCCCGAGACGCCGTTCCGGATCATCGTCCTGAAGGACCGCGCGAGCTTCAACAAGTTCAACGCGCTCAACGGCAATGGGGCGTCCGCGGGAGCGCGCGCGTTCTACCATCTGCAGACGAAGTTCATCTACACCTACGAGAAGGGCGACGGCGGCGATTCGCTGTTCGAACGCGGCGTCGTCTTCCACGAGTGCACCCACCAACTCCTCGACTTCCTGCGCCCGAAGAACCGCTACAGCGAGTCGATGTGGTTCGAGGAAGCCCTCTCCGACTTCCACGCCGGCGTGAAGATCCAGCCGATCGGCGACGGCGAGTTCACCTACGAACTCGGACATTTGAACAGCGCGCGTTTGAACCAGATGGCGACGGCGCTCAAGACGAAGAAGTACTTCAAGCTCTCCGAGATGTTCCAGTGCCGCACGTACGGCGAGGCCGACGCGGCCTACCGACGCAAATTCGGCGGCGGTGGAAGTCGCGGCAAGGGCCTGCTCTACTACCAGGGCTGGTCGTTCATCTACTTCTGCATGGAGGGTCCGAACAAGGCGCACCGCGACGCGATCCTCCGCTACCTCGACCAGGACGTCGGCCAGGGCGAGGGCGACTACAACATCCTCAACCAGGCGTTCAAGATCAGCAACCACGACCAGTGGGAGCCGATCCAGCGCGAGTGGGAAGCGTATGTCCGCGACCTGATCAAAGAGCGCAAGGCCGCGCGCGCGAAGAAGGCGAACAGCAAGGGAATGGGCAGCGGACGCAAGCGCAAGAAGAAGGACGACGACGAGTCGAAGTAGCGTGCTGCGGCCGGTCGCCGCGCTACTCGTCGCGGCTGCAGCGCTCTGCGCGCAGCCGCCGCTCGACGGCTTTCAACCGGCACCCTGGTTCGGCGAGCACGTCCGCGAGATCCGGCCCGCCGACGCGATGCGGGCGGTGATCAACGCACCCGCCCGACTCGACTCGAAGCGACCAACCCGTATCGTCGTCTTCGCGACGCCCAACGGCAACACCGCCGACTGGACGCTCGGTGCGCGCAAGGCGCCGGGGCTCGACTGGCACTACGACATCCAGCACGTCGGGGCGCAGGTCCGCCGCCTCCGCGAGGTAGACCCGGGGGTGAACCGCGTCCTCGCGGTGGTCGAACCGACCCCGCTGAGTTGGCCCGCGTGGCGACGGGCCCGTGGCGGGGGTGGCGCGGGGATCCGGGCGATCGTCGATGCGATCGTGCGCACGGTCGGCATCGACGGGGCACGGATCACGCTCGCTGCGCACTCCGGCGGCGGGAGCTTCCTGCACGGCTTCATCGAGGACGGCGACGCGATCCCCCCCGCCGTCGATCGGATCGTCTTCCTCGACGCGAACTACGGCTTCCGCGACGCGCTGCACGGGGCGAAGCTTCGCGACTGGCTCCAAGCACCGCCGAATCGGCTCGTCGTGATCGCCTACGACGACCGGGAGATCGAACTGAAGGGCAGGCGCGTCGTCGGCCCGACGGGCGGGACGTGGCGCGCCACCGACCGGCTGTTCGCGAGCCTCGACCGCCCGCTCGAGCGCGACACGGTCGGGCCGTTCGAGCGGACGCTCGGCTTCGACGACCGGTTCGTCGCGTATCGACATCCGAACCCGAAGAACGCGATCCTGCACACCCGGCTCGTCGGCGAGATGAACGGGCTGCTCGAGGGGCTCGCGTTCGGACTCCGCCCCCGCCCGGACTGGGGGACGTTCGGCGGACCGCGCGCCTACACCGCGTGGATCCAGCCGACGCCCGGCAGCGGGTGGATCGCGACGATCCCCCCGCGCGCGGCCGATGCGCCGAGTGGTCGCGCGGTGCTCGAGTCGGTCGCGCGCGCGACGCTCGCCGAGCGCGAATGGCGCGTCGTCGAAGCGGTCGCGCGCGGCAACGTCCCGCGCTTCCTGCGCGAACCGGCGACGATCCGCTTCACCGCGCGCGATGCCGAGGGGAAGATGCGCCGCGTCGTGCTACGCGTCGCGGCGGACTACTTCGCCGTCGGCGGCGACCGCGACTTCGTCCGCGTGCCGATCACGCCGATGACCGCGCAGCGCCTCGCCGACCGCTACGGCTGGTCGCTGCCGACCCGCTGCATCGTCGACCGGTGCTACGAGCACGCGGCGATCCGCATCGCGCCGAAGCCGATGACGAAGGAGCGAGAAGCGGTCGCGACGTTCCTGCGCCACGACGCACGCGTCCGGAAGCAACGCGGCCGCCGCAAGCCGGACGCACTCGTCGTCGGCGCGAAGAAAGACGTCGTCGTCACGCCGCGGGCCCGCGCCGGCCGCGTCTCGATCTACGGGTGGCACCGCAAGAACGGCAAACCGATCCAGCCGCTCTACACGAAGCACGCGAAGCGCTACGTCGACTACAGCCACGGCGTCCGCTTCGTCTGGCGCACGCTCGACGTCGACGGCGAGGCGACGACCGTCGCGGCCGTCCTCGCCGACCCGGTGCTCCACCCGCTGCTCAGCGACGAGGGCGCGATCCCGATCGACGCGCAACGTATCCCGCGCTGAGCGCCATCGGCGTGGCTAGTGGCGAAAGTGCCGCACGCCGGTGAACGCCAGCGCGACGCCCAGTCGGTTCGCGGCGGCGATCACCTCGTCGTCGCGGCGGCTGCCGCCCGGCTCGACCGCGGCGGTGACACCGGCGGCGGCAGCGGCCTCGAGGCCGTCGGCGAACGGGAAGAACGCGTCGGATCCGAGCGCGGCCCCCGCGGCGCGGTCGCCGGCCTTCTTGCACGCGAGTTCGACCGCGTCGACGCGACTCGTCTGACCGCCGCCGGCCCCGACGAGCATCTCGTCCTTGACGAGGACGATCGCGTTCGACTTCACGTGCTTGGCGACGATGTCGGCCATCGCGAGGTCGCGTCGCTCGGCATCGCTCGGCGCGCGCTCGGTGACGATTTCGAGGTCGCTCTCGCCGATCGCGTCGACCGACTGCACGAGCAGCCCGCCGTCGACCGGGCGCAAGTCGTGGCGCGGCGGCGCAGCCACCGGCACTTCGACGAGGCGCGCGTTCTTCCAGCCACCGGTCGCCGCGGCCGCGACGTCGAGCGCCTCGGCGTCGATCCGCGGCGCGATCACGACCTCGACGAACTGCTTCGTGCTCACCATCGCGCGCATCGTGTCGACGTCGATCGGCTGGTTGAAGGCGACGATGCCGCCAAACGCACTCATCGGATCGCCGTCGAATGCGCGGCGGTAGGCGTCCGGGAGGTCCGACGCGATCGCCGCGCCGCACGGGCTCTGGTGCTTGATGATCGCGCAGGCCGCGCGCTCGCCCGCGAGCACGCCGAGGTCGCGCACGAGGTTCAGCGCGCCTTGCGCGTCGAGCAGGTTGTTGTAGGAGAGCGCCTTGCCGCCGAGCACACGGAACGCGCCGAACGGCGGCTCACGACCGGCCTCGAGGTAGAGCGCCGCCTGCTGGTGCGGGTTCTCGCCGTAGCGCATCTCGGCGCCGCGCCGGAGCGTCAGCGCGAAGACCTCGGGAAGCCCCGCGTCGGTCGGCTCGGCATCGGCCGTCATCCACGCGGCGATCGCCGCGTCGTAGCGTGCCGTCTCCCGGAACGCGGCGGCCGCGAGCCGGGTGCGCATCGAGCGCGTCAGCCCCCCGCTCGTGCGGAGTTCCGCGACGAGGGCGTCGTACTGCGCCGGGTCGGTCACGACGCCGACCGCGTCGTGGTTCTTCGCGGCCGCACGCACCATGCCGGGGCCGCCGATGTCGATCATCTCGACGATCTCGTCGCGGGTCGCACCCGGCTTGTCGCGCGCCGCCTCGAACGGATAGAGATTCACGACGACGAGGTCGATCGGGGCGATCTCGAGTTCGCCGGCGCGGTCGACGTGCGCGGCGACGTCGCGTCGGTAGAGAATGCCGCCGTGGATCTTCGGGTGCAGCGTCTTCACGCGCCCGTCGAAGCACTCCGGAAAGCCGGTCACCTCGGCGACCTCGACCACCGGCAGGCCGGCGTCCGACAGCGCCCGATACGTCCCGCCCGTCGAAAGTAACTGCGCGCCGTGCTCATGCAGTGCGCGTGCCAGTTCGACGACGCCCGTCTTGTCGAAGACGCTCAGCAGCGCGCGCGCGATCGGCCTCGTGTCAGTCATCGTTTCCCCCCGACTCCGCTTCGATCTCCATGCGCCAGCGGTGATACGCCCGGATGAAGTCATCCAGCCGACCGTCGAGCACCGCGTGCACATCGCCCTTTTCGTGGTTCGTCCGATGGTCCTTGGCCATCGTGTACGGCTGCAGCACGTACGAGCGGATCTGGCTGCCGAAGCCGATCTCGCCCTTCTGCCCGTACTTCGCCAGCTGCGCCGCCTCCTGCTCGCGGCGGCGGTGCTCGTAGAGCCGGCTCAGCATCACGCGCATCGCCTGCGCGCGGTTCTTGTGCTGCGACCGCTCGTTCTGGCACTGCACGACGATGCCGGTCGGCTCGTGCGTGATCCGCACGGCCGAGTCGGTCGTGTTGACGTGCTGCCCACCCGCACCGCCGGCGCGATACGTGTCGATCCGCAGATCCGTCTTGTTCAGCTCGATCGCGCCCTCTTCGATCTCCGGGCTGACGTCGACCGAGCAGAACGACGTGTGACGCCGCCCCTGGTAGTCGAACGGCGAGATCCGGACGAGCCGGTGCACGCCGATCTCCGCGCGGAGATGGCCGAACGCCATGTCGCCCTCGATCTTCACGTCGGCGCTCTTGATGCCCGCCTCGTCGGCGTGCTGGATGTCCACCTCGTGGACCTTCCAGCCCTTGGACTCGGCGTACTTCGTGTACATCCGGAGCATCATCTGCGCCCAGTCGCACGACTCGGTCCCGCCGGCGCCCGCCTGGATCGACAGGAACGCGTTGGCCGTGTCGTGCTCCCCGGACATCTGCAGATCGATCTCGTACGCATCGATCCGGCCGGGCATCGCGTCGATGCTGCCGGCGACGTCGGAGAGGGTCGACTCGTCGCCCTCTTCCTTCGCCATCTGCTGGAGCAGATCGAGCTCCTCGATCTCGGTCGCGAACGCGCCGAGCGGATCGACGATCCCCTTCAGACGCTGCAACTCGCGGATACGGCCCTGCGCCCGCTCCTGGTCGTTCCAGAACGCGGGGTCCTGCTGTTCCGCCTCGATCGCACCGACGTCATCTTTGAGTTTGTCGTAATCAAAGACTCTCCATGAGCGCACGCACACGAAGGAGGAGTCGCTTGAGTTTGTCGTCGTGGGGTTCGCTCATGGTTCTCTCTCTCAATCCGGTCGCCGCGCGACCTACTTCAGGTCGACGCGCTCGATCGTCTTTTCGACGACGTCGAACACGATCACCGACATCCCGCCCGGCGAACCGTCGATGCGGCCCCACCGGTAGATGCGCGTGCCCGCGTCGTTCGTGGTCACGATGCCGTCGGTCGCGGTGTTGATGATCCCGCCGCCGTTCGGCGCCGCATTCGCGAACGCCGCTGCCATCGGATCGGGCAGGCCGTCCGGCGCGATCCGATCGAGGATGCGGAGGCCGACATCGCACGCGAGGAGCGCGACGATCGCGATCGCGATCCCGCGCCAGAATCGGCTCGACGCCGACGCGACTCGCCCTGAAAGTGGCTGGGACATTGGTCTGGTTCCTTCCCGACACCCTTGGCACCCGAGTGGAAGTTATCGCGTCTCGCGCGCTGCGAAACAACGGTTTTGGTCCCACGATGATCCCGGCCCGCGGTCGTTGAAACGCCCTGGCGATCCGCTATCATCGAAGGTGCTTCTCCCGCTCCTCCGGCCGGTCGAATTCCCCTGTCCCCGAGACGTCGTGATGAACCTGAGCGTCGTAATCCCGGCCTACAACGAAGAGAAGCGCCTCGGTGCGACGCTGGAGCGCACGATCGACTATCTGACGGGACAGAAGGCCGACTTCGAGATCCTCGTCGTGGACGACGGGTCGAGCGACGGAACCACCGCCCTGGCGGCCGGCTTCGCGGACCGCGGCGTGCGGGTGCTCGAGAATCCCGGCAACCGCGGCAAGGGCTACAGCGTCCGCCACGGCATGCTCGAGGCGACGAAGGACCTCGTCCTGTTCAGTGACGCCGACCTCAGCACCCCGATCGAGGAGGTGGAGCGGCTCGCGGCCCCGATCCTCGCCGGCGACGCCGACGTCGCGATCGGCTCGCGCGCGGTGCGCGGCGCGAACATCGAGGTCTCCCAGCCGTTCTACCGCGTGTTGATGGGCAAGACGTTCAATCGGTTCGTCCGGCTGATCGCGGTCGGCGGGATCGCGGACACGCAGTGCGGCTTCAAGCTGTTCACGCGCGACGCCGCCCAGGCGGTCTTCTCGCGGCAGCGCTTCGACGGCTTCAGCTTCGACGTCGAGATCCTCTTCATCGCGCGCAATCGCGGCCTGCGCATCGCCGAGGTCCCGGTTCGCTGGGTCAACGACCCCGACTCGAAGGTCAGCGCGGTGGCCGACTCGGCGCGGATGTTCGGCGACCTGTTCAAGGTCCGGTGGAACGCGCTCCGGGGGCGCTACCGGTAGGCTGCCGCTGATCGGGTTTTGAAGCGCCGGGCCGGTCGTGGTATTCGTTTCGACGACGCGGCCGACGACGGCGCGCGATGAGACCCGCAGAGAGGGGCAATCCCGTGGTTGATGCCGTCCCGTACTTCGACCTGAAGCGGCAGTTCGCGAACCTGCGCGACGAGATCCTCCCGGCGCTCGAGCGCGTGTGCGAGACGTGCGCGTTCGCGGGCGGCCCCGAGGTGAAGGCGTTTGAAGACGCGTTCGCGTCGTATTGCGGCACGACGCACGCGATCGGCGTCAGCTCGGGCACGAGCGCGCTGCACGTCGCGCTGCGCTGTGCCGACGTCGGCCCCGGTGACGAGGTGATCACGACGCCCTACACGTTCATCTCGACGACGTGGGCGATCAGCTACTGCGGCGCGACCCCGGTCTTCGTCGATGTCGATCCGACGACGCGCAACCTCGACCCGACGAAGCTCGAGGTCGCGATCACCGAGCGAACGAAGGTCGTGTTGCCGGTGCACCTCTACGGCCTGCCGGCCGACATCGACGCGATCACGGCGATCGCGGCACCCCGCGGCGTCACGGTGATCGAGGATGCGGCCCAGGCGCAGGGCGCGGCGATCGGCGGGACGCGTGCCGGCGGGCTCGGTCGGATGGCGTGCTTCAGCTTCTACCCGGGCAAGAACCTCGGCGCGTACGGCGAGGGCGGCGCGATCACGACGAACGACCCCGAGTGGGCCGCGCGGGCCGCCCGGCTCCGCGACCACGGCCAGACCGAGCGCTACTACCACGACGAACTCGCGTTCAACTACCGGATGGACGGCTTCCAGGGTGCCGTGCTCGCGATCAAGCTCGCCCACCTCGACGCGTGGAACCGTCGCCGCGCCGAGATCGCGGCACGCTACACCGACGCGTTCGCCTCGACGTCGCTCGGCCTGCCGACGGTGCCGGACGGGTTCGAGACCGCATGGCACCTCTACGTGGTCGAGTCCGACGAGCGCGACCGGTTCCGCGAGCACCTGCAGGCGCGCGGTGTCCCGACCGCGCTGCACTACCCCGTCTGCCTGCACGAGCAGAAGCCGTATCAGCACCTCGGCTACTCGCGCGGCGACTTCCCCAACGCCGAGCACCTCGCCGGCCGCGTCGTGAGCCTGCCGTTCTTCCCCGAGATGACCGACGAGGAAGTCGCCCACGTAATCGACGCCGTGCGCGGGTTCTGAGCGGGGCCCCTGGCGTACGGCCACCGCAGCGGCTATCTTCCCGTTCGGACCGACCGATCGAGAGGAACCGATCCATGCGCCGCATCACCGCCGCCCTCGCCGTCGCCATGCTCGCGACCTCCGTCGCGTCCCAGTCCGAGGAGTGGCCGCAGTGGCGCGGTCCGAATCGGGACGGGATCTCGACCGAGGCGCTCAATCCGGAGGGGAAGACCGAACCGGTCTGGCAGGCGCGCGTCGGGATCGGCTACGCGTCGGTCGTGATCAAGAACGGCCTGCTCTACACGATCGGGCACGACAAGGAGAAGCAGCAGGACACGGTCTTCTGCTTCGACGCGAAGAACGGCAAGGAGATCTGGTCGCACACCTACTCGTGCAAGACGATGGCGCTGGCACACGGCGGTGGCAGCCTGACGACGCCGTCGATCGACGGCGACCGGGTGTGGGTCCTCAATCGCGAGGGCGTCCTGCACGTCTACGACGCGAAGTCGGGTGACGTGCGGCTGCAGCGTGACCTGAAGAAGAGCTACCGCGCCAAACTGCCGAAGTGGGGCTTCTCGTCGTCGCCGCTCGTGCTCGACGACATGATCGTGCTCAACATCGGCCGCGTCGTCGCGGTCGACCGCAAGGGCAAGGCGATCTGGAAGACGAAGAAGGACTACGGCGCCGGCTACTCGACGCCGGTCACGATGACGCTCGACGGACGTGAGTGCCTGCTGGTGCTGAACGCCGACGGCCTGATCCTGCTCGACCGCAAGCGCGGCAAGCACCTCGCGCGCTTCCCGTTCAAGACGTCGTACGACGTCAACGCCGCGACGCCGGTCGTGATCGGTGACCGCGTGTTCATCTCCGCCGGCTATCGTCACGGCTGCGCGATGGTCCGCGTGTCGACGAAGGGCATCGAGAAGCTCTGGGAGAGCAAGGTCATGCGGAACCACATGGCCGGCTGCACCTACTTCGAGCAGCACATCTACGGCTTCGACGAATCGCGCTTCAAGTGCATCGACCTCGACGGCAACGAGAAGTGGAGCGAGCGGTTCGGCAAGGCGGCGCACGTGATCGCCGACGGCAAGATCGTCGCGCTCACGGCGCGCGGCGAGTTGGTGATCGGCGAGGCGGACGCGGCGGGCTTCTCGACGCTGTCCCGCAAGCCCGTCCTCGAGGGCGGCAAGTACTGGACGACACCGGTCGTCGTCGGCGGCCTCATCTACTGCCGCAACAGCCTCGGCCACCTCGTCTGCGTCGACCACCGGAAGTAGGCCCGGCGGACAGCCCCCCGGCAGTCATCGCCCCGCCTCGCTGGTATACTCGGGTGGGTCGAGTCCGCAGAGAGAGTCCGCCATGCGCCATCGCACCGCTTCGCTCCCGTGCCTTGCCGCGGCCGCCGTGCTGCTGTTGCTCGCCGCGCCGGCGGCCGCGCACCGTGTCTTCTTCGTCGATCCGTCCGTCGCGCAGTCGGGGACCGGCATGGACTGGTCGACCGCGTTCAAGACGATCCAGGAGGGCATCGACGCCTCCGACGGCGACGACACGGTGATCATCGCGCCCGGCGTCTACGCGGGCCCGATCACGGTGCGGCTCGGCGCGCAACTCTACGGCGGCCTTCGTCCCGGTCAGTACGACGTCTTCAAGCGCCAACCGCTGATCAACCGCGTCGTGATCGACGCGCGCGGCGCGGGGCGTGCGATGACGATGGACGTCGGGTGCGAACTCAACGGCCTGTGGATCCTGAACGGCAACGCGAGCGGCGACGGAGGCGGACTGCTCGTGGACGGCAACGCCACGTTCGTCAGCGGATGCGTGTTCGTCAACTGCCGGGCGAGCGGCAACGGCCAGGCGATCCACGTGAAGAACAGCATCAACGCGGTCATCGAGAACTGCATCGTCGCCTACAGCGGCGTCGGCGCGGCGATCACGGTCGCCGGCGGCTCGCCCGAGTTCGTCAACAACGCGTTCTTCCGCAACGACGACGGCATCTCGTTCACCGGCACCGGCGCACCGGCACTCGCGAACAACTCGTTCTACCGCAACGGCGGACGCGCGGCCGACTTCCCCGCGACCGGCGCGTCGCCGTCGATCGAGAACAACCACTTCGATCAAAACGGCGCCCTCGTCCGCGTGCTGCAGAACGACATCCCGAACGTCGCCGCGCTCAACGCGTTCACGTGGGCGCAGTACAACCTCGGCGGCGACCCGCGGTTCGTCGACGCGAACGCGCTCGACTTCGCGCTCGAACCGGACTCACCGCTGATCGACACCGGCAAGGACCGACTGATCTGGTCGTTCCTCGACATCGCGGTGCAGATCCGCCCCTACGACGACAAGCGCGTCGCCGGGCCGTCGAGCCCGCGCGACATCGGCCCGCACGAGTGGTTCGGGACGAAGCTCGCCGCCAGCGGCCCGCGCACGCCCGGCTCGATCGTCGGACTCGCACTCGCGGCGCCGAACGCCCCGACGCGCGCCTACGCAGGCGCCTGCGCGTTCGGGCCCGGACCGATCGCGATCGACAGCCGGGTGATCTTCCTCGGTGCCGATCCGCTGTTCTTCCTGAGCGCCCTCGGCAAGCTGCCGACGGTGTTCCGCAGCTTCGTCGGCTCGCTCGACGCGGCGGGCGCGGCTTCGCCGTCGATCGCGCTCCCGCCCGACGCGCGCCTGACCGGTCAGCGGTTCTTGTGCGCGTTCGTCGTCCTGGACCCGATCGAGCGCAGCGGGGTCAAGGACATCACGCGGACGATCGAGATCACGATCCAGTAGCGGGCGCGCCGTCGAGGACCGTCGCGAGTTCGCCGATTGCCGCCTCGGTGTCGACGATGCGGGCGTAGCGGTCCGACAGCGTCGCGATCGTGAAGTCGTGCAGCCGCTTGGTCACGGTCGCGCAGGCATCCGGCACGACGTTGACGAAGAACCCGAGGTCGCTGGCGTTGCGCACCGTCGTCGACACGCATTCGTCGGTGTAGACCCCCACCGCGTAGACCGTGTCCACGCCGAGGTTCTTCAGCACGTAGTAGAGGTTCGTCGTCGAGAAGACCCCGCTTGCGGTCTTGTTCATGACGATCTCGTCGCCGACCGGCGCGACGGCCTCGATGAACTCCGCCTCTTTCGACCCCGGGGCCGCGAGCAGATCGAGACGCTTGTGACTCGGGCTTCGGTCGCGGCCGTCCTGCGTGAGGGACTGGATGCGGATGTGGATCACTTCGAGCCCGCGCGCGCGAAATGCATCCTGCAGCCGACGCACGTTCGGAAACACGACGTGATCGAGTCGATCGAAGTAGTAGTCGTAGGCCTCCGACGGCACCGTCGAATCGAGCCCGGCGAACACGCCGTGGCCGGGCGCCGCGTCGAGATACTGCATGTCGATGCACAACAGCGCCGCGTTCGCGAGCCGGACCGACTCGAACCGAGCCGGGTTCTTGACGATCGACTCCTCGTAGACCGGCTTGAGCGGGTCGACGTCGATGAAGTTCGGATCGATCGTCGGGCGTGTATCGGGGTCGTTCATCAAGTCGTCTCCGCTACGTCGAGAACCGCCTGGAGCAACACATTCGCTCCGGTCTCGATGTCCTCCCAGTGGGTCCACTCCGCCGGGCTGTGGCTCCGGCCGTCCTTGCTCGGTACGAAGAGCATGCCGATGCGCGTCAACGCCGCCATGCTCTGCGCATCGTGGGCGGCACCGCTCGGCATGCGGTGGGTCGCGACGCCCACCCGCTCGGCGGCAGCCGCGAGGCTGTCGACGAGGTGCGATTCGCACGCGACCGGCGCGATCTCGCTGACGACGTCGAACTCGAACATCAGGTGCCGGCGGCGCGCGATCGCCGACAAGGCGCGGCGCAGTGCGTCGCCGAGTTCGGCGAGCCGGTCCGCATCGACGTCACGCACGTCGAGCGAGAACTCGACGCGCCCCGGCACGGTGTTCGCGATGCCGGGGAACAGGTCCGCCTTGCCGATCGTCGCGAGGCTCTCCGCGCCGCCGTGCTCCTCGAGCACGCGCGGGATCTCGTCGGCGAACTCGGCGAGCCCCGAGAACGCGTCCCGCCGCATGTCCATCGGCGTCGTGCCGGCGTGGTCCGCCTCGCCGATCAACCGGACGCTCCACTTGAACAGGCCGGCAATCTGCTCGACGACACCGATCGGCGTGCCCCGTCGTTCGAGCACCGGCCCCTGCTCGATGTGCAACTCGAGATAGGCGTGGATCGAGTCGGCGACCCGCCGTGCGTCGAGCGCCGCCAGCGGATCGAGCCCCTGCGCGCGCATCGCGTCGACGAGGGAGACGCCGTCCAGATCGCGTGCGCGGTGGATCGCATCGGGCGTGAGCGCACCGCTCATCGCGCGCGAGCCGAGCATGCCGCCGAACCGCCCCTCTTCGTCCGCGAACGCGACGACCTCGACCGGGTGGCGCGTCGCGATGCCGCGGTCGTGCAGACAGCGGAGGCACTCCAGCCCGGCGACGACCCCGAGCGCACCGTCGAGGTAGCCCCCCGCCGGGACCGTGTCGAGGTGCGAGCCGAGGACGAGGGCCGGGACGTCGGACGGCGCATCGGGTCGGCGCACGATCACGTTCGCCGCCCCGTCCCACGTCGTGTCGAGCCCGGCGTCGGCGGCACGCCGCTCGAGCCAGCGCCGCGCTTCGATGTCGGCGTCGGTGAACGCCATCCGGTAGAGCCCCTGGTCGTCTCCACGCCCGATCGCCGACAGCGCATTCAGGTCGCCGCGGAGTCGGTCGAAATCGACGGTGAGGGCAGCCGTGCGACTCACGCACGCTCCTCGCCCGGACGCTCGGCGTCGGTCGCGTGGATCGTGCCGCTCACGAGGTGCGGCGCGGCGGACAGTTCCTCCGCGCCCATCATCGCCGAGATGCGCTGCAGCGTCGCGAGCGTCGCGGTACGCTCCCACGGTTCGAGCAGCGCGAGTTCGCGCCGAAAGCGCTCCTGCAACAGCGACGGTGCGCTCTCGAGGATCTGATGCCCCATCGTCGTGACGGAGATCCGAACCGTCCGGCGGTCCGGTTCGCCGCGCCGACGCTCGACGAGCCCGCGACGCTCGAGGCGGGTCGCGATGCCGGTGATCGTCGCCTGACTGAGCGAGACCTGACGGGCGAGCACCCCGGCGGTGACGGGACCGAGCCGGGCGGCTTCGCGGAGCGTCGCCAGCTGCGGGCCGGTCAGCCCGTGGGCGTCGTGCAGGCGCCGCGAGTGGAGATCGACTGCCCGGATGATCCGCCGAATCGCGGCGACGATGTCGTCCTCGATGTCCTGGTCGCTCATCGACGGGTCTCGAATCGGTCCTCTCGGGGCATGGCGTCCACGACGCTCAGGATGCAAAGCACCTGTAAACGATAACCGCGCCCGTTCGGCGTTTCGAGCCCGAATAATCCTTTGAGCGCAAAGAATCATCGACTACCCTGACGGGGTCTCATCGCCCAAGCGGATCCCACGAGGAGCCCTCCCCGGCCCACCCGACATGACGCCCCTTCGGATCGAAGCCGACCCTCGGACCAGGGCAGGGCGTCCGAGCCGCACCCGAATCGTGGCCTTCGTGCTGTCCTTCCTCTCCCTGCTCGCGGCGACCGCTCCGAGTCAAGCGCCGGCGGCACCGTCGATGGCGGACGCCGACGAACACGGTCCGTTCGATGCGGGCCACGTCACGCTCGCGTGGAGCCACGACGAATCCGGCGGTGAGTTCGAGCTCGAGGAGTCGATCGACGGTGGCCCCTACGCACGGCGCTACGTCGGACCGGACCGCGGCGCCTTCCTCTCCGGCAACCCGGACGGGCGCGTGCGCTATCGCGTGCGCTGGCGCGCGAGCGACGACCGCCCGTGGTCGACCTGGTCGACCGTACGCGAGGTGACGTTCGCGCATCATTCGCTCGACTTCGCGTTGGCGCTGTTCGGCCTGGGCGGCGTGGTCTTCACGCTCACCGCCGCATTCGTGATCGCGCGCTCGAGGGGCGACCGATGACGACGACCGCGATCGAACCGACGACCGCATGGC
This sequence comes from bacterium, assembly GCA_030426805.1. Taxonomy (GTDB): domain Bacteria; phylum Planctomycetota; class JAFGQW01; order JAFGQW01; family JAFGQW01; genus JAUHXU01. The sequence continues at coordinate 1,039,789 of JAUHXU010000001.1, forward strand.
TCCTCCTCGGCGCCTTTTCGGTCGTGTGGGTGACCCTCGGCGTGCTCTGGGGCCGCAAGGCCCGCTCGCTCGACGGCTACATGGTCGCCGGACGCAACGTCGGCTTCGCGCTCGGCGCGGCGACGTGCGTCGCGACGTGGATCACGTCGAACACGATGCTGCTCGCTCCCCAACTCGCGCTCGAGATGGGCGTGTGGGGGATGCTCGCGTATTCGACCGCATCGTTCGGCCTCTTCCTGTTCGCTCCGATGGCAGCACGCATCCGGGACTTGATGCCGAACGGCTACACGAGCGGCGAGTTCATCCGACTCCGCTACGGCAAGCCGGCCTGGGCCGCGTTCCTCACGATCTCGCTGTTCTACAGCCTGACGTGGATGGTCAGCATGGGGATGGCCGCCGGCATCCTGCTCGAGGCGCTCGCCGGCATCCCCTACATCTACGGGATGTCGATCATCCTGTGCGTCTGCGTGCTCTACACGCTCTTCGGCGGCCTGTTCGCCGTGATCGGGACCGACTTCATCCAGAGCTGGTTGATCCTCGCGGGAATCGTGTGCCTCGCGATCGCGATCATCGTGCACACACCGGTGCGCGAAGTCCACGCGACGATCGCAGAGAACCGCCCCGCACTGCTGAACGTGTTCTTCCCGGCGGCGTTGATGGCGCTGTTCAACAACTTGCTGTTCGGCCTCGGCGAGATCTTCCACAACAACGTGTGGTGGAGCCGTGCTTTCGCCCTCGGCAAGGGCGTCGGTCGACGCGCGTTCGCGTTCGCCGGCCTGCTCTGGCTGCCGGTACCGATCGTCGCCGGCTTCCTCGGCCTGGCTGCACCCGCACTCGACATCAACGTCGCGAGCGCCGACATGGTCGGGCCGGTCGTCGCCGCGCACATCCTCGGCACCGGCGGGGCGATCCTGCTGTTCGTGCTCGTCTTCTGCTCGCTCGCGTCGAGCATCGACAGCCTGCTCGCCGCGACGTCGGACCTCGTGACGAAGGACATCGTGCAACAGGTGCTGGCGCCGAGCGCGACGAACGAACAGTTGAGACGCTACGCCGGCTGGGTCGTGATCGGGATCGGCGTCGTCACGTGGGCCCTCTGTTTCCGGCGAATCAGCACGCTCGCCCAGGTGCTGTTCTTCGCGGGCCCGCTCGTCGGCAGCGCGATCTGGCCGATCATCGCCGGACTCTACTGGAACAAGACCAACCCGACCGGCGCCCTGCTCGCGATGGTCCTCGGGAGTGCGAGCGGCTTGTTCGCCTACCTCGAGATCGGCTGGTACTCGGGTGCGCTCGTCGGCACGGCGGTCTCGATGGTGATCGTGATCGGCGCGACGTGGCTCGCACCGGCTTCGTTCGACTGGCGTCGCCTCGCGGGCGACACGACCGGAGCGTCGAACGCATGACGCTGTTCTCCACCGGCTTCTTCACGGCCTGCATCTACGCGGCGATCACGCTCGCGGCCATCGGCTGCGTACTCCTCGCCGCCTTCGTGATCCGGGACGTCAGAAAGGGACGACTATGGTGAGTCGCACGCGCCCACTGAAGACACGACGCGCACCGCACCTGACGAACTCGATCGGCAAGCGGCTCGATCCGCGGGAGCTCCTCAGCTCCGGCGACAAGCAGATCGACTTCGACCGCTTGATGACGCTGGCTGGCCGCGACGTGGTCTCCGCTCGCGATTTCGATCGAGAGACGATCATCGAGTTGTGCAAGTTCGCCGCGCTGCTCGAGCTGACCGAGATCGCCAGCCACCATCTCCTCGACGGCAAGCTCGTGATCACGGCGTTCTTCGAGGCGTCGACGCGCACGCGGCTGTCGTTCGAGAGCGCCGTGCAGCGGCTCGACGGTCGCATCGTCAGCGTGCCCGACGGCAAGACGACCGGCGTCGCGAAGGGCGAGTCGCTCCGCGACATCGGCGAGATGTTCAACACCTACGGCGACCTCGTCGTGATGCGCCACCCCGAGACCGAGAGCCTCGACCAGATCCGGCAGCACCTGTTGCTGCCGATCATCAACGCGGGCAACGGCTCGGGCGAGCACCCCACGCAGGCGATGATCGACATCTACACGCTGCTCAAATGGCGACCCGACCTCGCGCTCGACGATTGCCCGGCCGACAGCGCCGTGCACCTCGCGATCATCGGCACGCCGGGCAACATGCGCGCGGTGAAGAGCTTCGCGATGCTCGCGCTGCTCTTCCCGACCGCATTCAAGCGCATCACGGTCGTCTCCGAGATGGCGGATCCGTTCGGCGTCGAACTCGCGGCGGCGATCGAGGCGTCGTCGGTTCCGGTCGACGTGACGAACGACGTGACCGATGTGCTGCGCGACGTCGACGTGATCTACATCAACTCGATCGCACTCCTCGGGGACAGCTACAAACAGCTCGACTCGCGCTTCAAGCTCGACGCCGATCGCCCGCTCAAGGACGGTGCGGTGATCCTCCATCCGCTCGCGCGGCGCGACGAACTCGATCGCAGCCTCGACGAGACCGAACACAACCTCTACTTCGCGCAGGCCGCGAGCGCGGTGTTCCTGCGGCAGGCGCTCCTGATCACGGTGCTGGACCGGCTGCACACGCTGCCGCCGGGCGTGCCCTACCTCGCGAGCTGAATCGACGGGAAGACAAGACGATGTGCGGTATCACCGGTTTCTGGCAACGACGCCCCCTCGACGAGAGCGCTCCGTCGACCCTCGACGCGATGATGCACCGGCTGCATCATCGCGGGCCGGACGGGGTCGGCCGCCATCTCGACCCGCAACGCGGCCTCGCGATGGGTCACACGCGCCTGTCGATCATCGATCTCGACACCGGCGCCCAGCCGCTCTCGCTGCCCGATGCCGGCCTCGTGCTGACGGTCAACGGGGAGTTCTACGACTTCAAGCCGATCCGCGCGCGCCTCGCTTGTGACGGCGAGCGCTTCCGCTGCAAGTCCGACAGCGAGATCGCGCTGCACCTCTACCGCCGCGACGGCCTCGACTTCGTGCACCGCCTGCGCGGCGAGTTCGCCTGCGCGCTGTTCGACGAAAAGCGCGAACGCCTCGTCCTCGTGCGCGACCGCTTCGGCATCAAGCCGCTCTACTACCGAGTGGCCGAGGGTGCATTCTTCTGGGGCTCCGAGGTGAAATCGATCCTCGCCCACCCGGACGTGCCGGCACGGCTCGACCGGCGCGCGCTCCTCAACCAGCTGATGCACACGATGGTCCCCGGCACGACGGCGTTCGAGGGCATCCGTGCGCTGCGGCCCGGACACATGCTGATCGTCAGCCGCGAAAACGACGGCTGGCGGATCGAGGAGCGCTGCTACTGGGACATGACGTTCCCGCACGCCGACGACTACGACGCCGACCCGAACCCGGACGACTACGTGCTCGGCGTGCGCGACCGGATGATCGACGCCGTGCGCGTCCGCCTCGAGGCAGACGTGCCGGTGGGCTGCTACCTGTCGGGCGGCATCGACAGCTGTTCGATCCTCGGCGTCGCGACCGCGATGCGCCAAGATCCGGTCAAGGCGTTCACGATCGGGTTCGACGCGAGCGCGTTCGACGAAACCGAGATCGCGCGCGAGATGGCCGAGAGCGTCGGCGCCGACCAGGACGTGCTGCGACTCGGTGCGGCGGAGCTCTACGGGGACGCCTACCGCAAGACGCTGTGGCACGCCGAGCGCACGTTCTACAACACGCTCGGCGTCGCGAAGTATCACATGAGCCGCCACGTGCGCGACGCCGGCTACAAGGTCGTCGTGACCGGCGAGGGCTCCGACGAGTTGTTCGCCGGCTACGCGCAGTTCAAGCGCGACCTGTTCTTGCACGGCGTGCCCGAGGCCGAACGCGAAGCGCGCGCCGCCGAACTCGCGGCGTCGAACGCGGTCTTCGAGGGGTCGATCCTCCCCGAACGCAGCACGTCGCACCCTGCGATGGACGCACTGTGCGGCTTCACGCCGTCGTGGATCCAGCCGTGGCTCCTCGCGCTCGAGCGCGCGCGTCCGCTGCTGAGCGACGACGCGGCGAGCGAGATCGGCGACTACGACCCGGTCTCGGCGATCGCCGAGACACTCGACGCGTCGCGCCTCGAAGGCCGCCACCCGCTCGACAAGGCGCAGTACACGTGGATCAAGACGATGCTCGAGGGGCAGATCCTGACGTGGGGCGGCGACCGCGTCGACATGGGCAACTCGGTCGAGTCGCGACCGGCGTTCCTCGACCACCACGTGGCCGAGTATGCGGCGACGATCCCGCCGCAGCTCCGCGTCCGCGACGGCGTCGAGAAGTGGGTGCTCCGCGAGGCGATGCGCGGCGTGCTGCCCGAGCGGCTCTACAAGCGCGAGAAGTTCGCGTTCATGGCACCGCCCGCCCACGTCGACGACGCGAAGGCCCAGGCGGTCCAGCGCATGATCGATCGCCACCTGGCGCGCGACGCGATCGAGGCCGCCGGCCTCTTCGACCCCGATCGGGTCGCGGCGTTCCTCGCCGAGCGTACGACGACGACCGCGTCCGCGGACTCGGTGCGCAACGACGTGCTACTGAACCACCTGCTGTGCATGCAACTGCTCCACGAGTCGTTCGTCGAGAGCGACACGGCGGTGCCGGCCGCGTAACCGCGGCCAGCCCCGGTCACACGGCCCGGTCACGCCGCGCCGGCGCCGAACAGGAGCCGCAGGTAGGCGCGGTAGTGGCGGAGCTGATCACCGAAGACGGTCGGACCGCCGACCGTGCGTGACAGGACGAACGCCCCCTCGAAGATCACCGTCAGCATGTCGGCGAGGCTGTCCGGGTCGACCGGCGCCCGCGGCGGTTGGCGTTCGACCGCCTCGCGGATCATCGCGCCGACCTCGTCGCGCCAGCGGCGAATCGCATCGGCGATCACGTCGTTCGTCGCGGCGTCGAACAGACCGCTCTCGTAGCAGTAGGTCGCGAACAGACAGCCGGGCTCCGGCGTGCCGTCGAGGACGTCCGCGACCTCGAGCAACAAGCCGACGAAGACGTCGAGCCGCTGCACCGGGTCGTCGGTCAGTGTCTTCGACCGCTCGAGGCACGACGCGAGCACGGCTCGGTCCTGAGACGCGAAGCGCCGGATCAGCGCATCCGCGAGCGCCTGCTTGGACGCGAAGTGGTAGAAGAACGTGCCCTTCGTCGCGCCGACCCGCTCGAGGATCTGGTCGATCGACGTCGCCGCGAACCCCTGGCGGTTGATCAGCCCCTCGGCCGCATCGAGCAACTTCTCGCGGGTCTCCGCGCCGGATCGCTTCGCCATTTCCTCCCCCATCGCGCGTGGATCGAAGCCCACCGGAACATACCGTCCGGTCGGTATCTCGAAGTTTCTCCGGAAAACCGGATCGACGCAAGCACTTACTCCTGGGGGGATATCGGTCGATCCGCCCGGTTTTCACCCGACCTGAGCCTTGACCCGATCTGCCAGTCGCGCCTAAACAAACCAACCGGTCGGTATAAGGAACTGGAGCCATGCAGAACCGAGACGAAACCTCCCCTCGCTTCGCGGTCCGCCGGATCGCGGCGGCACTCATCGCGGCAACCGCCGCGATCGTCTGGACCCACGCGCTCGCCGGCGTCCTCCGTTCGGCGGCAGGCGTGACACCGGAGGCCCTCGCCCCCGCGGCCGCCTGGCTGTCGCTCGGCGCCGGAATCGCAGCCGCGGTCGCGAGCCTCGCCGCCCCCGTGCGTCGTCGTGTCGCCGGTCTCGGCGGGTTCGCCGGAGCCGTCGCGGTCCTTGCGATCGCCGTCCTGCACCCCGCGGCGCTCGTGCCGGCCCTCGCGCTCGTGCCGGCGACGATCGGTGCGGCACTCGCCGGCGCCGCGATCGGTGGACGGATGCCGGCCGACACCGAGCGTCTGGTCGCCGCCCATCGGGTGCTGGCCGCGGGCTGGATCGCGATCGCGCTGCTCGCGGTCGTCCAGGTCGGCCGCCTGTCGACCTACATGAGCGACCCGACGAGTGATTGGTTCCTCAGCACGCGCCACCCGTTCTACGCGAAGCACGAGTGCCTGAACGCCTACGTGTTCGCGGCGGAACTGAACCGACGCGGGGAGCCGAACGTCTACCGCGCCGAGCACTACCCGGGGCTGAACCCGGCCGCGAAGCCGGAGACCGCGATGCGCGGCATGGCACCGGAGGACCCCTACCAATACGTGCCGCAGTTCCTGCTGCTGCCGCGACTCGCGATCGCGCTGACCAGCGACCACGTCGCGATCCGCCTGCTGTGGTTCGGGCTGAACGTGACGCTCTGCCTCGGCGCCGTGCTCGCGCTCGCGTCGTGGGTCGGTGGCCGGCGCGGCCTCGCCGCCGGGTTGCTGACGCCGGTGCTGCTCGCGGCGTTTCCCGTGCTCCACAACTTCCAGTACGGCCAGTTCCACTTCGCCGCGATCGCACTCGCCGTGCTCGCCCTGGTCCTCGTCGCCCGCGGCCGCTCCGCCTTCGGCGGCGCGCTACTGGCGGCGGCGATCCTCTCGAAGTTGTTCCCGGCGATCGTCCTCGTTCCGTGGCTCCTCCAGCGCCGCTGGGCTGCGCTCGGCTGGACCGCGACGGCATCGGCGGTCCTGTCGGGACTCGCGTTCGCCACGCTCGGCAGCGAGGTCTTCACGGCGTTTGTCGACTATCACTTGCCGCGCTTGCTCGACGGGCGCGCGTTCGCGTTCGGCGAGGCGTGGCCCGAACTGGCGGGACTCGTCACCGCGGGCAACCAGGGGGCGCACGGCATCGTCCACAAACTCGTCGCGCTCGGCGTGCCCGGCATCGACGCGTCGATGACGCGCATCGCCGGAGCGCTCGCGAACCTCGCCGTGCTCGCCGCCGCGATCGCGATCGGCCTGCGCGCCGGTCAGCGAGGCCGCGCCGCGCGCGCGACCGCATGGCTCGGCCTCCTCGGCCTCGCGTCGCTGACCAGCCCGGGCGCGTGGGCGGACTACGTGCCGCTGACGTGTGTGTGGGCGCTCGTGTGGATGCTGCCGGCCGTCCGGCGTCGTCCGATCGCGATGCCGCTCGCGGTCGCGAGCCTCGCGCTGCAGGCCACACTGGTCGGGACGATGCCGCTCGGCTCGTGGGTGAACCCGCGGTTCATGCTCACGGTGTCCTTGCTCGGATCGCTCGCGATGTTCGCGACGTTCGCGACGGCGGTCACCCTCGCCGTGCGGGCGCCGAACCGGGAGGCGCGCCGCGCGAGCGACGCCCTCCCGGAAGCGCGAACCGCGATCAGCGGTGCGTGATCGTGTAGATGTTCGACGCGCCCGAAAGCGCGACCGTGCCCTTGGAGGCACCCGTCAGCGGGTCGAAGAAGAACAGTTGCGGCGGTGACCAGGAGCCGACCGACATCAGCTTGCCGTCACGCGACAGGCCGCATGCCCACGCGTTGGACGCGGTCGTCGTGATCGGCGTGTAGGCGAACACGCTCGAGTTGAAGGGTTGCAGGTCGAGCCGACCGGCCCACCCCGAGCCGCCGAAGCCCGACACGATCGCGAAGGTGCCGTCCGGCGACAATTCGATGTCGCCGGGCGCGGACCCGAGTGCGGCCGGCGGGCTGCTGTTGGCCCCGATGTGCTGCACGCCGCTCATCCCCGGGTTGAAGTCGACGAACGTGTTTCCGGCGATGTCGTAGCGCGCGATCTCCGCCGGCGTCGAGCCGGCCTGCTGGATCAACACGAGGATGGCATCCTCTTCGTTCGTGAACCGGACACGCACACCGAGCGACAGGCCGCCGGAGATCGGGACGGGTGCGGTTCGAATGATCTGCATGTAGGTCGCGCTCGCCGGATCGGTGTCGATGATCTCGAGGTTGAAGGGCGCGATCAGCGGCGCCATGAACACCGCGAGCTTGCCGCTCGGCGACAACGCCCAGCGCTCGACGAGGTTCGTCGCGAACAGACTCGTCGAGTTCGCGAGCACCTGGCCGAACGTGCTGCTGTTCGGGTCGCCGTCGAGGGCGACCAGCTCGCGGCTGTTCGTGCCCGGATCGGTGAACGTGAAGAGTCGCTTCGTCGCGCGATCGAACCCCATCCCGTAGCAGCCGCTCGCGCTCGCGGTGTAGACCGTCTGCCACACCGGCGGGAACGTGCCGACGTCGGCCCAGTTCACCTCGTTGCGAATGCTCGTCCCGACGAACAGATCGCGACCGCCACGCGTCCAGACCGCATCGGTGACGTTGTCCGTGTGCGTCGCGTTCGCCTGCCGCTGCAACGCCGGCGCGAGCGGGTCGACGAAATAGTGCGTGTCCGTGCTGCCACCGACGGACAGGCCGACGAACACCGACGGCGGCATCGTGATCTCGACGCGCAGACCGCGTGACGCGGCCGGAGTCGACGGGGTCGGGTAGTCGTTGCCGACGTACTGCGCGTAGTAGGACAGCCCCGCGAGCGCCGGCGCGACCGGGAACGTGAGCGGCAGATTGAGCGTCGCCGAGCCGGCGCCGGGGACGCCCGCCGCCCCGTTCAGCGACACCGGGAACAGCGCGACGAGGTTCGGGATCCCGATCAGGATCTCCGTGCCGCCGACGAAGAAGCTCCCGGGTGTGGTCGAGAGGCCCAGCCACCCACTCGATCCGCCACGGCCGTTCGAAACCGTCAGCGCGAACTGGGCGTTGCCCATGTAGGCCTGGTTGCACGTGAGCAACGGCGTCGCGTTGCCGGTCCCGACCGTGCCTCGACCATACGCGTCCTGCGCCGGGGCGCGCGTCGCGACGAGTGTGAGCGCGGCGAGTGCCGCGACGGTGAGCGATCGCTTCCGCATCGAATACCTCCTCAGTCGGTTCAAGCCCCTGTCTGCCGGGCTCGATCCTACTCAGAAGGCGTCGTCGTCGCAAAGAGGTCCGCCGGCGGGGCGCCCGTCTCCCCGCGGAACCCGGCTCGGATTCCGCGCCATTTCGCCCGCACCGCTCGCCCGTCGCCCCGGAGCGCTCGCGCAAGCCACACGAACGGCAGCGGCAACACGTCGAATGTGAAGAATCCTGCCCAGTGACGCAGACGCGCGTGTTGGCGCAGGAAATGGACCGAGTTGCGGGCGTTGAGATACTTGCGCAACGCCGAGTAGCGGGCGCCGCTGACGCGTGACGCGCGGTGGTAGGCGTGGGCGCTCGCCTCGTAGTGCGTCGAGAAGCCGGCCGCGCGGGCGCGGTGACAGAACTCGACGTCCTCGAGATACGCGAAGTAGCCCGGTGCGAGCAGCCCGATCGCCTCGAGCGCGGAGACGCGGATCAGCATCGCGCACCCGGGCACGTAGTCGACGGTCGCCGAACGCGGGAACTCACCGACGCGACGACCGTTGCCGATCAATCGATTGAGGTTCTGCCGATAGTCGAGCGCGCCCCCCGCGGCCCAGATCGTGTCGCGCTCGGGATCGTAGAGCACCTTCGGGCCGACGACCGCAATCGTCTCGCGCAACCGGAACGGAATCCGCATCCGATCGAGCGCGTCGGGGTGCAACTCGATGTCGTCGTTGAGCAACAACGCGGCGTCGTACCCGCGCTCGACCGCGAGCGCGAGTCCCCGGTTGTTGCCGACGCAGAAGCCCTCGTTCGTCTCGAGTCGCAGGACCTCGACGTCGGGGTGCGCGGCTTCGAGTTGTGCGATCGAGTCGTCCTGACTCGCGTTGTCGATCACGAGCACGTCGGTCGCGCCGTCGCGCGGCACGCTCGCGACACATCGCACGAGGTCGGGACCGCCGTTGAAGTTCAGCACGATCGCGAGCGTGCGGACCGGTGCGTCGTTGCTCACGTCAGCCACCGCACCATCCGCCACCACGCGCCGAACGCACCGTTGAGCACCGCGAGCGCCGTGCGCCCGACACTGCCCGCGTCGAGCAGCGGGATGAAGCTGAAGCCGCGAAAGCGCAACAGGTCACGATCGCCGACGCGCCGGGTGGCTTGCACCCGCGACCGGGCGCGGAGCGCGGCCGGCATCGCGGTCAAGACGCCGACCTTCCCGGCGAGCCATCCGTGCGGCTGTCCGCGCACCGTCAGGAACGCGCACTGCACGAACTCGTACGCGATCTGCGCCGGCAGCGTCACGACGAGCGTGCGCCACCGATACGTCTTGAGCATCAGCAGCCAGCGGTTGCGACTGAGCAGCGTCGCTCGCCGATGACTCACCGCGCGCCCGGGGCGGTAGCTCACGCCGGGCGTGCCGTCGCGGTGACCGACGACGGCGCGTGGCACGAGGCGCAGTCCCCCGCCCGCGAGGCGGACGCGATACGACAGATCGGTGTCCTCGAAGTAGATGAAGTAGAGCGGGTCGAACGGCGGCCCGAGGTCGCCGAGCGCCCGGTATCGCGCGCGGTCGAACAGGAGCGCCATGCTGATCACGGCATCGATGTCGATCGCGTCGGACGGGGCGTCGGCGACGAGGCGTCCGAAGTTGTGCAGCGTCAACAGGCCGGTGTAGCCGAACCAGCCGCCGTCGTAGTGGATCCGCGTCGGCTCGTGGGCGAACACCGCGCGCGGTTGCGCGACGACGCAATCGGGGTGCGCATCGAGGTCGGCGGCGAGAAGGCCCACGCTGTCCGGCGCCGGCACGACGTCGCAGTCGAGGAGGTAGATGCGATCACACCGCGCCTCGGTGATCGCGCGGTTGCGGGCGACGCACGGTCCGCGATTGGTGGCTTCGCGAACCAGTCGCGCGTCGGGCCAGTGCGCCTCGACCCACGCCGCCCCCCCGTCGGTGGACGCGTTGTCGATGACGAGCACCTCGTCGACCGGATCGGTCAGCGCACGCACGGCTTCCGCGCAGTGCGGCAGGTGGTCGATGCCGTTGTGGAGCACGATCGCGACGGTGACGCCACGCGCCTGCATGCAATTCTCCGGTCCGGGGTCGCCCCACAATCGGCGCACCGGCCGTTGGAATCAACCCCCCGCGCGCCGGGCGATGCCCCGGCGAGCGTTCAGCCGATCGGAGGCTGGAAGTCGGGGGCGCGGCAAACCTTGCGGTTCTTCAGGCAGTAGGGCAGCCCGAGGAGCGCGGCGCACGACGCCTTGAAGCAGACCCAGAGTCCCCAGCGCGTGCCGAACAGCGACTGCTTGAGCCCGATCACGCCGACCGAATCGCGGAGCTTCTTGCCGCGATTGGTGCGCCCGGCGATGCCCAGGTGGTGCAGGAAGAAGCGGCAGTTGTCCTTCACGCTGCAGTTCTTCCACAGATACCACCACAGGTTGCGCACGTGGAAGTAGAGGCTTCGCTTGCCGGCCTTCATGCCGAACGGCGTCTTGTGGAACACGCGCAGCGCCGGATCGATCTTGATGCGGTAGCCGAGCGTCAGGATGCGCGCGGCGAGATCGCGTTCGTTGCCGTAGATGAAGAAGCGCTCGTCGTAGTAGCCGGCGCGCTCGAGCACGTCGCGCTTGACGAGCGTCGCGCAGCCGCGGAACGTCGCGGTGTAGCGCTCGGTGTTGACGAACGGGTCGTTGAGGTAGTCGTCCGGCATCCCCGGCTCGATCACCGTGGCCGAGATCATCGCGGTCGTCTCGGGTTCGCTGTGGATCTTCGTCAGGGCGCGCTCGAGCCAGTCGTTCGGGGCCACGACGTCGTCGTCGAGGATCAGCACGAACTCGCTCGTCGCCGCCTTGAACCCGATGTTGAACGTCTCGCACGCCCCGCGCGACGCGTCGGGCATCTCGATCAGCTTCACGCTCGGGAACTGCTCGCGAATCATCTCGACGGAACCGTCGGTCGAGCAGTTGTCGACGACGATCACCTCCGCGAACGGCACGGTCTGATCGAACAACGCGACGAGGTTCTCGCGCAGATCCTCACGCCGATTCCACGCCGAGATCACGGCGCTGACGCGGCTGTTCGCGACGACGTCCGACGGTGGTGTGTTCGTGGAGCCCTCGCGGGCGTCCGGCTTCGCTTCCATGCGTTATCTACTGTCCCCGGCGCGCGTTTCGCGCGGTTGGTTCGGCGTGGCCGTCAGGCCGCGAACGCTGCAATCCACCAAGTCTCCATGCCCATGATATAGCGTCGCGGGAGCGCGACGGTAGCCGTTTACGCCGGATTCCGCCACGCCGCTTCCACCGCACTCGTCAGGGCGTCCACCTTCGAGACGAGCGGCGCGAGATCGGCACGTCGTCCGGTGACGTAGGCTTCCACCGCAACCACTTCTTTCCTATCGATATTCACCGACCGGTAGCGACAGAGGCCTTCGAGGGAGTGCACGTAGTCGTTCACCGAAAGCTGACTGTGGTAGTGCTTTAGCGCGTCGACTTTACGGGACACCACGCTCGAAATATCGACGAGCACGTTCGCCAGCACCGGCACACCGATCTCGCCCATCATGATACGCGGGTCAAGATCTACCCGCTCCAGCGCAGCGAGCAGCGCGAGCGCCGCGGCGCGATGGTCGTTGTGCACCTCGAAGATCGACGGGCAGTAGACGACCGAGGGGCGGACGTCGGCGAGGAGCGCCGCGATCCGGTCGACGAGGATGCCGTCGGGCTCGAGCCCGCCGTCCGGCAGCCGAAGGAAGCGCGGCGACCGCGAGCCCTGGAATGCGCACGCGGCCCGGGCCTCGTCCTCGCGCTCCTGCACGTAGGCCTCGTCGTAGGCCTCCTTGAAGCCGCCCTTGCTCCCGTCGGTCAGGAACGCGACCTCTACCGGCAGGCCGGCGTCGGCGTGCAAGAGCAGCATCCCGCCGCACGCGGCGACCTCGTCATCGGGGTGCGGGGCGAGCACGAGGGCCGTGCCTTCGACGAATCGGTCCGCCGGCACGAGTTCCGGGTAGTGTCGGGGGAGCACGGGGAGCCTCCGCGATCGCTGGGACGCGGCGGGGCCCAGCGGGTCCGCCCAGCGGCGCGGTGCCGCCCGATCCGGCCGCCGGATCCTGGCCAACCCGGCCGCCGATCCGTAGGGTGAAAGCATGGCTCAATCCACCTCTCCCGACCACCGGCTCACCGCGTGGTTCGGCCACGCGAAGCCGGTCATCGGCGTTATCCACCTCCCGCCGCTCCCGGGCAGCCCGCGCGCCACCGACCGGCCAGCCGAAGCAGCCGAACGGGTCCGCGCCGATGCCCGTGCCCTGCAGGACGGCGGGGCGAGCGGGATCATTATCGAGAACTTCGGGGACGCGCCGTTCCACGCCAGTCGGGTCCCGCCGGCGACGGTCGCAGCGATGACCGCGCTCGCGCTCGAGGCCCGACGGGAGGCACCATCCCTTCCGATCGGGATCAACGTCCTGCGCAACGACGCCGTTGCAGCGTTGTCGATCGCCCACGCGGTCGGCGGCCGTTTCATCCGCGTCAATGTGCACACCGGCGCGATGGTGACCGATCAGGGCCTGATCGAAGGTCGCGCGGATCGGACGCTCCGCACGCGCCGAGCGCTCGGTGCCGACGACGTCCTCGTCTTCGCGGACGTCGGCGTCAAACACGCCGCGCCGCTCGTGAGTCGGCCACTCGCCGAGGAAGCGCGCGAGACTGTCGGCCGCGGCCTCGCCGACGCGATCATCCTCACCGGATCGATGACCGGCGAGCCCGTCGACCGCGACGCGCTCGCCGCGGTCCGCCGCGCGATCCCCGGCACCCCGCTCGTGATCGGCAGCGGCGCGACCCCCGACACGATCGCCGACCTCCTCGCCGACGCCGACGCCGCGATCGTCGGGACGGCTCTCAAGGTGGACGGCGACGTCGAGGCCCCGGTCGACCCCGACCGCGTCCGCGCGCTCGTTACAAGAGCTGCATCGGTCCGGCCCGAAGTGCCGTGATCGTGATCAGGATCCCGGCGATCATCACGGCGAACGCGGACACGATCGGCAGCACTCGGAAGAGCGGCCCGATGCGATCCCCGCCGAGATGGTCGAGCGCGCGGGACGACGACACGACGAGAAGGCCGATCGCGATCAGCACCGCCGCGAGACCGAGCGAGAACGCGATCACGATCAACAACCCGCGCGCCGCGAGACCGAGCTGTAGCGACGCGAAGAAGACCAGCAGCGCGCCGGGGCACGGGATCATCCCCCCGGTCACGCCGAGGGCGATCAACGACCCGAGCCCCGGCCGCCCCGACGAGTTGTCCCCGTCGACGGGATGGTCGACGGGATGGTCGACGTGATCGTGGGCGTGGTCGTGGGCATGTCCGTGGTCGTGTCCGTGCCCGTGCGCATGTGCATGGCCGTGTGAGTGCCCGTGGGCATGCGAATGCCCGTGCGGCATCGGCGCCCCCGTGACGAGCGCGCGCAAGTGGCGGTAGAAGAGCCACGCGCCGATCAAGACGACGCCGGCGCCCGACGCGATCCCGATCCACTGCTCGACGAACTTCGACTGGCCGTCGAGCACGACGAGCATCAGGATCGCGAGCACGATCACCGACGCGGTGTGCGTCAGCGTCACGATGATGCCGAGATACACCGCGTCGAACCAGCGGCCACGCGTTCCGACGAGGTAGGCGGCGACCATCGCCTTGCCGTGGCCGGGCGTGACCGCGTGCCAACCGCCGTAGCTGAAGGCGGCCATGAGAAAGAGGAGGAACGTGAGGCTCCACGTCGATTCGCTCGACGTGAGGAACCCGAGGAGCTTCTCTTGGACCTCGCGGTTCGGATCGACGTACTCGCGGAACGAAAAGGACGAAGGTCCCCGGCCGCTCCAGTCGTACTCGATCACGATCTCCGGCGTGACGAAGAGCGGGTTGTCGGGCGCCGAGCCGTGGAGGATCGACAGCCCCTCCTCGCCGTCGCGGGCGAACACGTTGATCGCGTTCGTCGCCCACGGTCGGTCGAGCTGCTGCAGGACCGTCTCCTCGGGAACCGCGACCGAGTCCTCGTTCTCCTCGTAGATCGTCTCGATCAGCGCGAGCTCGATCGGCGTCTCGCGTGGCGCCGCGATCACCCAGTCGATGTAGAGCGTGAACTCCCACGAGATCCCGCGGTAGAGTTGCGCGGTCAGGGCGGCCTCTTCGCCTGCGCCCGGCTCGCCCTCGGCCTCCGGTTCCAGCCGCTTGAGCGCGAGCGCGCGATCGAGATCGGCCTGGCTCGGGATGTGGATGTGGTGATTCAGCGTCGCGTCGCCGAGCACGGCCGGAACGCCGTTCACCTCCAGTCGGAACGACGCGCGGACGCGCTCGATCCACGCGCGCCCGAACGCCTCGATCTCCGGCGGCGACAGCTCGCCGTCGCCATCGGTGTCGATCTGTTCGCGGAGCGCGGTCGCGACATTGTCGGTCCAGCGCGTCTCGTGCAGCACGCGGATCTCGTCGCGCGACAGCTCGAGTTGATAGAAGAGATAGACGTCCGGGCTCGGGTGTTCCTCGTCACCCGCCGTCGCTGGACTCGCCGCGATCGCGATCACGATCGCGGCGAGGAGCCGCATCGGCATCGTGCGTCTCAGCGCAGCTCGCGCTTTTTCTTCGGCGGCGCCTCGGTCGTCGTCTTCTCACCCGGCTTCGGGATCCGGATCTTGACCGGCGGCATCGGCTCGCCGCCGCGCTCGTATTCGAGCACGAACGTCTCGCCCGGCTTCACCTTGCGCAACGCGCGGTTGATGCTGTAGCGCGTGCGGACCCGCTGGCCGTTGATCTTCGTGATCACGTCGTCGAGCTTGAGTCCGGCGAGCTGGGCCGGCGTGTCGGCATCGATGTAGGCGATGCGGGCACCGCCCTTGACGCTGCGCGTCCGCACACCGAGTCGTCCGCGGGGTCGCGCGTCGAGCCACGTCGGCTTCTCGTCGAGATTGGCGGCCTGGTAGGCCATCCGGAACATCCCGCGCAGAATGTCCCGCGCACCCTCGGGGTTGCAGCGACTCGCGTCGTCGTCCGGCGTGTGGTAGTCGTTGTGCACGCCGGAGTTGAACATCAGCACCGGGATCTTCTTCTGCACGAACGGCAGGTGGTCCGAACCGCCGAACGCCGACGGGTTCTGCTTCCACGTGAGTGGCGAGCCGATCGCGGCGACCGTGCAGATGTCTTTCCACTCCTTGCACGTGCCCGTGCCGCCGACGGTCATCGTCTGCCGCTGCTTGTCGATGCGGCCGATCATGTCCATGTTCATCATCGCGGCGATCTTGTCGCGCGGCACCGTCGGGTGCTCGACGTAGTGGCGCGCACCGAGCAGCCCCTTCTCTTCGGCGTCGAAGAGGATGAAGACGATCGAGCGCTTCGTCGTCACGCCGGACTCGGCGAACGCTTCCGCGAGTTCGAGCACGCCGACCGCGCCGGTCGCGTTGTCGTCGGCACCGTTGTGCACCTCGCCGAGCCGCTTCGGCGCGCGGCTGCCGAAGCGACCGATCCCGAGGTGGTCGTAGTGCGCGCCGATGATCAGCGCCTCGTCGGCGAGCTTCGGGTCCGAACCCGGGAACCGAGCGATGATGTTGCGCGCTTTGGCGACGAGTTCGCGCTTGCCCTCGAAGCTCACCTTCGTGTGCAGCTTGAACGCCGACGGCGCCGTGCCGGACGCGAGCTTGTCGCGCAGCGACTCCAGCGTCTCGCCGCTGCCTTCGAGCAGGCGCGCCGCGACCGACGGCTTCACGTAGAGCACCGGACACGAGCTGCTGAGCATCACGTCGTCGAGCGGCAACTCCTCGGACTTCGGATCATCCGCATCGGGCACCGCCGTCACGATCAGCAGCTTCGCCTTCGCGCGTCGAGCGGTCAGCGCCTTCATCGTCTCCCGCCCGGAGCGACCGGTGCCGTCGGCGCCCGCGAGCACGAGCACGGCTTTCCCGCCGCCGTCGATGCCCGCGTAGTCGTCTCGCTTCGGGCGGCGCCGGCTGCGGATCCCGTATCCGGCGAACACGACGTCGAGATCCGCGAGCGACGCCTTCGTGAACGACCCGCGAACGACGTAGTCGGACCCGATCGCACACGGCGTGCCGGCGATCGTCAACGTCGTCGCGTCACTGTACGCCCGACGGCCACCGCTCTCGAAGTATTGGAAGTAGCTCCGCTTGCCGTCGATCACGTCGCCGAGCGGCTCGAGGCCGAGGCGCGCGAACTCCTTCGCGGCGACGTCTCCGGCCTCGATGCTCCCGGGCATGCCCGGCTCGCGACCGCCGCGATCGTCGTGCGCCCACCACTCGAGTTGCTCGGCGAACTCCTCGGTCGTGATGCTCGCGATCGCCGCCTCGACGCCGGGCTTCGTGATCAGCGGGTCTTCGATCTTCGTGGGTGCCCGATCCGCGGTCGGACCAGAACCCGGAACGACGGGCTCCTGCGCCCCGGCGAACACCCCGAGCGTGACGGCGAGCAACGCCGCCGATGACAGTGACTTCCGATCGCTGCGCATTCGTGTCTCCAACGTCGATTCCGGGGGCCGAGCGCGGTTGTCCTGCTCCGCGCCGGGTCGGCCCATTCTACCGATCCCCCCGCCATACGAGAACGGCAGCGCCCGTGAGAGCCGCATTTTGGCCCGTGTAACGAGTTCGTTACCGATCCGCGAGCTTGGCCTCGATCGCCTCGACGCGCTCGAGCAACGACTGGACGATGTGGTCCTTGTGCTCGGTGTAGGCGATCAACTCCGGCAGGACCATGTGGATGTACTTGGTCATCAACTGGCGGCGCGTTTCAAGAAACGCCTCCGTCAACGCGGTGACCGCGTTCGATCGATCGTCGCGGATGCGATACTCCGCCGTCGTCCGGTCGAGGTGATGGAAGTCCCACACCTGCGCGAGGCGCAGGTAGAGGTCGAGGTCCTCGAGGACCTCGAGCGACTCGTCGAACCCGCCCACCGGCTCGATGCACGCCTTGCGGTGCATGAACGTCACGAGGTGGATGAAGCTGTGCATGAAGAAGCGGCCGCGCGAGAACGGGTAGGCGAGCTTCACCTCGCGCGAGACCTCGTCGTAGCCCTCACCGTCGGTGCGCGGCGAGTGGCGCACGTCCCACGCGTTCGTGTAGGCGACGTGGACGTCGTCGTCGTCGAACGCGGCCGCGAGCGTCTCGAGGTGCTCGGGCAGGTAGCGGTCGTCGTCGTCGAGGTAGGCGATCAACTCGCCTCGCGCTTCGGCGAGCCCGCGGTTGGCGGCCGCGCAACGCCCGCGGCCGGGGTCGTGGTGGAAATAGCGGATCGGGACGCGGCCCTCGAAGTCCGCGAGCAACGACGACACGTCGTCACCACCGTCGTTGATCACGAGCGCCTCGAAGCTGCGGTAGGTCTGGTCGGCGAGTCCCTCGAGCGCCTGGCGCAGATACCACGGGCGGTTGCGCGTGCGGAGGATCACGCTGACGCGCGGCGTCTCACTCATCCGACTCGCCTTTCGATCGTCCGGCCCCGAGGTCCTTCAACCACGACTCGCGCGCGCAGATGCGGCGGAACCAGTGCTCGAGCCGCGGAGCCGGGTCCACCGGCGCGGGCGGCTCGACGCCCTCGGCACGCACCTCCTCATAGAGGCCGACGAGCCGAAGTCCAGCGTCCGCGGCCGGCGGCGGCTCCACCGCAGCCGCGGCCATCGACGCGAGGCGATGCGGCGAGTCGTAGAGGGTGCGCAGTGCGTCGGCGATCGGCGCGCTGCCGTCGGCCGACACGACGAGCCCCGCATCGCCGACCCGTTCCCGCGGTGCGCCGCGATCCGAGACGACGACCGGGAGTCGGAGCCACGCGGCTTCGTCGACCGTGAACGAATACGACTCGCGAAGCGCGCAGACGAACACGCCGACGTCGACGAGGCCGCCGATCTCGGGAAGCGATTCGCGCGCATACGGCCCGTGGCGGCGCACGGTGAAGCGCGACGCGTAGGCATCGATGTCCGCGTCCATGCCCGGCTCGAGCACGTCGCCCCACAGATCGACGGTGACGGCGCGCCCCTCGTCGGTGAGCGTCGCGGCCGCATCGAGCATGCGGATCACGCCCTTGGCGCGGACGGCGTTGCCCCAGTAGCCGAGGCGAAGCGGCCGCTCGGGGCCGAATGCCGCGACCGGCTCGCGTTCGCCGGGTCGCGGGCAACCGATCGCCGGCAGCCCGTGCGGCACGACCGTGACCTTCTCCGCCGGCGACGGCAACAGCGGCGCGAGCGTGTCGCGATGTGCGTTCGACGGAAAGACGTGGCGGCGCGCGATCGTCGCGTCGCGGGCGATCTCCGCGGTGCGGAGCGCGTAGTCCGCCTCGCGTTCCCACGCCGGGAACGGGTAGTCCTCGTCGCAGCAATGCTCGCACGGCGCGAGCGAGGTCGGCTCCGGGCACGTGCCGTCCGGCCGATAGCGAAAGAAGCGCGGGCAGATCGCGAACAGGTCGTGAAACGACAGCACCGACGGGATCCCGAGTTCGGCACCGACCGCGACGAGCGACGTCGTCAGGTTGAACCAGTGGTGCACGTGCAACACGTCGGGTCGCTCGGCCTCGAGCCACTCGCCGAACCGGCGGATCAGAATCGGGTCGTAGGTGTCGGTCACGAGCATCAGCGGCCGCGGGAAGCGCCGCATCCGCACGACGCGAATGCCGTCGAACTCGTGCTCGATCGGCCGACACTCGATGTCGCGCTCGTCGGTGCCGGCGACGACGACGACGTCGTGGCCCGCCTCGATCTGCGCCTTCGCGATCGCGACGACGTAGATCTCGGTGCCGCCGTAGAACGCGGGCGGGAAATCGTGGACGACGTGGACGATCTTCACGAGCGCGGCATCTCCACGAACCCCTCGGCGTAGCGCGGCGCCTCGTCCGGACGCATCCGCAGGTGCAGCGCGCGATAGGTCATCAATCCGTCGGTCACGGCGCAATACGGCGTGTAGCGCAGCTGACTGGCGTAGCATCGCGCGGCGGCGAGCTTCGTGTCGCGCGTCGCGGTCACTTCGATCACGTAGTCCGGCACCATCGCCGACCACACCTCGTAGCCGATCCCGCGGACGGTTTCGGGCAGCGCAGCGAGCGCGCGCACGCCCGCAAGCGCCGCGAGGCGATGGTCGGCGTGGCACTCGCCGAGCCACGGCATGTAGACCGTCGCCGGCGCCCGACGTGCGAGATCCGTCGTGAGCCGCCCCGTGAAGTCGGCGAGGTCCGCCTCGCGCACGGTCGGGTAGTGGTCGGGGTAGCCGTAGAAGGTGACGTCCGCGATCCCGAGCACCGCGGCGGCCGCCTCCGCCTCCGCGCGTCTCAGAGCCGGATAATCGACGTCCGAATAGTGGCCGTCCGGGTCCCCGAAGCCACCGTCGGTGAGGCAGATCACCTCGACCGGATCGCCCTGGGCGACGTGCAACGCGATCGTGCCGCCGAGCCCGAACGTCTCGTCGTCGGGGTGCGGCGCGAGCACGACCGCGCGACCGGCTGGCGGTGCTTCGCGGACGTCGGGGGGCGACGCGGCGTCGTCGCGATACGGGTGGGACATCGCCCGGATGGTAGAGGAGGCGGATTCGTGAATCAACTGCGCACCGGTCGGGGATCGCGTATCATTGCGAAGGTCTTGGGGCAACACCGTCCCCGAAAGGAACCACCCGTGAGAATTGCACTCTCGTTCATCCTCGTCGTGGCGCTCGCCGCAACCGGTTCGGCGCAATACGCCCACGGCGACATGATCGTCCTCGACCAGAACAGCACCAGCTCGACCTGGTCGCTCCTCGGCATCACGCCGCAAGGTCAGGTCTACACCGTCACCCCGTCGTTGACGCTCTCCGCGTGGTCGGTGATGCCGGCGCCGGACAACCGCTCGATGTGGGTCTCCGGCAAGGGCATCAACGGCTACACGACGTCGTCGGTCGCGCCGGACGGGACGATCACGAACGTCAACGTCGACTTCAACAACCTGTTCGGCGCGATGGATGTCGACGACACCGGCGCCGCGGTGCTGGGCAACCTGGTCGGCCCGGAGTTGCTCCGCTACCAGCAGAACCAGCTCACGACGATCTTCTCCGGGTCGCCGCTGGGGAGCACGATCGGCGGCGGGATCGACACGGCCAGTGGTGACTTCATCATCGTGCAGTCCGGCTCGGTCGTCCGCGCGACCCTGACGACGCCGGTGCAGGTGTCGACGCTCGTGTCGATGCCGTCGCGTGGCGGCACCGGCGGGGCGCACTACGACCCGGACAACGCGTCGATGCTCCTCGGCTACGGCACGTCGCTGCACCAGTTGAGCCTGACGTCGCCCCCCGCCCTCGTGACGATCAACGTCTCCGCGGGCGGCTCGATCGGCGGTCTCGACCGTGACGTGCGCAACGACGAGTTCGCGATCGCGGTCAGCGGCACCACGCCCCGCGTCCTGCGCTACGACGGCCGTCAGCAGTCGATCACGAGCATCATCCCGCTCACCGGGTCGGCGCCGACCGGCGTCGCGATCGCGTCGAGTCGGTTCCTCGCTGCCGGTGCGCCGGCGACGCCGGGTGCGTCGTTTCCGATGCTGGTCTCGTCGCCGAACGAGGTCGGCGCGGCCTACGTCACGGCGCTCAGCTTCGGCCTCTCGACCGGCGCGCCGCTGCCCGGCGGCAAGCGACTCTACCTCGTGCCGGACGCGCTGTTTCAGCTCTCGCTGACCAACGCCGGGATCTTCCGCAACTTCCAGGGCACGCTGAACTCGCGCGGCGAGGGCTACCCGATCCTCGACCTCCCGAACATCGGCGCGCTGAGCGGCATCCGCTTCTACGCAACGGCCGCGACCCTCTACCCCTCCGGCATCGGCCTCGTCACCGAACCCGTCGGCATCACGATCCGGTAGGTCGTTCGCCCGGTAGGCCCCCCGCCCTGTCCC
This sequence comes from bacterium, assembly GCA_030426805.1. Lineage (GTDB taxonomy): Bacteria > Planctomycetota > JAFGQW01 > JAFGQW01 > JAFGQW01 > JAUHXU01. The sequence continues at coordinate 1,061,379 of JAUHXU010000001.1, forward strand.
CGCCGACATCGATCCGAGCCGCAAGGGTGCGATCGGCGTCGACGGTGACAGGGCTTCGGGGGAGGTGCCGGATCCGGTTCGGTTTGAGTGCGCTTGGCGCGTGAATCGTGCACCACTCGGGCGGCATGTTTGCGTTTGGCGGCACGATGTTGCACCGAACCGAGCGCGAACCCCCGCCAAAGCACGCGCTCGGGTGCAGAATCGCTTCGCCAAGCGCACACATCGCGAGAATCGGTGCAGAATCGGCCCGCGAAGCGCAGCGAACGCACGCGCGGCCGCTCGCTGCCGCGAATTTGACGCGAAACGGGACAAGATCGCCGCAGCGAGGGGTCGCTGACGCAGATCTGACGCGAAGTGGGACAGATCGGGCGCAGCGAGCTTCAGGCGCGGAGGAGGACGCCGAGGATGCCGCGGGCGACGAAGGCCATGTTCTGGCGGTAGCTGCCCTTGGGGGCGTGGCCGCAGAACGTGAACAGCCACATCTGGCGCAGCGCGACGTAGAGGGCGACCGGCTTCGTGACGAGCACGCTCCAGCGGCCGAAGTGCTTGCGGTAGTAGGCGATTCGGTTCTTGTGCCACTCGACCGCGAAGGCGACGAACTTCGACGTGGACGCGCCATAGTGGTGCAAGATCGACACGTCGGAGATGTAGTGGATCGAGTGGCCGGCGTCGCGGATCCGTTTGCACAGGTCGACGTCGTTGAAGAAGAGCCACAGCCGCTCGTCGAGGAAGTCGATCTGCTCGAGCACCTCGCGCGGCATCAGCGTGCACGTGCCCGGGATCTGGTCGACCTCGCGGGCGCTCAGATGGTCGAAGTCGCGCATGAAGTAGCGGTCGAGGTGACGTTTGCCGACGCCGAGATGGCGCAGGAACGTGTCGAACACGAGCGCAGTCTTGATCGTCGGGAACCGCATGCAACTCGGCTGTAGGGAGCCGTCGGGGTTCGTCAGCTTGCACGTGACCGCGCCGGCCCCCGGCGTCTCGCGCAAGCACGCGACGAGCCGATCGAGCGCGCCGGGCCCGACCTCGGTGTCGGAGTTCAGCAGCAGCAGCCACCGCCCCCGCGCGACGCGCAGCCCGTCGTTGTTGCCGCCCGAGTAGCCGCGATTCGTCGCGTTCTCGATCAGGCGCACGTCCGGGAACGTCGCCTTCACGCGACCGACGCTGTCGTCGTCGGACGCGTTGTCGACGACGATGATCTCCGAGGTCCCGGAATACGGGTGGTCGCGCAGTGCGCCGAGGCACGCGTCGAGCAGGTCGGCCGTGTTCCAGCTGAGGATGACGACGCTCAGATCGATCGACGCGGGTTCGGCGAACGGACTCACACCACGTCGCTCACACCAGGTCGTAGTCGCCGAGCGTGTACCACCACTTCGCCTCGAGCAAGTCGAGCGGCACGTCGTCGGTGTAGGAACGCGCGACCTGGATGAACTGCGACTCGCGCCGCGCGTAGCCCTGCGCCTGGACGAGCGCGAACTCCGGCGCGTATTCGGGGAACAGGATCATGAACCCGGTCGCGTTCGCGGTGAGCGCGAGCGATTCGAGCTTCGCGAGCAGCGCGAGCGAGGCATCGGTGTCGCTGGGCGGCACGACCCAGTCGCACAGCACCGCATCCTGCGTCCCGATGTAGTCGGCGCGCGCGACCGCGACCCCGCGCATCGCACCGTCGGTGCCGCGGGCGACGAGTTGCAGGTACTCGACGTCGGGACAGTCCGCAAAGCGCCAGTCGAGCCACGTCGCGTCGCGGATGTTCGCGACCTCGACCGACGGCGAGAACGCCGCCCACAGCGCATCGGCCTCGGGCCCGAAGCGGTCGACGACCTCGACGGTCACGTCGCCCGGCGCCGCGATCGGCGACGCGCGCAGTTCGTCGGCGCTCTTGTAGAGCAACACGATGTCGTGGATGAACGAGTAGCCGAGCAAGCGTCGGCCGATCCGGAACGCCTGCGGGTTCGGCAGGCCGTACATGATCGCCTCGCGATCGCGGTGCCCGTAGTGATCGACGTAGTCGAACACCGTGGACGCGAACACGCCGGGCTTCTTCAGCCCCCTGCGGAAGTCCGGGTCGACCATCGAGTCGAGGATCTGCGAGAACGTGAACGTGTTGTCGCCGACCTTGTGCGGTGACGGAATCCCGGTGAACTGCGCGACGACCTGGCCCGACGGCGTCTTGCCGAGGAACGCGTGCAGCCCGTACGGACAGTCGCGGAACTTCCAGTTCCAGTGCTCGATCGTGCGGTCGACGCCGAACACCTTCTGAAAGCACGCGAGGATGGCCGGGCCGTCGCCCGGCTCGTAGGGACCGATCGTGATCTCGTCGCTCATCTCGTCGTTTCCGGGATCGTCACAGCGCGTCGCTCACGTGCTGATCGGGGGCCGACCGCTTCGCGAAGCGCCACGACCCGAGGGTATCGAGCGAGTCGGGATCGACCAAGCGGCAGTAGTAGATCCCGTCCCAAAGTTGGTTCCACATGCTCGTCGACAGGGTCCACGCGTCGCCCGCGACGAACGTGCCGGCGGCGAGCGAGAAGAGCGGATTGCCGGCGATCTCACCGAGCACCGGCCGGCCCGCGTGGTCGGCGGGAACGGCGAAGGTCGGCGGCGCGGCGAGCGGGCCGAGATCCTCGCTGGGCCCCAGCGCGATCCCGCCGGGGTTCGCCTCGATCGCCGCCTTCACCTCGGCGTTGAGCGCGTCGATCCGCTCGACCGCGTCGTCGCCGAAGTGCTTCGCGTAGAAGAGCGCCTCGGCACGCTGCGCCTTCTCCATCGCCGCGGCGTAGTCTTGCAGAGCGCTCCGGCTGAAGTAGTGCACGATCTCGGCGTCCGGCACCTGCAGCAATCGGTAGCCGGCCTGGCGGGCCCGGGTGAACCAGTCGGTGTCCTCGTAGTAGAGCGGAAACACCTCGTCGAAGAGCCCCAACTCGTCGACGACCGCGCGCGGCGTGACGAAGTTCGCGCCCGACAGGAGCAGCACGGGCGTCGGCTCGGCGTACCGCCAATGCCGGACCGCGCGCCGGGTCCGGATCCGGGCACTCAACCGCGCGTGCGGCACCGACCGGTTCGCGTTCGCGAGCAGCGTGCGTCGGCGCAGCGACGGCCGGTCGTTCGGCGGGTGCAGCAGGGTGCGGTCGTCGTCCATCCACGTCGTCGGGCCGACGGCCGCGCAATCGGGCCGCGCCTCGAGCACGCGCAACATCGCATCGAGCGCGCCCGGAAAGACGACGACGTCGGGATTCGACACCCACAGCCACCGCCCGCGCGCCCGCGCGGCGCCGCGGTTGTTCGCCGGGCCGTAGCCGAGGTTCTCGCCGGTGTAGATCAACTCGACGCCAGGCCGCTCGACCGCTCGGAGCGCGGCCTGGTCCTCGGGCCGCGAGTCGTTGTCGAGCACGATGACCTCGAGCCGTCCGGGCCGACCGTCCACCGTGAAGCGCTGCGCGAGCAGCGACTCGACGCATTGCAGGCAATACGCGGCGCTGTTGTAGTTGACGACCAGCGCGGAGACGTCGGGAGCCAGTTCGGTCACCGGATCAGATCTCGTCGGCGAACTGACGCTTGCGCGTCATGAAGTACCAGTAGCCCAGCGCGAGTGCCCCGGCGCCGAAGGCGGCGTAGCACAGGAGATCCGTCACGATCGACGTCGACGCCATCTCCGCGGCCTCCGGCGGCATGAACACCCACCGGTAGCACTGCACGAGGTAGTACTGCGGGTTGAGCGTGAAGACCGCGTTCGGCACCTTGTCGGCGATGGCGTTCACCGGATAAAAGAGCGGCGTCACGAGCATCCACAGAATCGTGAACGCCGAGACGACCTCCTGCGTGTCGCGGATGAAGACGTTCAGCGCCGCGCACAGGTAGCCGACGCCGAGCATGAAGATCGCCTGGAGCGGGATCAGCACGAGCAGGAGCAACAGGCGCGCACCCGGAACATGGTGGGTCAGCACGACCGCGGCGATGATCAGCACGGCGAGCCCGAAGAGCTGCGTCATCAGTGCGTAGAGTACGTGCGACAGCGGGATGATCTCTGCGGGGAACGCGACCTTCTTGATCAGGTTGCCCGACGCGATCATGCTCGTCGTGCAGCGGCTCAACGACTCGGCGAACGCGATCCACGGCACCATGCCGGCGAAGATGTAGAGCGCGAAGAAGTGGTCTCCGCCGGTCTGCTCGGCGGAGAGCCCGGCCTTCACCTGCATCAGCTTCGAGAAGATGAACGTGTAGACGGTGACGAGGATCACCGGCTGGATGAAGTTCCACAGGAAGCCGAGGTAGGACCCGAGGTAGCGCCCCTTGAGGTCGCGCATGACGAAGCGCCACACGAGCTCGCGGTAGCGGATTCCGGTCAGGAAGAGCCCGATCGGGGTCAAGCTAACCTCTTTCTCTCGCTCGGGTAAAGGCGATCCGCCCGGCGCGGCCCCGGCCGGGGTCAACGCCGGCACTGCCGGTAGCCGAGATACTTCTGTATGCCTTCGACCATTGGTAGACCTGAACGTGCGGGATTCCCAGAGCGCGGCAACGATCCGTCCCGGCCGCACCCCGATGCGACGCTCTCCCCGGTGGCGACCCGGCGGCCTCGCAGACCGGCATCCGGCAGACTGGAATCCGGTCCCGATTCGATCCAGATTTGGTCGACCGATGAACGCTCCACCGATTGTGGAGTATCATTGGAGTAGACGCACTCGGCCGCCGCATTTCCAACGAGTAGCCGCAGCGAGGAGAAGATCGAAATGGCGCGCATCGAGCTACCGGAGAAGGGCTGGGTTCCTTCCGCGGTCTGGGAGATCTACACCGGAGCGGAAAACCGCGTCGGCTACATCCCCAACACGCTCAAAGCGACGTCCCATTCGATCCGCTCGATGAAGGCCGTCGACCAGTTCCTGCAAGCCTTCGAGGAGCAAGGCACCCTCGAGCCCGAGTTGCGTATCCTCGCGTCGTTCGCGGCCGCTCACCGCAACGAGAACGCCTACGGGATGCAGTCGATGCGCTCGACCGCCCGACGCTACTTCATCTCGGAGTCGAAGCTCGACGCGATCGAGCAGGACGAACTCGACTCGCTGCACCTCGACGACAAGGAGCGCGCCGTGATCCGCTTCGCGCGTGCGATGACGGATCGTGCCGACGCCGGCGAAGAGCAGCTCGAATCGGTGCGCCAGTTCCTGTCGGAGGAGCGCGTCGTCGAACTGAGCTTCATCGTCGCGGGGCGAAACTTCCTCGACCGTCTGCAGTGCACGTTCGACGTCGACCTCGAGCCGGAGCTCGCCGCGCAGCGCAACTGAGCTGCGGTGAAACCGGCAGCCGAGGGCGCGATCACCCTGGTATCGTGACCGGCCATGCGTCGCACCGCCCCGCTCTACCTCGTCTTCGCCGCATTCGCGATCGCGTATGCGGTGCTCACCCCGCCGGGTGAAGCGCCGGACGAACTCCCCCACCTGCAGTACGTCGACTGGCTGCTGCACGAGCGGAGCATCCCCGATCGCCGGTTCGATCACGTCTACCAGGACCACCATCCGCCGCTCTACCACGGGTCGGCGGCGGTCGTGCTCGGGCTCGCGTCGCACGTCGGCAGCCCCGAACGGCTCGCGCTGCCGGGCCCGTTCGCGATCGACATCCGGCTCGCGGACCCGATGCTCGACCGCCAGGCGCTCGAACGAGGTGCCGCGGCGATTCCCCGGGCGTTGCGCGCCGAACTCGCCGCGAAGGCGAACCTCAAGCCGCGCCACGATCGGATCCGACGACTCGACCTGATCCTCGTGCGGCTGTGGAGCGTCGCCCTGGCGATCGCGACGCTCGCGCTGATTCACGCGACGGCTCGCGAGGTGCTCGGCGACCGCGGTCCGGTCACCCTCGCGGTCGCGTTCGCCGCGCTCCTGCCGCAGTTCGCGTTCATCGGCGCAGCGATCAACTGCGACATCATGGCGGCATGCACGGGCAACCTCGTGCTGTGGCTGTGCGCCCGAACGCTCGTCCGCGGGACGACGGCGCAGTGGCGGGTCGGCCTCGGCATCGGCGCGGCCGCGGGACTGGCGCTGCTGGCGAAGATGTCCGGGATCGCCGTCGCGGTCCCGATCGCGGCGACCTTCGTGCTCGCGGCGCGTTCACTCGGCGTGCGCGCGGTGCTGCTGCCGGCGGCCGTCGCCGGATTGGTCGCGCTCGCGATCGGCGGCTGGTGGTACGCACTCAACGCCGTGCGCTACGGCGATCCGTTCATGGTCGCGGTGCAGGCCGAGACGATGGGCGAGCAGATCCATCAACCGCCGATCGGCCTCGCGTTCTTCGCCGCCTACTTCCACGACACGATCCGGAGCTTCTTCGGCGTCCTCGGGCCGCTGCGCATCCCGATGGCCGAGATCGGCTTCGCGATCCACGTCGCGATCGTCGGACTCGCGATCGCCGGCGCGTTCGTCGCCCGCCCGAGCGAGGCCGACCCGCGACCGACCGGCGCCCGCCACGCCGCGATCGTCCTGGCGCTCGGGCTCTTCGCGACGTGGGCGGTCGTGTTCCGGGGCAACCTGACGTTCTACAGCTTCCAGGGCCGCTACCTGCTGCCGGCGCTCGCGCCGATCGCGATCGGGATCGCCGCCGGCCTCGACCGCGCGCTGCGACCCGGCCCGGTGGCCCGGGCGGCACTCGTGCTCGTCTGGCTGGGGATCGGCCTGCAACTCTTCTGGGGGCGCTACTTGCCGGAGTACTATCCGCGCCGCGACGGGGCGGGCTCGCCCCAGGCTGAGACGCGCGCCCCGATTGACGTAAGTCCTTGTTCTACAATGGCGTCGGTCGATACAATCGAGCCGGCCCCCACGACGGTTGGATCCCGATTCCGCAATGAGCCCGCCTGCCACGTCCGCTGACGCGCTGCTCCGAAGCGTCGACCCCGTCGCGATGCGCGATGTCGACTGCTACCTGTGCGGCTCGTCCGACCGAGAGCGCCGTTTCGAACAGGACGGGATCTCGTTGTACCGGTGCAACGCCTGCGGCTTCGTCTACGCGTCGCCCCAACTCACCGACGAGGGGCTCGAGGCGATCTACCAGGACACCTACTGGCAGAGCGATCGCGCGAAGGACTACGGCTACACCGACTACCTCCGGGATCGAGCGCTCTACCGCCGCACGTTCGAGAAGCGCATCAAGGTGCTCACCGCGCACCGCTCGAGCGGCAGGTTGCTCGACGTCGGTTGCGCCGCGGGCTTCTTCCTCGATGTCGCGCGCGACGTCGGCTTCGAGACGCACGGCATCGACGTCGCGGTGCCGATGCTCGCGCACGCGCGCGACACCCTCGGCCTCGAGAACATCCGCGAGGGCACGCTCGAATCGGCGGGCTACCCGGACGGCGCGTTCGACGTCGTCACGATGTGGGACGTCATCGAACACCTGCGGGACCCGCTCACCGTGCTCCGCGAGGTGCGGCGCGTGCTCGCGGACGACGGGCTCTTCGTGCTCGAAACGCAGAACGTGAAGAGCCTGTTCGCCCGGATGACGGGCCGCCGCTGGCACCACTACAAGATGCTCGAGCACCTCTACCACTTCGACCCGCGGACACTGACGACACTGCTCGACCGCGCCGGGTTCGAGGTCGTCCGATGGACGTCGCGCCGAGCCGGCAAGTACGTGTCGATGGCGTTCATCCACGAACGCGCGTCGCGGGTCGGCCGATGGTTGCAGGTCGCGCTCACGCCGCTCAAATGGCTCGGACGAACCGGGGTCTACGCGAACCCGCACGACGAGATGATCTTCGTCGCTCGACCGAAGCCACGATCGAAGGACGGATAGGACGCCATGGACGACGTCGCCTACCGGCAATTCCGCGACCTGGAGAAGGACCACTGGTGGTTCCAGGGGCGCCGCGCGATCTTCTTCACGTTGCTCGACCGCCACTTCGCGGCCGCGCGCAACGGTCTCGCCGCCCACGAGCAGCCGACGGAGAAGATCGCCCACGCACCCGACGCGCCCAAGATCCTCGACCTCGGATGCGGGCTCGGTGGCATGCTGCCGAACCTGTCGCGCTACGGGCACGTCATCGGGTTCGACGTCAGCCTCGAGAGCCTCGCGCACTGCCAGGAGCGCGGATTCGCCGCGATGGCCCTCGGCGACGGCTACTGCCTGCCGTTTCACGACGGCGCGGTGGACCTCGTGACGCTGTTCGACACCGTCGAGCACATCGACGACGACCGCGCGGTGTTCCGCGAGTCCTTCCGGGTGACGAAGCCCGGCGGCCTGATCATGGTCACGGTGCCCGCCTACCAGCTGCTGTTCAGCGACAACGACGTCGTCGCACACCACAAGCGTCGCTACACCGCGGGCGATCTGAAGCGCAAGCTGCGCGAGGCGGGCTACACGCCGATCAAGACGAGCTACTACAACACGATCCTGTTCCCGGTGATCGCGCCGCTCGTGCTGCTGAAGAAGGCGAAGATGAAGCTGTTCGGCGTGCCCGACAACCCACGATCCAACATCAGCTACGCGATGCCGAAGCTCCTGAACGCGACGCTGTCCGCGACCTTCCGCGCCGAGCGCGGCCCGATCCGCGCGATCAGCTTCCCGGCCGGGCACAGCCTCCTGTGCATCGCGCGCAAGCCCGCCTGACCGCTCAGCGGTCGGGATCCTCTTCGTCGAGTTGCAGTTCGACGAAGCGGTCGCGGTCCTCCTGCGCGCCGTCGTGATCCCCCTGGGCCGTTCGGATCTCCGACCGAATCCGGTAGGCGATCGCGAGCGTCGGCGAGCGCTTGATGACCGCGTCGATCGCCGCGCGAGCGTCCGTCCACCGATCGAGGCCGGCGAAGCACATCACCTGGACGATGCGGGCCTCGTCGGTCGCCTGATCCCCGGCGAGCGCGAACACTCGCTCGATGTCGACGAGCGCGTCCTCGTACGCGTCGGCCCCGCCGAGCACGATCGCCCGGTGGTGCAGCAGACGGATGTCGTCCGGCGTCGCCTCGAGCAGCGCGTCGAGCACGTCGAGCGCCTCGTCCCACTCTTCCCGTGCGCTGAAGACCTCGACGAGCAGCTCGCGCCCGGACCGCTCGTGACCGGCCGCGATCAAGCGCTCGGCGTCGGCCTGCGCCGCGGCAAAGTCACCGATCGCGACCGCGGCTTGGCCGCGCAAGCGAAGCGCCGGTTCGTCGCGCGGGTCGGCGTCGATCACGCGACTCGCGCGCGCCATCGCCTCGGCGAACCGCCCCTGCCGATAGTCGATCCCGCCCGCGAGGCGCTCCGTATACACACGCCCCGGCTCGATCGCGAGCGCCCGCTTCGCATCGGCCATCGCATCGCCGAGCCGACCGAGGCGGAGGTAGGCCCACGCCCGCTGATCGAGTGCCGGCAGATCGTCAGGACGAGCGGCCAGGACGTGGTCGAGCACCGCGATGAGCGCGACGTAGCGCTCGGCCGCCGCGAACGTCACACGTGCGTCGTAGATCCATTGCTCGTCGTCGCCGTGCGACTCCAACGTCTGCGGAAGATCGCGGACCGCGCCTTCGATCGCGTACTTCGCTTCGAGATCACGCCCCAGCGCATCGCACGCGCGCCATCGCAGCAACGGCAGCGACGGATCGGTGGCGCCGTTGCCGACCGCCGCGCGAATGTCGCTCAGCGCGTCGGCGTGTCGACCGGCCTTCAACCGCCAGTGCGCGCGGCGCTCGTAGACGCTCGCCTCGCCGACGCTCAGCGTCACCGCTCGGTCGAGGTCGGCGAGCCCGGCTTCGAGACGCCCCGCCGCCGCCCGAAGATCCCCGCGGTCGCGATACGGCCACGGAAGGGTCGGGTCGATCGCGATCGCGCGGTCGAAGTGCCGCTCCGCGTCTCGCGATCGCTCGAGGTGCAGGCAGCAGAACCCGAGCCAGTAGCGAGCTCGCGCGCTGGTGTCATCCTTCGCAATCGACTGCTCGAGCACCTCGATCGCCTCGGCGTATCGACGTTGCCGCGCGAGTGCTTCCCCACGGAGTGCGCGCGCCTCGGCGCTGTCGTCGATCTCGGCCGACGGTGCCGCTTCCGGAGGGGGCTCGGGTGCGCGGTCGGGACGGCTGCCGCACCCGGCCAGCGCGACGAGGCACGCAGCGAGCACCGCGACGCGCGACGCCCGATCAACGATAGACATGCGAATCGTCCGGGAACCGGCGTTCGACGACCTCCTCGCGGAACGTCTCGACCGCCTCGCGGGCGGCGGTGCCGAGGTCGGCGAAGCGCTTGACGAACTTCGGCGTGAACTCGGTGTAGAGGCCCAGGACGTCGTGGAGCACGAGCACCTGACCGTCGCAGCCGGGGCCGGCGCCGATGCCGATCGTCGGCACCTCGAGCTTCGACGACAGGTGTTCGCCGACCGCCGCGGGGACCCCCTCGAGGACGATCGAAAACGCGCCGCTCGCCTCGAGGCCGAGCGCGTCGGCGAGCAGCGCATCCGCGTCGCGCTGGACCTTGTAGCCGCCCATCATGTGCACCCGCTGGGGCTCGAGCCCGAGGTGCCCCATCACCGGGATGCCGGCGTCGACGAGCGCCCGGACGAGCGGCACGCGCGCCGCCCCGCCCTCGACCTTGACCGCCGCGGCGCCGGCCTCCTTGATCAGGCGGCCGGCGTTGCGGACGCCCTCTTCGACGCTCGCCTGGTAGGACAGAAACGGCATGTCGCCGACGACGAGCGCCCGGCGCGCCCCCCGGGCGACCATCCGGGTGTGGTAGACCATCTCGTCGACCGTGACCGGGAGCGACGTGGGGTGGCCTTGGACGACCATCCCGAGACTGTCCCCGACGAGGATCGCGTCAACGCCCGCGTCGTCGACGATCCGCGCGAACGTCCAATCGTAGGCGGTGATCATCGTGATCGGCACGCCCTCGGCCTTGCGGGCGACGAGTCCGGGCACGGTCATCGGTCGGTCGGCCATGGGCGGTCCTTTCGTGGGGCGTCCCGCAACGAGTAGCCCACCGCCGCACCCGGCGCCACCGCGCGCGGCTTGCCGGTCGAGGACGATTGGGTTAGCCTGGGGTAATCCGTTAACGAGAAACGAGTTACACTCGGTCGCCCGCAGCTGACTCCGGGCAACCATACGGGAGTTCGGCGTGCGCCAAGCGATCGGTGCCTTCCTCGTCCTCAGCGTGCTCGCGACGATCCTGCTCGCGCCGGCGCTCCTGAACGATCGTGTCCTGTTCCCCCGGGACGCGCGTTCGATCGCGCCGTGGCAGTACAACGCCGACGATGCGCTGCAGGCATCGCTCGCGACACGCCCCGCCAACGACACGCTCACCGACAAGAACGTCTTCGACCACCCGAAGCTCGCGCTCGCCTACCGGCTGTGGCAAGAGGAGGGCAAGGCGCCGCTGTGGAACCCGTACACGTTCTCCGGCAACCCGCTGCTCGCGACCGCGATGCCGTCGGCGCTCTACCCCGGCAACCTCCCGTTCCTGATCGACCCGTGGCGCGGCTACACGTGGGCGGCGCTCGTGCACCTCGTGCTGAGCGGCTTCTTCCTCTACCTCTACCTGCGTGCGATCGGCGCGAAACCGTCGGCCGGCCTGCTCGCGGGCACGACGTACGCGTTCAGCGGGTGGATGCTCGTCCACCTGTACCTGCCGTCGTACGTCTACGCCGCGACGTGGTTCCCGTTGATGCTGCTCGCGACCGAACGACTGCTGCAGCGGCCACCCGTCGGCGCATCGACGCGATGGTTCGTCGTGCTGGCCGGATCGGTCGCGCTCAGCACGCTCGCCGGGTTCCCGCCGGTTACGCTGCTGTCGCTCTACGCGACGACCGCCTACGCGCTCGTTCGGATGATCGGCACGAGCCGGATCCACGGGCTCGACGCCGGGATCGGCCGCGCGGCCGTGTGCGGCATCGCGATCGCGCTCGGCCTCGCCGCGTCCGCGCCACAACTCCTGCCCACCCTCGAACTCGCGAAACTCTCCGGGCGAAGCGCCCACACCGCCGAGTCGCTCCGCGCCGGCGCGCTTCGGCCCACCGGATTGCTCGGACTCGCCGCGCCCGACTTCTTCGGCAACCCGGTCGACCAGGGGCCGACCGGCGACCGGACCGGGCCGATCGCGTCGCGCGCGATCGGTCTCGACGGCGCGCCCCCGCCCGCCGACTGGGGCAACAACTACCTCGAGAACACGCACTACATCGGGCTGCTCCCGCTGCTGCTCGCGTGCGCGGCACTGATCCGGCGCCCACGGGCGCGGACGTGGTTCTGGCTCGGTGGCGCGCTGGTCGGACTCGGGCTCGCGACCGCGATTCCTCCGTTCGATCGGGTCGCGGCACACCTTCCGGGCCTGCAGACCGGCACGATCAAACGCTGTCTCTTCCTGTTCACGGCCGCGGCGTCGATCCTCGCCGGCCTCGGGTTCGACGGGGCGGTCGCGACGCGCGGCGCTCGCCGCGGGGGGCGCATCGTCCCGGCCGTTCCGTTCGCGCTCGTCGCGATCGCAGGCGCGGTCGCGTGGTTCTCGCCGGCGCTCCTGCGCAGCGTGCTCGAGTGGCTCGCGGGCTTCGGCGACCCGGCCCGGGTCGCCGCGCTCACCGAGGCCGACTGGACGGCGTGGGTCGAGAACACGCGCTGGTGCGTCGTGCGAGCCGGCGCGATCCTGTTGCCGATCACGGCGATCTTCGCGCTCGCGCGCTACGGCGCGCCGCCGCGGCCGCTGCGCTTCGCGGTGCTGCTCGTCGCGTTCGTCGACCTCGCGTGGCTCGGCCACCGATTCAACCCGACGCACGAGCCGGACCAGACCGAGTCGACGCCGGCGATCGCGTTCCTCGAGGCCGCGCGCGCCGACGGACCGTTCCGGATCGGTCGCGTCGGCGCGAATGCGCACTTCGTGTTGCCCCCCGACACGAACATGCTCTACGGCATCGAGGACATCCAGGGCTGGGACGTGCTGTTTCCCGCGCGCTACCAGCGCCTGATGAACCGGATCGAACCGGGTGTCGCGGAGGCCCACCACCTCGTCGGCCCGTTCCGCAAGCCGGAGAGCCTCGCGTCGCCGCTGGTCGCGATGCTCGGCGTGCGATTCGTGCTGACCGACAACGACGCCGGCGCGTCGCCGGGGCCCGGCATTCGCCGCGCCTATCCGCTCGCCGCCGACGGCGGGCTCGATCGCGAGCGCCACGCGCGCGAGGGGCTCGCGATCTACGAGTTGCCGGCACCGCTGCCGCGTGCCTGGACCGCGACCGACGTGCGCCACGTCCGCGACGAGGCCGCGGCGCTCGACGTCGTCACCGCGGCGGACTTCGATCCGCGGGCGACCGTGGTCGTCGAGGGTGCTGCCGACGGCGAGTTCCCCGAGTCCGCCGAGCGCACGACCGTCGAGGTCGTCGGCCGCACGAGCCGCGCGCTCGCGCTGCGGGTCGGTGCGGGCGGCCCGACCGCCCTCGTCGTCGCCGACGCCTTCAACCCCGGCTGGCGCGCATTCGGCCCGGCGGGCGAGCTGCCGATCCGCCGCGCCAACAGCATCATCCGCACGGTGGCACTGCCCGCGCGCGAGGCACCGACGATGATCGAGTTCCGCTACCCGGGCGACCGATTCCAGCTCGGTGTGAGAATCGCGGGCGTAGCCGGGGCGATCCTGCTCGTGGTGCTACTCTTCGGAGCCATCCGGACGGCGCGACCGCGAGTGGAGACGTAACGGTGTACGAGGACAAGCGAGTGACCGTCGTGATCCCCGCCTACAACGAGGCGGACACGATCGGATTCGTCGTGCGCGACTTCCTCGACAACGGCGTGTGCGTGGACGAAGTCGTCGTCGTGGACAACAACTGCAAGGACGACACCGCAAAGCTCGCGACCGAGGCCGGGGCCCGCGTCGTGGCCGAGAGCGACGCCGGCTACGGCTGCGCGCTGCGCCGCGGGATGGACGAGGCGACGGGCGACATCATCGTGCTCACCGAGGCCGACGGCAGCTTCCAGGCCGCCGACGTGAAGAAGCTCGTCCCCTACCTCGAAGACGCCGGGATGGTGATCGGCACGCGCACGACGCGCCAGATGGTGCAGCAGGGCGCGAACATGGTGAAGCTCCTGCGCTGGGGCAACGTCGTCGTCGCGAAGATGCTCGAGCTGATGTGGTACGTGAGCTGCGAACCGCGCCTCACCGACGTCGGCTGCACCTACCGGTGCGTCTCCCGCGAGACGTGGCAGCGGATCAAACCGCACGTCCGCGAACCCGGGCCGAGCTTCAGCCCCGAGATGATGTGCGAGGTGCTGATCCAGCGCATCCGGCTGATCGAGGTGCCGGTGAACTACCTGCCGCGCCGCGGCGGCGAGTCGAAGCACTCGGCGAGTTGGGGCCGGATCTTCAAGACCGCGCGCGGGATGATCCGCGCGATCTTCCGCAAGCGAATCGAGGGGTTCCGCCGCGCGCCCGACCCGTGGCCCGTGGGACCGCAGACCGAAACGAGCACATCATGAGCGAATCGCCGATCGGTGTGATCCTCAGTGCGGGCAAGGGCAGTCGCATCGACCCCTTCAACACGCACTTCCCGAAGCCGATGCTGCCGATCCTGAACCGGCCGATCATCGCGCACCAGATCGACCAGATGAAGGAACTCGGGATCCGCGACATCATCATCGTCGTCGGGCACCTGAAGGACTACATCATCGAGAACATCGGCGACGGCAGCGCGTTCGACGTGAACATCCGCTACGTCGAGCAGAAGCAGACGCTCGGCATCGCGCACGCGGTGATGCAGCTCGAGAAGCACATCGACCGCGACTTCCTGCTCTACCTCGGCGACATCCTCTACGTGCCGCGCGACTTGCACACGATGCGCGAGATCGCGCACCGCGAGAACGCCGTCGTCGTGCTCGCGGCGAAGCACGAGCCCGACCGCGAGGCGATCTACAAGAACTTCCTGATCGACGTCGACGTCCGCGGCCGCGTGAAGCGGGTCGTCGAGAAGCCGCGCTACCTCGTCAACGACCTGAAGGGGTGCGGCATCTACTACTTCGCGCCGGACTTCTTCGATGCGGTGCGTCAGACGCCCCGCACGGCGCTGCGCGACGAATACGAGATCACGCACTCGATCCAGATCTCGATCGACATGGGCCACCCGGTCTTCGTCGCGCCGGTCGTCGAGTGGGATCTGAACATCACGTTCCCGCGGGACGTGCTCGAGGGCAACCGCTACTGGCGCAAGCGCAAGGGGCTCGACAACGTCGTCCACGACAGCGCGACGGTCCACGACGGGGCGACGCTCGACGGCGCCGTGCTCGGCCCGAACGTGCAGGTGACGGCGCCGGTCGCGCTCCGCGACGTCGTCGTGATCGCCGACACGGTGATCGACCGGCCGCTCGAGCGGGTCGTCGTCTACGGCGAGCACGTGATCGACTGCTCGTGATTCGCCGGGCGGCGGTTCAGTCGCTCGACGGTGGCTTCTTCCGACCCGCGTCCTTCTCGGCGGCGCGACGCCGGGCACGCTCGAACGCGTCGTCCAGCCGGTCGGTGCGCCCCTCCTGGGACTGCATCAGCCGATCGAACCGATCCTCGCGGCTCTGCTCGTTTCGCCGGGCACGGTCGAGGGCGTCGTCGAAGACGTCCTCGGGGCGCTCGTCGGCCTGGACGCGACGGAGCACGTCGCCGGTGACCGGGTCGACGATCAGCTCGACCTTGCATCCGGGGCACTTCACACGCAACTCGTGCGGCGGCGTTGCGGCCATCGGCGTCCTCCCGACAAACTTCTCGACTCTGCGGCGCCCGACGAACTAAGGGACCGTTGCGCCACCGGCCGATCGTAGCAGAGACCGGGCGGCGTCAACAGACGGCGGCCCGACGGGGCAACGCGGGCGTTCCCGCGTTTCTTTTTCCGGCCTTGCGTGCCGGATCCACCCGGCCTGCCGTATCATGCTGCGTAGTATTGGGGACCGCATCGCACGGCGAACCCGGCGTGCGATTTCCCGTTGTTCGTACCCGTATTCCGGAGGTGAAACCTGGCAAGACGATTCTTCGATCGGCGGCAGCCGCCGAACGATCCCACCCGACTCAAGATCAACAATCAGATCGAAGCGCCCGTGGTCCTCTTGATCAACCACGAGGGCGAGAAGCTCGGCGAGATCCCCACCGAGGACGCACTGCGCATGGCGCAGGACGAGGACCTCGACCTGGTGGAAGTCGCGCCGACCGCCAACCCGCCGGTCTGCAAGATTCTCAACTACGGCAAGCACCGCTACGCGCAGCAAAAGCGCGACCACCAGAACAAGCGCAAGTCGAGCGGCCAGGAGCTGAAGGCGATCCGCCTGCGCCCGCGCATCGGCAAGCACGACCTCGAGATCAAGGTCAAGCGCGCGCGCGAGTTCCTCGAGGAGGGCCACCGCGTCCAGTTCAACATGCAGTTCCGCGGCCGCGAGCAAGCGTTCACGGACATCGGGCTGCAGATCATGAACGAACTCGCCGAGACGCTCAGCGAAGACGCGAAGGTCGAACGCTCCCCCTGGCGGGAGGGGCGGACGATGTCGATGGTCTTCAACCCGAACAAGTAGCGATGCGATCCGCCGCCCGGGGGGTCGCGCTCTTCGTCGCACTACTCGCGACCGCGACCCCGGCTCAGGAGCCACAGGCCCAAGAGCAACGGCGCACCGACCTCGAGCCGAAGCACGGGGCGGCGCTCCCGCTCGAGGCGCGCTTCGTCGACGAGTTCGGGCGGGACCGCCCGCTCCGCGACTGGTTCGACGGCAACCGGCCGGTCCTGCTGACGCTGAACTACTACCGGTGCCCGATGCTGTGCACGAAGCAGCTCGACGCGTTCGTCGACGGCGGCGACGGGCCGCGCTACGACGGCACGCCGGGCGGCCTGAGGAGCTTGCCCACGGCCCCGGGCGAGGGCTACGTCGTGCTGACCGTCAGCTTCGACCCGCTCGAAACGCACGAGTTGGCGGCCCGCAAGAAGAAGTCCTACGTCGGCGCCGTCGACCGACCGGGCACCGAGAAGGGCTGGCACTTCCTGACCGGCGAGAAGCCTGCGATCGACGCGCTGTGCGACGCGGTCGGCTTCCACTACGCATGGGTCGGCGAGGAGTACGCACACCCCCCCGCCGTGATCGCGTGCACCCCGGACGGTCGCGTCTCCGACTACGCCGTCGGCTACAACTACGACCGCGCGACGCTCGTCCGCCTGATCACCCGTGCCGCCGCCCGCAAGACGACGCCCGCCAAGGCGGCCCCCGCGACGACGCCCGGCGCCCCGCCACGCACGACCCCCGCGTGGCTCCTCCCCACGGCGATCGCCCTCGGCCTCGCGACCTTCGCGGCGGCCCTCGTCCTGATCCGCCGCAGCCGGCGCGGCTGACCCGACGCCGGCATTGTCCGGTTTCTCGGACAAATCGGCCCCTACACTGCGTCGTCGGGCCCCTTCTGTCCGGGTTTTCGGACATCGCGCCGAACGAAGAGCCGCGGGTTACCGGCGATGAAGCGCTGGATCCACCGCTCGACGAACGAGCGCATGCCCTTGCGCATGTAGACGTAGGCGGTGACCGACACGACGAGCGCCCCGAGCGTGTCGACGACGAGGTCCCACATCGTGTCGGTGAGGCCCGACGGATCCCCGAGCATCGGCTTCTGCATGTTCGCGCCAGCGACGCGGTCCATCGTGAACTCGAAGATCTCCCACACCGCGCCGCACGCGACCGCGAAGCAGAACGCGAAGAACGCGACGAAGCCCGGCCGCATGTGCAGTTCGATCCGCGGCGTCTCGTTCAGCACGTAGACGAGCAGCACGCCGAGGATGCCGAGCAGCACGCCCGACGTCGTGTGGAGCGCGATGTCCCACCACCAGAAGCGGCCGTAGAAGTCGCGTGTCTCGCCGAGGAAGAGCGCCGCGAAGATGAACGCGATCGTCAACAGCTCGAACTCGGGCGGGATGTAGAGCTTCGCGCGACGCGAGATCAGCCGCGGCACGAGCGTGAGCATCAGGATGCCCGCGATCACCGCCGCGTTCATCCAGTGCCGCTCGTAGAGCGACAGGCACAACCCGATGAGCACGATCCCCCGCAACACGAGCGTGAGGCGTCGCGGGATCCGCCCGGCGTCGGTGTCGTGCAGCGTCACGATCGGCTACACGGCCTTCACGGCGCAATCACCACCGAGAACGTGTTCGAGACCGATCGGATCCCGAGCGGGGCGGCGGAGTCGAGGGTGATGAACGCGGTGTGGAGCGCCACGCCGACCAGTGCGGCAATGCGGGGGATCGTGATCGACGCGGCGCCGGCGCCGAACGGGTCGAGCACGCCGCCGTAGCCGGCGAACACCGTCGGCAAGACGCCGCCCGCGGAGACCTGGAGCAACGCGTCGGCACTCAGGTGAAGGCGCCGGGTGCCGATCGGAATCGGGCCGGTGCCGAGCGACGTGCCGAGGACGAACGGTCGATTCGCGTCCGCGGCGGAGGCGAGCGTGAGCGTATGCGTCGCCCCGATGCGCAGCGGACGGACGGCGCTCACCATCGGGTCGAGCGAATACTCCCACGTGTCGCCGAGCAACCCCGCCGGCCGATTCTGGGCGCCGCCATGCAAGACGACAGCGCGTCGGATCGGATCGTAGCCGGCTACAGCGCCGTAGCGTCCAGGGGGCACCGGAGACGGCGAAGCGAAAGTCCACTGCACGCCGTCCCACTCCCAGGTGTCAGCGAACGCGGCGCTGAACATGCCGCCGAACAACACGATTACCGATTTGTCTCCGTGGTAGGCGAGTGATGCACCCACCCGCGGAGAAGGCGCTGCGGGGGGCGTAGGTCGAGTCCACGCTGCCCCATCCCATTCCCAAGTCTCGTCCACGAACAGCCGTGAACTGTCTTGGCCGCCGTACATGACAACGACCCCGCGCGGAGGAAAATATGCCATCGAATGAAGAACGCGGGGCATCGGCTGCGTCGGGGGCGCGACGCGTGTCCAGTTGGCTCCGTCCCACTCCCACGTGTCTTGATACCACGGCCAACTGAGGTTGCTACCGGAGAACAGCACTGTCCGCTGTCTCTGTCTGTCATAGGCCATCGCGTGGTAAGCACGCGCAGCGGGCGACACGGAGGGGAATCGTTGGGTCCAATCATTGCCGTCCCAGACCCATGTGTCCCCGAGCGGACCCGAAGAGCCCTGGCCGCCGAACAGGATGACTTCCTGCCGACGCTCGTCGTAGCTCAGTGCGTGATAGACTCGAGCTGGAGGTGAGTTCGCCGGAGAGCGCTGCGTCCAGCGTAGTCCATCCCACTCGAACGTATCGGCGGTCAACGTGAACGGCTGTACCGTCGACGTGCCACCGAACACCACCAGCGTGTTGCGCGCCGTGTCGAACGCGCTGGCGGCGAACCCACGCGCCGGCGCGGCCGCCGAGACCTGGCGCGGCGACCAGACCCGTTGCTGCGACCAGCCCGTCGGGACGACGACCATCGCCAACAACAGCACCGCACCGGGTGTCGCTCGTGTCATTCGCTCTCCACGGCGACCAGTCTACGGTGCCCCGGACACGGCCCCACGAAAAAAGCCGTTGGCGCTACACCAACGGCTTTCGGCGAATCGAAGGATGGCGAGGGTGACGGGACTCGAACCCGCAACCACCGGATCGACAGTCCGGTACTCTAACCAATTGAGCTACACCCCCGATGGCGGCAGAGGCTGCCACGGGGCCTCGTGGGCGTCGGGGACGACCGCGAAGCGGGCATCATTTAATCCGCCGGGCACGGGGAGTCAATCAAATTGCCCGGTGCGGGCGGCGGGCGGGACGGCGCTCCGGAGGCGGTGGGCGGACAAGGGCTTACGGCAACCGGTCGCGGGCGAAAACCGTTCCTGAAGGCCGGGGCGCCGATATCTCGATGTCCTCCCGGGCAGGTTCCGGGCGAGCAACCGGACGCGCAGGGGGGTAAGATACGGCATGCATCACGAAGGCCACGGTCGCGCCGATCGGCGCGCAAGCGCCCCCGCCGCGAGCGACGACGCACTCCTCACCCGCTTCCTCGACGGCGACGCCGGTGCGTTCGAGACGATCTTCTACCGGCACCGCGACCAACTCGTCGCGCTCGCCCACCATCTGGCCGGCGACTTCGAGACCGGCGAGGAACTCGTCCGACGCGCGATGGTCCGGATGTTCTCGCGCAAGGACCGCGGCCGCCACACGGTCGCCCTGCGGTTGATGCGCGCGGTCGTCCGCGAGTCGCGGCGCTTCGACCACCGGGCCCAGCTCTGGCGCGCGTTCGGCCGGCGCGCGACGCTCCGCCCCCGCCGACTCCTGCCGGTCCGGCCACTCGGCGGCGGCCGCGAGGACCGGCGCGACTCGACCCGTCGCCGCGCGACCGTCGAAGCGCTCCGCCGGCTGCCACAGCGCGACCGCGAGGTGATCGCCCTCTGCGATCTCGCGTCGCTGACCTACGAAGAAGCCGCCGTGATCGTCGGCCGCTCGCCGCGCGCCGTCGGCGTCCGCCTCGGCCGGGCCCGCGTCCGCTTCGCGACGTGGTTCGAACGCCTGAACCGCTGAGCAGTGCGCATCGAATGTGACATGTTCGGGCGATGGGCGTCGCTCTACCGCGACCGCCGTCTGCCCGGACGCGCACGCACCGCGGTCGAACGCCACCTGACGATCTGCGGGCAATGCGCGCAGCGCTACGAGGGCTTCGTGATCGCGCTGCACGAGGCCAACGTCGCGCCGATGGCCGGCGGCCTGATCCCGGCCGACGTCACCCACCAGTTGCCGAACCCCGACCCGCGCCGCCGGGTCCGCCGCACGCTCGTGAGCTTCGCGCTCTGGCTGCTCGGGCTCGCCGTGCTCGTGGGCCTGCTCGCGACCGCCTACGTCGCCGGCTACCGACGCGCCGTCGACGAGGTCCGCGCCCAAGATCCGCCCGCCGCGACCGCCAGGCCCTGACCGCCCCCCGCCTCGCACGGTAAGCTTCTGCCCATGCGCCGCCCCACCCGCACGCTTCTGCTCGTCGCGCTCCTCGCACTCGGCGCCGCCGTCGCGGCCATCGCGCTCTGGCCGACGCCGGACGCCCACTCGCTCGAGATCCCGGTCGAAGGCGGCACGCTCGCACTCGACGGTCCCGGATGGCGGCTCGAGCCTCCCGAACGCCCCGAGGTCGTCCACCTCGCGTTCGGCACGTGCCGCTCGACGAGCGACCGCGCGCCGCTGCAGGTCCGCACCCCGCTCGGCGTGCTTCACGCGACCGGTGCGTTTCACGCCTCGGTCGAACGCGACGGCGACCGCCTGCGCCTGCGCGCGACCAGCGATGGCGGCGTGCTCCACCTCGACGGCGCCCCGGTCGCGCCGGGCCAGTCCATCGAACGCCCGATTCGGCGCGGCGACTCGGGCGACGCGACACCACCGGTGCGGCTCGCTCGGATCGCGGGCCGCGTGATCGACACCGACGGCGAGCCGGCCGCGACGCGGGTGCGACTCGTCGCCGCCGCGAGCGTCGTCGCGGAGGTCGACACCGCCGACGACGGCTCGTTCGCGTTCGACGCGGTGCCGGACGGCCGCTCCCACGTCGTCGTGGCGGACGGGCCTCGGGTCGCGGTCGCACCCGCCGCGAGCGACGCGACGTTGCGGCTCGGCTTCGCGACCGCGTTGCAAGGGGTCGTCGTCGACGCGGTGGGCGCGCCGATCACCGGCGCGACGGTGGAGGTGCTCGCGACGGACGGACAGGCACCGATCGGCTGGCACCTCGGCCGCACCGCGACCGACGCAGCCGGCCGCTTCGGCATCGGCGGCCTGCCGCACATGACCGTCGCGATCCGCGTCACCGAACCCGGCGGCGAATCGCACACCCACCTCGACGTCGACCTCGCCGGCGAGCCGATGCTCGTCACGTTGCGCCCGTTGCCGCGACGCACGCTCCGCGGCGTCGTGCGTGACGACGCCGGCGCACTGCGCACCGCACGCGTGACGTTCGACGTCGCCGGTCACACGATCGCCGAAGCCGAGGCCGCGTCCGACGGCTCGTTCGTCGTCCATTACCGCGTCGCCGGTGCACCGACCGCACCGACCCTGCCGCTGCGCGCGAGCACGTCGAACGCGTCCGGCGAGACCGCGATCGCGTGGGCGCGTCCGCCGACCGAACCGATCGAGATCGTCGTGACCCCCGCAGCGCCAGCGGCCCAACCCGCCGCGAACGGCGCGACCCGACAGCCCGCCGTGCGCCGACCGCCGACCCCTCGCCGCGGCGCGATTCGCGGGCGGGTGGACGGAGCGATCGGCGTCGGCGACGCACGACGCGTGCACGCATTCGCGATCGGCCCGGTCACGCGCGGTGTCTCTCTCCAAGACGACGACCGCTTCGCGATCGACGAACTCCCCGAAGGCCGCTACCGCGTCGTCGTGCTCGCGAGCGACGGCAGCGGCGCGACGGTGACCGACGTGGACGTCCGACCACGCGCGTCGGCCGACGTCGGCCTGCTTCGCCCGAGCCCGGGCGTCGTGCTCCGCGTGACCGCGACCGACATGGACGACGCCTCGATCGCGCACGACGCGATACTCGAATCGCTCGATGCCCCGGATACGACCCCGGTCGTCGGCCGCGTCGCCGACGGCGAATGGCCGACCGGCACGCTCGCGTTCGGCCCGGTGCCGCCCGGTCGGTACCGGTTGCGCGTCTTGCCCCGCGATCGGACCCGCGTCGCAGCCGAGGAGACCCTCGTGCTCGACACGCCGGAAACCCTACAGCGGGTTCGTTGCCCGCGTCGCTGAGCGGTCGCCGTACGGTATAACTGCGAGCCATGAACGACCGGCTGACCAAGGTGCTTCTCGTCAGCCTCGCGGCATTGACGCTGATCGTGATCGGGATCAGCGAGCTCGGCTTGTTCGACGAGTCCCCCGCGGCGCTACCGGACCCCGACCCCGTCGACCCGAAATCGGTTTCGACGACGGCCGACGGCAATGCACCCGACGAGAAGACCGTCGGTTCCGAGACGACCGGCACGCCACCGGCCGACCAGGGGCCGAAGGAGACGCGCGTCACCGTCACGTGGCGACTCGTCGCGGCTGCGCTCCCGACGCCCACCGCTGCCGAGACCAAGCCGCTACGCCCCGAGGGGCTCGTGGCGTTGCCGAAGGTCGAGGGTCGCCTCGTGATCCGCACGCCGAGCGACACCGGCGGCGTCGCGTCGGTCACCGTCGTGCACGGCTCGCCGCTGACGTTCACGCAGCGAGTCGGCAAGGCGACGTCGACGGTCTTCGCATTCACCGGGTTCGGACGTGACACGCGCATCGTGCGGATCGCGTTCGCGAGCGGCGAGTCGGTGCTGCGGATGCTCGGCACCCGCGCACTCGGCCCCACCGCGACGGTCTTGCACATCGTGGGCGTCGGCCCGTGCGCCGGTCGCGTGCGGGCGCGCGACGGCGAGCCCGTCGTCGGCGCCACCGTGCGCATCGACGACGCGACCACCGCGACCGACGCGGACGGTCGTTTCGCGTTCGAACGTATCCGCGGCGGCACGCCGCTCGTCTCGGTCACGGCACCGGGCTTCGCCGCCCACCGCGAGCCGATCCCGACCGCCCGGCGCTTCGGCGAGTCCGACGCGCCCGCATACGTCCCGGACGTGCGGCTCGCGCGCGGCCGCCGCATCACGGTTCGCGCTCGCGCGAAGACCGTCGCCGGCAGCGCGATCACGTGGCATCTGCTGCCGTTCGGCTACCAGCTCAGCAACCCGCACCTCGCGGTCGAGGCGATGACCGGCCTGCGCGCATCGGTCGGCGACGCCGTCGTCGTCGAGCACGCACCCGCCGACCAGGCGCTCGTACTCGTCGGCGAGCACCCGGCATTCGACCACGTCTACCGACGGATCGAACCCGGCGCCGCCGACCTCGAGTTGACCTTCGACCTGACGCCCCGACGCCTTCTCGTCGGCCGTGTCGCGGCACAGGCGAACCGCGAACCGATCGACAATGCGCGCGTCGAATCGAGCCTCGACGACATCACGCTCGGCGACGCGCTCGGCGCAGCCGCTCGGATACCGACCGGCCACCGCGTCTGCAACTTCCCGCTGCCGTCACTCGCGACCCCGGTCGCGACCGCACCCGCACTCGAGGACGGCGGGCAGTTCGAGATCACCTACGATCGAGGCGCGACACTGCGACTGCGCGCCACCGCGACCGGCTATTCACCGGCGACCATGACCGTGGACGACAGCGACGACACGGTCGTGATCGCACTGCCGCCGAAGCGCGGCGCCGGGCCGGGCAACATTCGGATGAGCGTGACGCTCGGTAGCCATGCCCGAATCACCGAGGTTCGGCACCGCGGGATCGACGTCACGGCCCCGTCGCAACTCCAACCGGGTCACGTGCTCCAGACGATCCCCGACGTGCCGGCCGGCCAATACGAGGTCACGATCGAGGCGCCGGGCTTCGAGCCCTACACCGGCGCCCTGCGAGTCGACGCCGACGACGAGCGGCGGCTCGTCGCGTTTCTGTCGCTCAACGCGGCGCGGTGAACACCGCGGCGGCGTGGGCCGCAACCGGGTAGGAATCGTCGGCGACACGCCCGACCGCATCGCCGTCGGCGGTGTCGAACGCGACGCGCCACGTGCCGCCGCCCGGCGCATCGGGCAACCGCCAGACGACGGCGTCCGCGTCGGGATTGAAGAGCACGAGCACGTCGTCGTCGGTCCGGCCGCCATCGACGCGGCCGCCGTCGAGGCACATGCCGAGCGCGCGCGCGTCGGCGCCCCACGTCTGCGGCCCGTTCGGTGCGAGCCACGCGACGTCATCGGCGCCGAGAAACGTGCGACGCCGGAGCGAGGAGTGCGCACGACGGAACGCGATCAACTCGCGCACGAACGTGGTGAGTTCGGTCGTCGCCGCGGTCTCGGCCCAGTCGATCCACGAGGTCTCGTTGTCCTGGCAGTAGGCGTTGTTGTTGCCGCCCTGGGTGCGGCAGCGCTCATCGCCGGCGAGCACCATCGGCACGCCCTGGGAGACGAACAGCGTCACGAGCAGGTTGCGCACCTGCCGCGCGCGGATCGCGCCGACGGCGGGGTCGTCGCTGTCGCCCTCGACCCCGTGATTCCACGAGATCTCGTTCGGATCGCCGTCGCGATCGTTCTCGCCGTTCCGCTCGTTGTGCTTCCGCGCGTAGCGCACGACGTCGTGCAGCGTGAAACCGTCGTGGCTCGTGACGAAGTTGACGCTCGCGGTCGGTGCGCGGCCGCCCGGGGCGTAGAGGTCGGAGCTGCCCGCGAGGCGCGTCGCGAACGCGGGCGTCGCACCGACGTCGCCGCGCCAGAAGCGACGGACGTCGTCGCGATACCGACCGTTCCACTCGGACCAGCGCCTGCCGCCGAACGAGCCGACGCGGTAGCCGCCCGCGGCATCCCACGCCTCGGCGATCAGCTTCACGTCGCGCAGCACCGGATCGGCGGCGATCGCCTGCACCAGCGGCGCGCGATCGAGCAGGCGCCCCGCCGCGTCCCGCGCGAGCGCGGTCGCGAGATCGAAACGGAAGCCGTCGACCCGCATCTCGACGACCCAGTAGCGGAGGCACTGGATGATCAGGTCGCGGACGACCGGCTCACTGCAGTCGAGCGTGTTGCCGCAACCGCTGAAGTCCCGGTAGCGGCCCTTTGAATCCACGCGGTAGTAGACCGCGTTGTCGAGCCCCCGAAAGGACGACGTCGGCCCGTCGAGCCCGCCCTCGCCCGTGTGGTTGAACACGACGTCGAGCAGCACCTCGATCCCGGCCGCATGGCACGCCCGCACCATCCGCTTGAACGCACCGATCGCCGCGACACCATCGCCGGCAGCACAGTAACCGGCGCGAGTCGCGAAGAACGCGAGCGGGCTGTAGCCCCAGTAGTTCGTCAGCCGGGCGCCCGAGACCGGGTCGCGGCGACGGACCTCGTGCCGGTCGACCTCCTGGATCGGCATCAGTTCGACCGCGGTGACGCCGAGGGAACGCAGGTACGGCAGGCGATCGACGAGTGCCTCGAACGTTCCGGCGAGGGCCGCCGCACCGGCACTCGCATCGCGCGTGAAGCCGCGCACGTGCAGCTCGTAGATCACGGTGTCGGACAGGGGCGTGGCCGGCGGGCGGTCGTCGCCCCAATCGAACGCTTCGTCGGTCACGACGCCCCACACCGGTCGATCGGGCAGGTCGCGGTCGTCCCCACCGCTGACCGCGCGGGCGAACGGATCGAGGAGTCGCACGGTCGGGTCGAAGCGATGGCCACGCGATGGCGCATCAGGCCCGTCGACCGCCCAGGCGTAGTGCGTACCCACCGGGCACCCCTCCACTTCGACGTGCCACCAGTCGCCGGTGCGGTGGGTCGAGGGATCGAGTGGAATCCGATGCGGGTTCCCGCGCGATTCGTCGTTGGAGAGCAGCAACGTCACCGCGGTCGCGTGCCGCGAGAACACGACGAAGCGCACCGCATCGTCGATGACCGTCGCGCCGGGCGGAGCCGCCGCGCCGGGTCGATGCCGCAATCCACGGAGGTCGGTATCCCTCAAACCATTACCTCGAAACAACTTACAACCACCGCTCGAGCTCGTCGCTTTACAGGACCGCCCCCCCGGGGGACACTGGAGAAACTGAGTCTCTTATCGCAAAAAGCCTCGCAGGCGCCGAACCCTCGCGGATGACGAACCGATAGCGGACGGTTCAAAAACGGGAGTAGGCTCCGAACGGGGACGGCCCGATCGCGGGACGCCCCCCCACGAAGTGAAGGAAGTACGGCCCAATCGAAACGAACGGAAGCCAACGGTAGAAACCATGTTCGACCTCAGCAGTCAGTACGCGATCCGCGCGGTCCTCCACCTGGCTCGGCTCGAGCCGGGAACGCTCGTGCAAGCGCACGTGCTCGCGAAGGAGTTGGACCTCCCCGCCCCCTATCTGTCCAAGATTCTCCAGCAACTCGTCAAGGACGGCCTCACGGTCTCCCGCAAGGGCCCGTCCGGCGGCTTTGCGCTGGCTAAGCCATCGGCCGAGATCCGCGTGTTCGACGTCGTCAACGCGTTCCAGGATCTGGGCCACGGCTCGACCCGCTCGCTGGGGCACGACGAAGCGCTCGAGCCGCTCGAGGAGTTCATCCGCGGATGGCGCGCGAGCTTCGTGCAAACGCTGCGGGGCCTCACGGTCGCCCAGCTGATCGATCACGCCGACAAGCGTCGGGCGCAGCGCCTCGAGACGGAGCGCGCCGCGCCGGTCCAGGCGGAGCCGATCGCCGCACGCGACTCGGCCTGATCCGACGCCACGGTCTCGCGTCTCTGCGCGAGACGCGCCGGGATCGCGGACCCGCTCCTCCCGTACGCGAAATGTTACGCAGGGGCGCCCGGAATCCGCCCGCACGCGTTGAGCCGCGTGCGGCGGATCTGCTACGGTAGAAGTCACACAAGGGCAGCCAGGGACCACCGCAGACGAAGGAGAGTTCGTTGCGCATCACCACTCTCGGACTCACCGTGTGTCTATCGCTTGCCGCGGCCGCGCCCGCGCAACTCGGCGGAGACCACCACACGATTTGGGTCGCAAACGACCTTACACTCGAACATGCATCGAGCGACTGGACCGACACCGCGACACTCGCGGACCGCGAGCCGGCATGGCAGTCGGTTCACGACCGCCTCGGCGACTGGCGCGTCACGTTCGACACCGCGCTCGGGTCGCCGGCGTTTCTCTATGGCGCGCCGCTCGACACGGGCTTGCGCCCGCTGCCCGTCAACGACGCGACGGCGCGGTCGCGCGAACTGATCACCGACCTCTCGCAAGCCCTCGGCGTGCACGAGCCGGGACGCCTTCGCCTGTGGCACGCGGACGTCATCCGCAACACGCACGGCCAAGAGCTCGTCGCGATCGGCTTCAAGCAGATGCACAAGGGCTACGAGGTGCGCACGCTGACGAAGGCGATGCGCGTCGCGGCCTACTGGAACCTGACGCTCGGCAAGCTCTCCGCGCTCTCCTCCGAGGTCGCGTCCGGGCTCGACGTCGACGTCACGAACCCGATGGATCGCGCGACCGCGATCCAGACCGCGCAGAGCCACTTGCCGGATCACTACGCACCGGGCACCGGCCGCGTCCTGTCGGTCCGCACGTTCGTGCTCGTCGGCAAGATCGAAGATCAGCAGAGCGCCCGCCTCGTGCACGAGGTTCGCATCCAAACCGACGACCCGCACCTCTGGACCGTCGTGATCGATGCGAAGACCGGTGAGCGCGAGTTCATCGGCGACGGCATCTGCCACGTCGACCTCAAGGGCAACGTGATGCTCGGCGTGCTGACGAAGCAAGGCGGCGTGCCGCCGTCGGTGCCGTTCGCGCTGCTGCCGGCCGAGGACCTCCAGATCACGTCGCCGTCGGGCAACGCGTTCACCGACGCCAACGGCGACTTCACGATCACCAACGCCGGGACGACCCCGGTAACCGTGGGCAACCAGCTCTTCGGTCGCTACGTCGACGTTCGCAACTCGGCGGGCGGGCGGCTCACGTGGTCGGCGCCGGTCACGCCCGGCACGCCGGCGAACATCGTGATCAACGGCACGCACGCCAACGAGTTCGACACCGCACAGACGACGATCTATCGCTGGACCACGACGACGCGGCACATGATCGCGAACGAGTGGACGACCTACAACGGATTGCCGAACCTCCGGGCGAACGCCAACCTCACCCGGACGTGCAACGCACACTGGGACGGCAGCACGATCAACTTCTACAACTCGGGAAGCGGCTGCAACAACACGGCCATCCCGGACGTGATCGCGCACGAGTACGGCCACGGCTTCCACCAGTTCTTCAACGGCAGCACGAACCCGGGGCAGTTCTCCGAAGGGATCGGCGACCACCTCGGCCTCTACGTGCGCTCGATCGAAGACGGCGCCGTGTTCCGCAACCTCGGTGAGGGCTTCCGCACCACCGGTGGCAGCGTCCGCGACTACCGCATCGGCGGCAGCGCGAACCAGACGCAGTGGCCGGCGTCGAACAAGGCCGTCCACACCGGCGGCCAGATCTGGGGCGGCTTCACGGTCGACCTCCTCGACGCACTCGTGTTGAAGCACGGCTTCGCGCAGGGCATGCCGCTGTCGGCGAACATCACGCTCGCGCAGTACGCGATGCGTCCGCCGGACATGCCGGACGGCGTCCGCAACACGATGCTCGTGGACGACAACGACGCGAACCTGCTCAACGGCTCGCCGAACTTCGCCGAGATCGCCGCGGCAGCGGATCGCCACCTGATCCCGCGCCCGGCCGACCCGCTGATCGTGCAGATTTCGCACAACGCGCTGCCGAACACCGGCGACACCGTGAACAACTACGTCGTCTCGGCGCAGATCATCTCGACTGCGACGAACATCGCGAACGCGACGATGACGTATGCGATCAACGGTGGCGCACCGGTCACGGTGACGATGACCGCCGGGCCGAACGACACGTACACCGCGAACATCCCCGCGCAGACCGCCGTCAAGGTCGTCGCCTACTCGATCAACTCGAGTGACGCGTCGAGCAACAACGCGCGCCTGCCGCAGAGCGGGAGTTTCTCGTTCACGGTGGGTCGCGAGACGGTCGCCTTGTCGGACTCGTTCGAGACCGACCAGGGCTGGACGCCGGACCCGGGTGACAACGCGACGACCGGCCGCTTCGAGCGGGTCGATCCGTTCGCATCGGGCACGAACCAGCCCGAGGACGACAACACGCCGGGCAGTGGCACGATCTGCTACATCACGCAGAACGGCGCTCGCAACCAGACCGCCTCCGCGCACGACGTCGACAACGGCAAGACGTCGATCGTCAGCCCGACGCTCGACCTGAGCAGCCTGCCGGCCGGTGCGGCGAAGCTCGACTTCGCCTACTGGCTCGTGATCAACACCCAGCTCAACGACTTCATGCGAGTCGACGTGTCGTCGAACAACGGCGCGAGCTGGACGCAGATCTGGCAGCAGACGTCGTCGGTGTCGTCGTGGCGCAGCGTCAGTGGTCTGACGATTCCGGGACCCTACACCAACCAGATGAAGATCCGGATGTGGTGCCAGGACAACCCGAACAACTCGTTGACCGACTGCTGCATCGACGACGTCGTGATCAAGGCGTTCGACGACAACGTCGCCGCGCTGACCGCGAACACGGCGACGCCCGCGATCGGCACGACCGTCAACTACACGATCCAGGCCCAGCGCGAAGCGGGCGCGGTCTACGTGTTCGCGTTCTCGCTGGCGAAGTCGAAGACGCCGCTGCCGGGCATCGGCACGATCGACCTCGGCGTCCCGTTCTACGGCCTGTGGACGGGCACGCTCGACGCGTCGGGCACCGACACGTTCGGCATTCCGATCCCGAACTCGTCGCTCCTGAAGGGTCTGCCGCTGCACACGCAGGTCGTGGTGGCCGGTGGCGCGAACATCGTGTCCAACCTCTGGACGCTCGTCGCCCAGTAGACGATTCTCGCTCTGATCCGACGAACGACGGGGTCGCCCACACCGGGCGGCCCCTTTTTTTTGATAGCCCCGGGTGCCGAACGGCCGACAAGGACAGGTGGTGATCGCGGTCGCGGCATGACGCCGCACGACGACGGAGGGTCGAGTCATGAGCGGAATGAACGGGTCGATCCGCACCACGCGGCGCTACGCGACGGCCGCGGCGCTCCTCGTCGCAATGTGGGCCGCACCCGCCGTCGCGCAGGGCCACGCCGCCGGCTGGCTGGTCACCGGCCGCCAGCTTTCGGGCCCTGGCCCGGCGATCGTGCACGTCTCACCGACCGGTGCCGCGACGACGATCCTCCCGACCGGCGTCCTGGGCAGTGACGTGGTCGGCGGCACGCTCGACGCGGACAACAGCAGTCTCGTCGTCGCGTGGTCCCCGATCCTCGCCGGCCCGAGCGGCATCGCCCGCATCAACCGCACCGGCGCGGTGCTGGCGACGCTGACGGCGACGGCCCAGCTTCGTTTCACCGACGTCACGATCGGCCCCGACGGCGACTACTGGGTCGCCGCGTCGCCAAGCCTCCTCTCCGGCGTCGGCACGATCTTCGGGATCAGCCGGGCCGGTGCGGTACGCACCATCGCGACCGGCGCCCCGCTCGACTGGCCCGCGGCGCTGACCGTCGACGTCGAGCGCGGACTCGTGACCGTCCTCGACAACGGGCCGGCCGGGACGCGCGTGCTGTCGATCACGCCGCAAGGCGCCGTCGTCTCGATCGGCCCCGTGCTGCCCGGGCAAGGCCTCGGCCAGATCGCCTACGACTACGCGACGGACGGCTACTACGTGGGCGCGGGCGCGGCGACGCCGGTGCTGCACATCTCGGCGAGCGGTTCGATCACGACACCGCCACCGCCGGGGTCCTACGACGTCATCAGCGTCGCGGTGGACCGCGCGAGTGCGCAGAAGCCGACCGCCTGGCTCGGTACCGGACCGTTGGCGAGCCGACTCGTGGCGTTCGATCCGGCGACCGGCGTGACGACGACGATCCGCCAAACCAGCCAGTTCGCGTACGATCACGTGATCCCCGACCGCTCGCGCAACCTCGTCGCGACGAACCTCGGACAACGCCGCTGGCAGGTCGACCTGTCGGTCCCGGGTGACGCGGGCGCGAACTACGCGATGTTCCCGTCACTGAGCGGCACTCGACCGGGGGTCCCCCTCGCCGACGGCCGCCAGCTCGCGATCAACCCCGACGCCGCGACGACGCTCGCACTCGGCGGGCGACTCGCGCCCTACTGGTCCGGCAGCGCCGGCCAACTCAGCGCAGCGGGCCGCGCGACGGCAACCCTGAACCTCGCGGCGTTCCCCGGACTGCGCGTCTGGGTGATCGCGGCGACGTTCGGCGCCAGCGCGCCGCTCGGGGTCAAGACGATCGTCGACCCGATCGTGCTCACGAACTGAGGCGCGCGTCGAGCGCGGCGAGCGCTTCGGTCGCGCGCAACGGCACGCTCACGTGCGCGATCGTGCGCGCATCGGGTGACGGATCCGGGTTGACGTCGATCACCCACGCACCGTGCGCCCGCGCTCGGTCGGCGAGCAGGTACGGCGTCGGCACGACCCCCGACGTCCCGACGACGAGCACGACCTGCGCATCGTCGATCCACGCCTCGGCGGTCGCGATCACCTCGGCGTCGTAGGCCTCGCCGAAGTAGACGACGTTCGGCCGCAGCGGCGCGCCGCTGGTCGGGTCGCACGGGGGCAACGTGGACGTGTCGAGGTCGTCGATCGAGACGACGCGCCCGGTCGCGGTGTCGCGTGCCGTCTGCGCGTTGCCGTGGATCTCGAGCACGCTGTCGCTCCCGGCCGTGCTGTGCAACCGATCGATGTTCTGGGTGATGACGCGCATCGACGGGAAGCGCGACTGCCACGCCGCGAGGATCTCGTGCGCGCGGTTGGGCCGTGCGTCGACGTATCGCGTGCGAAGCTCGAGGAGAAACGCCCAGACCTTCGCCGGGTTCCGCGCGAGCGCCTCCGCGGTCGCGACCTCGTCGAGATCGTGCTGATCCCACACGCCGCCGGCCGCGCGAAACGTCTCGACCCCGCTCTCCGCACTCACGCCGGCCCCGGTGATCACGACGACACGCTCGGCACCCACGAGGAGGTCCGCCGCCTCGTCGACGCGCGCCCCCGCCTCCTCGCAGTCGCGAAGCACGCGATCGACCTTGCGGCGCAGGGCCGGGATGTCGCCGTCGTTGACGAGCGCGACGTCGGCGAGACTCGCGGTGGCGAGCAACTGCTGAGCGGCGGGGTCGGTCGTGTTCTCCCGCGCCTCCAGTTCGACGAACCGCTCGAGCGACTCCGCATCGCCGGGTCGACCGCGCGCGACCGATCGCTCGAAGCGAAGCGTCGGCGGGGCGTCCACGTGCACGAGCACGAAGCCGGGCACGCGGCGAAGTGCCATCACCTCCGACGGGTTGCGGATGCTGTCGACGACGTCGCGATTGCCGAGTCGCTCGACGAGGCGCTCGGCGAGCACGCCCGGGCCGTGGTCGCGGCGCAACCGCGTCCCGGTGTCGATCATCGTCTCGCGCGTCGGCGCGAGTCCCTGCGCGGCGAGCTCCTCGCGGATGATGTCGCTCAGCGAGTAGACGCGAAATCCGTTCTCGGCGAGGTAGGCGGCGACCTCGCCCTTGCCGGATGCGTTGGGGCCGGTGAGACCGATGACGGGCATGGCGATTTCCTTCGGTTGCTTCCTCTTAGCAGCAAATCGACGCGGAACGCGCAGCTCCCCTCGGTGGTGTGTATTTATTGCACATTATAGAACTGCTACAGGTGATATACTCCAACAGAGAGGGCAGGGAGTCCATGCACCAGACCACCGTGACGGGGCACGAGTGCCGCGCCGACGAACGCGGCAGCATCCTCGTGATCGTGTTGTTCGTGTCGCTCGCGATCTCGGGACTGATCTTCGCCGGCGGTCTCGGCCTCGGGGCCGCACGAACGCAGGCCGAGACCGAGTTCCGCGTGTTCGGCCAGGCGCGCAACGTCGCTCGTGCCGGCCTCGTCGACGCGTTCTCGTGGTTCCGCCGCCAACCGTCGCAGCCGGTATCGGCCTTCGCGCCGCGGCGCGACGACCTGGCGGACCCGCCGATCCGCGACACCGACGACCCGGCCATCGGGATCGTGCGGAGCTTCCGGATCTCCGGTGACATCTGGGGCCGCTACGAAGTGCGCCACTCCGACAAGGACCGGCGGCTCACCGCACGCGACGTCTCGACGCTGCGCCGCCTGCCCGGGACCGGCCAAGCCTGGGCGCTCGCCGCCGTCGGCACGGTCTACCGCAACCGCGACCCGAACGTCGCATTCGACCAGAACCCGAACGAGGTGCTCGGTAGCGCGCGCGCGTTCACCGAGATCCGCCGCATCACGATGTCGCCCCCCGCCGGCGCCGCGATCAACGCGACGTCGGCATCGGCCGTCAGCCTCGGGGCCCGCTCGCGGGTGATCGGCAACGAGGGCGCCGGTGTCGCGATTCCGAGCGGGACCGGGTCGGTCGGCACGAGCGGCGAACTCTCGGGCACGCCCGGTTGGACCGGCATCGCGGCGTCGAGCTTCGAGATCAGCGTGTCGCGCGTGTTCGGCGTGCCGGTCGCCGAGTTGAAGAGCCTCGCCGACGAAGTGGTCGCGGACCCGAACAAGGTGCCGAGCCCGCTGCCGCAGGAGAAGCTGATCGTCATCGAGGGCAACGTCACGTTCGACGACGCGCGCCCGCTCCGCGGGACCGGCGTGCTCTACGTCGAGGGCGACCTGACGATCGCGGCATCGCCACTGAATTTCTTCAACGGTCTGCTCTACGTCGACGGCGACGTGACGGTCCGCGCACCGTCGGTCGTCCGCGGCAGCATCGTCGCGACGGGCACGGTCTCGGTCTCCGGCGCCGGAGACTACGCGGAAGTCGAATACGACAGCGGCGTGCTCGGCGCGCTGATGCTGTCGATGGGCCAATACCGGATCTCCAAGGCGATCCGCTTCGCGGAGTAGGAGGCGACTGTCGTGCGTCAATCCCGACCCATGCGTGAACGCGGCGTGACGATCATCGAGGTGATCTTCTCGATCGCGATCTTCTCGCTCGTCGCGGTCGCGGCGGCCGAGCACATCGGCCTGTCGTGGTCGTACACCGAGATGAACCGCGATCGGATCTTCGCCTACCGCCGCGCGCAGGCGATCCTGACCGAGTTGCAAGCGGTCGTCGACCGCGGCGATGCGGAGGTCGCTTCCGACCTCGACGAGTACGACGACGGCGCCGTGACGCGCTCCGCGCTGACGATCACCGAGGTCGGCGGCAAGCTCGTCGACCCGGCGCATCCGGCCAGCCTGAACAGCCAGACCGCCAACGGCCGGTGGCGCTGGTCGCGCCAGGTCTCGGTGCGAACGTTCCCGGGCCAACAGACGCGCGACGTCCGGCTCGTGACGGTGCGGGTCTTCCGACACCACAAGGACGGCCGCCGCACGCGCGCCGCCGAGATGTCGTCGGTGATCCGAACGCTCGGCAAGTCCTACCCGACGACGCAGGTCTACGACGTCTACCTGCTCGCGCTCGAGAGCGTGCCGGGCTGGTGGGTCTATATGGACTCGATCCGTCCGTTCATCGAGTCGACGCTGTCGGATCTCGAAGCGCGAAACCCGGGTCTCGAGTTCCGCACGCACTGGATCACGAAGGCCGGCTACGGCCGCGATCCGCACTACGCGCCCTACATGAACGACGCGAAGCCGTCGACGGATCCGATCCCCGGCGCCTACTTCTATCCGGGCCTGATGCCGACCGGCTCGTCGGCCAAGCGCTACTACGTGCCGGACAACGTCGAAGGCGTGAAGAACGTCGACGGCACCTACACGAACCACGTGTCGGACAGCCCGTTCCCGTACACGGTCGCCGATCAGTTCAATCACTGCACGCGGCTGCCCGAGGCGCGTCGACTGTTCCAGCAACGCGTCGCGGTCGGGCTCGAAGACCCGCAGGCCCCGACGTGGCAGCTCCTCCTCGAGGACCTGATCTCGAACCCGACGAAGTTCCACAATGCGATCCTCGTCAACTTGCACGGCGAGTTGCTTCCGATGCCGCCGATGCGCAACTACTCCGACGCGGCGAAGGATCCCGGGAGCGCGCCGGGCGTCCGCGCGGTGACGCATCCCGAGCAATTGCGCTACGACAACGGCGCGCCCGAGGACGTGCGCCTGCGGGTCTACACGTATCAAGCCGCGGGCACGCCGTCGTCGATCGCGCGCACCGACGTCACGGTCCGCATCGGCGGGCTGTCACTGCCGGACGCGCTGACGCTCCAGGCGCAGATGTCGGATCCCGATCCGGCGCAGCGCCCGATCCGGATCGAGAAGATCGAGGCGGCGAAGCTGACCCCGGTCGCACCGATCCTCTACCGACGCATCACGACGGCTCCCGGCCAGGCGCCCAACGCGGTGCTCGGCGAGTCGATGTGGGTCGACGCGGTCGCGATCGAGGACGGCGACGTCGTGCTCCGCTTGAAGGCGTCCCCGACGACGTCGGGTCTGCTCGGCGGCACCGGCCTCGACGCGTCCGCCCGCCTCTACGGCCAGGACTACGTGCCCTCGCCGATCGGGACGAACTTCACGCGAGACCTGACGACCGTCGGCACCGGTCCGAAGAACACCGCGCGCTGGATCATCACGATCCGGGGCAGCGCAGGCACCCATCCGACGCTGATGCCGGCGGCCGACGCGATGCTCGAAGTCGAAACGCATCTCGGCGCCACCGCCGGCAACCGCTTCCCGCGACTGGCGAAGTTCGAGTCGGTCGCGCCGCCGGTCTTCGGCGACGCGAACTGGGAGCGCATGCCGTCGATCGACCCGAGCGCATCGGCGAGCTGGGAGACCGGCTACGGCTGGCAACCGGAGAAGGACCCGGCGAAGCGTTGGCCCGCGGCCGCGCCGGCCTGGTTCGACCGGCCCGAGAACCGCTCGACGACGTTCGTCTACTGGACGGCCGACGCCGCATCGGTCCCGTTCACCGAGCGCTACCAATACACCGGTGACCCGCGCCACTGCCCCTACGCCGACACGCGTCCGGGCGGGGTCAACTTCCCCAACGCGGTCAACTGGTACTTCGACGACATGAACAACGGCGCCGGCAACCACCAGGGTGCCTGGGGCTTCCCCGGCGGTCGACTGCGCGACTCGTGGAACGGCATCGCGCTCGACGTCGCTCGCTACACGCAGACCGTCCGCAGCGCGATCGCGAACGCGGAGATGCTCTACACGACGCTGACCGGGTTCTCCTACTACTACCTCGGGATCGGTGGCGAGATCGGCTACGACTCCGCCAACGGCTTCTCGAACTCGATCCCGGTCGACGGCACCCCGTACGGCACGACCGGCGCGATCAACGTCGACAGCATCTCCAGTGGTGGCGATTCGAGCTACCGGGGCACGAAGCTCGTCCGTGCGGCGGGCGCGAACCCGTGGTGGTGCCGTCCGTGGCTCGGCGAGTTGCATCCCGACTCGGCGCACGCGACGTGGACGTCGCGAGGGAACCTGCCCGCCGGCAGTGGCACCGGGGAGTTCTACCGCGCGCGCCGCCAGGACGTCACGACGAACCTGCCGGTCGGCACGTCGCTCGCATCCGCTCATCGGCGGACCGGCGCCGAAGGGTGCACGTCGGTGTTCAACGTCGGAACCAGCAGCGCGACGTTCCACCACCAATACCGCGACAACCAGAGCGGCAACCTGACCAGCACCGGTGGCGAGATCGCCGCCGGCTACAACTTCAGCGTGCCGAGCCGGGCGAAGATCAGTCGTCCGTTCGCGATCGCGTCGAACTACGACGGCGGCCTGCCGCCCGAGTTCAGCTTCTCGACGGACTTCCCGCGCTACCGCGCGGCGCTCGTTCGCACCTACTTCGGCCACCAGAGCTCCGGCAGCACCGGATCCGCGCTCGTCAGTCTGACGGAGCCGACGGCGGGCAACACCGGCTACGTGGTCGTCAACGGCCTCGACAAGACGGTCGAGTCGGGCTCGGCGTTCATCGCGAAGTACTCGGTGCTGTCGCTGATCCACTCGCTGCTCGAGGCGGGCAACGGCGCGCTGACGCGGCCGGTCACGCGCCTGCCGCGCGCGGTGATCACGGCGCCGACGTTCTCGACCGAGCTGATCGAGCCGGCATCGATCGCGATCCAGTGGAGCACGCAGTGGGTGCGCTGGGACGGCCGCCCCTACTCGGCGACGAGCACGCCGAACACCTCGGAGTCCGAGACGCGGCTGCGCTACTCGCTGCTCTACTCGGCCGACAACGCGGAGACGTGGCGGTCGATGGTCGACGACACCGTGCTGACCCCGGGCGTCCGCCCGCCGGCAGCGCAACTGCTCACCGATCAGGGCACCGGCGACGAGGTGTTCGACTGGAAGACGCCCGAGGCGAAGTTCGCGCAGGGCTCCTACCTGATCCGCATCGAGGTCTACCGGAGCACCGAAGTGCTGCACTACGCCCATCACACCGAGAAGATCTACATCGATCGAGGAAAGTAGTCCGATGAGTCGCCCGAACCCGCAGAGCTGCGCCGGCGTCACCGTCGTCGAAATGACGGTGGTCGCCGCGGTCTTCAGCCTGCTCGCGCTCGTGTTCTTCCAGTCGGTGGGCATGGTCGAGAGCGGCAACGAACGGATCACGCAGCACAACCGGCTCTACACGAAGTGCCAGCACGTCCTCAACCGCCTCGCGCAGCAGACGTCCGGCAGCGCTCGCCTCTACACGGACAGCGCCGAGGCCCGCGCGCTGTTCGGCCTGCTCGAGGGCGTGACCGCCCAGCGACTGACACCGAGCCATCTGCCGGTCGCGGTGCCGGACGGCATCCTCGAGAAGGACACGGTCAGCATGCGCGTGACCGGCAACGCGCTGCTGTTCCTCGAGGCGTTGCGCCCACTGGAGTACGTCCCGAGCGGCCAGACCGTCGGCACCGACCGCATCGACATCTACCGCGTCTCCGCGGTCTACCTCGTGCGCAAGGCCGGCACCGTCGGCTCGCTCGACGCCCTGCCGAACGGACTCGACCTCGTGACGTTCCGGAGTGCCCCGCTGATCGACCACGACCAGGTCATGGCGATCGACGACCCGCTCGACCGGGCCGACGTGCTCGCGAGCGCGCGCACCGTTCGCGGCGTCCAGTTCCTGTTCGACACCGACGCGCCGGTCGCGTCCGCGCTGACGTCGTTCGACGACTCCGGCGGCATCGGGTCGGCCCCGACGCCCTACCGGATCCCGGCCGACCCGGACCGCGGGCGTCGCGCATTCTTCGAGAACGTGTCGGTGTCGGTCGCGACCAACGGCGCACCGACCCGCCACGGCGTGGCGCGCTTCTCGCAGACGGACAAGACCGGTGACGGCTTCCCGCACGGGTTCGAGGTCCGCGTGCACGGCAAGTCCGGCGCCCGCGCGATCACGATGCACCTCGTGCTCGCCAGCCGATCGACCCCCAGCGGCGACGTCAACTACACGAACCTGAGCGCCTCCGCCGTCACCCGCGACTTCTGACATCGCGCGCCGATATCGCTCGCTGACGCGAATCTGACGCGGAACGGCACGGAATCGGCGCAGCGAGGTGCCGCCACCGCGGGTTCCGCTCGACTCGCGGTCGCCCGGGGGACTACCCTTTCGGCCCCGGTCCGCCGCTGCCCGCGCCCGTCTCGGCGTGGGCGCGGTTCGTCGCGACCGGCCGACCCCGCGCCGTGGAATCGCCCGATGCAGCACCAAGATCCCGCACCCGATCGCAAGGACTTTCTCCCCCGTGGCACGCTCGGCGACGTCGACCCCGACGCGCAACGGCTGATCCGCCTCGAGGACGAGCGCCAACGCCGTCGGATCATCCTGATCGCGTCCGAGAGCATCTGCCCGGAGCCGGTCCGACGCGCGACGGCCTCCCGCTTCTCGAACATCTACGCCGAGGGCTACCCGTCGTGGCGGATGACCGAGGCCGACAACCGGCGTCCGCTCGACTACGTCCACCACCTCGCCTACTACCGCCGCTACTCCGACGGGCGCTACTACAAGGGCTGCGACTACGTCGACTTCGCCGAGACGCTCGCGCAGAAGCGCATCATCGAGCTGTTCGCGAACGACAACGCGCCGGCCGACGCGATCTACGCGAACGTGCAGCCGCTGTCGGGCGCGGCGGCGAACAACGCGGTCTACGAAGCGCTCGTCAAGCCGGGCGACGTCGTGATGGGCATGAACCTCGCGCACGGCGGGCACCTGACGCACGGCAGCCCGTTCAACCGCTCCGGCAAGCGCTACTCGATCGTCAGCTACGGCGTGAACCCGGAGACCGGGCGCATCGACTACGACGAGATCCTCGCGCTCGCGAAGGAGCACAAGCCCAAGATGCTGATCGGCGGCGCGTCGGCGTATCCGTTCCACATCGACTGGGCGCGGCTCCGCGAGGCAGCCGACGCCGCGGGCGCCTACCTGCTCGCGGACATCGCACACCCGGCCGGCCTCGTCGCCGCCGGCCTGTTCCCGAACCCGGTCGGCATCGCGGACGTCGTGACGTTCACGACGCACAAGACGATGTGCGGCCCCCGCGGCGCGTGCATCCTGACGACCAACCGGCGCGTCGCGCGACGCATCAACGCGGCCGTGTTCCCCGGCGAGCAGGGCGGCCCGCACATCAACGCGATCATCGCGAAGGCGGTCGCGTTCCACCTCGCCGCGCAGCCCGCGTTCAAGGCGCAGATGCAGCGCGTCCGCGAGAACATCGACGCGATGGCGGAGACGTTCACCCGCCGCGGCGTCCCGCTCGTCGGTGGCAAGAGCGAAACGCACCTGCTGATGCTCGACCTCGACGGGATCCCGTCGCCGACCGGTCTCCCGCTCAAGGGCGAGGTCGCGTCGCGCATCCTCGAACTCGCGGGCATCGTGTTGAACAAGAACACGAAGCCCGGCGACACGAGCGCCGCGCAGCCGGGCGCGCTGCGCATCGGCACCGTGTGGATCTCGCAGCTCGGCTTCGGCCCGAGAGAGGCGTCCGAACTCGCCGACGTGATCGCGACCGTGCTCGAGAACACCCACCCGTTCCGCTACCTCGAGTCGCGCGGATACGCGGGCCGCGCGAAGGTCGACCTCGGCGTGCTGCAGGAGGCGCGCGCACGGGTCGACGCGCTGATGGCGGCATTCCCGGTTCCGGACGACGAGGAAGACGGGGAACTCGACGGCTACCCGCACTTCCCGCCGACGACGCGCACGATCGAGTCGCCGCCGGTTCCGGCCGCGACGGCCGACGAGACCGCGACGCTCTCGGGCGATACGCTGATCCGCCTCGACGGCGCACGCGTGCTCGAACTGAGCGCCGAGCGCTCGCACTACACGATCCACTCGATGACGACCGCCGACACGATCTCGCTCGCGCCGATGTGCGGCGGGCGCGGGTTCGTGCTCGACCGGCACGGCGCACCGATCGACGACGTCTCCATCCTCCGACTCGGCGACGAGTCGCCGGGGCACCGCCGCTTCCTCGTCCTGACGACGCCCTACCGCGGGATCGAGACGCGCGAGTGGTTGCGCGCCCTCAGCGACGGCTACGTCCTCTTCGACGCCGACGACGTGTTCAAGAAGGTCGAGGGTCCGGCCCTCGTCGTCGACCGCACGGACCCGATGGAGAGCCGCGACCGCGCGCTCGCGCCGCTCGACGCGTTCGCGCTCCGGGGCCCGAACGCCGACGCGATCGTGAACCGCCATTTCGACGGCGGCTCGCTCGACGACGGCGCGGTCGCCGAGGGCACGTTCGCCGGCGTGCAGGCGATCGTCCACCGCACGCGCCTCGCAGCCGACGGCGCGTCGTACTACGAGATCCTCGTCGACCGCAACGGCACCTCGACGTTCGTCGAGGCACTCGGCGACGCGACCGCGACGGGCCCGGGCGTGCTCGCGTCGCTGCGCGCCGATGCCGGGCTGCCCGACTACACCGGCGAACCGGTCGACGCGCGCGCACTGGAGGCGGGCCGACCGGACATGTTCGCCCGTGCGAAGACCTACTTCGTCGGTCACGCCCACACCGAGGGCGCGCCGGCACTGCCCGCATACGAGCCCGCACCGCTCGACCTGCCGATGCGCGAGACCGCGCTGCACGCGGAGCACGTCGCCCTCGGCGGCAAGATGGTGCCGTTCGGCGGCTGGGACATGCCCGTGCGCTACGAAGCGACGTCGATCGCGGAAGAACACGCGGCGGTTCGGGAAGCCGCCGGCCTGTTCGACGTCAGCCACATGGGCGTGCTCGGCTTCCGCGGCGAGCACGCGCAACGCTTCCTCGACGGCATCACGACGAACTACGTCGCGTGGTTGCGCGACGGCCAGTGCCACTACAGCTATCTGTGCGCCGCGGACGGCACCGTGATCGACGACATCCTCGTCTACCGCCGCGCGTGGGACGACTACATGGTCGTCGTGAACGCGTCGAACGCGGAGAAGGACCTCGCGTGGATCCGGGCGGCCGCCAGCGGCGAGGTCGCGATCGACCCGAAATACCCGGGCAAGACGCTCGACGGCCCGGTCGAGATCCGCGACCTGCGCGACCCGTCGTCGGGCGACGACCGCCGGATCGACCTCGCGCTGCAAGGGCCGAAGTCGAACGCGGTCTTGGCTGCGGCCGGCGCGAGCGATGCGCTGATGAAGCGGATCAAGCGCCTCAAGCGTTTCGAGTTCGTCGAGGACGAGATCGCAGGCATCCCGCTGTTGATCTCGACGACCGGCTACACCGGCTCGGCAGGCTTCGAGCTTTACGTGCACCCCGACAACGCCGTCGCGATCTGGCGGCGCCTGCTCGAGCACGGCAAGTCGGTCGGTCTGATTCCGACGGGGCTCGGTGCGCGCGACTCGACGCGCACCGAAGCCGGCTACCCGCTCTACGGCCACGAACTCGCGGGCGACTGGGACGTCAGTCCGATCGAGGCCGGCTACGGCGCGTTCGTGAAGTTCCACAAGCCGTTCTTCTGCGGTCGCGGCCCACTGCTCGAGCACGAGCAGGCGCGCACGCGACAGGTCGTCCGACTCGAGTTCCCGGGCAAGGGCGTCAAGATGGTGCGCACCGGCAACCCGGTGCTCAACCAGAAGGGCGACTTCGTCGGGACGATCACGAGCGGCGTGTTGATCGGCGAGCGCCAAATCGCACTCGCGATCGTCGACCGGCGCTTCGTGAAGCGCGGCACGGTCCTGAATGCCCTGCCGCTCCCGCGACGACTGCCGAAGACGCCGGCGCTGGATCGCCTCGCGAAGGGTGACTCCGTCGTCCTTCCGCTGAGTGGCCGCGTCATCAAGCGATTCATGTAGCCACGATCGGTCGTTGCCCGATATCGACGATCGCAGGCCCGCGCTCTCACTTGACCGCGGAGTCGCCAGCCAGTAAGAAGTCCCCGCGATTCGGCGGACCGTGGCTCACGGCTGCGTGCACGACATCGATCCAATCAGGGAGGACAGTGATGAAGACAACCTGCATCGCGGCCGCGTTGCTCGCGTTCGTGGTCTCGGCGTCGACGATCGGCGCCCAGGACACGGTGTGGATGAAGAACGGTGATCGCGTCACCGGCACGGTGAAGTACATCGAGGACACCGACCTCGTCGTCGACGTCTACGGCACCGACGTGAAGATCGCGCTCGCCGACGTCAAGTCGTTCTCGTCGAAGACGCCGCTGCGCGTCGAACTCGCCGACGGTGCAATCGTCAAGGGCCCGATCGAGGCCCGCGAAGGCGGTGGCATCTCGGTCGGCGCGACCGAAGGCGCCGTCAGCGTCACGGACCTCTCGACGCTGTCCGACATGTACGACCCGCAGGACCCGCCGGACTCGAAGCGGACGTGGATCGGAAAGATCATCCTCGCCGCATCGGCCAGTGGTGGAAACACGCGCGCGCGGACAGCTCGAGCGGAAGCGTACGTTCGTGGCGACTTCGACGGATTCCGAGTCCGCCTCGAAGGCGGCGGCGAATACGGTGACGCTGCGCCCCGCCCGAGCGCAAGCGCGAGCGCGCTGGGCAACGATCGCTTGCTCAATACCCGCCGGGCGTACGGCCAAGCGCAAATGGAGGGGGACTTCACGGATCGCGCGTACTCATATGCCCGTGCACGTTTCGAGGGCGACGAGTTCCAGGACCTCTCGCTCCGGTCCACATACGGCGCCGGGCTTGGCTACCGCTTGATCGACAAGGACAGCCAGAGCTGGACCATCTCCGCCGGTGCGTCATGGGTCATCGAAGACAATGACAACGGCAGCCGCGACCGTTCCTACGCGACCGCCGACGGCGAATTCGACTACTTCGTTGAACTCACCGACGATGTCGTCTTCAGGCAGAACATCTTGGCGTTTTGGAACTTGAAAGACCAAGACGACATTCGCGTCGTCTCGCGTACGAGCCTCGCCGTTGCCGTCTCCGATACGATCTCCGCTGACTTCTCGCTTCTCTACGAATACGACAACCAACCAGCGCGCGCTGGGTTGAAGCGCGAGGACTGGCGCATCTTCGTCGGTGCCGGATACCGCTTCTGGTAGGTTGTCTGGCGGCCGAACGCGGCGTCCTGGCCGCCCTCTGGATTGAGCGCGGCCTCTGCGCGGGCTGCCACCCGCGCAGAGGCCGGATACCTACTGCCAGGTTACTCGAGTCAAGTTCGACCGACCGAGGAACTGCCCAGTCGGCGAGAACGCAACGGCCACGAAGTCCCACGTCTCGGTCGCAAACGGCCGCATCGTGTTTGGTGGAAGGGAGAGGACCGGTGGCGGCGTTCCATTGAACGCGGGGAACCCGCCAGGAGACGGGGGAATCGTCAGGATGGTCAAGGTGAACAAGTCTGGCATAAGTCCCAGCCAGGGCCCGGTGTCAGCGGGCAGGAAGGTAGACCTGCTGATCAATACGAAGCCAGTCCCGAGA
This sequence comes from bacterium, assembly GCA_030426805.1. GTDB lineage: Bacteria > Planctomycetota > JAFGQW01 > JAFGQW01 > JAFGQW01 > JAUHXU01. The sequence continues at coordinate 1,105,598 of JAUHXU010000001.1, forward strand.
GGCTTCGGCGGGTTCTTCACTTCAACGCGCGCACCGTACCCTGTCACAGCCCGCACGTCTAGCTCGAAGGGAGCCGTAGTTCCGCCAACGACTGCTACGTCGTAAAGGTAGAAATTACTGCTACTGACACTGAACGAGCCGAGAAGCACCGGCAAGACTCCACCCGGTGGAATCGTAGCCGGGTTCGCCAGCCGGTACACTGAGTCTCCGGCCGTAGATAGCACAATGTTCGCCTGCTCGTCGAAGCTCGCAGATGTGACGCCAGTCAACTGCGGCCACCCGGCAGGGCCGAAGTGATACTCCGGCGGAGTCGAAGCCCCCAAGTCGATCCGGGCGAACGCCCTATCGGTGCATACGTAGAGGTAATGGGGCGTCGAGCCCGAGTCGACCAGGAGTTTTTGCAGGTTCCCAAGAAGGCCGGAGCGATAAAGCACGCCGCTCGACGAGGCACTCGCGATACGCCAAATGTCGCCGCTAGCCGTACCAACGTAGATGTCTCCGGTTTGAGGATCGACTGTTCCGCAAGAAACGTTGGTACCCCAGTTTCCCCCGGTGCTGATTGTCGTTACTTGGCCGGACGTCGCGTTGGCGCGGTAAATGCCGCCGTACCTACCGACGATGATCAGGTCGCGTTGGTTCTGATCCCAGCTCAGTTGCGCCGGGCCTTCAAAAGACCCGGGGGCAACAGCCATTGACGTAACGACCTGTGACGTGCCGACGAAGGTCGCGCGCATGACGTACCCCCCCGTGCTACTCGAACTTCGGTTGTACGCCATCAAGAACGAGTCCGGATTCTGGGAGTCCCACAGGACGGAGTTGTGCCTGAAGCCTGCGGGCGCCGGGTAGATGGTCGTGTTGACCCCGCTCTTGGTCATCACGCCTAGCCACGTCCCTGCGGCCACGCCGATCTCACCGACCTGGAGGTACTTGGGCGTCTGCGCCGTGCCTGGCGACGGCGCGATGGCCGTGGCAAGCACCAGACAGCAGAGCAGGGCGTTTCCGATCACGATTCTCATCGGTTCCATTCCTTTCGTTGGAGAACAGGCCTCACACCCGGCGGACCCGAGCGGTACCTGGCGGTCATCCGCCACTGCGGAATACGCACCCGGAAACACGTCAAGAATCTGGGCAGTTCTTGAGTCGGTCATACAGCCAGCTCTTGGCGTAGCGCCACGCCCGGTCGGCGGTGGAGCGGGACATCCCGAGCACCTGGCTTGCCTCTCCTAGCGTCAGCCCCGCGAAAAATCGGAGCCTCACCAGTTCAGCCTTTTGCCGATCGATCGCCTCGAGGGCTGACAAGGCGCCATCCAGCGCCAGTAGGTCCTCTGGCGGTGAATCCAACGCGATTGTCGCCGGATCAACCTGGCGGCGCCCGCGCCCCCCGCCCCGCTTGACTGCACTCCGTACACGAGCGCGGTCGATCAGGATTCGGCGCATCGTCCGTGCGGCAACGGAGACAAAGTGCTCACGGCTCCGCCACTGGTGCTCCATCGGACGGTCCGATCCGACGAGCCGGAGATACGCCTCATGTACGAGCGCAGTCGCCTGCAGGGTCTGGCCCGACGCCTCCGCCGCGAGCCTGCTGCTGGCTATCGACCGTAGCTCACGGTACAGCAAGTCGAACAACTGCTCCGTCGCGTCGGAGTTCCCGGCCTCGATCTCCTGCAGGAGCGACGTCACGGCGGGATCGATCTGCAGGGTCATCGTGACTCGCCACTGCTTCGGAGCGCTCCGAGCAGGCGCTTGGCTTCGGTCGTCTTGACGTGAGTATCGCCGAACGCTCCCTGCAGAACTTGGTATCCGTCAACAATCGAAACCTCGGCCTGCTTGACGCGCCCCATCGCGGCAAGTGTCACCCCGCGTTCGACGAGGATCGATCCAACCAACCAGTGATCCGGTTGGGCTGTACGAATGGCGGACAGTGCGTCGTCACTGTAGCGCAACGACTCCTCGAACGCGTCGCGAGAGCGAAGGACCCTCGCCAACGCAACTGCCGCAATCACCCTACGCTCATGGCCCCGAGTCAGCTTACGTGAGGTCGACCCAACCGCCGCCCGAAGCACTGATTCGGCACGACGCAATTGTCCGGAGGAATACGAGAGTGCGATACCGAGGAGGCACGCAGCGTTGACTGTGGAGGGGTGGTCCTCGCCACGTAGCGCCCGAAGCCCCTCCCACGCGCGAGTCCCCAACGAAACAGCTTCGTCCACATCGTTCGAATCGATAGCAAGCCACCCCACGTTTGCAGCGCAGCAAAGTGCCTCATAGGTCCCATCTCCGCCGGTCGCCTCGAACCCGTCGAGCGCCTGACGGTATGCACGTGCCGCGTCTTCCCGTTTCCCGAGCATCTGAGAACTCGCCCCGAGGTTCATTAACGCACGCAGCGTCTTCGAGTGAGCTGGCCCCAGGAGCCGTCGATAGCCGTCATGCGCAACCGAGTAGTGCTGCCATGCCAGGCGCACGTTCCCCTCCTGCATCTCCTGACCACCCATTCGAAGAGTCGCCGCGAGTGTGGCAATGTCGTCCGAACCAGCTACACGCTGGAGTCCATGAAACGCACGCTCGGTGAGCCGCTTAGACTCCGCCAGCTTTCCTTGCGACCGAAGCGCAGCCCCGAGTTCCCCGCACAGTTCGAGCGTTCTTGCATGTTCCGGCCCGTGGTGCTCGCTGCTCTGGTCGAGCGCGACCGTCAACACCCGCTCGGACTGAGCGAGCAACCCGTGCCCAAAGAACACCTTGCCCAGCGCACGCAGCCGGTCGACCCTGATCGGGACATCGTCAGAGAAATCACGGTCTACCGCACGCCACGCGACACCGAGGACGTGCTTTTCGAGCACATCGCGAGCGAGCGAAGTCAGGTCGAACTCCGCGATCGCCTTCGCGATGTCGGCGCGCGGCAGTTGCACACTCGAGGCGCGGGAACGATCCTCCAACCGCGTCACGAGCTGATCTCGCATTTCGGCCGCCATCTCAGACGGCGCCAGCTCTGCCAACCAACCGCTCTGGTGCCGCACAACACGGTCGAGCGTGGCGTTCCTGCGGTCCAGACGAAGAGTCCGCTCAGCCAACTCGGACCGAGCTCTGAGTGCCCAGACCAAGGCCGCCACTGTGCAAATCACACCGAAAGCGAGTGACCCGGCTACCGCGGTACCCACCCGGTTCCTTCGAACGAACTTCCGCACACGATAGGCGGCACTCGGCGGCCGCGCACTCGTTGGTTCATGCCGCAGATAGCGGCGGATGTCCTGCTCGAGCATTCGCACGTCGTCGTAGCGCTCAGCGGGATCCGGCGCAACAGCCTTCGACACAATCCAATCGAGGTCTCGCTGCAACAACCGCGTCAGGCTCTTCACTGTTCTGCCGCGCCTCTGCGCGACACACTCGGCGCTCTCGTGGCTTGCCAACCGAGCACTTGGAGCGGGCCGCTCAGCCTCAGCGATCATCCTCAGCATCTCTCCCGTACCGGCCGAACGAAGCGTTTCAGCATCCAATACGGTCGCACCGCAGAGCAGCTCGAACAGTACAACGCCCAACGAGTAGACGTCCGTGCGCACATCGACCTGCCCGCCTGCCGCTCCGGCCTGCTCGGGGCTCATGTAGAGCGGCGTACCGAGGAAGATGCCAGCCTGTGTCTGCGCGGGGTCGAATTCGTCGCCAGGGCCCACGATCTTGCCAATCCCAAAGTCGATCACCTTGGGCACGGGGTCTCCGTCGACGTCGGCAACGAGAATGTTCGATGGCTTCAGGTCTCTGTGGATAATCGCCTTCTGATGCGCATGCTCGATCGCAGAGCAAACGTCACAGACCAGATCAAGGCGCGCCATGATCGAGAGTTCGCGAGTGTCGGCGAATGCAGTGATCGACTCGCCATCGACGTATTCCATCACGATGTACGGCTGACCGAATTCCGTGGCGCCCGCGTCGAAGACCTGGGCGATGTTCGGATGCGCCATCGCAGAGAGCATCCGGCGCTCCGATTCAAATCGCGCATGGATGTCCCCGCTCGGGGTTCCACGGGTGATGACCTTCAACGCGACGACCGGAGCTCCTGGAATGGACTGCCGGGCCGTGAAGACGTCCGCGTTTCCCCCCCGGCTGAGCACGTCACAAAGCACGTAGCGACCAACCGAGTCCCCGGGACCCAACTCGGGTCGCTGATCCGGCGCCTTGCTCTCGCCGGTGCGGAGGAACGCGTCGGCAGCTTCTTCGTGCGCGGCAAGCAACGCCAGAACGCGAGCCTGCAACGATCGGTCGGCCCCGCACAGCGAACGGAGCATGGCTCGTCGCGACTTGGAATCGGTCACCGAGATCACATCGTTGAAGACTTGTTCCGCCTGTGCTTCGCGCCTGTCCGTCATGGGAACCTCCGCACGAACGCCAAAGCGCCCCACAGCTACAACCCTGGCCGGGCACGAGATGCCACGCTGGACCGGGACACCGCCGCAGAGTGCAGCGACCCGTGGTTTCGCCGAACAACGCCCTTACCTAGGCCGGCCAATCTACCACTGGGGTCGCGGATTGACAACGTCGGCGGGAGCAGCCGGTTGCCGGCTTCGTTCGGCGGGGCTACGATCGGCGGGTCGGGCCGCACGTCGCGAGCCTCGGCGAATTGGAGGAAAGCCATGCGCGGGACGTTTGCCCTGCTCGCCCTGTGGATCGTCGCCCTGACCGGAGCGGCTCAAGCGCCGGACGCGCCCACTCCGGCTCCGACGGCGGCCGGCTCGGTCGACGAGTTGATCGCGAAATTCGGCACCGCGCCCCGCAAGGAGCGACTCGCGGTGCTCGAGAAGCTCTACGCGCTGGGCGAGCCGGCGATGAAGGCCGTCGAGGCGCGCGCCGACGCCACGGAGAAAGCGCTCGCCGCAGCCGAGGGCGACGCCAAGCGCGCCGCGAAGAAAGCGGCGCGCGATGCGCGGCGCCTGCGCGACGGCCTCTACATGCAGATCATCGTGTCGGAGTTCCGGCGCATCGACAAGAAGCACCCCGAAGGTCTGACGTTCGCCGGTCAATACGACCACATGAAGAAGTTCGGCAAGCGCGCGACGCTCGGCGCACTCGCGCTGCTCAAGGACATCGACTTCTACGAGACACCGATCCGCACTCGCGCATGGGAGGTCCTCGCCGACCTCGGCGACAAGTCGGTCAACGCCGAACTGAAGGACATCGCCGACAACTACCTGTTCGAGGACGTGATCCAAACCGGTGCCGCGCGCGCGCTCGCGACGCTCGGCGACACGTCGGCGATCGAGAAGAAAGTCGCGGCCCTCCGCAAGCGGTTCGCGGAGCAGCGAGCCCCCGGCATCCTCAACGACATCGCGCTGACCTACTCGCACGCCCGTCAATACGACGAGGCCCTGAAGGCCTACCGAGACCTGATCGCCGCGCTTCGCCGGATCGAAGAAGCGAACCGTGAGGAGTGGTCCGACGAGCAGATGAAGGGTCTGCACAACTACCTCGCCACCGTCTACTACAACACGGCGTGCAGCTACTCGCTGAACAAGGACGTCGCGAACGCCTACCGCGCGCTCGAGTCGTGCATGAAGATCACGCGCGAACGCTACCCGCAGATGATCGCGCGCGACGGCGACCTGAAGAACCTGCGCGCGGACAAGAACTTCAAAGCGTGGTTCGCCGCCGCGAAGAAGGGTGAGTTCCCGAAGGCGAAGGCCCCGGCCGACGAACCCGGCGACGCGCCGCCGGCCGAAAAGCCGGCGGAAGAGCCTGCGGAGAAACCGGACGGCGATGCGGCAGCGGTCGACGTCGAAGGCGAGACCGCGCGATGGCTCGGCGAGGGTGCGACCCCCGCCGACCGCCGCGCGGCGGTCGCGGCACTCGCCGCGGCCGGACCCGCCGCCGCGCGTGCGCTCGAAGCGCGCGCGGCCGCGAGTCCGGCCGTCGCGCCACTCTACGCCCGCGTGGTCCGGGCCGCGTTCGAGCGCCGATTCGCCGCACTCCGCGCTGCCGACCGCACGCTGACGTTCGCGGGCCAGTTCGACGCGTTCGCGCGCTACGGCGCCGGGGCGTCGAAGGCGGCGCTCGCGATCTTCCGCGACACCGACGCCGACATGCAGGACCGCCGCTGGGCGGCCGACGCACTGGCCGACCTCGGCGACGCGTCCGCAGTCCCGGCGCTCGAGGCGATGGTCGACGACTTCCTGTTCACCGACGAGACCCAGGACATGGCGGCCTATGTGCTGTCGGCGCTCGGTCGACCGCAGGCGCTCGATGCGAAGATCGCTGCCCTCGTGTCGAAGAACGACGGTGCGGCGGCCTACCGGGTCGCACGTCTCTATTACCGTGGCCGACGCTACCGCGAGGCGATCGCGATCTACGAACAGTTCGTCGAGTCGATCGACCGCTCGCTCGCACGTTCCGAGGAAATGCCCGCAAAGGCGATCGCCGAACGCCGTGCGTTCGCGGCACAACTGCGCTACAGCCTCGCGTGCAACCTGTCGCTCGCCGGGGACACCGACGCCGCGATGAAGCGGCTCGAGGAAGCGGTCGCCCTGTCGTCGAACAGCGATACGCGCGACAACATCCCGCAGGACGGCGACCTCCGCGCGGTGCGCGCCCGGCCCGACTACGCGACGTGGTTCGCCAAGCTCGGGCGCCCCGCGGCCAAGTCCGCGCCCAAGAGTGGGCGACGCTCGGTCGACCTCTGACGGACGCTGTTCGGACGCTACGCGATCGCGCCGTCGTGGCGCACGTCGATGAAGTCGCACGTCAACGGGGTTCGCTCGACGTCGAGCACGCGGCCACGCTCCCCGTCGTCCTCGAACCCCAGCGCGGTCAGGACGTTGCCGGCCGGGGTGTTCCGGTCGGTCTTGCGGTAGTTCACTTCGAGGCGTGACCGCCCCGCCGGATTCTCGCGCGTCATCAGGAAGTCGAAGAGCGCCTGCTCGATGAACTTCCCCTGCACGCGACAACTGAGCATGAAGTCGTCGACGCGCAGCGCATCATCGGTCTCTTCGACGAGGCAGAAGCCCACCGTGCCGTAGGAGCCGAAGCGATCGGCGCACTTGACGACGTACTTGCGCAGCCGATCGTCGTCGACGATCCCGCGCAGGTCGTCGCGGTCGTACTTGCGCCCGGAGAAGTTGAGCTGATTCGTCCGCTGGACCAGCTCGGCAACGCGGTCGAAGTCGTCGGGCGAGACCGCGGTGATGTCGATCGAGATCTCGCACGAGCGCAGGAAGCCGATGTAGTCGTCGCCGAACGTCGCCTGCTTCGTCTCGCGCTCGATCGCGTCGCGATAGTATTGCCGCCGGTTCTTCGCCTCGACGCTGCTCGACCCGCGATACCGCGGACGCTCCAGCAGGTCGTCGACGGTCGCGACGTCGACGCAATCGACGGCGGGCAGCGCGTTCGCGACCTCCTCGAGCTCGAACGGGTTGTCGTCGACGAACGAGAACGTGTCGATGTTGATGTTCAACTGATCCGCGATCGCCTGCAGGTTCGCGCTCTTCGGCATCCAGTTGATCTGCGGATGCAGGAAGTAGTCGGCGAGCCCGAGGGCCTCGACGTGCGCCCACGCGTGCTCGTGGTCGTTCTTGCTGACGATGCTGAGCAGAATCCCCCGGCGGTCGAGCGCCGCGACCAGCTCCGCGATCCCGGGGCGCAGCGCGACGTCGGGATTCTCGAGCAGCACCCCCTCCCACAGCGTGTTGTCGAGGTCGAACACGACGCACTTGATGTCGGGGCGCTTGCTGCCGCCGTCGGCACTCGGGGCCGCGGCGAACCGGACGAAGTCGGCCATCAGGAAGACCAGCCGGGCGTCGCCGTCGGCCTCCGGGATCAGCGCGATGTCGAACGGCATGCCGGCCTCGCTGATCGTGCGGAAGCGGATCGCCTCGATCGTCGTGCGGTTGTAGCCCGGCGCGAGTTCGACCGTCGTCGTGAACGGCGGCGGCAGTTCGGTGACGTCGCGGCCGACTTCCTGGCGCGCGATGCTCATCGTCAGTTGCAACCGCACGGGCGCCGATTCGGGGTTGTAGACCTCGAGGACGAACGCCTCGGGTTGTAGCGGCTTGTCGCCGACGTGGAGCTTGCGCGCCTTGCGCTCGAGCATCGAGTGGGTCAGGTGGCGCCACCGGGCATCGCGGGTCACGCCGTGCACGAGCCGCCCGGCCGCGTTGAGCCACCGCGACGACGCACCGGCGCGCCCCTCCCGACGTCGGACGTGGTCGACCGGCTCGAGTCGGGTGTTGCCGCGCGCTTCGAGCTTGGCCCACTTCTTGAACGCCACCTCGGCGCCATAGCCCCGCAGCGACGGGAACGCGGCGTTGCGGTAGGCGCCGAACGCGAACCGCCGGCACCGGAGGTCCGGCCGCGGCTCGTAGAGGTCGCAGGTCGAAAAGCACGCCGGCGCGGCGCACTCGACGCAGTGCTCGCCCCACACGAGAAACGAGATCGCGTCGACGGCGACGAGGGGCTCGTACGGCTCCTCGGGCGTCACCGGCGCGCCGTGGCGTCGCGCTTCGTACTTGTCGAACTCGAACATGATTCCCGCTTCGCGACGGAGACCGGACCTACGAATCAACTATCGACCAACGGTCCGATTGAATCAAGACGACCCGCAGCGGCGGATCGGAGCCCGGTGCTATCCTTCGCCCGTCGATCCGGCGCCCTCGCGGTGCCGGCCCATCCCGAGACCCCCGGAGGACCGAACCCGTGACCCGACCCCTAGCACTCGTGGCCCTCGCACTCGCAGCGTTGCTCGCCGCCGGCTTGCCCGCGCAGGATGACGCGCTGCCGGAGAACGCCCCCGAAGACGTGAACCCGCAGTCCACCGCGTCGGGGATCCAATACAGCGTCCTTCGGGAGGGCACGCCGGGCGGCGCGAAGCCGAAGCCGGGCGACATCTGCCGCGTCCATTACACCGGCTACCACCTGCCGGGCGGCATCTTCGATTCGTCGGTCCAGCGCAAGACGCCGTTTCACTTCCAGGTCGGCCAGGGTGTCATCGACGGCTGGAGCGAAGGCATCCAACTGATGACGCCGGGCGCGCGCTTCAAGTTCACGATCCCGCCGCAACTCGCCTACGGCGAGCAGGGCGCCCCGCCGCGCATCGCACCGTCGGAGACGCTCGTCTTCGTGATCGACCTGATCGAGATCTTCACGCCGCACGCCGACGCGTCGAAGCAGAAGGAGGCCGAGGGCTTCCGCTACGAAGTGCTCGCCGACGGCAAGGGCAAGCCGCCGGCCAAGGACCACTACTACCGGCTCAACTTCTTCCAGTGGGCCGAGGACGGCGCGAAGTTCCAAGACGCCAATCTGATGAGCCAGCGCTACCGGAACCAGCCGCTGACGCTGCAGTGCGGCAAGACCAACCTGCCGTTCCTGAACACCGCGGCGACGATGATGAAGGAGGGCGCGGTGTGGCGCCTGTCCGTGCCCGGCAAGCCCGGCACCGACGGCAAGCCCGGCAAGGGGCAGGTCTGGATCCTCGAGGTCGTCGCCGTCCACGAACCGATGCCGGTGCCCGCGTTCGAGCTGCCGCCGGAGTCCGCGCGCACGACGACCGACAGCGGGCTGCAATACGTGATCGTCTCGCCCGGCAACGAGACGAAGCCGGCGATGGGCAAGACCGTCCGCGTCCATTACGCGGGCTGGCTCCCCGACGGCAAGCTGTTCGATTCGTCCTTCGAGCGCGGCTTCCCGGCCGAGTTCCAGATCGGCCGCGTCGTGCAGGGGTGGAACGAAGGGCTGCCGCTGATCGGCGAAGGCGGCGAGTTGTGGCTCGTGATCCCGCCGAAGCTCGGCTACGGTGACCAGGCGACCGGCCCGGTGCCCGCGAACGCGACGCTCGTGTTCCGCGTGAAGCTGCTCGAAGTGAAGCAGTAGCGCCTACTCGATCCGCGCGATCCGCGGCTCGCTCGCCGCTTCGACGAGCCACGGTCGCGCGGGATCCGTCAGCGCTTCGATCCACCACCGAAACGTCAGCCCCTTGCCGCGGTATTCGGCGGGCACCGTCGAGAGGTCGAACGCGAAGTCCTCGGGGCCGAGGTTGTCGCCGCCGGCGAGCGCCTTGTCGAGGATCGTGCCGGCGGCTGCCGCGCGCGCGAATCGCGCGGTGCGACGGCCGACGAGCGGCAGGTCGAGCACGAGGCGATAGTGCGCGACCCCGGGTGCGGCCCGAAACCGAAACGGCGGCACCGGGCCGTCCGTCGGAAGCGTGGCGCCGTCCGCCGGCGCCACCACCTCGAGTTGCGCGGGATAGCGCGACAGATTCACCGACTCGACGACCACCGCCGAGCAACTCGCCGGCACGCGGATCGCGACGCGCGTCACCCGCGTCGTGAAGCGCCACGCCGCAGCCTCGTCGCGCACGCGGAGCAGGTCGAGTCGCCCCCGCACCGCGATGCGGCGCTCGTGGATCGCGCCGTCGATCGGCACCGATGCGACCGGCACGTCGACGAATCGCTCGGCGCCGGACTCGTCGAGACAGCCGAGTCGCACGACCGGCACGCCGTCGGCCGCACCGACGAGCGCCAGCCGCACGGTGACCGTTGCGAGCGCGGCCGGACCGACGCGAATCGACGGACCGGTGATCTCCCACGCCCCCCCGGCCTTCGGCAACACGCCCTCGGGCCGCACGAAGCGCACCGCGTGCTCGCGCGGCTCGACGCCCACCCCCTCGCCGCGCCACGAGGCCAGCGCACGGCCACGCCACTCGGGCAGCGTCTGCCCCGGGTAGGGATCGATCGCGCGAATCACCCGCCGCGATTCGTTCCAGCGCACGAGGAGCGGTTCGTGATCGTGGGCGTCGATGAAGTGGCCGAACTCCTCGTCGGTCGTCAGCGTGAGTCCGACGATCGGCAGGTCGACCGGCGAAAACGGCGGCCGGAACAGAAACGGCAACCCGGTGCGCAGCACGTAGACGCCGTTGGTCTCGGAGGGCGGGTTCGCGAAGACGACCGGCGTCGCCGGCGGTCGTTCCGCTGCGCACGCGGTGATCTGGTCGCGGATCGCGACGACGTCGCGGCCGGCCTGTGCGAACTGTCGCGCGTGCTCGAACGTGAGCGGTGCGAAGACGGCCGGCAGCAGCACCGCCGCGCCGAATCGCAGCCGTCGCCACGATCGCTCGCGCCAGCGCGCCGCGCCGAACAGGAAGAGCGGAAACGCCGTGCAGAACGCGGCGAGCGGCAGGTAGGCGAGTCGACCGTTCAGATGATCCGACGACACCGGCAACAGGAGCAGCAAGTAGCCCATCGGGGCCACCGTGGCCGCCAACCAGAGCCCGGCGAACGTCGCACCGGGGCTCGGCGGCGCGCCGCGGACGAGGCCGCGCGCGACCGCGACGCCGACGATCGCCAAGTACCCCGCCGCGAGGCACAGCCACAGCGCCACGGCTTCGTCGCTCCCGAACGCCCCCTCGCGGATCGGGAACGCGATCTCGTGCACGAACTGCGCGAGGTTCGCGAATGCCTCGTCCCAGCGCGTCCGCATCATCTCGCCCACGGACTGGCCGGCCGCCTCGTACTTGCCGAACAAGCGCCCGAAGCATGCGACGCGAAACCCGAGATACGCGACGACCACGGCGGCGAACCCCGCCTGCGTCGCGAGCATCCGACGCACGCCGCCGACGGCGCGCCAGTTCGACGGACGGCACGCGTCGAACAGTGCGACGTAGATCGGGGCGAAGATCGCGACGTCCTTCGAGCCGAGCGCCAACACGAGCGCGACGAGCGAGATCGCGTAGAAGCGCCGCCGCTCGGTCTGCCGGTAGCGCACGAACGCGAGCAGCATCACGAGCGTGAAGAAACACGCGGTCAGATCCACGCGCCCGACGATCCACTGCACCGCTTCGGGGGCGAGCGGGTGCAGCGCGAACAGCGCTCCGCCGAACACGCTCGGGAACGTCTGGCCACCGGGCCCGCCGAGGCGCCGGATCAGGAAGAAGACGAGGATCGTCGACGCCGCGTGAAACAGCAGGTTGGACAGGTGGTAGCCGAACGGGTCGGTCCCCCAGAACGTCCAGTCGACCGCGAGTTGCGCGAAATCCACCGGCCGGTAGATCTGGCGGCCGACGTAGCCGTCGGTCGGGAAGAGGTGGTAGGCGAGCTTCGACGTGCTGAGTGACCCGTCCTCGAGCAGGAAGTAGTCGAGCATCAGGTCGTCGGAGAGGAAGTAGCCGTCCATGAACGGCACGTACGGCAGCGCCGCGAGCGCGACGAGCAACACCGTGGCTTGGATCAGACGTCGGCGTGGGCCGCGCATGCACGCTCCGGAATAAGGCCGCTGCGGGCGGCTGGTCGAAGAATCCCATTGTCGGCCGAACGCGGGCGCCCGTCCACCCGGCGGTCTCGCCGGCTCGACTGGTATACTACGGAAGTTGGAGCACGCGTCGAAGGAGACGACCCCGGTGCGACGAACGACCGCAAGGCGGCCCCGCTCCGCCACCCCCCTTCTCGCCACGGCGACGGCTCGGGGTGCGGTCCTGTTCGTCCTGTCGACGCTGCTCGCGGCCCAGCCGGGTTCGACGCCGCCGGAAACCGACCTGCAGCGCCTCGATCGCAGCATCGACGCATCCGACCCGGCGGGCGCGGACCGGGTGATCGCGGAGATCCGAGCGACCGACGCGAAACGGGCTTCGTTGCTCGCGGACTACGCCCGCGCGCGGCGGCTCCATCAGCGGTCGCGCCGGGCGCCGGCGCGCCTCGACGTGCGGCTGGAGGTCGCACGCCAGGCCGAGATCGCCTATCGGCACGTCCTCAACCGCGCACCGCCACCGCCCCTGACTGCCCGCGGCCGCCACCACCTCGCGCTGCTGTTGCAGGAACGGGCGCGATGGCGCCTCGACTTCAACCGCGTGCTTCACGCCGTCGAGATCGACGACGACCTGATCGGCTCGGCGGCCCTGTTCCGCGCGGTCTTCAACACGTCGGCCACGCGGTTGCCCGACGGGGACGCCTGGCTCCGCACGAGCGCCGAGCTCGAGCAGTGGATCAACCTCTACTATCGCGCGCGGCTCTACTCGATCGAAGACTCGCGACGCGCGCCGGCGCTCCGCGAAGCCCTCACCCGCCTGGATGCGTTCGCGGAGCGGCACGCGGGGACGCTCGGCGAGTGGCGGGCGTTCTTCTACTGTGCGCGGTGCCTCGAACTCTACGGCGACGAGGAGGGCGCGTGCGAGCGCTACCGCGACCTCCTCCCCGCCGGCGAAGAGTGGTGGACCCCGCAGACGATGCCGCTGCTCGAACGCGCGGCCGCCGACTACTGCCGTCTCGCGCGCCGGCTCGACCGCGACGGCTCGGGCGCGCGCGCGGCGGCCCAATGCGCCGCGATCGTCGAACGCCACGCGCGACGCCTCGGACGGATGCCCACGCCGGCGCTCGCCCAAGTCGTCGGCGAGGCGGCACTGGCCGGCGCCCGATGGACACCGACCGCCGACGACGCGTTCGCGTGGATCGATCGCACCGCGGCGCGCTTCGCCGAGGACGGTGCGCCCGCGGCGCGACGGGCATTCGCACCGTTCGCCCGCACCCTGATCGCGCGCACGACCCCGGCCGCGCGGCTCCGTCATCGCCACGCGACGCTGCTGGCGGCCGACGGCGCGCTGCGAGACGTCGCCCCCGAGCAGGCGCTCGATCTCGCACTGACGGTCGCCCGCGATCGGCAGACGACGGCCCCGTTGCGCGCCGAGGGATGGATGATCGCGTCGCGCGCGTGGGACCGTCGCGGCTTCGAGCGCGAGGCGGCGCGCGCGGCCGAACGCAGCGCCGCACTCGACCGCTCCGACGAGACGCGACGCCGGGTCGCCGCGCTGTGGTCGCGGATCGCGCGACGCACGAACGCCGCGGCCGACGTCGCACGGGCCGACCGCGCCCGCGCGATCCTCCCGACCGTGCGCGGCGCGCTCGAACACCGCTCGGGGATGGAGGCGTATCGGCGCGGGGACTTCGCCGAGGCGCTCGCGTGGCTCGAACGCATCGACGCGACGTCCCCCTACCGCGCGCTCGCGCTCGCACACGCCGCCTACGCGCGCCACCTCGCCGCGCGGCGCGACGATACCGAGACCGCGCGCGCGACGCTCGCGATGCTCGAAGAACTCGATCGCCTGCCCGCCGACGCGCCGAACCTGCTGCCGGCACTCGCGCTGGGTCGCGTCACCCGAGCGCTCGCCCACCGCCGACTCGGCGATTCCGAACGCGCCCGGATCGCGCTCGACGGGATCGAGGTCACCTACGGCGAAACGCGACCGTCGCTCGTCGCCGAGGCGCTGACGCTGCGACTCGCGTGCGAGTTGGACGTCGGCGACGTCACCGCCGCCGACGCGACGCTCGCGACCCTCGAGTCGCGCTATCCGCTGCATCGGTCCCTCGGGGAGGGCGCCCTGTTGCTCGGGCGTCACCTGCGTCGCGTCGCGTCGGGCGAATCGCCCGGGGGCGGCCCGGCCACCGCTCGTCACGCGACGCTGCTGCGGAGCGTCCGACTCCGTCGGCGCGCCCGCGAACTGCTCAAGGGCGACTTCGATGCCCGCGACCACTACGCGCTCGGCCTCGACGAATTGGCCCTCGGGCGGCCGGACCGCGCGCTCGAGGTGTTCGATCGGCTGCTGCGTCGCGCCCCCGCGACGCTGGAAGCGGTGCTCGACACGGTGCGACTCGCACGGGCGCGGAGCCTGCTCGCGCTCGACCGCGACGCCGAGGCACTCGAGGCGATCGACGACGTGCTGACGCGTCGGCCCGAGCACGTCGCGCCGCTGCGGTTGCGCGCGATCGCCCTCGGCGGGTCGATCACGGTGGATGCCGATGGGCAGGTCGTCGCGAAGCCGCGCCTGGGCCGCCGCGAGGAGGCCGACCGCGTCTGGGAACGACTGCTCGAACACCATTCGACGACGAACCCGTACCCGGACGCGTGGTTCGAGGCGCAGATCCACCGTGCGCTGATCCGCTACTTCGCCGCGCGTCCCGACTACGCGCGCGACCTGCTCGCGTTCCACCGGATCGACCACCCCGAGTTCGGCGGCGAACGCTTCCGCGCCGCGGTCGCGTGGATCGAGGCGCGGCTCGGCCGGTGAGGCGGATCGCGCGGAGTCTCGCGAAACGATCGCGGCTCGCGGTCGGATTGATGTCGGGAACGAGCACCGACGGCATCGACGCCGCGCTCGTGCGCGTCCGTGACGATCGCCCCGGCCTCGGCCTTCGCGTGCTCGCGTTCCGAACGACGCGCTACCCGGCGGCACTGCGCACGCGCCTGATCGAGGCGGCCGAGGCTGGCCTGTCGCTCGCCGACGCGACCGCGCTCGACGTTCGCCTCGGCGAGTCGTTCGCGCGCGCGGCGCTCGCCCTCCTCGAGCGCGCCGACGTCTCGCCGGAGCGGGTCGACGTGATCGGGTCGCACGGGCACACGCTCGTGCACGTGCCCCCGAGCGGTCGACGCGACGGCCACACGTGCCAGCTCGGCTCCGGCGACGTGATCGCCGAGCGCACCGGGGTCCCCACCGTGACCGGGTTTCGCGGGCGCGACATGGCGGTGGGCGGCCACGGCGCGCCGCTCGTGCCGTACGTCGACCACCTGCTGTTCGCCGACCCGACGCGCGCGCGCGCGCTCGTGAACATCGGCGGCATCGCGAACGTGACGCTGCTGCGTGGCGGTGACCTCGAGTCGGTCGTCGCGTTCGACACCGGGCCGGGCAACGCGCCGATCGACGACGCGGTGCGACGGGCGACCGGCGGGCGGCGTCGCTTCGACCGCGGTGGGCGGATGGCCGAGCGCGGTCAGATCGATCGGGTGCGGCTCGGGCGCATGCTCGAGCATCCGTTTCTCGCGCTCGATCCGCCGAAGAGCACCGGCCGCGACGTCTTCGGACGCCGATGGGTCGACCGTTTCGCGCGGGGGCGCGTCGCCCCGGAGGACCTCGTCGCGACGCTGACCCGCTTCACCGCCGATTCGATCGCCGACGCGATCGCGCGCCACGCCCCTCGGCTGGACGACGTGTGGGTGAGTGGCGGGGGCGCCCACAATCGGACGCTGATGCGGCGCCTCGCCCAGCGGCTGGCGCCGGCGCGGGTCGCGCCCCTCGCCCGCGGCGGGCTCGATCCCGACAACAAGGAGGCGTGCGCGTTCGCGATTCTCGCCCACGAGACGCTCGCCGGCCGCCCGGGGAACCTCCCGGCCGCGACCGGCGCCGCCTGCCCGGTCGTGCTCGGCCGCCTGAGCCTATAAACGATCCGGAAGTCGCCTGGGTGAATCCGCCGGGAAACACGGACCTCGCGCCCTTGACCCGTCTTTCCCCGGTCGAGTAGAATCCGGCCGCATTCAGTTGCGGAAAAGAAGGAACCGACCGCCTCGTCTCGCACCACCGGTAAGGGCGTTGCCGCTTCACGCCGACGGTTGATCCCGTCTGTCCACGCGTCATTTGTCGCGTCTTGGACATCGCGTGATGCACCGGCACCCGAATCGCTCCTCGCGTGGCCGTTACTGACCACCGCCCGATGGACGTTCGCCGGGGCTGTCACTCTGTCATCTGTTCTCCTTTCCGTCGTCGCGCGACCGTCGATCGAGTCGCGTTGTCACGGAAGCTGACGAATCGGAGGCGTCAATGTCAAAGCGCGGCTGGCTGATCTGCGCATCGGCCTTCTTCATGTCGTTCGGTGCGCTCACCTTCAGCCCGATGGTGACCGCCGCTACGGCACAGGTGGACGAGGAGACCGAGCGGCTCTTCACCGAAGCGGTCGCCGCCTATCGGCAAGGCGACGACGCCAAGGGCCTCGAGCTGATCAAGCAGGTCCTCTCGCGCGATCCGTCGAACGAAGAGGCCTACCGCCTCCGCGAGAAGTTCGCGATGGGCGTCTGGGTCGACCTCCTGCTCAAGGGCGGCGAGAACCGCGCCGTGATCAACACGTTCCTCGATCGTGCTCGCGTCGGCGAGCGCACGAAGCGTGACGACGCCGAGGCGATCAACCAACTCCTCGAGGAGATCCGCGGCGGCGACTTCGCCGCACGTCGGACCGCCGAGCTGACGCTCGAGCGCGCCCACGGCGACTACGCGGTTCCCTACATCGTCGAGGCACTCGCGTCGAGCGGGAACGACGACTTCAAGACGAACCTGCTCCGTCTGCTGACGGCGATGGGTCCGGAGGCGACGCTGCCGCTGATGGAGTCGCTCGACACGAGCAACGACAAGCTCAAGACCGACGTGTGCATCGCGCTCGGCCTGATCAAGGACGACCGCGCTGCGGGCGCCCTGAAGGCCGTCGTCGAGACCGCGAAGGACCCGGGCCTGGTCGCGGCCGCCGATCGCGCGCTGCGCAACATGCACCTTCCGGCCGAGGCGAGTGGGCGCTCCGCGAAGGAGCTGCTCGTCGACCTCGCGTCGCGCTACTACGACCCGCTCAAGTCGCTAGTGATGAAGGAAGTCTCGGCCAACCGCCCGGTGTGGAAGTGGGCCGACGGCAAGCTCGGCAAGTACGACGTGCCGGTCTACCTCTATCACCTCGAGGTCGCCGAGGAGGCGTGCTACGACGCGCTGTCGGTCGATCCGGAGTATCAGCCGGCGCAGACCTGGCTCGCTCGCATCCACCTCGCGCAGATGGAAGAGCTGTCGGCGGCGACGTCGCGCGGTTCCGAGGGTGCCGAGGAGCTCAAGGGCAAGATGGCGAAGTCGTCGCTGCTCGCGGCGACCGCCGGTGTCGACAACCTCGAAGAGGCCGTGCGCGCGTGCATCAAGGACCGCGACCTCGCGGTCGCCGAGCGCGGGATCTTCACGCTGCGTGACCTGCTCGGCAGCCGTGGCTTCCAGGGCGGCGTCCTCACCGACGCGCTCACGTCGGAATACAAGGTCATCCGCTACGCGGCCGCGATCGCGATCGGTGAGCTGGCGCCCGCGCCGAGCTTCGCCAACGCCGAGGCCGTCGTGCCGGAGCTCGCGCGCTGCGTCGGCGAGTCGACGCGTCGTGCGATCCTCGTGATCGACAACAACGACGACACGCGCAACCAGCTCCTGAGCGAGCTGCGCGAGCTCGGCTACTTCGCGGTGGGCGCCAACGACGGTGCCGACGGCGTCATGCTCGCCAAGCGCGGCCCGAACCCGGACCTCGTGATCGTTCGCACGACGCTGGCCGGATCGGACACCGCGATCTCGGCGCAGGGTGTCGTCAACGAGCTGAAGTCCGATGAGCGGACCAAGGAAATCCCGATCCTCGGCCTCACCGCGGAGGATCGTGCCGACAGCGACGAGGCTCTGTTCGGTGGCAAGGTCGCCGGCATGGTCAAGGTGCCGCTCGTCAAGGACGCCTACGCCGGCACCGTGAAGGACAGCTTCGGCGCTCGCACCGACGATCAGGCCCGCGCCCTCGCCTACTCCGAGCGCGCGGCGACCGCGCTCGCCGGCCTCGCCGCGACCGCGGGCAGCCTCGATCCGTCGGCGGCGTTCGCGAACCTGCAACGCTCGCTCGGTGAGAAGCCGGACAACGTCAAGCTGCCGGCGATCAAGGCGCTCGGCGGCATCGGCAACACCGACGGCTACGAAGCGCTCGCGAAGGTCTTCGGTGACGATTCGGCCGGCGCGCCGGTTCGCGCGGCGGCCGCGAAGGCGATCGGCCAGATCGCTCGCGCCGGTGGCAGCCTGCCGGAGCCGATGTTCCAGGCGCTGATCGGTGGCCTCGGCCTCGCCGACCTCGAGGTCGCGGGTGGCGCCGCGGAGGGCCTCGGCATTGCGCCGCTCAACGCGTCGCAGCGCGCCGAGGTCGCGACGAAGCACCGCATCAGCCTGTCCGACGTCTTCGGCGGCTGATCCTCGCCTCTCCGATTCGATTCCAAAGGCGGCCGGGCCAACAGCCCGGCCGCCTTTTTTCATGTCCCGCCGCGGCGGCCGTCGGGGACGATCAGGTCAATGCGCGGATGATCGCGAGGACGAGCAGGACGACGAGGATGATTGCGAGCACGCGTCGACCGCGCGGCGGGTCGGGCTCGTCGTCGCCGTAGACGTCCGGGATGTCGACCGACTGATAGGCGATCTCGTCGGGATCGGCCCAGCCGGTCTGCGCGTCGCTGCCACAGTGCCGACAGACGACGGCACCGACGCGGACCGGTTCGCCGCAATGCGGGCACGGTTCGGTCGGCGTGTCGCGCCGGCTCCTGTCGCGACGCCTCACTTGCCGACGAAGCCGATCGTGTGGACGACCGGGCCCCACATCAGGCCCCACTCACCCGGCTCGCGGTCGATGCACTCGAACACGACCGGCACGTGACCGTCGTACGCCGGCGGCCGAAGACGCGGCGGCAACGTGATCGGGCAGCGACGGCGAAACGCGTCGCGCGATTCGATCGTCAGGATTCCCTCGCCGGGGATGCCCGGTACCGTGACGCGCACGCGAATCGGCAGCCGCGCACGCCGCGGCACCGAACCCGACACGACGAGCGCGCCGTCGTCGACCGGCACGAGCAGGAACGCGCGCGGCTGCTGGACGATCGTGCCGGGTCTCGGCGTCGCCGTAGCGGGACGGATCGGCCCCCAGCCGTCGTGCAGCAGCGCCTCGTCGCCCGGCTCGAGCACCTCGGGTTCCCCCGGTGCGGGCGGCGGTGGGAGCAACGACGTCGGGCCGGGACCGACGCCGGCGAGGTCCGCACCGAGGCGATCCGGCTCCTCGAACCACCAGGCGGTCACCACCTCGGCGGCCACGCGGTGCCCCTCGCCGGAGAGGTGACCGTCCTCCGGCACGTAGCACGACGGACGCCCCGGCGCGGTGGCTCGCCGCAGCGGACCGAGCAGCAACCGCACGTCGATCCCTTCGCGTGCGCAAAACGCCGCGAGTCGACGTTCCGGGAAGTCGAGATCGAGAATCGAGTCGAGCGGACGACCGCCGGCCGTCCGCGCATCGTGGTCGTGCAACACCGACTGGCCCGTCCGCACGGCCTGGCGCCACGCGGGGATGACCACGACGAGAAAGCGCGCACCCATCGCCTCGACCTCGGTGCGGAAACGGCCGATCACCGCTTCGGTCGTGGACCACGCCGCGCGCCATCGGGGCGACGACTCCGCGAGCGACGGCGAGTAGACCTCGAGGTCCTCGCTCGGCGGCAGGCCCTTCGCGACGCGCGCCGGGTCGTAGCGCGCCGGCTCGCGCAAACTGCGGGCCCACGCGCCCTTGCCGACGAGCCGGTGCTCGAGCACCGAGAACGCGACCGACCAGCGCCGCGCCCGCGTGCGCCACGGGAACAACGTCGTCGTCCGCAGCACGCCTTCCCCGTCGTCGACGAGCCACACCCGGGTGTAGTCGGCCGGTCCGTGCAGTTCCGGCGTGCCGTCGTGGATGTCGTTGCCCGGGTACACCGCGAGCACGACCGCATCGGGCCGGACGTCCGGCGCGTGTTCTCGGAACAGGATCAGCCCCTGCGCCGGGTTGAAGCCGTCGCCGCTGATGCAGAAGACGTTCGCCGATCCCTCGCGTGCGGCAATCGCCCGCTCGGTGCGCGTCGTCATGAGCTGCTCGTCGCGCACGCGAAACGCGTTCAGAAACGAGTCCCCGACGAAGAGGAGCCGCGGCGTCCGGTCGCCCGCGGCCCGCGGCGTGTCGGGCATCGGGGGCCCCCGGAAGCCCTCCGGACTCAGGCGATACGGGAACGGGCCGCTCTCGTCGCGGCTCTCCATCGCGAGACCGCGGGGCATCCGGAAGCCGACGAGCGGGTCGACGAGCATCGTCTGGTGGTAGTCGGGGCGGCGGTAGGCGATCCGGGCGACCCCCTCGACGACGAGCAGCCCGACCAGGATCGCGACCAGCAACGCGATCGCCTTTCGCATCGACCCACTCTACCACGCGTCGAGGGAGGCGCGAAAATCCCCGCCGGGGGCTTTGCCTGAGGCCCAATCTCGCCTAATCTTCCGGTCGCCCGAGCCAGAGTAGCTCAGTGGTAGAGCACGGCTTTCGTAAAGCCGCGGTCGAGGGTTCAAATCCCTCCTCTGGCTCCAGCTCACCCTCCCGCTCGTCGAGCCTCAGACGGGGGCCGCACCGTGACCGACGCCACCCGCGCCCGCCCCCGAGAGGATCTCGTCGCGATCGGCGCGATCTCGTTCACGATCCTCGCGCTGCAACTGATCCAGATCCGGATCTTCTCGTTCGCGGTCGACCCGGTGCTCGTCTGGTGCGCGATCAGCGTCGCGCTGCTGGGCATGGGCGTCGGCGGTGGGCTCGTCGCGGTCCGCCCGTCGCTCGCGACCGCGACCGGCGCGCGCGCGCTCGTCGGCTGCTTGCTCGGGTTCTCGATCACCGCGCTCGTGATGCACGCGTGGTTCGCGCGCGGCGGCGGGATCGCGCTCAGCTGGCGCGGCGTGCCGTGGCTCCTCGGCTTCGCGCTCCCCTACCTCTTCGGCGGCGTCGCCGTCGCGATCGTGCTCAGCCGAAGCGGCAAGCGGCCATACGTGCCGTACCTCTTCAACCTGCTCGGCTCCGCGTTCGGTTGCATCGCGCTCTACCCGTTGATGCGCCCGCTCGGGATCGAGGCGCTACTCGGCATCGTCGCCGCCGTGCCCGCACTCGCGGGGCTGTGGATCGCGACGCGCGCCCGCGCGACCGGACTCGCGGCCGTCGCCGCCGTGTGCGCGATCGGCGCGGCTGCATGCGGCGTGTTCGGCGAACGCGTCTTCCCGTTCCGCCCGGACGACGGCGACCTCTACGCCCGCGCACACGCGGCGCTCGAACGGACCGGCGCGACCGCGGATCCCGAACAGGTCTACTCGGCGTGGGATCCGGTCGGCCGCGTGCAGGTGCACCAGTTCCCGCGCCCGTTCGGCACGGTCGACGACCGCCCGGTGCGACTCTTCTCGCAGGACGCCGGCGCCGGCTCGATCCTGATCTCGCTCGGCGACGACCAGCAACTGCGCGACACGCTGTTCGAGACGACGGTCTACGGCGCGGCCTACAAGCTGCGGCCCGAGCCGAAGAAGATGCTGATCATCGGCATCGGCGGTGCGCCCGACGTGCTCTGCGCGCTGCACCACGACGTCCCGGACGTCACCGGCATCGAGATCAACCGCGCCGTGCTCGACGTCGTGACGAACGCGCAGGCGTCGTTCCTCGGGGGCCCGTTCCCGCCGCACGTGAAGCTCCTCCACATGGACGGGCGGAGCTTCGTCGAGCAAACCACCGAAAAATACGACCTCCTCCAGATGACCGGCGCCGACACGATTTCGGCCGGGTCCGGCGGGGCCTTCCTGTTCTCGGAGAACTACCTCTACACGAAGGAAGCGTTCCGTCGCTACTGGTCGATCCTCGACGACGACGGCCTCTTGTCGATCATCCGGTTCGGGATGGAGCCGTTCCGGGTCGTGACCACCGCGATCGAGGTGATGCAGGAACACGGGATCGAGCGCCCGGACCTGCACATGATCGTGATCCAGCAGGGCATCTGGGTCAGCACGATGTTCTCGAAGCAGCCGATCACGCCCGACGCGATCGAGCGCATCAAGGCGATGATCGCCGCGTCCACGAAGCGGCCGACCCCGCTGCGCATCCCGATCTACGAGACGCTGCACTTCGGCCTCAACGACCCGATGGTCCTCGTGTGGGCGCCGAACCGATTCACGAACCCGCGCTACAACAACTTCATGCTCGCCGCGATCGCCCACAAGTGGGACGACGCGGCGCGTGCGATGGATCTCGATTGCAGCTTCGCGCCGATCAGTGACGATCGACCGTTCTTCTTCAACTTCCTCAGCGACGGGCAGATCTCGGGCGTCTTCGCGCTCGACGACAACGCGCCGTCGTCATGGGGCATGCGTCAGCACCTGAAGTTCCTGCTGACCGTGATCATCGCGAGCGCCGTCTGCATCCTCGGGCCGCTCGTGCTGTTGACGCGTCGCGGGCTGCCCGGCGCGCGCGTCGTGCCGGCGATCGCATGCTTCGGCGCGCTCGGCCTCGGCTACCTGTTCGTCGAGCTCGCGCTGCTGCAGCGCACCGCGCTGCTCCTCGGCCACCCGACCTACAGCGCCGCCGCGACGCTCTTCACCCTCCTCGCGGCGACCGGGCTCGGCAGCCTCTTCTCGTCGCGCTTCAAGGACGCCGACCCGGGCAAGACCGTCGCCGGCGCGGTGCTCGCGCTGCTCGCGCTGCTCGTCACCTACGATCTCTTCCTGGGCGACGTGCTGCGCACGCTGCTCGCCTACTCGTTCTCGACGCGCCTAATCGCGGTCGTCGTGCTGCTCGCACCGGCCGGGTTCATCATGGGAATCCCGTTCCCGACCGCGCTCCGCGTCGTGTCGAACGACGGACCGTCCGTCGTCGCGTGGGGGCTCGCGATCAACTCGTTCGCCTCCGTCGTCGCGTCGCTGCTCACGAGCGTGATCGCGATGCTCGGCGGCTTCACGTCGGTGCTCCGCGTCGCGGCCGCGCTCTACGCGGTCGCGGCGATCACGCTGTGGATCTACGTCCGCCAGCAGGCGAGTTCGTCGGCGCGCGGATAGGCCTCGCACCGATCCGCCCACAAAAGCCCCGGCGTCCCGGCCCGGGTTGCGCTACGATGCCGTCGGAAGAAAGGACCCGCCCATGCGACTCCCGATGCTCCTCGCCTCGCTCCTCACGCTCGTGCTCACGACGACCGCGCGCAGCCAGGACCTCGACGCCGCGCAGCAACAACTGCTCGGCCAGATCGAGGCACGCCTGAAGCGCGCCGAAAGCAACTTCCGCACGGCCGAGCGCGGCGTGCCGAAACGCGGCAAGCCGTCGGGCGCGAAGGTCAAACTCGCGCTCGTCCGGCTCGGCGGCGCGAAGGGCGACCTGAAGGCGGCGACCGACGCGCTGAAGAAGCTCCCGGCCGGCAACGCGGCGGTCGCTGCGGTGGCCAAGCGCGCGACCGATCTGACGAACGCGATCGCCGCGTTCGAAGCGCGGCTCGGCGCGTCGTCCGCCCCGCCGCCGAGCGACGGCAAGAAACTCGACTACCGCGACGAGGAGCGGCTCAAGAACGCGCACTTCTACGTGCGCGAAGCCGACGGGCTCGCCGGCACGCTCGAGACGCTCGTCACGAAGGTCCGCGGCGTGAAGAACCCGGACCTGATCGATCACCGACCGATCGCGCAGGGGATCGCGACGCTGAACAAGGGCCGTCAACGCTGCGGCTTCATCCGCGACGCACTCGCCGAGCTGCCGGCCGACGGCCGCGGGGTGCAGTCGACCGCGCAGTCGCTCGCGAAGCTCACGCAGCGGTTCGACGCGGCGCACAAGGCACTCGCGCCGGTGCACGCGCGGTTGCAGAAGATCATCCACCCGTCCACCTACCCGAACCTCGACGCCGACCGGAGACGCCTCGAAGAGCTGAGCGGGATGGTGCGCGACGCCGCGATGTTCGACACGCGCCCCGACATCGCGCCCCGGGTACTCCCGCAGATCAAGGGGATCCAGGCGGAACTGCAACGCGCCGCGAAGACCTACGCACTGCTGATCCGACAACGGGTCGAACTCGGCAAGCGCATCGACGGCGCGGTTCGCTCGCTGCACGGCAATCTGCAGGGACTCGCGAAGGCGGTCGCGGAGCAGAAGAAGACGCTGCCCGGCCGCATCGACGCCGACATCGCCGAAGCGGCGAAGATGGCCGCGCAGGCCGTCAAGGAGAAGAAGCCCGGCTGGTTCAACGGTGGCGTGCCGCAGCGGATGGGTTGGGCCGAGGACAAGGTGACGTTGCTCGAGGCGCTCGACGCGAGCGCGGGCAAGGCCGCGCGCGCGAAGCTCGCGAAGGCGGAAGCGACCCTTCGCGCCCAGCAGGACTCGCTCCGCGCCGACATCATCGCGGCAAACCAGCTGCCGCCGGACACCTACGACGGTCCCGATCGCGACAAGGTGATCGCACGCGCGAAGGCGGCGTGGCTGAAGGTGCAGCCGAAGGCGGAGATCCTCGGCGCGCGCATCCCGTCGAGCACGTGGGCGCGCGAGACGATGTGGCGACTGCAGAACACGACGTGGTACCGCATCGATCGCTCGAAGCTCCAGGTGCAACTCCTCGTCCGCCACGACGCCGACACCGCGGTGATCCAGGCGATCAACTTGTGGATCGACCACATGAAGAACGACCGCGAGACGCAGTTCCCGCTGCACGAGCCGGGCGAGAAGCTCCCGCCGAACTTCTACCTGCTGACGAAGAAGATCAAGTAGGCGCCGATGCGGCCCGCGGTCGAGCCCTGGCGGGAGCGCGTCGCCGGCACGGCCGACGTGCTCCGGCGGGGCATTCGCCCACTCCTCGGGTTCGAGCTGCTCGCGCGATTGATCACCGCGATCGGGTTCGTGCCGATCGTCGCGTGGCTCGTCGTTCGCTTGATCGCCTGGAGCGGTGACGGCGCGATCAGCAACTACGACCTCGCCCGCTTCTTCCTGTCTCCCACGGGCGTCGTGCTCGTCGCGACGGTGGCGACCGCCGGGTTCGCGATCGCGTTCTTCGAGTTCGGCGGCCTGATCGCCCTGGCGCTCGGCCTGCTCCGGCACCGTCGGCTGCGCCTGACCGGGCTGCTCGTGTTCCTCGTCGCGCGGTTGCCGGATCTCGCGCACCTCGGCGCGCGCCAGTTCGTCGGCTACCTCCTACGCGGCGCCCCCTGCCTCGCAGTCGCCGGCGCGGCGTATGCGGTGTTCCTGACGAAGAACGACATCAACTTCTACCTGCACGCGAAGCCCCCGGCGTTCTGGGCAGCCGCGGCGATCGCGGCGGCGGCGGGACTCGTGTTCGCGGTGCTCGCGATCCGGCTGTTCGTCGATTGGATCTTCGCGCTGCCGCTCGTGCTGACCGGGTCGACGCCCGGAGCCGCACTCGACGAGAGTCGGGCACTCGTGCGCGGGCGCCGTGCCGACGTCCTCGGCACACTCGCACGCTGGGCGCTGTGGGCCGTCGTGCTCAACGGCGTTCTCTGGATATCGATGCTCGCGCTCCGCTCGCTGCTCCTCTGGGTCGCCGGCCAGGCCGTCGGCGTCGTGCTCGTCGTGACCGCGCTGCTCGCCGTCGTCCATGCCGCACTCGCTGCGCTCGTCTCGGTCGTGCTCGCGTCCACGCTCGCCGTCGCCGTCACGCGGCAATTCGTCCGACGGTGCGAGGCCCGCATCCCCGACACGCTCCTCGCGGCAGACACCGACCGACCCGCGTGGGCGGTGCGCGTGCTCGGGTCGGTGTGGGCCATCGCGCTGCTGCTCGCCGGGACGACCGCATTCGTCGCGTGGCGCATCGCCGACCGGATGCCGACCGGCGACCGCGTCTGGGTCACCGCGCACCGCGGCAGCTCGATTCGCGCGCCGGAAAACACGATGGCCGCGATCGAACTCGCGATCGAGGAGGGCGCCGACTTCGTCGAGATCGACGTGCAGGAGACCGCCGACGGCGTCGTCGTCCTCGTCCACGACAAGGATCTCAACCGCGTGTTCGGGATCGACAAGGGGATCTGGGAGGTCCGATACGACGCGTTGCGCGATCGCGACAGCGGCGGCTGGTTCGGCCCGGCGTTTCGCGATCAGCGACTCGCGACGCTCGAGCGCGTCATCGACGTCGTCAAGGGACGCGCGCGCCTGAACATCGAGCTGAAGTTCAACGGGCACGAACGACAACTGGCGCGCGAGGTCGTGCGCATCCTGCGCGACAAGGCGTTCGTCGACCGGTGCATCGTCACGTCGCTCGACTACGCGGGGCTGCGTCGCGCGGCGGCGCTCGAGCCGGCACTGCGCACGGGGTTGATCGTCACGTCTTCGATCGGCGACGTCACGAAGCTCGACGTCGATCTGCTGAGCGTCAGCGCCGGCACGGTCACGCGCGACCTCGTCCGACGCGCCCATGCCCGCGACCTCGAAGTCCACGTCTGGACCGTCAACGACGTCGCGACGATGAACACGATGATCTCGATCGGCGTCGACTCGATCATCACCGACGACCCGAAGCGCCTCGCAGAGCTGCGCCGTGAACGCGCCGCGCTGAGCAAGCCCGAGCGCATGCTCCTCCACCTCGCCGACATCGCGGAGCGCCGTTTCTGAGCAAGACGCGGGTCGACGCGTTACACTGCTGTCGATGCTCCGGTTTCCCGTCCTCCTCGCTGTTCTCGGCATGCTCGTCGCGGGTCCCCTCGCGTCGCAAGAGCCGATCCTCTCCCC
Source organism: bacterium (assembly GCA_030426805.1). Taxonomy (GTDB): domain Bacteria; phylum Planctomycetota; class JAFGQW01; order JAFGQW01; family JAFGQW01; genus JAUHXU01. The sequence continues at coordinate 1,132,654 of JAUHXU010000001.1, forward strand.
GGATGCCGCGCGCGCCGGGCTGACGCGCCGAGAACGCGAAGAGATCCTTCGCGTCTACGCTCGGGCCCAGTCGCAACCCGATTGGCTCGCCCGGCTCGATCAATTCGACGCGGCGGATCGGAACGTCCGCCACGACGCGGCGCGGTGGCTCGCGGGTCTCCTCGCATGGACGTGGGCGGACGAGCGGCGCGACGACGCGCCCTGGCATGTGCCGGGAAAGCCGCCGAGCCTCGGGGTGGGTCGACGCGCCCCCTCGCTCGTCCGCGACTGGTTGGAGAAGACGCTCCAGCGCCGTGATTGCGGCGCGGCCGTGATCCCGGCGCTGCGGATGTGGGTTCGTCACGGCATCGACACGAACGACCGCGCGACCGCGTTGCGAATCGCACGTCGGTTGCGGACACCGGAGACGGGCCGACTCGTCGCCGACGTGATCGCGGATCCGGCGACGAGACCGCGCATCGTCGAGGAAGCACTCACGGTCGCGCTGATCCTGTGCCTGCCGATCGACGCGGCCGTCCTCCGGAGTCGCGCGATGCACGACGACCACGCCGTGCGCAGCGTCGCGCGCCGGGTGATCGAGGGCTTGGGCCAACCGGTTCCGCCCCCGCTTGTCGAAGCGAGCGTGGCGACGTCTCCGGGATTCCGGGTGCCCCTCGTCTCGGCGGGACGAACCATCCCGTGGCGACCACGGACGGACGCTCGCTTCGTGCGCGTGTGCGAGACCGAGGATGACGGATCGGATCCGATCGTTCGCTACGGGTGGTGCACCGACGAGACGCCGACGTCGATCGCGATCTACACGCCGGAGGGGGCGTGGTACGACTTCACGAAGTCCGTGCGATTGGTGGTCGACACGGTCGACCCGCTCGCGGAGGTCGAACGCATCCGCGCCTACCGCGCCGCCGTCCGCGGCTCGGGGTCACAGCTGACGGTTCCGCCGGGATTCGCCGCACTCAACTGGGACCTCGACTACCACCTCGTGAGCCGGTACGAGATCGCGTTCGCCCGCTGGCTCCTCGACCGCGGGGAGCGGCGAGCGGCGGCACGGGCGCTCGAACCGGCGCTCGCCTGCTTGGCCGACGCCGATCGCGACCTCCCGCGCGCCGCGCGCGCGATGTTCGGGAAGGCGCTGCTCGATGCGATCGCCGATGCGTTCGTCTGGCGCTGTGACGATGCGCTCACCGCGGAACGTGCTCGGATCGCCGTGCGCACGCAGCCGGACAGCGATGTCGGCCGGCTCGCGCGACGACTGCTCGACGAACTCGCGCGTGACGGCGGCCGCATCCCGCGTCGGTTGCCGACGCTGGACGCGTGGACGGAGCTGTCGCGCTCCCTCGACCGCGACGAACGGATCCGCTACCTGGCGAGCCGCCTCTCGCGGATCACCGCACTCGGGCACGGTCACTGGTCGGGCCATCGGCTCGACGAGACACAGTACGACCGGCCGCCGATCGCGATTCGGGCCCTCTACGAGACGGACGATTCGAATGAGGCGGTCCGCCGCGCCGAGGTCATCAACCCGTTCGTCCTGCTCGGCGGCGAGTCGATCGCGCTCACCCACCGCGACGTCCCCCTCCTGCTCGCCGGGTTCGAGGAGCCACGCTTCACGCGCGTTGCGCGAGACTTCCCCGAGTGGCAGTTCGCGACGACCGACGAGCCGCTCACGCGCCTCGTGAATGAGGCTGCCGGTTTCCCGTTGATCGACGAGGCGTTCCTCGCCCTCGAGCCGAGCGCTCGCGGCAGCGAGATCGCCGATATCGTCGCCTGGTGCCAGGCGCACGAGGACCGTGCGGAACCGGCCAGGATCGCCGCGGGCATGCAGCGCTGGATCGCGCGTGGCGCCCAGCCGTGGAGCGCCGGCGAGTCCGCGCTTGTCCGGTTGGCGCAGTTCGGTGGTCCACACGCGGGCGCGATCTTCGCCGCGATCGCCGCCCGCTACCCCTACGATCGGTTCAAGCTCCAACGGTGCGTCTCGCTCGCAACCGAAGCCGACACCGCAGCCGCACTGCGCGCGACCGAGTCGTGGCTCGCCCACGAGAGCCCGATGCTCCGCTTCTATGCCGGCTGCATCCGCGTCGAAAACGGCGCGGTCCACGCCGGCCGCGACGCGATCGCCGACGGTTTCCGGTTTGCACGGCGCGTCGGCCCGGGCGTCGTCGACGCAGCCCGGGCGGTGCGCGCCCTGCTCGCCGACGGAACGACGGAGTCGATCGCGGTCGCACGGCTCGCGTTCGTCGACGGCGAACCGCTGCGGGGCGACCGCCCGTTCGACGATCATGCGATCCTCGACGCGTTCGCCGAGGCCGGCCTGCCGGACGCGCACCGCTACTTCTTGCGCCACGTCGACCGCGTCCCGCCGGCGAACGCGATCCGCGGGCACGTCGCGTCGTGGAGCACCCCCCACGGCACGATCCGGATCCGACGGCTGAAGGAGATGCGGGAACGAACCGCGACCCGCGCCTACGGCCGGCGCGACGGCGAGACACTCCGCGCCTGTCTGGTGCGCGAAATCGCCGCGCGCGAGGCCGCCGAGCGAGCGAAGCGACAGCGCTGACGATCCGATCCAGCCCGGCGTGTCATTCCCCAAGAGCATAAAATAGATTTATTGCCCGAAGGAATAATACCGATATATACTTCCAGGGCATGAAAACGACCGACGTTCATACGGCCGCCGACCTCGGTCGGGTGGTCCGCGACGCACGCCGTCGATGCAGTCTGACGCAACAGGCGCTGGCGCTTCGCGCAGGCCTCGCGCAACCGACGATCTCCAAGATCGAGCGCGGTGCCAGCGACGTGTCCTTCGCGACACTCGTCCGGCTGTGCGCCGTTCTCGGCTTGGGGCTCGCGATCGGCCCTCGCGCAACCGGCGACGCGTCCCCCTGGGACGACGCGTGACCGATGGGTCGCCGACGAACGCGACGTTCCCTGCGTATCGCGATGAACGGCCTCGACGTCGGCCTCCTCACCCGCGAGTCGGCCGCGACGTTGCGGTTCGAGTACGACCGGACGTGGCTCGATCGCGACGCCGCCATCCCGATCTCCCTTTCGATGCCCCTCTCGACCGCGCCCTATACCGGCGACGTCGTGTGGCACTTCTTCGACAACCTGCTTCCGGAGGGCGGCGATGTCCGGAGTCGCATTCAACGGACGATCGGCGCTCCGTCGACCCGGCCGTTCGATCTGCTCGAGCACATCGGCCGCGACTGCGTCGGCGCTCTGCAACTCTATCGAGACGACGTGTCGGTGCCGAACGTGCGCACGATCGACGCGACGCCGCTCGACGACGCGGCGATCGCAGCGCGCCTGCAACGCCTGCGAATCCAGCCACTCGGGCACAGCGCAGACTCGTCGTTCCGCATATCGATCGCCGGCGCGCAGGAGAAGACCGCGCTGCTCTGGCATGACGACCGCTGGCACGAACCGCGCGGCGCGACGCCGACGAGCCATATCATCAAGCCGCCGATCGGGACGACCGCCGCCGGCCCGGACCTGTCCGACAGCGTCGAGAACGAGTGGCTGTGCCTTCGGCTCGCGGGGGCTTTCGGCTTGCCGGTCGCGGAGGCACGGGTCGAACGGTTCGACGGCTTGCGCGCCCTCGTCGTCGAGCGCTTCGATCGCCGCTGGGCACGCGACGGCTCGTGGTTGATCCGTCAGCCGCAAGAGGACCTGTGCCAAGCCCTCGGCGTCTCACCGGATCAGAAGTACGAAGCGGACGGCGGCCCGTCGGCCGACTCGATCCTCGATCAGCTCCTCGGGGCAACCGATCCGGAGCGCGACCGGGCGACGTTCGTTCGTGCACTCGTCGTGAATTGGCTGCTCGCCGCGCCGGACGCGCACGCGAAGAACTTCAGTGTCTTCCTGCGCGCCGGAGGCGCGTTCGCATTGACACCGCTGTACGACATCGTGTCGCTGCATCCAGCGCTGTCGCGACAGGAAATCCACGCGCGCCAGGTCCGCATGGCCATGTCGGTGATCGGCAACAACCGACACTACAAGTGGGACGTCATTCGCGGCGACCATTGGCGCGAGACCGCACGCCGCGCGCACGTTCCGTCCGCAGACATCGACGCGATCCTCGACGATTGCGTTGCGCGTGGACCGATGGCGATCGACTCCGTGTGCAACACGCTGCCGCGGGACTTTCCGGCGGCGGTCGTCGACCCGATCTGTGACGGGGTGCGGGCGACGCTCGATCGACTCTGACGGCCCGACTCAGCGGAGCGTGCTGTCGAACGCGATCGCGCGGGGAGCGCCGGGCTCGCCGCCGATCAGCGCGATGAAGAGATAGGCCGAGTCGCGCAAGAAGTCGTCGAGGGCGCGCTTGCGCCAGTCCACGTCGAATCGGCCATCGGCGTCGAATGCACCGGTGAAGTGTGCCGTTCCGATCGGCGCGATGACGAAGCACTCGATCGGCTCGTCGGCCCGACCGCCGGCCACGCACCAGCCCTTCGGCCAACTCGGCCCGTCGACGAGCGACGCGCGTTCGGCGCGATCGTAGCCGCCGAACCCGCCGATGCTCTGCACGGCACGCCGGTCGAGCGTCGCGACCGGCGCGCCGTCGGGGCCGCAGATGATCGCGGTGAGCGCACCGTGCGACGCGAGCGCCCACGCCGCCGGGTGCGGCGCCTCGCCGAGCGTCGCGTACGGCGCGTGCACTGCGAGGACGTCGCGCCGCGCCGTCGCGCGAAACGGCGGCGCGCATGCCTCGCGCAACCCGAAGTGCAAGAACGGCGCCCCGTCCTGCGTGACCGGGAGTCGGTGGACGAGCACCGGACGATCGTCCGGCGCCGCGTGCACCGCGTCCACGACGAGCCGCACGCGCTCCCCGACCGTCGCGTAGTCGCGCTCGGACGCGAGCAGCGCCGGGACGCCGATCGCCGCCGCCACGACACCGACCGCGACACCGACGCGCCCCGCGTTCGCGCACACGACACCCTGCGCGAGCGCGAGCGCGGCGAGCGCGGGATACCACCGCTCCGCGTTCACGAGTTCCATCCGCATCCCGGTCCCGTAGAGCACCGCGACCATCGCGCCACCGAGCGCCCCGACGACCACGATGCCCCGCCAACCGTGCGCACCCCGGCCGATCCACACGCAGAGCACCGCGAGCCACGCGACGGCGGCCGCGACGACCGCGATCACGCCGGCCCCGGCGAACCAACCGGCCTCGGTGAACGGCGCGATCGCGAGGGCGGCGGTCTCCGACAGATCCCCCACGAGCACCGGCGTCGGGTCGCCCCCGTACCCGCCGAGCGGCGTCCCGAGCACGGCGTCGCGAAGCACGAACGTGACGCCGAGCGCGATGAACCCGACGAGCGTGAGCCCCCACGCCGAGCGGCCGCGGAGCACGACGTCGGCGACGAGCCACACGAACGGAATCGCGAGCGTCGACTCCTTCGCGAGCAACCCCGTCCCGAGCGCGACGAGCGCCACCGCAGCGGTCACGAAGCGCGGCCGCCGTCGGAAGGCGAGGAACCCGACGAGCGCGACGAGCGAGCATGCGACGCCGAGCAGGCTCACGCGCCCCGCGATCCACGTCACCGTGTTCGGGTTGAGCGCGTGCAACCCGATCAGCGCGCCCGCCACGAGGCCGCCCGCGCGGCCACCGCCGAGTTGCCGCGCGAGCACGATCACCGACGCGACGACGACCAGGTGCAATCCGATGTTCGTCGCGTGATAGCCCCACGCATCGAGGCCGTAGACCGCGTGATCGAGCGCATAGCTCGACGTCAGCACCGGCCGGTAGAAGCGAACGTCGACGAAGTCGAGAAACGAATGCGTCCACTGGTGCGCGAAGCCGGTCTCGTGCACGTGCCCGAGGATCATGAAGTCGTCGCTCAGGAAGCCGGTGCGCATCCCCGGCACGTGCGCGAGCGCGACGGCGACGAGCAACAGCACCGGGAGCGCACGCTTCACGACGGGTTCCTCTCGAAGATCGTGTAGGGGCCGATCACGGTCGTCGGATGGTAACGCGTGAGCGCCCACTCGCGAAGTGCGACGAAATCGGAGAGTTGCCCGGCGGGCGTCTTGCCGGACGCGATGTCGACCGGCCCCTCGGGCACGACGAGAAAGCGCGGTGGCGTCCGATCGATCGCTTCGAGGAAGCGGGTCCGATGCCGATCGCGCTCCGCTTCGTAGCCCGGGATCCGCGCGACGAGTGGATACGTGTAGATGTAACGCGTCGGCGGCAGCAGCCGACTGCGGAAGTTCACGGCCTGATCGAGACCGAGCACCATCATCGTGTCCCCCGGTGCGGCCCGTTCGCGCAGCCACGCAGCGGCCCGCTCGATCGCGACGCTCTCGTAGTGCTGCCCGCCCCCGATCGCGAACCGAGGCAGCGCGACGTAGTCGGTCGCCGGCATCGAACCGGTCACGCGCGCGATGTCGTCGCCCCACCGGACCGCGTGATCCCGCGCGATCCCGACCGTCTGGTATCCGATCAACAGCGCACCGGCGATCGCGCCGACGAGTCGCGGACCGCGCCACCCGTCGCGCACGATCGTCGTCAGCCACCACGCGATCAACAGCGCCTGCGGCGGCAGCACGAGCGCGTAGTGGTATTGCCAGAGCTTGCCCTGGATCGGGATCGTCAGCCACGCGAGTGCCCACCACAGCGCGAGCACGCGACCGCTCGCCGGCCCGCGCCACGCGAGCCACGCCGCGACGACGAGCGCCGCGGTCTGACTGAGCCCGGCCGGCTCGCACAGCCACGGCACGAACAGCACGATCCCGTGGATGCGCGACGCGTCGGCCCAGTCGTATTGCCACGCGTGATAGCGGTTGAACCGCACCTGCACCTCGACGAGCGCGTCGAGCGCACCATTCGCGGCGAAGTAGCCGATCACCGGCCCGACGACGCACGCGGCACCGATCGCGAGCGCGCCGAGACGCGCAGCGACGCGCCGCCCGGCCCCACCGTCGAGCCCGACGACGACCCCGGCGACGATCGCGAGCCCCGGCAGCGCCGCGGTCGCCTTGAACAGCGTTGACGCGGCGACGAGCGCGCCGGCCAGCCCCCACGCCCACGGGCCGCGCGGGCCGCCGAGCACCGCGAGAAACGCCGCCGCGAGCAAGACCCCGGCGAAGGTCTCCGCCTGCGCGACGTCCCAGAAGTCGCCGAACACCGCGACACTCATCAAGCCGAACACCGCGGCCGCGACGAGTCCGCCCGCCCGGCCGTGCAGCCGCGCGCCGAGCACGTAGAACACCGGGAGCGCCGCGACGCGAAGAATCGCGTCGACCGCGTTCACGACCTCCGGCGACACGCGCCCGGCAATCGAGAACGCCCAGTGGTAGAGGAACAGGATCAGCGGCTGCTTGACCTCGAACACGTCGCGGTAGAGCACCGCGCCGTCGCCGAGCATCAGCCCCGCGGTCGCGAAGATCCCCTGGTCACGACCCGCCGGCATGTGCAGGCCGAGCAGCCCGAGTCCGCCGACGACGAGCGCGATCCCGACGAGCCCGCACATCGCGGCAACGCGACTCATTCGCGCCTCCCGGCGAACGCGACGACGACGAGTCCGACGAGCGCGAGCGCCGCGCCGACCCACAGGTCGACGTGACGCCGCGGGAAGTGGAAGACGAGCGTGCAGTCGCCGTCGACGGTCGCGGTCACGCCGACGAGCCCGTCGTGATCGACGACCGGCACGGCTGCGCCGTCGATCGTCGCGGTGAAGTCGGGATGGTAGCGCGTCACCCACGTGAGCGCCTCACCGGCGCGAGCCCCTCGCACGGAGAAGCGGATCGTGAACGGGTCGACGTGGTCGCGCGTGGCGCTGCCGTTGCGGAGTCGCAGGGCCCGCGGGTCGGCGTCGACGACTTCGTAGAGCGCGAACGGGGCGACCCGCACCGGCTCGATGCGCGCCGCGACATCGCCGACCCGGCGGAAGCGATCCGGACGCGCGTCGAAGAACGCCCGCGCCGGCGCGCTCCACACCGCGATGCCGCCGACGCCGTAGCGGGCGAGCGTCGCGTCGAACGCGGCGACGTCGACGTCGCCGAGCGCGACCCCCTGCCACGCGCCGTTGACGATGAACGCGTCCCGGAGTCGGTGATACGGATAGGGGTCCCAGCCGGCATGGGCGAACAGCGTGCGTCCGGTCGCGAGCGCGAGCGGACCGGCGCGCTGCACCTCGTCGCCCGGCCACGCGGTCCACGGCGCGGTGAGATCGGCCAGCGGACTCTGACCGGCGGTGTTCTCGTAGAGCACGCGATGGCCGGGCAACCCCGCGACCGCATCGACGAGTTCCGGCTCGCTCGCGCGAAGGCCCGGCGCGTGATAGCGCTCCTCCGGCCACTCGATCCCCGGCATCAACAGCACCGCGGCGAGCGCGGCCGCAGCCGCCGCACCGCGCCACGACACCGGCGCCCACGCGATCGCGATCGATGCGCCCGCGGCGAGCAGCGCGACCAGCAGGAAGTGCGCGCGGAGCATCGCATACGCGACGTCCGGGAGCCACGCGAACAGGGCGAGCACGACGACACTCGCCGCCGCGAGCCCGATCCCGGCGGCACCGCGACGCGCGCCGACGAGCCAGCCGACGAGCGGGAGCATCACCGCGCCGACGCGGAGGTAGGCGGGGAACGCCCACAGGACTTCGCGCGCGATCAGTTCGATCGCGCCCCGCGGCCCCGCGTCGCGCAGCGCGACGATCACCGGCGAGACCGCCATCAGATACTCGGTCGCGATCGCGGCCCGCTCGCGCCAGACCGCGGCGATGAACGGCCACGCGACGCCGAGCGCGAGCACGACCGCACCGACCGCGCCGAGCAGGCGCGGGCGCCGGCCCGCGCACAGGTGCACCGCCGCGCCGATCGCGAGCGCGACGAGCCCCATCACGAGCTGCGCGACGTGAACCCACGCGGCGAGACCGACCGCGAGGCCGAGCGCGATCGCCGCCCCGCGACGGCCCCGCACCCACCCCTCGAGCGCGATCCACTGGACGAGCAGCAGATCGAGCGCGGCGAACGCGTTGATCATCCCGAAGCGGTAGAGGTTGGCGGTCGTCGAGTAAGCGAGCACGCTTCCGACCGCAACGCCCCAACCGAACGCGATCGGTTCGCCGGCGACCCGACGAGCGAGCCACCCGACGAGCCACGGAAACGCGAGGAGCACGAGCAGGTGGACGATCTGCAGCGCAACCGCACGGTCGAGCCACGAGAACGGGAGCACGAGCGGCGCGAGCGTCCGCAGGTTCAGGACCGCCGGGCGCCCGCCCTCGACCCGGTCCTCCCAGCCGAACGCCCCTCCCGCCGCGAACGCATCGAGGTCCGCGACCGTGTTGTAGTGGACGATCCCGTAGTCGTCGGTCAGCACGACGTCGGCCCACGTCCCCGGCGGCGCGATCACGAGCGCCGCCCCGACGAGCCCGGCGAACGCGAGTCCGCCGGCCGCCCACGCGGTCGCTCGCGGGGCCCGGGTCGAGGCGATCGACAGGCCGACCGCCGCGAAGACGACGCCGACGGCGATTCCGGCCGCCGGCCACGGCGCGCCCCAGCGCCCTGGATCGTAAGCGACGATGCCGGCGAGGGTCGCGCCGGCGGCGACGGCGAGCGCCGCGCGGGGAAAGCGCCGCGAGGCGACCCCGCACACCAGCGCCGCCACCCCGAGGCCGATCGCCGCGGTGAGGCGCGCATCGGGCCCGGCCCTCGTCGCGAGCCAGCCGCCCGCGGCCGCAAGGGCCGCGGCCCACGCGAGCCAAAGGATCACCAGCCGCTCCCCTCTCGGGTCCGGGCGACGCCGAACTGCCGTAGCCGTCTGTCCCGACCGAGGTTATAGTGGCCGCGGCGGTCGCGCAAGGCGCCCCGACCGTCGGCCGCCAAAAAGGCGCAACGCCGCCGGCGCCGCTCCGTCCTTCATAGGTAGTAGGCGCAGCGAGGCGGTGCCGCTGGTCCGTAGACCGAATTCGCCCATGACGAGACCGGAACCGAGTCGAAGTGGTGACGGTCCCCGATGGGATCCGGGCCAGACCCGCTTCGACGATGTGGTGCACGCGTTTCAAAACGAGCTGTACGCGATGGCGATCCGGCTGCTCGGGGAACGCACGCGGGCCGAGGATGCCCTTCAGGACACGTTCCTGAAGGCGTACCGCGCAATTGAGAGACTCAAGCCGGGCTCGAACCTCCGGGCCTGGCTCTATCGCATTCTCGTGAATACGGCGTACGACCAGCTCGATCGGCGAAAGACGCGTACCCGCGCATTCGAGACGATGCGCGAGCAGGCCGAGCGTGACGAACTGGAGCGGCGCAAGGGCGCCCCGCCGGGTGCAGATCGAGAATTGCAGCAACACGTCGAGGAGGCGATCGGCTCCCTGCCCGAGAAGTATCGCGACGCTTTGCGGCTCCGGTCGTTACAGGGGCTGCCCTATTCGGGCGTCGCGGAGGTCCTCGGGATTCCGGAGACGACCGCCCGCTCGCTGGTCCACCGTGGCAAACGGCTGCTGGTGCCGAAGCTCCAGCACCTCATGGGGGAACTCGAATCGTGAACGACGCACGCTGTAGCGAACTGCTACCGGCCTACCTCGAGGGGTCGCTCCCCGCCGCGGAACGCGCGGCGGTCGACGCACACCTCTCGACGTCGGCCGCGTGCCGCGACGAGCTCGCCCGCCTCCGTCTCCTCGAGACGTGGCTCGACGACCTCCCCCGCGAGGTCCCCGTGCCGTCCGAGGTCACGCAGGCGATCCTCGCGTCGACGACAATGGCGGCGTCGACCGAAGACGAAAGCCCCACGGCGATCCCGCTCCGCCCGCCGCGCCGTCTCGTCTGGACGACGGCCGCCGCGGTGCTGATCACGGCGGTGCTCGCGTGGTGGCTCTCGCGGCCGGGTTCGACCGACGGTGCGACGCCGGTCGTCGTCGAGCGCGACGATGCACCGGATCGCACGGTGGTCGTCGCCGCGCGACTCGTCGTCGGCGACACGGTCGGACGCGCACCGACGGGGGCGCGCGTCCGCATCTACGCGCCGTCGCTCGCGCGGCTCTACCACGACCTGACGTTGATGAAGGTCGAGCCGGCGATGTCGTTCAACAACGTGCGGATCGCGCGCGAGACACCGTTCCGCGAAGTCGAGGTCGACGCGGACGGACGGATCGGGCTCGATCGCCCGCTCGCCCGGGGGCGACACCTCGCGTTCGTCGAGGTACCGGGTCACGTCGGCACGTGGGGTTTGCTCGACGCGGTCGAGACCGCGCCGCGGCTGGCGCTCGCACTCGTGCCGGCGCACGAGGTGCGCGTGCACGGCACGGTTCGCGATCGCGTGTCCGGCCAACCGGTCGCGGGTGCGATCATCGCCACGCCGGACGGCACCGGCACCGGCGCGACCGACGCCGACGGTCAGTTCGACTTCGTCGCGCGCGTGCAACGCGGCGTACGACCGCGGTTCTGTGTGCTCGCCGACGGCTTCGTGCCGCTGCAGCGGCAACTCGGTATCGAGCGCGACCGGCTCGACTGGGACGCCAGGATCGCAGCCGCCGAACGACGCGACGTCGCGGTCGCGCTGACCGACGCCGCCGGGGAGCCGCTGCGCGGCGCGATCGTGTTGCTTGCACCGGTCTACCCGATCCCCGGGGAGGCCGAGGCGCGCGAGGTCGGTGTCACCGACGACACCGGGCGCGTCGTCTTCCGATCGCTCGTGAATGCGGCGCACCGGATGACGGTGTCGCACCCGCGCGCCTACGTGCGCGACCACGCGATCGACGCCGACGCGACCGAGATCGCACTGCGCGTACCGCCCGACGGCGACGCGCGCTGCACGATCTGCGTGCAGGGCATCCCCGACGACGAGCGCGAGCGCACGCGGGCGATCCTCACCTACTTCGACGACCGCACCCGGCTGATCGAGCGCCATCTCGACCTCGAGGGCTGCGTGCGGTTCGCGCATCTACGCGGAGCGCAGCCGACCGTGCAACTCTTCACCGGCGAGGGGCTGGGCTACTACATCACCTTCCCCCTCGACGACGGCGATGCGACGACGCTCGACTACCCGCTGCCACCGCGCCTGCACACGGTGCGCGGCCGGCTCGCGGGCCGCGGCGCCGAGTCGGTCGCGATCGTCCGCATCCAGGGCGATCTGCCCCGCCTCACGGTCGGCCGACGCAAGTCGCTCCGGCACCGGTTCGCCGTCGAGACGATCGTCCGCCCCGACGGCACGTTCGAGTGGCCCGCGCTCCCGCGCCTGCGCAACGTCGAGGTCATCGGTCGCGCGACCGACGACCATCGTTCGCGGCGCCGATTGTTCGCCGGCACCGAGATCGATCTGACCGCGACGACGCCACAGACGATCTCGCTCGGCAACTGACCGACTCGATCACCCGACGTCATTCTCACCAGACGTAGGTCTCGGTGTTGCCGAAGCGGATGCCGGCCGGCGCCGCTGGATCGACGACCGCCCCGGACACGTGGACCGGGACACCCTTCGGCAGTAGCGCCACATCGAGCGTCGCGGTCTTCGTTCCCTGGATGCTCAGCAGCCCCGTGAAGTTCGTCGTGAGCCCCGGCGTCGTTCCGCACACCGTCAACGCGAAGAGCGGATCCGGCGCGAGGTAGAGGGTACCGGCGCCCGACAGGTAGGTGCCCGACGTCAACGAGAGGGAGGCGGCCAGGCAGTAGCGATCGCGGTTGGCGCCGCGGAAGCGCACGCGCACGGAGAGGCCGGTGCTGTTCGTCGTCTCGAGCGAGATGTTCTGGTCCTCCCAGACGTCGAGACCGTTGATCACCGGCTGGCCGCTGTTGTAGCGCCCCCACAAGAAGAGATCGCTGCGGAACTGATAGAGAAAGCCGTCACCCGTACCGACCCACAGCCGACGGAGCCGCGTATCGTAGGTGCAGCAGTTCGCGGTGCTGCCCACCAGGTAGCGTTTCGCACTCGTCGCCCCGGAGGGGTACTTGATCACGAGCGGCTCGGCGGTGCTCAACTGCGTGACGACGATCCGGTCGACGTCGGGCATGTAGCACACGCCCGACGGCACGTAGTCGAGCGTCGAGATCGTCGTCGTCGTGCCGTAGCGGTCGACGCGGAGCAGGTGCTTCGACGTCAGACCGACGATCTGATCGCCACGCTTCGTGTCGCGACAGATCGCGTTCACGTTGGCGCCGCCGTACGAAACGAGTGTCGTGTCGCTCTTGGAGTTGAACCAGAGGTAGCTCACGCCGGCCGTGTTGGCCGCGATCGCGTAGCCGTCGGGCGTCGCGGTCATCGCCGTGGCCCACCCGTTCGCGAGCGTCGTGAGCGTCGTCATCGTGCCGAGACGAGTGGTGCGATAGAGCCGCCCCAACGCGTCGCTCGTCACGACGCCGTCGTTCCAGTGCGCCGTCTGGCACGCCTGCATCGTCACGGCCGTCGCGCGCAGCGTGTGCGCCTGGGTATCGAGCCGGTCGTAGTAGAACACCCCGTTGGGGGTCGTGAACGCGAGATCACTCGCCACAGGCTGCGCGAACGCACTCGCGGCCGTCAGCGCGACCGCCGCCATCAGAATCGTCAATCGCATCGGATTCGGGCTCCTTCCGCCCGGGTGGGACATGGATCGCAAACACGCGGCGCACCGACGCCGTCGAGCGAGCCGATGTCGGCGCGACCGGGGTCGTTACACGAAAGGCCGCTCGGATCCGAACGCCGGGGCTTCGTTGGCGATTTTGTGAACGCCGCGGCCGGCGAACCGGACAATACGACGACCCGTGGACTTTGACCGGAGCCCATGCATGACCGACCGCCGTGACCGCTACCGCGACGAGTGGCTGATCGTCCGCGCCCGAGACGGCGACCGGGCGGCACTCGAGCGGTTGGTCGAGCGGTGGCAGCGACGGCTGTGGCAACACGCGTTCCGGTTGACCGGACGGGAGGCGGCCGCATCGGACGTCGTGCAGGAGACGTGGCTCGTCGTCACTCGCGCCCTCGGGCGCTTGCGTGACCCCGCGCGCTTTCGGGCCTGGGTGTTCGCGATCGTCACGAGACGAGCTGCCAGCCGTCGTCGCGACGACGGGCGGTTCACCGAACTCGACGACGCCGATCGGATCGCGACGCGACCGACGGACGCGAGCGAGCCGGTCGAGCGACTGCGCGACGCGCTGCGACGCCTCGACGGTGAGGACCGCGCACTGCTGGCCTTGAAGTATCAGGACGGATTCGACATCGCGGAGATCGGTCGGATCCTCGACATCCCGGAGGGAACCGCGAAGTCGCGCTTGTTTCACGCGCGGCAACGGCTCCGGGCAATCCTCGAAAGGACGGACGGATGAGCGAGTTCGGCGAGATGATCCGGGAGGCATTCCTCGGGCTGGAGTCTTTCGACGCGTTGCCGGGCAAGGCAGAGCTCGAGCAGGCGATCGCAAAACTGGACCGACGCGAACGGACCGTGCGGTGGATGGCGTGGGGCGCGGTCGGGTTCATGACCGCACTCGTCGCCGGCGTGATCGCCTCCTGGTTCGCGACCGACGGACACGGCGTCGAATCGGCGGCGGTTCACGTGGCACTGTTCCTGTTCGCGATGAGCGGCATCGGGATGATGAAACTGTGGTTGATCGTGATGCAGAGCCACTTTACGACGCTGCAGGAGCTCAAGCGGACGCAACTGCTGACGCTCGAGCGCATCGGCGCTGGCGGGTAGTCGCGTCTCGACTCCGGACGGGAGTCAAGGCGGACGGAGATCGGCCGAGCATAGCGGGAGCGCCCGGATCGTCCGGGCTCGACACGTCGTCTCGCGCCAGGGAAGTCCGATGAACATTCGCCAGCTCCTCGACCGCATGGTCGAACTCGACGCCTCCGACCTCCACTTGAAAGCGGGCAGCCCGCCCGGACTCCGCGTCCACGGCACGCTGCGCCCGGTCGAGGGGTGGGACGTGCTCGATGCCGCGAGCTGTCGCGCGCTGGTCTTCGAGTTGCTCGACCCCGAGCAGATCGAAGCGCTCGAGCACGACCGCGACCTCGACCTGTCGGTCGGCATCGACGGGCTCGCGCGCTTCCGCGTCAACGTCTTCCACCAACGGGGGAGTTGCGCCGCGGTCCTCCGGAAGATCCCGATCGACGTGCCCGAGCTCGAACAGATGGGCTTCGCCGACATCCTGCCGAAGCTGTGCGATCGCAAGCACGGACTCATCGTCGTCACCGGCCCGACGGGCTCCGGCAAGTCGACGACGCTCGCGGCGATGGTCGACTACATCAACCGCAACAAGTTCGGGCACATCCTGACGCTCGAGGACCCGATCGAGTTCGTCCACCCCGACAAGCGCTGCTACGTCAACCAGCGCGAAATCGGCGCCGACACGAAGACGTTCTCGACCGCGCTGCGGGCGGCGCTGCGCGAGGATCCCGACTACATCCTCGTCGGCGAGATGCGCGACCAGGAGACGATCTCGCTCGCGATCACCGCCGCCGAGACCGGCCACATGGTGTTCGGCACGCTGCACACGACGAGCGCGATCCAGACGGTCGACCGGATGATCGACGTGTTCCCGCACGAATCGCAGGCGCAGATCCGCACGCAGCTCTCGATCACGTTGCAGGGCGTGATCTCGCAGAACCTGCTGCCGAAGGTCGGCGGCGGGCGCGCGTGCGCGCAAGAGGTGATGATCGGTACCGACGCGGTCCGCAGCTGCATCCGCGACGGCAAGACGCCGCAACTGATCAACCAGCTCCAGACCGGTCAGAACGTCGGCATGCAGACGCTCGAAATGCACCTCGCAAAACTCGTCCGACAGGGCCTCGTCACGCTCGACGACGCGCTCGCGAAGGCGAACTACCCGAACCTGCTCCGGCAGCGCCTCGAGGCCGACGGCGGCGCACCGGCGCCCGCGGCGAACGGCGCCCGCGCGACCCGCGGCACCCGCACGGAGTCCTCGCGGCCGAAGGCGTCGAGCTTCGAGGCGTTCCGCGCGAACCGCGCACGCCGCTGAATCGCCTCTTTCTCCGGTCGACGTGACGCGCCCCGCGTTACGATGCTCGGCAGGAGAAACGGCACGTGGACGAGACGTCCGATCGGATTGGGTTCTGGGATCGCGAGTTCGGCGAGCACAGCGACGCCGAACGTGCGTCCGAGGTCTACACACTCGGCTCGCCGCTGTTCTGGAAGACGTACGGCGACAGACGATTCGGATCGGAACCAGGGGCGCTCGGGTGGATCCCGTGGCTGCTTCGGACTTATCGCCCCCGCCGCGTGCTCGAACTCGGATGCGGCACGGGCGACCTCTCGCTCGACCTGGCCCGCCGCGGATTCGCCGACCGGTTCGTCGCCGTCGACTTGTCGTCGGTGGCCGTCGAACACGGCCGAGCCAAGGCGGCGGCCGACGGCCTCGCCGACGCCGTCGCGTTTCGCACCGGCGACCTCAACGACCTGACACTCGACGACGAACCCTTCGACCTCGTCATCGCGCAGATGGCCGTGCATCACGTCGACCGACTCGAAGTGCTCTGCGAGCGGATCCAGCGCTGCCTCTCGCCGGGCGGATCGTTCGCGATCAACGAGTACGTCGGTCCGAATCGATGGCAACTCACGCGGATGCAGACCGCCCTCGCCAACGCACTGCTCGCGCGGATGCCCAAGCGGTATCGGTTCCAAACCGACGGCCACTTCCGGCTCAAGGTGCCCCGCTTCACCGTCGAGGAGATGATCGCTCGGGACCCGACCGAGTCGCCGCGCTCCGAGGACATCGAGCCTGTATTCCGCGACCACTTCCACGTCGATCACCGCATCGACTACGGCGGATCGATCGCGACGCTCGTGTTCGACTCGATCGTCGGCAACCTCCGCGAGGACGATCCGAAAGCGGTGCTGTGGTTCAAGCGCGTGATGCGGGTCGACCACTGGGCGCGGCTGACGCGCCTCGTTCCGGTCACCAACCTCGTGCTGGCCGGCCGGAGCCGATCGATCACAACAGGCGCGTGAGCCGGTCGCGGTGGGCGCGGCCGCGCCGGTCGCGCGGCGCGATCTCGAGCAACGCGTCGGTCGCGTCGATGGCCTCCTCGATGCGGCCACGGTATTCCAGTAACTCGGCGAGCCGACGGAGCGCCCAGACGCGCAGCGTCTTGAATCGCGGGCCGCGGGCGATGCGCGCGACGGTCCGGAACTCCTCTTCGGCACGGTCGAAGTCGCCGACGCGATCCCCGAAGCGCTTGCCGCGGGCGACGAGCAACCGCCCGAGCTTGAGCCGGGCCAGCACGTGGCGCGGCTCGTCGCGGACGATCCCGGCCAGCACGCGCTCACCCTCGAGCCATGCACCGGCATCGAGACCGCGCTCGGCGATACGGATGTTCACCTCGCCGAGGTTGATGCGGCTGTCGAAGTTCTCCGGGTAGAGCTTCATCGCGGCGCGATACTGCTCCCGCGCGCCGAGCCAATCCCGCCGCGCGACGAGCGCGTTGCCGAAGTGATTGCGTGCGCGATAGCCGTCGGGCGCGATCGCGACCGCCCCGCCCCACAGCCGTACCGGGTCGGTGTAGTCGACCGCTCGCACGGCGGTCCGCGCCCCGAACGCGGCGACCACGAGTGCTGCGGCGACCACCGCGCCACGAAGGGACACGCCCCGCGAGAGCACGACCGCCGCGATCATCGGCGCGACGAGCAGCGCCAGCGGGAGGTAGACACGGTGCTCGTTCATCACGACGTTGAGCGGAACGATCGAACTCGTCGGGCTCAGCGCGAGCGGAAGGACGAGCGCGCCGAACGCGAGCAACGGCGCGCGACGGAGCAGGAGCAGCGCGACGACCACGAGCACGCCGAGCGCGACGACCGACAACCAGACGCGTGGCTCACCGAACGCATGCGCGACCGGCACGTGGTGCGCGATCGTCAGATCGGCGGGCCACAAGATCAACCCGACGTAGTGCCAGAAGACGTCCGCCTGGGTATACAGGTTCGACGCGATGCTGCGCCCGCCGGTGAGTTCGTGGCCGAGCGGTCGCGTGAACCGCGCGGCGGCGAGCGTCACGCCGGTGTGCCCCATCACCGCGCGGCGGAGCAGCATGTAGCCCACCGAGGCGACGACGATCGGCGCGAGCCGTGACGCGCACACGAGCAGTCGGCGGCCGAGCGGGACCCCCGCCCGACGGGCCACGACGAGCCCGGTGCACTCGAGCAGCACGAGCGTCGCCGGCAGCGTGATCGTGATCGCCTTCGACGCGAACCCGACGAGCGTCGCGACGAGCGCCAGCACGGTCCACGCGACCGCACGTCCCCCGATCGCGCGCCGACCGCGCACGTAGGCCAGCACTGCGACGACGTATCCCAGCGTCGCGAGCAGACTCGAACGGCAACTCACGTAGAGCACCGCCTCGGTCGCGAGCGGATGGAGCGCGAACACCGTCGCGCCGAGCCACGCCGCCGTCGGTCCCCGCCGATGGCCTGCGAACAACGCGCGCCCGAGCGCCCACACCGCCACCCCGACGAGCACGTGCAACAGCAGGTTCGTCAGGTGATAGCCGAGCGGATTCTGCCCCCACACCGCGCGGTCCACGGAGTAGGTCAGCAGCAACACCGGTCGATACATCCGCGTGCGCGGGTTCTCGTCGAACAGACTCGCGTCCACGAAGAACCGCCCGGCGTTGTCCAACGTCAGGTGGGGGTTGCGGACGATCGAGTGGTCGTCGTCGTAGTAAAACGGCGACGCGAGCCCCGGCGCGTAGACGATCAGGGGCAACACGACGAGCGTGAGCCACAGGGCCCAGCGAGGCGGCTTTCGCAACGGCTGCATTCTCCCTCTGTCGGCCATCGCGGCCACGCGGATCGAGGAGGCACGTAACCCACAACCAGTCGGCAACTTAGGGTAAGTCGGCGGGCAGCGACCGCACCCGCGGTTCAAGCGCCGTCCGGGGAAACGACGACGAACGAGGCGGAGGCCCCCTGCACCGGGAGAGTCATGCGAGGACCCAGACTGCACGCGACCCGCTACGCGAACGACCCGCCGGTCAACGCGCTGTGCGAACTCGTCGTCGACGTGACGCGCCGCGGGCTCGCACGCGTCGGCGGACTCGACGCGGTCTGGACGACCGGTGCGTTCGCCACCGGAGACGCATGCGGCACGACCGTTCGGGGGGCGCCGCTGCTGCTGTCGGACCTCGAGTTGGTCGTCGTCACGCGCCGCCCGACGCGCCAGGTGTTCCGTGAACTCGGTGCCGTCAACACCGCCGTCACGCGTGCTTGCGCACCACACGGGTTCGCGAGCCGCCTCGACCCGACCGTGCTCACGCCGCGCGACGTCGAGCGGGACGGCCCGGTCGTGCTGCGCCACGACCTCGCCGAGCACGGCCGCGCGCTGCTGCCGGACAACGGCCGGCTCGTGGACCTCGCCGCACGACTCGACCGGCTGCCGTTGCCGCGCGAGGCCGCGCGCCTCGTGATCCTCGACGCGATGGCTCGGCAGCTTCGGTCGCTCGACGCGATCGCGAGCGCGGACCCCCGCCGCCGCATGATCGTCCGCAGCCGATTCGCCGAGGCCTACCGCGCCAACGAGCGTGCCCTGCGAACCGCATGGGGCGCGTCGCCGAAGGCGACGTTTCGCCACTCGGCGCTCGACGACCAGCACGAAGCGGCCGAGCGCTGGACCGCCTTCCGCCGCGCACCGCGCCGGCCGGGCGGCCCCGCATCGGCGTTGCTGTTCGAGTGGTTCGGCGTCGTCGCCCACCAACTCGACACCCTCGCCGTGATCGAGTCGATGCCGCGACCCGACGCACGTCCCCTGCGCGCGCTCCGCGACCGGCTGCACCGGACGCCGACTCCGCTCGAGGACGTCTACGCACGCATCCGCGCCTCGATCGAGGCGCTCCTCGCCGGGCCGAACGACGTCCGCGCCTGGAGCAAACAGGCCGTGCGGGATCTCGGCGCCTGGCGCACGCTCCGCCACGGCGGAAACGACCTGCCGCCGGCGTTCGGCGCGGTCGTCACGAATGCGCTCCGTCGCATCGGTCGCGAGTTTCCGGCGCCACGGGAGACGAGCCGATGACGATGCGCGTCGCGATCTTCCGCCCGCCGCACGCGCGCAACGGGACGATGTTCGACCGCCGACTCGACGTCTACCGTCGCTGCCAAGCGCTCGCCGACGTCGAGGTGACGATCGTGCACGACGAAGCGGTGCCGTTCACCGCCGACAGGCTCGCGACGCTCGCCGTGCCGGCGGGGCCGGCAGGTCTGCCCCGCGCGCTGTCGCGAACGCTAGGGATGCGCCCGTACCAGCGCGCGCTCGCCGAACTGGCGCGCTTCGACCTGATCGACACCGCCGATCCGTCGCGCTACGCCTTCACGACGATCGCGCTCGACGCGGTCCTGCGCAACGGCGGACACCTCGTGTGCAGCTCCTCGGTCACGCTGCCGGTCGTGCGCGCCCCGCTGTCGATGGGCCGCGCGCGCCGCGTGCTCGACGTCGCGTCCGCGATCGTCTGCACGACGCCCGGCGCCCGCGAGCGCTTCGAGTCGCTCGGGCTCATCGCGCCCGGCGATGCGCGCGCCGTCGTCACCGGCCACCCGGTGGACGCCGATCGATTCTGCCCGTCGCGCGGCGTGCGGGAACCGATCGTCCTGAGCGTGTGCCGACTCGACGAGGAGACCGGCGTCTTCGATGCGATCGACGCGTTCGCCGCGGCGCCCGCGTCGTGGTCGTGGTGGATCGTCGGCGACGGACCGCAGCGGCCGAAGCTCGAATCGCGCCTCGCCGAGCGCGGCCTGACCGACCGGGTGCGCCTGCTCGGGCGAGTCGACTACGACGGAGTCCCGGCGCTCTACAACAAGGCGAGCATTCTGCTGCACCTCCCGCGCGCGACGCGCAACTGGGAGGACTACTTCGGCGCGGTCGCGATCGAAGCGATGGCGTGCGGACTGCCGATCGTCGCGAAGCCGACGGGCGTGATCCCGTGGGTGACCGGCGACGTCGCGGTGCTCACCGGCGGCGACGGCGGGGCGGCACTGCGTGCGTTGTGCGGCGACGAATCGCGGCGCGCCGACCTGGGCGCGCGCGGTCGTGCACGCGTGCGCGCGGAGTTTCACATCGACCGCGTCGCCGGGCGGCTCCTGCGAGCGTGGACGACGGCGGTCGAGTCGCCGGCGCCGGTCGCGGCGCGCTGAACGCGATCAGCGACGGCGAGGCCGTCGCTCGGGCGATCCGTCGCGCGGGTCCTCCGGCCACGCGTGCTTCGGGTAGCGACGACGCAGCTCCTTGCGGACGGTCGGATACGTGCGCGTCCAGAACCCGGCGAGGTCGTCGGTGATCTGCTGCGGACGACCGTTCGGCGCGAGCAGGTGGAGCAGCACCGGAACCCGACCGCCGGCGACCGTCGGCGTCTCGGTCGCGCCGAACAGCTCCTGGATCCGCACCGCGAGCACCGGTGGGCGGCCGACCTCGTAGGCGACGCGAATCCGGCTCCCGCTCGGGACGACGATGCGTTCCGGCGCGAGCCGATCGAGGGCGGCGAGTTGATCGGCGCGCAGCGTGCCCGCGAGTCGCGCGACGAGCGGGGTCCGTCGAAGCGCCGCGACCGACCGACAGCCGATGCACAGCTCGGGCAGCCGCTCGACGAGCGCATCCCCGTCGAGCGCCGGCAGCTCGACCTCGGGGCACCAGGCGCGCACGCACGCGACCCGCGCGAGCCAGCGGCCGAGGTCGGAGTCGTCGAGCGCGAGCGCTTCGGCGAGGCGTGGCGCGACGTGCTCGGCGAGACACGCCGCGACGCGCGTCGGATCGGGCAACTCCGCCGGTGCCTCGTCCAGCACGAGGTCGAGGTAGCGCGTGCGACGGACGCCGACGACACGACCGGTCGCGACGTCGAATCGGACCGCGTCCTCCCGGCGGATCGAGGCCTCGTCGAGCCACGCACGATCGATCGCCGACGCGGTGCGCACGACGGCCTCGGCGCCGCCGGTGTCGACGACGTCGATGCAGACGACGAGCGGTGCCTCGCGAACGGCCGACGACGCGTGAAACCGGACCCCGCGTCCGCCGACCAGCACGCCGGTCCGCGGGTCGCCGTCGCGGCGGCGTGCGACACAATCCACGAACCCGGCGAGCAGAGCGCGACGCAACGCCGTGGCGCGATCGGCGGCCGGCTCGACGGGCGGCGCGACTCGCGCGACCGCGCGCTCGAGTCGCCGGGCGATCGCCGACGAGCCGCGGTTCGCCGCGAGCCGATCGAGCACGTCGGAGTCGCTGTCGCGGTGCGCCGTGTGCACCGGTCGGCTGCCGTCCGCCTCGGCGAGCATCGCGACCATCCGCGCGCCGTCGGCCGCGACCCCGCGCGATGCCGCATCGAGCAGCACGCAACCCAAGCGCGGATGCACCGGCAGGCGCGCGATCGCCCGGCCGCGCTCGGTGATGCGACCGTCGGCGAAGGCACCGAGCCGCGTGAGGCACGTGGTCGCGTGGGCGAGCGCGTCGGCGGACGGCGACTCGAACCACGGAAACGACGCGGCATCGCCGTGGCCCCATGCCGCGAGTTCGAGCACCGCGCCGGTCAGGTCGCCCCGGACGACCTCGGGGGGCGTCTCGTCGGCGCGGCCGCGCTGCTCGGGCTCGCTCCACAGCCGGATCGCGATGCCTGGCGCCGTGCGTCCGGCGCGCCCCGCGCGCTGATCGGCGCTGGCGCGCGAGATCGGCCCGCGCGCGAGCCGGCCGATGCCGGTCGCCGCGTCGTGCACGGGCATCCGTGCGAGGCCGGTGTCGACGACCGCGGTCACGCCGTCGATCGTCACCGACGTCTCGGCGACGTTCGTCGCGACGACGACCTTGCGCCGCCGGCTCGCACCGATCGCGCGGTCCTGCGCGTCGGCGGGCAGCCGCCCGTGCAACGGCAGCACGTCGATGTCCGCCGGCACGTCGATCGCGCGCATCGCCGCGTCGATCTCGGCGGTGCCGGCGACGAACACGAGCACGTGGCCGTCGGTGTCACGCAGCGCGTCGGCGACCGCCGCCGCGATGGCGGACGGATCGCCCGGCGGCACCGTCGGACGGTATCGCACGTCGACCGGAAACGACCGTCCCTCGCTCGTGACGACCGGCGCGTCGCCGAGCCACGCGGCGATCGGATCGGGGTCGAGCGTCGCCGACATGACCGCGATGCGAAGGTCGTCGCGCGCGTCGGACGCGACCTCGCGCGTCATCGCGAGCGCGAGATCGGTGTCGAGGCGTCGCTCGTGAAACTCGTCGAACACGACCGCCCCGACGCGGCTCAGAAACGGGTCTGCCTGGAGCATCCGGAGGAAGATGCCGTCGGTCACCGCGAGAATGCGCGTGTCGTCCGACGCGCGTCGGTCGAAGCGCACATGGTGGCCGACCGCGTCGCCGACGCGCGCGCCACGCGCCCGCGCAATCCAGCGCGCCGCCGCCCGCGCCGCGATTCGCCGCGGCTCGACGAGCACGACCGCGCCGTCCCCGGCGAGCCCGGCGTCGAGGATCGCCCCGGGCACGCGAGTCGTCTTGCCGGCGCCGGTCGGAGCACGGAGGACGCAGCGCCCGGTCCGCGCGAGCGCGTCGGTGAGTCGCGGAAGCACCGCGTCGATCGGCAGCGGGCGCTCGGACGTCGTCATGGGCGGCGGATTGTAGCATCCGGTCGGGGCAGCGATCGGCTACGCTTCCGTCGATGACGAATCCGCATCCTGTCCCCTGCCGTGTCGTCGGGACCGTCGAGTCGCCGTTCCGCGAGCGGTTCGGTATCCCGCGCCAGGCGTCGCTCGTCCCGGAGGCGATCGGTCGCGTCGTCTTCGCACCCGACGTCCGGGAGGCACTCGTCGGTCTCGACGGGTTCAGTCACGTGTGGCTCGTCACGGCGCTGCACGCGCTCCCGGACGGCGCGTCGCGGTGCAAGGTGCGGCCGCCGCGCCTCGGCGGCGACACGCGAATCGGCGCGTTCGCGACGCGCGCCCCGCATCGACCGAATCCGATCGGCCTGTCGCTCGTCGAGGTGGTCGCCGTCGAGCCCGATGCGCCGGCTCTCGTGTTCCGCGGTTGCGACCTGCTCGACGGCACCCCGGTGATCGACGTGAAACCCTACGTCGACTACGCCGACCGCCCGCGCGGCGCGGTGCGTCACGGCTGGCTCGGCGACGCGCAGCCGCCGGACCCGCTCGCGGTCCGGTTCGCCCCCGACGCCGACGCGCGCGCCGCCGAACGCGACGCGACCACGCCCGGCTTCCGCGCGCTCGTCGCCCGCGTCGTCGCGCTCGACCCGCGCCCCGCCCACCAGCACGCCGAGAGCGCCGACTACGCCGCGCGCCTGCTCGACGTCGACGTCCACTGGCGGGTCGACCCGACGGGCTGCACGATCACGGCGATCCTCGACGCTATCGAGGGATGACCGTGACGCGGCGCAGCGCACGGCTCAAGCCGGCGATCGCGCGCTCGGTCAACGGCGCCGATCCGGCATACGCGAGCGCCGCGCGCGCCGGCTCCCCCGCCTCGAGGGCGAGGTCGCCGAGTTCGACGAGCGCCCGACGCAACGAACGCTTCATCGCGCGTGCGCGATAGACGCCGACGACGTACTGCTGAAACCGGAGCCCGTCGCGCGGGCGATCCGCCGCCCGAAACGCCGCGACCACTTGGCGCAGGAATCGCGCGAATCCGGCCGACCCGTCTTCGATCGACGGCAACTCGCCGACGCGCACGAACCAGTCGGCGGCACGCGCCCAATCCGCACGCTGCGAGTAGTGGTGGCCGAGGTTGAACGCCGTCCAGTGGCGCAACTCGTCGTCGCCGCTCGAACACGCACACGCGAACGCGCGCTCGAACAGCGGTATCGCTTCGTCCGCGTCGCCGGTGCGATCGAGGACGAGCGCGATTTCGTTCATCGCGCGACCGGCACCGGACGCGTCGTCGGCCGCTTCGAAGTGCTCGCGGGCAGCCCCGAACGCCTCCAGCACGCCGGCGGCGCGCATGCGGCGCAGCACGTAGCCCAGCTCGAGCTGCAGCGCACCGGCCTCGTCGGCCGCGTCCGATCGCACGAGCATCGCCGCACCCCACGCACCGGTCTCGCGACAGCGCACGGCATCGCCGGCGCGGCTCGCCGTGGCCAACCGCTCGACGAGCGCCCGCCGCATCGGTTCGGGTGCAACCGTCGTGGAGGCGGCGGCCATGGCCGCATGGGCTTCGATCAACCGCACCGCGTTCTCGGCGGCGAGTGTCGCACTGCGATCGAGACCGTCGTCGGCGTGCGCGAGGGCGGCGCGGTCGAACGCGCGAAACGCCTCGGACACGGCCCCCTCTTCTTCGAGCGCATGCGCGATCGCCTCGCACGCGAATCCCGGCTGTTCGCTCGCATCGGCGAGTCGGTAGGCGCGCGCGAGTCGCGCACGTGCGACACGATCCGACACGCGCGTGCACACCGCCCACGCCTGCGCGAGTCGCGCCGCGGCGGAATCGATGTCGCCGGCACGCAGCCACATTCGAGCGGCGCGATCCAACGTGTCGACCGCCGCCCCGTGCCGACCGATCGCGACCTCGGCACGCGTGCGATCGTCGAGCAGCGTCGCCGCATCGAGAAACTCACCGGCGCCGACGCGGATCGCGATCGCGTCGTCGACCACGTCGAGCACCCGCGCCCACGCCCCGATTTGCTGGCACGCGCGGATGAGACGCTCGAGCAGCGCGCCCCGAAAGGACGCGGGCGCCGTCGTGCCGGCGCGCCCGAGGGCCCGCTCGAACGCGACGCGCTCGAACGCGTGCCGGTCACGCTCGCGCGGCAGCGTCGGCGCGTTGCGCGTCGCGGTGATCGTGAACACGCCGGTCGGCCGGCTCTCGGGCTCGAAGCGCAGCACCAATCGATAGTCGCCCGGCGGGCCCGTGAGGCGCACGTGCTCACTGAGCGCGACCTGGTGCGCCGAGACGCCGAGCATCGAATCGCCACCGAGCCGGTCGACGTCGAAGTCGACGAAGAAGTCGTCCGTCTCGACCGAGATCCACACCGGCGCGGCGTCGTCGCGCGAGAAACGCCACTCCCACGCCGGACGCCCGTCCACGCCGACGACCTCGACGGCGTGCGTGATACGGTCACCGAGGGCGAGCGTCGCCTGGGCGGGCGCCCACTGCACGAACAGCGCTGCGAGCGCGATCGCGAAAACGGGGATTCGGAGCATCGGGTTCCTCGCGGTGATATAGCATTCTACCATCGCCCGCACCCGGAGGAATCGATGCCCGAAGACCTGTCGTTCGACGACACGTGGTTCTCCGCGCGAGAGTCGATCGCCGGCGCCCCCGCGACGATTCGCGCCCGGCGCAATCTCCAGTCGATCGCCGGGCTCGCGAGCCACCCGGAGCTGCTCCTGATCCGCTGGCCCTACGAGCCGGACCCGGTCGGCCAGCCGCCCGAGCCCGAGCGGGAGCGCATGGACGCGTTCGAGCGGGCCGTCGTCGACGAGCTCGAGATGGACTGGCTCGTGATCTTCTTCTGCGTCGCGACCCACGACGGCCGTCGCGAGTGGATGGGCTACTGCTCGGACGTCGATGAGGCGGCGGACCGCCTGAACGACGCGCTCGCCGACCACCCGCCCTACCCGATCGAACTGGTCAGCACGAGCGACCCCGACTGGACCGAGTACGCGGACGTCGCCGGCGAGTGATCGGCCGGCTACTCGCGTAGTTTGTCGAGCCGCGCCCGCAGGCGCTCGACGGTCGCGCGCATCCGCTCGCGTTCGTCGTTGCGGATCGTCCCCTCGTAGGCGGCGAGCGCCGCGGAGTACGAGACCGCGTCCTTCGTCTTCGCGGCGTGTTGCATCGCACTCGCCCAGAGCTTGCGCACGCGCTCGCGGCTCGGTTCACGGCCGGCGTCGAGCATCGCACGCCCCCGCCGCACGAACTCGGCCATCCCGATCGACTTCCACTGGTGCAGCAGGGCGTCGAACTCGAGGTCGGCGAGGATGCGCGTCACGCGTGCGCGCTCGTCGTCGGACAGCTCTCCGAGCGTCTTGGCGCGCGCCTTGGCGCCGTCGAAGTCGAGTCGACCGAGTTCCGCCTCGACGAAGAAGAGGCGCTTGCGTACGAGCGGGTCGGTCGCGGGCTCCTTGCGCAATTCGAGGAACGTGCGGCTCGCCACGACCGCCTTGCACCACGCGACAACGGTCCGCTCGCGCGGCTGCGTGATCACCTCGCCGTCGGGGCCGAGGATCAGCAACGTCGGGAACATCGGGTGGGCGACGAGCGTGCGGAGCAAGTTGTCGTGTTTGCGACCGCGGAGATTGCTCGTCACGTGGAGGAACGGGACGACGTCCTTCGTGAACGTCGCAAACGCCGGTGTCGTCAGCGTGCCGTGCTCGAGGGCCTTGCACGGTGCGCAGTGCGCGTAGGACCGCGTGAAGTAGCCGAAGATCAGCTTGTCGTCGGTCTTCGCGGCGAGCTTCGCCCGGTCGTAGTCGAGGATCCACTTCACGCTCGTCGCGAACGGCTCGGTCAGCTTCTTCTCGAGGCGATCGCGGAGCTTCGCGGGATCCGTCTCCGCCGGTTGCGGCGGCTGCATCCGCGACATCGGCACGGCCTTGCGAGGCTTGCCGTCGTCGGGCTTGCCCGCGGGATCCTGTGCGGCGGCGCTCGTGGCAATCGCGAGGCCGACCCCGGCAAGCGCGAGACGGTAGATCGTGTGCATCATGGAACCTCCGACCTCAGTGAACGTCCGGGCGGTCACGCGGTCAAGCGGGCGCGTCGTGCTCCCCGACCGGCGCGAGCACGCGCCGATCGGCCGCGAAACGTCCGCCGAAGCGGTCGAGGCCGTCCTGTCGAAACGCGGGCGCGTGCTCGTCCAGGTAGGTCTCGAGCGCCGCTCGATCGCGCAGTCGGTAGTGCACCGTCCAGCGCACGCGGCCATCGTCGTCCGCCCCCTCGTCCGCGGCACGACGGCGGTAGCGCGTCGCACCGACGAAGCCCGGCAACGCACACAGCGCATCGACATGCGGCACGAGCCACGCCTCGAACGCCTCCGCGGCATCCGCATCGACCGTCAGGTTGACTTCGTAGATCAGCACGGCGTAGCCTCCAGTCAGAACCGAGCGTGGGAGCCGAAAGGAATACACCGATGCGACCCGGACTGCTACCGATCGTCGCAACCCTCGCGCTCCTGCACGGCTGCGCGACCCGCTCCGGCTCGCTCGACGCGCCCCCCGGTGTCTCGATCCTCCCGTCCTCGTTCACCGAGGACGCGTGTTGCCTGCTGCATGTCCGCATCTCCGGCACCGACTATCGCATGCTCCTCGACACCGGATCGAACGGCTGTGTCGTATCCGACCGCATCGCGAAGAACGCGGCGGGCTCCAAGATCGCCAGAGGGGACACGCTCGTCGACTACACACGCGGCGACGTGAAAGTCGAGGCGACGCACGCGATCCGTCTGGATGAAGTCGTTCTCGGGAAGGTCCGGATCGTCGACCTCGACGCGGTAGTCATCGACCTGTCGCTGCTCTGCACGGCGCTGGGCCAACCGATCGACGGACTCATCGGGCTGAAGCCGTTTCGCACGCGAGTCCTGACCATCGACTACCCACGGCGATGTGTCTCGGTCGGCGACGAGCGCCTTCGCGAGGACCGAGACACGCTGCCGATCCGCCACCCTCACCTGCCGATGGTCGACGTCTCGATCGGGCGCGCCCGGTTGCGAGCAGTCCTCGACAGCGGCTCGGGCCTGACGGCTCTTCGCCCCCGGGACGCGGACGGCCGCACGACCGGTGTGGAAGAGACGATACGGTCGGCGACGATCAGCGGCGAGCACACGTCGCGCATGATTGAACTCGCCGTCCCGCTCGACGTGGGGCCACTGCGATTCGACGGCGTGCGCGCGTCGGTCCACGACACGCGATATCCGCGGATCGGCCTCGAAGAACTGCGTCGGCTTCGGGTCACCTTCGATCAGCTCTCGCGCCTGGTGCGCCTGGAGCGTGTCGCCGCGAAGCCCCCGACTGCCGACTCGCCGAGCGCGGCATGCTGCGAACGGCACGATCGGCCGCTGCTGCGGGGGACCGCGCCGGTCGTCTACGGCTTGCCGAACCTCTACCTCGAGGCACTCGCACCGCGGAGCCGCGAGTTCCCGCACGCCAACAGCTCGGTCAACCACGGGTGCGGCGTGATCGAGGAGAACCCGGGCACCGAGCCGGTGTGGTTCTGCCCGGACTGCCGCGCGGCCGAGCGAGCGTGGTTCGAAGCGCACGGCAACGGCGAGCGATAGCCGCGCAGGGCTGACCGCACTCCCGGTCGCCTACGGACCCGCCGCTCCCGTCAGCGTCGCCCAGTCGAGATCGAAGCGGGCGAGGTACTTGCGCAGGCGGTCGGCGTCGTTCGGGCGCTTTTTCTTCGCGCGTGACGCGGCGAAGAGGGTACGGCCGGCGTCCGACAAGCTCCGGGCGCGGCGGCAGACCGCGACGACGTCGGCGAGTTGCACGCGGTCGAAGCGGTCGAGCGCCGCGACGGCGTCGGTGCCGAGCACGTCGGTCAGCGCATCGTCGGCATCCGAGGACGGGTCGTCCGCGGCGGCACGCCAGCGGTCGGCGAGGCGCGCGCACTCCTCGTCTGCGAGGTCGACCGTGATACGACCCGCGGGGGCAAGCGTCGCCATCCGGGTGATCGCGGCGTTCAGATCGCGGAAGTTCCCGCGCCACGCCGACGTCGGATCGGTCGCGAACTGCAGGAAACGGCGTCGGGCCTCGCGGTTGAAGCGCGCCTGGCGCCCGATCGACTCGGCCGCGCGTGCGAGTTCGAAGTCTACGTTCGGCTCGATGTCCTCGCGCCGATCCGCGAGGCCGAGCAGCTCGAACGCCCACAGGTCGATGCGTGCGAGCAGGTCCTCGCGAAACGTGCCGCGCGCGACCGCCGCGCGCAGGTCGCGGTTGGAGCCGGCGATCAACTGAAAGTCGCTCTCGACGTCGCGATCGGCGCCCACGGGCAGGAAGCGCCGTTCCTCGATCGCCCGCAGCAGCATCGCCTGCTCGTCGAGGCCGAGCTCGCCGATCTCGTCGAGGAACAGCACGCCCTCGTCGGCCGCGCGCAGCAGGCCGTCGCGCGCGGTGACCGCGCCGGTGAACGCGCCCTTCTCGTGCCCGAACAGTGCCGACATTGCGCCGTCGCCCCGCAGCGTCGCACAGTTGACCTCGACGAACGCGCCGTCGACGTGGCGACGGTCGCGCTTCAGCTCGTAGATCCGCCGCGCGAGTGCGGTCTTGCCGGCACCGGTCGGGCCGGTGAGCAGGATCGGCGCCGGCGACGCGAGCGCGACCCGCTCGATCCGCTCCATCATCGCGTTGAAGCGGGTGCTCCGCGTATCGATGCCGGCCTTCAGGAACGACTGCCCCTCGGCGTGCTCCTCGGCGTGGCGCTGCGCGATCCGGTCGTAGCGCGAGATGTCGAGGTCGATCACCTGGTAGTGACCGACGCCGTCTCGCTCGTGGCGCCCCGGCGGCGACGTCTGGATCAGCCGACCGGGCAGGTAGCGCGACTCGGTGAGCAGGAAGAGGCAGATCTGCGCGACGTGCGTGCCGGTCGTGATGTGCACGAGGTAGTCCTCGCGCTCGGGGTCGAACGCGTAGCCGCGCGCGAACGCGTGCAACGTGCCGTAGACCTCCTCGAAGTCCCACGGGTCGGCGAAGTCGACCGGGTGGACGCGGACCTCGGTCTCCGGGGAGACGTGGGCGATGTCGCCGACGATCGTGTCGGCGAGCCGGTGGTAGCGCGGCCCGGCGAGGAGCTCGAGCCGATCGACGACCAGGTCGGACTGCTGACAGAGCGACAGCGTCGGGCGCCACTTCTCCCACCGCGCACCGCGCGAACCGGTGTCGAGCGCGATCCCGAGCAGCCCGATCGCGACCGTCTTCCGCGTCATTGGATCCCTCCTGTTGGATAGAATCTTATAACACAGGATAGCCCCGACCTCGCGACGACTCGCCGTCCGCCGACCCTCCGACCGCGATCGATACCGATCCTGGCCGTTTTGAGCGTTTTCGCGGCCTTTCACGAGTTTCGCTGCCGGTTCGGCACGCGGTGCGCTTTGCTGGGGTCGAACGAAACGAGACCGGAAGGAACGAGACCAATGTTGACGATCGACGGATCCCGCGGCGAAGGCGGAGGACAGGTGCTTCGCACGTCGCTCGCGCTGTCCGTCGCGACCCGAACGCCCATCGTCATCGAGAACATCCGGGCGGGTCGCAAGAAGCCGGGCTTGCTCCGGCAGCACCTCACCGCCGTCGAGGCGGCGCGGGTGATCAGCGGTGCGCGAGTCGAGGGTGCGTCCCTCGGCTCGCGCCGGGTCACGTTCGCGCCCGGCGACGTGCGCCCCGGCACCTACGAGTTCGCGATCGGCTCGGGCGGCAGTGCGCTGCTCGTCGCGCAGACCGTATTGCCGCCCCTGCTGACCGCGTCGGCGCCGTCGACGATCACGGTCGTCGGCGGCACCCACAACCCGATGGCGCCGCCGTTCGAGTTCTTCGAGCGTGCGTTCCTCGGCTGCGTGAACCGCCAGGGCCCCGAGGTCCATGCGGTGCTCGAGCGGCCGGGGTTCATGGTCGCCGGCGGCGGACGCGTGCAGGTGCACGTGAAGCCGGCGGCGTCGCTCGACGGATTCGAGTTGCTCGACGCCGGGGCGCGGGTGCGCCGCGAGGCGCGCGTGCTGATCGCCGGCCTGCCGCCGAGCGTCGGCAGCCGCGAGTTGCGCGCGCTCGTCGACGGCCTCGACCTCCGCGCCGACGAAGGACGCGTCGACGAGGTCAACGCCGTCGGGATCGGCAACGCGATCGTCTGCACGCTCGAGCACGAACACGTGACCGAGGTGTTCAGCGCATTCGGCGAGCGCGGCGTGCGCGCCGAAGCCGTCGCGGGCCGACTCGTCCGCGACGTGCGGAGCTATCTCGCGGCCGGTGCGCCGGTGGGCCGACGCCTCGCCGACCAGCTGCTGATTCCCCTCGCACTCGCCGGTGGTGGCGCGTTCCGCACCGGCCCACTCTCGAAACACACGAAGACGAACATGACCGTGATCCGCGACTTCCTGCCGGTCGATTTCGACGTCGAAGACGACGACGGCGCGACCCGGATCACCGTGAAAGCCGCATCACCAGGAAAGGAATAGACCGATGAACACGACGCGTAGTGAATCGGCGCCGTGGCGCCAGTGGGGAACGGACCTCGAAGCGCAGTCGGTCCGCCAGATGGAAAACGCGTGCCGGCTGCCGGTCGCGGTGCGCGGGGCGCTGATGCCCGATGCGCACTTGGGCTACGGCCTGCCGATCGGCGGGGTGCTCGCGACGAAGAACGCGGTGATTCCGTACGCGGTCGGCGTCGACATCGCGTGCCGGATGAAGATGACGGTGCTCGACCTGCCGACGACCGCACTCGACGACGACACCGACCGTCTGAAGAAGGCGATCAGCGCCGAGACGCGGTTCGGAATCGGGGCGGGCTTCAAGCGCCGTCGCCAGCATCCGGTGATGGACCGCGACTGGGAGGTCAGCCTCCCCACGGCGCAGATGAAGGACCGCGCGTGGAAGCAGCTCGGCTCGAGCGGAAGCGGAAACCACTTCGTCGAGTTCGGCATCCTCGAGGTGTTGAACGAGGCGGCCGGCATCGCGCCGGGGCGCTGGCTCGCGTTGCTGTCGCACAGCGGAAGCCGCGGTGCCGGCGCCAACGTCGCCGCCTACTTCTCGAAGCTCGCGATGAAGAAGCGTCCGGAGTTGCCGCAGGAGCTGAAGCACCTCGCGTGGCTCGACCTCGATTCGTCGGCCGGGCAGGAGTACTGGGCGGCGATGGAGTTGATGGGCGAGTACGCGGCGGCGAACCACGCGTGCATCCACCGGCACATCGCCGAGCACCTCGGGGTCGAGGTCCTGCTCGACGTCGAGAACCACCACAACTACGCATGGAAGGAAGTTCACGACGGCGAGGAGGTGATCGTGCACCGAAAGGGCGCGACGCCGGCCGGCGACGGCGTGCTCGGGATCATCCCCGGCTCGATGGCGAGTCCGGCGTTCATCGTGCGCGGCAAGGGAAACGCCGAGTCGCTCGAGTCGGCCGCGCACGGCGCCGGTCGACTGATGAGCCGCACGGCCGCGAAGAAGAAGTTCAAGTGGCCCGAGGTGCAGAAGCTCCTCGACGAGCGCGGCGTGACGCTGATGTCGGCCGGCCTCGACGAGGTCCCGTGGGCCTACAAGGACATCGAGACCGTGATGGCCGCGCAGACCGACCTCGTCGAACCGCTCGCGCGCTTCGACCCGAAGCTCGTCAAGATGGCCCCCGGCGGCGAACGCCCGGAGGATTGAGATCCGAATTTGTCCCTCAACGCTGCCATTTCCCCGTTTGAAGCCCTTCAAACGCTAAGTTGGCAGCGTTGAGGGACATTATTCGATGTGAAGCGTCGTCGTGCCGTTCGGACCCGATCCGATCATCACCGGCACGCGCTGCTCGCCCCCGCCCTCGTGACTCGCGCGCAACTCCCACTGCCCGGGCTGCATCGCCCCGATATCCGCCACGCCACCGGAAGTCGTCGTCGCTCTCGCCACGCCGAACCGTGAATCACCGCGTTGATGCGATCCGCATGTCGAATCCCGGGCAAGAAGGACGCGCACGCCGCCGGCTCGGCGCGGCGGAGTCGGCAATCGACCGACGTCTCGTTGTCTCTTCCCGCAGACGACCCGTCAAGATTCTCCGTCTGCGCCGGCTCCGCCTTGTCATTGTCGACCCGGGTATCCTATCCGTCCAACGGTAGAACGTCGTCCGGCACCACCGGACGCTCTTGTCACGTCTCGATTCCCGAAGGAGGCATCATGCAACGCCCAACGTCCCTTCTCGCCCTGTTCGCGGTCGGCCTGCTCGCGTTCGCCGCGGGTAGCGCGAACGCTCAGGAGGGCAAGAAGCCCAACATCCTCGTGATCTGGGGCGACGACATCGGCATCTCGAACATCAGCCACAACAACCGCGGCATGATGGGCTATCGGACGCCGAACATCGATCGCATCGCGAAGGAGGGCATCGCCTTCACCGACTACTACGGGCAGCAGAGCTGCACCGCGGGTCGCGCGGCGTTCCTCGGCGGCAACGTGCCGGTGCGCACGGGGATGACGAAGGTCGGCCTGCCGAGCGCGAAGGAAGGCTGGCAGAAGACCGACGTCACGATCGCGACCGTGATGAAGAGTCTCGGCTACGCGACCGGCCAGTTCGGCAAGAACCACCAGGGGGACCGCGACGAGCACCTGCCGACGATGCACGGGTTCGACGAGTTCTTCGGCAACCTCTACCACTTGAACGCCGAGGAAGAGCCGGAGAACCGCGACTATCCCGGCGACATGGTGCTGCCGAACGGCAAGAAGTTCCGCGAAGCCTACGGCCCGCGCGGCGTCCTGAAGTGCAAGGCATCGGGCGGCGAGCAGCAGCAGATCGAGGATACCGGCCCGCTGTCGAAGAAGCGGATGGAGACGGTCGATGACGAGACCGTCGCCGCGGCGAAGGACTTCATCAAGCGCCAGAACGCCGCCGGCAAGCCATTCTTCTGCTGGTGGAACGGCACGCGCATGCACTTCCGCACGCACGTGAAGAAGGAGCACAAGGGCATCTCCGGCCCCGACGGTGACGAGTATCACGACGGCATGGTCGAGCACGACCTGCACGTCGGCGAGCTGCTCAAGCTCCTCGACGAGCTCGGCATCGCCGACAATACCGTGGTCTTCTACTCGACCGACAACGGCCCGCACTACAACACGTGGCCGGACGCCGGCACGACGCCGTTCCGCAGCGAGAAGAACTCGAACTGGGAAGGCGCCTACCGCGTGCCCGCGTTCATCCGCTGGCCCGGGCAGTTCAAGGCGGGCACGACGCTCAACGGCATCGTGTCGCACGAGGATTGGCTTCCGACGTTCGCCGCGATCGGTGGCGACCCGGCCATGACGAAGAAGCTGCGTGACGGCGTCGAGCTGAACGGTCGCAAGTACCGCAACTACATCGACGGCTACAACATGGTCGACTACCTCACCGGCAAGTCGAAGGAGTCGCCGCGCAAGAAGTTCATCTACGTCAACGACGACGGCCAGGTCGTCGCGATGCGCTACGACGCGTGGAAGGCCGTGTTCCTCGAGAACCGCGGCCAGGCGTTCGAGGTGTGGCGCGAGCCGTTCACCGAGCTGCGCGTGCCGCTCCTGTTCAACCTCCGGCGCGATCCGTTCGAGCGCGCGCAGCACAACGCGACGGTCTACAACGACTGGTTCCTGTCGCGCGCGTTCGTGCTCGCACCGATGCAGCAGGTCGCCGCGAACTTCCTGAAGTCGATGGTGGACTACCCGCCGAGCCAGACGCCCGGCTCGTTCAACCTCGAGAAGGTGCAGAAGCAGATCGAGTCCGGCCTCAGCGGACGCTGATCGCCACGCGGAGGAACCGTGCCATCGGGGATGAGCACGGTTCCTCTGCCTCGTGGCCGAGTCAGCGACGGGGTGTGTGTTCCAGGCGCACCTCGACGTCGATCGGGAGCCCCTTCGGAAACCGCGCACCGACGAACCCGTCGTGCGACACGGAGACATCGCCGGCCGCGACGACCGGAATGACCGCGACGCCTCGGTCGTCGGTCTCGGTCATCCACCCGACGCCGCTCACCAGGGCACCGGCGATCGGGGCACCCGCCTCGTCGATGACCCGGACTTCACGCGTCGGGACGCGACCGCGGAGGTCGAAGTCGATGCCCACGGTCGGTCTCGACGCCGGCGTCACGGGCCACTCGGCGACGAACGCGTCCTGCCCGGGACCGGTCTGCAACTCGACGCGGAGCAGCACGGGCGCGCCGACCGGGAGTCGATCGCACACATAACGCCCGTCGGCACGCACATGTCCGACGTCGACGCGAACGCCTTGGAAGAACGCGAGCACGATGAACCGCTCGGCCGGGATCCCCTTCGGCGGCGTGATCGTTCCGCGCACGACGGCGTGGCACTCGACGGGCAGGTCCACGACCGCCCCGGCCTTCGCGCGCCGCGCGACCGGCGGAAACCCGCGACTGCACGCGCGAAGCTCGAACGGCGCGTCGGTCGGAATCCCCCAGATCGCGAACCGGCCCTCGCGGTCGACCGGCGCTCCATACGCCCCGCGCCGAACGAGGTGGGGATTCCAACTGACGCATACGAACGGCGGGATCGCCTCGTCCTGGCGCTTGCGCAGCTCGACCTCGTCGGTACCCGTCGGGTGCAACTCCACCCAGGCCGGATGGCGCAGCGGCAACACGCCGCCGGTCAAGCGACCCCGCGCAAGACACGTCGCGGCGCCGAGGCGCACGTCGTCCAGTGCGTGCACCTCGTTCGTGAGCGGCCGGTCGATCGCGACCTCGGCGGCACCGATCGCCCGGCCGTTGCGCATCGCGACGAAGCGAAGCGCGAGCAACCGCCAGTGCGGTGCGATCGCGAACGCGACACGTCCGCCCCCGGCGACCGGCAGCCGATCGCGAGCGCCCCGCGCACGACGACCGTCCTCGCGAACGATGCGCTGCACGACGACCGTGTCGCCATCGACGAGCGGCGTGCCGTTCGTGTCGAGCAGTCGCACATCGAGGAACGGACGCTGCAAGTACTTGACGACACGTCGCCGCACTGTCGCGCCCGCGCGATCCGGCCCCTCGATCCCCGTCGCGCACACCCACAGGGGTCCGGTCGCCAGCGCGGCGACCGACTCGCCGACCGGCACGCCGTCGAGCACCGCCCGCCCGCGCGTGACCTGCACGTCACGACCGGAGATGTGCACCGTACCGGTCACGACCCATGGCCGTCCGCTCTGCGTGACGAAATCGATCTCCACGCGGCCGGTCTCCTGCCCGACGGCAGCGGACGCAATCATCAGGACGAGGATGGCGAGGGCAATTCGGGGCACGCGGGGACCTCCGCGGTCGAGTCTACCCGGCCCGACGCGTCAGGCCAGCGGTTTCGTATCATGGCGACGTGAACTACTTCGCTCATGCACGCGCCGCGCTCGACCGGCCGTGGCGCCTCGCCGGCTGCTGCCTGCCCGACTGGCTCGCCGCGTGCGGCGGCCCGCGGATCCGTCGGCGAACGCGCATCGACGTCGACGCCGCGCGCGACGCGATCGACACGGAGATCGCCGTCGGGATCGCCGCCCACATCGACGACGACGTGGTCTTCCACGCGAGCGACGCGTTCCGCGGCGCGTGCGCGACGATCGCGCGGGACCTGCGGGCCGCGCGCGCGCCGGATCCACGCTATCGGGCGAGCTTCGCCGCGCACGTGCTCGTCGAACTGCTGCTGGACGACACGCTGATCCGCGCGACACCGGGCGCGATCGAGCGGTTCTACGCCGCGTCGCGGTCGCTCGACGCCGACGCGCTCGCCGATCGCGCGGCACGGCTCGTGCCCGGCGTCCCGAAGGACGCCCTCGCCCGGTTGCACCGCCGGTTCAACGAACTCGAGTTCCTGCGCGACTACGCCGACGACCGAACGCTCGTCCCGCGCCTGATCGCGATCGGTCGCCGCGCGGGCACGGACCTCGGCCCGGCTGACGCGATTCGCGCGATCCTCCCCGCCGCCCGCCGCCTCGTCACCGATCGGACCGACGCGCTGCTGCCCGGCGCGTGAGCGCCTTGGCCTCACTCGATCGGTCGGGTATCGTCGAGCCGCCCCGAAGCGACTACGAAACGGAGTCACCCATGCCACGTCTGCTCACCCTCGTCCTGATCCTGCTCGTCCCCGCCTGCGCGACCGGTCGCACCGGCGGCGGCGGCAACGACCTGCCGTCGTGGAACGACGGTCCCTCGAAGCGCGCGATCGTCGACTTCGTCGCGCGCGTCACCGACGCCGACGGTCCCGACTTCGTGCCGCCGGCCGCACGTATCGCGACGTTCGACAACGACGGCACGCTCTGGTCCGAGCAGCCGCTTTACTTCCAGCTGCAGTTCGCGATCGACCGGATCAAGGCGCTCGCACCCGAACACCCGGAGTGGAAGACGACACAACCCTTCAAGGCCGTGCTCGAGGGCGATCGCGCGACGCTCGCCAAGAGCGGCAAGAAGGGTCTCCTGCAGCTGATCATGGCGTCACACGCGAACCTGACCACCGCCGAGTTCGAGGCGATCGCGCGCGACTGGATGAAGACCGCGCGCCATCCGCGCTTCGGGAGGCCGTACAACGACATCGTCTACCAGCCGATGCTCGAGCTCCTCGCGTATCTGCGCGCCCACGGGTTCAAGACCTACATCGTGTCGGGCGGCGGCGTCGAGTTCATGCGCCCGTGGACCGAGCGCGTCTACGGCATTCCGCCGGAGCAAGTCGTCGGCAGTACGATCGAGACCGTCTTCGAGATGCGCGCGGACGGTCCGGTGCTCGTTCGCAAGCCCACGATCGATTTCATCGACGACAAGGAGGGCAAACCGGTCGCGATCAACAAGTTCATCGGGCGCCGGCCGATCGCCGCGTTCGGCAACTCCGACGGCGACCTCCAGATGCTGCAGTGGACCGCCGCCGGCCGAGGTGCGCGCCTGTCGGTGATCATCCACCACACCGACGCCGAGCGCGAGTGGGCCTACGATCGCACATCGCACATCGGAAAGCTCGACAAGGCGCTGGACGAGGCCGACCGGAACGGCTGGACGGTCGTGGACATGAAGCGCGACTGGAGCGTCGTGTATCCGTTCGAACGGCCATGAGCGTGGCCGGGGCCGTGGCGTCGTTCCCGGCGGCCCGCTCGCTCCACGGATCGTACGTGCTCTAGCGCATGTCGTTCCGAACCCCGCAGAATACCGTGCCTCTTTCGAGGCGAGGACAGGGACCACTGCCCGACGCTCCTACGGGACGCGGATGCGGTGGTAGGTCGTGGTCTGGTTGCCGGCGCGGTCGGTCGTGCGCAGGCGCAGCATCCAGTCCACGCCGGACACCGGCGCCGGCACGTTCAACTCGAAGAGCAGGCTCCGCCCGTCGGGGGTGAACGAGTTGCGGAAGACCGCGAACCAGGGCAGCAGCCACCACGTCACGTCGACGAAGCCACCGCCGCCGTCCGCCGCGAACTCGAACGACGCGACGTCGAGGATCCCGTCCGGGTCGCCGACCTCCAGCGCAAAGTCCCGCTGAATCGGCGGGCCGGGCGGCGCCGTGATCCGCGCGATCGGCAACCGGCTCGGCCCGACACGCAGATCGACGTCGTCGAACCACGTCGTCCCGGGCGGCGCGACGAGTACGACGTCGCCGCGGTCGAGCGGCACCGAGTCGACCACATCGACGACGACCGCGCCGTCGATGCGCGCGACGACGCGTCCGCCCTCGACCGTCACGTCGATCGCGACCGCCGCCGGGTTCACACCGGTCGCGCTCGCGGTCGCGAGCACGCTCGCCCCCGACGTGTCACGACGTTCGAGCGTGACCGTACCATCGCTTCGCACGCCGACCCGATAGCCGTCGAGCGTCGACGTCGTCGCGTCCGTCGATCGGAAGAACACGTCGACCCGGCCCGATCCGCTCAGGTCCGCGGTGAACGCGAGGCGCAGATCCTCGATACGCTCGCCGAGGTGCGCCCGCGCATCGCCGGTGCCGACCGACGCGCGCCACGCACGATCGCTGCCGTGCGACTGGATGTCCCACGTAGCAGCCGGGAGCGGCATCCACGGCCCGGTCGTCGGGCCCTCGAAGTCGGTGACACGCATCGGCGTGATCCGCACGTTGTCGAACCGCCCCGCCACCGATTCCGTGAGCAGCAAGACGTTGCGGCCGCTGATCGCACCGTCGTCGGCTTCGTCGATGACGACCGAGCCGCCGACACGGACCTGGACGCGACCGTCGCAGAGACACAACGAGTAGGCGTCCTGAAAGAGCTTGCCGCGGAACACCGTCTGCGGCGTGAACGCCACGCCCAGGCGGTCGAGCACGACGCGGTCGGCGTATGCGCGCAGGCGCCATGCGGGCCCGGCCGGCGACGCGTCGCCGAGCTGGAAGCCGACGGCGCCGTTCGGCCCGGGCACCGACTCGAAGCCGCAGTCCACGGACACCTCGACGTCGCCGTCGTCGGCGACGAGTCGCGCAAACGCAGCCGTCGCATTCGCGTCGCTCTGGCGGAAGTAGCCGCCGCTCGTCGACCATGTGCCCCCGAGGTCGGTCTCGATCCCGGGCGCGTAATCCGCGTTGAAATCGATCGCGTTCGGAAGCGGTCCGAAACCGCGGATTTGCGCGATGCCGCGGAACACCCAGTGCAGCGACGGTTCCCCGGCACCCGGCGACGCTTCGGGCTGCGTGCCGGACGGACCGATGACCGCGACCGGGCGCGAGGCACCCGGTGCGACGTATTGCAGGTGCCGCGCGTGCACGTTGCCGGTGCCGCCGTAGCCGACGAGCTTCTGTAGGTCTGCGAGGTAGTTCGACGCGTTCGACGGACTGAAGTGGCCGTAGTCCTGCGCGTTGGTCCGCGGGTTCGTGCGCAGCGTGCGCTCATACGGAATCTGCGACCAGAACTCGTTGTTCACGTAGGGGTAGTTGCTCGGGTTGGTCGGCTTCGTCGACAGGTGATACGCACCGGAATTCGCCGGATCCTGCACGGCGTTGTGCGCGATGATGTAGTCGACGTCGATCGGCCGCGTCGGACTCGTCAGCGTGCCCGACGGCGCGAAGCACCGTGTGGGCGGGCTGATCCCGATCAGTGCGCCGGGCTCGACCGCGCGAATCGCGTCGATCAGTTGCAGCGCGCCGCCGAGCGTCGTGAAGAGCGGCCGACCGCTGTAGGCGCCGTGCAGGAACTCGTTCGCGATGTCGTAGACGTAATGCTCGTAGCCGGTGTTCAGGAACCACTGCGCGGCATTGCGCGTCGCGATCAGCGCGGCGGCGTCGGTCGGCACGTTCTCGTCGCGGCGGAAATACCAGACCTGCGCGCACAGGACCATGCCGCGGCGATCGGTCTCGTCGAGCAGGCGAAGCATGTTCGCCCAGACGGGACTCGACGTGTCGATCGTGCCGTCGGTGTTGAACACGCGCGGATACGTTCCGGCGCCGATGTTGCCACCTTGCAGGCCGACGACGATCGTGTTCAGTCCGTAGCGCTTGTAGTCGTCGAGGTTCGCGATCACCTCGTCGGTGAACGCCGAATCGAACGCGGCGTTCGCGAGCCGGACGACCCACATCTCGAACGGCCGCGATCGTTGGGTCGCGATTTCCTCGAGTGCGAACGCGCCGCCATTGCGGACGATCCGGTGGCGCGCCTGCGCCGTCACGCCATCGACCGAACTCGCGAGCCAGATCGCGAGCACGATTCCCAATACCCCGCTGTGCGCCGATGCCCCTCTGTACGACAGTGCACGGTCGGCCACGATGCGCTCTCCTCTACCCTCGTGATGTCCCCGGACGCCCCTGCCCGCGTCCAATTCGATTGTAGAGAACCTCGCGCCGAACGGTCCAGTGGATCAATCCGAGACCGCGCACCCCCCACCGACGATCGCGAGCAGCGCACCGTGCACGCGTCCGTTCGTCGCGATCGCGTTGCCACCGTAGATCGTCGCCGCCCCACCGAAGTCGGTGTAGCGGCCGCCCGCCTCCTCGACGATCGGAGCGAGCGCCGCGCAATCCCACGGAGCCATGATCGGGTCGATCATCGCGTCGGCCCGCCCGGTCGCGACGAGCGCGTAGCCGTAGCAATCCGACCAGCCGCGCGTGAGGCCGGTCGCCGCGACGACCCGCTCCCAGGCGTCGGCATGACCGGCGCGCTCGAACAGCATGTGATCGGTGTAGCAGATCAGCGAGTCGCCGAGCACGTCGCACGAGGAGACGCGTGCGGGTCGGCCGTTGTGTCGACAGCCCGCACCGCGCGCGGCGGCGAGCGTCTCGTCGAGCGCCGGAAAGTGCGCGACGCCCACGACGACGTCACCGTCGGCCTCGAGCGCGACCAACGTTCCGTACAACGGCACGCCGCGGACGAACGACTGCGTCCCGTCGATCGGGTCGACGATCCAGCGGCGGCCGCTGCCGCTGCCGGACGCCTCGCCGTATTCCTCCCCGAGGATCGCGTCGTCGGGGTAGTGCTCGGCGATCGCGTCACGGATCGTCCGCTCGGCCTCTCGGTCCGCGATCGAGACCGGCGACGCGTCCGCCTTCGTCTCGACCGTGAGGTCGGTGCCGAACCAACGGAGCGTGACGGCACCGGCGCGGCGCGCCACGTCCAGCGCGAAATCCAACTCGTCGGTCCACGGGGCGGGCATCGCTCGGCACTCCTCTCGTTGGCCGGGCGCGATCGTAGCGGAGCCTTCCCACCGACGCCACCCGATCGAACCGGATTGCCGCTCGATCCCGGCCGCCGATCGGGTAGCCTCTTCCAACGACCGACGATCCGGACTATCCGGACCGCTTGCAACCGCCTGTCGAGACCCCCGGGAAGCACACCGTGAGCACGCCTCGCATCGC
This sequence comes from bacterium, assembly GCA_030426805.1. Lineage (GTDB taxonomy): Bacteria > Planctomycetota > JAFGQW01 > JAFGQW01 > JAFGQW01 > JAUHXU01. The sequence goes on from JAUHXU010000001.1 coordinate 1,174,926, forward strand.
ATACTTCACGATGGAGATCGCCCTCGACGCGGCGATCCCGACCTACAGCGGCGGACTCGGCGTCCTCGCCGGCGACACGATCCGCTCCGCGGCCGACATCGGCGTGCCGATGGTCGCCGTCACGCTGCTGCACCGTCGCGGCTATTTTCGCCAGCAACTCGACGCCGACGGCACACAGCACGCCGCACCGATCGAGTGGCCGGTGGCCGAGTTGCTCGCCGAGGAACCGACACGCGCGACGATCACGCTCGAGGAGCGCACCGTGCACATCCGCGCGTGGCGCTACGACGCGCGCGGGGTCGGCGGCCACGTCGTCCCGGTCTACTTCCTCGACACCGACCTGCCCGAGAACGACGAGCACGACCGTCACCTGAGCGGCTCGCTCTACGGCGGCGACAACCGCTACCGGCTCCGGCAGGAGGCCGTGCTCGGGATCGGCGGCGTCCGCATCCTCGAGGCGCTCGGCATCGACGTCGCGCGCTACCACATGAACGAGGGGCACGCCGCGTTGCTGACGCTCGAACTCCTCGACCGCAGCGCCCGCGCCGAAGATCGCACCGCGGTGACGGGCGAGGACATCGCGGCCGTTCGCGAGCAGTGCGTGTTCACGACGCACACGCCGGTGCCGGCGGGACACGACGAGTTCTCGCTCGAGATGACCCGGGACGTGCTCGGCCCGCGCCCGCGCGGGCTCGATCGCGACGACGAGTTCCTCGTCGACGTCGTCGACCGGCTCTTCCGCAAGGAGGGCACGGGCGCCGACCTGCAGCAGCTGCGCCGCGCGGGCGCGTCGCTGAACATGACCTACCTCGCGCTCAACCTGAGCTCCTACGTCAACGGCGTCGCGAAGAAACACGGCGAGGTTTCGCGCGAGATGTTCGCCGGCTACGGGATCGACGCGATCACGAACGGGATCCACGCCGGGACCTGGGCGACGCCGAGCTTCGCCGAGCTGTTCGACGCGCACATTCCCGGCTGGCGAGAGGACAACTTCTCGCTGCGACGCGCGATCCAGCTCCCCCGCGACGCCGTGTGGGCGGCGCACGAGGGAGCCAAGCGCGACCTGATCGAGTTGGTCCGCGAATCGACCGGCCAAGCGTTCGACCCGGAGGCGTTCACGATCGGGTTCGCGCGCCGCGCCGCGACCTACAAACGGGCCGACCTGCTGTTCGCCGACCTCGAACGGTTGCGCGCGATCGCCCGCAAACACCCGGTGCAGGTCGTCTACGCCGGCAAGGCGCACCCGGCGGACCAGCCGGGCCAAGCGCTCATCCGCCGCGTGTTCGACGCGGCGCGCGTGCTCGGCGACGACGTGCGCGTCGCCTACGTGCCGAACTACGGGGTCGAGGCCGGGCGCATCATCACCGGCGGCGCCGACATCTGGCTCAACACGCCGATGCCGCCGAACGAGGCATCCGGCACGAGCGGGATGAAGTCGGCGCTCAACGGTGTGCCCAGCCTGAGCATCCTCGACGGCTGGTGGATCGAGGGGCACATCGAGCACGTCACCGGCTGGTCGATCGGCGAAGACGATCAGCCGCGCGGTGCCGCGGAGGACGCGGCCTCGCTCTACGACAAGCTCGAGCAGAAGATCCTGCCGATGTTCTACGACGCGCGCGACGACTTCATCGGCGTGATGCGCAACGCGATCGCGCTCAACGGATCGTTCTTCAACACGCAGCGAATGGTGCAGCAGTACGCGGCTCGCGCCTACCTGTAACCGTCGCGGCGCATCTCGCGCTGGGCCATCCGGATCCGGCTCTTCACCGTGAGCCACGTCACCCAGCCGGCGACGAGCGCGCCGAGGGCGCTGCCGAGCGCGAACGCGACCGGCAGGTCGAAGAAGATCGCGGCGAACGCGGCGATCACGATCCCGACGAAGAACCAGATCAGCAGGAAGCCCTTCAGGATCACGAGGCGGATCTTCGTCTCGATCGACAGTGGCACGGGCAACGACTCCTGCACGGCGGGAACGGGGCTGGGTGACAGCCGGATCAACGAGCGTAGCCGCGGAGCGGTTCGCGGGCAACGTCCTTCCGCGGGGTGAGCCGCGGCGGTAGACTCGGCCCGATGGACCCCCGCACGCTGATTCCGCACCGATCCGACACCGCGCACAAGGGGAATGCGGGGCGCGTGTTCGTGATCGCCGGACAACGCGGCATGATCGGGGCGGCGGCACTCGCGGCACGCGGCGCGCTCCGCGGCGGCGCCGGCCTCGTCACGGTCGGGGTGGCCGACGGGGTCGAGCCGATCGTCGCCGCGAAGCTCGACGACGCGATGACGCTACCGCTCGGGGCGCGCGGCGCGACGGCACTCGGGCCCGACGCGCACGAGGCAGCCGCCGCGTTCGCCGCCGGCGTCGATGCCGTCGCGATCGGACCGGGGCTCGGACGTGCGCCGCAGACCCGGGCGTTCGTCGCGTCGCTGATCGGGGCGATCTCGTGCCCGACCGTTCTCGACGCCGACGCGTTGTTCGGCCTCGACACGCGCGCCTGCGCCGCACCGCTCGTGCTCACGCCCCACGCCGGCGAGATGGCGCGCCTCCTCGACCGCTCAACCGACGACGTCGGGCGCGATCGCCGCGCGACCGCCGACGAGGCCGCGACGCGCTTCGGCGCCGTCGTCGTGCTCAAGGGTGCCGGCACGATCGTCAGCGACGGCACCCGCGCATTCGCAAACGACACCGGCGGCCCGGCACTCGCGACCGGCGGCACCGGCGACGTGCTCACCGGCGTGATCGCGGCGCTCCTCGGGCAAGGGCTCGCCCCCTTCGACGCGGCCGTCCTCGGCGTGCACGTCCACGGCCTGGCCGGCGATCTCGCCGCGACCGAACACGGCGTCCTCGCGACGACGGCCTCGGACGTCGTCGACCACCTCGGCGCCGCGTGGCTGGCGCTCGACCGAACCTGACTCGTCCGGCCCCGCTGCGGTTGACGCGACCCGTGGCCTTGACTACCGTCAACGCTGATTCGCCCCGGTCGATCGGAAGCTGAGAGGGAGATTCCACGTGGATGTGATGCACATCATCACCGTCGTTGCGGCAGTCGCGACCGTCGTTGCCCTCGTATTCGCGTGGGCGCAGCTCCGACATGCCCAACAGCAGGCGCGGGACCTCCAGACGATCACGAGCTCACTGTCGACTCGCTACCTCCGTCAGTTCCCGAACTTCAGTACCGACATCGCGAGCCTGTTGGCTCGCGCCAGACAACGCATCGACGTGTTCTGCGACTTGCCCGCCTACGGCTTGGTGTCCAATCAGCAGGCGTGGTTCGAGATCGAACAGGTCATTCGGCGCAAGTTGCAAGAGCAAGTCGAAGTCGACGTGATGTTCTACGACAAGAAGCGGCGCGAGGAGGTCCTCCGCGAGCAGGCCGACCACAAGGACTTCAGGAGCGCAGGGGAGCACGTCACGGCCGCACTTTCGCGCCTCCTGGAGGACGCCGACGACGCGCGCACCGTCGAAGAGCTGACCCAGGAGCAGATTCTCCAGCTCTGCCTGAAGCGACACGAGCAGGTCGCCAACGAGGTGTATCGCGGCGCAAGCGCGAAGGTCGACGCGACCGTGTCGAAGCCGTTGCCGGTCTACTTCTGGATGATCGACACCGAAGAAGCGGTGTTCTCCATTCCGATTTTCTCCGGCGACTCGACCGAGTACGGCTTCTCGACGCGTGACCGGGACCTCGTCGCGGCGCTGCTTGAAATGCGCGACCGCTATCGCAAGATGAGCGGCACCCCGCGCACTCGCCGTTAGCGCTCCAACGCCGACGAATCAGCGCGAGTGGCTCCGTGAGTTGATGCGCTCGGAAATGTCCCCGACCTGTACGGACATGCTCGCCTGGCTCGGCGGGAACGCCTCGAACGTCTTCACGAAACTCGCGATCTGCTTGCCCGCAGGCCCGAGGATCCAGCTCCGGTTCTCCGCCCACTCATCGTAGCCGCGCGCCTCGTGGAAGCGTTCGAACGGATCGAGCTTCAGGTTCGTGATGATCGGCGAAGAGAGTGGGAGTTGCGGCGAACGGAACCAGTGCTTCTGGTCGCGGAAGAGCAACTTCCAGTCGCCGTATCGCATCCCGTGAAACGTCGTCTCGGTGAAGTAGTAGAACTCCTTGCGCTTCGACTTGCCGCGTTTCAGCAGCAAATCGCTCTGATCGTAGCCGTCGAGATGCACGCGATAGTCGCGGCCGCCGATCGTCGCTCCGGCGAGGAGCCGCTCCTTGAGGTCCGGTTGTCCGACCCACGACATCAGCGTCGGCACCCAATCCTCCATACACATGAACTCGCCGGTGCTCACTCCGGCGGGAATGTGCCCCTTCCACTTCACGAGCATCGGCACCCGGAAGCCACCCTCCCAGCCGCCGACCCCCTTCTCGCCATGGAACGGGTGATTGCCGCCGTCGGGCCACGAGTTCGACGCGGCGCCGTTGTCCGTCGAGAACATCACGATCGTGTTGTCCGCCACGCCCAGCGACTCGATCAGATCGAGCAACTCCCCCACGTCGTCGTCGAGTTCCATCATCCCGTCGGCGTAGATCCCGTAGCCGCTCTTCCCCACGTACTTCTTGTCGAGGTTCGTCCGGTAGTGCATTCGCGTCGTGTTGTGCCAGACGAAGAACGGCTTCTTGGCACCGACCGCGTCGGAGATGAACCGCTTCGAGTGCCCGAGCACCTCGTGGTCGAGGTTGCGTTGGCGCTCACGCCCGAACGTCCCGAGATCCTCGATGCGTTGCGAGCCGTCCTCGGTCGCATGTGCGTGGATGACCCCACGGAGCTTCAGGCCGAGTCGGGTGCGAACGGCATCGTCCTTCGGGTAGTCGTATTGCTCCGCATACTCGCCGGCGTTCAGGTGGTAGAGGATCCCGAAGAACTCGTCGAAGCCGTGGCTGGTCGGCAGATGCTCGTCGCGGTCGCCGAGGTGGTTCTTGCCGAACTGCCCGGTCGCGTAACCGAGCGGCTTCAGCATCTCCGCGAGGGTAGGGTCCTTCGCCTGCAGCCCCTGCGGTGCGCCCGGCAGCCCCACCGTGCTCAACCCGGTTCGCATCGGGTACTGCCCCGTGATGAACGCCGCACGCCCCGCCGTACACGACGCGTGCGCATAGTGATCCATGAAGATCATCCCGTCGCGCGCGATTCGGTCGATGTTCGGCGTGGAGCCTCCCATCATCCCCCGGTGATAGGCACTGACGTTCCACATCCCGACGTCATCGCCCCAGATCACGAGGATGTTCGGCCGGTCTTGTGCCGACGCAATCGCGGTCGACGCGACCACGACGCACAGGTGCAGCAGCGCTTTGTTCATCGGTTCCTCCTTGGACAGACAGCCGGGAAGTGACGGCACGGACAATACCAGACCTGTTACGATCGCGGCGGCAGGCCGAGCGGATTTCACGAAACGACCCGGGAGCGGAGGCTCGATCGATGTCCAGGAATCGCCCGCGAGGCGCGATCGTCACGACGACGGCGATCGCGCTGATCACGGCACTGACCGGGTGCGCGAACCCGACCCGGCACGACGCCGGCTATTACGTCGATCGCGAAGACCGGCCGGTAGCGACCCCGCAGCCGAAGCCGACGAGCCATGACGAGTCGGATCTCGCGAAGAAGCTCGCCAACCCTGTCGCGAGCTTGATCAGCGTGCCGCTGCAATACAACTTCGACCGAGGCATCGGAGCGAACGACCGCGGCCGCCAACATCGACTCAACATCCAACCGGTCATCCCGCTCGAGGTCAGCGACGAGTGGAACCTGATCTCGCGCACGATCGTGCCGGTCGTCAGCAACCACAATGAACCCGAGGACGAGACCGGACTCGGCGACGTCTTGCAGAGCGCTTTCCTGTCGCCGGCGGAACCGGGGCCCGGCGGCTGGATCTGGGGCGTCGGTCCCGCAGTGCTGTTTCCCACGGCGACGGACGAGACACTCGGCAGCGAGCGGTGGGGATTGGGGCCGACCGGTGTCGCGCTACGCCAGTCGGGTCACTGGACCTACGGTGCCCTCGCGAACCACTTGTGGGACGTGGGCGGCGACAGCGACCGCGACCGCATCAACGCGACGTTCGTGCAGCCGTTCGTCATCTACACGTTCCCGAGCGCGACCGGGATCGGCGTGAACAGCGAGAGCACGTACGACTGGCGGTCGGATCGCTGGTCGATCCCGATCAACGTGTTCGTCAACCAAGTGGTGCACATCGGCAACCAACCGATCCAACTCACCGCTGGCGTCCGCTACTGGGCCGACGCACCCCGCAACGGCCCCGAGGGCTTCGGTTTTCGCATCGTCATGACGCTGCTCTTCCCGCACTGAGCAAAGCCGAGCGCTACCGAATCGGGATCACGACTTCGCGCGTAAGATCGCTGCCGACGAGACCCTGCGTGATGACGTCGCGCGGAACCGAAACGGTCGTGGGAATGCGAATCACGACGTCCAACCTGCCGCGGGCCGGAATCGTACCGAGGGGGATCACCGCATACGGGCCCGACAGTCGTAGCACGCCATGGCCGGGCAGCGGCGCCCATGCGAGTCGAGCGTTGGCACTGACACCCCACCAGACCGATTGTCCCGGTCGACCGACCGCCCGTAGACGTACGGTGCCACCGGGCGTCGCGCGCCCAACGACGTAGACTTGGCTGCCTACCTCGTCCGCGCCGATGTCGACCGACGCGCCGAGCCGACGCGGGTTCCCCTCGAAGTCCGCAGCCGCCGGCACCGGCCTCACGCCCGCATCGACAAGCGGCGATTGCGGTTCGAGGTGAAAGTCGCCGCCGGCTGCGTCGACGAAGCCTGGATCCGTCGACGTGACACTTACGCCGATCACCAACCTCGAGGAGGCGTCGACCACGACCGATCCAGCGTGCGACTCGAGTACCGAGTAGCTGAGCCTGCCGGTCGACTGGGCGCGCAAGAACAGATTCGTTCCAGCCTGATACGTGCGGTTTCCCCAGATGATCGTATTCGTCGCGTTGAACGCTCCGCCCTCGACCCACAGGCCTCCGCCCGCCCCGACCGCGGTATTGGCAGCGACCGTGTTGCCCTCGAGGATCGCGCCAGACTGCTGGAACATCAGCCCACCCCCATTCCCGCCGGCGAGGTTGTTCACGATCAAGTTGCTGCGTATCGTCAACCCCGGACAGCACCGCGAAACGACGAATCCGCCACCGGCACCGCCCGCGATATTGGATCGGATCTGGTTCGACTCGACGACGCCGACCCCTCCGTACAGGCCGCCGCCGGCGTCGAGTGCGAGGTTACCCATCACGATGTTGTCGATCACCCGCGGATTCTCGTCGTCCCACGCGACGCCGCCGCCGAACCGAGCCACGTTGCCGACGATCCAATTCCCCTTCACGGTCACGTTCCATCCGCTGATGACGACACCACCGCCCGGACCCGGCGAACGGTTCTGACGGATCACGTTGTTGCGCACGACGGCATCACCAAACGCGCGAATGCCGCCGAGGTCGGCGCCGACGACCTGGAATCCGTCGATCGTCGCGACGCCTGCGGCGCTCCCGCCGACCTCGATGCCCGGGCCCGTCGGCGGCATGATCGTCGTGACCCACGGCCCGAAATCGCTGACGACGTTGACCGCCTTGAGGCAACGAACGGACTCGCGATATACACCGGGCGCGACCCGCACCGTGTCGTACGGCATCGCGGCGTCCACCGCAGCCTGGATACTCGCGTACTGCAGCGGCACCCGCAGGACGCGTTGCGCATGCCCCGTCGACACGAGGAGCGCCGCTGCAATCGAGATCGCCCGCCATGCGCGCCACCGATCTGCCATGCTCGCCTTCCAATCGTATCGGTCCGCCGCCATTCTACCGCGCCTGGCCCCCGCAAGCGCTTGGCGGTGGTTGAGCTCGCTGGCGCGAATCTGACGCGAAACGGGACAAGATCGCCGCAGCGAGGGGTCGCTGCGGCTGATCTGACGCGAAATGGGACAGATTCGCTGTAGCGAGTTGTCGCTGACTCCGCGCTGCGGTTACCGGACGTCGATCTGCACGCGCTTGATCGTCCCGTTGAAGCGGAACGGCGGTTCGTATTCGGGTGTGACGGGCTGTGCGCTGTCCTCGCCGACGCCGAAGGTGTCGACGCCGAAGCGGCCGGCGACGGTGGCCTCGATGCGCGCCTCGCCGACCTTCTTGCCGTTCACCGAGAGCACGACGTTCGCGCCCTTGCCCGCGCCGCCGCCGTCGTAGTCGAACGCGACGGTCACCGTCGCCTCGCCGTCGGGCAACGTCGTCGCACCGCGCGCGGCGGTATGCGCCTCGAAGTAGTTGTAGTCGAACACCGGAATACCGTCGTCGACGTAGAGCACGAAGCCCGCGGCCACGCCCCCGAACGCGACGACGACACCCTCGGTCTTCGCACCCGACGCGACCACCTTCGCGCTCAACGTCCACGAGCGGTTCTTCATCGGCGGGGCCGCCGTCTCGGGAATGTGCGTCGCGCCGGCCCCGTATATGAACGTCGTGCGCCCCTCGGGCGAACCGGGCACCGGCGGTTTCGCCAACATCAAGCGCGCGGCACCACGGTCGTCGAGCGGGTAGACGCCGTGCGCCTCGGCCGCCTCGTCGAACGCCCGCTTCATCTCGGCCAGCTTCTCGGGCATCGTCGCGGCGAGGTCGTTCGCCTCCGAGAAATCCTCCGACAAGTGGTAGAGCTCCCACCGGTCCTGGTCCCAATTGCCCGGCGCCAGGTCCTGTCGCCACGGACGCGTGTGCTGCGCGTTCGCCTTCCACCCGTCGCGATAGATCGAGCGGTTGCTGAACACCTCGAAGTATTGCTCGCTTCGCCCCTCGAAGTTCGGATCGGTGAAGCTCGGGAGGAACGAACGCCCGACGAGCGGCTTCTGAGCGATACCGTCGACCGACTTCGGCGCCGGCAGCTTCGCCGCCTCCAGAATCGTCGGAACGACGTCCACGAGGTGGATGAACGCATCCCGCGTCTTGCCGTCCGGCTTGATCCGGGCCGGCCAGCTGACGACCATCGGGTTACGCGTCCCGCCCAGGTGCGACGCGACCTGCTTCACCCACTGAAACGGCGTGTTCCCGGCCCATGCCCACCCGATCGGGTAGTGCGGTTCGGATTCGGGTCCGCCGAGTTTGTCGAGATGGGCGAGCGTGTCTTCGACCGACGTCGGCAGCCCGTTGAGATTCCGGATCTCGTTGAGCGTCCCGTCCGGCCCGCCCTCCGCCGACGCGCCGTTGTCGCCGACGATGTAGACGATCATCGTGTTGTCCGCGTCGGGAAGCGTCTTCACGGCATCGAGCAGCCGCCCCACCTCGTGGTCGGTGAACGCGAAATAGCCGGCGAAGTTCTCCTGCAACGCGTTGTAGAGCTTCTTCTTCTCGTCCGAGAGGCTGTCCCACGCGGGCACCCACTCCGGCCGCGCCGTGAGCTTCGTCCCCGCCGGGACGATCCCCATGTCGCGCTGTCGCTGGAACACGATCTCGCGATAGCGATCCCAGCCCATGTCGAACTTGCCCTTGAACTCGTCGCGCCATGTCTTCGTCACGTGGTGCGGCGCGTGCATCGCGCCCGGCGCGAAATACATGAAGAACGGCTTGTTCGGGGCGACCGACTTCGACAGGCGCATCCGTGCGATGGCGCGATCCGTCATGTCGGTCATCAGGTGATAGCCGTCGCGCGGCGATTGGGTCGGTGTCACCGGCGAGACGTTCTCGAACAGCGTCGGGTAGTACTGGTGCGTTTCGCCGGCGTTGAAGCCGTAGAAGTAGTCGAAGCCCATCCCGGTCGGCCACCGGTCGAACGGCCCGGCGACGGTCGATTCCCAATCCGGCGTGTTGTGATTCTTGCCGAACCACCACGTCGCGTAGCCGTTGCCCTGAAGCACGCGGCCGATCGTCGCGGTCGTCCGCGGAATCATCGTCGAGTAGTTGGGGAAACCGGTCGCCCACTCCATCAAGAACCCGCTACCGCACGCGTGGTGGTTGCGACCGGTCAACAGCGCCGCGCGGGACGGGCCGCAGATCGCGGTCGTGTGGAACCGACTGTATCGCAGCCCTTCGGCGGCCAGCTTGTCGAGATTCGGCGTCGGGATCAGGCCGCCGAACGTCGACGTCTGCCCGAACCCGACGTCGTCGAGCAGGATCACGATGACGTTCGGCGCTCCGGCGGGTGCCGCGACCGGCTTCTGCCACGCGGCTTCGGACTCCTTGTAGGTCTTGCCGATCGTGCCGGTGAACTTCGAGAGCGGAATCGGAAGTGTGGTGCGATCGACCTCGTCGGGCGGCGAACCCGCGTGTTTCGTCGAGGCGGCGCAGCCGACGACCCACAGGAGCATCGCGACGGACAACGGGACGGCGGCATTTCGGATCGACACGGTTCACCTCCACTATGCGGACTCGGATTCCTATCGCGGTCATCCTACGATGCGGGTCGCGGACCTGCCACAGCGCGCTTCGATCGGTCGGCTCACGCGGTCGCGACGCCGGCGATGTGGGGGCGATTGACCGCGAGGACCCAGCCGGGCCCCTCTTGGCGGTAGTGCTCGATCGCGACGCGGCTGAAGCCGACCCGCTCGATCGCGCCCGCGATGTCGCGGCCGGGATCGCACCCGTCGGAGAAGTAGCGCCACGGGGTGTAGGGTGCGACGCGCTGCACCGCGCGGCGAAACGTCCACGGACGGTCGACGACATGCTCGAGAAAGACGAAGCGACCGCCCGGCCGGAGGATCCGCCGGACCTCGCGGAGCGTCGCCTCGACCGATGGCACCGAGCACAGGACGAGCGTACTGATCACCGCGTCGACCGACCCGTCGGCGATGCCCGCGCGCTCCAACGGCTCGGTGACGATCTCGACCGCATGGCCGGTCTCTCGCGCACGCTCGCGGAGATGCGCGTGCATCGCGGGATTCGGTTCGATCGCGACGAAGCGAACGTCGTTCGCGAGGAACGGCAGGTTCACGCCGGTCCCCGCACCGAGTTCGAGGATCGTCCCGCGCAGACCGCCGAACAACGCCTCCTTGCGCGCCCGGTACATCGCATGGCTCTGCTCGTCGGTGCCGGCCATGAACCGTGCGAACAGGCGCTGCCGAAACGTCGTGGCCCCGCGGTCGCTCATGCGTGCGCCACCGCCCCGCCGCGACGATCGTCGCCGGCGCCGTGCAAGCGACCCTCCGCATCGCGGCCGACGACGTGCGCACCGCCGAAGTAGGCGCTGCGAATCGTCCAGCGGTTGGCCGCATACCCGGCGGCCGCGAACGCGTCGACCGCGCCCGGGTCGAAGCCGGCCTCGATCTCGACCCGCGTCCCCTCGAGGTGCAGTCGCGGCGCCGCGACCGCGGCGTCGACGTCCAGTCCGAAGTCGAGGACGTTCGAGATCACCTGCAGCATCGCGGTCCGGATCCGCGAACTCCCGCCGCTGCCGAGCGCGAGCTCCAGCGCCCCGTCGTTGCAGACGACGGTCGGCGCCATCATCGTCTCGATCCGCGCGCCCGGCGGATCGACGTGGAATCCCTGCGGGTGCAGGTCCGCCTCGCCGAGAATGCTGTTCAGGATCAGCCCGCCCGGCAGGAGGAACCCGCTCGCGATGCCCGACGAGTTCGTGATCGACGCGGCGTTGCCGTCGGCGTCGAGCGTGCTCACGTGCGTCGTCTCGCCCGGGCCGCGCGGTGAGGCGGGGTCATCCCGTCGCGCGCGCAACGTCCCGGCGCGCACCGCGTCCACCCGGGCTGCGCACGCGTCGTCCGCGAACAGGCGATCGACCGCGGCCCTCGCGTCCGGGGCGGCGGCCCGCGCGACGGCCCACTCGCCCCGCGCTCGATCCATCGCCGCCATCGTCTCGGCGAGCAACGCGTAGTGCTCCGCGCTTCCACGGCCGAGCGCCGCGACGTCGAACGCCTGCATCACCCGCAGCCCGACGGCGATCAACAGGCCACCCGTCGACGGGGGCGGCGGCACGAGGACATCGCGTCCACGATAGCGAACCGCGACCGGCGTCGTCGGCACGGCCTCGTAGTCCGCGAGGTCGCGCGCGGTCAGCAGCCCACCGTTCGTGCGCTGATCGGCGACGATCTCCCGGGCGATCGCACCGGTCCGGATCGCCGTGACCCCGTCGGTCGCGATCGTCCGCAACAGGTCGGACAGTCCCGGCACGAAGTAGCGGTCGCCGACACCGATCAGGCGTCCGTCCGGCGCGAACACCGACGCGATGCCCGGCTCGAGCGTGTAGATCTCCTCGAGCAGCCGCACGGTGTCGGCCTGTGCCTCGTTCAACACGATGCCGGTCGCCGCGAGGTCGATCGCCGGCGCGAGCAACTCGGCCCACGGCAACCGGCCGTGCACGTCGGCCATCGCCGCGAGACCGAACACGTTGCCCGGCACCGCGACGGATGCGCGTCCGACGTGAAACCACTGCTGCGCATCGCCGAAGTCGATCTCGATCGCGCGAAAGTCGAGTCGCTCGGGTCGCGTCGCGCCGAGTCCCGGCGTCGCACTGAAGAAGTCGAACGCGGTCGCCCGACCGGTCGCCGCGTCGAACACGTGTCCCATCCCGCTGCCGCCGAGGTGGACGCGCCCCGGCTCGGCCACGAACGATGCGAACGTCGCCGCGACGGCCGCGTCGACCGCATTGCCGCCGGCGCGGAGGATCCGGGCGCCGACGTCGGCCGTGGTCGGATCGCCGGCCGCGCAGACGCCGCGGGTCACGCGGCCTCGCCGCCGTCGCCGCGAGACCCGAGCCGCCCGGCCATCAGGTGCGCGATCGGGGCGGTCAGTTCGAGTCGCTCGAGCAGGATCTTCAGCACCGCGGTGATCGGCACCGACAGGAACATGCCGACGATGCCCCACAGCATCGACCAGAACATCAACGCGAGCAGCACCGTGATCGGGTGCAGATCGAACGAATTGCCGAGCATCCGCGGCTCGACGACGTTGCCGACCGTGAACTGGATCGCGAACGGAATCGCGATCGCGAGGCACTTCGCGGCGAAGCTCATCTCGGGGGCGACGATCACGATCGGCAGCGGCGCCGCGACCGCGAGCACGGAGCCGACGTTCGGAATGAAGTTCAGCAGGAACGTCAACAGGCCGAACACGATCGCGAGGTCGACGCCGAGCAGCCGGAGCACGACGTAGACGAGGATCGAGGTGATCCCCGACAGCAGCACCTTCACCGAGATGTAGCGCTGCACCTTTTGCTCGACCTCGCGCCAGATCGAGCCGGGCGGCGCGTGCCCCCCCGACCCGCCGACGAGGAGGAACAGCATGAAGATCAGCACGACGATCGCGTTGGACAGGAGCCCCTTCACGGCGTTGAGGATCATCGCCGCCCACTCGCCGATCTTCGACGACGGGATCGACTCGTCGGCGCCCGGCACCTTGATGCCGAACTTCCCCAGCTGCGCCTTCACGCTCTGCTTCGCGGTCTCGTACGCCTGCTGGTACCTGTCGCCGTTGTCCTCGAGCGACCCGACCGACGACGAGACGACGCTGACGACGAGGAGGAACAGGGCGACGCCGAGGATCCCCGTCGACACGAGCGCGACGCCCCGCGGCACCCGCAGCCGGCGCACCTGCGCGTCGACGACCGGCGCGAGGCCGTATGCGAAGAACAGCGCGAGCGTGAACGGCACGAGCACCGGCGCGAGCCACTTCAGCGCGAACCCGCCGACGACCGCCGCGAGGACGAGGAGGCAAACGGTCTGGATGCGCCGGTCGGACGGGTTGTGGGTCGGAGGCGAGGTCATCGGCGGCGATTATACGCGGTCGTCCGACGATCCGAATACGCGGCCTCGATTCGCCCTTCTCCGGCGACCGGGCGGACGCTACGATGCGGCGATGCCACGACCCACCCCCGACGACTACGATCCCTACTTCGCGGTCTACATCGATCGCACGACCGAAGACGACGTCGACGACGCCCTCGTCGCCGCACGCGCGATCGCACGCCCGGTGCTCCACGACCTGCGCGACGACGGTGCACAACGCCGATACGCGCCGGACAAGTGGTCGATCAAGGAGGTCGTCGCGCACCTCATCGACACCGAGCGGATCATGACCGCCCGCGCACTCGCGTTCGCCCGCGGCGAGACGGCGCACCTACCCGGGTTCGACCACAACGCCTACGCCGCGCGCTCGCGCGCCGACGACCGCCGGTGGCTCGACTTGCTCGTCGAATACGACGCGGTGCGTGACGCGACGCGCAGCCTGTTCCGCTCGTTCGACGCGTCGATGCTCGACACCCGCGGCATCGCCGACGACGCGACGCTCACGCCGCGCGCGATCGGATTCACCGTCGCCGGGCACGAGCGCCACCACGCCGAGACGATCCGCACGCGCTACCTCGCGTAGCGGTTCGCCTACGGGCGGCCGTCACTTCGCGAGCTGCAGCTTCATCTCGCAGTTGGGGCACGGCTGCGCGCGCTTGCGGTCGAAGCGCTCGAACGTCGGAAAGCGCCCGAGGTGCATCGGGCAGCTCGAGGTGCGGCAACGCCCGAGCTGCAGCACCTCGGCCGACGTGCACAGCGCCTGCTTCGTGAGCCGGACGACGAGCTTCTCCCAGTCCGGCTTCTCCTCGCGGACGTCGGGCGAGAACTGCGCATACGACGCGACGCCGAGGTTCGCGCCTCCCCATCCGAGCACCGATCGCTGGGACCGTGTACTGATCATGTCGCCGGCGGTGATCCCGACGTAGCGCACGCCGTCGCGTGCATACGCGCCGATGTGCGACGCCAGCTCCCGCGTCATCGTGTCCGCGATCCACGCCGGGCGGAACTTCGTCCGCATCCCGGCCTCGAACTCGGACAACCCGCGCCAGTCCTCCTTCGCGACGAGCCAGGCGCGGTAGACCCGCGCGACGACCTGATCGCGTTGCAAGTCGCTCCGGTCGGCTCCGCACGCACGCGCCGCCTCCGACGCGCCCGCGTCCCACGCGCCTTCGAGCGCCCGCCGAAACCCGTCGAGCTCCGAGAGCCACGGGTTGCGCTCCGACATCGGCAACGCGACCCCGCCGCCCTGCACGACGACCGGCATGTGAATCCACTTCTGCATGCGCTCGCGGACCGCCTTGAGCAGCAGCACGTCGACGTCGCCCATCGCGACGAGCACGAGCGCCGGACCGTCCCCCTCGATGCGCTCGAGCTCCGGCAGCGCCGGGTCGAGCGTCTCGCCGAGCAGACGTGCCGCGGCGACACGTGACGCGTCGTCGGTCGCGGTCTCCAGTGCGCGCTTGGCGGCCTTCGTCGCGTCGGCCTTGCGCTTGTTCGCGAGCGCGAGTTCCGCGAACGCGACCTGTCCCGGTCCGTAGTTCGGGTCGGTCTTCGCGACCCACTTCGCGAGCCCGAACGCGACCTTCGGGTGCGCGTCGGCGAGCGCACGCACCGCGCGCACGATGACCGGAAGCCGCAGCGCCGCAGCCTTCTTCGGCAGCTTGCGGACGCGCTCCACCTCGGCCCGCAGGGCCTTCGGCAACGCGTCGGACGGAATGCGCTGCGCGTCCGCGGCGGCCGTCGCGACGAGGAACAGCACGATCGCGGCCAGCGCACGCGGCGTCTCGATTCGAATCACGGACAATGCTCCTACCTATCGACCTGCATCCCACGGCTCGGTGGCCCGAGCGATTCGGATGCTACCCGCACGAGGCCGATCCCGAAACCGACTTGATCGGAATCCTCGACGATCGCTTCGGCGTCGACGGTCGGGGCGAGGCGGCGCCAGAACGCGTCGACCCGATTCGTCGCGATCGCTTGGCGCGGCGCGATGTCGTGCAACGCGACGAGCCCGCCCGGTCGCACGAGTGGCGCGTAGTCGCGGTAGTCCGCCTCCACGCCGTCCTCGGTATGGTCGCCGTCGATGAACAGAAAGTCGATCGGCCGACCGCCGAGTCGCTCGACGACGCGCTCGCGAAACAGCGAATCGTGGGAGTCGCCGGTCAGCACGTCGACGCGAACGCCGCTGCCCGGTGGCGGAAACGAATCGTACGACACGCCGCGTGGTCCCGGCGCTTCGAGGTCGCACGTGATCACCCGCTCGGACGCCAGCTGGGACCACAGGAACAACGTCCCCCCGCGGTGCGTGCCGATCTCGACGATCACGCGCGGTGCGAGCGCGTCGACGGCTCGCGCGAGGGCGAGGATCTCGCTGCGCCGTTGCACCGACTTGACGCGATATGCACCGCGCCCCCCGAGGTCGATCGCCGCGTCGACCGCCCGCTCGACGTCGCGCGGTGCCGCGTGATACGCGGCGATCCGCCTCGCGAGCGCCCGACGGTCAAACGGCGCGGATGCGCGTCGACGGAGGCGTTTCAGCCACGGGTCGCTCACGGCACGCCGACGACGTCGGCCGCAACCGTCGCGAGCACCGGCGCCCCGTCGTCTCCCAGCACGACGACCGCCGCGTGCAGCCGCGGCGCATTCGCCGGGCGCTCGACGACGAACGTCGCCGTCCCGTCGGCGCCGACGCGTTGCTCGTAGCGCTCCTGCGCCGTTGCCCCGAACGCGAGGAAGACCGCGTCCGGTCGCGGCGGGAGGAGCATCCAATCGAGCGCCGCACGACGCGCGGCGAGCACCGGCACCGCCCGGCGGTTCGCCGCCCGCGGGCACGTGAGACGGATCTCGACCTTCCCGTCCGGGCGCAGCGCGACGGCCGGCGCCGGCGCCGACCGACACGACAGCTTGTCCGCACCGAAGCGCGCCCGGTAGATCACGACGTCGTGCGTCTCGCGCATCACGTCGCCGAGCTTCGCCATCCCGATGTCGTGCAGATTGCGAATCGCCGCACCCGGCAATCGGCCGACCGGCTCCATCGCGTACGCGCGATCGAACCACTCGAGCGACCGCTTCGGCAGAACACCGGACACGTAGACCTCTCGACCGCGCCGCAACGCGCGATCGACCCGGCGCATGCACTCGGGGCCACGAAACACGCCGGACGACGACCACGCACTCCACTTGTGGAGAAAGTGGATCGCGTCGCGCTCGGCATAGGTCCGAACGTGCGCCGCCTCGCCCTCGCAGACGACAAATGCGTTGTCCGGCGTGTGCGCACGACACCACGCCGCAATCGCGTGCCCCACGTGCGCGCGGGCGTTGAGCGTGATCAGGTCCGGCGTCGCCTGCACGACCAACGCGAGCCCGAGCACGACGGACGCGACGACGCCCGCCGCCGCGGATCGCGCGCCGAACGGCCGCACGATCCAGCCGATCCCGAGCGCGATCGCGAGCGCACACAACGCGCCGAGGGGCACGATCATCCGCATCTGCACGCCGACGACGACGACGACGATCGGCAGCGTCATCGTGCCGGCGACCCAGAGCAGTGCACCGAACGCGAACCGACCCCGTCGGACCAGCGCGCCGAGCAGCCCGACGACGGCTACGCCGAGGCCGACCCAGCCGACGCCACGCACGAGAAACGCCCCGTAGCCCAGCCACGGCTCGGCGGACACGAGCCGCGCCCAGTCGAGTCGCCCGTGCATCGCCGTGCGGGTGAGGCACGTGCCGAACGGCCGGTGAAAGAGCGCCCACTCGCCGACGACGACCAAGCCGACCGGAAGCGCGAGCAGCGCGACACTCCACGCCGCGACGCGGAGCCGACGGGCCCGGACGCCGCCGATCCACATGCAGACGAACAACGGCGCAAACGCGACCAGCGACACGCGAAACAGCGGCACGGCACCGAACGCGACGCACGCCGCGGCGAGCCAGCGCGCACGATCGGTCGTGCGCCACCGGGCGAGGCATCCGAACGCGAGGAGCACCGAGACGGCGGCCGTCGAATCGCTCATCACCTCGGTCGACCACCACCAGGTCAGTGGAATCGCCGCGTAGATCCACGTCGCGACGAGCGCGAGGCGTCGATCGCGGAGCCACCAGACGCCGAGCCAATACAGCGGCCACACCGACAGGGCGAACGCGAGGATGCCCGCGGCCTGGATGCAGAACATCAGGTCGGCCAACGGCCAGATCGTCCGCAGTCCGTGCGTGACGAGGCCGCACCAGACGACGTAGGCCGGGTGCCCCATCTCGATCGAACCGAGCCAGTGGCCGCCCCGCGGCGCCGTCGCGAACTCGCGGATCAGCATGAAGTAGCCGGGCGAGTCGGACACCATCCCGAGCGACGACGACAGCGTCAGCAAGCGCGAAATCGCGATGCAGCCGGCGACGAGGCCGAGTGCGGTCGCGACCGCGCGAAAGGGCAGTCGTCGATCGGGATCCATCGGGGCGGGCCTCCTCCGGGGCACCCCCCCATGATGCGGCCTCCGCCGCATTCGATCAACGCGCGGGCGGGCGGATTCGATCGAGGCGCTTCGTCAAACGCGCGGCGGTCGCGCCGTCGTCGCCGCGACGGGCCGCCGCGATCGCACGCGCGAGGACCGCGGGGTGATCGGTGATCTGCGCCGCGCCGAGCGCCAAGCGGTCGGCGACATCGACGCCGTCGCTTTTCTCGACCGCCGTGAGGGTGTCCTCGATCCGCAACACGTTGAGCGCGTCGCGCTCGAGCAGTCCACGCTCGATCCGGTGCGCGGTCGTCTCGTCGCCGAGCGCGCGCGCGACGTCGGCCGCGACGAGTGCCGGCTGCGCCGCTTCGCCGAGATCGGGGAGCGCACGGGCGAGCAACGCCCGGGCCGCGTCGCGATGCCCGCTGTCGACGAGCGCGCCCGCGCACGCGGCGCGCGCGGCCGCGAGGGGCGTCGGTGCGAGCCGAGCCGCGAGCGCGTCGTCCAGCGATGCGACGAGTCGGTCCACGTCGGGCGCATCGGCGAGCGAGGTGAGCGCATCGCGCAACACCGAGCCGGTCAGGCCTTCGCCGAGCGTGTCGAGGCGACGCCGGTAGGCGGCGGTGTCGCCCCGCTGCATCGCGTGGATCGCGAGGTGCATCTGCGCGGCGAGCCCGCCCGGCGTCTGGCGGTAGTAGCTCGCGACGGTGTCGAGCACGCGCGACAACCACGCCGCGAATGCATCGGTCTGTTCCGGCGTGCCGTGGATACGCACGCGTTCGAACAGGGCGACGATCGGCGTCGGGTCGCTCGCGGTCGCGCCGAGTCCGAGCCGGAGGCCGTCGATCGCGCGCACGACCGCGGGGAGGTCCGCATCGGCCGCCTCCAGTTGCTCGAGCGCCTCGCGCGCCGAGCCACGGGAGAACCGCTGCGCGACGACCCCCGAAGCCAAGCGCGACCGGGCGATCACCTCGCGCGCACGCCGATCCCCGATCGCTTCGAGCGCCGCCGGGAGCAGTCGCGCGGCCTCGCCGCGCGTGCCGCCGGCGATCGCCTGATAGCGAAGCTCGCGCAACAGCGCGTCGCGATCCGCCGCCTCGAGCGCCCCGCGCTCCAGCAGTCGCACGGCCGTCGCGAAGTCGGGATTCGCGAGCCTGCCCGCCGCGAGCACCTCGCGAATGCGCGCCGACCACGTCGACGTGCCGTCGGCCGCCAGTCGTGCCACCGCGACCGCCGTCGCCGTCGGCCCCGGGCGACCGGCCGCCCCTTGGGCGCGCCACAAGCGCTCGATCGACGGAGCCGCCCACTCGCGATCGGCGATGCCCTCGGTCCATGGCGCCGTCCCGGTCGAGGCGATGCCGATGACGATCCCGCGCATCGCGCCGGCCGCGCCCGCGCCCTTCGCGCTCAAGCCCCCCCGGCCGAGCGGCGGTGGCCAGCCGTCGCCGTAGACGAACCGCGACCGCAGCCCGACCGTCGCCGCGACGAACGCCTTGCGGCAATCGTCGACGCGGTCGAGCGAGTCGAGCAAGCTCAACGCGAGGACGTCGGCGCTGGCGTAGCGCCCCTTCACCCGTCGCGCGTTCGCGAGCGCCTCTTCCGGCCGCCACGCGGTGCGATAGAACTCCGCGACGCGGCGGTAGAGATACGTGTTGTCCGTCGGCAGGTTCTTCATCGCGTCGGCGAGGCACGAGGCCGCGTCGGCGATGCGACCGCGCTGCGAGAAGTTCGTCGCGAGCGCCGAAAGCGCCGAGTAGTTGCCCGGGCTCTTCTTCCGCAGCGCGTCGAGCACGCGATACTCGGCCACGAGGTCGCCGCGCGCCCGTTCGACGATCGCGCGAGCGAAATGCCACGCGATCCCGCGCTCCGATGCGCCGTCGAACGCCCGGTCGAGCAGCGCGACGATCGCCGGACGGCGGTCGTTCACGAGCTTCGTCAGCAGCCGGTTGGCGTGGTAGGACAATTGCTTGCCGGCGAGCAAACGCGACATCGCAGCGACGAGCGCGTCGGCCGTTGCTGCGTCGTCGTTCGCCTCGAACGCGAGCCATGCGTCGAGCAACCGCAGGTTCTCGTCGTCGGGCAGAAGGGTGCGGACGAAGTCGAGCGCGGCCTTCTTGAACGTCGGTGACGCGCCGGTCTCGAGGAGCCGCGTGACGTTGAACAGGTAGCTCTCGGGCCGCATGCCCGGCCGGGGCGTCGCGGCGCGCAGGCCGTTGGCGAGCGTCGCGGCCAGCGGCTCGTCCACCGCCTCGGCGAACGTCGCCGCCGCGCCGAGCACGTCGTACGGACGCAGCTTGCCGCCGAGCCGATCGATCTGCTTCTGCAGCATCGCCGGTCGAAACGACACGGGTGCGCGCAGGATCGTCCGCACGGACCCGGAGAGCGACCGAGGCTTCGGGTCGAGCCAACGCGTCCACTGCTCTTCGGTCGTCTCGCGCTCGATGCCGCGGGCCGCGTCGACGCGCGCGAGCACGCCTTCCAGCGCGTCGCGCACCGTGTCCGACGGCGCATCCTTCGCCTTCGCCGCGATCTCGGCGATCCGCGCGGTGCGCGCCTCGTCGGTCCACGCCCCCCACCCGATCGTCAGCGCGGCCGACACCTCCCGGTCGACACGCTTGCCCGTCATCGCGAGCGTGACCCAACGCGACGCGATCGCGCCGACGCGATCGGCGTCCCCCAGCGCAAACGCCGACGCGGCGAGCGAACGCGCCGACGACGCCTTCGTGATCGACGCCGGATCGATCGCGGCGAGCGCGGCGGCCGCCGGCTCCGCGAATCCGACCGCGACGAGATCGGCGATCCGGCGCGCCGCCGCGGCGATGTCCTTCGGCGGCTCGGTCGTCTCCAGTGCCGCAGCGCGCGTGAGCAGCGCATTCGTCGTGTCGCCGTAACGCGCCGCGAGTGCCGCCGCCGCACGCCCGTAGCCGAGGCCGATACGCGCCCGAAACAGCCCCGAGCGCGCGGCGCGATCGTCCTTGAAGTGCGCGCCGACGACCGCCTGGTCGAGCCGATCGGCGACGTCGATGGCCCCGTGGTAGAGCGCCGCCGCCCGCGCGAAGTCGAGCAGCCGCGACAGCCGCGGGTAGTCGGCGAGCTTCTTCGAGAAGCCGTCCTTCGCCTCGGCGCCCTTCAGCCGCTCGAGTTCGGCGAGCGTGCGTCGCTCGAGGTCGGCGACGAACGCCGTCGGATCCTCGGTCGATGCGACGAGTCCGGCGGTGACGGGGTCACCGTGATCCTTGAAGTCGTCTTGCTGACGGTTGCGATTGCGGCCGCGCACCGCCTTCTTCGTCCCCGTGTGGCCGGCCGATCGTTCGATCATCGCGTCGAACGCCTGCCGGTAGTCCCGTCGCGCCTGCGCACGATCGCCGCCGATCTCCGCGAGCGCGCCGACCCGCGCGAGCAACGCGACGTCGTCGGGTCGCGCGAGCAACGCCTGCCGCAGGATCCGCGCGGCCGACGCCGCGTGCCCGGCCTCCTCGTAGTAGCCGGCGATCTGCTGCTGCACCGCGATGTAGTCGCCCGCGATCCGCGTCCGCGCGAACACGCGCTCGGCGGTCGCCAGATCGCCGACGCGAATCAATGCGCGGCCGAGGTCGAGGAACACCTGCGGAGGCATCTCCTCGCCGAGCGCCAGCAGGCTCCGCCCGTGGTCGATCATCTCGTCGAAGTGGCGACGACTGCCCTCGAGGTCCATCAATTCCCGGAGCACGGACGAACGGCGCTCGCCGCTGACGACGACCATCAGCGTCAACACGTCGACCTGTTCGTCGCGCGCCCGCAGCTCCTCGGCGAGGTCCGCCGCGAGCTGGTAGAGA
This sequence comes from bacterium, assembly GCA_030426805.1. Lineage (GTDB taxonomy): Bacteria > Planctomycetota > JAFGQW01 > JAFGQW01 > JAFGQW01 > JAUHXU01. Next base: position 1,196,918 of record JAUHXU010000001.1, read on the forward strand.
AACGCCTTGGACGGACGCGCCGCGATGCGCTCGATCACCCGTCGACGCGCAACCCGGAGGATCGGCGCCGGCGCGCGGAGGTTCAGCAGTCCGTCGACCGCGATCGTGAACAGGTCGTCCTTCGCGGCGCTCTCCATCAGGTCGAGGAACAGGTGTTGCGCCTGCGCGGCACGCCCGACGTCGCGCATCGCATTGGCGAGCAACAGGAAGTCCTCGATGCGGTCAGGGTGCGTCGCGACGACACGGGTGTAGGCCTCGATCGCCTCCTCGGGCAGGCCGACCATCGCGAGCACACCCGCGGCGAACTCCTCGGCGTTGACGTCGCCCGGCGCCATCGAGCGCAACCGGTCGAGGCCCCGCTTGGCCTGGCGGCCGCGCCGCCGCTCCAGCGCGCCGATCACGATCTGCTGCTGGTAGTCGATCGCGTTGTCGGGGTCGATCGTCTGCAGCCGGTCGAGCGTCTCCTCGTACCGACGGTAATCGTCGCAGTGCTGGTAGACGTGCGCCATGTTCTGCAACGTGTCGACCTGGCCCTTGCCGAGCTTCGAGCCGTAGGTCTCGAGCACCTCGACCGCGCTCACCGCGTCGTGCGCTCGCGCGTAGAGCTTCACGAGCAGTTGCAACTCGCGCGCGCTGCCCCTGCCCTGCTCGAGCGCCTCCTCGAGATCCACTGCGAGGTCGGCGAGGCGCCCGTGTCGCGACGCGAGTTCCAGCATCCGGTCCTCGGCCTGGCGCGTGCGGGCGGGCAGCTTCGTCGTCTCCCACAGCGAACGCCACAGCTTTGCCGCCTCGTTCGTCTCGCCCGCCGACTGGCGCAGCCACGCCAATCGCATCAGCGTGTCCTCGGTCGCCGAGCGCTCGACGACGCGCGCGAGGATCCGGATCGCCGACGGGATGTCGCGGTGGCGCTCGAACGCATCCGCGATCTTCAACAAGGCCGGCGAATCCTCGGTGTGGGCGGCCTCGAGGGCCCGCAGTCGCTTCATCGCGGCCGGCCGGTCGCCGCCGCGCGCGTCGAGGTCGACGAGGAACAGCCCGCCGTTGAGCGCCGCGGCGTCGCCGAGCGCGATCGCCGCCTCGGCCGCGGCGCGCGCTTGATCGGGGAGCGACAAGCCGTCGGCCTCGGTCGCGAGCGCGAGGAGGCCCTTGCCGTCGCCGGCGAGCGCCGCGTGCGCGTCGCGGAACACCGCCGCACCGCGCTCGCGATCGCCGCGCAGGAAGTGCAGCAGCGCGAGCCCGGAGCGCCATTCGACGCGCTGCGGATCGCGCTCGATCAAGCGGCGGTAGATCGCCTCGACCGCGTCGGGCTTGCCGCATTCGAGGGCGAGCGCGATCACCTCCCGCTGCATCCGCCGACCGGTGCGACCGCGACCGGCGTCGGCGTCGCCGCGACCGAGCAGCAACGCGAGCGCCTCGTCCGGCCGACGCAGTTCGCGCAACAGCGCGACCAGTGCATCGAGCCGCTCGGGCGGGCGATCCGCCTCGGCGAGCCAGGCATCGGCGAGCGCGTCGAGCGTGCCCTGCACGCGATGCGCCGCGATCAGCCGTTCCTGGGCGAACCGCCGGTCGCGCACGAGGGGCGCGGCGCGCAGCGCGGCCTCGAAGTCCCGCTGCGCACCGGCCGCGTCCTTCGCCGCCAGGCGGTAGTGCCCGGTGATCAGGCGCTCGCGAAACACGGCCTTCGCGGGCTCGCGCCGCGGCTCGAGCTCGAACAAGAGCGCCGGCTGCCCGTGCAACGCCGCGATGAACGCGAGGTAGAAGTGCAGGTCGGGCTGGGCCGGCACCGCGCGGATCAGCGCGCGCAGGTCGGCGACCGCGCGCGGCGCGGACTCGTCGCGTTCGAGCAAGAGGCTCGCGCGGCGCACGCGGAGCGCGATGCCGGTCGCCGGATCGTTCACCGACGCGATCGCGCGCTCGAGCACACCGAACGCATCGGCCGAACGACCGAGGCGCTCCAGCACGCGCGAATACTCCGCGAGCCCGCCGACGTCGAGCGTCTCCGCGGTCTCCAGCCGACCGAGGACCCCGGCAGCGCGTTCCGGACGGCCGTCGATCGACGCGACGCGCGCGAGGAGGCGGCCCGCCGCCGGGCGCGCTTCGGCGACCGTCGCCAGGTGCGCGATCAACTCGTCCAGCCGTCCGTGGGCACGGCGAAACGCGCGCACGAGTTCCGACACGGCTTCCGGATCGGCGGCCGCGGCGATCGTCCGATCGACGTGCGCGCGTTCGGCGTCGCTCAGCGCGTGATCCTGCGCGGCGGCTTCGGTGCCGAGCGCGGCGACACACGCGAACGCGAGCACGATGCCGGCGCGACCCGACCACCGGCGCACGCCGACGAGGCCGAGCAGCAGCGGCAGCGCGAGCCACAGGAAGACCGGCCAGCGTTCGCGCGGGTCGGTGCGCTCGCGTGGGCGCGGCGTGCTCGACCCGTCGTCGCTTCGCCCGCCGGTCACGGCGGCGATGCGCTCCAGGCGCGTCGCATCCGGCTCGCCACGACTCCATTCCGCCGCCGCGCCGGCGACGACCGCGCCCCGCGCGCAGACCTCGCCGCCGTCGTGAACGACGATCGCATGGCGGCCGGGACTCGGGCGAAAGCGGACCGCGACCGCGGCGTCGAAGCCGCTGCCGCCGCACGGCGAGACGACTTGCGTATCCCCGTCCACGGTGACCGCGAGCGGATCGCGCGCCGTGCCGTCGACGTCGTCGCGCCACGCGAACACGTCGACCGCGCCGCGCACCGACCACGCGCGGAGCGACACGCGACCGCTTCGTCGCACGCGCGCCCCCTCCCGCACGAACGCCGCGAGCGCGCGCGCATAGCCGCTCCAGCCGGCGAGGCGCTTCGTCCACGGCCCGGCGAGTTCGGTCGACCACACCGCGACGCGACCGCCGCCGTGACGCCACGCGGTCAGCAGCGGCTCGCGCCCGGCGGTCTCGATGAGCACGTCGGCGGTCGGTCGCGGCTCGACCTCGACGCGCCCGACGATCGGGGGCGCCCCGTCGAGCGCTCCGGAATCGACGAGGAACGAATCGCCGACCGCGCGCACGGTGGCCGTCGCTTCGACCGACGGTTCGAGCAACGAACTCTCCGGCTGCTTCACGATCACCTCCGGCAGGTTGAAGCGATCCGGCGCGTGGTAGTACCGTCCGCGCCCCCACTGTGCGAGACTGACGAGGAAGTCGGAGTGCGAGCCCGGTCCGACGAGAACCGTCGACAACGTCATGCCGGCCGCGGCCATCTTGCGCACGAGCGGCTCGAACGCCCCCTGCTCGACGCCGCCGTCGGTCAACACCAACAGATGGCGCGTGCGTGTGCGCGCGTTGAGCAGCCCGTAGTAGGCCTCGTCGATCGCCGGCAGGATCACGGTGCCGCCGCCGGCGTTCAGTCGATTGAGCGCGCGCATGATGTCGACGGAATTCGCGGCCGGCTGGATCGGCGCGGCCCACCGCTTCGCGCCGTGGAACTCGACGATGCCCGCCTTGTCGTGGGGCTTGAGCCGCTTCAGCGCGAGCCGCGCGACCTCCTTCGCGAGGTCGATCCGCGTGCCGCCCATCGATCCCGACGTGTCGATGATGATCACGAGCGTCGCGCTCGGATCCCGTCGCTCTTCCTTTTGCGGAAACCGCACCGGCAGGAAGCGCTCGAAGTCGGAGCCGCGGTAGCCGCCCACGCCGAGGCTGCGCTTGCCGCCGGTAACGAGCACGCCGAGGCCGCGTGCGGCCGCGTCGGCGAGCGCTCGAATCGCACCCGGCTGGAACGCGGCGGCCGGCACGTCGCAGACGATCGCGAAGTCGGTGTCGTCGAAACGCTCGTCGGCACCGACGTCGGTCGCCGCACGTCGCGTGACGGCCGCCGACGGCCCGAGCAGCGCGCGCACCGCGTCGAGCCGCGACGGCGAACCGGCATCCTCGATCAGCGTGACCGCGAGCGGCGCGCCGCCGAACACCGCGAGCGCCTGACTCGCAAGGACGCCCCCATCGCTCGACTCGATCGCGACCGACAGTTCGTTCTCGCCGGCCAGAACCTCGTGCACGACCTGTCCGCGGGCGACCCCGTCGACCGGCGTGAGCGCGACGATCCGATCGGACCGGCCGGCGCAGCCGACGCGGGCGCGAAGCGGTGCGGTGCCGGCCGCCTCGACGACGATCGGGATCACGACCGACGTCCCGACCGGCGCCTGTGCCGGCACCGTCGGTGTGACGAGCACGGGTGTCGGTGCGCGCCCGCCGTGCGGATGGACGTCGACGCGGACGTCACCGGTCGCGAGTCGTGCGGCCGCGGCGAGCGCGTCGCCGTCGGTCTCGCGGCCGTCGGCGACGAAGGACACGACGTCACCGGGCGCCGCGAGTGCCCCGGCGAGGTCGAGCGCCGCTTCGGCGTGCGACGCATCGCGCCGCCCCACGTGCGAGAGTGCGCCGGTGACGTCGAAGCGTCCGTCGCGGCGGACGACCTCGGTCGCGCGCTCCGCAAACGCGACGACGCGGACGTTCGGCTCGGCCGCCCACGCGTCGAGCCGTGACGCGACAGCCGTCGCGTCGCCCGCGCTCGCCGACACGTCGAGCACGACGACCCGTCCGCCACCGCTGCCGCCGGCATCCCACACGGGGCGCGCGAGCGCGAAGACGAGCGCCGCGAAGAGCGCGAGCCGCAGCCCGAGCACCGGCCACGCGGTCGCCGCATCGGCCCGGTCGCGACGCGCGCGGCGATGCGTGACGACGAGCCACACCGCGGCGATCGCGAGGAGCCAGAACATCTCGGGACGTGCGAAGCTCACGGAATCCTCCGACGCAGGTGCAGTGCGGCGTCCACCGCGGCGATTGCGAGCGCGATCAGCGCGAGCCACTCCCACGGGCGAAATCCGCCGCCCGACGGCGACGGTGCGGCGCTGTCCTCGCCCACCGCCGCGGAGAGCGGGGCGCCGACGAACGCGATACGCGCATCGCCGGCCGCATCGGCGACGGCGATCGGACGCGGCACCGCACGGCCGGCGGTGTCGATCGCGCACACGGTCGCCGTGTCGTCGGCCACACGCGCGACGACGGCGCCGTCGACGACACCCGCGGCGTCGTGCAACGTGCGCGCGAGCCAGCCGGCCACGGCGGCCCGGCGCAACACGCGCGCGCCGTCATCCGCGAAGAGATCGGACGCGAGCGTCAGCGTCGGCGGCGTCGAGGTCCGGTCGATCCGCGCGAGCACCGCATCCCCGCCGGTCAGGCACGCATCGCCGGCGCCGGTGTCGAGCGACGCGACCGCGTGCTCGAGCCGCGGCAGTCGGTGCGTCGCTGCGGCATCGGCCAGCGGGCGCGCCGCCACGTGCAGCCGGACGCCGGCGTCGACCGTCGGGCCGCCGGTGGCTGCCCGGACGACGAGGGCCGCGGGCGTTCCGTCCGTCGCCGCGACCAACCGCGGGTCGGCATCGACGAGCCACCGCACGGCGGCGAGCGAGGCATCGACTCGCACCGCACGCGGCCGATGATCGGGAAGGTGGTAGCGCGCGACGTCGTCGTGCGGCGTCGCATCGGCGGGCTCGAGCGCGACCGTGACGGCGCGACCGTCCGCGGGGACACCGGGGACGGTCAGCCACGCGCCGCCCGCCGCGGCGCACGCCGGCACGTCGACCGAGACCGCATCGCCCGCGTCCGGGCGGATCACGAGTCGACGCGCCTCGTCGGCGGCGCTCGCGTCGACGCGCACGCGGAGCGCATCGGCGAACTCGACCGCACCGATCGCGCGCGCGCCGCGGTCCGTGCGCATCGCGACCCAGGCGACGCCTTCGCGGTCCACCGGCGGACCGGACACCGCGAACACCGTCACGTCGGCCCGGCTGCGGCCGTTCGCGAGCGACCGAGCGACGTCGACCGATCGCGCGACCGACGCGCCGGACGCGGTGAGCGCATCGAGCCGCTCGCGCACGGCCGGGCGCGGCACGTCGAAGTCCGCGACGACGCGCGACGACGCGACGAGCGCGACGCGATCGCCGAGGGGCACGTCGTCGAGCCACGTGCGCGCGGCATCGCGCAACGCGTCGAGCGCCGGTGCCCCGTCGCGGGTCGCACGTGCGGCGTCCGACGTGTCGACGACGAGGACGCGGTGCCGACGCCGGCCGTCGCCCGACGTCGGATCGGCGAGCGCGAGCACGATCGCGGCGGCGAGCGCGACGAGCATCGCCCACGTGCGCGGGTGGCGAAAGCGCGCGAAGAGGTGGCGCGCAGTGCTCTCCTCGATCGCGCGGCGCCAGAACAGCAGCGTCGGCACGCGCTGGACGGCCGGCCGCACGCGCAGGTGGTGCAGCGCGTAGAGTGCCGCCGCCATCGCGGCGAGCACGCCGACGACCGCCCACGGACCGATGCCGAGGAACGTCATACCCGCAACACTCCGTCGGGAAAGAGCCCGGCGAACTGCGGCAGCACCGGTCGATCGATGTCCACCTCGAGCAGCGTCGCACCGCGGCGAGCGGCGATCTGCTCGATCCCCTGCTCGAACTCCGCGACGGCGGCGCGATACCGCGTGAGCACGCGATCGGTCACCGTCACGTCCACGGTCGACCCGGTCTCGCAGTCCTCGAGGCGAAGCTCGCCGTCGATCGTCGGGTCGCGGTCGCTCGCGGCGACGAGCCGCACGAGCGCGACCCGGTGGCGCAACCCGCGGACCGCCTGCCACACCGCGTCGAGCCCCGCGTCGTCGAAGAAGTCCGACACGACGACGACGAGGCCGTGGCGCTGCGGCAACCGAGCGAACTTCCCGAGCGACGTGCGGATGTCGGTGCGCCCCGCCGGTTCGAGCGCCTCGAGGAACCCGAGCACGCGGTGCAGTCCGCGCTTGCCCTCGACCGTGCCCGAACTCGCGCCGAGGTCGGCGCCGAACGGGTGGATCGACACCGCGTCGAGCTGGTTCAAGCTCACCGCGGCGAGCACCGCCGCGACCTGTCGCGCCGCGGTCGACCGGCGCGCGTCGTCGAGCCACATCGAATCGCTCGTGTCGAGCAGCACGTAGCACGGCAGGTCGCGCACCTCGTCGAGCAGGCGCAGGAACAGGCGCTCGAACCGGCGGTAGAGACGCCAGTCGACGAGCCGGACGTCGTCGCCCGGCGTGTAGGCGCGGTAGTCGCGGAACTCGATCCCGCTGCCCGGCTCGCGCGCATGGTGTTCGGCGTGGCGGCCGCCGCGCGGAACCCGTCGCGCCTCGATGCGCAACGACGTCAGCGCCCCGACGAAGTCCTCGGAGAACAGGTCGCTCATGCGCTGGTCAGTTCGGGCACCGCGTCGATCACCGCGTCGACGACGCGGTCCGGCGTGATCCGGTCGGCATGCGCCTCGAACGTGAGCTGGATCCGGTGGCGCAGCACATCGTGCGCGGCGCGACGGATGTCGTCGCACGCGACCGCGAACCGGCCGTCGACGAGGGCGTGGAACTTGCCGAGCAGCAACAGCGCCTGTGCACCACGCGGACTCGACCCGAGGCTCACGTAGCGGGTCACGGTCTCCGGCGCGTAGTTCGAGCCGGGCTGCGTCGCCATCATCAGGCGGATCGCGTAGGTCTCCGCCTGCTGCGGGACCGGCACGCGGCGCAGCGTCGCGCGGAGCGCGACGACGTCCGCGCCGGTCGCGACCGCATTCGCGCTCGCACTCGACTCGCCGGTCGTGCGCGCGAGGATCTCGTGGTAGTCGGCCTCCTCGGGGTAGCCGACGACGAGCTTCGTCAGAAAGCGGTCGAGTTGCGCCTCGGGCAGCGGATACGTGCCCTCCTGCTCGACCGGGTTCTGCGTCGCGAGGACGATGAACGGCGACGGCAGCGTGTGCGTCTCGCGCGCGACCGTGATCGTCCGCTCCTGCATCGCCTCGAGCAGCGCCGACTGCGTCTTCGGCGTCGCGCGGTTGATCTCGTCGGCGAGGACGAAGTTCGTCACGAGCGGCCCCGGCTCGAACGCGAGGTCGTGACCGCCGCCGTCGCGCTCGCGCAGGACCATCGTGCCGACGATGTCGGCCGGCATCAGGTCCGGCGTGAACTGGATGCGGGCGAAGTCGAGGTCGAGTGCGTCGGCGAGCGTGCGGACGAGCAGCGTCTTCGCGAGGCCCGGCACGCCCTCGAGCAGCGCGTGTCCGTCGCACACGAGCGCGGCGATCACCCCGTCGACGACCGCGTCCTGCCCGACGACGACGCGGTGCACCTCGTCGCGCAGGCGCTGGATCGTCTCGCGGAATCGGTCCGCCTCGTCGTGGGCGCCCGCGGCCCCGGTCGGTTGCGGCCCCGTTGGTTGCGGCCCCGTTGGTTGCAACTGGTTCATCGGATCAACTCCCTTCGTCGCCCGCGCCGCGTTCGCGACGCGCGCGCTCCACCTCGTGGTGGAAACGGCTCAAGAATGTCTGGATCGTGCGGCGCACCGACGGGTCGACGCGCACCGGTGCGACCGGCGGCTCCGGCCGCGTTCGCGGCGCCACGGCCGCCGCCGTGCGCGCCGCACCCGGCGACGCGACCGGTTCGACGCGCTCGTGCGTCACCTTCGTCGTGCCGGGGTTCAGCAACCCGCGCACGAAGTCCGGCACCGGCACACCGAGCACGAGCGATGCGGTGCCACGCGACTTCTTCTGCGGACTGGGTCCGCCGCGGCCGTCGCCCCCTTCGCCCGGTCCGCCGATCGAGAGGTCGCGCGACGTCGCCGAACGGCGATCGCGAAGCTTCGGCTGCGTGCCGCTGCGCGCTTCCTCCTCTTCGATCTCCTCGTCGATGTCCTCTTCGGAGTCGTTCTCGGGGAGCGGTTCGGTGTCGCCGCGATCGCGCTGCGACCACGGGCTGTCGATCGGGCTCATCGTGCCGCCCCCGGAGCCGGCTTGGCCGACCGTCGCACCGGAGCGCTGCTGTTCGGGGCGCTTGCGCGGCAGCACCTTCGCATCGGCCGGGTCGCGCTTCGGCTTCTTCGGCGGCCGCGGCGGACGCTTCGGTTCGGGCTGGCCCTTGCCGGTATCGCCGGCGCTCGGGGTCCCCCGCGCCGACGACGCGCGACGCGCACGCCGGGCGCGACCGCTCTTGCCCTGCCCCATGCGGCCCGACGCCTTCTGCAGGTCGCCGCTCGACGACGGCGACGGCCGACGCACGCCACCGGTCCGCTCGGCGCGACGACTCAGCGGCGCCGCAGTCGGCTCGGGTCGGCGCGGCGCCGGACGTTGCGCCCGCGCACTCGCCGGCTCGGGCTCGTCGGCGCGCGGGGCGACCGGTGTCGCCGCGCCCGTCGCGACCCGCACCGGCGGGTTCGGTTCGGTCGCGCCGCTCGCGATCGGCAGATAGGTCGCGAGCACGAGCGCGAGTGCACCGACGTAGGCGCCGGCGTATTCCGCGATCGACGGCAGTCGACGGACCGGCGCTTCGGGTTCGAGGTCGCGCGCACGCTCGAGCGCGGCCGCACCGTCGGCGATCGCGGCGGCCTCGAACGCGCCGGCCGGACGCGCGGACAGATCGAGTGCGGCGGCGATGCGCCCGCGACTGCCGGCCGCGCGGTCGAGTCGCTCGGCCGCGTCGCGCACCGGGACGTCGCGCGCTCGTTCGTCGAGGATCGCCCGCACGAACGGCACCGCGGCGATCACGAGGACCAGGCCGAACACGACCCAACCGCCGAGCCACGGCTCGAGCCCGATCAGGCCGCACGCGACGCGCCACACGAAGTAGGCGATTCCGAGAGTGAACAGCACGTGCAACCCGCGGGCGAGTCCGCGATCGATCGCCGCGACCATCCGCTGCTCGCAGTGGCGGTCGTGCGCACGACGCAATCCGTCGAGCAACGCGCGCCGCGCCTCGGCGACGTCGTACGGCGTGGAGTCGGCCACGCTACTCGTCCTCTCGCGGCGCGCACTCCCAGCGCGCGGCCTGCACGACCCGACCCGACGCGTCCTCGAGGAACGCGATCACCGCGAGTTGGCGTTCGGCGACCCGATCGGGGCGCATCGCAAACGGCTGGTTCGTCCGGTCCTCGACGCCGTCGAGGTGCTCGTCGACGATATCGAGGATGTCGTCGAGCGAGACCGACCGCTCGATCGTGCGCGCGCCGTCGGTGGCGGCGACCGCGACGCCCCCGTCGCTGAGGTCGTGACGCGTCACCCAGCGATGCAGGACGATCCCGTTGCCGCCGGGAAAGAGCATCGTCCGCTCGGCGACGTAGGCGCGGAGCGTGACCGTTCGATCGGCCGGGCCCTCGATCGTCGCGGTCATTCGCACGACGCCCTTGTCCAGCGTGCCGTCGACACCGAGGCGCCACGGAGTCGACGACTCGAGGCGACGCTCGAGCACCATCCGCAACGTGGCGAAGCGCTCGGCCGCCTTGCTCGCCTGTCCGCCGAGGCGGTTCACCCGTTCGAATCCGTCGACGACGACGCTCGGCGTGCCGCGGATCTTCAGCGCCCGTGCGCGCGTGATCGCGGCGGGCACGACGAGCGGCTCGACCGCCGGCACCGGCAGGTGGTGCTGCAGCACGACGACCTCGGCGTCGCGGAAGTGTGCGTCGATGCCCTCGAACGCGAGGTCCGCCGCGGCGCACGGCTTGCAGTGCGCGCCGGTGAACAACTCGGCGAGCACCGTGCGCGTCGGGCGCTTTCCGTCGGGCGCCCGATACGTGCTCGCCGGGCCGAAGCCGGGGATGCGTCCCTCGAGCAACCGCTCCATCGCCTCGGCGTCGTACGGCGAACGGTCGCCGGTCTCCTCGGCGAGGCGCTTGAGTCCGTCCATGCCCTCGGCGCCGGCCTCGGGCGTGATCGCCGCCATCAGGTAGCGCGACCACGCGCGCTTGAACGAGCGCTTGCGCTCCCAGAATCGGCCGAGGCGGAGGTTGATCATGCCGTCTCGCGGCAAGCCGAACGCGGCCGACAGCAGGTGGCGGTGCGCTTCCTTGAGCTTGCCGTCTTCGAGGAATCGCGCGCCGAGTTCGCTGCGCGTCTTGTGGATCACGTCGGGATCCTCGTCGAAGCGCGCGTTCTGCACCGCGAGTTCGATCGCCTTCGAGCGGCTGATCGCGTAGACGTCGTCCCGCTCGGCCGCCATCTTCTGCAGGAACTCGAGCAGCATTCGCGTGCGGCGCTTCGCCGGCGTCGTCGCCGCGTAGACCGAGAGCGCCTTCTCGACGCGTTCCTTATCGAGCGGCGCCTCGTGAATGCGCAGCGACAACAGCGTGCGGCCGGCCTCCATCGCGAGGCGATGCGCCTTGTGCTTGTCGAGCCACTTCTCGATCGCCGCACCGTCGCGTTTCGCCAGCGCCGCGAAGATCGCGCGCTCGACGACCGGCTTCTTCGCCGGGCGTACGCGCTCGAGTTCGAGCACCGAGCGGAACGGATCGAACGTCGCGACAAAGTGGTCGAGGAAGTTCGCGCCGACGAGCGCGGCGGGTCGCCCCGGGAACTCGCCGGGCGCATCGCCCGGGCGCAGCGCGACGTGTCCGGCGACGTCGATCGTCGCACCCTCGGCGCCGATCGCCGCCTTCGCGACGTCGCCCGACGGATGACCGAGTCGTTCGGCCACCGCGCGGTCGATCCACGTGTCGGCCTCCATCGTCGAGACCGCGGCGAGGATCGGCGCGTCGTTGCCGACGTCCATCGCGACCGTCCAGGCGCCGTTGCGGACGTTGCACGGCACGGTCACGTAGGGCGTGGGCGCGGCGGGCTGGGCATCCGCGTTCGGCGCGCCTTCGGTGGCCGGCTCGTCGACGCGGCGCTCGAGCAGGGTCAGGCGACGCCCGGCCAGGTCGAGCCGCAGGCGGTGCTTGCCGAACGCACGCGACCCGGCGATGCCGACGACCGGGATCTCGCTCAGTTCGGTCGCGTACTCGCCGGTCAGGTAGCTGATGTCACCGTCTCCGCCGAAATCCGGCGCGAGGTCGCGCGCGGTCCAGTCGCCGAACGCGACGTCGACCGTGGACTCGCGGTTCATCCCGAGCAGCCGCGCGGTCCGCGGGTGCAGGGTCATCTCGATCGGGCGGCCGATGTCGAGGCGCAGGTGCGCCGGGATCTTCGTCTCGCCGTGCACGAGCGTCACGCGCACGAACGGTCGGCCGGCGATGATCGTCAGCGCGATCGACGGCGCCTCCGGCCCCGGGACGACGGCGTCCGGAGGCGACGGCTCCGCCTCGGGGGCCGGATCGGGGACGGGCGGGCGATCGGGACGCTGCGCGACGGCCATACCGACGAACAGCGTCAGGAACGCGATGAGAGCGACTCCACGGAACGGCGCGCGATACACGGTGTGCGGGCCCTTTCGGCGCAGGCGTCGATGAATCTCCCCGGCGGCGATCATACGCGAGGGCCGCGATGGTGACAACGCCGCCCGGCCTGGACAGCCGCCGACGCGTATGTGACGATTGCCCGCCGTTCCCGACCGATCCCCGCGGCGACCGCGCGCCGCGTCCTCCGAGAGACCGCGCCACGATGAATCCGCTCCGCTCCCATCGCCTCGCCGCGCTCGCGCTCCTCGTCGCCGTGTGCACGATCGGCTCGCCCGGCGTGCAATCCACCGGTGCGCAGTCGTTCGGCGACCTCCTCGTCGCCGACGGCAGCACGATCAGCCAGGGTGTCGTGCTCCGGCGCGACGCCGGCGGCACGGTCACGACGTGGTTCCGCGGCCTGTCCGGCTACTTTCCGAACTGGATCACGATGGCCGGCGACAACGAACGCGTCACCGTCGCGCTCGCCGACAGCACCCAGTTCATCACCGGCGCGCACACGCTCGTCACGCCCGCCGGCGTCGTGTCGACCGTCCAGTTCTATTCGTCCTCGCTCGGGTTCCCGAACGGCCAGGCGCGCGACGGCGACGGTTCGACCTACAGTGCCCACCAGTCCGGCCTGTTGACGCGATACGACCCGCTGCTGCAGTCGTTCGGGACCGTCGGGATCGCCGGCCCCGCGCTCAACGCGATCGCGATCGACCGCGAGCGCGCGCGCGTCCTCGGCGTGGTCTTTCCGTCATCGACACCGTTTCCCGGCTCGATCGTCCGCTATTCGCCGGCCAACGGCTCGATGACGACGCTGCTCTCCCAGAGCACCCTGATTTCGCAACCGACCGGCATCGCGGTCGATCCGAAGTCCGGCGACCTCGTCGTGGCACGGCTCGACGCGCCGGGGCTCCTGCGCTTCGATCCGATCCGCCGCACGCTCCAGACCCTCAACACGATGGCCGGCCTCAACGGCCTCGTCGTGTCGACACGCAACACGTTTCTCGTGCCGGCGGGGCCGAGTGTGATCGAGTTCGCGACCGACGGAACCGTGCTCAACACGTTCGCGTTCCCCGGCAAGGCGATCTCGAGCGTGCTCGAATACGGCAGCCGGCGGATCGCGCCATCGGGCACGGGGCTCCCGGGCACCGTGCACACGATCGCGGTGACGGCGCCGGCGACCGACGCGAATCGCTCCTACTACCTCGGCGCGAGCCTCGGCGTGCGCCCCCCGATCGCGACGTTCGGTGGTGAACCGCTGAACCTCGCGGCCGACACGCTGCTCGCACTGTCGATCGGCGGAGGGCTGCCGGGCGTGTTCCAGCGGTTCGCCGGCGTCCTCGACGCCAGCGGGCACGCGACCGCCGCGATCGCGATCCCCGCGTCGCTGCCCGCCGGCCTCGACCTGCCGATCCACGTCGGCGGCATCGTCGCCGACCCGGCCGCGCCCAACGGCGTGAGCACCGTGCTCACGTCGTCGACGTTCGCGATCCGCTGACGCGGACGCGCGCCGCCGCGATGCGATCGCTCCTCGCGCTCGTCCTGCTCGTCGCCACGCCGGGCGTCCTGCTCGACGGCGTGTGGCTGCGCGGCGAGACGCCGTATGCGGTGGGCGCGCTCGAGACGACGCTGCCGTGGAATCGGATCGGTGACGACGACGTGCGCGTCGTCAATCCACTGACGAGCGACGCGATCCTGCAGTTCCTCCCGTGGGACATCACGCTGCGCCGCGAGTGGCGCGGCGTCGCGCCGCCGGCGTGGAACCCGTATGAATCGACCGGCGCGCCGTTGGCGGCCAACCCGCAGGCGCGCACGCTCGATCCGATCCGCCTCGCATCGCTGCCGTGGGATGCGCGACGAGCACCCGGGATCCGGATCTGGATCGCGCTCGTGATCGCCGGCTGGTCGATGTACGGCCTCGGTCGCCATCTCGGCGCCGGGATCGCCGCGTCGCTGCTCGGCGGGCTCGCGTGGCAACTCGGCGGCTACGTCGTGCCGTGGTTCGAGCACCCGACCGGCACGGTCGCGGCCTACCTGCCCGCGATCGTGTGGGCCGGTGCCGCGTGGCTCCGCGGCGGGCGTGCACGCGCGTTCGCGGGACTCGCGGTGCTCTACGCGCTGCAGTTCTACGCCGGCCACCCCGAGACGACGCTGCACCTGACGACCGTCGCGGGCCTCTTCTGGCTCGTGCGCGGCGTGCGCGCGGGCGTTCGCCGCTGGGCGGGACTCGCCGGCGGGCTCGTCACCGGCGGTCTGCTCGCCGCGCCGGTGCTCGTGCCGTTTCTCGAATACCTGGTTCGCAGCGACGCGCTCGCGTCGCGCGCCGGACACGCGCTGATCCCGCTCAACGAGCCGGCCGCGGCCGCGACGTTCCTCGTGCCGGGTCTGTTCGGTTCGCCGATCGACCGCACGTGGTCGCTCGACGTCGACGCGATCACGACGCTCGCCTACATCGGCCTCGTGCCGTGGCTGCTCGCACCGCTGGCGTTCGTCCGGGGCCACCGCGCGAGCGCGTTCGGCGCGGTCGTCGTCGGGCTCGTGTGCGGCGCGATCGCCTACGGCGCGCCCGGTGCCGCGTGGCTGATGGAGCGCCTCCCCGGCTTCTCGGTCGCGCCGAACGCGCGGCTCGTGCTCGGGGTCGCGTTCGGCGGCGCGGTGCTCGGCACGCTAGGCCTCGATGCGCTCGGCCGCATGCGGGTCGCGGCCCGGTGGCAGCGACAGTCGATTCGGCTCGGGCGATGGGCGCTCGTCGCGCTCCTCGTGCTCGACCTCCGGATCGCGTGGGGCGACTTCCACCCGACCGCCCCCCCGTCGCGCGTGCTGCCGCCGACCGAACTGACCGACACGCTGTTCGACCACACGCCGACCGGCGGTCGCGTGCTGTCGATCGCCCCGCCGGGCGACGTCGTGGTGCTGCCGCCGAACGTGTCGCAGGCCTTCGGCTTCGGCGACGTGAAGCACTACGACGCGCTCGGCATCCCCGCGGTCGAACGCGCGGTGCTCGGCGCGCTCTACAGTGCACGGGCCGCCGGCCTCGCCAGCGACTTCCTCGGCATCTTCGGCGCGGCGTGGACCGCGTTGCCGGTCCCGCCGTCGCGCTTCGCGACCGCGGCGGTGGTCGCGCCCGACGCGCCCCACATCGTGTTCTTCCCGGACGCGCCGATGCCGGTCGCGATCGACGTGCTGTCGGCGACGCTCGCGAATGCCCCCCTCGACGACGGCGCGATCGTCGGCGAAGTCGCGGTGCTCGACGAGAACGAACGGCCGCACCGCTTCCCGCTACGGCTCGGGATCGAGAGCGGCCGCGCCGACGAACCGACGTCGCCGCGCGCCGCGGAGACGATTCGCGGACGGAAACGCGGCACCGTGCAGCGTCGGGCGATCTACAGCGCGCGCTTCGCGTGGGACTCGACGTGGGGTCGGCCGCGTGCCGCGCGCGTCACCGCGAACGGGCACCCCCTGCGGATCGACGGGGTCGGCTTCGTCGACGCGACCGGCCGGAGCACGCTCCAGCCGGGTCCCGACGCGCGCGAGATCGACGGGGTGTGGATCGCTCGACACCGAAGCGCGTGGCCGCGTGCGTTCACGCTCCCGAGTGCCCCCCCGGCGACGATCGACGGCGCCCGCGGCCTCCGGCCGCAGGTGCGGGCCGCGACGATCGAGCACTACGGCACCGACGAGGTCCGGATGCGCGTCGACGCCCGCGACGGCGACTGGCTCGTGCTGACCGACACGCACTACCCCGGGTGGCAGGCCACGCTCGTACGCGACGGGGTCGAGTCGACGGTGCCGATCGAGCCGGCGTTCGGGATCTTCCGCGGCGTCGCGCTCGGCGCGCCGGGACCGGTCACGGTGCGGATGACCTACCGGCCGTGGTCCGTGCGAATCGGCTGGGCACTCGCGCTCGTCGGCATCGCGGTGCTCGCGTTCACCGGGATCCGCGCGCGATCCGGCGGCGGATGATCCACGCGGTCGCGAGGACCGCGACGCCGCCGGCCCCGACGAGCCACGGCACCGCCACCCGGAGCGGATCGACGACGATCGACGCGCGGTCGAGGGCGCCGTCGACCGACTCGCCGTCGAGGCCGACCGACGACGAGCCACTCGGCGTGCCCTGCGGCCCGTCGTAGCGCGGGATCGCGACGCGCCCCCCGTCGGCGCGCACGTCGACGGTCAGGTGGACGAACCACGGCCGCTCGCGCAGCGCATCGGCGATCCGTGCGCCGACGATCGTGCCCCGCGGCGATCGGTCGCGCTGCTTCGCGACGAGCGTGCGCACCGGGCGCTCGCCGTTGATCGTCAGCGTCTCGAGCGCGAGCGCCTGCGCGTCGGGATCCCCGTCGAATACGAACAGGACGGTCGCCGGCGCGACGGACGCGTGCACGCCGTCGGGCGGCGCGAGGTCGAGCCACGCCTCGACCCGGTACCGGCCGTCACCGTGGGCACGGACGTCGACCTCGCGGCGCACGAGGCGCCATTTCGGTTCCGCCGGCGGGTCGGTCTGAGTAAGATCGGTCACGCCACGGAGTCTACCAGGGAACGGAACCCGCAGCAGCGGAAGCGCGACGCATGCGATGGACATCGATCGGCGCGGGTGTGGTGCTCGCGTGCGCGGCGGCGGGCGCGGGCGCTCAGGCCGAACCGGCCGGGCGCGCGTGGACGATCGGCGTGCTCTTCTGGCACGACTCGCCGAACGACCGCCGGGCGTTCGCCGGCTTCAAGCGCGGACTCGGGATCGCGGGACGTGAGGCGCGGCTCCTCGAACGGAGCGCGGAACGCGATCCGGCGCGGGCCGTGAAGCACCTCGACGCGTTCCGCGCGGCCCGCGTGGACTGCATCCTCGCGCTCGGGACGCGTGCGGCACGCGCCGCCGCCGAGCGCGTCACCGACATCCCGGTCGTCTTCACCGCGGTCACCGATCCGGTGTCGAGCGGCGTCGTCGGTTCGTGGCGTGGCTCGGGGCGCAACCTCGCCGGCAACTCCAACCACCTGTCGCCGGACCGGGTCGTCACCGACATCAAGCGCACCCTCCCGCGGTTGCGGACGATCGCGGTGCTGCACGAGGCGGGCAACCCGGTCAGCGAGGCCGAGATCGCCGGCGTCGAGGGTGCGCTCGTTCGGCGCGCGAGTGTCGGCATCCGGCTCGTCCGCCGCGCGATCGCGCCGGACGGGGACGTGGAGGCGACGATCCGCGAACTCGCCGGCACCGTCCAGGCGATCTGGGTGCCGATCGACTTCGCCGTCTACTCGCGCATCGACGCGGTCGCCGCCGCGGCGGCGAAGACGCGCACGCCGCTGATCACGACCGCGCCGCGCGCGCGCGCCCATGCGGTGCTGAGCATCCTGCCGCACTACGGGACGCTCGGGATGCACGCGGTCGACATCGTCGATCGGATCGTGCGACGCGGGATCGAGCCGGGCGCGATTCCGGTCGGGACGCTGCGCGGGCGGTTGCTCGTGATCGACCTCGACCGGGCAGCGGCGGTCGGACTCGAGATCCCGATCGGCGCGCTCGCGGCGGCGGATCAGATCGTGCGGAGGCGGGCACGGTGATCGGGCGGCGCGCGTCGCTCGTCGTCCGCCTGACGCTCGTCGTCGGCGCGCTCGGTGCCTTGCTCGGCGGTGCCTACCTGTGGTACGACATCCAGCGCGAGCGGGAGGAGTTCGAGCGCCACGCGTCGCGCGTGCTCGAGGCGACGTCCACCGAGTTCCGCGCGGTCACGGATCGGCAGATCGACACCGACGAGACCTACCGCGAGACGCTGATCGACAGCCTGATCGAGGCCGGCGCGGCGCAGTTGGAAGACACGCCGCTCGGACTCTACCGCGACGAGGCGCAGCTGAAGAAGGCGCTGCTCGATCAGTGGCGCGCGCGTGCGGACTCCAAGCGCGCCGCCGCGCAGGCGGTCGGATTCGAGATCCGACGCCGCGTCGGCGACGAGGTCGACCGACGACTCGCGACGCTCGCGCGCACGAGTCGCGACGAGGGGTCGCGCGTGCTCGAAGCGTCGTCGCGCCGCGCGTGGTGGTCGGCGGGCGGCGCGGCGGTCGCACTGATCGTCGCGATCGGCCTCGGGCTCTACGTCACCGTGATCCGGCCGGCGCGGCGGCTCACGCAGTCGGCCGAGCGGATCGCGTCGGGTGACCTGGAACACCGCGCCGCGGTCGAGCGTGACGACGAGTTCGGTCGGCTCGCCGGCTCGTTCAACGCGATGGTCGAGTCGCTGAACAGCGCGATCGCCGAGGTCGAATCGCTCAACGTCGATCTCGAACGGCGCGTGGCCGAGAAGTCGGCGCAGCTCGCGCACGCGAGCAAGATGTCGGCGATCGGCACGCTGTCCGGCGGCGTCGCGCACGAGTTCAACAACCTGCTCGGCGGCATCCTCGGCTCGGCCGAGGCCGCGCTCGAAGAGGAGGACCTCGGGCCCGAGGCGCGGCGTGCGGTCGAGATGATCCAGCGCACCGCGACACGTGCGACCGACATCACGAAGAACCTGCTGCGCTTCTCGCGCTCCGAGGAAGACGAGACGCGCGCGGTCGCGCTCGACGCGGTATTGGACGACGCGATCGCGCTCGCGAGCCCGACCGCGCGGGCGCGCAAGGTCGCGGTCGTCCGCACGGGCGAGGCGCCGGCCCCCGCAGCACGCGTCGCGGGTGCGCTGCAGACCGTCCTCGTCAACCTGCTCGTGAACGCGATCCACGCAAGCGACGCGGAGCAGCGCGTCGAGATCTCGGCCCGCATCGCCGCGGACGCGGACGACGTCGAGATCCGGGTGCGCGACCGCGGCCCCGGGATTCCGGTCGACGATCGCGACCGCGTGTTCGAACCGTTCTTCACGACGAAGGCCCCGGACCAGGGGACCGGACTCGGGCTGAGCGTGTCCTACGGGATCGTCGAACGCCTCGGTGGCTCGCTCGCGTTCACCTGCCCCGACGACGGCGGCACCGAGTTCGTCGTCCGCCTGCCACGCCTCGACCGGAGACCGACATGACCGCGAACGATCCGACCCGCGTCCTCGTGATCGACGACGAGGAGAGCATGCGTTTCTTCCTCGAGCGCACGCTCGCGCGATCCGGCTACGCGGTCGAGACCGCACCCGACGGCGAGGCCGGCGTCGAGGCTGCCCGCCAGCATCGGCCGCACGTCGTCGTCACCGACCTGAAGATGCCGGGGATCGACGGCCTCGAGGTGCTCGCGCGGATCAAGGCGATCGATCCGACGACGGCGGTCGTCGTCGTGACCGCTTATGCGACGATCGACACCGCGGTCAATGCGATGAAACACGGGGCGGCGGACTATCTGACGAAGCCGTTCGACGCGAAGACGATTCGCGCGGTCGTGGCACGGGTCGTGCCGGATGCGCCGGCGGTCGAGCCCGAGCTGATCGGCGACAGCGAACCGATCCGCGCGATCCGCGACACCGTCGAGCGCCTCGCGACGTCGGACGCGACCGTGCTGCTGCGCGGCGAGAGCGGCACCGGCAAGGAACTCGTCGCGCGGTTGCTCCACCACGTATCGCCGCGCGCGACCGAGCCGTTCGTCGCGGTCAACTGCGCCGCACTGCCGCCGACGTTGATCGAGGCAGAGCTGTTCGGCCACGTCGAGGGCGCGTTCACCGGCGCGACCCGTGGGCGCTCGGGCCTCGCCGCTCGAGCAGGCGGCGGCACGCTGTTCCTCGACGAGATCGGCGACATCCCGCTGCCGGTGCAGACGAAGCTGCTGCGCGTGCTCCAGGAGCGCGCGTTCACGCCGATCGGCGGCAGCGACCCGATCCCGCTCGACGCGCGCATCGTCTCGGCGACGCACCGCGATCTTCCGGCGCTCGTCGAGGCCGGCGACTTCCGCGAAGACCTCTACTACCGGCTCAATGTCGTGCCGATCGAGGTCCCGCCGCTGCGCGCGCGCACGGAGGACATCCCGACACTCGTCGCGCACTTCCTCGCACGCCGCGATCCGGCGCCCGCGCTCACCGACGCCGCACTCGACAAGCTGCGGTCGTATGCCTGGCCCGGCAACGTGCGCGAACTCGCCAACCTCGTCGAGCGCCTCGCGGCAACCCGCGCCGGCGAGACCGTCGACGTCGCCGACCTCCCGCCCGAACTCGACCGCCCCGCGCCGTCCACAGCCACCCCGTCGGTCGAACAACCCTTCGACGACGCCCGCCGCACCTTCGAACGCGACTACTTCTCCCGCCTCCTCGAAGCCACCGACGGCAACATCTCCGAAGCTGCCCGCCGCGCCGGCATCAGCCGCCCGAATCTCTATCGACGACTGGACGAACTGGGCATCCGCGACTGACTCGCAGATTTGTCCCCCAACGCTGCCATATTCCCGTTTGAAGCGCTTCAAACGCAGATATGGCAGCGTTGAGGGACAGAATCGCGGGTGAGGCCGCGAGTCCGTGGTAGCCTGCACGGGAACGAGTCGAAAGGAGGTCGCAAATGCGAGCTTGCTGCGCGTGGGTTGCGCTGGTGCTGGCAGCACTGCTTGTCGACGCGGCAACCGGTCAATCGACGCGCGCGGCGTCTCCGGTCTTCTTCGTGGAGAACCGCGATCGATTTGAGTCAGCCGTGCGCTACTACGTCGAGGAGGTCGACGGGGCGATTTGCCTCGAAGATCGGTCGATCGTCTTTCGTCGGCACAGCCAGGCGGACTGGCGGCTCGAGTTCCCGAACGCGCGAGCAGGCGTCCGGCCTCGAGGCGAGGCCCCGCTTGAAACGCGACTGCACTACTTGATCGGCGCCGACCCCTCGAAGTGGCGCACGGATGTGCCGACGTTCGCCCAAGTCCGGTTTCGCGCCCTTTGGCACGGCATCGACCTCGTGATTCAAGCGACGGAGCGCGGACTGAAGTACGAGTTCCACGTCGCACCGGGAGCGGATCCCGGCGTGATCGCCATGCGCTACGTCGGTGCCAGGACGACGATTCGCGAGGACGGAGCGCTCGAGATCGACTGCGCCTCACGGCACGTCGATCCCGCTCCGGTGTCGTTTCAGCGCAAGTGTAACGGCACCCGAACCACCGTAGCGACGTCCTTCGCGCTCGATCCCGACTCGCCCGGCACGGTCGGATTCACGGTCGCCGACTACGACCGATCGAAGCCGCTCGTGATCGACCCAGTGTTCGTCGTTCACAGCGGCTACCTCGTCCCCGGGATGATCACGGTCGGCAAGCCGGTATTCGATTCACAGGGGCGCATGTTCGTGGGCGGCATGGTCACGTCCCAGGACCGGCAAGGCGACGCAGCGTTCGCGCGCATCAGAGCCGACGCATCGGGCTTCGACTTCATCACCGTATTCGGCGGTCCGAATGCGCCAGACACGGCGGACGTCGCACGAGTTGACGCGACCGGCATCTACGTCGGCGGCGGAACCTACAGTAATGAGAGCGCGTTCCCTGTCGTGGTCGGTCCTGACCTGACGCACAATGGCAACTGCGACGGGTACGTTGCAAAGTTCGCGCTCGACGGAAAGACCATTCTGTTCTGCGGCTATGTCGGAGGCAGTGCCTACGACAGTGGTCAACTCGTGGTCGATTCGGCCGGCGCGATCTGGCTCGCAGGGAGCACCGAGAGCGCAGATTTTCCGGTCGTCGGCGGCCCGCAGACCACGTTGCCGAGTGGCGAGTCAGGGTTCGTGACCAAGGTCGCGCCCGACGGCCGCTCGCTCCTTGTGTCAGGCTACATCGGCGGCGCAAGCGGGTTCTATCAGCGGGTATTCAGCCTCGACCTCGACTCGAACGACGATGTGTACCTCCTCGGGTGGACCGCCGCGGACGAAACGACGTTCCCCGTGAAGATCGGGCCGCAAACCAAAGCCCCCGGTGACTGGAGTTGCTTCGTAGCGAAGATTGCGGGCCAGACCGGAGCGGTCGTCTATTCCGGCTTCGTGGGCGGAGCGCGCTTCGATCAGCCGTTTGATATCGCGGTCGACGCGCAAGGGGCGGCCTACGTCACCGGCATCACGTTCAGCGACGAGACGAGTTTCCCCGTGATCGCGGGGCCGCGTCTCACCGCACGTCCAACGCTCGTGGGCACGGAGTTCTTCGTCTCCAAGATTCACCCGACCGGCGCCGGCTTCGGCTACTCCGGTTTCCTCGGGGGTATGCGCCCCGATGCCGTCGCAGTCGACCGCCAGGGACGTTGCTACCTCGCCGGCACGTCCCTCTACGGTATCTCGTATCCCTTCCCGTCGCCGTTTCCCCTCGGCGGTGCGCTCTCAAGCATCAACGCCGGCGGCGCGGACGGCACCGTGTGCCGGCTGGCCGTCGACGGCCGGTCGTTCGACTACGGTGGCCACTTCGGGGGAACGGGAACCGACCGCGTCGTGACGATCGCGCTCGGCCCGACAGGTGCCTTGTATCTCACCGGGATCACCGACAGCCGAGGTACGTTTCCGACGCGCATCGGCCCGAGTCTCGTCGACAACAACATCAACAACCCACTCGGCCCGAACCTGCCCGGGACGTTCCTGACGCGGATCGGCCAAACGGTGGCGGCTGTGCCGCAAACAGCGCGCCCAGGTACGGTTGTCCCGGTCGACTGCGTCGCCTCTGAGGACGTCGGCTTTCCGTTCCAGGTTGCCACTGCGCTCGGAGTCGGACCGATCCCGTTGCCGGGGGGGCGCCGGCTCGCTCTCGGGCCGGACGCACTCTTCCAGGCGAGCGTTCTCGGCGCATGGCCCGGCGTGTTCCAGAACTACGCCGGTGTCGTTCCACCGACAGGCGAGTGGCGCTCGGTGATTCGTCTGCCCGCGTCGACCGCGCTCGTCGGGCTTCAACCACGCACTGCGTTCGCGACGTTTGCGGCAAGTGCTCCCGGCGGCATCAACTCGGTATCGAATGCAGCCGTCGTGCGGATTGTGCCGTGACCAGGGAAGAAGTGGCGATGCTCATCCAACGACCCGCTATCTTCGTGGTTCTCGCGCTTCTCTTGCCCGCAGCAGGGGTGCGTGCGCAAGTATGGACTCGGGTGTCGCCGTCGGGGCCGCCACGCGCCACGCTCCCGACAGCCGCATACGATGCAGCGCGACAACGAGTCGTCTGGTTCGACGGTGCCAACTCTACCGCCAACACGTGGGAGTGGGACGGCGCGACGTGGACGATGCGCAACCCTGCGACCTCGCCGACGGCGCCGGGGATCCACACGATGGCATACGATGCCGCACGCGAACGGATCGTCCTTCTCGAAGCGTCAGCTAGGACGACTTGGGAGTGGGACGGCGTCACCTGGACGCAGCGTGCCGCAGGCCCCGCGCCGGGGCTCAACGCGATTCCGCAACCGTTCATGACCTACGACGCCGCGCGGCAGCGCGTCGTTGCGATCGGAAACGGCAGCGCGCTGGGCGAGACATGGGAGTGGGACGGCTCCACCTGGACCTTCGGGGGGAACCTGCCGATTCTCGGCCCGATCGCATATGACGCAGCGCGTCAGCGAACGGTCGTGCAGGGCTCTGGCCTCACGTTCGAGTGGGACGGGAACACGTGGACGCAGGCGCCGGTGCTCGGCCCACAGATTCCCCCGTACGTCGGGGAACTGCCGCAGATGACGTACGACGCCGCGCGCGGGCGCCTCGTGCTGGCCGGTCGAGACCTCCGGTCGCCGCCTCGCAACACCGAGGTTTGGGAGTGGAACGGCTCGGCGTGGGTGCTCCAGCCGCTGTTGACGAAACCCGGTGTGCAACCGTTTCGCATCGCGTATGACGAGAGTCGCCGGACGGTCGTGCTCGCCGGGGCCGGAGAGACCTGGGAGTACGGCTTCACGCCACAGCAGCCGCCGGCGACCCCGTGGCTCGAGGTGCAGGGCGCCCCGCGCGTCGGTTCGACGGTGACGTTGCGATTGACGGCCGCGATGGACGTTGGGCGCGCCTTCCAGGTCGCGTCGTCGCTCGGGAGCGGGACGATTCTCGTCGGCACGCGGCGGATCGGGCTCGCAGCGGACGGCCTGTTCCAGGTGTCGGTCGGTGGCGCCCTGCCAGGGATCTTCGGCAACTACCGCGGTGTCGTGCCCGCGTCCGGCGTCGCGTCGGCCTCCGTCGCGATCCCCAACGTCCAGGTCCTCGTCGGCGTGACGGTGTTCTCCGCGTTCGTCACACTCGACCCGGCGGCGTCCTTCGGCATCCGTGGCATCGCGTTGTCCAAGCCGTTCACGATCTCACCGTGATCGCTCGAAGCGTCTTCAGACACGATTCTGTCCCCCAACGCTGCCATACCTGCGTTTGAAGCGCTTCAAACGGGAATCTGTCAGCGTTGAGGGACAGAATCGCGGGTGAAGGGTATGCTCGCGGGATCGGGGCACTGCAGGAGAACGTGATGAGCTCGACCGACTTCGCACACCGCCTCGATCGACTGGAGCGGGAGAACCGTCTCTGGAGGCGTGGCGTCGCGCTGAGCGCCGTGCTGACGGGCGTGGTCGTCCTCGCCGCGTCGACGTCTGATCACGCGCCGAAGGTGCTGGAGGGCGAGAAGCTCGTCCTCACGGACAGCGCGGGAAAGACGCGGCTTCGCTTCGAGGTCGAGGACGGCATCGCGCGACTCGACCTGCTCGGCACCGACGGCAAGCCGCACGCGCGCCTCGCGATGGAGGAGGACATCGACGCGCATCTCTCGTTCTTCCACCCGGAGAGCCACGAGGAGTTGCTGCGCCTCGGAGTGAAACCGAACACCTACCAGAAGGCGCCGTACGTCGAGATGACCGGCGAGGCGAAGAGCGGCCTCACGGTCGCGGCCGCCGGCCAGAACGGTCCGCACCTCGTGCTCAAGGACATGAAGGGGAACGACGTCTTCATGCTCGGCCTTCCCGCCGACGAACCCGGTCGAGATCGGCCGTACGCGATGTTCCTCGGCGGCGCGGGCAAGCCGCTGCACATCGGATACGGCAAGGACGGGCACCTCTCGATGTCTCGCATCGGCGGCAAGGAAGAGCTCGCGCTACCGCCGAGGGACTGACCATCGCAAGCACAGGCGCGACAACCCCGTTCGCCCGGACGGTCGTCCTCACGGCGGCCGCCATGATCGCGTTCGCCGCGAACTCGCTGCTCTGCCGGCTCGCACTGCGCAGCGAGTTGATCGACGCCGCGAGTTTCGCGACCGTGCGCGTGGTCGCCGGGGCCGTCGCGCTCGGTGTCGTCCTCCTTCCCCGCTGGCGCGCGCGCGGTCGCCCGCGGGCGAACTGGCCGTCTGCGGCGATGCTCTTCACCTACTTGGTGTTCTTCTCGTTCGCCTACCTGTCGTTGTCGGCCGGCACCGGTGCGCTGATCCTGTTCGGCGCCGTGCAACTGACGATGTTCGCCGCCGCGCTCCGGGCGGGCGAGCGCCTCGCACCGTCGGCATGGCTCGGCTTGCTCATGGCCGTGGCCGGCCTCGTCTACCTCGTCGCGCCGGGCGTCACGGCACCCGATCCACAAGGTGCGGCCCTGATGGCGATCGCCGGCGTCGCATGGGGCCTCTACTCGCTGCGGGGTCGAGGAACGACCGCGCCGCTCGAGTCGACGGCGAGCAACTTCCTCCATGCGGTGCCATTCGTGCTCGTGGTCAGTCTGCTGTTTGCGAACCGTCTGTCGCTCTCACCGATGGGCATCGTCTTCGCGATCGCGTCCGGTGCAATCGCCTCGGGCGCCGGCTACGCGGTTTGGTATGCCGCGTTGCGTGGACTCACCGCAGGACGCGCAGCCACGGTGCAGCTCTCCGTTCCGGTACTCGCGGCGCTCGGCGGCGCCGTGTTCCTGTCCGAGCGCGTGACGCTCCGCCTCGTGGTCGCCTCCGCCGTGACGCTCGGTGGTGTCGCGATCGTGATCGCCCGACGCGAGCCCTCCAGGCGCGCCCGGCAACGCTGACCTTGTTGCCGCATGCCGGCCTTGGACGGCAGAAAGGACCCGTGTTCGGTGGACAAAGCACTCAACGTCACGATCGCGTCGGGTGTCTGCATCGGTGCGGTGATCCTGGCGTTCGGTTACCTGTATTCGACGTGCCTGTTCTTCGCCAGAGATGCGTCGGATCGCCCTGAGCGTCGGGCGGCACTGGATGGTTACTTCGAGGGGCACGAGCTCTACGAACGTGGCGAGTGGGACGCCGCAATCGCCAAGTACGAGACCTACCGCGCCTGCGTTGCGGAGGACCAGGAAGACACGAGCGAAGTCGAGGGCCTCATCGCTGAATGCCACGACCTGGCGGGCCGACCCGATCAGGCGCTCGCGCTGTTCGACAAGTCCCTCGCGACGAACCCGCTCCCACACATTCGCCTGGCGAAGGCCAATTGCTTGCGACGACACCGAGGCTTCGACGTCGCGATCGAGTGGCTTCGGGACCAATCGATGAAAGACGACGAGCGCTGCCAGGTCATGGGGGAATTCCATCGGGACAGCGGCGCCCACGCGGAGGCAATCGTCTGGTTCAATCGACTGCTCGTGGAGCGTGGCTGGCCGTCGTTCGCCTACGATCGAGACCGTGGCTTCACCGCGTTGCCGGAGACGCTCGACACCTCCACACGCAATCGTCTGGCGAGCTGCAGCTACGTGTTCATCGATCTCGCTCGCTGCCACTACGCGCTGACGCGGTTCGACGAAGCGTTCGCATTCGCGTCGATGGGGATCGCTGCGGGCCACGTGCTGACTTGCGGGGACGTCGAGTGCAGGATCCTCCGCGCAGCGGTGTTCGCGAAGCGAGGCGATCTCGCCGCGGCCCGTGCCGACATCGATTCCGCTTCCGCACTCGCGGCAGCCGGAAGCTACACGCGACACAAGCGTCGGGTTCGAGCGGCCTACCGATGGCTCGAGAAACTCGAAGCCAAAGCGCGCGTCGAAGAAACGAAGTGAGGCGATCACGCGAAGCGCCGTCGTGGGCTACGGGATGATCGCCAGCTCGACAGGGTTGCTCACGTAGTCGACCGTGGGGCTGACGATGCCGAACGCGTGCGCGAACCGCAGACCGGCGAGCGAACCGGGCAGGCCAGGCGGCAAGGTGAATCGAGCAACGGCACGACCGCTGGTGTCGAGCATGCCGCGTGATCCGGAAAGCGGCGCCGCGTTGGGGTTTTGCAACGTGTACACGAGGTACGGATCGAGGTTCAACGGCGCGGTGAGCGGGCCAAGGGCGATGCCCGGCCACGTGCCCGCCAGCGAACCGAGCAGCACATAGGACGCGCCGGAGTGCCGCAGCCCGGCATCGATGGCGAGGGTCTGCACGCCCCCCGCGGAGCGCGACAGCGTGGCCGGAACGCCGCGCAAGCTCGGCACGGCGTCGAATGCGCCTGCGTCGAGCGGCAGCGATCGCGCCGCGCCAATGAGGTCGAACGAAACGCGATGCGCGACGTCGGCGCGCCCGTTGATCGGTCCGCCCGCAATCGGGCGTGCGTCGAGACCGGCAGCATCCCACGCAACGCCGACGAAATCGCCGAGTCCGGTGCCGGTCGTGTATCCGCCCGCGCTTCCGGTCACGGCACCGAGCACGACGTTGCCCGCGACGACGTTGCCGCTGGAACCGCCCCGGAAGCGAATCGCCTCCTGATCCCGGCTGTAGACCACGTTGTTCGCGAACGTCATCGCCGCACGGTTGTTCCAGTTCGACAGGTTCGCCCCACGCCCGCGGTTCACGAACGTGTTGTGCACGACGGTCAAGTTCGTCGACTGCCCCTGGTGGTCGCGGCTGTGGAACGCGTCGAACGCCGCATTCACGACGAGGTTGTTCCGCACGAGCGCTTCGCCCTGCACCTGCATTCCGTTGTCGAGGGAGTTGTAGACGACGTTGCGCTCCACGACGTTCTCTCCGACACCGCCCGTCCCATAGACGAGGATGCCGGGGTAGCGCGTATCGTGCACGATGTTGCCCACGATCCAGTTGTGGTGCGACCCCTGCTTGAGCTCGATTCCGTCCCCCTGCGTCCCGCCAGCCGTGTGGTGGACGTAGTTCAACGCGATCACGGAGTCGCGCATGATCTTCGCGCCGTTGTTCGCGCCGAGGTACATGCCCTCGCCGGTATCGCCCGCGTTACCCGGGTGGTGAATCTCGTTTCGCGTGATGTAGATCCGCTCGGTGTCCCTCGAGTTGGTCGCGATCCCGACGCCGTCGCCGTGGTGAATGTGGCATTGATCGATCCACACGTCGCGGCAGTCGTAGAGCTTGATCAGATCGTCACCCCCGGTGAACTCCAGGTGGCGAAAGCAGACGAACCGCGTCGGTGCGCTCTCGCCGACATTCATCAGGTTCTGTCGAGTATCGCTCCGGGTCAGCACGGGCTTGCGATTCGGGTCCGCGCCCATGATCCAGATCGGAGCGGATGCCGTGCCCTGGACCGTGACGTCCCATTTGACGGGGACCGACACGACCGAGTATGTGCCCGGGCCGATCAGCAGTGCGTCGCCGGGCTGAAGCCCTTGCACCGCGGCCGCCAGGTTGAGGCCGTTCTGCGTCGAGGTCAGGTTGCCGTCATACGTGAACGGAATCACGCGCAGCGGCACGACGGTTTGCCAGGCGGGAAAGAACGATGTCGGCAACCACGCCGGGCTCTGCGATTGTGCGCCACCCATCCCCACGGCGGCGCCGACCGCGAATACGGTGAGCAAGGCCCGTCGGAGCGGATGCAGAGAACACGTTTTCACTCGTGCACCTCCCGCGCCGATCCTACGTCGTCGCCGACAACCGCGTCAACGACGCTACGGGAGGCGTGCGAGGGCGGCGAGTTCGGCGGTCGTGTACTTGGGGATCCCGGCGCCCCACTTGCGGTTCATCTCGTCGATGATGACGTTGGCGAGAATCGCGTTGGCGACCGCGTTGGGGTGGATGTCGTCGGCGAAGAGGTGATCGTATTGGCCGTATGCGGGCGCGCCGACGAGCGCGCGGGTGCCGATCACCGGCGGAGTCACCGCGAGCGTCTGGATGATCGTCTCCGTGTCGAGCACGATGACCTGCGGGATCGCGTTGAGCGAGCGGATCACGGTGTTCACCCGCGCGATGTGCGCGCGCACGTTGGCGCCGGCGGTCGTATTGCGGCTCGCCCACTCCTTGGGCGTGTAGGTGACGTCCGGAACGGTCCACACGAGGAACTTCGCGGTCGGGTGGAACACGTAGAGCGTGTAGAGCTGGTTGACGACGTTCGTCAGCAGCGTGTCGATCACGCGATCCGCGTTCGCATCGAAGCCGGGTGCGGCGCGTGACAGCACGCCGAAGTTGTTCAGCACGTCGTTGCCGCCGATCTCGTACGAGATGAACGACGCGAGTCTCTGCGTGTTGTTCGCGATGCGCCCCGCGTAGAGCGCGAACTGCGTCGGCACCCACGCACTCGTCGATCCAGCGATCGCGTAGTTCCGAAGATCGTCGCCGGACCGCCGGCCCTTCTTGAACGCAGCCTGCGCGGGGTCGTCTCCGTAGAGCGCGATCCGAAACGGAAACCCGATCAACTCGTTGTGGGTCAGGCTGTCGCCGAAACTCACCGACGCCGAGAGATCGACCTGGGCCGGTGCGGGCCCGACAGCCAGCCCGACAGTCAGCCCGACGCACAGCGCGATGGCAAGCGTGGCGACGAGCGCCGACAGGATCCTGCGGGGCACGAGAGCCTCCTTTCACGAGGAGGCCTCGTTCTACCGGAGGCCGCGCGCAGTGTCGAGGCAGTAGTGCTTCGCGATCCGAGTCGCGTGCTGCCATGCTCGTGATGTTCGCACGGATCTTCCGTTGCGGGCGGCGTGATCCGCGGGTACTCTCCGTGCAGGTAGATCCAGGGTGCTTCCAGGTCACTGGGAGAGAGAATCATGAGATCGTATCCGGATCGTGCTGCCATTGCGCTCGTGCTCGTCTGGGCGTTCTGCTCGTTGACGTCAGCCGTGGCACAGGTCCATCACGGGCATGTGATCCTCGGCGTTTCGAGCGCCTCGCGTAACCAAGCACACGTCCTGAGCATCGACCCGACCAGCGGGAGGCAAGCGACGATTCTCACGACGATGGTCGGCGTGAATTGCATCCGCATGTCGCCGGACAACGACTCGCTGACCGTCGCGTTCTACAGCGGCGGCGGGCCGGGCACGATCGCACGCGTCTTCCCCAACGGGACGACCGTGCCGCTCAACTGGGTCGGCGCGGTGGTCTCCGACATGGAACTCGATGGCGACAACGAGTGGTATTGCGCCGGCCTGCTCGCCGGTCACCGACTGTTCACGGTCCACGACCCGTCCGGCATTCCGACGACCATCTCGAAGCAACGGGCGCTGTCGATGGCGGTCGTCGAGGAGCAGGGGCTGCGGTATGCGGGCGCGGCCCGCTACGTCGTGCCCCAGCTGTTCTTCACCGATCGGCAAGGGCGCATCACGACGATGATCCGGTCGACGCCCCAACTCGAACTGACCGACGTCGAACTGCGACCGCGCACCGGCGAACTGGTGCTCGGTGGGGTGACGGCACCGGAACTGCGTACCCTGACGCAGTCGGGGTTGGTCCTGCCACTCGGTACGTTCCCGCAAGTACAGGCGATCCGCGTCGGCGCAGACGACACGATGTGGGTCTCGGGATTTCCGACGACCGGCAACCCCGCGGTCATGCGGTTCGACCTCCAGACGCAGACCGTGTTGACCGTGCATTCCGTCGCGGCAGCGCCCGGCGCGCTCCTGACCGGCCTGGAGATTTACGGGCGCCGACTGCTGCGGTGCGAGAAGCGATCGGTCAACACCATCGACGTCGTCTTGGCGGCCAACACGTCGTTCTGGGGCCGGCAGTATCAACTCGCGGCGAGTCTCGGGCGCCGCCCGGGTGTTCGGCTTCCCGCCGGCGAGTTCCTGTCCCTCGATGTCACGGATGGTCTGTTCGCACTCTCGGCGCGGAACTTGGCCCCCACGATCTTCTCCAACTTCAGCGGCCGCGTGCCTCGGATCGGCGTGCGCGCGACGATCAACTTGCCGCCGGGCACCCCACGGCTCGGCATTCCCGTGTTCGTCAGCGGCGTGATCCATGGGCTGAGCAGGCCCGCGACTGCGCTGAACACGCACTGGTTCCGGCTCTGATTGCGGTCACTTCGATTGCGGCAGGCGAGAGCCGATCGTCTGCCGCACGATCGCCTCGGAACGCGCCGACGTACAGCGATTCCAGCACTCGTGTCACGCGCTGTTACACGCTCGCGACTCGGGGGCGACAATCGTTTCGTGCGGCGCGTCGCTCATCTTCGTCACCCGTGTTGACGGCGTGCGTGCGGACCGGTACGATCCGGGCATGATCACCCGCGGAACCTCCTACCTCTTCAAGGTTCCCTTCGGCTGAACGCTCTTCCTGAGCGATCAACGGGCTTGATCCATTCGTAAGCTGGCCGCGCGCCGCACGTCTCTCCCTCGCGTTCCCCGCAGGCGCAGCTCTACGCCCGTCCTCGCGCAACTCGTCCGCTAGTCGCCGCCTCGACCGAGGCCGGCGTTTCATTCGAGGGGTTTGGATTCTCCGATTCCATTTCTTTGGAGCCTGTCATGAAGCGCATCGTACCGATTCTTGGCGTCGTGCTGGCCGCCGTGGCCGCGGACACCGACGCACAGTGCAAGGGCTGTGGCGGCGGCCGCAGCCAGGCCGCGATCTCCCGACTCGACCCCGCGTTCGAGAAACCGAAGTTCCCGTCGACGG
The DNA here is from genome assembly GCA_030426805.1 of bacterium. Classification (GTDB taxonomy): domain Bacteria; phylum Planctomycetota; class JAFGQW01; order JAFGQW01; family JAFGQW01; genus JAUHXU01. The sequence goes on from JAUHXU010000001.1 coordinate 1,228,685, forward strand.
GCGAGTCGGTCGCCCACGCCGATCCGTTCCAGTCGATCGAGCAAATCCGCGAGGCAGCGAAGAAGGGGCACGCGTCGCTCCTCTACGTCTACGACTCCCGCAACCGCACGGATCTGGCGAAGTTCGAGAACGCCCTGTTCAAGAAGGACGAGAAGCTCGCGATCGCCATGAAGCCGTTCCGACGGTTGAAGCTCGACCTGGCGAAGGACCCGGTGGCCGAAGCACGGTACGCAAAGAAGGCGCCCGTGTTCATCGCCTACGGCGCGAAGGGCGAGATCGTCCGCGAGGTCGCCTTCCCGCGCTATCGCACGAAGAGCACCGCGCTCTTCCGCGCCCTCGCCCACGCCTCGAAAGCAAAGGGCGTGATGCCGCTGAGCCGTTTCGTGAAGGAGTATCGTGACTTCCTCAACGACCTCGATGGCATCGAGCAACAGAAGGTCGTCCTCGTCGGTCAGCGGGCGCGACTCGGCGAGAACCCGCGCGCGTCGAAGGAACGCAAGATCCAGCGCGAAGAGGCCGAGCTGAAGAAGGCCGAGTCGGCCCTGATCGCTCGCGAGCGCAAGCTCCTCGAGGCGGTCCACACCGCGCCCGCCACGGCGCGCGGCTGCACCGCTTCGTCCTGCGGAAGCTAGTAGTGCTGGGCGTCGCACGTCGGTCGGCGTGCGACGCCCGGACAGGTCGAGCCCGTGTCGGTCGGCACGGGCTCGCTTTTGCCTCCCCATTCCCGTCCCGTTCGAGATCGGACACACGCGCGCGCGGTGTCCTTGCAAGGAGCTGAGTTCATGCGCACCCCCCTATCGATCCTCTTGCTGTTGGTGACGTTCTCCGCGCCCGCGATCCGGGCGCAGGACCGAGCCGAGCCCTCCGCCGAGTCGTCCGGCATCGCGGATGCGGTGGCCGCGCTGCAGAAGCAGGCGAAGTTCCCGCGCTACGATCGCGCGAAGAGCCGCGACGCCGAATACCGCGCCGAGTTCATGAAGTCGCGCGCCGCCGCGATGGAGCGTTACAAGACCGCCGCGAAGGCGTTCCTGGCCTCGCACGCCGCCGAACTCGGCGAGGGCGAGGGGCTCTACTATCGCGGCATGCTGCAGGGCGTCGTCGGCGATGCGAAGGCATCCACGGCGTCGTACAGCGCGTTCCGGAGCACCGTCGCGGAGCATCCGATGCGCGCGACCGCCGGCTTGGCGCTCCTCCGGGCGCACATGTACGCCACGAAGGACGTCGAGGCATTCCGCGCACTGGCGAAGGAACTCGAGGACGAAGACCTCGACAATCGCGCGCGCCGGCAATTCGAGCAGTTGAAGTCCGGCGAGGCAGCATTCGCGAAGCGCAGCGCTCTCGTGGGCAAACCGCTTCCGACGATCCCGGTGAAGGACGTCGTCGGCGCCGAGTCGTTCGCCTTCCCGGTAGAGGGCAAGGTGACGGTGATCGACTTCTGGGCCACCTGGTGCCCCCCGTGTCGCAAGATCATCCCCGACCTTGCCCGCTTGCAGGAGCAGTACGGCGACAAGCTCCAGATCGTCGGGCTCACGCGCTACTACGGCTACGGGTGGGAATACACCGGGCGCGAGGGTGACGAGCTGATGGGCAAGCGCGTCGGCAGTCGGGACGAGCCACTGACGCCCGAGCGCGAACTCGAGATCAACCGGATCTTCCACAAGGGCGTGCTCAATTACCCGATCGTGTTCACCGGCAAGAAGGTCGCCGGCGACGTGTTCGGCGTCCGCGGAATCCCGACCGTGTTCGTCGTGGACCGCGAGGGGATCGTCCGCTGGTACAAGGTGGGCGCGGGCGACGAAAAGGAGTTGCACGAGGTCATCGCCAAGCTCGTCGCGCAGCCGTAGCTTCACCCGGAGAATTGTCCCTCAACGCTGACAAATACCGGTTTGAAGCGCTTCAAACGCGAATCTGTCCCCGTTGAGGGACAGATTCGCGTCTGAACACCGCGGCTACTGGATGCGGAACGACGCGGTGTGGCTGATCGTGCGGATCACTTGCGTCGCGCTCGTGTCGATCGTCACGAACGCGCTGTGGATCTGGATGCCGATCAGGGCGGGGACGTTGGGGACGTTGAAGCGCGCGAAGCCGTTTCCGCTCGCGTCGAGCGCGCGCGCGTAGCGCTCGAACACCGTCGGGAGCAGCCCCGTGATGGACAGCGACATCACGGCGTCAAAGCTCAACCGAAGCACGCGATCGTCGACCGTGATCGGGCCGGTGCCGAGCGACGACGCCAGTTGATACGGCAAGCCGGCGTCGAGCGGCGCCGAGAGATCGTATCGGACCGTGGTGCCGATCTGTCCGCTCCCCGTGGTCGTGAGCGACACGTGAGCCTCGTCCGCGCCGATGTCGACCGGCGCCGAGCGCGGCTCGCCCTCGAAGTCGTTCGTGACGAACGTCGCCGGGCCGGGCATGTACGTGGGGACGATCTCGGTCGTGCCGGCATCGATCAGCGGCGAATCGGGAAGCAACCGCACGTCGATGGGCGCCGTGAGGCTCACGAGCCGCGGGTCGCCCTCGATGCTGTTCGCGTCGTAGGCGGTCGCGCCGCCGGGGATGATCGCGGTCGGATTCCCCTGCTGCCACAGGCGAAACTGCGCGAGGGACCCGCCGAACACGGGGTTCGACACCGACCCGACGACCAGTGTGACCGGACAGTTCGGCGCCCAGAAGGCGTTGTGATCCGTCACGAGCGGATCGAGCCAGCCGTCGCCCTGGTCCCATGAATACCGAATCGCGGGCGCGGGTCCGAAGTTCACGACGATGTTGTTGCGGAACGACATCGCGTCTCGCCACTGCCCTTGGCCGCCGATCGTGATCTTCACCGCCGTCACCTCGGTGCTAACGATCACGGTGTTGTGTGCGAAGACGAGACCGTCGACGTTCCCCTGGACCAGGAACGCCTCTCCATCCGAGGCGCATCCGTGCAGCAGGCAGTTCCGAATGATCGACCGCGGCAGGGACGCGTTCGGATAGTCGATGTGGAAACAGCGGAACGACGTACCCTTTCCGTCGAACTCGCACCCGTCGTAGATCGCGCCGAGCGCGTCGTAGTGGATCGCCGGCCAGCCGTTCGCGCGAAAGATGCAATTCCGAAACAGCAGATTCTCGTTCACGTCGCGAATTTCCACTCCGTTCGCATTCGGCCAAAACGAGGTCCCGTTGTCGACCTCGCACGACTCGAACGTGCAACCGGACACGCCGGGCCCCCCGCCTTCGATGAGAATCCCGGTGTCGATGAACCCCGTCACGAAGACGTTCTTCACCGACACGCTCCGAGCGCCGGGACGAATGTGGATGCCGTAGCGCTGATTCGTCACTGGCGGACTGATCGTCGCCCGCCCGCGCGTCGCCTCGAACGTCAGCGAGTAGGCGGTCGACGTCGTGCCCGGCCCGCTGAGGAGCAGCGTCTCGTTGAACGTCGTCGGCGCGAGGTCGAACACGACGTCGCCGTTGATCCCGCTCGCGAGCGCCTGCGTCGCGGCACCGATCGTTTGGTAGTTTCGCCCGCCCGCCGGCAGCGTCGGGTCGATCGTGTAGGTTCCGCTGAGCTGAGCCGTGAGTGGCGTCATCGTCAGCAGCAACAGGGTGATCCAGCGCATGGGTCTCTCCGATTCTCCATGGGTGCTTTTCTTCGCGAATCGCCGCGATCGTAGCACGGTTTTCCACGGAGGAGGAACGCCATGCCGATGCCGACGGCCGGGACATCCGGTATGCTCCCAGCGGGTGATTCAAAACGGGGTCATGCGCCGAATTGCCGGAGGGTGATCATGACACGGGTCGTACGGTTTTCGTGGGTGGTCCTGATCGCGTCGGCCTGCTTTGCGCAGTCACCGACGTTCGGACGGCTGCCGGTCTACTTCACGCAGAACGACGGAGTGCACCCGGACGACGTGCGCTTCTTCGTGCACGGTGCCGACAAATCGCTCTACTTCACGCGCACGGGCGTCACGTTCGCGCTCCGTTCGGCCGACACGAACGACGCGTGGGCGCTGAAGCTCGACTTCGTCACGGAGCACGCGGGCGTCGACCCGATCGCACACGGCCGAGTGCAAGCGGTGCACAGCCACTTCGTCGGCCCCCAAGCGTCCTGGAAGCGCGGACTCCCCTGCTACGGCGGGCTCGTCTACCGCGACGTGTGGCCGGGAATCGACATCCAGTACGGCGGCACGGTCGATCGCCTGAAGTACGCGTTCCTCGTCCAGCCCGGCGCCGACCCGTCGCAGATTCGGCTGCGCTATCGGGGGGCGACCGCGCTGACCGTCACGCCACACCGAACGCTGCGAATCGAGACGCCGGTGCTCACGTTCGAGGATGCAGCCCCGGTCGCCTATCAAACGCACGACGGCCGACGGGTCACGGTCCGGATGGACTACGTCATCGCGCCCGACGGCTCGGTCGGGTTCGAACTCGGCGACTACGACCCGGCGGTGCCGTTGGTCCTCGATCCGGCGATCCTCCTCTACTGCGGCCTGATCGGTGGCGGGGCGAGTGACCGGGCCCAGAGCGTTGCCGTCGACGACCACGGAAACGTCTACCTCGCGGGCACCGTCTACAGCGCGGGCGCGACGTTCCCCACCCGAGTCGGTCCGTTCCTGACAAAGGCGACGACCGGCCCGACGTCGTTCGTCGCGAAGGTCGACCCGACCGGAAGGGCGCTCGTCTACGCCGGCTTCATCGGTGGCGTGAACGGCGCAAACGGATACGGCGTCGCCGTCGACCGTGCGGGCGCTGCCTACGTCTGTGGACTGACGCAGAGCGACGAGCAGTCGTTTCCGGTCAAGGTCGGACCGTCGCTGACGATCGGCGCCGTCTCGACGGCCGGTTTCATCGCGAAGGTCGCGCCGTCCGGACGCGATCTCGTCTACTGCGGCTACATCGGGTCTGCCTCGATTCCATACGACGTCGCCGTCGACGCAGCCGGGGCCGCCTACCTCACCGGTCGAGCGGTGCCCGGCCAATGGGCGCCGAATCTGCCGGGGCCGGATCCGACCTTCAACGGCGGGATCCTGGATGCATTCGTCGCGAAGGTCCACCCGTCCGGCTCGAAGCTCGACTACGGCGGCTACATCGGCGGGACCGGCACCGAGGAAGGGCTCTCGATCGCCGTCGACTCTTCGGGCGCCGCCTACGTCATCGGGTCGACCGGCAGCGATGAAACGAGCTTCCCGGTCGCCGGTGGCCCCGACCTCACCTTCAACGGCCTGCGCGACGCCTTCGTCGCCAAGGTCCGCCCCGACGGGACGGCCCTCGTCTACTGCGGCTACCTCGGCGGCGCACTGGACGACCAGGGCAGGGAGATCGCCGTCGGACCGGGTGGCGAGGCCTATCTGGCGGGGTCGGCCTACTCCGACGAGACGACCTTCCCGGTCACGGTCGGTCCCGACCTGACGCACAACGGCGTGGCGGACGCCTTCGTCGCGAAGCTCGACGCGACCGGCCGAACGCTCGTCTACTGCGGCTTCGTGGGCGGCAGCCAGGGCGACATCGCGGACGGGCTCGCAATCGACTCGATCGGACGCGCCTACATCACGGGCAACACCGTGAGTCCGGACCTTCCACTTCGCAGCGGCCCCTCGAGCACGCACTCGGGCAACGTCGACGCGCTCGTCGCGCGCATCGCGGCCAGCGGACTCAGCATCGAGTTCTGCGGCTACATCGGTGGCGTCGGCCGCGACCTCGGTATGGACATCGCGGTGGGGCCGACCGACGCGGCCTACGTGGCCGGCGAGGCGAGCGCGCTCGCGCAGGAGGGCTTCCCGCTGAAGACGGGGCCGGGCCTCACCTACAGCGAGACCGCCGACGCGTTCGTCGCGAAGGTGGGCTGCACGCACCTCCTGGACTCGGGAACGCCCTCGCTCGGCGCCACGGTGACCTTCGACCTCACCGCGCTCGACAGCCCGGGCCTCACGGTTCAGTTCGGCTCGTCGCTCGGCAACGGGCCGCTGCCGATCGGACGACGCAAGCTCGGGCTCGCGATCGACCCGATGCTGCAAGCCAGCGTCGGCGGTGCGCTGCCGACGGTGTTCCGGGGCTACGCCGGAACGGTCGGATCCAGTGGTTTCGCCCGCGCATCGGTCGCGATCCCGCCCATCCGCGCACTCGTCGGCGTGACGTTCCACACCGCGGCGGTCACGCTTCACGCGACCTCGCCCCAGGGGATCCGCGCGATCGCCAACACCGTCGCGCTGACGATCGTCCCGTAGGGCGCGTCGCTTCGCACGCGAATCTGTCCCTGTCGAGGGACAGATTTGCGGGTGAGCCCTTGGCGGTCGTCGCGGGGCGCTCGTATTCTCGGGCGATTCCCGGAGCCCGAATCACACGGAGGCACTGATGCGCACCCCCCTTCTCGGCACGGCGTTCATGGTCGTGATCACGGCCGCTGCGGTCGCGCAGCCGAAGACCTACGACTTCCGCGATCCCAAGCGCGTGAACACGGTGTCGTTCATCGCCGACTCGGCGCTCGAGCCGATCGTCGGCATCGCCGGCGACGTGCGCGGCACCCTGACGTTCGACCCCGAAGCGCCGATGAAGACGACCGGCACGATCACGGTCAAGGCGCGCAGCGTCCACGTCGCGAACAAGCTGATGAAGGAGAAGCTGCACGGCGCCGAGTGGCTCGGCGTCGAGGAGCACCGCAACATCAAGCTGACGATCAAATCGATCAAGTCGGCGCGCCGCCCGGCGAGCGCCAAGGAAGGCGTCGCGCCGCGGCCCCGCTTCCCGTTCATCGCGGTCGGCACGTTCTCGCTCAAGGGCGTCGAGAAGCCGATCGAAGTCCCGATCCGCTTCACGCACCTCCCGGGGAAACTCGCCGAGCGCTCGCACTACCTCGTCGGCGACCTGCTCGTCGTGCGCGCCGAGTTCGCGGTGGACCGACTCGTGTTCGGCGTCGGCAAGCCCTATCCGGTCGTCGCGCCCCAGGTGCTCGTGCGCGTCGCGATCGTCGGCTACCACGGCAAGCCGGCGCCACAGAAGGAAGGCCGTTGATCGACGTCCCCGACGGCGTCGTCGCCGACAACCGACTGCGCGAGGTCGACCCCGCGTTCGTCGATGCGGAACGCATGCGCGGCTGGATCGCGTTCGGCGTGATCGTCGGCGGCTCGCTCGTCAGCATCGCGATCGGATGGGTCGCGTCGCTCACGACCGCGACCGCCTTGTGGCTGCTCAGCGCATGGGCCGCGATCGCGGGCTTCCTCGCGTGGTTCACGATGCGCTACGCCGAGTGGGCGTACGCGCGCATGCGCTACCGCGTGTCCCCCGAGGGCATCGAGATTCGCTACGGCATCCTCTTTCGCCACGTGACCGCGGTGGCGCGCTCGCGGGTGCAACACATCGACGTCGCCGAGGGCCCGGTGCTCCGCCGCTTCGGCCTCGCGAAGCTCGTCCTGCACACCGCGGGAACGAGCCACGCGACCGTCGAGTTGGACGGCCTCCCGCGCGACACCGCGTTCGCACTGCGCGACTTCCTGATCGACGATGACGACACCGACACCGACACCCACACCCACACCGCACCCGACGGCGCCGACGCCTGACGCGGAGCAGTGGCACCGGTTGCATCCGGCGACGCTGCCGCTGCGCATCCTGTCCGACGCGAAGAAGCTGCTGCTCCCCGGCCTCGTCGTGCTCTGGTTCGCGCGCGGCGGCAAGTGGGAGCTGTGGCTGATGCTCCTGTTCGTGCCGAGCGCGGTGATCGAAGTCGTTCGCTACCTCGCGCTCCGGTACCGGTTCACCGCCGACGAGTTGATCGTTCGCCACCAACTCGTCTTCACACGCGAGCGGCACATCCCCTACCGCCGCATCCACAACATCGACCTCGTGCAGGGACCGCTGCAGCGCGCCTTCGGCGTGGCGGACGTGCAGGTGCAGACGGCGAGCGGCTCGAAGCCGGAAGCGGAGTTCCGGATGCTCGCGACGGACGCCGCGGCGAAGCTCCGACAGCGCACGGGTGCCGGCGAGACCGCGCAACCCGACAGTGCGATCGATGACCCGCCAGACGTCCCGGCCGACGACGTCCTCGTGCACCTCGACCCGCGCGAGCTCGTCCGCCTCGGCCTGATCGTCAACCAGGGCGCCGCGCTCGTCGCGGTCGCACTCGGCGCGCTGTGGCAGCTCGACGTCTTCGAGGACATCGACTGGCCCGAGCACTGGCCGACGCTCGCCGGCGCCGCCGACGTCCCGTGGTCGCTGCTGATCGCCGGCGGCCTCGCGATCGCCGTCGTCGTGACGCTGCTGCTCGCCGCGCTGTCGATCGCGTGGACGATCGGCCGCTTCCACGACTTCCGCCTCGTCCGCGACGACGACGACCTGCGCATCACGTGCGGCCTCTTCACGCGTCGCACGTCGACGATCCCACGGCAGCGGATCCAGTTCCTGACGTTGCACCGCTCGCCGCTGCACCGCCTGTTCGGCCGGACGTCGATCCGCGTCGAGACGGCCGGCGGTTCGGGCGCCGAGGATCCGGGCCATGACCACGCGACGACGTTCGGGCGGCGCTGGTTCGTGCCGTTGTGGCCCACCGACCGGATCGGCGAGTTGCTCGACGCGCTGGATCACCCGCCGGCGCGCGGGCTGGACGACGTCGAATGGACGCCCCTCGGGCGACGCGCGCTCGCTCGGATCCGCCGCAAGTCCGTCGTCGTCTCGCTCGTGCCGAGCGCAATCGTCGGCGTCGCGGCGTTTCCGTGGGGGCTCGCCGCCACGCCGCTGCTCGTCGGCGCCGCGCTATGGCACGCGCATGCGGAGTGGCGGCGGCTCGGTTACGCGATCACGCCCGACACCGTCTTCTTCCGCAGCGGCGCGCTCACGCACCGCACGAGTGCGGTCGGGCTCGACGCGATGCAAGTCGTCGGGCTCACACAGAATCCGTTCGACCGTCGGCACCACATGTCGACGCTCCGCATCGACACGGCCGGCGCCGGCCCCGCGGGCCATCGCGTGAGCATCCCCTACCTCGCCGAGGACGTCGCATTCGGCCTCGAGGCCGAACTCTTCGTGCGCTCCGCACGCACGCCCTTCCGCTGGTGAGCCGGAGCGCGCTCGACGAAGCGCACGAATGCGACCGTCGACGCCGCGCGGCCGTGCGTGTTGTTCGTGTCGCACTTGAGCAGCAGCCCCACGATCGCCGGGACGCGCCGGTCGGCTTCGGGGAACACGCGCCGGTAGTCGGCGATCACGTCGCGCTCGATCGTGATCCAGCGCGGCACGCCGTTGTCGTCACGCGGAATGCCCTTGCCGACGCTCAAGTAGCGAAGCTGATCGAAGTGCGCACTCTGGACGATCCGCTCCCGGGCGAGTGACTCGGTCCACGCGTAGGCGATCGTGTGCGGCGGGTGGAACCAGCCGTCGTCGCGATTGAACGCGACGTAGAGCCGGAACGCGGCATCGTCGCCTGACTTGCGTGCGAGCGCGGTGCCGGTCGGCAGCCGGTCGATCCGAACGCGCACCTGCAGGCGCGACCACGTGTTCGGATCGATCGGGAATCCGCGGCGCAACCCGATCGCGACCGAGTCGTCGCGGCTGACCATCGCGAGCCCCGCAGGGCCGACCCGAAACCGGCGCGGATCGCCGCGCTGCGTCTCCCACCCGTGCGTCTTCATCCAGTGCGCGATCGGCGTGTCCGCACGCGGCAGGTGGAGGAAGTTCCACACGCGGGGCTTCGGCGCGTCCTGCGCACACGCGCTCCCGGCAACCGCCAGCATCGCGAGGACGCGGATCATCGAATCGACTTCGGCAGCCGGAACGTGCTCGGCGCCATGACCCGGTTCGGCCGCACACGCGCGAACGTCACGACCCGTCCGCCCGTCTCGACTCGACGTGGGAGCAGGTCACGCATTCCGATCGCGTAGCGCGAGATCGTGCCGTTGCGATCCGCGCGCACGATCCGGCAACGAACCCCGTCGTACGTAGCCCATCCCTCCGCGGTGAGTCGGGCGCGCGCCGCCACGTCGCCGAGCCGCTCCGGATCGGTGTAGGGCGTGTCGACGAGTACGCCCGCCGGCCCCATCACGGCGATCGCTTTCTGCCATCGTACGTCGAGATCGACCGTCACGACGCGCTCGACGAGACGGAAGTCGCCGGGCCCGCGGCGCACGGCGGTCGTGCCGTCGAACGCGGCGTCGAAGCGCCGGGGCTCGCCGTCACCCTCGACGAACCCGCGCACGCGAACACTCGCGGAACGATCACCCCACCGGCTGAACCCGATCTGCACGTCGGCGCGAACGACCGACGCGGCCGGGTCCGACCACTCGGCACGCGCGACGTACGCGACGCCGTACAGCGCGTCGCACGCGGCAGCCGCCGCGGGGAGCAGCGTGCGCGGGTCGTCCGGATCGACCGCGTCGGCCGTCGGGCGCCCTTCGATCATGCGCAGACGAGCGCGCAACCATGAGGCGACCGGGATGCGTTTCCCGCCGGGCGATTCGCACAGAATCCCGCCCAGCGCCCCGGTCGACGCCCGCGCGAGAAACGAGTCGGCCGTCTCGGCCGGCGCGTCCGTACGAATCGCCCTGAACGCCTCGAGCACGTCGAGCCGAGCGACGCGCGCACCGCCGCGGCGGAACACGAGTTGCGCGTCGGCGAGGCACGCCTCCAGCGTGTCGATCGTCGCGTCGTGCGTCCGCGGCGCCGGAAAGAGCGTGAACACTGCGAAGTCGTCGCCGATCAAGTAGTTCACGAGCATCACGAGCGTGAGTCGGTAGGCGGTGCCGGCGAGGTCGACCGGCATCCACTCCCCCTCGTGCATCGGAATCGACGGGCTCGCGTTGCCTCCCACGCGCAACGACACCGGCACGAAACCGCCCGTCACATCGCCGCACCGGACGCGTATGGAGCCGGTCGTGACGTCGATGCGCGCCGCGTCGCGCTGACGAATCTTGACGATCGCTCCAGCCGACACGCCTCGGCGCGTGCGCGTGTCGACCGCCTTGCGGAAGCGAAAGCGAATCGGCACGCTGCTCGCAATGCGACCGTCGGGCGCCTCGGCGAAGACACGCAGCGCGCCGTCCCGCCCGCGGCTCGTCGCCAGAGCGGCGATCGGCGCCGCGCCGAGGTCGAACCGATACGCGCCGGAGCGGTCGGGCCGCAGCGTGTATTCCAGGCCGTCGGTCGCGGTGGCCAGCCACACGCGATCGACGCTGCCGACGACGGTCACGGTCACCGTGGCGTGGGCGCCGTCCGGAAGCGGCATCGTCAGCGGCTGGGGCACGCCCGAGACGGCGACCGAAAGCGATTGGGCGGAGACACTCGTCGCGGTGAGCGAGGCGAGCACGAGGAGGAGCACGCGTGCGACCATGCACCCGAGTCTATCCCCGGATGCACGGACCGCAACGCGCGATCGGCGTCAGCGCTCGATGACGCCCCAGTTGTCGCCGAACGTGTAGCGCACACGGAGATCGACCGGGATTCCGGCGCCGTCGATCGTCGCGAGCGCATCGGTGAGCGCCTGGCGCGGCTTGCCGACCGTGTCGAGCAGCCGCTTCGCGTCGTCGGCGGTGCCGACCGCTTGCAGGTGCATGATCTCCATCGCGAGCTTCTCGACCGCGGTCTCGAACGTCGCGTGGTCCACGCCGAAGCGGCCGTTGTCGACCGTGATGCCGCCGTTCTCGACCAGGCGGTTGAACTCGAAGACCTTGCCTCGTGCGTGGTCCGACGTCGCGCCGAAGCGAACGGTGCGGAACGTCGACGCGGCGTAGGTCGTCGCCATCTTGCGGACGAACGCCTCGTCGAGCAGCCCCTTGTTCCGCAGGTGGTAGCCGAACAAGAGGCTCACGATCTCCGCCTTCGCCTCCTCGAACGGGCTGTAGTACTTCTGGTGCCGCTCGCGCACGGTCGTCTTCTCACCGCCCACGACGATGCCCGACGGGCCGATCCCGTGCGCGACCTCGTGGCGAACGGTGTTGTCGGAGAACAGCTCCTGGTCGACGTCCTTGCGCGCGTCGGCGGTCATCACCGCGTCGGCGATCGGCGCGAGGATGTGACGGAACTTGCCGTCGAGCATGTTCATCATCATCACCTTCTTCGTGCCGAACTTCTCCTGCCACGCAGCGACGTTCGGAAGGTTGAAGGCGAGCGTCTGATACTGCTCGTTCGCGTAGCCGGCCGAATACGCGAGATCGATCGCGACGAGCGTCACCTTCGCACCCGGCTTGCTCCAACGGGTCGGCGTGCCGCCCAGTCGCTTGCCGGGCGCGACCTCGCGCTTCTCGGCGCAGTAGGTGCTGTAGAGCTCCCAGAGCCGATCGTCCATCTCGTGGACCTCGGCGTTGTAGAACGCGAGCTGTTTCGTCTTGCTCGGGCGCAGCACGCCGACGTAGAGCTGGAACGCCGCCTTGCGCTTCATCAGTTCGTCGGCGTAGTTCTCGTACGGGCCGATCGTGATGTCGAGGTTGCCCGAGGCCTTGTCGTCGACCCCGTTCAGGTCGATCCACATGCCTTCACTCGCCTCGTAGTCGCTCGTGTTCGCGATCGCGTCGCCGCGCGCGTTCAGGAAGCGACCGAGCGACGTGTCGCCGACGGCAGCCGCCGCCCGCGCGAGCACGCGGCCGAGCGCCGCTGCGTCGTCGCCCAGCGCCTCGTGGTACGGCAAGGCGACGAGGTCGCCGTCGGGATTGCGGCGGATCGCCGAGAAGTCGCTCTTCGCGAGCGCGGCGGCATCCGCGTCGAGGCCGTCGGCCCACGCGTTGAACGCTTCCTTCGTGAGCCCCGCCGGGTAGAAGTTGCGCCCCTCGTACATCGGCGACGGCACCGCGCCGGCGCCGGTCATCCACGGACGGAACTCGTCGAAGACGTCGTACGGCCCCTTGTTGATCCAGAAGAACTCGACGAGCCGGCGGTTCGCGTCGCTCGGGTCGGCGTCGTACTGTGCCCGCAGGCCGTCGAACATCCGCAGGTTGTCGGCGTAGTTCTGTTGCAGGTAGAGCCGGTCGACGAGCCGCCCGGCCTCGACCATCTCCGCGAGCACCGCGCGCTCGCCGGGCGTGAGCACTGAGCGATCGTACTCGAGCGTGAACGGCACCAGCGTCGCGAGCGTGCGGTCGACCTTCGCTGGATCGGCCGCGCGGTAGCTCGTGTCGTCGCCGCCACAGCCCGTGGCGGTCAGCGCCGCGACCAACGCGGCGCCCTTCGCGAATCGATGCATCGTGTCGGTCCTTCCATCACACCGTCGCGTGGATCACGACGGTCGGGTCGACGTGGTCTCCGTGTCGGCTGACCAGCTCGAAGTCGTCGTGGCGACGGACGTCCTTGAAGCCCGCGCACCGCATCATTTCCATCAGGCACGCGATCGACGGCTTCCACCACGCCGCACCGTTCCACACGCCGATGAAGCGCATGTCGGTCGCGTCGCCGAGCGCGGGTTCATGCACGGTCGCGACGATGCAGCGCTCCTTCGTCACGGTGCGCAGCCGCATCAGCGCGCGCAGCGGGTCCGTGAGGTGGATCAGCAGGCTGCCGCAGAACACGACGTCGTAGCGTCCGCCGACCTTGTCCGGCCCGAGATCGTAGATGTTGCACCCGACGTGCTCGACCTTCGACTCGAAGAGCTCCTTCAGCAGAAAGAAGCCGCCGTGCAGATCGCTCTCGTCGTTGCGGGCGAGGTCCTCGTCGCTCAGCGTCGCATCGCGTTCGGCGCGCAGCGCTGGCGACGAGTCGTGCGCCTCGAAGGTCGGCAGGTCCACCGCGACGACGCGATCCGCGCCGCGCCGCTCGAACTCGAACGAGAAGAAGCCGTTGGACGCGCCGACGTCGAGCACGGTCTTGCCGGCGAGATCGTCGGGCAAGCCGTATCGGGGCACCATCGGCGTGAGGTCGAACTGGCCCTCGATCTCGACGCCGTGGTCGAGGTGGAACGTGTGGTACCAGTTGATCCGCCGGGCCCGCTCGACGAGTTCGCGGGGGTAGAACCGTTCGGGATCCGTCGTCATCGCTGTCTCGCCCCACTGATGGTCTCTTGCGGGCGCACGCACCCGCGCTCGCCCGGCTCGAATCCTACTACCGCCGCCGGGTCGAGCACCCCGGAATCGACGTTGTTTGTTTAAGCACAGTAAGTTACAATCGCTGCAGATGGAACCCGGGTCGGTCGACACGGCGATCGAGTCCCCCGATGAGACGGGGCGTTCGCCGCGCATCGCGAGCCTGACCCGGGCGTGCGAACAGGGGATTTCGGGACCGTGAGCAAGCCGCTATCCGTGCCGATCGGGCCGATCCGGGTCAACAGCGACCTGTATCAACTCGTGCTCTTCCGCGCGCAGCGCTGCGCCTGCGGGGCGTCGCTGAAGCGTCGTGAAGAGACGGTCCTCACCCGCAACCACACGACGATCCGGCGGGTCAAAGCGGTCTGCGCGCAGTGCCGCTCCCCGTTCGTGCTCGAGTTCGACATCACCGGCTGCACCAGTGAGCCGCGCGACCGCGCCCGGTTCCTCGAGACGATCACCCGTTTCCTCGACGGGATCTCGGCCTACAAGCGAGGCGAGCTCGAAGTCGCCGGCCAGCACCTCGTCGGCGCCCTCGCCAACGAGCCGAACTTCACGGTCGGCCACTTCTACCTCGGCAAGGTCCGCCTCGCCGAGGGCCGTACGGACTCGGCCATCCGCGCGTTCCGCCACGCGGTGAAGATGCAGCCGATGGAGCTGTCGTACCAGGAGGCGCTCTACCGCGCCTACGTCACCGCCGGCGAGGACGACCAGGCGCTCGCAGCACTCGCGACCGTCGAGGACGTCCGCCTGCGGGTCGACCAGGGCGGCTTTCAGCCCCGCGACGACGAATCCGGCAGCTGATCGCGCCTGCCGACGCGCGCCGGTAGACTGACCGGATGCGCGATGCGTCGACCGCCCTCCCCTGGCTCGCCGTGCCCGTCGGCGCCCTCGCCGGCGCGGCCCTCGGCGCGATCCTCGGCTCGCTGATCGGCGGCCTGTTCGGCCCTGCCGAGGGCGAGGGGTTCGTCGGCTTCCTCTACGGCCTCCGCATCGGCGCGTTCGGCGGCGCGATCGCGGGGTGTCTCGTCGCGACACGCCTCGGCATAATGGGCTCTCGCGCGCGCCGGGCCGAAAAAGGTCGGTAACGAGAACCGCAACGCGTTCGTTGTCGTCCATGGGCGCTGTCGTCATTGGGCGCCGTCGCCCGTTGGGGTCGATCGTCCCGCGCCTGCCGCGCGCCCGGCCACGCCCTCGGTGCTCCGATCCATCGCGATCCGAAAGGACTCCCGCATGCTCCGCCGACCCGTCTTCGTGCTGCTGCTCGCCGTGTTCGCCGTCGTCGGGACGGCCCCGCTGTTCGCACGCGACGACGCCTCCGACCTGCTCGACAAGGGCCGCGAACTCCTCGCGGGGCGCGACTACCGGAGGGCGGCCACGGTGCTCGAAGACGTCGTCGCCCGCTACCCGTCGTCCGACGCCGCGCCCGAGGCGCTGCTGCTCGCGGGCAAGGCCCACCTGTTCGCGAACCGACCCGACGCGGCGATCGGGGTCCTCGAACGGCTGCTGGAGCGCGGACCGAAGGTCGCCCCGGTCGAGAAGGTGCGGCTGCTGATCGCCGACGCGCACACGATGGCCGGCAGACACGGCGCGGCGGCGGACCTGCTCGCACGGCGACTCGCGTCGATCGAGAGCGTCGAATACCGACGCGCGCTCGCCGAGCACTACCTCGTCGTCGCACGCACCGCCGACGAGGGGCACGAGGCCGACGAGACCCTCCGTCACGGGCTGCGCGTTCGCGACTTCGACCGCGCGCTCGACTACTATCGCCGCGCGCGCGCGCTGCTCGTCGGCACGCCGGACGAAGCGCGACTCACCCACACGATCGCACGCATCGCGCTCGACAAGGGCGACCTCGGGGCGACGACGAGCGAACTGGCCGACTTCTTCAAGCGCTTCCCCGGCTACGAGGATCGCGCCGGGGTCCGGCTGATCCGCGCCCGCGCCGAATTGAAGTCGAACCGACCGGCCGACGCGCGCAAAACGCTGCGCCCGTTCGTCGCCGACGGCGGCGCGCTGCGCGGGCACGCCTCGCGGCCGCAGGCCCTCGACGTCATCGCACGCGCGTGGTTCGCCGAAGGTGGCGAGGCCGCGGCCCACCGGGGCGCGACGATCGCACGGCAGGCGATCGCCGAGAAACTCGACGCGGACGACGCGGCAACGCTCGCGTTCGCGATCGGCGACGCGCTGCTCGGCGCCGGGCTCACGACGGAAGCCCTCGACGCATTCCGCAGCGTTCTCGCGAACTACGAAGCGCACCCGCTCGCCCCGCGCGCGCAGTCGAAGATCGCGTCCACGCTGGAGGCGACCGGCCGCTGGGAACCGGCGCGCGAAGCGTGGCGTACGTTCGTGCAGAAGTACACGACCGACGCCGACTGGTCGACCGCACAACGTCGGATCGTCGAGATCCCGTACGCACGCGCGCTCGACCTCGAGAACAACGACCGCCCCGACGACGCGATCGCCGCGTATCGCGCGTTCCTCGCCGAATACCCGGCGGAGAAGCAGAGCCCCGCGGCGCACTTTCGCATCGGCCACATCGAGGAGAAGGCGAAGCGCTTCGACAAGGCGCTAACCGCGTACGACGTCGTCGCGACCCGTTATGCGGTGATCGCGCGCCCGCTCGCCGCGACGGCGCTGTTCCGCCGCGCCGAGATCCTGCGCGAGCAGAAGGTCGACCTGACGGCTGCGATGGCCGCCTATCGCGACCTGCTGTCCCGGTTCGCCGGCTTCCCGGAGGCCCGCCGCGCCCAGGCGATCGTCACGCGCCTCTCCGCACGCGAACTGCGCGTCGAGACCGAGCGGGTCTTCCGCACCGCGGAGGCCGGCGCCCTACGCCTCCAGACGCGCAACCTCGGGACACTGACGATCCAGGCGTATCCGATCGACCTCGCCGAGTATGCGCGCCTCAAGCATGCGGTCGGGCGCATCGAGTCGGTCGAAGTTCGGATCATCAAGCCGGCGGTGACCTGGACACACGCGGTCGCCGACTACGAGAAGTATCGCGACCACACGTTCACGGTGACGCTCGACAAGCTGCGCACGCTGGCACCCCGAGGCGGCGCGTTCATCGTCGCGGTGCGCGGCGACGATCTCCAGGCCCGTACGCTCGTCGTGCGCTCGGACCTGACCGTCGTGCTGAAGAGTGCGCCGCGACAAGCGCTCGCGTTCGTCGTCGACCGGGCGCGCGACGCGCCTGCCAAGGGCGTCGCGGTCACGTTCACGGCCGGCGGCAAGGTCGTCGGTCGCGCGACGACCGGGGACGACGGCGTCGCGATCGCGACGTTCGATCATGCCGTCGGCCGCGTCGACGCGTTCGCCGAACGCGAGAAGCACGTCGCGTTCACGGGCGCCCCTGCCGGCAAGGCGACCTCGTTCGGCTACCGGAGCAAGGCATACGTCTACACCGATCGGCCGCGCTACCGGCCCGGCCACGCGGTCAAGTTCAAGGCGATCGCTCGCCGCGTCGTCGACGGTGTCTACCGCTCGGCCGCGCGCCGACGGGTCGACGTGCGCGTGACCGACAGCCGCGGCGCGGCGGTCTACACCGAGCGGACGCGCGCCAACGAGCACGGCTCGGTCAGCGGCGAACTGCGCCTCGACCGCGACGCCCCGCTCGGGACCTACACGGTGCGCGCCACGTTCGACGGCAACGCGTTCGACGCGACATTCGAGGTCGCCGAGTACAAGAAGCCGGACATGTACGCACGCGTCACACCGAAGGTGGCCGACCCGCTCGTCGGCGAGCGCGTGGACGCGACGGTCGACGTCGGCTACTTCGCCGGCGGGCCCGCCAAGAACGCGGCGGTCCGCTGGCGCGCCTATCGCACGCCGTTCTCGTTCGATCGGAGCGCCTACCAAGACTACGCGTGGTTCTTCGAGGATCGGACGCCGAAGGCCGACGGCGACGCCGGCGAACTGGTCGCCCAGGGCAGCGCGACGACCGACGACGAGGGGCGCTGCACGATCGGCTTCGACACCGAGCAGGACGATCGGAGCTGGCGCTACGTCGTGACGGTCGAGGCGAAGGGTCGCGGGCGGTCCGTCGCCGGCGGGTCCGCCGCGCTGTTCGTCACGACGCACGCCTACTACGCGATCGTCCGCGCGGACAAGAACGCCTATCAACCCGAGGAGACGATCCGCGCGACCGTGACGACCGTCACCGCGCGTCACGAGCCGGTCTCGCGAACCGGCCGGGTCGAGCTCGTGCGCGAGGCGGGTGCGAAGGACGTCGTCGCGACGATGCCGGTCACGACCGGCAGCGACGGCCGCGCCGAGGTCGAGCTGCGCGCACCGCGCGGCGGGCGCTACCACGTCCGCTTCGTCGGCGACGATCGCCGTCAAGGACGCGTGACCGGTTCGGCGACCGTCGCCGTCGCCGGGGACACCGAAGACCTGAACAAGCAGGCGCGGATCCTCGCCGAGCGCGAGACGTATCACATCGGCGATACGGCAAAGCTGATGATCAACTCGCCGACGGCGCCGGCGTGGGCGCTGCTCACGTTCGAGGGCGAGCGCGTCTTCCGTCACCGCGTGATCCGCCTCGAGCGGCGCTCGACCGTCATCGACGCCGCGATCCACGGCGACGATGCACCGAACGTCTTCGCACGCGTCGCGATCCCGTCCGCCCGCGAGTTGTTCGAGGCTGAAGACGAGTTGCTCGTGTTCAAATTCCTCCGCGTGACCGTGAAGGCGGACCGAGCCGACTACCGCCCCGGCGACGAGGCGCGCTACACGATCCGCGCGACCGATCCGAGCGGCAATCCGGTCGCCGCCGAGTTCAGCCTCGCCCTGGTCGACCGAAGTCTGCTCGCGATCAGCAACGAGACGACACCGGCGATCAAGCCGTTCTTCTACGACCAGAAGCGCACGCGCAGCGTCAACACCGCGTCGTCGCTCGCGTTCCGCTACCGCGCGAAGACCGAGAAGATCGACCCCGACCTGCTCGGCATCGAGGCGCGCGAGCGACTCGAGGAACTCCGCAAGCAGACGCGCGAGTTCGCGCGGTCAGAGACGGCCAAGGGCGCGGTCGCCTACTCCGGCCCGGCCGGCCGGGTGCCGCCGAACAACCAACCGGGCGGCTCGCCGAATGCGCCGCCATCGCCCAAGCCCGCGCGAGCGATGGCGGTCGGCGGCGGTGCCGGCGGCAAGTTCGGCGGACGTGCCGGCAGCAGTCGAAAGGACCGCCGAGCGCTCGGGCGCTTCGCGGCGGACGAAGAAGCGGAGGAGTCGCTGGACGCGGACTCGTTCGTCGACGGGCACGCCGACAAGAAGGTGCTCGACGCGCTCGATCCGGCGCTGCGCACGGCGCTCGCCGAGAAGCAGGTGATCGAGGCCGACCCGGCGGTCGAAGCCGCGCTGGCTGCGGTCGAAGTACGCCGTCGCTTCGTCGACACCGCGGCGTGGCTCCCGCACGTCGTCACCGGCACCGACGGTTCCGCGACGGTGACCGTGACGCTGCCCGACAACCTCACCGCGTGGCGCGCGCAGGCGATCGGCGCCGGCGGTGACGCGCTGGTGGGCGCGGGCGAGACGGTTTCGCGCGTATCGAAGCCGCTCGGCGCGCGCCTCGACCTCCCGCGCTTCCTGACGCACGGCGACCATGCTCGCGTCTCGGCGGTCGTCAACAACAACACCGCGACCGAAGCACAGTGTGCGACCCGCCTCGACGTCACCGGCGCGACCGCACACGGCGGCGCGCGCCGCGACACGACCGTGGGTGCCCACGACGCGGCGCGTCTCGACTGGGATCTCGACGCGTCGCACGTCGGCGCCGCGGTGTTCGACGTGAAGGCGACGACGCCCGCCGACGGCGCGGCCGACGGCATGCGCGCGGCGATTCCGTGCCACGCGTTCGGCATCCGGCACCGCGTGGCACGCGCCGCGACGACGACCGAGAGCGCGCGGCTCGAGATCCGGCTGCCCGACGCGATCGTCGCCGACGCGAATCGATTCGCGCTCCGGGTCAGCCCGGGCTACGACACGGTGCTGCTCGACGGCCTCGACTACCTCGCCTATTTCCCCTACGACTGCGTCGAACAGACGGTCAACCGCTTCCTGCCGGCGGTCGCCGCCGCGGCGGGGCTGCGCGAGTTGCACGCGGCCGACGCGGCACGGCGCGACCGCCTCGACGAGCAGGTGCGCGCGGGCCTCGCGCGGCTCTACCACATGCAGCGGCCCGACGGCGGTTGGGGCTGGTGGTACTCGCCGCGGCGGGGTGTCGGGCCGCGCGGCCAGTCGAACGCCGTGCTGACGGCCTACGCGCTGCTCGGCCTCGAGACCGCTCGCCGCGCCGGCTTCGCCGTCGACTCCGGCGTCCTGTCCCGTGCCCGCGCCCACGCCAAGAGCATCGCGACCCGCGCATCGGGCTACGACGTGCGCGCGTTCGCGCTGCACGCGCTCGCCGTCGGCAAGCAGGTGGACGGCCGCGACCTCGCGCGCGCCTACCGTTTCCGCGAGCGACTCGGTTCGGCCGGCCTCGCGCGCCTCGCGCTCGCCTACCACGCGATCGGCGCACCGCGCCAGGCGGAAGCGCTGCGCGACGCGCTCGTGTCGCGCGCGACCGAGAAGGACGGCCGCGCGTGGTGGTCCGTCGGCAGCGTCCCGTGCGGTGCGCTGACCGGATCCGACGTCGAGACGACGGCGTGGGCGCTGAATGCGCTGATCGCCGGCGCACCGAAACACCGCCTGGTCGAGCCGGCACTCGCCTACCTGCTCGCGAACCGTCGCGGCGCGGTGTTCCACACGACGAAGGACACCGGCGCCGCACTGCTCGCGCTGACGCGCTACATCGCCGATCGCGGAAACGGCTCGGCCGACTACTCGGTCGTCGTGCGCGTGAACGGCAACGACGCCGCGACGCTCGCGATCACGGGCGGGCGCGTCACGACCGGTGACCGGACGCTCCGTCTCGACGAAGCGCTCTTCCGTCCGGGCGACAACGTCGTCGAACTCGTCAAGCACGGTCCCGGGCGCCTGCACTACGCGTTCACCGCGGACACGGTCTCCCCGGCGGACGCGGTCGACGCGAAGGGTTCGCTGCTCGCGATCGCACGCGGCTACCGTCGCTACCTCGATCCGTCGCTCGAGCATGGCGTCCAGCCGGGCTACAGCGTCGTCGAGCCCGCGTTCCGCCCGAAGCAGGACACCCGCGAAGACGTGCGCGCGGTCGTCGCCGGCGAGACGATTCAGGTCGACCTCGCGCTGTCGGCCCGCGAGACCGCGCGCTTCGTGATGCTCGAGGATCCGATTCCGGCGGGCTTCGAGGTCGTCGACGATTCGCCGGCCGGCCCGTTCGACCGGTTCGAACGGCGCGACGACCGGGCCGTGTTCTTCTTCTCCGAGGTGGCGGGTACGACCCGCGTCACCTACCGGTTGCGAGCGACCCACCCCGGCCGCTACCGTGCGCGGGCGGCGTTCGCCGCACCGATGTACGAGCCCGGCATCTGGGCGCGCAGCGCGAGCGGGGCGATCGCGATCCACGACGACGCGTCGACGATCGATCGGCCCGAGCGCGAGCCGACACCGGACGAACTCTACCACGGGGGCGTCGCGGCGCTCGCGCGCGGCGACCGAGCGACGGCCCGCACGCAGCTCACCCGCGCGCTCACGTTCCGCCTGAAGGACGACGTGCACGACGACGTGCTCGCGAAGCTCGTCCCGCTGACGCTCGACGTCGAGCCGAAGCGAGCGGTGTCGCACTTCGAGGCGCTGCAGGATCGCAACCCGCGGCGCGCTCAATTCGCGCGCGCGACGCGCATCCGACTCGCCCATGCCTACCGCACGCTCGCCGAACACGAGCGCGCGGCGGCCGCCTACCGCGACCTGCTGCGCGAGTCGTTCGAGCACGAGCGCGCGATCGCAAAGAGCTACATCGACCTCGGTCGACCGGTCGACGCGCAGAACACGCTCGAGGCGATCCTCGACCGCTACCCCGACGCGAACACGGTCGTGCAGGCGTGGTATCAGCGGAGCCTCGACTTCGCGTCGATCGCCCGGCCGACACCGGCCGGCGAGACGGGCCCCGCCGTCGTCGGTGCGCCGACGATGAAGGTGCGCGCGATTCGCGAGTTGAAGCGGTTCACGACCTACTACCCGGAGAGCCCGCTCGCCGACGACGCACACCACGAGGTGGTCAAGCTCGCGGCATCGCTCGAGGTGCACGAGCGCGCGGTCGACGAGTCGCACCGGTTCCTCTCGCGCTTCCCGAAGAGCAAGTGGGCCGACGACGTCACCTACCTCGCGGTCGCCTCGCTCTACGCGCTCGGCCGCTACGACGACGCGCTCGCGACCGGCCGTCCGCTCGTGGACGAGCAGATCCCGCGCGAGGACGGCAAGCGCGGCACGATGTGGAGCCCGTGGCGCGACGACACGACGTATCTGTTCGCGAAGATCCACCACATCCGCGGCGACCTCGGGCGCGCGGTCGAGGCCTATCGGCGCGTCAGCAGGAAGTTCCCGGACGCGGCCGACGCGCTGCGCTTCTTCACGCGCACGGAGTTCGAGGCCCCGAAGACGGTGGCGTTCCGGATCGGCGAGACGACCCGCGTCGAGCTGGCGTTGAAGAACGTCGAGCGCGTCCGCGCCCAGGTCTACCCGGTCGACCTCGGAACGCTGTTCGCGTTGCGCAAGAGCCTCGTCGCCGTGAACGACGTCGATCTGACCGGGCTCCCCCCGGTCGCATCACTCGACCGCTCGTTCGAGTCGCTCAAGCGCTACACGCGCGAGACGCGGGCGCTCGACCTCGGCGTCGAGGCGGCGGGCGTCTACCTCGTCGTGATGCAGGCGGGCCGGGAGTCGGCATCGACGGTCGTGCTCGTCAGCGACCTCGCGGTCGAGGTGCAGCGCACGAACCAGCGGATCCGGATCTACGTCACCGACCGAACCACCGGCGCCGCGGTGCCCGGCGCGCTCGTCCGCGTCGGTGACGGACGGCGCATCGTGCTCGAGGGGCGGACCGACCCGCGCGGCGTGTTCGACGGTGCAGCGCCGCGGGCCAACGCGGCCGTGCTCGTCGAGCGCGAGGGGCACTTCGCGTTTCACCAGGAGACGACCCGATAGACCGAGCCGGGGCGTCCCCACGGGGGCGCCCCCTCGCATCGGTGGTCACGACTCCGGCGATCTGCGATACTCGATATCGTGAAGAGGAAGGCCGGCCCCCGTTTCGCGACCCGAGTCGCGACCCTGTCGATCGCGCTGTGCGCTCTCGCTGCGCCCGCGCAGCAGGACGACGAGTCGATCGCCGACGCACTGCGCGCGGCGCGCCGTGACGCGGACGCGGCGCGCGCCGAAAGCCGCTTCCTGACCGAACGTACGCCGACCCTCCCCGAGGCGCCGGACGCCCGGCTCACGGCCCTCCGCCGCGAACTCGCCGTGCTCGATCGCGTCGCGGCCCTCGAGCGCATCGCATTCGACCGACGGCTCGACGCGGAATACGCGCAGGGCCCCGGCACCGATGGCACCGACGTGACGCGCCATCTCGACGACGTCGCCGTGGCCGGACAGGCGGTGGACGATGCGATCGCGATCGCCGAGCGGGACGCGATCGCCGAGCGGCTCCGCACACTCGAATCCGATGACGAACGCGACGCGTGGCTCGCCGCACGTCGCGACGAAACCCGGCGTCGTTGGCGCGGCGCGGTCGCGAACCGAGCGCTGCTCGACGCCGAACGGGCGCGACTCGCCGACGCGCTGCGGACGGCGCTCCGGCACGCCACGACGGCGAGCAACCGCACCGAGGACCCTGCGCCGCTGCGCGACCTGGAACACAACGCCCGTGCTCGATGGGCGCTCGCCGAAACGCTCCGTCTTCGCACCCGTCTGTGCGACCTCGAAGCCGAGCGCGCGCGCCACGAGCGAACGACCGCTCGCATCGTCGCCCGGTGGACCGCCCTCGTCCCCCACCTCTCGGGCGACGCCTCCGCATCGCAAGCGCTGCCCCGCGACCCGGCCGGACTCGCGGCACTCCGCGGCGAGGCCGTCGCCGCAGAGCGCGCGGCACGCCTGGCTCGCATCGATCTCGCGCGGGACAACGCACGCACGCGTGCCACGCTCCGCACGCTGGTCGCACACGGCACGGCGCTCGAGGCAGGCTACCGGCGTCAGATGCGGCGGCCGGCACGACGCCTCCCGCCCGCGCGTGTGCCGGCACCGCCGACGCTCGGCGCGGGCGCGACGCAGGAGATGCGCACCCTCGCCCAAGCGATCGCCGACGCGCACGCGGAACGCGCCGCGCTCGGTGCAGCGATGTGGCGTTGCACCACCGCGTGGAAGGCTGCGATCGAGCGCGGCCTCGGCGCGGCCGCCGCGGTCGCAAACGGCTCCGAGTCCGGGCGGACGATGCTGCACGAGGCGAGCGAGGAGACCGCACGGCGGGTCGCGGAGTCGAAGCGTCAGGTCGAGCGCCTCCGCGCGCTCGATCGGTCGCTGCTCGCCGACACCGCACGCCTGTCGTTGCTCGCGGAGCCGGCCCCGGAACCGACGCGCACGCTTCGCGAGCGCGTCGAGGCATGGCTCGGCCGCCTCCCGTCGGCGAACCATCTGCTTCCGGCGGCGGCGCTCTTGCTCCTGATCGGCCTCGTCGCCGGCCACGCGACGCGCTTTCGACGGCTCGGCTTCCTCGTGCGCTTCGTCTGCATCGCAGCCGCAGCGGGCCTCGTCGGCATCGGCCTCACGCGCCCCGGCGTCGATGCGCGCCTGCTCGCCGGCACGAGCGGGCTCGCGACCCTGATGCTGATCGGCTCGCTGCCGCTCGACCTCGTCGCCGGCCTCGGGTTTCGGTTCACCGGGCACGCGCGCCCGGGGACGATGGTCTCCAACGGTCGCCTCGAGGGGCGCGTCGTACGACGGGGGCTCTTTCGCTCGACGCTCGCGCTCGAGCACACGGAGTCCGCGCGGATCATCGACGTGGGCAACGCGCTGCTGGCACGCCGGGTGTCCGAGGAATCCGGATCGCGGAGCGACGCGGCCGCGCGCCCACGCACGCAACGCGTCGAAGCGCGCCTCACGCTCGACAGCGACTGGATGGCGATCCGTCAGCTCATCGAGCGGCTCGCGGCCGCGCATGCACCGGGCGCGCCGACACAGCTCGACGTGGATGCCCGTACGATCCGACTTCGGATCGAGCTGGCGCCGGGGCGCGATGCCGAACCGCTTCGGCACCGCCTCGAACTGGCGATCGCGCAGGCGCCGTTCGCCCGACTGGTCGAAGCGCCGCGCATCACGCGCGACGACGATCCCGCCGCCGAACCCGCTTGACCGCCCTCGAATCGACGGTAGGCTTCGCGTGGAGGTGTCGGATGCGTTTCCGTACGAAAGCGGTCGTCATCGCGGCGGGCATCGTCGCGAGCGCGGCGTTCACGACGGCGCAGGATCGCGCAACGCCCGAGCAAGACGACCCTGCGAAGGACAAGGCCGCGTCGAAGGCAAACCCCGGAGCGGACCGCCGTTCGCGAACGCCCTACTGCACGAGCAGCGTGCGTTTTCCGGCGCCGGCGCCGAAGACGACGACCGGCGTGCCCGCACCTCGGCAACCGGCCCCGCGCGTGCAGCTGCGCTACCGCGCCGTGCCGCTGTCACCCGAGACACTCGACGCGATCCGCGACAATCCGCGCGCACGCGCGTTCTACAACGGACGCGTCTTCCGCCGGCTGATCCAGCTCGACAGCGACGTCGCGCTCGACTTCGGTGACGTGCGCGTCGAGGCCGGCGGCTACGACGCGGGACTCGAGTGCCTGGGCCCCGGCAAGTGGCGCTTCGTGATCGTCGATCGCGCGGGGCGACCGGTCGTCCAGGCGCCCCTCCTCGTCACCCGCGCCGAGACGCCGATCCCGTGCCTCAACGTCTCGCTGATCCCGCTCAGCGAGACGACGCTCGGTATCGCGGTGCGCTACGGCACCCGCCGCGGCACGATCCTCGCGAAGATCGTCCCCGCAAAGGGAAGCGCGTCGGCGAACTGAGTCCGCCGACGCATGCGCGGCATCAGAGGTTGCCGCGGCGCTCTTGCTCGAGCTCCAGCGCCTCGAAGAGCGCCTTGAAGTTGCCCTTGCCGAAGCTCTGCGAGCCGCGGCGGCAGATGATCTCGAAGAACAGCGTCGGGCGATCCTGCAGCGGCCGCGTGAAGAGCTGCAGCAGGTAACCCTCGTCGTCGCGGTCGACGAGGATGCCGAGTTCCTCGACCGCGTCCTTGTCCTCCTGAATCTCGCCGACGCGGTCCCACACGATGTCGTAGTAGGTCTTCGGCAGCAGCAGGAAATCGACGCCGCGCTTGCGCAGCTCGGTGATCGAATGGAGTTCGTCGTCCGTGCGCAGTGCGACGTGCTGCACGCCCGGCGTCATGTTGTGCCACTCGAGATACTCGAGGATCTGGCTCTTCTTCTTGCCGTCGGCCGGCTCGTTGATCGGCATCTTGATCAACTGGTTGCCCGACGCCATCACCTTCGACATCAGCGCCGAATACTCGGTCGAGATGTCCTTGTCGTCGAAGTGCTTGAACAGCTTGAACTCGAGCACGTTCTCGTACCACTCGACCCAGTGGTTCATCTTGCCTTCTTCGACGTTGCCGACGCAGTGGTCGACGAACATCAGGCCGCACGGGTTCTTCTTGTTGTAGTCGTTGATCGCGAGCGGGCCGACGGCGCTGTAGCCCGGGGCGAACGGGCCGCCCTTCTTGAGCTTGCGGAGGCCGTATTCGCCCGAGCGCTCGACGAAGCTGTGGATCACGCGGCCGTAGGTCTCGATGCCGGCCATCGTGACGGAGCCGCGCTCGTCGGAGATCGTCATCGGCTCGTAGGCGGACGCACCGCCGTTCTTCAGCGCCGTCTCGTAGGCTGCCGTCGCGTCGTCGACGCAGAACGCGACGTCGCGGACGCCGTCGCCGTAGAGCTTGACGTGCTCCTGCGCGATGTGGTCCTGCGCGAGCCCGGTCGTCAGGACGAAGCGGATGTTGCCCTGCGTCAGCAGATACGACGCCTCTTCGCGCGAGCCGGTCGTCAGGTCGGTGAACTGCTCGATCTGGAAGCCGAACTCGTGCGCGTAGAAGTGCGCGGCTTGTTTCGCGTTTCCGACGTAGAACCGGACGTGGTCGACGTCGATCAGGTCGAGCGGACCGGTCGTCGGTTGCGTGGCTGCGTCGGGGCTCGGCACGTCGATCGTCATACGGAACCTCCTGCGGGTCTCGGGGTGTCTCTGGTCTCCGGAAAGTATACGCCCATCCCGGGCCGACGACCAATCGGCGCCGGGGCGTGGACTTCCGCCGTGGGCAGGCTACGCTACGCGGATGAGCTACGAACGACTGATCGCGCACCACCGCGAGCTCGCGCTGCTGTCGTCGGTGGCGGCGCTGCTCGAATGGGATGAGCGGACGCTCATGCCGCCGGCCGCCGGACCGTATCGCGCCGAGCAACTCACCGCGCTCGCCGGGATGATCCACCGGCGCCGGACCGACCCGGCGATCGGCGAATGGCTCGACGCGGCCGGGGACGTCGGCGGCGACCCCGCGTCCCCCGAAGCGACGAACGTTCGCGAACTCCGGCGGGCGTTCGACAAGGAGTCGCGGCGACCGGCCGAACTCGTCGAGCGCATCACGCGCGCGACCGTGATCGGCCAGCAACGGTGGCAGGCGGCGCGCGCTGCGAACGACTTCGCGTCGTTCGCGCCGAGTCTGGAGACGATCGTCGCCCTGCGCCGCGAAGAGTCTGCCGCGCTCGGTCCGACCGAACACCCGTACGATCCGCTGCTCGACGACTACGAGCCCGGCGAGACCGCAGCGACGGTCGGTCCGGTGCTGCGCGAACTCCGCGATGAGCTCGTGCCGATCGTGCGCGCGATCGCCGACGACGGACGGCCACCGCGACGCGACGTCCTCGAGCGACGCTACGCACCGGACGCACAAGCCGCATTCGCGCGCGACGCGGCGGCGGCGATCGGATTCGATTTCGACGCCGGTCGCCTCGACACGAGCGCGCACCCGTTCTGCTCTGGCGTCGCGCCACGCGATTGCCGGATCACGACCCGCTACCTCGAGCGCTTTTTCTCCGGTGCGTTCTTCGGCGTGCTGCACGAAGCCGGGCACGGCATCTACGAGCAAGGGCTCGACCCCGACGCGTTCGGGCTTCCGGCCGGCTCGGCGGTCTCCCTCGGCATTCACGAGTCGCAGTCGCGGCTGTGGGAGAACCTCGTCGGCCGGCGCCGGAGCTTCTGGGAGCACTTCTACCCGACGTTGCGCGCGGCCTTCCCGGGCACGCTCGACGACGTGACGCTCGACGAGTTCCACGCCGCGATCAACGACGTCCGGCCGTCCCTGATCCGCGTCGAGGCCGATGAGCTGACCTACAACCTGCACATCCTGTTGCGGTTCGAGTTGGAGTGCGCCCTGATGACGGGCGACCTGTCGGTGGGCGATCTGCCCGGCGCGTGGAACGACGCGATGGCGCGCGACCTCGGGATCACGCCACCCGACGACACGAACGGCGTCCTGCAGGACATCCACTGGGGCGCGGGGCTGGTGGGCTACTTCCCGACCTACGCGCTGGGCAACGTGTTCGCGTCGCAGCTCTTCGAGCGCGCGGCCGTGGAGTTGGGCGACCTCGACGCCCAGTTCGCCGCCGGCGAGTTCACGCCGCTCCGCGACTGGCTGCGCGTGCACGTGCATCGCCCGGGGCAGGCGCGTCCGGCGCGCGCGCTGATCGAACACGTGACGGGCACCCCCCCGGCACCCGACGCGCTGCTCCGCCACGTCCGCGACGTCGCGGCACTGCACGGGATCGAGTCGCGATGACGACGGTCGCGCTGATCTCCGACACGCACGGGCTGCTGCGTCCTTCGGTCGCGCCGGCACTCGCCGACGTGGACGCGATCATCCACGCGGGCGACTTCGACGAGCCGCACGTGCTCGACGCGATGCACGCGTTCGGGCCGCCGCTGACCGCGGTGCGCGGCAACTGTGACCACGGGGCATGGGCCGATCCGCTGCCCGAGACCGCCGTCGTCACGCTCGGCGGCGTGACGTTCTACGTGATCCACGACCTGGGCCTGCTCGACATCGAGCCGGCGGCAGCCGGCATCGACGTCGTCGTCTACGGCCACTCCCACCGCCCCGAGGTCGCCGAACGCGAGGGTGTGCTCTACGTCAACCCCGGCAGCGCCGGCCCCCGCCGCTTCCGGCTGCCGATCGAGATGGCGCGCGTCCGCATCGACGGCGCGACGATCGACGTGAAGCCGATCCCGCTCGCCGAATGAGCGGCTATTGCGGCAGCGGAATGGTCGTGTCGCCGGTGACGGCGAACGGACCGGTGTCGAGGATGACTTCGACCGTCGCTTCGTCGGGACCGGGACCCCGGTCCGTGGCGTAGGCGCCTCACGACGGCGTGAACGGACCTTCGTCGACCACGCGGCCGTCGGCGGCACGGATCCGAAAGCGGGGTATCACGAGGCGGCCGTCCTGCGACACGCTGACGCGCGTGCCGGCGCCGTCGTCGAACGCGAGTTGGATCCGACAGCCGTCGGCGTCACGCGTCGCATCGAGTCGGACGTGCACGACGGGTTCGATCCCGAAGACCGCCTCGGCGCCCGCATCGATCAGCAGTGTGGTCGCGCCCTCGACGTTCGTGCCGGAGAGCATCCACCGCCCCCCGTCGACGTCTCGATAGTGCCAGTAGTTCACGACGCGATAGACGCCGGCCGGCGCGGCGATCACCTGCTCGTCGTCGGCACGCGACCACGCGACGCGGACGCGACCGGGACCGGTCTTGCGGCCGGCCGTGCGCACCGCCGCCAGGTGAAGGCTCCCGGCCGACGACGGCACGACGAGGTCGCCGGTCGGCGTGTCCGTCGGCATCGGGTCGTGCCCGACGAGCAACGGCCGAAGCGTCCGCGCATCCCCGAGGTGCGAGGCGATCGCGGCGCGGATCGTCGGCGCCGGACGCCCCTCCTCGATACACGCGGTGTGTTCGTTCAGGCGCACCCAGTCGGCGTCGCGCGGGAGCCGCGGATCGGTCGCGCAGTGACACTTCGCGCACGAGTTCCACGCCCGCTTGCCGGCGTCGAAGTCCGGCGCCCGGTCGCACGCGGCGAGCAGCGCGACCAGCACGATCAGCGCGCGGTGTGAGCGTCGTGACACGCGATGCACCCCTTCGCGAGTTTCTCTCGGTCGACGTCGATCCGGTGCGTCCGCTCGATCGCGCGCAGATGCGTCGCGAGTGGATCGTCGCCGCCGAAGGCGTGGCACGCGACGCACGCCGCAGCGTCGGGCACGACCGGCTGCGGCCCCGCGTCGACGTGACCGTGCTCGATCGAGTGGCACGTCGCGCACGTCAACGTCGCGTGCGCCCCGTACTGCCAGTGCTTGACCGGTTCGGCATGACACGCGACGCACCGATTCGCGATCGTCTCGCCCAACGGTCCGTCGCACGCGCTGGCGAGCAGCGAGCACGCGGCGGCGAGAAGCCCGACGGCGAACGGATGGCGACGGTGGAACACGCGACCGATGATACCCGAACCGACCGGCGCGCGATCCCGTTTGACGGCCGGGACCGGCACGGGTAGTTTCGGTCCAGGCACCGCGGGCCGCCGCCCGCGGATCGAACGGGAGTCGGAACCATGGGCGTGCGTGCCGCCGCGGGCCTCGTCACCGCCATTGCCCTCGCCGCCGTCGCGTGGTTGGCGCTGCGCGACGATCCCACCGCACCCACGCTCCCGGACGCGACCACGACGTCGAGCGCACCGTCGGCCGGCCCGTCGGCATCGCGATCGACCGCGGCGCTGCCCGCCCCCCGAGCCCGCCCGCCCGCGAAGCCCGACGGGCCCGAGACGATGCCGGTCGCGATCGTCGGCGGCACCGTGCGCGACCCGGCCGGCGCACCGATCGTCGGCGCGACGGTCCGCCTGCTCGCCGTCACACTGCTCGTCGAGCCGCTGCGCCTGTCGGTCGTCGACCGCGCGACGACGGCGACGGACACCGACGGGCGCTACGCGTTCTCGACACGCCCCGACGGCGCGAACACGATCGAGGCACACGCGACCGGGACGTGCCGCCGGCGCGCGACGATCCCCGAGGGCGACCGGCCGCGAGTGGACGTCACGCTCGGACCGCCGACGGTGCTGCACGGCACCGTGCGAACCGATCGCCCCGATGCCCCGTGCACCGGGGTGATGGGCGTGACCCCGACCGGCGGCGGCCCGCCCTACTACGCCGTGCCGATCGCCGACGACGGAGCCTACCGCTTCGACGCGCTGCCCGCTGGCGTGCACGACCTGCTCGCACTCCCCGACGCACGCCGGCCGGTTCCGCTTGCCGGCGTTCGCACACGGCCGTCCGAGCCGTCGCGCCACGACTTCGTCGTCTACGGCGGCTTGCACATCGGCGGCCAGGTCGTCGATCGCGCGACCGGACTCGGCATCCCGAACGCGACCGTCACCGCGAACCACCGCACGGCATCGAGTCGCAAGGCGTCGACCGGCACCGGCGGCAACTACCGGCTGACCGAGATCGGTCCCGATCACGATCAGCTCAACGCGGCCGCGCCCGGCTACGAGGGTGCCCGGCGAACGATCAAGATCGACCCGGCGGATCGGCGCGACCGCACCGAGTCGTTCACGCTGACGAAGGTCGCCTGGTTGCGGGGCCGCGTGATCGACGACGTCGGCCGCCCGATCGCACGCGCGACCGTCGGCCGGCAGGTCATCCACGGCATCGTGCGGGGCGCACTGACGACGACCGCTGAAGACGGCACGTTCAAGCTTCGCGTGCGGCCCTACGTGTCGACCAAAGCCAGCCGGATCTTCGCGACGCGGCGCGGTCACGCCGTCGGGGCGTCGATGCCGTTCGCCGAGAATCCGGGCGAGTCGGTGGCGGGCATCGACATCCGGTTGCTCGCCTCCGGCCGCGTCGAGGGAACCGTCCTGTGGGCCGACGGCACACCGGTCCACGGCGCACCGGTCACCGCCAGGCGAGACGGCGACACCGACGCGCTGCCGCCGACGATGCGCGCGGCGTTCGGGACGAGCGACGCGCAGGGACGCTTCGCGTTCCGCGACCTCCGCCCCGGCCTGTGGCGCGTCGAAGCACGCCACACCGAAGCGTCCGCGCCGCCGAAGTCGCTGACCGTGGTCGCCGGCGAGACGTGCGCGGCGGGCGAGTTCCGGCTCACCGGGGGGCGCATCGCCGGACGCGTCGTCGACGAGGCCGGCGAGCCGCGGATCGAGACGGTGCTGCTCCGCCGACCGGACGGGCGCCGCAACATCACACTGCAGCGCTCCGGCACGGACGGGTCGTTCGAGTTCGTCGGCCTGATCCACACCGAGTACGACCTGCTGCTGTCGTCTCGACTCTTCGGCGTCGGCAAGGCCAAACGCGTCCAGGTCGGCGCGGTCGGCGTCGAACTCGTGCGCCCGAAGGCGCGACGCGCGATCGGTCGGGTGACGCTGGCGGACGGCTCACCGGTCAAGCGCTTCGAGGTGGTCTTCTACCGCATCGAACGGCGGGGCCTCGGGATGCGGGAACGCGGGATTCCGATCACCGACGAAGACGGTCGATTCGACGTGCCGGTGCCGCCGTTGCTCGGTCCCGGCGTGGCCATGCTCGTGCGGGCGGACGAGGGCGTCGCGACACGCCCGGTCGGCAACGAGTCGATGCTCGTCGTACTCCGCCCGCGCGTCCGGCTCACCGGGACGGTCGAGGACGACCTCGACCAGCCGGTGATGAACGCGAGCGTACGCGCGCGCCGCGACGACGGCTTGATCACGTCGGTTCGATCGTCATCGACGGGCGCATTCTCGTTCGACGAACTCCTGCCGGGGCACTACTGGATCACCGCGTCGCTCGACAGCTACGTGCCGGACACCACCGAGGTCGTCCTCGAGCGCGGTCGCGACACGACGCTCAACCTCGTGCTCGGGCAACGCGGCGGCAGCCTCGTCGTGCACGTCGCCGACGCGCGCGGCAAGCCGATCGCGGGTGCGCGCGTGTCGCTCGGCAGCAATACGCTCCAAAGGCAGGCAGAGACCGAGGCGAAGGAGCGATTCGACGCGATCGCCGCGCGCGATCTCCGACTGATCGCACTTCGCGCGAGCGATCCCCTCGAGTACGGCGAGCGCCGATACCGCTGGCTCCGCGAGACCGACGCGAAGGGCGACTGGTCGCGAAACCGGCTCGGCGCGGGCGCCTTTCGCGTCGCGGTCACGGTCGGACGCGCCCAGCCGATCGTCCGGATGGCCGACGTCGCGATCGGCGAGACGACGAAAGTCGTGATTCGGGTCGAGTAGCCGGCCGCCCCGGCGTCGGCTACCGGGTCTTCGAGACGCGCCGCACCCTGCCGACCGTCTCGCGGTTCTCCTGAACGACGACGTCGGTGCGGCCGATCGTCGCCCCGTCCTTCTCGACCTCCACCGAGTAGCGGCCGGGGAGCAGGTAGCGCGGCGCGGTGCTCCCGCGGCCGTCGGTGAACGTCAGCGCGCGCGGGCTCAACCGCCGCTCGCGAATCGCGATCTCGTGCCGTTGTACGAGGACCGGCACGCGCGTGCCGTCTGCGCGTTTCACGCGGATCCGTGCATTGGCCACGGGTTCATTCGCCTCGTCGGTCACGAACACCTTCAACGTACCGCCGACGCGCATGTGGAGTTGCACGCCGGCCGATCCACCGCGGTCCACCGCGCACTCCGCCCATGCTTCCCAGCGCTCGTGATTCGGGTCGAACGCGCGCAGCGTATAGGTGCCGCTCTCGAGCGCACGGATCGAGAACCGTCCCCGATCGTCGAGCGCGACCGAACGGCGGCGACTCCGGGCGTGATCGCCCGCCGGACTCAGGTGGACGCGACCGCCGTCTACCGGCGCGCCGTGGGGCGAGACGACCCGGCCGTCGATGCGCGCGCCGGCGTCGAGCACGAGCGTCAGCGGTGCCGGATCCACCCCGGGTTCGATCGAGATCCGCACCGAAGCGGAGCGCTCACCCGCCGCGGTGCCGGCGAAGATGTCGTAGGTGCCTTCCCGCAGCGGCCGACGGAACTGCCCGTCGAGATCGACGACGTGGCGCTTCGGAGGTATCCACGCCTGCTCCGGCCCGGCGCGTCGGCCGTCGATCATCTCGACCTGGACCCAGAACTCGGCGGCCGGAACGCGGGTGTCGCGATGCACGACGCGCCCCGAGACGACCGCGAGCCTCCGCAGGGTCAGCGTGTGCCGCCCGCGATCCGCGGTCAGTCCGCCGATGCGGTCGGCATCGTAGCCGGCCTTGTGCGCGCCCACCCGCAGGCAGCCCTCCTCGCGGAACAGCCCCTCGATTCGGAACCGGCCGTCGGCATCCGTGATCGCCCGACGAGTGTCCGCGAGGCTGAAGCGCGTCGGTCCGGCGCTCACGTTCGCGCCCTCGACCGGCTGTCCATGATCGTCGACGACGCGCCCGGTGAGTATGCCTCCGCGCCGCAGCGTGAAGTCGGCGGACGTGCGGCGTCCGCTCGTGACACGAACGACAGACCGCGTGTCTCGGAGCAGCGGGGAGCGATACAGCAGCTGCGCATCTCTCGCGAGCGCCGTGACGTCGTGCACGCCGGGAAGCACGTCGAGTTCGTAGCGACCGTCCGTATCCGTACGGGTCGCCCATCGGCCGTTCTCGCTCCAGACACGCACACACGCTTCCGCGATCCCGACGCCATTTGCATCGGTGACCCGTCCGTGGAGGGTCCCGCCCCGGCGCAATTGGACGACGACGCCCTTGCGCTGCTCGCCGGGCTTGCCGGGGGGCAGTTGCACCCGCGTCGCCGGAAAGCCCACGGCGCGCACACGCAGGATCTGGTAGTTCGCGTATGCGGGATCGAGCCCGGGAAGGCGAAATCGGCCCTCCCCGTCCGTCGACACGCCGCTGTCGCGACTCAGCGAGCGATCGAACGTCACGAACGCGTCGACGACGGGGCGGCGGTCGCTGTCGAGGACCACGCCCTCGACGACGCCCGTTCGATCGACGTAGACGTCGGCCACACGGCGAATCGGCCCGGATTGCTCCGGATGGTCGCCCACCGAGTTGTAGTTGAACTTGCTGAACGCCCAACCCTCCGCACGAATCGCGAAGGCGGTCGCGGAACGGACCGACGGATCGACGCCACGCATGCGGAACAAGCCGCTCTCGTCGGTCATCGCGCGTGCGGCCTTGTTGCTCGCCGCGATCACTTCGACCCCCGCGACCGGACGGTTCGTCGCCTTGTCGACGACCCGCCCGACGACCGTCACGCCATCGCCGACGACGAAGTCGTGGCGGGTCTCACGATCCGCCCGGATCGGAAGCTCGAGGTCCCGTGTGATCGGGCTCGGCCTGTCGGTGGGAACCACGATCGCGCCATACTCGCCCGGCTGCAGTTCGTCGAACGCATAGCGCCCGTCACGCCCCGTCGTGACGCCGCCGATCGGTACCCGCCGGTTCACCCCGCCGTAGGGGTCGTTCCGGCGGTGCAGGACGACGTGCGTGTCGGGGCACGGTTCGCCGCGTGGATCCACGACGCGGCCGACCAACCGACCACCCCTGCCCAGTCGAAAGTCCTGGGTCGTCCCCACGTGCGCGGGGCGGTGAGCGGTGAAGTAGCCGGGCGCCGACGCTTCGAGGATGACCGCGCGGGTGCTCGACTCCGGGGCGATCGGCCCGACGCGATAGGCGCCCTCGGCATCCGCGCGACACGATGCGAGGGTCGTGTCGACGTCGCTCGCGTAGCCGGCGCGCGCACGACGAACGACCCGAACGAGACTGCCCGCGATCGGTTCGCCGTGCCGGTTGCGCACGTGCCCCCAGATCGACTCGAGCCTCCGAAGCGGCGGCGGCACGTCGACGACTCGCTCCCCGGCTTCGCTCGGCGGCGCCTCCGCGGTCGGTTCCGGCGAGGGCCCGAGCGGCGACGACTCCACCCGGGCGGACGCAGCCGGTCGCTCCGACGACGTCGGCTCGACGGTCACGCCGTCGTCGCCACCGATCTGCAGGACGACCAACGCGATCCCGGCAGCGATGCCGATCGCGATCGTCGCTTTCAGCTTCACGGACATGCCGATCGCTCCCTTCACGAGGCCGGCACCGTGGAGACCCGCCATGGCGGCGAGGGTGCGCCGGTCGGTGTTTTGCGCCGCGAGTTGCTCGCCCAAGATCCGCAGCGCACGCTTCAGACGCGTGCGCACGGTCTCGACAGGGACGGACAGTCGCTCGGCCACCTGGCTCGGGCGAAGTCCCTCGTAGAATCGCAGGACCACCACGTCGCGGTAGTGGTCCGGGAGCGTGAGGACCGCGCGGACGACGACGCGGCGCATCTGCTCGCGAGCGACGATGTCGTCGACCGACGGGAGGTGCTCCGGTGTCGCGACTTGCTCCTCCCGCCGACGGATGCGCCGTTCGCGCGTGCGCGCCCGGACACTGACGTTGCGCACGACTCGCCGCAGCCACGCCCTCGCGTTGCTGGGCGGCCGCTCGAGCATCGCGACCCACGTATCCTGCACGGCGTCGTCGACCGCATGCTCGTCCGCGAGCAATCGGCCGGCGAGCGCGCGGACCCAGTCTTCGTGGGCGAGCAGCGTTTCGGCGGAGACGGGTTTTCTCATGGCGAGGACTACAGTACTCACCGCCGGCCCGATCGGTTCACCGTCCTCGAAAAGACGCCGGACGGCTCCACGGACTCGGCGAGACGACGAAAGTGGTGATTCGGGTCGAGTAGACCGCAACGCGGCGTAGAATCGGCCGTCGAGGACTGCCGTGCACCGGATCGCCCGACTCCCCGCCCTGCTGATCGCCGTCGCGCTCGTCGCGTCGACGGTCGCGGCCCAGTACCATCCGCCCCACTACCTCGTCGCGGGCGCGCCGCGCATCGCGTCGCAACCGTCGCCGTCGGGCGTCTATCACGTCGACGCGAGCGGCTCGAGGGTCGCGGTCACGACGCTGTTCCAACCGCGCGGCTACGTGCGCGCGATCATGGACGGCGACAACCGGTCGGTGCTCGTCGCGGTGCAAGGCAGCTCGGTGCCGAACTCACTGACGCAGAACCGACCGAACATGGGCCTCTACCGCGTCGACCCGGCGAACAACGCCGTGACGACGCTGTTCTCGCTCTACAACGCCGGCACGCGATACATCTCGCTCTACGACACCGTGCTCGACTACCACGGCGACTACGTCTCGGCGTCCTACAACTTCGACACGCAGCAGCCCTCGCAGACCGCGTGGGGCCTCGTGCGCATCACGCCGACCGGCACGCTCAGCACGCTGCTGAGCACGATCAACGTCCGAGGGTATCTACCGTCCGAGATGACGCGCGACATGCGCACAGGCCGCCTCCTGCTCACGAACTACCTGGGGCCGGCCGGCGTCATGGCCTACGACATCGACACCGGGACGATCTCGACGTTCTCGCCGGCATCGCTCGGCGTCCTCGCCACGCAATACTCGATGCCGCAAGACCACGCGACCGGCGCGATCGAATTGGCGAGCCTGAGCTGGATGCTCCGACTGATGCCCGGCGCGTCGACCTACTCGACCCTCGCGACGCTCTCCGTGCCCGCACGCGGCGGTGGCGAGATCGACTTGCAGACCGCGCGCAGCCGGCGCTGGATCTACGCGACGCACGACGGGACCGGCAACAACGCGGCGCTGATGACGATCGCCGACGGCACGTATGCGGTGTCGACGCAGCCGATCGGCCTCGCCGACGCGTCCGACGACGTCGAGTTCTACCGAGGCCGACACACGCAGACCGTGCGGAGCGCCCCGCGGCAATGGTCGATTCTGCTCAGCGCGCCGATGTTCCCCGGCCGCGCCTACGCGGTCGCGCTCG
Source organism: bacterium (assembly GCA_030426805.1). Lineage (GTDB taxonomy): Bacteria > Planctomycetota > JAFGQW01 > JAFGQW01 > JAFGQW01 > JAUHXU01. Next base: position 1,266,445 of record JAUHXU010000001.1, read on the forward strand.
GGCTCTCGGGCACGACGCCGGCGACGCCGCTGCCCGGCGGGCGGCAGCTGAACCTGCGCATCGATGCACTGAGCGCGCTCACGATCGCCGACGCGGTGCGCCCGCGCTTTCACCCGGGGTCCGGGGTCCTCGCCGCCAACGGCGCGGCGACGGCCCGACTCGACATGCGCGGCACACCGCTGCTGGGCATTCCGTTGTGGATCGCCTGGATGGTGTTCGACCCCGCTGCACCGGGCGGCATCGCGTTCGTGCCCGATACCTACGTGATGCGGATCTGACCGACGGTTACGAGAGCGCTCGCCAAAACTTCGGCGCGAACACCCAGCGACCGCCGACGTGCACGAAGCCGTCGAACCGCATTCCGGCGACCTGCCCCGGCTTGACGTATCGGATCAGCCAGACGCGCACGTCGTCGCGCAGCTTCGCCGCGACCTTCGCGTAGCCGCCGGGCAGATCGCCCCCCTTGCCGGCCTTCAGGTCCGCGACGGTCGCCGACCCGACGACGATGTCCGTCTGGCCTTCCTTTGCACCGATCCCGCTGTCGCCGACCCCCGCGTACAAGTTGTTCGCGTGCGCGAACAGCTTCTGCGCATCCGCGTCCGACGCGGCGATCGCCTTGCAATCGTCGAGTGTCGGCTGGAGCGTCATCAACACGGTGCGGTTGCCGTCGAGCGCCTTCGCGAGCGCCTTCAGGCCCTCCGCGTCTGCGGCATACTCGGACCCGCCGCCGCAGCCGACGAGAAACAACGTGGTGGCGACAACGGCCGAACAGATCGACAAACGCATCGGGGACGTCCTTGCGAGTGGTGTCATGCGCGAGCCGAGAGGTGCCCGAAGCGAGCGCCTCTCGGCATCACGGTCGTGGTGCTACGGCGTGATCTGGGTCTTCGCCGGGCCGGAGATCGCGCGAATCCCCTGCGGCGCGGAGCCGTCGATCGTCACGAATGCGAGCGAGAACGGGATGCCCGCGAGCACCGGAATCGCCGGCACGTTGACCTGGCCGGTCGCATTGCCGCTTCCGTCGAGCACGCCGGACATGCCCTGGAAGACGCTCGGCGCCGCCAGGCTCAACGTGAACAGCGAATCCAGCGACAGCGGGACGTAGCGCGTGCCGACCGGAATGCCGCCCTCGAGGAACGAGGCCGCGGCCTGGTAGGGCAGGTTCGCCGAGGACCCGGCGACCCACTGGATCGGCAGCGCCGTGCCGACCTGCACCGTGCTCGCGGCGACGACGCGCGGCAACCCCATGTCGAAGTCCTCGAGGCGCGAGCCGCTGTAGTGCGACGACCACGTCGTCTGCGCGCGATACGGGATCGCCGACCCGCGCGCACTGATCGTCGTCGAGAACGAGAACGCGCCGACGAAGGTCGGCGGGTTGCCGGCGCGGTACAGGAACATCTGGTTCTTGTCGCGGCCGACGATCGCCAGTATGTCGTTGATCCAGCTGTAGCCGACGTCTGCGGAACGGGTGCAACCCGACGCGGACAGCGAGAAGCTCGGCTGCAGCGTGTTGCCGGTCGAGGCATCCATCAGGTGCAGCAGGTTCGCCGACCAATCCGGCACCCAGTACGCGTCGCGGTTCGGATCGTAGGCCACGCCGATCGGGCGGGTCGACGGCGCGGGGAAGACCGTCGTGACGTTGCCGGTCAGATCGACGCGGGCGACGTCTCCGGAGCTGGCGCTGCACAGCACGTACTCGTTTCGCCGGCTGTCGTAGCCCATGCCGTACGGCGACGCGTAGTTGTGCTGCAACGACGACACGAGCGTGCCGCTCGGCGTGTATTCGTAGATCACCGACGGACTCGACGTGTAGAGTCCGGCGACGTTGCCGTTGACCGGCGCGGTGCCGACGACGCGGACCGGCGTCGCGATCGACGTGAGCGACGTGCCCGCGGGCCCGTCGACCGAGATGACCGGGAACGACCCGACGGGGTCGCCGTTGACGTCGAATTGCTGTGCCAGGGCGCTCCCGGAGAGCGCGGCAACCGCGGCAACCGATGCGAGGACCTTCTTCATCATTGCTCCAAACTTCATCTGAGGGGCGGGGCCGGTCGATTCACCGGCGCGCCGTCCCAGCGTATCAGTCCCCCGGACGGCGAAGCAAGGCGGCGCGGCTATTCGGCGAAGTCGTCGAAGACCGAGCCGGGGAGCTTTTCGCGCAGGCGGGCGAGCGCGCGGTGGTAGCGGACGGCGACCGTGCCGGGCTTGGCGTCCACCAGGGTGCCGACCAGTTGGTTCGACTGCTGCTCGATCCCGCGGAGAATGACGAGTTCCCGATCCGCCTCCCCGAGCGCGTCGATCGCCGCGAGCACCGCTTCCCCCTGCTCCTCGCGGACGACGCGGGTCACGACCCCGGTGACGTCGGCAGCCAGGTGGTCGAATCCCGAGTCGGGAAACCCCGGCTCGTCGTGGCTCGCCCGTCGGGCCCGCTTGCGCATCTCGTTTTTGAGATGGTTGAGGAGCACCGTCGACAGGAACCGCAGGAGCACCGGGGTGTAGCGGCCGCCGGTGGCATCGAGTGCGGGCAGCTTGTCGAGCGCCCGGAGCCACGTCTCCTGGACCAGATCGTCGGCGTCGATCACCGGGAGCGTGCGGCCGGCGAGGTGGTAGCGCGCCTGGGCACGCAGCAGCGGCGTGAACCGGGCGACCACCCACTCGAGGGCGTCGGACTCCCCGTCGATGACCCGGCGTACGTAGTGCGTCGTCGGGTCCGGGGGCGGTGTTTCCGGAGGAGTCTGCATCGCCGCGAGTGTATCATGAACGGGCCATGGAACGGCCCGACTCCGAACGAGACGCGATCGCGATCGCCTTCCTGAAGAAGTTCCTCGACGACCGCACGCGCGAACGCGCCCGCGGGCTCGAGGAATACCAGGCGTTGTTCCCGGGCTACGAGGACCTGATCGCCGAAGAGTTCGCGAAGGCGCGCGAGAGCGACGACCCCGCGACCGACGCGATCGCCGAGCCCGGGATGAAGATCGGCCATTACCGGATCCTGCGTTCGATCGGGCGCGGCGGTCAGGCCGACGTCTTCCTCGCCGAAGACGAGACGCTCGGCCGGATGGTCGCGATCAAGGTGCTGCGGCGCTGGGTCGGCGCACCGCAGACCGTGCTCCGGCGGTTCCGCCGCGAAGCCGCACTCGCGTCACGCCTCGACCACCCGTCGATCTGCACGATCTACGACGTCGGCCTCGACGACGGCGTGCCGTACATCGTGATGCGCTACATCGAGGGCAACACGCTCGGCCGGCTGATCCCGACGACCGCGGCGCGGGGCGACACGCCGCACCGCGAGGAGCCCACCTCGTCGTCGCGCGTCGGACGCGATGCGATCGACCGCTTCGCGCGCATCATCGAAGAGACGGCGCGTGCCGTCCACCTCGCGCACGAAGAGAACGTGTTGCACCGCGACTTGAAGCCGAGCAACATCCACGTCACGCCGGACGACACGCCGGTCGTGCTCGACTTCGGACTCGCGCGGAGTCTCGACCACGCCGCCGAGGCGACGTTCACGCAGACCGGGGACTTGTTCGGCACGCCGGCCTACATGTCGCCGGAGCAACTCGCAGCCCATCGCGTGCCGCTCGACGCACGCACCGACGTCTACTCCCTCGGCGTCACGCTCTACGAGTGCCTGACCAGCCGACGCCCGTTCGAGGCGCCGACGCGCGAGGGCCTCTACCAGGCGATCCTGACGAAGGCGCCGGCGCCGTGCCGGAAACGCAACCCGTCGATCCCGCGCGACCTCGAGACGATCGTCGAGACCGCGATCGCGAAGGACCGCGATCATCGCTACCAGACCGCTCTCGACTTCGCCGACGACATCGCCCGCTGGCGCAGCGGAAAGCCGGTTCGGGCGCGCGCGGTCGGACCGATCGGCCGACTCATGCGCTGGACGCGTCGCGAACCGGCGCGGGCCGGGCTGGTCGCCGCGTGCCTCGTCATCGCGGCCGTCGTCGGCTACGGGCTCGCGATCTGGCCGCGGATCGAGGCGGATCGCCGGTTTGCGGAGTCGCGACGACAGGCCGACGCGCTCGAGGGGCATATCGTCGAGGGCTTCGACGCGATCGCGCGCCTCAAGCCCGAGGAGGGCGTCCCCGCATTCGACGCCGCGCTCGCGATCGACCCGACCTCCCGCGAGGCGATCGTGGGGCGGACGCTGGCAGAGGCCTACACCGGCGCGTGGGCCGATGCGCTCGCGACGCTCGATCGGCTCGAGTCCGCGACCGGGAAGCCCCTGGATCGCGTGCGATGCGAGCTGCTGGTCGACACCGGCCGCCACGAAGAGGCCCGCTTGATCGAGGCGAACCTCGGCCCGCCGACCGACCACGTCGACTGGTTCGTCGCGGCGATCGTCGAACAGAGCCGGATGAAGGGCCACGACGACGAGGTACTCGCACAGCGGGCGACCCACTTCATCGAGCGCGCGATCCTGCTGGCGCCGCGGCCACGCGAGTTGTACGCACGCGTCCTCGCCGAGTGCGCTGGAGGGTCGAACGATCGCGCCGCGGCCGAACACGCTGCGATCGCGCTCGAGCACTTCGGCCTCGACACGGTGCGCGTGCGCTATCTTCACGCGTTCGCGACGGGCCGCTTCGATCCGGCGCGCGCGATCACGCTGCTACGCGAGTTGAACGCCGAAGCAGAGACCCCCAAGAGTCTCGGCACACTCGCACGCCTCCTCGACGCCCGGGGCGAGTACGACGAGGCCATCGCCCTCTATGAACGCGCCAGGCGAATCGCACCGACGCGCGCGGACCTCGTCAGCAACATGACGAACACGCTGCTGAAGGCCGGGCGCAAGAGCGACGCGATCGAAGCGATGCTCACGTTCCGCAAGCTCGCCCCCGGTGACGTACGATGGCACAAGCGCCTCGGCGGGGAGCTCAGCGAACTCCGCCGATTCGACGAGGTGATCGAGCTGTGCGAAGAAGCGATCCGGTACGAACCGAAGAACGCGAGCCACCGCGCCAACCTCTCGCTGACGCTCCACCGCGTCGGACGCCTCGATGACGCGATCAAGGCGACGCGCGCCGCGATCGAACTCGCGCCGACGGATCCGACGCTGCACCGCCGGCTCGGCTCGTTCCTGACCGACGCCGAGCACTACGACGAGGCGATCACGGCACTCCAGGAAGGGCTGAGACTCGACCCCGACGATCAGCTCGGACGCTACGCGCTCGGTCGCGCGCTGGTCAAGCGGGGGCAACCCGCGCAAGCGCTCGAAGTGCTCGAGGCCATCCCGGTCGCGGACCGCGGCTGGGGTGCCTGGAGCGAACTCGGGGCCGCACTGAACGAGCTGCAGCGATTCGACGAGGCCGAGACGGCATACCGCGCGTCGCTCGCGCTGGCGGAATCGGCCGCCGCGCACTACAACCTCGGTGCGTCGCTGTTCGGGCAGCGCCGGTTCCTGGAAGCGGCCGCCAGCATCCGACGGTCGATCGAAGTGCGCGGCAAGCCGTGGCCGAAAGGGGCGACGGTCTTCGTCGAGAGCATCGAGAAGATGGCGCGCGGCGAAGCCGACGCGAAGGCGGTCGTGAACGGCTCGGGCGACGAACTGACCTTCGAGCGCCTCACGGTCGCGTGCCGGGCCGTCGCACTCCAGAAGGACGCGAGGAGCGCGACCATCGTCTGGCGCGAACTCCTTCGACGGTTCCCGGCCGCCACGCTGAATCGGACCCCGCTCGCCCGTCTGCGCCTCGCATCCGCCGCGATCGCCGCGTCCACGACGTTCCAATCGGACGCCGAGTCGGCCCGCTACCGCGCACTCGCGCTCGAACACCTTCGCACCGAACTCGACGACTACCGCGACGCATTTCAGTCGGGGGCGATCGACGGTGTGGACTTCCGTCGCCGTGCGCAACGGCTCCGCAACGTCCGGCAGTTCACACCGGTCCGCTCGCCCGACGCGCTCGAAGACCTCCCGGACGACGAGGCGGACGCGTGGCGCAGCTTCTGGGCGGACGTCGTCGAAGCGGCGCGGGCGCGAACGCCGTAGCCGGGCTAGTGGTGTATCTCAGAAACTCGCGGCATTTCTTCACGCGCCTCGCCGCCGCTCACGGCGTTGCGCGCACGCTGGAGGATCGCTGATACGAGGCGCGCACGCGCGCCTTGTGATCGACGACGAATCGCCCGAATAAATGACGCGAATCTCTGAGGCACACCACTACGCTTGCGCGGCGCGCCAGGCGGCGCGTTTGGATTCGATGTCCCCGATGACCGTCACCGACGGTCCGCGCTCGAACGTGACGACGCTGCCGAGCGTCACCGGGTGGACGAAGTGCGCGCCGTCGAGGAACAGCTGCGCCTGCCGCGTCAGCGAGCGCACCGCGAGTTGCTCGGCAAACCGGAACGGCTCGCCCCGTACGCCGCGCACGTGATACTGAATGCGCGTGTCGTCGAGCGCCATCGGCTCGCCGCCCTCCTGGTAGATCCAGCCGGTGGAACCCGCCGCAGTCGCGGCGAGCAGCCCGCTGCTCTTCAGGCTCTGCACCTCGCCGTCGGACTCGAGACGCAGGCGCGTGACCGCCGCCGCGTTCGCGTGCGCGAGCAGGACGTCGTTGAGCACGGGCTGCGGGAGCACCTCACCGTTGACCGCGACGCGCAACCGCCCCACCGTCGTGCGCGGCGCATCGTCGAGCCGTGCGAGGAGCGCGCCGACGTCGAGCGCGGTCGCGGCGCAGAAGAAGCCCACGCTCGTCGACGGATCGGAGTTCACGCCGAGCATCGGTGTGTCGATCACGCCGCGCGCGACGTCGAGGAACGTCCCGTCCCCGCCGACGGTCACGACGAGGTCGTAGCCGCGCACTTCGGTCACGTCGCCACGATGGATCACATCGACGTCGAAGTCCTCACGCCCCAGTGCCTCCTCGACACGACGACGCGATTCGGCCTGCACCTCGTGGCTGCGCTCGAGCCACTGCACGCTCTCGTGGCCCGACGCGAGGAATGCGCGCACCTCGTCGTCCGGGGACTGGCCGTACAGCTCGAACACACTCTTCTTGTAGGCGAGGAGGACCTTCATCCGACCAGCCCTCATTCGGGTTCCACGATACCCGCCTCGCGCAACTCGAGGAGGAGCGTGCGGCGTTCGAGTTTCAGCTCGTTGATCCGGACATGGTAGCGCTTGATGCGCCGACGGGACGCGCGGACGAACGAGTCCTCGACCCGGTCGTGCAGGCGGTGCGTGTTGAACAGCTCGCCGATCTCCGCATCGATCGCGGCGATGTGCTCTCGCATCTCGTCGCGCTGATTCAGCAGGTCCTCACGCATGTCCTCGATCGTCTCGAAGCCCCAGATGTCCTCCAGCTCCTCGTCGAACACGCGTAGCCCTTCGGCGCGAAACCGCTGGTGGCGCTCGAGTTCGAGCAGGCGCACGACGGTCGCCTTCAGATCGCCGATGCGCGCCCGGAGCTCCGGATCCGTGCACCACGACAGGTCGGAGTTCGCACGCAACAGCCGCCACCCGAGCCGCGTCGCCGGGCCGGCACGCGCGACGTCGCCGGCCCGGGACCGCAGCGTGTCACGCGCATCGGGCTTCGGCGCGTCGTCGCTCGAGTCCTCCTCGGCGTCGACGGTCGGCAGCGTCGCCTCTTCGAGGAAGCCGCGCAGTCGCTCGCGAAGCGGTGTCGGCGCACCCTCGTCGTCGATTCGCTCGAGCCCGTGAGTGCCGAGCCCGTCGATGTCGTCCCCGAGTCGGTCCACGAGCCGCTGCGCCTCGCGCTCGGTCCGCGCGAGATCCTCGCGATGCTCGGCATATTCGTGCTCGACCGCGTCGAGCCACCGGATGTCTTCCTCGACGTCGTCGAGGTTGGAGCGCAACGTGCGACCCCGCCGGATTCGCGGCACGAGGTCGGCGAAGCCGGCGTCGAGTTCGAGGTTGACCACATGACACCCGAGCGACGCGATGATGGCCGCGAGGTTCCCCTCGATCTCGGCCTGCTTCGCGCGACCCGCTGCCAGCGCCTCTCGGGCGCGGTTCACCGCTTTCGTCTTCACCACGATCTCTCCACTGGATCGCCAGTGTGGCACGAGTAGCAGTGTAGCAGGAGTCGCCGCGGCGGAAACCGGGTCACTCGATCGGGGCGTCCTGCATCTCGTGGAGCGAGCTGAGGTAGAGCGGCTTGCGCTCCGGCAGCGGCGGTGTCGACGGGAAGATCTCGTTGGCGGCGACGAGCACGTCGCGGCGGCTGACCTGGCCGACGAGGCGTCCGTCCCGAACGACCGGCAAGCGGCGGTACGGCGTGCTGAGGAACAGCTGCGCCATCCCGAGCAGGTCGAGGTCCTCCGCGATCGTCCGGGCGCTCGTGTCCATGAACGCGGCCGCGGTCTTCTCGACACCCGGTGCCGCGCAGGCCTCGCCGTCCCGCTCCGCCCACTCGTCGATCACGCGGTCGCGATTCTGGACGAACCGGGCGAGGTGGTGCCCGGCCTGAAGCACGTCGCGACGGCTGACCTGACCGACGAGTCGGCCGTCACGCACGACCGGCAAGCGGCGGTACGGCGTGCGGATGAACATCTCGGCGACCGACAAGACGTCGAGATCCTCGGCGATCACCCGCTGCGGGTCGGTGTTCATGAACGCACCGACGGTCGCGGTGGGCAGCTGGTCGACGGCGGAGTCGATCAGCACGCGCATGCTCGTCTTCTCCGAGAACGAGCCGAGGAAGCGGCGGTCGGCATCGATCACCGGTGCGCCGGAGATCCGGTGCTTGAGCAGGTAGCCGATCGCCTCGAAGACGTCCATGTCGGGCGTCAGCGTGATCAGCTTCGTCGCCATGAAATCGCGTGCGACGGGCTGCTCGTGCGGTCGGCTCTCGGAGGCACACCGCGCGGTCGCCGTCAGCACGCCCATCGAGCACTTCTCGGAGAAGACGCCGCGGTAGCCGCGGTCCGCATCGATGACGGGAGCGCCGGAGATCCGGCGCTCGACGAGTTGCGAAATGCACTCGAACACGTGCTGGTCCGGACGCAGCGTGACGAGGCGTGTCGCCATCACGTCTTTGGCGTGGCGTGGCTTCGCGCGGAGTGGTCGTTCCATAGGCGCCTCCCTCAGTCGTACTTCGGCCGTACAGTTTACTCGAAAACAGGGCGCCGCGCACCCCGCGAGCCGCCGTCCGGGCTCGTTGACTCGGGGGTGCCCGGAACTACAATTGCGCTCCGCACACCGACTTCGAGGCCAGAATCCAATGCCCGACCGTTACCCGTCGATCGCCCCCGAAACGCTGCCGAAGCACTTCGACGCGGCCGAAGCCGAGGTGCGGTGGGACCGCGCCTGGACCGAGCAGGGACTGCATCGCTACGACCCCTCGCGCCCCCGGGACGAGACGTTCGCGGTCGACACGCCGCCGCCGACCGTGTCGGGCTCGCTGCACGTCGGTCACGTGTTCAGCTATACCCACACCGATGTGATCGCCCGCTACCAGCGCATGACCGGCAAGAACGTCTTCTACCCGATGGGCTGGGACGACAACGGGCTGCCGACCGAGCGGCGCGTGCAAAACTACTTCCACGTGCGGTGTGACCCGTCGGTGCCCTACGAGCCGGACTTCACCGCGGCACCGGCATCGGCGAAGGACCGCAAGAAGCCCGCGCGGCTGATCTCGCGTCCGAACTTCATCGAGCTGTGCCTCGAGCTGACGAAGGAGGACGAGAAGGCGTTCATGGCGCTGTGGCGCCGGACGGGCTTGTCCGTCGACTGGGACGAGGAATACGCGACGATCGACGACCACTGCCGCGAGGTCGCCCAGCTCAGCTTCCGCGACCTGTGGGAGAAGGGGCACGTCTACAGCTCGTTCGCGCCGACGATGTGGGACGTCGACTTCCAGACCGCGGTCGCGCAGGCCGAGGTCGAGGATCGCGAGATGCCCGGCGCGTTCCACCACATCGAGTTCGGCGTCGAGGGCGAGGACACGTGCTTCACGATCGCGACGACGCGGCCGGAGCTGCTCCCGGCGTGCGTCGGCGTGACCGCTCATCCCGAGGACCCGCGCTACAAGGCGCTGTTCGGCAAGCGCGCGATCACCCCGCTGTTTCGCGCCCCCGTGCCGATCTTCCCGAGCACCGAGGCCGATCCCGAAAAGGGCACCGGCATCCTGATGGTCTGCACGTTCGGCGACGCGACCGACGTCGACTGGTGGCGCGAGGAGAAGCTCGAGCTGCGCCAGATCATCGGCCGCACCGGACGACTTCGCGAGGTCACGTTCGGCGAGGCGCCGTTCGAGAGCCTCGACGCCGACGCGGCGAATCGGTTCTACGCGGAACTCGCGGGCAAGAACGTCAAGCAGGCGCGCGCCGCGATCGTCGAGTTGCTGCGCGACGCGGCCGGCAGCGCGACCGCCGATCGGGCGCCGCTCGTCGACGAGCCCAAGCCGATCCAGCACGCGGTGCGCTTCTACGAGAAGGGCGATCGTCCGCTCGAGTTGATCCCGACGCGGCAGTGGTTCGTCCGGCTGCTCGACAAGAAGGACGCGCTCCTCGAGAAGGGTCGCGAGATCGAGTGGCACCCGTCGTTCATGCACACCCGCTACCAGAACTGGACCGAGAACCTCGGGCTCGACTGGTGCATCAGCCGGCAGCGCTACTTCGGCGTGCCGATCCCGGTCTGGTATCCGCTCGACGGCGACGGCGAGCCGGTCTACGACGACGCGATCGTCGCCGACCGCGACCGACTGCCGATCGATCCGACCGTCGCGGCCCCGGACGGCTACGACGAGTCGCAGCGCGGCCAGCCGGACGGCTTCGTCGCCGAGGCGGACATCTTCGACACGTGGTTCACGAGTTCGATGACGCCGCAGATCGGCACGCACTGGACGAAAGCGCCCGACCGCCACGAGAACCTCTTCCCGATGGACATCCGGCCGCAGAGCCACGAGATCATCCGGACGTGGGCGTTCTACACGATCGCGAAGGCGATGCTCCACGAGGACCGCATCCCGTGGAAGCACGTCGTGATCTCGGGCTGGATCCTCGATCCCGACCGCAAGAAGATGTCGAAGAGCCAGGGCAACGTCGTCACGCCGATGCACCTGCTCGACCAGTACACCGCCGACGGCGTTCGCTACTGGGCCGCGAGCGCGCGCCTCGGTACCGACACCGCGTTCGACGAGCAGATGTTCAAGATCGGCAAGAAGCTCGTCACGAAGCTGTTCAACGCCGGCAAGTTCGTGCTCGGCCAGCAAGGCGAGCGCCACCCGATCACGGCCGAGATCGACCGCGCGTTCGTCCACGAACTGCGGCAGCTCGTCGCGCGGGCGACCGCGCAGTTCGAGCGCTTCGACTACGCGCACGCGATGCAGGACACCGAGGCGTTCTTCTGGCAGAACTTCACCGACACCTACATCGAGTTCGCGAAGACGCGCGCGCGCGACGACGCGGGCGACGACCCGGCCGGCCAGGGCTCGGCCGTGGGCGCGCTGCGCCTCGGGCTCGACACGCTGCTGCGCCTGTTCGCGCCGTTCGTGCCCTACATCACCGAAGAGGTCTGGTCGTGGTCGTTCCGCGACGAGCGCGGCGAGCCGTCGGTGCACGGCGCGCCGTGGCCGAGCGACGCCGACTACGCGCACGTCGAAGCGCCGGCGGATACCGGGAGCTTCGCGACGGCCGTCGCGCTGCACTCCGCGATCAACAAGCGCAAGGCGGAGGCGAAGGTCTCGGTCGGCCGCCCGATCGTCCGGATCGCGATCGCCGCCAACCCGGCCACGCTGGCCCGCGCCGAGCGGATCCGGGACGACGTGATGGGCGCGACGCGCTGCAACGCCCTCGCCTTCGCCGAGCAGGCCGACCTCGACGACGACGCGTTCGCGGTCACCGACGCCGAGTTCGAGGCGCCCAAGCCCAAGGCGTAGCGGATCGTTGACCGCCTCCGCGAGTCGGGATACGGTCGGAGTGTGCGGGGAGACACCGTCACACGACCCGAGGAGGCAGACTCGATGCGACGCATTTGCTTGGCCGTTTGCGCGATCGTCACGCTCGCGATGACCGGTGCGACCCAGCACCACGACGACAAGTACATCGTGTGCGGGGCGACGCTAGGCCTCGTCGACGGCACGACCGGCACGCTGACGACGATCTACGACAACGCAGGCACCGCGTACGACGCGGTCATGGACGTCGACAACCGCTCGCTGTGGTTCATCGAGTCCGGCGGGATCATGAAGGTCGATGTCATCACGAACGCGGTGACGACGATCCTGCCGACCGCCGGCCTGACCTCGCCCTACGACCTCGCGCTCAACCAGGACGCCGACCTGGTCATCGCCGACGGCAACTCGATCCTGAAGCTGACCGGCGCGGGGTTGTCCACGATCGCGACCGCTCCGACCGCAGCCGGCAGCCTCGCCGGCGGCCTCGAAATCGACATCGACACCGGCCACTACGTCGTGCAGTCGAAGAGTTCGCCGAACGCGCTGTTCGCGATCGACGACGCGGGCACGATCACGACGCTCGGCACCGGTGGCAGCCCGCGATGGTCGATCGCCCAGGACATCATCACCGGAGACTGGTATCAGGGGAGCTTCTCGGCGCTCTACAAGCTCCAGAAGCCCACGTCCACATTCGTGGCGACGACTCTCTCCGGCGGCGCCGCCTACTTCTACGCGTTCGCGTCGGACCGCGCGAGCGACGCGAACCGACGCTTCGTCTCGATCCACAACAACGGCAGCACGACGAGCCGCTTCAACTACATCGACGTCACGACGCACGCCGTGACGCTGACGACGCTGAACCACGCGATCTACAACTACGAGACCGAGATCTACCGCAGCCGCGACTTCTGCTCGGTCAAAACCGCTCCCGGCAAGTGGACACTGCTGCTGAACCTGCCGACGAAGGCCGGGCAATCCTACGTGATGGCGCTGAGCTTGACCGGCGTGCGCCCGGCGACGCTGCTGCCCGACGGCCGCCGCATCCCGTTGGCGATCGACCCGCTGACCGTGCTCACGCTGAACAACCAGATCCCGACGATCTTCCAGCCGGGCAGCGGTGTCCTCGGCGCCACCGGCACCGGCATCGGCTCCCTCGACGTCAGTTCGCTGCCTCCGCTCCCCGGCATCCGGGTGTGGGCAGCCGCCGTGGTCTTGGGCACCTCGTCGGTCGACACGATCGTCGACCCGATCGGCATCAACCTCTGATGCAACACCGGCGCCGCGCAGGTTGAATGCGTTTGGCGGCGCTTGAACGTCCGTCTCGGCCGTGTTTCGCGCTGCAGACGAACGTTCGAGGCCCGCCAAGCGCAGCGTTCGCCTGCGACGCCCTTCACGACGGGCCAAAACGTGGGTGTGAAAATGCGCTGACGCCGGGATCACTCTTCGGATCTGGAAAGTCGCGTCACACGGGTGGGATGAGGGCAGACTCATGAAGAAAGCGATCGGAAGCGTCATCGTCGTCGGGTGGCTCGCGGGAATCGCCACCGCGCAGCCGGGACCGCCCCCGCGGTTGCCGGCACCGCCGGTGCCGCCGCAAAACCCGATCACGGCCGACAAGGCGGTCCTCGGGAAGATCCTCTTCTGGGATGAGCAGCTCTCGTCGACGAACCGAATCTCGTGCGGCACGTGTCACCGCCCCGGCGACGGCGGAGCCGACCCGCGAATCGCGCGGGCAGCGGGCGCGGACGGCATCCTCGGCACGCCCGACGACGTCTTCGGCTCGCCCGGCGTGCCGCGCAGTGACGCGCTCAACCACTACATCGCCGATCGCGTGCACGGCTACGGCGATCAGGTGACACGCCGCAACTCACCGAACTTCCTGATGGCGGCCTACTCGCCGGAGCTCTTCTGGGACGGACGCGCGGGCACGACGTTCATCGACCCCGAGTCGAATCAGGTCGTGATCCCCACGGGCGGCGCGCTCGAGCAGCAAGCGATCGGGCCGGTGCTGTCACCGGAGGAGATGGCCAACGACGGTCGCGACTGGGCGACGGTCCGGGCGAAACTCCGAGGCGCGACGCCCCTGAAGCTCGCGACCGCGCTGCCGCCGGACGTGAGCACCGCCCTCGCACGCGACGCGTCCTACCCGGCGCTGTTTCGTCGCGCGTTCGGCGACCCGGCGATCACCGCGCAGCGCATCGCGATGGCGATCGCGACCTACGAGCGCACGCTGATCCCGAACCAGACCCCGTACGACGCGTTCTCCAACGGCAACCCGATGGCGCTCACACAGCAGCAGCACCGTGGTTTCCGCGTGTTCAACCAGAACGGTCGCTGCAACGCGTGCCACTCGGCACCGACGTTCTCGAACAACACCTACCGTGCGATCGGCGTCCGCGCACCGGCGGAAGACACCGGCCGGATGGAAGTCACCAACGCACCGGGCGACCGCGGCCGCTTCAAGGTCCCGTCGCTGCGCAACGTCGCGCTCAAGGACCGTTACATGCACACCGGTGACTTCACGACGCTGCCGCGCGTGGTCGATTTCTACGGCAACCACGAGGGCAACCTGAACAACCGCGACCCACTGATCGGACAGATCCAGATGTCGCCGCAGGAGCGGACGGACGTGGTCGCGTTCCTGCAGTCGCTGACCGACCCACGCGTCGCGGCGGAACAAGCGCCGTTCGACCGCCCCACGCTCTACGCCGAACGCGTCGCGACGGGCGCGAACCTCTTCGGCAACGCGTCGCCCGGCAGCGGCTCGATCGCGCCGGCGATGCTCGCCGACGTGCCGGCCAACCGGGGCAACCCGGACTTCCGCATCGGGATCGGGGACGGCCTCGGGGGCGCGCCTGCCTGGCTCGTCGTGTCGACCGGCCAGCGAAGCGGCACGGTAGGCGGCATCCCCTACGCGATCGATCCGGCCGGCATCGGTGCGGTGCTGCCCGTCCGGCTGTCCGGCAGTGGCGCGGGCACCGGCAGTGCGACGCTCGGGCTGCCTCTGCCGAACCTCGCCGCCCTCGCAGGGACGTTCTACGTGCAGTGGTTCGTCGTCGACGCCGCGGCCACGGGCGGCGTGGCCGTCAGCCGGGCCGCGACGATCCGCATCTTCTGAGCGCTGCGTGGGCACGAGCCCCGGGTCGTCCCGGTACGATCCGGGGCCGTTTTGTCCGCCAGATCGGGTTCCGGCCGGGATAGAATCGCTCTCGAGTTGGGAGCGAAAACGATGGAACCGAATCAGCCGAGTCGGTGCGCGGGCCCCTCGCGTCGCGCGTTCCTCCAGGTCGGCGCCGCGGGGGTGCTCGGCCTGACGCTCGATGGACTCCTGCGCTCGCGAGCCGCGTTCGCCGCCGAAGGCGTCGGACGCGAGGCGGCCGCGGATGCGGTGATCAACATCTTCCTGCCCGGCGGGATGGCCGCACAGGAGACGTTCGATCCGAAACCGCTCGCGCCCCTGGAGTATCGCGGCAACGCCCGCACCGTGAAGACCGCGATCCCCGGCGTGCACTTCGCCAACCGGCTCTCGCGGATCGCGCGCGTGGCGGACAAGATCACCGTGATTCGCAGCATGACGCACGGCGAAGCGGACCACGACCGCGGCGTGCACAACATGCTCACCGGCTACCGCCCGAGCCCGGCGCTGATCTACCCGAGCATCGGCAGCGTCGTGTCGCACGAACTCGGCGGGCGTCGCCACCTGCCGCCCTACGTGTGCATCCCGAACAAGCCGCACGACTACGCGGGGTCGGGCTACCTGAGCGGGTCGCACGCGCCGTTCTCGCTCGGCAGCGACCCGAGCGGTCGCAACTTCAAGGTGCGCGACCTCGAACGCCCCAAGCGCGTCGACGACGCGCGCTTCGATCGGCGCAAGTCGTTGCTCGAGATCGTCAACCGGTTCTTCGACGCGCGCGAGGCGTCGGGGGAACTCGACGTGCTCGACGACTTCTACCAGCAGGCGTACGGCATGATCAGCTCCGCGGAAGCGCGGGAGGCGTTCGCGATCGACCAGGAGTCGAAGAAGCTGCGCGATCGCTACGGCCGCAACCAGGCCGGCCAGCGCATGCTGCTCGCACGCCGACTCGTCGAGCGCGGCGTCCGCTTCGTCAGCATGACCTACGGCAGCTGGGACATGCACGACAACATCGACCGGTCGATGCGCAGTCGACTCCCCGCATTCGACCAGGCGTTCTCGACGCTGATCGCCGACCTCGACTCCCGCGGCATGCTCGATCGCACGCTCGTGCTCGTGACGACGGAGTTCGGGCGCACGCCGAAGATCAACCGCACCGGTGGTCGCGACCACTGGCCGAAGGTGTTCAGCGTCGTGATGGCCGGCGGCGGCACGAAGCGCGGCCTCGTCTACGGCTCGTCCGACGCGACGTCGACCGCGCCCGAAGACGACCCGCTCACGGTCGAGGACTGGGCCGCGACGGTCTACCACCTGCTCGGCATCGATCCGAACAAGCGGCTGATGGCGCCGGGCGATCGACCGGTCCGACTCGTCGACAACGGGACGCTGCGGCGGGCGCTGCTCGCCTGAGTTCGATGGCCCGCGCGCTGCTGATCGGTCTCGCCGTCGGGATCGCGACCGCGTTCGCGACGCCGGCCGCGTTCGCGTCGAGCCCCACCGTGACCCGCGCGATCCCCCGCGGGGGCGAGCGCGGCACGACGGTCGCGGTCACGATCGAGGGGCGCTGGCTGCACGACGCCGAAGCGCTCGTGTTCTACCGCCCGGGCCTGACGGCGACGATCATCGGCAAGCGCGCCGAGCGACGCATCCGCGCACGCATCGCGATCGCCGCGAACTGCCCGCCCGGCGAGCACGCGTTCCGCGTGCGCACCGCGCGCGGGCTGAGCGAAGTGCGGACGTTCTGGGTCGGGTGTCGAGCGGTGATCGACGAGGTCGAGCCGAACGACGACACGCCGCAGCGCATCCGGCGCGAGGTCACCGTGCACGGCATGCTTCGCGCGAACGACCGCGATCGCTTCGCGGTCGTGCTGCGGCGCGGTGATCGACTGAGCGTCGAGGTCGAGGGCTTGCGGCTGGCCGACACGCTGCTCGATCCGGCGCTCGAGATCACCGGGCCCGACGGCCGCGTGCTCGCCCACGCGGACGACACCGCGCTCCTGATGCAGGACCCGCACGCGACGATCGTCGCGCCGCGCGACGGCACCTACCGGATCGAACTGGTCGAGGCGACGATGGCCGGCTCGACGACGTCGCGCTACCGGATGCACGTCGGTGCCTTCCGCCGACCGACGATCGCATTCCCGCTCGGCGGTCGCCCCGGCGAGACGCTGGACGTGACGTTCCTCGGCGACCCGGCGGGACCGATCGTCGGGCGCATCGACCTGCCCCGCACACCCGGGACGCTGCACTACGGCTATCGCGACGAATGCGGCCGGGCGCCGACGCCCCTTCGCCTCCGGGTCTCCGACCTGCCGGCGGTGCGCGATGCGGAACCGAACTCGCAACTCGGCAAGGCGCAGCCGGTGTCGGTGCCGTGCGCGATCGACGGCCGACTCGCGACGCCGCGCGACGTCGACTGGTTCCGCTTCTCGGCGAAGAAGGGCCAGACGATCGAACTCCGCGTCTTCGGCCGCGCGATGCGCAGCCCGATCGACCCGGTGCTGTCCGTGCGGCGCCACAAGGCCGGCAACGTCGCCTACAACGACGACGACGCCGGACGCACCGACAGCGTCGCGCGCTTTCGCGTCGGCACCGACGGCGACTACTGCGTCGCACTGCGCGACCAGCGATCCCGCGGCGGCGAGCGCTTCGTCTACCGCCTCGAGATCCGCGTCGCAGCGCCGCGCCTGTCCGCACGCTGGGCGCGATTCGCCCGCTCCGGCCAGGCGCTGCAGACGATCGCGGTGCCGGCCGGCAGCCGCGACGCGACGCGAATCGACATCACGCGACGCGACCACAACGCGGTCGTGCGCACGATCGTCCGCAACTTGCCCGCCGGTGTGCGGGCGCACGTCGCCGAGGCACCCGCCGGTGCGACGCGCGTCCCGGTCGTGTTCGAAGCCGATGCCGACGCCCCGCGCGGCGCAACGCTCGCGGAGATCGCGACCGAGGCCACGGTCGGCGGCCGCACCATCGTCGGTGCGTTCACGCACCAGGCGCAACTCCTCGTGCGGCTGAACAACCGGACGTTCTGGCAATGCACACTCGACCGCATGCCGGTCGCGGTCACGGCCCCGGTCCGCTTCTCGGCGAAAATCGTCGAGCCCACCGCCCCGCTCGTGCGCAACGGCCGGCTGCAACTGCGCGTCCGCGTCCATCGCGAGGAGGGGTTCACCGGCAACGTCGTGCTGTCCCTCCTCGATCGGCCGTCCGGCGTCGGCTCGAACTCCTCGGTCACCGTGCGCAACGGCAAGACCGAAGGCGTCTTCTCGCTGAGCGCGAACAGCCGTGCAGCCGTCGGCGCGTGGCCGATCGTCGTCCGCGCGCGCGCGACCGTGGACCGCGCGACCGTCTGGACCGCGACACCGATCGCGACGCTGCGCGTCGCACCGGCGCTCGCTTCGCTGTCGATCGCCCGAGCGCGCCTGACGCCGGGCGAGACGGTCGACGTCTCGTGCCGCCTCACCGGCACGAAGGGGCTCGCGAAGCCGGCGACGATCAAGCTCCTCGGCCTGCCACCGGGCGCCGCCGCCGATCCGGTCGTCGTCCCCGCCGGCAAGACCCGGGCGGTGATTCGCGTCCGCAGCACCAAGGCGCTCGAGCCCGGTCGATACCGCACGATCTACGGACAGCTGATCTGCGAGCACGGCAGCGGTCAGGTCGATCAGCGCAGTGGACGCCTCGACCTGCGGGTCGTCGCGCCGCGCACGGGGAAAGGGGGCGCCCGATGATCCGATTCGGACTCGCCCGCGTGACGTGCATCGTCGCGCTGCTCGCGACGTTCGCCGCAGCGGACGACGGGAATACGGTGCGATCGATCCGCATCTACCCCCCGTCGATCCGGCTCGACCACGACGCCGACCGGCAGTCGTTCATCGTGCTCGCCGCGTTCGCCGACGGATCGACGCGCGACGTCACCGCGACCGCGACGATCGCGCTCGGCGACCCGGCGATCGCGACGCGCACCGACAACGTCGTCCGCGCGCGCGGCAACGGCCGGACCGAGCTGATCGCCGAGTTCGCCGGCAGCCGGGCGCGCGCGCCGCTCGAGGCGAACACCGTGCCCCCGCGCCCCGTCGACTTCGCACACGACGTCGTTCCGATCTTCACGAAGGCCGGTTGCAACGCCGGCGGATGTCACGGCGCCGCGCGCGGCAAGGACGGGTTTCACCTGTCGCTGTTCGGATACGACCCTGACGGCGACCATCACCGCCTGACGCGTGAACTGGCCGGACGCCGCGTCAACGTCGCAGCACCGGCGAACAGCCTGCTGATCGAGAAAGCCGTCGCCCGGATCGACCACACCGGCGGCAAGTGCGTCGAACCCGAGAGCAGTGCCTACGAGACCATCGTGCGCTGGATCGAGCGCGGCGCCCCGGCACCCGCCCGCGACGCGCCGCACATCGCCGCACTACGCGTCGATCCGCCGGAAGCCGTGCTCGTCGGCGAACGCGCGACGCAACGACTGGTCGTCACGGCGCGCTACGACGACGGGAGTGATCGGGACGTCACCCACCTCGCGGTCTTCCGGTCGAACGAGCCCCACACCGCATCGGTGGACGCTGCGGGCCTCGTCACCGGCGGCAAACGTGGCGAGGCGTTCGTCACGGCACAGTTCGGCACGCACACCGCAGGCGCGTCGCTGCTCGTCCTGCCCGAGGACGTCGCGTTCGCCTGGCCGGACGAACCGGCCGGCACGTGGATCGACACCCGCGTCAACGAGAAGCTGCGCAAGCTCCGCATCGCACCGGCACGCCTCGCCGCCGACGCGACGTTCCTGCGTCGCGCCACGCTCGATCTCGCCGGGCGCCTCCCCACCGAGGCGGAATGCGCCGCGTTCGCCGCCGATGCACGGCCCGACAAGCGCGCCCGCCTCGTCGACCGCCTGCTCGACGGCGACGGCTTCGTCGACCTGTGGACGCTCAAGTGGGCAGAGTTGCTCCAGATCCGGACGACCGGCGACACGATCAGCTACAAGGCCACACTCGGCTACCACCGCTGGCTCCGGTCGCACATCGCGAAGAACACGCCGATCGACCGCTGGGTGCGCGAGCTGTTGACCGCGACCGGTTCGACGCTCGAGGACCCGCCGGCGAACTACTACCGCATCGAACGCGATCCGAAGAAGCTCGCCGAGAACGCCGCGCAGGTCTTCTTCGGCATGCGGATCCAGTGTGCGCAGTGCCACAACCATCCGTTCGACCGCTGGACGATGAACGACTACTACGGCTTCGCCGGCTTCTTCGCGCAGGTGGGCGTCAAGCGCGCCGAAGACCCGCGGGGCTGGATCGTCTACGGCCGTTCCAACGGGGAGGTCCCCCACCCGGTCACGAAGCGGCCCGTCGCGCCGACGTTTCTCGGCGGCGCCGCGCCGGACACCAAACGCAAGGACCGCCGCGCGATCGTCGCGACCTGGGTGACGTCGCCGGAGAATCCGTACTTCGCGCGCCACGTCGCCAACTTCGTCTGGGCGCACTTCTTCGGCCGCGGCATCGTCGAACCGGTCGACGACGTGCGCGTGACCAATCCCCCGATCAACGCGGCGCTGCTCGACGCGCTCGCGGACCGGCTTCGCGAACACGCGTTCGACGTGCGGGCGCTGATCCGCGAGATCTGCGCCTCGCGTGCCTACCAGCGCTCGAGCGTGCCGCACGCCGATCAGCCCCGCGCCACCGACTACTTCGCCCAGGCGCGCGTGCGCCGCATCCGCGCGGAGGTCCTGCTCGATTGCATCGGACAGGTGACCGACTCCCGCGCCCGGTTCCGCCGCGTCCCGGGCGATGCACGCGCGGTCGAGATCGTCGACGGCTCCTACTCGACGCACTTCCTGACGGTCTTCGGTCGACCCGAGCGAAAGACCGTGTGCACCTGCGAGGTGAAGATGGAGCCGAGCCTCTCGCAGGCGCTCCACCTAATCAACGGCGATACGGTCACGGAGAACATCCGCCGCGGCCGCCTCGTGCCGACGCTGCGCAAGCGCGGACTGACGACCGAGGCGATCGTCGACGCGATCTACCGACGCACGCTGGCTCGTGCCCCGAAACCCGACGAGTGGCGCGCGATCGCGGCGGCAATCAAAGGCGCCGACAACGCCGATCGCGCGATCGAGGACGTCTTCTGGGCGCTCCTGAACGCCAAGGAGTTCCTGTTCAACCACTGATCATGCGCGCGCTCTTACTCCTCACCATGGCGATCCTCGCCTGCGCCGGCACCAACCCCGCGCAGTCCAAGGCGACGTACGACGACGACGTGCGGCCGATCCTGGAGGCGCGCTGCATCCGGTGCCACAACGCCGATCGCGACGCCGGCGGCCTCGCGCTCGACGCGTTCGCACGCACGATGGCGGGCGGCAGCTCGGGCGAAGTCGTGAACGCGGGTGACGCCGACGGATCGAAGCTCGTCCGGGTGATCGAACACGCCGAGGGGCCGAAGATGCCTCCGGGCGGCAAGCTCGATGCCGGTGCGATCGCGACGATTCGTCGCTGGATCGAGGGCGGCGCGCTCGAGAACCGTTCGAGCAAGGCGAAGCCCAAGCGGGCGGAGAACGCCGCGTTCACGGCGATCACCGCGGACGCGAGCGCGGGCCCGGCGCCGTCGTGGCCGCCGTTGTCGCTCGAACCCACCGTGGCCGCGAAACGCGCGAGTCCCGTCGTCGCCCTCGCGGTGAATCCGCGGGCGCCCATCGCCGCGGTCGCCAGCTACCGTCAGGTGCTCCTCTACGACACGGACTCGCTGGCCCTCGTCGGCGTCCTGCCGTTCCCTGAGGGCATGCCGCACGCGATCACGTTCTCGCGCGACGGCCGGCTGCTGGTCGTCGGCGGTGGCCACGACGGTGCGCGGGGCGGCGTCGCGGTGTGGTCCGTCGAGCGCGGCGCCCGCGTGCTCGACCTGTGGCGCGAGCCGGACGCCGTGCTGGCCGTCGACCTGAGCGCGGACGGCAGCCACGTCGTGGTCGGCGGCCCCGCGAAGACCGCGAAGCTCTACACGACCGCCGACGGACAGGTCGCCCACCGCCTGCGGGGCGCGACCGACTGGGTGACCGCAGTCCGCTTCAGTCCCGACGGATCGCTCGTCGCCGCCGGCGACCGGGCGGGCAACGTGTTCGTCTGGGAGACCGCGACCGGGGCCGAGTACCTGACGCCCGATCCCCACCGCGGCCGGATCTCGGCGATCGACTGGCGGCCGGACGGCAAGGCGTTCGCGACCGCGTCCGAAGACGGCGCCGTCGTGATCTGGCGCACGCGGGACGGCGCACGCCAGCGCCGATTCACCGCGCACCGCGGCGGCGTCACCGCACTGCGCTGGCACGCCGACGGCACGATCGCGACCGCCGGCCGGGACAAGCGCGCGCACGCGTGGCGGGTCGACGGTCGGGCGCTCCGGCGCTTCGACGGGCCGAAGGACATCGCGCTCTCGGTCGCGATCACCGCCGACGGCGACGGCATGCTCGCCGGCGATTGGCGCGGCCGCCTGCACCGGTGGACGCTGAAGAACGGCAAGGTCGACACCGTCGTCACGGCGCACCCCGAGCCGATCGGCCCGCGGATCGATGCACTCGAGCGCGACGTCGCCGGCGCCGCGGCCGCGCTGCGCACGGCGATCGCGGCGAACGCGACGGCGCAACGCGACGCGCGGGAGGCCGCCGTGCCGCTCGCCGGGCTGCGCGACGCGCGCGAGGCGGCGGTGCGTGCACGGCGCGCAGCCCGCACGACCCACGACGCCGCGGAGGCCGCGTGGACCCGCGCCAACGCCGCGATCGCCGCCGACCCCGACGACCTCGCCCGCGTTCGTGCGGTGCACCGCGCCCTCGGTCGACGCTATCGAGCGCGGTGCGCGCTCGCATCCGCCGAGCCGGCCGCGGCGGACGCGATCCGGCGCCACGACGACGCCGTGCTCGCCGATCGCTCGGCGCGCGGCGCGGCGACGGCTGCGTCCGCAACGTTGCGGGACGCCCGCGCGCGGCACGAGCGCGCGACGCGTGACCTCGCGCGTTGGCAGGCCGAGCAGGCACTGGCCACCGCGACCGCCGCGCACGTCCGGACCGCGGAGCGCCACGCGAAGGCGTCGCGGGCCGAGGCGGACGCGCGCGGACTCCTCGACGATCGCCGTTCGACCGCCGAACGCATCGCCGACGAGCAGATCACGCTCGAAGCACGGGCCGAAGCCGTCGACGAGATCGCGCCGGCGCTCGCCCACCGCGCCGCTCGGATCGCGCGGCTGCACGACCAGACCGACGCGCAGCGCAAGCTCGCCGAGACGCGACTGACGTTCGCCGAGGAGGCACTGCGCCTCGCGCGCGCGATCGGGGGCGGCGACGGCGGCATCGAGAGCGCCGGCGACGGCTTGCCGTCGACGCTCGCCGCACTCGCGAAGGCCGGCGAGTCGCTCGGCGGACTGACCGAGCGGCTGGCCACCGAGGCACGCGAAGCGCGCGCGGCCGTCGAGCGCTTGCGCGCGATCCTGGCGGCCGCCCGCTCGACGAAGCGCGCGGGCGACGCGGTCGCCGCGGCGAGTGCGCGCGACGCACGCGCCCTCGCGACGCGCATCGCCGCGCTCGGCGCCGAACAGCGGTCGGCCGATGCCGCCGTCGCCGAAGCGGTGCTCGCTCACGAGAGAGCGACCGCCGCGCTCCGGGTCGCCGAAGGCGCGCTTCGCTACGCCGACGACGTCCTCGCCGAGGCGCGCGACGCGGTCCGCGACGCGCGCGCGACCGACGCGCCCGCCCTCGTCGCCGGTCGGTAGCCGCTACTGGCGGCTGACGATCTCGATCAGGTGAAAGCCGAATTGCGTCTGCACCGGCCCGTGCACCTTGCCGACCTCCTCGTTGAAGACGACGGTGTCGAACTCGGGCACCATCTGGCCTTGCGAGAACTCGCCGAGGTCACCGCCGCGCTTGCCGGACGGGCAACTCGAGTGCTCGGAAGCGAGTTCACCGAAGTCCGCGCCTCCTTCGATGCGGGTCTTCAGGTCGTCGCACGCCTCGCGCGTGTCCACGAGAATGTGTCGGGCTCGTGCAGTGGCCATGGGTTCGCCTTTCGTCGTGCGCGCCGGGCGCGCGGTTCGCGTGGTGCGTCGACGCACGCCGACCGCCGAGCAAGCCTAATACGAGACCGCCGGGCGTTCCGGTCCGTTCCTGGTGTTTCGGGCAGCCCGGCTGCTACACTGGTCCGACCCCCCTCCGGAACCCCGACCCGATGACGCAGGCCCCGTCCGCACCCGACGCCTCGACGCCACGCGACCACCGCGACAGCGGACGGGCATCGGCGTCGGTGGGCGGTGCGCTCGCTCGCGACGCCGCACCGATGTGGCTCTCGCGCCTGCTCGGCGCATTCGTCAACTTCGTGATGATGTTGATGCTCGTCCACGAGACGAACCCGGAGTTTATCGGCCTCTACTACTTCCTGGTCACGCTGTGGAACGTGATCAACGTCATCGTCGATTTCGGCGGGGATCAGGTCGCGACGCGAGAGATCGCGAAAGCACCGGAACGCGAAGGCGCGATCCTGCGCGACTACCTGACCCTCAAGCTCGCGTTCTCCGTCGTCGGCGCCGTCGCGTTCATCGCCATTTCGCTGCTCTCGGTGGACGGAGCCGATCGGCGCCTCTCGTTCCTGCTGTCGCTGATCGTGCTGCCCGGCATCCTGATGGGCAGCTTCGCGGTCGTCTTCCGCGTGCGGCACCGAATGTCGACACCCGCCATCGCGTGGATCGTCAGCGAAATCGCGTTTCTGGCATGCGCCACGCTGACGTTCTGGTTCGTGACCGACGAGTCGATTCGGTTCCGGTTGCTCGCGATCGCGTTCGCGGCACGGCTGCTCATCGGCGGCGGACTGATCGCGTGGTTCGCGCGCCCGATCGCTCCTGCGCTCGTGCGTGGCGACGGGCCGCTCGCGTTCCTGCGGTGTTCCTGGACGCAGGGCCTCGCCGGTGGCGCGACGATCCTCTACTTCTACATCGACACGCTGATGCTCAAGTGGATGTTGGACGACCGCCAAGCGGGGCTCTACAACGTCGCGTATCGGCTGCTGAACTTCCTCGTGCTCGGCGCCGGCATCCTGGCGCTGGCAGCCCTCCCGATCCTCGCGCGCGCGGACCGCGACGACCGCGGGCGGTTGCACGCGCTCTTCGCCGACACCCAGTCGCTGCTGCTGCTGATCGCCATCCCGGCGTGCACGATCGGCATCGCGCTCGCGCCGGAGATCATGACGCTCCTCTACCGGGACAAGATGGCGACCTACTACGTCTCCGTCCCGACACTGCGACTCCTGATCATCGCCGGTCTGTTCTGCTACGCAGGCGCGCTCGCCACGCTCACGCTCGTCGCGATCGGACGACAGGCGACGTTCACGGCGATCGCCGTGAGCGGGCTCGCGCTCAACGTCGCGACCAACCTCGTCTTGATCCCCCGGTCGAGCCACGTCGGTGCTGCGATCGCGACGATCGCGACCGAGGCGTTCGTCGCGATCGCGTGTCTCGTCGCGCTGCGACGACTCCGCGGGATCGGCCCGGATCCCGCGTGGCTCGCCCGCGCAGCGGCGCTCGGCGCCGTGACGTTCGGGGTCGCGTGGTCGCTGCGCTCGCTCCCGGTGCTGCTCGCGATGGCGATCGGCGTCGCGGTCTTCGCAGCCGGTTCGATCCCCCTGCGACTGTTCCCGAGTCGTCTCTTCCGGATGGGGCTCTGGGATCGCACCCAACCGCCGTCGGGGGACGACGCGTGACCACCGAGCCGGTCGACGCGGCCGAGATCGCCAGACGACGTGCGGTTCTCTTCGACGTCTTCGGCGGATTCACCGACCGCGACGAGCAGCCGAACGGCTACGCGATGCGCTACCCGGCGACCGACGCGTGGCGAGAGAAGATCGCCCTCGCCGCCGACATCTGGCAACGCGGCTACCCGACGCTCGACGTCGCGGTGACCGACACGCCGGTGCCGACGCTGACGGTGACCGGGCCCGACGGCACCAAGGCGTTTCTGCGCGACCTCGCAGCCGTGACCGCGCGCGCGCCCGCGTGGCAGCGTGCCCTCGACCTCGCCGGCAGGATCGCGACCGCACCCCTACGCGTCCTGCCGAACGCGCTGCTGATCGGCGCCGCGAAGTGCGGCACGACGTCACTCTACGCACACCTCGCCCAGCACCCGTCGTTCGCGGCCGCCCGCACGAAGGAGGTCTACTTCTTCACGAACACGTTCCGCGCCAACCCGGTCCGGCGGACGACCGTCTGGTATCGCACCCAGTTTCCGACCGGCGCGGCGCGTGCGAGGATCCGCGCGGCGACCGGCGCGTTCGCGACCGGAGAGGCGACGCCGTGTTACCTCTTCCACCCGCTCGCACCGGCTCGCGTGCGCGCGGTCACGCCCGACGCGAAGCTGATCGTGCTCGTGCGCGACCCGGTCGCGATGGCGTATTCGTTCTACCAGATGAAGCTCCGCGGCGGGATCGAGACGCTGTCGTTCGAGGACGCACTCGACGCCGAGGAGAGGCGCACGGCCGGAGAGGTCGAGCGGCTCGCGCAGGAACCGAACTACTACAGCGTCGCGCGGGACCACTTCGCCTACCTCGCGCGTGCGCGCTACGCCGAGCAACTCGAACGCTGGCTCGAGCACTTCCCGCGCGATCGCATCGCGATCTACGCCGCCGAGCGATTCAAGGCCGATCCGGCCGGGGTCGTTCGCGACGCACAGGCGTTCCTCGGGCTCGCTCCACGGGCGACCGAGCCCCACGCGCGACCGAACTCCGGCGGCCCGTACGCACCGATGAACCCCGCGACGCGCGAACGACTGCGCGACTACTTCCGACCGTTCAACGAACGGCTCTACGCGATCGCGGGCGAAGACTTCGGCTGGTGACGGCGCGTCGCCGTGCCTACAGGCGCATCACGTAGGTGTCGGGCGCGAGCGCGATCCCGTTCGGTGCGGCCGGGTCGATCACGACCCACGCGATCCAGCACGGGATCCCGATCCGACCGCCGAGGATCTTCGCGTCGAGCGTCGCGATCGCCTCACCGTTTTGATCGAGCTGGTTCGGCCCCGGATCGAAGAACGGCTTGAGCTGCCCGCGCAACGACAAGACCGCCGCCGCATCGAGGTTCAGGTTGATGTTGCGTCCGTCGTTGAGCCGAATCCCCGGCGCGAGCCCGGAGAAACCGACCGCGATCGCGTACCCCTTGTTCGGGTGATTCGGTGCGGACAGCCGCACCTGCCATTTTCGCTGGCCGATGATCAACGTCTGCGTGTGCCGCCCCCGATAGAACGCCAGACCGGTGCCGTCGGTCTTCAACGTCGTCGACGTTCGCGTCGCGGTCACGATCCACGTCTTCGGGTCGATCGTGAACTGGTAGGTCTGCCGCGGGCTGTTCGTGAAGCTGACGGCGACCATCTGCGGGCTCGCGGCGGTCTGCAGGTCGAACTCGGTGCCGCCGTAGATCGGCGTGGGAAGGCCGGGGAGTACGGTGACGGTCGTGCGCGCCTGGTTGCCCGGCTGGATACGGAAGACCCGGGTGCCCCACGGCCCTTCGATGTCTCCGGTGCGGTGATTCTGCGGCAGGCTCCAGTGGCCATACCAGCCGTGGCCGGCCCCGGTGTGGAACGTGAACACGAACCCGGTGTCGGTGTCGACCTCGAGCACCGGGTAGATCAACGTCGTCGGCGACGAGCGCTGCCACAGGTCGCACACGAGCATGTTGCCGGTGAGGATGTTGCGACCGATCTGGCCGGTGAACTGCGTCGGCCGGCCAAGACCGGTCGGACCGATCAGCGTCACCGCAACGCCCGCCGGCGACACGCGGAGCAGCCGATAGCCGCTGTTCTGCGGATTCAGTCGGTCGAAGTTGTAGTTCCCGACGACGTAGTCCCCGTCGTGGTCGACCTCGGCGTGGTAGAACGACTGGTAGCCGGTCGTCGCCGACCACGCCGGTGCGGTGACCGTGGAGATCCGGCCGGTCGTCGTGTTGTAGCGGAACATCCCGCCGCGCAGACTGTTGTAGAGCGGGTTCGTGCTCGACGAGCCTTGCGCCGTGAACAGCACGTGGGTGTTGTCCCGATCCATCACGAAGCGACTCGTGAATCCGGGCTGGAACAGCTTCCCCATCGACGGCGACGTCGGCGACGTCATGTCGAGCAGTTGCACGCCCTGCGTGATCGTCGAATCGTTCGACGGCAACGCCCCGCCGACCAGATACCGCGGATCGTGGTTCGACTGAGCACCCGCCTGAGTGGCGAGCGCAACGGCGGCGACCGCCGCGTACCAGCGCTTCATCGTGTCTCCCTCTCGTTCGTTCGGCGTCACCGCGTCGGCGACCCCGCCAGACTACCAACTGGTCCGGTTTGATTCAATCGGCGCCGGGCCGGTTCACACGCCCCGCGAGGCGGTCGTGCGCGAACCGAAGCGCCGACAGCACCTCGCTCGCGATCCACGCGCGCGGCTGCGTCGGTGCGTCGATCCACGCGCGCGCCTCGGGCAGGAGCCGTCGTAGAAACACCGACATCGCCGCGTCGTCGCCCAGCCGCGCGGCGAGCCGCACGGCGGCACACGAGACGGCGAGGCCCGCGCGGTCCTCGCGATACGGCTGCCCGGTGCGGCCGAGGTAGTAGGCGCGAAGCCGCGCGGCCCGACGGTGGGCGAACGCGAGGCACCCGCGGGCCACGTCCGGCGCCCCATGCGCGACGCGCTCGGCGACCGCCAGCGCGTTGGAGAGTTGCACGATGTCGTTCGGCGAGAACGCGACGATCGACGCGTCCGGCATCAGCGTGACGACTTCCGGCTGGACGAGATCGTAGAGCAAGCCCGACGGCGCGACCGCGCTCTGCACGAGCGCCAACGACCGGGCCGCCAGCGCGCGGAGGTCTTCGTCGCCCGTCGCGCGCGCGACGGCGGCCACGAAGTCGGGGTCGTAGTCGACGAGATAGGAGTTCGTCGCGAAGCCGCCGGTACCGAAGTTGTAGTAGTTGCGGATCATCCAAATGCCCTGATCGACACCGGCGTGGCGTGCATACCCGTCGAGGATCAGCCGCGCACGGGCACGGTCCTCGGGTCGCGCGAATGCCGCCGCACCGTGCCAGAGCCCCTCGGCGATCCGCAGTGCCTCGGTCGTACCGGACGCGTCGAACGGGGTGTCGGGCCGAGTGCGCCACGCGACGAAGCCGCGGGTGAGCGGCACGGAGTCGTCGCGGATCGTCGCGATCGCGTGCGGGTGCAGTGCATCGTAGAGCGCGACGTCACCCGCCGCGGCCGCCCACGCGAGGAGTTGCCCGACTTCGACCGTCTTCGTCCACCCGTCGTCGCGGGCGAGCCGGTCGGCCGCGAGCCAGTCGCGAACGGCGTCGGCGTATCGCGACTCGAGCCGCTGGACGGTATCCGCGTCGATCGGTGCGGATCGTCCACACCCCGCGAGCGCCGCGACGCACGCGACCACGACGACCCCGCGGATCACGACTCCAGCTCGATCCCGAGCGCGTCGGCGATCCGGTTCGCATACGCGTAGTAGCCGCACACCTCGACGACTGCGAGCACGCCCGCGTCGTCCAGGCCGACCGCGCGCAGCGACGCGACGTCGTCGCGGGTCATCGCCGCGGGCGTGCACGTCAGCTTCGTCGCGTACGTGACGAGCGCACGGCGTCGCGCGTCGAGCGCCGCCGTCGCCGGATCGGCGAGGATCGCATCGGCGAGTGCGTCATCGTTCAGGAGCCGTCGCAGACCGCGACCGTGGTGGGCGAGTCAGTAGCCGCAGTCGTTCGCACGACTCACGACGACGGCGAGCAACTCGCGATCCACCTTCGGCAACGCCGCGGTGTCCCGCATCGCGGAGCGGTAGAGCGCGAGGTGGGCATCGAGGCCGATCGGGTCGAGCCCGTGCACCTTCAGGATGTTGTCGACGTCGCCGGTGACCGGGTCCGCGATTGCCGCGTAGCGAGCCGCGAGCGCGGGCTCGGCATCCTCGCGCTCGATCAGGCGGATCCAGGCCATCGCGCTACGACGCGCGCCACTGTTGGATGCGCTCGAAGAAGAGCTGCGTGAAGTCGTCGACCTCGTGCGCCGGGAACAGGGCCTGGACCTTCTGCCGGACGGCGTCGCGCGCCACGTCGCTGCCGAAGAACTCGCGCGACACCTCGTCGAGGTGCCCGAGGTGCTCCGCGCAGAACGCCTCGAAACGCTCGGTCTCCATCCGCTCGTGGCCGATCTTCGCGTAGGCGCGGATCTTCTCGCGCTGCGAGAGCGAGTCGTCGGCCGCGATGTCGTAGAAGGGCTGCCAGTCGAGCGCTTGCCGGAAGCGCTTCTTCGTCGCGGCGCAGAAGATGCTCCAACGCAGGTTCGCGTTGACGATCCACGGGAAGTGGTAGTGGAGCGATGTCACCTGCGAGTCGGGGCACGGGTTCGCGAAGTCGATCGGATACCACTCGCCGCCGGCCCGGAGCGACTCGCACGAGTTGAAGTCCCAGCCGAAGAACGCGTTGATCGTCATCGTGATGTCGGCGAGCAGCGACTTGTCCTCGTCGCCGATGAAGTCGTCGTCGATCCGGTAGCGATCGTGCAGCGGCGCATCGGGGTCGTAGCTGACGAAGCGGAACTGCGGACCGAGACCGACGCAGCGGACGAACTGATCGTAGTCCTGCACCGCCTTTTGCAGGTGCATGACGAGCTTTCCGCTTTGCTCGTACGCGGCGCGGAGCGCATCGGCGTTGTCGATCCGGCTCACGCCGCGCCAACCGCCGCCGTCGTACGGCTTCATGAACATCGGGTAGCCGAGCTTCTCGCCGACCTCGTCGAGGTTGAACATGCGCGCGTAGCTGCGGAGCGTGTGCTGCAGGTCCGGCGTGTCGTCGTACGACTTCGGCGGCACCATCCACGTGTCCGGGATGTTGAGGCCGAGTCGCATCATCGCGCAGTACGACGTCTGCTTCTCCATCGACTGCAGCGACCACGGGTTGTTGAACACGTAGAGGTCGTCGAGCAGGATCGACTTCTTGATCCACTCGCGGCTCGTGTGGTACCAGTGCGTCAACCGGTCGATCACGACGTCGTACCGGCACGGCTGCTTCAGGTCGTAGGGCTCGATCGAGACCCGCTCCACATCGAACGTGAGCGTGTCGCCCTCGAACGGGATGTGCAGGTCCAAGCGCCGCAGCAACGCCTCGTAGCAGATGGGCCAGCAAATATCGGCGCCCAGTGAGAGCCCGATCCTCCGAACGACTTGCGCCACGATGACTCCTCGTATTCGTCCCCAACGCGCTCCCGACACACCATAGCGCGAACCGCACGACCGGCAAAGCGGGCTCGCTGGCGCGGAGTTGACGCGAAGTCGGACAGGGTCGCACGCAGCGGGCGGTCGCTGCGGGGATCCTGACGCGAAACGGGTCAGATTCGCTGTAGCGAACGCCTACGGAAACAACGCTGGCGCCGAGCCCGGGCGCCGCCGTCGGCGTCAGCGGGGCTCGGCGAGGAGGGCTTCCATCGCGTCGGAGGCGCGGCCGGCGTGGTAGGACGAGCGGACGAGCGGGCCCGCTTCGGCGTAGACGAAGCCGGCGGCCATCGCCGCGGCGTGCAGGCGCTCGAACTGCTCGGGGGTGTAGTAGTGCTGGATCGGGAGGTGGCGCGGCGAGGGCTGCAGGTATTGGCCGACCGTGAAGATGTCGACGTCGCTGTCGCGCAGGTCGCGCATCAGGTCGATCACCTGGTCCTCGGTCTCGCCGAGGCCGACCATGATCCCCGACTTCGTCGCCTTGATCCGGCTGCCGCGCGCCTCGGCCGCGCGGGCGAGCAACTCCATCGACCGCTCGTAGATCGCGCGGGGCCGAACGCGCTTGTAGAGTTCGCGGACGCACTCGGTGTTGTGCGCGAGCACGTCGGGGCGGGCATCGAGAATCACCTCGAGCGCATCCCAGTTGCCGGCCAGATCGCTGATCAGCACCTCGACGCGACAGGACGGGTTGCGCTCGCGAATCGCGTGGATCGTCTCGGCGAAGTGTCCCGCCCCCTCGTCCGGCAGGTCGTCGCGATTGACCTGCGTGATCACCGCGTGACGCAACCCGAGCTGCGCGACGGCATCCGCGACGCGGCCCGGCTCCCGCGGATCGAGGAATCCGGGACGCCCCTTCGTCACGTTGCAGAACATGCACTTGCGCGTGCAGATGTCGCCCATGATCATGAACGTCGCGGTCTTCTCGCGCCCCCAGCACTCGAAGATGTTCGGGCACTTCGCCTCGACGCACACCGTGTTCAGTTCCCCGGCCGCGACCTGGCGCTGGACCTCGCGGAACGCCGCCTGATCCTTGATCCG
This sequence comes from bacterium, assembly GCA_030426805.1. Classification (GTDB taxonomy): domain Bacteria; phylum Planctomycetota; class JAFGQW01; order JAFGQW01; family JAFGQW01; genus JAUHXU01. Next base: position 1,298,713 of record JAUHXU010000001.1, read on the forward strand.
GATCTTCATCCACTCCGGGCGCGGCGGACTCGTCTTGCGCGGCGTCATCGGGTCGTCACCGCCGGCACGTCCGCGAGCGAGAACGCATCGTGGAACGCCTGGACGAACGCATCACGCACGGCCCCGAGCGTCGGTCGGGTCGACGCACACTGCGCGATCGACGTCACACCGGCATCGCGGATGCCGCACGGCACGATCGCATCGAAGTGCCGGAGATCCGGGTCCACGTTCAGCGCGAAGCCGTGCGACGTGATCCAACGCGACACGTGAATCCCGATCGCGGCGATCTTTCGCTCGCCCACCCAGACGCCGGTCCGCCCGGGGCAGCGCGCCGCGTCGATCCCGAACGCCGCGACCGTTCGGATCAGCGCGCCCTCGAGGCGCCGCACGTAGTCGCCGAGGTCCTTGCCGCGCCGCCGGAGGTCGAGGATCGGGTAGCCGACGAGTTGGCCGGGCCCGTGGTAGGTGACGTCGCCGCCGCGGTCGGTCTCGACGACGTCGATGCCGCGCGCCCCGAGCGACTCGGTCGACCAGAGGACGTGCCGCGTGTCGGCGGACTTGCCGAGCGTGATCACCGGCGCATACTCGGCGAGCACGAGCGTCTCGGACGCGTCGCCGGCACCGACGTCGCGGACGAGCGACGCCTGCGCACGGAGGCCGGCGCGGTAGTCGGTGCGGCCGAGGTCGACGATGCAGAACATGCGAAACGGATGACACGGCTCCCGCGCGCCGACCAGCCGGACCCGCGCTACTCGTAGATCATCCACAGCGGGCCGGGGAACGCCCAGCTCAACCCCGCCTGCAACCGGTCGCGCCAGTTCTCCCAGTTGTGCCCGTCGCGCGCTTCGACGAAGCGCACGCGCATCCCGCTCTGCTGCAGCAGCGGCACGAGCGACCGGTTCTCGTAGATCAGCGACTCGTAGACGCCGCAACTGACGAACAACCGCGCGGCCGGCCGCCCCGGTGCGTGGCGGAACGCGTTGACGAACGACACGACGGGCTCGAACGCGGGGCCACGCCGGTTGCGCCCGATGTCGGTGAACGCGAACGAACCCGACTGCAGCAGCAGGCGGCCGAACGTGCCGGGGTAGCGCCACGCGGTGGACAGCGTCGCCACGGCACCGAAGCTCGCCCCCATCAACCCGCGCGCGGCCTCGGCCGCGACGATCGGAAACTCGTCCTCGAGCGCGGGCAGCAGTTCCTCGACGATGTGGCGCGCGTGCGGCTCGTGATTGGCGTACTCGATCAGCCGGTCTCCCGGGTTCGAGAACGCGACGATCATCGGCGGGATCTCCATCCGGTGGATCAGGTTGTCGAGCACCGTCTGCATCGCCGAGAAACGCAGGTAGTCGTCGCCGTCGTGGACGATCAGCAGCGGATACCGTCGGCGCACGTTGTAGCGAGCCGGCAGGTAGACGCGGAAGCGCCGCCTCCGACCGAACGCTTCGCTGCGAATGACGCGCGTGACGAGTTCGCCGGGTCGCGACTCGGGATCGGGACGCGTCCACTCCGGGTCGACATAGCCGGCCGACCGGAGCACCGAGTTCGCGCCGAACGGATCGCGCGCGAGGTGCGGATTCAGCGGATCGCGGATCAGGCGGCTGCCGTCGACGTGCTCGACCTCGATCTTGTACTCGATGCGGCTGTCCGCCGGCACGTCCTCGGTCAGCAGCCACAGGTCGGTCCCGTCGACGCGCTCGAACGGCTGCGCCGATTCGAGCCCGAAGATCCAGTGGTGCAGGAACACGCCGGTCGCCTCGCCGCGGTAGACGAACGTCACCTCGGTCCCGTCGACGAGCGGCGCCGCGTGCTCGGCGAAGAACGCGTCGAGCGCCTCGGCGGTCGGCGTCCCGTCGGCGAGCAGGGCCTCGAGCGCGCGGTTCACCGGTCGCCCTCCGGCACGACGCGTCCTTCGACCGTCAGTCGCGTCACGCCGTCGACACCGGCCCAGCCGTCGCCGACGCGATCGAGCCGCGCCCCGTCGTCGAACGCGAGGCATCGGTGCGCCGCGAATCGCCGCGCGAACAGCGCGACGCGCGCCGGATCACCGAGCCGCAGTCGACGCTTCGCGTGGGGCAGCGGGAGGACGCCGTCGTAGAGACCGATCCCCGCGCGGAGCACCTCGGCGTTGCCCGCCCCTTGCGGCGGCGAGTCGTGAAACAGCACGATGCGATCCGCGAGCGCCATCGCGCCGGCCGACCACGCGACGATCGGACGGCTCCCGGCAGACGCGACCGCATCGAACAGTCGAAGCCGGTTCACCAGCACCGCGACGTGCCCGCCGGCGATCGCGAGCGCCCCGCATCCGTCGATCAGACGCGCCACCTCGGCACGCGCCGCGACGACGTCGTCCCGCTCGGCGACGCCGTGCTCCTCGTCGAACGCGGCCCGAATCGCCTCGACGCGGTCGAGGTGTTCGCGGTCGAGGTCGCGGATCGCCTCCACCGCACCGCCGAAGTGCATCGCGACGAGGTCGTCCTGCGCGGGACGCGCGAGCAACTCGCGCGCGGCGGCCATCGCATGATCGAGGCGCGTGCTGTAGAGGCGCTGGAGCTTTCGCAGGCGCCCGGTCCGCTCGCGCAGCGCGGTGAACAGGGCCGGATCGCGCTCGAACAGTTCTTCGGCGCGGCGGAAGAGTTCGAGGTCGACGACCTCGCACCCGACGTGCTCGCACAGTTCGTCGATCTCGGATTCGCGCTCCTGCCACCCGGCGGTGACGACCGCGACCGGGCCGTCGACGCCCAGGTCGGCGAGCGCTCCGGCCACGGAGGGACGCAGTCGCTGCGGACCGAGCAGCACGAGCGGCGCTGCGGACGAAGGATCGGTCACGACGTCGCGCCCGCGCGCGTCAGGCGTTGACGCGCTCGAGGAACTCGCCGGTCTCGGTCGAGATCTTGATCGTGTCGCCGATCTTGATGTGGTTCGGCACCTTGACCGTGTACTCGGTCTCGACCGTCGCCGGCTTGAAGACGTTCGACACCGTATCGCCGCGCACGCCCGGCTCGGTGTGCGTGACCTCCAACTCGACCGAGGACGGCAGGTCGACCGTGATCGGCTTGCCCTCGTGGAACGTGATGTTCACGTGCGAGTTGTGCTTCACGTACTTCATCAGGTCCCCGACGACGTCGTTGTGGAGCTGGTACTGCTCGTAGTTCTCGACGTCCATGAAGACGAACGCGTCGCCCTCGGGGTAGAGGTACTCGACCTTGCGCTTGTCGAGAAACGCCGTCTCGATCTTGTCGGACGAGCGGAACCGGTTGGAGATGTGGTCGCCGCGCGCGAGGTTCTTCATCTTCGTCTGCATCGCACCGCCACCCTTGGACAGCTTGACGTGCTGAATCTGAACCACGACCCACAGGTCGTCCTCGTACTTGATGACGTTGCCGACTTTGATCTGACTCGCGGGGACGGCCATCGCGGAACCTTGCCTTTCGATCGAGGCCAGAGGATGCGGGCCCGCTGACGCGGAGTTGCGGGACGGGCGGGTGAGGAAGGGCGCGGCTACTTGCCGCGATAGACGATGCGTCCCTTGGAGAGGTCGTAGGGGGACATCTCGAGCGTGACCGTGTCACCCGGCAGGATCCGGATGAAGTACTTCCGCATCCGTCCGCTGACGTATGCGTGCACCATGTGCCCATTCTCGAGTTCCACACGGAACCGCGCGTTCGGGAGCGACTCCCGGACGACGGCCTCGAGGGTGATCGTTTCCTCTTTTGCCATACCAGCTTGAGCCCGTTTTGAGAGTGTGAGGTCGCGAACCGCAGTCGGTCCGGGGACTTGTGGCTCGGCACGCATCCGCCAAAATGGTAGCCCACGATCGACAAAAGCCAACCGCCGGGCCGGAATCCGAACCGCCCGGCGCCCATCGACGGAGATGACGACGAAATGAGCAATCCCCGCATCCTCGCGTTCGCCGGCAGCGCCCGCCGCGACTCGCTGAACCGCCGCTTGCTGGTCGCGGCCGCCGCGTTCGCGCGCGAAGCCGGCGCCGACGTCACCGTGGCGGACCTCGCGGACTACCCGATGCCGCTGTTCGACCAGGACCTCGAGGCGGAGGTCGGCCGGCCGGACGAGGTCGCCCGATTCCGCGGGTTGATGCTCGAGCACGACGGCTTCCTGATCGCCGCGCCGGAGTACAACAGCTCGATCACCCCCCTGCTGAAGAACACGATCGACTGGGCGTCGCGCTCGCTCGCGGACGAGCCGCCGCTGGAGTGCTTCCGCGGCAAGACGTGCGGCCTGCTCGCCGCATCGCCGGGCGCGCTCGGCGGGCTCCGAGGGCTCGTCCACGTCCGTGCGATCCTGTCGAACATCGGCGTGCTCGTGATCCCCGAGCAGCACGCGCTCGGAAGCGCCCACGAGGCGTTCGACGACGACGGAGGGCTCAGCGACGAACGCGCGGCCGGCTCGGTCGAGCGGGTCGCGAACCGCCTGGTCGCGGTGACCGCGGCGCTCAGCCGCCGCGGTTGACCGTCGCTAGCCGGCGTCGGCGATCGCCCGAAACGACCGGCCGCGGACGACCTCGGGCGCGAGCCCGGTCGCCGCGGTCGCCTCGTCCGGGGTCAAGGCGCCGCAATCCAACGCGTGGGCGAAGAAGTTGAGCAGGCCCTGCGCACTCGCCGCATCGTCGAAATCGGTGCCGACCCGCGTCGCACGGGTCGCAGCGGCGACGAAGTTGCGAAGACGGCGACCCGCGGCGTCGGCGTGGGCGAGGACGTCGGCGTAGACCGCGACGTACCGCGCGACGAGCTGCGCCGGGTGCAGATCCCAGCCGGCCGCGATTCCGAAGTCGAGTGCGTGCGTCACGTTGTCGGCGTGCTCGCGCCATGCGGCCTCCACCGCACGCGCGTTCGCGGCACGTTCGGCGTCGCCGAGCGCGTCGCCGCGGTGCGGCGCGATCGGCATTCGGTTCGTCGCGCCGTCCACCACCGCGATCCCGCTGCCGCCGACGGCCTGCAGCATCGTCAGGCGCAGCTGATCGCACGCCGGGTGCGCGAGGCGCTGGTGCGGCGCGGTCACGCCGAGCAGCGACTGGTAGTCGTATGCGCCGAGGTGGATCGAGCGCGCGCGCGCGCCGAGGGGCGCGAGCCAGGACGGAATCGCGCTTCGCCCGTCGGCACCGACGACCGCTTCCGGCGTCTCGACGAGCAATTCGACGCGGATCGCGCCCGACGCCAAGCCGTGCGCGTCTTCGAGCGCCGCGAGCAACGTCGCGAGCGCGTCGGGCTGCGCGGGCGTCGACACCTTCGGCAGCGTCACGGCGAACCCCGTCGGGAGTCGTCCGCCGGAGGCCGTGAGCAGCGCGGTCATGAACCCGTCGAGCGTGCGGATCGCGCGCGTCCGGTGCTCGTCGGTCAGCGGTTTGATCCGGAGGCCGACCCATCGGGGCAGCCGCGCGCCGTCCGGGGCGTCGTCCAGCGCGCCGGCGAGCGCCCGGGCGGCGCGCACCGCGTCGGCGTCTTCCTCGGCGTCCGTCCGGAAGCCGTAGCCGTCCTCGAAGTCGATCCGAAAGTCCTCGATCGGCTCGTCGCGGAGCTTGCGCGCGACGCGCGCCCGCAGCCGATCGCCGTCGACGACACCGAAGATGCGCTCGATCGCCCGGCCGTCCGGTGCCCACGCGTCGAGGGCGGCGCCGGCGATCCGGCCGAACTTCGCGGCGACGTCGGCGACGAATCGATCGGCACCGCCGTAGACGACGTGCACCGGCTGCGGCTCGACACGATCGCCCCGCGCCGCGTGCGGGTCGAGCCCGACGCCGGCGAGTCGCTCGGTCGCGCGCCGGATCGCCTCGGACGAGAGCGTCGTGTCGAGCGTCATCGGCGCGCACGCCCCGTGGTCGCGCGCACCGGACGCTGCCGGGCGCCCGGGCCGCTCGCGCGCATCCCGCCGAGAAACGCGATGTCGGCGGCGGCGAGCTCCGCATCGGTCGGCGCGCGCAGCGCCAGACGTCGCAGCGCATCCCGAACGGCATCGACCGTCAGCGGGCCGTCGGGCGCGTAGGGCAAGACGTGGCGGAGTTGCGCATCGGTGGGCGCCTCGCGTGCGATCCAAAACGGCGGCAACGTCGCCCCCCCTTCGACGGTCCGACCGGGGACGAGCACGAGCACGATCGCGGCACCGTCGTCCACGAGCAGTGCACCGTCGGCGCCGCGCTCGGGGACCGCACCGCTGGCCGGCAGCGCGAACTCGAGCATCCGCGACACCGGGTCGACCCCGATCGGCACGAGATCGGCGACCGGTGCGAGCGAGACGCCACGCGTGCGCGGATCCGCGGCGAGTGCGGCCGTGACCGCGTCCCACCCGGCGGCATCACCGTCGTCGGCGACCGATGCGAGTCGCCGCGCGAGCCCGATCCGTCGCCGCATCGCCCCGACACGAGCCGGCAGCGCGTCCACGCCGGCGACGATCAGGCGGAGCGTCTCGGCGCGCCAGCGCAACGGCGCATCGGCCGGTGCCGCCCCACCGGCACCCGGTGCGAGCGCCGCGAGGGCGGCCCGGTGCGCCGGCAGCCGCGCGCGGAGTCGATCCGCTGCCCGGATCCACGCTTCCATGCCGTGTTCGCCGTCGATCGGCGCACGATCGATCGGCCACAGGCGCGCCTCCCACGCCTCGAGGTCGCGCAACCGCTGCAGGTCGGCGAGTCGCGCCATCTCCTGGATGAGCTTCTCACGGCTCTTCAGCGCGGTCTTCGCGGTCGTCAACGCCGTCGCCTTGCCCGCGGCCTCGGTGCGCAATCGGTCGAGCAGCACGAGTGCGCCGATCAACCCGACGCCGAGGACGACGAGCATCGCGGCCGTGAAACTCGTCGTGAGCGGGTTGCGCTGCACCCAGCGCTCGAAGCGAACCACGACCCCGGGCGGCCGCGCCCGAATCGGTCGCCGCTCGCGAACCCGGGCCAGATCTTCGGCGAACTCGAGCGCACGCCGGTAGCGGTGGTCGCGGTCCTTCTCGAGAGCGGTCTCGAGCACGACCCGCAGGTCGCGCGGAATCTGCGGGTTGATCGCCGTCGCGTCCGGCGGTGCCTTCGTCGCGATCGCGTGGCAAAGCGCCTCGAGCGTCGGCGCCTCGAACGGCCGGCGTAGCGTCAGGCACTCGAACAGCGTGACGCCGAGCGAATAGACGTCGGTGCGCCGGTCGATCTTCGCCTTCTTCTGTCCGAGTTGCTCCGGCGCCATGTAGGCCGGCGAGCCGAACAGCTCACCCGAGCGCGTCAGCGTATGGGCGGGACTCTCGAGGTCGCGCGCGACACCGAAGTCGAGGACGACCGGTTCGGCATCGGGCGTGACCATCACGTTGCCGGGCTTGATGTCGCGGTGCAGCACGCCGCGATCGTGCGCCGCCTGGAGCGCGCGCGCGACCTTCTCGACGAACGCGACGATCGCCATCACGTCACCGCCGGACGAGGCGTCGGCACCCGACGGCAACGAGATCGCCGCGTCCTTGCGATCGCGCGCCCGAGCGATCTTCTCCGACAGCGGCTCGCCCTCGACGAACTGCATCGCGATGTACGGGATCCCGGTCTCGATACCGGTGTCGTAGACGCGGCACAGGTGCGGATGCTCGAGCTTCGACGCGAGCTCGGCCTCGCGACGAAACCGCACGAGCAGTTCGTCCGACAGGGGGCCGACCGCCGTCAACACCTTCAGCGCCACGTTGCGACGCAACCGGCTGTCCTCGGCGAGGAACACCTCGCCCTGGCCGCCGCGGCCGATCAGCCGGATCGTCCGATACGGACCGACCCAATCCTGCGTCAGCGACGTCGGGCCGAGCCCGCTCGCCCGGCCGCGCGACTTCTCGCGCGCGACCCACGCATCGGCGACCGCGAGTTCGTGCCCGGGCCAACGAGCGAGGTAGTCAGCAAGTGACCGCTCGACCCCTTCGTCGCGGTCGCGGCGATAGGCGTCGAGGAACTCGTTGACCGCGTCGTCGGACGCGCGCGATTCGGTCGGCTCGCTCATGGTCACGCTCAACAGTGACGCGGAGGCCGGCCGCGTTCCATCGGAAACCCGGTTTGGTTGACAGCCGCCGCGACGCGACCGTAAGCTGCGATCGGTGCGAGGTCGACCGCCACCGGGCAGGGAGCGAGCGATGCGGACGGGTCAACCGATGGCTCTCTTTGTGACGCGCCGTCGGTGCGCCCTCGTCGCGGCACTCGCCTGGGTGGCGATGACGTCGGTCGTCGGTGCACAGGTCGCCGGCAGTCACCGCGGCCTCTTCGTCGGCACCGGCACGTTCCTCTCGAGCCTGAATCGACCGGTCAGCGCGGTCGGTCACCTCGACGCACGCAATCGCTTCTCGCTCGTGGCGACGACGACCGGCGGCCCCTGGTCGCTGTGGGGCACGATCGCGCACGCGACGACCGACATCGACAACACGACGGTGCTCGCGATCGCGTCCGACGGCTACGCGGGCACGACACAACGTCCGTTGCGCCGCGGGCTGTATCGAATCGACCCGACGATCCCCGGCAGCGCGTCCACGCTCTGGTCGGGCTCGGCGTCGACGCCGTTTCCGACCGGGCTCGGCGCGCTCGCGCTCGACGGCAACGGCGACCTCGTCGGCATCTCCGCATCGCTGTCGCAGGCGCTCCACTGGGAGCGAGCGACCGGCGCCTGGACCGGCACGACACTCGCCGGGGTCGCACCGAACGCCGGGGTCGGCGGGCTCGTCTGGGACAAGATCGACGGCGACTTCGCGTTCACCAACGGCGCCCTGCCGGGGTCGCAAGCACTCTACCGGCTGAGCGCCGACCGCACGCGCATCACGACGATCGCGACGACCGCGAGCACGCTCGTCGCGTCGGGATTCGGCGGCGCATTGCTCGAGGACGGCACGTGGGTCAGCTCCGACGCGACCGGCGCGTTCGAGTATCACGTCGTCGCGACCGGCGCGTCGACGTGGGCGACCGGATCGACCACCGCCGGGCTCTCCTCGATCAGCGTGCACGCCGAACGCTACTCGGCGCCCGGGCGCGGCTACTACATCGCGCGGTCGGAACTCCGCCTCGGCCGCTACGTCAGCACGGTGGCCTACGCCGACGCGACGACGACCCCGCATACGATCACGAACCTGATCGTCCCGGCCGCGTTGCCCAACGGCATCGATGCGCTGCTCGCGACCGCCCACCCGATGCACGACGCCGACCTCGTGACCGCGCGCACCGGCAAGGCGACGTGGCAGCTCCGGATCGCCCCCGACCCGACCGGACCGACGTTCGCGAACCGACCGTTCGTCGTGCTCGCGTGCCTCGCACCGGTGAGCCGCAACGCCCCGATCGTCGTCCCGGGCCGGCGCGAGCTGTTCTTCAATTTCGACGCCTTGGCCCGTCTCACGTTGAGCGGTCAGGCCGCGCCGTTCCTCCGCGACACGATCGGCCTCCTCGACGCGAGCGGCCGCGCCAATGCGACGATCGATCTGCGGCTGCTCGGCACGGCCGCCAACGGGCTCGTCGTCCATTTCGCGGGCTTCGTGATCGATGCGGCCGCCCCCGGCGGAATCGGCTGGGTCCTGGAGCCGTGGGCGTTTCCGATCGACGTCATCCCGTAATCCAGCGGCCGATGGCCGACCCGCCAATCCGACTCTGCTCCGCTTGACAAGGCTCTCGGCCCAGGGCTACCCTGACGGCGGCGGGAGTCTTAGGAATCGTGAAGAGGAGATCGCGCGCGCCGAAGTCGTTTCGGTCGCGAATCCATGCGATCCGGTGTCGTCATCGCCGGCGCATCACGCCTCTATGACCCATCGAGCCGGCGTGCAGATCCCGTCGCCGTCACCACGGCAGACCCGGCACGCCCGAGCACTAACCAAGGAGAGTACTTCATGCGTCGTTTCGTCGCCTTGGCCGCGGCCGTCGCGCTGACCGGCATCACGGCATCGGGCCAGGTCGCGGGCATGCACCGCGGCATCTACATCGGCGTCGGGAACTACCAGGCAACCAACATGATTGCCAGCGCGAAGGGCGAGCTGCAGCCGAATGGTACGTTCGTGACCTATCCGACCGGCAGCAACGCCAATCCGCAGGGTTGGGGCAACATGTGGCACGCCGCCGACGATCCGAACAACCGTGGCGTGATCACCTACCAGCTCACCGGCCAGCTCCCGAACACCACGTTCGACTTCACGCTGTTCGACACGGTGTTGCCCGGCACGACGCAGACGTTCTGGTCGCGGCCGTTCTCGACGATCACGATCGGCTTTCCGCAGAACGTCACGGACGTGACGCTCAACTCGGACGGCTACGTGGTCGGCATCGACAACAACAACGCGCCGACGGCAGACCAAGTCGTGCGCCTCGACCTCAAGAACGGCACCTGGGCCGGCACGACGCTCACGTTCCCCACGAACGTCGTCAACCCCGGGCTCGGCGGCTTCGCCTATGACCGCCTCGCCGGCAACTACTACTTCGCGAACTCCCGCGGGTCCGCTCAGCTCTTCTCGCTGAACTCGACGTTCGCGGGCCTCACGACCGTCGCGACCACGACGAGCACGATGATCGTCGCCGACCTCGGTGGCGACCTGCTCGAGGACGGCACGTGGATCTCGTCGAGCTTCAACGGCAACCTCTACGACTTCGTCGCCGCCGGCGCGAACACCTGGACCGCGGGGCCGGCATCCACGAACTTCACGACCGACGTGTCGCGCGAGCGCTACTCGGCGCCGGGCAGCGGCTACTACGCCTGCTTCCTGAACCCCTTCGGTGCGAGCTACATGCACCAGATCGCCTACATGGATGCAACGACCACGCCGCACACGGTGACGACGTTGAACGCCATGGCCGTCCTGCCGAACGTATCCAATACGACGTTCATCATGGAGGCCCACGCGCTATACAACAACGACTTGTGTACGGTGCGCACCGGCAAGGCGACGTGGGACATCAACATCCGGCCCGACCCGGTGTTGTCCCAGTACGCCGGACGCAACTTCGTAGTCGTCGCATCGCTCACGACACCGAACCGCGCGAACCCGATCGCGCTGCCCTCGGGCCGTGAGTTGTTCCTCGCACCGGACCCGCTGACGAATCTGATCGTCAAGGGCCTCTCCGCGCCGTTCGTCCAGAACACGATCGGCACGCTCGATCCGTTCGGCAACGCGACCGGCAAGATCGACCTGTCGCTGCTCGCCCCGAACCGGCTCGCGGTCAACGGCACGGTCGTGCACTTCGCCGGCATCGTGCTGAACCCGGCCGCGCCGGACGGCGTCGACTGGGTGCTCGAGCCGTGGGCGTTCGTCGTGAACATCCTGCCGTAGCGGCTACGCCACACGACGCTTGATTCAACGAGGGGCGCCCGCCAGGGCGCCCCTTTTTCGTGGTTGGTTCGAGAAGGAGCGTTCTGGGAAACCTCGATATCCCGTGTGCTTTCGCGGGCGATGCCGCTCTACCGGCGGAACCGGGCTGTCCATCGTCACGAGAACGGTGGGGTCGGGTTCGAGTTCCTCGGTGAACGGAAGTCCCAGCATGAAGTGCACTCTCATCCGGGCTGCGGTGGCGTTGGCGCTGCCGCTTGTCGCACAGGCCCAGCCGCATCCCGGCAACGTCGTGTTCAGCGGAGCGAAGTCGACCAACTACGACGGCGTCTACCGCGCCGATCGGAACACGGGGGCTTGGTCCACGTTGTTCACGCCGAACGCCACCTACGACCCGGCCGGCTGGACCCAGACGGTGATGGACCGCGACAACCGGTGCTACGTTCACGGCACATTCGGCGGCAACGCGTCGTTCGGCCTGCAGAACAGCGGCTTCTTCCGGTACGACCCGGTGTCCGGCAACGTCACGACGATCGTTCGCGACGCGAGCGTGTTCTCGCTGAGCGGTGCCGCGGCCGCGGGGATCAACGTCACGCAGGACGGCGACTACCTCCTGACCGGCAACGCCGGCCTGTATCGTGCGGACGGAAGCGGATCCCTGCGCACGATCGTCGCCCCATCCGGCCAGATCCTCGTATCCGACCTGACCGAGGACGTGGCCACGGGCGCGGTGATCTTCACCGGGCGCCCGGCATTTCCGATCGGGTCGGGCACGATCTACGCGATGAGTGTCGACGAGACGATCTCGACGATGCACGCGGTGCCCCTGTCGCCGTCGCCGCCGATCAACTGGGTGCAGCAAATCGCCACCGGCGACTTCGTCGGCACGGCCCCATCCGGGCTGAGTTCCCCGTCGCGCCTCTTTCGCTTCAACGCATCGACGAGCCCGACGGTGGTGAGCACGCTCGACTTCGGCCCGAACACCGGCCTCGGCGGATCCTCGGGCGCCGGCCGTTGTTTCTTCGAGAACCAGTCGATCTCGAATCCCCAGCTCATCGTCTACGGGACGAAGTGGGACACGAGCGGCACGATCACCGCGAAGCTCGAGTTCCTCGACCCCCAGAGCAACTGGGCCGTCACGAAGACGGTCCCCATCGCGGCCGGAAACCCGACGAGCCGCGATCCGATTCACGACAGCGGGGCCGGCTTCATCGATCGAACGAACTACATTCAGACCGTCAAGACCGGGCAGAGCACCTGGGACATCAAGCTCAGCGCCCCGACATTCGGCGGTAAGAACTACGCGTTGATCGCGGGTGCATCCGGGATTCGCCCCGGCATCCAGATCGACACGCGACGGCTCTGGCTGAACCCCGACGTCCTCGCGTGGGCGACCGCCTACGACTTGATCACCCCGGTGTTCGATCCCGGTCCGATGATCCTCGACGCAAACGGCGAAGCCACCGGGTCGATCGATCTGTCGGGCCTGAAGCTGCCGGGTGGCACGCGGTTCACGACACACCTGGTGCTGCTCGTGCTCGACAAGGCGGCGCCGAGCGGCATCGCGTTCATCACCGAGCCGGAGTGCTTCAAGATCCTGAAGTGATCGGATGCCGGTGCGCTCCTCGACCGATATCGTCGTGGAACACGACGATATCGGTCCTGGGGCTGGGGGTCGCCGGGTGGCATCCACTACAATCCCTGCATGGCCGATCTGCGCCGCACCGCCTGTTCACGCGATTGCCCGGACGCGTGCTCGATCCTCGTCACGGTCGAGGACGGGCGGGCGATTCGCCTGCAGGGCGATCGAGACGACCCGATCACACGCGGCTTTCTCTGCGCGCGCACGAATCGCTTCCTCGGCCGCCAATACGCGGACGACCGGTTCACGTCACCGATGCGTCGGCGCAACGGACGGCTCGAGCCGATCGGGTGGGACGACGCGCTCGATCTCGCCGCCGAGCGACTCGCCGACTGCCGCTCGCGCCTCGGGCCGGCGTCGATCTTGCACTACCGCTCGGGCGGGTCCCTCGGGATCCTGAAAGCGGTCGCCGACCACTTCTTCGAGCGCTTCGGGCCGGTGACGATCAAGCGGGGGGACATCTGCAGCGGATCCGGCGAGGCCGCGCAGATCGAAGACTTCGGGATCTCCGACAGCCACGACCTGGACGACCTCGCCAACAGTGCGCTGATCGTCAACTGGGGCAAGAACCCGCACACGTCGGGCGTGCACCTCGTGCCGCACCTCAAGCGGGCGGCCGAGCGCGGCACGCCACTCGTGACGATCGATCCGGTGCGCACGCGCAGCGCGGCGGCGTCGGACCTCGCGATCCAGCCGCGCGCCGGCGGGGATCTCGCGCTCGCGATGGGCGTCGCGCGCTGGCTGTTCGATCACGGCGCCGTCGACGCCGACCTGCCGACCTACGCCGACCACGTCGATGCGTTCGAGGCGCTGGCACACGAACGATCCGTCGACGCGTGGGCCACGGACGCCGGCGTCGCGCCCTCCGACGTCGAGGCGCTCGCCGAACGCCTCGCGACGACGAGACCGGCGGCGATCCTCGTCGGCTGGGGGCTCGCGCGGCGGCGACACGGCGGTGCGGCGGTTCGCGCAATCGACGCGCTCGGCTTGCTCACCGGCAACATCGGCGTGCCGGGTGGCGGCGTCTCCTACTACTTCGGTCGGCGCACCGCGTTCGACCTCGACTTCAACCGCGGCATCGACGCGGCTCCGCGGACGCTCGCCGAGAGCCGACTCGGCCCGGAGATCCTCGCGGCCGAGGACCCGCCGATCGAGGCGATCTGGGTCACGGCGGGCAACCCGGTCAGCATGCTGCCCGAGGCCAACGCCGTCCGAGAGGCGTTCGTGAAGACGCCGTTCGTCGTCGTCGTCGACACGCATCCGACCGACACGACCGACCTCGCCGACCTCGTGCTGCCGACGTGCACGCTGCTCGAGGACGACGACCTCGTCGGCGCCTACGGCAACCACTACCTGCGCGCGTCGCGCCCCGCCGTCGACGCGCCTCCCGGTGTGCGGCATGAGGTCGAGATCTTCCGCGCACTCGCGGCACGCTTCGATCTCGGCGGCCTGCTCGACCAAGACGTCCGCGGCTGGAAAGACACCGTGACGCGCCGGCTGCGCGCCGCCGGCGTCACGCCGGACACCCTCGCCGACGGTCCGATTCGCAACCCGTTCGCCCCCAACGTGCTGTTCGCCGACCGTCGCTTTCCGACGCCGAACGGCCGCGCGCGCCTGCTCACCGCGCTTCCGGCGGACGCCACCCCGCCGGACGATGCGTATCCGCTGACACTGCTCGCCGCATCGACACCGCGCGCGCAAGCGTCGCAGTGGTCGACGCGACCACCGTCTCCCCCGCCGGCGCGCGTGCACCCCGACGCGACCGCGCTCGCCGACGGCGCGGACGCGTGGGTCGAGAGCGCGCTGGATCGGATCGCGGTGCGCGTCCTCCACGACGACTCGGTTCGCCCGGGCATCGTCGCGATGGAAAAGGGCGGCATGTTCCGCACCGGGTCGTGCCCGAATGCACTCATCCGCGCGACCGAGACCGATCTCGGCGGCGGCGCCGCCTACTACGACCAGCCGGTCCGACTCGTCCGATGCGAGCGTGGTGCATGAGCCCGCTTCGCGATCGAATGCGGGAGGTGATCTTCGAAGCGGATACGCCCGCCGGCCGCCTGTTCGACCTCGCACTGATCCTGGCGATCCTCGCGAGCGTCGGCGTCGTGATGCTCGACAGCGTGGAGTCGGTCGCGAGCGAACACCGCACGGCGCTGCGAACCGTCGAGTGGATCATGACGATCCTGTTCACGCTCGAATACGCGTGCCGCCTCTACGCGGTGCGACGCCCGCTGCGCTACGCGACCAGCTTCTTCGGGATCGTCGACCTCTTGTCGATCGTCCCGTCGTATCTGAGCCTCGTATTGACCGGCGCACAGACACTGCTCGTGATTCGCGTCCTCCGCATCCTGCGGATGTTCCGCGTGCTGAAACTCGCCCGCTACGTGCGGGAGAGCCGCACGCTGCTGACGGCACTGCGCGCGAGCGTGCCGAAGATCATCGTCTTCCTGTTCGCCGTCTGGACCATCGTCGTCGTGATGGGCGCGATCATGCACCTCGTCGAAGGGCCGGACAACCCCGGCTTCGCGTCGATCCCCCACTCGATGTATTGGGCGATCGTGACGCTGACGACCGTCGGCTACGGCGACGTGACGCCGGAGACCGACCTCGGCAAGGCGATCGCGATGGTGATCATGGTCCTCGGCTACGGCATCCTCGCGGTGCCGACCGGTATCGTGTCGGTCGAGCTGTCGCATGCCGCGCGAACATCGCTGAACACGCGCGGGTGCAGCTCGTGCGCGCACCAGCGGCACGACGACGACGCGACCCACTGCAAGCGCTGCGGCAACGCGCTCACCCCGAGTGAGTGACGGCGCCGTCGAGCAGCGCGGTCGCGTCAGCGGCGCTCAGCGGCTGCGAGACGTGATAGCCCTGCAACACGTCGCACCCGCACTCGCGTAGCCGCTCGGCGTGTTCGGCGTGCTCGACGCCCTCGGCGACGACGCACAACCCGATCGCATGGCCGAGCGCGACGATCGCGCCCGCGATGCCGGTCCCGCCGCTACACTCGGCGAGATCGCGCACGAACGCCTGGTCGATCTTCAGCACGTCCACCGGGAACGTACGCAGGTGCGACAGCGACGAGAACCCCACGCCGAAGTCATCGATCGACACCTCGACTCCGAGGTCGCGCACCTTCGCGAGCGCGCGTCCGGCCGACTCCAGGTCGTCCATGATCGCGAACTCGGTCACCTCGACGCCGAGGTGGGTCGGCGCGACCCCGTGGCGGTCGATCGCGTCCCGGATCGTGTCGACGAGGCGGTCGCCGAAGAGCTGCTTTCCCGAGACGTTGACGAAGACGCGTCCGGGGTCGAGGCCGTCGTCGGTCCACGCCCGGATCTGCCGACACGCATCGTCGATGACCCACGCGCCGATCGCGTGGATCAGGTCCGACGACTCGGCGATCGGGATGAATCGACTCGGCGCGATCGCACCGAGGTCGGGATGCTGCCATCGCAGCAACGCCTCGAAGCCGCGGTGCGATCCGTCGGCGAGTCGCTGGGGCTGGTAGACCAGCGCGAACTCGTCGTTCTCGACGGCCCGCGCGAGACCGGACTCGAGAAACATCCGCTCGAGCGCGGCGGCGTTCATCGACTCGGTGAAGAGCTGGTAGTTGTTTCGGCCGCGCTCCTTGGCGTGATACATCGCCGTGTCGGCGTTCTTGAGCAGCGTGTCGATCGACTCGCCGTCCACCGGGAAGAGCGCGATCCCGATGCTCGCGGTCGTCAGCACGTTCTTGCCGTCGATCTCGATCGGATCGGCGATCGCCGACAGGATGCGCGTCGCGACCTTCGTGACCGACTGGACGTCCCGCACTTCCGACAGAATCACGGTGAACTCGTCGCCGCCCACGCGCGCGACGGTGACCGGCGAGCGACCGTCGAGCGCGACGGTGTCGGTCTCCCGGACCGACTCCTGCAGGCGTCGCGTCACCTCGACGAGGAGCGCGTCGCCGGTGCGATGCCCCAGCGAGTCGTTGATCTGCTTGAAGCGATCGAGGTCGACGAACATCACGGCGACCATGTGGTCGTGGCGCCTCGCCATCGCGAGACACAGCTCGAGTCGATCGCGAAACAGCGTGCGATTCGGCAGATTCGTCAGTTGGTCGTGGTAGGCGAGGTGGCTCACGCGACGCTCGGTGCGCTTGCGATCGGAGATGTCGCGGATCAGCACGACGACGCGTTCGGCGACGACCGGCAACACGCGCACCTCGAAGTGCTGGTCGGTCGCTTCGTCGATCTGCCGATCGACCTCGAACGTCGCGACACGCTCCGACGTCACGAGTTCCTCGATCGCCTCGCCCAGCCGCGTCGCGACGACGGGGTGAACCAGGTCGAACAGGTTCTTGCCCCCGGGTGCCGCGTCTCGCAGGAAGCGGTTGCGCCCCAGCCCCTGGCGATACTCGAGGACGCGCCCGTCGACGGTGACGTGGAGGAACTCGTCCGGGAACGCGCCGATGATCGCCCGCATCTCGGCGTTGGCGAAGAGCAATTCCCGCGCGCTCTCCTCGAGCGCGTCGACCAGGGCGGCGCGCTCCTCGTCGCGTCGTCGGTAGAGGCCGTCGATCGCGTCGACGAATGCGGCGAGGCCGGCGTCTTGCTCCCAGTCGGTCGGAAGGTGTTCGCCGAGCTGCGCTCGGAGATCATCGTGATACTGCTTCATCGGGTCGCTCGACGGTATTGTCGGAACGATCCGGCGCGACACGATTGCTTTTCTCGTGAGCGCGTCTCCCCGCGAGACGCTACGTCCCGATCGGGTGCCAGGCGGTCTTCCACTCGACGTGGCGCTCGAGCCACGCGAGGCTCTTGCCGTGCTCGCGACGCCACGACGCGGCGCCGCGGTCGTCGAGGCGATGCACGCGCTTGACGCTGTCGGCCGCGAGCCGTTCCAGCGTCGCGAACGCGGCATCGGCCGCTCCGTACCACGCGACGCCGTCGATCCCGTAGTGCGACCCGACGTGCGGCACGAGTTCGTCGCGATGGCCGGTGAGCACGTTGACGACGCCGCCGGGGACGTCGCTCGTCGCGAGCACCTCGGCGAAGTCCACCGCGACGAGCGCGTGCTTCGGCTCGACGACGACGATGCACGTATTCCCCGCCGCGATCGCGCACGCGATGGCCGTGACGAGGCCGACGAGTGGCGAACGCCGCGACGGGGCCGCGAAGACGACGCCGACCGGTTCCGGCAACGTGAAGTCGAAATAGGGGCTCGCGACCGGGTTCACGCCCCCGAGCACTTGCGCGAACTTGTCGCACCAGCCGGCGTACCAGAACGCACGGTCCACCGCAGACGACACCTCGGCCGCCGCGTCGTCCGGATCGAGCCCGACGACGTCGACGAGACGCGCCTCGACCATCGAGCGGCGATCCTCGAGCATCTCCGCGATGCGGAACGCGATCTGGCCGCGATTGAACGCGCTGCGCTTGGACCAGCCGCCGAGCGCGCCGCGCGCTGCGCCGACCGCGTCACGCAGGTCCTTGCGCGACGCGCGCGCGACGTTCGCGACGTGCGCACCCGACGCATCGGTGCACGGCAGCGTATGGCCGCTCTCGGAGCGCACGAACGCACCGCCCACGAACATCTTGAACGTCTTCACGACCGCGACCCGCTCGCCACGCCCGGCGATGCGCTTCGATCCCTTCGTCCGCTTGGCCATCAGCGCACCTCCAGATACGGCAGCAGCCCGTGCAGCCCGCCTTCGCGACCGAAGCCGCTCTCGCGGTAGCCGCCGAACGGACTCGCCGGATCGAACTGGTTGTAGGTGTTGCCCCACACGACGCCGGCCTTCAGCGCCCCGGCGATCTTGAACAGCTTCGAGCCCTTGTCGCTCCAGATCCCGGCGCTGAGCCCGTATGGCGTGTTGTTCGCCTTCGCGATCGCCTCCTCCGGCGTGCGGAACGTCAGCACCGACAGCACCGGCCCGAAGATCTCCTCCTGTGCGATCCGATGCGACTGCGCGACGTCGGTGAACACGGTGGGCGCGAAGAAGAACCCGCGATCGGGGAGCCGGCACGCCGGTCGGTGCATGCGCGCGCCTTCGTCGACGCCCGACTGCACGAGTTCCTCGATCTTGTCGAGTTGCACGCGCGAGTGGATCGCGCCGACGTCGGTGTTCTTGTCGAGTGGATCGCCCACCCGGAGCGTCGCGATCCGGTCGAGGAGCTTCTCGATCACCGTGTCGACGATCGACTCCTGAACGAGGAGCCGCGAGCCGGCACAGCAGACGTGCCCCTGGTTGAAGAAGATCCCGCTGACGATTCCCTCCACCGCCTGGTCGATCGGCGCATCGTCGAAGACGATGTTGGCCCCCTTGCCGCCGAGCTCGAGCGTGAGCCGCTTCCCGCTGCCGGCCAGCGCGCGCTGGATCGACTTGCCGACCTCGGTCGAGCCGGTGAACGCGACCTTGTCGACGTCCTTGTGCGCGACGAGCATCGCGCCGGTGTCGCCGGCGCCGTTGACGATGTTGACGACGCCGGGCGGCAGCCCCGCCTCATCGAAGATCTCGGCGAGCCGCATCGCGGTCAGCGGCGACGTCTCGGCGGGCTTCAGCACGACCGTGTTGCCGGCCGCGAGCGCCGGCGCGATCTTCCACGCGGCCATCAGCAGCGGGAAGTTCCACGGGATCACCTGGCCGGCGACGCCGAGCGAACGCACCTTCGCACCGGGAAACGCACAGTCGAGTTTGTCGGCCCAGCCGGCGTAGTAGAGGAAGTGCGCAGCGACCAGCGGCACGTCGACGTCGCGCGACTCGCGGATCGGCTTGCCGTTGTCGATCGACTCGAGGATCGCGAGTTCGCGCGCTCGCTCCTGGATGATCCGGCCGATCCGGTAGAGGAACGTGCCGCGCTCGGCGCCGCTCAGCGGCTGCCAGCGCTTCTCGTAGGCGCGCCGCGCCGCGGCAACCGCCCGGTTGACCACCTTGCGGTCGGCGGTCGCGAAGCGCGCGACCACCTCCTCGGTCGCCGGGTTGATCGACGCGAAGTGATCGGTCCCGTCGACGAACGCGCCGTCGATGAAGTGGCCGTAGCGCTTGGCCCAACGGACGTGCGCGGTCGACTCCGGCGCGGGCGCGTAGTCCCAGCGGTCGCCGAACAACAGCTGCCGCACGGACTCGCGCGACGGCGTCGCCCGCCCGTTCGCGTGCCCGGCCTCGGCGGTCTCGGCGGCGGTCTCCGGGTCCATCGTTCAGTCCTCGCTGAAGTAGTTTGGGGCCTGGTAGTGCCCGCTGTCGAGCCGGGCCCACTGCATGAGCACGTCGTTCAACAGACTCGACGCGCCGATCCGGAAGCGGTCGGCCGTGAGCCACTCGTCCCCGAGGGTCTCCTTGACCATCACGAGGTAGTGCCACGCTTGTTTCGCCGTGCGGATGCCGCCGGCGGGCTTCATCCCGATCGCGCGTCCGGTCGCGCGGTAGTGGTCGCGGATCGCCTCGAGCATCACGAGGACGATCGGCATCGTCGCGGCCGACGGGAGCTTGCCGGTCGACGTCTTGATGAAGTCGGCGCCGGCGTCCATCGCGACGTGTGACGCGCGGCGCACCTGGTCGAGCGGCCCGAGTTCCCCGGTTTCGAGGATCACCTTCAGGTGGGCGGCGCCGCACGCCTCCTTCGTCGCGGCGATCTCGTCGAAGACGCGCGCGTAGTCCCCGGCGAGAAACGCGCCGCGGTTGATCACCATGTCGATCTCGTCGGCGCCGGCGTCGACCGTGCGACGGACCTCGTCGAGCCGCACGTCGAGAAACGACTGACCGCTCGGAAACGCGGTCGCGACGGCGGCGACCCGCACCGAGCTGCCGCGCAGTGCATCGCGGGCGACCTCGACCATCGTCGGGTAGACACACACGGCCGCGACCGGCGGCACGTCGGCGTGACCGGGCCATGGGGTGATCGCCTTGCGACAGAGCCGCCGCACCTTGCCCGGCGTGTCGGCGCCTTCGAGCGTCGTCAGGTCGATCATCTCGACGATCGTCTTCAGCACCGCGCGCTTCGCGGTGGTCTTGATGCTGCGGGTCGTGAACGAACGTGCTCGCGCCTCGGCGGCAACCTGATCGACGGTCGGGATCGGGGGCAGTTCGTATCGCATTGGGCTCTCGCGCCCGAGTGTAGCAAACCGCAGCGACGGACTCACCGGTCTGCGCGTCGCGGAAGCACGACGCCCGCCCGCGTGCGTCTTGACGTCAGGCGGCGGGACGGGTCTAGTCAGGGGGTGCGGCGCCGTCGGCGCAACATCGCGTTCACGGCGGTCACGTCGCACGGTTCGGAGAGCCGCCGCGTGTCAGCCCCGCTTTCGTCGCACCCCGTCTGGTCGCGGCTGCCGGTGCTGCTGTTGCTCGCCGCGTCCGCGTTCGCGCTGCTCGCCGAGCGTCGCGACGACTCGCTCTCGCCCTACCGACACCATGCCGCGGTCTCCGGTCACGGCCTCGCGCTCGCCCAGAACCTGTCGTTCGACACCGGGCTCCTCCTCTACCACTACACGATCGTGCGCGACGGGAAGACCGAGTATCACCCCTACGGTCGGTTCCCGCTGCCGCCGTTCGCGATGGTCCGCGTCGCGATGGAGTGCGCCGGGAGCGACCTCGGCGACCGACTCTACGCCGCGCGCCTGTCGATGATCGTGTTCTTCCTCGGTGCGCTGTGGTTCGCGTTCTTGCTGATCCGCTTCCTGACGGGCAGTCCGTGGCGAGCGCTCGGGGTCGTGCTCCTCGCCGGCTCGACGTTCTACGTCCAGTTCTACAAGGATCTCGTGGACCACGAGATGCCGGCACTGTGCGGCTGTCTGATGCTGCTCTGGACGATCGCGCGGTGGCGCGCGGGCGAAGGCAAGGCCCGTTGGGTGTTCGCCGCCGCGGTCGTCGCCATCTCGCTCGGCTGGCAGGCGACCGCCGTGCTCGTCGCGTGGTTCCTCGTCACGCTTCTCGAGTGGCCGGGCGCACGCCGTGCCGGACGCCCCGGGATGCCCAAGATCCCGATCGCGGTCGGGATCGTCGCAGGGGTCGTCGGCGCGGGATGGCTCGGGTTCAACATCCTCAACGAGTATGCCGTCGCGGGCGAGTCGACGATCCTGTCGCAGGCGGCGATGCGCATGGGCCTCGACGCGCGACCGGTCTCGTGGCCGTATATCGGCGGGCTCGCGCTCTATCGCCTCGCCGCCTCGGTGATGCCCTACTCGCTCGTGCCGTCGCTCGCGTCCGGCTACGAGCCACCGGCGAATCCGACCACCGGACAGACCGCGCTACTCGCGGTCCTCGGCATCCTCGCCGTCCTGACCCTGATCCGCCTCGTCCGCGCGAAGCGGGCGGTCCGCGGCACGTTGGCGATCATGGTCCTCACGTCGGCTGTCTGGATCCTGCTGTTGCCGCGCTACTTCGCACCGCACGACTTCACGTCCGTGTTCATGCTCTGCGCGGTCCTGGTCCTTCACGACGCGTTGTTCGCGGTCGTTCCCCGGCTGTTGACGCCGGTCGTCGCGGCGGGTGCCGGCGCCCTCTTCGTGGTCTCGTTCCTCGGCGCGCGTGACTTCGTCACGGAGCGCGCCGACTACATGACGAAAGCCCGCCACTACACCGAAGCGCGCGCGCTCACCCCGCCCGGCGCCCGTGTGCACATCGACTTCGCGACGCTCGTGTTCGACGACACCTGGTACTTCATGAGCGGCTATACATATGCCGAGCGTGCGGACGCCGACTACTACTGGACGGCATCACACCGCAAGCGGCGCTATTCACTCAACAACAGTCCACAGGGACGCCTGTTCGTGCACGTTCTCCGCAAGGACTCACCGAACAACCCGGCCGGCGCGGAGAAGAAGAAAGACGGCCAATAGCGCCTCACCGGCCGCCGACACGACGTCGGGCTCGCAGCGGCCCGACGCCGGGTCGCATCAGAAGTGGAATGTTCCCGCAGTCGTGACGAGTCTCGCCCCGTATACGGCGGTGATGCAGGTACTCCCGAAGACAATCGTCCCGTTGAGGCCCATCATCGGCCCGGAAGTAATGCGGATCGTCCCGCCGCAGAAAGCCGGCACCCAGGTATAGGTCCCAGTGGACACGGTGCCGCCGACCTGCACCGCAAACAACCCGGTCGCCGCATCGAACAGCACCTGGCCGACTTGCTGGCAGCTCCCGTCGAGGAGCGGATAGACATTGGGTCCGGCGGCACCCGGGTCCGGGCCCAAGGCCACCGCGCCGCTCGCGTTCGCGAGCGCCGGTGTGCTCACGGTCGAGAAGGCGGGCATCAAGAACAACGCGAACAGAACCGCGAACACGAGTTGCTTTTTCATTCTTGCTCCTCTGGTTGGCATTGCTACTCACCTTGTGTGTGTACGTAGCCGTCGCAGAATTGAGCGAAAATCCACGATGCGTTCGCGCGTCGTTCTCGGCATTTGCACGATGGTTGACAGCGCGAAATGGAGCGGCATACGCTGTCATCGCAAGCGGGGATCTACACATGCTACGAGAGTCGATCCGATTGCGGACGCGATGGCTCTCGACACGCTCTACTGCCATACGATGAGCCAGCGTGCGTACGGAAGAGGGGTCGAGGGCCATGACCGGCACCCTATCACCTCGCGAGTGGCGCGAGATTCTGGACGGAGCCCGCTGTGCGTTTCCGACGATTCGGGTTCCGGAGCGCATCTTTCGTGATCGTGTCGTGCGCGCCGCCGCGCTGCCGCCACGACGATGTCCGCGCTCCCTCGCAGCGGCCGACCTCTACCTCGCCACGGCGTGTGCGCACGGGTTGCCCGACGCGTGGGAACGTCTGGACCGAGCGGTGCGACACTCGCTCATCGCCGTCGCCAACGAGTGCCGCGTCGCGGACAGCGAGGGAATCGTCCAACAAGTTCTGGCCGATCTCGCCGGCGCGGACTCGGTAGCCACCACGCTCGCGGACTACCACGGCCGCGGGTCCATCAAGTCGTGGCTCACGACGATCGTCGCGCGACGCTGTAGGCGACACGCGCATGTGGATGCGAATCGCCGACAGCGCCTCGTCGACCTGGCGCGTGTCGTTCGTGCCGAACACGAATCGACGCTCGAAGTGCTCGTGCGGGCCGAGCAGGAGCGCAAACTCCGACGAGCGATCCGGGGAGCCCTGCGATCGCTGTCCGAGCGCGAGCGTATCGTCATCGAACGACGTCTGCGGGGCGAGTCGGGCCTGGCGATCGGGAACGCGCTGGGCGTGACACCGTCGCGGATCAGTCAGCTGTTCGCATCGGCGCAGCGTCACGTCCGATCGCGGATCGCCCGCGAGTCGATCGTGCAGGAGCCGGACGCGCGCACGACGCCCGCCTCAACGACCGACGCGTGAGCGCCTGCGCCAGAGCGTCATCGCCGCAGGCAGCACGAGCAGGGTCGTGCCGAGGGCGCCGAAGATCGTCACGGCTGCGACGAGGCCGAACTCGCTGGTCAGGCCGAATTCGCTCGTCGAGAGCGTGCCGAAGCCGATCACGAGCAGACCGCCGGTGACGAGGATCGGCTTGCCGGTGTAGACCACCGCGCGGCGCAGCGCTTCATCGGCGTCGGCACCGGCGTTGCGTTCACGTCGCTCGCGGTTCAGCAGGTGGATCGTCAGGTCGATCGCGAGGCCGAGCGCGATCGTGCCGACGATGACCGTCGACGTGCGGATCACGATGCCGAGCCCCCCCATCGCACCGAGACCGAGCAGGATCGGCAGCGTCGTGCCGAGCAGCCCCCACCACGCGCTCGCCAGACTCCGAAACAGCACCCAGACCACGACGAAGATCACGACGAGCGCGAACGCGAAACTGCGCACGCCCTCGACGATGATCGAGCTGATCACCCGGTTCGCGACGACCGACACGCCGACGGGGGTCACCGTGAAGCCGGGCAGTTCCTTCGCGACGAACGCGGCGACGTCGTCGTAGAACGCGAAGCTCCGCCGCGCGCCGATGTCCTGCAGTAAGCACACGACGCGAGTCACGCGGCCGGGCTCGTCGGTGAGCGCACCGACCGGCACCTCGCGGTTGAGCCGTTCCATCGCGCCGCGGAGCGCCGCATCGCCGCCGAGCCGAAGCATCCCCGCCGCGAGCGGTCGATACCGTCGGAAGTCGTCGAGCACGTCGTTGATGCTCAGTGTCTTGTCGACGAACGGCTGCTTGGCACAGAACGCCTCGAGCTTCGCGAGCGCCTCGCGGCCCGGCCCGTCGATCGCCCCGCCCTCGCGCCCCGAGTCGAGCACGAGGTCGAGCGGAATCACCGACGACAGCCGCTCCTCGAAGAAGCGGTAGGAGTGGCGGATGAACGTGCGCGACCCCATGTCGTCGGTCAGGTATGCGTCCATGTCGACGCGCGTCGCGCCGATCCCGGCGATGACGATCGCGATCGCGGCGCCGCCGGTAATCCACGCGGCGCGACGAGTGATCCACCCGTGCACGACCGACAGCGCGCGCTCGACCGCGTCGGTCGCGCGCCGCGCCGCGGGCGCCGGCGCACCGACGCGCGCGAGCACGATCGGAATCAACGTGATCGCGATCACGAACGAGAATCCGACGCCGATCGCGGCGAGCCAGCCGAACTCGCGGATGTCCCGCACCCGCGCGAGCACGAGCGAGCCGAATCCGATCATCGTCGTCAGCGTGGACAGCAGGCAGGCGAGCCCGATGTTCGCCACCGCGCGCTCGGCGACCGCGCGCATCGTCGCCTCGGCGCGGGCGGACTCGCGAAACGCGAAGATCACGTGGATCGCGACCGACACGCCGATACAGATCAACAGCGTCGGCAGCGCGCCGGTCAACATCGTCAGCGACCGACGCTCGATCCCCATCACCCCGCCGACCCACAGTACGGTCAGCGCGACCGTCACGAGCGGCAGGAGCACCGCGATGAACCGACGGAACAGCAGGAGCAGCACCGTGACGACGATCCCGACCGCGATCGGGATGAATCGCTGCTGGTCGACGCCGATCAGGCGGACGAACTCGCGCCGATACAGCGGCGGACCGGCAATGGCGTATTCCTCGCGCGACCACGACGCGTCCAGAAGCGCCTGCAACGCCCCGAACACCCGCTCGCGACCGTCGGCGTTGTCGTGCGTCGGCGCGACGTGACCGACGATCGCAGCGGTGCGCCCGTCGGCCGACAGCAGCAGCCCCGCGAGTGCCGACGACCGCGTCGGGTCGCCGCCGCCGACCGCATCGCCCGGCGTGACGATGCGCTCGAGTCCGTCGATCGCGCGCATCCCGGTCGCGACTGCCTCGATGCGTTCGCCCCCGCCATCGCCGTAGGGCTCCGGCAGCGAGACGCCGACGAGAAAGCGGTTCTCGTCCGACGGGAACACCACCTCGTAGCGCCGCGCCGCCTCGACGTGCGGGTCGTCCGCGACGAGCAGCGAGTCCGCGTCGACCTCGAGTCGCACGCGCGGCGCGAGCCACGCGGCGGCGGCCGTCGCACAGACGAGCAGCACCGTCACCGCGACACGATGGCGGAGGATCGCGATCGAGAGCGCCTGAATCATCGCAGCACGCTACCCGATTTCACGGCCGTGTCGAGTCGCCACGCGCGCGGACGCTACTCGGCCAACCCCCGATGCGTGCCGTCGCACGTCGGGTGCTTCGCGCTCCGGCCACAGCGACACCATGCGTAGCGCAGGGGCGCGTCGAGCGTGAGCATCGTCGGCCGTGCGTCGGTGCCGCGGTGGCTGCCGTCGCACAGCGGCGGCGTGGCAGTGCGACCGCACGCGCAGACCGCGTGGGTGCCTGCGTCGAGGGGCACCTTCAGGGGCAGTGGCGAATCCGGGGTAGAATCGTTCATAATGTCTCCGACCGAGACGATCATCGCACTCGGGCGCGCCGCGAGCAATCGCCGACCGCCCGGGATCGACGAAAGGAACGAATTCGAATGACGACACGACGCGAAGCGATCGGCGCGATGGGCCTGGCTGCCGCCGGCGGCTGGCTCGCCCTCGCGGCCGACCCGGCATGGGCCGGCGCCCCCGCCCCTGCGGACGCGATGGCGGGCGATTACCAACAGCCGGAGCTCGGCTATGCGTTCGACGCACTGGAGCCGCACATCGACGAGCAGACGATGCGGCTTCACTACTCGAAGCACCACCTCGGCTACGTGAAGGGCCTCAACCGAGCCCTGCACGAGTTGCGCTCGGCGACCGAGGGCGGCGACACCGCGCTGATCAAGCACTGGTCTCGCGAGGTCGCGTTCCACGGCTCGGGCCACGTGCTGCACTGCATCTTCTGGAAGAACATGTCTCCGGACGGCGGAAAGCCGCCGTCGGACGGGCCGCTCGCGAGCGCGATCAAGCGCGACTTCGGCTCGTTCGACACGTTCGCGACGCAGTTCAAGGCGGCGTCGGCGAAGGTCGAGGGCTCGGGCTGGGGCATCCTCGCGTTCGAGCCGCTCGGCAAGCGCCTCGTCGTGTTGCAGGCGGAGAAGCACCACAACCAGACCGTCTGGGGCGCGGTGCCGCTGCTGTGCATCGACGTGTGGGAGCACGCCTACTACCTGCGGTATCAGAACCGCCGCGCCGCCTACGTCGATGCGTTCATGAAGGTCGTGAACTGGGACGACGTCGCGGCGCGTTACGAGCGCGTCGCCGGGTCCTGAACCGGCTCGACGAGGATCTGGGCGGCCGCCGCGCGATCGAACGCGTGGCGGCCGCTCGTCGTTTCGACGACGACCGGGCCGTCGTCGTCGCGGGCGCCGACCGTCGCGACCTCGCCGGGCACGACGCCACACCGATCGAGTCGGCGCAGGAAGTCGGCGCTCTGGTCGAGGACCCGCGCGACGCGATGGCGCCCCGGCTCGCAGGTCAGCAGCGACGGATGATCGGTCGTCGCGACGTCGCCACGCGCGGTCGGAATCGGGTCGCCGTGCGGGTCGAACGTCGGGCGGCCGAGTAGCGCGTCCATCCGCTCGAGCATCTTCTCCGAGACGACGTGCTCGAGTCGCTCCGCTTCCGGGTGCACCTCGCTCCAGTCCATCCCGAGCACCTCGACGAGAAACAACTCGACGATCCGGTGCCGTCGGAGGACGCGCATCGCGAGCGCCTCGCCCGCCCCGGTCAGCGTGACGCCGCCGTACGGCTCGTACGAGACGAGCCCCGCGTTCGCGAGCGTCTTCATCATCGACGTCGCCGTGCCGGGGGTCACCGAGAGCGCCTCGGCGATCCGACCGGTCGTCACACGCTCGCCGGGTCGGGCGAGCTGTTCGGCGTAGATCGCCTTCAGGTAGTCCTCGATCGTGCTGGTCGGCATCGGTCGCTCCGCGGGGCTTCGTTCGAACATGAGGTTGACGCCTCCCCGGAGCATACGGTAGATTTTTTGAGTAGTCAAAACTTCGGGAGATCACAATGAGACCCTCGATCGGGGTGCCGCTCGCGCTCGCACTGCTCGCGACGGCGTTCGGCGGATGCGGCGGTGGCGGCAGCGACGACGACCGCCCCCTCGTCGTCGCGACGACGGGCATGATCGGCGACGTGGCCCGCCGCATCGGCGGCGATGCGGTCCGCGTCGAGGTGCTGATGGGGCCCGGCGTCGACCCCCACCTCTACCGGGCCACCGAACGCGACGTGCGGCGCCTCGGCACCGCGAGCCTCGTGCTGTTCAACGGCTTGTTCCTCGAAGGCAAGATGGCCGACGTGCTCGAACGGGTCGGCGCCGATCGGCCGGTGCTCCGGGTGACGCAAGCGATCGACGCCGCCGAGTTGCTCGAACCCGACGGCAGCGGCGGCCACCCGGATCCGCACGTGTGGAACGACGTCCGCCTCTGGGCCAAGACGATCGACCCGATCCGCGACGCACTCGCGAAGGTCGTGCCGGAGCGAGCGGCGGCGTTCACCGAGCGCGCGACCGCGTTGCACGCGGAGTTCACGGCGCTCGACGCGTGGATCGAGCGGCAGGTGAAACGCATCCCGGCCAGCCAGCGCGTACTCGTGACCGCGCACGACGCATTCGGCTACCTCGGGCGGCGCTACGGACTCGAAGTGCGCGGCCTGCAGGGCATCTCGACCGCGACCGAAGCCGGCACGCGCGACCTGCAGGACCTCGCGGCGTTCATCGTCGCCCGCAAGCTCCCGGCGATCTTCGTCGAGTCGAGCGTGCCCAAGAAAGCGATCCGCGCGCTGTGCGTCGCCTGCGAACGCTACGGCCACACCGTGACGATCGGTGGCGAGCTGTTCTCCGATGCGATGGGCGCCGAGGGATCGGCCGAGGCCACCTACCCCGGCATGATCCGGCACAACGTCCGGACGATCGTCGCGGCGCTCTCCGGAGACGGCGATGCCGGGTGAACCACCGCGCACCGACGCGCCGGCGATCGAAGTCCACGACCTCACGGTGGCCTACCGCACGAAGCCGGTGCTGTGGGACATCGACGTCGCGCTCCCGGAGGGGCGTCTGATCGCGATCGTCGGGCCGAACGGCGCCGGCAAGAGCACGCTGCTCAAGGCGATCCTCGGGCTCGTCCCGGCGGTGACCGGTTGGGTGAAGGTCTTCGGCGAACCGTACGAGAAGCGCCGGTCGTGGGTGGGCTACGTGCCGCAGCGCGAGAGCGTCGACTGGGACTTCCCGACGACCGCGCTCGACGTCGTGACGATGGGCCTCTACGGTCGGCTCGGCTGGTTTCGGCGGCCGAACGCGACGCACCGCGACCTCGCACGCGCAGCGCTCGATCAGGTCGGCGTCGCGGACCTCGCGGACCGACAGATCAGCCAACTCTCCGGTGGCCAGCAGCAGCGCGTCTTCCTCGCACGAGCGCTCGCGCAGGATGCGCGCCTCTACCTGATGGACGAGCCGTTCGCGGGCATCGACGTCACGACCGAGCGCGCGGTGCTCGGTCTGCTGCAAGGGCTCCGCGACCGCGGGCGCACCGTCGTCGCCGTGCATCACGATCTCCAGACCGTCGCCGACTACTTCGACCACGTCGTGCTGCTGAACATGCACCTCGTCGACTCGGGCCCCGTCGAGACGACGTTCACGAAGGACAATCTCACGCGCACCTACGGCGGTCGTTTGACCGCGCTCTCCAACGCCGCCGAGGCGCTGCTCGAACGACGGCCCTCGCGCCCGAAGGGGTAACCGCCGTGCCGATCGACTTCGACGCAACGCTGTGGATCATCGTCGCCGGTGCGACGATGCTCGGCGTGATCGGGGGCGTGATCGGTTGCTTCGCGCTGCTCCGGCGGCAGAGCCTGCTCGGCGACTCGCTCGCGCATGCGGCACTCCCGGGCGTCTGCATCGCGTTCGTCGTGACCGGCTCGAAGTCGCCGGTTCCGCTGCTCGCGGGCGCACTCGTCGCCGGTGTGCTCGGTTCGCTGTTGATCCTCGCGGTCGTGCGCACGACGCGCGTCAAGGAGGACGGCGCGATGGGGATCGTCCTCAGCACGTTCTTCGGCGTGGGCATCGTGCTGCTCACGTGGATCCAGAACCGACCCGGCGGCAACCAGAGCGGCCTGAGGCACTTCCTGTTCGGACAGGCGGCAGCGCTGCTCGCCGAAGACGTCGTGCGGATGGCGATCCTCGGCGTGCTCGTTCTCGCGGCCGTCGTCGTCTTCTACAAGGAGTTCCAGCTGATCACGTTCGACCGCGACTACGCGGCGAGCATCGGCTTGCCGGTGCGCACGCTCGAGATCGGGCTGACGACGCTGCTCGTGCTCGTCGTCGTCGTCGGCTTGCAGACCGTCGGCGTCGTGCTGATCATCGCGACGCTGATCACGCCGGCCGTCGCCGCGCGCCAGTGGACGAACCGGCTCGCGTGGATGCTCGTCCTCGCGGCGGTGATCGGCGGTGGCTCCGGTGCGATCGGCGTGCTCGCGAGCGCGGCCAGCCAGGGCATTCCGACCGGTCCGACGATCGTTCTGTGTTCGACCGCGCTGCTCGGCGCATCACTGCTGTTCGCGCCGAACCGAGGCATCGTCCAGGCCTGGTACGGCGACCGACGCCTGCGGCGCCGCATTCGACACGAGAACCTCCTCAAGGACATCTACTCGTTCGGGGAACGGCGTGCCGACTTCGCGCGACCGGTCTCGTGGCCGGAGTTGATGGGACTTCGCGGCCAGGGGCGCCACGCGCTCGGTCGCCGCGCGCGCGACTTGCGGCGCCGCGCGCTGGTCGAACTCGACGGCGATGCGCTGCGCCTCACCGCCGCGGGTCGCCGCGCGGCCGAACGCGTCGTCCGCAAACACCGCCTGTGGGAGCTCTACCTGACGCGGCGGGTCGACGTCGCGAGCGACCACGTGCACCGCGACGCCGAGGCGATGGAGCACGTGCTCTCGGACGAGGCGACCGAGCGCATCGACGCGCTGCTGGGACACCCGTCCACCGACCCGCACGGCCGCCCCATCCCGCGCCCGAACGCCGGCGACGAGGCCGCGCGATGAACCCGACGGTCGTCATCCTGCTCGTCGGCTCGTGCGTCGCGGCGTCGTGCGCACTCGTCGGAGCGTTCCTCGTGCTGCGGCGGATGGCGCTGCTCGGCGACGCGATCAGCCACGCGGTCCTCCCCGGAATCGTGATCGCGTTCCTGTGGTTCGGGAGCCGCAGCACGTGGCCGATGGTGCTCGGCGCCGCGGCGACCGGCGTGCTGACGGTGTTCCTGATCGATCTCCTGACGCGCACGCGGCGGGTGCGCAGCGACGCGGCGATCGGCGTCGTGTTCCCCGGGCTGTTCGCGGTCGGCGTGATCCTGGCGCATCGGTTCGCGGCGAACATCGACCTCGATCCGGAGTGCGTCCTCTACGGCGAGATCGCGCTCGCGCCGTTCACCGACCTCGTGATCTTCGGCGTCGACCTCGGCCCGCGCGCGTTGTGGGTCTCGGCGGTCATTCTCGCGATCGATCTCGTCGTCGTGCTCGCGCTCTACAAGGAGTTCGAGCTGACGAGTTTCGATCCGGCACTCGCGACCGCGCTCGGGTTCTCGCCGGTGCTCGTGCACTACGTGCTGATGAGCCTCGTGAGCGTCACGGTCGTCGGCTCGTTCGAGGCGGTCGGCGCGATCCTCGTCGTCGCGATGCTGATCGTCCCGCCCGCCACCGCCTACCTGCTGGTCGATCGCCTCGCGCCGATGCTGGCGCTGTCGGTCGCGATCGGCGTCGCCGACGCCTGCCTCGGCTACGGAATCGCCTACCACTACAATGCGTCGATCGCAGGCGGCATGGCCACGGCGACCGGCATCGTCTTCGTCATCGCGTGGATCGCGTCGCCGCGACACGGCCTGCTCCGCCAGTTCCTCGGGCACCGTCGCCTCCGTCGGAGCTTCGACGCGCAGATCGTGCTGCTGCACCTGAAGGACCGCACGCTGCCGATGAGCCGCGACAATCTCGCCCGCCGTTTCGGCTGGAGCCACACCCGCATCGACCACGCGATCGCGACGCTCCGCACAGACGGCGCGGTCGACGGCGACGATGCGGCGCTACGGATCACGTCGGTCGGTGAGCGCGCCCTCGAAGCGGCGGGGACCGCGCCGCTTGCGCACGAGGCGTTGCCGTAACCGCGGGACGAGGCGCCGGCGCGCGACGGATGGAAGGGGCCGGGGCGGGCAGTTCGGGCATGGGGAGGGCCCTTGCTTCCTTGAAGAGGCGTCCCGTCGCGAGCAGGGGCGCGGCATCGGATGCAACGGCGCCGGGCCGCGGGGCGAGAGTCGGCGGAGCGGACGTGGGCGAATGTGCTCGCGCCTATGTCGGTCGCAAGGGCCCTCCCCACGCCCGAACAGGCGGCTCGTCCCCCACGATTCGCCCGCGTTGTCGAACTCGTCCGAGGGTACGGCAACGCACCGCGCGAAAGCGGCACGTCTGGCCCGCCGCATTGGGGACGCGTTCGACGTTCCGCCTGACTGGAGCGTCGTGTATCGCGTCGTCCGGGTCTCTTCACTCTTCAGTGCGGCGGGAGGCGCGATCGGCTAGTTCGGGGATGTGTGGGGGCCTTGCGCCCGACATAGGCGCGAGCACATTCGCCCACTCCGAGTCGGCTGACTCTCGCCCCGCGGCCCGGCGCCGCTGCATCGTGTGCCGCTCCCATGCTCGCGACGGGACGCCTCTTCGAGGAAGCAAGGCCCCCACACATCCCCGAACCGACAACCCGCCCCCAACCGCCACACACGAAGGATGAATCCGGACGACGCGATCGGCGCTCGGCGCACCGGTTCGAGCTTGGCCAACGAAGCCAACCCCACCTCGATCGGGACAGCGCCGAGTCCAAGCCGTGAATCGCGCCGCCGGACTCTCCTGTCGATACAGGGCGACACGCGCGTACGGGGGCGACGAATCCTACAGTGCGACGTCTGCTTCGGTTTCGACGTAGCTGGCGTCGGGGAAGCGGCGGCGGGTCGCGGCCACTTTGGTGGGCTCGCCAGCGACGAAGACGATCGGCGTCGACGCGGTCATGGCGCGCTCGCGGATCGCGGCGGCGATTTCGCGGCCGTGGGACGGGAGGCGCCGCAGCGAGATCACGACCGCAGCCGGTGGATCGTCGTCCAGCGCGGCGAGGCCGGTGGCGGCGTGCTCGACGCGCACGTCGTGGCCGGCGGCCGCGAGCGGTGCGGCGAATCGAGCGGCTTCGTCGGCATGCCAGTGAATGTAGAGCAGTCGCGCCATGCGGGGATTCTCATTTGCCGGTCCGTTCTACATAATGCGTCCTCCACGAGGAGGCCAACTGCATGCGGATCCGCGTCCCCCACACGCTCGTGCTCTTGTTCGGCATGATCGTCGCCGCCCAGTGCGCGACGTACCTGCTGCCGAAGGGCGAGTACCGAGAGGAGCGGGTCTACCGCAAGGGCACCGAGGCGCAGCAGAAGCTGATCGACGGGTTCGAATCGACGGTCGCCGACGACGCTGACGGCGCGCCGCTCGTAGACGCGGCGCGCGACGCGATCACGAAGCGCAAGAAGACGATCCCGGGCACCTACCAGCAGATCGAAGATGCCGAACCTCTGCCGTGGTACGCGTGCTTCTCGTCGATCCCGGAAGGCTTCGGGAAGAGCCACGAGATCATCTTCTTCGTATTCCTGATCGGTGGCGCTTTCGGCGTGTTTCGGATGACGGGTGCCGCCGACGCATTGATCGGTCTGCTGCTCGCGAAACTCGGCACTCGGCCCGCGCTGTTGATCGGCGCCGGACTGACGCTGTTCGCGGCCGGCTCGAGTTCGATCGGCATGGCGGAGGAATACCTCCCGTTCGTGCCGATGCTCATCGCGCTCTGCATCGGCCTCGGCTTTGACGCAGTCACCGCCGTGGGAATCCTGTGCTGCGGCTACGCGACCGGGTACGGGATGGCGGCGTTCAACCCGTTCACTGTCGTGCCGGCGCAGAACATCGCGGGCATCGGCGAGATGTCGGGCTGGTGGTTCCGCGTCACCGGTACGCTCCCGTTCCTCGCGATCGCATTCCATCACGTCTATCGCTACGCGCGTCGCGTGAAGAACGACCCGTCGACGAGCCTCGTCGCGGACGTCGACTACAGCGATGTGCGAGGAGACGACGAGGCGCGCCCGTCGTTCACCGTGGCGCATGGCGTGATCATCGCTTTGATCATTGCGACGATCGCATTCATCGTCTACGGCTCGCGGTTCCTCGGCTTCTACCTCGTCGAGATGGGTGCGATCTTCGTCGGCCTGACGGTGCTGATCGCGTGCGTTGCACGGCTCTCGCCGAATGCGACGGCCCGCGGATTCTGCGACGGCGCGACTGAGCTGACGACGACCGCGCTGCTGATCGGGTTCGCGCGAACGATCGAGGTGATCCTCGTCGACGGGAAGGTCATTGGGACGATCATCCACGCGATGGCCGGCCTGCTCGGTGATCTGCCGACGAGTGTGTCGGCGGTCGGAATGCTCGTGCTGCAGAGCCTGTGCAACTTCTTCATCCCGTCCGGCAGCGGCCAGGCCTTCGTGACGATGCCGATCATGGCGCCGCTCGGTCAGCAACTCGGCGTGTCCGAGCAAACCGCCGTGCTCGCGTATCAGATGGGCGACGGGTTCACGAACATCCTCGTGCCGACGAATGCGGTGCTGATCGGCATTCTGACGATGGCGCGGATCCCGTACGACCGCTGGTTGCGCTTCGTGCTGCCGTTCATGCTGAAGGTGTGGGTGCTCGCCGCGATCGTGCTGCTCGTCGCGACGTGGATCGGCTACGCCTGAGCGCGACCGTGCGCGATGCGCTACAATGGGTGGTGAATGCTGCGGATCCGCGCGGCACGAGCGTTTGTCGAGTCGTCCCGACGAATCGGAGGAGCCACCCGATGCGACCGATCCCCTACGCGCTGGCGTTGATCGCCACGCTCGCACTCGCGACCACGACGCCCGCTCAGAAGACCAAGGCGGGCAAGAACGAGTGGGCCAAGGGCGTCCCGTTCCACACCAATTTCAAAGACGCGATCAAGGACGTCCGACGCACCGGCCGGATCCTCGTGATCTACAACGGCTGGGAGAACAGCGGTATATGAGCGCCGTGTGATCACGTGAAGGACGCGGTTCGCGCCCTCGCCGCCGGCAAGACCGAAGACAAGAAGCTCAAGAAGTTCGCGAAGGACGTCTCGAAGAAGTTCGTCTTCCTGAACGTCTACTGCCGTTCCGTGAAGGAGGAGCACGACCCACGCGGCCCGGACGGACCCTACCAGTTCGTCGACAAGAGCGTGCCGGTCGTCGTGATCAAGCGCTGGGACGGCAAGACGTTCAAGCAGCAGCTCGGTTGGAACCAGTCGTGGGGCGTCGACGGGCTCGCGAAGATGCTCCAGAAGGCCGCGAAGGACAACGGACCGATCGCGCCGCCGAAGGCGCTTCGCCCACTCCTGAAGGCGATGGCCGCTGCGGACAAGCACCTCGGCGCCGAGCGCACCGCGCCGGCGATTCGCGAGTTGAACCGCATCGTCAAGCTGGGCACGAACAAGAAGAAGTTCCCCGACGGTCCACCCGAGATCGTCGGCGACGCGCAGAAGCGCCTCGACGGGCTCGCCGACGCCGCACGCAAGGCACTCGAGTCCGCCCGCGCGAACGAGACCGATCCCGCGTCGCTGGAGAAGACCTACCGCAAGCTGCTCGCGACCTACCGCGGCCTCGGACCGGTCGAGCAGACGATTCGCGACGCACTTCGCGACCTGAAGAAACGCAAATGACGATGCGAGCACTGGCAACGATCGGCTTCGCCCTCCTCGCCGCGCTCGCACTCGCGGCATGCTCCTCGGAGCGATCCGACGACCCGGCGACGGGCACCGCCGGATCGGGCGCCACCGCCGGCACGGCGAGCACTACCGCATCCACCAGCGACCCGATGGAGGACCGAGTGAAGTCACGCGACGAACTGCCGACGACCGAGGAGGGCTGGCGCAAGGCCCTCTCGCCGGAGGCCTACCGGATCACCCGCGAAAAGGGCACCGAGCGCGCGTTCACGGGCGCCTACCACGACGAGAAATCGCCCGGCGAGTATCGCTGCGTCTGCTGCAACCAACTGCTCTTCGACTCGAAGGCGAAGTTCGACTCCGGCAGCGGCTGGCCGAGCTTCTGGGCGCCGGCCGACGCGGCGCACGTGAAGACCGAGCAAGACTCGAGCATCGGGATGGTCCGCACCGAGGTGCTCTGCTCGAACTGTGACGCCCACCTCGGCCACGTGTTCGACGACGGCCCGCCGCCGACCCGGCAACGCTACTGCATCAACTCGGCCGCGCTGAAGCTCCGCCCGCGCGACGGGGGCGAGTAGCGACGCCGATGAGCGACGGGATTCGGGCTGAGCGGCGCGCCGCCTGGATCCTCGTCGCGCTGACGATCGGCTTCATGGTGCCCGCGGTCATCGACCGACCCGGGCTTCCGTTCGTGTTCGGGCTCCCGTTCCAGTTCGCCTGGTGCATCGGCATGGTGCTGGTGACGACGGTCGCACTCGCGATCGCCTACCGCTGCGTCACGCGAGCCGAACGATGACGGTCGTCCTCGCGATCGTATTCGGCTGGCTGTGCGTGACGACCGCGGTCGGCATCGCCGCCGGGGTCCGCTCGCGACGCGAGGGGCGCCACAGCGGCGACGATTTCATGCTCGACGGGCGGCGCTTCGGCGCCGTCTTGCTCTACGTGCTGATGGCCGCCGAGATCTACAGCGCCTACGCGTTTCTCGGCCTCGCCGGCCACGCCTACCGCCACGGCGCGTCGATCCTCTACGCGGCCGGATACGGGTCGATCGCCTACGCGGTCCTCTTCTTCTTCGGGCCGCGCGTGAACCGGCTCGGCCGCCGCATGGGCTACATGACCCAGCCCGACTACGCGGCCGATCGTTACGGCTCGCGCGCGCTCGGCGCCGTCATCGCGCTCATCGGCGTCGCCGCACTCGCGATCTACCTGCAGGTACAGATCGTCGGCGCGGGCCTGATCATCGAGCTCGCGTCCGGCGGCGCGTTCCCGGCGGGCTGGGCGCGGATCGTCGCGTTCGGTTGCGTGATGGTGTTCGTCACGACGAGCGGCATGCGCGGCGTCGGCTGGACGAACCTGCTGCAAGCGTGCGTGATGCTCGTCGGCATGTTCGCGGTCGGCATCGTGTTCGCGGTGCAGTTCTTCGGCGGCGTCGGAGCGATGTTCGCGGAGCTGGCCCAACGGAGCCCCGCCCACCTCACGCTGGCCGGCGTGGACGGCAACCACGGCGCGACGTGGTACGCGACCCGTGTCATCGGCTCGGCGATCGGGTTCTGGCTCTGGCCGCACATCTTCCAGGCGATCTACACCGCGCGGGAACCGAACATCCTGCGCCGCAACGCGTGCGTGCTGCCGCTCTACCAGCTCGCGCTGTTCCCGGTGATGATCGTCGGGTTCTCGGTGTTCGTCCTCCACGATCGCGAGGGCAGCCTCCTCCCGGCCGGCACACAGGACCGGGCGATGCTCGAAGCGCTCGTCGATCACTTCCCGCCGTGGTTCGCCGGCGCCGTCGCGGCGGGCGGGCTCGCCGCTGCGGTCTCCACCGCGTCGGCGCTGATCCTGTCGATGGCGACCCTCGTCGCGCGCAACATCGTCGGCCAACTCGCGCCCACGGTGCCGGACCGATCGATCGCCCGCGTCGCGGTCGTCCCGCTCACCGCCGCCGCGGTCGCGCTGACATTCGTCCTCGAGGACGACATCGTGCGCCTGCTGCTGCTCGCGTTCTCGGTCGTGATGCAGCTCGCACCGGCGATCCTGCTCGGCACGTTCTGGCTCCGCGTCCATCGTGCGGCGGTCTGGACCGGCCTCGCGGTCGCATTCGCGATCCTGCTCGCGAGCGCGACCGGGCTCCTCACCGTGCCGGGCAGCTTCTACCCGGGCCTGTTCGCCCTGATCCCGAACACGGCGATCGTGATCCTCTGGAGCGCCGTGCGCCGGCCGGACGCACGGACGATCGAGCGCTTCAGTTCGCGATGATCGCGTCGACGACGTTCGTCAGGTCGACGTTCGCCGGCGAACCGTTGTCGATACGCGCGGCCTGGAAGTGCAGGTGCGTGCCGGCCAGCGCGACGACCGGCGGGATCGCGATCGGGACGGTCCCGACCGCGCCGACCATCGGCGCGACGCGGACGAGCGGGTTCACGCCCGCGAGAAAGAGCAAGCCGTTGATGTTCGGGATCGCGCGAGGCGGGGCGACGGCGAGGTCGAACGCGAGCGCATACGAATCGGTCACGTTCCCGCGCACCCGCAGCGTCGCCGTGGTTCCGATCGCGAAGTAGTCCGTCGATGTCCCGCCCCGCTGACCGTCGATCGTCAACGTCGCGTCGAGGCGGAAGTAGAGACGCAGGACGAGCCGCGCGTTCGCCGGAAACAGCGTACCGCTCGTCGCA
The DNA here is from genome assembly GCA_030426805.1 of bacterium. GTDB lineage: Bacteria > Planctomycetota > JAFGQW01 > JAFGQW01 > JAFGQW01 > JAUHXU01. The sequence continues at coordinate 1,337,344 of JAUHXU010000001.1, forward strand.
TTGAACGCGCCCGGCCCGTAGGCGAACAGCGGGTCGGGCAAATCGCCACGCGCGGGATGCGCGTTCGTCTCGTGTGACACCGTGCTCTTCGCCTTGGTCGGGTCGACCGACTTCTGGATCTCGATGACGAGGTTGCGTTGGCCGTCGTAGGCGAACGGGGCGACCGGCAGCGCGAACCAAACCGTGGGCGGCGTGTAGTTGATCGAGACGCCGGCCGCACTGTACACGATCGTCGGATTCGGCAGGTTCACCTGGAACATCGATGCGAGGGTCGTCCGGGTCGTGTGCCCCATCGATATCGTCAGCGCGTCGTAGTGCACCACGCCGGCGAGTTGCGGCGCGATCTCGAGGCCGACGATCGAATCCGCGATCGGTGGCAAGAACCGCGCCGGGATCAGGATCTGCGTACGCGCTTCGTCGAAGTTCGTCGTCGCCGCCGCGGAGCCGAGCGGAATGATCTGTCCCCACACGCCGTGGAGGTTGTCCAGCGGATAGGCGATGTGGTTCTGCGCGTCGGCGGTCGCGAATCCGATCGAGGCGAGACCCAACAGCAAGGCGTGGATGCGGTTTCTCACGGCATTTCTCCTCGGCCGCCATGATTCGGCCGAACCGGCCCCGTGTCAACCACGACCGCGGCTTCAGCCGATGAAGCGGGACGCGTAGCCCCGCACGGAGCCGTCGTTCAGCACATGAGCCCGACGCATCCGCTCGAGCACGTGCGGCGAGAACGAGCCGAGGGGCAAGTAGATCAGGTGTTTCTCGAGTCGAGCCGCCTCGGCGCGAATCTCCGGCGACGGCGGCCGCGGCCCGGCAAACGCGACGAAACGCTCACGCGACCATGCGAGCGCCGCGAGGAGCAATCGCTCGGACGGACGCCGCGCGCGCTCGAACCGCAGGTCCTCCCACACGTCCGGGATCGCGAGCGGCGGAAACAAGAAAAGGCATCCGCCATACCGAATCCGGGCGATGCCGGGTCCGACCAGGTCGTCGAGCGGATCGGTCGCGTAGAACGCCAGCGTCGATTCCTCCGCGTGCTCGGCATACCACGTCACGCGCCACGGAAACCGCGTGCCGTCGTCGTCCTCCTCGAAGATCAGCACGAGCGCGCCGACGTCGCCCGCGACGACCGGATCCTCGCGCACGTGGATCGCACCGTCGGGATCGCGTAGCGTCTCCCGGATCGCGATGCCGTCCTTCAGCGACGCGGTGAAGGGTTCGGTTCGGCTTTGGTTCGCGGCCATCGCCGCGTGCGCGCGTCGACTGACGTGGTCGCGGAAGTTCTCGATCGCGACGTCTTCCGGCGGCCACGAGCAATGCGCGTGCGGGTTCCACCCGCGGCGCCACGTGCGCGCGTCCCGGCGGCGCGGTCGGCGCACGAGTTCGAGCGGCCTGACCTCGCTCGCCTCCCCGGGCGTGCGGCTCGCCATCGGTTGCACGGTGTCGTCGTCGGCGAATCGACCGAGGTCGGCGGTCATCTGGAACGAATCCCCGCGATCGCGATTCGGCGGGTAGCGGTTCGCGAGTTCGAGCAGGCGAACCGCGAAGTCGTTGCCGACGGTCGCCTTCGCGGCGAGCGTCAACAGGTAGGTGTCGGGCAGCAAGCGGCGCTGATAGACGACGAGCTTGCGCAAGTAGGTGAAGCACGCGCGAAGCGCCGGCAGCGTCGGTTGCTCGAGTGAATCGGCGTGGCGACGCTCGAACGTCGACTTCGCCCGCAGCACGAGGTCGCGGATCGCCGCGACCGCGTCGAACCGGTCGGGCGAGATGCCGCGGCGATGGCGTTCCCACAGGTACGCGACGTACGGAACCTCGCCCAATACGTGGATCAGCGAGAGCGGATGCACGCGGAGGAGTTGCACCGCGCCGACGTCGACACCTTCCCCCTCGTGAAAGCGATCGCCGCTGCGCTCGAGGTGCCCCTGCACGCGCCGCCAGTGCGCGAGGCCGCACACGAACAGCACCGGCCGGTCCCCGGCCGCCTCGGCGATCAGGCGGAGCGAAGCCGCCATGTGACGTTCCCGCACCTCGTCCTGCGGCGTCGGCTCGATCGCGTCGATCGCTTCGGCGAGCGCCTCGGACCAGCGCTCGAGGCCGAGGCCGTGGATCGCATGGGCGTCCGGCACGACCATCCGTCGCGACTCGAAGTCGTCGATCTCGGCGTCGATGAAGTGGATCTCGCTGCGCTCGCGCCGCGCGATCCGGACCGCCTCGATCATCGCGTCACACGGATCGATCGGCACGTAGAAGTGCTGCCGCTCCGCCTGCTCCTCGGTCGCGTCGAACGTCGTCTCGGCCTCTGCCGCCCAGTCGATCGCCTTGCGCCACACCGCGACGTGGATCGTCGGGAGCCGTTCGATCCCGGCGACGACGACGTCGCGCAATGATGCGGGTAGTTCGACCGCCACATGCGCGAACCGGGTTTCGAGCATGCGCCGACGCACCTCGAGCGCGAACGCGAGTCGACCGTGCACGGCCGGAACGACGGTGACGTTGCGCCACCGCAGCGCGTCAGTCGCGCTCATCGTCCCCGAGGTCGCCGCCCTGCGTGAAGAACTCGCCGAAGTCGACGTGCGCGCCGAGCCCGAATTGCCCGGCCGCCCGCGCCTCGAAGTCGGCCGCGCCCTCGCCCAGCACTTGCTCGACCGCGCGATCGAACGCGTCGTTCAGCTCGGTGACGAGGCCGCGCGCTGTGAGCTTCAGCGCATACCGCATGATGTTGACGCCGTCGCGCGTCGTGTAGCCGAGGCGATACCGCCGCGCGCCGGCGAGGAAGTCCGACGTCAGGTCGAGCAGGTCGTCGGGCGCGAAATCGACGTTGTAGTGGAGGATCCGGCGCGTGTCGTCTCGATCCGGCGCACCGACCTCGATCAACGGCTGCAGCCGACTCTGAACGTACTCGGGCACCTCGTAGGTCGAGGCGTCGTCGTTCATCGTGACGCAGCAGCGGAACTCGGCATCCGCCTCGATCCGCACACCGGCGACGACGCTCTCGACGTAGCGGCGATTGTCGAGCAGTGGCGCGAGGCTCGCCCACGACTTCTCCGACATCCGGTTCGCCTCGTCGAGTATCGCGACGCCGCCGCGAATCATCGCGGTGACGAGGGGCGACGCCTGGTAGGTGATGCGCCCCGATTCCGCGAGCACCGGGGTGACGAGGAGATCCTCCGGCCGCGTGTCCATCGTGCACTGCACGATGTAGACGTCCCGGCCGAGTTGCTGCCCGGCGGCCTGCGCGAGCGTCGTCTTGCCCATGCCGGGGCGCCCGACGAGGCGTGGACAGAGCGGCAGGTCGTCGTCGGTGATGACGGTCCAGCACGCGAGCACTTGGTCGAGCAGTCCCTCGAGACCGATCCACTCGACCGGGCGGCGCACCGGCTCCGCGAGGAACAGCTCGATGTGGCCCGTGCGGACGCTCGTGGGTTCGCCGGTCACAGCGACATCCGCTTGAACACCGCCTCGGGCATCGAACGGATCCCGCACATGATGCCGCGCCAGAACCACGGCAGGTAGACGACGTTTTTGCCGCCGATCATCGCCCGGTAGACGCCCTTGCCGACCGACTCCGCGCTCGCGAACAACGGCCCCTTCTCGTAGGCGGCCGTCATCGGCGTGTCGACGAAGCCCGGCTTGATCGTCACGACCGACACGCCGCACTTGTGCAGCCGGTTGCGCAGTCCGCCGAGGAACGTCGTCACGGCGGCTTTCGCCGCGCCGTAGACGTAGTTGCTCCCGCGACCACGATCACCGGCCACCGACGTGATCACCGCGATGCACCCGGCACCGCGCTTCTCGAAGTAGTTGCCGAGGTGCGTCAGGTAGGACAGGAAACTCAGGCAGTTCGTCGAGAACTCGCCGAGCATCTCGTCCACGTCTTCCTGACACTTCTGCTGGTCGGACAGCGTCCCGTGCGCGATCAACACGCCCTCGATGCCGCCCATCGAGCGATCGGCCTCGGCGATCGCGCCCTCGTGCTCGTGGAAGTCGTTGACGTCGCCGACGAGCGTGTCGACCTTCGCCATCCGCGAACGGAGGTCGTCGGCCACGGCGCGGAGCTTGTCCGGGTGCCGGGCGACGAGGAAGAGGCTCGCCCCTTCGCTCGCGAAGACCTTCGCGGCCTCGATCGCGATCGCGGACGTCGCGCCGATGATCATCACCTTCTTCATCGCTATCTCGTTTCGTTGTCGATCACGATTGGAGTCCCTCGGTCACGCGGCGCCAGAAGCTCGACGAGAACTTCGGGTCGATGAACTCGGCGAACGCGCGCCAGTTCGGGTAGTAGGCATCGAAGCTCTGCGGCGACATCCGTGCGTCCTTCGCCGGGTAGATCCGCCCGCCGGCACCGCGTGTGACGTCGTCGAGCGTGTCGAGGAGCCGCAGCGTCCGCTGCGCCTCGAATCGGAAGTCGAGGGCGAGCGTGACGCCCGGTTGCGGGAAGGACAGCATCCCGGGCGACTCGACGTCGCCGAACATCTTCAGCACCGCGAGGAACGACGAGAGCCCCGACGCCGCGATGCGTTCGAGGATCTCGCGGATCGCCGCACCACCGTCGCCGACCGGCACGACGCATTGATACTGCAAGAAGCCGCGCTTGCCGTACATGCGGTTCCAGTGCAGCACCGAGTCGAGCGGATGGAAGAACGGGTCCTGATAGACGACCTCGTGGATGTGCGGGGGAAAGCGCTTGCGGTAGTAGAGCGCGTTGAACGCCTTGACGGTGTACTTGTTCAGGAACCAGCTCGGCGCGTCGATCGGGAACGAGCGCTCCTTGGCCTTCGGGATCGGCGGCAGCTTGTGGTGCGCCGGGTCCGCGTGGTTGCCGCGCATGAACAGGCCGCGCCCGGTGTCGTGGCCACGCGCGGTCGTGTCGACCCACGCGACGGTGTACTCGTAGCCCTCGTCGGAGTCCTCCGACAGCGCGAAGAAGTCGTCGAGCGTGTGGTAGCGAATCGTCTCGTGGTCGATGAACGGACTCGCGACCCGCACCGCACGCAGCTCGACCCACGTGATCAACCCGGTCAGGCCGAGACCGCCGATCGTCGCGCGAAAGAGCTCCTCGTTGTCGTCGGGCGAGCACTCGAGGACCGTGCCGTCGGAACGGACGAGCTCGAAGCGGAGCACGTGGCAACCGAACGTCCCGCGCAAGTGGTGGTTCTTGCCGTGGATGTCGTTGGCGACCGCACCCCCGACGGTCACGAACTTCGTGCCGGGGATCACCGGGAGGAAGTAGCCGCGCGGGATCAGGCGGGCCTGGAGTTCCGCGAGAGACGCGCCCGCTTCGCACCGCAGCACGCCGGTCTTCTCGTCGAACGCGATCACGCGATCGAGCGCGTCGGTGACGAGCAGGGTGCCGTTGCGGTTCAGGCAGCTGTCGCCGTAACTCCGACCCAGCCCGTAGGCGAGCATCGGCGACGGCAGCGCCGCGAGATCGGGCAGCTCGTGCCGCCACCGGATCGGCACGACGAGGTCGTGTGAAGCCGGGGGATACCGCCCCCACGATTGATAGGCTGGCATGGCTCTCTGCTCGAATTCGCGTCCGGTTCGGCCGAACGGCCACGTCGACGGCCAAGGGGACGACTCGCAGCCTACAGGGTCAGTATAGGCGCTGGGCGCCCTCCCCTCCACCGGGACCTGCCCCGGCTCAACCCCGGACCGCTCGATTGCCGATGACCGGGAGACCGGAGGTCTTCCATGGACTGCAAGCGTCTCCTTCTCGGCCTCGTGCTGGCACTGGTAGCGGTCGGCTGCACCGTCCGCATCCCGCTCGACTCGCTCGCCGAGGACCTCCGTGGCAACGACGTCCGCACGATGTCGATGTACGAGGGCTTCACGCTCGTGTCGCCCTACGACCCGATCCGCACCGCGCAGATCGGCCGCGTCGTCTCCGAGGAGCTCGGCGCGATCACGAGTTTGTTCGGGATCACCGTCGACGAGCCGATCTTCGTCGAGCTGCGCCCGGTGCCGATGGACGACGTCGAGGTCGAGGCGATGCCCGGCGGGCACTATCAGCTCGTCGGCGACGTCCGTCCACCGACACACCACGGCGTCGCCGGCGCCGCGGGCTCGCTGCAATCCACCGGTCGCTCCGCGGTGATCATCTACGTGGCCGAGGACCGCGACGTCCAGACCACGGACGGACGGGTCGTCCCGATTCGGCTCGACTTCTGCTACCGCGACACGATCCGCCACGAACTCGCGCACATCGCGCACCACCTGCTCGGCATCGAGACCGACGAGACGTGGCTCAGCGAAGGGATCGCGGTCACCGTCGAGGCGATGGAGATGCACAGCGGGCGGCTACGGCACGTCGAACTGCCGAAAGAACTGTTGTTCGCGATGCAGGTGCACCGCAAGCACAGCCTCAACGACCTGCTGCGCTGGCGCGAGAACATCGCGGAGATCGTCGCCGACGAGAGCCGGGTCTTCCGCGAGGGACGGCCACTGGCGATGTCGCTCGTCCGCTTCGTGATCGAGACGCGGCCGGATCTGACGTTCCCCGAGGCGATCCGCTACCTCGCGTCGCTCCAACGCTCCGAGATCGCGTCGCTCGACGCACGCTGGCACGCGTGGCTCGACAGTCTCGACGGCCGCTGGGCCCGATCGATCGGCCACGACGGCTGATCATCGGCCGTTGACGCCTCCCCCGCGGGGCTCGATAATTCGGGGCGCGACGGCATCCGCCGCCGCGGTCCGCGCCGCCGCCGGCGCCCGACTGGAGCCCCCGATGAAGATTCTCCCGATCGCCGCCGCCCTCGCGTGTGGCGCCCTCGCCCTGCCCGTCGCCTCGGCCGCCCAGGAGGTCGACTTCTCGCTGAAACCCAAGCCGGGCCTGAAGACCAAGGTCACGACGCAGCAGACGTCGACCGGTTCGCAGCGCGTGTCGGCCGGCGAGCGCGACTTCGAGATGAAGTTCGAGACGTCGCGCAAGGGGGTCTACACGCAGACCCTGCTCGCGGTCAAGAACGGCAAGATCATGAAGCTCGAGCGCAACTACGAGGACAGCGGCTCGACGCTGAAGGCGACCGTCAACGGCGAGGACCGTGAGCCGCAGGAGCGCGAAGCCGCGCTCGCGTGGAAGCACGTGCGGATCGAGTGGAGCGAGGACGGCGACGCGGCCGTGACCGTCAAGGAAGACGAGGAGTGGGTCGAGCCGGAGGGCAGCCTGAAGAAGGCGATCCGCCCGAAGCGCTGGCGCCGCGGTCCGCCGCTGCCGAACGAGGCGAAGTCGGTCGGCGAGACGTGGGAGATCTCGGGCGAAGACGCGCACAAGCTGTTTCAGATGGAGCCGCGCACCGGGCGCGACGGCGAGGAGATCGCGCTGCCGGACGTGACCGCTCGGTTCGAGTTCGCATCGATCGCGACGTTGCGCAAGATGAAGTGCGCCGTGCTCAAGATGGAGATGACGTCCGAGCGCGAGGGCTCGAAGTCGACGACGCGCGCGACGCTGCACTACAGCATCGAGCACCGCGTGATCGTGCAGGTCGAGTCGTCCGGCGAGGAATCGGGCTCGCGCGAGCGCGAAGGGCCCGACGGCTCGACGATCGAGCAGGAGCGCAGCGGCACGAGCAAGCAGAAGGTCACGGTCGAGATTCTCGAACCGGGCAAGGACGCCTGAGCACGCGTCGAGTGTGACGCCTTTTCACTCGGGGTGTTCCCCCGCCCCGCCGATAAGGTTGGCAACGGGGAATCAAAAACACATCCTCCTCCTTTGATTGCTGAACCCCTCCGGCAGCCACGCGGCAGCCGGAGGGGTTTTTTTCTGGGCGCCAGTCAGGCATCAGGCGTCGGGAGCGACGGGGCCGCGGAGCGCCTCGGGCGTCGTCCGCGCGTATCGATCGGCGACGCTCTCGAGTCGGGCGTCGGTCTCGCCGACCGCCGTCCGCAACGCAGCGATCGCATCGAGAACCGGGCCGATGCGTCCCAGACGAGTGTCGATCTCGGCGATGCGCTCCGCGCACGACGCGCGATCGCGGTCGACGCGCCCCTCGAGCGTCGCCTGCACGGCGGCGGCGACCGGATCGAAGGCCGCCTTCGTCGCCGTCGCGACCGCCGCCGGGATGGCCGTATCGACGAACCCGCCGGCGGCCGTGCGCATCGCGGCACGCGCATCGCGGTCGAGCCGACTCGCCTTGAGCGCCGGCGACACGCGATTCGACGGCCGGTCCGACTCGCCGAGCAGGGCACGGCGCACCTGCGCGGCCGAGCGCAGCAGCACCCAATCGATCATCCGCCGTCGCACCGGCACCCGCTGCGCCGGCACGATCGCTTCGTGCGGTGCGAAGGCGGTCCGCCCCGCGGCCTCCTCGACCGCCGCCACCGCCGCACGACCGAGGTCGATCCCCTCCCGCTCGAGGGCATCGCGAACGGCGTCGCCGACAGTGAGGCCGGCGGCGCGATCGCCGATCCGCTCGAGGAGCACATCGCGTACGGCGTCGAGCACCGCGCGCCGGGTCTCCTCGATCCGCGGCGCCAGGACGTCGTCGTTGAGCGCCAGCAGGCTCGCGTCGTCGCCGAACCAGTCGTCGACCGCGCGGCTGACCGCCGCCGCCGTGCCCTTGCGCAGCGCTTCGCCCTGGGCGCGGATCGCACCGTCGAGTTCGCGCCACAGCGCGTTGACCGCGTTGCGCCAGTCGAAATCGCGGAGGCGTCCCAGGCGGGTCGCGCGCTCCCGCAGGCCGGCACGCTCGTGCCGCAGACGCTCGGCCTCGGTGGCCAGCGCCGCCACGTCGTCCCGCTCGCCGATCGTCGCGGCCTCGTCGAGCAACCGCCGCGCGCGCCGGATGCTGTCGCCGAGGAATGCGCGCAGGTAGTCGTCGCTGTTCAGGTAGTCGGTCAACGTCGTGAAGAACGCGCCGAAGCCGGTCGGGTCGTCGCCACTCGCGTCGTCGCCGGCGGGGGCGAGCCGACGACGACCGGCGTTCAGCAGGTCGACCGGGAAGATCCGCAACCGCCCCTCGTCGACGGCCGTCTTCAGCGGCGCACTCATCGCGAGGTTCTCGAACGCCTCGATGATCCGCGCCGGATCCGCTGCCTCGAGCGCCGGCGCGACCGACCCGTCGGGGCGCAGGTCCATTCGCGTCGTGTCGAGGTTGACGACGAGGAAGACGCGGGTGAACAGGTCGAGGAGGTCGGTGAACTCGTCGAAGACCTGCTCGAGGAAGAGGTTCTCGCTCTTGACGACGAAGATCGCGCACGCGGCGGTGTCGCGAAAATCGCGCGTCATCTGGTCGTACCCGAAACGCATCCGCGTGTAGAGGCCCGGCGTGTCGACCAGCACCGCGCCGGACTCGGCGAGGTCGCCCGCCGGCAACCGGTAGTCGACGCGACGAATCGCGGCAGGGTAGTCGGTGTGCACCTCGAACGATCCACCCGCCGCCTCCACGCGACGGATCTCGTCGGCCAGCGATCGGTGCGCCGCGTCGAGGCGTCCCCGCAGCGCGGCCGGGTCGTCCACGCGCGCCTCGCTGTTGTCGTAGTGCGTGATGACGACCTCGGCCGTCTCCGCATGCGAGACGTAGACCATGCACGGGTACGCCGGCAGGCTCGTGACTTCGCTCACGTAGGCTGCACACATCGCGTTCATCAACGTCGACTTGCCGCTCTTGAGCGGACCGAAGATCAGCACGTAGGCCTGCTGCGCCGCGACCTTGTCCGCGACGACGGCGAGGTGGTGCGCGAGGTTGTTCACGTCCGCGCGCAAGCGCTCCGCCGTCGTGACCCCGCGCGCCTCGGCGAGCCGGTCGGCGCAGCGCGAAAACGGCGCCAACACCGGGCGAATCGCCTCGTCGAACGACGCGCAGAATCGGTTCAGCAGCGTCTCCATCTACCCTCCGAACGGGATCGAGAACGCGTCGATCGGCTGCGCCGTCTCGGCGTCACGGTCGAAGCCGATCACGGTCAGTGCCACGCGCGACGCCTCGACGTCGACCCGCACGAAGTGAAACGGCCGCGGGTAGGGTCCGGTCACACGGTCGGCGTGCTTCGACGAGACGTCGCGCCCCATCACGCGCGGCCCGCCGCCGCCGCCGGTGACCACGTAGTGCTTGCCGCGCTTCTCGTAGCGCTCGTAGGTGTGCGCGTGGCCGGAGAAGAACGCGAGCGTCTTGCTCGCACGCACGAAGCCGGGCAGAAACGCGCGCTGCACGTGCTCCTCGTCGCCGGTGACGTCGCTGTTCGTGAACGGCGGATGGTGTGCGAACACGAGCGTTCCCCGCACGTCCGGATCGGCGTCGAGCGCGTAGATCGTCCGGTGCAGCCACGCCGACTGCGCGGCCCACGCGTCGGGACCGAGCGACGCCTCGTTGGAATCGAGCATCACGAGCGCCAGCGGTCCGTGACGGCGCACGTAGTGCGTCGTCTCGCGCAGGGCCGGGAACCGGTGCCCGATGTAGAACCGCGCGGCGGCGTCGCTCCCCCAGTAGTCGTGGTTGCCGAGCGCGACGTGCACCGACGGCCCGCCGTGCACCGCGCCGGCGAAGACCCGCTCGAACCACGTCCAATCGACCGCGGACGCGCCGTCGAACACGAGGTCGCCGACGATCACGATCGCTGCCGGACGGGTCTCGCCGATCGCCGCGACGAGCCGGCGCCGCGCGTCGGGGTTCGACTCGCGCCCGAGCGCCCGCTCCACGATGCTCGTCCGCTGAATGTCACCGACGATCACGAGCGGCCCGTCGGCGGGATCGGTGTCCGCCGTGCGATAGACGACCGGTGGAGCGAGCGGGCCACGACAGCCCGGCAGCGTCGCACACAGCCCGATCAGCACGGCGAACCGAATCACTCCGCGGGCGTCGCGAGCAGTTCGCGATCGAAGAAACGGGTCATTTTGCGCAGGAAGTGCGCAAACGACTTGCCGCCCAACCCGTGACGCTGCCCCGGGTAGATCATCGTCTCGACCTCGACGCCTTCCTCGATGCAACGATCCACGAAGTCGACGGTGTTCTGCAGCATCACGACGTCGTCGGCGGTGCCGTGCACGACGAGCAGGCGCGCCTTCAGTCCGTCGAGGTGCGACGCCGGACGCGCAGCCTTGTAGCCCTCCGGGTTCGACTTCGGCGTGTCCATGTAGCGCTCGCCGTAGCCGACCTCGTAGTACTTCCAGTCGGTCACCGGGGCGCCCGACACCGCGGCCTTGTAGTGCTTGCCGGCTTTCGTCGCGAGCATCAGCGTCATGTAGCCGCCGTAGCTCCAGCCGTGCACGCCGACGCGCGTGCGATCGGTGAGTCCGAGGCCGTGGAGCCACTCGAGCGCGGCGACTTGGTCGTCCACCTCGCACTGGCCGAGACGGCGGTGAATCGCCTGCTCGAACTCGATCCCGCGATTCGGCGTGCCGCGGTTGTCGACGCGGATCACGACGTAGCCGCGCGACGCCATGTAGTGCATCCAGACCATCCAGCGACCGCGCCCACCCAGCCACGTGTCGGTCACGAGTTGCGCGTGCGGGCCGCCGTAGACGTAGTGGATCACCGGGTAGTTTCCGCCCGGCTTCGCGTCCGGCGGGAAGATGACGTGTCCGTGCAACGCGTGCCCGTCGGTCGACTCGATGCCGAAGAAGCGGTGCGTGCCGGTGCGGAACTTCGCCAGCGGGTTGTCCGCCTCGTGCACGCGGCGCACCCGCGTGCCGTCGATCGTGGTCACATCCACGGCGAGCGGCAGTTCGAGGCTCGTGTGCGTGTCGAGCACATGGCGGCCGTCCGGGGAAACGGTCGCGCGGTGGCAACCGCGTCCCTTCGTCAATGGGGTCTCGCCGCCGTCGACCGCGATCCGGTAGAGGTGGCGCTGTCGCGCATCCGGGCCGGTCGTCACGACGTCGAACGCCTTGCCGTCCTCGGTGAACTCGACGAACGACAGCACGTCGTAGTCGCCGGTCATCAGGCGCGGTCCGACGGTCCCGTCGGCGGCGCAGATGTAGGGCTGCCGGTAGCCGTCCCGGCGGGAGAACCAGACGAACCGACCGCTGCCGTCCGGCAGAAAGCGCGGCGTGATCTCCGGCTCGACCCACTGCTCGTCGCGCTCGGTGAGAAGCGTGTCGCCGCGCGCGCCGGTCGTCGCGTCGTACGCGATGAGGCGCGCGACGTTCTGGTCGCGGTTGACGTGCACGACGTAGATCGTCTTGCCGTCCGGCGCCCACGTGACGTTCGTCAGGTATTCGTCGACCGTGGGGTCGGTATCGAGCCACACCGTCTCGCCACCGGCCGTGTCGTGGACGCCGACGTAGACGATGCTGTCCTTGCCGCCCGCCATCGGGTAGCGGCCGTAGACCGCACTGGCCGGCGTCGGGCGGAAGTCGGCGTACGGGTAGCGCGGGATCTGCCGCCGGTCCTCCTTGTAGAACGCGAGCCGGCGCGCGTTCGGGCACCACCACATGCCGTCCCGGATGCCGATCTCGTTGCGCGAGACCGACACGCCGTAGGTGACGTCGTCCGATCCACCGCGCGTGACCCGAGTCGGAGTGCCGTCGGGGCCGGCGACCCAGACGTCGTGGTCCTTCACGTACGACACGAACGCATCGCCCGCCGCGAACGCGATCGGGTTCACGCCACGCACACCCGTCGCCAGCACCGGCTCGATGCGCAGCGGATCGAGGTGGATCCGGTAGACGTTGGCGCCCTGTGCACAGCGGAGCGTGTCGGCGTCGATCCACGTGAGCGCACCCGACACGCTCGGGCGACCGGGCAACTCGGCGGCCTTCCACGCGTCGCGGAGCGCCTTGTTGCGGAGCAGCACCTCGCGCGCCCCGCCTGCAATCGGTTCGGCGACGAGTCGGCTGCCCCCCTTGGCCCGCTCGACCCACGTCACACGCTTGCCGTCGGGATGCCACTGCAGTCCGCGCAGCCCCGTCGGCGACAGCGAGCCGCCGCGCCCGAGCACGTGGTCGAGCGTGAGCGCCTCGTCGCCACCGCCCGGCGCGCGACCGAGATCGAGCGCCGCGGCCCCCGACGGCTCCTGGGCAAACGCGGCCGGCGCGAGTAGAAGGGCAAGGCCGAGGCCGGCCGCGAGTCGGATGGACATTCGGTTCCTCCAGCGAGTCGGGTCGAAGCGATCGCAGATTGTAGCGCAGCGACCCGGCGGCCGCCGACAAAACCCCGAGCCGGACACCCCCGATGCACGACCCGAACCCGACGCAGCGCATCCAGGTCGGCGATGCGCGGATCACCTACCTCGCCGACGGCGCCGGCCGCGTCTCCCCGCTGGCGATGTTCCCGAACACGAACGACACCGACTGGCCGGCGGACGACCGCGACGAGAACGGCCGCATCACGACGAGCATCGGCGCCTTTCTCGTCGAGACGGGCGACGCCCGCGTGCTGGTCGACTGCGGGATCGGTCCGGTCGAGCGCGAGTTCCCGGCGTTCGGGACGTTCGGTGGCGGCTCGTTGCTCGAGAGCCTCGCCGCGACGGGCGTCGAACCCGGCGCGATCACGCACGTCGTGTTCACCCACCTGCACGTCGACCACGTCGGCTGGGCCGCCGGCGAGGACGGGACGCCGACGTTCGCGAACGCGGCACACCACGTCGCCGAGGCCGAGTGGGCGTTTTGGCGCGCGAACCCGGACGTCGGCGGGGCGCCGTCGGCGGAGCGGTTCCTCGACCCGCTCGAGGATCGGATCCGGTGGGTCGGCGACGGCGACGCGGTCGCGCCCGGCATCCGGGCGATGGCGACGCCGGGGCACACACCCGGCCATCTCGCCTACGTCGTCGACGCGGGCGACGTCCAGGCCGTGCTCGTCGGCGACGTCTTCCACCACGTGCGGCAGTTCGGCACGCCGGGCATCACGTGCGCGTTCGACATCGACGCGACGACCGCGCTACGCACGCGCGCGCGCCTCGCGCGTCACGCCGAGCAGCCGGGCACGACCCTCGGTGCACCGCACCTGACACCGGGGCCGTTCGGCCGGCTGACCCGCGGCCCGAAAGGGCTCGTGTTCCAGCGGATCGGCCAGCCGTTGTAGGTTCGTTCGCGGCCTACGGCGCGCGGTGTTCCTTGCCGTGCCCGTCGCCGTGCTCCTTGCGGTGGCCCTCCCCCTCGCGCCGGCCCTTGCCGTGGTCGCCGCCGTGGGGCTTGTCGTGATCGGCACCGTGGTGCTCGCGTCGACCCTTGCCGTGCGCGTCGTGATGCTCGCCCGGCTTGCCGGCACGGTGGGCGCGCTTCGGGATCGTCACTGAACCGGTGAGCTTCTGCTCGATGCGATCGAGCAGCGAGCGCTTGTGCGCCTTGAAGTCGTGCTCGAGCTTCGCGAGGTGCTTCTTGTGGGCCTCCTCGATCTTCGCGGCCATCGTCGCGTCCCCGTGTGCCTTCGCGTTCGCGATCTTGTCGTGCATCTCCTTCCGTAGGCGCTCGCGGTCGTGATCCCACTTCTGGCCGAGCTGGCGGAGATCGTCGCCGGCAAGCGGCTTGAGCGCCTTCGCTCGGGACGCGAGGAAGTGGTGGTCGATCGCGGCCAGCTCGGCGTGGTGCTTGCGCTTGAGTTCGACCAGGCGCTGCTCGACCTCCTTGTCTCGTCCCTTGAACTCGCGCATCACCTGCTCGCGCGCCTCGGCGAAACGCTGCTCGGTCTGCCGCAGCTCTTTCGTGCGTTGCTCGGCGAGCTTGCCGAGCATCGTGCGCGCGTGGCTCTGCTTCTCCGCGCGCTTCCGCTTGGCCTCGGTCGCGGCCTTGTCATGGTCCGCGCCGTCGCCGTGTTGCGCATGGGCGCCGAGCCCGAGACACAGTGCGGCAACCGCCGCTGCAATCGTCGTGTTTCGCATCGATCGTCTTCTCCATCATCGCTGATCATCGAGCCGCTCAGGGTCGTCCGGGCACGAAGCACCGGCGCCGGCACACGAGGACGCTCGCGCGCCCCGCACCGTTAGCGGGAATCACGCTGCCGGGGTAGGCACCGGAGTCCGGAGTCGGCTTTATTGCGACCCGATCGGTCCGCTGGTATCGTGCCCGACACCTCGCGCGAACCCGCCGAGATCGAAGCCGACCCGAGACCCGAGGATCCGCATGCTCACCGGACACCCCAAAGGGCTGTATCGCCTCTTCTTCATCGAGATGTGGGAACGCCTCGCGTTCTACACGATGGTCGGGATCCTGTTGCTCTACACGATCGACCGCGAGTCGGGTGGCCTCGGCTACCCGAAGGTGACCGGCAACGAGATCTACGGGCTCTACCTCGCGTTCGTCTACTTCACGCCGTATCTCGGCGGCCTGATCGCCGACCGCTTTCTCGGCTATCGAAAGTCGGTGTTGATCGGCGGAGGGTTCTTCGCGACCGGGTTCTTCTTAATGAGCCTCGGGATGCGATGGAGTTTCGTGACCGGGCTGGTTTGCCTCTGCGTCGGCAACGGGTTCTTCAAACCGAACATCTCCGCGATGGTCGGCAACCTGTACGAACCCGGCGATCCCAAGCGCGACGCGGGCTTCAACATCTTCTACATGGGCATCAACATCGGTGCCTTCGTCGCGACGTTCCTCGCGGCGGCGATGCGCAACCAGTTCAACTGGGAGTCGATCTTCGTCGCGGCCGGCGTCGGCATGCTGATCGGCATCGCCATCCTGCTCGCGAGTTGGCGAACGCTCGCGCCCGCCGACCGCGAACCCGGCATGCAGCCCGGGGACACGCCGTTCAGCGAGATCTTCGGCAAGATCCTGATCCCGGCGATCGTCGTCGGCGTCGCGACCTACTTCCTCTGCTTGCCGAAGATGGGCATCGTCCCGGAGTCGGTCACGAAGCTCGTCCGGCCGTCGGACATCGCGTTCCTGGTCGGTGCGATCCCGATCATCCTGTTCTTTGCGCGGTTGTCGAAGAAGGCCGAGCCGGACGAAAAACCGGGGCTCCTCGCGCTGCTTCCGATCTACGTCGCCGGCGGCACGTTCTTCATGGTGCTGCACCTCAACGGCAGTGCGATGACCGTCTGGGCGAACGAGAACACGAACCGCGACAGCGAGTTCGTCGCGAACACGCTGCCGCTGTTCGCCGGCGAGGCGTTCCCGGCGTATTACGGCAACGCGCCCCAAGACGTTCCGCGCCCGAACAAGGCCACGCTCGTTCCGATCGTGAACGAGAAGCAGGCGAACATGTTCGGCCAGAAGCGGATGGACGAGGCGACGCTCGCGACGCTGACTGCAGCGCTGCCGAGCGACGTCCGTGTCGAGAGAATCCCGCTCGGCGATGCCGAACTGACGGAAGCGCAGGAGTCGTGGAAACGACTCGCATGCGACGTCTACGAGACCGTCGAGGTCGAGGAGATCACCGGCGCGCACGGCGAACGCGAGATCACCGTGAAGGTGAGCGACACCGCCGAGAAGAAGGCGAACGTCGCGTTCGTCCGCACGCACGAGGGCAAGGAGTTCGCAGCCTTCCTCGTCACGCCCGAGCGCTTCCAGGAGACCTACGCCGGCAATCCGCCCGAACTCGAGCCGGGCGCGTTCTTGCGCACGACGAACGCCGAGCTGTATCAGTCGCTGAACCCGTTCTTCGTCGTCGTGTTCACGCCGCTGATCGTGATCTTCTTCGCGTTCCTGATGCGCCGCAACGTGGACTTCAGCACCGCGCGCAAGATCTTCGCCGGCATGGTGATCACGATGCTCGCCGTGCTGCTGATGGCGCTGGCCGGCTTCATGTCGGACAACGGTGCGATCAAGGTGACCTGGCTCTGGCTCGTCGGGTTCTATGCGATCGTCACGGTCGGTGAACTCTGCATCTCGCCGATGTCGCTCTCACTCGTGACGAAGCTCTCGCCGAAGCGCTTCGTCGGACTGACGATGGGCGGGTGGTTCTTCGCCACCGCGGTCGGCAACAAGTTCTCCGGCTTCCTCGGTGGCCTGCAGTCGAAGATGGAACCGTCGTGGTTCTTCCTCGTGATCGCCGCCGGGGTCGGCGTCGTCGCGCTGTTCATCCTCGTGCTGCTGCCGAAGCTCGACGCGGCGATCAAGAAGTACGGCGCCTGATCGGCGCCGCGCGCCCGATGCCGGCACGCATCGCGATCGTCCGCGGCGACATCACCGACGAACGCGTCGACGCGATCGTCAACGCCGCGAACGAATCGCTGCTCGGCGGCGGTGGCGTGGACGGAGCGATCCATCGCGCGGCGGGCCCGGAGTTGCTCGCCGCGTGTCGTCCGCTCGGCGGTTGCCCGACCGGCGAGGCGAGGATCACGCCCGGCTTCGCGCTGCCGGCCCGCTGGGTGATCCACGCGGTCGGCCCGCGATGGCGCGGCGGCAACGACGGCGAACCTGCGCTGCTCGCGTCGTGCTATCGCCGCTCCCTCGAACTGGCCGTCGCTCACGAGTGCCGCTCGATCGCATTCCCGGCGATCTCGTGCGGCGTCTACGGCTACCCGCTCGACCGGGGCGCCGCCGTCGCCGTGGAGGCGGTGAGCACGTTCCTCGCCGGCGACCACAGTCTCGACGCCGTCCGCTTCGTCTGCTTCGGCGACGACGTCTTCGATGCGTTCGCCGGTGCGCACGCCGGGTAGACGAAGCACCGCCCACGCCGCAATCTCGGTCTCGGGATCGAGAGCTCTCGGGGGAGGTGGCGGAGCCCGTTGGGTTTGGGTGCGCTTGGCGCGCGTATGGTGCACCAAACACGCGGCATGGTTGCGCTTGGCGGGCCAGTATTGCACCGACGTGCGTGCGAAACACCGCCAGGGACGCCCATCGGGTGCAGCATCGCCTCGCCAAGCGCACGCATCGCAACAATCGGTGCAGGATCGGGCCGCCAAGCGCATCGTTCGTGCGCGCGGCGGCTCGCTAACGGGAATCTGACGCGAAACGGGACAAATTCGGCGGAGCGAGCAGGTCAGCGTTCGGTGCGGCGGAAGTCGGGCTCGGGGTCGGGCTTGCTGTCGACGATCGCCTCGATGCGTTCGAGGACTGCGGCGTCGAGGCGCGCGGCGACGTCGAGGGCGCCGAGGTTCTCCTCGAGTTGCTCGAGTCGGGAGGCGCCGGTGATCACGGTGCTGACGTTCGGGTTCTTCAGGCACCACCCGATCGCGAGTTGGGCGAGCGAGCAGCCGAGGTCGTCGGCGACGGGCTCGAGTTCCTGGACCTTCTCGATCCGGCGGCGCCCTTCGTCGGACTCGACCTCCTGGCGCAGCCAGTCGTACTCCGGCAGCGCGAGCCGGCTGCCGTCGGGGATGCCGTCGTTGTACTTGCCGGTCAGCAGCCCTCGAGCGAGCGGGCTCCAGGTCGTCGTGCCGAGACCGACATCGTGGTAGAGCCTCGCATACTCGCGCTCGACCCGATCGCGGTGGAACAGGTGATACTGCGGCTGCTCCATCGTGGGCGGCACGAGCCCGCACTCCCGCGCGACCGCGTGCGCGCAGCGGATCTGCTCCGCGCTCCACTCGCTCGTGCCCCAGTAGAGGGCCTGGCCGCGCTGGACGACGAGACTCATCGCCCGCACGGTCTCCTCGATCGGGGTGTACGGGTCGGGGCGGTGGCAGTAGATCAGGTCGACGTAGTCGAGCCCGAGTCGCGCGAGGCTCGCGTCGGTGCCTTCGCGAATCCGCTTCGCCGACAGCCCCTGATCGTTCGGCCCGTAGCCGCCCCAGAAGATCTTCGTCGACACGACGAGGTCGCGGCGCGCCCAGCCGCCGCGCGCGATCACCCGCCCCATCACGGTCTCGGACGCACCGTGCGCGTAGATCTCCGCGTTGTCGAAGAAGTTGACACCCGCGTCGAATGCCGCGGCCATCAGTCGATACGCCACGTCTTCGTCGATCTGCTCCCCGAACGTCACCCACGACCCGAACGACAACGCCGAGACGTTGAGACCGGAACGACCGAGCCGACGATACTCCATCGTGTTTTCCTTTCCACGTGAACGCGCGGAGTATACCAGTTAGCTTGGTGCAACCGCTCCACCGGGAGACCTCGATCCGTGCCAGAGAAGCCGTCCCATCAGACGCTCGCCGGGCGCGCCGCCGACTACGTGCGACGCGACGCACGCGCCGACGCGATGGCGGGACTCAGCGTCGCGGTCATGGGCGTCCCACAAGCGATGGCGTATGCGCTGATCGCCGGACTTCCCCCCGTCTACGGCCTCTACACCGCGATCGCGACGTGCGCGGTGTCCGCGCTGCTCGGCAGCTCGAACCACCTGGTCACCGGGCCGACCAACGCCGCGTGCATGGTCATCCTGAGCCTCACCGCCGACCTGCCGGCGCGCACCGGTCACGGCCTGCTCGAGATCGTCTTCCTGCTCACGTTCATCACCGGGCTGATCCAGCTCGTGTTCGGCGTGCTCAAGCTCGGCGGGATCGTGCGCTACGTGTCGAACTCGGTGATCATCGGCTTCACCGCCGGCGCCGGCATCCTGATCGCGGTCAACCAGCTCCGCAACGTGCTCGGCGTGGACATCAGCGCCGACGGCGCCCGACGCTTCCACGAAGTGCTCGTCGCGACCGTGTCGCGGGTCGGCGAGACCAACGTCTACGCACTGGTCCTCGCGGCCGGCACGGCGCTGCTCGTCGCCGGGCTGCCGAAGATCAGCAAGCGACTCCCCGCGTCGCTGATCGCGGTCGGCGCAGCCACGTTCGCGTGCTGGGCGCTCGGCTGGTATGACGCCACGACGATGGGCGCCCACCGCGTCGAGATCGCCCGCGACATCGAGCCGATCCGCGGCAGCCTCGCGATCTTCCACGTGCCGTCACTCGTCGTCGCTCCGGACTGGGCCCTCGCGCTCGAGCTCACGCCCGGCGCGCTGGCGCTCGCGGTGATCGGGCTGATCGAGGCGACCGCGATCGCGCGGACGATCGCGTCGAAGACCGGACAGCGCCTCGACTTCACGCAGGAGTTCATCGGCCAGGGAGCCGGCAAGATGGCCGGCGCGTTCTTCTCGTCGTTCGCCGGCAGCGGGTCGTTCACGCGCTCGGCCGTCTGCTACCAGTCGGGCGGCCGCACGCGAATGGCGGCGATCTTCTCCGCCGGCTGGACCGCGCTCACACTCCTCTTGTTCGCGCCCTTCGCGAACTTCATCCCGAAGGCGAGCCTCGCCGGGATGCTGCTCGTGATCGCCTACTCGATGATCGACAAGCAGCGCCTCAAGAGCTCGCTCAAGTCGGGGCGCTTCCCGCAGATCGTCCTGTTCGGCACGTTGCTGTCCACACTGGTCGTGCCGATCCAGTACGCGATCTTCGTCGGCGTCGCACTCAGCGTCCTGATCCTGCTGCGCGTGACCGGCCAGACGGACCTGACACAGCTCGTCCGACGGCCCGACGAGGGGTTCGACGAGGTGCCGTTCAACAAGGCGCCCGCGTCGGCCGTCGCGGTCGTCAACATGGAGGGCGACCTCTACTTCGCGGCCGCCGAAGACCTCGACTACGAGCTGCTCCGCTGCATCACGCCGCAGACCCGCGTCGTCGTGCTCCGCATGAAGCGACTCCGCGCCGTCGGCAGCACCGCGATGGCGATCCTCGAGCACTACTGGGAGCTCCTGCGCGAACGCGACATCCGGCTCGTCGTGTGCGGCATCGAGGACGAGTTGAAGGACGTGATGACCGGCAGCGGCCTGCGTCGGAAGATCGGCGAGGAGAACATCTTCTACGCCGACAACAAGCTGCTCCAGTCGACCGAACTCGCGCTCGCGCGGGCGCGCAGCATCTGCGACGTCGAGCGACGCAATGCCGAGACCGTCGTCCTCGACGGCGCCGACGCGCCCGCGGTCCCACGCGGCATCACGGCCGCCGACGTGATGGACCGTCGTTGCATTCGCTTCGGCAACCAGCACCAGCTGCGCGAAGCCGTCTGGCTGATGTCGGAAATGCACCGCCAGAGCCGATCGACCCGCGCGCAACCGCTGTTCCTGCAGCACCGCGACGGCACGCTCGCCGCGAAGCTCACGCCGTGGCGCGTGCTCCGCGAGTTCGCGTCGAGGCTCGACCCGGATGCGGTCCACGAACTGGACGACCGCACCCTGGGCGCACGATTCCGCGAGCACTTCACGACGTCGATCGCATCGATCGCCGACGGCGACCCGGCCGCGGTGACGAAGGCGACCGGCCTCGCCCGCGCGATCCAGATCGGCCGCGACGACGACGTCGACGTGATCCCGGTCGTCAGCGAGGACGGTCACATCACCGGGCTGATCCACATGGCCGATGCGCTCCGCGCGCTGGCGCGGTCCGTGACGCCCCCGGAGGACGCCGATGCCTGAGCACACCGAAGCGCGCCACCTGATGACGACGACGGTGCCGACCGTGCGAGCGGACGCGACGCTGCGCGAGGCCCTGCGCCCGATGCTGGCGGCCAGCGCGGGCCCGAACGACCTCGCCGCCGTCGTCGTCGTCGATGGCGACGACCGCTACGTCGGGCTGCTCACCCCGCGCCTCGCGGTCAAGGGCGCCCTCGCGCTGTGGATGCCGGACCCGATCGACGACGAGCACGGCGTCGACGACGACGGGGGCCTGACCGCGGTCCTGGCCGAACGCCTCGACGAACCCGTGAAGGCGATCCTCGTCCACGGCGTGCCGACCGTCGCACCCGGCGACCGACTCGTGCGGCTGATCGACACGATCGCGCGGCGGCGCTTCGACGCGCTGGCGGTCGTCGAGGACGGCCGCCCGGTCGGGATCGTCACGATCGCCCGCGTGTTCGAGGCCGCGAGCGACCTCGCGCTCACGCCGGGCGACGAGGGCATCGAACTCGGCGGTCGACGCCGGACGTGACCGGCTACGCCGGGTCGTAGCTCAGGTTCGGCGCGAGCCAGCGCTCGACGTCGGCGATGCGCATCCCCTTGCGCGACGCGTAGTCGGCGACCTGATCCGGCCCGATCGGCCCCACCGCGAAGTAGCGCGAATCCGGGTGGCTGAAGTAGAGTCCGCTGACCGACGCCGCCGGCAGCATCGCGAAACTGTCGGTGATCGAGATGCCGGTCGTCGCCTCGACGTCCAGCAGCGACCAGAGCGTCGCCTTCTCGGTGTGATCGGGCGAGGCGGGGTAGCCGGCCGCCGGGCGAATTCCCTGGTAGCGCTCCTTGATCAGGTCGCGCGCGTCCAGTCGTTCGTCGCGGCCGAACCCCCATCGCGCGCGCACCCGCACGTGCAACAGCTCGGCGTAGGCCTCGGCGAGTCGATCGGCGATCGCCTTCATCATGATCGCGTGGTAGTCGTCGTGCTCGGCCTCGAACGCGGCGACGCGCTCCGAGCACCCGAATCCGGCGGACACCGCGAACGCACCGAGGTAGTCCCGCACACCGGACCCGACCGGCGCGACGTAGTCGGACAAGCACAGGTAGGGCTGTCCGGCCGCCTTCTGCTTCTGCTGGCGCAGGAAGTGGAAGCGGCAGCGCTCTTCGGTCCGGTCGTCGTCGGTGTAGAGGACGACGTCGTCGCCGTCGGCGTTCGCCGGAAACAGGCCGAACACCGCGCGTGCCGTCAGCTGGCCGCCGGCGATCACGTCGTCGAGCATCGCGACGGCGTGCTCGTGCAACTCGCGCGCCTGCGCGCCATAGGCCTCGTGGTCGAAGATCTTCGGGTAGTTGCCCTTCAGCTCCCACGCCCAGAAGAACGGCGACCAATCGATGTACTCCGCGATCGCCGTGAGCGGCTCGCTCTCGACCACCTCGATGCCGAGGGTCTCCGGCGTCCACGTCGCGTCGGTCGACCAGTCGATCGCGGTCCGCTGCTCGCGCGCGTCGTCGATCGGCAAGAGCGTCACCGCACGACGGGCGGCGAACGCCTCCCGCAGCTCCTGCTGATCCTCGCGGTTCTTCGTCACGAACGCGTCGCGCCCGTCGGCCGACAGCAACTCGCTGACGACCCCGACCGCCCGCGACGCATCGAGCACGTGCACGGTCGGCGCGTGATACGCCGGCGCGATCTTGACCGCCGTGTGTTTGCGCGACGTCGTCGCCCCGCCGATCAACAACGGCGTCTCGAATCCCTCGCGCTCGAGTTCCTGCGCGACGTGCGCCATCTGCTCGAGCGACGGCGTGATCAGTCCGCTCAGCCCGACGAGATCGACGTCGTGCTCCTTCGCCTTCGCGAGGATGTCGTTCGCCGCGACCATCACGCCGAGATCGATCACCTCGTAGCCGTTGCAGCCGAGCACGACCCCGACGATGTTCTTACCGATGTCGTGCACGTCGCCCTTGACGGTGGCCATCAGCACCTTGCCGGCCGACGACGTATCGCCCGAGGCGGCCTTCTCCGCCTCCATGAACGGCAGCAGGTAAGCCACCGCGCGCTTCATCACGCGCGCGCTCTTGACGACCTGCGGGAGGAACATCTTGCCGGCGCCGAAGAGGTCACCGACGACGTTCATCCCGTCCATCAGCGGCCCCTCGATGATCTCGAGCGGCCGCGCGTAGCGCTGCCGCGCCTCCTCGACGTCGGCCTCGACGTGGTCGGCGATCCCGTGGACGAGCGCGTGCGTCAGCCGCGCTTCGACCTCCGCCTGGCGCCACGCTTCGTCCTTCACTTTCGTCTTGCCGTCGCCCTTGTGTTCGTCGGCATACGCGATCAACCGGTCCGTCGCATCGGGGCGCCGGTTGAAGATCACGTCCTCGACGAGGCCGAGCAGCTCCTTCGGGATGTCGTCGTAAACCGCGAGTTGGCCCGCGTTGACGATCCCCATGTCGAGCCCGGCCTCGATCGCGTGAAAGAGGAACGCCGCGTTCATCGCTTCGCGGACGAAGTCGTTGCCGCGGAACGAGAACGACAGGTTGCTCACGCCGCCGCTCACCTTCGCGAGCGGGAAGCGGCGTTTCAGTTCGCGCGTCGCCTCGATGAAGTTGACCGCGTAGGCGTCGTGCTCCTCGATCCCGGTCGCGATGGTGAGGATGTTCGGATCGAAGATGATGTCGCGTGGGTCGAACCCGACGTCCTCGGTGAGGATGCGATACGCGCGTGACGAGATCTCGACCTTGCGCTCGGACGACGTCGCCTGCCCCTCCTCGTCGAACGCCATCACGACGACCGCGGCGCCGTAGCGTCGAATCAGCCGCGCCTGCTCGCAGAACGCCGCTTCGCCCTCCTTGAGCGAGATCGAATTGACGATGCCCTTGCCCTGCAGGCACTCGAGGCCCGCCTCGATCACGCGGAAGTCGGAGCTGTCGACCATCACCGGGACGCGCGCGATGTCCGGCTCGGCGGCGATCTGGTTCAGGAACTTCGTCATCACGGCAGGGCCGTCGAGCAGCGCCTCGTCCATGTTGACGTCGATCACGTTCGCACCGCCCTCGACCTGGTGGCGCGCGACCTCGACGGCCGCCTCGTAGTCCTCGGTCTTGATCAAGCGGGCGAATCGGCGCGATCCGGTGACGTTCGTCCGCTCACCGACCATCGTGAAGTTCGTATCGGGGCGAATCGTGAACGGCTCGAGCCCGCTGTACTGCGTGTATGGACACGGCTCGGCCGGCACGTGCGGGGCGACGTCCGCGACCGCCTTCGCGATCGCGGCGATGTGCTCTGGCGTCGTGCCGCAGCAGCCGCCCGTGATGTTCAGCCATCCCGCCTCGGCGAACTCGCGCACCTGCTGCGCCATGCGCGCCGGCGTCTCGTCATACTCGCCGAACTCGTTCGGCAGCCCGGCGTTCGGGAAGCAGACGATCGGCAGCGGCGCGACGCGCGTCAGTTCCTCGATGTGCGGCCGCATCTCGCGGGCACCGAGCGCGCAGTTCATCCCGACCGCGAACAGGTCGGCGTGCGAGATCGACACCCACGCGGCTTCGACGGTCTGCCCCGACAGCGTCCGCCCGCTCTGGTCGGTGATCGTGATCGACGCGATCACCGGCACGCGCCGTCCGACCGCTTCCATCGCGTCCTCGACCGCGACCAGCGCGGCCTTGAGGTTCAGCGTGTCGAACGTCGTCTCGACGAGGAGCAGATCGACGCCGCCGTCGAGGAGGCCTCGCGCCTGCTCGGCGTAGGACTCGCGCAGCGCCGCGAACGTCACCGCGCGGAACGCCGGATTGTTCACGTCCGGCGACAGCGACGCGGTGCGGTTGGTCGGCCCCATCGATCCGGCGACGAACCGCGGCCGGTCGGGCGTGCGCGCGGTCATCGCCGCCGTCGCGCGCTTGGCGATCTCCGCCGACGCCTTGTTCATCTCGTAGACGGCCGGCTCCATCGCGTAGTCGGCCATCGAGATCGACGTCGCGGTGAACGTATTGGTCTCGACGATGTCGGCACCGGCCTCGAGGTAGTCGAGGTGGATGCGTTCGATCACGTCGGGGCGCGTGATCGACAGGATGTCGCAACAGCCCTTCAGGTCACGCGGATGATCGCGAAATCGTTCGCCGCGGTAGGCCGCCTCGTCGAGGCCCGCCCGCTGGATCATCGTGCCCATCGCGCCATCGAGCACGAGGATCCGATCGCGCATCGCCTCGGAGAGTGCTTGTCGAACGTCCATGCCCTCTCATAGCCCAGGAGCCCGGCGAGGTCCATTCCGGCCCTGCCCGGCTCGCTGCTATAATCGCGACACCTCGAACGGCCGGCGGCGGAGCGGCGATGAAGTTTCTCATCTCACAACTGTCCTACTTCCTCTCCGAGCAGGAGCTCCGCAAGAACCTCCGCGCGCTGCTGAAGTACGTCGGCTTCCTCGTCGCCGTGATCGTCGTGTTCAGCATCCTGTTCCACGTGATCATGGAATGGGAAGGGCAGCAGCACTCGTGGTTGACGGGGTTCTACTGGACGCTCACGGTGATGAGCACGCTGGGCTTCGGCGACATCACGTTTCAAAGCGACCTCGGTCGCGCGTTCAGCCTCCTCGTCCTCGTCTCGGGGATCGTCTTGCTGCTGATCATGCTGCCGTTCACGTTCATCCGCTACTTCTACGCCCCGTGGCTCGAGGCCCAGATCCGCGCCCGCGCACCACGTGCGGTCCCGGGGGACATGGCCGGGCACGTGATCATCTGTCGCCACGACTCGATCGCGCCGGGCCTCGCGCGCAAGCTCGACTTCTCGCAGATCCCCTACTTCGTGCTCGAGCCGGATCCAATCGTCGCCGAGCGGATGATCTCCGACGGCATCTCCGCGGTGACCGGGGATATCGACAGCCCCGACACCTACCGACGGCTGCGCGCGCGCCACGCGCGGATGGTCTTCGCCAACGGCGAGGATACGGTCAACACGAACATCGCCCTGACGGTTCGCGACGTCGCACCCGACGTGCCGATCGTCGCCCTCGCGGAGAACGACGACTCGGTGGACATCCTCGAGTTGAGCGGCGCGAACCGCGTGCTGAACCTCAAGCGCCGCCTCGGCCAGCAGCTCGCGACCCGGGTCAACCTCGGCGCGGGCTCGGCCGCGGTGATCGGGCGATTCAAGGGCCTGCGCCTCGCCGAGTTCGCGGTCGCGAATACGCCGTTCGCCGGCAAGACGCTGATCGACACGCGACTTCGCCAGGACACCGGCGTGAGCGTGATCGGCGTGTGGGAGCGCGGGCACTTCCAACCGGTGCGCCCCGACTCCACGCTGTCCGACGCCGCGGTGCCGGTCGTGATCGGCACGCGCGAGCAACTCGACCGGCTGAACGAACGCCTCGCCTCGGCGAAGCGCGAACCTCGCCCGGTCGTGATCATCGGCGGCGGCCGCGTCGGATTCGCCGCGGCCGGTGCGCTCCGACGGCGCGGCGTGCAGGTCCACGTCGTCGACCGCGACCAGCGCCTCGCGCGCGCGTTCCGCGACCAGGCCGATCGCTTCATCGTCGGCGATGCCGCCGACCGCGAGGTCCTCGCCGAGGCAGGGCTCGAGGAAGCCGGCGCCGTCGCGCTGACGACGAACGACGACGCGGTGAACATCTACCTCACCGTCTACTGTCGCCGGCTGCAGAAGGACCTCCACATCGCGAGCCGCATCACCCACGAGCGCAACCTCGAAGCGATGTGCCGCGCCGGCGCCGACTCGGTGCTCAGCTACTCGTCGCTCGGCCGGGAGTACGTGTTCTCCCGGTTGCTCGGACGCAACCCGATCATGGTCGGCGAGGGCACGGACTTCTTCTACGTCCGGGTGCCCGCGTCGATCGCCGGGCAACCGCTCGCGGAGACGCGGATCGGCGCGCGCACCGGCCTGATCGTGATCGCCCTCGAGCGCGGCGACGACATGCAGACGAACCCGGGCCCGCACACGCCGGTGCCGGAAGGCGGGAGCCTGCTGCTCCTCGGCACGGCCGAGCAGCGCCAGGCGTTCGCGGAGGCGTTCGAGCGGTAGGCCCGGACGTCAGCGCGGGCGGATCACGACGAGCTTCTCGCGCGTCATCTCGCGCACGCCGTGCTCGGTGCCCCCCACGCCCAGCCCCGCCTCGCGCCAGCCACCGAACGGCATCCAGTCGACCCGGAACGCGGTCAGGTCGTTGACCATGAAGGCCGCCGCCTCGACGTGCCGCGCCGCGTCGAACGCCCGGTCGACGTCCTGCGTGAAGATCGACGACTGGAACGGGCTCACCGACGCGTTGACCTTCGCGACCGCTTCGTCGAGGTCGGCCACCGGCTGGATCGCGACGACCGGCCCGAAGACCTCCTTCGCGATTACGTCCGCCTCTTCCGGCGCCCCGCGAAGCACGGTCGTGCCGTAGACGGTGGGGCCCAGCGGCTCGCCGCCGAGGAGTCGTTCGGCGCCGGCGGACGTCGCCTGCCCGACCCACGCGTCGACGCGCGTGACTTCGTCCGGCTCGATGAGCGGTCCGATGTCGGTGGCCCGGTCACGGGCGTCCCCGCAGACGAGGTCGCGCGCGGCCGCGACGAGGCGCTCGGTGAACGCGGCCTCGACGGCGCGCTCGACGTAGACCCGCTGCGTCGACACGCAGACCTGGCCCGCGTGGTAGAACGCGCCCCGCGTGATCGCCGGCACGGCGCGGTCGAGGTCGGCGTCCGCGAGGACGATCGTCGCGGCGTTGCCGCCGTGCTCGAGCGCCAGCCGGGTGCCGTCGGCCGCACGGCGGCGGAGGCCCCACCCGACGTCGGCCGACCCGATGAACGAGATGAACCGAACCGCCGGGCTCTCGACGAGCGGCGTGACCGCGGCACCGGCGGCGGGCACGACCTGGAGGACGCCGTCGGGCAGCCCGGCGTCGGCGAGGATCCGGGCGAGCGCGATCGCACTCGTCGGCGTCGTCGAGGCGGGCTTCAGCACGCACGCGTTGCCGGCGGCGAGCGCCGCACCCGCCTGATGGCACGCCAAGTTCAGCGGATGGTTGAACGCGGAGATCGCGAGCACGACGCCGATCGGCTCGCGCGTCGTGAACGCGACGTGGTGCTCCGTACCGGGTGCGCGCTCCATGCCGACGCGTTCGCCGTCGAGGTGAAGCGCGGTATCGGCGCACGCGTCGAGTGTCACCGCGGCGCGCGTCGCCTCGACCTCGGCGTCGGCGAGCGGCTTGCCGCCCTCGGTCGCGATTCGCATCGCGAGGTCGTCGCGGCTCGCCCGGACGGCCGTCGCGGCCGCGCGGAGGATTTCGGCTCGACGCCACGCCGGCGTCGCGGACCACTCGGCGTGGGCGGTGACGGCCGTGTCGAGCGCATGTGCAAGCGCCGCCTCGCCGGCAAACTCGACCTGCGCGAACGGCTCACGGTCGAACGGACACACGACGTCCCGCCAGATCGGCTCGCGCGCGGCGAAGCCCGGGAGTGCGAGCCCGAATCGATCACTCACGCCGACACCTCCGGGCGAATCCACGTCCCGGACCGCCCCCCCTCCTTGCGATCGACACGGACGTCGGTGATCGAAGCGCCGTGACCGAGCGCCTTCGTCATGTCGACCACCGTCAGGGCCGCGGCCGTCACGGCCGCAAGCGCTTCCATCTCGACGCCGGTGCGGGCGCGAACGCGTACCGTCGCGACGATCCGCACGCCGGCGTCGTCGGGCGTGATCGCGACGTCGACGTGATCCAGCGGCAGCGGATGGCACATCGGCACGAGGTCGGCCGTGCGCTTGGCGCCCATGATGCCGGCGAGCCGCGCGGTCTCGACGATCGGCCCCTTGGGACCGGCGCCGTCGGCGACGGCGGCACGGGCCGCATCCCCGAGCACGACGCGTCCCGACGCGACCGCGACGCGTGCGGTGATTTCTTTCCCGCCGACGTCGACCATTACGGCCTCGTCGCCGCGCACATGAGACAGCTCATCGGACATCGCGGCCTCCGCTCGACTGCCGATGACGAGAGAGCCGGCAAAAGAAGAGGGCGCCGCTCGTCAGAGCGACGCCCCCGGCTTTGTCATCATCGGGTTCGTTTGGTTAGGGGTCAGGCGTTGTGCCCAACCGGTTCCTTCAAACGAATTGAGATAAGGCGAGTGTTGTCTAGTTGCCGTAGACGACGGTCTTGAACGTGGCGTAGATGCCGAGAACGCTGAAGCTCTCGTGGTCCACGTGGCTCACGGTCGAGATACCGCCGGCGTTCTTGGCGGCCTGGATGCTGGCGTCGCCCATCGCGACGATACCGAGGATGCTCATCGCCTCGGACGTGCCCATCTTCGTGCCGCCGCTAGCGGACGTCGCATCGAGCGGGCCCTTCACGCTGGTGAAGATCGTGCCCGGTCCGACCGGGGTCCACGCGCCAGCGCAGCTCGGCATCACGAACGCGGTGACGAGCAGGATTGCAATAAGAGTCTTGGCTTTCATTTCGGTTCCTCCCTGAACCCGAGAGACAGAAAGTAGATACATCAGAAACAGAGTCCGCTCGATTCTTGGAACCTCCAAAGGCAAAATCAAGCGCGTGGATCCGCTTTTTTCGGGATCCGGCACGACAAAACGCCCCCCGAGTCATCTACTGATCGGACGAACGCCGACCGTGAAACGCGCAGCAAAGGCCGACCGCATCCGGTCGATCCTCGACGACCTCTACCCCGCCCCGCCGATTCCACTCGATCACCGCGACCCGTTCACGCTGCTGATCGCGGTCTTGTTGTCGGCGCAGACGACCGATGCGCGCGTCAATCTCGTGACCCCCGCGCTGTTCGCAATGGCCGATGAGCCGCACGCGATGGCCGCGCTCACCGAGGCGCAGATCCTGTCGGCGATCAAGACGTGCGGGCTCGCGCCGGGCAAGTCGAAGCGCATCAAGCGACTCGCACAGATCCTCGTCGACGAGCACGGCGGCGAGGTGCCGCGCGACTTCGACGCGCTCGAGCGCTTGCCCGGTGTCGGCCACAAGACCGCGAGCGTCGTGATGGCGCAGGCGTTCGGGCAGCCGGCGTTTCCGGTCGACACGCACATCCACCGCCTCGCGGACCGCTGGGGGCTGTCCGACGGTCGGTCGGTCGAGAAGACCGAGCGCGACCTGAAGGCGGTGTTTCCCGAGTCGACGTGGAGCACCGTGCACCTGCAGATCATCTACTTCGGCCGCGAGTATTGTCCGGCGCGGGGCCACGACCTCACGCTGTGTCCGATCTGCCGCTGGGCGGCGACGAAGAAGCGCATCGCCGAGGAGACCGCGAAGCTCCCGGCAGCGAAGCGAAGCGCCGCGACGGCGCGGAGTCGACGCGGTTGAAGTTCCTCGCCTGGGCGCTCATCGTCGCGGCCGCGATCGGGTCGGCGTTCGCGGCCCGCGCGGTGTCGCACGCGACGTCGGCCCACTACGACGAGCCGCTGCACTGCCGCGCCGGCAGCATCTACCTGGACGGCCGGGGACTCGACGCGGGCGACGGGCCGTTCGACCCGCTGGCCGGCATCACGTCGGTCGCGAACGCCGGCTGGATGCAGGCACGCGGCTTCCCGGCGACCCGGAGCGCCGAGCCGGTCACGCGCGACGCACTGCTCGTCGCCCGGCAGGTGAACCACGTCGCTGGCGCGATCGTCGTGCTCCTGCTCGGCTCGATCGCCGCGTGCTGGTGGGGGCCGTGGGCCGGCGCCGTCGCGGCGATCGCCGCCGCCGCATCGCCCACGCTGCTCGCGCACGCGGCGATCGTGAGCCCCGACCTGCACACCGCGCTCCTCTCGCTGGTCGCGGCGATCGTCCTCTATCGCTGGCTCTGCGCGCCCCGAGCCGCGACCGCGGCGGCGTTCGGCGTGCTCGTCGGCATCGGCGCGGCGCTGAAACTCCTGACGCTCGCGATCCCGGCGGCGGGTCTCCTGCTCCTCGCGACGCGACGGCGGTGGCTGCCCGACGCCGCGCCCTGCGCGCGGGGACGCTGGCTGCGCGGCATCGGGATCGGACTCGGTTGCGCGGTCGCGACGGCGTGGGCGATCCACGCATGCACCGGGCTCGGCGATCCCAGCGCGTGGTGCGGCGCCTCGTTCGATCACTGGCGCTGGATGCTCGTCACGGCAGAGACCAAGAGCAAGACACGCACGTTCTTCGCCGGCGAGGTCGAGCGCAGCCACTACGCGTTCGTGCCGGCGATGCTCGCATTGAAGATCCCGCTGGTGCTGCTCGTCGGTGCCGTGATCGCGGGCGCGGCCCGACTCGGCCGCCGCGACGCGCGGTCGGCGCCACGCGGGTTCGTGTTCGCGGCGTGGCTCGCGGTCGCCTACGTCGCCGCGATCGCCCTGGCGCGCAGCCAACTCGGGATCCGGCACGCACTGCCGGCGCTCGTCGTGCTACCGCTCGCGCTCGGGAGTCTCTGGCCGCTCGCCGGCGCGCGCAGCGTGTGGTGGCGCGGCGCCGTCGTCGCCGGCCTCGCATGGCTCGTCGTCGGCACCGCACGCGTGATGCCGTTTCCGCTCGCCTACGGGAACGCGCTCGCGGGCGGGCCGAACGGCGTGCACCGCTGGTTCGTCGACTCGCAGCTCGATTGGGGCCAGGCGTTTCTCGCCCTGCGTGCCTGGCTCGACGCACACCCCGAGGCGCGGCCGATCAAGCTCGCCTACTTCGGGAGTTGCCGGCCGACGGAGCGGTTCGGCATCGATGCCGAGATCCTGCCCTCGCCGCTCACGCCGGACTTTCTCGCGCCGCCGAAAGAGGCCGCGCTCCCCGACGACGTGCGCGGCTGGATCGCGATCAGCGAGACCGCGCTGAAGGGCACCTACGCGCGACAGTGCGGGCAACAGACCGACTACTACCGTGCGCTGGAATCGCTACCGGTCGTCGCGCGCGTCGGCTACGCAATCCGGATCGTGCGAAGGTAAGCGCTACTTGTAGGTCTTGCCCTTGTGGCGGATCCAGCCGCCTTTCTGACGCCCGCCCGGATCGTGGTGCGTCCAGTGGAGCACGCCGCCACGCTCCTCGTATTCGTAGCGCCCGTAGATGTGCACGAGATCGCCGCGGGTCAGCGGCACGCGCGGAGCGAGGTCGATGTTGTGGGCGACCTTGAGCGTGCGCCCGGTCGAGATCTCGACGATGAACTGTTGGTGCTTGTGACCGACCGTGTCGTCGCGCAGCACGCGGGTCACCTTGCACACGGTCTCGACCCAGACCTTCTTGCGCTTCGCCCGAAAGGCCGACTCGATGATCGCGTCGCCCTTCTTCGCGATCGCACGAAGGGCGTCGGTCGCATCGGTCGTACTGACGTTCGTCGGCCGGTCCGCGGGCTTCGGCTTCGCCCCCGACTTCGGCTCCGGAGTCTTCGACGCGCTCGTCGTCGGATCGGCCGGTGAACCGCCCTGCTCGTCTTGCGGCAGCAGCGATCGGCTCAACCACAACGCCGCGAGCACGACGACGAACGTCACCACTTTGAACCAGACGGGCTTGCCGGCCATGTCACCTCCAACGAAGTCGGAACGCGCAAGGTGTAACACACCCGCCCCCGCGAGAGCGCGCGTGGAGGATGAGCGTCCCACCGGGGCGTTGCCGGCCTTCGCGTTGTATCCGCAAAAGGTCGCTGCGCCGGATCTGTCCCACTTCGCGTCAAATCCGCGTCAGCGATCTCTCGCTGCGCCGATCTTGTCCCGTTTCGCGTCAAATCCGCGTCAGCGACCTCTCGCGCGTTTGATCGATGCGCTTGGCGGCCAGTCTCGTCCGTATTCGGGGGTTCTGAACGCTTGGCGGGCCGGTTCTGCACCGATTCTCGCGATGCGTGCGCTTGGCACGGCGATTCTGCACCCACTGCCGGTCATTGGCGGCGCTTTCAATGCACCTTGGTGCAGCATCGGCCCGCGACGCGCATCGATGCCGCGTGTGTGGTGCAGAATCCGCCCGCCAAACGCATTCAACCCGAACGGGGCCCCCACCTCCCCGAAAGCTCTCGATCCCGAGACCGAGATTGCCTGGCGACACGCCGACAGAACCGGATCCCGCTTGACCCGGACCGTAACAGAACTATCTTGGTACTGATTGTGCTCGGCGCCCGATTGCCCGCCTCGCGGCAGTGCGACTGCCGTCTCGCGTCGAGATCGCGGCGCCCGATCGGGGACGACACAACCAGCCGCCCAGTAATGACTTGAGAGGTTCCGGGTCGCCGGGACCGTGACGAGGACCGCCGAATGATCCGCATCACGAAGGTGACCGATCACGGGATCGTGCTGCTGACGCGCTTCGCGCTCGCCGAGCACGGCACCGTGTTCAACGCGCGCGATCTCGCGGACGCGGAGGACATGACCCAGCCGATGGTCGCGAAGATCCTGAAGATCCTCGTGGGCGGGGGCATCCTCGAATCGCATCGCGGCGTCAAGGGCGGCTACAGCCTGGCTCGCCGGCCGGAGACGATCACCCTCGAGCACATCGTCGCGGCGATGGAGGGGCCGATCGCCGTGACGGAGTGTTCCGTCGCCGACTTCGGCAGCTGCGACCGCGAGTCGTTCTGCAACGTCCGACCGCATTGGCGAATCATCAACGAGTCGATTCGGACCGCACTCGAGCGCGTGACGCTGCTCGAGTTGGCGGCGCCGGAGCCCGCGCCGGGACTCGCCGGCCAAGGAGAGTAACCGACCATGCCGACCGATACCGATACCCTGCATCAACTCGCAAAGCAGGAATACAAATACGGCTTCGTGACCGACATCGAGGCGGACAACCTGCCGCCCGGCCTGAACGAAGACATCGTGCGCGCGATCTCGGCGAAGAAGGGCGAGCCCGAGTGGCTGCTCGAGTATCGCCTGAAGGCGTATCGCCACTGGCGCACGATGACCGAGCCCGAGTGGGCGAAGGTCGACTACGAGAAGCCGAAGTTCGACGAGATCATCTACTACTCGGCGCCGAAGGAGAAGCCGAAGCTCGAGAGCCTCGACGAGGTCGACCCCGAGCTGCTCGAGACCTTCAACAAGCTCGGCATCAGCCTCGACGAGCAAAAGCGCCTGACCGGCGTCGCGGTGGACGCGGTGTTCGACAGCGTGAGCGTCGCGACGACGTTCAAGGACAAGCTGCTCGAGCTGGGCGTGATCTTCTGCAGCTTCTCCGAAGCGGTGAAGGACCACCCGGAGCTCGTGAAGAAGTGGCTCGGCTCGGTCGTCCCCTACACGGACAACTTCTACGCCGCGCTCAACTCGGCCGTCTTCAGCGACGGGTCGTTCTGCTACATCCCGAAGGGCGTTCGCTGCCCGATGGAGCTGAGCACCTACTTCCGGATCAACTCGGCCGGCACCGGCCAGTTCGAGCGCACGCTGATCGTCGCCGAGGACGGCGCCTACGTCAGCTACCTCGAGGGCTGCACCGCGCCGCAGCGCGACGAGAACCAACTCCACGCCGCGGTCGTCGAGATCGTCGCGCTGGATGACGCGCAGGTGAAGTACTCCACCGTGCAGAACTGGTATCCCGGCGACAAGGACGGCAAGGGCGGCATCTACAACTTCGTCACGAAGCGCGGCGCGTGCCGCGGCAAGAACTCGAAGATCTCATGGACGCAGGTCGAGACCGGCTCGGCGATCACGTGGAAGTACCCGAGCGTCATCCTCCAGGGCGACAACTCGGTGGGCGAGTTCTACTCCGTCGCGATGACGAACAACCGTCAGCAGGCCGACACCGGCACGAAGATGATCCACATCGGCAAGAACACGCGATCGACGATCGTGTCGAAGGGGATCTCGGCCGGCTTCAGCGACAACTCCTACCGTGGCCTCGTCAAGATCATGCCGGGTGCGGAGAACGCGCGGAACTTCTCGCAGTGCGACTCGATGTTGCTCGGCGACAAGTGCGGCGCGCACACGTTCCCCTACATCGAGGTGAAGAACCCGACCGCGAAGATGGAGCACGAGGCGACGACGTCGAAGATCGGTGAAGACCAGATCTTCTACCTGCGCCAACGCGGCCTCGAGATGGAGGACGCGGTCAGCATGATCGTCAACGGGTTCTGCAAGGAGGTCTTCCGCGAGCTGCCGATGGAGTTCGCGGTCGAGGCGCAGAAGCTGCTCAGCATCAGCTTGGAAGGTAGCGTGGGTTAACGCCCGCCGGAGATCGAGAAGAAACGAGAACGAGAAAACGATGCTCGAGATCAAGAACCTGCAGGCCAGCGTCGAAGGCGCGGAGATTCTCCGCGGCATCGACCTGACCGTGAACCCCGGCGAGATCCACGCGATCATGGGCCCGAACGGCTCCGGCAAGAGCACGCTCGCACAAGTCCTCGCGGGCCACGAAGCCTACGACGTGACCGGCGGCACCGCGACGTTCCGCGGCGAGGACCTGCTGGACATGGAAGCCGAGGCCCGCGCCCACGCCGGCCTCTTCCTCGCGTTTCAGTACCCGGTCGAGATCGCCGGCGTCGCGAACAGCTACTTCCTGAAAGCGGCGCTCAACTCGACGCGCAAGGCGCGCGGCGAGAAGGAGATCGACGCGGTCGAGTTCCTCAAGCTGGTCAAAGAGAAGGCCAAGCTCGTCAACATCGACGAGAAGATGATCAACCGCTCCGTCAACGCCGGGTTCTCCGGCGGTGAGAAGAAGCGCAACGAGATCTTCCAGATGGCCGTGCTCGAGCCGAAGCTCGCGATCCTCGACGAGACCGACTCCGGCCTCGACATCGACGCGCTGCAAGTCGTCGCCAACGGCGTCAACAAGCTCAAGGCCGAAGACCCCGAGCGCTCGTTCATCGTCGTGACGCACTACCAGCGCTTGCTGAACTACATCGTCCCGGACTACGTGCACGTGCTCTCCGGCGGCCGGATCGTCAAGTCCGGCGGCAAGGAGCTGGCACTCGAGCTCGAGGACAAGGGCTACTCCTGGATCGAAGAGACGGTCGGAGCGTAAGGAAACGACGATGACGACGACGATCGACTCACCGTTTCACGCGCGCGTTGCCGGCCTCGCCGAGCAGCTCCGCGGATCGGACGACTGGCGGGCGGCCCTGCGACTCCGCGCGGCCGAGGCGTTCGAGAAGACCGCGTTCCCGACGACGAAGCTCGAGGACTGGAAGTACACGAACGTGTCGAGCATCGCGAAGGCGACGTTCGAGGCGGACGACCGGGCGATCGACGACGAGGCACTCGAGCCGACCGCGATCCCGGACCTCGACGCGCACCGCATCGTGTTCGTCAACGGCACGTATGCGCCGGAGCTGTCCACGTCGGTCGGACAGGCGGGCATCACGGTCGCATCGCTGGCCGGCGCCGTCGAGGCCGACCTCCAGTCGAACCTCGGCACGCAGGCGCCCCCCGAGCAGACCCCGTTCGTCGCGCTCAACACCGCGCTGATGAACGACGGTGTAGCCGTCCATGTCGCGAAGGACACGAAGCTCGACAAGCCGCTTCACGTCGTCTTCGTGAGCGCCGTCGGGTCGACCGGCGTCGATTCGCACCCGCGCGCGCTCTACGTCCTCGACGCCGGCGCGAACGCGACCGTGATCGAAGACTACGTCTCGGTCGGCGGCACGGCCCCGAGCTTCACGAACCCGGTGTCCGAAGCGATCCTCGCCGACAACGCGTTCCTCGACCACTATCGCCTGCTGCGCGAGGGTGCGAACGTCTCGCACGTGAGCTACCTGCAGGGCCACCTCGCCCGCGGGAGCAACTTCACGACCAACGTGCTGTGCGCCGGCGGCGCGCTCGTGCGCAACAACGTCGAGGTCGTGCTCGACGACGAGTCGTGCGAGTGCACGCTCAACGGGCTGACGATCGGACACGGCACGCAGCACGTCGACAATCAGACCCGCATCGTGCACGCCAAGCCGCACTGCGAGAGCTATGAACGCTACCGCGCGATCCTCGACGACGAGTCCGAAGGCGTCTTCAACGGCAAGATCTACGTCGCGAAAGACGCCCAGAAGACCGATGCCGAGCAGGCCAACGACGCGCTCCTGCTGTCGCGCAAAGCGACGATGAACTCGAAGCCCGAGCTCGAGATCTATGCGGACGACGTGAAGTGCACGCACGGCGCGACGGTCGGTGACCTCGACGAATCGAGCCGCTTCTACATGCGCGCTCGCGGAATCGACCGCCAGGAGGCCGACGTGATGTTGACGATGGCGTTCGCCGGCGAGGTGCTCGAGCACTTCGCGTGCGAGCCGATTCGCGAACTGGCAGCGGCGGCGATCCGCACGCGGTTGAGCGACCGGTAACAATGGGCGCGTTCGACGCGGCGGCGCATCGTCGCGACTTCCCGATTCTCGAGCAGCGCCCGCACGGCAAGCCGCTCGTCTACCTCGACAACGCCGCGACGACGCAGAAGCCGACCGCGGTGATCGACGAGATCGCGCGCTACTACCGCGAGGACAACGCGAACATTCACCGCGGGGTGCACTGGCTGAGCCAGCGCGCGACCGAGGGATACGAGCGCGCCCGCGGGGACGTCGCGCGCTTCCTGCACGCGAGCGACGAGCGCGAGATCGTCTTTCTCCGCGGCACGACCGAGGCGGTCAATCTGGTCGCGCACGGCTGGGGACGCGGTGCGATCGGCGCCGGGGACGCGATCGTGCTCAGCGAACTCGAACACCACAGCAACATCGTCCCGTGGCAAATGCTCGCCGAGGAGGTCGGCGCGACGATCCGCGTCGCACCGATCGACGACACCGGCGCGATCGACGTCGCCGCGCTCGAGGCGCTGCT
Organism: bacterium; assembly: GCA_030426805.1. Lineage (GTDB taxonomy): Bacteria > Planctomycetota > JAFGQW01 > JAFGQW01 > JAFGQW01 > JAUHXU01. The sequence continues at coordinate 1,375,108 of JAUHXU010000001.1, forward strand.
CGACGAGCGGACGAAGCTCGTCGCGGTCTCGCACGTGTCCAACGCACTCGGCACGATCAACCCGGTGGCGGCCATCACCGAGGCCGCACATCGCGTCGGCGCGAAGGTCCTCGTGGACGGCGCGCAGGCGTGCGCGCACGAGCCGGTGGACGTGCAGGCCCTCGGATGCGACTTCTACGCGATCAGCGCGCACAAGATGTACGGGCCGACGGGCATCGGTGCACTCTGGGGACGCCTGGCGCTCCTCGAATCGATGGCGCCGTTCCAGGGCGGCGGCGAGATGATCGCGCGCGTGACGTTCGAGAAGACGACCTACAACGAGGTCCCGCACAAGTTCGAAGCGGGGACGCCGGACATCGCCGGCGTCTTCGGCTTCGGTGCCGCGATCCGCTACCTCGATGCCATCGGCCTCGAGGCGATCGCGGCCCACGAACACGCGCTGCTCGTCGACGCGACCGAGCGCGTCTCGGCGATCGACGGCATCACCGTGATCGGCACCGCGGCCGCCAAGGCCGGCATTCTCAGCTTCACGATCGACGGGGTCCACCCGCACGACGCCGGCACGATTCTCGACCTCGAAGGCGTCGCGGTACGCACCGGTCACCACTGTGCCCAGCCGGTGATGGACCACTTCGGCGTACCCGCGACGGTGCGCGCCTCGTTCGGACTCTACAATACGAAGGAAGACGTCGACGCGCTCGTCACCGGGCTCGCCCGGGTGCGCGAGACGTTCGTGGGGTGAGCATGGATCTGCAAGAGCTCTACCAGGAGATCATCGTCGACCACTCCAAGGCGCCCCGCAACCACGGGCCGCTCGACGGTGCCAATCGCCAAGCCGACGGTGACAACCCGTTGTGCGGAGATCAGATCACCATCTACCTGGACATGGACGGCGACGTGGTCCGCGACGTGCGCTTCGAGGGCAAGGGGTGCGCGATTTCGACGGCGGCCGCGTCGCTCTTCACCGAGGCCGTGCGCGGCAAGACGCGCGACGAGGTCGAGGCGCTGTGCGCGTCCTACCTCGCGATGGTGAAGGACAGCGACGCGCTGCCCGACGTCGACGCGCTCGGGCAACTCGCCGCGCTGCACGGCGTGAGCCGCTTTCCGATGCGGGTCAAGTGTGCGACGCTCGCCCCCCACACGGTGCTCGCCGCACTGCGTGGCGACGGTGCGACGTCGACCGAGTCGGAGGACGCATGATGAACGACACGCCAGCACCGGACATGCCGGCACCGGACGCATCGAACGATCCGCACGCGAGCCTCCGCGACGACATCGTCGAGGCGCTGCGCACGATCTACGACCCGGAGATTCCGGTCAACATCTACGACATGGGACTGATCTACGAGGTCGCGATCGACGACAACGCCGAAGCGGTCGTCACGATGACGCTCACGTCGCCGAATTGCCCGGTGGCCGAGTCGCTTCCCGCCGAGGTCGAACAGAAGGTCAAGGCGGTGCCGGGCCTCAGCGACGGCAAGGTCAACCTCGTCTGGGAGCCGCCGTGGTCGATGGACCGCATGACCGAAGCGGCGAAGCTCGAGCTCGGCATGCTGTGAGCGAAGCGGCCGCGCCGATCCCGGTCCTGCACGAAGACGAGTCGCTGATCGCGGTCGACAAGCCGAGCGGGATGTTCGTGCACCGGACCGCGCTCGGACCGGATCGTCGGGTGCTCGTGAAGGTGCTCGGCGATCAGATCGGCAGACGGCTCTTTCCGGTGCACCGCCTCGACCGAGCGACGTCCGGCGTGATCCTGTTCGGCTTCTCCTCGGAGGCGGCTCGGGCGGTCCACGACGCGCTGCGCGCACCCAGCGCGCGCAAGCGCTACGTCGCGGTCGTCCGCGGCACGACGGAGCCGACGTTCTCGTCGGAGCGCCCCCTGACGAACCGGCGGACCGGCAAGAAACAGGAGGCGCGCACCGACTTCGAGACTCTCGCGTCGTTCTTCCGCCTGTCCATCGTTCGTGCGACGATCCACACCGGGCGTCAAAACCAGATCCGTCGGCACCTGTCGCACCTCGCGCACCAGGTGATCGGCTGCACGAGCTACGGCAAGGGCAAGATCAACCAGTTCTTCCGCGACGAATACGGGCTGCCGCGCCTGTGCCTGCACGCGAGCGACGTCACGCTCGAACACCCCGACTCGGGCGAGCCGATCACGATCCGTGCCCCACTCGCCGACGATCTGCGGGCGTTCCTCCTCCGCCTGCCGGACGTCGATCGCGCGGTCGTCGAATCGCTGTGACGGTCAGGCGGTCGGGGGGAGCGCGTCCTTGTCCCACGCGACGTCGCCGTCGCCGGCCGACGCGTTCGCGAAGCGCGCCGCCGCGAAGAAGAAGTCGGACGCGCGGTTGATGAACCGCAGCACGTGCTCGTCGACGGCCTCGGCGCGTGCGAGTGTCACGATGCTGCGCTCCGCTCGACGACAAACGGTGCGCGCCAAGTGCAGCATCGCAGCGAGTTGCGTCCCCCCCGGGAGCACGAATGTCGTAATGTCGCCGGCGACGCCCTGGAATCGGTCGATCGCGCGCTCGAGCGCAGCGACGTCTTCGTCGGTGATCCGCGTCGGCTCGAAGCCGGCGCCGGGCGGCGTCGCGAGATTCGACGAGCAGTTGAACAGCCGATGCTGCACGAACGCGAGCATCGCTTCGAGGTCGCCGGTCGCTCCGGACGCCCGGCACAGCCCCACCCAGCCGTTCAACTCGTCGACGTCGCCGTAGGCGCTGACGCGCGGCGCGTCCTTCAGCAGCCGCTTGCCGTCGGCCAACGAGGTCTCGCCGCCGTCACCCACGCGCGTGTAGATCCGTCCGCCCATCACCGGCTCCTTCCGAACGCTCAGGTCGTTCTTCCCGAAACCCTACTCCGGCACGAGCCGCAGGTCGAGGCGCTGCTCGCCGTCCGGGATTGCACCCGATTTCGTGAACCGTGCGCTTCGCGCGCCGATGCTGCACCCGACTCGCGCACGTGGAGCCGATTCGCCCGCGTTTCGGTGCAGGTTCCGGTCGCGAAGCGCAACCATACGACGTTTGAGGTGCACGTCTCGCGTGCGAAGCGCACTCCTACGTCCCACCAAACTACAGCGCCGTCCACCTCCCCGGAGTGCCCCTCGCCGTCGGCGTCGCGTGGCGCGAGCGGTCGCGGCTCAGGGGGTATCGAGCGGCGTCGGTGGCTCGAAGCGCTCCAACGACAGTGCGCCGCGCAGCGCGCGGGCGAATGTCGCGACGTCGGCCGCGACCGGGAACTCGGCGAGCGACCCCATGAACTCCCGGTGCGACCGGCCGCGCCGGTAGTCGGGTTCCTTCGGCGGATGCCGGAGGTAGGCCTCGACCTGCTCGATGTCCGGCTGCACGAGCAGCGACACCGAGTAGTAGAGCGAGTCGACCGTCCGGTGGATACACGAGCCGCCGACCTTGCGGTCCCCGAGCACGAGATCCGAGATGCCGTCGTGGTAGACGCCCTCGATCCCGATGCGGCCGAACGCGTCGATCATCCACCGGGTGATCGAGTCGAACCACGCCTGGTTCTCGGTGAAGCCCCGCGTCGGAAACGCGACCGATGCGACGACGTTGCCGCTGTCGAGCACGACCGCACACCCGCCGCCGCGGCGGCGACGGATCGGAACGCCGTGCGCGTCGATGAGGCCCCGCGCGAGTTCCACTGCCGCGTCGCTGCCTCGGCCGAGCACGACCATCGTCTCGTCCACCGGGTAGACCGCGACGCGCGCGACACGCTCGGCGCGAACCGACGCGACGAGCGCGTCGTCGGCATCGTACGGAGGGAAGTCGTGGGTCGTCGTCATGCCCGGTACGAAGCGCGAGCCGGGACGCACGCGCCCCGGCTCGATCCGATCACTGGATCTGGAACGTGAACGTGGTCGAGATGCTCTGCACGCCGAGTGGTGCCGAGCCACTGAACGTCACGAACGCGGTATGCAACGTGATGCCCTTGAGCACCGCGAACGGCGGGATGTTCAGCGCGGCAGACGCGTTGCCGCTCGCGCCGATCGCACCCGCGTAGTTCACGAACACCGTCGGCAAGTTGCCCGACACGCTCGCCGCGAAGAGCGAGTCGAGCGTGAGGCCGAGCGACCGCTGCCCGATCGGCGTCGGCCCGGTTCCGAGCGACGTCGCGACCTGATAGGGAAGCCCGGCGTCCTTCGGGGAGCTGAGCCCGAAGTTCATCGTCGTGCCGGGGGTCGCCGGACCGGCGCCCTGAACCGTCACGCCGTTGACGTAGATCTCGATGCGCGACAACTGGAACGCATCCTCGGCGGAATACGCCCCACTGCCCTGCGTCGTCACGATGTTCGTCTGCGTCAGGAAGCGATACATCGTCGTCGGCTGGCCCAACACCATCGTCGCAAAGCCGTTCGAGCTATTGCTGTACGAGTTCCGCATCGTCGTCGAATCCCCGCACGCGCCCAGCACACCGAGCCAATCGCCCTGGTTGTACGAGACGTTGACCGGGATCACCAGACTGCTGGAGACGCCGCCCTTGTAGACCTGGAGCCCACCGGTGGCCGAGCCGGAGAATGCCGGCGGTCGCGTGCTCATGTTGTAGAGGGCGACGTTCTGCATCCCGTGGTTCGTCTCGTCGGGGACACGGAGCCCGACGACCGTGAAGGCGACCGGCGCCTGGAAGTAGAGGCCTCGGGTCGCGCCCGACGACGTATACGTGTTCTGGAACGGCGGGATCGCGACCTGGGTCTGTGCGGTCGCGATGCCCGATGCGATCAGGGCCGCGACGGCGGTGATACTACGCATTGCCTACTCTCCTACTCGATACCGATTCGATCACTGGATCTGGAACGTGAACGTGTTCGAGATGCTCTGCACCCCGAGTGGTGCCGAGCCGCTGAACGTCACGAACGCGGTGTGCAGCGTGATGCCCTTGAGCACCGCGAACGGCGGGATGTTCAACGCCGCGGACGCGCTGCCGCTCGCGCCGATCGTGCCCGAGTAGTTCGCGAACACGGTCGGCAGGTTGCCCGACACGCTCGCCGCGAAGAGCGAGTCGAGCGTGAGGCCGAGCGACCGCTGCCCGATCGGCGTCGGCCCGGTTCCGAGCGAGGTCGCGACCTGATAGGGAAGCCCGGCGTCCTTCGGGGAGCTGAGACCGAAGCTCATCGCGGTGCCGGGTGTGCCGGGGCCGGCACCCTGGATCGTCACGTCACTGATCCACACCTCGACGCGCCCGATCGATCCCGCACCCTCCGAGGAGTAGGCCGCGACACCTTGGTTCGCCACGATGTTCGTCTGGGTGATGAAGCGGCTGATCGTAACCGGCTGCCCGAGCACCGAACTCGAGAAGTTGCCGGCGCCATACGAGTTGCGCATCGTCGTCGAGTCACCGCACGCGCCGAGAATCCCGACCCAGTCGCCCTGGTTGAACGCGACGTTCGCAGGGATCACGACGCTGCTCGCGACGCCGCCCGAGTAGAACTGCAGCCCGCCGCTCGCGGTGGTCGGATACGCCGGCGGTTGCGCCGCGAGCTTGTAGACGGCGACGTTCTGCAACCCGTGGTTCGACTCGTCCGGCACGCGAAGGCCGACGATCGAGAAGCCGACCGGCGCCTGGAAGTAGAAGCCGCGTGTCAGCGCCCCCGAGGTGAACGTGCTCGAAAACGCCGGCAACGGCATTTGCGCGCTGGCGGTCGCCGCCAGCAGTCCGATGATGATCGCGATTCGCATTGTCCTGGATACCCCCTGTCGGTACTCTCTCAAACGATCTGAAACGTGAACGTGTTGCTGATGCTCTTTACCCCTAGTGGTGCCGCACCGCTGAACGTCACGAACGCGGTGTGCAGCGTGATTCCCTTGAGGACGGCGAACGGCGGGATGTTCAGCGCCGCGGAAGCGTTGCCGCTCGCGCCGATCGTACCCGCGTAGTTCACGAACACCGTCGGCAGGTTGCCCGACACGCTCGCTGCGAACAGCGAGTCGAGCGTGAGGCCGAGCGACCGCTGCCCGATCGGCGTCGGCCCGGTCCCGAGCGACGTCGCGACCTGATAGGGAAGCCCGGCGTCGTTCGGGGCGCTGAGCCCGAAGTTCATCGCGCTGCCCGGCGTGCCGGCGCCCGCGCCCTGAATCGTCACGCCGTTGACCCAGATCTCGACGCGACCGATCTGGCCGGTCGGCGACTCCGAGTAGGCTGCGACGCCCTGGTTCGTCACGATGTTCGTCTGCGTGATGAACCGAGTGAGCGTGACGGGCTGCCCGAGGATCGAACTCTGAAACGGGCCGGTCGGCAGCGCGTACGAGTTGCGCATCGTCGTCGAGTCGCCGCACGCGCCCAGGACCCCGACCCAGTCGTTCGGGTTGAACGAGATGTTCGCGGGGATGACCAGGCTGCTCGCGACACCGCCCTGGTAGAAGCGGATCCCGCCCTGCGCGGTGGCCGGATAGGCCGGCGGCTGACCGGCGAGTTGATAGACCGCGACGTTCTGCAAGCCGTGGTTCGACTCGTCCGGCACGCGCAGCCCGGTGATCGTGAACCCGACCGGCGTTTGAAACCAGAGACCGCGGGTGAGCGACGCGGACGTGAAGGTGCTCCCGAATGCCGGCAGCGGCATTTGCGCGCCGACGGTCCCCGCGCACAGCACGAGGACGGCGATCGTGATTCGCATGATATCTCTCTCTGCGGCCCGAAACCAGGCGGGCATGCGGTTCGCACGCCCACCTCTGTCAGGGTACGGAAAGGGAGGATACGCGTCAACGGATCGGGATTTGGACGAGTCGATCCGACTCGTCCCGAGACGGGTCAGGCCTTGGCGTCGGCCTTCTTCTTCGGCTTCGGCAGGTGCACGCAGGCGTCTCCGGCGACCTCGGCGGCCTCCATGATCGACTCCGACAGCGTCGGGTGCGGGTGGATCGTGACCATCAGGTCCTCGAGGACCGCGCCCATCTCGATCGCGAGGGTCGCCTCGGCGATCAGGTCCGACGCGCTCGGCCCGACGATCCCGACACCGAGCACCAGCTCGCTCTCGGCGTCGACGATCACCTTGACCATCCCCTCGGCGTTGCCGAGCGTCTTCGCGCGCCCGAGGGCGGCGAACGGGAAGACGCCGGTGCGGACGTTCTTGCCCTGCTCCTTCGCCTCCTCCTCGGTGATTCCGGTCCACGCGAGTTCGGGGTGCGTGAAGACGACGGCCGGAATCGCGCGGTTGTCGAATGCCGCGTTGTGCCCGGCGATCGTCTCGGTCGCGACCTTCGCCTCGCGGCTCGCCTTGTGGGCGAGCTGCGGACCGTGCGTGATGTCACCGATCGCGAAGATGTTCGGGTCGGCGGTCCGGCACTGTTCGTCGGTGACGATCAGGCCGCGATCGTCGACCTCGACCTTCGTCTTGCCGAGGCCGAGGTCTTCGGTGTTGGGCTTGCGCCCGACCGCGACAAACACCGCGTCGAACGTCTCGGTGGTGGCCTTGCCGTCGGTCTCGATCGTGACCTCGAAGTCGTCGCCCTTCTTCTCGACCGCGGTGACCTTCGAAGACAGCATCAGCTTCTCGAAGCGCTTCTGCGCGGACTTCTTGACGACGTCCGACAGGTCGCGGTCCGCGCCGGCCAGCACGCGGTCGAGGAACTCGACGCACACGACCTTCGAGCCGAGCCCGGCATAGACGAAGCCGAGTTCCAGGCCGATGTAGCCGCCGCCGATCACGAGCAAGCGCTTCGGAATCTTCGGCAGATCGAGCGCCTCCTTCGAGGTCCAGCAACCCTTGTCTTCGGTGAACGGCAAGTGGATCGGGCGCGAACCGGTCGCGATGATGCAGTGCTTGAAGTCGATGCCGGCGACGTCGGAGCCCTCGATCGCGAGGCTCTTCGAGTTCTCGAAGCGTGCGTAGCCGGTGACGACCTCGACGCCGCGCTTGGACAGCAGCCCGTCGATGCCCTTCGTCAGGCCCGAGACGACCTGCCCCTTCCACTTGCGGAGCTGGTCGACGTCGACGTCGGCCTTGAAGGTGAGCCCCATCTTCTTCGCCGACTTCGTCTCCTCGAGCAGCTCGCTCGCATGGATCAGCGCCTTCGACGGGATGCAGCCTTCGATCAGACAGACGCCACCGCGCTGCTCGCGCGCCTCGACGAGGATGACCTCCTTGCCGAGATCGGCCGCGCGCAGCGCCGCCACGTATCCGCCCGGACCGGCGCCGATCACGACGACGTCGGCCTTCTGGCGCAAGCTACCCATCACCATGGTAGGGAATCTCCGTTCGTTCGATTAGAGCCGCATCACGAACGCCATCGGATCGGCGAGCATGTCGACCAAGTCGTTCATGAACCGCGCCGCGTCCGCACCGTCCGCAATGCGATGGTCGAACGCGAGCGTCAGCGGGAGCATCTTGCGCACGACGATCTCGCCGTCGCGCACGACCGGCTTCTCTTGCAGCTTGCCCATCCCGAGGATCGCGACCTCGGGGTAGTTGATCGTCGGGATCAGGCCGGTGCCGCCAAGGCTGCCGATGTTCGTGATCGTGAACGTGCCGCCCTTGAACGCGTCGGCGGCGATCGTCCCGTCGCGCGCCTGGGTCGCGAGGTCGTAGATCGACTGCGAGATGTCGAGCATCGTCATCCCGTCGACGCCGTGCACGACCGGCACCATCAGCCCCTTCGGCGTGTCGGCCGCGAACCCGATGTTGTAGTACTTCTTGTAGATCAACTGACCCTTGAACGGGTCGAGGCTCGCGTTGAACGACGGGTAGTTCTTCAGGCACGCCGCGACGGCCTTGAAGATGAAGCCGAGCATCGTCAGGCGCGCGTCGTCGCCGAGCTTCGCCTTCTGACGCTTGCGCGCGATCTCCAGGTCGGTGACGTCGGCCTCGTCCATGTGGCAGACGTGCGGCACGACCACCATCGACGTGACCATCTTCTTCGCGATCTTGCGCCGGATGCTGCGCAGCGGCTCGACGTCGACCGGGCCGAACTCGGCGAAGTCGGGCATCGGCTCGAGTTCGAGCAGCGGCACGCCCGCGCCACCGCCGGACGGCATCTCGAACGGCTCGGCGTCGCCGTCGTCGAGCAGGTGCGAGCCGAAGCCCGCGCCGCCGTCGGCGAACGCCTTCACGTCGTCGATCGTCACGCGGCCACCGGGCCCCGACGGGCGCACCTGGCCGAGTTCGATCCCGAGTTCGCGCGCCAGTCGACGCGTCGCCGGCGCAGCCGGGACCGGGCCGCCTCCGACGCGCGGCGGTGCCGCCTCGGCGCCGTTGGCGCCGGCACCGGTCGCGCCGGACGTCGGCGCGGCGGGCGTCGGCGCGGCAGTCGCCGCAGCCACCGGTGCGGGTGCCTCGGCCGGCGCCTTCGCGTCCGTCGAGGCCGCACCGCCGCCGCCGGAACCGTCGTCGATCACGACGATGACGTTGCCGACCTGGAGCACGTCACCGACCTTGCCGTTGGCCTGCGTGACGGTGCCCGAACGCGGCGACGGGATCGTCACGGCCGCCTTGTCGGTCTCGACGTCGAGGAGCGGGTCATCCTCGTTGATGACGTCGCCTTCCTTCACGTACCACTTCAGCAGCTCACCTTCGTGAACGCCCTCGCCGAGGTCGGGAAGCTTGAACTCGAACATCGTCTTCTCCGGATCAGTTGAAGTCGAGCGTCTCTTCGATCGCCCAGCGGATGCGGTCCTCGCTCGGGATGTAGTAGTTTTCCCGCCCGAAGAATGGGGTCGGCACGTCGTAGTGCGTGATGCGCTTGATCGGTGCCTCGAGATACATCAGCGCGTCGTCGTTGATGTGCGCGATGACCTCCGCGCTGACGCTGAAGCTGCGCGGCGCCTCCTGCACGACGACCGCGCGGCCGGTCTTCTTGACGGACTCGACGAACGAGTCGGCATCCATCGGCGAAATCGTCAACAGGTCGACGACCTCGATCTCGATGCCGCGCGCTTCCTGGACCGCGTCGACCGCCGCGAGCGTCGGGTGCAGCATCGCACCCCACGTCACGACCGTCAGCGCGTCGCCCTTGCGGGCGATCGACGCCTGGCCGATCGGGAGGACTTCCTCTTCGTCGGGGACCTCCTCCTTGTAGGCGCGATAGACGCGCTTCGGCTCCATGTAGATGACCGGGTCCGGGTCGCGGATCGCGGCGACGAGCAGCGCACGCGCGTTCCGCGGCGTCGACGGCGTGAGGACCTTGAGCCCCGGGATGTGCGCGTAGGTCGCCTCGCGGCTCTCGGAGTGGTGCTCGAGCGCACGAACACCGCCACCGTAGGGCATGCGCACGACGAGCGGGCACGTGAAGATGCCCTGCGTGCGCGCACGCATTCGGCTCGCGTGCCCCTCGAGCTGCGGGAACGCGAGGTAGGAGAAGCCGGAGAACTGCATCTCGGCGACGGGCTTCAGGCCGCCCATGCTCATCCCGATCGCGGTGCCCATGATCGCCGACTCCGCGAGCGGCGTGTCGATCACGCGATCGGCGCCGTACGCGTTGTGGAGACCGGCGGTGACGCGGAAGACGCCTTCGTTGACGCCGACGTCCTCGCCCAGCACGACGACGGTCTCGTCGCTGGCCATCTCCTGCATCATGGCGAGATTGATCGCCTGCACCATGTTCATCTTAGGCATGGGCCGTCTCCGCCACCTGGTCCGCCGCTTGCGCCCGGTTCAAGTCCGCGAGGAACATCGCGCGTTGCCGGTCGATCAGGGCGTGCTTCGTGCCGAACACGTGGTCGAACGGCGCGTCCATCTTGAAGCCCCCCATCGCCTCGAAGTCGGCGACGTGCTGCTTCACCTCCGCGTGAATCTCGGCGTCGATCGCTTTGATCTTCGCGTCGTCGAGCAGCTTCTTCTTCTTCAGGTAGTCGCGGAATCGAATGAGCGGATCCTTCGCCCACCACGAATCCTCTTCTTCCTTCGACCGATACTTCTTCGGGTCGTCCGCAGTGGTGTGCATCAGCAGGCGATACGTGACCGCCTCGATCAGGCTGGGGCCTTCGCCGGCGCGGGCGCGCTCGAGGGCGTCCGAGATCGCCTTGTAGCAAGCGAGCGCGTCGTTGCCGTCGATCTGCAGGCCCGGCATCTCGTAGGCGATCGCGCGCTGCGCGATCGTCTTGCACTTCATCTGCTTGTCGCGCGGGTGCGAGATCGCCCACTGGTTGTTCTGCACGACGAACACGACCGGCACGTTCCACACGGTCGCGAAGTTCATCGCTTCGTGGACGTCGCCCTGCGAGGTCGCGCCGTCGCCGCAGAACGTGACGACCGCGGTGTCCTTCTCGCCGCGGAGCTTCATCGCGTAGGCGATGCCGACCGCGTGCAGCAACTGCGAGCCGAGGATGATCGCGATCGGCGCGGTGCGCAGCATCGACTTGGGCTCGGCGAGCGCGCTGCCCTCTTCCCAACCGTTGTGGTAGAGGTAGTCCTGCGTCGGCGGCTCGCCGCGCATCATGCGCGCGCCGCGCTCGCGGTAGGACGCGACGAGCCAGTCGTCGTCGCGCATCGCGAGTGCCGCGCCGCACGCCGGCGCCTCCTGGCCGGTGCAGAGCGGGAACGTCCCGATGCGCCCCTGACGCTGCAGCGCGAGCATGCGGTTGTCGCTGTCGCGGGCGGTCGCCATGTGCCGGTACAGATCGAGCAGTCGATCGTCCGGGATCTCGGGCTCCAACGCCTTGTCGAGCTTCCCCTTCTCATCGAGGATCTGCATGTACTCGACGGTGTAGTGCCCGACCTTCTTGATTGGCATGCCGATAGGGTCCTCTCGCGATCGTCGGCCGTGCGCCCCGGGGCCATGTCGCGTGCTTGGAGGTCGGTCCAAACACTTGTGCGTCAGGGGGTTGCACCGGCCGCGCGCGTTGGTGGCGCGCGCATCGTGGATGGTGTACCCACGGACCGTGAGCACGGAGAAGGATAGGACCTCTTCGTCGTGCTTCAACCCCCGTCGACCGGGTGCGCCAGGGCCGGAAACGGGTCCGAAACGGGCCGAAACAGCCGTTTTGGCGCCTACAGCTCGCCCGAGTCCTCGACGACCACCTTGGCGCTCGTCGCACCGCTCTGGGAGCCGACCGCCTCGATCTTGTCGAGCACGTCGAGCCCGTCGGTGACGTTGCCGAAGACGACGTGCTTGCCGTCGAGCCACGGGGTCTCGGTCGTGCAGAGGAAGAACTGGCTGCCGTTGGTGTTCGGCCCGGCGTTGGCCATCGACAGCACGCCCTTGCCGGTGTGGGTCAGCATGAAGTTCTCGTCCTCGAACTTCTCGCCGTAGATCGACTTCCCGCCGGTGCCGTTGTGGTTCGTGAAGTCGCCGCCCTGGCACATGAAGCTCGGAATCACGCGGTGAAACGAGCTCCCCTTGTAGCCGAAGCCCTTTTCGCCGGTGCACAGCGCGCGGAAGTTCTCCGCCGTCTTCGGCACGACGTCCGCCGCGAGTTCCATCGTGATGCGACCGGCCGCCTCGCCGCCGATCGAGATGTCGAAGTAGACCTTGGGGTTGGCCATCGGACGCGCTCCCTGTGTTCGTGGGTCGAATTCGGGGGCAAGGTAGTCGACCGGCCGGGCATCGACAAGGCCTCCCCGGCGCGACGGCGCCGTGGCATGCTGTTCGGATGCAGCCCTCCGAGATCCCCGACGACGTCCGCAGCGAGATCGACCGCCGCCTCGACGCGATCGAGCGCGCGGAGGCCGTCACGATCCTCTATGCGTGCGAATCCGGCAGCCGCGCATGGGGCTTCGCGTCGACGGACAGCGACTACGACGTGCGCTTTCTCTACGTCCACCCGCGCGACCACTACCTGTCGATCGACATCGCGACGCGACGCGACGTCATCGAGATTCCGATCGAGGGCGTCTACGACATCGGCGGCTGGGACCTCCCCAAAGCGCTGCGGCTGTTCGCGAAGTCCAATCCGCCGCTCAACGAGTGGCTCGGCTCGCCGATCGTCTATCGGGAACGCGGCCCGATCGCCGATCGACTTCGCGCCCTGGCGCCGACCGCCTATTCGCCGCGCGCCCAACGGTATCACTACCTGTCGATGGCGCGCGGCAACGACCGGGACTTCCTGCGCGGGCCGACCGTGCGCTGGAAGAAATACCTCTACGTGCTGCGGCCGCTTCTCGCGGTGCGTTGGCTCGAAGCCGGCCTCGGCCCGGTGCCGACACCGTTCGCGACCCTCGTCGAACGCACCGTCGACGACGCTCGGGTCCGGCGCGCGATCGATGCACTGCTCGCGCGAAAGACCGCCGGTCGCGAGCAGGACGTCGGCCCGCGGGACGAGACGCTGTCGACGTTCATCGCGAACGAACTCGCGCGTGCCGACGACGGGCCGCTGCGCTCACCGCAAGGGAGCGGGGAGAAAGGCCTTTCTCCCTGCGCCCTTATCAGACTGTCGGGCTCGAGCCTCGCGGTCACGCGCCCCGACCGCGCCGCCCTCGACGCCCTGTTCCGCGACGCGCTCGCGGATTGACTGGCGGATCCGTTCCCGATTCGATACGCTCGTCGGCGGTGTAAATGCAGGCTGGGGAGTTCACGAGTAGGAGAAACGGACAATGTCATTGCATCGAACCCGCGTTCTGTTGCTGTGCCTCGCAACCGCCACGCCCGTGGCCTGTTCGGCGACGAGTCGGTCGGAGGCGTACGATCAACTCCTCGCCGAAGCGTCGGATCCGACGCCGATCGCGGAGCCGATCGCGCCGATGGAACCGGTAGCCCCGGCTCCGACGACGACCCCGGCGCCGATGGCGCACCCGTCCGCACTCGCGATCTCGCCGTCGGCGCTCGCCCCCGCGCGCAAGTCGTCGGACGAGGGCGAGGCTCGTGACGACGGCCGCCGGCCCGACCGAACCGGCAACTGGGAACTGACGCTGTTCGGCAGCGGCGTGAGCAACCAGGACTTCGACGCCGGCGCGTTCAGCGGCGGCGGCAGCATCGGTTACTACCTCGGCGACGTCGTCGAACTCGCGATCCGACAGAACGTCGCGTTCATCGATGCCGGCGACTCCGACTGGAACGGCTCGACGCGAGCGGCGATCGACTTCCACCTGCCGCTCCCGGTGGTGAAGCCGTTCATCGGCGCGAACTTCGGCTGGGTCTACGGCGACACCGTCAAGGAGACGATGGCCGCGGCACCCGAAGCCGGCGTCAAGATCTTCGCGAAGCAAGACGTGTTCATCTTCGCGATGGCCGAATACCAGTTCTTCTTCGAGGACACGGACCAGGCCGGCGACGCGTTCGAGGACGGCAGCTTCGTCTACAGCCTCGGCATCGGCTTCACGTTCTGAGACGGCTTCGTCGTTGATGCGCGAGCGCCATTGGGGCGCTCGCGCATCAGAAGCGGATCGCGATGCCGGCGACGGCCGTGAGTGCCGCCAGGTCGGCGTCCCACTTGCGGTAGGTCGTCCACGTGTAGCGCGCGGCGACGGAGACCATGAAGCGGTCACCGAGCGGAAGTTCGGCGCCGGCTTCGGCGATCACACCGATGCCGAAGTCCCAGTCGTCCTCGCCGGCGCTGAGGAGCTTGATCTCGGAGTCCTCCTCCCACGCCCAGGCGAAGCGCGGGCCGGCTCCGACGCGGAGGTTCGGGACGCCGCTGTCGACGACGTCCTTCTCGGTCGTGTGCAGCCACATCAGTCCCGAGATCGCGAGCATGTCGAGCCGCGCGCGGGACTGCCCTCCGGGCACGCTCATCGACTCGCTGCGCGTCGTCCCGTAGTCGATGACCCCGCCGCCGCTCACGTGATCCCGGAGGGGCAGCACCGAACTGCCGGAGATCGTGAACCACGGGTCCTCGTAGCCGGCATCCTCGAGGTCTCCGACGGGATGACTCGCACCCGCCATGAAGCGAACGGCACCGCGACCGGACGTCGGATCGACCGCCGCGCACCCGGTGAGCAGCCAGCCCGCCACGAGCAGCGCGAGAGCGACCACCGCCCGATTCACGGAGCGACGATCGCGTCGACGACGTTCGTGAAGTCGTTGGTCGTGCCGAGGCGCACCGACTGGAACACGAACGGAACCCCGACGAGCAGCGGCAGCGGCGGGATCCACAAGGTCGCCCGTCCGACGCCGACCGAATCGACGGGTCCGCCGAGCCACGGCAACGGGCGACGCAGATACATCACACCGTTGATGCCGGGGATCGGCACGCCCGCGGGCTCGATCGCGTTGTCGACGAACAGGACGAACTGGTCGCCGCGGCGGGCGTGGACCGAGAACAACGCGTTGGTGCCGAGGCGAAACGTGTCGCGGGTCGGCGTGGCCTGCGCTCCTTCGATGACGAGCGACGGCGAATTGCGAAAGCGCAACCGCATCATCAGGCGCGTGCCGGTGGCCTGCAACGTGCCGCGGGTCGCGCCGGCCGCGCCCGACCCGGTCATGCCGACCGACGCGACCGTCGGGGGCAGATCGGCGCGCTTCGGCGCGTAGACCGTTTGGTGCGACACCGCGTTGCGCACTTGCGACGGATCGAGGACCTTTTGGATCTCGACGACGATGTCGCCGTAGCCACGGTAGCGAAACGCCGTCGTGAAGAGCAGCCGCGTCCAGCCACTGGGACCGTAGTTGATCGACTTCGTGCGCAGCGACACGACGACGGTGGCGTCGACGAGGTTCGACGCGAAGCGGGAACGGGGCGGCGGGGACGCGGCGTGCCCGACGATCACGTCGAGCGAGCGGTAGTGCACCCACCCCGGCAGTTGCGCACCCACCTCGATCGACAGAATGTCGTCGGACGCCGGCGGCAGGTAGCGCGCGGGGATCCGGAACTGGGTGCGCGCTTCGTCGAACGCGTTCGACGGCACCGATCCGAGCGGTCCGGTGTGGCCCTGAAGACCGTGGAGCGTGTCCAGCGGGATCGCGACGTGCGACTGCGCCCCGACCGAACGGTGCGTCATCGACGTGCCCAACAGCGACGCGGCGATCGCGAGCGCAATCACGGTGCACGCCGCGCGCTCGCGCAACGGACCGGACCGTCGGGCGTGATTCATCGACGACGTCCCCGGTATCCCGCTCGCGCGGGCGCGACTCATCCGCCGATCATGTTCTCCGGACGAACGAGTCGATCGAACTCTTCCACCGTCAGGAAGCCCAGCGCTTCCGCAGCGGCCTTCAGCGTCGTCTCCTCGGCGTACGCCTTCTTGGCCACTTGTGCTGCTTTATCGTAACCGATGTGCTGGTTCAGTGCGGTGACGAGCATCAGCGAATTGTGAAGATTCTCGGCGATTCGCCGGTCGTTCGGCTCGATGCCGACGACGCACTTCTCGGTGAAGCTCTGTGCGGCATCCGCGAGCAACCGGACGCTCTGCAGCACGTTGTAAACGATGACCGGCTTGAAGACGTTCAACTCGAAATGGCCCTGGCTGCCCGCGAAACCGACCGTCACGTCGTTGCCGAGCACTTGCGTGCAGACCATCGTCAACGCTTCACACTGCGTCGGGTTGACCTTGCCGGGCATGATGCTCGACCCCGGCTCGTTGGCCGGCAGCTTCAGTTCGCCGATCCCGCACCGCGGTCCGCTGCCGAGGAGGCGGATGTCGTTCGCGATCTTGAATAGAGACATCGCGACCGAGCGCAGCGTCCCGCTCAGCTCGACCAGCGCGTCCTTCGTCGCGAGTGCCTCGAACTTGTTCGGCGCCGTCACGAAGTCGATCCCGCTGATGCGCGCGATCGCCGCCGCGACGCGCGTCGCGTATTCCGGGTGCGTGTTGAGCCCGGTGCCGACGGCCGTTCCGCCGAGCGCGAGTTCCTGCACCGCCGGCAACGCACCCTCGACCCGGCGGATCGCGTTCGCGACCATCGTCGTGTAGCCGGAGAACTCCTGCCCGAGCGTGAGCGGCGTCGCATCCTGCAGGTGCGTGCGACCGATCTTGATCGTCGACGCGAACGCGGTCGCCTTTGCGTCGAGCGCGTCGCGCAACCCGGCGAGCGCCGGAACCAATGCGCCGATCACCTCGCTCGCGCACGCGACGTGCATCGCGGTCGGAAAGACGTCGTTGGACGACTGCGACATGTTCACGTCGTCGTTGGGGTGCACGGGCGTCTTCGAGCCCATCTCCCCGCCGGCAAGCTCGATCGCGCGGTTCGCGATGACCTCGTTCGCGTTCATGTTCGTCTGCGTGCCGGACCCCGTCTGCCACACGACGAGCGGGAAGTGGTCGTCGAGTTTGCCGGCGATCACCTCGTCGGCCGCAGTGACGATGCGCTCGCACTGGGCCGCATCGAGCTTCCCGAGATCGCGATTCACTTCGGCGGCGGCCCGCTTGACGATCCCGAGCGCGCGGACGAGCGGCTTCGGCATGCGCTCGCCGCCGATCTTGAAGTTCTGCAGCGAGCGCTGCGTCTGAGCGCCCCAGTAGCGCGACGCGTCGACCTCGACGACACCGAGGGAGTCGGTTTCGCTCCGCGTGGGCATGGCGTTCTCCAAGCGTGGTGCGGCCATCCGCGCGAGCCCGGAAGGAAGGTCGACCGCAGGGGATCGATCGGGGTGACCCCGGGGGCTCCGCGCAAGGGAAGGGGCGCCGCCGGGTCATCCATCCGGCGAGCGCCCCTCGATTGCTTCCGTCGGGAAACGTCTTAGCCCATCTGCTCGGCCAGGCAAGCCCGAACGCGGGCCTGCTATCATCGGGCACGATGCCCGACCTCCGCTCCCTGCGCCGACGACTCGACCGCGCGCTCGACGATCACGCCGCCGCCGACGCGGTCGGCCGCGCCACCCGCGCGACGTGCGCGAAGCACGACGCGCTGCGCGAGGCGACCGGCGAGTGGGAGGCGATGCGACGCCGGGCACAGGCGATCCGCCGCGAGGTCGTCGAACACCTCGATCCGCTCGTCGACGCGTTCGCCGATGCGTGCGCCGACAACGGCATCGAGGTGCATCACACCGCCGACGCGGCCGACGCGCGCGCGACCATCGAAGCCATCGCCCGCGACGCCGGCGCGCGCACGGCGGTCAAGGCGAAGACGATCGTCGGCGAGGAGATCGGCGTCGCCCGCGCACTCGCAGCCGCGGGCGTGGACACGGTCGAGACCGATCTCGGCGCATTCATCGTGCAACTCCGCGGCGAACGCCCGACCCACCTGACCGCACCCGCGATCCACCTGCGCGCCGACGACGTCGGTCACCTGTTCGCCGCGCGCCTCGGCATCGACTTCACCGCCGATGCCGAGACCCTCGCCGCGCACGCGCGCCGCGTGCTGCGCGAGCGCTTTCTTCGCGCGGACATCGGGATCACCGGCGCCAACTTCGGCATCGTCGATTCCGGCGGCGTCGTCGTCGTCGAAAACGAGGGCAACGCGCTGCTGAGCGCGGCCGCGCCGCGGGTCCACGTCGCGGTGATCGGCATCGAACGGTTGTTGCCCGACCTCGCCTCACTGCCCCTGTTCCTGCGGTTGCTGTGCGGCTCGGCGACGGGGCAGCGCATCACGAGCTACGTCCGATGGATCGGCGGTCCGCCGGTTCGCCCAGACGGCGCGATGCACGTCGTGCTCGTCGACAACGGCCGACGCTCGCTCGCGGCTCGTCCCGAAGCGCGCGAGTTGCTGCACTGCATCCGATGCGGCGCGTGCCAGAACGCGTGCCCGGTCTACCGGCGGATCGGCGGCGCCGGCTACGGCAGCGTCTACGGCGGGCCGATCGGCGCGACGATCGCCCAGACACTGGAGCCCGATCGTGCGGGCCTCGACGCGTTGCCGTTCGCGTCGACGTTGTGCGGCGCGTGCCGCGACGCGTGTCCGGTCGCGATCGACCTACCGCACCACCTGCTGCGGCTGCGCGCCGAGGCGAACGCGCGCGGTCGCGTCGGCCCCAAGCGCGCGGCGATGCGGGCGTTCGCCGCCGCCGCCCGCCGGCCGCGCGCGTTCGCGCTCGCCTCCCGGTTGGTCGCCGCCGCGCTCCCGTGGTCGCGATGGCAGCGCGACCGGTCGTCGCCCCGGCCGGTCGCGGGTGGTTTCGCCCGAGCGTGGGCGCGGGAGTCCTCGACGACCGCCGATGCCCCGACCCATCACGCGACGACGCCAGCCCTGCACGCGATGTCGCCCGATGCCGACGGGCCGCACCCCCTCGACGCGCGGTTCGTCGCCGCGGCGACGGCCGTCGCGGCCGAGGTCGTCTCCGAACGGGATCCCGCGGCGGCCGCGGTCGACGTCGCAGCACGTCTCGGCGACGGCACTCGCGTCGTCGTGCCGGCCGATCCCGCGCTCGATCGCTTCGCCGAAGCCGCGGCGCGCGCCGGCGCGGTCGTCACGCGGGGCTGCGACCGCGACGCGACCGCGCTGGCCGACGCCGCGATCACGCGCGCGCGGTTCGGCGTCGCCGAGACGGGCACGATCGGGCTCGATCCGGCGACGCTGCCCGACCCGCTCCTCGCGGCACTCCCGCGCACGCACGTCGTCGTGCTCCCCCGCGCGGCACTCCACGCCGACCTCGCGGACGCGCTCGCGGCCCGCGACGCCGACGCCCGAGAGTGGCTCCTCGTCACCGGCCCGAGTCGAACCGCCGACATCGAGAAGCGACTCGTACTCGGTGCGCACGGGCCACGCCGGCTGATCGTCGCACTCGTCGGCTGAGCGTCCGCGGACTTGCGAGCGCGGAAGCGACCGCATAGCCTGGACCCCTTCCCCCGCTTCGGAGACCCCCGAGAATGACCCGAGTGCTCGCGACGGCCCTGGCCGCGCTCCTCGCCGCGATCGCATCGACCGCCGCGACCCAACGACCGGTCGACGGCATCACGTATTGGCCCGCGGAGACCCGCAAGCGCCAGCTTGCCTACGAACGCGCGCTCAACGCGATCCCCGACGCGGCCCGCATCGCCCGCTACCACGAACGCGTCGCATCGATCGCGCACGAGGCGGGAAGCGACGGCGACCGCGAGACGATCGCGATCCTCGAGACGCTGTTCCGCGAGGCCGGCCTCGACGTCGAGCGCCATCCGATCTGGGTCTACCTGCCCCGCTTCGTCAACGCGTCGATCGAGATCGTCACCGCGGACGGTTCGATGTCGCTGCCGCTGCGCGAACGGCCGCTCGACGAGGACCGCTTCAGCCGCGACCCGGCCCTGCTGCCGGGACACAACGCGTTCGCCGCGTCCGGCGACGTCACCGCGGAGGTCGTCTACGCGAACTACGGGACCCCCGCCGACTTCGCGAAGCTGCGCGCCCACGGCATCGATTGCACCGGCAAGATCGTGATCGCGCGCTACGGGCGCAACTACCGCGGCTTCAAGGCGAAGTTCGCGGAAGCGGCCGGTGCCGCCGGGCTCATCATCTACACCGACCCCGCGGACAGCGGCTACGCGCGCGGCATCATGTATCCCGAGGGCGGGTTCGCCAACCCGTCGCAGATCCAGCGCGGCTCGGTGCTGACACTCCCCTATCCCGGCGATCCGTTGACGCCGTTTCGTCCCGCGACGAAAGACGCGGACCGTCTCGATCCGAAGGACGTCGCGCTGCCGAAGATTCCGGTGCAGCCGATCGGCTGGGCGGCCGCGCACGAAATCATGAAGCGGATGCGCGGCAAGGGCGTGCCCAGCGGCTGGCAGGGCGGCTTGCCGCTCGCCTACCGACTCACCGGCGGCGCCGACCTGAAGGTGCGACTGATGGTCGAGCAAGAACGCGCGGTGCGGCCGACCGCGAACGTCATCGCGCGCCTGCCCGGCTCGACCCACCCCGAACAGACGATCGTGTTCGGCTGTCACCACGACGCGTGGGGCTACGGCGCCGGCGATCCGATGGCGGGCATGATCGTGATGCTCGAAGCGGCGCGCGCGCTCGGCGAGATGGCCAAGCGCGGCGAACGACCGGCGCGCACGATCGTCTTCGCCGCGTGGGCGGCCGAGGAGCCGGGCATCATCGGCAGCACCGAGTGGGTCGAGGCCAACCGCGAGGCGCTCGCGCGCGACGGCATCGCCTACGTGAACCTCGACATGGCCGCGATGGGCACGCAGTTTCGCGGCGCGGCCGCACCGGCGTTGCGCGCGATCATCGCGGATGCGACGCGGGCGGTCGCGCAGGTCGGCACGACCGACCGAACCGTGTTCGACGTCTGGTCCGCCGGTGGCGCCGACGCGACCGCACCCGGACTGCCGCGCATGGGCAGCCTGGGCGGCGGCAGCGATCACGTCGGCTTCTACTGTCACGTCGGTGTGCCGTCGGCCGGCATCGGCGTCGGCGGCGCACGCGGGGTGTCGTATCACTCGATCTACGACAACCTCGCGTGGTATCGAAAGGTCGTCGGAAACTACGACGGGGCGACGATGCTGACGAAGGTCGTCAACGTGCTCGCCGCGCGGCTCGCGAACGCGCCCCTGCTGCCGTACGAGCCCCACCGCATCCTCGCGCAGTTGCGCTTCGAGTTGACGACGCTCGGTCCGAAGACGGGCCACGGCGCCGAAGCCGCCGACGTCTCGGGACGCACGGTCAAGCTCGAGCGACGGATGCGTGACGCGTATCGGCGCATGCGCGTCGGCGTCGCCGCGGGCAAGCTGGCGCCGAAGACCGTCGCGACGCTCAACCGGTGCCTGATCGACTGGGAGCGCGCGTGGATCGACCCGCGGGGGCTTCCCGAACGCCCGTGGTATCGCAACCTCTACGCCGCGACCGACGAGAACTCCGGCTACGCGGCGTGGCTGCTCCCCGGTTTGCACCACGCGATCGGCCGACGCGACGCGACGATCGCCGCCCGCGAACTCGACAAGATCGCCGCCGCGGTCGAACGCCTCACCGCGATCCTCGACCGCATCGAGGCCGCGTTGGCTGCGGAATGAACGCGACCCGGGATCAGGCGATCCCGGGTCGGCGTCTCGTGGCAGGAATCGGCGGTCTTACAGGTCGGACCAGCGGAACTCCCAGTCGGACTTGCCCATCTTGACCGGCTTGCCGTCCGCTTCGGCGTACGGGAAGACGAAGTAGTTGAGCTTCTCGCCCTTCTGCGGCGGCGCGAGCGTGATGTCGCGACCGAACGTCAGCGCGACGCGGCTCTCGCCGAGGTGGCCGAAGAACCACTCGGCCTTCGCCGGATCCTTGTCGGCGACCTTGTCGGCCTCGGAGATGTCGACCGGGCGCCAGTTCGAGCCGTCATGCCAGTGCGCCCAGCAGTGGTAGCTGTTGTAGCTCGTCTTGCCGGCCTTCATCGGGATGCCCATCGTGAACCGCACCGGGATCTTCGCGGCGCGGCCGATGCCGATGAAGCGCGCGTGGAAGTCGGTGCAGTTGCCCTTGCACACGGTCACGGCGCGCTCGAAGTCGCCCGCGCCGTAGCCCGGCACCTTCTTGTTGTATTCCATGCCGTTGAGCACGTCGTCGTAGATCGCCTTGGCACGCTTCTCGAGCGGCGTCGAGTCGTCGAGCGCCCCGAGGTCGCGCGCCATCGCGAGCGCCTTGCCGTCGACCGGGATCTTCGAGTTCGCCTTGAGGTAGTGCGCGTTCATCGGCAGCGTGCCCTGCCCACGATCCTCCCAACGCGTGATGTCGGCCGACCACGACATCTTCATCGGCCCGCTCGGGTTCGCGACCTGCACGTAGGCCATCGGATTGCCGTAGATCGGGTCGGTCGTGACGCGGTGGCCGGGGATGTTGATCGTCAGGTTGTCGACCTTTTGCACGCGGGGATCGTCCTGCGGCAGCGGGATCCACACGGCGAGCTCGCTCGTGCCCTCGGGAACGGGCACCGTCACCTCGTAGGTGAAATTGAACGCCCGCGACGGCGGGGTCTCGTTCATCGTCGTGTCGTCGTTCGAGACTTTCGCGCTCGAGTTGTTGGTCTTGGTCTCGCACGCGACGAGTGCGAACGCGGCCGCGACCAGCGCCGCGGCGTACGGAAAGACGGACTTGCGCATGGTGTTTGGTTCTCGGCAATTGCCCGCACCGACGGAGCCGACCGACTCCGAGAGTTCACCGTCGCGATGGGGAATCGCGGCGGTCAATCCGTGGATACCGAACGACCATCGCCGGTACCGGCGTCTCGCGCGGCCAGCAGGCATCGGCCGCACCCGTGAGACGTCCATCAAAGAAGGTAGCGCGCTCGCCCCGAACGCGCCAGGCTCCGCCGCGAGGCGTTACACTTCCGTGACAAGGAAACGCGGCGTCGCCCCTTTTCGTCGCGGCTCGGGCTCGGCATCCTTGGCACCTTCCCGCTCGATCTCGCAGAGGACCCCGCCGATGATGCTCCGCCGCGACGGATCCCCCTGGCTCGCCTTCGCCCTCGTCCTGGCCGCCGGCGCCGCGTGCGCGGCCCTCGTCGCGCTCGGCAACCCCGGCAACATGGGCGTGTGCGGTGCGTGCTTCCTCCGCGACGCGAGCGGCGCACTCGGATTCTTCTCGAGCAAGGGACCGAAGATCTTCCGCCCGGAGTTGATGGGCGTCGTCGCGGGCGCGCTCGTGCTCGCGCTCGCGCGCCGCAATTTCGTCGCACGCTCGGGCAGCTACGCCGCCGCGCGCTTCGGCCTCGGCGTGTTCATGGCGATCGGCGCGCTCGTGTTTCTCGGCTGCCCGTTCCGGATGATGCAGCGCATCGGTGGTGGCGACGTCAGCGCGATGATCGGGCTGCTCGGGTTCGTGCCCGGCGTCGGCGTCGCGGTGTGGTTCGAGAAGCGCGGCTACTCGATCGGTCGCACGACCCCGGCCCCGGCGGCACTCGGCGCGATCGGCCCGGCGTTCTTCGTCGGCCTCACGGCGCTGTTTCTCGGAGGCGTGCTCGTCGGTCCGGGCCCGGGCGTCGGCGGCCCCCCGGCCCACGCGCCGTGGTTGCAATCGCTCGGCATCGCGACGGCCGTCGGCGCCGTGCTGTCGGTGACCGGCTTCTGCGTCGTGTCCGGCGCGCGCCAGGTGTTCCTCGCACCGAAGCGCATGCTCGTCGCGACCGCGTTGCTCGCCGCCGGCTACGCGGCGGTCGCGATGCTCACGGGCCACTTCTCGCTCGGTGTCGCAGGCCAGCCGGCGGCGCACGGCGACCACGTGTGGAACGTGCTCGCGCTCGTGCTCGTCGGCCTGACCGCCGCGTTCGCGGGCGGCTGCCCGGTCCGCCAACTCGTGATGACCGGCGAGGGCAACGGGGACGCGTTCACGACGACGATGGGCGTCCTCGTCGGCGGCGCGCTCGCACACACGCTCGGCCTCGCGTCGTCGGGCGCGGGCACGACAAACGCCGGGCGCGTCGCGGTCGTGATCGGCATCGTCGTCGTCGTGGCCTATGCGGCCGCGATCACCGCGCGCCACCGCGCGGACTCGACTGCGTCGTAGCCGCGCACTACAGGTTTCCGCATGAGCGACACGCGGGAATCGAACCTCGTCCGGCTGCTGGCCATCGGGGGCTTCAGTGCGACGCTGGGGCTGATCGGCTTCGGCGTCGCGATGTTCACGCAGCTGGCCACCGGCTGGCTGCCGCGGCGCGCCCTCGACCCGACCTACCGCCCGGACACCGCCGCCCTCGCCTACAAGAGCGCGGCCGAAGTCGACGCGCAGAGCGCCGCGGCGGTTCCGGCCTGGGTGGCGTGGGGGATCTGCGGCGCGGCGTGCCTGCTCGGCGTGATGCTGGGGATGAAGCTCGCCGCGGTGTTCCTGCACCACGCGGCGAACGTCCAGCGCACCGACTGATCGTTCAGCCGTTGGCGCGCTTGTTCTTGCGCTCGCGGTTCCACCAGCAGCAGTCGCAGAAGCAGTCGCCGCAACACGAGCATCCGTCGCCATCGGCACAGCAATCCGGGGCGGCACACGCACAGTCGCAGTCGCCCCGCTGCGTCGCGAACCGGGCGCTCGACGGCGCGCCGTGGCGTTCGCGCCGATCGACGCGGCTCGCGAGCGTCTCGTGCAACGCGGACAGCACCCGCCGCGATCGGCCGATCGGCAACGCGTCGATCCCGCCGCGCAGCGTCGCGAGCTCGGCGCGCGCGAGCGCGAACGCGTCGGCCTCGGTCCCGCCGACGGCGATCGAGGCGTCGATCGCGTTGAAGCGGCCGCGACGGCGATCCACGGCGCGATCCTCGAGTGCGTCGACGACGTAGACGTAGCGCGCCAGCGCGGATCCGATTCGCGCGGCGATCGGTTCGGCGTCGGGACGACCGGCCAGACGCACACCGGTCGCGAACCCTGCTGCCAGCGCGGCGGCCGTCGATGCGGACAAGGCGCCGAGGTCCCCGCAACCGCTCCGCTCAATCGCGCGCTGCGTCGCGCCGAGCCGATCGAGATGCGCGACGTCGTAGCCGGCGCGATCGAGCGCATCGCGCGCCCGCGTCACCCGTCCGCCGAGTGCACGGCGTGCGACGCGCGCCCACCAACGCCCCTCGTCGGCGACGTCGTCTTCGAGCTTCGCATCGGCGAGCGCGATCGTGAACGCGGCCGTGAAGCGCGCGACCGGGGCCGAGAGCGGCTGGACGTCGACGTGGCGGATCGGCAGTGCCGTGCATCGCGCACGCGCGGGTTCGCCGGCGTCGAACGCACCGACGACGAGCGCGAACGCGGTCGCGTCGTAGTTCGTCAGCAGCGACGCCGGCCGCCCGCCGAAGTCGCGGAGCGCATGACACGTCGCGCAGAAGTGGGCCCGGTAGGCCGCGCGGTCCCCGTCGTCGAGACGGTGCCGCGCGATCCGCAGGAACCCGAACATCGCGGGCTCAGATGTCCAGCACGAGCCGGCTCGGGTCTTCGATGCAGTCCTTGATGCGCTTCAGGAACGTCACCGCCTCGGTGCCGTCGACCACGCGGTGGTCGTAGCTCATCGCGAGATACATCACCGGCCGAATCGCGACCTCGCCATCCACCTCGATCGGCCGCTTCTTGATCGCGTGCAAGCCGAGGATGCCGCTCTGCGGCGGGTTCAAGATCGGCGTGGACATCATCGATCCGTAGACGCCGCCGTTGGAGATCGTGAAGCAGCCGCCCTCGAGCTCGCTCAGCTCGAGCTTCCGCTTGCGCGCTCGTGTCGCGAAGTCGCCGATGTCGCGTTCGATCTCGGCGAAGGACTTCGCGTCGCAATCGCGAAGGACCGGCACGACGAGGCCGTGCTCGGTGCCGACCGCGACGCCGATGTCGTAGAAGTGGTTCTGCACGAGTTCGTCGCCGTCGATCCGCGCGTTGAGCGCCGGCACCGCCTTGAGCGCCTCGACGGTGGCCTTGACGAAGAACGACATGAAGCCGAGCCGTACGCCGTGCTTCTTCTCGAACGCGTCCTTCCACGACGACCGCATGTCCATCACCGCGCTCATGTCGGCCTCGTTGAACGTCGTCAGGATCGCAGCGGTCTGCTGGGCGTGGACGAGGCGCTCGGCGATGCGCTTGCGCAGCGAGCTCATCCGCTCGCGGGTCTCGCGCGGTCCGTCGGCGACGCGGACGGCCGACGCCGCCGGCGCGCGGCCCCCACCGTGCGACGCGCCCGCGAGGAAGTTCATCACGTCCTCGGCGGTCACGCGCCCTCCCCGTCCGGTGCCGTGGATCGCCGACGGGTCGATGCCGTGTTCGGCGACGAGTCGTCGCACCGACGGCGACAGCGGATCGTCGGAGGTGCCGTTTTCGCTCGGCGCCGGCGTCGACTCGGGCGCCGGGGGCGGGCTCTTCGGCGGCGCCTTGTCGACCGGGCCGGACTCGACCGCAGCCGGCTTCGCCTTCGCGGGGGCGTCGGCGGTCGACTGGGACGCGGCTTCCACGGATGCCGCGACCGGCTCCGGTGCCGTCGCGGTCTCGTCGATCTGCCCGACGACCTGGCCCATCGACACCTTCTCGCCGGCGGGCACGTCGATCGTGACCGCACCGCTCGCCTCGGCGACGACGGTCATCGTGATCTTGTCGGTCTCGAGCTCGAACAGCTCGTCGTCGACGCGAACGTGGTCGCCGTCACCGACGTGCCACTCGAGCAGCACGCCCTCGGTGATCGACTCGCCGGCTTCGGGGACTTTGATCTCGATCATGACGACCCATTCTCCGCGGATGCGCCGACATAGTCCACCTCGATCGTCCTCGATCGGTCCGACCAGCCGTTGACCGCGGCCTCGACGAGTTGCTCCTGCTCGCGTCGGTGCACGAAGACCGACCCCGACGCAGGGCTCGCGCTCGCCGCCCGACCGATGTAGCGCACGATCGCGTCGGGGAACAGCGTCGCGAGGCGCGGCGCGATGAACGTCCAGGCGCCGCGGTTCTGCGACTCCTCCTGGACCCAGACGATGTCCTCGACGCCGGTGTATCGCGCGACGATCGCTCCGATCGCATCGCCGGGGAACGGGTAGATCTGCTCGACGCGCACGAGCGCGACGTCGTCGACCTCGGTCTCGCGTCGCTTCGCGAGCAGGTCGTAGTAGACCTTGCCGCTGCACAACACGACGCGTCGCACGCCCGCCGCGAAGCCCTTCTCGTCGGCCCGCGGGTCGTCGATCACCTCGTGGAACGAGCCGTCCACGAGTTCGTCGACGGTGCTGACCGCCTCCTTGTGCCGCAAGAGGCTCTTCGGCGCCATCACGATCAGCGGCCGACGGAACGGCCGGCGGACCTGACGCCGCAGCGCATGGAAGTAGTTCGCCGGCGTCGTCAGGTTGCACACCTGGATGTTCTTCTCGGCGCACGCGGCGAGATAGCGCTCGAGGTAGGCGTTGGAGTGCTCGGGCCCCTGCCCCTCGTAGCCGTGCGGCAACAGCATCACGAGTCCGCTCGTCCGCTGCCACTTCGACTGCGAGTTGACGATGAACTGGTCGATGATCACCTGGGCGCCGTTGGCGAAGTCGCCGAACTGCGCCTCCCACAGGATCAACATCCGCGGCTCGGCGAGCGAGTAGCCGAAGTCGAAACCGAGCACCGCGGCTTCCGACAGCATGCTGTTGTAGACGCAGAAGCCCGCCGGCTGATCGGGCCGGAGGTGCTTGAGCGGGACGTACTTCTCGGCGGTCTCGGTGTCGATCCACGCGGCGTGGCGGTGCGAGAACGTCCCGCGCGCACTGTCCTGCCCGCTCAGGCGGACCGGATTGCCCTCGAGGATCAGCGTGCCGAACGCGAGCGCCTCCCCGAGCCCCCAGTCGATCCCCTCGCCCGACTCGACGCGCTCCCGACGACCGCGGACGATGCGCTCGAGCTTCGGGTGCACGTTGAAGTCGTCGGGCACGCGCGCCAGCCCGCGCGCGACCTCGTCGATCAACTCGCGCGGCACGCGCGTGTCCACCGGATCGGCCGACCACGGTTCGCTGAACGGCAGCCAGAGCCCTTCGTAGGCCTGGACCTCCACCGGCGGATGGCGCTCGCGCACCTCGTCGAACGCGTCCTGCAGCTTCTTGCGGAACGCCGTTTCGATCCGCTCCTCTTCGGCGCGCTCGAGGTCGCCGCTGTCGATCAGCTGCTGCGTGTAGATCTCGCGAACCGACGCGTGGTCCTTGATCGTCCGGTACATCTGCGGCTGCGTGTAGCCGGGCTCGTCACCCTCGTTGTGTCCGTGGCGACGATAGCAATACATGTCGACGACGACGTCGCGCCCCCACGCCTGGCGGAACCGGAGCGCGAGCCCCATCGCGTGGACGACCGCCTCCGGATCGTCGCCGTTGACGTGGAAGATCGGCGCCTCGACCATCTTCGCGACGTCGGTGCAGTAGCTCGTCGACCGGCCGTCCATCGGCGACGTCGTGAACCCGATCTGGTTGTTGACGATCAGGTGCACGGTGCCGCCGGTGCGATACCCGGTGAGCTGCGAGAGGTTGAGCGTCTCGGCGACGAGCCCCTGCCCGGCGAACGCCGCGTCGCCGTGGATCAGGATCGGCACGACCTTCTTGCGCTCGACCGTGTCGCCGCGCTGCCGTTGCTTCGCGCGCGCACGCCCCTCGACGACCGGGTTGACCGCCTCGAGGTGGCTCGGGTTCGGCGTCAGGCTCACGTGCACGGTGCGCCCGTCGCGCCCGGTGCAGTCGTTCGTGAAGCCGAGGTGATACTTGACGTCGCCGTCGCCACTGACGGAGTTCGGCAGCGTGTTGCCGTCGAACTCCGAAAAGATCATCGCATACGACTTCTGCAGCACGTTCGCGAGGACGTTGAGCCGCCCGCGGTGCGCCATGCCGACCACGACCTCCTCGACCTCGAGGGACGGCCCGAGGTCGATCACCGACCGCAGTGCCGGGATCATCGTCTCCGCCCCCTCGAGGGAGAAGCGCTTCTGTCCCGGGTAGCGCGTGTGGATGAACCGCTCGAAGACCTCGGCGTCGATCAGCTGCCCGAGGATCTCCATCTTGTGCGCGTGCTCGTACGTCGGGCGATTGCGGATCGGCTCCATCTCCTGCTGGAGCCACCGTCGCACCTCGACATCCTGGATGTGCAAGTACTCCACGCCGATCGAGCGGCAGTAGGTCTCGCGCAGCGCGCTCAGGATCTCCTGCAGTGTGCTCGTCTGCGGAAGATGGAGGTGACCGGTGTCGAACGTCGAGTCGAGGTCACGCTCGTCGAAGCCGAAGTTCGCGATCGCGAGGTCGTCGTCGTCGGTCGGATCGCCGCCAAGCGGGTTCTTCTGCGCGATCCGGTGGCCGAGCGACCGGTACGCATAGATCAGGCTCGCGACCTGGGACTGGCGCTCGGGCGATGCGGTCGCGCTCGTGCCGAGGCCGAGCGAGTAGCCCTTGAAGAACTCGTTCCAGGACGCGGGGACCGAAGACGGATCCTCTCGCCACCACGAATACAGCTCTTCGATGTAGTCCGCGTTCCAGCGCGTGGCGGGATTGTTGTGGGCTTCACGCACCACGACGGGGTTCCCTTTCGGTCGGTGACGGGCGACTGGGTTCATCGACGTCCCCGGGGAATTTCTTTGCCCAGTCCCGCCGACTTTTCCACGAGGACATCCGGTTTTTCGACGGCCCGGCGATCCGGCTCAGGCGCGCAGGACCTCGTCGTAGACCGACTCGGCGAAGCCGACGACCAGGCGGCGGCCGACCCGCAGGGTCGGGGCGCGCAAGTTCCCGGTCGGGCCGAGCAGCGCGCCGAGCACGTCGTCGCGCGACGCGGCGGCCGGGTCGAGGCGGGTGACCCGCTTGCCCCGGCAGGCGACGATCTCGTCGCACCCCTCGGTGACCGCGAATGCCGCATCCCCCTCGATACGGTCCTTTCGCGCGTCGACCGTCTCGCGGACGTCGAGGCCGTGGTGCCCGAAAAACTCCCGGGCTCGCGTGCAGCTCGTTCAGCTCGGGCGGTGGTAGTACCAGTCGATCATCGTGGGCCTCCTCGTCGGTTCGTTCGGTCAATCCGCCCCGTCGCCGAGGCGCTTGTAGCTCGCGAGCGCGACGTCGCGGGCCAGCGCGTGGTCGACGATCGGCTCGGGGTAGTCGTGTCCGAGGCGCACGCCCGCGGCTGCGAGGACGTCGCTCGGGGCCGACCACGGCTCGTGGATCCACTTGTCGGGCACATCGGCGAGTTCGGGAACCCAGCGGCGGACGTACGCGCCCGACGCGTCGAAGCGCTCCCCCTGGCGCACCGGGTTGTAGATCCGGAAGAACGGCGCGGCATCGGCGCCACACCCGGCCGTCCACTGCCAGCCCATCGTGTTGTTCGCGAGGTCGGCGTCGACGAGCGTGTCCCAGAACCACGCCGCGCCGCGTTGCCACGGCACGAGCAGGTCCTTGACGAGAAACGACGCGACGACCATGCGCACGCGGTTGTGCATCCAGCCGGTGGCCCACAGCTCGCGCATGCCGGCATCGACGATCGGGTAGCCCGTCTTCCCGCGCTGCCACGCCGCGAGCCCGGCGTCGTCGTCCCGCCACGGAAACGCCTCGAACTCCGGTCGCAGCGGCTCCGACTCGGTCTGCGGCTCGTGGTAGAGGAGCGAGTGCGCGAACTCGCGCCACACGAGTTGCCGCAGAAACGGCGTCGCGGCATCCTCGGCGAGGTCTCCGTTCGTGACCGCGCGCGTGACGTCGTGCCACACGTTGCGCGCCGAGATCTCGCCGAAGTGCAGGTGGGGCGACAGGCGGGAGGTCCCGTAGCGGTCCGGCTGGTCCCGCTCGTCGTCGTATCGCTCGACGACCCCCTCGCCGATCGCGTGGGACAGCGCACGGCTCGCCCCCGACTCGCCGGGCGTCCACCGATCGGGAAACCGAGCCGCCCAGTCGATCGTCGGATCGAAGCCGAGGTCGTCGATCGCGACGGAATCCGGCCACGCCTCCGGCGCGGCGATCGCCCTCGGCGCCGCCGCGAGTTCGGTCTCGACGCCGACGCGCTGGTAGGCGCGCCACAGCGGGGTGAACACGCGATAGGGCGTCCCGTCGGCCTTGAGCACGTCCCACGGCTCGTGCAGCAGTCGATCGGCGAACGTGCGAACGGCGAATCCGCGCTCGGTGAGCGCCGCCTTGAGCGCCTTGTCGCGCTCGACGGTGGCCGGCTCGTAGAGGCGGTTCCAGACGATCGACTCGGCACCGGTCGCGGCGGCCACCGCGGCCAGCTCGGTCGCGACGTCACCGCGGCGCACGATCAGGCGAGAGCCCCGGTCGCGCAGCGACTCGTCGAGCCGAGCCAGCGACCGGTGGAGCCACCATCGACTCGCGCCGCCGGGCGGCCAGGCGCCCCATTGGGCGTCGTCGTCGATCCACACCGGGACGACCGGCCCGTCCGCGTCGACCGCCGCGCGCAGCGCCGGGTTGTCCCGGACGCGAAGGTCGAGACGCAGCCGAACGACGGTCGGTGCGGTCACGGGCGATCGGCGGGTTCGGGCGTGGCCTGCGGCGCTGCCGGCGCCGGCATCGCGAGCGCGACGTAATCGGGGCAATCGGCCGCGGAGCGATGCACGTATGCCCGGGTGACGCGTCCGCGCGAGAACAGGAAGACGCCGGGCATCTGATAGCCATCGCCGTCGATCCCGCCCACGCCGAGCCGCTGCAGCACGCCGGCGACGAACCCGCGCCACCAGACCTTCGGGCCGAACAGCTGGTTGAATCGACCCCGCCGGAGTCCGAACGCCCAGTAGAGCGCCTGGTCGGCGCTGGCGACGAGGTCGATGCCGTCGAGGCCATGCTGCCTCGCGTTCGCCTCGGCGACCTCCGGCTCGCTCATGTGCACCAGCACGATCCGGGTGCCGAGCCGCTCGATCCGCGTTCGATCGGACCCGAGCGCGGCCATCGCCTCGCGACAGAAGGTGCACCCGGCGTGGCGCAGGAACACGAGCAGGAGCGGTCGGTCGTTCGACAGGTCGAGCAGGCGCTCGCCGCGATGGGTCATCGCGGTCTGCAGAATCGACTCCTTCATGAACGGGTAGAACCGCCGGATGCACGGCAGTTCGTCACCGTCGCGCCACGCGGCCCGCAGCACGGCCGCGCACGGCACGGCCCAGCCGACCGAGGCGACGGCCAGCACCGCGGCGATACCCGAAGGGATCGTCCCCGCGACCGCTGCGGCCCCGAGGACACACGCCGCCCCGACCATGCCCACGACCCCGGTGACCACGACGGGCCAGTGCCGATAGGCGTCGGACGCGGCGGCACCGGCGCCCAGGCCCCACGCGACGATCAACGCGCCGATGAGACGGACGACCGCGGGCGACGCGCCGTCGAACCCGACCCACCCCGGCACGAGGACGAGCGAAAGCCCGAACAGGCCGTGCCAGACCGCGGCACTCGCCAGCGCGTAGAACATCCACGCGGGGGCGGGGCGGCTGGGGACGTTCGCGATTGCATTGCCGAACCGGTTCGGCAGCGGCGCGTGGCGGTCTCGGTTGGGTTCGATCATCGCAGTGCAAAAATACCGGACAAGTCGGATCGAGGCGACTGTTCGCCGCGAAGCGCTTCGGAGAGCGGACGGCCGTGGATTCGCACAGTCGTCGGAACCGCCGGAGCGACGTGATGTTCGACCCCAGCAACGCCAGCCACTCGATCGGGACCGTCTCCCGCGCGACGGGACTCACCGCGGACACGATTCGCGTCTGGGAACGGCGGTACGGCCGTCCGAAGCCGATCCGGCTCGCGTCGGGACACCGCCGCTACTCCGACGCGCAGTTGCGCTGGATGCAGCGGGTGGCCCGCGCGCTGTCGCTCGGGGTGCGCGCCGGCGTGGCGGTTCTCGCGTCGGAAGCCGAACTCGACCGCCTCGTCGGCGACGCGGCGCCGGGCGAAGTCGAGGCCGAGGTCGCACCGCTCGTCGAGGCGGTCGCGGCGCGCGATCGGGACGGCCTCGAGCGGCAGCTGCATCACGCCTACCACGCGGAGGGGGCGTTGCGCTTCTTCGACCGCCACCTCGCGCCGCTGCTCCGCGTCGTCGGCGACCGGTGGGCGTCGGGCGACCTCGACGTCCGGCACGAACAATTCGCGAGCGAGGTGTCGTGCGCGCTGCTTCGGGACTGGCGCCTCGCGGCCCGCACCACGACCGAGGCCGGCGTGCTGTGCGCGCTCCTCGAAGGCGAACGGCATGCGATCGGACTGCACATGGCCGCGCTGACCGTCTCGACCCACGCCGTGCCGACGTGGGTCCTCGCCGCGCCGACCGGGCCCGACGCGATCGCCGAGCGCGCCGCGACCCTCGGTTGCACCGCCGTCGCCGTGAGCGTCTCTTCGTCGAGCACCGGTCCGACGACGACCGCCCGCCTGGACGCGCTTCGGGCGGCGTTGCGCGACGACATCGCACTGCTCGTCGGCGGCGCGGGCGCGCGGCGTGTCGCGTGCGATCTCGCGGACCTCGAGGTGCTCGACGACTGCGCCGCGCTCGACCGGTGGCTCGGCCGACGTCACGATCGTCGGCCGAAGCGGTAGTGCGACACGATCCACTCGTCGCCCCCGCGGAAATTCCACAGCTCGGCGCAGGCCATGAAGAAGACGCGCCAGTAGGCGAACCAGCGCCCGGCGTCGGCGCCGTAGTGCTCGGCGAACACCGCTCGCACCGCGGCAGCCCGCCGGTCGAGGTTGGCGAGCCACGCTTCGCTGGTCTTGCCGTAGTGCGTTCCCGAGACGCGCCAGCGATCCTCGAGACACAGGTCGCGCTGGAAGTGCAGCAGCAGGTCGTCGGACGGCATCGTTCCGCCGGTGAAGAAGTAACGACCGAGCCAACTCTGCTCGACGTCGTCCTCGAAGTGATACGCGTACTTGCGGTGCGCGAAGATGTGCACGAACAGCTTGCCGTCCGGCTCGAGCCAACCGGCGATCCGGCGCATCAGTCGCTCGTAGTTGCGCATGTGCTCGAACATCTCGACCGACACGACGCGATCGAACCGACGCTCCGGGTCGAACCGGTTCACGTCGGCGGTGACGACGTCGAGGTTCCGGAGGCCACGCGCGTCGCGCTGCGCCTCGACGAAGGCGCGCTGGGTCGACGAGTTCGACACGCACACCACTTCCGCGCGCGGAAAGTGCTCGGCGCACCACAGTCCCCACGATCCCCAGCCGCAGCCGAGATCGAGCACCGACTGGCCGTCCTCGATCGCCGCGCGCTCCGCGTAGCACCGCAACATCCGTTCCTCGGCCGCATCGAGCGCCGCCGGATCGTCGACGCGGTCTCCGTCTTCCCAGAGGCCGCAGCTGTACTTCAGACGCCGGCCGAGCACGAGCTCGAAGAAGCGCGTCGGGACGCGGTAATGCTGGTCGTTGGCGGCGTCGGTCTCGATCGCGATCGGCTCGTCGCGGAGCCCGTCGATGAACCGTCGCAGCGCGGCCTGCCGGGTCTCGAGGTCGTGCGCTCGTTGTTCCCCGAGACGATCGGCGAGCTGCCGCCGGATGCCGAACCGAACGAGGCGGTCGGGCAGCAGGTTGCGCTCCAGCAGCTTGTCGTACCACATCACTGCACCTCCGCAACAGCGGGCCTCGCGGTCCGCGGAAACCACGGGATGAACGCGCTCGTCGTGCGCTGATACGCGCGGTAGTCGTCACCGCGCATCGCGAGCGCGCGCGCCTCCGTCGGGGGAATTCCGGTCACCTTCAGGATCGACACGAGCAACAACGCCGGCGCGAAGAGCCCGATCCATCCCCAGGGCGCGGCGAGCGCGACGATCGCGAACCCGCACCAGATGACCCACTCGAAGAAGTAGTTCGGGTGCCGCGAGTAACGCCACAAGCCGTCACGGCACGTCCGCCCGCGGTTCTCGGGTCGCGATCGGAAGCGGTCGAGCTGCCGATCCGCGATCGACTCGCCGACGACGCCGACGATCCACACGGCGACACCGACGATCTCGAGCGGGTGGAGCGTCGGCGCGGCGTTGCGTGCGACCAGCAGGAACGGCACGCTGAGCACGACGTCGAGCAGCGCTTGTGCCTGGAAGAACGCGAAGAACGTCGTCTGGCTCCAGCGGCCGCGGAGATCGCGATAGCGTCCGTCTTCCTCCGCCTCGCCGACGATCCGCGTGCGAACGAGGTGTCCGGTCAATCGCGCGGACCACGCCCCGACGACCGCGACGAGCAGCAGCGCTCGCGGCCACGGCGCCGCGCCGGTCGCCGCGTAGAACACCGCGAGCAGCCCGAGGTTCGCCGTCCACGCGACGTCGACGAGGTTCGCGTTGTTCGTGCGTCGCTGACGCAGCCACGCGACGAGCATCACGAGCGAGCAGAACCCCCAGCCGACGGCGAGTTGGGCGAACACGCTCACGCGGACTCGCCTTCGCGCGTCACGACGAGCGTGCTGCGCGGCTTCGTGAACACGAGCTGCGCGGTCCCGATGAATCGCTCGGCGAACCCGCCCTCGCAGTAGGCGAGGTAGAACAGCCATTGGCGCAAGAACGCATCGGAGTAGCCGAGCGCGCGAACGTCGTCGGCGCGCTCGAGGAACCGCACTCGCCAGTCCGCGAGCGTTCGGACGTAGTGCGACGTGACGTCCTCGAGGTCGGCGGGTCGCAGGTCGCTCGATCGCGCCATCGCCGACGTGAGCGCCGTGACCGACGGGATGTCGCTGCCCGGGAAGATGTAGTGCTTGATGAAGTCGACCTCGCGGAGCGCACGCGCGTAGTGGTCGTCGGCGATCGTGATCGCCTGGACCAGCGCGCTTCCGTGCGGCGCGAGGCGCTCGGCGAGGACGCGGAAGAACGCGTCGTAGTAGTGGTGGCCGACCGCCTCGATCATCTCGATGCTGACGAGCTTGTCGTACGTGCCGTCGAGGTCGCGGTAGTCCTGCAGCCGCACCGTCACGCGGTCGCCGAGGCCGGCGTGCGCGATGCGGGCAACCGCCTCGTCGTATTGCGCGCGCGACACCGTCGCCGTCGTGACGCGACAGCCGAACTCGCGCGCCGCGTGGATCGCGAACCCGCCCCATCCGCTGCCGATCTCGAGAACGTGATCGTCCGGACCGAGCGCGAGTTTCCGGCAGATACGATCGAGCTTCGCGGTCTGCGCATCCGCGAGCGACGTCGTCGCGGTCGGGTAGTACGCCGCGGAATAGGTCATCGTCGGGTCGAGCCACAGCTTGAAGAAGTCGTTGCCGAGGTCGTAGTGCGCCGCGATGTTGCCGCGGCTGCCGCGACGCGAGTTTCGCCGGAACGCGTGCAGTGCCCGGAGCCACGGGAGCGCGACACGGGCCGCTCCTCGTTCGAGTCGCATCATCGACGTACGGTTGCGCACGAACAGGCGGACGAGCGACACGAGGTCGTCGGTCGTCCACTCGCCCCGGGTGAACGACTCGCCCGCGCCGACGGTGCCTCGCAACGCGACGCTCGAGTAGAACGCCGGGTCGAGCACGGTCAACGCCGCGGCGAGCCCGTCCGCGGCGGGCGTCCCGAAGGCCTCCTCGCGCGCCGCGTCGCGAACGGTCAGCCGGCCGTCGTCGAGCGCCGAGAACCCGCGCCGTACGCC
Source organism: bacterium (assembly GCA_030426805.1). GTDB lineage: Bacteria > Planctomycetota > JAFGQW01 > JAFGQW01 > JAFGQW01 > JAUHXU01. The sequence continues at coordinate 1,411,721 of JAUHXU010000001.1, forward strand.
CCGCGCCGCGACGCGTGTCGCCCACGGCACCCGGCGCTCGGCCGGGATCGTTCGGATGCCTGCGTCAGCCACGGGTCGAGGACCGCTCGGGCGCGCCGCTCGACGGGTGCGCGTGAAACGGGCAGCGCTTCCACCACAGTCGAAGCGCGTGCCAGTAGATGCCGACGACGATCCGAGCCGTCATCCACGGATACCGGACGAGCATGCGCGCGAGTGAGCCGCCCGAGATCGCGCGGCGTCGCATCGCGAGGGTCGCGGAGAAGAACCGGTCGGCGGCCGGCTCGTCGAGCGTCATGTGCACGCCGAGCCCGGAGCCGGGCGTCGTGAATCGCCAGTCGTAGCGGACGTCCATGCCGATGAACGGCGACACGTGAAACGCCTTTGCGAAGCGGGTGCGCACGGTCGTGGCACCGGGCCGGGCGACGTGGACGTAGCGGTGCCGCTCGCCCCACGGGGTGTTCGTGATCTCGGAGACGACCGCGCGGAGGCGCTGGTCCCGATCGTGGCAGTAGTAGAACGTCACCGGATTTTGCACGTAACCCCAGTAGCGAAGCTGCGTGAGCATTCGCACCGGGCCGTCGACACGGATTCCGGTTTCCGCGAAAACGACGTCCCGGACCGAGCGGTCGAGCGGCACGGCCGGATCGCCCATGTAGTCGGCGCGGCGAAAGCGGGCCGGCGCGACCCGCCGGGTGGACCAGAACCAACGGCCGCGGAAGACCTCGCCGAGTTCGTCGAGGTCGAGGTAGAGCATGAACAGCGGCACGCGAAACGCGTGCGGCACCGGCCACCGCCGGACGTGCGTTACACGCCCTTCGTAGATCGCGCTGTGCATCGTTCGCCGTCGGCGGCGTGATGGGCGAGTGCGGCAAGCGCACTCTTCACGCCGTCCTCGTGAAAACCGTATCCCCAGTAGGCACCGCAGAAGTAGATCCCGTCGCCGTTCACGTCCCGGTGGCGCGCCTGCGCGGCCACGCTCGCGGCGTCGTAGTGCGGGTGGTCGTAGGTCCACCGACCGAGGATCGTCGCGGGATCGATCGCATCGGTGCGGTTGAGCGTCACGCAGAACGTCGTGGCGACGTCGATGCCCTGCAGGATGTTCATCGAATACGTGACGGTCGCCTGCGACGGCGCGCCCTCGAACCGGTGGCAGTTCCACGCCGCCCACGCGCGCCGCGACCGGGGCAGCAGCGATCGATCGGTGTGCAGCACGACGTCGCTCGGCGAATACCGGAACGCGCCGAGGACGTCGCGCTCGACGGCGGTCGGCGCGGCGAGCATCGCGAGCGCGTCGGGGGCGTGCGCCGCGACGAAGACGCGGTCGAACCCCACCGGCTCGCCGTCGCGAGGCGTGACGGCGACGCCGCCGTCCGTCCGCCGGATCGACGCGATCGGCGCCGACGTGTGCACGGTCCCCGGGAACCCGTCCAGCACGCGGTCGACGTAGCGCGACGACCCGCCGACGATCGTGCGCCATTGCGGTCGGTCGTCGACCTCGAGCATGCCGTGGTTCTGAAAGAAGCCGAGGAAGAAGCGCGCCGGGAAGCGGGCGAGCGTCTCGTCGCCGCACGACCAGATCGCGCCCCCCATCGGCCGGAGGTAGTAGTCGACGAAGGAGCGGGCGTAGCGGCCGCGCGCGAGAAAGTCGCCGACCGTTTCGTCGTTCCCGCCGCCGGCGAGCCAGCGCTTTGCGTCGCCGTTGAAGCGGAGGATCTCGCGCAGCATGCGCCAGAAGGACGGCCGAAGCAGGTTGCGCCGCTGCGCGAAGATCGTCCCGAGCGTGTGGCCGTTGTACTCGAGACCCGTCACCTCGCAACGCACACTGAAGCTCATCGTCGACGCGCGCGTCGGAACGCCCCAGCGCTCGAGCAGCCGGACGAAGTTCGGATAGGTTCGCTCGTTGTAGACGATGAATCCGGTGTCGATCGCGAAGTCGCGCCCGTCAGCGCGGACGTCGACCGTGTGCGTGTGGCCGCCGATCCGGGTGTCGGCCTCGAAGACCGTGACGTCGTGGTCGGCCGCGAGGGCGTCCGCGACGACGAGGCCCGATATCCCGGATCCGACGACCGCGACTCTCAATGACGCCGACCGTCCTCCAGCAACTTCGCCGGCACCGGGTGCAGATCCCAGATCAGCCCCAGCTTCGACATCACCCAGAGTCCGTAGTAGGTGAGGTCGATCTCCCACCAGTAGAACCCCTGACGCACGGAGCCGGGGTATCGGTGGTGGTTGTTGTGCCAGCCTTCGCCGAACGTCAGGAGTGCGAGCAGGAGGTTGTTCCGGCTGTCGTCCTTGGTCTCGAAGCGTCGGCTGCCCACGAGGTGCGCGAACGAGTTGATGGTGTAGACCGCGTGGTAGAGCACGACGGTCGAGATGAAGAAGCCCCAGATGAGCATCTGCCAGGGGCCCGTTCCGAGTTGCGGTGCGACCGCCTCGAGCAATGCACCGAGGCCGAGCATCGAGAGCGCGAGCAGCGCGGGCACGAGTGCGTCGTGCCGATCGAGGAAGCAGAGCTCCGGGAACTTCGCGAGGTCTTTGACCTGCGACACGTCGGTCGCGTAGTTCGGTCGCGTCGTGAACCAGCCGCAATGTGCCCACGCGACGCCGTGTTGGATCGGCGAGTGCACGTCGGCGGGCTGGTCGGAATAGCGGTGGTGCTTCCGGTGGTGAGCCGCCCACCAGAGCGGACCGCGCTGAACGCAGGATGCACCGGCGACGGCGAGCATGAACTGGCCGAAGCGGCTCGTCTTGAACGTGCGGTGCGAGAAGTAGCGGTGGTAGAAGCCCGTGATCGCGAACATTCGCAGCGCGTACATGAGCGCGGCGACGCCGACCGCGGTCCAACTCCAGCCCACCCAGATCACCGCGATGCAGGCGACGTGAATCCCGATGAACGGGATCACGCGCATCCAGTCCACGCGATCGCGCGTCTCGAGGCCGGATCGCGCCTCCTCGACGGTCAAACGCGTCAACGATCGCACGAAGCCGGCGGCTTGCGTGGTGCGGGATGGGCGGTCTTGCGTGTCGGTCATGAGGAGATCCTCTCGGCGGGTTACCGAATACCGCATCGTCGGGTGAATCGGCTTCGTCCGCCGGGACGAAGGATTCCTTCGACCCGGCCGCGAGCGCGGATTCAGCAGGCCTCGACAACCATCCAGGCCTGATCATGGTCGACAATACTTGCACGCCCGGTGGTGGGACGCGAATGAGAAACGGGAATTGCGAGAGGCAGCCGCCCCGCCCGCACCGAGCCGGGCGCTCGATTCGGCGTCCAGACGGGAGAGTCGGTTGCAACCCGCCGCGACGCTGCCTATAACCGGGCGGTTCCCCAGATCGCGCTCGGCCGATCGGCCGTGTGCGGCTCGCCCCGGAGAGGACACGATCGACACCCCGCTGCTGCCCGAGATCGCACGCGGACGACCGGAGGCGGTCGAGGCGTGCCTCGCCCGCTACAGCGCGCTCGTGTGGGGTCTCGCCCGCCGATTCCTCAACAACCCGTCCGATGCCGAGGACGCGGTGCAGGAGATCTTCGTCGACGTCTGGTCCAACGCGGCCCGCTTCGACCCGGACACCGCGTCTGAGAAAACGTTCATCGCGATGATCGCGCGGCGCCGGCTGATCGACCGCGGCCGCCGGGCCCGCGCTCGCCCGGCACCGGACGCGCTCCCGGACGCCAACGAGATGCTGGCCGACGTCGGCGCGGATCAGACCGCGGAAGTCGAGCGACGCGACGAGGCCTCCCGGATCGAGCGACTGCTCGACGGCCTCCGCCCGGAGCAGCAACGCGTGATTCGCCTGTCGGTGTTCGAGTCGCTGTCCCACGCGGAGATCGCGGAGCGGCTCGAGATGCCGCTCGGCACCGTCAAGACCCACATCCGTCGCGGCCTGATCGAGATCCGACGGCTGCTCGACGCCGACGACTGAGCCCTACCGGCTGCGGCGCGCGCGGACCCGGACGGCGGCGAGGAACGTCTCGAGGCGATCCGGATCGGCGAGGTCGACCTCGTCGACGACGGGGAGGTCCGGCGCCGCGGCCCGCACGATCGCGGCGAACCGGCCCGGCTCGGGCGCACCCCCACGCACGCGCACCGCTCGGGGCTCGCAACTCGGGGAGCCCCGCTTGAGGACGAGCCCGGCGAACGCCGACACCCCGAGTGCCCGCGCGACGCCTTCGATCGCGTCGGTGCGATCGATCCGCGAGCGCACGCCCACGACGCGAACGCCGGCGGTGGTCCGGACCAGCTCGATCGGCTCGCGTGGCGCGCCCAGGCCGGCGTCCACCTCCGGGCAGATCGGCTCGACCGCGACGTGTCCGCGGAGCGCGTCGATCAACGTCGGTGCGCGCTTGTCGCGACCGTCGTAGCGCACGCGGTGACCGAGCAAGCACGCCGACACCGCGACGCGCGGCCGGTCAGCCCGCCCGGTCATCGGCATTCGGAACCGATCGGAAGCCGGTGTAGCGGTCCTTGCGCTTCTCCCACAGGTCGAGCGCGAGCTTCCGCATGCTCGTCACCGCGTCGGACTCGTCGACGATCTCGACGCCGAGCAACGTCTCGATCGCGTCTTCGAGCGTGACGATGCCCTCGGTCCCCCCATACTCGTCGACGACGAGCAGCATGTGTTCGCGACGACGGATGAACTCCTCGAGCGCGTGTGCGACGGTCGCGCTCTCCGGGATCGCGCGGATCGGCTGCATCAGCGTGACGAGCTGCGTGTCGTGCGCATCGCGCGCGACGGCCTCGAGCACCTTGTGACGAAAGACGATGCCGACGATGTCGTCGACGTTGCTTCCGAAGACCGGCAGTCGCGAGAACGGCAGCGGCGCCGCCTCCCCCATCACGTCACTGACGGTCTGGTCGCGTGCGACCGCGTGCATCACGCGTCGCGGCGTCATGATGTCCTTGACGAGAACCTCTTGCAGCAACAGCAGGTTGTTGATGATGCGCGACTCGCGGCGCCGCAACACGCCCTCGTCGCGCCCGATCTCCGCGAACACCATGATCTCCTCGCGCGACACGCGCTTCATCGCGTCGTCGCTCGACAGCGTGCGTGACAGCCACTCGAGCACCCACACGACCGGTGCGAGCGCCCACACCATCACGCGTAGTGCGTAGGCCGCGAACGGCGCGATCCGCATCCAGTGGGCCGCGCCGAGCGTCTTCGGGATCACCTCGGAGACGACGAGGATGCCGAAGGTCAGCAGCGCCGACCCGAGCGCGACCCACTGGCTCCCGAACTGGCGGTGCACCTCGGCGCCGACGCCTGCCGCGCCGGCCGTGTTCGCGACGGTGTTCAACGTGAGAATCGCGATGATCGGCCGATCGACGCGCGCTTTGAGACGCTCGAGGACCGGGCCGCTGCGCTTGCCCTCCTTGACGAGCAGGGCGACATAGCCGTGCGAAACGCTCAGCAACGTCGCCTCGAGCAGCGAGCACAAGAACGAGACGCCGATCGCCAGCGACAAATAGAAGAGCAACAGGCCGGACATCGCCGGGGCATCCTACGGTATGATTGAGGGAGCATCCAGGCGCCGGAATCGGTGCTCGGGTGCAACGCGCAGGGATCGGCGCCGTTTGCCTCTCCATGGCCCTCGACGGCCGGACGGGAACGGCGAAGCGAAAGCGGACTGCATGATCCAGCGGGTGGGACAGATCCGGCGCATCGGCGTCGCCGCGGCACTTCTCGTGCTGGCGACGCCCGCCGTGCGAACGACCGCACAGTTGCGGCCGGGCGACCTGATCCTCGTCGACGGCAACCAGCGGCTGTGCGCGTTCGATCCGTCCAGCGGGACCCTCTCTACGCTGGCAGCCTTGCCGGCCCGCACGGAGATCTCCGGCATCGCCGCCGCGACGGACGGACGCTCGCTGATCGTCGCGGAACGCGGCGGGCTGGCCACGACGCTGACGCCGGCGCTCTACGGGGTCGACCGCACGGGCACGGTCACGACGCTCTTCGGCTATGCCAGCTCGCTCTACTTCTGGGATCTGGTGGGGCTCGCCGAGGACCAGTACGGCGGGTACGTGACGACGTTCCTCGGCGCGTTGTCGCGCGTGGACAGCGGCGGACTGATCCCCGTCGCGAGCGCGGCCATCGCCCCCGAGGACATGATCCGCGACGACGACACCGGCGGGTTCACGGTCATCGAGAACTCCCTCGCGAACCAGGTCGGCCTCGTGCGCTTCGAGCGCCCGTCGTTCCGGGCGACGACGATCAACATCGTGCAGGGCACCGGTGTCGTGCGGCCGCGACTCGCGTTCGACGCGAAGTCCGGCCACTACTGGATGGCGCTCCCGGGTCAGGGCGTCTTTCTCGTCGACCGCCACCTCGGGATCGTCCTGCACGCGGCGACGCTCGGCTACGGCACCGACGTCGTGGTCGAGCCGCGCAGCGGCGACCTCTTCGTCATCGACGCGACGCACGTGCACCGTGTCTCACGAAGTGGCGGCGCCACCCAGACGTGGGGGCCGTTCACCGGCCGCGACTTCCGGCGCGTCGACATCTGGGGGCGGCGCAATCTGATCGGCATCGGCAGCGGATTCGCCGGGTCGCGCTACCAGGTCAACATGCACCTCGGCGTGCCGAACGCACCGGTCGCGGCGGCGCTGTCGCTGTCGTTCCGGCCGGGCATCTCCCTGTCGAACGGCGACATGATCGACATGGCCGCCGACGGGTTGTTCCAGGCCACGTTCGCCACCGACATTCCCGGCTTCACGAGCGGGTTCAACACGACCCTCGACGCGAACGGACGCGCGACCGCGTGGATCGACGTGCCGACGTGGGCGCCGAGCGGCTTGCGGGTCGTGTTCGGTGCGGTCGCCTGGTTGCCGTCGGGGCGCCTGATCAGCGGGACCCCGATCTCGGTGATCATCGGGTAGCGCCGGGGTACAATGAGGGCATGTGCGGTCGCTACGCCCTCGTCCACTCCGCCGACCAGCTGCAGCTGATCTTCCACGCCCGCGGCACGGGCGGGATCCTCGACGCGCGGTTCAACATCGCGCCGACGCAGTTGGTCCCCGTCGTGCTGCCGGGCACCGGCGAGCGACTACTCCGCGCGATGCGTTGGGGATTGATCCCCCACTGGGCCAAGGACGACAAGGTCGGCGCTCGGCTGATCAACGCACGCGCCGAGACGGCCGCCGAGTTGCCGTCGTTCCGCGGCCCGTTCGAGCGACGCCGCTGCATCGTCCCGGCGAGCGGCTTCTACGAGTGGAAGACGGGTGAGTCGGGCAAGGTGCCCTACTACATCCACGCGGTCGACGGGGAACCGCTCGCGTTCGCCGGCCTGTGGGACCGCTGGACCGCCGACGCAGACCACGTCGTCGAGTCGTGCACGATCCTGACGACGGAACCGAACGAACGACTGCGGCCGCTGCACGACCGGATGCCGGTGATCCTCGACCACGACGGCATCGAGCCATGGCTCGAAAGCCGCCGCAAGGACGCGCCGATGCTCCGCGCCCTGCTCGGCCCGTGCTCCTCGGAGCGCCTCGCGCTGCACCCGGTCTCCCGCCGCGTCAACCGCGTCGAAAACGACGATCCGTCGCTGATCGAGCCGGCCGACGAGACGCCGGAGCCCCCGCGGTCCGGCAGCCGCCGGAAAAAGGGCGACGACCGGACGCCGTCGCTGTTCTGACCGCGCCGGGGGCACTACCTTTCGGGCATGGAACGCGCCGTCTCCCACCCGGACTTCGCCCCCGCCGAGCGCGCCGCGACCGACGAGCGGTCGACGGTCAAGCCGGCCGGCAACGTCCTCGCCGACCTGACGAAAGCCCGTCTGTCGGCGATGGTCCTGGTGACGACCGCGATCGGCTACGCGCTCGCGGCCTTCGGCGAGACGATCGCTCCGTGGCACCTCGTCGCGACGCTCGTCGGCACCGCGCTCGCCGCGTTCTCGGCGAGCGTGTTCAACCAGGTGATCGAAGCCAACCGCGACCGCACGATGGACCGCACGCGCAACCGCCCGATCCCGAGCGGCCGCGTGTCGCGCGCCCAGGCGATCGCACTCGGCACGGTCCTCGGCATCGCCGGCCCGGCGCTCCTGTGGTTCGCGGTCAACCCGCTCGCATCGCTGCTCGCGATCGCGTCGCTCGTGATCTACGTCGCGATCTACACGCCGCTCAAGCCGCGCACGACGCTGAACACGATCGTCGGCGCGGTGTGCGGTGCCCTGCCGCCGATGATCGGCTGGGCGGCGATCACCGGCGGCCTCGAGGCGGGCGCTTGGATCCTGTTCCTGCTGCTCTTCTTCTGGCAGATCCCGCACTTCATGGCGCTGGCATGGCTCTATCGCGACGACTACGCGCGCGGCGGCTTCCGGATGCTGCCGGTCGTCGACCCCAGCGGTGAGCGCACCGGAACGATCGCCGTGCTCTACGCGGCCGCGCTGCTCCCGCTCGGACCGCTGGCCGCGATCCAGGGCGTGTCCGGCTGGGCGTTCGCCGCGGAGGCGACAGCGCTCGCCGTCGCATTCACCGTGCTGTCGTGGCAGATGCGCCAGGCGCCGACCCGCCGCAACGCGCGCGTCCTGTTCTTCGCGAGTCTGATCTACCTGCCGGCGGTCCTCGGCCTGATGCTCGCCGATCGCGGCAACGCACCGACGCCGAGCGGCTACTTGCGCGGCGCGACGCCGACGAATGCGCTGCCGGCACTCGAAGTGTCGGCCCCGGCCCGCCGCTGAATCCCGGAGGATCGATGGGCACCCCCGACCGCGAGCCCGAGCGCATGCTGACGATGTCGAGCGGCGGCTGGGCGATCGTCGCCGGCCTCCTGATCGGCCTCGTCATCGTCGGGTGGCGCCTGTCCAAGGTGTCGTTCGGCCAGGAGCAGCAGGGCCGCGGCGACGGCAAGACCCTCGAGTCCTACGGCTTCGACCTGACGAAGACCGATGTGCCGATCGCCGACATCGTCCCGGCGAAGATGGCGAAGGACTACGTGATGGCGCTGGTCGATCCGGGACACATCGCCGGCACGGACGTGCCCACCGTGAACAAGGCGCAGCGCGGCAAGTTCCTCGTGCCACGGGACACGGTGATCGGCGTCGCGATCAACGGCGACGCGTGCGCCTATCCGCTTCGCTTCATGATCTGGCACGAGATCGTCAACGACGTCGTCGGCGGCGTGCCGATCGCGGTGACCTACAACTTCCTGACCGACAGTGCCGCGGTGTTCCGCCGCACGATCGACGATACGGTCTGCACGTTCGGCGTCAGCGGCCTCGTCTACCGCTCCAACCTCGTGCTCTACGATCGTCGAGCCAACCACGTCGGCGAGAGCCTCTGGAGCCAGATGGGCGAGCGCGCGATCGCGGGCCCCCTCTCAGGCACGCGACTCGAGCGCCTGCCGGCGCGGGTACTCGCATGGGGCGCCTGGTACAACCGCCACCCGGGTTCCGCCGTGCTCGAACCGCCGCCGAAGCTTGTGATGAAGAAGCTCTACAACACGAAGCCGCGGCCGCTCTACGCGCACAACAAGTCGCTCTTGTTTCCGTTCGGGCGGACCCCGCCGGAGTCGAGCGGCGTGCACCTGAAGGAAAAAGTGATCGCGGTCACGATCGGCGATACGACGCGCGTCTACCCGATCGAGCGCCTTCGCGCCGCCGCCAGCGACGACCACATCGTCACGGTCGAGCAAGCCGGCCTCACGCTGCGCTTCACGTGCGACCGCAACTCTCGCACTGCCGAGGTGGAGATCCCCGCCACCGACCGCCCCACCCGGGTCGACTACGCGAACTGGGTCGGCTGGTACGCGTTCCACCCCGACGACGAGTTGTGGGCCGGGGCGTAGCTCCGCCCCGCGATTCAGTCGCGGAGCTCGTCCGGTACGACGACCGGCTCCATCGCCCGTAGCCACGCGGGCTCGATGCACGGCAGCACCGCCTGAATCTCGTCGTGCGGGTGGGCCAGCCACGGCGGCTCGAACATCATCCGTCGCTCGGCGAGGCCGGCTTCGTCCTCGGGGATCGGCTCGAACAGGATGTCGTTGAAGCGCGAGTAGGACGAGAGAAGGACGTGGGTGGTCGGCACGTCGAGTTCGAGCCGAACGAGCCCGCGGCACGCGTCGCGACTGCCGAACAACCAGTATGCGGTCGTCGCCGTCGGCGCGGTCCCGACGACCGTCTCGGCGTCGTCGCGCGTCGCGCACGAGTGCCAGCACCAGATCGGCGCGCCGTCCGCGGGCGGGATCCCGCGCACCGCCAGATGCCGATCGAGTTCCACGGCCATCCACCGATACGCCGGACGCCAGTTCTCCGGCGTCGCGTCCCAGTCGGCGATCCAGCGGCCCCGTGCGAGCGCATCGACGACCGGTGCGTATTGAAACGTCCAGAGCCGGAGCGCTTCGTCCGGCGCGGTCACGCCGCGAGCAACAGGATCGCGAAGAGGACCGCCCAGACGACCCCGAGGTAGTGCCAATACCAGTTGCAATACTGCACCGCCGGGTGGAACAGGCTGTCGTAGTGGCCCCGGAACGCATTGCGCGTCGTCACGACCATCGGGACGATCCCCCCGAGGACGTGAAGCGCGTGGGTGACCGTGAGCATGTAGAACGTGAACACGTAGAGGCCGGTGAGTTTGCCGGCCGGTGCGTTCACGAACAAGTCGACCCACGCGACGCCCTGGCCGAGGACGAACACGCCGCCCAAGATCGTCGCGACGAGCATGCCGCGGCGCAGACCGCGCTGATCATCGCGCCGAACCGCCGAGAGCGCCGAGTAGAGCGGCCAGCTCGACAGGAAGAGCACGCCGGTGCTGAACCAGAGCGTCACCGGCCAACCGCCGGTGAACGCCGACTCCCGCCACTCCTTCTTCGCAGCGACGACGAGGTAGGCGACGATCGTCGCGGCGAACAGAACGGTCACCGACGCGAGGAAGAGCTTCATCCCCATCGCGCCGGAGCCCGGCGGCGCGACGGCGCCTTTGGACTGTCCCCACCATCGCCGTCGCGTCGTGCGCGGTTCGCGCTCGGTGTCGTGCAGTCCGGCCGCCATCGTCGTCGACCGCCGTGAGGCGTTACCGCTTCTCTTCTTCGATCTTCGGCGCGTAGCCGGGGATCTCGTCCTCGTGATACTCGTTCTTGTCGGTCATCACGAACCCGATGAAGAGCGCGACGAACCCGAGCGACGAGAGGAACACGATCGTATTGAACGGCCGGTCCCAGCGGAGGTGCATGAAGTAGAGGCAGACGAGCGCCGCCTTCACGGTCGCGATCAGCATCGCGAGCGGGAAGTTGAACTCGCCGAGGTCGATGTAGGTCGCCGCGACGGTGATGTAGGTCAGCACCATCAGCGCCAACCACACACCGACGAGGATCTTCATCGAGACGACGTGGCCGACCGCGTTCGGGTCGTGATCGTGTGCGTGATCCGACATGGCTAGGTCTCCCTCAACCGATCAGGTAGAGCAGCGGGAAGAGGTAGATCCAGATGAGATCGACCAAGTGCCAGTAGAGACCCCCGAGGTCGACCGGCGCGAAGTAGTCCTTGTTGAAGTGGCCCTTGATCGAGCGGTAGAGCAACCACCCGATCACGCCCATCCCGGCGAGCACGTGGAAGCCGTGCAGGCCGGTCATCAGGAAGTAGATCCCGAAGAACCACCAGACGCCTTCCGGGCGCTCGCCGTGCGGCTGGACGTGGCCCGCAGCCGCGTGCTCGTCGGCCTTCTCCGGCGTCTCGGTGTGGATGCCGTCGCCTTTTCGGAGGCCCTTCGGGCCGCGCGGCGCTGCGGCGATCGTCGATTGCTCGATCGGCTTGCCGTCGGCGGTCTTCTGCGGCGCCGCCGCTTCGGTCGCCACCGCGGCCGCGGCCGCCTTCAGTTTCGCCTCGCGCGCGCTCTTCAGCGACTCGGGGTCGTGTCCGCCCGGATCGTAGTAGGTGCCCGGGAGCAGGCCGTCGTGGATCTTGTGGGCATACTCGACGTACTTGATCCCCATGAAGCCGGCGCCGCCGAGCAGCGTCAGCGCGAGACCGAGGATCAGCCCCTTGCGGTTCTCCGTCTGCGCGCAACGCACCGCCCACGCCATCGTGAACGAGCTGCAGATCAGCACGACCGTGTTGATGCCGCCCATCACCTTGTCGAGGTATTGGTGCGCGTAGTCGAAGACCTCCGGATACATGTAGCGGTAGACCGCGTACGCGCAGAACAGACCGCCGAAGAGCAAGATCTCGGTGGCGAGGAACAGCCACATCCCGAGCTTGCCCGATTCGAACTGCTGCTGCGGCGTGTCGAAGTGGTGCGCCAGATGCGGCGGGTGGTCGTGAGCGTGGTCGTGGGCCACGGTCGCGGTCCTCCTATTTCAGAGTGTTCGGTGCCCTACGCCTTCGCGGCGCGCGGGCGGTTGAACACGTACTCGTCCGTGTCCGGCTTGTAGTCGATCCCGGTGAAGTCGTAGGGATCGTCGACCTGCGGCGCCTCGTCGAAGTTGTGGTGCGACGGCGGCGACGAGGCGACCCACTCGAGTGTGGAACCGCCCCAGGGGTTGGCCGGCGCCTTCTTCCCGCGCACGAGGCTGTGCAACAGATACCCGAGCATCAGCAGGAACCCGAGGCCCATCACATACGACCCCATGGTCGAGATCTGATGGCCGAGCTGAAACTGCGGCTCGTAGTCGTAGTAGCGACGCGGCATGCCCTGCGACCCGATGATGAACTGGGTGAAGAACGTGACGTTGAAGCCGATGAACACGAGCACGAACGCGATCCGCGCCGCCGTCTCGTTGTACATCTTGCCGAACATCTTCGGCCACCAGTGGTGCATGCCGCCGACCATCGCGATCACGGTCGACCCCATCATCACGTAGTGGAAGTGCGCGACGACGAAGTAGGTGTCGTGCAGGTGGACGTCCACCGAGAGCATCGCGAGCGGCAAGCCGGTGAGCCCGCCGATCGTGAACAGGAAGATGAACCCGAGGCCATAGAGCATCGGGGTCTGCAACGTGATGGCGCCCTTGTACATCGTCGCCAGCCAGTTGAAGACCTTGATCGCCGACGGGATCGACACGCTGAACGTCAGCGCGCTGAACACCATGTTGACGAGTTCCGACTGCCCGCTCGTGAACATGTGGTGACCCCACACGATGAAGCTGAACAGCGCGATCGCGATACTCGACCAGGCGATGAAGCGGTAGCCGAAGATCGGCTTGTGGCTGTAGCAGGCGATCAGCTCGGACACGATGCCGAGCGCCGGCAGGATCATGATGTAGACGGCCGGGTGCGAGTAGAACCAGAAGAAGTGCTGGAACATCACCGGGTCGCCGCCCATGCTCGCCGCGAAGATGCCGACGCCGAGCGCGCGCTCCGCGATCAACAACAAGAGCGTGATGCCGAGCACCGGCGTCGCGATGACCTGCAGGATCGCGGTCGCGTAGATCGCCCACAGGAACAGCGGCATCTTGAACCAGGTCATGCCCGGCGGCCGCAGCTTGTGGATCGTCACGATGAAGTTGAGCCCGGTGAAGATCGAGCTGAACCCCAGGATGAACGCGCCCGTGGTCATCGCGATCACCGCGGTCTGCGTCTCGATCGAGTAGGGCGTGTAGAACGTCCAGCCGGTGTCGAGCCCGCCGGTCGCGAGCGTGACGACGGCGAAGATACCGCCGAACATCCACAGGTAGAAACTGAACAAGTTCAGCTTCGGGAACGCGACGTCCTTCGCCCCCAGCATGATCGGCAACACGAAGTTGCCAAGCGCCGCCGGGATGCTCGGGATGATGAACAGGAACACCATGATCGCGCCGTGAAGCGTGAAGAACTGGTTGTACATGTCCGCGTCGACGATCGTGTCCTTCGGCGTCAGGAGCTCGGTCCGCACGAGCAGTGCGAACAGTCCTGCAAGCCCGAACGACGACATCGTCGCGATCAGGTACATGATCCCGATGCGCTTGTGGTCGAGCGTCAGGAACCACGACTTCCACCCGCGTGCGCAGGTGAGGTAGTTCATCTCGCCCGCCGGTGGCGTGGACGCCGCCGAGGGGTTGGTCATCGTCGCGTCGGCCATTACTTCAGCCCCTTGAGGAACTCGATGATGCAGTAGATGTGGCGGTCGGTGAGCCGGCCTTGGAAGCTCGGCATCGAACCGTCGTAACCCTCCACGATCTTCGCCTGCGGGACCAGGATCGATTCTCTGAGGTAGTTTTCGTCCGCCTTGTCGAGCGTCGAGCCGTCGGTGAACTTGCGGGCACCGCCGTAGACGCCCTTGAAGCCCGGCCCGATCAGCTTCTCGTCGGTGAGGAGGTGGCACGACTTACAGCCGAACTTGTCGTAGAGCGCGCCCCCCATCGCGGCCGGCGGGAGCAGTCCCTTGAAGTCCGGGTTCTTCTTGATGAACTCGACCGGATCCTTCTCGTACTCCGCGAACTGCTCGTCGGTCATCCGCTTGATCGGGTCGGCGTTCTCGAGCCACGTCTCGAACTCGTCCTTCGGATGCACGACGCACTTCGTGATCATCCGCGAGTGATCCGTGCCGCAATACTCGGTGCAGAAGAAGTCGTAGGTGCCCGGCTTGATCGCGTTGAACCAGACGTGCGTGAAGCGGCCCGGCACGGCGTCGTTCTTGACGCGGAACGCCGGGATGAACACGGAGTGGAGCACGTCCTCCGACGTGATCAGGAGCTTCACGTCGGTGTCGGCCGGCACGTGCAACTCGGTGTCGACGTGGCCGTTCGGATAGGTGAACAGCCACTTCCACTTCTGCCCGGTCGTCTGAATCGTGTAGCAGTTCTCCGGCGGGTTCGCGAGGTCCATGAACCCCGAGAAGCCCCAGAGGAACATGATCACGACGAGGATCGTCGGAATCACCGACCAGCTCACCTCGAGCGTCGTGTTGTGCGTGACGGTCGACTCCGGCTGGGAGCCCTTCGGCTTGCGATACTTGATCGCGAACCAGACCAGCAGCACCGTGATCAGGATGAAGAAGAAGACGCTGACCCAGTAGACGAAGTAGAACGCGTTATCGACGTTGTACGCGCCTTCCGACGCCTGCTCCGGGAGCCAGAGGGTCTTCGGTCCGCCCTGGGCGAACACGCCCAGCATGTCCGTGAAGCGCATCATGCTTCTCTTTCCACTATCCCCCCCGACCGCGCATTGCGGCGGCGGAGATTCAAAAACAGCAATCCGACCGCGACGAGTGTCAACACGCCGCCGGTACGCATCAAGCGAAGCGCCGAAACGCTGTAGCCGGACTTGCCGTCATACTGCATGCAGGTCAGCAACAGGACGCTCTCGAGGAACGACCCCGTCTTGCCGCCGGACGCCTGCTCGAGCGCGACGCGAATCGCGTCGGACTCGAAGTCGATGCCCGGGAGGTATTGCGACACCTTGCCGTCCGGCGTGCACACGACGGCGACGGCCGGGTGCGCGAACTGCTGGACGTCGGGATTCCACTGGTAGCTGAATCCGACCGCCTCGCAGAGCTTGCCGATCGCCGACTCTTTACCGGTCAGGAAGTGCCAGCCGGTGTTGGCGGTCGCGCGCTCGTACTCGGCGACGTACGACTGCTTCTTCAGCTTCGCCATCGCGGGCGTCTCGGTCGGGTCGAAGCTGACCGTGACGAGCTCGAAGTCGACCGCCGGATCGAGCGACAAGCCCCGCAGGCCGCCGAGGCGGCCGGACTGCCGCATCGCCGCGCCACCGTCGAGCAGCGCGTTGAGCTGCATCGAGCAGAGCTGCGGGCAACGGAAGTAGTTGAGCGTCAGGATCACCGGCTTGTGCGACTTGAAGTAGTCGCCGAGCGTGCGCTTGCGTCCGAGTTCGTCGCGAAACGCCAGCTCGAGCGGCAGCTCGGTGCCCTGGCGCTGCACGAGCCCCGACCCACGCATCGACGGCGGCACGGGCTCGGTGCGCGTGAACAGCTCGTCGGCCGCCACCCCACCGACCGTCGTCGCGGCCTCGTCCTGTGCCACGCCCACCGCGCACACCCCGACCCACGCGCACACGCCGAGCGCGTGCGTCCACAGGCCGAGACGGTGAGCGGTGAGTCGCTTCATCGCGTGGCGTGCTCCTCCGCGACGATGTCCATCGCGCGATCGATCGGGATGCCGACGACGGCCTTCTCCGCGTCGACCCAACGGTAGCCCTCGAGCTGCGCGCCTTGCGCCGCGCGGCCGTCCTCGAGGTCCCGCGACGAGCGCGTGACGACCTTCGACTCGGTCTCGCCGTTCTGATACGCGCGGAACGCGGCCTGCAGTCCGACGATCGAGAGGACCAGGATCACGATCCCGACGGTCCCCACGTACGCCGTCGACGTCGAGTTCGGATCGGACTCGTCGTGGGCGTCGGCGTGGTTGTCGTGCGGTTGCGGTTCGCTCATCTCTACGCTCCCGATCAATAGTTCTCGAACCGGAGGGACTCGCCGAGACGCGGGTCACGCTCGGGCACGAGCGACACGTCCTGCAGTCGGCGGAACAACGCCCACACCCACAGGCCGCCCATCCCGATGAACAGCGTCAGGTCGAAGACCGACGACTGGAGTGCCGGCATGTCGGCGCCCGGCTTCACGAGCCAGAACATGTCGATCCAGTGCATGAACAGCATCCAGATCGCGGCCGCGAGGAGCGTCCCGTGGCGGCGCTTCTGCCAGCGCGACATCAGGAACAGGAACGGGCCGAAGAAGTGGCCGAGGAGCAGGAAGAGCGACAGCCCCTTCCACCCGTCACCGAGGCGGTTCTGATACCAGAACGTCTCCTCGGGGATGTTCGCATACCAGATCAGCATGTACTGCGAGTAGGCGATGTAGCACCAGAACACGACGAACGCGAAGACGAGCTTGCCGAGGTCGTGGTAGTGCTCCTTCGTGACGCTCTCGGTCAGCAGGCCACGGCCTTGCAGGAACGACAGCGTCAGGATCGCGACCGCGAAGAACGCGCCCGCGGTGCCGGCGAAGTAGTAGACGCCGAACATCGTGCTGAACCACGCGTACTCGAGCGACATCAGCATGTCGACCGCGAAGAACGTGAGCGACAGCGCGAACAGGATCACGGCGAGCGGGCTGCGCCGCTCCATCGCCAGCGTCAGGTTCGGATCGCCCGACTCGTCCTGCTTCACGCTCGTGCGGAAGAAGTACTGCGACAGCACGATCCAGATCGCGAAGTAGGCGACGAACCGAATGTAGAAGAACGTGTGGTTCAGATACGGCGCCTTGATGTCGTAGAGGTGGTTCCCGTGGCCCGGGTGCAGGTGCCACCACTCGTACAGCGAGCCCATCCCCCCACCGAGCACGAAGCCGGCGCCGAGGAGCGCCATCAGCCACGCGTTGCACGCGACCGCCTCTGCGACGCGACGGACGACGACACTCCAGCCGGCGTGCGTCACGTGCTGGATGATCACGAAGAACAGGCCGCCGAGCGTCAGGCTCGTGAAGAACGCGAAGTTGATCAGGTAGGACTTCCAGAGCGGCTTGCCGCCCTCGAGCGTGACGCCCCACGCGATGCTCCCGCCGAGCGCGATCAGCCCGAGGATCAGCGCCGCGTGCGCGATCTTCGGCCCGACGTCACCGAGGCGCGTCTTGTCCTTGAGCACCGGCCGCTCCATCGATGCAGCGTGGGCGTTCATTTCTCGTTCTCCTGCGCTTTGCGGTCGGATGCGCGTCGCTGCTCGAGCTGCCGGCGCTCGGCCTCGGGCACGTCGTCGATCGACGCACCCTGGCTCCGCTGGAGCGCCTTCACGTAGGCGACGATCGCCCACCGGTCTTCGGTGGAGATCTGGTCGCCGTATGCCGGCATCGTGCGGATGCCGTTGGTGATCGTGTTGAAGAGGTGGCCGACCTCGCGCGTCAGCGGGTCGCCGGTGTGGTAGGACGTCGGCGGCACCCACAGCGCCTTGCCGGCGAGCATCAGCTGGTCGGCGCGGCGGGCGACCGGCCCGTCACCGTAGCCGGAGACGCCGTGGCATACCGCGCAGTAGACGCCGTATTGCGTGCGTCCGCGGTCGAGCAGCGCGCGCGTCACCGGCATCGGGAACGTCTTCGCGTAGGCGCCGTCCACGAGGCCCGTCGTCAGGTGCCCGTTCGTCACGAGCTGACCGCGCGCGATCGTTCCACCGACCTGCGGGCGCATCGCCCGGCCGTCGGCGAACAGCGGGTTGGCCGACTGCGCCTTGAACTTCTTCTGGTTGTCCATGTCCGGGACGAGGTGGATGCGCGGCGAGTCACTGCGGGTGACGCGTGCGCGCGCCGCAAGCAGCGGCGGGATCAGCGCGACGAAGCAACCGATCACGGCCAGCCGTTTCATCCAGGCGGGGATTTCGCCGGTATCTCGCATCGTCTACTCCTCGAGCCGATCGACGTGGGTCGCGCCGATGCTCTCCAGAAACGTCGTCGTCTGGGCCGCGTCGAACTTGGGGTCGTCGGCCATGACCGAGACGAAGAACTTGTCGTCGGACGCGCGCTTGAACCGCTCGCTGAAGAACAGCGGGTGATGCAGCTGCGGCAGGCCGTTCATGCCCCACATGCCGAAGAACGTCGTCAACGCGCTGAACAGGACCGTCAGCTCGAACACGACCGGCACGTAGATCGGCCAGCTCGCCATCGGCTTGCCACTGATCACGAACGGATACTCCATCACGTTCGTGAAGTACTGCAGGCCGATACCGGTCAGGAAGCCCGTCAGGCCGCCGCAGAACACGAGCCACGGCAACACGGTGTTCCGCACACCCATCGCCTTGTCCAGCCCGTGCACCGGGAACGGCGTGTGGCAGTCCCAGTCCGTGAAGCCGTGGTCGCGGCACTTCGCGGCAGCCGCGAGGATGTCGTCGACGGTCTCGAACTGCGCGACGACCCCGTGCAGGTACGCCGGCGCGTCGGCCGACGCGGGCGCGTCCCCCGGAGGGGTCAGGGTTCCAGCTTCGCTCAACGTCAAACTCCGTTCGTCCTGCTTAGTGCTTGCTCGGATGGGCCTGCGGCATCGTCATCTTGACCTCCGCCATCGCGACGATCGGGAGGAAGCGGCAGAAGAGCAGGAACAGCGTGAAGAACAGTCCGAAACTGCCGATCAACGTCGTGAAGTCGATCAGCGTCGGGTAGTAGTAGCCCCAGGAACTCGGCAGGAAGTCGCTCGACAGCGACGTGACCGTAATCACGAAGCGCTCGAACCACATCCCGACGTTCACGAGCAGGCAGACGACCATCATCGCCGGCAGGCTCGTGCGCAGCTTCTTGAACCAGAAGAGCTGCGGGAAGATCACGTTGCAGGAGACCATGATCCAGTAGGCCCACCAGAACGGACCGGTCGCGCGGCTGATGAAGGCGAACGTCTCCTCGTGGACGCCGCCATACCAGGCGATGAAGAACTCCATCGCGTAGGCGTATCCGACCATCGAGCCGGTCACGAGGATGATCTTGTTCATGTTCTCGAGGTGGCGGAGCGTGATCAGCTCCTCGAGCCCGAGCCACTTCCGCGCCGGCACGAGCAGCGTGACCACCATCGCGAACCCACTGAAGATCGCACCCGCGACGAAGTAGGGCGGGAAGATCGTCGTGTGCCAGCCCGGCAGCTGCGCGACCGCGAAGTCGAACGAAACGACCGAGTGCACCGAGAGCACGAGCGGCGTGCTCAGGGCGGCGAGGATCAGGTAGGCGCGCTCGTAGCGGTGCCAGTGGCGGTTCGAGCCGCGCCAGCCGATCGCGAGGATGCCGTAGCCGATCTGGCGAATGCGGTGCTTCGCACGGTCACGGACCGACGCGATGTCCGGCACGAGTCCGGTGTACCAGAAGAGCAACGACACCGTGAAGTAGGTCGAGACCGCGAACACGTCCCACAGGAGCGGGCTGCGGAACTGCGGCCACATCTCCATCTGGTTCGGCAGCGGGAACATCCAGTAGACGACCCACACGCGGCCGACGTGGATGCCGGGGAACAGGCCCGCGCAAATGACCGCGAAGATCGTCATCGCCTCGGCGGAGCGGTTGATCCCGGTTCGCCACGTCTGTCGGAAGAGATAGAGGATCGCCGAGATCAGGGTGCCCGCGTGGCCGATACCGACCCAGAACACGAAGTTGACGATCGCGAAGCCCCAGCCGACCGGGTTGTTCACGCCCCAGACGCCGACGCCGACGAAGAACAGGTAGAAGACCGAGTAGCCGAGGACCGCCAGCAGGAGCAGCGAGACCGCCATCCCCACGTACCAGCCGGTCGACGGCTTCGGGTTCTCGATGATCCCGCACACCTTGTCGGTGACGTCGTGCAGATCGTTCGCCCCGAGGACCAGCGGGGCCCGTTGGGTCGGGTCCTTGCCGGTGTTGTCGAGGTAAGAGGCTGCTGTCGTGTTCATTCGATCTCTCGATACCGCCTACGGGTCGTGCGTCCCTTGGGTGTTCGTTAGTGACCGCCGCCGTGCGAGGCCTTGTCTTTTCCGGCCTTGTCCCCATCGCCCTTGCCGTGCCCATCGCCGTGGTCATCACCGTGACCGCCGCCGTGGCCGTGGCTGTAGTGCTGGGCGACCGAGTCGAGCTTGCCGTGCGCGACGTTCTTCACCTCGGCGAGGTACTTCGTGCGCGGCTGCGTCTTGATCGCGTCCAGCAGGCCGTAGCTCAGGCTGTCCGCCTGCGCCTTCGCGACCTGGCTGTCCTTGTCGTTCAAATCGCCGAACACGATCGCATCGGTCGGACAAACCTGCTGGCACGCGGTCTGGACCTCGCCGTCGGCGATCGACCGCTTCTCGTTCTTCGCCTTGATCTTGACCGCGTTGATGCGCTGCACGCAGTAGGTGCACTTCTCCATCACGCCGCGGGAACGCAGCGTGACGTCGGGGTTGTGCCGCATCTGCTCGACCTCGTCCTGGTCCTTGTGGTTCAGGAACCAGTTGAAGCGCCGCACCTTGTAGGGGCAGTTGTTCGAGCAGTAGCGCGTGCCGATGCAGCGGTTGTAGACCATGTCGTTGAGGCCGTCGTGGGAGTGCACGGTCGCGGCGACCGGACACACCTGCTCGCACGGTGCGTTCTCGCACTGCATGCACGGGATCGGCTGGTGCGCCATCCCGGGGTCGTCGACCTCCTGGGTGTAGTAGCGGTCCACGCGCAGCCAGTGCATCTCGCGCCCGACGCTGACCTCTTCCTTGCCGACGACCGGGATGTTGTTCTCGGCCTGGCAGGCGATCACGCACGCGCTGCACCCGGTGCAGGAGCCGAGGTTGATCGACATCCCCCACCGATTGTGCTTCGTGAAGTCGACCGGGTGGTCCCACAGCTTCGACTCGGGGACGTGCGGCCCCATGTGCTTCGCGAAGTCGGGGTGCTCCTTGTAGAAGTCGTAGCCCGCCTGGCGGACGAGCAGCCCCTCGCGATAGTCGGTCGCTTCCTGACCGATGTCGCTCGCCATCGCGTGGTGATCCTGCGTCGTGACGAGCGCGGTGTGGCCCCCGGCCACCGCGACCGCGGCGCCGGCCACGGCCAGCCCCTTCGTCGTGCGGATCGGGTAGCTGTTCGCGCCGGGTCCGTTGCCGACGCGACCGGCCGCCGAACGGCCTTGGCCGAGCCACACGACGACGGTGCCGTCGGCGATCCCGGGCACCTTGAACGCCGGCTGCTCGATCGAGCGACCGTCGACCGTGATGCGGACGTGTCCGCCGTAGCGCGTCGCACCGAGCTTCTCGGCGGTCGCCGGCGACATCAGCACCGCGTTGTCCCACGTGAGTTTCGTAACCGGCTCGGGCAGTTCCTGCAGCCAGCCGCTGTTCGCGAACCGGCCGTCGAACACGCACGGATCGACCGCGAGCAGCACCTCGACGTCACCCGACGGCCGCTTGTCCGCCGCGATCGACGCGAGCGCGTTCGCGATCGTCGCCGGGTTGAGCGTCATCGCGCGCGGCGCGGCGGCGCTGTCGGCGACGAGCCCGTCGTGCAGTGCCTTCTCCCACGCCTCGTCGGAGCCACCGCCGTGGTTCGCGTCGAACGTCGCGCGGACGAGCGCCATTCCGGTCACGTCCTCGCCGCACATCGCCGCGACGACGTCTGCCGGGGTGCGGCCGCCGAAGAGCGGCTCGATCATCGGCTGGACGACCGAGTAGGTGCCGTCGAACGCGCGGACGTCGCCCCACATCTCGAGCGCGTGGGCGCGCGGGACGTGCCACGTGCACGCCGCCGACGTCTCGTTGCGGTAGACGCTCAGGTGCACCGACGTCTTCGCCTTCGCGAGCGCCGCGGCGAAGTCGAGATCGGCCGGCGCATCGAAGGCCGGGTTGCCGCCGAGGATCACGACGGCGGTCGCGCCGCCGTTCATCGCCGCGACCGCACCGCGGATCGCGTCCGCGCAGCTCGGCCGGGTCGCGTCCGGCGCATCGACGTAGTCGACCGTCTTGCCGACGTTTCCGAGCGCGGCGTTGAGCGCGTGCGCCATCGCGTGCACGGCCGCCGGCTGACGCTCACCGACCGTGACGACCGACGAGCCGCGGTTGGCGGCGAGGTCCTTGACGATGTGTGCGAGCTGCTCGTCGGTGACCGAGACCGACTCGCCGGCGAGCGCCTCGAACGTCGCGCCGCTCAAGCCCTGCACGGTGATGCCGAGCTTCTTGACGATCCGCGCGAGCACCGCGCCGATCTGGCTCGAACGCACCGCGTGGCGGTGATCCGCCATGCCGCCGGTGAGCGAGTAGTTCGCCTCGATCACGTAGAGGCGGTTCATCTTCGCCTCGCCGGGCTTGCGGGCCGCGGTGAAATCGCGCGCGTAGCGCAACGCGGCCGGGTGGCCGTGGACGAAGTCGTCCTCGAGCGACAGCACGACCGATGCGCGATCGAGCCGCAGCAGCGTGCGGCACGGCTGGCCGAACGCGATCCGCGCGCCCTCACGCGAGTTGTCGTCGCTCGCGACCTCGTACTCGAACCACTTCGCCTGCGGCATCGCGGCCGCGAACTTGCGCTTCATCCGCGCGATCGACGGCGAGCTGCTCAGCTCGCTGATCACGACGAGACCGCGTCCACCGTTCTGGCGACACTCGGCAGCCACCGGGACGAACGCCTTGTCGAACGCCTCGTCGGTCGAATCCTCGAACGCGCCGCCCTTGACCTGGGCGACCCCGCGGCTGCGATCCGGGTCGTACATCTCGAGCAGCAGGTTCTGCTCGTAGATCGTCGACGCGCCGCGGTTCTGCGGGTGGAGCGGGTTGCCCTCGACCTTGATCGGACGGCCGTCGACGCTCTCGACGAGCAGGCCGCTGCCGACACCCGCGAGGTCGTAGCCGGTCGCGAAGTGCTGCGGCATCCCCGGGATCCGCCCCGTCGGACGCTTCGCGAACGGCAGGATGTTCTCCTTCGGCCAACGGCAACTCGTCAGCCCCGCCATCGCGAGCGACGCGCTCATCACCTTGAGAAAGTGACGCCGCGACGTGTTGTCGAACAGCTCGTTCGTGCCGCCCGGGAACTCCTTGTGGAGGAACGTCCGGAATTGCGGCGTGTCCGCGAGATCGTCGAGACTGCGCCAGTATGCGCGACCGGTCGCCGGCGTGCCCTCGTCGTCGATCCGAGGAGTGGGGTGCGCGGGTTTCGCGTCGTCCATCGGGGTCCTCACTCAGCTTAGCGGTGGCACGTCGAACAGTCGGTCGACGGGTTGATGTTGTTCTTGATGCGCAAGTGGCGCTGGAACTGCTTCACGACGGCTGCATCGTCGAGCGTGCTGCCGTTCTCGAGGGTGTCGAGGTACCGGACGAAGTCCGGGAAGCGCGCCTTCAACTCGTCGCCCGTGGGGTTCCAGGTCATGTTGGTCACCTCTTCCGGCGGACGCAGGTGCGGCTCCGGGTTGCGGTGACAGTCGAGGCACCAGCCCATGCTCAGGGTCTGGTCCTGGTAGACGACTTCCATCTTGTCGACGCGGCCGTGGCACGACATGCACCCGACGCCGCGCTGCACGTGCGCGCTGTGGTTGAAGTAGGCGTAGTCCGGCAGGTCGTGCACGCGAACCCACTTCACCGGCATCCCCGACGCGTAGCTCTCGCGCAGCGGGGCGAGCTTCTCGCTCTCCGGGTGGATCTTCTCGTGGCAGTTGATGCACGTCTGCGTCGGCGGGACCGACGCGTGCGGCGAACTGTCGACGGTCGTGTGGCAGTAGCGACAGTCGAGGCCGAGTTCACCGACGTGGAGCCGGTGCGAGTACGGGATGGGCTGCTCGGGCGCGTAGCCGACGTCGGTCGTCTTCGGCGACGCCCCGTAGGCCACCAGCAGCGTCACGTAGATCACGGTGACGACGACGCCGACCGTGAGGTGTAGACGGATGGTGTTCGTCCACTTCGGAAATACGAAATGCGACATGGGTGCCTTCGTGGAGAAGTTCGCGGGGAGCCTCGAGAGAACCCGGCCATCGGTCGCCGGCGAGACCGCGGACAGCACGTCTGCAATCCAGCGCAAACTTGTTACATCCGCCAGAGGGGTTCAAGCGCAAATGACGCCGTTCGGGCGACCTCGCGCGTGTTTCGCGAACGCGATTCGAGACGCCGCGCGCGTGCGCGACCGACGAGGGAATCCGGACCAAAACCTTCCCGTTTCAGGTGGCGCGTCGCGCGCGATACCGACGCTGGGACGGACCGGGCGCACGCACTATGCGTTGCTCGGAGACTCCGCGAGCAACACATGCGTGATCACGACCCCGGACGCGACGTCGGCGACCTCCTGACCTTCGGCTTCGGCATCGCGATCGCGATGTGGGCGATCGGCTACGTCGCGCGAATCCCGCCCGGTCTCGCACCGAATTGGCTCGTCTTCGGGGCGCTCGTCGCGTGCATGGTCGCGGGTGGCTGGCTGCTCGGTCGCACGACGCGACGCGGCGTGCGCGGCGGACTCGCGGCCGGCGCGATCAGCGGCACCGTGAACCTGCTCGTGCTCGGCAGCCTGCTGAAAGACGACCACGGCGGCGCCGAGATCGCGCTGGGGATCGGCGCGGCCATCGCGATCAGCGGCGCCCTCGTCGCGGTCGGAACCGCGATCGGCATGCGGTCGCGTCGCGGGACGCCGCGCGCGGACTGGGTCGCACCGTTTGCGGTGGTCACCGCGGTCGCGACCGTCGTCCTCGTCGCCTCGGGGGGGCTCGTCACCGGCTTCCAGGCCGGCCTCGCGGTGCCCGACTGGCCGAACAGCTACGGCCGCTTCATGTTCCTCTACCCGCTCGCCAAAATGACCGGCGGGGTATATTACGAACACGCCCACCGACTCTACGGCAGCCTCGTCGGGCTCACGACGCTCGTCCTGACGATCTACACGTGGCGCGTCGACCGCCGGCCGTGGTTTCGCTGGCTGGTCACGGCCGCGCTCGGCCTCGTCATCGTCCAGGGGATCATGGGTGGCCTCCGGGTCACCGGCCGCCCGACGCTGAGCACGACCGACGTCGCCCCGAATCTGACGCTCGCCGTCGTGCACGGCGTCGTGGGGCAACTCTTCCTCGCGACCGTCGCGGCGATCGCGATCTTCGCGACCGAGGCGTGGAAGCGGGCGCCCGGGCCGCGGCCCGACGGAATCGAGAGCGACATCAGCCTGACGACGCTTCTCGGCGTCGGGCTGATCGCCCAGCTCGGTCTCGGGGCGATCGTGCGTCACTTCGAGGCGCTGCCGATCGTGCACATCACGGTCGGGGTCGGCCTGTTCGCGCTCGGCCTCGCGGCGGGGCTCCGCGCCTGGGCGAGCGAGGGGCGGCCGCCGCACGTCCGGCGGATCGGGCGGCTCCTCGTCGTCGGCCTCTCGTTGCAGATCCTGCTCGGGATCGCCGCGGCCGTCGTGACGGGCGTGCTCGGCGGCCACCGCCAGCCGCTGGGGATCGAGGTGCCGTTCACGAGTGCGCACCAGGTCGTCGGGGCGCTCCTGTTGACGGCGGCCGTCGCGCTCGCGCTCTTCACCCGCCGGATGGCGGCGCCGCCGCCCGGGTCAGCGTCCGCCCTGTAGAAACCCGACCGCGCGGTCGATTCGCCCGTCCATCGCGAGTTGGAAGCGAGCGCCCGGACGAACCGACGGGACGTGGATCACGCGCAGGCAGTCCGCGAACCCGTGGTCGTCACCGAGCAGCGACGTGAGAACGCTCGGCGACTCGGTGAAGAACCGCTCGTTGTAGACGACCGACGGATCGCTCGGGTAGAGCGGCAAGTAGCGAATCCCCGCCTCGACGAGGTCTTGGAAGAAGTGCGTCCCGAACGACACTTCCGGCTCGTAGCCCTCGCGCTCGTATGCAATCTCGATCAGCGTGCGCGTGTTGCTGATGTCGGCGTAGGACACGGGCACGCCGAGGTTGACGTCCGTCGACCCCCACCGACCCGGCCCGAGCAGCACGAACGCCTTGCCGTGGAGCGCCTCGTTGACGAGGCCGACCACGCGCGACAGCCGGATGCGTTCGTCCCGCCGCGGCAGCGCGTCGTACACGCGCGGGTCGACATAGACGAGATACTCGACGTCGCGCACCCACGCGGTCGCGACCTCGCGGTTGGCCGTGAAGATGATGTCCTCGGTCTTGATGCCGGGCGGGATGTCGACATCGCCGGTCTCGTCGCGCCCGGTGAACGGGCGGCACTGCAGCAGGTAGAACTTCTCGCCGTCGCACGCGAACTCGACGTCGACCGGCGACTGGAACCCCTCTTCGAGCCGGTCCAGCATGTTGCGGATCAGCTGCGGGAATTGCCCCTGCGTCAGCAGCTTGTCGAACGTCAAGACGAGGTTGTCGGTGTCCTTGCCGATCAGCGACCCGACGGGCGTCATCAGGTGGCCCTCGTCATACGACGACACGACGAGGTCGAGGTTGGGCACCTGCACTTCGCGAAGGACCTGGCGGATCGGCACGGAGCGGAACCGCTGTTTCTCGAGGTCGATGACGTCGATGTAGCGCTGCGAATAGCGCCGGATCAGCTCCGGCTTGACCTGCGGGTGCAGGGTCGGGCACGTCATCGCCACCATGCGCGGATAGTCGTTCGCGCGGTCGACGGCGTGCGTGCCGAGCCCCATCACGAGCCGCAGGAAGCCGTCTTCGCGCTTGATGCGTTTGGACCAACGGTAGTCGTTGCGCGAGAACGCGACGCCCGCGTAGAGCGGAAAGAAGTACTTGCCATACCGACGACCGACGACCTTCTGAATCAGGATCGCCATGCGCTCGTCGTAGTCGATCAGGTCGCGACGCTTGCGGTACTCGATCGGATCCGGCGCGAACGTGCTCGCGTAGACCTCGGCGATCGCGGTCATCAGTTGCCGCAACCGCTGATCGAGAGACCCCTGGTTCGCGACGAAGATGCTCTGGTACTTGCCGGAGAACGCCGCCGTGAAACTGTCTTCGAGCAGGCTCGACGAGCGCACGACGAGCGGGTGCTCGCCGACCTGCTTGAGCAGCTTGCGCAACCGCCGGGTCAGGTACTCCGACCACTGCGCGTTGACGAGCAACTGCTTGATGAACGGGAAGTCGCGGCGCACCTTCTCCGGCGGGTCGTACTTGTGGTCGTACAACTTCATCATGTGGTTGCGCATCATCAGGTCGTTCAAGACGTCGGTGCGCAGGTGGTACGACTCGGGGATCGCGATCGGGAGCGGCTCTTCTTCCCGCTTGCGCCGGAGCTTGCCGCACAGCACGCCGTGGGCGACGTAGATGCCGGTCGCCTTGCCGCCGATCTTGCCGATCCCCTTCGGCGGCCCGATGCTGCGGGAGAGGATGGGCGGCAAGTCACGGATGCGGATGAAGTGCTTCGCGACGCCGAGCACCTTCAGGTTCTCGGTGATGAAGTGCCGGAGCAGCGCGACTCGCGTGCCGAGCGCCTCCTCCTTCGGCACGCGTGCGGTCCCCTCGGGGATCTGCGCGAACTCGTCGACCTTCTCGGCGAGCAGGTTCGACGAGATCCCGATCAGAGACGCGTAGTCGACGAGCGCCTTCGCCTCGGAGCGCTTGCGCGCGAGGTTGAAGACGTCGTCGATGTCCTCCTTCGTCAGGTGGCTGGCCGCGTGCTCCTTGACGGTGTCGATCACCTGCTGGCGCCCGTCCTCGTCCCACGGGTTGAGGCTGGGTCGGTTCGGGTTCGGCTCGTCGTCGGCGAGGCCCTTGAGCTCGTCGAAGATGTTGTCGACCGAGACGAGCCCCTTGGAGTGCATCTCGAGCAGGATCTGGCGGGTGACCTTGTCGATCAACCCCGCATGGGCCTCGAACTGCTCCTCGAGATACGCCCGCACCTCGGCGCGCTCGGCTTCGCTACGCGTGCTCATCGCCGGCCCAGCCTACGGGGCGGCCGCTCCGATGGGAAGATCGTGAGGGGACGGACCGCGTACTCACGTGTCGTGGATCAGTAGCCGATGAACCGACTGAGAGGAGTTGCACGATGCGTCCGATCCCCATCTGCCTCGCCCGACCGATCGCCCTCGCGCTCGGTCTCGCCGCGGCGGTCGCCAGCAGCGGCCCCGCCCAATCCCGCGTCTGGGTGACCGCCGGAGGACCCAACGGGGGCGTCTTCGCGGTCGCTCCGGCGAACGGATCGATCACGACCCTGTGCGCCGGCGCCTATCGCGGCGTCCATGCGGCGCCGGCCGGACGGGGCGCGTGCGTCGTCGCGGTCGCCAGCGGCGGCGGGGCCGGGGATCGCCTGGATTGGATCGCCGGCGACGGATCGGTCGTCTGCCGTGACGCCGTCCCCACCTGCACCGACCTCGCTCTCGACCAGACCGCCGGATTCGCCGCGGTCGACGCCGGTGCGTGCGTCTTCGAGATCGGCCTCGGGCCGACGCGCACGCTCTGCACGATCGCGACGGCCCCGCCGAGCGCGATCGCCCGCGACGGTGAGCGCGGCGGCTTCGTCGCCGGAAGCTGGAACGGAACGCTGACCGCGATCGATCGTGCGACCGGTGCCGTGACGACGCTCGCGACCGGCCTCGGTCGGATCACCGGCATCGTGTGGCTGCCCCGCACCGGCGGCTACGCGGTCAGCCGCTACCATCCGACCCACGGCGTGCTGCTCGTCGACGCGGCGGGCGCGATCCGGACCTCGCTCGCGTTCCCGATGTCGACAGGCTTGTCGGTGGACGCGTGCCGCGAGCACGTCTTCGCGGTCAACGCGCGCGGCGAGTTGCTCGAAGCCGGCGGCGACGGCACGGTGGTGCAACGCCGGACCGTCACACCGAGTCGGCCGCTGAGCGGCGTCCACGTCGACGGGGGCAACCGCATCCGCATCGCGGCGAGCAGCACGTCGGTCGCGATCGACGTGACGTTCGACGCGGCGCCGAACAGCCCCTACGCGATCGGCATCGCACTGACGCCGCGGCCGGTGATCGGACTCGGCGGCGGCCGTGCGCTCAACGTCGCGGCCGACCCGCTGCTCCGCGCGCTGCTGGCCGGGGTGCTCGGGCGCTGGACCCGGGGGTTTGCCGGAACGACCGATGCGAGCGGGCACGCGCCGGCGACGCTCACGCTGCCGCCGATGCTCCGCGCGGGCACCCGCGTCTATCTCGCCGCCCTCACGCTCGACCCGGCGCGGCGCGCGACCGACGTCGCGATCCTGCGCCGATAGCGGCTTCGAAATGACGCGAGCCGGAGCGAGAACGCTCCGGCTCGGCGCCAATCAGACGATCGCCCGTCGGGCTTACGTCTTCGACTTGCTGCCGCAGCAACCGCCGGTCTTGGCCTTGGCCTTGCTGCTACCGCAGCAGCCGCCGGCCTTCTCGGTGCTCGTCTTGCTCGGGCACTCGCTGCCACCGCAGCAACCGGCCTCGGACTTGACCATCGAGTAGCCGGCCTTCTTCCAGTCGGCGACGCCACCCTTGAACTCGATGACGTTCGTGTAGCCCGCCGCGCGGAGCTTCTTGGCGACCGTCGAGCTCAGCGGGCAGACCTTCGCGCCGCAGTAGGTCACGACGAGCGCGTCCTTGCTCTTGACGATGTTCTTGTAGGTCTCGGCCTTCGTCCAGCACGAGCCGGTGCAGTCCTTGATCGCGCGCGCACCCGGGATGCGCATGCCGTCGTCCCACTTGCCGGTGCGGGCGTCGACGATGACGACCGGAACCTTCGCGTTGATCAGCGTGCGGAGGCCCGCAGCGTCGATCGTCGAGGCGGGCATCTTCGGCGCGGCGGCCTTCGCGACGGCACCGGTCGACGGGCAGCAGCTGCTCCCCTTCGCGGTCTCGCCGGTCGACGGGCACGCGCCCTTGCTGCAGTCGCCCTTGGCGGCGCCGTCGGTGCAGGCACCCTTGCTGCACTCACCGTTGGCCTTGGAGCCGCACGCGGCGTTCGCCATCGCGCTCTTCCAGCCCTGGATGCCCTCGCTGTACTCGACCACGTTCGTGTAGCCGGCAGCGCGGAGGCGAGCGGCCATCTTCGTGCTCGCGGAGCACTTCGGGCCGGCGCAGTAGGTCACGACCAGGCGGTCCTTCGGGCCGACGACCTTCGCGAGGGTCGCCTCGCAGCCGGCCGACTTCTCGCAGACCGACTTCGCGCCCGGGAGCGCGCCAGCCGCATCCTTGCGGGCGTCGACGATGGTCATCGGGACCTTCGCCTTCATCATCGCGACGAGGGCACCCGTCGAGACGTGACCGGTCGCCGCCTTCGCGACGCCGTCTTCGGCGGAGCAGGCGGCCGGTTTGTCGCCGCATTTGGACTTCGAGCCACAGCACTGAGCGTCGATCGCCGTGGCGAGGACGGCGAGCAACGGAAGCAGAGCGATCAGCTTCTTCACGAAAACACTCCTTAGGGAAAGGACCTCTGGGTCGAGAAGATCTGCCTGATTCTCCATCGCGGAGAACCTACCCCCGCCCGGGCCGGAAGGAACGAGCCTCCCGGAACGAGATCGGGTGCGGGAAACGCGCCTCACGCGCTCCGGCGCAACAACGGAAATCGTAGTCGATGCGTGAGGGAAAGTGAGAACGAACCCTCGGGCACGAGGACTTTTTACACCGCTGTGACTCTCGGCGAAAACGGCCGTCCAAATGCCGAGGAACGGGCTCCGGAGCACGGCTCGAAATCAGACTCGAAGGTCCCGGTTTGGGCCGCTGATTCCGTTGATCGTCGGGGGATGCGGACTATACTCAGTGGGCATTCGGCGGGGACACCCACCGGGACGGTGGGCCGCAACGGCCAGATTCGGTGCCGACGAGTCGGCGCGAATCGGCGAGCGCGACGTCGCGGGGCGCGACGTGATGGTCGGGGGCAAGTGGTGGGCCTTGGTGGAGGCTGTTCCGATGCGCGAGCGAGCCGAGCCCGTCGACACGTCGACGATCGAGGATTCCCCGGCGCCGAGCCAGATCATCTCGATGCTGGGCCGGTGGCCCGAGATCGGTCGATCGAAGACCCGTCTGGCGGCGGCGATCGGCGGCGTCAACGCCGACCGCGTCTATCGCCAGCTGCTGCGTCACTGCGTGTCGAACGCGCGCCGCGCCTGCACGTTGAGCCACCGCCGCTCGATCTTCTTCGTCGATCCGCCGGAGCGCGTGCGCGTGATGACCGAGTGGCTCGGCGGCGACCAGGTCGTGTATCCGCAGAGCGAGGGCGACCTCGGCAAGCGGATGCGCCACGCCGCGGAGCAGGGCTTCGAGCTCGGCGCGGAAGCAGTGATCGTGATGGGCAGCGACTGCCCGCACCTCACGCCGGCCCGCCTGGATCGCGCATTCCAGGAGCTGACCTCCCACAAGGCCGTGATCGGCCCGGCCGACGACGGCGGCTTCTATCTCCTCGGCCTGAGCGAGATGATCCCCGAGCTGTTCAAACCGATGCAGTGGGGCTCGGAGCACGTGATGAAGACGATGCGCAACCGGTGCCGCCGCCTCGGGATCGAGTTCGCCGAGCTCGAGACGCTGCCGGACGTCGATCGGGTGAGCGACCTGAGCGACGAGGTGCTCCGCGTGCTGAACCTGACGCGCGCCCAGGTCTTCGCCGAAGCCGAGATGTAGCGTCCGGCCCGTGCGCGTCTCGCTCTGCGCGGCCACCCTCGGCGTTCTGCTCGCGACGGGTTGTCCCGCACAACCGGATCCCGCCCCGCATCCGAGCGCGCGCTGGGATGCCCTCGCCCGCCGCCACGTCGATGCGCAGGGCCGCGTCGACTACGGCGCTCTCCGCGACGCGCCGTCGTTCGGACGCCTCGTCGCGTCCCTCGCGACGTTCGACCCGGCGACGCTGAACGACGATGCGGCGCGGCTCGCATTCTGGATCAACGCCTACAACGTGCTGACGATCCACGGCGTGCTCGAACGACTGCCGACCGATCGCGCCGCATGGCCAGCGTGGAAGCCGACGTCGATCGAGGTCGACGGCAAGTCGTTCTGGAAAGGCGTCTCGTTCCGCGTCGCGAACCGCTCGTTGACGCTCGACGCGATCGAACACGACGTGATCCGCGGCGACCGGCGCTTTCGCGACCCACGGATTCACGTCGCGCTCGTCTGCGCGGCCCGCAGCTGCCCGCCGTTGCTCAACCGCGCCTACGTCGGCCCGCGCCTCGATGAACAGCTCGACGCGCGGATGCGCCACGAATTGACCAGCCCCGCGCGAACGGAGTGGCGCGGCGCGCGGACCGTTCGACTCTCGAAGGTCTTCGAGTGGTATCGGGCGGACTTCACGAGCGCGGCGTTCGCGCCGCGCGCCGACACGCTCGGTGCGTTCCTCGCCCGCTACGTCGCCGAACCCGCGAGGGCTCGCGCACTTGCCGGCGGCACCTGCACGATCGAGTTCCGGGAGTACGATTGGCGCCTGAATCTCCGACCGTCGCGGTGATCGTGCCCGCACTCGACGAAGCCGCGACGATCGGAGACGTCGTGCGTGGCCTCGCGTGCGATCATCCGTTCGAGGTCATCGTCGTCGACAACGGCAGCCGTGACCGGACGGTCGACGTCGCACGCGCGGCAGGCGCACGGGTCGTCGCCGAGCCGGCGCGTGGCTACGGCGCTGCGTGCCTCGCGGGCATCGCCGCGCTGTCGGATACCGTCCGCGTCGTCGCGTTCATCGACGGCGACCTCAGCGACGACCCGAGCGAACTGCCGCGGCTCGTCGACCCGGTCCTCGACGGCGACGTCGACCTCGTGATCGGCTCGCGCACGCAGGGCACGGCGGAGCCCGGGTCGCTGACGTCCACGCAGGTCTTCGGCAATCGACTCGCCTGCACGCTGATGCGATGGTTCTTCGGCGCGCGCTACACCGACCTCGGTCCGTTCCGCGCGATCGACCGCGCGGCGCTCGACCGGATCGCGATGCGCGATCGGACGTGGGGCTGGACCGTCGAGATGCAGGTGCGCGCGAAGCGCCTCGGGCTCCGCACGCGCGAAGTGCCCGTCGTCTACCGCTGCCGACGCGAGGGGCGCTCGAAGATCAGCGGCAGCATCGTCGGCAGTGCGAAAGCCGGCTGGAAGATCATCACGACGATCCTCCGGGAACGGCTGCGGCCCGCGCGGTAACCCTACAGCGCCGGCTCGATCGTGCCGCGGCACTCGCCGAAGCCGATCCGATACCCGTCGCCCTCGCACCACGCGCGCATCACGAGCGTGTCGCCGTCTTGCAGGAACTTGCGCGTCTCGCCGCCGGGCAACTCGATCGGCTCGGTGCCGCGCCAGCACAGCTCGAGCATGCTGCCTCGCGACTCCTTCGTCGGCCCGCTGATCGTTCCCGACGCCATCAAATCGCCCGGGTTGAGCGGGCAACCGGTGGCGGTGTGGTGTGCGAGTTGCTGCGCCATGCTCCAGTAGAGGTAGCGGAAGTTCGACAGCGAAATCGGCGCGGGCGCGTCCATCGCCGGCGTCTGCAACCCGACCTCGAGCCGGATGTCGTAGGTCTGCTCGCCGGTCGCGCGCAGGTAGGGCAACGGCTCGGGATCCTGTGCGGGCCCGGCGCAGCGGAACGGCTCGAGCGCCTCGAGCGTGACGATCCACGGCGAGATCGTCGTCGCGAAGTTCTTCGCGAGGAACGGACCGAGCGGCTGATACTCCCACTTCTGGATGTCGCGCGCGCTCCAGTCGTTGACGATGCACATTCCGAAGATGTGGTCGGTCGCGCGGTCGATCGGCACCGGCTCGCCGAGGCGCGTCGCCGGCCCGGTGAAGAAGCCCATCTCGTACTCGTAGTCGAGCAGGCGGCACGGGCCGAACGACGGTGCCTCCGCATCGTCAGCCTTCGTCTGGCCGCTCGGTCGGCGGACCGGCGTGCCGGACAACACGACCGAACTCGCGCGGCCGTGGTAGGCGACCGGCAGGTGCAGCCAGTTCGGCATCAGCGCGTTGTCCTTGCCGCGGAACATGATGCCGACGTTCGTCGCGTGCTCGCGCGACGAGTAGAAGTCGGTGTAGTCGCCGATCGTCACCGGCATCACGACGTCGACCTCCGCGACGGGCCGGATCGCGCGATCGCGCAGCGCCGCATCGTCGCGAAGGCGCGGCTCGTCCTCGGCGAGGAGCCGCAACAGGGTCGCGCGCGCGGCGCGCCACGCCGGCCGACCGAGCCCCATCAACGCGTTCAACGTCGGCTGCGCGAGCGCGTCCGCCAGCGCGGCATCGTCGAACGAGCCGGCCTCCGCGAGCGCGCGGAGGTCGACGACGTGGTCGCCGAGGCGCACCGCGAGGCGTGTCTCGTCGCCGGCGCGGAATGCGCCGAACGGCAGGTTCTGGATCGGGAAGTCGGAGTCGGGCGAGACCGGGACGAACGACCGGGTGGCGACCATCGTGATCCTCCTGCGGCAGGCGGTCAGAGCAAGCGGAGCGCGCGCAAGTCGTCGCGCGGCTCGTCGAAACTACAGCTTCCGTAGCTCAGCGCGAGCCCGTCGCGCACGTCCTCGATCGTGTCGAGCGACACGCCGAGATGACGCCACGCGAAGCGCTCGTCGGTGACCTTGAAGTTCGCGGCGACCTCGTCGTCGAGGATCTCGACCAGGCCGTCGACGTCGAGCGAGTGGCGCGCCGCGAGCGTCGCCGCACCGAACACGTTGAGGAACCCGTGCATCTTCGTGCCGACCGAGGGGGCGTCGTGTCGGATCGGGTGATGCAGGCCGGCCGTGGCCTTGAACGGCAGGTCTGCGCGCCGGCACGCGTCGATGACTGTCGCGACCTGTTCGCTCGACGGGAACGCGCTCGCCTCGACGCCCCCGGTCCGGATCTTGTAGCCGGCGCCGGTGTAGCGCTCATACGCCATCGCGTGCGTCTCTGCGTGGTCGGCGAGCGCCGACACGACCGCCGGGATCGCGTCGCGCCACGCGTCGTCGAGGATTCCCTCGTAGAACAACGTCAACGCCGGCGGACCGGCGCGGTCGACCGCCTCGGCGACCCGGGTCAGGAATGCCCCGGTCCGCTCGGCGTCCTCGGCACGCGCGATCGCCGGGTCCGCGGGCAAGCGCACCTCGAACGCATCGACGACGACGCGCTCGCCGTGCGTGTCGCGAAAGCGCTCGATCGCCGCGAGGTCCTCGTCGAAGGCAGCGAGGAACGACGCTTCATCGTTCGTCGGTCGGCCGACGATCGAGAACGAGAACGGCGGCGCCTCGGCGAACAGTTCGGCGCCGATCGCGTCGAGTTCCTCGAGCCGACCGGCCGGGCAGATGAACCGGCCGAGCATCCACTGCTCGCCACACCGCCGGTAGGCGGCGTAGTTCCGGATCGCCTCGTCGAGCGGCAGCTTCGCCGGGGGAAAGATCCCCGCGTAGTCGATGATCCCGCTCAGCAGCGAGCGCAATGCAGGCTTCATCGCGCGATCAGGAGTAGACGCCGCGCATCGTCGTCACTTCGAGGACCCGCTGGATCGCGAGCATGAACGCGGCGATGCGCATGTTCACGTCGTGCAGGCGGCTCATCTCGAGGACGTCGCCGAACGCGCGGACGAGGATCGTCTCGAGCCGCCGGTTGACCTCTTCCTCTTCCCAGAAGTAGCCGATGCGGTCCTGGACCCACTCGAAGTAGCTGACCGTGACGCCGCCGGCGTTGCACAGGATGTCGGGCACGATGAAGATACCGCGCTCGTTCAGCACCGCGTCGCCGTCCGGCGTGATCGGGCCGTTGGCCCCCTCGGCGATGATCTTCGCGCGCACGCGGTGCGCGTTGTCGCCGTCGATGACGCTCTCGAGCGCCGCCGGCACGAGGATGTCGCACTCGACGAACAGCACGTCGTCGCGCGGAATCTCCTCGGCGCCGGGGAAGCCGCTGACGCGACCGTTGTCGTGGGCGTAGTCGATCAGCGCGGGGACGTCGAGGCCGGCGGGATTCTTGATCGCGCCGAACACGTCGCTGACCGCAATCACCTTGCAGCCCTGCTCCGCGAGGAGCTTCGCGCTCACCGAGCCGACGTTGCCGAAGCCCTGCACCGCGACGGTCGCACCGTTGAGGTCGAGCCCCAGGTGCTTCGCGGCTTCGCGGGCCGTCAGCATCACGCCGCGGCCGGTCGCCTCGACGCGACCGCGCGACCCGCCGATCTCGAGCGGCTTGCCCGTGACGATCGCCGTCGTCGTCTGGCGCGCGTGCATGCTGTACGTGTCCATCATCCACGCCATCACCTGCGGGTTGGTGTTGACGTCCGGGGCCGGCACGTCTTTCTCCGGCCCGATGATGTCCATGATCTCCGCGGTGTAGCGACGCGTCAGGCACTCGAGTTCGCGGCGCGACATGCTCGTCGGGTCGCACGCGATGCCGCCCTTGCCGCCGCCGAACGGGATGCCGACGACCGCGCTCTTCCACGTCATCCACGCCGACAGGGCCATCACCTCGTCGAGGGTGACCTGCGGGTGGAAGCGCACGCCGCCCTTCGCGGGCCCGCGGGTGAACGAGTGCTGAACGCGGTAGCCTTCGTAGACGGCCCACTCGCCGTCGTCGCGCTGGATCGGGAGGGTGACGATCATCGCCCGGCGCGGCTGCTTGATGAACTCGAGCAGACCCGGGTCGACGTTCAACCGGGAAGCGGCCTCATCGAACTGCCGCATCGCATGCTCGAACACGGACATCGAGATGCTGGTGGTCTTCGACGTCTTGGACGTTGCCACGACGAACTCCTCGGCGAGAAGGCCCGGCGGTGCGGTGCCGGATCCGGGCGGGGGTCCAGGGGATGGGACCGCCGCTGGACGGCGATCCGGATAGGGCCGGCGAAACCGGAAACATGTCTTAACGGGTGCCCGTGGCCAGGACAAGATCCTCCGGGAATTCGGCGGGCGCCGGGATTGGGCGGGGCGCGGCGGCGGTGCTACACGTTCGGGCATGACCGTCGAGATCAACGGCCGCGCGCACACGCTCGAGTCGCCGCGCCTCGTCGAAGCGCTCCGCGCGCTCGGCCTCGACCCGTCCGCGGTCGCCGTCGAGATCAACGGGCACTTCGTCCGCCGCGACGCGATCCCGGCGACCGAGCTCAGCGACGGGGATCGGATCGAGATCGTCCGCATGGTGTGCGGGGGCTGACCCCGTGACCGCCTCCCCACCCCCCGACACGCCCGCCGACCCGCTCGTCATCGCCGGAGAACGCCTCGCCTCGCGGCTGTTCATCGGCACCGGTCGATACCGGCGAGCGGCCGATCTCGTCGACGCGGTCCGAGCCGCGCGGCCGTCGCTGATCGCCGTCGCGATCCGTCGTGTGGCGCTGGACGCGCCGGAGGCCGCCGAGCCCGACCCGGTCGCCGCCCTCCTCGATGCCGACCTGGTCGGCCCCGAGGGCGCGCGGCTGCTGCCGAACACGTCCGGCGCGCGGGACGCGGCCGAGGCGGTGCGCATCGCACGGCTCGCGCGGGAGGTCGTCGGCCACGGGTGGGTCAAGCTCGAGATCACGCCCGACGAGACGACGCTGCTTCCCGACCCGATCGAGACGCTCGCCGCGGCCGGCACGCTCGTCGCGGACGGGTTCACGGTGCTCCCCTACATGCCCGCGGACCCGGTGCTCGCGAAGCGGCTCGAGGACGCCGGTTGCGCGGCGGTGATGCCGCTCGGCGCGCCGATCGGAACCGGGCAGGGCATCACCACGCGGCGCTTCGTCGAGCTGATCGTGCGCGACGCGTCGGTGCCGGTCGTCGTCGACGCGGGCCTCGGCGCGCCGTCGCACGCGTGCGACGCGATGGAACTCGGGGCCGACGCGGTGCTCGCCAACACGGCGATCGCCCGCGCGGCCGACCCGGTCGCGATGGCGCGCGCGTTCGCCGGCGCGGTCGTCGCCGGACGCACCGCACGCATCGCCGGGCGCATCCCGGAGTCGCCGACGCCGACCGCGTCGAGTTCGCTCGAGGGCCGCATCGGGCACGGATGACGATGGCGCCGCGCGTCGCATTGTTCGTGCCGTGCGTCGTCGACCGCTTCGCGCCCCGCGTCGCGATCGCGACCGCGCGAGTGCTCCGACACCTCGGGGTCGAGGTCGACGCGCCTGCCGACCAGACGTGCTGCGGCCAGCCGGCGCTGAACGCCGGATTCCCCGACGAAGCGGCGGCCGTCGTCGCGGCGTGGCTCGATCGCTTCGCCGACGCGGACGCGATCGTCGCGCCGTCGGGCTCGTGCGTCGCATTCCTGACGCGTCACACGGCCCAGCTCCCGCTCGACGCGCCCGACCGCACACGCGCCGACGCGCTCGCGGGTCGCGTCCACGAGTTCACCGCGTTCGTCACCGACGTGCTCGGGCACGCGACGGTCGGCGGCCGATTCGCCGGGCGCGTCGCGTGGCACCCGAGCTGCCACGGGCTGCGCGACCTCGGGGTCGACCGCGCAGCGGAGGGGCTCGTCGCCGGGGTCGACGGCGTCGAACTCGTCACGATCGCCGACCGCACCGAGTGCTGCGGGTTCGGGGGCACGTTCGCGGTCGACCTGCCGGCGCTGTCGGCGCGCATGGCCGCGGACAAGTGCGCCGCGCTCGAAGCGGCCGGTGCCGAATGGGTCGTGTCGGCAGACCTGTCGTGCCTGCTGCACCTGGACGGGTGGCTCCGCCGACACGGCCGTGCGGTGCGGACGATGCACGTCGCCGAGCTCCTCGCGCACGCGCTCGGGCTCGGCGACGGACTCGACGCTACCGCTTGATCTGCTGCGCGCGGCGCACGAGGTCGACGAACTCGGCGCGCCGGCCCTTCGGGTCGTTCGACAGCCCGACCATCGCGAGCTCGAGCACCTGCGCGAGCGACGCGTTGCCGCGGAACGCCGAGTCGCGCAGCACCATGCAGAACGCAGCGACCGACACCGCGAACTGCGTGTCGTGCGACGCCTGCGCGAAGCCGAGCCCGGTATCGGTCACCGGCACGTCGAAGCGCGTGCTCGCGTCCGACTCGGGCAGCTTGTAGCGGAGCTTCACGGTCATCAGCTCGGGCGACGCGACGGCCGCCCGCGCCGCGGCGCGCGGCTTCTGATACTTCAGCGGATCCACGCCCGGTCGCGCCCACTCGACGCCCGCGGGGACGATCTCGTAGAGCGCGGTCACCGTGTGTCCGGCACCGATCTCGCCGGCGTCTTTCGTGTCGTCGTTGAAGTCGCGCGCGGCCATCGTGCGGTTCTCGTAGCCGAGCAGCCGGTAGCCGCTCACCTTCCCCGGGTTGAACTCGACCTGGATCTTCACGTCCTTGGCGATCGTGATCAGCGTGCCGGCGAGTTCGTCGACGAGCACCTTCTTCGCCTCGGCGAGCGAGTCGAGGTAGTGGTAGTTGCCGTTGCCGTGCTGCGCGATGCCCTCGAGCTTGTCGTCCTTGTAATTGCCGGAGCCGAAGCCGAGGATCGACAGGAACGCGCCGCCCTTGGCCTGCTCGCGGATCAGCGCGATCAGCTCGTCGTTGCTCGACACGCCGACGTTGAAGTCCCCGTCGGTGCAGAGCAGCACGCGGTTGTTGCCGCCGCGGATGAAGTTCTTCGCGATCAGGTCGTACGCCGACCGGATGCCGGCCGCGCCGTTCGTCGAGCCGCCGGCACGGAGCGCGTCGATCGCCGCGATCACGCGCGCCTTCTCGTTGCACGGCGTCGACGGCAGTGCGATCCCGCTCTGGCCCGCGTAGGTGACGATCGCGACGCGGTCGCCCTCGTCGAACTGCTCGACGAGCAGTCGCATCGCCTGCTTGACGAGCGGCAGCTTGTTCGGGTCGCGCATCGAGCCCGACACGTCGAGCAGGAACACGAAGTTCGACGCCGGGCGCATCGCCTTCGGGACCTCGCGCCCCTTGATGCCGATCCGGGCGATGCGGTGGGCCGGCGCCCACGGGCAGCTCGCGGTCTCGACGTTGACCGAGAACGGGCGGCCGTCGACCGGGTGCGGGTAGTTGTAGCGGAAGTAGTTCAGGAACTCCTCGATCCGGAGCGCCCCCTTCGGCGGGATCGCGCCCTGGTTCAGGAAGCGGCGCGCGTTCGCGTAGGACGCGGTGTCGACGTCGATCGAGAACGTCGACAACGGCTCGTCGGTCGGGCGCTTGAACGGGTTCTCGACGATGTAGCCGTACGACTCGGTGTTCGTGCGGCCGCCCGCGCGGCGGTCGTAGGCGAAGCCGGCGCGGGACTGCTTCTCGTCGGCGTACTTGCGCACCTCGTCGACGTTCTCGTCAGCGCGCAACGGGACCTTGCGACCGAAGAACGAGTCGGTGGAGTCGGAGCTTTGGGTCGGCGCGTTCGGATCGGCAACCGGGCTCGGGGACAGCGTCGGAGCCGGCCCCGCGGTCGGCTCCGGCGCCGGCGGCGGCTTCAATGAGCCGCCGGGCTGGTTGTTCGGCGGCACGCGGCCGGCGGGTCCGGTGTACGGCGCCACCGGCGTCGGCTTGTTCCGGGTGACCGCGCCGACGATCACGTCCTTCAGGCGCGGCGCGGCGTCGGCCGGCTTGTCGACGACCTTCTCGCCGCTGGTCTTCTTCTCCCCGGCCTTCTTCGCTCCCGCGCCGCCCGCGCCACCGTCGAGTGCAAACCGCGTCCGCGCGGCAGCCGTCTCG
The DNA here is from genome assembly GCA_030426805.1 of bacterium. Classification (GTDB taxonomy): domain Bacteria; phylum Planctomycetota; class JAFGQW01; order JAFGQW01; family JAFGQW01; genus JAUHXU01. Next base: position 1,452,444 of record JAUHXU010000001.1, read on the forward strand.
GTCCCGAGCGGCTTCGCGACCGGCGGGTTCTTCGCGAGTTCGTTTCGCTTCGCGAGGCGGTCTTCGCGAGGCGTCTCGCGAAGCCGGTCGTGCACCTCGAAGATCACGTCGGCGTCGTCGTCGGCATCGTGCTCGATCAGGGTCTCCTCGACGACTTCGAGGCCGTGCTCGACCCGGGCCGGGTCCGGCTTCGCGGCCACGCGCCGGTCGACTCCGCGGCCCTCGCGATCCAGCACGACGTAGGTGCCGGCGGCGACGATGCCGACGATGCCGGCAGCCACCGCGACACGTTGCAGCGTCCGGAGCGCGCCGGCCCGGTCCGCGTTCGCGGCGCCGCGCTCGAAGAGTGCGCTGCGCTGGTCCTCGGTGAGGCCGTCGTCGGTCTCGGCCTGCAGCTCGCGTTCGAGCCACGCGGCCGAGTTGCGGATCTCGTCGACGATGCGGCGCGCCTCCGGGTCGGTGTCGAGGCGGGCTTCGATCGCGGCGCGCTCGGTCGCGAACGCGTCGTCGTCCAGTTCGCCGAGCGCGTAGGCGGTCAGCATCGGATCGTCGTAGGCGTCGTGGTTCGCGGTCATGCAGCACCTCCTCGCTCGGTCGCTCGCTCCGTCGGGATCGCTCCGGACCCCGCGCCCGGGATCCCGAGGTCGCGCAGGTCGCTGCGGCCGAAGTGGCGGCGCAACGTCTGCATCGCGTGGTGGACGAGCACGCCGACGTAGCTGACGCTGTGCTCGGTGATGCGGCTGATCTCCTTGTAGGAGAGGCCCTCCTGGAACTTCAGCCGGATCACTTCCTGCTGCTTCTCCGGCAGCCCGGCGACGACGCGGATGACCGCGTCCCGCGCTTCGAGCTGCTCCACGGCCTGATCGGGCCCCGGCTCGGCGCTCGTGCGCGTGTCGATCGGGACGTTGTCCAGGGACTGCATTCGACTTTCCTTCCCCCGCACGTCGAGCGCGAGATTGCGGACCACGGTGAACAGCCACTCGGCGAGCCGCGGTTCGACCCGGGCTCGGTCCTGCTTGGCCAGGCGGAGGAACGCTTCCTGGACGACGTCCCGCCCTCGCTCGACGTCGAGCAAGAGGCGACTGGCATAGCGGACGAGGCGCCGCTCGTAGCGGTCCACCACGTCCCGAAACCAGATCCCGAAGTCGTCGGCCATCCGCGTTCCTCTCGGTCCATTGCGCGCGTCGGACACACGACGCCACGCCGCGGGGCGAAGTTTCTTATTCGAAAAGAGCATACCGCCGACCTCGCTGCAGCGAATCTGTCCCACTTCGCGCCAGATCAGCCGCAGCGACCCCTCGCTGGCCGCCATCTGTCCCGTTTCGCGTCAGATCCGCGCCAGCGACGTGAGAAAGCGCGGCTCGGCGATACAGCGAAGTGTCGCGCCGACCGCGCGCTCGTCGGCGACGCGCCGTCGCGCGCGATGTACCGTGCGCCGGGAGCACCCGACGAGCGTGGCGAGTTGACTGCTGTTGCTCCAGCCCAGACGCGCCGCAACCTGGATGAAGAGGTCGCGGGCCGCCGGAGTCGATCCGACGCGCACCGGATCGACCCGAAGCGCCGCCGCGACCGCCGCCCAGACCACATCGAGCGAGGGCGCGGTCGGCACGTTCGCGGCCGGCAGCGGCGTGCCGCCGACCCGGCACGAAGGGTCGGACGAGACGAACGTGTGCAGCCACTCCTCGAAGCCGCGCCGCGGCCATCCGAACGCGTCGGCGACCCGATCGACGGCGACCCACGGGCGTGCGACCGCGCCCATCACATCGCGATACGTCGAGTAGAGCGAAACGAGCGGATCGTCGACGAGGTCCGCGCGGCAGCCGTTCAGCGCGACGTAGCGGAACTGGTATCGAAGCTTCTGGCGGTCGGCGATGGGCTCGCGTAGCCGGACCGGCTGCCACGCCTGCGGTTGATCGCGGAAGCGGCGCGTGAACCGACCGAGCAGTGCGCCGACGCGCCGCGGGATCGTCGGCGACACCGGCACGATGAGGTGCGCGTGATTCGGCATCAGGCACGCCGCCAACGTGCCCGGGAACGAGCGCTCGAGCCCGCGCCACAACCAGCTCGCGTGCTCGGGTTCGAGAAGGTCGCGATGACCGGCGGTCCGGAATGTGACATGGATCCACGGGGTCGCCATGCCGTGTCAGTCGGCCGCGAGGCGAGAAAGTCGCAGCCTTTCTCACCGAGGCAATTCGATGACCTTCACCCACGAGTAAAGTTGGGCGGGGTCGGACGGCTGGTAATCCTGGACGAGCGTTTCGAGCGTCGGCTCCGCGAGTCCGGAGAACCGCACCCTGCCGTCGACTTCGATCGTGACCGGCCGGTCGAGGTCGAGCAGCTTGTGGTTGAGGCGGAACATGAGTTGGGCGATCCCGCGCGTCGTCGCCGTGATCCGGTTGCGGTCCTTGTCGATCGTCGCGCGAAACCACGACGGTGTGCCGCCGGGCTCGGTCTTCCAAGCCGCAAGCCAGTACGACCGGTGTGTGTGCGTCTCCTTGACGCTCCAGTCGATCGTCGTCGGATACGGATTGCGCCGCGTCTCGAGGAACGCAGCGAGCGTCGCGTCGATCGGCGCGAACGCGTCGCGCTCAACGCCCGGGGGGACCGGGCGGTCGAGTTTCGCGACCGTGACGTCGCAGCCGGCAGCTCGGAGCTTGGTGGCGACGATGTCGGCGCGGACCGGATCGAGATCGGTCCCGGGGATGCCGATGAGCAGCACGCTCGTATTCGAGAAGTCGTCGAATCGTGTCTCGGGCGGCGGCGCCGCGCCGCGGATGATCACGCCGGCGAACATCGTTCCGAGCTGCGAGTAGAGTCGCCACACGTCGGTCGCGGCGTCGCCGTAGCCGTCGAGGAACATCGCGTTGCGATCGAGCAGGTAGTCCTCGTTGACGTACGCCCCGAGGACGCTGAACGTGCGGTAGAGGCAGTCCCGTCGGCTCCAGGAGAACGGCTCGTCTCGTGGTGGCGCCTCCGGGGCGAAGAGCAGCGCCCGCGACTGCACGGCCGACGACGAGTAGAGCGCGCGAAGGAAATCCGCACCGCGCATCGTGCCGTCGAGCGGATGAAGGCACGTGACGACCGGGACCGGGTCGGTGCCGTCGTAGGTCGTCGGCGCGATCGTCTGGTACCGTACCTCGGCCTCCCGATCGAGCGCGCGCCATATCACGGCCTTCTGGTTCAGCCTCGATCCCGCGCGCCCCTCACGCTTCTGCAGCGCCGGGTGTGTGAACACGCGAGTCCACGAATCGACCGCCCGGATCGGCTTGCGCCCGGACGCCTCGATCGCGGTGATCTCTGCGTCGATCTGCGCGTGAAGGCGTCCGCGCTCTTCAAGCCGGTCGCTGTCGCGCAGTTCGCCGATCAGGCGCGCGAGTCTCGCGACTTCCTCGCGCGTGAACGCATCCGCTTGCACCGTGGCGATACGCCAGATCGCCACCCCGGTCAGCAGCAGGATCCCGCCGACGAGCCAAGCGCGCATGCGAACCTCCTTCGGGGCGGCGCCCGTAGGACGATACCCGGCCGCCACGTCGCTGGCGCGGATCTGACGCGAAACGGGACAGATGGCGTCCAGCGAGGGGTCGCTGCGGCTGATCTGGCGCGAAGTGGGACAGATTCGCTGCAGCGAGTTTCGTCAGGCGCCGGTGCCGGGGGCGTAGAGCGGGATGTAGTAGCGCTTGGCGTTGTGGTAGTCGTTCGGGTCGGGGTTCACCGGCACCTCGACGTACGTGCAGTCGAGGCCGTGCTTGTTCCGGGGCTTCGCGAGTTGGTTGTAGAACGTGAACTTGCCCCCCGGCTTGAGCCAACCATCGACGCCCGCGAAAAAGTCCCGCTCGTGCGGATCCTCGTACGGGTCGTACCAGATGCCGTCGTAGCGCTCGAAGTCGCCGCGGCGCTCGAACCACTCGCCTTCGAGGATCTTCACGCTCGGCCGATCCTTCGCCCATTCGCGCAGCCGCACGAGCACGTCCGGATGGCACTCCGCAATCGTGTGCGACCGGGGCTTCATCGCCTGGATGCACGTCGCCGAAATCGCCATGCCGAAACCGATCTCGAGCACGTCGGCACCCTCGAACGTCACGAGTTCGACGTGCTTGCGCATGATGTCCCGCTCCCAGTCCATCATGACGGCGTAGCCATACTCGTCGACGATCGCCGAATCCGTGAACGTCAGCGAGCGATCGCGGAAGCGCTTGCTCTTGACACCGAACAGCTTGCGCATCGCCGCACGGACGTGCGGCTGCAGCTTGCGCGCTTTGACCATCTTCCTCGTCCCCTCGATCGCCCTCCCGCCGCGCGACGGCGCGAGAATACTCCGAGTCGGCCGGCGAGATCAACCTGTAGCGAGTCGCCGAGGCCGCGTCTCGATTCGGTCAACGGGGCGATCCGAGCGTCAATCGCGCAGAAGGCGGGCGCTGTTGAAGATCACCGCGAACGTGCCGACGTTGTGGACGGCGGCGCCGATGATCGGGCTGATCAAGCCGAAGGACGCGAGGGCCATCATGCCGAGGCTCGAGAAGATCGCGATGAACACGTTCTGGTGGATGTTCGCACGCGTGCGGCGGCTGAGGCGGACCATCTCGGGCAGGCGGCCGAGTTCGTTCGTCATCAGTGCGACGTCGGCGCTCTCGACGGCGACCGCCGAACCGATCGCCCCCATCGCGACGCCGACGTCCGCCTCGGCGAGTGCGAGTGCGTCGTTGACGCCGTCGCCGACCATCATCACGCGGCGTCCGTTCCCGTGCTCCTCGCGCACGAGTTCGAGCTTCCGCTCGGGGAGGCACTCCGCCTCGACGCGGTCGAGTTCGAGCCCGACCGCGACCGCCTCGGCCACCTCCCGGCGATCGCCGGTGACGAGCAGCGCGCGCCGAACGTCGAGCGCGCGCAGCGCCGCGAGCGCATCGGCCGCACTGGCCCGCGGCGTGTCGGCGAGCAGCAGCACGCCTTCCGCGCGCCGATCGCGCGCGACGTACACGACCGGGCCGACGTGGTCCGGCAGCGCCGGCGTCTCGATGCCGGTCTCGTCGAGCCAGCGCTTGGACCCGATCCGCACCTCGCGCCCGCCGATGCGTCCGACGAGCCCGCGGCCGTGGATTTCCTCGACGCCCTCGGCCGGAACGACCTCGAGCGCTTCGGCGCGCCCGACCACCGCGCGCGACACCGGATGGCGCGACGCGTGCGCCACGGCCGCGGCGTCGCGCAGCAGGTCGTCGTCCGCGACGCCGTTGAACGACGACACGCCGACGACCTCGAGTTCGCCGACGGTGATCGTCCCGGTCTTGTCGAGCACGAGCGTGTCGACGTCGCCGGCCGCTTCGAGGAAGCGCGTGTTCTTGATCAGGATGCCGAGCCGCGCCGCGACCGCGAGCGCCGCGGTCATCGCGGCCGGACTCGCGACGACGAGCGCGCATGGACAGCTCACGACGAGGATCGTCACCGCGCGACTCAACTCGCCGGTGAACACGAGGACCGCCGCCGCGAGCACGAGCACCGCCGGCAGATAGAACGCCGCGTATTTCTCGATCACCTTCATGATCGGCGTGCGCGCGTGCTCCGCCTGGTGCAACAGGTCGACGATCCGCCCGAGCGCGCTCTTCTCGGCGACGCCGGTCACCTCGACGTCGACGAGCCCGGACAGGTTGATCGTGCCGGCATACACCTCGGCGCCCGCCGACACTTCGACCGCGACCGACTCGCCGGTCATGCTGCTCTGATCGACCGCGGACACACCGGTCCGGACGACGCCGTCGGCCGGGAACACCTCGCCCGGTCGCACGACGAGCACGTCACCCGGCGCGAGCGCCGTCGCGTCGACACGCTCTTCGCGCGCGGTCCCGTCCTCGTCGCGGGTGCGTCGGAACGCGTGGTTGGGCGTCAGCTTCTTCAGCCCTTCGATCGCCGCCCGTGCCCCGCGGATGCTCCGGTCCTCGAGCGCGTGGCCGATCGCGAGCAGCAGCGGAATCAGAATCGCGGTCTCGAACTCGCCGGCCGCGAGCGACGCGAGCAGCGCGAGCCCGACGAGCTGTTCGAGCGTCGCCCGCTCGTCGCGCCGGAGGAAGGCGCGCAATCCTTCGACGATCACCGGCGCGCACGCGACGAGCGCACCGAGCGCGAGGATCAACGACGCGATCGCCCGCATGTCGGGAAACAGTGCCCGATGCACGAGCCCGGCGACGAGCATCGCCGCGGCGAACAGCATCCCGCCGATGCGCAACGCGATCCGACGTCGGTCGGCCGCGGTCATCTCGGTCTCGAGGTGGTGGTGCAGGCAGGGTCCGTGCATCGCTACCCGTCCCGCCGCGGCTCGTCGACGACCGCGCCGCCGCCGATCCAGAGGTTCCACGGCGTGTCACCCGGCACGACGTGCCGTGCACCGATCCGCGACAGGATCTCCCCGACACCCTCGCGATACAGCCGTTGCCAAACGACGGCCGGGTCGCGGCGGTACTCCCCCAGCAGTGCGAGGAACGCCTTCGTCTCACTCTCGGCGGTCGCGACGTCGTCGAGCGCATCGCCCTCGGCCTCGGCGACGAGCGCGTCACGCTCGCTCTCGGCACGGGCCAACGCCTCGGCCGCCTGCGCGTGCGCTTCCTCGAGCTTCGTCTTCGCGACACTCGACGCGTTCTGCACGTCGGCGAAGTAGCGAGCGATCTGCGGCGGCGGCTGCAACGACACGAACTCGATGCGCACGAGTTGCACCCATTGCCCGTCGCCGTCGAGCCGCGACTGCGCGCGGGTGCGTGCCGCAACCGCGAGCTCGCGCTTGCGCTCGGAGAGCACCGCATCGACGTCCATCTCGGCGATCGTCCGCACGAGCGCCGCGGTGACCGCATCGCGAACGACCGCCTCGGGGTCGGCGATACGCAGCGCCCACCGGACCGGGTCCACGATCTGGTACTTCAGCAGCACGTCCGGCTGAATCACGTTGTGATCACCGGTGATCGCGTAGCCGTCCCGCGTGATGTCGACCTCGCGAAACGCGAGCGCACCGCTCGCGCGCAGGCCGTCGACCTTCATCTCGCGGACCCGCTTGACCGGCACGCGCACGATCTCGTCGATCAGATAGGGAAACGACACGAGTAGCCCCGGGGGATGCACCTGATCCGCCGCGGTCTCGCCGGTCAACTCGCCGAACCGCAGCCGCAGCGCGACCTCGTCGGGACCGACGATCGTGACACCGGACGCGAACACGAGGAGCACCGCGAGCCAGGCCCCCCATCGAAAGAGGCGGCTCGCGGCGTTCAGTCCCTCGACGAGGGGATGGGTGCGCGGGTCGTCGACCACGACTACCGCTTCTCCTTCGTGTCCGTCGGCTGCGACGGCGCGGCCGACGGCGTCGGCACCGGCATCCGCAACGCGTCGAACGGCGGCAGATCGAGCGGCGCGACGAGCGTCGCCTTCTCGCCCAGCGCGTCGCGCGCCGCCTGCAACCGCGCCCAGAACCCGTAGAACGTCGGGTCCTGTGCGTGTGCCTCGCGGTAGATTCGCTCGGCCTCGGCACGCCCCTTCGCCCGGATGGTCGCCGCTTCGATCCGCCCCGCGGCTTGCAGTTCGTTGACGCGGCGCTCGGTGTCGGTCCGCGTCTTGCTCGCCGTCTTCTCCCCGGCCGCCCGGATCTCGCTCGCGGCACGGCTGCGCTCGGCCCGGATGCGCGAGAAGATCTCCGGCGTATTCTCCGCCGGCAGACCGAGTTGCTTGAGGCCGATGCGCTCCACCGCGATCCCGAACCGCTCGCGCGCGGTCGCCGCGACCTGCGCGAGCACGTCACGCTCGACGTCGTCGATGCGGATCTTCGCCGGATCGGTGTTCACGAGCGCCGACAGGTCGACCGTGCCGACGACCGCGTTCGTCGCGTCGGTCACCAAGCCGTCGAGCCGGGCCCCACCGGTGTCGATGTCGCCCATCGCCTCGAGGAAGCGGAGCGGATCGTCGATCGCCCACGTCACGTAGGTGCGGAGCACGACGTTCTTCTGGTCGCGGGTCAGCGTCTCGGAGTAGCGCGGGCTGAGCACCTGGCGTCGGCCGTCGAGACGGTGTGCTTCCTCGATCGGCCACGGCAGCTTGAAGTGCAGTCCGGCCTCGCGGTGCGTCACACGCGGAGCACCGAGGCGGGTCACGACGGCGACGTCGCCCTCGCGGACCTGAAAGCAGACGCTCGACGCGATCACGCCCAAGACGACGAGGATCGCGATCGGCCAGCGCAGTCGTGTCAACACGTCGTCATCTCCCGGGGAACAAGGGTGCGGTGCCGAAGGAGAGCCAGTTGCCGGTCGCCCGGCGCAACACGCTCTCGTCGACGAGGTAGAGCGTCGCGTCGAGCGCGGCCTCGCCGAACGCCTCGAGTCGCTTGCGGAACCGGTAGAGCGAACGCGCCGCCGCGTCGGCTTCGCGCTCGACCGCGAATCGCGCGGCCTGCGCGGTCGCGGCCGCCTTCCACGTCGCCGCGTCGGCGTGCGCGGCCTGTCGCTCCGCGTAGACCTGCGCCTCGACGGCGGGCAACCGCGCGACGCGATCGCCCTCGGCGTCGATCACGCGCGTGCGCGCCGCGATCTCCTCCGACACGACCTGCTGATACGACGCGGCGACACGGACCGGCGGATGCAAGCTCGCGAAGCTCGTGTGCTGGATCTCGAGCCCGAGGCCACGCGCGGCGCAGGCGGCACCGAGCCGGGTCGTGAAGTCGATCGAAAAGCGCTCCCGGTCGGTCCGGAGCAACGTCGCGAGATCGCTCTGGACGAGGATCTCGGTCAGCAGCCGATAGGCGATCCCCTCGAGTTCGGCCTCCGGGTCGGCGTGGCGCAGCGCAAACGCGATCGCGTCGGCCACACGATAGGTCACCGTCGCGTCGACGGACACGAGTTCGCTCCCGTCGCCGAGCAGCATGTTGAACTCCTCGCCGGTGTGCGACTGCGTCCACAACAGCGACTCGCGCCGCTGCCCGGCGTAGCCGACGCCCATCGTGCGCACGCGCTTCGTCGATACGCGTTCGATCGACGCGAGCGGCCACGGGAGTTTCCACGCGAGCCCCGGCGCGACGGGTTCCGCCGAAGCGAGTCGACCGAACCGCAACCGCACGCCTTCCTCGTCGGGCGCGAGCACGACCAGCGTCGTCGAGGCCCACAGCACCCCGACGACGACGAGGATCGTCGGCACGAGCGCTCCGCGGATGAAGCGGATCGCCCAGGCACTGCGCAGCGTGACCCCGAGGCGCTGCTCGACGACGTCCATCAGGCCGGCGAGCGGCGTGCGGCCCGAGAAGAGCGCGGCCAGCGGGAGCAACGCGATCGGTGCCGTGACGGTCTCGGCGTCGGTGGGCGGTCGGAGGAATCGATCGACCGCACGCACGACCATCTCCGTCGCGAGGAGCGCGACACACACGAGCAGCACGACCCCGATCCCGTCGCCGATCGGAACGACGTCGATCGCGAACCCCTCGGCGATCACGCCGAGCGCACAGACGATCGACACCCACTGCCCTGCCGTGAGCCACCCGGCGACGCCGGTCGCCTCGGGCAGCCGTTCCGGCGCGATCCGCGCGGCCGTGCGCCCGAACACGAGCAGCGGGAACGCGAGCAGGAGCCCGATGCCGCCGCCGATGAACAGCGGCGTCGCAGACGCCGCCCGATCGAGTTCCGGCCGGGGACCGTTCAACACCATCGCCGCGAGCCCGAGCACCGAGAACGCGCCGAGGCAGAAGATCACCGCGACCCCGATCCGGCCGAACCGCTCGAGTTCGCGTCGCGCCTCGAACGGCTTCGCCGCGGCGCCGTCGTCGCGGGCCGGCGCGTCGTCCCCGAGCACGACCTCGCGCCGCAGCCCGACGATCCACGCCGCAGAGAACAGCGCGATCGCCGCGAGCAGAAAGAAGAGGCCGAACGGAACCAGCGGAGCGACGGGCAGCGCGTTGTAGGCGACCAGCGCGGACGACGCGAGCGCGAGCGCACCGGCAGCGCCGACGAACAGCGGCGTCTTGTAGTCGGCAGCGGCGGCGAAGCGCGGCGGGTGGGAGGAGTCGGTGGTCATTCGGCGCGTCAACCGGGGGTCGGCGGGAGTCGCTTGGAGCGACTGCAATTATCGCGTACAATCCGAGCACTCGATCGAAAAACGCCGTGAGAAGTCATTCTCGCGCCACGCGAAGGACGCCCGTTGGACGCACCCCTGCCCCGCGCGGATCGCGCCGATCCGATCACGAACGACGTCGGGCTCACGCTCGTCCCGATCGACGACGTACGAACCGAACTCGCGCAGCTCCCGGAGTGGCGTGTCGGATCCGACGACAAGCGAATCGTGCGCGACTACCTCTTCCCCGATTACCGCGAAGCGATCGAGTTCGTGCTGAAGGCCGCGCGCCTGTGTCACACCGAGTCGCACTACCCGGTCATCCGCATCGACCACGGGTGCGTGACCGTCGAGTGCCACACGCCGTTCGTCGACGGCGTGACCGAGAACGACCTCGCGATCGCGTCGCGCCTCGACACGGTGCACTTCGTGCACGTCGCGACGGCCGCGCGCGAACCGATGCCCGCGTTCGACCCGACCCCCGGCGGCTGCAGTGGAGGCTGACGCAGCGATGACTGCGGATCGGTCTGATCCGCACCGAGACGGACGGCGCACACGGCACGCGGCACGATCGGTCGCCGTGGCGATGCTCGCGACGATCGCACTGACGACGGCAGGGGCCGCGCAGACGTGGCGCGACCACCCGACGCGCATCGAGTTGCCCACGGATCGGACGGTACCGCATCCGTTCAGCGTGCTCGCCTCGCGCACGGGCCGCGTGCTCCTCGCCTGGATCGAAGGGGCCGGTGGTCGCGGCGCGATGCACGTCGCGGCGTTTCGCGGAACCCCGGCCGCGTGGGAGGCGCCGACCCGCGTGCTCGACATGCGCCGGCCATGTCGCCCGGCGCTGTTCGAGTTGGGCGGACGCCCGCACCTGCTCGAGACCGGCAGCGGCAAGCGCTACTTCGCGCGGCTGCACGGCGACCGATGGAAACCGCTCCCGTATCCGCTGCCACGCCGCGGCAATCCGCGCGACGCGGTCGCCGTGTCCGTCGCCGACGGGGGCGCGGTCCTCGCGTGGATCCACGACGTACGGCAGGTGTCGCGGACGCCGACCCGCCAGAGCCTGACGTCGAAGGCGGGCAAGGTGTTCGTCCGGACACTCGACGCGAACGGCAAGGCGGGCAAGCGCGTGTCGATCGACGGGACGTCACGCGGCCTCGCGAGCCTGCCCGCGATCGACGCGCGCGACGCCGAACGGGTCGACGTCGTGTTCGAACGGCGACTCGGCTCGACCGCGAAGTCGAACATCGCGCACGCGACCCGCGCCAAGCGCAAGACGCCGCGGCCGGTGTCGCACGAACCGGGCCGCGCCCCGTCGGTCGCATCGACGCCGTCGGGCGCGCTCGCGCTGTGGCAGGACCGCAGGGGCGTGGTGCTCGGGGAACGCGACGGCAAGACGTGGCGAGCGCCGGTCGTCTTCGCGCCGCGCGCGACGCACGGACGCATCGTCCGTCTGGAGGAACGCGTCGTCGTGGCGACGTGGATCGCCGACGACGCGCTCGTGCTCCGGTTTCGTCGAAACGGCGCGTGGGGCGATGCGGTATCGCTCGGCCCGGCTCGCGGCCCGGCCGAGGTCGTCCGGGATCATGACGGCGTGGTCCACGTGATCTGGGAAGCGCCGGGCCGCTTCCGCCATCGGTCGCTCGCGCCGGCACCCGCGCCGTCGACACCGCAGCAGGGCCGATGACCGATCGACTCGGGCGCCGCGCCGCGACCGCGATCCTCCTCGGCCTCTACGCAGCGCTTCTCGCCGTGCACGCCGCGACGCTGCCGTCGGATCCGCAATCGACACTGTTCTTCGACGAGTACCACTACTGGCAATCGGCTCGTGACATCGCCGACGGGCAATGGCCGCGATACAACGGCTACTGGGCGCCGGTCTTCCCGCCGCTCTACGGCGCGACGCTCGCTCCACTCGTCGCGACCCTCGATCACGCAGACGTCTTCTGGTGGGCGCGCATCCTCAACGCGTTGCTCCTCGGCACGACGCTGGTCCCGCTGTATCGCCTCGCCCGCCCGTTCGCCGGCCGCGCCTGCTCGATCGGCGTCGCTGCGTTCGGCGCGGTCGGCGCGCACTACGTCTACGCGCAGCAACTCCTCTCCGAGAACCTCCTGATCCCGCTCGTCGCGTGGGCGATCTACCGCGTCGTGCGCGTCGCGGTGCGACCGACGATCCCACGCGCCGTCACCGCCGGGTTGCTCGTCGGTGCGGCGATCCTGACGAAGACGCTCGCGATCGCCCTCGTGCCCGGTGCCCTGCTCGCGATCGTCACGACGAGCGGGCGCCGCGGCATCCCGGCCGCGCTTGCGTGGACGGTCGGCGCCGCGCTGCCGGTCGCGCTCTACGCGACGCGCGCCGCTTGGGCACCCGGCGAGGCCGACGCGCTCACGCCACCCGCCGCCTACCTCGAGGACCTGCGGCGCGCCGGCGTGCGGCCGCTCGCCGAGTACGGACGGTGGTTGCGGACGAGCGTCGCACTCCTCGTCTTCGGGCCGGGCACGCCGCTGTTGCTGTTCGGCGTCGCCGCGATCGTCGGCGGGTTGCGTCGCGGGGCGCACCGCACCGAACGCGCGTTCGCGGTCGTGCTCGCGGGTGCGCTCGCCGGCGTGCTCGCCGAGATGACGGTCTTCGCGACGCAGATGAGTGCGCTCGACGGCAACCGCTGGCCCTACCGCTGGGCGATGGAGCGCTACGCGTGCGCGTTGTGGCCGCTGCTCGCGATCGGCTTCGTCGCACCGAGTGCCCGTCGACATCGATCGCTCGCGATCGGGGCGATCGTGATGATCGTCCTCGTCGCGTGGGCACCGCGGGTGTTCGTCAACGAGCATGTCGCGGGGTTGTTCGTGATGAACTTCCCGAACACCTACCAGGGGCCGACGTTGGCCGGGTGGCTCGGTTCCCCGCTGGCGGCCCGGCTCACCCTGCTTTGGCCGCTGCTGCTACTCGTGCCGCTCTGGCGCCAGCGGCGCTGGCCGATCGCGGTCGCCGCCGGGGCCACGATCGCGTGGGCGATCCACGGCGAGGTCCGCGCCGTCGCCGACGTGCAGCGCGTCCAGGCCGGCTACGCCGACACGGTTCATGCGACGACTGCCGGATTCGACGCGCACGTCCGCCACGGCGACGTCGTGATCGTCGACAGCGGTGACGACCTGCCCTACATGCTCGCGCTCCACTACGGAAGCGACTTCTGCCGCTTCGGCGGCGATCGGATGTCGGGCGCCGGCCCCAGGTCGAAGCACCGCGACATCGCGGTGTTCGTCCCGAAGCGCGATCGGGTCTGGGTGATCTCGCCCCGGCCACGAAAGCGATATTGCGAGATCGTCGCGCGGAACGACCGCCTCTACTTGCTGCGGCCACGCACCGTCACGTGGAAACGCCCGGTCGAACGGTAGATCGGGACATGACAGACCGGGACACAGCAGATCAGGACGGATGACTCCGGAAATCCGCCCGAGCGGATGGCGTCTTAACCGGTTCTTGATATACTCCCCCGGTCGGCCGCCTGATGTGGGGCAGTGTCATCGGCCGCGAGAATCGAAGAAACGGGACGCTTCCGGCCGTGCAACCCGAACCCGCCACGACTCCACCGCTGGACCCGGCGTCCATCGCTGCCCGGATGGGCCGCTTCCGGGCTCACCGGCTCGACGAGCTCGGCGACGCCGCCCTGATGCGTCGTTTCGACCGCAAGTTCGTCCTGGCGGTCAGCCACCTGCCGGCGTTGCTCGACGCGCTCCAAGCCGACTACACCGCGCTCGAGATCGAAGATCGACGCGTCTTCCGCTACGAGAGCCTCTACTTCGACACCCCCACGATGGAATTCTTCCGGATGCACCACCGCGGCCAGCTCAACCGCTACAAGGTGCGCCACCGCGTCTACGCCGACACCGACACGCGCTTCCTCGAGGTGAAGTTCAAAGACAACCGGCGCCAGACCGAGAAGACGCGGATCCCGACCGACGATCGCCCCGGCGAGTTGCACGGCGAAGGGCTCGCGTTCCTCGACCAGTCGGTGCCCGACGCGTTCAACGACCTGCGCCCGGCCCTTCGGTGTCGCTTCCGCCGGATCGCGCTCGCGAATCTCGAGACGTGCGAACGCGTGACGCTCGACTTCGACCTCGCGTTCGGCTTGCCCGACGGCGCGCCGGCGCGCTCGTTGTCACGCGTCCTCGTCGTCGAACTGAAGCAGCCGCGTCGTTCGGCCGACTCGCCGGTTTGGCGGGTGATGCGTCGCCTCGGCGTTCGCCCGCAGGCATTCAGCAAGTACTGTATCGGCTGCTGCCTCGTCGATCGCGGCGGCAAGGCCAATCGTTTCAAGCGCGCACTGGCGCGCGTTCGCGCAATCGGCGAGGCATCGTGATCGAGTTGACGACCGCCCCATTCGCAGTGCTCGGCACTGCGCTCGACACGCACTTCTTGCTGCGACTCGCGATCAACGTCGCCTCGCTGCTGGTGCTGATCCGACTCTGCTACGTGCGGCGGCGGCCGAACCGGGACTTCGCGTTCAGCTACTTCCTGTTCGGGCTCGGCGTCTTCATCGTCACCTACCTGCTGCGCTCGGTCGAGATGCAGCTCGGCTTCGCGTTCGGGCTGTTCGCGATCTTCTCGATGCTGCGGTATCGCACCGAGTCGATCTCGATCAAGGAGATGACCTACCTGTTCCTCGTGATCTCGGTTGCCCTGCTCTCCTCGGTAGGCCCGGTCACGACGATCGAACTCGTACTGCTCAACGGCCTGATCTGCGGATCGACCGTCGTCGCAGAAACGGCGCTCGTCTCGCCCAACGTCGCGACGAAGCGCGTGACATACGAACGCATCGAACACATCAAGCCCGAGAACCGCGCCGCGCTCCTGGACGACCTCCGGGCGCGGACCGGCCTCGACATTCACGACATTGAGATCGACTCGATCGACTTCCTCCGCGACGCCGCGGTCCTGCAGATCTACTACCGTGCCCACGACTGACAGAAGGGCACGGACAGCCTCGATTCGAGACGCGGGACACGCGACATCGCGACGGAGGGTCCGGATTCGGGTTACGATCCACCAGGGGTGATCGCCGTTACGGCTCGAGAAGGAGAGACAGGATGAATCGTGCCGCACGCCTCCTCGGCGCTCTGGCGCTCACGATCGGGCTGACGCCCGCCGCGACCGCACAGAGGCCCGACCTCTACGACATGGACACGGTTCGGACGATCTACTTGACGTTCAACCAGGCCAACTACTGGACGCAACTCGTTCAGAACAAGTCCGCGCAGATCGAGATCAAGGCGGACATGACGGTCGACAACGTGACGCTCAAGGACGTCGGCGTACGCTTCCGTGGCAACACGTCCTACAGTCGTCTACCGACCGGCTCGCGGAAGATGAGCTTCAACATCCGCACGGATTCGTTCGTGCCGAACCAGGACATCTACGGCTACGACCACCTCAACCTGAACAACGGGTATCACGACCCGACGTTCCTGCGCGAGGCCATGCTCTACGCGATGTGCCGCCGCTACATGCCGTGCTCGAAGGCGAACTGGGTCAAGCTCTACATCAACAACGAGTACTGGGGCATCTACATCAACGTCCAGCAGCCGAACTCGCAGATGTTCGACGAGTGGTTCCGCGACGGTTCGGGCAATCGCTACCGCGGCTTCCCGAGCACCGGCTTCGGCTTCAGCAACACCGTGCTCAACTGGCTCGGCTTCGACATCGGACCGTATCAGGCCGCCTATCAGTTCAAGAAGGGCGACGGCACCGATCTGCGCGACATGATCAACGTGCTCAACAACACGCCGATCGCCAACCTCGAAACCGAACTGCCCAAGTGGTGGAGCGTGGATCAAGGGTGGTGGTACTTCATCTGCATGAACGCGTTCCTGCAGACGGACAGCTACCTGCAGACCGGCAAGGACCACTCCGAGTACGTCGACCCGACGCACGGGCGCGTGCACATCTATCCGTTCGACCTGAACGAAGGTCTCGGCGCGGAGCTCAACCCCCAGCTCACGCTGAGCCCCTACTACCGAATGACCGCGTCGAACCGCCCGGCGATGTCGCGCCCCTACCAGATCGCGAAGTGGAAGGCGCGCTACGACGCGCACTACCGCACCGTCGTCCGCGAGACCTACTCGTGGTCGGGGCTCTTCGGCCAGATGGCGCAGAAGTACCACGCGATGATCGCCGCCGACGTCGCGGCCGACAACAAGAAGATCTACACGACGCAGCAGTTCCAGACGAACCTGACGTCGCCGGTGCAGATCGGCCGGTCCACCGTGCCCGGGATCAAGCAGCTGATCGATACGCGCGAGGCGTATCTGAAGAGCCAGCCCCTCTACACGGCGCCGGAGCCGACGATCACGAACCTGACGCGCACGCCGGTCGCGCCGACGAGCAGTCAGACGACTTGGATCACCGCGCAGGTGTCGAACGCGCAGACCGTCACGCTCTACTACCGCGTCCAGGGCCCGTTCATCGAGGCACCGATGTTCGACGACGGCCAGCACGGCGACGGTGCAGCGAACGACGGCGTCTGGGGCGCGGGCATCCCGCCGCAGCCGTCCGGCACGTTCGTCGACTACTACGCGGGCGCGGCGACGGCCGCCGGCGTGATCCGCTTCCTGCCGGCCACCGCGGAGTTCAAGGCGCCGAACTACTTCGTCGCCTATCCGACGGGCCCGTCGGCGATCGAGATCAACGAGTTCGTCGCGCGCAACAACACCGGCATCCAGGACGAGAACATGGAGTTCGAGGACTGGGTGGAGTTGCGCAACACGAGCAACCAGCCGGTCGACGTCACCGGGATGTATCTCAGCGACAAGGCCGACAACGCGACGAAGTGGGCCATTCCGGCGCGCACCGTCATTCCGGGTGGCGGCACGCTGCTGATCTGGTGCGACGAGGACGGCCAGCAGGGCCTCTATCACGCGAACTTCAAGCTGAGCGCGAACGGCGAGACACTGTTCTTGTTCGACACCGACGGCTTGACGCTCCTCGACTCGGTCACATTCGGCCCGCAACCGGCCGACGAGTCGACCGGGCGCATGCTCGGCTACGGCAACGTCTGGGCGCGCTTCCCGTCGCCGACGCCGCGCGCGGACAACACGATCGCGCCGTGCGGACACTTCGCCTACGAACGACTCGACGCGACGGCGTCGCCGATCGCGCTCGCCGGCACCGGCACGCCGCAGGTCGGCGGGGTCGCGAGCTACGCGGTGAGCAACGCGCCGGCTTCGTCGGCCGGTGTGTTCGCGATCGGCGTCGCCCCGGCGCAGATCGACCTGGGCATTGCGGGCTCGCTGCTCGTGAACCCGTCGGTGCTCGTGCTGTTGCCGTTCACGGCCGACCTGGGCGGCAATGCGACGCCGACGGTCCCGGTGCCGAACTCGGTCGCGCTGGCGGGGCAGGCGTTCTACCTGCAGGCCTTCGCCGCGTCCGCCACCGCCGGTGGGCTGTCCAACGGCGTCATGACGGTGATCTGCCCGTAATCTGTAGACAAGGCGCGGGGCCCGATCGTGGGCCCCGCGAGTGAAGGAGATCGACATGGGACTTCGACACGCCGTTGCCGCGACCGCCTTCGTATTGGCGATCGCCGCGGCACTGCCCGCGCAACTCGTGATCACCGAGTTCGTCGCGCGCAACAACACCGGCATCCAGGATCAGAACATGCAGTTCGAGGACTGGATCGAGATCACGAACCTCGGCGCCGGCCCGCCGCTCGACATCTCGGGCTACTACATGACCGACGACCTGCTGGTGCCGACGAAGTGGGCGTTCCCGCCGAACACGACGATCGCGCCCGGCCAGACCCTGCTGATCTGGGCGGACGAGGATCTGCTCGAGGGGCCGCTCCACGCGGACTTCAAGCTCAGTGCGAACGGCGAGGAGATCGGCCTCTTCGCGCCGAACGGCACGACGCTGATCGACTCGGTCAAGTTCGGTCCGCAGTTGCCGGACGTCGCCGAAGGGCGGCTCGCCGGCTCGACCGCGAACCGCTGGTACGCGTTCCCGACGCCGACCCCGCGCGCGCCGAACCAACCGACCCCGTGCGGCAACCTCCCGATCGACCGCATCGCCGGTCTGCCGAACCCCGGCGGCGTGCTCGCGGGCGGCGCCGGACCGCAGGTCGGCAAGCTCGCGACCTGGACGATCGGCGGCGCGCCGACATCGGCAGCCGGCAAGATGGCGCTCTCGACCGGGGCGGGCTACTTCGACCTCGGTGCCACCGGGGCGCTCCTGCTCGACGTGACCAACCTCGTGCTCTTCGACACGAGCACGGATGCGACCGGCGCCGGAAACTTCGCACTGCCGGTGCCGAACGTCGCCCAACTCGCCGGCGTCACGTTCTACCTCCAGGCGTGGCTCGGCAACACGACCGCCAACGGTCTGACGTCGGGCGTCATCGCACGCGTGTGCCCGTAGGCGTGCGCGCGTCGATCCTCGGATGCGTCGGGGCCGCGCTGCTCATCGCAGCGCTCGCCCCCGACGCGCGAGCGCAGACACCGGATCTCTACGACGGCGCAACGATCCGGACGCTTCGCTTCACGTTCCGCCAGTCGAACTGGTGGCAACTGCTGCAGAACAACTACTCGCAGAAGATCGACATCCGCGCCGACCTGCAGGTCGACAACAAGACCTACCCCGACGTGGGGTTTCGCTTCCGTGGATCGTCGTCCTACGTGCTGACCGGCAGCTCGCGCAAGAAGTCGTTCAACGTCACGATGGACGCGTTCACGCCCGGCCAGCATCTGTACGGCTACGAGAACCTCAACCTGTCCAACGCGTTCAACGACCCGACGTTCCTCCGCGAGGTGCTCTCCTACGAGATCCAGCGCCGCTACATCCCGGCGCCGAAGTGCAACTTCGTCAACGTCTATCTGAACAACGAGTACTGGGGCATCTACGTCAACGTCCAGCAGCCCGACAAGACGATGATCGGTGAGTGGTTCGACGGGGACGACGGCAACCGCTACCGCGGCGATCCGCCCACCGGCTCGAGCACGAAGTCGGCCCTGCAGTGGCAGGGCACGTCGCCCGCGCCGTATCAGGCTGCCTACCAACTGAAGACGACGCAGAGCGCGAACCCGTGGACCGACCTGATCCACGCGTGCGACGTGCTCAACAACATGCCGCCGGCCTCGTATCCGAGCGCGATCAACGTCGACCGTGCGCTGTGGTACCTCGCCCTGATGAACGTGCTCGTCAACCTCGACAGCTACGTCGTGCGCGGCAACGACTACTATATCTACTTCAGCGAAGTCGGCAGCCGCCTGAACACGATCCCGTGGGACATGAACGAGAGCTTCGGCGGGTTCGACGCCAACCTGTCGGTCTCGCAGCGCAAGAACCTCTCGCCGTTCTACCAGGAGACGAACACCGAGCGACCGTTGCTGCGCAATCTCCTCGCGGTGCCGAAGTGGCGCGCACAATACGTCGCGCACCTGCGGACGATCCTGACGGAGTCGTTCAGCCCCGCCACGCTCGATCCGCTCATCACCGCGATGCACGCGCAGATCAGCGCCGACGTACTCGCCGACACGAAGAAGCTCTACTCGAGCGCGTTCTTCACGCAGGCACTGACGCAGAACGTGACCGTCGGCAGTGGTCCGTGGGCGACGACCCTGCCGGCGATGCGGCCGTTCGTGCGTGATCGGCATGCCGCGCTGATGGCTCACCCCGACATCGCACGCGCCGCACCGACGATCAGCAACGTCGCGCATTCACCGAGTCAGCCGATCCGCAACCAGGCCGTCGTCGTCACTGCCGCGATCGGCGCCGCGACCACCCTCTCGACGGTCGAACTCGAGTATGCCACCGGCGAGACGTTCACCGCGACACCGATGTTCGACGACGGGCTGCACGGCGACGGTGCCCCGAACGACGGCGTCTACGGCGCGTCGATCCCCGGCACGGCGATCGGCGCCACCGTGCGCTACTTCGTGCGCGCGTGGGACGCGTCCGGCTCGATGTCCCTCGACCCGCCGCGGGCGGAGCTGGTCACCCACGACTACACCGTCGCCCCGCCGACCGCGACGAGTCCGGTGCGAATCAGCGAGTTGCTCGCGAAGAACGCGAACGGCATCCGCGACGAGAACAACGAACTCGAGGATTGGCTCGAACTCGAGAACACCGGCTCGGCGCCGGTGGATCTGAGTGGCGCGTTCCTGACCGATACGCTCGCGCTGCCGACGCGGTGGCGGATCCCCCTCGGGACGATCGTCGCGCCGGGCGCGACGCTCCTCGTCTGGTGCGACGACGAGGTCGGCGAGGGGCCGCTCCACGCGAACTTCAAGCTCTCCGGCAGCGGCGAGACGATCGCGCTCTTCGCGACCGACGGCGTCACGCTGCTCGACTCGGTCACGTTCGGCCCACAGGTCGACGACGTCTCCACCGGTCGTATCCGCGGCGTCGCATCCGCCACCTGGGTGACGCTGCCGCAGCCGACGCCACGCGCACCGAACCGGGCCGAACCGTGCGGGCACCTGCCCTACCGCGCACTCGACGTCGTGGTGCCGACCGTGCGCGTCACCGCACAAGGGACGCCGACGATCGGCGCATCGCTCGTCTACTCGGTGACCGGCGCTCCGGCATCGACCTCGGGACTGGTCGCGGTCGGCTTCGAGCCGGCACACGCGGCACTCGGCGCGCTCGGTACGCTGCTCGTCGACGTCACCGCGACGGCGCTCCTCCCGATCCGAACCGACGCGACGGGCGCGGCGGCGCTACCGCTGGGCGTGCCGAACGCGCCCGCGCTTCGCGGCGTGGTCGCGTTCGTGCAGGGGTTCGTCCACGACGGCACCGGCGGTGGGCTGTCCGGAGCGATCGCGACGCGCATCTGCCCCTGAGGGCCGTCGATCGGCGGGCATCAATCGGCGGCCTGGGTCTTGCGGATGTGGCCGTAGTTCAGGAGTGCCACGAAGAGGCTGCCGCCGACGAGGTTGCCGGCGAGCGCGATCCCGATGAAGCGAGCGACCTCGCCGATGGTGAACGCGTCGCTGTTCATCCACGCCGCGAACATCTCGACCGAACCGGCGATCGAGTGGTGCAGGCCGCCCGTGCCGATCAAGAACGTGACGATGTAGATCGACACGATCTGGCTCGTGGCGGGCGGCGTCGCGAGGATCAGCCAGGCGCCCTGCGCCATCAACCACCCGGCGAGAATCGCGCTGACGAGCAACGTTCCCGCACCGAATTCGACGAGGTGGTGACCGATCTCCACGTAGCCCGACGCGGCACCGACGACGTCGTCGGCACAGGTGAGCAAACCCGCCCCCGCGAAGCCTCCGATAAGGTTGCCGACGATCACGACGCCCCACAATCGGAGCAGGCGGGTGACACGCGATCGACCGTCGAGCACCGGATAGACGGCCGTGGCCGTGTGTTCGGTGAAGAGTTGCGTACCGCTCATCACGCAGACGACGAACCCGAGCGGATAGACCAACGCAACCGCGATCCGGCGCGCGACGGCGGACTCGACGTCCGCCACCGCCAACGTGACGACCGCGACCGCCATCGCCGTGAACGCGAGGATCAGGCCGGCCGCGATCGACGACAACGCGAGGGACACGAGGGGGCGCTCGAGCTGCTCCACGCCCTCCTCGATCGCCTTCTCGAGGACGTCGTCCGGATGGCGCAGCGCCTGATCGTTGCGCTTGACGATGACGGGGACGAAGTGATGATCCTCCTCCGCCCGCTCGAGCGTCCGTGGCGTGGACGAGTCGGCCGCGGCCGGTGCCCCATCCGGCAGGATCACCGCATTGCCGCTGTCGGGTGACCGCATGTCAGGCGGCCGGTGCCGGGCGGACGAGGATGCGCGCACGGCGCATCGAAATCCGGTCGATCGCGTCGAACGGCAGCACGCGCTTGCTCATCTGGATCGGCCACCCCCGACCGATCACCATCGACGCCATGCGCCACGCATCCGGGTCGAACAGGAGATCGGTGACGCGCCCCTCGTGGCCATCGCGCGACGCGACGTCGTAGCCGAGGACTTCGCGCGCGGAGCGGAGGTTCGACCGCGCCCGCACCTCCGCGAGTGCGCGACGCGCTTCGTTCACGATCGACTCCCCGGACACGACCGGACCCGCGTCCGCCGTGTCCGCCACGTCCGCGTCGTCACTCCCCGTGCGTGCGGCACGCGACACCGGGGGCGCGCAGTCGATGTCGGGGCTCGTTCTCACCTGCTCGACCGACAGGTCGCAAGCGATGTCGTCGGCCTGCGGCGAAACGGCGAACGGCGACACGAGGACCTTGCGTCCGGGCAACCACCGCCCCACATCGACGATCACGAATCGGACCGTATGCAGACGATCGTCGAACAACAGGTCGTGGCAAGACCCGGCGATGCCGTCACGCGACCGCATCGGCATGTCCATCAGATTCGCTCCACTCAACATGACTCTCTTCTCTCCGTTCGGGGTTCTCGGCTTGCTCTCGCGCGCTCCACGTCGCTGATCCGACCCGGTCACTACGGGGTCGTTTCGGGCGATCGCGGCTTCTTGGGACTCGGCTTCGGCTTCTCGACCGCGATCAGTTCGGCGCGCCACGTCGGTTTCGCGTCCGCGGGCATCGCGATCGGGACGAGCGTCACGCGCTCCGCCGTTCGGTCCGCACCCCACTGCTCGAGCGCGCGATGCGGCACGCGGACGGTCGCGCGGCGCGCGCCGGCCTTGTCGGTCACTGCGAACACGAGCGTGAACGCGTCGGGGCGCTTCTTCGCGGACGCGTCGACCGCGCTCCAGAACACCGGCGTGATCGTGCCGCGCGGCGCCGCGGGGTCCGGGCGACCGTCGGACGGGGATGCAGCAGGGCGTACGGTCCGAGCGACCCAGTCGGGGCCGACGCCGACGAACAGGTGGTGCCAGCTCTTTGCGACCGTCGACGCCTTGCGGACGAGCGCTCGCGTGTCCGGGTGCCCGCGCAACGCCGCGAGTCGACGGCGGATCGCGGCCGTCTCGCTCACACGCGCTTCGAGCGCTTCGGTGCGGCGGGCCTTCTCCGGCAGCGCGACCGCCTCGGCGACGGCGTCGCGTGCGCGGCTCTCGGCCTGCTCCGCCTTCGCGAGCTTGTCGAGCAATTCGAGGAACGCGCGCCGGAGCGCAGGGACCTTGCGATCCGCGGCCTCGATCGGCGCATCCGGCACCGGGCGCGGCTCCTGCGCGGCGAGCGGCTGGACGCCGAGCGGTGCGAACGCGCCGACGAGGAGCCACACCGCCATCCCGCGGACCGGCTTCGACCGTCGTGTGCGGTCGGGCGCTCGGCTGCCGTGGTGATCCATCTCGCGCGACACCGTCGCGATCGCGGTGCGCAGTTCGTCGCGGGCCCCGCCGCTCGCGCGGACGGCGCGGTCGTATTTCATCAGCTTCGTCTCGAGTTCCGCCACCGCCATGCGCACGCGCTGCCACGCGTCCCCCTGCAGTTCCGGGAGCATCCGGTGCGCGCGCTGCAGCGCGGACGCGGCCGAGGACGCCAGCACGGATCGTCGGGCAACGGGCTCGGGCTTCTTCGCAGGCATGTTTTCCTCCGGGTTGGGGTCCATTCGTCGCGCCCTCGACAGGCGCAATCCCCGTGCCACTCGCGGGCAAGCGCCGCAGGACACGCCTGGACCGGCCCCGTACGCGATTCCCGGCGCCGGCGGAGCCGCAGAGGCCGAAGGCGCGCTTCCGATCGCAGAAAACGATCGGAAGAGGCACTTCCGGTTCGCCCGTCCTGAGCGATCATGGCGCGATGAGCGAATCGCGACCCGACACCCCGCCCCGCGTTCTGGTGTCCCTCTCGGACGATGCGTTCCGCGAACGCATCGTGAGCGCCCTCGGAGACTGTGAGGTACGCGCCGGCGACGGCTCGACACCGATCGGCGATGACGTCGACGTCGCGGTCCTACGCCGCGCCGACCTCGGAGACGATCCGGTGGGGAACCTCGCCGGCACGACCGATCGCGCGACGGTCGTCGTGCTGAGCGCCGAGGACGACCCGCACGATCGCGCGCAGTTGCTCGCCGCCGGAGTCGCGCACGTCCTCGACGCCGCGACACCGATCGCGCGACTCGCCTCGACGATCGAGGCGATCGCCGAGGCCGAACGGGGCGGTCGGGTCACGGGACCGGAGGTGCGCGGCAATCACGCCGAGCCGTCGCTGGTCGACTTCCTGTCGCGGAGTGCGGCGATGCGACGGTTCGTCGAACTCGCGGCGCGCGTGGCCGACGCCGACGCGACGCTGTTGATCACCGGCGAGACCGGGGTCGGCAAGGAGCGACTCGCCCGGGCCGTCCACGGGGAGAGCCCGCGTAGCGAGCGACCGTTCGTCTGCGTCAACTGCGGCGCGCTCCCCGCGCCGTTGCTCGAGAGCCAGCTCTTCGGACACGAGGAAGGCGCGTTCACCGGGGCGAGCGAGATGCATCGCGGCTTCTTCGAGCAGGCGGACAGCGGCACGATCTTCCTCGACGAGATCGGCGAGCTGCCGATCGAGTTGCAGGTGAAGCTCCTGACGGTGCTGCAACGTCACGAGGTGCAACGGCTCGGCGCCGAGGCGCCCGTCGCGATCGACGTGCGGGTCATGGCCGCGACGAACCGCGACCTGCGCGAACTCGTCGCCGAGGGGTCGTTTCGCGAGGACCTCTTCTATCGCTTGAACGTCGTCGCACTCGAGGTGCCACCGCTCCGGGAGCGCCCCGAAGACATCGCCGACCTCGCCGGCCAACTCGTCGCGCACTTCCGCGCCGAGACCGAGGGCAGCACGATCGAGCGAATCGACACCGACGCACTCGACCGCCTCGTCGCCTACGCATGGCCGGGCAATGTCCGCGAGCTGATCAACGTGATCGAACGCGCGACCGTGCTCGGCCGCGGCGACGCGATTCGCGTCGTCGACCTCCCTCCGGAAGTCGTCGAGGGTACGAACGCGACCGGCGCCCCCGCTCCGACGCCGAACGCGACCGGTCGCACGCTCAAGGAGGTGCGCGACGCCGCGATCGCCCAGGCCGAGCGCGCCTACCTGCACGACGCCCTCACGCACACGAGCGGATCGATCAAGGAGACCGCTGCGCTCGCCGGGATCAGCACCCGAGCGCTCTACGACCGCCTGCGCCGCTACGACCTGCGCAAGGAGGACTACCGCGCCTGAGCGGCCACGAAGCGGCGCAACGCGTCGAGGAGGCGGGTCCGTTTCTCGTCGTCGGTGAGAAACGGCGCGCGGGAGAACTCGAGCTGCACCCACGGCATCTCGGCCGCGTGCGTCCGCGTGATGTAGCCGCCGCGAAACGGCTCGTTCACCGCGACCCGGAACGGCGCAAATGCCTCCGCCAGTGCGTCACGCAGGCGCGCGAACAGCGGCGCCGGACACGAACGACCGTTCACGTCCGACAAGCAGAGTTCGGGGCGCCGCTGGCCCGGATCCGGACCGACCGGCGGCCCGTTCGCGGCCATCGTGTGGCAGTCGATCGCGAGCACGAGCGACGGCGACGCGGCGTCGGTGAGGCGATCGTGAAACGGCCTCCAGTGACGGTCGAGCAAGTGCTCGACGACGGGTTCCGGCAGCGGCGTGTGATAGACCGGTACGTCCCAGCACGTGTGCGTCTTCACGACACCGTCCTTGTGCCGGTCGTCCCGCGCCCGGTTCAAGTCGACGAACGCTCGCGCGACATCGGTCGACACGAACGCGTCGACCTCGCCGTCGATCGCGTAGATCGCCGACGCGCCGACGTCCCCGTCGGCACGAATCGCGTCGAGGGGCAGCGCGTTGTAGGGCTCGGCCTCCGGCGGCACGGCGAGGCCCGCGTGCGGCACCGAGATCAGCAGCGGCAGTTTCATGCGTAGCCGGTCGCCCCGCCATCGCGCCGCGGATCGGCGGCGCCGATGAGCCGGTCGCGCTCCCGCACGACGAGCTGAACGCAACCGAGATAGAACGAATACGGATCGCGTGGGTCGAGCGTGTAGCCGTGCCGGTCGAGCGTGCGCGCGACGTCGTTTCGCATGCGGGACGCCTCGAACGACACCTTGCCTTGAAGCGAGCAGTGCAACCGAGGCGCCTCGACCGCCGCGAGTGGCGACTCGCCACCGAGCAGCCGCAACAATACCTGCATGATCGACGACGTGATTCGCTCGCTCCCGGGCGACCCGATCGCGAGCCACGGCTTGCGCCCCTTGAACGCGATCGTCGGCGCGACACTCGCCCACGGCACCGCATTCGGCCGGAGGAAGTACGGGTGCGAGATGTCCTCGTACTCGAACGCGCTCATGTAGTTGTTGTAGAGAAAGCCCAGCTCCGGGCTCAGCGCCATCGAGCCGTAGACGCGTTCGATCGACTGCGTCAGCGCCACCGCGTTGCCGGCGGCGTCCATCGTCGAAAGGTGCGTCGTCTCGCCGCGCGTCTTGATCCGCTTGCGGACCTGCTTCGCGACGAGTTGCGCGTACTCCTCGCTGAGCATCCGCCGGTCGTCCACCTGCGGGTAGAGGTTGGGATCGAACGGCCGATCGCGTCGGTCGAGAAACGCGCGGCGAATCACCTCGGTGAGGAGCAACGACCCCCGCGGCGTGTCCGGATCTCGCTGGCGCTCGGGGAACTGCGCGAGGATGTGCAGCATCTCGATCAGCGTTCGGCCCGCGCCCGGCTCCGGGAAGGTCAGCACGCGCGCACCCTCGAAGCGGCACGACACCGGCTTGCGCTCGATCGGCCACGGGACGCGGGCGAGATCGTCTCGATGCAGCAGACCACCGCTGCGCTGCATGTCCCGGTGGATCGTGCGCGCGATTTGGCCCGAGTAGAAGTCCTCGACCCCGTGTCGCGCGAGCCGCCGGAACGTGCGGGCGAGCGCGGGCTGCACGAACGTCGCGCCGATCGCGTATGGCTTCGTCCCGTCACGGAGGAACACCTCGGCCGCGGCGTACTTCTTCAACTTGCGCAGCTCCCGGCGCGTGAGGAAGTGCTGCAACTCGCTCACCGGGTAGCCGTCCGCGGCGAGCGCGATCGACGGCTCGAGGGCTTGCGCGAGCGTCCTCGTGCCGTAGCGCTCGAGCACGTAGGCGAGCACCGCCGGCGTGCTCGGGACCGTCGTCGCCGAGTGGCCGCGCAGGCGCTGCGGACCGTCGAGCGAGTCGGGCGTCGCCCGGTTCGGTGCGCGCGAGGACCCGTCGATCGCGAACGTGCGGTTCTCCCTCGCGTCGTAGATCAGCATCATCGTCTGGCCGCCGAGGCCCGACGCGGCGGGCTCGCACACACCGAGCGCGAACGCGGCCGCCACGGCCGCGTCGATCGCATTGCCACCGTCCGCGAACATCGTCGCTGCCGCGTCGGAGGCGAGGTGGTGCTGCGTCACGACCATGCCGCCGCCGGCCTCGGCCAAGCGCTGCGGCCACACCCGGTTCTTGCCCGGATCGACCTCGTCGTTCATCGCGTAGAGCTTGGTCCGATCCATACGAGGCATCGGGTCACGCCTCCCGCAGGAACTGCGCGAGGAACATCGTCCGACGCATCAGGCTGATGCGCGGCGTCGCTTCCTGCGGCGTATGCAGGTCGCGCCCGACCGGTCCGATACCGCACACGACGGGCGTCTCCTCCGGCACGAGCCCGGCCGACGACGGCCACAGCGAGGACTCCGTCTCGAGCGGGATCTCGAGCGACTCGGCGACGTCGCGCACGCGCTTGACGAGCGCCGCGTTCGCACGTCGATCCGCCATCGGCGGTCGATCCGACTCGGCCTCCAGGCTCCACGTGAGCCCGGCGGTCTTGCCGAGGAGTTCGCGCAACCGGGACTCGACCGCGTCGGCGACGTCTCGCTTGGGATAGGTCAACAACAGCGTCACGGTCGCGGCGTGCGGCAGGAGCATCGGGAACGCACGGGGCTTCACGTCGATCGCGGAGACCGCGACGCGATCCTTGCGGGAGTTCAGCTCCGAGAACGCGAGCAGCTTCTCGCTGAGCCACAGCATCACCTCGGGGCGCTTGCTCACCTGCCCCTGGCGCCGGGGCTTGCTCTCGATCGTCAGGCGGAACTTCCGCTGCCCGCGTCGTGCGATGACGACCTTGTCACCGCTCGAACCGGGTCGGAGGACGAGGACTTGGTCGGCGCGGGCCGCCGCGCGCCGGATCACGTCGGCGCTGAACCGGCAATCGCGCCCTTCGTCGGAGTAGAACAGCACCGAGATCTTGCGGCGGCGCAGCAAGCGCGCGTGCTTGAGTGCGCGCAGCGCGTACTCGAGCATCACCAGCGGGGCACGCGACGATGCGACACCTTCGCCGAACAGCAACTCCGGGTCGCGGCGGAATGCCTGCACCGCGACGTCGGGCTGCAGCGGCACGTCGACGTGACAGATCAGCAGCGTCCCGCCGTCCCCGCCGGCGGCCGTGTGCCACGTCTGCACCGTGCGCCCGTCGGAGTCGTTCACCTCGCGCACGAGACCGAGTTCGGTGAGGACCGACTCCATCTCCGCGGTCGCCCCGCCGACGCCGACGGGGTCGCCGGTCCGGCTCGACCGGTTCGTCCACTCCTTGACGCGCCGCTCGATCCGGTCCCGCCGTTGCGTGAGGTAGCCGAAGATCAACGCCTTCGGGTCACGCGCTTTCGCATCGACCGGCGCCGGCTCGGGCGTGCCGAAGTAGCGCGCCGCCGCGACCTCCACGAGCCGATTGACCAGCTTGTCGAAATCGAGGCCGACCGCGTTGGCCGCGTTCGGGAACGAGCCGTGCTGGCCGAGGCTCGGCAGGCTGTTGATCTCGAGGATGTAGAGGTTGTTGTCGGCGTCCATGCGCATGTCGACGCGCGCGCAGTCGTAGCAACCGAGTGCGCGGAACGCGCCGACGGCGACCTTGCCGGCCCGTTCGGTCGTCTCCGGGTCGAGCGGCGCCGGGCAGACGATGCCGACCTCGCGCCCCGACTTCTTCATCTTGTCCTCGTAGGTGTAGATCGCCGGGCCGTCGCCGCCGAACGTCAGCTCCGCGGGCGGCAACGCCTCGGGCGGCGAGTTGCCGAGGATGCCGACGTTGATCTCGCGACCGGCGATGTACTGCTCGGCGAGGACCGGCTGATCGAACTTGTCGAAGATCACCTGCGACGCCTCGCGCAACTCGTCGATGTCGTTGACGATCTTGATGCCGAACGATACCGCTTCGTTCTTCGGCTTGACGATCAGCGGATACGCCATGTCCGGCGGGTCGAAGCCCGGCTCTTCCAGCACGACGAAGTCCGGCGTCGGCAGCCCCCGCTGCCGGAAGATCATCTTCGCGACGACCTTGTCGAGCGCGAGCGAGTGCGCGAGCGGACCCGAGCCGACGTACGGGATGCCGACCATCTCGAGCATGCCGGGCACGTGCGTGTAGCGCGCCTGCCCCTGGATCCCGTACGACAGGTTGAACACCATGCCCGGCCGCTCCCCTTGGAGCACGCGGGGCATGAACTCTTCGAGCCGGTCGATCAGGTCCTTGTCGCCCTCGAGCGCGATGACCTGGTGCCCGCCCTTCTTCAGCGCATCGGTGATGCGCTTGATGTTGCGCTTGCCGTATTTCTCACGATTCGGGACGCCGAACAGGTTGATGACGTTCTGGCTCTCCCGGTTGTAGACGACCGCGATCTTCATCGGGGGGGTCCCTTTGCTGTCCCGGGCACGACGAAAGCGCGTGCCGTCCCGAAAGCCTACCGAGGGCGGGGTTCCGCGTCGAGCACCTCCGTGTAGATCGCTTCGAGGGCACGGACGTGCTCGGCGACCGTCGGCGACGGCGCGGGATCGGCGCGGCGCCGAGCGCGAAGATGCGCCGGATCGTCGAGGCACCGCTGCAGCACGGCGCAGAGCGCGGGAGGGTCGGCCGCCGGCACGACGAGACCACGGTCGCCCACCCGACTCGGCGGCGCGCCGCGATCGGAGACGATCACCGGCAGGCCGAGGGCGAGCGCCTCGTCGACGACGAACCCGTGCGTCTCCTCGTAGTTCGACACGAACACCGCGACGTCGGCCCCGGCGAACCGGGCGTGTGCCTCGGCCGTGTATGGACCGCGAAACTCGAGTCGCGCGCGCCGCGCGGCCGCGGAGAGTTCCGCGCGGAGCGCCTCGTCGAGCACCCGACCGTAGTGCTCGACCACGACGCGTTCCGGCGTGCGGAGCCCCTCACACGCCGCGACGACGGTCGCGAGCCCCTTTCCGCGGTCGAGCCCCCCCCACGTGACGATCCGGATCGGTCCGCCGGCGTCCGAATCCGGAGGGGCGGGCCTCGCGTGCACCGCCGGCCGCGGCAGCGGGAGCACGTCGCACGCGACGCCGCCGAACCCCGCGATCGCGCCGAGGTGGTCGCGTTGCGCATCGGAGAGCACGAGCACGCGACCGGCGCGCCGGCACTCGCCGCGCAGCATCGCCCCGCGCACGTGCAACGCGTGGCGCGCGAATGCGGCGGATACCGCGTAGCGCTCGGCGACGCACTCCGAGCACGTGTGCATCGGCGTGTCCGGCGCACACACCGTCTGTCCGTCCCGAACGCGGAAGAACATCGGGCAGGTGATGTAGTAGTCGTGAAGCGTCACGACGGTTTCGACACCCGCCTCGGTGAGCACCGCGACGAGGTCGCTGGTCAGCCCGTGCCAGTGGTGCACGTGTGCGACGTCGGGTCGGTCCGTCGCGATTGCGTGGCGCATCCACGTGCGGCACCCGACCGACTCGCCGGCCGGGCTCCGCTCGCCCCGGTCGGGCCACCAGGAGATCCCGACGCCGTCGATCTCGCCGGGGCGCTCCGCGGCCTCGGGCGCACAGGAACTGACGACCCGCACCCGGTGCCCGGCTTCGCGTTGCGCCTGAGCGAGGGTCGCCACGTAGGTCTCGGTCCCGCCGAAGGAGTTCGGTGGGAACGAGTGCAGCAGGTGCCAGATCCGCATCCGTCGTCCCGTCTCGCTCGTATGCCCGCCGCGTGCAACGCCGGGATCCCTCGGTTCGTTGCACGGCGCGGGCCCCGGTACGGCGTGCCGCGACTCGGATCGTGTTAGAATGCGCGCCGCAATGCAAGGGACGCGGATGTCAGTGAACGAAAACGGGCGACGGAGCCGGGCGTTCGACGTTCGGGTCGAGTCGACGCATCGCTACGCGGTCGAGTTCGAGCCCGGGTCGCTCGACGCCTACGGGACCCGCTTCGCCGCACGCTTCCCCGGGCGACAGCCGGTCGTGATCACGGACCGCCGAGTCGATCGGCTCTACGGCGAACGGCTCCGCGCGTCGTTCGCCGCCGCCGACATCGAACCGTCCGTCTTCGCCGTCGACGAAGGCGAGGGCTCCAAGAGCCTCGCGACCTTCGAGTATCTGCTCGGCGCATTCGCCGATGCCGGTGTCGCGCGGCGGACGATCGTCGTCAACTTCGGCGGCGGCGTGATCTGCGATCTCGGCGGGTTCGTCGCATCCGCGTACTTGCGCGGCATCGATTACGCGAACTTCTCGACGTCGCTGATCGGACAGCTCGATGCGAGCGTCGGCGGCAAGGTCGCGGTCAACGCGCCATTCGCGAAGAACTTCATCGGCGCGTTCCATCACCCGGTGCACGTCGGCGGCGATCCGACGTTGCTCGCGACGCTGTCCGACCGCGATTTCCGTAGCGGAATCGCCGAGGCGATCAAGGTCGCGATCATCGCGTGCCCGGCGTTGTTCGCGTTCCTCGAGACCGAGCGCGACCGCCTGCGTGCGCGCGACCCGGGCGCGCTCGTCCACCTGGTCGGCGAGTCGGCGCGGCTCAAGATGGCGATGATCGACCAGGACCCGTACGAGCGCGACCTGCGACGGCCGCTGAACCTCGGGCACACGATCGGCCACCCCGTCGAGACGACGTTCGAGTACGAGGGGATCCGGCACGGCGAGGCCGTCGCGGTCGGCATGGGTGTCGCGACCTGCATCGCGCGGCGGCAGCGTGTCATCGACGAGCCCGCCGCCGAGCGGGTGCTCGGCCTGCTCGCCGCGTACGACCTGCTCGGCTTCCACGAAACGCTCGACCCGACGACGATCGTCGAGCGGATGCGCTACGTGCGACTCGTCCGCGCCAATGCGCTCCACTTCGTCTTGCCCGCCGCGATCGGCGAGGTCGTGATCACCGACGCGCTCAGCGACGCGGACATCGTCCGCGGCTTCGAGGACCTCGACGCGGAGGCGCGATGCGGGAGGGCGTGAGCGAACGGATCCCGAACCTCGACGCGCTTCCGCTCGAGCGCGTCTGCGCGCACGACGGCGTCGGCCAGATCGACTTCGTCCGCGTGTTCGACAGCGACGCGTTTCGCGGTCCCTGGAACTTCGTCGACTACGCCGTCATTCCGCCGGGTGCGTCGATCGGCCGCCACACCCACGGCGACGACGAGGAGATCTACCTCGTGCTCGAAGGGTCGGGCGAGATGTTCGTCGACGGCAAGACGTTTCGCGTCGGGGCGGGTGACGTCATCCGCAACCGGCCCGGCGGGACCCACGGGCTGCGCAACGACACCGATCGCCCGCTGCGGATCTTCGTCGTCGAGGTCGCGCTCGGGACACGCTCGGATGAATGATCCGCCGATCGCACTCGTGATGGCCGGAGGCGACGGGACCCGGATGCGCGACACGCACCCGGATCTGCCGAAACCGCTCGTGCCGGTGCTCGGCATCCCGCTGCTCGACCTCGTCGTACGCCGGCTCGTCGCGGCGGGAATCCGCGACGTGCGCTTCGCGTTGCGGCACGGCGCGACGACGATCATCGAACACGTGCGCACGCGACCCGCATTCGCCGACATCGCCGTCGACTTCGTCGTCGAGCACGAACCGCGGGGCACGATCGGCTCGCTCGCCGCACTCGCGCGCGAGCGCCGCACCGCCGTCGTCGCCAACGGCGACTTGCTGTCCGCGATCGACGTCGCGGCACTCGTCGCACGCCATCGCGCGGCCGCCGCCGAACTGACGATCGCGACCCACGACGAACACCATCGCCTTCGCCTCGGCGAGGTGATCAGCGACAACAACGGCGTCGTGCACGCCTACCATGAGAAGCCGACGAAGACGTTCCGGATCTCGTCGGGCACCTACGTGTTCGAGCCGTCGGTGATCGACCTCGTTCCCGACGGGGAGTGGACGTCGATGCCGGCGCTCGTGCAGCGCGCGATCGGCGAAGGCCGGCGAGTCGTCGAGTTTCACCACCATTCGCCGTGGCACGACGTCAACGACGGCGCCGATCTCGCCCACGCGACCGCGATGCTCCGCGACGACCCGACCGCGTTCGGCGTGTCCGCCGACGAGTTGAGCGCGACCCCGTGAGCGATCCACGCTGGGTCGGGCTCGACGTCGGCGCGACGAAGATCCTCGCGACCGTCGTCGGTGGCGACGGTCGTGCGATCGGCTCGTGCCGCATCGCGACGCACCGGGACGACGGCGTCGAGCGGGTGATCGATCGGTGCGTCGCCGGCGTCGCGACCCTCGCCGAACGATTCGGTCCGCCGTCCGCGGTCGGCGTCGGCTTCGCGGGACTCGTCGACGCGGCGTCGGGGCGCGTGTCGAGTTCGATCATGCTGCCGGGCTGGGACGGCGTACCGCTCGCCGAGACGCTCACGGGACGACTCGACGTACCGGTCGTCGTCGACAACGACGCGAACGTCGCCGCGTGGGGCGAATACGTCGCGCTCGGCCGACCGCGCGGCCTCAACCTCGCGCTGCTGACGGTCGGCACCGGGATCGGCGGCGCGTTGATCCTCGGCGGGCGGCCGTATCGAGGCGCGAGCGGCACCGCGGCCGAGTTCGGCAACACGTCGATCGACGCCGAAGGCGAGCGCTGCTGGTGTGGCAACCGCGGCTGCCTCAACACGGTCGCATCCGGTACCGCGATCGACCGTGCGCTGGCCGACGGTGTGCCGGATGCGGTCGAGCATGCGGCCCGCGCACTCGGCGTCGGCGTCGCGAACCTGCTCAACGCGCTCAACCCGGATCGGATCGTCTTGACCGGGGGCGTGATCGACGCGCACCCGACGTTCGTCGACACCGTGCGCGACGAAGCCGGCCGGCGCGCATTCGCCGAGCCGTTCGCGCACGCGACGATCGCGACGTCGACGCTCGGCTACTCGACCGGTGCGTTCGGCGCGGCGTGTGCAGCGCGCGATCGGGCGGAGGCGATTCGGTGACCGGCATGCCCCCCCCGGTCCCGTCGAAGGACTACGCGCGGCAATACGCGGCACTCCTCCCGACGCTGCTCCCGGAACTCGAGCGCGTTCTGCTCGAAGAGGCGCCGGTGCTCGGTGCCTCGGTCGATGCGTTCGAGCGCGAGTTCGCGGACTACGTCGGCACGCGCTTCGCGATCGGCGTCAACTCCGGCACCGACGCGCTCGTCCTCGCGTTGCGCGCACTCGGCGTCGGCCCGGGCGACGAGGTGATCGTCCCGGCGAACACGTTCATCGCGACGATCCACGCCGTCGTGCTCGTCGGCGCGCGACCGGTGCTCGTCGACCCCGACGAGGCGACGATGCTGCTCGCAGCCGACGCGATCGATCGCGCACGCACACGCGCGACCCGCGCGGTGATCGCGGTGCATCTC
The DNA here is from genome assembly GCA_030426805.1 of bacterium. GTDB lineage: Bacteria > Planctomycetota > JAFGQW01 > JAFGQW01 > JAFGQW01 > JAUHXU01. The sequence continues at coordinate 1,486,990 of JAUHXU010000001.1, forward strand.
TACGGCGCGCTCGCGCCGATGGACGCGATCCGGACCGCGTGCGAGCGGGCCGGACTCGCCCTGCTCGAGGACGCGGCGCAGTCCCACGGGGCAAGGGCTCACGGCGCAACAGGCGCGTGCGCCGCAGGGGCCTTCGGCGACGCCGGCTGCTTCAGCTTCCACCCGAGCAAGAACCTCGGCGCGTTCGGGGACGCCGGCATCGTGACGACGTCCGACGAACGCCTCGCCGCAGACCTCCGAAGCCGCCGCAACCTCGGCAAGGCATCGAAGTACGACGTTCGTGTGGTCGCGCCGAACACGAAGCTCGACACGATCCAGGCCGCCGTGCTCCGGATCAAACTGCGCACGCTCGACGCCGCGAATGCGCGGCGCCGCGCGATCGCCGGGACGTACCGTGACGCGCTCGCGGACGTCGGCGACCTCGTGCTGCCGACCGCGCCGTCGCCGGAGGCCCACGTGTTCCACCTCTACGTGGTCCGCACCGCGGAGCGAGACGCGTTGAAGAAACACCTCGCGCGCCGCGGCATCCGCGCGAGCCTGCACTACCCGATCGCACCCCACCGCCAACCGCTCGACGTCGATCTCGGGTACGCACCCGGCTCGTTGCCGATCACCGAGCGGCTCGCCGACAGCGTGCTGTCGCTGCCGGTGTCGCCGGAACTCACCGACGCGGAGATCGAGCGCGTGTGCGCCGCGGTGCGGAGTTTCTACGATGGGTGAGTCGAAGCGCAGGGCAATCGCGATCCTCGGTGGGTCGAGCGCGTTCACGCCGGCGCTCGCGGCGGCGCTCGCGACGCGCGCGGCGGAGGTGCCGCCGCTCGAGATTCGCCTCCACGGCCGCTCGCGCGCACGCCTCGACGGTGTCGCGGCCTTCTGCAACCGCCACGCGGCGGACCGCGGCGCCGACCACACCTACACGGCGACGACGGCGGTCGCCGAGGCCGCACGCGACGCGACGATCGTCGTCAATCAGATCCGCGTCGGCGGCTGGTGCGGGCGGATCCACGACGACACGTTCCCGCTCGCGTTCGACCTGCCCGGCGACGAAACGCTCGGCCCCGGCGGACTCGCGTCGGCGATCCGCGCGATGCCGACGATCCGCGACGCGGCGGACACGGTGCGAGCGGTCGCGCCGGACACGTGGTTCCTCAACATGTCGAACCCGCTCGACGTGCTGCTGATCGCGCTGGAGCCGATCGCCGGGCCGCGCCTGTTCGGGCTGTGCGAGTTGCCACGCGTCACGCTCGAACACGCACTCGCGCGCGTCGGCGAGACCCCGACGACCGCGTCGTGGGACTACCTCGGCGTCAACCACCAGGCGTGGTTCACGCGGATCGAACGCGACGGCACCGACCTGCTGCCGGCGATCGCCGACGCGATCGAAGCCGCCCCCGAGGGATACCCGATCGACGCGGATCGGATTCGCGTCCACGGCGCGTTGCCCCTGCCCTACTTGCGGTTGCACGAACACCGTGCCCGCGAGGTGCGGCGTCAGCGCGCGCGCCCGACGCCGCGGGGTGCCGACCTCGCGCGGCTGTCCGAACGTCTGCACGCGCGGTACGCGGAGCCGGAGCGCGTCGCGTTGCCGCCGGAACTCGCCGATCGCGCGACACCGTGGGTCGAGGACGCCGCGGCCACGGTCCTCGCCCTCCTCGGCGGCGAACCGACCGAGCGGTGGGTCTCGCGCGCGATCGACGGGCGCCCGCGCGAAGCACGTGTCCGGATCGACGCGAACGGTCCCGCCGCGGCGCCGGACGACACGGCCGTGCGCGCCCGTCGACCGGCACTCGCGGCGCACACCGATCGCGTGATCGAGTATGAGCGCGCCGCCGCCGCGTGTGCCCTCGATCCCACGCCGGCGCGGGTCGCCGACGCGCTCCGCCTCGATCCGTTCGCGATCGACGAAGCACGCGTCGCGGCGCTGATCGAGCCCGTGCTACACTCGGTCGCGGAGGTGCAGCGATGACGTCGTTACGGGAGCGCGTGTCGAGCGATCGCGAGCGCACGCTGATGCAACGGGTGCGCGCCGGCGAAGACGCATCGCTTCCGTTCTTCCTGAAGATCCAGATCCAGACGGTCAGCACCTGCAACGCGCAGTGCGTGACCTGCCCGTGGCCGGCCACCGCGAAGAGCCAACCCCAGGGCCGAATGGACGACGACGTCTACGAGACGATCGTCGCCCAGATCGCCGGCCGCGGCGTCGAACGCACGAGCCTCTTCCTGATGAACGAGCCGCTCCTCGACCCCGCGCTCGCGGATCGCACCCGGTCGCTCAAGGCGCGCGTGCCCGACACCGACGCGGTGATCTACACGAACGGCTTGCTCCTCGACGCCGATCGCGCGCGCGCACTCGCCGACGCCGGCCTCGACGAGATCGACGTCTCGGTGCTCGGCTTCACGCCGGACGTCTACCGCCGCGTGATGAACGCCGACTATCGGCGCGTGCGCGACAACCTCATCGCGGTCGGTCGGCTCGCGAACGCCGGGACACTCGGCGCGCTGCGGCTGCGGGTCGTCGCGCTCGAACTCCCCGGCGTTCGCGACGGGCTCGCCGCGTTCGAGCGCGACACCGGCCTCACGGTCGACTTCCAACCGGTGACGAACCGCGCCGGCAACGTGTCCTTCGACGGCCTGGACGACGTGGCCGACGGCGCACCCGCCACGCCGTTTCGCGCGTGCCAGCGGCCGTTCGTGAAGGCCTACGTGCTCTACAACGGCGACGTCGTCCTGTGCAACTGCGACTGGCGCCGCACGACGATCCTCGGCAACGTCCGCGAGGAGTCGCTCGAGTCGATCTGGAACGGCGAGCGCCTCGCGCGCATCCGTCGCGCGCACGTCGCCCGCCGACCCGAGCCGTCGTCGTTGTGCGCCGGCTGCGACTACCCCTATCTCCGCTGACCGGAGGCTCGATGAAGCTGTCGCTCTGCCCGCAACCGCTCTACCGCTTCGGGTTCGAGGACGCCCTCGACCAGGCGGCCGCGCTCGGCGTCGCAGCGATCGAATTGCCGGTCGACGCGACGAGCCCGTGGGTCGACGCCGACGCGCTCGCGCGCGGCGACGCGCAGCGGGTACGGGCCGCCCTCGATGCGCGCGGCCTCGCATTGTCGGCGGTCTCGAACCACCGCGAGGGGCAGTTGCTGCTCGGACCGCATCACCGCGACACCGACGCGATCCACGACGGGACGCCGGACGAGAAGGCGGCGTTCGCGACCACACGCTTGATCCGCACCGCGGAGGCGGCGGTCGAACTCGGCGTGACGACCGTCGTCGGGTTCGTCGGTTGCGAGGACTACGCGCGCTTCTTCCCCTGGCCGGATCCCGACGGATGGGCGTCGATGGCGGAGGTCGCACGGGATCGGATCGGCCGTGTGCTTGATCGCTACCGTGCGCTCGGGGTGTCGTTCGCGCACGAGCCGCACCCGAAGCAGTTCGTCTACAACACCGAGACCGCACTCGAATGCGTCGCGCTGCTCGGTGCGCCGGCGAACTTCGGCTTCAACCTCGACCCGGCGAACCTGCTGCTCGCCGGCGTCGACCCGGTCGTGTTCGCACAGGCGCTCGGCGACCGCGTGCTCCATGTCCACGCGAAAGACGGCGAGTCGGTCGCGCACAACGCGGCCCGGTCCGGACTCCTCGCGCACGGACCGTGGGAGCGGATCGATCGCGGATTCCGGTTCCGGATCCCGGGCTGGGGCGACGTGCCGTGGAAGCGACTGATCAGCGAACTGCAATTGCTCGGCTACGACGGCTATCTCGCGGTCGAGAACGAGGATCCGGTGTTCAACCCGATCGACGGCGTGCGCAAGGCGGTGCGCGAGTTGGCGCCGCTGTTGCCGGACGGCGGGCGGGAGCCCCAGTGGTGGTAGCGATCTGCGTCCCGCCGACGTTCGATCCGCTCGGTGCGCTGTTCGCTCCCGATGTCGCGCACGCGACGATCGTCGGGCGGATCGCGGATCGGCCCGACGCGTTCATCGCCGTCGCGCCGGACACCGCGTCCGACGTCGCCGCGCGGGTACGGCGGGCGGGGCACGACGACGCGGTCGTCGTCGGCAGCGCATTCGACACGATCGCGGCCGCGATGCTCGCCGACGCGCTCCGACGCGCGGGCGTCGCGACGGTTCGCGTGGCACTCGGCGATGCATCGGCGATCGACGGCGACGCCACACGCGTCCGCTTCGGCGCGAACGTGGACTTCGCGCGGGACGACGACGGCACCCTCCTCCGCACGACCGCGGGTGCCACCGCGACGATCCCGGCGGCGATCGAGACGATCGTGTTCGACGCGGAGCCGAGCGGTGACCGCACGCTCGCCGCCCTCTCGCTCGCCGATGCGCGGACGGCGATCGAGGCCGGGACGCCGAGCGATCGGATCCGGCTGTTGCCCCCGCGCGAGCCCGAGCGGTCGACGCGGCCGAAGCGGCCGACGAGCGCGGATTGGTGCGCGCGATACGGGCTCGACGATGCCCGCACACGCGCCGACCTCGTCGCGTTCGTCGACCGCCACGCGCCCGGCCACGCGCTCGCGCTCCGCGCACGCATCGCCGACGCCGAGGCGGGCATCGACCCGGTCGAGGAGATGTTCGCCGGCCATGCGCTCGTCGACCGCAATCGCGACCTCCTCGTCAACCTCGTCGGCGCCGCGCGATGAGCGACGCGGTCGCCTGGGACCCGCCGCCGCCGCCACTCGCGTGGCTCTTCCCCGAGTTGCTCGACCTCGTCGCCCAACCGCCGACCGAATCGCTCGACGCGCTTATGGCACGCGGCGTGACGACGATCGCGCTCCCGCGCTCGCCGCTCGGACGAAGCCTCCTGCCGACCCTTCGACCGCGGCTTCGGGCGCGTGGCGTGCGGGTCGCGCTCACCGACGACGCGACCCCAGACTGGACCGATCGCCTCGCCGCACACGCGACGCACGAGACCGGCGCGGTCACGCTCCGTCCGCTCACGACCCTCGCATCGGTGCGCACGGCGGCGGACGACGCCGATCGGGCGCGGCTCACGATTCCCTACTTCGCGACGTGGCCGAGCCCGGACGCCGATGCGACGTCCCGCGTCGCGCCGTCGTGGTGGGGACTCGTGCACGGCGACGCGCACGACGCGGCGTTTCGCACCGCGACCCGTGCACTGATCGCGCGCCTGCACCCGGATCGCTACTGGCACTACGTCGCGCTCGAGAACGCCGCCCTCGCCGGCTTCGACGACTACGCCGAGGCCGTCGCCGGGCGCCCCCCGATCGCATCACGGGCGGTGCGACCGCTCGTGATCGGCGTCGAGGGAATCGACGGCGCGGGCAAGTCGACGCACGTCGCGGCGATCCGACGCTGGCTCGACGCGCGCGGGCTGCGGACGGCCGTGCACAAGATCTACCGGCACGGCGTCTTCCACGACACGGTGACCGACCTGACCCGGCGTTGCGCCGGCGAGCGAAACCTGCACCTGTGGCGCACGCAGCGGCTCGTCAAGGCGTTCGACTCGGTGAAGTACTTCGCGGCGCACGTCGAGCCCGACTTCGCGACGCACGACGTGATCCTGTTCGATCGCTACGTCGACACCCACTTCGCGGCCGCACACGGTCGCTACCACCGCGACCCATGGCTGCGCGAATTGCTCGCGGTCTACCCCCCGGCGGATCGCGTCTACTGGCTCGACGCGTCGATCGACGACGCGCTCGCGGCGATCGCGGATCGCCCGGCGCGCACCGTCGACGAGAATGCCTACATGCTCGGCCGCTACCACCACGCCCTCGCCGACCGGGCCCGCGCGCGTCACGTGATGCGGATCGATGCACGGGCGCCGTTCGACGCGAACCACGGTGCGATCGTCGACGACCTCGACACGCTGCTCGCCGAGCGGAGGGCGCGATGACGACGTGGATTCTCGATCCCGGCGTCCCCGCCGACGACGCGCGGCAACTCGTCGACGCCGACGGGGAATACGCGGTCGCGATCGCACGACTCGCGAAGGCGTGCGTCGTCGACTCGCTCCCGGACGACGTCCTGCTGACGATCTACGCCTACGAGGTGCTCGAGCGAATGCGTGCCCACCCGGACCGCGAGGCGTGGGTGATCCCGTTGTGGCCGGCCGCGACGTTCGCGGCGGCCGACATCCCGGCCCACCCGGGGCGCGAGATCGAGGCGATGCTGCCGACGCCGACGACCGTCCGCTGGGTCGCGCCCGACGCCGCCGACGTCGCGCGCATCGAACGCCGCCTGTTCGGCCGCCCCCTCCTCGATCCCGGCCGATACGCGACGGCGCTCGCACGGATCGCCGAGACGCGCGACTGGGTGCGCGCATGATCCGCGAGACGGCATCGGCGCTGATCGTGCGAGACGGCGCGTTGCTGCTCGAAGCGCGCCCGGCCGATGCCGCCGTGAGCGCCGGACGATGGGACACGCCCGGCGGGCACGTGCGCGACGGCGAAGCACCGGCTGCGGCGCTCGCCCGCGAGTTGCACGAGGAACTCGGCATCACGGTCGTGCGCGCGCGCTTCCTCACCGAGCAACGCGAGCACGACGCCACCTCGCAACGCGACTACCGCCACCACGTCTTCCTCCTCGACGCGTATTCGGGCGAGATCCGCGCGCAGGAGCTGCAACGACTCGCGTGGATTCCGCTCGCCGACTTGCCGTCGCTCCGAGATGCGAACCCGCTCGTGCTCGCCGCCGTCGACGCGGCCCGCGATCGAGGATGGATCGACGACCTCGCCTGAAACTCCGCCGAACTGCCGAATTCGTGCGACTTCCCTGCCTCGCGCCCGACAGATGGATCGAACGGACCATCGATGGAGCGCGAATCGGTTATGCTACGGAGCGGACTGACATGCGCATCGAATCCCCCGTGCAACGGAGCGTCGCGATGGACGAATTGCTCGTGCGGCATCGCTTCACGATCGAGGACTACCACCGGATGGGCGAGGCCGGGGTGTTCGAACCCGACGCAAAGGTCGAGCTGCTGCGTGGCGAGGTCGTCGAGATGACGCCGATCGGCAACCGCCACTGCGTCTCGGTCGACTTGTTCACACGGCTCTTCTCGCGCCGGGTCGGGGAGCACGGCGGTGTCCGCGTCCAGCAGCCGATCGAGCTGCCTCCCGATTCGGAGCCCGAGCCGGATCTCGCGATCGTGCGGCTGCCCCTCGAGCAATACGCCGAGGAGCACCATCCCCGACCCGACGACGTGCTGCTCCTCGTCGAGGTCGCCGAATCGTCGGTGAAGAAGGACCGGCGCCTCAAGCTCCCGCTCTACGCCGAACACGGCATCGCCGAGGTGTGGATCGTCGATTTGCCCGCCGGGGTGATCGACGTATTCACGTCTCCGAAAGACGGCACATACACCGCGCAGCGCACGACCCGCCCCGGCGACGCGATCGTGCCGACCGCGTTTCCGGATGCATCGTTCGATCCCGCCGAGTTCCTGCTCGTCCGGAAGTAGCGCTCAGCGCGCGGCGGGGAAGAGCTTCCCGTCTCGTTCGACGAGCACGTCGTCGACGAGTGGCGCGACCGCCTGGTCGACGAGCGCGGCCATCTGCGCGCTGGTCGAGCCGAAGCCGAACGCGCGCGCGACGAGCCGGGCGAGTTCGCTTCGCTCGATGCCGGTGTTGTCGCCGACGACGAGTTCGATCGCAGCGCGGACCTCCGACGGCGGCAGCGCCTCCGGCTTCCGGAGCGACGACGCCGCACCGCTGCGTTCGCGAACGCGCGGTGGACGGGGCTCCGGCCGGTCGAAGAAGCCGGGACTCGACTCGCGAACGTGCCCCGCGGCGAGCGCGTGGGCGAGCGCGGCCTCCACGCATTCGCGGATGCGACCACCCGTCCGCTTCTGCCCCCAAAGCGTCGCGACGCGACGCGCGACCTCGTCGCCGTGCACCGGGCCTTCGATCGCGACGACGCGCGCCGCGACGTCCGCGAGCGCGTCCACGGCCGTCTCGTGGATCGCACGCGGCGCATCGACCGCAAAGTCGGCGATGTCGTAGGGCACGTAGCGTGCGTCGTCGTCGGTGTCCGCAGCGGCGTCGAGCGCAACCGGTGCCGGTGGCTCGGGCGGGGACGGCGGCGGCGCGGTTGCGGCCGCGTCGATCGCAGCGAGCGCGCGCCGGAGCTGCGCGTCGCGGTCCTTGAACCAGTCGGTGCTCCAGATCCGGTGGATCGTCCAGCCGCGACTCTCCAGGATCTGTTGCCGCAGTCGGTCGCGTTCGCGCGCCGACCGTGCGGAGTGATACGACGCGCCGTCACACTCGATCCCGAGTCGATAGCGCCCCGGCTCGTCCGGGTCCTTGACGCCCAGGTCGACGTAGAAGCCGGCGAGCCCGATCTGCGATTCGACCGCGTGCCCGTGCTGGGTGAGGGCACGTGCGACCGACGCCTCGAACGGCGAGTCGAACCCGCCGCTCGCCTCGCCCGCGGCGAACATGCCGACTTCGGCGTAGTTCAGGAACGTGCGGAGCGCCGCCGGTCCCCGGCCGCTGGTCTTCGAGAGGTCGATCGCACCGTGGCGGATCGAGCTGAACACTTCGCACCGCTTCTTCGCACGCGTGATCAGCACGTTGAGCCGTCGCTCGCCCCCCTCGCGCGACAGGGGCCCGAAGTTCATCGTGAAGCGGCCGTCGGCATCGGGCCCGTAGCCGACCGAGATGAAGATCACGTCGCGCTCGTCGCCCTGGATGTTCTCGAGGTTCTTGACGAAGAACGGCTCGGGACCGCCGGACTCGAAGAAGCCGCGCACGTCACGCTCCGCGCGCCAGAGCGCTTCGAGCTCGTCGAGGATCGCGTCGCGCTGGCGGATCGAGAACGCGCCGATCCCGAGTGAATCGCCCGGATGCGCGCGCGCGTGATCGATCGCGGCCCGCGCGACGCGCGCGGCCTCGGCCCGGTTCGCGCCCGAGCCGCCGCGATCGAAGACGCCGTCGTCGACGAAGTGAAACTTGAGCCCGAGCGCGTCGGACTCGGCGAACGGACTCGGCACGACGTGCAGCCGGTCGTCGTAGAACTCGCGGTTCGAGACGGCGATCAGCGACTGGTGCTGGCTGCGGTAGTGCCAGCTCAGCATCTTCTCGCCGAGCCCCTTCGCACTGCACAACCCGAGGATGCTCTCGATGTCGGCGACGTCTTGCTCGTCGTCGTCGCCCTCGAGCGTCCGGCCGAAGAAGCTCGTCGGCGGGAGCTGCTTCTCGTCGCCGACGACGACGATCTGCTTGGCGCGGAGGATCGCGCCGAACGCGTCGACCGGCTCGACCTGACTCGCCTCGTCGATCAAGAGCAGGTCGAACTCGATCGCGCCGGGCGGCAGGAACTGTGCGACGGACAGCGGGCTCATCATGAACACCGGCTTGACCGCCTGCACGGTGCGGCCGGCGCGCTCGATCAACTTGCGGATCGGCAGATGGCGGCGCTTCTTCTTGATCTCGGTTCGGATCAGGCCGATTTCGCCGCCGCCGCCACGCGGGATCCCGCGCACGTGCGCGAGCGCGACCTCGGCGCGCGCGAGTTCGATACGCTTGCGGTCGAGGCGGCAGAACTCGTCGATCAGCGTGTCGTGCGCGTGGCCGGTGAACCGCGCGAGATCGGGGTGGCGTGCGAGGGCTTCGCGCAGCCACGTCTCGAAGTAGGCGAACTCGAAGCGGGCCACCGCGACCGCGGGCGGGTGCGCGCCGGTGTAGAGTTCGTCGCGCACGACGCCGACACCGAGCGCATCGAGGCGCGCGAGCGCGTTGCCGATCGGCGCCCACTCGGCGAGGCGCTCGGGCCGCGTACGCCACGCATCGACGCGTTCGGGGAGCGACGAGAACGGGACCGTTCCCGGCGCATCGCAGTCGAATGCGACCGTGAAATCGAGATGCGTCTGCTCCCCGACGGACGCGACCGAGCGCACGATGTCGCCCGCGATCCGGCGGATGTCGGCGCAGCGCTCCGCGATCGGCCCGAGGTCGTCGAGCGCCGAGAGTGCGTTCGCGAGGTCGTCGGAGCCGATCGTTTCGTCGGCCGACTCGAACCACTCGACGATCCGCGCGAGTAGCGCCCAATCGGAGTCGCGGCCTTGCCACATCGAGCCGAAGCAGCCGGCGCCGAGTTCGCCCGCCTCGTCGACCTCGGCCCCGATGCGACGCGATTCGCTGAGCCGGTCGAGGGCGAGGATGCGATCCTCGGTCGACTTCGGCGGGTTCGTCGCGCGGCGCACGAACTCGGCGTGCGCGCCGCGGTAGGCGCCGCTCAGGATTCGGAACCACGACGACGCGTGCTTCGCGAGCGTCTCGCGTGTGGGCGTCGGATCCCAGGCGCCGTCGTCGTCGCCGAAGACGCGCGTCGCGGCCTCGCGACGGCTCGCGAACACGCCGCCGCGCTCGACGAGCGCGCGGATCGCTGCGCGATTCTCGCGCCACCCCGGGTGTGCGAACGCGGCGAGGTCGACCGCGGGTGCGGCGCGCAGTGCCGTCGCGATCGTGTCGAACCGCTGTGCATCGGTCGCATGTGCGGGCGGCGCCACCGCGAGGGCACGCGCGGTGTCGGGGGCGATCGCGTCGAGTGCCGCGCACTGATCGGCCAGCGTGGCGGTCGACGCAGCGAGTCGCTCGAGGTCGCTCGGCAACGGCGCATCGACCCGCGAGCCGCGCCACGGGTGCTCGGCGGGCGTGCCGAGTCGCTCGGCGAGATCGCGCACGACGTGCAGCGCGGCGAGGCGCTCGTCGTAGTCGGCGCGTGTCCACTCGAGTGCACCGGCGAGATCGCCCGACGGGGTCGGTGTCTCCTCGTCCTGCAGACGGACGATCGCACCGAGGATCTCGTACGGCGTGCGACCGGCGGGATCGAGCGGCGTGTGCAGCGTCGCCGCGTGAACGTTCAGCGTGTCGCGCACGTCGGCGAGTCGGGCGACGTGCCGGTCGAGGTCGTCGAGCGCGGGCGAACCGAGCGAGAGCGTGCGGTCGAGTGCGTCCAGCACCTGGCGCTTGCTCGCCTTGCGACTGTGCAGTTCGAGGCAGACGCCGCCCAACCCGATCTCCTCGAGTCGGCGATGTACCACCTCGAGCGCGGCGAGCTTCTCGGCGACGAACAGCACGCGCCGTCCGTCGGCGACCGCGGCGGCGATCAGATTGACGATCGTCTGCGACTTGCCGGTACCGGGCGGCCCCTGAATCACGAGGTGACGTGCGGCCTTCACCTCCTCGATCGCCTCGGTCTGCGAACTGTCCGCGTCCATCACGTGGCGCAGGTCGGCGGCGGGCAACTCGGCGTCGATGCGCGTCGCTTCGGTCCACAGCGGCGGCTCGGCCTCGAACCCGTGGCCGAGGAGCGTCGACAGCGTCTCCTCGCCCACGTCGGCACCGCCGCGGCGCACGAGGTCGAGGTCCTCGTACATCAGGAACTTCGCGAACGAGAAGAAACCGAGCACGATGTCGTCGTCGGTGACGGTCCAGCGCGCGCGGCCGGTGATCGCGTCGCGCACCGCGGCGAAGTAGGCGGTCGGGTCGAGTTCGTCGTCGGGGAGATCGGGGAGTGTCACGCCGAAGTCGGCGGCGAGGCGCGCCTTGAGCGACAAGTTCGTCGTCAGATCGTCGTCGCGCGCGACGAGCGAGATGCGGCCGCCCACGGTCGAACGCACGAGTTCGCACGGCACGAGGAGCAGCGGCGCGTGGCGCGCGACGTCGGACGACTCGTCCTCGAACCACTGCACGAAACCGAGCGCGAGGTAGAGGATGTTGACGCCCTGCTCCTCCTCCATCGTGCGCGCGTCGTAGAACATGCCGAGCAGGCGCTTGTCGAGGGCGGCGTCGGCGAGGGCGGTCTGGAGGTTGCGGTCGACGTGCCGCGGGGCCGGCGTGTCGTCGGCGTCGGGCTCCGCCTCCGACGGCTCGGACGCCCCGGACGCCTCGACAGGCGGGGGCAGCTCGACCGGCGCCTCATCGTCCGGCGCTGCCTCCGGCTTCGGCAGGAACGCCATCTTGCGACGCTCGTCGACGAGGATCCGGTAGACCTCGGCCGATCGCTCGTCCACGACCTCGACCGACTTCGAACGCGCGCGATGCCGCGGCGTGTTCAGCAGTCGGTTGCGCGCCGTCAGATCGAGCAGCGCCTTGCGCTCGACGTCGAGCTTCGTCGCGAGAATGGACCGATCCAACGCTTCGCCTCCCGTCGAATGATAGATCGGAATCCCGCGACGAACACCCGAGCCCGGCCCGCGCCGGACGATTGCCTACGGCGGGATCGTCAGCGGCCCGGGCACTGCGGTAGTGCGCGGTCCCGATCGCGGGTATCCTCGGCGTGGGGAACAAGCACTACGAGTCTGGAGGTCCTCATGGCAAGAGATCGATTCGCGCTCGGATTCCTACTGAGCGCGCTCGTCGCGAGTGGCGTAGCGAGCCTCGCTGGCGCGCAGGGAGACGTATTCATCAGCTCCCAGGGCACGATCGCGTCGCCGACGATCTACCGCTTCACCGAGGACGGACAGTCGGTCCGTACGCTCTACGTTCCGGCGCCCGGCTGGGCCGCCCACTGGTTCAAGCCGGACCTCAACAACCGGGGCTTCATCTGCGCGGGGAGTTCGATCAACGGTGACGGCGTCGTGTTCGAGATGGACCGCAACGGCGTGATCACGTCGGTGGTCTACCTGCCCGGCACGATGCCCAACGCGGTGTGGCCGTCGAGTGACGGCGACTGGCTCGTGGAAACCGCCGGCGCTTCGCATCGGCTGACGCCGGGCGGACTCGTTCCGATCGCGCAGTTCGGCAACTCCTTCGGTTACGCCCGCGGCCGAGACGAGGAAACCGGCGAATGGATCATGAAAGCGCGGATCGGGCAGACGCACGCGATGTATCGCGTCGATCCGTTCACGGGCGCGGTCTCGACGTTCTGGAGTCGGCCCGGCTACCAGGTCTGGGAGAGCGGCTCGACTGAGTACCCGTACGATGCCGCGACCGGCGGTTTCCTCGAAGTCGAAAACCAAACGGCGTCGCCGTATCTCGGGATTCGCACGCAGGGCAGCGCCATGACGTCGCTGTGGAGCGCGGGCGCAATCACCGGGAGCTTCGACCTCGTCGCGCGGGCACGCGGTGGACGGCGTGCCGCATATCACGTAGTCGCTCGACTCGTCTCGACGATTCCCAACCTGGTGCTCACCGCGCGCATCGCCGCCGACGGCACGGAACTCGGGCGCAACACGCTGCCGTCGTTCGTGGTCTCGAGCGTGTCACAGGTCGCGGTCGAGGGTTCTCGCCACCTGTCGTGGCACATGGTGACCCCGCCGAACGGGCGACGCATGCTGATCAGCGCACCGAGCCGACCGGGCGCCGCATACACGGCCGCGTTCAGTCTGACCGGCGTTCGCCCCGGCATCCCGATCGGGAGCCGAACCGTTCCGCTCGTGCCGGACACCCTGACCGCACTCTGCCTCGCCGGCGGAATCCCCGGCGTGATCCAGAACACCGTCGGTGTTCTCGACGCCAACGGCGAGGCGAACGTGACCTTCGACACGAACGCGTTCGGGCCCGCGCTCGCGGGTATCCGCGCCTGGGGCGGCGCAGTCGTGTTCGATCCGCAGTCACCGAACGGCGTTTCGCACGTCCTCGGCCCGCTGCTGCTTCGCATCACGCAGTAGCCGATCGTTCACCCGCGAATCTGTCCCTCAACGCTGACAAATCCGCGTTTGAAGCGCTTCAAACCGGGATATGGCAGCGTTGAGGGACAAATCTCGGTTTGAAGCACTTCCGTCAGTTCGTCACGCGCAGCGTATAGCGCACGGTCGCGCGCCCCTCGGCAGGCACGTCCACCGCGAACGCGATCGTATTCGCATCGCGGCGCTCGTGCGCCATCGACGCGTTGACCACCTCCCAGTGCCCCCACGCGTCTTCGAGCACGTCGACCGTCACCGGCTCGTCCTTCGCATTGCGCAGTTCGATCTCGACGTCGGTCTCGTGGACTCGCTCGGAAACGCGGCGGTGGGCGCGCTGGATTCGCTCGCCGACGACGTCGAACGCGTTGCCGACCTCGAGGCGCACGGTCTCGTTCTTCGCCGTGTGGCCGATGCGGTCCTCGCCGATGAACTGGAGTTGCCCGCGCGCATCGCGTTTGTAGGTTCGCATCGTCCCGGCGGGAAGCGGGATCCCGAGACCCCGATCGGCGCGATTCTCGATCGCGAGAATCACCGCGACCTTCGTCGCCGCTCGTTGGCCGCGGTACGTGAGCGTCTTCTCGACCGGTGCGCTCGCCGACGGGAACAGCGCGACCTGCTTCGTCTCCCGGTCGCGCAACGTGGTGCGATGCCCGAGCGTGTAGAGGTGATACTCGAACAGCGACTCCTCGACGAAGCCCTCGGCCCCGTGTGCGTCGGCGAGCATCGCCCGGCCGACCGCCTTCGGCCGCGGCGGCGTCACGCGCCGAACGTCGCCGGCGACGAGCTGAAGCTGCGCGTTCTCGAACGTCGCTCCGCACCGATTGTCGAGCGACACCCACGCGGACAGCGACAGTTCGCGCTCGTCGGCGTCGACGACGGCAACGTACTCGGCGTGCCACGACATTCCGGCCGTCATGTAGGACAGCGCGGCCGGCCGAGGACCGGCTTCGTCCGCGTGCAGGCTCCACACGAGCGTCGGGCGGACACGCAGTCCCTCCGGCAGTCGTGCGAGTCGCAGGTCTACGATCTGTGCGCGTTGCACGACGTGCACCGCGCCATCGTCCAGCTCGAGCACGAACGCGCCGGCGTCGAACGACAGGAGTCGACCGTGCTTCGCGTCGCCGTTGCGGAGCACCACATCGATCGCCTCGCCGACGTAGCGCGACACGATCCGGTCGGAGTCCGCGAGGTCGTATTGGAAGTTCTGCTCCTCGACACGCAACCCCTCGCCCGACAGGTGCACCGTCGTCGGGTCGATGCGCGCCGGCACGTCGACGATCTCGACGGTGGACGTGCCCGCCGCGACGTCGACTCGCCTCGTGTCCCGGACGACGCCGAGGTCGCTGTTGTACACCGTGACGCGCAAGTCGCGCGATGGCTCATCCATGTTCTCTCCGCTGTCTGGTCTCTCCGCTGTCTTCCCGCCGTACGCAAGCACGGCGCTCGTGGCACGCGCCACCGAGCGCCGCGCTCGTCTCGCGCAGTCGTGCTTAGCCGATCATCTTCGTCGCGAGTTCCTGCCACTTGCTCACGTCGATGCCGGCACCCTTCAGGCTGTCGACGACCGCGCCGAGCTTGCCCTGCAGGCCCTTCACCAGACCGGCCGCGGAGCTGATCTTGCTCTTGATCGAGTCGATCTCGTCGATCGACATCGTCTTGCCGAGCTTGTCCTTCCACGCGTCGATCGAGCCGAGGTTCTTCTCGACGGCGCTGGAGAGCGCGTCGCCCGCAGCCTTCTTCTGCTCGGTCGAGAAGTCGGACAGCATCGACGTGAAGTCGTCGAGGTTCGTGTCCGGGCTGATGATCTTCGCGAGGCTCGACGGCTCGAGCGCGGGCAACTCGGTGCTCGAACCACAGGCGACGAACCACGTGGCGACGAGCGCCAACACACACGACAAGGCAACGTTGCGACGGGTCATGACAGTCCTTCTCCAAGCAACTTCCGACGGATCACGCGGAGCCACCTATCGAACCGACTCCGCACACAAGGCTCCGACACACCGCGCCCCCTTTCAAGCACCCCCGCGCGTCCTGCCGCCCGCCCATCAGCCCACGGCTGATACGCTGATCGACAAGCTACGGCGCATCGCGGCGCTGTCTGCGGGAACGCCGAAAGGTCGACCCGCGCGCGCTCCCACCCGGCCGCAATCCGTAAGCCCGAAATGTCGCCGAACGCGACGGAATCGTGCCAGGGATGCGTCCGTAAGCGCCAAACGTCGCGTTTCGACCGAGAACCGCGACGAAACTCGCTTACGGATCGAAATCCCCGCGACCGATCCGCATCACCCACGACCAACGGTGCATGAAGACACCCTGGGTCCACGTCTACTTCCGCACGAACGGCGCGCACGACTTGTTGACCGATGTGCACGCGCGCTGGCTGTGGACCGCATTCGAACGCGCCTTCCCCGACGCCTTGATCGCAATGCTGATGCCGAACCACGCCCACCTGATCGTGCGCCGCTCGAAGAACGTTCGCCTGCGTTTCGGCGCGATCCTGGGACGCTTCTCGCTCCGCTTCCGCGATGGCCTCCCCGGATGGCAGCGCATCCCCGAGCCGGATCGCATCGCCAACACTCGAATCTTGCGGCGGCTCTACCGCTACGTCGCGCTCAACCCGTGCCGCGCGGACCTCGCCGCCGACCCGCTCGAATGGCGCTGGTCGACCTATCGCGACGTGTTCGGCGCGACCGCCGGCCCGTGGACCGAGACCGGGCGCGTCGCCGCCGCACTCGACCACCCCATCGACGGATTCGAACCCTCTCTCCACCACTACGTCTCGTCGGACACCGAGTGCAAGGTCGGCGGGACCCCACCGCCGGTGCTGCCCGCCACCGGCGACAACGCACCCTCTCTCGACACGCTCTACGCCGCGGCGGCGGCCGCCCTGCGCGAACCCGTGCACGCGGCCGCTACAAACCGTCAACTCCGCGTCCTGTTCATCCAGGCCGCGCGAGCCACACCCCACCGGACCCATGCCATCGCCGAGTTGGCCGGCTGCTCGGTGCGCACCGTGCAACGCAACCGACAAGTCGAACGCGACGAGCAAGCGCTCGAAGCCGTGCGCCGCTGCGTCGCGGAGGGCCGCTTTCGCAATCCGTAGGCCCGAAATGTCGCCGAACGCGACGGAATCGTGCCAGGGATGCGTCCGTAAGCGCCAAACGTCGCGTTTCGACCGAGAACCGCGACGAAACTCGCTTACGGATCGAAATCCCCCGCGGCTACGGCCCGATGCGACCGCCCTGCACCGCGTAGGTCACTGCGTAGGCGATCGCCGCGGTGATCAACGCGGACGCGACCAGCGCAAGGGCGCCGAGGCGCTGTTCGCTGCGGATTTCGCGCTCGATCGTGGCGCGGTTCGGCCGGCGCTCAGACGCGCGCCGACCCGTCGTCATGGACATCGGATTCACCTCCTGCTCGGGGTCCCCGAGCCGAGGTCGACATCCGACAGACGATTACACGCCGCCACGATTGCGTCACGCCAGTGCGCGGCCGATCGCGGCGAGCCCGCGGCAGAGCGTCGAGCGGATCGTCGACGCCGGCTTGCCGAGGCGCTCCGCGATCTCGGCGGGCGTCGCGCCGGCGATGCGCGACATCAGGATCACCTCGCGGGTCTCCTCGGGGAGGGCGTCGAGCGCCGCCTCGATGCGGGCGAGCGTCTCGCCGCGGATCGCGACCTCGCTCGGCGATCCGAACGCTCGCTGGACGACGCGCGCGACCGGTTCACCGATCGCCGAGTGCGCGACCGCGTTCGTCACGACCTGGTCGGCATCGCGCCGCTCGGCGGTGAGGTGCGCGTCGCGCTGGGCGAGCTTCCGCCGCGCCATCGTGAACAGCCACTGCCGAAACGCCGCCTCGCCGCGGTAGCTGAAGCCGTCCAGGTTGTTGAGCACCTCGACGCAGACCGACTGCGCGACGTCGGCCTCGTCGTCCCAGCGACGAAGCCGACGTCCCATCCGCAGGCGGATGTAGGCACGCAGCCCGGGCAGGTGTCGGTCGAGCAACGCGCCGATCGCGGCGTCGTCCCCTTCACCCGCCCGGCTGATCAACGTTTCGGTGTCGGACGGCATCGGGGGATACGCTACCGCGCACCCCCCGCCGGAGCAAGCGACTGCGTCGCTCAGGGCAAGAGCGCGGTGCTCGCGGTGTTCGTCGCGTCTCCGTTCGAGCCGAACGTGATCGCCGCGTGGTAGACGGCGAGCCCCGCGAGCGCCGGCACCGCGGGCACCGCGAGCGTCGCGGTCGCGTTGCCGACCTTGTCCGCGACGCCGACGTAGCCCTGGAAGAGGGTCGGCGCGAGGCCCGACAGCGACAACCGGAACAGCCCGTCGTTGTCCAGCCGCACCGTGTAGCCGAGGATCGACTGGGGCGACTGCCCGAACGACGCGGCGATCGCGTAGTTCGCACCCGGCTGCACGCCGTGCAGCGTCACGGTCGCGTTGTTCCCGAGTTGCACCGAGTCCGACGCGAGCAGCACGTTCGAGGTCGTGTAGGTCAGTCGGAACTTGAGCCCCCCACTCGGTTGCGCGATGCCGGACGTCGCGGCGTAGTTGTCGGGCGCGTTGACGGCGTAGATCCGCGGCAGCGCGCCGAACGCCGCGCCGAGCGCGATGACCGTGGACGCCGTGCCGCGGTAGCGGAACTCGAAGCAGATGTCGCGCACGCCGTCGTAGCCGAACGAGCCGGTCAACGGCAGATCGCCCCAGCCGACAAGCGGTGCGTCGAACGTGTAGCCGGCGCTCTCGTCGGCGAGCACCGTCGGGAACGCGCCGATGTTCGTCGCGAAGATCGTGCTCGGCGAGAGCCCGACGGTCGTGTGCCCCATCCGCACCTGCACCTGCTGCGCGCTGAACGCCACGCCGGGCAGCACGCGCGAGACGCCGAGCGCGGTGATCCGGATCGGTTGGTTCGGCAGGTTCGCCGCGGGGAAGATCTCCTGGAAGCGCACCGACGCGAAGCCGGGCAACCCGAACGGCATCAGTTGCCCGACACCCGCACTGATCACGCTGTCCGGCACGAATGCCTCTTGCTGAGCGGTTGCGGCCGGGGCGAACGAGAGCGCGCTCGCGAGCGCGGCGACGAGGAAGGGCGGAACGCGTTTCATCACGGGACCTTTCGAGAGAGAGGATCGGGTCGTGCCGGGTGTCAGTCCCGGCCCGTCCTCTCCATGGGAAGGGCGCACCACGGCCGCTGCACGATTCCTGAAAAAAACGCGCGGCCCGGAGGCGGCCCGATCGCGCTACTTCGCCGCGCGCGCCTCGACCCGCCGTGCGAATGCCGCCCGGCCCTCGGGGCCGTGCTCGTCGAGGCGCCGGAGCAGGCGCTCCGCCCGCGGGGGATCGAAGCGGCTCGCACACAACGCCGCCCAGAGCAGCCCGAGCCGGGACTCGCCCCACAGCGCCTCGAGCGCGTCGGTGGCGTCGCGCGCGGCGTCGATGTCGTCGGCGAGGAATGCGGCGCGCGCCAGCGCGAGTTGGTAGATCGCACGCGCATGGCGCGCGTGCAGCACCGCGCGGTCGGCATCGCGAACCGCGTCCGGGCCCACCGCGCGACGCGACGCGACGAACCACTCGAACGCCGAGGACGGCGGCTCGGCGACGTCCTCGCCGCCGTCGCCGCCACCGAGACGACGCCGCGCGGCCGCTTCACCGACGATCGCCGCGGGTGCATCGGGCGCGAGGTCGCGCGCAGCGGTGAACGTGCGCAACCCCTCGGCGGGATCCCCGTGATCCACCTCGTCGAAGCCGCGCGCGAGCAGGCGCTCGACCTCCGCTTCGGCCGCGAGCCGCCGCGCCTCGACCACGGCCGGGCGGATCGCGATCACGTAGCCGGCCGCGGCCGCGAGCGCGGGGATGCCGAGCGCCAGCACACCGCACAACGTCGCGAGCGCCGGCCGACGGCGCGCCCACCGCGTCACGCGACCGAGGGCCGACACGCGACGCGCCGAGACCGGCTCGCTCTCGCGGACCCGACGCAGGTCGTCGGCGAACGCCTCGGCCGTCTGGTAGCGGCGATCGCGGTCCTTCTCGAGCGCGGTCTCGATCACCGCCCGCAGGTCGTTCGGCAGCATCGGGTTCAGCGACCGGACGTCGATCGGCTCCTTGAACTGGATCGCCTCGTAGATCGCCTCGCGCGTCGTCGCGCGGTACGGCCGCGCGAGTGTCAGGCACTCGAAGAGCGTCACGCCGAGCGAGTAGACGTCGGTGCGCCGGTCGAGCCGAAGGCGCCGGGCCATCAGCTGCTCGGGGCTCATGTAGGCGGCCGTGCCGAGCAGTTCACCGGTCGCGGTGAGCGTCATCAGCCCCGCATCCTCGTCACCGGCCAGCCCGAAGTCGACGAGCACCGGCTCACCGGTCGGCGTGACGATGATGTTGCCTGGCTTCACGTCGCGGTGCACCACGCCGGCTTCGTGCGCCGCATGCAGCGCGCGCGCAACCTGCTCGACCGCCTTCAGGATGCGCAGCATTTCGGTGCGCGTCGCAGAGCCGAGCGAAATCGGGTCCGGCTCGCCAGGCAGGTCGTTCGTCGCGCCCTCGCCGCGACGCCCGGTCCGTGTGCGTCGCGACGACTCGATACACGCGGCGAGCGTGCGCCCCGGCACGAAGCGCATCGCGATGTAGGGCACACCTTCGTGCAACCCGGCGTCATACACCGGACAGATCGCGGGATGGTCGAGCCGCGACGCGACCTCCGCCTCGCGGCGGAAGCGCCGCATCATCGTCTCCGAAAGCGGGCCGAGCCCCTCCATCACCTTGAGTGCAACGGGCCGATTCAGCCGCAGATCCTCGGCGAGATAGACCGTCGCCTGCCCGCCGCGACCGATCTCCTCGAGCGGTTGATACGGCCCGATCGCGTCGAACCGTCGTGCACCGTCGGCGTCACGAACGACGTCGCGCGCAACCGCGTCCCACGAGTCCGGCGCCGGGCCGTCGAGCGGACCGGCCGCGAGCAAGCCGGTGCGACGCAACGCGTCGTATTGCCGCCGGATCGCGTCGGCCTCCGCCGGATGGGCCTCGATTCCGCTGCGAAACCGCTCGCGCGTCATGCGGTCGACGCGGTCGAACCAGTCGCTCGCCAAGTCGTGCACGAACGGATCGGTCGGGTCGTGATCGGCGGTCATCGGATGCCCTTCCGGATTTCGGCGCGCAGCGCGTCCACCGCAGACCACAGCGCCGCGCACGCGCGGCGCTCCTCGTCGGAGCGGGTCGCGAGCGCATCGTCGTCGCGGATCGCGCGGAGCCCGGGGCAGCCGGCCGCCCAGCGCAGAAAGTAGATCGCCTGCTGCCGTGCGGGAAACGCATCCGGGATCGACTTCTCGAACGACGCGACGACGCGCCGCAGCCGCGCGACCGCCTCCCCGTGCCAGCGCTGCCGCACGTCGTCGTCGAACGCGTCGGCGTCCTTGCCCTCCCCGGCGCCCGCGCGGGCGAGCGCGGTCACGACGCGCATGACGTCGAAGAGGTGCGGGTCGTCGAAGCCGGCCACGTCGGCGGCGGGGATCGCGCGGAGCGCGAAGCGGCTCGCCGCGCCGAAGCGCTCGTCGAGGAACGCGCGCTCGACGACGCGATGCGCCTCGTCGATGTCGGCCGGTGCCTCGTCCCCGGCGAGCAGGCCGTCGAGTCGATCGACGAGCGCCACCAGCGCACGCGTCTGGGCGAGCGAGCGCTTCGTCGCGGCGAGCGCCTGCATCTCGACCGCGCGCTCGTACGCGGCGATCGCATCGTCGAGTCGCCCATCGTTCCGACACATGTCCCCGAGCTGCGCGCGGAACGAGGGGTTGTTCGGGATCGCACGGATCGTCGCCCGAAGCCCGTCGATCGCGCCGTCCCAGTCGCCGAGGAAGTCGCACAGGACGCCGGCGAGCGTGTGCGTCAGCATCGGGTGCGGCGCCCGCTCGATCCCGGCGCGCAGCGTCGCCACGCCGTCGTCGATCTTCCCGTCCGCGACGAGCGCCGAGCCGAGCAACCAGTCCGCGCGGGGCGACGGGGCGACCGCCGCAAACCCGCGCGCGGCGCGCACCGCCTCGGCGTTCCGGTCGAGTTCGAGGAGGACCTGCGCGTGGTTCTGGTGCGCGTCGACGAACGACGGCTGGAGCACGGCGGCCCGCGCGAACAGCGGCGCCGCGGGGACGCGCAGACCGGTCTGGATCAGCGCGAGTCCGTAGTGGAACTGCGCGTGGGCGTCGTCCGGGCGACACGCCGCCGCCTTCTCGAACGCGGCGCGCGCGGGGACGAACCGCCGCAGACCGCGCAGGGACCGGCCGAGCCAGTAGTGCCCGAACCCGTGCGCAGGATCGAGTTCGACCGCGCGCTCGAGCACGCGCAACGCCTCGCCATACTTGCGCTTCGTCGCGAGGACACGGCCGAGGTTCACGCGATAGTCCGCGACGTCGGGTGCGTGCTCGACGGCGTCGCGGTAGGCGCGGAGCGCGTCGTCGGTGCGGCCGAGCGCGTCGAACGAGATCCCGAGGCCGTTGTGCGCGCGCGCGAGCGTCGGCTCGAGCTGCAACGCGAGGCGGTATTCGTCCACCGCATCGTCGAAGCGACCGAGCTCATGGAGCGCGTAGGCGACGTTCTGCACGATCCGCGCGTCGCGGGGCCGGCGTTCTCGCGCGACCTGATACGCGTCGATGCCCTCCTCGAAGCGCTTCGCCTCGACGAGCACGAACCCGAGCGCGAACCGGGCGTTCGGATCGTCGGGGTCGAGAGCGACCGCCTTCTCCGCGGCGGCGATCCCGTCGTCGACGCGCCCGAGATTCGCGAGGATCTGCGCGCGCGCCGCATGCCCCCCGCTCAGGTTCGGATCGAGCCGGAGCGAGCGGTCGACGACGCCGAGCGCCTCGGCGTACTGTCCGAGTTCGTTGAGCGTCAACGCGAAGTTCGCGTGGTTCGCGGCACCCGCCGGGTCGAGTTCGATCGCGCGGCGATGCATCGCGAGCGCCTCGGCGTATCGACCGAGACGGTGCAGGACGCCCGCGAGCCCCGCGCAGGCCGGCGCGGCGTCGGGGGCGATCGCGATTGCACGTTCGTAGTTTCGCCTCGCGTCGGCCAGCTCGCCGGCCTTGAACTGCAGCTGTGCGAGATTGTAGTACGGCTGGTCCGCGCGCGGATCCAGTTCGATCGCCCTCCGAAGGGCGACGGTCGCCTCGCGGCTCTCACCTCGCTCTGCGAGCACGCTGCCCAGGTTCGCGTGGGCCTGGGCCATGTCGGGTGCACCCGCGACGACCTTGCGGTAGGCGGCGAGCGCGTCGTCGACTTCACCACGCCGATAGTGGACGTTGCCGAGTTCGAAGAGCAACCGCGGTTTGTCCGGCCATGTTCCGAGCGCCTCGCGGATCGTCCGGAGCGCGCCGTCGAGGTCGCCCTCGTCGGCGAGCGCCTTCGCGAGCCAGATGTAGGCGACGTCCTCCTTGCGAATCGCGAGCGATCGACGGATCGACGCCGCACCGGCGTCGACCTCCCCGCGCTCGATCATCAGCCGTCCGGCGTATGCGTGGGCCTCGACGTGCTCCGGATCGATCGCGAGCGCCCGCTCGAGCGCGCGCCCCGCGTACGCGGGCTCGGCCGTCAGCAGCGCACGCCCGACCACGACGTGCGTCTCGGCGGAGTCGGGCCAGAGCGCGATCGCCCCCGCAGCCGCCGCGCTCGCGATCCCCGCGTAGTGCTCGACGGCGTCGGCCGGCGCGAGTGCGAGCGCGTGCTGCAACGCGTGCAGCAGCTGCAGGTGGTAGAGCCGACGCGCGTGCGGCGCCATGCGGATCGTGCGGCGCAAGCCGTCGATCGCGCGGTCGAACACCGTGGGGTCACGCTGCTCCTCGCAGTCGGCGAGCAGCGGGATCGTCTGGAGGAACATCGCGAGCGCCGATCGGGGCGCCGCGGTCGGAGCCGTGCGGGGGCCCGGGTCGTCGACGGCCCGCGCCCGGATCTCCTCGAAGAGCCCGTCCGCGTGCAGGTCGGGCGGCGCGGCGTCGAGCGTCGCGAGCGCCAGCGTCCGGTCGCCGCGGTAGATCTGCGCGAGCGCCTTGCCGGCGATCGCTTCGGCGCTGCGCGCGTCGAGCGCGAGTGCGCGCTCGAACGCGTCGTGCGCGACCGCGTGGTCGCCGTGCCACAGCTCCCCGAAACCGGTCTCGAGGAGCGCCTCGACCGCATCGGCGGTGCGCTGTCGCTCGGCCCGCGCGATCTCGGGCTGCTTCGCGATCGCATAGCCGGTCAACGACGTGAGCACCGGCACGCCCACGACGAGCGCCGCGACGAGGCCGGCGCGCACCGGTTGGCGCTTGGCCCACCGCCACGCGCGCCCGGCGCCGGAGACGCGTCGCGCCTCGATCGGGCGCATCTCGCGGATGCGCGCGAGGTCCTCGGCGAACGCGAGTGCCGTCGGGTAGCGCGCGTCGCGGTCCTTCTCGAGCGCCTTGTCGAGCACGACTTTCAGGTCGGGCGGGACGCGCCGGTTGAGCTTGCGGATGTCCGCCGGCGCGTCGTGTAGGATCGCGCGGTAGAGCCCTTGGCGCGTCGGCGCCTCGAACGGTCGCGCGAGCGCGACGCACTCGAACAGCGTCACCGCGAGGCTGAACACGTCGCTTCGCCGGTCCGGCCGCAGCTCCTTGGCGGCGAGTTGCTCGGGACTCATGTAGGCCGGCGTGCCGAACACGTCGCCGGTCTGGGTGAGCGCGAGCTCGTCGGCCTCCTCGCCGGCGAGGCCGAAGTCGAGGAGCACCGGTTCGCCGGCGGGCGTGACGATGATGTTGCCGGGTTTGATGTCGCGGTGCACGACGCCCGCCTCGTGCGCGACGTGCAGCGCCCGCGCCGCCTGCTCGACGATGCGGATCACGGTCGTCATGTCCGCGCGGCTCGTCGTCGCGCTCGACGACGGCGCATCGTCGCCGATGGCATCGAGCACGCCCTCGTCCTCGAAGTCGATGTAACTCTCGATCGACGGTTCGGGGTCGGCGGAGTGCCGAAACGTCCGGATCGTCTCCGCGAGCGTCGTGCCGCGGACGTACTGCATCGCGATGAACGGCACGCCGCCGGTGACGCCCGCCTCGTAGACGCGGCAGATGCCGGGGTGGTCGAGCTTCGACGTCACCTCCGCCTCGCGCTTGAAACGCTCCATCAGCGTCTCCGACAGCGCGCCGAAGCCCTTGAGGATCTTGAGCGCGACGACGCGGCCGAGGTGCGTGTCCTCCGCGAGGTAGACGAGGCCCTGGCCACCCCGCCCCAATTCGGAGAGCGGCTGGTAGCGACCGATCCGCTCGAGCGGCCCGTCGACCGACGCGTCGCCGCGGCCGGATTGCGACGCCTCGAGGCCCGACCGCCGCGCGGCGATCGCCCGGTCGATCGCGTCGGCACGGTCGGGATGCGCGGATCGAAGCGCCGCCAGCTCCTGCTCGCCGGCAGCCTCGATCTCCTCGAGCCACGCGGCGACGAGCGCCTCGGCGCGCGCGTCGACCGATCGGCCGTCGTCCTTCGGTGCAGTCATGCCGCCAGGATCATGGCGAACGCGCGGGCCAACGCTGCATCAGACTCGAAAAAAACAGCGCTACTTGTCCGGCGACTCGCCCTCGTCGGCAGCGCCCCCATCGGAGGTGCCGGGGTCGCTCTCGCCCTCGGCGGCCTTCTTCAGCGCCTGCTTGATCACCGCGGCGACCTCCGCGGCGGCGAGGATCACCTGACGGCGGCGCGGGTTCTGTGCGACGCTCGCCTCGATCGTGCCGAAGCAGCCGACCACAGCGCCGTCGAGACCGAACACCGGCAATCCGGCGACACCGTTGCCGGCGACGAGCAGCCCGCGGCGCGGCTTCTTCACCTCGCCGACGACGCGGAGGAGCCGGAAGTGGGTCGCGTAGTCGAACCCCTTCGCGAGCCGCGACACCTGCACGACCTCGTCGCCGACGCGCGCCCGACCGGCGCCGTTGAAGTCCACGGCCGACGGACCGCCCTCGGCGTCCCACTCCTTGATCTGGATGAACGCGAGGCCGCGCTTCGTGTCCTTGACCGCGACGAACGCGTCGCGCTCTTTCTCCTCGTTGCCGACGATCACCTTCACGTCGACCGGCGTGACCTCGACCTTCACCCGCCGGCCGCGGGGGCCGCGCGCGTTGACCGTCGGCTCGATCGTGCCGATGCCGGTCATCACGAGCCCGCTGCCGTCGACGAGGACGCCGCGTGCGGTCAAGCGGTTCTCTCGCTTGGTCGTGCCGAACTCGAGTTCGTGCACCATCCGGATCGTGACGATCGCCGGGGCGCGCTTCTCGAGCACGGCGCGCGCGGCGGCACCGGCGTCTTGCGCGGCACTCGTCGACGCGGCGAGTGCGACGACCATCGCGGCCGCACCCGAACGGAAAGCACTGCGAATACACATGGGATCCAACTCCTTCAGCGGCGCTCGCCGCGTTGCCATTCTGGCTCGATGAACACGAAGCGCGTCTCGGCGCCGCCGACGACGAACAGCTTGACGACCGCGGGACGCGCGTCCTCGACCGCCTTCATCGCCTTGCGGAACGCCGCGACGTTCGGGACCGCCTGGTCGCCGACCGCCATCAACACGTCGCCGGGCGCGAGGTTCGCGATCGACGCCCACCCTCCCGAGGCCACCTCGGTGACGAGGACGCCCCGCTGCTCGGGACGCAGGTCCTTGCGGATCCGATCCATGAACGTGCAGTCGCGGACCTCGAATTCGAACGCCTCGCTCTTCGCGGTCTTCGCGTCGCTCGCCGACGCGGGCGACTCCTCGAGTTCGACCTCGATCGCGAGCGTCTCGGCCCCTCGGAGCACGCCGAGCGTCGCGTTCATCCCGATCGTCAGGTTCTCGATGCGGTTGCGAAGCTCCCGCGCGTCCTGCGGTCGCGATGCGTCCAGCGCCTCCTCGTCGAGCGACGTCAGGATGTCGCCGGCGCGAAGCCCGGCTGCGTGGGCGCGCGTTCCCGGGTAGACCTCGGTGATCCGAAAGCCCTTCACGTCACTGAGGCCGAGCGCCTTCGCCACCTTCGGCGTCACGACCTGCGTGCGCACGCCGAGCCACGGCTTCGGCAACTCGCCGCCCGGCTTGCGACGCGGCGTTCGCTTCGTGTCGACGAGCGTGACGACGCGCGCACGATCGCGCCGGAACGTCACCGGAATCTCGTCGTCTTCGATCCCGTCGAGCGCGGCCCGGAATGCGCGGATGTCGGGCGTCGGGCGTCCCCCGATCGCGAGGATCACGTCGCCCGCGCGCATCCGCGGACGCGCCTCTTCGAGCGGCTCGCCGGCGCGGATCCCGGTCACGACGACGCCGTCGGTGTTCGGGTAGCGCCGCGCGCGCATCATCGGTGGCGTGATGTTCTGGATCGTCGCGCCGAGTTCGGACAGCTCGACCTGTTCGCCGACGTAGGCGGCCATCCGACCGACCGCGAGCGAGAGCGTCTTCGACTCGCCGCCGCGCTCGACGATCGCCTCGACTCGCTCGCCGACGGCGAGATTCGCGATGCGGTCGTAGAGCGTCGGGATCTGCTCGAGGAAGCGGCACGTCGCCGGTTTGCCCCCGAGCGACAGCAGTACGTCGCCCGGCTCGACGCCGCCTTCGGCCGCCGGCGATCCCGCCGCGACCGACGCGACGAGCACGCCGGTCGCACGACCGAGCGGCTCGACCGGTTGGAGCGCGAGCCCGAGCCAGCCGCGCCGCACTTCGCCGTGGGCGAGGATCTGATCGACCACCCGCCGGACGAGCTTCGACGGCGCGGCGAATCCGTAGCCCGATCCGGCGCGCGTGTTCACGCCGATGATCTCGCCGGCGAGGTTGACGAGCGGGCCGCCCGAGTTGCCGGGGAGGATCAGCGCGTCGTGTTGGATCCACACCGTGAACATGCCGGTCCTGTTGCCGCCGCCGAAGTCGAACTCCTCGATCCGACCGTCGCGGGTGAACACGCGGCGGGGATTCGACACGATCCCGAGCGTCATCGACGACGAGAGCGACAGCGGGTTGCCGACCGCGATCACGGGGTCGCCGACGCGGACCCGGTCGGAGTCGCCCATCGTCGCGTGGACGAGCGGCGCGCCGCTGCGCTCGCGCTCGGCGAGGCGCAGCTTCAGCACGCTCAGGTCGGTCGCCGGGTCCTCGCCGACGAGATCGGCCGCGATCCGTTCGCCGGTCGTCAGCGTGCAGATCAACCGCGTCGCGTCGCGGGCGACGTGGTAGTTCGTCAGCACGTGCCCTTCGGCACTGATCACCGTGCCGCTGCCGGCACTGCGGCGACGGACGACTCGGCCACCGGCGTAGGCGCGCGAGACGACGCTGATGTTGACGAGCGCCGGGTAGATCCGGCTCCGGGCGGTCTCGATGCCGCCGGACGGCGCGACCGGGTGTTCCTGCGCGGGCGACGCGACCGCGAGCGAAATCGTGAGCGCACAGGCGAGCGTCGACGCACACCACGCGTGGATCAAGGCGACCTCCTCTTCTCACCCGAGAACCGGGTATCCCGACGAGCGTCGCCGAAGGCGGGTCACGCGTCAATGGAGCCGGTCCCCCGCAGCCGCACGGAAACGGCCCTTGACTTCATTTTAGAGATACCTAAAATGACAATCATGAACGACGCCCTCGCCGCCCTCGCGATCCCCCGACGCCAGGAGATCCTCCGGATCGTCTGGGATCGCGAGGTCGCGGCCGGTGAGATCGCCGCGCACTTCGACGTCTCGTTCTCGGCGATCTCGCAGCACCTGAAGGCGCTGCGCGATGCCGGCGTCGTCGTCGTGCGACGCGACGGGAAGCGGCGGCTCTACCGGGTCGACCGCGCAGCGCTCGGCACCCTCGCCGGCGCACTCGAACAGATGTGGGCGACGCAACTCGCCCAGCTCAAGGACCTCGCCGAAGCCGAGGAACGCAGGAGGACCGACGATGCCGGATCGTGAACCGGCGGTCGAGTTGCGCGTGACGATCCACGCGCGGCCGTCGACCGTGTTCCGCTTTCTCTCCGACCCCGAGCGTTTCGCACGCTGGTGGGCTGTGCCCGGCGGCGGCGACGCGACGATCGAGCCGCGCCCCGGCGGCGCGGTGCGCATCCAGTACGAGAACGGCCACGTGATGAGCGGCGAGGTCGTCGCGCTCGAACCCGACCGCCGTTTCGTGATGCTCTGGGGCTACGAGGAAGAGACGAAGGCGATCCCCCCGTCGTCGACACGCGTCGAGATCGACCTCGAACCGGTCGACGCCGGCACCGAGGTGACGCTGCGCCACAGCGGCCTGCCCGACGAGCCGAACCGCACCGGCCACGAAGCGGGCTGGCGTTACTACCTGTCGACGATGGCGTCGGAGTGCGCGCGCGACCAGCTCGGCGACCGGGCGGAGACCGCCATCGACGACTGGTTTTCCGCGTGGAACGCCGACGACGACGCACGTCGCGCGATCCTCGAACGCTGCTGCACGCCCGACGCTCGACTGACCGACGCCTTCGCGAGCGTCGACGGCGTCGGCACGATCGACGCCCACATCGCGAACGCCCGCCGCCACATGCCGCCCCACCGCGTCGCCCGCGCCGGCGACGTCGCCCTGTGCCACGAGCACGCGCGCGCCCGCTGGGCGGCGACGCTCGACGACGGCAAGCGCCTGATGGGCGGCGACACCGTCTTTCGCTTCACGCTCGACGGGCGAATCGAACGCGTAATCGGCTTCAGCGTCGACTGAGCTACGGGCAGATCCGCGTCGCGATCGCACTCGACAAGCCGCCGGTCGTCCCGTCGAACACGAACGCCTGCACGTAGACGCTCGCACCGACGAGCACCTGCGCGTTCGGCACCGCGATCGGCACGATCGCCGCGCCGGCCGCGTCGGTCGACATCGGCAACAGTGCGGCGGCGGCCGGATTGACCAGCAGGGGCCCGAGCCCGAGGATGTCGGCCGCGAACGGCGCACCGGCGAGCGCGAACACGCCCGCGGTCGACGCCGGCGCCTGCGACACCTGGAACGACACCGTCTGCCCGAGCGACGGCGTGCCGACCGCGGCGAGCGCTACGCGTGCCGCCATCGGGTCGGCACCACCGTACGCGAGGTGCCCGCACGGCTCCGCGCGGTTCGGTTGCGATGGCGTCGGTGTCGGGAACGTCACGAGGAAGCCACCGTGCCCGTCGAGCCTGCCGCTGGACACGTCACCCTGTTGCGTGCCGAACCCGATCCAGTCGAGGTTCGTCGTGCCGTCGGTCGCGAACAGCGCGACCTCCTCGCCGCCGGCCGCGAGTTTGAAGTTCGCGTGCATCGGCCCTTGGTTGCCGTCCTCGTCGCACCAGACGAGCAGGGTCTGGCCGGGCTGCAAGACGGTGCCGGTCGGAATCGGCCACTTGGTCGGGTTGCCGGCATCATCGGTGAGATACATCCCGCTCACATCCACGGCGGCGCTGCCGGTGTTGATCAACTCGAGCCAATCGTCGCGCTCGCCCAGCTCGTCACGAAGGCCGTTGTCGTTCTTCGCGAGAAACTCGCTGATGCGGATCGGACCCGAGCCCGCGACCGTTCCGACGCGGAAGCCCGGCGGCTGGAACGACGCCATCGTCGGCGCGAACGCCATCGCGCCCCCCGCACCGAGGTTGCCGTTGGCACCGACGTAATACTCGACCCAGTCGAGCGGCGACTGCGGCGGAATCGCCGCGCCGTACACCCCGTCGTTTGCCTGGCCATCGCCGTGCTGTCCGTCGTCGAACATCGGCGTCTCGGTGAAGGGCCCGCGCGTCCGGTAGTAGAGCGTCACGGTCGTCGCCGTCGCCCCGGACACCGCGACCGTGACCCACACCGGCTGCTGCGGCCCCGGTGATGCCGGTGCGTGCGCGAGATTCGTCAGCGTCGGCGCGACCTTGACCAGGTCCGAGTGCGCGGCGAGGTAGGCGTAGCGGTTCTGCACGAACGTCTGCAGCGCCGGAACGGTGACGAACCCGACGTTGACGTTCTGCGTCAATGCCTGGTCGAACTGCGACATCGAGTAGATCCGCTTGCTGTCGGCGACGAGAAGCGGACGGATCATCGTCCGCAGCTGCACGATCCGTGCACCGAGCGTGCTCCAATCGAACGCGCGCAACATGCTCCGATAGTGCGCCAGGTAGCGCGCCCGCCACTCGGGTCGCTGGAGCAGCTTCGTCAGGAGCCCCCTCGGGTTGGACGAACTGCCCTCGTAATGAAAGGGGCTCATCGACGCGATGCCGTTCAGACCGTACTCGAACGGCAGCCCACCGAGCCCGTTGTTCACGTCCCACGGCTGGAAGCGGAGTCGGCCGTGGAACGGATCCTCGTAGACGTAGAAGTTCTTGCACACCCGCCCGATGTAGCTGTCGAGCGTCGCGGTGATGTTCAACACGGCGAGGAATCGAAGCGCGTCGTCGACGTCGATCACCGACGGCACGACCGTCGGCGCTTGCGCGGACGGCGTGTTGTTCAGCTTGTCGATCGCATCGATCAACTTCGTCCACGGCGGATAGAGACCGTTTTCGGTCTTCAACTCGTACGCCGCCTGATACCGGGACAAGCTCGTGCCGAGCCAGTTCAACCCGGTGTCGTCATACGCCGTCTGCGAACTCGGTCGTTCGCCGCGATACCGGTTGCCGGCATCGTCACGGAACCAGTTGTCGAGGAAGTCCTTGTTGATCTGCTCGGTCAGCGTGAACAGCCCGAGATCCTCGGTGTTCACGACGAGCTTGACGTAGCACGATTGCGGCGCCGGGATGAACTGCCGCATGAACTCGTAGCCGACGACTTCACGTACGCAGCTCGGGTCCCACACGTTGTTCGTGATGTTGAGCGTGCGATAGCCCTTGGCCTTCTGGCCGGCGACGAACTCGTCGAATGCGAGCTTCCACGGACGCTTGTCGCTCTTGCCCGACGGCAGGAACCGGTAGGTCGAGAAGCCGCGATGGCGAACGCCGACGTCCTTGTAGACGACGTCGTCGATCTTCACGTCGGCCTTGATATAGGTCTTTGACGAGTAGTTGCTCGCCATTACCGTGCGCCAGTTCGCCACGGTAGTGACTTCGATCGTCCGGATCGTCGCGGTATCGAACAGCGGCTGCCCCGTCACGGCGACGCCGCAACCCGACAAGAGCACGGCCGCGAAGACCGCACGGAGATTGAGGACCATCGGCGTCCTTCCCACACATCGACCGGAATCTGCCTGCGGGCCCATCTTACCGCGCAGGCCGGATCCGGCGCCAGACCGCGCGCCGCCCTCGTGCGTTGACGCCTCCCATGCAGCCCGGATACCGTAGAAAGGAGCGGGATTCCCCGCTGGTGGTATGAGACTTCACGAGGAGAGCGACAATGCGACTGACCCTACCCGTACTCTTGGCGTGCGCCGGTCTCGCCGGCGCGCAGATGCCGCTCCCGGCATTCACGAACACCTACAGCAACGCCGGCCACACGCGCGGCTTCTACTTCCAGGCTCCGGTCGGCTTCACGATCACCGGCCTCAAGGTGCCGGACGAGACCAACCACGGCCTGCAGAACGTCGCGGTCTACAAGCTCGCCGGACAGCCGACCGGCTCCCAGACGGGGGGCCTGCAGCTCTACATGGGTGGAATTGCGAGCAACCAGGTCATCCCCGCGAACATCAGCTTCCAGGCGAACGATTGGGTCGGGATCCTCGGCGCGTGCGGCGACTCCTCGATGATGCACAACTCGTACGGCACCGGCCCGTTCCAGAGTTCCGTCCTGGGCCAGCCCACGACGATCACGCGGTTCATCACGCAGACGAACATCGTGCAGACCCAGGGTGCCGGCGCGTACAGCCCATCGGGCGGCTCCGTCGCACGCGTCGAGGTCTACGTCAACGGGGTCACGCTCCAGGGGTCCGGCTCGGGCACGCCCGGCAGCGCGATGAACTTCGGGCTCAACGCACCGCAGGACGGCGGGCTCGGCTACCAGCTCGCGACGTCGCTCGGCACCGGCCCGACCCCGCTCGGACAGCGATCGATCGGCATCACGCTCGACGCGCTGTTCTCCGCGAGCGTCGGCGGGACGCTCCCGGCCGTGTTCGCGAACTACGCCGGGCAGATCGGCGCGAGCGGCAGTGCCTTCGCGACGCTCAACATACCGCCCTTCGCCGTGCTGAAGGGAGTGACGCTGCACTCCGCGTTCGTGACGTTCAGCGCGGCCTCACCGCTGGGCATCAAGAGCATCAGCAACACGTTCACCTTCCAGATCACCTGACGGCGACGGCGAACGCGCGATTCTGTCTCGACTGAGGGGCAGGCTCGCGCTCGAGCGTCCGCGCTACTTCGTGATCGGCGGAAGCGGATTGCTCGTCTGCTTCGTGGATGCCTCGTAGAGCTTGAGCGCCTCGGGCATCCACTTCTTCATGTCCTCGATGCGATCGAGCGGGTGCGGGTGCGTCGACAAGATCGACGGCGTGCCGCTGTCTCCGAGTTCGGCCATCCGCTGCCACACGCCGATCGCAGCGCGCGGATCGTAGCCCGCACGGGCGGCGAGCAGGAGTCCGTAGTGGTCCGCCTCGCTCTCGTGCGTCCGGCTGTAGGGCAACAGCACACCGACGTTGGCGCCGACGCCGAGTGCCCCCATGATCGTGTCGCGGTACTGACTCTTGCCGAGCCCCATCGACACGCCCTCGAGCAATGACGACGTCAGCCCTTCGTGACTCATGCGCTCGTTGGAGTGCTGCAGGATCGCGTGCATCACCTCGTGCCCCATCACGATCGCCATGCCCGCTTCGTCCTGGAGGATCGGGTAGATGCCGGTGTAGAACGCGATCTTCCCGCCGGGCAGCGCCCACGCGTTGACCGTCTTCGGGTCGTCGATCAGCGTGAACTCCCACGCGTAGTCAGGCTGATCGGCCGCGGCGGCGATCGCCTTGCCGACGCGTTGGAGCGGATCGATCAAACGCGCGTCCTTGCTGACCGGGACCTTGCTCGGGTCCGTCATCTCGACGTACGCCTGGCGACCGAGTTCGTTCATCGACGACTCGTCGTGCAGCAGCAGCTGCCGTCGACCGGTGCGCGGGTTGCTCGCACAGGCGACCGCGAGGCACGCCACGAGCAGCGCACACACGACGCGCGACACGGTCCGGCGGCCGATGCGCTGAAACCCCGCCGTGGGGCAAAGGCGATTGGACATTCGATCCTCCTCGTCGTGGACGGGACTCGTCGTGGCCCCGGCCATCCGACATGTGTAGCAAGAAAACCGCCGGTCGAGGAGATCGCAGTCCGAGGATCGCTGCGCAACGGGCTCGTCGCGCCGAGCCGTCAGGCCGACTTGCCGCGCAGCACCGTGAGGCCGAGCCCGACGACGACGAGAACGCCGCCGCCGATCATCATCCACATCGACTTGTCGGTCGGGTTGCCGGAGACGAACTCCTTCACCTCCGAGGAGAGCGAATCCGCGGCATTGAAGCCGAAGATCAGCAGCATCACGCCGGCGGCGATCGCGGCGAGGCCGAGCAGACGATTCATGGGCGGGATCTCCGTTCGATGGGTCGTGTCAGACCTGGTCGCCGTCGGGCTCGGAGCCCTCGGCACCGCGGTGGAACTTCGCGTGCGGGTGCGGGTTCCGCGTCGCTTCGGGCGCACCGGTGCGCTCAGTCGACACCGCGGGTTTGCGCGTCACGAGGATGACGACCAGGATGACCAGCGCCGCGGCCGCGAAGAGAATCAGGATATCGAGTAGCATGCGGGAACCAGCCGCAAGCCGCGTGCCGTGCGACTCGCGGCTGCGGGAGGTCGGACGGCTCAGCCGTTGCCGTCGAGCTTCTCTTTCGCATCGGCGACGGCGGTCTTGAGCGACTGCCACCCGTCTTCGACACCGCGCTTCACGTCCGCCCATGCGTCCTCGGACACGTCACCGGCGCGATCGACCTTGGCCGCGACGTCGTCTCGCATCCGGCGGAGCTTCGCGACGAGCGCGTCGGTCCCCTCGTCGGCGTTCGCCTTGGCCTTCTCGGCCAACCGCTCGATCTCGCTGCCGAACGACTTCAGGTCGTTACGCCAGCCCTCGACGGTACGCTCGATCCGAACCTCGTTCTTGTCGATCTCGCCGGTCTCGGCGCCGCACGCCGGAAACAACAACACTGGCCCCACCGTGAGCAGCGTCGCAAGGGCGAGGGGGATTCGCTTCATGTGTGTATTCATCGTTTCATCCTTCAGAAGTCGGGTGTCCGCGCGCCGGCTTGCGCGCGCTCGTCTCTGAACGGGCAACACGCGTACCGAACCGAGGGGATTGTCGTCGCGTCGCCGCTGAGGCGCGTCGCGCGCGTCCGTCGGGCGATGTGCGCGGCATTTTGTAGAAGCGACCGATCCGGTCGGCACGCGATCGCCTCCGTGCTCGGAAACGAGCCCGTTCCGCTCTGGTACGTGCTTTGCGACCCCCGCTCGGGTCCCTGTTTCCTACATCGAGGAGAATCAACCATGGCCGATACCCGCCCCCGTCGTCGCACCACTCGCGGCTTCGCATCCCTCGCGCTGCTCGCGGTCACGACCGCCGCGACGACCGCGGTGCCCCTGCTCGCCGCGACGATCATGGCGCCCTCCGCCGGCGGTGACGCGGGGTTCCTCGCGGCCAATCAGGCCGAGGGCGCAGCGCTCGGCGGAGCCGGCGCGGTCGGCTTCGTGATCGGCGTTCTGGTGATCGCCGCCCTCGTCCTGCTGATCCTGATCCTCGCCGACGAGATCTGATCGGGCGCGCGTTCGCCTCCATCGGATCCCGCCAACGGAAAGAGCGTCGCCGAGCAACTCGGCGACGCTCTTTTCATTGTCGCGCTTCGCCGTCGTCGGCCGGGTCAGCTCACCCGCGGACGGCGGCCGAGGACGAACATGAGGACGGCGAGGATCACGCCGACGATGAACAGGATCCATGCGATCTGCATCGACAGGCCGGCAATGCCGGTCAGACCGAGCAGCATCGCCGCGATGGCGACGACGAGAAAGACGAGAGCGAGATGCAACATCGTCGACCTCCCTTCGAGGTCAGAAGAAAAACCGCGCCACGCCCTCCGCCACCGCAGGGGTGGGTGGTTGGTGGGTGCAAACTGGGTGTCGAAGATGACGGAGGGCGCTGGCGGTAGAGTCGTGTCTTGGTGTTGGGATGCCGGAGGCCGTCGCTACTTGACGGCATCGCGAAGGTCGCGGATGCGGTCGTGCGTCGCCTTGACCTCGCGATACTGCCGGTGGAGCACGTCGTTGACGGCGTTGCCGGTCGTCTCCTTGATGACGTCTTCGTAGAGGGCCTTGATCGCGTCCTCGCCGCGCTCGGCTTCGATCAGCATCGCGCGCACGTCGTCCTCCTGGACCGCGCTGCGCAGCGTCATCCACCAGCGGTGGACGTTCGCCTTGATGCTTCCGCTGTCGTTGACGTCGTCGTCATTCATGCGAAGGAGCGTCTTCAGCTCCTCGCCGTGCCCTCGGCGGGTCACCGCGCAGTCGTTGAACAGTCGGCGGTAGACTTGCGATTCGACCAACTCGGCCGCCTTCTCGAAGCCATTGGCGCTGTCCACGTTGATGCGGACGAGATCGTGGAGCGTCTCGAGCGTTTCCTTGCGAAGCTCGGTCTTGGTTTCCATCGGTCCATTCCTCCTGTGCGGGCTCTATGTGTGACCGTCTCACCGATCCGCCCTGGACAGGAGCAAAGACCGGACCAACTCGCGGACGAAAGCAGGAAGCCCTGGCACCAGCACGATTTGGAGCAGAGGGAGGTCACCGGCCGGTCGGGATTGCGGCAATCGGGGGGCGCAGATTGTAGAAAGCCCGCACGGTCGGCTCCGGAGAGACACGTCCGAGGCGTCGACCGACTGGTGCTATCATCTTCGTCCGGCCGTGACTGGCCGAGATGGGTGCCACCGCTGATAGAAGAGACATCGATGCCACACGCCTTGCTCGTCGAGGACGACCCGGAGACCCTCGACACGATCGCCAACCTCGTCGAACTCGAGGGCTATACCGCGGCTCGCGCTCAGACGCTCGCGTCCGCGCGCGAGCAGTTACAGAAGAACAGCCCCGACGTCGTGCTGGCCGACCTGACGCTGCCCGACGGCGACGGCTTCGAGTTGCTCGACGAGATGGCCCACCACCCGGCGACGGACGTCGTCGTGCTCTCCGGCAACACCGCGGCGGCCACTGCCGTCGACGCACTGCGCCGGGGTGCGACCGACTACCTGACGAAGCCGATCGACTGGGAGCGCCTGCGCCAGATCCTCGATACCGTCGCAAAGCGACGCGCCCTGCGCGATCAGATCGACGAGTTGCGGGGCGAGTTGCGATCGTCCGGTCGCTTCGGCTCGCTGGTCGGTACGTGCGATGCGATGAAACGCGTCTACGACCTGCTCGCCCGCGTCGCGCCGACCGACGTCTCGGTGTTCATCACCGGCGAGAGCGGCACGGGAAAGGAGGTCGTCGCGCGGACGATCCACGATCTCAGCACGCGGTGCAGCGGCCCCTTCGTCGCGGTCAACTGCGGCGCCATCTCGCCCTCGCTGATCGAGAGCGAGCTGTTCGGCCACCGCAAGGGAAGCTTCAGCGGTGCGGTCTCCGATCGCGTCGGGCACTTCGAGTTCGCATCCGGCGGCACGATCTTCCTCG
Organism: bacterium; assembly: GCA_030426805.1. Classification (GTDB taxonomy): domain Bacteria; phylum Planctomycetota; class JAFGQW01; order JAFGQW01; family JAFGQW01; genus JAUHXU01. Next base: position 1,524,114 of record JAUHXU010000001.1, read on the forward strand.
ACGAGATCGGCGAGATGCCGGCCGACTTGCAGGTGAAGCTCCTGCGCGTGCTCGAGACCGGCCGCGTCACGCGAGTCGGCAGCAACGAGGAGACCACGGTCGACGTCCGCGTACTCTCCGCCACGAACCGGAGACCGGAAGACCTCATCTCGGAAGAGCTGCTGCGCGAGGACCTCTACTACCGGCTCAACGTGTTTCCGGTGGCACTCCCGCCGCTGCGGAATCGCAACGAGGACATCGGCCTGCTGGCCGACCACTTCCTCGCGCAACTCAACCGCAAGAGCGAGTCGAACATCGCGCTGTCCACGGCGGCATACAAGTGCCTGCGCGAGCATCCGTGGCCCGGCAACATCCGCGAACTCCGCAACGTCATGCAGCGGGCGTTCGTGCTCGCCGACGAGGAGATCCGGCCGAGCGACATCCCCTTCGACGACTTCGGCGACGACGTCGTCGAGGGCGACGAGGTGCGGATTCGCGTCGGATCTTCGATCGCGGAGGCCGAGAAGCAGCTGATCCTCGCGACGCTCGATCATCTCGACGGCGACAAGAAGCGAGCCGCAGAGGTGCTCGGTATCAGCGTCAAGACGCTCTATACGCGGCTGAGCGTCTACAACGCCAAGGAGTAGCGGCCCCGCGGCGCTCGGTGGCGATCCGGCTCAGAAGAACATCGCGAGCGTGCGCGCCCCGAACGCGATCCCGTTGCCGGCGCTGCGCGCGGCGCGGCGAACGAGTCCCGGCCGCGAACCCGACCGCTCGCGCTGACCGCGTCGGCCGGTGCGACGGCCGGCCGCATAGCCGGCGCTGACGACGCCACCGAGTGCAATCCACGGTGCGAGGCGCGCCCGACGCGGTCCGTCGAGACCGACCGTACGCCGCACGTCGTGCGCCGCATCGGACAGGCTCGCCCGCGTCAGCGCCCGCTGCCGGCGGAGATACGCGCGGGGATCAGCCATCGTACTTCGCCCGTAGTCGGCGCTCGAAGCGCGCACAGACGGTTCGCCACACGAGCCACCCGGCTCCTCCCACCGCGGCGACGACGACGGTGCCGCCGACGAGCGAGCCCGCCCAGCGGCTGCCCAGCATCGCGGTGAACGCCGCGCACGTGCCGTCGACGATGCTCGCGACCGCGATCACCGTCAAGACGGTGGCGGCGATCGCGGCGAACGCGAAACCGACCATCAGCGCGAACGCTCGGCGCAGCGAGAAGCGCAACTGGTCGAACTCGAGTCGCACCAGTCGCCGCACCTGCACGGCGATGCGGCGCGCCGACGTCAGCAGCGACTTCGCGCGCGCCTGGAGATCGTCGTCACGGTAGCCATGGAGTCGATCGCGGGTGATCATCGGCGGGAGAAGAGCCCGAGCAAGAGACCCACGCCCGCAGCGATCGCGACCGACTTCAACGGGTGTTGTTGCACGTAGGACTCGAATCGGTCCTCCGCGGCTCGCACGCGATCGCGCCCCTCCGCATACGCGTCCTGCGCCCGGCGGCTCGCTTCGGTGGCTCGCTCCTTCGCATAGTCGCGCGCGGCGCCTCCGGCCTCCTGGAACCCCTCGCCGATCTTGTGCGCGGCATCGCGCAGGTCCTCACGCGCGGCCTGTTTCTTCTCATCGGCGGTCTTCCTGTTCGACATCGGTCGGTCTCCTTCGTTCATGGTGTTGTCGGATCGCCCGGGGTCGACCCGGACGATCGCGATTTTCCGCGGCGGTCGTGGGATCTACTTGTACGAGATGCGCATCGACGCGGCCTCGCCGCCGAAGTCGGCGTCCTTCTCGAGGCTCGCGATCTCGCGACCGCTCGGGTAGATCTGTCGGCGATCCTCGAACTTCAGGTCGCCGTACAGCTCGACCTCGGCCATCGGCCCGACGCGAATGCTGTTGATGCGCTCGGTCCAGTCGCCGAGGTCCGCGAGGTTCAGCGACGCGAGTTCGAGCGGCCCGGCGAGCCGCGCACTACGCCCCTGGAAGTCCTCCCGTTCGTAGATCTCGACCCAGCAACCCGGCTTGCCGTTCTCGGCGTTGTACGCAACCGACGTCTCCGCCGGAACGTGCTGCGGAGCCGAGCTGCACCCGACGAGTGCAGCAGCGGTCAACATGGAAGCAGCGAGGGCGAGTGTGACGCGTGCGGTGATCATCGTCGTCTCCGATTGTTCGCAAGTATCGGTTCGCAACTCGCGGTGCGATCGATCACACCGGGGCAGCGCCGAACCGTCGCGCCGCCGATGGGATCGAGCGCAACAACCGTGCCAGAGCCCGCCGACACCGAGAAACGGCCCGCATGGCCGCATCGACGCGCGCGAAACGAATCGAGCGTGTTTCGTTTCTACACGTTACGCTGCGCGCCGACGCCTTGCGCCGCCCGCCGCCCCGCTGCACGATGAGGGGAATGGACCGCTCGAGTGCTCCTACACGATCGCATCCCGATGTCGCCGAGACGCTCGCCGCGGCCGCGCCGTCGATCGCCGATGCGTGGGTGGCCGGCGCGCCGAGCGGGATCGGCCCGAACGACCTCGCGGTGCTTCGCGACGAGGTCTCCACCGCACTGGCGTGCGTCGCGGTGCGGCTCCGGGACCCGAATACCGGTTCCCCGCCGTCGTTGCGCGACCATGCGCGGCGATGCCACGACGCAGGCATCGACGTCGACGAGTTGCTCGTCGCGCTCGACCGGCTCGTGTGCATCGCAATCGACCACGTCGGCGACCGCTGCATCGAGCGCCCGTTGCGCGATCTCGTCGCGTGCACGATCCGCGACCGCACGACGGCCGAGCGCGACGCCGTGCGCGAACTCGCGACATTGACGACTCGCTTCGCGTCCCGAGCCGCCCACGACGTCCGTCAGCCGTTGAACGCGATCACGCTGCACTCGACGCTGATCGGCGCGTCCGGCGAGCTCGACGCGCGCCAACGCACGGCGTGCGAGCGGATCGATCGCGCGGCGCGCGACGTCGCGGCGCTGCTCGACGTGCTGCGCACCGCCACGTTGTCGGAGGACCTGAGCGTCGCTGGTCAGCGTGCACCGCTTCGTGACACGATCGGTCGCGTGCTGGAGTCGTTCCGCGCAATCGCCGCATCTCGCGACGTCACGCTTCGCGTCGACGCGATCCCCGACGTCGATGTCGACGCGATGCGCGCACACCTCGCGCTCGTCCCGATGCTCCACGACGCGATCGACCGCGCGGCCGCGGCCGGTCCCGATCGGTCGGTCGCGATCGACGGCGCGTGGCCCGCCGATGGAGCGGCCGGCGGCTGTTGCGAAGTGCGGATTCGTTGCACCGGCGAGGCGATGCCCGAGCCGACCCGGCGGTTCCTCGCCGGCGCGGATACGAGCGATCCGGTCGCGCCCGGCCTGCAGCTCGCGCGCGAGGCCGCACGGCAAGCGGGCGGCACGATCACGTTCGCCGACGAGGCGGTCGTCGTCGCGCTGTCGGCCCGTCCGCGGTCAGTCGAGTAGGTCGCCGCCCTCGCTGCGGATTTCCGCTTCGACCTGACGATCGACGCCACCCTCGTCGTGCGCGACGTCGACGTCGCTCGTGTCCGAGCGCGGTCGTGCCTCGCGGGTCGCCTCGTCCGCGCTGCGACGCGCGAGTTCCACGCGATAGATCGGCACCGGCATCTCGATCGCGTGGTCGTCGAGGGTCGTCTTGACGAGGCGGGTCGCTTCGCTGCGCACCTTGAAGAAGTCCGCTTCGCGTTGATCGACCCACGCGTAGAACTGGACGGTCACGTTGGAGTCCCCGAGCGCTTCGACACGTGCGAACGGCGCCGGATCGTCCAGCACGCCGGGCATCGACTCCAGCAGCGTCACGCCGAGCCGTTGCGCGCGCCGCAAGTCCTCGTCCACCCCGACCCCGACCGCGATCTCGAACCGTCGCTTCGGGTTGCGCGTGTAGTTCAGCAACTCCTGCTTGAACACCATCGCATTCGGGATGCGCAGGTGGTTGCCGTCCGGCGTCATCAACTCGGTGTGGCTCGTCGTCATCCGGACGATCGTGCCGTGGTGTCCGGCCACGACGACCTGATCCCGCAGCTGAAACGGCCGACGCACGCTCAGGATCAGGCTCGCGAGGAAGTTCTCGATGATGTCGCGGAACGCAAAGCTCAACGCGAGGCCGACGACACCCGCGGTGCCGAGCAGCGCACCGACGAGCGCGGTCGCGCCGATCAACTCGAGCGCGACATACCCGCCCGCGACGACGATCCCGATCCGGATCGCCCGCCGCACGAGGTCGCGCAACAGCGCGTTCGGCATCCGCCCGAAGCCGAACGTCGTCCGGCCGACCCATCGACCGGCCCACCACGCGAGTCCGAGGATGCCGATACCGATCACGATCAACGGAAGCATCGCGATCGCGTCGCGCACCCAGTCGAGGAAGCGCTCCAGGTTCGGCGTGATGCGCTCGAGCACGTCGCGTGTGACGTCGACCTGATCGACGACGTGTGCAACGCCTTCGAACCCGCGCGCGACCGCAATCGCGCGCTCGACGAGCTCGGGGTCGGCGACGGAGCCGCGAAGCCGCGCGACACGATGCGCGACGTCGACGGTCACGCCCTCGAGCCCCGGAATCTCGCGAAGCGTGCGCTCGATCCGCTCCCGGACGTCTTCGGCCGCCGCGGTCGTCGGTGCCTGCGCCGCCGCACCGATCGTGCAGGCGAGGGCGATTACGATCGTCAGCGCGGTCGCTCGGGCGTTCATCGGCCGATCAGGATCGCGATGGGCCGCAGGCGAGGCGACTCGCTCGCGTACGCCCAGACGGCCACGAGGATCGGGACCGCGAGAATCGCGCCCCAGAACCCCCACATCCAGCTCCAGACGATCAGCGACACGAGGATCGCCACCGTGCTCAGCGACAGGCGGCCGCCGAGCATCCACGGCGTGAACACCAACCCTTCGATGCCGGTGATCGTGAAGTAGCCCACCGGGACGAGGAAAGCGGTCGACGTGGGGCCGAACTGCAGGAACGCGTTCAGGGCGAGGACGAGGCCGACGGCGAGCGGCCCGACGAACGGCATCATGTTTCCGACCGCGGCGAGCGCACCCCAGAGGAGCGCGTTCTCCATCCCCGCGATCGACAGGAGCAGCGTGACCGCCGCGCCGACGCCGATGTTGATCATCACGACGGTCACGAGGTAGCGCGACACGTCTCGCTCGATCCGGCGAATCGTCGCGACGACGCGCCGCTTGCCGGCGAACGTCGACTGCGTCGTGACGATCTTCCGCAGGATCGACTGATCGTGCGCGAGCAGGAACAACAGCAGCACGGCGACGACCCAGGCGCCGAGCAGCAACTCTCGTCCGCCAGTCAGGATCCGGTCGCCGAGGCTCGGCCCTTTGAGCGTGACCTCCGGGGCGGCCGGATCACTCGACGTCGCGGTGACGTCGGCAGCGATCTTCTCGACGTTCTTCGTCTTCTCCGCGACGTCGGAGAGGGGCTGAATCAACGCTCGCAGGTCGTTCTTCGCGCGCTCGATGTCGCGCGGCAGATTCTCGACGAGCGCCGTCGCAGGCTCGGCGAGTTGGTAGACCCCGAGCACGGCGAGGCCGACCGCGGACACGAGCACGACCGGCGCAGCCACCACTTGCGGCACGCCGCGCCGACGGAACCAACGCACGCCCGGTGCCAGCAACAGCTTGCCCATCACCGCGAGGACGATCGGGATGAAGACCGCCTGCGCGACGTAGAGCGCCGCGAGCGCTGCGACGGTCGGCACGACCCAACCGGCAGGCGCCCGACGCGGAAAGACCGTGAATCCGCCGTCGGGCGTCGCGTCCACGACGTCGTCGCGCACAGGCGCCGGCGCGCTCGCGACCGCGCCGTTCGTGTGGCGCTCGCTCATCGTGGCTTCGCTCCCGATCGGGTTGGGGTCCGATGGAGCGACCCGGCGCCGCTCCCCGTCCGAATCGGAACGCAATCGCCATGCCACACGGGGGAACGCCGGATTGCCGAGACGCGGACGACCCGCGCGGCGCGGAACGCGAGCCGGTTTCTACAACTTCCCGATCGGTCCCGACGCGTCTCCCGCCCCGCCCCCGACGATCTCGCGGAGCGAACCCGGGTCGATCGGCTTCGTCAGGTGCAGGTCGAACCCGGCCGCGAGACAGCGCTCGCGATCCTCCTCGCGGCCGTACCCGGTCAGCGCGATCAAGCGCATCGACGCGGACGGGTGGCGCTCGCGAATCCGGCGCGCGACCTCGTAGCCGGTGATGTCGGGCAGGCCCACGTCACACAGCACGACGTCCGGTTCGCCGGAGTCGGCCAGCGACACGCCGTTCTCGCCGCAGGACGCGATGTCGACGTCGTGGCCGAACGTCTGGAGCAGTGCGGTCAGCGCGGTGGCGGAGTCCTCGTGATCCTCGATCACGAGAACGCGCAGCGCGTCGTTGTCGACGGCGGGTGGCGACGATGCCGGCCGCGGATCGCGCGGCACATCGAACTCGGCGCCGGCGGGCAGGGCCGGCAACCGCACGACGAACTCCGATCCACAGCCGGGCCCGTCGCTCCGCGCATCGACCGCTCCGCCGTGCATCTCGGTCAATGTCCGGACGAGCGACAGCCCGAGCCCGAGCCCGCCCTGGCTCCGATCGAGTCGCTGCTCGGCCTGGCGGAACGGGTCGAAGATGTGCGGCAACAACTCACGCTCGATGCCGATGCCGGTGTCGGCGACCGTGATGACCGCATCGTCGCCGTCGCACGCGAGCCGCATCGAGATCCGGCCGCCTTCACTCGTGTACTTGGCGGCATTCGACAGAAGGTTGTCGACGATCTGAGTGAGCCGGACCGCGTCGCCGAGCACGACGAGCGGCGCGTCCGGCAGATCGTGATCGAACTCGAGCGCCTTCTCGCCTTGCCGACCCCGGATGTCGGAGAACACTTCGGTGCACAGCCGCACGAGATCGACGCGGTCGCGCTCCAACTCGATCCGGCCGTGAATGATGCGCGAGACGTCGAGGAGGCCGTCGAGCAGCTTTCCCATGTGCACGCACTGGCGCTCGAGCATCGCGACCGCATCGTCGCTGTCGGCGCCATCGGCGCGGCGGAGGAGTTCCGTCGCGGCACGCATCGCGCTCAGCGGGTTTCGCAGCTCGTGACCGAGCATCGCGATGAACTCGTCCTTCTGACGATCGGCCTCGACGAGCTCGCGTTCCATCCGCTTCTGGCGCGAGATGTCGCGATCGACCGACGAAACGCCGATCACCCGACCCTCGGCGTCCTTGACCGGTGAACTGCGGACCGACACTTCGACGAGGGAGCCGTCCTTGCGGAAGCGCTGCGTCTCGAACGCATCGACGACCTCGTCGCGACGGATCCGTTCGTTCACGCCCTCGAGCTCGCGGCGCAGGTGCGTCGGCACGATCCGCTCCACGAACGACTCGCCGAGCATCTCGTCTTCGGTGTAGCCGAACAGCCGCTCCGCGCCGGGCAGCCACTCGACCACGCGGTAGTCGAAGTCGTACCGGATGATCGCATCGTGTGACGAGGCGGCGATCGCCGCGAGCCGTTCGGAGCGCTTCTGCGCGTCGGTCCGGCTGACGAAGTCGCCGATCGTGCGGCCGATCCCCTCAAGCGTCGCGAGCATGTCGGCGTTGGCGTACAGGCGTTCCCGCGAGAAGAGCGCGACCACCCCGCGAACCCGGTTCCCCTGGGCGATCGGGAACGCGACGCCCGACTCGAGCTCCAGCGCCCGCGCGCCGTCGGCACGCATGAACTCCGCCGGGTTTCGCAGATCGGCACACCAGACCGCACAGCGCTGCGCGAGCGCCCGACCGACGAAGCCCTCACCGAGGTCGTACCGATCGCGCGCCAGTCGGTCGTCGGCCGCCTCGGGCCGGAGCGGTGCGAAGCAGCGACGGACGAGACACGTGACCGCGCCCGGATCCTCGCCGCGGTGATCCCACCACAACTCGCCGACACTCGCCCCGATCTCGGCCATCAAGTGCTCGATCAGCAATGGGGCCGCCTCCTCGAACGAGTGGGCGTCGGCGAGCACGGTCGCCGCCGTCAGCTCCACGGCGAGCGAGAGTCGCGCCTGATGCCGGTGGATCGCCGTGCCGATCATGCTCGCCATCGCCTGGAGGAAGTAGACGTCTTCGGTCGTGAACTCCCGTCGGGCGCGCGAGTGCGCGGCGAGGATCCCGTACGGTTGCTCGCCGCCCTCGATCACGCACGAGACGCCGCTCGTCACCCCGTGCGACTCGAGCAGTCGCGACGAGCTGAATCGCCGTTCCTCGGCGAGGTCGACGACCCGGATCGGCTGGCCGCCGTCGAATGTGTAGCCGGCCTGCGACGCGCTGCCGGTCGGCACGTGGACCGACCCGACCACGTCGGCATCCCACCCGGCGCCGGCGCGCACGAGGAATGCCCGGCGGGATGGCTCGAGCTCGAGGATCTTCGTCAGGTCCACGTCGAGCGTCCGGCGCACATCGCGTGCGACACGGTCGAGGAATGCCTGCAGGTCGTTCTCCCGCAGCGCCTGCATCCCGGTCTGCGCGACCATGCTCTGCTGGTGTTCGCGCACTTCGAGCTGGGCCGCGGCTCGTTTGACGTCGGTGACGTCGAGGTAGCTCACGACGACCCCCTCGATCCGCCGCGATTCGGTCCGATACGGCAGCACCTGACGCGAATACCATCGACCGTCGGCCGACTCGACGTCCATCGTGCTCGGCACCATGCGGTCGAGCACGTCTCTGGCGACTCGGTCGAGATCGCGCAGCGGCACCGCGCTCGCGAGGGTCGTGATCCGCCGCCCGACGTCTCCGGGCTCGAGCTCCAACAAGTCCGCAGCGGCCGGCGTGAACCGCTTGATGCACATGCGATCATCGAGGAAGAGCGTCGCAACGCGTGCGCTCGCAAAGAAGTTGCTCAGGTCGTCATGCGCGCGTTCGACCGCCGCGACCTTCTCCCGCAACTCGGTGTTCACCGCGGTCAACTCCTCGTTGAGCGCGCGGAGCTCTTCGGTGGTCGCTTCGAGCTCCTCGTTCGACGACTGGAGTTCCTCGTTCATCGACAGCGACTCGTCGTTCGACGCCCGGAGCTCCTCGTTCGACGATTCGAGTTCCTCGACGGTGCTACGCAGGTCCTCACGCGTCGCGTGCAGCTCCTGCTCGAGCAACTCGACGGTGCTCGCATCGCCGATCGACTCGGTCACGACGGGCGCCACGGCCGCCTCCGGCCCGGCGGCGCTCTCGAACGCGATCACGACGGCCTCGTCCGCGATCGACGGCGCGGGGGCTACGGTGATCCGCACGTCGGGCCCGTCGTCGCACTTCGCGACCAACGTCACCGGCTCGCCGTGCTTTCGGCACTGGAACACTGCGCCGCGCGCGCGAGTGGCGAGGGTCGGCATGACGAGCTTGCCGAACTCGAGCCGCAGGTCCTCCCCCTCCGGGAAGCGCAGAAACGGACGCAGGTCGCCGTGCACGAACAGGATCACACCGGTCGGCGAGACGACGACGGACGGCGGCACGAGGGCGTCGAGCACCGCGCGGCGCGCGAGGTCGTGCCGGCCGTCCCGCGACGCTACGCCGCCGCCCTCGGGCGGGCCGCCCGCTCGCATCGCGACGCCGCGCGTCGGCATCGGTCGGGATCGGCCGACTTTGCGATACGCGCTCGCTCGGGGCGCGACCGCAGCAAACGACTCCGACAACGCTCCGACGGTCTCCGCCGTGCCGAGCACGAGATAGCCCGTCGGGCGCAACGCGAAGTGGAGCACTTGCAGGACGTGCTTCTGCATCGCGGGCCGGAGGTAGATCAACACGTTACGACAGCTGACGAAGTCCATGCGCGAGAACGGTGAATGCTGCGTGAGGTCGTGCACCGCGAACGAGATCACGTCCCGCAACCCGCCGCGCACGCGAAAGCCCCCGCCCTCCAGGGGATGGAAGTAGCGTCGCAAGCGATCGGCGCCGACGTGCTCCCCCGCCGACGACGGGTAGACGCCCTCGCGCGCGACCGCGAGCGCATCTTCGTCGACGTCCGTCGCGAACATGCGCAGGTCGAGCGCCTTGCCGCTCGCGTCGATCGCGTCGAGGAACTCCATCGCGAACGAATAGGCCTCTTCCCCGGTCGCGCAGGCGGGCACCCAGGCTCGCAGCGTCGAGCCCGGCGGCGCGTCGTTCACGAGGCGATCGACGACCAGCTCGCGCGCGGCGCGGAACACCTCGGGATCGCGAAAGAAACTCGTCACACTGATCAGCAGATCGCGACCGAGCGCCCGCTGCTCGACGTCCGCTTCCGCGAGGTAGTCGAGGTACGCGTCGACCGAGTCGAAGCCCGACAGGACCATTCGCCGTCCGACGCGCCGCTCGATCGTGCCGGACTTGTAGCCGCGAACATCGAGGTCGACCTGCGCTTCGAGCAGCGACGCGAGCCGCTCGAGTTCGTCGGGCTCGAGCGGACGCGACGGGGTCGTCGCACTGCCGATCGCGCGCGCCGACTCCCTCGGCAGCGTGCGCGCGACCGACGCGAACCGCTCGATCGCATCCGGGATCGCGGCGACGTCGAGCACGAGGTCGGGACCGACCTGGTCGATCGCACTCTTCGGCATCCCCGTGTGCGCGCACGCCTCCGGATCCTGCGAGATCGTCAGCCCGCCGTACTCCTTGACCTCGCGCAGCCCCGCACTGCCGTCGCTGCCGGCGCCGGAGAGCACGACGGCTGCTGCCAACGAACCGTACTCGGTCGCGAGCGAGCGGAACAGGTGGTCGACCGGGAGTCGAACGCCCCGATGCAGAACCGGCTCGCTGAGCCGGATGCGACCGCCCTGTACCGCGAGGAACGTGTTCGGCCGGATCACGTAGACGTGGTCGGGTTCGAGTACCGCGCCGTCGTCGGCATTGACGACGGTCATCGTGGTCACCGACGCGAGCAACGACGCGAGGATGCTCTCGTGTGTCGGGTCGAGGTGCTGCACGAAGATGAAGGCCATCCCGGTGTCACCGGGCAGCGCGCCGAGCAGCTGCTTGAACGCCTCCAGCCCGCCCGCCGATGCACCGACGCCGACGACGAGGCGTGGAGAACCGGAACTGCGGGTCGATCGTTCGGGCATGGGTCTGTTCCGTTCGGTTCTTCGGGACAGTATCAGATCCGTCTCGCACCGTCCACGCGACCGGCGCGGTAGCGACGAATCACCCGCTGTGCCGTCACGACACGCGCCGCGCGTCCGAAGCGCAACGGGCGTGCCGAAGCCAAGGCCATCCGGCCCGACATTCGCTGGCTGGCTGGGCCGAACGCAAACACCCTGCTACCCTCCATGGCGATGACTGCATCCCCACCCGACTCCTGGCAGCGACTGCTCGAGACGACGCTCGGCGTTCCGTTCACCGAGCACAACACCGTCGAGCCGCTGCGAAACGGCACCGAGATCTTCCCGGCGATGCTCGACGCAATCGAGCGCGCCGAATCGTCGGTCGACTTCCTGACGTTCGTCTATTGGACCGGCGACGTCGCGAATCGATTCGCGGACACCCTCGCCGCAGCGGCCCGCCGCGGCGTCGCGACCCGAGTCCTTCTCGATGCGTTCGGCGCGAAGCGGATGGACTCGTCGCTCGTCGAACGAATGCGGTCGGCCGGCGTCCGCGTCGGGTGGTTCCGTCCGCTCCAATGGTGGCGGCCGGTGTGGAGTACGCACCGCACGCACCGCAAGGTGTTGATCGTCGACGGACGCGTCGGCTTCACGGGCGGGGTCGGAATCGCCGAGGAGTGGGAGGGCGACGGGGACGAACCGGGCAGTTGGCGCGAGACGCACTTCCGGCTGCGCGGACCGGTCGTCGACGGCCTCGCGGCGGCGTTCCTGGGCAATTGGCTCGAGACCGACGAGGCCGGCCCGGCGATGCGACGGCCGACGATCACTCACGCCGCCACGGGTGGTGCGGCGCGAATCCAGGTGGTTCGCAGCGCCGGCTCGTTCGGTTGGAGCGACGCGGCGACGTGCTTCCGCACGGTGCTCGAGCGCGCCCGCGAACGGGTCCGGATCGCGACCCCCTACTTCATCCCCGACGCAGCGTGCAGCGAACTCCTCCGCCAGGCCGCGGCGCGCGACGTGCGCGTCGAGATTCTCGTTCCGGGGCCGTACATCGACGAGCGCCTCGCGCGCATCGGCGCCCGCGACCACTTCGAGCCGCTCGTCACGGCGGGCATCGAGATCCGACTGTTCCAGCCGACGATGATCCACGCGAAGATCATCACGGTCGACCGCACGCTCGCGTGCATCGGCTCGGCCAACTTCAATCACCGCTCGATGCGCAAGGACGACGAGATCCTCCTTCACGCGCTGGACGAGGCGCTCGTGAAGGCGCTCGACGACGACTTCGACGCAGACCTCGCGCGGGCGGACCGCGTCGACCTCGATCGCTGCAAGCGCCGCGGGCCCACGAAGCGGCTACTCGAGTGGGCCACACGGCCGCTGCAACGCGAGATGTGACGCGCTTGGGCCGTCGATTGTAGAATCGCGCATCCAACTCCACCGTGGGCCCCGAGGTGCGGCCGCAGGAGCCATCCAGGACCCGTCCGCGCGCGAACCGGCACGGCGCTTGCGCCCCGGTCGCGCCACTTCGCGGCCGCCGGCCCGATAACGGTGCGGCCCCGAGTCGATACTACCCGACCGGACGCCCCTTGGATGAGGAGACAACCGATGCCGAAGCTCTGGGTCCCGACCGACGATCGACCGATCGAGTCCTTCCGCCCGCGCGACGACAGACACCATCGACCGGACGAGCCGGCCGACGACCTCGCCGCGCGCCGCGTGATCGAACGCAAGCGAACTTCCGAGCGCTCGGCGCACGCCCACATGTCGGGCTCGCAGGCGACGAGCACGCCGCTCGAGACGCGAACCCGCGACGAACTCTACGACCGCGCGAAAGAACTCGGCATCGACGGCCGCAGCGCGATGGCGAAACACGAACTCATCGAAGCGATCCGGGAGCGGAGCTGACCTCAGCGATGGCGCGACGGAGCGGTCAAGCCCCGATCGCGACCGCGACGAACGCCGTCGCCGAGAACGCGACCGTCGCGATCCCCGTCCACATCGCCGTGTTGGCGTGTCGCTTCCCTCGGCGGGACGTGACCCGATCCCGAGCGGCGCCGGCCGTGAAGATCGCGACGAGACCGAGCGTCACGGCGACGATCGTCCCGACGCCGGTGCCCGCACCCAACAGCGCGACGAGCGCGCCCGCGCCGCCACAGACGAGCGACACGGTCGTGAGCGTCGACGCACGGTCGGGTGCGCCCGCGAGCGGGGTCGCGATTCGCTCGCGGAGCAGCACGTGCTCGATCCGCCGTGCGACGCGGTGTATCTGCAGCGCATCCCCGCACCGCTCGCCCGGCGATTGCGTACTGTGCCACTGCTCGCGCTCGCCCCACACCTCGTCGGTCGGCCACACGCGAAGCTGGAGCAGCGCGCCGCGCTCGTCCTCGTCGCGCCGTTGCACCCGGATGCGGATGCCGACCGTCGAGAAGTAGCCGAAGAGATCGAGCGACAGGAGCAGCGCGACCAGCCGGCGACCATACCGAGCGCGGATCGTGAAACCGTGTTCGCCGATCGCCGACCGGCCGCTGCGACAGCGGGTCCGAGCCAGGAGCGCGTGGATCCGCGCTGCCAACGCATCGAGATCCGCCGCGACATCCGGCTCGATCGAGAACTGTCGCCTGGCTTCCAATCGACTCCTCCGACGGCGCGCGCGCCGAGACGCCGGCGCGAAACGTCGTTACCCGACGCGCCAGCGTAACGGTCGCGCGCGCTGCCGGTCAACGGCGGCGCGTGTCGTCGCCGGGGCGCGCCAACTCCGCGATCATCTTCTCGAGCCGGGCGATCTCGCGCTCCAACTCGGCGATGCGGCGGCGGGCTTGGCGCAAGCCCGGCTTGCGGGGCTTCGACGCCGGTACATCGACGATCCGCTCTTCGATGATCACCTCCTCGGTGAGCGTCGCGAACGGATTGGCGGCCGGGGCGGGACTGCCGGCGCGGGCAGCCGCGCGCGCCGCGCGAGGCCCGGCGGCATCGGCGCGTCCGCGAACCGCCGGCCCGCCGGCAAACGGTGCCGGCGCCGCACGGCCACCGACCGCCCGAGCGCCTCCCCGAGCAACGGCGACCCGTGCGCAGACCGGCTCGGGGGCGACGTTCGTCGCGCGCGGCGCCGAGTGGCTCGTCATCGTGCCGTCGGAATTCAACGTGTAGGTCGAGCCGTGGGCGTGGACGACCCAGCGCCCCTTCTCGTAGCGAATCGTCAACCCGTCCCGCCGTGCGCCGGCGCGCGACACGCGAACCGACTCGTCGACGTAGGTCACGACCTCGACGCCGCGTTCCGGGACCGCCTTGACGACGCGATCGGCACGCGGCGCGTCGTCGGCGGATTGGGCGAACGTCACGTCGGGCGACGCGACGAGGCCGAGCAACGCGATCGCGAGCGCGCCGACCGTCGGCACGCCGCGACGCGGTGTGGTTTCGAGAATCATCTGAAGCCTCCTCTTGAGCTCGTGGTAGGTGACCGACCCCATCCCGATGGCCATCGCGGGGGTGCCGGTCGTGACGATGCGAGAGACCTCGATCAAGGTATTCGCGTAGCGGTGACGCGCGTCGGGCAGCATGTCGACTACCCACGCATCACACGATTGTTCGGCGGTCTCGTGGATGCGGCGCCGCGCCCACCAGAAGACCGGGTTCCACCAGTGCAGGCACGCCGCGACGAGCAGCGCGCGGCCGACCCAGTGATCGCGCCGCTTCACGTGCGCGAGTTCGTGCACGATCACCGCCTCCAGGGCACGCGCGTCGAGCGCGTCCGCGAGCGCGGTCGGCACGACGAGCCGCGGCCGCCCGAGCGCCCAGACGAACGGTGCGCAGGCGCGATCGACCGCGACGACGCGGGGTGCCGCGACCCGCATCCGGAGCGCGACGCGGTGCACGATGCGCCGCACCCGGCGATCGGCGACCCGCCCGTGCCGAAGCGATCGCGCGGCGGAGAACACGCCCCGCGCGAAGACGAGGAGCATCGCGAGCGCGCCCGCGAGCCACGTCCCGACGAGCACGGTCGACCACGGGATCGCCGCCGCCGCGGGGGGCGGGGCCGCGACGCTGCGGGGTCCGATCGGCGCGATGCGCGTGGCCGGCGACGCGAGGTCGAGCGGCGCCGCGCGCATCGGCATGACGACGGCCTCGACCGCCGGCGAGTCGGCGGTCGCGATCGGCACCGTCCACGAACCGACGAGACCGGGCGGCACGAGCAACCGGAGCACGACGAGCAGCCACAGCGCGTGGCAAACCGCCGGTCGCGCGCCGAGCCGGCGCGACGCGATCCACGCGACGCCCGCGAGCAACGCGCTGACCGCGGCGGCCTGGGCGAGCCAGGCGAGCACCGCGGTCACGACTGCTCCCGTCGGCGTGCGTCGTCCACGAGCCGTTCGAGCGCGTCGAGTTCGTCGCGCGTCAGGCCGCCGCCGCGCACGAGCGCGTGGAGGATCGGGAGGTTCGCGCCGCCCGCGAGTTCGTCGCGGAGTCGCGCGAGACGCCGGTCGAGCAGGTCGTCGCGGGTCACGGTGGCGCGGAACGTCTTCGCGAGCCCGCGACGGACGCTCGCGACCGTCCCCTTGTCCTCGAGCCGGGCGAGCAGCGTCGCGACCGTCGTATAGGCGAGATCGCGACCGTCCGCCTCGAACGCGTCCACGACGTCGCGCACCGTGCACGGCGCGTCGGACGCCCAGAGGACCTTCAACACCGCGAGTTCGGTCTCGCTGACGTTTCGGCGCGCGGGCGGGTCGGCAGATCGGTCGGGCATGGGCCTCCTACAGGTTGTAGTAGACTCTACTACACAATGTCGTAGCCGCAATCCCGATTCCCGAAGAAAGTCGCGACCCTGGACCCGGGGGCCGCGGGCGGATACCCCTCCGGCATGTCCCGCGCCCGCCCGATCCGCGTCGCCCACGTGCTCGAGTTCCCGAGCGTTGCCGGCGGTGAACGCTCGCTGCTCGCCGTGCTGGCGGCATTCGACCGGCGGTCCGTCGCGTCGATCGTCGTCGCGCCGGAGAACGGACCGCTCGCACCGGCGGTGCGCGCGCTCGGCGTGGACGTGGTCGCGACCCTCGACGCCGCCGGCCCGATCGACGTCGTGCACGCGAACTCGCTGACGACGGCCATCCGGATCGCACCGACGACGACGGCGGTCCCGTCGATCGCGCACGTGCGCGACATCATGCGCCTCGGCGCAACGCGACGCGACGCGCTCCTCACGCACGACGCGATCATCGCGGTCTCGCACGCGACCGCCGATGCGCTCGCCGAACAGGGCGTGCCGCGCGACCGCATCGACGTGATCCACAACGGCATCGACGTGCCGCCGCCGCTCGATGCACCGGGGCGCCGCGACGTGCGGGCGACGCTCGGCATCCCGGTCGACACACCGCTCGTCGGCAACGTCGGCCAGATCTGCCTGCGGAAGGCGCAGGACGTGTTCCTCGATGCCGCGGCGCGCGTCGCGGCACGTGACCCGCGCCCGCACTTCGTCCTGCTCGGCGAGCGCTTCTCGCGAAAGCCGGAGAGCGTCGACTACGAACGGACGCTCCGCGAGCGCGCCGCCGCCCCACCGCTCGCCGGCCGCGTGCACTTCCCCGGCTGGCGCGACGACGCGCGCACGTGGATCGCCGCGTTCGACGTGCTCGCGCACACGGCGCATCAGGAGCCGCTCGGCCGCGTGCTGCTCGAGGGGCTCGCCGCGGGCACGCCGATCGTCGCGACCGACGTCGGCGGGACCCGCGAGATCGTCGACGACACCATCGCCCGGCTCGTGCCTCGCGGCGACGACGCCGCGATCGCGACCGCGATCGAACGGGCCTTGGCCGCGCCGGATGACGCGCGTTCCGCGCGGCGCGACGCGGCCCGTGATCGCTTCTCCGTCGATGCGTGCGCGACGGCGCTCGCCGCGCACTACCGAAGGCTCACATGTAGACGACCTTGAGATCAGGAAATTGCTTCGCCGGCTGCTTCCCTCTGATAGCATTGGACTTATGGATAGAGAACCGGAGAGAAGCACGATGGAAAACGAGAGCAGGCCCGCCGGAGCGACCATCCGGCGGATCGCGTTCTGGGACCTCCGCTCGATCGTCGAGATCGAGGAGGCGTCGTACAACACCCCGTGGGACAAGGACCAGCTCGAGAGCCTCCTGATCCAGCCCGAGGTCGAAGGATGGGGCCTCTACGTGGACGGCAAGATCCACGCCTACGCGATCCTGCGCTACCGCACCCGGCACGCGTTCGTCGAGACGCTGACCGTGCACCCCGAGCATCGCCGCACCGGGTTCGCGACGAACCTGATGACGCACGTGTCGCAACGCGTCGCAAACCGCGGGTCGCGCTCCCTCGTGCTCGAGGTCCACGAGGGAAACCTCGCCGCACAGTTGTTCTACAAGGGGCTCGGCTTCTCGGTGATCAAGGTGATGCACGGCTACTTCGACGACGGCGCGGACGGCTACCTGTTCTCGCGTCGCGTGCCCCAGACGCAGAGCGCCTGACCGTCGGTCACGCGCTCGCGATCGCGCGCGCAGCCGCCCGTCCCGTGCAGAACGCCGCCTGCAAGTTGTAGCCGCCGAGTCGGCCGTCGTAGTCGAGCACCTCGCCGGCGATCCAGAGCCCCGGCACAAGCGACGACGCCATCGTGTCTTGATCCACTTCGGCGAGCGGCACGCCACCCGCGGTGACCTCCGCCTTCGCGAAGCCGAGCGTCCCGTCGACGCGAAGTCGTGTCGCCTTGATCGCGCGCACGAGGGCGTCGCGCTCGGCGACCGGCAGTTCCGCGGCTCGTCGCTCCTCCGGCACGCCGACGTCGCGTAACAGCGCGATCACGAGCCGCTCGGGCAACCACTCGGCGACGACGCGGGCGATCCGCGTCCGCCCGAGTGCATGCGCGTCGCGCAGTCGGGCGCGGACCGCCTCGAGCGGCACCTCGGGCAACCAGTCGATGTCGACCCATCGCTTCGCCAGCCGAGCCGCCGCGCCGCCCAAGTCCAACGCCGCGGGCCCCGAAAGGCCCTTGTGCGTGAGCAGCAGCGGCCCGTGCGACTCGACGCACACCGTGTCGTCCGTGTTCACGAGGCGCGTCCGCACCGCGGCGAGCGACACGCCGGACAGTTCGCGCACCCACGGCGCGTCGACGACGAGCGGTACGAGCGCCGGCACCGGCTCGACGATCGAGTGACCGAGTTCCCGCGCGAACCCGTAGCCGTCGCCGGTCGTGCCGGTCTTCGGATAGCTGCGCCCGCCGGTCGCGATCAGCAACCGCGAGCAGTGCACCTCGCCGTCCGGCGTCGTGATCGCGAAGCCGCGCCGCGTCCGTTCGACACCGCGAGCCGGGGCGTCCGTGCGAATCGCCGCGCCCGCCGCGATCGCATCACGCTCGAGCGCGTTGCGGACGTCCTTCGCGCTGCGCGAGACCGGCCACACCTTCTCCCACTCGCCGACGTAGGTCGGCACGCCGATGCGGTCGAAGTGCCGGCGCACGGCCTTCGGCGAGAAGCGCTTCATCGACGGTGTCAGCCAGGGGCGCGCGGCACCGTAGCCCTCGAGCATCCGGTTCACGCTGCACTCGTGGGTGAGGTTGCAGTGCCCCCCGCCCGCGATCAGGATCTTGATCCCGGTCTGGCGCCCCTTCTCGAGCACGAGTGTGTCGACCCCGGCCGCCGCGGCGGTGCCCGCGGCGACGAGCCCGGCAGCACCGGCGCCGAGGATGCACAGGTCGACGGTCGTGTCGCTCATCGAGAATCGTTGTAACCGATCGGGCTTCCCGACGACATCAAGGGCACCGGGCTTCGGCGGACGACGGAAACCCGATGACGATCATGACGCCACGGTTCCCAAGTCCATGCGCGAGCGCGTCCGGCGCGCTCACGCTCCCTCCAACGGTGTCTCGCATCTCCAACTCGATCTCTCACTCCACACCCACTCGCTTCCGCCGCCGGAGCCCGGCATTTCTTCGGCGGCTCGCCACGGGCTGCGGCGTAGCGGGGCCTCGCGACGACCGGTATAGTCTCCCGATGCCCCGCTTCGCCCGCCCGCGGCACGTCGCCGCTCTCCTCCTCGTCGCCTGCTTCAGCGCCGGCTGCACGTCGTTCGGCGACGGACCGGGGCCGGTCGGCCCCGCGCCGATCCGCTCCGCGCACCCGGTGACGATGACGCTCCTCGACTTCGAGGTGCGCTCGGCGCGCACGCAGGCCGCCGGCGAGATCGGCTGGGACGTCAGCGTGGACTACACGAGCATGTTCCAGCTGCGCGCGGAGAACGGGACGACCGTGTCGTTCGACGGCGAGTGGACGCGCGTCGAGTTCGACCTGCGCTTCGGCATCACCGACCGGCTCGAGGTGTTCGCGGCCGTGCCGATCCTCTACACGTCGAGCGGGTTTCTCGACGCGACGATCGAAGGCTACCACGACCTCTTCGACTTCAACCAAGACGGACGCGACGAGAATCCGCGCGACCAGTTCGCAGCCGAAATCTCGAAGAACGGGACCGTCGCCTGGCGACTCGAGGAGGACCGTCTCGGCTTCGGCGACGTCCCGGTCGGGCTCGCGTTCGCCGCGGTCCGCGAGGACGACGTCGCACCGGGTGTGCTCCTGCGCGGGGCGGTCGAGATCCCGGTCGGCCGCGAGAGCGCCGGCTTCGGCAACGGCGAGCTCGACGTGGGGATCGGCGTCGTCGTCGAGAAGACGCTCGGCCCGATCACGGCGACGCTCGGCGGCGACTGGGCGTGGGTCGGGCGGCCACGCTCGATGGACGGAACCGGCGTGGACCTCGAGGACTTCGGCGCCGCGTTCGCACACGTGGAGGTCGGGATCACCGATGCGCTGCGCGGCCTCGTCGGGCTCGACTACACCGGCCAGTCGCTCCGCGGCCTCGACGTCCGCGAGGGGACCCGCGATCAGCTCATGCTGTCGATCGGCGGCGCGCTCCGCATCGGCGAGCGCACCGCGGTGCGCTTCGACTTCACCGAGGACCTGATCGGCGACGTCTCCCCGGACTTCACCGCGCGCCTCGGCATCTCCGTCGGCTTCTGAGCGCCTCCCCGGCGACGTCGGCGAAACCGTACCGTTTTTATCCGGTCTTCTCTTGATCGATCGGCGCTTGGATCTAATCTCCAATCGTTCGATTGCTCCATACACCACCTGTTTGACTTGCCAAACTTCGGGCCGCCCCGACCCGAGAGAGGACTCGACCGATGCGATCCTTCCCGCGCACGGCCGCGCTGTTGTCGACCCTGACGGTCGCGACGATCACCGGTGCCCAGGACATTCCGTTCCGGACGATGGGCGACTTCTACGTCACCGACCGGACCAACGACGAGGTCTACCGCTTCACCGACGCCAACGGCGACGGCGACGTCCAAGACGCCGGCGAGCAGACCGTCTTCTACGATGCGTCGAGCCCCGGCCCGGACTTGTCGAACCCGCAAGCCCTCACGGTCGACCCGGCCACCGGCGATCTGATCGTCGCCGACGCGACGCTCGACATCGTGTTGCGGCTGCGCGACCGAAACGGCGACGGCGACGCGAACGACGCGAACGAGTACTCGGTGATCTACGACAACACCGGCGCGATCCCGCTCGGCGCGGTCAACGCGCTGTGCTTCGACGGCAGCGGCGCGCTGTTCCTGTGCGTCGCGGGACAGGGCTCGGCGCCGGCCGATCAGATCCTGCGCCTCGTCGACGGCAACGCCGACGGCGACATGCTCGACGCCGGCGAGGCGACGGTCTACCTCGACAACAGCGCGGCATCGGGCGCGTGGCTCGCGGTCCCCGCCGCGATGACGATCCGGCGCGGCGCACTCTACGTCGCCGACCTGAATGCGTCGCCCGACTCGATCCTCCGGATCGAGGACCTGAACAACGACGGCGACGCGCTCGATGCGGGCGAGGCGAAGCGGTGGGCGGCACCGAAAGCGGCCGGCGCGAACAGCATGTGGAGCCTCGAGTTCGACTTCTTCAGCGACGCGCTCTACGGCATGGGGCTCACGACCGACAACGTCTACCGCTTCGAGGACAAGGACCGCGACGGTGATGCGCTCGACAGCGGCGAGGCGACGGTCTGGTTCGACTCGGCCAACAACGCGTCGAACGTCGCGATCGGGACGTCGTTCTCGCTGACGACGGTGCCCACCGCACTCGGCGTCGTCTACGTCAGCGACCACTCCAACGACATCGTCTACCGGATGCAGGACGTGAACCTCGACGGCGACGCGAACGACGCCGGCGAAGTCACGGTCTACGCGCAGAACACCGGGACACCGCCGCTCGCGCGGCCGCTCGGCACGCTGCGGGACTGCGTGTTCGCGCCGGCCGGTGTGCTCGTGGCCGCACAGGTGGAACCGTCGATCGGCACCGTCGCATCGTGGGGCATCGACGACGCGATCGGCGCGGGGCTCCCCTACGCGGCCTCGATCAGCCTCGGCAACTCCGGGATCCCGCTGCCGAGCCCGGACGTGCGGACGATCCCGCTCAGCCCCGATCCGCTGTTCGGGCTCGCGCTCACCGGCCAGCTTCCGCTGCTGCAGGGCGGCGTCGGCACGCTCGACGCGAACGGCCAGAGTGCCCTGATCCTGACGATCCCGAACGCACCCGGCCTCATCGCGGTGACGCTGCACCTCGCGTTCGTGACGCTCGACCCGCAGTCGCCGAGCGGCGTGCGGACCGTGTCGCGGCCGCAGTCGGCGACGATCGCGCCGTAGATCGCGCGTCTGCGGCTCAGCGTTTTCGCTTGTCGCGCAGCAGGTTCTGATCCGCGACGCGCCGCATGGCCGCGACGAAGCGGTCGATCTCGTCGAACGTCGTGTAGACGTTCGGCGAGACGCGTACGCCGCGGTAGTCCGGGTGGTCGATCGCCGCGACGAGGATGCGGTGGTCGCGCCACAGGTGCGACGCGAGCTTGCCGGGCTCGACGCCTTCGATCTCGACGGTCGCGATCGCGCCGGCGCGACCGGGCTTGCGGCACGTGTGCACGCGGATCCGGTCGTGGGCGTCGAGCGGATCGGCCCAGCGGTCCCGCAATCGGACGAGACGATCGAACTTGCGCTCGGCGCCGATCCCCTGGTGCAGCGCGAGCGCTTCGGCGACCGCGAGCTGCGCCGCGTACGGGTGCGTGCCGATCTCCTCGAACTTGCGGATGTCGTCGTCCTGCTTCGCGTCGGCGGCCATCAGGGGCCAGAGCGACTCGATCTTGTCGCGGCGCACGTAGAGCAGGCCGGTGCCGAGCGGCGCGGTGAGCCACTTGTGCAGACTCGTCGCGTAGTAGTCGCACTCGAGATCGCGCAGCGAGAACGGCACATGCGCGAGTGCATGCGCACCGTCGACGATCACCGGCACGCCATGCTCGCGAGCCATCGCGACGATCGCCTTGATCGGCAGCACCTGGCCGTTCGAGAAGACGACGTGGCTCGTGAGGATCAGCTTCGTCTTCTTCGTGATCCCACGGCGAAACGCATCGACGATCGCATCGGTGTCGTCGTCCATGCCGCGTAGGGACACCTGGTTGTAGACGATCCCCTCGCGACGCGCACGCTGCTTGAACGTGTTGACCATCCGCGGGTAGTCGCGATCCGACGTGATCACCTCGTCGCCGCGAGCGAGGTCGATCCCGAGCTGGCAGATCTGCAACCCCTCCGACGCATTGCGGACGAGTGCGATCTCCTCGCGGTCGGCCCCGAACGCGCGCGCGAGTTGGCCGCGCACCGCTTCGAGGCGCGGCTTCTGCACCTGCCACAGCGCGCGCGGCGGCGGGATCGTGTTGACGAAGTCGAGGTGGCGCGCCATCGCGGCCTGAACGGTCGCCGGCGCCGGGCTCGCCCCGCCGTTGTTCAGGTTGACGATGCCGCGGTCGACCGTGTAGGCGTTCTGCAGCTCGAACCAGAATCGCTCGTCATCGGCGTTCGCGTCCGGGAACGCTGCGCACGCAGCCGCCGCCGCACGCGGATCGCACAACGCGGCCGCGACCGGCGCCGCGACCCACGGCATCGCAGCGAGAAACTCACGACGACTCGGCATCGCTCACCTCCTCGCCCCGGATTCTACGCGTTCGCCGTGTGCACGCCACGACCTGACCGAAACTCCGGACAAATCGCCGCCTGCAACGCGTTGCACCCGGCGAATTGTCCGAAGACCCGGCCACGCCACACGCTCCGGTGCGATGGCGATCGGACGCTCGGTCAGCCATCGGCGAGTGACGCGGCGATGTCCTCGGCGAGAACGCGCGCCTTGGAGCCGAGCTTCGTCGCCGCCGAATAGCGGCCGCCCTCGAACGCGGCGTCGCCGCGGTCCTTGAGTTCGCGTGCGAGTTGCAAGCGCTCCCGATCGGCCGATCCCAAGTCGGACGCCCGGATGGCCTCGAGTGCGGTCCCCGCCGCGTCGAGCGCCGCGCGCGCATCACCGCGCGCCTCGGTCGACTCGACCGGCCGCAGCGGCGGCGGGTTCGCGCGGTCACGAGTCCCCGCGCACCCCGCGCCGATCGCGATCACGCATGACAGCAACAGGATCTTCATCGCCGCTCCTCGGACGCCTCGACCGCGGGTTCGCGGTCCGACCCCTGCCACCGTGGCAGGCGAATCGTGACACGACTCCCCTGTCCGAGGGCAGACTCGAACTGGATCGTGCCGTCGAACGCGTCGATGATACGCGACACGATCGACAGTCCGATGCCGCTCCCGCCCGGCTTGGTCGTGAAGTAGAGGTCGAACACCTTGCCGACTTCCGCATCCGCGAGCCCGACGCCGGTGTCGATGAACCGCAGCGCGACGGCATCGGGCTCCACCTCGGTCTCCACGCGAAGCTCCCCGCCATCGGGCATCGCTTCGATCGCGTTCTTGACCAGGTTGAGAAGCACCTGAAACAGCGGGTCCTCATCCGCGACGACCGAGACGTCCGGGACATCGGGCGAGACGATGACGCGGACGTCGCCGCCGCGTGCCTCCGCCTCCGTCAGCCGAACAAGCCGGGCGAGCGTCGGTGCGATCGGCACCGGAACACGCGCGAGGTCGAGCGGTCGCACGAACTCGAGGAACGTCGTGACGACGTCGTTGAGTCGGCGAATCTCTCGCCCGATCGCGTCGAGTATCGGTGCGACGTCGCTCGACGTACCGAGCTTCCGTCGGGCCAACTCGAGGTTCAGGTTCATCGAGTTGAGCGGGTTCTTCACCTCGTGCACGACCTCGGCGTACCGGGCCTCGCCGACCTCGACGGACGCCGCCGAGTTGACGAGTTCGTTGAGCGTGGACAAGACCCCGAGATCCTCGACCAGCACGACGATCCCCGACGCCTCCTTGCCGTCGTGAGCGGTTTGCACCGTAACGAGGGAGCGCTCGAATCGCCCGCCGCCCGGCAAGCGGCACGCGAGGTCCCGCACGCCATGGCCGTCCCGCGCATCGTCGACCAACACGCCGATCGGGTGCCCCTCGGCGAGGACGTCGGCAATCGACTGCCCCACCGCGTCGTCGAATGCGACGCCGACGAGTTCCTCGAACGCGGCATTGAAGAACACGATCTTCCCGTCGCGCGCGAGCAAGGCGATCGCATCCTCGAGCGCGTTCATGATCGCGACCAGCGAGTCCTTCTCGCCGAGCATCGCGAGGCGCTCGGACTGCATTTGCGCACCGAGGGAACGGATCCGTCCGGCCAACTCGCGGACCTCGTCGTCGAGGTCCTCGTCGATCTCGAACTCGTATTGCCCCTCGCGCAGCATGTCGATCTGCTCGCCGAGCCATCGCAGCGGCCGGCGTGCGCCGCGCGCGACGACGAAGCTCGCCAGAAACGACAGCGCGAGCGCAATCGCCGCGGCGATCAGCACGCCCCCGAAGCTGCCGGCCATTCGATCGCGGACGATACTCGAATCCGTGCCACACTCGATCCGGCCGAACGCGACGCTCGAGCGCTGGACCGGCTGGTCGTGCGTGATCAGCGAGGTCGTCGTGTAGATCCGCCACAGCCGAAGCGGCCAGGCCGCGGCCCGCAAGTCGTCGAACGTCGTCTCCGGCATCGACAACGTGCCGGCCGACCCGGGCTCACACAGCACCAGTTCGTCGCCGGCGAACATCCGGACGAACAGAAGCCCGTTCGTCGTCTCGAGTTGGGATCTCGCGAGCGCGTGCAAGGCGCTCGCGCCGCGCAACCTCGCGATCGCGTCGTCGCGATCCGTCGCGTCGGTCAAGACGCTCGAGGCGACCGCGAGCACTTCGCCGACGGTGCGGCGACTCCCGTGCTCGGTGCGAGTGATCGCGAGTTCGGCGACGTGGACCAGGTGCACGAGCGTCGTCACCGCGACGACGACGAGCGTCAGAATCGTCAGCAGGAGGAGCTCTCGGGTCCGCAAGGTCGAAGGCAACGGACTCTCCGGAATCGGGGACGATCCGCCATCCTATCGATTCCCGGGGCCAGCCGTACAAAAAGAGTTCCCTGCGCTCCGACACGATCGTGATCGCGCGTGGAGCGTAGGGAACAAATCAGGATAGGAGCTTGGGGATTCTTCGTGCGCCGAGGCGCACGCGCTTGAGTCAGGAACGAGAATCCCCGATCCGCGTTGCGGTTTTTGGCGCCTCGCGATGCAAGATGAAGGCCCGCAACGCGTTACCGTATCGATCCCAGAGGGTTTCCGCGTCGAGACGGCTCGCATTCTTGGGAAGTTCGAGGGTGATGATCGGCGTCGAGCGGTCGCCGGACACCCAACTGCCGAGCGACCCCGGGCGTCCGCCGAGCTTCTTCGCCGGCAGGTCGCACGCCGCGGCCATCGCTCGCGCGAGCGCCTCGCCGTCGCCGTCCCAGTCGACGCACGCGAGCGGTTGGTGGAGGCTCAGCACACGCGACGGCGCGTACGTCTCGATCAGCGCCTCGAGCACGCAGCTCTCCGGCTCGGACAACGGCCGCGGCCCGTGCCGGCTCGACGCGCGGAAGTTCACCGCGGGGAAGTTCCGGTTCAGATCGACACCCGCGGCGTTGTGCCGGGTGCCGGCCGCGAGCCCGTCCGGATTCGCTCGCGCGAGCAGGACGATCCGACGGCCGGTGCGGCACGCGTCGTCGCGCCGCAGGTGCTCGCTCAGCGCGTCGAACAGGGGGCCGCCGGCCGGCTCGTCGCCGTGGATGCCGGCGATCAACACGATCGTCTCCGGCCCGTCACCGTGGACCTCGAAGCCGATCGCCCGACCGTTGCGTGAGTAGCCGCCGATGTGCGCCGCCGGCGGTGGCGCGGCAACGGTCCGCGGCTCGTCGACCGCCCGTGAGGCGGTCCGGCAGCCGACGAGGGCGAGCCCGACGACCAGCAATGCGACCGCGCGCATCACTTGAACCCCGCCGGCAACGGAAGCCCTTCGAGATCGACCGGGACGTCCCACGGCACCTCGTCGCCCCCGCGGTCACGAAAGACGTGCAGAATCCGCGCGCGCCCGACGTCCTCGTAATCGGGTTCCGGATACGTGTCGGACGTGAACGGTCGATCGAGTGCGACGTCGTGGATCACGACCGACACGCCGTGAATGCCGGCGAAGTGTCGCTCGACCGCGCGTCCCACCGGCGGCTCCCGATCGAACAGCGCGAACAGCGCTCGCAGCACGCGGCGGAGCTTGCGGAACCCGACCCCGTCCTCGACGAAGATCAGGTCGAGTTCGAGCGTGCGCATCACGTCGCCGAAGTGCTGCCGCACCGGGACCGGAAACACGCGGTGATACGGCGGGCCGATCACCTCGCCGAGCGACACGTCGTCGTCGGACTCGCGATCCGCGTCGCGCACGAGCCCCGTCACGTACCAGTGCTGCACGCCGATCGTGAACCCGTCGCCCGACGAGAACGACCGACCGGCCGCCCGCTTGAAGAGCCGCTCGAGCCCGCGTACGAGCATCCTCCGCTTCTGCACGAAATCGCGCTTGCGCAACCGTGCGAGCATCGCCGCATCGTCGATGTCGGCCGGTGCCAGTTCGAGCGGCCACCGCTCCGGCCGATCGGGATCGAATCCGCGCTCGCCGAGGCGGATCTGCACGTCGGTCGCGACCGGACTTTCGGGCGCGAACCGCACGCGCCAGTCGCGCAGCGCGCCGCGCACCCACCGCTCGAGCCCGCGCGACACGAGGCCGTGCACGAACGCCGTGGGCGGCTCGATGACCCCGGGGCGCATCCCCCAACCGATCAGGATGCGGCGAAGCGAGATGTGCACGAATGCCGCGGTGCCGATGAAACCGACCCACGCGAACGCGATCCCGTAGGTCGACGTGATCGGCAGCCCGCTCGTCGCCGTCACGCCGCCGAGCAGCACCTCGCCGGCGGCGAGCATCGCGACGGTCCACACGACGAGCCCGAGCGTGACGAAGTTGCCGCCGACGACCCAGCGATAGTCGAAGCCCTGCAACCGATCGCCGCCGCGCGGTCGCCAGACGAGCGTCAGCTCCGGGATCCGCGGCAGCGCGAGGACGGCGAGCCCACCGGCCACGACGACCGCGAGGCCCGCGAGCGGGATCCACGGCGGCAACACGAAGCCGAGTCCGATCATCGCGGTCACGAACCCGGCGATCGCACCGTAGTCGCGAAGCGGTGTCCGGCGCCGCACCCCCGGAAACCGCGTCGCCACCCAACCGCGCACGAGCGCGAGCGGCGGTCGCGCGAGCCAGATGCTGCCGCCGACGAGCAACAGCAGGACCACGCCGAAGAGAGCCACGTAGACGACGTAGCTGACCGTCGACACGGCATCGCGCGCGCCGGTCGGGAACGCACCGTGATTGACGCCGACGAGCGTCGCGATCGCGGCGAGCAACAGGAGCGACTGCACGACGAGTGGTGGCAGCGCGCGTTGGAGTGCCGGCGTCTCTCGCAGGTCGACGCCGAGGTCGAAGACGAGCGCCCGCAGTCGGCGCTGCAATCGCCGCAGCCGGACCGCCGCCCAACGCACCACGGCCAGCGGCGTCTCCCGGTGCTGCCGCGCCGTGAACATCCCGAGCGCCGACAACGCGCCGAGCGCACAGAAATCGGTCAGCTCGTGCGGGTGCACCCGCCCGGCGATCTCGATCGCGGCGAGCACGACACCCCACCCGAGCGCCGTCCGCACTTCCGGACGAACCCCCGCCCACGCCGACGACGACAACCGAGGAGACAGTCGCATCCCGGTATCGTAGCACAGCCGGCGATCGGCCGAACCCCGATCGCAGCAAAGCCGTTGACGTCCAGTGACGATAATGGATATCGTATGGCTCGTGCCGGTGCGGTTCGCCTCGCCGGCGCGACGACCGACCAGGGCCCTACGCAGAGCCCCTTTGGCGACGAATGTGTCGTAGGTCGGACTGCGTTCGGTTCTTGCGGCGGCCGAATCGCGGTGCGCGGACTCTGGTCCCGCTGACGTTCGCCCAGAGAGGAGGTGATCTATCTATATGAATAGTCCCATGGTGATCTGCGAGGTGATGACCTCCTAACTGGCAGACGAACGAAAACGCTGAAGCCGTTTCTCCGCGCCAGCCGGTAGGAGGAACCAGGCATCACCGAGACCCCGATGGCCCGTGTGTCACCCACGGGACGGCCTAACCGCCGTAGCGCCATCGGGGTTTTTTTGTGGCCGGCGGTGGGGGGTGGACGGGGGCATCTCCGGTCGGCTCGCGGGCGCTGGCGGCGTTGCCGTCGCGTTTGCGTTTCTCTGAAGCGAGGCGCGCGACGGCGCCTTGCCAGCGCCCGCGATACGACCGGATCTGCACCCCGTCTACCCCCCACCGCCGGCCACTGAAGACGTTGGAGGAGGAAGACGCAGACTGGCGCGGAGGGCTGAGCGGGGCGCGGGCTGCGAGCGACCGACGATGCGTTGCGCCGACCTGGGCGGCGTTGCCGTCGCGTTTGCGTTTCTCTGAAGCGAGGCGCGCGACGGCGCCTTGCCAGCGCCCGCGATACGACCGGATCTGCACCCCGTCTACCCCCCACCGCCGGCCACTGAAGACGTTGGAG
>JAUHXU010000005.1 GCA_030426805.1 bacterium
TCGAGCTAACGGAATGCGGTTCAGCGGCGGAGTGCCGGTCGGCGAAGCCGATTCGGCGCGTGGCTTGCGCAAGCAAGCCGCGTGACGAAAGGTGCTCCGTCCGTCTGCAACCGCGGGTTAGCTCGCCGACCGTGCCGCAACCGGTACCCCCGGCCGCGACACCAGTGGCGAGAACATCCATGCTCGCCGGCTGCTGCGGGCGACGGCCCGCCGAGCGTGGCAAGAACGACTGCGCTCTTGCTGCTCGCGAAGGCACAGCCAACGGTCCCCTCACGACGAGCGCGTTGAGTCTACGCCGACGCTCCAGGAACCGCAACGGCTGCGAGTCAGCGGCGACGACAGCGCACGACGCGAGGCCGCGTTCGCGCGCCTTTGAAACCCTCTTCAGAGAGTGTCGAGCTAACGGAATGGGCTTCAGCGGCGGGGCGAAGCCCCGTCCGTCTGCAAGCCCGGGTTAGATGGCCTCCTGCGCTGAGCGCGAGTGCCATCTGTTCCACTGTTTCTCAAACTCCTCTTGAGCGATCTCGTCGCCGGGGAAGTCCTTCCGCGTCATGTTCGTGTCGAGCCAGAAACCGTAGTTGCGGCTGTCCGGCCCCGCCAGCACCGGCTCACCATTCTCGCCGATCCCAACTTCTCGTCCCGGGTCGCCATCCGCGTCGAACTCGATGAGCCAGGCGCGCACCAAGTGCAGTTTGTAGTCCTGATTCGGATCAGGGAAGACGATCCGGATCAACTTCATCAGTACACCCGGCTTCTCCTCCTCCCAATCCGTAGCCAACTTGGTGCGAATGTACCTCATGTCCATCTAACGGAATGCGGTTGAGCGGCGAGGCGAAGCCTCGTCCGTCTCCAACCGCGGGTTGGGCGGCTATCCTCGCGGCTCGACTTGCTCTACGATAGCACGAGCCCACGCAACACATGAGTTCAACGCGGCATCCGGATCAGCGCCTTCTCGCGCCACCATCCGACCGAGGAGATCCCGGCCCTCTGCTACGTATTGGCCCGGCGACTGCTCACCGACCCGAAAGACCCACCCCTCGACGAGCCCACCAAGCGGGAAAGCGCGCCGCAACTCCTCCGCGCCGCTCGGTCTCTCGCGCTTCTTCATTGGTCCGTCCAACGGATTGCGGTTGAGCGGCGGGGCGAAGCCCCGTCCGTCTCCAACCGCGGGTTAGCCGGCTTGCCAGTCCAACAGCTTAATCATACGAGGGATCACGCTGCTGATCGAGCCTCGTGCAAGCGTTACACTCAAGTCCCTACAAATCACCTCGAACGTCGAGTCGTGGAACGCAAACACGAGGTGCTGGTAGCCGTCAAATGCCGCATCACGGTGATCTGGATGAACGGAGTTCATTCGCGCTAACCGACGAATCCAGGACGACGAGGCGACCCTGGCCGTGGAATAGGGCTTGAGCCCCCTGTCGGCAAGTGGATGCCCGTGCAACGCCTCATCGTTCGGGGGGCCGAACATCGTTGCGTAGCAGCCGGTGAGCTGCACGATAGCGACCGGCTCGTCCGACGAAACTGGATCGACAACGCGAACATCAGTGCCGTCCCAGTCATCCGGGATCTCTTGAACGTAGTAGGCGAGAGCTGACGTGTGTTCATCGCTCAGCACAGCTGGGCACGGCGCCCCCACGGACGCCTGCGGCAGCCCCTGGAGTTCGATCACACGATCCAGATGGTCAACCTCGTACACTTCGCCTCCGTCCGGCTAACGGAATGCGGTTGAGCGGCGAGCCGAAGGCTCGTCCGCCTCCAATCGCTGGTTAGGGTGCTCGCCCTTCACGAACAACTGCGTTCTTCGCATCCTATCGATCATTGATGCCCTTGCCCGCGAGGATCTTGGGAGTGCACTTCTCGATGCGCGCGGCGCGAGTCTTCGATTGCTTCGCGCCCGTGAAGTGGAGGACGTAGGCCCGGCGTCGCCCGGGGGTGAGGGCGCCGAACGCCTTCGCTAGCCTGCGGTCCTTTTTCAGGACCTGGGTTAACTCTTCAGGCAGTTCGAGTTCGTGCTTCGCTTTGAAGTCAACCTTGAGCTTGGCTTTCTCGACCGCGATGGCCTGCTTCACAAGGGACCTCACCACGGTCTTTTTCACTTGAGCCTCGCTGGTGAACTCCAAGCGCATCGCGGATTGAGTGTTCTCGCCTTGGCTGCAGAGCACGCCGTGCGTGTCCTTCAGCAGGGCACCCTTGAAGAACATCAGGGAGCAGTGCTCTTTGAAGGGTTGGATGATAGCCACGTTACTACCCTCGAACATGAAGCAGGGCTTCCCCCACTTCAGGCCCTCTTCGAGCCCGCAATCAAGGAGCAGAGATCTCAGCTTCTGGGCCGCGCCCTGCCACCTCCCAGCCCGGCTCAGGAATGCATCGATCTTGGGACTCTGAGAGTTCATGTAAGACTCACACTTGTCACCCTAACTAGAATTCAGCACAACTCCGTACTCACGCATCTGCCGCGTATCTCGGGGTGCGGGTGCTGTGGGTGGTTACCACTCTACTTCGTCGGTGCTGGTGGGGCTACGGGGTTGAGGGGTTGGTTGATCGGGGGGTTGCTTTGTATTCGCGATATCTGGGGTGGGGATGGGCGGCAGGCGGTCGAGGGGGCTGGTGACGCCGGCCCAGCGGGAACCGACGACGTGGGTGTAGATCATCGTGGTGCGGATGTCGCGATGGCCGAGGAGGGATTGGATCGTGCGGATGTCGCTGCCGGCTTCGAGGAGGTGGGTGGCGAACGAGTGGCGTAGGGTGTGTGGGGTGACCCGCTTCGTCAGGCCGGCGCGTCGGCCCGCCGCGCGAACCGCGCGCTGGATGCCGGTCTCGTGGATGTGGTGGCGCCGGAGTTCGCCGGTCTCGCGGTCGACGTAGTGGCGGGCGGCCGGAAAGAGCCACTGCCACGGCAGCGCTCGTGCGTCGGCCGGCGACTTGCGCTCGAACGCCGCGGGCAGCACGACGGCCCCGGTCCCGCCCTCGACGTCGCGCCGATGCTGTAGACGCACGAACCGCAGCTGTGCGGCGAGTCGCTCGCGCAGGGATGCCGGAATCAGAGTCGTCCGGTCCTTGCCGCCCTTGCCGCACCGCACGACGAGCTGACCGGTGCGGAGGTCGACGTCCTTGACGCGTAGCCGACACGCCTCGAGCAACCGGAGCCCCGAGCCGTAGAGCAGCGCGCTCGGAAGCGCGGCGCGTCCCTCCACGTGCGCGAGCAGCCGCTCGACTTCGTCGGGCGTCAGAACGACCGGCAGACGCGGCGCCGACTTCGCCCGCACGACGTCGTCGAGCCACGGCAATTCGATCCCGACGACGCGCCGGTAGTAGAACAACAGCGCGCTCACCGCCTGATTCTGCGTCGCCGCCGAGACCTCCGCCTCGCACGCGAGCATGTTCAGAAACGCGGTGACCGCCCGCTCGCCGACCGTCGCGGGATCACGCCGGCCGATGAACAGCCAGAACCGACGGATCCAGTGCAGATACGACGTCTCCGTGCGGCGGCTGTAGTGCCGCGCACGAATCGCGGCCCGAACGCGGGCAGAGATCGGCAGATCGGTCATCGTCGCGACCATTACGGTCGCGCGCGAAGCCGATCCGTCGCACGGATTCCCGGAAACCCGGGCCGCCGTCGTCGACTATCGCGAGGTCGCGATGAAGAAACCGACGCTCCGGGCGCTGCTGCTCTCGTCGACGTCGGGGAAGATGAACCACCGCCGCGCCGAACTGCGGGTCACGAACCCGATCGGATTCGATCCGCCGATGAACGTCAGCACCCCGTCCGACGCGACCGAATACGGAAACGCCGAGTTGCCGGTGGACGATCCGTTGCCGAACGAATCGCGCGTCGTGAAGTCCGAGTAGGCCCCGCGGCCGTCGAAGAACATCCGGCCGAAGATCGTGTCCACGTCGTTTTGCGCGAGCGACTCGTAGAACCCGACGAGGTTGAAGCGCCCGTTCAGGTTCGCGTCGCTCATCCCGCTGCCCTTGCGGATCAGGATGTCGACGCGCACGACCTGCGTGCCGCTCGCGTTCGTCTCGATCCACGCGAGCCAGTCGCCATTGCCCTCGGCGAACCCGGTGTAGCTGCGGTTCGTCGACGCATCCATCACGCTGGTCGCACCGTCGGCCGCGAGCGACATCGACCCGTTGCGCGAGATCGACGAGGTCGTCGAGAGCGAGTAGTCGATCGACCACGTCGCGGTCGTGGCCGAGTTGCGGTTGATCACCGCCGACCCGATCCCGGTCGTGACGCCCGGCCGGTTGAACCGGATCAGGAACGCGTGATACGTCCCCGTCGCCCCCCCGTCGACGAGGCGATCGACCGACATCCCGGTCGCCGCACGCGTGCAGAGCCACATGCCGACGTCGTTGCCGGTCATGCGATCGAGGTCGCCGAGCTGGAAGAAATCGCCGCTGTCGAGCGTCGACCCCGGTTCCTCGGAGTCGTTGTCGATCTGGCGGTTCGTGTTGACGAAGTAGTTGCGCATCGTCGCCGGCAGCGGCGAGCCGATGTTCGGGCCGAACGTCAGCGTGCCCATCCCGTCGGCGTTGACGATCCCGGCGCGCGCCTGGACGTCGGGCGTGATCGACGTGCTGACCGACCGCGCGAAGCTCACGTACCAGTAGCGCCCCATCAACGTGTCGTTGAATTGCGTCTGGTCCCCGTGGTCATCCCGGGTGTTGCACCCGACCAGCATCGAGCCCGTCAGCACCAGCAGCACACTCGCGATCAACCGTCTCATCGGCGGCTCCTTCTTCTCGTCACGGCTCCCGACCCGGGCCGCACGCGGCAAATCATAGCAGCCCCGCGGGTTCATGCCGGCGACGCATCGAGCAACCGCTCGACGCCGGCCACGACGTCCTCGGGTGGGATCCACGTCATGCATCGGTGGTCGATGGGACAAACCTTGAGGTGACACGGGCTGCACGGCACGTCCTCGCGCCGGATCAGGACGCTTCGGTCCAGATTGGAGTTCGTGTAGCGGGGATCGGTCGACCCGAACAGCACGACGACCGGCCGATCGAACGCGACCGCGATGTGCCGCGGCCCGGCGTCGGTCGTGACCATCGCATCGCACCGCGCGACGAGCGCCTTCAGCGCCCCGAGCGGCAGGAAGCGATCGCCCATCGCGAGGTGCGGCGCGGTCATCCGTGCCCCGATCGCGGCCGCAAGCGGCTCCTCGCCCGGCCCGGCGAGCACGACGATCCGCGCGCCGCGGCTCGCGTGCAACCGGTCCGCGACCGCCGCGAACCCGTCCGCCGTCCACAGCTTCGATGTCCCGAAACTCGCGCCGGGGTTCAGCAGCACGAGCGGCCCGTCGCCCTCGGGCAGCGGCGACTCGCGCAGGAACGCGTCGAGCGCGGCCGCCTCGTCGGCGACGACCGCCAGCTCGGGCCGCCTCCCGCGAAACGGCACGCCGACCAGCTCGAGCAGCTTGCCGTAGTAGTCGGTCATCGGCGTCGGCACGCGCCGGTGCCCCGCCATCGCGGGCCGGAGCTTTCGCGTGAGCAGCCAGCTCCGCTTGTTCAGCGCGTAGCCGACGCGCTCCGGGATCCGCGCGACCGCGAAGATCACCGCCGACGACAGGCTGTTCGGCAACAGCACCCCGAGATCGAACGCGTGCGCGCGCAGAGCGCGCCCCTGGCGCACGAGCGACCGCAGCCCCTTCTTCGTGTCGAGGGGGATGAACGCGTCATACGTCGTCAGCCCGCGCAACAGCCGCTCGTGCAGCGGGCGGCCGAGCACGGTGATCGTCGCCTCGGGAAAGCGACCGCGCAGCGCACGCAGCACGACCGTCGCCATGATCGCGTCGCCGAGCCAGTTCGGCAGCCGCACGACGATCGAACGCGGGTCGAGATCGAGCGGTCGCATCGTCACGTTTCGGCCTCCTCGCCGAAGTAAGCGCCGAGCAAACGATCGGCCCACCGGTCCGGCGCAAAGTGCGCCGCGACGTGCTGCCGGCCCGCCGCCCCGACGTGCGTGCGCAACGCCGCGTCCGCGAGCAATCCGTCGAGCGCCTCGCAGAAACCGTCCACGGTGCCGGTCGCGTAGCCGCCCGGTCCGACGATCCGCGCGGTGTCGCCGACCGCCGACGCGACGACGGGCACGCCCGCCGCCAGGTACTGTAGCGCCTTCGCGCCGCATTTTCCGCGACACCACGCGTCATCGACGAGCGGCATCAGCCCGACGTCGAGGCGCCGGAGAAACGCCACCTCGCCGTCGACCGACCAGGGGGTGAACGTCGCCCCGTCGAACGGCGGCGGCGACTCGGCCATCACGGCGAGCGCAAACGGCCGCGCCCGCCGGAGGCGCTCGAGCGCCGGTACGACCGCCGCGAGATACGGGTAATTCGCCGCGGTCCCGATCCAGCCGACGACCGGCTCGTCCCCCGTCGGCCGCGCTTCGGCCGACGCGTAGCGCGACGGCTCGACGACGGTCGGCACGACCACCGCATCCGCGCCGTGGTCCCCCGCGAGCGCCGCGAGCACCCGGTTGCCGGCGACGACGCAGTCGGCCGCGCGCACCGCCGCCGCGAACTTCCGCAGCCGGACGCGGTTCGTCGTCGCCCCACGCGCGGAATCGCGAAACGCCATCGCGTCGTCGAACTCGTAGACGAGGCGACGCGCGTGCGCACGCAACCGGGCGACGTCGCGCGGCACGAGCAGGCGGCGCAACCACACGGTCGCATCGGCATCGGCCGCACGCGCGAACACGTCGCGTCGCGCGGCGCCGCGGGCGGGGATCTCGACGACGTCCACCGCGACCCCCCGCGCGGCAAACGCATCCGCATACGCGTCCACGCGAAAGCGCGTGCTCGGGTCGTCGCGCCCGGCGACCAGGGCGAGGAGGCGGCGCGTCATCGGCCGGCACCCTCCGCCGCTCCGACGAGGATCGCCTCCATCGCCGCGAACGCGTCGCGTTCGTCGTGCCGTTCGGCAAGCGCCCGCGCCGCGTCGCCGAGCGCCCGTCGATGCGCGTCGTCGTCGGCGATCCGCGCGAGCGCCTCGGCGAGCGCCGCCTCGTCCGGCGCGTCGTCGATCACGACGCCGCCACCGTGCACCGCGATCCGCTCGCCGACCCCGTTGCGCGCGGTCGTCACGACGGGCAGTCCGCACGCGAGTGCCTCGAGGCACACGCACGAACACGGATCGTAATACGTCGGATGGGCGAGCACGTCGGCGGCCGCGAACAGCGCGAGCGGGTCGTCCACCGCCCCGACGAACGCGATGCGATCGGTGACGCCACGCTGCGCAGCGAGCGCGGCGAACGGCGCCGGATCCCCGCGGCCGACGACGAGCACGCGCAGCCGCGACGACGACGCACGCCCGACCGCGGCGATCAGGTGCTGGAGCCCCTTCAGCCGAAAGTTGTGCGCGACGAACAGTGCACACACGTCGTTGTCAGCCAGTCCGTGGACCCGTCGTGCATCAGCGCGCAGGTCCGGCCGCGGCCGGAAGCGATCGAGGTCGACGCCGTTGTAGAGCAGCACGGGCGCATTCGCGGCCGGCAGCCGATACGCTTCGACGATGTCGGCGCGAACGCGCTCCGACAGTGCGACGTAGGTCACGCCGGCCCGCGCGGCCTGTGCGGCCTCGAGCCGAAGCAGGGCGCGGTGCTTCATGCTCAGCGCACGCCCGAGCCGATGGCGCGCCCGACCGGACGAACGGGACTGCGCGTCCGCCGCGCGCGAGTAGACACCGCCGTGCGGCTGGAAGACGTCGGTCGACGGCGTGTGGCGAACGCCGAGCGTGACGTCCAGTCGATGGTCGCGCGCCGCGCGGGCCGCGAGACGGTCGAACGAGAGATCGCGCCACGGTCTCGGGCGCGAACCGCCGGGCACGCGAACCGGGCGACCGACGTCGTCCGGCAGGGGGCCGAACCGCTGTGCGAGCAGGTGGACGTCGTGCCCCCGCGCGCCGAGATAGCGGGAGAGCCCGATCAGGTAGGATTCCGCCCCGCC
Source organism: bacterium (assembly GCA_030426805.1). Lineage (GTDB taxonomy): Bacteria > Planctomycetota > JAFGQW01 > JAFGQW01 > JAFGQW01 > JAUHXU01. Next base: position 7,953 of record JAUHXU010000005.1, read on the forward strand.
GCGCCCCGGATCGAGGCGATCGATGACGAGTCCGATTCGGAGGCCGTCGGGGGCCGCGGAGTGGTGGGCGCGCTCGGGCACCGGCGCCCGGGGGTCCGGCCTATTCGGCCGGCGCCTCCTCGGAAGCCTCGGCCGCCTTTGCCGCGGCCTCTTCGGCGGCCTTCGCGGCAGCCTCGGCCTTGGCCTTCTCCTTCGCCGCGCGGTGGCCGACGACGAACGACTTCAGGCTCGCCTTCTCCTCCTTGCGGTAGGCCTTGCGCTCCTCGCGCGTCATCGTCGCGATCAGCTCCTTCAGCTCGCGGCGACCGCGACGCTTCGCCGCCTTGCGGGAGGCGGGGCTCAGCTTCTTCGTGTTGGGCATCGGATCCTCGGGGTGTTTCGGTCAAGGCGCGCCGGGGTCGGCCCGGGCGTGAGCCGTGAATGGTAGACCTCAGCCCGGCGGCGGGCAAGGGCGGGGGGCGGCGGTCAGAACGCGAGGTCCAGGGCGGCGAACCAGCCCCGGAATTTGACCTTCGTCTCGAAGTAGCGCGCCCCGCTCTTGTCGAGCTCGATCTCGAACTGGGTGGACCGGTATCCGACCGTAAGCCCAGCCTGGGGTGCCAGATACACCGTCGCCTCGACCTCCCAGTCGAACGTCTCGACCTTCTCGATGTTGTTGAACAGGCTCGTCGTCAACGGCATCCGGATGCCCTTGGCCTCGGCCCGGACGCCGAAGTTCTCGATCGGCCGGAAGTCGAAGGCCGCGCCGATCGCCGGGATCGGGACGATCTCCTCTTCGACCTCCCGGAACGGCAGCACCGGACCGCTCTGCCCCTCCTGGCCGTTGCCGACCGACCGCACGCGCAGGTTGACGATCTTCGGCTCGAACATCAGCCCGAACGTGATCATCTGCGTCCGGAGGAGGTCCCACTGCAAGCCCACTTCGAACCAGTCGTAGCGCGTCGACGAGTCCATGACCGTGCCGGCGGGGATCGTGTAGCCGGCGTAGACGAGTTGCGACGGCGTCGGACCGTTGCCGCTGTAGCGGGCCCGCTGGTAGCCGCCCCGCAACTTCACGCGGCCGCCGTACGACACCGAACCGCGGATGCCCCAGAACTTCTTGGGGCCGTCGTTCACGCGGAAATCGTCGACGAGGTCGAGTTCCTGGCCGATCACCGGCCCCGACCCGACGGCGTCACTGAGAAGTTGGTCGGCGTTGCGGAGCTTGAGCTTGGACAGCCGCACGCTGATCGTCGTGTAGGCCGGCGGCTTCTCCGCTTGTGCGGCCGCGGTCGATGCGGACACGACCAGCGCAAGCGTGAGTACGATCGGGACGCGCATCGAATCTCCTGTGAACGGGGCGATCGCGGCCGTGGGGAGACCGGCCGCCCGGACCGGCCATGATACCGGTCCCCGGCCTCGCGGGAAGGGACCAGCCCGTTTCGGTTCAGCGCGAGACGGACCGTGCCCGCCCGGCGCCGTCGAACCGGGGCCGGTGGCGGGCGATGCGCCCGGCCTTCGCGACGACCCGAGCGATCCAGCGCCGCACCGCCCCGTTCACCCGGCGCTCACCGAGATATCCGAGCAGGAACCGCAGTCGATCGGTGCGCGTCACGCCGGGCAGCGCCCGCGACGAGTGCAGCAGTGCCGCCAGGTCCTTGACGAACCAGCGCCGACGCAGGCGCCCGCCCGGCTCACCGGTGAGCCGCTGCCAGTCGAGGATCACCAGCTCGCGCCGATCGGCGACGAAGAGGACGTGGCACAGGTAGAGATCGCGGTGGCACACCGGCAGTGCATGCATCCGTCGCACGATGCTCGCGAGCTGACGCACGATCGCGCGATCGCGATGCGCCGCGTCGGCCCACCACGCGTCGAGCGGCACACCGGACTCGACCGCAGCCGAGCAGAAGAACGACGAACCGTCGGCGACCTGCCCCGCGGCGACCGGCTCCGGCACCGGGATGTTCATCTCGATCAGCATCCGGTGGTTCATCCACTCGGCGACGCCCGGCGGCGGCTGCTCGAAGCGACGGGGCCCGTGCGTCTTCAAGTAGAGCCGCTCCCCGTCGACCGTGAGAATCCAGTTCGCGCGATCCGGCAGACGGCGCACGAGTTTCGCGCCGGCGGGACGAAGAAACCGCAGCGGATGATCCAGGCCGGCGCCGCGCATCGCGTCGCGACGCATCCCGGCGATCAGCAGTTCCTCGCGACCGCTCATCCGTCGAACGTCCCTTCGAACGCCCCTTTGAACACGTCGTCGACCGCGGCGGCGACCGGCGAGCCGGCGGGCAAACTCCCCGTCATCCGTGCGCGCATCTTCTCGCGGGCCCGTCCGACGACGCGGCGGCGCACCGCGAGCCGTTGCACGTCGAGCACGCCGGGGTCGAGGCCGTCGCGGTCCTCGCGCAGAAAGACGTGGCGCGCGTCGAGGTCGGGCCAGAAGACGCCGCGCTCGAGCAGCCGCCGGCACAGCGCACGCACCGCGTCGGCCGCCGCGCGCGGATCCCGCCCCCCGTCGATCCACGCGTCGAGCGCGATGCCCTCCAACTCCTCGACGACGAGCACCGCACGATCGTCGGCCGCTTCGCCGAGCGCGGCGACGACCGGCACGCGGAAGCCGAGGGCGTCGAGTTGCATCAGGTGCCGCGCCTCCTCGCGCGCATGGCTGCGGAGCCGACGGCCGCGAAGCCGCGCGCGCCACCGATCGCGCGGCTTGATCCCGTGTTGGCGCTTGCGGTAGAGCCGGCCGCCGGGCGCGTCGATCGCGACGACGTCGCGCCGCTTGTTGCGATCGAGAAACGGCGCCTCGAACGCGAACAACGACTCGAACGAATCGAGGCCGAGCGTGGCGAGCCGGTCGCGCGCGCCGTCGGCGATGCCGAGCGACGCGCCGTGTTCGTCACGCGACCACGAGAAGAGGCGATCGATCGCGTCCGCGCTCAAGCGGATGCGGCCGCGGCCTTCGCCTTGCTCGGGACCGGCGTGCTCTCGGGCAACTTGCGGATCGCCTTGACGCGCTTCATCAGCTCCGTCGACGAGTGCTTCTTCGAGTCGCCGACGACGAGCAGACGGCCGCCGTAGGCGAGCACGGTCTCGCGCTCGGGGATCGTCGTGAGCTTGTAGTCGGTGCCGGCCGCGTAGATGTTCGGCTTCAGCTGACCGAGCAGCGCGTTGACGTCGACGTCGTTGTAGCTCGTCACGTAGTCCACGCAGTCGATCGCCTCGAGCATCTCGATGCGCTCCTTGGCGGGCACGATCGGGAGGCTCGCGTGCTTGTGCTTGCGCACCGCGGCATCCGACTGCACCGCGACGAGCAGGTAGTCGCCACGGCTCTTCGCGTCGCGCAGCATCCGCAGGTGACCGACGTGCAGCAGATCGAATGCACCGCTGACCGCGACGATCACCTTGCCCTGCGACTGCAGCGCCTCGAGGATCTTGCCGAGATCGCCGTGGTCGGGGACGTGCTTCACGCCCGCGACGCTGCCCTTGAGTTTGGAAGCTCGAAAGACCATGGTCCCTCCCTCTGGTTGTCCGCCTCGTTACGCGTTCGGGTCCGCCGTCTCCGCCGCAGACGTCGCCGACCGAATCCGCTCGATGATAACCGATGTGCTGATGCCGGGCCGCAGGGGTGCCAGCACGACTTCGCCGCCGTGCCCCTCGACCTCTTCGCGCCCGATCACGCCACGGTCGCGCCAATCCTCGCCCTTGACGAGTACGTCGGGCAACACGTCCGCGACGAGCGACGCCGGCGTATCGTCCTCGAAGGCGACGACCACGTCGACCGCCTCGAGCGCCGCGAGCAGCCGCATCCGCTCGTCGAGTGACACGATCGGCCGCCCGGGGCCCTTGCTCATCCGCCGCACGCTGTCGTCGGAGTTCACGCCGACGATCAGGACCGAGCCGAGGCTGCGCGCGTAGGCGAGATACTCGGCGTGGCCGGCGTGCATCAGGTCGAAGCAGCCGTTCGTCAGCACGACGCGCTTGCCGGCCGCCCGCAGCTCGGCCGCGAGCGCGCGGATCTCGTCGCGGGCGCGGATCTTGCCGCCCTCGAGCCGGTCCGGCGTCAGGAGTGCTTCGCGAATCTCGGCCACCGTCGTCACCGCCGCTCCAACCCGGCCGACCACGATCCCGGCGCCGACGTTCGCGAGCCGGACGCCGTCGGCGAGCCCGAGCCCGCCGGCGAGCGCGAATCCGAGTACCGCGATCACCGTGTCACCCGCGCCGGTCACGTCGTAGACCGAACGCGCGCGCGTCGGAATCCTGATCTCGTCGCCGTTGCGCTCGATCAGGCAGATGCCTTCCGCCCCCAGCGTGATGACGAGCGCGGCCAGATCCGCATCGCGGATCAGCGCGTCGGCGCCCTGCCGGATTCGTTCCGGCGAATCGGCCCGTAGGCCGCTCGCCGCCTCGAATTCGGCCCGGTTGGGCGTGATCGCGGTCGCGCCGGCATACCGCCGGTAGTCGGTCGTCTTCGGATCGACGAGCACCGGCACACCCAGCGCACGGGCTCGATCGATCGTCGCGCGAAGAGTATCGGCCGTCAGGGCCCCTTTTCCGTAGTCGCTCAGGATCACGCAGTCGGGGCGGAACGCGTCGAGCTGGGCGACGAAGGCGTCGCGGTGGGCGTCCGTGGCCGGCGCGACCCGCTCGCGGTCGACCCGCAGAATCTGCTGATTCTGGGCCATGTGGCGCGTCTTGACGATCGTCGGCCGGTCGTCGGCGACGACGACGCCGTCGGTGGCGATGTCGCGAGCCGCCAGTCGTTCGAGGAGCCGCGCGCCGTCCTCGTCATCCCCGCGAAGGCCGACGATCGCGACCTCGGCGCCGAGCGACTGCAGGTTGGCCGCGACGTTGCCGGCGCCGCCAAGCCGGAAGTCGTCGCGCCCGACGTGGAGCACCTGGATCGGCGCCTCCGGACTCACCCGCTCGACGTCGCCCCAGACGTAGCGGTCGAGGATGATGTCGCCGATGACCATCACCCGCGGCGCGCCGACGGATGAGAGTCGATCGACGAGTCCTCGAACCTCGACTTCCGACAACGCACGTTCTCCAGCTAGGTGAGACGCCGAAGCGACGCCCGATCCGGCGTCACGCTACTACGGAAACGATGCGAGATGAAGGGCTTTTCCGCGTGCGTGCCTCGCCGTCCCGCGACGCCGGACACGCGGGTCGAAAGTGCTTGACCGGTCGGTGGGCGGCACACGACCATTCCCACGGCGCCCGGCCGCGCTCTCCCTCGAGCCCCGCGTGCCACGACCCTACCCTCGAAGGAGTATGACGATGTCCCAGTTCGACGACGCGATGGACGCCTGCAAGAAGCTCATGGACAAGTGCGGAATCGACTGCGACGAGCAGTTGCTCACCGCGATCGGCAAGGGCCTCGGCCCGTCGCTCTACAACGCGGACGCGAACCTCGTCGCGGCGTCCGACAAGGGCGAGGTCGAGACGATCAAGACGAAGTTCATCGCCGGCAAGCTCGGTGTCGAGGGTGCCGAGGCCGACGCGGCGATCAAGGCCGCGATCGACAAGATCGGCTCGGACAACCGGCAGAAGCTGCGCCCGGTCTTCTACTACCTGATCGTGAAGCACCTCGGCAAGGAGTCGGTCTACGCGTAACGCGCCCGACCGGGGCGGTCCGCCCACGCGGACCGTCCGCCACGCGACTCCGCCGGTCGGGTATGCTGGAGCGATGAAGACGTTCCTCCGCAACGCGACCGGCGCGATCGGCCTCGTGGTCGTTTCCGTGCTCCTCGGGCTCGCGTGGAACCTGATCAACCCGAACGCGATCCCGCTGCGTCTCGCCGAGACCGCGGCGCCGCCGGCCGCCGCCGAGTCCGCCGAGGCACGCGCCGCCCGCATCCCCTTCTCGATGGCCGCGAAGCTCCCGGCCGACGACCAGATCTCGATCGCCGAAGCGGTGCAGCTCTTCGAGTCGAGTCCGGTCTTCTTCGTCGACGCGCGCGACCGCGACGCCTACGACGCCGTCCGCATCCCCGGCGCGCGATGGATCCACGAGAAGCGTTTCGCCGAGCTGGCCCCCCCGCTGATCGAGCAGTTCCGCATCGTCGCGCCCGAGGACGACAAGGACTACGCCAACGGCTACCCGGTCGTCACCTACTGCGACAACCACACGTGCGACATGGCGTCGATCGTGATGACGAAGCTGCGCGAATGCGGCGTCGCGAACGTTCGCTGCATGGTGATGGGACTCGACGAGTGGATCGCGGCGGACCACCTCGTGACGGTGCCCGCGGGGGACGAGCGCGTCGAACGGCGCGGACGCGAGACCCGGGCGTCGGTCGCCGACACCGGCGTCGGCATCGGCCCGCGCCCGTGGCTCGCGGTTCTGATCGTCGCACCGTTTCTCCTCGCCTTCGTCGTCCACCGCCTGTTGCCCGCGGACACGGTCCGCACGGTCGGGTTCGTCGGACGCATCGCCCTCGGGCTCGTGTTCCTCGTCGCGGCGGGGTTCAAGTTGTGGGATCCGGCGGAGTTCGCGGGCATGGTCGCATGCTACGACATCGTCCCGCCCGCCTGGCTCCCGACGTTCGCGGTCACGCTGCCGGCGATCGAACTCCTCGCCGCCGTCGCGCTGATCGGCGGGGTCTGCGTTCGCCCGGCCGCGCTCGTGGTGATCGCGATGTTGGTCGGGTTCATGGTCGCGATCTACTCCTTGCTCGACCGCGGGCTGTCGTGTTCCTGCGGCTGCTTCCCGATCGCCTATCCGGCGAGCTGGTCGCGCATCTACGAAGATGCGGCGATGCTCCTCGCCGCCGTGCTCGCCTGGAGCACCGGCCGCAAGCCGAGCGCCTGACGACGGCGCACCTGACGAAGGAACGGAGTCCCGTGAGAAAAGCGCTCTTCGCACTCGTGTTCGCCGCCGCGGCGGTCGCGCTGGGCTGGGCGATCAAGGTCCGGCTCGACGCGCGCGCCGCGGGTGGCCGCGCGACCGAGCGCGGTCCGACGCCGGTCGAGGTCGCCCCGATCGAGATCGGTCCGATCGAAGACCGACGCTTGTTCAGCGGGAGCCTCGAGGCGATCGCCGAGTTCGTCGTGGCCCCGAAGGTCGGTGGACGCATCGAGCGCATCCTGGTCGACCTGGCCGACACGGTGACGCGTGGACAAGTCGTCGCCGAACTCGAGGACGACGAGTTCCAGCAGGCGGTGAAGCAGGCGAAGGCGGAAGTCGCGGTCGCCACCGCGAACGAGGAGGAGGCCGTGAGCCGACTCGCGATCGCCGAGCGTGCGCTCGATCGCCAGAAGGGCCTCCGCGCGCGCGGCGTCTCGTCCGACCAGGAGTTCGACGCGGCCGAGGCCGAGCGGCTCGAGCGCACCGCGGCGCTCGCGGTCGCGAAGGCGCGCGTGCTGCGGGCGAACGCGGAATACGAGAGCGCGAAGATCCGGCTCGGCTACACGCGGGTGCGGGCGACGTGGACCGACGGCAAGGACGAGCGCGTCGTCGCCTACCGCGTCGTCGATGCCGGCGAGACCGTCGGGCCGAACGCGCCATTGATGTCCGTCGTCGAACTCGACCCGATCAACGCCGTGATCTACGTGACCGAGCGCGACTACGCGGCGCTGCGTCCCGGCCAGACCGTCGAACTCGCGACCGACGCGTGGCCCGGACGGACGTTCCCCGGCACGGTCGCGCGCGTCGCGCCGGTGTTTCGCCAATCGTCGCGCCAAGCGCGCGTCGAGGTGTCGGTGAAGAACCCGGCGGGTGAACTCCGCCCCGGGATGTTCGTGACCGCAACCGCGACGCTCGGCCGGGCGACGGACGCGACGATCGTGCCGCTCGCTGCGCTCGAATCGCGCGGCGGCGAAATCGGCGTGTTCGTCATCGACGGCGCGACCGCGCGGTGGCGCGTCGTCGAGCCCCGCATCCGCGACGGCGAACGCGTGCAGATCACCGGCGACGGCCTGACCGGACGCGTCGTCACGCTCGGCCAGCAGCTGCTCACCGACGGATCGCGGATCTCGATTCCCGCGGACGTCCGATGAACCTGCCCCGCTTCTCGGTCGAGCGACCGATCTTCGCGTCGATGGTCGCGTGCGCGGTCGTGATCCTCGGTGTGTTCTCGTTGATGCGGCTCCGCATCGACCTGCTGCCGGCGATCGAGCCGCCGACGCTGACGATCCGTACGAACTACGAGGGCGCGAGCCCCGAGGTGATGGAGCGCACCGTCACGCAGACGATCGAGGAGATCGTCGGCACGGTGCCGGGTGTGGACGAGTTGACGTCCGTCACCGCCGAGGGCGTCAGCAACGTCACCGTCTCGTTCGTCTGGGGCACCGACATCGACATCGCCGCGCTCGACGTGCAGACGCGCCTCGAGCAGGAGGCCGACGAACTGCCCGAAGAGGCCGACCGCCCGCGCGTCAGCAAGTTCGACATCGCGAGCTTCCCGGTCGTCGTGCTCGGCGTCGGCAGCACCCTCGACCCGGTCGAGCTGACGACGGTGATCGACAAGCAGGTGCGCTACCGCTTCGCGCGCATCCCCGGCGTCGCGCAGGTCGACATGTGGGGCGAGTACGAGCGCGAGATCCGGATCGAGGTCTTCCCGGAGCGAATCAAGGCGATTCAGCTCCCGCTCGACGGCGTGCTGGACGCGATCCTGAGCGCGAACCTCGACTTGCCGGCGGGCCAGATCAACCGTGGACGCTACGAGGTGACGCTGCGCGCGCCGGCCGAGTTCGACGACACCGACCAGATCCGCGACACCGTCGTCGCGGTCCGCTCCGACGCACCGGTGACGATCGGCGAGATCGCGAAGGTCGTCGATTCCCACCGCAAGCGCACGCGGATCGTCCGGATCAACGGCAAGACCGGGCTCCGCCTCGGTATCCGCAAGGAGGCCGACGCGAACACGGTCGAGGTCGCGAGCGCGATCCTCGCCGAGGTCGACCGCGTCAACCGCGACTTCCCGCAGGTCGAGATCACGTCCGCGATCAACCAGGGCAGCTTCATCGAGCGCTCGATCGACAACGTCGCGAACTCGGTGCTCTACGGCGGTGCGCTCGCGGTGTTCGTGCTGCTCTTCTTCCTGCGCAGCGTCCGGAGCACGACGGTGATCGCGCTCGCGATTCCGCTGTCGATGATCGCGACGTTCACGCTGATGTTCGTCGCCGGCTTCACGCTCAACCTGATGACGCTCGGTGGCCTCGCGCTCGGCGTCGGCATGATGGTCGACAGCTCGATCGTCGTGCTCGAGAACATCTTCCGCCGCCGCGACGAGGAGGACGAGCCGCCGCGGGTCGCGGCGATCGCGGGCGCCACCGAGGTCGCGCCGGCGATCGTCGCCAGCACGATCACGACGCTCGTCGTCTTCCTGCCGCTCGCGTTCATCCGCGGCATCTCGGGCCTGCTGTTCAAGGAACTCGCCTACGTGATCGGGCTCGCGCTCGTGTGCAGTCTGATCGTGTCGCTGTCGCTCGTCCCGATGCTCGCGTCCCGCCTGCTCCGCGAGCGGGCGGCCGACGCGGGCGGCGTCTTCGCGCGCATCGCGGACGTGGCCGGCAGCGTGTTCCGCCGGATGGAAGACGAGTATCGCGGCATCGTTCGCTTCGTGCTCCGCCACCCGTGGGCGACCGTGCTGCTCTCCGCCGCGGCCCTCGGTGGCAGCCTGCTGCTCGTCCCGATGATCGGCAGCGAGTTCCTGCCACCGAGCGACGAGGGCGAGGTGCGGGTGATCGGCGAGATGGAAGTCGGCACGCGGCTCGACGTCGTCGACCGGCAGTCGCGCGTCCTCGAGCAACTCGTGATGCCGCAGGTGCCGGAAGCCGTGTCGTCGGTCGTCAGCATGGGCGCATCCGGGCGCAACCCGGACGGCGCGTCGGAGGCGGAGCTGCGGATCTCGCTCACGCCGGCGACCGAGCGCACGCGGAGCAACGTCGAGATCGCGAACACGCTGCGCCGCAAGATCACCGGGCAGGTGCCCGGCATGACGATCCGGACGCGCGCACCGCAGGGGCAGTTCATCCTCGAGCGCCTGCTCGGCACCGAGGACGGCCTCACGGTCGAGGTGCGCGGCTACGAGTTGGACGCGCTCGACCTGCTCGCCAAGCGCGTCGTCACGGCGGTCGAAACGGTGCCGGGCATCACCGACGCGCGCACGACGCGCAAGAGCGGCACGCCGCAGGAGATGATCCGGATCGACCGGCGCAAGGCCGCGGCGCTCGGGCTCACGGTACGCGACGTCGCGCGCGTGATCGAGACCGCGGTCGCCGGACGCCTCGCGGGCGAGTTCCGCACCGAGGGCGACGCGCACCGCATCCTCGTGCAACTGCACGACGCCGAGCACCGCTCGATCGACGAGATCCTCGACCTGCAGTTGCGCACGCCGACCGGCGAAGAGATCGCGCTCCGCCAGGTCGCGCACAGCGAGACCGGCCGCGGCCCGGTGCTGATCGACCGCAAGGACCAGCAGCGCATCGTCCGCGTCGAGGCGAACGTCGCCGGGCGCGACCTCGGCTCGGTCGCCGCCGACGTGGACGCGAAGCTCCGCGCGATCGCGCGCCCGCCGGGCTACGACCTCGCGGTGACCGGCAACTACGAGGAACAGCAGCGCGCGTTCGACGAGTTGATCGTCAGCCTCGCGCTCGCATTGCTCCTCGTCTACATGGTGCTCGCGTGCCAGTACGAGTCGCTGCGCGATCCGCTCGTCGTGATGATGTCGGTGCCGCTCGCGGCGATCGGCGTGCTCGTGACGCTCTTCCTCACCGACACGACGCTCAACGTGCAGTCCTACGTCGGGTGCATCATGCTCGGCGGCATCGTCGTCAACAACGCGATCCTGCTCGTCGACCAGGCGACGCGCCTGCGCCGCGACGGCCGCGCGACCGCCGACGCAGTGGCCGAGGCCGGCCGCCGCCGACTGCGCCCGATCCTGATGACGACGCTGACGACCGTGCTCGGCCTCCTCCCGCTCGCGCTCGGCATCGGCGAAGGCGCCGACGCCCAGGCCCCGCTCGCCCGCGCCGTCGTCGGTGGCCTCACCGGATCGACGCTGATCACACTGCTCCTGATCCCGGTCGTCTACGCGGTCTTCCACCGCGACAAACGCGAGGCCGCGTAGCGCTACTCGCCGACCGCCGCCTCGACCTCGGCGATCAACGCGGCCGGCAGGTGCGACCCGTGTTCAGCGATGTGCTCGCGCAACCAGCCGAGCCACTTGCGCGCACGCGCCGGCTGCTTCCAGGCGGCCTGCCGCAGCACGACGAACGCACGGCGTGTCTGTTCGAACCGCGGATCGTCCGACGTGATCGGCGATGCGAGCGAGTCGTCCTGCGAGGGCTTGCGCGTCGCGTAGAACCCACCACGACAGCGCAGAGCCTGCATCACGATCATCGGCGTGATGTAGTCACCAGGGCGTCGCACGCAGTCGACGCGCTTCTCGGCGGCTCGGTAGTCGCGCACGTCCGCGTCGGGGCGCATCGCCAGCCGCCACGCATGCTCGACGATCCCGTCGCGGTCCCACGGCTCGTCAGTCGCCTTCGGTGCCGCGCCGCTCTCGCGCGCCGATCGATCCCGCGCGTCGAGGATCGCAAGACGCCCACCCGGATCGCGAACGACGATCCGCGTGCCGTCGGGCGAGAACGACGCGTAGACCCACCGCTGATCGCCAAACGGTCGAAGCGTCAGTACGGGCTCGAGGCGCGCGGTATCCCACAGGGTCACGCGACCCTTCTGCGAGGACACCAGCAACCGCGTTCCGTCGGGGCTCGCGCTGATGGCGGTCGGGATCTCGCGCAGATCCTGCACCGCGCCGACGAGCCGACCGTCGCTCAGACCCCACACCCGTAACGAGCGGTCGCTCCCGACGGTCGCGATTCGCTCGTCGCCGAGAACCGCCATGCTCACGATCCGTCCATCGAGCGGCCCTACCACCCGCGTGACCTCTCCCGACGCGACGTCGATCGTATGGACGATCCGCCGGAATGCAGCGACCAACGTCGTGCCGTCCGCGTTGAATCGCCAGATCGGTCTGCGCCGCGCCCCACGGACTGGCTCCAGCGCCAGAGACCGCACGTGTGAACCGCTCGGCCACTCGTGGAGTGCGACCGACGCACCGGGCCCGGTCACGACGAAGCGATCGCCACGCAGTGAGAACATGATCCCGATCGGCTCGTCGGGGGTCGAGATGTGGCGTCGCACGGCAAACGTCAGCGGATCGCACACGACGAGGCCGACTCCGTCTTCGTCGCACGTCAGCAACGAGTCGCCACCGGGGGAGAAGGCGAGCGCTCGTCCGCGGTTCAAGCGAGTCGGCCGCGCAGCCACGTGCGCAAGCGTCGACGAGTCCCACACGCGCAGGACCTGGTCGTCCCCCCACGTCATGATGCGGCGATGGTCCGGGCTCCAGCGCAGCCGGCGGATGCGCCGGAGGTGCGCGCGGATCGAACTTGATTGTCGATCGAGCATCCACGTCTTGAACTCGAAGTCGAGCGAGCCGGTGACCAGCGCGTTCCCGTCCGGCCGGAACGAGACGCTGTAGACCCGGTGGCCGTGGCCGATCAGCGGGACGGGCTCGGGCGCTGACCGCGGGCCGAGCGACCACAGCCGCAGCCCGTCACCGCCCGCCGCAGCCACGCGGGTTCCGTCCGGGCTGATCGAGCAATCACGGGCCGACCCCGAACCCGAGAGCACGTGCTCGATCGCCCCGTCTGCAAGTCGGGCGACCACGACGGTCCCGTGGCTCGCCGTCACCGCGACCCGGCTCCCGTCGGCGGAGACGTCGATGCCACCCAGCATCATCCGTCTTCCGAACTCGATCGGCCGAACCTCGCCACTGTCGAGGGAGATGCGGTGTAGCGACGTTCCGACCGGGCACAAGAGCGTCTCACCATCCGGCGTGAACGCGAGACCGCTCGAGTAGCCGTCGTCGAGGAACCACTCGCCCTCCACGGATCCGTCCGTCGCATCGTGGACCGTAACGCGGCCCAGGAGTCCTGTCGCGATCCAGCGACCGTCCGGGCTCACCGCGAGCGAACGCGCCCTGGCCGGAATGCGCCGGACGATCTTCAGCGGGTCAATGTCCCAGATCAGCACCTGCCGCTCGTCCTTGCTGTAGACTGCAAACCAGCGCCCCTGCGGCCCCCACTGAAACTTGCTCCACTCGATCCGCCCCCGGTGTGTCGCCTTCGCGAGCGACGCCCCCGTGGCAGCATCCCAGACGCGGATGTGATGACCGGCGATCGCGACGATGCGCTTGCCGTCGGGGTGGTAGCGAACGTGGACGCGCCGCTGGTATCCCCACGACCCCCCGCCTCGGTCGATGCGGAACGTCCGCGCACTTCGGTCCAGGTTGTTCGCGAGGTATCGCCACTCCCAGTTACGGTGCTCGGCCGGAGTCTGTTCGAGATGTTGCCGCGCCAGCGCACTGTCCCCGCGATCGAGCGCAATGTTCGCCGCGGTGATCTCGGACGCATACGACCGGAACTGCGCCTCGTCGCGTTCGCGTTCCGCATCGGTCTTCGCGTTCTCCGCGACCCGTACGGTGCGGTTCAGCGCGACGACGTACGCGGCGACCGACCCGAGGACGACGAAGATCGCGAACCCCGCCGCGACAGCCGCGACCCGGTTTCGCCGAACCGCGAGCCGGAGCAGGTAGCCGAGTTTCGGCGGGCGTGCGGCGATCGGACGCGCGCCGAGGAACGCACGCAGGTCGTCCGCGATCGCGGCAGCGGTCGGATAGCGCGCCGCCGGAAGCGGGCTCATCGCCTTCAGCGCGATCGTCTCGAGGTCGGGCGGAATCCCCGGGTCGATCTTTCGCGGGCGTCGAGCGCGACCGTCGCTGACCTGGCGGACGAGTGCCGCACGATCGACGGCGCCGAATGCCGGCTCGAGTGTGAGCAGTTCGTAGAGGATCAGTCCGAGCGCGTAGATGTCACCGCTCGCGCTGCTCGAGCCGCCACCCTCCTCCAGCCGCTCGGGCGCGAGGTAGCGCAGCGTACCGAGCATCTCGCCGGTCTGTGTCAGGTTGCCGCCACCCTCGACCTTCGCGAGCCCGAAGTCGCTGACCCACACCTTGCCAACGCGATCGACGATGAGGTTCGAGGGCTTCAAGTCCCGGTGGAGCGTTCCCGCCGTGTGCGCATGCGCGACGGCCTCGCAGACATCCATCATCAGCCGCGCGACGCTGCGAAAGTACAGCATCCGTCGCGAGCGCGTCGTCGGCGAACCGTTCGACGCTTCCGCCGGCAGGGGTGACGCCCCGTCGCTGTCGACGAGATCCGCGAGCGTCGGCTCGATCACCGTCTCGTCGACCGCAGCCGAGCGCCACGCCTTGACGCGACGAATCAGTTGGTCGAGCGGCAGGCCGTCGATGAGTTGCATCGCACAGTAGTGCACGCCGCGGTCTTCGCCGGCTTCGTAGACCGGGACGATATGGTCGTGGGCCAGCGTCGCGGCCGCTTTCACCTCGACCTTGAAGCGTTCGAGGAACGTCGGCGCGAGTTGGAACTGCGGCGGCAGCAACTTCAGCGCGACACGGCGACCGAGCCGTTCATCCTCGGCCTCGAAGACGATCCCCATTCCGCCGCGCCCGATCTCGCGCACGAGTCGGTAGGGCCCGAGTCGCTCGAAGTCCGGGAGCACGCCGGCCGCCGGGGCAGCGATCGACGGCGCGATCAACGCGTCGATCGTCGGCACGAGTGCGCGCACCTCGTCGGCGAGATCGGGATGCTCGGACACGAGTGCATCGATGTCGACGGGCTCGCCCGCACGACGTCGCGCCTCGAAATCCTCGAGCAACGCACCCAATCGGTCGTCGCGCAGATCACTCGCCGAATCACTCATCGCAGTCGATCTTCGCGGCTCCACGGGGGCGGGTCAAGCGCGCAAAGAAAGTCGGTTTTTGCGTGTACCGCTCGCGACGTTTCCGCAGTAGAGGGCGGGGTGACGATCGACCGTCCATGACGCTCGGACGGGGTCGCGCCGGATTCGTTGACCCGTCGAATCGTTGCATGAGGAGTTCACGGATGAAGTCCGTACTGACGTGCCTGGCACTGTTGACCGTCTCGGCGCTGCTCGCGCCCGCCCAACCGCATCCCGGCGGCATCGTATTCCACAATCCGGATTCGTCGCGCACGCGCTCCGGCGTCTACGTCGCGGATCGTACGACGAACGGCGTCTGGTCGACGCTGTTCACGCCGAGCGCCACCTACAACCCGGCGAGCTGGACGCAGGCGGTGATGGGGCCGGACAACCGGACGATCGTCCACGGCACGGTCGGAACGCGCGGCTTGCAGGACCACGGTGTCTTCGCCTACGACCCGACGACCGGCGCCGTGACGACGATCGCCAGCGACGCGACGGCGTTCGGTACGCCCACCGCCGGACTCGGTGGAGCCGGCTACACCGAGGGCGCGCACGGGGTGATCGTCGATCAAGACGGCAACTACCTGATCGCGTCGAACAACGGACTCTATCTCGCCGATGGCTCGGGCGCGTTCACGACGCTGCGAACCGTTCCGAGTCCCGCGCACCTCGTGAAGGACGCGACGACCGGCGACGTGGTCTACTTCGAGTATTCGACCTCGCCTTTCTTCGCACGCTCACCAGTCACCGCGCTCCGGCTCTCAAACGACAATATCTCGACCACGGTGCAATCGCTCGGCAGCGAGGCGCTCTTCACGGACCAGTCGAACAAGTGGGTCCAGCAGCTGTCGACCGGCGACTTCCTTCACCCCTTCGGCACCGGCTTCCGGGTGCCGCTCCTTCGCTTCAACCCGACGCAGGGCCCCACCACGCTGACGACGATCGACGTGCTGGGCAACTTGTACGCGACGATGGCCGGCGCGAACCGGTGCGCGTTCGAGAACCAATCTCAGGCCAATCCCCAGCTGCTCGTCTACGGAACCGAGTCGAACCAGGACACGATCAGCGCGAAGATCCTGTCTCTCGACCCGCAGAACAGCTGGGCGGTCACGAACACCAACGTCCTCGAGAAGAAGATCTACCTCGGCACGAGCGACTACTTCCGAACGAGCGGCGTGCTGTTCAACGATCGGGCGAACTACATCCAGACGGTGAAGACCGGTGTGTGCACGTGGGACATCAAGCTCAGCGCGCCGACCTACGGGGGGAAGAACTACGCGCTGATCGCGGGCGCGTCGGGCTACTGGCCAGGCGTCTCGATCGACTCCCGGCGCATCATGATCAACCCGGACGTGCTCGCCTGGGCGACCGCCTACAACCTGATCCCGTCGGTGTTCAACCCGGGCCCGATGGTGCTCGACGCCAACGGCGCGGCGACCGGGACGATCGACCTGACCGGCCTGAACCTCCCCGCCGGTACGCGCTTCCTGACACACATGGTGCTCCTCGTGCTCGACAAGGCGGCGCCGAACGGCATCGCGTTCATCACCGAGCCGGAGTGCTTCAAGATCATCAAGTGAAACGGTGCGGATGGTCCGCCGGCGGAGCCGAGTTCTCTCGGCTCCGCCATGTTACGATCGACCGGCGAAGGGAGTCCGGATGAACGCCGAGCACGAGCGGGACGTCGACGCCGCGATTCGCGCCGCCCGCACCGGCGACAATCGGCCGCTCGGTGATCTGCTGCAGGGCTACAGGCGTCGGCTCCGTCGCATGGTCGACATCCGGATGGACCCGAAACTGCGGGCGCGCGTCGATGGGTCCGACGTCGTGCAGGAGGCGCTGGTCGAGGCGACGGCCCGCATCGACGACTACCGCCCGCGGCACGATCACTCGTTTTTCCTCTGGCTCCGCTTCCTGACCGCACAGAAGCTCAAGCAGCTGGAGCGCATGCACCTCGGCACCGCGAAGCGCGATGCGCGCCGCGACCACCACCTCGCGAGCGGCGTTCCCGGCGTCAGTTCGGTCGTATTCGCGAACCTGCTCCTGGACTCCGCGACGAGCCCGACTCGCGCTGTCGCACGGGAGGAAGATCGGCTTCGTCTGCTGGCCGTGATCGAATCGATGGACGAGACCGACCGCGAGATTCTCGCGCTCCGCTACTTCGAGAACCTCTCGAGCACGGAGGCCGGCCAAGTGCTCGGCATCACCGCGAATGCTGCCAGCGTCCGCGCCGTCCGCGCCCTGCGCAAACTGACCGAACGCATGCGCCCCGACGACAGCGACGCCGAATCGGCGTAACACCCGGCGCCTCCGCTCGTCTTCCTGTGCGTGACGGACCGCGTCTACCACCTCGCCGCCCGCGCGCGCCCCGGTGCGCCCCGCCTCGACGAAAGGCCGATCGCCCCCCGTCTCTGGGCAGGGCTGCGCGGTGCACTGCCACCCCCGCTGATCGCCGTCGTGATGCCGAATCACGTCCACGTCGTGGTGGAGCTCCTCGATCCCCGTCTTGCCCGCGCGCGACTCGCACGCACGCTCGGCCACGTCACACGACTCGTCGGCTCACGGCGCACGATGTGGGAGCCGATCACGATCGGCAAACCGATCGCGGGCGTCGACAAGCGCGACCGACCCGCGACTCGTCGGCTTGTCGAATGACCGCAGAGCGGTCACTCGAGGGGCTTGAGGACTTCAGGCGCCTCGAATGGCCGCTCTACGGTCATTCGGGCCCGGCTTACGACGCGGCGAGCTTGGCCAGGACGCCGGCGTGCAGGAGCGGCACGAGGATCTCGTGGTGGCCGATGATTTCGATGCCGCCGCCGCCCGTGGGACGATCGAGGACGTTCACGCGCGGGCGGTAGTGACGGATCATGTCGAGGTTGGCGGCCGTGAACGCGCGCGGCGCGCCGTCGTCGAGGTTGCGCGCCATGTTGAGCGCTTTGACGAACACCTCCGGCATGATCACCGCCGAACCGACGTTCAGCCACACGCCGCCTTCGAGGCCGCGCACCCACTCGGCGAGCTTGAGGAAGTCGGTGTAGCTCGCGCGCCCCATCGCCTCGGCGTCGACGCCGGGATGCATGTGGACGATGTCGGTGCCGACACCGACGTGCACCGTCAGCGTGACGTCGAGCCGCGCCGCGGCCGCGACGAGGCTCAGCTCCTTGTGCGGGAACGCCGAGTCGTCGAGGATCCGACGCCCGAGGGCGCGCCCCAGTCCGCCGCCCGCGGCGCCGGCGCGATACGCGGCGTTGTAGTGCTCGAACGTCTCCTCGGCCATCCCGAACGAACCATCCGCGAGGCCCGCCTTGACGTCCTCCGACGTCTCGCCCTGCAGCGCCATCTCGAGGTCGTGAATCGCGGTGGCGCCGTTCATCGACACGCACTGCACGATGCCGCGCTCCATCAGGTCGATCAGAAACGGCACGGTGCCGGTCTTCACGGTATGGGCGCCGAGCGCGATCCCGACCCGCCGCCCCCCGTCGACCGCGCTCGCGATCCGATCGATCAGCGTGCGCAACGCCCGCGCGCCGAGCACGTCGGGCAGTTGCTCGATGAACCGCGCGACCGTCGCGTCCGGTCCCGCGATGCTACCGAGCTGGCCGCGGTGAACGAGGTTCGCCCGCTCGCGAATCGGAATCCGCCGGAGTCCGCTCGGATCCAAAGGCTGCGTGTCGGACATAGGTCCCGTCCTCTCGCACGAGTTCTTCGCCGTCGACCGGCGTGCGCCACAGCTTGTGCATCCAGAGATAGTCGCCGGGGTGGGCTCGGACGAATTCTTCCAGCCGCCGCACGTACGCGTGCGTCAATCGCGCGACGTCCTCGCGCGCCGGCAGCGAGTGGTCGGGCCGGTGCAGCGGG
This sequence comes from bacterium, assembly GCA_030426805.1. Taxonomy (GTDB): domain Bacteria; phylum Planctomycetota; class JAFGQW01; order JAFGQW01; family JAFGQW01; genus JAUHXU01. Next base: position 26,608 of record JAUHXU010000005.1, read on the forward strand.
TAGATCGTCACGTGAAACCGGAATCCCGACCCGACCCGACGACAGAAGCCGACCGCGCACGGCGCGTCGTGTCGCCGCACGAGGGTCGCCGGCGTCTTGATGTAGGCGTTCGGCGTCCCGAAGAACGGCACCCAGATCCGGCTCCGCCGCGCGTGCTGGTCCGGCGTGAACGCGAGGTGCTTTCCCGCGCGCAACACGTCACGGCCGCGCTCGACCGCGCCCTTGGCGCTGATGATCTCCTGGCCGTGACGTTCGCGGAGCGACAGCAGCAGCCCGTTGATGCCGGCGTCGTCGACCCCCCGCGCGACCGCGCACAGCGGAAACCCGGCGAGCCCCGCAGCGAGGCCGAGCACCTCCCAGTTGCCGACGTGCCCGGTCAACATCACGGTGCCGCCACCGTCCTCGATGCCGCGCAGGTGCTCGAGCCCGTCGAACGTCACGACGTCGTCGAGCGTGTCCGGACGCAGGCGATACCCGCTGATCAGGAACTCGTATCCGATGCAGAACAGGTTGCGATAGGCCGATCGGACGATCGCCACACACGCGTCGTGCGAGCGGTCGGGGAAACTCGCCGCGACGTTGCGCATCGCCCGCCGACGCCGCGGGCCGTCGATCGCGTACACGCCCCCTGCAACCGCGCGCACGCACGCGTATCCGAGCCGGGGCGGCACGAGTGCGACGCCCCACGCCAGCATGCGCAGGCCGATGCACAGCACCGCCATCACGAGCCGCATCGCGCGTCCCTCCCCGCGCGGCCCCGACCGGTGACTACCGCTTCACGTAGTTGCCGCCGGTCTGCGCCGCGAGTTTCTGCAGGAACCGTCCGTTGTGCGCGCCGATGCCGATGGCGTGCACCTTGATCCGCTTCGCGAGATTCCAGCGCTTCACTTCCGACAGGATCTCCTCGGTGTCGGTGGTCTTGCCCGACGTCGGCGAACCGTCCGTGAGGAAGAAGATCGTGTCGAACGCGACCTTGTAGGCGCGGTCCACCGCCCCCTGGCCGCCGATCTGAAACGCCCGCTCGAGCGTGTCGTAGATGTTCGTCGACCCCTTCGGCGTGATCCCGCCGACATAGTCGTGCGCGGCGCGCTTGTTGGACTTCGTCGCCTTGACCATCTTGTCGCGGAAGACCGTGTAGTCGTCGGCGTAGAAGAGGATGTTGAACGTCGCATCCGCCGGCAGGTTGTCGACCGACTTCAGCAGCTCGTTGCGCGCGACCTCGAACTTCGTCAGGCCCGACTGGCCCCCGCCGCCGGTCTTCGTCGCGTCACCGGCCGGCGAGTCCATGCTGCCGGAGTGATCGAGGATGTAGACGATGTGGGTCGACTTCGTCGTGATGCCGTAGAACGACGTGCCGCCGCCCCCGCCCGCTGCCGGCGCACCGGCGTTGCGTCCGCGATTGCGCTTGCCGCGCTTGTTCGCGACGATCACTTCCTTGTCGCGGTTCGCCTTCCACCAGTTCGTCCAGACCGCCGGGTTGTCGGCTTTCTGAACGCCCGTCAGCTCCTTGAGCGTCGCGTGCACGTCCTCGCGCACACGCCCTTCCTCGCGCGCCATCGCCTCGATCAGATGCGGGATCGTCATCTTCCGGCGCAGCGTCTTCAGCGCGTCGATGACGGCGACCTTGATCTGCCAGCGCGGGTCCTTGAGGAACGGGACGAGCCCGTTTGCCGCGGCGTCCTGGTCCGACAGCCCCAGCCCGTCGATCGCCGAGAGACGCAGCAGCTGGTTCTTGTTCGACTTCGCGATCTGCAGCGCGGTCTCGGTCGCCTGCTCCAGCGGAATCTGCGCGAGCACGCCGACCACAGCGATCTGGGCCTCGCCTTTCGCGCGCTTCCACTCGCCGAGCAGGTCCTTCGCGAGGACGGCCCGCTCTTCCTCCTCGAACTGCGCGACGACCTTCTGGATCGCGCGCATCGTCTCGCGGCGGAACCTCCGCTCGAGTCGCTCCTCCTTGCGGAGCGCATCGATGCGGTCCATGTTCGCGTTGATCTCTTTGTTCTTCGTGCGCCCGCCCTTCTCCTGGACGATCGGAATCTTCAGGCGCTTGTGCAGGTCGGCGTTGCGCTCGTGGAGCTCGGAGAGTTCCTTCTGGTTCTTGCTGCTGCGCTTGTGCGAGATCGCGAGCCCGTCCGCGATGATGCGAACCGCGAGCGGGTGCGGGTCCTCGGCCAACTTGGCGATTCGCGCGGTGCGCGTCTCGTAGTCGCCGCGTTGCATGACGCGCCGGACTTCCTTGCCGATGTCCTTCCAGCGCGACTTCTCGACGCCGGTTTGCCCGATCGCGCCGTGGGCGAGAAGTACGATGACGAACGCGGAAACGATCTGAATACGCAACGCTGCTCTCCTCTTCGCGGCACCGAACTGCCGCGCAGCCGACGGGGATCTGCCCGAGGAGAATGGTAGCAGATGGCCGGGCCGGACTCGACCCCGCGCGCGGTCAGACCGACTGCGCGTTGATGCGGACCGCTTTGGGACGGGCCGCGAGATTCGCGACGAACGCCGCGACGAGCCCGAGGACACACACGCCCGCGAAGACGCCGGGCGAGCCGCCGGCCTGCGCGATCGCCCGGTCGAGCGAAGCCGGCCACGCGTCGCCCGCCGCCTGACGCAGGGGTCCGAACGCGTCCCAGCCGGTGCCGAGCGCCACCCATGCCCCGGCGATCGCGGCGACCGACACGCCGAGCGCGGCGCGCACGGGGCCCCGCGTCGTCGCGCGGAACGGCAGCGAGAAACGGGTCGGGCGGGCGTCGCCGCCGACGAGGTCCACCGCGCCGTCGGCGTGGCGACCCGGCGCGACGGGCGTGACGTGGAACACGACGTTGCCGCGGCTGGCGACACGCGCCGCGGTCGGCGTCACCGCACAACCGGGGAAGTGCGGGACGATCCGCAAGCCGTCGGCATCGACGACCTCGACGACCACGCGGTGCACCCGGCCGATGCGCATCCGCCGAAACGCGTTGAACGCGACGGTCGCGCGGCTACTCGTCTGCGCGGCCGCGTCCTCTTCCGGAAGCGGCAAGCGCGCGGGGCGCGTCGGACGCGAACGGCGCGGCGATGCTTCGGGCCGTAGCGGCGGCGGGCTCGGGATCGCGGACGTCGAGGACCGCGTCAACGGCGACGTCGGCGATGCCGTCGGCCGGCGAACCGTGACCGCCGGGTCGCTCGTCGCGAGCACACGCGTGCGCGGGCGGAGCAACTCCGGATCCATCTCGTCGCCGTCGGGCGCGTCGTCGTGGTCCGCGTTCGGGTCGATCGACCCGGAGACGACGACACCAGAGCGATCCGGGGTCGGCGCGGCCTCGACCGGTTCGGCCGCTGCGGCCTCGTCGACCTCGACGGCGCCGGCGAACTCGCGCCGCATGCCGGCCGGAGGCGCCTCGGAATACCAGTGCAGCGAATACGCGCCGACCGTCAACTCGCACTCGGCCGGCAACGCGATGCTCGCGCCCGGCTCGACCGGCGCACCGGCGCACGTCAGCGGCGCGCCCGGACCGAGGTTGCGCAGCATCCAGCGGCCGCGGTCGCGAAAGACGATGAGCTGGTGCGCAGCGATCGCGGCATCGTCGCACACGAGGTGATTCGCAACCGCGGAGCCGAGCGTAATCGGCTCTTCGGTGAATCGATGGTCACTCCGCGCACCACTCGGATCGACCAACGTGATCATCGTGTCCATGCGGTCTCTTTCCCTGGCGTCCGGATCCGCTCCGGTCAGGAGAGCCTTCGGAATTCCGCCCGGCCTCCTTCAGGGCAATTCGAGGGACACGTGACGCACGATCAGGCGTCGGCCGATGCGTCCAGGACGGCGTCGATGCGGGCGATCAGCGCGTCGCGGCCGGCGACGATCTCCAAGTCGATGCCGAGGAACCAGATGGGCACGTCCACGCCGTCGAGGTCCCGGATCTTGACCCAGTCCTTCTCGGTCGTGATCCACGGAGCAGTTCCGCGGGGCAACGCGGCGAGATCGGCCGCCGAGTAGTCGTGGTGGTCCGGGAAGTGTGCCTCGTCCACGACGGTCGCCCCGAGATCCTCGAGCGTCCGCCGAAACGCGGTCGGTCGACCGACGCCGGAAAACGCGCGGACCTCGCGCCCGACCAGATCGAGCAGCGGGTGGCGTCGTGTCTTGCCGCCCGGTGCGACCTCGACCAGCCGGCGCGGCGCGTGCACCGCCTGCGCGATCGGGGTCGACGGCGCCCGGCGCTCGAGCGTCGCGATCAGCCGGTCGCGCGCCTCGCTCGACACCTGATCGGCGCGCGTGACGACGATCGCGCCGGCCCGACGCAACGCGTCGATCGGCTCGCGCAGGTAGCCCCACGGCAGGAGGTGCCCCCCGCCGAACGGATCGCTCGCGTCGACGAGCACGAGGTCGAGGTCACGCCCGGCGCGACGATGCTGGAACCCGTCGTCGAGCACGATCACGTCGGCGCCGCGCGACGCGGCATCGCGGGCGCCGGCGACGCGATCGGGCGACTCGATCACATCGATCCCACCGAGCCGCTCGCGCAGGAGCATCGTCTCGTCGCTCGGGCCGTCGCCGTCGCCGCGGCGATACCCGCGGCGGATGACGGCGACCCGCCGTTCGCGCGAGCGCAGGTGATCGGCCACCCACGCGACGGTCGGTGTCTTGCCGGTCCCGCCGGCGGTGAGATTGCCGACGCAGATCGCGGGAATCGGCAGCGCGTGCGTGCGGCACACGCCGACGTCGTAGAGGCGGTTGCGCACCGACACCGCGAAGCGATACGGAAGCGACAGCGGTGCGCTGACCCACGAGGGCAGGTCGTCCGGTGTGAGGCCCCGACGCGGGGCGTTCGAGCCTACTTCGCCGGTTCGGCCGGTTCGGACTTTTTCGGCTCGGACGGCGACGGCTGGTCCTTCTTCGCCTTGTCGCCCTCTTCGCTGCTGACCGTCTTCAGCCACTTGTCGTAGGCCTTCTTCCACGCGTCGTAGTTGTCGAGCCACGCCTTCTCGTCGGCGGTCGGGAAGGCTCCGACGGTCCAGCGACGCCACTCGATCACGCGCTTGCGGCCCGGGGTCCAACCCTTGGACGGATGATACCGTTCGAAGATCGCTTTGGCGGCCTCGTCTTCGACCGGTGCTGCTTCGCCGTCAGCCGGCTTCTCGCCATCGGGCGCCTTCTTCGCGGCCTTGCGCGCCTCGAGGCGCTGCTTGAACGCCTCGCGCTGCTTCTGGCGATACGCCTCCCAGCGGCGCTGGATCGCGTCCTTGTCCGACGACATCCGGCGCGCCGCGGCCTCGTCGAGTTCTCGCAGCTCCGCGGGCGTGATCACCCGCACGCGCTTCACGGTCGCGATGTCGCGGTAGAGGATGAACAGATACGAGCCGGTCGAGTCGTGGTGCCACAGCCGGATGCCGACGCCCGCGTCGGACGGCTTGGCGGAGGCGAAGACGTGCGACATCCCGCGCGACGCCTCGATGTCGTACTCCCGCTTGAGCTTGGTCTCGTACTCGGTGAGCTTCTTCGCGGTCAGCACGATCTTCTCGAACAGACGGCCGCCCTTGGCGATGCCGACGATCTTGCGCTTGTTGCCGAGCGTGATCTCGAGCTTGTAGTTGACCTTCGCCCACTTCGGCTGCGACTTGCCGACGATCTCGCGTACCTTCTCGAGCGCGGGCACCGACTCCCACGGCCGCTCCCACGGGCGGTCCTGCGCCAGCGACGGCGCGGCGAGCAACGTGACGAGGCCGACGATCAGTCCGGCGCGATAGATGAACATTCGAGCACTCCGTTTCCGGATCCGTCTGAATTCGAGACGCATCGCAGGATCCGTCCACCGGTCCTATCGACACGACGCGCGGTTTTCTTCGGTCCCGATCGGAGATGGCCGACCGGCGGTCGTCGTGCGGCTACGTCAACGAGTCCATCGTGCGTCGATAGAGGCGGCGCCACAGCCCCCACCGTCGGAGCGCGGAGAACGCGGCGTGCAGTTCGAGGTCGAGGCCGGGCCAGCGGAGGCTCGCCAGGGTGCCGGCGATCTCGGCCGCGTTTTGTTGCAGGCGCGCCTCCGCGTCGAGGCACGCCTGGCAGGTCGCGAAGTGATCGCGGACATCCGCCTGCCGCGCTCCGTCCAGCGCGCCGTCGCGATACAGGAAGAACGCTGCGCGCGCGCTGCGGCACTCGGGCCCGAACGCGAGCACGTGCGCGGCGCCGCCCGTCGCCCGAGAGCCGGCGAGCCGCCGGCGTCGGTGCAGGCAGTTGACCGCGTGAAACAGCGACGTCGACACGAGTTCCGGCGGCTCGTCGATCGCGGCGGCGATCGCGTCGACGCGCAGCCCGCCGGCCCAACGCAGGTAGGCCGCGGCGCGGGCCCTCGGCGGCAGTGCGGCGATCATCCGCATCACCTGCGCGGCCGAGCGGGGCCATCGGGCGAGCGACTCCTCGAGTTGCCCGAGCACCGCACCGCCCTTGACGGCGCCATCGCCCTCGCGGCCGAGCGCGACGAGCCAGGCCGGCAACGGCAGCGCTTCCGGCCGGTCGCGAAGGCGCGCGAACCCGGCCCCGATCGCCGTCTTGAACGCGGAACGGGCGGTAGGGCCGTCGCCGAACAGAAACGCCAGCGCGCCGTAGACGGTGGCGCCGTGTGGCCGGACGAGCTGAGCCCACGCGCGAGGCGCGCCGTCGAGCGCACCGCGCCACGACTGTTCGTCGCGCGCGCGCAACGCGGTGGACGACGCTTCGTCCATGTGTTTTCCTTCCCGCCCCCGGAACGCCCGGTTCGCCGTCTTCTCGTATCGGCACGGGCTCGCGCGAACGAGCAGGGAAGGTCTTTCGCGATGTGCATCGACGCGCTGCTGCGTCAGGTCCGTCATCCCGCCCGCTACGCCGGTGGCGAAGTCAACGCACACGAGCCGAGCGTCGACGCCCGGCTTCGCGTCGCGGTCGCACACCCCGACGTCTACGAGGTCGCGACCCGCGACGTCCACGTCGAACGTCTATACCGCCGCTGGGCGGCACTGCCGGGCGTCACCGCGGAGCGCGTCTTCCTCGTCGCGGAGGACCTCGAGCGACTGCTGCGCGAGCACGATCTCGGCGCGTTCACGCTCGAGTCGCGTTCGCCGGCAGCTGCCGTGGACGTCCTGCACGTCGTGCTCCCGGACACCCCGGCCGTGCAGAACGTGCCGGCGCTCCTCGGCCAGATCGGCATCGCTCCGCTCGCCGCGGCGCGCTCCGAGAACGCGCCGCTCGTCGTCGCCTCCGGGCCGTTCGCCGCGACGCCGAACGCGATCGCCGACCTCGTCGACGTGATCGTGCGCGGTGAGCCGGAGGACGCGGTCGCGATCCTCGCCGACCGGTGGCTCGCCGCACGCGCGGCCGGGCTCGACCGCATCGCGGCGCTGACCGAGGTCGCCCGGATCACCGACGGGGCGTGGGTCCCCGCACTGCACGAGGCCGACGGGGCACCGCACACCGACGGGATCGAGTGGCCGGTGCCGGACGCGGTCGCACTCGACCTCGACCGCGCGTTCCACCCGACGGCGGCGATCGTGCCCGCGGTCGCGCCGACCGAGCCGGAGTGGTGCGTCGAAGTGTCGCGCGCGACGCCCGACGCACCCATCCGCTACCGATCCGCAGCCACGGTGCTCGACCTCGTCGATGCCGGGCTCGCCGCGACCGGGTTCGAGCGCGTGCGGCTCGACGGCCCGGCAATCGAGCGGCATCCCGCGTTTCCCGAGCTGCTGCGGACGCTACGCCGACGGCTCGCGGCGGACGGGGCCGCGCTCGCGATTCCCGCGCTCGGCCGCGAGGCGCAGCTGACGGTGCTGCCCGAGTTGCGCCGCACCGCACCAGACCGGCCGATGCCGTTCGTGTTGACGCCGGACGCACCGCTCGACCTCGACGCGCCGCCGCCGGACGCGGTCGCATGGGCCGAAGCGGCCTACCGAGCCGGGGCGACGTCGATCGAGATCGACGCACCGCACGGGGCGGACCCGACGCGCGCCGCGGCGACCGCTCGACTCGCGCGGGCGATCAGTGAGGCGCGCAAGGCGGTCGACGGGCGCCTCGGTCGGGTCGACCTGTCGCTCGTCGCGCCGGGCGGACCCGCGCCGGGTTACGACGCGCTACAGGCGGGCGTCCAGGCGATCCGCGCGGAGCTGGGCAAGCGTCGCGATGTCCGCATCACCGGTCAGTCGCCCGGGCACGCGGACATCCTCGCACGACTGCGGTGCGCCCCGCGGACCGTCGCCGCGGCGCTGATCGCACTCGGCGACGCGGGGCATCGCGCATCGGCGCTCGCGTTCGACCGCGACGGCCGCGACGACTGGCTGGCGCTCGACGAGGCGATCCGGACCCACCGGACCGCCGACGCGTCAGCGTGAGCGCTTGCTCGCCTGCTTGACCACGCGCGCGAGGTCGCGCACGAACGCGTCGAGCGCCTGGCCCTTGCCCACCGCCTGGGGCTCACGACTCGGCGAGTTGCTGTTGACGAACTGCACGTCCGCCAGACTCCACCGCTTCGCGACCTCCTGCGCGTGCGCGGAGAGCCGGCCGCGCTCCTCCGCCCAACGGACGAGGTTGGGCCGATCGGACGCGCCACCGTGCTCGTCGCCGTCGGCCTCGAAGTCGTCCCGGACCGCGGCGAGGAAGCGTCGTCCCTCGTCCTTGACCCACGCTTTGTAGTTCTTCATCGCGAAGTCGCCTTCCCGCACCCGGCCCGATCGTGAACGCAACCGTGACCGCGCGATCGTTTTATAGCGGTCGTCGCGACGCGCTCCAACCCCCCGACGCCGGAAACTTCACGCAGGTGCGACCGGCACCTGGATGCGGCCGGCCCCCGTGCGCTAACATCTCGAAGACGGCGAGGGACGCACGAGGGCGGTCCCCGACACGTCACCCTATCCACCCCCCGGGGCTCGCTGCATCCCCATCCGGGACCAGCACCACGGCCATACCGAAGGTTCAGGCCATGAGCGACAGCCACACCAAAGAGAGCATCCTCAAGTCGATCAAGGACAACGACGTCGAGACCATCTGGCACTGGTTCGTCGACATCGACGGCCACTTGAAGGGCTTCGCGATCACGCCCAACGAGATGACGCGCAGCCTCGACGACGGCATGCACTTCGACGGGAGCTCGATCTCGGGCTTCAACGCGATCGAAGAGAGCGACCTGATGGCGAAGTGCGACCTCCCGACGTTCGCGCTGATGCCGAAGTCCGAGGGCTCGCCGCGCGAGGCGCGCATCTTCGTCGACATCTGCCGGCCGGACGGCTCGGTCTACAAGCGCGACACGCGCGGCATCCTGAAGAAGCTCGTCGAGTCGATCCGCGCGGACGGATACGAGTCCTACATGGGACCGGAGCTCGAGTTCTTCGCGTTCAAGAGCATCGACGATCCGACGCCGCACGACGCGGGCGGCTACTTCACCGGCCCGCCGGTCGACCGCGGCAACGCGCTGCGCACGAAGGTGATCTCGGCGCTGACCGAGCTCGGCATCACGTGCGAGTATCACCACCACGAGGTCGCGCGCGGTCAGCACGAGATCGACCTGCGCTACGACCAGACGCTGAAGATCGCCGACGCCGCGATCACCTACAAGGCGGTGACGAAGCAGGTCGCGCACGACCTCGGCATCTACGCGACGTTCATGCCGAAGCCGATCTTCGGTGAGAACGGCAGCGGCATGCACGTGCACCAGTCGCTGTTCAAGAACGGCAAGAACGCGTTCTACGACGCCAACGACGAGCACCGCCTGTCGCGCGCCGCGAAGAGCTACATCGCCGGCGTGTTGAAGTACGCGCGCGAGTCGGTGAGCTTCTGGGCGCCCACGGTCAACAGCTACAAGCGGCTCGTGCCCGGCTACGAGGCGCCGACCTACATCGCGTGGTCGCTGTCGAACCGCAGCGCGATGATCCGTGTGCCGGCGATCAACCCGGGTGCCGAGAAGAGCGTCCGGATGGAGCTGCGCTGCCCGGACCCGTCGGCGAACCCCTACACGGCGTTCGCACTGATGCTCGCGGCCGGCATGCGCGGCATCAAGGACGACCTCGACCTCGAGGACCCGCAGGTGGACAACCTCTACCACCTCACCGAGATGGAGCGCGTCAAGCGCGGCATCAACAGCCTGCCGTCGAGCCTCAAGGAAGCGCTCGACGCGACGAAGGAGAGCGCGTTCGTCCGCGAAGCGCTCGGCGAGACGCTCGTCGACAACTACCTCGACCTGAAGTACGCCGAGTGGGACGACTTCCGCCTGCAGGTCTCCCCGTGGGAGATGGACCGCTACTTCAGCACGCTGTAAGCCCCCACGAACGACTCACGAACACGGGCCGCCGTCGCGGCCCGTGTCGCGTTCGAACGCTCGCTGCGCCGGATTTGTCCCATTCCGCGTCAGATCCGCGCCAGCGACCGCTCGCTGCGCCCATCTTGTCCCGTTTCGCGTCAGCGAGCTGCCGCGTGCTCGATCGTTGCGCTTGGCGGGCTAGTTCTGCACCGGTTTTCGCGATGCGTGCGTTTGGCGAGGCGATTCTGCACCCGATCGGCGTCGATGTCGGTGCTTCACGGGTGCATGGGTGCAAGATGAAGCCGCCAAACGCAAACATGCCGCCTGCGTGGTGCACAATCCGCGCGCGAAGCGCATCCAAACCCAACGGGGCCCCGGCCACCTTCCCCGAAGCCCTGTCACCGTCGACGTCGATCGCACCCTTGCGGCTTGGATCGATGTCGGCGGGGACAGGGCGGAGGGGGAGGCCCCCGAAAGCTCTCGATCCGGAGACCGAGATTGCGATCAGCGTCGTCCGCTCAGCTGTCCGCGACGAGACGACGCACGAACGCTTCGGCCGCGGCGCGGTCGGGCACGCGGCCTTCGAGCGCTTCGGTCTCCAGCGCGTCGAGCGCGCGCCCGATCGCGGGTCCACGCGCCACACCGAGCGCGGCGATCGCGTCGCCGTCGAGGAAGCGCGGCGGGTGCAGGTCGACGTCGTCCCACGTCTTCTTCGCCCGCACGACGCGGTCGATCGTCGAGGTCTCCGTTCCCGTCGAACGCGCGAGGCGGAGCGCGGCGTCCACGTGCGGGTCGCGGACGATGCGCTTCCGCGTCGCGACGCTCGCAGCGGGGAAGTCGGGCATTGCACGCGCGAGATCGTGGATCGACCGGATCGCCGCGCGGACGGCGTTCGACAGGCGGAAGCGATCGAGCGCGTCGTCGCCAGCGCGCCACGACGCGGCGGCCCATCCGAGCACCGCATCCGGACGCGGCGAGAGGGCTGCGAGCCGTGCGGCGAGTTCGTCGTCGCCCACCGCTTCGGGGAACACGACCGGGAGGACGTCCCATGCCACGAGTAGTGCCGCGGCGCGCGCCGGCGCACCGCCGGTCCACATCCGCGCCAGCTCGGCGGTGATCCGTTCGGCCGACACGACGCCCAGTTCCGGCGCGAGCGAGCGCGCCGCCGCGACCAGCGTCGGATCGACGTCGAGCCCGTAGTGCGCCGCGAATCGCACCGCGCGCAACACCCGCAGCTTGTCCTCGGTGAACCGCGCGACCGGATCGCCGACAGTGCGAAGTCGCCATGCGGTGAGGTCGTCGCGACCATCGACGTAGTCGATCACGCGGTCGGTCGTCGGGTCGAGGAACATCGCGTTGATCGTGAAGTCGCGGCGCTCGGCGTCGGCACGCGCCGAGCCGTAGGTCACCGAGACCGGCCGCCGACCGTCGACGTATGCGTCGTCGCTGCGGAACGTCGCGACCTCGACATCGTGGCCGCCCTCTGCGACCACGACGACACCGAACGCGATCCCGACCGCATGCGCGTTCGGCCAGAGTTCGAGCACCCGCTCGGGGCGCGCCGAGGTCGCCACGTCGTAGTCGACCGGCTCGACCCCGAGCAACTCGTCGCGCACGCAGCCGCCGGCGAAGAGCGCCTCGTGGCCGTCGGCGCGGAGGCGCGCGCACACGGCGACGGCCGCTGCGCGCGCGCTCACTCGCTCACCGCCGTCGCACCCGCCGCACGCCCCAGCCAGCGCACGTCCAACGCGATGCCGCGCGCACGATCCGTCGCGACGAGCCACAGCGCATCGACCGGCCCGTCGACCGTGCCGCTCACGCGCCACCCGGCGTTGGCGAAGTCGTCGCGACCGTGAAACGCCGCCTGCCCCGGCGACGGCAACCCCGCCTCGATCGCACCGACGACGGGTCCGTCCGGCGCATCGCGTCGCAGCTCGACGCCGCGGAACGCGCCCGCGTCGAGCGACGCCGCCCACCCCTCGGCGACGAGCGCGCCGTCGGCGTCGATCCGCACGCGGTCGATGCGCCCGCGCACCGCGGTCGGGTCGCGCCACACGTCGCGGCGGAGCGGACGATCGGTCGCGAGCCACAGGTCTTGCAGGAACCACAGCCCGCGGGCGCGTCGATCGATCGACGCGAGCCCGGTCGACCGCAGCCGCTCGACGACGCGCGCCGGAGCGACGAGCGCGGTGCCGTAGTCGTCGGCGCCGGCCCCGTGCCCACCGGGCTGCCGGACGAACGTGTAGTCACCGTCGGTCGCGACGCCCGCCAGGGACGCCGGGTCGTGCGTGCTGAACACGAGCACGCCTCCATCGGCGACCGCCGGCGCGAGCGCGGCGACCCACGCGTCGAAGCGCGCCTCGGGGAAGTGATTCAGGACGCTCGTGCAGACGACCGCGTCGTAGCGCCCGGGCGTCCTCGGTTCGGTGCCGATCACGCGCGCCTCGACGCCGAGCGTATCGCGCACGAACGCGACGGCATCCGCATCGACGTCGCACGCCTCGACGACGCCGATGCGGCCGACGAGGTGGCGCGTCACGCGACCGTAGCCGCACCCGAAGTCGAGGACACGCGCGCCCGCGGCATCGATCCGCGCCCGCGCGAGCGCACCGAGCACCGCATCGGCCGCCTCTGCCCCGGCCCGGAGATACTCGACGCGACGCACCTCCGGAGCGGTGGCCGGCTGCTGTTCGATCACGCGCCACATCGGGTCGCGCGGGTCGACCGCAGTCGCGACCGGCGTGGACGAGCGGCGCGTCGCGAGCCATTCGCGCGCGAGCCGCTCCGGGACGTTCACGCCGTTCGCCACGCGCGATGCGTCAACACGAGGAGCGCGACGACGTAGAGCGCGACGCAGAACCAGACGACCGCCGTGAAGCCGGCATGGATCGCGAGGATCAGCGAGAAGATGCTGCCGACGACCGACGTCGCGCTGTTCGCACCCCACACCCACGGCACGAGCCCGGCGTCCTGCCGCTCCACACGCCGCAATCCCTGCGGGAACAGAATCCCCATCAGGAATGCGAGCGGGAAGATCAGCGCGGTCGAGATCACGACCTTCCACACGACGGCCAGCCCGATCAGATCGGAGTGAAAGACCGTCGGCAGGAGCCAGTTGTAGCCGAGCAGCAGCGCGATCAGCACGACGAGCGTGCGCGGCAACGTGATGACGCCGCCGGCGACGAGGCGATCGGAGAAGTAGCTGCCGATGCCCGTGCACACGAGAAACGCCATCAGCACGACCGACACCGCGTAGATCGGGTGGCCGAGGAACAGCGTGAAGCGCTGGATGAAGGACACCTCGATCGAGATGTACGAGATCCCGAGGATCGCGAAGTAGGCGAGGAACGCCAGACGTCCGCCACCGCGAAGGGCGCCCGCACCCGAGAAGAACAGCGGCAGCAGGATCAGCGCGAACACGAGCCCGGTGAACCCGACCATCAAGTAGAACAACAGCACGACGATGCCGCCGAGGAACTCCCGCGCTTCGCCCTGGAACGCCATCGGCAGGTCACCGAGGCGATTGAGGTTGAAGAAGAAGAAGTAGGGGCGATCGTCGGTCGTCGCGGAGATGTCGAGGAAGTAGTCGCGCACGAACGCGTCGGGGTCGGCCGCGTGCACGTAGGTGTGCTCGATCGGCTGCACGTCGTCGGAGCGATGTTGCTCGCCGTAGACCTTGCTCAGCGACGCCCAGCCGTACTCGCCGCTGTCGCGGAGCGCGCGCACCTGCTCGATGAGGTCGTTCGGTGCCTTGCCGTCGTTCCACGGCCCCGGCGAGTAGAGCACCTTCAGGTTCATCTTGCGCGACTCGCGCTCGAGCTTCGCGATCTCGTCGTCGCCGAACGGCTTCAGGCTCGCCATCATCACCGCGTGGTTCAGCTCGCGATCCTTCGCGATGAACAGGTGCGGCTTCAGGTCGTCGATGCCGCGACGATGGTAGACCTCGCGCATGATCGAGATCAGCCGCAGCATCTGGTTGCCGCCGTGGCGATACACGTAGAAGAGGCCGTTGTCGCTGAGCTTGTCCGTGAACTCCTCGAACGCCTCGACCGTGAACAGGTTCGCCTCCGACAGCGCGAACGCGGTCGCGCCCGACGCCGAGCCGGTCTGGATGAACGTGATCGTCAGCGTATCGAACCGCTCGTCGGACTGCGTGACGAAGCTCCGCCCCTCGTCGTTGACGTAGTCGACGTTCGGGCGATCGAAGAGCTCGTACATCCGGCTCTCGTCGCGGAAGATCCGCGTCGCGCCGTCCACCGTGATGTCGTTGATCTCGACACCGACGATTCGCTTCGCGCCGAACATGTCCGCGGTCAGCATCCCCTCGCCGCCACCGGCGCCGATCTCGAGGTAGCTGTCGTGTCGATCGAGCAGATACGGCAGCCGCTCGAACGAGATCTCCTCGGAGCGCGCGGCGATCGTCTCTTCGGTGCGGATCGGAATCGACGTCTGGCAGCTCGAGTCGATGCGCACGTAGTAGTTGCGCCCGCCGTGGGTCTCGAAGATGCCGATCCGGCTGTAGCTGTTCCACGCCGAGTAGAGCTCGTCGCCCTTGGGCGCCTTCTCGAACTGGCGCTGGTCCTTCTCGTCGACGGTGTTCGTCGAGTACGAGCGAACCTGGACGAAGCCGGCGCCGTCGTTGACGACGGTCAGCGCGAGGAATCCGACGGCGAGTAGCGATGCGAGCATCGCGACGCCCCGGGCCCGCGCGGTCGCCGCCAGCGCGACGGTGCCCGCCGCGGCGAGCGCACCGATCACGAAGACCGCCGAATCGCCGCCGACCCAGCTCAACAGCGGCAACACGAGCAGACAGCCGATGCCGGCCCCCGCCAGGTCGGCGAAGTAGAGACGGCTGACGTCGCGCACGTGGTGGCGGAACAGCACCGACAGGACGACGCCCGCGCAGAAGAACGCGGGCAGCAGCAGCGCCCCGGCGCTCGCGACGCGCTTCACCGAGTCGGACAACCCGAGGTGGCGACCGTGGAGCCCCTCCATCAGCCACGCGTCGACGCCGAGCAGCACCGCGAAGCCCCCGACGACGGCGAGCGAGTAGAGCAGCCCGAACAGTGCGACGCGCTGCGCGGCGCGCTCGGCCGGGAACCATGACGCACGCACGTAGGTGAAGACGCCGGCCGACCCGAGGCCGAGAAACGCGAGGGAGATCGCGAGGAACGCGAAGCTCGAGTGGAACAGCACCGTGAACACCCGCGTCGCGTAGAGCTGCAGCAGCAGCATGCTGCAGGTGATCAACGAGAGACCGAGGTATCGCCACATGCGGGGTACGCGTCCTGTCCGCCCGGGTAGGAGAGCGACGAGACGCGGGTAAGCGCCTCAATTACAGGGAGTTAGCCAACCGGCTCCGCCCCCGTCAAGCGCGCCCGCGAATCGCGCGGGCACCCGGAGTCGTCCGATCGCCGGCCGCGCCGACGCTCTCCCTCTGGTCGTTTCGGCTCGAAAGCGACTCTGGTAAAGTGGTACCCACGGAAGAAACGCACGAGGTCCCAGCCGCCCCGCCATCCGCCCCCGGCGGCTCCCCGAACGGGAAGATCCATGAGAAAACCGCTCGTCGCCCTGATTGCCACGCTCTTCATCACCGCCGCGCTCACGCCCGCGCAGGACGGTGCCGCCCCCGCGGAGCAGCCGGCGAAGAACCCCAACGCCTTCACCGACGCCGAGGTCGAGAAGCTCGCCCAACAGATCGGCAAGCTGCTCGACTCTGACAAGCTGAAGCAGCGCGAGCGGCTCCGCTCGTCGATCGAGAAGACGCTCGACGGCATCCGCGAGTCCGGGCGCGACCCGATCAAGGCGGTCGACTCCTGGACCCGCGTCTACACGCACCCGAAGCTGAAGAAGCGCGGCGGCCGGGCCGGGCGCAAGCTCAACGTGAATGTCGAGGTGCCCCTCGCGCTCGGCCGCCAGGCCGAAGTCATCTACCACACGATCGCCCCGAAGGACTACCGCGGCAAAGAGCCGGTCGCGTCGGTGATCTGCCTTCACCCGCTCGACGGCAAGATGGACGCGAAGGGCTTCCTTCGGGAGTTCTACGAGTCCAAGGACGTTCAGGAGCGCGCGCTGCTCTTCGCCCCCGAGGCCCCGGGTTTCGGCAAATCGAAGAAGGAAAGCGACAGCCCCGGCGCGTTCGCGTGGAGCAAACGGAGCAAGCTCTACCGCTCCTTCGGGGTCCTCGGCGCCTTCGTGGCCGAGGACTACCTGCTCGATCGCAACGCGATCTTCCTCGACGGCTACGGCGACGCGGCGGTGGACGTGTGGCGCCTCTATTCCCAGCTCGGCACGATGTTCGCCGGCGTGATCATCCGCGGCGCGCTGCCGCCGGCGGAAACGCGCTTCGAGGACTTCAAGAACGCGAAGGTCCTGCTGGTCGGCGTGCCGGAAGCCGATCTCGACCCGGCGAAGGCCGACGAGGTCGCGGCCAAACTGAAGGCCGCGGGGTGCACCGACGTCACGGTCGTGAAGCTCAACGAAGCCCCGCGTTCGCGCAAGGAGCGCGAGTCGTTCATGCAGATGGACGCGGCCCTCGCCGCCTTCCTCGAGAAGCGCCGTGACGCCTACCCGACGTCGCTCGACTGGAGCATCAAGGAAACCCATACGCGCCGGTCGTACTGGCTCGCGTCGGGCAGCAGCGGCGAGGTCGAGGCGAGCACGCTCGAGGGCGAGGCCGCGAAGAAGCCGCCGACATTCACGGCGACGATCGACCGCGCGAAGAACCGCATCGCGGTCAAGACGCACCGCCTCACCCAACTCGTCTTCCGCTTGAGCCACAAGCTGCTCGACCTCGACAAGGACATCACGATCGAGGTCAACGGCAAGGTGCTCTTCACCGGCAAGGCGGAACCGACGCTGTTCGCCCTGCGGCAGGATAACCAGCCGAGCGATCCGACCCAGCTCTACTCCTGGGTCACGGCCGTCACCCTGCCGATCGAGATGTACGCGCCGAAGAAAGAGAAGAAGGACGATTCGGCCGCAGGCGGCGACAAGAAGCAGCCGGATCCGGACGACAAGCCGAAGTAGTCGGACCCGACCGGGCTTGACAGCCCGGTTCGGCGCGGCTATATCAGCGACCGACCCCGAGAGGGGCGCTGGCGTGTGAAGGGGTTCGCACGCCGGCGACAAGCGACGAATCCGGGCGGCCGAGGGGACCCTCCGCTACCCCAATCGACCCGTTTTACCTATCATTTCATCCCTTCGGCTCGCCCTTTTGCTCCGCGCTGCCGCTGCCGAGCCACCCCCGCGATCGTCGCGCCGACCCCGCCCCGTCCCACGCCGACGCCTGCCCTTGCCACCTGTGCGGTTTGGGCCAAAATTGACGCGGGTCGGGGGCAGCGAATCGCGCCCGTAGCCCGTATCAAGCCCAGCGGTGTCGGCCCGTGCAGCGGCCGGCCAGCGTCTCCCGCGCTTCCTGCGTGAGCGTATCCAAGGAGAATCACCGGTGATCTCTGCCAATCGGCTGACCAAGGCGTATGGCGACTTCCTCGCGATCGAAGACCTGTCCTTCGACATCGAGGGCAACACCGTCGTCGGGTTTCTCGGCGCCAACGGCGCGGGCAAGTCGACGACGATGCGCATTCTCGCGTGCTACCTGCCCCCCACCTCGGGTTCGGCGCGGGTCGCCGGCTTCGACTGTTTCACGCAGTCGATGCAGGTGCGGCAGGCCCTCGGCTACCTGCCGGAGAGCGTGCCGCTCTACACGGACATGCGCGTCGAGGAATACCTCCGCTACATGGCGCAACTCAAGGACGTGCCCGCCCGGCAGCGCACGCTGGCGATCGATCGCGTGCTCGAGACGTGCCGCATCGCGCCGCGCCGCCGCAAGGCGATCAGCACGCTCTCGAAGGGCTTTCGCCAGCGCGTCGGCCTCGCAGCGACACTGATCCACGACCCGAAGGTGCTGATCCTCGACGAGCCGACGGTCGGCCTCGACCCGGTCGAGATCCGCGAGACGCGCCAGATGATCCGCGGCCTCGC
Organism: bacterium; assembly: GCA_030426805.1. GTDB lineage: Bacteria > Planctomycetota > JAFGQW01 > JAFGQW01 > JAFGQW01 > JAUHXU01. The sequence goes on from JAUHXU010000005.1 coordinate 44,829, forward strand.
GGAACAGCACACCGTGTTGCTCTCGACGCACATCCTGCCCGAGGTGCAGCAGATCTGCGGGCGCGTGATCATCATTCGCGGCGGCCGCATCCTCGCGAACGCGGCGATCGACGAACTCGTCCGCGAGCAGAGCAACCAGTTCGTCGACGTCACCGCCTCCGCCCCGTCGACCGACGCGCTCGTCGACGCGATGCGTGGGATCGCCGGGGTCGACGCCGTCGACGCTGCCGACGACGACGTCCCGAACGAGCCGCGGTGCCGCCTTCGCATCGCGGCCGACCACGACGCGCGCAGCGCGATCAGTGGCACGCTCGTCGAACGCGGTTGGTCGTGCCTCGCGCTCGAACCGTCGCGCGAGACGCTGGAGGATATCTACGTGAGGCTCACCGAGACGGAGAAGGTCGTCTGACGATGAATGCGCCGAAGAAGACGTTCCTCGAAGAGTTCGCCGAGTCGTTCCGGCTGCCCGCGGTGATCGGCCTCGGCCTGCTCGCGGCGGCGACGCTCGCGGCCGGCACGTGGATCGCGGGCGACCTGCTCGACCGCGTCGTCCGCGCGTTCTCGGCGGCCGCACGCGAGAAAGCGAGCGATGCGCGCAGCCTTCACGCACTCGTCGCCGCAATCCTCTGGTTCACGGCGCTGGCACTCGGCGCGCGACGCTTCGCACCCGCCGGCACCGTGCGCAACGCGATCGTGGCAGGCACGGGCGTCGCGGCGATCGCGCTGTTCCTCGCCGCACCGAACCTGCTCACGCTGGCACCGCTGTGGATCCCGCTCGCGCTGATCGTGCTGATCGGCGCGGTGCACGTCGTCGTCGCGACGCATGTGCCGGCGATCGCGATGCGCGAACTGGCGAACGTGCTGCTCAATCCGCTCGGCTACGTCGTGCTCACGGTGTTCGCGATCGTGCTCGCGATCCTGTTCGCCGACGCGACGAAGCTCCTCGCCGAGGCGACGCCGACGAGCCGACTGGGCCTCGCCCCGCTGCTCGCGTTCTTCGGTGAGGCGTCGGACGGCGGACGCGAGCTGAACTTCCTCGTCGTCGCGCTGCTGATCATCGTGCCGGTGATCACGATGCGTCTCGTCGCCGAGGAGAAGCGCAGTGGCACCGAGGAGGTGCTCCTGACCGCGCCCGTCCGCGAGTGGCACATCATCGCCGGCAAATTCGCCGGCACCTATCTGTTCTACCTGCTGATGTGGGTGACCGCGCTCGTGCCGATCTACCTCCTCAGTACGGCAGGCGCTCACTTCGACTGGTGGCAAGTCCTCGCGGCGATGACCGGGATGGCCTACATCGGATTCGGCCTGCTCGGGATCGGCACACTCGCGAGCGCGGTCACGAAGAACCAGCTCGCCGCCGCGGTGCTGACGTTCCTCGGGATGCTCGTCTTCACGTTCCCGTCATTCATGGCCGTCTCGCCGACGACCGCGTTCGGCACGCTGCACGTGATCGCGAGCTACGTCGACCTCCGGCGCCACCTCGAGTGGATCGCGCGCGGCACGATCGACTCGCGGACGGTGTTCCTGTTCGGGTCGGTCGGCCTGTTCTGCCTGTTCCTCGCGGTCCGGGCACTGGAGACGCGACGCTGGGCCGGCTTCACGTTGCGCAAGGCGCTGGGTCCGGTCCGCCTGCTGATCCTCGTCGCCGGGTTCGCCGGGCTCGTCTACGGCGTCGTGCGCGTCGCGGAGTACACCGGCGAGCGCCAGATCCGTCAGCGGGCGGAAGCGCGCCAGGCGGAGGACGCGGCGCGCGCGGCCGCGGAGAAAGCGGCCGACGCCGCACGCAAGCGCCTCGAGCGCGACTCGACCGCGACGCCGTTCGAGGAGGCGACCGGCCCGACGGGCACCGGCAAGATCGGCAGCGGGGCCGAGCCGGACGAGGAGCCGGCCCCGGCGGCCCCGGCAGACCCGGCGCCGAAGACGAACACCCCCGACGGCGAGAAGCCGAAGACCGACGGCGGCGGATCCGGCGGCGCGGCGCCCGCGGCCGACGGGCCGACGACCGACGGGCCCCGTGCGGAGTGGACACCGGCGCGCCTGATCCAGGTCGTCGGCGCGGCGCTGATCGGGCTCATCCTGTTCCTCGCGATCTTCGCGCGGCTGCTGACCGGCGGTCTGCGCAACCAGGTCGTGTTCGGCTCGAACGTGATCGTCGCGGGACTCGCGGCGCTGACGCTCGTCGTGCTCGTGAACTACCTGGCCAACCGCAACCACAAGGCGCTCGACCTGACGCGCGACCGGGTCAACTCGCTGCACCCGGTCATCCTCGCGGAGGTCGACCGGACGCTGGCCGAGGGCGAGTCCGTCGAGATCCTCGCGCTCGTCGGCAAGCACGACCGGGTCAAGACGCGCACCGAACTCGAGGAGAACATCCGACGCGATGCCCTCGAGGAACTCTTCGAGCGCTTCGCCGAGGCCCTGAACCGTCCCGGCGTCGCGCGCTTCGCCTACACGTTCGTCGACCCGCTGAAGGATCCGAACCGGCGCAACGAGATCGTGAGCCAGTTCAACGTCGACGGCCACAACAACGTGATCGTGCGCTACCGCGACCGCCACGAAGTGCTCGGCGACGATGCGCTCTTCTCCCTCGAACTCGACGACGTGCGCGTCGAGGAATACCTCCGGCGCTGGCGCGAGAATCGTCAGCGCGGCGGGTGGATGCCCGAGATTCCGGACGACCGCGACGCCGCGATCGCACAGGCGGAGATGATCCTCCGCGAGATGGGCAACCCGAACGAATTGCGCACCGCGGTCCCGCGCCCGGCGATGCAGAAGGTGCTCGGCGAAGCGATCATCCAACTCGTCGAGGCGGGTGACACGAACCTCTACTACACGGTCGGGCACGGTGAGAAACGCCTCGATCCGCCGCGCGGCGCGGCCGACATCCGTCGCGCGTTCGGCGGCGCGACGCTGTTTCGCCAGACGCTCGCGCAGCTCAACTACGAACCGTGGCCGCTCACGCCGATCACCGGCGATCGCGAGATCCCGGGGCTGGCGAGCTTCGTTCTGATCGCCGGTCCGACGAAGCCCTTCGCGAAGGAAGAGATCGACCGGATCCGCGCGTTCGTCGAGCAGGGCGGCAACCTGATCGTCCTGACCGAGGCCGGCCACGACTCCGGCCTCGAGCCGCTGCTCGAGACGTGGGGCGTGTCGATCGACGCGGCGCAGATCTGGATGGCGGAGATGGCGCGCATGGGCCGCGGCGGGCTGATCCCGCAGAGCCCGTGGGTGATGACGTCCGCGTTCACCGCGAAGCACCCGGTCATCGAGTCGTTCCTCAAGCACCAGCCCGACACGAACACGATGCGCGGCGCCCGCGACTACCCGGTGACCTTCTGCGCGCTCTGCTCGCCGATCACGATCACGAAGACCCCGGACATCGAGGCGAACTGGACGATTACGCCGCTGATCCAGGCGTCGCCGGAACGCACGCGACGCGGGATGTTCGTGCCCTACGCGGAGACGGAACTCGACTCGAACCGGCCGACGAAGGAGCCGGCCGAGCGCACCGGTCCGTTCGACATCGCGGTGCTGATCGAGCCGACGGAGGCCAACGCGACCGCCGGCAAGATCGTCGTGATCAGTGACACCGACTTCATCGAGGACAAGCTGCAGATCCCGATGAGCGAGGTGCCGGTCGACATCAGCACCTACACCGGCTGGCAGAACAACCTCTTCATGGAAGAGTTGCTCCGCTACCTCAAGGGCCGCACGGCCACGCTGACCAGCGAGATCGAAGCGCCGGACCGCTTCGCGTTCGGCCAGGCGATGCAGCGTCCCGAGTTCAACGCGTGGAAGCGGCGCTCGCAGGCGATCCTGTGGCTCGGCCTACCGGCGTTCTTCGTCTGCTGCGGCATCTTCGTCTTCTGGGTTCGGAGGAAATCGTAGTCATGAACGATCGCGCGACCCTCACGCTCGTCCTCGTCGCACTCGTGCTCGCGTGCGGCACGATCTTCTTCGAGCGCGACGTCTCGACGACGAACCCGCCGTCGGAGGACCAGTTCGACGTCTTCCGCGGCCTGAAGACGGAGAACGTCGAACGGATCGTCCTCGTCACCGGCGATCGATCCGTCATCCTCCGCCGCGGCGACACGCGGTGGATGTTCCAGCGACCGCTCAGCGACGACTACGAGGTGCAGTGGGAGGCGGACCCGGACACGGTCAACCGCCTCGTCGACGCGCTCGTCGCGCTGGAACAGGCGGACCGACCGATCGAGGGCGGCGACGGCATCGTCTGGCGGGACTACGGCCTGCAAGACTCGAGCGATTGGATCGAAGTGATCTACGGCTCCGAGCGGGGCGCGGTGACGGCCAAGCTCCACCTCGGCAAGCCCGCCGGCCCGGACGCGACCGGTCGCATCTTCGTCCGCCTCAACGAGGACAACCGGGTGCAGATCGTCGAGAACACGCTCGGGCAGTTCATCGCACTCGTGCGCGACGGCGGGATCGAGTTCCGCTCGAGGAACCTCTTCCCGCGTTCCGACCTCCATCGCGCCGAGAGCGTCACGCTCGTGCGGCCGTCGTTCAGCGCGCTCGTGGAGCGCGCGTCCAAGACCGACGGGCTGTGGCAGGCGCGCTGGACCGGCGCCAAGCGCGACGAGCAGAAATACGCCCGCGCGCGCAGCGACTTCGTCGGCAAGCTCGCCGCCGACATGCAGAAGCTCCGGGTCGAGTCGTTCGTCGCCGACACCGCGAGCGCCGAGGACCTGAAGCGCTACGGGCTGCTCGAGCCGCAGGCCAACGTGATCCTGGCGCTCCCGCAGGCCAGCGGCGGCATCCTCGGGATGTTCTCCGGCCCCCAGTCGGCAGACCTCCGGATCGGCAAGGCGGTCGATGGCGACGAGAGCCTCGTCTACGCGGTCGCGCAGCGCATCCCGGCGATCTTCACGATGAAGCGCGCGTTCCTCGATTCGCTACCGGAGGATCCGAGCGAGGCGCTGCCCTCGAAGAAGCTCGCCGATGTCCGCTCGGACGAGGTGACGAAGATCAAGCTCCGGCACGCGGGCACGACGCTGCGCGCGTCGCTCGTCGACTTCAACTGGAAGGTGAGCGAGCCGATCGAGATCGACGGCGACGGGCCGACGATCAACGCGCTGCTGACCGCAGTCACGACGACGCCGTACGAGAGCATCGAGTGGCACGCGAACCCGGCCCCGAAGGAACTCGGACTCCGGACGCCGCAGACGATTTTGACGCTCTACACGAAGCGCGACGGCAGCGACGCGCTCGCGTCACAGCGGATCGAGTTCGGCAAGACGTTCGAGCGCGAGGTGCCGGCCGCGAAGGAGGGCGACAAGCCCGAGAAGAAGCGGTTCGTCTACGCGCGCCGTGCGGGCGACGTCGCGGTGCGGGTCTACCCGCTCGACAAGCTCGACAACGCGATCGCGGATCCGATGGCGTTCTACAAGCGACGCATCTGCCAGGTGAACTCGTTCGACGCGACCCACGTCACGCTGACGCGGCCCGACGGGGTCTACACGTTCGAGAAACGCGAGAACGACTGGTACGCGACGTCGCCGTTCTCGCTGAAGGCCGACGAGGGGAACCTGGGCGGCCTGCTCGGCGAGCTGTCCTGGCTCGCCGGCGAGAAGGTCGTGGCGGCGAGCCCCGACGCGCTCCCGACGTTCGGCCTCGACAAGCCCGACTACCGGGTCGAGGTCACGGTGAAGCCGGAGGCCCCGGCGCCGGCGAAGACCGACGACGAGAGCGAGAAGGACGACGCCAAGAAGGAGCCGCCGAAGCCGACGACGCACGTGCTGCTCGTGTCCAAGAAGGCCGACGGCGACACCGTGACCTGGTACGGCCACGCGCCCGGCTCCCCGCTGATCGTCACGTTGGCGGCCGGCTTCGGCGAGAAGCTCGACGGCGAACTCGCGACGACGGTCGTCTTCCCGGCGGCGTTCCAGGCCCGCGAAGCGGTGTTCGAGCGCGGCGACGCGATCACGCGGCTCACGCGCGACGCCGACGGTGCGAAGTTCACGTTCGCGACGACCGAGGACGGACCGCTGAGCGCCGCCGACCCGGACGCCGCTCGCGCGCGCTTCGATGCGCTGGCCGGCCTCCGCGTCGACGGGCGCTACGTCGCGCACGACGCGAAGGACATGGCCCCCTACGGATTCGCCGAACCGTGGGGCACGGCGACGGTCACCGACCGCGACACACGCAAGACGACGCTCGAAGTCGGCGGCGTGGCCGACGAAGAGAAACACGGCAAGAACCGGCGCTACGCGCGTATCGCCGGCACGACCGGCGTGTTCCTCGTGACCGACGAAGCGCTCGCGAAGGCCTTCGCGGACGCGGCGTCGCTCGAGCCGAAGCCCGAAGACGCGACCGGGGACGCACCGCCACCGCAGAAGTAGGGCGGCACGCGAGGGCGCCTGGTCCACCGGGCGCCCGCGTCCTATACCTCGGGCAACTCTCCTGCAGCGAGGTCTCATGACTGCCAGTGCCCTCACGCTCGACCGGGTCACGAAGCGCTACGGCGACTTCACCGCGGTCGACGATCTCAGCCTCGAGGTGCCCACCGGATCGATCTACGGCTTCCTCGGCCCCAACGGCTCGGGCAAGACGACGAGCATCCGGATGATCCTCGAGATCCTCAAGCCGACCAAGGGCTCGATCACCGTGCTCGGCAAGCCGTCGGCGCTCGACGTGCGCGACCGGATCGGCTACCTGCCGGAGGAAAAGGGCCTCTACAAGAAGATGAAGGCGTGGTCGATCATCGCCTACTTCGCCGCGCTCAAGGGGCTCGACAAGAAGACCGCGAAGACCCGCGCGTTCGAGCTGCTCGAGCGCTACGGCTTGAAGGGCTTCGCGGAGTCGCGGACCGAGGCGCTCTCGAAGGGCATGCAGCAGAAGGTGCAGGTCCTCGCGTCGATCGCCCACGAGCCGGAACTCGTGATCCTCGACGAGCCGTTCTCCGGCCTCGACCCGGTCAACCAGGAGGTCATGGAAGAGGTGATCCGCGACATGGCGGCCGCCAACAGGACGATCCTCTTCTCGACGCACGTGATGCAACACGCCGAACGGATCTGTGACCGGATCGTGCTGATCTCGAAGGGCCGCCGGGTGTTCGACGGCACGATCGCCGAGGCGAAGCGGGCGCTCCCCCGCCGCGTGCGAATCGAGACCGAGGACGACGTCGCGGCGCTGCGCGACCTTCCGGTCGTCAAGGACGTGATCGGCCTCACGGTCGACGGGATGCCGGTCGAGATGACCGCCGCGACCGAGCCGGTGACGCATTGGGAGGTCGACCTGACCGACGACGCCGACGGCCAGGCGGTGCTCGAGGCGTGCTTCAAGAACGGCATCAAGCTCGCCCAGTTCGACCAGAGCGACCCGTCGCTGCACGACGTCTTCGTCCACCTGGTCGGCCCCGACGCGAAGGAGGCGGCAGTTCGATGAAGTACATCTGGCTCGTCGCGGTCCGCGAGTTCGCCGAGAACGCGAAGACGAAGGGCTTTTGGCTCGGGCTGATCCTGCTGCCGATCATGCTGTTGATCGGAATCCGGGTGCAGGCGATGCTGAAGAAGGCCATCCCGGTGCGCCACTTCATCGTCGTCGATCAGTCCGACGACTACGGCAAGCCGATCGCACGCGCCCTGCGTCGCGACCTCGGAAAGCAGCGCCTCGAGGCGCTGACATCGTGGAGCTCGAAGCACGCGGTCGAGGGCAAGCCGGTCGACCTCGATCGGATCCCCGCGTCGATCGAACAGCTCAAGAAGCAGCTCGGCGCGAATCCGCAGCTTCTCGACGCGTGCTCGACGGACGCAGGCTGGGAACTCCTGAAGCAGTCGACTCGAAAGCAGATCGCCAGCGACGCGCCACCGATCGAGGAGCCGACCGCACGCTTCGTGCGCGTGCCGCTCCCGGACGAGGTCACGCCGGACGACGACCCCGACGCGATCGCCAAAGCACTGAAGCCCTACCTGCTGCAGCAGAAACAGCTCACGGTCGACGGCGAACCGGTGGACCTCTTCGCGGCGGTGATCATCCCGAAGGACGTCCGGGGCCGCACGCTCGAGGACGTCGCGCTGGCCGCGAAGAAGGGCACCGAGCTGCCCACCGTGCAGTATTGGTCGATCAACCTCGCGGACACCGATCTGCCGGGACTGATGCAGCGCGCGATCGACGAGGAGTATCAGCGCCGAGCCTACGTCGACAAGGGCGTCAACATCGCTGCGGTGAAGAAGATCCAGGACGCGTCGCTGCCGCTCGCGAAGAAGAACCCGAAGAAGCGCGAAGGCCGCGAGGACGTCAGCATGGCGGACCTCATCCGCCAGTGGGCGCCGATCGGCTTCGTCTACCTGCTGTGGGTCGCGATCTTCACCGTGTCGCAGATGCTGCTGAACAACACGATCGAGGAGAAGTCGAACCGGATCATCGAGGTGCTGCTGTCGTCGGTGACCGCGCGCGAATTGATGTGGGGCAAGCTCTTCGGCATCGCGGCGGTCGGGCTCACGATGGTCGCGGCCTGGATCGTCTCGTTCTTCGCGATCCTCGTCTCGCACAAGTCGCAAGAGACGCAGATGATCAATCAGGTGCTCGAGGTGCTCCAGACCTCGAACCTGATCCCCTACTTCGTCGTCTACTTCCTGTTCGGGTTCCTGTTCTACGCCGGCATCTTCCTGTCGATCGGGAGCATCTGCAACACGCTGAAGGAAGCGCAGAACTTCATGGGGCCGATCATGATGGTGATGATGGTCCCGCTCGTGACGATGTTCTTCATCCCGAAGGACCCCAACGGCACGCTCGCGACCGTGCTGTCGTGGATCCCGCTCTACACGCCGTTCGTGATGATGAACCGCACCGCCGCCGACCCGCCGCTGTTCGACCAGGTCGGAACGATCGTGCTGATGATCGTGTCGACCGCGGTGATGCTCTGGCTGTCGGCGAAGATCTTCCGGACCGGCATCCTGCGGAGCGGTCAGCCACCGCGCCTCGTCGAGGTCTTCCGCTGGCTCAAGTCGTCGTAGCGGGCCCTCGCTTGCGGCCGACGCCTCCACCAGGGTACCCTGCCCGCGTCGAAGGAGGCGGGTCGGACGTGGGGTCACGAGCGCGCTTCGCGCCCGGGCACACCGGCCCAGAAGGTCGAGGAGTGCCCGATGCGTACGCCCCTCATGCCGCTCGCCCGCGTCACCGCCGCGGTCGCGTGCTCGCTCATCGCAACGCTCGTCACGCCAGCCCAGGTCTACATCCCTGCGAACAACCCGTCGTCGGGGTCGTGCAACGCGATCCCCATGAGCCCCGTGCAGACGCGGTGCCAACTCATCCTGAACGCGAGCTACCTCCCCACGCAGCCGTCCCGCATCACCGGGTTCGCGCTCGCGCCATGCTCGTCGTCACTCGTGCAATTCCAGCAGCTCCAGATCCGGGTCGCCCATACGTCGCTGCCGGACTTCCGAAACGGTCGCACCAACTTCGTGCAGAACATCGGGTCGTGCCCCGTCGTCATCCACGACGGACCGTTGCAATGGTCCGCCACCGCGAACACGTGGAGCACGTTTCCGACGACCGGCTCGTTCGCGCACGATGGCCGGCGAAACCTGATCGTCGAGATCCGCTATTTCGGCGCGACGGGCGGCGTGAGCTGCTACCGCGACACGGTCGTTCCGCGTCTCTACGCGCAGGGTAGCGGTCAGTATCTCGCGACACTGGGCACGACCGACGGCGGCACGACGAACGGCGGGCCGCGCCTCTGCCTTTCGACGACGACCGTGTTCGTGCTGCAGGCGCCGGACACCGCGCGCCTCGGGCAGCCGGCCGCACTGACCGCGACCGGACTACCCAACGGCCAGGCGGTCCAATTCGCGGCATCGCTCGCGCAGGGTCCGGTGCTCAACTTCGGGCGATGCAAGCTGCGACTCGCGGCCGACCCGCTCTTCTGGTTCTCGATCCAGGGCAGCCCGTCGATCTTCGGTGGCTACGCCGCGCCGGTCTCCGCACTCGGCCAGGCTACCGCGACGCTGACGCCGCCGCGATTCACCCCGCTGATCGGCACGTGCGTCTACCACTCGGCGGTCGCCTACGGTGCGGGCGGCATCATGGGCTGCACGAACACGGCGGGAACACAGCTCGTGCCGTGATCCCGCCGCTTTCGGTCGGAGGAGATTCAGCCGGTTACGGCAGGATCTTCACCGTCAGCGACGCCGCCAGGTCGAGGCCGCCCGGCTTGTTCGGGTTGACCGCAACCGCGGCGAACGTCACCGGGATCGCCGCGACCGACACCGACGGCAGGACGAACTCCGCGGAGAACGACCCGCTGGACGACGTCAGCCCGGAGAACCGCTTCGTGAAGAACGGAACCGGCTGGGACGCGGTGAGGAACATCAGCGCGTCGGGCGTGATGTTGATCCGGCCCGCGCCGATGTCGATGCCGCCCCGCAGCCCGCTGACGCTGATCGCGCAAAAGTAGCTCGCACGCTTGGAGTCCGGGAACGCGCCGGTCGCGCGCCAATAGGAGCCGACCCGGTTCGTGTTCGTCGAGGCCGGGCAGAGTTTCCGCGAGCCCCAGATCGTGATCCCGTTGATGCTCGAGCCCAAAGTCGGCGCGCTGACGGTGCGCGCGATCTGCAGGTTCTCGTCGAACTCGCGGATCCCCGTGCCGTCGGCGAGGTGGATGTGGCCGGTGACGTCGTCGACGAACACCGCGTTGCCGCCGTAGCCGATCTTGCGGAGGATCGAGCCGTTGCCGTCGACCAAGTGGAACTCGTTGGCCGACACGACGACGAAGTCGCCGGTGCGCTGGTTGTGATCGATCGCGAGGATCGACGACGGAACGGTGGCCATCGTCGTGACGCGGCCGGTGCGCCGGTCGATGCGGTGGACCAGCCCGCCCGAGCCGATCAGGAAGCGGCCGACGATGTAGTCGCCCGTGTCGTCGTCGATCGTGATCGCGTTCGCGCCGACGAGTCCGGTCGCGATCGTCGACATCGGGCCGTTGCTCACGGAGCCGCTCGTGAGGAAGACCTCACCCGCGCCGGTCGCGATGACCCACTGGCCGTTCTGGTCGGGCGCAAACGCCTGCGTCACGCCGCTGATCGTCGTCAGACGCGTCTCGATGCCGACGATGTTGACGCGACTGAAGCGGCTCGTGCCGGTGACGAGCGGCGAGAAGATCGTCGCGAGGTCTCCGTTGCCCGGTGCCATCGCGACCGCGTTGTAGCGGCCCGTGTTGTCGGTATCGACCGCGTAGGTCGTGACGGTCGCCCCCTGACGATCGACGGCGAAGATGCCGTCGTCGTTGGACACGATGTAGTGGCGCTCCGGCACGAACTGGGCCGTGGCGGACGAAGCGACGACGAGCGCCGCGGCAGCGAGTCGACAGAAACGAGGCATGGGTCTCACTCCTTGAAGAACGGTGCATCCGAGCGTCGTATCGCTCGTTCACCGGGGAGTGGACCCCGCTGCGCGGCCTTCCGAGAAAATCTCGATCTTCACCGATTCATCGGTGAAGCGCCGATCACAGCACCGCGAGCGCCGGGTCCGTGATCGTGCGGATGCCGAGCGGTGCCGAGGGATCGAGCGTCAACACGATCGCCCAGATCGGCATCGGCGGCAGCCCGAGGCCGGACACGTTGAGGTTCGCGACGCCGCGGCCGCTCGCGTCGAGCGTGCCGACATGGCCGGTGAGGATCGGGCCGAGCACGCCGTTGACCGATGCCGCCGTGACCGGATCGATCGTCAGCGGGATCCGTCGACCGTCCGCGAGCGGCACGCCGGCGGTGGTGCCGGTGACCGAGAGGCCGAGCACGTAGTTGCGGCCCGCATCCGCCGGGATGCTGATCGCGAAGTCGCGCAGCGTCGCGCCCTGTCGGATGACGGTCAGGTTGCGGCCGCGATCCGGGAAGACGTGCGAGTAGACGTAGCTCGTCGTCGCGTGCAGCGTCGTGATCGCGTTGGTCGTCGCGTCGACCGCGAACAGACCCGACGTGCCGGGGTCCGACGCGACGATCCATCGCGGGTTCGCCGACGAGGCGCGATCGGGGTAGACGCCCTCACCGGAGTTGAGCCCCGCGGCGAGGAGCGTCGACAGGTTGCCGGCACCGTCGCGCTTCAGGAGCACGGCGCCCGGCGAGATGTTCGGCCACGCACCGATGATCGTATCGCCGGTGCGCCAGTCGTACTGCAGCTGTCCGCGCAGGTTGACCGGCGTCGCGCTCGACTTGACGACCGTCCCCGACGGCGCGATCCGGTAGACCGTGGCAGTGCCGAACCCCTGGTAGACGACGAGCGCGTCGCCCGATGCGCCGTCGATCGCGAGTGCATACGCCGGATAGAACCCGCCGATCGACCAGACCGTCGTGATCGTGTTCACGACCGGCGTCACGCGGTAGAGCCGCGTCTGGAACGCGCTCGTGCCGTTGGATTCCAGCACGAGATAGTCGCCGTTGACGTCCACCGCCACGTCGACCGCCGTCGTCATCAGCGTCGAGACGGTGATCGTCTGCACGATCATCCCGGTCGGCGAGACGCGGATCACGCTCGCGTTGTTCACCGAGCTGCCGAGCCCGACGAGGTAGTGCCGGTTGTCGGCGTCCATGCACGCCCCGCTCGGAAACGAGTTCGCGAGCTGTGCGCCCGACAGGATCGTCGTGACGTTCCCGCCCCCGTCGACCGACCCCAACGCGACCGGCTGCCCGGCACTCGGATTCCCGATGAAGGCCCAATCCGAATACGGCTGCGCGACGGCCGCGGACGAGAGAGCGAGCGCGAGCACGATGGCGTATCTCATGGCGCCCAGCCTACCCGCCCCGGCCGCCCCCTACCAGGCGCGGCTGACGGCGCCGACGGCGTCGACGCGGTAGGGGGCCCAGACGAGCCAGACGCGGTCGACGTCGATGTCGGACTTGCGCGGGGCGAGGGCGGTGTGTTCGACGTCGAGGAAGCGCGCGTCCTCGGCGCGCTCCTGGACCTCACGCACCGCATCGGCGAACTCGGCCTCGAGCGCGCGCAGCTCCTCGTTGAGCGCCTCGACGTTCTGCTCGGCGCGCCGGATGTCGCTCTTCTCTTTCGCCGCGCGGCTCGCGCGACGCGCGGACGTCGCGGCCCGCCGACGCGAACGCCGGCCGAGGATCGCGCCGAGCAGCGTCTCGCCGACGGCGACGAACGTGCTGCGCTTGTGCTCCTTGTACTGCGCCTCTTCGAGGTCGACCTTCTGCTCGGCTCGACGGATCCGGTCCTTCAGCCGCTCGAGCTTCGTCGCGTAGCGCGCGCGCAGCTTCTCGACGTCGCGATCGCGCTCCTCGTGGACGAGTTGCTGCAACCGCACCCGAAACTCCCGCTCGGTCTCGACGCCGGTCGAGCGCAGCTTCGGCGAGTCGCACTTCCACAGGTCGACGTGCTGCGTCGCGTAGACGTGGTTCTTGAGGTCTCGCGCCCACTCGGTGTAGCGCTTCGGCTGTGCGCCGTCGGAGGACAGCTCGGTGTAGCCGGCATCGCGCTCGGGCTGCTTGTCGAACTCGGGCTCGCGCGCGATCGACTCGACGTCCTCGAACGGCGCGTCGGCATCGAGATCCTCGAAGTCGATCAGATAGCGCACCTCGCGCCACTCGTCGCAGTCGTGGCTCGCGCGGACGAAGTGCAGCTTCGCCGCCCCGAACAGGTGCGGCCGGTAACGAAGCGACTCCCCTTCGCCGAGCGTGCCGGCGAATTGGACGAAGCGCTGCGGGATCGCACGGTCGACGACCGGCCGCTCGGTGCCCGACGCCGCGGTCTTCTCCGCGCGCTTCTCGGCGGCGCGCGCGACCGCCTTCGTCGGCGGCGGTGGCGTCGCCGCGCGGACCCGATCGGCCATCAGCGTCTGGATCTGGCTCCGGGTCAGCGGGCCGCGCAGGTAGGACAGCACCCAGCGCGTGTGAAACAGCACCGGCTCGTCTTCGTGCACGTTGTTCATCAAGAAGACGCGACTGCCGAGGCGCGCGAGCGTCTCCTCCATCGCCTGCTTGTCGAACGCCGCGCCCGCCGACGCCGACGCGCCCTCGAGCCCCTCCATCACGCGCATCTTGTCGCGCTCGGTCTGCAGCCGGCCGAGGAACCACGTGCCGCAGTTCGACAGCCCTTTGTAGTCGAGGTCGACCGGGTTCTGCGTCGCGAGCACGCAGCCGAGCCCGAACGCGCGCGCCTGCTTGAGCAGCGTCAGCATCGGCGTCTTCGACGGCGGGTTCGCGGTCGGCGGGAAATAGCCGAACACCTCGTCCATGTAGAGCAGTGCGCGCAGGCTCCCGGTGCCAGGCTGCGTCCGCATCCACGCGATCATCTCGTTCAAGAGCAGCGTGACGAAGAACATCCGCTCGGTGTCGGAGAGGTGGGCGATCGACAGGATCGCGATGCGCGGCTTGCCCTCGGGCGTCCACAGCAGGTTCGCGATGTCGAGCGGCTCACCCTCCGCCCACGCCGCAAACCCAGGCGACGCGAGCAGGTTGTTGAGCTTCATCGCGAGTCCGAAGCGGTCCTTCGCGCCGTAGAACGACTCGAGGTCGAGCACCCCGACGCGCGCGAACGGTGGCTCCTGGATCCGGTGGATGATCCCCGGCAAGTCCAGGTGCTCGCCCGCCTGCCACGCGTGCTGCAGGATGTTCGACAGCAGGATGTGCTCGCGGCTCTGGATCGGGTCGGGCTCGATGCCGAGCAGCGTGAGCAAGCCCGCGACCGCGCCCATCACGCGCTCGCGCAGCGCGTCGGCGTCCTCGAGGATCGCCTTGGGCGGTGCGTCGAACGAGTCGAGCACGGTGAGCGGGATGCCGGCGTTGCCGCCCGGCGTGTAGATCGCGACGTCGGCGGCGTCGCGCAGCCGCTGGATGCGCGCGCCGTCCTGCCCCCACGACGCGAGCCCGTTCTTCCACAGCGACGCGCGATCGGCCGCATACTCGCTGACCGTCTTGCCCTTGCGCTGCGCTTCCGCGGGATCGATCCACGGCTCGAAGTCGCCGGGCGCGAGCTTCGGGAACGTCAGCATCAGGTTGCCGAGGTCGCCCTTGGGGTCGATCGCGATCGTCGGGATCCCGTCGATCGCCGCCTCTTCGAGCAGCCCGAGGCAGAGCCCGGTCTTGCCGCTTCCGGTCATGCCGACGCACACCGCGTGCGTCGTCAGGTCCTTCGCGTCGTAGAGGATCAGCTCGTCGGTGACCGCGTCGGACGCATCGTCGAAGCGCTTGCCGAGGTAGAACGCACCGAGCTTCTCGTACTGATCGGGCGAGGTCATCGGCGCGCTACGCCTTGCGCAACATATTCAGCGCCGAGCCGGCGCGGAACCACTCGATCTGCTCGCTGCTCAGCGAGTGCCGCAGCTCGACCGTGTCGCTCGACCCGTCGGCGTGCGCGAACGTCGCGGTCACCGGCTGGCCCTCCGCGATCGACGACACCGCGAGCGTGACCTTGTCGTCCGGTCGCACCTTGTCGTAGTCGGCGGGGTTCGCGAACGTCAGCGGCAACACGCCCTGCTTCTTCAGGTTCGTCTCGTGGATCCGCGCGAAGCTCTTGACGATGATCGCGGCGCATCCGAGGTGGCGCGGCTCCATCGCGGCGTGCTCGCGCGACGATCCCTCGCCGAAGTTCTCGTCGCCGACGACGATCCACTGCGTGCCCGCCGCCTTGTATTCCCGCGCGACGGCGGGGATGCCCTTGGTCTCGCCGGTCGTCCAGTTCACGGTCGTGCCGGGCTCGGTGGTCGCCTCGTTGTTCGCGCCGATGTACATGTTCTCGGAGATGTTGTCGAGGTGCCCGCGGAAGCGCAGCCACGGCCCGGCCATCGAGATGTGGTCGGTCGTGCACTTGCCGACCGCCTTGAGCAGGATCGGCAGCGACGTGAAGTCCTTGCCGTCCCACGGGGCGAACGGCTCGAGCCGCGCGAGGCGCTCCGAGCCCGCGTCGATCTTCACGTCGACCGAGCTGCCGTCGGCCGGCGGCGCCGCGTAGCCGTCCTCCTTGAACACGAAGCCATCGGCCGGCACCTCGGGCGCGGGCTTCGGCGGCGCGAGCTTGAACGGCCCGTCCTTCCCCGCGATCTCGGCGTCGAGCGGGTTCGCGTCGAGGCGCCCGGTCAGCGCGTACGCCACGACGACCTCGGGGCTCCCGATGAACGCGTGCGTCTCCGGGTTGCCGTCGTTGCGCTTCTTGAAGTTGCGGTTGAAGCTCGTGACGATCGAGTTCGACTCCTTCAGGTCGCGCTTCCACTGCCCGATGCACGGACCGCACGCGTTCGCGAGCACCGTCGCCCCGAGCTTCTCGAGCGTCGCCATCTGCCCGTCGCGCTCGATCGTCGCGTAGACCTGCTCCGAGCCCGGCGTCACGAGCAGCGGCGACTTGAGCGTCGCGCCCTTCGCGAGCGCCTGCTCGGCGACCTCGGCGGCGCGCGTGATGTCCTCGTAGGAGCTGTTCGTGCACGAGCCGATCAACGCCGACGAGATCTCGACCGGGTAGCCCTCGCCCTCGACGTCGGTCGCGAGCTTCTCGAGGCTCCACGCGAGGTCGGGCGTGTGCGGGCCGACGAGGTGCGGCGTCAGCGTGTCGAGATCGATCTCGACGACGCGATCGTAGTAGCGCTGCGGATCGGCGAGCACCTCGTCGTCGGGGCGGAGCAGATCGGCGTTCGCCTTCGCGAGGTCGGCGAGCGCGGCGCGGCGCGTCGCGCGGAGATAGACGTCCATCCGGTCGTCCCACGCGAACATCGACGTCGTCGCACCCAACTCGGCGCCCATGTTCGTAATCGTGCCCTTGCCGGTGCACGAGATCGTCTCGGCGCCGGGGCCGACGTATTCGATGATGTGATTCGTGCCGCCCTTGACCGTGAGCAGCTCGCACATCTTCAGGATCACGTCCTTCGGTGCGGTCCACCCGTTCAGCTTGCCGGTCAGGATCACGCCGGTGCGCAACGGGTGCAGCACCTCCCACGGAAAGCCCGCCATCACGTCCACCGCGTCAGCGCCGCCCACACCGACCGCGAGCATGCCCAGCCCGCCGGCGTTCGGCGTGTGCGAGTCCGTGCCGATCATCAGGCCGCCAGGGAACGCGTAGTTCTCGAGCACGACCTGGTGGATGATGCCCGACCCCGGCTTCCAGAAGCCCATCCCGTAGCGCGCCGCGCCGGTCTCGAGGAACTCGTAGACCTCGCGGTTCTCCTCGATCGCCCGCGCGACGTCTTCGGCCGCACCGGACTGCGCGCGCACGAGGTGGTCGCAGTGCACGGTCGTCGGCACCGCGGTCTCGTCCTTGCCGGCGGTCATGAACTGCAGGATCGCCATCTGCGCCGTCGCGTCTTGCATCGCGACCCGGTCGGGGCGCACGTTGACGTAGGACTTGCCCGGCTCGAGGTCCTCGTTCTTCGGATCAGAGAGGTGCCCGTAGAGCACCTTCTCGGCGAGCGTCAGCGGGCGGCCGACGCGGGCGCGAACGATGTCGAGGTTCTCGCGCGTCCTCGCATAGGCGCGCTCAACGAGGTTCGGGGTCGTCTCGATCGTGGGCATGGCGGGCGTTTCCTGGGCAGAACGTCAGTCGGGAGGCGGGCCGGTCGGGCCCGAAACGGACGCTGAATGTATAGCAGGTCCGATAGGGCCGACGAGCGTCTCGATCAGCGCAACGCGCTGATGAAGGAGCGGACGCGATCGGGGTCGGTCGCGTGCCGTTCATACTCGCCCGGCAGCGCCGCGGCGCCCATCGCGCAGCGCTCGTTGCGGTGCGTCATCGGCGACTCACGGACCGCGTCGGCGGTGAAGTGCAGCTCCCGTGCGCCGGTCAGCTCGACGACCTGGCGGACGTTGTGGCGCTTGAGGCCGCACCCCGGCATCACGACGATCCGGCCGGCCGCCGCCTCGACGAGCGACGCGATCAGCCGCACGCCCTGGGTCACGCTCGTCTCCTGCCCCGAGGTCAACACGCGCTCGATGCCGAGGTCGATCAGCGTATCGAGTGCGTCGTGGGGATCCGCCGCGACGTCGAACGCGCGGTGAAACGTCACCTCGAGCGGCCGCGCGTGTTCGACGAGCGCCGCGACACGAGATCGATCGACGCGCCCGTCCTCGGTCAGCGCGCCGAACACGACGCCCCAGACGCCGAGCTCCTTCGCGACGTCGATGTCGCGCCGCATCACGTCGATCTCGTCGGCCGTGTAGAGGAAGTCGCCGGGCCGCGGACGGATCATCATCATGATCGGGATCGTCAGCCGCTCGCGCGCGAGCCGCACGGCGCCCACGCTCGGCGTGATCCCGCCGACCGCGAGCCCGTTGCACAGCTCGACGCGATCGGCGCCACCGAGCTGCGCGGCCTCGGCATCGGCGGCGGAGTCGACGCACGCCTCGAACACGAACGGGGATCCTCGCATCTCGCTCACTTCGACGGCGCCCCCTCCGGCGGTATTCCCGCGGAGATGCGAGGCGGCGCGATCCGCAGGTCGGCCACGACCGGATCGTGATCCATGTCGCCCGTCCGGCAGCCGCGCACCGGCCCCGCCCCGCGCGCGACGAGCCCGCGGACGAACACGTAGTCCAGCCGGCGATCGGGCTCCGCGGTGGATCCGGCGTCGAGGCCGACGTCCTCGAAGCGGGCCGCGAGGTAGTTGTAGGTCTCGACGTCGCGGTGGTCGTCGGCGGTGAACAGTTCGCCCTTCTTGCCGAGGTCCACATCGAGGTTCAGGTCGCCCGCGAGGATCGCCGGCGCACCGGTGCTGTCGTACTCGAGCATCCGAACCGTGAACCCGACCTGCCGGTTACGACGCGCCGCGTCGTATGCGTCGGCGTGGAGGTTGCCGACGAGGATGCCGTGCGGGCCCGGGCCACCGGGCGGGAAGATCCGGCCGAACGCGACCCGTCGCCCGTTCGTCGGCCCCCATCGCCGGAGACGGCCGTTCACGAGGATCGCGACCGGTCGGTCACCGCGGGAGAGCAGGCGCTGCCACGAGCCGCCGAGCCGATCGCGAAGCCGATCGACCTGCGCCCGGCCGCCGGTCTCCTGGAGCAGCACGACGTCGGGCTCGAAGCGCCGGACGACCGACGCGACGTGCGCGACGTCGTCGTCGCGCAGTGCATGGCCGGACTCGCCCCCCGAGCCCCCGACGTTCCACGTCATCACGCGCACGTCGCCCGCTTCGCGCGCGGCCGGCACCCAGCCGCCGTCGTCCGCCGCGGGCCGGACGAAACCGACGACGGCGGCGACGACCGTGGCGAGCGCGAGCAGGGCTTCGAAGCGACGATCCGACATCCGACTTCCGTCCGTGTATACTCGCCGCCACGATACGCCGCCGCCTACCGCGGCGCCAGTCGGATTCCCCGATCGCCCGCGGGAGGACGCGACGATGCTGCACCACTCGATTCGAATCACGGCCGTGCTGCTGGCCGCCACCTGGCTCGGCGCGTGCGCCGGTCGCCCCGAACACCGCGCCGACCCGAACGCGCTCGGCCCCTACTCGGCGGCGGTCCTGTCGGGCGACGTCGCGTTCCTGTCCGGCAAGATCGGCGAGCGCGGCGGCACGTTCGAGCACGAGGTCGAGACGACGATCGACGCGGTCGAAGCCGAACTGCGCGCGCTCGGGCTCGGCCTCGGCGACGTCCTGTCGGCCACGGTCTACCTGACCGACATGAACGACTACAAGCGCTTCAATGCGATCTACGCGTCGCGCGTGCCCGCGCCCTACCCGGCGCGTGCATGCGTCGCGGTCGCGGCACTCCCGGGCGGCGCCCGCGTCGAGATCCAGGTCGTCGCGCGTCGCTGACGCGGATCAGTCGAGCGAGACCGAGTCGAGGCGCCGCGGCACGCGCACGCGGTAGTCGAACGCATCGCGGATCTCGTGCGCCAGCACGTTCGCCGCGTCGGGCTCCCCGTGCACGAGGAACACGTGCTCCGGCGCGCGCTCGG
This sequence comes from bacterium, assembly GCA_030426805.1. Lineage (GTDB taxonomy): Bacteria > Planctomycetota > JAFGQW01 > JAFGQW01 > JAFGQW01 > JAUHXU01. The sequence goes on from JAUHXU010000005.1 coordinate 64,674, forward strand.
TCCCGCCGAGCCACTCGAGCAGGTGCTCCTGGTCGCCGTGGGCCGACAACCCGCTGACCTGCGCGATCTCCGCGCGGATCGTCCGCTCCTTGCCGTGGATCTTGACGCGCTCCGCCCCGTCGAGCAGCGCGCGGCCGCGCGTCCCCGGCGCCTGGTAGCCGCCCATCAATATCGTGTTGCGCTCGTCGCCACCGTGCACGCGCAAGTGGTGCAGGATGCGCCCGCCGGTCAGCATCCCGCTCGACGAGATCACGACGAACGGGCCGCGCTTGCGGTTGAGTTCCTTCGACTCGTCGGCCCGGCGGATGAACGTCGCCGACCGACACACGTCGGCACACTCGGCTTGCGACAGCCGGTGGTAGCTCGGGTAGCGGAGGTAGAGCTTCGTCACGTCGGTGGCCATCGGGCTGTCGACGTAGACCGGCACGCGCAGCGACGGTTCGCGATCGAAGATCTTGTCGAGGTAGTAGACGAACGCCTGCGAACGGCCGACCGCGAACGCCGGGATCAGCAGCACGCCGTCGCGCTCCACGGTGCGCCGCACGACGTCGGTCAACACCTCGACCGGATCGTGGTCGGGATGGAGCCGGTCTCCGTAGGTCGATTCCATGACGATCCAGTCGGCGTCGCCGCACGGTTCCGGCTCGGCCATCAACGGCGCGGTCGGCCGGCCGACGTCGCCGGAGAACTGGATCGACCGGCCGCCGGCCTCGAGGCGAACGCTGCACGCGCCGAGAATGTGGCCGGCCGGTGTGTAGCGCGCGCGAAACGGCCCGACGTCGAACGGCTCGGCGACGTCGCGGGCACGGAGCATCCGCTGCGCGCGCTTGGCGTCACGAACCGTGTAGAGCGGCTCCGCCGGTCGGTGCCGCGACGTCCCGCGCGCGTTGTGGTAGCGCGCGTCCTCCTCCTGAATCTCGGCGGAATCCTCGATCAGGATCTCCGCGAGGTCGCACGTCGGCGGCGTCCCGAGGACGTCGCCATCGAAGCCGAGTTGGACGAGCCGCGGCAGATAGCCGGTGTGGTCGATGTGCGCGTGCGTCAACACGACCGCATCGATCTCGGCGGGATCGAGGGGAAAGCGCTCCCAGTTCAACCGCCGGACGGCCTTCGGCCCCTGAAACAGCCCGCAATCGATCAAGACGCGGTAGCCGTCCTCCTCGACGAGGAACTTCGAGCCGGTCACGGTGCCGGCGGCGCCGAGAAAGGTCAGTCTCATCCGGTGTCGCTCCGTCGGGGCACGCCGCGCGCAACCCCCTGGGCGATGCGGGCGACTCGTGCGATGGTTTCGGCGGCGAGTCTATCGCGAGAGGCGAATCGCCACAACCACACCGGAGCCTGCCTCCGCGAATGCCCGAGGCGACGATGACCGAAACGCCCACGCCCGAACAACTCCTCGTCACCTCGCTCGGCGAGCCGCGCTACGATTCGCCGCGCTCGGCGAGCTACGGTTTCGAGGAGAGCGACCGCGCGATCCTCGTCGCGAACGAGCGCGAACGACTCGACCGACAGATCGCGGCCTTCGGTGCGCCGACGGCATTCGAAGCGGCCGGCCCGCGGCGCAAGCTCTTCTTCGACCCCGCGACCGTCACCGCCGGCATCGTCACGTGCGGCGGGCTCTGCCCCGGCCTCAACGACGTGATCCGCTCGATCGTCCTGGCGCTGCACTACGGCTACGGCGTCGGCCGCGTGCTCGGCTTCCGCTACGGCTACGCGGGCCTGACGCCCGACGGCGAGCCGCCGCTCGACCTCACGCTCGAACGCGTGCGCGCGATCCATCAGTCCGGTGGCACGATCCTCGGGTCGTCCCGCGGCGCCCAATCGCTCGACGTGATGATCGACACCCTCGTCGAGCGCGACGTGAACATCCTGTTCACGATCGGTGGCGACGGCACGCTTCGCGGCGCCGACGCACTGACCGACCGCATCCGCGCGCGCGGCCTCCCGATCGCCGTCATCGGGATCCCGAAGACGATCGACAACGACCTCGCGTGGACGCGCCGCAGCTTCGGCTTCGCGACCGCGGTCGGCGCCGCCCGCAACGCGATCGCGAGCGCGCACATCGAAGCACTCGGTGCGTACAACGGCATCGGACTCGTCAAGCTGATGGGACGGCACGCGGGCTTCATCACCGCACACGCGACCCTCAGCAGCGGCGACGTGAACTTCTGCCTCGTGCCGGAGATCCCGTTCGCACTGCACGGGGAGGGCGGTTTCCTCGAAGCGCTCGAAGCGCGGCTCGCCGAGAAGCACCACGCCGTCATCGCGGTCGCCGAAGGCGCCGGGCAATCGCTGATCGCCCCGGAGGGATCGGCCGGCACCGACGCGTCGGGCAACGTCCGCCTCCGCGACATCGGGACGTTCCTGCAAGCCGAGATCACCGCCCACTTCCGCGCGCAGGGCACGCCGATGTCGCTGAAGTACATGGACCCGAGCTACCTGATCCGCAGCCTCCCGGCGAACGCGCTCGACTCGGAGTATTGCAAGCGGCTCGGGCAGCACGCGGTGCACGCCGCGATGGCGGGTCGCACGAGCATCATGATCGGCTTCTGGAACCAGAACTTCACGCACGTGCCGCTGTCGCTGGTCACCGCGTCGCGACGCAACCTCGATCCGCACGGCCGGACGTGGACGCGCGTGCTCGAGTCCACCGGGCAGCGCGCGTCGATGACCGCGGCGGAATGACCGCTACGTCGCTTCGCGGCGGTAGAGGATGAACGTCAGGTCGTCCGGCTTGGACGGCGCCTCCGGTTCCTCGCCGTTCATGCGCGCGCGGGCCGTCGCTGCGAGCGTCGCGGCGACGCCGTCGAGTTCGGGGCCGCGAGCGACACCGGCGATCTCGCCCAGGTAGAGGTTGTCGAACAGGCCATCGCTCGCGAGCAGCACCGTGTCGCCGGGTGCGAGGACGATCGGACTGCTCAGCTCGACGCGCATCTCGTCCCCGCCGAGCATGTTCGAGATGATGTGCCGCGCTTCGTGCGCGATCGCCTCTTCCTCGTCGAACACGCCGGCCTCGAACGCGTAGCCGAGCGGCGTGTGATCGATCGTGCGGTGCCGGATGTTGCCCAAGCGGTCGACGACGAGCACCGGCGAGTCGCCGGCGTGGTAGATCCGGGCGACGTCCGCCTCGATCGACACCACGGCGATCGTGCACGCCGCACCGTCGAGCGCGATCACGGCACGGTTGGCCGCGTCGATCCCGTCGAGCACCGCATCGCGCAACAGACGGCCCGACGCGAGCACGGTCTCGACCGTCTCGCGCAACGCCTCGAGCGCCGCCCGCGACGCGAGGTCGCCGTTCGGCATGCCGCCGGCGCCGTCGGCGATCGCGAGCACGCCGCGCGCACCCCACGAGCGCCACATCGCGCCGTCTTCGTTGACGTCGCTCGCTTCCTTGATCGGAGCGCGGTCGGAATAGGCGACGAGCGTGCCGTCCGCGACGGTGGCGGTGACGGTTGCTTCGTCCACGCGGTGAAACAGCACATCGCCGGTGGACTCGGTCATCGGATCTCGCTCCACGATAGGCCCCGACCCGAATTATGACCCATCGCACGACAACCGGGTAGCGGATCCGGCTTCAGCGGACGGTCGGTCGATGCCAGCGGGCGAGGCCGCCTTCGCCGACCGCGAGCCCCCATCGGCCCACGGGCAGCGACGTCGCGAGCGTCGCGATCACCTCGCCGTCGACCGTGACCTCGAGCGATCCCGCGTCGACGCGCAACGCGAACGGGACCCGCCGCTCGGGCAGGATCGACACCGTCGCGCGGCAGAGCGATCGCGGCGCCCGACGCCCCCGTCGCTCGACGCGCACGCCCGGTGGGTCAACCGAAAAGACGACCGCGTGGCACCCGGTGTCGGTCCGTCCGAGCAGCACCGATGCCTCGCTGTCCGCACCGATCGTCACCGCGCCGGTGATGCGATACGGCGGCTTCGGCAGTTCGTCCGCGCGCCACGCGATCGCCGGCGCATCGCGATTCGCGATCTGGAGCCACGCGCGACGCGACGTCGTGTCGATCGACGGCGACGCGACCGACCAGCGCGGCCGCTGCGCCGCCACCCAGGCGCGAATCGACGCGTCGATCGCGCGGCGGTCGGATGCGTCGAACGCCCCGTCGAACCGTGCAGCGAGCCGCGCGGGGAAATCGCGCCCCGGCGCTAGGCGTCGGGCGTCGTCGAGCACGGCCGAGAACCGACTCCGCCACGGACTGCGCATCAGCGAGCGGAACACGAGCCAATGCACGGCATAGCACTGCTCGCCGTCGAGCGTACCGAGGCGCCCGTGCACGACGTCGGTGACCGCGGGCAATCGATCGGTCGCGAGCAGCCGCTGCGCGACGTCGATTCGCGTGGACGTCTCGGGATCGATCGCCGCCCGCCCGGCGAAACGGCGCGCCCACGCGACGCGCTCGGCGACGTACATCGCCGCCCCTTCGGAGAACCACGCCGGGTGATCCGCAAAGCTCGGAATCGCAGCGAACGACACGAGGTGCGCCGCCTCGTGCGCGATCTGCCGACGCGTGAGCGGTGTCAGGGGCATTCGCTCGATCACGCCCGCCGCCGCGTCCGGCTGAATCGCGATGTGCGCATTGCGCAGCCGGAAACTCGAGAACGCGAGGTTGTGGCGAAACGCGCCGCCCGTGATCCGCGCTTCGGCCTGCGCGTAGCTCGCCGCCCGACGGTGCAGGTGGATCACGAGCGGCGGCCCCGAGCGCGGCGTGCCGAAGAGCGCGCTTGCCGGCCCGAACGTCGCCTCGGCCACCGCGAGCGCCTCGCGCGCGAGTCGGCCGCCCGCGTCCGCGTCGACGACGTCGTGCAGCCGCACCGCGAACCGATCGCCGACCACGTGCACCGGCCCCGCATCGCCCGGCTGCGCGCCGACCAACGCCGCACTCGCGATCAGCAATACCGTCCACATCGCACGAACGGTCATCGCTCAGGGGTCCTCACGCAGCCGGAACCGTCGGAACGCGAGCCACAGAAACCCGGCACCGAACGCGAACAGTCGCGTCGCATCGAGGGCGACGCGCGACCAGTCGATCCGCTCCTGCAACAGCTCGCGCCAGTATGCGACGTAATGCGTGTAGAGATAAGGCTGCAGGTCGCGGAAGAAGTGGATCTCGCTGATCACGAACATCACGAGGTAGAGCGCGACGGCGACGCCGACGGCATTGACGGCACTTCGGGTCCACGTCGAGAGCCACAGCGCGAACGCGACGGTCGTCGCGAGCGGAAGCACCGACGCGATCGCGACGTAGCCGAAACGGACGAGCGCCTCTCGCTGCGGGAGGAACTGCTGCGATTCCGTGAGTTGCAGGACGCCCGGGTAGAGGCGGAGATCCCCCCAGCCGACGAGCAACAGTCCCGCCGCGAGCGACAGCGCGAGGAGGAACACCGCGAGCCACGCGCTGTGCGCGAACGCGACGACGCACTTCGCGCGGAAGATCGCGCCGCGCGACCACGGTCGCGCCAACCCGAGGTGGATCGTTCGACTCGCCGTCTCGCCGGCGATCTGCACCCCGCCCTCGGTCGCCGCGAAGATCGGGAGCACGAGCAGAAAGCCGTAGTAGAACGCGTAGAGGGCGAACGTCAGGCCGTTGAAGTAGGACTCATTCTCGTAGGTGTAGCGAAAGTCCGCGGCACCGCCGGTCTCGCGCTGCGCATACGTGTAGAAGCCGACGAGCATCAGCGCGAGGAAGAACGCCGTCGTCGCGAGCGCGATCCACGGGCGATTCGAGCGACGGAGCTTCAACCACTCGAAGCCGATCATCGCGCGTGCGTCCGCTCGGCGCGCAAGCGTGCGAGCAACGCCTCCTCGAGGCTCGCGCGCACCTCCCCGAATGCGTGCAGCCGCGCACCGGCCGCGGCGAGCCGCGCACGCACCGTCTCGAGGTCGAGCGCGCCCGCCTCCAGGACGACGGCACCGTCGACGAGTCGTCCGCCGAGCGCCTCGGCCGCGACGTCGAGTCGATCGGCGACGATCCGCAGCTGCGGGCGGTCGCGCAGGCCGTCGGGCGTCCCGTCGAAGAGCACCGCGCCCTCGTGCAGCAAGACGAGCCGGTCGACGAGCGCGTCGACCTCGGTGATCAGGTGCGTCGCCAGCAGGATCGCGACGCCGTGGTCGCGGTGCAGCGACCGAAGCACGTCACGCAACTCGAGGATCGCGAGCGGATCGAGGCCGTCGGTGGGTTCGTCGAGCACGAGCAGCTCCGGCCGCGGCAGCAGCGCCTGCGCGAGCGCGAGGCGCTGACGCATCCCGAACGAGTAAGCGCGCACGCGATCGTCGGCGCGGGCCCCGAGTCCGACCCGGTCGAGCGCCCGGTCGATCTCCTCCCGCGACACGCCGCGCGCGAGGTGACGCAGGTGCTCGCGCCCGGTCAGCCGATCGTACAGGGGCGGCGGCGCGAAGCTGAATCGCGCGCGGCGCATCACGTCGACCCGCGCACGCATCGGATCGACACCGAACACCGATACGCGGCCGTCGGACGGGCGCAGGAAGCCCGCGAGCATCTTCAGGAAGGTCGACTTGCCCGAGCCGTTCGGCCCCACCAGCGCGACGACTTCGCCGGGCGCGAGCGCGAAGTCGATCGGTCGCAGCGCGACGCGCGGACCGAATCGGCGGGTCAACTGGTGGGTCTCGATCAGCATCGCGCCGCAGAGTGTAACAGGCGGTGCCGTTCGGCGCTGGTGTTGAAGCCGGTCGGATGCGAGACTGTCGCGTGATGACCTCCGCGCAGCTCGTGATCCTCTCGACCCTGATCGCCTACAAGCTGGTGTTGATCGGCTTCGGGCTCCTCGGCCAGCGACGCACGCACGACGAGACCGACTTCTATCTCGGCGGACGTCGACTCGGCCCGCTCGTCGCGGCGATCAGCGCGTCGGCGAGCAGCTCGTCGGCGTGGACACTCGTCGGCGTGAGCGGCTTCGCCTACGCACACGGCCTCGCCGCGCTGTGGCTCTTTCCGGCGTGCGTCGGCGGCTTCCTCCTGAACTGGTACGTCGTCGCGCCCGGATTGCGGCGGACGTCGGCACGGCTCGGGGCGATCACCGCGACCGAGATCGTCGCCGGCACCGGACCCGGTCGACGCACCGCCGTGTGGATCGCGTCGCTGATCATCGTCTTCTCGTTCGCGCTCTACGTCGCCGCGCAGTTCCGCGCGTCCGGCGAGGCGTTCGAGGAACACTTCGCGATCGGCTTCGAGAAGAGCGTCGTGATCGGCGGCGTGATCGTGCTCTTCTACACGCTGCTCGGCGGCTTCTGGGCGGTGAGTCTGACCGACACGCTGCAGGGGTTGATGATGGCGGCCGTGTCGCTCCTCCTGCCGGTGGTCGCGCTGGTGCACGTCGGCGGTCCGGGAGCGCTCGTCGACGGCCTCCGCGCGCTCGACCACCCGACGCTGCTCGACCCGCTCGCGGGCAAGGCCGGCATCGTCGCGGTCGGGTTCGTCGCGGGGCTGCTCGGCATCGGGCTCGGCTATCCGGGCCAGCCCCACGTCGTCAATCGATTCATGGCGCTCGGCGACGACGCGGCGCTCCGCACCGCGCGACGAATCGCGATCGCGTGGGCGGTCGTGATCTACACCGGAATGATCGTGCTCGGCCTCGCCGGGCGACTGATCGTCCCCGAACTCGACAACGGCGAGACCGTCCTCTACGGGATCACGAACACCGTGTTCGGACCGGTGCTCGCCGGCGTCGTCCTCGCGGCGGTGCTGTCGGCGATCATGTCGACCGCGGACAGCCAGCTCCTCGTCGCGTCGTCGAGCCTCTCCCACGACGTCGGCCTCGGACGCCGACGTCCGGTCGCGATGTCACGACTGATCGTGCTCGCGCTCGGCGCGGTGTCGATCGGCGTCGCGCTCGGGAGCGACGGCAAGATCTTCGGCCTCGTCCTGTTCGCGTGGTTCGCGATCGGCTGCGCGTTCGGCCCGTTGATCCTGCTGGCGGCGTTGCGCGGCCGACTCATCCCCGGGACCTGGGCGACCGCCTCGATCGTCGCAGGGTTCGGGCTGAGCGTCGGCCTGCACATGACGCCGGCGGAGTGGGGACTGCGCGGGACGGTCTTCGACCGAATCGTGCCGTTGATCGTCGCCGGCGGGATCGCGTGCGTCGGCGCCGCGCGCGACCGATCGACCCGTACGTAGAGAGACGCGCCGCTCGATGCGGCGCGTCTTCATACCTACCGGGCGATCGCCGGGGCCGGGTTCTACCCCTCGCCGATGAGGCGCTTCACCTCGTCGACCTTCTGCTGCAGCTCGGGCGTGACTTCGTCGTTGCCCTTGAGGCGCTGGATCTGTGCGTCGATCTTCGTCTTCGCCGAGGACCACGCCTTCGTCAGCATCGCCTTGCCCTTCTTCGCGAGCTCCTTCGACTTGTCGGCGACCTTGCTCGCGCCTTCCTTGGCCGACTCGGCGGCCGCGTCGGCGCCGTCCTTGGCCTTGGCGGCGGTGTCCTTCATCGCGGTCTTGACCTTGTCCATCGCCGGCTTGAGCTTCGCGATCAGCGCGTCGAGCTTCTTCTCGGCGGCCTTGGCGGTGTCGGAGTCCTTCACGCTCGCGAGCGCGTCACCGACGTCCTTCATCACCGCGGCCGCCTTGTCGGAGGCCTGGTCCAGAGCGTCGCCCGCTTGTTTGCATGCGGTGAGCGAGACGGCGGCGATCAGGCCGCCGAGGATGATCCAGTTGCGCATCGTCTATTCCTTCGGTGGTTCCGAGTCGGTCGGTTCCGAGGGCCGGCCCGACGGGACCGCCCCATTCCACCGTAGGCGCGGCTGACGCGGCCGGCAAGCCGGACCGGCAAGTCCGGCCTTCGGCCGATCCGCGAAATCCGGAGAAGTCTCGACTGGGCGCGGGATTGTGGTAATGATTGATTAGCCAAACAAGTGGTTGGGGACGTGACCCCGGCCCGTTTCGAGGGAGACGACGGTGGTTACACTCTCCGCACTCGGCGCCGGCGCGCACGCGCGCATCGCGGCGCTCGAGGCCGATCATCCGGCCGCGAATCGACTGGGCGAGCTCGGGCTCGTCGAGGGCACGTCGATCGAAGTGATCCGTGTCGCCCCGTTCGGCGATCCGATGCAGGTCCGCCTGCGCGGCTACAACCTGTCCCTGCGGCGCGCCGACGCCCGCTGCGTCCGCGTCGACCCGGTCGACACGCCGGACGAATCCGACTCGAACGCACGGTGACCGCGACGACATCCCCGGCCGTAGCCGGCCGGTGGGTGGCGCTGTTCGGCAACCCGAACTCCGGCAAGACGACGCTCTTCAACCGGCTGACGGGCGATCGCGCCCACACCGCCAACTATCCCGGGATCACCGTCGAACGTCGCGTCGGCGACCTGCGCGGCGCGCAACCGACCGACGACCCGATCCGCGTCGTCGATCTGCCCGGCGTCTACAGCCTCACGCCGCAATCGCCCGACGAGGCGGTCGCCGCCGACGTTCTCGCCGGACGGCGCGCCGACACCCCGCGCCCCGACGTCCTCGTCGTCGTGCTCGACGCCGTCGCGCTCGAACGCAGCTTATTCGCGGCCACGCAGGCGCTCGAACTCGGCGTGCCGACCGTGATCGCGCTGAATCGCATCGACGCGGCGCGCAAGCAAGGCCTCACGTCGGACACCGCGTCGCTCGCACGCGCGCTCGGCGCACCCGTGGTGCCCGTGTCGGCGCGCACCGGCGAGGGGCTCGAACACCTCCGCGCCGAGGTGGTGGCCGCGATCGACGGTCCCGCACCGATCCCGCCGGTCATCGTGCCCGACGACCTCGTCGACCAGGCGTGCCCGCTGCCGCCGACGGCGGTCGCGAAACTCCGCTACGACTTCATCGAGCGCGTCGTCCGCCGGACGCGGCCGGACACCACGGCGCCGTCGCCGAGCGATCGGATCGATGCGGTGCTGACCCACCGCGTGTGGGGCCTCGGCATCTTCGTCGCGGTGATGACGCTCGTATTCGTCGCGATCTTCTCGTGGGCCGCGCCCTTGATGGACGCGATCGACGCCGCGTTCGCCGCGCTCGGTGACGGCATCCGGAACGCGGGGTTCCTCGGCGGCGGCACGCTCGAGAGCCTCGTCGTCGACGGGATCGTCGCCGGTGTCGGCGGCGTCGTGATCTTCCTGCCGCAAATCATGATCCTGTTCGGCTTCCTGACGCTGCTCGAGGACAGCGGCTACCTCGCGCGTGCCGCGTTCCTGATGGACCGGATCCTGCGATGGTGCGGCCTTTCCGGCGCGGCGTTCGTGCCGCTGATGTCGTCGTTCGCGTGCGCGATTCCCGGCATCATGGCGTGCCGCTCGATCCGTTCGCGGCGTGAACGCCTGCTGACGATCCTCGTCGCGCCGCTGATGTCGTGCAGCGCGCGGATCCCGGTCTACACGGTGCTGGTCGCGTGCTTCGTCCCGCCGATCACGCTACTCGGCTTCCTCAACGTGCAGGGGCTGGTCTTCACCGCGGCCTATCTCGTCGGCATCGTCGCCGCGATCGGCGTCGCGTGGCTGTTCCGCGGCGTGTCGCGGCGCCGGGACACCGCGGGGTTCCTCTTGGAGTTGCCGGACTACAAGCGGCCGTCGCTGCGCCTCGTCGTTCGGCGGATGCTCGACCGCGGCTGGTCGTTCGTGAAGAACGCCGGCACGATCATCCTCGCCGCGAGCGTGATCATCTGGGCGCTCGGCACGTTCCCGGGCGGTGTCGACACGGAGCCGGCAGAACGACTCGAGACGAGCTGGTTGGGTGGGATCGGTCGCGCGATCGAGCCGGTCGTCGAACCGATTGGCTGGGACTGGCGCGTCGGGGTCGCGATCGCCGCGTCGTTTCCCGCGCGCGAGTTGGTCGTCGGCGCGCTCGGCGTGATCTACCGTGTCGGCGAAGACGTCGACGAGGAGTCGGAGCCGCTCCGCGAGCGGATTCGGGCCGCGACGTGGACAAGCGGGCCGCGCGAGGGTCAGCCGGTCTTCACGCTCGCGACCGCGCTCGCACTGATGGTGTTCTTCGCGTTGTGCGCGCAGTGCATGTCGACGCTCGCGGTGATGTGGCGAGAGACCGGCTCGTGGATCTGGCCCGTCGTCAGCTTCACCTACATGACCGCGCTCGCGTGGATCGGCGCGTGGCTGACGATGATCGTCGTCAGCGCCCTCGGCGGCTGAGCGCCTTCGAAACGCGACCGGCCGGGAGGGCCCGGCCGGGTCGCGCGACGGTGCCGACGAGTCGGTTACTGGATCGTCAGGTGGTCTTCGTTGCTGACGTTCAGGAACGTCGTGCCGGCGAGGTTCATGAAGCTCGTGAAGAGCGTGATGCCGGTCAACGCAGGAATGGGCGGCAGCTGTAGCGAAGCGCTCGCGTCGCCGTTGCTGTCCATCACGCCCGTGTAGCCCTGAAACACGGTCGGCAGATTCCCCGAGACCGATGCGAAGAACAACTGGTCGAGCGAGAGCGGGACGATCGCGCCCGACGGCAGCGCGATGCCGCTGTTGCCGAGTGAGGTCGCGACTTGGTACGCGGCGTTCGGGAACCCGCGGAGCTTGTAGTCGATCTTCGCACCCGGCGTCGGCGTCGGGTTGGACGACAGCGGCATGATGACCGCATCGTAGAAGGCGAAGTTGTCGATCAGCGCACCACCGAAGCCGTCGATGCCGACCGGGCCGGGCGTCGGCGCGAGCGCGACGGTCCGGCGCAGGACGACGTCGAAGACGCCGTCGTTGTTCGTGTCGGCCATCGCCATCACGTCGTTGTCGATCGCGAGCAAACGCACCCGCGCGCTCGTCGCCATGCCCCACGTCAAGTTCGACGTCGCGCCGCCCGGACGCTCGTAGAGCCACAGCGAGTCGAAGTCGCCGCTGGAGTTGTTGTCCTGAATCTTGACCATGAGCAGGTTCGTGTCGGTCGCGGCGCCGTTCATGCGTAGCGCGACGCCCCCGAACTGAAGCGCCTGGGTCGACGACGGGTTGTACCGCACGTCGCACTCGACGCACGCGTCCTGGATGTTCGGGATCGTCGGGATCGTGCAATACTGCCACGCGAAGACCTGCTCGGACTCCGCCTGGTTGCTGACCGCGTTCCAGTTGCCCTTGTCTTCGACCCAGGTGCCGAACGTCGGGCCGTCCGGATAGGTGAACGAGTCGGTGAACAGTTGGGCGGCCGCCAGCGGCGTCGTAGCGACGACCAGCGCGATCGTACAGAGCGTACGCTTCATTGTCGGATCCTCTCTCAATTCCTACTCAGGCCGTCATCGCGCACGCCGCCTTCGGCGCACGCCCCTCGTAGTCCAGAGTAAGCGCCACCCGGCGCAGCCGCAACGCTTCGGCGACCGTCACCAATCGGACACCGTCGTCTCGGATCGAGGCGACTACGCCCGGCCGGCCCAGTAGCCGCCGAGCGAGTGGTCGTAGCGCGCCGGACGGCCGCGCTCGTCGTCGCACACCCGCCCGTCGCGAAAGACCGTACGGCCGAGCACCCACGTGCGTACCGGCCAGCCTCGCAGCGTCGCTCCGTCCCACGGGCTCCAGCGGGACTTCGTCTCCTGTTCCGCGTCGCGCACGGTCTTCTCGAGCGCGAGGTCGACGAGCACGAGGTCGGCGTCGTAACCGTCCGCGATGCGCCCCTTGCCGACGATGTCCCACACGCGAGCCGGCGCGTCGCACATCCAATGCACGACCTGCTCGAGCGTGCACGCCCGCTCGTGCACGGCATTCAGCATCAGGGCGAGTGAGTTCTCGACCGCCGGCAGCCCCGACGGCGACGCCGGGTAGGGGCGCGCCTTCTCGTCGAGCGTGTGCGGCGCGTGGTCCGTCGCGACGACCTGTAGCCGGCCGTCGCGCAGCGCGGCCCACAACGCGGCGACGTCGTCGGTCGTCTTGATCGACGGGTTCATCTGGATCCGCGTGCCGAGTCGCGGATAGTCGTCGACGCTGAACTCGAGGTGGTGCACGCACGCCTCGCCGGTCACGACGTCGCGGTGGTCGGCGAGGAGCGCCGCCTCCGCCGCGGTCGACACGTGCAAGACGTGAAACCGATGGTGGTGCCGGTGCGCGAGGTCGATCGCGCGTCGCGTCGCGATCAACGCCGCCTCGGCCGAGCGGATGCGCGAGTGGTCGGTCACGTCCACCGCATCGCCGAGCGCCGCGGCGTTGCCCCGAACGGTCGTCTCGTCCTCGCAGTGCGCGCAGATCGGAAGCGTCGTCTCGGCGAAGATGCGCTCGAGCGCGTCCTGATCGTCGACGAGCAGGTCCCCGGTGCTCGACCCGATGAAGATCTTGATCCCCGGGACGCCGTCGGCGGCGCGCAGTTCGTCGAGATTGTCCGCGGTCGCCCCGATGTAGAAGCCGTAGTTCACGACCGACTTCTCCGCCGCGATCGCGAGCTTCGCGTCGATCGCCGCACGCGTGGTCGCGGCGGGCACCGTGTTCGGCATCTCGAGGAACGTCGTCACGCCGCCCTTGGCGCACGCACGGCTGCCGGTGTGGAGGTCTTCCTTGTGCGTGAGTCCGGGGTCGCGGAAGTGCACCTGGTCGTCGATCACGCCCGGCAGCAGGTGGAGCCCCGACGCATCGACGATTTCGTCGGCCACCGTCGTGGCGGGCGCATCCACCGACACGATCCGCTCCCCGTCCACGAGCACGTCCACCGACGCGAGTCCATCCGGCAATACGCACACGGCATTCTTGATCAACGTTCGCATCGCCCCAACCTACTCGCCTCCGACGCCGATGCAAGTCGCGCAATCTCCGTCTCGGGATCGAGAGCTTCGGGGAAGGGGGCCGGGGCCCGTCGGGTTTGGGCGCGTTTGGCGCGCGGGTTCTGCACCACTCACGCGGCATCCATGCGCGTCGCGGGCCGATGTTGCACCAAAGCGCGTTGACAACGCCGCCAATGACGGGCATCGGGTGCAGAACCACCGCGCCAAGCGCACGCATCGCGAGAATCGGTGCAGAACCTGCCCGCCAAGCGCAGCGAACGAACGCGCGACCGCTCGCAAACGCGGATTTGACGCGAAGTGGGGCAGATTCGCTTCAGCGAGCGGTGCACGCGTGCCGGGAGGATGCGCTACACGTTCGGTGATGTCCGCGCCGGCACCGTCCCCCTACCGGCACGTCGTCGTCTACGACGGTGTGTGCGGGATGTGCAACGCGTTCGTGCGCTTCACGCTGGCGCGCGACGCCGGGGGGCGCTTCGCATTCGCGGCGCTCGACGGCCCGTGGGCCGCGCCGCGCCTGGCCGGCGACGGCCGCGAGCCCGACCGTCTCTACGTCGTCGCCGACATCGGCACGCCGAAGGAGCGAATCCTCGAACGCAGCGACGCGGCGCTGTTCGTCGCCGCCGGCATCGACGGACCGTGGCGATTCGCGCGCGTCTTTCGCTTCGTGCCCCGGGTGATCCGCGACGCCGTCTACCGCGCGGTCGCCCACCTGCGCTACCGACTGTCCGGGCGCCTCGACGCCTGCCCCGCGCCGCCACCCGAGCATCGCGCGCGCTTCCTCGACGCGACGGCCTGACGTATACTCCGCGCGATGAGGCGGATCGTCGCGATCGGACGGATCACCGCGATGGTCGCGGTCTCCTGCGCGCTCTTGTTCCTGAGCGTGCCGGTGCGGGCGTCCGTGTGGCTCCGCACGCCCGAGCGCTGGCGCATCCGCGCGTCGGCCCGGATCACGCGGTGGTGGTGCCGCGCGCACCTGTGGCTGTGCGGCGTCCGGGTCGAACGCGCGACGACGACGCCCCCACCCGCCGGCGTGATCACGTCGAACCACCTCTCCTACCTCGACATCCTCCTGCTCGGCGCGACGCTGCCCTGCCGCTTCATCGCGAAGAGTGAGATCCGGCGGTGGCCGTTCATCGGGCTGCTCGCGTGGTCGGTCGACACGCTGTTCATCGACCAGGGCAAACGCAGCGAAGTGCGGCGGCTCGCCGACGAGATCGAACGGACGAGCGCGGCCGGAATCGCGGTGACGTTCTTCCCGGGCGGCGGCATCGGGGACGGCCGCGCCCTGCAGCCGTATCACGCCGGGCTGCTCTCGGTGCCGGCGCGCGACGCGGTGCCGTGCCTCGCCGCGTGCGTGCACTACGACGCACCGCAACCGGGCCTCGATCCGCGAACCGAGATCGGCTGGACGACCGACGAACCGCTCGGCACGCACTTCCTTCGACTGCTCGGGCGCGGCCACGTCGTCGCGACCGTGCGCTGGGCCGACACGACGATCGTCGAGCGCGATCGGAAGGCCCTCGCCGCACGGCTGCACGCGGCGACCGGCGCGCTGTTCGAGCCGCTGCGCTCGACGCGCGACGCCGAGTAGCTCAGCCGGCGACGTCCGCCGCGAGCGCGGCGGCCGCGGCCATCGCGCGTTCTCGCCTCGCGTCGTGATCGGCGTAGATCGCTCGGTTCTGCCCGTCCGCCCAGACGACGTCGACCCGGTCGATCCCGATGAAGCCGAACGCCGAACGCACGAGGTTCGTGAAGCAGTCGCGCGGTTCGCCCGCCGTGTAGGCGGCACCGGACGTCGTGAACACACAGATCCGCTCGATCGCGTGCGTGCCCTCCGGTCCGTCGTCCCCGAAGCGATACGTCTCGCCGGGACAGATCACCTGGTCGATCCACGACTTCAGGATCGCCGGCATCGACGCGTTCCACATCGGTGCCGTCAACGCGATCACCGACGCCGTGCGCACGAGCGCGCAGTGACGCCGCGCATAAGCGCTCGCCTCCCGCTCGATCTCGCTCGGCTCGTAGTCCGGCTGGCCGACGCGCTGCCAGAAGTACCGCAGCGTCGGGCCGTCGAGATACGGCGGCGGATCGTCATACAGATCGACCGTATCGACGGCGGCGTCCGGCGCGCGTGTGCACAACGCGTCCACGAACGCGTTCGCGAGGTGCCGGTCCACCGCGTATTCGAGCGGCGACGGGTTCGCAACGATGTGGAGCAAGCGCATCGGGGAGGTATAGAGACTGCCCCGTCTTCGGTCAACGCCGCCCGCGCCGGCCGGCTTGTCCCGCCCGAAACGCCGCCCTATACCTCCTGCGACCCGACGCGCCCCGACCCGGAGAACCGACCCCGATGGACCCCGACCGCATCCTCGGCACCGAAGCCACGGTGTGCTTCGAAGTCACCGACGCGATGCGGCCGGCGTTCGACGGCGTCGTCGTTCACGACGTCTACTCGACGTGGTCGATGGCGCACCACATGGAGGTCGCCGCCCGGCGCGTGCTCGTGCCGTGGCTCGCCGACGGCGAAGAGGGCATCGGCAGCCACCTGAGCATCGACCACGTCTCGCCGTTGCCGGTCGGCAAGACCGCGCGAGTCGTCGCGACGTGCGTCGAGGCCGATCCGACCACCGTGGTGTGCACGGTGACCGCATACGACGGCGACAGCGAGCGCGTCGTCGGACGCGGCCGCCAGATCCAGCGCGTCCTCCCGCGCACGAAGCTCGACGAAGTTATCGCCAGACACCAGTGAGACGAAAGGCCCAACCGATGGTCAAGATGGTCGCCCTGTTCCCGAAGCCCGAAGACGTCGACGCGTTCGAGAAACACTACGCCGAGGTTCACACGCCGCTCGTCAAGGCGATGCCGAACCTCGACCGCCTCGAGGTCACCCGCTTCACCGGCGCGCCGATGGGCGAGCCGCGCTACTGGCTGATGGCGGAGATGTACTTCGCCGACGAGCAGACGATGTTCGCGTCGGCGCAGTCCGAAGCGGGCATGGCGTGCGGCAAGGACGCGTTCAAGATGTCGGGCGGCACCGTCCACATGATGTTCGCGAAGATCGACGACTGAACCGACGGAACGGAGGCCCGCGATGGGCTACATCGACGCGAAGGACCCGGCGTCGTTCGGCTTCGAGAACATCGTCTACGAGAAGCGTGGCCGTCGTGCGACGGTCCGCTTCAACCGACCGGACGTCCTGAACTGCGTGAACCTCGCGACGCTGAAGGAACTCCAGCAGGCGTTCGAGGACTGCTCCTTCGACGACTCGATCGCGGTCGTCGTGCTCACCGGCACCGGCCGTGCGTTCTGCACCGGCGCCGACCTGAAGGAGCAGAAGGGCGAGATGGTCGACAGCCCGGCGACCTACTGGAAGTGGATGGGCGAGTTCTGCCGTGCCCACGAACTGCTCCGGGAGATCGGCAAGCCGACGATCGCGCGCCTGAACGGCATCGTCGTGGGCGGCGGCAACGAGTTCAACATCTCGTGCGACCTCGCGGTCGCGGCCGACGACATCTACATCAAGCAGGTCGGCGCCGCGATGGGCAGCGTCGCCGCTGCCGGCGCGACGCAGTGGCTGCCGATGATCGTCGGCGACCGCCGGGCCCGCGAGATCCTGATGCTCTGCGAGGAGATCCCCGCGAAGCAGGCGATGGAGTGGGGTCTCGTCAACCGCGTCGTGCCGCGCGACCAACTCGACGCCGAAGTCGACAAGATGTGCACGGTGCTCGAGCAGAAGCTGCCGGAGTGCATGCGCTACACGAAGCAGCAGCTCAACTTCTGGAAGACGTTCTCCTGGCACCAGACGATCGGCCACGCGCGCGACTGGCTCTCGATCCACAACCGCGCCAACGAGGTCCACGAGGGTTGCACCGCGTTCCTCGAGAAGCGCAAGCCCGATTACGACAAGCTCCGGCCGCCGCCGGCCAACCCGTAACGCTGACCCTGCACGAAGGAGCGCTCCACGATGGCTGCAGCGTCCGGTGACGTGATCCTCCACGAGGTCGACGGCCACGTCGGAATCGTCACACTCAACCGCCCCGAGGTCCTGAATGCCCTGAGCCTCGAGTTGATGGTCGAACTCGTCGAACGCCTCGAGGCGTTCGACGCCGACCCCGCGATCCGCGTGATCCTGCTCTCGGGCAGCGAGCGCGTGTGGGCGGCCGGCGCCGACATCAAGGACATGGCCGAGGCGAGCGTGTTCGACATGGTCGAGCGCAACCAGTTCGCGCGCTGGGAGAAGATCAAGCGCATCCAGAAGCCGATCGTCGCCGCGGTGAGCGGGTTCGCGCTCGGTGGCGGCTGTGAACTCGCGATGCACTGCGACGTGATCGTCGCATCGGAGACCGCGAAGTTCGGCCAGCCCGAGATCAACATCGGCGTGATGCCCGGCGCCGGCGGCACGCAGCGACTCACGCGCGCGGTCGGCAAGGCGGTCGCGATGGACGTCGTGCTGAGCGGCCGCTTCCTGTCGGCCCGCGAGGCGCTCGACGCCGGGCTCGTGAGCCGCGTCGTGCCGAAAGAGCACTTCTTCAGCGCCGCACTCGCGCTCGCGAAGTCGATGGCGACGAAACCGCCACTCGCGCTCAAACTCGCCAAGGAGGCCGTGCTGAAGGCGCACGAGACGACCCTGTCCGAGGGCCTCGAGTACGAGCGCAAGCTCTTCTACATGCTGTTCGCGTCGGACGACCAGAAGGAAGGCATGCGCGCGTTCCTCGAGAAGCGCCGGCCGGACTTCCAGGGCAAGTGACGCCGAGGAGATCGACGATGGCCTACGAGACGCTGCTCACCGCGACGACCGACGGCGTGCTGACGATCACGCTGAACCGGCCCGACACGCTCAACGCGTTCAACGGCGCGATGACCGACGAGCTGACCGCAGCCCTGAAGACCGCCGAACGCGACGCCGACGTGCGCGCGATCGTGATCACCGGCGCCGGCCGCGCGTTCAGCTCCGGCCAGGACCTCGCGGATCTGAAAGACCAATACGCACCGGGCGAGAAGCCGCTGCTCGGCCCCCGGCTGCGCAACGGCTACAACCCGATCATCAAGCGGATCTGCGGGATGGAGAAGCCGGTGATCGCCGCGGTCAACGGCGTCGCGGCCGGTGCGGGCGCGAGCCTCGCACTCGCGTGCGATCTGCGGGTCGCATCGAGCAAGGCGTCGTTCGTCGAAGCATTCGTCCACGTCGGCCTGATCCCGGACTCCGGGAGCACCTGGTTGCTGCCGCGCCTCGTCGGCCACGCCAAGGCGATGGAGATGTGCATCCTCGGCGACAAGGTCCGCGCGGACCAGGCGCTCGACCTCGGGCTCGTGAACTTCGTCGTCGCCGACGGGGACGACCTCGCGGCCGAAGCGCAGACGCTGGCCGCACGACTCGCCGCGATGCCGACACGCGCGATCGGGCTGACGAAGCGGCTCCTGAATCGCTCGATCACGTCGACGCTCGACGAGCAACTCGAAGCCGAGGCGTACGACCAGGAGACCGCGGGCAAGACCGACGACCACATCGAGGGCGTCACCGCGTTCCTCGAGAAACGCAAGCCGGCGTTCAAGGGCCGGTAGACGAACAGGAGAGCACGATGGACACGATCGGCGTGATCGGTGCGGGCACGATGGGCGCAGGCATCGCACAGGTCGCCGCGTCGCACGACACGAACGTGTTGCTGATGGACGCGACGCGCGAGCGCACCGAAGCGGCGATCGCCGGCATCGGCAAGCGCCTCGATCGACTCGCGGAGAAGGGGCGCATCAGCCCGCAGGAAGCCGAGGGGATCAAGGAACGCCTCGAGCCGGTGACCGACCCGGCCGCGTTCGCGGACGCGGACTTCGTGATCGAAGCGGTTCTCGAGGATCTGACGATCAAGGAAGCCGTCTTCCGCGACGTGCTCCCGCATCTGCGCGACGGCGCGTTCCTCGCGACGAACACGTCGTCGCTGTCGGTCGGGGCGATCGGCGACGCGATCGGTGCGCCCGAGCACACGGTCGGCATGCACTTCTTCAACCCGGTGCCGCTGATGCCGCTCGTCGAGATCATCTCGGGCGCGGCGACCGACGCGGCGATCGCCGATCGTGCGTTCGACACCGCGAAGCGCTGGGGCAAGACGGTCGTGCGCGCCGCGGACACGCCCGGCTTCATCGTCAACCGCGTCGCCCGCGGGTTCTACCTCGAGGGGCTGCGCATGCTCGGCGAGGGGATCGCGCCGATCGACGCGATCGACGCCGCGATCAAGACGCTCGGCAGCTTCCGGATGGGCCCGTTCGAGTTGATGGACCTGGTCGGCATCGACGTGAACTACCCGGTCAGCGTGTCGGTGTGGGAGCAACTCGACAAGCCGACGCGCCTGACGCCGCATCCGATCCAGCGCGACCTCTACGAGTCGGGTCGCCTCGGCCGCAAGTCCGGAAGCGGTGCATACGACTACTCGGGCGACACGCCGGTGCCGGCGATCGCGGTCGATCCCGCGCCGCTCGCACTGGGCGATGCGGCGTCCGCAGCGCTGGACGCATTCGTGCGCGGTGCGACCGACGTCGACGGCGACGCGACGGCGCGATACGTCTTCGCCCGCATTCTCGCGACGATCATCAATGAGGCCGGCCTGGCCCTCGACGACGGCGTCGCGACCGCGAGCGACATCGACCTCGCGATGCAGAAGGGCACGAACTACCCGCGTGGCCCGATCGAGTGGGCCGACGCGATCGGCCGGCCGTCCGTCGTCGCGTGGCTCGAAGCGCTCGACGAAGCGGCTGGTGACGGACGCTTCCGCCCCGCCGCGGCGCTCCGCGGATAGCGAGCGACCCGGCACCCGCACGGTGTGCGCGATCGCACGTTCGGGACCGCACACGACGGGTTGTAGCGAATTCGCCCCGTTCGACTCGAAACCGCACACGGCACGCCCTTTGCGCGCCGGGCTCCGGTTACGATGCACGTCGAACGGAGGTCATTGTCATGCAGATTCGATCCGGCCACGCGCTTCTCGGCGCGCTCCTGCTCATCCTCGCCCTCGGCGCAGGGTGCAAGAAGAGCAGCAGCAGTAGCGGCCCGCTCACACTGTTTCTCGTCGCGTTCCCCGAGGATCAGCGGAGCGATCTCTACCGGGATCAGACCCTGCGCTTCGACTTCAGTATCCCCGTCGACCCGACGTCGATCGACGCCGACTCGATCCAGGTACTGGCACTGCCGGGACGCACACCGGTCTCCGGCCTCTACACGGTCACGGGTTCGGTCGTCATGTTCAATCCGGTCGTGGACGAGGGCGCACCGAATCCGGGCAATCTGCCGCTGAACCCGTACGGCTTCGCCGAGCTGACGCAGTTCGAGGTCGTGATCGAAGATCAAGGGATGAAGACGGTGCGCGGCGCGCTGGGCGAGATGCTCACGCAGCGCTTCACCGGGACCTTCGGAACCGCGCAGGGCTTCACGCCGCGCCCGAACGATCCGGACCTGAACTTCGCACCGTTCGATCAGGCCGTCTACGACACGACGAACCCGCCGTACACGCCGGCCAACCCGAAGGGCACGCTCGAGCCGAACGACGACATCCTCGGCTACACACCGGTGCCCACCACCCCGCCGATCAACCCGATGACGAACCGCCCCGACTACCGAGCCGGGCATCCGACGAACGTGCTCATCCAGGCGCACTTCAACGCGGTCGTCAATCCGGCAACCGTCCGCACGCAGTCCGGCGGCAACGTCGTCCTCGAATACGAGCAGAGTCCGAACCAGTGGATGCCGGTCGCGATGAGCGCGACCCCGTCGCCCTCGGGCAAGACGCTGGTCCTCTCGGCCGCGACGCCGCTCGCGAATGCGACGCGCATCAACCGCTACCGCGTCCGGTTCGATACCGGCGCGCCGATCGAGAGCCGCGGCGGCAGGCCGCTGATCCCGGTGGTCGAGGTCTGGGACAACCTGCAACGCCAGACCGTCCGCCGCCTCGTCGTCCAGGACGACCTGACGATACTCACGCGCCTGCAGGTGAACGAGACCGGGCCGTGGTCGTTCTTCGACTTCCCGATCGACGCGGCGATCGTGGACACGGCGGCGAGCGACAGCGACGTCACGATCGCGAACCAGACGATCACACCGGCGGCCGGCACGACTCGAACCGCGAGCGACACGACGGCCTGCTCGCTGCCGAGCAGCGCGTGCCAGTTTGCGCTCCGCGAACCGCTCACGCAGTCGCTGACGTCGCCCAACCCGAACCCGAACTCCAAGGGGCCGAGCAAGGTCCAGTTCCTGTTCAACAGCTACCAGCACGCCGGAACGGCACCCTCGCCCTACGCGCTGCCGGACGCGGAAGCGCTGGTCGACATGGCGTGGGCGCCGCAGCAAGGGATGGCGATCCCCGCCACCTATCCGAAGCTCTACATCGTGCTGGATTCCGCATCGACGAACTCGACCCTCTCGACCGTCCCGGCGGGACTCGGGGGCGTCACCTACGCGGCCAACCTGGAAAACCCACCGGGCACCGCGGTTCGGGACGGCAGCACGCAATACATCGTCGCCGGGGGGCAGCAGCCCTTCGTCTCCTGGCAGTTCGAGCGGCCGTTCATGAACTACCGTCGCGACCGATCGATCGTGTTCACGGCGTGGACCGAAGTGGGCGGCGAGACCGAGCAGACGTTCGCGTGGTATTCGCCGACCAACATGCCGAACACTCGCATCTTCTCGCCGCCCCGCGTCGCGAATCCGTCGACCGGCTTGGCCGGTCAGTGGTGCTACTACCACACCCGCTTCAACTTCGTCCGCGTCCGATCGCTGGTCGTGACGAAGTACTACCGAATCACGAGCGCCGGTACGCCGACCGTGCGGGGCGGGATCCGGACGATCACGCCGATGGGCAAGGCGCGGGTCGACGTCGAATACGCTGGCGCGACGTTCGCGTCCTACACCCCGCGCACGATCGGCAACCGAACGCTCGAGGAAGGCGTCGGCACTCCGATCAGCCGCACGGGCTTCTCGGCCGACGCGCGGGTCGCGAGCGGTCACGACGCGATCGGCGTCCGCGTGCGCTTCACGCTCGATCCGTACAACCCGACGCTGCTGCCGTCGGTCAACTCGATCGCGCTCGCCTACACGGTTCCGTAACGCGCAAAGAAAAAGGCCGGGCCGCGGGCGTCGCCCGTGGCCCGACCTTCCTCCCCCGCGCGGTTCAGCGAATCTCGATGCGCACGCCGTTGCTGAACAACCAGGGCGTGAGCGAGTCCTCGAGAGAGTCGCCCATCGCCTGCAAGTAGACGGTCGTGCCGACGTGCATGGCCGGAAGGGCGAGCGACGTGCGAAGCACACCGTTCTCATCGGCGACGCCGGTCGTCAGGACCGTCAGGGTTGCAGGATCGAGCAGGATCGTACCGAACGGTGCGTCGATTCGCGCCGCATCGAGCGACAGCGCGACGACGCCTTCGGTCACCGGGTTCATGTTCGCGACGCGGATTTCATACGCATTCGAGCGGTTCGTGACGGGGCTGGCGAGCAGGCGAAGACGCATCCGATCGAGGTCGACCGCCCCGTAGGAAACGGCCGCGTCGGCGAACGCGCTTCGCATCAGCGGCTCGACGCGAGCGATCGGCGTTCCGTCGATCCGACCGTCGGTCACCGTGAAGACGCGCACGGCGACGTCGCCGCGGTAGTAGAGGGGCACCGACAACAGGTGCGACACGCGCGTGACGACCGCGGAGTTCCCCTCGTAGCGCCACGTCGCCTCGGGCGGGAACGGATCGTACGGCGGCGGTGACGCGAGGTCGGCGAGGGTCGCGACGAGTGCGCCCTCCTGGTGCGGCGCCAGCGTCAGTCCGATCTCGTAGGTGCTGCGACCGTGGTCGTCGAAGCCGGCGAACGCGGCGTCGACGCCCAGCACGGCAGGCGACTGGGCGAAGACCGGCGCGGCCAGCAGTGCGGCGGCGCAAGCACCGGTTCGGAGGCGGCGCAGGACGGGCGTGCGATGCGAACGCATGCGCGTGAGGAACATCGTGAATCTGCCTTTCGGGGGCGGAAGACGATCGTGCTGCCCGATGCGGCCCCACACTCGGCACCGGGCGTATTGCTGGGTTCGCGCAACGGGTGGTGGGGAGCGCAAGGCGCGGACCGGAGCGCGGTGAATCCCCGGACCCGCCCCGCCGAATACGGCGTTACCTACTGATCGGAAAGCACTTGCGTCGAAATCGGCAACCCCGCCCCCGGATCCCGGTCACCCGCCCGCCGAGCCGATTCGGTGAACGATCTACAGGTTGCACGTCAGTGGTCGCCGGTTTTCCGCGATGGCGATGCACTATCATCGACGGGTCCGTTCAAACCCCGATTCGAGAGGGAACACCATGCGCCAGGCGGTCATCATCGACGCCGTCCGCACCGCGATCGGCCGCTACGGCGGCGGCCTCAAGCTCGTCCGGCCCGACGACCTGGCCGCCCACGTCATCCGCGAACTCGTCGCGCGCACGAAGGTCGACCCGGCCGCGATCGAGGACGTCTACCTCGGCGACGCGAACCAAGCCGGCGAGGACAACCGCAACGTCGCCCGGATGTCGGCACTGCTCGCGGGCCTGCCGGAGTCGGTGCCGGGAGCGACGGTCAACCGCCTCTGTGCGTCGGGCCTCGAGGCGATCAACATCGCCGCGCGGATGATCGAGGCCGGGATGGGCGACTGCTTCATCGCCGGCGGCGTCGAGAGCATGTCGCGCGCACCGCTCGTGATGCTGAAGGCGGAGAACGCGTTCCAACGCGGCGACCCCGTCGTCCACGACACGACGATCGGCTGGCGATTCACGAACCCGAAGCTCGCCGAGTTGCACCACCCCTACAGCATGGGCGAGACCGCCGAGAACGTCGCGCGGGCGTTCGAAGTCTCGCGCGAAGACCAGGACGCACTCGCCTACGAGAGCCAGCAGCGCTGCGCGCGCGCCCAGGCCGCCGGCGCGTTCGACGACGAGATCGCCCCGATCACGGTGCCGCAAGGCCGCAAGAAGGAACCGCTCGTCGTCGACACCGACGAGCACCCGCGCGCCGACACGACGCTCGAAAAGCTCGGTACGCTGCGCCCTGCATTCGCGAAGGACGGCACCGTCACCGCGGGCAACTCCTCCGGCATCAACGACGGCGCCGCGGCGCTCCTGATCGTCGAGGCCGAGACCGCGAAGAAGATGGGCCTCGAGCCGATCGCGGTCGTCGGCGCGTCGGCCGCCGCCGGCGTCGACCCGGCACAGATGGGCATCGGCCCGGTGCCGGCCACGCGCAAGGCACTCGCCCGCGCCGGCCTGTCGCTCGGGGACATCGACCACGTGGAACTCAACGAGGCCTTCGCCGCACAAGCGCTCGCGTGCATGCGCGAACTCGACGCCGATCCCGCACGCGTGAACCCGCTCGGCGGCGCGATCGCGCTCGGCCACCCGCTCGGCATGAGCGGTGCGCGCCTCGTGACGACGCTCGTGCACAACCTCCGTCGCACCGGCGGCCGCCGTGGCCTCGCGACGATGTGCGTCGGCGTCGGCCAAGGGGTCGCGACCGTGATCGAGCGACCGTAGGGACGTCGTCATGGTGAAGAAGCTCGCTCTCGGCCTGCTGATCTCGCTCGTCGTGCTCGTGCTGGGGTTGCTCGCGGTCGAGTTCGGCTTCCGTTGGTTCTATCCGTCGGACGGCCGGGCGCGCGAACCGATCAAGCGGATGCAGCAGTATCTGAAGAGCGGCGACCCGGCGCTGGTCTACCAGGCGCACCCGTTCGTGTCGCACGTGCAAAACCCCGGCTGGATCCCGTCGGTGAACTCGCTCGGCTTCGTCGGGCCAGAGTGGGCGCGCTACAAGCCGAACGGCACCCGGCGGGTCGTCTGCATCGGTGCGTCGACGACGATGAACTACCCGCGGATCCTCGAGAAACTGCTGAACGAGCGGGCGGCGCAGCCGGTCGAGGTGCTGAACTTCGGCATGCCCGCGTGGACCACCGCGGAGAGTGTCGTCAACTTCTGCCTCAACGGGCAGGACTACTTTCCCGACGTCGTCGTGATTCACCACGCGGTCAACGACATGCTCCCCCGCATGGCGCCCGGCTACCGGAGCGACTACTCGCACTGGCGCATTCCGTTTCGCTACCAGACGTCGGCGTTCACGCGCGCGCTCGGCCCCCACTCGCAGTTCTACTGCTACATCCTGTGGAAGCAGGGCATGCGGGACTTCGACGTCACCGGCTGCATGGCGCGGCCGATCGAGCACTACGTCGACCTGAAGCCCGAGACCGGCTACGGCTTCGCCCGCAACATCCGCACGATGATCCGCCTCGCGCGGGCGATCGGCGCGGAGCCGGTCCTCGCGACGCTGCCGTGCGCCGATTGGGACGTGCCGCACGTCGCGTTCGTGCGCGACCACAACCGCCGGCTGCGCAACATCGGCGCGAAACTGAAGGTCGGCGTCATCGACCTCGCGAAGATGCTCGAGGGGCGGAACGACATCTACCGCGACGTCGTGCACTTCAAGCACGAGTTCCACCACCTGCGCGCCGAACCGATCGCCGAGCACTTGCTCACGAACGGGTTGATTCCGCCGAAGTAGCGGCTCGTCAGCGGAGCACGCGCTCGAGGATGCCCCGGGCGCGCAAGCACTCGTAGAGCGCCCGCGCCGCGATGCCGTTCGCGATCGCCGACGGGTGCGGGTCCCACTTCGCCACGACGAGCGGCGACGTGTGGAACTCCTCGATGCCGTGTTTCTCCATGTATTGCCGGAGCAACGGCTGCACCGACACGGTCGCGAAGCCGCGCTTCTCCGCCTCGCGGAGCATGCGCGCTTCCGCCGGCCATCCGTCCTGGAACGACACGACGACGACGTCGAACCCGTGCGACTTCGACATCGCCGCGAGGTCGTCTAGCGCGCCCTCGAGCGCCGCCCACCCGACGAGGTGACGGTAGCGCGACGGCACGCGCGACGGGTCGCTCTGGTAGCCGGGCGGGAAGCCCTTCGTCGCCTCCGTCGTCTCCGCGCGCGGCGCGGCCGCGAGGTAGCGCGGCGCCTTGCGCATGTCCGGCGGCGGCCCTTCGATCCAACCGAGGCGCTCGCCGACGAACGTCCAGAGGAACGACTTCTTCAGCGTGAAGTAGTCGTGCGTCTCGCGGATGAAGTTCGGCAGTTCCGTGTCGTTGCCGACGACCGACAACAGCACGATGTCGGGCGAGAACGCGAGCGCCTTCGCGCGCAGCGTCTCCACCTCCATCACGGTGTTGTAGCCGAACACCGCGGTGTTGACGTGCTCCCAGGAGCGCTCCGGGTGCCGCTCGCGCAGCAACCCGGTCAGCTGCGCGAGGCAGTCCTGGTCCTGCGGCAGCTTCCAGCCGAACAGCACCGAGTCGCCGATCCCGACGATGCGCACCGTGCCGTCCGGCTTGTCGACCGGGATCTCCGGACTGCGGAAGCCGAGCGAGTTCGTCGACAGGCGCACCCCCTGCGCCGGGATGATCACGTCGTCCATCGACGGGCGGAGTTCGTAGACGATCGAGTCGTTCGCCGAGGGCCGGACCGACCCCTCCGGCACGACCTCCTGCCCGGGCTCGAGCTTGACCTTGTCGTAGAACGCGAGCATCTCGGCCAACGTGGACCGATCGTCGTTCCACGCCTTCACGCGGAAGCCGACCTCGGCGAGAAGCAGGGCAAACAGGAACGACGCCGCGGCGAGGAGCAGGCGGCGGCGGAGCAGGGATCGACTCATTCCCCCAGGAGACCATCCGGCGGGAAGCGATGCCAGCGGGCAACGGCGCCCCGGCCGCGAGGCGACACAAAAAATACGCGGATCCGTCTGGTTTTTGTATCACGTCAGCCCGATACTTGTGGAGCCGATCCGGCGATTCCCGATTGGAGATGACCGATGGCCTACGCGAACTTCGGGCCCGAGGACGACCGCGCCGCAGCACCGAGCGACGAGGCGACCGCCGAACTCGAACGGGCGTTCCAGGCGAAGGTCGATGCCGAGGAGCGCATCGAGCCCAAGGACTGGATGCCCGCCGCCTACCGCAAGACGCTGATCCGCCAGATGTCGCAGCACGCGCACTCCGAGGTGGTCGGCATGCTGCCGGAGGGCAACTGGATCACGCGCGCGCCGTCGCTCCGCCGCAAGGTGGCGCTGCTCGCGAAGGTGCAGGACGAGGCCGGACACGGTCTCTACATCTACAGCGCGACCGAGACGCTCGGCGTCACGCGCGACGAGACGATCGACGACCTGCACTCGGGCAAGGCGAAGTACTCGAGCATCTTCAACTACCCGACGACGACGTGGGCCGACATCGGTGCGATCGGCTGGCTGGTCGACGGCGCGGCGATCGTCAACCAGGTCGCGCTGTGTCGCTGCTCCTACGGCCCGTATGCGCGCGCGATGGTGCGCATCTGCAAGGAGGAGAGCTTTCACCAGCGCCAGGGCTACGAGATCGTCATGACGCTCGCCCAGGGGACGGACGAACAACGCGAGATGGCGCAGGACGCGCTGGATCGCTGGTGGTGGCCGTCGCTGATGATGTTCGGTCCGCACGACACCGACTCGCCGCACTCGCAGCAGTCGATGGCGTGGAAGATCAAGCGCAAGTCGAACGACGAGCTGCGCCAGCACTTCGTCGACATGACCGTTCCCCAGGCCGAGTATCTCGGGCTGAAGATCCCCGACCCCGAGTTGAAGTGGAACGAGGAACGCGGCCACTACGATTTCGGCGAGATCGACTGGGACGAGTTCTACGCGGTGATCAAGGGCAACGGCCCGTGCAACCGCGAGCGGCTGCGCGCACGCCTCGACGCCCACGACGACGGCGAGTGGGTGCGCGAGGCCGCGACCGCACACGCCGAGAAGCGCCGCCGGCGCGCGAAGAAGGAGGTGGCCGCATGAGCGCGAACCCGATGCCCCGCGATGAGTGGCCGCTGTGGGAGATCTTCATCCGCAGCCGCCGCGGCCTCGACCACAAGCACGTCGGAAGCCTCCACGCCGCCGATGCGCAGATGGCGCTCGAAAACGCACGCGACGTCTACACGCGCCGGCTCGAAGGCGTGAGCATCTGGGTGGTGCCGGCGTCCGCGATCACGGCGTCGAACCCCGACGACAAGGACGCGTTCTACGACCCCGCCGAGGACAAGGTCTACCGCCACCCGACGTTCTACCACGTGCCCGACGAAGTGGAGAACCTCTGACGATGGCGACCCCGACGTCGACCGATGCGCGCATCGTCGCGCTCCTCCGCCTCGCCGACGACGCGTTGATCCTCGGTCACCGCCTGTCGGAGTGGTGCGGCCACGGCCCGATCCTCGAGCAGGACATCGCGCTGACGAACCACGCGCTCGACCTGATCGGCCGGGCGCGCGCGCTCTACACGTATGCCGGTGAACTCGAAGGCGCCGGGCACGACGAGGATTGGTTCGCCTACCGCCGCGACGCGATCCACTTCCACAACGCGCTGCTCGTCGAGCAACCGAACGGCGACTTCGCGCAGACGATCGCGCGCCAGTTCTTCTACGACCGCTACGCACAGCTCTATTATCACGCACTCACCGAGTCGCCCGACGAGCGCCTCGCGGCGATCGCCGCGAAGTCGCTGAAGGAGATCGACTACCACGTGCGCTTCTCGTCGGAGTGGGTGATTCGCCTCGGCGACGGCACCGACGAGAGCAAGACGCGCATGCAGCGCGGCATCGACGAGCTCTGGCGCTACACCGGCGAGCTGTTCGCGATGGACGAGCTCGACCGCGCGGCGATCGAACGCGGCTTCGCGGTGGATGCGGCGCCGTTGCACGACGCGTGGAACACCGCGGTCGACGCAGTGCTCGCCGAAGCGACGCTCACCCGCCCCGAGGACGGCTGGATGGCCGACGGCGGCCGCGCCGGACGCCACACCGAGCACCTCGGCTTCATCCTCGCCGATCTGCAGTTCCTGCAACGCGCCTACCCGGACGCGACGTGGTAGCGACGATGGGCGATCCGCGAATCGCGGCAGTCCGCGCGGTGCTCGACGGTGTGCCGGATCCGGAGATCCCGGTCGTGACGGTCGTCGACCTCGGCATCGTCCGCGACATTCGCTTCGACGGTGACCGCCTCGTCGTGACGATCACGCCGACCTACACCGGGTGTCCGGCGACGAAGGTGATCGAGGACGCGATCCGCGATGCGCTGACCGACGCCGGCTACACCGACTTCGCGGTCGAGACGACGCTGTCGCCGCCGTGGACGACGGATTGGCTGAGCGAACGCGGCCGCGAGAAGCTCCGCGAGTTCGGGATCGCCCCGCCGGTGGGCTCGGCGGCGACGAAACGCGCGCTTTTCGGCGACGCGCCGACGGTGCCGTGCCCGCGCTGCCGCAGCGAGCAGACGACCTGCGTCAGCGAGTTCGGCTCGACGCCGTGCAAGGCG
The DNA here is from genome assembly GCA_030426805.1 of bacterium. Lineage (GTDB taxonomy): Bacteria > Planctomycetota > JAFGQW01 > JAFGQW01 > JAFGQW01 > JAUHXU01. The sequence goes on from JAUHXU010000005.1 coordinate 94,715, forward strand.
CACTACCGGTGCGACGCGTGCGGCGAACCGTTCGATTACTTCAAGTGCCTCTGACCCTGCATCTGACCTTCGGAAGCGAGTAGCGATGTCCCGATTCCACGCGCTCCGCGTCGCCGACGTGCGCCGCGAAACCGACGACTCCGTGTCGGTGGCTTTCGACGTCCCGGGCGAACTCCGCGACGCGTTCGCGTTCGTTCCCGGGCAGTATCTGACGCTGCGCACGACGCTCGACGGCGAAGAGGTCCGCCGCTGCTACTCGATCTGCAGCGCGGTCGACGACGGCGAGCTCCGCGTCGGGATCAAACGCGTCGCGGGCGGGCTCTTCTCGAACTGGGTGAACGACTCGGTCGCCGTCGGCGACACGATCGAGACGATGCCGCCGGAGGGGCGCTTCACGGCGACGCTCACCCCCGACGAATCGCACCGCTACGTGATGTTCGCGGGCGGCAGTGGCATCACGCCGATCCTGTCGATCGCGAAGTCGGTGCTCGAAGCGGAGCCGAAGAGCATCGTCACGCTGATCTACGGCAACCGAACGGTCGACTCGGTGATGTTCCGCGAGCCGCTCGAAGACCTGAAGAACCGCTGGCTCGAGCGCTTCCGCCTCGTGCACGTCCTGAGCGAGGAGGCGACCGACATCCCGCTCCACAGCGGACTGCTCGACGATGCGAAGTGCACCGCGCTGCTCGACGCGATGGTCGCCGACGAGCACGTCGACGCGTTCTACATCTGCGGTCCGGAGCCGATGCGCGAGGCCGCGCAACGCGCGCTCGCCGCCCGCGGCATTGCGACCGACCGCATCCGGCTCGAGGTCTTCTCGTCGCCGCGCGGCAAGCTCACCGGGTCGACCGCGACGGTCGGCACGACGGAGGAATCCGGCGAGCGCGCGACGGTCACGGTGATCCTCGACGGCAAGCGGCGCGACGTCGACGTCGGCTTCGAGGGCATGACGATCCTGAACCGCGCGCTCGAGGCGGGCTTCGATCTGCCGTTCGCGTGCAAGGGCGGCATGTGCGCGACGTGCCGGGCGCGCGTCGTCGAGGGACGCGTCGAGATGGACACGAACTACTCGCTCGAGCCCGACGAGGTCGAGGCGGGCTTCGTCCTGACGTGCCAGTCACACCCGCGCACGCCGACGGTGACGCTGGACTACGACGCGCGCTGATGCCGCGCACCGACCCCGCCTCGCCGGTCGAGCGCTTGCTGGACGCGTTTCGCGCGACGCGCCCGATCCGCGCGGGGTCGCTGATCATCACGGTATTCGGCGACGTCGTCGCACCGCGCGGCGGCGCGACGTGGCTCGGCGGGTTGATCGAGTTGCTCGAGCCGTTCGGCATCAACGAGCGCCAGGTGCGCACGTCGGTCTACCGGCTCGTTCAGGACGGCTGGCTCGCGTCCGAACCGATCGGACGGCGCAGCCTCTACCGCATCACCGCACGCGGTCGGCAGCGCTTCGAGCACGCGACGCGCCGGATCTACGGCGGCCCCCGGACGGACTGGGACGGCCGCGTCACACAGGTGCTCGCACCCGGCCTCGACGGCACCGCGCGCGATGCACTCCGCCGCGAACTCGGCTGGCTCGGCTTCGGCGCGCTCGCACCGAACACGTGGATCCACCCGGCCGCCGATCACGAAGCGCTTCGCGCGACCCTCGCCGACCTCGACGTCGAACGACGCACGGTCGTCGTCGACGGTCACATCGACAGGTCGGCTGATCCGGAGACGCTCCGACGTCTCGCGGACGACGCGTGGGCCCTCGCGAGCGTCGCCGAACGATACGCGACGTTCACCGAGCGCTTCGAAGGCGTCCACCGCACGCGCAACGACGACGCAAGCGCCCTCGTGATCCGGATCCTCCTCGTGCACGAGTATCGCAAGGCACTCTTGCGCGATCCGCAACTGCCGCCCGCACTGCTCCCGCAGTCGTGGATCGGGCAGCGCGCCTTCGCGATGTCGCGGGCGATCTACGCGCGCGTTCGCGACCGCGCCGAGCGTGCGATCGACGCGCGTCTCGGTTGCGAGACGGGTGCCCTGCCGGCGCCCGACGACGCGTTCTACGCACGCTTCGGCATCGGCCGGGCGCGCGATTGAACTGCGCCGCCGCTTGTCCTACTCTGAAGGCTCCCCCCAACCGACCGAGGCCCTCATGCCCAGAACCGAACTCGACTACGGTCAGCGCCTCGAACACCTGTCGATCCTCGACGAACGCGGTGCCGTCGACGACGCGCTCGACCCCGGCTTCGCGAACGACGAGTTGCTCCGCCTCTACCGCGCGATGGTGCTGACGCGGCAGCTCGACATCCGTATGCTGCGCATGCAGCGCCAAGGGCAGATGGGCACGTTCGCGCCGGGCCGCGGACAGGAGGCGACCCAGATCGGATCGATCCGCGCCCTGCGCAAGAGCGACTGGTATTGGCCGAGCTATCGCAGCTTCGGCGCGCAGATGTGGCGCGGCTGGACCGTCGAGGGGTTGATGCTCTTGTGGGACGGCTACTTCGCCGGCTTCGAGATCCCCGAGGGCACGAACGAACTGCCGTTCAGCATCATCGTCGGCGGGCACATCGCGCCGGCGACCGGCATCGCGATGGCGTGCAGGTACGAGGGCACCGACGAGGTCGTGCTGACGAACTTCGGCGACGGCGCGACGTCGCAGGGCGACTTCGCCGAAGCGGTGAACTTCGCGGGCGTCTACAAGTCGCCGATCGTCTACCTGTGCGAGAACAACCAGTGGGCGATCTCGACCCCGTTCGAGAAGCAGACCGCATCGAAGTCGATCGCGCACCGCGCGCTCGGGTTCGGCGTCGAAGGCATCCAGGTCGACGGCAACGACATCCTCGCGGTGTCCGTCGCGGTCGAAGAAGCGGTCGCACGCGCCCGCGCCGGCGAGGGCCCGACGGTGATCGAGGCACTCACCTACCGGATGGACGTGCACACGACCGCCGACGACCCGACCGTCTACCGCAAGGACGACGAGGTCGAGCGTTGGGAGGCGAAGGACCCGATCATTCGCTTCGAGAAATACCTGCGCGACCGCGGGGCGCTCGACGACGCGGCGATCGAGGCGATCGAATCCGAGGAGCGCGCGCGCGTCGACGCGGGCCGCAAGCTGTTCGACGAGCTCAAGCAGAAGGACTACCGCGAGGTGTTCGACTACGTCTACGCGACGCTGCCGCCGGAGCTGCAGGAGCAACGGGCGGACTACTTCGCGAAGCTCGACCGAGCGGGTCTCTGAGGCGGGACGAACGAACGCGATGGCGATGATGAACATGGTCGAAGCGCTGAACCTGGCGCTTCACCAGATGATGACCGACGACGATTCGATCGTCGTGTTCGGGGAGGACGTCGCGATCAACGGCGGCGTGTTCCGCGTGACGAAGGGGTTGATCGAGGCGTTCACCGAGCGCCGCGTGTTCGACACGCCGCTCGCCGAAGCCGGCATCGTCGGCACCGCGGTCGGCATGGCGATCCGCGGCCTGAAGCCGGTCCCGGAGATCCAGTTCTCCGGCTTCTCGTATCAGGCGTTCCACCAGATCGAGCAGAACATGGCGCGGTTCCGCAACCGCACCCGCGGCCGCTACCCGATCAACATGGTGCTGCGCTGCCCGTATGCCGGTGGTATCCGCGCAGTCGAGCACCACTCCGAATCGCGCGAGGCGTATTGGGCGCACACGCCCGGCCTCAAGGTCGTGATCCCGTCCAGCCCGCGCGCGGCCCGCGCGCTGCTCGTCGGTGCGGTCGACGATCCGGATCCGGTCGTGTTCTACGAGCCGAAGTCGATCTACCGGGCGTTCCGCGAGGAGGTCCCCGAGGAGCGCGAGAGCTGGCCGCTCGGCGAGTCGCGCATCGTGCGCGAGGGCGAGGCGCTGACGATCATCGCGTGGGGCGCGATGGTGCCGCGGGCGATCGAAGCCGCGCAGGACCTCGAGGACGAACGCGACACGAGCGTCGAGGTGCTCGACCTGCAGAGCATCTCGCCGATCGACACCGACGGGCTCGTCGAGTCCGTGCAGAAGACCGGCCGCGCGATCGTCGTGCACGAGGCGCCGCGCACCGCCGGCGTCGGTGCCGAGGTCGTCGCGCGGCTCAACGAGCGTGCGCTCGAGTATCTCGACGCGCCGATCAAGCGCGTGACCGGCTACGACATCCACTTCCCGTTCTTCCAGGTCGAGCAGCAATACCTCCCGGACGCGGAGACGATCAAGCTCGCGGCCGCGGAGACGCTCGACTACTGATCCGAAACGGAGACGCGACGCGATGCAGTTCCTGCTCCCCGACCTCGGCGAAGGCATCCAGGAAGCGCAGATCCTGAAGCTGCTCGTCGCCGAGGGCGACCGCGTCGAGCTGGATCAGCCGCTGATGGAGGTCGAGACCGACAAGGCGGCGGTCGAGATCCCGTCGCCGGTCGCCGGGACGATCGCGAAGTTGCACGGCGGCGAAGGCGACGTCGTCAACGTCGGCAACCCGCTCGTCACGTTCGACACCGGCGACGGTGCGGGCGGCGGCGAAGCCGCGCCGGCCGCAAAGCCGGCTGCGACCAAGAAGGCGGCGTCCAAGAAGCCGGCCACACCCGCCGCGCCCGCGACGCCGCCGCCACCGCTGCCGTCCGGCGACGTGCGTGCGGCGCCGGTGATCCGCAAGCTCGCGCACCGGCTCGGTGTGGACCTCCGCCTCGTGCGCGGCACCGGCAAGCGCGGCCGGATCGTCCGCGACGACGTGCGTGCCGCCGCGGAGAACGGCACCGCGGCGATCGGTTCGGCGCCCGCCGCGTCGGGGCCGGCGCCGGTCGCCCCCCCACCGGTCACCCGCGTCGCGCCGATCCCGCCGACCGTCACGCCGCCCGGCGAGCCCGGCAAGGACGCGCACGGCACGACGCACACCGAACGTCTGGGCCAGGTGCGGAAGACGATCGCCGCGCAGATGGCGAAGTCGGTGTCGACGATCCCGCACTGCACGAACTTCGAGGACGCCGACGTCACCGACATCGACGCACTCCGCCGCGGCTACAACGCGGTCAACCCGCCCGAGCGAAAGCTCACGCTGATGGCGTTCGCGATCCAGGCGATCGCGCATTCGCTCAGGCGCTTCCCGGTGTTCAACGCGACGTTCGACGGCGACGCGATGCAGATCGTCTACAAGGACTACCTGAACATCGGCATCGCGGTGGACAGCGAGCGCGGTCTCGTCGTGCCGGTGATGCGCAACGTCGAGACGCTCGACATCCACGGCATCGCGGCGTCGCTGAAGCAGCTCGCGCACAAGGTGCGCAACGTGAGCTTCACGGTCGACGAGCTGCGTGGCGGGAGCTTCACGGTGTCGAACGCGGGCGCCGCCGGCGGTGCCAACCGCTACGCGACGCCGATCATCAACCACCCCGAGTCGGCGATCCTCGCGCTCGGCCGCGCGCGCACCGAGCCGCGCTACGTCGACGGCGAACTGCGTCCGCGCATGATCCTGCCGCTGAGCCTCACGTTCGATCACCGCGCGACCGACGGCGCCGAGTCGTCGCGCTTCCTCGGCGACGTGATTGCGCAACTCGAAAACCCCGCACGACTGCTGCTCGGTTGACCCACTCTGACGACGGAGGACGCGCGCGATGGTCGTAGGCGAGTTCACGCAAGAGGCCGATCTGCTCGTGATCGGCGGCGGGCCCGGGGGCTACACCGCGGCGTTTCGCGCGGCGGCCAACGGTGTGTCGACGACGATCGTCGACGAGACCGCGGCGCTCGGCGGCGTCTGCCTGCAGGTCGGCTGCATCCCGTCGAAGGCACTGCTCAACATCGCCGAGACGATTCACCTCGCGCGCGCCGCGAGCGCGTTCGGGGTCGAGTTCAAGGAGCCGACGATCGACGTCGATCGCATCCGCGCGTACAAGGGCGAGGTGATCGAGAAGCTCACGAAGGGGCTCGCGAGCCGCGCGAAGGCGCTCGGCGTCGAGGTGATCCCCGGGCGCGCGACGTTCGAAGACGGCAGGCACGTGCAGGTCACCGGTGGCTCGATCCCCCGCGTTCGGTTCCGCAAGGCGCTCGTTGCGACCGGGTCACGCCCGGTGCGTTTGCCGATCGAAGTCGAGAGCGACCGCGTCGTCGACTCGACCGGCGCGCTCGCGCTCGAATCGCTGCCCGGGAGCCTGCTCGTGATCGGCGGCGGCTACATCGGCCTCGAGCTCGGACAAGTGCACGCGGCACTCGGCACCGAGGTCACGGTCGTCGAGATGATGCCGTCGTTGTTGCCGGGGGCCGACAAGGACCTCGTGCGCCCGCTCGAACGCCGACTGAAGGACGACTTCGCCCAGATCTGCTGCGGCGCGAAGGTCACCGGCATGCGCGAGGTCGACGGCGGCGTCGAGGTGACGTTCGACGGCAAGAAGCCGCCGAAGCGCACCGTGTTCGAGCGCGTGCTCGTCGCGGTCGGCCGGCGTCCGAACACCGACACGATCGGCCTCGACAAGACCGGCGTCGAGGTCGACGAGCGCGGCTTCATCCGCGTCGACGAACGCTTCCGCACCGCGGACAAGCGCATCTACGCGATCGGCGACGCGGTCGGCGATCCGATGCTCGCGCACAAGGCCGTGCACGAGGGGCGCATCGCCGCCGACGTGATCGCCGGCAAGGACAACTTCGACGACAACCGCGGCATTCCCGCCGTCGTCTTCACCGATCCCGAGATCGCGTGGGTCGGCCTCACCGAGACCGACGCGAAAGAGCAGGGCATTCCCCACGTCGTGAAGAAGATGCCGTGGGGCGCCTCCGGCCGCGCCGTCGCGATCAACCGCGCCAACGGTGTGACGAAGCTCGTCTGCGCAGAGGAAGACGGGGCGTTGCTCGGCGTCGGTATCGCCGGCGCCCACGCGGGCGAGATGATCGCCGAAGCGGCGCATGCGCTCGAGATGGGCGCGACGGCCACGGACCTCGCCGCGACGGTGCATCCGCATCCGACGCTCAGCGAGATGATCGGCGACGTGGCCGACGAGATCGCGGGGTAGGTAGCGCGGGGCGCAGCGCCCGGGAGACGTGTCGGGGTCGCCGCGTCACTTCGGGCCCGGGGAGCGGGGGCGGGCTTGCGTTGCGGGCGTGAGCCGGGCTCCTCAACGTTCCTCGGCGACCCCGACACGCCCCCCGGGCGAGGCCACGCGTATCCCCGTGATCTGGTCGGCGCGAGAGCCGAGCATCGCGGGAGGATCGGATGGGAGGCGCCGCCGTGTCAGGGGGTGACCGTCGCGCTCACCGTGTTCGAGATGGACTTGATGCCGGCGGGTGCCGTCGGCGAGAGGGTGACGAATGCAGTGTGGAACGTGATGCCGACCAGGAAGGACCAGTTCGGCAACGCGATGGATGCGTTCGCCTGTCCCAGGCTGTCGATCGTGCCTGTGTATGCGCGGAAGATGCCGGGGAGCGCGCCGGACGTGGACAGTCCGAGCAGCGGGTCGGGGCTCAGGCTCAGCACGCGCGCACCGAGCAGTATCGGACCCGTGCCGAGCGACGTGCCGACCTGGTAGACGAGGCCGGCGTCATCCGTTGCCGTGAGCAGAAGCGGCATGGTCGCACCGGGACGGAGCGCGCCCAGGGCTTGGATGTCGGTGAAGGCGATCTTCGCGATGTAGGCGTCCCGGCCGCCCTGGTTGTGAGTCAAGTCGGGTCCGACCTTCACCGGGAAGCCGCTCATCTCGCCTGAGACGGCGTGGCCGGCAACAAATGCGGTGCCCGTGGGCGTGGCGGCGACCGCATACGGCTCGTCAACGTACAGGCCACCGATCAGACCGGTGTAGCGAACAAACTTCCCGGACCGGTCGACCATCGCGATCAGCCCGGTATAGGTTCCCGGAACCGTCAGTTGGGGACCGTCTTTCACGGGAAAGGCCGCTGTGGCCGTCCCGATCATGATCGCGTTGCCGTGCGTGTCGATCGCCACCTTGGTGCCGCTTGCACCAGTTCCCGCGTCATCGATCAGACCGCAGTAGACGATGCCCGAGCCATCGGGTGTGAGCTTCGCTATGATCGGCTGGCGGGGCGAATTGGTCCGCTGCAGTGATGGACCGACAGTGAGTGGAAGCCGAGACGCTGGCGATTGCGTCGTGCCGGAGAGATACGCGTGTCCTTGCGCGTCGACCGCGACGCCGTGGATGCCTTCCAGTGCGCCCCCACCGCCGAAGTAGCCACCACCAAAATACCCGCAGTAGTCAAGGCCGGTCCCCGCGGAGTTGACCTTCGCGACGAAGCCGTCCACGATCGCGCCCTGCCAGAACGTGAGCCGAGGGCCGACCGTCACAGGAAAGGTCGCCTCGTTGTTCCACGTCTGTCCGGCGACGTATGCCGCACCGGTTGCGTCGATTGTGATGCTGCCGATCGAGCTGAGGTTGATCCGCGGGGTGTCGCTTAGCGGGCCGCCGATATAGCCGCAGTAGTCGAGGTGAGTCCCGGCCGGGTTTACCTTCGCGACGAACACGTCGTCGCCGCCGTTGTACGTCAAATCGGGACCGCCCCGAACCGGGAACGGGGTCGCATTCGTTGGCGCTTGTGTCGCGTCGGCACTGCGGGTCTCGCCAACGACGTATGCCGCGCCGGTCTGGTCGACCGCAATGCCGAGCGCCCAGTCGTGTTCGTAGCCGCCGATGTAGCCGCAGTAATCGAGTCCAGTGCCCGCTGCGTTCACCTTCGCGACCCAGGCGTCCGGCTTCGGGCTGGCTCGGTTGCTCGTATTGTGCGTCAGGTCCGGGCCCACCGTGACCGGGAACGTAGACTCGTTGTTCAAGGTCAAGCCGCAAACATACGCGCTGCCGCCTGCATCAATGGCGATTCCGTTCAGGGCATCGCCCCCCCAAAAGCCACCAGCGATCCAGCCACAATAGACTAGTCCGTTTCCGCTCATCGCGACCTTGCAGACAAATGCCGCTCCGGTTACAGCTGGCAGCGTCGTGCTCGGACCAACTCTGACCGGGAACGTCGGCGACGGTTCAGCCCCTCCGCCAACATATGCGAACCCTTGCGCGTCGACGGCGACACTCACGGCGAGGTCCTGTCCTCCGCCGCCGATGAACCCACAGTAGACGAACACGGCCGGGTCGATCACCAGCGTCTGGCTCATGTCGTAGTCGCCAACCTCGAACCGCACCGTCGACTCGTCGACCGAAAAGGCAGCATCAACCGGTGCCCTCACGCCACCTTCACCCACGGTCCACGCGACCGGCGAATCATCGGCGAAGCTCGCGACCGGTGTCTGGACGCGGAGCCCGCCTGCGTCGGTCGTCTCGACTGCGGTTGCGCCACGGTAACGAAGCCGAATCTGCTTCGGGTCAGCACCCGGCCGCACGCGGAACTCGTACTTGAGCGCGTTTCGACCACCGCGGTAGACGAGGTCGATCCCTGGCCAGAGTTCCTCGTAGACGACCTCGGCGAAGCTCGGGAGGCCGGTCTTCCACTCCTCGCGCGGGCCGCTGAAGTAGCTGAACACGGCGTTGCGGCGCTCGCCGCCGCGAAGCACGACGTCTTCGTTCGCGTCGACGAACTCGAGCTTGACCGCCCAGTCCTTCTTTCGATCCTCGCCGCGTAAGGCGAACGTGATCCCGTCGCGGGCGAAGAAGACCGACTTGTCGCGCCCTTGCACGTAGAACCGGACTTCGTGCGGATGCACGCCGCGGTTCTCGATGATGTGAACCGGGATGTCGCCGAGGGACGACTTCAGCAAGGGGGATTCGGTCTGAGCGCCGGACAGTGCGGCAGACAATGCTGCCGCCAGCAGGACGGCGCATGGCATTCCCGAGATCTTCATCATCCGCGCAGCCTCCTCCGGGGCGAACGAGCGTCCCCGTCACGATACCAGGGGTGGCGGGCCGCCGCTCGCTACCTCGGCGAAACGAATCGCGCGACGCCGCCGACCGATCCGAGTAGAATCGCCGCTATCAGGGCAGGAGCTGAAAGGAGCATCACGATGCGCGTTGCGATGGCATTGCTGGCGATGGTCTCGGTCGCCGGGTCTGTGGTGGCGGAGGATCTCGGGGGCGGTGGGTTCGGGTCGAATGGGCTGGTGCCGCGCTTGGAGGCGGATCACTGGGTGCCGGGGCAGCCGTTGACGCTGCGGTTGAGCAACCTGCCGACCGGGACGACCAGTGCGCTGTGCCTCGTCGGGTTCGGTACGACCGTGCTCGGCTTGCCGCAGAATGCCGGGACGCTCCGCGTGAGTCCGACGCCGCCGGCGTTCCTGCTTCCGATCTCGACGACGACGGCGCTGTTCACGGTTCCGCCGCAGTTCGAGGGGACGACGGTCTACATCCAGGCGCTCGTGACCGATGGTCAGCACCCCGCGGGCGCGATCCTGACCGACGCGACGAAGGTCGACTTCTTCACACCGCTCGTGTTGAACGGCAACACGCGGCAGTCGTCGAACAACATCATGTCGATCGACCCGAACGCCCACACGTTGAAGCAGACGCTGACGAACTACCGCGGCGGCAGCTTCATGTTCACGCCCGATCGCCAGCGCGTATATGTGGCCGACGTCGAGACGCTGCTCAACCGGCTGACGCGTTACGACGTCGTGAACGGCCAGCTCGTGTTCAACAAGACGATTCCGCTTTCGGGCGGCACCCGCTACCACGGCGCGGTCACGCGTGACGGCTCGACGATGTACGTGCCCGTGCACGACGGGATCGCCGTGATCGACCTGAATACCGACACCGAGGTTCGCAAGATCCCGACGACCTACGTCGGCAACGCGAGTTCGATCTTCACCGGCCCACTCGATTGCGCAATCACACCGAACGGACGGAAGCTCTACGTGTGCTACGGGCAGAGCTTGCCGACGTGGCCGGCGAAGAACCACGTCGGCGTGTTCGACCTGTCGCAGACCCCGCCGACCGAGACGCTGATCCCGGTGTCGACGGCCGGTGCGGTGACGCTGCTATCCAACCTCTCGACGCACAATGCGATCGACATCTCCGCGGACGGCCTCACGGTCGCCGTGGTCGAGTTCGCGTTCACGCCCGGCGCGTTCGCGGCCGGGTTCCAGAACGGCGGCTACATCTGCTTGATCGACACGCTCGCCGACATCGAGATCGGCGCGGTGTTGACCAACGGATTCTCGGCGACCGAGGTCGCGATCGACCGCAACGGACGCAACGTCTACTCGGTGCACGTGGACGGCAACGGCAACGCCGAGGCGGTGCGCGTGAACGTCGACCGCCGCACGACGAACCCCTACACGATCTCGCACGTCTACAACGCGTCGACGACGCCCGGCTTCCCCGCCGTCGGCGCCGGCCACGGCATCGACGTGCTGCCGGACGGCTCGACCCTGTTCGTGTCGATCGAAGAGACGGCCTCGACGAACCCGACGATGGTCCGCATCGACACGGCGACGAACCTGATCAACGCGCCGGGTCTGACCCTGGCGAGTTTGCCGGCGCACCTGCAAGTCCAGCAGTGATGCCGCCGGGCTGCTTCGCTGCCATTCGCGGCCCGGAGAACGGTTGGTTCGATTGCTGAGCGGGCGTGAGCCGGGCTGCTCAACGTTCGCTCAGCAGCCCGGCGGCACCACTGCTGGATGCGGGCTCTTCGGAACTCGTCAGGGGCGTGCACGTCGTTGGGGGCGGAAGGAGTTGGTGATGCGGATGTTGCTGATGTTGGCCGGGCTGGTTGTCGGGGTGGGGTGTAATTCGGCGGGGCCGCCGGGTGAGGCGGATGGAGCGAACCAGGCGGGGACGCTCGAGCTGACGATCGCCGCGACTGGGAGTGCCGACGGAGTGCCGGCGTTCGAGGCGCGGTTTCGGAATCGGGGGCAGCGGTCGGTGAAGGTGATCATGCCGCAGGACGGCTCGGAATACGGCTGGCTGTCGCCCGGCTATGTGTTCTCGATCGAGCGCGTCGCGGACGGCAAGAAGGCCGAGCTGATCCCCCGCTGCGGCAACCACGGCGCGACCTACGACTCGTCGACGATGCGCGCGATCGAACCAGGCGGGTCGCTTTCGGTTCCGCTCCAAGCGTGGCTCGAGTTCCCCGGCCCCGGGACCTACCGGGCGACGCTCACCTACTCGGTCGCCGCCGGCGCGTATCCGGGCCCCCGCTACTACGCGCCGTCCGAAGAGGACTTCGCGTTCGGGCCATGGCCGACCGGCGTCTTCGTCGGCGACCTCGTCTCGAATCAAGTCGAGTTCGATCGGTAGCGAGACCTCGCGAAGAAGCCCGAGAATCCGGTCACATCATCGTCGGGGATTCCTCTCGGAACGGCGGTAGCGGGATTCCCCCGCCCCGGAACGAGACGACAAAGGAGTCCCCGATGCTCAGCCGAATCCTCCCGACGACCGCGGCAGCGCTGCTCGGCGCGCTGCTCCTGACCGCTGCACCCACCGCCGCCCAGGACTTCGACGTCCAGGTGCAGCGCGACCCGCGCGCGAACACCGTGACCTACGACTTCCATTTCCAAGGTCCGCCCCGCGGCCACGCGTGGATGTTCGTCTCGCCGCTGATCCAGCTCCCGCCGTTGCCGCTGCCGGGCAACATCGGCCCGCTCTTCCTGAACCCGGGCGCGTTCTTCCCGGTGCTCCCGCCGCTCCAACTCGACAACCTCGGCCAACTCCAGGTGCCGGTCCCGCTCCCGTTCGGCCTGGTCGACGACGTGCCGCTCGTCTTCCAACCGGCGTTCATCGACCCGCAAAACGTCGTCTTCGTCCCGCCCAAGGCGAAGGTCGTCGTGCAGGGTGGCGGGCGACCGCAGGCACCGAAGCCCGAGGGCACCGCGATCGGCTACGCGCTCGGCTCGAACACGGTCGACTTCCGCGCGTGGGGCGCCCCCGGCACCACGATGGAGTTGCAGATCTTCGACGACCAGAACCGACTCGTCGACACGATCTCCGCCACGATCGATCAGTCGTGCTCTTCGCCCACCGTCAACAAGCAGATCAACGCCGCCCTCGGCAAGGGCTACACCTACCGCGTCTGGGAGCGCCAGGGCAGCACGCTGATCCCGGTCAAGACCGGCACCCTGATCCGCTGATTGTCCAAGCCCCATCGCCCCATCGCCCCGGCGGCGTGGCACGCGAGTCACACGTCGGGCCGGTCGCGCACGATGCAAGCCCATGCGACAATGCGGCAATGCTCGATCTGGCTCGCCTCATCGCATCGGGCCTGTTCGCCGCGATCACCGTCGTCACCGGAATCGCGACGATACTCGGCTGCAGCGGCTTCCCGAAAGGGACGCCCGACCACGCCTGGCGGTGGACTTGGGTGCCGCCTGCCGAGAGCGCAGCCGAGGTCGCCGCCCAATGCCGGACATCCGGTCGGTCCGCTTCCGGTCCACCGGTGCCGCATGGTCCTGACGAACGTTGCCACGTCAACACCACGCACGGTGCGGCGCACGTCGTCGTCAGCTTCGCCGACGACGGCAGCCAGTCGTTGATCGACGTCGACGGGACCGTGTTTCCGGTGGTGCCCTACGACGAGTCGGGGCAAGGTCGGCGGAGCGTGGTTCTTCCGGTGGCGTATTTCGAGGCGAGGCGCGAGAGCGGTGTGCGCCTTCGTGGCATGGCTCCCTGGCCGATCGTGATCCCGGGGCACTACGTCGACGGATTCCTGCGGTTCCTGAACGAGCGACACCGCGGTGCGCCGCTCGACGGAGACGACACCGACCGCCCCGAATCCCCGCACGCGGTTGCGGCGGCCCCTTGCGGCGTGTAGGCTCGCAGCAGCCACGGCGGACCGCACGCGACGCGCGTGCCCGAGATCGAAAGGAGCCGACCATGCGCATCGCGCTGGCCAGGTTCACTGCCCCTGCGAGCCCGATTCGACCCGACGTACGCGTCGAGTCGACCGCGGCGACCGCCCCATGACGAGCGCGCCCCGCGCCGCGAAGAGTCCTCCGCCGACCGCCTCGGATCCCGGCTCCTGCTGCAGCGGCTGGTTCGTCCTCGCGACTGCATTCACGAGCGGTGCGATCGTGCTCGCACTCGAGGTGTGCGTTCCGCGCGTATTGCAGTCGTTCTTCGGCGTCGGGCTCTACGTGTGGACCGCGACGATCTCGGTGACGTTGCTCGCGCTGGCCGTCGGCTACGTCATCGGCGGCCGCGTCGCCGATCGAACCGGCGGCCGCGCGTCGCCCGCGTGGCCGCTGATCGTCGGCGGGCTCGTCGCCGCAGCCGTGCCGCTCCTTCGCACGCCGATCCTCTGGGCCGTGCGCGACTGGGATCTCCGAGCGGGCGTGCTGACGAGCACCGTCGCGCTGCTGTTTCCGGCGCTGACGCTGCTCGGCATGACCGGGCCGCTGCTGATCGGGCGCATCTCGGCCCGCGGTCGACCGGTCGGCCGCGCGGTCGGCGCGATCTTCGGCTCGTCGACGGTCGGCAGCGTCGTCGGCGCGGTCGTGACCGGCTTCGTGTTGATCGACGCGCTCCGACTCGACCTCCTGATCCCGCTGCTCGGCGCAGCCAGCGTCGCGCTCGGCGCCGTGTGGGTCGTGCTCGATCGCAAGACGATCGCATCCGCAGCCGCGATCGCGCTCCTCGCCGCCGTCGCGACAAGCGCGTTCGCGTCGCCGCGGATTCACGGCCCGTGGGAGAAGGGACCGCATCGCATCGTTCACGTCGAGAACACGTTCTACGGCGAGATCCGCGTCGCCGACATCGTGCTGGACGTGCCCGGGTTCGAGGGCGGACGCATGCTGCTCGTCGACGGACGCGAACAGGCGTTCCTCACGCACGACTTCGTGAACTCGTGGCATCACTACGCCACGGACGTCGAGATGATGCGCGCGTTCCGGCCGGCGGGCAAGGACGTGCTGCTCGTCGGGCTCGGCTCGGGCCAGCTCGCGAAGCGACTGAGCAGCCGTGGCCTCCGCGTGGAGGCCGTCGAGATCGATCCGGCGATCGTCGACGTCGCGCGCCGCTTCTTCGGTTTCGACGACGAGACGATCTCGGTGCACGTCGGCGACGGGCGCTACTTCGTCGAGTGCGCCCCGAAGGACCGTTACGACTTCGTCGTGTTCAACGCATTCAGCGGCGACGCCCTCCCCGGCCACCTCTACACGGCCGAGGCGATCCGCGCAGTCGAACGCGCCCTCAAACCCGGCGGCGTCTTTGTCACCGCGTTCTTCGGCCGGCTCGACGACACCGGCGCCGCCGCCAACGCCGTCCACGCCACCCTCGGCGACACGTTCGACTCCGTGCGCGTCTTCACACACGACCACTCGAAGGACAAGTCGGTCGAGGCCTACTACTTCGCCTCGAACGAGCCGCTCGAAGCGGACTGGAACGCGTCACTCGACAAACTCCTCACCCCGGAAACCGAACGCCTGCGCGACCTCGATCGCAATTGCGGCGTCCGCCTCGACGCAACCGACGCCGTCGTCCTCACCGACAACTACAACCCCCTCGACCGCTGGCTCCGCGACGCCGCCCTCACCTGGTTCGAGGAGATCAAGCGCAACTACGGCGTCGAACTCCTCCTCGCCTCCCCCACCGCCGGCGACTGACCCCACCCCGCGCAAGGCATAGGGGTGTCGAGCTGACGTTGAGCAGCCCGGCTCACGACCGCAACACAAGCCCGTCACCGCCCCCCGGGCGCGAAGGGAGGCTCGGCACACCTATGCCTTGAGCGTGCGCACCCAGACGGTCTTGAGCTCGGTATACGCCTCGACCCCGACGCGCCCCATCTCGCGGCCTTGACCGGAGAACTTCACGCCGCCGAACGGTGCGCCGACGTCGAACGTGCCGACGCAGTTAATCCAGACCGTGCCGGCCTTCACCGCGTCCGCGAAGCGGTGGGCGCGCTCGATGTCGCGCGTCCAGATTGCGGCAGCCAGGCCGTAGTCCGTGTCGTTCGACTGGCGGAGGACGTCGTCGAAATCGTCGAACGGGATCACGCTCAACACGGGCCCGAAGATCTCCTCGCGCGCGATGCGCATGTCGTTGTGCACGTCCGTGAAGATCGTCGGCTCGACGAAATAGCCGCGGTCGCCGTGGCGTTTGCCACCGACGACGCACGTCGCACCGTCGTCCGACGCGCCGGTCTCGATGTAGCCCATCACCTTCTCGAAGTGCGCCTCCGAGACGAGCGCGCCCTGTGTCGTGCCGTCGGCGAACGGATCGCCGACGCGGCGCTTCGTCTTCGTATGCGCGACGAGATCGTCGACGAAGCGGTCGTGCACCGAGCGCTCGACGAACAGCCGGCTCCCGGCGGTGCAGACCTGCCCCTGGTTGTAGAAGATCCCGACCGATGCCCCGCGCACCGCGCGACCGAGGTCGGCATCCGCGAAGACGACGTTCGGGCTCTTGCCGCCGAGCTCGAACGTGCAGCGCTTGAGCGTCGACGCCGCGTTGGCCATGATCGTCTGCGCGGTGCGGTGCTCGCCGGTGAACGCGATCTTCGCGACGCCCGGGTGCTTGACGATCGCATCGCCCGCGGTCTCGCCGTACCCGTTGACGATGTTCACGACGCCGGGCGGAATGCCGGCATCGGCGATCAGGTCCGCGAGCGCGAGCGCGCTCAGCGGCGTCTGCTCGGCCGGCTTGAGCACGACGGTGTTGCCGGCCGCGAGCGCCGGAGCGATCTTCCACGCAGCCATCAACAACGGGAAGTTCCACGGGATGATCTGCCCGCACACGCCGACCGGCTCGCGCTTGGTGTAGCAGAAGTAGCGGCCGCCGGTCTGGGTCGGGATCGTCTCGCCGGTCAGCTTGTCGGGCCAGCCGGCGAAGTAGCGGAACGTCTCGGCCGCGCCCGGCACGTCGCCATGCCGCACTTCGTTGAGGACCTTGCCCGAGTCCAGCGTCTCGAGTGCGGCGAGTGCGTCCGCGTGCGCGTCGATCGCGTCGGCGATCCGGTGCAGCGCGCGGCCGCGATCGCGGGGCCCCATCGCCGGCCAGGCACCGGACTCGAACGCCCGTCGCGCCGCGCTCACGGCGCGATCGACGTCCTCGGGGCCGCCGGCCGCAACCGACGCGATGCGCTCTCCGGTCGCGGGGTCGACCGTGTCGAACGTCGCGCCGTCTGCCGAGTCCACCCACTCGCCGTCGATCCAATGCTGCGTGCGCCGGACCGCGGCCCGTGCTTCGGCACCGTTCATCGCTTCCTCCGTAGTCGGTTTCGCGTCAGTCCCGCTTGCCGCCGAACGCGGCGATCGCGCGCGGCAGCGCGAACAGGCACGGTTCGACCACCTTCGCGATCTGCCGCCGCGACACCTCCGGCGCGAGGTCGATCCGCAAACACCAATCGTCGTTCTCGACGCCGCTCTCCTCGCGCAACGCCATGAACCGCTCGAATGCGGCACCGGCGGCCGACGGCATCGGCCCGATCAACTCGCCGTCGAGCAGAACGCTGACGCGCAACCCGTCGCGGCGGAGCGCGACGCGCATCATCGCCGGGTTCATGTCGTGCGAACCGGCGACGAACCGAACCGGCGGCGGCGGTGGCTCCTTCTTCTTTTTCTTCTTCTCGTCGTCCGACTCGGCCTTGACGAGTTCTTCGACCTGGATCGGACGCCGGCCACCGCGCCGGTACCCACCGCGACGCTCGCGATCGCGACGGGGCTTCGCCCACTCGCGGAGCGAGACGTTCTCGGTGCCGGCGCGAAACAACGCATCGAAGATCGTCGCGAGCACCGGCGCCGGCGTGTCGTCGGACGTCCGCACATACGCGGCGCGCGGGGGCTTCGCATCGCCACGCAGCTTCTCGTCGACCTTCTGCAACGCCTCGCCGACGTTGTCGCCGATCGAACGCCCGTTCATGATGATGCGAATCACGTCGCCGTTGGGCTGCACGCGCAGGTTCGTCCGCCGCGGGGGCGCGTCGGACGCGACGAACGCTTCGACCGGCGTCAACCGAAGGCTCAGGTCCACACCGACGGACAGGATGTGGCGCCCGTCCGGCGACACGTGGACCTCGGTCGGCGGGACGGGGAAGCCGGTCAGTGCCGCAGCGCCGCCGCCGCCGAGCGGATAGCGGAGCACGCCGCTGGCGCTCCGCCCTTCGCTCCGGCCATGGATGTAGAGCGCTTGCCCGTCGGCAGTGAACGCGACCGATTCGATCCGTGCTCGCCGCCACCGCCACGTGATGGGCTGCCTCCCCTTGTCGCGAAGGTCGATCACCTCGACGTAGCCGTTGGCTTCGGGAATCGCGAGCCGACCGCCGTCGGGGCTGAACGTCGGCCGGCTGTTCCACGGCGACGAGCGCTTCTGGTCGAACACGCGAGTCGGCGCCGTCCCTTCGATCGAGACGACGTGCACGCGGTCGTGCGTGTTCACGGCGAGCCACTTCGAGTCGGGGCTGAACGAGATCGCGATCGTCCAACTGTCCTTGTCGGAATCGATGACCGGTTCACGGCTGCCGAGCGACAGCGGCGTACCGTCGGGCTTCCAGACGAGCAGTTTCTCTTCGTGGGTCAGCACGGCGAGCGTCCCGTCCGGCGCCTGCCCCATCGTCCAACTCGCTTCGTTCGTGAGCGTCGTCGGCGCGCCGGACCCGGTCAGTGGATGGCGGATCAGCGCGTTGCCGGCAAGGACGACGAGGCTGCTGCCGTCGGGCGCGGCGAACGCCAACTCCTGCCACCCGTCGACGTCGATCGACCGCTCGATCGGGTTGCCCTTCGACCCGAGGTGCCAGACGTCGATACGCTTGCCGATGCGAACGGCGACTCGATCGCGCCGCGGGATGAAGAGCGCGCGTCGGGGCTCCTCCTTCGCGTAGCGGATCCCGAGGACTTTGCCCTGGCCGTCTGCCGGCCACACCCGCACCGTGCGATCCTCCGAGGCAGTCACGATCCGGGTCCCGGTCCGGTCGAACTCGGCGGAGAACGGCGCGTGGTGCCCGCTCAGGATCCGCGTCGGCGGCACTGCCGCCTCGGGGCTCGGCGCGTCGTCGGCGTTTGGCGATTGCGCGGTGGCGCCCGAGACCAACAGCGCCAACGTGATCCCGATCGCGGCCCGTTCGAGAGTCGACATCGTCTGCACCTCCTTCTGCGCGAACCGGTCTTCTGCGCGAACCGGTGTCACCGCGCCCGATCGAAAACCAGGCCAATCGAAACGCGGCAATGGAGACGACGCCTCGAATCGATTATTCTCGACCGAGCCGAGGCCCCACCGGCCAACTTGGACCCGCGCGATCCGGCGACCCGCCGGCGATGCAATACTGGCACCGATGCGATACTGGACCCACGTGATCATCGCGAGCAGCCTGCTGTGCGGGCTGCTCATCGTCGGCACCGTCGCGTTCCTGATGATCGAGGACGGCTGGTCCGGACTCGACGCATTCTACACCGCGATGGTCACGATCACGACCGTCGGCATGCAGAGCAAGGCGTTGTCGCCCGCGAGCCAGGTGGTCGCGATCGTGCTGATCTTCTGCTCGTTCGGCTTTGTCAGCTATCTCTCGTTCACGATCGGAACGGCCTTCATCACCGGGCAGCCGCAGGCGTGGCTCCGCCGGAGACGGATTCGTCAAATGAACGATCATATCATCGTGTGCGGCTACGGCCGCACGGGCGCGAGCGTCGTGCCCGAACTCGTCGCCGCAGGACGCAGCGTCGTCGTGATCGAACACGACGGCGACCGAGCGGCGGAGGTCGAACGCACCGGCGTGCCGGTCGTCCGAGGCGACGCGACGACCGACGACGCATTGCGCGAAGCCCGAATCGAGCATGCCGAATCGCTGATCGCCGTACTCGACTCCGACCCGAAGAACGTCTACGTCGCGCTGACGGCGCGGCACATGAACCCGAACATCCACGTCGTCAGCGTCGCCTACGACACCGAGGGCGAGACACAACTCCGACGGGCCGGCGTCAGTCGGATCGTGTCGCTGCGGGAGATCGGGCCACGGCGACTCGCGTCGGCGGTGCTCCGCCCGTCGGTCGTCGATTTCATCGACCTGGTGGACGGCGACCAGCCGATCGAGTTGGCCGAGACGCGCATCGCGTCCGGGTCGCCGATCGACGGGATCGCGATCGACCGTAGCCGGATTCGCGCGGACTACCGCGTGCTGATCGTCGGCGTCAAACCCCACGGCGCCGACCTGCGGTTCAATCCCGACGACGGCGAGACGCTGAAGGCGGGCGATACGCTCGTCGTGCTCGGCGACCGAAGCGACATCGAAGCCTTCGATCGCGCAGGGCGCGGAATCGCGTCATGAAGCAGCTACTCGTCATCGGCGCCGGCAAGTCGACGAGCGTACTGATCGACTACCTCCTCGCGGAGGCGGCCGCGAACGACTGGCACGTGCGCGTCGCGGACATCGACGCGGATGCCGCGCGCGCCCGCGTCGCCGATCACCCCCGCGGCGAGGCGCTCGGTCTCGACTCGACCGACGAGGGACAGCGACTCGCGTTGATCGCCGATGCCGATCTCGTCGTCTCGATGGTGCCGGCGCACATGCACCTGCCGATCGCGACCGGCTGTGTGCGACATTCGACCCACTTCGTCTGCGCGTCGTATGTGTCACCGGAGCTGCGTGCGCTCGACGAGGCGGCCGAGCGCGCCGGGATCACGATGCTGTGCGAGGTCGGCGTGGACCCCGGGATCGACCACATGTCGGCGATGCACGGGCTCGATGCGCTCCGGCGTGCCGGCGCGCGAATCACGGCGTTCGAGACGTTCACCGGCGGCCTCGTCGCACCGGAGTCCGACGACAATCCGTGGGGCTACAAGTTCACGTGGAATCCGCGCAACGTCGTGCTCGCCGGCCAGGGCGGCGTGAAGTTCCTGCACAATGGGCGCTTCAAGTACATCCCGGCGCACCGGCTGTTCACGCGCTACGAGATGCTCGACGTGCCGGGATACGGGTCGTTCGAGGGGTATCCGAATCGCGACTCGCTGAAGTATCGCAACCACTACGGGCTCGGCGACGTGGACACGATCTACCGCGGCACGATGCGACGCCCGGGATTCTGCGACGCGTGGAACTGCCTCGTCCAGCTCGGGCTGACCGACGACAGCTACGAACTCGAGAACGTCGGCGACATGACGTATCGCGACTTCGTGAATGCGTTCCTCTGGTACGACAAGGACCAGTCGGTCGAGTTGAAGGTCCGCGCCTATCTGAAGCTCGACATGAACTCGCCGGCGTTCGACAAGCTCGAGTGGCTCGGCCTGTTCGAGCCGGAGCCGATCGGCCTGACACGCGGCACACCGGCCCAGATCCTGCAAAAGCGGCTCGAGGAGAAGTGGCACCTCGGCGAGGACGACCGGGACATGCTCGTCATGCTGCACAAGACCGAATACGAACTCGACGGGGAGCACCGGCGCGTGCAGTCGTCGATGGTCGCGCTCGGCGCCGATCGTGACCGAACCGCGATGGCGAAGACCGTCGGCCTTCCGACCGGGATCGGCGCCAAGGGCATCCTCGACGGCACGATCACCCATCGCGGCGTCGTGATCCCGACGCTCCCCGACGTCTACGAACCGATGCTCGCCGAGCTGCGCACCCACGGAATCGCGTTCGACGAGCGAACGGAGGTGATCGAATCGTGAGTCGACACGCGATCGGGATTCGGCGCGAGGACAAGCACGAGTGGGAGCGTCGCGCCCCGCTCACGCCCGATGCCGTGCGCACGCTCGTCGACGAGCAGTCGGTGGACGTCGTCGTGCAATCGTCGCCGATCCGCGTCCACGCGGACTCGGAATACGCCGCCGCGGGCGCGACGCTCACCGACGCGATGCCCGAAGCCGACGTCGTCTTCGCGGTCAAGGAGATCCCGATCGAGCACTTCCGGCCGGGCGGGGCCTACGTGTTCTTCTCCCACACGATCAAAGGGCAACCGCATTCGATGCCGATGCTCCGCCGAATGATGGAGCTCGGGTGCACGCTGATCGACTACGAACCGATCGCCGACGACGATGGGCGGCGCCTAGTATTCTTCGGTCGACACGCCGGACTCGCGGGGATGATCGACACGCTGTGGCTGGTCGGGCAACGACTCCACGCGCTGGGGATCGCAACGCCGTTTCGGATGCTGCGTCTCGCGCACGAGTATCCGAGCCTCGAGGATGCGCTCGCGCACGTCCGCGACGTCGGCGACGCGATTCGACACGATGGGCTCCCGGACGCGGTCACGCCGTTCGTGTGCGGCATCACCGGTTACGGCAACGTCTCGCTCGGGGCGCAGACCGTCTACGACGCGCTCGGTGGCCGGCAGGTCGACCCGCCGACGGCGGCGATGCTCGCCGAACAACGCGACCCGGCCGAGCTGCGGACGACGGTCTACAAGGTCGTCTTCCGCAATCGCGACATCTTCCAGCCGAAGGACGGGTCGCCGTTCGTGCGCACCGACTACTTCGCGCACCCCGACCGCTACCGCTCGGTATTCGACGAGCACCTGCCGTCGCTGACCGTCATCGTCAACGCGATCTTCTGGGCAGCCGACGCGCCGCGCCTCGTCACGAACGCGTGGCTCCGCGACGCGTTCGCGGGCCCGACGCCGCCGCGGCTCCGCGTGATCGGCGACATCTCGTGCGACATCGACGGCGGCGTCGAGTGCACCGTGAAACCGACGACGCCGGGCGAACCCGCCTACGTCTTCGACCCGGGAACCGGTGCGGTCGCTGACGGCGTCACCGGCCCGGGGATCGCGATGATGACGACGGACTGCCTGCCGTGCGAGCTGCCGCGCGAGGCGACCGCGTCGTTCACGGACGCGCTGCTCCCGTTCGTGCCCGCGATCGCCGGCGCGAACTACGACGGCCCGCTCGCGGACGCGGGCCTCCCGCCCGAGATCGAGCGAGCCGTCGTGCTGTGGCGCGGGGCGCTCACGCCGGGGTATTCGTATCTCGGGGAATAGCGCCCCGGGGTGCATCGACCGGCCTGTCGCGATCGAACGCTTCGGAACGACGGACCGAATCTTGGGAGAAGACTGATGAACCGACTCGTACTCGCCGCCTTGCTCGTTGCCGCGCTGACCACGCCGAGCTGCGCGTTCGCCCACATCGGCGTGCCGCTCGATACCGACGTCTCGACGACGGAGCTGGGCGACAAGATCGGTCGATCGACGTCGCGCAGCATCCTCGGCCTCGTCGCGTGGGGCGACAGCAGTTCGGCGACCGCCGCGAAGAACGGCGGCATCACCGTGCTCCGGCACATGGACGCCGAGGTGCTGATCGTGCTCGGCTTCGTCTACGTCTCGACGACCACGGTGGTCTATGGCGACTGACGTGCGCCGCTTCGTCGCCCTCGCGTTGCTCGCGCTCGTCTGCTCGGGTTGCGCCCGCGGCTACCTGTTCACCTACACGGTGACCCCGCTCACCCGCAACCTCGACGCGACGCCGGTCGGCTCCCGGCAGGTCTCCCTCGACCTCTACCGCCTCCGCGAGCCCATCACCGAGATCAACATCGAAGCCCAGTGGAACAGCAACGCGATCGGCGAAGCCGCCCGCGTCGCCGGCCTCGAGAAGATCTACTACGCCGACCTCCGCACCCTCAGCATCCTCGGCGGCCTCTTCCGCAACACGACCATCCTCGTCTCGGGCGATTGAGCGCCCGAGGCGACGCGCCCGAAAAAGCCGCAGGTTTCCCCGGAAGCCGCCCCTCCGGCGGCCACCACCCCCATGAACGGTCGCGTCGCGGCCGACGCCGGTCCCGCCGGGACCCGGGCCTGTTGAAACACTGCCGGATGGAGGGTGCTTCCATGATCACGAGAATCTCGCTCGGCGCTGCGTGCGCCGCCATGCTGTTCGCGTCGATTGCATCGGCCCAGCCCACGCAGGGCAACATCGTCTTCGCGTCGACCGGAGGGCTCTACTACGCGTCGGCCACGTTGGGTCGGCGCGTGGCGTTCAGCACCACGACGCTCGACTTCCATTCGTGTCAGGTCAACTACAACAACGGCTCGGTGCTCACGAGTGACACCACCGGGCGGATCTACCGCGTCCGGGCGACCGGCACGATCAACACGATCGCACAGCTGTCGCAAGGGTGGTGCGGCGCGATGGACTTGGACCAAGACCGAAACATGGTCATGGCCACGGGGCTCTACGGCGCCGTCCGGATGTTCTACACCGGCTCGTCGCAGAGTGTGCTCCGCGCATACGGCCACGCGCTGAACGCGATCTGTCGCAACACGAAGACCGGTGACTTCGCCGTCGGGTCGTCGACGGGGCCGGGCCATGTGATGAACCTCGATCGCTCCACCGGCGCCGCGACGACGCTGACGTCGCTGCCTGGATTGCCGAGCGGCATCTGCTACATGCCGGACGTCGACCTCTACGCGGTTTCGGTTCTGACGACCAACGCCCCGCTGCTGCTGATGACGACGAGCGGCGCGACGCTGCGCACCATCTTCCTGAATGGCCGGGGCGGCTCGTCCGTCACCTACAACGAGAACACCCGAGAGCTGTTCGCCGGCACGCAGGGAGGGACGATCCACCGCATCGACAACGCGGGAAACGTCATGGGCTCGGTGCTCTACAGCAACGACGCGATCGAGGGAATCGACATCTGGGATGACCAGAACATCTCGCTGAACACGACCGGAGTCGCCGGGTCGACCGTCGGTGTTGCGGTGCGTTTCTCACGCTCGCCGAGCCGGCCGTATTGCCTCGCGGTCGCATTCTCGATCGGCGCCGGCATTCCGATCAGCGGCGCCGGCCACCTGAACATCGCGCCGGACCCGTTGTTCTTCCTGACCGCGTGCAAGTCGATCCCCGGGCTCACGACCGGCTTCATCGGCACGACGAACTCGACCGGCGGCGCGACGGGCACGTTCAGGCTCTTCCCCGGCCTCCCGAGCGGATCGAAGATCTACTGCACAGGCGTCGCGGTCAACCCGACCCTGCCGGGCGGCTTCGACCTCGGCAACACCGAAGTCGTCCGCGTCGACTGAGATCGATATTTGTCCCTCAACGCTGCCACATTCGCGTTTGAAGCCCTTCAAACAGAAATATGTCAGCGCTGAGGGACAAAATCGGGTTACAAGCCTCCGCCGTCGCCCCGGGACCGATACCGCAACATCCCCAGCGGGTCCAGCAACGCTCGCGTGTGGACTTCGCTCGCCGCCATCGGACGCGCTAACCGTTCCCTATGCTCACCCTCCTACACCTCGGCGCGACCGTTGCGATGTTCGGCGTGATCTGGTTCGTGCAGATCGTGCACTATCCGCTGTTCGCGCGGGTGGGCGCCGAGGGGTTCGTGGACTATGAGCGGGCGCACCAGCGGCGCACGTCGGCCGTCGTGATTCCGCTGATGGTGATCGAGCTGGTCACGGCGGGGTGGCTCGTCGTGACGCGCGCGTCCGACCCGGTCGCGTGGATCGGCGCGGGACTCGTCGCGCTGATCTGGGGGTCGACGTTTCTCGTGCAAGTGCCGCTGCACGCTCGACTCGAGGGTGGACTCGACGAAGACGCGATCTCCCGGCTCGTACGCTCGAACTGGATCCGCACGGTCGCGTGGACGGCCCGCGTCCCCGTCGCGTTCGCGCTGCTCTGAGAAGTTCACGATCGATGAACTTCGGGGCCCGAGCACGAGTGCTGGCGGCGTGGAGTTCACCGATCGTGAACTTCGCTACAACACCGGCAGCGGGGACGGGCCGTCGGGCGGGGGATACGCGGCGTCCAACGCGGCGCGGTCGGCGTCGGTCAGCGCGAGCGACGCGGCGGCGACGTTCTCGCGCACGTGCGCGGGGTCGCTCGCTTTGGGGATCGCGACGACGCCCCGGTCGAGAAGCCACGCGAGCGCGACCTGCGCGGGCGTCGCGTCGTGGCGCTCGGCGACCGTGCCGAGCGGGCCGTCGAACGGCATGCGGCCCTGCTCGAACGGAGAGTAGGCCATGACCGGGATCGAGCGCTCGGCGCACCACGGCAGGAGGTCCGCCTCGATGTTGCGGCGGCCGAGGTTGTAGAGCACCTGGTTCGTCGCGAGCGGCGCCCGCGTGCCGAGTGCGACGGCCCGCTCGGTCATCGCCCGGTCGAAGTTGCTCACCCCCCACGCACGGATCTTCCCGTCGGCGACGAGGCGCTCGAACGCGCGGACGGTTTCCTCGAGCGGGTGCGCACTCTCCCAGTGCAGCAGATAAACGTCGATCCGATCCGTCCGCAGGCGCGCGAGGCTCCGCTCGCACGCGGCGATCGTGCCGTCGAATGTCGCATTCTCGGGCAGCACCTTCGACACGATCGTCACGTCGTCGCGCCGGCCGGCGATCGCGTCGCCCACGACGGACTCGGCGTCGTGGTACATCTCGGCGGTGTCGATCAGCCGCACACCGAGGTCGAGCCCGAGGCGCAGCGCATCCGCCTCCGCCGAGCGTCGGGCCGGGTCGCTCCCCATCCGCCACGTCCCGAGCCCGAGCCGCGGGAGCGCGACGCCGGCCGGAGTCATGAAGTCGTCCACGATGCGTCCTCCCGTGCGTGTCGCGAGCCGAGACGATCCTCGCATCCCCCGTCCCGAAAAACGCTCGGATTCCGTGAGGGGCCCCCTCCGCCGTTCGCGTGGCTCGATCCGGAGGCGGCACGGGTCGCGTGACCCGGTCGATCCTCCGCGTCCCCCGATCCGAGATGGAGGTTTCCGATGCGTCCGGTTTCCCGAAGCGCGCCCGCCTGGCGGGCCCTGCTGCTCGCGTGCTGCCTGCCGGCATTCGCGACCGCGCAGATCAACTTGTCCGGCTCGATCGCCGACGGCAGCGGCGGGCCGCTCCTGAGTGGCCAGGTCTACGTCGCGACCGGCATCATCACGGTCAGCTCCCAGACGACGCTCACCGTCCAACCCGGCGCGATCCTGAAGTTCCGCCCGAACACGTCGCTCGATGTGAACGGCACCCTCCTCGTCAACGGCACCGGCGCCGCAGCCGCGCACTTCACGTCGTTCGCGGACGACTCGGTCGGTGGCGACACGAACGGCGACGGCCCGTCGACCGGCGCCCCGAACGATTGGCGCGGCATCCGGATCTTCGGGACCGCGTCCGGCTGCGTGATGCGCTTCGCCGACGTTCGGTTCGCCGGGCAGCTCAACTTCCCGGGCATCGGCATCACGAGTAGCGGCGCGACGCTCGATCGGTGCACCGTCCAACGCTGCGGCGCGAGCGGCATCGGCTACATCGGCTCGATCGTCGAGCCGACGATCACCGGCTGCACGATTCGCGACAACACCGGCGCCGCGATCGCAGGCGCGCCGATCGACGGGATCGACGAGTTGACGAACAATACGGCCAGCGGCAACGGCGCCAACCATATCGAAGTGACGCGCACGACGCCGTCGAAGAACCTGACGATCCGCGCGAACAACGTGTTCGGCGGCGGACTCGTCTTCCGTTCGACCGTGACGGTCTCCACCGGCATCACGGTCACGCTCGACGCCGGCGTGACGTGCAAGATGGCCCCGAACACACAGTGGGACGTCAGCGGTACGTTACTCGCAAACGGGATCGCGGCGAGCCCGGTCACGTTCACGAGCCTCGGCGACGACGCGGTCGGCGGCGACACCAACGGCGACGGACCGTCGACCGGAGCGCCGGGCGATTGGCGGGGCGTTCGCTTCTTCGGCACCGCGACCGGATGCGTGCTGCGTCACGCCCACGTGCGCTTCCCCGGCCAACTCAACTTCGCCGGCTTCCGCGTTCAGAGCTCCGGCGTCACGCTCGATCGCTGCACCGCTCGCGACGGCTCCGCAGCCGGCATCTCGCTCGACTCCGTGGCCGTCGAACCGACCATCACCGGCTGCACCTGCACGAACAACGCAGGCATCGCCTATGCAGGCATTCGCGGTGACGCGATCGACGGGCTGACGAACAACAACGCGTCGGGCAACGGAGGCGACTACGTCGACGTCACCGCGCCGACACCGGCGAAGGATCTCGTGATCTCTGCCGCAAACGCGGTCAACGGCGCACTCGTGATGCGCGCGACGCTCACCGTGTCGACGTCGATCACGGTCACCGTCGGCCCCGGCGTCACGATGAAGTGGCTGCCGAACGTCCAGTGCGACGTCTCCGGCACGCTGATCGCCAACGGCACCCCGACCGCCCCGGTGACGTTCACGAGCTTCGCCGACGACTCGATCGCGGGCGACACGAACGGCGACGGCCCGTCGACCGGCACCCCCGGGGACTGGCGCGGCGTCCGATTCTTCAGCACCGCGACGAACTGCAAGTTGACCGAGCAC
The DNA here is from genome assembly GCA_030426805.1 of bacterium. Lineage (GTDB taxonomy): Bacteria > Planctomycetota > JAFGQW01 > JAFGQW01 > JAFGQW01 > JAUHXU01. The sequence goes on from JAUHXU010000005.1 coordinate 122,770, forward strand.
CACGTCGCGTTCGGCGGCCAACTCGGCTTCGACGGCTACTCGATCCAGTCGTCCGGCGTCACGCTCGACCGTTGCGTCGCGCGCAACTGCAGCGGTGACGGCTTCGGCCTCGAGAACGGCGTGATCTTCCCGACGCTCACCGACTGCGCGGCGACCGGCAACGGTGGCACCGCATACGACAACGTCCGGCTCGAGTCGCTGCCGGGCCTCGTCAACAACACCGCGAGCGGCAACACCAGCGGCGACTTCCTCCGCGTGACCGCCGCGAGCCCGGCAGTCGACACCGCGTTCGGTCCGGAGAACATCCCGAACTTCGCCCTGGTCCTCTCCAGCACGCTGACCGTGCCGACCTCGGTGCGTGTCACGATGCGTGCCGGGACGATCACGAAGTTCGAGACGAACGGCGTCCAGGTCGACGTCCTCGGCAGCCTCGATCTTCTCGGCACCACGGCCGAGCCGGTCGTGTTCACGTCGTTTGCCGACGACGCGTACGCCGGCGACACGAACGGCAACGGCGCGTCGGCCGGACAGCCCGGCGACTGCCGGGGCATTCGCCTCTTCGCCGGTGCGCAGGCGTCGCGCTTCGAGCACGTGCTCGTGCGCTACCCGGGCGCGCTCGGATTCGCCGGCATCGCGAACGCATCGCCGAACCTGCAGGCGCGCTCGGTGCGCGTCGAGCACGGCTCGCTCGACGGCATCGCGGCGTCCGACCACTTCGGCCCGGCGATGAACTGGGTCGCGTTCAACTGCACCCGCGACGGGATCTCGCTCACCGGCGGCACCTTCGATCTGCTCCACGCGACCGCAGCCGCCAACGCGGCGTCCGGCATCAAGAAGACGGCCGCGCACACCGGCGTCTGCCGCAACGCGATCGCGTGGGGCAACGGCGTGCAGAATTACAACGGGTTCACCGCGGCCGATCTGGTGTCGAGCAACGGCACGACGATCGCCGGCGGTGGCAACCTCAACGTGAACCCGCTGTTCGTCGACCCGAGCGTCGGCGGCGGTGACCTCCGCCTGCAGGCCGGCTCGCCGTGCCTCAACGTCGCCGACATGACGGCGGCGATGCTCGTCCAGAAGGACCATGACGAGAACTCGCGCGTCCTCGACCACGACCTGACCGGCGCGATGCTCCCGGACATGGGGGCCTACGAGCGCGCGGCGTTCGTGATGGTCGTCGCCGGCGCGCCGAAACTCGGCACGACGATCTCGGCCGCGGTGCTCGGCATCACGCCCGGCACGTCGATCTACGCAATCGGCCGACTCGACCTGCCGCCGGTGCTGCTCGCGCCGTTCGGCTACCTGACGGTCGGCAACCCCGGATCGCTGTTGTTCCTGTCCGGTCCCCGCGCGACCGGCACGCCGTTCAACGTCGTGCTGCCCGCAGCGCCGGGCCTCGCCGGCTCTCGCTTCGGGATGCAGACCCTCACCTGGTCGAACGCGAACCCGACGCGCGGCAACCTGACGAACCTCTACCGCGTGACGCTCCGGCGCTGACGCACACGACGGGTCGTTCTCTCGCGGGGCCGGTGCATCGCGCCGGCCCCGCGTCTTCCCATGCGGGCCGGATCCCACGACAATGGCGAACCCGAGAGGAGTGCTCCGCCGTGAGCGACGATCGATTCCAAACCATCGAGCGCATCTTTCACGACGCGCTCGCGACGCCCGCCGGCGACCGCGCGGCGTTCGTCCGTGACGCGTGCGGCGGGGACGACGGCCTGCGGGCCGACGTCCAGGCGCTACTCGACGCGTCCGCGACCAGCGCCGACGATGCGTTCCTCGAATCGCCGTGCGAGTCCGCGGTGCGTCCGGCCTCGACGCTGGAGACGGACGCGCGCCTCGGCCCCGGCACGCGGATCGGCCGCTTCACCCTCGTCCGCGCGATCGGCACCGGTGGCATGGGCGCGGTCTACGAGGCCGAGCAGACCCAACCTCGGCGGCGGGTCGCCCTCAAGGTCATTCGCACCGGCCTGTCGACGCGCGCCGCGCTCAAGCGCTTCGCCCAGGAGGCCGAGATCCTCGCGCGCCTGACGCACCCCGGCATCGCACAGGTCTACGAGGTCGGGACGCATGACGACGGGACCGGCCCGTTGCCGTGGTTCGCGATGGAGTTGATCGACGGCGCGCGCGACCTCCGCCAATACGCCGACGAGGAGAAACTCGACGTCAACGCACGCCTCGAGCTGTTCAAGGCGATCTGCGACGCGGTGGAGTACGGCCACCGGGCCGGCATCGTCCACCGAGACCTGAAGCCCGAGAACATCCTCGTGGACCGAGCGGGCCGTCCGAAGATCATCGACTTCGGCGTCGCGCGGGCGACCGACGGGGACATCGCGGCGACGACGATCGAGACCCGCGCCGGCCAGATCGTCGGGACGCTGCAATACATGAGCCCGGAGCAGTGGCGCGCCGATCCGACCGCGATCGACGGGCGGGCCGACGTCTACGCGCTCGGCGCGGTGCTCTTCGAGCTCTTGTCGGGTGCCCTCCCGCACGACCTGAACGCCGCCGCGATCCACGAAGCCGGTCGGATCGTGATGGACGAGCCCCCACGGCGACCGAGCACCGTCGACCGATCGCTGGCCGGGGACATCGAGACGATCATCCTGAAGAGCCTCGAGAAGGAGCGCGAACGCCGATACGGAAGCGCCGCGGCACTCGCGGCCGACATCGACCGCTACCTCCGGCGCGAGCCGATCGAGGCGCGCCCGCCGAGCACGTGGTATCAGCTGCGCCTGTTCGCGCGCCGCAATCGCACGCTCGTGACCGCGGTGGCGGTGACGTTCGTGATCCTCGTCGCGGCGACGATCCTGAGCGCGGTCTTCGCCGTGCGCGCACACGACGCCGAGCAGGACGCGCTCGACCTCGCGAGCCAGGAGAAGGCCGCGCGACGCGAGACGAGCGACCTGCTGACGAAGAGCCGCGACCTGACGCGCTGGGTGATCGAGGACTTTGCGCAACAGGTCGCGAACATCCCGGGCGGCACGCGTGCCGAGCAACAACTCACCGAGCGTGTGATCGACTACTTGAACGGCGTGACCGTGACCGGCGCCGCCGACCCGGCGTTTCGACGCGAGATCGGTCGCGGCTACCTGCGACTCGGCGAGGTGCTCGGCAATCCGTATCGCGACAACGTCGGACAGTCCGTGCGAGCCCTCGACGCCTACCGCCGCGGCCTCGAGATCTTCGAGTCGATCGCGTCGTCGGACGCGCGCACGCTGCAGGACGACTGGAATCGCGCGACGGCACACCGACTGATCGCACACCTCCAGGAGGCGGGCGGCGACGTCGATGCGGCGACCGCGTCGCGCCGCAAGGCGCTGTCGATCACACGCGGCCTCGCCGACAAAGCCGATGCGAAGGTCCGCCCGCTGCTCGCCGACGACGTCGCGACACTCGAGAGCGAGGTCGCCTGGCGACTGCGCGAACAGGGAGACCTCGCCGCCGCCAAGCGCCTCTTCCTGTCGGTGCTCGCATCACGCCGCGCCGCCTTCGCGAAGGACCCCGACAACGAGCCCCTCCGCCGCTCGGTCGCCCTCGCGGAAGCCGGCACCGCGACGCTGCTCGGCGACCTCGGCGAACTCGACCAGGCGCTCGAGCACGCGGACGCACTCCTCGCGCTCGTCCGCGAAGCCGGCGAACGGCCCGACCACATCGCCGGGGTCAACGCGCGCCGCGACCTCGCGACCGCGTACGGCAAGGTCGGCGACGTCCTGACGCTCGGCCGGAAACTCGATCGCGCGAAGGCGTGCTACGACGAGGCGCTCCGGATTCGCGAAGGCCTCGCGGATCGGAATCCCGACAGCGTCCTCGCGCAGACCGACCTCGCGCGGAGCCTGAACCGAGTCGCCGACATCATCGAAGCGAAGCGCCGCCATCCCGAGGCGCTCCCGCTACGCGAGCGGAGCTATCGGATCGTCGCGGACGCACTGCGCGCCCAACCCGAACACCGGCTGCTGCGTCGCCAGTACTGGATCAACGCGAACAAGCTCGCGAGCGCTCACTTCCTGCTGCGGAACAACGACAAGGCGAAGCAGTTCGCGACACGCGGCCTCGACGTCGCGCGCGCGCTGGTCGCGGAGGCGTCCGGGCACGTGCAGGACGTCCAGGGCATCGCGGAGGCGCTGAACACGCTCGGCTCGATCTGCACGATGCAGACCGAGATCCCGCCCGGCGGCAAGGACCCGTTCACGCGCGCGATCGAGTACTACCGCGAGGCGGAAGCCGCATGGAAGCGCGTCGAGGCCGCGGGCACGCTCAGCACCGATCAAGCGCGCAGCCGCGACGGAAACCGCCGGATGCTGCAGGTCGTCGAGGAGGCGGTCGCGAAGTTGAAGGCGAACCGCGACGACGCCGACAAGTAGGGCTCGATCAGTCGGCGGTCAACGCGCGCTTGAGCCACGCGCGTGTGAACACCCAGTCGCGCTCGAGCGTCGCGTGGGAGACCCCCATCACCTCGGCCGCCTCGGGAATCGTCAGGCCGGTGAAGAAGCGCAATTCGACGAGCCGGCTCTTCCGAGGATCCTCGGCGGCGAGCTTCTCCAGCGCCTCGTCGAGCGCGACGAGATCGACCGCGTTGGACTCGAACACCGCGAGCGCGTCGTCGAGCGTGACCGCCGCCTTCTCGCCACCCCGCTTCTGGGCGTGACGCTTGCGTGCGTGGTCGACGAGGATGCTGCGCATCGCCTTCGCGGCGACGCTGAAGAAATGCCCGCGGCTCTCCCACGGCGACACCTGTCCGGCGAGCCGCATCCACGCCTCGTTGACGAGCGCGGTGGCCTGCAAGGTCTGGCCACCCGGCCCGCGACCGATCACGCCGCCCGCGAGTCCGTGCAGCTCTTCGTAGATGCGCGCGTAGAGCGCCTCGGCGGCGTCGCGATCCCCCTCCCGGGCCTGGTTGAGCGCGACGGTCATGTTGGCTTTCGGGTCGACCATCCGTCCAATGTAGCGCACCGCTCGCGCCCCGTGCGGGGCAAATTCCGCGCGCGCCCGGCCCGGTTCGAGAATTGCGTGGAACCGACGAGGGCGGATCGCGTCGGGGCAACGGTCGCGCCTCGTCGGCGCCGATCCCGAACCCCGATCCGGAGAACCCCGATGCGCTCGATTCTGTCTTTCGCCTGCGCGCTACTGCTCACCGCCACCACCCCGTCCACCGCACCCGCGCAGCCGCTCGGCGTCGCGGACGTCGCGAACCGGCTCGGCTTCCGGATGCTCGACCGCCTCTCCGAGAAGCGCGATCACGAGAGCGTGTTCGTCTCCCCGGTCAGCGTCGCGACCGCGCTTTCGATGCTCGCCAGCGGCGCCGGCGGCCAGACCCGCGACGAACTGCTCGACGCGCTCGGCGCGAAGGCCGGCGGCACGGCAGCGCTCGGTCGCGCGTTCGCCGACTACCTCGCCGGGCTCGACCGCGACCGCACACGACGCCAGCCGGGCGTGCCGTTCGAGCTGGCGATGGCCAACGCGATGTGGGCCCGCGACGGCGTCCCGATCCGCGACGCGTTCGTCGCGGCCCTCGAACGCGACTACCGCGCGCGAGCCACGACGACAGACTTCGGCGACCCGGCGACCGTCGACGCGATCAACCGCTGGGTCTCCGAGAACACGCGCGGCATGATCCCCCGCGTGCTCGAGCGCCTCGAGAAAGACGAGATGCTCCTGCTGATCAACACGCTCGCGTTCAAGGGGCAGTGGCTCGAGCCGTTCCCGGCCAAGGCGACCGCCCCCGCCTCGTTCAACCGCCCCGGACTGCCGGCACTTCGCGTTCCGATGATGCACCGTTCGGGCACGTTCCTGTTCGCGCGCCTCGAAGACCGAGGGCTCACCGCGATCGCCCTGCCCTACGTCGGCGGGCGCGCCCGCATGATCGTCGTGCTCGCCGACGATCCGACCGCCGGCGTGCCTTCGATCGACGCCGACGCCTGGCAGGCGATCCGCGCGGCGCTCCGGCAGCGCCCCGGCACCGTGTCGATCCCGCGCATCGACCTCGATCGCCGGGAGCAACTCAAGCCGGTGCTCACCGCGATGGGGCTCGGCCGGATGTTCCGCGCCGGGAGCGATCTCAACGGCATCAGCCCGCAGAACCCGCAGGTCGCGCAGATCCTGCACTTCACGGCCCTGGAGGTCGACGAGAAGGGCACCGAAGCGGCGGCTGCGACGGTCATCCGGCTGCGCAAGGGACGCCCGCGTGCGGCGGAGCCGTTCCGATTCGTCTGCGATCGGCCGTTCTTCGTCGCGATCGAAGACCGCCGCACCGGCGCCGCCCTCTTCGCCGGCCGCATCGTCGACCCCGGCACCCGCGCCGAACCGCCGGCCGCGACCCCGAAGGACGCGAAGTCGAAGACCCGCGGCGCCGCCCTCTGAGCGCGGCACGCCAAAAAAAGTGAAAGTGCCCCGGTTCGAGCGGGCATGCTGGGGTATGAAGCCGCTCGAATCGGGAGTCCTCGCATGTCGGTCCGTTCCGCGCCGGAACCCTCGGACGGCGCTCTGCTCGCGGCGTATGCGAGCCGTGGCGACGAGGCGGCGTTCACGACGCTCGTCGAACGCCACGGCGCGATGGTGCGCGCCGCGTGCACTCGCCTCATACCCACCTCCGACGTCGACGATGCGACCCAGGCGGTCTTCGTCCTGCTCGCCGAGCGCGCGCAACGCCTGCGGGGGCGCAGCGACCTCGGCGGCTGGCTGCACCGGGCCGCGGTCTTGACGTCGCGCCGGGTGCTGCGCGACGCCGCCCGCCGGGCCCGACGGGACGATGCAGCCGGGCGCGCCCGCCTCGCGAGGAGCGACGATCCGATTCGCGCCGCGTGGGAGGACATCGCGCCCCGGCTCGATCGAGCGATCGATGCGCTGCCGGCCCGTTACCGCGAGTCGATCGTCCTCTGCTACCTGGAGGGACGCACCCAAGCCGAAGCCGCAGCGCTCCTGGGCCGTCCCGCGGGTACGATCGCGACGCGATGCCGACGCGGACTGGCGGCACTCCGGCGCCGCCTCGGCGCCCGCGGTGAACGCCTGTCGCTCACCGGACTCTCGGGATTGATGGCCGCCTACGGAAGCACGAAGACCCCGGTGATCGGCGCCGCCGCCGCGTCACCCGCAGCAACGGCACTCGCGAAGGGAGTGGGCAAGACGATGTGGTGGTTCGGAACACGCAAGATCGCGATCGGAGTCGGGGCGATGGCCCTCGCCTCGGTGTCCCCCCTGGCCTTCGACGGCGACGAGCTGCCCGCGCCCGAACCGGTCATCGCGACGGTGGCGGATCCCGTCGCACCCGAGCCGGAACCCGCCCCCGTGGCCGCCGTGGTGCCGGATCCGGAGCCCCGGGTTCAGCCGGCGCCACCGCGCGACGTCGTCGCCGCGCCCACGCCCGAGCCGACGATCCGCCGGGTCACGCTGCTCTCGCGCCGCAAGCATCGCGACTACGAGAAGGCGACGTTCAGCTTCGAGCACGGGGTTCGCGACGACCCGGACCGACGGATCACCCGAAACGACTGGGACCTGCAATACGGCAACGGCGAGCACGATCCACTCACCGTGAACATGGTCACCGACGATCGCAGCCGCATCGCCGATCTCGGGCCGCGCTCATGGGACACGCTCGGCGACGTGCCGTCCCTGTCCCCGTTCGCGGACAACGACCGGCGCGACCGACGCTTCCGCAGCGTTCTCGCGCTCGAGCGCGCGTGGGCGCGCACGGGCCACGTCTACCTCGTCCACACGCGCGATCGCGAGACCGACCTCGTCGCGCTGTTCCGCGTCGAATCGCTCGTGCCCGGCGACCGCGTGACGATCTCGTGGCGCTTGATCGAGGCGTCGTCGCTCGGCGAACCGTGGCGCGGACGCAACCAGCCACCCGCGGTCGCGAAGAAAAGCGGCGGCCGACGCAACGCACGCGGGGCACGCGCCCCGAAGAACGGCAGCGCGACGCCCAAGGCGAAGACGAAGCCGGACAAGCGCGACGATCCCCTTCCCGACTACGAGCCGATCGGCGATGCGCAGCACGCGACGCTGTTCTCGTGGAATCGCCACCGCGACTTCGAGCGCGCGACGCTCAACGTCGAACACGGTCGCGGCGACGCGCACGGTCCGGAGGAAGAGCCGGCGACGTGGGACGTGCTCTTCGGCCGTCTCGGCGCCGACGCGTTCGAGGTCATGCCGGCGACCGACGGCGAGATCGTCGATCTCGGCGAACACACGTGGGACGCACTGACGCGCGTGCGGGGTCTTTCGCCCGGATGGGGTGACGACGGCATCGCCGCGACCGCCGTCACCGGGCACGTCTACCTCTATCGACGCGGCGGCCGCAGTCCGGTCACCGCGCTGATCCGCGTCGAACGCCTCGTCGCGGACGACACGGTCGACGTGAGCTGGAAACGCCTCCGCGCCCGGCGGCGGTGAACGCGATCAGCGAATCGTCCGGGCGATCGCCGGGGTGATCGTCGGAGACGGCGCCGCGACGACGGCCGCGGTGTAGAACCGGACGCCGCGAAGCGCGGGCAGATTCGGAAGCGCGATCGAGAACGTCGCGCGTCCCTTGCCGTCGAGCTGCCCCTGCATGTTGCGGAAGACCGACGGCAGGACACCGGATGCGCGAAACAGCGTATCCGGCGCGAGCGGCAACCGACCGACGCCGGGGATGATCGGTCCGCCGACGCGAGAGAACGAGCAGCGGGCGACGTACGGCGACGACGGTGCGGTCGGCACGTCGATCAGGAAGCGGGCCGTCCCGCCGACGCGCGCGATCTCCGGGCCCGACAGCGCATCGCGCCACACGAACAGCTCGGTGTCGCGGTACGGGTTCGTCCGCAGCAGCGGTAGCGACGTCGAGAACACGACGACACTGCCGTCGCGTGACGCCGCGATCGGGACCGACGGTGCACTGGTCGACGCGCCCAGCGACACGACCCGTCGCTCGGCAGTCCCGTCGACATACGCGACGCGCAAGTCGGGGTCGGTCCAAAGCACACGGTCCCCGTTTCCGCTCACGATCGCCGGGCGCGCCTCGATGCCCGGCGAGCCGATCGTCGTGGCGACTCCCTGAGTCGTGATCGTCTGCAAGTGCCAGCCGGTCGTGTCGGCCGTGTTGCAGGCAGTGATCGTGCCGCGGTGGTCGAACGTCTCCTCGAAGCCACGGACGCCGCCCGCGAGCTTCCGAAGCGGAGTGCCCGTCAGCGTGTAGTGCCACAGGTCGGTGCCGGCAGGGGTCTTGTTCGTCAACACCAGCGACGACCCGTCGCCGGCGATCGCCGGCCCGCTGATCAATCCGTACGGCACGAGCCCGATCACGGTCACCGCGAGCGTCACCGTGTCGACGACCTCTACCGTCAGGCTCGAGAAGTCCCGCGCCAGGTAGGCCACGAGCTGTCCGTCCTCGGTCACCGACGGACTCGAGCACCGCTTGTTCGCCGGGGTGATCGCTCGCGGGGGTCCGCCCGCGGTCGGCAACACCCACAACTGGGTGCCGTACGCATACACGAGCGTCGTCCCGTCTCCACTCAGCCGTAGTCCGCCGATGGTCGCCGGACCGGAGAGGAACTGGCGGCGCTTGTGGCCACGCCCGTCGGCGATCCCGATCGCATAGCCCGGAGACGTCTGCGAGAACTCGACCCACGCGACCGTCGTGCCGTCCGCAGAGACGGTCGGGTCCACCTCGTGGACGCGCGCGTGCGACGTGATCTGGCGCAGCGATTGCGCGACGGCATCGAAGGGCATCTGCGACACGACGCAGACGACGAACAGCGCGATCCGGACCATGCTTCTACCTCCTTGGCCGCTCGAGAGCCGGCGAGCCCCGGCCCGTCCAGCCCAGTGTAGGGGGCGACGGGCGGATCGCGCAACGACGACGGGTATTGACGCGGCGCCACAGGATCAGTGGAATCGGCGTCGATGCTCCGATTCCCGCACCCGATCGCCCGAAACGCCCGCACGAGCGGGCTCGCCGGGATTCTGCTCGTCGCGCTCGCGGTCGCGTCGCCCGCACAGGAGCCGATCAAGACGATCGCCCCCGGCAAGGGCGCGCCACGCGGCGAGGTGCTCGAGTGGACCTCCACGGCCGGGCGCCCCTACCGCTATCGCTTGCCGGAGACGATCCGCGCGAAGTCGCCGCCCGCGCTGATCTTGATGCTCCACGGCACCGGGCTCGACCATCGCTGGTCGTTCGCGAATTATCCGGTCGCGTCCGGCGCGTTTCGCGGCGACGACGTCATCGTCTCACCCGACGGCCTGACGCCGGGCGGCAAGACGTTCAACTTCGTGCAGGGCCCGAAAGACGGCGCGCAGATCGTCGAGTTGATCAAGACGTTCCGCGAGGCGTTCCCGATCGACCGGGTCTATCTCTATGGCCACAGCCAGGGCGCGTTCTTCTGCTACTGGTTCGCGGGCGCACACCCGGAACTCGTCGACGGGATCATCGCACACGCGGGAAACGTCCTCGACGTCGCACACCCGAAGCTCGCGAGGGAGAAGGTCGCGATCGCGATTCTACACGCGCGCTCGGATCCGGTCGTGCCGGTCTCATGCGCGATCCGCACCGAGGCGATCTACCGCAAGGCCGGCTACGCGAAGCTCAAGCTCGTCATCGTCGAGAACATCCGCAAGCAAGCCGGGCATTGGCCGCTGCCGAAGCACGTCGCGGAGTTGCTCGAGTGGCTCGACGTCGTCAGCGTCGCGAGTCCGTCCCTGCTACTGGACGGCGCCGAGCGCGAACTCGCCAAAGCCTCCCCCGACATCGCGCTGGCCGACGACGCGACACGGCGCGCGGGCGAGTTGCTCGCACGCTACCGCGGGGCGGATGCAGCCGCGCTCGGCGGCCGTCGGGCGACGATCGCGACGTTTCTCGACGCACTCGCGGCGGCACAAGCGACGCGCGTCCTCGACGCACGCGCAACCGAGAAAGACCGTGGCGTCCAACCGTGGATGATCCACTTCCGCCGCGTCGCCCGCGCGCTCGGGGAGCGTGACGCGTGGCAGAAAGCGACGCGCACACTCGCGTCGAAAGCGAAGGGCCACGTGCGAAGCGCGACCAAGGCGCTTGCCCGCTTCCGCCGCAAGCCGAGCGCGAAGGCGGCGAAGAAAGCGCTCGATGCGGTCGTGAAGTACCCGCTGGCCACCGAGAGCAGCGACCTGCTCGCGGAGGTCAAGCGTTTCCACGCCGCCGGCGCCGGTGAGGCCGATGCGCGGAGCCTCGCGAAGCTCACCGATCAGATCGCCGTCGTCGACGAGGCGCTCGAGGCCGCGGAGAAAGAAGGTGCCTCGCGCGCCGCGGCGATCGACGACGAGCACCTCACGAAACTCCGCGCCGCGCACCCCGACCGCTTCGGCCAGCCCCAAAAGCGCTGACCGAGAAGCGTCGACCGGCCTCGAATCACGCGCGACCCGCTGCCGCCTCGTCGATTCGCGCCGCCGTCGTCACGAGCACGTTCACACGTCGGTCGAGCTCCTCGGGCGCGATCACGAGTGTGCGGTCCCGCAAGACGAGTGTAGAACCGTCCACCGCCGATTCCGACGTGCCGGCGTAGCTCGCGAACGACTCGAGGATCGCCCGGCGCTCGTGCGGCGATCGGAGCTTCGCGAGGTTGTTCGCGCGCAACCGCATCTCGACCTCCTCGATCGCGCCGGGCCGATCGCTTCGGGAGCGGCACGTGAGTGCGTATCCCTCGACCGTGCCGTCGACGTGCCGCTCGCCCGCGCGACGCGCGTAGGACAACGAGTGGCGTTCCGCGAAGCGGCGCCACGCGCGATGGGGTCGCGCGATTCGGATGATCGTGAATGTGACGAGCATCGCCGCGAGGATCGCCGCCGTGATGCCGAGAGCAGTAGGCCAGATCGAGAGCAACATCGTTTCGTCTCCTGTCGTCGTTGGGCTCGAGTTCATCGATTCGAATCAGGCTGCAATTCGGATGCCGGTCGTCCCGCGACCGCATCGACGCGGCCGGTTCGCCGGCGAACGCGCGACGATGAGCGGGCGCGCTTCCGATCGGCCGATGCGAATCGGAAGCACGAGTTCCGGTTCGTGGGGCGACGTAGACGGTGCGCAGGCGGAATCAGCGCTTCGCCCGTTTCGGCACACCTGTTGCGCGTCCATCGGCTCGCTTGCGTCCCCGCAACCCGCGGCGGCGCCCCACGACGAAAGGAGTTCACTCCATGCGCGAAGAGAACAACCGAAGCCAAGCCATCCAATCGCTCGCGAAGATGCTCGAGGACCTCGACGTCGCGATGCTGACGACCGTTTCCGCCGACGGCTCGATCTCGAGCCGGCCGATGGCGCGCGCGAAGGTCGAACCGTTCGCCGGCCATCTCTGGTTCTTCACCGACGCGTCGACGACAAAGGCCAACGACGTCGACGAGAACGGCACCGTGAACCTGACGTTCAGCGACCCGGTCAACCGACGCTACGTGTCGCTCACCGGGTCGGCGGAGTTGATCGACGATCGCCACACGATCGTCTCGCTCTGGCAGGAGGCGTTTGCCGAGTGGATCCCCGGCGGTCTCTCGCACCCGACGCTCGCGCTGCTGAAGGTCGACGTCGAACGCGCGGAGTACTGGCACCCGCCGACCACCGCGATGCGCGTACTCGGGGGCGTCGTCAACCGGCTGCTCGCCGGCCGCGATGCGCCGGACGACGAACACGGGGCGGTGGAGTGGCTCGACACGGCCGAGCGCCCGAGCCGCGTCTGAAGCGGGCACGGGCGGGCGCGCACGATCAACCGGTCGTGACGCCCGTCATCAATCGCAGCACGCGTTGCTGCGTCGCGGCGCGGTCGCTCGGCCCCTGACGAGTGACCGTGCCGGCGATCCGCCCGTCGCGCATCACGACGACGCGATGCGACGACGCGACGACCTCGGTCAGCTCCGAGCTGATCAACAGCACCGCCTTGCCTGCCGCCGCGAGCCGCGCGATCAACCGGTGGATTTCCGCCTTCGCGGCGACGTCCACACCGCGCGTCGGCTCGTCCAACACGAGAATCGACGCATCGCGCGCGAGCCACTTCGCGAGCGCGACCTTTTGCTGGTTCCCCCCCGACAACGTGGCGACCGGCGCGTCGACCGACGCGGTGCGGATCGCGAGGGCATCGACCATCTCGTGCGCCAAGCGCCGCTCCGCCGCGAGCGAAACCACGCGCCACCGCGCGAGCCGCTCGAGCGACGCGAGCGCCGTATTGCGCGCGACCGACTGCTCGAGCACGAGGCCTTCGTGCTTGCGATCCTCCGGAAGCAGCGCGAGCCCGCATCGCATCGCGTCTCGCGGCGACCGGATCACGACGGCCTCGCCGTCCACGCGGATGGTCCCGCACGTCGCGCGATCGAGACCGAACAACACGCGCGCGACCTCACTGCGCCCGGAACCGACGAGCCCCGCGAATCCGACGACCTCCCCCGCGCCGATCGAGAACGTCACGTCGGCGAACGAACCGTCACGACCGAGGCCGTCCACCGCGAGGCGCGCCGCCGTGTCGTGCGCGGACGGCGCGTCATCGGTCACGTCGACGTCGAGGTCGACCGCGCGGCCGGCCATCAGCTCGACGATCCGGTCGTCCGGAAATGCCGCGATCGGGCCCGTCTCGACGTGCCGCCCGTCGCGGAGCACCGTCACCGTGTCACACAGGCGGGCGATCTCGTCGAGCCGATGCGACACCCACACGAGCGTCAGCCCCTCGCGCTGGAGTCGCGCGACGTGCTCGAACAGCCGATCGCACTCCCCCTGCGAAAGGGCGCTCGTCGGTTCGTCGAACACGATCACCCGCGCCCCGCTGCCGACCGCGTGCGCGATCTGGACCAGCTGGCGGTGGCCGGTACCGAGTTCGCCGATCGGGCGATCGACGTCGAGCGTGACACCGATCGCCTGCAGTCGCTCTCGCGCCCGGGTGCGCATCGCCGCACGGTCGACCCAGCCCCGCCGGTGCGGGACGTCGCCGAGGCAGAGATTGTCGGCGACGGTCAGGTTCGGACAGAAGAGCAGCTCCTGGTGCACGATCGCGATGCCGCGTGCGAGCGCGTCCCGCGGCGCGGCGAACGCGACCGGCGCACCGTCGATCTCGATCCGACCGGCGGTCGGCCGGTGCACGCCGGCGAGCAGGTTTCCGAGCGTGCTCTTCCCGGCGCCGTTCTCCCCGACGAGCGCATGCGTCGAGCCGCGCGCAATCGTGAACGACACGTCCGACAGCGCACGGACGCCGCCGAAGTGCTTCGTGACGCCGTCGAAGCGGATCACCGCTCGCCGCGCCAGACCGTCCAGTTCTTCCGGAACGCGGCGGCCTGCGCCCGGCGCACCGGCGTCAACTCGGCGACGCACCGCGGGTTCGGCGGCGCCTTGCCGTGCGCGACCTTGTCGACGATCAGTCGAACGGACTCCGTCCCCCACTCGTAGACCTTCTGCGCGAGCAAGAGCTGCACGTGGCCGCTCTCGAGGTAGTCGAGTTGCTCGGGCAGCGCGTCCACTGCGACGATCTTCACGCGGCCGGGATCCCACGGGATCGCGTTGTCGGTGAACAGCGGCCACCCGCCGATCATCGCCCAGCCGGCGATGTCGGGGTTCGCGGTCTGCACCTGCTCGAGTTTCGCCGCGCCGGCTTCCGCGGTCTCCTCGTGGTAGTACGCATCGACGACTTCGATGCCGTCGTGCTTCGTCGCCTCGGCGCGCGCCCCGCGCACGCGCGCTTGCAGGTTCGGTGCGTTCTGGTTGCCCGCGAGAATCGCGACCTTGCCCGTGCCGCCCATCTCGGCGACGACCGCGCGCATCACCTGCGCGCCGCAGTCGGTGTCGTCGGTGCCGTAGAACGCCATCCGTCCCGAGTCCGGCGCGTCGGAGTCGAAGCAGACGACGGCAACGTTCTTCTTCTCGATCGCGTCCTTGAGCGCGCCGGTCACCTTCGTCGCGTCGCTGCAGCTGATCGCGATGCCGTGCGCCCCGTTGGCCGCGAGTTGCTCGACGAACTCCGCCTGTTTCTGCGCATCCTCGACGTTGGGCGTGCGCCATCGGATCTCGATCGGTCGCCCGAGTTCCGCGGAGAGCTTCTTCGCCATGTCTTCGGCGCCGGTGCGCGCGGCCTGAAACACCGGGTTCGACTGGCTCTTGCCGATCACGCCGATCACGATCGGCCCGCCGCCGGCGTCCTCGACTTCGCGAGCGCACGACGCGAGCAGCACGAGCCCCACGACCCACGCGATCCCCTTGGGCAACGCCATCGTCAACCTCCGTTCGCGGCCGGCGGTGTCTGCAATCGCCTCGCGAGTGCGCCGACCGCCTGGTCCAGCAGCACGGCGATGATGATCACCGCGCCGAGAATCACCTGACTGTAGTTCTGATCGATCTCGAGGATCGTGATCGACGTGTCGATCAACCGGATCAACAGCGCGCCGAACAGCGCGCCGATCGCGCCGCCGCGACCGCCGGCGAGCGAAGCGCCCCCGATCACCGCCGCCGCGATCACGTGCAATTCGTAGCCGAAGCCGGTCCCGCTCGACGCCGATCCATAGTAGCCGAGCGAGAGCGCACCCGCGAGTCCGGCGGCGGCGCCGGCCAGTGTGTAGACGCGGATCTTCACCGCACCGATCGGCAAGCCGCTGTAGCGGGCCGCGGTCTCGTTGCCGCCGATCGCGAAGACGTGGAGTCCGGAGACCGCGTGACGCAGGTAGAGCATCGCGACGATCGCGACCGCGACCATCACGAGCAGCGGCACCGGATAGAGTCCGCCGCCGAGGTCCCACTTGACGATCGCTTGCAGCGCCGGCGGGAACCCGGTGATCGCCTGCCCCTCGGTGAGGAGGAACGCGATCCCACGGAAGATCGCCATCGTCCCGAGCGTGATGATGAACGGGTGGACACGGAGGGCGACGACGAGTGCGCCGTTCAACGCGCCACACGCGACGCCGACCGCCAGGCACGTCGCGACGCCGGCCGCGACCGCGAGCGCGGGCGACGCGTCGGCGCCCGTCGGCCCGAGGCCGCGCAAGACGAGCGCCCCCGACGAGGCGGCGAGCGCGAAGACGCTGCCCACCGACAGGTCGATGCCACCCGATGCGATCACCATCGTCGCGCCCACGGCCATGATCGCGATGAAGCTCGTCGACGTCGCGAGGTTCAGGAGCTGGTCGGCGTTGAGCAGCGCGTTGACGCGGTAGTGCTTGAAGCCCCCGTCGACGGCGTGTTGCACGGTCACGTCACCGCCGACGACGGCGACGATCCCGGCCATCGCGACGAGGATCACGACGAGCCCGATCTGCTGGAGATGCGGTGCGATCGTTCGGAGCAAAGCGGGCGCCCTTCCGAGCGCCGATGATAGCCGACCGCGGGTCGGTTTCAACCTGAGTCGACCGACGCCGGAAACCGATGTCGCCGGCTTGTCGCCCCCCCGCTTGCGGTTAGACTTCGGGCGACCCGCGACGGCTACCCCGAGGTGAAACGAGACACGATGCAAGCGCTCCAGGAGAAGATCGCCGACCGTACCGCACTCGTCGGCGTGATCGGACTCGGCTACGTCGGACTCCCGCTCGGTCTCGTGTTCAACGAGGCGGGGTTCGGCGTGCTCGGCTTCGACGTCGATCCGAAGAAGATCGACGCGCTCGACGCCGGCCAGTCCTACATCAAGCACATCGGCCCGCAGCGGATCGCCGACGCGAACACGACCGGTCGATTCGGCGCGACGACCGACTTCGGCCGCCTCGGCGAGTGCGATGCGATCCTGATCTGCGTGCCGACACCGCTCGGCAAGCACCGCGAGCCGGACATGTCGTTCATCCAGTCGACCGGCGAGAAGATCGCGAAGCACATGCGCGCCGGGCAGCTGATCGTGCTCGAGTCCACGACGTATCCGGGCACGACCGACGAAGAGCTGCAGCCCCTGCTCGAGACGAGCGGCTTGAGCACCCCCGACGACTTCCTGCTCGCGTTCTCTCCGGAACGCGAGGATCCGGGCAACCCCGACTTCTCGACACGGACGATCCCGAAGGTCGTCGGCGGCGTGAACGAGCCGTCGACAAAGGCGGCCGTCGCGCTCTACGGCGCGGCGATCGACCAAGTGGTCGAGGTCAGTTCGTCGCGCGTGGCGGAGGCGTCGAAGCTCCTCGAGAACATCTACCGCTCGATCAACATCGCGCTCGTCAACGAGCTGAAGATGACGTTCGATCGGATGGACGTCGACGTGTGGGAGGTGATCGCCGCGGCGAGCACGAAGCCGTTCGGCTTCAAGCCGTTCTATCCGGGTCCCGGCTTGGGCGGCCACTGCATCCCGCTCGACCCGTTCTACCTGTCGTGGAAAGCCGCGCAGCACGGCATGTGGACGCGATTCATCGAACTCGCCGGCGAGATCAACACGAGCATGCCGCGCTGGGTCGTGAACAAGGTGGCCGCCGCGCTCAACGACGACGGCAAGAGCGTCCGCGGCTCGAAGATCCTCCTGCTCGGGCTGAGCTACAAGGCCGACATCGACGACGACCGCGAGTCGCCGTCCTACGAACTGATCGAACTGCTGCGCGAGTGCGGCGCCGAGGTCGCCTACTGCGACCCTCACTTCAAAAAGGCGCGCAAGGGCCGCAAGTGGGACGTCGGCCTCGAGTCGATCGAACTGAGCGCCGACGCCTTCGCCGGCTACGACGCAGTTCTCGTCTCGACCGCGCACTCCGCGTTCAAGGACCCGTCGCTGTTCGCGAAGGTCGACCTGCTCGTCGACACGCGGAACCTCGTCCCGGCCGACCAACTCCCGGCCGGGGTCCGCCTGGTCCGCGCCTGACGGCGGGTGCCTCGGAAACGCGCGACGGAGGGCCGCGGCCGGGCAGGCCCCCGTTGCCAAGTCGGCCGATTCCGTGGATGATGGGCGTGGCGGATTTCTTCGCGGGAAAGGACCCCAGTCCAATGACACGATTCCTCGGTCGCGCGACGTTGCTCGCATGCCTCGCAGCCCCGGTGGCCGCGCAGCCGCACCCGACGTGGTTCTTCACATCCGGCGGGTCGAACACGAACCCGATCGTGCTCGGCTCGATCACGAGCGCGGGGGTCGTATCGACGATCATGCCCGTCACCTCGCTGCCGGCGAACGTCTACGGACAGAACGGCACGCTCGAATACGACGACGACACGTTCGCGATGACGATGATCTCGAAGGTCATGAACGCCAGCGTGTTCCGCGTCGACAGCGTCGGTCAGATTCTGCAGACGATTCAGGTCGACGGGACGAACCCGCAGCAAGGCGGTGGATTCTCCTACGGCATCACGCAAAACCAGGACGGTGAACTCGTCGTGATCCTGGGCAACGGCGGCGGCTCGAGCGCGGCTGTGCTCGCGATCGATGCGACGTCGACGGTGCGCACCCTCCACACGGGCACGCCGCTCGTCGCACCGACCGCGATCGCGACCGACATCGACACCGGCGCCTACGCGGTCTACGACTCGCGGACCCGCACGGTGTACCGCCTCGCACCCGACGGCTCGTCGATCACGGCCGTGACCTCGCTCGCGTCGACGGTCACGTCGAGCGGCTACCAGCTCACGCAGGACATCCGCAGCGGCGACTTCCTGCTCGGCGCGGGCGTCAGCAACGTCGGCGCGATCATGCGGATCGGTCAGGCCGGCGGCTCGACGACGGTGAGCGTCGCCGGGTGGGCCGTCTACGGCGCCCATCCCGACCGGGCGAGTCGCCCGACGCCGACCGCGATCTACTCGTCGGCACGCCCCTACGGCTTCTACACGGCCGACTTGCAGACCGGTGCCGTGACGACGATCAACGCCAACCTGCCCACCACGTCCTTCCCGTCGATCTTCGCACCGCGCGAACTGACGACGGTGAAGACCGGCAACGGACGCTGGGACGTCCGGCTCCGCTGCCGCGGCGAAGCGGGCAACGGCTACGCGATCGCGCTCGCGCTCTCCGGCGCGCGCCCCGGGTTCACGCTGCCGGACGGCCGTCACCTCTGCTTCAACGCCGACAAGCTGACGACGCTGAGCCTCGACGGCACGCTCGCGAGCGTGTTCACGAACAACATCGGCACGCTCAATGCGTTCGACCGGGCCATCGCGACACTCGACGTCTCGGCGTTGCCGGGCGTCACGGGTTCGGGTGCGCGCCTGTTCATCCAGGCGATCACGCAGAACCCGGCCGCGCCGCTGACGATTCAGACGGTGCCGGACGCGGTCGCGATCACCCTCTGATCGTCACGCCGTAGCGACTTCCACGGCGCCGGATTCCACGCGAGTCCGGCGCCGTTTCTATTCGCCGAATGCGTCGCCGTAGTCGGCGATCGCGGCGCGAATCACCGCCTCGGCGTGCGAGCGACCGTAAACGTCGTCGACGGTCACGTCCGCATCGGCCGTGCGGCCGATCTGCTTGTAGGTGCGGAAGTAGTGCTGCAGCCGCTCGACGAGCACGGGCGGCAGCTGCGCGACGTCGTCGACGTCCTCCCACATGTTGTCGTTTTCGAGCACCGCGATGATCTTGTCGTCGGCCTCACCGTGGTCCACCATCTGCAGCCCGCCGACGACGCGAGCGTTCAAGATCACCTCGCTGCGCTCGATCGGTCGCTCGCTGACGACGCACACGTCGAGCGGGTCGGCGTCGCCGCGGGTGGCCTTCGGCATCAGCGCACCGACGCGTTCACCGCAGTAGGTCCGTGGGATGAAGCCGTAGAGTGTGGGCGGCCGCGACGACGTACGTTGTGGCCGATCCACGCGCAGGTAGCCGGTCTCCTTGTCGATCTCGTATTTGACGAGGTCGAACGGGGTCAGCTCGATGTAGGCGTGCACGATCGACGGCGGATTCGGGCCGGCGCTCAATCCGTGCCACGGATGCGGCCGCCAGCGGTGAAACGGCTTCGGGAACGTCATGTCCGAGAGGTAGTTCGGTCGCGGACCGCAAGCAAGTCGCGGCCGCGGCCCGCCCCTATCGCGAGCGCCAACTGATCAGCCACAGGAGCCTGGTGCGACTCGATTCCGGCGTCCACTTGTGCCGGAACAACCCCGCGAGCATCGAGAACTTGCGCCGGTAGTTCGGCGCCCGTGTGTCGGCTCGCCGCTCCTCGCCGGAGTAGCACGCGAGGATGCCGAACGGACCGAACGTCCACTCGGTCTCCGAAGCCGAGCTGTCGAGTCCGAACACGAGCGGGACGAGCACGTCGGTCCGCCGGTCGAACCGGCCCAGCGCGAGGGTCGAGACGTAACGACCGGTCGCGGTTCGCTCGACGACGATCTCGACGTCGGCCCCGCGCCCTCCGGCCTCGGCGAAGAACGCGTCGAGGTCCTCGGCGCTCTCGTAGTGGCGCCCGTCGACCGAGAGGATCCGGTCGCCGGCACGGATCCCGGCATGGTAGGCCGGTGATCCGAGGTAGACGCCGCCGATCAACACCGTCGGACGCGTTTCGCCATAGATCGCCTCGGCCGACGTCGCGTCGAGCGTACCGATGACCATCCCCGAGTAGCGCACCTTGCGCTCCGCCGGTGGCGCGAGCGGCACGGCCTTCTTGCTCGGGACCGTGACGTCCCGCGACCCGACGGTGACGACGACGTCGATCGCGCTCATCGCCGCGCGCCCCCGCATCAGGCGGAGCTTCAGCGTTGCGCCGGGCTCGGTCTGCGTGCGCAAGATGTGGTCGAGGGTCTCGCGATACTGCATCGCGTTGCCGTCGACCTCGAGGACGAGATCGCCGGGGAACACCCCGGCCTTCGACGCCGGGCCACCCTCGTCGACCGAGTCGACGAACAGGCCGGAGTAGGGCTGCAGGCCGCGCTCGATCGCGAGGGACTTCGTCACCTCGATCAGCTGCATCCCGACGTCCGCACGCGTCTCCTTGCGTTCGGTGCTGACGATCACCGACATGTCGCGCCGGTTGCCCGCGAGGCGCAGTCGGTAGGTCTCACGGTGGGCGTCGTCGCCCCGCGTGCCGAGCGTCACGGGCTGTCGCGTGCCGAGCACGGTCGGCTCGTGCACGCTGCTGCACCCGGCGGCGAGCACCGCCCCGAGGGCGAGTGCAAACACGTTGAATCGATGCATGGTTCCGTTCTCCGTCACGGTCATTCGTCTCTCGTCATTCCGAACCGACGTCGGACACCCGCTGGATCCGCACCCGGTTCGCATCCCACCACGCGGTCCAGCGCGCTGCGGCGGTCTCCTCCGCGGCAGGCACGCTGCCCCGGAACAGTCGCTGCAAACCGGCGCGGGCCGGCACGCGTGTCCGCTCCTCGGCCGGTGCGAGCGGTGGGATCTCGTGGCGGCGCGTCAAGCGCGCCTGGATTTCGTGCAAGGCGTCCTCGGCGAGCATCGCGACTTCGGCGCGCGGATCGTCGACGAGGAGCAACAGCTCGGGGATCACCTCGTCGTCGCGCCCCGCGAGATCGAGGTGGACGGTGCCGTCGTCGTCGCGGATCACCGCCACTGGCGTCGCGTCGAGCCGGCGAGGCTGAAGCGTCGGCGGCAGCCCGACGGGACGGACGGCCCGCGTCGGACGCGCGCGGGCGACCGGTGCGGATCGAGCCGGCACCCGCGCGTCGAGCCACGAGACGAGGCGACCGATGCTCTCGGCAAGCGGGGCGGTATCGATCGATGCCGGCACCGGCACGAGGCGGCGCACGACGCGTTCCTCGACGACGCGACGCTCGACCGGCACCTCGACTCTGACTTCAACGGGGACCTCAACGGGCACTTCGACGCGCCGCTCCTCGACGACCCGGCGTTCGACCGGCACCTCGACGCGCACTTCCCTCGTCACTTCGATCCGCTCCGGCGCCGGGCGGTCGATCCACGCCCACACCGCGATGCCGGCCGCGGCCGCCGCGACGATCCACGGCATCCACGGTCGCCGCACCGGCCGAACGAGCGGCGACGTCGCGCCCGTGCCCGCGACTGCGTTGGCGATGCCTGCGCCGAACCCGTCCGGCGCCGCCGGAACCGCGACGCCCCGAAGCCGCTCCACGGAGGCGCGAAACGCGTCGAACGCAGCGCGCACGCCCGGGTCGCGTTCGACGAGGGCGTCGAACGCGTCGCGATCGGCCACGTCGAGCGCGCCTTCGATCCGGTCGCTGAAGCGCGCCTCGGCCCAGGCGAGATCATGTCGCTCATCCGGCACGGTGGCCTCCTCTCCCGCCGCGCGGAGCCGCGAGGCGTTCGTAGTGGTCGCGGAACTGAAGGCGTCCCCGGTTGACGCGTGACTTCGCAGTGCCCACCTCGACGTCGAGCGCGGTCGCGATCTCGTCGTAGTCGAATCCGAGCACGTCGCGCAGGTGCACCGCGGAGCGATACGGCTCGTCGACGCGCCGCAGGGCGCCGTCGATGGCGGCACGCTCGTCGCTCGCGGCGGTCGGATCCTCCGCGACGAGGTCGTCACCCGGCGACTCGAGGAACACGAGCTTCGCCCGCCCTCGGCGGCGACGCGCGTCGCGGGCGCGATTGAGTGCGATCGAGTAGAGCATCGCCCGGAACTTCCCTTCCTCGCGGTAGCGCGGCAACACCCGGTGCAACTCGACGAACGCGTCCTGCGCGACGTCGAGCGCGAGGTGGTGATCCTCGACGACCCGCTCGACCGCCGAAATCACGCCCGCCCCGTGCGCGGCGACGATCGCGTCGAACGCGGTCGAATCGCCGTCGAGGTGGGCGCGAACGAGAGTCGCGTCGGATCGGTCCGTCATGCGCCGTCGTGTCCTGTCCAGCTCCGCGTTCCACCGGGGTGCACCCACGAGGGTATCGCCGCCCATCCCGCCCCGGTTCCCGGGAATCCCGAAAACCCGGCGGACGCTCCCCTCGGTCGCCTATAGCTTCGGGATGGACGTCGCGATCGTCAGCCTCGGCACCGAGCTCGTCACCGGACAGACGGTCGACACGAATGCGTCGTGGCTCGGCGGCGCGTTGACCGGGCTCGGGGCGCACGTGCGCGGGGTGACGGTGTTGCCCGACGTGCTCGATCCGATCGTCGACGCCCTGCGCGAAGCGACGGCGATGGCCGATCTCGTCGTCGTCACCGGCGGGCTCGGTCCGACCGCGGACGACCTCACCCGCATCGCGATCGCGACGCTGCTGAACGCCGACCTCGTCCTCGACGAGCCGAGCCTCGCGCACATCCGGACGCTGTTCGCCGACCGGGGTCGCACGATGCCCGAGTCCAACCACGTGCAGGCGATGATCCCCGCCGGCGCTGCCGCGATCCCGAATCCGATCGGCACCGCGCCCGGCATCCGCGCGAAGGCGGGTCGCGCGACGCTGGTCGCGATGCCCGGCGTGCCCGGCGAGATGCGAGCGATGTTCGATGCCTCGGTGCGCCCGCTGATCGCGGCGCGGGCCGGCGCGACCGTGCACCGACGCATTCACACGTTCGGCCTGACCGAGAGCGACCTCGGCGAGCGCATCGCCGATCTGATGACACGGGGGCGCAACCCCGACGTCGGCACCGCCGCGAAGTCCGCGACGATCACGGTGCGGCTCCACGCCCACGGCGCCGACGAGGCCGAAGCGCGCGCGCGCGCCGACGCGGACGTCGCCACGATCCGCTCGCGACTCGGCCTGCACGTCGTCGGCGTCGACGACGAGACGCTACCGGTCGCGGTGGGCCGTCTGCTCGTGCAACGCGGGGAGACGCTCGCGACGGCCGAGAGTTGTACGGGCGGCTGGATCGCGAAGCGAATCGTCGACGTGCCGGGCTCGAGCGTGTGGTTCACCCATGGCTACGTGACCTACGCCGACTCGGCCAAGCGCGACCTGCTCGGCGTGCGGAGCGAGACGCTGAACGCGCACGGGGCCGTGAGCGCGGAGACCGTAGTCGAGATGGCCGAGGGGGCCCGCACCCGCAGCGGTGCCGACTGGGCGATCGCGGTGTCCGGGATCGCCGGGCCCGGCGGCGGCACGGACGAGAAGCCGGTCGGGCTCGTGCATTTCGGGTTCGCGCACGCGGGCGGCACGTTCGTCCACGAACGGCGCTGGGGGCACACGCTCTCGCGCACCGAGATCCGCTCGCGCACCGCGTGGGCGGCGTTGAACTGGCTACGGCTCGCGCTGCTGCGCGCGTGAGACCGGGATCGGCTGCAGCACCGATGCGCCGAATCGCCGACACGCCAGTGCGACCGCGACGAAGCCCGCCGCGCACACCCCCGCGACCGGCAGTGCGACCGCGACGCTGATCAAACGGCCGACCGACGGAGCGACGTCACCGGCCAAGCGCTGCATCGTCCACGGCCCGGCCCACGAGCCGAGCTGCACGATCGCGACGAGCGCGACGGCGAGCAGGACCCAGCCGGTCCGCGTCAGATCGGTCAGGCGTGCGCGGAGAAGGGATCGGTTCCACATGACGAGCCATGCTAACCCGCCGAGCCCTCGGCCGCACGCCAATCTCGTTCCGGGCCGCGCGATGACTCGCTGACGCGAAATGGGACGGCGCAGCAGTGTTAGAGCGGGCCGTCCGCGACGCCGGAAGCGCGGCGGACGGCGCGGGCGATCGCCGACATGTCTTCGTCGCCGTGCTGCTGGGCGATCAGCCCGTCCTCGAGCGCGGCGACGTGGGCCGCGCCGGCGAGCGTCGCGCCGACCGCGCGCGCCGAATCGAGCGCGATCCCGAGGTCCTTGCGGTGCAAGGCGAGACGGAAGCCGAGCGGATACTCGTCGGCGATCATGTTGCCCGAGCGCTTGTCGAGCACCCACGACGCGGCGGCGCCGCCCGAGATCGCCTCGACCACGCGCGCAGGGTCGACGCCCGACTTCGCCGCGAGCACGAGCCCTTCGGCAACCGACAGGTAGGTCCCGGCGATCACGACTTGATTGACGGCCTTCGCGACCTGGCCGGCACCGACGGGTCCGACGTGCGTGATCGCCTTGCCGATGCACTCGAGCACCGGGCGCGCCCGCGCGAGGTCGTCCTCGCTGCCACCGCACATGATCGCGAGCGTCGCCTGCTCCGCGCCCTCGGAGCCCCCGGACACCGGCGCGTCGACGAAGCCGATACCCCGCTCGGCGAGGCGTTGGGCGAACCGCCGTGTCGCCTCCGGCGAAATCGTCGAGCAGTCGATCACGAGCGCGCCGTCTGCGAGACCGCGGGCAGCGCCATCCGACTCGTCGAAGAGCACCGCCTCCACGTCGGGCGAGTCGGACACGCAGACGAGGGCGACCTCGGCATTCCGTGCGGCGTCGGCCGGCGTCGCGGCAACGCGTGCGCCGAGTGCCGCGAACGGCTCCGCACGAACGCGCGTTCGGTTGTAGACCGCGACCTCGTGCCCCGCCGCGAGCAGGTGGCGCGCCATCGGCGCCCCCATCGTACCGAGTCCGATCACGCCGATCCTCATCGCCCGCTCCTCTCGCGTCCGTCGCCGGTGGCCGGTGGCAGGCCGGCCGCGCGCCGCGCATGCGCGAGCTGGCCGACGTGGTAGCTCTCGTGCATGAACGCGCCGAGCAGCAAACGCCGACGCCAGATCGGCTGCCCGGGCGGTGGCTCCGCGAGGGCGTCGTCGGTCGTCGCACGCATCGCCGCGACGAACGCGTTGTGGCGTCCCTCGAGCAGCCGCACGAGGGCGTCGCGATCCGGCAGACCGTCGGCGTCGCCGTTGCCGCCTGCCGCCGCGGCCTCCCACGGAAACGCCGGCTCCGCCTCGTCGGTGACGATGCGCACGAGGTTGCGTCGGTTCGCGACGATGTGCGCGAGAATCCATAGCGGCGAACTCGCTGTACCGGGACGCGCGCGTAGCGCCGCGTCGTCGAAGCCGTCGAGTTGCTGGGCGAGCAGGTCGCGCGACATGCCGAACAGGTCGCAGACCTCCTCGCGGATCGTGACGTCGCGGCCGTCCATCGCTACCCCACCACCGTGACCGTGACGCGCCGGCGATGCGGCCGGTAGCGATGCTCCCACAGGTAGATCCCCTGCCAGGTGCCGAGCAACAGCTTGCCTTCGGCGACCGGCACCGACAGCGAGTTCGTCGTCAGGATGCTGCGGATGTGGGCCGCCATGTCGTCGTCGCCCTCGGAACGGTGGGTGAACAGGCGGTCGCCGTCTTCCACCAGCCGCGCCATCCACGCCTCGAGGTCGCGGCGCACGTCGGGATCGGCGTTCTCGCACAGGATCAGCGATGCGCTCGTGTGGTGCAGGAAGACGTTTGCCAGCCCTCGGTCGGCGGAAGCCCGTCCGACGATCCGCGCGACATCGTCCGTCAGGTCGACGAAGTCGCGGCCGCCGGTCATCACGACGAAGGTCTCGCTGTGGGCCATCAGCCGAGTGCGACCGGCAAAACGGACAGTTTGGTGGAACGCATGATAGCGTGATACTACGGCTTCGCCGACCGGATCAAGGGTTGCCCGTGATGACGACTTCCTCTCCCCCGCCACCGCTCGACGACGCCGACAAGCAGTGGGCGATCCGGCTGTTCCGCAAGTCGGTCCTCAAGCGGAACAAGCTCGCCAACGTCACGAAGCGGCTGCCCGACCCGCACGGCCTGCGCTGCCTCGACATCGGCGCCGACAACGGCGTGATCAGCTACTACCTGCGCAAACGTGGCGGCGACTGGGCGAGCGGGGATCTGTCGCCGACCGCGGTCCAGTCGATCGCGCAACTCGTCGAGACCGACGTCCACCTGCTCGACGGCGGGCGAACGCCGTTTGCGGACGACGAGTTCGACGTCGTGATCATCGTCGACTTCCTCGAACACATCGAGGGCGACCGCGGCTTCATCATCGAGCTGCGCCGCATCCTGAAGGACGACGGGTTGCTCATCGTGAACTGCCCGCACGCGAAGAACAGCCTGCTGCGGCGTTTCCGCCTGTGGGTCGGCCAGACCGACGAGAAGCACGGCCACCTGCGCCACGGCTACACCGAGGCGTCGATGCGGCAACTCGTCGACGGGCAGTTCGCGATGACCGAGTCGTGGACCTACTCGAAGTTCTTCACCGAGGCGCTCGACACGCTGATCACGTTCGCGGTCGGCATCCTCCAACGAGGCAAAGCCGACGACGGCCCGTCGAAGGGCGTGCTGCTCACCGGCGACGACCTGCGACGCCAGCGCAAGGCGTTCAAGCTCTACTCGGTGCTCTACCCGTTCTTCCGCTTCATGACGTGGTTCGACGCGCTGCTGTTCTTCCGCACCGGCTACTGCTTCACGTCGACGCACCGCCCCATCGCTCAGGACGACTCGAAGCGCGCGTAGTGCCGTTGCACGTCGGCGACCTCCTGCGCCGTGCGCGCCGGACTCCAGCCGAGTTCGTCCGCGGCGATCGCCGCCGCCCGCTCGAGTGCCGCATCGTCGGGGCGACCGCGCACGCCGAGGTCCGTTCGACGACGGACGATGTCGGCGAGCGTCATCGCCGCCTCGTGGCGCGCCGCGTAGGCGACCTCGGCCGCAAGGACCGGGCAGCCGGTCGCGAGCGGCTTGAGGTAGTGGTGATGGTCGGCGCCGATCCGAAGCACGTCCCGATACCCGGTGCCGCGGTGCTCGAGCAGCCGGCGAAACGCCTCGGGCTCGATCTCCGTCGGCTGATCGGCCATCGCGTCGCGCAAGAACGCGGGCCAATCGGTGATGTCACCGCCGTCGACCGGCGTCGTCGCGGTCGACGATGCGGGCCCCCGCCCCCGCTGCATCACTGCACGATCGATCGCCTTCTCGGCGACGTAGCGCGCGGTCGTGAACTTCACGCCGACCGCACTGACGATTCCGGGGATGCCGTCGGCCACCGCGTGGTCCCGCACGCGCGGGTGCTTCGCCAGCCGGACGTTTCCGGTCGACGGGTCGACCTCGCCGGGCAGGAGCCCCCCGAACGCGTAGCCGACGTCGGCCGCGCTCAGGTCGGCGGCGGGATACGCCGCACTCACGTCCTCGAGCAGGTCGGCGATCTCCGCCGGGTCGTCGAGGTCGAAGTCGGGGCCGCGCTCGGCGTCGTACGGCCGATGCGACGTCCCGACGATCGTCGCGTCGCGCCACGGCACGAAGAACATCAGCCGCTGCTTGCGCGCGATCCGCCGGTCCGCGTCGGTGAAGACGCGCAGGCTGTAGAGGCCGGCGGCGAAGTCGTCGATCAGCCGGCGGCGCAACACGAGGTTCCACGCCTGTGTGTGCGGGAAGAGGCGCGGCAGTTCGCGCCCGGCGAACGCGGTCGCGAGGAGCGCGTCGGCCCACGGGCCGGCGAAATTGACGACGACGTCGGCGCGCAGATAGAGGCGCCGGTCGGTCACGACGTCGAGCGCCTCGACCCCACGCACGCGATCCCGCTCGACGATCAGACGTTCGGCACCGAGGTAGTTCGCGACCGTCGCGCCTCGCTTCGTCGCCGCCTGCAGCAGTGACAGAACGAGCCGCTCCGGGCTCACGATCTGCGCGTCGTACCACACCGCCCCGCCGGTCAGGCCGCGGTCGGGCACGTCGGGGATGATCGACCGCACCTCGCTCGCCGGCAGGATGCGTCCGCGCAACAGGCGCTGCCCCGGCTCCAGCCCGCGGTTTCGGCGACAGCCGACGACGTCGTTGGCGGTGAGTGCGGCGCGCATCGCGAGCCGGCCCTGCATGCCCCGGCCGTACGTCGGCACGAGACACGGCATCGGGTGGACGAGGTGCGGCGCGACCCGCAACAGCGTGCGCTGCTCGCGGATCGACTCGCGCATCCGCGGCAGATCGAGGTGTTGCAGGTAGCGCAGCCCGCCGTGGATCACGCGCAGGTTGTTCGCGGACGTCTCGGCGCCGAAGTCGCCCCGGTCGATCAGGGCGACCTTGAGGCCGCGCAGCGTCGCATCCCACGCGGCCCAGGCGCCGTGGATCCCGCCACCGACGACCAACACGTCGTAGCTGCGGCTCGCGATGCCGTCGAGGTCTCGCTTCATCTCGTCCTTCCGGTTGAACGCGGTGAACGCTACCGAAAAACGACGCACGCGCCAAGAGAGGGAACGGTTGCGCCGGCATGTCGCGCGACGCTATAACGGGCACACCCGATGCAACGCCGCAGCCGACCTCCGCGTGCCCCGCTCGTCGCGACACTCTCGCTCGCGATCGCCGTCGCCTCGTCCGCGCAGTCCGCGACGGCGCGCGATCGGCTCGACCCGGTCACGCGGGCCGTCGTGCGCACGCTCCCGGTCGGTTGGCGAGTCGTCCGAGCCGAGCCGGTCCCCGACGCGTCGCTCGACCCGATCCGCAAGCGATTCCCGGTGGCGTTCGAGGCGCTCTCCAACGCGACGCTCGCGGTCCACGGCCTCTCGATCGGCGTCAACACGTTCCGCACCGCGAACGACGCCGACGCGCAGCGCCTCCACGAACGACTGCTCGCGTTCAAGGGCGGTGACCGGACCGCGTGCGCCGTCGTCGGGCGGCACGTCGTCGAGTTCGTCTGCCGGAATCGCAACCGCGTCCGTCGGGCCGGATGGGACCTGGGCATCCGCCCGAAGCCGACACGCTACCGATATCGGATCGTGCTCGCGGCGGCCCCGATCGTCTCCTGCGACGACGACATGCGGTGGAACGAGTTGTTCAACGCGCTGTGTGCCGATCGGGCCGGCGCGATCTCCCGGCTTCGCGGGCACTTCCGATTCGGCGGCACGCTGACGCTGCGCGACGGTATCGACGCGACGCTCGAGGCGATGCCCGAACGCCACGGCATCCCGATCGTCGGCGTCCGCATGACCGTCGAGCCCGCGCGCGAAACGCCCGGGGAAACGCCGCCACCGGCGCTCACCCGGCCGACCGCCGCTTGGCCGAGCGACGACGACGCGATCGCACGGCGTGCCCGCGCGATCACCGCCGACGCGGCGAGTGACTCGGCCCGCGTGGTCGCGCTCCTCCGCTGGCTGCAGCCCGGAACGAACCTGCGCTACGGCGGTCGGATCGGATCGCGCATCGGCGTGCGGCGGATGCTTACCGAAAAGCAGGGGCGCTGCTGGGACTTCACCGACGTCTTCGTGACGATGTGCCGCAGTCTGGACGTCCCCGCGCGTCTCGTCGCCGGCTGGCTCTTCGGTGGCGAGGGGCACGTCTGGGCCGAGGCGTTCGTCGACGGCGCGTGGCGCCAGGTCGACCCGACCGGCGGCGGACGACTCGACTGCTACCCCTACCACCTCGCCTGGGTGACGAGCGACGACGGTCGGATGCCACTCGTCTACGCGACGATGCCGACGATCGCGTTCGTCGACGAGTGATGCGACGCTCGCACACGATCGCGCTTCTCTGGTGCCTCGCGCTCGTCGTCCTGCACCTCGACTTCTGGCGCCCGGTCCGCGACGTCCGCTACTTCGGCTGGCTGCCCGAGGAACTCGCCTACCGGCTCGTGTGGATGCTGCTCGCGACCGGCTTCATGTGGTACGTGTGCGCGGTCGTGTGGCGCGAGGAGGAGCGATGACCGGCGTGCTCGTCGTCCTCGCGGTCTACGTCGCGGCGGTGCTCGCGGTCGGCGTCATCGCGAACCGTCGTGCCGGCGGCACGCCGGAGGACTACTTCCTCGCCGGCCGACGCCTCGGCGCGCTGGTGCTGTTCATGGCGTTGTTCGGGACGAATGCGACCGCGTTCGTGCTGGTCGGCATCCCGGGGCGCGCGTATCACGACGGCATCGGCGTCTTCAGCGTGAACGCGCCGATCGTCGCGCTCTTCACGCCGTTCACGTTCTTCCTGATCGGCGTCCCCGCGCGACGGATGGCTGCCCGCCTCCGCGCCGTGACGCCGGCGGAGCTCTACTCGCGCCGCTTCGGCAACGCGTGGGTCGGGGCGCTCCTGTTCGTCTTCTTCACGATCTACACGGTGCCCTACATGGTCACGGCCGTGAAGGGCGCATCGGTCGTGCTCGCCGACGTGACCGACGGCGCGATCGCCCCTTGGCTCGGCGGCCTCGGCGTCGTCGTGATCGCGCTCGTCTACACGTCGCTCGGCGGGATGCGTGCGACCGCGTGGACGAACGTGCTGCAGGGGTTCATCTTCCTCGGCTTTCTCGTCGCCGCATTCTTGCTGATCGCCGCGGATCTCGGCGGCCTCGGCGCAGCGACGGCACGCGTCGCGGATCACGATCCGTCGCTGCTCGCCCTCGACCGGACGAAGGAGCTGTATCGTCCGGGCGGCTGGATCTCGTGGGGACTCACGATCTCGCTGACGGTGATCGCGTTTCCGCACATGTTCGTGCGGTTGATGGCGGCGGGCAGCGAGCGGGCGATGAAGATCGTCTGCCGCCTCTACCCGATCGCGCTGATCGCGTTGTGGCTGCCGCCGGTGCTGATCGGCGTCTGGGGCGCCACGATCTACCCCGGGCTGGAGGGCAAGGCGTCCGACCGCATCTTCTCGACGATGGTCGAAGGGCACGTGCCGGCCGCGCTCGCCGGCGTCGGGTTCCTCGCGGTCATCGCCGCGGTGATGTCCACGTTGGACGCGCAGCTCCTGACCTTGTCGAGCATGCTCGTGCGCGACGGACTCGATCGCGTGCGGTCACGCCCCGCCGACGCGCGCGCCGACGTCCGCGCCGGCCGGCTGTTCGCGGTCGCGATCGCCGCCGCGGTCTACACGCTCGCGAGCCTGTGGGGCGACTCGGTGTTCGCGATCGCGAAGGTCTCGTTCTCCGGCTACGTGACGCTCACGCCGGTGCTGTTCCTCGGGGTGCGCTGGCGCCGATTCACCGCCGCGGGCGCGATCGCGTCGATGCTCGTCGGAAACGCCGTGCTGTGGTACCTCTGGCCGGGGCCCGATCTCGAACTGGCACCGATCGTCTGGGCGCTCGCCGCCGCGATCGTCGCCGGCGTGGGCGTCAGCCTCATGCGCCCGGCGCCCGATGCCACGACGCTCGAGCGGGCGTTCGGGTGAGCCTTCACCCCCGCGCACGAAACGACGATACTCACAGCTCGTACCGAACGGACTCGCGATGGAGACCCCGATGAGACGACTCACGCTCGCGCTGCTCGCGGCGCTCCTGCTCGCAGCGCCCGCCGCACCCGCCCAGGACGTCGCCCGCACCGAACCCGCCGATGGCGCGAAGGACGTCGCCGTCGACGTCGGTGTGATCCGCTTCCACTTCGACACCGACATGCGGACGGATTCCTACAGCGTCCTCGTCTCGGCGAAGGGGCCGTTCCCGCCGCTGGCCGGCGACAACTCGAAGCCGTGGAAGAACCCCCGCGTGTTCGAGCTGCGAATCGGCGCACTCGAGCCGGCGACGACGTACGCCCTGCAGATCAACTCCGCCAAGCGGCGCGGTTTCCAATCGACCGACGGCAAGGCGACGAAGGCCAAGCTGGTCACGTTCACGACCGCCGCCGCCGCGCCGCCGACGGACCAGACGATCGGTGGCGCACCGGCACCTGCACCGAAGGCACCGATGCCGACGTTCGACGTCCAGCGTCTCGCCACCGTGAAGCTCACGTCGAGCGGACCGGCGGGGCTCGACGCGCGCACGATGACGCGGCGCATCGCGTTCCGCGAAGCCGTGATCCATGCCGACGGGCCTCGCATCGTCGAGTCGCGCCGGACCGTGCGCCTCGCGACCGCCGAGACCGCGGCGGGCACCGAGACGTTGTGCGCGCCGGGTTCGGTCTACCGGGTCCGGTTCGAAACCGAGCGGTCGACCGTGACCGCGGACGACGGCAAGGCGCCCTCGACGGCGATCGTCGATGTGCTCGCGCAACCGCTGCACCTCGATCTCCTGCCGACCGGCGCGCTGACGAAGGGGCGGCGTTGGTCGCTGCGCGACGCCGACCTCACCCGTCGCGCCCGCCTGATCGGCGCGAGTGGCGGCACGCTCGACCTCTCGATCGACGACGTCGTCGACGACGAGACCGCGAAGTGCCGTGTCGCCGTCATCACCGGCCGTCTGCAGACGACGCTGCGCGTCGAGTCCGATGCACTCGCCTACGATGCGACGGTCACGCTGCGCGTCGGTGTCGACGACCGCGTGCCGCGCCTGATCGAGGTCGCCGGACCCCTGCGCAACCGGAGCGACCGCGACGACGACTCGGCGCCGGTGGTCACCGGACAAGCGCGATTCGTGCAACGGGTCGCGACCGACGGGGCGACACTTCCGGCGACGACTGCGGCGGCGACTGCGGCGGCGGGCGACACGGCCGACGCTCCTGCGACCGACGAGGCGTCGTGGGGGTACTCGGAGAAGAACCCGATCCTGCTCAAGGGCGGTCCGAAGGCCGTGCACGCCTACCTGAAGACGCTGTGCGACACGAAGGGTCGTGGCTTCCGCTATCGCCAGGTCGGATCGGGGGGCCTGGCACTGCTGACCTTCGAGCTCGTCGACGAGGACAAGGGCAAGCACAAGCTCTACGTGAAGCACACCGGCGACAAGGAGCCGAAAGACGTCCCGGCGCCGAAGGGCATGCAGAAGGGCCCCGGCCGCTCGATCCGGCTCAGCTGGTGAGCCGGGTGCTTCCGTAGGCGCCTTCGGCCTCACGACGCAGGCGTAGTCGCGCCGGTCGACGCAAGACGCCGAGCAGTGCGAGCGCACCGCCGAGCGTGAGGATCCACGCGCCACGGGATGCCGGGCGCAGCGCTGCGAAGTAGTGCCACACCGCCACCGGCGGCGCGAGCCACGGCGTGATCGCGCGCCGATCCTCGAGCGCCGCGATCGGACGAATCGCGTTGCCGGCGGCGGCGATCCGATCGGCGACCGCATACGGGTCGAGATCGTCGAGCGGCAAGCCGTCGGGGTTCGCGATCGCCTTCGGTACGAGATTGAAGACGTGGATCGACTTCCGCAGCCCGTGGAAATCGGTCCCGCCGACGAGGAGCATGCCGGCCCGACGCCACGCGTCGATCAGCGCCGGCGGTGCCCAGTCGCTGCCCGACGCGATCTCGAACCCATCGACGCCGAGGGCGACCAACCGGCGCCAGTCGATCCGGTGCCACGTGTAGAGCATCCACCAGTGCGCGACGATCACGCGACCACCGTCGGCGTGCACGTCGCGAATGAGCCGCGGAATGTCGTAGCCGTAATCCGGCGGCGACGTGCGCGCACCCGGTCGGCGAATGCGGTAGTGCCCGGGCGCGAACCGCTTCCGCACGCCGAGCAGGATCGCGTGAAACGAGTGCGTCGTGAACTCCTGCGCCGGCAACGCGAGCAACGACGAGCCGGCCGCCCGTGCCGCCGCGTTCACCTGACGGTAGTCACCCTCGCCTCGCCGACGGGCGACGACGTAATTGTGCTCGCTCGCGACCGTCAGATCGAAGCCGTGCTCACGGAAGATCTCCGCGCGCGCCGGCGCCCCCACCCAGGCATCCTTGCGCGTCGAACTGTGCGCGTGAAAGTCGATGACGTAGTGGTCGTCGTCCACCGCGATCGCCTCCCCCGCTCGAAACGCGCCCGGCACCAGGAGCATCGCGATCGCCAGTACGATCACGACGAACCCGAGCACACCGACGAACGGGACGAACACGGCACCGACGGCGGGAAGCAGCCGGGCCCCGCCGCGCAACCGATGCGCGACGAGCAACGCGAGCACGACGCACGGCACGGCCACCATCGCGGCGCGCGTCGTCGACGACGACAGGCCGAACACCCAGTCGAGCGGTAGCAAGGCGATCGCGATCGGCACCGCGCCCCCGAACGCGAAGGCGGCGTCGGCGATCAGGCCTCGCCTCGTCCACGGCCGACGACGCCGCAGACGGCGGATGACGAACGCGAGCGCAGGAATCCACAGCACGAGCGCGACGAGTTCGACGAGCGTCAGTCGACTCACGAGACGGACGACCGGCCCGAGCACCGGCTCGGTGGCGGTCATCCACGCCGCGTCGATCGGCACGAGCGAGACGTCGGCGGCCGGCCCCCCGGTGACCAGATCGCGCACGCCGCCCCGTCCCGCATCGAACGCCGACACGACGACGAGCGCGATCCCGATCAGCGCCACCGGGCGAAACAGCCGCCCGGCGACGGGGGCGTGGGCTCCATCGTCCCTCACCGACCGGCGCTCCACCGCGCGAGACGCCTGCGCCACATGTCGAGACCTTCCTATTCGCGTGCTCCACACACGCTCGACCGCCCGCGATGGATGATTCGTCGAGTCCCTCGGAGTCTACCGGCTCGTGCGCTCGGCCGAAATCAATTGCCGGTGAAGAAGTGTCCGCCGCTGCGGAGACGTCAGCCGGTGCGGATCAGTCGCACCGCGGTCGCTTTGATCAGCGCGAACAGTTCCACGCCCGGCGCGATGCCGAGGTCGGTCAGTGTCGGTGCGACGACTTCCACCGCGAGTTCGGTCCCGCCGAAGTCGAGGGTGACGAGCCGACGCGGGCCGATCGCCGCGATCCGCGCGACCCGACCGCGCTGCACGTTGCGCGTGCTGACCCGGCCGGGCGGATCGGCGCTGAGCATGACCTCGTGCGCCGGCACGACCGCCACGACCGATTCGCCCTCGCGCTCCCCACGGTCGAGGACCGTCAGCGACAGCGTGCCGGCGACGGCCGTGACGGTGCCGGCCTCGGTGTCGCGGGCCCGGACCTCGGCGCGGATCGTGTTGTCGACGCCCCCGACGGCCGCCGCACCGCACGCACCGACGACGGACTCGGGCGTGCCGGTGCCGACGATGCGACCCCGATCGATGCCGATCGCGCGGTCCGTGAATCGGAGCACCGACGACAGGTCGTGCGACACGTAGACGATCGGCAGCGCGAACGCGTCGCGCACCGCCTCGAGCCACGCGAGCGTCGCGATCCGCCGCGCGACGTCGACCGCGCCGAGCGGCTCGTCCATCAGGAGCAGCAGCGGGTCGGCGAGCAGCGCTCGCCCGAGCGCGACGCGCTGGCGCTCGCCCCCCGAGAGCGTCGCCGGCGCGCGGGGCAGCAGCGCTGCGAGGCCGAGCACGTCGACCACGTCGTCGAATCGAACGCGGCCGTCGCGCGGCGCGCCGTAGTCGAGATTGCCGCGGACCGTGCGGTTCGGAAACAGGCGCGCATCTTGAAACACGTAGCCGATGCGGCGGCGTTCGGGCGGTACCCACGTGCCGGTCGCTGTGTCGACGAACGTGCGGCCGTCAAACCGCACGTGACCGCGCGACGGTCGCCGCAGCCCCGCGATCACGTCGAGCGTCGATGTCTTGCCGGCCCCGGAGGGCCCGAACAGCGCCGTGAACCCGACCGGTTCGTCGAACGATACGTCGAGTTGCAGGTCGCCGATCGCACACGACACGTCGACGTCGAGCCGCCCGGTCACGCGCCCACCGCCTGTCGCGCTCGGCGGGCGAGCCACTCGCTCACCGCCAAGCTCACGAGCGCGATTGCGAGCGAGCACCCGATCAGCCGCGCGATCGACGCGTCGGTGCCGGTTCGCTGCGAGAGCGCGAAGACTTCGAGGGGCACCGTGCGGGTCCGCCCCGGGATGCTCCCTGCCAGCATGATCGTCGCGCCGAACTCGCCCAAACTGCGGGCGAACGCGAGCACGGCCCCGGCAGCGACGCCACGCGCGGCGAGCGGCAACGTGACGGTGCGAAACACCCGCCACGGCCCCGAACCGAGCGTTCGCGCCGCCTGCTCGAGCCCGGGATCGACCGCCTCGAACGCGACCTGCGCGGCGCGCACGAGCAACGGGAACGCGACGACCGCAGCCGCGACCGCGGCACCGAGCCCGGTGAACGCGACGTCGATCCCGATCGCGCCGAGCGCCCGGCCGACCGGTGCGTCCGGCGCGAACACGACGAGCAGTGCGTATCCGGTCACGACCGGCGGCGCGACCAACGGGGCGTTGACCGCGACCAGCCACAAGAACCCGAGCGGCAGCCGACGTCGCGCGAGCCCCCACGCGATCGCAACCGCCGGCACGAAGGCGATCGCGGTAGCCGCCAGCGCAATCCGCGCCGACAACCCCACGACCGCCCACTCCTCCGCCGACGGCCAGATCGAGGTCCACATGGGGCAAAGAGTAGCACGCCCCACTCCGCCGCAATGCGCCCGTCGCATTCCGGGAAAAAGCACGAACCGGCGAGGCGGAGCGGTCAGTCGTCGATGCAGATGACCTTCACGCCGCAGCCGTCGAACTGCAACGTGAACGGCGTCCGCTGGGATCGGTTCGACGAGAGCCGGCCGAGGTCGGAGTAGCTCCGGCTGGACGGATCGTAGAGGCGCACGCGCCCGCCGCCCTGGGCGCAGCACACGTTGCGCGCACACAGATTCAGCGTGACGGTCTCGCGCGCGTTGTGCATCCAGTGCGTCGACGGTGCGTTGCGCGACTGAGCGATCGCCGGATCGGTCCAGCGACAGACGACGACCACGCGACGCCCCGGCTGCCCGGCCGGCTCGAAGACCCCGTGCACGATCGAGCGGCACGGCATTCCCCCGACCACCGGCGAGACGCAGCCCGACCCGTTCGGATCGGGGCGCCATCCCGGCAGGCGCCACCGCTTCGACACGAGGTCGGTCACGGTCGGCGCGGGCGTCGGCAGCGTCACCGTCCCGGCGACGACGTCGAACGGGTCGAGCGCTTCATAGGTCCGCCCCTCCATGATCTGCTTCCAGAACGTGTCGTAATTCGCGACGTAGTTCGCCAGCAGGGACATGAACGGCAGGTAGGCCGGATCGGACAGCGGGTCGGTCGGGATCAACCCCTGGAACTCGGGCCAGAGGATCAGCGGCTTCGCGCCCGACGCGAGCGCGTTCGCGAGCAGCAGCGTATAGATCGACGGACCGAACAGCCCGGTGCGATCGTCGATCGCCCACACGAGCGAGAAGACCGGCCACTCGAGCCCGGTGTAGGTCATCCGGAAGACGTTCGCGTAGTTCGGCAGGAACGTGTAGGTGTCGAGCGCGCCGCCGTCGACCGGGAGGCTGTCCGTCGGCGTCTCGTTGACGAGCACCGGGCGCTCGCCCGACGCGCGACGAACGTCGAACCGAACCTTGCGCACGAGGCGGTCGATCCCGAGCTTCTGTTCGTTCAGCAGCCGCGGGTGCATGTGCGCGGCGAACGAATACGACAGCGGCGCGGCCGACAATGCGTCGAGATACGCCCCCGCGAATCCGCTCTCGGCGACCATGTCCGTATAGGTCGGGGCGACGAGGTCGGTCGTCGCGCGCGGCCAGAACGTGAGGCTGCGGTAGTTCGGCGTGAACTGCCCGGGGAGCGTCACGACCGCGTCCGAGCCGTCCGATTCGGTGCGCACGACGCCCGCCGCGAAGTCGGTCGCGCCGAGGTCCGCAACGCCCGGCAGCGTGTAGCCGACCGACCCGAAGCCCCGGTCGAGCGCGTCCGCCTCCGCGATCAGCGCGGCGTGGCCGGGCGTGATCGCCCGATAGGCATCCGGAAGCACGGGCGCGACGTTCGGCGTCTCGAGATACCAACCGAGGTGATAGAACAGCATCCCGTCGCCGTGCAGTCCGCCAAACGTGTTCAGCAGCGCCGCGCGGTAGGCGGGCGAGATGTCGAACTGGCCGTTCGGCAGGACGACGGGGCTCGCCGATGCGCCGATCGCCATCACGTACTTCGCGGCACGGAGCTTCGGATGCACGCGCACCGCCGCGGGCAGTCGGCTCCGAAGGAACGACCCGGGACGGGCGAGTTGCTGCGCCCGATACCAGTCGATCGCCTCGCCGAAGCCGCCGTCGAAGTAGCCGAAGCAGACGCGATACGGCGCGACCCAGCCATACGGGTTCGGGTCGTCGGGCCAGTCCTGCTCCGGGATGAAGCGCACGCGAAACTCGATCGCGCCGGTGCCGTCCGATACGAAGCCGATTCCCTTACGGCGCCCGCGATCCTCTGGGACGATGAGACTGATGCACTCACCGGTGTCGAGGTCCTCGAGCGTGACCTGCTGCGTCTGCAGGAACGTCGGATAGCGGTTCATCGTGTCGGCCGCATTCGCGAGCGAATAGAGCGTCGGGCCGTAGACCTTCGGGTAGACGACGCGCAATCGTCCAGCCGGCCGTGCGGTGACCGTACCGACCGCGAAGTGGCGCTGCACCCAGTCGGTGCGCCACCCTGTCGGGATGCGGGTCGGGAACGCGTAGAACACGCCGGCGCAACTGCCGTTCGACGTGCCGTAGAGCGTGACGTGAACGTCCTTGCCGGTCGCGCCGAGCGGGACCACCCAGCGGGTCGCCGAGAAACCGAAGCATTGGGTCGACACGGCCGGTCCGGACGCATCTGCCTCGGTGAACGCGACGGTCGCGCCCTGGTCATTGGTGAACTGAATCGTGAACCGCGTCGCGTCCGTGATCGTGAAGTTGTTCGGCCCGTCGGCCGCGACGCTACTCGCTGCGGCGAGCACGACGAGCAACGCCGAAAAGAAGATGGCTGGCGTACGCATGGACCCGTTACCTCCTGGCTCGCGCGCCGGCGGAGATCCCGCTTCCGTCCGTGACGGTGCCGCGTGACGCGCACTCGCATCGTGAAACCGCGCGTCGCACCCGTCAATCGGGCCGAGGCCGGCCGGCCTCGGCCCATTGCGCAGACGGAGCGCCAACCCCCTGCGTCCCAACGAGGTGCGCGCCGACCGGCCCGGACGGGAAATAACGCCCTCGAGTCGATTCGCCTTGCTTTGTGTCGTTCATACACTATTCTAAGTGTAGGCAGGACACGAACAGATGGCGCCACGCACACGAGACCGCAGCCCCGCGCTGACCGTCGATGCCGTCGTCTTCGGGCTCGACGACGACGACCTGAAGGTCCTGCTGATTCGGCGCGGCGCCGCGCCGTTCCGGGGGCGTTGGGCGCTGCCCGGTGGCTTCGTCGCGCTCGACGAGGACCTCGAGTCCGCGGCGCGACGCGAACTCGCCGAAGAGACCGGGGTGCACGACCTCTACCTCGAGCAACTCTACACGTTCGGAGCGGTCGATCGCGATCCCCGCGGGCGAATCGTATCGGTCGCCTACTACGGCCTCGTCGATCTGCACGACCACCGCCTGCGCGCCGCGACCGATGCCGCCGATGCGGCGTGGTTCGCACTCGACGACCTGCCCCGCCTCGCGTTCGACCATGACGGGATCCTCGAGGCCGCGCTCGAGCGACTCCGGGGCAAGGTGCGCTACCGGCCGATCGGCTTCGAGCTGCTCCCGGCGAAGTTTACGCTGACCCAGTTGCAACGGGTCTACGAGCGCATCCTCGAACGACCGCTCGACAAGCGCAACTTCCGTCGCAAGGTGCTCGCGACGGGGCTGCTCGAGGAACTCGACGAGGTCGAGACCGACGTCGCCCACCGCGCAGCCCGCCTCTACCGCTTCGATCGGCGCGCCTACAAGCGCCTCGAGCGGCGCGGCTTCCACTTCGAGATCTGACCGCTCACGAACCGGAGAGGAGGTTCGACATGGCAACCGTCACGAGACTCGGCATCGCGCACCACCTTCGTGCGGAGCCGAACCAGTTCATCCTGCACTACCGCAACGGCAGAGCGGTCCGTGAGGGCGCGGGCATCGCCTACTGGTTCAACCCGCTGTCGGCATCCGTCGCCCAGCTCCCGGTCGAGGACTGCGAGACGACGTTCGTGCTGACGGAGCGCAGTGCGGACCTGCAGCAGCTCAGCGTGCAGGTCACGCTGCGCTTCCGCATCCGCGATCCGAAGCGCGCGGCAGAGCGGTTCAACTTCACGATCTCGCTCGGCACCGGTCGCTGGACCGAGAGCCCGCTCGAGACACTCGCGAACGTGTGGGCCGAGCGCGGGCAGGACCCGGCTCGCCGCTACCTCGCGAGCGTGCCGCTGACCGACGCGATTCGTGACGGAGCGGAGCGCATCCGGGACCTGCTGGACGGTGCACTCCGCGACGACGACGAGATCGCCGCGATGGGGCTCGGCCTCGTCGATGTGCGGGTGATTCGCGTCGCACCGACGTCCGAGCTCGAGAAAGCGCTGCAGACCCCCACGCGTGAAGCGATCCGACAGACCGCCGACGAAGCGGTCTTCCGGCGGCGCGCCGAAGCGGTCGAACAGGAGCGCGCGATCAAGCAGAACGAACTGGCGACCCAGATCGAACTCGAGCGGCGGCAAGAGGCGCTCATCGAGCGGCGCGGTGCGAACCGCCTGCTCGAGGCGGAGTCCGACGCAAAGGACGCTCGGGTGCGCGCCGAGGCCGAAGCCGATGCGACGCGGATGATCGACGAGGCGAAAGCGCACGGAGAGAAGATGCGGGTGGACGTCTGGAAAGAGGCATCCGGCCGGGTGCTCTTCGGCCTGGCGTTCCAGGACTTCGCGCGCAAGATCGAGCAGATCCAGCACCTCAACGTGTCGCCGAACCTGCTCGGTCAAGCGTTCGAGCAGATGCTGCTCGACGGAGCGGAAACGTGACCGCGGTCGCGCGGCCGCGCATCGTCGTCGTGACGCGTCGATCGCCGCTCGACGAGTTGCTCGACCGACACGGCACGGCCGGGCAGGTCCGCTTCCACCTCGAGTCGCGCGGCGAATCGATCGCGCCACTCGAGGTGGCGCACGCTCGCGTCGAGGCCGGCGTCGCCCGGGTGATCGACGCGCTCGACGTCGACCGCCGGCGCGTTCGGATCGACCGTGGCGACCTCGACCGCTTCGTCTTCGGCGCGGACGACGTCATCGTCGTGGTCGGCCAGGACGGGCTCGTCGCGAACGTGTCGAAGTATCTCGACGGCCAACCGCTGATCGGGGTGAATCCGGATCCGACGCGCATCGACGGCGTGCTGTGCCGGCACGGGCCCGGCGACGTCGCTGCGGCGCTGCGGTGGATCGACACGCGCAGCGGGCCGTTCGCGATCGAGCGGCGCACGATGGTCGAGGCCGAGACGGACGACGGCGTGCGGATCCGTGCGCTAAACGAGCTGTTCGTCGGCCATCGCTCGCACCAGTCCGCGCGCTACAGGCTGCGGATCGACGGCCGCGAGGAACGGCAGTCATCGTCCGGCGTGATCATCGCGACCGGCACCGGCTCGACCGGCTGGGCACGATCGATCGTCGAACAACGTCGCCTGTCGGTCGACCTGCCGACACCCGATTCGCCCGCACTCGCATGGTTCGTACGCGAGCCGTTCCCGTCGGTGACGACGCAGACGGCGATGGACCACGGGCTCGTCGCCGCGGCCGGGTGCATCGAGATCGTGTCGGAGATCGAACGCGGCGGCGTGCTCTTCGGCGACGGGATCGAGGGCGACGCGCTCGACTTCCCGACGGGCGCGACGATACGCGCCCGCGCCGCCCGCACGACGCTCGGTCTCGTCGTCCGCGCACCGAGCCGCGCGAATCAGCGCGCCGGCGCGAAGCCGAAACGCGCGAGACGCGCCGGTTCGCCCA
Source organism: bacterium (assembly GCA_030426805.1). Lineage (GTDB taxonomy): Bacteria > Planctomycetota > JAFGQW01 > JAFGQW01 > JAFGQW01 > JAUHXU01. The sequence continues at coordinate 164,830 of JAUHXU010000005.1, forward strand.
CGGTCGCGGCGAACAGCGCAGCCGCGTCGCTCGCGTCGGTGCGAGCGACGAGCTCGTAGGCGATACCTCCCGCGACCGGCAGGTCGACCGGCGCGACGACGACCGTGTCGGTCGTGCGCGCGTCGGTCGCGTAGACGACGGCTGCATCCACCGCCCCGGTCGCCGCGAGGCGCAACGCGGCCCGGACGTCTTGCACCGGCACGGCGCGCGGCGCGACGGCCGCCCAGGCGTCGCGCGTCTCGAACGCACGGCGCGCATAGACGCCCGCCGGCACGGCATCCGGGTCGGCCAACGCGATCCGCCGGAGGCCCGGCAGCGACGGATCGGTCGGGAGCACGCCGCCCGCTCCCGCAGGCACGACGACGACGAGCCGATTCGACGCAAACACTCGCCGCGACGCGCCGTCCGCCCGGCCGCACGCGACGACGTGGTCGACCCATGCGCGGTTGGCGCTCAGGAACAGATCGGCCGGCGCTCCGCGTTCGATCTGGCGCGCGAGCATCGAACTCCCGCCGGTCGTCACGACGACGTCGACACCGCTCGCCCGCACCGCGTCCGCCGCATCACCGACCAGACCGGCGAGGCTCGCCGCCGCGAAGACGGTCAGCCTCGGTCGCGGCGGCGACTTCTCGCAGCCGGCGATCAGCGCGACGCAGAGGGCCGCGCCGACGAGCGCGCTACATCTTCGCATACTCGGGGCCGCCGCCACCCTCGGGCGTGACCCACGTGATCACCGCATACGGGTCGCGGATGTCGCACGTCTTGCAGTGCACGCAATTCGACGGGTTGAGCTTGAGTTGCAGCGTCCCGGCCTGCCCCCCCGTCTCGGCACCGTCGGCCATCTCGTAGACGTGTGCGGGGCAGAAGTACTGGCACGGGTTGCCGTACTCCTTCGTGCACCGATCGTTGCAGATGTTCGCGATGTCCTCCGGCGAGATCACGAGGTGGCACGGCTGGTCCTCCTCGTGCGTCGTGCCGGAGTTGTAGACGCCGGTCAAGCGATCGAAGAAGAGCGACTCGTTGTCGACCTTGTTGCCGGTCGCCTCCCACATCTTCTGCGCGGTGCCGCCCGCGAACGCCGACAGCTTGCGGATCTTCAGGTGGTCGGCCTTGATCTCGGGCTGCCCGCCGGGCCACGCACCGCCGGTCATCTCCTGGATGCCGGACTTGACGAGGCCGCTCCAGAAGCCGCCCTTGAAGTTCGCCTTCGCGCGGCGGTACTTGCGGATCTCGCGACCGACGTAGTCCTCCGGGCCCTTGTGCTCACGCACCGCGATCTCGTACGGCTTGAGCGCCGCCTCGGAGCAGTCGCCGGACGCGAGGCATGCGGTCGCCTGCTCCGCCGCGAGCATGCCGGAGCGCATCGCGTAGTGGATGCCCTTGAGCCGCGGTACGTTCACGAGCCCGCCGCTCTCGCCGATGATCATCGCGTTGTCGAACGCGAGCTTCGGGATCGAGAAGTAGCCGCCCTCGGAGATCGTCTTCGCGCCGTAGCGCACGAGCGAACCGCCCTCGAGGATGCCGCGCAACAGCGGGTGGTCCTTGAAGAGCTGGAAGTAGGCGTGCGGATCGAGCAGCGGGTCCGGCGAATCGAGCCCGACGACGAAGCCGAGCGACACGTGGTTGTCCTTCATCTTGTAGAGCCACGAGCCGCCGAACGTGTGCGTCGGCAGCGGGTAGCCCATCGTGTGAACGACGTCCCAGGGAAGCTTCGCGTAGGCCTCGTCGGTGAGCTTCCAGATCTCCTTGATCCCCGTCGCGTAGACCTGCGGGTTCGCGCGGCCACGCGTGAATCCGAAGCGCGAGCACATGTCCGCGCCGATGTCCTCGAGGTCGAGCTTCTCGGTGAGCTCCTTCACGAGGCTGCCACGCGGCCCCTCGGCGAAGATCGTCACCTTCGCGCGGATCTCGGTGCCGGGCTCGTAGCTCGGCTTGTGCGTGCCGTCGACGGCGACGCCCATGTCGCCGGAACGGACGCCGACGACCTTGCCGTCCTCGTAGAGGACGTGTGCGGCCGGGAACCCCGGCAGGATGTTGATCCCCGTCTCCTCGACGAGCCCCGCCATCCACTTGACGACGTCGCTCAGCGACAGGATGTAGTTGCCGTGATTCTGCATCGGCGGCGGGGTGATCGGGAAACCGATCTTGCCGCCCTTCTTCAGGAAGAAGACCTTCTCGCTCTCGACGGTCTTCTCGAACGGGAATCCCTTCGACTCGAAGTCCGGAACGAGGGTCTTCAGCGCGATCGGATCCATCACCGCACCGGAGAGTTGGTGCGAGCCGACCTCGGCGCCCTTCTCGAGCACGAACACGTTCTCGAGGTCGAGCTTCTCCCCCTCCGCTTCGCCGGCATCGATCTTCGCGTTGTGCGCTTCGTAGCAGCGCGCGAGCCACAATGCGGTCGCAAGTCCAGCCGGACCGGCGCCGACGATCACGACGTCGGCTTCCATCACTTCGTGGTCGGACACGGGAGTCTCCTGAGCGATTGGCGGAATGAATCTCGTTGCGCAATGATAGCGCACCGACGCCCCGCTGCCGACCGACGCCGTGCTACCGCTTCGCCGGGAATCGCTCCAACAGCTCGACGAGCTTCGCCTCGAGCTTCTTCTCGCTGCCCGGCCCGAAGCCGACCGACCGCTCGAGGAGTCGTCCCTCGCGGTCGATCCAGTACGACGTCGGGTAGCCGTTCACGAGATACTGCTTCGACGCGACCTTCCCGCCCATCAACAAGATCGGGTGCGTGAGCTTGCGCCGCTCGACGCAACGCTCGACCGTCTCCCGCGATTCGTCGTAGCCGTTGACCGCCAGCACCGTGAAGCCCTTGGTCTTGTACTTCTCGTACAGAGAAGTGAGGTGGGGTGCTTCCACCAGGCACGGGCCTCAGCCGACGCCCCAGAACGTGAGCAACACGATCTGCCCGCGCGTCTCGCGCAGCGAGAACGACGCACCGCCGCGGAGCCGCTCCAGCGTGAAGTCCGGCGCCGGCTTGCCGAGCAACTTCGCGACCTTCGCCTCGTGCGCCTTCTCCTTGCGCCGCCACTGTGCCTGGCGCTCCGCCTGCGCGATCAGGAACGCGAGGCGGTCGTCGGGCTCGCTGCCCTCCGGCGTGAGCGCACCGAGACGCGTGAGCGTCTCCTCCGGCGCGCGCCGCATCGACTCCACCGCGTCGACCATCGCGCGCAGGCGCTCGGCCTCGGCCGCGAACACGTCCGGCTCGAGCGTCTCGGCCGCGACGAGCCGCAACGTCTGCTCGGTGATCTGCGTGACGTCCTCGAAGCGGAACTCGTCGCGCATCTCGTGCTCGACGATCCGACCCGTCGACGGCTCGAAGACGTGCGCTTCCGTCGCCGCGTGCACGTGAACGTCCGAGGCGGTCGTCTTGCACACGACCGGCTTCTCCGACGCGAGTTCGACCGCGATGCGGACGCGATCGCTCTCCCCTTCGACCGACGTCACCGATGCGCGAAGCGGGATCTCGTTCTCGCCGAATGCACGCTCGAACTCGTGCGTCCGCCAGTCGAGCGGCCACGGCACCGTCGGATACGGGCGGCCGCCCACGTTCGGACTCTTGCGAACGACGCGGCCGCGCGACTTCAGCTTCGCCGAGTCGCGAGCGAGCGTGTAGAGCCCGACCTCGGTGACGGCGAGCGCCGACGGCGCATCCTTCTTCGCGCGCACCTTGCGGCTCCGCACGACCCGCGCAATCTCGGGTGCCGTACCCGGACTCGCGGCCAGCACGAGCAACTCGACCCGCATCGCGTAGTCGGTGATCCACGGTTTCCCCTCCTTGCGGAGGTAGGAGAACCGCTGCGTGCCTTCGTAGACGAGCCGCGTGCCGGGGTCGAGCGTGACGTGGCGGCCGAGGACGTCGCCGTCGGTCGCCGGTTTCGCCTGAGCCCCGGCGAGCGCGCCGACGAAGAGCAGCGCGCAAGCTCCGATACTCACTGGTCTCATGCGCCCGAGACTACCACGGTGCACACGGACCGGCAGCGACGTTCGCGTCAGGTTTCGGTCAGCGCACCGTCACGTCGGGCGGCGTTCGCCGTCGGCGGTCACGGCCCACTTCCAGATCGGCACCCGACGCTTCATCTCGGCGATGAACCACGTCATCGCTTCGAGCGCTTCGGCGCGATGCGGCGACACGATCGTCACTCGCAGCGACGCCTCGCCGACGGCGACACGACCGATGCGGTGCAGGCACGACAGCGCACTCAACCCGAAGCGAGTCGCCGCGTCCTCGGCGAGCACGCGCAGCTCTCGCTCCGTCATCGCCGGGTAGTGTTCGTAGTCCAACGCGACGATCGTGTCGTCGCCCTCCCGCGCGCGAACCCGCCCGTGGAAGATCAGCTCCGCGCCGTCATTGCGCCGCGACGCGTCGTCCTCGATCGGCGGCAACGCACCGTCGACGAGCCGGACGTCGACCGTCATCCGCCTTGCACCGGGGGGATGATCGCGACCTCGTCGCCCGCCGCGAGGCGCGCGCCGCGGTCGACGTAGGCGTGGTTGACGGCGATGCGGAGCGGCAGACCGTCCAGGGCACCGCCGCCGCGGGTGCGGATCTCGTCTTCGACCGCACCGGCAGTCGACTCGGCGGGCAGTTCGAGCGTGACGCGCTCCGTGTCGAGCACGTGCCGAACGTGCGAGAAGAGGACGACGTCGACCCGGATCGTCGCGCTCACGTGCCCAGCCCTCCCCATCGCAGCCGACGAACCTCGACGAGCGCACCGACCGGCAGCGGTTCCGCACCGGGCGGAACGCCGATCAGCGCGTCGGCCCCGAGGCCCGCGCTCAGCATGTGAGAGCCCAGCCGCGTCGACGGCCGCACCGCGCCGGTCGCGTCGAACGCGCCGAACAAGAAGCGGTGCTTCCCCGGATCACACGGAAACGGCGCAGCCAGACGCGCGCGCTCCGGCGGCGTCGGCGCCCCGCCCTGGAGGCGGATCAACGCGTCGTGGACGTATTCGAGAAACGCGATCGCGCTCGACACCGGGTTGCCGGGCAGGCCGAACACGAGCGTCGCGTCCCGCACCCCGAACGCGAGCGGCTTCGCGGGCTTCTGCGCGACCTTCCAGAAGCGCTCCTCGACCCCGAGCGACGAGAGCGCGCCGCGGACGAGGTCGTGCTCGCCCATCGACACGCCGCCGGACGACACGACGACGTCGCACGCGAGCGCGGCCGCGAGGAAGTCGCGCAGCGCATCCGCGTCATCGCGCACGATACGCGCTTCGACCACGTCGGCGCCCGCGCGCTGCGCGAGATCGGAGAGCACCCACAGGTTGGAGTTGTAGATCTCGCCGTCACCGAGCGGCGTGCCCGGTTCGCGGAGTTCGTCGCCGGTGCCGAAGATCGCGATCCGCGGGCGGGCGAACACGTCGACCTCGGCGAACCCGAGCGATGCGATGACCCCGAGTTCCGCCGGGCCGACCCGCGTGCCGGCGGCGATCACCGTCGCGCCGGCTTCGACTTCTTCGCCGGCGTGGCGCACGTTTCGGTCGGCGGGGATCGATGTGCGCACCTCGACGGTGTCGCCGCCGTAGCCGCTCGTCTGTTCGACCGGCACGACCGTGTCGGCGCCCGACGGCAGCGGCGCGCCGGTCATGATCTGCACCGCCTCACCGGGCGCGACGGGCGTCGCCGCGGCTTCCCCCGCTCGCACGATCCCCGAAACCGACAGGCGGACCGGCGCATTCGCGATGTCGGCGGCGCGGACGGCGAACCCGTCCATCGCCGAGTTCGTGAACCGCGGCAACGAGAACGGCGCGGTCACGTCGGCAGCGAGGACGCGGCCGATCGCGTCGCGAAAGCCGACGCGTTCGCGCGCGGTGACACCGGCCGCGGCAACCGCGGCATCGATCATCTCGTGCGCATGCGCGACGGAGATCATCGTCTGCGCCATCTCATCCACCGATCTGTGTCATGCTGCCGCGCGCATCGTCCCCGTCCGGATCGCGCTGCGCCTGCCAACCGTCCGAGGCTTTGGCCCACATCGCCCCGCGCAGCGCCCGCTCGATCGCCACGTCGTCCGCACCGCCGCGCATCGCGCCGATCAGGTCGGTCTCGCGTCGCGCGTAGAGGCAGTTGCGGATCTTGCCGTCGGCGGTGATACGCAGACGGTTGCACGCGCCGCACAGATCGCGCGAGTAGGCGGGAATCACGGCGACCGTGCCGACGTGATCCGGCAACCGAAACGCGTGGTGCTCGGTGCGCGACCCGGCGACGTTCGTCAGCGCGGGATACGCGGCCTCGAGTCGCTCGACGATCCACGCCGCACCGAAGAAGTGTCCCCGCTTCCAGATCTGGTGCGAGTCGAACGGCATCAGCTCGATGAAACGCACGGTGATCGGCATCGTGGCGGTCAACGCCGCGAACGCACCGATCTCGTCGTCGTTGAACCCGCGCATCGCGACGACGTTGACCTTGACCGCCGGGAAGCCGAGCGCGACCGCCTGGTGCACCGCGGCGAGGACGCGTTCGACGCCGGTGCGCCGCGTGATCGTCGCGAAGCGATCGGCGCGCAACGTGTCGAGGCTGATGTTCACGTGCGTGAGACCGGCATCCCGAAGCGCTTCGGCGTTCGCCTCGAACAGAATGCCGTTGGTCGTCAGGCAGACCGACTCGACCCCGTCGACCGATGCGGCATCGGCGACGATCGGCACGATGTCGCGCCGCAGCAACGGCTCGCCGCCGGTGAATCGGACCTTCCGCACGCCGAGCCCCGCGAGGACCCGAACGAGTCGCCCGATCTCGTCGGTCGACAGGAGCGCCTCCCCCTCCTTGAACGCCATCCCCTCGGCGGGCATGCAGTAGACGCAGCGCAAGTTGCACCGCTCGTTGACCGCGATGCGCGCGTAGTCGAACGTGCGACCGAACGCATCGACGAGGGGGCCCGTCGTCGGGGGCGCTGCGGGGGACGGCGTCGGCGTCGTCATCGGGGCGAGGGAGCGGCGGGGCGCCGCGCCGTCAGCTCTCGATCTCGACGTCGCCGAGGATCTTGACCTGACAGGCGAGGCGTTGCCCCGGCTCGGCGTCGAAGTTGCTGAGCGTGTCGCGCTCCTCGTCGGAGGCGGGGCTCAGGTGCTCGGCGCCTCGAACCGGAGTCATGATGCACGTGCCGCACATGCCGTCGCGGCAGCCGAAATCGAGTTCGGTGTCATGCTCGTCCGCAACGTCGACGAGGGCAGCCCCCGGCTTCACCTCGATCTCGGTCCCGTCGATCGTCAACTTGGGCATTCGTGAATCGCTCTCATTTCGCGGCCGCGAGATGCTCGTCGAGCAACTGCACGATCGCCTTGTTCTTCGGAAACTCTCCGGTCTCGAGCTTCGAGTAGAGGAGGTGACCGTCGACGGACACCTCGAACTTGCCGCCTCGATCCGAGACGAGCGTGTAGCTCGAGAAACGCGTTTTGAACTTGGGAAGCACGTCGGCCATCAAACTGAGGGCCTGGGGTTCGTAGTTTCAGGCACCGCAGAAGACGAGTTCGAACTTCATCGGAAGCCTCCTTTCGGGTGAGTGCCCTCAAGGGTTAGCGCGCCGGCCCGACCCGTCCAAGCCGAGCCGGGGCGATCACACGTCGCGCTTGCGGAAGCGCCACCAGGCGACGGCGAGGAAGAAGACGATCCACGCCGACGAGACGGCCAGGGACCGCCACGCATCGTCGACCGTGAACGGGCCCATGCCGGGTAGCCCGACCCCCTCGGGCAGGTAGGCGCGCTTGATGATCGCCGCGTCGAGCAAGCCGATGTCGGCGGTGCGCGGCAGGATCTCGTGCGCGATCCCGACGGCGCGCTTCGCGAACGCCGGGACGTCGCCGACGAATCGCAGCGTCTGGTGGATCGTGCCGACGACCGAGCACATCGCCCACAAGCCGAGCGTGACGAACGTCACCGCGGTCGTGCTGCGCGTCAGCACGCCGATGCACACCGACGCCGCGTAGAGTACGGCGAAGAAAAACGTCAGGACGCCGACGCTCAGCAGCGGCAGCGGCGACCAGATGCCCGCCGCACGGCTGAGCACGGCCCACGACGCACCGACGATCACGAACGCGACGACTCCGATGAAGCCGAGGCCGCCGAAGTACTTGCCGAGCAGGAGTTGCAGCCGCGACAGCGGGCGCGTCAGCAGGAAGTCGACGCGGCCGCGCCGCAGCGCGGCCGGCACGAACCCGGCGGTGACGATCAGCGCGACCATCACGCCGATCCAGCCGACGACCTTCTCCGCGAAGAGGAACATCAGGAACGCGAGCACCGATGACTTGCCGCCGGGCATCGGAAGCGCAACTTGTCCGAAGAAGAGCGACGTATCGTGGGCGCCGTCGAGGTGGTCGAGCGTCGCGGCGAACGAAATGCCGAGGCGGATCGGGCCGCGCGACCCCTCGGCGGCCGCGAGTACCGCAACCGACGGATCGAGCGCGCCGGACATTCGGAGTCGCTCGGTGATCCAGTCGACGACTTGCGCGTCGGTGACTGCATCCGACTTCGGCACCTCCGCCCTCGACTTCGACTCTTCCCACTTGCACCACGCCTCCCGCAGCGGCAACGAACGCTCGTATCGCAGCACGAACGTGAATCGGCCCGCGTCGTCGCGGGCGACGACGTCGGTGACGGATGCCTGCGCATCGCCCCAGCCGACCGTCATGTCGAACGGATCGGAATACCGCGAGAACTCCTCGCTGACCGCCTCCGCGATCGCCTTCGGCTCCCGCTCCTCGAAACGCACCGACGCGCACACGAGCACGAGCACCGCGCCGAGGGCGAGCAGCATGTAGAGCGCTCGCTGGTCGGCGGCCTCGCGGAACGAGTCGCGAAGCTGCGCGAGAAACCCGCCGATCACGATCGCCTCCCGCCCGTACGGCCGTTGCCGACCACCTCGATGAACACGTCCTCGAGCGTCGGACGATCTTGCGCGAGGCCGCGGATTCCGAGGCCGGCCGACCGCAGCACGTCGACGATCGCGTCGATCGCCGTCGGCTCGCCGACCGTCGCGGCAAAGCCATGATCGTCGAATTCGATCGTCGTCGCGGCCGCCGCCAGGGCGTCGCGGCATGCGGCCGTGTCTCCCTCGATGCGGAAGCGCCACACCTCGCGCCCACGCGTCAGCTCCGCGATCGTGCCGACGCGATCGAGCACGCCGTCGCGCGCGATCGCGACCCGATCGCACACGAGTTCCACCTCGCCGAGCAGGTGCGAGTTCAGGAAGACCGTGCCGCCCCGGTCACGGAAGTCGCGCAACAGGTCGCGGATCTCCTTGCGACCGACCGGGTCCACGCCGTCGGTCGGCTCGTCGAGGAACAGCAGACGGGGCTCGTGCAGGAGCGCCTGAGCGAGCCCGAGGCGTTGCCGCATGCCCTTGGAGAACGTGCGGATCTTCGTGCGCCGCCACGATGCGAGGTCGAGCCGCTCGAGCAACGATCCGATCCGGCGCTGGCGATCGCGCCGCGGCACACCGCTCAACGCGCCGAAGAAGTGCAGGCACGACTCGGCGGTGTGGTAGTCCGGCAGCGAGTGATCCTCCGGCAGGTAGCCGACCTCGCGCAACGCGTCGGATGCGCCGAGCGACCGCCCGAGCAGTCGCCCGTCACCGCCGCTCGCGAAGACGAGCCCGAGCAGGATCCGCACGAGCGTCGTCTTGCCGGCGCCGTTGCGCCCGAGCAGACCGAACACCTCGCCGCGCTCGACCGTGAGGTCGACGCCTTCGAGCGCCCGCACCGAGCCGTAGAACTTCGTCAGCGACCGCGTCTCGATCGCCACCGAGGCGTCGTTCATCGCGCCTCCTCGGCGAGGTCGGGCAACGGGTAGTCGTGGATCCCGACGCCGAGTTCCGGCAGCCGCTGGAGCCGCTGCCACGCGCGCGTGACGAGCGCTTCCTCGGCCGCACGTGCGGCCTCGTCGAGCCGCGCCTTGTCGCGGTCCGGGTGCACCGGTCGGGCCGTCCCGGCCGGATCGGCCGAATACGCGTCGTCGACGATGAACTGGGCGAGCGCCGGGTTGCACCACACATGGGCGTCCGGCTCGTGGTAGAGCGCGTCGAGCGGCACCCGGCCGAGCACGTAGCGCAGGTAGAGGTCGCTGTCGCCGAGACCGTCCACGAAGGCCCCGCACACGTGACAGAAATAGCCGGTGTCGCACTGCGCCATCGTCGTCCTCGGGCGTCGGTCCTGCGGGTCCTCGGGGGGCCGATGATACCACGCCCGGCGGCACCCGATGCCCCAGTCCGGAAGCCGTCCGGAAGCCCCCTGCCGATTTGGCTGGCACCGCCTTCCGAACTATGGTTCCGTTTTCCGACACACCCGACGCTTCCCCCTCCGGAGGAGATGCGAGATGCCTTACCCGCCCGAACTCGTGCAGCCGATGCGCGAGGAACTCACGACCGCCGGTTTCAGCGAGTTGATGACCGAGTCCGACGTCGACGCCTTCTTCGGCGACAAGAGCGGCACGGCGCTGCTGGTGATCAACAGCGTCTGCGGCTGCGCCGCGGGGGCCGCGCGTCCGAGCGTTCAGATCGCCCTGCAGCACGCCGCGAACAAGCCCGGCAAGCTCGGGACCGTCTTCGCCGGCCAGGACCTCGAAGCGACCGCGAAAGCGCGTAGCTACATGGCCGACTACCCGCCGTCGAGCCCGTCGATGGCGCTGCTCAAGGACGGCGAGGTCGTGCACTTCGTGCCGCGCCACGCGATCGAGGGTCGCGCCGCCCAGGAGATCGCCGCCGAACTCGCCGACGCGTTCGGGACGCACTGCTGAACGTGGGCACGTTTCACGACGACCTGGGCGAGTTGCACGGCATCACCGTGGTCGTCGACACGCCCGGTGACACGATCTACATCGGCCGTTGTCACGAGATGAACGACGAGAAGATCGTGCTTCTGTCCGTCGACGAGCACACCGACGGCTCCGGCGGCGCGTCGAAAGCCGACTGGGTCGCGAAGGCGGCGAAGGTCGGCGTCTGGGAGAAGCACAAGACACTCGTGCTGCCGCTCACCGAGGTCGCCTCGGTGAAGCGCCTGGGCGAGTATCGTTGAGGATCAACCACCGTTTCCCCATCGGGGAGGAGTATTGAACATGAGTGATCGACAAGACGCCTTCCTGGCCGAGCTCGACGCGGTCATCGAGAAGCACCACCTGCTGACGCACCCCTTCTACCAAGCGTGGTCGCGCGGCGAGTTGACCCTCGAGACGCTGCGGGAATACGCCAAGCAATACTACGCGCACGTCCGCACGTTCCCGCGCTACCTGAGCGCGACGCACGCGAACTGCGAGCACCTCGACGCCCGCCAGGAACTCCTCGACAACCTGATGGAGGAAGAGCGCGGCGACGAGAACCACCTCGAGCTGTGGAAGCGCTTCTCGGACGCACTCGACGTCTCGCGTGACGCGGTCGAGAACGCCGAGGTCGATGCGAAGACCCGCGAGTCGATCGACGAGCTGGTGGACATCACGCGCAACGGCTCGTTCCTCGAGGGCGTCGCGGCGCTCTACGCCTACGAGTCGCAGGTCCCGCCGATCGCGAAGTCCAAGCGCGAAGGACTCAACGCGTTCTACGGCATCACGAGCGACACCGGCGTGCAGTACTTCACCGAGCACGAGGTCGCCGACGTCGAGCACCGCGAGGGCGAGCGCAAGATCCTCGCGAAGTACGCCGTCACCGACGAGGACCGCGCCGCGGTGATCGCCGCCGCCGAGCGCTCCGCGAAGGCGATGTGGACGTTCCTCGACGGCATCGACGAGAACTACCGCGCCGACGCCTGCGGCTGCTGAGCCGACGCGCGCCGACGGTCGACGCCCTCCGGCCCGCGGGTCGGAGGGCGTCGTCGTTTCACCACACCGACCGTTGAGCAAACGATGGCCGCTTCCAATCCTCCCACCGCCGCCCGCGCCGGCACGCCGTGGCGCGACGGCCTGCTCGCGCTCGTCGCGATCGTGATCGTCTGGTCGATGTCGACGCTGTTCTTCGGCGGCGACCTCGGCAAGCTCTCCGACGACTACGGCCAGAACTCGATCGACCCGGTCACGGGCCGCGCGGAATGGCCCGGGATGCCGTGGACGATCACCGGCTACTTCTGGCGGCCGCTGCACATCGCCGTCGTCTACGCGCTCGGCACCGCATTCGGATCGAGCTTCTGGATCGCACACGCGATCACGGCGCTCGCGTTCCTCGCGGCGGCGATCGCGCTGTGGCGCTTCGTCGTGGAGGCGACCGGCCGCATCGGCCCGGCCACGGCCGCGGCCCTGCCGTTCTGCGTGTTTCCGTTGAACCGCGAGGTCATGCTGTGGCCGGCCGCGATCTCGTATTCGCTCGCGTCGGTGATCTTCCTCGCGCTGTGCATCGCGACCGTTCGCGCCGCACGCGTCGCGCGGATCGGGCGCCTCACCGCGCTCTCCGCCGTCGCCGGCCTCGCGATTCCGTGTCTGAACGAGCAGCCCGCGACCGGTCTCCCACTGATCGCGCTCCTCTACGTCGCCGCGACGCCGCGCGGCAACCGCCGTCGTGCGCTCGGCCGGGCACTCGTGCCGGCCGCCGCCGCCGTCGCGGGCACCGTCCTCTACCTCGGCCTCTACCTCGGCACCGTGCCGGACGCCCTGCGCGGTGGCGCGACGTCGTTCGTCGCGTTGAGCGACGCCCCGGAGCGCGCGGCGGCCATCGCTCGATCGGTCGGCGACGGCCTCACAGGGACGCGAGTCCGCACCGAGGTGCTCGGCGGCATCGCGCACGGCTGGCCCGCCGTCCAGTCGGCACGCGGGGCCGCGTGGCTCGCGGCGATGGCGATCGCACTCGCGTTCGCGGTGTGGCGCTGGGGCCGTGGCCGCCGCGAGGCCGGCGAGGCAAAGCGAAGCCTCGGGTGGTGGCTGGTCGCGTTCGGCATCGCACAGTTCGCGCTCGCGTGGGCCCCGATCGTCATGATCGCCGGACAGGACGTGCCGCCGCGTGTGTTCACGTTCCCGCTGCTCGGACTCGCGATCGCGGTCGCCGCGTTGCTGGAACGCGTCGACAACGCGCTCGCCGTGCATCCGCCGACCCGACGCGTCGCGCGCACGTTCGTCGTCGCGACGGTCGCCGTCGTCGGCGTCGGCGGCGCGATCACGCTCGTCGGCTGGCAACGGATGATGCGCGACACCCACGCGCTCGATCGCCGGATCGCCGGTCAGCTCGTCGCACTGATTCCCGACCCGCCGCCCACGACGGTGTTCGTCCCGTTGCGAAACGACGGTAGCGTCGCCGCGACCGGCATGCGCGCATTCGACCTGGCACTCGCCGGCGGCGCCCTCTCCGCAGCGTGGTCCGCCGACCGGGTGCTGCGCGAGGCCTACCGGAGGAACGACCTCTACGGCGGCGCCTACCATCCCTGGATTCGCAACTTCGAGGATGCGAACGCGTGGGAGGTCCGCGTCAAGACGAACGGCGGTCCGTTCGAGCGCACCGGGGAGTTCGCGAAGATCCCCTGGCACATCTCGATCCCGTTCGTCGTCGATCGACACGGTACGGTCAAGATCGTCGAGCGCGTCGCGATCCATCACCTCGACGAGGAAACCGCGCGCGTCGCCCCACCACTGACGTCGACCCTGCGCACGGTCCCGGCCCGCCATCGCGAGCCCCTCTACACGCTCCGGCTCCCGTTCGCGAAGGTGCGACGTCGCTCCGGCGGATGACGGTCAGCGCGCCGACTCGAACAAGCCGATCGGGTGCCCGTCCGGGTCCGTGACGACGCGTCGTCGCATGCCGCCGTTGGTATCCCGCCCGAACGGCGGGACGACCCAGCCGTGCCGCCGCAGCAGCCGGCCGACGTGGCGGTGGTTGTAGGCGACGCCGGTCTCGCGCGCGATCAATGCGGCGACGGCGGCGAGCGTCCAGCGATCCAGCGCGAAGCCGGCGTCGGCCGGCGGGCGGAGCAGCGCCCGCGCAACCGGCGCGAACGCGGCTGCGGAGAGCTTCGGGGGACGACCGGGGCGCGCGTGGCTCATCCCCGCGAGCATTGCCGATTCGAGCCGACGGCGCAAGACGGGAATTGTACGACCGGTTTCCCTTGCGCGACGGGCGGCACGGGCGCACGCTTGGTCTCGAAGCAACCACCCCTTGGAGACACGCGATGTACACCACCGGCAACGTGACGATCTTCGTCAGCGACATGAGCCGCTCGGTCGACTTCTACACGAAGACGCTCGGCCTCGAACTCCAGAGCCGTCACGGCGACCACTGGGCCGAAGTGCGCACGCCCGCCGATCTCGTGATCGGGCTGCATCCCGCGTCGAAGGACGCACCACCTCCCGGCACGCCCGGCGCGATGCACATCGGTCTGCACCTCGAGGGCTCGATGGACGCGGCGATCGAGACGCTCACCGGACGCGGCGTCTCGTTCGAGAAGGTGATCGAGGACGACGGCGTCGGCCGCTTCGCCTACCTCCACGACCCCGACGGCAACCGCATCTACCTCTGGGAACCGAGCGCCGCCCTGCGCGAGGAGATCGAGTCGCGGGGGTGAGGCTACTGGACGCTCGTCGCGAGCGTGCGTCCCCAATCCAGTCCGCCCGGCTTCGTCGGATCGATCGCGACCGCGGTGAAGTAGAAGCGCGTGCCCGTGGGGACGCCCGCAGGGATCCGCACCGACGCACTCGCGAGCCCGGCCGCGTCGACCGTGCCGACGAACCCCGACGTGAACCCCGGCAGGTCGCGTCCGAGAGTCGACAGGAACAGCGCATCCGCGACGATCGGAATCGTGCCTGCCGGTGTCGCGATCCCGGGACGCAGCCCCCCGAGCGACAGTGCTGCGACGTAGCGCGCGTTCGGGCTGCGCGTCAGGCCGATGTCGATCTCGAACGTCGCGCCACTCACCGCCGGTCGGCGCCCGCGCACGGTCGGCATGCGCCACCGCAGCAGCCCGAACGGGATATAGCGTCGCTGGATCCGCCACGTGCGGATGACGGTGGTGAACGCCGGCGCGGCACGCCGCTCGATGACGGTGTACGGGATAACCAATCGGACCAGATACGCGTCGCCGGTCACCGAGTCGTTGTCGAAACCGGTCGCGCCGAAGAAAGACTGAAGCACCATCCCCTGGCGATCGACGACCTGCACGTCCGCCGTCAGTCGTCGCCAGAAGTGCCCGGTATGCTGATCCTGCAGAATCCGAAAGGTCGTAGGCGCGCTCGCGACGGGAGTCGCATTCGCACCGTCCCACCGCAGTAGGCGATCGGGCGCGGAAGCATGGCACAGCCAGTCGCCGGTGTCGTCATCGCGTGCGAAAGCGTAGACGGACGCGCCGATTCCGCTCAGGGTCGAATACGTCGCACCGATCTTCCGCACGAACCACGTTACGTTGTTCGCGACCATCCCGAGCACCGGGTTGAAGTGCTCGTCTGAGCCGACGGTCGAGACGAACCCCGGACCCGACACCTGAACGCTGGTTACGACGTCCGATACCGGGTCGTAGCGCAGGATGTGCCGCGGCGGCGTCGATGCGAAGGTCCGCTGGAGCAGCAGATGACGTCGATCCGGATCGGCGACCGCGATTTCGGCCGGCGGGATCGCAGCGCTTCGCCGGACGACTTCGGTCGCCGGATCCACCACGGCGATTGCCGAAGCGCTCTCCGTGAAGACGAAGGCCCCGGGTAGCGGCTGAGCACCGGCGGAGGCGGTGAGCACCGCGAGAGCCACGACAAGGATCGATGAGGGCGCCATACCCCAAGGCTGCCGGTACCTGGAACGAAAGTCTACCGAAGGCCCCGTCGGCCACGATACACTCGGGGTGAAACGGAGGACGGGATGCGACTTCTCAACGCGATCGGCCTCGTATTGGCCATCGCCGTCACCGACGCAGCGGCTCAACCACGAGCCTACGCTTGGCTCGCTGGCGACGGAGTCTCGTCACGATTGCCAGCACTCTCGGCCGACGGGCGCGTCGTCGCGTTTGCGACCCGCCAGCCACTATCGCCCCGGGACACGTCCTTCGACTACGACGTCTACGTGACCAACGTCGACACCCGCACACACCGGTTGATCAGCGTCGGCACTCACGGCACCTCCAACGGGACGAGCGGTGACTTCGCAATCTCGATGTCGGCCGATGCCCGCTACATCGCGTTCGACAGCGTGTCGACGCGGCTCATCCTCAACGATACGAACGCCACGCGGGACATCTTCGTACGCGACGACGTCGCGGGTGTGACCACGCGCGTCAGCGTCCACACCGCAGGCCACGAGCCCAACGGGCCGTCGATCCTCGCCGCGATCTCGGCCGACGGCCGCTTCGTCGCGTTCACGTCGGATGCGACCAACCTCGTCGACGGCGACGTCAATGGCGTGCGCGACGTGTTCGTGCACGACCGGAGCAACGGAACGACGACGCGTGTCAGCGTCGCGTCGTCCGGCGCCGCCGGCAACGGCCACAGCGGCCGGACGGGCGTTGCGATTTCCTCCGACGGTCGCTTCGTCGCGTTCGACAGCGAAGCATCGACGCTCGTGCCTGGCGACACCAACGGCTACTCCGACGTATTCGTCCACGACCGGCAGGCCCGCACCACGAGGCTCGTGTCGGTCGCGCACCCCTCCGGCCAGGCCGATGGCCCGAGCTACCGACCTGCGATCTCCGGCAACGGCACAATCGTCGCGTTCTCATCGAGTGCGACGAACCTGATGCCGCGGGACTTCAACATCTCGGACGACGTGTTCGTCCGGGACCTCGCCGCGGGAACGACCGAATTCGCGAGCGTCGCCACGAGCGGTGCGCAGGGCGACATCGCGAGTGGTAAACGAGCGGTCGCGATCTCCGCCGACGGACGTTTCGTCACGTTCGACACGGATTCGGCGAACCTCGGCGGACTACGAGGCGCATGCGTCCGTGACCGCGTTCAGAAGCGGACCGAACGAAGGACGCACCCGAATCCTACGTTCTCGAGCACGACGAACACTTCGTTCGGCGGGACGTCGCTCTCGCGAGACGGACGCGCAGTCGCGTTCACCGAACGTCGCTCGGCCGTCGACTACGTGGTCGTCCACGATCTCTCCGCTCCGACCGACCCGAGCGCGGTGGGTGGCGTGCTCGACGTCGCCGGATCGTCCGAGTTCGCCGAGGCGTGCATTCTGCCTGGCGAACGGTACGT
Organism: bacterium; assembly: GCA_030426805.1. GTDB lineage: Bacteria > Planctomycetota > JAFGQW01 > JAFGQW01 > JAFGQW01 > JAUHXU01. The sequence goes on from JAUHXU010000005.1 coordinate 181,918, forward strand.
CGCGTACACCTATCAGGTCTCGACTCACGTCCTCGCGTTCGACCGTCGTCGCGGGGTGACGCTGGTCGTCACCGCCGGGCCATGGGGCGTGCCGGACGGACGGACCACCCATCCGCGGTCGACCCCCGACGGTGGCCATCTCGTCTTCGAGAGTTGGGCGACGAACTTCGTGCCGGGGGACACGAACCGCACGAGCGACATCTTCGTCCTCGACATCTCGGGCCGCACCATTCGGCGCGCGAGCTTGTCTTCGACGAACGCGGAGCCCGACGACGCGTGCAGCTACCCGTCGATCTCGCGCGGGGGTTCGCGCGTCGCATTCGAGAGCAGGGCGACGAACCTCGACCCGATCGACAACAATGGCGTGGCCGACGTGTTCGTTCGCGACCTCACGGTCAGGCAAACCCTGCGAATGAGTGTCACGCCGAACGGCACCGACGCGAACGACGTCTCCGAGCATCCCCGCATCTCGGGTGACGGCCGCTTCGTCGTGTTCGACAGCCGCGCAACCAACCTCGTCGTCGGCGACACGAACCAGGTGTCCGATATCTTCCTGCGCGACATCGTCGCCGGCGTCACGCGGCGCATAAGCGTCAGTTCGTCCGGCGCGCAAGCCAACGGTGCGTCGACGTTCCCCGAGATCTCGGAGAATGGCCGCTTCGTCGTATTCCATTCATCCGCGACCAACCTCGTCCCGGCCGCCCACTGGCCGCAGTGGCGCGTATTCCTGCACGACACCCTGACCGGCACGACGACGTGCGTGTCGCGGGACATCTCGGGTAGCGTCGATGGGGGCGCTTCCGGCAACGCGACGATCTCGCCGAACGGCGTGTGGATCGCCTTCGAGAGCAGCCTGCCGGCGCTCGTTCGGGACGACCACAACCTCTCATCGGACGTGTTCGTTTGGAATCGCCTGACCGGGCGGATGTGGCGCGCATCGACGGATCCCACCGGCGCAGAGGGCAACGTCGGCAGCGGCGTAGGCATCGGGTCGGGCCCCCGACTCGTGGGCATCCCCGTAACCAACGCCGGGACGACGCTCTTTCCGAGCCGAGCGTCGAACCTCACCGGTAGCAACGCGGAGATGATGATCGTACGCGACATGTTCCCCCGCGCCTCGGTCGCGACCTCGGCCGGGCCCGGCGGCAACGTGGCGCTCGCCTTCGAAGCCCCCGGCAACGCCGGGCTCGCCTACGTGGCCGGGATGTCGACGCAAACGTCGCCAGGGATCCGAGTCGATCGTCGGACGATCCCGCTCGCGGTCGAGCCACTCCTCGTCGCGTCGCTGTCCGGCGGCTCCCCGTGGACGGGGTTTCGCGGCACGGTGCCCCCGACCGGCTCGACGACCGCGACCGTCCGGATCCCACCGGTCCAGGCGCTGCGCGGGACGATGCTCTACGTCGCCTTCGTCGTGCTCGACAGTGCGTCCCCGAGTGGCATTCGCGGAATCTCGAACGCGGTTCGGATTCGGGTCGAGCCGTGATCCACGCGCACGTTTGACGGCACCGGCGGTTGGGCGTAGCCTGGAGCGCGGGCAGATCCCGTCTGGAGACTCCGATGAAGAAGCGTGTCCGTGCGTTCGTGTTGGCCGTCGCGTGTGCAGCGGGGGCCGAGGCGCAGAGTATTCAACCCGACGACTTGCTCGTCGCCTCGAGCACCGGCGGTGCGACCGTGCTGGCCGTGACGCCGGGCACCAACGTCGCCCGGACGATCTCGTCGGTCTCCGGCGCGATCCGTGGCCTCGTCGTCGGCGCGGACAACACGAATTACTTCGCCGCATCCGGGCTCGACGTCTTCCAGATCGACCCGGCGGGCAACGTGACGACCGTCGTGGCGGGCCTGTCGCCCGGAAACGGTGTCGCGTTCGCCGACCTCGACGAGAACGGTGACGTGATCGTCGGCAGCGGCTGGCGCGCCGCCGGTAGCGTGTTTCGCGTGAATCCGTTCTCGCAGACGTGGACGACGATCGCGTCGACCGGCATCTTCGCGAACGCGCTCTGCCTCGACCGGGATACCGGCGACATCGTCGTCGCGGATACGACGACCGGATCGATCTTCCGGATCAACCGCAACACCGGCTTGGCGAACACGGTCGCGACCGGCCTGTCGACCGTCTACGCGATGGACTACCACCCGTTCAACGGCGACGTGCTCATCACGACGTCGTCGAGCATCCTGCGACTCGACTTCAACAACACGCTGACGACGTTCGCCTCCGGCACGTCGCTCGTGAAATCGCTGGCGGTCCTCGCCAACGGCGACGTCATCGCCGGGCCGCACGGCACGACGATGACGCGCTACGACTCCCAGGGCCAGAACATCGGCACGCCCTACAACGGTGTGAGCATCACGAAGATGGACATGGCGGTGGCGGACGAAAACCACGTCTGGGCGATCGGCAACGCCGTGGTCGGCACGCCGCTCAGCCTCAGCGTTCGCTTCGCGCGCCACCCCGGCAAACTCTACATCGCGGCGGCGTCGTTCTCGCGCCAGCCGGGCATCCCGATCGACTCGCGCACGGTCCCGCTCACGCCGGACAACCTGTTCCGCCTCAGCCAGACCGTGCCGGCGCTGTTCCAGGGCTTCGCCGGGGCGCTCGACTCGCAAGGACGCGCCGGGATGAACGTGCTGATTCCGGCACTTCCGATCCAGGGGCTCCGGATGTTCGTCGCAGCCGTCGTGGTCGACCCCGCAGCGCCCAGCGGCATCGCGCAGATTTCGCAGCCCTACGGGATCACGGTGAAGTAGGGACCTGCGCGGCCGTCACTCGTCGAAGACGAGGGTGACGGCCACGCGCTCGTCGCCGCGGACGACCTCGAGGGCGACCGTGGCGCCCGGTCGGTAGTGACGAAGGCGCATGTCGACGTGGAGCGCCTCGGCGGTTCGGTGCTCGCGGCGACCGTCGTACGCGACGACGACGTCACCGACGCGCAATCCGGCGCGTCGGCCGACCGGGCCGAACACGCCCCGCACGACGACCGCGAGCGCATCCGGCGCGATGCCGCGCCGTCGCTTCTCGGCCGGGGCCATCGTCTTCATCCAGATCTTCGGCTGCGGCGGCATGCTCCACATCGAACCACGCCAGGTGAGATCGCTGCGCCGCCAACCCGACGTCGGCGTGATCGACAGGTCGACCGATTCGTCGTCTCGCGCGACTCGGACGGGAATGGTCCGCGCCTCGCCGGCGTGGTGTAACGCGAATCGCACGTCGGCCGCGGACAGGATCGCGTGACCGTCGACCGAGACGAGGCGATCACCGGCCACGAGACCGCCGGCAGCCGCAGCCGAGTCGGGTCGCAAGACCGTGACACGATCGCCGAACGCATCGACCGAGAAGCCGAGCCCCTCCGGCGGCGGATACTTCCACACGCGATCGGGGTCGTAGTCCCCGGTGCTGCGGAGGTCGTGATGCATCCCGTCGTAGATGTTGTGACAGTGCACGCACTGCTTGCGCGACGTCGGTCGGGCGGCCGCACGCCGGAGCGCGGGCCACGCGAAATCGCGGGCGAATCGCACCGCCGGCGTCGGTCCGCGCTTCGGCGCGAAGCGCGCGCGGTTGTCCGGGTAGCCACGATGCGCATCGAGAACGCGGCGCATCGTCTCGCGGAGGGCGGCGAGCGACTCCGTCGCGTCGGCACCCCCGACGCCGCCCACGCCGTGCCGCGCGAAGACGGTGCCATCGGCGTGCAGGAACAGCGCCGCCCACTCGAGGTCGTAGTCGAACTGAAACTGCGCGAGATCGACGCCCTTCATCTGCACGAGGCGGACGCAGACGAACGCGTCGAGCGCGTCGGCCAGCGGTGAGTCACGACGCGCGACCTGCGCGTCGAACGAACGACCGTCGCGTCACGGCACGCAGCGAAAGACCGCGAAGATCGGACGCTTCGTCGCGATCGCACGCTCGACCGCCGCGGCCCAATCATCGTAGATCCAGCGCGGCGCGACCGCGTCGTCACCGAGGGCGCGGCGCAGGTCGTCGTCGGACGAGGGCGCCGTGGAGAACGCAGCCGCAGAAAACGCCGCCGCGGCCAGCACGAACGGAATCGCGAGTCGACTCATCGCTTCTTCTCCTCGGTCGGTCGGTCGTCGCCCATGTCGTCGCGGGCCCGCGCGGCGAGGCGCTCGAGGCGTCGGACGACGCTCGGGTTGGCGGCGGCGACGTCGGTCGCCTCCGCCGGGTCGGCCCGAAGGTCGTAGAGTTCGAGCCCGCACGGCACCTGCCGGTACGGTCCCGGCCGACCGCCGTGGCCGGATTCGCCCGCGAGCGTCCGGTAGCGATGCGGCAACACGAGTTTCCACCGGCCGGCGCGCACCGCGTGCAGGTGGTTGCGCCGGTAGTAGAAGTAGAGCGCGTCGTGCGGCGACTTCGCTCCCGGCTCGCCCCGGAGGAGCGCGCCGATGTCTCGACCGTCGAGCGCGGGTGGTGCCTGCGCGCCGATGAGCCGGGCGACGGTCGGCACGACGTCGATCGTCATCGCCGGCTCGTCGCACACCGCGCCCGCGGGGATTTGCCCGGGCCACCGCGCGATGCACGGCACCCGCACGCCCCCCTCCCAGGTCGTTCCCTTGCCTTCGCGCAGCCCGCCGCTGGAGCCGGCGTGATCGCCGTAGCTCAACCACGGGCCGTTGTCGGACGTGAACACGACGAGCGTGTCGTCGTCCAGGCCGAGTCGCCGGATCGCCGCGAGCAAGTCGCCCACCGACCGGTCGATCTCCTCGATCACCTCGGGGTAGCTGCGGAAGATCGGCACGTGCGGCATCGGGTGCGCGACGTAGCAGAAGAACGGCCGATCGCGGTTGCGCTCGATGAACGCGATCGCGCGCTCGGTGAACGTGGCGGTGAACGCGCGCTGCGTCGCGGCATCCACGGCCGGGTTCACGATCCGCTCGTCTACGTAGAGCGGCAGCGGCGGGTAGCCGCGCTTGCGTTTCGACGTGCCGGGCGGGTGCGGATAGTAGTCGGGGTGAAACGGCCACATGTCGTTGGAATACGGGATGCCGAAGAACGTGTCGAAGCCGTGGCGCGTCGGCAGGAACGCCGGACGATGCCCGAGGTGCCACTTGCCGAAGATCCCGGTCGCGTAGCCGCGCGACTTCGCGAGTTCCGCGAGCGTCGTCTCGGACGCGGGCAGACCGTTCTCGCTCCACGGGCCGAGCGCGCCGTGGATGCCGATGCGGTTCGGGTAGCGGCCGGTCAACAACGCCGCACGCGACGCCGAGCACACCGGCTGCGCGACGTAGAACGACGTGAACCGGATCCCCTCCCGCGCCATTCGATCGAGCTGCGGCGTCGCGATGCCGGTCGCGCCGTAGCAACCGACGTCCCCCCACCCCTGGTCGTCCGTGAAGACGATCACGACGTTCGGCGGTCGCACGCCCTCCGACGGCCGACTCGCGCACGTCGGTAGCACCGCGAGCGCGGCGAGGGCGACGGCCCTACGAATCACCGGGCCGCCAGCCGTGGCCGGGGATGTAGCCGGGCACGCGGTCGGCCGCCCGGAAGAAGGTGTCGAGCGTCGCCTCGAGTTCGGCGCGATCGCGGATCCGAACGACCCGCTGCCGGTAGACGGTGCAGTCGCTCAGGCCGCGCGCGTAATAGAGCGCGCGCGTGCGGAACTTCCGGATCGCCGCCTCCTCGTGGCCGATCAACGACGCGAAGCGACGGAAGTGGTCGAGCACGACGTCGGCGCGCTCGTCGGGCGACGGTGCGTAGTCGGCGCGACGAAGGAGCCCCGCGAAGATCCACGGGTTGCCGAGCGCCGCACGCCCGACCATCGCCCCGTCGACGCCGGTCTCTTCGAGCATCCGGTAGCCGTCCTCGGGCGTGCGCACCCCGCCGGATCCGATCACCGGCACGTCGACCGCCTCCTTCAGGCGCTTGAGCAGCGACCAGTCCGCCGCACCCGAGTGGTGCTGCGCCTTGACGCGCGGGTGCAGGATCAAGCACGCCGCTCCCGCCTCGGCCATCCGCACGCCGAACTCGATCGCGGTCACGGTGTCCTTGTCGAACCCGGCACGGAACTTCGTCGTGATCGGCACGCGGTCGTCGGTCGCGCGACGCATCGCTTCGACCATCCGCACGGCGCGATCGGGGTCGGCCATCAGCGCGACACCGGCGCCGCTCTTCGTGACCTTCTTGACCGGGCAGCCCATGTTGATGTCGACGATTTGCGCGCCGTGGTCGGCGACGATCTTCGTCGCCTCGGCCATCGCCTCGACCTCGCCGCCGAAGAGCTGCACCCAGAACGGGTCCTCGTCGTCGGTCTTCGCGAGGTAGCCGCGGGTCCGCTCGCTGTTGTGCAGGAGCCCCTTCGAGCTGACGAGTTCGGTCGGACTCGCATGGGCGCCGTGGGCGCGCGCGATCTCCCGGTCGACCGCGGACGAGATCCCGGACATCGGCGCCATGATGAACGGGCCGGGGATCGTATGAGGGCCGATGTCGAAGGGTTGCATGGGCCAGAAAGTATGGCACCGATGCGCTATGGTTTCTGCATGGACAGACGATTCGTCGCCCTCGGCGCGATCCTCGGTTTGACCGGGGTCGCGGCCGGCGCGTTCGGTGCTCACGGCCTGAAGACGAAGCTGGCGCCCGACATGCTCGCCGTCTTCGAGACGGGCGTGCGCTACCAGCTCTTTCACGCGGTCGCACTGCTGTTCGTCGGCCTCGCGGCCGACAAGCTTCGCGGCTCGGCCGCGGCGGGCTGGCTGTTTCTGGCCGGAATCGTCGTCTTCAGCGGCACGCTGTTTGCTCTCTCGACGACCGGTATCCGCTGGCTCGGCGCGATCACGCCGGTCGGCGGTGTCGCATTGCTCGCCGGATGGGCGGCGATCGCGTGGTCCGCGTGGCGGGCCGCGCCCGCGCCCGTCCAGGGCTGAACCGAACCCTCAACTCGTAGACCGAACGGAGAACCCTACCGATGCCCAAGCACGAACTCCCCGACCTCCCCTACGCGCACGACGCGCTCGAGCCGCACATCGACGCGCGCACGATGGAGATCCACCACGGCAAGCACCACAACGCGTACGTGACGAACTTGAACGCCGCGCTCGAGAAACACCCGTCGCTCTTCGACTGGTCGATCGACGACGTCTGCAGCCGCCTGAGCGAGGTCCCGCAGGACATCGCGACGGCCGTGCGCAACAACGGCGGCGGCCACTGGAACCACTCGTTCTTCTGGACGGTGATGGGCCCGGGCAAGGGCGGCACGCCGAGCGGTGACCTCGCCGCCGCGATCGACAGCGCGTTCGGCAGCTTCGACGCGTTCAAGGAGAAGTTCCAGGCCGCCGGCGCGACGCGCTTCGGCTCGGGCTGGGCGTGGCTGAGCCTCACCGGCACCGGCGAGCTCGAAGTGCACTCGACGCCGAACCAGGACAACCCGGTGATGGAGGGCAAGACGCCGCTCCTCGGCATCGACGTGTGGGAGCACGCCTACTACCTCAACTACCAGAACCGTCGGCCGGACTACATGGCGGCGTTCTGGAACGTCGTCGACTGGGACGCGGTCGGCGAGCGCTACAACGCGGCGAAGTAAGCCGCGGCCGCGGCGCGCGGATCCGCCGCCGCGAGGATGCCGCTCCTGACCGCAACGCCGTGCGCGCCCGCGAGCCGACAGGCCCGGGCGCGCGCCGGCGTGATCCCGCCGATCGCGAACACCGGCGTCGGGTGCGCACGGCGCACGAGCGCGGCGAGGTGTTCGACCCCTCGACCCGCGAGTCCCGGCTTCGAGTCCGTCTCGTAGATCGTCCCGGCCACGATGTAGTCGACCGACCGTGCGAGCGCACGATCGACTTCGCCCACGTCGTGCGCACTCGCGCCGCGCGGACGGGCATTGCCGACATCGCCGTCGAACGCCGCGGGCACGTGCACGCCGCAACCGTGCGCGTCGGCCAATGCGGGCTGGCTGTTCACGACGATCGTCGCGTCCTGTCCGACCGCATCGACGAGGGCCGCGACGAGGGCGCTCGCCTCCCGGTCGCGCACCTGGACGATCCCGACGCCGCCGGAAACGGCCGCGACGGCGACGTCGATCGGATCGCGACCGCCGCAGCCGGCTCGATCGACGACGAGCATCAAGCGACCGAGCGGCGTGCTCATTCGCGCTCGCGCCGCGCGCGGTCCTCGAGCCACGAGTAGCGCTGCTCGAAGCGCCGCATCGGCATCCGGCCCGCGCGGTAGGCTTCGCGTCCGGCGATCGCCGCGTGGCGGAGCGCGCCCGCCATGCGCACCGGGTCGTCGGCGCGCGAGATCGCGCTCGAGAGCAGCACCGCGTCGCACCCGAGTTCGAGCGCGCGCGCGAGATCCGACGCGGTGCCCACACCGGCGTCCAGGATCACCGGCACGCGGGCACGCTCGACGATCAGCCGGATGTTGAGCGGATTCGCGATGCCGAGGCCCGATCCGATCGGCGCACCGAGCGGCATCACCGCCGCACAGCCGACGTCCTCGAGCTTCTGCGCGACGACCGGGTCGTCGTTCGTGTAGGGCAGCACGTCGAAGCCCTTCTTCACGAGCGCGTCGCACGCGGCGACGAGCCGGTCGGTATCGGGCAGCAGTGTGTCCTCGTCGGCGATCACCTCGAGTTTGATCAGTTTCGTGCCGAGCGCCTCGGCCGACGCGTCGGCGACGCGCTCGGCGTCGCGCACCGTGTAGCAACCGGCGGTGTTCGGCATCAGCTTGTAGCCGCGCGCGGTCAGCACGTCGTAGAGCGAGTCGATCTCGACGTCGACGCCGACCTTCTTGACGCTGACGGTGACGAGTTCGGCCCCGGCGGCATCGAGCGCGTCGAGCAGCGTCTGGCGGGTCGGGAAGTTCGCGGTGCCGACGAGCAACCGGCCGGTCAACTCATGCTCGCCGAGCGTCCAGCGGTCGTCGTTCGTGGTCACGGGTTGCCACCCTCCGATCGAAAACGGTCGACGGCGAATCGCTCGAGTGCCGGCGGTCGCTCGCCACCGACGACGAACTCGGCGAGCAGTTGCGCGGTCGCCGGTGCGAGCAGGATACCGTTTCGGTAGTGGCCGATCGCGGCGAAGAGACCCGGTGCGAGCCGATCGATGACCGGGATGTGGTCCACCGTCGCGGGCCGCCAGCCGGCGGACACCTCGGCGAAGACGAGGTCGTAGACGCCCGGGACGGCGACGAATGCGTGGCGCAGCAAGTCCATCGTCCCGCCCGCGGTCGGGTCCGCGTCGAAGCCGCGCTCCTCGGTCGTCGCCCCGATCACGAGTTCACCGTCGGTGCGCGGCACGAGGTAGATCCGCGGCGTGCGGATCGATCGCTCGACGAGCGGGGCGCCGCGCAACCGCACGACTTCGCCGCGGACCGGGCGCACCTCACAGCCGGGCGACGCGCCGATCCACTCGATCGCGGCCGTGACGCGCGCACCCGCCGCCACGACGACTTCCGCGGCATCCACCGAATTGCGCCAGCCGCCCTCGGTGCCGCCGACGCGCCAGCCGGCATCATCGACCGGCGACGGCTCGATCCGGTCCACGCACCAGCCCGCGTGGATCGTCCCGCCGCCACGGCGGACCGCGAGCGCGAGCGCCTCCGCGAGCCGGCGCGGATCGACCGAGTGATCCCCGGGCGCGAGCATCCCACCGACCGCGCGCGGCGTGACGTGGGGTTCGAGATCCCGCACCGCGGCGGCATCGAGCTTGCGCACGTCGAGGCCGTGCCGCGCCTGGGCGCGCATCAAGCGCTCGAGCTCCGCGTCCTCGTCGCGATTGACCGCGATCCAGAGCGTCCCGTCGTCGCGGTAGCCACACGAGCGTTCGCTGTCGCGTTCGACGGCCCCGACGAACGCCGGGTAGCGCGCGAGGCTGTCACGACCGAGCGCGACGACGGCCGCCGGCTCGTCGTCGGCCTCCGACGCGGGGGCGAGCATCCCGGCGGCGACGCGGGTCGCGGTTTCGCCCGTCTCCCCCCGCGGCGTCGCATCGAGCACGACCGGCGTGCGGCCGCGGCGCACGAGTTCGTACGCGATCGACAATCCGATGATGCCGCCACCGACGACGACCGTCGGCCCCGCGTCGCGCCGAATCACCGGGCGCGCCCCGCGTGGGCGTCGATCGCCGTGCGGATCGCGGCGGTCGCGGCGGCGGGATCGTCCGCACACACGACGGCGGACAACACCGCGATGCCGTGAGCGCCGGTCGCGAGCACGTCACCGACGCGCCCCTCGTCGATCGAGCCGATCGCGATCACCGGCACCGAGACGGCGCGCACGATCGCCGCCAGTCCGTCGAGCCCGAGCGTGGGCGCCGGGTTCGCCTTCGAGCGGGTGCCGAACACAGGCCCCACCCCGAGGTAGTCGACGCCGCGCGCCTCGACCCGCCGCGCGGCCTCGAGATCGTTTGCAGTGCCACCGATCAGCGCGCCGGGCCCGAGCACGCGGCGCGCGGTCTCGGGATCGAGGTCGTCGGGGCCGAGGTGGACGGCCCGAATGCCGGCCGCCGCCGCGACGTCCACTCGGTCGTTGACGATTACGGTTGCGGTGTCCCCCGCGTTGTGGGCCACGGCCGCCACGACGTCGACGAGCGCCGCCCGTGCCCAGTCCCGCTTCTCGCGAAACTGCACCGCGGTCGCGCCGCCGATCGCCGCGGCAGCGGCGAGCTCGGCGTGGGAGAAGCGCGACTGGAGGGTCGCGTCGGTGATCACGTGAAAGTCGGGGATTCGCATCGTCGTCGCGTAAGGTCTCGCCCGATTCGCCCACCGTGGCAAGCGCCCGACGGCCGACGGGTTGACGCGGCGAGGCCGGCGTGCGACACCACCGCGGATGCGGCGCAATTTCTCCGTCCCCCTCGTCTTCGCCGGCGGCATCGGCGCGATCTCGACCGGCTCGATCCTCGTGCGCTACGCCCAGGCGCACGTCGACTCGTCAGTCGCCGTCTTCTACCGGCTGGCGCTGAGCGCGATCGTGCTCGTGCCGATCGCCGTGTGGTACGCGCGGCGACACCGCCTTCGAGTCGCCGTGACCGACGCGATGTGGTCGGCGGTCGCCGGCGTGCTCCTCGCGCTGCACTTCGTCACGTGGTTCCGCTCGCTCGAGACGACGACCGTCGCGAGTTCGGTCGTGCTCGTCTCGGCGTCGCCGCTGTTCGTCGCTCTGCTGGCGCCGCTGATCCTCGGCGAACGCATCACGCGGCGCACCGTGGCGGGCATCGTCGTCGCGATCGCCGGCGCGGCCGTCGTCGCACTCGCGCGCGGCGGCGAGACGTCGTGGATCGGCCCCGCGCTCGGTGGCAACGCGCTCGCCCTGACCGGAGCGGCGATGATCGCGGGCTACCTCCTGATCGCACGGCACGTCCAACGCCGCGTGCCGTTCATCGCGTTCGTCGCGATGACGTTCTCGTGGGCCGCGCTCGCGGCGCTCGGATTCGTCGCACTCGCCGGCGCATCGCTCACCGCGATCCCGCGCCCGGCGTGGCCGTGGCTCGTGCTCCTCGCGCTCGTGCCGCAGCTCCTCGGACACTCGACGATCAACTGGGCACTCCGGCGGCTGCCGAGCGCATCGGTCGCGGTCGGTACGCTGGCCGAGCCGATCGGCGCGGTCGCCCTCGCGTGGATCGTCCTCGGCGAACCCCCGACGGCGCTCGAAGCGCTCGGCGCCGCAGTGCTTCTCGCCGGTATCGCGCTCGTCGTCGTGCCGCGTCGCTCAGTCGAGCGCGTGCGGCAGCAGGCGTAGCGTCGCCTTCGGAAACGCGTAGCGCTCGAAGTCCGCTCGTCGAAGCCAGCGAAGCGCCGTATGCGTGTGCGGCGTCGGGTCGCCGTCGAAGTCCTCGACGCGATAGAGGTGCAGCGTGATCCGGAAGTGCGAGTAGGCGTGGTCGACCGCGGCGACCAGCGGCCCGATCGTCGCGCGGATGCCGAGCTCCTCGTCGAGTTCGCGCACGAGCGCCTCGACGTGCGACTCCCCCGGCTCGACCTTGCCGCCGGGAAACTCCCACAACCCGCCGAGGAGCCCCCCCGGCGGGCGTTGTCCGAACAGGAGCCGCCCCCGACGCGTCAGCACGCCGGCGACGATGTCGTGGTGCGGCACGGGCTTTCGCGGCGTGCGCACCGGCAGTTCGGCAACGCGAGCGACGCGGCGCGCATCGCAACGCCGCGCCACGGGACACGCGTCGCAGCGCGGGTTGCGCGGCGTGCAGACGAGCGCGCCGAGTTCCATCAACGCCTGGTTCGACGTGCCGGGGTCGTCGCGGTCGACGACCCGCGCCGCGAGCGCCCACAGCCGCTCGACCGTCGCCGGGCGATCGATCGGGTCGTCGATCGCGAACAACCGCGCGAGCACGCGCTTGACGTTGCCGTCGAGGATCGGCGCCGGCTCGCCGAACGCGATGCTCGCGACCGCGCCGGCGGTGTAGCGGCCGACGCCCGGGAGCGCCTGCAGGTCGTCCGCAGTCGTCGGAAACGCGCCGCCCCCCTCGCGCACGACCCAGCGGGCGGCGGCGTGCAGGTTGCGTGCGCGGGAGTAGTAGCCGAGCCCCTCCCAGAGCTTCATCACGCGCTGTTCGGGCGCGCGAGCGAGCGCCTCGACGGTCGGGTATGCGCGCGTGAACCGCTCGTAGTAGTCGACGACCGTCTCGACGCGAGTCTGCTGGAGCATCACCTCCGACAGCCAGATGCGATACGGGTCGTCGGTGCGTCGCCACGGCAGATCGCGGGCGCTCGCGCGGAACCACGCGACGAGCGCTTGCGTGATGCCCCGGCAGCGCGCGCGGCTCGGGGTCGGCGACGCGCCGGTCACTACTCCTCGAGGAGCAGCGTCAGCTCGGCCACGTGCTGCGACTCGACGCCGACCTGCTCGCGGATGAACTCCTCGAGCGCGACGTCGTCTTTGATCTCGTCGCAGAACTCGCGATAGGCGTCGAGCGCGGCCTGCTCGAACGCGAGTGCGGTACGGATCGCCTCGGCGCCCGAGATCTTCTGCGGCGGCAGTTGCAGCTTCAGGTCGAGCGACGGGACGCCGCCCATCTGGTTGATCCGCTCGGCGATCGTCTGCGCGTGCTCGAACGTCTCCTGCATGCCTTCGAGCAGCGTCTTCGTGACGACGAGTCGATCGAGCCCTTTGACCGACGTCGCGAGGTGGAGGTAGCGGATGCCGGCCTCGAGCTCTTCGGCGAAGAGCTCGTTGAGCCGTTTCAGGTGGTGTTCATGGGCCGACATGCGGTCTTCGCCTCACTTGGTCGCGTCTTGCGCGCGGTCTCGGTAACGGGCGTAGGCGTCGAACAGTGCCTCCCCGTCCCCCGATTCGCAAAAGCGCAGGAACCCCTTCACCCGGTCGGTCGTCTCGGCGCTGATCAGGTGCTCGATCTTGCACGCGTCGATCTCGGCCTGCTTGGCCTCGACGCCGAACACCTCCGCGAACAGCCGGACCATCGTCCGTTTGCGGAAGCGGATCGCCTCGGCGATCTCGGCGCCCTCGTCGGAGAGCCCGAGGTGGCGCTGCTCGTCCTCGACGACGAGCCCCCGCTGCTTCAGGTTCTTCAGCGTCACCGAGACGCTGCCCCGCGTGATGCCGAGCAGGCGCGCGACGTCGGACACGCGAGCGTAGCCGAACTCGTCGAGCAGGTCCGCGATCGCGACCAAGTGGTGCGCGACCGAGTGGGTGATCGGGTTCTGGTCGAACTCTTTCCAGGATTCCATCGTCGCCTCGGCGCCTCGTGTCCGCAAGGTGACCAAAGATAGCGTACCGCGGTAGGGATCGACCGAAAAACGCTACCCAGCCACCCGGGCGTTCGGCATCTTGGTCGACGATGAACACCAGCCGACTTCTCCCGCTCGTCGGGTTGCTCGTTATCGTCGCCGGATGCGGCGGCGGCCGGGGGCGCTACTTCCCGGTCGACGACTACGTGCCACGCGAGTTGCCGACCCGCTACGGCGCACGCGACGTGCTCCCACAGCCGATCCTCGGCGACGACGACGATCCCGACGCGATCGCGCGCACGAAGCTCCACGACAAGGTCTGGACGCTCTACTTCCGACACCTGCGCTGGCCGCGTGTCGGCACCGGGTTCGTGGCCGACTACATCGACGAAGCGTTCAACCCCCACATCTTCCAGTGGGACACCGCGTTCATGATGTTCTTCGGGCGCTACGCACACCGGGCGTTTCCGGCGATCGTCAGCCTCGACAACTTCTACGCGCGCCAGCACGACAACGGCTACATCTGCCGCGAGATCGACGAGCGCACCGGCGACGACTTCGCCTACAAGGGCGTCGAGAACACCGTCAATCCGCCGTTGTTTGCGTGGGCCGAATGGGAATACTACCGCGTGACCGGTGACGCGACGCGGCTCACGAGCGTGCTCATGCCGCTCGTGAAGTACCACGAGTGGATCGACCGCAACCGGAAACGCGACGACGGCACCTATTGGAACACGCCGCTCGGCTCCGGGATGGACAACACACCCCGCGAGGGTGACGGCTGGATCTGCATGACCGCGCAACAGGCGCTCGCGGCGCGTTGCATCCGCGACATCGCGCGCGTCGTGGGTGACGCCGACACCGAGCGTCGGTTTCAGGCCGCGTATGCCGCAATCGGGCGCGTGATCAACGAGACGATGTGGGACGCGCGCGACCGCTTCTACTACGACGTCAAAGACGGCGCACCGAGCCGCGTGAAGACGCCGGCATCCTACTGGCCGCTCGTCGCGGGGGTCGCGCCCGCCGATCGTGCGAACGCGATGGCCGCACACCTGCGCAACCCGAAGACGTTCTGGCGCCCCCACCTCGTGCCGAGCCTCGCCGCGGATCACCGGGACTACGACGCGACCGGCGACTACTGGCGCGGCGCCGTCTGGGCCCCGCTACAGTATCAACTCGTCTGCGGACTCGCCGCCAATGGCCACGAGGATCTCGCGACCGCGATCGCGCGCAATCACCTCGACAACCTGCTCGCGGTGCATCGCGAGACCGACACGGTATGGGAGAACTACGCGCCCGAGTCCGCCGCGCCCGGCGACCCGGCGCGCGGCGACTTCGTCGGCTGGTCGGGGCTCGGCGCGACCGCGATGTTCTACGAGTTCGTGCTCGGCCTGCGCGCCGACGGCGTGACCGACACGCTGACGTGGCGGATGCGCGAGCCCGCGCGGCACGGCGTCCAGCAGCTCTGCTTCGGACGCGTGCAAGTCTCGGTCGTCGCCCGGGCGCGCGCGTCGGCCGACGCCCCGCCGGTGATCGATGTCGAGTGCGACGCGCCGTTCACCCTGGTCGTGCAGCACCCCGCCGGCGAGTCCCGCCGCACGTTCGAGGCCGGCACGACGACGTGGACGGTCGCGTTCTGATGCGCCGGCTCGCGATCCTGTGCGGGGGCCCGTCGTCGGAGCACGCGATCTCGCTCGTCTCGAGCGTCAACGTGATCGCGGCGGCTCGTTCTGCCGGGTTCGACGTCGTCGTGGTCGGCATCGCGCCGGACGGGCGTTGGTTGCACTTCGCGGGCGAGGCGCACGCCGTCGATGCCGACGACCCCGCGCGCATCCGACTCGCCGACGGCGGTGAGCCGGTCGCGCTCGTCGCAACCGAGGACGGCGGCGCGCTTCACCGCCTGGACGGCAGCGGTGCGATCTCGATCGACGTCGCGTTTCCGGTGCTGCACGGCCGCGGCGGCGAGGACGGCGGCGTGCAGGGGGCGCTCGCGCTCGCCGGCGTGCCGTGTGTCGGCTGCGGGATCGCGGCGTCGGCCGTGTGCATGGACAAGGACCTGACGAAGATCGTGCTCGAGCGCGCGGGCATCCCGGTCGTGCCGTGGCACACGGTGCGGCGCGGCGACGACCGAGAGGAAGCCGCGCGTGCCGCCGCACGGTTCGGCACGCCACTGTTCGTCAAACCGGCGAACGCCGGTTCGTCGGTCGGCATCACGAAGGTGACGGACGAGGCCGCCCTCGGCGACGCGCTCGATGCAGCGTTCGTCCACGACGACAAGGTGCTGATCGAGCCGGCGTTCGTCGGCCGCGAACTCGAGTGCGCGATCCTCGACGGCACGCCGCCGGAAGCATCGGGCATCGGCGAGATCGTCGCGCCCGACGGCTTCTACTCGTACGACGCCAAGTACCTCGACGACTCGGCGGCGCTGATCCCGGAGGCCGACATCGACGCCGCCCTCGCCGAGCACATCCGCGAGACCGCACTCGCCGCGTTTCGCGCGCTCGACTGCGCCGGCCTCGCTCGCGTCGACTTCTTCGCCGGCCCGTCGGGCGAGATCGTCATAAACGAGATCAACACGCTACCCGGCTTCACCGCGATCAGCATGTATCCGAAGCTCTGGGCGCACCGGGGTGTCGAGACCCCGGCGCTCGTCACGCGACTCGTGGAGAACGCGCTCGCACGCGCTACGGCGTGATCAGGATCGCGTGCGGGGTCGAGATCCAGAGGTCGTTGTTCACCTTGACGATGTTCTGGAAGTAGAACGTCGCGCCGAGTGCGATCGCGGGGACGTCGCTGAACGTGTGCGTGAACTTGCCGCTCGCGTCCATGTCGCCCCACGTGAGCGGGAAGCCGATGATCTCGACCGCACCGAACAGGCCGGCGTAGTAGAGCGGCGGGATCTTGACCGGTCCCATCACGAGCAGGGTCGGGTCCCCCGGGTCGCGCACGCACTCGATCGTGACGGGCTTGCCGACGGACGCCGTCGCGGGCGCGTTGATCACCGGGTACTTCGGCACGTTGCGCATCCGGATGAGCGTGCCGGGCACCATCGTGACGAAGTAGATCGCCCCGTCGGCACCGAACGCGACGTCGGAGACGCCGAAGAAGCCGGCACCCCAATCGGTCGGTGACGGCTGCCCGGGCTGGGCCGGCGGCGTCTTCCACTGCGTGCCGTCCCACTTGAGCCGGCGGACCCAGCCGCCGTAGATGTCGCCGTAGAAGACGTCGCCCTCGTAGTCCTGGCCGAAGTTGTACGGCGCACCGACCTTGTTGCGGTAGCGACCCCAGCCGTTGATCGCCTGGGACGTCCACTCGCGGCCATACGTCGCGATCGGGTCGACGAGCGTGGGTGTCGTCGCGGTGCAGGTCGTGTAGGTCAGCGTTCCCTCGCGGTAGGGCCAGCCGAGGTTCTCGCCGCCGACGACCTCGTTGAACTCCTCCTGGCCGACCTCGCCGACGTCGCCGATGTAGATGTGCGACGTGACGGGGTCGATGTTGAAGCGGAACGGGTTGCGAAGCCCCATCGCCCAGTAGAGCTTCGTGTTCGCATCGTTGCCCGAGAACGGGTTGTTGCCGGGCGTGATCGCGCCCTTGGGCGGTGGACCACTCCCCGACCGCGGCAGCGACGACACGTCGAGCCGCAGCAGGCAGCCGAGCAGGTTCGTCGTCGACTGCGCCGCACACGGCGTGAAGTCCTCGCCGATGCTCGCGTAGAGCATGTCGTCCGGGCCGAACCGAAGCGTGCCGCCGTTGTGGCCGGACGCCAGGTCCGTAATGCCATCGAGCACGACGTAGGGCGATCCGAGCGTCAGGTTCGTGCTGTTCGGCGACGAGAGGCTCCCGCTCGCCGTGTACATCACGATGCGCTCATCGGACCCCGACTGACTGTTGTAGAGCACGTAGACGTACGGGCGAGACGGCCACTTCGAGTCGACCGCGACCGAGAGCAGTCCACGCAGCGACGAGTCGGTGCGCACGTCGGTCACCGTGCCGATCGTCGCGACGTTGCCGCCGGCGAAGACCTTGATGTTGCCCGTGACTTGCTCGCCGATCACGACCCGTCCGTCGGGCAACATCGACAGGGCTACCGGGTTCTGGAGCCCGGTCGTCACGAGCGCATCGAAGGCGAAGTTCGACGGCGCGTTGCGCTGCTGTGCGCTCACGCCCGCGACGCATGAGGCGAACAACACCGCGAGTATCGCGGCGCCGTGAAACGCGCGGCTGCGTACGGTCATCGTGCAAGTCCCCTTTTCCAGCGGCGATTCTACCGCGACGTCCCGGAGCAACGATAGCGCAAACCCTTCCCGGTGACCGCGACGAACGCCAGCCCGACGAGGGCAACGGCCCAGATCGCGACACCGAGGGCGACGGCCTCGCTTCCCAGCCACGCCGGGTGAAGCCGCTCCAGGCGCTCGAACGCGGCACCGAGCCGTTCCGTCCCCGAGTATTCTACGGCGCTGCGGCCGAGTCCCCTTACCTCGACAATCGTAAAGATCACTGCAACGGCGCCGACGACCGGCGCCTGCCACCGAGCGGCGAGTGCCCGGGCCCCACCGAGCCAGGACACCTGCCACCATGGCAATGCGAACGCCGCGTAGTGCGCGCCCGTTGCGACGACTCCCCAAGCCAGTCGCGTCTGGATCATGTGGTAGGCCATCGCCGCCGACGTCCACGCCGCGAGACCGAGCCCCACCGACGCCGCGGGATCGAGGCGCCGTTGCCGCACCGCCCGTGCGACGAGCCCGACGAGGCCGAGCCCGACCGCGATCCCGATCACGACGCGAAAGCGCTCGCGCGGAAGGATGCCGCTCCAGCCGCTCGCCCAGAGTCCCCCGTCGGTCCACACGGTGCGAAGGTGCTGCCACCAGTCGATCGACACGATCGCACCCCACCACGCGCCGAGGCCGGCACCGGCGCGCTCGTTCGCGACCGCCTCCTGCATCGGCGTGAGCGTGCCGTAGTGCGTGAGGCTGTCCAGGACGAACGGCGCGAGGACCACCGCGGCGAGCCCAGCGGCGAGCGACGCCGTGCCGGCCCGCCACCGGAACGTGCGCCCCGGTGCGCAAGCGAGCGCGACGACGGCCCACGGAATCGCCGGGGCCGCGAGGGTCTTGGCAAACGTCGCGGCGCCGAGAAAAACGCCTGCGAGCGCGACGCGCCACAGGCCACCGCGCTCGATTGCCGCAAGGGTCCCGCA
Organism: bacterium; assembly: GCA_030426805.1. GTDB lineage: Bacteria > Planctomycetota > JAFGQW01 > JAFGQW01 > JAFGQW01 > JAUHXU01. The sequence goes on from JAUHXU010000005.1 coordinate 200,760, forward strand.
GATTCCCGCGGTGACGAGCGCGATCGCGAGCGCATCGTTCGCGACGCGGCAGACGTTGACGAGGAACAGCGGATTCAACGCGACCGCGGCGGCGATCGCGACACCGAGGCGATCGTTCGGGAACCAGCGCGCGATCCACAGGACGACCAGCGCGAGTGCGACGAACCCGAGCAGGGCGTTCGCGAGTCGGAGCACCGCGACCGACGTGCGCAGGTCGTCGATGCCTCCGGCGGCCCGGAAGAGCGGCAACGCGAGCCGGTAGTAGAACGACGCGTGCTGCGCCTGATAGAGCCGCACCGGCGGGTGCCCCTCGCGATAGCGTGCCTCGCCGCGCCAGAACGCGGCGTGCCCGACGCCGCCGGCGCCGATCAGCTGCTCGCGCGCGCCGAGGGGCACCGGAAACGCGACGACCTTCTCGAGCAGCCGCGGCGATACGTTCGCCGTGCCCAAGCGGGGCGCCTCGCCGTCGTGCTCGTCGAGGTGCACGAGGTAGGCGACGTGCTGGTATTCGTCCCACCCCTCCATCGGCGGCGCGATCGCGACGGTGACGACGGCGCGTGCCGCGAACGCGACCGCGAGGAGTGCGAGAATCCGCCGCCAGCGAATCCCGGACGTCTCGAAGTGATACATCGGCTCGGCGTTCGGCGGAGGGCTCAGCTCGCGTGGGCGGGTTTCCGAAAGGGAAAGAAGATCCCCTGACGAGCAAATAGTCGCACACGCCGATGCACGACTTCCACCACATCCTCCTGAAGCAGATCCAGGAACACCGCGTCTACGCCTGGCCCGAGCTGTCCCGGCGGCGGGCGTTCCTGCACGCGATCAGCCAGGCGTATCGCGAGTACGAGAGCGAGCTCGGGGCCCTCCGCAAGTCGCTCGACGCGAGCAGCAACGAGCTGGTCGAGGCGAACACCGAGATGCGGGCGATCTTCAAGGCGTTGCCCGACCAGTTCTTCTACCTCGACGCGCAGGGGCGCATCCTCGACTACCACCCCGGCAACCGTCGCCACGACTACCTCGGCCACGAGAGCCCGATCGCGCACTGCTTCTACGACGTCGTGCACCCGGAGATCGCCCAGCAGTTCAGCCAGGCGATCGCGAAGGTGCTCGCGACCCGCGACCTGTGCTGCTTCGAGTTCTGCGACAGCGACGAGCGCTTCCACGAGGTCCGGATGTTCCCGGTGATGCAGGGGCAGGTCGTCGCGCTGGTTCGCGACATCTCCGAGCAGAAGCACTCCGAGCAGCGCATCTCGCATCTCGCCTACCACGACGCGCTGACCGGTCTGCCGAATCGCCTGCTGTTCAAGGATCGACTCGAGGTGTGCATCTCGCTCGCCAAGCGCCACGAGACGATGACCGCGGTGCTGTTCCTCGACGTCGACCGCTTCAAGCACATCAACGACACGCTCGGCCACAGCGCCGGCGACCACCTGCTCGTCACGATCGCGCGACGCCTGCGCCAAGCGCTGCGCGTCAACGACGGCAACGCCTACGACGACGTCGCATCGGAGCCGACGGAGGCGCGCACGACCGACGAGGGCCCGCCGGCGACGATCGCCCGGATGGGCGGCGACGAGTTCACGATCATCCTGTCGGAGGTGAAGGACGTGCAGGCGGTCGTGCGCATCGCGCAGCGGCTGCTCCGCGTCCTCGGCGAGCCACTGACGCTGCGCGGCGAGGAGATGTTCGCCACCGTGAGCATCGGCATCGCGATCTACCCGGTGGACGGCGCCGACTTCGAGACCCTCGTCAAGAACGCCGACGCGGCGATGTATCACGCGAAGGACCGCGGACGCAACAACTACCAGCTCTACACCGAGTCGATGAACGCCGCGGCCGTCGAGCGCTTGATGCTCGAGAACGGCCTGCACCGTGCGATCGAGCGCGAGGAACTCGAGATCCACTACCAGCCGCAGAAGCTGATCACGAACGAACGCCTGTGCGCGTTCGAGGCGCTGCTGCGCTGGAAGCACGGCGAGATGGGTTTCATCCCGCCGACGGTCTTCGTCCCCCTCGCCGAGGAGTCCGACCTGATCCTCAAGATCGGGCGTTGGGTCATCGGCGAGGTCTGTCGGCAGATCCGCGCCTGGAAGGACGCCGGCCTCGACCCGTGCCGGGTCTACGTGAACGTCTCGGGACAGCAATTCGAGTCGACGAGCCTCGTCGCCGACATCCAGGACGCGCTCTCCCGACACGGGCTGACCGGATCGGCGCTCGGCGTCGAACTCACCGAGACGTCGATCGTGGCGCAGCCCGACCGGGCGGTCCGGATGCTCGAGTCGCTGCGCACACTCGGCATCAAGGTCGCGATCGACGACTTCGGCACCGGCTACTCGTCGCTCAGCTACCTCCAGGACTTCCCGATCGACAGCCTGAAGATCGACCAGTCGTTCGTGCGAGCGATCTCGAGCACCACCGGCAACGGCAACCTCGCACGCGCGATCGTCGCGATGGGCCACAGCCTCGGGCTCGCCGTCATCGCCGAGGGCGTCGAGAACGAAGAACAGCTCGCGTTCCTCCGCCGCGCCGGCTGCGACTCCGTGCAGGGCTACCTGCTCGGCACACCCCTTCCGCCGAGCGATGCCCGCAGCGCGCTCGGCAGCGACACGCCCAAGCCTTCCCTCGCACCACTCGAGACACCCGCGACAACTCCGATCGGCACGCCGGCGGGGTAGTTCACCGCGCGCCGCAGCGTCAACTGTCGGGATCGGCGCGGTGGACGGTGAGCTGCGGGAACGGGATGTTCCAGTCGTTCTCGTTGCATGCGTCGACGAGCGCGCGCTGGATCGCGCGGCCGATCTTCGCGTAGTCCTTCGCGGCGTCGCCGTTGAAGTCCACGAGCGCCCGATAGTCGAGGGACGACGAACCGGCGGCCGCAAACTCGACGTTCGTCTTGACCAGCCACGCCGGATCGAACTGCTCCTCGAGCGCCGCCTTCAGGAACGCGGTGAATCGCTTCGGCACGTCGCTCGTCGCGATCGCCTGCAGCCCGTAGTCGATGCCGAACGTCGAACCGCAGCGGAATCCGCCGGACAGATTCGCCGGCGGCGCCGCGAGGAAGTCCGCGGCCGGGTAGGTGTGGACGAGACCGCCGACCGCCTGGAGTTGCACGATCTCCGGCGTCTGCAGCAGCACCTTGCCGTGGAGCCCGTCGGGCATCAGCACCCAGTCGCCCTCCTCGGTCGGGAACCACCCCTCGCGGTCGCTGGTCGGCCGCGAGTGCATCGACATCAGTTCGGTCACCGAGAGTCGGATCAGGCCGCCCGTGAGGCGCGGGTTCGTCAGCCGCGTGTAGAAGTTGAGCCGTGTGACGTGCCAGGGGAGGCCGTTGTAGATCACGCGCTCGTCCTCCCGGACCGTGCCGAGGTTCAGCACGAAGCGGATCTGCTCGACGAATCCGGGCAGGAACTGCTTGCTCGCCCACGCGATCAGCAGCAACACGAGCACTGCCAGCCCGAGAAGCACCCAATCGCCGCGCACGATCAGCACGATGAAGACCGCGAGCACCGCGAGCACGAGGACGATCAACTCGTAGAGCACGTCGAACACGCGCGAGTAGGTCGACCGCTTCCGGCCCTCGCGACGACGAAGCACTCGGCGCACACCCCGACGCGCCGCGCGCAATCCGAAGAACACCGCGAGGAACGCGGCGACCGCGAGCACGATCGTGAACCCGACCCCGCGCACGAATCGATCGGAGTCGTCCTGGACTCCCTCCCAGAACCCCTTGTCCTCCGCCTCGAGCTTCTTCAGCCGAAAGCGCTCGACGGTCGCTCGGTTCCGGGCGTCGGTGCGCTCCTTCACCCAACGGGCACGTGACTCGAGCAACCGCGACCGGAGGGGGCCTTCCTCGGCATCCGCCAGGAGCGTCTCGATGTGCGCGAGCGCTTCGTTGATCTGCTTCTCGCGCTCCTCGAGTCCGCTGATCGTCGACTTCAGGTTCTGCACCGCCCGCGGCTTCTCGGTCAGGTCCTTCAGGGCCGCGATCGCCGGCTCGACGAGCTGTTGCAGCTCCGCCTGCAAATCGAACTTGTCGGACTTCGTCTCCTCGAACTCGGCGACGTCGATTCCGGTCGCGACCGACTCGAAGCTCTGTCGCAACCGGTCGAGTTCGGCCGTGAGCTTCGCCGCTTGCTCGGCGAACGCCTTGCGCTCGGCTTCGCTCTTGTCACCCGTGGACTGCTGCGTGCGCACCGCGGCCAGTTCGTCCCGCTTGCGCTGGATCGACTCGAGGAGCGCGGCGAGGGCGACGCTCGGCTTCGGCGTCGTCGCACCGGTGTCGTCGCTCGTCGATGTCGACTGGGGTGTCGACTGGGGCCCCGGCTGGGGCCCCGGCTGGGGTGGCGTCTCTTGGGCGACGACCGACGCCCCGACGAACGCGAGGCTCGCGACGACAAGCGCCGGAACGAGGAAACGGACCATCGGTCGAATCCCTCCCTACAAGACGAAGCGTGTGCCGTCGAGCTTGCCGACGCGCGCGTAGATCGCCTCGACGTGCTCGAACACCTCGTGGAAGATCTCGAACCGGTAGGCGACGTAGTTCCCCGACCGGCTCGGCCTCGCCGAACGGCGACGAATCTTGTCCGGCTCGACGACCGACTCGATCGTCGCGACCAACTTGGCGTGATACTCCGGCGCCGCATCGCCGATGAAACTGTACGAGACGAGCCCCGGCAGGTTCAGCTCGCGCTCGACCGCCTCGCGGTTCTTGAAGACGCCGTCATCGCTCATCGCTTCAGCCACGCGTCGTAGTCGATGTCGAGCGGCGGCAGCGGCGCGGCACGGCGCTCGCGCTGCTTCACGTAGTGATCGAACCAGCGAATCCCGCGGACGCAGTAGTCGAAGCGGTAGACGTTCGTGCGGTTGCCGTGCCCCTCGCCCGGATACTGCACGTAGCGCACCGGCGTCTCGGTCGCGAACTTCACCGCGCGGTAGAGCATGAACGGCTGGCTCGGGTGCACGCGCGGATCCGACGTGCCGCCGCACAACAACAGCGGGGTGCGACAGCGCTCCGCATGCGACAGCGGGCTGCGCTCGGCGAGGAACTCGCGCTGCTCGTGCGGCCACTTCTCCTCGTAGTGCACCTGGTGGAACTCGTGCGGAATGTCCGACGTGTACCACTTCGTGCGGATGTCGGTGAACGGGACGAAGCTCACCGCGGCGGCGAAGTGGCGCGAGTGGAAGGTCGCGGCCCATGCGGCGGTGTAGCCCCCGTACGAGCCGCCGCCGAGACCGACGCGCTCCGGGTCGATCAGACCGCGCTTGGCGAGCGCGGCGATCGCATCGAGGTGGTCCTCGAACTCACGCCCCATCGGATCGCCGTGGTCGGCCTTCGCGAACGCGACGCCGTAGCCGGTGGACGCGCGGTAGTTCGGATACCACGTGACGTAGCCACGCGCACACAGCATTTGGCCCCAGCGGCCGTAGTCGGTGTTCCAGCCGTCGGAGAAGTGAGCCTCCGGGCCCCCGTGCGCGACGATCACGAGCGGGTACCGCTGGCCGGCGGCGTAGTCGACCGGCAGCATCAGGATGCCCTCGATCGCGAGGCCGTCGCGCGCCTTGAACGAGAAGACCTCCTGGCGTCCGAGACGGATCTCCGCGAGCCACCGGTTCGAGTCGGTGCGGCGCTCGGGTCGGTATCCGTCGTCCGCGCGCACGAGCTCGAACACCTCGTTCGGGTGTGACGCGGTCGAGCCGATCGCGAACCAACGGCTGCCGCCGCGTGCGATCGTCCGGAACGCGACGTCACCGGGAGCCGTCAGAGACTCGCGCTCGCCGGTCGCGACGTCGATCCGCCACAGAAACGTCTTCACGCCGACGCTGGCGCTGACGACCAGCGAGCCCGCCTCGGGCCACGTCACGTCGTGGATCATCCCCTTCAGGCCCGGGGTCAGCGCACGCGGCTCGCCACCGCCGGCAGCGACGACGTAGAGCATGCCCGCGTGCGGGTCGCGCTTGTCGGCGCCCGCGACGTACGCGAGCGCAGACCCGTCGGGCGACCACGCGTAGGCGCCGAGCTTGCCGGGGTTCGCGGCGAGTCGCCGCTGGCCGGGCGACGTGCCCGATGCGTCCACCGTGTAGAGCTGCGTGAACATGTAGCGGTCGTCGACGAGGTTGCGTGGCGCGATGCCGACCGCGAGTTTCGAGCCGTCCGGTGCGAACGCGAAGTGGTTGACGACGCCGCCCTTCGTCAGCGGCGTCGACTTGCCGGTGGCGACGTCGTAGCGATACAGCGTGGCCCCCACCCAATCCTCGTCCACGACGACCTGCTTGAAGCCCCGCTTGCGGTTCTTCGCACGCAGCTTCGGCCGCTCGTCACGAGCGCTGTAGGCGATCGACTTGCCGTCGGGCGCCCACTCGTAGGACGACACGCCGCGTGGCGTCTTCGTGACGCGAACCGCCTCGCCGCCGTTCATCGGCAGCGCCCAGACCTCGGCGTGTGCATCGTCCGCACCCTTGCGTACGAACGTGATCGCCTTGCCGTCGGGGCGCCACGCGACACCGCGCGCGCTCGCCTTGCCGCCGATCAGCAACCGCTCCCCGTCGCGGTCGAGGAGATACAGATGGTTGCGGTTCGCACCGGGGCCGCTGTCGAGCGGACGAGGAGCGAGTCGCGTGAACGCGACCGCGGATCCGTCGGGGCTCGGGTGGATGCCGGTCACGACCCGCAAGCGAGCGACGTCGGCCGGGGTGAGTCCCTGCGCAGGCACCTGCGCGAGGACGACGAGCGAGAGCAACAGCGTGGGCACCGCGATCGATCGGATGTGCATCTGGGGCGGGATCTCCGTGCGCGAGGAGCAGAGAAGCGGGCAGGCAGTTCCGGTATCGTAGCGCTCGGCCAGATCGAAGGAAACGGAAATCGACCTTGCCGTGCGGTGCGAACAGGCATGAGAATCCGTCGTCGGCCGATCACGGCCGCGACACGAACACGAGAGGATCGAATCGATGCGCAACGCTTTGCACGCGACGCTCGCCACGGCCGCCCTGTTGCTGCTGTGGGCCTGCGGCGGCTCCTCGGAGCTCGCGAACCACCAGATTCCGACCGACGCCGCACCCGGCAGCAAGGTCTTCGTCGTCGAGTTCACCGGCTTGTGAGGCGACAGCTGAGTGAAGTCGGTCGAGAAGACCGCGTCGCGCCTGGATGGCGTGACTCACACCTCCGCTGGCTGGAAGTCCGAGAAGCTCGTGATCGTGGCGAAGCCCGACAGCGTCGTCGACGAGAAGAAGATCCGGGACGCATTCGCCGACTCGGGATTCGCGATCAAGTCCCTCGTGAAGAAGTGACCCTCACACCGCGCCGGTGAGGAACGACGCGATCTCGGTAACGGTATCGCGTCGGATTCCGTGCCCGCCGGCGTGGCGGAGCAGGCGCGCGCGCACCCCGGCGGCGACCAGCTCGTCGACCGCGCGCGCCTGTCCCTCGACGCGCGTCGCTTCGTCGCGCTCGCCGTGCACCGCGAGCACCGGGTAGTCGTGCGCCGCCGCGATTTCGTCGCGCAGCGCCTCGACCTTGATGCGGCACGAGATCGCGACGAGCGCCCGGAAGCGCGCCCGCGATCGCAACGCGACGAACGAACCGAGGTAGCCGCCCTGGCTGTACCCGACGACCGCGCCCCGTGTGCCGTCGAGGCCGTAGCGTGCGACCGCATCGTCGACGAACGCGAGCAGTGCGGCCTCGGCCTTCTCCAACGACCGGCGAAACGCGGCCTGGTCGCCGTCGTAGCCATACCACGAATGACCCAATCGTCGCGCCTCCGCCGGGCCGACGACGACGTCGAACGGCGCCGACGGGTAGAGCCGCACGAACGGCAACGCGTCGAGCCGTTCGAGGCGCGCAGCGAGGCGGTCACCGCTGTCGCCATAGCCGTGCAGCGCGAGCACGAACGGCCACCCGCTCGCCGGCGCCTCCCCGGCCGGTCGCTCGACGACGAGCGGGACGTCGGCCGCATACCGCCACGAGTCGCTCACTCGCCCTCGCCCTCGCCCTGCCCCTCGCGGAGCGCCGCCCACCCCCCGCCGAGTGCCTTGTAGAGCGCGACGACCGCTTGCAACCGCTGCCGCCGCGCCGCCGACTCGGCCAGCTCCGCGTCGAACAGCGACCGCTCGGTGTCGAGCACGTCGAGGTAGCTCGTGAACTGCTCGTCGTAGAGGGCGCGCGCGAGCACCGTCGCCGACCGCGCGGCCTCGACCTGGCGCAAGCGCGTCTCCGCCTCCTCGCGATACGTGCGAACCGCGACGAGCGCATCCTCGACCTCGCGCAGCGCGTTGAGAACGGTGCGCTCGTAGTCGAGCACCGCCTGCCGCGCACGCGCGGTCTCGACGTCGACCCGTCGCTCGTTCCGGCCGAACTCGAACAGCGGACCGGCGACACCGGCCCCGATGCTCCAGTAGCGCGCACTCGAGTCGATCCACTCGTCGATGTCGTCGCTGTTGAGACCCAGCGCGCCGGTCAGGCTCAGCGACGGGTAGCGAAGCGCTTCGGCGACGCCGATCCGCGCGGTCTGCGCGGCGGCGCGCTGCTCCGCGACGCGAATGTCCGGGCGGCGCTGCAACAACTCCGACGGCAGGCCGGCGGGCACGTCGACCCGCGTGTCGTCGATCTGCGCATCGCCGCGCTCGATGCGCCCCGGCGTCCGACCGAGCAGCACCCGCAGCGCGTGCTCGGCCTGCGCGATCGCGCGCTCGAGTTGCGTGACCGCGACCGCCGCGGTCGCCTCCTCGATCTCCGCCTGGTGCACGTCGAGCTTCGCGACGACGCCCTTGTCGAAGCGCTGATTCAGGATCCGCAGCGCATCGCGCCGCGACTTGAGCGTGCGACGACCGATCGCGAGTTGGGCATCGAGATCGAGGAGCAGCACGTAGCTCGTCGCGACCTCGGCGACGAGCGAGATCACGACCGTGCGCTGCGCCCACTCGGTCGCGAGCAGGTCGGCGCGGGCCGCCTCGGTCGCGCGCCGATACTTGCCCCACAGGTCGACCTCGAAGAACGCGTCGAGCCCCAGGAGGAAGTCGCTGCGCGGCCGCGTGCGCCCGGCAAACGTCTCGTCACCGGGATCGGACCGGCCGACGCCCGCCCGGTAGCCGAACGACGGATACTGGTCGGCCTTGGCGAAACCGAGCGCCGCACGCGCTTCGGCGATGCGTTCGATCGCGATCGCGACGTCGTGGTTCTCGGCGAGCGCCGTCTCGATCAGCGCGGTCAGCCGATCATCACCGAGCAACTCCCACCACGGCAGGTTGGCGATCGCGTCGCCGTCGGCGCGCGCGGACCGGTACGCCGCGGGCACCTCGATCGTCGGTCGCTCGAAGTCCGGACCGACGTTGCACGCCGCGAGCAGCAGGAGCGCGGCCGCGGATCCCGCCCTACGCACGAGCCCCATCATGCGTCGCCCTCCGTCGGTGCCGTGTCCGGCTTGTCGTCGAGGACGAGCGGTTCGTCGTCGGTCGCCGGCGCCGCCTTCGCGCCACCGCGCAGTGTCTCGACGAGGACGTAGAGCATCGGCACGAACACGACGCCGAGGAGCGTCGCGGCGAGCAGTCCGCCGAAGACGCCCATACCGATCACCTTGCGTGCTTCTGCACCCGCGCCACTCGCGACGAGCAACGGCAGGAAGCCGAGCAGCGACGAGAAGGCGGTCATCAGGATCGGTCGGAAGCGGTCGCGCGCGGCATCGAGCGCCGCGTCGAACGCGCTCGCGCCCGCCATCCGTCGCGCTCGCGCGAACTCGACGATCAGGATCGCGTTCTTCGCGGAGAGCCCGATCAGCATCACGAGGCCGATCTGCGCGAACACGTTGTTCAGATACGACTCGCTGCCGAGGCGCGCGAGGAAGATCGCGAGCAACGAGCCGAGCACGGCGAACGGCGTCCCGAGCAGCACCGACACCGGCAGCGACCAGCTCTCGTAGAGCGCCGCGAGGATCAGGAAGACGAAGATCATCGCGAGGATGAACGTCTGGCTCGCCGAACCCGCGGCGGCGCGCTCCTGATACGACATGTTCGCCCACGCGTACGACATCTCGGGCGGCAGCACCTTCGCCGCGACTTCCTCCAGCGCGTCGAGCGCGTCGTCCGAGCTGTAGCCCGGCGCGGGAACGCCGCTGATCTCCGCGGCACGGAACAGGTTGAACCGGTTCGTGTAGGACGGCCCCGCCGTCGGCGACACCTCGACGAGGGTCGAGAGCGGCACACGCTCACCCTCCGGCCCGGTGACGAAGAACAGGCGGAGTTGCTCGGCCTGCTGTCGATACTCGGGCTCGGCTTGCACGTAGACGCGGTAGAGCCGACCGAAACGGTTGAAGTCGTTGACGTAGGCGCCGCCGAGGAACGCGCCGAGCGTCTGGTTCACCTCGTCCAGGGACAGCCCGAGCTTGAGCGCCTTGTCGGTGTCGAGTGTGACCGACACCTGCGGCACCGACGCGCGATACGTCGTGAACGCGCGCGCGATCTCGGGGCGCTCGGTCGCCGCCTCGATGAAGCGCTTCGCTTGCTGAGCCAGGAACGCCGGCGATCCGCCGCTGCGGTCCTGCAACTGCAACGTGAACCCGGCCGACGTCCCGAGCCCCGGAATCGGCGGCGGCCCGAGCGCCATCAGGAACCCGGCGGGCACCTTCGCGGCGAACTGTCGGTTCAGATCGCGGACGATCGCCGGCGCGGGGCGATCGGGTCGGTCGGCCCACGGCTCGAGCGAGACGAACAGCACCGCGGTGTTCGGCGCGATCGACCCGCTGAGCAAGCTGAAACCGGTCACCGTCGTGCAGTGCGCGACGCCCGGCGTGTTCATCGTGATCGCCTCGGCGAGTCGGCAGGCCGCATCCGTGCGCTGCAACGACGCCGCGTCGGGCAACTGCACGTTGACGATCAGGTAGCCCTGGTCCTCCTCGGGCACGAAGCCGGTCGGAATGCCCTTGCCGAGCAGCACCGTCGCGCCGATCAACAGCCCGATGATCACGCCGCTGCGCAGCAGCCGTCGTGCGAAGAAGCCGGCGATCGTCACGTAGCCGCCGGTCGCGCGGTCGAGCAGCCGGTTGAACGCGCCGAAGAGCTTGCCGAGCGGCCCCTTCGAGCCGGACGACGGCCGGAGCAGCAGCGCGCACAGCGCCGGGCTGAGCGTCAGCGCGTTGATCGTCGACACCGCGACCGACACCGCGATCGTGATCGCGAACTGCTGGTAGAGTCGGCCGGTGATGCCGCCCATGAAGCCGACCGGCACGAACACCGCCATCAGGATCAGGGACGTCGCGACGACCGGACCACCGACCTCGCGCATCGCCTGCACGGTCGCGTCGCGGGGGCTCATCCCCTTCTCGATGTGCACCGACACCGCCTCGACGATCACGATCGCGTCGTCGACGAGCATGCCGATCGCGAGCACGAGCCCGAGCAGCGACAGCACGTTGATCGAGAAGCCGAGCAACGGGAAGAACGCGAACGTGCCGACGAGCGCGACCGGGATCGCGAGCAGCGGGATCAGCGTCGCACGCCAGCTCTGCAGGAAGATGAAGACGACGAGGATCACGAGCGCGAGCGCTTGCATCAGCGTCACGAGAATCTCGTCGATCCCGGCGCGCACGGCCGACGTCGTGTCGAGCGACACCTCGTATTCGAGGTCGTCGGGGAAGCGCGTCTTCATCTCGGCCATCAGTCCGCGGATCTCGTCGGCCACGGCGAGACCGTTGGCGTCGGGGAGCTGATAGATCGAGATCGCCGCGCACTCCTTGCCGTTGAAGCGGCCGGCCGAGTCGTAGAGCTGCGTGCCGAGTTCGACGCGGGCGACGTCCCGCACCCGGACCTGCGAGCCGTCTTCGTTGGAGCGGAGCACGACGGCGCCGAACTCCTCCGGCGTCGACAGGCGGCCGCTCGTGCGAACGGTGTAGGTGAACTCGGTGCCGGCCGGCGCGGGCGGTCCGCCGAGCTGCCCGCCGGGGGTGATCACGTTCTGCGCGCGGATCGCCTGGATCACCTCGGGCACGGTCATGCCGAGGCGTGCGAGGCGGTCGGGCTGCACCCAGATCCGCATCGCGTAGTCGCTGCCGCCGAACAGGTTCACCTGGCCGACGCCACGGACACGCGAGATCGCGTCGACGAGGTTGATGTTCGCGTAGTTGCTGAGGAAGTTGTTGTCGAACGAGCCCTTCGGCGAGTAGAGCGACACGATCATCAGCGGGAAGGCGAGCGCCTTCTTGACCGTGACCCCGGTCCGCTTCACCTCGTCGGGCAGGCTCGCCTGCGCTTCCGACAGGCGGTTCTGCACGAGGACGTTCGACATGTCGAGGTCGGCGCCGACTTCGAACGCGACACGCAGCTTGAGCGTGCCGTCGCCCGCGTTCGTCGACTTCATGTAGAGCATGTCCTCGACGCCGTTGACCTTCTGCTCGATCGGCGTCGCGACCGACTCCTCGACGTCGAGGGCGCTCGCACCGGTGTAGGTCGCGCGGATCTCGACCTCCGGCGGCGTGATCTCGGGATACTGCGCCATCGGCAGTCCCTGCATCGCGATCGCACCGACGAGTACGATCACGATCGAGATCACCATCGCGAAGACCGGACGGTGCGCGAAGTAGGTCACGGCGTCGGGGCTCCGGCCTGCGGGGCGACCGGTTCGACGGTCATACCGGGGCGCACGCGGTGCAACGCCTCGACGACGACGCGCTCGCCCGCCTTGATCCCCTCGTCGATCGCCCACAGGGAACCGACGCGAGCGCCCGGCTTGACCTTGCGCACTTGCACCTTGTTCAGGCCGTCGACGACGAACACCTGATACGTCCCCTGCAGTTCGACGACGGCGCGCTGCGGCACCAGCGGCGAGTCCTTCTTGACCTCGAGTGCCGCACGGATCCGCGCGAACTGCCCGGGTCGAAGCGTCTTGTCCGGATTCGGAAACAGCGCCTCGATCGTGAGTGTCCCGGTGCGCGGGTCGATCTCCCGACCGGCGAGTTCGGCGTGGCCCTTGTGCGGGAACTTCGAGCCGTCGGCGAGGAAGAGGTCGAGTTTGCCCTCGCCCTCACCCTTTTTCTTCGCAGGACCGTTCGGCCCGAAGCGCCGCACCGCGTCGAGATACTCCTGCTCGGTGATCGAGAAGCGCACCTTGATCGGATCGAGTCGCGAGACGGTGTTCAGGACGACCGGGTTCGGATACTGGCCGACATACTCGCCGGGCTTCGCCTCCGAGATCCCGATCAGCCCCGCGATCGGACTCGTGATCTTCGTGTAGCCCAGCTCGATCTTCGCGTTGTCGACGCTCGCCTGGGCCGCCGCGACGACACCCTTGGACGCCTCGAACTCGGCGACCGCGTCGTCGAGCGTGCGCTTGCTCAGCGCGTCGATCTTGACGAGCGGACGAACGCGCGCGAGGTTGCTCTCCGCGCGAACGAAGCGGGCCTTCGCCTCGGCGAGCTTGCCGTCGGCTTCGCGCACCTTCGCCTCGAACGGCGTCGGGTCGATCGTGTAGAGGAGTTGCCCCTTCTTCACCGGCTCGCCCTCGGCGAACGCCATCGAGTCGAGCACGCCGTCGACGCGCGCGCGAATCGCGACGTCCACCGCCCCGGCCGTTTCGCCGATCGCCTCGAGCCACACCGGCACATCGCGGGTGACGACCGCGGCGACCGGGATCTTGGGCGGTGCGGGCAGTGCCGGCGCCACCTCGGGCTTGCACCCGACCACGGCGAGGAGCGCGGCGGCGGCGAGGATACGCAGCGTAGGCATGCCGAACCTCTCTCGGAAAGCAGACGTCGGGGATTCTACGAGACCGGGGTCCCGAGGGGCAACCGCCGCCTTGCGTCTATGGCTCCGACGCCGGGCCGCGATAGACGCAGGCCGACGTGCACGTCTCGGCGACGACGATCCGCGACAACGCTGGCAGCACCGGCTCGATCCGGGCCCACAACCACTCGGCGATGCGCTCGCTCGTCGGGTTCTCGAGGCCGTCGATCTCGTTCAAGTAGCGGTGATCGAGTGCGTCGATGACCGGCTTGGCCGCGGCGCTGACGTCGGCGTAGTCCATCACCCACCCGAGCGCCGGATCGACCGGTCCTTCGATGTGCACCGCGACCCGAAAGCTGTGGCCGTGGAGCCGCGCACACTTGTGATCCTCCGGGACGTGCGGCAGTCGATGGGCGGCCTCGAAAGTGTAGTGCTTGACGAGTTCCATCGCGATCAGACGCCCTTCGCGTCGGGAGGCCAGATGAACTTGTGCATCTGCAGCTGGAAGCGGACGTCGAGCCGGTCGGCGAGAAGCCACTCGACGACGTCGCGCCGATCGAGCGCATCGAACGCGGTCGAGAGCAGCACCTCGCACCGTTCGGTCAGCCGGTGCCGGACGATCACGTCCCGCGCGTAGTCGTAGTCCGCGCGGCTCGCGAGCACGAACTTCACCTCGTCGTGGGGCCGCAGCCGATCGAGGTTCGGCCAGTGGTTGCGGTCGGCCATGCCCGAGTCCGGGCACTTCACGTCCAGAATGATCCGCACGCGCGGATCGACGTCGGCGGTGTCCTGCGCGCCGGAGGTCTCGAGCAAGACCTCGAGCCCGTGGTCCGCGAGCGCGCGCAGCAGCGGGATCGTCGCGCGCTGCGCGAGCGGCTCGCCGCCGGTCACCTCGACCAGCGGCACGCCGAACGCGACCGCCCGGCCGACGACGTCGTCCACCGCCATCGACTCGCCACCGTGGAACGCGTATTCGGTGTCGCACCAGACGCACCGCAGCGGACAGCCGGTCGTCCGCAGGAACACGCACGGCCGCCCGGCGAACGTCGACTCCCCCTGCACGCTCAGGTAGATCTCGTGCATCCGGATCGTGTCGACGCGGGTCGACGAAGGCGTGTCGGCAGGTGCAGGCATGCGGAACTATCGAACCGCGCGCCGAGCGGGGCAAGGCGGCCGGCCCCCCGTCGAGCCCGCCGTGTCCCGGATCGCGATCCACCGGGCGTCGCCAACCGCCCGGTTCGGCTTGTCCGCCCCCTCGCGATTCGCTACTGTCAATGGATACCCCAGCCTCCGAAAGGACACGCGTTCCCGTGCCGTATTCCCTGACCGCCGAGCACCAGCGCCGGGATCGAATCGCCCAATGGGCGTTCGACACCCGGACGATCCTCGCCCGCTTCCACCTCTGGCTCGAGGACGTCGACGTCACGTGGCTCCGCGGCAACCAGGAGCGCGGCTTCTCGTTCGCCGAGGACCAGCTCGAGCGAGCACTCGTCGCGGCGACTGCGGTCACCGCGCTCGGCACGTATCTCTTCGGCCGCTACGGCGAGGGCCAGGACCAGCCGAAGCCGGTGCTCAACGCGGTCAAGAAGGACGCCGACGCGATGAGCTCCTACGCGATGTCGGAGGCGCTCTGGTTCCTGTCGCGGAGCCTGCCGGAGAACCACGCGATCATGGTGTGCCTGGGCGAAGGGCTCATGCCGAAGGCCGGCGAGACGCCCGAGATGGGCGCCAACCCGCTCTTGGGCTTCGGCCGCGTCTACGCGCGCCCGATGGTCGCGAAGTTCCTCGACAAGCGCGTCGCCCGGCTGATCAACGACCCGACCTACTCGTGGGATACGTTCTTCGACGAGATCAACGAGGCCGGCGTGCGGATCTGGGGTGCGGCGATCGACACGCTCGAAAACACGAGCCGCTTCGCACAGGGCGCGACGACCGGGCCGATGACGGTGATCCACCTGTTCGACCAGCCGCTGCGCATCACGCAGCCCTACGAGGGCTACATCGGCAACCTGTTCATTCCGAAGGCGGTCGCGAACGAAGCGGCCGATCGCGCGGTGTTGCTCGACTTCCACACGCCGCGCGCGAAGCTCCTCGAGATGATCCAGGCGACCTATCCCGGCACCGAGCCACAGAACGTCCACGTGTGGACATTGCGCGGCAAGTCGCGCACGGAGCGCCTCGGCCCGCTGTGGAACGAATGGACCGAACTCGGCGCGCACATCATCGATGACGGTTGGGTGTTGCCGAACGGCAAGGAGGCGTTCGCCGACTCGGGCACCTACGCGCCGATCCACGCGTGCGGCCAGTGGACCGACGACGACGGCGCGTCGCACGTGCTGATCTTGGACGGCTACGCCGCGTCGGCCGAAGCGGTGCAGGCCGCGACGCTCGCGCCGAACATCGGCCTCGACCACTCGATGGTGATGTACACGAGCAAGTTCAAACTGCCGTGCCACCGCGAGCGCCACGTGATGAACCTCGACCCGGAGGCCGACGACTTCGCCGCCGCGCTCGCGAACGTGTTCGAGCGCGACATGGACGCCGAAGAGGTCGACGAGTACCGGCAGAACATCCGCGACGCGCGCGACGCGAACTTCACGCTCGGCAAGCGCATCATCACCGCCGACGATTTCTTCCCGAAGAAGTACTGGCGCTGCCTCGCGCTCGCCGGCTACATGCTGCCGGATCCCTACTCCGCGATCGAAGGCGTGGAGAAGGTGCGCGACGACGTCTACCGGGTGAGCGTCCGCGCGACGACCGCCGCCGGCGATGCCCGCGTGGACCTGACGTTCCGGCTGACCGAGAGCATCGACGTGCTCAACCTCGTGTTCAACCCGTTGCTCGATCGCTTCTGCGCCGGCGAGGACTACACGCAGCGCGCGGTGAAGATCTCGGACTCCGGCCGAATCCGCAACGAACTGCAGACACTCGCGTCGCAGGCGCTCGAGTTCTTCGGCGAGAACGGGATCCGCGTCCACTTCGATCGCATCCACGACGACTTGATGTCGCCGGAGAAGCGGGCGAAGATCCGGGAAGTCCTGGAGTGGTACAAGGCGAACTACCCGGTCTGGTTCAAGTGGCTCGAACTCGTCTGAGTCGACGACACGAAGACCGCTCGAGTTCGCACCCCTCCGCGACCGAAGGCTGACAGGACCGAAGGTTGACACGACGCCGGCGCCACCCGCGCGCCGGCCGACGGGAGGGTATCGATGCGCCGGATCCGCCGCGCCGTGATCGCCACCGCACTCGCGATCGCCGCGATGCTGCCGTTCGCCTGCAACCGCGGTGGCTCGAGCAGCTCGCCGCCGGACTTCGCGCTGTCGACCGACCGCGCGACCGTGACGATCTATCCGTCGGCCCTCCGCACCGTTCAGGTCGGCGTGTCGGCGTTCGGCGGATTCGTGAACGACGTGACGCTGTCGGCCCTGAATCTGCCCGCCGGCATCACCGCGACGTTCACGCCGCCGATCGTGCTCGGCGCGCAGGGCACGAGCCTGCTCACGCTCACATCGAACGGGTCGCCGACCCTGACGACGGTCGACGTGACGATCCAGGGGACGAGCGGCACGATGACGCGCGCGGCGATGGTCGCGCTCACGGTCACGCCGGCGCCGGCGCAGCGGTTCACGCTCGCCGCGAATCCGACGCAGGTGAGCGGCACCGCCGGCGGCGGGCAGGTCGCCGGGATCTCGATGCAGCCGGTCGGCGGCTTCACCGGCGACGTCGGGCTGTCGCTCACGGCGCCCCCCGGGATCTCCGGCGTGTTCAACCCGACGACGATCGGCACGACGAGCAGCATCTCGACGCTGTCGCTGTCGTTCGACCTCGGCCTCGCGGCGGGGACCTACCAGCTCAGCGTGCACGGGATGAGCGGGTCGATCGGCGACACGATCGTGATCCCGGTGAGCACGAGCGCCGCGCCGACGGCCAACGGCATCACGGTGCAGGTGACCGACTACGGCGCGACGCTGCCGGGCGGCACGACCGCGGTGCGTGTCGGGCTCGACCGCGCGTTCGGCGTCGTCGGCTCGGTCTCGCTCGCGGCGGCCGGGCTGCCGCCGGGCATCGCCGGCACGTTCGCCGACGACCCGTGCCCGGTCGACGGGACGACGCTCGCGTTCAACGTCAACAGCTCGGTGGCGCCGGGCCTCTACCCGGTCACGATCAACGCGACGTCGACGATGAACAGCGGCAGCGCGGGGATCGTGCTTCGCGTCGCGAACCCCGCCTCGCAGCCCGATGCGTGGGTGAGCCGCGTCGAGGTCGGCCAGACGCTCTTCGGCAACGCGGTGCGCCTCGTCCCGGACAAGGGCGCTCTCGTGCGGGTTCACGCGCTCGCCGATCGCCCCGGCGTCGCGAGCCCGGTGCTGCGCCTGACCGCGACCAGCGGCGCGACGACGCTCGGCACGATCGCGCTCACCGGCCCGGGCACGATGCCGACGTCGGAGCAGCCCGCGTCGCTGTCGCTCTCGTACCGAGCAGCGCTCCCCACCGCGTGGGTGAAGCCCGGCTTGTCGCTGCTCGTCGAGATCGATCCGGCGAATGCGCTCGCCGAGCGCGACGAGACGAACAACACCGCGACGCTCGTCCCCACCGTGTCGGCCGACACGACGCTGAACCTGACCGTCGTTCCGATCGTGCTCGACAGCCGCACGGGCAGCGCCCCCGGCGTGACGACGGCGATGATGGAGCGCTGGCCGATCAAGACGCTCAACCGTACGGTCCGCGCGCCGTATGCGGTGACGTCGGTGCCGCGCGTGCTCGCCGACGGCACCGGATGGACCGAGGTGCTGGAGGAGATCCAGCAGCTGCGTGCGAACGACCAGTCCAACGACTTCTACTACGGCGTGATGGACGTGAACTACGGCTCGGGGGTCGCCGGGCTCGGCTATATCGGTTTCCCGGTGTCGATCGGCCGCGACGACGACATCGAGACCGCGGTGCACGAGCTCGGTCACAACTTCGGGCTGCGCCATGCGAACTGCGGCGGCGCCGGCGGGCCGGACGTGAACTACCCGTATCCCGGCGCGCTCGCCGGCAGCTGGGGCTACTCGCCGTCGGCCGGGGCCCTTCGCTCGCCGTTCACCTGGTTCGACACGATGGGCTACTGCGGCCCGGAGTGGGTGTCGGACTACCACTACAACCGCGTGCATCAGTTCTTCGCGCCGGGGGACGGGCCGGGCGTCGCTCCGCGTCGGAGCGCATCGGCCCCGCAGCCGGTGACGTTCGTGCACGGCACGATCGTCGACGGTGAGGTGCGCATCGCGCCGCTGTTGCGCGGGGTCGGACGCGTGCCGTCCCCGCTCGACGTCGACCCGAACGCGATGCACTGGCTCACGCTCGCCGGCGACGCCGGCACGCGGTCGATTCCGTTTGCGCCACTCGCGATCGGCTGCCTGCCGACCGGTAGTGCGCAGCACTTCGCGGTCGCGGTCCCCGACGTCGGCCGGGTTCGTGCGCTGCACATCGACCGCGCGAACCGGCGACTGCTCGACCGGGTCGCACCGGCGACCGGCGGGCTGCCGAAGCGCCGGCCGTCGATCGTCGAGTCCGCCGGCCGCCTGGTCGTGCGCTGGGACGCCGCGACGCACCCGCTCGCGACCGTGACCCACGTCGGCGAACGCCGCACGACGCTCGGTCTCTGGCGACGCGGCGGCAACGCGACGTTCGATGCGATCGCGCTGCCGAACGGCGGCGCGATCGAAGTGCAACTCGCCCGCGGCCTGCAGACCGAAGTAGTGACCCTGCCGCGCCGCTGATCCGACCGCGCGCAATCTCGGTCTCCGGATCGAGAGCTTTCGGGGACCTTCCCGTCCGCCCTGTCCCCGCCGACATCGACCCAGGCCACAAGGGTGCGATCGACGTCGACGGCGACAGTGCTTCGGGGAAGGCGGCCGGCCCCGTTGGGGGTTTGAATGCGCTTGGCGGGGCCTGAACGTCCGTATTCGGGCGTTGATTGCACTTGGCGGAGGTTGAGCGTCCGTTTCGTCTGCGTTAGGCCGGCCGGACGGACGTTCGAGCCCCGCCAAACGCATGGAACCCCCAATTACGGACGAAACACAGCCGCCAAGCGCATCGACCGAACGCGCGGCGGGTCGCTGCCGCGGATTTGACGCGAAAATGGGACAGCTCCGCCGCAGCGAGCTCGCCGCCTCCCCGGAGAGAGCTCCGAGCCGGAGGTCGAGGCTGTAGTCCGCCGCGCATTCTCCACCCAGCAATCTCGGTCTCGGGATCGAGAGCTCCGGGGAGAGGTGGCCGGGGCCTGCAGGGTTTGAATGCGCTTGGCGCGCGGATTCTGCACCATTCGCGCGGCATCCATGCGGGTCGCGGGCAGATGTTGCACCAAGGTGCATCGAAACCGCCGCCAATGAACGGCATCGGGTGCAGAATCACCGCGCCACGCGCACGCATCGCTAGAATCGGTGCAGAACCGACCCGCCAAGCGCAGCAAACGAACGCACGGCGGGGCGCTGCGGCAGATACAACGCGAAGCTCGCCGCCTCCCCGGAGTGCCCCTCGCCGTCGGCGTCGGCCGCACCCTGCCAGTGCCGGCGTCGGCGGGTTCCGAGCCGGAGGTCGAGGTCGGCGCCTTGCCCAAGAAAACCGGGATCGGGTAGAGGGATCGGGGCGGGCGGCCGTCTTGACGGGCGATGCAGATGCGGATGAACAGCGATCACGACGCGGTGGCGCGGATCCGGGCGCGGGTGCCGGGTGCGTTCGAGCACGTCTATCGGGTGACGCGTGACGGGGTGTTCGGGCTGCTCGTCGCGCTCGCCGGGAGCCGGGACGTCGCCGAGGAGTTGCTGCAGGAGACCTACGCGCGGTTTCTCGCGCGGGTCTATCGCGCGGACGACGCGCCCCGTGTGGACGACGTGCGGGCGTATCTGCTGCGGATCGCGCGCAACCTCGTGATCGACGCGCAGCGCGAGTCACCGAGCCCGGCGACCCTCGACGCGGTCGACGAACCGGCACTCGCCGACGAACCCGCCGACGACGACGGGCCCGAGCGCGCGCTTCGGCTGCTGCGTCGGCTGCCGACCGAGCAGCGGGAGGTGATCGTCCTGCGCCTCTACAACGACCTCAGTTACCCGTCGATCGCCGAGATGACCGACACCCCGGTGAAGACCCTCGAGAGCCGCTACCGCTACGGCATCGCCAAGCTCAAGCGCTGGTGGGACGAACGACCGTGAGCAGAGAGGACGACGCGCGCATGCGAACCGACTTCGAGAACGAGCTGCTTCGGCACGGACTGCCGACACCGTCGCGCACGGTCGACACGACGATCGTCGGTCGCAGCCGTCGGCCGGCGATCGTCGGTCGACGCATCTGGATCCCGACGACCGCAGCGATCGCGATGGTCGTCGCGATCATGATCGTCTGGCCGAATCTCCCGCGCCGTGACGCGCCCGCACCGACGACGGAAGCACCGCTCGACCGGCTCGACGCGATCGTCGCCGACCTGTGCCAGGGCACGTCGACGGACGGTCGCATCGACCCGGCGCTCGCGCGTGCGTTGCGCGGCGCGGTCGATGCGATGCGCGGGGCACCCGAACTCCGGCGCCTGCTCGACGACGGCGTCTACGCACTCGCGCACCGCGACAGCCGCCGTGTCGCGATGCACGCGCCCGACGCTGCGGCGCTGGACGAAGCGGTGGGCGCGATCGGTGGCACGATCGAATCGCGCGACGGCGCCGCGGCCATCGTCCGCCTCGCCGAGCCGGCCGACACCTGGCGCATTGCGCCGACCGGCCGCGGCGTGCGTGTCTGGCCCTTCGCCGCACGCCCCGCCCCACGGGAACTCCGCCGCCGATTCACGCTCGACTGGGTTCGCGAAGACGGGCAGATCCACGTCGTGATCCACTACGAACGCGCCGACGATCGAGCCCTCGATCGCGCGCGCTTCGTCGGATCGGGCGTGGTGCACCGCACGAGCCCGGTCGCACGCCGACTCGCATCGGTCGTGCTCGCGATCGATGCGAACCGAATCGCGAAGCGGCCGGAGGAACGCGTCGCCGCAGCCGAGGTCGACCTCGCGCTCGGCCCCGACGAACTCGCCGGCTACACGCCGGTGCCGATGCCCGCGCTCACAGCGCCCTACCGCGAGGGAGGCCCCGACCGCGTCGTCGCCCTCCAGGTCTCGCGCGACGCGCTGACGTTCTACTTCCGCGATCGCCGCGCGAAAGAACAGTCCACCGTCGTCCGCCCCCGCCGCGGGCGATAGCCCCTGTCCCCGACGGACCGAGCGCCGAGAATTGAGCGGGTCCGCCCCCACAGCCGCGCCGTTTCGTGGCATGCTTTGCGCGTCGGGAGTCAGAGAAGGAAACGAAACGGAGGACCCGAATGTCCAGACTCGCCCTTGCGGCGCTTCTCGTGCTGGGAAGCGCGCTCCACGCGCCGGCGCAGTTGCCGTCCACGACTCAGATCATCACGTCGAACGTCGGTGGGCTCACCTCGACGAACGGCCTCGTCGGGCTCGGCAACGGCGGCGTCGTCACGACGATCGTCGCGCTCGCGCAGGCGACGCCGGTCAACGCGATCGAGATGGAGCCGGCCAACGTCGTCGCGCTCGTGTGGGACGCGATCGGCGTGAGTCAGTACGACACGCGCACCGGCACGTTCGTCCACTCGACGCTCACGACGGGCGGCGGCAACCTGCACTTCGCCGCGGTCGACGAAGACGCCGGCACGATCTGGGTGATCGGCAGCGGCGCGACGGCCGGCAGCGTCTACCGCGCGGCGCGGCCGAAGGGCACGAACACGTCGTTCCTGACGTCGATCTCGGGCGCGTCGTTCGACGCGGTCGCGCGGATCGGCTCGTCCGGCCACTACGCGCTCGCGGACAACTCGGCGGCCCCGTCGATCTACGTGCTCGCGCGTGACGGCTCGGTCGTGAACCGCATTCGGACGCCCGGCCTGATCACCGGCATGGACTGGAGTCCTTGGGACGACCGCCTCTACGCGACGCGTCGCGGCAACGCGGGTCAAATGGGCCTGCTCGAGATCGATCCGGTCGCCGGCACCGTCACGACGGTCGGTCCGAACGGCGCGATCGCGAACGACATGTACGGCGTCGAGATCCTCGAGCAGCCGACGAACCGGATGCTCGTCGCCGAGGCCGGCACCGACCCGCAGCACGTCTTCGTCTTCGACCGCACGAACAACTCGGTGCTGACGATCCACAACGGCAACGGGGCGATCCGCCCGGCCGACGTCGAGTTGCCGAACGGTCGCACGTTCTGGGCGCTGAACGTGACCGAGGTCGGCAGCAAGACTCCGCTCTCGGTCTCCTTCGGACCGAACTTCGCCGGACACACGTATCAGGTCGGACTGTCGTTCGGTTTCTCGCCCGGCATCCCGATCCCGGGCGTCGGCCGGATCCACCTGAACGTCGATCCGCTGCTGTTCGCCTCGCTCGTCACGGGACCGCCGACGTTCGAGAACTTCTCCGGCATCCTCGACGCCAACGGCGAGCCGAACAACCAGCCCGCCTACACGATCCCGTTCATCGCCGCGCTGCAAGGCGTGCGCTTCTACGGCTCCGCAATCGCGGTCGGCCCGACCGGCGTCTCGGCGATCAGCAACTCGTGGGGCATCACGATCAACGGCCCGCCGGAATAACCGGTCGCGAAAGCTGCGTTTCGCAAGCCGATCCTGCACCCAAATCCGGAGTGCCCGCGCTTCGCGAACGATACCTGCACCCGATCGTGCCCCAGTCGGCCACCGCGGCCGATTCCCGGTGCACGATCGGGCCGCCAAGCGCGGTCATCGCGCGACAGGGTGCAGAATCGGCCGGCGAAGCGGATCGAATCCGTCGCCGCGGGGCCGGACAGCCCGCCCCGGCGGGGCCGTTGCCGGGGGCCGAGGCAGCCTCTATAACTTGCGCCGCCGGCCCCGGCGCCGGCCCTCCGAGGGTGCCCGACCCGACCCCGCGGCGCCCGTCCCCCAAGGACTTAGGAATCCCGATGAAGATCCACGAGTACCAGGCCAAGGGGATCCTGCGCGCGCACGGCGTGCCGACGCCCCGCGGCGAAGTCGCGACGACCGCCGACGACGTGCGCCGGATCGCCGACGAACTCGGCGGCGGTGTGTGCGTCGTCAAGGCGCAGATCCACGCCGGTGGCCGCGGCAAGGGCGGCGGCGTGAAGGTCGCGAAGAACGCGGCCGACGCGGTCGAGCACGCCAACGCGATCCTCGGGATGCAGCTCGTCACTCACCAGACCGGCCCCGAGGGGCAGAAGGTCAAGAAGGTGCTCGTCGAGGAGGGGCTCGCGATCGCGCGCGAACTCTACCTCGGTATCACGCTCGACCGCGCGACGCGCTCGTTGTGCGTGATGGCGAGCACCGAGGGCGGCGTCGAGATCGAGACCGTCGCCGAGGAGAACCCCGACGCGATCAAGAAGGTGTGGGCGTCGCCCGAGTTCGGCCTGCGCCCGTTCAAGGCACGCCAGCTCGCCTACGCGCTCGGGCTCGAGGGCAAACTCGCGAACAAGTTCGCCGGCTTCGTGATGAAGCTCTACGCGGCGTTCGTCGCGAACGACGCGAGCCTCGCCGAGATCAACCCGCTCGTGATCACCGGCGACGAGAACGTCGTCGCGCTCGACGCGAAGATGACGTTCGACGACAACGCGATGTATCGCCACAAGGACATCGCCGAGCTGCGCGACCTCGACGAGGAGGAGCCGCTCGAGACCGAGGCGTCGAAGTACGACCTCAACTACATCAAGCTCGACGGCACGGTCGCGTGCATGGTCAACGGCGCCGGCCTCGCGATGGCGACGATGGACATCATCAAGCTCGCGGGCGCGGAGCCGGCGAACTTCCTCGACGTCGGCGGTGGCACGAACGCGGAGAAGGTCGCCAACGCGTTCCGCATCCTGACGACCGACCCGAACGTCAAGGCGGTGCTGATCAACATCTTCGGCGGCATCGTCCGTTGCGACCGCGTCGCGGCCGGCGTGATCGACGCGCTCGAGTCGATCGACGTGAGCGTGCCGGTCGTCGTGCGGCTCGAGGGGACGAACGCCGAAGAGGCGTCGAAGATGCTGGAGGAGGCGCCGATCGACTTCATCGTCGCCAAGGGCATGAGCGATGCGGCCGAGAAGGTCGTCGCGGCACTCGGCTAAGGGCGAAGAACAATGAGCATCCTCATCGACAACGACACCCGCATCGTCGTGCAGGGCATCACCGGCAGCGAGGGGTCGTTCCACACCGCGCAGATGGTGGAATACGGCAGCAACGTCGTCGCCGGCGTGACCCCCGGCAAGGGCGGCCAGACCCACGAGGGCATCCCGGTCTTCAACACCGTGCACGACGCGGTCGAAAAGACCGGCGCGAACGCGGCCGCGATCTTCGTGCCGCCGGCCTTCGCGGCCGACGCGATCTTCGAGGCGATCGACGCCGGCGTGCCGCTGATCATCACGATCACCGAAGGCATCCCGACGATCGACATGATTCAGGTGAAGGCGGCACTCGACGCGGCCGGCACCCGGATGATCGGCCCGAACTGCCCCGGCGTGATCACGCCCGGTCAGTGCAAGATCGGCATCATGCCCGCCCCGATCCACAAGCCGGGATCGATCGGCCTGATCAGCCGCTCGGGCACGCTGACCTACGAGGCGGTCGCGCAACTCACCGCACTCGACCTCGGCCAGTCGACGTGTGTCGGCATCGGCGGCGACCCGATTCCGGGCTCGAACTTCGTCGACATGATGAAGCTGTTCAACGAGGACCCGGCGACCGAAGCGGTGATCATGATCGGCGAGATCGGCGGCAGCGCCGAAGAAGAGGCCGCCGAGTACGTGAAGAACCACATGACGAAGCCGGTCGCGGGCTTCATCGCCGGGCAAACGGCGCCTCCGGGCAAGCGGATGGGCCACGCCGGTGCGATCATCGCCGGCGGCAAGGGTACCGCAGCCGACAAGATCGCCGCGATGCAGGCCGCGGGGATCGTCGTCGCGAAGAGCCCCGCCGAAATGGGCGAGGCGATGAAGGCCGCGATCGGTTAGCGCGATGCCGACGGCGCCGTCCGAAGACGTCTTCGCCCGATTCGGCAACATCGACGTCTACCTGTTCGACCAGATCGCACGGGGGCGCTTCGACCAGCGCCCGCGCGTGCTCGACGTCGGCTGCGGCAGCGGTCGCAACCTGACCTACTTCCTGCGCAACGGCTTCGACATCCACGCGATCGACACGAGCGACGAAGCGATCGCGACCGTGCGGAAGCTCTACGCGCAGCTCGCACCGTCTCTGCCGGAGACGAACGCGACCGTCGCGGACGTCGAGGCGTTCGCGTTCTCCGGCCCCGAACCGTTCGACGCGGTGATCGCGAACGCGACGTTTCACTTCGCGCGCGACGACGACGAGTTCCGGCGGATGCTCGACGCGACGTGGTCGCTCGTGAAGCCGGGCGGGCTCCTGTTCGCGCGGCTCGCGTCGGCGAGCGGGCTCGAATCACGGCTGGAAGCGCGAGGCGACGGTCGGTATCGACTGCCGGACCAGAGCGAGCGCTACCTCGTCGACACCGACCGCCTCGAACGCGAAACGACGCGCTTGGGCGGCGTTCTCGCCGATCCGATCAAGACGACCAACGTCCACGATCAGCGCTGTATGGCGACGTGGGTCGTCGAACGACCGATGCAGCCGCCCCTCTGAGAATCCGGTTGGCTCGACGTCATCCTCCCGCTTATAGTTCTCGCGGGCGAGGATCACGATCGCGCACTCTCGTGGCAGGATCGAACAGCATGAATCAGATCGCGGCACGTCTGGCCGGATGGGGCAAATACGTCCCGACGGGCACCCTCGATAACGCCGAGTTGGTCGAGCGCCACGGCGCGATCGACCCGGAGACCGGCGAGCGCGTCTTCAACTTCTACGGCCCGAACTGCGAGATCGTGAAGCGGCGCACGATGACGCCGGAGTCCGTGCTCAAGACGACCGGCATCGAGACGCGCCGCGTCGTCGCCGACGACGAGTATGCCGACGACATGGCGATCGAGGTCGCCGGCGAAGCGATCCGCCGTGCGAACCTGCCCGACGACATGCCGTGGCGCGGGATCTTCGTGCACGCCGTGCACCGCCGCGCCGCGTATCCCGCGATCGCGCAACGCATCCAGCACGCGCACGGCATCACGCTCACCGACGGCTATGCCGAGGATTGCTCGTCCGCGTGCTCCGGCTACGTGCAACAGCTGCAGAAGGTGCACGACCTGATGCAGGTGCGTCCCGGCGCCTACCTGACGATCGGCTCGGACGTGATGACGCGCATCACGCCGAAGGACGACATCAACTTCGACCTGTGGGGAGACGCGGCCGGCGCGAGCGTCTGGGTGCCGGGCGAGCCCGGCCAGCCGGGCACGATGGTCGCGACCGACTCGGCGCACCTCACCCGCGGCGTCGCCGGGGATGTCGACCCGATCGAGATGATCAAGGAGCACCACGCGCCGGGGCACGGCTCCGACATCGGCCACATGTTGATGCCCTACGGCCCGAACGTCGTGAAGTTCGTGCGCCGCCACGTCGGCACGTCGATCAAGAACCTGCTCGCGCGCGCCGGCTGGACCGGCGGGCCACGCCTCACGCTGATCCTGCACCAAGCGAACTACAACATCCTGAAGTTCTTCCCCGAGATGGTCGCGAAGATCTACGACGGTGAGATCGCGTCCTACAACGGCATCAGCGACATCGGCAACGCGAGTTCGGGCTCGACCGCCTACGGGCTCGCGACGTGTCTCGACGGCCCGGACGAGGTCACCGCGAACCGCCTGCACATCCAACCGGACGAGCGTTGCCTCGTGATCGGCTTCGGTTCCGGGATGGGCATCCACGGCGTCGCGATCCAGTTCTGATCGCGCGCGGCGCGGTCGGATCAGCTACTCGCTCCGCGGGTCAGGCACTCGCTCCGCGGGTAAGGCGAATCCACAGCACCGCGAGTGCCGCGAGGAGACCTGCCGCCGCCGCGGCGAGCCACCCGATCGTGCGGTGGCCGGCGTCGACCTTCGCGAGCACCTCGGCTCGCAGGCGCTCCCCCTCGGCGAGCGCGGCGCGGGCGGCGGTGACGTCGTCGGTCTGCGGCGCGGCGGCGAGGACGCGCGACGCCTCGTCGAAGCGCCCGTCGGCGGCGAGCCGCGCGGCGAGTTCGACCCGCGAGTAGGCGTCGTCCGGGGCGAGCCGGAGCACCTCGCGAAAGGTCGCTGTCGCATCGCCATACCGGCGCATCAGCACCTCGATGTAGCCGCGGTGGCGCAACAACGGGACGCGGTCGGCGCCCCGCGCACCCGCGAGCGCGTCGTCGATCAACGCCCGCGCGACGCCGGCGTCACCGCGATCGAGCGCCGCATCGGCTCGTGCGAATACATCGGCCTGCGCGCCGACGTGCAGGGCGAGGGCGAGTGTGGCCGCGAGGAGCAGTGCAGGGATCCGTAACACGCGGTCATTCTACCCCCATCGCCGGTCGACGCCCAACCGTCGGGATCGTTACAATCGCCGGCGATGCCCGCTCGCCCCGACGCCCTCCTGCTCGACTACGACGGCACGGTGATCACGTTCGACCGCCGGGCCGCGTTCGCGCACGCACGCCCCGACGCCGACGAAGCGACCCTCGATCGTCTCGCACGCCTCGATCGGGAGCGATCGCTCGCCGGTGACTACGATCGCGCCGCCCTCCTCGGCGACGACGCGTGCGAGCGTCGCTTCTGGGACGGCATCGTCGAGCACACGCGGCCGATGGCCGGCGCGATCGCGCTGCTCGAACACTGCCGCAACGCGTCCATTCCGGTCGCCCTCGTCACCGACACCGATGGCGACGGCCGGGACAAGCACGCGCGCATCGCCGCGTCCGGCCTCGCGGACTGCTTCGACGCGATTGTGATCGCCGGCGAGACCGTTCCCGAGCGCAAACCATCCCCCGCGCCGTTCCTGCACGCGCTCGATCGACTCGGCGCGCGCGCGACGCACAGCGTGATGGTCGGCGACAAGGTCGACGCGGACGCACGCCCGGCCGCAGCGCTCGGCATGCGCGCGATCTGGCTCCGCGGCGCGTATCCGGGGGACTGGACGCCCGCGGTGAACACGCTCGACGAGGTGGTCGCGCACCTGTGAGCGTCGTCGGCGACCGGATCGCGCACTTCCCGCGCACGCGCTACCAGGGCAGCAAGCGCAAGCTCCTCCCGGCACTCGCCGACGTGTTCGCGCGGCTCGAGTTCGACACCGCGCTCGACGCGTTCGGTGGCACCGGCGCGGTCGCCTACCTGCTCAAGTCGATGGGCAAGACGGTCACCTACAACGATGCCCACCGATTCAATCACGTCGTCGGACGCGCGCTGATCGCGAACAGCGCGACGCGGCTCGAGCCCGACGCCGCGGCAGCACTCCTCCGTCGGACGCCCGGTCGCGACTACGACGACGTCGTCGCACGCACCTTCGACGGGCTCTTCTTCCCGCGCGCCGAGAACCGGTGGATCGATCGCGTCGTGCAGAACATCGACGCGTTGCCGCGCGGCTTCCGGCGGGACGTCGCCCGATTCGCGCTCTTTCAGGCGTGCCTCGCGAAGCGACCCTACAACCTGTTTCACCGCGCGAATCTCGCGATGCGCACGCGCGACGTCCCGCGCTCGTTCGGCAACAAGACGACGTGGGAGACGCCGTTCGCGACACACTTCCTCCGTGCGGTCGACGAGGCGAACGCGGCGGTGTTCTCCAACGGGCGGCGCAACCGCGCGACCCGACGCGACGCGGCGGCCGCCGATCCCGCGGTCGACCTCGTCTACGTCGATCCGCCGTACGTGAGCGCGCGCGGCACCGGTGTCGACTACCTCGACTACTACCACTTCCTCGAGGGCCTGTGCCGCTACGACGCGTGGCCGGGACTCGTCGACGCGCGCCGCAAACACCGCCCGATTCGTCACGAATCCTCGCCGTGGTGCGACCCGGCGCGAATCGAGGGCGCGTTCGACGCGCTGTTCGGCCACTTCGCACGAGCGCACCTCGTCGTCTCCTACCGCAGCGAGGGCACGCCGTCGATCGCCGCGCTCCGGCGACTGCTCCGTCGTCACGGCCGCCGCGTCCAGACCGCGACACGCGCCTATCGCTACGCGCTGAGCCCGAACGCGCGCGTCCGCGAAGCGCTTCTCGTCGCACCGCGGCCGACGCCGTAACTCAACGGGTCGGCGGTGCCGCAGGCACGCGGTAGAGCAGCAACGGCCCGGCGACCGTCGGCTCGGCGACGTGGCCGAGCAGATCCTCGAAGTGCTTGCGCACCGGCTCGAACACGAGTTCGTCGTGCCAGATCGGATGATCGGTGAGCGAGCGCGGGATCGCGACCCACCGCCCACGGATCCGCGCCGGCAGGTCGCCCGACTCGAATGCGACGCGGGCGTCGACCAGGTGGATCGTCCGGTCCGCGTAGAACGTGTAGATCGGTTGCTCGCCGAGATTGCCGACGATCGTGACGACCTCCTCGGGCGCGCTCGCGTCGCGAAGCGCCGCCCCCGCGCGGACGTAGTAGGACGACTCGCGCTCGATCCGCGGTTCGTAGCGCTGCCACGACTCCCATCCGAGCCAACCGGCGAGCGCGACCCCGCCGACGGCCGCCGCGACGATGCGACCGCGCCCGGTGCCGAACGCGCGGGCCGCGGCCCACACGGCGATCGCCGCCGCGATCGCCAGCCCGGGGCTCAGGTGCTGTGACCAGTATTCGTGGAGAATCGCGCCCTTGCGGAAGATCGTCGAATAGAGCAACCCCGTCGCGATGAACACGAATGCGAGCGCCGCACCGGGCACCACACGCCGCGACAACGACGCGATCGCCGACCCGAGGAGCGCGAGCCCGGCGAGCGCGAGCACCGGCGCGCCGTACATCCCGAGGGCATAGCCGCGGTTCGCGTCCCACCACGCGCCCCACCCCGCAGCATCGGCCGACGCACCCTGGTTCTCGAGCGTGAATGCGAGCAGCAACTGCCCGATCCCCCCGGACAGCAGCGACGCGTACGCGACGTTCGCGGCGAAGCAGAGGATCGCGACCATCGGCAGCCCGAGCCAGATCGCACGGCGCCGGCCGTGCGTTCCCGGCGCGACGAGGTGGTGCAGCCAAAGCGCGACCGCGAGCAGGTAGACCGGCCAGTCGAGAAACGCACCGACGACGACCGCCGCGAACAGCCCGACGAGCCACGCCCGGCGGCGGGTCTCGTGCCAGCGAAAGTAGATCGCGGCGATCGCGATCACCGCGAGCATGACCTGACTGCCCTGCACCTCGACGAACCCACCGTAGTAGACCGCCATCGGCATCGTCGCGAAGAACGCGGTCGCGAGCAGCGCGATCACGACGCCGGCCGCGGCACGCACCGCGAAGAAGAGCACGATCATCGCGAGCACCGAGGCGACGATCGGCACCGCGCGGGCGCTCGTCTCCGACACGCCGAATGAGTGAAAACTCAGGCTGAGCAGAATGCCGACGAGCGGCGGGTGGTTCACGTAGCGGTGGTTCGCGAGTTCAGCGACCGTGCGCTGCCCGCCGCAGTTGACCATCGCTCCGCGCGTCGCGACGTAGCCGTAGCGGACGTGATTGCGGCCGATGTTGCCGTACAGGGCGCCGCCGAACCCCTTCAGGCCCTGCGTATGCGCCTCGTTGTGCCACGGCTGGTCGAAGTCGACCATGCGGAGCGTGGTGCCGACCACGACGAGGACGCAGAGAATCACGAGCGGACGCATCGGCGAGACCTCGAGCGGCGGACCAGTGGAACCGGGTTCCATCGTAGCAGCCGGTGGTCCGCGCTTCGAGCCGGCCCGCGGAGAAAGGGACGGGAGAAAGGGAGGCGACGACCGGTCGAGCGACTCGTATCATGGGGCGATGCACTTGCCCGACGCCTACTTCCTCCCGACACCGACCGGCGTGGCGCTCGTCGTCGCCGGCGGGGTGATCTCGGGCGTGGGCCTCGTCGCGGGCGGGCGCGCGATGAGCGCCGAGGAGACGACGCGCACCGGGATGATCACCGCCTTCGTGTTCGTCGCGTCGCTCGTGCACGTGACGATCCCGCCGACGTCGGTCCACCTCGGGCTCTACGGGCTGGCCGGCATCCTGCTGGGCCGCCGGATCTGGCTGGTCGGGCCGATCGCGCTCGGGCTGCAGGCGGTGATGTTCGGGCACGGCGGCATCGCGGCGATCGGACTCAATGCGCTCAACCTCTCGGCGGGCGCGCTCGCCGGGCGGGCGGTGTTCGCATTGCGACCGGCAAACGCGACCGACGGGCGCACCGCCGTCGCGGCGTTTGCCGCAGGCTTCACGGCGATCGCGGTCGTCGTCGGGGCGGTCGTCGCGGAGTTGCTCGCGGTCGGTGCACCGCTCGTGCTCGCGGTCGCGCTCCCGGCGTGGCTCGCGACCGCGGCGCTCGAGGGCATCGTCACGGCCGTCGCGATCGGCACGCTCCACCGCTCGTTCCCCGAGTTGCTGCCGCGCACGCGCGACGCCGCCCCGCTCGATGCACCGATGCGCGCCGCCGCCGGCGAGGCACCGGCGTGATCCGCATCGCGGCGTGCGCGGCGCTGTTCCTCGCCTTCGTCCACGGTGTCGAATACTCGGTGGAGACGACGACCGACGGACAGATCCGCATCGGCGGTTTCTATTCCGGCGGCGGCCCGATGGTCGATGCGACGGTGGCCGTCACGCGCCCGAACGGGGACGCGGTCGGCGGCGGCACGACCGACGCGAACGGCTTCGTTCGGCTCCGCCTCGAGCCGGGCGACTACGCGTTTCGCATCGACGACGGAGCCGGCCACCGGATCGACGAGCGGTTCTCGCTCCGCCCGCACCAGCTCGACGGACGTGTGCGCGACCTGATCACCGAAGCGGGGCGCGCGCCGACCCTGCTCGAACGCCTCCGCACGATGCCGAAGTGGTTGACCGCGACGATCGGCATCGGCGTGATCGTCGTGTTGTTCGCGCTGCTGCGGCGACTGCGGAGAAAACCCGCGTGACGATGACGCACCCCCCCTACCGGTTTCTCGCGGCGGCGACGATCGGTGCGGCGATCGCGATCGCGACGGTGCCGCCGAACGCGCTCGGCGCGGCCGTCGTCGCGTGCATGCTCGCGGCGGCGGGTGCGTGGGCGCTCACCGAGCACGGCCGCCTCGGGGTCGTCGTGCGCCGGGCGCTCCTGATCGGCCCGTTCATCGCGTTTCTCGCCCTGCTCGAAGGCGTGCGCGGCGGACTCGACGCACGCGGCACCGCGCTCGGACTGGAGTTGCCGCTCGGCATCCTGTTCGCTGCGACGTTCGTGTGCAAGACCGTCGGCGCGGCACTGCTCGGCATCGCATGGGGTGAACGCGTCGGTGCGCACGGCATCGCGCGCACGCTGCAACGCGCGCGCTTCCCGGCCGGTGCGGTCGCCACGACCTACGTGACGGCCGCGTTCGTCGGCACGCTGAAAGAGGAGTGGGACCGGGTGCGCCTGGCGGCGAACGCCCGCGGCCTCAATCGCGCCGGTCTGCACGCACGCATGCGGCAGATGGGCGGCTCGGTCGTCAGCGTGCTCGTCCGGTCGCTCCGGCGCGGCGACCGCGTCGCCCTCGCGATGCGCGCCCGTGGGTTCGCCGGCCGGCTGCCCAACCCGATCCGAGCGCGCACCCACTACGGCTGGCGCGACGCGCTGCTCGGTTCGGTCGCGGTCGGCGTCGTCGCGGCCGCCGTCTGGGCGCGCTCGAGCGGGAGGCTCTCGTGACGCACGAACACGGACACGACGCCGAGCTGATCACGACAGACCTGACGTTCGCGTATCCCGACCGCCCACCGATCCTGGACCGGCTGTCGTTTCGTCTCGAGAGCGGCGAACGCCTCGGGCTGGTCGGCCCGAACGGCGCGGGCAAGACCACGCTGCTCCTCGCCCTCGCGGGCCTGCTGCCGGCATCCGGAACGCGCGTGCTCGACGGCGAAGCACTGCCCGAAAGCGAGCCGGACGGCGCGCACGTCGGCATCGTGTTCCAGAGCGCCGACGACATGCTGTTCATGCCGACCGTCCTCGAGGACGTCGCGTTCGGCCCCCAGAACCTCGGCCAATCGCCGGCCGAGGCCGCGGAGACGGCGCGTCGACAGCTCGAACGCCTCGGGATCGGCGACCTCGCCGAGCAGAACGGGCTGCGACTGTCCGGCGGACAGCAACGCCTCGCGGCCCTCGCGACCGTGCTCGCGATGGAGCCGCCGGTGCTGCTGCTCGACGAGCCGACCGCGAACCTCGACCAGGACGGCCGCGCGCGCCTGCTCGGCATCCTCCGTGAGCTGCCCGGCTCGCTGATCATGGCGACGCACGATCTCGATTCGATCCGTCGCGTCTGCACGCGAGCGCTCCGACTCGAAGGCGGGCGCATCGCCGCCGAGGGGCCGGTCGACGAGGTCCTGCCGCCCTAATCCTCAACCCGCCGCGATCCAATGCCGAAACGTCCGAGGGCGGCCGTTGCAGTGGAGGGGGATCGCATGGCGCGCATCGACGCATTCTTTCGGCTCATGAACGCACAGGGTGCGTCCGACTTGCACCTCGCGTCGGGCACGACGCCGTGCCTGCGCATCCGAGGCGACCTCGAGCCGATCAAATACCGCGAGTTCAGCTCCGAGGAGCTGCTCGACATGCTGATCGAGATCTCGCCCGAGGCGAAGATCAAAGAGTTCATGGACACCGGCGACGTCGACCTCGCCTATGAACTCGAGGGCATCGGCCGATTCCGCGCGAACTACTTCCGCCAGGCCAACGGCGTGAGCGCGGTGTTCCGCCAGATCCCGACGAAGATCATGACGATCGAGCAGCTCGGGCTGCCGCAGATCGCGCGCCGCTTCGCGATGATGGAGAAGGGGCTCGTCCTCGTCACCGGTCCGACCGGCAGCGGAAAGTCGACGACGCTCGCGGCGATCGTCGACTACGCGAACAAGAATCGGCGCGACCACATCGTGACGATCGAGGACCCGATCGAGTTCAAACACCCGAGCATCAACTGCATCGTCAACCACCGCGAGGTGGGCCCGCACACGAAGTCGTTCAACGCCGCGCTGCGCGGCGCGCTGCGTGAAGACCCCGACGTGATCATGGTCGGGGAAATGCGTGACCTCGAGACGGTCCGCCTCGCGCTGGAAGCGGCGGCCACCGGTCACCTCGTGTTCGCGACCCTGCACACGCCGAGTGCGACGAAGACGATCGACCGCGTGATCGACATCTTCCCGACCGATGCGCAGGAGCAGGTCCGCTCGACGCTGTCGGAGAGCCTGAAGGGCGTGATCGCCCAGACGCTGTTCAAGCGCATCGACGTGCCGTCGCGTATCGCCGCGCTCGAGGTGCTCGTCGGCACGTCGGCGGTGTCGAACCTGATCCGCGAGAACAAGACCCACCAGCTCTCGTCGATGATGCAGACCGGCAAGCGGCTCGGCATGCAGACGCTCGACGACGCGATCGACAGCCTGCTGACCCGCCGGCTGATCTCTCCGGAAGAGGCGTTCGAGAAGTGCTTGGACAAGGAGCGCTTCATCAAGCACCTGAAGACGATCCCGGAGGAGTACGCCGAGATGCTCGAGCCGAAGAAGAACGAGCCGGGTCCGGCGTTCGGCAGCCCGCAGCGCAGCGACCGGCACGCGGCCGGCCGTTCCCGCGGCCGAGACGGAATCGGTCATGGCCGGCGCTGATCGCATCATCTCGGACCTTCTGAACTGCGATGACGAGGCGACCGGGACGAACTGCACGCCCGGCCGCGCGCCGCAGCTCGAACTGCACGGCGAGCTGCAGACGGTCGAGGTCGACGAGCTGAAGGAGCCGCTCACGCCGGAGCAGACCGAGGCGATCGCCGACGCGATCCTCGGCGACTCCGCCGAGCAGCGCGCTCGCCTGGACGCCGAAGGCGCGTGCGATTGCTCGCACATCGTCGGCAACAACATCCGCTTGCGGGTGAACATCTTCCGGGTGAACAACCGGTTGAGCATCGTCACGCGTGTCGTGAAGCAAGTGGTGCCCGAGCTGGTCGACCTCGGCATGCCGGAGTCGATCAACGAACTCGCGCAGCTCAAGAACGGGCTCGTGCTCGTGACCGGCAGCACCGGCTCCGGCAAGTCGACGACGCTCGCGTCGATCGTCGCGGAGATCAACCGGACCCGCCCGGTGCACGTGATCACGCTCGAGGACCCGGTCGAGTTCGTGCACAAGCACGGGCGCGCGACCGTCAACCAGCGCGAGTACGGCACCGACTTCAGCTGCTTCCGCGAGGGACTGCGCGCCGCGATGCGCCAGTCGCCGCACGTGATCATGCTCGGCGAAATGCGCGACCGCGAGTCCGTCGAGATCGCGATCAAGGCGGCCGAGACCGGGCACCTCGTGTTCAGCACGCTGCACACGCTCGACGCCGGCCGGGCGATCAGCCGGATCACCGGCATGTTCGACCAGGCCGACGTGCCGTTCATCCGGATGCGCCTCGCGGAGACGCTCAAATGCATCATCGGCCAGCGCCTGTTGCCGCGCGACGATCGACCCGGTCGCGTGGTCGCGGCCGAGGTGATGCTCGCGAACATGCGCACGCGTGAGCTGATCCGACTCGGCGAGTCCCAGGGGCGCTCGTTCTACCAGGTGCTGACCGAGGGTCGAAACTTCGGCATGCAGACGTTCGATCAGCACATCATCGAGCTCTACGAGCGCGGCGTCGTCAACGAAGACACCGCGCGCGGCTACGCGACCGAGGCCGCCGTGATCTCCCAGGAGATCGACCGCCTCCGCGCCAAGGCCGGCGAGGACACGTCGGACCTCGGTGAACTCGAACTCGAGCGCCGGGTCGATCACCGGCACAACCCGTACGCGAGAGGAGACGAGTCGTGGCGATCTTCGGCAAGTCGGACAAGCCGGCGGACCTGATCCGGCGCGTCCAGAACCGCGACTACAAGGACCACACCGAGTGCGCGGAACTCCTCCAGCACATCCTG
This sequence comes from bacterium, assembly GCA_030426805.1. GTDB lineage: Bacteria > Planctomycetota > JAFGQW01 > JAFGQW01 > JAFGQW01 > JAUHXU01. The sequence continues at coordinate 237,391 of JAUHXU010000005.1, forward strand.
CTGATGCCGGGGCTGAAGGCGCGACACATCGCGTGGATGCTCGGGCACCCGGAGCCGATGGTACGGGAGTGCGGGCAGACGCACATCCGCCGCGTCGGGGGTGACGACGTCGGCGACGCGCTCGTGCGCGAGATGATCGGCAAGCCGTCGTCGATCGCGCAGGAGATCGCGATGACGATGATCCAGCTCGAGCCGACGCGAGTCGTGTCGCGTGTCGGCCCGTTGCTGCACGCCAAGGGCGTCGAACAACGCACCGCGGCGCTCGACATCATCGCGTGCTACGACGGCTTCAACGACTTCCTCGGCCACCTGAAGGCGGCCCTCCGCGACCCGGACGCGACGATCCGGCTGCGGGCGGTCAAGCAGCTGAGCCTCAAGCCGATGGACCCGACGGTCCGGCTGCTGCTGCAGAACCAGCTCGACGCGGACGACCTCGCCGTGCGACAGCTCGCGATCGAGACGCTCTCGGAGCACCCGACGCCGGATCTGACGGAAGCGTTCCTCGAACGACTGCCGCACGAGTCGACGCGGATGCAGTCGCGGATGGTCGCCGCGCTCGCGAAACTCGCGCGCGACCCGTCCGCCAGGCTCGAGGAGCGCGTGCTCCCGATGCTCGGCGACGACAGCGAAATCGTGCGCAACGCCGCGGTGAAGCTCCTGCGTGAGATTCCGAACCGCAAGCAGGTGATCCGCTCGTTCATCGTCTTCAGCCAGGGCGTCGCCCACTGGGTGCGAGACCGCTGCCGTGAGACGTTCCTCGGCGTCGGGCGCGACGTGCTCCAGACGCTCGTCGAGCTGCTTCACGAGGGACCGTCCGAGATCAAGGTCGGCGCGATCCTGCTCGCCTCCGACGGCAAGAACCAACAGGTGATCCCGCACCTGCTCGACGTCCTGCACAGCGACGACGACTGGTGGGTCCGCATCGTCGCGGTCGACGAACTCGCACGCTACCCGCGCCCGGAGGTGCTCGACTCGTTGATCCGCATGGTCGACGACGGCGAGGTCCGCCTCGCGGTCATCAGCGCGCTCGCGAAGCTCGGCAATCCGAAGGCGATCGGCGTGCTCGTGCCGCTGCTCAAGGCACCGGAGCCGAGCGTTCGCAAGACGACGATCGACGCCCTGCAGAACTTCCCGGACCCGCTCGTCATCGACGCGCTCGCGCGCGTCGTGCTCGAGGACCCGGCAGAGGATCTGCGCGAACGCGCGCTCCAGACGCTCGAGACGTTCGGCGCCGCGGCGAAGAACGTGCAGGCAGCCGTGGCCGAGGTGCTCGCGCGACGAGCCGCCGAGGCGGCCGAGGGCGACTACGTCGAGCTGGGCATGGTCAACCCGTCGCTGTAGGCGCGGCGGCTGCTACACTCGGTTCCGCGATGAGCGAGTTCCGATACGATCCGCACCGTGGCCGCTGGGTCGCGGTCGCACCGGGCCGCGCCGCCCGGCCGACCGACCTCGACGCCGGGCCGGCCGACGGGCCGTGCCCGTTCTGCCCGGGCAACGAGGCCGAGACGACGCCGGAAGTGCTCGCGGTCGGGCCGCCCGATCGGGCTGCGAACGCGCCGGGCTGGGCGCTCCGGATCGTCACGAACCGCTACCCGGTCTGCGAGCCGGTCCGCCGGCCGGCGCGCGAGGACCGCGACGGCCACGCGCGGCTCGATCCCGTCGGCCGCCACGAGGTCGTCATCGAGACCCCCACGCACGATCTGACGCTCGACCGCTATCCCGACGCGGTTGCGCACCGCGCGGTCCGGGCGATCCGCGAGCGCCTCACCACGCTGGAGCGAGCACCCGAACACGCCTACGCGTGGTGGTATCGCAACGTCGGCGCGCGCGCCGGCCAGAGCCTCGCCCACCCGCACTCGCAGCTCCTCGCCCTGCCGTTCTTGCCCGATCTCGTGCGGCGCCGGGTGGAGCTGGCAGTCGCCCATCGGCGCGCGCACGGCCGGTCGCTCGCGAGCGAGATCCTCGACCGGGAGCTGGAGGCCGGCGAACGCGTCGTCGCCAGGAACCGGGCGTTCGCGGTGATCGCGCCCTACGGCTCGGCCTACCCGTACGAACTGGCGATTCACCCGCTTCGCGACGCCGCCCGTTTCGTCGACCTCACCGACGACGACGTCGGTGCGTTCGCGAGCACGCTGCGCGACGCGATCGCGCGGCTCCGGGCGGTGCTCGGCGACGTCGACTACAACATCGTGCTGCAGACCGCGCCGAACCCGAACGCGCCCATCGCCTACCGGTCGATCGGCACGCCGGCGGAGGTCGTCGCGGCGATGCGCTGGTCGGTCGAGCTGACGCCGCGTCTCCCGCGGATCGACGGCTTCGAGTGGAGCGTCGGCCTGCTGGTCAACCCGATCACGCCGGAGCGAGCGGCGCAGGAGTTGCGCGACGCGCGCGTGCCGATAGTCGACGCGTAGTCGGTGTGGTATTCTGCCCGGCATGACCGCGGCAGTGATCGATCGCGCGCTCGTCGAAGCGCTTCCGAAGACCGACGTGCACCTGCACCTCGACGGGTCGTTGCGTCTGCCGACGCTGATCGAGCTCGCGCGGCAACGCGGCGTCGACCTCCCGTCGACGAGCGAGAGCGGACTGCTGCGCACGGTTTTTAAACGCAACTACCGCAACCTGCCCGACTACCTGCGCGGCTTCGCCTACACGGTGGCCGTGATGCAGGACAAGGAGGACATCGAGCGGATCGCGTGCGAGCTGGCCGAGGACAACCAGGCCGAGGGGGTCCGCTACATCGAGGTGCGGTTCGCGCCGCAGCTCCACACGACGAAGGGGCTCGGGTTGCGCGAGGTGCTCGTCGCGGTCGACCGGGGTCTCGCGCGGGCCGCGCGGCGATTCAACAAGCGCGCGGCGATCGTCCGCGGCGACGAGCCGCCGTTTCACTACGGCATCATCGTCTGCGCGATGCGCTTCTTCGAGGAGGTCTACTCGCGCGACCTCGGCCGCTTCCTGCGCGCCCACAAGCACGCCCCGCGCAACGAGGTCTTCGGGATGGCGTCGCTCGAGCTGGCCCGTGCGGTCACCGAGATCAAGCGCGAGACCGGCCTGCCGATCGTCGGATTCGACCTCGCCGGCGCCGAGAAGGGCAATCCCGCGAGCGCGCACCGCGCCGCGTATCAGGTCGCGCACCAGGCGTTTCTCGGCAAGACGGTGCACGCGGGCGAAGACTACGGCGCCGAGAGCATCTTCCAGGCGATCACCGATCTGCACGCCGACCGGATCGGTCACGGCACACACCTGTTCGACACGCGCTCGATCCGCGATCCGCGACTGCGGAACGCGACCGACCGGCGGCGCTACGTCGACCAACTCGTGCAGTTCGTCGGCGACCGGCGGGTCACGCTCGAGGTGTGCCTGACGAGCAACATGCAGACGATGCCGAAGCTCGAGTCGATGCGGCAGCACCCGTTCGGCAAGATGCTCAAGCACCGGCTGAGCGCGACGATCTGCACGGACAACCGGCTCGTCTCGCGCACGACGATGACCGACGAGCTGATGCTCGCGGTCGACGCGTTCAACCTGAACCTGAAGCAGCTCCGCGACATCATCATCTACGGGTTCAAGCGCAGCTTCTTCCCGTTGCCCTACCTCGAGAAGCGCCACTACGTGCACGAAGTGATCGATTACTTCGAACGCGTCGTGGACGACCACCGCGCGCGACCGCGCGACTGACCGGAGTCACGATGGGAATCCGGAAAGCCGCACAGCGCCACTGGATCGAAACGCCGCTCTACCTCGAAGCGTCGCGGGCGCGGCGCCGTGCACGGCGCGCCCCGACGGGTGCGTATCGGATCGTGATCCCGTTTCGGACCTACAAGGTCTACCGCGAGCACGTCCTCGGTGTCGTCGACGCGCTCGAGGCGGTCGGTCGCACCGCGATTCTCCATCCGGTGAAGACGTTCGAGGAAGTGGGCGTGCTGCGCCCGGGTGATCGCGTGCTCGCGTTCGCACCGTATCGGCTCGAGCCGTTCGAGCGGGTGGACGGGGTCGTCTACGCGGCGGTGAACTCGGAGCAGTATCCCGACGACCCGGCCGGGCTCGCGGAGGGATTGCACGCGCGCGGCGCCGGGTTCCTCGGTGCTTGCGACCTCGTCTTCGAGTGCCACGAGGCGCTGTTCGCGAAGGCGCAGGCACTCGGTCTCGACCCGGCCGGCGTGCTTCCGTTTGCGTGGTCGCCGCGCTGGAACTGGAACGCGGAGCCGACGGCGCCACGATACGACGTCGCGTTTCTCGGTCGTTTCGTCGGCGATCACCGCCGCGAGTTGTGGTCGGAGATCCGCGATCGCTTCGACGTGAACCCCGCGAACGAGGCGTGGGGGCGCGGTCGCGCGCGCTTCCTGCGGTCCGCGAAGATCCAGCTCAGCTTCAGCCAGACCGAGCAGGCGCAACTCGCCGGCCACCGCTTCGCGATGGCGCTCGCGAACAAGTGCTTCGTCGTGAGCGAACCGCTGCCGGCCGGTGTTCCGTTCAAGCCCGGCCAGCACCACGTCGAGGCGAGCGCCACCGGCATGGTCGCGACGATTGAGCGCTACCTCGCGGCCGACGACGAACGCCGTCGCATCGCCGAAACCGGCCACCGCTTCTTCGCGACCGAGTACCGGCTCGCCCCGTTCGTCCAGCGCCTCGTCACGCGGATGGAGATCGCCGCCGAGGACGCGTGAGCGCGGTCACCGCTCCGGCGTCCAACGCACGTCGAGGGTGAGCCGACCGCCGTCGATCTCGCCGAGATCGCGGGACGTGACGGTCTCCGGCTCGAGCGGTGCGGTGCCCTTGCGGACGATGCCCTTCGGCAGGTCGAGGTGAAATTCGCCCAGCGGCGTCCCGCCCGTGAAGCGGTCGATGCGATCGAGCAACCCGAGTGTCCAGGCGACGCGCGGCCGGTCGCGATCGGTCACGACGTGGAGTTCGAGTCCTGCGCGCAGGCAGCTCCGAACCGGCATGACCGGACCACGATGGACATCGACGACGTCGAAGTCACGCACGCAGCGCACGTCGCTGCCGAGAAACACGCGTGCCTCCGAGACCGACTCGAATCGAACGCGGCGCTCCTTGTCGCCGCCGCGAATCGTGATCTCGACCATCGATGGGGTCGGCCACTGCTCTGGACGCGGCGTCGGATCGGGCCACGTCGTCGTCGGGTGCGCCGGCACGGACGGGGAGCGCCGGACGCGGACATGGACGCCGCCCGCCACCGGCAGCGACACGAGCGCACGATCGCCTCGACCGACCGCAGTCAGCCCCGAAGCCGTCGCGACGGCCGGCTCGCCGTAAACGAGCCGCCAGTCGAGAAGCCAGTCGTACCCGTATGGATGCACGGTGCCGACGATGAGCGCCCCGCCCGCTCGCGCGATGAACCCGTGCCCGACCGGCACCGTGACGCCCACCTGCTCGGACACACTGCCCACGCGCACGTCGAAGAGGAAGCTGGCGACGTCCACCGCCCCATCGGCCGGCCAGTCCCCGGCGTCACCCGCCACGGGCCGAACGTCGAACGTGTGATGTTTCGCCGGGCCCGCACAGGACACGACGAGCAGCGCGAGTAGCGTCGTCAGTAGCTTCATCCACGCGACCCTACCACCGATGCACATCCCGCGCCGGGCAATCTCGGCCTCCGGATCGAGAGCTTTGGGGGCCTCCCCCTCCGCCCTGTCCCCATCGACATCGATCCGAGCCACGAGGGTGCGATCGACGTCGACGATGACAGGGCTTTGGGGGAGGTGACGGCCCGAGCTGGGTTTGGATGCGTTTGGCGCACGGGTTCTGCACCATGCACGCGGCATGCTTGCGGGTGGCAGCGCGATGTTGCACCAGAACGCGCACGAGACCCCGCCAATCACGCGACTCGGGTGCAGCATCGCACCGCCAAGCGCACGCATCACCAAAAACGGTGCAAGACCGACCCGCCAAACGCAAACAACGCTCGCCCACCTCCCCGGAGAGCCCCTCACCGTCGGCGTCGGCCGCACCCAGCCTGTGCCGGCGTCGGCGGGGAGGGGTTCGGAGGGGAGGCCCCGAAAGAGCTCCGAGCCGGAGCGCCGAGGCTGCCTCGAACTTGCCGCAGCACGCGGCCGGGGTGGACCGCTTCGGACGTTCCGCCTATCGTTTCGCGGAATCTTGAGCACCCGGGAAGAAGACCATGCGAGTTGCCGACGTTCGACGCAAATACATCGAATTCTTCAAGCAGAAGGGGCACGCGCACATCGCTTCGGCGTCGCTCGTGCCGGAGAACGATCCGACGGTGCTGTTCACGACGGCCGGCATGCACCCGCTGGTGCCGTATCTGCTCGGCCAGGAGCACCCGGAGGGCAGGCGGCTCGCGAGCTACCAGAAGTGCATCCGCACCGGCGACATCGAGGACGTCGGCGACGCGGACCACCTGACCTTCTTCGAGATGCTCGGGAACTGGAGCCTCGGCGACTACTTCAAGGAAGACGCGATCCGCTGGAGCTGGGAGTTCCTGACGTCGCCGGAGTGGCTCGGCATCCCGGTCGAGCGCCTCGCGGTCACCGTGTTCGAGGGCGAGGAGGGCATCCCCGCCGACGATGAGGCGGTCGAGATCTGGAAGTCTGCGGGCATGCCGGCCGAGCGGATCTTCCGGCTCGGGCGCAAGCACAACTGGTGGGGCCCGGCGGGCCAGACCGGACCGTGCGGCCCCGACACCGAGATGTTCTACATCCGTGATCAGGCGCCGTGTAGCGACGACTGCAGCCCCGCGTGCAGCTGCGGCCGCTACTGCGAGATCTGGAACGACGTCTTCATGCAGTACAACAAGACGGCCGACGGCACGTTCGAGCCGCTCGCGACGAAGTGCGTCGACACCGGCATGGGCACGGTCCGCACGGCGGCGGTGCTGCAGGGCAAGGACAACGTCTACGAGACCGAGGTCTACGCGCCGCTGATGGAGAAGGTCGCCGAGATGGCGACCGGCGAGCTGACGACGCGTATCCAGCGCATCCTCGCCGACCACGCGACCGCGGCGACGTTCATCCTCGCCGACGGCGTGCAACCGTCGAACCTCGAGGCGGGCTACGTGCTCCGCCGACTGATCCGGCGCATGGTCCGCTTCGGCACGAAGGTCGGAATCGACGGCTCCGAGCCGTTCACGCCGACCCTCGCGGCGCTCGTGATCGACATCCACGGCGAGGCGTATCCCGAGCTCGGCCGCAACCGCGACACGATCCTCGAGGAACTCGCCGGCGAAGAGCGCCTGTTCGCGAAGACGCTCGAGCGCGGCCTGCGCGAGTTCGAGAAGGTGCTCGGCGGTATCCGCAAGGGCATGGAGCGCGGCGGCTCGAACCAGTTCCCCGGCCGCAAGGCGTTCGACCTCTACTCGACGTGGGGCTTCCCGCCGGAGGTCATCAAGGAACTCGTCGAGGAGCGCGACTTCGTCTGGGACCAGGACGGCTACGACAAGGCGTTCGCGAAGCACCAGAAGGCGTCCACCGCCGACGCGGGCAAGTTCAAGAGCGGCCTGCAGGACCACTCCGAGCAAACGGTGCGCCTGCACACGGCGACCCACCTGTTGCAGGCGGGCCTCCGCAAGGTGCTCGGCGACCACGTCTACCAGCGTGGCTCGAACATCACGCCCGCACGGCTGCGGTTCGACTTCTCTCACCCCGAGAAGATGACGCCGGAGCAAGTCGCCGAGGTCGAGCGGGTCGTCAACGAGTGCATCGAGGCCGGCCTCGACGTCTCGTGGGAGGAGATGCCCATCGAAGACGCCAAGGCCAAGGGCGCGATCGGTGTCTTCGCCGACCGCTACGGCGAGCGCGTGAAGGTCTACTCGATCGGCGAGGTGTCGATGGAGCTGTGCGGCGGCCCGCACGTCGCGAACACGCGCGACATCGGACGCTTCAAGATCAAGAAGGAAGAGGCGAGCGCCAAGGGCGTGCGCCGGATCCGCGCGACCGTCGGCAGCGACGAATAGCGTCTACCCGCCGATGCGGAACTGCGCGTCGTTGGAGACCTCGAGCAGCTTGCCCTGAGGATCGAACGACGCGAACGCGGTGTAGACCACCGTGCCGATCAGACGGTTGTCCTGCGGCACGACGATCTCGAGCTGCGCCGAGCCGGTCTCGTCGAGCAACCCGCTGAAGTTCTTGAACACCGCCGGCAGCGCCTGCGATGCGAGCATCAACGGGTCCGGTGACAGCGGAACGGTGACGCCACCGAGCGCAAACCCCGCGTTCGACAGACTCGATGCCGCGACGTATCCGGCGAGCGGAACGCTCCGCGCGTTCAGAAACACCGACGACCCCGGCCCGGGACCGCCGGTCGACTCCCACAGCACCGCGTCGAAGTAGCGGAAGTCGTCCTGGTAGGTCCGCGCGAACGCGCTGAGCCCCACACCGCCGGCGACCCCCCACAGGTTCACGTTGACGCCGGTCAGCCGCGCATCCCAGACGCCGTCCATGTTCGTGTCGAAGTAGCCGAGGATCGTCACGTTCGGCCACGGGCCGTCGGTGACGATCAGTCGCGTGCGGACGATCGGAGACGGCGTGATGTCGAGCGTGGACAGGCCGACGAACCCGAGCGGCGACTGGTAGAACATCAGAAAGACGCGGTTGAACGCGCCGCTGCCGCCCGGCCAGTTGTCCTGGGCCTTCGCGAGATACGTCGTGAGCCGCGTGCCCCCCTGGTCGACGATCGTGCGCGCACACGGGCCACCGAACTCGATGTTCAGCGGGTAGGCGTAGTAGACCGTGTCCTCGACGCAGCAGTCGCGATCGCGGATCGTGTCGTGCACGAGGTAGTGCCATCCGACGGTGATGTCGGACTCGGCGGCCTGCCCGGTCGTCACCGACCAGTTTCCGCCGAACTCGGTCGAGTAGTTCGGCACGGTCGTGCCGGACGGGTAGTTGAACGAATCGGTGTAGCGCTGCGCGCCGGCGGCGGCCGCGACGAACAACACGAGGGCAACGACACGCACGAGCATCGGATCACGCCCCCATGTAGCGCATCGTCGCCTCGCGATCGGCGTTCGCCGCGAGGCCGTGCTCCGGGTTCGCCATCCGCTCGCGGTAGGCGTCGACGAGCGTCCGCGTGATCGGTCCGGGCTTGCCCTCGCCGACGGCGACGCCGTGCACGTGCGTGATCGGCATCACCCCTGCGCCGGTGCCCGTCATGAAGACCTCGCGATCCGGCCCGACCATCTCGATCGGCATCAGGTGCGGATCCTCGACGACCGTGTATCCCATCGCCTCCGCGAGCTCCATGATCGTCGCGCGCGTGATGCCGTTGAGGCAGTAGGCGCCCGACGGCGTGTGGATCCGCACCCGCGACGCGTCGGACTCCCAACCGTCGGCACGGTTGATCACGAAGATGTTGTCGACGGTCGCCTCGGCGACGAAGCCCTGCCGGTTGAGCATCAGCGACTCCATCAGGTCGGTGCCGGCCGTGCCCTCCATCAGCGCCATCACGTTGTTCAGGTAGTTGAGGCTCTTCACCGTCGGGTCGATCGTCGACTGATCCGGGCGGCGGATCGTCTTCGTGAGCCCGAGCTTGATGCCGCGCTCGTAGGCCTCGCGCGGGTAGAGCTTGATCGACGAGACGATGCAGTAGATCGTCGCGCCGATGCACTTCGCCGGGTTGATGCCGAGATCCCCGATGCCACGCGAGACGACGAGTCGGATGTAGGCGTTCGCGTTCGGCTCGAGCCCGACGGCGTGGATCGTCTCCATCACGCGCCACGTCAGCTCCGGCAGCGACACCGGCAGCTCGATCCGCGTGCGCTCGAGCGACTGCGCCAGCCGCTCCATGTGCTCACGCAGCGTGAACACCTGGCCGTGATAGATCAGGATGCCCTCGAAGACCCCGTCGCCGTAGAGACAGTCGTGATCCAGCGGCGACAGCCCGATCTCGTTCAGACGGAAGATGCCTTCGCGCCGCGTGAACGGCTCGTCGGTCTCGACGACCCGCGTGCGCTCCGGGTCGAGGAGCGCCAGCGGCGTGATCCCCTCGACGTCCGGCATGCAGCAATACACACGGGCGGTGCGCCCTACCTCACGCAGTGCATCGACCGCCTGTTGAACACTCATGCAGATCCTCCGGGACGGGCCCTCGGTGCGCGGAAAACGCCGCCATCCGAGCAAGGCAAAGAATAGCGGATCGCTCCCGGACCTCCAACCCTGGCAACTATCGCCGTAACACGCGCTGTCGACCGCACTTACCCAAACCGATCGAAGACGCGTCCCTCGATCGGATTATTCCGATAGGAAAACCGGGTATCGGCGACGCCGCATGTTCGCGGCGCGTCGCGGCATCAGAGGAGCAGGGAAGTACACGGTGGGATTCTCGGGCAGCCTGACCGATCTCGGTCTCGGCGACATCTTCCAGAACATCAGCGCCTCGCGCATGACGGGCACGTTGCACGTGACCGGTCCGCGCGAGCGGTGCCACATCTACTTCCGCGACGGCGAGATCAGCATGGCCGCCTGGCCGGGCGAGGCACAACGTCCGACGCATCACGCGAGCAACCGAAGCCTCGTCTCCCTGGTCAGTGGTCGCGACGACGAGTCCCGCGCGTTCATCGCCGAGATGGCCGACGGCATCCGCCGACGCATCTACGAGGTGTTCGCGTGGACGCACGGCGAGTTCGACTTCGTCGCCAACCCTCCGTCGCGCGACCTCTTCCCCGAAGAGCAGATGCTCGCCGCGCTCGCACTCGACGTCGAGCCGATCCTGATGGAGGCCGCGCGCCGAACCGACGAGTGGTCGCGCGTCCACCAACTCATCCGCGACTACCGCGACGTCTACCGCCAGGCGAAGGCACCGGTCGAGCCGTTCCCCGAGGCGGCACGGGCGCGTGAGGTCTACGATCTGATCGACGGACGCCGCGACGTGACCGCGATCATCGACACGCTCTCCGACGACCGGTTCACCGTCTGCCGCGCGATGGCGGAACTCGTCCAGGCCGGCTGGATCGCCGCGGTGTCGATCGAGGATCGCCTCGGCCTGTCCCGCGCGGCGCTCAAGCGCGGCGACCACGCGATGGCGATCCGGATCATGATCGGCGTCATCGACGCGACGCCGGGTGCGGCGCACCTCCACGCGGACCTCGCCGCGCTCTACATCGCGGTCGGCGACCCCGCATCGGCGGCACGCTGTCACATGAACGCCGCCTGCATCTACTTCGACAACGACGAGCCGGAGGAGGCCGCCGTCGCGCTGCGCACCGCGGCCGACCACGTGCCCGAAGACGTGCCGTTGCGCACCGAGATCTACACGCTGCTCGTCTCGCGCAATCTGCATACGCAGGCCACGGCCCACGGCATCGAACTCGCACGCCTCCTCGAGGCGAACGACAAGCTCGACCGCGCCCGGACGATCTACCTGGAGCTGCTGCAGCACAACCCGAGCGACCCGCAGCTCCTCGAGGGCCGGGCCGACTGCGAGGTGCGTCTCGGACAGACCCGCGATGCGATCCGGATCTACGGCACGCTCGCACGAGAAGCGGCCAAACGCGACGACGTCACGCGGCAGCGTGACCTGATCGAGCGGATCCTCGACATCAGCCCGACCCACGCCGAGGCGATCCGGATGAGGGCCGACCTCGACGCGAGCGTGGCCGCGCGGCGACGGAAGACCCGCACGCGCACCCGCACCGCCGCGGTCTGGGGGCTCGGCATCGGACTCGTCGCCTACCTCGCCGCCTACGAGTGGATGGCGCGCAGCGCGCTCGCCGCGCTGCAGGAGAAGAACGCGTCACTCGTGTCGCAGGGGCGCTTCAGTGTCGCGCTCGCGAGCTTCGACGTGCTCCGCAAGGCCTACCCGTTCAGCCTCGCACGGATGGAGTGCGGGATCCTGATCGAGAAGCTCGCGCGCGGTCGACTCGAGTCGGTCGAGAACGTCGTGCGCGTGCCGGACGCGACGCAGACCCTCGACGATCTCCAGCGCATCACCGGCCTGGCGATCTCGGGTGACGTATTCGACCGCACGCGACGTCAGATCTCGCGCATCCAGGCGCAGCTCCGCATCGACGAACTGGTCGCGACGATCGACCATCCGCAGTCGCTCGCCGCACTGCGCGGTTACACCGACCCGATCGGGCTCCCGTTGATCGAGACGCTGCTCGACCACGGCGACCCGCGCGTTCGCGTCGCGGCGATGGAGCCGCTCGTCGCGCTCCGCGACTATCGCGCGATTCCCGCGCTGCTCGAACGCCTCGCCGACCGGGAGGAGTCCGTGCGCGAAGGCGCGAACAAGGCGCTCCAACGCCTGACGGATCACCGCCCCGACGACACGTCCTACGAGCACTGGATCGCATGGTGGCGGCAAGACGGCGAGGCGCGCTTCAAGGACCTGGCGATCGGGGCACGCTGACCGGCGGCGTCACCTTCGGGTAGAATGCCGCCCATGATCCGACTCGCCCCGCTGCTCGTGGTCGCCGCCTGCGTCGTGCAGGCCGCCCCGGCGCAACCTCGACCCGACGACTCGACGAAACCGAGCGATTCGCGCTACGCGCGCGTCTACACGATCGGCGCAAGCGTCACGGCCGGTGCCGGTCGCGACGCGAGCCTCGCGGCACTCCTCGATCGCGCGATCCCCGGGGACCATGCACCGGTCCAGAACCTCGCGTCGATGTTCTTCTTCGCCGGCCCGACCCCGTCGGCCCGCAAACAAGTCGACCGCTGCCTGCACGACAAGGCGACGCTGGTCGTCGGCCTCGACGCGCTGTTCTGGTTCGCCTACGGGCGCGTGAGCGGCGAGACGGAGGAAGCGCGCACAGAGAGTCGGCTCGTCCGCTTCCGACGCGGCCTGCGCGAGATGGAGCGCCTGACGATGCCGTTCGTCATCGGCGACATCCCGGACATGCGCCACGCGGATCCTCGGATGCTGCCGCCCCATGCGATCCCGTCGCCGAGCGCACTCGCCGCGATCAACCGAGCGCTCGCGAAGTGGGCGGCCGGGCGCGAACACGTCACCGTGCTGCCGGTCGCGTCGTGGGCGAAGAAGCTCGAGGGTGGGACGTTCAAGCTCCCCCCGCGCGGCAAGGCCGAGCCGATCGTGCTGCCGAAAGAGCGGGCGATGAGCCCCGACCGCCTGCACCCGTCGCGCGTCGGCCAGGTCGCGCTCGCCCATCGCGTGGTCCAGCGACTGCGCAAGCGATTCGCCGACGAAGCGGTCGAACTCTCGCTCGACTTCTGGAAGACGGTCGAAGCGCTCGGGCTGCTGCGCTGACGCGACGTCAGCGCGACGTCACCTCGATTCGGAGGGGGGCACGCGCCCGACTGCCGCGTCCACCGCACTCCATGCGGTGAGCAGCGCGACGCGCTGCGACGTCAAGTTGGCTTGCGCGACGACGTAGTCGCGCTGCACCTCGTTCATTCGCACGAGCGACGCGTTGCCGGCTTCGTACTCCTTGCGGACCAGGTCGCGCGAACGGCGGGTGAGCGCGAGTGCCCGCCGTGCGATCACGAGCTGACGCTGCGCGTTTCGCACCGCCTCGACCGTACGCCGGATCTCGCCGATCACGACGTTGCGGAGCCGCGCGCGTTCGGCGCGCGCCGCGCGCTTGTTCGCGACCGCCTCGCGCCGCGCGGCGAGCTTCGAGCCGCCGCGGAACAGGTTCCACCGCGCCTCGAGCGAGATCCCGGTCTCGGTATCCTCGGACGCGAACCGCGCGTTGCCGATCCGGCGGCGGCCGGCTTCACCGACGAGATTGAGTGCCGGAAACCAGTCGCTGTCCGCGACGCCGATCTCCGCTTCGGCGCGCGCCTCGGCCGCGACGGTCGCCGCGAGGTCCGGCCGCCGGCGCAGCGCTTCGTCCACGAGGGTCTCGGGGTCGGGGTCCGCCTGGGTCCAGGCCTGGGCCTCGCCGAGGGGCACGAGCTCGACGCGCTCGGGCAGCTGCCCACGCGCGAGACCGAGCAGCTCGGCGAGCGCGACGCGGAGGGTCTCGACCCGTGATTGCTGCGCCGCGAGGCGCCCCTTCGCGGCCTCGACCCGCACCTCGAAGTTCAGCTTGTCCGACAGGGACGCGGCGCCGACCGCTTCGCGCTTCGCGGTCTCGTCGAGCAACTCGCGCTCGAACGCCAGATCGGCTTCGGCGATCGCGACGTTCTCGAGGGCGCCGATCGCGTCGTAGTAAGCGCCCTCGACCGCCTGACGCAGCAGGCGTTGCGCATCGGCCTCGAGCGCCCGGCTCTCCTCCACGCCGTGGCGCGCCGCGGCGACGCGATACTCGCGCGCGAGCCCGTCGAACAGCAACCAGGTGCCCTGCAGCCCCACGGTGTAGGCCTCGTCCTCCAGTCCGAAGGAGAAGCCACCGAGCGACGGCGACTCGAACGTGTTTCCGTATCCGGCGACCGCATCGACCGACGGGAGATACGCGCTGCGGGCCCCCGCGACGCGCGCCTTCGCGGCCTCGACGCGGTCGAACGCGATCTGCAACGACGGGTTCGATCGGACCGCGACAGCGACCGCGTCCGTGACCGCGAGTCGGTCCGGCACGGTCGGCGGCGCCTCGTCCGTCGGCGCGTAGGTGCCCCCCTCGGGCTCCGGTCGCCACGGGTCGTGCCGCGCGTCGTAGTCGGCCGGCTTGGCTCCGGGCAGGAAGCACGAGCCGAGCGTGAGCGACAGTGCGACAAGCGCGACGATGTGGCGAGTGTGCTTCACTGCGAGTTCACCAAGTGGGTCGGTTCCGCGCGTTCCCGCGACACCAGCCAGCCGGTCCGAAGCCAGCGACCGGCGCGACGCACGTCGTTGAGGATCGCGAGCAGCGGTGCGAGGCCGAGGAGCGTCGCGATCGTCGCGGTGAACAACCCGAACGAGATCGAGATCGCCATCGGCACGAGGATCTGGGCCTGGAAGCTCGTCTCGAGCATCAGCGGGAGCAGGCCGAAGCACGTCGTCATCGACGTCAGGAACATCGCGCGGAATCGCCGCGCGCCGGTGTCGACGAGCGCGTCGAACACGCCGGCACCCGATCGAATGCGGTGGTTGTAGTAGTCGATGAACACGATCGCATCGTTGACGACCACGCCGGCGAGCGCGACGACGCCCAGCATGCTGAGCAGGGTCAGCGTCAGACCGGTCACGAGGTGACCGACGACGACGCCGATCAGCGCCATCGGGATCAAGCAGATGATCAGGAACGGCTGCACGTAGGAGCGGAAGACGGTCGCGAGGATCACGAAGATCGCGACGATCACGAGCAGAAACCCGAGGAACAGGCTCTGCACCGACTCCTGCTGGTCGCGCTGCTGCCCCTCGAGCTTGTAGACGACCCCCGGATGCTCCCGGACGAGCCGCTCGAGGAACGGCTCGGTGTGGCTCGTGCCACTGCGCAGCTCCTGGACGATCTCGCGTGCGTTGGCCTTGTTCTCGGCGACCTCCGCCGTGACGGTGATGCGCCGAAAGCCACTCTGGCGGTTGATGCGCGCGTACCCGTCCTCGAGTCGGAGTTCGGCGACCTCGCGCAGCGGCACCTCGGCGCCGTTCGGCGTGCGGATCCGCGCGTCCTCGAGCATCCCGAGCGTGCGACGGTCCCGCTCGGGGTAGCGGATCTTGATCCGGATGTCGTCGCGGCCACGCTGGATTCGAAGCGCTTCGTCGCCGAACCACTTCGCCCGCACCTGCTCGCCGAGATCGAGCAGCGTCACGCCGAGCGTGCGCGCCAGCGGACGGAGCCGCACGCGCAGTTCGCGTTTGCCGGGCTCGTCGTCGTCGGTGACGCCGTAGACGCCGGTGACACTCCGGAGCCGCGCCTGCAACGAAGCCGACGCCGCCCGCAGTTGCGCGAGGTCGTGACTCAACAGGCGGATCTCGATCGGCTTGCCCGACGGGCCGCCGAAGTTGTCCTCGAAGTCGATGCGCTTCGGCCGGTAGCGGACGTCACCGAGCTCTTCGAGCCACGCCTGCTTGATCGCCTCGCTGTGCACGCCGCGCCGCTCCGACGGCATCAGGTCGATCGACAGTTCGCCGAACGCGTCCCCGACCCGCTGTTCGACGCCGGTCTGCTGGCCGACGGTCGCCCACGACGCCTGGATCAGCTTGCCGGGCTCCAGCGTCTCGAACTTCGTCTCGAGTTCGCGGAATGCCGCGCCCATCCGATCGACCGTCGCCTGCGTGACCGCGGCCGGCGTGCCGTCGGGGAAGTCCACTTTGACTTTGATGAAGTCGCCGTCGACCTTCGGGAACGTGACGAACTTCGCGAACCCGCCGAGCACGAGGCCGACGGAGAGCACCAGCATCGCGACGCCACCCGCGACCACCGCATACCGCCAATGGATGCAGAACGCGAGGATCCCGCGATACGTGCGCTCGACGAATCGCTCGAGGCCGCGGTTGAAGAGCCGCCGAAACTGGCCGATCACCGGGATCCCACGCCCGAGCGCGGTGCCCGGCTCGGGCAGGTGGTTCAGGTGCGCCGGCAGGATGAACAAGCTCTCGACGAGCGACATCGCGAGCGCGGCGATCACGACCGGCGGGATCACGGCGAAGAACTTCCCCATCATCCCGGTGACGAAGAACAGCGGCAGAAACGCGATGATCGTCGTCGTGACACCCCCGGTGACCGGCCACCACACCTCACGCACGCCGTCGATCGCGGCGCGCACGGGGGGCTTTCCGCTTCGGCGATGCACGTAGATCGACTCGCCGACGACGACCGCGTCGTCCACGACGATCCCGACGACCATGATCATCGAGAACAGCGACAGCATGTTGATCGAGCCGCCGGTGAGCCAGACGACGACCAGACCGCCCGCGAGCGACACCGGAATCCCGAGCCCGACCCAGAACGCGAGGCGCAGGTCGAGGAACAGCCACAGCAGGCCGAACACGAGCAGGAATCCGAGCAGGCCGTTCTTCGTCAGGACGTCGATGCGGTCCTGGATCATCCGCGACATGTCGCGAAACGTCGACAAGTGGAGCGTCTCGGGCAGCGTCTTCGCGCGCTCGGCGACGAACGCCTTGACCTCCGCCGCGATGTCGATCGCGTCCTCGCCCTCGTTCGCGAGGACCTTGATCAGCACCGCGCGCTCGCCGTCGAACGTCGCGAACGTGCCGTTCTCCTCGAACTCGTCCCGAATCGTCGCGATGTCGGCGAGTCGCACGACGGTGCCGTCGGCGCCGGCGCGAACGACCAGGTCGGCGAACTCCTCGGCCGTGTAGCGGCGACCGATCGTGCGCACCTTGATGTCGCCGTCGCGTGTTCGGACGATCCCGCTCGGGATGTTCTGGCTGCCCGCGCGGACCGCGCGGCTGACGTCGATCAGGCCGAGCCCCTGTTCACGCAGGCGCGCCTCGGAGACCTCGATCGATATCTCGTAGGGCCGCGTCGCGGACAGCTCGACCTGCGAGACGGTCGGCAGCGCCCGCAACTCGTCCTTGATGTCGCCGCCGATCTCCTTCAACACGCGCTCGTCGACGTCGCCGGCGAGCACGACGTCGATCACTTCGCGGGGGAAGAACGACTCCGCGACGCTCGGCTCTTCGGCATCGGGCGGAAAGGTGCTGATCGCTTCCACGCGGTCGCGGATCGCGCTTTTCGTCGCCTCCTTGTCCGCCGCATCCTCGTCGAGTTCGATCAGCGCCGTTCCGACGCCCTCGGCCGCGGTGGTGTGATACTCCTTGATCCCGACGACCGACTCGAGCGCCTCCTCGAGCTTGCGACAGATCCCCTCCTCGACCTCCTGCGGATCGGCGCCCGGGTAGGGGACGCGGATCGACACGATGTCGAGCGCGAACACCGGGAACATCTCCCGGATCATCAGCGTCGTCGCGAACGTCCCGGCGAGCAGAAAGAAGACGAGGATCAGGTTCGCGAAGACGGTGTTGCGCGCCGCCAGCGCGAGGATGCCGCGGACCGGAGGTTCCCCGTTCGGGTCGCTCACTGCGTCGCTCCCGACGGCGCGGTCGGGGCCTCGACGCGTCGCGCGGTGAGCCGCATGCCGGCCATCGCGTTCGCGATCGCGGTGCGCACGATTCGGTCGCCCGGTTCGAGGCCGCCGCGGACGAGTGCGACGTCCCCCTGCATGCGGACGATCTCGACGCGGCGAAACGCGAGCACGCCATCGGCGAGCACCGGCACGCGCTCGTCACGCGTGAGGAGCACTCGCGGCACCGGGCGAACGTCCTCGATCGCGCGGCCGCGGATCGAGACCTCGCAGAACATCCCCTCTTCGAGCGGCACGCGATCGGCCGTCGGCACGGCCGCGCCGAGGTCGGTCGCCTCGACGACGAGTCGCATCGTCCGCTGCTCGGCGTCGAACGCCTCGAGTCGCGCGAGCCGACCGTGCCACACCGCGTCGATGCCGCTCTGCACCCAGCGGATCTCGACGAGGCGCTCGTCCGCCGACGTCCCCGCGGCGTCTTGTGCGAAGACGTACTCGCCGTGCTCGGTCACCCGCTCGATCGGCAGCCACGGGAGTTCGCCGTTGTCGATCGCGACGGGCACTTCGAGCGTCCGCAGATCGGACAACACGCCGAGTGCGCCGCTCGCCGGATCCACGACCGCGCCCGCTCGCACGGTCGCCGACACGACGCGCGCCGGAAACGGGGCGACGATCCGCGTGCGATCGAGGTCGAGGCGCGCGCGAACGAGCTGTGCGTCGGCGGCCGCGATCGCGGCATTCAATTCGCGAACCCGGATCGGGTGGTTGTCGATCGCACTCGTCAGCGCCAGCAGGTCGTTCTCCCGGGCGAGGTAGGTCCGCTCGGCCGCCTCGACGGGTGGGCGGCTGCCGACCTTCTCCTTCTCGAAGAGATCGCGGACGCGCTCGAACTCCTGCTGCGCGAGGTCCCGGGTTCGGCGCGCGACGTCGAGGCGCTTGCGGTCGGCGGCGAGCGTCTCGTCGAGCAGCGCGATGCGATCCACGAGTTGCTGGCGCTCCGCGGTGATCCGATCGACGGTCGCCTGATACGGCTCGCGTTCGACCTCGACCAGGCGCTCACCGGCAGCCACGCGGTGGCCGGCGCGAAAACGCGGCGAGACCCACGTGGCTCGCCCGCCGACCTGCGGCACGAGCATCAGCCGGTTCTTCGCACGCGCCGTTCCGTGTCCGACGATCCGCGCGATGACGGTGCGTGGCGCCGGATCGATCACCTCGACGACGCGCGCCGTCGCGGTGTCCTCGTCGCGACGCTCCGGCGGCTCTCTCAGGGACCGGAGCTTCATCGCACCGGCGATACCGAGGCCGAGGATCAACACGACGACGAGGCCATGCACCCACCAACGCGCGGCCGGATACACGCGACGGGCGTCGGAGTCGGCGGCAGCGGGTTCCATAGCCTCGTTCCGTTCTCGGTTGCCCGGCGCTTCGCATCGAGCGGCGCGGCGGATGCACACGGTGCGTGCGGGCGTATTGCGTCACTCGACCCATAGCGCACCGCACCGTTCGATTCCACCGGAGCCTTGTCGCCCGCGCCGATCGCGACGACTGTTCACGACGCCGATTCCGAGGGAGCGTTCTCATGGCGCGACAGCCGGGTTTGATGATCGTCGTCGTCGCGGGTGCCGCGGTGGCGGTGCTCGCGGTCGCGTTGCGGGCAACCGGTCGCGCCGAGGTGCCGTGGGTCGCCATCGCCTACGCGGTGATGAGCATCGTCGCGTTCGCGATGTACGGCTTCGACAAACGTCGCGCGCGTCGTGGCGGTCGGCGCATCCCCGAGGCGACGCTGCATCTGAGCGAGGCGCTGTTCGGGTGGCCCGGCGCGTTCCTCGCCCAACAGTTCTTCCGGCACAAGACGCGCAAGCGTTCGTTTCTCGTCGTGTTCTGGTTGATCGGCATCGCGCACGCCGCCGGCTGGGCGTGGTGGTGGTGGTCCACACGATGAAAGGCCGATTCCAGGCGCGCGCCACACGCACGATCGACGCACCGCTGGAACGCGTCTGGGCGATCACCGCCGACCCGGATGCCGCGCCACGGTTCGCCCCGGAGATCCGGCGGCTCGAGGACCGCGGGCCGGCCGACGACGGAGACCGGCTGATGCGCTGCTACATGCGCGCCGGGCCGATTCGCTACTCGGCGCTCTTCCGCTACCGCCGCCGTGACGGTCGGCTGTGGAGCGGACGGCAGGTCGGCCGCGGCGTGCTCGGCGGCTACTTCGCGTTCGCACTGCATCGGGCGGGCGACGGCACGCGGGTGACCCACGTCGAAGGGGTGCGGAGCCGCCTGCCCGGCGTCGCGGGCACGGTCGGCTGGATCTACTACCGCGTCTTGCGACGGCGAAAGCTCGAACGCGAGCTCGATCGGCTGGCCGCGTTGTGCCAACGCGGTTGATCGCTGGTATGATCGGCGGCCCCAGAAAGGAACGCCGATGGCCCGACTTCTCCTGACCGCCACCCTCGCACTCGCCCTCGGGTCGCTGCTCGGCGGGACCGCCCGCGCGCAGGACTTCGAGGCCTACCACGACACCGGTGCGACGAAGACGTTCCTCGAGGCGCTGGTCCGCAGCCACCCGAAGCGGATCGCGATCAAGCCGATCGGCGAGACCACGAGCGGCAAGCACCAGATCCTGCTCGCGATCGTCACCGATCAATCGACCGGACCGGCGAGCGAGAAGCCCGGCATCTTCGTCGACGGCAACATCCACGGCAACGAACGGGTGGGCGGCGAAGCGGCGCTGCGCCTGATCCACCGGCTCGTCACGGCGACCGACGACAGCCCCGACGCCAAGCTCCTCCGCACGCATGCGTTCTGGGTCGTGCCGAAAGCGAATCCGGACGGCGCGGACCTGTGGGTGCGTGGGATTCCGAAGGCGGAAGACGACGACGGCGACGGGCGCGAAGACGAGGACGGCCCCGAGGACGTCGACGGCAACGGGTGGATCACCTACATGCGCGTCGTCGATCCCGAGGGCGAGTGGATCCCAGACGACGGTGACCCGCGGGTGATGCGTCTCTACCGCTCGATGACGGTCAAGGAGCGCAAGCGTTACCGCGGGATGCGCTACCGGGTGATGACCGAGGGGATCGACAACGACCAGGACGGGCAGATCAACGAAGACGGCCCCAACGGTGACGTCGACCCGAATCGCGACTTCCCGGCGGACACGAAGATCGAGCGGAAGTATCGGAAGAAGTACGCCAGGACCGGATCGACGCGTCAGCGTGGCCGCGCGTCGAAGACCCGCCGAGACCGCAACGCGGAGCCGGAGTTCCTCCGGACGAAGGAGGTCCGCGCGCTGCGCGACTTCCTCGAGGCGACGCCGTCGATCGCGCTCGGGCTGTCGTTTCACAGCTACGGCAACGCGCTGTTCCGGCCGTTCGGCTACATCCCGGATCGCCCGTCGATGCCGCGCGACGACCTCAAGCGCCTCGACGAGGTGGGCGACGTCTTTCGTCGCAAGACCGGCCACAGCGGCTTCGGCCCGCCCTACCTCGGCGAGCGCCAGGTCGTCGGCAGCCTGCACGACTACACGTTCTGGTCGCTCGGTTACCCGGGCTTCACCGCCGAGATCTGGAGCATCCCGGGCCTCAGCCGCGACTGGAGCCAGGCGGCCGAGCCACCGCGTGGCGGCGGGCGTGGCGGTCGAGGCGGCGGGCGCGGCTTCGGCAACCCGGTCGAGCAGCAGCGCAAGATGCTCGCCTACATCGATCAGCAGAAGCTGACGGACGCGTTCGTCGAATGGGCGCCGTTCGAGCACCCCACGCTCGGGACGGTCGAGATCGGCGGCTTGTGGCTCCGGCAGCGATTCCTCTACAACCCGACCCCGGCCGAGCTGCTGAAGACGATCGACCCGTTCGTCGACTTCGCCCTCGAGGCGGCGACCTACACCCCGCAGATGCAGTTCCTGTCGGCCGAGCTGCGCCCGGGCGCCGAGGGCGTCTTCACGGTCTCGATCGAGGTGGTCAACGCGGGGCAAGCACCGAGCGCGTGGGCGCTCGCGGTCAAGCGCAAGCTCGCAAAGCCGGTCGAGGTCTCGATCGAGCTTCCCGACGGGGCGCGGCTCCGCTCCGGCAGCGCGACGCGCGAGCTCGGCCACGTCGACGCCGGGGAGACCAAGCGCGCCCGCTGGGCGATCGCGACGCGGGAGGCCGCACCCGGAAGCGCTGTCACGGTCGTCGTCCGGTCCGAGAAGGGCGGGGTCGCTCGCCGGCGCCTCGAGATCCCGCCGCCGGCCGCCGGCGGGCGCTGAGGACCGGCTGCCGATCCCATCCCCCTTGCCGTAACGATCCCCGTACAAAGGCCACGGGGACCGAAGTCCCCGTGGCGAAACGCAACGCTTAGGAGAGTAGCTAAATGCGTTCGCGGCGCTATACGGCGCCACGGCCGGATGTGTTTGGGTTTCTCCACAATTCTGCGACACGGATCCCCGCGCCTCGGCTGGCCAGGGGGTTGTGCTACCCTTGCCCCGAAATCCGACAGCGTGGAGAGAACGTGTCCGAACCGAAGTCCGCGGAAGCCCCGGCGATCCGCGTCGAGAACCTGAGCAAGGTCTACAAGCTCTACGCGGGATCGCTGCCGCGGGTGATCGAGGCCGTGACGCTGGGCCGCCGGCAGTGCCACGAGAAGCACTGGGCGCTGCGGGACATCGATTTCGAGGTCGCGCCGGGCGACGCGCTCGGGATCGTCGGCTCCAACGGCGCGGGCAAGAGCACGCTGCTGAAGATCCTCACCGGCACGACTGCGGCGACGACGGGGAGCCACTCGATCCACGGCAAGGTCTCGAGCCTTCTCGAACTCGGCGCCGGCTTCACGATGGAGTTCAGCGGCCGCGACAACATCTACATGAACGCGACGATCCTCGGCTTCACCCGCCGGCAGATCGACGCGATCTACGACCAGATCGTCGAGTTCAGCGAGCTGGGCCCCTACATCCACCACCCGCTGCGCACCTACTCGTCCGGGATGATCGTGCGGCTCGGCTTCTCGATCGCGATCAACGTCGACCCCGACGTGCTGATCCTCGACGAGGTCTTCGCGGTCGGCGACGCCCACTTCCAGAAGAAGTGCATCGATCGGATCACGCAGTTCCGTGAAGATCGCAAGACGATCCTGTTCGTCTCGCACGCGATCGCCCAGGTCCGGGAGATCTGCGACCAGGCGCTGTGGATCCGCGACGGCCACCAGCAGATGCTGGGCGAGCCGGCGCTGGTGACGCAGGAGTACGAGAACTACGAGCGGGAGCGCCAGAGCGAGCTACGGCGCCAGTACGAGACGACGATGTTCGAGCACCTCGGCCGACTGCCGGGGCCGAAGCTGCACGCGGCCAAGCTCGTCGGCCCGGACGCGGCGCCGCTCGACCGCGTCAAGCACGGCGATCCGATGACGCTCGAGGTCACCTACGAGACGTTCGACCCCGAGTTGCCGCTGCACCTCGTCGCGTGCATCCTGCGCAACGACCACCTGCTCGTCAGCGTGTGCAGCACGAAACACGAGGGCGTCACGGTGCCCAACACGCCCGGCACGCACACGGCGCGGCTCGACCTGCCGTCGCAGCCGCTGCTCGCGGCGGCGTATGCGATGTCGATCTACGTGTTCGACGATTCGGGCCTGATGATCCACGACCAGATGCTCAACGTCGCGCGCTTCTCGGTCGACCCGACCGACTGGGACCTCGGCATCGTCGAGGTCGACCACGCCTGGCGTTTCGCGTGATGCCACCGCGATGAGCGGATCGAACGACCTCCTGCGACGCGAAGCGGCGTTCTGGGACCGCCAGGAGGAGGCGATCGCGTCGATCTACGGGCGTCCGCACGACTGGCGCTTCGTCCCCGAGCTCGCCGAGCGGATCATGCGGCCGAAGTATCGCTTCATCGAGCGCGCCCTGGCACGGGTGATCCGCGACGGCACGACCCACGTCGAGATCGGGTGCGGCAACGGCTGGTTCTGCCACGCGCTCGCGCGGCGCGGCGTGCGGAGCTGGGGCATCGACATCTCGCCGAAGAAGATCGACGTCGCGAACGAGCAGGCCGAGGCGCTCGGCGTCGCCGACCGCTGCACGTTCATCGCGGGCGACGCGCTCGACTTCGAGCCGCCGGCCCCGGTCGACCTGATCACGTCGCTCGGAAGCCTCCACCACTTCCCGGCGCTCGCGACGGTGTTCCCGCGCCTCGTCGATGGGCTGCTGCGCCCCGACGGCGCGATGCTCTTCAGCGAACCGAACCACGAGGGCATGCCGCGGTGGCTCGAAGGACCGGCGTTTCGGCTCGCACGCTCGAAGCGATTCGGGCGCTACTTCGACCACGAGCTCTACGCCGAGATGACACGCCCGCCCGAGGGCGAGTCCGACAACGTGCGCCAGGAGAGCCCGGCGGGCGAGGAGTTCTTCGGCGAGGAGCAGGACCTCGACGCGATCTTCTCACGCTACGAAGTCGTCCACCGGCGCAAGTTTCACTACTTCGTCGGCCACTCGACCAACGTCGGCCACGTCTTCATGAAGCCGCGCTGGATCCGCACGCTCACGCGCTGGACCCTCCCGGCCGCCGTCCTGCTCGACGACCTCGCCTGCCGCATCCCCCCCATCGGCCGCCGCGCCGAAGAAGGCGTCTGGGTCCTCCGCAACCGCCCCGCCTGACCCGGTTGACGACAGCCTCGGCCTCGGCCTCGGAGCTCTATGGGGAGGTGGCGAGCGTTGTCCGCGTTTGGCGGGTCGATCCTGCACCGTTTTTCGTGATGCGTGCGTTTGGTGCGGCGATCCTGCACCCAGTGCGCGCGGCTGGCCGGGTTTCACGCGCGTTTCGGTGCAACATCGGGCCGCCAAGCGCATGCATGCCGCGCAAGTGGTGCAGAATCCGCGCACGAAGCGCACCGAACCCGCCGAGGCCCGGGTGCCTCCCCCGAAAGCTCTCGATCCCGAGACGGAGATTGCGCGCGACGCTCGGCGGGTGGCTGAACCGCGTGTCGAAGCGTCGAAACAAGTGCGACGCGCCTTGCCTTCGGCCCGTTCGATCGCCAACACATGAGGACCGACTGAACGACCTGGAGACCCCGGATGTACACGCTCACGTTTCGCGACTACCTGAAGGTCGCGCACTCGCTGGACGGCGAGATCTTCGGCCCCGCGCAGATCATGCACGTGGTCACCTACGAGATCGACACGACCTACACGACCGACACGCTCGACGAGTACGGCATCATCGTCGACTTCGCTGCGGCTCAGGAGACCCTCGAGGCGGTGCTGAAGAAGCTCAACTTCAAGAACCTCGACGAGGTCGAGGACCTCAAGGGCATGAACACGACGACCGAGGTGCTCTGCAAGTTCATCCACGACGAGATGTGCCGCGAGATCGCCGATAAATACAGCGGCATGCTGAAGATCACGATGCGCGAGAGCCCGGTCGCCTGGTGCACCTACGAGGCGCCGGTCGCCCCACCGGCGTAAACGAAACGAGCCTCCACTGCATCGCAGAGGAGGCTCGCTTCGTTGCCGAGGATGGCGGTGCCGCGCTATCGGTCCGCGCGGATGCGGGCCATGACGTAGGCCACGCCGCACAGCCCGATGAAGGCGAGGAAACCCCACCCCCGAGTGGACTCGGTCTCGGGGTTGTCCGCCGACGCCACGTGCGCGACGGCCGCGGCGTAGCCGTCCGTCGTGATTCGCTCGCCAGCAGCGTCGTAGCGCGGGAGCGTGCTTCGAGGCTGCTCTCCGCGATACAGGGCGAGCTTGCGCTCGCGCAAATCGTCCTCGTCGACGAACTGAACGGTCGCGACCGCATCGCGAAGCGGAGCGGCGCGGCGAATGCGCGCCTCCCGCTCCGGGCCGACGATGGGAGCCGTCGTCTCGGTCGCAAGAACCGCCTTTCCCTCCGACCGGCGAAGCGCCGGATCGATCTCGTCACGCTGCGCGCCGATCGTCGTCGCGAGCGCGACGACCATCAGGGCGGAAGCAGCGGGGCGCGCGTATCGCATCGTCTGCTCCTTCCGCACTACGGCAACTTCACTCGCGTCATGACACGGCCCGTCGCCGCCGACGCGCGATCGAACGTGTTGGGAACAACCGGCACGGCCGTGCTGGTCGTGCTGCCGACACGTTGATACTCGGAGCTCACGTCTTGTAGTGGCGCGAACACCTTCGGGAGGATCACGTTCGGGTTGTTGCCGCCGCCGAGGAGGCGCCGGTCGTAGTTGATCGTGAACGACCCGCCGTAGACGATCGCCTCGTTGCGCGAGATCATCGCGCCGTTGAACACGACCGGATTCGACGTGCGGAATGCGAGCGCGTGATTCGTGTAGAGAATGCCGTCGATGCGGCCGATCCGCGTGTTGGCAATGTCTCGATACCGAGACACCGAACTCGTCAGACCGCCCCAGTTGGCGGGGCTCAACGTCGCGCTCAGATCGAAGTCGGCCAAGCCGATCGTCGGGTCGAACACGCCGTCGCCGTCGATATCCTCGCCGCTACCGGCAATCGCGTCGCCGACGTTCTTGCCCTGCGGGATCAGGCCCGCGTTCGCGTCATCCTGCGTGTAGCGATCGACGGTCCACACGTTGTCGCCCTCGAGCACATCGTCATCCGGTGTATTGCGGACACCATCGCGACCGTTGCGCGTGTTCGGCACCTTGTCCTCGCCGGCATCCTCCTTGCTCTGGTTCAAGGAGTGGCTCAGCCAGTTCCCGACGTTGCTCCGGAAGCTCGAGTTGGTGTAGTCACCGATGACGATGCTCTCCTTCGCGAACAGACCGAGGAAGTCCTTCTCGTGGTTCTGCGCGATCCACTGCTCGGTCGACGCCTCGCTGTTGTTCGCCGGCAGTGCAGTGAGGCCGTTGACGTACTCGAGGTTGTTCGGCACGTAGATGTTCCCACCGACGTAGAACGCACCCTGACCGGTCACCTTGCCGTAGATGATCAGGTCGCCGCGCACGACGACCGGGCCGTCGAGACGGATCGGGTTCGCATCCGTGCCGCGGAGATAGAGGTTACCGCTCTCACCCGGCTCGTCGCCCCACACCGGACCGGTGACGAACGTTCCGACGCTCGCCGAGGAGGGCGCAGAAGCGCTGCCGACCGTCCGGGACTTCGCGACGTCTTCGTAGAGATCGAGGTCGCTCAGGTTCGGCATCGGCACCGGATCGACGAAGTCGTGCCGGTTCTTCGCATTCGAGGCCATCCCGCGGACGCTGTTGGCGCCGGCGATATCCCACGAGGAGTAGATGCCGCCATCGCTTCCGTTCGTGACGCCGTCGTTGTTGTCGTCGATGTAGCCGAGCAGATCGACGTTCACCGAGCCACCGTTTTCTTGGATGTTGATGTCGCGATAGCGCGGAATGCCGTTGATCGTCGGGCGGTATCCGCCGGCGTCGAACTGGCCATTCGAGCGGACGTTCCCGTTCGCGGTGATCGAGCTCGCGTAGAACCAGCCCCAGTTGTTGATGAAATACCCGTAGTCGAAGACACTCCCGGACTCGAGGCCGACGCGAACGGTGCGCTCGACGCGCGCGTGCGCATCATAATCCTCGACCATCTGTGCGCCGACCTGCCGATACCGGCTCGGCACGTACGCGTCGACGGTGACGACGATGTCACGGTGCGCGGCGCCACGCGCCGCCTCGGAGAACTGGACGTTCACGGTCCCGTAGGACTTGCTGTTGTGAACGAGTTCGTGATCGACGAACGCCCGGGTCACCGCGGCAGCCCCGCCATTCTTGAACAGACTGTCGAGCGTCCCGAAGGCCTGCCCGAGCGGCACGTCTTTCGTGATCTTCGCGATCTCGTTCATGCCGAGCTCTACTCCAGCCTCGGCCGCGAAGTGGGCTCGAGTCGTCGCCTCGGTCACCTTCGCCTTCTTGATCTCCGACACGGAGATCATGATCGTCGAGTAACTCAACCCGATGCCGATCACGGTCAACACGATCGCGACGAACAACGCACTCCCGCGTTCTCGTCGCGCTCCCCTCTTCCTTCGTTGCATTGCTTTCACCTCTCAGCCCTCAGGACGAGCGCGTGTCCGATCCGTAGTCCGGCCGTCCACACGCCGTTGGTTTTCTGTTTCTCGAATGCATCGACTTCGACTGCCTTCATCGTCGGCGACACCTGACTGACCGTCAGCTGGATGATCGCGTCGCGCCGATCGTCGTTGACGAACAACTTGTTTCCGTCGAGCGTCTCAAGGTTGACGTAATCGACCGTCTTGATCGACTCGACGCTCTCGCGCATCGCGTTCTCCACGTTCGCGGTGCGTTCGGAACGATCGACCGCGCGGAAACTCGTCGTCGTCGATGTCGCGACCGTGAAACTCGCAACCGCCGCGATCCCCATCGCGATGACGGCCTCAAGCGTCGTCAAACCCGCCTCCGAGCGTCGTCTCGGGGCGCGTGCTCGACGCCTCTGGAACGGCAAGATGATCATCAGAATCTGTCCTCCTTTGATCCGCGCGCTCGTCGGCGCGGGCTGGTGCCTTCAGTTTTCTTATGGGTCGAAGGCGCGCACGGTTTACCCTGGCAATTTAGATAATTGTCATAATCAGCCAATCCCTGGCAACTTGCGCATGCAGCCCTGAGCGTATCGGCCGAGAATTTAGAGAGGACAGCGAACGGAACAGAAAAGGAGGGGCGGATGCTCAAGACGAGACGCCAGGCGGGCTACTCGACTGTCGAGATCACCGTTGCCGCGGCGATCACGATGCTCGTGGCCGGCGGATCGATGTCGACGATCGAGTCGGGCGGGGAGTCGTGGAAGAAAGTCGTACGGAAGACGAAGGCTCAGAGCGAGGTACGAGAGACGCTGACGCGCGTCGTCGCCCATCTCAAGACCGCGATCAATGTGTCGATTGACAAGATCGATCCGACGCGGACCAAGATCACGTTCCAGACCCCGCTCGGCAAGAGTGGCGACAAGGTCGAATACGGCGCTATCGTGCGCAACGTCTCAGGCGGCCAGACGCGCGCTACGCCCATGCGTGGGTACTGGGCTCAATACGTTGTCGTCGACACGAAGACGAAGTCGGGTGACATCGAGCGTCAACTCGTCCTCCGCACCCTCGATCCGGACCGCCAGATGGTCGTCGGGGTCGACAAGATCATCGCCAGAAACGTCGACACGACCGGTGGTTCGCTGCCGGGCTTCGACGTCACGAAGAGTGGGGGTCTCTACTCGCTGTCGATCCGCGTCGGCGATAAGAACGACGGTCGTGTGGAGGTCGAGAGTTCGGTCGCTGCCGAGAAAATCGAGCCGACGTCGATCGACAACAGCGAGGATCCGGAGAAGCGCGAGGGGCTCGCGACTGCGTCGCTGTCGACCCAACTCCTCGACTTGCAGAAGCTCCTCGCGGCCAGCTTGACGAAGCCGCTCGTCGCGGCCGAGCTCGCCGCCGCCGTCGCACTCCTCGAAGCTGCTCGTACGAGTGTCGGCGACAACGATCTCATCTCGGCGATGAGCAACATGACCGAAGCGATCGACGGCATCGACGGCGCGATGGCATCCGGCCTGAACCGCACCGACGCAACACGGCTGATGGATGGTCTCGCGGTCGTCGCTCGCGAGTACGCCAAGACGGCGGTCGCGAATGCGGTCAAGGCAAATGCGCTGCCGACGTACATCGACAGCGCCAACAGCTATATCGATGCCGGCGACAGCTACCGCGCTGCCGCGAAGTTCGGCCTCGCGGCGGCAAAATACGACAAGGCCGTGAACGAGGTCTACTAGGCCGCGCCACGGCATCACGTCTCCCGGAGCCGGCTCTGCCGGCTCCCTTCGTTTCGAACCGACGGTCCCCCTGGTATACTCGCCGGCCCATGACCGTCGCGACGATCCTCCGACTCGACCTCGAACCGGCGATCCAGATCGCGTGGGTCGCGCGGATCGCGGCCACACGCCAGCACGACCTCGTGCTGCTGTTCCCGCTCCAGCGACCGGGCGATGCTCGCGTCGACGAGGTCGACCTCACCGTCGAGCCCGAGAAGGACGAGTCGGGCGTCATCGCCAGCGTGCGGGCGGCGATCGACGCCGCGCCGGAGCTGGTCGCCCTGTCGCCGCCGACGAAGAACGACGACAACGGGGAGTCGAAACCCGCGCCCGCCGAGGACGACGAGGAGTCGACGGCGACCGTGGGCGTGCGCCTCCGGATCCTCTACACACCGGATCTCGTCGCATCGCTCACGCGCTTGCTGCTCGCCGAAGTGCGCGAGTGCAAGGTCACCTTGATGTGCGCGGTGCGCCGCCAACACGACGTCTCGAACGAGGATCTCAACAAGGAGCGGCGCCAGTTGATGCGCAAGCTCCCGTGCGAACTCGCCTACTTCTGCGTCGGAAACGCCGAGGACGCGCAGTGCGACCGGATCCTCGTTCCGGTCGCCCACGGTCCGCATGCGCGCGCCGCACTCGCCCTCGCCAACGACATGGCGCCGTCGGAGTCAGCGACGATCACCGCCCTTCGGGTCAATCCCGACGTCGGCTCCGATGCACAAGCGGTCGGTGCGCAGATCCTCGAGCGACTGATCCGCCGCGCGCTCGGACGCGACGAACAGCGCGTGGCGCGACACATCGAAGTGAACAACCAACCGCTCGGCGGCATCCGGTCGGTCATCGAGCGCGACGAATACGACCTGATCGTCGTCGGCTCGTCCAAGGCCGGGATGATGGGCCGCCATCTCTACGGCACGGTCGGCACGAAGCTGATGCGCGGCGGCGTCACGACGCCGGTCGCGATCGTGCGCGCGGCAACGCCGCTGACCGGTCGCTTCTCGCAGCTCGCCGAGCGCGCGCTCCAGCGCATCGTCCCCCAGATGGAGCGCGAGCACCGGATCGACCTGGTCGAACGCATCCAGTCGAACTCGCAGTGGAACTTCGACTTCTTCGCGCTGATGACGCTCTCCACGCTGATCGCGGCACTCGGGCTCGTGCAGAACTCGGCGGCGGTCGTGATCGGCGCGATGCTCGTCGCCCCGCTGATGACGCCGCTCCTCGGCCTCGGGCTCGCGCTCGTGCAGGGCAATCCGGTGTTCGCGCGGATGGCGATGCGCTCGGTGGCGCTGGGCTTCGTCGTCGCGTTCGCGGTGAGCCTGCTCGTCGGCTGGGCGAGCCTCGGCTTCAACGAGCCCACACCGCAGATCATCAGCCGCGGCAATCCGTCGATGCTCGACGTCGGCGTCGCGTTCGCCGCGGGCCTCGCCGCCGCTTACGCGATGTCGCGGCCCGGCCTGCTCGCCGCGCTGCCCGGCGTCGCGATCGCCGCGGCCCTCGTACCGCCGCTCGCGTGCGTGGGCCTCAACCTCGCCGTGGCCGAGTTCAGCTACGCGCTCGGCGCGATGCTGCTGTTCACGATCAACGTCGTCACGATCGTGTTCGCGTCGACGCTCAGCCTGTGGGCGGTCGGCGTGCGGAAGGTCAAGCGCGGATCGCACTGGACGACGTCGGGCACCGCGCTGATCGTCGTCGCGATCCTCGCGCTCGCGGTCTACGTGAGCATGAACCCGATCGAACACGGGTTCAAACGCGAGCTGCCCGAGCGACTACCCCACGCCGTGCGTGATCACCTGCACCCGCGCTTCACGCTCGAGCGGTTCCAGGTCGAGGGGGGCGCACGCGGTCGCGAGCTGATCGTGCTCGTGACCGGCGATACGATCCCCGACGACGCGTTCATCGACTCGGTGCGCGAACTCGTCGTCGGCTTCTTCGAGAGCCCGATCCGCGTCCGAGTGGTGACCCAGATCAGCAGCGCGACGCAGTGAACCGTCCGGTCGGCTGCGCGATCCTCGCGTTCGCGCTCACCGGCGCCCTGCTCGCGACCCATGTCGTGCGTCGGCACGGCGGCGATCTGACCGGCGTCTACCACGTGACGCCGGCGTTTCTCACGACGACGGCACTCGCGAACCACTACACCGCCGACACGATCCGGCTCACCGACGGCCCGTACGACTCGCTGTTCACGCTCGCGTTCGCGAACGACCCGCTCGCGCTCGGCGCCGCCGAGCCGGGGCGCGACGCGCAACGCTTCTACCGCGCCCGCCGAATCGCGCTGTCGTGGGCCGGTTTCGCGCTCGGCGCAGGACAGCCGCAGTGGATCCCTTACGCGATCCCGTTCGCGAATGCGCTCTTCACCGCGCTCACGGTCTTCGTGCTCGCGCGCGTGCTCGCGGGCCACGGTCGCGACGCGCGCTGGTCGCTGCTCCACGTCGCCGCGCTCGGCAGCGTCGTCGGCACGTTGCGCCCGCTCGGCGACGTCGTCGCGGTCAACGCGACCGTGCTCGGGCTCGTCGCGTGGATCGCGCAGCGGCCGCGCGCCGCCGCAGCCGCATTCGCCGCGGCGATGCTCGCGCGGGAGACCGCCGCGATCGCACCGCTCGTCGTGCTGGCCTCGACCGGCTTCCGCGGCACCGCGTGGCGCCCGATCGCCGCCGCGTTCCTCGCACCCGCCGCGTGGTTCACCTGGGTCTGGGCGACCGACCGCGCACCGGACTGGGGCGCCGCCAACCTGGGAGCACCGTTCGCCGGCATCGCGGAGCGCGCGCGGTCCACCGCCGCGCACGTCGGCGTGCGCGAGCAGTTCGCGTTCGCGTGCACGCTCGCCGGCCTGGTCGCCGTCGTCGCGGCCCGCCCCCGCTGCTGGTCACTCCCGCGTTTCGTCGCGGCCGCGTTCGTCGTCCTCGCGCTCGTCACGACGCACCTCGTCTGGACCGAGTTCTGGGCCTACGGCCGCGTGCACGCGTTCGTGCCGGCGCTCGCGCTCCTCGCCTACGCGCTGGGCGGCCGCCGCACCGACCTCGCGGCACCGATCGCGAGCGCGGCCGCGGGCCTCGCGATCGCCAGCGTCGCGTGACGCGTCAACGCAGCGCGAGCGCGTCGACGAGTCGCGCGTAGTCGGCGTCGTTCGGTCGCGACCCGTCCCACGCGAACTGAACGGCTTCGAGCCCCGCCGCCCGTGCGCCGGAGAGATCGGGCTCCTCTTCGTCGGCGACCATCACGACCCGCGTTGGCGTACCCACGTCGGCGACGACCGTGTGATAGGCGAACGGATCCGGCTTGCCGACGACGACCGCTTCACAGCCGGCGCAATACTCGAGGCCGGCGACCCAGAACCCGATGTCGATCACGCGCGTGCCGCGCGTCGGCCACCAGCGCTTGCGGTGCATCGCGACGAGCGTCGCCCCGCGCGCGAGTGCCGCGTGCGCGGTGCGGAGCGTCGCGTAGTCGTAGTGCGGAAACCAATCGCCCACGACGACGGCGCGCGCATCGTCGCCGTCGGTGCGTGGAATGCCGGCGAACTCCTCGTCGGCGGCGCCGCCGAACAGCGGCAGAATCGGCGCGAGCGCGTGTGCTTCGATCCAGCGCGCGGCGAGATACGACGTCGTGTAGAGGTCGGCGGGATCGACATCGAGACCGGCGGCCGTGAGCGGCGCGGTGCGGGAGCGCCGGCTGTCGATGCCGTTGTTCGTCAGGAAGCGCACCGTCGCGCCCGACGCGCGCACCGCCTCCACTGCCGCGACCGCCGCCGCCGGGACGTCGTCGTCGAACTGAATCACGCCGTCGAGGTCGAAGATGATCAGCGGCGCGGCGCTCATGCGTCACCGCCCGAGGTACACGCGTCGGACACACCGCGCGCGGTGTCGTCCCACGTCGGATAGTCGATCGGATGCGTCGTCGGCTCGCCGGCGAGCGCCCGGCGGAGCCGATCGGTGATCGCGTCGACGTCGCCCGGGTCGACCGGTGCACGCACGACGCGCTCGACCGCACCGGCCCGCACCGCGACGACGGGCAGCCCGCTCGCGGCGGCCTCGGTCACGGCCATCCCGTACGACTCGAACGGCGACGCCGAGACGAACGCATCGGCGGTCGCGTAGAGGTCGATCAACGCCTCGATGGGAACGACGCCGGCGAACGAGAGCCGTGCGTCGCCGGCGGCCTCCGCGACCGCCTCGGCGTAGGCCGCGTCCGGTCGATCGCCGACGAGCACGACGCGGACCGGCCGCTCGCGAGCCAGGCGCGCCGCCGCGACGACGACGTCGCGCTGCGCCTTGGCCGGCGTGATCGGGCCGACGGCGACGACCGTCCGCTCGCCGTCGTCGTCGCGGGGCCGGCGCGTCGCTCGCAACGCCTCGAACCGCGGGTCCATCCCTGGTGGCGCGACGGTGATCGCGACCGCCGGGTGGTCCGCGGCGAGCCGCGCGGCGATCGCGTCCCCGGTCGCGACGACGCCCGCCACGGCCCCGCACCACGCCGCCTCGACCGCACGCCACGCGACGCGCGCGTCGGCGGCGAGAAGCGGATTCTCGCTCGGCCGGTAGTGCAACAGCATTCGCGCACCGGCGGTGCGGCGCAGCGCTTCGACCGGCGCATCGCGCAACGCGCCGAGATACGCACTGTCGACGAGCGCGACGTCATCGGCCGAAACGTCGGCCGAAACATCGTCCAGCGCATCGACGAGCGCGTCCGACGAAACAGCGACGCGACGCCCCGTACCGTCCCGCTCGAGTCGCATCCCCACCTCGCGGTTGTAGCGGTAGCCGCCACTCGTGAACCCGGGCGGCGCCGGCGGTTCGAGCAGGACGATCACGACCGGTAGTCGACGACCGGCGAGAAGCCGAGCGACGCCCCCGCGTAGACCTCGCGCATCCGAGCCGGCAACTCGGCGAACGGAATGACCGGCGCCGTCAGCGTGTCGAGTCGCGCATCGTCGAGCCACCCGATCACGTGCGCGACGCGATCGGCCGGCGTGTGCGTCGCGCGGTGTGACGGCGCGACCGCCCCGACCTGCGACCCGATGATGCGCTTGCGCTCGGCGTGAAACGTGCCCCCGAGCGCGAGCGTGACCGGCCGGTCGCCGTACCACGACAGATCGACGACGCGGCCCTCGAAGCCGACCGCGTCGATCGCGCACTGCAGCCCCCCACCGGTGCCCGTCGCGTGGAACGCGACGTCGAATGCGCCGGGGTCCGCACCGGCGTCGGCCGGCGCGACCCACGGCAATGCACCGAGGGCCGCACGGCGCGACGCGTCGCGCTCGATCAGCGGGACCGACGACGATACCCCGATCGCCGCCAGCGCATACGCGACCGCGACGCCGACGATGCCGCCACCGACGACGACGCAGCGCTCGTCGCCGGCGAGCGCCGCATCCCACACCGCGTTGAGCGCGGTCTCCAGGTTCGGGATCAGCGTCGCCCGCGCCGGTGGCACGTCGTCGGGCACGGCGACCGCATCCGCCGCGGCGATCACGGCGCGCGTCTGGTGCGGGTGCATCGCGAAGATCCGCTCCCCCGCGCGCGGCCCTCGCTCGACGACGCCGACCCAGTCGTAGCCGTACTTCACCGGCAGCGCGAACGAGCCGCTCATGTAGCGCCCACGCATCCGTTCGTGCGCCTCGGCGGGCACGCGACCGAGGCCGACGAGCCGCTCGGTGCCGGGGCTCACGCCGCTCACCTCGGCGCGCGCGACGAGCACGTCGTCGCCGTCGGGAATCGCGATCGCCTCGTCGCGCAGCTCCCCCTCACCGGGCCGGACGACCCAGTACGCAGTCGCGTCCACGGTCGACTCGCTCATTCGGCGCACACCGGACGACACTCGAACAACATCTCGCCGTCCAGGTCGAAGTGCGCGACGTCGAACCGGCGGGCGTCCTGCACGCAAGCGATCTCAGGGAGCGTGAAACTCGCGACGCCGGAACCGAGCACGATCGGTGCGACGTGCACGTGGAGCACGTCGATCGCCCCGTGCTCGAGGAACGCGGACAGCGTCATGCCGCCCCCCTCGACGAACACGGTCGCGAGCCGTTGCCGCCGCAGCGCGTCGAGGACCGAGCGCGGCGTCAGCAGCCCGGTCGCGGGCGACGGGACGCTCAGCACCTCGGCACCGTGCGCGGCACCGGTCTCCGCGTCTTCCCGGCAGACGACGACGCCCCCGTCGAGCGCCCGGTAGCTCGCCTCGCCACGGAGGACGCTCGCACTGCCGCTCAGGATCACCCGCGCCGGGTCGTCGCCGTCGACGAGCCGGACGGTGAGGCGGGGATCGTCGCGCTCGACGGTGCGCCCGCCGACGACGACCGCATCGTGCAGCGCCCGCAACCGGTGCGCGTGGCGCAGGTTCGCGTCGTTGCTGATCCACTGGGAATGGCCGTTCACACACGCGATCCGTGCGTCGAGTGACTGGGCGACGTGCGCGATCACGAACGACCCGCCGCTGCGGACGGCACGTCCCGACCCGAACACGAGCGGCGCATACAGCCGCACGGCCGCGAGGACCGCCTCGTCGTCGGCGCCGAGCACACCGCTGCGATCGATCGACGTCGCACCCGACAGAGGATCGACCCGGACGACGCTCGACGCACGCTCGCCCGACGGCGGCGCGAAGTCGGGTCGCTCGCTCGCGTAGAGCGTCGCCGTATCGAACGCCGGACCGTCGGCGACCACGGTCCACGCGCCGGATTCCCGGACGAATGCGACGTTCGGCGCCGCCGAACCGTCCGACGCGCGGACGAGGCGCTTCATCGCTAGCAGTGCCGGCCAGGCGGCATCCGCCGCGTCTCGATCGATTCTCATCCGCTCTCGAACAACAAGGGGTCGCGAAGCGCTATGCTAACGCCGAGCACACACCGGTTGTGGCCGGAAATCGACGAGAGATCGTGAGAAACATCGACACCGTTCTGAGACGTTGGCTCGTCGTCGAGGCGATCGGCGGATTGCTGATCCTCGCGTGGGTCGCGCTGGGAATGCGTGGGTTCGCACCGGCGGCGCTCGCGTTCGCGGCGATCGCCGGTGTCGCGCTCGCT
Organism: bacterium; assembly: GCA_030426805.1. GTDB lineage: Bacteria > Planctomycetota > JAFGQW01 > JAFGQW01 > JAFGQW01 > JAUHXU01. The sequence goes on from JAUHXU010000005.1 coordinate 273,983, forward strand.
GCGGTGCTCCACTCCGGCTCGACCGCCGCCGACAAGGTCACGCTCGGTCGATTGGCGCTCGGCATCGTCGGCGCAGCGCTCGTCGCGCGCACCGGCGCCGTCGGTTGGGTCGCGTGGAGCGTGCTCGCGATCGCGGTCGCGGCCGACCTCGCCGACGGATGGGCCGCGCGCCGCTTCGGCGGCAGCGACGCCGGCGCCGCGCTCGACATGGGCGCCGACCAACTCACGTGGCTCGTGCTCGCGACCGTCGCGATCGGCTTTGCCGGGGCGCCGGCGTGGGCGATCGCACTCCCCGGGATCCGCTGGGCGTGGGTGCTCGTCGGCACGGCGATGGCCCTCCCGATCCACGACCCCAAACCGGTCGACGGCGACAACAGCCGCGGGCGCTGCATCTGCGGCGCGATCGCGGTCGCGCTCGTCGTCGCGATCGCACCGGCGACACCGGCGTGGCTCGCGACCGCGGCACTGGCCGCGTCGACCGTCGCGATCGCGTTTTCCTACGCGGGCGACGCGCGCCACATGCTGCGCACCCGGAGGGCACCGGCGTGACCGCGATCGACTGGTTCGTCGTCGCCGCCTACGCGTCGCTCGTCGTCGAGATGCTCTGGTTCGCCGTGCCGAGTGAGGCGTCGACGCTGCAGCTCTTCACCCGTCCCGGCGACGACGACGACGCGGTCGGCCACGCCCGCGGGCGGTCGATCGGCGCGAAGATCCTCGGTTATCTGCTGCCGACCGCGATCGGCGTCGCAGCGTTCTGCATCCCGCTCGCGGCAGCGACGATCCCCGGCGCGTTCGAACGCCTGCTGCCGATCGGCGCGCTCGTCCACCCGGTCGCACGCGGCGTCGGCGTCGTGCTCGTCGTCGCGGGTCGCGTGATCACCGTGACCGCGATGCGCCAGCTCCGGGGGCGCGCCGGCAAGGACGTCGAGGCGACCGGGCTCTTCGCATGGTCGCGCAACCCGGGGCTCGTCGGGATGTATGTGCTCTACGCCGGCCTCGTGCTGATCGTGCCGAGCGCGCTCTTCATCGCCGCGTTCGTCCCCTACGTGTGGAACATGGACCGGCGCGTCCGTCTCGAGGAGAGCCACCTCGCACGGATCGGCGGGGAACCGTATGCTCGCTACCGGCGCGAAGTGCCGCGCTACGTGGGAACACGATCGCGATGAACGACCCCGAGACCTACACCCAACGCGACGTCATCGACTGGTTCGATCGGACGTATGCCGAACACGGCTTCGACTACCTGCGCCCGGTCGCGGCGTATCCGATCTACCTGCAACTGCTCGGCGCGGTGCCCGGCGAGCGCCTCCTCGACGTCGCGTGCGGTCCCGGCCAGCTCCTCCGCGCGGCGATCGCTCGCGGCGTCGACGCGACTGGTGTGGACGTCTCCGCCCAGGCCGTTGCGATGGCACGCGACGCGTTGCCCGACGCGCGGGTCGAGGAGGGAAACGCCGAGGCCCTGCCGTTCGACGACGCGTCGTTCTCGCTCGTCACGTGCATCGGCGCGATCGAGCGGATGTTCGATCGGCCCGCTGCGCTCGCCGAGATGCGTCGGGTCGCGACGCCGGACGCGCGCTTCTGCGTGATGGTGCGCAACGCGAACACGCTGTCGTGGCGCATCTGGCGGCAGTGGCTCGATCGGCAGAATCGGCGCGGCCATCAGGACGCGCTGTCGCTCGACGCATGGACGGCGCTGTTCGGCGACGCCGGTTTCGCGATCGACGACGTGCTGCCCGACCAGTGGTTCCGGCAGCGGGTGCGGCGCGTGTTGCGTGGTTTCCGCGCGCCCGACGTGCGCCGCCCGGAGCCGGTCGCGCGCGGCTGGCTCCCGCTCGGCGTCGCCAACGAGTTCATCTTCGTGATGCGGCACGCCCCGTGAGCGACCGTCTCTACGAGGGGCTCGCACGCTACCACTGGTGGCGGCGTCGGCTGGCGCGCGCCCGACCCGGCGAACGGCTCGAACTGCACAAGCGGCTCGCGGCGGGCGATGCCGACGGACCGGCGGCGGGCGTGGCGGGCCTCGACGCGTGGCTCGCGGACCGGATCGGCCCGCTCGACGGCGCGCACGTGCTCGACCTCGGCTGCGGGTTCGGCGCGACGTTGTTCGCACTCGCCGCACGCGGTGCGACCGGGGTCGGCGTCACCGCGAGCCCGTATCAGGTCCGACGCGCGAACGAACAGGCGCGCGCGCTCGGCCTCGACGATCGGGTGCGCTTCGTGCAACAGCGCTTCGACGCGCCGATCGACGGTCACTTCGACGCAGCCGTTGCGGTCGAGTCGCTGATCCACGCCACAGACGTGGACGCGGTGCTCGCGAACGTCGCCCGCGCACTACGCCCGGGCGGGCGGTTCGTCGCGCTCGAAGACTGCGGCGCGGACGTGCTCCCCGACGACGCCGACACGTCCCTGCTGTGCGAACGCTGGGTGCTCGGTCGGTTGCAGCATGCGGGCGAGGTGCGCGAAGCGCTCGACCGCCACGGTTTTCGGATCCGCGAGACGATCGACCTGACCGCGCAGGTCGCGCCGCGACCGGCGGCGGTGCTCGACGCGAGCGAGCGTCGGCTCCGGCGCACACGGCGATGGTTGCCGGTCGGTCGCGACGTCGTCGACGCGTTCCTCGGCGGCGTCGCACTCGAACGACTCTACGCACGCGGTGCGATGCGCTACCTCGCGTGGATCGCCGAGGTCGACCGATGATGCGCGCCGTCGTCGCGCTCGCGACCGCGGTGCCGATCGCGCTCGTGCTGTTCGTCGCGCTCGCATGGTCGTCGGCGGTGCCGGAGCCCGAGGATTGGCGGCGCCTCGCCGGGCGCGAACCGTTGTGCTTCGAGTGGAACGACGTGACGGCCGCCGACGAAACGCCGAAGCTCTACGTGTTTCGCGCGCTTTACGCGGGGCTGCTCGCACTCCCCGGCAGCGACTTCGGGCGACTCGCGATCGTCGGCTGGCTCCTCGCGGTCGGGACGTGGTGGATGAGCCGGCGGCTGACGATCCCGGCCGACGGCGCCGGCCGCGCGTTCACCGCGGCGTTCGGCCTCGTCGCGGCGTTCGTCGCATTCTCGCCGTCGTTCGGCGCGGACTGGCTGCTCGGCGCCCGGCTGCAGGTCTTCGTGCCGCCGCTCGCGGCCGTCGTCGGCGCGGCGTTGCTCCTGGGCACCGGCCGGCATCGGCTGCGGATCATCGGCGCGCTGCTGCTCGCGGCGCTCGCGGTCTTCACCGATCCGCGCGGCCCGCTCGTGTGGATCGCACTCGCCCCGCTCGTCTGGGCGTCGACGCGCGCGGCCGGCGGACGTGCCGGCGTCGCGCTCGCGGTGTGGATCGTCGCCGGCAACGTGCTCACGGTGATCGCGCACGACGACTTCACGACGACCGCGGCGACGAAGCCGGGCCTCGGCGCGCACGTCGTGACCGCGCCGGTCGCGGTCGCCGACTACGCGCTGCGCCACGTGTGCGACGGCCTGCCGCTGACCGCGCTCGCGTCGACGCCGACACTCCGCGGCGTCGGCGCCGGGCTGCTCGCGCTCTGGCTCGTCCTCGGCGTCGTGATCGCGTGCCGAAGCGCACACCCCGATCGACTCCGCGCGACCGCGTGGTGGTCGCTCGCGGCGTTCGGCGCGCTGTCCCCGCTGCTCGCGATCGGCGACGCGTTTCCACCGCGCGCGCCGGCCGAATGGGTGCGCGAGTTCACGTGGGGCGCGTGGCTGCTGCCGATCGGCGTGCTCGCCGGCTTCCGCGCGATCGCACCCCGCATCGCGTCGATCCCGGTCGCGGCCGGGCTGGCTGCAATGGGTATCGCCGCGCTCGTCGACTTCGCGCCGTCCACCGTGCACCTCGGCCGTCAGCGAAGCTGGCTCGGCCACGGCACCGCGATGCACGTCTTCTACGATGCACTGGGCGAGGGTCGAATGTCGCCGCACCTACGGCCGCCGGTCCCCGGTTCGCCGCGCGCCGCCCACCTGCGCGGGCTCGGCCTGCTCGGCGGCGCCGCCCCGGCATCGACGTCGCTCCGCGACCTGCGGGTCGTCACCGACGGTCCGGCGCCCGGCCGCCTCACGGCGGTGCGCACGATCGGCGCGGTCGGCGAGGTCGCCGCCGGTCGATTCCGCCGCGGCCCCGACGCGGTGCTGTTGACGCTCCGTCGCGGCACCGACGAGACGATCATCCAGCTCACGCACCCCGACTACCTCGAGCCCGACGCGACGCTGCCGTGGCTGGCGCCGTTCGTCGCGACCGCGTTCGTCGTCGACGACGAGGTGCGCGCCTACGCGTTCGACGCCGCCGCCCGCACCGCGCGACCGCTCGACGGCGTGTGGCGCTTCGACGGCCGCGCGTTCGCCGACGTGACGGGCGGTGCGCGATGAAGCGTGCGCTCGCAATCGTCGCGGGACTGATCGCGCTGCACGTCGCGTCGACGGTCCGCTTTCAGTGGCAGGACGGCGCGTGGTATGCCGACATGCTGCGGCTGAACCCCGACGTCGTGATGATCCTCGCGATCGCGGTCGCCGCGGCGCTCGCGGCCGGCTACCGCGCGTGGCTGACACACCTGACGGTGCTCACGATCGCGTTCGTCCTCGTCTACCGGCTCGGGGAGACCGCAGTGCCCGCGTATCGCCACCGGCCGTTCGACCCGTTCAACGACGTGCTCGAACTCGAGGGCCTGCACCACCTGATGACGCACGGGCGTAGCGCGTTCGCGCAGTGGGCCGTCCGGATCGGCGCGCTGCTCGGCATCGTGCTCGCGTGGCTCGGGCTCTTCGTCGCGCTCCGTCCGACGCTGCGCGCCGCGGCCCGGCCGGCGTTCGGTTTCGCGCTGCTCGGCGTGCTCCAGGCGATCGTCGTCGTCGCGTGGCTCGACGGTGCCGCGCCCGAACGCGATCGGAGCCGCGTCTACACGACGAGCGTCCTCGCGGCGGCGGCGGCCGAGGCGGACGACCTGCTGTCGACCGGACGCTGGAACGTGCGCGAACGATTCGCCGCGTATTCCGCGAAAGCCCGCGCGCGACTCGACGGCGTGCCGACCGACCTCGGGAAGCTCGATGGCGTCGACGTCGTCGTCTTCTTCATCGAGTCCTACGGGCGCTGCATCTACCGCTCCGCCGAGGGCCGGCGTGCGCTCGACGACTGGCTCCCGACGATCGAGCGCGAGATCACCGGCGGCGGCCTGCACGTCGCGAGCGCGTTCGCGACGATGTCGGTCAGCGGCGGCGAGTCGTCGCTCGCCCACGCCGAGCTACTGACCGGCACGACCGTCGACACGTATCGCATCTTCGACCGATTGCTGCGGAGCGGCCTGCCGACGCTGCCGGCCTTGCTCCGCGCCCACGGGCACCGGACGATCTCGGTGCACCCGATCATGGAGCACGCGTGGCCGGAGGGGATGGCGTTCTACGGCTTCGACGCGGCGATGTTCAACGACGCGTTTCCGTATCAGGGGCGCAGCTACCACTGGGGCGTGATGCCGGATCAATTCGCGCTCGCGGTCCTGCTCGACCGCGAGTTCCGCGCGACCGATCGCGCGCCGTGCTTCGCGCACTACGTGTCGGTGACGAGCCACGCGCCGTGGAGCCACCTGCCGCCGTATCTGCCGTCGTGGCGCGACGCGACCGCGCCGAACGCGTTCGCCGGCGAACCCGCGCGCGTGATCCCGGTGTCGCTCAGCGACGACTTCCGTCACTACCCGGGCATCCTCGACGCCTACCACGACGCGATTCGCTACTCGCTGCGCACCGCGGGCGGCTTCTGCCGTGAACTGACGCGCCCGTTCCTCGTGCTCGTCCTCGGTGACCACCAACCGCCGCTCGACCTCCCGGCCGACGCGACCCGCGACGTCCCGATCCACGCGATCACGAACCGCCCCGAACTCCTCGAGCCCTTCCGCACCCGCGGCTGGACCGACGGCCTCCGCCCCACCGACGACGCCCCGGCGTTCGCGGCCCCGACGTTCCTCGCGGACTTCCTGCGCGACTTCTCGAACGGCACGACGGCGAAGTGACGGGGTGCGCCTATCCGCCCGTGCCGGGGAGGTCGCTACGGGGGTCGATCAGCTCGTTGAACTCCGCGACGGTGGGCACGCCGTCGAGGTAGTGGAACGTGCCGTTCTGCGCCACTTCGCGCGCCGCGTCGAGGGCGGCCGCGAAGGCGGTGCGAACGAACGACGTGCCGATCGAAACGCGGCGCACGCCGATGCCCCGGAGTTCTTCGAGCGTCATCCGTATCGCTCCGATGCCGGCGACGAAGTTGACCGGGCGCGCACTGCGCGCGCAGACGTCGCGAAGGGCGTCGACATCCGGCAAGCCCGGCGCATACAAGACGTGCGCCCCGACGCGCTCGTACGCCTCGAGGCGCCAGAAGGTGTCGTCGAGATCGGGATTGTCGCGCACGAAGTTCTCGTTGCGCGCGGTCAACGTGAACGGATCCGGCAGTGCATCGGCGGCCTCCACCGCGGCGTGGACTCGCTCAACCGCCAGCGTACGATCGTAAATCGGCGCGTCCGGTCGGTACGTCGCATCCTCGATCGAGCCGCCTGCGAGGCCGATTTCCCCCGCGCGACGCACGGTCTCCGCCACCGTCGACGGTGAATCGCCGAAACCGTTTTCGAGGTCGGCGGATACCGGCAGATCAGTCGCGTCGACGATCTGCTTCGCGTGAGCGAACGTCTCGTCGGCCGACACCGCGGCGATTCCATCGCGCCGCCCCAACGAGAACGCGAGGCCGGCACTGGTGGTCGCCAACGCGGTGAATCCCATGTTCGTGAAGAGGCGCGCCGTTCCCGCGTCCCACGGATTCGGGAGGACGAGCAGCTCGTCGGTTTCATGCAGTCGACGAAACGACTCGCCACGGGAGACTGTGTTGGCCAAGTGGGACTCCTGACTCGTGCGACTCGTCCGGGCGTTCAGCGGCCCGGGGGGCTGCCAGGGCGGTTCACGCTGCGATACGCCAGCGCCCCCGCGAGGGCGAAGACCGCCAATCCGGCGGCGAGCGTCGCATCGCGCCCGAAGCTCGGATCGTCCCAGACGAGTTGGCCCGTCAGGACGAAACCAAAGCCGACACACATCAAGACCGACGACATCCGCCGCAGTGGGTCCGCACCGGATCGCGCGAAGACGACGCTCATGACGAGGTGCGTCGCGAACAGGAAACCGAAGACGACTTCGGATGACAACATGAAGCCAATCCTACGCGACCCGACGCGATCGCGCCACCTGACGACGCCGGCGCGTGAGCGCTACGCACGAAACAGATCGAGCGGCTCGAACGTGCCGCGCAGGACTCTCTTCGCATCCCCGCGCAGCCAGTGACGCGGCTCCGAGAAGCGCGGTCGCGAGCGTGCCCCCCGGCGAGGATCGCGATCCGACGCGTCGCATCCCGGTTGACGGTCCCGGCGATACCGCGCACCCTTGACCGATCAGCTGGAGATACCCGCATGAACCGCCTCCTCTCTCTCCTCCTCGCATTGGCGCTCACCGCGGCGGCCGCGGCGGCGCAGACGAAGGGGCGCCTGCTCGTCGCGACGTGCGCGGATTGGACCGAGGCGCTCGCGCCGTGGCAGAAGCACCGCGAGGGCCAGGGGTGGAGTGTCGACGTCGTCGGGCTCGCGAAGCCCGGTGACGAGGTCGCCCGCGTCAAGGCGCGCGAGCGGTTGCGGGCGCGGATCGCACAGGCGCGCCCCGACGCGGTGCTGATCGCGGCCGACGTGGATCACGTCGCGACGTTTCGCTACGAGCACCACGAGACCGACCTGCCCTACGGCCTGCCCGACGAAAACGCGATCCCGACGATCGCGGTCGGCCGGATCCCGGCGCGGAGCCGCGCCGAACTCGCGCCGGTGCTCGCGAAGATCGTCCGCTACGAGTCGACGTTCGTGCCCGACGAGGCGCGCAACACGATCCACTTCTTCGCCGGCCCCGGGTACTTCGGCACGTTCGTCGACAGCGCGACCGAGCTGTTCGCGATCAATCTGCTCGCGCGGGCGGTGCCGCAACACTTCCGGCTCCGCGTGCTCTACCAGAGCCCGACGACGCCCTATTTCCTGCCGCCACCGCAACCCACCCGCGCGGTGCGCGCCGGGTTCGAGGCCGGCTCGCTCGTCGCGGTCTACGAGGGGCACGGCGCCAATCGACGCGTGTGCCGCTACCGCTTCCGCGGCCGCCGCCACGACTACTTCGGCGTCGACGACGTGCGCGGCATGCAGTGCAAACTCCCGCCGTTCTTCGTCGGCCTGACGTGCTCGACCGGCGATTTCGGCACGGCTGCCAAGCCCGGCCTTTGCGCGTCACTCGTGCTCGAACCCGGCGGGCCGATCGCCGCATTCGGGTCGTCCGACGTGTCGTACCCGTGGCCCAACTACCTGCTGAGCCTGTCGTCGATCGAGTCGCTTCTCGTGCAGCGGCCGCCGACGATCGGCGACGCCGTCGCGAAGATCCGCCGTGACTTCGCCGGCCGACGCGGGACGATGGCGCGGCTGATCGCGTCGGTCGCCGGACCACGCCGCGATCGCGCGAAGCAAAAGCGCGATCACCAGCACCTCTACAACCTGTTCGGCGATCCGACGACGCGGTTTGCGCCGCCGCCGCGCACGGTCGCGCTCCGCACGCGTATCGACGGCGACCGCCTCGTGATCGACGGCACGATCCCCGACTTCGGCGACGGCACCGCGCGCGTGCGCTTCGACGTCGAGCGGACGAAGTTCGCGACGCCGCTGCACCCGATCGACGAAGCCGCGACACCGGGCAAGGAGCGGCTCCTGACCGAAAACCACGCGCGCGCCGAGTCGAAGACGCTGACGACCGCCGACGTCCCGATCGCAGCCGGCGCATTCTCGTGGTCGGTGCCGCTGTCGATCGCGCACCGCCGCACGCTCGTCGGGCGCACGCAGCACGTCTACTACGTCCGCGTCTACGCGTTCAGCACCACCCGTGACGCGGTCGGCTCGCTCGCCTACAGCGTGCCGGCGCCGGCCGAGTAGCGGCTATCCGCCGACGCGCTCTTCGGCGTTGAACAACGCCCGCGCATCGCGCTCGGCCGCGACTGCATCGACGAACGCGTCGATCGGCATCGCGCCGATGTCGCCGACGCCGCGCTTGCGCACGCTGACCGTGCGCGCGTCCGCATCCTTGCCGCCGACGATCGCGAGATACGGAATGCGATCGTCGGTCGCGATCGCGATCTTCGCCTGGATGCGCTCGTTGCTCCGGTCGAGCACCGCGCGCAGCCCCTTCGCCGCGAGCGCCGCGCGGACCTCGTCGCCGTAGTCGAGGAACTTGTCGCTGATCGGCAGCACGCGAACCTGCTCCGGCGAGAGCCACACCGGAAACGCCGCTTCGAAGTGCTCGATCAGGATCCCGCAGAAGCGCTCCATCGAGCCGAACGGCGCGCGGTGGATCATCACCGGGCGGTGCGGCTGGTTGTCGGGGCCGGTGTAGGTCAGGTCGAAGCGCTCGGGCAGGTTGTAGTCGACCTGCACGGTGCCGAGCTGCCACTCGCGGCCGATCGCGTCGCGCACGACGAAGTCGATCTTCGGCCCGTAAAACGCGGCCTCGCCGGCCTCCTCGGTGAACGGTTTGCCGAGCGTGGCGGCCGCCTCGCGGCACGCGTGCTCCGCCTTGTCCCAGTTCGCCGGGTCGCCGATGTACTTCGACGAGTCCTCGTCGCGGAGCCCGACCCGAACCCGATAATCGTCGAGGCCGAGCGTCGTCAGGATCAGCTTCACGAGGCTCAGGCAGCCGATCATCTCTTGGGCGACCTGCTCCTCGAGACAGAACAGGTGCGCGTCGTCCTGCGTGAAGCCGCGGACGCGCGTGAGCCCGTTCAGCTCGCCCGACTGCTCCCAGCGGTAGACCGTGCCGAACTCGGCGAGGCGCACCGGCAAGTCGCGGTAGCTGTGCGGCTCGCTCGCGAACAGGCGGATGTGGTGCGGGCAGTTCATCGGCTTCAAGAGGTAACCGTCGATCTCGCCACTCGACATCCGGTTCGACAGCTCCGCGCAGCTGCAGCCCTCCTTCGCCATCGTGCTGAGGTATTCCCCGTGCACGAGCGGCGGATACTGGCTCTCGCGGTAGTACGGAAAGTGCCCGCTCGTCCGGTAGAGCCCGAGCTTGCCGACGTGCGGCGTGTAGATCGTGTCGTAGCCCTGCTTGATCAGCTCGGCGCGGATGAAGTCCTCGAGTTCGCGCCGCACGACCGATCCGTTGCGGCCCCAGAGGATCAGGCCCTGCCCGACCGCCTCGTCGATGTGGAACAGGCCAAAGCGCTTGCCGAGCACGCGGTGGTCGCGCTTCTTCGCTTCCTCCAGCTGCTCGAGGTGCCGGGTGAGCGCGCGATTGTCGGCGAACGCGGTGCCGTAGACGCGGGTGAGCCGGTCGGAGTCGGCGTCGCCGTGCCAATAGCTCGACGCGAGGCTCATCACTTTGAACGCGCCGATGAACTTCGTGCTCGGCACGTGCGGCCCGCGGCAGAGGTCCTCCCAGTTCGACCCCGGCTCGCCGGTCGCATACCACGACAGTTCGTCGGAGCCGGCCTCGATCGCGCGCTCGGCGTTGTCGAGCTTGTACTTGCTCCCCTCGTCGCGGAGCTTCGTCATCCCCTCGTCGACCGCCATCTCGTAGCGCGTGAACGGCCGATCCTCGGCGATGATCGCCGCCATCTCGGCCTCGATCCGCTCGAAGTCGTGCGCGCTCGGCGCGTCGCCCTCGAACGCGATGTCGTAGTAGAAGCCCTGCTCGGTCGGCGGGCCGTAGACGAGCTGCGCGTCCGGGCGAATCCGCTGGATCGCCTCGGCCATCACGTGCGCGCAGCTGTGGCGGATCAGGTAGAGGGCGTCGTCGTCGGCCGGCTGCTTCTTCCGCGGCATCGTCACGAGCGCGAGCGACGCGTCGCGGTCGATCGTCGTCGCGAGGTCGCTGAGTTCGCCGTCGATCTTCGCGCCGACGGCCACCTTCGCGAGGCCCGGACCGATATCGGCCGCCACCTCGGCGGCGGTGACCGGCCGGTCGTATTCACGGACGCTGCCGTCGGGGAGTTCGATGCGGATCATGCGGTCAAGGTAGGCGGCGCGCCACACGAGGTCAACCGGAGCGTTGCCGATCGAAACGGGCACGGGTAGCTTGACCCCATGAGGCCCCTGTTCATCCTCGCGGTGGCGATGATCGTGATCGCCGCCCCCGCGACCGCCCAACGCTACTACGCCGGTCCGGTCGTCGCGTGGCCCGACCTGGGTGTCACGCTCCGCCGGCCGTTGTTCTTCGTCGACGAGCGCAGCGGCGAGGACGACACGCAACTCGCGCGCTGGCGCGGCGCGGGCGGCGGCAAACAGCGCGACTGGTACGTCACCGTCCGCACCCAACCGGGCGACGCGACCCTCGACGCGACCCGAGCACGCTGGCTCCCGGCCCTGACGGTCGAGAACCGAACGCTCGTCGACCACGGCACGCTCACGATCGGCCCGCACCGCTGGCTGTTCTTCGAGTCGCGCGCCGGCAGCGACGGTCCGGTACCGGTCGCGTTCACCGCGCTCGCCGCGCTGCCGGGGAGCCGGCTCGTCGAGATCCGCGTCGAAACGACCCGTGCGACCCCCGTCGCCACCTGCCGCCGGTTCGCGCTCGACCTCCTCACCGACGTCCGACCGGGCGGGGTCGAAGCCGGCCTTCCGACGTGGCTCGCCCCGGCACCGGTCGCGGTGTGCTTTCCGGACGGATGGAGCGTCGAAACGCACGGGGCGACCCACCGCGCGACCGCGCCCGACGGAAGCACGGTCGAAGCGGACGTGCTCGTCGAGGCCGGTTCGGTCGCCGACGCGGTGTGCGCGCGCGGCGGCGACGCGCTGATCGTGCCGCCCGAATCGCTCGACGTGCCCGGCGGAAAGGACGGCGTCGTCGCGACGATCGCGGAACACGACGCGCTCGCCGGCGTGCGGATCGGAGAGGCGATCGTCGTCGTCCGGGCGACGGCGCGCGCCCGGCGCGCGGAACCGATCGCGGTCGCCCTCGTGCGCAGCGCGGTGGCGTTCGACGCGGACGAAGAGCGCCGGGCACTCGCGCGCGCTCGGATCGCGTTCGACAGGGCACTCGATGCGAAGCCGTTCGACGGGGCCGCCGCCCTCGAAGCGCTCGCCGCGATCGACGGTCGCCTGGACGTCCCCGGCGCGGACGTGATCGTCCGCCGCGCGCTCGCCGCGCAGCCGCTCGTCGCCGAGGCGATCGCGCGAACGCTCGCGCGGCGTCCGTCGAAAGCGGCCTTTACCGAACTCAAACGCGCGGTGCCGACGCTCGTTCGCCGCAAGCGCCCCGCGACGCTCGCCGCCGTACTCCGCGCGGTCGCGGCGTCGCGCCATCCGCAGGCGCCGAAGGTGCTCGTCCGGCAACTCGAACACCCGCACGCGGCGGTCGTCTTCGCCGCGATCGAGGGGCTCGGGCCGAGCGGCGCGCGCCCGGTAAAGACGTTCGCCGTCGTCGCGTCGTTCTGGGCCGCGCTCGAGAAAACGGCCGCGTCGCGCCCGCAGATGAAGCGCGCGATCGGCTACGAGCCGATCCGCCGTCAAGCGCGGGAACTGCTCGCCGCGTGGGCATCGACGTCGTTCGACAAGCCCGACGAGGCACGCGCCTGGTTCACCGCGAACCGACGCAAGCTCCGGTGACCTCGCAAGCGGTGTCGATCCGCGCTAAACGAACCGCGTGAACACCGCAACGATCAAGCGCGTCGGCATCGTCTTCTCCGGGGGCCCGGCCCCGGCGTCGAACGCCGTGATCAGCTCGGCCGCGATCAGCTTTCTCGACCGCGGCATCGAGGTCTACGGCTTCCTCGACGGCTTCCAGAACCTCGAGCGCTACGACCTCGAGGCATTCCCCCTCGAAGCCGACATCCACTTCCACCGGTTCCGCAAGCAAGACGTCAACGGCCTGCGACGCACGTCGGGCGTGCTGATCCGGACGTCGCGCGCGAACCCCGGCCGCGCGGTCGAGTCGTCCGACGATCTTCGCGATCCCGTGCGCTCGCGTCCGCTGCGCAACATCCTCGAAGCGCTGGTGAAGCTCCGCGTCGACACGCTGATCACGATCGGCGGTGACGACACGCTGAAGACCGCGAACTTCCTGCACCTGCTCGCGACGAGCGAAGAGCGCTACGCCGGCATCGGGATCGTGCACCTCCCGAAGACGATCGACAACGACTACTTCGGGATCAACTTCACGTTCGGCCACGTCACCGCGGTGGACTACATCGCCGAGGAGGTGACGAACCTCCAGAACGACGCGAAGAGCACGAACAGCTGGTTCGTCTGCGAGGTGATGGGCCGCAAGGCGGGCTGGATCGCCTACGGCGTCGGTATCGTCGGCGAGGCGAACATGGTGATCAGCCGCGAGGACGTGAAGGGCGCCTTCGACCTCGACCGGCTCGCATCGAGCGTCGCCGATCTGATGGAGAAGCGCATCGACGACTACGGGAGTCACTACGGCACCGTCGTCGTCGCCGAGGGGCTCGCGGACCTGTTGCCCGAGGGGCTTCGCCCGACCGCGACGGACACGCACGGCAACGTCGATCTCGGTGCCGCGCGCATCGGCGAGTTGCTCCGCAAGCGCACGCTCGAGCTGTTCCACGAGCGCCGCGGCTTCGCGCCGAAGATGATCTACAAGCGGCTCGGCTACGAGAGCCGGTGTGCCGCGCCGCGGGCGTTCGACATCATGCTCGGCAGCCAGCTCGGGATCGGCGCCTACCGCGCGACGGTCGAGGAGCGGCTGAGCGGCGTGATGGTCAGCGTCGGGGGCCAGTTCGATCTGACCTACGTGCCGTTTCAGGCCCTGATCGACCGCGAGACGATGCGCCCGCAGCTGAAGTTCATCAGCCGCGACAGCGACTTCTACAAGATGGCGCGCTTTCTCGAGAGCCGGATGCAGTACGAAGAGGGACAGCCCTGGCAGTAGGCGTTGACGGGCTCCCCGAAATCCGCGAGGATCGCCGGGGGCAGAAGGAACCGTCGATGCCGCAACTGCGCTACCCGCTCGCGGCCGTGTCGGCGGTCGCGATCCTCGTGTCGATCGCGCCGTCGGCGTCGCCGCGCACCGAAACCTCGCCGACCGAACCCGCGGCCGTGGCCCGCGGCCTCGAATCGATCGTCTCCGACGACGTGATGCGCTCGGTGCAGACGCTCACCCAGGACGATTGGGAGGGTCGCCTCGCCGGCCACCCCGGCTGCAAGAAGGCGGGCGACTGGATCGGCAAGCGCTTCGAGCAGCTCGGGCTCGAGGCGATCGGCGACAACGACACCCACTTCCAGGTCTTCAACTTCCAGCGACGAAACGACCGCCGTCGCCGCCCGGGCGACGACGACAAGAAGAAGCGCCAGCCGAAGCGGCCGGTCTCGAAGCCGCACTCGACGACGCCGACCTCGCGCAACGTCGTCGGTCTGTTGCGGGGCACCGACCCGAAACTCCGCGACGAAGTCGTCGTGGTCGGCGCACACTACGACCACGTCGGGCGCGTCGGCCAGTGGAACGCCGGACAGCGCGGCGGTGCCGACGGCGCCGACGACACGTTCAACGGGGCCGACGACAACGCGTCCGGCACGTCGGCGCTGCTCGAGATCGCCGAGGCATTCGTCAGCGCCAAGGTGAAGACACGCCGCAGCGTCCTGTTCTTGTGCTTCAGCGCCGAGGAACACGGGCTGCTCGGCTCGAAGTGGTATTGCGACCACCCGATCGTGCCGCTCGACAAGACGGTCGCGATGATCAACCTCGACATGGTCGGGCACAAGCACAAGAAGCCGTTCGACGTCGTCGGTGTCGCGCACGCATCCGGCGGCGTGCTGCGGACCGCGGTGCAGAACGCGATGAAGCGTGTGCCCGGCTTCAAGGCGGAACTCGGCGACTGGGCCAAGCGCGGCGACAGCGACCACGCGTCGTTCATCAAGGCGCGGGTGCCGGCGATGTTCTTCTTCAGCGGGATGCACAAGGTCTACCACACGGTCAACGACGAGCCGCGGACGATCTCCGGTCGCCGGATCGAGCGCGTGTCGCGCGTCGTGTTCCTGACGACGGTGGAACTCGCGAACCTGAAGAAGACGCCGACCTACGTGCACTGGGACGGATCGGGCGACCAAGGCGGCTCGCTCGGCATCAGCGGCCAGGCCCTGTCGCGTGCCGCACTGCGCAAGCACCGCCTCCGGAGCCGAAACGGCGGGATCCTCGTGCGCGACGTGCGACCCGGATCGCTCGCCGCGAAGGCCGGCGTGAAGGCGAAGGACATCGTCATCGCGGTCGGCGGCATCAAGATCACGCGCGGCCGCGAGTTCGACCGCGTCGACGCCGGCGTCAAACGCGCGAAGCCGGGTCGTGTCTTCCGCATCAAGATCATCCGCGGCGAGTCTCGCAAAACGCTGAAGGTGACGGTGCCGAAGTGACGGGGAGACGGCGGCGCCGAATGTTCGGGAGTGTGATGGCCCTCGCTCGCTCGAAGAGGCGTCCCGTCGCGAGCATGGGGGCGGCGCGAGATGCGGCAGCGCCGGACCGCGGGTCGAGAGTCGGCGGATCGCTGGTGGGCGAATGTGCTCGCGCCTATATCGCTCGCAAGGGCCATCACACCCCCGAACAGCGGGGCGCCTCTCGCGCCGCACTGGCACCGTGGCTTCATCAGCGGATGCGGATCCTTGCTGCGTGTGTGGTACTCGGTGCCGCGCTGGTCGGGTGCGGTGGTGATGCGGTCGACGACCGGAGTGCGGCGGAGTCGCGGCCGAACGAATCGAATGCGGAGGAACCTGCGGGTGAGGCGCAGGTGCCGGACTCGCCGTCGACGTCGGCAGACGCGGTTGACGCGCAGCGTGACATGCGGCTCGTGGGGCTGTGGAAGCGCGAGATCATCGCGAACCGGCGCAACGCCGCGCCCGGCTACAACGTGACGACGCACGTGACGAGCCAGCTCTTCGCGAACGGTCGCTTCCGCTACGGCGGCGGCCAGTCGGTCATCACGCTGACGGACCCGGGCCGAATGCCGAGCACCGGCATGAGCGGGAAGAGCGACGTGATCGAAGGCGAGTGGAAGACCGAAAGCGGCGTGCTCTTCAGCAAGCGCGACGGCGCATCGGCGTGGATTCCGCTCGGCCGCTACTCCCTCTCCGGCAACGCGATGGTCCTCTACACCCTCGACGGCAGCAAACAACTCTGGGAACGCCGCTGAGCGGCCGCCCTACCAAGAACTCGAAACGCCGTCGGTAGCCGCAACCGCCTCGGTGCCAAGAAACGCGGGCTCCAGGAACAGACGTGCCGCGTGGCGCGGTCGCATTCGGCGCACCAGGCGATGACCTCGCCGCGCACGTTAAGGCGGCGAAGGAGCGCCGCCGCGCGCATGACGGCATCGCACCGAACGCCGAAGTCGCGCTCGCGGCACTCGACATCGCGGGCGTCACCGGCACATGAGCGACGGCGTCGCCCCCATCGCCATCACCGCAACCTCCTCGGCTGGCTGCAAGGCCGACGTCCCGATCGCTTCGAAACCCCCGCCCGACCGGTACACCACGGAAGGGCCGCACGACGGGCGCCCGCCACACGGTTACTGCGCCGTGCCCGCGTTACGGCCCCGTAACCGGCCGGAGCCGCGCGGATCGGGCGAACGGCTCCGATGCCTCCACGAACCGCTCGATTCCGTGAGCGGCGGCGAATCGGCCCGGGAATTGCGATCGATCCTCGTCCACCGATCGCGCCGATCGACAAAGCGCGCGCATCCGCCGGAGAGAAGAATGACCGATCGAATCCGACGCCTCGCGGCCGTCCTCGCGGGCATGCTCGTCGCCGCCGCCGTCCCCGCGGCTGCCCAACTCACCCCTTCGGACTACTACCTCACCGGCAACCGGGGCTCGATCCCCCACTGCTACGGGTTCGCGGGGGTCTACCGGCTGAGCCCATCCGGGGCACTGGCCTCGATCGCGGTGTCCAGCGGTCGCGCCGGTTGCGCCCCGTACACGCGACCGGTCGTCGACCCGTGGACGAACTCGATGGTCACGTCTTCGGGGTACGCGCTCGCGCGCTTCGACCGCTCGACCGACGCGCTCCTCGCCCAGCGCCCGTCGACCACCTGGGTGTCCGGCACCTGCTCCCACCACGCGCTCGGGATCACGTTCATCTCCGTCGGCACGCTGATGCACGCGACGCCGGATCTCGCGACCGTGACGACGATTCGCGGACTGACGTCGATCAACCCGTGGACCGCCTATCTGCACGGCCGCGAGCTCTGGTCGGGCGACTACATCGTCTCCGACGGGACCGGCGTGCTGCAGCTGGTCTCACCCGACGGGTCCCGCGTCCGGCGGATCGGCGCGTACGCGGTGAACACGATGGCGCCCATGAAGCCGGCGGTCGTGCAGAGCCATGTCGACGGCGATCTCCGGGTCTTCGCGTCGACGTTCACGCCCACCGTCCACGGTCTCAAGCGGATCGACCCGCGCACCGGTCAGTCGACCGGGCTCCCCTCGCCCACGGCGGGAGCGTTCTGCGCGGTCTTCGAACCGTCGCTCGGCCCGGGCGTGATCCGGGCGATCACGATGACCGGGTTCGACACGCTCGCGCCGAACGGGACGACGATCACGACGCAGCCGATCCCGAACGGGACGACGCAGTGGCCGCTCGCACAGGACCTCGTGCGCACGGATCGAGGCATGCTGCACGCACGCCGCACCGCGTCGCCGAACCTGTGGACGCTCCGGCTCGAAGCGTCGAACGACATCGGCCTCCCGTACGCGATCGCGCTCTCGGCGACCGGGTTCGCGCCCGGCATCCGGGTCGGCGCACGGACGATCCCGCTGGTGCCGGACGCTTTGTTCGCGCTCACCGTCCGCGACGGCCTGCGCCCACTCTACACCGGAGGCCTCGGCACCGTCCCCGCGTCCGGGGTCGTCACCGCGACGCTAGACCTCCGCAGCTTCGGCGCGATGCTCTCCGGATTCCGGATCTGGGCCGCCGCCGCGATCCTCGACCCGGCCGCACCGCACAGCTTCCGGCGCATCACCCGCCCCGAAGTCCTCGTGCTCGACTGACGGGCCCCGCAGCGTCGAGCCCGACGACCGGCTCGCGCGCCCCGCCAGGCCGGCACGTCGCGAAACTCGTCCGATTCCGTCGCCCCGAGGCACGGCCCGGGCCGGGTGCAGTATCGCGAGCGGCGACCACGACCGCCTCCGCAGCCTCGGCGCGATGCTCTCCGCCTCCCGGATCTGGGCCGCCGCCGGAGGCCGCGGGTTTGCACCGGCAACGCGATGGTCCTCTACACCCTCGACGGCGGCAAACAACTCTGGGAACGCCGCTGAGGCGACGTGCCGACCATGAGCGCTATCGGGCGAGGCTGCTCAAGGATCAGTGCTTTCGCCTTGCGCATGATCCGTCGTTTGGTTCTGCCCGCTCGAAAGTCGGCGCCTTGCTGGTGATGACGTCCAGGACCTCGTGTGTCGTTACCACCTGATAGTGCACCGCATCGGGGATGGAGTGATCAAACAACGGTTGCGACACCCGCATCGCCTCGATCCAAGGCGAGTTCACGATGATGCGCGTGTTGCCGGTCTCGGCGGTCGTGCGCCCCCGCGTCCACAGGCCGAGTCGCAATCCCTCCGGTATGGACTGGTAGAGGCACTCCTCCGGGAAGGAGACTCTCCAGAGCGTTCCTTCACGATCGTCCTCGGATGCGAAACAGTGGACGACGATCAACGTCGACTCGGCACCGTCGATGAGCTCGACAAACGACACCTCATTCGAGTTCGAAAGAGGCGTCTCCCAGCGCTGTGCATCCCAACCTTCGAACATTGCCACTCCAGGATTGGTGGCCATTCATGCCGATGGCCACTGCTGCCCTGCGCGTCTACACCCGGTCGTAGGTCTTGTAGCTGAACGGCAGGGCGTGCTTGTCGTCGGCGGGGTGGCCGAGGTATTCGACGAGGTGCCAGCGGGTGAGGTCGATCGGGGCGATGCGGACGTCGCCCTCGACGTTCGCGTGGACGACGGTCAGGTAGATGCGATCCGCGACCTGAAGGGCGTGCTCGAACAGCGCCGCGCCGCCGATCACGAAGATCTCGTCGGTGCCGCCCGGGGCGTCGGCCGCGCGGGCGAGTGCGGCGTCGAACGAGTCCGCGACGACGGCGCCGTCGGGGGCGAACGCCGGGTCGCGCGACAGCACGATGTTCGTGCGTCCGGGCAGCGGGCGACCGATCGAGTCCCACGTCTTGCGCCCCATCACGATCGGATGGCCGGTCGTCAGCCGTTTGAAGCGCTTGAGGTCGTCGGGCAGGCGCCACGGCAGGTCGCCGGCGCGACCGATCACGCGGTTCTCCGACCACGCGACGATCACCGAGAGCCGCGCGTCGCTCACACCGCGACCTCGGCCTTGATGTGCGGGTGCGGGTCGTAGCCTTCGAGCGTGAAGTGGTCGAACTCGAACGCGAACAGGTCGTCCACATCGGGCGCGATCCGCATCGTCGGCAGCGCGCGCGGCTCGCGCGTGAGTTGCAGCCGCGCCTGCTCGACGTGATTCGCGTAGAGGTGGACGTCGCCGAACGTGTGCACGAAGTCGCCGGCGCGAAGGCCGGTCGCCTGCGCGACCATCATCGTGAGCAGCGCATACGACGCGATGTTGAACGGCACGCCGAGGAACACGTCGGCGCTTCGCTGGTAGAGCTGGCACGACAGCGCGCCGTCCGCGACGTAGAACTGAAAGAGGCAGTGGCACGGGGGCAACGCCATGTCGTCGACGTCCGCCGGATTCCACGCGGTCACGACGTGTCGACGCGAGTCCGGGTTGGTGCGGATCTGCGCGATGACCTGCGCGAGCTGGTCGACGACGCGACCGTCGGGGCAGCGCCAACTGCGCCATTGCTTGCCGTAGACCGGACCGAGGTCGCCGTCGTCGTCGGCCCACTCGTCCCAGATCCGCACCCCGTGCTCGTTCAGGTAGCGGATGTTCGTGTCGCCGCGGATGAACCACAGCAGTTCGTGGATGATCGACCGGAGATGGAGCTTCTTCGTCGTCAGCAGCGGAAAGCCGTCGGCGAGGTCGAAGCGCATCTGATACCCGAACACGCTTCGGGTACCGACGCCGGTGCGATCACCGCGGTCGGTGCCGTGATCGAGGATGTGGCTGAGGAGATCGAGGTAGGCTCTCATCGCTCGCAACAGCAGGCCGGGGTTGGACTTCGGGGCCGTCGTGCTTGCGGCCCGGTGACGACATCCGTGCAGGCACACGGCGCGAGGCGTATGCTACCGCAGTGCTTGTCGGGAAGGAAGAGTCATGGTTGGTCGTTGGAGTGTCGCGGTCTTCGCCGCCCTGTTGGCCCCCGTCCTCGCCGCCACACCGGTGTGCGCGGACTTCGATTTCGCCGATGCCGACCTCTTCGAGGTCCGCTACACGGACGTCGGTGCAGGCGTCGTGACGATCCGCCCGGCGGACGCGGTCAACTTCGAGTTGCTGCCGTCGCCGACCGGCGTGATCGGCAAGTGGTCAGTGCCGGTGCTCGGCACGACCGCACACGTCTACGTCGGCCTCGCCGTCGTCGACGCGACGACGACGCGGTGGTCGATCGGCGTCACCCACACGGGCTCGCTGCCGTCGGGCTGGCGGCTCGAGTACGTCGACCGCCGCTTCGGCTTGCGGCAGACCTCGAAGATCGCCGCCCCGTCCGACGTTCTGCACATCGCGAAGGTCTACGGGCCGACCCGCTACGTCGCTTCGGCCGGGTGGAGCGACGAGGCGTTCTTCCCGAACTTCCTCCAGACGCAGCAGGCGACCCTCGAGAACGCGACCGACGGCGCCGCGATCAGCTTGCTGATCGATGACGACGCCGGCCACCGCAAGGCGATCATCTACCACACGACGCCGTCGACCGACGTGCGCGAACTGTCCGTGCGGAGCTACCCGGAAAACGAAGCGCTCGATTGGCTCTTCATCCCGGCCTACGACGTCGTGCTGCGGTCGGGGCTGCGCGGCCTCGACGGCGCCCTGGCCTGGTATCGCACGTTCAAGAAGGACAAGCCGCAGTCGTTCCTGAGCCGACGGGCTGCGGCTCCGCGTCACGCGCTCCTCGCGTCGCATCGCTTCACGGTCGCAGTCGGCGCGGTGATCACCAGCCGGCTCGTCGGCTCGCAATACGACGTCACCCCCGGCTACCGCAACGCCGTGCTCCGCGACTTCGGCGCGCTGCACGGCAGCGGCATGATCGTCTACCACCTCGGGTGGGAGGACACCGCGAGCGCGTCGGGCCCGTGCGTCCTGCCGGACACGTCACTCGGCATCATGCAGGGCTATCGGTCGCTGCTCACGCAAGCGCGCGTGCAGGGCCACTACAACATCCCCTATTTCCTGCCGATCTGGGTGAACCAGATGTCGGTCTACTACGACGCGACGCAACTCCGCACGCTCCCGGACGGAACCCCCGACGTCCAGATGTTCGCGCCGTGCGGCCTGAGCGGTCCGTTCGGCCTTTACTCGTGGCAGGCCCCGGCGACGACCCCGCTCTACAACACGGTCGTCGTGGATACGATCGTCCAGCAGCACGGCTTCGACGGCTGCTACCTCGACGCGCTCGACGCATCGTCGTTCAGCTACAACGCCGCGCACAACCCGCCGGTCGGCAAGAACGAGCAACTCGTCGGCATCGAGCAGTGGCTCGCGAGCGCACGCGCCCGGGCGAAGCCGATCGTCTCGAACGATCTGCTGCTCGCGCACGAGTCGCCGACCGAGGTCTTCAGCACCGACATGAGCGCGCTCGATCTGAGCGACGTCGGCAACGGCGGGCTCAACCTGTTCCGGCGCACCTACAGCGGCGCCGAGTGGCCGACGGTCAGCGCGATCGAATCGCAGCACTCGCTGTTGATGAGCTACAAGCTCGCCCAAGTCCTCGCCGATGGCACGCGACCGCTCGTGGTGTGGCCCGAGTGGGACAGCGTCTACCCGCAGTCGATCGCGAACAGCCCGGCACATGCGGGCGTCTACGCGCTTCTCCGCGGCTACGCACAGCGCTTCCAGGGCGCTCGGTTCGACCGCGTGATCGACGGCTTCCTCCGCGCGCGGCTCACGGGTGTCCAGGTCACGATGATCCCGCCCGTCCCCGCGCTGTCCGGCGCGGGTGGTGAATGGACCGAGCCGGTGCCGGCGATCTTGCACGGCGTCTTCTCGGCGAGCGACGGCACCGACGGCCGGGTGATTCCGCTCATCCGTTGGACCGACCCGAGCCCGAACGTGATCGGTACCTTCGGGCTGCCCACGACGCACCCGCTCCACAACACCGGCGAGACGATCGTGCTGCAGCTCAGCAAAGCCGCGCTCGGCCTCTCGCCGGGCCAGCGCTACGTCGTGCGCGCCTACGACACGCTGACCGGCAGCACCCAGACGATCGGCCAGCTCCCCACGCTGCCGAACGCGGCACTCACGGTCACGCGCACGCTCGCACCGAGCTCGATCGAGGTCCTGTTCGTCGATCCGCAGTAGCGGTCATGCACCGATCGTGAACCGGCGGGTCGGACTCAGGCGCTGGCCCGGGTTCGACCCTTCGGTGATGCACTGCACCCAGATCGGTGCGCCGGCCAGCACGGCGGCGTTCGGGATCGGGAATGAAGCCGGTGCGGTCTGTCGCGCCCCGACCACCGCGGTGCCGATCGGGAACATCAGGGTCGGATTGACGCCCAGCATGCCGAGCGGCCCGAGCGGAATCTGCGCCGGCGCCGGTGACGCGACGGTCAAGACCGCCCGCGTGGCCGCGCCCATCGGAACGAAATCGAGCGTCGCACCGACACGCGCGCCCGGCTGCAGGTAGAGGTTCGGGTCGCGCACATCGTAGGCGAGCGTGTCGAACCTCGGCTCCGCGTGCGCGCCGTTGCCGACGAGCACATCGAGGAATGCGTCCTGGCCGTGCAACACCGCGAGCAAGAACGCGGTCATCTGCCGGCGCGAGAGTCGGAACGCGTCGATCTCGTCGGGCGTCGGATTCGATCCGGTTCCCTTGACCGAGAAGTGGTCGGCGCCGCCCCAGAGGTGCGTCAGGCCGCGGTAGTTCGAGACCTGACCGCCCTTCTGGTAGAAGCGCACCGCGTTGGACGACGGCGGCGTCACGATGTCGCCATTGCCGACGATCACCTGAAACGGCGCCGTCGCGGTCTGCATCCAGTCCGACGTGTCCGGGAGCAAGCCGGCGAGCGGCGCGAGCAAGACGCCGGCTTGCACGCCGACGTTGCCACCGAGTACGCCGGCGGCCGAGCCGCCTCCCATCGAGTGCCCGGCGACGGCGATCCGGTTCACGTCGACTGCATTGAAGAAGAAGCTGCCGGTTCGCACGTGCTCGTCGCGCACGAGACGCACGACGGCTTCGAGTTCGGTGCGCTGCGACGTCTGCGGCCCGAAGCGCAGCGTGTCGTGCGCGACGAAGAAGAACCCCCACGACGCGAGGTGCCGGCCGAGTTGCAGGAACGACTGGCCGTCCGCCGTGAAGCCGTGCCCGAAGACGATCGCCGGATACGGCGCGCCGGACAAGTCGAGCGGCGCGCCCTGCTGCGCGGCGGTCGCCGGGTAGCACACGAGGCACGGGATCGAGCTGGAGCCGGCATACGGATTCGCGAACGTGATCGTGCGCCAGCCGACCGCGTAGGGGCCCGGATCCTCCGGACGCTGGGCGACGACCGCCCCCGCGACAAGGACGATGGCAAGGACGGCGGCGACGCGCGCGGCGATTTTCGATGTCATCTTCGGCTCCGATTCCGACTCCCCGTCGCCATTGTAGCGACCTGGCGCCGGGCGGCGTGTATCCTATCCCCCCGAAAGGAGAGTCCGCGTGCACGAACCGTCGGAACGAGCCCCGCGTGAGACGATCGACGCGTGGCAACTCGGAGCGCTGCGCGACCAACTCGCGCTGCTCCTCGAGCACAACGCGTTCTACCGCGAGAAGCTCGAAGCGGCCGGCGTCCGCGACGCGGCGACCGTCACCGACGTCCGCGAGCTGCCGTTCACGACGAAGCGCGAGCTGTGCGACGACCAGACCGCGCACCCGCCCTACGGCAGCGCGCTGACGTTCCCGCTCGACCGCTACGTCCGCGTCCACCAAACGTCCGGCACGACGGGGAGCCCGCTCCGCTGGCTCGACACGCCCGAGAGCTGGGCGTGGTTCACCGCCGGCTGGCGCCGCATCTACGAGGCGGCCGGGGTCGGCCCGGAAGACCGCGTCTTCTTCGCGTTTTCGTTCGGGCTGTTCATCGGGTTCTGGAGCGCGTTCGATGCGGCACGCGAACTCGGCGCGATGGCGATCCCCGGCGGCGGGATGACGTCACGCCAACGACTGCGTGCGATCATCGACCATCGCGCGACGGTCGTGTGTGGGACGCCGACCTACGCGCTGCGGCTCGCGGAGGTGGCGCGCGAGGAGGGAATCGACCTCGCGGCCTCCTCGGTTCGCGTGACGATCCAGGCGGGCGAACCGGGCGCCGGCCTGCCCGCGACGCGCGCGCGCATCGAGCGAGCGTGGGGTGCGACGTGCTTCGACCACGCGGGTGCGACCGAGGTCGGACCGTGGGGCTTCGAGTGCACCGAGCAGGCCGGCCAGCACCTGAACGAGGCCGGCTTCGTGTTCGAGGTGATCGACCCGGAGACCGACGAACGGGCCGACGAGGGCGAACTCGTCGTGACGAACCTCGGGCGCGTCGGCTCCCCGGTGATTCGCTACCGAACCGGCGATCGCGTGCGCCTGGCGGCGGCACCGTGCCCGTGCGGCCGCACGTTCGCGCGGCTCGACGGCGGCGTGATCGGGCGCATCGACGACGCCCTGACGATTCGCGGCGTGTCGATCTTCCCGAGCGCGATCGAGGCGATCGTACGCGCGGAACCGGCGATCGACGAGTTCGCGATCGACGTGCACCGTCGTGGCGCGCTCGACGAACTCTGCGTGCGCATCGAGGCGCCGACCGCTCCGGATACGGCCGCCGTCGCCGCCCGCGTGGAGGCCGCGATTCGCGACGCGCTCGCTCTTCGGGTCGACGTCGACGTCGCCGCGCCCGGCACGCTCCCGCGCTACGAGCTGAAGGCTCGGCGCGTGACCGATCACCGCCCCGCTTGATCCCGATTCGCCCTCGACCCGACGGAGTCCCCGATGATCGATGACATCACGACCCTGCTGTTTCTGATCCTGCTGCAGGCCGTCCTCGGTTTCGACAACCTGCTCTACATCTCGCTCGAGTCGAAGCGCGCACCGGAGAAGGACCGCGCACGCGTGCGGCAGCTCGGAATCGGGATCGCGATCGGCGCTCGCATCGCGCTGCTGTTCGTCCTCGTGAAGCTGATCGGCGCCGTGCAAGCGCCGCTCTTCTCGATCGACACCGCGTGGATCAAGGGCGCGTTCAGCGTGCACGCGCTGATCGTGCTCGCAGGCGGCGCGTTCATCATGTGGACCGCGGTCAAGGAGATCTGGCACATGATCGGCATCGACGAGCACGCGCTCGAGAGGGAGTCGACCGCACCGAAGTCGGCCGGTTCGGTGATCGCGATGATCGTCGTGATGAACCTCGTCTTCTCGTTCGACTCGATCCTGAGCGCGATGGCGCTCACGGAGACGTTCTGGGTCATGGCGGCGGCGATCGTCGCGAGCGGCGTGCTGATGATCGCATTCGCGAACCACGTGTCGGCGTTCCTCGCGAAGAACCGGATGTACGAGGTGCTCGGCCTGTTCATCCTGCTGATCGTCGGCGTGATGCTCCTCGGCGACGGCGGCCACCTCGCGAAGCTCGTCCTCTTCGGCGGCGAGGTCCACCCGATGAGCAAGGCGACGTTCTACTTCGTCATCGCGGTCCTCGTGCTGACCGACATCGTCCAGTCGCGCTACCAACGGAAGCTCCGCCGCGAAGCGCTGGCGTCGAAGCCGTCGACCGACGCGTGAGGAACGCTACAGGACGAAGAGCAGCGGCGCGCTGATCCGGCCGATGCCGAGCGGCGCCGCCGGATCGAACGTGACGGCCACCGCCCAGACGCGCACCCCACTCACGGCCGCGCCGAAAACGTTCGCGTCGAAGCGCGCCGTGGCCCCGCCCGACGCGTCGAGCACACCGACCGTGTTGCGCAGCAGCGGCGGAAGCGGGCCGGCGAGCGTTCGCTGCACGAGCGGGTCCGGGTTCAGCGGCAGGTGCCGGCCATCGGGCAACGGCACGCCCGGCGCGAAACCGGAGACGCCGAACAGCACGGCGTAGGCGCGACCGGGTTGGTCGGGGAAGCTCACGCGCACGTCACGATCGTTCGGCGCGGTGCGCAGTTCGGCGGCGATCGAGCGGCACCGGTCGAACTCGACCGCGTACGGATTGGGGAT
The DNA here is from genome assembly GCA_030426805.1 of bacterium. Classification (GTDB taxonomy): domain Bacteria; phylum Planctomycetota; class JAFGQW01; order JAFGQW01; family JAFGQW01; genus JAUHXU01. Next base: position 300,276 of record JAUHXU010000005.1, read on the forward strand.
GGTCGCGAGGACGCCGAGGTCGACGCCGTTGCGGTCGAAGCGGCGCAACGCGCCCCCGACGCCGGCCGTCACGATCGCACCGTTCGCCGCCGGCGCGCGGTCGACGGTGATCGAGCGTGAGCCGATCGCGGGCGCGAACGTGCGCACGGTCCCCGTCGGCGGATCGAAGACCGCGATCGGGTCCTGGTCGGTCGCGATGTAGACGGCATCGCGGTGTGGGTCCTGCGCCATGTCCCACAGGAAGAGCGACGTGCCGAAGCGAGCGATCGACGTCACCGTACGGGCGTCGCGATCGTAGCGCACGACGCACTGGCGACTGCCGTCGTGCCCCCCGACGAGCCGACCAGGACATCGGTGCCGAGCGACTGCGCGCGCACGGCCCCCGCGGCGCCGAGCACGACGAGACAGCACAGTGCGACCAAGGGTGAGCGCATCGCGTCTCGGTTCCTCAGCGGCCGATCACCGCCTCGCCGGCATCCGAGACGCCGACGCCCAGCGCGTTGAGCCCCGGGTCGAGCACGAACGCCTGCGTGAAGAACTCGGTGCCGACGAGGTTGCGATCGTTCGGGATCGCGACGCTCCACGTCGCGTTGCCGCCGGCGTTCTGCACCGGGATGACCGCGGTCGGCGCGATGTAGAGGCGGCTTCCGCGCATGCCGATCGGGCCGAGGTCCGCCTCCGGCGTCAGCACCGTGGGCGAGACGATCATGAACGCCAGGTTCGCCGGGCTCGTCGGAAGTTGCGTGACACGCACCGTGAACGTCGTGCCGATCACCGGGCCGGGCCCGACCGGCGACAGCTTCGCCCCGCCCATGGAACCCGGGCCGGACAGACCGAACGTACGGAAACGTGCCGCGCCCGCGGTGTCCGGGGCGACCGAGAACCCCCACGGGTTCGACACGCGCACCCCGAGGCTCTCGGCCGGATCGAGCACGATGGCCGTCGCGAGAATCCGGGTGCCGACCGCCGTGGCCGGCGGAACCGTGATCCACGCGGTCGCGCGCCCGTTCGCGTCGAGCGTCCCGCGAAGGCCGGTCGTCACGTTCGGGATGTCGCCGCCGAGGAGCGTCTGGCGGAAGTAGGCGTCGTCGGCGATGTGCACCCGACGACCGTCCGGCAGCGCGACGCCGGGGCGCGGACCGGATTGCCCCAGCAAGATGAAGTACGGCAGCCCAGCCGCATTGTGGAACGCGCACTCGAGCGCGTGCGGCTTGCCGACGACGGCGGTCGCCTCGCTCGACAGCGGTCGCGAGCCGTAGATCGTCAGCCCCTCGGTTTCGATCACGGGGATCGCCACCGACGTTTGCTCGAGCAACGTCCCGTCGGCCGCATAGGCGAGGATCTCCGGCTGCCCCGACGTGTTTCGAACGAGGCAATGGAATTGAGAGCGCACGGGGTCGATCGCGATGTCCTGCACGAAACTCGGCGTCGCCCACGAGCGGACGACCTGCCCGCTCCGGTCGAGCACGTCGATCGCCGGCGTCGGGTACCAGCGCGCCGCGACCAGGTGCCCGGTGCGCGGGTCCTCGTCGACGACGTGGTAATCCGGCGTCGCTTCGAAGACTGTCGTCACGCTCATCGTAGCGCGGTCGATACGGAGCAGGCGTGTCGCGGTCGCCGGGACTTGTCGCCACACAGGGATGAACCAGTCGCCGGTTTCGAGGTCTGTGCGCACCGAACCGAGGTTGTCGATCGACAATGGCGCAAGCAGATCGAACAGCAGGTATTGGCGGCCGCCGCGAAACGCGAGGAGTTGGTTCGCCGAACGACGGGTCGCGAGAAAGCCCGACGTCCCCTCGAGGGTCAGGTCGGCCAGGTAGCCGCCACCCGGGAAGTCGGTGACGAGCTCGACGCCTGCCCCGGGGCGATAGCGCCGATACGTCGCATCGTTCTCGGGCGCGAACTCGATCGAACGGTTGTCGGCCGACATCATCACGACACCGGCGTCCATCGTCGTCAACGTCGTCACGGTGCCCGTGCCGGGCTTGACCGCGAGCAGGCCGTCGGTCGTCGCGACGATGTAGTCGCCGGGATCCTGCGAGACCGCCGCTCCGACCGTCACCAACGTCGCGAGGGCAACCGTGAACATCACGCGCATGAGGACCTCCAATCGCATGGGAGCAAGACCCGAGGGCCCCAGCCTGAGACCGATCGCACCGGCCGTCAAGCGAATGCGCCCTACAGGTCGCGAATCACGCGCACCTGGCGAATCCCCTCGCTGCGCCGGATCACGGCCGGATCGCGCAGCTTCTTGGCCCAGCGCAGTGTGTCCCATCGAAGGCTCGGTTCCATCCACGCCTCCGGAGTGCCCTTGTAGCTACGCAACCAGTGCGCGACCTTGCGACGCCCTGCTTCGGTTTGTCGATACGCGGCGAACAGCCGCGGCAAGTCCACGCGTCGCACCGCCGTGAGACGACCACGGCGAATGTCGAGCAACATGAACGTGCGGTAGACGCCCAGCGGGTACCACTCGCTCTCGACGTGGCGCTTTCCGTACGGCAAGGCGAGCGTGCCAGTGAACCAGTCCGCATGAAACGGACGCTTGTACGGCCAGACGGTCGACACAGCCGACTCCCACTCGATCGCAGGCGGACTCGCATCGAGGTCGCCGAGGTTGCGGACTTCGACGTCACGGACGATTAGGCGGAGGTCGCGAATCTCGAATGTGGCGCAGTATCCGCGGCGCAACGCCGTGCATAAAGGCCTGGGCGGGACGCGGCGTTTCGGAAACTCGGCGAAGTACCGTTCGAGCGGATACTCGCGACGGATCACGTAGGTCACGCCCTTGTAAACGATCCGGTCCCAGATCTGCTCGGTCGCACCGAGCCCCGCAGCGCATGCCGCGACGATCGAGCATGCGAGGATCCACGCGGCGCGGGCGGGCACGTCTACCCCTTCGACACGCAGTAGAGATACGCGTCGGAGCGGAAGATCAGCTGGCCGTCGACGACGGCCGGGCTCGCGCTGAAGTCGCTCTCGTCGGCGAGTTTGTTGTGCGCGAGTTGCTTGAGCTCGGGCGAAGCCTCGAAGACGTAGCAGCCGCCGAAGCGGCTGAACGCGTAGAGCTTGCCGGCGATCAGCACGACCGACGCGTAGAAGCGGTCGCGCACGCGCTTGCGCGCGACCTGCTCGCCGGTCTTGGCATCGACGCAATAGACGTTGCCGCTGTCGTTGACCCAGTAGAGATGCCCTTTGTGGAGGACGGCCGACGGCACATACGAACCGCCCCTCGTCGACCACAGGACGTTCTTCTTCGTCACGTCGTCCTTGCCGCCGATCTTGACCGCTGTGCGACCGCCCTGCCGCCCGCCGACGACGTAGCAGATGCCGTCCTTCGCGAGCAGGTTCGTGCACGCGGCGGAGTCGACCTTCGTCTCGGCGTACCACTTGAGCTTGCCGTTCTTCGGGTCGAGGCTCCAGACCTCGTCGGTCACCGAGACGAGCAGTTCGTCCTCACCGTCGGCGTTGCGGAACACCGACGGCGTCGAATAGCAGTTCGCGAACGGTCGCACGCTCTTCGTGCGCCACCGCGGCTCGCCGGTCTTCTTGTCGAACGCATGCATCGCGCGGCTTTCGTTGCCGGCAGTGACGATCACGAGATCCTCGTAGAGCACCGGGCTCGACGACGAGCCGAAACGCGACGCCTGCTCGCGCCCGACGTCACGCCGCCACAGTTCGTTGCCGGCCATGTCGAATACGACGACGCCGGTCGCACCGAACATCGCGTAGATCCGCTCGCCGTCGGTGACCGGCGTGTGCGACGCGTAGCCGTGCGCGGCCATGCGCCGCTCCTCGCGCTCCGGCGCAGTCGCATCGACCGTCTTCGACCAGGCGACCTTGCCGTTGGCTCGATCGACGCAGACGAGGTGGCGCTTGATCTTGTCGAGGTCTTTCTCGTTGGAGTAGCACGTCACGTAGATGCGGCCGCCGAACACGATCGGGCTCGAGAAGCCCTTGCCCGGCATCTTCGTCTTCCACGCGACGTTCTTCTCGTCGCTCCACTCGACCGGGATCGTCGCGTCGTCGCTCGTGCCGGCGCCGCCGGGTCCGCGGAAGCACGGCCAGTTGCCGCCGGTGCTCGCGACCTTGTCGCCCTTCGGCGCCGGGGCCGCTCCGGTCTTCGCACCACGGTCGGCGAGGCAGTAGAGGTAATTGGCCCCGCGCAGGTAGAGGCGGTCGCCGATCGCGACCGGCGACGAATCGAATCCGTCGTCGTCGAGCTTGTTCTTCGCGAGCACGTTGAACTCGGCGCCGTGCGCGAGCACGTACGTCGTGCCGTTGCGGCCCATGAAGTAGACACGGCCGTTCGCACCGAGCGGTGACGCGTAGATCATCTGGATGCCGCCGAGGCGCTTCGGTCCCCACACGAGCTTTCCGCCGTCGGTCGAGAGGCAGGAGATCTGCGGGTTACGCTGCTTCGTGAAGTAGAGCTTGTCGTCGTAGAGCAGCGGCGACGCGACGTAGGGCGCCGCCTCGTCGTATTCCCACAGCACCTTGTCCGTGCCGGTGATGTCGCCGCGTGCACTCAGCGGGATCGCCTGGATCTTGTATTTGCGGAAGCCCGACATCAGGTAGACGATGCCGTCCTTGACGACCGGCGTCGGGATCGCGTTCGCGTCCTGCCCGCCGCACTGCCACAGGATCTTGCCGTCCTTCAGGTCGTAGGCGATCGCACGGTTCTTGCCGTTGGCGATGACCTGCGTGACACCCTCGTGCTCGACGATCAGCGGCGTGTCCCACGTCGTGCGTTCGTCACGCGCGACGCGCCACCGGTCCTTGCCGGTCTTCGCGTCGAGGCAGACGATGAACGAATCGCCTTCGTGGTCCCACAAGTGCACGAGCGAATCGCCGTGGAGCGCCGGCGACGCGCCCTCGCCGAAGTGGTTGCGCGTCGTCATATCGCCGAGGTCGCGTCCCCAGACGACGGTGCCGTCCATCGTCAGGCAGTAGGTGCCGCGCGAACCGAACGACGCCCAGACGTGCGTGCCGTCGGTCACCGGCGACAGCGACGCATACGTGCTCGTCGAGTGCATGCCCTCGTGCGGGCACTCCTCGTTGACGACGGTCCGCCAGATCTCGTCGCCGGTGTTGCGATCGACGCAGAGCACGGCGAATTGATAGACGTGGGTCGGCGGCCGGTTGCGCCGACGCCGACGTCGATTGCCACGCTCCTCGGGCTCCGCTTCGGCGGGCCGCTCGACCTGCTTGTCGGTCTTGATCGCGGTGAGGAGGAACATCCGGTTCCCCGACACGATCGGCGTGGCCGATCCGCGCCCGGCGATCGGCACCTTCCACACGACGTTCTCGGTCTCGCTCCAGGTGAGCGGCGGCGTCGCGCCACGCGCCATGCCGTCATGGGTCGGCCCGCGCCATTGGCTCCAGTTGCCGTCCTGGGCGAAAGTTCCCGACGCCAAAGCCGCCAGCACGACGGCGGCGATCACGCTGCGCATGACTCGTCTCCTCCGGTCAACGCTCGGCGTGAGCCGCCGCGAGCACATCGTCGGGTGCGACCTCCAGTCGCGCGTCGAAATCCGACGGCAGCGACACGGCGTTCATCGTCCCCGTGCTCGGGTCGAACGCAACGCTGACGACGGTCATCGCGCCGCGGGCGACCACGGTTCGAGCGCCGTCGAGTTTGCGAAAAACCGCCGCGTACGTCACGGACTTCCGCCGCTTCTCGCGCACGAGCAGGCGCACTTCGAACACGTCGTCGAACCGGAGCGGTGCGCGGAAGTCGCACTGAACGTCGACACGAGGCCAGCCGACGCCGGGCCCTTCCGACGGGTGAATCCGAAGCCCGAGCGACCGGTAGAACGCGTGCTCGGTCTCCTCCATGTAACGGAAGTAGTTGGAGAAGTGGACAATCCCGGCGAGGTCGGTCTCGGCGAACGCGACGCGCCGCTCACGCGTGAACTCGTATGGCATCGGCCCGAGTATACCGCACGTCGGTCGATGGCCGGGAAGGCGGTCAGAACGCGGCGTGCAATGCGTCGTACCGCGTCGTCTGTCCGGGTTTCCGGTCACGAGCGGCGGTGCTATCTATTCGGGATGAACCAGGAAGCCGTCCGCAACGCCGCCGACGACCTCGACGCCCACGTGCGCGACGTCATCGCTTGGCATTTCTCTCCGGAGACCGGCACACCGTTCTGGCTCGACTGGGCCGAGTCCGCCGGGTGGGATCCGCGAAGCGAGGTCCGGGGATTCTCCGACCTCGTGCGCTTCGGCCACTTCGAGGACGAGTGGCTGCGTGGCGGCCCGGCGCGCCGCTGGGTGCCCAAGGCGCTCGCCGAGCGCCCGATCTACACGTTCGAGACCGGCGGCACGACCGGCATCCCGAAGACCCGGACGAACATCGAGGATTTCCGGCTCGACTACGAGCGCTTCTCCGAGACGCTGCCCGACGCGCACTTCCCGAAGGGCGCGAACTGGCTGATGCTGGGCCCGTCGGGGCCGCGGCGCCTGCGCCTCGCGGTGGAGCACCTGTGCCAGCACCGTGGCGGCATCTGCTTCTGCGTCGACCTCGACCCGCGCTGGGTGATCAAGCTGATCAAGCGCGGCGCGATGGACGAGTTGAAGCTGTATCAGGACCACGTGATCGACCAGGCGATGACGATCCTGTCCGCCGGCCACGACATCCGTTGCATGTTCACGACGCCGAAGCTCCTCGACGCGATCGCGAACCGACTCGAGTCCGAGGGGTCGAGCATCCACGACGCCGGCATTACCGGCATCTTCTGCGGCGGCACCGAGATGACCGCGCAGTGGGCGCGCTTTGCCTGCGAGGAGTTGCTCGGCCCCGACGTCTACATGGCGGCGTGCTACGGCAACACGCTGATGGGACTCGCGCGCGCGAAAACGCTCACCGCCGATGACGGCTTCAAGATCACCTACTACGCGCCGCAGCCGCGCGCCGTGCTCGAAGTGGTCGACCCGGACGCGACGTCCGACGTCGTCGATTTCGGCGCGACCGGGCGCGTGATGCTCACGACGCTGACGAAGGAGTTCTTCCTGCCGCGCTTCCTCGAGCGCGACGAGGCCGAACGCGAGCCGCCGTGCGACGACTTCCCGTGGCCGGGCGTGAGCGGCGTGCGGCCGTTCGGAAAGGCCGCCGGCGGCACGACGGTCGGGGTGTATTGATGCTGCACTTCCCGGTCCTCCGCTGGGGCGAGCCCTACCAGAGCCTCGACGTCGAGCGCGTCCACCACTTCGAGACCGGTGAGCCGATCGCCGAGGTGAGCCAGGCCAACGGCGGCCTCGTGCAACGCGACCTGCGCAAGCTCGCGCGCGCACGCGACGCACTCCGCGCGATCCCGTCGGCCGAGTTGCTCGCGATGTGCGCGAAGGCGGCCGACCTCTTCCTCGACGGCGACCTCCCGCTCGGCGACGCGACCCAGAGCGCCGACGACTTCGTCCGCTGCCAGTCCGCGACGACCGGACTCCCCGAGCACATGGCGCGGATGAACATGCACAAGCTGCACCACGTGCTGACGAACCTCGACGCGATCCTCGCATCGCTGATGCGCGGACTCGACCTCGACATCCTCGCGCGTGGCCACGGCATGGAGCGCGGCGTCCCGCGGAGCTACCAGGCGACGACGCCCGCGCTCGGGATCGTGCTGCCGTCGAACTCGCCGGGCGTGCACGGCCTGTGGTTGCCGGTGATTCCGCTGCAGGTCGGGCTCGTGATGAAGCCCGGTTCGTCGGAGCCGTGGACGCCGTGGCGGATGGCGCAGGCGATGTTCGCGGCCGGCGTGCCGAAGGAGGCGATCGCGATCTACCCGGGCGCCCACGACGCCGGCGGAACGATCATGAACCACGTGCCGCGCAGCCTGATCTTCGGCAGCACGCAAACCGTGAACCAGTATCGCGCAAACCCGGCGATCCGCGTCCACGGCCCCGGCTTCAGCAAGATCCTGCTCGGCGACGACGTCGTCGACGACTGGGAGCGCTACCTCGACGTGATGGTCGACAGTGTGCTCGTGAACGGCGGTCGCGGCTGCATCAACTGCTCGGGCATCTGGGCGTCGCGCCACACCCGCGAGATCGCCGAGGCGATCGCCGCGCGCGTCGGCCCTGTCGCGCCGAAGCGGCACGACGATCGCGACGCCGCGCTCGCCGCGTTCACGACGCCCGGCCAGGCCGCGGCGGTCAACGCGGACATCGACGCGGCGCTCGAAGAGGCGGGCGTCGAAGACGTGACCGCACCCCATCGCGACGGTGACCGACTCGTCGCGAAGGAGCGCTGCGACTACCTGCGCCCCACGGTCGTCCACTGCGAGTCGCCCGACGCGGCGATCGCGTCGAAGGAGTACATGTTCCCGTTCACCGCGGTCGTCGCGTGCCCGCAGGCGCGGATGATCGACGCGATCGGCGAGACCTTGGTCGGCACCGCGATCACCGCCGACGACGCGTGGATCCGCGCCCTGCTCGACGCGCCGCACATCGACCGCCTCAACATCGGGCCGATCCCGACGACGAAGCTCGACTGGATGCAGCCGCACGAGGGGAACATCGTCGAGTTCCTCTACCGCGCACGCGCCTACCAGTCCGCCCCGCTCCAATGACCGCCTTCGAGTTGCCCGCCGGCACGCGCGTGATCGTCGGCCTCGACGCGATCGATCGCCTGGGCGAACTCGCGCACGAGGTGCACGGACGAGACGCCGCGCCCCGCACGCTCGTCGTCACGGATCCCGGCATCGTCGCGGCCGGTCACGTCGATCGCGCGTGCCGCATCCTCGCCGGCGTCGGCATCGACGCCGCGGTGTTCGACGCCGTGCGCGAGAACCCGACGTCCGACGACGTCGACGCGTGCGTCGACGCGGCCCGCGCGCATCGCACCGAGTTGCTGATCGGCCTCGGCGGCGGCAGCAGCCTCGACACCGCGAAGGGCTGCAACTTCGTGTTGACGAACGGCGGCCGCATCCACGACTACAAGGGTCACGGACTCGCGGCCGAACCGATGCTCCCGCTGATCGCGATCCCGACGACGAGCGGCACCGGCAGCGAATGCCAGTCCTACGCACTGATCGCCGACGCGACGACGCACATGAAGATGGCGTGCGGCGACCCGAAGGCGGCGCCGCGCATCGCGATCCTCGACGCCAGCCTCACGCGCTCGCAACCGCACGCGGTCACCGCGTGCACCGGTCTCGACGCGATCACGCACGCGGTCGAAGCGGCCGTATCGACCCGCGGCGGCGACGCGTCGCGACGCCACGCCCGCGAGGCGTTCCGGCTGACGATCGATGCGCTGCCGCGTGTGCTCGCCCACGGCGACGACCTCGACGCGCGGGCCGACATGCACCTCGGGGCGGCGCACGCCGGCGCCGCGATCGAACTCGGCATGCTCGGGGCGGCGCACTCGGCGGCGAACCCGCTGACCGCCCACTACGCGATCACGCACGGCCACGCGGTCGCGATGATGCTGCCACACGTGATCCGATACAACGCCGGCGACGACGCGGTCGCCGCCGCCTACCGCGATCTGTTCGCGTCGGCCGGACGCGTCGCACCCGACGCCGACGCCGGCCTCGCCGCATTCGCGCTCGCCGATGCGATCGAGGCGCTCGTCCGCGAGGCCGGGCTGCCCTTGTCACCGGCCGCGCAGGGTGCGACGATGGACGCCGTCCAGACACTCGCAGCCGAAGCGGCCGCGCAGTGGACCGCACGGTTCAACCCGCGCGCCGTCGACGCGACCGCGTTCGAGTCGCTCTACCGCGCAGCACTGGCCACGGAGGCCGACCCGACATGAGCGCCGCCGGCACCGAGACCGCAGCCGGGAACTACTTCGTCTCGAACTACCCGCCCTACTCGTTCTGGAAACGAGACTTCGCACCGCGTGCGCTGGCGGCAATCGAGCGTGCTCCCGCCCCCGAGACGCCGCTCGGCGTCTACGTGCACATCCCGTTCTGTCGCCGCCGTTGCCACTTCTGCTACTTCCGCGTCTACACGGACAAGAACGCGCGCGACATCGAGCGATACGTCGACGCGGCGATCCGCGAGCTGGAGCGGTACGCGACGAAGCCGATCATCGGCGGGCGCCTGCCGCGCGTCGTCTACTTCGGTGGCGGCACGCCGTCCTACCTCTCGGTCAAGCAGCTCACGCACCTCAGCGAGGAGATGAAGCGACTGCTCCCGTGGGACGAGGTCGAGGAGGTCACGTTCGAGTGCGAGCCGGGCACGTTGACGCGGCCGAAGCTCGAGTTCCTCCGCGAAATGGGCGTCACGCGGCTGAGCCTCGGCGTCGAGCACTTCGACGAGGCGATCCTCAAGCTCAACGGCCGCGCGCACGGCGCGAAGGAGATCGACCGCGTCTGGGCGTGGGCGCAGGAGATCGGCTTCCCGCAGATCAACGTCGACCTGATCGCCGGGATGATGGGCGAGACCGAGGAGGGCTGGCAGCGCGTCACCGACCGCATCGTCGCGATGCAGCCCGACAGCGTGACGATCTACCAGATGGAGGTGCCGTACAACACCGGCATCTACAAGGAGATGAAGGACCGCGGCGAGGACGTCGCGCCGGTCGCGACCTGGGACACGAAGCGGCGCTGGGTCTCCGAGACGTTCGCCGCACTGGAGGCGACCGGCTACCGGGTGAACAGCACGTGCACCGCGGTGCGCGATCCGGACACGAAGTTCCGCTACCGCGACGGTCTCTTCTCGGGCGCCGACCTGATCGGCCTCGGTGTCGCGTCGTTCGGTCACCTCGGCGGAACGCACTATCAGAACGAGCACGACTGGGAACCCTACATCCAACGGCTCGATTCCGGCGAACTCCCGATCCACCGGGCGCTCGAACCGACCGAGGAAGAACGGCTCGTCCGCGCGGTGATCCTGCAGCTCAAGCTCGGATCGGTCGACGCGGCGGCACTCGAAGAGCGCTTCGGCGTCGACATCCGTCGACGTTTTGCCGACGAGTTCGCGCGACTCCGGGAGCAGGGGCACCTGCAGGAAGACGGCGACGTGCTCCGCCTGACGCGTGGCGCGCTGCTGCAGGCGGATCGACTGATCCTCGACTTCTTCCTCCCGGAACATCGCGACGCACGCTACGCCTGATGAACGACTCCTCGCCCTGCGACGTCCTCGTGATCGGCGCCGGCCCCGCCGGCACCGCCGCCGCGACGGTGCTCGCCCAGCACGGCCGCTCGGTGCGGATCGTCGAGAAGTCGACGTTCCCCCGCTACTCGATCGGCGAGTCGCTGATCCCCTACTGCTGGTTCACGCTCGAACGGCTCGGCATGCTCGACGCGATGGAAGCCGCCGGCTTCCAGAAGAAGCACAGCGTGCAGTTCGTGAACCCCGACGGCCGCGTCTCGCAGCCGTTTTTCTTCGAGCAGCACTTCGACCATCCGGCATCGACCACGTGGCAGGTGCTGCGAGCCGACTTCGATCGGCTGCTCCTCGACAACGCACGCGCGAAGGGTGTCGACGTCGTCGAGGGCACGCGCGTGACCGACTTCATCCGCGAGGACGGCCGCGTCGTCGGTGTGCACACCGCCAACGGCGCGAGCGGCGAGTTCCGCGCCCCACTGACGATCGACTGCAGCGGCCGCGGCTCGCCGGCGGTCGCGCGCAACCGGTGGCGCGTCTCGGACGACCGGCTCAAGCGCATCGCGATCTGGACCTACTACCGCGGCGCGGTGCGCGACCCGGGCCGCGACGAAGGGGCGACCACGGTCGCGTTCCTGCCCGAGGGCGGCTGGTTCTGGTACATCCCGCTCGCGAACGACCTCGTCAGCGTCGGGGCGGTCGCGACGAGCGACTACCTCTTCTCCGAGACGCGCGACCTCGCGACCGTGTTCGACCGCGAAGTCGCGCGGAACAAGTGGATCGAGGCGCACCTCGCGCCCGGCACGCGCTGCGGCGCGCCCGGTTTCGACGACGGACCGCTCTACGTGACGAGCGAGTGGTCGTATCGCGCCAAGCAGTGCGCCGAAGACGGGCTCGTGCTCGCCGGCGACGCACTGGGCTTCCTCGACCCGGTCTTCTCGTCGGGCGTGTTGCTCGCCCTCGTCGGCGGTGAGAAGGTCGGCGATGCGGCGCACGCCGCCCTCGAGGCGGACGACGTCTCGGCCGCACGCTTCGCCGACTACGGCGCGGAAATGGCCCGAGGTGTTGCCTCGATGCGCAGCCTCGTCTACGCGTTCTACGATCCGGCGTTTCGCATGCGCGACTTCATCCGCGCCTACCCGCATCTGCAGGGTGACATCACCGAGTGCTTGATCGGCAACGTCTTCCGGGACTTCACCGACCTGTTCTCGTCGATCGACGCGTTCGCCGGACGGACGAACGCCGCGTCGTGAGCGCGGCCGCGTCCGAACCGACCGACTGACCAGGGAGAACGCGATGAGCTGGCTCTTCTTCGCCGTGCTGACGGTGACGATGTGGGGCGTCTACGGCATCTGCCTGCACACCGGGCAGGTGGCGATGGCCGATCCGGTCAACGGCCGCTGGAAGGCGTTCCTGTTCGTCGGCATCGCCTACTTCCTCGTCGCGGTGCTCGCGCCGCTGGCGATGCTCGTGATGAACGGCGCGTCGTGGGACATGCCGGCCAAGGGCGTCACCTGGTCGCTGATCGCCGGCTTCGTCGGTGCGGTCGGCGCGTTCGGCGTGCTGCTCGCGTTCGGCGCGAAGGGCTCGCCCGCGGTCGTGATGTCGATCGTGTTCGCGGGTGCGCCGATCGTGAATGCGGTCGTCGGGCTCGCGCTGCACCCCCCGGCCGGCGGCCTCTCGTCGCTCCGCTGGCAGTTCGTCGCGGGGATCGCGCTCGCGGCGATCGGCGGCTGCCTCGTTACGCTCTACAAGCCCGCCCCCGGCGCCAAGCCGGCACCGACGGCGACGACCGCCACGGCCGACGAGTAGCGGAGACACGACGCCGGAGTACGCGAAACGGGGCGCCGCGAGAGCGGCGCCCCGTCGTCGTTCGTCTTCGGTCGTCGGCTCAATAGAGCGCCGGCGACGCGTCGCGCCAACGGACGGCGACGAAGTTCCCGCCCGTGCCCCCGTTCCCCGGCGTGCTCGGCGGGTTCGACGCGAGCGAAGTGTCGTAGTGCAGCGACATGCCCTGCAAATCGAGTTGCTTCGCCGCGATCGCGCCGTAGACCTCGCCTTTGTCACTGCGGATCTTCGCGTAGTGCTCCGGTGCGTAGACCGCCATCGCACTCTGGGATCCGCCGGTCAGTTTGATCTCCGGACTCGTGGGCGGCGTCACGCCGTCGTACTCGTACGGATACGCGATGATCTCGAAGTTCCGCGCCAACTCTGTCGAGTTGACGATCGCGCCGCCCGACAGATCGACGTCGCCGGTGATGTAGAACTTCGTCTCTCCTGACAGGACAATCGTGGCCTGCCCATTGAACTTGATGGAGCTGAAGAAGTAGTTCCCGGGCGGGAACGTCGCCACCCCCTTGACCGAGAGCGCCTTCGTGTCCGGATCGTACGATACCTTGTTACCAACGATATCACCGTTGCGGTTGTTCGCGTAGGCGGCATCGAACTCAGCCTTCGCGGGGGGCGGCAATACGACCGGCTCCTGAAGGGATGACTCCACTCCGTTGTGGTGAGCACCGCCGGGATAGAAAATCTCTCCGGGCCCCGGATGGATGTCCCCGCGAATAACCACCTTGTTTCCGCCCGAAATCGCACCGTTCGCCGTGAGTATTCCCTTCTCCCCGGCGAAGGTGCCGAGGCCGTCGGAGTTCGTCGCCTGCGATGCGTACGAGCCGGCCGCCGAGTCGTAGCTGTCGAGCGACAGATCGCCCTTCATGTCGATGTCGCCGAGCGACACGAAGCCGTTGGCATACACCCAGCGGTGACTCCCGGGACCCGCTTGGACGACCGTCTCGACGTGGCGGCGCACGTCGTTCACGATTCCGACGCCAAACAGCATGTAGCGACCGTCCTCGATCTTCGTCGCGGTGACGTCGAAGGTGCCCTCGGCGAAATCGCCGGCCGCATCGCCGATCGTTCCGCATTTGTCGAGGTCCTCGTCGCGGTTCAGCTCGAGGATCGCGCGGGCGATGCCCGCATCGGCCACCGCGAGCGCCTTCGTCGCGTTGGCCTGCAGCTCCGCGCGGTCGTGGTTGCTCTTGCCCGTCAACAGCGCCGACGAGCCGACCGCCATCATCAGGATGATCATCGCGAGCACGGGGATCGTCGAGAGCCCCCGCTCGCGCGAGCGATCGCCAGAATCAGTTGCGTACGGTGACATGGACCCTCCGCGTGACAGTGTTGTAGTGGCCATTGCCGTCGGGTGCATCGGCGCGGACGCGCACGATGATCGTGCGGCCGGTGCGCGAGAACTTGACGTCGGTGAGCCCTTCCGCCAGGTCGATCTTGGACGGGCCGACCTCCAGGCGCAGACGCCCTTCGCTCAGCGTGATGCGCGAAGACGGCTCGTAGTTCTTCGTCTTGGTCTCCTCCTCGCCGCCACCGAGCAGCGGCTCGAGCAGCTTCTCGCCCAAATCGCCGCCGGTCCGCTGCACCTCGAGCTTCGTTTCATCCTCGGGGAGCAGCGCGTTCGCGAGCCGCTGGAAATCGAGCGTCCCGGCGGTCGTCGGCTCCTCGGGCACGCTCTTGAGCGAGTCGAACGTCGCGCTCCGGAGCCGGTGTGCGATCCGCTCGGTCGCGCGACGCACGCGCTCCTGGAGTTGGTCGCGGCTCGTGAGGGTCTCGTGCGAATCGACGGACGCCTGCATCGACCCGAAGAACGGAATCATCGCGACCAGCAGAAAGCCGGTCGCGACGATCGCTTCGAGCGCCGTGACGCCGGCGCAGCGATGGTTTCGTTTGTCAGTCATCGTTAGCTCCCGGTATCGACGAGCACGGTGTCCAAGCGGAACACGCGATCGCCGAGCTTGCCCTGCCAACGAATCTCGATCGTCACCGGCAGGAAGCGGTAGGTCAGGTTCTTGGGCAGTGCGTCGATCTTGCCGTCCGAATCGAGATCGGCCGGCATCCCGAGGCGCGCGTCCTTGACGTCCTCGCGAAGGTCGTTGCCGACCATCGGAAAGAGAACGCGGCCGACGCGGCCATCCTTGTCGGACTTCGCCGGGGCGAGTCCGTCGACGTCGAACTGCTGCGCGCTGGTCCCGTGAAACGTGGACAGCACAGTGCCAAAGTCAGTGCCTCTCACGATCTCGAGCTGACTGCGCGCCGCTTCCGCGACGACGATCAATTCCTTGTTGAGATCGGTCTGGCGATAGTGTGTCACCGTGAGAGACGCCTGCGTCAGCGCTCCAACGGCCATGACCGACAGCGCGATCATCAGCTCGATGAAGCTGTAGCCGCCTTGATTGCGGCGTCGACGGGCGACCGAGTTCATGCGAAAAGCTCCAGCAACAGAGTGTGTGGATACGCATGTAATGAACGGTCAGCTGGAGACCGACTTGAACGGATCCGACAATTCTTGCGCGACACCAGCGGCTCGTCTCATCGCGCGACACTCGCACGCACCGCGGCTCAGCGGGGTTCGAGCCCGATCTCACTTCGGCATGCGTTCGGCATCGCCGAGACCTCTCGCCCGACCACATCGGTGATCACGGCGTATGCCGCAGCTGCCAACTCGACGTCAGTGCTGCCGAGGAGGTGCACGAGATGCGCAGGCACGCCGCGCCCGCCTAGTTCTCCGAGCACGGCGCAAGCACGCAATCGAACCGAACGGCTCGGATGCTCGAGCGCCTGCGCGACGTCGAGAGCGATCGCGTCTCGACGGTAGCGGTGCATCGCCGCCTCGTCGAGGGCGGCAGTCACCAGTCGGACATCGTCGCTCGCCAGGTCCGCCGCGACTCGCGGGCGCTGCTCACGCTGCCACGTCGTCTCATCGCGAAGCCAGACGAACCAGCGCTCCGCGTCCCCTGGAGTATCGAGCCCGGTGATCCGGCACAACGCCCTATGCGCGGCTTGGCGCACATGCTCGTCTCCGTGGGCCAGCAAGTCGACGAGTGCCGGTACGGTCGCATGCGCGTGGACGTGCCCCGCCGCAAGGCACGCCGCACGCAAGATACGGCGATTGCCGGTAACATCGATCAGCAGGGATGCGATGCACGCTGTCGTATCTTCGCCGATCGGCGCACAGCACCGTGCTCCGATCCGCCCGACGCCGGCGAGCGTCGCGAGGCGAAGCTCCGGCGCGTGCACCAGCGCGTGCTCGAGGAACGGGAGCGCGCGAGGTGAGTTCGACCGCGCTGCGGCATCGATCAGCGCACGACGCAACGCGGCGGGCGCTTCGATGAACGCCGGCAGAAGCCGGTCGAACGCGTGCGAATCGCGGGCGAGCAGCGCCGCCACGTACCCCGCCATCGTTTGGCGGCTCTGCGCCACGGCGGTCTTCCGCGATTCGTCGGCGCTCGGCCACGGTATCGCCATCAGCGTCGCGAGTGTCAGCGATGCGAACGCGACCACGTGAATCGTGGCCCCCGTTCGGCTCGCCGAGTGCGGTCCGCTCATCGTGGCATGCCCTTCTCCTCGGAGCACGTCACGTCTCATCCTTCGACCAGACGTGCCCCCTCCAAACCTGCATGATCGGCCTCCACGCGAAGCGCTTCACTCGGAGGACGCATGCCCGTAGTCGACGGCAACCCTTGCTCATGTCGAATCCGAGACGATCGATGGTCGGAGCGACACAAGGACAAGGGGCGCAGCCGAATGAGAACGGTCCGATCGCGGGCCGGGATGAGGAGGGAACAAGATGCGCAGTTGCAATCTTCGATGCCTCCGGCGCCCGCGTGCGTTTCGAACGCGTTCCCGCGATCGCGACTTGCACCCCGCACCGCGACCGGCGACACTGCCTCGGAACCGACGCGCGGCAACCCGGGGAGCCTTGGCGATGACGACACGACGACACGCGCCGCTGCTGTTCGCGCTCGGTGCGATCGCCGTCGTCGTCGCGCTCGCCACGATCCGATACGCGCCGCCCGCCCCCGTGTCGGCCGACGCGCCCGATCGCGAGTTCTCGGCCGATCGTGCACGCGCGATGCTCGCACGGGTGCTCAGCCCCGAGCGCCCCCACCCGGTCGGGAGCCCCGAAGCCGACGCGGTGCGCAACCGACTGCTCGCAGCGCTCGCCCGACTCGGCATCGAAGCCGACGTCCAGGAGGCGTGGCTCGACGCCGGCGCCGGTCGCGCGATGCGTGTCCGCAACGTCGTCGCTCGCCTGCCCGGCCAGCGCTCGCGCGGCACCGACGAACGCGCGATCCTCCTGGCCGCGCACTACGATTCCGTCGGTGCCGGCCCCGGTGCGAGCGACGACGGGATCGGTGTCGCGACGCTGCTCGAAGTCGCCCGCGCGCTCCGCGCCGGCCCACCGCTCGAGCGCCCCGTCGTGCTGCTGTTCGACGAGGGCGAAGAAGCCGGCCTGGTCGGCGCGCGCGCGTTCGTCGACGACCACCCGCTCGCGAGCGACCTCCACGCGGCGATCAACGTCGAGGCGCGCGGGACGCGTGGGCCGAGCCTGATGTTCGAGACCGGCGCGAACAACCTCGCGCTGATCCGCCTGCTCGCCGACAACGTCGCCCGACCGGTCACGTCGTCGCTGTTCGAGACCTTCTATCGCGCGATGCCGAACGACACCGATTTCACGGTGTTCCGACGCGCCGGACTGTCCGGATACAACTTCGCGATCATCGGCGGCGCGGCGAACTACCACACGCCGAACGACGATCTCGCGCACGCCGACCCCGCGAGCCTGCAACACCATGGCGACAACGTGCTCGCGCTCACCCGCGCGCTCGCGCGAACCGCCGACATCCGCGCCGATCGCGACGCGGCCTACTTCGACGTGCTCGGGTTCGGCGTGGTCGCATGGCCGGACCACTGGACGCTGCCGCTCGCGATACTCGGGGTATTGCTCGTCGTCGCGAACGTGTTCATCGACCGGCAACGAGCGGGCTTGCGCCGCGGGGTGCTGGTCGGCGCGGCCGTGTGGGTCGTCGCCACCGCGGTCGCGATCTTCGCCGCGTACGGACTCAACGCACTGGCGTTGCCGATCCACGGCTGGCTGCTGATGCCGCCCCGTGTCGGCATCGCGAGCAGCGCGTGGTGCGTCGGGGTCGCGGCCCTGCTGGGCCTCGCCGCGGCGCGGATCGGCTTCTGGCCGCTGTGGGGCGGGGCGTGGATCACGATCGCCGTTCTCGGCCTCGTGCTCGCGGTCGCGGCCCCGGGCGCCGCCTACTGCCTCACGCTCCCGGCGATCGTCGCGGGTGCGTCGGGCCTGCTCGCGCGCACGCTGCGGCGCGACGCCGCGGAGTCGCTGCTCGCGGCCGTGCTGCCGTCGACCGCGTTCGCGCTGCTCGTCGTGCCGATCGCGTTCGGGCTCTTCGACGCGTTCGGCCCGAACATCGCCGGACCCGTCGCGCCGCTCGCAGCGACGCTGATTCCGGCGTGCGCGATGACATCGCGCCGCACGACCGCCGCCATCGCGATCGGCGGGCTTTCGGTCGCGATCCTCGTCACGGCGTGGGTCGTCGCGTCGCCGCACGATCGCACGACACGCCCGCAGCGCGCGAGCCTGATCCACCACCGCGTCGCGGACGAAGCCGCGCAATGGTACGTCGCGCCGTCCGGTCGAGCAGTGCCGGGGGTCGTCGCGCGCGCGCTCGGCACCGGAGCACCGACCGCATTCCGCGCGGACCATCGGCGGGCGATCGTCGTCGCACCGATCGACGGCCCCGCGGTGGACGCGGCCCCCGCGCCGACCCTCGAAGTCCTGCGCAGCCGCCCGGTCGCCCGTGGCCGACGGTTCCGGGTGCACGTCGCCTCGCCCCGCGGCGCGCCGATCGTGACGGTCCGCCTCCCCGACGGCTTCCTCTACGCGAGCGCCTACGTCGCCGTCGACGGGGAGCGAATGCGCATCGCACTGCCGCCGCCCGGAACCAGCGGCCAGGTGACCGTCATCCCGATGCCTCCGGAGGGTGCCGAGATCGACGTGACGATCCGCCCGGCGGAAGGAGCGTTCCGAGGCCTCGACGTCATCGTGTCGGACGTCACGTACGGCCTCCCGACGATCGCCGACTCCCTCCGCGCCCGGCGCGACACCGTCGCGGTCCCACACCGCGACGGCGACGTGACGATCGTGTCACGCGTGGTACGCCTGCCCGCGGAGTGACACCGCTGATCAGAAGCCGAGCACGAGGGAGACCGCATTCGACGTGCGAAAGCCGACCGACGATGCCGGATCGGTCACGGTCGCCTGCGCGTGAATCCGCACACCGGCGAGGGATCCCGCGCTCGGCAACGGCACCGGAATCGTCCCGGCGCCACCGGGGTCGAGGCCAATGGGTGCGAGCGGCGACAGCCGGGCCGCGATCATCGCGAACAGCGCCGGCGGGTCCAACAGCAACGTGCAGCCGCCACCGAGGTCGATCGGCGACGCAGCGAGACGGCGTGCGAGGTAGATCGCGGCGACCCCATTCGCCGGGCCGTCGATGATCGCGAAGCCGAACCCGGCGTCGCCGAGCCGTGGCACGGCGGTCGGCGCGAGCGTCATCGGCGGGGTGCCGCAGCCGGTGCCGTACGACGTGGACGTCGCGGCGGGACCGAACGTGATTACGAGACGGGGCGGCGTCGCCGACTCGCGGCTCGCGAACAGCGTCGCGCTGCGGAGCGTCTCGTCGACGCGGATGAGCCAGCCGTGGTTGGCGCTCGGCGCGTCGGCCCACGACTGCACGTCGGCGGCGAGACCGGGCGACGTCCACACGGTCGACCCCAGCACCGACGCGACCGGCGCGCTCGCCGAGACCGCCGCGACGAAGTCGCCGCCCGGCTGTTGCCACGTCGTCGTGCTGAAGTGCCGATGCACCCATGTCGCGTCGCCCGTCGTCGCGGCCGCCCCGGCGCCGACGCCCGTGCTCGACGTGCCCTCGCCCCACGACGCGAGGACGCGATGGAGCGTGGCAGGTCGACCGACGCCCCGTGTCGCGTTGACGCGTGCTTCGAGCCGAGCCTGCAGGACCCGCGAACCGGGCGGGAGCGATCCGGCGACGTCGAACCGCACGAGGGCCCGACGCAGCCCCTGGTGGTTCGTCCGTCCGGCCACGACGACCGGCCCCGCGCCGTTGCTCAACGATGCGCTGTCCGCGAAGATCGAGTTGTCCCGATCCGGCACGAGCGCGACGGTCGTCTGAGCGCCGAGTCCGGCGGCCGCGAGCACGACGACGGCAATCCAACAGAGCGATCGCATCGGCACCTCCTCGTCGGGGAGCGTAGACCGCGTCGAACAAGCCCCTGTGCAGCGACGGTGAAGATCGTCGATTCCTCGGACGGTCGCGGGGCGGCTCCCCATCATTCCCCCGGTCGGTCTCTCGCTATAGGATGGCCGACCGACCACCGCGAAGGCCCGCGAATCACCGGAGCTCCGTGAACCGACCCCCGCCACCCGACGACGAACTCGCCGCCTTTCGCGCACGCCTCGCCGAGGACGTCGCGAACGACGCCGTCGCTCCGCTGGAGGACTACATCGCGGCATTCCCGGGCGACGCGTGGGCGATCGCGCGCGAATACCTCGCCGCGACGGGTACGAGTACCCCGGCCGGCGACGACGACGGCGACGACGCGCCCGGCGCGGGCGACCGATTCGGGGACTACCGGATCGTCCGCGAGCTGGGGCGCGGCGGGCAGGCCGTCGTCTTCCTCGCGGTGCACGAACCGCTCGGTCGCGAGGTCGCGCTGAAGCTGCTCCTCGGTCTCGGCTCGCGATCCGACGTCGTGCTCGCGCGCTTCCGCCGCGAGGCGATGATGGCGTCGCGCCTCGATCACCCCGGCATCTGCACGGTCTACGAGGCCGGTCTGCACGGTGCGATCCCGTTCATCGCGATGCGCTACATCGCCGGCGGCAGCCTCGCCGGGCTGATCAGCGAGACCAAGCACGACGTCACGCCGGCCGACCCGATCAGTTACATCTCGCTCGGCTCGTTCGACCTCGACGAGGAAGCGGACGCCGTGCGCGAGGCGACCGACGCCGCGGACGCGAAGCCGAGCAGCCCGATCACCGGCGACGAACTGACGCGGATCCTCCGCTTCGGTGAGGAGGCGGCCCGCGCACTGCACGAGGCGCACGAAGCCGGCGTCGTTCACCGCGACGTCAAGCCCGGCAACATCCTGATCGACGACGGCGGCCGCCCGGTCATCGTCGATTTCGGGCTCGCACACGGCGACAGCGACGACTTCGACACGATCACACGCTCCGGCGAGATCTTCGGCACGCCGGCCTACATGAGCCCCGAGCAATTGCTCGCGCAACGGCTGCGCGTCGACCGCCGCACCGACGTCTACTCGCTCGGCGTCACGCTGTTCGAGTGCCTCACGCTGCGCCGTCCGTTCGAGGGCCCCACGCGCGAGGCGCTCTACCACGCGATCCAGACGAAAGACCCGCCCGACCCTCGCACGCTCAACGCCGCGATCCCGCGCGACCTCGTCGTCGTGCTCGAGACCGCGCTCGAGAAGGACCGGGACCGCCGCTACGCGACCGCCGAAGCGCTCGCGGACGAACTCCGTCGCGTCCGGTTGCGCGAACCGATTCACGCGCGCCCGGCCGGCCCGTGGCTCCGGCTCCGCCGCTGGGCACAGCGCAACCCGGCGCTCGCGGCGGCGACGGCGATGCTGTTTCTCGGTCTCGTCGCCGGCCTCGTCGCCGCGCTCTTCTACCTCGACGAGAAGACACGATTGCTGCACGCCGAGACGGTCGCACGACGCGATGCCGAGGAGCAGCGCGATCTGATCGATCGGATCGCCGACGCGACGCGCCTCGACGATCTCGTCCACAAGGCCGACCACATGATCTGGCCGGCGATCCCGGACCGGATCCCGATGATGCGCGAGTGGCTCGACCGCGCGGCCGACCTCGTCGCGACGCGCCCCGCCCACCGGGCGACCCTCGCGACGATCGAAGCGCGCGGCACGCGCGACGAAGACGGATGGCGCTTCCCCGACGTGGGCGACGCGTGGAAGCACGATCGGTTGACGCGATTCGTCGAGCGGCTCGACGCGTTCCGCGACGGCAAGGCGAGCCCGTTCGCGAACGTCGCGTCGATGAACGAGCGGGTCGCCTACGCGTCGACGGTCGAGCAGCGAACGCTCCGCGACGTCGCCGACCGATGGGACGCTGCCGTGCGCGCGATCGCGACGAGTCCGAAGTACGCCGGCCTGCGCATTGAGCCCCAGCTCGGCTTGAT
Source organism: bacterium (assembly GCA_030426805.1). Taxonomy (GTDB): domain Bacteria; phylum Planctomycetota; class JAFGQW01; order JAFGQW01; family JAFGQW01; genus JAUHXU01. Next base: position 322,442 of record JAUHXU010000005.1, read on the forward strand.
CCCGATTGGCGCGGACCCAGCGTCGGGCTTGTGGGAGTTCGTCCTCGACGCGAGCGGCGACGAACCCGCGCGCGGCCCGAACGGCCGTTTGCAGATGACGGCCGACAGCGGCATCGTGCTCGTGCTGATCCCGGGTGGGTCCTTCCGGATGGGGTCGCAAATCACGGATCCCGAAGCGCCGAACTTCACGACGCAGGAGACGAAACACGAGCTGCACGTGCACGACGTGCGTCTCTCGCCCTTCTTCCTGTCGAAGTACGAGATGACGCAAGGGCAGTGGACCCGCATCGCGCATCACAACCCGAGCTTCTGGCGTGCCGGCGCGGAGCATCGAAAGACGCTCGCGACGCCGGTGCACCCCGTCGACAGCGTTTCATGGGTCGACTGCTCCGAGATGCTGCCGCGCCTCGGCCTCGTGCTCCCGACCGAAGCGCAGTGGGAATACGCATGCCGCGCCGGAACCCATACGGCCTACTCCACCGGCGCCGCGGACGCGTCGATCACCGGACACGCGAACATCGCGAGTGCCGAGGGTGCCGAGTACTACCCGGCCGGCTGGGCACACGTCGCCGGTCTGCTCGACGGCTACGCGATCCCCGCTCCGGTCGGGACCTACGAACCGAATCCGTTCGGGCTCCACGACGTGCACGGCAACGTCCGCGAATGGTGTCGCGACCGATTCCTGCCGTATGAGAACGCGGTGCGCCCCGGCGACGGCGAGCGCCTCGGCGCCGGACCGCGAGAACGGTATCGCGTCTTCCGAGGAGGTCAGTACGACATGCTCCCCGGACGGGCGCGCTCCGGGTACCGCAGCGGTGACGGACCGGCGATCACGAATCGCGCGTGGGGCGTGCGCCCCGCTCGACCGCTGCAGTAACGGCGGCTACCCGAGCTTGCGCGAGAGCCGTCCCAGCGCGCGCGCGAGCAGATTCCGCACCGCCGACTCGCTCCGCTCGATCCGCTCGGCGACCTGCGCGCTCGTGAGTCCGGCGAGCCGCGTCAGCAGGATCACCTCGCGCTCGAGTTCCGGCATCTCGTCCAGCGCCGCCTCGATCCGCGCGACGCGCTCGCGACGCTCGAGCACGTCGGCGGGACCGCCGAGCGCGTCACAGATCGCATCGGCGACCGGATCGCGGTTGTCGGCGCCGCCGTGCGTGACGAGGCGACCGATGTCGCGCTTGTCCGCTTTCCAGTAGCGCTGCTTCTCGACGATCTTGCGGCGCGCCATCGTGAACAGCCACTGCTTGAACGCCGCGTCGCCGCGATACTCGACGCCGTCGACGCTGCGAATCAGCTCGCCGCACACCGATTGCGCGAGGTCGGACACGGTCTCCCAGCGGCGGACCTCCGGCCCCATGCGAAGCCGCAAGTAGGCGCGAAGCCCGGGGAGATGCTCGTCGATCAGCTGCTGCAGCGCGTCGTCGTCACCGTTCTGTGCGCGCCTCAGCAGTTCCGCATCCACGATCCGTCACCGCTTCGGGAAGAACGCGTCGATCGTCGCATCGGACGGTGGCTTCGTCACGAGCGACACCGCGACGAGCGCGACCGCGCCGGCCGCCAGCGCGAGCGCCGCAGGCATCAGCCCGCCGGCGAGCACGTATTCCCCGCCGAAACCGGACTCGCGGAAGTAGTAGAACCAGACCGCCATCGCCGCGATCACGCTCGCGAACGCGCCGGCCTTCGTCACGCGCCGCCAGTAGAGCGACGCGAAGACGAGCGGGAAGAGCGCGCTGAAGCCGCTGAAGCACCAGACGGCGAGGTCGAACACGTTGGCCCCGGCCTTGTCGGCCCACATCGACAGCCCGTAGGTCAGTGCGACGATCGCGACGATGAACGCGCGCGCGATCCAGACGATCCGCCGCTCGTCGTAGCGCGCGGTGTCGCCGTCGCGGCGGCGCGCGCGGTGCAGCACGATGTCGTTCGTGAAGATCGTGCCGAGGCACAGGAACTGCGAATCGAGCGACGACATGATCGCCGCGAGGACACCGGCACCGACGAGGCCGACAATGACCGGATCGCCGATCATCGTGCTCACCATCGCGCCCAGCGTCGCGGATATTCGATCGGGCGGCAGCACCGGCAGTACGCCGGACGCCCAAATGCCGATCAGCACGCACGGCACCCAGACGATCATGATGAATATGGGGTGCGCGATCACCGTGAGTTTGAACGTCTTCGCGCGCCGGGCCGTCAGCCAGTTCTGGAACAGGTGCGGGAACATCCCGACGCTGAGCGGGATCACCATGTAGCTCAGGAACATCAGCCACGGGATCCCGAACTCGCGCTTGAACGTGCCGACCGTGGCCTTCGTCTTCGGGTGGCGACGGTCGAACTCGACGTCGATCACCGTGCGTGCCTGGTGCGGGCGCAAGTTGCCGTTCTCGCGGATGTCGGCGACCTGCTCGGCAGACAGCGGGTGTGTCACGCGCCCGACGACCCGCGGCGTCGGATGTTCGACGAGCCGTTTCGCCTTGCGGTCGTAACCGTGCGTCTGGATCGCCTCGCCCTTGTCGTTGATCTGCATCCCGATCTTCGTCGCGTTCTCGGGGCCGCCGAGTCGGTTGGCGATCAGCCAGAACGCGAGCACGCCCATGCACATGAACACGAGTGTCTGGAACGTGTTGGCCCAGATCGTGCCCCGCGAGCCGCCGCCGAACACGTAGGTCAGCACGACGAGGCTCACGACGAGGCCGGTCAGCCACAGCGGGATGCCGCCGGCCCACCGGGTGCCCGGGTTCGGAAACAGATCGGGAAACGCACCGGCGGTGACCGGGAGCACGAACTTGCCCGCGGCGAGCACGCCGATGAGCAAGTACGGCAATACGAGCCCGACGAGGATCGGGAAGAGCAGGTAGCCCAACGCGTCCGACTCGAACCGCGCGCGGAAGAACTGGATCTGCGTGACGAAGCCGTGGCGCTTGCCGTGCGCCCACAGCCGGATCCCGATCAGGAAGAACACCGCGGCGTGGATCAGGCCGCTCGCCGACGCCATCAGCCCGTACGTGCCGATGCCGCGCTCGAACGCCTTGCCGGTGGAACCGACGAGCGCGAACCCGGTCATCGTCGTGCCGAAGACGCTCATCAACAGCAGGAACGGCCCGATCGAATTGCTCGCGACGAAGTAGTCGCGGCTCGTGCCTCGAAACAGGCGGGTCGCGAGAACGCCGAGCCCGAGCAGCAGCGCGAGATACCCGACGATGATCAACAGCGGCGTCATGTCAGCGCGCGTCACCTTCCGCCGCAGCGTCTTCGAGGTGGTCCGGCCAGGCCCAGAAGCACACCCACGCCCACAACGCGGCGGCGAGCAGCGAGTAGAGCGCGTGATACGCGAGCCCGATCGGAATGAAGCCGAGCACCGGCGTGCGGTCGTCCCACCACCAGAAGTCCTGGTGGAGGACGCCGAGCACGATCGCAGCGACGGTCACGACGGCCGCGCGGCGACGATAGCCGGGCCCGCTAGCGACCGGCATTCGCGCCCGCCTCGATCGCGTAGAGGTGCGTCATCGTGCCGACGTAGACGACGCCGCCGGCGGTGATCGGCGACAGGTAGATCGCCGCACCGAAGTCGGACTGCTGCACGTAGCGCGCCGCGTCGTCGCGCTCGATCGTGACCTTCTTCTTGTCGGCGGTCTTGACGATCAGCTTGCCGCGCTTGCTCTCGATCTCGATCGGCGCGCCGTGCTCGTCGGCGAGCTTCTTCAGCGCACTGCACGTGAACACCGTGAACAGCCCGTCCTCGTTGCCGACGTAGCACTTGTCGTCGGCGACGAGCGTCGAGCCCCAGATCAGGCTCATCGTGTCGTAGCGCCAGTAGAGCGCGCCGGTGTTCGCGTCCATGCAGTAGACGAAGCCGCTGTGGTCGGCGACGTAGACCAAGTCGTCGACGATCGAGCACGTACTCAGCGACCGATTGATCCGCCGCTCCCACACCTTCTTGCCGGTCGCGACGTCGATGCAGACGAAGTTGCCGACGCCCTCGCCGTGCTCCGGGTCCTGGCCGATCGGCGTGTAGAGTCGGCCCTTGTAGAAGACGACCGTCGCGAGCACTTCGCTCGGCCCCTTCGCGGTCGCGTACTTGATCGGCTTCGATTCGTCGCCGTCCTTGTAGCGGTATTCGCGCGGGTTGCAGTCGTAGCGCCACTTCTCGGGGAAGACGCCGAACCCGTCGGCGTCCTTGACCGGCTTGGGATCGAACGCCCAGGCGAATCCGTTCGGACCGCCGAAGAGCAGCACCCCCTCGCCGTTCACCTCGCCCCAGCACGGGCTCGTCCAGTTGCCGTGCAGGATGTTCTTCGACAGGCCGGAGCCCTCTTCGCCGAGCAGCAACTCCTCGGGCTTCGCGTCGGGGTCCTCGGCACGACGGCGATCGAGCGCGATCAGCGCCGGCGCTTTCGGGGCCGGGATGTCGGTGTGGTCGTAGGTCACGCCGTTGGACGTCGCGCAGTAGAGCACGTCGTCCACGACGAGCACCGCGCTCGACGTGATGTTGTGCGGGTAGATGCCGAGCTGCGTGCGCATGTCGTAGCGCCAGATGATGTCGGCGTCGGTCGACTTCAGCTCGACCGGCGGCAGCGGCGTCGTGCCGCGATACGACATGTACTGCGCCTCGTCCTGCACGCCCTGGTTGCCGTTCGCGAGCCCGTTGACGTCGAGCGCCATCACCTCGCAGCGGTTCGTCACGAGGTAGACGCGATCGCCGACGACGGTCGGCGACGAGCAGATGCCGAGCAGCTCCCAGTCGCTGACCTTGCCGGTCCCGAGCTTCGGCACCGTCAACGACCAGACGATCTTCCCGGTCTCCTCGTCGAGGCAGTGCAGCACGCTGTAGTCGCCCTTGAAGCGCGCGTCGCCACGCCCCTGGTTGTTCGTCCCGACGTAGAGCTTGCCGTTCGAGACGGTCGGGTTGCCGTAGGTCTGCGAGCCGAGCTTCGCGACCCACTTGATGTTCTTCGCCTTGCGAAGGTCGACCGAGCCGTCGCGTTTGACGCGGCCCGGGTGGATCTCCGCCGGGAGCCCCTTCGCGTCCGGCGCCGCCATGTTCTTCGTGTGGTCGCGACCCCACTCCGGCCAGTCACCACCCTCCTGGGCGATGCCGCAAGGTGCCGTGCAGCACAGCGCCGTGCAGCACAGCGCCACCGCGAGGATCGTGAACCGTGTTCTCACTGCGCGTGCCATCACTTCGCCTCCCCGTTCGGGACGATCTCGAGGTTGTCGACGTAGACGCGATAGGCCGGCTGCGCCGAGATACCGACGATCCCGGGCACGCCGTGCGTGTGAGCACGCGCGTGCTTGGCCTCGATCGTCCACGACTTCGGCTCCGGTTCGCCGCGCTTCCACGCCTTTGCACGGATGACGCCCGAACCGTCGGCCGCGACGTCGACGCGCGTCTTCAGCCGATACCACACCTTCGGCTTGATCACGAAGTCCTCCCACACACGGAAGCGCTCGAGGTTCGAGCTGACTTCGATCCGGTCGTGGTTGCCCTTCAACTTGATCACGTAGCGCTGGTTGATCACGCCGACCTCGCCGAGCCCGCGACGGTTGCCGTCGCTCATCACGTCGAGGGCGATCGTGTAGTTCGACGCCGCCGGGTGGCCGACGAACGTGTAGGCGCGGTGCAGAATCAGGTTGTCGGTCGTCTTCGCGAGGACCTTCGAGCCGTCGCGCTCACGCACCTCCCAGCGCATCCGCGCCGTGATCCACGGCAGCGGCGGGTAGGCGAACTTCACGCCCTCTTGCGCGTGGGTCTGCGTCAGCTTGAACGACTCGAAGTCTTCGGCATATGGCAGCTTCGGCACGACGCGTCCGCGGATCGTGCCGCTGATCTCGCCCACGGTCGCCTTGAACGCGCCGGCCGAGAGCCGCGCGTCCGGGCCGGCGACCAGCTCGCCCGCCTCGTTGAACGACGCGTCCATCTTCGCCTTCACCTTCGCGGTCGGCGGAACGAACGGCGCCCACTGGACGCCGTCGGTGGCCTTGCGCATCCGCTTGCCGTTCTGGTCGAGCACCCAGACCGTGAACGACGCCTTCTCGCCAGGCCGGAGCAACACCTCGCACGGGACGATCTGAAGGCGCGTCGGCGTGGACGGCGGCGGCTCGGGCTTCGCCCGCTCCAGCCGAGCCGTGATCGTCTGCTTGGAGTCGTCGCTGCCGAAGCAATAGAGGCGCTTCGTCGTGTGCACGTAGACGTTGCCACCGAACGTCGTCGGCGAGCCGAGGCAGTTGCCGGCGAGCTTCACCTTCGCGAGTTCTTCGGCGCCCTCGTCGCTCGGGCGCAGGATCCAAAACGTGCCGTTGTTCATCGGCACGTAGAGCTTGCCGTCGGCAAACAGCGGCGACGCGTGGATCTGGCTCGGGCCGAGCTTCTTGTGCCACAGCCGCTTGCCGGTCGTCACGTCGACGCAGTAGAGGTCGCCGGTCTGCACGACCTGATACAAGCGATCGCCGACGAGCACCGGTGAACTCGTGAACATCGAGAGCGGCGCGCGCCACACCTCGTCCTTCGGGCCGAGTTCGAGGAGCTTACCGGGCGTGACACGATCCGGGGTCGGGAGTTTGAGCGCGAGCAACCGTCCGGTCTCGGTCGAGTCGAGGTTCTGCCGACCGTGGATCGCGATCAGATTGTCGCCGTGGAGCACGACGGAGGAGTTGATCCCGCCCATGATCTGCTGCGAACGCCAGATCGGGTCGCCGGTCCGTGCATCGATGCAGACGATCGCGCCCGAACCCAGGCCGCAGTAGACCACTCGGCGTTGCCCCCAGGACGCGAGCACCGGCGTCGAGAAGCACGAGTCCTTCAGGAACGGGGGCCCCTTGCCCGGTGTCGACGACCAGACGAGCTCACCGCTTCGCTTGTCGAACGCGTAGAACCGATCGCGCGGCGGCCCCTCGCGCCCCCAGTTGTTCGTCACGCTGTGCATGATCACGAGGTCGCCCTCGATCACCGGCGCCCCGGTGCGGCCGTTCGGATACGTGTTGCGCCCGAGTTCCTCGAGCAGCGACCGCTCCCACACCGGCTCGCCGTCGGCCGTGACGCAGACGAGCAGTCCCGGCGACGTCAGCAGGTAGACGTTGCCGGTCTCGCGGTCGATCGTCGGTGCGCCGATCGCGTAGCGGTCGTAGATCACGTCGCTCAGAAAGTCGGGAAACTCGCGCTCCCAGATCGTCTTGCCGGTCTTGGAGTCGAGGCAGACGAGCACTTCCCGGAGCTTGTCGCCCTCGCCGCGGTAGCCCCACGAGTAGACGCGTCCACGGGTGAGCACCGGTGAACCGCGACCGCACAGATCGACCGTCCAGCGGTGGTTGGCCCCGTTGACCTTCCACGTGTCTGGCAGACCGACGTCGGTCGACCTGCCGGTCTGCGCGGGACCGCGCCAATGGAGCCAGCCGCTGACGGGAGTATTGCCCTGCGCCGCGAGTGGAACGCCCGTGACGAGCATCAGGGCGATCGTGAGCCACGCCGCGATCCCGCGGCGCGTTCGTTCGTGTTCGTGCATGTTCCTTCGCCTCGCTTCGACCGAGCGCGGACCGCCGGCCGGTAGATCGCCAATCATGCGGGGTGGCGGGTGACCGGGCAAGGGGAAACACACCCGCGCGTACGGGAATCGCGACGATCGCGTACAATTTGCGTCACGCATCGATTGCATCCGATCGGTGCGCCCCGACGAAAGCCGAGGCGACATGAAGAAGACACTCATCTGCGGACTGCTCGCGGCGTCTGCCCTGCTGTTCGTGGCGGCCCTGCGCACCGACGACGACGAACGCCAAGCCGCGCTCGAGCGCGCATTCGAGCGCACGATGTCCGGCGCGACGCTCGTCGGCTCGTTCACGGTCGACGGCGCGGACGCGTCGAAGCTCCGCGAGGAGCGCTACACGATCCACAAGGTCACGAAGGTCGACGGCGACCGGTGGCGCTTCGAGGCCCGCGTCCAATACGGCAAGCTCGACGTCACGGTGCCGATGATCCTGCGCGTGAAGTGGGCGGGCGACACGCCGGTGATCACGCTGACCGACATGAAGATCCCGATGCTCGGCACCTACACCGCCCGCGTGCTCGTCTATCGCGGCCACTACGCCGGCACCTGGGACGCCGGCGACCACGGCGGCAAGATGTTCGGCCGCGTCGAGCCCGCCGCGACCAAGAAGAAGACACGGGACCTGTAGATGCGGATCGTCCAGGTCACGCCTGGATCGGGCGACAACTTCTACTGCGAGAACTGCGTGCGCGACAACGCGCTCGTCCGCACGCTGCACCGCGCCGGCCACGACGTCGTCGCGGTGCCGATGTACCTCCCGCAGCGGATGGACCCCAACGAGTTGATCGAGGGTGCGCCGATCTTCTTCGGCGGCGTGAACGCGTGGCTGCAACAGCGCTTCGGGCTTTTCCGGCACACGCCCCGCTGGGTCGATCGCATGTTCGACGCACGGTGGTTGCTGCGCTTCGCGGCCCGCCGCGCCGGCACGGTCCGCGCCCGCGACCTCGGCGAGATGACGCTGTCGATCCTCGAGGGCTCGCACGGCCGCCAGCGCAAGGAACTGGCGCGCTTGCTCGAGTGGCTCGGCGAACTGCCCCGCCCCGACATCGTGCACCTGTCCAACCCGCTGCTGCTCGGCATCGGGACCGCGATCAAGGAGCACCTCGGCGTCCCGCTGGTCTGCTCCCTACAGGACGAGGACGACTGGATCGACGCGATGACGCCGTCCTACGCGAAGCGGTGCTGGGACGAGATGGCGCGACGAGCCGAACGCGTCGACGCGTTCATCGCCGTGAGCGACGACTTCGGCGCGCGGATGCGCGAGCGGCTCCGGATCGACGCCGAGCGAATGCACACGGTCTACATCGGCGTCGACGCGGGCCCGGAACTGACGACGCGCCACGACGGACCGCCGACGATCGGCTACCTCGCACGGATGGCCGAGGGGCTGGGGCTCGGCGTGCTCGTCGACGCGTTTGTCGCGCTGAAGGCCCGCGGCACGATTCCCGGGCTGCGGCTGCACGTCTCCGGCGGTTCGACCGGCGACGACACGGCGTTTCTCGGTGCCGTGCGCGACAAGCTCGCCCACGCAGGCGTCGCCGATGACGTGCGCTTCTTCGAAGCGTTCGACGCCGATGCGCGTCGCCGGTTCCTCGAAGCGTTGACGGTGCTGTCCGTCCCGGCGCCGCACGGCGTCGCGTTCGGCACCTACGTGCTCGAAGCGCTCGCGGCGGGCGTGCCGGTCGTCGAGCCGCGCGTCGGCTCCTACCCCGAGTTGATCGACGCGACCGCCGGTGGCGTCCTCTACGAGCCGAACGACGCCGCGACGCTCGCCGAGACGCTCGAGCGCGTGCTCGCCGACCCCGCCGGCCTCGACGCGATGCGCACGCGCGGTCGGGTCGCGGTCGTCGACCGCTTCTCGCCCGACCGCATGGTCGCCGACACGGTCGCCGTCTACGAACGCGTCGCTGCCCTGAAGCCGGCCGACGCCGGTGATATACTTCCCACACGATGAGTGCAGAAGACGAACGCGCCCGACGAGCCCGCGCTCGGGCATCGTGGCCGATCCGGATCACGTCGCTCGATGCCGCCGAGTCGGACGACCTGTCCGCAACGACGACGGTCGCCGAGCGGATCGAGATGGTCGCCGCGCTCACGCGCGAGGCGTGGGCCCTGACCGGCCGTCCGATGCCCACGTACGGACGCGCCGACATCCCGGTCCGAATAATCCGCCCCACTCCGGAAGAACCGACGCCCGACGAGCCGGCACCGGACACCGAGGGCGCGGGCGAATGAACGACGACTTTCTCGACCTGCTGCACTCCTTGCACGATGCGGGTGTTGATTTCCTCGTCGTCGGCGCGCACGCAATGGCCGTACACGGGGTGCCGCGAGCGACCGGGGATCTCGATGTGTGGCTCCGCCCCGATCGCGCGAACGCCACGCGGGCACTCGATGCCCTCCGACGATTCGGTGCACCGGTGGAGAGCCTCGGTATCAGCGAAGCCGACCTCGTCGAGCCCGGCCGAGTCGTCCAGCTCGGCCTGCCGCCGCGGCGCATCGACCTGCTGACACGCATTACCGGCGTCGAGTTTGACGACGCGTGGCGTGACCGCGTGACCCATCGAATCGGCGACCTCGTCGTGTCGGTACTCGACCGCGCGCATCTCATCCGGAACAAGCGTGCGACCGGCCGGCAGAAGGACATCGCAGACGCCGAGACACTCGAAGAGGGCGCGGACGAATGAATGCGTTGCGGCTCTACTACAACGCCGTCGTGTTGCTGGGGATCGTGTTGGCGGTGCCGGCGGTGGCGCAGTCGTGGCCGACGTATCACGGCGACTACGCGTTGACCGGATTCGTCGACGTCGCGCTGCCGGAGCGACCGGTGCGGCGCTGGCGATTCGACGTCGAGGACCGGATCGACTTCACGCCGGTCGCCGGCGGCGGGCGGATCTACGTCGCGACCGCGCGGCGTGATCTCGTCGCACTGGACCTCACCGGCAAGCGGGTCTGGCGTCACGAACTCGAGGGCGACAAGTTCTCCTCGCCGCCGATGTACACCGACGACACGGTCTTCATCGGCACGCGCAAGGGGACGCTGCTCGCGTTCGCTGCGGCGACCGGCGAGCCGCGGTGGCGCTACGACGTCGGCGGCACGATCCAGGGCTCGGCGAACCGGATCGCGGCGAAGGACGGCGGCTTCGCGGTGATCGTCACGTCGCAGGCCGACGGCGCGATCCACTGCGTCAACGGCAAGAGCGGCGCGCGCCTCTGGAAGACCGGACCGATCGAACGATGCGACGGCTCGCCCGGCGTGAGCGGTGGGCGCATCATCCTCGGCAGCTGTGCCGCCGCGATGCACGTCTTCTCGATCGAAGCGCGGACGAAGGTCGCCGACGTCGCGCTCGGCGACGACAACCAGGTGGCCGGCGGCGTCGCGCTCGCGGGCGACATCGCGTTCGCGGGCTCGCGCAGCGGCAAGCTGTTCGCCGTCAACGTCGCGACCGAGACGATCGTCTGGACGAACGGCGCCGCGAAGGGCGAGGCGTTCACGACGCCGGCGATCGCGCCGAAGCACGTCGTGTTCGGATCCGGCGACGGGCGCACGACGTGCGTGAATCGCACCGACGGCAAGACGGCCTGGTCGATCCAGACCGAGGAAACACCGACATCGCCGGTCATCGCGCGCGATCGCGTCGTCGTCGCACTGGACGGCGAGTTGCGCATCCTCGCGCTCGCCGACGGCAAGACGCTGTGGCGCCAACGCGTGAGCGACTACATCACGTCACCGGCGATCGTCGGCGACCTGATCGTCGTCGCGGCCGACGACGGCACCGTCACGGCCTACGGGAGCGACGCCGATGCTCGCTGAGTTGACCGGCGTCACGAAGGCCTACGACGCGGCCGGCAACACGCCGACGTCGGTGCTGCGGGGGATCGACCTCGCGATCGATGCCGGCGAGACGCTCGCGATCGAAGGGCGATCCGGCAGCGGCAAGAGCACGCTGCTCAACATCCTCGGCACGCTCGATCGGGCGACGTCCGGCCGCTACGTGCTGGACGGACGCGACGTCACGACGCTCGACGACGACGCGATCGCCGCGGTCCGGGCCGAGACGATCGGCTTCGTGTTCCAGCTCCATCACCTGCTGCCGCAGCTCGACGTGCTCGAGAACGTGCTGCTCCCGACGCTCGCGACGACCGTCCCCGGCGACGCCGAAGCACGGGCACGCGCGCTCCTCGAGCGAGTCGGCCTGGCCGATCGCATCCACCACCGTCCCGGCCAGCTCTCCGGGGGCGAGTGCCAGCGGGCCGCGGTCGTTCGCGCGCTGATCAACGAACCGAAGCTCGTCCTCGCCGACGAGCCGACCGGGTCACTCGACCGCGAGAACGCGGAATCGCTCGCGGCCCTGTTGACGGAGCTCAATCGCGAGAACGGCACCGCGCTGGTCGTCGTCACGCACGCGCCGGATCTCGCGCGGCGGATCGGCCGCACGATCGAACTTCGCGACGGCGTGCTCGTCGCGCGATGAAGCGCGCCACGTTCGTCCGCCGGAGCCTGCGGCACTACTGGCGCACGCACCTCGGCGTCGTCGCGGGGTGCGCGATCGCGACCGCGGTGCTCGCCGGCGCGCTGTTCGTCGGCGATTCGGTGCGCGAGAGTCTGCTGCAACTCGCGTTGCAACGCCTCGGCCGTATCGTCGTCGCCGTGGACGCCGGTCGACGCTTCTTCGGCGACGACCTCGCGACCCGGCTCGGTGCTGACGCGGCCGCCGTGCTCGAAGTCGAGGGCATGGCGATCGCCGGTGAGGGGGACGCCCGCACGCAGGTCAATCGCGTGCACGTGCTCGGCGTGGACGACGCGTTCTTCCGGCTCGCGGACAAACCGCCCACGCACGCGCTCGGGCGCGGCGACGTCGCACTCGGCGCGCGCCTCGCGGAAGCGCTCGGCGTCACGGCCGGCGACGAGGTCTCGCTCCGACTCGTGATCCCCGACCGTCTGTCGCGCGACGCGCCGCTCGCGTCGGCGCGCGAACGCGACACCGCGCGTCGGCGGCTCCGTGTGGCGGCGGTCCTCGACGCGGACGCGCTCGGCCGCTTCTCGCTGCGCTCCGACCAGACCGCGCCGATGAACGCGTTCGTCGACCGGGCGATGCTCCAACGCACGCTCGAACTGAACGACCAGGCGAATCGCCTCGTCGCCGCCGGGCTCGACGCCGACGGAGCGCGCGCGGCGATTCGCGCGCAGTGGACGCTGGCCGACGCCGGCCTCGCGATCCGCTCGGTCGCCGACACCGCACAGCTCGAGAGCCCGCGGATCTACCTCGACCCGGCGGTGGCCAACGCGGCGCTCGCGATCGACGGCGCGCGCGGCACGCTCACCTACCTCGTGAGCGGGATCACCGCGACGAACGGCCGCTCGACGCCCTACTCGTTCGTCGTCGGCATCGGCCCGCACGCCGACGGACCGGTCCCCGAAGGCATGCCGGACGACGGGATCGTCGTGAACCGCTGGCTCGCCGATCAGCTGCAGGTGCAGCCCGGCGGCGACGTGCGCATGTCCTACGCCGAGTTGCAGCCCGACGGTTCGTTCATCGAGCGGACGCGCGGGTTCCGCGTGCACCGCGTCGTCGAGATGGACGCGCTCACGGACGAGCGCGAACTCGTGCCTGCGTTCCCCGGCCTCACCGACGTCGAGTCGTGCGCCGATTGGGACGTCGGCATCACGACGGACGCGAAGAAGCTCGAGGACGAGCCGAACGAAGCCTACTGGAAGCAATACCGCACCACCCCGAAGGCGTTCGTCACGCTCGCCGCGGCGCAGGCGATGTGGCGCAACCGCTACGGCGACTTGATGGCGGTGCGCTTCGACGCGAAGACCGCGAGCGACCGCGTGTCGACGACGATCCTCGAGCGCGTCGACCCGGCGGCGACCGGGTTGCTCGTGCGTCCGGCGCGTATGGAAGCGATCCGCGCGGCATCGGAGTCGATGGACCTCGGACAGCTCTTCCTCGGGATGAGCGTCTTCCTGATCGCGGCTGCCCTGATGCTGACGGCGATGTTGTTCGTCTTCTCGGTGGATCAGCGCGCGACCGAACGCGGCGTGCTCCTCGCGATCGGTCACACGCCGCGCTGGATCCGCCGGACACTGCTCGCCGAGGGCGCCGTGCTCGCAGCCGTCGGCGCACTCGCCGGTGTGCCGATCGGCTGGGCGTTCGCGCGCGCGCTGATCGGCGGGCTCGCGCACGCGTGGTCGGGCGCGGTCGCCGGCACCGCGGTGCGGTTCTTTGCGACGCCGACGTCGGCAGCGATCGCGGCGGTCGCCGGTGCGGTCATCTCGATCGGCGCGATGGCGATCGCCCTGCGGCGGCAGCCGTCGCGCTCGGTGCGCGCGTGGATCGCGGGCGAGTCGGGGCTCGACGCACCCGGCATCGGTCGGTCGGCCGGGACGATCGCGTGGGTCGCGTGCGTCGTCGGTGGCACCGCCGCCGTGGCTGTCGCCGGTTGGGCGGTATTTGCCGCGCCGGCACGCCCCGCGGACGCGTTCTTCGCGGCGGGTGCCGCGATGCTCGTCGCCGGCATCGGCGCGATCCGCATCGCGCTCGCACACCGCGCGCGCAACGCGGCCTCGCGGACGATGGGCGCGCTCGGCGTGCGCAACGCCGCGCGCCGGCCCGGGCGGAGCGTCACGACGGCCGGGATGCTCGCGGCCGGCTCGTTCCTCGTGCTCGCGGTCGCGTCGATGAAGGAGGACTTCGCGGCGACCGAACACGACCGCGCCTCGGGGACCGGAGGCTTCGAGCTCTACGGGGAGTCGAGCATCGCCGTCCACGAGGATCTCGGCACCGCAGAGGGTCGCGACACCTACCGACTCCGCGCCGGCGAACTCGAAGGCGTCTCGTTCACGCCGTTGCGCGTACTCGACGGCGACGACGCGAGCTGCCTGAACCTGAACCAGGCGCTCACCCCGCCGCTCATCGGCGTGAATCCGGACGTGCTCGCGCGACTCGGCGCGTTCACCGGCCCGGGCGACGCGGCCGCGCTGTGGAAGCGACTCGACGCGGTGCGCGACGACGGCGCGGTGCCGGCGATCGTCGGCGACTCGGCGACCGCGATGTGGAAGCTCAAGATGACGGTCGACCCCGACGACGGAGCGACGATCCCCTACACCGACGAACGCGGCGACACGTTCGACGTCAAACTCGTCGGCGCACTGCCGATGCGCTTGACCGTGCTGCAGGGCAAGCTCCTCGTCGCGAACCGGCACTTCACCGAACGCTACCCGTCGGAGAGCGGTGCGCGCGCCCTCTTGATCGACACGCCTGCCGACCGGGCCGACGCGGTGCGCCGCTACCTCACGCGCCGACTCGACCGGGTCGGGCTCGACGTCGTGCCATCGGTCGACCGGCTGCGACGCTACTACGTCGTCGAGTCGACCTACCTGACGATGTTCCTCGTACTCGGCGGACTCGGGCTGCTGCTCGGCACGACCGGCATGGGCGTGCTCGTGCTGCGCAACGTCCTCGAGCGCCGCGCCGAACTCGCGCTCCTCCGCGCGGTCGGCTTCTCCCGCCGCGCGGTCGCGCGCGTCGTGATCGCCGAGCACCGCTTCCTGCTCGTCGCCGGCCTCGCCGTCGGCATCGTCGCCGCGGCGATCGCACTCGTCCCGGCCGTGACACGCCCCGGCGTCCACATCCCGTTCGGCCTGCTCACCGCGTTCGTCGTCGCGACCGCCGTGTGCTCGCTCGCCTGGATCGCAATCGCCGTCCGCCTCGCGCTACGCGCCGAACTCGTCCCCGCCCTGCGCGACGAGTAGACGCTCGCGCGAGTTACCGATCGCCGGGCCAGTAGCTGCCGTCGGGCATCAAGAGCGCCAACGCGCCGCCGAGCAGGCGACGTGCCTGGTCGAGCGTCACCGGGATCGGCTTCCCCGCCCGCACGGCCGCGCGGCGCTCTTCGTCGGCGAAGAAGCGACGCCACACCTTGCGGAGCGCGATGCGCTCGTCGCGCGGAAGGCACTCGAACTGGCCGCTATCTGCTTGGGGGTGCTCCAACCGGTCGAGGAGAAACGTGATCGCGTCGTGAAACCCGTGCTCGTGAGCCAGCCGTTCAATCCACGCGTCCGTCGCCTCCCAGTGCGCCGCGAGGCGCATGAGGGCTTCACCGGCCGCACGCACGACCGAAGGGTGCATCTCGGCGCGCACGATGTTCGCCAACGACGGGGCGAATGCGCGGTCGCCGGAGTGACCCGCGACATCGCAGGCGGCAGCGACGACGCCTCGGTCGCAGTCGTTGAGGGCCTTCTGGAGCAGCTCGGCCCAGCGTCCTTTCGGTGGTCGCGGTAACGCTCGCACCGCGGCTTCGCGGAGGACCGGCGGATTGGCGCTGAAGAACGCGGCGAGCGTCCCCTCCCAATCCTCGCGGCGGGCGACGTTCGGATCGCCGAGCTCGAGAAACTGCGCCATGATCACGCCGAGGCCGCCACCGATCGGCGCGCGGAACCCGCGTCCGCGCAACGCGGCGAGCGCGTAACGCAGCGCACCCACCGGGCCAGGCGCATCCAAGATGTTCTCGTGCGGCGCCTCTCGCGGCGGGTGGTAGCCGCTGATCGCGGCCTCGAGCGCCTGCAGGACCGTCTCCCCATCGGCCGGTGAGCCGATCGCATCGATGATCCGGCACCCGGTGCGAACACAATTCACGTTCCCGGAGCCGAGAAGCCGCCGTGCCGAGGACAGCAACCGTTCTGCTGCCTCCGGTCGCCAGAAGCCGCCGAGCCGACCGACGACGAACCGTTGCGAGTGGGCGTCGACGAGTCTGCGCGGGATCCGCTGGATGAGATAGCTCGCCGCGGCGTGCTCGACATCGAGGCGATCGGAAGCCATGAGTCGCAGAAGCGCAGCGGTCGCGCCCGCCGTGTGGATCTGGTGCAATCCGAACACGGCGCGAACCTCCCCGGCTGCCGCGTACCGCTCCAGCGGCTCCAGGAACACCGGGTGACACAGGTGGCGAAACGCAGAGTGCCTGCCAGCCCACGCGTCGAACTTGTCCGGCACCTCCCCTGCCGCCGCGATCGACCGGACGAGTTCGTCGGCCTGCGCCGCAGTCGGCAAGGCAATGCCGAAACGCGCCTCGGCGACCGGGTGTGGCTTGTCATCGGTCGCCGACCACCCGAAGTCGTGAACGACGCGCAACGTGAACTCACCCGGACGGTCGACGCGGACGTAGTTCTGCAGCAGGAGCTCCTCGCAATGCTCGCCACCGACGTGGAGCGTTCTCGTCCCGACCATCCCGCCCGGCGTCGCAGCAGAGGTAGCCGCCAACGCCGTGCCCGCTCGATCCCTAACACTGCACTTGTAGCGAGTCGGAAATCCAGACCAACGATAGTCACCCCCGGTGTTGAAGCCGAACGGCTCGGATCCGGCATTCGACAGGACGAACCGAAGCCGGATCGGGTTGCCGAGCACGCAATTCGCGTCGCCGACGATCGTCACGGTAACGCGTGCCCCGTCCGGCACCGGCGGCTGAGCCAGCACTCGCATCGTGGCGACCAGCGTCAACAGCGCGACATGGACGGTGATGATGCACTGCTTTGCGAGCATGTCATTCCCCGATCGCGAACACCTGCACTGCCGACGTGTCGGTCACGACGATGTCTCGCGTGGTCTGGTCTCCGCCGCAGCGCAGCGCCAATCGATACCGGCCGGGCGCCGGGAGCCGGTAGGTGGCAGTCGGTGGCAACGACGATCCGAGGTAATGGTACCTGCGGTCGTTCGGAAACCGAAAGCGAGAGTCGCTCCCGTCGATCGGCTCGATCGTCAGCGACGCGCCACCGTCTCGTTGCGCTCGCGGCGCGAAGTGAACCTCGATCGGAAGCCCGGGCTGAAGAACGACGTGTCGCGACTCGCGAACGTCGTTCAACCGGACCGCTCGATACCCCTTGGCGAGGACGATGACATCCAACCGGGATCGATCGTCGATCGCATATTCCACGGACCACGGCTTGCCGGCATTCTCCTCGGGGCGACGACGCGGGTCGAACCGGCGATAGTGGGCGCCGAGCCGCTCTCGCCCCCGAACGACGCGGAGTTCGACATCCACGGGACACTCGCCGCTCGGCGCGGCAATCGTCAACGAGATGCGACGGATCTGCCGGGTGACGTCGATGCGCTGCAACACGGGCGGTGCCTGCGTCTCGCCCGCGGTGACCGAGATGCCGTCGAGTCGGCGCACCGGCTGGGGCTGAGGATGCAGATTCAGTTCGACGTCGCACCTGCCCGCGCGCAGTCCATCGATCCGGAACGGCACGATCAGCGCATCGCCGCGCGGTGTCGTCGCGTCCCAGTCGAGTCGCCCGTCCTTGGATGCGGTCGCGCGCGGCGGCGGAGACTCGTCCGTCCACGTCACGGGATTCGTGAAGTAGTCGACTGCGGCGGCCTCGCCCACGGCGCGGACGGTCAGCCGATACCGCGGGACGCTCGCGCCGACGACGACGGACCCGACCAGGGACGCGGCGCGCCGAAGGACGAAGCGCTCGTCTCGCGCGCCCCGGCGAACGACGCGGGCCATCTCCGAACAGTAGCCGTCTTTCCCGACCCAAATGCGAAGCGACCCCGGCGGGCAGATCGCGTGCAGCGCGAATCGGCCCGCTTGATCGGACTCGACGTCGAACAGGTCCGTCTCCGGACTCCAGTTGAACGTAGGCACCCGCTCGGGATCGTCCAACGATACGACCGGAGCCTTGCCGTAGTAGACGCATCGCTCGCGGGACGTAGGGTCGTAGGCGGCACCTCGATAGACGAGGATCTTGGCACCGGCAATCGGCTGATCGTCCTCGTCGACGACACGCCCGGAGAGTACATGGCCGCCGGAGCGGAGTTGCACATCGCCCACGTCCAGGTCGCCCGACGGGAACGCTCGGCCGAGGTCAACTGTCGCGCGGCTGACGCCGGGGAAACCGGGGAGGCCTCGGATCGTCAGTTCGAGTTGGCGGCCGGGATCCGCGTCACGGTCCTCCTCCTCGAAGACGCACCGAAACCTGCCGTCTCGATCGGTCTGCGCGCCCGAGGACATCAGGCTCCCCGGAGTGACGAGCAGACCGTCAATCCAACGACTGCAAACCGGTCGGTTCGCAGCGTCGACGATCCGCCCGACGATCGCCGGGTAGCGAGGCGGCATTCGGACCTCGTCTTCGACCTGTGCCGCCGGAGCCGTCGCGAGCAAGGCGAGAACGAGGAGCGAGATACGCATCGGACCGATCCTCCTGTCGCTTCGCGGGTGAGCCGCTTCGCTCAACGATCGCGAGCGGTGAACGGTTCACGGGATCGTCAGCGGCCGGGAGTCGGATCCGGCTCCGGCGCGCGTCGGTGGCGGAGGAAGAAGTCGAAGATCATCGCGCTCGCGCTGAAGTCGCGGCAGACCGCGCCGACGACGCGTTTGGGCAGGTAGCCGCGTCCGCCGGGCCAGGTGTGTCCGCCGCCGATGACTTCGACGAGGACGACCTCGGTGTTCGCCACGCCGCCGGCGTAGGTCAGGACGCGGGCGCGGGCGTCGTCGAAGCGGTTCTTGTCGGGCAGTTCGCGGACCGTCGGTTCAGGGCCGCATCGGTTCGCGCGGACGAACCGTTCGACCGTCGCGGCGGTCGACAGGATCTCGCCGCGGCTGCGTCCGCGCTTGAAGAGTCGGACGTGTCCGCCGTCGTACGGCACGATCGGGTCTTTCGTGCCGTTGACGATCATCACCGCGATCGGTCGCGTGGGCGATCGCTCCTTCAGCGGCATCGTGATCTGCGCGGTGACCGGCGCGATCGCCGCCAGCTTCGCCGTGAGGTCGAGGCCGAGGCGGATCGACATGAAGCCGCCGTTGGAGATCCCGGTCGAGTAGACGCGATCCGGATCGACGCCGAAGCCGTCCACCATCCGATCGATCACTTTGGACAGGAAGCCGACGTCGTCGTTCGCGCCGTCCTTCAGGTGCTCGGTCCGGCCGTCGCTCCACTGCCGCTGCAGCCCGTCCGGAAAGACGAGCACGAATCCGCGGGCATCGCCGGCGCGCTTCAGCGACGGGCCTGCCGCGCGCGCGAACTGCTTGCCGCTCCCGCCACCCCCGTGCAAGACCAGCGCCAGCGGGTGGCGCGCCTTCGCGTCGAACGCGGGCGGCAGATGAATGTGGTAGGTGCGGGTCTCGCCGTCGTGCTCGAGCGTCTCGGTTCGATCCCGCGCGGCGACATCCTGTGCCGCACACGCGAGGCCGACGCACAGTGCGCCGATCGTCATCGGAATGCGCATCGCGTTTCTCCGTCTCGACCGAACACCCACGGCGGCGACACACGCGCCGACGGTGTCGTTATTCCGGCGTCGAAGGCGAATTCGCGGTGAGGAGTTTGACGCCACCCGTCACCGCAACGCCGGCAGAGATCAACGCACACCACACCCAGATGGTCTTTCCGATGGAGATGCCGACGCTCTCCGCGCCGGCAGGCATCCCGCCCATCTGGCGCCCCGGGTCGTTGAACAGGAACATCAGCGGGCCGAACAGGAGCGTCGCGCACGACAGCCCGAAGAAGATGACGCGCTGCAACTCCGGCGTGAGCGAGCCGATCAGCGGCTGCCGGACCGCCGGCATCGTCAGGAGCAGGATCGTCCCGACGGCGGCGACGAAGTAGAGCCACCCCCAGTCTTGGAACCCGTTGATGCTCTGGCCCCCGAACGGCGACCGCACCGACCACCACGGCAGAAAGCCGAACAACAGCGCCGCGCCGGAGCCGAGCAGCAACAGGCGCTGCGGCATCTCGAATCGCATCACGTATTCGCGCGCGCGCTCCGCATGCTGCCTCGCCTGCTCGCTCGCGGACGCGCCGGTCGACTCGCTCGCCGGCCGATCGTCGTTCGTGTCGCTCATGCCCGTCTCCTGATCCTCGGCCGGTCAGCCGTCGGCATCGAGGCGCTCGAGCTCGGCGACGACGATTGCCATCGAGTCGATCCGCTTCTTCGGTTTCTTGTGCATCATCCGGCCGAGCAGCCGATCGATCGGCGCGCTCACGTCGCGGTTGACGCGACGCGCCGCCTTCGGGCGCTCACGCATCGTCGCGCGGAGCACATCGACGGTCTTCGCACCGTCGAACGCGACCTGCCCGGTCAGCATCTCGTAGAGCATCACGCCGAGCGCGAAGATGTCGGTGCGTGCGTCGACCGCATCGCCGGCCACCTGCTCCGGGGCCGCGTAACCGGGGGTGCCGATCCACGCGCCGGGTGCGGTCAGCATCGTCTGGCCGTTCAGGTCCTTCGCGATACCGAAGTCGAGCACGGCGATCGAGTCGTCCGCGGCGCGCACCATCACGTTGTCGGGCTTCAAGTCGCGGTGCACGATGCCGGCCTCGTGCGCCGCGTGCACACCGCTCGCGATCTCGCGGGCCCACCGCAGCACCGTGTCGACGTCCGGGGCAGGCTCGGTGCGCATGCGATGCCGAAGACTGTCGCCGTCGATCAGCTCGGAGACGACGTAGAGCCGCCCCTCCTCACGCCCGAGGCCGAAGACCCGCGCGACGTTGGGGTGCTGGATGCCGGCGAAGCGCTTGCCCTCGCGCACGAAGCGCTGCACCGCGTCGGGATCCGCGGTCGCGGCATCCACGAGGAACTTCACCGCGAGTTCGCCGCCGCGCTTGTGATCGGTCGCGCGAAACACCGCACCCATGCCACCGCGACCGAGCCGGTCGGTGATCTCGATGAAGCCGTCCTTGCCGAGGCGCCTGCCGATCATGGCGCCAGCGTAGGGTCGCCGGTCCACGGAGGCAAGGGGTACGGGGCTTGCGCCGGCTCGACGCGTGCCCTACCCTCGCGGTCGAGCGGTGAAGCGACGAGGAGAAGACGTCGGTGAGTGGCACGGACGGTGCGGAGCGTCGACGACCGGCGCGGTGGGAATGGGCCGTCCTCGTGGGCGCGCTCGCCCTGTTCGCCGCCCAGGCCGCGCTGAGCGCCGAGCACAAATCGCTCGTCTCGGATGCGTTCGCCCACTTCGCCTACGGCGAGTGGGTCCTCGGAAAGCCCTACGCGCCGGGGGACTCGAAGCTCGGCTGGGACGGCGTCGGCTCGGTCACGGCGCTCCACGTCGCGTCCGACCGGCTCCGCACGACGCTGACCCCGTGGCTCGGCACCCCCGACGACCCGGCCACGACGCAACTCGGCACGATCGCGAGTCTGCGCTGGGCGCGACTGCCGTCCCTCGCGATGGGCGTGGTCCTGCTCCTCGGCATCTGGCTCGTGACGCGCCGGATCTTCGGCCCGATCCCGGCCGCCTGCGCGGTGCTGGTCGGTGCCCTCGAGCCGAACCTGATCGGCCACACGCGCTTCATCGCCGCCGACATTCCGGGCGCGCTCGGCTTCTTCGCCGGCGGCATCGCGCTGCTCGGCTACGTGCGGCGCCCGACCCTCGTGCGCCTGCTCGTGCTCGGCGCGGCGCTCGCGATCGCCCAGGTCATCAAGTCGACGAACCTGCTGCTCTACCCGATCACGGCAGGCGTCGTCGCGATCGACTGGATCCGGCGGCACCTCGACCGGGAGCGCCTCGTCGCATCGGTGGGCCGCGGCCTGCTGACGGCGATCGGCATGACGATCCTCTTCGGCGCGATGTTCATCGGCGCGCTGCAGGCGGCCTACGCGGGCGTCGATCGCACGCGCGATCGCATCGCCGCGGAAGCGCCGATCCCGAGCATCGTCACCCGCGAGCTCGGCGGCCCGCTGTGGGCGGCGCGGCCGTTCGTGCCCGAGGCCTACACGCGAACGTTCGCGCTCGCCCGCGCACACAACGCGATCGGCCATCCGTCCTACCTGTTCGGCGAGCGCCGTCAGCACGGCTGGGTGACCTACTTCCCGATCGCGATGGGATTGAAGACGCCGCTTCCGATCCTCGCGCTCGCGCTGCTCGGCCTGCTCGGTTTCGGATGGCGACGACCGGTGTCGTTCGCGCTGCTGCTGCTGCCGGCCGTGATCTTCCTCGCGACGATGTGCCTCTACGTCGACGTGAACATCGGCGTGCGCCATGCGATCGCGGTCTATCCGGCACTCGTGATTTGCGCGGGCGTCGGCCTCGCGGGACTCGTGCGGCTCGCCAGGCGCGCGCGACCGGTGGGCGTCGCGCTCGCCGTTGCGCTCGTGTCGTGGGCCGGGTGGCAGGCCGCGGTCACCTACCCGCACCACGCGTCCTACTTCAACGAGGTCGCGGGCGGCCCCTACGAGGGGTGGCGCTGCCTGCTGGATTCCAACGTCGACTGGAGTCAGGATCGGGGGCTCGCCGAACGGTGGGCGGCCGCACAATCTCGGCCCGTCGCCGTCAATCCACTGTCCCCGGCCCGCGGGCTCATCGTGATCCAGGCGAGCTACGTGATCGGCAACTCGCCCGAGCAGGCGGCGGCGTCCGCCTGGCTTCGCGAACACCACCACCCGATCGCTCGCCCCGCACCGTCCCTATTCGTCTACGACGTCCCGTAGCCGGCGGGTTTCGCTGGAGACGGTCGCGCGCGGCGGGTTATGATGCCCCTTCGCCCCAGGACAGCCCGCCCGGAACACCGATGCAAGCGCAGCGCATTCACTACTCGCGGTCGCGGTTTTCGGCGTCGCTCCCCGACGACTGCCGCTACACCCCCGCGCACTTGTGGATGCGGCGCGACCCCGAGGCGGGCGACGCGGATCGCTGGCTCGTCGGGTTCACGCGGTTCGCGACGCGCATGCTCGGCGAGGTCGTCGAGTTCGACCTCGAACCCGAGAACGGCGCGGCCGTGGCGAAGGGAGACGTGATCGGCTGGCTCGAGGGCTTCAAGGCGGTCACCGACATCTACGTGCCGTTCGACGGCCACTACGAAGGGACGAATCCGGCACTGGCCGATCGGGTCGATCTGATCGATCGACGCGGCCACGACGATGGCTGGCTCTACCGCTTGCGCGGCGAGCCGGGCGAAGACTGCATCGACGTGCACGGCTACATCGAAGTGCTCGATGCGACGATCGACAAGATGCTGGGAAAGACACGATGAACGACGAGCGCGCACACTACATCATGGTCGGGGGCTTCCTCGGCGCCGGCAAGACGACGGCGCTGGCGCGGTTCGCGCACCACTTGACCGCGCGTGGCAAACGCGTCGGCCTGATCTGCAACGACCAGAGCAGCGGCCTCGTCGACACGGCGCTGCTCCAGGCGACCGGGCTCCCGGTCGAGGAGATCACGGGCGGCTGCTTCTGCTGCCGATTCGATTCGCTGCTCCAGGCGGCGGAGAGTCTCACGCGCGAGACGCGCCCCGACGTCTTTCTCGCCGAGCCGGTCGGGAGTTGCACCGACCTGATCGCGACGGTCAGCTACCCGCTGCGCCGGATCTACGGCGAGCGGTTCCGCGTCGCGCCGCTGAGCGTGCTCGTCGATCCCGTGCGGGCCGCGCGCGTGCTCGGCGTGCGCGACGGCAAGACGTTCTCCGAGAAGGTCGTCTACGTCTACCGCAAGCAGCTCGAAGAGGCCGACGTCATCGTCGTGAACAAGTGCGACGCGATCGACGACGCGCTGCGGACCGAGCTGGTCGCCGCGCTCGAACGCGCGTTTCCGAAGGCGACGATCTACTGCTGCTCGGTCAAGGACGGCACCGACGTCGAGTTGTGGTTCGACCACGTCTCCGGCGCCGCGGTCGGCACCGCGTCGCCACTCGAGATCGACTACGACGTCTACGCCGACGGCGAGGCGCTGCTCGGCTGGCTCAACTGCACGGTGCGCGTCGCCGCGGCGTCGCCGATCGACGGCAACCAGCTGCTGCTGCGACTCGCGACCGGGATCCGCGATCGTATCGCCGCGCACGATGGCGGCATCGCACACCTGAAGATGACGCTCGACGCCGGCGACGCGACCGGGATGCTCTCGGTCGTGAGCCTCGTGGGCACCGACGAGGCGCCCGATCTGCGCGAGTCCGTCTTCGACCGTGTGGACGGCGGAAGCCTCGTGATCAACCTGCGCGCGGAGGCCGATCCGGCGCTGCTCGAGTCGTTGACGCGCGAAGCGCTCGACGCGGAGTCCGAGATCGACGCGACCGTCGAGCACCTCGAACAGCTCCGACCCGGTCGACCCGAACCGACGCATCGGATGAGTGCGTCGTGACCGACACCCGCCCCCGCATCCTCTACTGCAACTGCACGTATGCGCGCGTCGTGCCGCCGAGCGTCAAGCGCGACGTGTTGCGCCGTCTGAGCGACTCCGGCGTCGCGTTCGACGCGGTGCCGGACCTGTGCGACATGGCCGCGCGCAAAGACCCGGCGCTCGCCCGCATCGCCGCGTCGCCGTGCACCCGGATCGCCGCGTGCTACCCGCGCGCGGTGCGCTGGCTCTTCCACGCCGCCGGGCACCCGCTGCCGGACGACGGCGTGGACGTCTCGAACATGCGCGAGCAGACCGCCGACGAAGTGGTCGAGCGACTGCTCGCCGATACCGCACCCGCCGGGGAGGCGCGATGAGCAAGACCGACGGCACGAACCTCCGCGTCGTGCTCTACGAGGGCCCCGGGAGCGAGCCGTTCGACGGCGATGCGCGGGCCGACGCGCTCGCGGCACTGCTCGACAACGGCTTCGAGGTCACGCGCCCGGCGCTCGGCGGCGAGGTCGCCGACGCCGACGACTCGCCCGTGCTCGTGCTCGGCCGCTTCGACGCCGAGACCGCCCCGGCCGACCGCGACCGCGTCGCGTTCCGCGACGTCACCGACCGCTCGGCCGACGACGTCGTCGCACTCGCGCGCGACGCGCGCGACGAGACCGGCGCACGTGCACTCGACGCGTGGAAGCCGTGGTTCCCGGTCATCGACTACGACCGCTGCACGAATTGCATGCAGTGCCTGACCTTCTGCCTGTTCGACGTCTACGGCGTGGACGCCGACAAGCAGATCCAGGTGCAGAACGAGAGCAACTGCAAGACCGATTGCCCCGCGTGCTCGCGCGTGTGCCCCGAGGTCGCGATCCTGTTCCCGAAGTACAAGAAGGGCCCGATCAACGGCGACGTGGTCCGCGCGGAGGACGTCCAGCGCGAGGCGATGAAGGTCGACATCTCGGCGTTGCTCGGCGGCGACCTCTACGGCTCGCTCCGCAACCGCCAGCGCGAGGCGCGCGAGCGCTTCTCGACCGAGCGCGACGAGTCGCGTGCGCTGCTCGAGCGCAAGCGCTGCCTGACGAAGCTGCAGAAGGACCTCGACATCCCGAACGAGGTGCTGATGTCGCTGCCGTCGACCGAGGCGATCGAGGAGCGCGCGGCACGCGCGAAGGCGAAGCTCGCGCGCCGGCAATCGGAATCGCAATCGGTCAAGGACCGCGATGCGCCCGCGCCCGGTCCGACCGAAGACGACTGGGGGATCTGACGTGGCCGGCACCTTCGCGATGGCGTCCCTCGGTTGGCGGATCTTCCGATCGACCGACACGCGGCTGCTGTGGAAGTTCGCCTACAACTTCGGCTACAAAGGCGTCCGCTCGGTGCAGCGGCACAAGAAACGGCTGAAGCGCGGCGTGACCTTCCCACCGTTTCTCTACATCTCGATCACCAACGGCTGCAACCTGCGCTGCCAGGGCTGCTGGGTCGACGTCGACAAGCCGGCGAACATGATCCCGTTCGAGGAACTCGATCGGCTCGTCACGAGCGCGAAGGCACACGGCAACCGCTTCTTCGGGATCCTCGGCGGCGAGCCGTTCCTCCATCCCGATCTGATTCGGCTGCTCGAAGCGCACCCGGACTGCTACTTTCAGATCTTCACGAACGGCCACCCGATCACCGACAAGAAGGCGGCCGAACTCCGACGCGTCGGCAACGCGACCCCGCTGATCTCGGTCGAGGGGACCGAGTCGGTCAGCGACACGCGCCGCGGCCGCACCGGCGTCCTGAATCGCACGCTCGCCGGGATCGAGGCGTGTGTGCGCAATCGGCTGATCACCGGCGTCGCGACGAGCGTGTGCGCGAGCAACCTCGACGACCTCGTCCAGGAAGCGTGGATCGATCGCTTGATCGAGATGGGCGTCCACTACGCGTGGTTCCACACCTACCGGCCGGTCGGCCCGGTGGCGAATGCCCAGCTCGCGCTCGCGCCCGAGCAGGTTCGCCGCGTGCGCCGCTTCGTGATGGACATGCGCAACCGCAAGTCGATCGGGCTCGTCGATGCGTATTGGGACGACAAGGGGCAGGCGCTCTGCCCCGCAGCCACCGGGATCAGTCACCACATCGGCCCGTTCGGTGACGTCGAGCCGTGCCCGATCGTGCAGTTCGCGAACGAGACGATCCGCGACCACGAGGGCGACATCTACCAGACGATCACGAAGTCCGCGTTGCTCGCGGATTTCCGAAAGACGGCCGCGGAGACCACGCGTGGCTGTATCGTGTTGGAGCGCCCGGACCTGCTGAAGGCGATGGCCGAGCGGCACGGTAGCCGGGACACGACGCTTCGGCGGACCGCGTTCGCGGAACTCGACACGATGCAAGGCCGCCCGAGCCAACACGATCCGGGCAACGAGATCCCCGAGGAGAACTGGTTCTATCGCTTCGCGAAGAAGCACTGGTTCTTCGGGTTTGGAGCATACACGTGAGCGCCACCGACAACGGCACGCCGAACACGCAGACGAACGGCCTGCAGACGAACGGCACGCCACTGAAGCTGCCCGCGAAGATCCCGCTGCAGCGCTACCGTCGCGCGCAGTCGAACATCCCCGACGACAAGGGCGACCGAACTCGCCTGAAGCGTCTCGCCGCGGAGCGCATCGCGGCAGCCGGTGTCGTGCCGCCCCTGGGCGCCGACGAACTCGCGGAACACGCGCACGCGATCCTCGCGGCAGCCGGCCTCGAGCCGATCTACGAACACTACGCGACGATTCTCGTCAGCAACGAAGCGTGGCGCGACGCGCTCGCCCGCGTCCCGTTCGAGCGCCGGCTCCTGCTCCTGCCGAAGTGCCTGCGCATCGAGGAGCGCTGCCCCGCACCGTTCGACGAGTTCGGCCTGCTCTGCAAGGAGTGCGGCCTGTGCTCGATCCAGGACCTGACGGTCGAGGCCGAACGCCTCGGCTACGCGGTGCTCGTCGCCGAAGGCTCGGCGATCGTGCGCAAGATGATCGAGACCGGCAAGATCGACGCGATCGTCGGTGTGAGCTGCATCAACGTGCTGGAGAAGTGCTTCCCGCACATGGAAGCGGCCGCGATCCCCGGCGTCGCGATCCCGCTCCTGCAGGACGACTGCATCAACACGACCGTCGACCTCGACTGGGTGTGGGACGTAATCCACCTCACGTCGGACGACAAGACGTATCGGCTCGACCTCGAGCGGCTTCGCGCCGACGTGCAGGGCTGGTTCTCGGCGGACTCGCTGGCCGAGATCATGGGCCCGGCCGACGACCCGACCGCGACGACCGCCCGCGAGTGGCTCGCACGCGACGGCAAGCGCTGGCGCCCCTACCTCGCGACGTGCGCCTACACCGCACTGCGAACCGACGCCGGCGACACGATCGACGCCGCGAGCCTCGACCTGAAGAAGACCGCCGTCGCGGTCGAGTGCTTCCACAAGGCGTCGCTGATCCACGACGACATCGAGGACGACGACGCCGAGCGCTACGGGCAGCCCACGCTGCACGAACAGACCGGCGTGCCGATCGCGATCAACGTCGGCGACTTCCTGCTCGGCGAAGGCTACCGACTGCTGGGCGA
Organism: bacterium; assembly: GCA_030426805.1. GTDB lineage: Bacteria > Planctomycetota > JAFGQW01 > JAFGQW01 > JAFGQW01 > JAUHXU01. The sequence continues at coordinate 350,611 of JAUHXU010000005.1, forward strand.
GCTGTCGGCCGACGCGCAGGTCCGCGTCGACATGCTCCGGATCGCCGCCGAGGGTCACCTCGCGCTCAGCCGGGGCCAGGGGCGCGAGCTCGCGTGGACCGCGAAGCCGTCGCCCCTGCCGTCGATCGAAGTGCTCGACATCTTCCGCGAGAAGACCGCCGCCGCGTTCGAGGTCGCGCTTCGACTCGGCGCCTGCTTGGGCGGGGCCGACGACGCCACGCACGACGTGCTGCGCCGCTACAGCGAGTCGATCGGGATCGCGTATCAGATCCGCGACGACCTCGACGACCACGCCGGCGACGCGAACGACGTCGAGGAGATGCGGCTGTCGCTGATCGTCGCGATCGCGCACAAGCGCGCCGAGGGCGACGCGGAGAAGGCGGTCGTCGAAGCGCTCTTCGCGCCGGACACCCGCTACGCCGATATCGCACCCGAACTGCGGCGGATCTTCGAGCAACGCGACGTCGTCACGAAAGCCGACGAGCTGCTCCAAGCGTACCGCGAAGACGCGGTGCGGTCGCTCCGCACGCTGTCGAGTCCGACGCTCAAGGGACTGCTCCGGCGCGTCGTCGGCAAGATCTTCGGCGACGACCTGATCGAGGGCTACTGCAGCGAGTTCGAGGCGCGCAACCGCACGCCGGCCTTCGAGACTGGCGACGCGCGCTGACGCTTCGGCTCGAGATGCTGCAGGTCGCGCGGCTGGCGCCCGACGTGCTCGGCGATGCCAGCGATCGCGTGGCGACGTTCCTGCTCGACCAGCTCGCCGACGACGGCGGCGCACGCGACCGAACCGGCGCCAGCGACCTCTACTACACGGTCTTCCTGCTCGAGGGGCTGGTGGCGCTCCGTCGCGACGTGCCGGTCGAACGCGTGCGCGGGTTCCTCACGACGTTCGACGACGGCGGCGACCTCGACCTCGTCCACCGCACGTGCCTCGCGCGCTGCTGGGCGACGCTTCCGACCGGCGCCCCCGAGCCGGTCCGCACCCGGCTCGCCGGACACATCGGCGCACACCGCGCCGCCGACGGCGGCTTCGCGCCGGAGCCCGACGCCGCGCACGGCACCGCGTATCACGCGTTCCTCGCGACCGGCGCGCTCGAAGATCTCGGTGCCCCGCCCGCCGATGCCGCGCGGATCGCCGATGCCGTCGCGGCGCTCGCCAACGCCGACGGCGGCTTCGCCAGTCGCGCCGGCGTGCCCGGGGCCACCGTGCCGACGACCGCGGCCGCGGTGACGTTGCTCCGGCACCTCGGTGCACCGGCACCGAAGCGTGCCACCGACTGGCTGCTGGGCTGCGCACACCCCGAGGGCGGCTTCCGCGCCACCCCCGACGCGCCGATTCCCGACCTGCTGTCGACCGCGACCGCGCTGCACGCCCTCGCGGGTGCGCATGCACCGCTCGCGGCACTCCGCGAACCCACGCTCGACTTCATCGACACGCTGTGGACCGGCCAGGCGTTCTGCGGCAACTGGACCGACGACGAACTCGACTGCGAGTACGCCTACTACGCGCTGCTCGCCCTGGGGCACCTGAGCCTTGCGTGACGTGCTCGACCGCGCGCGCGAACACCTGCTCGCGCAACGCACCGAGGCCGGCCATTGGATCGGCGAGCTGTCGTCCAGTCCACTCTCGACCGCGACCGCGACGTGCGCACTGACCCTCGTCGCCCGCGCCCGGCGCGACGCCGACGTCGACCGCCTCGTCGCCGACGGCGTCGCGTGGCTGCGCGCCCACCGCAACGACGACGGCGGCTACGGGGACGCGCCGCGTTGCCCGAGCAATGTGAGCACGACGACCCTCGTGTGGGCGACACTCGCGATGCACGACGACGACGCGGCGGCGGCACCGGAAGCATGGCTCCGCGAACGGGTCGGGACACTCGACGCGCGCTCCCTCGCCCGCGCAATCGGCGAACGCTACGGCGTCGACCGCACGTTCTCGGTGCCGATCCTGACGATGTGCGCGCTCGCCGGCCGTTTCGGCGACGGGCGTGACGCGTGGGCGGCGATCCCGCGCCTGCCGTTCGAACTCGCCGCACTCCCCCACAAGACGTTTCACATGATCGGCCTGCCGGTCGTCAGCTACGCGCTACCCGCGCTGATCGCGATCGGTCACGTGCAGCACGCGCGGCGCCCGTCCCCGAACCCGATCGCGCGCCTCGCCCGTGCGGCGACCCGCCGACGCACGCTCGCGATCCTGCGCGCCATCCAACCCGCGTCCGGCGGATTCCTCGAAGCGGCACCGCTGACGAGCTTCGTCGCGATGAGCCTGGTCGGCGCGGGCGAGGCCGATCACCCGGTCGTCACGCAAGCGGTCGCGTTCTTGCGCGACACCGTCCGCCCCGACGGCAGCTGGCCGATCGACACGGATCTCGCGACGTGGGTCACGACCGGCGCGATCGGTGCGCTCGCGGCGGGCGGCGCGCTCGACGGCGAGGCGAAGCGAACGCTCGCGTCGTGGTTGCTCGCGCAACAGACGCGCGTCGTGCACCCGTACACCCGCGCCGCGCCGGGCGGCTGGGCGTGGACCGACCGCAGCGGCGGCGTGCCCGACGCGGACGACACCCCCGGCGCGATGCTCGCGCTGACGCATCTGCGCGGCGTGGACGATGCGCTCGACACGCATCTCGCCGACGCCGCCGCACGCGGCGCGACGTGGTTGCTCGACCTGCAGAACCGCGACGGCGGCATGCCGACGTTCTGTCGCGGCTGGGGCAAGCTGCCGTTCGATCGCAGCAATCCCGACCTGACCGCACACGTCGTGCGCGCCTGGGATGCATGGCGCGACCGCGTGCCGACGGCGATCGGCCAACGGATCGATCGCGCCCTCGCCCGCGCATCGCGCTATCTGCTCGACGCCCGCCGTACGGACGGCACGTGGGTGCCGCTGTGGTTCGGCAACCCGTGGACCGACGACGAGGCGAACCCGACGTGGGGCACCGCGCGCGTCCTGCTCGCGGTGCGGTGCTTCGTCGCGCGTGGGATCGACGTCGAGGCGTGGGAGCAAGCCCGCGCGACCGCGGTCCGCTGGCTCCTCGCCGCACAGCACGACGACGGCGGCGTCGGCGGCGCCCCGGGGATCGCGCCATCGATCGAGGAGACCGCCGCCACGGTCGACGCGCTCGCGGACGCCCCCGAGCCCGCTGCCCGAACCGCGATCGAGCACGCCTGCACCTGGCTCGCGACGCACACCGACGGCGGCACGCACTTCCCCCCGACCCCGATCGGCCTCTACTTCGCGAAGCTCTGGTATTCCGAGCGCCTCTACCCGGTGATCCACACCGTGGCGGCGCTCACTCGGGCGCACCGCTGACCAGCGCGTCGATCTCCGCGGCCAGCGCGGTGTCGCGCTCGGTGATGCCGCCCGACTCGTGGGTGGACAGACGGATCGTCACCCGCTTGTAAACGTTTGACCACTCGGGGTGGTGGTTCGCGCGTTCGGCGAGCAACGCGACGCGCGTCATGAAGCCGAAGGCCTCGACGAAGTCCGTGAGCGTGAATTCACGCTGCAGCGCACCGTCGACGACGCGCCAGCCGTTCAGGCGTGAAACGGCCGCGTCGACGGCTTCAGTGGAGAGTAGCGCGGGTCCGGCCATCGAGCACCTCCTCGTATCGTGACGTCGAGACGATACCACGCGCGCGTCTCGCGAGGAGAACGCATTGCGCGACGAGCGGCCGACCGGGTATCGTGGGTTGCACGAAGAAGCGTCCGCCCACGGAGCGGGCATCGGTGAAGGGTAGGCGAGCCATGGGCAAGCGAAGCGTTATCGCGCTCGTCGCGACCGTCGCGGCCGGGCTGATCGGCGGGTGTAAGCAGCAGGGTGAGTCGACCGGCATCGTCGGCGAGGGCGATGCGCCGATGATCGGCACGCACTTTCGGCACGCCGCGATCGCGAGCGGCGAGACCTCGATCGGCGACACACTCGCGCACGGCCGGATGCTCTTCGCCGCGAACTTCAACTCGCTCGACGGCGCCGGGCGGCCGGAGTCGACCGGTACCAGCGGATCGCGCCCACCGCGCACCGCGCCCGAGAACGCGAACCGGATCTCCGGCCCCGACGCGAACTCGTGCATGGGGTGCCACGGCGTGCCGCGCATCGGCGGCGGTGGTGACAACGTCGCGAACGTCTTCGTGCTCGCGCAGGCGTTTCCCCACGTGAACTTCGACGGCGGCCCCGGCGACAACTTCCAAACGCTGACCCTCGACAGCGTCGGCAACGAACGGACGACGCTCGGCATGTTCGGCTCGGGCTACGTCGAACTGCTCGCCCGCGAGATGACGGTCGACCTGCACGCCATTCGCGACGCCGCACGCGCGACAGCGATCCGCAACTCCGCGCCCGCGACGCGCCAGCTCATCACGAAGGGCGTGTCGTTCGGACGGATCACGGCCCACCCCGGCGGCAACCTCGACACGTCGGCGGTCGAGGGCATCGACGCCGACCTGATCGTCAAGCCGTTCCACCAAAAGGGCGTCGTCGTGTCGCTCCGCGAGTTCACGAACAACGCGATGAACCACCACCACGGGATGCAGTCGGGCGAGCGGTTCGGCGTCGGGATCGACGCGGACAACGACGGCCACGTCGACGAGGCGACGGCCGGCGACATCACCGCCCTGACGCTCTTCCAGGCCACGCTCGCCGCACCCGGTCGCGTGCTGCCACAGGACGCCGGCGCCGCGGCCGCGGTCGCTCGCGGCGAGGCGCTGTTCGCCCGCTCGATCGTCAACGGCGGGATCGCGTGCAACGACTGTCACCGCAACGACCTGATGCTGCAGGACCCGGTCTACACCGAACCGAACCCGTTCAATCCGGCGGGCAACCTGCGCCCCGCGGACGTCGCCGCACCGATCCGGATCGACCTGACGCAGGTCGGGGAGCAGCCGCGACTGCCGCGCGAGACGTCGGGCGCCGTCCGCGTGCCGCTATACTCCGACTTGAAGCGCCACGACATGGGGCCCGGGCTCGCCGAAGCGAACGTGCAGGCCGGCGTCCCGACGACCCACTTCCTGACGAAGAAGCTCTGGGGGTTCGCGAACGAGCCGCCGTACATGCACCACGGTCGCGCGACGACGATCGCCGAGGCCATTCTGATGCACGGCGGTGAAGCGCAGGCGTCACGCGATGCGTTCGCCGCGCTGTCGGCGACCGACCAAGCCGCGGTCACCGAGTTCCTGAAGTCGCTGCAAGTGCTGCCCGACGGAACGACGACGACCCAAATCACGGCGCCGTTCTCGGGCGTCATCGGCGACGCGCCGACGGTGTTGACCCACCTCGACCAGCAGGACATCGACGCCGGCCGCATTCCGATCGCGAGCCTCGCGGCGACCGGCGCGCAGATCTTCGGCGCGAGCTTCAACACGCTCGACGGCGCTGGACGGCCAGAATCGACCGGCACCGGACTGCCGCGCGATCGCCGGGTCGCGCCGGAGAACTTCAACCGCGTGTCGGGCCCCGACGCGAACTCGTGCAAGGGGTGCCACAACCAGCCGCGCATCGGCGGCGGCGGCGAGAACGTCGCGAACGTCTTCGTGCTCGCCCAGGCGTTTCCGCACGTGAACTTCGACCAGGGCGCCGGCGACGACTTCCTCAATCTCGCGCTCGACTCGGTCGGCAACGAACGCAACACGCTCGGGATGTGGGGCTCCGGCTACATCGAGTTGCTCGCGCGCGAGATGACCGCCGACCTGCACGCGATCCGCGACGCGGCACTGACCCAGGCGCGCGCCGAGCGGCGCAACGTCACCGTGCCGCTCGACACGAAGGACGTGAACTTCGGAACGCTCACCGCCCGGCCCGACGGGACGCTCTTCGCCGGCGACGTCGAAGGCGTTGACGCCGATCTGATCGTCAAGCCGTTCCACCAGAAGGGCGTCGTCGTGTCGCTCCGCGAGTTCACGAACAACGCGATGAACCACCACCACGGCATCCAGACGCGCGAGCGCTTCGGCCCGGGCCTGGACGCCGACAAGGACGGTCACGTCGACGAGTTGACCGAGGGCGACGTCACCGCGGTGACGGTGTTCCAGGCGTTGATGGCGGTGCCCGGCATCGTGCCGGCGCGCGACTCCGCCGATGCAGCCGCGCGCTCGGAGGGCGCACGCGTGTTCGACTCCGTCGGCTGTGCGCAGTGCCACCGCCCCCACCTCGTGCTGCGCAGCCCGGTGTTCACGGAGCCGAATCCGTACAATCCCCCGGGCAACCTGCTGCCGCAGCACGTGTCTCGCCCGCTCTCGATCGACTTGACGACGAACGGCGATGCGCCGCGACTGCCGCGCGAACCCGACGGCTCCGTGCTCGTGCCGGCGTTTACCGACCTGAAGCGCCACGACATGGGCCCCCGCATGGCCGAGGCGCGCGTGCAAGCCGGCGTGCCGACGAGCGAGTTCATCACTCGCAAGCTGTGGGGATTCGCGAGCGAACCGCCGTTCATGCACCACGGCCGCGCGACGACGATTCGCGAAGCGATCGACATGCACGGTGGCGACGCCCAGGAGGTGCGCGACGCGTTCTTCCGGCTGTCACCCAACGTGCAGAACTGCGTGATCGACTACCTCAAGTCGATGCAGATCCTCCCCGAGCGCCCCTGACCCGCCGAACTGTCCCTCAGCCGTTCAGCGCGACAGCAGGGTGTAGGTCTTCTCGAAGCGCTCCATCGCGCGGGCGCGGGCTTTCTCGGCGGCGGCGTGGGTCAGGTCGAGGGCGGTGGCGATCTCGTCGGTCGATCGCTGTTCTCGCACGAGCTGGACGATCGTCCGATCGCGGTCGGAGAGCACTTCGAGCGCCTGGACCGCGAGGAGCAACCGTTCCCGGCGCTCGGCGAACGTCGACGGGCCGGTCAGTGCACCGGACGGGTCGATGCCGGCGTCGGGCGAGCGGGTCGCCCCGCCGGTCGAGATCCGCAGCATCGCGCCGGCGTTGCGCTTCTGCGCCGACCAGTAGGCCTGGCGTTTCGCGATGTGCCGACGCACGACCTGCCGCGCCCAGCCGAGGAACGCCGCCTCCCCCTCGTAGGTGAAGCGATCCGCCGCGCGAAGCGCATGCAACTGCACGCCCTGCGCCAAGTCCTCGGCGGTCTCGTAGCGCAACAGGCCACCGCCGAGTTGACCCGCGATACGCTCGATCGTGACGCGATGCGTCACCAACAGGTCCTCGAGTCGTGGTGTGCCCGATCCGCTCATCGCTGCTCGCTGTCCGACACGATGTCGACCACCAATCGGAAACCGTTCGCCGACTCGGTCTGCTCCGGGCCGACGACGAATCGCGCGCTCACCTCGAACGACCCCGGCAGCACCCCGCCGACCATGCCGCCCCGGCAGATGCGGATCTGCGCCTCCGGGCGATCGTCGCACCACTCGAGCACGCCACCGCTCAGATCGTAGACGCCGTAGACCGAGACGTCGACCGGATGGCGACCGGGGCGACTGAACGCCATGCCACCGGGCTTTGCGAAGCGTCCGCCGACCCAGTGCGGCATGAAGTCGTTGCCGAACACGAACCGACGACCGTCGACGCCGCGCGCGGCCTTCTCCCATTCGAGCTCGGTCGGCAGCCGATACCGGTAGGGTTTGCCGTCCGCCTTCGCGCGCGCGGTGAGCCAACGCGCGTAGTCGACCGCGTCGTTCCACGACACGCCGTTGACCGCGAACCCGGCGAGCGACTCGGGCAGTGCGTAGGTACCGTCCGCCTGCCGATGGGACGCCCACGTGCCGCCGCGGTAGAGCGTCACGGTATTGCGCGGGTAGTAGCGCGGCCGCTCCGCGTCCCGGATGCGGACCTGTGTCGCGGGATCGTTCAGGAAGCGGACGTAGTCCCCACGCGTGACCTCGAACCGCTGGATCCAGAAGCCGTCGACAGTCGCGACGTGCTCGGGCTGCGGCGTCCACGCGGCATTCGGCGACGCGCCCGTGCGAAACGGTCCGCCTGGGATGAACGCGAAACCGGACGGCGCGGCGCCCGCTTCGTGCAAGACCGCGTCGATCTCGTGCGTCCGCCCCGGTTCGATCGTGAACGCGATCCGCTGCTCGAGGCACCCCGGCGCCGACACGAGCGCGACGTAGCTCCCCGCCGGCAGCGTGTCCACGTCGCAGGGCGTCACGCCGAGACGAGACGCAGCCGACCGATCGAACGGCGTCGACGTGTTCGCGACCGGTGTGCCGGGATCGCACGACGCCGTGTCCGCGACCCCGTTGCGCACGCGCGTCACCGGGATCGGCTCCGCCGCGTCGGCGACGAGATCGTCCGGCTCGGCGAAGACGCGGGCGAGCGGCACCGCGCTCGGCAACGCGATGTCGATCGGCTCACCGTCTCGGCGCAGCACCAGTTCGCTCGTGTCCTTGCCCCGCACGGCCTCGGCGAGCTCACCGTAGGTGTGCACGGCAACGCCGTTGACCGAGACGAGCCGATCGAACGGCTCGACGCCGCGGCCGCCGCGTGACGCGAACAGGCCACCGGCCACCGGCTCGCCCGCCACGTGCGTGATCAGGTCGCCGGTCTCCAGGGCACCCCGACCCGAGCGCACCTCGAGCGCGAACGCATCGACGCGCACGGAGCCCGGACCGCGGAACGGCACGGCGACGAGGCGCCGCTCGCCGTCGGGATAGACCGTATTGGCCGGCCGCTGGGCGAACAGGTGAACGGTCGCGCCGGTCGGCGTCGAACGAAGCCGCAGCGCACCCCGCGGGTCGAGTTCGTCTCGGAACGCGCCGTCGCGGTCGTGCTCGCGGGCCAGCGATCGGAACGCATCCGCCTCGGCGGCGCGCCCCCGATCTCGCGCCTCGCGCCAGCGCGCGACGTAGAGGCGTGCGCGCGTCGCGTCGAGCCGCTCGGCCGACGCGCCGAGGCGTTCGGCCTCGCGGAGCGCGTCGATCGCGGCGAAGAACCGCGACGTCGCACGCGCATCGTCGCGCTCCACCGACGACCGACTCTCGCGAAGCGCGACGCGATCGGCCGGCGGAAGCCACCGGCTGACGACCGCGGCTTCGAGTCGCTCGACGGTCTCCCGGTGGGCGCGCGCATCGACGCGTGCGGCCGTGTAGTCGTCGGTCGCGGTGCGCGCGGCGTCGAGTCGCGCTTCGATCGCCGCCAGCCGCTCGCGCTCCCGCTCGCTTCGCTGCGCGACGAGCAGCACCACGAACGCGACGACCGCAGCGAGTGCGACCAACGCCCCACCCGTGAGCCCGGGTCGGCGGCGCATCGCCCGTGCGAAGCGCCGCGGCCACGCCTCCGGTCGCGCGGCGATCGGTCGCAACTCGCGGATCGCCTCGAGATCGTCGGCCAGGGCCGCGGCGCTCGGGTAGCGGTGCGCGATGTCCTTCGCCATCGCGGTGAGGATCACGGTGTCGAGATCGCGCGGCACGTCCTTGCGGAGCTTGCCGGGGCGCACCGGATCGCCGGTCAGGATCGCGTGGAACAGGCGCTCACCGCTCTCGCCGGAGAACGGCACGTCGGCTGCGACGGTCTCGTAGAGCGCGGCCCCGAGGCTGTAGACGTCGGTCGTCGGCGCACTCCACCCGGCCGTCCCGCGCACCTGCTCGGGCGACGCGTAGAACGGCGTGCCGGTGAACACGCCCGACTGCGTCAGCGTCGCCTGATCGTCGAGCTGTGCGAGACCGAAGTCGAGCAGGATCGCGCGGCCGTCCTCGGCGATGCAGATGTTCGACGGCTTGACGTCGCGGTGCACGATGCCGGCCCCGTGGACCGCGTCGAGCGCGCGCGCTATCTGCGCGAACCAGTCGATCGCTTGGGTGACCGGAATCGCCTCGCGTCGCGCGATCCGACGATCGAGCCCCTCGCCGCGCACCTCCTCCATCGCGAGGTAGAGGTATCCGTCGGCCTCGCCGACCGCGTGAATCGTCACGAGGTTCGGGTGCTGGACACGGGCCAGCGCCTCCGCTTCGCGGCGAAAGCGCGCACGGGCCGATGGGGACGCGGCACGGTCGGGGCGGATCAACTTCAGCGCGACCGTCCGCCCGAGCGACACCTGCTCCGCGCGGAAGACGCGCCCCATCCCGCCCTCACCGAGCGGTGCGAGAAGCCGGAAGTCGCCGATCATCGACGGGGTCTCGCCGCTGTCCGCACGACCGCCGTCCCGCGACGTCGACGCCATGTTGCGCTGCAAGGTCGACAGCCGGCGCTTCAAGTCGTCGGATGCGCCGTGGCGGCGGCAGTAGTCGTCGACCGGTTCGGCGGAACCGTCGAGCGCGGCGTTCAGGTAGGCGTCGAAGAGCGCGTCGTCATCCGGCACGGCGTGGGTCCTTCCCGCAACGGAGAATGCCCGCGCGGTCCGTTCACGATACGGGGCTGCGCGGGCCGAGGTCAACGAAGGGTTCGTGTCAGGGGCGAACGACCCGGACGTTCATGCGGACGTAGAACTTCGTCCACTTGCGGGTGCGCGGGTCGAGATACTGACCGCCGATCGCGACGGCACCGCGCCCGGGCCGCTTGCCGCGAATGCGCAGGACGCCGCCCCGCAGGTCCACCGAGAAGAGATTCGTGTCGGCCGCGAGCATCGCGAGCTTGCGCACCGGCGCGCCGACGATCCCCCGCACGGTGCCGTGCTTTCCGCCACCCACGGCGACGGTCGTGCGGCGCTGGAACTGGCGGGCGGGCGCGACGTGGCGACGCGGGGCGTTGCGCGGCGCGTGCACGGTCACGCGGATCCGCAGCACGAACGACTGCCAACGGCGCGCGTTGAAGTTCCACTTCTGCCCGCGCAAGACGACCGACGTGTGCCCGACGCGACGACCCCGCGGGGCGCCGACCGGCGTCAGTCGCACGAGCGGATCGCCGCGGCGCCACAGGATCGCGGCACGGGCGACGCGCGGGTTCGGCGATGCCACGATTCGAACGTTGCGCGTGCGGACGAACGTCGAACGGACCTTGACGAAGTGCGGCTTGCCGGACGCGTGCAGCGTGCGGCGGATCGTCCGCTCGACGGGGCCGGCATTCGCGGTCGACGAGATCGAGACGAGCGCGGTAAGCGCGGCGACAGGGATCAGGGACAGGGGCATCAGCGAGCGCATCGGTTCGCTCCTTCCGGGCGGTGGCGTCGGCCGGTTGCCGTCGCCGATGCCCACTGAATGCCGGGCGAAACCGCATCGCCGACACCGAATTCGCCAGTTGTCTTTGTTCCGGGAAAGTCGTCCGGCCACGCCCGAACGCAACGCTCAGCCGGTGCGGCTTGACGCCGTCTTGCACGTCGGCGACGATCACCGTCCGAATCCGCTGACCTCGAACGGGAGTCGTCGATGCGAAACGCCCTGGTCGTCTTGTTGTCGCTGTGCCTCGGAGGATCGATGGCCCGAAACGAACCGGCCGGCCCGAAGGTCGGCGAAGCAGTCGCGAGCATACGGCTCAACGACCAGCACGGTCGCGCGACGGCAGTCGGCAAGAACAAGAAAGGGCTGTGGTCGGTCGTCGCGTTCTACCCGAAGGCGGCGACGCCCGGCTGAACGGTCGAGTGCAAGTCGCTGCGGGACGTAGCGACAGAACTCGAAGCGCTCGACACGAAGATCTATGCGGTCAGCGTCGACGACGTCGCGACCCTCGCGAAGTTCGGCGAGAAGCAGAGCCTCGGCTACGCGCTGCTCAGCGACCCCGATGGAAGCGCCATCGCGAAGTTCGGCGCCGCCCGCGCCAAGGGCCCGTGGGCACAACGCAAGACGTTCATCGTCGACGATCGTGGCATTCTCCGCCACACGTTCGACTCCGTCAGCGTCCGCACCCACGGCACCGACGTCCTCGAACGCGTCCGCGCGCTGCGCAAGCGCTGAGCCGGCGGCCGGCACCGCGCGGTAACGGATGTTACCGCGTATCGCCGACCGAGCGCGCCAGAGCCGGCCTGCAGCCACACGCACGATCGGAACGCCCCTTGCAGGGTCGCGGTCTCCCGAAGACTTCGGAGATCGCCGATGTTCATCCGATTGCCTCTGGCTCTCGCCTGTGCCGCGCTCATCGCGGCAACGCTCGTATGGACGTCCCCATCGCTCCCGGCACCTCAGACGCCCGCAGCACATGCGTCGGCCGCACCGCCCCCCCCGGCAACGCTCGATTCAGAGACGCCCGTGCGGTCTGGCACCACAGCAACCGTCGGCCATGCCGCATCTGCACCGACGGCAACGCAGTCGAATCGCCACGCGCCCACGGCTCCCGTGGAAGACTGGGTGTGTATCGGCGTGAAGGTTCACTCGCGCGCGTCGCAAACACTCGTGCGAGGTCAAGCCATCGAGGTGAGATGTGTCCCTCGCGATGCCAAGGCCGAAGAGCTGATTCGCGAGGAGAACTGGCTCGACCCGGATGCGAGTATCCACAACACTCGAGTCCCCCCGCTCCGTACGCTTCAGCTACGCGCGCGCGATCCGGTATCCGATCGTACGACCCACTGGCGCACCATGGCTCCTCTCGCACCGGATGCATGGGGCGCATGCGTATCGCTTCACCATGACGGCCCGGTTCGCCCCGTGCCGGGCCGCGTCCTCGCCGCGCATGACGGCACGCCTGTCAGCGGTGCGCGCATCCATGCGGCCTATGACGCACCGGCTGGCGACGAGTCCGAGACCAAGCACGCGATAACGCGCTGCGACGTCAACGGCGACTTCGTGATCGACCGCGCCGTCGTCCACGACTGGGTGCGCATCGAAGCGTGCGGATACGCAACCGTCGACGGCGAACTCGCGCGTGCGGACGCGCCGAACCGCCCCACGACGATTCTGTTGCGACGCGCCGCAACGCTAACCGGCTCGGTCGTCGATTCCGCAGGCCGACGGCTCCCGTGGGCCGTCGTCTCGGCGTACCGCGCGAGCGGAACCATGCGGTTCGGCTGCGACACAGAGAATCACGCGGCCTGCGACGAAAGCGGACACTTCACCCTACCGGCACTGGCCGTCGGTGATGCGCTGACCTTGCGCGTCTGGGCCCTGTCGGAGTCCGGACAAGAGGAACTCGCCCGGCTGCCGAGCGCCGAAGCGCGTGCGGACCACCTACAATCGCTGCTTCACGAGCTGACGCTGCTCACCGACTCGTTGCCACGCGTCGTGCTCGCCCCCGGCGAATCCCGCGCCATTCAGCTTCGGGTCACGGCGCCGATCGCGGTGACCGGGCGCGTCGTCGATGCACGCGGCGCACCGGTGGACGACGTCGAGGTGCAACTCTCCACTGTCACCCGACGGTGGTCCGAAACGTCGTCTGACGGCTCGTTTCGTTTTCGAGACGTACCGCTCGGCGACTGGGTCATGCAGGCCTACCGCCGGTCCGGATGCACGCCGGTTCGATGCACCCCATCGATTCCGATACGCCTCCACCGACCAGCGGACGGCATGGGCATCGAACTCGTGATCCATCACGGCATGATTCGCGGTGTCGTCCGAACGGACCGCGACGCGACCCCGAGCCCAGGGTGCCGAGTCACCGCGTTCAACGTACTCGATCCCTGGCAACGATCGGTCGTGACCGTGGAACCCGACGGCACATTCACACTCTCGGGGCTCGCGCCCGGCCGATACTGGGTGCGGGTGCATGGGGGCGTATCCTCCGACCCGCTCGGCCCCTTTCCGACCGGCGGCGCACCGATCGTACTGCGCGCGGCATCGCGGCGGGCAATTCGCGGCGACATCGCGACTGCGTTCTCCGACGAAGACGAAGTCATCGCCCGCCATCAGTCCACCGGCCGAGAGGTGCAGGGCCATCTCGACCCCGAAGAGGACGCGGAGCACGATCTCGAGGTCGACGATCTCCGGCCCGGCACCTACGACGTGATCGCCTACCTTCGCGGCGATCGCATCGCACTCGCGCCATCGGTCGTCGTCGGCACCGACCGGGATACGGTCATCGACCGGCCCCTCCGCCCGGAGCCCGCCTGCGTGCTGCGCGTCCGCATCGACGGCCCGAAAGCCGACTATCGGATCGCGATCCACGCGCAGCGGTGGAACGTCAGGCTGCCGGAGGTCTGGATCTCCGCCGCCGACGTCGCCCTCGGCGCCTACATCGATGTCATCGTCCCGGCCGGTTCGCTCGACGTTCGCGTGCTCGTGCCGAACGCCGGCGGTCCGCTCGCGAGTCGGCACGTTCACGCGGTGCCGGGGCGAGAATCGACTCTGACGATCCGCTTGCGCTGATCCTCGGGCACAATGGCGCGGGTCCAACGCGTCTGGAGTCTCGCGAATGCGCATCCTGCTGATCATCGTCGTCGTCTTCATCGGCTTGTGCCACTTTCTGCTGCTCGATGACGTCGTCGAAACCGACCCGGAAATACAGACGACCTTCGCCATGGGCGACTTCATCCGCGGTTTCGGGCGTCCGTTCATCATGATCGCGGTGATCGGTGTCGCGGTCGGTGTCGCCGGTGGGACGCCGCTCGGCCGACGCGCCGCGTTCGCGTTCCTCAAGGGCCACCCGATCGACGACGTGTCGGCCGCACACGCGACGCGCGTGTTCTCGGCCACGGCGAGGGCGATGGTCGCCGCGGGCGCGCTGCTCGCGTTCACCGGCGCGCTCGTTCTGCTCGGCGGCCACTTCACCCTCCGGTCCACGCAGAGTTCGCCGGTGACTGCCGCCGACGCGATCTTCCTCGGCTTGAACGCGGCGATCACGAGCCTCGTGCTCGGGCGCATGGTCGCCGGCGTCCTCGCGGAGGGATCCGCCGCGCACGCACGCACCGCGCCACCGCCTGCTCACGCGTTCACGGCCGATCTCGGGTTGCTCGTACTGCTCGCGGTCCCGACGTTGATCACGCTCGCGATCATGCCCTGAATCGGAGAGAGGAACCCGTGCCGCTCATCACCCGTTACCTGGCGCTGGTCGTCGGATGGAGTGCGCTCTTCGTCGCGATCTCCGCGATCGCCCCGGACGTCTCGCTGCTGTTCGATCCGCGCACCGTAGCGTTCGTCACGCTCTTTCCATGGCTCGTCGCGTGCATCGGCTTTCCGTTGCGCGACCTCGGCGCGTCGCTGGCCGATGCGGTCCGCCCGGGCATTCGTGACCTTCCGGTCGAACGGCGCGTGCAATCGGCTCGCGTGCTCCGCGCGGTCGGTGGTCTGACGCTCGCGACCGGCGTCATCGCGTTCTTCGGCACCTACCTGAACCTGCTCAGCGGCCTCGCCCTCAAGAGCGGCACCGCGACGAAGACAGACTACATCACCGGTTTCAGCGCGATGCTGCTCGCACCCCTCTACGGGCTCGCGCTGCGGGCGTTCCTCTACGATCCGATCGCCACCTCGATCGAGAGCGCGTCGGCGTTCGCGATCGAGCGAGACGCAGCCGACGCCGACTGAGGCCGAGTTGACTCGCACGACGACGCCGTGGTAGACCGTGCGCCGGAAGGATCGCGTCGTGTCCAGTTCGTCATCACGAAAACGCAGGATCGCACTGCGCCTCGGGCTCGCGCTCGGGTCGGTCGTGCTCGTCGTCGGTCTCACCGAAGCCGGACTGCGGCTCTTCGGCTTCCGACACCCGCCGATCCGGCTGCCCATCGTCGCCGGCGTCCGCGGAGTCGTGAAGGACGTCGCGGCACAGGACGGCCTCTACCTGCACGACGACCGGCAGCTCTGGCGGCCGAAGCCCGGCGTTCACGCATTCGCCTACTGGGGCGGCGACACGAGTCGACACCCCGAACGCGTCAACGAGCGCGGCTACCGCGGGCCGTTGCTCCCGACCGAGCGAACGCCTGGCGTGCGCCGCATCGCGACGCTCGGCGACTCGTCGACGTTCGGCGCGCGCGTCTCCTACGCCGACTCCTACAGCGGCCGGCTGCCCGCGATCCTGAAGGCCCGTGGGATCGAGACGGAGGTCCTCAACGGTGGCGTCGTCGGCTTCTCGATCCGGCAGGGGCTCGCGCGCTACCGGGCGCTGGTGCGCGAGCACGGACCGGACGTCGTCGTCGCTGCGTTCGGCGCGGTCAACGAGAGCTTCGCGGGTCGCGGCACGTCCGACGACGATCAGATCGAACGCAACCTCTCACAGGACACCTGGTGGTGGCACACGAAGCGCTGGCTCCGTGAACACTCGCGTCTCGTCCACCTCGCGGACTACGGTGCCGAGTCCCTGCGCGGCGGGCGCGAGAAAGTCCTCGCCGCCGTGAAAGAGCGATCCCGAGAACACTGGAAAGTGAACGAAGACGCGTTCGCCGTCGACTGGCCGGGCGTCCGCCGTGTCTCGGTGGCACGGTTTCGCGAGTTGCTGACGACGCTCCGCGATGCGGTCGCCGATGACGGTGCGCAGCTCGTACTGCTCTCGATGCCGCGCCACGAACGCCACGAGAAACGCTGCCCGATCCTGCTCGCTTACACCGAAGCCCTGCTCGACGTGGCGAAGCGAGAGGCGATTCCGCTCGTCGATGGACGCGCGGCATTCGCGGATGCCCGCCCTCGCCAGCCCGGCGCGCCGCTGTTCGTCCCCGACGGCTATCACCCGTCTCCGCGTGGACACGCGATTCTCGCCAGCGCGCTGGCGGACCGCATTGCGGCACTACCCGCCTCGCGGTGATCCGGCGAGGTCGGGCCGCTCCCAGACCGTCATCTCGCCGTCCTTCCAGACGCGACGCCACCGCGCGAACAACTCCGGACGCAAGTGCGGAACCGCTTCGGCGTGCGTCACGATCAACACGCCGATGTCGTACTTCCGCATCACCTCGCGGGCCCCGTACCCTCCATGCCGCGCCCACATCAGCTCGAGGAACCGAACCTCGCGATCGAAGTAGCCGGCGACGACGTGGCCGTTGAGCGCCGCGATCGGAACGGGCTCGGGATAGCGCGATTGAACGAAGTCGCGAAGTCGCTCGCACGTCTCGTGCTGCCGGATCTTCATCGGCCGGTCCGGCTCCCGCCCGAAGTCGAGCACACCCAGTGCGAGCAACGCGACCGCCAAGCCGATCCGCACGAGCCCGGGTCGCGGGCCCGGCCCGAACTCGGTCGGGGCCGTCGCCACGAGCAGGATGATCCGCACCGTCGCGACGAGGGCCAACACGTAGATCGGGAGCACCAGGCGGTAGGAGAAATCGGCGAACACGAGGAGCGCGGCGATGTTGAGCAACGCGAACAGGCTCCCCGGGTCCCGTGACCGTAGCGCAACAGCCACGAGACACGCGAGCATCACGCCCCCGAGCGCGAGGGCGAACGGGTCCCCCGGCGTCCAGGACGAACGTGCGTTCAGGAGCGTTCGAAGTCGATCCCCGACCGCGCCGGTGATCTGCGCGGCACGCACTGCGACGCGCTCCGACAGCCGAGCCATCGTCAGGCGAGGCGACGTCGGATCCCACGGATGCTCGTGCAGCACGTTGGTCGCATACGAGTAGTTGCCGACGGTCTCGAGCGGCAGTAGCGGCGGGTTGTAGCGTTTCCAGACCTGCCAGGGCGCCTGGAGAACCGCGACGACGCCGACGAACGCGCCGATCGCCAAGAGCCGCGCGACGAGCGACCGGCCCGCGGGTGCCCCACCGCGACGGAGCAGCCAGCTCAGCGCGAATGCCGGCGCGAGCAGCAGGTAGACGGAGCGCAGGTATGCCGCTGCCGCGACGACTACGCCGAGCAGCACGATTCCGCGCCACGTGGGGCGCGCGAACACGCGACGCTCGATCAGCAACGCGGCGAGCAGAAGTGCGACACCCGCGAGGTCGGCCATCACGAGGTTGCAATACCGGCGCGTGCACGGGTTCAACCAGAGCCCGACCGCCAACGCGATCGCGATCGGCACGCCGAGGGGTCGCTCGAAGTAGAGGAACGCGAGCACGACCGCGACGATACCGATCACGCTGATGAACAGGTTCAGCACGAAGAAATCCGTGCCGAACGCGGCGAACAGCGGCGCGAGCAGGAGCACGAATCCCGGCGGACGCAGCGTGAAGGGTGAGCCGTTCAGCGCGTAGCCGTCGCCGGCGAGCAGCGATTTCGTCGCGATCACGTAGAGCGACGCGTCGAAGAACGGGCTGCAATGCGCGTTCACGAGCCAGATCAAACTGATCCCGGTGAAGAGGATCAGGCCCAGTAGCGCGACGCGCTTGGAAGTCATGTGGATCACGGTCGGGGAACGACGGAGTTCAACGGAGCCGGCGGACCAACGACCGCGACGGGCGCTCGGTCGAGCCTACCAGATCGGCTTGTCGGGGAGAAGGCGACCGCAAAGACGGTCGACGATGCTCAGCCCGAGATCTCGATCTCGATCGCATTGGTCAACGCGACACCGGCGATGGCGCCGGCGTCGGCGATCGCCGCCTGCAACCGCGCCTTCGCGCCGATCAGCGCGCTCGCGTTCGGAAGCGCGATCGGCAGCCGCCCGTTGCCGGCACCGGCGACACCCCCGGTCCCTCCGAGTGCGAGCGGCAGCGGTGCATACGGCGGCGCGATCCAGACGGTACCGCCGAGCAGCGGCATCTGCGCGCGTCCCGAGCCGAGCACGACCCACGACAGCGCGCCACCACGGGCCGCCTCGACGTGCATCGCGACGGTCGTACCGATGCGCATCGTCCCGACCGCGAAGAGCTCCGGGACGACGGCGCCGGTTCCCGCGAGCCCCGTCCCGTACGGGGCCGTGCGAAGCGCGGCATTCGCGTTGACGAACGCCCACCCGAACGAGCGATCCCAACCCGGCTGCCCACGGTCCCGGCCCGCACGCAGCGACAGCTCGACCTCGCGCACCGTCGCGTTCGGCCGGCGAGACAGGATCAGTGCCGCGACGCCCGCCGTGTAGGGCGTTGCGAACGACGTGCCGTTGGAAGTCGTGTAGTCGCCGGGCTGCCAGCCCGCGGCCCCGGTTCGATCGGTCGTGTAGATCGCCGCCCCCGGCGCCGAGTACTCGATCGCGTTGCCGAAGCTCGAGAAGCTCGCGAGTCCACCGGTGCGATCGACCGCGCTGACCGCGTTCACCGCAGGGCTCGAGCCGGGATATTCGACGCGGTTGCGCGAGAAGTTCCCGGCGATCGCGAAGTGGATCATCCCGGCCTGTCGCGTCGCCGCGTACTGCGCGTCGATCGCCGACGACGACGATCCGTAGTAGTTCGAGTTGTTCGTGATGCGAATGCCGTTGCGCTGCCCCCACGCGAGCGCGTTGACGGTCCAGCTCGACTGGCTGCTCCAGCCGCCGGAGCAACTCGACCGTGAGATGAACGTGCGCGCGGACACGCTGACGCAGTTCGGCGCGATGCCGACGGTCCCGAGGTGGTTGTCGATCTTCGCGGTCACGCAGCCGGCGACCGGCGTGCCGTGGTTGTCGCACGCGTTCACCGGCGCGCCGAGGTTGCCGGTCTGGCTCGTCACGTCTACGCCGGGCTGCACGTTCAGATCAGGGTGCCCCGGTTCCACACCCGTGTCGATCACGAGGACGCGCACCGACGGCGAGCCGGTCGTCAGGTCCCACGCGAGATCGGCATCCATGTCCATGTCGGCGACGCCGTTGTTCTGCCCGGTGTTGATCATCCCCCAGAGCTGCGGCACGCCGGGATCGTTCGGAATGTGCCCGCCGCCGCCGGTGAAGAGCCAGTCCGGCTCGGCCCATTCGACGTCCGCGTCCTCCGCGAGCCGGTTCGCGAACGCGAGCACCGCCAATCCGTCGCGCGAGCGAGCGCGCAGATGCAACGCGCCGTCCATCCCGCCGAAGCGACGCTCGACGACGTCGGCGTCGTCGCGATGCGATGGCCACTGCATCGCGTGATGCCGTCGGCCCTCCGCCCAACGAACGAGTACGCCGGGCGTCACCGCGAACCAGCCGTCGTCGAAGCCGTGGAACACCGGCGACGCGAACGCGACACCGGCACAGCCGAGCACGCGATCGATACGGCCACGCACCGCATGCGGACCAGCGGCCGGCGCCGCGAACGTGACCATCCGCCACCCGGGGACCGCAATCGGGGCATCGTCGACGACGTCCATGAGTTGCGGCGCAAGCGAGCCGTTCGCCCGCACGAGCATCCGATGGGCATCCACATCGAGCACGACGCGCTCGCTGCGGTAGACGCGGTACGGTTCCTGCAGCTCTGCGCCACTCGCCAGCAACAGGCAGACCACCACGAACACGGTGAACGGGCTCGATCGCATTCGTGCCTCCTGATCTCTCGACCACCCTGGCCCCCACGGTAGCGGAAACGCGGGGGCGTGTCGCCGGGAAACGCCCCGACCTCGCCGGGATCTGACGCGCTTCCAACAACTTCCCAACATCGATGCGATAGCCTTCTTCCGTCGGCCGGCCGCCGGAGACCCGTTCGGAAGGATGCAATCGTGATGAAGGCCTGTTGGATCGCGCTCGCGGCACTGCTCGCCGCCGCGCCGCTCGTCGCGCAGGACGACCCACCGGTGGATCCGCGCGAGCGCGAGTTGCTCTCGGCCGAGATCGCCGAACTGACCGACGGCGATCTCGACCGGGCAATCGCCGTCTACCGAAAGGTGCGCGGCGATGCGGAGGCACCGGCGACGCTGCAGCATCGTGCGTCGTATGCCCTGGCGCGTGCGCTGCGGAAGCGTGGCGCGCTGCAGGAAGCCGAGACGGTCCTTCGTGCGCTCGTCTCCGCGAAGGGCGTCGACCCGGCGATCGCGAAGCCCGCCGCGGCGTTCTTGCGCGAGTTGACGGCGCCGGCCGCGGACACGCCGTTCGACTGGCGCACGGCGATGGAGAACGACCCGGCGCTGCGCGAGCGGATCGTGCAGCTGTGCCTCGACCTCGTGAACCCGTCGAAGCGCTTCGAGACGATGCTGAGCCTGATCGCGATCGGGCGGATCGCGGCGCCGACCGTCGAGCAGTTCGGCCGCGCGACCGGCTCGCTCTCGCACCGCCAGTCGCTCGGGATCGTGTTGCTCCGCACCGGCCACTTCGACGCGCTCCCATGGGTGTTCGGCACGTCGACCGGGAAGCTGATCGAGCATCACACCTGGGACGTGTTCGAGCTCGGGTCGTGGTTGATGCAGCAGCCCGCCGCGACGCGGAAGACGTTCCTCGACGCACTCCGAGTGGTCACGATCGTCCCGGAGGCGACGTGGGCGGCGGGGCTCCTCCGCGCGTATTGTGGTGACGGGGCCGGCGCCGAGCGGTGGCTCGTCGCACTCGACCCGATCCTGAAAATGGAAGGGATGTTCGCACGGAAGCTGTATCGCCCCCTGCTCCGCGTGCTGATCGAGCGAGACGACGCCGTGCGCAACGCGATGCTCGCACGACTCCGAAAACCGGACGCCGTTCCTGTGATGACCGCCTATCGCTACTGCTTCGAGATTCTACGCGAACGCCTGCTGCCGGGGCTGAGCGGCAAGGAGCTGGTCGCAGCGCTCGAGCGTGGCCGATCTAGAAACAGCTACAGGCAGGCAGACGTCGAAGCGACGGTGCACGGCTTGTTCGTGCGATTGCTCGACGACGGTGACGTCGCCTCGGCGCGCGCGCTCGCGGCTTCGTCCGACAACAGGGACTGGATCACCCGCCGCTACCTGAGACCCAACACGGCTCCGGTGCCCGCGAGCTTCTTGCCCGTGCTCCGCGAGGCGCCGTTCGGCGCGCAATGGTTGTGGGACCGACTCCGAACGCAGGACAACCCGGGCCTCGTGCCCGCGTTCGTCGCGACGCTGCGCGACGGGAAGGCGCGAACCCTGCTGACTGATCCGCTCTGGCCGGGACAGGGGTTTTCGACAACAAGCGCGTTCGTCCGGGCGATGCCCGAAGTACTGACGTTCGACGATCCGTGGGCCCGCAACTTCGCCGCATTCGTCATTGCCAATCGTCCGGATGACCAGACCGAGGCGATCGCGAAGGTGCTCGCCAAGACGGCGATCACCGAAGGGGCCGTCCCCGACGACGTCAACACGGCACACAACCAGGTCCACCGCGCCACCGCCGCCGGCGCGCTGTGGGCGCTGCTCCGCGCGACAGACTCGCACCCGGAGCACGCTCCGATCGCGGTAGACGCCCTCGGCCGGGTCGCCGACGAGAAGGCGGCCGGTCACGCCCTTAGCCGTTACGAGGTTCGCGAGGAGTTGCTCGGCCTCGCGATCCGTGGCGCGACGACGCCGAGTGGCCTCGTCGCCGCACGGCGGCTCGCGAAGCACATCTCGGACGCCCATCTCACGAACGCGGTCCCGCCGCTCCGGGCGCTCTTCGAGGACCCGCGGCGCCGCGAAGCGTTTCGATGGATCGGCACGCACGCGTTCACGCCGGTCGAGGCGTGGCGTCCGCTCTTCGAAGCGACGTTCCGCGACACGGCGTTCGACGACGCCATCCGAGTCGCGTCGTTCCACCACGCGTGGCCGGCGAGCGCCGCGTGGGTCGACTGGGAGGGGTTCCTCGCGAAACCGGATCCACGCGCATGGCCGATCCTCCGCGCGCTCACGGACGGTCAGGTGCGCCCGGGACAAAACCTGTCGGGACGATTCCGCGACTGGCTGTTCGAGCAACCACGCCAGCGAGAAAAGGCGATTCTGGCGGCGCTGCTCGCGAGCACTGACGCGAAGCTCCGCCTGATCGGCGTGCTGCTCGGTCGCCAATCTGCCCGCGACCCTGCGTGGACGACCGCGTTCTTGGGCAGCGCGCTCAAGGACACCGACGACGACGTCCGACACGCCGCCGTCCATGCGCTCGCTGGGACGCGGAGCGCCCACGCGCTGCCGCATCTGCTGCGGATCCTCAACGACCCCGCGCTCGAGCACTTGCGCCCCCCTTATCTCGAGCGGGTCCTCCATCGGCTCGTCGAGATCGCCTCGCCAGAGACGATCCCGGCGGTCGCGGCACTGCTCGACGACCCGAACCTGAACGTGCGCGCCGCAGCCGCCGCGGCACTCCGCAAGATCCGACAGGCGATCACCGACCGCGATGAAGCGCGACGGAAGTAAGACACTCCTCGGTTGCCTCGGCCTCGTCGCGATCGGCGCGGCGGCGCTCGCGTGGTGGTCGATCCGGCTGGCCGGCCGCGAACTCGACGACGGCGAGCGACGCGTGCGTCGGTCGATCGAGGCCGAGGCGGTCGCAGGGGCTCGCCGTGTCGGCGGCGCCGTCACCGCCGCGATGGCACGCGAGCCCCGCGCGACCGCGCGCATCGTGGACGGTCGACTCGGACCCGCGTCGGCCGGTCCGGAGGCGCCGCCGCCCCCTGCCGCCGACTACCACCGATTCGCCCGCGCGATCGCCGGCGGGCGCGCATTCGAGTTCGCCCGCAACGAACCGGCGCGCGCACTCGACGCCTACGCATTCTACCTGCCGTCGATCCGCGACCCGGCCCTTCGCACCCGCCTGCGCTTCCGCGTCGGCCGCGTGGCCGCTGCAACCGGCCGAACCGATGTCGCACGCGAGGCGTTCCGCGGCGTCTGGTCGACGACGGGCATCGTCGAGGGCGGCGTCCCACTCGACCTCGCCGCCGGCTCACGCCTCCTCCGCGACGGTGAGCTGTCGGCCGATGCGTTCGTCGCGCGCCTCACCGAGCGACGGGATGCGGTCGCGCCCGACGTGATCGACGCGTTCCTGTCACTCGCCCCTGATGCGAACGGCGACGCACTCCGCGCATGGCTCGCCTCGCAGCGGCGACTCGAGCACGCGTTCGCCAGGCTCGCCGGCGTGCTCGGCGAACGTCCCGTCGCGACCGACGGCGCCGACCTGCTCCGGATCGACGGGGACCGCGTCGCGTGGTTCGACCTCGCGCCGCCCCCGAACGAGACCGACGCGCTCGCAATCGACGTCGTCGCGCAGCCCCCGGCCGACGACCTCGGACCGGATCGCGCGCTCGCACCGGTCCGCATCGATCGCACGCGGGCCCCCGTCGCGTGGGTCGTCGCGCACGACACGCGTCACGCCGCGCGCCTCGCTGATCTCGTGCGCGGGCACCGGACACGGGTCGGCCTCGTCGTGCTCCTGCTCGTCGCGACGCTCGTCGGCACCGGGTTCGCCGGCGCGGCGATCGTCCGGGAACGGCGGGTCGCGCGCCTGCGCGAAGAGCTGTTGACGAACGTCACGCACGAGTTGAAGACCCCGATCACGTCGATCCGTCTCTTCTCCGAGATGCTCGCGACAGACGACGTCGCGCCCGCCGACGCGCGCCGCTTCGGCGAGCTGATGGCGACGGAGTGTCGACGCCTCGGCACGCTCGTCGAGGACGTGCTCGGCGTCGCGCGGCACGACCGCACGGTCGCGCCCGCTCCGCGCGAGTCGGTCGACGTCGGAGCCTTGTCGGAGCGCATTGCGGAGGGGTTCCGCGTGCTCGCCGAGCGCGACGGCGTACGCTTCGACGCCGACCCGGTCCCGCCGATGCACGTGACGACGAACGCCGCGTGCGTCGAACGCATCGTGCGCAATCTGCTCGACAACGCGCTCAAATACCGCGCCGCGCGCGACGCGCGAATCACGCTTCGGGTCGTGCCGTCGCCCGACGCGATCGAGATCGCCGTTGAGGACAACGGCCCCGGGATTCCGTCCCGTGAACAGCGACGGATCTTTGAGCCGTTCTACCGGGTCCGCTACGATGACTACGCGGTGCGCGGCACCGGGCTCGGGCTGTCGATCAGCCGCGCCCTCGGCGACGCGATCGGCGCGACGCTTTCGGTCGAGAGCCGCCCCGACCACGGGAGCCGGTTCGTGCTCCGCCTGCCCCGCACCGAGGATGACACGACCGGAGACCGCACTCGATGATCGACGCGCGCCCGCGAATCCTGCTCGTCGAGGACGACGGTGCGATCCGCCTCGCGATTCGCGAGAAACTCTCGCGCGCGGGCTACGACGTCGACGCCGCCGCGGACGGCGAGGCGGCACGCGACCGGTTTGCCGACCGGGCGCCCGACCTCGTCGTGCTCGACTTGATGCTGCCTCGCCTCGACGGGCTGAGCGTGCTGCGGTGGCTCCGCACACGCAGCACGACGTGCCCCGTGTTGATCCTCAGCGCGAAGGACCGCGAGTCCGACAAGGTCGAAGGGCTCCGGGCCGGCGCCGACGATTACCTGACGAAACCGTTCGGCGCCGACGAACTCGTCGCGCGGATCGAAGCGTTGCTCCGGCGCGCCCGCGGTCCGCAGGACGCGGTCCACTTCGGCGACGTCCGCGTCGACATCGCACGCCGCCGCGTCGAGCGAGCCGGCCGCGAGGTCGTGTTGTCGCGCACCGAACTCGAGTTGCTCGCGTTTCTCGTCCGCCACCGCGACCGCATCGTCACCCGCCGCGAGATCCTCGACGCCGTGTGGGGACACGACGCCGCCAGCACCGACCGCGCCGTGGACTACCACGTCTTGAACCTGCGCAAGAAGCTCGAGCCCGATCCGGCAACCCCGCGACACATCGTGACGCGCCACGGCCTCGGCTACCAGCTCGTCGACACGCGCTGAGCGGCTACGGCACCAGACGCAGCGGCACCGCGGCGCTCGCGTGCAACACGCGTGAACCGTAGACGACGTAGGCGTGGTAGAACCGCGTGCCGATCGCCGTCGGAGGAAGTCCCGCCGGGACGCGGATCGTCGCGGTCGCCTTGCCGTCCTTCGAGAGGACGCCGCGGCCGTTCGTGAACACGACCGCCGGCGTGCTCGCGGTCAGAGAGAAATACGGACCGGGGCTCAGCGGCAACGTGATGCCGCCTCCGAGCGGAATGCCCCGCATCGCGCCGAGATCGACACAGCCGAGTAGTGCGAACGCTCGTCCGCCGTGCTCGGGCCCCGCACGCAAGCGCAACGACACGACGCCGCCGGTCGCGACCGACACCGCGTGGGTGGACGGCACGAGATCGGTCGCGCGCCGATGATGGATCATGCCGGTCGACGAGTCGAGGAGCACCGTTCGTCCGCGATCGACGTCGTGCACGAAGCACGGGCTCCGGCCGGTCCACGACCAGATGCTGGAGGGGACCGACGACACCTGCGTCCATCCGGCGCCGTTCCACGTCCACGCGTCCTGAAACACGGACGCGAAACACCGTGGGAACAAGGGCGCCGGCACTTCGCCGCCGACGAGGATCATGCGCTGCCGGGTCGCGTCGTACGTGATCGACGCCGCATGCCGCGGCGCGGGGCTGCTGGCGGGTGCCAGCGCCCGCCACGTTCGACCGTTCCACGACCACATGTCGGCGACCGGGGGCACGGCACACCGCGCGCCCGGCAACCCACCGAACAGGATCGTCTCCCCGCGCACGGGGTCGAACGCCATCGCGCCACCTTCGCGGGCGCTCGGCGACGTCGTGACCGAGAGTGGCGTCCACCGGGCGCCGTCCCACTCCCACGTGTCGCCGAAGACCTGCGTCCAGTCCCCCCCGCCGAACAGCACGGTGCGTCCGCGGACCGGATCGTACGACATCGAGTAGAGCCCGCGCGGCGACGGGCCGGTCGTCACCGCAGCCTGCGTCCAGTTCGTCCCGTCCCACTCCCACGTATCGGCGAGCGCGCCCGTCGCGCCGATGCCACCGAACAGCACGATCCGGCCGCGCGCCGGATCCTCGACCATCGCGTGCACGTAGCGCGGGGGTGGCGACGTCGTCGGGCGGCGCTCTACCCAGCCGTCGTCACCGTCCCACTCCCAGAGGTCGTTCAGCACGGAAGCGGTCGCGGTCGACGAGCCGCCGAACATCACGATGCGGCGACGCGTCGAGTCGTACGTGAACGACGCACCGAACCGGCGGAGCGGGTTGCCGGCGAGCGTCACGGGCTGCCAGTTCCCGAGCCGAAACGCCCACACCTCGTCGGCGAACAAGCGGTGCGCGACGCCGGTGAAGAGGAGCACGCGTTGCCCTGCCGGGTCGTAGACCATCCCCGCCGCGTCGGGTGGCGGGGCCTGTGTCACGGTCTGCTGAGACCAGTCGTTGCCGTCCCACGCCCAGGTGTCGGTGAGCCTCGGCGACATGTTGGTCTGCATCGCGCCGAACAGGACGACTCGATTCGTCGTCGCATCGAATGCCATGCGATGGCCCTGTCGCACCGGCGGCGACGTTCGAGGCGATCGCTGCGTCCACGTCGCGCCGTCCCACTCCCACGTGTCGTTGAGCGGCATCGAGTTCGAGCCACCGCCTCCGAAGAGAACCGCCCGCCCACGAACCGGGTCGAACACCATTGCGTGATCCCGACGGCCGATCGGCTGGACGGTCGAGCGAACGTTGAACCACCGTGTGCCGTCCCACTCCCACAACTCGTCGAGCACCTTCGCGTTGTTCCACCCGCCGTGCACGATGACGCGGCCCCGCCGGGAATCGAATGCCATCGCGACGCGGTGACGCGGGGTGGGACCGCCGACCATCGAGATCGGCGTCCAGTCGACGCCGTCCCACGACCACGCGTCCCCGAAGAACCCGCTGCCCGCGTCACGTCCACCGAACAGGACGATGCGCTGCCGAGCCCCGTCCCACACCATCGCATGGCCGTGGCGGGCCGGCGGTCGATGCACCGGGTTCGCCCGACGCCACGTGGTCCCGTCCCATTCCCAGGTGTCGTCGAAGGCGACGTGACGGTTGCCGTACCAGATGCCGCCGAACAGCACCGTGCGGTTGCGGACCGGGTCGTGCGCGACCGCGAAGCCGTCGCGCCAGGCGGGACGCGTCGTGGATTCGTAGCGGGCCCAGTCGACGGACTGCGTACCGACGGTCGTCGCGCCGATCCAGAGGCAGGAGACCAAGACGAGAAGTGACTTCATGGCGCCACGATCCGCAAACTCCATGCCGACGCCCTGGACCGCCGATGCGGCAACCGCGCGTCGCTCGGGTCACGAGACCGCCACGCGCGCTACCCACGCGTAACCTCCAGCGCCCTCATCGGACGATTCCGGACAAGCCCGAACCGGTCGCGCCCGGAGTCGTTCAGAGCGGCCGCTGCAGCCAGGAGACGCGTGAATGGGCACGAGGCATACGTGGATTGTCGCCGGTGGCGTTCTCGCCATGATTGCGCTCGTGTGGGTCCTGCGGTCCAGCGAGCCCGAAGCGCCGCCCGCCCCGGAGGCCCCGCTTACCCCGCACGCGTCGCCGTCGCCG
Organism: bacterium; assembly: GCA_030426805.1. Classification (GTDB taxonomy): domain Bacteria; phylum Planctomycetota; class JAFGQW01; order JAFGQW01; family JAFGQW01; genus JAUHXU01. The sequence continues at coordinate 378,490 of JAUHXU010000005.1, forward strand.
CCGGCCGAGCCGCCGGCATCCGACTCGCCCGCGCCGTCGGGCGGACCGGCCGACGAGCACCCCGCGCCGAGCGGGCCGCCCCGACCCACGCCCGTCGCGGCTCCGCATCACGACGCCGACGTCGTTGCGCCTGGCGTGCTCCGCGGCCGGATCACGATCGCCGGCGACGAGCGACCGTGCGTCGGGGCGACGGTTCGACTCGGCGCCGCCGGGGTCGAGCCTCGCGATGCCGTCACCGACGCCGACGGCCGCTATCGCATCGAGGCCATCGAGCCGGGCGCATACGACGTCGACGTGATCCCGCTCGCGAATCCGGTCACCGGCAGCGTGCATGTGTCGATCGCCGCCGGGTGTGCGTCGGTGATCGACGTGCGCGTGCCGGTCGGACACCGCGCCCACGGACGGGTCGTCGACCAGGACACGAACCTGCCGATCGCGGGAGCGACCGTCGAAGCCCGGTCGAAGCGGCGAACGCGCCGAGTCGTCACCGAAGACACCGGACGATACGACTTCGCTGGCCTGGCCGAAGCGACCTCGCTCGCGGCGTCGCATCCGGAATACGTGACGCGGACGGTGCCCCGGCGCGCCGGTAGCCACGACTTCCGACTCTTCCGAAAGTCCGGAACGGTCTCCGGTCGAGTGGTCGACGCGGACGGGAACGCAGTGGCCGGAGCCGGCATCCGAGACTCGGGCGACGGCCCCCGTGGCAAGCCCCGCACGACGAGCGCCGACGACGGGACGTTCTCAATCACCGGCATCACGGTCGGCCGGGAGCGCCGGATCATCGCCGAGAAGCGCGGCTTCGTCCGGGGCATCACCGAGACCTTCACGCTCGGGCCGCGCGAGATGCGAACCGGCGTCGTCCTGACGTTGCTGCGCGGCGCGGTGCTGAGCGGCCGCGTCGTGGACGCAGCCGGCGACCCGGTTCCGAGTGCGGTCGTGCTCGCGAAACCGGCCGCCGTGTTCACGAGCGAGCGGCGCACGCGCGTCGGCCCGGATGGCGCGTTTCGGTTCGATGCACTGCCGGCCGGCCGCTGTGAACTGCGCGCCGTTCGGTCCGGTTATCTCGGCCGCCGACACGCCGATGTCGCACTCACCGAAGGCGGAACGCACGACGGTGTGACGATCACGCTCGATCGAGGACTGACGATCGCGGGTCGAGTCGTCGACGACAGCGGCCAACCGGTGGCCGGCGCCCGCGTGCAGGCCAGTCCGAGCCGATCGTCGCGCGAACGATACGGCGGCAGCGGCACGAGCGTGACCGAGGACGACGGGACGTTCACGATCCCCGCGCTCGGCCCCGGGGAGCTGCGCGTGTTCGCGTTCAAGCGGGGGTACGTGCAACAGCCGAGCGGATCGATTCCGGTGCGCGCGGGCGATCGACGGGTTCGGCTCACGCTCTGCGTCGAGCGCGCGATCCACGGCTTCGTTCGTCGCGAGGATACCGGCCAACCCGTGCCCGACTTCTTCGTCCGCGCGTATTCGTCCAACGCGGTGTCGACCAAGACGTTCTCGAGCCAGGACGGTCGATTCCGATTGGACGGAGCAGACTTCGGGACCTACCACCTCGAGGCGGGTACGACCGACGGCGGCGTCTCGCCGGAACTCGTGGCGGTGCGCCTGGAGCCGGGCCGCGACGCGGGCCCGGTGGAGTTGCGGGTCATTCCGGGGGCCCGGTTGCGCGGAACCGTCGTCGCGCCCGACGGCACGCCGCTGGAGCGCGCGAGCGTCTACGTGCGACGGGCGGGCGACGACCTCACGGGCCTGCTTCACCGCACGTCGACCGACGCCGACGGCCGCTACGAGATCGTCGGTCTACCCGCGGCGAAACTCGCACTTCGGTTCCACCACAACGACTGGATCACGGTCACCCGCCGCGCGCGACTCGACGCAGGAACGACGCGCGAGTTGGACGTCTCCCTGCTCGCGGACGGCGGAGCGGTCGAGATCGTCGTCACGGACACGACGGGTCGTGCGATCCCGGATGCCGCGCTCGCCCTGAAGGGGCCCGACGGCAACTCCTATTTCCCGATCGCCGCCCGACACCGCGAGGCCTTCTTCCGCGAACGGCCGAAAGCGACGATGTCGGACTTCGGCTCGTTCCTGCAGGCGCTCTCCCGAACGGACGAACGAGGCCGACGGGTGCGACGCTTCCTCGCCGACGGCCCGTGCCTCGTGGAGGTGAAGAAGTCCGGCTATCGTGTGGGCCTCGCCCGGGCGACCGTCCATGCCGGCGCGACCGCGCAGGTGGCCATCACCCTCGAACCGACACGCTAGCCCGCCCGCGATCGTCGCGCAGCGGTCAACGCTCGCCGCCGCCCAATTCCCGCGCCCACGCCTCGAACGCGAAGCGGTAGACGTCGGGTCGGAACTTGTCCCACGGGCCGAGTGACTCGGGGATCGTGTAGCGCTTCCACGCCTCGCCGGGCGGGATGCCCTTGGCGTGCGCGTCGCGGGCCGCGGCCCCGACGTGGTCGAGGAGTGCGAGGTAGAGCTTCAGGCCCTTCGCGTCGGTGACCGGTCCGTGGCCGGGCACGTAGGTCACGCCGGGGTCCTTCAGGAACGATGCACACGTCTCTGCGAGCACGGACGGCGTCGCATCGCCGTAGTACGGAAACAGCCCGTTGAACACGAGGTCACCGCACCAGACGATGCGCGGTTCGACGATCTCGACGGTCACATCGCTCGGCGTGTGGCCGCGGCGCGAGACGAGACGCACGACCACTCCGCCGAGATCGAGCTCGACCGGTTCCGGCCCGGCGGCGAACACCGTGTTCGGCACGACGTGCGTATGTTTCGACTCGGTGAGCGTGCCGTCGTCGCCCGGCGGCGTGCCCTTCCGAATCGAGCCGAGCAGCAGGTCGCGCGTCTCGGCGGTCGAGACGAGGCGCACGTCGGCGTTCGCGGCGAGGTGACCGCACAAGCCGTTGGCGTGATCCCCGTGGTGGTGCGTCAGCACGACGTGCGTCGGCGCCCGGCCGGTCAACGCCTTCGCGGTCTCGGCGACGAAACGCGATCCGGCAGCGCTGTTCGACGCGTCGACGACGAGCACGCCGTCGCGGCCACGAATGATGCCGCTGTTCGACACCGCTTCGTAGCCGCCCTTCGGCGTCGCGATCACGGCCCAGAAGCCGTCGGCGATCTTCTCGACCCGCGCGAACGGTGCCGAGCGGATCGTCTCGCCGCGCTCCTGTGCGAACAGACGCGATCCGAACGTACCCATCGCGCCGAGCGAGAGCATCACGTAGCTCCCGCAGCCGATCGCGCCCTTGATCGCGTCGCGCCGCGTGCAGCCGCACGAATCGTTCATCGCGTCAGTTCCTCTCTGCCGGGCTCACTCGGATGCGGGCTTCTCGGCCGGCAACCGCTCGTAGAACCAGACGAACGCCTTGCGTTGCGGGCCCGGGACGAGTTCCCGGTGCTTCTGATAGAGGTCCCGCATCCGCTTCTGCGCCGGCGCGATCCGATCCTTGAACGACTCCCGCACCGCGCTGCCCTTCTCGCGCGCCTCGGGGCTGCGCGGCTCGAGGCCCTTCATCGCGTCCATCACCGCGGCCGACATCTTCTGCATCAACGCCTGATACGCGGCACGCGCATCCTTCAGCTCGGCGGCGAGGCGTTCGGCTGTCGCCTTCTCTTCGTCGGTGAGCTCGCGCCCCTTCGGCGTCCACATCGAGTAGCCACCGACGATCAGGTCGAGATCGCCGTCTCCATCGACGTCGGCGACGGTCGGGTAGAGCCCGGCGTGGGGCGCATTCGGCTCGGTGCCGGCGCGCTCGGGCGGCGCGATCAACGTCTCCGGCGCCGCGAACACGGGCGCGCCGACCTGGCCGGTGTTGCGGAGAAGGTAGACCCCGCCGGACTCGCCCTTCGCGGCGTAGCTGTTCCCGAAACTGCCGGTGACGATGTCGAGATCGCCGTCGCCGTCGAAGTCGACGAGGGTCGGCGCGGTCATCTTCGCCGGCAGCGCGAACGGCGTGCCGCCCGCCATCACCGGCACGCAGGTGCCCGTGTATTCCGGCTCCTCGTCCGTCCCCTCGTTCATCTGTCGATAGAGATGACCGTTCTCGTAGCTGCCGAGCAGCAAGTCATGGTCGCCGTCGCCGTCCCAGTCGAACGCCAGCGCCGAAATGCACCGCTCGCGTGGCGCTTCCGACACGCCGAGCGCACGACCGGTCTTGTCGTGCTTCTTCTTCTCGTAATCCCAATACGACGAGATCACGACGCGCTTGCCGTTGCGATCCTTCAGGCGCACCGGCTCGGCAAAGCCCTTCGCGTTTCCGAATGCGACGTGCGGGGAACCGTCGAAGGTCGCGGTCAAGTAGTCGAGATGGCCGTCACGGTTAATGTCCACAAACTGTGAACCCATCCCGATGCATCACCAGTTGTGGAACTTGAGCGGCTTGCCGTTCGCGGCGTTCAGCGGCTTCTCGCCCTCGAACGAGAACCGGCCGGTGGTCTTCGTGCCGCGCGCCCACGTCACCCGGCCGAACAGGTCGCCGATGACGATGTCGAGCACGCCGTCGCGATCGACGTCGTGCATCATCGGCGACGGATACATGCGCCCGTCACCGAGGCCCTTGCCGCCGGCCTGGATGCGGACCGGTTCGGCGAACATCGGCTTGTCGCCGGACTGGGCGGTCGCGAACGCCGGCAGCAGTGCGGCGCACCCCGCCGCGAGCGTGAGCGTGTGAAGCTTGTCGATGCGCATGGGCACCTCCGGTTCGGACACGTGACAGTGGGTCGATCGGCGTCGATCAGGGTAACAGGCCGTGCGAAACGGTCAACGTTGACAACGGCTCGGGCGCGGGAGTAGGCTCGCGTCGCGATGAAAGCGCTGACGCTGCACGGGCCGCGCGACCTCCGGCTGGAGAACGTGCCCGACCCCGCGATCGCCGCGCCGACCGATGCGATCGTTCGCGTAACGCTCGCCGGCGTCTGCGGTTCCGACCTGCATCCCTACCACGGCCGCGAAACCGGCTTCGACCCGGGGTGCGTGACCGGCCACGAGTTCGTCGGCGAAATCGTCGACGTCGGCGCCGACGTGCGGCTCGCGACCGGGACGACGGTCGTCAGCCCGTTCACGACGAGTTGCGGCGCGTGCTACTACTGCCGCCGCGGGCTCACGTGCCGGTGCACGGCCGGCGAGTTGTTCGGGTGGGTGGCCGACGGCGCGGGACTCCACGGGGCGCAAGCCGAGTACGTGCGCGTGCCCCTCGCGGACTCGACCCTCGTGCCGGTCGGTGACGTGTCGCACGAAGCGGCGCTGCTCGCCGGGGACGTGCTCGCGACCGGTTCGTTCTGCGCGGAGGCGGCCGGGGTCGGTCGCGACGACACGGTGGCAGTCGTCGGATGTGGCCCCGTCGGCTTGATGGCGATCCTCGGCGCGCGGGAACGCGGTGCCGACCGCGTGTTCGCGCTCGACCGCGTGCCCGAGCGATTGGCGCTCGCCGAACGGTTCGGCGCGACGCCGCTCGACGTCGCGGGCGACGCGGTGGCGGCGATTCGCGCCGCGACCGACGGCCGTGGTGCCGACCGCGTGCTCGAAGCGGTCGGCACGCCCGGCGCGACGCGGGTCGCCTACGACGCCGTTCGACCCGGCGGCGCGATCGCCGCCGCGGGCGTCCACACCGAGCCGCACCTCGGGTTCTCGCCCGGCGAGGCGTATGACAAGAACATCACCTACGTCGCCGGCCGTTGCCCGGCACGCCGGTTCATCGAGCCGTTGTTCGACGTGATTCGCAGCGGCCGCTACGACGTCACGGCCATCATCTCGCATCGACTGCCGCTCACCGACGGCGTGCACGCCTACGAGTTGTTCGACGAGAAGCGCGACGGCTGCACGAAGGTCGTCCTCCGTGCCTGACGAACGGGCACCGATCTACCTGGACCACGCCGCGACGACGCCGGTCGATCCGCGTGTCGTCGAGGCGATGCTGCCGTTCTTCACCGAGCGCTTCGGCAACGCCGCGAGCCGCCACCACGCGTTCGGCTGCGACGCGGCACGAGCGGTCGACGACGCGCGCGAGCGCGTCGCGGCCGTGCTCCACGCCGACCCGCGCGAGATCGTCTGGACGAGCGGCGCGACCGAGTCGGTCAACCTCGCGCTGAAGGGCACGATGCCGGTCGACGGCCACGTCGTCACGGTCGCGACCGAACACAAAGCCGTACTCGACACGTGCGACGCGCTCGAGGCATCCGGACGCACCGTCTCGGTCGTGCCGGTCGACGGCGAGGGACGGGTCGACGTCGCGCGCATCGCCGACGCGATCACCGACCGCACCGCGCTCGTCAGCGTGATGCATGCGAACAACGAAATCGGCACGATGCACCCGATCGGCGCAATCGGCGCGCTCTGCCGCGAGCGCGGCGTGCTGTTTCACACCGACGCGACGCAGACGTTCGGGCGCGAGTCGATCGACGTCGACCGCGATCACGTCGACCTGCTCAGCGCGAGCGCACACAAGTGCTACGGGCCGAAAGGCGTCGGCCTGCTGTTCGCGCGCCGCAAGCGACCGCGGGTCCGGCTCGCGCCGCTGATTCACGGCGGCGGGCACGAGCGCGGCGCTCGATCCGGCTCGCTGAACGTGCCGGGAATCGTCGGCTTCGGTGTGGCGGCGACGTTGTGCGAAAACGAACGCGAGACCGAGCGCGCCCGCGTCCTCACACTCGTCGAACGCCTCGTCCGTGGCCTCACCGATGCCTTGCCGGCCGTCGTCCGCAACGGCGCGCCCGACGACCGCGTCGCCCATATCGCGAACCTGAGTTTCGTCGGCCTCGACGGCGACGCGCTAATGGCACGGATTCCGGACGTCGCGGTCTCGTCGAGTTCCGCGTGCACGAGCGCGCTCGTCCAACCGAGTTACGTCCTCGGCGCGATCGGCTGCGACGAGCCACGGATGCGTGGCAGCGTCCGCTTCTCGGCCGGACGAACGACGACCGCATCCGACATCGACGCGGCCGTCACGCGCTTCCTCGACGCGGCCGCCGAGGTTCAGCGCAACGATTGACCTATTGCACCGTTCTCCGGTATCCTACCGAGACGCGAGCCCCGGGGGGGCCGCTCTCGGTAAATGGTATCGGTAAGTGATAATAGCGCCGTGCATACGCTCGGCGCGGTGGTCAGGTGAGCGTGCTGCGCCCCGGGAGACCCGGGCGGGAGAGGCGACCCGGGCAGAAGAGTCGTCTGGCCTCGGCACGAGGCACCGTCGCGATCGAAGGGGTGATCGATGCGACAAGACGGATGTCGTGCGGACCGCGCGACCGGATCGTCGATATCGTGGCTTACGACGGCACTGCTCGCCGTGCTCACGGTGGCAGCCGTCGCCGAATCGCAGGCGCCGGTCCTCTCGGTCAATCGACCGACCCCCGGCCGGCTGATCAAGACCGAAATCACCGGACAGCCGAACGAGCGCTTCGTGCTGTTCTACGCGCACCCGCCGCGAATCGCGACGACGATCGCGGGCCTGAACGGGTTGCTCGAGATCGCGCCGTGGAAACTCGTCTATTACACGGTCGGCGGCACCGGCGCGACGAGCCTCTGGCGTAAGCGGCTCCCGCTGCCGGACGATCCGGCGATCGTCGGCTTGAAGCTCGAGTTGCAGGGTGTCGCGGCGGATCGATCGCCGCCGGAACTGACCAACGCGGTGTCGCTGGAGGTCGCCGCGGGGCCGCCGACGAGTCCGAACATCGTGATGATCATGCTCGACGACTCGGCGTTCCTGACGCTCGGCGCGTATGGCGGGACGCTGATCCAGACCCCGAACATCGACGCGATCGCATCGGCCGGCGTCCGGTTCGACACCGCGTATGCGCCCACGCCGATCTGCGGCCCGACGCGCGCGGCGGTCCTGTCCGGCTTGCAGCCACAGCGCTTCGGGTTCGAGTTCAACTGCGATCCGACGTCGCGCTCGCAGGTGCAAGGGCTCGGTCTCGACCGGCCGGACACGCTGCCGAAGCTGCTGAGCGACGCCGGTTACGCGACCGGAATCGTGGGCAAGTGGCACCTCGGAGCGAATTCGCAATTCCACCCGCTGCACCAGGGTTTCGACCGCTTCTTCGGATTTCAGCCCGGCGAGTCCGCCTATTTCCCCGGCCCGGGCCAGGTGCCCATCCAACGCGACTTCGCGGTGGTTCAGGAGCCGAACTACCTCACCGACGCGTTCGGGCGCGAGTCCGTGCAGTTCATCGCCGACCACGCCCAGACGCCGTTCTTCCTGTTCACGTCGTTCAACGCGCCGCATTGGCCGCTGCAGGCGCCCTCGCGTTACGTCGCGCGGACGCCGTCGATCCCCGACTACTACATGCGCCTGCACCTCGCGATGATGGTCGCGGTCGACGATGCGATCGGCACGATCCTGAACGAGTTGAAGGCGCAGGGAATCGAGAACGAAACGCTCGTGATCTTCACGAGCGACAACGGCCCGCAGTTCGGCGGCTTCGTCTACAAGATCAACCCGTTCCGCTGGGGGAAGGCGTTCCTGTACGACGGCGGCACGCGAGTTCCGCTGCTGATGCGGTGGCCGGGGTCGATTCCGGCGGCGAAGGTCGTCGCGGACACCGTGTCGCTCGTCGACCTCTACCCGACGATCCTCGGCGCGGCCGGGATCACACCGAGCGCAACCGACGGGGTCGATCTGGTGGCGCACGTCAATGCGACCAATCCGCCACCGCCCCACCCGACCCTCTATTGGCGAGAATCGCCGACGCGGGCGATCCGCGACGGCAACTGGAAGCTGATCCAGTCGGGGACCTCGCTGTGGCTCTACGACCTGTCGGTCGACAAGCGCGAGCAGACGAACCTCGCGACGACGAACCCCACCCTCGTCGCGACCCTGCAGCAGAAACTCGATGCGTGGGAAGCGACGCTGGTCGCACCCTCCTGGCCGGGAAACTCGCCGAAGGACCCCACGGTCATCGACGGACTCCCCTACACGATCGTCTACTGACGATTCCGACGCTTCCCCCGTAACCCATCGCGTCGCCGCGACCCCGTCTCGTTCGAGCCGGTGGAGGACGGCGCACATGCAACCACTCGTACTACTCGCCCTGGGCATCGTGATCGGCGGCGTCGGCGGCTACGCACTCGCCACCGCACGAAATGCATCCCCGCCCCCTGCGGTGCCGAAGACCGTGCACCGGCCGTCGCTGCCGGACGACGGCGCCTCGTCGCCGAGCGAGCGACCCTCGCCCGCACCGACACCGCAGCCTGCGGACACCCCACAGCCGCCCGCGCGACCCGCCCCGGCACCGACGCCGGCCGAGCCCGTCGCCGCCGATCCCGCGCCCGCGGTGGCGCCCGGCGAAGCGCAGCTCGTGGTCACGCTGATCGGCCCCGACGTCCCGCGGCTGCCGAAGTCGCTCCACATCGTCGCGCGTCGCGAGCGGATCGAGGGCGACGCGACGTACGTCTCGGAGCGCCGGCTCGCGGTTCGAGGCGCCCGCGCGACCGGCGCGTGCGAGCCGGGGCGCCAGACGATCCTCGCGTCGCTCGGCTCCGGGTTCCGCAAGCGCATCGTCGCGAGCACCGACGTCGATACGGTCGCCGGCCCGAGCGAGCACGTGCTGGCGATCCCGAAGCTCCACGCCGCGACGATCATCGCAACGCCGGGCCGCCTGATCACGCTGATGCCCGCCGAGGACGATGACGTGATCGACGAGGCCGCATGCGACGACAGCGGACAATGCTCGTTCGAGTGGCTCGCGCCCGGACGCTACCGCCTGTCCGACCAGGTCGGCGTGATGACGATCGAAGTGCCGACGGTCGGCCCCGTCACGTTCGTGCCACGGCCGCTCAACGCGGTGCGCATCGACGTCCACGACGCGAACGGCAAGCTCGCGCAGGCGGGCTTCGTCGACGGGGACGTGATCGTCGGGGTCGCGGGTCGACGGTTTCAAAGCGCGCAGGAGTTCGGTGCGCTGCTGTCGACGGGTCGACCGGCGATCGTCGTCGTCGAGCGGCGCGGCCGCGAACTGTCGCTCACCCTGCAAGCCGGGCTGATCCAGACCGGCGACCCGGGTGGCGCGTTTCGACCCGTCGCACACTGACGGGTTGCCGCGAGGCGCGGCCGGCACTACGTTGCGCCATGCGCACCTCCACACGAACCGGGGTCGGACGCCGCGTCGCGTTCGGCCTCGTCGCGACCTTCTTCGTCGTCGGCGTCGGCGGCGCCCTGTGGCTCCAACTCGCCGAGCCGTTCGGCGACCCCGGCGTCGAGAACCTCGTCAGCTACTCGGCGCTGATGCTCGCCGCGACGGCCGTGGTCGTCTGGCTCGTGTGCGTACGGCGCACGACCGGGCGGGCCCGCCTCGCGATCATCGCGACCGTCGTCGCGGCGATCGCGCTGTTCTTCACGCTCTTCCGGCTCGACAGCTTCAGCGGCGACATGGTCCCGCGGTTCCGGTATCGCTTCGGCGACGACACGACCGGCTACCGGAAGGTGCCCGCCGCCGGCCCGACGATCGATCTACGCACGACGACCAAGCACGACTTTCCGCAGTTCCTCGGCCCGACACGGACCGCGTCCGTGACCGGCGTGTCGCTCGCCCGCGATTGGAACGCCCGCCCTCCCGAGAAACTGTGGAAGCGACCGGTCGGCGCCGGCTGGTCCGGTTTCGCGGTCGTCAACGGCTTCGCGGTGACGATGGAGCAGCGCGGAGCGCAGGAGAGCGTGACGTGCCGGCGGGTCGCGACCGGCGAGGTCGTGTGGGAGCACGCGATCGAGAACCGCTTCGCGAGCATCATCGCCGGCGACGGTCCCCGTGCGACGCCGACGATCGACGACGGTACGGTCTACGCGTACACCAACCACGGCACGTTGGTCGCGATCGACGGCGCGAGCGGTGAGCCGCGCTGGACGCGCGACGTGCGCGGCGCGTTCGGTGGATCGCCCGAAGACGACGCGACGGCGCTCCCCTACGGCCGCTCGAATTCGCCGCTGGTCGTCGACGATCTCGTGATCGTCCCGGCCGGCGGCGTCGGCGAGAAGCGGCGGTCGCTCGTCGCGTTCGACAAGGCGACCGGCGAACGGGTCTGGGCCGGCGGCAACGCGCAGCTCAGCATGGCCTCACCGTCGGTCGCGACGCTGTGCGGCATGCGTCAGATCCTGATCGTGAACGAGGACACCGTATCGGGGCACGACCTCTCGGACGGCCGCGTGCTGTGGGAGCACCGCTGGCCCGGCAGCACCAACGGCGGGGCGAACGTCTCGCAAGCGGTGGCGCTGCCGCCGTCGCGCGTGTGGCTCTCGAAGGGCTACGGCCGCGGGGCGTCGGTGATCGAGCTTCGCCGCGACGAAGCCGGCACGTTCGCGGTCGACCCGAAGTGGGCGAAGCGCCGCGTGATGCGCACGAAGTTCACGAACGTCGCGATCCGCGACGGCCACGCCTACGGGTTGTCCGAGGGTGTGCTCGAGTGCGTCGACGTCGCGACCGGCGAGCGCCGCTGGAAAGGCGGCCGCTATCGCCACGGCCAACTCCTCCTCGTCGACGATCTGCTGATCGTGCTCGCCGAGGACGGCGAAGCGGTGCTCGTCGAGGCGACGCCGGACCGCACGAACCACGTGCTCGGCCGCTGCCGCATGCTCGAGGGCAAGACGTGGAACACGTTCGCCCTCCACGGCCCGATCCTCCTCGTCCGCAACGCGACCCAAGCCGCCGCCTACCGCCTCCCGCTGGCGGAGTGAGCGGCCGCCCCTACTGCGGCCCTACTCCGCCCTACTCTGGCGCGACGATCTCGAGGAGTTCGATCGTCGGTTCGCCGTCGCAGTAGATGCGGGCGGTGCGGCCGTAGCACGGAACCGGGCGGTCGAGCCCGAACTGCTCGCACAGTTCGGCGCCGGGGTCGATGCGCCACAGGGCGAGCAACTCGACGTGGCGCAGCACGTCGTGCTCGATCAGGATCCGTCCGAGCGGGGTGCGCTGGGCGACGACTTCGCGCCGGATCGGCTCGGCGAGATGGTCGAGGTGGAGGCGGACGAGGCCGAACTGGACGACCGCCTGATCGGACGCGCGAGTGAGCACGATCTTTCGGATGTGGACCCGATCGTCGCCGAGGGTCTCGAGCACGCGCAGGTCGACCGGCGTCGCGTGGTGGGCCTCAACGGTGACCGTCATGTGGTCGGTGTGATCGAGCAGCCGGTCGTAGGGAGCGGGCAACGCCCCCGACGCGACCTCCGAGAACGCGCCGAGTTCGTCGACGGGGTCGTAGAAGCGCTGCACGAGCGCGCGGAGTTCGGTTCGCGGGTCCACGCCTCCATGCTGAAGTGCGTCGCATGCGGATTCAAGGGCGGAGGTATCGCGGCGCCGCATCGTCGAGTAGCCTCGTCGCACGAGGAGAACCGCCCGATGATCGATCGCATCGCAGCACTCGTCCTGACGCTCGCACTCGGCACGACCGTGGCCGCACAGGCGGACACGAACTGGCCGCAGTTCCGCGGGACGCACGCGCGCGGCTGGCAGGACGGCCACGCGACGCCGATCCGCTGGAACGCTGCGCCCGCCGACGGCGAGGCGTCACAGAACGTCCGCTGGAAGGTCCGGCTCCCCGGGCTCGGGCACTCGTCCCCCGCGATCTGGGGCAACCGGCTCTTCGTCACGACGGCGGTGAGTGCCGGCGGCGAGCACGCGCTGCGGGTCGGGCTCTACGGCGACATCAAGCCGGTCGACGACGCGAGCGCGCACACATGGCGCGTCTATTGCTTCGACAAGCGCACCGGCGACCTCTTGTGGCAGCGCGACGCCCTGACCGCCGTGCCGAAGGTCAAGCGCCACCCGAAGGCGACGCACGCGAACTGCACCGTCGCGACCGACGGCAAGCACGTGATCGCGTTCTTCGGCTCCGAGGGTCTCTACTGCTACGACGTCGACGGCGCGCTGTGCTGGAAGAAGGACCTCGGGCTGCTCGACGCCGCGTTCTTCCGCGTGCCGTCCGCGCAGTGGGAGTTCGCCAGCTCGCCGGTGCTCCACGACGGTCGCGTCTACGTGCAGTGCGACGTGCTCGAGAACTCGTTCCTCGCCGCGTTCGACGCGTCCGACGGTCGCGAGATCTGGCGCACGAAACGCGACGACGTGCCGACGTGGAGCACGCCGACGATCCACGTCGACGGCGAACGGACGCTGCTGCTCGTCAACGGCTACCGGCACATCGGCGGCTACGACGCGAAGACCGGCGCCGAGATCTGGAAGATGGCCGGCACCGGCGACATCCCGACGCCGACACCGATCGTCGCCCACGACCTCGTCTACATCACGCAAGCCCACGGCGGCAAACCACCGATCTACGCGATCCGCCTCGACGCGAGGGGCGAGATCCCGACCCCCGAGGGCGACGAGGGCGGCCAGCACGTCGCGTGGTCGCGCGCCAGCGAGGGCGCGTACATGCCGACGCCGCTCGCCTACCGCGGCCTCCTCTACGTGCTCCGCGACCGCGGCACGCTCGCGTGCTACGACGCGAAGACCGGGCAACGCCACTACCGCACGCGCCTCGGCAAGGGCGGCGGGTTCACCGCGTCCGGCGTGGCCGGCGACGGCAAGCTCTACTTCGCGAGCGAGACCGGCGTCGTCCACGTCGTCAAAGCCGGCACGGAGTTCGAGTTGCTCGCGACGAACCCGGTCGGCGACCCGATCCTCGCGACGCCGGCGCTGAGCGAGGGCACGCTCTACGTTCGCACACAGGAGCACCTCGTCGCTGTCGGGAAGCCGAAAGTGCCGGAGGTGGACGACACCTACGACGAGCTGTTCGAGCGTCTGCTCGCCAAGATCGTCGCGCCGCTCGTCGACGACGGGGATCACCCGAGCGTCGCGGTCGGCATCATCGCGCTCGGCGGAGCGGTGCGAAAGCACGCCGCGTTCGGCACGCTCGACGGCCGAGAGGACGGGCCGCCGGCAACCGCGACGACGCTCTACGAGATCGGCTCGGTGACGAAGGTGTTCACCGCGATGCTGCTGGCGATGGCCGCCGAACGGGGCGAGGTCGCGATCGACGACCCGGTGCAGAAGCACCTGCCGGACAGCGTGTCGATTCCGAAGCACGGCGACCTGCCGATCAAGCTCGGCGAACTCGCCGATCACACGTCGGGCCTGCCCCGCATCCCGAAGCGGCTCGCACCGAAGAACCCCTACGTACGCTACGACCGGGCGAGGCTCCACGCCGACCTCGGCACGTTCCGTATCGCCGAGGCGCGGCCCGGCTATGCCTACTCGAATCTCGCATACGGGCTGCTCGGCGACCTGCTCGCGCAGAAGGCGGGCGTGACCTACGAGGCGCTCGTGCGGGCCCGCATCGCGGAACCGCTCGGCATGCGCGACACGGTCCTCGCGATCGACGACGCGCGTCAACCGCGATTCGCTCGACCGTTCGCGTCGAACGGCAAACCCGGCGAGACGTGGGAGTTCGACGCGCTCGCGGGCTGCGGCGCGATCCGCTCGAACATCGTCGACATGCTCGCGTTCGTCGCGGCGCACCTCGAGCCATCGGACGCGTTGGCCGCGCCGGTGCGCGCGATGCGGACGAAACGCCACGACGTCAGCGACCGCGTCGACATCGCGTTGGGCTGGCACACGTTGACCTTCGGCCCGAAGTCGCCGGTCCCGGGCGAGACGGTGTGGTGGCACAACGGCCGCACCGGCGGCTACGCGTCGTTCTGCGCGATCCACCCGGCAACGAAGAGCGCGGTCGTGATGCTGACGAATCGCTCGCGACCGGTCGATCAGGTCGGGTTCAAGCTTCTCGCCGCCCTGATGGGCGGCGTCGGAGTCGACTACAACCGGCCGCGCTGATCGCTACTGGTGGTCTTGCATCATCGTCACGGTCGCCTTGTTGAGCAGTAGCGCGTGCGCGATTTCGACCGGAAAGACGTCGGAATCCGCAGGGTTCTCGGCGAGGTGCTTGCAGTAGATCACGCCGTCGACGGCAAACGTCCAATACGGCGCGACGCCCCCGGTGACCGGGAGCTTCGCCGTCGACAGGAGCGGCGTCTCCCACGAGTAGGACCGGTCGGGCCCGGGCGCGCTACCGGTCCACCCCATCAACGGCTGGAGCATGCTCGTGAGCAGATTCGGCACGGCCATCTCCCAGATGTTGCCGCCGTGGTTGGCGAGGCTCAACCGGACGTTCGACAGGCCGCCGGTCGCCTCGTCGGCGGCGAGGAGTTCGATACGCCCCGCGTGCGAGCCGAAGTTCGTGGTCAACGCGACCCTCGCATCGAGGTTCGTACCGGTATTCGCGAGGGCGACGCTCGTGATATTGATCGCCGGAGGGGGGACGTCGCTAGTCGTCATGGGAATCCACCTTTCACACACCGCGAGACCATTCTCGCCTCAGGCCAGATGGTAGCGGACGTTCGGGTCGTCCGCGAATTCCCCGGGGCCGATTGCAGTCAGCGCCCGCATCGGCTGCAATACAGCGGACTTGGAGGTGTTTCGATGAGAGTATTCCGTTTCGCGATCGCCACGTGTGCGCTCGCCCTCGCCTGCCCGGCCTCGTTCGCACAGTCGTTCACCGGTGACGTCATCGTGGCGGGCTCCTGGTGGTCGACCGCCGACACGGTCGCCCGCGTCTCCCGCCCCGGCTACGCGCTGACCACGATCTTCCCTGCCCAGTCCGCGACGACGAGCGCGATCAATCGCGAGGTGATCCAGGCCGAAGACAACGCCGGCTACTACGTGCTCGGCAGCAACACGGGGTCGATCTACCGCATCGACCGCCAGGGCATCCTGATCGCGACCATCGCGACGGGGCTCTCGGGCCCGAGCGACATGATCCTCAACCACGACGGTCGACTGATCGTCGCCGACAGTGCGGGGCTGCTCGAGATCGATCCGGCGCTGATGACGACGCGGACGCTCGCGGCGATCAGCGGCATCGCCGCGCTCACCCAGAGCATCGACGACGGACGACTCGTGCTCGCACAGGGCGGCGGCATCTACTCGTACGATCCGCTGACGACGTCGACGACGAGTCTCGCCGGCCTGCCGTCGGGCTCCGGGTTCCGCTACGACCTCGAACAGGACCACGCGACCGGGCTCTACTACGCCGGCTCGTGCTGCGGAACGAGTGCCGGCAACGTGATGCTGCGCTTCGATCCGTATCAGAACACGTCGACGATCGTCGTCGGGGCCCACCCGGCGGCGCGCGCGGCCTATGGCCACCGCTTCGACCGGCGCGTCAACACGCCGGGCAACGCGCTGATCCTCTCGTCGATCAGCGGCTTCGCGATCGCCGGCAGCATCTCGGGGCTCTACACGATCGACGAGCAGGGCACCGTCACGTCGATCACCGCGTACGGCACGCCGGCGACCGGCGTGCTCACGACATACGGCATGGAGATCGAGGGCTCGCGCAACCTGTGCTCGGAACTCGCTGCCGCACCGAACGCGCGGCGCATCCGGATCAGCTTCCCGTTGAACGGGAACAAGCCCTACGTGATCGCCGGAAGTCTCTCCGGTCCGCGGCCCGCGACGCCGCTGGGTGACGGGCGTCAGATCAACCTCGTGCCCGACACGCTGACGCAGCTCACGCTCGCCGGCCCGCTCGGTCCGCTGTGGAATCCGGGACCCGGCGTGCTCGACGCGTTCGGAAACGCGCAGGCGACGCTGAACCTCAACTCGCTCGGCACCGCGCTGCGCGGCGTTCCGATGTGGTTCAGCGTCATCGTCGTCGACCCGGCGGCCCCGAAGGGCGTCGCCGCGATCGCCGAAACGCACGTCATCGTGATGAACTGACGGGCTCGGTCGCGCGCCTACCGCTTGCGGAGGTGCGCGACCGCGGCCGCGAGGATCGAGTCGGTGCGCCCGACCGCGTCATCCAACGTGTAGGCCGCAGCGACGGCGGGCGCGATGCCCACGCCGTCGTAGCGCTGACCGGTCGGCCGGAACGACGCCATCGTCGAGAGTCGCACCTGGAGCTTCGAGTGCGCGAGTCGCACGCCGCGCGCACGCCCGCTCCCGCCGCCGGTAGGCTCGCCGATCAACGTCACGTTCGGCAGCCCGTGGAACGCCCCGACGAAGATGTCGGTCGCGCTGAAGCAGCCCGCGTCGATCAGCAGCGCGACAGCCCCCTCGAAGTGCGGGCGCGCCGGGTCGGGCGAGACGACCATGTAGTGCCACTCGCTGAAGCGCTTCGGGTCCGGTGTCCAGTCCGGGCGGAACGTAGCGGCGAGGCGATCGATCGCGCCGCGCTCCCCGTCGGTCCACGACGCCGCGTCGCGCGGGAACAGGAAGCGGTTCGCGAGGTAGCCGCCGGGGCGCGTCCGCGGATTGCCCGGCGCGAGGCGGTAGGCACCGACGTTGACGACGCGCGGGCCTTGCTTCGGGTCGAGGAAGTAGGGCAGCAGCGCGCGCAGAATGTCGCGCGTGCCGCCGCCATTGCCCCGGACGTCGATGATCATCGCGCGCTTGGCCATCGCGTCGCGCATCGCGCCGTGGATGCGATCGATCTCCGCAGCGTCGTCGGTCATCTTCTCGATCCGGAGGTAGCCGACGTCGTCGGGGACGGCGGGCTTCGGCGCGGGTGCGTAGCGGAAGAACGTCGGACGACGCGCGAGGGCGACCCTGCGGCGCTTCGTCCGCTTTCCGTTTGCGGACTCGCACTCGAACTCGATCCGTTCCCCGGCAGGCAAGCCGAGTTCCGCGCGAAGGTGCACGACGAACGACAGCTGGTTCGCAGCGTTGAGCCGCTCCCACTGTGGGGCGCCCCGCGCGTTCAGCCGGGCGGCGGCGGCGAGCCAGTCCGCGATCGGGCGCCCGTCGATCGCACGCACGAACGGATGCCCGGCGATCAGCGGCTTGTCGCCGTCGATCGCGGCGATGCGTTCCCCCACCGGTGCGAACGCGCACGGCGCGAATCCGGGGACGAGCGCGCGCAGCACACCGCGCACGCGGCTGTGACCGTCGCCGAACAGGGCGACGAGCTTGCGCAGTTGCACGTGGAAGTCCGCCCGTGAGATCCCGTCGCCGAGCCCGGCGCGCACGGTGTCGAACGCTGCACGGTAGTCCAGTCCACGCAGGTCGCGGTAGGAGTAGCGCTGCTCGACGTTCCACTCGAGTTGGTCGAGATCCTGGCACGCGTGGGCTGCGCGCAGGCGGGGTCGCGACTCGTCTTGCTGGCGCGTCGCGAGGAACGCGAACCGCTCGTCCGCTTCGCCGTGGCGACGCTCGACCCGCAGGAACCCTTGCCCCGGCGCGGCCGCCTGCCACAGCCGCTTGCGCTTCTCACGCGTCATCGCGACGCCCTCGAGACGCTTGCGCTTGCCACCATCCAACGTCCGTACGGTCAGGGTGACGGCCTCGCCCGGCTCGTGCCCCATCCGCTTCATCACCTCGACGAGATCCTCGCGGATCCGCTTTTGCCACATCCGCGGTCCAAACGTCGCCTGTGCGAACCGGACGAGCTCGGCCGCATCGACGTCGTCGATCGCGACGAGCGCGTACCAGGTCGACTCGACCTGCACTTCCGGCGTTTCACCCTTCCAGCGCAGCCCGTCGAACGGCGATCGCTGCGCCGCGAGCGATGCGGTCGCGAGGAGGGAAACGGCGGCGACGACGCCGAGGATGCGAGTCGGCATGGCGGAGGTCCTTCCTATGAGGCCGAGCGGAGCAACATCACCGGCGCGGCAGCGTCGGCAGCGTCGGCCACGGGTTCGGAATAGGCACGCGTCGTCTCGACGAGCATGTGCAGCACGAACGCGATCACACCGCCGGCGACGACGAACCCCGCCCACGCGAGTCGGCGCCCGCCGGACGCGCCGAGTCGGGCGAGTCGGCGCCACGTCCAGGACGCGAGGAACAATCCGACGAAGGTGTGGAGCGCGACGAGCCACGCACGCTTGCCACCGGCGACGAGCGGCTCGACGAGCGCGACCGGGTGAAACGGATTGCGGCCGATGTAGATCGATCGCTCGGTCGCGAACTGGCTCGCCCACGTCGAGAGCGGCGGTCGCACGAGCGCGATCGCCGCGAAGACGCTCGGCACCAGTCCCGTCGCTTCGACGACCTCGTCGAAGCGAACGACCCCGTCGGCGTCGGTCACGCGCACACGCGGCGCGACCGGATCGAACGCGACGGTCGTCGCGATCGGTCGCCCGATCGGCGTCCGGCCGTCGGTCCACGCGCGGACCACGCCGTCGTGGATCGCGTAGACGCCTTCCCGCCCGACGATCACCTGGACGGTCGCGGAGCCGTTGGCGAGGCGGCGGCGGGCCACCGCGACGGCGCGATCGCCGTCGGGGAGCGGCAGCGGCACGAATGCATCGGCGTCGGACCCGAGCGGCCATCGCCACAGCGCGCCCCGCGACGGCTCGAACACGATCAACGCGTGGTCGACGTCGAGCGGCGTCGCCCGGGCGTCGTCGGCGAACGGCTCGTCTTCGGTGCCGCGGCCGAGGACGCGGAGTCGTCCTTCGCGAAGCCAGAACGGCGGGTGCATGCGCACGCGGCGGTCTTCACCGAGGTAGGCGACCTGCATCAAGCCCGATCGGAACGTCGTGCGGAACGTGCGCTCGTCGCTCCAGCGACGACGCGAGCCGAAGAAGTCCGCCGAATCGAAGTCACCCCGACGCGGCTGCGTGTGCCAGTCGTCGCGCCACTGGCTGCGCCAGCTCCAGACGTCGCGCCACCGCTCCCCGAGCGGCACCCTCTCGGCCGTCACGGTCCCGCTCTCGTCGATCGACACCCGCGGCAAGCCGACTTCGGCCGCAACACCGTCCTGGATCGCCGCGATGCCGACCGTGGCGCCGGCGACGGCCGACGCGATCGCCACCATCGCCCCCGCGACCGCCGCGCCGCCGAGCGGTCGGTCGGCGTCGGCGGGGGTCGCGACCAGGTGGCGCGCGAACGCGACGCTCGCCGCGGCGATCACGAGCATCGCGGCGACGAACGCCGGCAATGATGCGGCCTCGTTCGACGTCGGCGCGGTCGACAGCACGCTCGCGATGCCGACGAGCGAGAATCCCAGCGCGAGCGTCGCGAGACCGCGCCAGAGCCACCCCATCGGCAGCGTCAGCCCGAACGCGACGACGCCGAACATCGCGAGGCCCACGCTCGCACAGCCGAGGTGGGTCCACACGAACGCGACGCTGTCGGCCGGGTGCGGGCGCAGGATCGGGCCGATCAGCGCGGCGATCGCGATCGGGATCACCGTCGCGGCCACGAGCGTCACGACGCCGGCGAAGACCATCGAGTCGAACAGGCGACGTCGACCGATCGGACGGTGGATCAGGAACGCGGTCGTGCCTTCGAGTGCGTCGCGGAGCAGGATCGCGGCCGCGACGAGTGCACCGCCGATCCACGCGACGAGCTGCAACCCGAACAGCGAATAGCCGCGCGGGCGGACCCACGCATCGTCGCTCTGCAGCACCGTGAAGTTCGCAATCGCGATCGCGAGTCCGAGGAACGCGAGAACGCGCACGTCACGGCGAAGGATCGTCGTCATCGGCTCACCTCCGGTTCGGTCAGGTCGGGCAGGATGCGCGGGGCATCCTCGCCGGCGATGTCGAGAAAGACGTCGTCCAGCGACGCCGGAAGCGGGTCGGAGAGCGAGCCGTTCTGCGCGGCGATCGCCTCGCGGGGCGGGTCGACGAGTGTGATCTCCCAGCCGCCGCTCCGTTGTCGGGCGCGAACCTGGCCCGGGATGTCGGGCCGCTCCGGGCGGGTCCAGAGCCGCCGCTCGACGCGGCGCTTCACGTCGTCGAGCGTCGCGTCGACGACGAGTCGGCCATCGCGCAGGATCCCGATGCGGTCGGCGATCCGCTCGACGTCGGACAGGATGTGCGACGTGAACAGCACCGCGCAGCCGGTGTCGCTGAGCAGGTCGACGAGTGCGTCGAGCAGCGCGCGGCGCATCCCGACGTCGAGGCCCGCGGCCGGGTCGTCGAACACGAGGATCTCGGGGCGCGCCGCGACCGCGAGAATCAGCGACAGCTGCGCGCGCTGGCCGCGCGACAGCAGGCCGACGTGTTGCTTCGGATCGAGTTCGCAGCGCTCGATCGCGCGCTGCGCGAAGTCGCCGCGGAAGGCCGGCCGCGTCGCACGCTCGAACGCGATCGCGTCGCGAATCCGCATCGTCCGGTAGAGCCGGTGCCCCTCGCCGACGTATCCGATACGAGCCCGCTCGTCGGCGCCGAGTCGCGCACCCTCCACGCCGAGGATCGACGCCCGGCCGCGATGCGGCGCGAGGAAGCCGAGGAGGATGTTGAGGGCGGTCGACTTGCCCTGCCCGTTTCGCCCGAGCAGCGCGAACACTTCGCCCGGCGCCACCGCGAACGACAGACCGCGCAGCACGCGCTTCGTGCCGAAGTGGCGATGGACCTCGTTGAAGAGAATCGCGGAATTCATCGTCAGCTCCCTGGTCGGTCGAACCGTACCTTCGTCAGCGCGCGCTCCACGGCGTCGCGCACGTGCTCGGCGTCGAATCCGAGGTGGTAGGCCTCGGTCACGAGTCGCGCGGTGGCGTCGCCGAGCCGGCGCCGGCGCTCCCGGCCGTTCAAGGCGCTCGGCTCGCCGGACACGAAGCACCCGGCCCCCTGCCGGCGGACGATCACGCCGTCGCGCTCGAGCGCGTCGTAGGCGCGGTTCACCGTGTTCGGGTTCAGCGACAGCTCCTTCGCGAGCTGCCGGACCGACGGCAACCGGTCGCCGGACACGCTCCGCCCCTGCGCGACCGCCGTCTTCACCTGGAAGACGATCTGCTCGAACACGGGCTCGGCGGAATGAGGATCGATGTGGATCAGCACGTCACTGTATCAACTGTTCTACTTCTTGTATAACAGTTGGCCGACGGCGGGTCAATCGGATTCTGGAGACGGGAGGCAAGAAGCTCGCTGCGGCGCTCGAGCTCGGACGCGTTCAGCGCAGGGTGACGCCGATCGTGTTGCCGAGCTGCGCGACCGAACCACGAATCGCGATCGCGGAGCAGAAGAACGTGAGGCCCTTGGGCAGGCTCGCAGGGATCTTGATCGCGCCGCTCGCGCGACCCTGCGCGTCGAGCACGCCGGTGAACCCGCTGACGAGGGCGCCCGCGCGCGACGCGCGGAACAAGCCGTCCGGCCTCAAGTTCAGGACCTCGGACCCGACCGCGATCCCCGGCCGCTGCGCGAGCGACAGCGCGGCGTAGTAGGGCGTCAGCCCCATGCCGTGGAACATGAACTGCACCGGATACGACGTCCCGGGCCGCGCGGATCCGACCCCGACGACTTGCCGGGCGCCGTACTTGTCGATGCCGTTGAAGCGCAACGACGCGTACGGGCCGTGGTGATTCACCTTCGTCCCCTGCGGCGTGAACTCGACGACGTTGCCCGCTCCGGCGCAGTAGTAGTTCCCGGTCTGGTCATCGACCTCGACGGTGAAGAGGAACGGGAACGACCAGCTCCGCAACACGGTCCCCTGCCGATCGTAGACGCGCACCTCCGGCGAGGAGATGCTGATCACGATGTAGTTGCCCGTGCGCGGCTCGACGTCGACGCCATAGAACGCCTGCGTCGACTTCGTGATCGTACGCACGATGCGTCCGGCGTCCGCATCGATCTCCAGCAGTTCGCCCGTCTGCCAGACGCCGGCGACGAAATGGCCCGTGTCATGGTCGCGCGCGATATCGTTCACGCGCTCGAAGACTCGGACCGGAACCGAGACGACGGTCGTCACCACCCCGGCCGGCGTGACGCGGCGGACGTGGTTGTCGGTCGAACTCACGAGCCACGAGCCGTCCTGGTCGAGCTCGATCGCAGTCGGCGTGACGTTGGTACCGAGGGTGGCGACGGTCGTGATCGCACCGGTCGGCGTGACGCGCACGAGGTGATCCTGGGCGGCGCCGTCGAGCATCATGAAGTCGACGTTGTCCGGGGCCATCGACAGTCCGGTCAGGGCCGATCCGCCCCAGTTGAACGTCGTCATCGTCCCGTTCTTCTTCGCGACGTGCACGACACGCGTCGCGAGTTGAGCGCCGGAGTGGCTCATCATCAGGTCACCCCGGACGATCGGCCCGCCCGGCGGCGGGTTCGGGTTCGCGAGGATCCGCTGGATGTCGGGGTTCAGGATGCCCGAGCCCTGGTTGGCGCCGAGGCTGCCCATGCAGTCGCCGCCGCTGTGCACCGCGACCACGGTGCCGCCGGCTTCCTCGATCACCGGTGCGCCCGAGTCGC
This sequence comes from bacterium, assembly GCA_030426805.1. Taxonomy (GTDB): domain Bacteria; phylum Planctomycetota; class JAFGQW01; order JAFGQW01; family JAFGQW01; genus JAUHXU01. The sequence continues at coordinate 401,622 of JAUHXU010000005.1, forward strand.
CGTTGATCGCGTCGACGAGATAGCGCGTCAGGTAGGGACCGCAGCTCCCGGTGCCCATGCCGGTGAACGGGCCGGTCACGGTCTTCTGCGCCTGGTTCCACGTCGGTTTCTGGAAGTGAACGCCATAGCCGGTGATCCGCAACGTCGAGTTGACGGCCGGCATCTGCGTCGCGAGTCGAAAGTAGTTGCCCTGCCGCTGGAGCGGCAACTGCTGCACACCGTTTTGCCCCGGCGTGTAGATCGCCCAATCGCACGCGTTCGGGTTGGCGAACCCGCCGAGGATCCGAACGAGCGGAAACTGGTCGTCCGGCGGCGGGTGCATCTTCGCCCCGCTCGCACTCGAGAGCGGCACGTTGAACTGAACGACGTGCACGAACTTCGCGGCACAATGCCCCGCCGTGAAGATCAGGCCGTGCTGCGTTCCGATCCATGCGGTGCACCCGGCGGGCATGAGTCGACCCACTCGCTTGTCGTTCGACAAGACCCGGTCATCGGTCCCACAGATCGTGTCGACGCCGATCGGCGGAATCCCGATCTCCGCTGCTTGCACCGTGACGGAAACACCGTGGGTGAACGGGCCGGCGAAGAGCGTCACGAGCACCGAGTCGCCGTTGAAGTATGCCGAGTGCGGGAACCAGTCGTTCATCGCACGCTGGTCCAGGTGCTGCGTGTGCCGGTCCTCGAACGACGTGATCTCGATCCTGCTGCCGCCGGGAAGCACGGCGTTGCCGAACTGCAGCTTCAGCCACGGAGCGCGTTCGACCTGCACGGGTCGCTGCCACACCATCTTCTCGACCGCGGTGGCGTTGTCGTGCAGGCCCGACGTGATCCCGACCGGCACGGTGTAGACATTCGGTGGCGGTGTCTGCGCTGCCGTGTCGCTCGCGCCGAGGACAAGCGCGGCGACCACTGCCGTGGCGCACGCGCGGGCGATCCGGGATGACGTCATCGCGACCTCCTGCCTGGCGAATGCCCCTCTGCCCGGTGTTTGGCCCGCGTCCCACGATAGCGGGCGGCCGGGCGGAGGGCAAGCCGGCCCGAGGCGCGTTCAGCACTTCGCGGTCTTGCGCTTGTTGCCGATCCGTTTGGCGGTCTCGACCTTCTTGATGTAGTCGGTCGCGAGCGGGACCTTGCACGCCGTGCCGCCCATGTCGACCTCGACCTTGCCGATCGCCTTCGCGACGCGCTTGGCGTCCTTCAGGAGCGGCTTGACGTAGCAGCCGACCGCGATGACGAAACCGTTCATCGTGTAGCGCACCCGGTTCGGTGCGTCGTCGATTCGGTCGCCGACCCGATCGAGCAGTTCGCGATACCGATCGAGGTCCAAGTCATCGTCGGCGGATACGGACGCGATCGCGGCCCACGTCGCCCAGCCCGCGGCCTGCACGAGTTCCTTCTTCGCGTCGATCCACTTCGCTGCGAGCGCCGGCCCGTGCGCACTCTCGGCGGCGACGCCGGGCACCGAATACTCGGCGATCATCTGCCACGACGCTTGCTTCGCCCAGTCGTCGAGCTGCTTCTTCGTCATCTGCGCGCCGTCGGCCGCGAGACCGGCGAGATACATCGCGTCGTAGTTGCCGGTGGCGTAGAGATCGAGCGCGAGCTGCTGATCGCCCTTGATCGTCTTGAGCACCTTCTTCAGGTCCCCCACGCGCACGCCGAACATCTTGTCGGGATCGGCGCCGTGCCGCACGAACGTCTTGCGCGTCTGCTCGGTCCCGAGCGCTTCGAGTTCCTTCATCACCGTGCGTAGCGTCGCCATCGGTCGTCTCCCGTACCGCTGCCTATGGCAGCTTCCACTCGGTGAGGTGGTTCTCGTCCTTGATGAAGATGCGCTTGCCGGCGACGACCGGGTGGGCCCAGATCGGCGTCTCGGCGACCTCGTAGCGCGCGAGCTCCGCATAGTCCTCGTCGGTCGCCTTGAACGCGACGAGTTCGGACTCGGTCGTCACCGCGAGAAACACGTCGCCCGCGTCGACGAGCGCGGCGTTCTCGCCCTGCCGTCCGTCACCGCGCCACACGACGTCCCCGGTCTTCGCGTCGAGGCAGAAGAACTGCCCGCGTCGCTTCTGGCTGAAGCCGTAGACGAGATCGCCTTTGACGATCGGCGTGCTCATGTACATCGACACCTTCGACGTGTCCCACACGAGCTTCGCCTCGTCACCGGTCACGTCGTGCGCGGTCGTGCCGAGCTGGAATCCCGACATCACGACCGTGTTGCCGTACACGACCGGCGACACCGAGTTCTGATCGTAGTTGGTCTTGTACTCGAGCTGCCACAGCACGGACCCGTCCTCGGGTGCGAGCCCGACCGCGTAGAACTGCGTCTGCGTGATCAACTGTCGCCGCCCGCCGATCGTGCGGATGATCGGCGACGAGTAGCCGGGGCCATCGCCGTCCCAGCGCCACTTCGCCTTGCCGGTCGCGAGATCGAGCGCGACGATCGCCCCCTTCTTGTCGCCGCCGATGTGCGCGTAGACGACGCCCTTCTCGACGAGCGGCGACATCGCGACGCCGTACTGCGGGCACGTCGCCTTGAACTCCTCGAGGAAATCGCGGCGCCACACCTTCGTGCCGTCCTTCGTTTCGTAGCACGTCATCACGCCGGTGATGCCGAACGTGACCATCTTGCCGTCGCTCAGCGCCACGGACGACTTCGGCCCCTTGCCGTGCTCGGTCGCGGTCGGGTCCATCGTGTAGGAGACCGGATACGCGTCGCGCCAGAGCGTCTTCCCGGTCGCCGCGTCGAGGCAGAGTGCGACCTCGTCGTCGCCCTGGCGCGCGTGGACGTAGAGCTTCCCGTCCAAGAGCGCCGGCGTCGCGTGCCCGGTGCCGACCTCGACCGACCAGCCCTTCTCGAGCGCCTTCGGCCACGACGACGGCACCGCGAACGTCACCTTCGCGTCGCGGTTTTCGCCGCGCCAACTCGTCCACTGCTGCGCGCCGGCCGACGCCGACACGAGGGCGATCAGCGCCCCGATTCCGAATCCGCGCATCGTGCGCACTCCCCTCGTCAGTCGTTCGCGCGCTTCGACGCGAGCGCGTAGAGCATGTCATTGCCGGCGACGAACAGCACGCCGTTCGATGCGACGACGGTGCCGTGCGACAGACCGGGCAGCGTGTTCGTCGCGAGGACCTTCTTCTCGCGGCCGGCCTGCATCACGACGACGTCGCCGTCCTCGTTGCGCACGTAGAGTTTGCCGTCGGCGACCAGCGGAGAACCCCATACGGTCGCGAACATGTCGTGGCGCCAGATGCGCTTGCCGGTCGCGAGATCGACACACCCGACGAATCCGTCGAGTTCGGCCGCGAACACGAGCCCCTCGTGCACCGCGACGGTCGAGATACTCGCACCGAACTCCTTCGCCAAGCGCCACGCGGCGCCGCTCTCGGTGATGTCACCCCGCTTGGTCGCGTCGATCGCGCACAGACAACCCGGGCCGCCGCCCCCCTCGGGGTTCGGGCCGACCGCGACGATGACGCGGTTGCCGGCGAAGACCGGCGTCGCGACGATCTGGTTGCGCGTCTTCTTGTCGCCCGCCTCGTGCGCCTTGCAGTCGAAGCGCCACAGCGGCTTGCCGGTCGCCGGCTCGAACGCGTAGACCCAGCCGTCCCCGCCGGGGAACACGACCTGCGCGACGCCGTCGACGACCGCGTGCGCGGCGGAGCCCCACTGGCCTTCGAGGATCTTCGCGCCCGGCGACGCGTCCTGCCAGACGATCGCGCCGGTGTTGCGGTTGACCGCGAGGAAGCTCGGCGCGTCGGGGTTCTTGATCTTGTGCGTCGTCTCGTCGACGCCGTGACCGGTGACGACGAACACGAGGTCGCCGACGACGAGCGGCGACGACGCCGACGCCTGAAACGGCGTGACGCCGAGCTTGCGCATGTCGACGAACCAGACGAAGTCCGCGTCGCGGGCACCGGTGCGCGTCTCGTCGGCGAACGGCCCGTCGTTCTCGCCGTCGGTGAAGCCCGCCGCATCGCAGCAGACGAGCTCCGCGCGGTTGTTCACGTAGTAGACGCGATCCCCGACGACGCACGGCGTCGAGCAGATGCCGATCTCGGCCCAGTCTTCCGCGTTGCCGGTCTCGAGCTTGTCGTGCACCGCCTGCCACAGGAACGCGCCGTCCTTCTCGGCGAAGCACATCAGCACGCCACGGTCGCCGTCGACGTCCTCGTCGCGCGGCTGGCCGTTGTTCGTGCCGACGAACACACGCCCCCCGGCGACGACCGGGTTGCCGTAGGTCATCGTTCCGAGCGCCGCGGTCCACTTCAGTTGCGGGTCGCCCTTCTCCCGCCACTTCGTCGGGAGCCCGGTCGCGGACGCGACCATGTTGCGGTCGGCGCCACCGCCCCACATCGGCCAGTCGCCGCCATCGGGCGACGGCGTATCGGACCGCGACGATCCGAACAGAACGGCCGCCGCGATCGCGAGCGCGGCAACGGCACACCAGTGCTTCATCGGACTCCTCTTCGACGGGTCGGGAACTCGGACCGAATGCTATCCGCCGCCGCGGGGCGCGGCAACCGGATCACGCCAGAGACGCTGCATCACGCGTGCGACGCGCTCGCCGAGCACACGCGCATCGCCCAGTTCGTCGTCGTCCACGCCCGGATCGTGCGAACCGGTGACCGCCGACGCGCCCATCTGTCCGTATTGCATCGTCGGCGTCTCGTAGGTCGGCCCGACGACGATCATCCGGTTGTGCATCATGTAGAGCAGGAGCGACTGGATCACGTGCTCCTTGCCGCCGGTCGTGTTGCCGCCGGTCGCGAACGCGCCGCCGACCTTGTCGGTCAGGTCGACCCGCCACTTCCACGCCCACGTGTCGAGGTGGACCTTCATCGCACCCGGGAGATTGCCGTACCACGTGGGCCCGCCGAGCACGAGCCCCTCGGCCGCGTCGAGGTCCTCGCGCGTCACGTCGGCCGCCGCACGAACGACGACCGCGACCCCCGGCGCACGCCGCACGCCCTCGGCAACCGCCTCCGCCATCGTCGCGGTGTTCTTCGTCACCGAGTGATAGACGACGAGCACGCTCGGCCCGCCGACGGCCGCGCGCGGAGGCCGACCCTGGTCGCTCGTCGAGCCGGGTCCGTCGCCGCAGCCGGCCAGGCATGCGAGCACGATCACGATCGCGACACGCCTCATCCGTCGACCCGCCGCATCAGCATCGCGAACTCCCAACCGTCCTTCGGGCGCGCCTCCTCGACCAGTTCGAACGGCGCGGTGCCGGACTCGCGGAGCCACGCGAACAGCTCGTGCACGTCCTCGGGAATCCAGCAGTGAAAGTGGACGTTGTAGCGTGCCCGCTGGAGCATCTCGGCCCAGAAGTCGATCTGGTCGTCGCGCGCGAACGACTTCGAGATCCGCGCCCAGTCGCGATACGCGTCGAAGTCGCGACGGTCGCGCGCCGGATGGCCCGGCGGTTCCCGGTGGTCCGCGATCAGGTGATCGAGCGTCGTCCGCTCGCGCGGCCGGTCGAACGTATGGCGCTTGTCGGGCAGCACGAGAAAGAGCAGGCCACCCGGCTTCAACACGCGCCGAAACCCGACGAGCGTGCCGATCGGGTCCGCCATGTGTTCGAGCAGGTGGGACGCGAGGATGAAGTCCTGCGAGGCGTCGTCGATCACCGACAGGTCGTCGGCCGCGGCGATGATGTCCGGCTCGATCACGCGGTCGTGGTGCGGCAACTCGGGGTAGTGGCGCAGGCACTCCTCGCGCGTGAGCACGTCGACGTAGCGCACCGTGGCGTCGGCGAGTTCGATCGGCGCATCGAGCGCGCCGATCTCGATCCCCTCGCCACGGATCTTCGCGAGCAGCGGCTCCCGCGTCGTCGCGATCATGCGCGTGCCTCCCGGAGCAGCGCGTGGCGCCGCGCGATCTCGATCAACTCGACGATGTCGATGTCGGCGTAGTCGAGTTCGATGCCCCGCTCCATCACGCACCGCAGGTCGACGCGCCGCTCGGGCTCGATCGGCGGCACCGACGCGGGCAACGCGATGTTCAAGTCCGCCGCGCGGAGCGCGTAGGTCTCCCCCGTGTCCTCGCGCACGACCGTCGCCTCGCCGCGGTCGAGGTCGCGCGCACGCACGTCCGGCGCCTCGTCCAGGTGGTGCGGGACGCCCTGAATCTCGAACGATCGATACCGCCGCGTCATCGGCGCGCCCCTTCCGTGCGCGGTTCGTGCTATAGGGTGGGTCGCGGGATTGCGCCCGCGACACCCAGCATAGTCCTCGAGGAAGCCATGAGCGAGATCAAACCGTTCCGCGCGCTGCGCCCGCGTCCCGATCTGGTCGAGCAGATCGCGAGCCCCCCGTACGACGTTCTCGACAGCGCCGAGGCGCGCGCGATGGCGGACGGCAATCCGCACAGCTTTCTGCACGTCACGAAACCGGAGATCGACCTCGATCCCGGCGTGAACCTCTACGACGACTCGGTCTACGCGACCGGCGCCGCCAACTTCCGCCGCATGGTCGACGAGGGGTGGCTCGTACAGGAGGCCGCGCCGGCGCTCTACGTCTACCAGCAGGACTGGAACGGCCACGTGCAGGCGGGCATCGTCGCCGGCGCGAGCGTCGAGGAGTACGAGAACGACCGGATCAAGAAGCACGAGTTCACGCGACCGGACAAGGAAGACGACCGGACCCGTCACGTCGACACCGTGAACATCAACGCCGGGCCGGTGTTTCTCACCTACGAAGCGCGCGCCGACATCGACGCGCTCGTGAACGAGGTGCGCGCCGGCAAGCCGCTCTACGACTTCACCGCGGCCGACGGCATTCGCCACACCGTCTGGACGATCCTCGATCCGGCGCGCATCCAGCAGCTCGTCGCGATGTTCGCCGAGATCCCCGCGACCTACGTCGCCGACGGCCACCACCGCAGCGCATCGGCCGCGCGCGTCGGGAAGCAACGGCGCGACGCGAACCCGAGCCACACCGGCCAGGAGGTCTACAACCACTTCCTCGCGGTGTTCTTCCCCCACGACCAGCTGAAGATCCTCGACTACAACCGCGTGATCCTCGAGTGGTGCGACGCCGACCCGGACGAGTTGATCGCCGAGATCGAAGAGCGCTTCACGGTCTCGGAGTCCGCGGTTCCCGCGCCCGACCGTCCGAAGATGTTCGGGATGTACTTCCGCGGCGTGTGGTACGACCTCGTCGCGAAGCCGGGCACGTTCCCCGAGGACGACCCGGTGCGAAGCCTCGACGTCGCGATCCTGCAGGACAACGTGATCGGCCCGCTCTTCGGGATCGACGACCCGCGCACCGACAAGCGCATCGACTTCGTCGGCGGGATTCGCGGCACCGCGGAACTCGAGCGGCGCGTGAACGCCGGGGGCGCCGTGGCGTTCGCACTGCACCCGACGTCGATCGACCAGCTGATGCGCGTCGCCGACTCGGGCGAGGTGATGCCGCCCAAGTCGACGTGGTTCGAGCCGAAGCTCCGCTCCGGTCTGCTCGTGCGCAGCCTCGCCGAGGAGTAGTCGCACGATGCGCCCACCGCCCGTCGTCCTGTCGATCGCGGGATCGGACTCGGGCGCGGGTGCCGGCATCCAGGCCGACCTGAAGGCGATCCACGCCAACGGCGGCTACGCGACGACGGCGATCACCGCGGTCACGGCGCAGAACACACGCGGCGTCCGCGGCGCGTGGGACCTGCCGCCCGACGCGATCGTCGCGCAGATCGACGCGGTGCTCGACGACTTCGACGTGCGCGCGATCAAGACCGGGATGCTCTCCAACGCGGCGACGATCGACGTCGTCGCGTCGCGAATCGCGAGCGCGGCGTGCCCGGTCGTCGTCGACCCGGTGATGATCGCCAAGGGCGGCCATGCACTCCTCGCGGCCGATGCCGTCGAAGCGCTTCGCGACCGACTGCTTCGCCACGCGACGGTCGTCACGCCGAACCGGCACGAAGCCGAACGCCTGACCGGACGCTCGATCGAGCGCGTGGACGACGCAATCGACGCCGGCCGCGCGCTCGTCGCACGCGGCGCGGCGGCAGCGGTCGTCAAGGGCGGCCACCTCCCGAGCGCGCCGGCGACGGACGTGGTCGTCACCGCAAACGACGTCACGGTGCTCGACGGCACGTGGATCGACTCGACCGCGACGCACGGCACGGGCTGCACGTTCGCGGCGGCACTCGCGACGCGGCTCGCGGCGGGCGACGACGTCGTCGACGCCGCCCGCGCAGCAAAGGCGTTCGTCACGGGCGCGATCCGGTCCGGCCACGCGCTCGGCGGCGGCCACAACCCGACCGACGCGTTCTGGCGCGGCACGGCCCGGTCGTGACGCTCGCTCGCCTCGCGCTCGTCTACGCGATCGCGGTGACCGCGTGCATCGCGCTGTTGCCGTGCCCCTACCACGACGACGACGTCGCGCACTACCTGATCGCACGCGACGCACTGCACGAACCGGCGCTCCTGCTCAACATCTGGGGCCGCCCGGGCTTCACCGTGTTGCACGTACTCCCCGCGCAGCTCGGGTTCGTCGGCTCGCGCGCATTCTCGGCGCTGCTGACGCTCGCCGCGGGCCTCGCCTGTGCGGCCGCCTGTCGCCGCTTCGGCCCCCGCGCGTCGATGTTCGCGTTCGCCGCGTGCGTGTTCCAACCCTACGCGTTCCACCTCGCCGACGGCGCATTGACCGAGACGGTGTTCGCGCTGTCGCTCGCGCTCGCGATCCTCGCGTTCGAGCGCGGACGGATCGGACTCGGTGCGCTCGCGATGTCGTGGGGCGCGATCTCGCGCCTCGAAGCGATCCCGATGCTCGTCGTCGCGGCGGCCTGGATCGTCGTGACGGCGCGACGCGACGCGCGGTCGTGGCGGTCGACGCTCGTCTCACTCGCGCTGCTCGGCGCGTTCCCGTTTCTCTGGAACCTCGGCTGCGCGGCGCGCACGGGCTTCTCGCAACCGTTCGCGCTGCTGACCGACAACGTCTTCATCAACGCCGAGAACTCGGCCTACGGCTCCGGCTCGCCGTTTCGGTACATCGGCCTCTGCTGGGAGATCCACGGACCGGTCATCGCGGCACTCGCGATCGTCGGGTGCATCGCGCTGTGGCGACGCGGCGCGTGGTTCGCCCCCGCCTACGTCGCCGCGTTCTACGTGCTCCAGTCGGTGTTGTGGGGCGGCGGCTTCTTCCGCACCGGCGGCTACCACCGCTTCTTCGCGTCGATCGCGCCCGCCGTCGCGGTCGCGGCCGCCGCGGGGCTCGTCGCGTTCGATGCGTGGCGACGGTCGCGCGGATCCCGCCCGATCCGCCTCGCCTGGCCGATCGCCGTGAGCGTCGTGTGGGCCGCCGCACACGTCGCCACCTACCACACGCTCAGCGATCCGCACTACCGCGCGGTCGAGGCCGCCGTCGGAGTCGCGCGCGACCTCGGCGCACCCAGCCCGGCGCGCGCCTTGGTCAGCAACTCGCCCTACCCGGAGCTACTGCTCGAAGGCGACCCGGCGGCGACGTCGATCCGAACCGGTCACCTCGAATCGCTCGCAACCGCGCCGGTCGGCACGATCGCGCTGATCACCGCCTGGGACAACCAGCCAGCCATCCCCACCGACACGCCAGCGAGCATCGCCATCCGCGAGACGACCGAGATCAAACGCCGCGGCTTCGCACCCTACTACGTAATCGTCTACGAGCGAACGCGCTAGCCACGCGGCGCCGTACTCGGGTGCATCGGCGATCGATGCGACCCGCGGGCCGCACGCGAGTTCGGGGGTGTGGTAGCCCTTGCGACCGATATAGGCGCGAGCACATTCGCGCACCATCTCTCCCCCGACTCTCCGGCCGCGGCCCGGCGCCGATGCATCACGCGCCGCCCTCGTGCTCGCGACGGGACGCCTCTTCGAGGGAGCAGGGGCTGCCACACCCCCGAACGGCCCGTCGCGTCACCCCCGCGGGTCCGCCATCAACACGCGTTCGATCCGCTCGAGCGCCCAGTCGAGTTCCTGGTCGGTGATGACCAGCGGCGGCGCGAAGCGGATCGCGGTGTCGTGGGTGTCCTTGCACAGAACGCCCTCGTCCATCAGGCGCTTGCAGAACGGGTAGGCGTTGCCGATGTCGTCGGTGACCTCGACGCCGGTGAGGAGGCCGCGGCCGCGGATCTCCTTGACGAATGGGCTCTCGAGCTTCGCGAGGCGCGCGCGGAACGCATCGCCGAGGCGCGCCGACCGTTCGACGAGCCCCTCCTCTTCGATCACGTCGAGTGCCGCCAGCGCGACCGCGCACCCGAGCGGGTTGCCGCCGAACGTCGAGCCGTGATCGCCGGGACGGAAGACGTCCATCACCTCGCGGCGGGCGGCGACCGCGGAAACCGGATAGAACCCGCCGGACAGCGCCTTGCCCATCACGACCACGTCGGGCGACACGCCCTCGTGCTGGTGCGCCCACATGTGGCCGCAGCGCCCGAGGCCGGTCTGGATCTCGTCGACCATGAAGAGCACGTTGTGCTCGCGCAGGATCGACTCGACGCGCTTCAGGTAGCCGTCGGGCGGGACGATCACGCCGCCCTCGGCCTGGATCGGTTCGACGAGGAAGCCGACCGTGTTCTCGGTGATCGCGTTTGCGAGCGCGTCGGCGTCGCCGTACGGCACGAGCGTGAAGCCCGGCGTGAACGGACCGAATCCGTCGCGGTATTGCGCGTCCGTCGAGAAGCTCACGACGGTGATCGTGCGGCCGTGGAAGTTGTTCTCGACGCAGATGATCTCGGCGCGGTCGGGCGCGACGCCCTTGACCTCGTAGCCCCACTTGCGTGCGGCCTTGACCGCGGTCTCCACCGCCTCGGTGCCGGAGTTCATCGGCAGCACCGCGTCGAGGCCGGTCAGCCCGGCGATGCGCTCGACGAAACGCGGGAGCTGGTCGTTGTGGAACGCACGGGACGTCAGCGTGCAGCGGTCGAGCTGCGCCCGCATCGCCGCGAGCAGCTTCGGGTGACGGTGCCCCTGGTTCACGGCCGAGTAGGCCGCGAGCATGTCCATGTAGCGGCGACCGTCGACGTCCTCGACCCACACGCCCTCGGCCTTCTCGATGACGACCGGCAGCGGCTTGTAGTTGTGCGCGCCGTAGCGGTCGTGCAGGTCGATGTAGTCCCGGGTGCGACTCGCGGTCGATGTCATCACGGCCTCCGATCCGTTCGGGGAAGGAAGTTCTCCGCCAGCATACACCGGACGCTGCCGCCGCCGTGGGTCTCGATCGTCGGAATCGGGATCACGACCGGCGTCGTCCGCTCGCCGAGCCAACCGCGCTGCTCGTCGGTGAGTGCTTCCCACGCCGACTGCGACGCGGCGAGGACGCGGCCCCCGTCGGCATCGCGCAGCTCGAGCACGTTGCCGGCAAACCGTCGGACCTGGTCGTGGGTCAACGCGAAGATCGTGCGATCCGTCGCCGCGAGCGCCTCGCGCACGCGCGCCCGATCGCCCGCGACGACGGTGTCGAGGCCGACGAGCGCGAAGTCCCGACCAAGCGCGAGCATGACGTTCGTGTGGTAGATCGCGACGTCGTCGAGCGACGCCTCGAAGCGGACGATCCGGTAGCCGAAGCGGCGCTCGTACGCGTCGATCGCATCGGGGTGCGTGCGCAGCGACAGGCATGCGAAGCCGATGCGACGCGGCCGATCGAGCACGAGGCTGCCGGTGCCCTCGAGGTAGGTGTCATCGCGTTCGAGTTCGGTGAGGTCCACGGTCTCGCCGAGCGCGAAGCCGTCGGCCGCGATCCCTTCGAGAATCGCCGACCGCCGCTCGCCGCGCCGGCTCGGCACCGCCATCGGAAAGAGGACGACGGTGCCGTCGGAGTCGAGCCCCAGCCAGTTGTTCGGGAACACGGCATCCGGGAGCCCCGCGTCGGCGGGCTCGTCGAACACCGTGACGTGAACCCCCGCATCGCGCAGCGCCGAGACCGCGCCGTCGAACTCGGCCCGCGCGCGCCGCGCGATGTCATCGCCGGCGCCCACGTTCTGGAACACGTTGCTCAGCGCGGTCTCGGGATTGCTCCCGAACGCGGCCGGACGCACCATCACGACCGCGGAGGCCGCGAACGGCTCGCTTCGAGACTCGTGGGACTCCGCCATCGTCGATCCGCTCCAGGTCACGGCCGGCTTTGCCGAGCCAATCACTTTTCGTCCACGAGAAATGCCACCGTGGGTGGCGACCCACTTCCTATAATGGACCACACGCAGTCACGCGTAACTACTTTCGGCCACGGGTGTTCACCGGATATCCACGCGACGCGGACGCTCCGTCTCCGCGCGCTCAATGGGGGCATTTTCGTATGAAACGGGCACCGTTCGCGATCACCGCACTCCTCGTCGCTTCGTCGTTCGCCCCGGCCGCGGCGCCGCAACAGGTCGGCCCGCAGAACCCGGCCCAGGCACGCGAGGTCAACGCGCTGCGCCTGAAGCTCCTCGCCCCGGCCAACGGCCTCTACGGCGCCGCGATGACGCACTGCGCCGACACCCAGCCCGACCGCGAGTTGATCGACGCGCTCGCGCAACTCGCCGGCGCGACACACACGTTCGGGATCGTTCCGATCGACTATCGGCGATACGCCGAGAAACCGGCGTTCCGCAGCCACGTCGACCGCTCCTTCGAGCGGCTGCGCGACGCCGTCGAGGCCGTCCGGGTGCGCCGCGCCTCCGGCCACGGCTGGAAGCCGCTCGAGGGGCACTGGCAGCGTCTGGTCGTCCCGTTCGAGCGGATCGCGTTCATCTGGAGCAAGCGAAACAAGCTCGAGAAGCGCATCCGCGAGGTGGTTCTGACGTGCCCGAGCGCCCTCGTGCGACCCGGCGAGCCGGTCCAACTGGACGTCTTCATCGGCTACACCGACGGGTCGCGGATCCGGGCGGCCGCGGCCGACCTGGCGTGGATGATCGCCCCTCGCGAAGACGTCTCGATCGACGGTCAGTGCCGTTTCGTCGCGCAGGCGCCCGGGGTCTACCGGATCCAGGCCGCCTACAGGGAGTTGATGAGCCAGGGGTGCGTGGTGCGGGTCATTCGGGCCTCGAAACAGCGGAAATCCGACCGCTGACGCAGTTTTGGGAAATGCCGTGTCCCCGCGCTGCGGGGCGTGTTAGGCTTTCAACAGACCGAGAACACGGAAGTTTTCATCAGCCGATCGGTTGATAAACCGTAACGGCTTGCTATTCTCTCGGCGTCTTCATCGGTCACCACCCGCTCGCGGGTAGCGCGGAGCTCTGAGCCCCGCTCGCTTGGTGACCCCCGCATTTCGCAGCGCTCACCGCGCCCCCTGGATCACCCGGTGGATCGGAACGAGGGCGAAATCGGAGGATTCGGTCTGGTTACGGACCGACTCGCGGTGCTCGGCGGTGAACGGCCGGGCGCCGGGGACGTTGAAGATCGTTTCGCCCCGGGCACTTGCTCACCTGCCGCCGACTCGTGTCGGGCGCGAAGCCGAACGGTCGCGATCGGCCATCCGAGAGGATGCCGTCGGTGACCGGGGAATGAGGTAGGCGTCGTCCACCGCGACGGTTCACCCGGGGAGGGGGAACCACACGAAGCCGCGGAGGACACGTCGGGGCGCATCGTGACGGGCACACCGTGACGGCGCGCGAGGTTGTCCGATTCGGGTTCGCGAAGCGTTGATTGACGCGGGTGGCGCGGACGACGGGATCGGCACGAAGGCAGGAACAGAACATGTCGGGGCGTCGAGCGCAGCGCGCGAGACGCCAATCACGATTTCGGGTCGTCCGTCGCCGTACGCCCTCCGGGCCGAGACGTCGGACCATGCCCGCCCCTGGTGGAGACCGTAGAGCCCGTGGCAAAGTCACGTTCCTCGGCAGATCGACCGCGCAAGCGCAGTGGTGGCGGCGGTGGTGGCACCGCACAGAAGAACCGCGGCGGCGGTGGTGGTGGCGGCGGCGGTCGCTCCGGCGGCAACCGCGGCAAGAACCGCCAACGCAAGAAGAAGCGCGGCAACCGCGGCGGCAACCCGAACCGCAACGGCGCGCCCCAGGCCGACAACGAGCCGGTCGATCCGTCGCTGCTCGAACCGGTCGTCGGGATCCTCGAAGTCCTCCCGGACGGCTTCGGCTTCCTCCGCGCGAAGGAAAACGAGTATCAGCCCGACGGCGAAGACGTCTTCGTGTCGACGCACATCATCCGGCAGCACCAGTTGCGCGAGGGATCGTTCATCCGCGGCTACGCCGCACCGGGACGCAATCGCTCGAAGGGCCTGCAGCTCAAGGAAATCGTCGAGGCCGACGGCGCGACGCCGGAGGAATACGCGCGACGCGAGCCGTTCCAACGCCTCACGTGCATCGATCCGATCGAGCGGTTGCGCATCGACGAGACCGGCGACATCAGCATGCGCATCCTCGACCTCGTCGCACCGATCGGCAAGGGGCAGCGCGGCCTGATCGTCGCGCCGCCGCGCACCGGCAAGACGGTGCTGCTGCAGAAGCTCGCACTCGCGGTCCAGCAGGTGCACCCCGAGTGCCACCTGATGATCGTGCTGATCGACGAGCGCCCCGAAGAGGTCACCGACATGCGACGGTCGACCGGTGCCGAAGTCATCGCGTCGTCGAACGACGAGATGACGCGCAAGCACGTCCGCGTCGCGGAGATCGTGCTCGAACGCGCGCGGCGGATGGTCGAAGCGGGCGAGGACGTCGTGATCCTGCTCGACAGCCTCACGCGGATGGCGCGCGCCTACAACGTCGAACAACGCGGCAGCGGCCGCACGCTCTCCGGCGGCCTCGACGCCAAGACGATGCAGAAGCCGCGCGAGTTCTTCGGCGCGGCGCGCAAGTGCGAAGAGGGCGGCAGCCTGACGATCATCGCGACCGCGCTGATCGATACCGGCAGCCGGATGGACCAGGTGATCTTCGAGGAGTTCAAGGGCACCGGCAACATGGAACTCGTGTTGCATCGCCCGCTCGCCGAGAAGCGCGTCTGGCCCGCGATCGACATCCACAAGTCCGGCACGCGCAAGGAAGAGAAGATGCGCACCGAAGAGGTGCAGGAACAGGTCAACCTGCTCCGACGCATCCTCGCCGACCGGAAGGTCGAAGGCGCGATGGAGGCGCTCGTCAGCAAGATCGAGAAGACCGAGAGCAACGCGGAGTTCCTGAGCCTGCTCAACACGGTTCGCGACCGCTGATCCGCGGGAGCGCACGCACCCGATGCCGCGCCTGACCGACGGCACGCGCCACCTCGACCTCGGCTACTCGACGAACGTGCACCGCGCCGAACGGCTGCGCGACGTCTACACGTATCTCGACGCGATCACCGTTCCGGTGCGGGAGCGCCTCGACGTCGATCGAATGGGCATCGACCTGCGCCTCGGCAAGAGCCTCGCCGACCGCCTCGCATCGCCCGATGCGCGACGCGCGCTCCGCGACGGGCTCGACGAACGCGGCCTCTACACGTTCGGCATCAACGCGTTCCCGCTCGGCGACTTCCAGGCCGAGCGTGTGAAGGACGACGTCTACCGCCCCGACTGGCGCGATCCGCAGCGCCTCGCCGCGACACTCGCGATCGCCGAGATCGGCTGTGACCTCGTCGACGAAGGGCAATCGCTCGCGATCAGCACCGTCGCGGGTGGCTATCGACCGCACGGCGACACTCCAGAGATCCGTGATCGGATGGCTCGGCATCTCGTCGACGCGGCCGTCGCGCTCGCGCAGCTCGCCGACGCGCGCGGGCGCCACCTCACGCTCGCGCCCGAACCCGAACCGGACACGACGATGGACGACCGCGCCTCGACGGTCGCGTTCTACGCGGACCACGTGCTGCCCGCCGCCGAGCGCCGCGGTGCCGACGCGCTGGACGCGGTACGAACGCACCTGCCGGTCACGCTCGACGCGTGCCACCTGAGCGTCGCGTTCGAGACCCCCGCCGATACCGTGGACGCGCTGTCCGGCGTCGGCGTCGCGGTCGGCAAGGCGAACGTCTCGTGCTGCCCCCGGATCGTCGATCCGTCGACCAACGTCGCCGGCCGACGATTCCTCGCCGCGCTCGACGAGCCGCGTTTCCTCCATCAGACATGGGGCCGCGCACACGACGGCTCGGTGGCACTGCGACTCGCGGACCTCGTCGGATTCGCCGACCTCGACGCGACGACGCTCGACGCACTCGACGAGATCCGGAGCCACTTCCACCTGCCGCTGTTCGGCGCCGGCGGACCGGGCTTCCGGACGACCCGCGACGAGACGGCGGACTTCCTCGGCGTGCTCGTCGAACGCACGCCGTGCACCGCGTTCGCGGTCGAGACATACACCTGGCACGTCTTCCCCGACACGCCGCTCGTCGGCGCGTTCGGCACCGACGTCGTGCAAGGGCTCACGCTCGAGCTCGAATGGGCGCTCGAACGTCTCGCCGAACTCGGGTTCACGCCGGTCGACGCGGAGGCCGCATGACGACGCTCGACGGCCGCACGATCCTCGTCACCGGCGCCGGCCGTCGGCTGGGTCGCGCCGTCGCCCTCGAACTCGGGCGCGCCGGCGCGTGGATCGCGGTGCACCACCACACGTCGGTCGACGGCGCGCGTGCGGTCGTGGACGAGCTCGACGGTCGTGCGGCCCCGTATCGCGCCGATCTCGCCGACGTCGCTGCCGCCGAGGCGCTCGTCGACGCCGTCGTCTCCGACCGCGGGCAACTCGACGGCGTCGTCCTCAACGCATCGGCGTTCCCGCGCGTGCCGTTCGGCGACGTCACGCCGGACGACTGGCAGAACGCGTTCTCGACGACCCTCGAGACCCCGTTCTTCCTCGCGCAACGCGCAGCACCACACCTGAGACGCTCGGGCGGCTCGATCGTGCTGCTCGGCGACGCGGCCGCCGAGGTTCCCGCCCTCGACCGCGTCCCGTATTCCCTCGCGAAGTCCGCAATCCCCGCGTTGACCACCGCCCTCGCGACGGCGCTGGCACCACAGGCGCGCGCGAACGCGATCGCACCCGGCCCGGTGCTCCCGCCGGCCGATGCGAGTGCCGCCGAATCCGAGGCCATCGCGCGCACGGCACTGCTCGAGCGGTTCGGCGGCGAGGGGTCGATCGCGCACGCGGCCCGCTACCTGATCGAGGCCGACTTCGTCACCGGCCACGTGCTCGTCGTGGACGGCGGGCGACGCCTGCGCCGTCCGTGACGGTCACTTCGGCTGCAACGTCACCGCGGGAAGTTCGACCGCACCGGTCGGTGTGACGTCGAAGTCGAGGCGCGCTTCGCGCTTGCCGGCGCAGTTGATCCGCACCCGCCAGCGTCCCGGCGGCAAGTCCCACTGGTAGCGCACGGCCTCGCCGCGGAGGTCGAGGCGTCGCTCGAACGCGAGCGGCGGTGCGGCGGCTCGCGAAAACGTGAACACGACCTCCTCGGCCCCACGGCCCGGAAACCCGACCGTGCCGTAGATCGCGCCGTGGCGAGCGAGGCGCACGGTGACCTGCCGCTCGTTCGGGCCGACCAGACGCGTTCGGCTCTCGTGCCCGGTCGCGGCCAGCGAGAGGCGCAGCGGCGCCCGCCACTCCTCCGGCCCGCGCACCTCGAAGTAGCCCTGCGCGTCGCTCGCCGTCGTGCGGTAGCCGGCGAAGCTCGAGCCGGTCGTCAGCACCTGCACCTGCGCGCCCTTGATCGGCTGGTCGCTGTCGTCGACGACGAGCCCGCGGAACGCGACCGCCGCATCCTCGAGTGTCGCGAGGTGCTCGACGACGCCCCCGCGCTCGACGACGAGCACCGTCGTGTAGCTGGCATAGCCACGCGCGGCGATGCGCAGCGTGTAGCGCCCCGACGGGAGATCGCGGAAGTAGGCGCCCATCCCTTCGTGGGTCCAACCACCGCCGCTCACGCGGGCGAAGAAGGCATCGCGCGACACCTCGACGCGCAACTCGCGCATCAGACGCGCGACGCCGCGCGTTGCCGGGTCCGCCGACACACCGCCGGGAAAACTGTCGGGCCGTCCGGTGAGCGTCGCCTTCGCGCCGGTGACCGGGCGGCCCGCGGTATCGACGACGACGACGCGCGCTTCCCCCCCACCGCCGAGGCGGATCGGCCGGCGGGTGCCGGGTTCGGCCGTCGCCTTCCAGTCGGATTCGGCCGCGACGCCGATCCGGGACAACCGGGCGACGACGAGATAGCGCCCCCGGGGATCGAGCCCGTCGATGTCGAACGCACCGCCGTCGCGCGACAGGACGCGCTCGGCCAGCGGCCAGCGCTTCGCGACCGGCTCGTCGTTCGGTCGCGGCAACACGACCGCCAGCGTCACCGCGACCCAGTCGAGCGGCGTTCCGTCCGGCCCGACGACGCGGCCCCGAATCGAGGAAGCCGGCGCGAGGCGAATCCAACGGGACGTGCCGTCGGACGCGACCACCCGTCCGTCCGCGTCGAGGTCGACGCGCGTGGCGCCGAAACCGGGTGCCGACACGTCGGCCGATCCGCCGGCCCAGTGCGTCGGCAGGACGAACTGACCGAATCGATCGGTGCGGAGCGCGGCATCCGACGAACCGGACAACCGGAGCGTCGCGCCCTCGATCGGCACGTCCTCGAACGCGCTGGCCACGACGGGTCGCGACGGATCGGCCTCGGGCACGGTGGTCGGCGTCGGGTCGCTCGCACCCGGCTTCGCCGGCGCGGGGTCGGCGGGCGCCGGCTCGACGGGCGGCTCGATCGGCGGTTCGGTGACGGTTGGCGGTGGCTCGCCCGGAACGCTACCCCCGTCGTCACCGTCGCCGACGAGCGCCAGCACCGCGACGACGAGCGCTGCGGCCAACAGCAACGCACCGATCGCAAATCGCATCGAGACCTCCTCGACCCCGAGTCAGTCAGTCTACCGCCGCGGGGATCGGGTCGCAACGCGGGCGGATCAGGCCCAGGTCGCGGATTCGCCGTCGAGCGCCGTCAGGACGTCGCGGCCGTCGTCCGTGACCGCGATCGTGTGCTCGAACTGCGCGCTCAACTTCTCGTCGAGCGTGATCGCGGTCCAGCCGTCGGCGAGGACGCGGGTGCCGGCGACGCCCTCGTTGATCATCGGCTCGATCGTGAAGACCATGCCGGGCTTCATCCGCTTCTTCGAGCGGTCGTTGCGGAAGTGGTAGATCGACGGCGGCTCGTGGAAGTTGCGGCCGATGCCGTGCCCGCAGAACTCGTCGACGACGCCGTAGCCGTGGCGGGCGGCGATCCCGTGGATCACGTTGCCGATCTCGCCGAGCGGCACGTCCGGCGCGACGATCCGGATCGCCGCATCGAGACACTCGCGCGTCACGTCGACGAGCTTCGCCGCGGCCGGCGAGACCTCCCCGACGAGGAACGTCTTCGAGCAGTCGCCGTGAAAGCCCTCGAGGTTCGCGGTCACGTCGATGTTGATGATGTCGCCCTCCCGAAGCGCGCGGCGCTCCGGAATGCCGTGGCAGACGACTTCGTTGATCGACGTGCAGATGCTCTTCGGGTAGCCGTTGTAGTTCAACGGCGACGGAACCGCACCGGCCGCGGTGATGCGGCGATACGCTTCCTCGTCGAGTTCCAGCGTCGTGATTCCCGGACGCACCATCGACCCGAGGTGCTCGAGCACCTCGCGGGCGAGGCGACCGCTTCGTCGGATCGCTTCGATCTCGCGCTGCGACTTCAGGATCACGCGCACGGCCCACTCCAACAAGCACGGACAGACGCGACGGCCACCGCGGCCCGACGCGCCCGGAAAGCTAAGCGGAGCCCCCGCCCCGTTCAACCCATCTGGCACGTAGGGTATCGGCATCCGCGGCGGGCTTGGAGCAACCCACCCGCCGCGGCTATAACCTTCAGTCGAGCGACGCCCCGCCGCCGCGCGTCGCCCCGTCCCGCGCCGAGGAATCGCCCATGCCACTGTCCGCCCGACGTCGTCTCGCCGCCGCCTGCGCCCTCGCCGCGCTGATCGTACCGACCGGCTGCGAGCAGGTCCGGTCGAAGATCGCGCCACCGCAGTTCGAGCCGCCGAAGATCACGCTCGACGTGGGCCGACGCGTCGAGTCGGAACTCGGCATGGTCGTCTCGATCGACGAGGCGGCGTCGCGAGCCGGCGCCTGGATCCTCGCCGAGGGCGGAAACGCCGTCGACGCGGCGATCGCGACCGCGTTCGCGCTCGCCGTCACCCATCCGCAAGCCGGCAACATCGGCGGCGGCGGCTTCATGATCATCCACACGCCGGAGGGTGAGGTCGACGCGGTGGACTACCGCGAGACCGCGCCGCTCGCATTCGACCACGACGTCTTCCTCGACGAGCGCGGCGGGCTGGACCGCAGGAAGCGCAGCGACCCGTTCCTGCTCGTCGGCGTGCCGGGCACGATCGCCGGGCTGCACCTCGCGCACGAGAAGTACGGCTCGCGGTCGTGGAACGTGCTGCTGCAACCGGCGATCGACCTCGCGCAGAAGGGTTTCGTCGTTCCGCCGCTGCTCGCGGCCGACGTCTACGCCAACCGCGAGAAGCTCGCGATGCACCCGGCGACGCGCAACCTGTTCTTCGATGCGCAGGGACGCCCGATCGAGGCCGGCACCCGACTCGTCCAGCCGGAGCTCGCGAGCGTGCTGCGCGCAGTCGCGACCGAAGGGCCCGACGTCTTCTACACCGGCTGGATCGCGAAGGCGGTCGCGCAACACGTCGAGAACAACGGCGGCCTGCTCCGTGCGAACGACTTCGCGCGCTACGACGCGAAGTGGCGCAAGCCGATCCGCACGGAGATCGCGACCGGCGAACTCTACGGCATGCCGCCGCCGAGTTCGGGTGGCGTCGCCGTGCCGCAGATCCTCGGGATCCTCGCCGGCTACCAACTCGGCGCGATCGACCCGGTCGGGCCGATCGTCGCCCACATCACCGCCGAGGCGATGCGCCGCGCGTTCCGCGACCGTGCACACTATCTCGGCGACCCCGACTTCTCGGCGATCCCGGTCGCCGACCTGCTCAATCAGAAGCACATCGATTCGATGCGGGAGTCGATCGACCTCGCCCGTGCGACGAAGAGCGGGACCCTCTGGCCGGAGCCGGTGCCGGCCGGCGGCACCGAGACGACGCACTTCTCGGTGATCGACCGCAACGGCATGGCCGTGTCGAACACCACCACGCTCGAGCAGCAGTTCGGCGGCGGGATCATCGTCGGTGGCCTGGGCTTCCTGCTCAACAACGAGCTCGGCGATTTCAACGCGAAGGCCGGCATGACCGATGCGCGTGGCAACATCGGCACGGCCGCGAACCTGCCGGACTCGAGCAAACGCCCGCTCTCGTCGATGACGCCGTCGATCTTCTCGCGCAACGGCAAGGTCGAGGTCATCACCGGAAGCCCGGGCGGCCGCACGATCATCAACACCGTCGCGCAGGTGCTCTTTCGTCGCATCCTGCTCGGGCAGGAGCCGACGCAGTGCGTGTGGGCGCCCCGCATGCACCACCAGTGGTTCCCGGACCAGCTCGTGCTCGAACGCGACCGCTGGCCCGAGCAGACGATCGAACAGTTGAAGCAGCGCGGGCACACGATCGTGTATCGCGACCGCCTCGGCAGCGCGCAGTCGATCTTCCGCGACGAATACAACAAGTTCATCGGCGTCGGCGATCGGCGACGCGACGGTTGGGCGGCCGCGCCCAACATCATCCTGCCGGCCGGCTACTACGTGAACAAACCGAAGAAGTAGGCGAACGCACCGATGCAAGAACTCCGCACGAGCCTCGTCGAGGCGCTCGCCCGCGCGACCGGTCTCCCGGCTCCGCAGGTCGACGGAATGGTCGGCCTCCCGAAGAATCCCGCGCACGGCGACCTCGCGTTTCCGTGCTTCGCGCTCGCCAAGCGCGACGGCAAGAACCCGGTCGAGTTGGCCCGCGCGCTCGCCGACGACATTGCACTTCCGGACGGATTCGCCGCGGTGGAGCCGACCGGTCCGTTCCTGAACTTCCGCTTCGACCGCGCGGCGTTCATCACGCGCACCGTGCAGTCGGTCCTCGAGCAAGGCGACCGCTACGGCGCCGGGGCCCCCAACGACGACGTGGTCGTCGTCGACTACTCGTCGCCGAACATCGCCAAGCCGTTTCACATCGGCCACCTGCGCTCGACGCTGATCGGGTGGAGCCTCGCGAAGATCTTCCGCTTCCTCGGGCATCCGGTCGTCGGCATCAACCACCTCGGCGACTGGGGCACGCAGTTCGGCTACGTGTGGGTGGGCTGCGAGCGCTGGGGGCGCCCGGCCGACGACGACCCGGATCCGATCCTCGCGCTCGTCGATCGATACGTGCGCGCGACGAAGCTCAAGGAGGAGGACCCGTCGGTCGAGGAGGCCGCACGCGACTACTTCCGCCGGCTCGAGGCGGGCGACGCGGACGCACGCGCGTTCTGGGACTACGCCCGCACGGTGTCGCTCGACGAGTTCAAGGCGGTCTACGCGCGCCTCGGCGTCGCGTTCGACCACTACACCGGCGAGGCGTTCTTCAACGACAAGATGGACGGCGTGCTCGCCGACGTCGAGGCGGCCGGCGTGGGCGAGGTGTCCGACGGCGCGTGGGGCGTGTCGCTCGGCGACGACCTCGGCTTCGCGCTGCTCAAGAAGGCCGACGGCGCGACGCTCTACCTGACGCGCGACCTCGCGGCGATCGACTACCGCCACCGCACGTTCGGTTTCGACCGCGTGCTCTACGTCGTCGGCGCGCCCCAGTCGCTGCACTTCAAGCAGCTCTCGGCGCTGTGCGAGAAGCTCGGCAAGCCCTACCACGATCGCATCGTGCACGTCCCGTTCGGCCACGTGCACGGGATGTCGACGCGCTCCGGCGGCGCGGTGCCGCTCGTCGCGCTGCTCGACGAGGCCCACGAGCGCGCGCTCCGCGCGCTCCGCGAAGAGGTGACGAAGCGCCCCGAGGGGCTGGACGAGGACGCGGTCGCCGAGCAGATCGGCAAGTCGGCGATCATCTTCAACGACCTCTCGCGCGGCCGTATCAAGGACGTGCACTTCGACTGGGATGCGGCGCTGAGCTTTCGCGGCGACACCGGCCCTTACCTCCAATACGCGCACGCGCGGATCAACGGCATCGCCGCGCGCGCCGAGGCCGAGTTGCCGGATGCGGTGGACGGCTCGCGCCTGCCGGAGGACGAGGCGTTCCAGCTCGCCGCGCAGATCGGCCGCTTCCACGATGCGGTGCGCAAGGCCGCGGCGACCTACGAGCCGTCGGCGATCGCCGCCTACTTGCTCGACCTCGCGCGGCAGTTCTCGCGCGCCAACGAGGTGCTGCGCGTGAAGGACGCCGAAGCCGGCATCAAGGAGCAGCGATTCGCGCTGTTCGTCGCGTGTCGGCAAACGCTCGCCAACGGCCTGCGCCTGCTCGGCATCGAACCGATCGATCGGATGTGACCGTGGATCAGACGACCCTGGACCGGACGACCCGAGACCTGCTCGATCGCGTCGACGCGACCGACCTCGGCCGCCGGATCCGGGTCCGATTCAACCCGCGGATGCGGACGCGCGCCGGCACGTGCGCCTATCGCCGCATTCGCGCGGACCACGTACCGCGCGAGTTCGAGATCGACCTGAACCCGCGGCTCCTGCTCGAGCGTCACCCCGAGGCACTGCTGCCGACGCTCGCGCACGAACTGGCGCACGCGGTCGTCCGCGCCCGCCACGGCGGCCGCGCCGCACCGCACGGCACCGAGTGGAAGGAGACGATGGCGCAGCTCGGCTACCCGCCGGAACGCTGCCATCGGATGAACGTGGACGGGCTCGCGCGCACCCGCGGCGACGAGAGTCGGTGGCGGTGCCGCGCCTGCGGCAAGCCGGTCACGCTCGGACCGGTGCAGACGCGGCGCGAACGCCGTCGACGCGGCACCTACGTCTGCCTGTGCGGCGGCGCACTCGACGCCCGCAAGCCGAACGAGCAACTGCTGCTCTTCTGAGGACCGGAGATGACGCGACCGTTCGACGACCTGTTCCGCGAAGCGCACGCCGCCCGCAGTCCGTTTCCCGACGTGATCGTCCGGCGCGGTGACGACGGCTGGCGGGTCGCCGACGTGTCGCCGTTCGTCGCGGCGTGGAACGACCTCGAGGCGGATGCGTGCGCCGGGCGCGCGATCGCAGACGTCCTCGCCGATGCGGCCGACCCCCTCGTGCCGGTGATCGACGCGGTCTGGGCGAGCGGCATGACCGTCACCGACTACTGCATCGAGTTCGTCGACGCGCGTCGACGGCGACGCGGCGCTCTCGTGCACGCCCGGCGTGACGAGGACAGCGTGTTGCTCCGGTTGCACGACGTCACCGACGCGCTGCACGCGCAGCGCGAACCCCGCGACGAGTCGACTCGCTTCGGCGGCCTCGTCGCGGCGGCCCCGTCGATGCTCGACGTCTTCCGGAGGGTCGAACGCTACGGCCCGGTCGGCATGCCCGTCGTGATCACCGGCGAGACCGGCACCGGCAAGGAGCTCGTCGCGCAGGCGCTCCACGAACGCAGCCGTCGCGCACGCGGTCCGCTCGTCGCACTCAACTGCGCGGCGATCTCCACCGAGATTCTCGAGAGCGAGCTGTTCGGCCATCAGAAGGGCGCGTTCACTGGCGCCGTGAAGGACCATCGCGGCCTCTTCGAGCAGGCGGACGGCGGCACGCTGTTTCTCGACGAAGTCGGCGAGATGTCGATGCAGACGCAGGCCAAACTGCTCCGCGTGCTCGAGACGGGGACCGTCGCACCGGTCGGCGGCGAACGCGAACGCCCGGTGGACGTCCGCGTGATCGCAGCGACGAACGTGCCGCTCGAACTCGCGGTCAGCACGCGACGGTTCCGCGCCGATCTCTATCACCGGCTCGGCGTGCTGCGCGTCCACCTGCCGCCGCTGCGCGAACGCACCGAGGACATCCCGCTGCTCGTCGAGCACTTCCTCGGCGCGCTCAACCGCGACGAGAGCAAGACGGTCGTTCGCCTGACCGACGATGCGCTCGAACTGCTCGTGCGCTACCCCTGGCCCGGGAACGTGCGCGAACTGCGCAATGCGATCCAACGCGTCTTCGTCGAGGCCGACGGGCCGGTCATCGGACGCGACGCGTTTGCCGAATGGCTCGAAGAGCGCCGCGGACTCCTGCAGACCCCCTACCAACTCGACGCGGCCGACGCGTTCTCCCACGTCGCGCCGCCGACGCAAGCCGCCCCCCCGCCGCTCGGGCTCCCCGCTCCCCGCGACGTCGAGACGAAGCCGGCCGAACTCACGCGCGACGCGATCGAGGACGCGTTCCACGCCGCCGACGGCAACCTCACGCAGGTCGCCGATCGACTCGGCGTCCACAAGGCCACGCTCTACCGGCGCATGAAAGCCCTCGGCATCTCGCGCGAAGACCTCGAACGCCCCGACTGACCCGAACAGCTCGCTGTCGCGGATTGACGCGAATCTCCGCCTCCGGATCGAGGGCTTTCGGGGGAAGACCGGGCCTTGTCGGGTTTGACTGCGCTTGGCGCGCGGATTCTGCACCGCACAAGCGACATGCTTGCGGGTGGCACCCTGATGTTGCACCGAAGCGTGGGCAAGAGCCGGCCAACCACGCGGTTCAGGTGCAGCATCGTCGCGCCAAGCGCACGCATCGCGAAAAACGGTGCAGGACCGACGCGCCAAACGCAAACATCGCTCCCCATCTCCCCGGAGAGCGCCGAGCCCGAGCACGAGCCCGAGGCCGAGGCTGCCCGCGGCGAGCTTACGGGAGGATGAGGAACGCGGCGGCGTTGGTCACGAAGACGACGCCCGACGCGCTTTGCGTCGCGGCGGCGGCGACGTGGATCACGCGTCCGACCAACGCGGTGGCCAAGCCCGGCGCGAGGTTGAGTGTCGCGACCGCACCGCCGCTCGCGTCGAGCACGCCGATCGAGTTCGCGAACAGCGGCGTGTTCGCGGCGGCGACGAGCGCCCACGTCAATCCATCGACGTTGAGCGGCAGCACGAACCCCGGCGCGATCGGCGTGCCCGGGACCGAACCGGCGAGCGCACCGGACAGCGCGTAGCTCGTGCCGGCGGCGTCCGCCCCGGCCGTGATCGTGAATTGCACGCTCCCGCCGGCGGCGGCCGATACCGTGCCCGGCGATCCCCGGAGCGGGTCGCCGATGCGAACCTCGCGCGTCGTGACCCCGGACACGCCGGTCGAGTCGGTGACCTCCATGCCGATCCGCCACGTACCGGGGTTTCGCGCGAGCCACGTCGGTGTCTGCTGCGTGGAACGCGCCGTGTCGAAGCGGCCGTCGCCGTCCCAGTCGAACCGGATCCGCAATCCCGAGGGCGCCTCGTCGTTGTCACGCGACGCGGTCGCATCGAGGCGAACACCCATGCCGGCGACGGTCGTGGTCAGTCCGGGAATGGGTCGGTTCGCCCCGGGCGCCGCATAGAGTGCGAGCGCCGGCCACCACGCCGCCTGCATCGTGCGGTAGCGGAACGCTTGGTAGCCGTCGCCGCCCCCGAGCATCGCGCCGCGCGCCGACGCGTCCACGCTCTGCACGGTGGCGGTCTCGCTCGAGTCGGTCCAGCAGCGGATCGCGGTCACGACGCGCCGGTTCGGGTAGCCGGCCCGCTGGCACGCGGTGCGCGCGTACTGCGTCGCGGTACGGACGTACGCGAGGTGTGACGCGTAGCCCTGGTAGATGGTGCCGTCGGCGCTGTAGGCCATCGGCAGCAGCACGTCGACGTGCTGCGCGAGCTGCTCCCAGTGCTGACCGTATTGCGACGTGTTCTGGTTGATCACCGATTGGTAGCTGTTGAACACCGAGTCGTAGTTCGGACCGTCGAGCGTGTAGCGGCCGGCGAGCACGTAGGCGTGCAGCGTGAGCGCGCCGAGCC
The DNA here is from genome assembly GCA_030426805.1 of bacterium. Lineage (GTDB taxonomy): Bacteria > Planctomycetota > JAFGQW01 > JAFGQW01 > JAFGQW01 > JAUHXU01. The sequence continues at coordinate 428,368 of JAUHXU010000005.1, forward strand.
GCTGCTTCACGTCGGCGACGAACGCGGTGACGGGTGCGGGGTTGGCCGTGCTGGATCCCACGAAGCGCACGTAGTCGAGCGCGACACCGTCGAGATCGTAGATCGGCTTGCCGGTCGTGTCGTAGGACCGCACGAAGTAGTCGATCACGTCGAGCAGGTACTGCCGGTGCGACGGATCGTTCGGCGACACCGACGTGTCGAAGCACTTGATCACCGCGACGACCTGCAGGTTCTTCGCGTGTGCCGCGGCGATCAGCCGGACGAGATCGATCCCGGTACCGCTCGGGCGAACGGGCCCCCACGAGCCGTTCCACGTGCCGGCGGCGTCATCGACCCACAGCGTGCCGGTGCGCGGCCCGCTCGCGCGGAAGACGTTGACGTAGACACTGTCGAGACCGTTGGCGACGCTCGTGTCGACGAGCGACTGGATCTGGCCGTCCATGTTGCCGACCAAGAACGGCCATGTGCCGATCGAAGCGTCGCGAGAGACCTGCGCGGACGCGGTGCATGCGAGCGTCGCGCCGACGAGCAGCGCGAGAAACCGGGTTCTCATCATGACGCGCATGATAGCGCATTCGAGGCGCCGCGCGCGATCCCGCCGCGGACGCTTCACGCCAGCGGCCCGCCGTGGTAGACCAGCGGGGTGAGATACGAGGCCGAATCGGCTTTGAGGAGGACGACGATGACGATCCGCATCACGATGCTCGCGATCACGCTGTGCGCCATCGCGACCGGCGCGACGTGCCAGAACAAGACGCTGCTCTACTTCCCGCGCTACGACAGCGCGTCGACCGACACCGCGGCCCTCGGCCGACTCGGCACGCTGCGCCCGTTCGACCTCACCGCGGTCACGCCGGCCGGCAACGCGAGCGCACACCCGCTGCTCCCCGCCGCGGGGTTCTCCGCGCTCTTCGGCGACGCGGACAACGACGGTGTGTTCGCCGAGTTCAGCGGGTTGCCGGACGCGTCGTGGGGACTCGGCGCACCGTTCGTGCGCTGGGACGACAAACCGTCCGGCGACCCGCGACTCGTCTTCTGGACGATCCGGGAGACCGCCCTGAACGCGCCGACGATCACGCTGTTCAACGCCGCGACGACGATCCACACGATGCGCCTCGGCGACTGGGTTCGCATCACCGACAGCGGCGAGGCCGAGTTCCTCATCAAGCAGGAGCAGTTCGTCAAGGCCGCGGGCGCGCAGGCAGGCGTCTTCGTCCCCGGCGCGACCGCGATCTGCCAGTCCGCGAACAAGGACATCTACTACTGCCCGGCGCACGGGGTCTCCAACGCGAACACGGTCGGCGGCGGCCACTACGTCAGCGACGGCGTGAACCAGGTATTCGCGTTCGACGGCGCGATCTGCCGGATCCCGGCGAGCGCGATCACCTACGACGCCAGCGGCAACGTCCAGGACGTCGTCGCCGGTTCGGCGCGACTGGTCGTCAACGAGATCGGCGCCGGCCCGCAGAACCAACCGTCCGTCCGGACGATGGTGCAGAACTCGCTCGCGAACGACTCGATCGGCAACAAGACGACGATCACGTTCATGATGGTCGGTCTCGAGATCGACCCGAACGGCGGCGGCTTCACCGGCTGGTTCGGCCAGCAACACCCGAACCTGCTCTTCACGTTCGAGAACCAATCGACGACGTGTTGCGGCGGCCCGTGGGGCTCGTGGATGAGCACGATCTTCTCGACCGGCGGCGTGCCGATGGGCCAGATCGCGTCGATCAACAACTTCCCGATGGGCACGACGACCGGCAACGCCAACGGTGCGTGGGTCGGCTTGCAGGCCGGGGTGAGCAACCCCGACGCGCCGATCATTCGCGGCCTCGCGTGGATCGACGCCGGCTACCAACCCGCGCCGCCGTACGGCAACGCGACGCTGCAGACAGCCAACGACGGCGTGATCGACCTCTCGCTCGACCCGACCGCCTACCTCGACGTGCAGTCGCCGATCGCCGGCGGCTCGGTGGAGTTCTATCTCGGCATCGGCCCGTTCGCGGGCAACCGACCGCTGTCGTTCAACCCGTCGCCGCTGCTCGGCGGATGGGGTAGTGTGCATGTGCTGAGCGGCGGGCCGATCAAGCTCGCCGGCGCGACGTGCAACGCCGCCGGCCAGGCGACCGTGTCGTTTCCCGTCCCGAACAACCCGGTGCTCATGGGGCTCAGCCTGATCTGGCAAGCCTACGTGTTCACGAAGCCGTCCACACCGGTCGACCAACTCTCGAACCCGGTGCTCAACGAGATCCGCTGAGGAGACCATCGCGATGCATCGTCCGCGAACCGCCGTCCTTCTCGCCGCGTCGCTCGCCCTCGGCGCGATCGCGACCGCCCAGCCGAGCCATGATTGGCCGCGTTTCCGCGGGGCCGCCCTCGACGGCGCGGCGCCGCACGCGACGCTGCCCGAGCAGTTCGGGATCGAGCTGCTCTGGAAGAAGTCGATCGGCGAGGGCTACTCGGCGATCTCCGTCGCGGGCGACGTCGGCGTGACGTTGTGCAGCGCGGGCGACGACGACGTCGTACTCGCGTTCGACGCCGCCACGGGTGACGAACGCTGGCGCTACCGGATCGGCCCGGTCTACAAGGCGCACTCCGGTTCCGACGGCGGCCCGGTCAGCACGCCCGCGATCCACGACGGCGTCGTCTACGGCTTCGGGCGGCACGGCGAGATCTTCGCGATCCGACTCGCCGACGGCAACGAGGTGTGGGCGCGCAAGCTCGACGGCAAGACCGACTCGACCACGCCGCGCTACGGGTTCTCCAGTTCGCCGCTCGTCGTCGGCGACGTCGTCGTGCTCGCGACCGGTGGACCGAAGGGCCACTCGATCTCGGCATACGACCGCCGCTCGGGTGAACCGCGTTGGCGCGTCGGTGACGACAAGGTCGCCTATCAGTCCCCGGGTGTGATCCAGCTCGACGGCAAGCCGCTCGTACTCGCGATCAACGATCGGATGCTCTTCGGGATCGACCCGACCGACGGCAGCGTTCGGTGCGAGTTCGCGCACACCCGACAGCCGCGCGAGGGGATCGCGCTTCCCCACGTGCTCGACGGCAACCGCGTGCTGATCACGTCGATGGGCGAGGCGCAGATGCTCACGGTGTCGACCGAAGGCGGCAAGCCGACGGTCAAGCGGCTGTGGCGATCGCGTGCGCTTCGTGGGTCCTATGCGTTGCCGGTCCACCACGACGGCTACCTGTTCGGCTACAGCTCGCGCTTCCTGACCTGCATCGACGCGAAGACCGGCAAGCGCCGGTGGCGCTCGCGCCCGCCGGGCGGCGAGGGACTGATCCTCGTCGGCGACCAGCTCGCGTTGCTGTCGCCGAAGGGCGATCTCGTGCTTGCCGATGCGACGCCCGACGGCTATCGAGAGCGCGCGCGCACATCCGTGCTCGGCAAGAGCAACTTCACCGCGCCCGTGTTCGCGGGCGGCCGCTTCTTCGTCCGCAACAAGGCGCAGATCGCCGCGGCGCGGATCACCGTTGCGCCGACCGCGGCCACCGCCAGTCGCGGCAAGAAGCGCGAACTGCTCGGCGCGTTCGGCGAGTGGGTCGCACGCGTCGAGGCGTCCGACGACAAGCTCGCCGAGATCTACCGCTACTTCGCGAGCAACCGCTCGACGCCGATCGTCGAGCCCGACGGGACGACGCACTTCATCTACCGCGGCGAGGTCGAGGACATCGCGCTCACCGGCAGCTTCCTGCCGTTCCGCGACGAAGTTCCGCTCGACCGCGTCGCCGGCACCGACATCCACTTCAAGAGCGTGAAGCTCGATCCGGCCGGCTGCTACGAATACCGGTTCAACATCGACTTCGGCCGACCCGCCGTGGACCCCGCCAACGCGAGCCAGGGCGACTCGATGCTCGGCAAGATGTCGATCCTGCGGATGCCGAAGTTCGCCGGACCGACCGTCGAGCCCGTCGACGAGAAACACGCCGGCCGCGTGGACTCGTTTCAGTTCCGCAGCGAGGCACTGAACGCCGAACGGCGCGTGCGACTCTACGTTCCGGCGGCATACGACTCGGCCGCGGCACGTACCAAGCGATTCCCGCTGCTCGTCGTGCTCAACGGCGGCGGCGCGATCGACAGCGGCGCGCTGGACGACGTGCTCGACAACCGGATCAAGGACGGACGCGTCGCCCCGATGCTCGCGCTGTGTGTCCCGAGCGGACGCCGGGACTTCGGCAACGACGCGAAGAAGTTCCTCGCGATGCTCGGCGACGAGCTGCTCCCCCACATCGAAAAGCACTACCGCGTTTCGACGAAACGAGAGGACCGCGCGATCCTGGGGTCGTTCGACGGCGCGACGATGGGCCTCTACGCGACGGTCGCGCAGCCCGGACGCTTCGGCAAGGTCGGCGTTCAGACGCCCTACCTCAACGCCGTGATCGCGGATCCGATGCTCGCGAAGATGAAGTCGCACCCCGAAGCCGTCGACCTCTACATCGAGGTCCGCGAGACCGACTTCCGACTCGGCGACACGATCGACTCGCGACGTGACGCGAAGCGGCTGATCGAGAGTGCCGCCGGCACGCGCTTCCGCACGACCCGTCGTGACCGCGCGGGCTCCTGGGGCTGGTCGGACTGGCAGGCCGGTTGGGGCCCGATGCTCGAGCAGTTCTTTCCCGGCAAACGCCCCTGATGCCCGAGCCGTCTCGACCGTCGCGCGCCGCGACACTCGCCGCGATCGCGTTCCTGGTCGTGTTTCCGTGGGTCGCGCAGTGGACGATGTGGACCGCCGATCCGAAGGAACGGCGGATCATGCCCGGGGACGCGGTGCTGCAGGGCTACCCGTCGCGCCACCTCGTCCACGACGAGTTCCGCCACGGCCGACTGCCGTTGTGGAATCCGTATCAGTCGTCCGGGATGCCTCTACTCGGCGACGTCCAAGTCGCCGTGTTCTACGCCCCGAACGTCGCGCTCTCGCTCGTCGTGGGCGACGAACCGCTGAGCTACATGTCGTTCCAGGCGCTCACGATCGCTCACTTCTCGCTGACCGGCGTGCTGATGTTCCTGTTCCTGCGCGGACTCGGAATCGGGATCGCCGCGTCGGTGCTCGGCGCCGTCGCTCACCAGTTCAACGGCTTTCACATCTTCCACCGCGCGCACGTGAACATGTTCGCGACCGTCGCCTGGCTGCCCGGCGTGTTGTGGCTGCTCGACGCGGCGTGGCGACGCGCTTCGAGCGGACGAGGCTGGGCGTGGGCGATCACTGCCGGCGTCGCGTGGAGCCAGATGCTGATGGCCGGCCACCCGCAGATGCTCTTTCTGTCCTCGTTGTTCGTCGGTGCCTGGGCGGTGTTCCGCTTCGGTGGGGCGTGGCGGCGGCGCGACGGCGGTGCGCGACCCGGACGCATCGCGACGCGCTTCGGTGTCGCCGCAGGACTCGCGCTCGCGATCGCGGCGGTGTCGCTGTGGCCGGCGTTGGAGCTGATCGGCCGCTCGGCGCGAGTGGAGGGCGGCTTCGACGAGGCGGCCGCGTTCTCGCTGCTGCCGCGTTATTTCGTCAACCTGCTGATGCCGGATCTGTTCCATTGGGACATGGGAGAGATGCGGATTTACGCCGGCATCCTGACGCTCGTCCTCGCGCTCGTCGCCTGGTTCGTACCCACCCGCCGCGCGCCGGCGGTGCGGTTCTTCGGCGTGGCGATCGGCGTCGCGGTCGTGCTCGCCCTCGGCGCGCTGACGGTCCAGGGAATCCTCTATCAGTTCGTGCCCGGATTCGAGTCGATCCGCGCGCTCGTGCGGGTCTTCTTCTTCGCGAACCTCGGCCTCGCCGTCACGGCGGCCTTCGGGTGCCAGACGCTGCTCGATCGGCTCAACGCGGGTGAGCTCGCGCGATTGCGGCGACTCGTACGTGCGATGCGGTGGCCCGTCGGTCTGGTCAGTGTATTCGCGCTCATCCTCTGCACGCTGATCACGGCCTACTACACCGGGATCGACCTGTCGGTCTTCTTCGCGCCGAACGTGCACACACCGGGACCGATGCGTTACGACGCGAAGCCGGTCATGGAGAACTTCGCCACGGTGCTGAACCACGCGCTCCTGTTCGGCGTCTTCCTCGTGGGCGCGGTCACGCTCGTCTCGCTGCGCACTCGACGCCGGATGCCCGGGCCCGCGCTTTCGCTCGCGTTGATCGCGCTGATGGCGGTCGACCTCACGGCGAACGGCGCTGGTGCGAACCTCGAGCGATTCGATCCCGACAACCCGCGATTCGGCACTCGGGGGGAAGCTGCGGCCTATCACAAGCCGAAGGAGGCCGACGGTCTGGACGAGGCTCTCGCCTTGCTCCGATGGATCGAACCCGGCGTTCGCATCGAGGCGCACGGCAAGGTGCACCGCAACTTCGGCCAGGTCTGGCGCCTGCACTTCGCCAACGGCTACAACATCCTCGATCCGCGGATCTCGCTCGACCGGGGAATCGTCGACGAGCTGCGGCGTGACATGTGGGCGGTCTCGACGGTCGTCGATGGACCGCGCCGCGTGCTGTCCGGCAAGCGGCTCAAGCTCGCGACCCGAACCGACGGCGCGTCGGTGTGGGTGCGCTACCCGACGCCCGCGTACGCCCGCTTCGCGACCGGGTTCGATCCGCTGCCGCCGCGCGGCCCGACGCATCGGCACTTGCACTCCAACTTCCAAAACTATGCGAAGCGACCGGCCGTGCACGGGACGAATCGCGAGATCCGCGCCGCCCTCGCCGACGCGTGGCCCGAGCCGTTCGCGGACGTCCACTTCGCCGTCGGCACGACCGGAGTCGTATCGCCCGCGAACGTCACGATCGTCGTGTTCGGCGACGGGAGCTGGTGCTACGTCGACGGCGAGGAGTTCCCGTGTCGCGGCCGACGCGTGCACGCGATCGCGATCGACCCCGACGACGGCAGCGTCGTCGCGTTCGAGTCGTTCTCGCGGTGGAGCGCGGCGCCACGGTCGCGGCGGCTCGCCGCGTTCGTCGACGAGATCCCCGACGGGTCGATCGTCGCGGTGTGGTGGCCGGGCGGCAACGGCAAGGTCGACGACGCGTCGATGCGCGGCGCACTGCGTGCGATCGGCGTCGACCCGACCAAGGCGCAGTTGAGCGAGCACTTCGCATCGATCGGCGTCAAAGGAGCGGCAAGCGCGACGGCGATGACGAACCGGTCCGACGCGACCGGGCCACTGCGGCTCGACGTCGGCTCGGGCCGCCACGGCGGCGGTGACCCCGAGTTCACGTGGGCGCTCGACGACTACGACGCGACCCGCATTCGCCTCACGATCGACGTCGACCGCTCAGGGCTGCTGACCGTGCCGGAGTTGGACTACCCCGGCTGGCGAGCGACGGTCGACGGCGAGGACACGCCGATCGTCGCGGTCAACGGAGCACAGCGCGGGATCGCGATCAAGGCGGGCAAGCACGCGGTCGTCTTCGACTACGCGCCGGCCTCGTTCCGGGTCGGCGGCTCGCTGTCGTTGCTCGCGCTCATCGCTGCCGGCGTCGGGCTGTTCGTCGTGCGTCGGCGCGGGATCGCGTAGCCGAACGCTACCGGGCGACGAATGTCCTCGGACGCGCTCCTCGGCGTTTGCCTGATCCCGCGTGAGCCGGACCTTGACCTCGGCAACGATACGAACGACGCGGATGCAACAAGTCACGGCGCATCTCGCGCCGAACAGGACCCCTGCGTGGAGGACCCCCGTGAAACGAATCAACGCGTTCGGCGTGATCGCACTGCTCGTCGCGATCGCTGCCGCAGGCTCGGCCCAGGACACGCCCGCGGCGGGCGAGCCGATGTGGCAGAAGGACCGCAAGGTTCTCGAACTCGAGGTGCTCCCGCTGACCGCGGACGAGATCACCGGCACCGACGACAAGCCCGGTGTGCTGAAGCCGTGGATGGACGCGGTCAAGGCCAAGGCGAAGGAACACGCGGCACTCGAGATCGCCGGGAACGACGAAGACGCGAAGGCGAAAGTCGGCGACGAGAAGTCGGCGCTGATCGCGCGCGCGCACATCGTGCTCAAGGCACTGAAGGCGAAGGGCGGCGACCCGGCGAAGCACGAGGCCTACCTCGACTCGGTCTCCGGCTCGACGGTCAACCCGCTGAGCCCCGCGAGCATCTGGGCGGCGACGAAGACGTGGTTCTTGTCGCCCGAGGGCGGGCTGCTCTGGCTGAAGAACATCCTCGCGTTCCTCGCGGTGCTCGTCGCGTTCAAGTTCCTGTCGGGGATCGCCGGGCGGATCGTGTCGCGCGCGCTGACGACGTTCAACCGCAACTCCTCGGAGCTGCTGCGCAGCTTCGTCGTCAACTGCACGCGTAAGACGATCTTCCTGATCGGACTCGTCGTCGCGCTGTCGATGCTCGGCATCGAGGTCGGTCCGTTCATCGCGGCGATCGGCGCGGCCGGTTTCATCATCGGCTTCGCGTTGCAGGGCACGCTCGCGAACTTCGCGGCCGGCCTGATGATCCTGCTCTACCGTCCGTTCGACGTCGGACAGGTCGTATCGACGGCCGGTGTCACCGGCAAGGTCGATGCGATGACGCTCGTGTCGACGACGGTCAAGACGCCCGACAACCAGACGATCGTGATCCCCAACGGCAAGATCTGGGGCGACGTCATCACGAACGTGACCGGCAGCGACACGCGCCGCGTGGACCTCGTCTTCGGCGTCGGCTACGGCGACGATTTGGTGAAGGCGGGCAAGGTGCTCGAGGAGCTCGTCAATGAGCATTCTCTCATCCTGAAAGAGCCGGCACCGGTCATCAAGGTGCACGAACTCGCCGACTCGTCGGTGAACTTCATCGTGCGTCCGTGGGCCAAAACGGGCGACTATTGGAACGTCTACTGGGATTTGACGCGTTCGGTGAAGGATCGCTTCGACGCCGAGGGCATCTCGATCCCGTTCCCGCAGCGCGACGTGCACATGCACCAGGTCTCGAACGCCTGAGTCGAAGGCGTTTTCGGACGCCGATACCCGACGAAGGTTTCGGGGCAAGGGGTTGGTAGCCGCCCGGAATTGGGTCAAACTTCCAGTATCCGAGCGGCACTCCACTACCCCAATCGACCCGTTTTACCTATTCACAACCGCTCGGATATTCACCGGCGTCGGCCCACGGTCGACGCCGGTCTTTTTTTGTGGCCGAGGTCGGGGTTGGAGGGGGGCGGAGCGATACGTCTCGCGGGCGCTGGACTGCGTTGCGGCGGCGACTTGCGTATCGCTGATGCGAGGCGCGCAAGCGTTGTGCTGGCGTTGGATGTCGGCCCGCATGAAACGGCTGAGGGCGTGGCTCGGGAACGGGTGAGCTGGCGTTGGACTTCGAGCCTCGGCCTCGGGCTCGGAGCTCTCTCGGGGCCTCCCCTCCGAACCCCTCACCATCGACGCCGGCACTTGTCGGGTGCGGCCGACGCCGACGGCGAGGGGCTCTCCGGGGAGATGGCGGGCTTTGCGATGTATCGGAAGAAGCTCGCTGACGTGGATCTGTCCGCTTCCGGGTCAGGAAGCCGTCGCGCGTTCGTTGCGTTTGGCGGGCCGGTTCTGCACCCATTCACGCGATGCGTGCGCTTGGCGCGGTGATTCTGCACCCGATGCCGTTCATTGGCGGTGCTTTCGATGCACCTGGGTGCAACATCGGCCCGCCACCCGCAAGCATGCCGCCTGAGTGGTGCATGATCCGCGCGCCAAACGCATCCAACGCACAGGCCCCCCGGTCACCTCCCGCAGGAGCTCTCGATCCCCGGTTCACTTCCAGATTTGTCCCTCAACGCTGACACATTCTGGTTTGAAGCGCTTCAAACGCGAATATGGCAGCGCTGAGGGACAGAATCGAATGTGAAGTCGCGTGGCTACGCGTCGAGGAAACCGAGGAGTTCGTCGACGGACGTGCCTTTTTCGCGGGGCTTGCCGGCTGCGGTGCCGCGTGCGATCTCGGCGGCGTCGATGCGGCGCCAGTCGTCGTACGAGACGACGCGAAGGCCACGCGAGGCGAGGTGTCGTGCGAGCGGCGCCGAGTCGGGCGTGGCACACGGCGTGAGCGTCGGGAGGTCTTCGAGGAGGCACCGGACGGTCTCGACCGCATCGGGCTTGTTCGTGCCGACGACACCGGACGGGCCGCGCTTGATCCAGCCGGCCGCGTAGAGACCGGGCACGACGGTGTCGCCGTCGGTGACGCGACCCGCGGTGTTCGGGATCCCGCCCCATCGGTCGTCGAACGGGACGCCGGGCAGTGCGATGCCGCGATAGCCGATGCTGCGAAACACGAGCCCGCAGTCGAGGGTGACGTGCTCGCCGGTCGGCACCGCGCGTTGCCGGCCCGCGTCGCCTTCGAGGCGATTGCGTTCGAGCACGAGCCGCTCGACACGACCGTCGCCCTCGATCGCGACCGGGCTCTCGAGGAACCGGAAGCGCACCTCGCGCGACGCACCGGCGGCATCGTTCGCCGCGTAGCCCTCGAGGGTCGCGATGTTCTTCTGCAGGTCCTTCGAGCCCTCCACCTCGGCAGCGCTCGTCGGCGACAACTCGATCGCCCCCTCGACCGTCGCGACGCACGACTCGAGCCGTCCGAACTCGCGCAACTCCGGCGGCGTGAACTTCGCCTGCGCCGGACCGCGCCGACCGATCACGTGCACCTCGCGCACGCGGCTCTCGGCGAGCGCGTCGAGGGCATGGGCCGCGATGTCGGTCGCGCGGAGTTCGTCGACCGACTTCGCGAGGATACGCGCGACGTCGGCGGCGACGTTGCCCTGGCCGACGACCGCCGCGACCTCCGCGCTCAGGTCGAACTCGTGTTCGCGGTAGTCCGGGTGGCCGTTGTACCACCCGACGAACGCGGTCGCGGTGTGGCTACCCGGCAGGTCCTCGCCGGGGATCCCGAGGCGTCGGTCCGTCTCCGCGCCGTAGCAGAGGATCGTCGCGTCGTAGTACTCTCGGAGCATCTCGATCGGCACGTCGCGCCCGATCGTCACGTTGCCGAAGAACCCGAAGCCGTCTCGCGACGCGATCTTCTCGTAGACGCGCGTCACGTTCTTGATCTTCGGATGGTCGGGGGCGACCCCGCCTCGCACCAGGCCGAACGGCGTCGGCAGGCGATCGAACACGTCGATCTGCACCGCCAGGTCTGTTTTCTGCAGCGCTTCGGCGGCGTAGAAGCCACTCGGGCCGCTGCCGACGATCGCGACCCTGAGCGGCCGGGACGGCTCTCCGAGCGATACGGACACGGGCTTTCTCCTGTGATCGCAGCCCTCGCGGCCGCGGCGCGCGGCGCATTGTAGCGGATCGCCTGATCGGCCGCGACGTCGCATGCGACGATTCGCGCGACGCGTCGACCGTCGCGTGCACGGCGGATCCTGCGGCGCACGGCCGTTCTCGGCCGGCCGGGGCGATTGGTACGCGTGTTGCGTTTCTTCGGCCGTCCACGAAACGACCACCCCCGCCCGGGCGGCCTCGCTGCCCGGCGGCGACGAAAACGGAGGAACCCGACATGATGTTCGACACCGACTTCCACAAGACCTTCAACGAGATGGCCCGCTCGATCCTCGGCGGCGTCGCCGAGATCGATCGCAGCCCGCGCGTGAACCTCTACGAGAACGACGACGCGGTCACGGTCGAAGCCGCGATGCCCGGCGTCGATGCCGGCTCGATCGACGTGAGCCTCGACGGCGACACGCTGACGATCGCCGGCGAGCGCAAGGCGCCCGAAGGCGTCGACGCGAAGGACTACTCGTGGCACGAGCGCGCGACCGGCCCGATGCGCCGGCAGATCAAGCTGCGCCGGCCGGTCGACCGCAACGCGATCACCGCGACCTACGAGCACGGTTTGCTCGTCGTCACGCTGCCCAAGGCAGCCGAGGCGAAGCCGCGCAAGATCGACGTCCAGGTGAAGTGAGCCCCCTGCGGAAGAAGGAGAACAGACCGATGAACACGACCCACCCCGAGAAGACCTGCACGATGCCGACCACGAGCGAAGCAAACACGACCTGGCTCACGCCGAGTTCCGATCTGACCGAGGCCGACGGCGGCTTCGAGCTCACGGTCGAGTTGCCGGGCGTCACGCCCGACGCACTCGAACTCGAGATCGACGACCGGACGCTCACGGTGAAGGGCGCGCCGCGCCACGGCGACTACGGCCGCCGCTTCCACCAGGAGCTGCACGGCGTGACCTTCCTGCGCCGCTTCACGCTCGGCCGCGACATCGCGACCGACGCGATCGAGGCGCAGCTCACCGACGGCGTCTTGCGCGTGCGGCTGCCGCTGCGCGAGGAGACGCGTCCCCGCAAGATCGCGGTCGACGTCCAGCGTTGACGAACGCGCCGCGACGCACACACGAACACGACGAAACTCACTGAGGGAATCGAGAGAATCATGGCAAAAGCAGTAGGAATCGATCTCGGCACGACCAACTCGGTCGTGTCGGTCCTCGAGGGCGACAAGCCCGTCGTGATCGCCAACGCCGAGGGGGCTCGCACGACCCCGTCGGTGGTCGCGATCACCGAGGACGACAAGCGACTGGTGGGCCAGCTCGCCCGCCGACAGGCAGTGATGAACCCGACCGGGACGATCGTCTCGGCGAAGCGCTTCATCGGCCGCAACTACGACGAAGTCGAAGCCGAGCGGACGATCGTCCCGTACGAAGTCGTGCGCGGCGACAACGGATCGGCGCGCGTGAAGATCCACGGCAAGACGTTCGCGCCCGAGGAGATCTCGGCGCAGGTGTTGCGCAAGCTCGTCGACGACGCGTCCGCGTATCTCGGCGAGAAGGTCACCGAGGCGGTGATCACGGTGCCCGCCTACTTCAACGACGCGCAGCGCCAGGCGACGAAGGACGCCGGCAAGATCGCCGGGCTGACGGTGCTCCGCATCGTCAACGAGCCGACCGCGGCCGCGCTCGCCTACGGGCTCGACAAGCAGAAGGACGAGACCGTCCTCGTGTTCGACCTCGGTGGCGGCACGTTCGACGTGTCGATCCTCGAGATCGGCGAGGGCGTGTGCGAAGTGAAGTCGACGTCGGGTGACACCCACCTGGGCGGCGACGACTTCGACAAGGCGATCGTCGACTGGCTCGCCGACGAGTTCAAGAAGAGCCAGGCGATCGACCTGCGCCAGGACGCACAGGCGCTACAGCGGCTCTACGAAGCCGCCGAGAAGGCGAAGTGCGAGCTGTCGAGCACGGTCGAGACGACGATCTCGCTGCCGTTCATCACCGCCGATCAGTCCGGACCGAAGCACCTCGAGACGAAGCTCTCGCGGTCGAAGTTCGAGGAGCTGACCGACGGGCTGATCAGCCGACTCGCCGGGCCGGTCGAGCAGGCGCTGAAAGACGCCGGCTTGAGCGCGAGCAAGATCGACGAGGTGATCCTCGTCGGTGGTTCGACGCGCATCCCGGCGGTGCAGGCGATGGTCAAGCGCTTCACCGACGGCAAGGAGCCGAACATGACGGTGAACCCGGACGAGGTCGTCGCGATGGGCGCGGCGGTCCAAGCCGGGATCCTGAAGGGCGACGTCAAGGACGTCTTGCTCCTCGACGTGACGCCGCTGTCGCTCGGCATCGAGACGCAGGGTGGCGTGATGACGAAGCTCATCGAGCGCAACACGACGATCCCGACGAAGAAGTCGCAGGTGTTCAGCACCGCGGCCGACAACCAGCCGGGCGTCGACGTGGTCGTGCTCCAGGGCGAGCGCGAGATGGCGAACGACAACCGAAAGATCGGGCACTTCAAGCTCGAGGGCATCGCGCCCGCGCCGCGCGGCGTGCCGCAGATCGAGGTGACGTTCGACATCGACGCCAACGGCATCCTGAACGTGTCCGCGAAGGACACGAACACCGGCAAGGAGCAGCGCATCACGATCTCGGACTCGACGAACCTGAACAAGGACGACGTCGACCAGATGGTGAAGGACGCCGAGCGCCACGCCGGTGAGGACAAGGCGCGCCGCGAGGCGATCGAGGCCCGCAACGAGGCCGACTCCCTCGCCTACCAGGTCGAGCGGACGCTCGGCGAACTCGGCGACGAGGTGCCGGCCGACGATCGCTCGACGATCGAGGGGCTGATCGCGAAGATCCGCGACGCGGTCAAACGCGAGGCGCCGGCCGACGAGGTCAAGCAACTCCGCAACGAGCTCGAACAGGCCGCACAGTCGATGAGCAAGATGGTCGCCGAGAAGCAGCAGGCCGAGGCGGCCGGGCAAGGCGCGACCGCCGGCGCCGGCTCCACGAAGGGCGACGACGACGTCGTCGACGCCGACTTCGAGGAGCGCGGCTGAGGACCGCGCTAAAGCGTGGCGCGTTTCGCCACGACCGACTAAACGACTTCAACGATCGGGGCGGCGCCCAGTGGTGCCGCCCCGATTTCTGGCCTGGCGGCGAGGCGAAAGCCCGACGGAGAGGGTAAAACGATGAGCGTGAAATTCCGGGACTACTACGAGACCCTCGGTGTCTCTCGCTCCGCATCGGCCGACGAGATCAAAGCGGCCTACCGCAAGCTCGCGCGGAAGTACCACCCCGACGTGAACAAGGACCCCGGTGCCGAGGAGCAGTTCAAGCTCGTCACCGAGGCCTACGAGGTGCTCAAGGATAAAGAGAAACGGGAGCGCTACGACGCGCTCGGCGAGAACTGGCAGCACGGCCAGGACTTCACGCCCCCGCCCGGCTTCGAGAGCATCTTCGGCAACTTCGGCGGCGGCGGTGCGCGCACGCGCGGCGGCGGCGGCGGGATGAGCGACTTCTTCGAGGCGCTGTTCGGCAACCTCGGTGGCCAGGGCGGCGGCTTCGGGGGCGGTTTCGGCGGCGGGCCGTTCGGCGGCACGCAAGCGCCGGCCAAGGGCGCCGACCACCAGGCGTCGATCACGATCTCGGTCGAGGACGCCGCGCGCGCGACGACGAAGTCGATCTCGCTGAAGACCGCCGACGGTCGCACGAAGAGCTACGACGTGAAAATCCCGCCGGGCGTGTCGAGCGGCACGAAGATCCGACTCGCGGGCCAAGGCGGCGCCGCGATGAACGGCGGCCCTGCGGGCGACCTCTACCTGACGATCGAGATCGCGCCGCACCCGATCTACCGCGTCAAGGGCTCCGACCTCGAGATGGACGTGAAGCTCGCGCCGTGGGAAGCGGCGCTCGGCGCGAAGGTCGAAGTGCCGACGCCCGACGGCCCCGTCGAGCTGACGATCCCCGCCGGCACGTCGAGCGGCCGCAAGCTCCGCCTCCGCGACCGCGGCCTCCGCACCGGCCTCTCGACGCGCGGCCACCTCTACGCGATCGCGAAGATCGTCGTGCCCGACGCCGTATCCAACGGCGAACGCAAGCTCTGGGAGAAGCTCGCGAAGCAGAGCGACTTCCGTCCCCGCGGCTGACCGCGCCGGGCAACCCACATGATCGATCGCATCACGACCGACCGTCTGCTCCTACGCCGCTGGACCGATGCGGATCGCGAACCGTTCGCGGCGCTGAATGCCGATCCGGTCGTGCGTCGCTGGTTTCCCGGGCTGATGACGCGCGAGGAGAGCGACGCGCAGATCGATCGGATCGAGGCGCACTTCGACGAACACGGCTTCGGGCTGTGGGCGGTCGAACCGAACGACGGCGCCGGCTGCATCGGCTTCATCGGGCTCGCGATCCCGGCGTTCGACGCGCCGTTCACGCCGTGCGTCGAGATCGGCTGGCGACTCGCGGCGGCGCATTGGGGCCGCGGCTATGCGACCGAGGGTGCGCGCGCCGCGCTCGCGATCGGCTTCGAGCGACTCGGGCTCGACGAGATCGTCTCGTTCACGGTCCCGGCGAACCGCCCGTCGTGGCGCGTGATGGAACGGATCGGCATGCATCGCGACCCGGCCGAGGACTTCGATCACCCGGTACTCCCCGAAGGGCATCCGCTACGTCGACACGTGCTCTACCGGATCGGACCCTCGGAGCCCTCGAGCGTCGAGCCGACGTAGTCGACCTCGATACCCTCCTGAGAGAAGCGACGCGTCGCGACGATCCGCCCGCCGGCGTCCACGTCGACGGCGACACCCGACGTGCCGTCCGCCTGGAGCGCCGCCTCGTAGACGAGCCGCATGCCGCCCTCCGGCGTGGGGGCGCGCCGATCGGGTTCACCCCACGACTCGACCAACTCGCGCTCGGTCCGGCCGATCCAGTGCTCCGGCTCGAGGAAATACGGACGCACCGCGCACGCCGCCACGGCCACGCTTGCGACGAACAAACCGATCCAGCGCACGACCGACATCATCACGCCTCCGAGTTCGACTGACGGCACCCCTCGAATTGTATGCCGGAACGCACGATCGGCGAAGCCCGGATGCTATCCTCCAGCGCATGAAGATCGCGCTCGTCTCCCACGGCTACCCGCCGCACGCGCTGGCCGGCGTCGAGGTCTACACACGCTGGTTCGCCCGCGCACTCGCGCAGACCGACGACGTACGCGTCTTCTCGACCCGCGCGCTGCCGGACGCCGACGATCTCTCGCTCGTCGACGAGACGCTCGACGGCATCGACGTCACGTTCCTCGCGAACCACTTCCGCGACTACGACCCGGTGCGCGAGGTGCGCCACGACGGGATCGCCGAACGATTCGACGCATTCCTCGCGCGCGAGCGCCCCGACCTCGTGCACTTCCAGCACCTGATCAAACTCTCGACGACGCTGCTCGACGTCTGCGCGGCGCGCGGCATCCCGACCGTGCTCACGCTGCACGACTACTGGTTCCTCTGCCCGGTGATCACGCTGATCCGCCGCGACCTCGCGGTGTGCGATCGCCCCGGCGAGATCGACGCGTGCACCGAGTGCGAGATGGCGACGGCCTACCTCAACCGGGAGGAGGCCGGCACCTACTACATCGCCGGGATGCTGCGCGCGATGATGAAGCCGGAGAAGTGGGCGGCGCTCGAACGCATCCACGACGGTGATTTCTCGCCGGTCTACGACGCATCCGACGCACTCGGGCCGGCGCTGTCGTCGCTCCGGATCGGCCTGATCCGCCGCTTCATGCGCGACCGCCTCGACGTCGCGACCGCGCTCGCGTCGCCGTCGCGCTTCCTGAAGACGACGTTCGAGCGCCACGGGCTCGGCAAGCGCGGCATCCACCACCTGCCCAACGGCATCGAGACCGACGCGCTCCGAGGCATCGCCCGCCCCGCCGACCCGCCCCCGCTCCGCGTGCTCTACCTCGGCACGATCAACAAGCACAAGGGCGTGCACGTGCTCGTCGACGCGGCCAACCGACTCGCCGACCTGCCGATCGAGGTGCACATCCACGGCACCGGGCCCGACGAGAAGTACGAGCGCTACCTGCGCGACCTCGCCGGCAACCCGGCGATCCGTTTCGGCGGGCGCTACGACCGCGACGACTTGCCGGCGCTGCTCGGCGCCGCGCACGTGATCGTGATGCCGAGCATCTGGTACGAGAACCACCCGATCGTGATTCGCGAGGCGTTCGCCGCGGGGATCCCGGTGATCGCGCCCGACCTCGGCGCGATGCCCGAGGCGATCCAGAACGGCCGCGACGGCCTGCTCTACCCACCGGGCGACGCGGCCGCGCTCGCCGAGTTGCTGCGACGAGTGCTCGAAGAGCCGGGGCTGTTGAGCAGCCTGCGCGGCGGGATCGAGCCGGTGCTCGGCGTGGCCGAACACGTCGAGGCCTACCGCGCGCTTTACGCGACCGCGACCGCCGACGCGACCGGTGCGGCACCGACCGTCGAGCCGCGCCGGATCGTGCTCGTGGGCCGCGCGGTGCCGGAGAACGGGTTCGCCCGCGTGCTCGGCGACGCGCTGATCGCGGGTGGGCGCTCGCCGCGGCCGCTCGTCTCGTGGCTCGCCGCGGACGACGATCCGCTGGCGGCACCGCTGCGCGACCTCGCCGAGCGCCTCGGGCTCGACGACGCGCTGCGGCCGCTCGGCTCCCTCGACGAGACGGGCCCGGTCGACCTCGTGATCGACCTCGACGAGACCGGCGCCGCCGACGCCCTCGACACCCACGGGGCGCCTCGCCTGACCGGCGCCCCGTCGCTGGACGAGATCGACGCGGCTCTCGGTTGATTCCCCGACGGATCCCGGCCAAGATTCCGCCGCCGGGCACCGCACCATGCACATCCTCTTCGTGACCCCCTACCCGCCGTATCCCCCCGAGTCCGGGGGGAAGATCCGCACGTACAACCTCGTGCGCGAGGTCGCGAAGCACCACCAGGTGACGCTCTTCACGCTCGCCGACGCCGGCGACACCGAGGAGATGGTCGAGCACCTGTCGCAATTCGTGTCGGCGATCGAGATCTACACGCCCGAGCCGATGTCGCCGTGGCAGCGCTGGACGCACCCCGACATCTACCGCCACTTCCACTCGCCGGCGCTGATGAAGCGCCTCGCCGACGTGCTCGCCGGTGGCGGCGTCGATCTCGTGCACGTCGAGGAACTCGTCCTCTCGAAGGTGCTGCCCCGGACGACCGTGCCGCACGTGCTCGGCCGCCAGAAGATCGACATGTACTTCCTGAAGCAGGTCTACGAGGCCGACGGCCGGATCCGGAAGTTCCGGTGGCAGTCCGACCTCGTGAAGCTGCTGCGCCAGGAGAAGCGGGCCCGTCGGCACTTCGACGGCCAGGTGCTGTGCAGCAAGGTCGACCTGATGCGGCTGACCGCGGTGACGGGCGACATCCGCCACTGCATCGCCCCCAACGGCGTCGACCTCGACTACTTCGCGCCGGCCCCGGCGCAGTCCGAGCGGCGCACGCTCGTGTTCACCGGTTCGATGGACTACGAGCCGAACGTCGACGCGGCGGCGTTCTTCGTCGAGGACATCTGGCCCCGGATCCGCGCCGAGGCGCCCGACGTCGAGACCTACTTCGTCGGACATCGTCCAACGCCCGAGGTGCTCGCGCTGGGCCGCCACGACGGGATCCACATCACCGGCAGCGTCGACGACGTCCGCCCCTACATCCGCGACGCGAGCCTCGTCATCTGCCCGATCCGGATCGGGGAGGGCACGCGGCTGAAGATCCTCGAGGCGATGTCGATGCAGAAGCCGGTCGTCGCGACCCCCACCGGCGCGGAGGGGCTCCTCGTCCGCGACGGCCAGGACATCCGGCTCGCCAAGACCGGCGATGCGTTCGCCGCGGCGACCCTCGAACTGCTCGCCGATCCCGCCGCCGCCGAACGGCTCGCGCAGGCCGGCCGCAGCGTCGCGGAATCGACCTACGGGTGGCCCGCGATCGGGGCGAAGCTGTGCGACTTCTACACCGAACTCGCGGGCGGCTCGTCTCGACCGTAGACAATCCGACCGACTGCCCGCGGACGACCGCAACCGGCGTTGACCAGCCGGGTTGCAACGAATAGGGTGGTACCGGGCGGAGGTGCGTGTCGCACCCCGGCCCGAGGTGGAAGTAGAAAGGCCGAGCGAAACTCGTGTCCGTATCCGACGAACTCCGACGACCGCCCGTATCGGCGCCGCGCGACACCGCGCGGCCGCTGCTGAGCGTACTGATCCCCGTGTTCAACGAACGGGCGACGGTGCGCGAGGTGATCGACCGTGTGCTGAACGTGCCGCTCGATCTGGAAGTCGTGATCGTCGACGACGGTTCGACCGACGGCACGCGTGACATCCTCGCCGCGATCGAGGATCCGCGTGTGCACGTCCATCTTCACGAGCGCAACCAAGGCAAGGGCATGGCGATGCGCACTGCGATCGAACACGCGCAGGGCGAGGTCATGGCCGTGCAGGACGCCGACCTGGAGTATCGGCCGGAAGAGTTCGTCGACCTGATCAAGCCGATCGTCGACGGCAAGACGAAGGTCGTCTTCGGATCGCGCTGCCTGAACCCCGACAACAACATGAAGTTCGATCGGTTCCGGTTCGGGTCCTTGGTGCTGACGAAGCTGACCAACGTGCTCTACGGCAGTAAGCTGACGGACGAGCCGACGTGCTACAAGCTGTTCCACCGCGACACGATCGAAGGCATGAAACTCGATTGCACCGGGTTCGAGTTTTGCCCGGAGATCACCGCCAAACTCCTCAAGCGGGGATACGACATCGTCGAACTTCCGATCTCCTACCGGGGCCGCACCGTGGCCGAGGGCAAGAAGATCAACTGGAAGGACGGCGTGATCGGGATCTGGACGCTGTTGAAGTACCGAGTGCGGAACTGATCGCGGGGCAGCGCCACCTCACACGAGGCACACCCCGTTGAAGATCCTTCAGCTCAGCGCCAACGCCGATCGCGTGGGCGGCGCCGAGATCTACATGCACGCGCTCACCGACGAGCTACGCGCGCGCGGCCACGAGGTCGCGACGTTCGGCACGTCACCGGACGCCGAAGCCGACGGTCCGCACGAGCGGGTCGTGCGCCGCGATCGACACGTCCCGGCGGCGCTCGTGACGGATGTCGACGTCGAGTCGGCGCTACAGACGCTGATCGACCGGTTCGCCCCCGACGTGATCCACGTGCACAACCTCTACGGGCTCCCCCTCTCGGTCGACGGCATCCTCGCCGACGCGCCGGCACCGGTCGTGCAGACCGTGCACGACTACTCGACGGTTTGCCCGAACTCGTGGTGCGTACGCGGCGACGGCTCGGTGTGCAGCGGCGGCGCCGGCACGAAGTGCTTCCTGCACGGCTGCGCCGACAACTACCCCTACGACGCACGGATGGTCCTCGTCGCGGCGACGCGCGCCGCGGGCCTGCGCACCGGCGCCGACGCGATGCTCTGCCCGAGCGAGTTCCTGACCGAGACGATGCGCAAGAACGGATTCGCGCAGGCCGAGACGGTCCCGAACTTCGTCGACGCCGACAAGCTCACGATCCCCGACGCCGAGCGCGAATCGGCCCGCCTCCTCTACCTCGGCCGACTCGACAAGACGAAGGGCGTCAGCTACCTGCTGCAGGCGCTCCCGACGATCGCGGCCGCCTGCCCGGACGTCAAGCTCGGGATCGTCGGCTCGGGACCGGACGAGGAGGCGCTGCGCGCCGAGCATGAAGCGCTCGGCCTGCGCGGGCGCGTCGAGTTCCTCGGCAAGGTGCCGTACGAACGGGTGATGGAGTTCTACGCGACGGCGACCCTGCTCGTGCTCCCGTCGATCTGGTGCGAGAACTCGCCGCTGACGTGCTACGAGGCGATGGTCGCCGGGCTTCCGATCGTCGGATCGAACATCGGCGGGATCCCCGACCTCGTCGAGGACCAGGTGACCGGCCGGCTCGTCGCGCCGCGGGATCCGGGCGCACTGGCGGGCGCGATCGTCGATCTGCTCGACGCGCCACGGACCCTTCGCGCGATGGGCCGCAAGGCGCAAGCGCGTGTCGGCCGCTACACGCGGAGCAACAACGTCGACGCCGTCGAGAAGACCTACGCGCGCGTCCTCGGCGGCGGGAGCACGCGGCCGACGGCGACGCTCGCCGTCGACGCGGACCACCGCGCGATTCTCGACGGCGTGCTTCGCCAGCTCGCGCACGTCGAGCGGTGGGCGCTCGACCTCAAGGGGCACGCCGACTACCTCGAGCACGAGAACCGCGCCCTCACCGAGCGCATCGCCGCGCTCGAGGCGAAGCTGCCGCCGGAGGCACGCACGTGACCCGCGTCCTGCACCTGTCGACCTACGCGGACAAGGTCGGCGGCGCCGAGGTCTACTGCCTCGGCCTCGTCGACGGCCTCCGCGAGCACGGGCACGACGTCGCGCTGTTCGGCACGAGCCCCGACCGCTCGGAAGACTCCGCAACGACGTGCGTCGTCAAGCGTCCGGTCTACTCGATGCGCGGCCTGATCGAAGACGACACCGTGACGACACCGCTGCGGACGCAACTCGAGCGCTTCCGCCCGGAGATCGTGCACGTACACCTGCTGTGGGCACTGCCGCTGACGGTCGAGCGCGTGCTCGCGGACTACGGCGCGCCGGTGGTTCAGACGGCGCACGACTTCTCGGTCGTGTGCCCCAACTCGTGGTGCGTTCGCGGGGACGGCAGCCCGTGCCCCGGCGGCGCGGGTCGCCAGTGCTTCGCGCACGGCTGCGACGCGAACTACCCGTTCGCCGGCCACTCGGTGCTCGCCACGTCGATCCGCGCGCGGCAGCTCGCGTCGCTCGTCGGCGTCACGCTGTGTCCGAGCGAGGCGTTGCGCGAGATGATGGCGAGCCACGGCGCGCGCGACGCCCGACGCCAGCCCTACTTCCTGCCGGAGGCGCCCGACGGCGTCCCCCCACGCGACGACCGCGGCCGGCTCGCCTACGTCGGCCGGCTCGACCCCGCGAAGGGCCTCGTGCACCTGCTCGACGCGATCGCACGCGTCGTCGAGCGCGGCGTGGACGCGCGACTCGACGTGATCGGCGACGGTCCGGAGCGCGCGTCCCTCGAGACGCACGCACGTCAGCGCGGAATCGCGGACCGCGTCGCGTTCCACGGCAAGGTCGCACACGAAGCGGTGTGGGCGCACGCGGCCCGTGCCGCCGCCCTCGTGATCCCGTCGACGTGGATGGAGAACTCGCCGGTGACGATCTACGAGGCGATCCAGCTCGGCACGCCGGTCGTGGGCTCGCGCATCGGCGGCATCCCGGACTACGTGGTCGACGGCGAGACAGGCTACCTCGCGCAGCCCGGCGACGCGGCGGACCTCGCCGGTGCGCTCGAACGCGTACTCGCGAGCGCCGAACACCGCGCCGAACTCGGTGCGCGGCTCCACGCGCACGCACCCGCGCTCGCACGCGAGCGGTCGATCGGCGAGATCGAGGCGATCTACGACGAAGTGCTCGGCGACCCGTCGTTCCGCCCGCAGCCGCTCGCGATCGACGACGACGTCCTTCACGCGTGCCACCGCACACTGCTCGAGGTGGATCACCACCACCGCGAGTTGCACCAACTCGTCGAACAGCACCGACTCGTGCGCGCGCGTGGCTGGCGCGGCGTGCTTCGGGGCGCGGTCAAGCGGGCGCTCGGGAGGACGACGTGACGTCTCTCGCGTTCTTCTCGACCTTCAGCCCGAAGCGCATGGGCATCTCGGACTACTCCGACGATCTCGTCGCAGCGCTCTCGGCCCACTTCGAGGTCGTGTGCTACCACGACGGCAGCTACGAACCCGATCGCCTCCCCTCGAACGTCGAGGTCCGACCGCACACCGCGTTCACGAGCCGTGAGGATCGCACGCTCTTCCAGGTCGGCAACAGCATCGAGCTGAGCTTCGCGATCCCGCACCTCGTCGAACACGGCGGCGCGGTGACGCTCCACGATGCGTGCCAGTTCGACGTCACCTACCCGTACTTCCGCGATCGACACGGCCGATTCGCACTGGAGGTCCTGCGCAGCCACCCGCGTGCCGCGCGGCGCACGCTGCTGAAGCCGTCGCTGCGGCCAAAGCGCATGATCGAGCACGCGTTCCGGACCTACGAAGCGCATCCGGACAAGCGCGAGTTGTTCCCGTTCACGCGTTTCATCCTGCGGCACGTCGACCGCCTCGTCGTGCACAGCGAGTTCCTTCGCGACTACGCGCAGGGGCTGCGCCGCTCGCTCCCGATCGACGTCATTCCGCTCGGGGTGAGCGAGGCGCCGGACGAGTCCCGCACCAGTGCACGCGCGTTCCTCGCCGAACGATACGGCCTGACGCTCGACGACGCGGCCCCGCTGTTCCTGTCGTTCGGCGCGATCCAGCCACACAAGCGCATCGACGCCGTTCTCGAAGCGCTCGGCCGCTTCCGCGACGAGCACCCCGACGCACACTACCTGCTGGTCGGACCGCGCGACCCGTCGTACGACCTCGACGCGGCGATCGCGCGCGCCGGCGTCACCGGCCACGTGACCGTCTTCGACTCCTACCTGTCGATGGACGACGTCAACCGATGCATCGCGGCCTGCGACCTCGCGTTCAACCTCCGCTGGCCGTCGCTCGGGTCGACGAGCAGCACGCTCTACAAGATCTTCGCGAACGGCCGCACCGCAGCGGTCACGGCGTCGGAGTCGTTCGCCGGCTACCCGGACGACATGGTGTTTCGGATCCCGCCCCCCGACGCGGGCGAGGTCGATGCGTGCGTCGCCGCGATGCACGACGTCGTCGCCGACCGCGAGGCGCTCGCGTCGATGGGACGCCGTGCGCGGCGGTTCATCGAAGAGACCTGCACGTGGGCGCGCGTCGCCGAACGCTACGCCCGGGCCCTCGCCTGACGCCCTCGGCCGGCGACCGAGGGCGTGATTCTCGTCCAGACACGCTGCCGCGCATTCCGAAATAGGGTTCAGGGGCACGCTCTCGGCTCGGCCAGCGGCCCGGGGCAACGATCCCAAACCTTCTCGAGCAAACCGTTTGCAGCGAACCCACCCCTGAGGTAGTAATGACGGAACCCGAGTCCCGGTCTCCCGCGCACGAAAGCGAGACGATGAAGACCGCCCTGATCACCGGCATCACCGGCCAAGACGGCTCCTACCTCGCCGAGCTCCTGCTCGATGAGAAGAAGTACAACCACGTCATCGGGATCGTCCGCCGCCGCGCGACCGACTCGCAGCAGAACATCAAGTCGTTCGAGAACCACCCGAACCTGACGCTCGTCAGCGGCGACATCGAAGACCTCGGTTTCCTCTCGCGCCTGTTCACGATCTACCGGATCGACGAGTGCTACAACCTCGCGGCGCAGTCGTTCGTCCGCTACTCGTTCGACAACCCGGTCTCGACGTTCGGCGCGAACACGCTGGGCGTCGTGAACCTGCTCGAGGCGATCCGCAACTGCAGCCCGAACACTCGTTTCTACCAGGCGTCGACGAGCGAGATGTACGGCGGCTTGAGCGAGACCGCGCTCTCCGAGGCGACACCGTTTCACCCGCGCTCGCCGTACGGCACCGCGAAGCTCGCGGCCTACTGGCACTCGGTCAACATGCGCGAGTCGTTCGACCTGTTCGTGTGCAACGGCATCCTGTTCAACCACGAGTCGCCGCGCCGCGGCCGCGAGTTCGTGACCCAGAAGGTCGTCCAGGGAGCGGTCGACTACCTGACGTGGCGTGACGGCGGCGCCGAGGGTGACGCGCCGGTCCTGTCGCTGGGCAACATGGAAGCCAAGCGCGACTGGGGCCACGCGAAGGACTACGTGCGCGGCATGTGGATGATGCTGCAGTCCGACACGCCCGACGACTACGTGCTCGCGACCGGCGAGACGCAGACCGTCCGCAGCATGGTCGAGCTGACCTACGGCAGCCCGGAGATCGGCACGACGATCCGCTGGGAAGGCTCGGGCGCCGACGAGATCGGCCTCGACGACCAGGGGCGCACGATCATCGACATCAACCCGGTGCACTATCGCCCGGCCGAGGTCGACGTGCTCCTCGGCGACTGCCGCAAAGCGGTCGAGCAACTCGGCTGGGAGCGGCAGTTCAGCTTCAAGGGGCTGATGGAGGACATGGTCCGCGCCGCGGTCGCCGCGCGCCGCCCGTGAGAATCCTCCACGTCAACTACACGTTCGGTGTCGTCGGCGGGACCGAGACCTACCTGCTCAACCTGATCCGCGACCTCGGCGCGCGTGGACACCACTCCGAAGTCGCCGCCGAGCGCGACGACACCGACGGTTCGATCGCGCCGTTCCACGAGATCGCCGAAGTCGAGTGGTCCAAGCCGCGTTGGTGGCTGCGCTGGGGATGGCGATTCCGCGCGATCGTCCGGCAGGTGCGGCCGGACGTGATCTACCTGCACAACACGATGAACCCGGACCTCGTCGAGCTGGCGGCGAAGCTCCGGCCGACGATCCGCTACGTGCACGACCACACCGTCTTCTGCCCCGGGCTGAACAAGATCTACGCCGACGGCGCGATCTGCGACCGCCCGATGGGCGACTGGTGCCTCGAGAAGTACGGCCTCGGCGGCTGCCTCTGCCTGCGCCACCCCACCGAGGAGCCCGTACGCAAGCAGGTCGACCACACCCGCGCGCTCTTCGAGCGCCACCGCGCTCTGGGACGGATCGTCGTCGCGAGCGACTACATGCGCCGCGAACTCGAACAAGCCGGGATGGACGCGTCCCGGATCGACGTGATCCCCTACTACACCGCTCGACCGGACGAGGTCTCCCCGGTCGCCGACGACGACACGCCGCTGATCCTGACGCTCGCGCGCCTGTCGCACCCCGACAAGGGCATCATCGAGCTGCTCGACGCGCTGGCGCGCGTCGACGCGCCGTATCGCGCGCGGATCGTCGGCACCGGCCAGCACGAGGAGATGCTGCGCGCGCACGCCGAGCGGCTCTCCCTCGGCGACCGCGTCGAGTTCGCGGGATTCGTCGCGCACGAGCAGACACTCGCGATGATGGCCGAGGCGCGCGTGGTCGCGTTTCCGAGCATGTGGAACGAACCGTTCGGCATCGTCGGCATCGAGGCGGCGGCGCGCGCGCGGCCGGTCGTCGCGTTCGACGTCGGCGGCGTGCGCGAATGGCTCGCGGACGGCGAGACCGGGATCCTCGTGCCGCGCGGCGACATCGACGGCTACGCGGCCGCGCTCGATGCGCTGCTCACCGACGTCGATCGTGCGCGCGCCCTCGGCGCCGCCGGGCCGGCGCGCGTCGCGGCGCGCTTCGTGCGCGACACGCACATCGAGGCGCTCGAGAAGGCGCTGCTCGAAGCCGTCGCGGGCGAACCGGCCGGCGCGTCGAGCGGGACTACCGCGTCCCGCTGACGACGAGGTGGCGGTCGCTGACCGCCTCCACCGCCAGGCCGTCGAGCCCGGCCACGCGGAGTTGCTCCGCGACCTCGTCGGGTCGATACGCAGCGAGCAGCGAGTGAAAGAAGTCGTGCCGCAGCACGTCCGGCTCGCCGGCCGCGTACTCGTCGACGAATCGCGCCGCGGTCGCACGCGTGTCCGGCCGCATCAGGTCCATCACGAAGACCGGCGTGCCGGGCAGCGCGTGCCGCGCGACGCTCGTCCACAGCGTGGCCGGATCCGCGAGGTGGTGCAGCAGGCTGTTCGAGAAGACGAAGTCGTAGTGCTCGCGCGGCAGCGGATCGTCCGGCAGGTAAGCACGGTGCAGGCGGACCCGATCGCCGAGCCCCACGCGCGAGACCGCGTCGCGGCCGAACGCGAGCATCGCCTCGGCACCGTCGACGCCGTCGACCGACCAGCCGGGACAGCGCTGCGCGAACCGAATCGCGATGTCCGCCGGCCCGCACCCGAGGTCGAGTGCGACGCCGCTCGCGGGCAGCGACGCGTGGGTGTCGAGGAGCCGATCGATCAGCATCGAATGCGGCTCCTCGAAGTCGGCGCACGCGTAGGCGCGAGCCTGCTCGCGCTCGTCCATCAGCTCCGGTTCGGGCGTGCGGCGATCGAGGCGGTCGTCCACGAGCGCTACCGGATCGTGAAGCCGTGGGGGCCGAGGATCGAGCGGAACCCCTGCGCGTCGTAGGTGACGGCCGCGGCGATCACGCGGACGCCGCGCGTGCCCGGCGGCAGCGCGATGCCGACCGCGGCCGTGCCCGATGCGCCGATCGTCCCGGCGAAGCCGGTGAACCACGGACCACCGGCGAGCGACAGCGTCAGGAGCGGATCGACGCGCAGCGGGATCGTTCCGATCGCGGTCGGGATGCCGGGGCGCGACCCGAACGACAGCCCCACTTGATACGACGCACCGACGTCGCCGATCGACTGCAGCGAGAGCCCGTACGTCGTGCCGACGGTCGGCGGCCCGGCCGGTGTGAACGCGCGCCCCCACGCCGAGACGACACGCAGCGGCCGCGACGCATTGCCCAGCCCGGTCGACCGCGTCGACTGTCCGGTGATGTCGATCTCGCGGACCGACCCGAACATCCCGGGCCCGAACCCCTGCCACCCGGCGAACAGGAAGTCGCGCGTCAGCGGGTCGACCGTGATCGCGAGCGCTTGGGAGCCGCCCTGCGGGAAGCCGAGCGACAGCACCGTCGTCCAAAGCTGTTGGCCGGGGTCGTATCGCAACACGCCGTTGCCGACCGCGAACAGCGGATGGCCGCTCACCGGGTCGACGGTCGCGCCGCCGCCGGTGATCGTCGCCCCGGTCTTCGCGACCGAGAGCACCGCGCCGCCGGAGAGGTCGAGCCGGTGGATGACGCCTTGGGAATCCAGCACCCAGTGCTGCCCGGTCTCGACGTCTTCGCCCATCGCGAGCGGCAAGCTCTGCGGCGTGAACGCGGTCGCGAGGCTGCCGGTCGGCTGCGGGCCGAGCGGCATCCGGTAGATCCCCGCCTGCGCACCGCCGACGTTCAGCACGAGCAGGTCGCCCGCGTCGTCGAGCGCGATGTCGGGGACGAGCGTGAACGGACTCGCCACCGACGAGACGAACGAGACCGTCGACGCATCGACGCGCAGGACCGACGGGCGGGGCACCGCGGTCGGCGTGTTCGTCCAGATGTAGGCCGAGCCGTCGCCGGGGCCGTTGGTCATCGCGGTCGCGTCGTTCGGCGACGGGGTGTAGAGCGTCGCGACCGCTCCGCCACGCACCGCGAACAGGATCGCCTGCTGCTGCGTGTCGAGGACGTAGAGGTCTCCGGCGTTCTGCGCGCCGGCGGCGCTCGCGAGGAGCGCCGAGGCGAGAAGTGCTCGTGCGTGGCGCATCGTTGGTCTCCTTTCGACCCCGTCTCACGAGTCTACGCCACCCCTGCGCGATCCGCCATGCGGATCCGCCATGCCGGCGCGACGGAGACATTGGTCGTCAGCCCGGGCGAGACGCCGCGGTTCACGCTGCCGTAGGCGTTACTCGTCGCCGTCTCGCCACCACGGCGGCGAGCGGCGCTTCACGGCGCGTTCACCGGCGCGGTAGCGCGCCTGCCACGTGATCCGACCGTCGGTGTCGTAGAACGTCCACAGCCCGACGCGGTCGCCGCGCTCGTGTCGCCCCTCGCAGAACACGCGCCCGTTCGGGTGGTGCTGGACGTACGGGCCCTGCCGCTTACCGGCGTCCGGGCCGAACCGGATTTCGCCGGAGTGGACGACGCCGCCGTTGCGGCCGATCGTGCTCGTGGACCGGGTCGACAACCCCCGCACGTCGACGAACGCCGCGACGAGGACGACCGCGGTGGCCGCACCGGCGGAGACGAAGCGGAATCGGCGGTTTCGCTTGGCGCCCATGCCGGACACTTCGGCATTTCGGCCTGCGGACACGACTCGATTCGAGACGCTGTGCGGGTCGGAGCGCACCGAGTAGGATGGTCCGCGATGCGACACGAACGACGATACCGGCTGTTCGGCGTGTGGGTCCGACGCCGGCGCGCGGCGATCGAAGCCGACCGCGCGCCGCGCAAGAGCCGGCGCCAGCGCGCGATCGAAGAACTCCGAGCGCAGCGCTGACGCGAGCGTGGGGTGAGGCGTACGCTACTTGCGCTTCGCCTCCTGGCGCTCGATCGCTTCCTTCTTCACGGTCTCGGCGACCTCGTGGGGCGCCTTCGCGAAGCCGGCCGGCTCCATGCTGAACGCGCCACGACCCTGGGTCGAACCGCGCAGCGTCGTCGCGTAGCCGAACATCTCCGCGAGCGGGACCTTGCCCGACACCGTGCGGATGCCGCCGGTCTCGCCGCCGATCTCGTCGATGATGATGCGGCGCGCGTTGAGCCCGCCGATCACGCTGCTCATGAACTCGTCGGGCGTCGAGACCTCGATCTCCATCATCGGTTCGAGGATCACGATGCCGCCCTGCTCCGACGCCATGCGGACCGCCTGACGGGCGCACGCCTTGAACGCCTGCTCGGACGAGTCGACCTCGTGGTGCTTGCCGTCGTAGAGCACCGCGGTGACACCGGTGAACGGGAAGCCCAGCGGGTAGCCCTCGGTGAGCGCGTCCTTGACGCCGTTCTCGACCGACGGGATGTAGTTGCGCGGAACCGAACCGCCGACGATCTCGCTGTCGAACGTGTTCTCCGGCTCCTCGTGCGTGTCGAAGCGGATCTTGCAGACCGCGAACTGACCGCGACCACCGGACTGCTTGACGTAGCGAGACTCGAGATCGATCGCCTTCTTCAGGGTCTGGCGATACGCGACCTGCGGCTTGCCGGTCTCGACCTCGATCTTGAACTCCCTCGTGATGCGGTTGACGAGCACCTCGAGGTGCAACTCGCCCATGCCCGCGATCACGGTCTCGCCGGTCTCCTCGTCGGTCGACCGGTGGAACGTCGGATCTTCCTTGGCCAGCATCGACAGGACCTTGCCGAGGTTGTCGCGATCGGTCGCCTTCTTCGGCTGGATCGCGATCTGGATCACCGGCTCCGGGAAGTCCATGCGCTCGAGCAGCAGCTGGTCGCTCTGCAGGCACAGCGTGTCGCCGGTCATCGTCTCCTTGAGGCCGATGACGGCGCCGATCTCGCCCGCCTCGAGCTTCGAGATCTGCTCTTGCTCGTTGGCGTGCATGATCACGATGCGACCGATGCGCTCGCGCCGGTTGTGCGACGGGTTGAACACCTGATCGCCCTGGCGCAGGACGCCCGAGTAGACCCGGACGAACGTCAGGTCACCGCCTTGCGACGCGACCGACTTGAACGCGAGCGCGCTGAGCTTCTCGTCGTTGGACGGAGCGAGTTCAATCGTCTCGCCCTGAAGCGTCTCCGCCTCGATCTTGTCGCGATCGAGCGGGTGCGGCATGTAGTAGCAGATCGCGTCGAGCAACCGCTGCACGCCCTTGTTCTTAAGCGCCGAACCGCAGAGGATCGGCACGATCGCGTTCGCGCAGACCGCGTTGCGAAGCGCGTGGCGGAGTTCCTCGGCGGTGGGCTCCTCGCCCTCGAGGTACTTCTCCATCAGCGCCTCGTCGTAGTCGACGATGCTCTCGACCATCTTGGTGCGAAGCTCGGTCACCCGATCCGCCATCTCCGCGGGGATGTCCTCCTCGTGGAAACGCGCACCAGCGCTGTCGTCGTCGTAGTAGACCGCCTTGTTCTCGATCAGGTCGACGAGACCGGCGTAGTCGGCGCCCTCACCGATCGGCATCTGGAGCAGCACGATCTTCGCGCCGAGGCGATCGACGATGCTCTTCACCGCCTTGTCGAAGTCGGCGCCCACGCGGTCCATCTTGTTGATGAAGCACATGCGCGGCACCTTGAAGCGGTCGGCCTGACGCCAGACCGTCTCGGACTGCGCCTCGACACCGCTCACGGCGTCGAACACCGCGACCGCGCCGTCGAGGACGCGGAGGCTGCGCTGCACCTCGGCGGTGAAGTCGACGTGGCCGGGCGTGTCGATGATGTTGATCTTCACCCCGCGCCACTCGCAGTTCGTCGCGGCCGCGGTGATCGTGATCCCGCGCTCGCGCTCCTCCTCCATCCAGTCCATCGTCGCACCGCCGTCGTGGACTTCGGCAGTGCGGTGGATGCGACCGCTGTAGAAGAGCACACGCTCCGTGACGGTGGTCTTGCCGGCATCGATGTGCGCCATGATGCCGATGTTGCGCAGGTCGACCATGGGGTTGCGCTTGCCCTCACCGTGGTCGACGCGAATGTTGGGCTGTTCCATCGTGGTCATCATAGCGGCTCCGCGCTCTACGACTCGTCTACGGGTCTCGGTAGTTCCTCTGGGCCGGTCCGTCTGGATCCGACCCGTCCATTCCTTCGCCGGCTCGCGATGCATCCCTACCGATGCATCGGTCGCCGATCGTCTCAATCGTGTTCGCTGCCCTCATCGACCATCGGGCGCTGCCGACTCCAGCGCCGCACGACGTTACGCCAACGCGGCATGCGGACGCTCCCCTCCGGGGGTGCGCGATCGGGGCCGACCGGTCGACGCGCCGGGGCGCGACGGGTCGAGATTCCGGCCCGCGTTCGGACCGGAAGGACTTATTTAGGCGGTGCTTCCGCGGCCGACAAGCGAAGAAACGAGCGGATTTGCGGGAATTCCCGACCGGTGGCCACGGTCGAGGGTTCGCCGCCACCCCCGGACATCCCGCGACCGGAAAGTTCTCAACCCACGGTAAAGACTGGACTTACAGCGCCGAGAATCCAGTCGGGGGTGCCGCCGATCCGATTCGACGCGACCGCCGCCCCCGAACCGACCAGACACGACCCGCGGGGCTCGACCCGCTTCCGGAGGGAGAGACGATGATTGACCCGACCGGCCGGCGCATCGCCGGCGCGATCGCGGCCGCACTGCTGACGGCGGGACTCGCCGGCGCGCAACCACACGGCACCGACCTGCTGTCGGTCGATGCGGGAGGCCGCATCTGGCAGACCGCACTCGACGGCACGACGACCAGCCTCGTCGATGCCGCGCTGCCCGCACACGGCCTGTGCCTGCATCACGACAACCGAGCGCTGCTCTTCACCCAGTCGACCCTGTCGACGATCGCCCCGAGCGGCCTCTACCGCTACGACCCGACGACGCCCGGCGTGACGACCGTGTTCTCGAGCACGCAATACGTGCCGTTCGACGTCGTGCAGAATGCCGACGGCGACTACGTGTTCACCGGCATGCACCGACAAGCCGCGACGTGGACACCCGGCGTGTTCAAGTACACCGGCGGCGTCTTCTCGACGATCGCCACGACGGTGCAACTCGGCGTGACGCTCGACCGACTGAACGCGGGCGTTTCGATCAACCTCGACACCGGCAACTACCTGGTGGTCGCAGGCGCCTACCCGAACATCGGCGCCCAGTGGGTGTGGGACATCAGCGACCAGGGCGCGATCACGACGCTCGGCTCGACCGGCAACTCGCGCTACTCGCACGTGCAAGATCGTCGCACCGGCGACGTCTACATCAGCGGCTACCAATCCGTCTACCAGCTCGCGCGCGGAACCGCGGTGCACACGACGCCGGTCACGGGGCCGTCGAACTTCTACGCCCTGGCCGCCGACCGCGTCAGCGATCCGTCGAGCCTGCTCTACGCGCGCACGGCGAACAAGATCCTCCACATCGACGCGACGAACGACGTCGTCGTGTCGCTGACGACGTCGCTGTCGGGCTCGACCGCCTACGAAGCGACCTTCGATCGCAGCCGCACGATCGCGACGGTGAAGACCGGACCCGCGACGTGGGACATCCGACTCGACTTCCCGGGTGAGGCCGGTCGCCTCTACCATCTCGCGATGGGACTGAGCGGCACGCGCGCACCGACGACGATCGCCGACGGCCGTCGCATCCACCTCGTGTTCGACAAGCTCGCATTGCTCACGCTCGCTGGCGAGTTGACCGGCATCCTCGACGGCAGCGCCGGCACGCTCGACGCGAACGGCCGTGCGACCGCACGACTGCGTCTCGGCTGGCTGCCGCAGGTCACGACGCCGTTCTTCCTGTGCGCCGCGACGTTCAAGCCCGGCGGCTTCGGAACGATCAGCGACCCGTTCGTCGCGAAGTTCGTCAAGTAACGCACACGCCGCACGCACGCCACAATCGACGGCGCTCGGGCCACCGCCCGGGCGCCGTCGCTCTGTTTTCGAGTAGAATCGCGATCGTCTTTCGAGGAGATGGTCCCATGACGATTCGCGTACTCACCGCGCTGCTCGTCGCGTGTGGACTCGGGCACGCACAACTCGACGACTGCGGTGCGCCGCCGCCGCGCGCACTCGTCGCACCCGACCCGGCCTACCACACCGACATCGAGATCGCCGCCGAATTGCTCGCGATCGAACGCGCGTACCCGGCGATCGCGAAGCGCGTCGATCTGCCGGCGACCTACGGCACGTCGCGCACGCACGGCAACCGGACGATCCACGCGCTGAAGATCTCCGACAACGTCGCGCAAGCCGAGGACGAACCGGCGATCCTCGTCGTGTCGAACCACCACGCCAACGAATTGATCACGCCGGAGATCGCGCTCGACCTCGCGAAACGCCTGACGAGCGGTTACGGACAGAACGCGTCGATCACCGCGCGCGTCGACGGGTGGGCGATCTGGATCGTCCCGACGATGAACCCCGACGGCCTCGCGCACGTGTGGGCGTCCGATCCGAGCTGGCGCAAGAACCGCCGGGACAACGGCAACGGCATCTACGGCGTCGACCTCAACCGCAACTACCCGGTGCACTACGGCCTGTGCGGCGCGAGCACGTCGTCGATGTCGTCGACCTATCAGGGGCCGGCCGCGCTCTCGGAGCCCGAGACGCAGACGATGGTCGCGTTCGCCGAGAACGAGCGCTTCGCGAAGGTGCTCGACTTCCACAGCCACGGCCGCGACGTCCGCAAGCCGTACGGCTGCAACCTGTGCCTGCCGCAACCGCTGTGCGCCTACTACGTGTCGGTGCAGCAGACGCTCGCGACGCTCGCGAACTACCAGCTGAACAACTCGTGCTGCGGGGGCGGGCACTTCGCGTTTCAAACGGCGAACAACGGCGCGCTCGCGTTCCTCGTCGAGACGGGCACGACGTTCCAGCCGCCATATGCGACCGCGCTCGCCGAAGTCGTCCGCGTGCGACCGATGATCGATCATCTGATCGATCTCCCGATTCCGCTCGCGGGTCGCGTGACGAACGCGCTGACGAACGAGCCGATCGAAGCGACGATCGACGTCGGCGGGATCGCGTATCAGTACGGCGAGAAGCGGCGGAGTGAACCGACGTTCGGGCGCTACCACTACTTCCTGCCGCCGGGCCAATACGCAGTCACGTTTCGCGCGGTCGGCTACATGCCGGCCACGCGCTCGGTCACGGTGACGAGCAACGGCTGGGTGCTCGACGTCGCGATGCAGCCGAGTGCGTCGCTGACCCGCGTCGGCGTACCCCGGATCGGTGCGTCGTTCGCGCTCGACGTCGCGTCGCCGGGGGACGCCGGGCAGCTCTACTGGATCGGCGCCGCGTTCTCGACCACGCCACCCCAGTCTCTGCTCGGCCGCGTGCTCCCGCTGGCCTACGACGCGCTGTTCGTCACGGCGCTG
Organism: bacterium; assembly: GCA_030426805.1. GTDB lineage: Bacteria > Planctomycetota > JAFGQW01 > JAFGQW01 > JAFGQW01 > JAUHXU01. The sequence continues at coordinate 463,076 of JAUHXU010000005.1, forward strand.
TCGACCCCGTCGGTGTTCCAGGGCATGGTCGGGCTGCTCGACGGCGCGGCGACCGGACGCGCGACGGTGAACGTGCCGGCGATCCCGCAGCTCGTCGGCGCGGCGGTCTGGTTCGCGGTCGCGACCGCCGACGCCACCCCCGCGGTCCGCTCCGTCTCCGCGCCGTTACGGGTGCCGTTGCAGTCGTAGCGCGGCCGCTCAAGTCGCCGGTGCCCGGGGGCCGACGAGCCTACGGGAGGTCCCTCATGATCCGCATCGCGATGATCGTCTGCGCGCTCGCCCTCGCGAGCTGCGCCTCGTCGGGCACGACCGAAGGCAACGGCGCTCGGCTGCAGTCGAGCAACACCGCGCGCGAGTGGATGCTCGCGTCCAGCGACGCCCGACGCGACTACATCGAGCGCTGGCTCGGCGCCCGCTCGCGCGGTTCGAGCCCCGACCCGCGGCAGGTCGAGCAGATCGAGGCCCACACGGTGAACCGGATCGCGAATCGCTACCGCGACTGGGCCCGCGCCGGGAAGTTCCGCGGCGAGACCGATCCGATGCGCGATCGGATCGACTCGATTTTCGCCGAGCTGCTCGGCGGCTGATCCGCACAACCGCCTGTTCACCAGGATGTTGGCCCGCTTCGGCCCAGCGACCTGCGCGTGGACCCCAGAATCTCGTTGCACAGGACCACGGGATTTCGTGTAGTGCCCGGATGGCACACGACTACACCGGGATCCAAGAGCTGCTCCTCGAACTCGCCGACGATCGGCCACCGAACGCGGTGCTCGAACTGGTCGTCGAACGACTCGGGGCCGAGCCCTACATCGGGCTGGCCGGCGCGTGGCTCCGCGGCGACGGCGCCCTCCGGCTCGCCGCGCATGCCGGTCGGGCCGCGGCCCTGGCCGACGCACTGCGGCAGGTCCCGCTCGGCGAGCACCCGCCCGAACACCCCCTCGGAAGGGCGGGGACCGGCCAATCGGTGAATGCCGAGCCGGGGACGCTGATCCCACCGGATCGGGCGCAGGCCGAGGGGCTGGTCGGCTTCGGCGCGGAGCCCCTCGTTCGCGGCGGAGACACGCTCGGCGTGCTGGGTGTCTTCACGCGCGCCGCGCTCGGCGACGCCCTGCCCGCCCTACTCCGCCTCGTGGCCGACCACACGGCCGCCGCGCTCGCGAACGCCCGCACCCGCGCGGACATCGACCGCCACCTCGATCGGCTTCGGCGGGAGCGCCATCACCTGCGAGGCTTCGCCGGCATCGTCGGGACGAGCGCGGCCACACGAAGCCTGCGCCGCCGGATCGACCTCGCCGCCGCGACCGACGCCCCGGTGCTGATCGTCGGGGAGCCGGGAACGGGCAAGGCCCTCGCCGCACACGAGATCCACCGCAACAGTGCCCGACGTGATGCGCCGCTGATCGCGATCGACGGGCGCGCGCTCTCGGGCGACGAACTCACGCCCCTGACGACGAGCGACACCCTCGTCATCGAGCGCGTCGACAGCGCGCCGTCGCACGCACAACTCGCGCTCGAGCGCTCGCTCGAGACGATCGATGCCCGCGTGATCGCGACCGCACGCAGCGACCGGTTCCGCGAGTCGCTCGTCTACGCGCTCGGCACGTTCACGATCGCGATCCCTCCACTGCGCGAACGGGTCGAAGACATCGCTGCACTCGCGACGCACTTCGCCGAGGGGATCGCGACGCGCCACGGCGTTCCGTGCCCGCGCTTCCCGCGTGCCGACATCGCGGCGCTCGCACACCACCCGTGGCCGCAGAACGCGCACGCGTTGCGCAACGCCGTCGAACGGGCGGTCCTCGCGACCGCGACGGGCATGCCGCCGCGCCTCACGGTCCCGCGCGACCTCGTCGACGACGACATCCTCGCCGACACCGAGATCCGACGGCTCGAACGCGACAACATCGCGCGCGCGCTGATGCGCGCCGACGGAAAGCTCTACGGCAGCGGCGGCGCCGCGGAGATGCTCGGCGTCAAACCGACGACACTCGCCCACCGCATCGAGGCGATGGGCATCCGACGGCCGCGTCGACGATCAGTGCGATGACGGCGCCTTGTCCTTGAGCCGCAAGATGTCGGCCTGCTCGGCGAGCACGCGGCGCAGCCATTCCTTCGAGTAGCCGACGCCCTTCGGTTCGCTGCCGTCGCGCGGGTTCACGTAGCCGTCGTTGTGCTTCGTGATGATGTCGCCGGCGAGCTTCCGCCACTTGCGGAACAGTCCCTCGGCGGTCGACACCGAGTGGTTCGTCAGATACTCGGCGACGTAGGCGGGCTCGTCTTCGAACAGGCGCTTCGCGGTCGTGTCGGTGAGCCCGAGCAGCTTCATCTGCTTCTGTTCATGCGCCCGCTGCGCCTTCTGCACGTCCGGCAGGATGCGCGACCAGCGGTCGTACGTGAGGTTCGAGACGAGGTTGAAGATCCACCACGCGGAGTCCCACGAGAATCGGTTGTGGTCTCCGACCGTGTACGGCTTCGGCAACTCGGTGATCCCGCAGTAGAGCGGGGTGAACGCCGACGTGTAGCAGTCGTCCGGGGTGAACCAGTAGACGCCGCCGATCGGATCCGGCAGCCAGTTCCGGCTCTGCGCGACCATCACGAAGCCCGCTTGCTGCGTGCTGATCGAGCGCTCCCACAGGTATTTCTTGCCGTCGTATTCCCATCGGAGACCACGGAAACGGTAGGGGCTGCCGAACGGTCCGGCCGCGACGCCCTTGGTCTGGTCGTAGGGCGTGCCTTCGTAGTGGTCGCGCATCAACGCCATCACGTCGCCGGTCGAGAGCTTCTCGTCGGGCTTGATGAACAGTGGGTAGTCCTCGGCGCCGGGCACGTTGCGGAAGTAGTCGTCGGAGAAGTTCCGACTCGGCGCGACTCGTCGGTAGACGCTCCACACGCGACCCGCACACGCGCGACGACCGATCTCGTCGATGTTGGAGTGATACGCGTCGCGCCAGCTGAACGGCTTGCCCTTGGCCGGGTCGTAGTAGCCGCGCTTCGTCGCGAACGCGATCACGTCCTTCGCGTAGAGCCAGTTCTCCGGGTCGTCGAGCGGGAAGGTCGTGATGCGACTCAGGTTCGCGTGCGCGGTGACGTAGCCGTCCGGCACACGCGCCGCGACCCACACGGCGCCCTTCTCCTCACGCCCCTTGCCGATCAGCTCCATCATCCACGCTTCGTTCTTGTCGGCGATCGAGAACGTCTCGCCTTCGGAGCCGTAGCCGTACTCCTGGCACAGCGCGTCCATGATCGCGATCGCCTCGCGCGCGGTCTTCGCCCGCTGAAGCGTCAGGAGCATCAACGCGTCGTAGTCGAGCAGCCCCTTCGGATCGTGGAGTTCCTCGAGGCCCCCCGTCGTCGTCTCGGCGATCGAGACCTGGTGATCGTTGATCAGCCCGACGACGCCGTGGGTCTTCGACACCTGTGCGACCGTCCCGCGCACCGTGTCGTCCTCCCAGCCCCACACCTTGGCCCGCGCACCGGCTGCGTGCGTGGCAGCCGCGACGTGCAGCAATCGCGGCATGAACGGGGCGTCCGCCGAGTAGGTCACGTAGACGCTTCCGTCCTTCGACGCGCCCCGACTGACGATGACGTTCGTGCACGCGAGCACGGTCTCGAGCGGGGTCGCGAGCAACGCGAGCGCGATGACGACGAACGGAAGGATCGGACGTTTCACGATGGAGCGCCTCCGAGGATTGAAGCGGGGTGACGGCGATCCGCACCGATCGCCGTCGGGGACGATACCACGAAACCGGGCCGCAGGGCATCAATCACGACGCGCGCGGAGGCGAAGCAGTCGCTGGACCTGCTCCTGCTTGGCTCGGGTGAACCGATATCGCAGCAGCACGAGCCCGGCGACGAGAAAGAAGACACCGACACCCGGACCGAAGAGCCAGACGAGCGTCCGCTCGACCATCGGCGTTTGCACGACACCCGGCTCGAAACCGGCCCATTCGAGCACCACGCCCGTGCCGGCGACCGCGGCCGCCCGCGCGACCTTCGACAGGAACCGCCACAGCCCGAAGTAGATGCCCGCCCGGTGCGCACCGGTTCGCACGCGATCGTGATCGACGACGTCGGTCAGCAACGAGTAGATCAGCGCGATGCAACCGACGAAGCTGCCGATCCCGATCCCGCCGACGACGAGCGGGACGACGAACGCGCCGCGCGGCAGCGCCAGGTAGAGCACCGTCGTCGAAGCACCGAGCACGATCGCACCGGTCACGAGCGGGCCGAGCTTTCCGAAGCGACGCGCGATTCGAACCCACGCGACGATCGACAGCGTGAACGCCGCCATGAAGACGACGAGGATCGCCTGCACTTGTGACGTGTCGAGCCCGAGTCGGTATTCGTAGTAGTAGAGCGCGACCGCCGCGTTGACGCCGATGCCGATCGTCGCCACGACGTAGGCGATGCCGAGCGGACGAAAGCTCGGGTTCGCAAACGGCGACAGCAAGTCGCGCAGCGGACGGTCCCGGGATGCCGGGACCTCGATCCGGCGGGCATTCCGGGTCGCAAACCACGTGATCGCCCCGCCCGCGACGACGACCGCCGCGATCACGCGCCCCGCGACGGCCATCGCACCGACACCGCCGACGAGTCCTGGGAGCGCCGCCGCGATCAATGCGCCGCAATTCGCACAGCCCATGCGCCACGCGAACAGCACGGAGCGCTCGTGCGGATCGCCGGTCAGTTCGCTCGCCATCGCGAGATAGGGCACCGCGATCACCGTGAGCCCGAGGTTCAGGAAGCAGTAGCTCCCGAGCAACCACGCGAACTTGGCGCCTTGCGCCGCGACGGGGGGCGGGTCGAACAACGACACGACGCCGGTCGCGAGGAGGACCGCGCCGAGCAGCACGAACACGTGCCGCCCGCCCGGTGCGTCGCGTCGCCGGTCGGAGACCGCACCCATCAGCGGATCGGTGATCGCGTCGAACACGAGCGCGATCGCGGCGGCCAGTCCGGCGAGGCCCGGCCGCAGCCCGACGACGTCGGTGTAGTAGATCAGCAGGTAGAGCCGGAGCGCCGTCTCGACCGCGTTGAGCCCGACCTCGGCGGCGCCGTAGCCGACCTGCAGGCCGACGCCGAGCCGCGACTGCGACGGCGCACGCATCGTCCCGGCGTCAGGCGCCGCGCCAGCCGGCGATCGCCTCGAGCAGCGCCGGCCCGAACTGCTCCCAACGCTTCGGCCCGAGTCCGCGGGTCGACAGGAACTCGTCCTCCGCGCCGGGCGGCGTTTCGACGAGGCACGCGAGCGTGTCGTCGTTGAAGACCGTGTAGGCGGGTCGACCGAGTTCGGCCGCGCGCTCGGTGCGGAAGCGTTTGAGTCGCTCGTAGAGGTCGAGCGCCGCCCCCTCGAACGCGACCGGCGCGGAGGCGGTGCGCTTCGGTGCGCGCGGCCGCTTCGGCGCCGGCACGGGCGCCATCACCGGGTGGATCTCGCCGCGCATCAATCGGCGACCGGCGGGCGTGAGCCCGATCACCTGCCCACCGCCGAAGCGGCCACCGCCGCGCGAGCCGCTGTCGAACGACTCGCGCTCGAGGAACGCGTGGTCCTCGAGATACTGGACGATCGTCCGCGCATACGACTCGCCCTCCGCCTCGAAGAGGCCGTAGCCCGGCAGGTCGTCGAGTGACTTCTCGATGACCTCGGACGACCGGCTGCCGGCGAGCGTCTTGATCAGCCGTCCGGCCCCGAAGCGGAAGTCGATTCGCGAGACGGTTTCGAGCACCGACCGCAACCGCTGCAACTCGTGCGGCTCGAGCGGCCGCGCACCGGGCACCTCACCGGTGCACGTGTCGCAACGACCGCAGTTCGCACCCGACGCACCGAGGAAGTAGCGTCGGATGCGGTCGAACCGGCACCCGGCGCGCGAACGCGCGTAGTCCCACATCGTGCCGAGTCGTGCATCGTCACGACGGCGCTTCTCCGCGAGCCAATCGAAGTCGATCGGACAGTGCTCGGGAAACGACGGGTTGATCCGCACGTGGTCGCCGGTCGATCGCACGAGGTCGATCTGCGCGAGCATGCGAACCGCGGTCTCGACGGCGCGATCGTCGTCCTCGTCGAACTGCGTCGTGATCGCGTCGAGCGCGACCGCGGGGATGCCGTCGAGGCTCGCGGAGCGGAGCGCGTCGAACAACTGCGCCATGAGCGCCGGCCGCGGGTTGGCGCCTTCGATGAAGAAGCGCTGCAGGCGGAAGTCACCACCGAAGTGCAGCAGCACGCAGCGCGCCGGGTCGTGATCGCGCCCCGCACGACCGGCCTCCTGGTAGTAGGCCTCGAGCGATCCCGGCAGGTCGGCGTGCAGCACGAGCCGGATGTCCGGCTTGTCCACGCCCATGCCGAACGCGTTCGTCGCGACGAGCACGTCGAGTTCGTCGTTCATGAACGCATCCTGGATGCGCGTGCGCTCGGCGTCGGGCAGCCCCGCGTGGTAGACCTCGACCATGTTGTCGTCGGCGAGCGCTTCGCCGAGCGCCTCGGCCGATTTGCGACTGGCGACGTAGACGAGCGCGGTGCCATCGGTCTCGGCGACGATCTCGCAGACGAGGCCCGCCTTCTCGACGCGCGACGCGACCGGCACGACCGAGAAACTCAGGTTCGGTCGATCGAAGCCGGTGAGGACCTCGCACGGTTCCTCGAGCGCGAGTTCCTCGGCGATGTCGACGCGCACGTGCGGCGTGGCCGTGGCGGTCAGCGCCGTGATCGGCGGACGACCGAGCGATTCGATCACCCCGCCGAGCCGCCGGTAGTCCGGCCGGAAGTCGTGCCCCCACTGGCTGATGCAGTGCGCCTCGTCGACGACGAAGCGCCCCGGCGGGTGGCGGCGGACGAACTCGACGAAGCGCGTGCTGCGGAAGCGCTCCGGCGCGACGAGCAGCAGCTTGAGCGTGCCGTCCTCGAGGCCGCGCGCGACCGCCCACTTGTCGGCCGCACTCACGCCGGAGTGGACCGTCGCCGCGGGGATGCCCTTCGCGGTCAGCTGGTCGACCTGGTCCTTCATCAACGCGATCAGCGGACTGACGACGAGTGCGTAGCCGTCGCCGTGCACCGCCGGCAACTGGTAGCAGAGCGACTTGCCGGCGCCCGTCGGCATCACGACGAGCAGGTCGCGCCCCGCCAGGCTGGCCTCGATCGCCTCGCGCTGCCCCTCACGGAATCCGTCGTGCCCGAATCGTTCGCGGAGGAGGGTTTCAGCGGCGGCGATGGCGGACATGGCAGACGTATACCGTAATTCGACGGAGAGCACCAACCGGAATGGTCGGAGCCGACGCCCGGAGGTTTCGAACGAACCGGCTTTTTCGGGACCGTACGGTGGCGATGGCCGGACGGTCCGCCGCTCCTGCTCCGGCGGTGAATCGAGTATCATGGGCCGGCCGGCGGCAGGCGTCGGTTCCCGAAAGGACAGTGCAGGACGATGATCCGAAAGACCCCCCTGTTGCTCGCACTCCTCGCGGTGTTCGCGTTCGGCTTCGCGAGTTGTTCCTCGACGACCAAGTCGTCTTCGGCGACGCTGTGCGGCGAGTGCGGCTGGGTCAAGGGCACCGACAAGTGCTGCGCCGAGGGCGCGACGAAGTGCTCGTGCGGCCTCGCGAAGGGCTCGCCCGGCTGCTGCAAGGTCCCCGCCGGCAGCGACGCGGTCTTGTGCCAGTGCGGCGAGGTGATGAACGGCGACAAGTGCTGCCGCTCCGGCGCCGATCGCTGCGGTTGCGGCGCGATCAAGGGCTCGCCCGGCTGCTGCCTGAAGAAGAAACAAGACGCCCAGTAGGCGCGTCGACCCCGCGGAGTCGGCCGGATGGTGCACCTGTTCTACACCGGCGCGATCGCGATCCTCGTCGCGATCGGCGTCGCGACGTACTTCTGGCCACCGGCGCTGTGGGCGCTCGCGGTGCTGGGGCCGCTGCTCGCGGTCGGCCTCTACGACGCGCTGCAGCCGAAGCACGCGATCCTGCGCAACTTCCCGTTGCTCGGCCGCTTCCGCTACTTCTTCGAGCTGATCCGTCCGGAGATCCGCCAGTACTTCGTCGAGAGCGACACCGACGGTCGACCGTTCGACCGCGAGCACCGCTCGGTCGCCTACCAGCGCGCCAAGCGGGTCATGGAAACGGTGCCGTTCGGCACGAAGCGCGACGTCTATGCGCCGGGCTACGAGTGGATCAACCACTCGATCGCGGCGAAGCACGCGCCGACCGAAGCGCCGCGCGTTCGCATCGGCGGGCCGCAGTGCTCGCGACCGTACGACGCGTCACTGCTGAACATCTCCGCGATGAGCTTCGGCTCCCTGTCGAAGGCCGCCGTGCGCGCGTTGAACCGCGGCGCGAAGGCGGGCGGCTTCTTTCACAACACCGGCGAGGGCGGCATCGCGCCCTACCACCTCGAAGCGGGCGGCGACCTGTGCTGGCAGGTCGGCACCGGTTACTTCGGCTGCCGCAATCGCGACGGGACGTTCAGTCGATCGGCGTTCCAGGAGACCGCGTCACCGGAGAGCGTCAAGCTGATCGAACTGAAGCTGTCCCAGGGCGCGAAACCCGGACACGGCGGCATCTTGCCGGCCGCGAAGATCACGCCGGAGATCGCGAAGATCCGGCTGGTCGACTTGGGGCACGACGTGCTGTCGCCGCCGAGTCACTCCGCGTTCTCGTCGCCGCAGACGATGCTCGAGTTCCTCGCCGAACTGCGCGACGCGTCCGGGGGCAAGCCCGTCGGCTTCAAGCTGTGCGTCGGCAACCCGGCCGAGTTCCTCGCGATCTGCGCCGCGATGCGCCGCACCGGCATCCTCCCCGACTTCATCAGCGTCGACGGCGGCGAAGGCGGCACGGGCGCCGCGCCGATGGAATTCACGAACCGCGTCGGGGCACCGCTGACCGAGGGGCTGACGTTCGTGCACAACGCGCTCGTCGGCTTCGATCTGAACGACTCGATCCGGGTGATCGCGTCCGGGAAGGTCCTGACCGGGTTCAACATCGCGAGTTGCCTCGCGGCCGGGGCCGACCTGTGCAACGCCGCGCGGAGCTTCATGTTCGCGCTCGGCTGCATTCAGGCGCTCAAGTGCAACTCCAACGAGTGCCCCGTCGGTGTCGCGACGCAGGAGCCGCACCTCGTGCGCGGCCTCGTCGTCACGGACAAGGCCGAGCGCGTCGCGAACTTCCATCGCGAGACGGTCGAGGCGTTCCTCGAGTTGCTCGGCGCGACCGGCCTCCAGGACCCGTCCGACCTCGGACCGCACCACATCAACCGCCGCATCTCTCGGACCGAGGTCCGCACCTACGCCGAGATCTACGAGTACGTCGCGCGCGGAGAACTGCTCGCCGCGCCGTATCCGCCGAGCTTCGCGCCGTGGATGGAACTCGCGCAGCAGGAGTCGTTCGTGCCGCGTGCGTGATGCCGTCCGCCTGGCCTGTGCGCTGCTCGTCGCGGCCGGCTTCGCCTCGGCGCAATCCACCGAGCCATGGACGATCACCGAGTCGACGACGCTCGAACGCGGCGCGACACTGCACCGGCCGATCGTCATCGGCGCCGACGACATCACGATCGACGGCAACGGCGCAACGCTGGTCGGGCCCGGACGCGACGGCGATCGCGAGTCGTTTCGCGGGGTCGGGATCTCGGGAACCGGACGCCGTGGCGTCGTGCTCGAGAACGTGACCGTGCGCGGATTCCGCGTCGGCCTCGCGATCACCGACGGCGTCGACTGGACGATCGAAGGGTGTGACGTCTCCGGGAACTACACGGACCCGTCGTTCGGTTGGGGCGAGTTGCCACCGAGCGGCGGCATCCGACTCGTCCGGACGCGCGACAGCCGCATCCGCAACACGAGCGGCCGGCACAACTTCAACGCGTGCGAACTCGTCGACAGCCACGGCAACCGCATCGAGTTCTGCGACTTCTCCCGCGCATCGAACACGTGCCTGAAGCTCTGGCGTTCGACCCGAAACCGCGTCGAACGGTGCAACCTGTCCTACGGCATCCGGAAGCTGCCCGGCGAGACGCATGCCCGCGACTCGACGGGCGTGCTGCTCGAGACCGGATCGAACGACAACTGGTTCTGGCGCAACGACGTCACGCACGGCGGCGACGGGATCTTCATCCGCGCGCTCAACACGTGGCTGTCGACCGGCAACGTGTTCATCGAGAACGACACGAGCCATGCGAACAACAACGGCGTCGAGTCGTGGTCGCCGGGCAACATCTTCGTCCGCAACAAGGCGAACCACTGCAGCTACGGCTTCTGGCTCGGTGGCTCGGACCGCACGGTCTTGATCGGCAACGAGGCGAATCACAACGGCCGGCCCGACGGCAACCACAACGCACCGGAGTCGGGCTTCGGTCACGGCGGCATCGTGATCGTCAACGGGCCCGGCAGCCACCTGATCCTCGACGGCAACGTCTGTCGCGACAACCACGGCGGCGGCATCGTCTTCCGCGGGCACCGCGCGAGCCGTGGTGGGCGCTGGCGGAGCCACCACCTCGTGATCCAGCGCAACACGCTCATCGGAAACCGATGGGGCATCTACGGCCAGTTCGCCGACTGGGTCGACATCGCCGCGAACACGTTCGACGGCAACGACGTCGACGTCCACCTCGACGCGTGCACGAACGTGTTCCGCCGAGCGGGCACGGCGGCGGCGGACGCGGCGGCACCGCGCGTCGCGGTCGAGTGCGACCCGCCCCGTGTCGTCGTCGGCGAGCCCGTGACGCTCCGCGCGCGCAGCGAATCCGAGGGCGACAGCGACGGGCTCGCGTGGCGGTGGGATCTCGACGGCGCGACGTCCACGCTCGCGACGGTCGTGCACACGTTCGACCGCGTCGGCTTCCACCGGGTCGGCGTCACGGGCACGGCCGGCGTGCTGTCGTCCCTCGCACACGTCGACCTGTGGGTCGCGCCGACGTCGGAACTCGCTGCGACCGAATCCGATGCATCGTCGTGGCGGGGCATGCCGGCCGCGCTCGACGACGATGTCGCGGTGACCGGGGCGCGCTCGCTTCGGCTCCGACCCGACGCCTTCGACGGCACGCGTGTCGCGGCGACATTGGCGATCGACCCGCCCGTCGATGCTCGGCGCGTCCGCGGCGTCGCGTTCTTCTTGCGGTGGCGCAACCCGAACAAGTGGTCGTTCACGGGGCCCAACCCGATCGTCCGGCTCCGCGCCGGCGACGTGGAACGGCGCTACCTGCCGATCATCGCGGGCCCGGTCGTCGCGCGGATGCTGACCCCGCCGAACAGCGAGTCCCGCGAGGGGTGGCTCTACTGCGAGGTGCCGCTCGACGGCGACGACGCGTGGTTCGCACGCGCGGCCCGCACCGACCCGACGCGACCGTTCGCGTCCGGACGCCTGCACTTCGACACGATCGTGACGCGACTCGACGGCAGTCGGCCGACGGCGCTCGGCTCCGACGGGAAGACACTCTACTGCGTGGTCCAGGCCACGGGTGTGCTGCACGCATCGACCGACGGCGTCACGTGGCGCGCGCGACGGCATCCCCGTGAGGATCTCGGACACGCACCCGACTGGATGAGCGGATCGCTCGCGTTCGTACCCGCGCGTCGCTGGTTCGTGCTGCCGTTGCGCGGCAAGGCGCGTCACCTGTGTGCATACGACATCGACGCCGACCGGTGGCTCCGCCTCCCCACCGCGACGTGGATCACGCACGCGACGGTCGCGGTGGGCGACGCGGTGTTCGGCCTCGCGCACGCGATCGGCGGCAACTACGGCGGGCCGCTGTGTCGCGTGCCGCTCGACGGGTCAGTCGAGCGCGACGAGCACTCCGTGCTCGATCCGATCGGGGGCGCGGACGCGTGGTGGTTCAGCCGCGCGGCGCAACTCGCGCGACTCGACGAACGCGTGTGGGCGATCAAGAACGACTGGAAGGCGCCCCAACCGCCCGGCGACGCGGCCGGCGACCGACTGCTCTCGTTCGCCCCCGACGACTACGCCGCCTCGACGTTCGCGGGCGAGGATCGCTTCGACGCGGCCGGGTGGCGCGAGCGGAAGACGCGGTGCACCGATCACGGTCCGCTGCCGTTCGAGATCGGGCACGGGGCGTCGCTCGTCGCGTTGCCCGCCGGGTGGGGCGGCATCGTCGGCGATCGCGGCGGCCTCTTCGTCGTGGCCGGCAACTCACCCGCCGACCGCGAAGGCGGCGGTCCGCCGTCGGATCGCTGGGCGATCTACGACGTCGCTTCCAACGCGTTCACGACCGGGCGACTCCCCGGCGAGACCGGCGCCGGCACGAGCGCCTGCCTGCACGACGGCGCGATCTGGATCAAGCGCGCCGGCACGCTCGACCCGGAACTCGACCGCCACCTCTGGCGCGTCACACCGCTCGGCGACGACCCCGAGACGCACCCCACGGCCGCGCCGACGACGCTGCCGTTCGAGAAGATCGACCGCCTCGCATTGACGTTCGACTCGTGGGGCTACGAACCGTTCACCGTCTGGGTGGACGGGCTCCGCTGGCTCGAGCGATGACTACTCGTCGCGCTCGACCGTGACGCCGCTCAGGCGCATCGTCTCGGGCCCCCAGTCGGGGCCGAAGACCCGTTCGAAGCGGAGCTTCGTCGGAAACGGAAACGCACCGGCATCGCGGTAGGTCGCCTGCACCCGCTCGTCGCCGGTGCGCAGTTCGTTGCACAGCGTCCGCTTGCCGACGGCCGAGTAGCGGAGCGTGCGTCGCATTCCGGCGCTCGTCACGAACGCGACGATCCGACCGTCGGCCGTCTCGATCCGCGCGTAGTCGGCGCCGGTGATCGCAAAGGCACCGGGCGCGCCCTCCACGGTCTGGATCGTCGCGCCACGGAACGCGTCGTCGAACGCCGGGCGCGCGTTGAAGTCGCGGTGAAACCAAATCCGGAGACGATCCATCACGACTTCGCCCAAGTGGCGGCGCTGCGCGTCGGCGAAATCGCCGGCCACCGTCGCGTTGCCGCTCCCGTAGCGCGTCCCGCGATACCCGCGGATCTCGAACGTGCCGGAGACCTTCTTCACGCCCTGCCACAGCGCCTCGGTCTCTCCGTCATCGACGACCGTGAAACGTCCGCGCACGCGAAGCGGCTCGCCCGGTAGCCGCGCGGTCGCATCCCACGCCGCGCGCAGTGCATCCACCCCGTCGCCCGTCGGTGCGCCGGCCGCCGCCGCGTCGGCCGCGTCGATCCGCCGGATCCCCGTCAGGCGCAGGCGGGTGTGTTTCGGGCCCGCGATGTCCCACATCATCGCGAATCCGACCGGCACGACGAGGCCGTCCACCTCGCCGTACTCGATCCGCGACCACCGCTGCGATTCCTGCCCCGGGTTCGGCTCGAGTCGACGGCCGACGAGCAGCAGGCGATCGCCGTACGGCACCATCCGGTAGTGGTCGTAGATCCGTTGGCCGTGCAGTGTGCCGACGATCCGTCCGTTCTCGATGCCCACCCCCTGGATCCCGTGCTCGAGGTCGGTCCAGGAGCCGCCCTTGAAGCGGACGAGCGTGCAGGGCCCGCGTTCGAGCAGTGAGAGCTCGATCTTCCCCAGCACGGTCTCGACCGGTGGACGTCGCAACCCGGCGATCGCGGTGCCGAGTCCCGAGCGCACGCTCTTGAGCGCGCGCGGCTCGAGTTCGCCATCGCCCTCGACGGTGATCTTGCCGTCGGCATCGATCGTGAAGCGACCCGACGCGCTGAGGTCGTAGGCGTCGAGGCCCTCGACGCGCATCGACGGCGTGTAGCGTTCCGTGACCGAGAAGCGTCCGGCGATCGCCGTCCCCTCCGGCCACCGGAGCCAACGGTCGTAGGCCTCGCGGAACACCGTCGCGGCAAGGTCCGCGCCATCGGTGCGGATCACGCTCCAGTCGATCAGCGACAGCCGCTCGACGTCGACGCCGTTGTAGAGCCCGTAGTTGCGCACGTGCGACGGCAACTCGTAGATCTCCCACTCGCACACCTCGTTCGGCGCGAGCCGACGCCGGACGATCCCGACCCCGTCATACGGTCGGTCGAGCGTCGCGAGAAACGCGACGTCTACCGGCGCGTCGAGCGGATTGCGCAGCCGGAACGTCGTCGACGGGAGGCTCATCGTGCCGAGTTGGTAGGTCCCGGTGCCGGTGCGCTTCGCCCGGATCTTCAGCGTATCGACGCCGTCGCCGTCGAAGAACGAAGCGCTCACGACCCGCGCGACGAGCCCGCACCGCGTCGTGACCGGGTGCGGCAGGACGAACTTGTAGGTGGCCTTGCGGTTCGGCGCGACCGCGCGTCCCGCGCGACCGTAGCTCCCGCCGTCGAAGCGGTGGAGCACGACGTCGATCGGCTTCTTGTCGCGCAGCGTGCGTTTCGCGGTCAACGCGATCGCGACCGGTTCGGCGTGGTGCGTGCCGCGATTGCCGATCTCGATCGTGAGCAGCGTGCCGACGGAGTCGTCCTTGCGCTTGCCGTCGACCGGCTTCGTCTTCGTCACGCGTGCGGTGAGCTTCGTCAGGTCGCCGTCGACGAACGTCTGGGCGGCGGCGGTGGACGCGACGAGCGTCAGGCCGACAACGGCGTTGCGGAGGAGAGGGAGCATCGGACGTGGATCCCGAGTGACGACCGGACGGATGATTTTGCAGATGACCGACCAACCTCGCGTCGGAGTATATCGAGACCGCGGGCCGAGGGCCACCGGGCAACAGCCGATCCTGCTATACTCGACGCGGAAGCCCACCGGAGATCGACATGTCCGCCCCGAATTCGCTCAGCGCCGACGACCTCGTACGCCTCGTCGAGCGCGTCTTTCAACCCACGGTCGACGACCGCGGGCTCGCGATCCTCGTCGACCTTCCCGACGACACGAAGCCCGACGACGACGATTGGCGCGCGCGGCGCACGATGGCGGTGGACTGGCGCCGGCAACTCGCCGACCGGGCCGACGACCTCGGCCTCGACGACGTCGCGATCGCGTGGTATCCGAACGTCGGCGGCAACAACGCGGACCTGCCCGCCCGGGCGTGCGTCGTACGCGACGATCTCATCCGCCACCACGCCGAGGACGTCGCCGGCCGCTGCGACACGACGTTCACGAACGTGTTCGACACGCACTCGATCGTGCTCGCACCGACCGAGCTGAGCACGACGGCGCCGCTGAAGGTCGCCGCGCGCGAACACGCGATGCGCGCCGCGACGATGCCGGGGTTCAAGGCGTCGATGATTCCGGCGCTCCGGATCGACTACGGCGAGGTGAACCGCCGGGTCGACCTGCTGAAGGAACTCGTCGACCGGGCGACCGGCGCCCACGTGACGTTTCGCGCGGGCGGCAAGCGCCACGAACTCGCGATCGACCTGCGCCACCGCACCGGCCACGCGTCGGGCGGGCTGTTCCCGAAGAACGGAATCGCCGGCAACCTCCCGTCGGGCGAGACCTACATCGTGCCGTACGAGGGCGAACGCGTCGGGGACCCGAGTGCGACCGAAGGCGAAATGCCGGTGCAGTTCGGCGACGAGGTCGTCGTCTACCGGATCGCGGAGAATCGCGCGGTCGAGGTGCTGACGGTCGGCGACGCGAGCGACGCCGAGCGCGAGCGCATCCTCGCCGAACCCGCGTACGCGAACCTCGCGGAACTCGGCCTCGGCGTGCTCGACGACTTCGGCATCGACCCGATCGGGGAAATCCTGCTCGACGAAAAGCTCGGCTTGCACATCGCGTTCGGCCGCAGCGACCACTTCGGCGGGCAGATCGGCCCCGGTGACTTCTCGCGCCCGGATGCGGTGGTCCACATCGACCGCGTCTACATCGAAGCGATGCAACCGAAGATCGCGATCGCGTCGGTGACGATCACCGACCCCGACGGCACGCACGAGATCATGCGCGACGGCCGCTACCGGAACGTCTGGTGATGCGCATCCGCGTCGGCACGAGCGGGTTCGCGTACAAGGAGTGGGTCGGCGACTTCTACCCGCCGAAGACGAAGTCGGCCGACATGCTCGGCATCTACGCCGCGACGTTCTCGACGGTGGAGATCAACAACACGTTCTACCGGATGCCGCGGCGCGAGATGATCGAGTCGTGGGCGAACCGGGTACCCGACGACTTCTCGCTCGTGCTGAAAGCGCCGCGACGCATCACGCACATGAAGAAGCTCGTCGATTGCGAGGAGCCGCTCGGCTGGTTCGCCGAGGCGGCCGACGCGCTCGGTGACAAGCGCGGGCCGGTGCTGTTCCAGCTCCCGCCGTTCCTGCAGAAGGACGTCGACCGGCTGCGCGCGTTCCTCTCCGCGATCCCCGACGGCATCGCACCGGTCTTCGAGTTCCGCCACGCATCGTGGGTGGACGACGACGTGCACGACGTGATTCGCGGCGCCGACGCGACCCTCTGCACCGCGATCAAGAGCGGCGGCGACGACGACACGTCCGCGCTCGTCGCGACGTCGGACACCGGCTACGTCCGCTTCCGCGAGGACGCCTACGACGACGCGATCCTCGAGCGCTGGCTCGCCGCGATCCGCGCACAGCCGTGGACGGAGGCGTGGGTCTTCTTCAAGCACGACGACGCCGGGCCCGACGTGGCGCTCCGATTCCTCGCGATGGCCACCGACGCCGCCTGACGGCCGCGTGTATCCGGGGCGTAAAACCGCCGAGGAGACGTTGCGGGCGCCGGTGGACCCGCCGTTGTCCTGCTCGTCCGCGCCGCGACTCGCGTGCCCGGACGCTGTCCTATATATTGAGCGACCACCCTTCCTCCCGATTCCCCCGGAACCCGACATGAGAATGCCGTTCCTCGCCCTCCTGCTCGCGATCGCTCTGTCCGCCGGCGCGGTCGCGCAGGAGCGCCGAATCGACCTCGCGAAGCCCCGCGTCACGCCGGCCGAAGCCAAACCCGGCGACGTCGTCACGATCGCCGTGGAGGTCACGCCGCACGACGGCTGGCACCTCTACGGCAAACTCGAGACGAACGGTGAGCCCCCGACGATCCGCGCCGGCGTCGACTGGCTCGTGCCGAAGGGCGAGGCGAAACTCCCCGACGGCGACGAGCACGACTCGTTCGGCATCAAGTCCTACTGGATCGACATGCCGTTCACGATCGAGCGCGCGTTCACGGTCGCGCCGAACGCACCCGTCGGCGCGCAGAAGATCCGACCGGTCGTCGGCTACATGGCGTGCACCGAGCAGTCGTGCGACCCACCGACGACCGAGCCGTTCGACATCGCCTTGGCGATCGCGGCGACCACGGCCGCCACGGTGCCCCCCAAGGGCGACTGGATCGACGTCGCACACGAAGGCCGTGTGTCGATCAAGGTGCGGGTCGTCCCGCCGAGCGCGCGTGTCGGCGAGACGGTTCGGGTCGAAGCCTCGCTGACGATCGAAGACGGCTGGCACGTCTACGGCGACCTCCAAGACGGTGAAGACCACCCGCAGATCGATGCACCGGCGGCGCCGGCGTGGTTCGTCGCAAAGGGCAAGACCGACATCGAGCCCGGCGAAGAGCACGACGCCTTCGGCATGAAGAGCTACTGGATCGAGTTCGAGGCGGCGCCATCCCGCGCGTTCGGTGTGAACAAGGGCGCGCCGGTCGGAGCCGCGACGATCCCGCTCACGATCTCCTACATGGTGTGCAACGATCAGTTCTGCGAACCGAAGGTCGTCGTTCCGGTCTCGGTGCCGCTGACGATCGAAGCCGGCGAGGCGACGACGACGACGGAAGCGGAGCAGGACTCGCCGTCGGTGCCGGCCGCGAAGCCGGAGCAGGGTTCCGAATCCCCGCCCCCCGCATCGAAGTCGAAACCCGTGGCCGTCTCCGGGGCGCAGGACCTCGACACGATGACTACCTGGGAGATCATCGCCGCGTCGATCCTCGCAGGTCTCTTCGCGCTCGTGATGCCGTGCACCTACCCGATGATTCCCATCACGATGTCGTTCTTCACGAAGCAGGCGGATCAGCGGGGCGGCAACGTGCTGCCGCTCGCCCTCGTCTACGGAGCGGGCATCATCGTGATCTTCACGGTCATCGGCGCGGCCGCGGCCCCGATCATCGTGCCGTTCGCACAGCACCCGGTGACGAATCTGGTGATCGGCATCGCCTTCCTCGTGTTCGGCGTGTCGTTGTTCGGCCTGATCGACCTCCGCCCGCCGCAGTTCCTGATGAATACCGCTGCGAAGGCATCGTCGAAGGGGGGCTTGCTCGGCGTGTTCCTGATGGGCGCGACACTTGTCGTGACCTCGTTCACGTGCACCGCGCCGTTCGTCGGAACGCTGATCGCTGCCGCCGCAAAGAGCGGGTTGTCGAGCGTGATCCTCGGGATGGCGGTCTTCGGCCTGACGATGGCGATCCCGTTCGTCTTCCTCGCGCTCCTTCCCGGCCAGCTCAAGGCGATGCCGAAGAGCGGCAGCTGGATGAACTCGCTGAAGGTGTTCTTCGGGTTCGTCGAGATCGCGGCGGCGCTGAAGTTCTTCTCGAACACCGACCTCGTCTGGCACAGCCCACCGTGGCTACCGCGCGAGTTGTTCCTGATGCTGTGGGCCGCGATCTTCTTGTGCGCCGCGCTCTACCTGTTCGGCTTCGTCAAGCTCAAGGGCGAAAGCGGAGACATCGGCCCGGGACGGATGCTCGCCGCCGTCGGGACGTTCTGCCTCGCGGCATACTTCAGCCATGGCGCGATGGGGTACAAGCTCGACAACTTCATCATGATCGCGATGGAGCCGCCAAAGCGCGCCACGTGGATCCACGGATCGGGTGGTGGCGGCGGCGCCGCCGTGCCGGCAAAACCCGTGATCATCGAAGACGACTACGACAAGGCGCTGTCGACCGCGAAGCAGCAGGGAAAGAAGCTCTTCGTGAACTTCACGGGCCACACGTGAGCGAACTGCCGACCGATGGAGAACGGTCTGTTCTTCACCGACGCGATCGCCCCGCTCCTCACGAACGACTACGTCGAAGCCCGCTTGCACACCGACGGCGAGAAGAACATCGAGCGGATCCTCGAGCTCCGCGATGAGCTGGTCGGTTCGCCGGCGCTTCCGCAATACGTTCTGATCGACCCCGCGACCGAAGAGAAGCTCGGCCACTTCGCCGGCTTCACGAGGGACATCGACGCCTTCAAGGCGTTCCTCGAGAGCGGGTTGTAACGCGTGAACGACGACCTGCGCGCACTCTGGGCCGGGATCTGGGACGGTCTCGTGTCCGGCGTCGCGCAGGGCGATCATCCGTTTCACCTCGGCGTCCTCGCGACGTCGACGCCGGACGGGGTGCGACAGCGGACGGTCGTGCTCCGCGGCGCCGATGCGGACGCGTGGCGCCTCCGGTGCCACACCGACGCGCGCGCCGCGAAGGTCGCGGAGATCGGCGCGGACCCGCGCGTCGGGTGGCTGTTCTACGACGCCGATCGCCGGGTCCAGCTTCGCGTGGACGGGCGCGCGGTCGTGCGCACCGCCGGCGACGACGTGGACGACGCCTGGCGGACGACCCCGCTCTTGTCGCGCCGCGCCTACCTCGGTGACGCACCGGCCGACCCCCGCGCCGATCCGGCGACCGGCCTCCCCCACCCGCTGACGACGCGCGAACCCACCGAAGCCGAAAGCGAGCAGGGCCGCGAACGCTTCGCGATCGTCGACGTCCGCGTCGAGGCGATCGACTGGCTCTCGATCCGCTTCAGCGGCCACCTGCGCGCCCGCTTCACGCGCGACGACGACGGGATCGACGCCACGTGGCTCACGCCGTGAGTGGCGGTTCCGCGTATTGTCGCAACGCGACCCGGGGCGCTCCCCGTTTCGATTCGCGTCCACCGATGGAGGCGACCGACCGATGAAGACGATCTCGTGCGCGATCCGATGCACCGTGCTCGGCGCGCTGCTCGCAGCCGCCGCCGTCGCACAAGGCGGCGATTTCATGCTCCATGACGGCCGCGGGATCACCACGCTGCCGCGAGCGGGCGGCCCGGCGGGGTTCACGTTTGCACCGCAGTCGTTCGCGCCGTGGGACGGCGCCGGCGGCGTCGGCGACACATTCCTGCTCAGCGGCCAGCTCGCCGGCCAGGAGCACGTGCTCTCGTTCACCGGCGCCTCGGTCACGACCGTCGCCACATTCTCCCGCGGCGGACGCATCACCCGAATCGACCTGGACGATGCCGGCGACCTCCGCTTCCTCTGGCAGCGCAACGGCGAGGTATCGCTGCTGACGGCACCGATCAGCTCTCCGGCGCTGACGACCGTCTTCACGACGACGCAACCGCTCTACGCATTCTCGCGGCCCGCGGTCGACACAGCGAGCGGCGATCTGTTCGTGCCCGTCGGGTTGCCGCCGACCTACTACCGCGTCGACCCGGTCGGTCGCACCGTGACGTCGCTGATGCAGCGCCCGCCCGGACGCGTGCTGTTCTCGGACCCCGAGAGCGGCGACCTCGTCGTCGCGACGCCGGGCGGCATCGGCCGCTTCGAGCCGACGACCGGTGCCGTGACGACGGTCTACACGTTCCCGCCGATCGCGTCGCAAATCGGCGTGACCGATGCGACGCTCGACCAGGCCACGCGTCACTGGGCGGTGTGCGGAACCTACGTCGTCGGGCGGCTGATCTACGGCTTCCAGGCCCTCATCGACCCGCGTGGCCGGCTCGTCTCCGCGTGGCTGCCGGGCGCGCCGACGCCTTTTTCGCGCATCGCGATCGCGCACGATCGCGTGTTCGTTCCGCTTACGGCGCCGAAGCGAGGTGGCACCTACCGCGTGCAACTGCGCGCACGGGGCCAGGGTGGCGCACCGTACCAAGCCGCGTTCGCGTTCGGGCAACGACCGGCGATCCCGACGCCCGTCGGCACGATCCCGCTCGCGGCCGATCCGTTGCTTCTCACGTCACTCGCCGGCGGCACGTCGTTCCGGAACCTCTCGGGCGTGCTCCCCGCCGCCGCGTCCACGGTGATCGAGTTCGACATTCGGTTCTCGCCGCCGGGAACCCGCCTTCACCTCGCCGCGGTCACGTTCGACGCCACCGGCATCCGATCGATCCTCGGCCCCCACTCGTTCACCGTCCGCTGAAGCGCGAGCACGACGCTCACGTCCGCGGCCGCTGGGCGTCTCGCTTGCGCTCGCGGTCGATCTTGCGGCACGGCGAACAACGCACGCAGTCGGAATCGAGTTTGAAGCCGAGTTCCTCGTACCAGTGCTTCTGCTCCTCGGCGAAGAAGAGGAACAGCCGGTCGCACTCGATGCAGCGCTTCTCGATGTCGTAGTAGTGCGTCACCGGAAGCGTCGCCGGCTGCTGCTTCGACGGGTCGGCGGCGATCGCGGTGCCGGGGATGTGACGCTGATTCGCGCGCGGCTCGGGGACGTGCCCGACGTAGCGGAGCATGTCCGCCTTCTGGCGCTCGGTGAAGAAGTTCACGTTGTAGTGCAGTTGCACGTCGGGCGCGTCGGGGTCGGGGTCGAACCCGGTGATGCGCGGCTTCGCACCGTAGCGGGGGTGTGGCACCCAGTCGCTCATCGGATCGCGGTCATCGCAGTGCGTCGTCCGCGAGCACCGCGTGCACGCCGACGATCCCGTTGACCGCCTGCGTCACGCGCAGATCGACGACCGCGCTCGCGAGCGCCATCGCGGTTTCGCGCGAACACGCGTGCCGCGCCTGAACGACGTCGAGCATCTCGTCGAGCGCCTCGGCGGTCGCCGCATTCAGATCGGCCCCGAAGCCGAGGGTCACCCAGCGATCGTCGCGCCGCACGCGTGGCCGACGCACGCAGACGTCGTCGCGCACGCGAAAGCGAAGCACGGCCGCGGCCATCCGACACTCGATCGCCGAGCCGGCGCACTCGCCGTCGCCTTGGCGCGCGTGCGCGTCACCGAGCGACACGAGCGCGCCGTCGACCTCGATCGGCAACAGGAGCCGGCTCCCGGCGACGACCTCGCTGCAATCCATGTTCCCGCCGGTGTTGCGCGGCGCCCAGCCGGAGTGCACGCCGGCCGCGCCGGGTGCGACGCCGAGCGTGCCGAGAAACGGCGCGATCGCACACGACGGGCCGCTCTCGCTCGTCGCCCGACCGGCGTCGACGTCGATCGTCCACCGCTCGACGTGCCACGCCTCGCCGCGGAGCCCGACGCCTTCGTTCAACCAGCCGTTGAACGGCCCCGGACCGACGCACGTCCAGCCCCACGCCATCGGCTCGAGCGACACGATCTCGACGTCGAGCACCTGCCCGGGACGCGCCCCACGCACCGCGATCGGTCCGCACAGCGCAGGGCCGTCGTCGCGCACCGGATCGCGCGGCTCGAACTTCGCACGCGGTGTCCCCGGCGCGCCGTGTTGCTCGAGCCCCCACGTGACGTCGAGGGTCTCGACCGACACCGTGTCGCCAGGGTCGACCGTCAAACACGGCGCGAAGTCGCGCGAGAACGCGCCGTGCAACGTCGCACGCGTCGGCTTCAGTTCGTGGTGCGTCACGCGAGTGCCTCCCGCCACGCGGCGAGCTTGCGCGGATACGGGATGCTCGCGTTCGCCGGACTCGTCGACGGCAAGCGCACCTGCTCGATCGCGTCGACCGCACCGACCTCTTCGGCGACGTAACGCGCGAACGACTGCGCGGCCTTCGTGCCGTTGAAGCAGATCCGCTCGATCCCGGGCGAACGCTCGAGGAGCCCGTGGAAATCGTTGACGACGATCGACGCCTCGTCGATGTCGGCGTCCATGCTCGTCGGTCGCACGCACGACTCGAGCACGTCCCACAGCGCGACGCCCCGCGCGAGCAGCACCGCGGTGCGCTCGTCGTACGGCGCCTGCGCATCGAAGTCCAATACCGCACCGGTGATCGGCCAGAACGCGTTGCGTGGGTGTGCGTAGTACTCGCCGGCCTCGAGCGACGCCTTCCCGGGCATCGAGCCGAGGATCAGCACGCGCGACGACGCATCCGCGATCGGCGGGAAGCTCCGAACCGCGCTCACGCGAGCTTCGCCCCGATCGGCACGTCGCCGTCCGGCACGCACAGTCGAATCGCGCCGTCCGCGTCCGGAAAGCCGGTCACGAGACACGCCGACTCGACACGGCCGATGCGCCGCGGCGGCAGGTTGACCACCGCGACGACGAGCCGGCCGACGAGGGCGTCGGCCGCGTAATGGTCGGTGATGCGTGCACTCGATCGCTTCACCCCGATCGCGTCGCCGAAGTCGACGTCGAGCACCCATGCGGGCACGTGCGCATCCGGGAGGGGCTCGGCCGACAGCACGCGACCGACCCGCAACTCGACGCGCTCGAACGCGGCGATGTCGATCGTCTCCATGGGGTGGTCCTCTCCGGCTCCGAACCGCCCCACTCTACTCGATCCGATCCGCGCGGCAAGCGCTCGACGCCCGGCTCGAATTGCGCGCGGCAGACGACCGCCGGCTTGGTATCGTGATGCGATGGACTGGTCACTGCTGCTGTCGAACCTGTGGCACATGGCGCTCGCCTACGTGCTGGCACTGCCGATCGCGTGGAACCGCGAGCGACGCGAGCAATCGGCGGGGCTCCGGACGTTCCCGCTCGTCGCGGTCGCGAGCTGTGCCTACATCCTGATCGCGCGCAGCGCACTCGGGGCCGACGTGAATGCACAGGCGCGCATTCTGCAGGGACTCGTCACCGGGATCGGCTTCGTCGGCGGCGGCGTGATCCTCAAGGACGGCGACCGCGTCCGCGGCACGGCCACCGCCGCGAGCGTCTGGACGATGGGCGCAATCGGCGCGTCGGTCGCCTTCGATCGGTTCGAGTTGGGCGTGCTGCTGACCCTCACGACGGTCGTGACGCTCTCCGGACTCGCCCGCATGAAACCGGACGCCGAGGACCGGGAGCCGGTCGACACGGAAGGCGCCCCGCGCTAAGAATGGCGGGCGTGGTCGAGGGGCAAACGACCCGAGAGGATCCCGAACATGTGTGACCGGCTCGCTTCGACGCGGGGTTTCGCGTCGATCCTGATGCTCGTCGTGCTGAGCACGCTGGCGGTTTGTGCACCGGTTCTCGCCCTCGCGACGACCGATCAGCCCACGGTCGCGGCGGCAAGCGATACGGACAGCGCCTTCCTGGCAGCCCACCAACCCGAGGGCGCTCCACTCGGCGGCGCGGACGCGATCGGCTTCGTGATCGGGCTCCTCGTCATCGCAGCACTCGTGCTCGTGATCCTGATCCTCGCGAAGGAAATCTGATCCGACGCCGAACCGGCCTCGGCGCGGCGCTCGTCGGGCTGCTCTTGTGGCCCGGCTGCGCCCTGCGCCACGCGACGGTGGACGAGTACACGGCCGAGCGCTACTTCCGTGACGGCGTCGAGCGCCTCGGCCCCGGTGCGCGGAGCTTGCACGAACGCGTGCCGTACGTCTCGCCGCGGTCGGCGAACTCGTGCGGTGTCACCTGCCTCGACATGGTACTGCGCTACGAAGACCGAACGCTGCCGACGGCGATGGCGACCGAACTGAGCGAGACGACCGCGCGCGACCGGGAGGTCACGCTCGGAGACCTCAAGCGCGCGCTCGAGAGCGTCGGATTCCTCGCGATTCACCTGCAGGGCGCGATCGCGTGGCCCGACCCGCCGCCGCAGCAGCCGGACTGGAAGAACCCGCTGACGCACGTCGATCAGGGGCGCCCCGCGATCCTGCGCGTGCGTAGCCCGCAGGGCGCGTATCACTTCGTCGTGCTCGTCGGCCACCATCCGCCCAGCCGCACGCTGTTCGTCTACAACCCCGGTTTCGGGCCGGGTATCTGGACGACCGACATGCTCGACACCTGGCGCAAGGCGGGCTCGTGGTTCGTCGCCTACAAGCCGCCGGAGCGCGGCGGGTCATAGCCGCGACTCGATCTCCTGGAGCACCCGGAGGCTCAGGCCCTCGTCGCCGAGCGTGCCGACGCGCACCTTCACCTCGCTCGCCGCGCTTCCGACGGCCTTGATGCGGACCGACACCTCGTCGTTCGACGCGGTGTAGCCGACGACCTCCCCGTCGACCGCGGTGGACTGGTCGCGGATGTGTCGCAGGTCCAACGCCGACAGCGCCGTCGCCGCGGCGGTCGCCACCGCATCCGGCTGGGCTTGGAACGTCCGCTTGTAGGTGCCGAGCGTGTTCGTCACACCCGGCGCGTTCGTCTTGCACGCGGCGAGCGACATCGCGACGGTGAGCGCGACGAGCAGCGGACGGAACGGATGAATCGATCGCATGCAATGCCTCCGGGATGGGGTCGTTCGTCGATACTCTACCACTTGAGCATGATCGCTCGATCGACCGATTCGCTTCGGACGAGCGCGTCATACCACGCGGTGAGGTCCGTGAGCGGATCGCGCGGGCGCGGATCGAGCCCGAGTCCGAGCGCCTCGATCACGAGCGATCGCAGGACGTCCGGCAGCCGATCGCCGCGCACGAGGTCGGCGACGATCGCCGTGCTTTCCGGGTCGCGCCAGCGTGCCAGCAGCGCGGCGCGATTGGCGACCGCGTTCTCGTCCGCGTCGGCACTCTTGCGGACCGACTCCCGGAGCGCCGCCAGCGCCTCGGTCGACGGCGACGTGCGCGCGAGTGCACCGATGACGGTCCGGCGATCGAAGCGATCCCGCGCGGCGTCGAGCGTCGCGAGCGCCGGTTCGAGAGAGCGCATCGACCGCCCGTGCGGCGCGTCGAGCGCCAGCGCGGCGTAGCGGATCGGCAGCGCCGCGGCAGCGCGGACCGGTTCGCGGGTCGGCACGTCGACGATCGCCGTCGCGATGCGGAGAGCGATCGTGCGCACGGGTTCGGCCGCCGACTCGAGGGCAGACGCCAACGTGACGCGGACGGTGTCGACGCCGTGGAGTCGGCCGGCGAAGCCGAGGCCGAGCGCCGCGTGATCGCGCACGGCGACGCGCTCGTCGTCGAGCAGCGGACGGATCGCATCGACCGCATCGACGGTGCCGGCGTGCCCGAGTGCGACGATCGCTGCCGTCCGGACGGCGTCGGCCGGGTCTTCGAGTCGGGCGAGCAGCGCGGCGCTGATCGCCGCCGACGGCTCGTCGAATTCACGGCGCAGCGCGAGGCCGTGGACCGCAGCGCGACGAAGGCGCGCGTCCTTCGAGGTGCTGAGTTCGATCAGACCTCGTCGGGCCTCCACGGTCGGCACCGCCCCGAGCGCACGGACCGCCGCCGCGCGCTCGTCGATCGCGAGCCCGTCATCGGCCGCGAGGCGCATCACGGCCTCGCGAGCGGCCGTCGAGTCGGACGCGATGCGCGCGAGCGCGACGAGGCCCGCGATCCGCACCTCGCGGTCGACGTCCCCGGTCACGAGTCCGGCGACCGCATCCGCGGCCTTCTCTCCGCCGATGAGCCCGAGCGCGATCGCTGCGAGCGCGCGACCGCGGTCGTCGACGCTCGAGTCGCCGGTCAGCGCCGCGCCGCGCGAGCTCCCCGCCGCGATCGCGGCGAGACCCGGCACTGCGTCCGAGTGCCCCGTGAATCCGACCGCGAGGATCGCGTGCTCGCGCACCGTCGTGTTCGAGTCGTGCAGCAGAGCACCGAGCGCCTTGCGGTCGGACTCGTCGAGGGCCGAGCCCGCGCGGCCGAGTGCGACGGCAGCGCTCGCACGCACCCGCGAGCTGTCGTCGCTCAGCACGTCGCGAAGCAACCGGATCCCCTTCTTCCGCCCGCGCGCGGGGTCGTCGATCGCATCACCCGTCATCGACATCGCGGCGAGATCGACCGCCCGCGGTACGAATCGGTCGCGGTTGAGGAACCAGAACGTCTCCCAGTCGGTCGGCTTCACGCCGGCAATCCACTCCGACGCGTCGCCTGCGCGGGCCGGCGTCGACGGCGCGGCGCCTTCCTGGCCGGTCCCGTGAGGGGCGGAGAGCCCCGCGGTGAGCGCCAGGAGCAGCATGGTCCGGTGAATGAGCATCGTGTTGGCCTCCGTTCGACGTTGCGTGCCCTTCCGGGCGTCCTTCGGACGGCTGCAGTGGATCGCAAGCGCTGTGCCACCGGGTGGAATATGGCGCAAGATGATAATTTGCAGTGACTTACGTCTCCTCTCCCGCACCGGGACCCGGCCCACGCCGAGAAGTCCCGCTTCCGCTTTGAACAATCCGCCGCGAAGCCTCACTTCCGGTTGGTGCTCGTGCCGGGGATCGGGCAGGATGGACGGGGAGAAAAGGAGTTTGCGATGAAGATCTTCGTGATCGTGGCCGCCACGCTCGCCGGCGCGACGCTGCTCGCCCCCGCCCAGACCGGGGCGCGCATCACCCTCGCCGGCGGCGAGTCGATCATCGGCGAGTTGCGCGGCGGCTACGAGGCCGTGCGCCGCGGCGTCTTCACGCGCGTCGACGAACGCGCTCCCGGCGCCGGGCTGCGCGTCTACTCACCGCAGGGCGCGACCGGCTACACCTTCATCGCGCGCGAGCGAATCGTCGACGTCACCCGCGGCGTCGCACTCGAGGCGGGCACGACCGATCGGAACGCGACACGGGACGCGTGGCTCGCATGGCGCGCGAAGGAACGCGAGGCGATCGAGACGCTGCGAGCGCTTCGCCACGCCGCGATCGAAGCACGCGCCCTCGCGGAGATCCCCCCGCCCCCGCCGACGTGGCTCGAACGTTTCCCACCGAGCGAGGGCTGGAAGCCCGACCTCGTCGATCATCTCCGGTGGCGCGCGCTCGTGCTGCACCTCTACCCGACGCCGGAACAGCGCGAATGGCTCGCGAACTTCGATGCGTGGTACGTCGAATACGTCGCGTGGCTCGCACGGCAGGTGCCGCCGCCGATCCCGTTTCTCGCGTGATGCGGCCTACGCGGAGGACTTCTTCTTCGCGCGCTTCGCGGTGGTCTTCCCGGCCGCCTTCTTGCTCGACGCGGACTTCTTCTTGGCCGCCTTCTTCGTGACCTTCTTCTTGGAGGTCTTCTTCTTCGCGGCTTTCTTCTTCGCCTTCTTCTTGCCACCGCCGGCGGCGATCTTCGCCGCGCGCGCCTCGAGCAAGTTGACCGCCTCGTCGATCGTCAACTCGGCCGGGTCCATGCCCCGCGGCAGCGACGCGTTGATCTCGCCGTCCGTCACATACGGGCCGTAGCGCCCCGACTTCACGACGAGCGGCTGATCGTTGACCGGGTGCTTGCCGAGTTCCTTGAGGTTCTTCGGAGCCGCCTGGCCACGCCGCGTCCGCGGACGCTTCAGGATCTCGATCGCCTTCTCGAGCGTGACGTCGATCGGCGTGCCGTCCTCGACCGGGAGATTGCGCGTCTCGGTGCCCGACTTGATGTACGGACCGTAGCGACCGTTCGCCGCGATCACGTCCTCGCCGCTCTCCGGGTGCTTGCCGAGCGTGCGCGGCAGCGCGAGCAGCTTGAGCGCGACGTCGAGCGTCAGGTCGCCGGGCAACTGCCCGGGAAGGAGCGACGCCATCTTCGGCTTGTCGCCGCCGTCGGTCGCCTCGCCGAGCTGCACGTAGGGTCCGTAGCGCCCGTTCTTCAGGAAGACCGGAAGCCCCGACTCCGGATCGTCGCCGAGCGACTCCGGCCCACGTGCCGCTTCCTCGATCAACTCGAGCGCTCGCTCCGCGGTCAGCTCGTCGGGCGCGAGCGTCTCGGGCAAACCGGCGCGGTGTTCACCATCGGTCAGGAACGGGCCGTAGCGCCCGATGCGCACCTCGACCTTGCGGCCGTCGTCGAGCGTCGCGATCTCGATGCCGCACACCTCGCGCGGATCGATCTTCTCTTGGCCGCGGTCGACCAGCGTCTTCAAGCCGGGGTGGCCGTTGCCGAAGTAGAACTGGTTCAGGTAGCCGAGGTTGTCCGCTTCGCCGCGACTGATCGCGTCGAGGTCGTCCTCGAGGCGCGCGGTGAACTCGTAGTCGAGCAGGTTCGTGAAGTGGTCCTCCATCAGCCGCGTGACCGCGGATGCGAGGAACGACGGCACGAGCGCCGTGCCCTTCTTGTAGGCATACGTGCGCGACAGCACGACCTCGACGATCGTCGCCCAGGTGCTCGGGCGGCCGATGCCGCGTCGCTCGAGCTCCTTGATCAGGCTGCCTTCGGTGTAGCGGGCCGGCGGCTGCGTGTCGTGGCCGAGCGCGTCGAGCGCCTTGAATGCGAGCGGGTCGCCGGCCGCCATCGCGGGGAGGATCTTCTCCTTGTCGGCGAGGTCGGCGTGCGGGTCGTCGCTTCCTTCGACGTAGGCTCGCAGGTAACCGGGAAACTCGATCGTCCGGCCGGATGCGCGGAAGCGCGCATCGTCGCACGCGACGACGACCGTGACGCGGGTGCCGCGCGCGTCCTTCATCTGCGACGCGAGCGTTCGTTTCCAGATCAGTTCGTAGACGCGGTGCGCCTCGGCGCCGAGCTTCTTCTTCACCGCGGCCGGCGACGCGAACGCCTCGCCCGACGGGCGGATCGCCTCGTGCGCTTCCTGCGCGTTCTTCACCTTCGTCTTGTAGACGCGCGGCTCCGGCGGCAGGTAGTCGTCCCCGAACTCCTTCGCGATCAACGACCGTGCACCGCTGAGTGCCTCGTTGCTCAAGGTCGTCGAGTCGGTTCGCATGTAGGTGATGAAACCGTTCTCGTAGAGCGTCTGGGCGACGGCCATCGTGCGCTTCGCCGAGAAGCGGAGCTTGCGACTCGCCTCCTGCTGCAGCGTGCTCGTCGTGAACGGCGGGTAGGGCTTCGACGTGTACGGCTTCGACTCGACCGACTCGACGCCGGGGTCGATCGACTCGAGCTTCGCGTGCAGCGCCTTCGCCGCGGCTTCGTCCAGGTGCGCGACGTCGGCGCCGTCGACGAGCTTGCCGGTGTCGGGGTTGAAGTCCTTGCCGCTCGCGACGCGTTTGCCGCCGACGTGCGTCAGCTCGGCGTCGAACGTCGCGTCGCCCTTCGCGAGCGTCGCCTTCAGGTCCCAGTAGTTCGCGCGCTTGAAGCGGATGCGCTCGCGCTCGCGCTCGACGAGCAATCGCATCGCGACGCTCTGCACGCGGCCGGCGCTCAGGCCGCGCATCATCTTCTTCCAGAGCAGCGGGCTCACCGAGTAGCCGAAGAGCCGGTCGACGATACGGCGCGTCTCCTGGGCTCGGACGAGGTTCTCGTCGACGTCGCGCGCGTTCTCGACCGCGTGATCGATCGCGGCCTTCGTGATTTCGTGGAAGACGAGGCGCTTGACCGGAACCTTCGGCTTGAGCACCTCGAGCAGGTGCCAGCTGATCGACTCGCCCTCGCGATCCTCATCGGTCGCGAGATAGACGACCGACGCGTTCTTCAGCAGTCGCTTGAGTTCCGCGACCTGTTTCTTCTTCGTCTCCGGAACGACGTAGAGCGGGGCGAACGACGAGTCGACGTCGACGCCGAGTCGCGCCCACGGCTGCTTCTTCTGCGACTCCGGGATCTCCGCGGCGCTGTTGGGCAAGTCGCGGATGTGACCGTAGGACGCGGTGATGACGTAGTCGTCGCCCAGGAATTTCGCGATGGTCTTCGCCTTGGTCGGCGACTCGACGATGACGAGCGGTTTGGCCATGGGCGTGGGTCCTGGAGTGAGTGCGTTCTGAAATCGTGAGGCAGCAGGGACTTCGGTCGGCGCGGTGACGTCGCGACCGCGAGCGCCCCGTTCCGGCCGCGGCAGCCAACCCATCGGGTGGCGCACGCCGAAAACTTTTGGGGTCGCGTCGCGGGGTCGCCCCGCCCGGCAGCGGTACTGTTCTTACCAGCCGCCGGCCATGACATAGAACCCATTGGCCGGCTTTTCATCCGTGCGGACGTCGAGCGAACGGGGGACGAGGCGGCCGTCGACCCGGGTCACGCGGCGGGGATCGACGGACTCGATGGCCCGCAAACCGATGGCAGGCAGCGACTTATGGATTCGCCGCCGCTGCGGGCCGGAACGGCGGTCAGGGCGTCGGGCGCGTGAGCAGCCAAATATCGGATTCGCGCCGGCGACCGACGAGGTAGAGCGTGCGACCGCCCTCGCCGACCGCGACCGCGTGGGCCGCGATCGGGCCGTCGGCCGGACAGTCCCGAACCGCGCGGTCCTTGCGGTGGATCACCGACAGGCGCCCGCCCCGCAGGGCGAGGATCCGGTCCCCGCCGGGCAGCGACGGGACGGTCCAATCCCGGCACGGCTCGGACACGAGCGTCTCGTAGGTGCCGGTCGAAATCGTGAACGTCGCGATGCCGAGTTGCCGGCCGGTGGCCTGGTCACGGACGAATCCGATCAGCACGTCGGGATCGTCGGACCAGCAGTTCAACTCGAAGAACGTGCCTTCGTCCGGCCACGCGGGCAGCGCCTCGGGCGCCGGCGTCTCGACCGACGTCACGTAGACGCGCTGCGCATCGTCGGCGAGGACGTGCCCGTGCGCGGCGATTCGCCGACCGTCGGGCGACCACGTCGGGTTGTAGAGCGACACCCCGGCCATGTCGGTGACCTGTCGCAGGCCGCTGCCGTCCCGGTTGACGATCCACACCTCGTAGGTGCCGCTGCGGTTCGAGTAGAACGCGATCCGCTGGCCGTCGGGCGACCAGCGCGGTCGGCGGTCCTTGTACGTGTCGTTCGTCAGCTGCCGGTGCTCGCGGACGCTGCCGTCGGTCGGCAGCACGAAGATGTCCTCGCGCGCGCCCTGCGACCCATAGGTCAGCCACTTCCCGTCGTGCGAACAGTGCACGTATTCCTTCGGGACCGACCCCGTGCCCTCGATCACGACCGTGCCGGGCCCCGTGAACCGCTCGGCCACCGGATCGAACGGCCGCGCGATCACCTCGCCGCGAACGGACGACACGACGTGCGCGATCCGACTGCCGTCGCGCGAAGGACTCGGGTAGATCGCGTCCTCGGTGCCCGACGTCACCGGCTCCGGCTTCCCGCGCAGCGCACCGGTCTTCTCGTCGATCGCGACGCGCCACAAGTCCATGCGCCCGCTGCGATCGCTCGAGTAGTAGAGGTAGCGGCCGTCCGGCGACCAGACCGGTTCCCAATCGGTGTCCGGGTCCTGCGTCACGGGACGGGGATCGGTGCCGTCGGCGGCGATCGTCCAGATGTCGCGCGCCCCGCCATCGATCGCCCAGTAGGCGATGCGGTGGCCGTTCGGCGAGACGTGCGGCTGCACGGCGTCGCCCTTGAAGATCATCTCGTTCGTACCGGTCTCGGTATCGACGCGCCAGAGTTGGCTCACGGTAAAGCGCGAACTCGGATCCTCGATGCGTTCGGTCGAGTAGACGATGCACTTGTTGTCGGCGCACCACACCGGGTCGTAGCCGTCCTCGGTCAGTCGGCGCACCGACTCGCCGGTCGCGCCCATCACGAAGATGCCGCCGCCATCGCGCTCCGACCGGAACGCGATCCGTTCCCCGTCGGGCGAAAACGCCGGGCTCGTGTCATCGGCCGGCGAGTTCTCCGTCAGGTTCTGTGCGTTGCGTCCACCGATCCGTTGCAGGTAGATGTCGAAGTTGCCGTCCGCATCGCCCGCGTATGCGATCATCCGGCCCTCGGGCGAAATCGACGGCTCCGTCTCGATCCCCGGGAGATCGGTCACCTGCGTCAGGACCGCATCGGCGCGCGGATCCGACGTGCTCGTCCGACCGCCACCCACGAGCGACATCGCGAGCACGCCGATCGCGCCGCCAAGGAGCAGCAGTGCGGCGAAGGCCGGCCAGGGCACGCCGGACTTCGGCTCCGCGGCGACGGTCGACGCCGATGGCGCCGTGTCGCTCGCGAGCACGGCGTCGCCGAGCGAATCGCGGATCTCTTCGAGGTCGTTGCGCAAGTCGAGCGCGTGCTGATATCGACGGTCGGGGTCCTTCTCGAGGCAGCGCCGGATCACGCGCGCGACCTGCGGCGGCAGCGATTGCTTCAGTTCGGTGACCGGCGTGGGCGTCTCCTTGAGGATCGACGAGATCACGGAGACGTTGGAGTCGCCGAGGAACGGGCGGCTGCCGACGAGCATCTCGTAGAACACGATGCCCAGCGCGAAGACGTCCGTGCGTTCGTCGGTCGCCTTGCCCTCGGCCTGCTCCGGCGACAGGTAGGCGACGGTCCCCATGATCTTGCCTTCGCGGGTCAACTCGTCGGCCGGACCCTGCAGATCGGAGCGCAGTCCCTCCTTGAGTTTGGCGAGACCGAAGTCGAGCACCTTCACGTGGCCGTCCCGCGTGATCATCACGTTGTCGGGCTTGAGATCGCGGTGCGTGATCCCCTGTCGGTGCGCGGCGGCGACCGCTTCGACGACCTTGAGCGCGACGTCGAGGAAACGCTCGATCGCGATCCCGCCCGGCGCGACGAGATCCGAGAGGCGCATCCCGTCGACGAGTTCCATCGTGATGAAGTGATCGCCGTTGCTCGACTCGAACGAGTGCACGGTCACGATGTTCGGGTGCGACAGCGACGCGACCGCCTTCGCCTCGCGCTCGAATCGTGCGCGCAACTCCTCGCGTCCGGCGAGATCGCGCGGCAACACCTTCATCGCGACTTCGCGGTCGAGCTTCGTGTCGCGCGCCGCGTAGACGACGCCCATCCCGCCCCGCCCGATCGGCCGGACCAGTTCGTAGTGCGCGAGGCTCGTGCCGGTTCGATCGGCTTCCGTCGACTCGCGCAACGCCTCCGGAATCTCGGGGAGGTTGCCGGTGTCGAAGTGGCGCAACAACGAGCTGACCTCGGCGCGGACGACGTCGCTGGTCGCCTGGCGCTCGACGTACGCCTCGCGGTCGGCGACGGGTAGTCGCGACGCCTCGTCGAACAGTGCTTCGACGAGGCGTTGTTCCTCGGGGCCGAGCTCAGACATCGGCTGGCTCCGACAGCTCCCGCTTGAGCCACGTGCGGATGAACCGCCACTCGCGCTCGACCGTGCCGACGGAAACCCCGAGCGCGGCCGCGGTCTCCTCGTTGCTCATCCCGGCGAAGTAGCGCATGTTGACGATGGCCGACTTGCGGGCATCGCGCGCCTCGAGGCGGCGCAGCGCTTCATCGACGCGCAACACGTCGTCCTTGGGCTCCTCGAACGCGAACGCATCGACGTCGATGTCCACGCGACGCTTGTCGCCGCCGCGCTTCAAGCGCGCACGGGCCCGCGCCTGCTCGACGATGATCCGACGCATCGCGCGCGCCGCGGCCCCGAAGAAGTGCGCGCGACCGCCCCAGCCGTCCGGCGCTTCGCCGGCGATCCGGAGGTAGGCCTCGTGCACGAGGCCGGTCGGCTGCAACGTCCGGATCGCGGGCTCGGCGGCCAGCTTCACGCGGGCGAGCCGGCGGAGCTCGTCGTAGACCGCGGGCAGCAGTCGGTCCGACGCCGCCTCTTCACCCCGATCGACCGCATCGAGGATGTTCGTCAACTGCGACGTTGCGCACGGATCGGTCAATGGAGGAACCTCTGGCCTTCGATTCTAAGCAATCACCGTAGCTGCAAATTGTACCCGAGTCCCCTGTCCTCGACCACCGGCGCTGGTTCGGCCAAAGGCGGAGCTGTCCCAAGTGTTTGCGTGCAATCGAGTTCCTGCACGGCGTCCCGCGCGGGGAACGCGCCGCGCGAAAAATGCGACCGTTCTCATCGCGGGATCGCGGAATGTGCGCGGCACGGTTTCATGCGACGCGAAAACGCTCCGATAAAAGAAGACGGGCAATCGGCGTCACCACGGTGGCGATTTCGGGAGAGGAGTGCGCACCCCGCGCGGGGTGCGGTTGCGGGCGGGGCGATGAACAGGGATCGAGTAAACGACCGGCTGGATTCGATCTTCGGGTCGATGGACGGGGGCGGCTCCGAGTCGCCCACGCCGTCGGGTCCCGCGAGCGACTTCGCCGCCGTTCATCGCGAGCTGCGCAAGACCGTCAGCCAGGTGCAGGGCATCGTCGGCCTGCTGACCCACGCGGGCCTGAGCGACCACCAGAGCGGCCTCGTGCGCCAGGTGCAGCAGGCGATCCGCGAACTCGCTCGGCTGATCAACCACGAGTTGCACGCGCCGCCGCCGAGTGCCGGCACCGCCCCGAGGCCCCGCCCCGCGGGTGCGACGCCGCGCAACGCCGTGCCGGCCCGCGACCCGATCACCGCGCTGCACACACCGCGCGGATCCGGGCGAACCCCGCAGCAATCACCGCCGATCGCACCGCCCGCACCGCCGGTGCCGGCGGCCGAACCACGCCTCACGCACCCGCGACCGGCGCCGACGCCGCCACCGGTCGCACGGACCGGGAACACGCGCGCGACGATCCTGCTCGCGGAGAACTCGGCCAACAACCACCGGTTGTTCTCCACCCTGCTCCAACGCGTCGACTGCGCGGTGGACATCGCCGACAACGGCGAGGTCGCGCTCGAGAAACTCGAACGCGCGACCTACCACGTCGCGCTGATCAACTGCCACCTACCGGCGCTCAACGGCTTCGACGTGCTCACCGCGATTCGCCAGCAACGCATCGTCGCGCCCGGCGGCCAGCGCCTCCCGATGATCCTGTATGCCGACCCCGAACTCCGCGGCTTCCGCGAGCGCGTCCAGGCACTCGAGGTCCCGTTCCTCGCGAAACCCTACGAGCTCGCACCGCTCGAGAAGCTGCTGCAACGCTTCCTGCCTCGCTGCGACGACAAGCCGATGACGACCCGCAGCGGCTCCCTGCACGCACTCGTCGACGACGCGACACTCAGCGCGCTCTGCGGTCGCCTGTCCGCCAACGAGTTCGTCGCGATCTACCAGCGTTACCTCGCGCGCTCGCCGAAGCTGATCGTCGAGATCGTGCAGGCGATGTCCGCGGGCACGATCGACCGCATGGAGCAGGCCGCGGCGGTCCTGCTGAACTCGAGCGCCGAACTGGGAGCGATCGCGCTCGCCGAGAAGTGTCGTGCGATCACCGCGCTCTGCCGTGCCGGCAAGCTCGAGGAGACCGCCGCATTCGTCGTCGGTCTCGATGCGCTCTACCGCCGCACGTGCAGTGCACTGCAAGGCGCGGTCGAGTCCGCCTACCTGCCCT
The DNA here is from genome assembly GCA_030426805.1 of bacterium. Taxonomy (GTDB): domain Bacteria; phylum Planctomycetota; class JAFGQW01; order JAFGQW01; family JAFGQW01; genus JAUHXU01. The sequence goes on from JAUHXU010000005.1 coordinate 498,877, forward strand.
GATCGCGACGCCCCGACACTACAGCGAGACGACCGGCTGACCCGAGGCGATCGCGTCGGGCCCCGCCGCCGAGAGGATCGTCGCCGAGGCCTCGCCCGCACGCGACTGGTCGACGACGCCCACCGCCGCGATCCCCTCCGCGTCGAGGACGAGCAGCGGCGTGCCGACCGGCAACGGCACGGGCGACTCGACCGCGAGCACGACCGTCCCGCGCTCGCGGTCGGCCGTGCGGACGGTGCCTTCGAACACGTCGATCGGCGGCGTCGTATCGACCGGCGGTCCGGCCCGCCGCAACGCGGACAGCGCGGGCTCGAGCGCCCGGCCGCCGTCGTCGCCGAGCGTGTCGACGACCCGCTCGAGCGTCGGCAGCACGAAACGCGCGCGACTGCCCAGCGCGGCGAGCCCGCGGCCGACGCGCTCCACCCGTACGGGCTCCGCGCCCACGAGGCAGGCGACCAGTCCGCGCGCGAGCAGCGCAGCCTTGGCGTTGCGGTCGTCCAGCAGCGCCGCCCGCGCGAGCGTGCGGGCGACGAGTCGACCGTATCCGCGCGGCCTCGGGGCGTAGCAGTGCGCGAGCGCCTCGGCCGCCGTGCCGAACGCAGCGCGCGCCGCGGGTGCCTCGCCGTCGACGACGAGGCGCGTCAGCACGTCGAGCGCGTGATGGACGACGCGGCCGGGAAGCCGATCGCCGCGTTCGAGCAAGTCGCGCCATCCGATGACGGAGAGCGCGAGCTTCGAACGCGCGTCGGGTGCAATCGTACGGCCGTCTCGTCGAGCGCGGGCGGCCTCGAGCAACGCGTCGAGTTCGCGGCGCAACTCGGCGTCACCGGACGGCGGCGGCGGATCGTCGGGTTGCTGCGCGCTCGCGATCGCGCAACCCACCGCGACGGTCGCGCCAAACGCGACGAGTCGTCGACACCACATCATCCGCCGAGCCGAAACCGCACGAGCCGCTGCCGCTGATCGAACGTGATCGCGAAGCGTTGCAGCAGTTGCATGCCGAGCAACACGGACTGCCCGCCGAGCAGGATCGACGGGTTGCGCGCGCGGAAGTGCCCGAACAGCAGATCGCCCGCGATCGAACCGAAGCGGTTCTCGCCGACGTGGTTGATCGTTCGAACCGTGACGCGCTGGTCGGGCTTCCGCAGGTAGTCGAACTGCGACTCGTAGTCGAGCGGCACCGACAGGCACCCGGTGAACCCGGTGTCGATCGTCGCTCGCAACGGAACACCCCCGGCGACGCAGGTGATGCGCGGCGTGTCTTCGACCAGTTCGTACTCGAGGACGTCGCGGCCGTTGGCCGGTGGCAGGCTGCCGCGTTGCAGCACGAGTCGTCGACGCGGGAAGTCGAACGTGACCAGGCAGTCGGCGAACAAGCCGAAGCTGACGTAGCCCGGTTCGTCGGGCGGCAAGTCGAGCAAGACGCAATCGATGCCGTTGAACCACGCGGGGCCGAGCCCGACGCGATCGAGCCCGGCGATCTCGAACACGCTCCACTCGCTCCGGGCGGCACCGCGGAGGAGCGCCGGATACCGGAGTCTCGGGACGAGACCCAGGTCGGTCGCGATCCGACGGGACACGACGAAGATCTGCGAGCCCGTGTCGAGCTGCAGCGGAACCGTCGTCCCCTCGATCAACTCGACCTCGGCGTGCACGGATCCGTCGTCGGAGAAGCGCAGGGGCACCTCGATCGAATCCGTCGCCAGCACGGTCGCGTTCGGCGTCAGGCGGGTAAACGGAAGCCCACACGCCGGGAGGAGCATCAGGCAAACAACGAGAGCGGTCCGAATGTGACGCATGACTCCATGATACCGCGCCCGTCCGCCACCGGCGATTCCCTCCTTGCACCCATCGCCTCGCGCACTACGATGGCGCGTGAGAGTGAACGTAAGCGGCGCCGGCATCTTCGGTCGCCCGGTTCAGGGGCTGGACATCGAGAGAGGAGCCACCCAGATGAGGAGAGCATTGTCGGCGGTCGCGGCGATCGCACTCGTGGCGGGCATTGCGACTGCGCAACCCCACCCGCATGGCTACGCAACGGGACAGATCAACTTCAGCAAGACGGCGACGGAGCCGATCGTTTCGATCATCGACGCGGCCGGCAACGTCGTGACGTCGGTCGCGGTCGGCACGAACAACTGCCACGGGCTCGTGATGGGTCCGAAGAACGAGCTGCTCTACGCGTCGGAGCTCGACGGCGGCATCTACATGATCGACCCGATGACCGGCACGAACCTCGGCACGTTCGTCACGCTCGCGGGCGTGAACCCGCGTGACCTGACGTTCGACCAGAACGGCGACCTGTTCATCGGCAGCACCGCGGCCGGTGACAACCTCTACAAGGTCGACGGCGTGACCCAGGCCGTGACGACGCTGTTCGGTTTCGGCACCGGCTGGGACATCGGCGAAGGCGGCGTCAACATCGACATCGACACCGGCGAACTGCTCGTGCTCGGTGACGGCAACGGCGACCCGCTGTGGCGGATGAACCGCGACGGCAGCAGCTACACGACGATCGCCACCGGCATGGTCACGCGATACGGCTTCGCGCAGCACATCCCGACCGGCGACATCTACTCGGGCACCGGCGGCTCCGACTACCTGCGCCTCCTCCCGGCGGGCACCTCGGTGTCGTCGGTGTGGATCTCGCAACCGAACGCGTCGAACATGTATTGCGTCAAGTGTGACCGCGCGAGCGCGGCCACCCAGACGCTCGTCGGCGGCCTGTGGGGCTCGACCTCCAACGGCAACGGCGTCGAGACGGTCGACATCGCGACCAAGACGGTCACGTCGCTGAACTCGACGATCACGAGCAGCATCTACGAGATCGAGATCCTCTACCGCAAGAACGTCTCGAGCGCGCGCGGCAACGCGGCCGGTCAGTGGACGCTCTACGTCCACGTGCCGGAAGACGCGACGAAGCGCTACAACCTCGTCGTCGGTGCGAGCGGCGTTCGCCCGGGTGTCGGTTTCGCGAGCGGCCGCACGGCCTACCTGAACCCCGACATCCTGACGTTCACCGGCCTGACGTTCGGCCTCGCGCCGTTCCTGCAGACCACGTCGAACCCGGGCTCGCTCCGCGGCACGCTCGACAACCTCGGCAAGGACACGGCGACGCTCGATCTGTCGGCGCTCGGCCCGGCCGCCAACGGCACGCGTCTGTGGTTCCTCGTCCTGACCGAGGATTCCTCGGCGCCCGAGGGCTTCGGCACGATCACCGACCCGCACGTCATCAAGATCGAAGGCCTGTAGGCCGACACCGAATCGACGACTCGCACGAGGGCCGGGCACCACGGTGGCCGGCCCTCGTTTCGTACCGACCGGACACGGCCGAATCGCCGTGGAACCTGGACAGCACCGCCCGGATATCGAGAATGCGCCCCGCAAGCGGGATGGCACCGTCCGAAACGGTGCGCGGGTCGCTTGTGTACGCGTGCACCGACGCTCGGACGCTCGAAGAGAGTGGGGTGTGCGCGATGAAGCCGGTTCTCTGCTTCATGCTGGTCTACGCAATCGTCGGTTGCAGCGGGACGAATACGGTCGCCCGCGTGTCGTCGCCGGAGCCGCAAGACAAACCGCAGGACAAGGAGGCCCATCGGAAGCACTCCGAAGAGAGGCCCGTCGACAGACCGCTCGATCTGGAGGCGAAACACCTCGAAGAGGAGGCGAAGCGCAAGGCGGCGGAGAAGGAGCGCGACGAGGCCGAGAAGAAGCGCAAGAAGGCCGAGGAAGAGCGGCAAAAGGCGCACGACAAGCGCAAGAAGGAGATCGAGGAAGCGAAGGTCGCGGCGAGCCCGACGTTCGCCCGCCACTTGCGCATCACCTCGGGCCTCGCGCTGACGAACCCGTACACGCTCACGGCGAATCCGAGCGACGGGACTTTCACGCTGGTCGACAACGAGACCGAGGGGAACTTCTACGTCGAGGCGGCGGTCCGCTACCGCAGCGCGTGGATGCCACCCGACGATCACTTCCTCGCGGGCAGCACGCCGTTCGCACAGGCGATCGTGCCGGCGGACTACGACTTCCGACTCGGTCTCGTCGCGATCGACGACGAGACGCGCGCCAACGTCGCACCCGGTGCGAGCAACGTGTACGGCGAGATCAGCGCGGGATGGCCGATCTACTCCTTCCTCGGACACAGGAACAAGGAGACCGGGGAGTTCGAGCAGTCCGACGTCGGCGCGACGATCAACATCGAAGGCCTCTTCGGCGCGACGACCGACAAGTCGTCGCAGGACATTCACGACTACTACGGCGTCGGGATCGGCACCGCGTGGCGGATCGGCAAGCCGCTGACCGCGCAACAATTCACCGACGGCAAGACGCTGCCGCCGGCGACCGCCTTCTTCGCGGTCTACTACGGCGCGGCCGAGGCGCCGGAGTTCACCGACGATCGACGTACGGCGTCCGTGATCTCCGAACGCGGCTACCCGGAGTTCCGGACCGAGTCGGCGTTCATCATGCGCACCGAGTTCGACATCCCCTTGTCGAAGGTCTCGGCGATCACGATCGGCGCGCGCCTCTTCCTCGGGTTCGACGAGGTCAACCCGTGGTCTTTGAGCGTCGGCTACTCCCTGAGCCTGGCCCAGCTCGCAAAGCTGTTCGGCCACACGTAGCATCGGAAGCCGGCAATTTGCCCGCGTCGCGCTCCGCTCGGGTCTCCGGCGGCGATCGGGACTATAGGGCCCGGATGCGGTATCCAGCGGTCCAGTCGAAGAGCGTGCTGATCACCGGCTGCTCGTCCGGGATCGGGCTCGCGAGCGCACGGTGGCTGCGCGACGCGGGGTGGACCGTCTATCCGTCCGCCCGCAAGGCCGCGGACCTCTCGGCGCTCGGCGCCGAGGGGTTCACGCCGATCGAGCTCGACGTCGCATCGTCGGAGTCGATCCAGGGTGCCGCCGCGCGCGTGCTCGACGCGACCGGCGGCACCCTGGGCGCGCTCGTCAACAACGCCGGTTTCGCACAGGCCGGCGCGCTCGAGGACGTGTCACGCGACGCGCTGCGTCAGCAGTTCGAGGTCAACGTGTTCGGCGCGCACGAGCTGACGAACTGCTTCATCCCGACGATGCGCAAGCAGGGATGGGGACGCATCGTCAACGTCAGCTCGATCTTCGGGCTGATCACGTCGCCGATGCTCGGCAGCTACTGCGCGACGAAATACGCGATGGAATCCCTGTCCGACGCGCTGCGCCTCGAACTGCGGAGCGCCGGAATCGCGGTCGCGCTGATCGAGCCCGGGCCGATCATCACCCGCTTCCGCAAGAACGCCGCCGAACGCGCGTCCGAGACGCTCGACACCGCCGAGTCGAACTACGGCGCGATCTACGAGAAGCAGATCGAACGCCGACGCAACCGCACCCGCGAGAAGAAGCCCGACTGGTTCAACCGCCCGCCGGAGGACGTCGCCAAGCGCATCCACGCCGCGCTCGAATCGCCCCGCCCGCGTGCGCGCTACCGCGTGACGATCCCGGCCCGCGCCGGCGCCTTGCTGCGCCGCGTCGCCCCCACCGCGCTGGTCGACCACCTCCTCGCGCGCCGCGTCCCCGACCCGGACGACCGCTGACGACGAGGCCGTGCGGGCTACTTGTTGATCACCGCGCCGGGCGGGAAGCCGCCCTCGGGGCGGCGGTAGAGGACCCAGCGGTTGTTGTACCAGAAGTACTGCTCGGGCTCGGAGCGGATCACGTGATCGTAGTGGTCGATCACGATCTGGGTCATGCGCTGGAAGTCCTCTTCCTTCGACAGCGACGGGTCGGCGACGACCGGGTCGAACACCTCCCACGAGTGGCGCATCCATCCTTCGCGGCGGGCGACGGCCGGAATGATCGGCACCTTCGCCTGCCGCGCGAACATCGCCATCCCGGCGACGACGTGCGCCTCCTTGCCGAGGAAGCGCACCTTCACGCCGTCGGAGCGCGCGCGCAAGTCGGTCATGAAGCCGAGCCACTGCTCCGCCTTCAGGTTGCGAATCACCTGACGGAGCAGCGTCGCGTCGCCGCGCGGGATCGTCGTGATGCCGGTGTGGCCGCGCATCCGCTGCACGTAGGCGTCGGTGAGCGGATTGTGCTGACGACCGGTGATGAAGAAGATCGGGAAGTCGAACTGCGCGACCGAGACGCCGGCGAGGTCCCAGCTGCCGGTGTGTGGGATCGCGAGGATCGCGCCCGACCCCTCCGGCACCGACTCGCGCACCTTCGCGAGCGCCGCGGCGCAATCGGTGTTCGCTTCGACCCACGCGCGCGAGATCCGGTCCATCCGCATCACGTCGACCGCGTTGAAGCACATGTTGCGCATCGAGATCCACGCGATTCGGTTCACGCGGGATGCAGGCGTCTCGTCGCCGAACACCTCGCGGATCCGCGCCTTCGCACGGCCGACGCGGAAGCGAATGACGTGGTAGGCCAGTCGGGCGATGACCCACGCGAACGCGAGCGCGACCCGGTACGGCACGATCCGAAACACGAACGCGAACGCCCGCAGCGCGACGTACTCGAGTCGATACTTCAGCGTGATCTTGCGCGGCTCGACACTCATTGCGCCAACTATACGGAACGAGTGCCGTTTGCCAACACGGCGGACCGCACCGTCGCTACTTCTTCTCGGCCTCGGCGTCCTTCTTCGCCTTCGCCACCTCGGCCTTCGCCTCGGCGACGCGCGGCGGCAGCAGGCGATACTCCTCGACGCCGCCGGCATCGACCGGCGGCTGGAGCTTCGGCAGCACCTCGAGGATCGCGGCCTGCAGCTGCACGTCCTCCTCGAAGTCGCCGACCGTGTAAACGCCGATGAACTCCTTGCCGCGGTGGTCCATCGCACGACGGCGCACGTAGACGCGCAACCAGCGGCGCACGTCGCCCTTGTCGAGCTTCGTGTCGAGTCCGTCGTAGAAGCGGTCGAACCCCGGGTAGCGACTCGGGTCGTAGCCGTCGTACGACGCGAGCGTGTCGAGCAGCTCGGTGTGCGCCGGCCACTCCTTGTCCACCCACGTCTGGAAGACGTCCTTCTCGAGCAACTTGCCGAGTTCCTCTTCCTTCCAGCCCGGCCACTCGGTCATCGGCAGCTCGACGTCGGGCTCGATGCCGCCGCGACTGACGACCTTGCCCTCGCGGTCGATTTCGCGGTGGATGCTCCGCCCGTCCGGGAGGAAGTAGCGGCCGACCGTGATCTTCACGCCCGGGCCGACGTCGTAGCGGCCGTTGCCGTTGTTGTCCTGGAACGCCTCGGCCGGGGTGTACTCGCCGTCACCGTTCTCGTCGGTGTACGGCTCGCCCGGATCCCACCGATTGTTGCCGTTCTTGTCCTCGAACGCCTCCGCAGGGTCCCAGCGACCGTTGCGGAACGCGATGTCGCGGAACGGTTCGCCGGCATCGAACTGACCGTTGCCGTTCTTGTCGACGTAGGGCTCACCATCGTCGTGGTAGCCGTTCTTGCGCGGCTCGTCGGAGAACTCGTCGCCCGGGCGCGAGTTCAGGTTGAACACCTGCTGAACGCTCCCCTTGCCGAACGTGCGCAGCCCGACGAGCCTCGCGCGGCCGTGATACTGCAGCGCCCCCGCGACGATCTCCGACGCACTCGCGCTGTGCTCGTTCGTCAGGATCACCATCGGGTAGTCCGCCTGGGCGGTCTCGTCGGTCGTTCGGTATTCCTTGCGCGGCGCGATCGTCCGGTTGCGCCCCTCCCAGTAGGTGACGAGCTTGTCCTTCGGCAGGAAGCGATCCGCGACCTTGATCGCCGTCGGCAGGTAGCCGCCCTGGTTGTTGCGCAGGTCGAGGATCAGCGCCCGCATGCCGTCGGCGTTGAGCGTCGCGAGCGCGTCGTCGAGTTCGCGTGCGGTCTCGACGCCGAAGTTCGCGAGCGAGATGTAGCCCACCTTCGCGGGCAGCATCTCGTAGTTGACCGACTTCACGCGGATGCGTGCGCGCCGCACCTTGATCTCGCGCGGCTCCTTCCAGCCGCGCCGCATCACCTTCAGCGTGACTTCGGTACCCGGCGTGCCCTTGAGGCGCTTGATGATCGCGTCGAGGTCCTTGTCCATCGTGGACCAGCCGTCGACCTCGATGATCTTGTCGTCCGAGCGCAAGCCGGCCTCGTACGCGGGCCCCGAGTAGATCGGGCGGATGATCGTGAAGATCCCGCGCTGGTCGAAGTTCACGAACGCGCCGAGGCCGCCGTAGTTCTTGTTCAGATCCTCGGCCCACTCCGCCCGCTCCTTCGCGGAGAAGAACGTCGAATGCGGGTCCATCGAGCGCAGCATCGCGCGCGCCGCGGACTCGAGGAGTTCCTCTTCGTTCGCCTCACCGGTGACGCGGTCGCCGTTGAGGTGATACTGCTGGATGTTGTCGAGGATCTCGGCGATCAACTCCAGCCGACCGCGCGTCGGCTTGAAGCGGTCGGTCTCGTAGAAGTTCGCCTCGAGCTGGCGGAACAGGTCGGCCATGCGCAGGTAGGCGCGTGCGAGCCGGCCGCGCTCGGTCGGTTCGTCCTTGATCTCTTCGAGCACGCTCTTGGCCGCCTCGAAGTCGTCGATCTCGGCGAGCGCGAGTGCACCCGACGCCCGGAGGTCGAGGTCCGCCGACTTCAGGTAGGCGCGAATGACCTGCTTCGCGGCGGCTTTCTCTTCGTGGCTCAGGCGGAAGAGCGCCTTGGCGACGTCGAGCTTGAGCCACGGGTCGAGCGTATCGCCCAACACACCCTTGAGCGCCCCGACGACCGACCGGTCGCCGCGCTTGGCGAGCACGCCGATCGCCGTGCGCCGCGCAGCCGGGTCGGCCGCATCGTCGCGCGCGATCCCGACGAGCGCGTCGAACGCGGGCTTCTTCTCGCCGTAGTAGATCAGCGTCGCCGCCGCCGCGATTCGCACGGTCGCGCTGTCGTGGGTCAGGTAGGCGCCGAGCGGCTCGACGACCTTGGAGCCGAGCGCGCGGAGTTTCTCGGCCAATGGCCAGTAGCTGCCGGCCGGCTTCCCGGCCATCACCTTCGCGTAGCGCGCGACCTTGTCGGCGACGCGATCCTGAGCTTGCGGGGCGGTCGCGCCGACCGCGACCAACGCGATCGACAGGACGATGGTTCTGAGCATGATGTCTTGCGTTCCTCGCCTCGTGCGGCGCCCGGTCCTCGGTGCGCCGCTTCGAGCAGTATACCGGCGGGCGGGTCGATCGCCGCGGCTGCGGCGACGCCCCTCCCCGGGGAATCTATCGGCCGTCACGCACGCGGGATCACAGTCGCATCGGCATTCCGAGCCGGTTGATACGATCGAGGCGCCCGCGGCGCGAGCCCCGAATCGGCACCATACCCGATGGTCCGATTCCGGGGCGCCACGACTACTTGAGGTAGCCGTGGCTGCGGAGCAACTTCTTGCGCGCCTCGCCCATCTCCTTGCCGCCCTCGCTCGAGATCCGGAGTCGGCCGCGCAACTCCTCCGCCCACGCGCGGTGCGCCTCGAGGAGCGCGCGGCCACGCTTCACGAGCGCCGGATTCGCGTCGCCGATCGGCGTCGTCTCGCCAGGATCGGCTTCGATGTCGTAGAGCTCCACGTCGTTGGAGATGATCTTGTGGACGAACTTGTACCGTCCGAACCGCACCGTGCGCTGCGGCTCCCAGTAGAGCGTGAAGCCCGCGAAGATCGCGTCGCGCGGTGCCGGGTCCACGCCTTCGACGATCGACGGCCACAGCGACGGCGCGGTCGCGAACGCGTGCTCTGCGGGCTCGAGCCCACACGCATCGGCGATCGTCGCGTAGATCGACGGCGTATCGACCGCAGTCGCGACCCGGCGCGACGCCGCGTGCGGCGTGCGCACGAACAACGGCACGTGCAGCAGCTCGTCGTAGGCGGTGTGCCCGTGCTCGAAGCCGCCGTGCTCCCAGAACTCCTCGCCGTGATCGCTCGACACGATGATCAACGCGTCCTCGTACCGACCGAGGCGCTTCAGCGTCGCGATCACGCGACCGACGGCATCGTCGACGTACTGGATCTCCGAGTCGTAGAGCCCTCGCAGCTGTCGGCGCTCGTTGTCGTCCGGTCGGTAGAACGGCTGCGAGTGCATCTCTTCGGTCGGGCCACGAGACGCCGCCGGATCCGGCTGGGATCGATGATCGTCGGTCCAGTAGTCCTTCGGCGGATCGTACGGCAGGTGCGGATCGTAGAAGTGCATCCAGCAGAAGAAGCGCTCGTCGCCACGCTGCGCGAGCCACCGCTCGGTGATCCCGCTGATCGCGGCCGTCGTGTCCCGCGGGTCGATCCCCTCGTAGAGGTCGAGCGGGATCTCGGCGTCGAGGCGCGGCATGATGAAGTAGTCGCGAAAGCCGCGCCGCAAGTCCTCGACCATCGCGACGTAGGGGTTGTAGCCGAACGCGCCGGTGCGGTAGCCCGCGTCGTGCATGCGCTCGGCGAGGAGTTCGACCGAACCGGGTAGCGGCGGATCGTCCTGCCCGCCCGACACGATCCCGTGCACGGCCGGGTCGAGACCGGTCAGCATCGAGGTGACCGCCGGCTTCGTCCACGGCGACGGCGAGTAGGCGCGCTCGAACAGCGTCGACTCCGCCGCGAGCCGATCGAGCGACGGCGTGCGGACCCGGCGGGCGCCGTAGCAGCCGAGGCGGTCGGCACGCAGCGTATCGATCGTGATCAAGATCACGCAGCCGGGCGCCGGCTTCGACGCGGCCGGGGGACGGATCAACAGCCACGCGCCGACGCCGCACGCGATCAGGACGAGGCCGACGACGGCGAGGACTCGGGTAGAGCGGGCGCGTGGCACGCGGGCATCTCCGGCAAGGGCAAACGAAACGGAATACTCGTCCGGCTCGCCCGAACGTAGCGCGCCGCCGGGTCGACGCGACCCGGAGAAGTCGTATCATCGGAGCACCATGATCCAAGCGCAAGGTCTCGTGAAGCGCTTCGGCGACGTCACGGCGGTCGACGGGGTGTCGCTCGACGTCGCACGGGGCGAGGCGTTCGGCTTGCTCGGGCCGAACGGAGCGGGCAAGACGACGACGATCGGGATGCTCGTCGGCGCCCTCGCCCCGGACACCGGACAGATCGCCGTGGCCGGACTCGAAGATCCGACGCGCCCCGAAGTGAAGCGACGGATCGGTGTCGCCCCGCAGGAACTCGCCCTCTACGACGTGCTGACCGGCGAGGAGAACCTCGCGTTCTTCGGGCGCCTCTACGGCCTGCGCGGCGCGCGCTTGCGCGAGCGCGTCCAATGGGGACTCGAGTTCGCCGAGCTGACCGAGCGGCGGCGGAGCGCGATCTCGACCTACTCGGGCGGCATGAAGCGGCGCCTCAACCTGGCGTGCGCGCTCGTGCACGAGCCCGACGTCTTCTTCCTCGACGAACCGACGGTCGGCGTCGATCCGCAGTCGCGCAACCACATCTTCGAGCGCATCGAGTCGCTGCGCACGTCCGGCTGCACGCTGATCTACACGACGCACTACATGGAGGAAGCGCAACGCCTGTGTGACCGGGTCGCGATCATCGACCGCGGGTCGATCCTGGCGGTGGACACGGTCGAACGGCTGATCCGAACCCACGGCGGCGACGCGGTCGTCGAAGCGACGTTCGCGGGTGCGGCGCCGGCCGGCCTCCCCGACGGCGCCGAGGTCGACGGCCGCACGGTGCGCGTGCAGACCGCGGCGCCGTTCGACGTCGCCACCCGACTCGGCGCGCTCGACGCGACCGTCGAGTCGCTCCAGGTCCGCAACCCCGACCTCGAGCGCGTCTTCTTGAACCTGACCGGTCGGAGGCTCCGCGACTGATGCGCGAGGTGTTGTTCATGGCGCTCAAGGATCTGCGGATCCTGTCGCGCGACAAGTTTGCGGTGTTCTGGATCCTCGGCTTCCCGCTGCTCTACGCGCTGTTCTTCGGCTCGATCTTCGGCCGCGACAACGATGGCGCGAGCGCGATGTCGGTCGAGATCGTGGACGATGCCAAGAGCGATGCGTCGCGCGCGCTGGTCGAACGACTCGCCGAGTCCGAGGCGCTGCGCGTGCGTCGCGACGAAGCCGGCGCCCCGCGCACGGTCGACCTCGAGACCGCGACCCGCCTCGTCCGCAAGGGCGAACGCGTCGCCCTGATCCGGATTCTCCCGACCTATCGCGGCGGCGGCTTCGCGATGTTCGCCCGCGACGGCAACGACGACGCGGCGATCGAGATCGGGGTGGACCCGACGCGGAGCGCCGAGCGCGGCTACCTGCAAGGCGTGCTGATGAAGAACGTCTTCGGCGGCCTGTCGGAAACGTTCCGCTCCCCCGACGCGATGCGCCGCGAAACGCGCGACATGCTCACGAAGATCCGCGCCGAGTCGGACATCCCGGGGCCGACGCGCTCGGCACTCGAGACGCTGTTCGGCTCGCTCGACGAACTCGCCGACGCGAACGAGGCCCACCCGCGCCCCGCCGACGCCGCAGGCGAGGCGTCCGATCCGTTCGAGAACATCGTGCGCTCGATCGACGTCGCGCCCGACACGCGCGGCAAGCCGCGGTCGTCGTTCAACGTGATGTTCCCGTCGGCCATCCTGTGGGGGCTCATCGGGTGCTTGTCGGGATTCGCGATCTCGATCGTGCGCGAGCGGATCCGCGGCACGCTCGTGCGGCTGCGCGTCGCGCCGGTGTCGATCGCGCAGGTGCTCGCCGGCAAGGCACTCGCGTGCTGGCTCGCGTGCGTGATCGTGTGCATCGTGCTGCTCGTGATCGGGCACTTCGCGTTCGGCGTGCGGATCGGCAACATGCCGCTGCTCGCGATCGCGATCGCATGCACCGCCGCGTGTTTCACCGGGATCATGATGGTCGTCTCGGTGATCGGCCGAACCGAGGAGGCGGTGGCCGGCGCGGGCTGGGGGATCATGATGCCGCTCGCGATGATCGGCGGCGCGATGGTCCCGCTGATCGCGATGCCGCCGTGGGTGCTCACGCTGAGCGACTTCAGCCCGGTGAAGTGGGGCATCTACTCGATCGAGGGCGCGGTGTGGCGCGATCTCTCGTTCGGCGAGCTGCAACTCGCGTTCGCGATTCTGCTCGGAATCGGCGTCGCGGCGTTCTCGGTCGGCGTGCTGATCTTCCGGCGCCAGCACGCGTAGCGCGCCGCCGAATCGATCCGAGACCGGGTGCGCGACGACTTCAGTCAACTTTCGGCGACGATTGTTCGATAGAGGGAGGAGCAATCAGGAGGGGCTACGCCGGAGGTACCCTTCCCATGCAGAAGCAGCGAACGACGCGCCCCGCATCGGCGCGCTCTACGCTTCGCATCGCGACGACGCGCCCGGTCGGCACCGCGGCCGCGATTCCCGCCGACGCGCACCTCGCGTTCTTCCCCGTGCGCGCGCTCACGCCGCCCGATCCGCTTCGACGGCTTCTCGGCGTCGTCGGTCCCGAATCCCTCAGTGCGACGACCGTCCCGGTCGCGATCGCGGCGATCGCCGCACACGCGTCGAACCAACCGTTCGCGTGGCCGCTGATCGTCGCGTGCATCGTCGCGTTCGCCGCGCTGCGCCTCTCCGTGCTCTACCGGCTCGACGCCGATGCGCACGAGGACCTCTGCACGCTCGGCCACGCGCGCCGCACTGCCGCCCGCGCGTCGGTGCGCGCGCTCGCGATCGCCGGCGTCGCGTTCGTGCCGATCGTGCTCGCCACCGGATGGGCGGGGATGATCGTCGCGACCGCCACCGCCGGCGCCGCCTACGCCTACGTCGGTGGACTGGTGCCCGACCGAGCGCGGGCGGTGCTCGACCCGTTCGCGACCGTCGGGTCGGCGCTCGCGGTCGTCGTCGCCGCGACCACGGCGTTCGGCGCGGAGGCGACGCCGTTCGCGATCCTCGCAGGACTGCAACTCGGGATGCTCGCGCTCGTGCCGACGCTCGTGTGCGCGCTGCGCGACGAACCGAACGATCGCGCCGCGTGCCGCGCGACGACCGCGACCGTCTTCGGCCGCGACCGCACCCGCGCGATGGCGTTCGGCGCGATCGGCCTCGCGTTCGGCGGCGCCGTCGGCTGGGTGATCCTCGGCCACTGGGCCGCCGCGCTGCTGCCGCTCGTCACCGGCCCGAGCGCGATCGCGCTCCGCCACGGCCTCCGCACCCGCTCCCGCGGCCCGATCGTCAACGTGTTGCTGCGCCCGACGACCCGGTTCCGCTTCACGTTCGGCGCGGCGCTCGTCGTGGGATTGCTGATCGCGTAAGGCGCCGCGCTCTTGCATCGCCGTTTCAAATCGAAATCTGTCCCTCAGCGCTGCCATATTCTGGTTTGAAGCGCTTCAAACGCGATTCTGTCAGCGTTTGGGGACAAATCCGCGTGTGAGCCGCGTAGCGGCGATCAACCGGCGGGTTCGTGCGGCGGCGGGTCGTCGTGCTGCACGGCGCCCGGGGGCGACTCGGCGGAGATGCCGCGCAACAGTCGCCCGAGCAGATCCGCACCGGTGATGATTCGCCGACGCGACGGATCCGATGTCCACAGCAGCGCGATGTCCTTGTCGACCACGTCGTCTTCGGGATGTTCGCGATCGACGCGGAACCGGCGGAAGACCTCGCCGAGCGGAACGGTCGGGCTGTCGACCACGATCGGGCGGTGGCAGTAGGAATACGGCGACCGGGCCACCGACGGGTTGAGCGCCGCGCGCAGGAACGCGTCCGCATCCATGATCAGCCTCGGCTGGTCCTCCTCGTCGGTCAGCACGACCCACTTGCGACCGGATGCGGCGACCGCGGCGAGGAACGGATCATCCACGCGCGGCGCGAAGTCCGGGATGACCGGGAGATCGACGTTCGTCGGTAGCGAGATGATGCTGCGAGGGTCGATCGGCTCCCCCTCCTTGCCGGCCGGCAGATCGTCGAGCGCCAGGAAGTTCAACACGCCCACGCCCTCGCGATGCTCGAGGTCCGCTTCGTGCGAGAGCACGTGCTTCTCGATGATCGCCTTCAGGTGCGTCTCACGCAGGTAGTGGATGCCGTCGGGTCCCAGCCACCGGTCGAGCAGCCACGCGCTCGGACGCGCGACCGGCCAGAGCACACGCTGGTAGAAGCGCAGGACCGGGGCCAACCGACGCCCCATCGCGAGCGCGTGTCGCGAGAAGTACGCCTGCGGCGTGATCTCGCCGACCAGCGTGATGCCGAACGTCGCGAACGCGAAGGCGGCGACGCCGAACAGGACCGAGTCCATCAGCAGCGTGAGCAGCGTGTTGACCGCGACGTTGCCCCACAGGATCGTCGTCAGCAGGTAGTTCGCATCCGATCGCAGCGCCAACACCGTCCGCGCGGCGTTGCTGCCCTGCTCCGCCTCGATCTCGAGGTGCAGGCGGCTCAAGCTGAAGAGCGCGAGATTCAACCCCGAGAACATCGCCGAGTGCAGCAGGCACAACGCGATCCCGGCCCACGTGATCGCCGCGAGCCAGGCGGGCATTTCGCCCGTTGCGAAAAGAGCGGACATGATCGATGGCTCCGCAAGTCGTTCGAGAGCGGTGAACGCCGGAACGCTACACGATCGGGGTGCCCACCCCCAAGGAAGAAGCCGTCACGCAAGGGCTGCGTGTTCACCGAGCGCAGATCGGTTTCAAATCGAAATGTGTCCCCCAACGCTGCCATATTCGGGTTTGAAGCGCTTCAAACGCGAATATGGCAGCATTGGGGGACAAATCGGCGGGTGAACTTGCGTCGTTTTGCCTTCGCGTGGGATCTTCCGGGGCATGGACCCCGAGTGCCTCCTCGAGAATGCGGATTGGGCGCATCGCCTCGCACGCAAGCTCGTCGGCGACGATCGCGCCGATGATCTCGTGCAGGATGCATGGGTCACCGCGATCGAGTCTCGCGCGTGCCGCCCGGGGTCGATCCGGGCGTGGCTCTACCGGGTTCTGCTCAATCGCGCTCGGCGATTCGCCCGCACGGATCGCCGACGGATCCAGCGCGAGCGACGGGTCGCGCGAGACGAGGCGACGCCGTCGACCGAGGCGGTCGTCGAGAGGCTGCAAGCGCACCGCTCGTTGGCCGAGCACGTCGAAGCGCTACGGGAGCCGTATCGGTCGACGCTGATCCTGCGGTACTACGAGGACCTGCGACCGCGCGAGATCGCGATGCGCGAAGGCGTCGCCGTGACGACGGTGCGGTCGCGGATCGACCGGGGAATCAGGCAGTTGCGCGAAGCACTCGACCGCTCCCACGCCGGCGATCGCAGTCGGTGGCTCGCCGGACTGGCCCCGCTGTTCCTGGACAAGCCGACGACGTGCGGCACGGTTGCGAAGGGAACGGCGGCGGCCGGTCTCGTGACGGTCGCACTGACCCTCATGCTGTTGCCGGACCCGAACACGAATACGGATCGAGGCATTGTCGTCGACGACCGTGGCAAGCCCGTCGAAGGGGCGTTGGTGCGCGCATTCCGGCCGCAGCGCACGTTCAACGGCTTCGATGGGCCGGCTGTCCGCACCGACGCGCGCGGACACTTTCACTTCGACGACCGGGACGACGACGTGTCGTTCCGCGTGCGGATCACGGCGCCCGGGAGGCGTGCGGCAGCCGGCTGGGCTTCAGCCGGTCGGCGCGGGAGGATCACGCTGCTCGCGGCTCACGAGGTCGGAGTCCGCGTCGTGGAAGCCGCGACGCAACGACCGCTCTCCGGCGCACGCGTGTGGTGTAGCCAACTCGAACGCGGACGCGGCGGATACGACCCGCCGCTGGACGAAGCGACCAGCGACGCTCGCGGACGGGCGTCAGTCATGCTGTGCGTCGGGCGAGCCAAGGTGTTCGCCTCGCGACCGGGGTTCGCACCGGCAATGGTCGAGCTCGACGTCGGTCGCGGAGGCACCGATCTTCGCATCGCACTCGCACCGGGCGGACAACTCCGGGGCGTCGTCGTCGATCGGCACGATCGACCACTTGCCGGCGTGCGAGTCGACGGCCGCGCCAACGTGCAGAACATCGGACCGTTCCGACAGAGCACGGTGACCGATCGGTCCGGCGCCTTCGTCCTCACCGATGTTCCCACGTCACAGGCGCCCGGAGGGCGGATCGTCCTCCGGTTCGCGCACGATGCCCATGCCCAAACCGTGCGGTACTGTGAACTGCCGACGCCGCGATCCGCCACGATCATGAAGGTCACGCTCGAACGCGCATGCACGTTCGTCGGCACGGTCCGTTGGCGAGACGGTTCCCCCGCGCCGCGGCTCGACGTCCGGGTCTTGCCGCTCGCGCGAGTCTCGCCACATTCGATGCTCCACGGCGTTCCGACCCACGCGAATCCGATGAACCGGCTCCTCTGGGAACGGGCCGAGACCGATCCGAACGGCTGGGTCTCGATCGACGGCCTCGCCGACGGCGACGTCGTCGTCGAGGTGTCTCGCGACTACAAGCTGCTCTCTCGGACGACGGAACGCGTCGGCGGCGGGGTGCGTCCGGCCGTGATTCGGCTCGACGAAGACCCGCCGGAGCGAGCCGCGCTGACGCTGCGCGTCCAGACCGCAACCGGCGAGCCGATCGCCGGCGCGCGTGTCACGCTCGTCGAGGGCGCGATGAGGCGCACGGCAACGACGGACTCGCGCGGCCAAGCGATGCTCGCCGACTTGCCGCGCCGTCCGTTGACCGGATTCGTGACGCCGACCGGACGGCTCCCGAGGGAGTTTCGCGTCACGTCGACCGACTGGGATGCGGGGACGGTGGTCGTGCAGGTGAGTCGCGGCGGCGTTGTCGGAGGCAGAGTCGTCCGCCCCGACGGTTCGCCCGCGGTCGTGGCCGTTCGCCTCGTGAAAACCCACGACTGCCGCCCCGATCCGACGCAGGCGATCGGCGCCCACACGCTGCTCGGGCCATCGCTCGTATTCGGCGGCGATGACAGCGGAGGCCGGGTAATCAGCGATTCCGAGGGCCGCTTCGAGTTCCGCGACGTTGGCGACGGCAACTACAAGCTGACGGTCGACCAGGCTTTCGACGTCGTCGACCGGCCCGATGTCGTGCGCAGTGGGATGACGGACATTCGCGTCACCGTGCGAACACCCGGGGATCGGCGGTGATGAGAGTTTCCTGAGACCGCGCGTAACTTTCCGGCTTCCCCGCCGACTGTATCGGCGATGACTCCCGAACTCTCCCCATCGATCGCGCCGGCCGCGGACGTGGCGCCGGGCACGCGGTTCGCCGTTCGTGTGCGGCTGGAGCGCAGCGGTGCGCACGGGACGCTTCCGCGGTTTCGCGGGGCGAGCTGTGTGCACCGCTGGTTCCGTAGCCTGGGCGACCTGGACCGCGAGGTGTTCATCGCGTGCCTGCTCGACGCGAAGCAGCGGCTGACCGGTCACCACATCGTCAGCGTCGGTGTGCTCGATGCGTCGCCGGTGCACCCGCGCGAGGTGTTCAAAGCCGCGATCGTCGGCAACGCCGCGTCGATCCTGTGCGTGCACAACCACCCGTCGGGCGACGCGCGGCCCAGCCGGGAGGACCGCGACATCACCGACCGCCTCAAGCGCGCCGGCGCGCTGCTCGGCATCCCGCTCCTCGACCACGTCGTGATCGGCGACGGGGAGTGGGTGAGCTTGCGCGAGCTGGGCGGGTGGTGAGTGCGCTGTTTCAAAGCGAGATATGTCCCTCAACGCTGCCACATTCTGGTTTGAAGCGCTTCAAACGCGAATGTGTCAGCGATGAGGGACAAATCCGCGGGTGAACGCGGTTGCGTCGCGGGCACTTTGCGTGATAAAGTTCCCGCTCGCCGGCCGTGACACCGAAGGGAAACGGGACGAGAGAAACGCTGATGCCGACGGTTCTCCGCGCAGAGCGTGTCGAACGCTCATTCGCCGACGGTGCCGGTGATCCGGTGCCGGTACTCCGCGACGTGTCGCTCTCGGTCGACGAACGAGAGTTCGTGACCGTGATGGGGCCGTCGGGCTCCGGAAAGACGACGCTGCTCCACTGCCTCGCCGGACTCGACCGGCCGACGAACGGTTCGATCGTGCTCGGCGACACCGACCTCGCGTCGGTCTCGGAGCGCGAGCGAACGCTCACGCGCCGACGCACGATCGGGTTCGTCTTCCAGTTCTTCAATCTGCTGCCCGACCTGAACGTGCGCGAAAACGTGGAGTTGCCGCTGTTGATCGCCGGCGAGACGCCGCGTCACCATCGGGCGCGCATCGACGAGTTGCTCGATGCGCTCGGAATCGCGCGACTCCACGACCGCCCGCCGCACGCGCTGTCGGGCGGCGAGATGCAGCGCGTGAGCATCGCGCGGGCGCTCGCGAGTCGCCCCCCGCTCATCCTCGCCGACGAGCCGACGGGCAACCTCGCGACGAAGGCCGGCGAGGAGACGATGGACCTGTTCCGCGACGTGCGCGAGCGCTTCGGCACCGCGATCCTCCTCGTCACGCACAACCCGCGCGACGCCGCGTACGGCGACCGCGTGCTGTTCCTGCTGGACGGCGTTCTCGACCCGACGAACACCCTGAGTGGACCCGACCTCGATGCGACTGCTGTTTTTTCTCGTCTCGAGGCACTGGGCATCTGACCCGCTCCGGGCAGCGCTCACCTGGTTCGGCGTCGCACTCGGCCTCGCGGTCGTCACGTCGATCCACGTCCTCGACCACAACACGATCCTGAGCGAACTCGATCGCAAGCGCGGCGACTTCGGCCGCGTCGACTTCGAGCTGCGACTGCGCGACCCCGCCCAGCGCCTGACCGACGCGCGGACCGCGCTCCGCACGACCGAGGGCATCGCCCGGGTCGGCGTGATCGCGCAAACGCGCATCGAACTCGAGCGCGGCGACCGAACCGAACGCGTGAAGCTGTTCGGGCTCGCACCGCTCGGCGCCGATCAGTTCGGCCACTACCGACTCGCCCGCGGTCGCGACCTGACCGACCTCGACGTCGAACGCGACGTGTTCATCGGCGCCGAACTCGCCGACCGGCTCGGCGTCGACGTCGGCGACGAACTCGACGCGCGCGCGATGCCGATCGCGGTGATCACCGAGTGCATCGACGGCAAGCGCGTGCCCCGCGGCGACGGCCGCCGCGAAGCGGCACGCCCGTTCGCACAGCTCCGCGTCGCCGGCATCCTCGAGCCGTTTCGCCTCGGTCGCCAAGCCGGCGGCATCGTGATGATCGGCGCGTATTCGCTCGCGCAGAACCTCGGTCGCCGCCCGACGCCCACGCTGCAAGTGCGGCGCACCGCCGGCTTCGACCCCGACCGTCTCCGCACGGCGCTCGCCGACGACTACGTGATCGAGGAGCGGCGAAGCGCGCTGATCGGCGAGAGCGCCGACGAACGCGCGTTCCGCAACGGCGTCAAGGTGCTCGGCTGCCTCGCGTTCATCCTCGGGATGTTCGTGATCTTCCACACGCTGTCGCATGCGATTGCCGAGAAGGCGCGACGGGTCGGCACGCTTCGCTGCCTCGGGGCGACGCAGCGGCAAGTCACCGCGGCGTTCCTCGTCGACGCGCTGTCGCTGAGCGCGCTCGGCGTCGTCGGCGGCATCGCCGGCGGCATCGGGCTCGCGAAGCTCTTCATGGCGTTCGAGGTCACGACGCTCGGCCTCGGCAAGTCGATCCACACGTTCGAGGTGCCGTGGGGCACCGTGCTCGCCCTCGGCGCGCTCGGCATCGCGTTCACGATGCTCGGCGCGGCGTTCCCGCTGATGAAGATCCGCCGCCTGACGCCGCAACGGACGCTCTACGTGCGCGACCTCGCCCCGCCCGCGGACCTGATGCGCGGCGTGCACGTCTTCCTGCTCGTCGTGCTCGTCGGCTTCACGCCGCTCGCCTACCTCGCGATGACACCGCTGCTCGAAGGCGGCGACACGACGTCGGTGCTGCTGCAACTCGGCGGCCTGGTCGCGGTCTTCTTCGGCGTCGTGCTCGTGTCGCCGCGGCTGCTCCGCTGGCTCGGGCACCTGCCGATCGTCGTGGCCCGCCGCGCCTCACCGCTGGCGTCGTTCCTCGTCGGCAAGACACTGCACCGCGCACCGGGACGCCTCGCGACCGCCGTCTGCGGCCTCGCCGTCGTATCGCTCTCGTGGGTCGGACTGCGCGCGATCACCGCGTCGCTCGAACGCGAGGTCGCGATCTTCGCCGAGGCCGGGCTCGCCGACCGGATGTTCGTCCGGATCGACCCGAACCGACCACTGCCGCCGGGATCGTGGAAGACGTTCGGCGACGTCGACGGTGTCGTGGACGCGATTCCGATCCACACGTCGTTCGAGCTCGGGATCCGACTCGCCGGCACGGATGCCGAAGCACTCACCGCACCCGGCCGTGCACTCGAGGGCCGACTCGATCTCGCCCGCGCGATGCACGACGACCGCGGCCTGCTCGTCAGCCGCCGCCTCGCGGAGCTGCGCGGCCTCGCGGTGAACGACACGATCGCCGCGCACACCGGCGGCGGCGTCGTGCACTACCGCGTGCTCGCGATCGACGACCGCGACGGCTTCTTCCCCGACGAGCGCGCGTATGCGCTGTGCGATCAGCGCTGGCTCGAGAACGACTTCTGCCTCGACACGCGCTACCCGCTCGACTACGCGCTGCAGATCGAATCGAGCGCCGACAAGCTCGCGTTGCTCGCGGGCCTGCTCAACCACGGCGTCCACGCGCAGTGGGCCAAGACCGGCGACGAGCTGCACGCCGAACACAAGGCCGACATCGCCCGCGACTTCCTCTTCTTCGACGTCCTCGTCTTGCTGATGCTCCTGATCGCCGGCACCGGCCAGCTCAACCTGATGGCGCTGTCGGCGCTCGCACGGCGCCGCGAGCTGGGCGTCCTCGGCGCGCTCGGGGTGACGAGCGGCGACCACGCGCGCGTGCTGCTCCTCGAATCGCTCGTCGTCGCGTTCATCACCGGGATCGTGACCGTCGCGGCCGGTATTCCGCTGTCGTGGGTCCTGATTCGCGGCCTCCGGGACGTGAGCGGGCTCGCCGTGCCGCTGGCGTGGCCCGTCGCGGGCTTTGCCGCGGCGGTCGGGCTCGCGTTCGCGACCTCGCTCGCCGTCGCGGCCGTCGTGTCGCTGCGGGTGGATCGGCGAGTCCCCCACATCTGATCCAGGGCATGGATCCGAGGCACATCGGATCCACACCGGGACTTTCTGGTCCGGGCACCGAATGGTGCGGTACACTTGTGGGAGCCCGGGGCACGCCCGGGGGCGCAGGGGCAGGGACACCTACGACCGGGGACGACAGAAATGAGATTCCGCTTCGCTCTCGTGGCGATCGCACTCGCCACCACCGCCGCGGCGCAACAGTTGCCGACGGGCTTCTCCGATCAGATGGTCGTGAACGGGATGGGGCAACCGACGTCGCTCGCGTTCCTCCCGGACGGCCGGATGCTGATCACCGAGCAACGGACCGGCGTCGTGCTGGTCGCGGTCGGCGGCACGACGAGTACGGTCGGGGTCGTCCCGAACGTCAACAGCAGCGGCAACGAACGCGGCCTGCTCGGGATCGACGTCGACCCGGCGTGGCCGTCGCGACCGTACATCTACGTCTACTACAACTCGACGAGCCCGACGGCGATGCGCCTGTCGCGCTTCGCGATCGCCGGTCAGCTCACCAACGGCAACAGCAACAACCTGTCGTTCAACGGGCAGTACGACCTGATCACCGACGGTCCGGACAACCGGAGCAACCACAACGGCGGCACGTGCCGCTTCGGTCCGGACGGCATGCTCTACGTGAGCATGGGCGACGACGCCGCGAACCCGTGCGACGCACAGAACACCGGCGACCTGCGCGGGGTGATCCTGCGGCTGGACGTGAGCGGACTGCCGGCGACGACCGGCGGCCCGCCGGCGAAGTCCGCACTCGTCGCGGCCGGCAACCCGTTCGCCGGGCCCGGTGACAACGATCGCCTCACGTGGGCCTACGGCCTGCGCAACCCGTATCGGTTCAACATCGACCCGGTGACCGGCTTCCTCTACATCGCCGACGTCGGTGCGAACGCGTTCGAGGAGTTCTCCGAGGCGAAGGCCGGCGGCGGCAACTTCGGGTGGCCGTGGTACGAGGGCACCGCGCGCCAGTCCAACTGCGGCGGCTCGGTTCCGACGCAGGTGGCACCGATCGCCGAGTACTCGCACTCGAGCTTCGGTTCGCTGTCGATCATCTCGTTCACGCGCTACCGCAACGTGCTCGGCGGCGCCTACAACTTCGGCAACAACTACCAGGGTGACGCGTTCTACCTCGACTACTACCAGGGCTTCCTGCGCCGCCTGAAGGAGAACGCCGGCACCTGGGGCCCGGGGCCGAACGCGCCCGGTCAGCCGAACACGACCGACTGGGGCACCGGCATGACGTTCATCGGTGACGCCCAACTCGGACCCGACGGCGCGATCTACTACGTGAAGCAGTTCCCCGGCGAGATCCGCCGCGTGATCTACACGCCGCAGTTGCCGACCGTGACCGCACCGGCTTCGGTGTCGATCAACACGAGCCTGCAGGTGCGCTCGAGCCGCAACCCCGGCGACTTCCTCGTCCTCGCGATCGCGTTCGCCAAGATCCCGCAGACGGCGTTGCCCGGCTTCTTCGGTCGCCTCGAGATCATCCCGACGCCGCTGGTCTCGGGTGCGGCGAACGCAGGCGGCAACTTCGACCTGAACTTCACGGTGCCGGCAGCGGCGCTCGGGATCACCGCGCACTTCCAGTGCGTCGCGGTGAGCGGCGGCGAGAACTACCTGTCCAACGCCGCGTCGGTCTCCGTGGTGCCGTAGTGGCGATGCCGACGACCGAGATCGCCGGAGGGGCGCTCGCCGCCTACGGAGTGCGTTCCCCGGCCACGCGGCCGCGCGAACGCTTCCATCGCTGGCTCGCCGAGTTGCACGACGCGCTCGTCGGGCTTCCCGCGACGTCGCGAAAGCGCGATGTCGTCCAGCCGGCGATCGACGTCGACGTACGACGGATCGCATTCATGCTCGAGGGCCTCTACCGCATCTACCTCGGGTGCGGTGGCGGCTCGTTCGAGAAGGGACTCGGCCAGGTCAAGCGCCTCGAAGACGGCCTCGGCCGCGTCGACTACTGCCGCACGATGCACGCGGCGGCGGTCGACGCGCGACTCCCCGTCGACGCGCTCGCGTGGCTCGCGAAGCAGGTGAAGGACGCCGAGAAAGCGCTCGGCAAGCAGATCGCGAAGCGCTGGCGCCCGGACGAGGACGGCCGCATTCGCGGGATCGCGAAGCTCGTCAAGCGACTCGAGGCGGCACCGCTCGACGACGTCGCAGCCGACCGCACCTACGTCGCGTTGGCGATCGCCAACGAAATGGACCGGGTCGGCCGCGGGGAATACGACCTCGACGAACTCGAGGCCGGGGTCCACGAACTGCGCCGCGACGTGCGCTGGTTCCCGATCTACTTCACCGCCCTCGACGGATTCGCGACGCTCGACGAGACGCTCAACCCGATCGAGGCCTACGAGCCGCTGCTTCGGGATCCGGCGGCGTCGTCGAAGTACGCGCAACTCGCGGCGTCCCCCGCGGAGCCGGATCCGATCCGGCTGTCGCGCTCGCTCTACATCGCGAACACGAAGTGGATCGCGGAACTGGGCGACCTGAAGGACCGCGGCCAGATGATCGAGGGGCTCGCACACGCGCTCCGCGAGAGCGGCACCGTCCGCAAGCGCTCCAAGGCGCGGGATCGCGCGCTCGACGCACTCGGCCTGTCGGCGAACGACCTGCACTTCATCCACGAGCGTGCGACGACGATGCGGTGCGAGATGGTCGCGACCGCGTTCTGGGCCACGTTCCGCGCACCGCTCGTCGACGCCGCGAACTGAATCGCCCTCGGCCGCGTCGCCGCTACGGCGACGCCGGCTCCATCTGCTTCCACGTCTCGGTCGAGCCGATGCCCGGGTCGTAGTTCGCGTCGTTCGTCAGCACGACACGGCCGGTCTCGCTTCGCCACACGTGGTTGTAGTGGATCGGCAGCTGAATCGGCGGCTCGTTGGCGTTCGGCACGACGTAGTCGCGCGTCTCCTTGATCGACTGGATGAAGTGGTAGTGGCCGGTGTCGCGGGCGGCCTGGCGACGCTCCCACGAGCGCTGGATCATCGTGCGCATCTCGTCGGCGAACTGTGCCTGCATCTGCGCGCGCTTCGCGAAGCCCTCGATGTCGATCTGCTGCATCTTCGCGAGGTGCTTCGCCTTCATCCGCGCCCAGCCGAGCGTCATCCGGACCGAGTTGGCGATCGTCATCAGGACCGGCATCGACTCGCGGAGCTTGCCCTTCGGTGCGCGGAAGGTCGTGATCGGCTCCATGATCCACCAGATCTGCCGCCCCACCTCGGTGTCCTGGCCGACGATCCCGACGCCCCACACCCACAGCTGCTCCCACGCACGCCCCTCGTGCTCGTACGTGCAGCGCGCCGCATACATCGTCGAGTCGCAGAACGCGCGGGACCGCGCACCCATCATCTGCCACTGGCGGTTCTCCTGCTCCTGCTGGCGGCGCATCGGCTCCGTCTTCTTGCGCAGATACTCGGTCAGCTCCGGCACGACCACGACCGGCTCGAACGCGATGTTCTTCGCGCCGCGGAAGGGCTCTTCGACCCCGTGCTTCCGAACCCATCGCTGCCACGCCTCGAGGCTGTCGGGCATGTAGACGACCGGCGTGCCGTTGTCGATCGAGCGCTCGGCCGGACGGCGCGCGCCGAGCTGCTGCACCGCATACGGCGACGGCCGGAAGTCGCTCGCGGCGAAGATCGGGCTCACCCGGACGAAGGTCCCGTTCGGCGCGGTCACGGTGACGCGCTGGCTCGGGTGGACGCGGAACAGCTGACTCGGTGGCCAGTACGCGCCGCCCTCGGCCTTCCACCCCTCGGGAACCAGCACCGTGTGCGACGCCATGTTCCCCGAACCGGGGTCCTTGAACGTGTGTTGCTTCAGCACCAGCGTGCCGGCCGGCGGCTCGTCCGCCGTCGCGACCGACGCGAACCCGGCGAGCACCATTCCAAGCGCGATCGAACGATTGAGTCGATTGAACATCGTGCACCTCCTACCCGGCCCCACGCGAGCGGGGCCCGAGTCCCCTCACGTCGTACCCGGAAACATGCCGCCCGGGGACGGATTTTCGGGTTCGTTTCGTCACCGGCCGCTCGAACCGCCCAGGGAGGGGTGACGAAAGGACGGCTCCCGATGAAAACCCCGACGACCTCGATCCTGCTCGCCCTGCTCCTGCTGCCCGCGACCCTCGGTGCCCAGAACGCCGCCAAGGCCGCGAAACCGACCGCGGACCGGACCTACCGGCACGCGTCGGGCTTCTTCTTCCGATACCCGGCCGCGTGGAAGACGCGGGCCGTCTCCGAGGGCGTGTTCGTCCTGACGCCGAGAGACGCCGACCCCGACGGCGAGTTGATGCTCGTGCTCGGCGACGACGCCGGCGGCCTGACGAAGGCGAGCGACCCGCGGGCGGTGCGCGCACTCGATCAGATCGTCCGGTCGATCCTCCCCGGCCTGACGCGCACCGGCAAACCCGAAGACGAACGGCGCGGGCGCTCGATCGCGACGACGCTCCGCTGGCGCGGCAAGGGCGGAAACGGCCGGCCGATCCGCGCGAAGCTCCGCGTGACGATCCTCCAGGGCCGCGCGGTCGGCGTCCTCCTCGTCGGCGACGAGAAGCGCTTCCCGCTGCGCGAGCCGAAGACCGACGCGGTCTTCGCGTCGTTCGGCTTCACGCAGCCCAAGGGCGACCCGCGCGTCGTCGGCACCTGGCGCTACGACGTGAGCTACGTCTCGGGCGACTTCACCGGCGCGAGCTGCACCTACCTCACGCTCGCGGCGGACGGCACGTGTCGGATCGGCGGCACGCGACTCGGCGTGGGGTCGAACGCCGGCAGCGGCATGACCGACCGTGGCGGCTACACGGCCGGCACATGGCACACCCAGGGCAAGACGATCCACCTGCGCTGGAAGGACGGGTCGAGCGAGTCGTGGCGCTTCTACGTGAGCGCCGACTCGCTGCTCTTCAAGAACAGCCCGCGCGCGAAGAAGCTCTGGAAGCGCTGCCGCTGATCGCGGCGACCGTACACGAACGCGGGGCGCGCCCGACGGCACGCCCCGCGTCGCGTTTCGAAGCGCCCTTACGGCTGGATCGTGAACGTGAACGTGTCGGTGATCGCGCCGAACGTGTTCGACGGCGTCACGACCACGCCCGACGCCCACATGCGCAGGCCGACCGGGACACCCGCCGGGATCAGGAAGGCCGGCGTCGTACCGCTCTGCGCGCTGATCGTCGACGTCACGAAGAACGACTGCAGCGCGGTCTGGGTGAGCAGCAAGAGCGGGTCGAAGTCGAGCCCGATGCGCCGATTCGGACCGTCGAGCAGCGCGATGCCACCGGATGAGCGGCCGTCGCCGGTCAGGCTGAGCGCGACGTAGCCGGTGCCGCCGTTGTCGCTCGTCGGCAAGTCGCGCAACGTGAACGTCACCGGCTGCCCGGCCTTGAGCGAACCGTTCGCCCGAGTCTGGCCGCGGGTGCTGTTCGGCGTCGGAAGCAGACCGGCCGAGACCGTCACCATGAACTCCGAATAGGGCTGTGCGTTGTCCGTGAACACGACGCGTTGCTCGTTGGTATCGAGCGCATCGCCGTCGAAGTTCAGGTCGAGCAGCTCGATCACGCGATCGTTGTTGCCGCCGGAGAAGTTCGCGTCCTGCAGGAACACGCTCGCCGTCGTCAGCTCGTAGGACATGCCCTCGCCGAGCGTGACCGGAATCGCGAGCCCCTGGATGCCGTCGTAGAACAGGTTCACCTCGCCCGCATCGTTGAGGTGGCCGTTCTTGTTCGCGTCGAACCCGCGATAGATGTGCCCGAGTCGGTTGTTGAGCGTCGTCGACGGACCGAAGTAGACGCCGAAGTAGTAGACGTCGCCGCCGGCCGTCTGCTCGATGTCGATCATCTCGAGGTTCGAGTATTGGATGCCGGCGAGCTTCGGGATCTGGCCGCTCTGGAAGTCCGGGTTCACGAGCAGGCCGACGAGGTTCTGCGAGCCGTAGTTGAGGAAGTTGATCGCCTCGCCCGGGTCGAGGACGTCGCCGTCGTTGTTGAGGTCCTTGAAGCGGTAGACCACCTCATCGTTCTGCTCGTACGCGACGATGTAGCCCTGCGTGTCGATCGCCATGCCCTCGAAGTCGTCGCCGCCGATCTGCACCGAGCCGAACGTGCCCGGCACCATCACGTTGAGCGCGTTCGCGACGAGGAGCGTCGACTCACCGGCGTCCATCGCGTCGTTGTCGTTGTTCAGGTCCTTCAGCGCCCAGAGGCCCTGATTCGGCGAGAAGTCGTTGATCGCGTAGATCGTGTTCGTCGCGGCGTCGTAGGCGACGTCGTCCGGACTCTGCAGGTTGAAGACGAACGTCGATTCGCTGTGGTTGACGCGTCCGAGGCCGGTCGCGAGGTCGGCCCGGTAGATCCCGTTGGTCGCGCCACTCGGCACGTTCGGATCCCACTCGCACCACAACACCGTCTTGCCGCCGTTGACGACGCGCACCGCCTGCACCTGGCTCGTGAACGCCGCGCGGCTGTGCAGAATCGTGTACTCGCCCGGGTCGCCGTACGTGCCGTTGCGGTTCAGGTCGACGACGCGAATGATCGAGTCGTTCGTACGGTCCGTGTAGATCAGGTCGGGTCGCAACTGAGCCGCCACCGGCGCCACGGCCAGCAGCAACGCGAACACGCTCCACGCACTTCGTTGTCGCATCTCGTCTCCTTCGATCATGCTTCAAATCCCGCGGAAATCGTAGCGCAAACGCAGCCGTACGGTAGGGCCAAACCGTCGGACCCTCCAGTGAAGAACTGCACAATCCCGCGCCCCACGGCCGGGACGGCTCAGTCGCCGCGAATCTCCCGGCGCTGCTCCGGAACGAGCAGGAGCCACGCATCGGCGTCCAGCCGACATGTCCACGGTCGGTCGGCGGGCCACGGCAGGCGCACCCGCGCGGGCGCGGGGCCGACGTCCACCCGGCGGACGACGTCGTCGGCGAGCCGCACCTCGACCGGCAGCCGATGCCTCGACGCACTGCGCAGCTGCACGTCGACGCCGCCCGGCACGCGCTCTGCACGCCAGTCGATCGAGGCCCGGCCGGTCCCCCGTACCCATGCGTCGAAGAACGCGCGCAGGTCGCGCCGCGCGTGGCGCTCGACGACACGGCGAAAATCCGCGGTCGTCGCGTTGCCGCCGGCGTGCGTCGTGTGGAAGTCGCGCAACGCCGCGAAGAAGGCGTCGTCCCCGACGACCCAGCGCAGCATCCGCACGACCGCGGCGGCCCGCGCGTAGACGACCGCGCTGCGGAAGATGTCGTCGTCGGACTGCACGTCGCGATCGACGAGCGCGTCGTCGGATGCCCGTGCGTGCCACGTGCGCGCGAGCGCCGCGGCGTGTGCGGCGCCGTCGACCGCCTCGAGGTAGAGCGACTCGGCGAACGTCGCGAGTCCCTCGTGCAACCAGACGTCGCGCCAGTCGGTACACGTGACCGAGTTGCCGAACCACTCGTGCGCGGCTTCGTGCACCAGCGGGTAATCGTAGGTGCCGACCGGGCGGGCCGTCGGGAAGACGCTGCCGTAGGCGATCGCGGTCTGATTCTCGAGCGGTCGATACGACGTCTCGACGAGCGAGAACTTGTCGCGCGGAAACGGGTACGGCCCGAACCGCTCCTCGTAGATGCGGAGCACGCGCGGCACCTCGGCGAATGCGATTCGCGCATCGGCAACGGAGTCCGGAAGCACCCAGTGCGACAACGGCACGGGCGCACCGGCTGCGCGCTCGAACACGCCGTTGATCTCGACGTACGGTGCGGCGGCGAACGCGATCACGTTCGTCGCGACCGGATGATCGGTCGACCAGTGGTGCGTCCGACGGCCGTCGTCGCGCCGCACGATCTCGCCACGGCGGCCGGTCGCGACGACGGTCAGCGCGTCGGGCACCGTGATCGCGAGCGACACCCCGCGCTCGGCCTTGTCCGACGGGTGATCCTTGCACGGCCACAGAAAGCGCGCGAAGAACGGCTGAAAACACGTGTTGATCACCGGATGATCGCGGACGCGGTCGAAGCGGAGTCCCCCGATCCAACCGCTGTCCGACTCGACCCGGCACGGCCGCCCGCCGAATCGCAGTTCGACCGAGAATCGCGGGCCGCTCGCCACGGCGACGCGGATCTTGTCGCGGCCGACGCGCTCGACCGCCCCCTCGCCGCCGGCCTCGACCGTGATCGAGTCGTGGAGGTCCAGTTCGATCGTCGCGAGCGCGTCCTCCTTGCGGCCCTCGATCGTCGCGCGTCCGGTCACGGTGCGCGCGGCGGGATCGATCGACAGCTCGAACGCGTAGCGCTCCACGTCGAAGCGCCGCTGCGCGTCGGTCGGCCGGAAGTCGTCGATGCCGAGGGCATCCCACGCGAGTGCGGGCTGCTCGGCGACCGGGGCGCGCGACTCGGTCGGCGCCTCCGCGGAGCAGGCGGCGAGCAGGGCGACCAGGAGGACGGTTGCCGGGCGGTGCATCCCGCCAACGATACCAAGCCCGGCCGATTGTCGAGGCCGCCATTGTCGCTATACTCGGCCGTCGACGCGCGCCTTTCCGAGTTCGGCAGAGGGATTCGACGGAAGCTCGGCGCCCGCCGGGAAGTCTCACGAGCGATGCCCGATCCACATCCCCGTCCGCCCGTCGCCCACGCGCTGATCACCGGCGGTGCCGGCTTCGTCGGCTCACACCTCGCCGAGCGGCTCCTCGGGGCCGGCATGTGCGTAACCGTCGTCGACGACCTGAGCACGGGGCGCGACGCGAACCTCGCCGCGGTCGAGGCCGACCCGCGACTGCGCATCGTGCGCGCCGACGCCCATGATCCGGACGTCCTGGCCGACTGCGTCCCGGCCGACGGCGTCGTGTTCCACCTCGCCGCGCCCGTGGGTCTGCACCGCGTGCTCGAGCGCCCGGATCGGATCATCCTCGACGGCGTCGCCGGGATCGACGCGGTGCTGGACGCCGCGGCGACCGCCGGTGCCCGCGTCGTCTTCACGTCCAGCTCGGAGGTCTACGGCAAGCGCGACCGGATGCCGCTGACCGAGTCCGACGACCTCGCCCTCGGCCCGCCGGCCCGTGCTCGCTGGGGATACGCGTTGATGAAGGCATCGCAGGAGGCGATCGCCCTCGCTCGCCACCGACGCGGCGAGGTCGCGGTCGTCGTCGCGCGGCTCTTCAACGTCGTCGGCCCGCGGCAGACCGGGCGCTACGGGATGGTCGTGCCCCGCTTCATCCGCCGCGCGCTCGCGGGCGAACCGCTGCTCGTGCACGGCGACGGCTCCCAAACGCGTACGTTCCTCCACGTCCTCGACGCGGTCGACGCGCTCGTCGCGCTCGCGGATCATCCCGACGCGCCCGGCGACGTCTACAACATCGGTGGCGACACCGAGATCTCGATCCACGAACTCGCGCGCCAGGTCGTCGCGGCGACGGACAGCGCGAGCGCGATCCGCACGCTCCCGTATGCGGACGCCTACCCCGAGGGCTACGAAGACGTGCCGCGCCGTCGGCCCGACACGTCGAAGCTGCGCGCGCTCACCGGTTGGCGACCGCGGCGCGCGCTGCCGCTCGGGGCGACGATCGCCCCGCGACCGCTTACGTGATCGTGAACGCGTAGGTGTTGCTGATGCTCTCGACGCCGAGTGGCGCCGACGCCTTGAACGTCACGAAGGCAGAGTGGATCTTCACGCCCTTGAGCACCGCGAACGGTGGGATGTTGAGTGTCGCCGACGCGCGGCCGCTCGCACCGACCGCTCCGGTGTAGCCGGAGAAGACCGTCGGAAGATTGTTCGAGACGCTCGCCGCGAACAACGAGTCGAGCGTGAGCCCGAGCGACCGCTGACCGATCGGGGTCGGGCCGTTGCCGAGCGAACTCGCGACCTGATAGGGAAGCCCCGCGTCGTTCGGCGCGTTGAGGCCGAACACCATCGCGGTGCCGACGGCGCCGCTCCCGGACCCCTGGATCGACACGGTGCTGATGTAGACCTCGACGCGCGCGATCGGGCCGGTGTCGTCGGTCGCGTACGGCGCGACGCCGCTGTTTTGCACGATGTTCGTCTGCGTGATCAGCCGGTTCATCGTCGTGGGCGACCCCATGATCGTCGAGACGAAGCCGACGCTGCCGTACGAATTGTGCAGCATCGCCGAGTCCCCGCAGGCGCCGAGGACGCACAGCCAATCCCCCGCGTTGTAACTGACCGAGGTCGGCAGAACGAGGCTGCTCGGCGCGGCGGCTTGGAAGAACTGCAGTCCCGCCGTCGTCGTGGCCGAGAAGGCCGGCGGTTTCGCCGTGAGCTTGTAGAGCGCGACGTTTTGCAGCCCGTGGTTCGTCTCGTCGGGGACGCGCAGCCCCACGACCGTGAAGCCGGCCGGGGCCTGACAATAGAAGCCGCGCGTATGGCCGGAATAGCTGTACGTGCGCGCGAACGCCGGAATCGGGATCAGTTGTTGTGCGGTTGCCGCGAGCGCGGGCACCGACAAACACAGTGCGAACAGAGTGCTACGCATGACGAATCTCCCAAGTGTCGTGTGCACGCACCCTACTCACGACACCGATCGCGTGTCAAGCCGGACCGTCAGCGCCAGACGTCGTAGACATTGAGGAAGATCGGCTTGCCGAGCGCCCCGGACGCGTCGAGCGCGATCGACAGCGTTTCGACGGACGCTCGCGCGTCGACGTCGAACGCGACCGATTCGACGCCCTGCCGCGCCCACCGACCGGACCGCGTCGCGGGTCGGCCGCCGAGCGCCACCGCGTCGATGCGCACCCCGAATGCGGTCGTCACGACGAAGCGGACGCGGTCGCTGCCGGCAACGCGGCCATCGAACCGGAAGCCGAACGTCGCCGTCGGTCGCTCCCACACGCGCGCCGTCACGCGCCACCACGCGAGCCCGATCGCGATCCGCCCGCCGGTCTCGACGTCGACCGTGTCGTGGTCGATCGCCGAGCGGAACGGGATCACGTCGAACATGTCGTCGTGCATGGCGAGCCGCTGGCGCTCTGCCGGCAGGGGTACCGGCACCGAGTCGTGCGCGAGTAGCACCGGCGCGTCGGTCTGGATGCGGCCGTCATGCAGAAACCGGCCGCCATCGTCGACGAACGCCGGCCACCACGGCCCGCGCCCGAGCCGCGCGAGTGCGTCGTGGTCGTAGCCGTGCCACGCCAGCGCATACCCGACCTTGTACTTCACCCAGTACGCGGGGAAGCGGTTGATCGGTTCCGGCGTCCCGCCGGGCGGCGCGCGCAGATCGAGATCGGCACCGCTGATCACGCCGGTGCGGTCGGCGTCGAACGCCCCGCGTACCCAGTGAGCAAACGGCAGACCGACCGTGACGAGCGCGAGCCCGATCACCGGCACGCCCACCACGCGACACCGCGCGCATCGCTGCACGAGCGCGACGACACCGACGCCGAACGCGAGTGCGCGCAACGGGATCACCGGTTCGAGGTAGTAGGCGTAGGTGCTGTGCGACGGCGCCGCGGCGATCGCGGCAGCAGCGACGATCGACAGTGCAACCGCGATGCCGAGCGCACGCCGCCTTGCGATCAGCGCGACGGTGCCCATCGCTACGAACGCCGCGAACGCGTACGACGCCACCTCCACCGCGACGCGCCACGCGTCGCCGCCGACGACGACGCGCGCGGTCAGATACGACTCGAACGCGAGCGCTCGCGCGAATGCCACCGCGAACGGGGCGCGGTCCGTCTCGGTCGACGCGTAGAACGCCAGCGCGTCGCTCCCGTCGAGCCAGACGCCGACGTCGTAGGCGATCCACGGCGCCGAAATCGCGGCGGCGAGCACGAGGCCGATCCACGCCGCCACGCTCCGGACCGCCACGCCCCAGACCGGCAGCGTCGGCTTGCCGGCAGCGAACACGAGCGGCAGCAGGACGACCGTCATCGCATGCGCCTGCGCCATCAGCGCGGCGCCCACCGCCGCGACGCCGAGCCCCCACCCCCGCCGGTCGACGGTCCAGAACGCGGCGCCGAGCGCGAAGATCCCCGACGTGGCCGAGATCAGTGCCGGGTTCCACAACTGACGCGCCGCGAGGATCGCGAACCCGTGAAACGCCAATGCGAGCGCGCCGACGCGCACGACGCCGATCGACGGCGCGACCTTCGCCATCCACACGGTCCAGAGCAGGACGCCGAGGACGCTCAGCAAGCGCAGAATCGGCAGCGCGCCCATCTCGCTGTGAAACAACGCCACGCCGCACGCGACGACCCGGTAGTAGAGCGTGCCGAGCCGATAGTCGCTCTGGCCGATGCGCGGACCCGCCGGCGGCGCGTCACCGGCGAGGATCGCGTGCGCCGCCTCGAGGTCCCGCGTCTGGTCCATCGAGAAGTAGTTCGTCAGCAACGGCGCACAACGGCCGAGCGACGCCGCGACGAAAACGAGCAGCAGCAGCCCGACCATCGGCCAGTGGTTTCGCGGCGATCGACCCGTCATGACGCTCCCGGATCCAGGTGTCCGGTCGGATCGTAGCACGGACGACACGGTCGAAGAACCGCTGCTACCCGTAGCGCCCCTCGATGTAGTCCGCGGTCTCGCGGTGCGCGGGGGCGACGAACATCTCTTCGGTGCGGGTGTGCTCGATCACCTTGCCCATCAGCATGAACACGCACTCGTCGCTCGCACGGCGCGCCTGCGCCATGTTGTGCGTGACGATCAGGATCGTGTACTGCCCGCGCAGCTCCCAGATCAGCTCCTCGACCGCCTCGGTGCCCTTCGGGTCCAGCGCCGAGCACGGCTCGTCCATCAAGAGCACGCGCGGCTTGACCGGCAAGAGCCGCGCGATGCACAGCTTCTGCTGCTCCTCCAGCGACAGCGTCGTCGCGCGTGCGCCGAGGCGGTCCTTGACCGAGTCCCACAGCAGCACCTGCTCGAGCGCGCTCTGGACGATCTCGTCGCGGGTCGACTTCGTCTCGAGCCGGTGCGTCCGCGCACCGAACAGCACGTTGTCGCGGATCGACAGCGGCAGCGGGTTCGGTCGCTGGAACACCATGCCGACCTGCTTGCGGACCTGCACCAGCTCGACGTCCTCGCCGAAGATGTCGTGGCCGTGCACGTCGATCCGTCCGGTCGTGCGGACGTAGCCGAGCCGCTCGACGATCCGGTTGACGCTGCGCAGAAACGTCGACTTGCCGCACCCCGAGGGCCCGATCATCGACGTGACGATGCCGTTCTTGATCGCGAGGTCGACGTCGAAGAGCGCCTGGAACGTGCCGTACCAGAGGTTGAGCTTCGACGTCTCGATCGCGTGTTCGACCGTGGGTGTCACCTCGTTAGCCAAAGCGCCCCTCCACGTAGTCGCGGGTGCGCGGATCGGCGACCTCGCCGGTGAACAGCTGCTCGGTCTCGGCGAGTTCGACGAACTCGCCCATCAGGAAGAACGCCGTGCGATCGGCCAGGCGGCGCGCTTGCTGCACGAGGTTCGTGACGAGGACGATCGTCACCTCTTGCTTGAGCTCCTTCAGCACGTCCTCGATGCGCATCGTCGTGACCGGATCGACGGCGATCGAGAACTCGTCGAGGAGTAGCAGCTGCGGCTCTTGCGACAGCGCGCGCGCGATCGTCAGCCGCTGCTGCTGGCCACCGGAGAGCAGACTCCCCAGCGAGTCGAGCCGATCCTTCACCTCGTCCCACAGCGCCGCGCGCGTCAGACACCGCTCGACGATCTCGTCGAGTTCGGAGCGACGCCGGATCCCGCGCAGCCGCGGCGAGAGCGCGACGTTGTCGTAGATCGTCATCGGCAAGCCCACCGGCAGCGGGAAGACGACGCCGATGCGGCTACGCAGCGCGTAGGCGTTGCGCCAATCGCGCACGTTCTTGCCGTCGAACTCGACCGCACCGTCGACGGTCATCGCCGGCGTGAACTCGTCCATCCGGTTCAGCGCGCGCAAGAACGACGTCTTGCCGCTGCCCGCGGGGCCGATGATCCCGAAGATCTCGTGCTCACGGATCGACAGCGACACGTCGGACAGCGCCGCCGTGTCCCCGTAGCGGATCGTCAGGCCGCGAACACGGACCAGGTCGCGGGCAGGTGCGTCCACGCTCACCACTTCTTTTTCCCGCGCAGGTAGACCCGGAACGCGATCGACAGCGCGTTCATGCAGAGCACCATCCCGATCAGCACGAGGGCGACGCCGTACGGCAACTCGTCCGGCACGCCGGGCACCTGGGTCGACACGACGAACAGGTGCAGCGACATCGCCATCGTCGGATCGAAGACGCTCTGGGGCAGGAACGGCAGCAGGAACACCGCGCCGGTGAACATGATCGGCGCGGTCTCGCCGGTCGTGCGCGACACCTCGAGGATCACACCGGTCAGGATGCCGCTGATCGAGTTCGGCAGCACGACGCGACGGATCGTCTGCCAGCGCGTCGCCCCCATGTTCCAGCACGCCTCGCGAAACGCCTGGGGCACCGCTTGCAGCGACTCGCGCGTCGCGACGATCACGACCGGGAGCGTGAGGACCGCGAGCGTGCAACTCGCCGCGAGGATGCTGATCCCGAACTTGAAGAACAGCACGAACGCCCCGACGCCGAAGAGCGCATGCACGATCGACGGCACGCCGGCCAGGTTGATGATGCACAGGTTGATCAGGCGCGTGAGCCAGTTGTCGGGCGCGTACTCGCTCAGGTAGACGGCCGCCGCGACACCGATCGGCACCGACACGAGGAGCGCCACCGCGACGAGCCAGATCGTGCCGATCAACGCCGGGAACACGCCCCCGGCACGCATGCCGTCGGTCGGCTCGGTGAACAGGAAGTCGATCGACAGCGCGGGCCCGCCCTTGACGATCAGCACGCCGAGGATCAGCACCACCGGCACGATCAGCAGGCCGGTCATCATCCCGAACAGCCACCGCCACAGCCGTTCGGCGCGCCGGTTCCGGTCGTTCAGTTCGGTCGCCTCGAACACCGCTACTTGCCCTTCCGGATCCCGCGGACGACGACGTCGGCGGCGAGGTTGATCAGGAACGTGATCGCGAACAGGAAGATCCCGAGCGTGAACAACGCCGCGTAGTGGTCGGATCCCTGCGCGGTCTCACCGAGTTCGGCCGCAATCGTCGCGGTGAGCGCGCGCACCGAGTCGAACACGCTCGTCGGCAGGTTGACCGAGTGGCCGCTCGCCATCAGGACCGCCATCGTCTCGCCGAAGCCACGCCCGACGCCGAGGAGCACCGCCGCGACGAGGCCGTTCTTCGCGGCCGGCAGCACGACGCGGAAGATCACCTGCCAGCGGGTCGCGCCCATCGCTTCGGCCGCCTCGCGGTAGGTGTCCGGGACGGCCTTCAGCGCATCCTCGGCGATCGTCGTCATGATCGGCGCGGCCATCAACCCGAGGATGATCCCCGAGTTCAGGATGCTCAGCCCGACCGGCACGTTGAAGACGTCGATGATCAGCGGGTTCATGATGCTGAGTCCGATGAACCCCCACACGACCGACGGGATCGCCGCGAGCAGTTCGACGAGGACCTTCAGCGTCTCGCGCACCTTGCCGGTCGCGAACTCACCGATGAAGATCGCCGCGCCGAGCGAGAACGGCACCGCGACGAGCATCGCGAGGCCGGTCACGCTCGCCGTGCCGACGATCAGCGCGAGCGCACCGTAGGTCGGCTTCGTCTCCGACGTCGGCCGCCACGCGGGCGAGCCGAAGAACTCGCCGAAGTCGAGCGTGTTCGCGATGAAGCCGACGCCCTCGATCGTGACGAACACGAAGATCCCGATGATGAACAGGATCGCCGACACACCGCTGACGAAGACGGTGACCTGTACGAGCTTGTCGACGTACCAATCGGCGTTGCGGCGGTCGATCTCGGCGTGCGGCCTGGAACCGGGCACCTACGACGCCTCCTCGCCGCGCAGCGTGACCATCAGGTCGCGGATGCGCATCGACAACTCGCGATACGTCGCCTCGAGGTCGTCGGCCGGTGACTCGAGCCGCCACTCGACGAGCACCGTCTGAAACGGGAGCTCCGGGATGCGGTCGCGCAGACCGGGCTCGAGCCCGACGACGACGTGGTAGCCGTCCAGCGACTCGCGGGTCGTGTCGAGTTGCGTCGGCACCGTGCCCGAGAGGTCGACGCGCGGCGCCATGAACCCGACGACGTCGGGATCCACGGCCGCGGCCGGCGACCACCCGGCACTCGCGTACCGCCCGCTCTCGGGGAACGCACGCGCGGCGATCGCCGTCGCCATGACGCTGCGGGCGTCGTTTCGCTCGTCGACGAACAGCACGCCGTAGCGCTTGGGCGCCTTCGTGTCGCCGGTCGCCGCGAAGACGGTCTCCTCGCAGATGTTCTTCGCCTGGTCGCTGATCCGCTCGAGCCGGTTGAACACGACGAGCAGCGCGAACGAGTCGCGCACCGACGTCGCGCCGGCTTCGGTCTCACGCACGAGATCGGCGAGCACGTTGTCGAACGTCGCGTCGACCTGGTCGGCCATCTTCATCGTGCCGCGCGCGAGTTCCGCGTTGCCCTCGGCGAACGACTGCATCGCCTGCTTGAGCATCGCGGCCGCCTGGTCGGCCATCATCGAAATGTCGCGACGAACGACCTCGGGCGGTTTCGCGTCGAGCTGCACGGCGTGCTTCGCGATCGTCGACGCGTAGTCGCCGATCCGCTCGAGCGCGACGTTGAGCCGCAGCACCGACGACACGAACCGCAGCGGTCCGGCACTCGGCAGGTGCAGCGCGACGAACGCGTGACACTTGCGGTCGATCGCGCGCGTCTTGCGGTTGATCGGGTGGTCGCCGAGGATCGTCTCGCTCGCGAGCGCGAGGTCGCGCTCGAGCAGCGCCTGCACCGCCTTCGGCAGCGCATCGGCCGCCATCCGCCCGACCGCGACGATCGCGTCGCGGATCTCCTGCAGGTCGTGCTCGAGGCGCTCTTCGTAGTGCTTCATCGCAGCGTGCGGCTACTGCTTCGGGGCGACCGCGCGAACCGGCGCGTAGCCCTTCTCCTGGATGATGCGCTGCCCCTCGTCACTGAGGATCCAGTCGAGATACGCCTTGACCGCGCCCTTCGGCTCGCCGCGCGTATACATGATCAGCGGGCGCGCGATCGGGTAGCTCCGATCGGCCGCCGTCGCGACGGACGGCGTGATGAACGGCCCGTCGTCGCTCATGCCGATCGCCGCGACTTTGACCTTCGGGGTCTTGTAGGCGAGGCCGCTGTAGCCGATCGCGCACGGCGTGTGCTCGACGAGGTCGACGACGTCCTTGGAGCCGTGCAGGTCGCGCGAGCCGAGCTTGTATTCCCGCTCCTTGCCGAGGATCGCCTTCTTGAAATAGGCGTAGGTCCCCGAGTTGTTCTGACGACTCACGCGGACGATCTCCGCGCTGTCGCAGCCCGGCACGGTGATCTGGAACTGCTTCCAGCTCTCGAACCCGCCGTTCTCCCCGTAGATGTCGGCGAGCTGCGCGATCGTGAACTTGTCGATCGGGTTGTTCGGGTGCAGGAATACCGCGAGCGCGTCGTAGCCGACGATGAACTCCTTCGGCTCGACGCCGTTCTTGCGGGCGAGCGCGATCTCCTTGTCCTTCATCCGGCGGCTCGCGTTCGCGAGGTCGACCGTGCCGTTGATCAGCGCCGAGATGCCGGTGCCGGAGCCGCCGCCGCTCACCGCGATCGCGACGTCGGGGTTGACCGTCTTGTAGGTCTCGGCCCACGCCTGCGCGACGTTGACGAGCGTGTCCGATCCCTTGTTCTGGATCACCGCGCGCGACGCGGAGTCGCGGCGCGAGCACGACGCGACCGTGATCGCGCAAAGGACGAGCGTGCAGACCAGCGTGCCGCGGGGCGAGAGACTCATCGTTCGAACTCCGTTTCCTCGGGGGTGCAGCCGTTGCGGCTTCCAGCCTGCCCTGTCTGGACGCGACCGGCCTACCGCCTTAACCTGATCTTTACACGACCGCAGGCCGAGAGAACAGGCGTTCTCGTCGGTTCGCGACGGCGGCGCGGCAGGAGGCATCAGATGAGCGGGCGGTCGGACCCGTCACACGGTCCGGGAAAACACCTGTGGGTAATCTGCTCCCGGGGCAGTCGGCACCGGTTCCTCCGCGGAATCATCACGCACGACCTCGTGCTGCGCGGCGTCGACTTCGACGATGCCTACGCGACGGCGCGCGCCGTCCGGGACCGCGTCGGCGACCGTGCCACCGTCACGACGTCCGAGATTCGCGACCTCGTCCAAGAGGAACTCGCGCGGGTGTTCGGCGAGGACATGCCGCTCGCCGCGGGCCCGGTCGCGCCGGAGATTCCTGAGCTGCGGGTAATCTACCAGGGGCAGTCGCAGCCGTTCTCGCGCGGGCTCCTCGCGCGCAGCATCCACGCCGCGGGCCCCGACCTCGACCGCGCCTACTGGATCGCGACGCGGGTGCAAGCCGACCTCCGCGACGCGAGCCCGGTCCCGAGCCGCGAGATCGCACGACGGGTGACCGAGCTGCTCGAAGAGCACGAGGGGCACGACACCGCGTGGCGGTACCAACTCGTCCGTCGCGTTCACCGGCTCCCGCGTCCGCTCGTGATCTACGTCGGCGGGGCCAGCGGCACCGGCAAGTCGTCGCTCGCACTCTCGCTCGCACCGCTGTTGCGCATCTACCGCATCATCGCGACCGACACCGTGCGCCAGGTCATGCGGATGGTCTTCTCGCAGTCGATCCTCCCGGGGCTGCACAGCTCGAGCTTCGAGGTCCCCCCCGACGGCTACGACGAGGAGCAGCTTCGCGCCCTCGGCGGCGAGGACTACCGCAAGCGGTTGATCGCGTCGTTCCAGGAGCAGGCGACACGGGTCAACGTCGGCGTGCGTGCGGTCGTCGAGCGTGCGATCGCCGAGAACATGAGCGTGCTGCTCGAAGGCGTGCACCTGTACCCGCCGATCGTCCCGTTCGCCGATCTCGATGGCGCGGCGTATCAGGTGCCGCTGATGCTCGGCACGATGGACGAGGAGACGCACCGGACGCGCTTCCTGACGCGGGCCCGGCGTGGCGGCCGAAAGGCCGAACGCTTCCTCGACCACTTCACCGGCATCCGGATCCTCCACGACTTCCTGCTCGAGAGCGCCGAGACCCACGACGTCGGCCTGCAGGACACGTCCACCGTCGACGACGGGCCCACGCACGCGATGCGCCTGCTCACGAGCGCGCTCGAGAAGCGGATCCCCCGCCTCGGACCGACCGGCCGCACGTCGACCGGCGCGCTGATCCCGACCCTGCTCGTGATCATCGACGGCATGCCCGACCGCGCCGCGCGCGCGCTCAGCGGGCGGACGCCGCTGCAAGCCGCGCACACGCCGACGCTCGATCGACTCGCCCGCGAAGGGCAGTGCGGGCTCGCCGACGCGATCGGCCCCGGCATCGTGCCCGACACCGCCGCGGGAACGCTCGCGCTGCTCGGCCAGTCGCCGCTCGCGATCAAGCGCGGTCCGGTCGAAGCGCTCGGCAGCGGCATCGAACTCGAGCCGGGCGACATTGCGCTGCGCGGCAACTTCGCGACGATCGACGACGAAGGGCTGATCGTCGACCGGCGCGCCGGGCGTGTGCGCGACGAGGCGTTGGCGCTCGCCGAGGCGTTGCAAGCGATCCGCCTCGACGACTTCCCGGACGTCTCGGTCGTCGTCGCGCCGGCGACCGAGCACCGCCTCGCGATCGTGCTCCGCGGGCCGGGCCTGTCGTCGAACATCCGCGGCAGCGATCCGGGTGACGGCGCGCCCACGCAAGAGCCGCTCGCGCCGGAGGCGTTCGATCCGGTCGACTCGAACGCCGTGCACACCGCCGCGGTGCTCGCGGCCTTCGAACGTGAAGCGCGGCGCGCGCTGTCGGATCACCCGGCGAACGTCGAGCGCGGGTCGCGCGGTCTGCCGCCCGCCAACGCCGTGCTGACGCGCGGTGCCGGCCGCGTGCACGACCTCGTGCCGCTCGAAGACGGCGGCGTGCAGCTCGAACTCGCGTGCGTCGCCGGCGACAAGACGATCCTCGGACTCGCGCAATTCCTCGGTGCGACCCCGATCACCGACGACGCGTTCACCGCGAACCTCGACACCGACCTCGCCGGGAAGTTCGATCGCGCTCGCGATGCGCTGCGCGAGCACGACCTCGTGATCCTGCACCTGAAGGGCGCCGACATCGCCGCACACGACCAGCGCCCCGAGCAGAAAGCCGCGTTCTTCGAGCGCGTCGACGAACAGCTCGGTCGGCTGCTCGACAACCGCGACGGCGCGCTACGCATCGCGGTCGCGGCCGATCACGCGACGCTGTCGGACAGCGGCCAGCACGCCGCCGACCCGACGCCGGTCGTGATCTGGGGCGAGGGCATCACGGCCGACGACGTACAGGTATTCGACGAGTTCTCGGTCGCCACCGGCGAG
The DNA here is from genome assembly GCA_030426805.1 of bacterium. Lineage (GTDB taxonomy): Bacteria > Planctomycetota > JAFGQW01 > JAFGQW01 > JAFGQW01 > JAUHXU01. Next base: position 541,179 of record JAUHXU010000005.1, read on the forward strand.
TTGCAGCGCTTCCCGTTGCAGATGCTGCTCCGCCAGCTGTTCGACCTCGCGTAGTCGCCGGTCGCCGCTACGAGTGGATCACGCGCGCGCCGTGCTCGCTGACGCGAAACGGCACTTCGAACGCGTCGTCGAGCGCGGCGCGCACCGCTTCCCCACGATCGGGCGGCACGCAGAGCAGCAAGAACCCGCCGCCCCCCGCGCCGAGCAGCTTGCCGCCGCACGCCCCGGCCGCGCACGCGCGCTCGTAGGCTGCATCCACCGCGTCGGTCGACACCGCGGTCGCGAGCGAGCGCTTGAGGCGCCACGATTCGTCGAGCAAGCGACCGAACGCGATCGGATCCCACGGCTCGCGAAGCAGCCCCTCGCCGCGGTCGACGATGTCGAGCATCGCGCGTAGCGCGTCGTCGTTCGCGGTGCCGCGCGCCTCGACCGCGTCGATCGCGTCGGACGAGTCGCGCGCGATGCCGGTGTAGTAGAGGCGAAGCCACTCGCCGAGCCCCGCCTCGACGCCCGGGCCGAGCCCCGGCGACGTGACCGTGACGGTGCCGTCCGGGCGGAAGTCGAGGCGGCGGAGCCCGCCGTGCGCGGCGAGCCACTGGTCCTGCCACCCGCCCGACTCGCCGATCACGTCGCGCTCGATCCGCACCGCTTCCTCCGCGAGCCGCACGCTGCCGGGCGCATCGCCCGCCCGCGCGAGCAGTGCGAGCACGAGTCCGACCGTGAACGACGACGACGTGCCGAGCCCGGTGCGCGCGGGAAGCTCCGCGAAGTAGTTGATCTCGACGCCACCGTCGATGCCGCGGGCCTCCAGGCACGCGCGCACGACCGGGTTGTCGAGTTCCGCCGGCGATCGCACGAGTTCGAGCTTCGACGTCGCGACGCGGATCGTGTAGTCGAAGCACGGCGGCAGCTCGGATACGGCGAGGTGGCAGTACCGGTCGATCGCGGCGCCGAGCACCGCGCCGCGCTCGCGGCGAAACCAGCTCGGCAGGTCGGTGCCGCCGCCGAAGAAGCTGACGCGAAACGGCGCGCGGGTGAGGACGATCATGGTCGGATGATACCCGTTCGTCAGGCCCGGCGCTCGCGCGCGTCGCGTTCGGCGACGAACGCTCGGGCGCGCTGGAGGCCGTCCGGTGTGCCGGCGTCGATGAAGCGGAGGTCGGGAACGACGTGTGCGTGCAGGTCGCCGGTCGCGATCAGCGCGGGCAGCAACTCGCGCTCGAGCGATGCTGCCCCCGGTGGACCGAACGTGCCGCCGAGTCGCTCGACGAAGCGTTCGCGGTCGATCGCGATGCAGCCGGCGTAGACGAGGCCGCGGCCGGTGTGCGCCTTCTCGTCGAACGCCGTCACACGCCCGTCGGGGGCGACCGCGACGCGGCCGCTCTCCGAGGCGTCGTCGACCGGTGAGACGAGCAGCGTCGCGATCGCACCTGCGCGGACGTGGTGCTTCACGAGTCGCTCGGGGTCGAAGCCGTCGTAGAGCGTGTCGCCGTTGATCACGAGCGCGTGCGGCTTCGGCGTGCGCGCGAGCGCCGCGAGCACCGCACCGCCGGTGCCGATCGGTTCGGACTCGACGAACCGGTCGACGTGGCGGCGGCCGAGGCCGGCTTCGAGCGCGGCGAGCACGTCTTCGGCGCGGTGGCCGAGCAGCGCGTAGAAGCGGTCGTAGCCGGCACGCTCGAACGGCTCCAGCACACACGCCGCGAGCGCGCGGCCACCGACGTCGACGGCCGGCTTCGGCACGTCGCCGCCGAGCCGCGTGCCGCGGCCGCCGGCGAGGAGGAAGACGCGCACCTCGGCGCGGCTCTCGCACCGCACGTAGTCCTGCGCGAACGCGCGAAAGCGGCGCGTGCCGCCGTCGTCGGCGAACGCGGACGCGGCGATCGCGAAGTCGAGTTCGGGGAGCGCGTCGCCCGATGCGAGCCGGGTCTGGGCGGCGGCCTCGCCGGGCAAAGCGGTCTCGAGGCACGTCGCCGCGTCGGGCACCGCGTTGAACGTGCCGCCGTCGCGGATCAGCGCGAGCGCGCGGGCCGCGAACGCATCGACGTCGACGAGTTGCATCCGCGACGTCGGCGCGACCCACGGGCGCAAGCCCTCGAGCAAGTCGTAGACCGGCCCCTTCGCGAGCCCGGGGCCGAACAGGCCCGCCGGGCGGAGCACGAGCGGCGTCGGTACGCCCGCGCGAACGATGCGCTCGGCCTCGCGCTTGTGCGCGCCATACGGGCCGACGTCGCCGTCGGGCTCGTCGACCGGTGCGGTCGCGTCGGGCGTGGACACGTCGGCGTAGACCGCCGACGACGAGAGGTGCACGTAGTGCTCGGGGCGGAGCGTCTCGATGCGTTCGCGCACCGCATCGACGTTCGCGCGGCGGTCGGCGTCGGGGTCGCGCGCGGCGAGCACCTTGCTCGCGTTGCCGGCGCAGTCGATCACGACCGACACCGGGTCGCCCGGCCGCACGGGATCGATCCGGGTCGCGCATTCGAACGGCACGCCGTCGCGTTCGAGCCGGCGCTTGAACGCCGAGCCGATGAAGCCGAACGCGCCGACGAGCACGATCCGGCCGGGCCGCGCGCGCAGCCAGTCCGTCGTTCGATCGCCGGCCGCGCTCACACCCGGACGTCCCCGCGGGCGACGTGCTCGGCGAACCACGCGTGCGTCGCGCGCAGGCCGTCCTCGAGCGTCGTCGGGCAGTCGATCCCGTGGGCGCGCATCTTCGTCACGTCGAGCACCTTCTCGCGCTGGCCGTCGGGTTTCGTCGTGTCCCACTCGATGCGGCCGGTGTAGCCGACGACGCGTGCGACCGTCTCGGCGAGTTCGCGGATCGTCGTGCGTTCGCTGCGCGCGAGGTTGATCGGCTCGGGGTCGTCGTAGCGCTCGATCAGAAACGGCAGGCAGCGCGCGAGGTCGCCGGCGAAGAGGAAGTCGCGGCTCGGCTCACCGCTCCCCCAACACGTGACCGTTTCGTCGCCGCGCGCGGCCGCCTCGTGGAAACGCCGGACGAGCGCCGGCACGACGTGCGACTCGGCCTCGCGGAAGTTGTCCCACGGGCCGTAGACGTTGCCGGGGATCGCGACCGCGGACGACAGGCCGTACTGCCGGCGGTAGGCGTCGAGTTGCAGCGGCACCATACGCTTGGCCGCGGAATACGGCGCGTTGTCGGGCTGCGGGTAGCCGGCCCAGAGCGCGTGCTCGGGGATCGGGTGCGGCGCGTCTTTCGGATACGAACAGCCGCCGACGAACGCGACGAAGCGCTGCACGCCGGCGACGTGTGCCGCGTGGATCGCGTGGGCGTTGATCAGCAGGTTCTCGTGGCAGAAGTCGGCCGGGCGGTCGCGGTTCGCGCCCAGGCCGCCGACGAGGCCGGCGAGGTGCACGACGACGTCGGGTCGGTGGTCGGCGAACATCCGCTCGGCGGCGCGCGGATCGGTCAGGTCGTAGTCGGCGCGGTGGACGCCGACGACTTGCGGGTAGCGCTCGCGCAGGACCGGCAGCGCATTGCGGCCGAGGAAGCCGGTCGCACCGGTGACGAGAACGCGCTCCGGTGTCATCACGCGTTTCCGAACGTCGCGCCGTCGAGCATCGCGAACGCGCGGCGGAGCGACTCGAGCCCGGCGGGCACCGAGCGGGTCGCCTTGTGGCCGGCGCGCTCGATCTTCGCGTTCGAGATCACGTAGTTGCGCTGGTCGGGATCGGTGCCGGTCGCCGACTCGGTCCACGTGAAACCGGGGAACGCGCCGCGGACGAGTTCGCACAGCGCGCGCTTCGACAGGTTCGCGTCGCTGAGCCCGAAGTTGTACGGGCCGTCGTCGAGCGCGGCTCCCTTCTCGACGGCGAACGCGAACAGGTCGGCGACGTCCTCGACTGCGACGAAGTTGCGAACGTAGTCGGCCTCGAAGAGGACGAGCGTGCGGTCGCGCCACGCGCGCCACGCGAAGTCGTTGACGAGCAGGTCGAGCCGCATCCGCGGCGACACGCCGAACACGGTCGCGAGCCGGAACGTCACCGCGTTGCCGGCGTCGAGGAGCAGCGCCTCGGCCTCGACCTTCGAACGCCCGTAGAGCGACACCGGGTTCAGCGCCGTCGACTCGTCGCACGCGGTCGTGCCGTCGGTCTTGCCGTAGCCCGAGTTCGTCGTCGGGAAGAGCACGCGCTGGTCGGGCGAGCGCAGGCGGTTCAAGAGCGCGATCGCGTCGCGGTTGATCGTCACGGCGTCGAACGGCTCGCGGTCGCACGCCGGCGCGCCGACGATGCCGGCGAGCGGGATCACGACGTCGGCCGACGCGAGCGCGCGCCGGACCGTCGCCTCGTCGCGCACGTCGCCCCGGATCACGTCGAGCCGCGAATCCCCCGCACACCCGAGCAGACTCGTCCGCGATACGCGGAAGTCGTCGAGCGCGGTCACCCGGCAGCCGGCCGCCAACAGCCGTGGCACGAGCGTCGATCCGAGATACCCGGCCGCACCGGTCACGAGAACGTGGGGAGAGGAACCCATGGCAGAGTCGTACACCATCGCCCCGAACCCCGGCAACCCGACGCCCGCTTTTTGTATCAGCCGCGGCGCGCGCGGACCCAGCCGACGAGTGCGACGATCGTCAGCAGCGTGTGTGCGCCGACGAACGCCCAGAGCCACACGGGCAGGCTCCGCAGCCGGTCGCGAAGCGTCGGTTCGGCGCCGGTCTCGGCGATCAGGTCGCGGACCGTGCCGTCGAGCTGGTAGGCGGCGAGCGTGAAGCCGTGCTCGATCGTGTGGCCGCTGTCGTCGTCGATCGTCAGTCGGAAGTAGCCCGGGGGCGGTGCGTCGAAGAGCGCGGTGCCGTCCTTTGCGGTGCGAGCCTCGAGCGCGATGCCGTCGCGACCGCGGAGTTTCACGGCGACGCCGATCATCGGGTAGCCGCCCTCATACGCCGCGTGGATGCGGAGCCGGCGGTCGGGCGTCGTCGTGACGGAGAACGTCGAGTCGTGTGCGGCGGCTGCGGGAGCGATCGCCGCGAGCGCGAGGCACAGAACGACGGCGGTACGGATCGGGTGCATGGTGTCTCTTCCTCCGTCCTCGATTGTAGCCCGCGTCGGTTGCCGGCCGCGCCGCGGATCGAGTATCGTCGGAAGCCACGAAGGACTCTGATGAAAGGTATCGAGATGCGACTATCGTGCGCCGCCGCGATCGTGCTTTGCTGCGCGACCGCGCTGCCCGCCCACGACGTGTGGGTCCAGACGAACACGAACGTCATCCGAAAAGGTGACGTGATCTACGCCGACATGATGCTCGGCAACCACGGCAATGACCACCGCGACTTCAAGCTCGCGGCGAAGATGCGCGTGTCGACCGGGCGCTTCACGTGGACCTCGCCCGATGGCAAGGTGCGCGACCTGGTGCCGAGCAGCATCGACATGGGCTACACGCCGAAGGAGGGTTTCTGGAGCACGAGGGTCGTCTCGGATCAGGAGGGCATGCACCTCGTCGCGTTCGAGTCGAGCGCGGTCGTTCCCTACGCGCCGAAGCGCGCGGTGAAGAGTGCGAAGACGTGGTTCGTCGTGAGCCCGTCGCTCGATCGCGTGCCGATCATGGAGGGCGCGTTCGCGAAGCCGCTCGGCCATGCGCTCGAACTCGTCCCGCTGACGAACCCGATCACACCGATGGCCGCGGGCACGGAGATCGAGGTGAAGCTCCTGTTCAACGGCAAGCCGCTCGCGAACGAGAAGGTGTCGTTCATCCCGCGCGGCGTCGAGCTCGACAAGGGCTTCGACAAGCGATACGAGTGCATGACCGACGCCGACGGGATCGCGAACTTCACGCCGACCGACGGCAACTACTACCTGATCGTCGCGCACAAGAAGACCGACGAGAAGGGCGTCGGCAAGAACGGCAAGCCCTACGAGTTCACCCAATACGGCGCGACGATGACCCTCTTCGTCCCCCAGATCTGCCCCTGCTGCGGATAACCCACCGCCGCATGGCCGAAAAGCCGGACATCCGGCGGGGTGCAATCGCTTGCACTGCCCGTTTTGGCCGACGTTCCGGCCATCGAGGGCGGGTCACTTCTTGGTGATGCGGACGGTGGCGGTCGTGTCGGTGCCCGGGTGGACGATCGTGTGGGTGGTGCCCGCGCGGTAACCGGGCTTCGTGGCTTCGACGACGTAGCGGCCGGGGGCGAGGCGGCGCGGGAGGATCGTGCCGCGGCCGTGGGTGTAGTGGAAGTTGCGAACGGACAGCCGGCGCTCGAGGACCTCGCGGGCGTAGCGGTGCAGGAGCGGGGCGATCACGACGCCGTCGGGGCGACGAACGACGACACGCGCGTTCGCGGCGGGCTGGCCGGCCTCGTCGACGACGTCGACGCGGAGCGCGCCGACCGGCCCGAGTTGCACGCGCACCTCGGTCGACCGCCCGCGATCGACGGCGACGACCTCGATCGCCTCCCACGTCTTCTCGGTGCGATCGAACGCACGCAGCACCACCGTGCCGCTTTCTTGCGCCGTCAGCCGAAAGCGCCCGTCCCTGTCGACGCGCGTCGCGCACACGTCGCGCGTGCCGCCGGTCGCGACCGGGAGCAGGACGACCTGCGCGTCGATCGCCGGGCGCCCGAGCGGTGACCACACCCGACCGACGATCGTCGCGCCGCGTTCGAGCGCCAACTCGATCGGCGCCGGATCCTCGCCGGAGCGCACCGTCACGCGCATGCTGCGCGAGCGATCGCCGCGCTGCGTGCCGGCGACGACGTCGTAGTCCCCGGCACGCACCGGAAACGCGAACGCGCCGTCGAGCGCCGTGAACCACCGCTTCGTCGGCAAGACCGTCCGGCCGCGCCGGCTCTTCACCCCGCCGACGCGCCGGGCTTCGACCCAGAACTCGGTCGCGGGCGCGCCCTCCCGACCACGCACGGTGCCGCCGAGGAGCGAGCGACGCACCATCGTCAGCGCCAACGGCTCGCGATCCGGCGTGATGCCCCAGGACCACGCCTTGTCGTAGCCGGACCGCGTCGCGACGACGTCGTATACCCCCTCGACACGAAACAGCCCACCGATGCGGAAGCGACCGTCGGCGCCGGTGATCGCATGTCGCACGTCGGAAGACTGATACTCCCCGTCGCGACTCTTCAGGTGGCGATGCGACGGCGACGCCCGAACGACCACATCCGGCAGCGGTCGCCCCGCCGCGTCCACGACGCGCCCGGCAACCGCACCTCCGCGAGCGAGCCGCACGTCGAGGACCGTCGGACGCGCCGGATCGATCACGACGCGGCGCCGCGTCGTCCGCACGTACGCCGACGCCCCGGTCTCGACCGCCCCGCGCGGCACAACGTGGACGTTGCGCGTCCCCGGCGGCAGCGCGAGTTCGTAGCGGCCTTCGGCGTCCGCCCGCGTCCGCCACACGCCCGATTCGTCGAATACGCTCACCTCGGCCTCGACGAGCGGTTCGTCCGCGTCGTTCACGACGCGCCCACGGAGCCGCGCGCCGTGGGCCAACCGGACGACGATCCCGTCGCGGACCTCGCCCGACGACACGGCCGGCACCTCGACGCGCGCGGGGAGGAAGCCGTCCGCATCGACCATGAGCAGCTGGTAGTTCGCGAACATCGGATCGAGCCCGACGATGTCGAAGGCGCCGTCGGCACCGGTCACGACCTCCGCCTTGCTTCGGCGGCCGCGCAAACGGACCCGCGCCCCGGCGACCGGTGCACCTGCCGAATCGACCACGCGACCGAGCGCGCGACCGAACCGCTCGACGACGATGTCCTCGATCTGCTTCGTGTCACCCGACTGGTCGGGGAAGAGAACGAGGCCGCCGTTGAACCGACTGAGCGACCACCCCCCGCCGGCGACTTCGTAGCTCGACGCCGACCGCGCGTCCGACGGCACGCCGCGAATCTCGAAGCGACCGTCGGCATCGGTCACGCCGCGAAGCCGCGGGGCGCGGCGCAGCGACACGGTCACACCGGCCACCGGGTCGCGCGTCGCCCGCGCGATCACGCGTCCGTGCACGGTCACTCCGGCGCCGACGACGAAGTCGTGCCGCGTCTCCTCGTCGGCGCGGATGACGATGTCGATGTCGCGCGTGCGCGGCGGCGGGTGCGTGTCCGAAGAAACCGTCGCGTAGTGGACGCCGGGCCTGAGCGCGCCGAACGCGAAGCGCCCCTGCTCGTCGGTCGTGCGCGAACCGACGAGCAGTTCCTGCGGACGCCGTGCGTGCGGATCGACGCGTCGGTAGAGTTGCACGCGCGCCTCGGCGCACGGCTCGCGCCGGCTCGACACGACGCGCCCGACGAACCGGCCGCCCGCGCCGAGCACGAAGTCCTGCGTCGTCGCCGGAACGACGCGACGACAGTCGGTGAAATGGGCGTCGGCCGACGCCTCGAGGTAGAGCGGCTGCCCGCCGCGCTCGACGAGCGGGCCGAGGCGATAGGTGCCGTCGTCATCCGTGCGCGCATCGACGATCGCACGCTCGGCCGCGACCCCGCCCTCGAAGTCACGGCAAAACACGCGGACGCGCGCGCCGGCAATCGGCCGCCCTCGTGCATCGCGCACGTGTCCCCAAACGGCCCGGTCGCGCGGCACCGGTGGTGGCTCGATCACGGCCGCGGGCGACTCGCGCGAGTCGGGTTGCACGTCGGCCGCCACCGGTTTCGTGTCGACGACAACCGGCTCGTGTGCCTCCGTCGATGCTCGCGGCGTGACCGTCTCGGGCGCCTCCGGCACCGCGTCGCCGATCGACAAGCGCCACACGAGCAGTGCCGAGACGAGCAGGCACGCGGCGGCGAGGACGATCTTCGATTGCGCGGACATCCACATTCCTCCTGTCGCGACCGGTCCGATCGCGCGCAGCGCGGGCCGATCGATGCCCCGCCGTCCGAGCGCGGTCCTGAGCGCGGTCGATGCACGCTTGAGTCGCGTGCGGACGGTCTCGACCGGCACGCCGAGTCGCGCGGCGATCTCCCGCGGCGGCAGATCCTCGTAGAAGCGGAGCAGCACGGCCTCGCGATAGTGCGGCTCGAGATCGAGCACCGCAGCGACGACCGTGCGACGCGTCTCCTCTCGCGCGACGACGTCGGCGACCGACGGCGACGTCGGCTCCGTCGTGCGCTCGCGTCGCCGTGCCATCTCGCGTTCGCGCCGCCGGTGCGACGCGACGTTGCGCATCACCCGCGCAAGCCACGCGCGCGGCGACGCGATCGCGCTGTGCGGCCCCGCCGCCGCTGCGAGCCACGCATCCTGCGCGAGGTCGTCGGCCGCGTGCACGTCGCCGGCGATCGCGAGCGCCAGCCCGCGAACCCAGTCCTCGTGCGCGAGTAGTGATTCGAGCGAAGGGTTCCCCATGCCACGACGAGTACCGAACGCGCGCCGATTCGGTTCACGAAATCCGCGCGAATGGCCGGAAAGCGGTCATTCAGCGCCGGTCAACGCGCCGGGAGCGCGATCACGACGCGTGTGGGCACGCCCTCGGAAACCCAGGCTCGAGCGCGCACCGACTGGCCACCGTCCCGTGCGGCAAACGTCCACTCGCCGGGCGGCATCTCGGTGAGCGTGAGTTCGCCGCGCGCGTCGGTCCGGAACGGCCGCGTGGGTCGAGTGGCGCGGAGCATGCGGAACTGCCGAGCGAGCAACGCGTGGTCGACCCCGATCCTGCACCCGTCGCGGGCGACCGGACGCACCGGCGCGTCGGCAAGCGGCTTCCCGTCGCGGCGGACCTCGAGCCTTACGGTTCCGTAGGCAGGCGCGAGCACGAGGTTCGGCGCCGTGCCGGCCATCGGGATCGTGACCGACCGTGTCGCATGGCCAGCGGTCCGGTCCACCGCAACCACCCGCACCATGCCCGGTCGCAAACCGGCGACGCGGAACAAGCCGGCAGCGTCGGTCCACGCGACGGCGAGGGCGAGCCAGCCGCCGTCGTGTTCCCCGAACACCTCGACCCGAGCGTTCGCGACTGGCGTGCCCGTACGGTCCACGCACCGTCCGTCCATCGTCTCTGCCTGGGCGACGAAGACGTCGAACGGCGGCGGCGAACCCGACGGGCCGATCTCGATCACCCGCGGATCGCTGACGCGACCGTCATCGGCTCCGACACGAAGCAAGTGCCGACCGCGTGTCATCACGCGCTGGAACCGGCCCTCCGAGTCGACGACGTGACTCCGGAACGTCGATCGCTCGACGCCGCCTTCGTCGACGCGGGCGGCGGTGACCCAGAAGCGCGTGACCGGCGCGTGCGTTCGCGCGTCGCGAACGAATCCGCGCACCGTGCGCAACGGTTCGACCACGATGCGAACGCCGGTCGCGCCGGCTTCGATCGGGGCGCTGGATCCGGCGATGCGCCCATCGACGTACAACGCGTACGGCCCGGGAACGAGGTTCCCGATCCGAAAGCACCCGTCGCGGTCGCTCTCGGCGCCACGCGGCGCAAACCTACGGGAGCCGTCGCCGGCCCGGTGGTTTCGGTGCACGCGAAGCCGCGCACCGGACACCGGAGCGCCGGCCGCATCGACGACGATGCCCGTGATCGACAGCCCGGGCTCCGCGCGAAGGTCGAGTCGATGCCGGTCGACCGCCGGCACGACGACGTCGAGCCACGTTCGGCGGGCATCCCCGTCGAGCGGGGTCAGGATCACCCGGTAGCGCCCCGCCGCGACGCCTCGGATCTCCCACTCCCCGTCGCGAACCCGAGCGCTGCGCTGCACGTGTGTTCGCTCGACGGATTCAACGCGCACTACGCCGTCGGCAAGCGCCATCCCCATCGCATCGGTCGCCGAGCCATGAACGATCGTCCCGCGATCGAGCCGTACGTGGACATTCGCCGCCGCGGCCCGCGGACCCGGCACATCGACGGTCTGCCGATGGGGCACGAATCGCGGATCGTCGATGCGCAGTTCGATCGGTTCGTCGGGCGGCACGTCGGTGAAAGCGAACCGCCCGTCGGACGACGTGCGCCCAGACTGCGGTCCGAACCGCACCCGAACGCCGTCGATCGGCTGCCCGGCGCACGTCACGATCCCCGACACGTTCGCACCGCGCACGAGCGCAAACGACGCCTCGACCGGCACGTCCGCGCCGTCGTCCCCGGTCGCCGCACGGATGACGCGTTCGACCCGCGCGTAACCGGGCGCCCGGACACGCACCTCCGAGCCCGACGAATGCCCACGCAGTTCGTAGCGTCCGCTCGAGTCGCTCCGCGCGCTCGCTCTCGGCATCCCCCGGTTTGTCTCGACCACCGCGTCCACAATCGGTCGCGTCGTCTCCGCATCCGTGATCACGCCGACGACACACACGCCGGCCGGCATGGCGATCTCGACTCGCGTCGTCGCCCCCTGCCGAATCACGGTCGACCGCGACACACCCCAGGTCCCCACCGGCGAGCGGACTTGGACGGTGTGGCCGCCGGGGCTCAAGTGCCGGAGCGTGAAGCGACCGTCCGCATCGGACTTCGTGTGCTTCGACGAATGTCCCGCCAAGACCGATACCACGCAGCCGGCGATCGGCGCACCGCGCGAATCGACCACGCGCCCCTCGAGCGCACCGGGACCGCCGAGCACGAAGCGATGGGGCTCGTCGACGCGGACCCACGCATCGGCCGGTGCATGACCCTTCGCCGTGACGTCGACGAGCGCCCGGGTCACGTCCGGCGGCACGTGCGTAAACGCGAACCCGCCGTCGGCGTCCGACGCGGTCGTGCCGAGTTCGACAACGCGCATCAGCCCCGCGTGATAGCGCGCGTGGATCATCGCGCCGACGACCGGTCGGCCGACGATGTCGTACACGGTTCCCGCGATCGACCGCACGGCATCGCTCGGCGACTGGTCGGCCTCGCGCGGGTTCCGACGTGCTGGGTCGACCGGCCGTTCGGACGGAGCGTCCACCGGGTCGACGGATCCGAGTTCGGTGGCCGCTTCGGGAGCCGGTACGGTCGGCGACGGCACCGGCTCGACGGCGGAACCCGCCAGCCACCACACGAGACCACCGACGATCGCGACGATCATCCCGACGAGGGCGAACCTGCGAGCCAACACACACCTCCTTCCCCGCTCCGAACGACCGCAGCCGGACTCGGGTTCACACCCGCCTACGCCTCGGCTTCGATCGCTCGGGCGACGTCGAGGGCGGCTTGGGGGGCGTCGAGGTCGGGGGCGGCGCGCTTGCAGAGGCCGCCGGCGATGCGGCGGCCGCCGGGCTTGAGGGCCGCGTAGCGCGGGTGGGCGCCGAGGCGAGCGAAGACCGGGACGAGGTTGAACGCGCCGGCGGCGCCGGGCATCGCGCGGATCTTGACGAAATAGCCGTCGGCGTCGTGACTGACCGTGACCGCGACGCGCGCGCCGTCGTCGACGCCGTCGAGCACGCCGTCCTGCACCGCGGCGACGACCTCGGCGCTCTCGATGAAACCGTCGCCGTCGGCACCGAACACGACGAGAGCGGGGCCCAAGCGGCGCAGCGTGCCGGGGGCGAGCGTCGCCGCGCCGACGTCGTCGGGCACCGTGTCGAACTGCCGATAGCCGGGTGCGAGCCGCTCGAGCACGTCGCGGGCTTCGCGCGTGAGCCGGCCGCCGGCGAACACGCGCGCCTCGAACCACGCGAGGTCGGCCGCGTCGGCATCGGCGCCGCGCGCGTAGGTCGCGAGCGCGCGATCGAGATCGGCGAACGCCGCGTCGAACGTGCACTCGTTCTCGCGCAACCGCTCCTCGAGGTCGATCCCGAAACAGTAGAGGTCCATCGCGACGCGGCGCGCGTCCGGCGCCGACGGCGCGATCGCGTAGTCGTTGCGCACGGTCGCGGCGACGAGCCCGGCGCCGTGCCGCTTCAACCACGCCGCATCCGCCCCCCGCGCGAGCGCGTAGTGCGCGAACACGATGTCGGGGTCGCAGTGGTCGACGATCGCGAAGGTCGACTGCAGCCCGGCGATCCGGTCGGATACGCCGGTGCGGTGCAGGTAGCCGAGCAGGTCGACGACGAGCATCGTCGTCGTCGCGAACGTCAGCGTGGGCAGGTTGTAGTGGTGGTCGATGTGGAGCGTGGGCGTCGCGTCCATCCGGGCGGCGAACGGCGCGAGGATCTCGGCGTCGCGCGCGGCGTCGTCGAACGCCGGGTCGTCCGGCCCGACCGCGCCGTCCACGCGCCGGTAGTGGCGCGGGTCGTCGAACGTCTGCGGGACGATGTTGTCGTCGCCGAGCGGCGTGCCCTTGAACGTGAAGTCGAAGATCCGCGGCCGGCGCCCGCCGATCCAGTCGGGGTTCGCCTTCAGCGCGTCGTGCAGCGCGCCGAGGCGCACGTCGGCGTCGTCGAGGCGCTCGCGGTGGATGAAGACGCGGTCGGCGGTCAGCTCGGCGGTCGGCGGAAGCGTGTCGCGTACGAAGTCGGCGAGTGAGGCCACGGTCGTCCTCCCGGGATCGGCGGAGTTGCAGCCGGACGACGCGGTCCGTATGCTCGGGCGACGCAAAGGGTCGTCTGCAGGAGAATAGTGCTGAGTCCGTCCAGTGGCGAGCCGTTGCGGCGACGAGTGCCGCGCCTGCACGAGATCGCGTGGCTCATCGCATGCGTCGCCGCGCTCGTCGGCCAGGCGTGGTTCGGCCAGGCGACGAAGTCGCCGAACGCCGACGTGATCTACCACTACACGTTCGGCGAGACGCTCGCCGGGATCCGCGGCTACGACCGCCACTCGCTGCCCGGCGACGGCACCGCGCCGTTCTGCGCGCTCGTCCCGCTCGCCGCGCGCCTCGGCCCACCCGCCGAGCCGGTCGTGACCGACGTCTACACGATCCCGAACCTCGCGTGGGCGCGGCTGCCGGGAATCGCGGCCGCGATGCTCGTCCTCGTGCTCGCGTGGGCCGCCGCCCGCGCGATCGCCGGACCGCTCGCCGGCGCGGGCGCCGCCGCCGTCGCCGCGCTGACCCCCGACTTCATCGGGCACGCACGCTTCATCGGGACCGACGTCGCCGGCACGCTCGGCTGGCTCGCGGCGCTGCTCGCGATCGCCGCCGCGCTCGCACGCCCGACGTGGGGCCGACTCGCGCTCGCCGCGGCCGTGATCGCGCTCGCGCAGTGGACGAAGCTCGTCAACGCGGTGTGGCTACCGCTGGGCGTCGTCGCGGTCGGGGTGCGCTGCGTCGTCGCCGCACACCGCGGCGAGTGCACGCGCGGCGGGGCCGTCACCCGCGGCGTCGGTTTCGCGGTCGCGGTCGGCGCGCTGACGTTCGCGGCGATCCACGCCGGCTACGCCGGCATCTCGGCCGATGCGGAACGCGTCTACTACGAGGACGGCTTCGACAACGCGATCGACACGTTCGGGCCGCCGTTTCCCCGCGTCGCGAACGCAATACTCCCGCGCGCCTACGTGCTGACGATCGCGGCCGGCGGCGTGCATCGAAACGCCGGCCACGCGTCCTACCTGAACGGCGACTACAGCCGCAACGGCTGGCCGCACTACTTCGCGGTCGCGCTCGCGGTGAAGATGCCGATCGCGCTGCTCGTGCTCGCCGCGGCCGGGGTCGTCGTCGGAATCGTCCGGCGCTCGCGCCTCGTCTGGTGGCTCCTCGGCTGCGCGGCGCTGCACTTCGCGCTCTTGTCGTTCGTCGGCAACGTCCACATCGGCGTGCGCCACATGCTGCCGGTGATCGCGGTCCTGTTCGTGCTCGCCGGTGTCGCGGTCGGCGCAATCGCGCGGAGCCGCGTCGGCATCGGGCTCGTCACGGCACTCGGCGCGTGGCTCGTCGTGGACGTCGCGCGGATCTACCCGCATCACGCCGAGTACTTCAACGCGTTCGCCGGCGGCCCCTACGAGGGCTGGCGCACGCTGATCGACTCGAACGTCGACTGGGCGCAGGACCGGCGGCTGATGCGCGAATGGGCCGAGGCGCAGCGGGGACCGGTCGCGATCGATCCGATCGAGCCGGTCGCCGGCACGGTGGTCGTGCGCGCGAACGTGCTGGTCGGCGTCGATGCGGACGCACACGCGAAGACTGCGTGGCTGCGCGCGTTCGAGCCGGTCGATCGGCTGTCGCCGGGCGTGTTCGTGTTCGACGTCCCCGCGAGCGCGGTCAGCGGCGATCGATGACGAGGATGCGCCCCGAGTAGCCGACCGCGACGAGCTCGGGGGCGCCGTCGCCGTCGACGTCGCCTGCGGTCAGGTGGTGGAACTTCTTCGTGTCGGTGCCGACGACCTCGGGCGACCAGCCGTTTTCGCTTCGCGTCAGCACGACGATTTGGCCGTCGTAACCGGCGCACGCGAGCTCGTAGCCGTCCACCGTCGGGTCGAGGTCGGCGACGACCGCACCGCGGAGCTTCGACTTCTCCGGCGACCGGTAGACCGCCTCGCGCTTGCCGTCGCGGATCAGCGACAGCGTGCCGTCGTCGTCGGCCACGGCGATCCAGTCGCCCGCGGCGCCGAGCCGTGCGCGCCCGACGTCGCGGACGTCGACGGTCGTGACGGTGCCGCCGTCGGCCGTCACGACAACGCGACCGACCCAGCCGTCGTCGCACGCGATCACGGCGCCGTTGTCGGTCGAGACGATCTGCTTGCCGTTGCCGGGGGTCTTGCCGACCAGGACGCCCTCTGTCTCCCAGAGGGCGACGTCGGATCGCCCGATTCGGTAGAGCAACCGGGAAAACCCCGTCGCGAGCACGGATCCGTCATGGACGCACACGCCGTGCACGAGCGCCTTGTCGAGCAACACCCGATCCGCAAACCACGGAAACGACGCCGCCCGACGATCTTCGCGATACGACAGCACGTGCACCGCCCCGGCGCCGCCGTCGTCCTCACCCCCCTCGAGCATCCCGCACACGGCGATCTCCGCCGCATCGGTCGACCGATCGACGTTGCCGACCGCGCACTGGATCATCTCGCCGCCGGCGCGGAATACGACCTCGCCCACCCAGCGGTCGCCGTCCCGGTGCACGACGTGCACCGCACCGTCGCTCGCGACCGCGACGATCTCGCTGCCGGGGTAGCGCGGATCGACGTCGCCGATCGCGCAACCACCGAGCTTCGTCCCGGTCTCGACGGCCGTCGTGCACGTCCACACCGAGGCGGACAGCTCGGTCCGCTTCGTCGGCGCGCCGTTGCAGGCGGTCAGCAATACGGCGAGGGCGATCGCGGCGTGACGCATGGATTTTTCTCCGGCTCGCAAATCGGGATCCGGTCTCGTCCCGGCACCCCCGTATAATGCACGCTCAGGGCAGGCCTCGAGGAGAGTAGCTGTGAAATCGATCCGTACCCGAATCGCCGCCGTGTTCGCCGGCGCGATCGTCGCAACGTGCCTGAGCACCGCCGCCGTGGACGCGCAGGCGTACAACGTCTCGCTCGTCGGCCGCTTCACGCCCGAGAGCACGACGACGATGACCTACCCGACCATCGTCTACAACGATCTGTGGGGCTACCTGAGCCCGGCCGGCGGCGAGTACATCGTGATGGGCACGACCGGCGGCAGCTACATCGTCGATGCGACGTCGCCGTCGCAGCCGACCTCGCTCGCCTACTTCGACCACAGCGCCGGCAACTCCGGCTGGTCGATCTCGTCGTGGCGCGACATGAAGTGCTTCGGCACGCACGCCTACATCGTGACCGAAGGCGGCGGCGGGATGCAGATCATCGACCTGACGAATCCGCAGTCGCCACAGCTCGTCAAGACGTGGGGCACGGGCACCTGGACGAACGCTCACAACATCGCGATGGACATGGGCACCGGCGTCGCGTACGTCTGCGGCACGCGCGGCGGCATCTTCGCCATCGACGTGAAGACCGACCCGATCAACCCGTCCGTGATCGGCCAGTTCCGGACGCCCTACGTGCACGACTTGCACGTGCAGAACGGCTACGGCTACTTCTCGGATCAGAACAACAACCGGATGCTGATCGTCGACGTCACGGCGCTCCCGGCATTCACGACGCTCGGCCGCGCGACGCTGCCCGGCACGCGGATCTCGCACAACGCCTGGGCGACCGAGGACGACGACTACGCGGTGACGACGAACGAGCGCGCCGGCGAGCCGGTCGGCGTCTTCGACATCCGCAACAAGGCCAACCCGCAGCTCGTCGCGAGCTACCGCACCGGCCCGTCGTCGACGATCCCGCACAACGCCTACATCAAAGACGGCATCGCCCACATCTCGTACTACACCGAGGGCTATCGCATCGTCGACTTGAGTGATCCGGCGAACCCGACCGAGGTCGGCTACTACGACACGTGGGCCGGCCAGAGCTCGAGCTTCAACGGCGCGTGGGCGTGCTACCCGTTCCAGCCGTCCGGCAACGTCTACATCAACGACATCCAGTCGGGCCTCTACGTGTTGAAGCCCAAGGCGACGTCGGCCCGCTACGGCACCGCGACTGCCGGCACGAACCGTCCGGCGCCGCTGATCCGCCACTGGGGCGCCGCGTGGCTCGGCAACACGAAGTATCAGCTGCGGCTGGCGGGCGGCACGCCGAACACGGTCGCGTGGTTCGCGATCGGCTTCGGCTCGGCGAACGCGAACGTCGGCGGGCTCACGCTGAACGTGAACCTGTTCGCGCCGCAGGCCGCGATCATCCCGACGACGACGGACGCGCAGGGCAAGGCGTCGCTGCCGATCGGCATTCCGAACATCCCGGCGATCGACGGCACGATGGTCTACGTCCAGGCGTTCGTCGCCGACCCGACCGCGCCGATCGGTCTGGCCGCGACCCGCGGGATGCGCTTCGAGCTGTTCGCGAAGTAGACTGTTACCGCAGGCGGCTCACCAGAGCCGCAGGCGAATCGCGAGCGACCAGGCGAGCAGCTTGTAGCCGGTCCAGCAGATCGACCACAGTTCGCGCAGGCCCGCGCCGTGGCCGGAGAAGCCCTTCTCCCGGTTGCGGTAGGTGATCGGGACCTGCGCGAGCCGGATCGCCTTGCGGGCGCGGAGCACGATCTCCATCTCGTAGACGAAGCGGTTGTCCTTGAACGCGATCCGCTCGATCGCGTCGCGGGAGAACGCCTTGAAGCCGGTCGTCACGTCGGAGATCGGCTTGCCCGCGAGCAGCGACAGCCAGCGGTTGACGATCCGATTGCCGACGACGCGGAAGAAGCTGAAGTCGTATTCCTCGGTCTTCGATTCCGGGAGGAAGCGGCTGCCGATCGCGACGTCGGCCTCGCCGCGGAGGATCGGTCCGACGACCTCGGGCACCTCGGACGGGTCGAACTGCATGTCGGCGTCGAACTGGAGCAGGATCGGGCGGTCGGTGACCGTGATCCCGCACTTGATCGCGTGGCCCTTGCCCATGTCGCCGTAGTTCTTGTAGGCGCGGATCTGCGGGAACTCGGCCGCCAACTCGCGCGCGATCACGAGCGTCCGGTCGGTGCCGCCGTGGATCACGACGATCTCCGCCCCCGGCGCGGCGGCGATCAGGCCGCGCAGGCAGGTCTCGATCAGCGCTTCCTCGTTGAAGCACGCGATGATGATGCCGAGTCGATCCACGCGGGAACTATACCGGAAAGACAGACCGCGTCGATGATTGCGGCGGGACAAGCCGTCGCGGCGGCGTTATCGTTGCGGTGATGAGGCCCTCGATCCCAGCCCCGCTCGTCGCGCTCTGGCTCGCAGCGCTCCCGGTCGCCGCCCAGCGCGCCGCCGATTTCGACCCGAGCGCACGGGTCGACGTCCGTGCACGCGCGGCGGTGCGATTCGGCGACCGCCGCGCAACGAAACACAGGCGCGCAGTCGTGCGGATGCTTCTCGCTGCCGCAAGACGAATCGGTGACGATGCCGAACGCTGCGTCGCGCTCGCCGCGATCGACGGCCTGATCCGCGCGAACGTGCGGCCGACCGACAAGGAAGCGCTGGCGCTCGCGAAGCTCAGCGACCTCTACGCCCCCGGTGTCGCGCATCTGCTCGCGGCCGACGCAAAGCGGTACGCGCCGGCGCTCGCCGTGCTGACCGACCGCGAGAGGATCCAGACCCGGCTGTTGCGAGCGATCTGCCGGCAGCTGCTACGCTGCAATGCCAAGCGACCGCTGGCCGGAGCTCTTCTGCGTCGATTGATGCCGCATGTGGAGGTCGACGTCCACGACAAGGAAGTCTCCGGCAGATTGGGCGGCAGCTTCGGCATGGCGTTCTCGCACGGCCGCTTGACCGTTCCGGGCGATTTTCCGCGATTCGGCTTCTGGACGATCGGACCCCGCACCCGCGGAGACGAAGAACCCACGGTCGAGTCAATCGTGACCCGCCGCGTTGTCCAACCGGGTGAGACGATCGGTTTCGGCGGGTCGCGCAGCGACAAGGGCGCGCGCCGCGTTCGCATTACGACTCTCGCCGCTCTCGGCATCGAGCGACCTGCAGTCGCCGCCCTGTTCGGCAGCGAGGCGATCGTGTATCGCGACGACTCCACCTACCGGCGCGGGATCACCTCGCTGCGCGCCGACTACGCGGCGCGCTATCGCAAGCTCGTGCTCACCGCCCGCGAGAAGAAGCTCATCGACGACAAGACCGCGAGCGCGCTCGTTCCGCGCGTGACCCTCGACATCCACGACCTCCGCGAGGACAAGACCACTCCGCTGCCGTCGACGCCCCTGCCGTCGACGAAAGACAAGCCCGCTCCGGCGCCGGCGAAGACTGTCCGGATCGGCGGGATCGACTGGTACACCGACTACGACCGCGCACACGCGGACGCTCGCACGTCGGGCAAGCCGCTCTGGCTGCACTTCGGCGAGAACCCGGGCTGAAAGGGCTGTCGCGACTTCGCGGGCGGTCCGCTCGCGAACGAGAAGGTCATCGCCGCGTCGCGCGACTTCGTGCCGGTGTTCGTCGACACGCTGACCGACCTGCCGCAGACGAAGCGCTTCGGCGAACGATACGGGAGCTACCCGGTGCTGCGCATCCACGATCACGCGAGCGGCGACATCGCCGGTCGCATCGACGGCAACCGCGTCGCGGGCCGGATCCCGGTCGACGACGTCCTCGATCAACTCGCGCGCGGCCTCGCCGCGTTCCGGAAGGGCCGTCGATGAACGACTCGATCCTGCCGCCGCCTCGCGACGATCGCGCGGACTGGCTCCGCGAGAGCCTCCAGACCGTCCGCGCGACGCGACGGGACGCGAGCACCCGAGAGGCGACGTGGTCGTGGATCCGCCTCGGCGTCTTCGCGCTCGCGGTCATCGGCTTCTTCGCCGCGCACGCGACCCCCGTCCTCGCGTTCGGCTCGCTCGCGGTCGGCTTCGTGCTCTTCATGATCGCGCGCGGCGTGCACATCCGCTGGTTCGAGCAGCGACGACACCTCAGCGCGCTCGACAAGGTCCTCTACGAGACCGAACAACGCCTCGGCGGCGCCCGCATCGTGACGCGCTCGGGGGCCCGTCCGCCGGAGCGCGCGGCCGCACACGCGGACCCGTCGTGGTCGCTGTCGCCCCAGGAGGAAGAGGACCTCGACGTGTTCGCCGAACCGCTCGGCGTGTTCGGCCTCCTCAACCGCACCTCGACCGGCCCGGGCGCATCGCGGCTCGCGACCGCGCTGCGCTTCCCGCTGCTCGACGCCGATCGCCTCGAACGCTGCCAGACCGCCGTGCGCGCGCTCGACACCGACCCACGCCTGCGCATCGAGCTGCTCGCCGCCGCCGTCGGCCTCCGCGGCCACGACGACGCGCTCGACACGTTCACGCAGACCGTGCGCGACGCGACGCCGCTTCCCCCGTGGGCGACGCACCCGATGCTCCGCGTCTGGACGGCCGTCGCCCTGATCGGCACTGCGACGTGGATCGCGCTGATCCCGGGCCACTGGCTCTTCGCGCCCCTCGCCCTCGCGCTCGCGAACCTGCCGATCCTCACGGCGCTCCGCGGCAAGCTGCTCGAACGGCTGCGTCCGTGGCTCGGGCTCGACGTCGTCACGCAGAGCCTCGCGGACCTCGCGACGACCGCGTCGACGACTCTCCCGACCGACGGCATCCTCGGCGACATGCGCGACGCGTTCGCGGGCGCGGCGAGGCCGCCGGCGCTGCCCGCGCTCGCCCGCCGCATCCCGCTGCTGTTCCTCGGCTACTCGGGCATGCTCCACAAGGCGATCAACCTGCTGACGCTGTGGGACGTGCACGTCCTGGCCGCGCTCGAGAAGAGCTACCTCGGCCATCGCGACGCGATCCTCGCCGCGGTCGACACCGCCGCCGACCTCGAGGTCGTGCTGTCGTTCGCCGCGTTCGCGTGGGAGGAACCGGTCGTCTGCTACCCCACCGTCGAGCGCGACGGCGCGTGCATCCGGATGACGCGCTGCCGCCACCCGCTGATCCGGCCCGACGTCGTCGTCGACAACGACCTCGACCTCGCGTTGCCGATGCGGGTGTGGATCATCACCGGTTCCAACATGTCCGGGAAGTCGACCTACCTCCGCGCCGTCGGATCGGCGTTGTTGCTCGCGCAGGCGGGCGGCGTCGCGACGGCCGAAGCGATGACGTTCACGCCGTCGGCGCTGATGACCGACCTCCGGATTCGCGACGATCTCGGCAAGGAGGAGAGCTACTTCCTCGCCGAGGTGCGCCAGGTCCGACGCATCCTCGAACGCGCCGAGTCCGGCGGACCGATCCTCGGGCTGATCGACGAACCGTTCCGCGGGACGAACTCCGAGGAGCGGCTCGGCGCGGCGACCGCGGTGATCGCGGCGCTGATCGAACGCTCGGGCTTCTTCCTCGTCGCGACGCACGACCGGCAGGTGACCGACCTGGCCGACGACGTCGTCGTGGCGAACCGCCACTTCCAGGAGACGCTCGAGGAGGACACGATGAGCTTCGACTACCGGATCCGCACCGGCCCCGCGACGATCCGCAACGCGATCAAGGTGCTCGAGGCGGAGGGCTACCCACCGGCGATCGTCGAGCGCGCGCGTCGGGTCGTCCGCGAGCTGGACGACGCACGGCCATGAACGCACGCGTCCTCCTCCGGCTCCTCGCCGTGGGCGCGGCCGCCGCGCTCGCGTGGTACGCGATCTCGACGTGGCTCGTCAGCGACGCGACGCGGATCGAACGCGCACTCCGCGCGATGGTCGCCGGCTTCAACCAGCGCAAGGTCACGCCGGTGATCGAACGCCTCGCCGACGACTTCCAGGAGACGACGCTCCGCGCCGACCGCACGCAGTTCTCGGCGCTCTTGCTCTACGCGACCCGCAAGGGCGTGCCGGTGACCGTCGAGATCGTCGACGACGCGTTCTCGATCGCCGTCGACGGCGATCGCGCGACCGTCGAGGTCCGCTTCCGCGTCACGGTCGGCATCGCGGGCGGCGCCGCCGAGACCCGCCCCGCCGACGCGACGCTCGAGTTCGCGCGCATCGACGACGAGTGGCAGGTCGCCCGCTCGAGCCACGTGTGGCCGGACGGGCGCGTTCGGCTGCGGTAGGCGGCCGCCCTACTTCCCGAGCTTCGCCATCACGATCCGGCTCGAGACGTCCTCGCCGCCGATCGTGCCGACGAGGCGGATCTCGAGGCGGCCGGTCGTGTCGAGCGCGTAGGTGAACGCCCGTGGGAAGTCGTGCTCGTTGTTGACGAAGTGCAGGCGCCGCTTCGTCGGATCGTAGTCGGTGAGCTTGAACGAGCGGCTCTTTCGCCCCATCGGCCACGGCGTCATGAAGACGTCGCCGCCCTTGCTGTGCATCCGCTCGAAGTCGAACGTCGCGATGCGCTCGTCGTTGAACTCCTTGCTCGCGCCGTAGAGTTCGCCACGCGTCGGCGACGTATAGACGGTCTCGTAGCGGTTCGCGCCGGCGGTGCCGACCCAGTGGCCGGTCAGCCAGCTCAGCGACTCGACGATGCGGCGCGCCTCCTCGGGCGTGCGTGCAGACGGTTCGCCGGCCGGCGCGTCCTGGGTTCCCGGCAATGCGAATGCGAGCGCGACTGCAGCCGCACCGAGGGCGATCAGGATTCTCATCGGGTTCTTCTCCAAGTCATCGAACGCCAACCCGGACGCGATGATACCTGCGCGTGGACGCCGCCTCTACCCGTCGCTATGCTGACGGGACCCCCAGCCCCGCCCCCGGAGGATTCCTGCCGATATGGACGTGATCGAGAGCCGCATCGACCCGAAGAGCGATGCGTTCGCCACCAACCACGCCCACCACACCGCGCTGGTCGAGCAGTTGCGCGAAGACCTCGCGACCGCGTCGCGCGGCGGCCCGCCGCGTGCGCACGAGCGGCACGCGCAACAGGGCAAGCTGTTCGTGCGGGACCGGCTCGACCGCCTGCTCGACCCGGGCTCGGCGTTTCTCGAACTGAGCGCACTCGCCGCCCACGACCTCTACGGCGGTGACGCGCCGGGCGCCGGAATGGTCACCGGCATCGGACGCGTGCACGGCCGCGAGATCATGATCGTCGCGAACGACGCGACCGTGAAGGGCGGCACCTACTACCCGATCACCGTCAAGAAGCATCTCCGGGCGCAGGAAATCGCGCTCGAGAACAACCTGCCGTGCCTCTACCTCGTCGACTCCGGCGGCGCGTTCCTGCCGATGCAGGACGAGGTCTTCCCCGACAAGGAGCACTTCGGCCGGATCTTCTACAACCAGGCGATCATGAGCGCGAAGCGCATCCCGCAGATCGCGATCGTGATGGGCTCGTGCACCGCGGGCGGCGCCTACGTTCCGGCGATGGCCGACGAGGTCGTGATCGTCAAGGACACCGGGACGATCTTCCTCGGCGGGCCGCCGCTGGTCAAAGCCGCGACCGGCGAAGACGTGACCGCGAACGAACTCGGCGGCGCCGAGGTGCACACGCGAACGAGCGGCGTGGCCGACCACTACGCCGAGGACGGCGAGCACGCACTCGAACTCGCGCGCGACATCCTCGAGAACCTGAACACCCGCGAGGCGCAGCCGATCGATCGGATCGCGCCGGAGGAACCGCTCTACGATCCCGGCGAGCTCTACGGCGTCGTGCCGGCGAGCACCTCCATTCCGTACGACGTGCGCGAGGTGATCGCCCGCACCGTGGACGGGAGCCGTTTCCACGAGTTCAAGTCGAACTACGGCAAGACGCTCGTCACCGGCTTCGCGCACATTCACGGCTACCCGGTCGGCATCCTCGCGAACAACGGCGTGCTGTTCTCCGAGTCGGCGCTCAAGGCCGCGCACTTCATCCAGATGTGCGACCTGCGTCGGATCCCGATCGTGTTCCTGCAGAACATCACCGGCTTCATGGTCGGGCGCGAATACGAGGCCGGCGGCATCGCGAAGGACGGCGCGAAGATGGTCCACGCGGTCGCGACGAGCACCGTGCCGCGCTTCACGGTCATCATCGGTGGCTCGTTCGGCGCCGGCAACTACGGGATGTGCGGTCGCGCGTATCAGCCACGGCAGCTCTGGATGTGGCCGAACGCGCGCATCAGCGTGATGGGCGGCGAGCAGGCCGCGACCGTGCTCGCGACCGTCAAGCGCCAGCAGCTCGAGCGGCGTGGCGAGTCGTGGTCCGACGCCGAGGAGACCGACTTCCGCGCGCCGATCCTCGAAAAATACGAGCGAGAGGGGCACCCCTACTACTCGACCGCGCGCCTGTGGGACGACGGCATCATCGACCCGGTCGATACGCGCTCCGTGCTCGCACTCGGCATCGCGGCGTCGCTGAATCGTCCGTTCGACGAGCCGATGCGCGGCGTCTTTCGGATGTAGCGACGTCGGTCGCGGTTCGTCCTATAATCGTCGATATGCCCGCGCCGAGACCGCCCTACCGCCTTCGCACGGCCGAACGACTCAACCGCGCCACCGAACGCTACGGGGCCAGCGAGTCGAGGCCGGCCAAGACCGTGCGTCTCGCCTTTGCGAACACCGGTGCGGTCGCGGGCTATGCGGTTCGGCGCGCGGTGGACAGCGTCGCACAACGCCTCGGGCGGGCGCTCACGCCGCGGCCGAAGCCGCTCGCGGTCGACCCGACGCGACCGTTTCTCGTGATCGGCCACCGCGGCTCGGCGGCGACGACGGTCGAGAACACGATCCCGTCGATGCAGCGCGCGATCGACGACGGCGCGAACGCAGTCGAGATCGACCTGTCGCTCACGAGCGACGGCGAGGTCGTGCTCTGGCACGACTGGGACCCGAACGACGCGGTCGCGCTCGCGCGCCAGGTCGGCCTCGAACCGAACGTGAAGTACCTGCCCGACGCGCCGGCCCTGTGGAGCCGCTACCGACGGATGGCGCACGAGCTGACGCTCGCGGAGCTGCGCGAGCACTTCGGCTACAAGAAGAGCTTCTTCCTGTTCTGGAAGCGCCCGGTCGCCGCCACGATCCCGACGTTCGCCGACTTCCTCACATGGGCCGCGAGCGAGCCGCGGCTGCGCAGCGTGCTGCTCGACATCAAGATCCCCGGTGACGCGCCCGAGCACGTCGAGCCGATGATCGGCGCGATGCTTCGCGAGATCGCCGACTCCGACGCCGCATGCGAGTTCGTGTTTCTCACGCCGCACGACAAGGTGCTCGCGGGGATGAAGGCGCTCGCGCCCGACGCCGCCTACTCGTTCGACGTCGAGGTGCCGCCGGGCGTCGTGTTCGAGCCGATCGACTACTCCGCGACCGTCACCGCGGAGCGGTACGCGAACCGGTGCGCGAGCGTCGGGCGGCCCGCGCTCACACTCAGCGCATGGAAGATCTACCAGACGATCATTCAGCACGACGTCAAACACCGCGACGCACTCGTCGAACGCGACGGCGCGCCGATGTCGCTCTACAGTTGGACGATCAACAACCCGGCCGAAGCGCGGCGCCTGATCGACCTCGGCGTCGACGGCATCCTGACCGACCGGCCGGCGACGCTCAGCCGCCTCGCCCGACGACGCGGCCTCCGCGTCGAATAGCCCCGTGACCGAAAGGCCTCGACCGATGCTCCGAGCCGCCCTCGCGACCTGCGTCGCACTCTGCCTCACGACGCCCGCCGCCGCACAGGACGCGACCGCACCCGTCGATCGCGAGAACATCGCACTGGCCGAGTACGTGACCGAGGACCTCGCCTACTACGGCGACGTGCCGAGCATGGCCGCGTTGCGCACGCTCGTCGCGAAGTCGTCGTGGGGCCGCTGCTTCTCGGACAAGCGCGTGCTCGACTTCCTCACGCCGGCACTCGACGAACTCGGCGAAGCGACCGAGAGCTTGCGCGGGTTGCTCGGATTCGATCTGAATCGGCTGCCCGGCCTCTTCGCCGGGCGCGGCCAACTCGCGGTGCGAGAGCGGTTCGTGCGCGGACGCACGGTGATGCAAGGCGCGATGCTGTTGCGAGCGCCCGCCATCGAGGGGTTCCTCGAGCCGCTGATCCGAACGAGCGAGCACGAGGAGGTTCAGATCGGTCGCCACCTCGCCTACCGGTTCGACATCGACGTGGAGGGGATGCGGGAGTTCGGTCCGACGGTCCTCGTCGCGATGTTCGAGGATCACCTGTTGGTCACGAACTCGATGCGCTGGGCCGCGGCGATCGTCGGCGCCAAGCCGCTCGAAGAGAAGTCGTTCGCGAAATCCGAGGCCTTCGCGGCGCTCCCGAAGGCGCCGATCGTGCTGTGGACCGATCCGGGGCAGCTGTTTCGCACCGACGAGCAGCGCTACGGCAAGGAGATCGCCGCGGTGCGTGCCGCGACGGCGGCCCGCTTGTCGGGGTTCTCGGCCGTCCAGCCGTCGGTCACGACGATCGCGCTCGAGGACGGTCGGTTCGTCGAGCGATACACCGGTGCGGTGCCCGCCGCCGACACCCCGGCCGCAAAGAACGGCACGACCGCAACCGGCTTCACGTTGCTCGACCGTGTGTCCGCCGACACGACGCTCGTCATCGCATCGCGCGTCGACATGCGCGCCTTCCTGCAGGCGTTCCACGACTACGTCGGAACCGGCACCCACGCCGACGACATCGAGCAAGCAACCGCCGACGAGGAACTCGCCGAGACCGTCATCGAGTTCCTGGACCGCTTTCACGAGACCGGGTTGTTCACGCGATTGGCGGCCGGACTCGGCGACGAGTGCATCCTGACGGCGGCCGCGCCGCGTAGCGGATTCGTGCCGACAATGCTCGCCCGCGCCGCGATCGGCGACCGCGAGAAGCTCGTCGCAGCGCTGGACGACATCGTGGAGAAGCCGCTCACAGAAGGCGTCACGCTCGAGAAGAAGAGCGGCGGCCTCTACATCCTCCGGCTCGCAAGCATGCCGATCTCGATCGTGTTCGGCGTCGGCGAGCGAGAACTCGTCACCGGACTCAACGCCGGTGTCGTGCGGACCGGCATGCGGCCGCCTGCCCGCGCGCTCGTCTCGGACGCGCGATTCCGCGAAGCGATGGCGACGGTCGGCGCGAGCGATCTGCAGACCGTCTCGTCGATCGGCTACATCGACGTGCCGCGCTGGATCGAGTTCGGCTACGAGGCGATCATCCCGCTGATCGACATGTTCGGCGACAAGATCTCGCTCGACCCGACCGACGCGCCGAGCGTCGAGCACGTCGCCGGCATCTTCACGCCCACCGCAGGCGCGTCGCGCGTCGACGGCGACCGGTGGACGGTCGAGATCCGCGGGCCATTCGCGCCGCTGAGCGCGGTCACGGCGATGATGGCGGCACCGCTCGCGCTGATCGATCACCTGGCGGCGCAGCGGAAGTAGGCGTCGCCGCACGCCACACGAACACGACGAGCACGAGCCACAGCAGCGCCTGCGCGCCGAGCACCGGCCACGGCGGCAGCACGAGAAACGCGTGGTGTGCCGCGACCGCCGCGGCGGCCTCGGTGATGCTCGCCTCGCCGGTCTGAAACGGCAGCAGGTCGGTGTAGACGCCGACGACGAACGCCGACGACAACACCGCACTCCACGCGATCGCGACGAGTGCGCCCAGCCGGGGCGCGAGCGCGACGGCGCCGAGCACCGACACCGCCGCGACGATCGGGAAGACGATCGCGCCGTACCACGCGTTCGTGTAGATCGTGCCGTGGTAGAGCGCCGAGTGCGCGGCGTGGTAGTACATGCCCGCCCACACCGCCGCGACGAGCGCGAGGAGCCACGCGTTGCGGCCGAGCGCACCGAGGGCCCCGCGTCGAAGCGCGCACGCGACGACGAGCGCGACCCCGGCGAGCACGAGCAGCCACCCGTGCGCGCGGTGGGCGAACGCGGGCGGCGGCCGGAAGCTCCAGCCACCCACGTGCACCGCGTCGAGCAGGAACTTGTTCGCCATCGCGCGATGGGGCAGTCGCGGCATGATCTCGATCGCATGCTGCGTCGTGATCCCCTTGGTGTGCAGGTTGTAGACCGCTTCGCGCATGCCGGTGATCGTCTTGTAGCGATCGAGGCAGGTGTAGTGGTAGTAGCCGGCGATGACCGCGTAGCCGACCGTGACCGCGAGCGCCGCCGTGAGCATCGGGCGCCAACCGCGCATGGAGAACGCGGCGGTGATCGCGACGACCGGCGCCAGGGCGACGATCGTCGACTTGGTGATGGCACCTGCCCCGAGCAGCGCGCCGACGCCGAGCAGCCACCCGGCGTTGCGGGCGCCACCGCGCCACACGACGAACGCGAACAGCGCGAGCGAGCCGAGGAAGATCGCGAGCGTGTCGTTCGCGACGCGAGCGGCGTTGAACACCCACAACGACCCCGACGACCAGACGAGCGCCGCCGCGAACGGCAGCGCCGGAAACCGCGGGAACGCGCGTGCGAGGATCCCGAACCACAGCACGCCGGTCAATGCGAGCAAGACGACGTTGATCGTCCGCGCGAGGTCGGCCCACGCGAGACGGTCGCCGACGAGCCGCCGCGTGCCGGCGAGCAGCCAGTAGAACGCCGGGCCGTGCTGCGCCTGGTAGAGCTCCGGCAGGCGTGGCGGGAAGTCGGGCTCGGGCGCCACCAGCCCGCGGTATCGCGGCGCACCGATCGAACGGAGCTGGTCGGCGCCGTGCTCGGGATGCGGATGCGCTTGCAGGAACGGGACGAGCGACGCGTCCATCGTCTCGGGGATGACCGGCATCGTCCCGTGGTTCACGACGTACTCGCCCACCGCGAGGTGCTGGTATTCGTCCCATCCCTCGAACGGCATCAGCGCCGAACCGAGGCCGAGGCCGCGCACGACCACGAACAGCGTGAGCAGGACGAGGAAGGCAGCGGTGGCGCGACGGGACATGGGTGCAGGGCTACCGCGCCTGCAGCGCCGCGTCAACCGCCCGTCGGTGGAGGGGCCGGTGCGGCGAGTGCCTCGTCGATCGCGGCGCGGAGCGTCTCGCCGCGCAACCCGATCGCCCGCACGCGGCCGTCACGGCCGACGAGAATCGTGTGCGGGATCGTATCGACGAGGAAGCGTTCGGCGAGCGGGTTCCGCCACCCGACGAGCGGCGCGTGGTGTCGCCACGTCATCGCCTGCTCGTCGACGAATCGTCGCCACACCTTCGGATCGCGGTCGACGCTGATCGACACGATCGTTAGCCCGTCGGCCTCGCGCGCCCGATGCAGCGCGACGAGGGCGGGTACGTCCTGGCGGCACGGCGCACACCACACGGCCCAGAAGTCGAGCAACACGACGCGGCCGCGCAGCCGGGCGAGGTCGAGCGGCTTGCCGGCGCTGTCTTTGGCGGGCGCGAGCGTGACCATCGGCTGCCCGACCGCGAGCCGGGCGGCCTTCGCCATCAAGGCGGCCTCGCGGCCGGCCGGGGTCTTCGGATAGCGCTCGGCCACGCGGTCGATCACGGCGATGGCGAGCCGCTTGCGGGCCGACCGGCGCCGCGCGGTGACGTATCGACGGCCCTCGAGTTCCGCCGCGGCTCGCCACGCGTCGCTCGGCGCGCGTTCGGCCCAGGCGGCGAGGCGGGCGGCCGCGCGCTCGGTCTCGCCGCGCTCGTGGAGCGCCGCGGCTTCGGCGGCGGCCGCCCGGAAGGCCTCGGCGTGGGGGTCCTTCGCCGGCGGCGGCGGTTCGTCCTGGGCGCCGCAGGCCGCGGCGAAGAGGAGCGACGAGAGGACGAGCACGAGTCGGATCATGCCCGCATCAACGCACGATCGCCCTGGTTGCGCGAGCCGAAAGCGGCCCGATCGCGCCGAAACGGGCGAATGATGAGCGTGCTCTCACAATTTCGCGGCCTCACCTTGCGCGACTCAGCCGACGCCCGGTATCCTCGGGCCGTCTACGGATGGGACTCCAAAACAACAGCGCCGGGCTCATGCAGCCCGAGCGATTCGCCTTGCCAGGATCTGTTGTCGTCACTCGCTCGAGCGCTCGCG
Source organism: bacterium (assembly GCA_030426805.1). Classification (GTDB taxonomy): domain Bacteria; phylum Planctomycetota; class JAFGQW01; order JAFGQW01; family JAFGQW01; genus JAUHXU01. The sequence continues at coordinate 571,288 of JAUHXU010000005.1, forward strand.
GCACGGCGCGCGCGATCGACGGAGTGCGTTCGAAGGAGGCCTCCGATGAAAACGGGTTCGTGTACGCTGTCCCTCGGCATCGTCGCCGCCGGGCTTACGCTGTTCGTCAGCGCCGCGCCGGCCGCGCCGCAGTGAAACTCGCAGCCGCCTTACACCGGACCGGCCGGTTCGGTACAGCCACTGCCTCTCCCCATCCCGACCCCGACCCCGACGCCCACTCCGACACCGACGCCGAGCCCCGCGCCCGCACCGACGCCGGGCCCGAAGAGCGGCGGTAGCCCCAGCGCAGGGCCGACCCCGGGCGCCACACCGCCGACGGCACCGCGACCGCCCCAACGCCCGAGCCCGTCTGCGGCGCCCCGGCCGTCGATCGCGGGCGCCGTCACCCGCCGCAACAAGGCGAGCTCCGCGACGTCGGAGAATTGGCGCCACTGGTGGCGCTTCAACCGCGACACGTTCCTGAATCTGAAGACGGCGCTCTACAGTGCCCGCGGCGAACTCGAGTCCGGCGCACCCGACACGTTCTTCGGCGCACGCACGCAGCTCGACCAAGCCGATGTCCGTCGGCCGAGCCGCGCGCTCGTGCTCGAGAAGATCGTCCCGAAGCTGCTCGAAGCCGCGCGCTCCAGCGATGCAACGGTTCGCTACCACGCGATCCTGGCGCTCGGAAAAGCGGGCGACCCGCGCGTCGTCACCGCGATCGCCGCGGCGATCGCCGATCCGCGCGAGAGCGTTCGCGAAGCCGCGGTCTACTCGCTCGGGATCCTCGGCGCCCCGATCGGGCGGCCGATCTTCCACTCGCTGCTCGAAGACGACTCGCGCGCGTCGAACTACCTCGGCGGCCACCTGAACACGCCGGCGACGCGCGGCGCGGCAGCGCTCGCGCTCGGCATGCTCGGGGACGACCCCGGTGGCAAGTCGGCCGAGTTGCTCGCGAAGCACGCGCGCATGCGCGAGCACGGCCATCACATCCCGCAGCTCGCCGCGGTCGGGCTCGGCTTGCTGACCGGCGACGCCCAATACGTCGAACGGGTCGCCGCGTCGCTGCGCGAGATCGTCGACGACAAGCGCGGCCACGGCTGGGCGCGCGGCCAGGCGCTCGTCGCGCTGGGCCGACTGCACGCGCGCAACGAGGTCGCACCGGCACCGGCGACGCGCGATCTCGTGGTCGCGAGCCTCAAGAACAAGAAGAGCGCGATCCTCCGCCGCAGTGCGGCCCTCGCCGCGGGCTACCTGCCCGCCGACGGGACGCTACGCAAGGCGCTGCGCACGACCCTCGAACGGGCGAAGGACGCGGTGACGCGCAACTTCGCGGCGATCTCGCTCGGCCGCATCGGCGGCGAGGGCACGGTCAAGACGCTCGCGGCCGGCATCACGAGCGGACGCGCCCAGAGCCGCGCCTACTGCGCACTCGCGCTCGGCATTCGCTGCCACCGCACGAGTGACGGCATCGAGCGCGCACGCGCGCTCAAAGCCCTTCGCCGCGGCTTCGACAAGGTCAAGGACCCGGCGACGCGCGGCGCGTTCGCACTCGCGCTCGGAATCGCGCGGGATCGTCAGTCCGGACCGACGATCGCGACGGTGCTCGGCAAGGGCGGCGATCCCAACCTGCGGGGCGACTGCGCGGTTGCGCTCGGGATGATCGGCTACCGGCGCGCGATGGACGAACTGACCACCGCGCTGCACGAGTCGCGTCACGACCCGCTCTTCCGCGAGCGCGTCGCGATCGGGCTCGGGTTGCTCGGCTCGCGCGAAGCGGTCGGGCCGCTCTTGGCATCGCTGCGCAAGGGCGCGACGGTGAGCACGCTCAACGCGACGACCGCCGCGCTCGGCCTCGTCGGTGATCGCGATGCGATCGACCCGGTGATCGAACTGCTGAAGGATCGGCGTTCGCTCACGCGCACGTTCGCATGCGCGGCGCTCGGCACGATCGGCGACCCGCGGAGGCTGCCGGCGCTGTCGATCGTGCGCACGAGCCACAACTACTTCTCGAGCTGCAACGACTTCAACGAGGCGTTGCTCGCGATCGACCGGTAGCGGTCAGCGCGGCCTCGTCGGCACGAGGTCGCGCGCCTCGAGAAACGCTGCGAGCCGGTCGGCCACGAAACGGTGGCCGGCCGGGTTCCAGTGCCGATCGCGCGCGAACACGAGATCCTCGCGACCTTGCAGCGCGTCGACCAGGTCGAGCACGTGGTAGCCGCCTCGCCGGTCCGCGACGTCGAGCCCGGCGATCGTCTGGACGACGACGAGATCGGCGCCCCCCGCCGCGCACACGCGCGCGATCTCGCGCAGCAGCACGCGCAACACGCGCCGCCCTTCGGTCGCCTCCTCGCCCTCCGGCACTTGGCGCCGCAACGCCCAGAGGTTCTTGTCGATCGAGCGCCACAGCATGCTCGTGCGCGCGAGCCACGGAAACGGCACGTCGCCGCTCGGCCGGACGACGCGATCGCCATCGATCACGAGCCGCGGCTTGGCGCGGCCGTACATCTCGTCGCGGAGGTTCTCCTCGATGTCGTTCGAGCAGAGCGTCAACACGACGAGCCGCGGCCGCCACGCGAGGCCGCGGTGCTCGAGGAACAGCAGCGCCTGGTCGGTGCCGTAGCCGCACACGCCGCCGTTGAGCCATTCGACGTTCGGGTCGCGCGCGTCGAGCAGCGAGGGGAACGCCTGCTCGCCGGCGACCCCGAAGCCGAACGTGAACGAGTCGCCGACCGCGAGCACGCGGAAGACGCCGGGCGCGGGCTCGGGCGTGCGCGCGCGGTCGCGCAGGCCGAGCGCGTCGATCGCGACCTTCACGTCGAACTCATCGGTGCGGTGGCGGGCCGATGCGTTCGGGACGTGCGCCCACCCGAGGACCGGGTCGTAGGTCGCGTAGATCGGGTTGTTCAGCGGGCCGAGGCCGCTGACCCAGAACAGTCGCCACGCGACCTCGGCGATGACCGCCGAGATCGCGAGCGAACCGAAGACGAGGAGTAGCCGAAGCCAGAACCGCCGCAGTGGGTCAGCCCTCGGCCTTCCACGCGTCGAGGAGCTTCTGCGCGCGCGCGGCTTCCTTGGTCTCCTTGTAGGAGCCGGCGAGCAGCGACTGCAGCGCCTTGATCGCCTTCTTCTCCTTGCCCTTGCCGTGGGCTTCGATCGCCGCAGCGATGCGCTTGCCGGCATCGAACTCCTTGCGGAGTTCCGGCACCTTGAGCGCCTTGAGCTTCTCGCGAGCGGTCGTCGCGTGCTCCCTGTGGGCGCGGAAGTGCTTGCCGATCATGTCCCACGCATCGTAGGCGTCGAAGATGCGCCCCTCGTCGAACGCGGTGTTGGCCTCGGCGACGCGCGCTTCGTGGAACGTCTTCACGGCGTCGGCCGCCTTCTGGAGCGCGGCCTTGTCGTCCTCTTCGTGCAGGGATTTGCCGAGCGCCTTTTCGAGCGCGACCCATCCCGCACCGAGCTTGCCCTTCGCGAGGTTCTTCGCGATCGACTTGTACTTCGAAGGCAGTTCGACATCGACCGCGTACTTCGGGAGGATGCGCACGGTCTTGAGCCCCTGCTCGACCATGTCGTCCTTCAGTCCACTGGGATGGCCGGTCCAGATCACCTTGCCGTCGCCACCGACGAGCGCACTCGACGGGAAGCCCGTGAAGCCGAACGCCTTCATCGATGCGAGGCTCGGCTCGAAGCCGATCGCCGACTTCATCTTCGTCTCGTCAGCGAACTTGAGCGCTTCGGACTCCGGCGAGTTCGTCACGGCGACGACCGCCAGTCCCTTCTTGCCGTATTTCTCGATCAACTGATTGAGATGGGGTACGACCCCGCGGCAAGGGGTTCACCAGTGGGCGAAGTACTCGTAGATGACGAGGTGCCCTTTGAGATCGCGCATCGACTTGAACTTCGCGTTCGCGAACGACTTGATCTCGGGCACCGGTGCCTTTGCACCCACCTCGACCTGCGCGCCGGCGATGCCGACGAGCAGACCGGTGGCGAGCACGCCGGACCAGACGGCTGTCTTCATTTGAACCTCCTCGGTCCTGTGACCTTCACGGCGTCGAGGATCGCACCGCGCCGCGATCGGGTCAAGCGGACCACCCCCGAGTTTCCGATCGGCGGTTGTCGCGACGACGCGCCTGTTTCATCCTTAGGGATGCGCGCATCGGGCGCGGGAGAGGTCCGAACGAAACGACATGCGGCTTCCGTCGATTCTAAAGAAGACCCTGGTATCGATTACCGGCCTGGTCCTCGCCGGGTTCGTCCTGTTCCACCTGCTCGGCAACATCCTCTACTTCGGCGGGCCGGAGGCGTTCAACGCCTACGCGCACACGCTCCAGTCGATGCCGATGCCGATCAAGTGGGGCGGTCGGCTGTTCCTGCTCGCCTGCGCGATCGTCCACGTGTGGATGGCGGTCATGGTCACGCGGGAGAACCGTCGGGCGCGCCCGCACGGCTACGCGGAGTCGGCCCTCAAGAGCGCGAACCCCGCGTCGATGACGATGATCCACACCGGCGGGATCCTGCTGTTCTTCATCGTCGTGCACCTGCTCCACTTCACGGTGCGCTGGCTCGCCGACTACAACGAGCGCTTCGGAGACGGCTACACGCTGACCGAGGGCGCACTCTCGGGCACGAAGGTGATGGACGCGCACGCGATGGTCGCGTCGGGCTTCGCGAACCCGCTCGTCAGCCTGTTCTACGTCGTCGCGATGGCGGTGCTGTGCCTGCACCTCGCGCACGGCGTGCAGAGCCTCTTCCAGTCGCTCGGCTGGATGACCCGTCGCTGGCGCGCGCGGATGAAGGGCGTCGCGCTCGCCTACGGCCTCGTGATCTTCGTCGGCTTCGCGTCGATCCCGATCGCGGTGCTCGTGTTCGGCACCGGCAAGGACAACCTCGAGCGCTACGAGACGACGACGACCGCCGCCGCGACGATGGAGATGAACCGATGAAGCTCGACGCCCGGATCCCCGAGGGCCCGCTCGCCGAGAAGTGGGACAACCATCGCTTCGACATGAAGCTCGTCAACCCGGCGAACAAGCGCAAGTATCGGGTCATCGTCGTCGGCTCGGGGCTCGCCGGTGCATCGGCGGCCGCGACGCTGGGCGAGCTCGGCTACCACGTGGACTGCTTCTGCTTCCAGGACAGCCCGCGCCGCGCGCACTCGATCGCCGCGCAAGGCGGCATCAACGCCGCGAAGAACTACCAGAACGACGGCGACAGCATCTACCGGCTGTTCTACGACACGGTCAAGGGCGGCGACTATCGGTCGCGCGAGGCGAACGTCTACCGGCTCGCGCAGTTGAGCGTCAACATCATCGACCAGTGCGCTGCCCAGGGGGTGCCGTTCGCGCGTGAGTACGGCGGCCTGCTCGCGAACCGCTCGTTCGGCGGCGCGCAGGTGTCGCGCACGTTTTACGCGCGCGGCCAGACCGGTCAGCAGCTGCTGCTCGGCGCCTACTCGGCACTCAGCCGGCAGATCGGCCTCGGCACCGTCGCGATGCACAACCGCCACGAGATGCTCGACGTCGTCCTCGTCGACGGGCACGCGAAGGGCATCATCACGCGCGACCTCGTCTCGGGCGCGATCGAGCGCTGGGCGGCCGACGCGGTGATCCTCGCGACCGGCGGCTACAGCACGGTGTTTTTCCTGTCGACGAACGCCGCCGGCTGCAACGTCACTGCCGCGTGGCGCGCGCACAAGCGCGGCGCCGGCTTCGCGAACCCGTGCTTCACGCAGATTCACCCGACCTGCATCCCGCAGGAGGGCGAGCATCAGTCGAAGCTCACGCTGATGTCGGAGTCGCTGCGCAACGACGGGCGCGTGTGGGTGCCGAAGTCCGCCGAGGATGCCGGCAAGCCGGCGAGCGCGATCCCCGAAGCCGAGCGCGACTACTATCTCGAGCGCAAGTATCCGAGCTTCGGCAACCTCGCGCCGCGCGACATCTCCAGCCGTTCGGCGAAGGAGGCGTGCGACGACGGCCGTGGGGTCGGCACGACCGGCCGCGGCGTCTACCTCGACTTCGCGGATGCGATCGAGCGGCTGGGCGCCGACACGATCGCCGAGCGCTACGGCAACCTGTTCGAGATGTATCAGCGCATCACCGGCGAGAGCGCCTACGAGCGTCCGATGCGCATCTACCCCGCGCCCCACTACACGATGGGCGGCTTGTGGGTCGACTACAACCTGATGACGACGATCCCCGGGCTCTTCGCGATCGGTGAGTGCAACTTCTCCGATCACGGCGCCAACCGCCTCGGCGCGAGTGCCCTGATGCAGGGGCTGTGCGACGGCTACTTCGTCGTGCCCTACACGGTCGGCGACTACCTCGCACGCACGACACCGGGCGCCGCGTCGGTCGACGACGACGCGTTCGCCGAGACCGAAGCCGACGTTCGCGCACAGCAGGACAAGCTGCTCACGGTGCGCGGCAAGCGCTCGTCGCGCTCGCTCCACATCGAGCTCGGACGCGTGATGTGGGAGAAGTGCGGCATGGCCCGCTCGAAGGAGGGGCTGAAGGAGGCGATCGCCGAGATCCCGGAGCTGCGCGAGGCGTTCTGGAACGACGTGCGTATCCCGGGCCGCCCCGACGAGTTCAACCAGGAGCTGGAGCGCGCCGGCCGCGTCGCCGACTTCCTCGAGTTCGCCGAACTGATGTGCGTCGACGCGCTCGACCGCGACGAATCGTGCGGTGGCCACTTCCGCGTCGAACACCAGACCGAGGACGGCGAGGCAGTGCGCAACGACGAAAAATACGCGCACGTGTCGGTGTGGGAGTACAAAGGCGTCGGCAAGAAGCCGAAGAAACACCGCGAGGAACTCGTCTACGACGAGGTCGAGTTCTCGACGCGTAGCTACAAGTAGCGGCTGGAGGAGATGGCGATGCGATTCACGCTGAGGGTTTGGCGCCAGGCCGGTCCGGATAGCAGCGGACGGTTCGCGGACTACGTCCTCGAGGACGTGTCGAAGGACTCCTCGTTCCTCGAGATGCTCGACCTCCTCAACGAGCAGCTCATCGACCGCGGCGAGGAGCCGGTCGCGTTCGACCACGACTGCCGCGAGGGCATCTGCGGGATGTGCTCGCTGACGATCAACGGCGTCCCGCACGGGCCGGAGCGGGCGACGACGACGTGCCAACTCCACATGCGCCACTACATGGACGGCGAGACGATCGTGATCGAGCCGTTCCGCGCGGCCCCGTTCCCCGTCGTCAAGGACCTCGCGACCGACCGCAGCGCGTTCGACCGGATCGTCCAGGCGGGCGGCTTCATCACGTGCCGCACCGGAAGCGCGCCGGACGCGAACGAGATCCCGGTGCCGAAGGGCATCGCCGACCTCGCGATGGACGCGGCCGCGTGCATCGGCTGCGGCGCGTGCGTCGCTGCGTGCCCGAACGCGTCGGCGATGCTCTTCACCGCCGCGAAGGCGTCGCACCTGAACCTGCTGCCGCAAGGCAAGGCGGAGAAGAACCGCCGCTCGCTCGCGATGGTCGAGGCGATGGACGGCGCCGGGTTCGGCAACTGCTCCAACCACGGCGAGTGCGAAGCCGCCTGCCCGAAGGAGATCTCGATCGACTTCATCGGCAAGCTCAACCGCGACTTCCTCGGCGCCACCGTCCGCAACTGGCTCGGCGGCGTCGGCGCGAAGTCGTAGCGACCGGCCTCACAGGTCGACCTGGGCGCCGAGCGGGTCGTTCGGGTCCGCGGCGAGGGTTCCGGTCCTGACGGTGTTGTCGGCGAACGTCACCCGAACGAGCGCGCCGACGAAGGCGGCACCGGTGCCGGTGACGGCCGTGTCGCAGTCGAAGAGGAAGTGGTTCGTCGGGCCCTGGAACCCCCCGGCCGATGCCGGCGGCGCGGCGAACGTGAAGCGCAGCGTGTCGGTTCCGTTTCGCAACACGTAGCGCGGGTTCGTCCCCGGTACGAGGTCGCAGATCGCGTCGGTCTGAAAGCGGAAGCTGTCGCCGGTCGCGAGCGTGCCACCGGAGTTGAGCCTGCCCGTCGGGTTCCAGCCCGCCGCGGTCGTGCCCACGAGATCGATCTCGACCTGCGTGATCGGCACGGTGCCGGTGTTCCAGACCTCGAAGAACCCGGTGTCCTGGATCGTGTTGACGCCGCGGGCCTCGACGTGCACCGCCGGGCCTTGCCGGGTCGGCGTCACGAACTCGAACGTGCACCGGTTGCTGACCGCGATCGGCAGCGGCGAATACGACGAGTCGGTCGACACCCACTGGATCTCGATCGTGTCGCCGTCGGCGAGGCCGAAGACGTTCGACGAATAGGCGAACGACACGTTCGGCGACTGCGGGCTCGGGTAGCCGTACGGAATCGCGATCGCTCCGCCGCCGCACGGCGCGACGAGCGCACCGATGCCGACGCCGTCGGGAAACGCGTACGCCGTCCCGGCCGGCGAGGACACGCACGTGCGCAACTCGAGGCCGGCCACGACGCCCAGCGCACCGAGCGACGTCACGGCGGGACCGCCCCACAGCGGGCCGGGCCGGCGATACGCATCGGTGCGCGGGTTGCGCCCCGCACCCCGCACGACGTTGATCAATGCGGTGCCGCGATACGGACCGGCGCCGGGGCTGGTCACCCCCCATTCGATCGTGTCGCCGACCGTGAACAGGCGCACGCCATCGGCGCCGGGCTCGCTGCGGAGCGCGATCGACGCACGGTGCGGGTTGCGCGTCGACTCGCACGGGTAGTAGCCGAGGTCCGGCGTGTTCGCACAGCCGCTCGGGCCCGTGCCGCCGGCGCCCGATCGATAGTCCGTCGCGATGTCGGAACCCGAGCGCGCCCAGTCGTAGATGCGGACGTCGTCGTAGTGAGCCGGAGACTTCCCGACGCCCGGCACGCCATCGGCCGACGATCCGTCGTAGCCCATCATCGCCAGGTTGACACCCCGGTTCGCGGTGCTCGGCGTGACGGTCGCCGCCGCGGTCACGTTCAACTGTCCGTCGACGTACCAGACGAACGCGCCGAGCGAGCCGTCGTAGACGAACGCGATGTGCACCCAGCCACCAGCCGCAGCCGTCAACGGCGCACCGACCGTCGCGAGTTGCGCCGAGAACGGACCGCGGACGAGCAGATTGCCGACGCCCGCCGCGCCGTTCTGGAAGCAGCGGAACGCGCCGATCCCACCGATCCACGCCGCATCGCCGAACAGGTAGCCGAATGTCGTCGCCGACGCGGCGTCCTGCTTCAACCAGAACTGGATCGTGAAGCCGGGTCGCGCGCCGGCGCAGCCGCCGTTGCCGGTCGCGTCGAGCGCGACCCCGGTCGGCAGGTAGGCGGCGTTCGCTGTCGCGCCGCGCCGTTCGCAACTGCCGCGACCGACGCGCACGTTCGCCGCCGCGGTCTCGATGCGATGAAAGCCGCCGACGGTGGTCGCGCCGGCCGGGCCGCCACTGGCGAAGTTCGTCAGCGTGATCTGAGCCGTCGACACGGGCGCGACCAGTCCGAGCAAGACGGCCGCGAGTCGGAACGCAATTCGTCGCATGAAGCACCTCTCCTACGGGGACCGCCGGGCGCGGAACCGCATGCGCCGGGCGCTACGGGAGTCGTAGGAGAGTCGGTCCCGTTACAGGGAAAACGGGATCCGACGAACGAGAACGGCCGCCCGTCCTCGAGGGAACGGGCGGCCGTGCAGTGAACGAGGCGTCGCGGGTGGACTAGCCGTCAGCCGACGGTGCCACGGTCTTCGCGAGGTCTTCGCGGAGCGAGCGGATCTGCGAGAGACGACGCTCGAGGCGGCTCTTCATCCGCCCCTTCGCCGACGCGAGCTGCTCGGTGGACTCCTTCTCCATCGTCACGAGCGCCTTGTCGGCGATCGCGAACGCCTTCTTCGCGTCCTCCATGCGACCGGCCGCGGCCGCACCCTTCGTGACAGCGGAGTAGAACCCGATCGCCATCCGCGAATCCGGCGCGAACGAGAGTCCCTCGTCGTACGCGGCGAGCATCGCGGCGGAGCGCTCCTTGTTGATCGCTTCCATCTTGGCCTCGCGATCGGGGTCCTGCATGATCTTGCGCATGCGCATGCCGAAGTCGCGGTTGATGCGCTGCAGGATCGCGCCCTTCACGTTCTCGATGCCGGCCTTGACGATCTCCGGGTGCGTCTTCGCGAGACCGGACTTCTCGATGATCGCGTTCGCCTCCTTGAAGGACGGTGGCGAGTCGGACTCGAACATCTCGAGCGCATCGAGGCGCAGCTTCGCGGCCGCGTCGCCGGCGTCGACTTGCTTCTCGAGATCGGTGCGCAGCTTCGCGAACGAGATCGCGTTCGTGATCACGTCGAGGCTCGTCGGACGGAGCTTCTTGAGGACGTTGCCCTCGGCATCCATCAGACAGCAGAACGGGAAGTAGTTCGCACCCTTCGCCTGCAGCATGCCCTGATCCGGGGCGTCCGCAATGCGCGCGGTGATGTTGAGATACGGGATGAACTTCGTCTTCGAGGCGTTGATGAACCAGTCGCTGATGAGGGGCCCGCCCTCAAGTGCATTGCACGGCGGTCACGGCGCGTAGGAGCGCGTGAAGTAACCGAGGATCAATCGGTTCTGCGCCTTCGCCTCCTTCATCGCCTCGTCCAGCTCGCGCTTCCACGCGACCTTCTGGGCGAACTCCTTCTGGAGTTTCTTCTCGTACTTCTCGCGCAACTCGGCGTCCTGTGCCGGGGCGCTGGCGACGAAGCCAGCGACCGCGACGACGGTCGCGCCGAGGATGGCGATGCGCTTTCGGGAGCGCTTCATCATCGGGGTTCCTCCGGAGAGTCATGGTTCGAGCCGACGTCTGTGCTTTGACGCCGGCTCCGGGTTCGGCTACGCTGTCGAGCGCGGCTCCGGCAGTGTAACCGCAGGGTGCCGGACAAACGAGGGCCGTTCGCGCCGCCGCAGCCTTTTGTCGGATTCGCAGGGCTCGAAAGCCGCCAATGCTCGCAGCCGTCCTGATCGGGACCATCGTATGGTTCGGACTGGGCTACCGGATCTACGGAGCCCACCTCCGTAAGCGCTTCGCCCTCGACGATCGGGACGAAACTCCGGCCGTAACGCTCGCCGACGGAAAGGACTACTGCCCGTGTCGGGCGCCGATCCTCTTCGGCCACCACTTCTCATCCATCGCCGGAGCCGGCCCGATCGTCGGCCCGATCCTCGCCGGGGCGCTGTTCGGCTGGGGGCCTGCGCTCGCGTGGATCTTGATCGGCGCGCTGTTCGTCGGCGGCGTCCACGACTTCGGCTCGCTCGTCGCATCGATCCGCCATCGCGCACGCTCCGTCGCCGAGGTCGCGCGCGAGACGATCTCGCCTGCCGCACAGAAGCTCTTCCTGACGTTCATCTGGCTCGCGCTGATCCTCGTGCTCGCGTGCTTCATCGACTTGACCGCGAAGACGTTCCTCGCGAAGACGCCGACGCTCGACGGTGGATCGGTCGCGACGTCGTCGCTCCTCTACATCGCACTGGCGCTCGTGTTCGGCGTGCTCGTCAACCGGTTCCGCGTCGGTCTGATTCCGGCGTCGCTGGTGTTCGTGCCGCTCGTGTTCGTCGGCGTGTGGGTCGGGCTCGAAGCGCCGATCGCCCGCGAGTCGGTCGCGATCGGCGGCCTCAGCGCCGGGCAGACCTACGTCGGGATCCTGATCGCGTATTGCTTCGTCGCATCGATGGCGCCGGTGTGGGTGTTGCTGCAACCGCGTGACTACTTGTCGTCGTTCCTGTTGATCGCGTGTCTCGTCGGCGGGACCGCGGGCATCCTGTTCGGCGGGCTCACGATCGAGTATCCGGCGTTTCGCTCGTTCATGAGCGACAAGGGGCCGATGTTCCCGTTCCTGTTCATCTTCATCGCGTGCGGCGCCTGCTCCGGCTTCCACTCGATCGTCGCGTCCGGGACGACAGCGAAGCAAGTCGCGCGCGAGTCGGATGCGTTGCGGATCGGTTTCGGCGGGATGTTGCTCGAGGGCGTGCTCGCGGTGATGGCGCTCGCGACGGTGATGGTGCTCGCGGCGTCGGCCAACCCGGGCGCGCAGACGCCGACGCTCGTGTTCGCGAACGGGTTCGGCCGGTTCACGAGCGTGCTCGGGATCGGCGCGAACGTGGGCGTCGCGTTCGGGCTGCTCGCGATCTCGACGTTCCTGCTGACGACGCTCGACACGTGCACGCGCCTGTCGCGCTTCGTGTTCGAGGAGATGATCGGAAGCCGGTCGACGGCGACGCGCTGGGGCGGCACGATCCTGACGCTCGCGCTGCCGCTCGCGCTGCTCAACATCACGGTCACCGACGCGACCGGCGCGCCGATGGCCGCCTACAAGATGATCTGGCCGCTGTTCGGCGCGACGAACCAGCTCCTCGGCGGGCTCGCGTTGCTGACCGTGACGATGTGGCTCCGCAGCGAAGGGCGCCGCGCGTGGCTCACCGGCATCCCGTGCGCGTTCATGATCGGCATGACCGTCACGGCGCTGATCTACCAGGGCTACGGCGTGCTGCAGCAACTCTACGCCCCGACGACGGACGGCGCTGCGTCGACCGCGCTCTGGTTCCAGGCCGGCTACTGCACGTTCCTGCTCTTCCTCGCGGTCTTCCTCGTCGCCGAAGCGGCCCGCGCCCGTAGCCGCCTGCCCGGCATCCCCGCCAGCGCGTAACCCCGGTTCGACTACAGGGGCATGAAGCCCCGCACCCCGTTCGTCCACGTCGCATTCCGCAGCCCCACGTTCCACGAACTCCTGGACGACGAACACGCGCCACCAGTCTGGCACCGGCTGCGCGCGGTATTCCCGGACACCCTCGCCGCCACGCTGATGCCGAACCACGGACACTTGATCGTGCGGGACGCGCCGTCGATCCGCCGCCGGCTCGCGGGGATCCTCGCCCAAACCGCCCCGCGCTGCGGTGCGATCTGGTCAGCGGTCCCGCCACCGGAGAGGATCGCCGACTCGCAGAAGTTGCTTCGGCAGATCAAATACGTGCTGCTCAACCCTACCCGCGCGCGGCTGACGGACGACCCGTTGCGCTGGACCTGGTCGACCTACCGCGACGTGATGGGCGCGATCGCCGACCCGTGGGTGCGCATCGACGCAATCGGCGACGCGATGGGCTGGCCGCCCCGCGGGCGCGAGGAGCGCTTCCACCGCTACGTCTCGTCAGACTGGTCGACCGCCATGCACGGCACGCCTCGCCCGTGCGCCGAGTTGCCACGCCACCCCTCGCTGGACGCGATTCACGCCGCGGTGGTCGCCGCGACGCGTGCGCCCGCAGGGCGGCCACTCGATGCGAGAAGCCGGCGACTGTTCCTACACGTGGCCACGTCCTTTGGGTGGACGTCGGCGCCGCGCATCGCCGCGGTGGCCGGCTGCTCGGAGCGGACGATTCGCCGCATGCGAAGCGCCGGAGCAACGCAAGATGGCGACGCGGTCCGGGCGGTGCGCACCTGCCTGGCCGACATGCGCATCCAGGGGCGCGGCGGAACGTGACCAAAAAGCCGGACAAATCGGCCACCACAACGCGTTGTGGTCGGCGAATTGGCCGAAAAGGCGGACAACCGGCGTGTGGTCAGCGGCTGCGGTAGGGGATGACGCGGTCGGCGGCGAGGTCGCGGATGAGCGTCGTGTAGAGCGCGTTGTTCAGGTCGTTCTGCACCGACGCGGGCGACGTGAACGGCAGCGCGACGACGAGCGGCACCCAGAAGAGCTCGGTCATCGTCTCGGCGTAGCGGTAGCGCTTCACCTCCTGGCCATAGCGCTGCATCACCGCAGAGACCTCGACGCGCGTGTCGGTCGATGCCGGCACGAGGTGGAACAGGAGCCGACTCACGTAGAACCACCACGATGGGTCGGCCGGCGCCGTCGTGTAGGCGATCTCGAGGTGCAAGTCGCCGCCGAAGTCGGCCGGCTTGATCGAGCGGAAGTAGCCCGACGCCTTGAGCAGCGTGCCCGCGTAGCGGAGCGCCATCGTGTGGCGGTCGCCGACGAACTCGGTCGGCGTGCGGTCGACGATGCGGCCGTCTTCGTAGCGCCCATGCCACAGCGCGTGGACGAGCGTGAGCGTGCCGGCGTCCGCGCGCGGACGCGACCCCATCAGCGGCGGCGAGTCGCCGAAGCCGGTCTCGTCGGTGCGCCACGCGACGCATCCGGGGAAGAGCGCGAGGAGCGCGAGCCCCGCGAGTATGCGTGCGATCATGGCGTGGCCCTCGTCCATGCGGTCGCGAGCGAGTCGGCGTATTCGTTCCAGCGCCACCCGTTGTGCGCCTTGATCCACTCGAGCGAGACCTCGGGGTGGGCGAGGTGCAGCTCGTAGAGCTCGCGCACCAGCTCGACGTTCTTGATCGGCCCGGTCTTTCGAGTCCAGCCGCGGCGCTTCCAGCCGGCCGCCCACTGGTTGATCGACTGCACGCACAGGTTGCTGTCGGAGTAGACCGTGATCTCGGCGTCTTCGGGCAGGTGGCGATACGCCTCGATCAACGCGGTCAACTCCATGCGGTTGTTCGTCGTCGACGTGTCGTGCCCGTGGCGCTGCTCGATGATCTCGCCGTCCTCGACGTGCACGAACCCCCAGCCGCCGGGCCCCGGATTGGGGCGCGCGCCGCCGTCGGTGAAGACGCCGGTCGTCGGGCCGTCGGCGAACCGCACGAGCACCTCGTCGAGCGTGAGGTCGAGTTCCTGCGTGCCGCTCGCCCGCCCCCCCGACCGCGAACGCGACGACCCGCTCTTCTTCGCCGGCTTCTTCGTCGCCTTCTTCGCTGGCGAGTGCGCACGGCAATACTTCGGCTCCCAGCCGGGAAACCGGTCCAGCGTGGACTGCGGAAGCGAGAACGACTCGCCGCAGACGGTGCAGTTGAAATCGGGCATCCGCGCATTAGAACGGTCGACGAGCCCGACGGCAAGCGCGACGCTTCTCTTGCCCGAACGCGACGGTAGAATCGGGCGGTCTCGAGGATCGGACGTCCGAAAGGGACCCGTGGCGAAGAGGAAGACCGGCCGACTCGGCACCGTGTTTGCGCATGGCGTCCTGATGATCGTCCGCGCGCTGGGCGTCGCGGTTCGCCTGCTGCCCGCGTGGAGTTGGACGCCGATCGCGTGGGTGCTCTCGCGGGTGCTCTGGGTCGTGCTTCGCCGGCACCGGCACCGCACGCTCGCGAACGTCGCCGCGGTTCGCGGGCTGACCGGGCGGGAGGCGAAGCGCTTCTCCAAGGCGAGCTTCTTCAGCAACACCCTCGTGTTGATCGAATCGCTCGCGATGCCGCGGATCATCGCCCGCCGCGGTGTCCGCGTGGACGTCGAGATCGACGCGGCCGCGGCCGACGTGCTCGACCGCGTGCAACGCGGCGAGACGCCGTTCGCGATCGGCATCGGCGCGCACGCGGGTGTCTGGGAGCTGCTCGGCGCCGACTTCGCCCGGCGCGCCCTGCCGGCGCCGACGATGGTCTCCGCGCGATTGCCGAAGAATCCGACCTACGCGCGCTACCTCCGCCGCATGCGCAGCGGCTTCGGCCTGACGCTCGTCGACAAGGAGGTCTACCTGCGGACGCTGCTCCGTCGCGCCAAGCGCGGCGAGCCGACGTTCTGCAACTTCCTCTGCGACCAGCACACCAAGGGCGGTCTCGTCGTGCCGTTCATGGGCAAGCCGGCGTGCACCGTCACGATCCCGGCCGTGTTGATCCGGCGGTTCGACGCCCCGGCGCTGTTCGGCTCGTGCATCCGTCGACGGGCCGGGCACTACGTGCTGCGCGCGGAACGACTCGACTACTCGCACACCACGGGACTCCCCGCCGACGAGGCGGTCGAGCGGATCACGCGCGACCTGAACGAGCGCATCTCCGCGAGCATCGAGCAGGCGCCGGAGCAGTGGACGTGGGGACATCGTCGATGGCGCAGCAAGTGCTGCGAACGGACGGCGCAGGGATGAACGCGTTCGACCGCGCGAGCGTGCTGTTGTTCGCGGCGGTGATCGCGTGCGTCTTCTGGACGTTTCGCGACTACGGCATCGGCTGGGACGATCGCATCCAGCACCGCTACGGCGAGCGCATCCTCGACTACTACGCGACCGGCGGCGAAGACGATCGCGCGCTCGTCGAAGACAACCTCTACCTCTACGGCGGCCTCGTCGAGGTGACGATGGCGGCCGCCGTGCGCATCTCGCCGTGGGACGTGCACGATACGCGGCGGCTCATCGGCGGCTGGATCGGCGTGCTCGGGCTCGTCGCTGGCTGGTGGATCGGTCGACAGATCGCCGGGCCGCCCGGTGCGTTCGCGGTCGCCGCGGCGCTCGCGCTCACGCCGGAGTTCGGCGCCGCGTCGTTCGTGAACTCGAAGGACGCCCCGTTCGCAACCGGCTACCTGTGGACGATCGCGGCGCTGATCCGCTTCGCACGCGAGACGCCTCGCCCCACCGTGCGCGCGGTGATCGCGTGCGGCGTCGCGATCGGCGCGACGAGTGCGATCCGCGTCGGCGGCCTCGTCGCATTGGGTTACGTCGCGGTGATCGGCGTCGTCGCCGCGTGGCGCTCGCCGACGCGCATGCGGACCTTGCTCCGACTCACGCTGGCCGGGATCGCGATGTACGCGATCGCGATCGTCGTGATGCTGCCGTGGTGGCCGTGGATCCACGCGAACCCGCTGACACGACCGATCGAGGCACTGCTCCGCTTCTCGTCGTTCTCCGAGGGGCCGAGCGCGACGCTGTTCGGCGGCGCGATGTGCGCGGTCGACGATCTGCCGCTCGCCTACGTGCCGGTGCAGCTCGGGATGCGCGTGCCGGAGTGGCTGCTCGTCGCCGGTCTCGTCGCGCTACCGATCGCAGTGCGCCGCGCGCGCGAGCCCGCGTTTGCGATCACCGCGCTGGCGGCGCTCTTTCCGCTCGGGTGGGCGATCGCGACGAGCGCCCCGCTCTACAACGGCCTGCGGCAGCTCGCGTTCGCGACCGCGGCGGTCGTCGTGCTGCTCGCGGGTGCGGCCGCGACGCTGCGGTCCCGCGTGTTCGGCGCGGCCATCGCGGCGTTCGCGATCGTTCACATCGCGACGCTCGTGCGCCTGCATCCGCACGAAACGGCGTATCACAATCGCTTCGTCGGCGGTGCCGCGGGTGCGGTCGGTGTCTACTCGGTGGACTACTGGCGAATGGCGTCGCGCGAGGCGATCGAGCGACTCGTCGTGCTGCTCGAAGCGGAGGCCGGCGGTGCGCGGCCGCGCGACTACACGCTGTTCACCGACGGCGACGTCAACTCGATCCCGCGCTTTTATCCGCCGTGGCTGCACCGGGCGACCAGTGCCGAGGACGCCGACTTCATCATCGAGTCGTGCGATCAGCGGCTGTATCCGGCGCTCGGCGGCCGGGTGCTCGTGACGGTCGAGCGGGACGGTGCGGTCCTGTGCCTGGTGCGAGACCGACGAGGCGCGCCCCGGGTGCCCCCGGCACCGTCCAGCGAAGCGGCGTCGCCGGAGCGAAACTGAGCAGCACCGCGTTGCGCGTGATGCCGTCGACGACGGCTTGGAAGCCGGCACGGCCGGTGCCGTCGGACTCGTCGACGTCGAGCGGCAACGAGAAGACGCCGCTCGGCGGCATCGCGAATCGCGCGTTGTGCCCGAAGCCGACGTACATGTAGGTGCCCTGCGCCCAGCGCGCGAGCCCCTTCGGGTCGAGGTCGTGGAACAGGAAGACGTCGGCGCCGGGGCGCGACACGAGCCGCAGCTTGTTCGTGCCCGCGTGCTCGGCGACGTAGAGACGCGGGACGAACTCGTCGGCGCCGATGTCGGGGCGCATGTCGCGGCGGTCGTTGTCGCGATCGTGATCGACATCGGCGTCGCGGACGAGGGCGTCGCGGGCGGCGGACGTCGAGCGCAAACGGAAGTCGCCCTCGTCGATCGCGACGAAACCCGGGTCGTCGTCTTGCACGAGCGAGTCGTGCGCGGCGACGCGATCGGTCTGGGGTGCGGCCGGCGCGCGATTGCCGGCGACGATCGTGCGCGTGATCGCGATCGACGCGTCGTTGCCGGTCGCGGCCAGCCCGCCGCCACGCGTTGCGGCGCGGTTGCGCGCGATCGTCGCGTGCACGATCTTCAGCGTGCCGCCTTCGACACGTGCGCCGCCGCCGCTGCCGGACGTCTCGTTGTCGCCGACGACGTCGTTCGTGCTCGAGACCGTCGCGCCGACGACGAGGAGCCCGCCGAACGTGCCGCGATTCTCGACGATCTCGTTCTGTTCGAGGGACGCCTCGCCGCCGCGCACCGAGACCCCGCCGCCGTTGTTCGCGATCCGGTTCCCGCGAAGCGTCGGCGATGCATCGACGATCGCGACGCCCGCAGCCGGCCAACCGGTGATGCGATTGCCGAGGAGCGTCGGGCGCGCGGAAGCGCCGCGAATCTCGACGCCGGCGCCGGTCGACGCGGTGCTCGGCGTGATCCGGTTGCGCTCGATCGTCGGCGACGCGCCGTCGCACGCGATCGCACCGGCGACGTCGAAGCCGACGAGTCGCGCGTGCCACGACTCGCCGCTCGAAAAGCGCACGGCGACGCGATCGGTCGCGCGGATCACGGCCGGAGCATGGGCGATGTCCGCCAGCACCGCGACGGCCTTGCCCCGGAAGTCGACCGGCGGGTAGTCGCCCGGCGCGACACGGATCACGTCGCCGTCGCGTGCGCGGTCGATCGCATCCTGGATCGTCGGTGCATCGGCGGGGACGGCGATCGTGCGCGTGCGGTGGGTCGCGAGCGCGATCCACGCCGCCGTCGCGACGACGACGAGTGCGATCGCGATCACCGGGTCCACGCGTCGGATCACCGTTGCCATCTCACTTCCTCTTGCTGAACCGGCTCGCGAGCCACGCCCATGCGCGGGTGCGGCCCGGCATGCACGCGGCGTCGTCCTCGGTCGGCAGCGGCGCGAGTCGCCCGTCGTCCGTCATCCGGTCGAGCACCTCCGGCAACCGTCGACCGTAGATCGTGCGGCACCCGCTCTTGAGCATCTTGCTGACGAGCCACGCGCGCAGCCCCCGGAATCCGTCCTGGGTCATCGTCAGCCGCGTGCCGTCGCCGACGGCGGCCAAGTCGAACGTGACGACCGTGTCGAGCGGTCCGCCGCGCCAGGTGAAACGTAGGCGCTCGGGCGGCGCCAATTCGAGGACCTCGCAGTGCACGATGCCGTCGAAGCCCGGCGCGGGGTCGGTGCGGAACGTGAACCGATGCCCCACGGTCGGCTCGAAGTCGTTCGGCATCAGCCACTCGGCCAGCGCGGCGGAGTCCGTCAGCGCGCGCCACACGCGCTCGCGCGGATGCGGGTAGGTCCGGTCCAACTCGATCTTCGCCATCACTCGTCTCCGTCGAGGTAATCGCCGAGCCGGTCAAGCCGGTCGGTCCAGAAGCGTTCGTAGTGCCGCACCCAATCCGCGACCGCGCGGAGCCCGTCGGCCTGAAGGCGATAGTGGCGCTCGCGCCCGACCTTCTCGACCGCGACGAGCCCGGCCTCCCGCAGGATCCGCAGGTGCTTGGACAGCGCCGGCTGCGAGATCGCGAACCCCTCGACGAGCGCCCGCACCGGACTCGCCCCATCGGCCAGCCGGTCGAGAATCCCCCGTCGCGTCGGATCCGCGACCGCGCGGAACACATGAATCGCAGCGACATCGTTCATGCCCCACCTATAACCGATCGGTTATGTGTTGGCAAGTCGCTTCCGAGCAATCTCAGCCTCCGGATCGAGAGCTTTGGGGACCTCCCCCTTCGCCCTGTCCCCGTCGACATCGATCCAAGCCGCTCCGGGTGCGATCGACGTCGACGGTGACAGGGCGGAGGGGGAGGTGGCGGGGTCCGTTGCGGTTGAGTGCGCTTCGCGCGCGAATCCTGCACCACTCAGGCGCCATGCCTGCGCTTGGCGGCCCGGTATTGCACCACTACGCGTGCGAAACGCCGCCAGGAGCACCGATCGGGTGCAGAATCACCGCGCCAAGCGCACGCATCGCACAAAAGCGGTGCAGAATCGGCCCGCGAAGCGCATCGATCGAATGCGCGGCGGCTCGCTGCCGCGGATTTGACGCGAAACGGGACAATATCGCCGCAGCGAGGGGTCGCTGGCCCAGTATCTGACGCGAAATGGGACAGATCCGGCGCAGCGAGCTTCCGCCCATACAACGCGAAGCCCGCCACCTCCCCGGAGAGCCCCTCGCCGTCGGCGTCGGCCGCACCCAAGAAGTGCCGGCGTCGGCGGGGAGGGGTTCGGCGGGGAGGCCCCGAGAGAGCTCCGAGCCGGAGCGCAGAGGTTGCAGTCCGACGCGCATCTCGAACGCGCAATCTCAGCCTCCGGATCGAGAGCTTTGGGGACCTCCCCCTTCGCCCTGTCCCCGTCGACATCGATCCAAGCCGCGTCGGGTGCGATCGACGTCGACGGTGACGGACTTCCTACCAATTGGCAACGTCTTTCTCGGGGCACCTCGTGCTGCCCCGGGGCTGCGGTCGGCACCGCCGGCTCCTCCTCGCTCAGGCCCGTCGCTTCGCTCC
>JAUHXU010000006.1 GCA_030426805.1 bacterium
GGCTGGAATGAGTCTGACAGCGTGTTCGTGACGGAGTCTGAGCTTGTTCGGTTCGCCGGCGCGGCCACCTAACCCGTGCTTGGAGACGGACGGGCCTTCGGCCCGCCGCTCAAGCACATCCCGTTAGGCCGACAGAGGGCACATGGAAATAGAGCCGCAGGATCTCAGCCACTACTCATGCGAGTGTTGCGGCGACGACAGTCACATCGCGCGCGGGTTCGTGCACGACGAAGACGGCAGCACGGCAGCCGCATACTTCGTGCACTGGACGCTTGGGAAAGTCGACACGCATGGGGCCATGTTCGATCTGATCGTCGGCAGGTGGGGAGAAGGCGCCTCAGCCGCGGACCGGAGCGCCGTGTCCCTCGCATTCCGCATCGGGCCGCAAGGCGGATTCATGATCGTGGACGCTGAGGGTCGTTCCGTCGCAGAGTCGGAGTTGGTCGGACACGTGCTCAGCCGCGAGGACGTGGTCAACACGCCCTTGGCGAAGCGCGTGTTTGATATTGTGGACGCAATATGGCTGCAGGACTCGCGCATTGCGGAGATCGTGGAGTCGGCGGCCTAACCCGCGGTTGGAGACGGACGAGCCTTCGGCTCGCCGCTCAACCGCATTCCGTTAGGTGCACCAAGAGACCATCTCCAAGAAGTGGACGGGTTGAAGTCCTCCTGGTAGATTGAAGTCATGAACACAGGAGACGTAGTCAGCAGCGCGTTGCAGCTCTCGATCGCCAAGCGCGCGGAACTGGCGGCTGCTCTGCTCGCGAGCTTGGACGGGGAGCCGGACGAAGACGTTGAAGCGGCGTGGGCTGCGGAGATCCAACGACGCGCCGACGCCGTTCGTTCCGGGCAAGCGAGCGGCCGTCCCTGGTCAGCTGTGCGCGACGATCTCGCCTCTCGGTAAGGGATGAGCCTCGAGATCATCATCCTCGCGGACGCCGAAGAAGAACTGTCCGAGGCGCACGACCACTACGAACAGCAGCACCCCGGCTTGGGTAGCGAGTTTCGCTCGCGGTCGAGGAGGCCCTCGTCAAGCTCGCTGAAGGGACCTCGGTCCCGATGGCCGTACCGGGCGTCGATGACTCGGCGATTCGTAGGGTGTTCGTGAAGCGGTTTCTCTACGCGGTCGTCTTCATGGGGCACGACGAGGCTTGTTGGGTCCTCGCATTCGCACATCATCACCGGCGTCCCAGGTACTGGCGCGACCGAACGAAGTAAGAGCAGGGAGCCGACGAGGCACCTAACCCGGGCTTGCAGACGGACGAGCCTTCGGCTCGCCGCTGAAGCCCAATCCGTTAGGTGCACCAGTATCGAGGAGATCCATGAAGCGTCTCGGCGTTTGGTTTGGCTTGCTTCTGCTCCTCGGACTCTTGGCCGTGGTGGTGTCGAGACTCTGGCTTCTGATGCAGCCAATGTGGGCGTTCAACGCGGTATTCAGGCTCGAGTTCTTCTTTCTGTGTCCGTTGCTCGCCGTCACGGGTTGTGCACTTTGTTTCCAGCTGCGGACATGGCGGCGTCGCCTACCTTGCATGCTCGGTGTGATCGCGACTGCCGGAAGCCTCGTATTGCTTGGACACTACAACGTGCCGCTTCGCGTCGGCTTCTTGCTCAGTGAGTCTGAGTTGAGTCGCGTCGCCAATGCGGTGCGTGCCCAGCCGTTGACGCCTTACCGGGGGCGGGCCGGGTCGTACGAGATTCGGTCGACCCATCTGGCAGCAGACAACGCAGTCTTGTCGCTGACGGAAGGTGGTCTTTCCGGCTGGGGTTTCATCCACAGCATCGGCGTCGCAGCCCCCGAGAGCATCATCGCGGCAGCTCATGAGTCGAAGCGGCGCGGCTACGAGCATGACGTAGCCGTAGCGCGACTGGGCGCCGGATGGTACGTCTACTACTCGCGTTATGTGTCCGTGAAGGTGTGGTGGAGTTGAGCCGCCGGGCGGCACCTAACCCGCGCTTGGAGACGGACGGGCCTTCGCCTCGCCGCTCAACCGCATTCCGTTAGGCATACAGGGACTCGTGCACTTCGATGTTGGCATGGCTGCGTCGCAGGGTTACGATAGTTGCATGAGCCCCGACCTCAACATCTCCGCACTCAGCGCAGCGGATCGCCTGCGACTCATCGAGCAGCTTTGGGAGAGCCTGAGCGAGCATCCGTCCCAAGTCCCAGTCACGGATGCGCAGAGAGCGGAGCTTGAGCGCCGGCTGGATGAAGTCGATGCGGGTGCGGTGGCCGGCATCCCCTGGGACGAAGTTCTCCGCCAGATCCGCGACCGTCACAAGTGATCGGGCTGCGGTTCCGGCCGGCCGCGTCGGCGGACGTCGATGACGCGTACGTCTGGTACGAATCGCAAGAGCGGGGGCTCGGCGAGAGGTTCCTCGGGGAGCTTGGGTCGACGTTGGAAGCGATCGCCGAGAATCCTCGCCGCTTCCCAGTCATGCTCCGCAACACCCGTCGTGCCCTCGTTCGGCGATTCCCGTATGGCGTGTTCTTCCGAGTCCTCGATGACGGAGTGCTTGTCGTCGCTTGCTTCCACGCGAGTCGCGACCCGCAGCGGTGGGGCGAGCGGACGTGATGCCCAACCCGCGGTTCGAGACGGACGAGGCTTCGCCTCGCCGCTGAACCGCAATCCGTTAGACGGACAGAATCAGGGGCATGAGTCAAACGGGCGCAGTCACTCCAGAACTCAAGGGTGCCGACTGCTTCGATCACGATCCGATTGACCAGTGGGAACCGGACCACGAGTCTGTGTACTATTGGCTCACGCTGCACGTTGGCCCGCCCGGCACGGACGCTGCCGATCTGTATCAGGTGCCTGTCTGCACGCATCCGGGGTTGCAGGAGTGGAAACAAGCCCGCTCCACGTCTGAGCACGAGGTGGAACCGATTGTCCTTGCCAAGTACTCGTGGCGTGGTGTCATGGATGCGGTGCAGGAGCGCCTGGCTTCCTGCCGGGGCCACGACTGGCTTGACGTGCAAGGCAAGCTCCGGCGTTGTCTTGCGTGGGAGTACGAAGCGTACAGTTGAAGGCCGTCCAACCCGCGGTTCGAGACGAACGAGACTTCGCCTCGCCGCTCAACCGCATTCCGTTAGGTGCACCAAGAGACCCTGTCCAAGAAGTGGACGGGTTGAACTCCTCCTGGTAGATTGAAGTCATGAACACAGGAGACGTAGTCAGCAACGCGTTGCAGCTCTCGATCGCCAAGCGCGCGGAACTTGCGGCTGCTCTGCTCGCGAGTTTGGACGGGGAGCCGGACGAAGACGTTGAAGCGGCGTGGGCTGCGGAGATCCAGCGCCGCGCCGACGCCGTTCGTTCCGGGCAAGCGAGCGGCCGTCCCTGGTCAGCTGTGCGCGACGATCTCGCCTCCCGGTAGGGATGAGCCTCGAGATCATCATCCTCGCGGACGCCGAGGAAGAACTGTCTGAGGCGCACGACCACTACGACCAGCAGCACCCCGGCTTGGGTAGCGAGTTTCGACGCGCCGTCGAGGAGACCCTCGTCAGGCTCGCTGAGGGGACCTCGGTCCCGATGGCCGTCCCGGGCGTCGACGACTCGGCGATTCGTAGGGTGTTCGTGAAGCGGTTTCCCTACGCGGTCGTCTTCATGGCGCACGACGAGGCTTGTTGGGTCCTCGCATTCGCACATCATCACCGGCGTCCCAGGTACTGGCGCGACCGAACGAAGTAAGAACAGGGAGCCGACGAGGCGCCTAACCCGCGGTTGGAGACGGACGAGCCTTCGGCTCGCCGCTCAAGCCCATTCCGTTAGGTGGACAGAGGCATGTTCCAGTACAGAGTGACCAAGTACGATCCGGCTTACCGAGACCAGTCTGGCCGCTACACCAGAGACGACTGGATCATGTTCGGCCAGGTCGGCCAAGAGTGCGGCGGCACAGTCTTGACCCTGGGCGAGTACGAGTGGGTTGAGAGTGCATACATCGACAGCGCGCTCGCATTCCTGCGCGAAGCGGGGATCGGTTCGCTGGTTGCTCAAGGCGTCGAGAATTCGAGCGGTTCCAGTTCTGCGCTACAGGAAGGCGCTCGCGTTGCGCTGCGAGAACTGCCTGACGTCATGCGCCGCATCTTGCGAGAAGAGTTTTGGTGCAGGTTGGAGGCGCCGGGCGCTTTCGTCCGTTTCGGCCACGACTACTACATGTATATTGGTGTGCCAGAGGCCTGCAAGTCGGCGTGCGAGTTCGCTCGCGAGCGAGCGCTCTTTGTGGAGCCCTTCGAGTCGCCATATCGCGAAGACGGAGGTCCGCACGAGGAGGCCAGCTAACCCGCGCTTGGAGACGGACGGGGCCTTCGGCCCTGCCGCTGAACCGCAATCCGTTAGACGTACAGGATCTCGTACTCGACGATCCCGCGCCGACGCGTCGTATCGCGCGCTGTGGTATACTCGCCTCCGGCGCGGAAGGACACGCAGATGACGACGATACCGCTACCCCCGCCGGGGTTTGATTCGCTCTCGACTGCTGAGCAGATCGAGTACCTTCAGTCCCTGTGGGAGCGCGTCGCGGCGGATCCGGGCAGGGTGCCAGTTCCGGATTGGCATCGCGAGGTGCTCAAGGAGCGCCTCGCGTCGCTTCGCGACAATCCGCAGGCAGGGGTCCCGTGGAGCGAAGTCCGGGAGAGGATCGAAGAGAAGCTTCCGCTATCGTCCTAACGAGCGGTGAGCCTCTCTGTCGTCGTACAGCCGGATGCGAGCCTGGATGTTGAGGAAGCGGCTCTGTGATACGAGACCGAGAGCGCTGGTCTGGGTGCGCGGTTCCTCGACGGTCTTGAACAGCTCTTTGAGCGTATCGGCGAAGCCCACGTCAGTTTCCAGTGATTGAAGAGCCCGTGCGCCGAGGTCTCATGCGTCGTTTCCCGTTCGGCGTCTACTTCGTACACGAGAACGAGGTCGTTCACGTCATTGCCGTGCTGCATCTCAGTCGGCGGCCTGGCGGCTGGAGAGACAGGCTGCGGGGCGATGTCTAACCCGCGGTTGGAGACGGACGAGCCTTCGGCTCGCCGCTCAAGCCCATTCCGTTAGGCGTACAGAGATGAACGTCGACAGCCTTCAGGCTCTCGGTATCGAGCGCCGCCCGTGTTCCCCTGAGGTCGTGCAAGAGCAACTGCTGTCCTTCGTAGAGGCTTTCGTGATGCCTTCCTTTCGCGTGCGCGCACGCAACCTCGTTCAGCGACCTGGGCGCAAGGACTGGACGCAGGTTTCGTCGCTTCTTCGGGAGAGGCTGGACCCAGCGGCCTGCAAGACTTGCGACGATCAGAGCCGTCCGGGTGATTGGCCGGCGAAGTTCGATCAAGCCGGCGTGTATCTCGCGAGCTTCCGTGACGGGTTCGAGATGAGCCTCTCGGAAGCGTCGCAGCTTTCCCTCTACAACATCGAGGACGCCGTGTTTACGATCATGCCCGGGCGCTTGGCGGCCTTCATGCACCACGAGTGGGGCGTGTGGTTCTGCGAGACGCCTAACCCTCGGTTGCCGACGGACCGGGCTTCGCCCGGCCGCTGAAGCACATCCCGTGAGGCGGAGAGTGGACCGGACAGAGCGCTCGAAAGGGATGAGCATCGTGGCAAGAGCATCGAAGAAGAAAGCCGCACCCTCGAAGGCCAAACTTCTGTTTGGTGGTAATCCTCAAGTACCCAAGGGGGATGGTGAAGCCCCGGTGCGGGCATACATCGCTGCCATGCCTGGCTGGAAGAAAAAGGTCGGCCGGCATCTCGACGCTCTCATCGAGGGAACAGTGCCCGGTGTTCGCAAAGCCGTCAGATGGAACACACCGTTCTACGGCGTCGAGGGCCAGGGGTGGTTCCTCGCCATCCACTGCTACACGAAGTACGTCCAAGTCACCTTTCTGCACGGGGAGAAACTGCACCCACCTCCCCCAAAGAAGTCGAAGCAGAAGAGCGTTCGCTACCTGGATATTCACGAGGACTTCGACCTCGACGATGAGGCCTTGGCAGATTGGATCAGGCAAGCTTCCAGCATCCCAGGCGAGTCGTTGTTCTAGCAGGTGCTTCATGACGCCCCCAACTCGCATGGGCGTCGTGCGACGATGACCGCCTAACCCGCGATTGGAGACGGACGGAGTCTTCGGCCCCGCCGCTCAACCGCATTCCGCGAGGCACGACCATGGACCTCGATTCATGTTCCTTGGACTTTGGATCATCGCGCAGGTTGTGAGCCTCGTGTTCGTGATGAACACGCTGCGCGTGTGTCGCGACCACTGGTGGGTGTGGTTCGCTATCTGCACCGCAGCGTTTGTTCCGCCACCGGTGTCGCTCGGATTCTGGACAGACGCACTACCGAGCGGATCATACGTTGTGCGAGACGTCTTTCAGTCACTCAGCGTGGTCGCTGTCCTTGCCGCGATGCTGCTTGCGGTAGTTTCACCAGTTCGTTCGCCCAAGTGGGCATCCTTGTCTGGGCGCGCCGCGTGCGTAGCGGCAGCGGTTCTCGCAACGTCCTCGTCACCGTTGTGTAGAATGTAGCCGAAGGGCGGCCTAACCCGTGCGTGCAGTTGGACCGGGCTTCGCTCGGCCGCTGAAGCGCATACCGTTGGACGGACAGGAGAAGCATGACGTTGATGGGCCACTTCAAGCCCCTCGCTTCTCTGTGTCTCGAGGTGCTGCTCGTCGTCGGCTGCAAGTCTCGACGATCCCCGCGAGTCGAAACGGGAGAGGGCCGCGTGATGACGTCGCGCTTTGCTGATGAGCCCGGTGTTTCCATCAACGAGCAAAACGTGCCGAAGAGAATCAGGCACCCAGGCACCTTCTTCCTCTTGCTCGGATCTGGGCCATCGGGGACGATGTCGAGCGGAGCGAGTACATGGCTCGCGCGTCATTTGCGGAGAAGAAGCGACTCGTGGATGCGGTTCGTCCACATTTCGAGGCTCTGGCTAAGTGGAGCAAAGCGGAGCACCACAAGACCCCAGTGCCGGACGAAGTTGTGCTACTCGACATGCTCGCTTTATCGGCGGCAGAAGCGCGTCTCGAGGGGTGTCCGAGGTGACTCGAAGGGGCCGTCAACCCGCGCTTGGAGACGGACGGGACTTTGCTCCGCCGCTGAACCGCATGCCGTTCGAAGGGCAACGGAGTGACGTACGTTCGACCGGACCGCGATCCCGATCTTGAGGCCGACGTGACGGCCTTTCCGGCGGATCAAGGTGGGCGCCGTCACCCGTTCCTTTCGGGGTACAGGCCCAACCATGACTTTGGCCTGCGGGGCGAGTTGAATGACGCGACGCACTGGTACCCCAATTCGGGCGACTTGCAACCCGGGTCGACAGGGCCCGCGCAGTTCTGGTTGTTGGCACCCGAGCGTCAGGTCGGACGGCTCTTCGTCGGGATGCAGTTCAAAGTTCAGGAAGGGGCTCGCGTGGTGGGACTTGGCGTAATCACGAGTGTTGTCAATCCCGAGCTGGAGCGGGCCGTCTAACCCGCCGTTGGGGATGGACGGGGCTTCGGCCGGCCGCGCAGCCGCAATCCGTTGGGCGGGCAGATGCATCGCCACTGGGAGTCCCAGCCAGTGAAGTACAGGAACGTGACAGTGACCCGAGGTTGGCCCGTCAAGACGATCTTGATCGCCGTTTGGGCGTTGGGGCTCGCCACTCAGACCTTCTTCTCGTGGGATCTCGGGAGCCACAGCCTCACGGTTGCGATTCTCCTTTTTGTGGTGCCCTGCGCAGCATGGCTCGCGTTCGGCGGGTGTCTTCCGCGAGCGACCTGGGCGAGTCGCGTAGCCCTGTGCGCCGTAGTTGTCCTCTATGCGGTAGCTTCACTTTGGCTGCCGCTCGGTGCGCACTCGTACGTGTGGCGACACGAAGCGCACTTGCTGGTCCAGGCGGAAAGAAGTCTCCGCGGCGAGGCTGTCACGTCTTCTCTCGGTTTCGAAGTCAGAATCGATCAGGAAGCTGGCCGTGTATATTGGCCGCGGTCCGCATCTGCACTCCGCTCAGTCGGCCTGGTCTACGATCCAGCACGCCGCATCGGCGCCGCCCAGCCGAACAGTTCGTTGTTCGGCGAAGCAGTCGTCGCAGTTCAGCATCTGCGCGGCCCCTGGTATCTTCTGTGGCTCACATGAACCGGCCGCTTCGCCCGAAGACACGCATGGCTCCAGATAGCGTCGAGGGCGTGACGTGTGAGCAGCAGCCGCTGACCCGGGCGGAGACGTTCGCCATCGCAGCAAGTCTGGTCTTCTCCGCCTACGGCATCGTGGTCCTGGTCGTGGGCTTGGGGGGAGCTCAGTCGGACGTGATCGCGCGCAAGGGGGGCGCGACCGTGGTTGGGTTGGGCTGGGCGGTCGCGGTCCTCGTGGCTGTCTTCCTGAGCACGCGCCGCCGCTTCTTGTGGGCACTGTCCATCGTGTTCGCGGCGCTACTCGGCACGTGGCTCGCAGAGATAGTCTGAGAGTTGTGTTACGGTGTTCCCAAGATGCCGCTTCCGAGGTTGACGATGAGTACCTCGAGTTCGTCGAGACGAAGGAGCATCTCGTGGAGATTGCGGCAATCTGACGCGAGAGTGCGGAGGGACCGAGCTTCGCCCGCCCGCTCAGCCGATTCGTGAGGATGGACAACGTGGATGGCGTAGACATCGACGGCCGTTTCGTCGTGCTGCTGCGTGGTCACATTCTGCAGCGCGATGTGATTTGCTACGGCTGGGCGTCGTTCGATGGCGAGTCGGTGACGATTGGACGCGAAGGGGATCTGCCCGACCTTGCGCTATCGTGGGAGTTGGTCGAGAGTGCGATGCCTGTGACAGGCCGGTTCGTGAAGTGGTTTCCCGGCGCGCAGCTCTACATCGAGTGCGAACAGGACCCGCCGCCGGTAGACTACGGGTAGGGGACGGATTGTCGCGCCTTTCTCGCCGCGTATCGCTCGTCGGCCGGTAGTGGGAGCCTGTGCCAGATGTCAAAGAGCCGCTCTGCAATTGAGTCGGCGTTGCGCGCCGGCTGGTGGGCGTGGTTCTTCGCTACGTTGAGTTTCCCGTTGTTGCCTCTCAGCACGGTCGCGTTCTTTGTTGTGGCGACGCTGACGGCGGTGTTCGCCTCTCGTGTCGTGTGGATAGCATTGCCCCTCGCGATCGTGTCGTCGCTCGATCGACGGCTGGTCGCACTCAACACAGTATTGTTCTTTGGCGTCGCCCCCGTCGCGTTGGAGTGCTGCCTCTGCTGGATCTTCGTTCCCTGCGGGTAGCGGCGACGCCGCGAGGCGCCATGATAGGATCTCGGCCCGGGGGACGTCGCTCGACACAACCGTTGCAGCGTCGAGCCGCGCGGCCGTTCGGTGGCGGTTCGGAGCGTACGAGAGGCTCAGCCGCATTCCGTCAGACGTGCTTGGAGTGACGCGTGACGATCCGGATCAGAGCTGACTTCAACGGTCTGTTCGGCGACCTGTTGTGTCTGTCGCATTCGCATCACGGAGTGACTGAGAGCGGCGAGTATCACGAGTTCGTCGAGGGCGACATCGTCCTGGCGTTCGAGCCGGACACGGACGACGACGGCAGTCCGGCGTACTTGGTGGCGAGTGGGAGAGTCGTGCGCTCGCCGTCGGAGCTCTGCAATAACGGCTCGGTTTGGAGCCTGGCGATCGACTAGGAAGGCGTGCGCCACGTCGCGTCGCTCGCCGACGCCTAGCTCTCGCCGAAGCCGGAGCAGGTCGTCCTCGCGTGCTCTGGTCCAGACGACGTGGTCGCGCTCGCTTGGTCGTTGCCCCACAATCCATCGAACCAGCGTGGCGGATGAGGCGTTGCGGTCGTCACGTGACGCGTTTGCGCGAGCCACGCACCAGGTCGGCTTTACCGCCCGGCCGTCCGCCGATGAACGATATCGTGTTAGATTACTTGTCGACCATGGTAGAGACCGCAAGGGAACTGCTCGTTGCGCAGTCGGTTGGCGCAGTCCCCCGAGCCGCACTCGTGGAGTGGGCGGATGCTCAGATTGCGGCCGCGGACAAGCCACCGTATTTCCTGATCGCCATGTCGATGGGCGAGCCTCCTGAGGACGAGGACCGGCTGGACTTCCACAAGAATCCGATTGACGACAACGATTGCTCACGCGTCGTTGCAAGGGTGACCGACCTGGCGCTGGGTGGCGAAGAGGACCTCCGCACCCTGAGCAAGATCTGCCTGCGGCTTGGACAGAAGGTGCAGGACGGCGCCTTGGTCGGCTCACTCTTGTGGCTCTCCGATGAGATCGATCTGTGTCTCGGTGGATACAAGGATCTGCAAACCTCAATGCCCGAGATTCGACGCGAACTGAAGCATTGCGTTGAGTATGCTGCCTGATCCGCGTGTGGCAACGGCGACGCTCCGCAGCGCAGCGTACGGATTCGTCGCGGCAGCCTTGCCCGGAGTCCTTGTCGTCGTTTGCGAGGCTCGGGGTCTTGGATCGTGGGGCTACTGGTTGTTCTTGGTCACGTTTCTCGTCGCTCTGCTGGGCGTGGCCTCGGCGCTTGAGTTGGCGAGCGAGAAGCGCCGCGCGAGGGCGCTTCGGACGCTGTGCTTCTGCGTAGCGTTCGCTGCGGTCGCGTACGGGGCTTTGCGCCTGAGTAGGGGCGCTCGGAGGGCGGCGTTTCTTCGCTTGGCCGAGCGATCGGAACCGCTCGTCGCTGCGATCAAGCGCCACGAAGCGACTCACGGATCGCCACCCAAGAGCCTCGCCGAACTCGTTCCTTCTCTGCTCGATCGGGTCCCGGAGACGGGGATGCCGGCTCATCCCAAGTACGAGTACGGATGCTGGGAGACGGACTCGCCTCGAGACGCAGCGTGGGAACTCAGGGTGCACTGTGGCACCGGCCCGTTGAACTGGGACAGCTTCTTCTACTGGCCAACGGAGCAGTACCCTCGTCACATCTATGGCGGATCCGTCGAGCGAATCGGGAACTGGGCCTACGTCCACGAGTAGTACAACACGGACCGGCGCGTCGCCGCGTCACCGCGACCCTTCGAGCGAACAGAAATGAACGACCACCAAGATCCTGTTGATGTCGTTTCCGGCTCTACGGGCCTTCCGATTCTCGGTCAGTTCTCCGATGGCGGCTTTGTCGACTGCGTCTTCAGGATCCAGGACCATGAGTGTGTGGCCGGCAGGCATCGCATTCACTTAGCGGCCGAGCAGGAGGGAAGGGAGGTGGGGTTTGATGCCGTGGTGTTGGACGGAATACGGGGCGGCTTCGATTCCAACATGGAACTCGTTCCCGACCGCGTGTACCGAGGAGGCGTTCAGTTCGCTCGCTCAGGCATCGAAAGCGATCGTCTCGTGGCCGCATTGGAGGCCCTCTGCGGCCTCCGGGTCACCGGCAATCGCATGGTCGAAGCGGCGAGTTTCACCGCGATTGCTCTACACGACGTCACCGTGGACTTGCGCTCGGGTCCGACCACGATCAAGCTGTTCGGGCATGATGGCGAGTCAGACAGCGAACGGGATTATTTCGAGGCGTTCTTCCGTCTTGATCTGAAGAATGGCTGGGCGTTGTGGAACGAGAAGGACCCCGAATACCGAGAGGCCCTCGTTCGTGGGATATCAGCTGCGTCGTCAGACTCGATGACATGAGCCCGCGCGAATGCGCTGCTTCGTTACGCTTGGGGCAGCGTGCGCTCGTGCGGACTTCGGAGGTTGGACGGAGTAGGCGTGATGGAGATCCGAAGGCCAACCTGGACGCTTCAGCAGCTCTGCCCTGAGTGCGAGCAAGGCGATGCGCTGATGCTCTGCGCCTGTCCGAAGTGCGCGAGGCTCGTCGCCATTTGCTGCGAGGAGGGCAGCGTGTTTCTCGATATCCACGACATCGGCGAAGTTGCCGAGTCGTCCGAGGAGGCTGACTGTCCGTCCTGCGGCAGCTTGAAGCTCTCCAGCTTCGTCCCCGCGACAGACGTGCAGATTCGACAAGCGGGCTTGCGGCCGGGTGAGTACCGGTAGCCCGTCTGATTGCCGTTGAGTCGCATTCCGTTGGATGCACGGAGTCATGAGCAAGAAAGTGACGCCTGCCGATCTCGGAAAGCCACATCTGAGCATTGCTGGCTTTCAACTGTGGGTGCACGGGCGCGAGTTTCCGGAGTCCGAGGACTACGACGATGGCAATTGGCTCCGCGCTACGGCTCACTGTGGCGCGTCGGGCGCGAGTGTGTGGGCCCAGGGTGCGATTTTGATGGTGACCGATGTCTTGCGCTTCGGCGACGCTTGTCTCGCGGTACACCGCGACGAGGCCAAGTCGGCTGTCTTGGATCCTCTCGAACCCGAGCTGCGACTCGCTCTCGAGACGTCCGACGAGTTGGGGCACATCGCCGCACGAGTGGAGATCACGCCAGATCACATTGCACAAGCGCACCGGTTCTCGTTTGTGATCGACCAGAGCCACCTGCCGGGTATCGCGCGGCAGTGCTCGGCGATCGTGGAGGAGTTCCCGGTCCGAGGGAGTCGAGATCGAAGAGGCGTCTGACCCGCGGTGAAGACGGGCGGGTATGAGCGAGGATTGGCTGAAGAGATAGGCTTGAGCGCCTTGCACGTGATCTACCTGTCGTGCGACGATGACGCTGGCATCGCAGATCGTGCGTATGAGCGAATCGCGGAGCGTTGGCGGGAGGCTCCCTAACCTTTCGACGAGCCGCAATCCGTTTGGTTGGCAGGAGCTTCTTTGATCAACGGCATCGAGATCGAGTTCCTGTGGTTCGACGATGACATCGACGAGGTCCGCATTCGCGGCGCAAACGGTCGGTTCAGTGGCGAGGCCAGCGTGTACCTGGGAAAGGGGCAGCTCGCGGAGATCGCCGCTCTGTTTCGCGGGTTTCCGTCCGACAGTTCCGACACGCGCGCACTCGAGGTCGGCACGTTCGATCCGTCTTGCGCCGGCGGCGGCGCACGGCTCCGGCTTCGATGCGCGAGTCCCGCAGGTGCCGCGATCGTCGACCTGGTCCTACGTGCTGACGAGAGCGTCGCAGGACGCACCCAGTCATCGGACTTCTCGGTGCCGGTGGAAGCCGCGGCCATTGATGGGTTCGTGACGTCGCTCGATAGGATGCACGGCCAGGTCGGTGCGCGAGCGACGCTGGCCCGAACGCATGGCTGAAGTCACCGTTTCGTTCGGATCTCCAGAGCACGGGTGGCTCCCCGTAGAAGTCGGCACCGCGGACTGGAAGTGTTTGCACCAGCGGGCGGTCTAACCTACGGTCGGGAGCGGGGAGGATCGCGGGCCGCTGCTCGGCCCAGTTGATGAGTCGGACAAGGATCAGGTCGGATGATCAAGCTGCCAGTCGATCGAGATGACGACGAGCACTTTGTTTCCGCCGTCGAAGCGGTGATCAGCGGTGTGGTTGAAACTCACCGAATACACGACGTGATCGCCGTCAAGGTGGACAACTGGTTCGGATCGAAGTGGCTTGGTTTCTCGCACAAGACCTTGGGTGCACTGGGTGTGCATCGTCGCGAGGATCTTCCGGTTCCGCCGTTCGTTCCTTCCCGCGTCGTTTCTGAGAGCCGCTTCGTGCGCGACAGCGACACGGCGTCCTTCGATGCGGCCGCGCTCGACCAGTCCGTGCACGTTCCTCAGAGCAGCCCCGAGAACAAGTCCCGTCGCCTGAGTCTCGTGTTTCCGAACACGGCGCTCTTCTGGTGGTGCGGTCGTAGTGCACCGAACGCGCGCGGCGCGCTCATGTGCTACCTTCCGACTCAAGGTGGGCACACCGGTTGGTACGCTGGCTACCGTCGAGAAGGCGGCTGGAGTGAGTCTGACAGCGTGCTCGTGACGGAGGCCGAGCTTTCTCGGTTCGTCGGACGCGCCCGGAGCGGAACCCTGCCCATCCGTGGGAGTGTGGACACAGGAAGTGCATGAGTCATGCCGCGAGTGAAGATCTCCATCAGCCGCCGCTCGCGCGACGCTCTGGTTGTAGTCAGCCAACTCGTCGTCGAGTCCGAATCTCGTCGACGATTGACCAGGAACACGGTTGCGCGCCTGCTTGCCCCGCACTGCCCCGGTTTCACCCGGGCCAAGGGGCGATACGCCGCTGGGGCGGGTGTGGAGGTGTTGCCAGTCCTCGAGAAGACGGAGGCCGGGTGGCGTGCATGGCGACTCGACACCGGCGATGACTCACCGTCCGGTTGGCAGCCACCGCTGCCTGGACGTGCCGGAAGGCTGAACTCGAGAGACAACCCGTTCGCGGACCGAAGTGCGGGTGTATGGTTGTCCGCGGAAGTCTCTGAGTGCTAGCCTGTGCGTGCGTTGTTGAAGCCACGGAACCGCGGTTGCGTGGGGACTTGGCATCGTCTGGCCGTTGACCCGCATTGCGTCGGGCGAAAGAGGCCGTGGTGTGGAATACGTCAAGACGACCCTCGCGACTGAACCGTGCCAACCAGTGGGCAAGTCCGCTGCGTTCATGCAGCGGCTGGTGCTCGCTCTCCTTTGGTTCATCCCGCGCGGCAATCCCGACTTTGAGGCGCTCTACGATGACGTTCGCTGCTGGTATCTCGAGACCGAGCAAGACTTCCCTGTTCGGGAAGTGGGCCTCGACGAGCACGGCATACCCGTCGTCGCCGGCCCCATCGGGCGCAACTTGGGGTTCTGGACGGATGAGGACATGACGTTTCCGAGTAAGGACTACGAGGCGATCTCGCGCGAGGAGTTCGAGGCCGCCTGGTCAGAGTTCCTCGCGAAGTGGCAGCGCAAACGCAGGCGCGGCGCACCGGAGTAGCTGGCGGTCGTCGACCCGCGTATCATGGAACTATGAGCCGTACAAACACACTTCGCCGAGGTCTCGGGGCCTTCTTCGTCATGCAGGGTCTTCCGAGTAGCATCCTCGTGGTCGTCGCGCTGGCGCAAGGAGAGGTCTCCGTCGAGTTGTTGATCATCAGCGCGTTGAGTTTCGTGTTTCTCGCGATCGGGCTCGTCGCGATCTTCGCGCGGGATTGAAGCCTGGGTCACTCGCATGCCTGGCGTGCGGTTTGTGCCAAGTCGACCGCACCCGTTACATCGGCTGAAGGAGAGGGGCGTGGAGCCGACGGAACTGCGGATCGACAAGGTGTGGCTTGGCCCCGGTAGGGGCAGCCAGCTACGGATCACCCACGTTCCGTCCGGCGTTTCGGTGCTCGGCGAGCCTGGCGCGACGATCGATGGCGAGTCGTTTGAACGCGAGAAAGCGCGTCTCGTCTCGAAGTTGAAGCGCAAGCTGGCGGAAGGTGGCCAGTCGTGAAGATCCGGGGTTCTGGCCGGCCTGCGACTTCGTCGCTCCTGCGCGTTCGCTCAGCATGGACGAGTCGCTGATGAACGGGTTCGTGAAGGTGGGCTCCGTGTATGGTCGAGAAGTGCACCTCCTCGAGGTGCCCGACTTCTGCTGGATTTCGCCCGAGCTGGATTGGCCCGCGGGGTCGTTCGTGACCCTCCTGACAGCGGACGCACGAGGCGTTGACTCGGAGAGAATCGCGAACGCGGCCCGTACGATGCTGGATGCAGGATGCGCCTACTTCTGCACATGGGGGCCGCGATGCAAGCATGTACATGACGTCATTGACGAAGTACGGGCGATTCCGGACCCAAACCCATCAGCCGATACCGTGGTGATGACGACGTGGCATGACGATGAGTCACTGGACGAAGCGCTCTGCTTCCTTCTGTCCACGGCGTGCCCAGCGGAGTCCTTCATCGACACGTGGCGGGGTCTCGTGGTGATCACCGTGAACCCGACGGACAGTGTGCGAGGCCGGGTCGCCTCAGCGTTGGTTGATGCGCACGCGTTCTTGGAGCGAATGTGGGCGAGCGATGACGGGTAGGCAAGATGACTTGCGGACAAGGGCAACGATCATCGTCGCTCTGGACGTCGGCGAAGAGGTCCAGGCAGCGAAGCGGTGGTTCGCCGACTGGCGCTCGATGCTCACACACGTTTCCGAGAACGAGGGATGCGGTTGCTGCGTAGACATCTACAATGTTGAAGGTCCAGCCGCCGCGATCGCAGCGATCCCATCCGGGTTGCGATCCGACAGTGATTGGTCGAACGGCGAGGTCACCTAGCTCCTGCGGGCGTCAGAGAGGGCGTGGCGCTGGCGCATTCCGTTACACCAGCGAGTAGCGATGGAAGCGATAATCGGTAGAGGCCTTGACAGCATCGTGTTCGGATGGAGTCCCGCGCGACTTCAGGACGAGTTGGGTTCCGCCGACAAGGAATACGAGTCCGACGACGGCGACCATCGCGCGTGTTACTACAAGATGCGTTGTACGTTCTGGTTCAGAGGCGATCGACTTCACTGGATCAGCTGCAGGAACCCGGGCCTGCTCTTGTTTGGCTGGCGCCTGCATGATCAGTCGTCGCAGGTCGTATTGCCATTCCTGCAAGAGCGACTCGGCGAAGCGTCCGAGGTAGACGACTACGGGGATTGGGAAAGCCACGCATTCCCGAACAGCTGTTTGGAACTGCAGTTCGAATGCGACGGATTGTCGGCAGTGTGCTTCGGTCACCTCTTCTCGGAGGACGACGAGCCGATCTGGCCGAGTGCCTGATCGGCGAACGGAGACGGGAACGATGTCCGAGCTGGAGACAGAGACGAATCTCTATCTGTTCCACGAGTTCGGCGTCGAGGGCGACGAGCGAGCCGTGTCTGCGAGTTGGCCGTTCCAGTTGCGTCGCGTCGCCGAGTCGTTTGGTCAAGTCGTGTTCGAGTTCGAGGATGAGCAGCCGTACTTCGCGCTTGGCGGCACGGAGTTCGACGTGATGCCGAAGGCGGGAATGGACGTCGCCGACTTGGAAACCCAGACCCGCGGAAGCGAGTGGATCGCGGCACGTGATCCCGTGGATCTCGAGACGAGCCGTCCTGGGGATGTGTCGCTTCCGTCGATGTTGGAGCGGAGAAAGCGCCTTCTGCACCTCGCCGACGATGCGTGCGGAGAAGGTGCCCTTGTCCTGATCGGAGTCTACCTGCGCACCGAGGGTCGCTACATCGCTCTCGTGGCGCAGCCAGGGCACTCCCGGGCTTTGGCCTTGGGACTCGAGTCCGTTCCACGGCGTGTCGAGTTCCCGGATGCGCCGTCCTGGCGACGCTTGGCATGGGCCGTTGGGACTTGGTTGGATGCGAGCCGCGACCCGGGAGTCGGTTAGCCCGCGGCTGGAGTCACGCGTTGGACGGAACAGGATGTCGTCGATGCCAGAACGCCGAGACTCAGCCAGAAGCTCCGGGATCATTGGACTCGCATACACGCTCGTGTTGCTGCTGTCCGCCTACGCATTGATGATCAACACCCTCACGATCGCGGGCAACGACTACCGCTGGGTTGTCGTCCAGGCCCTCGTATGCGGCGGGCTCTCCACCGCAGTGGCCGTGATGATATGGAAGCGAGTGCCCGCTCCAGCTGCTCTGGTGTTGGCTGCCTGCGTGTTCGCGAATCTCTGGACGCTGTTCGACGCCGGGTTCCGAAGGCTGCCCGCGGTGATGGGTTGGTAGCTCATTGGCCGAGGGCGTGTCCGGAACTGGACCATCGGTGAGAAGGGCTGCGCGCGAGCCGGGGGACTCCGGCCAGGCCGTCCTCGAAGCCAGCGTCCGCACTGCACCAAGCCACCGGCGCGGGACAGACGCATCTCGAGTTCTGTGTAGACCGGACTGCCTACGTGCCTCGTGTCATCCGCTCCCTGCGCGGCGGCATGTGGTAGAGTGCTTCTGGGTCGTCGACAATCCGCAGAGCTTCGTGAGGCGAAGGAGAGCGCACAGCGCTGATGAGGCTCCCACCCGAAGAACTAGCAAGCATGTGGACGCGCGTCTTCCAGGGAAACAACCCGTCCCAAGACCCGTTTCGCCCTCGCCTGAAGGAACGGGCCCTCTTCTTCCCGGTTCGAACGCCGCTTCTCTCGGAGGAGCACTACGCGGCTGTGCTCGCTGGCGCTCGTGCGGTCGGAGACGAGTGGATCATCGTCTCGGACTCCGGCGCAGCCGCGGTCCTGCTCAACTACACGCCGAGGCAAGACAAGCTGGCCGATGACCACTGGCAAGTAGGCGTGGCGGACGGATACGGAGCGTACGAGTCGATCACGCTGCTGGACGACAGCACGTTCTGTTCGCCGCAGGGGCTCTGGGCCGTGCTCGTCGATCACGACAGCGAGCATGCTCAAGTCGCCGGGAACGAGCCGTTCATGCGAGCGGTGCGCGATCACTACCCGAATACGAGCGAGGATCTTCACGCGTTCGTCGACTATTGGAAGACGCGGACGTACCAGTACTTCGTCGATGGCGTAGTAGATAGCGTGCGAAGCCGGTGAGTCGTGGCGACTCTCGGCGAGGTAGCGACACGCTACCGGCCCCGAGCGTGCACGGCCGAGTGTGCGCCTCGTCGCCGAACCAGATCACGCTAGGGTGAGCACGAACATGGTACCCGCGCTGACGATTCCTCAGTGGACACTGCTGTCGGTGTTGTGTGCGCTGAACATCGGGATTGCCGGGGTGCACGTAGTCCATGGCTGGAATTGCTGGGGCTTCTACTCGGGAGCGTTCACGAACCATCGGTTGGTGGACGGCTTGGTGCTGCTCCTGTGCGCAGCTGCGCTCTACTGTCTGGTTACCGCGACGAGCGTGCGAGGCTTCTGCGCCCGGTTGTCGGTGGTCGCTGCATTCCTCGGTGCATCCGCGTTCTTCTACCACCAGGGTGCCCGGGCCCTCTACATCTCCTTCCATCACCAGCCGCTCGGGAGGATCCACCTGTTTCTCGCCTCACTCAACCTCGGCATTGCAGTTCTCTCCCTCCTCGGCGGCCGGGCGAAGTGGAGGCTGCCGAACCGCGCCGCGCCGCCTTCGCCGGGCGCACCGTCAGCGGAGCGCCAGCCGCCACGCGAACGACGGAAGAGCACGGCCATGCTGCGCGTCCTGGTCGTCGCTGCGATCGTGTCGTGCGTGGTCTCGGCTGGCGCCACCTTGTTGGAAGGGGTGTCGGAGGTGAACAACAAGATCGGACAGACCATCGCCAAGCACCTCGAGGAGGGGGTGCTACTCGACCTGCGAACGGCGCAAGAACTGCACTCCGTTTGGAGTGTGTTTCAGCGTGAGTCCTGGATCCGAGCGTTCTGGCTCGAGCGGTTTCCCGGCGTGTGGTTGTATACGTTCGCGAGCTGCGTGCTCGTGGGGCTCTTCGTGACGCGCGCAGATCGACGCGATACGCTGGTGCATGGCGTCGCTGCAGGAAGCGGCGAGGCCTCGCCCCGCCGCTGAGCCGGAGAGCCGTCGGACGGCGTTCACTTCTTGGAGACGTCACGCTGCCGTGGAAGAGTGGATCGAGTTCGACGAGCCGTCAGCGCAGCGAGCGGTCGCCGCCCTGGGCCGAGCGTTGCCGTGGATCGATCTGGCTGTAGCGGCTTGCGCCCTCGTCTCGATCATCTTGACTGCGTTCTTTGGATTCGACTTGGGGCTGAGCGGCCTCGGCGTGCTGGTCAAGATCGCGGCGGTCTTGACCACCCTGGCGGCCCCGCTGTGGTTCCTCGGTCGAGCCCTGCAGTTGCTCATCGCGCGGCAGTCGAGTCGGCGGTCCGCCTTCGCTCGCGCGATCGGTGTAGTAGCCGTGATCGCCCTCAACGCTGCCATGCTCCGAAGCGATCTACCGGCCAAGAGCTTCGTTTGGCGACGGATGGATGAGTTCGAGGCGATCGTTCGGGGGGAGAAGGACACCGCGAAGAGTGCCTACGGGGTCACGCGCTACAAGGGCCGAATCGTGATCCGGTATCCGATGTGGGACAACTGGTTGGACACGTTCAACGTCGTCTACGATCCCTCGCGAACGCTGCGGCTCGACGGTGACGAGGAAGACTGGATTTGGCATCGCGGCAGCATCGAGAGCGTCAGGCACTTGTGGGGCCCGTGGTACTCGGCAATATACTAGCGGAGCCGCGGAGTGCCGATCGTTCAGACTGGCCGCGACGAGAGATGGCCGGCCCTTCGGGTCGCCGCTCACGTATGTGGGCGAACCATACCGGGAGAAGGCAGATGGGAACGTGGGGACACGGCACCTTCGACGGCGACACCGCTTTGGATTGGCTCGGCGAGATGATCGAGTCCGAGGATCGCGTCGCCTTTCTACGACGATCGATCGTCGATGCGACCGCTGATGGCTACCTCGAGCTTGACGATTGCGTGGCCACCCTGGCCGCCGCGGAGATCGTGGCGGCCGTGCTCAGTGGTCCGCGAGCGGGCGTGCCCGAAGATGCGCTGGAGCTGATCACGGAACTCGACGTTGCCGATGTGCGACCACTGGCCGAGCCGGCGGCGAGGGGCGCCGCGCGCGTGCTGAAGGCCGAGTCGGAATTGAACGAGCTCTGGTCGGAGAGCGCTGAGGAATACCCTCGCTGGAGAAGCGGCGTCGAGGAGCTCGTGCAGAAGTTGGCAGGCTGAACTCGCGGGCGATACCGGCTGGATGCGACGGATGCGAATAGCGTCGAGGCTCGGCGGATGCTGTCGCCGGAGCTGCTCCGGGCACTGACGGAACTAGAGGCGCACATGCGCGATTCGAGTGCCATGACTCACATATCAGCGGTGAAAGACCCTCGCGTCCTGGAGCCACTCTGGAGCGCCGTGTTCGATTCCGGAGACGCGTTCGGTGCGCCGTTTCAGCCGCGCATCTCGCAGGTCATCGCCTTCTATCCAACGGCGAACTACCGTCTGACCGAAGCACAATACTCTGCAGTCCTCGCGGGGATTCGATGCCTTGGCGAAGACGAGTTCTTCATCTCGCACACCGAGCGGGCACGCGGTGCGTTCGACCCGCGCGAGTCGGGAGAGCACGTCGACGACTGGAGCTGCCAGCTGCCCACCTACGCCGAGTATGTGAGCACTCCTGTTTTTCTCGAGAACGCGCTCTACTCCGCGAGTGGGGCGTGGGGTGTCCTGCTCTCCCACGAGGAGCACGCCGTGCTCGGAGGAACCGCGGCTTTTGTCGGCGCGGTGAAGGAGTCCTACCACGAGTGGCGAGACGACCTTCGACGCCTCGCCGAGTTCTGGCGCGCAAACCCTCACGGAGATTGGATCGAGGCGTTCGTCGCACGATGTGGGCGGACAGATACGTGACCCCGAACAACGAGATTGCTCCACAGCGGATCCGAATCGCCCCCGACGATTACAGGATCGAACGTGCCGGCAGGGCTGCGGATGGAAGCCAGTTCTTCCTCACCGGCTTGTTTGTGGGGCGGACGGATCATCACCCGGGTAGCGAATACGTCGCGACCTTTCGCTGGAATCCGGACGGCACGTTCCGGGACGCGAAGATCACCGATCTCGGACCCCGTGCCACCCTGACAGACGAAGCGTACGAGGAGGCGATCAAGGTCCACGAGAACGCGCTCGGGTCGTTCGTCATCGCGCCGATCGAGGTCGCACCCTTCGGCTTGGAGCGTGAGGGGGTGACCTTCGGCCTGATCTACACGACGTTCGAGGGGTCGGAGTGGGTCGAACTGCAGCCAGGCAACCACGTGGCCTTCACGCCACCCTGGGACGGAGCGTACGATACGTAGACGTTCGGTCGTTGCTGCGTCGGGCAGGCGCCTCGGTGACGATCCGGGGACCTTGATGGAGGCGAGGCTTGAGCTACCGACGTGACAAGGCAGCGAGTTGTGAGTGGACCCACTGGGTCATCTCGCACAGGAAGAGGCTTCTCGCGTGCGGCGTGCCGTCACAGGTGTTCGAGAAGGAGCAAGCCTGGCGCGACTTCCTGGACCATGGATACTACTCGAACGCGCATGGCCAGCCCGCGTTGATCGATGTTGATGAAATGCCGGACGCTGAGGCGCTCGCGTTGTGTGTGTTCCTCGAGGAGCATGAGGGTGAGGATTGCAGTACGCTCGGCCTACTGCAGTTTCGCTTCAAGCGTGGGAGCCACTCGTGCTGATCGACGCTTGGGGGCGGGCGAGACCTCGTCACGTCGGTCGACGATCCGGAGAGACAGATGTTGAAGTGGGACCCGGTCGACGTGATGACGTGCTTGGAGGCGGAGCCTGTCGTCACGGAGTACGCGGTGAGTCACACGTACACGGTGGCAAGAGACGGGATGCAGCTGCGTCTGACCGTCTTCCAGCACATTGGCGATGTCCACGTCTCGGTGTTTCGGGACGGCGTGGGGCCGCCGGTCGTCGAGTGTCGTCTCCTGGAATGCGACGCGTGCCGCCGCGTCACCGACAAGCGTGGCGAGTTCCTGGAGTTCGCAGCCGGCCGGCTCTTCGGCGACAGGTATGATGGGGACTCCGTGATCCCGTATGGCGTTCGGATCCGCGTGACGCCGTCGATCCAAGTCGAGTTCTTCAAGTACTACGCTTGAGTGCGGGTGTCTCGCATCCGTTGAAACGTGCTGGAGGAGTGATGGTCAACGAGAAAACAGACCGCGAGCGGATTGCCAAGCTCGCCAAGCAGTCCACCTCTCTGGTCGCAGTCATCGCGTGTACTGCGTGCGGCATGTTCTCACTGTTCCTGCCGATGTTTCGCGGGACGGGCGGTGAGGCACTGACTCCGGCCGTGGGGGTGCTTGTCGTCTCCACCTCATACATGCTCCTGGAACGTCGCCTCCGAATCGAACCGCTCCTCCGTGAGGTAAGCAGCATGCGAACTGAGCTTGCACGACTCGGCGACCACGGCGGAAGGGGCGTCTGACCTACCGTTTGGAGTCGGTCCGGGGTTCGCCCCGCCGCACTCCGTTGGACCAGTGAGGATTCGCGATGAGGACGGGTCTGAGAATCCGTGGGAGCCGAGGCCATCCCGTGGTTCGCCGAGCCGTCGTGCGATATGCCGCGTGGC
Organism: bacterium; assembly: GCA_030426805.1. Classification (GTDB taxonomy): domain Bacteria; phylum Planctomycetota; class JAFGQW01; order JAFGQW01; family JAFGQW01; genus JAUHXU01. Next base: position 22,729 of record JAUHXU010000006.1, read on the forward strand.
TCCGCACCACGTTCGAGTTCCCGGTCCGCGTGCCCGTGTATCTGCTGCCCGGAGCCACGTTTCCCACGTCGCACGGTGAAATCGTGTCCGCCTCGTTTTTCGCTCCGTGGAATCGTGCCGAAGAGCCCTACATCCGCGTCGCAACGGGCGACTACCCCCAACTCCGGACGGAACTCGGTCGCGACGACGCGCTTGCGAGTTTCCTGTGCTCCGTGTCGCACGAGGTGATTCACTATCGGCAGTGGATCGAGACGGGTAGGATCTGGGAGCGCGGGGTGGCACGCCGCGCGAGCCGACTGGTCGAGGCATACGCGAGGACGACTCGGCACCCGTAGCGCGGCTGTTCAACTCGCGCTCACTCGTAGTGCGCCCACGGGAAACAGACGCATGGCATTGCGAAGGAAGGGATCCCGGACGATCACGGTTGACAACGAGTCCTACCGTTGGCGGGTCCGGCCGAGACCGACCTACACACAGGCGCTGGCGGCGTCGGGCTTGGTGGTTGCAGTCGAACGGGAGCGAGGCGGCAGTCGCATGACAGTCGAGTTCAGCGCACCGCGACCGGACAGCTGGTGTGGTGTCGATGCCGTTGTCGTTACACCCAAGGATGTCGCTCGGTTCATTCGAGCGGCGATCGAGCGGGGTTGGGTGCCCGCTGAGAACGGTTCCACATTCGTGCTTCGAGCCGACGAAGTCATCTGACTAACGGTCCGGGACAGATTGGAGAGCGTTCGTGCCGACGGACAATCGACCGCTCGTCGGGAAGAGCCCCGAGTAGACGGGTGACCTCGATGAAGACCGTGTATTGCTGGCGCTGCCAGTGCGACGTGCCCATGCTCGACGACGATGAGTGGCGGCGGTTCGAGCCACTGTGGCGGGCGTGCTGGCAGGACTTGAAGCGGCGCACGAGCGATCCACTCGCAGCGACCGACGTGGATGCGTGGAAGCAGGTGGTCTTCAGGCCAGCGCTCGACGAGTGGGAGCGCGTCACGGGATTCCGCGAGACGAATCACCTCGCTCTTCTTCATCATCGGCTTTCGCTGTGCGGGCCGCCCTGCGAGGCATGTGGCAGGCTGCTCAGGACGCCCGAGGCGCGGCAGTGCGCAGAGTGCGGCGCGACGGTCTGATCCGCCGTGGTCTCGCGAGGTGGTTCGGTCAGCGGGTTCCCACCCGGCCGCTGTGCATGATGGTCGTGTCCTGTGATACAACGGCACGGAGCCGGTCTGCCGACCGCGATTCCCCGAGTCGATGCTGGACCAGGAGAGCAGAGGAGCCAGAGCATGGCGCGGAGTGATCTTCAGAAGCTGTGTCTTGTCGGGTCGGTCGCGAGCATTTGCGCCGGTGGAGCGGGGATGGTGCTGAGCTTCATCTACCTCGGCTCGCGGAGCATGGCAGACATCACGGCGGGGACGTCGGGGTTTGTCGCCGGCTCGGTAATGATCGGTGCCGGACTGCTTTCCGCTTCGCTGGTTGCGTGCGCGGAGAGCGGAGCGAAAGAGCAAGGGGCTTCGATTGACGCCTGAGCGACGGCATGACTCGCCCGTGAATCGCTGTCCGTGAAGGTGTTCCTCGACGACGAGCGACCCGCTCCGGCAGGGTGGCATCTCGTGCGTTGGCCGGACGAGGCGATCGCACTCCTGCAATCCGGCGAGGTCACACACTTGAGCCTCGACCACGATCTCGGTGACGACGAGCGGGGCACGGGGTACGATGTGGTGGTGTGGCTCGAGGAGGCCGTCGCGCTTCGTGGGTTCAAACCACCGGAGGTGCGGGTGCACTCCGCGAACAGTTCTGCGCGACAGAGGATGGAAGCCGGCATCCGCTCGATCGAGCGCTTCGCACGTGACGGTTGACCAGCTGATCTGGGCAGTTCATGTGCCGTGGGCAGGAATCGCAGCTGCTCACTGCGCGGTCGTGGCAATGGCGCTCGTCCGTCTGCGCCGAAACGCGTACGAGGGTTCGCTGATCCTTGCGGTCATGATGGCCGCATCTACACTGCCGATGTTCGGTATTGTGAGTGTCGTGCTCTCGAGTTTCCGGGTCGACATCCCGTGGGTGCACGCGGGCTGGGGCGGCTTCACCGTCGGGATCTTGGCGTCGGCGGCAGTCTGCGTTGCAGTCCTGCTTCGGCCGTGGCCCAAGGAGGGGTGCTCGTGGTTGAGATTCTCGCACGTCACCGCCGCAGCACTCTCTGTGACTGCTGCAGTGATGGTCACCGTGACTTGGCCGGTGTTTCAGGACTGAGTCGCCGGGCAACTCAGCGCGCGATTCGGCCAATGCAGATGAGGACGAAGAAGTGCAGTCACGTCGAACGGTCTTGCTCGAGGGATTCACCGCCGACGAGATCCTCGCTGTCCCCGCGGGCGATCTCGACGCACTGGTCTTCGTCGGCGAACCGGTCGTCTTTCGCGTCGGCAGCGCCGAGGTGCTCGGGGAGTTCCGCTGCCGTGACGCTCGCTTGATTCTGGAACTTGCTCATATCGACGGCGGCGGCGAAGGCGTCTTGCCCACGCTCGGCTCGTTGGCGCAGCGCTATGCTGCACGCGAAGGGCTCGATCAGATCGAGTGGATCGTGCACGCTGTCACCTGCGCCGCGCCGAACCCGAGGCTCAAACACATGCTGGAGCGCCGCGGGTTCACGGTGGCCGCCCTGCCCGGGGTGGGCGATGCGTACCATGCGATAGAGTCGGTGCACCGAGCGTTGCCGGGCTCAGGGCCGTGCGAGTAGCGTTCGACCTCGATGGAACGTTGGTGCCGGATGCGGGCGGGTGTGAACGTGCCTTTCCGGTGTTTCGGCGGCTGTTTCCGGAGGCGCTTCGAGCCGGCGCAGTGGCACTGCTTCGCGACCTCGTTCGTGACGGCCACGACGTGTGGATCTACACGACGTCCACGCGCTCGCCCCGTTACGTACGGTGGTGGTTTCGAGTGCTCGGCGTTCGACTCGGTGGCGTCGTGAACCAGGATCGACACGTGGTGGCACTTCGCGAGCACGCGCCGGTGCTACGCGGGGTGTCGAAGTACCCGCCAGCGTTCGGGATCGACTTGCTCGTCGACGACTCGCCCGGTGTCGCGATCGAAGGGCAGCGACACGGGTTCGCTGTGCTCGTCGTCGAACCGACGGATTCGGAGTGGACGGTCAAGGTCAGTTCCGCGCTCGATGCTCGCGGGCCTGCGAACCGGGTGCCGTAGACGGACCACTCACGACAGGAACAAGACGTGCCACGGAAGAGACTCCTCTACGTTGAGCTGAAGTCGGGGCAGAACGACTGCGGGCCGGCTTGGATCGGGTATGCCACGCTGTCGAAGTCGGGCGTGACCGTCTACTTCAACGGGCGAGCGCTGAAGCGTGGCGGCGGGGTTTCCGGCAACCACTCCTGCATCGAGACCGGAGACGAGTACTGGGTCTCGGGTCCCAGGAAGGACGGGCGGGACCGTCACTGGGCGGGAAGCGGCGTCGTGCGCGTTGACGAGCGCGCCCTCCCAGAGTACTTGGAACTACGCGGCCTCTCGGGCTTGCCGGCTGGCTATGAGATCGCGACAGACCTCGTGGATACCGAGCCGGGCGCGTTCCACGACCTGGAGAACGAGACCCGATGACCTACGGGCTGGAGCGGACGGCCATGCAGCATTGTATGCCGCTGTTGTTCGTCCTCGGTCTGGCGGGATGCTCGACGCCGGTGGCGCCGACGACGGAGCCGTACGAGGTCATCGTGATCATGTCGCCGGGGTGAAGCGCCGGCAGTCTCGCGGTCGCGAGGCTCGAGACGGTTGCGCGCGATCTCGGTCTCGAGGTCGCGGTCGAGACCCGTTTGGTGCACGACACGCTCGATCCGTCGTTTGCCGAACTCAACGGGAGTCCCACCATCTTGGTCAACGGACTCGACATCGAACCGCACGCACGACTTGGGAGCCCGGCGGGCTTCACCTGACGCGTGTATCCTGGCGCGAAGCCAGGCACGCCGGGAGTTCCCGGCGACGAGATGATCGAGCGCGCGTTTGCAGAGGCGGGTTGGATCGGGAGTCGATAGAGAATGGCCGCATACCTCGTCACGTTCGAGTCGCCGAGCATTCGAGCGGAGTTCGTCGCAACGACGCTGGCGCGACTCGGTTGGACGCCCGCTTCGTCAGGCGCGAGCGCGACGAAGACGTTCGAAGCGGAGGACACGCTCGCCGCGGAGAAAACGGCGCTCGAGGAACTGGTGGGGAACGGCATCCACGTCCGCTACTGGCAGCGCGGTGCTTCGCCGGACTCGCGTCTTCCCGAAGTCTGGAAGGGCGAGGCGCTCCGTGAGCTCTTCGCACAGTCGCGGTAGATGGCCGCTGACTTGAAGCTGCGCATCGACCGCTACTCGGCGCAACGGGATCGCTGGCCGGCAACGGGGCGCGTCGTCTTCGCGCAATTCGACGACGACGCGGTCGTCGTCTACCAAGCGTATCGGCCCGCGATCGGGCACTTCGCGGCGCGCAATGGCTTCTTCGGTGGCGCCTTCAAGCTCGACCGGATGACGTGGATCAAGCCGGGCTTTCTATGGATGATGCACCGGAGCCAATGGGGGCAGAGCGACGGCCAGCAGGTCGTGCTTGCCGTCCGCCTGCGGCGCTCCGCATTCGACGCGATCCTCGCGGCGTCCGTGCATTCGGCCTTTCGTCCCGGCGTCTACGGGACGCACGACGCGTGGCGACAACGACTGGCGACCTCCGACGTGCGCCTGCAGTGGGACCCGGACCACTCGCCGACCGGGGAGAAGCTCGATCGCCGCGCCGTGCAGTTGGGCTTGCGGGGCGAGGCCGTGGCTCGATACAGTCGTGAGTGGATCTTGGACATCGAGGACGTCAGCGACTTCGTCGCGGAGCAGCGCGAGCACATCGCGTCGCCGTCGCACGAGGCGCTGTGGGTCCCGCGCGAGGACGTGTATCCGGTGAACCGGGAGGTCGCTGCTCACCTGGAACTGAGTGACACGACCGACGGAGGAACGAGCGGGGAGCGATAGCATGATCGGATTCGAGCGGTGTCGCCCGACGATCTGACGCGACTGTTCGAGGTGTTCGAGCGCACGCCCCGGCAGGGACCGGGCAGCAGTGAAACGACCCGACGTGCGTTTCGGTCGTTGCCGGAGCGCGCGCGCACCGGTCGCGTGCTCGACCTCGGCTGCGGGACCGGCGGGTCGACCGTCGTCCTCGCGGAGGAGAGCGACGGGCACATCCTCGCGGTCGACATTCACGCGCCGTTTCTCGCGACGCTCGGTAGCCGACTGCGCGATCTCGGCCTTGCGGGTCGTGTGGCACCGGTCGTCGCGGACATGGCCGATCCGCCCGTCGCCGACGGCCGCGTCGATCTCGTCTGGGCCGAGGGCAGCGCATACGCGATCGGCTTCGAGGCGGCGCTTCGTCGGTGGCGCCGGCTGCTCGCCCCCCGCGGGTGTGTCGTCGTGACCGAGTTGACGTGGTTCAGCAGCGACCCGGCCGAACAGGCACGGGCCTTCTTCGCGAACGACTACCCGGACATGCGCGACGAAGCGACCCGACTGGCCGACGCGCGGGAGGCCGGCTACGACGTCGTCGACTCGTTCCGACTGCCCCCCGAGGACTGGCACGCCTACTACGACGGTGTCGACGTCTCCCTAAGGGAGGCAATCGGACGAGACGGCGAACTCGACGTCTACAAGGGCATGCTGCGCGAGCATGCGATCTACCGGGCGCACGGCGACGACTACGGCTACCTCTGCTTGATCCTGCGTGCGAACGCATGAGACGGAGCGATGATCGCGATGGTGGATGAGGAACGGATCGACCAAGCGCGCAGCGAACTCACCGGGTTCGAGTTCGACTGGCTGTTGCGCGACGAGGCCGGATTCCTCGCAGTGTGCGAGACCGCGGGGTTCGGCGAGGTGCCCGATGCGCTGCTCGCGCACGGCGCCGAACGACTGAAAGAGGACGAGGAGGCGATCGGCGGCATCCTGCAGGCCGACCTGACCGAGGCCGGATGCCGCGAGCAGGGGAGCGGCGTCGGTGACGACCACGCGTCGCTGGGGTACGGTCGTCGTGGACTCTACGTCTTCGACTGGAAGCACTGGGCGGGTCCCTATCGCCGGATCGTCGTGCCCGAGCGCCCGCAACCGGCCTCGACGTTCGAGCGGCTGCTGGGCGATGCGCTGCGTCGCGCCCCGGTCGTGCGGGTGCGATTCGCGCACTGCCGCTCGTTCCAGCTGCCGGACCATCTGCCGTGTCGACGACTGTAGGGGAGCCGCTCGCATGACGCGTGTGGAGAGCGACGAGCCGCTGATCACCGGACTCGCTGTCGTGTTCGTCATCTCGTCGCTCGCGTGCTGGGTGGGGATCCCGACGGCGTCCGTGGGCGAGCCCGGCGATTCGTCGGTCGCGATGTTCGTCGGCGTCGCGGGCCTGCTCGTCGCGCCGATCAGCGGCTTCGTGCTGCTGCTCTTCGCCGTCGCGGCCGTGCGAGGGCGGAAAGGGCCGGCGGGCCGGGATCCGACCGGAGGCGCTCGAGTCGAAGACGACAACCCACGCGAGGAGTGACGACGATGACACGCTCGGCTACCTGATCGAGTATGCCGGCGACCTCCGCCGCTTCTTCGCGGAAGCGGCGCGGCATTCGCTCGGCGCGGTCGTCTTCCTGCAGTGATTGCGAGGGACCCCTTCGACAAGCGCGGTCGTTGTGGTCCAATCGGCTCCGGCGGATTCGGGACGAAAGGAACTTGCGCATGAACCGTCACGAGTTGGTGTTCGGCGGCATTCGGATCGCGGGCGTCGTCTTTCTCGCGAGCGCAGTGATGGGGCTGCCGACGTTCCTGCAGCGGCTGTTCGCGGGCAACGTCGGATTCTGGGACTTCGTGCGCCTCGCGGTCGAACTCGGCGTCGGGTGGATGCTCGCGATGCGGACGCCGAAGGTCTGCGCCCTGCTCGGCGAGCCGAAGGGCGGCGAGACCGCCTGAGCGGCATGCCGCGGTTGCGCGTCAGACGAGCAGCGCGGCGCCGTCGGTCGGAAGCGCGCGAACGGTGCCGTCCGGCGCGATGATCGCGCTTCGCCCCGCGGAGGCCAAGCCGCCCGAGGGGCCGCCGTAGTTCGCGAACGCGACGGTCATGCCGTGACGCATCGCTCGGTCGCGCAGCCGGTGCATCGCCTCGTCGAACTCGGCCGGGATCACGAACATCGACGCGAGGTAGATCGTCGCGCCGCGCTCGGCGGCGTGCGCCGCGTGCGCCGGACGTCCGACGTCGGCACAGATCGCGACCGCGGCCCGTGCGCTGCCCACGGCGATCAGCGGGTCGTCGTCGCCGGGCGCGAACACGCTCGGTTCCGGCGGCGGCACGGCGCCGCCGGGGTTCACGTCCGCCGGGAACGCGCCCAGGGTGCGCTTCGTGTAGCGGTCGACACCGTCGGGGCGCACGATCCACGCGCCGATGTGCAACGCGTCGCGACCGCGCACCGGTGCGCCGACGACGAGCGTGATTGCCCGCGCCCGCGCGACCGCGACGAGCGGGGCGAGTCGCGTGTCGCCTTCGGTGAACGCGAGGCGATCGGCCTGATCCAACTCGTATCCGGTGAGCGACAGCTCCGGAAACACGACGACCGTCGCGCCGCGATCGGCCGCATCCTCCGCGAGGCCGACGTGCTCCGCGACGTTCGCGGCGACGTCGCCCGCTCGCGGCACCGTCTGTGCGCATGCGATCGTCATCGTTGCTCCGCGACCGTCCCGTAGAGCCCCTCGATCCGCCGGATCCACCGCGTCGAGCCGTGCCGCTCTTCGACGAAGGCCCGCCCGGCGCGCCCGATGCGCTCCCGGAGCGTCGCGTCGGCGAGCAGTCGCCCGATGTAGCGCGCGAGCGTCTCGTGGTCGCGCACCGGAAACAGGAATCCGGTCGCACCGTCCTCGATCAGGTCGGCGCACCCGGACACGTCCGGCCCGATCGCGACCTTGCCGAGCGCCATGCCCTCGACCAGCGCGTATGGCAGGCCCTCCCACAAACTCGCGAGCACGTTCAGGTCGAAGCCGGCGATCACGTCCCGGATATCCTCGCGGTAGCCGAGGAAGTCGACCGAGTCGACGATGCCGAGCCGTTCCGCCATGCGCTCGGCCGGCCGCTGCAACTCGCCGTCGCCGACGAACACGAAGCGCGTGTTCGGGTGATCCTGCAGCACGAGCCGGGCCGCCTCGAGGAACGTGAACGGGTCCTTCGGCGGGCTGAGTCGTCCGACCATTCCGACCACGAGCGGGCGTGCCGCGTCGGTCGCTGCGGCCTCGGGTCGAAACGCCTCGGTGTCGACGGCATTCGGAATGATGCTCACGCGCTCCGGCGTCGCGAGGTCGAGTTCGACGATCTGGGCGCCCTCGCGCGGCGCGGTCGCGACGATGCGGCTCGTCAGCCGGCCGAGCGCGCGCTCGAGGCGGATGTGCGTGCGCCGCTTCCACCACGACAGCCCGTAGTTGAAGTAGAACCCGTGCGGCGTGTAGAGGACCGCGGGCACCCGCGCGATGCGCGCCGCGAGGCGCCCGATCAGACCCGCCTTCGCTGCGTGGCAGTGCACGAGGTCGTAGTCGCCGGTGCGGAGCACGCGCAGGATGCGTCGGAGCGCGCGCAGGTCGTCGAACAGGTGGAACGAGCGCCGGATCTGCAGCGTCTCGACGTGCACCCCGTCGTCGCGGAGTCGGCGGACGAACGCCGCGTCCGGCTCGTCGTTGGTCGCGACGTGCACCTCGAAGCGGTCGCGGTCGATCAGCCGCGACAGCAACTCGACGTGGCGCGCGGCGCCCCCGGTCGTCGGCCGGATGAACTCGAGGACGCGCAGTCGACGCGATTCGCTCATGCGATCACCCGTTCGTAGACGGCCGCGGTCTCGTCGGTCATGCGATCGAGAGAGAAGCGCTCGGCGAGCCGTGCGGTTGCGGCGGAGACACGTCGCGCGGTCGCGGCCGGGTCGCGGACGACGTCGAGCATCCCGTCGGCGAGCGCGTCGGCATCCCCGGCCGGGATGAGCCGACCGGTCACGCCGTCGTCGACGACTTCCGGAATGCCGCCGACGCGCGTCGCGATCACCGGGCATGCTTGCGCCATCGCTTCGAGCAGGACGATCCCGAATCCCTCCCAGTTCGACGGCAGCACGAACGCGTCGAGCGCGGCGAGGATCGCGTCGACGTCGTCGCGTCGGCCGGCGAAGCGCACGACGTCGGTGAGGCCGAGGCGATCGCGCATCGCTTCGAGCGCAGCGCGGTCCTCGCCGTCCCCGACGACGACGACCCGCATCCGCGGTGCTTCACGCACGGCGCGCGCGGTCGCGTCGAGCAGCGTCGCGATGCCCTTCTGTTCGGTCAACCGCGCGACGGTGCCGAACACGAGCGCGTCGGCCGGCAGATCGAACGCGGTGGCGAGGTCGAGCGGTGCCGCGCGTTCGCCGATCGCGATGCCGTGGTGAATGCGCACGAGCTTGTCGGCCGGGAAGCCGGCGCGCTCGACGAAGAAGCGACTGACCGCGTCGGAGATCGTGACGATCGCGCGCGCCCGCCGCGCGACGAGCCGGCCGAGCGCACCGATCGGGCGCCGCAGCAGATACTGGTCTTCGTTGTGCTTGTGGCAGACGACCGGGATGCCGGTGCCGAACGCCGCTGCCGCGCCGTAGGTGTCGGCTTTGAACAGGTGCGTCGCGATCACGTCCGGGCGGAGCGTGCGGATCAATCGCCGTGTTCGCCGCAGGCAGCGCCAGTCCGCCCGGCCGCGGATCCCGAGCGCGTGCACCGGGACGCCGATCGCCGCGAAGCGCGACGCGAGCCCGCCGCCGCCTTTGAAGTAGCCGACGTGCGAATCGAAGCGGCCGCCGAGCCGTTCGGTGAGCGCGAGCAGCATGTGCTCGGCGCCGCCCGGGTCGAGCGTCGTGATGAGTTGGAGGAGCCGAGGCGGGCGATTTCGCACGATTTCCGACGTCTCGGGTTCAAACCGACCGGAACGACCGGTAAACTTCCAGCGGGCACCCAGTCGCCGATGGAATCTAAACCACTGCGATAAAACGGGATAAGGCGTTCATGGGTGCCGGTGGGGCCGCACGGGAATAGTGCGGCATTCGAGTCTCGTCGTCAACCGGAGGTGCCGTGACGTCACCGACGAAGCCGGCCGGCGCCAAGGCGGCCGTGCCGATCAGCCTGATCGTGCTCGAGGAAGACGAGCGCACCGTCGTGCCGATCGACGGGGACGTCGCGACGATCGGCCGTAGCCACGAGAACACGGTCACGATCCGCGACCCGCGCTCGTCGCGCTTTCACTGCCGGCTCGAGCGCATCGGCGGCAAATACGAACTCGTCGACGTCGGCAGCCAGAACGGCACCTACTTGAACGGCCAGATCGTCAGCCGTCGCGTGATGCGCGAGGGCGACTTGATCGAGATCGGCAACGTCAAGATCTACTTCGGCTCGGAGAAGCGCCCGCGGGCGGCCTCCCCGACCGAAGACGCGACGCGCGACCTGTCGCGGCTGACGAGCGAGCGCGCCGGGCTGCTGCGCATGCACGAGGTCGCCCGCGCGCTCAACGCCGAGCTGAACCTCGAACGGCTGCTCGAGTTGATCGTCGACGCATCGATCGAGCTGACCCAGGCCGCCCGCGGCTACCTGCTGCTCGCGCGATCGAGTGGGCTCGAGATCGAGGTCGCGCGCAACTTCGGCCGCGGCTCGGTCGAACCCGACGATGCACAGCTCAGTCGGTCGATCGCGCGCCAGGTGATCGCGTCCGGCGAGCCGTTGCTGACCGTCGACGCGGGCGAGGACTCGCGGTTGTCCGCGGCGCAAAGCGTCAGCGAACTCGGCCTGCGCAGCGTGCTGTGCGTGCCGGTTCGCGCACAGAATACGGTCGTCGGCGCGCTCTACCTCGACGACCGCGTCAAGCGCGGGATCTTCTCCGAGGAGGACAAGGTCAACCTCGAGGTGCTCTCCGCGCACGCCGGCGTCGCGATCCGCAACGCGGATCTCGTCGCCGAGCAGGTCGAGAAGAGCCGCCGCATCGAAGAGCTGAACCGCGAGCTGCGCGACCGCGTCGAGACGCAGGAGGTCGAACTGTCGCAGGTGCGCGCGGTGCTCCGTCGCAACCAGGTCGAGCTCGAACACAAGTACGACTACCACAACATCATCGGCACGAGCCGCGCGATGCGCGAGGTCTTCAAGCTGCTCGACAAGGTGATCGAGTCCGAGGTGCCGGTGCTGATCGGGGGCGAGAGCGGCACCGGCAAGGAGCTGATCGCGCGCGCGATCCACTTCAACGGTCCTCGCAAGGGCGCGACCTTCGTGTCGGAGAACTGTGCGGCGATTCCCGACACGATCCTCGAGAGCGAGCTGTTCGGGTATCGGCGCGGTGCGTTCACCGGTGCGGACAAGGACAAGAAGGGGCTCTTCGAGCTCGCGTCCGGCGGCACGCTCTTCCTCGACGAGGTCGGCGAGATGCCGGTCTCGATGCAGAAGAAGCTCCTGCGCGTGCTGCAGGAGAAGGAGATCCGGCCGCTCGGCGCGAAGGAGCCGATCCCGATCGACGTCCGACTGATCTCCGCATCGAACCGCGACCTGCACGACATGGTCGACACCGGCGACTTCCGCGAAGATCTCTACTACCGCATCAAGGTGATCGGACTCGTCTTGCCGCCGCTTCGCGAGCGGCGCGAGGACATCCCGGCGCTGCTCGATCACTTCCTCGGCGCCTACGGCCAGAAGATGGGCAAGGCTGAACTCTCCTACGACGGGGAGGTCCTGACGCGGTTGATGGGGTACGACTGGCCCGGCAACGTGCGCGAACTGGAGAACGAGGTGCGTCGTGTCGTCGCGCTCGCCGAGGAGCGGATCACGGTCGACCTGTTCAGCGAGCACGTCCAGGCGCGCGGGCCGCGCGGCGAGGCGAGCCCCGAGGGCGTACGGAGTCTGCCGGCGCTCGTCGAGGAGACCGAGAAGCGCGAGATCCGCAAGGCGTTGGAGCAGGCCGCCGGGAACAAGACCCGGGCGGCGCAATTGCTCGCGGTCAGTCGGTTCACGCTGCAGCGCAAGCTCGAGAAATACCACATGGGGTAGCGCCCCACGCGGGTTTCCCCCGGCTGTTACAATGGCGGCTCAATCACTGGACGACCCGATCCCACCTCGGAGGTCAGAAGGCCCGAGATGACTTCGCTTCTGTATCGCGCGCCCGTGCGCGTCGCCATCGTTTTCGCCGTCGTTGCCCTCGTCGTCACGAGCATGGCGCGCTCCGCGCGCGCCGACGAGATCGTGCTCCGCGGCGGGGGAACCGTCGAGGGCAAGATCCTCGAAGAGACCCCGGCCGCCGTGAAGATCAAGACGCGCTTCGGCGTGCAGACGTATCCGCGCGCGAAGATCGTCAAGGTCGTCTACAAGAAGACGCGCCGCGAGGAGTTCGACGAGCGCTTCGCGAAGGTCGACAAGAAGGACGCGGCCGCACTGATGGCGCTGGCGGAGTGGGCGCGCGAACAGGGGCTCACCCGCGAGCGCAAGACCGTGTTGCGCGCGGTGATCGCGGCCGATCCCGAGCACGTCGCTGCGCACAAGGCGCTCGGCCACGTTCGCGTCGACGGCGAGTGGATGTCGAAGCAGGACGCCGCGCGGGCGAAGGCCGACCGTGAAGCCGCCGACAAGCGCGCCAAGGGCATGGTCCGCTACAAGGGCGAGTGGGTCACGCGCGAGGAGATGGAGGCGCGCGAGAAGGGCTGGGTGAAGGTCGGCGACAAGTGGTTGCCGCTGGAGGAAGCGAATCGGGCGCGCGGGCTCGTCAAGATCGGCGAGGAATGGGTCCCGGCCGAGGAGGCCGACGCGCGTCGGGCCGCGCTCGAGCTGCAAGGGGCACTCGGCGTCGAACTGGTCGCCGCGGCGACGAAGAACTTCCGCGTGTTCTCGCAGTTCGACAAGGAGCATGCACAGCAGGTCGCCGAGGCGTGCGAGAAGGTGCTCACCGCGATCAACGAGAAGATGGGCTATCGCGGTCGCGGTGCGCCGCCGCAGACGCCGTATCCGGTCTACCTGTTCAAGACCTCGAAGCCGTATCGCCTGTTCGTCGACCGCATGGCGAAGCAGACGCGGCAGAGCCAGGCGTGGGCCAAGCACGCGAAGAAGAACCAGGGGTTCTGGATCTACCGCCCCCCGATCAACTGCGACTTTCTCGGGCACCGGCGCCAACCCGACGTGATCCACGGCGTCGTGTTCAATCAGGGGTGGCTCTGCCTCGAGCAGATGTCGGGTGCGTTCACCTACCCGCCGAACTGGCTGTCCGTCGGGATGGGCATGTGGGCGGAGATGCAGGCGCTCGGCTCGTCGAAGAGCACCGCGTCGACGTTCGGCTACGGCAAGAAGAAGGCGGCGAAGGACCGCTGGAGCAAGAGCGAGCTGTGGAAAGAGGCGCTCAAGGTCGCCGTCGGCGAGCATCGTGATACGCCGCTGGACTCGCTGCTGCTGAAGGGGCTCAACGAACTCGAGCGCGGTGACCTGCCGAAGTGCTGGAGTGTGGTCGACTGGCTGATCGAGACGCGGCCGGCGGAGTTCCGCAAGTACGCGCAGCGCGTGCGCCGCGAGTTCCCGTCGTGCACCGAGCACGAGTCGGTGAGTCCAAAGAAGATCCGCGATGCGGATGCCCGCGCGTTCGAGCACGCATTCGGCAAGACCCCGGGAGAGATCGACGCCGAGTGGCGTGCCTATGTGTCCGCCAACTACTGAGCCGATTCCCGACAACGGCCCGTATCCCGCGATCGAGGGCTACCGGATCGAGGGGATCCTCGGTGAAGGGGCCGTCGGCCGGGTTTACCGCGCCCGCCGGATCGATACCGGTGTCTCGGTCGCGCTGAAGGTCCTGCACGTCGTCGGCGCCAAGCGTCGCAAGCACATCGCACGCCTCGTGAAGGAGGGGCGGGTGATGTCGCGGTTGAACCACCCCGGCATCGTCAAGGGCATCGACGTCGGCGAGAGCGGGGGTCTCTACTTCATCGCGATGGAGCTCGTCGAGGGCTCGAGCATCCGCGACCTGCTCGAGAAGGGGCGGATCTTCAGCGAACGCGAGGCGATCGACTTCGCCGTGCGCGTCGTCAAGGCGCTCGACCACGCACACCGACAGGGCGTCGTGCACCGCGACATCAAGCCGGCGAACTTGATGCTGACGAACGACGGCAAGGTGAAGGTGACGGATCTCGGCCTCGCCAAGGACGCGATCGACCTGAGCCTGACGCGAAGCGACGCGACCGTCGGGACGCCGCAGTACATCGCACCGGAGCAGGCGCGCGACTCGCAATCGGTCGACCACCGCAGCGACATGTTCTCCCTCGGCGCGACGCTCTACCACATGGTCACCGGCTCGCCGCCGTTCGGCGGCGAATCGCTCGCCGAGATCATCACGCAGGTCCTCTACGAGCGCGAGCTGCCCCCGGAGAAGATCAACCCGGCGTTGTCCGCGCCGTTCTCGAAACTCCTCGGCCGGCTGCTCGCGAAGCGGCCGGAGGATCGCTACGAGAGCTACCGCGACCTGCTCGTCGACATCGAGCGCGTGCGGACCGGCCGCGACATCGCGGCACCACCGCCCGGACCCGCGCCACCGCGTCGCGTCTCGCCGTGGCAGATCATCGTGCCGGTCGCGGCGGTCGTGATCGTCGTCGTGTTCATCGCGCTTCGGTCGCGGACCAACAAGACACCGGTGGACCCGACGCCGACCCCGGTGACCGAGAAGGACCCGAAGCCCGCGCCCCCCGATCCGGCGGTCGAGGCGGAGCGGCGTCGGCTTCGTCGGCTGATGAACCTGCAGAACCGACTGCTCGCGTCGGTCGCGCGCGGCGACGTCCGTGGCGCGCTCTCGGCACTCGACGAGGAGCGGCCGCTCTACACCGGCGTCCGCGAGCAGGAGCAGTTCGCGGGTATCGAGGGGCGCGTCAAATCCGAGATCCGCCAGCGCGTGCGAAAGCAACTGTTCGAGGCGTGGGCGCCGGTGCAGCGCGATGCGGACGCGGCGCTCGGGCGCCCGCCCGGCCCCGGCATCCTCGCGGCGGTGCGCGCGGGGCTCTCGGCGTTCGAGGCGAAGCTCCAGGACGTCCCGACGTTTCTGGACGAGTCGATGCGTGCGGAGTTCGGTGACCGGATCGCCGCCGTGCGATTGCGGGCGAAGCGGACCGCATCGACGTGGGCGGCGGACGCGATCCGCGACGCGCGCGAATACGCCGATGCCCTGTCGTTCGTCGCGGCCGAGGAGGCGATCGCGCGACTGGAGCGCTGGGAGGTGGGGCTCTACGCGAGCGACCACGTCGCGGCCCGCGACGACGCGATCGCCCACATCGCGGCGAGGCGCGCGATCGCACGGGCGAGCTTCGAGGAAGACTACAGTCGGTTCTGGACGCAGTTCGAGCGCGCGCTCGCGTCGGCACGATACGCCGATGCGGCCGGTGCGCTCGATCGTTTCCACGAGCGCACGACGCGGTGGCAGCAGGAGGCGCCGCGCGAGTCGGCCGACGTGGTGCGCTACATCGCGTCGGATCGTGGAGACCTCGCCGCCGTGCTCGCGATCTGGCGCAAGACCGTCGATGCGCTCGTCGTGCTCCAGGGGCGTGGCGGGACCGACTCGCTCGCGTTCGGCGCCGAGGCGAGCCGCAAGCGCGTCGTCGCGATCGACAATGCGCAGCGCGCGTGGCCCGAGGAGATCGTCCTCCGGGTCGCACTCCCCGGCGGGCGACAGCTCGAACACGCGCTCACCGCGCTCAACCCGGAGGATGCGGTGCGCCTCGCGCGTCGCGCCGATCCGTCGATCCAGGCGCGTTGGATCGGCTTGTTCTACTACTTCCTGTCGCGTCGCCCCGACCTGTCGCTCGAACGCGCGCGCACCTACCTGATGCGCGCCCGCCGCGAGCTCTCCTCGCCGGACGATCCCTACCGCGCGCGCATCGACGACTGGACGCGCGTGCTGAACCAGACCGCGCAACAGCGCGTCAAGACCGTCGAGGCGATGCACGATCGGGCGCTCGCGCACTACCGCGCGTGGGCGTTCAAGAAGGCGGCCGACGTGTGGACCGAGATTCGCGCGACCTATGCGGACGTCTACCGCGACAGGGCGGACTTCTACGCCGCGCACCTCGCCCGCGCCGAGAAGGCGATTCCGCTCGAGGCGATCGCGCGCCGGTTCCCGGGGGCGGACCGCGAACACCTCGATCAGCGCCACCCGCTGGCGTTCCGGCTACGCTGGTCGTTCGGCGCCGACACCGACCTCAGCGGACTGCGGTTCGCGTGGGAGAGCTGGCAGAAGACGCGGGTCGGGCTCGCCCGTGTCGCCGGCAAGGACCTGCACCACCGCACGAAGCAACTCGGCTTTCCGGTGTCGTGGGGCCTGCGGGTTCCGATTCGCCTCAATCACTCGCACGACGTGCGACTGAAGGTCCGTGTGCGGACCGACCCCAACACCGTGATGAGCCTGCTGTGCGTCTCGTTGGGCGGGTGTATCGTCGGCGTCGCGAACCTCGACGGCTTCGAGGACCTCGCCGGCATTCCGCCGCAGTTCCGCAACCAGCTCAACCTGTGGACCGAGTCCCGCGCCGACGCGCGTCGCGACGTGATGCGGTCCTTCTCGTCGAAGCTCGTGCTCCGCTCGGTCGGCACGGTGCCGAAGCGACTGCGACTCGACTACCGCTTGCGGCTCGGTCAGCAGCACGAGTTGGGGCTCGCGATCACCGACAAGGGCCGTCGCTTCCTCTTCGAGGCCGACGGCCGGGAGCGTCACAAGCTGCGTGACAACCGGCTCCCGGACGTCGACTTCGCCGAGGTGCGCTGCTGGAGCGCCCCGATCACGATCGAAGCGATCGAGATCGAGGGCGTCGCACGCTGAACGACGGTCACTTTCCGTTCGTGACCGCCGGGTCGACCCGGATCACCCGGTTGCCGACCACGACGATGCAGCGCGGCGCGACCGCGAGGGCTCTCGCCAGTCCCGGCTCCTTGCGGAGCAGCGCGAAGTAGGCGTCGGAAAACGCCTCGACGCGTTCGACCCGCTTGGCCATCGACTCGGCGTCGTAGCGCACGTCGACCCACATGTCGCCGAGCCGGACGAACGTGATGCCGCCGGCGCGCCGGTAGGCTTCGCGACGCACGCCCTTCTTGCCGGGCTCGCCGGGCGCGTCGAATGCCTCCGCACTCGGGGCAGCGACACCCGCGCCACGCAGCCGCTTCGTCGCGGTGCTCAACCGAGTCGCGGCACCACCGGACTGCGGGCGGAGCGCGGCGTCGGCGGCCGCCTTCGCTTCGTGTTCGCGGTTCGCACGATCGCGCAGCAGTCGACGCACGGTCGCTTCCGGTGCACCCGGCGGGAGCGCGAGGTCGTCCTCCGTGACGAGGAACGACGTGTAGGGCGTCACGACGCCGTAGCGCTTGCCGAGCGCGACGACGCTGTCGACCAGTTCGGCGCGGCTGCCGTGGAGGCGGATCTGGTCGAGCAGGTAGCCGACCTTGCGCATCGCCCAGAGGCGCGGCAGGTAGTCGTTGCGCTTCGGGTTCGCCGCGAAGTCCGCCTCGAACGTCCACGTGCGCGCCTCGCCGCCGCTGCGCCCGCTCAGGCGGATCGCGTGCCGTCCGGGGCTCGTGAAGCGGCCGAGCACGAGCAACTGCGAGCCGCTGAACAGGTCGGGCAAGCGACGCGGCTGCAGGTCGAGCGCGCCTGCGCCGCCGAGGTCGAGTGCGAGATCGGACAGCACCGGGTAGCGGACCTTCTCGTAGAACGCGCTGAGCTTCACCTCGAGGTTCTCGCCCGGTCCGACGTAGGTGCGGCTGCCGCGGTGTTCCTCGGCGAGCCGATCGATCAGGTGCGTGTTGACGTCGGTGCCGACGCCGAACGCGAAGATCCGGTTGCGCTCGCGGTTGCGCTTGCGCACCGCCGCGAGGATCTTCTCCTTGTCGACGACGTCGACGGTCGGCAGTCCATCGGTGAGGAAGATCGTGATGCCGACGCGTTCGGCGTCGTCGAGCCCTTCGGTTGCGGTGATCAGCGCGCGGTGGATGTTCGTGCCGCCGAGCGCTTCCTGCCGGTCGACGAACGCGAGGCCGGCGGCGACGTTGTCGGGTGTCGCCGCGACGACCGACGGACGGAACGGCCGGGCGTCGGTGCTGAAGCCGATCACGTTGAAGCGGTCACGCGGATCGAGCCCGCGCAGGCAGTAGCGCGCCGCCTCCTTCGCCTGGCGGATCTTCTCGCCCTTCATGCTGCCCGAGGTGTCGAGCACGAGCACGATGTCCTTCGGCTCCGCGCGGCGATCGCGCATGCGCTTCGGGCTGATCACTGCGAGGAAGAAGCCCGGCTCGCCGGGTGCGGTGTGCGTCAGGACGTGGACGCCGAAGCGATCGGCGGCGGACGCGAAGTAGAGCAGGAAGTCGCGGCCGGCGGGGCGGCGACCGCGATCCTCGTAGGTGACGCGGGTGGTCGCGTCGCCGCGGTGCACGTCGACGGGGTGCGACGGCGAGTAGACGGTCTCGAGCGGGCCACCGACGAGTTCGATCGTGACTGCGAGTCGTGCGGCCGCGGCGCGTCCGCGCGACAGCGGCAGTGCGAAGCGGGTGAGTCCGCCGTCGCGTTCGAGGATCGACTCGAAGCCGACGGTGAGGGTGACGCGTCCGTTTGCCGGGATCGGGAAGACGCGCGCCTTGAACAGGCCGCATTCGAGGAACTCGAGCAGCGCCGGGTCACGCTGTCGTGCGACGATGCCCTCGTAGATCGTGCGGGCACGCTCCCGGTCGAGCAACTCGCCGGCGAACGTCTTGCCGCCGCTGGTCAGGCGGAACTGGCCGATGGATGCATCGGTCGGTAGCGGCAGCAGATAGGTGCCCTCGAGGGCGCGTGGGTTCGGGTTGAAGAACGTCTGGTGAAGCGTGACCGTGGCGACGCGGCCGTCGATTCGGGCTTCGACCTTCGAGGCTTCGAGCGCGATCGGCTGTGGCCGGATGCGGTCCGGCCTCGGATGGGGGATGCGGCCGCCGGGGCGGTCGTCGATCACGATCAGCCCCTGGGCGCGTACGGGGATGGCGAGCGTGGCGAGCAGGGCGGCGAGCCCGATCGCGAGGGTCGCGCGAGCGGCGAACGCGTTTCGCATGTCGATCTCCAGTCGTGCGGCGTCGGCGCAAGTGGCCGGGGCGAGTCCCCCACCGACGCGATTCTACGGGCACGCTCAGAGACCGGCAGCCCCGATCGGGTTCCGGTTTTTCTCGCCGCGGTCGTCGCTCAGTCGTCGGCGAGGCGTCGCAGGCGGACGAAACGGCTCAGCGAGACGTCGAACGGGGCGCCGTCGCGGTCCTCGAATCGCATCGTGCCGCCGCGCAGGTCGATCGCGGTCGCGCGGCCCTCGACCGCGGAGCCGTCGCCGCCGTCGAGTGCGACCCACGCGCCTCGGTCGCGCCAGATTGCGACGACCTCGCGCTCGAGTGCGGCCGGGCCGTCGTCCAGCAGCCCGCGGTAGAGGCGTTCGCTCTCGGCGATCAGGTGGGTCGCGAGCGCTTCACGGGTGCCCCGGTCGGCGCCGGCGGTCCGGAGCGAGGCGGCCGGGATCGGCGTGTCGCCCGGCAGGTCGGCCGGGGTGTGGTCCACGTTGAGCCCGATGCCGATCACCGCCGCGGTCTCGCCGCCGGGCAGGTTCGTCGCATCCGCGAGGACGCCGCCCACCTTGTGGTCGTCGACGAGCACGTCGTTGGGCCACTTGAGCATCGCGTCGAGACCGGCGGTGCGTCGCACCGCGTGCACCGCCGCGACGCCGCCGAGCACACCGAGCACCGGGGTCGCGATCACCGATGCGGACGGCCGCAGCAGCAGCGAGAAATAGAGGCCGAGTCCCGGCGGCGATGCCCAGCGGTTCGAGCCGCGCCCGCGCCCGGCGGTCTGCTCGTCGGCGACGACCACCGTGCCTTCCGCCGCGCCCTCGCGGGCGAGGCGCAGCGCGAGCGTGTTCGTCGAGTCGACCGACGCGCGGTAGTCGAGCCGCCGGCCGAACGGGCCGACCACCGCGTCCCGAACCGCGGCGGCGTCGAATGCCGTCACGCGTCGCGTTCCATGTAGAGAGCGAGGTCGAACGCCTGCACCGAGTGCGTCAGCGCGCCGATCGAGATTCGGTCGACGCCGGTCTCGGCGACGCGTCGGATCGTGCGCGCCGTGATGCCGCCGGAGGCTTCGAGCTTCGGGCGCGGGCGGCGCTTCTTCGCCTCGGCCACCGCACGGCGCGTGTCCGCGAGCGAGAAGTCGTCGAGCATGATGATGTCGGCTCGCTCGGCCATCGCGATCCGGAACTGCTCGAGCGTCTCGGTCTCGACCTCGACGAGGCGCGACTTGCCGACGTGCTCGCGCGCGGCGCGGATCGTCGCGGCGAAGTCGGCGCCGTGGGCGGCCGCCGCGATGAAGTGGTTCTCCTTCAGCAGCACTTGGTCGTAGAGGCCGTCGCGGTGGTTCACGCCGCCGCCGACGCGCACCGCGTACTTGTCGAGCGCGCGGTAGCCCGGGATCGTCTTGCGCGTGTCGTAGACCCGCGCACGCGTGCCCTTGATCCGGCTCGCGAGGTCGTCGGTCAGCGTCGCGATCCCGGACATGCGCTGCATGAAGTTCAGCACGATGCGCTCGGCCGCGAGGATCGAGCGCGCCGGACCGACGATGTCGAGCACCCGATCGCCGGGCTTCACGCGCCGCCCGTCGCGGAACTTCGTCTCGACGCGCAGCCGGCGATCGACCTGGCGGCAGACCTCTTCGGCCACCGGCAGCCCGGCGAGGAGGCCGGTCGCCTTCGCCTTGACCCATGCGCGGCCGCGCGTGCGGGCGTGAACCGCGGCGATCGCCGTGACGTCGCCCTCGCCGATGTCCTCGGCGATCGCGAGCTTCACGAGTGGACGGTAGGTGCGGGGGTCGAGCGTCGGTTTCATCGTCGGTCCGATCGGGAGGTGTCGAACGTGCAGTGTGGCGCGATCCGCGCCGCGAGTCGAGGGCCGAGTCCGTGCACGGCCGTCAGGTCCGCGGCCGATCGCCACGGACCGCGTGCCGTGCGGTGCTCGATCATCGCGTGTGCGCGCGTCGGGCCGATGCCGGGCAGCAGCGCGAGGGTCGCGGCGTCGGCCGTCGCGAGGTCGACCCGGAAGCGGGCGATCGGCGCGAACGCCGCCGCGTCGAGGGCGCCGGTGTCGTCCCCGGGCCACGTCGTCGCGACGAGCAGCGCGAGCAACACCGCGACCCCGGCGCGCGGGTCAGCGGAGCAGCGCATCGGTCGCGAGTCGCTGGCCGTGGGTGACGCACAGGGCGAGCGCATCGGCGGCATCCTCGGCGAGCGTGTCGCGGTCGATGCCGAACGTCTGCGCGATCATCCACTGCACCTGTTCCTTCTGCGCACCGCCGTTGCCGACGACGGCCTTCTTGACGTCGCGGGCCGCGTATTCGACGACGCGCGATCCGCATTGCGCGGCCGACAGCAGCGCGACGCCGCGCCCCTCGCCGATCTTGAGTGCGGTGCGGGCGTTCTTGCCGTGGAAGACCTGCTCGATGACGACGACCTGCGGTCGGTGGGTGGCGAGCGCTTCGCACAGGCCCTCGTGGATCTTCAGCAACCGCGTCTCGAACGGCAGCCGCTGGCTCGCCTTGACGACGCCGTGGTCGACGAGTCGGCACCGCGATCCCTCGATCTCGACGACGCCGAAACCGACCTTCACGGTCCCCGGGTCCAATCCGAACACCTTCACGGGCGCCTCCCCTCGCGGCCGATGACGACCGGATCCTACTGCAATGCGACACGCGTTCACACCCCGGAAGTCGGATGCGGGTCGCAACGCACGGCGGCGCGGTCGGTTGGCGACGCGACGTGCACCCGATCAAGCCCCCGTTCCCGCCCGCTCGATAGAGGAGGGGAAGGGGGGGCGCGATGGGGAACTTCGCGTTCGTGTTGTGGCTCGCGAGCATCGGCGCGGTGGGCGAGGCGCCCGAGCCGGCGATCGAGGCCGCGTGCCGGTCGGCCGACGCGTGCGTCGACGCACGACTGGTTCGGCGTGTGCCCGCGACGATCGCCAGACTCGACGCGATCGCGCGTCGCGACGCGCGCGCCGCCGGCCGCTGCTGGCACCTCGCGGGACGCCTCTCGCTCGTCGCCGGCAAGCCCGCCGCGGCCGGCTACTGGTTCTCCCGTGCGGCGCGGTCGCCCGACCGCGAGGCCGCGCGCCGCGCGACGCTCGCACACGCGGCGGTGCTGCGTTCGCTCGGGCGGCATGCGGCCGCGCGTCGGATCGTGACGCGCGCGTTGCGCTCGGGTCGGGCAGCGGAGGATCACGTCGCCCTCGCCCGGATCGCGCTCGACGCCGGTGAGCCGCTCGATGCGGTGCGACACGTCGCGATCGCGCGGGCGCTCGCGGATGGGTCGGCCCCCGTCGCGTGTGACGTCGCGATGATCGAAGGGGCGACGCTCGAGGCTCGCGGTGCGAGGGACGGTGCGATCGAGTGCTATCTCACACTGCTTGCCGCTCGGCCCGGTGCGACTGCGACCGACCCGCGCGCGGCCCTGGCGCTCGCTCGACTGCACCGCGTTCCGGATCGAATCGCGTCGTTGCGCGCGCGGTTGCGACCGCTCGCCGCGACGGGCGGCCCGTTCTCCGGCGCGGCCCTGCTCGTCGAATACCTGTCGCTGCGGGAACTCGTGGACCAGGGCAACGCCGTCGGCCTGCTGGCCGAGGTCGAGGGGTTCGATCCGCTGCTGTTCCGGGGCGACGAAGGGGCCGACTGGCCGCTGTTCGCCGCGATGCGCGATCTCGTCGACGCCGATCGCGACCGCGCGTTCACCGCGATCGTCGACTACGTGGACGACCGCGGCTACGCGACGATGGCCGCGTATGCGCTGGGGCGACTCGGCGATGCCCGGTCGTTGCGGATCTTGCACCGCCTCGCGCGCGAGCACGCGAACATCCGCGACCTCGCGAACCTGACGCTCGCGATCGCGCAGGGGGAGCCGGCGCTCGCCGAGGCGCTCCTGCGCCGCCTGCAGGCGGACGCGACGACCGCGCACCCGCCGCGCACCGCCGCCGCCGCCGCGTACGCCCTGGATCGGGTGCCCCCGACGTCGCCGTAGCCCCCGCGATCCGCCTCTGATACGCTCGATTCCAGTTCATCGGATCGATGCGCGGAATCGCCGTGCGCGCGTCCGAGCGGAGGGCACCCCGGATGGCACACGTCGCCTGGACCGCGATGGTCGCACTGCTCCTTTGGGCCGACGGGGGGATCGGTCAGGAACGCGTCGTGCGGACGTTCGACGGCGACGAGGAGCCGGTGCGCGCCGGGTTCTGCACGACCGAGTCGGTGAGGCCCGGTGCGGTCGGCGACGGGGCGCTGCGCCTCGTGGTCCCGCAGAACACGGATCGCTTCTCGGTCACCTTCCCGCTCCCGGACGGTTTGCGCGACGCTGCGTCGATCTCGCTGCACGTACGCGCCGCGGAGCCGATCGACCAAGGCGTTCTCTACGTCCGCTTGATCGGTGCCGACGGATTCGCCGAGGTTCCGATGCCGGCGATCGGCACTTCCTGGACCCGCGTCGGTTTCGCGTTCGCGGCGTTCGGTCGACGGAATCGCTTCGATCCGTCGAAACCGGTGCGGTTCTCGCTGTGCGGCTGGCGAAACGCGCCGGGGATCGACGTCTCGATCGACCACGTGGTGCTGCACGCCGGAGCGGACGGGTGGGCGCGCGACCGCGTCGGCCCGATCACCTTCGACGATCCGATGCGGACGCCGTATGTCGCCGCGCACCGATCGTCGGTGGCGACGAGCGCGGTCGATGGCGGCGGCGCGTGCCTCGATTGGGACGTCCCGACCGGCGCGTGGCCTGCGACGCTGGTGTTGCGACCCGTGCCCGAAGACGTCGGCCGGTTCAGAGCGTTGCGATTGCGCCTGCGTGCCTCGCGACAAGTTCGACACGGCCTGTGTGTCGCACTCGACACCGCCGCGGGTGGGGCGCTCTATCGCTATGTCGTGCTCGATACCGAGCCGGCAGCGCTCGAGATTCCGCTCGCGTTCTTCGACCGGGGAGACCGGGCGGACGCCGGTCGCGTGACGCAACTCTCGCTCCACGCCTACGTGGGCGAACGCGGTCTCGCGGTTCGAGTATCCGTCGATGGCGTCGAGTGGATTCCGCGCGTCGGCCCGGCGGCCGAGCGTTCGGCTTCGATCGCGTTCGATCGGCCCGAGTCGCTGGGCCGGCTCTGGTGCCCCGATCAACCCGGAGCCCTGACGTTCGACGCCGACGGGCCCGCGGCCGTCTGGCGTCCCGGGCCCGGCCGCATCGACTTCGCGAGCCTGCACACCCGTGCGTTGCCGACTGATCTGCGCGCATATGACCGGATCGCGTTGCACGCCTCGGTTGATCGGTCGGTGCAGGCCGGCTACTACACGGCGATCCTGCGCGGGCCGAACGGCGGGGAATGGCTGCAGTCGATGCCGGCGATCGGTGAAGCGACCACGACCGTCGAACTTCCGCTCGACGGTTTCGCGGCCCCCGGGGGGGGACCGCGTCTCGACCTCTCTCGTGTGACCGAGTTGTCGATCGGTCGGTTCGAGTATGACGCGTCGCGCGGCAGCCGAAGTTGGGGCTCCGGCGCGGCCGTACGGCTCCGATTGCAGCGCCTCCTAGCGGTCGAAGGCGCTCGGAGCGGTTCGGCGTGGACCCCGGCGGTGCAGTCGCGGATCGATGAACTCGCGACGCGCGGTCGCGACGGTGCCGTCGTGCTCAGCGACCTACTCGAGGAGTTCGCGGGGGACCCCGGGGTCGAGGTCCGCCGCTCGATCGTCTCGGCCCTCGCGACGATCGGCGCCGCTGCCCGCGGCCACCTCGTCGAAGTGCTCGTCGATCCGTCCCCGCGGGTCGCGCAGGACGCCTCGGCTGCGCTGCGTCCGATGGGAACCGCATGCGCGCCGTTCGTCCCACGGCTGGTCGCACTGTTCGAGCCGGATCCCGAGCGCGCTCACGAGGTCGTGCACGTCCTCGCGATCGCGGGCGAGGCCGGCGTCGCGACGCTCGTGCGGTGGCTCGACGCCCCGGCGCGGCCGGTCCACCGATTGGCGCTCCACGGACTGGATGAACTCGACCCGACCCCGGCGATGATCGCGACGTTCGAGCGCCACCTCGCCAGTGCCGAGGCATGGCGCGCGGACGCGGCGATCGAAGCGCTTGCCGGCGCCGGCGAGGACGCTCGCACGATCCTCCTGCGGGTCGGCACGGATGCGGAGACGTCGGACGCGCGACGCGTAGCGATCGTCACCGCGATGATCGATGCGGGGGAAACGCGTGTCGACGCAATACTGTCCCGACTGCCCGTCGCGACGCGGGTCGCGATGATCGCGGGGCGCGTGTGCCACCACGGTGCGGACGCGGATTGGCGCGCGGCGTTCGCTTCGCTACTCGAAGACGACGACGCGGCGGTGCGCCGTGCTGCGATCGAGGCGATCGAGGCGAAGCCCGAGTTGTCGGAGGCGCTCAGCGATACGGCGTCCCGCTTGTTCCGAAGCGAGGACCCTCACGTGCGGTTGCTCGCGCTTCGGGCAAACCCCGATGCGCAACTCGACCGCGGCACGACGATCCTCGACCGCGCGATGCACGATGCCGATTCGGACGTCCGGGTGGCGGCGGCCCAGTGGATCACGTCGCGACCGCAGCTCGCGACCGCGCGTCTCGACGCGTTGATCGGGGCGCTCGACGACGAGGCAGCGGCCGTACGCCACGCTGCGGTCGTCGCACTCGGTCACGTCGGTGCCGAGCCCGGCGTCGCGGAAGCGCTCGAGCGGGCGCTGGCACACGACGATTTCGAGGTCGCTCGCGCAGCGTATCGCGCACGCATGGCCATCGAGCCGTCTGCCGCCGATCGCCCGGCCGTCCAGGCCTTCGTCGAGAGCGATCGTTGGCTGCGCTGGCGTGAGACCCGGCGGGAAGAACTGCTCGCCGGGCTGAAGGCAGCCGAGCCCGAGGTGCGGGCGGGCATGGCGCTGTCGCTCGCCGAGCTTCTGGGTGCGGAGGCCGTGCCGGACATCGAGCGGTTGCTCGCGGACGACGCGCCGATGGTGCGCGAGCGGGTGCTCGCGATCCTCGACGATCTCGGCGCCCCGTTCGATCCCGCGGGGGTTCGGCGCCTTCTGGACGACGGGTCCCCGCATATCCGACTCCTGGCAGCGCGGCTGCTCTTGCCGGTCGACCGGGCCGCTGCCGAGACCGCGATCCTCGCGCTGCTCTATCACGCCGACCGCAGCGTTTGCGAGTTCGCGATGTTGACGGTCGGGCAGTATGCGATCCGTGCCGCTGCGCCGAAGCTCGTGCGCTTGCTGAAGCACGAAGATTCGTTCGTTCGCTATCACGCGGTTACTGCGCTCGGGTCTGTCGGCGCCGCCGCGGACGCCCCCGCGGTGGATGCGCTGCTGCGCCGCGAGGCCGCGGCGAAGTCGGAGGTGGAGCCGGCGGCCCTGCGCACGCTCGCCGCCCTCGACGCGCGTCGCTACCGCGATCGTCTCCTCGGTTACGTGCGGGCGGAGCCCGACCCGGGCCGACACAACGATCCGCGCCGGATCGCCGCACGCGGGCTCGCCCCGTTGCGCGACCCCGAGGCGCGAGCCGTTCTGGTCGCGGCGGAGGATTGGGACGCGCTCGTGTCGTACACCGCTCCCGACCTCGCCGCACGCCTCGAAGCCGCCCGCTTCGATCGTGATGCGATCGCCGCCCTGCCGGTCCGTGCGGTGCTCGATCGCATCGCCGATCGGACGTCGCTCGAGATCCGGATCGAGAGTGCGCTGCCGCGCGGGCTGCTCGACGCGCACTTCGGCGGCTACTTCGGGTTGCTGCCGATGCGGGTGTCCGCACTCGCGGTACTCGGCAGCATGAATGCCTACATGGGACTGCCGGGGACGGCGTGCTTCCTGCTCGTCGATGGCGAGGTGCGGGTCGTCTCACCGGACACGCATCGCGCCTGGTGGCGCGCGCAGGCCGAGCGATGGAAGGCCGGGCGATGACCGTCGACGCGACTGCATCGACCGAACTGAAGCAGCTGCGGCTGATCGGTGAGATCGTCTCGCGCATCAACCTGGGCAAGACGTTCGGCGAGATCCTCGACGCGGTCTACGTCCATGTGCAGGAGATCATGCCGGTCGATCGGATCGCGGTCGGGCTCGTCGATCGGGAGCGCGATCGGCTGACGTTCGCGGCGGTGCGACCGGACGATCTGTCCCAGCGCGGCGTCGGCGTGCGGGTGCCGCTGCAGGGGACGAGCCTCGACGGACTGCTGCGCCGCGACGAGGCGCTGATCCTGAACGATCTCGGCGATGGCGATCGCGACGACGTCGAGAGCGAGCGGCACGTCTACGGCGACGGGATGCGCGCGTCGATGACGGTGCCGCTGACGGTCCGCGGCGATGCGATCGGTGCGCTGTTCCTCTCGAGCCGTGCGCCCGGCGCGTTCCGCAGTCGCCACGCGACGTTCGTGCGCCAGGTCGCCGGCCACCTCGCGATGACGATCGAGAAGTCGCGGCTGATCGGGCTGCTCGAGTCGCGCAACCTCGCGCTCGCCGAGAGCAAGGCGCTCTCGGAACGCTACGTCGAGCGACTCCAGGCCGAAGTGCGGCGCCAGACGGTCGAGCTCGAACGCTCCCGCGAGCGCTACCGGACGCTGCTGGCGATCTCGAACTCGATGAACGAGAACATCGACGCCGAGCAGATGTTCGATCGGATCGTCGACGTGCTCCGGCCGGTGCTGCCGATCGACCGCCTCGGGATCGTGCTGCTCGAGAAGGGGCAGGCCCGCCTGTTCTCGCTGTCGCCGCGTGGCGAGCGCCCGAGCCTCGAAGCGGACGATATCCCGCTGGACGGCTCGTACACCGGCGAAGTCGTCCGATCGGGCGAGACCGGGTATTGGCCCGACTTGAGCGGCGAAGACGGCGTGTTCGAAGATCACCTCGTCGCGACCGGCGTCCGGAGTTTCGTCGTCGTGCCGCTGCGCAGCAAGGACGAGACGATCGGGACGATGAACGTCAGCAGCCGCGAGGCGAACCACTTCTCGACGGCGGACCTCGGCTTCCTCGAGCAACTCGCCGAGCCGGTCACACTGGCGGTGCAGAACGCGCTGGCGTTCCGCGAGATCGATCGCCTGAAGAACGAGCTGCTGAGCGAGAACGTCTCGCTGCGCCGGGAGCTGACCCGGTCGCCGGAAGCGCTCGAACTGCGCGGCGGGAGCCCGGCGATGGCGGCCGTGCGCCACGCCGCCGCGCGGGTCGGGCCGACCGAAGCGACCGTGCTGATCCGCGGCGAGACGGGCACCGGCAAGGAACTCGTCGCCCGGGCGATTCACCGGCACAGCCCCCGCGCGGCCAATGCGCTGGTCCCGGTCAACTGCGCCGCGCTCAGCGAGAGTCTGATCGAGAGCGAGTTGTTCGGCCACGAGAAGGGGGCCTTCACCGGGGCCGCCGAGCGTCGGATCGGACGGTTCGAGCTCGCCGACAAGGGCACGATCTTCCTCGACGAGGTCGGCGACCTGCCGCCGGCGGTCCAGGTGAAGCTCCTCCGCGTGCTCCAGGAGCGGGAGTTCGAGCGGGTCGGCGGCGATACGACGATCCAGGTGGACGTCCGCGTCGTCGCGGCGACGAACCGCGACCTGGAGGCCGCGATTCGAGCCGGGGAGTTCCGGGAGGACCTCTTCTATCGGCTCAACGTGTTCCCGATGGCCGTGCCGGCGCTGCGCGAGCGGCCGGACGACATCGTCGAGCTGGCACTGCACTTCCTCCAGCGCTTCTCGCAGAAGACCGGCCGGTTCTTCCGCGGGATCACCCCGGCGACGATCGAGCGGCTCCGGTCGTACGACTGGCCCGGCAACGTCCGCGAACTCGAGAACGTGATCGAGCGGGCGGTGATCCTCGGGGACGGTCCGGAGCTGCGGATCGACGCGGCGCTGCTCGGCGGGGGCTCCCGGGGCCGCCGCGCCGGGCAGCTGTCGCTCGAGCAGCTCGAACGGCGCTACATCACCGAGATTCTCGAGTCGACCGGCGGAGTCGTCTACGGGCCGGCCGGGGCCGCGAAGATCCTCGGATTGAAGCCGACGACGCTGCAGAGCCGGATGAAGAAGCTCGGGATCGATCGCGCTGCCGGGAAGAAAAAGTAGGGCGGGGAGTTGACACTGCGAAAAAATCTGTTCAAGTAGTTTCTCCGCCCGACGCACCGAAATATCGGTGCCGCACCGAATAGTCGGTGTTTTCTCGGATCGGGCCGGGGGTGAGAGACTACTTAGGTAGGGTCTAAACCATTGTGAAAACGTCGATTACCGAAATCGACGTCGAATCGGTCGCAATGGTCTTTCGTTTGCGAAAAAAAATGCGCGCTTCATGAAAGTGAAGTGGGCACGGCGAATAAGTCATCCAATTCCAGCGCCTTCTCGAAGAATCGCTCGTTCTTGATACGGGCGGTCGGAGGTAGCCGGGCACAAACGCGCCGATGCCCGCTCTCGACAGTGACGCGCACACCGTAGTGGCGGTTGCGATCGCGTTTCGCTGACATGCCGGCCCCTACGAACTCGTTTCGGGTGGCAGTGCCTCACGAGGGCAATGCCGCCTTTCAAGAGTCGCCCGCAGCGACTCCTTGAGCGACGCGCGCCTCGTTCGGCTCGATGATGTGACCGGTTCACATCGAATGAGCACAGGGGTGCGCAACGCTGATGAGGATTGAATCATGCTTCCGTCGATCAAATCACAGATGGCAGAGCTCCTCGCCCTCGGGCGACGCAAAGGGCGTCTGTCGTTCGGTGAACTCGATCCTCTGCTCAGCCGGGCCGAGTTCTTCCGTTCCGGGTACGTCCGCTTCATCACCGAGCTGAACGAGAAGCGGATCGACCTCGTGCCGGGTGGCGAGGGCATCGCGTCGTCGAAGTGGCGCGATCGCAAGTCCACCGGCGCGGATCCCGAAGCGCCGAGCAAGGACCCGACCGCGATCTACTTCACCGATCTCAGCGCCTACCGCCTCCTCACGAAGGAGGAAGAGGTGCTGATCGCTCGCCGGATCGAGTTCACGCGCCGTCGCTTCTTCGAGACGCTCAAGCGCTACAAGATCCCGCGCGCGGCACTGCGTGACGAGATGAACCTCGACATCTTCGACGAGTCGCTCGGCGATTCGGCGGCGCGTCGTCGCCGCAAGCAGAAGGCGCCGCAGGTGAAGATCCTTCCGCAGGTCATGCGCGTGATCAAGCGTCGCTACGACGAGTACCTCGCCGCGCGCGAGGAGCTGGTCGAGCGCAACCTGGCGCTCGTGGTCTACGTCGCGAAGGACTACATGAACAAGGGGATCTCGCTCCAGGATCTGATCCAGGAGGGGAACACCGGCCTGATGCGTGCGGTCGAGAAGTTCGACTGGCGCAAGGGCTACCGGTTCAAGACCTACGCGAACTTCTGGATCCAGCAGGCGATGCTGCGCGCGATCCACAACCACAGCCGGACCGTTCGTATCCCGATTTACCTCCGTCGCAAGATCAAGAAGATCCGCGACCTCGAGGCGTCGGCGGAGAACGGCGAGGCGACGTTGGAGCAGATCGGCGAGCAGCTCGGCGAGTCCGCGGAGAGCGTTCGCAAGGCGATGGAGGCCGGGAAGTACATCCTGAGCCTCGACGAGCCGATCAACGGCGACAACACCGCGAGCTCGATGGACTTGATCGAGGACTCCAAGGCGCCGGCCGTGGCCGAGCACATGGACCTCGAGTCGCTGCGCCAGGACCTGGACCGCGTGCTGTCGAGCCTCGACAAGCGCGAGGAGCAGATCCTGCGGATGCGCTTCGGTCTCGACAAGGGCAACTCCAAGACCCTCGAAGAGGTGTCGAAGGTGTTCAACCTGTCGAAGGAGCGAATCCGTCAGATCCAGGAGGAGGCGCTGCGCAAGCTGCAGCTGCCGGAGAAGTCGCGCCCGCTGGTCGCGTATCTCTGATCCCTGCGATCACGATCGATCAACCGAAGGCGGCGTCACGCGAGTGACGCCGCCTTTTTTCGTAGCGGCGCTCGTCGCTACCCGCGGTCGTGGAAGCGGGCCGCCTCGCGTCGGTCCGGATCGACCCGGCGGTTCCACGCGAAGCGGGAGAGATCGGGGTTCGCGACGCCCTCCACCGCATCCGCGATCAGCGCGCCGAGGATCGGCGCGAACTTGAACGCGTGACCGCTGCCGCCGGCGGCGACGGTGAGGCCCGAGTCGTCGGGATCGCGCGCGATGAGGAAGTCCTCGTCCACGGTGTCGGAATACGCGCACAGCCGGGTGAAGACGACGTCGGCGTCGGCCAGGGACGGGACGGTCTCGGCGAGCAGTGCGCGGATGCGTGCGATCTGCTCGTCGGTCACGACCCGTGGTGCGGTCGGATCGATCGGCGCGCCCGTGTCGTGCAGCGCCACTTTGACGACGTGTTCGCGTGGGTGGAGCGGGAAGCCGTAGAGGCCGGTGCGCGCGATGTCCGCGGTGAAGACCGGGAAGCGATCGGCCGTGAAGCGGGTCGGATCGGTCGGGCGCAGGTGCACGACCGGATGGCCGGTCGCTTTCATGAACGGCGCGAGCGTCGGCACGAGCCGCTGCGTCCAGCAGCCGGCCGCGACGAGCACCGCCTCCGCATCGAGCGGCGTGCCGTCCTCGAGCACGACGCCGTTCGTGACGTCACCGGTCCGCCGAATCGCTGCGACGCCGCACCCGGTTCGCGTCTCGACACCGTCGCGCCGCGCGTCGTCCAGCAGGCGCTCGACGACGCGTCCGCTCTCGGCGAAGCCGCCCACCGCGTGGAAGAACCCGTCGACGTACTGGCCGGTCGTCCACGCGGGAAACCGCGCGCGGAGCGCGTCGTCGTCGAGTCGCTCCGGCCGGTAGCCGCGGTCGATCAGTCGACGGTAGCTCTCCCACTCGAAACTGCCCGGCTCCATCGGATCGCGCCGGACCATCAGCACGCCGCACGGGTGGTAGAGCGGGTCGTGACCGGCGGCGACCCAACGATCGTTCCACGCGTGCCAGCCATCCCACGCGCGTGCCATCAGCGTCATGTAGCCGTCGTCCGGACCGTATTCCATCCGGCAGACCTTGCTGATGTCGGTGCTCGCCGCATCGGCGTGGGGGAGCGCCGTGCGATCGATCAGCACGACGTCGTGGCCGCGCCGTCGCAACTCGATCGCGCCGACCGTGCCGAGGATGCCGCCGCCGATGACGATCACGTGCATGGCGCACAGTGTATCCGCTCGTGCATCGCGCCCCTTTTACAAACCGGAGACGCCGGCCGGCGGACCGGGCCGCGTTGCCCGGCATGGAAAGGGGGTGCTCGATGATGACGCTCCTCGTGACCGGCCGATTCGACGAGGCGCGCGTGCGTCTTCGCCCCGCCCGATCCGCTTCCACGCGATCCGCTGCGGCGGATCGAGCGATCGATGCGGGCTGGGCGCGCGCGGCCGACGAGATGTCGCGCGCGGGGCGTGCGTTCTTCGACGGGCCACTCGTGCGCTTCGAGGGCGTGTCGACGAACGCACGCCGCCTCGTCGTGCGCGCGTCGCCGTCGATCACCTATCGGGATGTCGTCGGCTACCGCGCGGCCGGTCAGGCTCGGCGAGCGATACCGGCGGAGGAACGGCCCAACCCGCTGAGCGTGCTGGTCGTCGTCCGCACGGCCGACGACCACGTCGCACTCGGCTGGCGAACGACGGGCGACTGGCGGCCGTCGTACGAAGTGTCGGGGGGATTCGTTCGACGTGGCGAGGGCCTGTTCGATGCCGCGAGGACGCGACTCGGCGAGGACTTCGGCGACTGCGGCCGTCGGCTCGATCGACTCGAGCTGATCGCGCTCTACTCGTGCGATACGATCGCCGAGACGGTCGCTCTCTTTGCCGCAGACACGCGGTGCGACGCGTGCGACGTCACGCACGCGAGCGCCTACCCGAGCACGCGGGTCGTTCCCGCGTGCGGGACGCGATGGCCCGAGCGGCTGCACCGGCCGTCCGCCGGGGCGCTCGAGCTCTACCGCGCGTTGCGCTGCGGGTCGATCAGCGCACCACCGGCGTGAATGCGAACGTCTCGCACACCATGCGGAACACGCGTGCGGCCTCGCGACTTCGCTCGCCGTCGTCGGTCAGCGAGTCTTGCAGGATCAGCGTGAAGACGTCGTCCTTCGCGCCGAACGTGTAGACCGATTGCTCGATCGTGCGGCCGGCGACAGTGATCCGGAAGCGCTCCCCGGCGATCGTGCGTCGCGCGAGTGTGACGTCGTGGGCCGCTCGCGAGTCGAGGTTCTCACCCCAGCGCGCCACCATCTCGTCGGTGACCGCGTCGCGAGCTGCGTCGACGTCGGCGGCCCGCGAGCGCTGGAGCATGACGACGGCGTCGTTGCCGTCGAGCGTCCAGAGCTTCGACGATGGGGCGACCGCCTGCACCTCGAACGCCATCGCCCGCGGGTAGTGGAATCGCACCGTGCCGACGTCGAGCACGCGGTGCGGCTTGACGCGCAGCAGCAATCGCGTCTTGGCGCCGTTCAACTCGATATCGACCGGCTGGTCGAGTCGGATCGGCACGTCTTTCGTGCCGACGCGAACGGTGTAGAGACTCGGGGGCTCGCGATCTTCGTCGGCCGCTCGCGGGGCGGCTCCGATCGCGAGCGGTGCGCATACGGCAGCCGCCAGCCAGACCTTCGTTCGGTTCATGGTCGCTCTCTCTCTAGGTGGACCGCCGATGATTGTAGCGGACGGGCGAGAGGACCCGACGGACGATCTCGACTACGTTTCCCGCATGTCCGACTTCATCGATCCGAATCGTTGTGGCGACGGTGTCGTCGTCGCCGTGGCGCGGAGCGCGTCACACACGATGGCCAAGGGCGTCGCGACGTCGATCCGGCTCGTCGCGGGGCTCGGCGTGGACGGGGATGCGCATGCCGGCGAGACCGTTCGCCACCGCGCGCTCGCTCGCCGCGATCCGGCCGCGCCGAACCTGCGGCAGGTGCACCTGATCCACGCCGAGGTGCACGACGAACTCGCCGCGCGCGGGTTCTCGATCGCGGCGGGGGAGATGGGCGAGAACGTGACGACGCGGGGACTCGACCTCTTGCGTTTGCCACGCGCCACGCGCCTCCGGATCGGCGGCGCGACGATCGAGGTGACCGGCCTGCGCACCCCGTGCGCGCAACTCGACGCGATCGCGCCCGGTTTGATGGAGGCCACGCTCGAGCGCGCGGCCGACGGGCACGTCGTGCGCAAGGCCGGCGTGATGGGGATCGTCGTCGATGGCGGCGCGGTGCGTGCGGGCGACCCGATCGAGGTCCGACTGCCGCCGGCGCCGTGGTGCCGCCTCGAACCGGTCTGAGGGGTCAGCGGCGGCGGCCGGCCGCGATCGCGATCAGGCGCGAATCGCCCTCGCGCGATGTGCCGATCTGCACGCGATCCCCTTCGCGGAGGCCGGCGAGCAGGTAGAGCGCGTGTGCGGCGTCGCGGACCGGCGTGCCGCCGACGTCGAGCAGCCGATCACCGGCGCGGAGGCCGGCGAGCTGCGCCGGGCTCTTCTCGACGACCGTTTCGATACGCACACCGGGCAAGCCGGGTTCGTCGTACGGGATCAGGCGCAGTCCGACGTAGCCGCACTCGACCCGGTCGCCGCGCTGGAGGCGCTCGAGGATCGGGGCGATCGCGCTGATCGGGATCGCGAATCCGATGCCGGAGTTCAGCCCGAATCGGGTCTGGTTGTAGAGCACGGTGACCCCGAGCAATCGGCCGTCGAGGTCGACGAGCGCGCCGCCCTGGTTCGCCTGGTTGATCCACGCGTCGGTCTGCACCGCGGTGCGACCGCCGTCGAGCTGTCCGCGCGCACTCAAGACGCCGAACGTCAGGAACGGCTCGCTCCGCACGCGGGATGCGCCGTAGGGGTTGCCGATCGCGACGACGAATGCCCCGACCGGCGTCGCGTCTTGCGCCGGGCGCGCGAGGGTCGGCAGCCCGGTCGCCTCGGCCTTGACCAGCGCGAGTCCGGTCGCGCGATCGCGGCCGCGCACCGACGCCGGTACGACGCGGCCGTCGGCGAGCACGACCTCGACCTTCTCGACGTCGTCGCCCAGGTGGACCGCTGCGGTCGCGATCCACCCGTCGGCATCGATCACGACGCCGCTCACGGGCCCCGACCGACGCTTGCGCTGCGCGGCGAGGCCCGGATTGACCTTCCGCGGCTTCTGCGGCTTGGCGCCGGGCTTCGCAGACTTCTTCGGGCGGGGCCGCCGCGGGCTCCACATGCCGTCGTAGCGCTCCGCCTTCGGGGGCAGGTCGGCCTCCGGATCGGGCTTGTCCGCGTCGCCGTCTTTCTCGCGATCGCCTTCTTTGCCGTCGTCCTTTTTGCCGTCGTCCTTCTTCGGGGCGTCCTTCTTCGGGGCGTCCTTCTTCGGGTCGCCGTCCGCGCGCGCTTCGGTCTTCTTCGGCTCCTGCGTCTTCTTCCGTACGGGCTTTCGCCGCGTGACGAGCAGGCTGACCACCGCCGGCGACGCGGCACGCGCCGCTTCGACCACGGTGTCCTGGATCATGCTCGCGTACCGTCGTGCCGAGCGGCGCCCGCCGTGGAACTGCAGGACCCGATACGCCTCGTCGTTTTCGGCGTACGACTCGCGGATGAAGTTGATCGGCATCGCCTGCCCCATGTCGCCGTCACCGCGCTTGGGGTCGATGACACCGATGAGCATGCCGCGGACGTCGATCAGCGGACCGCCGGTCGAGCCGGGATTCACGGCCGCGGTCGTGATGATGCGCCCGACGGTGACGCGCGTGTTCCCGTCCGTGCTCGGAAAGAGCCCCGCGACGTGACCGACGGTCAGCGACGCCTGGACCGAGCCGCCCTGGTTGAAGGCATTGCCGATCGTCATCGCGAGTTGACCGACGTGCAGTGCGTCGGAGTCGCCCGCGGCGATCACGGGGTAACGACCGCCCTTGACGATGCGCACGATCGCCGTGCGGCTCGTCGCCGACCGCGCGATCGGCCGCGCCTCGTAGCGTTGGCCGCTCGCGGTCTCGACCTCGACTCGATCGCTGTCCCGGAAGTTGAACCCGACCGCGCGCGCTTCGGTCAGCACGTAGCCGCGTCCGTCGACGATCACGCCGGTGAAGCGCTTGGCGACTCGGACGACCGCCCGCGTCTGCTTCTCCGACAGTTGCGTGAAGTCGCGCGACAGGCCGAACAGTCCGGTCGGATCGGCCCGTTGTGCGGTCGATGCGCCGGCGAGGGTCGCGACGAGGAGGGCGGCGATGCCGAGCCGCCGTCGGAACGCGCTCACCGCTTCGACTTCCCTTTCCGTGCGGCGCGCTCGAGCTCCGCGCGTCGCTGCGGGCTCATCTCGAGTTCGATGCGCACGACGCGCGAGCGCCCCTTTCGGCGGATGTTGATCGACAGCGTGCGGCCGACCGTGAGGGGGCTGGTGACGTTCATCCAGTCGCGCGCATTGCGGATCGCCTTGCCGTTTGCGCGCGTGATCACGTCGTCGCGTTCGACTCCCCGAGAAGCGGCCGGACTGCGCGGGTCGACCCGTGCCACGACGGCGCCGCTCCCCGACTTGCGATCGCCGACGGCGATGCCGGAGTAGCCGCGCTCGACGTTCTTGCCCTGTTTGAGCAACGGCAGGAACTCGCGGATCATGTCGATCGGGATCGCGTAGCCGACGCCGGTGTTCGCACGCACGCGATTGCGCAACGAGATCTTGCCGTTGATGCCGATCAGTCGCCCCTTCATGTCGAACAGGGGGCCGCCGGAGTTGCCGGGGTTGATCTCGGCATCGGTCTGGATGCTGCCCGAGTACTCCCAGCGGCCGGGCAGGACGCGGTCCTTGCCGCTGACGACTCCGATCGTCACGACCGGCGAGCCGAACTTGCCGAGGTGGAACGGGTTGCCCATCGCCAGCACCCACTCGCCGATCTCGACGTCGTCGGAGCGGCCGAGCTTGACCGACGGGAAGCCCTTGCCCTCGATATCGAGCAGCGCGATGTCGCCCTTCGCGTCGACGGCGACGAGCGTCGCCGGGAGTCGGCGGCCGCCGAGCAGCACGACTTCGATCGCGTCGCAGTGCCCCGCGACGTGGTCGTTCGTCAGGACGAGCCCTTCGTCGTCGATGATCACGCCCGAGCCGCCGCTGACCGTGACGAGGCGCGTCTGCCCCCGGTGCTCGAACCGCTTGAGCGCGAAGACCGCGACGGTCGCCGGGCGGGCCCGTTCGACGGTTTCGACGATCGCGCGCTCGATCGCCCGGGTGCGCGTCCGGGCGAGCGCCGCGGCGTCCGTCTGGGCCGAGGCGGCATTCGGCGTGCCGCCGATCGCCGTCAGGAGGGGTGCCAGCAGCAGGAGGGTCGGCCCCGCGATCCGGCCGATCCGAGATCGAGACGGAACCGGGTGCATTCCCGCAGACGATGCCGACGGTGGATCGCTCATGATGCCGAACTATATCATAGACGGGTGCAGCCGCCGACGCCGCCCCGCACGAGCGGCGCCAACAGACGACGAGAGCGATGAAACACAGCGAACGCCTCCGGACGCTCGAGAACCAGAGCGTCTACATCCTGCGCGAGGCCTACAACCGGTTCGACGACCTCTGCATGCTCTGGTCGGCCGGCAAGGACTCCACGGTCCTGCTCTGGCTGATGCGCAAGGCCTTCCTCGGGCATGCGCCGATCCCGCTCGTGCACATCGACACCGGCTTCAAGATCCCGGAGATGATCGCCTTCCGCGACCAGCTCGTGCAGGACTGGAACCTGACGCTCTACTTCGGGCGCAACGAGAAGGCGCTCGAGACCGGCCAGACGTTTCCCGACAACAACCTCGGACGGGTCGCCTGCTGCGGCGCGCTCAAGACCGAGGCGCTCAAGCGGACGCTCGACGGCTCGTGGCCGCGCTGGCAGGTCAACACCGAGACCGGCGCGTACGACCGCGACCCGGAGCCGCGGGCGTTCACCGGCGTGATCGTCGGCGCTCGGGCCGACGAGGAGGGGAGTCGCTCCAAGGAGCGCGTCTTCTCGCCGCGCGACCACCACGGTGATTGGGACGTCGCCGATCAACCGCCGGAGTTCTGGAACCAGTTCAAGACCGACTTCGCACCGGGAACGCACGTGCGCGTGCACCCGCTGCTCGATTGGACCGAGGTCGACATCTGGCGCTACATCGAGCGCGACGACATCCCGATCTCCGATCTCTACTTCGATCGCGGCGAGGGCAAGCGCTACCGTTCGCTCGGGTGCGCGCCGTGCACGTCGCCGGTCGAAAGCGACGCGAAGACGATCGCCGACATCATCGCCGAACTCGAGACCGGTCGATTCGCCGGGATCGCCGAGCGCGCCGGGCGCGAGCAGGATCGCGAGGGCGGCGGCCTCGAGCAGTTGCGCACCGAGGGGTACATGTGAGCCAGCCAGCACCTACCACGACCGACGTCGACCTGACGGACCGGATGTCCGTCACGTTCGTCGGTCACGTCGACCACGGCAAGAGCACCGTGATCGGTCGACTGCTCGCGGACACCGACAGCCTGCCCGAGGGCAAGATCGACGCGATCAAGGCGAGCTGCAAGCGCGCCGGCAAGCCGTTCGAGTACGCGTTCCTGCTCGACGCGCTCAAGGACGAGCAAGCGCAGGGCATCACGATCGACTCGGCCCGCTGCTTCTTCCGCGGCGCCGAGCGCGAATACGTGCTGATCGATGCGCCCGGCCACATCGAGTTCCTGAAGAACATGGTGTCCGGGGCCGCGCGCGCGGAAGCGGCGCTCCTCGTGATCGACGCGCGCGAGGGCGTGCAGGAGAACTCGCGACGCCACGCGACGCTGCTGCGGATGCTCGGCATCCCGACCGTGACCGTGCTCGTCAACAAGATGGACCTCGTCGACTACGACGAGAAGCGCTTCGAGGCCATCGTGGACGAGTATCGTGCGTTTCTCGCGCAGATCGGCGTCGAGGCAGTGCACTACATCCCGGTCTCGGCGTTGGAGGGCGACAACATCGCGGTCTTCAGCGGCCGGATGCCGTGGTACGAGGGGCCCACCGCGCTCGAGGCGCTCGATGGCCTCCCGCGCAAGTCGTCGGGCAACGACGGGCCGCTGCGCCTGCCGGTCCAGGACGTCTACAAGTTCGCCGCCGAAGGCGACGAGCGCCGCCTCGTCGCCGGCCAGGTGACGTCGGGCGCGCTCAACGTCGGCGACGCGGTCGTGTTCACGCCGTCCGGCAAGCGGTCGACGGTCGCGTCGATCGAGACGTTCGCAGCCCCCGAGAAGACGGAGGCGGAGTCCGGCGAGTCGGTCGCGATCACGTTGAGCGAGCAGATCTACGTGCGCCGCGGCGAGGTGATGAGCCACGTCGATTCGGTGCCCGAGGCCGCGACCGAGATCCGCGCGAGCCTGTTCTGGATGGCGCGTCAGCCGCTGCGCCGCGGCGTCACCTACAAGCTCAAGATCGGCACGGCCGAGGCACACTGCGAGCTGGTGTCGATCGACCGCGTCGTGAACGCTTCCGATCTCGGCTCCGATCGCACCGCCGAGGTCGTCAAACGTCACGAGGTGGGCGAGTGCGTGCTGCGGCTCAAGCGGGCGGTCGCGATCGACATCGCCGACGTGGTCGTGCAGACCGGCCGATTCGTGCTCGTCGACGGCTATGAGATCGCGGGCGGCGGTCTCGTGCTCGAGGTCGTGGAAGACGACCTCGCGGCGCTGCGCCGCGCCGCGGAGACCCGCGACACGAACTGGATTCGGAGCGAGCTGGCGCCGCAGGTGCGCGCCGATCGCCACGGGCACAAGCCGGCCCTCGTGATCGTCACCGGACGCCGGGGCGCGGGC
Organism: bacterium; assembly: GCA_030426805.1. Classification (GTDB taxonomy): domain Bacteria; phylum Planctomycetota; class JAFGQW01; order JAFGQW01; family JAFGQW01; genus JAUHXU01. Next base: position 62,520 of record JAUHXU010000006.1, read on the forward strand.
CGCAAGACGCTCGCGCGCGAGCTGGAGCAGCGCTGGTTCCGCGACGGGCGCTTCGCCTACTTCGTCGCGATCGGCAGCGTCGTGCACGGCGTCGACATCGACATCGGACGCTCGCCGGAGAATGCCGACGAACACCTGCGACGACTGGGCGAGATCGCACACCTGATGCTCGGCGCCGGGATGGTGCTCGTGAGCAGTGCCCAGAACCTCGGTGCGCGGGAGTTCTCGATCCTCAAGACGCTGATCGCGCCGAACCCGGTCGTCACGGTCGGGATCGATTCGATCGAGCAGTGCGACGTCGACCTCGAGTCCGGCTACGACCTGGACGACGCGGCGGAGCGCGTCGGACGGGCGCTCGGCGACGCCGGCGTCTGGTAGGCCGGAGCGATTCCGGTACGATTCGCGTGAACGGCCGGGGGCCCGAGCCCGTTGAGCCTCGTGCGGCCGTGGATCGCCGTCGCCGGGTCGACTCGGGCAACGTCGTCTCGCTCGTGGTCGACCGGGACCCACGGTCGGCGTCCGCGGTCGCGTTGTGTTCGCCCGTCGGGCTCGAGCTCGACGAGATCGGAAGGAAGAAACCGTGCCCCACGGACGCGTAGTCGTGCTGAAGATCGGCAGCTCCGTGCTGCTCGACGCCGACGCGGTGCCCGGGGTCGCGCGCGAGATCGGGCGGTGGCATCGGCACGGGTGGCACGTCGTCGTCGTCGCGTCGGCGCTGGCCGGGACGACGGAGGCGCTGTTCGCCGATGCCCGAGCCCTCGCCGACGCGGCCCCGTTCGCGGTCTGTGCCCGGGTGGCGACCGGCGAGTCGGAATCGGTCGCGTTGTGCGCAGCGGCGCTCGAGCGGGCCGGAATCGACGTGCGGTGCCTGGACGACGGGCTCGTGCGCGCGCGCGTCGATCACGATCCGCTGAACGCGACGCCGATCGCGGTGGACCGCGCCGCACTCCGCGCCGCACTGGCGTCCGGGGCGGTCACGATCGTTCCGGGATTCGTCGCGCGCGACGCGGCGGATCGCACCGTGTTGCTCGGTCGCGGCGGCTCCGACCTGACCGCGGTCTTCCTCGCCGATGCGCTCGGCGCGCGCTGCCGGCTCCTCAAGGACGTCGACGGGATCTACGAGTGGGATCCGCGACGTGCGGGTCCGGCCCCGCGTCGCTACGCGACGCTCGCGTTTCGCGATGCGGCCGCCCTCGACGACGCGATCGTCCAGCGACGTGCGGTGCGGTTCGCGGAACGGGTCGGCAGGATCGTCGAGGTCGGCGCGCCGTTCCGCACGGGCGCGACGCGGCTCGGCACGCGAACGACGACGTTCGCGACCGCGCCGGGCAGGCCGGAGGCAGCGGGTGTCGCATGAGTGGGGAACGGTCGCCGTCGTCGGCGCGACCGGCGCGGTCGGCCGGGAACTGCTGACGATCCTCGCCGCGCGCGGCGTCGACGCGTCCCGGCTGCGTCTCGTCGCGTCGCGGGCCGGACGGATCGCCGTGGGTGACGCCTCGTGCGACGTCGTCGCACCCGACGCGTTCGATCCGGCCGGCGTCGACGTCGCGTTTCTCGCCGCGGGCGCCGACGTCTCGCGAGCGATCGCGCCGCGGCTCGAGGAGGCCGGCGCGATCGTGATCGACAACTCCTCGGCGTTTCGGCACGACGGGGACGTCCCGCTGCTCGTGCCCGGGGTCAACGACGATCCGATGCCGCGCGCGCGCCGCTTCGCGAACCCGAACTGCACGACGACGCTGCTCGTCACCGCGCTCGACCCGCTCCGTCGCGCCTTCGGCATCGCACACGTCGACGTGTGCACCTACCAGGCCGTCTCCGGTGCCGGGTCGCGTGCGATCGACGCGCTGCGAGACGAGTCGCGCGCGCGGCTGGACGGTGCGCCGCCCGGCGCGACCGCGTTCGACGAACCGTGTGCGTTCAACGCGTTCAGCCACGACTCGGCCGTCGACGAGGGGACCGGGGTCAACGGCGAGGAGCGCAAGGTCATCGACGAGTCGCGACGGATCTGGGGCGATCCCCGATTGGGCGTCACGCCGACGTGCGTGCGCGTGCCGGTGGTTCGCGCGCACCTCCTCGCCGTGACGGTGACGCTCACCGCGCCGGCACCGGTCGACGCGGTCGAGGCGGCGCTCCGTGGCGCGCCGGCACTGCGCTGGCGCGATGATCGACGCCGCAATTCGTTTCCGACGTCGCTCTGCGCGACCGGACGAGACCGCGTCGTCGTCGGACGGCTTCGGCCCGATCCGGGCGCGCCGGACAGCGACTGCGACCCGGTGCGCTACTGCTTGCTCGTCGCCGGCGATCAACTCCGCACGGGCGCGGCCCTCAACGCCGTGCGCATCGCCGATCGCGCCGTACGTGCATGAGGCCGCCGTCGAGACGGCGGCCTCCGCACACGCGCGTGCTCGACGCGCTCAGACCTTCGGCTTGATCGTGAAGCCGAGGCAGTTCGACACCTCGCCGATCCCGCCGGTGCGGGCCGGATCGAGGACGAGCGCCCCCATGTAGAGGCGCAGCCCGGCGAGGCCGGCGATGTCCGGCACGTTGAGCGTCATCCGGCCGGTGCCGTGGATGCTGAGCGTGCCGAAGTTCTGAAACAGCGACGGCGTCGTCAGGCTGAGCGCCATCAGCACGTCGTAGTTCAGGTGGAGCCGGAAGTTCCCGACCGGGATGCCCGGCGCGTGGCTGAAGCTCATCGCACCGACGTACGTCTTGCCCGGGAACAGCGAGAAGTTCACGGCGAACTGATGCGTGCCGCCGACGCGCACGTCCGTGCCGACCGGCGCGAGTTCGCGGAAGTGATCCACCGTGATGTCGGTCGGGTTGATGCCGGTGAGCGGCGACGTGTCCTCGTGGAACGGGCGGTTGTAGACGCCGTTGGCGCCATAGTAGGCGTAGAGGCCGGTCGGGTTGGACCCGGTCGAGTCCTGCGTGATGAGCAGCAGGCGGTCGGAGCGGAGGAACATCCCGCTCGGCGAGTCGAGGCCGGACGTCGCCTGCGACAGCGTCGTCAACTGACCGGCCGCGGTCATCTTGTAGAGCGTGCCCACCGCGCCGACGAAGATGTCGCCGGTGTAGCGGTCCCACTCCATGCAGCGCGCACCGGGTACCGTCGCGACGATCGTACGACTGCCGTCGCGCTCGATGCGGTGGATCGTATCGTCGCTCGAGTCGATCGCGTAGATGCTTCCGTCGGTGCCGTACCACATCACCTGCGTCGCGTTGCCGAACCCGGTCGCCAACGTCGTCCGGGCGCTGCTGATCGGGTTGATCCCGAGTACGCTCGTGCCCGCGGCGAACACATACGTGTTGTCCTCGTCCACGATGATGTCGGTCGCGAGCGGCGCACCGACGTTGCCGATGATCTGCCGTACGAGGCCGTTGTTGATGCCGCGCACCGACGCGTCGACGTTCGTGAGTATCTCGTTACCCACTTGGTTCACGGTGACACCACCGACTTGGCCCGCGGGGAGCGGGATCACCGTGGTGATGATGCCGAAACGCCCCATCGCGATGATGGCGTTTCCGTGATAGCCGCCGTTGTTCGCCAACACGATCTCGCCCGTGACGGGCTGAGCGGTCGCGAAGCCGGCGACGAGTGCTGCGACTGCCGCAGCGACGACCGTCCGCTTCATGTCGTTCTCCTCTTCGGTCCGAACGGGGCGCGCACTCACGCAGCGCGCGCGCCGTGATCGATCCATCGTAGCAGGAGGACGTTGCGCGGTCGCGCGGACGGACGGTGAATTCTATGCACACCGACGGTCGCGCGATGAGACCGGTCAGCGCCGCGGGAGACCCTTCGGCGCGAGGTGTGTCGCGAGCGCGTCGAGGAACGCACGGCGACGGGACGCGGGTAGCGTCTCGGTCGTCACGACCTCGAAGCAGTAGTCGCGGCAGACGCCGGTCAGTCGAACGGCGGTGGTCTGCTGATCGGCCGCACGAATCGTCGTGCGCGTCTCTTCGAGCACCGGAAACGCGTCGTGCGCGATCGTGCGCGTCGGGGCGCGTTCGACCGTGACGTCCCCGTCGCCGAGGCGCGTGTCTCGTTCCGCGACGACCTTTCGTTGCGCGACGAGCCACGCGTAGGCCGAGGACGGGTTGTTCATCTCGAGAATCGTGAAGTGCGCGCTCCCGTGTGCCGGGTGCGTCGCGCTTCGCCGCGTGCCGTGCACGAGTCCGCGCGTCAGGCGCTTCGCGTTCGACGCACCGAGCGCGGGTGCGAGCGCCTTGGCGACCGTGCGTTGATCGCGGGGTTCGTCGGTGTGCGTCCAGCCCTCGTCGACGAGCAGTGTCGCGAGCGCGCGGAGCGCCTGCGTGACCGCTGACGCGACCGGGGTCTGAGCCGATTGCGTGTCGAACGCGGCGACCGACGTCGGGCGGAGTGCGAGCAGTTGCTCGCGCGTCGCGTCCTTCGCCGCGATGCGGTCGACGTAGCGGATCGCGTTCACCCGTGCCTTGCCGACGATCGCGTCGGCGAGGTGACCCGCGGCGTCGTGGGTTCGGTTGGTCGCCATTCGTGGTTCGGCGCGGCGTCGCGTGACCCGCATCCCGGCCCACGAGGCGACGGCTTCCTCGAGCGCGTGGCGGGCGACGAGTTCGTCGAACGTCGTGGGCGGCGGCGCCTTCGTCTCGGCGCTGCGGGCGAGTTCCCGGGCGATTGCGGCCTCGACGCGACGACGGGTCTCGCGCGTCGTCTTGCCTCGGACAATCGCGGCATTCTCCGGCACGAACAGCAGTGAGCCGTCGGGGCCCGCGACGTAGCGAACCGCGAAGTTCGGCGCGAGCGCGGACGCGATCGCCGCCGCGGTGGATGCCGCGCGCGTCTCGTCGAACGACACGTCCCCGGTGTTGTGCGGTCCGGTCAGGATCGCCGTCCACTCCGACTCGAGTGCCGTCCGAAGCGCGTCGCGCGAGACGAAGCGCACATCGATCGGCGGGTAGAGCACGACGCCGGCGCGCGTGCGCAGCGTCGGCAGCATTCGCTCGACGACGCTCGTCGCCGTCGCTTCGTCGAGGCCGAGCGGCTGTGCGGTCGCCCGCGGCAGCGTCATCGACGCGGCGAACAGTGCCAGCGCCGCGGTCACGGTCGAGATGCGAATCATCGGTGCACCCCCCAATCGTGCGTCATAGCGATTCGTCGAGCAGCGCAGTCGAGGTCCACAGGTCCCAGTAGACGATCAACTCGCGCCCCACGAGCGGCTTGATGTAGTAGGCGAGGTGGTGCGGGCTGCGCGCGACCTGGCCGTTGGACGTTCGGCGATACTTGAACGGCAGCGACGACTGGATCTCGCGGCGGAAGATCTCCTCGGCCTCGGGATCCAGATTCAGCGGCATGCGGTTCGTGCAGTAGAAGCAACGCGCCGGCTTGCCCTCGAGGAAGTCGTAGGCCGTGGGCTGCTCGCACTCCGAGCACGGCTCGACCTCGTCGGGGCAGTAGTACTGGCCCGTCAGGAAGTCCACGCGGAGATCTTCGACGCGGTGGTGTGAGCCGTGGCACGTGCACGCGATCATGCCGTGGCCGATCGTCGGGCGCTCGAACGCCGACGTGTCGCCGCGGTCGGCGACGACCGGCGCGGCGTCGGGGTCGGCCTCGTGCGTGAAGCCGGTCGCGTCCGGCGGCGGCGGGAGGCCGACGTCGCTGTCGTGCGCGGGCATCGTCGCCGACGGTTCGTTGCCGTAGACGTCGCCGTCCTCGCCGGGCAGCACGTGCCCGTCGAACAGGTCATCGCCGGGCTCGTCATCGAAGAAGTCGTCCGCTGCGGGTGGCTCGGGACGCTTCCGCGCGGCCTGGAACGCCTCCTCCGTCGTCGGCTTCGCGCCGAAGATGTCGCGCATCGTGCCGACGCGCACGAAGCCCCCCGGCGACCGTTCCGGCTCCGGCGTCGTCGGCGAATCCTCGCCGAAGATGTCGTCGTCGTCGTCGTCGTCGCTGCCGGCGCTGAAGACGTCGTCGTCGGCCGCGGTGTCGGCGGTGTCGTCGAACGCGTCGAGGTCGATCCGGCCCGACGGGGCCGGCGCCTCGGTGATCACCGGGTCGACGTCGGGCTCCTCGTCGAGGACGTCGTCGTCCAGCGCCGGCTCGTCCAGCGCCGGCTCGTCCGCGGCCACCGGAGCGGGTTCGTCGGGCAAGCAGTCCGGGCAGTAGACGTCGTCGGTCCCGTCACTGACCGCGTGGTCCGGGCACACGGGTGTCCCGCAACTGCACTCGCTCATGCAATCGGGGCAGTAGCGACGCTTCGAGCACAGCTCGCAGTTGCGGCTCCCGAGGTCGTAGGCCGCCCAACAGCCGACGCACAGCATCGAGCAGTCGGTGCAGATCAGGTCCCCGTTGCGGTGCGACAGGTAGAACTGGTTCTTCGTCCGGCGACACGACGAACACGTCACCGGGGCGATGCGGGTCGGTTCGTCCGGATCGGCGCCGAACGTCAGCGCGAACTCCTTCTTCGTCCGCCGGTCGCGGAGGCGGAGTTCGAGCGCGCTCACCGGGCGGTAGAGCACGAGGATACGGACGAGCGACAGGTCGACCTGCGGCGCGGTGCCGCCGGCGTTCGGTGCCATCGGCGGGCAGTTCGCCTCGAGGTGTGCGACCGCGGCGGCCGCCGCGCTCGCGAACTGGTCCGCGGACGGCCGGGTGAGCACGCCGCCGTCGTATCGAGCCAGCTCGTCGACGTCCTGCACGCGTGCCTTGCACAACGGTGCACCGTCGACGATCGCGCGGGCTCGCACGTCGTAGAACACCGGCACCGCTTGGGAGTGCACGCGGCCGTTGACGATCGATCGCATGCGCACGTCGACCTTGACGATCGGTTCGTAGAGCGCGACCGGGCGGGAAGCGACGGTCGGCGCGTTCAGCACGTTGAGGCGCCCGTCGGTCTCGGGCGGCAGTTCCTCGTCGGCGCGCGTGCCGGCGACGATCGCCTGGCCGATCGTGTTCCGATCGCCCTCGAGCAGGCGGGTGATGCCGTCGAGCACCTGCGCGCCGGGCGCGACGCGCTCGGACTCGTCGTCGCCGTCGTCGCCGAAGGAGAGCTGTAGCGTCTCCTTCCCACAGAACAGCGGCTGCAGGCTGTTCGGGACCTCGACCTCCATCGTCTCGCCGGACGTATAGAAGTAGGGGATCTCGAACGCGAGGAGGCCGCGCTCGACGAAGTCGCGCAGGAAGAGTCCGTCGGTGCTCATGGCCGCTGCTCGCCTCGGATTCGGGCGACGAGTCGGCTCGCGCGCTGCGTCGCCTCCTCGACGTGTTCTCGGATGCCTCGGATTCGTTGCTCGAGCATCTCGGCCGTCGCGCTCGTCTTGTCGTCGATGCGCTCCGACGCGATCCGCGCGATCAGCGCGTCGATCGACTCGTCCCGCTCCAGCGTCGACATCAACGCGTGCAGCACGCTGGCGTCGCCGCTGGGAATCTCCAGCTGGTCGTGGAGCAACTCGTGCAGCCACGGTTCGATCGTGCCGGCCGCGACGAGTTGAATGACCTGCATCGCGTCGTCGGTGCGCGCGTGCTCGCGCAGGCGCGCGAGGCGCTCGGTCGCGACCATCGGGTCCCACGGCAGATCGAAGAGCACCGCGTTCGACGCGACGCGCTCCGTGAGCCGGATCGGGCGGTCGTCGGGCACGACCAGGAACCGCGTGTCGTTGTCCTTGGCGAACGCTTGCCACGCGGGGTCGCCGTCGTCGTCTTGCTTCGCGTTCGGCGTCACCGCCTTGATGTCGCGCTCGAGCAGGCACTTGACGAGGCGTCGGCACTGCGCGGCGTCCTGTGCGAAGACGATCGTCTTGCCGTCGAGTTCATCGGCGAGTTCGTCGACCAGTGCGCGTGTCTTCGGGTGCAGCGACGGCTCGATCAGCGTGCGCAGGCCGGTCGCGACGGTCGAGACGGCCGGGTCTTCCGCCGCGATCTGCAGCGCGTCGTTCGACGCGGATGCGAGGGCGCGGTGGAGCGCGACACGGGTCTCGTCGGCGCAGTCGCTGCTCGCGATCGCGTCGGCGATCACGCGGTAGAGTTCGGCGGCCTCTCCCGACGGCGACGCGACCCGCGACGTGACGTCGAGGGCCGGCGACGCGTCGACCGGTCGCATCTCGACCATCGTCCGGTCGAGCTTGTCGCGCAGGGCGGGATCGCTGTTGTCGATCGAGGACTGGAAGTCCTGTCGCGCCATCGACCAGAGGTCCGGGCGCGCGAGGCGCAGCAGCGGCAGCAGATCGAGCGGGTCGCTCTGAACCGGCGCGGCGCTCAACAGGACGACGTACTTCGAGCGGAGCGCCGGGAGCACACGGGCGATCGACGACGATTTCGACGCGCAACGGTGCGCGGCGTCGATGATCACGAGGTCCCACGTCGACTCGCAGACCGCCTTCTGGTCGGCGCGGCGCTGGAGCTGGTCGGGCGGTGCGATCAGCGTGGTCGCGCCCGCGATGCGCTTGCGGCGCTTCGCGCCGTCGACGTCGGCGAGCAACTCCGCGTCGATCGCATCGCTTGCGACGCCGCGCTTCCACGGCCCCTCGAGCCCGGCGGGGCAGATCACGAGCGTCCGCTCGAGCCACCCGCGCTCGCGGTATTCGGTGATCAAGGAGGTCGCGAGGTGGCGCATCCGCAACGGATCGTGGCCGACGACGAGTGCGCGGCCGCGCAGGTCGCGGATCAGCTCGAGCAGTTCGGCGATCGGGCGCCCGGCGCGCGTCGCCGACGGAAGCGCGAGTCGTTCGTAGCCGGTGCGGCGGGCGAGCTCGCTCGCACGGTCGTGGAGGCGATACCGCTCGAGGGACACGAGTCGCAGGCCGGCGAAGCGACTCCGGTCGAACCCGGTCGGGCGGAAGGTCGGCGCGACCGCGTCGTCCGCCGGCGTGTGGTGCGGGTTCGTGCGGCCGCAGCACGAGCAGAACGCGTAGGCGTCGCGCAACGGCGTCTCGCATCCGTCGCAACGCGTCGTCTGCTCGGGCGTCGGGAGTGCGAAGCCGGAGCATCCCGACTCGAGGCACGTCGTGAACTCGCGCAGCGCGTGCTCGACGGTCGCCGGGCGCAACGACGGATCCGGCGCGATCATCCGCGTCACGAGGTCCCGGATCGTCTCGGGGATCGCGCGTTCGACCGCGTCGGGGATCGGCGTCGACGGCGTCGGGTCCTCGTCGGTCTGCCCGAAGAGCAGGAACTGCAGCACGCGGCCCAGCGCGTAGACGTCGGTGCGAAGCGACGGCGCCTCGCCTCGGTAGAGTTCCGGCGCGAGGGTCTGGTCAGTGCCGTGCTCGGGACGGCCGGTCGGCGCCTCGGTGAGGAGACCCGGGATCGACAGGTCGACGAGCCGCACGAGGCGGGTGTCGGCCTCGACGACGATGCGCTCCGGCGTCAGCCCTCGGAACAGCAACTCGCCGGTCGCGTGGTTGTGGAGGTAGGCGAGGCGATCGGCGACCTGGTGGAACAGGTGGGCGATGCGCTCTCCGCCGGGGAGCTCGCCCTCGTCTTCGGCGAACGCGGCGAGCGTGTCGCCGGCGATCGCCTCTTGCACGAGGTAGTGGTAGCCGTCGTGCTGGACGAGATCGCGAACGCGCGGGAAGTAGTTCGGCTTGCGGATCAGCGCGAGGCGTTTGCATTCCTCGGCGGCGTCACCGATCGCATCGGCGTCCAGGTCCGCGGTGCGGATCGCGCGGATGCGAATCGCCTCGCCGGTGCGCTGATCCCGGCCGGAGTAGACGTAGCCGGCTTCCCACTGGAGCTCGGATCGAGGACCGAGTACGTAACGACCGTGCAGGCACGCGCCCTGTGGCGCTGGGCCGGCACTTCGCTCCGTGCCGCGCTCGGTCTTGCTCACAACATCCCCCCCGGCTTCCTCACTCCTCGTCGGATCGTGTGCGCTCCGACCTGTATCTCATCGATTTCCTTTTGCGCCGAATTGAGCGAAAAGAGGAGCTGGCGCACCGACGTTTCGCGCGGCGGACGCACGCGGATCCCGGTCGCCGATTCGCGCCAACTCGTTGCGCGCCATCACACTCGGAGTCACGCGTCTGCGGGAGGAGAGCGGATGATCGCAAAAAGACGGCGCCTCGTATTGGCATCCGCGTCCCCGCGCCGGATGGCGTTGCTGGCTCGGCTCGGCATCGACGCGGTACAGCGGCCGGCAGCGGTCGACGAGGTCGGGCCCACCGAGGTCGCGGATCCGGTCGCCGCCGCCGCCGAGAACGCGCGCCGAAAAGCGGCCGCGGTCGCCGCCACGAGCGGTGACGACGACGTCGTGCTCGCGGCCGATACCGTGCTCGTCGTCGACGACGGCTGGCTCGGGAAGCCCGCGTCTCGTCCGGCCGCCCATGCGATGCTCGCTTCACTCGCCGGCAAGACCCACCGGGTCGCGACCGCGGTCGCGATCGTTGCGAACGAAGGCCGACGGGAGTGCGTCGAGACGACGCGCGTGGCGATGCGGCCGCTCGACCGCCGTGCGATCGAGGCCTACCACGCCGCGGTCGACCCGCTCGACAAGGCCGGCGCGTACAACATCGACGAGCCGGGGCCGCTCGACGGGGGCGTCGTCGCGGATATCGACGGCTCCTACGCGAACGTGATGGGGCTTCCGATCGAGCGCATCGAGCCGTGGCTCGTCGAACTCGGCGTGATCGACGGTGTCGATCGGAGCGCCGGGCGATGAGCGCCGACCATCTCGCGACCGAGATCGCGGAGCAGCCGGCGATCCTCGCTCGCATCGCCGCGACGCGCTTCGACGCCGTCGTGACGCCGCGCGTCTGTATCACCGGCTCCGGGGATTCCCATTGCGCGGCGGAGCTGGCCGCGTGGGCGTGGCGCGCGCGGGGGCGCGACGCGGTCGCGTTTCGTCCGCTCGAACTCGCGCGATACCGACACACGACGCTCGACGACGACGCGACCGTCGTCGCGATCAGTGCATCGGGCCGCACGCGTCGCGTGCTCGAGGCGGTGCGGGTCGCGCGTGCGCGCGGTGCATCCGTCGCCGCGATCACGGACGATCCGGACTCGCCGATCGCGCGCGAGGCGGACCGCGTGTGGCCGCTGGGCGCCTCGCCGGCCGCCGCCCTCTCGACGACCGACTATACCGGCGCCGAAGCGGCCGGTTACGTCGGCTATCACCACGACGTGCCGCAGACGAAGACGTTCTCCGCGAGCGTCGCCGTCGCGCTGCTCGCCGCCGGAATGCCCCTCAGCGATCTCGTCGGACGGGCCGACGCGGCGCTCACGCGGGCCCGTTCGTGGTCGACGGGCGTCGGGCCCGGCCTGGCGGCGGCGCGCCGCACCGTGTTCGTCGGCTCCGGGCCGCTCGCGCCCGTCGCCCGCTACGCCGCCTACAAGTGGTGCGAGTTCGTCCGCGACGGCTACGCCCAGGAGACCGAGGAGTACTGTCACACCCACTACTTCCTCACCGAGCCCGGCACGACGGTCGTCTTCCTCGTCGCGGATCGACTCGGCGCCGAGCGCGTACGCGAGATCGCGCCGGTGCTCACGGGCGAGATCGGGGCGTCGGTCCAGGCGATCGTCGTCGGAGACGACGTCGATCCCGGCGTGGCTGACGCGCTTCGCCTCGCGTCGACCGACGAGCCCGGCTGGCGTCCGCTGCTCGCGGCCCTCGCGGTGCAGTGGCTCGCCCACGCGATGGCGACGGCCGCCGGCCTCAGCACGGCCACATTCCGCGGCGGCCTCGATCCGGAGCGCTACGTCGCCGGCTCCGCCCGGGCGATTCGCGGGTCGCGCGTCGTCCCGCCCGACGAGTTGCTCGGCGAATCCTGACTCGGGAGTGGCATTTCGCCGATCGGTGAAGAACGCAGACGACGGCGCTGCCCGCTTCCCCTTGTCACCGCTCTCGATCCGGGAACGGAGCGGTCTCTTCCCGAGAATTCCACCGCGTCCGAGTCGTCGGGACAGAGGAGATTCTCTTGTGATCCGATTGTCGTGAATCGGGCGCAAGTCTCTTCGTGAAATACGTTTGTGGCAATCGTGCCGCGCGGCGCTCCGAGGGTGGATTCGGCCACCGAGCGTCCGCTCGCGAAAGGTGGGGGAAACCGCTGAAGCCGGAATCCCGGAAGGACCGATGCGCATTCCGCTTCGTTGGCACGTTGTCTGCTCTACTCCCGGGCGTCCCCCCGAGAAGAGGGACACGGGATGAAAACAGGAAGGATGCGATCATGAGTCAGCAGCAGAAGGTGGACTTGCGTCGGGCGTTGTTTCTGAGCGGTCTGCAGCAGGGGCTCGACGCGGAAGCCCTCCACGAGTTCATCGAGGACGGCCTGCGGCTCGCGGAAGTCGTCTGCGTGATCGAACGCGAGCGCCCGGAGTTGCGCGACGCGAGCTGATTCGACGCCGACTCGAGCAGGCCCCGCAGGGATTGGGTGGTCCCGATAGACGAGCGGGTTAAAGGGTTCCTCTCCGGACCGGTCACCCCGACAGGAGAGGACGCCGATGGCGCCGCCGAGCATCGTGCACGTCGCATCCGAGGCGTTCCCGCTGGCCAAGTCCGGCGGCCTCGGTGACGTTCTCGGCGCACTGCCCGCCGCCCTGACGCGGATTGGCGCCTCGTCGGCGGTCTTCCTGCCGTACTACCCGTGGGTATCCGAGCGCGTGCCCGCCGTTCGCGACCTGGGCGTCGACCTCGACGTGCTCACCGGGTGCGGCACGCAACGCTTCCGGTTGTTCGACACCCGCCTCGACAACGGCTTGCGCGTCGTCCTCTTTCGCTGCGATCCGTTGTTCGCGCGCGCCCGCATCTACGACGAGCACGGATCGGAGTACGGCGACAACGCCTACCGTTTCGGCGCGTTCTGCAAGGCGGCCCTCGAAGCGGTCAAAGCGCTCGAGTGGCGCGTCGACGTCTTTCACCTCCACGACTGGCCGACCGCGCTGCTGCCGGTTTTCTTGCGCACGCACTACGAGGACGATGCGGCGCTCGCTCGTGCACGCACCGTCTTCACGATCCACAACCTCGCCTACCAGGGGTGGGCGGACCGTCGCGTGCTCGCCGAACTCGACTTGCCCGACGACCTCTACCGCTCGGAGCTGCTCGAGTGTCGAGGCGCCGTGAATCTGATGAAGGGCGGGATCGTCTTCGCGGATCACGTGACGACCGTGAGCCCGCGGTACGCGGTCGAGATCCGCGGTGAGACGCACGGCGTCGGGCTCGACGGTGTGCTCGCGACCCGCGCGGAGACGTTGACCGGGATTCTCAACGGCATCGACCCGGCCGTGTGGGATCCCGCGGTCGACGAGCACCTGCCGCTGCGGTACGACCGTTCGTCGTGGCGCCGCGGCAAGGCGGCCGCGCGCGAGGAGATCGTGCGCGAGTTCGCGATCGACGACGCCGATGACGCGCCGCTGTTCGGGTTCATCGGTCGATTCACGGAGCAAAAGGGGCTCGACGTCCTGCTCGATGCGGTCGACCGGCTCGTCGCGGCCGGCGGTCGGCTCGTGATGATCGGCACCGGCGACGCCGCACTCGTCGGGCGGTGGGAGGAAACGGCACGCCGGCACGCCGGCCGGGTCGGCGTGAAGATCCTCTATGACGAGCGACTCGCACACCGGATTCAGGCCGGCGTGGACGCCCTCGTGATGCCGTCGCGCTACGAGCCGTGCGGGCTGAACCAGCTCTATGCGATGCGCTACGGCACGGTGCCGATCGTGCATCCGGTGGGGGGCTTGCGCGACACCGTCGTGCCGCTCGATGAGACCGATGACGCGTCGACCGGCGACGAACCGACCGGCCTGTGGTTCGAGCCGCTCGACGCCGACGCGCTCGGCGATGCGTTCGAGCGGGCCGCGTCGTGCTTTGCCGATCGCCCGCGCTGGTCACGGCTCGTCGAGGCCGGGATGGCGCAGGACTACACCTGGGCGCGCAGCGCGCGGACGTACGAGGCGCTGTATTCGGCGATCGTCCGTCGGCGGCGACACGATCCGTTCGCGACCGTGCCCGCGCATGCGCGCGGTGCGGCGACGTTCGACGAGGAGAACCGACGGATCGTCGCGTCGTTCTGGCGCCCGTACGGCGAACTCGCGATCGGGCTCTACCCGCAGGGGCCGACGTGCCTCTACGGCTACTGGGAGTTGACACCGACGCTGATCGATCGACTCGGGGACGAGGCCCGGCTCGAACTGTACGACCTCACCTCCGGCGCGACGCGATCGCTCCCGATGAACCCGCCGCCGACCGTCGGCGAGTATTGGTTCCCCGCCGACCCCGATCGCGTCTACCAACTCGCGTGGATCGGCCGCGACGCACGGCGTACGCTCGTGTCCGCGCTCGTGCGAACCCCGCGCGCCGCACCGAGCGACCGGTGGGCCACGGACGGCGACGCGCGCTGGGTGACGCTCGAGCAACTCTCGCGGCGGGATCGCGAACGACTCGTCACGCGCCAGCGCAACCTGCTCCACGCGATCGGTCGTGTCGAGCGCTCGAGTCCGTATCGCGACGACGACGGTGGGCACCGAGGGGAGCGGCGGCGATGAGCGAACCGCGCGGCCACCTGTGCCTGATGTTGCACGCGCACCTGCCGTTCATCCGCCACCCGGAGCACCCGACGTTCCTCGAGGAGGAGTGGCTCTTCGAGGCGATCACGGAGTGCTACACACCGCTGCTCGACGCGTTCGTGCGGCTCGCCGACGAAGGGCTTCCGTATCGGCTGACGATGTCGTTGACGCCGCCGCTCGTCGAGATGCTGCGCGATCCCCTGCTGCGAGAGCGCTACGAAGGCCGCCACGCGGCGCTGTCACGACTCGCCGCAGACGAGGTCGATCGCACGGCCGGCACGGTGTTCGGGCCCGCCGCCGAGGCGATGCAGAGGCAGTTCGCGCTGGCCGGTCGGGTGTGGCGCCGATGGGGCGGCGACCTGACCCGAGGCTTCCGGCAACTCGCGGAGCGTGGTCACCTCGAGATCGTCACGTGCGGTGCGACACACGGGTTCATGCCGCTCATGGCGACCCGTGCGGCGCGTCGCGCACAGGTGCGGGTTGCGGTCGACGCCTACGAAGAGGCGTTCGGATGCGCGCCGCGCGGGATCTGGCTCGCCGAGTGCGGCTACGAGCGCGATGTTCCGTCACTCCTCGCCGACGACGGGATCGCATTCTTCTTCGTCGAGACCGAGGGGGTGCTCCACGCCGATCCGCGGCCGCGGTTCGGCGTCTTCGCCCCGGTGGCGACGGCGGCCGGGCCGGTCGCGTTCGCGCGCGATCCGGAATGCGGACGGCAGGTGTGGAGCGCGTCCGAGGGCTACCCGGGCGACTTCACCTATCGCGAGTACTACCGCGACCTCGGCTTCGACGGCGACTACGACTCGATTCGACCCTATCTGCACGCCGATGGTGTGCGCCGAAACCTCGGCTTCAAATACCATCGCGTGACGGGTTCCGACACGCCGTTGCACGACAAGCAGCCGTACGATCCCGTGGCGGCCGCCGGACGCGCACTCGACCACGCGCGTCACTTCGCCGGCTCACAGCGGGCCCGTCTCGACGGGATTCGCGACGCGATCGGACGCACGCCGGTGATCACCGCGCCGTACGACGCCGAGCTGTTCGGCCACTGGTGGCACGAGGGACCGATCTTCCTCGAGGCCGTGCTTCGCGAGTTGTGCGCGCATCCCGACGACCTGCGCCCCGCGACGCCGTCCCAGATTCTCGCGCAGGGCGGGGACCTCGACGTGGTCGACGTCAATCCGTCGAGCTGGGGTGCGGAGGGGACGAGTCAAGTCTGGCTGAACGGCTCCAACGGATGGATGCTGCGCCATCTGCACCGGATGGAGCGACGGATGCACGCGCTCGTGGTCGCCAATCCCGGCGCGTCGGGTGTGCGCGATCGGTTGTTGCGCCAGGCGGCGCGCGAACTGTTGCTCGCGCAGTCGTCGGACTGGGCGTTCATCGTGACGAACCGCACGTCGGTCACGTACGCGCTGCGGCGGTTTCGCAGCCACGTCGACCGCTTCCTGCGAATCGACGACATGCTGAGCGGCGCGACCGAGATCGATGCGACCTGGCTCGCCGGGGTGGAGGCGAAGGACAACGCGTTCGGGTCGCTGGACTACCGCGTCTACGCGCGCACGCGCTGACCTATCGGCTCTCGCCGTCGCGCGGGGCCGCCAGCGCGGCCTTGATCGCGCCGATCGCGTTCTCGCCGGCGTGGCCGGTCGCGGCGAGCCGGCCGTCGCGACCAATGACCAGCGCTTGCGGCAGGTGCTCGATCCCGTATTCCGCGGCGACGCGGTTGCGTTCCCCGCGGCCGTCGAAGTAGTGCCGCCACGACTTTCCGCGCAGGTTGGCGGTCGCGAGCGCGAATGCGGTGCGATCGGTGTCGCAGTTCACCGCGATCACGACCGGGTCGTCGTCGCCGTCCATCAGGCGATCGAGGAGTTCGAGCGATGCGAGGCTCGCCGGCGACCGGCTCACCCAGAAGTGCAGCACGACCACCCGGCCGCGGAGTTCGTCGAGTCGCAGCGCGCGTCCGGCCGTGTCGCGAAAGCGGTCGAGTGCGATCGGCGCGTGCCCCGGGCGCAGGCCCGCCGCGCGCACGAGGCGCTTGGCCCGCGCGCCGGCCGGCGTGTCGGCGTAGTCGCGCAGCACGCGATGGGCGATCTTCAGCCGTGCCGCCTCGGCCTCGCGGGGCGTGCCGTCGACGAAGCTCCGCATCGCGAGCAGCGCTTCGGCCTGCTCGCGCCGCGACTTCGTCCGCGTGACGAACCGCTCGATGACCGCGCGTGCGGCCCGGGTGTCGCGGTGGAGGAAGTAGCGGCCGCTCGCGACCATCGCGATCCGCGTCGCGGTCCGGGCGTCCCGCTCCATGTCGTCGAGCAGTGCGGACGCCGGCTTTTCCTCCCGCGCGAACACGTATCCCTGGAGCAGGAAGTTCTTCGCCTCGAACGTCCGCGGCCCGTCGGGGAACCGCGCGAGATAGTCGCGCCACGCGCGCACGAGCCGTGCACCGTGTTCGCGCTGCACGCGGTCGATGCGTTGCGGATCGTTGCCCGCCTGCTGCCGCGCCGCCTCCCACGTCCGGCGCAACTCGCGTTCGAGTTCCGTGAACCGGGTGTCGGCGGGGGAAGGACGCTCGTCGGGTTTCGCCTGTGCGACGGCGGCGCCGGCCAGCAGCAGCAGGGCGGCGGAGAGGGCTCGGATCCACATACCGGGAGGGTACCGCATCTCGCGCCGTCCCGCCAGCGCCGCACGCCGTCGCGGAATTGCGCGTGGGTTCGCGGCCCGGAATCCGCTGGTCGTCGTGGACCTCGTATCAGGAGATGCATCCGATGGAATCCAGTGTGGCGGCCGGTCCCGGCCGAATCGTGGCGACGCTCGACGACGGTCAGCGTGTGTTGGACGAGACCCGTACGCGGATGCTCGACGGCGACGTGGAGGCCGCGTATCGGGATCTGGTCCGCGTACTCTTCGACCTGCGCTGGCGCCTCGGCGAGCGTTCGTGGGGGACCTTCGTGGAGGACGTCGCGCCGGCCCACCCGCTGTTCGCGCTGCTCGGTCAGGACCCGATGATTCGGCATTGCCGGGCGAAGCCGCGCGGGTATGCCGGCGATGCCCGTCTGCTCGACATGATCTACGACGGCGTATCGGCCGTGGCCGACGAGCCGATGAGCGAACTCGGTCGGCGACTGTTCGACTGCGGGTTCCGCGCCGCGCCGTCGCGCGCGGTTCGGGAGCGAGCGGGGCGACTCAGCCGTGCGATCGATGCGTGTGCCGCGGGGGGCGGGACCCGGGTACTCGCGGTCGCGTGCGGGCACCTGCGCGAGTTGGAGCATGCGATCTCGGTGCGGGAGGGGTCGATCGAACGCTTCGTCGCACTCGATCAGGACGCGGCATCACTCGCCGTCGTCGACGAACGATACGGTCACCTCGGCATCGAGACCGTGCCGCGCGGGGTGCGCGAGCTGTTGCGCCGCCCGGCGCCGGACGAGCGCTTCGACCTCGTCTACGCGGCGGGCCTCTACGACTATCTCGGTGCGTCGTTCGCCCACCGGTTGACCGCCGCGCTGTTCGATCGACTGGCGCCCGGTGGACAGCTGTTGGTCGCGAACTTCATGCCGAGCAACCCGTCGATCGGCCACATGGACGCGATGATGCAGTGGCCGCTGATCTACCGGACGCCGCTCGAGATGGAGGCGCTGATCGACGCCGACGACACGGCGACGGTCGACGTGTGCGCCGACAGCGTCGGGGTCGTCACGGATCTCCGCATCACTCGCGTGTAGCGACGACTTCTCCAAACGCTTGCGGTCGACTCGCCGATCGCGTCGACTGATGGTCCGGAGGCACGACCGATGGACCGACAACCGGCCGATGACGAGCGCGCGGTGGCGCGATGGCTGGGCGTGACGCGTCGCCGGCTCCGGTCGTCGGCGCGGCTCGCGCTCGGCCGGGCGCCAGGCACCTACACGTTCCACGACCGCATCGCCGTTCGCACCGTCGAGTCGTTGCGCGCCGCGGGTGTCGACGCCCGTCGGATCGCGGGTGCGATGCGCCTGCTGCGAGATCGTGCGGCGGCGACGGGTGCGCCGATCGCTTCGTTCCGGTTGCGGCCCGCCGGTCGTGCGATCGTCGTCGAGCAGGACGATCGGCACACGCTACCCGACGGACAGGGGCTGCTCGCGTTCGAGCCGCCGCCGATTCCCGCCGACGTGCGGGGGTTGCCGGGAGTCGTCGACGCATCGCTCGCGACGCGACTCGCCTCGGCTCACCGGTCACTGGCGTCGTTGCTCGAGCGGCGTGGCGATGTCGCGGAGGCGCGTGCTGAACGGGCGCGCGCCGATGCGCTCAGCGCGTTGCTGTCGGAGTGACGTCGACGCGGGTCGGGTCGTGCGTCAGGCGCACGTCGGCGACGCCACGGCGCACGAACGCGTACCGCTTGGGCACGTAGAGCGCGACGGCGAGCACGTCGCGATCGACGAGTGCCTGGATCGCCGGGAAATGAGCGGCGCGGGCGCGATCGTCCGGCTCGGCGGCCATCGCGTCGACGAGGCGCGTCAGGGCCGGGCTTCCCTCGCGGACCGGCAAGCGCGGATTGACGCCACCGTCGGGGGTCCCGAACCGCGCCGCGAGCGTGATGAACGGATCGTACGGCACGCCCCACGTCCGCTCGACGCGTACGTCGTAGTCGCCGGCGCCGAGTCGCGCCGGGTAGTCGCCCGCCCGGTCGGCCACCGACGCCACGGCCGGAATGCCGGCCGCGGTGAGTTGCGCCGCGACCGCGCGGGCGAGCGGTGCGTCGGCCGCGAACTTCGTGCTCGCGAGCACGCGCAGCGGGCGATCGGGCGCGGCGCCGTCGCCGACGTTCGCCGGCCCGTCCCCGCGCGGCCAATCGACGACGCTCGGCGCGACCCACGTCGTGCAGGCGACCGCGTGCCCGCCTTCGACCGCGTCGATCAGCGCCGCCCGGTCGATCGCGTGCGCGATGCGTGACCGCAGCTTGCGGGAGACCGTCTCGGTGTTGAACGCGAGGTAGCGCACCGCCGACCCGACACCCGATCGAGACGTGAACGCCGGGTCTGCGCGAAGGGCGCCGATGTGTTCGCGGGGGATCCGCATCAGCCACGAGTCGGCGATCACGTCGACGCCGCCGCTGCGGAGCAGCTGCGCCGGATCGACGCGCGGCGGGTGACCGATGCGCACGAGCTCGACCCCGCGTCCGTTGCGCGAGCCGGTCCCGGCGTCGAATCCGTCGTAGCGCAACCGGTCGAAGTTCGCCGACGCCGAGCGGAACGCGAACGGACCGCTGCCCATCGGGCGGACGAAGTCACCGTCGCGATCGAATGCACCCGGCCCGACGATCCCGCACGGGTTCGTCGCGCAGAGGTCGGGTGCAATCGCGTATGGCCGGTCGAGGTGGAAGACGACGGTTCGCGGCGACGTCGCGTCGACGCGCCGAATGCGCCGCGAGGCACCGATCCACCGGTGCGCCGGGTTCGCGAGCCAGCGCCGGACGTGTCCGACGACCGCGTCGGCGTCGACCGGGGTGCCGTCGTGAAAGCGTGCATCGGGTCGGAGCCGGATCTCGAAGCGCGTGCCGTCGGCTTTCCACGACTGCGCGAGACCCGGCGCGATCCGACCCTGCTCGTCCCGTCGCACGAGGGTCTCGTAGATGAACGTCTTCGTCTCGAACCCACCGCCGTAATCGAGCGTCGTCAATTTCGCGACCGGCGTGGAGCTGGCCGCGACCGCCACGCGCACCGGAGCCGCGCTGGTCCCCGCGGCGCCGGACGTCGGTCGCGGCGGCGCATCCGGATCGGTCGCGATCGATCGCCCGTATCCAGGTGGGCGCGCCAGCAGGAAGACGCGGCCCGAGTAGCCCGAACCGACGAGTTCGGTCGTCGCGTTCCGGCCGTCGAGTTCGACGGCGATCAGATCGTGCCCGGGGTGTGTGTCGTGGAAGATCGTCTCGACCCGCCACGGCTCGTCGCCCGCGCGTGACACGAGCTGCACCTTCGCCCCGTAGCCGAACACGGCGATCGACTCGCGCGCCGGGTCGTCGTGGAAGCGACCCGACGCGACGCCGCGCAGCCCGAGCGGGCCGGCGTAGATGTCCTCGGCACGCCAGCCGTCGGCGGTCTCTTCGAGCCGGATCACGACGCCGTCGTCGCGGGTGGCGTAGAGGACGATCGGGCCGGGGGCGGCCCGGCGCGTGACGCGACCGAGTCCCATCGAGACCCGATGGATGACGCGCCCGGTCAGCGATCCGCCGCGCAGCCGCCACTCGCGCACGAAGCCCGGCCGGCTGACCGTGACGATCCGCGGGCCGTCGGCACCGGGCAGCACGACCGCGTTCCGCACCCGGCCGGGGAGCCGCAGGATCTCGCGATGGGTGATGCCCTCGGATCCGCCGGTCGCGAGTTCGACCCGGCCGGCGCGTGTGAACGCGAGCAGTTCGTCGCCGTCTGCGGTCGGGTCGAGGTCGCCGGCGACGAGCGTGTGGACCTCCTCGCCCGGAAGCTCGAACGCGATGCGCGTTTCGACCGCCCCGCCGGGTCGCGGGTCGATGCGGTAGACCCGGCCACGCTGCCCGCCGGCGTAGAGCTCCGGGCTCGGATCGCTCGCGTCGAGGTTGGCGCGGGCGGCCGCACCGAGCCACTGCCCGTCGTGCACGGTCTGCCAGGGGGTCCACTTGCCGGAGTAGGAGACGAGGATCGTGCAGCGCCCCGCGTCGTCGAGGCCGACGACTTGCGGGCAGCCGTACTTCGCGAACAGCGACCAGGCGCGGATCGCCCAGACGCCGGTGCCTCGGTTGTCCAGCATCAGTGACGCGTGCCAGCCCGGCGGCGCGGCGAGCGGGACCTCGCCGTCTTTCGGATCGCTCTGGGACGGGGCGACGGGTGCGAGGAGCGGGAGCATTAGCGCCACCTGGACGGCGAGCGCGAGGGGGGCGAGGGCGTGACGCACGAGGGTCTCCGGTTTCTTCGAGTCGGGTTCGAGGTGCCGCGCCCGACGCGCGCAAAACCGGGGCCAAAATGCCGATGGTCGACTCAGGGCCGTTTGGCGCGACCTTCACTTGCCCGCGGGGTTACCCGGGGGTAACACATGTCCAGCGCGTGGAACGGTCCGTATGGCCGCCGAGTGAGGAAGATGACGCAGAGATCGAGCAAGCTCGGCCGGGGTGCGGCCACGCTGTGCCTCGCGGTCGGAGCGGCGATCGCGATCTCGGCGTTCCTGTGGACTCTCCCCGACGACCCGTACTCGTACGTGTTCAACGACGAGTTGCTCTACACGCAGCAGGCGCGGGACATCGCCGCCGGCGTCGCGCCGCGGTTCAACGCCGTCGCCGCCGCGAAGTACCCACCGCTCTACAGTGCCGCGATCGCACCCGCGTACGCCCTCGGCGCCGACGACGCGGGCTGGTGGGCCCGCGTGATCAACGTGTTGCTCGCGGTGTCGACCATCATCCCGATCTACCGACTCGCGCGCCTCCGCCTGCGCCGGGGTGCGTCGGTCGCCGTCGCGTTGCTGTCCGTGCTGCAGCCGTTCCAGGTCTATGCGCCGCTGCTGATGTCGGAGAACCTGTTCGTCCCGTTGTTCGCGTGGCTCGTGCTCGCGCTCGTCCGTTGGGCCGAACGCCCGGAGCCGCGGCGGGCGATCGCGGCGGGTGTCGTGCTCGGCGTGTGCGTGCTGACGAAGTCGGTGGCGATCCTCTTCTTGATCGCGATCGCCGTCGCCGCCGTGTGGTCGTGGCGGTCGGTGCGACTCGGAGTGAAGCGAACGGCGGTGGTCGCCGCGTCGTGCGGGGCGGTGCTCGTCGCGTGGCGCACGCACGCGACGTGGTGGCCGGGCACCGTGCCGATGCCCAAGGTGCTCAGCTACGTCGACGAGTTCACGGTGCACGGGCTGCGGCCGGTCGCGGAGTATCTCTTCTGGGTGCGCGCGACGTTCGGCGCGGTGCCGATGGCGATGGGGGCCGGCGCGGTCGCGGTCGCGATCGCGGTGATCGCCCGGATGATGCGGGCGAGCCAGCCGAGCGAGCGGTTCTTCGCGACGTTTCTCGCGCTCGCGACGCTCGGGATCACGTTGTTCGCCGCGCTCTGGTCGACGCAGGTGTCGTTCTACACGCGCACCGTGCATGCGCGCTACCTCGTGATGTTCTGGCCGGTGATGCTCGTCTGCTTCGCGTTCGCGTTCGGCCGGGGACGCTGCTCGCGCGCGGGGCTCGTCGGCGGGGCCGTCGCGGTTCTCGTCGCGATCGTCGCCCTCCCGGCGGACGTGTTCCAGTGGCCGTACGGGATCGCCAACCTCGCGAACTTCCCCAGCTCCGAGCTGCTCCGTGCCGGCACCGAACACGCGCTCGCGATGCGATTCGCGATCGGTGCGCCGCTCGTGTTGGTCCTCGGCGTCGCGCTCGGCTCGACGCTCGTGCAGCGAATCGCAGCGTCTCTGCTCGTGCTCGTGACGGCGTCCTACCTCGTCGTGCAGTGCGTCAGTGCGGTCGGTCGGACGTACGAGTTGATGGCGATCCAGGCGGAGTTCATGGGGCCGTCGCTCGATTGGCTCGCGCGGCGAGTGCCCGACGAAGACGAGGTCGTGTTCTTCGAGGACGCGAAGTCGCTGGCCTACCACTGGTCCCAGCGGCGCGGCTGCGGCTACGCGATCGCGGCCCCGGACAATCCGCGGGTGTGGGATTCGTCGATCTGGCTGTTCCCGATGTATCGCCGCTGGCTGCCCCGCGGCGACGAGCGACCCCGCGCGATCTGGATCGTGTCGCAGCGGCAAGCGCTGCCGTTTGCGGCGCCGCGCGTCGGCCGATTCCGCGGCTGGAACCTCTTCAAGCCCGATTGGACCGAGGCGCGCTACCGGACGCCATGAAGTGCGGGTAGACTCCAGGGGTCGGGGTCGACGTCGATGCGCATCTCGGAGGCATCGTTCGATGACGGTCCGCCCCTACGTTCTCGCATGCCTGTTCGCCCTCCTGTGCGTGCCGCCGCTCTGCGCGCAGTCACCGCCGGATTCGACCGAACCGTTCACGATCGCGCGCGTGAAGTTCGTGCGCGGGCTCAAGGCGTCGGCGGTCGAGCATCGGCTCGCCGCGCTCGACGCGTTCGCCGCGCGGGGCGGGCCGCGCGTGTTCCGGGCGCTCGACGACGCGCTCGCGTCCGTCCGGCGCGAGTTGAGCGAACTCGATCGCACCGGACGTCGCGCGCGGTCGTGGAAGAAGCGTGATCGGGCGCGTCGTCGCGCACGCGATCAGCGCGCGCTCGAGGCGGCACTGCTCCGCGACGTCACGCGGGTGGGCACCGCGCTCGACGGTCGCCCCGGCGACGAGGCGCGCCGGCGCATCGAGGCCGCGCTGCGCGAGTCGCTCGATGCGCCGAGTGCGATCGTGCGCGACGCGGCGATCCGGTCGTGGGTGGCGCTGGGCCGTCCGGACGCGCTCGCGGTCGTGATGCTGTGGCTCGATCAGCGTGTCGCCGCGGTCCGTGCCCGGCGCGCGGGCGATCGCCCGACGGGGGAGCGCCCGGAGGTGCTCGCTCCGCGCCACGCGCTGCGCCTCGACGAATCGTCGGTCGCGTCGCTGCGGGGCGCGGTCGGGACGCTGTTCTCCCGCGTCGATGCGACGGCACGCGCCTCGTTGCTGCGCGTGCTGCGCGAGCGGTTCGAGGGCGCGACCGAGACGCGTGCCCGTGTGGAGACGATCGAGACCGTCGGGTTTCTCGACGACCCGGGGGCGGAAGCGCTCTTGCGCGTCGCGGTCGCGGCCGCCGAACCCGAGGTGCGCATGGTCGGCGTCGAGGCACTCGGCCGGCAACGGCGCCCGACGGTCGTGCTGCCGCTCGCCAAGGCGCTCCACGATCGGTGCTGGCAGGTGGCGTCCGTCGCGGTCGATGCGCTCGAGCGCGTCGGTGGTTCGACGGCGGTCGGCGTGCTCGTCGACGCGTTGTCCGACGTCGACGGTCGCCTGAAGACCGACGTCAACCGCGCGCTGGCCACGCTGACCGGCGAGGACTTCCACGAGAACGGTGCGCGCTGGCGGGATTGGTGGCGGGAGAACCGCGCGGTCTACCGCGGGCGACCGCCGAGCGCCGATCCCGAGGTCGTCGCTGCGGGTCGCAAGCGCTCGTGGATGAACCGCACGCGCGGCGTCGCGTTCTACGGCATCGAGACGTCGTCGAAGCGTGTCGTCTACGTGCTCGACATCTCGAGCAGCATGAACGAGCGCGCGACGCGACCGAAGACCGACGCGACCGCGAAGGACCGGGACGTGCCGCGGCGGATCGACGCGGCGATCGCCGAACTCGAGCGGTCGATCACGGCGCTCGCCGACGACGCGACGTTCAACATCGTGTTCTACGAAACCCGCGTCGTGTCGTGGCGCACCGAGCAGGTCGTCGCGACGCCGGAGAACCGGGCGGCGGCGCGACGGTGGGCGCGCCGGATCGTCGCGCGCGGCGGCACGAACCTCTTCGGTGCGCTCGAGCACGCGTTCGCGTTGTCGGGACGTTCGACACTCGATGCGCGCTTCGCGAGTGCCGCGGACACGTTCTTCGTGCTCAGCGACGGGCAACCGACCGTCGGTCTCGTCGACGCCGATTCGATCGTCGACGCCGTGCGCCGCCTCAACCGATTCCGTCAGGTGCGCGTCCACACGATCGCGGTCGGTGCGGGGGCGGATGCGGCGTTTCTCGCACGCCTCGCCGCGGCGACCGGCGGGCACACGAGGACCATCCGTCGCTGATCCGGAGGTCGCTACGCCCGCGTCAGACGGGGCTTACGAGCACCGGAAGTGTGCCACGTGGATTCAAGTGCAAAATTAGTTGCCTAGCGTGTCGGCTGAATGATTGAAATCGACCTCGTTCGGAGGTATCATCCGCGCCCAACCGGTTCACAAAAGGCACATCAATCTCTCGTTAACGTCGAAAACCGCAGGTGGGGAATGTTCAACCATACGTCACTGTATGCATTGAAGGCGTGCGCGATGATCGCATCGATGCCGCCGTCCACGCGAGTGCTCGCGAAGGATCTCGCGCGGGAGTCGCACATCCCGCCGCAGTATCTCTCGAAGATCCTGCACAAGCTCGCGCGCAGCGGAGTGCTCTCCTCGCGCAAGGGCATCGGCGGCGGCTTCTTCCTCGAGCGCAGCCCGTCGGAAGTGAAGCTGCAGGAGGTCGTCGGCCCGTTCCAGAAGAAGAACGACATGGCCAACGCCGTCGATCAGATCTTCGACCTCGATGCGCCGAGCGGCGCCACGTGCGCGTTCCAGCGCTACTGGGGCGACGCGGTCCGGCACTACAACGATCTGCTCGAGAACACGACGCTCGCCGACGTGTCGTGCCCGATGAACACCGACAAGCCGGAAGCCGTCGCACCCGCGGCGTCGAACGGACTGCACGTCGTCGGTGCGAGCGGCACGAACGGCGCGGCCGCGACGGTCACCGCAGCCGCCGAAGCGTAGGCGCTCAGTAGGTGCGCAGCGCGCGCACCTCCGCGTCCAGCCGGCTCGCGCCGTCGAGGAAGCCGAGTTCGATCAGGTAGGCGGAGCCGACCACGTCGCCGCCTGCCTTCCGGCACAGCGACGTCGCTGCTTCGACGGTGCCGCCCGTCGCGAGCAGGTCGTCCACGATGATGACCCGTTGCCCGGCTTCGAGTCCGTCCTTGTGGATCTCGACCGTCGCGCTTCCGTACTCGAGCGCGTACTCGCACGCCATCGTCTCCGCGGGGAGCTTTCCCTGCTTGCGGATCAGCGTGCACCCCTTGCCGAGCCGGTAGCCCATCGCGCAGCCGAAGATGAACCCGCGGCTCTCGATCGCGACGATCTGGTCGTAGCTCGACGGGTCGAACAGCGCGGCCATCTCGTCGACCGCGCGTTTCAGCGCGTCGGCGTTCTGGACCAGCGGCGTGATATCCTTGAAGATGATGCCCGGCTTCGGGAAGTCGGGCACGTCGCGAATGTGGGGGTCGATCCAGCTCATCGTGGCTCCGCAGAGGGCGTCGGGGTCCGTGAGGGCGCAGTCTACCGGCCTCCGGCCCGAATTCGACCGATTTTCGGGCCGGATCGGGCGTCGCGGGCGGTTGCATCCCCGGGCGTTCGGGACTACCCATTCCGGGTCCGATCCGCGATGCCGCTGCGCGGCGTGCGACGGGTCGACGCCGCTGCCCCCGGGTCCCGATTCCCGCTGCCAGGCGTGCGGCTCCCGTCTCTGGAGATGCACCGCATGACGTCCGATTGCGATCGTTTGCCGATGCACGTCGAGTCGGGTGTGGTCGTCTCGACCCACTTCAGCGACGAGGCCGGCGGCGGTTGCTTCGTGACGCGCATCCGCGCGCCGGAGATCGCGCGCACCGCGCGGGCCGGCCAGTTCGTGATGGTGCGGCTCGTCGGCTGTGACTTCCCCTACCTCGGTCGTCCGTTCAGCGTCGCCGACGTCGATCCCGAGGATCCCGACGTCTTCGCGATCGCCTACACACGGGTGGGCGAGGGGACGGGGATGCTCGCGGATGCCGTGGCCGGCACCGCGGTCCGCGTCGTCGGCAATCTCGGCAACGGCTTCGCGATCGCGCCGGCCCCGATGCACGTCTTCGTCGCGGGCGGCATCGGCTCCGCGCCGTTTCCGCTGCTCACGCGTCAGATCCGCGCGGTCGATCCGGACGCGCCGATTCGCATCTACCTCGGCGGTCGGGATGCGAGTGGACTCCACCTCGCGGCCGAGCTCGCGGCGCTCGGTGTGGACGTGCGTCTCGCGACGATGGACGGTTCCGCGCCGGCGGGCGCGACGGTCTATCGCGGTACGTGCGTCGAACACGCGGCGAGCGAGTCGCTGCCCGAGGGCGCTCGGCTCTACGCGTGCGGACCGAACCCGATGTTCGCTGCGTTGGCGAGCGCCACCGCCGGGAACGACCTCGACGTGCAGGCGTCGGTGGAAGAGCACATGGCGTGCGGATTCGGCGCGTGCAACGCGTGCGTGATCCCGGTCAAGAACAATCCGGCGAACCGCAGCGCCGGCTGGCACTACGAGTTGATCTGTCTGCGCGGCCCGGTGTTCGACATTCACCGGATCGAGTGGCACCCCGAGGAGAGCGAGCCGCTGGTCGACACGGCCGGCTCGACCCGATAGACCCGACTGACCGCGTCACGCGGCACCGGAGGACGAACGATGGAGAACGCATACATCTGCGGCGTCGCACGGACGCCGATCGGCAAGTTCAACGGATCGCTGTCCGGCATCCGCGCGCCGGAGCTCGGCGGGATCGCGTTGACGGCCGCGATCGAGCGTGCCGGCATTCCCGCCGATCGGGTCGAGGAGTGCATCATGGGCAACGTGTTGCCCGCCGGCCTCGGTCAGAACCCCGCCCGTCAGGCGGCGCGCAAGGCCGGCATCCCCGATCACACCGGGAGCTTCACGGTCAACAAGGTGTGCGGTTCGGGGCTCAAGTCGATCATGCTCGCGGCGCAGGCGATCAAGTGCGGCGACCACGCCGTAATCGCGGCCGGCGGCATGGAGAACATGACGCAGGCGCCGTATCTGATGCCGTCGGCGCGCAACGGCGCGCGCCTCGGGCACACGCAGATGCTCGACAGCATGGTCAACGACGGCCTGTGGGACATCTACAACGACTTCCACATGGGCAACACCGCGGAACTCGTCGCCGAGGAATACGAGGTCTCGCGCGAGGACATGGATGCCTACGCGGCGTCGAGCCAGCAGAAGGCGGCGGCCGCGATCGAGTCCGGCAAGTTCGACTGGGAGATCGCACCCGTCGACGTGCCCCAGCGCAAGGGCGACCCGATCCGCTTCGCGACGGACGAGGGCGTGCGCGGCGACACGACCGCCGACGGCCTCGGAAAGCTCCGCGCGGTGTTCAAGAAGGGCGGCGTCGTCACCGCGGGCAACGCGTCGACGATCAACGACGGCGCGGCCGCCGTGGTCGTCGTCGGCGAGGCGAAGATGAAGGAGCTTGGGCTCGAGCCGATCGCTCGCATCACCGGCTACGCGACCGGCGGTCGTGCGCCGGAGTGGGTGATGATGGCGCCGGTCGAGGCGACGCGCAACCTCGTGAACAAGCTCGGCGTCGCGCTCGACAGCTTCGACCTTTACGAATACAACGAGGCGTTCGCGGTCCAGGCGTGCGCGCTGACGAAGGTGCTCGAACTCGACCCGGCGAAGGTCAACGTGCACGGCGGGGCGATCGCCCTCGGTCACCCGATCGGGTGCTCCGGCGCCCGCGTGTTGATCACGTTGCTGGGCGCGTTGCGCGACCGTGGACTCAAGACCGGATTGGCGTCGCTGTGCCTCGGTGGCGGCAACGGCGTCGCGATGTCGGTCGAGATGTGCTGAGCGAGGGACAGAGACGATGAGTGGATGGCAGACCGTCGGCGTGATCGGCGCCGGCACGATGGGCAACGGGATCGCGCAGGTGTTCGCGCAGGCGGGGTCGACCGTGAAGCTGATCGACCTGAACGCGGACGCGCTCGCGCGGGCGACGAAGACGATCGACAAGAGCGTCAACAAGCTCGCCGAGAAGGGCAAGATCGACGCGAGCGACGTCGCGCCGATCCTCGGCCGCATCTCGACCCACGATGCGCTGGCCGCCGCCGGCGACTGTGACCTCGTCGTCGAGGCCGTGTTCGAGAACGAAGAGGTCAAGGCGCGGATCTTCGCCGAACTCGACGCCGTCTGCGCGCCGGACGCGATCCTCGCGTCGAACACGTCGAGCATCTCGATCACCCGGATCGCGGCGAGCACGAAGCGACCGGAGAAGGTCATCGGGATGCACTTCATGAACCCGGTGCCGATCATGAAGCTCGTCGAGGTGATCCGCGGCCACAAGACGTCGCCCGAGACGACCGCGATCGTGACCGGCGCCTGCGAGGCGCTCGGCA
This sequence comes from bacterium, assembly GCA_030426805.1. Lineage (GTDB taxonomy): Bacteria > Planctomycetota > JAFGQW01 > JAFGQW01 > JAFGQW01 > JAUHXU01. Next base: position 91,811 of record JAUHXU010000006.1, read on the forward strand.
AGACGCCGCTCGAGGCCGAGGACTACCCGGGCTTCGTCGCCAACCGCATCCTGATGCCGATGATCAACGAGGCGTGCTTCGCGCTGATGGAAGGCGTCGCGACGCGGGAGGCGATCGACGGGATCATGAAGCTCGGCTGCGCCCATCCGATGGGCCCGCTGACGCTCGCCGACTTCATCGGCCTGGACATCTGTCTCAACATCCTCAACGTGCTCCACGGCGAGCTCGGCGATCCGAAATACCGCCCGTGTCCGCTGCTCGCGCGGATGGTCGCGGCCGGCGACCTCGGCCGCAAGAGCGGTCGCGGCTTCTACGATTACGCGAAGGGATAGCCCGATGTCGAACGCTTCGACGCTCCACGAAGAAGCCAGGATCGTCAACGGGATCCTGGGCGAGGCCGCACAGGCGGTGCGCGACCGCTCGCGCGAGATCGCCGAGCAGGTGATCGCGCCGAACGCGGTGCGCTACGACGAGGAGGGCTGCTTCCCGAAGGAGGCGATCGACGCCCTCAACGACGCCGGCTACATGTCGATGATCATCCCGAAGGAGTACGGCGGGTTCGGCGGCTCGAACGTCGACCTGTGCTCGATGCTGCTCGAGGTGAACAAGGTGTGCGCGTCGGCGGGCGTGATCGCGAGCGTGCACAGCTCGCTCTGCGTATATCCGCTCAAGACGTTCGGCAGCGAAACGGTCAAGCAGAAGTACCTGCCGAAGCTCGCGACGTGCGAACTGCTCGGCGCCTACTGCCTGACCGAGCCCGAGGCGGGTAGCGACGCGGCCAACCAGCGCACGACCGCCGAACTCGACGGCGATCACTACGTGCTCAACGGCTCGAAGATCTTCATCACGACCGGCAAGGAGGCGGGGCTGTTCATCGTCTTCGCCCGCACGTCGAAGGAAGACAAGCCGGCCAAGGGCATCAGCTGCTTCGTCGTCGAGGCCGACACGCCCGGACTCACGGTGGGCAAGGCCGAGATCAAGATGGGGATCAAGGCGTCGAGCACGACCGAGATCCACTTCGACAACTGCCGCGTGCCGGCCGAGAACCTGATCGGCGAGCGGGGTCGCGGCTTCAACATCGCGATGGAGATCCTCAACGGCGGCCGCGTCGGTATCGCGTGCCAGGGTGCCGGGATCCACGCCGGCATCATCGAGGAACTCGACGCGTTCACGAAGAGCGAGACCCGCAACGGGAAGCCGCTCGCGTATCAGCAGGACGTCGCGTGGACGATGTCGGAGCTGATCGCCGAGCATGACGCGGCGGAAGCCCTGATCTTCCGCGCGGCGTGCGCACGCGACCGGGAGCCGAACCCGATCCGCGAGTGTTCGACCGCGAAGCTCTTCTCGTCGCAGGCGTGCAACCGCGCTGCGCGGCGAGCGATGCAGATCATGGGCTTGAAGGGGGCGGTGCGCGGCAACCGCGTCGAGCGTTTCTACCGCGACGCGCGCATCACCGAGATCTACGAGGGCACGAGTGAGGTGCAGAAGATCGTGATCGCACGGACGATCTGATCGGGCACACGGAACAGAGAGACGAGACCGATGGCGGATCATCTGAACCTCAACGAAGAGCAGCAGATGCTGCTCGAGACGATCGACGAGTTCACGAAGGGCGAGGTCCGGCCGGGCGCCGGTGAGCGCGACCTCGAGCGCACGTTCCCCGAGGACGTGTGGGAGGGGCTCGCCGAACTCGGCCTGATGGGCGTTGCGTATCCGGAGGAGGTCGGCGGTGTCGGCCTCGGCTGGCTCACGCACGCGCTCGTCGTCGAGTCGCTCGCGCGCGGGTGCGCGGCCACCGCGATGACGTTCGTCGCGCACGCCAATCTGGCGATGGGCGCGATCGCGACGGCCGGCTCCGACGAGCAGAAGGAACGCTGGATGGAGGAGCTGTGCTCGGGCGAGACGCTCGGCGCGCTCGCGCTCGGTGCCGGCGAGGTCCTCGCGGGCCCGGCCGCCGAAGGCGTCACGGCGTCGAAGTCCGGTGACGGCTGGGTGCTCCAGGGCACCGCGGCGACGGTCGTCAACGGCAGTCGCGCCGCCTTGCTCGTCGTTCACGCGAACGTCGAGGGTGGCGGATCCGGACTGTTCGTCGTTCGGGGCGATGCGGTCGGACTCGGCCGCGGTGCCTCGCACCACACGAGCGGCCTTCGTGCGGCCGACTATGCCGACGTCACGTTCGAGGGCGTCGCGGTGCCGGCCGCGGACACGTTGCCCGGCGACGCCGACGCGATCGTCCGCGGTGTGCTCGACGCGAGCCGTGTGTCACTGGCGGCGATCGCCGTCGGCATCGCGCGCGACGCGTTCGATCGCACCATCGACTACTCCAAGGAGCGGCAGATGTTCGGCCGGCGCTTGGCCGACTTCGACGGCACGCTCGAGAAGTTCTCGACGATGGCATCGGCGACCGAGTCCGCGCGTCGACTGCTCTACGCCGCGGCCACCGCGCAGGACGGCGGCGACGGTTACGCGTCGATCGCGACGATGGCGCAGCTGCACGCCGCGCGCGTCGCTCACGACGTCGCCTATGAAGCGGTGCAGATCTTCGGCGGGTACGGCTACTGCCACGAGTACGCGGTGGAGCGTCTGCAGCGCGATGCGAAGATGGTCGAGATCGGCGTCGACGAGACCGCGTTCGCGCGGCGCGCGCTCGCCCGCGAACTCGCGGCGATCTGAAGGAGACAAACCGGGGGCGTCGACTCACTGCCAAAACCGGGGACACCAAAACCGCGAGTCGACGCCCCGGGGATCGTGTGGAATCACACCCGGTCGAGGTGACCGAGGGGCTGAAGGGTGCACGTGCGAGGCCGGCCCTGGAAGCGATCCCGGGCCGGCGCTCGCGCGGCGGCCGCCTGATCGGAGTGCGCCGAGACGCCGCTGGTTTCGTGCCGGGCCACGGATGGCACGAAACCCGTTCCAATGCGCAGTTGCGTTCCCGGCCACTTGCCGGGTCGGCCTCTCGGCGCCGCTCCTCTCGAGCGACGCGCGCCCTAAGCGCAAAGACCGGACCGGTCGGCGGAACTTCTTCCAAAAAACCGATCGGCGTGCGGATCGTCGCTCCGGGGGCGGGGTCGCGACGACGATCGCGCCCCGGCGGCGTTACGAGTCGGTAATCTCGTTGCCGGGGCGTGACCGAACGATCGAGCGGCCTACTTCTTCGGCGCCTTGACCGGTTCCTCGGCCGCGACGGTGGCGGAGTTCTTCTTCCACCACGCCTTCGCGTCGTCGAGCGTCTTGAGGTCGGTGTCCATCAGCGACGACAGCGCGACGCGGTAGGCGTCGGCGAGGCGCGAGCGCTTCAGTTGCTTCTCGGCCTTCTTCTTCTCCCCGTCGCGCAGCACGCTCGACCAGCCGGTCATGAACTTGCTGATGATCAGCTTGCGGTTCGCGTGGTGTTCGCCGAGCGCGAGGACCGCGGCTTTCGCGAGCAACGTGTCCTTGTCGCGCGCGAGGCCGTGCAGCGTGTTCGTCACCTTGACGTAGCACATGTTGCCGAGCGCTTCGCAGCCGGCGATCCGCATCTTGCGGCGGTCCTTGAAGCGGCCGCTCTTGATGCACGAGCGAATCCGCGTGAAGTCCTCCTGGACGGTGCCGCCGAGCCCGAGCGCTTTCATCGCGTAGACCTGCGCGCGCTCCGATCCGGACTTGAGGATCATGTGGCACAGCTCGCGCGACGACGTGAGGTAGTAGCGCCTCAGGAGCTTGCGAGCGATCCGGCGCTGTTTGCGCTCGTCGTCTTCCTTCAGCGCGACGGTCAGGTCGTTCTTCCAGCCCGCCGTCTCCTCTTCTTGCTTCGCGATGTCGTGCCACGACAGGACCGACGCGAGGCGCTCCGCGTCGCGCCGCGGGTTCTCACCGCCGGCGACGTCGATTCGGAACAGCTTGTCCGGCGCGGGTCGATAGGCCACGATGCCGCGAACGGGGCGGCCGGAGTACTTGTCGAACGCCAGGCAGAGGGAGTCGGCGCCCTCGAGCTTCGACGGGATCTTCGTGCCCTTCTTCGCGAGCGCCTTCGCGCCGCCGGCCCACGTCTCGAGCGCCGCCTTCAGGTCGTCGCCCGATTCCTTGGCCACCGCGATCGTCACGAGCGCGCCGGTCGCGGTGCGCCCCTCGTAGATCGTTCCCTCTTTCGGCGTCCCGGCCGAGCGCTTCGCGTCGATCGGCGGGCGGTAGGCGAGGCCGGACTCGTAGTGCACGTGGCCGCGCTTGAAGAGCAGGTCCTCGCCCTCCTTGCCGGTCATCCGGTAGGAGTCCATCAGCCACTCGTGCAGCCGCGTCGCGTCTTCCTTGTCGTCTTCGGCGAACTCCGAGCGCACGCCGACGAGGCCGTAGTAAGGCATGTCGACGATCGTGAAGATCAGTCCGGTCCCCTTGATGTCGAACGTGATCGTCAGCGCCGTCATGCCACCGTACTTCTGGTTGCGCTTGATGCGCGTCTTCGCGGTGGGGTGCTGCTTCTGGATCGACTTCATCAGCTGCTCGCGCGGTCCCTCGACGTTGTCGCCGTGGTAGCGCTCGAGCGAGATCGCCGCCCGGACGCCCTTCGGGCGAATCGAGAAGATCGTGTGCGGCGACTTGACCTTGCGCGTCTTCGAGCCGCGCGGGACCTTGAACTCCGCCTTGACCGTGTCGACCTGCACGGTCTCGGCGGCGTCGAGCTTGAGTCGGCTCTTGCTCTTCTTGTCCTTGTCGCGATTCTTCCCCATCTGACCGCTCGCGAGCAGCGGCAGGGCGATGACGAGAAGCGTGAGCGCGAAGATCGAGCGTTTCATGTCCGTGTGATCCTCCTCCGGACCCGCGTCGGCCCGGCGTGCGTGTGCGTTGTCTCCGTTTGGCCCGTATAGTATACGATCCGGGCGCGTTCGCTCACCCGGGAAGCGCACGCGAGCGTCCGGACACGCCGTTTTTCCCGGAAATTCGGGGTGGAGGGGCCAATCCGATGAATGCCGTCCGCATCGGCGACTGGACGCTCACGGCGCTCGACGACGGCGGGTTCCGGCTCGACGGGGGCGCGATGTACGGGATCGTGCCGCGCGCGCTGTGGCAGCGCTTCTCGGCACCGGACGCGCTGAACCGGATCGCGATGCGTGCGCGCCCGCTGCTCGCCCGCGGACCTGCCGGGACCGTGCTGATCGAAGCGGGCCTCGGCGACGCCGGCGACGACGTCTTCACCGAGCGCTTCGCGGTCGATCGCCCGCGCGGCCTCGTCGAGGCGCTCGCCGCCGAGGGCGTCGCGCCCGATGCGGTCGACCACGTCGTGCTGTCCCACATCCACTGGGACCACGCGGGCGGCCTCGTCTCCCGGCGCGGCGACGCGCTCGTGCCGACGTTTCCGAACGCACAGCACCACGTGCAGCGCCGGACGTGGGAGGCCGCGTTCGACCGCGACGGGCCGCGCGCCGCGTCGTATCATCCCGAGCGGCTCGAACCGATCGCGAACGCCGACCGTTTGACGCTCGTGGACGGCGACTGCACCGTACTGCCCGGGATCGAAATGCGACTCGCGGGCGGGCACTGCGAGGCCCACGCGGTCGTGCTCGTCCGGTCGGCGGGGGAGACCGCGGCGTTCCTCGGCGATCTGGTGCCGCTCGCGTCGCACATGCGGCCGCTGTGGGTGATGGGCTACGACATGTGGCCGATGCAGACGATCGCGGACCGGCGCGCGCTGCTCGAAGAGGCCGAGCGCGAGCGGTGGGTGTTGGCCCTCTATCACGACCCGGAGCACGCATTTGGACGAGTCGGCCGAGACAAGCGTGGCGAGTTCGCGTTCGTGCCCGAGGGGTAGGGCTTCCGGCTGGGCGCTCGTCGCGGCGCTCATCGCCGCCGCCGCGTGTTCCCCGCCGCCGCGCGAGCCGGAGCCGAGCCCGCCGCGCGACGTCGCCCCGACGATCGCCGCCTACCTCGACCGGACCGGCTTCGAGCGGCTCGGTGCGCCGAAGCCCGGCGAGTGGCGCAAGCGCTTCGACGAACCCCGGCAGTCGTTCGACGCCTACGTCGCGTCGGACCCGCCGGGGCGCACGGATGTCCGACGCAAGCTGTCGATCCTGCCGCTCGGCACGTTCGAGCCGGCGATGCGAGAGCTGCTCCGCGAGACGGCGCGCTTCGCGGGCGCCTACTTCCAGGTGCCGGTGCGGATCGAGCGGGCCAAGGCGCTGCCACCGAAGCGCGCGCGGACGCGTCGCGACGGCGCGCGCACGTGGAAGCAATACTGCACGCGCTCGATCTTCGAGGGGCGACTGTTCCGGGGCATCCCCGCCGATGCGATCGCGTGTCTCGGCGTGACGGTCGAGGACATCTACCCGAACGACGACTGGAACTTCGTGTTCGGCGAGGCCTACCTGACCGAGCGCGTCGGCGTCTACAGCCTCGCGCGGTATCGGCCGCGCTTCCATGGTCGGCCGGAGGACGGCGCCGGCCTGTCACGGATGCGTCTTCGCGCGTTCAAGGTGCTCGCGCACGAGACCGCGCACATGTTCGGCCTCGAGCACTGTGTCGACTATCTGTGCTGCGTGAACGGATCGAACAGCCTGGCAGAGACCGACGCGCAGCCGGTGCACCTCTGCCCGACCTGCCTGCGCAAGCTGCACCACAACCTCGGCTTCGATCCGAAGAAGCGGTATCGGCAGCTGCTCGCGATCTACGAACGACACGGCCTCGCCGACGAAGCGGCGTTCGTCCGTGATCGACTCGCCCTCAGCGCGGATTCCGCGTCGCGTCGTTGACGGTGATCGCGACCGTGGCGTCGCGCACGCCGACGCGAACGCGATCGCCGGCGACGATCGCCCCGTAGTCGCCCTCGCCCCAGCGCAGCCGACCACCGTCGATCCGCAACCAATCGCCCGCGACGTGGAAGTGGTGCTGCTCGACGGTCTCGACGGTCTTGCGGACGCGGGAGTCGCCGAGGGATTCGGTGCGCGTGCGCGTCGCCAGCGGGATCGTCTGGTGCACGACCGGCGCGTCGAAGTCGATCTGGATGCCGGCGATCTCGACGTGACTTCCCGGTGCGTCTTCGACGATCGACACGGTGAACGGGTGGCGTGTCGGCGCCGGTTGCTGTCGGTCGCATGCCGCGAGCAGCAGCAGGAGCAACGTGAGCCGGACGATCACGAGGCGCGCGCCTGACCGAGGTGGGGGATCGGGCGGCGGCTCACCTGCCACAGGACGAGCGCGACGACCGTGAGGATCGCCGTGAACGCGCCGACCCACAGGTAGACGTCGGCTGCCGACCCGGTCCGGTCGATCACGAGCCCGGTGAGTTCCGCGCCGAGTGCACCGACGCCGAACGTCAGGACGAACTTCAGCCCGAACGCGGTCGAGCGCCAGCGGTCGGGCGTGAGGCGGCTGAGCAAGCTGTTCTCGATCGCCTGCATGCCGAGCGTGAAGAAGAAGTAGCCGGCGAGCACCGCGAACAGCGGCACGCCCCAGCACGCCGTCGCGGCGAACGCGAGCGGAACCGCGGCGAGGTAGAACACGATGTAGCCGAGCCGAAGATCGAATCGGTCCGCCGCCCAGCCGCCGACGAGGTGCCCCACGCTGCCGGCGAGCACCGCCGCGGACAGCATCAGTGCGCCGGGGGTCAGCTCGCCGCGGAAGTCCGCGAGGCCGAACGCGTCGGCGAGGGCGTCGATCGTGCCGCGGAGCACGTCGACCCGCTCGACGAACAGCGCCGGCGCCGACGTCATCGTCGTGCGGTAGCCGAGACCGCCGAACACCAGGCCGACACAGAGCAGGACGAAGTAGAGGCGGTAGTCGGCGCCCGCTTCGTTCGCGGGGTGTTTGCGCGGCGCCGCGGGTTCGTCGATCCGCCGGCCGAGGGCGACGAACACCGTCGCACCGATCACGACCCCCGGGGCGCCGAGCGCGACGAATGCCGCGCGCCAGCCGACGGCGTCGGCGAGGATCGCGGCGAGGAACGGCGCCGCCGCGATGCCGAGGTTGCCGGCCACGCCGTTGATGCCGAGCGCCCAGCCGCGGGCGCGCACGTGCCGCGAGATCAGCGTCAGGCCGGCCGGGTGGTAGATCGACGCGAACGTGCCGATGCCGGCGAGGGCGACCACCAGCGCGACCGGCGTGTCCGCGAGCGCGGCGAGCATCGCGCACGCGCCGCTGCCGATCAGGCCGATCGTCAGCATGCCGCGCGCCTGCCACCGATCGGTGAGCAGTCCGGCCGGAAAGCCGCCGAGGCCGAACAGCGCGTAGGAGACGACGCTGAGCGCGATCGTCTCGCCGAGCGTGAGCCCGAAGCGATCCGCGAACTCCGGGGCCACCTTCAGGAGGAGCACCGGTTGCATGATCATGTAGAAGTGGGCGAACAGGTGGCCGAGGCTCGCGACGGTGAGGATCCGCCGTTCGTTCGCGTCGAACGTCTTCATCGCGCGAAGTGTAGCGCGCCTGGCGCCCGGCGTCTCTGATCGGGCCGGGCGGAGTGACTGCGCGGGGCGCGCGGATCGACTTGCTATCATGGGTGCATGAAGCGGTTCAGGCGTCTCTCGCTCGCGCTCGTCGGGCTCGTCGTCGTCCTCGGGGTGACCGAAGCGGTCGCGCGCGTCGCGTGCGAGTCGCCGCAGTTGCTCGCGCCGTATCGCAGTGACCCGGAGCTCGGGTATCGGATGCCGCCGAACGTTCGGGAGCGGCTCTTCGACCGCCGCGGCGGCTACGGGTTTTGGACGAACGCCGGGGGATCCCGAGGCCGGGACTTCCCGTATCGGAAGCGCCTCGCCGACGACGGGCAGACCCGGATCCTGTTCATCGGCGGCACGACGCTGCACGCGCGATCGGTGCGCGACGAGGAGTGGATGGCGACGGTCACCGAGCGACTCGCGACGGTCGCGAGCGGGCAGGGGACGATGGCCCTCGCGATGAGCGGCGACGGGATGAGCCTCAGCCAGGGGTTGATCCGGCTCCGTCGGCACGGCCGGCGGGTCAGCCCGGACGCGATCGTCCTCGTCGTGCACCCGGAGGACGACGTCCCGGCGTCGACGCCCCGGCTCGCCGTCGGGGCGACCGACGCGCTCCGGCCGTACGTCGTCGGCCCCGAAGGCAGTCGCCGCACGACGTACGTCCGTCCCGCGCGCACGTGGCTCCGCAACCACTCGCGCGCGTTCGCATCGCTCGAGGCGGCGTGCATCGCGCGCGGTCTCTGGTCGCTCGCACCGGTGGAGTCCGCGTCGGACGCGACCGATCTGCGTCGTGATGCGCTCTTCGATCCCGACGATGCGGATCGCGGCCCGTGGCGTGACGCGTGGCGCGAGTTCGCCCGCATCCTCGTCGACTTCCGCGACGAAGCGACCGCGCTCCACGCGCGCCTGCTCGTCCTCGTCGTCCCGAGCCGACGGCAGGTGTCGATCGACGTGCCGACACTCGTCGACGAGACGCGCGCGCAGGTCGGCGGCACGGCCCGCGGCGCGCGCGACCTCAACCTGCCGGAGCGCCGGATCGCGGACGCGTGCGACGCGCACGGCATCGACTACCGGCTGCTGGCCGGCGTACTCCGGCGCGAGGCGCGCCCCGGTGGCGATCGCCTGTTCGGCATCGGGGGGCGCCTCAACGGTGTCGGCCATCCGTGGGCCGGGGTCGCGGTCGCGGCGTGGTGGTGCGGCGAGCCCGACGAGTGGGGGTGCGACCGGGCGTCGGTGCTTGGCGGCGGTCCGCGCCCGATGTTGCCGAACGCCGACGTACAGCCGCACGAGCGCTGGCTCTTCCCGGGGCACGGCGACTGCCTCGGACCGCGGTGGCGTCGGATCCGATCGGACGTCGCCGGTGCCGGGCCCGGGACGACCGTGCGGGAAGGCCGCGGCGCGGTCGCCCTCGCCGCGCGCCCGGGCGACCTCCTCGTGCGCGGCGTCGTACCGGACAGCGCGACGCTGCCGCTCACCTGCACGGTCGAGGTGCCGGGCGGTCGCTCGGAGTCGGTCGTGCTCGAGAAGACGGGCTCGTTTCGCGTGCGCATCCCGTCCCCGATCCCCGAGACGATGCGCCCCCCGCACGCGCACGGCTACGTCGCCGTTCGTATCGGCGACGGTGCGCGGGATCGCGTCGGGCCGGTGATTCGCTCGGTCGGGTTTCACGTGCGCGGCACGCGGGAGCACGGTGCACCGACCGGCTGCAACGGCCGGCTGTGGGTCGCGGCCCCGCTCGTGCTCGGCAGCACGGTCGAGGCCGGCGTGCTCGATGCTCCCCGCGATGCAGAGGGCTTGCTGATCGTCGCGCGTGCGCCGGCGCTCGTGCCCACGCCGGGCGACGCGACGATCTTCGTGGACACCGCATCGATCGTCGCCGCCGTGCCGATCGCGACCGATGCCGCCGGCCGCGCGACCGCGACGTTCGACGTGCCGCCCGATCTCGCCCACCGCGTCGTCCTGCAGGCGTTGTTCGCGGTCGAGGCGAGCGATCGCGGCTTCGCGACGACGCGGGCGATCATCGCGCGACCGTTTCGGAAGGACGAACGATGACGCTGGACGTGCGGGCGATGCAGGCGGCGATCGACCGCGCCGGCGTCGACGGCTGGTTGTTCTGTGACGCCTACGACCGCGACCCGGTCGCCGCGCGGATTCTCGGCCTCTCCGGGCACGCGTCGCGCCGTTGGTTCTACCTCGTGCCGCGCGCCGGGGAGCCACGTCGACTCGTGCACGCCGTCGAACCCGCGCGCCTCGACGCATTGCCCGGCAGCCGCCGCGTCTACGGGTCGTGGCGCGCGCTCGACGCGTCACTGGCCTGGTTGCTCGACGGCGTCGAACGCGTCGCGATGCACACGTCCGTCGACATCCCGGCGGTGTCGCTCGTCGACGCGGGCCTGGTCGATCGCGTCCGCGCGTGCGGTGTCGACGTCGCCGACGCGGCCGATCTGATCCAGCGCTTCGACGGTCTGATCGACGAAGCCGGCTACGAGAGCCACTGCGCGGCGGCCGACACGCTGCTGCGGATCAAGGACGAGGCGTTCGCGGCGATCGCCGACGGCATCCGCCGCGGCACGCCGCTGACCGAGCATGGCGCACAGCGATTGATCCTCGAACGGATCGCCGCAGCCGGTCTGACGACCGACGGTGACACACCGATCGTCGCGGTCAACGCGAACCCGGCGAACCCGCACTACGCGCCGCCGGCCGACGGTTCGCCCGCGATCGTCCGCGGCGATCGGATCCTGATCGACCTGTGGGCGAGAAGCGACCGTCCGCGCACGATCTTCGCCGACTTCACGTGGATCGGCTTTGCCGGTGCCGCGCCGCCGGACGCATTCGTCGAGGCATTCGAGGCGGTTCGCGACGCGCGCGACGCAGCGATCGCGTTCGTCGGTGACCGCTTCGCCGCGGGCGAGTCGTGCGCCGGCTGGGAGGTCGACGACGCGTGTCGCGCGGTGATCGACGCGCGCGGCTACGGCGAGCACTTCGTCCACCGCACCGGCCATTCGATCGGCGAACGGAACCACGGCTTCGGCGTGAATCTCGACAACCTCGAGACCCGCGACACCCGCACGCTGATTCCCGGCGTCTGCTGTTCGGTCGAACCGGGGATCTACATCGACGGCGTACTCGGCGTGCGCTCGGAGACCGACATCGTCGTGCGCCCCGGTCCGACGGTCACGGTGACCGGCGACGTGCAGCGCTCGATCGTCTGTCTCGACGTCTGAGGCGCGGCGTTACTCGACGACGAGCACGAACGGGTCGGCGACCACCGCGATTCCGAGCGGTGCGGCCGGGTCGAGCACGAGGGCGCCGAACCAGATGCGCGCGCCGAGGACCGACGGGAGCAGCGCGCCGAGGTCGAGGGTCGCGGTCGCGTCCCCGTTTTGCAGCGAGCCGGTGTAGCCGGTCCACAGCGGGCCGAGCAGCCCGTTGATCGCGGCCGCCGACAGCCCGTCGACGTTGAGCGGGATCCGTCGTCCGTCCGGGAGCGGCACGCCGGCGCGCGTGCCCGAGAGGCTCGGCACGACGTAGTAGGCGCGGCTGCCCTGTCCGGGGAAGCGCACGTCGATCGCCCAGCGTCCGGCGCCGGTGCGGGTCGCCTGCAGGTTGCGCCCGAACGCCGGCACGACGTGGTAGGTGTTCGAGAAGCCCGGCACGTTGATCGACGCGAGCTTCGTCACGGCCGCGGTCGCGACGTCGACGCGCCAGATGCCGTCGGAGCCGGTCGTCGCGCCGTCGGCCCACGTCGCGGTGACGAGCGATCGGCCGGCCGCGCTCGCGCGGTCCATCGTCGGTGCGTAGCCGCCGCGCAGCGTCGGGTGGTCGAGGAACACGACCGGCATCGACTGGCCCCGCGGAACGCGACCGAGCGACTGGCCGCCGCTGCCGGTGCCGCAGCACGTCCCGACGTAGACGTCACCGGTCACGACGTCCTGCGTCACGCCGTAGCGCACGCCGAGTCCGGTCGCGACCGTCGTGAACGCGACACCGTCCCGCCGAACGCGGTAGAGCGCTTGCGTGGACGCCTCGGCGGCGAGCCACTCGCCCGTATCGATGTCGACGATCGCATCACGCACGTCGGTGAACTCGGTCGCGAGTGCCGCCGAGATCACCGTCGACAGGTTGCTCGACGAGGTGAAGCGATAGATGCCCTCGCTGCCGGCGACGGCGCTCGCGAACACGAACGTGCCGTTGCTGTCGAACGCCATGCTCTGCACGGCGCCGAAGTTCGCGAGCAGCGGGTGCGCGTAGGCGGTGCCGAGCACCGCGAGCGTCGCCGGGTCGAACCGCAGGATCGCGCCGCTCGTGAAGTCGTGCGCGAGCACCGCGCGGTTGTCCCGATCCATCGCGACGGCGTAGTGGAAGCCGGGCAGCGCACGGGTCGTGACCTGAGCGCTGCTCGAGATCGCGTGGAGGTTCGACAGGCCGGCCGCGACGTGGCCCAGGGCGTGCGGCTGCGCGGCGACGGAGGTCGCGCCGGCCGCGATCAGCGCGGTGAGGACGAGGGTTCGCATGCGGCGAGTCTACCCGACCGCGTCACGGTCGGCACGCGTCGGCTCCGTCTCGCTTCGAGCCGCCGTAGCGGCCGAGCAGGGCCGCCGTCACCGGGCGCTTGGCGTCGGCGAAGAGCCGTGCGGTGAAGAACGTCCGGGCCGGTTCGGCGTTGAGTTCGCGTGCGAGCGCCAGCGCGGCTCGTCGGCTCGGGCACGGGTGGAAGTAGACCGTGTCGTCCGCGACCACCGGGCGACCGTCGATCGGCGCGATCGCGTGGAAGCGCGGCGTCGCGTAGAGCCCGGCGATCGCGACCTTGTGAGACGCGAGCGTGTAGTCGCCGACACCGAAGACGCTGAAGCGCGGCCGGTCCCGGTAGATCCGGCTCGCGCGTGCGTCGAGGCGCGCGGCGTGGCGCATCAGGTAGGCCCAGGCGCGCGGTGCCAACGCCGCGAGGCGCGCCGGGTCCTCGCCGAGCGTACGCTGCGGCAGCAACACGTGACGGCGGGGGGTCGGGGGGGCGTCGTGCGCGAGGTCGGCACTCTTCAGCAACGGGTAGACGACCTCGGGCTCGACGTCGACGCGCTCGCCGATCCCGTTCATCCATGCGCCGTCTGCCTCGCGCAACTCGAACACGGCCGCGCAGTCGTGCTTCACGCCCGACCGCCACGTCGCGCCGCGGTCGGTGGCGAGCGCCTGCGTCGCGTGCCAACCGTCGAAGTCCGCGACGAGTTCGCCGTCGCCGAGTCCGATCCGTCGGACAGGTGACGCGTCGAGCCGCTCGCGGACCTCCGCGATCGCCGTGCCGCGGCGATCCGTCCGGAGGAACAGCAGACCGGCCGCGACGCGGGCGCCGAACGCGGCGGCCGCGTCGACGCCGACGATGCGGGCGTCGCGCACCGAGCGGCCCTCGCGCCACACGTCGCGCAGCACCCGCCGCGCGACCGACGTCTTCAGCAGCATCGCGACGGCCGCGCGGCGGCCGGCCGCCGCGTCGATGCACGTGCGCGTGATCCACTCGGACACGTCGAAGTTGCTGCGGCCCGTGATCGCGTCGATGCCGCGTCGTCTCTCGGGGTTCGCGCGAGCGGGACGATTGCCGCTGCCGAGCGTCGCGAGCGCCGCGTTGGTCACCCACGGCGGGTTTCCGAGGACGAGCCACGGCTCGGGGAGCGTCGCGAGACGCGCGTGCCAATCGGTGCGGAACGCGTCGGCGTGCTCGATCGTCGCGTAGGGGAGCGCGCGTCGGGCCGCGGCGACGTAGCCCCGATCGATGTCGAATCCGACGAGTCGCGCGGTCGGCCACGTGTGGGCTGCCGCGGCGAGGAGCGCTCCCCGGCCGCACGTCGGTTCGATGACCGTCGCCGGCCGGATCCGCCAGCGCCGAAGCGTGCGACAGACCGCCGCCGCGAGCGCGTCGGGTGTCTGGAAGTCGCCGAATTCGCGTCGTCGCGCGTCGGCCGAGTCGTTCACCGGGCACCGCCGTTCCGACCGGGTTTTACATTTGTTTTGCGGGTGGGACCAGGGGGAGCACCGGTAGTGTTTGCACGGAGCGGGGCCGACGTCCCGCCGCGCCCGGAAAGGACCACGCGATGCGCCTGCTGCTTCTCTGCCTGCTCGTCTCGATCCCGCTGTCGACCCTGCGTGCGCAGGATGACCCCACGCCGCTCGACGCCGCTCGCGCTGCGCTCGCCCGTCGCGACTACGACGCGGCGCTCGCACGGCTCGCGGAGGCCGGCGACGGGCCCGAGCGGGACCGGCTCGAAGGCGAGGTGCGCTTCTTCCGCGGCGAACTGGAAGCGTCGGCCGTCGCGATCGAGCGCTACTTGGCCGCAGCGGGGGACGCCCCCCACGTCGCACGCGCGCGCTTTCGCCTCGCGGAGGTCCTGTCGCGACTCGGCCAGTTCGAGCGCGCGGTCACGCTCGCCCGCGACGGGCTCGGCAGCGTCGCCGATCCCGAGCGCCGTCTCGGCTTCGCGCGGCGCCTGATCGAGCGGGGACGCAAGCACGCCGAGGACCCGGAGAAGCCCGACTACCACAAGGCGCTTCGGTTCTACGACGAGGCGGCGATCTTCGTCGAGGCCGACCCGGACCTGCGTGGCACGCTCGCGTTTCGCACCGCGTGGGTGAAGGCGAAGCTCGGACGGCACGGCGAGGTCGTGCCGGCGCTCGCGACGCTGCTCGGTGTCTCCCTTCCCGCGCCGATCGACCGCGTCGCGCCCGACCGCACACGCCTGCCGACCGTCGACGTCGATCGGCCGCCCCTGGAGCCGCGCCTGGCCGATGCGGCGCAGGCACTCGAGGCGCGTCGGATGCTCGCCGATGCGCTCGCCGCGATCGGGCAGCCGGGCCTCGCCCGCGAGACGTATCGCGCGGTGATCGACGAGAAGCCGAACGGCGTCGAGGCACCGGCGGCGCTGATCGGCATCGCCCGCACCTACGGCTTTCCGACGCCCCCGTATCGCCACGCGCTGGAGCGCGGCGGCGCCGCACTCGAAGCGCTTCTCGCGCGCTTCGGCGACCACGAGCGCGCGAGCGAGGCGCTGGAACTGCTCGCATTCGGCTATCGCGCGTTTCAGCGGCCCGAGCGCGCCCGCGACTATTTCGCCCGGCTCGTGAAGCGCTTTCCGACGTCGGCGCGCGCGCTGCCCGCCGCCCGCGCGATCGCGCACCTGCACCTCGAGGCCGGCGAGTTCGATCGCGCACTCGCGGCCTACGACGCGGCGCTCGCGACGTTTCCGGCGCACGCGGAGTGGTCGGCGATCCGTCGGGAGCGCGTCGACTGCGAATACGCAGCGGCCAAGGGACACCTCGCGCGTGGGGATCGAGACGGCGCGGCCGACGCGTTCGCGGCCTTCATCGCGCGGCACCCGCTCGACGCGCGCGTGCCGGCGACGCTGCTCGAACTCGCGTCGATCGCTCGAGCACTCGAAGACCGCACCCGCGCGGTCGAGTGGTACACGACGCTGGCGTCGAAGTATCCGAAGAGCCCCGAGGCGACGACCGCGCTTCTCGAGCGGGCGGGGCTCGAGGAGCGAGCCGGGGATCTCGACGCCGCGCTCGCGACGCTCCGGTCGATCCCGAACAACGGCGGCGCCGGGCGGATCGCCGAACTCCGTGCCGAGTCGGTCGGCCTCGAGACGCGCCACGTCGACGGCAAGCCCCGACTCGTGTTGACGACGCGCAACGTGCGGTCGGTCGAGCTGCGCGCCTATCGGATCTCGGCGGCCGACTACTTCGAGAAGCACCGCACGATGGCCGGTGTCGCGTCGCTCGACGTGCCGCTGATTCGCCCCGATCGCACGTGGACGATCGAGCCGGCCGACTTTCGCGCGATGAAGCACATCGAGACGACCGTCCCGCTCGGCGATGCGGGTGCAGGCGCGTGGGTCGTCTCGGCCGCGTCGGGCGAGCGTCGCGCGACGTCGCTGATCATCCTCGGCGAGCTGCGCGTCGTCGCACGCATGGCCGGCGATCGGATCGACGCGTTCGTCGGGCGTGGTGAGCGGCTCGAGCCGGTCGAGGGCGCGGTGATCAAGGTCGCCGGCACCGACCGCATCGTGCTCGACGCGAAGACCGACGCGAACGGACTGCTGTCCGGGGTCATCCCGCGGCATCGTCGACCGTCGGGCACGACGTCGCTGATCGCGATGTTCGGGGACGAGGTCGCATGGGCCCGGCTGGAGGTGCCGGAGTCGTTCCGCCCGGCGCCGGCTGCGGAGCGCGTGCTGATGTGGCTCGACCGGTCGCGCTACCGCGTCGGCGAGACGGTTCGCTACTTCACGCTCGCCAAGCCGGGGGACCGGCGCGACGCGACGGTCACGCTGCGGTCGTCGACCGGTGTCGTGCTCCAGTCGCTTCCGCTGGCCGCGGACGCGGGCGGGGTCGCGAGCGGGACGCTGCCGCTCGTCGAGGCGCTCCGCCCGGGGCGCTACGCGGTGCGGGTGCTGCGCGGCAAGACCGTCCTCGCCGAGCAACCGATCGACGTCGCCGGGCCGGTCGATGCGTCGCGGCGCGTCGCGGTGCGCGCGGACCGCTCGCGCATCACGCTCGGCGAGGTCGCGGCATTCGACGTCCGCGTGACCACGCCCGCGGGCCGGCCGGTCGGCCACGCGGTCTACCGCTATCGCCTCAGCGGCGACGCCGCGGTGCAGCACTTCGTCACCGACGGCGCCGGTCGCGCGCGCGTCGCGGTGCGCAGCGATCGCTTCGGATTGACCGACTCGGTCGCGATGGACGTCTTCGACGGCGACCGGTGGGTCGCGGGCGACATCGTTCGCGTCGGCTGGGACGGCTACCGCGCGACGGTGACCCCGGAGCGCGGTGTCTTCCTCGTCGGTGAGACGATTCGGGCGACCGTGCGCGCGACGTCGTTCGACGGCGAACGCGAAGCCCGCGACGTGACCGTCGTCGTCGAGCGCGTCCGCGACGGACAGCCGGCGCTCGAAGTGTGTCGCGTGCCCGTACGCACCAGCGATCGCGGCGACGACGTGGCGGTCGTGCTGCCGGTCGACGGCGAGGGCGCGTTCTCGGTGTCGTTGGAAGGCGACCGGACGATGGTCGCGACCGGAAGCGCGATCTTCGTCAGCGGCGCCGACGACCCGAAGCGGATCCGGATTCTCGCGGGGCGCGAGGCGACCCGCCCCGACACGACGCACGTCCTGCGCGTGCATTCCCGCCTCGACGGCGCGTCGGCGCTCCTCGTCGTCGCGAATCACCGCGATCGACGCGTGCGCCGGCTGACGCTGACGAAGGGTCTGAACGAGGTGACGATTCCGATTCGCGCGCAGGACCTCCCGTGGGTCCGCGTCCGCATCGGCGTCCCGTCCGGTGACGCGTTCCACACCGACGAGGTGACGATCGCGGTCGACGACCCGCTCGCCGTGTCGGTGGATGCGGACGCGTCCGTCGGTCGCCCCGGTGCGCCGCTGACGTTCTCGGTGCGCACGACCGAGCCCGGCGGCGGAGCCGTGCCGGCCACCGCGATCGTCCTGCTCGTGCCGGCCGAGCTGGCGCCCCTGTATCGCGGTGTGTTCCAGGGCGTCGAAGAGGCGTTCCTCGGCGAGACGAAGGCGCCCGACTCCCCGCTCGCGTCGTCGTATCCGTTCGCCTACGGCGGCGCGGCGGAGCAGGTGAAGATCGTCGCGGAACAGGTCGACTACGCGTCGAACTGGTCGTCGATCGTCGACCGCCGCGCGGTGCTCAACGCGATGAGCGCGAACCCGATCGGCCAGGACGCGGACGCGTTCCGCTACAGCGCGCGGCGACAGGCGGAGACGCAGTCGCGCGACTACGCGCAGAACATCTT
Source organism: bacterium (assembly GCA_030426805.1). Lineage (GTDB taxonomy): Bacteria > Planctomycetota > JAFGQW01 > JAFGQW01 > JAFGQW01 > JAUHXU01. The sequence goes on from JAUHXU010000006.1 coordinate 110,009, forward strand.
CGCGAACAAGCAGCAGCCGGCTCCGCAGCGCGGCACGCCGGCGCTGTCCAACGGGGCGTTTCTGAACCAAGGCTCGTCGGCGGTCATGCTCGCCGCCGGTGAGACGGTGCAGATCCTGAGCGGCACCGGTGACCGCGGGATCGCGGGCACGTTCCAGGCGGTCGATGCGCCGAACAACCGGTGGGCGACCGCGTGCGTCGTGCTCGGTTCCAAGGGGACCGTCGCGCTGCCGACCGAGGACATCGAGATGCGCCTCCGCCGGCTCGCGCAGCGCCGACTCGCGCGCGGTGACCGCGACCGGGCGCCGCGGATCCTCGTCGGCGTCGCCGGAGACGACGGCGTCGCGACGATTCGCACGACGCGTCCCGAGGGGCGTTGGCGAGCGCTGGTCCTGGTCAGCGGACACGCCCGCGGGCGCGCGGCCGAGGCGACGTGTGACGTCGAGGGCGCGTGGCCGGTCGAGGCGCGCGTCGTCGCGCCGACGCGGGCGGTCGTCGGTGACACGTCGTCGGTGGACGTGCTGCTGCGCGCGGATGAGCCGAGCCGTGCGACGGTGCGCATCGAACTCGACGGCGCCGAGCCCGACACGCGCGACGTCGCCGTTGGTCCCGACGGTGCGCGCGTGCGGTTCGCGTGGAATGCCGGGGGCCGTGCCGGGCGCGTGACCGGCCGGGTCGTGGTCGGCGAGCAGGTGCTGCCGGTGGCGATCGACATCGCGGCGAGCACGCCGATCCCCGATCCGTTCGTCGTCCGCGTCCCGGCCGACGGTGCGACGCACGGTGCGGCCGGCGCGATCCGCGCGACGCTGGCGGACGTCGGGGGTCCGCTCGGCGATGCGGCGTGGATCCTCGCGCGCCTCGCCGAGCACCGTGCCGCGGGCAGCGCCGCGTCCGACGACGCCGAACTGCGCCGGCGCATCGTGCGCTTGACGCTCGCGGAACGCCCACAGGGCGGATACGGCGTCGTGCGCACCGCGCAGTCGATCGATCTCGACGCGACCGTGCTCGTCGCGTGGGCGATCGGCGACGCCGCGCGGGCCGGCGTCGTCGTCGACCCGGCACTCGCCGGTCGGCTCTCGACGTTGCTGCGGCAGGAGTTCGGCCGTCGTCATCGCACCGACGAGAAGACGATCGCGCTCGTCGGCCTGTCGCGCGTCACCGACGTCGACTTCGCGTTCGCGAATCGACTCTATCGGACGCGCGATTCGCTCGGCGCGCGCGACCAGGCGTTGCTGCTGCTCCTCCTGCGTCGCGGCGGCGACAACACGCCGATGGTGCGCACGCTCGCGGCCGCACTCGCCGGGCGAATCGGCGAGGACGGTGCGTTCGCGGACGACGAGACGCCGACCGCCGCCTTCCACGGGGCACGTGCGGCGACGGCGCTCGCGGCGCTCGCGCTGCGCGGGCTGCAGCCGGACGCGGCACGTCGTGCGCTGGATCACCTCGCAGCCCGTCCGGTCGCCGCGGCGTTGGCGCCGGCGGCACTGGCGGTCGAGGCCGTCGCGCTGGACGACGCCACGCCCGGTGGGCAGGGGTGGCGCATCGACGCGACCGACCCGGCGAAGACGGTGGCGCTCCAGGCGCGTCGGACGATTCGCTACGCGGCGATGACGCGCTACGGCTATCCGACGCGCCGACGGTTCGACGTCGACGGCTACCGCTTCACCGACGACAAGACCGACGTCGTCGGCGAAGCGAAGCGCTTCACGGTCTCGCTCGAGGTGCGGATGCCGTACGCGATGGCGACGGCGATCCTCGAGGAGCGTCTGCCGGCCGGCGTTCGCGTCGTGTCGACCGACGTCGGCACGGTGGTGCGCGACGGCGTGCTCCGATCGATGCTCGCGAGCCACGACGTCACCCGCAAGGGCTACCGCTGGTACACGCTCCGCTACGTGCTCGAGGCAGAGCAGCCGGGCGCGGTGCGGTTCGCGACCCCGCGGGTCCGCGTGATCGGCGGGGCGCCGCACGTCGTCGGCGCTCGCACCGAGCGCGCGCGATTCACGATCGTCGCGGCCGGCGAAGACGATCGGGCCAACTACGCGCTCTCGCCGGGCGAGACCTACGACCTCGGTGTGATCCACTACGCACAGGGCGAGTTCGACGCCGCACGCGGCTACCTGTCGACCTATCTGACGAAGTGGCGGCCGCGTCGAAACGCGCGCGTCGCCGCCGCCGCGATGCTGCTCGACATCGACGTGCGGCGCGGCGATGCGAAGGCGATGGTGGACCACTTCGAGGTGCTCAAGGAGGGCGATCCGGAGCGTGCGGTGCCGTTCCGCAAGATCGTGCCGGTCGCGGACGCCTATCGCACGATGGGCGAGTTCGAGCGGGCCTACCAGGTCGCGCGCGGCGCGCTCGACGGCTTCTTCCAAGTCGACTTCGGGCTCGCGCACGCGCTGCTGTCCGCCGGAGACGTCGAGGCGTTCCGGGACGTGACCGCGTCGTTGCTGCTCGCGTATCCCGAGGGCGCGACGACCGGCGAGAGTCGCATGTTCGTCGGGCAGGCGCTCTTCGACCATGCGCGCAAGCAGAAGGACCCGGCGGCGCGTGCGACGTGGCTCGACGCGGCGCGTGCGACGTTCGAGGCCGGCCTGGCCGAAGCGGGCGGGCTGTCGCGGACCGAGCCGATCGCGTTCTCGCTGTCCGGCGTCCTGCTCGAAGCCGAGCGGCACGCGGCGGCGGCGGCGGTCTGTCGGCGCGCGGTCGAACTGTATCCCGACACCGCGCTGACCGACGGCTTCCAGTATGTGCTCGCCTACTCGTTGTTCGAGCGCGGTGAGCACGACGAGGCCGGAACGATCTGCGAACGGATCGCGACCGGTCGCTACCGCACGGCCGACGGTGGCCGCGGCCCGTCCGGCCACCGCGATCTCGCGCTTCACATGCAGGCGAAGATCTTCCACGCCCGGGGCGACATCCCGAAGGCCGTCGCCGCCTACCGCAAGGTGCGCGAACGCATCCCCGAGGCGGCACGCGCGCTCGACTACTTCGAGTGGCGAACCCTCTCGCTGCCGGAGCTGACCGAGCTCGCCGGCAACGAAGACCGGCGCTTGCGGCTCAGCTACAAGAACGTCGACCGCGTCGCGGTGAAGGTCTACCGCGTCGACCTGATGGCGCTCTACCTCCGGGAGCGGTCGCTCAACCGGATCGCGCGGATCAACCTCGCCGGCGTCAGTCCGTTCTTCGCGGGTGACTTCGCGGTGCGTCCGTCGACGTATCGGATGGACGAGATCGCGCTGCTCGTGTGCCGCGAGGCGCAGCCGCGCGACGCCGTGACCGATCCGATTCCCGTCGTGCTGCCGGATGCCGGCGCCTACCTCGTCGTCGTGCGATCCGGGGCGACCGAGTCGATGGGCATGGTGCTGCGCACCGACCTGCGATTGGACGTCCAGGCGATCGGGGACACGCTCCGCGCGACCGTCTACGACCGGACCTCCGGGTCGTTCCTCAACCGTGTGCCGGTGAAGTTCGTCGGTGATCGGTCCAAGGCGTTCATCGCCGCGAAGACGGACCTGCGGGGCGTCGCGGAGGCGGGCGGGATCGTCGGCGCGCCGACGGTGATCGCGAAGCGCGGCGATCAGTTCGCGTTCTTCCGGTCGGCGGCGGCACTCGGCCACGGCCCGTCGCAGCGCGGGCCGCGCTTCAAGACGCCGCGCAAGGAAGCGCAGCGACTCGGGTTGTTCCAAGAGCAGATGAAGCGCCTGCAGTCGGAGAACTACGACCGCGTGCAGCAGCAGCAGCGCGCCCGCGGCGGCGTGCGGATCAAACAGGTCAAGTAGTCGCCACGCGCCGGCCGACCGGGTAGCATCGCGCCATGCGCGCGCTCGGTCGGTTCCTCCCGTGGCTCGCGGTCGCGACGAGCGCGGCCGCGCAGGCCACGCCGGTGACGTTTCACCGCGACGTCGCGCCGATCCTCGATCGGCGCTGTGTCGAATGCCATCGCCCCGGTGGACCGGCGCCGTTTTCGCTCGCGTCGTTTCGCGATGCGCGCCGGCGCGGCCGGATGATCGTCGACGTCGTCCGGTCGGGTTGGATGCCGCCGTGGCTGCCGGCACCCGGTCACGTCGCGCTTCGCGGGGCGCGCACGGTGCCGGAGGGCGAACGAGCGACGCTCGAGCGGTGGCTGGCCGGCGGCATGACCGAGGGCGATGCCGCCGACGCGCCGGGCCCGCGGCGGACGTTCGCGACCGGCTGGCGCCTCGGCGAGCCGGACCTCGTCGTCGATGCACCCGACACCGTCGTCGTGCCGGCCGCCGGTGCCGATCGCTTTCGCAACCTCGTGATCCCGGTCACGCTCGATCGCACGCGCTTCGTCGAGGCGATCGAGATCGCACCCGGCGATGCGCGGGTCGTCCACCACGCGATCCTCGCGACCGATCGGACCGGCGATGCGCGGCGCCGCGACGCTCGCGACCGGGAGCCCGGTTTTGCCGGGATGGACCTCGGTGCGGCGGTCGCCCCGGACGGTCACTTCATCGGGTGGACGCCCGGCAAGGGGGCGACCCCGTCACCGAGCGGGGCGGCGTGGCGGCTTCGCCCGGGCACCGACCTCGTCTTGCAACTGCACCTCGTGCCCTCGGGCGCGGTGACGTCGATCCGTCCACGGATCGCGCTTCGGTTCACCGACGAGCCGCCGACGCGCCGACCGTATGCGGTGACGCTGTTCACGGAGGACATCGACATTCCGCCCGGCGCGACCGCGCACCGCGTCGGCGATCGCTACACGATGCCGGTCGACGTCGACCTGTTCGGCTTCTACCCGCACGCCCACTATCTCGCGACCCGGATCGATGCGCGCGTGACGCTGCCCGGCCGCGACCCGCGACCGCTGTTCGCGATTCCCGCGTGGAACTTCGATTGGCAGGAGGACTACCGGCTCGCGACGCCGATGCACCTGCCGAAGGGCTCGGTCGTCTCGTTCGATTGCGTCTACGACAACAGTGCCGACAACCCGCGGAACCCGAACGACCCGCCGGCACGCGTGCGCTTCGGCCAGCGATCGGTCGACGAGATGGCGACGCTGACGCTGATCGTGATTCCGCGCGACCCGGCGGATTGGATCCGGCTCGAGGAGGCGCGGTGGCGACACCGGTTGGCGAAGGCGCCGGGCGAGGCCGATGCGTGGAACGGCCTGGCGCGCGCGCTCGTCGAGCAGGGGCGCGCCGCGGAGGCGACCACCGCGGCCGACCGTTCGCTCACGCTCGACGAACGGCGGGCCGCGCCGTGGCGGACCCGTTCGGCAGCGCGACTGCTCGCCGACGATCCCGCGGGCGCGCTCGCTGCGGCGCAGCGGGCGTTGCGGATCGACGAACGCAGCGCCGGTGCGTGGACCGACCTCGGACTCGCGTTCGTCGCGGTCGGGGAGGAGGCACGGGCGGTCGTCGCGTTCCGGCGGGCGTTGGCACTCGAGCCGAACGACGTGCCGGCCCTCGTCAACCTCGCCGTGCGGGTCGCGATCGCCCGTCGAGAGGACGAGGCGATCGCGTTGTTCGAACGCGCGGCGGCCCTCGCGCCCGATCGGCCGGAGATCCACAACAACCTCGGCAATGCGTGCTTCGCCAGCGGGCGTACCGAGGCTGCGGTGCGGGCCTACCGCGCCGCGGTGCGGTTGCGCGGCGACTACTTCAACGCGTGGCTGAACCTCGGACGGGTGCTCGCCCACCGAGGCGACACCGCCGGCGCCCGGGACGCCCTCGAACGCGCACGGGCACTGCGCCCGACGGACCGCGCGGTGCGGGAGGCCCTCGCCGGCCTCGGGCCGAAGGAGCGAGGTTGACGCGGCGGGCGTGGGTCGCGGTCGGTGGGGGGATCGCGCTCGTCGCGTATCTCGCGATCGTCCGGACCGACGCGCTTCCGTGGCTCCGCGGGCCGGCGCCGTTTCCGCCGGACTGGGAGTGGCCGTTCACCGATCGACCGGTGTCGTGGACGTGGCTTCCGCCGATCGGGTGCGGCCTCGTGCTGGTCGCGCTGCACGCGTGGCTCGGGCGACGAGGGGACGTCTCGCGCGTCGGGGCGGCGGCCGCGCTCGTCGCGGCGACCCTGGTCGGCTGGGCGTTTCACGTCTCGCTGACCGCGCCGGCCGCCGGCGGCGCGATGCACTGGTTCGCCGCGCAGGCGAACGAGCCGGCGCTCCTGTCGCACTTCAACGCGGCGCTCTCGCCCGACGTCGACGACGCGGCCGACTACGTCGACCGTTATGCGGAGCGCTTGCCCGCCTATCGCGATCGTCACTTCCACGTCTCGTCACGACCACCCGGACTCGTGCTCGCGTTCCGGGTCGTGATCGAGGCGTGTGCGACACGGCCGGCGGCCTGTCGCGCGATCGTCGACCGGTTGCCGATGACCGCCCAAGAGCGGACGCGGTTACGATCGCGGTTGCCGGACGTGCTCACGGTCGCGGCGATCGTCGGCATCCTCGCGACGGCGCTGACGTGCGTGCTCGCGCTCTGGCCGATCGCCGGGCTCGCGGGCGCGTTCGGCATGTCTCGCGACGACGCGATCGGGATCGCGATCCTCTGGCCGCTCGTGCCGGGCGCGGCGCTGTTCCTCGGTACGGTCGACACGCTCGTCGCCCCGTTCATCGCGCTCGGGACGCTCGCGCTCGCGCGCGCCGGTGCGAGCGAAGCGCGCGGTCGAGCGATCGCGTGGGGCGTCGTCGGCGGGGCGTCCGGTGCGCTCGCGCTGCACGTCACGTACGGGGCCCTGCTGTTCACGGCGATCGGTGTCGGCGTCGCGGCGTGTCTGCCCGCGCGGTCGTGGGCGAACCGGTGGATCGCGCTACTCGTCGCCGTCGTCTGCGGCGCCGCGCTGTTCGCCGTGCCCGTGTTGTGGGGCTACGATCCGATCGCGGCGTTTCGCGCGTCGATCGGCATGCACGGCTCGCTGACCGCGGCGCGCGATCGCGTGACCTGGTCCGCGTTCAACGCGCTCGACTACGCGACGTTCCTCGGGGCACCGCTGGCCGTCGCGGTGTTCCGGATCCGGCCGGACCGGGCGGCTGCGGCCCTCGCGTGCATCGCGGTCGGTCTCGCGGGCGTGACCGCGGCCGGATTCGTGCTCGGCGAGGTCGGGCGCATCTGGATCCCGGCGATGCCGTTGACGCTCGTCGCCCTCCTCGCGCGACGTCCCGGCCCCGGTCGTGGGGCGCTCGCGCTCGCGCTGCTGGCCACGACGATCACGCTGCGCGTCAGCTGGTTCCCGTAGCGGCCTCGACGCCCCGGCCGTCCGCGAGTAGGATCCGGGTATGAATGGGGTCTGGAACGCGTCGCTCGGAATGGTCTGTCTGCTCGTCGTCGCGGCGTTCGGGTCGGCGCAGGACGACCCGCTGCCGCTCGCCCGCGTCGTCGCCGATCGGTTGCAGACGATCGAAGACGACCTCGAGACCGACGGGGACGCCCGCAAGGCGCGCCGGGCCGCGACCGAACTCTTCGATCGCGTGATCGCCGTGACGCCGCTCGATCGGCCGGGGCCGATCCTCGACGTCGCGATCGCGCGTCGCCGCATCCGACTCGTCGAGCGGGCGAGTCAGCAGGACCGGCAATCGCTGTTCTCGTTCCTGCGGCGCTCCCCGAACTTGTCGGCGGCGCTGTGCTTCGGTCTCGATTCCGCCGACAGTCCCCAGGGCGCGATCGGCGTGCTGCAGGTGCTCCGGCGCGAACACGGCGAGCGCCTCGAGCGGTTCGCGAACCTGACCGCCGCGATCTGCATCGTGCGCGACAAGGGGGCGCCGCGCCGAGATTCCGCGACGGTGCCGGAGCTGTTCGCGCACTACGCCGGTCGCGAGAAGCGGATGTTCTTCGGCGTGCGCAACCTGCCGGTCCAACTCCTCGTCCACGTCGTGGACGTCGCGGTCTCCCCCGGCGAGATGCGTTGGGCGCTCGCACGCTACGGCGGCGATTCCAACGTCGGTGAGCGATACAACGACGTGCCGTACGACGACGCGCACTTCTACCAGGGTGCGGCGAAGAAGATCGACAGCCACGGCTACACGCTGCAGAACCTGCGGAAGTACGGCGGCATCTGCAGCGACCAGGGATTCTTCGCGTCGCAGGTGGGCAAGTCGATCGGTGTGCCGGCGGTCGCGTCGGCCGGTCGCGCCGGACAGGTGGGGCACTGCTGGGTCGGCTACTTCGAGGGGCGCGGGCGCACCGTCGGGTGGAACTTCCTCGTCGGGCGATACACCGAATACCGAACCGTGCGCGGCTGGGTGCGCGACTACAACGGACGCAACGTCCCCGAGGGACGCATCGCGGTGCTGGATGCACTGATCGGGACGACGCCGAAGCGGCGCCGGACGGCCGATGCGCTCGTCGATGCCGCAAAGCGGATCCGGTCGCTTCGACGCGGCAAGAAACAGCTGCCCGGCACGCTCGGCGCTGCCGGCGAACTCGACGCCCCGCGCACTCCGACGGTGGATGCCGAACTCGCCTTCGTCCAGGGGGCGGTCGACCGGAGCGTCGCGTGCCTGCGGGGGTGGGAGCACGTCGCGATACTCGCGCGGACGCGCACGATCGACGAGAAGGTGATCGCGCAGTGGGCAAACGCGCTCGGCCGCGTGTGCGGGCGCGACTACCCCGACTTCTCCGCCGCGATCCTCACCGACCTGATCCGCGGCGTCGCGGACACGTCGCGCCAAGCGACGCTCTGGCGCAAGGCGCGGCGCTACTTCCGCCGTCGGCCCGACGTCGCGGCCGAACTCGCGATGCAGGAGGCGCGCCTTTGGGAGAAGGCGAAGAAGCCCGCGAAGGCGCACGCGATCTACAAGACGATCATCGAGAAGCACGCCAACGACGGCGGCTTCGTGCTCGACGCACTCGCACGGGCGCGCGCCCTGCTCGAGAAGAACAAGCGCCACGACTTGGTGCCCAAGCTCTACGCGACCGCGTGGGGAAAGGCGCGTCAGCCCGAGCCGTCGGCGGTGCGCAAGGCCAGCAACTGGTATCGAATCGCTCGGGCCTATGCGGACATCTGCGACGACTACGGGATGGAGAAGACCGCGAAGAAGGTGCGCCGCAAGATCAAGAGCGTGATCGGTTGATCGCGCGCTACGCGTCGCGTTCCGCCGCGCGTCGGCGGTTCGGGTAGCGCTCGATCCCGAACGCGACGATCGCCGCCGGGATCAGCTGCGACAACAGGAAGTCGCCGGTCTTCCAGCGACCGGGCTTCTCCTCGAGCCCGAGCCACACCACGGTCCACAGCGCGCCGAGCGCGATGCCGGTGACGACGAGCGTCATCCCGAGCGCCTGGCGGCTCCCGTACGACGGCTCGCGCCATGCGAAGCGGCGGCCGGAGTAGCGGCGACGGAACCAGAGGAACCACGACGCGGCGACGACGGTGGGCAGGGTCGCGACGACGACCGTCGTGGCTTTCGTGAACGGGACGAAGCCGGTCGACCACGCGAGGATCGCGCCGATGCACCACAGTCCGAGCACCGCGAGTGGCGGCACGTGCCAGAGCGCCACGGACGATGCGAGCGCGAACAAGAGGCTCATCGCGCACCCGAACGCGATCGGAACCGCGAGGATCGACATGCTCGGCAGTGCGCCCTGGACGATCATGCGGTCGTCGGTGAAGACGGTCGGGAGGACGGCGGCGGCGATGGTGATGCCGACGACGATCGCGATCGCCGTGCGGTTCGCGACGATTCCGCGCCAGCCGACGACGATGCCGGCGCTGATTGCGACGCTGAGCGCGATCGCGCCGAGCCCCACCCAGGGGTTGCCGATGAGCCCGCCGCGGTTGTCGAAGTTCGCGCTCAGCGCCACGGCGAGGAAGAAGGAGCCTGCGAACAGATAGCAGGCATACGGGTAGTCGAGCGTGTTGCGAACCGCGATACCCCCGCGCACTCGAAGCACGGGGCCGCGGCGGACTGCTGACGTGACCGACATCGTCTTCATTGTATCGGCGTTCGACCGAGCGGCCCGGGAATTTCGTCGGGATCGCGCTCCGGGCACCGGAGCGGTCGAGTAGGCTGGGCGACGGACCGCAGATGGAGGACACCCCGATGCTTCGACGCCCGTCATCCGGCTTCGCGGCGGTTGCACTGCTCGCGACCGTCGCGCTCGCGCCCGTATCCGTGATCGCCGGCGAGGTCGATCCGCTCCTCGCGAAACGCCTCGAACGAGCGGCGCCCGAGGAGCGCGTGATGGTGTTCGTGCACCTCGCCGCACAAGTGGACCTGCCGGCGACCACCGCGTGGCTCGATCGCATGGATGCGACGCGCGCGCACCGCAACCGCGTCGTCGTCGGCGAACTCAAGGCGCTCGCGTCGCGAACGCAGCCGGCGGTGCGGGCGTGGCTCGAGGCGCAACGCGACGACGGGCACGTCGGGCGCATCGTGCCGTTCTGGATCTTCAACGGGTTCGCCGTCGAGGCGACCACGGCCGTCGTTCGCGGGCTGGCGTGGCGCGACGACGTCGGCGCGATCCGGTACGCCGGTGGCGCCTTCGCGACGGACGACCTGATTCGACCGGTCGCGATCGAGCCGGCGCTGAACTACAACCCGTACGACGCGCCGGAGTCCGGTCTGCTCGAGTGTCGGGCCGACGCGCTCTGGGCACTCGGGATCACCGGGGCCGGTCGCATCGTCGCGAACATCGACACCGGCGTGGACGGCAATCACCCGGCGCTCGCGTCACGCTGGCGGGGCAACGCGCCCGGCGTGCCGTGGCAGGCCGCGTGGCACGATCCGACGAACAACACGACGACACCCAATCCGACGCGCGGCAGTCACGGCACGCACACGATGGGCACCGTCTGCGGCAACGACGGCGGGAGCAACCAGATCGGCATGGCGTACGGTGCGCAGTGGATCGCGTCGAACGTGCTGAACGCACCCGGCGGCCGCGCGAACCGCAACGTTCTCTACAACCAGGCCATCCAGTGGTGCGCCGACCCCGACGGCAATCCGGGGACGGCGTCCGACGTGCCGGACGCGGTGTGCAATTCGTGGGGCGTGCGCGATCCGAACAACGGCGTGCCGCTGTGTTCCCCGGTCTTCGACGCGTCGATCGACGCTGCCGAGGCCGCGACCGTCGTCGTCGTGTTCGCGGCCGGCAACGAGGGCTCGACCGGACCCCGCGTGCCCGCCGACCGGATCGCGAGCGACACGAACGTGTTCGCGATCGGATCGCTCGATCCGGGCAGCACCGGTGTCTCGTCGTTCTCGTCGCGTGGCCCGTCGCCGTGCGACAACCTGACGATCAAGCCGGAGGTGTCGGCGCGCGGCGGCAGCGTGCGCTCGTCGGTGCCGAACGGGGGCTACTCGTCATTCAGCGGCACGTCGATGGCGACGCCGCACGTCACCGGCGCCGTCGCCCTCCTGCGGGAGGCCTACCCGGAGGTCACCGTGGACCGCGTGAAGCGGATCCTGATGCAGACCGCCGACGACATCGGCGCGGCCGGCGAGGACAACCAGTCGGGCTGGGGGCGGATCAACTGCCTCTCGGCGTACAATCAACTGCTGTCGGAGCGGCCGGTCGTCGCCGGGCGCGCGCTCGGTTCGCGCCAGACGTGGAAGCCGTCGGAGACGGTCTGGGCGCATCTCTCGTTGACGAATTACACCGCGAGCCCGCAGCCGGTTCAGGTGACGATCCAGTTCTACTACAACAACGCGCCGACGAGCCTGTTCATCCTGCCCCCGACCGACGTGACGATTGGGGCCGGGTATTCGAACGAGTCGTTACCGCTGAAGTTCTCGCTCGGACTGCCGTCGCCACTGCCGGCGTGGGCGCTCGCGCCGAACACGTGGTCGCTCCGGATCACCGTCAAGACCACCGGCGGCGGATCGACGATCCACCAGAGCGACTACGTCTACCAAGTCGTGCCGTAGCTCACCGAAGCACGTGGAGGCTGTTGTCCGTGATCAGGCACGCAACGCCGGCGCTGGCGTCCCACGCGTACGGAGGGTATCGCCCCGTGAGGGGCCGCAGTGTGCGCGGCGGTGCATCGAGGATTTCGATGACGTGAGGCGCCAGGGGGTTTGCCGAACCGAGCACCGCGAGCGATCCGTCGGTGCGGCGGTAAATGGCGCAGTCGGTTTTTTGCGTGTTGAGGCGGATCGGCAGTCGGACCCCGCGCTGGGCGATCACGTCGAAGATCTCGATCGAGTCGAGCGACTGCGGGATCGAGCCGTTCGACGACCGCAACCCCCCTGCGATCAACACGTATCGTGCGTCGAGCGCGAAGGCCGCGTGCCCACTACGGGCGACCGCCATGCTCCCCCACGGCGCGAAGCGTCGCGTGGCGACGTCGAAGACGTCGGCGTACGGTAGCGTCGCCGACGAAACACCGCCGGTAATGAGCACGCGGCCGTGCATTGCGGTCATGGTCACGCGCGTGCGGTGCCGGAACATCGTGCCGAGCGTCGAGAACGTCCGCTGGCTCGCATCGTAGAGGAGGTTCGTCGGCGGAAGGACGCTGGAGTAGTCGAGCAGGAGGGCGTACTCGCGGCCGCTCCTCGGGTCGTAGACCGCTTTGGCTGTGGAGCGTCCAATGCCGGGAATCGAACCGAGTGACGTAAACGTCTCGCTCACCGGGTCGAAGAGCTCCGCCGTGGGCGGCTGGTTCCCGCCGGTGATCAGGACGGTGCCGTCGCGGAGCAGTGTCGTCGTGTGCCCGATGCGCGCCGCGTTCAACGACGCGATGGTGCGCATTTGACGCTGGGCCGGGTCGTAGATCCGCGCGATCGCGGTGGGCACCGTGACCCGGTACTGAGCGATTGCACCGCCGCTCAGGAGGACGCGTCCATCGGCGAGAACCGTTGGGCGTGTGCCGAAGACCGGTTGGCCATTGATGCGCGGTGCGTGCCCGTGGGGTGGGTCGACGGTCGCGGCGTTCGATGCGGCGATCGTCAATGGCTGTGCGGGTTCGGGGTACCACATCGTGCCAGCGAACGACGCCTGTTGGATGTAGATGCGGACACCCGCGAGCGCTGCGACGTTCGGAATCGGGATCGAGTAGCCGAACGGCCCGGGCTGAAGGGCGATGAACGGCGGCGTCAGGAAGCCGCTGCCGCTGTAGTGGAGGCCGGCCGCAACGATGCTTGCTGTCGGGTTCGATCCGCTCCGGACCTGGAACTCGACCGTCTCTCCGACCGCGCCGCCCTTCGTGAACCAGAACTCCCTCGGGAGGAACTGTCCGGTTGCGCTCGTCGCCAAGAGTGCAACGACCGCGACGATTCGAATACCGATCATGATTCGCTCCGTGCGTAAACACGGTGGCCCGGTTGGAGTGTACACGACGCGGGGGAGCGCCGGCAAGCCGGGCGCTCCCCCGCGGTCGGTCGATCTCGTGCGTTAGCTGCCGGAGATCTGGAACGGGATGACGTTCGTCTTCTCGACGATGTAGCCGGCGCCGGCCGGCGTGACGACGAGCGACTGCGCGTACCACGTCATCATGAAGTTCGGCGGCAGGTCCGGCACGGTGATGTTGTGCGACTTGCTACCACTGCGGAGCGACCCCATGCCCGACGCGAAGATCGGCCAGCCGAGGTCCATCGTCGCGATCGGGAACGACGTCGTGCCCTGCAGCGGGCTCAGGCCGAGGAACGCGACCTTGTTCTGGCTCGGGACCGCGCCGCTCGTCGTGAAGACGAGCTTCGTGCCGGAGACGCCGGTACCGTCGACCGACAACGTGTACTGGGCGTCGGCCGTCTTGACGGCCGTGAGTGCGAGAAGCGCACCGAGGGCGAGAGTTGCGAATCGCATAGTTGACTCTTCCTATCCGGGAACCAATCGAACAATTCAGCCGGCGCGAGGACCACATTGGCCCTGCCGCCGATGTCTACCTGGATCCATTCTTCCTTCATCCGTCGCGACTCGGCAACTGTTTACTCCCCTGTTGTCCGAAAACTTGAGCGAATCTTCTTCCCGCCCGGCGTGTCGAAACGAGACGCCGAGCGCCCTTACGGCACGACGACGGAGAACGGGACGTCGAGCCGGCGTTCGGTCTCGCCACGCTGCAGTCGCATCCGGATGCCGCTCCGCCGGAGTGCCCGCTCCAGTTCGGCGATGTGATGGTTCGTGAACGCGCGACCGGCGAGCCCCTCGGCTTCGAGCACGACATCGCCGGCACGCAGCCCCGCGCGGTAGGCCGCGGACCGCTTCTCGACCGTCACGACGACGCAGGCGCCGTCCCGCATCTCGACGGATGCGGCGAGGCGACGGTAGGGCAGTGATCGGATCGTGCGCTCGCGATCGCCGGCGAAGCGGACACGACCGCTGCGCTGATCGAGCGAAACGACGAAGTGGCGGAGCGCCTCGACGCCGAGGTTCGGGCCGGCGGTGGCTGCGGACACGTGAACGATCGGCTCGTTGAACGTCCAGCCGCCGATCCGGATCGCGCCGTCGAGTCGCGCGACACGGTTCGGAAACGACCCGCCGGCGGAGTCGAGCGTGCCGACCGCGACCGGTTCGCGCTTGAAGCGGAGGTCGAGCGACGCGACGAGCTTCGGCGGGAGCAGGAAGCCCCCGACGTAGCCGGTGTCGATCGTGAACCGCGCCGCGTGTTCGTCGATGCTGGATTCGAACGACAGGTCGTCCGATCGCATCGCGAGAGTGCGATCGCCGTCGGGTTCCGACAGCGTGGCGTGCTCGAGCGCGAGCCACTTCCGCTTCAGGTCGAACGTCACGAGCAGCGGCCGCAGCAGCGCGCCCCCGAAGACGCCGTGGGTTCGGATGCCGGGGACCTTCGGGCCGTCGGGAAACAGCAGCGCGTCGACGTCGGTCAGGTAGCCCTTCGGTTCGCTGCCGTCGAGCAGGTAGAGCCGACCGACGCGTGCGGCGCTCGTGGTTGCGACCGACGAGCCACCGCCCGTCGCGACGCGGCGGCGATCGATCGTCCGGGCGTCGAGGGCGAGCGGCTTCGTCAGGTAGTCGAACAGGATCAGGCCGGAGCAGCCGGTGTCGAAGACGAGCGGGATCGGACCGCGTGAGCCGACCGACACCGCGACGACCGGCATCAACCCCGGGCCGAGCAGCGGCACGCGCGGTTTCGCGTCGCGAAAGACCGCGTTCGAGGGCAGCGCCTTCAGCGGGGCCGGGGGGGCCTTCGTCCCCGGCTCCTGCGCGGCCGCGGCGGTCGTCAGCGAGGCGATCAGCAGCGCCGTGGCGTATCGGATCATGATCTCTCCCGAGTGGGCGTCCGCCAGCGAGACGGACGAGCGGCGAGGATCCATCGACCTTTCCGGCAATTCCGCGGCGGGGCGGTCAGGACGGGCGCTCGTCGTGGTCACCTCGGGTCATCGCGCGGCGGAGCCAGGCGCGCGCCATGTACCAATCGGCCTCGACGGTCTTCTCGGAGATGCCGAGCACTTCGGCGGTCTCGGCTGCGGTGAGCCCACCGAAGAAGCGCAATTCGACGACGCGCGCCTTGCGCTCCTCGAGCCGTGAGAGCTCTTCGAGCGCGTCGTTCAAGTCGATCACGTCGAGCCCTTGGGCTTCGTAGTGCGCCATCGCCTCGTCGAGCGTGACCGCGGCGCGATCGCCGCCGCGCTTGTCCGCGTGCTTGCGGCGCGCATGGTCGACGAGGATCTGGCGCATCGCGCGCGCCGCCGTCGCGCAGAAGTGCGAGCGATCGCGGGCGACGGCTGCGGTCTGGTCGACGAGCTTCAGGTAGGCCTCGTGGATCAGTGCGGTCGGCTGCAGCGTGTGGTTGGCGCGTTCGTTGCGCAGGTAGTTCTGCGCGAGGCCGCGCAACTCGCGGTAGACGACGGCGAGCAGTTCGTCGCGGGCGTCGCCATCGCCGTCGCGCACCCGGTGGAGCAGCGTGACGTTGTGGGTGGTCTCGGGGTCGGGCATCGCCATCGAGCCTACGGTCGCTGCGCAGACCGGTCAACGGCCGGGCGCGTCGGCCGGTTTCGCCTTCGTCGTCTTCGCCGTGCGCCATCGCTCGGCCGCGTCGGCGTCGCCGCGCGCCTCGTAGAATGCGACGATGCGCTTGCGGATCTCGTCCCGGACGAACGCCGCGGCGCGTCCGTGGAGGATCGTCGTCTCCGCGCACGACGTGAACAGGGATTCGGCCTCCTCGTTCCGGCCCCGGGCGGCGAGCGCCGTCGCGAGTCGTCCGGTCGCGAGCGCGCGGTTGCCGACGCTCTCCTTCGGAAACCGTTCGAGCGCGGTCCGGAGCAGTGCCTCCGCCTCGGCCCACGCTTCGAGTTCGAGGTGGAGGCTTCCGAGCACGAGGGCGTCGTGGTCGCGATGGCGTTGCGGTCCGTCGAGCCGTTCGGCGGCGGCGTTCGCGCGCGTCGCGATCCGGAGTCCCTCCTCGTGGCGCCCGAGGAGGCGGAGCAACTCGGCGTGGCTCATCATCGCGAGCTGCGCCGAGCGATGGTCGATGCCGAACTTCTTCACGCGCACGGCGGCGAGTTCGCGCAGCATCGGCTCCGCGTCCGCGAAGCGCTTCTGCGCCGCGAGCGCCCGTCCGAGGTTGTTCAGGATCACCAGACGCGTCCCGTGCGTCGGGTCGAGGTGCTCGTTCGCGTGCCGCAGGAGCTTGCGGAGCATCCGCTCCGCCTCTTTCGTCGCACCGGTCCGCTGCAGGCACTCGGCGAGATTGACGGCGGGGGGGAAGGTGTTCGGGCTTCCGTCGCCGAACCGCTCGACCGCCGCGTCGTAGGCCTGCTGCAACAGCGGCTTCGCCTTCGTGTAGTTGCGGCGGCGCAGGTGCAGCGACGCCAGGTTGTTGAGCACGGGCAGCGCCGAGGAGTGCAGCGTACCGTCCGGTGCCGTCTCGGCGGCGATGACCGCCTCGAACGTGCGTGTCGCGGCGTCGAACTCGCCGAGGGCCGCGCGCGCGGTCGCGAGATTGGTCAGCACGGAGAGCGTCGACCGATGGCGCTCGCCGTACCGGGCGCGGTTGGCCTCGAACGCGAACTCGAGATGGGGCACGGCATCCCGGTAGCGGCGGTCGGCCATCAGGGCGAGCCCGAGCAACTGGCGCACGGGTTCGATGACCGCGTCGCCGTTCGGTAGCCGTGACGTGCGCTCGAGGAGCGATTCGAGCAACGGCAGCGCGCGTCGGGAGTCGCGTCGACGGACGTAGAGGCGTGCGAGGTCGAGTTCGACGTCCACGCGCTCCGGTGCGTCCTCGGGCAGGTCTTCGACCGCGATCTCGAGCAACGGCTCGAGGATCGCCGCGGCTTCACGGCTCTTGCCGGACCGGAGCAACATCGAACCGAGCGTCGACGCGGCCTGCACGGTCTGCACGTGGCGCTCGCCGAAGCGGCGGAGCATCTCCGCGTGCGCCGCGCGGATGAGCGAGATCGCTTCGTCGTAGTCACCGGTGTTCGCGAGGAAGCGCGCGAGGCTCATGTGCATCAACACGGCGGTCATGTCGTTGTCGCTCTGGGGCGCGCGGATCACCCAGACCGCACTGCTTTCGTCGCCCGGGACCGATTCGCGGGGCGCCGTCGCCGGCGCCTGGTACGCGGCGATCGCCTCGCGCACCAATGCCACCGCCTCGTGACTGTCGCCACGCGCGTCGAGGAGTTGTGCGAGGAGCTTGCGGATTCGGGCGAGATCGGGGTCGTTGGACGGGAGGAGCCGCTCGCCGAGTTCGAGTGCCTCGTCGGCCGCGCGTTCACTCGCATCGAACGCGCCGAGTCGGCGCTGGACGGTCGCGACGTCGAGGCGGGCGAGCACGAGGTCGCGGTGGCCGTCCGGGTGGGCGGCTTCGAGCGCGGCGCGTGCCCCCTCGAGGTGCGGGAGGCTCTCGGTCAGGCGCCCGCGGAGTTGCAGCAGCCACGCGTAATCGAGCCGGGCGCGCGCGGTCTTCGGGTCGTCCGGGCCGCGGTGTTCGTCGAGCAGCGTCCACGCTCGTTCGAGGTGCTCCTCGGCGTCGTCGAACAGCCCGAGCCCCTCGTAGGCGATCCCGATCGTGCTGCGCATCGCGGCCTCGACGAGCGGTTGCGCCTCGAGGTGCGGCCAGATCGACCGATCGACGTCGTCGAGCAGTTGGCGGACCGTGTAGTCGCCGCCGCGGGCGCCCCACGGATCGGCGCTCGCGAACACGCTGCGAACGAGCCGCAGCACGTGGTTGGCCTTCTGCTCGTTCTCCTGCGCCTGCTGGCGCTGTTCGCGCTCGGCCCGTTCGGCGGCGCGTGCGCGCTCCGCGTCGCGGCGTGCGCCCTCCTCCGCATCGCGAGCGCGAACGAGTCCGTAGATCGCGACCGCGAGGCCCGCGACGAGAGCGATCGTGACGAGTGCCGTCGCGAGGACCGCGACTCGGTTGCGTCGCACGAACTTCCTCAGCCGGTAACCGGCGGTCGGGGCACCGGCGAGGACGGGTTCGTTCGCGAGGTGCCGTTCGACGTCGTCGGCGAGTGCCGAGGCGGAGTCGTAGCGACGACCGGGCTCTTTCTCCAGCGCCTTGGTCGTGATCCAGTCGAGGTCGCCGCGGAGCGCCCTCGCGAGTTGGGACGCCGTCGTGCGCAGCGCGGTCGCCGCAGCGTCGGCCCGCGTCGCGCGGGCGGACAGGCGGATCGGATCTTCCTCGACGATGATCCGCTGCATCTCGCCGAAGGTCGCGCTCCGGAGGCGCTCGACGTCGAACGGCGTCGTCCCGCTCATCAACTCGTAGAGCAGGACGCCGAGCGAATAGACGTCGGTGCGGGTGTCGAGGCCGCGGTCGTCGACCCGCGCCTGTTCCGGGCTCATGTAGGCCGGCGTGCCGATCACCTGCTGCTGCGAGGTCTGCAACGTGCGATCGGGGCCGGCGCCGGTCGCCTTCGCGATGCCGAAGTCGATCAGTTTCGGCACGGCGGCGCCCTCGACGTCGCTGACGAGGATGTTCGACGGCTTCAGGTCGCGGTGGATGATCCCCTTCTGGTGCGCGTGGTGGACCGCGCGACACACGACGACGAACAGGGCCAGCCGCTCGTCGATCGAGAGGCGATTGCGCCGGCAGAACGCCGTGATCGGTTCGCCGACGACGCGTTCCATCACGAAGAACGGACGCCCCGTGTCGGTCGCACCGGCGTCGAAGACGCGCGCGATGTTCGGGTGATCCATCATCGCCAGCGCCTGCCGCTCCGCGGCGAAGCGGGCGACGACCTCGCGCGTGTCCATGCCGAGCTTGATCACCTTCACGGCGACCTCGCGCCGCAGCGGTTTCGTCTGCTCGGCGAGGTAGACCGTGCCCATGCCGCCTTCACCGAGCGTGCCGGTGATCCGGTAGGGGCCGATCGACTCCGGCGGCGGTTCGCTGCGGGGGGCCAGGTCGTCCGGGAGGGCCGGGCCGTCGAGGAAGTCGGCCGAGCGGTCGTGGTGGCCGAGGAGATCGTCGACGGCCTCGCGGAGTTCGCCGTCGCCGGCGCACTCGGTGTCCAGGTAGGCGGTGCGTTCGGCGGCCGGCAGTTGCCGGGCCGCTTCGAAGAGGTCGCTGACGCGTTGGAATTGCTCTGGGTTCATCGGAGGTCTCAGACGACTCGGCGCAATCGGGCGGCGCGGCTCCTGGCGGAATCCGGATTTTTTTCGGCGAGCCGGCCGAGAGGAGCGCCGCCGCCATGATACCGGCGCCGATTTGCCGACGGACGGCGGAATTTCGCGGGGAGTGCCGCGGCGGTTTTGCGCCCGGTGGTGTGTCCCCGATTGGCGGGGCCGCCAACCCGAGAGGAATCTTCGCCATGAAACCCGTCCCCCGAATCCAGTGGCTCGTCGCCCTCGTGCTCGCCTGTGTGCCGCTCGGCGCGGTTGCCCAGACCCGCGTCGATCCGTTCCGCCTCCACCTCCCGCAGAACCGCACGTTCGACGCCGCACGTGCGTGGGCGCGCGCCGACGTCGTCGACGCGATGCAGACGATGCTCAACTCGGAGGGCGACGCGATGACCCTCCAGATCCAGGGCGGCTTCTCGGCCGGCCTGTTCGTCAACGGCGGAGCGCGCCTCTCGTTCCAGGCGCACCTCGCCCGCGGCTTCGACGGTCAGCCGTACTACGAGATCTCGATCGGTGCCGACGTCGCCGCCACTGCCGGGGTCGAACTCGTCGAAGGTGTCGAAGGCAACGCCGCGCTGAGCGTCGGCGGCTCGACCGTCTATCGCTTCTCGTCGCTCGCGGACGCCGCGCGCGGCATCGATGCGTTGATCGTCGCGACCGCGAGCGACTCGCTCGTCGGGAGCCGGTTCATCGCGAATCGGCAGAAGACGGTCGCGTCGGCGCGCAAGGCGCTGCGCACCGCGTCGAAGGCGCTCAAGGCGCTGCGCAGTGCGACGCCGAAGTTCATGCGCAAATGGCGGTCCTTCAAACGCGCCTTCGCGCGCCACTCGCGCGCGATTCGTCAGGCCCGTGCGCTCCTCGGCCGCGCGAGCACGCTGCTGAAGCAATACGGCAAGTTCACCGCGGGCGTGAAGAAAGCGCGCGCATACCTCGACCGCAACCGCGAGTGCCGCGAGTTCCGCATCGCGCTCCAGGGATCGGTGGAAGCAGCGCTCGGGATCCCGGGCCTCTCGCTCGAGGGGCTCGGCGCCGGCGCGAGCGCGACGGCGACCGGCACGGTGACCGTGCGTGTGTTCGCGAAACGCGGCACCGTGCGCGTCGTCGGCATCGAGCGCTCCTTCGAGTCCGCCGTCGAACTGTGGGCCGCGGCCGTCGTCGGAGGTGAACTCGCGCAGACGCACTCGATCGGCTACAGCGATACGATCGAGTTGCGCAACGGACGCTACGCGCGGACGCTCGAGCAGTCGTTGACGATCACCGCCGACACCGCGGTGCGCGGCAGCGTCGGCGTCGGGATCGCCGGAAAATACGGCATCGGGCGCACGATGTCGTTCACGATCGACCGGGCGGATCTCGTGCGCGTGCAGCGTTCGTTCCTCCTCGCGTTCCTGCAGGTGCGCTCCGCGGGTGACTTCAATCGGCTCATCTCGATCGCCGGATCGTTGCCGGTCGAGTTCTCGCTGCAGGACCGCTACGACGCGGGCCTGAAAGCGAAGGTCGGCATGAGCGGCGCCGGCAACGGTGCCGAGGTCAGCGGCAGCGCGTTCTGGCACGACTGCGGCGTACACGCGGTCGAGACGCTGACGATCGCCGAAGCGCTCGGCCGTCTTCAGCAGGCACCGCTCGTCCGGCAAGTCGACGCCGCTGCGGCGAAGGCCGCCGCGATCGCACGACGCGCGCTCTGAGCGCGCGATCCCGGCCTCACGCCAGCGCCCTGTCCCGCCGACGACGATCCGAGCCGCAAGGTGCGATCGACGTCGATGGCGACAGGGCGTTCGTCGTCGTGACGAGATCGCCGCAGCGAGGTCGGGGGATTTCGATGGGAGGGACCGCGACGCTTTGCGCCGGTGGGGGTGAAGCCGAACCCGTCACGAAGAAACCGAGACCGGAACGAGGAACCCCCGATGAAGCCCACGACCATTCTCACGCTGACGCTGATCGCCGCGACGACCACGATGACCTCCTGCGCCTCGTTCGGCGAAGCGCTCCACCACGCGGCGGTCGCGGCCGAGCGCGCGCGCGTCGCGCAGCGCAACGCAACGCCGCCGGTCGTCACCGTCGATGCGCGCCGGCCCGCCCGCCGCACGGCGCCGCGCCGCTCGACCGCCCATCGTATCGCTCGTGACGCGCGCCGCCTCGCGTCCGACGCCCGCCGCGGCTATCGCGCCGGACGACTCGCCGGCAAGGCCGCCCGCGCCGCGCGCCGCGGTCGCCTGGGGCGCTTCGCTCGCGCGAGCGCGACGCGCATGATGAAGCGCAACGTGGCGCTCGACGTCGTCGGCGTCGACCCGGTCGATGCGGCGGGGCGCCTCGCCCGCGATCCGGGCGGGACACTCCGCCGCGCGACCGACCCGCGCAACGTCGACCGCTACCTGCGCCAACGCGGGAAGTACGTCGAGCAGAAGTATCTCCGCGGTGGACACGTCGCCGACGCCGCCCGGACGGTCGACCGCTACACCGGTGGGCGTGCCGGGCGCGCCGTTCGCGGGTTGGATCGCGCGACGGGTGGGCATGCCGGACGCGCCGCGCGCACCGCGTCGAAGCACTACAACCGTGCGGTCACCCACACGGCCCGCGGCGTGAACCGCGGCTACCGTGCGGCGAGGAAGGGCCTGAGCGACGCCGGCAAGGCGCTCGGCCGCGCGCTCCGCAGGCGCTGATCGGCCGGCGCTGATCGACTACGATCGGACCATGAACGGCCACGTGTTCGAGACGAGCCCGACACCGGACGGCGCCTGCGCGTCGAGCGTCACGAACGCATTGTAGATCGTCAGACCGACGAGCGCCGGCAGTGGCGGCAGGTGAAGTGCCGCGCCGCCACGCCCCCGCGCACTGAGCACGCCCGCGTAGCCGGCGAACACCGACGGCAGCGTGCCGCCGGTCGACGCGATCAACAGCGAATCGACCGACAGGCCGAGCCGGCGCGAGTCGATCGGGATCGGGCCGTTGCCGAGCGACGAGCCGAGCTGGTAGGAGCGACCGGGCTGGTTCGGTGCGTTCAACACGAACGAGATCGTCGTTCCCGGGCGCGCCGGCCCGGATCCGGTCAACGTCGATTCCGACGTCAGGCCGGTCATCACCGCGTTGCCCAGTCCCGTGATCACGCCGCGGCTCGTCGGTGCGCCGGTGTTCGCGTCGATCTGGATCAACTCCGGCCCGCTCGTCGATCGGTTCACCGCCCAGAACGTGCCGCTCGGTCCGACGCAGAAGCAACCGATGCCCGAATACTGCGCCAGCCCCTGCGGACCGACACGGGTGAGCGCTGCCGTGTTCACGTCGATCCGAACCAGCTCCTCCTTGCTGCCGTCGCCGTCGACGCCCCACAGCTGGCCGAGCGCGTCGAAGTCGAGGCCGACGATCGCGCTGGCGCGGGTGTCGCCGATCGTGCGGACGACGCCGCCGGTCTGCTTCGACAACACGACGAGCATGCTGCTGTAGCCGACGCCTTGCGACGTGGTCGAGACGAGCGAGTCGGTCATCGGGTCGTTCGCGAACCCGGTCGAGAAGTTCACCCCGACGCCGACGGGCCCGACGGCCGTCCCGGCGCCGGTGTTCCGATCGACGCGGATTACCGTGTCGGTCGAGCTGGTCGAAATGCCGAAGAGCGTGCCGTCGTTGCCGAACGTGAGCCCACCGACCGACGAGAACCCCATCGGCCCGACCGTCGTGCCGGTGAGCGTCGCCGTGTCGATCCGGACGAGCGTCGAGCCCGACAGTGCGCCGTGCAAGACGCCTTGGGCGGCGGACGGAACGGTTGTCGCGCAGACGAGCGAAACGACCGCGATGAGGGACGTGCGGTTCATGGGTGCCTCCAGTTCCGGTTCTCCGCGATGATACCGCCACCCGCACGGGGCGACCACCTCGTCCCGTTGCCCCGCCTTCCCCGGTGCGGCGGAGTCCGTTACGCTGCCGGCGATCGTCGCCGTGGGCGCCGAATCGGGTCCGAGTCGAGATTGCGGGAATCGGAGGTTCACATGCATCGAGGGATTCGCCAGATGCTCCTGGCCGGCGTGCTGGTCGGTGCGGCTTCGGGCTCCGTCGCGCAGGATGCGTCGACCGACGCGTTCGCGAAGGCGCTTCGTGCCGGCCACGTGCGCGTGCTCGGGGAGAGCGTTCGCCGTCACGATGCCAGCGTCGATTGCGTCGCGATCTCCCGTGACGGTCGCCAGGCGTTGTCGACCGGCGCCGACGGCGTGATCGCCGTGTGGGACGTCGCGACCGGCAAGCGTGTGAAGGCGATGGAGGCCGAGACCGCGATTCACTTCGCCTACTTCGCGGGCGACGACGTCGTCGCGCTCGAGGGCGACGGCAAGATACGGTTCCGTTCGCGCGCGACCGGTGAGGTCGTGGGGACCGTCGACGGCATCCCGTCGATGGTGGCCGCGGTCGCCGGCAATGTCGCCGCGCTCGAAGCGGCGGTCTCGCCCGACGAGAAAGAGCTCGTCTTCGCGACGCCCGGTGGCCGTTCGTTCGTGCGGATCGACCTGGGGGCGCGCGAGCGGCTCGATCCGATCCCCGCGGCGTCGGGAATCGCGAAGGCCGTCGCCTACACGCCCGACGGCAAGCACCTCGTGCTGGGCGAGGTGAAGGGCCTCGGCGGTTTCGTGCGCGTGCAGGAGCGTTCCACCGGCGAGACCCTGCACACCAACCCGGCCGAGCGCATGACGCGGATCGCCGTCACCGGCGACTCGAAGCGATTCGTCGTCGCGGCGGGACGATCGTTCGACGTCCGTTCGATCGCGGACGGTCGTTCGATCGAGACGCTGTCCGGGATGGGGGATCCCGTGACGTGCCTCGCACTCGACGCGACCGGCAAGCGCATGTGGTTCGGGACCGCGCTCGACACCGATGCGTTGTGTGTCGACATCGCGGCGGGGCAACTCGCCTATGCGATCCGCGAGCACCTCGCGAGCGTGCGCGGTCTCGCGCTCTCACCGGACGGGACGCGCCTCCTCACCGGCAGTGCCGACCACACGGTGCGGTTCTGGTCCGCCGAGAACGGTCGGCTGCTCGACAAGTCGCCCGGCCACGTGAATCGCGTCGACGCCCTCGTCTTCTCCGCCGACGGCAAGACGATCGCGTCCGGCGGCTACGGCAATCGCGTCGTCCGATCGACGGTCGCGGACGGCGCGGTTCGCGTGCTCGGCGCGCACGACGCTCCGGTGATCGGCGTGGCCCATACCCGGAGCGGCGCGGTGGTCTCGGCGGGCATGGACAACACGATCCGGCTGTGGGATGCCGAGCGTGGTGCCGAGCCACGGGCCGTGAAGGTCGAGGACGACGCACCGATGTCGACGTTCGTGCTCTCGCCGACCGGACGTGCCGCGGCCGCCGGTCACTTCGGGCCGCACGCACGGCTGTGGGACACCGATTCATGGAAACCGACGCGCGTGCTGCGCCACCCCGGCGACGACGTGACGATGCAGTGCGTCGCGTTCTCCCCGGACGGCACGCTCGTCGCGACCGGGGATTCGGTCGGCAGTGTCCGCGTGTGGCGTGTCGAGTCCGGCGAGGCGGTCGCGACGCTCGGAAGCAAGGAGACGTGGATCTCGGCGCTGGAGTTCATCGACGCGAAGCGCATCGCGGTGGGCGACGGCAGCGGCGTGATTCGCGTCTGGTCGTTCGAGGAGAAGGGGCCGCCGAAGGCCCGTGCGCTCGGCGAGGACCAGTCGGTGCACGCGATCGCGGTCGCGCCGGATCGGACGCGATACGCGGTCGCGACGGCGGCGGCCGCACACCTGTTCGACGCGAAGACCGGCGCCGCGATCGGCCGCATCGACGACTTCCCGAGCACGATCTCGATGATGGCGTTCGGTCCGAAGAGCCGTCGGCTCGCGATGGGGATGTTCGACAGCGCGATCCTCGTCTGGGACCTGACGAAGGCGACGCTCGTGACGAAGTGACCCGCGCGTCGGCGAACGGCCGAGCAGCCGCCGTTCCGCCCTAAAGGCGCGCACGGTGCGGGGACGACGATCGAGGGGAATGGAGGCCTCGAACGCATGTCACCCAACGTCCATCGTCGTCTGCTCGTCCTCTTCGTCCTGGCCGCGCTGTCGGCGCTCGGCGTGGCGCCGCTCTCGGGCGTCGCGCAGACGCCGGCTACCTCGGCCGCGTCGACCGATACCTGGCCCGCGCAGCGCGAGGTCGAGGCCCTGCGCAAGCGGATCGAAGCGCGGCTGGCCGGTGGCCGCTTCTCGAAGGCCGACTTCGACCGTGCGGTCGAACCGCTCGAGCGGATCTTGAAGGGCGAGGCGAAAGAGAATCCTCTCGCGTGGGCGTTCCACGGGTTCCTGTGGATGCGGGTGCTGCGCAACCCGACGGTCGCCGCGAGCGACTTCGACAAGGCGCTCGCGATCGACCCGACGCATCCCGAGGCGTGTGCGTGGTCGGCGCAACTGCTGATGGCGACGCGCAAGCCGGCCGAGGCGAAGAAGCGACTCGAAGGCGCGGTCCGGGCGCACCCGGGCGCGATCGTCGTGCAGGCCGCATGGATCGACGTGCTGGCCGCCGAGCGGAAGTGGCCGGACGTCGAGTCGCACGCCGAGGCCCTGCTCGTGACCGCACGCGCGCTCCCGGCGGGCAAGAAGCGGACCGACGCGATCGTGCACGGCGCGACGCGGGCGGGTCAGGCCGAAGCGCAGCAGGGCAAGTTCCGCGACGCCGTCAAGCACTACGCGATCGCTGTCGCCGAGCAGCCGAAGAACGCGGACCTGCTGTTCGCCTACGCCGAGGTTCTCGAGAAGAACGGTGACGCGCTCGGCGCGACGCGCGAGCTGAACAAGATCCCCGCGCTGATTCCGAAGGGCGCTCGCTACGACGCCGCGCGCCAGCGCGTGCTCGGTAAGGTCGCGATGCTCGAGAAGGCTGCGGCGAAGCAACGTCTCGCCCAGCAGAGCCGGGTCAAGAAGCAGGCGGAGTCGCGCGTCGCGAAGGCGATCGTCGAGCACGTCGAACGCACGGGCGCCGACATCGGCGCGTTCGACGGCGGCAACGGCAACGTGATGACGGAGTTCGTGCTGAACTCGAAGCGGTCGAAGGGCGCGCCCCGCCTGCCGACCCTGCAGAAGATGACGGCGGCGCAGAAGAAGGCCCTCTACGCCGCGCTCGACCAGCGCGCCGCAGCGGAGGCAGTTCGACCGTCGATGGCACTGATGCGTCGGCTGGCGACGAACCCAAAGGATGCGGACGCGCGCGAGGCGTTGCTCGCGCTCGTCAAGAACGCCGACGGCGAGGACTGGAACGCGAAGGTCGTGGCCGTCGCGCCGGCGCGCTACTGGGCGCGCATCCCGGTGCCGGCGTCGAAGGAACACCTGTCGCCGGAGCTGATCGAACGGCGCGACCGCGCACTGGAGCGCTACGACGCGACGCGGACCCGGCTCGCTCGTGACGTCCCGCTCGTCGGCAAGTCGACGTCGATCCGGAGCTACCCCGGTCGCTGGCGTTGGATGCGCGATGCCGAGGCGGTGGTTCGCGAGACCGATGCGATCCTCGCGATCTACCCGCTGCCGGCGGCGTGGGAGGCGCGGGCATTCGCGCTGTGGCGGCTCGGCCGGATGGCCGACGCGCTCGACGCGGCGATCCTCGGGCGACTGTCGTATCGCTTCTCGGTCGCGCACCAGTATCGGGGTGGTGGCGTGCGCGTCGGTTTCCGGCCGTGGCTCGAGAACACGTGGCTGGCGACCGGGTTCGGTCCGCGCACCGGTCGCGGGTGGAAGGCGCCGCCCGCCGAGCAGGACGCGCTGGCCCGCAAGATCCTCGCCGCGGTCGAGGGCGGTCAATGGAAGACCGCGGCGGCGCTGATCCTGCCGCGTGCGAAGAACCCGCGCGGTTTCGGTACGGTGGCCGTGACGCTTCAGGCGGCGATGAACATCGCGATCGACCTCGACACCGACCGCGCGATGGTCGAGACGGTGCTCGCGCCGACTCGCGAGCGGGCGGTGGCGGGTGCGGACGCCAAGACGATCGAGGCCGCGATCCGCGTCGCGTCGGAATACGGCGGCGGCGACTGTGCCCCGGTGGCGCTCTTGCGCGCCACGGTCGCCGAGCGCGAGAAGGACGCCGCCGAAGCGGTCAAGCAGCTCAAGCTCGCTCTGCAATACGAGCCCGAAAATCCGTCGGCGCTCCACCGGCGCGGCCAACAACTCGAGCGCACCGGTGATCGCCGCGGTGCGATGCTGCACTACAACGCCGCGATCGGCGCGCGCCCGGCGGCGAAGGTCGAGGCCGCGTGGAAGCCGGTCGCCGCCGCGCGAAGCCGCCTCGAGAAGCCGTTCGGAAAGGCGCTCGCGAAGCAGTACGTCGAGGGATACAACGCGCTCAGCCGCAGCGCCGAGCGGGAGACGTACGGCGTGCAGCTCGCCGCGATCGAGCGGCTGCAGCAACTCGGTCTCTCGACGCTCGAGTGCAGGCGGCTGCGCGTGATCGTCCTGCGCCACCTCGAACGGTCGCGCGACGCACTCGCCGAGGCGAAGCGCTACCTGGCGACCAAGAACGCCGACCGGGCGCTCGGCAACGAACAGCTCGGTGCGATCCTGCGGGATCTCGGCGAGCACGCCGGTTCGGAGGCGGCCTACGGCAAGGCGATCGCCGCCGGGAGTCAGAACCCCAACGCGTGGCACTGGCGTGGCTCGGCGCGCGTGAAGCTCGAGCGCTTCGACGATGCGATGGCCGATTTCGACGAGACGCTCAAGCGCGGTGGCACGCGTCCGTGGACGCAGCTCCACCGCGCCCGCATCCTCCTGAAGCGCGACGACTGGCCGGGTGCCGATGCGGCCTATGCCGAGGCGATCAAGCTCGCCGCCGCCCAGAAGAAGACCCGGCTGTCGTCGCAGATCTCGGCCGAGCGAAGCCGCGAGCGCAAGGCGCACGGTCCGAAGAAGGCGAAGAAGTAGCGCCGATCCGGTGGTTTCGTGAGGGGGCGGGCGCACGGGGTGCGTGATCGGGGGTGTCGGCGATGGGCGCCGGCAGAGGAGGTCCCCGATGAAGCGCATCTTGCACCGCACGGCGCTCGCGTTCGCCATCGTCTTCGTGCTCGTCGCCGTCAGCGCGATGCGCGACGCGACCGAGTCGTCGACCCGCACGTCGGTTGCTGCGGGCGCGGCGGCGCTCCGGCCGACCGCGCGCGACTTGCGGGCGGTGTTCGGCAAGGAGACCGCGACGTGGATCGCGCGATTGCGCTGATCGTGCGCGGCGCTTGACTTGCTGCGACCCATCGCCTACACCGACCCCAGACAGAGGCGCGGAAGCGACCACTACCGGCGGCGAGGACGCGGCGTCCCACGACCCCCCGGGAACAGCGCGACCGCCGAAACCGACCGCTCGCCGCAGAGCGCTCGGTTGGTCCGATCGGTGAAAGCCGCCGGACTGTCACCCTCGAGCGGTGGAGCACTGTCCTCGGAGTTCGCAGCGGGCGTCGTCGCATGTCCTCGAACGAACGACCAGGAGGCTCCCGGCCTCCTGTTTTTGTGTACGGATTCTGTGTGCGGACGTGACGAGGAGAACGAGCGATGGCGAACGCGGAGTGCCCGATTTGCAGCGCGGAGGTCGCCTTCGAGGCGGACACCGAGGTGGGCGAGATCGTCGAGTGCGAGGAGTGCGGGGCGGAACTCGAGGTGAAGAGCCTCGAGCCGCCGACACTCGGTGAGGCACCGGACGAAGAAGAGGACTGGGGCGAGTGAGTGATCTCCGCCTCGGTGTTCTCTGCTCGCTGATCCGCAAGGACGAGAAGCTCCTCTTCGAGGCGCTGCGCGCCCGCGAACTGGCGTTCGATCGCATCGACGACCGGGAGCTCGTCCTGTGGCTCGGCGCCGACGATGCGATGCCGCGCTACGACGCGATCCTCGAGCGGTGCATCAACCACAGCCGCGCGCTGCACACGCTGGACATCCTCAACCGCCACGGCATCGCGACCGTGAACAACGCCGAGGTCGGCCGCATCTGCGGCGACAAGCTGATCACGACCGACTGCCTCGTGACGGCCGGCGTCCCGACGCCCCGCGTCGCGGTGGCCTACACGCCGGAGTCGGCGCTCCAGGCGATCGAGTCGATGGGCTACCCGGTCGTGATGAAGCCGGCCGTCGGTTCGTGGGGACGACTGATCGCGCGGGTCAACGATCGCGCCGCGGCGGAAGCGCTGCTCGAGCACAAGCAGGTGCTCGGGAGCTACCACCACTCGACGTACTACATCCAGGAGTTCATCGAGAAGCCGGGGCGCGACATCCGCACGTTCGTCGTCGGTGACGAGGTGATCGCCGGGATCTATCGGACGTCGGAGCACTGGATCACGAACACGGCCCGCGGCGCGACGACGTCGAACTGTCCGGTGACCGACGCGATGCGCGACATCTCGGTGCGCGCGGCGAAGGCCGTGGGCGGGGGCATCGTCGCGATCGACTTGCTCGAAGGGCCGGACGGGCTGCTCGTCAACGAGGTGAACTACACGATGGAGTTCAAGAACTCGGTCGCCGTCACCGGCGTCGCGATCCACGAGAAGGTCGTCGATCACTTCGTGCGGGTCGCGCGCGGCGAGGTCGCCTGGCGCGCCGAGGTGACGTCGTGAGCGCGCCGGCGACGATTCGCGCGTCGATCGTCGGTGGTTCGGGCTACGTCGGCGGCGAGGCGTTGCGCCTGCTGCTCGCGCACGAGCGCGTCGACGTCGTGCAGGTGACGAGCGAGAGCTTCCGCGGCAAGCTCGTGCACCAAACGCACCCGAACCTCCGCGGCCATACGAAGCTCAAGTTCTCGGGCGTCGACGATCTGGAAGCGGTCGACGTGCTGTTCCTGTGCCTGCCGCACGGGGAGGCGCAGGGCCGACTCGCGCACTACGCCGGCTTGGCGGATCGCCTGGTCGACCTGAGCGCGGACTTTCGGCTGCGGTCGCCCGAGCGCTACCGCGCCGCGTACGGCCACGACCACGCGTGCCCCGAACGCCTCGCCGAGGCGGTCTACGGGATTCCCGAACTGCACCGCGACGCGATCCGCGACGCGTCGCTGATCAGCGGCGCGGGCTGCCTCGCGACCGCGACGATCCTCGGGCTCTATCCGCTCGCGAAGGCGGACGTGATCGATCGCTCCGCGATCTTCGTCGACGCGAAGGTCGGCAGTTCAGCCGCCGGCAACAAGCCGTCGCTCGCGACGCACCACGCCGAACGCTCCGGGGCGTTCCGCTCGTTCGCGCCGACGGGGCACCGTCACACCGCCGAGATCACGCAGGAGTTGACGCTCGGGGGGGGCGAACCGGTGGTGCACTTCTCGGCGACCTCGGTCGAAGCGGTGCGCGGCATCCTCGCGACCGCGCAGGTGATGGTCGATCCGTCGGTGGACGAGAAGGCGATCTGGAAGATCTACCGCGAACACTACGGCGACGAGCCGTTCCTGCGCATCGTCAAGGATCGCGCCGGGGTCTATCGCTATCCGGAGTTCAAGCTGCTCGCCGGCAGCAACCACTGCGACGTCGGCTTCGAGCGCGCCGCCGACACCGGGCGACTCGTCGTGATGAGCGCGATCGACAACTTGATGAAGGGCGCGGCCGGCAACGGCGTCCAGGCGATGAACGTCGCGTTCGGGTTCCCCGAGACGACCGGTCTCGGCTTCCCCGGCCTGCACCCGGTGTAGGCGCGGCACGGAGGACAAGCGCGATGCTCGTGATCAAAGTCGGGGGTTCCGCCGGGATCGACTACGACAAGCTGGCGGACGACGTCGCCGCGCTCGTGCGCGACGGCGTGCGATGCGTGCTCGTCCACGGCGGTTCGAGTCTGACGAACGAGGTCGCGACGAAGCTCGGGCACCCGCCGCGGATGGTGACGAGCGTCTCGGGCATCGAGAGTCGCTACACCGACGACAAGACGCTCGAGATCTTCGAGATGGTCTACTGCGGTGCGATGAACAAGCAGATCGTCGAGCGCTTCCAGCGGCGCGGCGTCAACGCGGTCGGGCTGAGCGGGATCGACGGACGCATCTTCGAGGGTGTCGTGAAAGGCACGCTCAAGATCGTCGAGAACGGCAAGCGCAAGGTGTTGCGCGGCGACCGCTCCGGCAAGATCGAGCGCGTGAACACCGACCTGATCGAGCGGCTGCTCGACGGGGGGTATCTGCCGGTGCTGACGCCGCCCGCGGTCAGCCGCGACGGCGAGGCGATGAACGTCGACGGTGACCGCGCGGCCGCGATGCTGGGTGCGGCGCTCGGCGCGGACACGGTGCTGTTCCTCAGCAACGTGCCGGGCTTGCTCCGCGACGTCGACGACGAAACCAGCGTGATCCGCGAGCTGCGCGTCGGTGACCTCGAGTCGGCGATGCGCGACGTCGCGAAGGGGCGCATGAAGAAGAAGGTGATGGGTGCCGGCGAGGCGATCGCCGCCGGTGTGGGGCGCTGCGTCTTCGGTGATGCGCGGATCGACCGGCCGGTTCGTCGCGCGCTCGACGGCGAGGGCACGGTGATCACGCCGTGACGTACGACGAGGACAGGTTCGAGCTCGGCGTCTACCCGAAGCGCGGCATCACGCTCGTTCGCGGCGAGGGCGCGCGCGTGTGGGACGACGCGGGCAACGAGTATCTCGACGCGGTCGCCGGCGTCGGCGTCGCGTTCGTCGGCCACGCGCACCCGCGCGTCGTCGCGGCGGTGCGCGAACAGGCGGGCACGCTGATGACCGCCTACTCGGCGTTCCACTCCGATGTGCGCGGCCGCTTCCTCGCGAAGCTCGCGACGATGATGCCGCCCGAACTCGGCCGCTACTTCCTGTGCAACTCCGGCACCGAAGCGGTCGAGGGCGCGATCAAGTTCGCACGGCTCGCGACCGGGCGCACGAAGCTCGTCGCGGCGGTGCGCGGCTATCACGGCAAGACCCTCGGCGCGCTCAGCGCCACGTTCGAGCGCGCCTATCGGGACCCGATCGCTCCGCTGCTCGACGGCGTCACGCACGTGCCGCTGAACAAGGTCGACCGGTTCGTCGACGCGATCGACGCCGAGACCGCGGCGGTGATCGTCGAACCGATCCAGGGCGAGGGCGGCATCCGCGAGTGCGAGCCGGAGTTCTTGCGCGCGATCGCCGCCAAGACCGCCGAGACCGGCGCGCTCCTGATCGCCGACGAGGTGCAGTCCGGCTGCGGCCGCACGGGCGCGTTTCTCGCGTCGTCGCACGCCGACGTCGTGCCCGACATCGTCACGCTCGCGAAGGCGATCGGCGGCGGCGTGCCGCTCGGTGTCGTCGCGTGCGGTCCGCGGGTCGGCGAGATCCCGCCGCGGATGCACACGTCGACGTTCGGCGGCAACCCGCTCGCGTGCGCGGCGGGGCTGGCGACGCTCGAGGCGATCGACGAGGAGCGACTCGTCGACCGCGCCGGTGTGTTGGGCGATCGCTTTCGCGCCCGCCTGATCGCGGCCGGGTGCACCGCGATCCGCAGCATCCGCGGGCGCGGCTTGATGATCGGCGTCGAGCTGAAGCAGAAGGCCGGGCGGTTCCTGCAGCCGCTCGCCGACCAGGGCGTGCTCGCGATGCTCGCCGGCAACACGGTGCTGCGCTTCCTGCCGCCGGCGGTGATCACCGACGCCGAGTGCGACCGTCTCGTCGACGCGCTCGTCGACGTGCTGACCGAGGCCGACGCGTGACCCCAGCCGACGAGGTGGCGCTGCTCGAGTCGCTCGTCGCGTGTCGGTCGCCCTCCGGCGATGAAGGCGCCGCCGCGGCGTTGTTCACCGAGCGGCTCGCGGCCGCGGGGATGCGGACGCGCGTCGACACGGCGGGCAACGCGATCGCCGAGGTCGGCGACGGCGACCTGACGATCTGCCTGCTGGGGCACATCGACACGGTGCCCGGCTGGCCGCCGGTGCGGATCGAAGACGACGTGCTGTGGGGGCGCGGGTCGGTCGACGCGAAGGGGCCGCTCTGCACGTTCGCGTGCGCGGCCGCGCGGCTGGACGCGGAGACGTTGGCGCGGGCGCGCGTCGTCGTCGTCGGGGCGGTCGAGGAGGAGGCCGCGTCGTCGAAGGGTGCGCGCCACATCGTCGGCGAGCTTCGGCCCGATGCGTGCGTGATCGGCGAGCCGAGCGGGGTTCGGGGGATCACGCTCGGCTACAAGGGCCGGCTGTTGCTCGCGGTCGAGTGCGCGGTCGCGTGGAGCCACTCCGCCGGCCGCGATGCGACGGCGCCGGAAGTCGGAGCGGACGTCTGGCGCGCCGTGCAGCAGGAGGCGGATCGCCTCGGCGGCGACCGCGAGTTCGCGCGCGTTACGCCGTCGCTGTTGTCGTTCACCTCCGACAACGACGGCCTCGTCGATCGCGCGCGCCTGTCGATCGGCCTGCGCGTGCCGCCGGGGTTCGACCGCGATGCGTTCGTCGCTGCCGTGCGCGCTGCGTGTCCGCATGCGAACGTGACGCCGTCGGCGGGCGAAGTCGCCTACCGAAGCAAGCGGACGAACCCGGTCGCGCGTGCGTTTCATCGGGCGATTCGGACGTCGGGCTCCGAGCCGCGCTACGTGCTGAAGACGGGGACGTCCGACATGAACGTCGTCGGGCCGGTCTGGAACTGCCCGATCGTCGCCTACGGGCCGGGCGATTCGTCGCTCGACCACACCCCCGATGAGCACCTGCCGCTGGCCGAGTATCGAATCGCGATCGACGTCGTCGCGGACGCGATCCGGCGCCTCGCGTCACCCGGTGCTTTGCACGCTGCCCGATAGGGCTTACCTTCGATGGGCGGCGAACGGGTCGCCGCGAAGCCCCGGGGGACGCGATGTTCGCGAACCGACTCGCCTGCGCACTGCTGTTCGTGACGACCGCACTGGTCGTCGACGGTCGCGCTTCCTGTGCGCAGGCGCATGCAAACGGCTGGTTTCTCCCGGGCGTCGGTCACGTCTACGCATTGCGGCCGGGCGGCGCCGTGGCCTCGGTGCAGACCTCGAACCGCGTCACCTACGCGGCCGCGATGGATCGCGACAACCGCTTCGTGTTGGTGCACGACACGTCGACGCGGTCGATCCTGAAGATGGATCCGAAGACGTTCGCGATCGTCGGCACGCTGTGCGTCGATTCCGCGTTGTCGAGCGTCAACGCGGTGCAGGGAATCGCGATCGGGTGCGACGGCGACGCCTACTTCACGAGTGCGTTTCCGCGTCCGGGTGTCTTCCGCGTCCGGGGCGGCGTCGTCACGACGCTGTTCGCGGGGCCGCCGTTTGCCAACGGTGCCGGCAACCTGTCGATCGACGTGGACAGCGGCGACCTGCTCGTGACCGATCCGCCGTTCACGAAGAACGGCGTGCTGGTGCGACTGTCGCGGACCGGCGGCACGCTGTCGACGATCGGACTCGGTCTCGATCCGCGCTACGGAACCCATCAGGACGTGCGCACCGGTGACGTCTTCTCCGGGACGTGCTGCGGCGACGGGCAGCCGTCGTCGAGCGGCAAGTCGTTGCTCGTCGTCCCGAAGTCGAGCGGCCTCGCGGTCACCTACCTGAACGACGCGACGCTGATCGGCGCCTACAGCGCGCGCCCGGATCGGGCGAGCATGGCGAACCCGCAACTCGTGGTCGCCGCGTTCGGCACGCAGACCGTGCCGGGATCCGGCGGCGTCTGGACGATCGACTTGGCGACCGGCCTGCCGAGCAAGCGCACGACGGTGTCGATGGGCACGACGCATGCCGCGGTCCCGATCCACGGCCGCGACATCCACTCCGTGCGCGTGGGCGCCGCGCATTGGCTCGTCGGCCTGCGCATTCCGGCACAGGCCAATCGCCAGTGGATCGCCGGCTTCGGCGTCTCCGGGGTTCGCCCCGGCGTGTCGCTGCCGGACGGACGGACGATCCCGCTCGCGATCGACGCGGTCACGTATGCGGGCCTCGCCGGCGCGCTCTCGCCGATCGTCAGCGCGACGACCGGCGTCCTCGGCGCCGAAGGCGGGGGCGTCTTCTACGTCGATCTGCGCGGCACGAGCCTCCCGCCCGGCATCGTGCTGCACATCGTCGTGGTCGTGCTCGACCCGGCCGCGCCGCTCGGGATCGCGTTGATCACCGACCCGCACGCGCTGGCGCTGCGCACCGGCTGACCCGCGAGAGCCGCGGTCAGATCCCTTCGATCACGAGCGGCAACGGGTCGCCGAGCACCGCGAGGCCGAGCGGTGCAGCGGGGTCCAGCACCGCCGGCACCATGTAGACGACGATGCCGTTTGCGCCCGCACCGAGGGGACGCAGGTCCAGCTGCAACGAGGCGCTGCCGCCCGCGTTCAGGATGCCGACGTTGCCCTGGATCAGTGCGGACAGCGCACCGGAGATGCTCAACGGCGTCAGCGGGTCCGGGAGGAACGGGACGAAACGGCCGTCCGGCAACGGTGCGGGCGGTCGCAGGCCGCGCACCGACAGCGCGACGACGAACGACTTGCCCGCGTGCTGCGGGAAGTTCACCTGGGCGCTCCACTGGCCGCGCCCCGTCGCGACCGACTGGAGGTTGCGGCCGTAGATCGGAACGACCTTGTGGGTGTTCGACGTGATCGACGCGAGCTTCGTCGCCGTCGCGCCGAAGATGTCGATCTGCCAGACGCCGTCGCCGCCGGTGCCGTTCGACCACGCGGACGAGACCAGGCGCTGCTGCGCCGCGCTCGCGCGGTCGGGGAGCGGGGAGTAGCCGCCACGGAAGATCGGGTGATCGAGCAGCGACGTCGCGGTGGACTGGCCTCTGCGGAGCACGAGCACCGATGCGTTGCTGCCGCCGCCACCATTGGCACAGCACGTGCCGGAGTAAATGTCTCCGGTCGGAATGTGCTGGTAGGTCCCGTAGCGCGTGACGAGGCCGGTGCCGATGACGGTCGTCATCGTCCCGTCGCGCCGTGCGCCGAACAGTGTGTTCGACCCCGTCAGCCGCTCTGTGACGAGCAATTCGCCGCTGTCGTAGTTGAGCGACACGCTGCCCACGCCACCCGTGAACGTCGTCGTGCCGTAGACCGTCGAGAACGTCGACGTGCCCGGCGTGTGCTTGAAGACCCCGGCCGTGCCGGTCGTGCCGCTGAAGAACAGGTCGCCGTTGGAATCGAAGAGCATGTCGGAGACCGACGTCGCCGACGTGAAACTCGGCGTCTGGAAGAACGTACCGACGACCGCGAGCGTGACCGGATCGATCTGCATGATCGCGCGCACGGTCGAGTCGTAGACGAGCGCGGTACTGTTGTCGAAGTTCATCGTCGCGGCGTAGCTCGCGGATCCGGTCCGCGACTGGACGTTGCCGCTCGCGTCCACCGAGTGGACGCCATTGGCGGCCGGCACGACCCAACCGAGGCTGTGGTTCTGCGCGGGAGCCGGGCGGAGCGGGCCGGCGACGAACGCGGCGAGCGCCGCGGTGACGAGCATCGATCTCATTGACGACCTCCCTTGGGGGCTGAGTTTCGTCACGATACCACAGGCCCGGACCGAGACGCTCCTGCGCCCCGATCGCGATTGCCGAAAGGCCCGCTTGACAGGAAGACATTCTGTCTTATCCTCGGGTAGACATTTTGTCTGATTCTCGAACGGAGGTCTCGATGGGCCGAACGCCGAAGGACGTGACCGACGCCGAATTGGCGGTGTTGCGTGTGCTGTGGGGCCGCGAGGACGCGACGGTGCGCGATCTCGCGGACGAGATCTACGGCGGGGAGTCGGGGGCGTCGTCGTCGGCGACCGTGCAGAAGCTGCTGGAGCGCTTGCTCGCGAAGGGGCTCGTCGCGCGGCGGACCGGGGGGCGGGCGCATCGCTACTCCGCCGCTGCCGATCGCGATGCGCTGATCGGCCGCCGGCTCCAGGAGACCGCGGACAAGCTGTGCGAGGGCTCGCTTGCGCCGCTGTTGACGCACCTCGTGAACGAAGCGCGGCTCGACGCCGACGACATCGCGGCGCTCGAGGCGTTCGTCGAACGCGCGGCGAAGCGCCGGCAGAAGGGGCGACGATGATCGACACCGTGCTCCGTGCCGTCGGGTCGAACGTCGGAGTCGCTGCGGCGATCGCCCTCGTCGCGTTCGGTGTGTCGCGCTGGTCGCGTCGTCCGGCGCTGGCGCATACGCTGTGGCTGCTCGTGCTGCTGAAGCTCGTGACGCCGCCGGTCGTCTCGTTGCCGCTCGGGGCACCCACGGTGACGGAGATCACGGTCGAGCGCGCGAACGTGCCGACCCCGCCGGTCGCGATGCCGCCGGCGCTCGAGCCCGTGGTGTTCGCGGCCCCGCCGCAACGGTCGGTCGCCCCCGCACCACGGCCGGTCGACTGGCGTGTCGCGTTGCTCGCGCTGTGGGGTGTCGGCTCGCTCGCGCTCGCCGTCCGGACCGGGGTGCGGGCGTGGCGTTTTCACCGTTTGCTCGCCGATGCACCGGCCGCGCCTCCCGAGTTGCGCGACCGCGTCGCCGCGCTCGCACGCCGGCTCGGCTTGCGCGCGCCGCCGCGCCTGGTCCTGCTCGAGGGCCGGCTGCCCCCGATGCTCTGGGCGGTCGGGCGGCCGACGATCGCGGTGCCGCGGTCGCTCGTCGCGCAGTTCGCCGCGGCGGAACTCGACGTCGTGCTCGCGCACGAACTCGCACACCTGCGCCGCGGCGACCACCGCGTGCGCCTGCTCGAAGTCGCGTCGGTCATCGCGTTCTGGTGGCTGCCGCTCGTCTGGTGGGCACGGCGTGCGTTGCGCCGCGCCGAAGAGGAGTGCTGCGACGCGTGGGTCGTGTGGGCCGAGCCGGATCACGGCGAGGTCTACGCCCGCGCGCTCGTCAAGACGCTCGCGTTCCTGTCCGGTGACCGCGTGCCGTCGCTCGCCTGCGGCGTGCGCCACCTCGGCCCGATGAAGAGGAGACTCTCGATGATTCTCGAATGCACCCCGCCGCGACGGCTGTCGACCGTCGGGCGCACCGCGGCGATCGCGTTCGCCGCGACGCTGCTGACGATCGCGCCGACGATCGCCCAGGACGAGCACGCCGCGGAACGCGAGCGACTCGCGAAGCAAATCGCACACGTCGATCGGGCGATGCGCGAACTGAAGATGGCGCGACTGCCGTCGGCGATCGAGTCGCTCGCCGCGACGCGCGCGCGGCTCGTCGCGCGGGCGAAGGCGCTCGGCGCGCGGATCGTCTCGGGGGCGGCGAAGGTGCGGGCACTCGAGTCCGAGGTCGAGCGCCTCGATCGCGAAGTCGCGACGCTGGAGACGAAGCTCGCGAAGACGCCGAACGCGACGAGCGAGGAACTCGACGCGACGAAGCTCGCCTTCGATCGCATCCGGGCGGAACGCAACGCGGCGACCGAGCGGCTCGCCGACGCGTGGCACTCGGTCGATCCCGACCGAATCGTGGACGCCCGGCACGAACTCGAGACGGTCAAGCTGGAGTTCCGTGGAATC
This sequence comes from bacterium, assembly GCA_030426805.1. Classification (GTDB taxonomy): domain Bacteria; phylum Planctomycetota; class JAFGQW01; order JAFGQW01; family JAFGQW01; genus JAUHXU01. The sequence continues at coordinate 148,762 of JAUHXU010000006.1, forward strand.
GGTGGGCCGCCGGCGCCGCACGACCGCCCGGCGAAGAACGCCCAGGCGATCGCCGAGCTGAAGACGATGATCGCGAAGCTGTCCGAGGAAAACGCTCGGCTCGCGCGGCGCATGGCCGCGCTCGTGCCGAAGGCTGCCGAGCGACGGGCGACCGCCGCCGAACAGCTCGCGCAGCTCTACGCGAAGCAAACCCACGTGCAGGAGGTGCTGCGCGACACGCGCTCCCGCCTGCACGAAGCCGAGGAATCGGGCTCGCGTGAAGCGGCCGAGGAGTGCCGACACGGCATCGAGGCCCTGTTGAAGGACCTCGCCCGGATCGAGAAGCGCATCCACGAGCTGCGCACGAAGGGCGGCCGCGCCCAGTAGGGCCGTCGACGATCGATCGTCGCGGTGTGCTATAGCTTGGGTCCGGGCGCACGTCCGGACCCAGGCCACGACGAGGCACGCCATGCAGCAGTCGACGCACGCAATCGAACCGTATCACCCCGAGCATCACGTCCGCATCGTCACGGCGGCGTCTCTGTTCGACGGACACGACGCCGCGATCAACATCATGCGGCGGATCTTGCAAGCGTCCGGCGCCGAGGTGATCCACCTCGGGCACAACCGAAGCGTTCGCGAGATCGTCGACTGCGCGATCCAGGAGGACGCACAGGGCATCTGCATCACGTCGTATCAGGGTGGACACGTCGAGTATCTGAAGTACATGCACGACCTGCTCGCCGAGCGGGGCGCGAACATCAAGATCTTCGCCGGCGGTGGCGGCACGATCCTCCCAGAAGAGATCGAGGAACTCCACGCGCACGGGATCACGCGGATCTACTCGCCGGACGACGGCCGTGCGATGGGCTTGCAGGGGATGATCAACGACGTCCTCCGGCAGTGCGACTTCGTGACGAAGGAGCCGCCGATCGACGACGCGCTCGGGCGGCTCGGTTCGCGCGATCCCCAGGCGATCGCCCAGGCGATTTCGGTCGTCGAGAACTTCGAGGACGCATCCGACGCGATCCACACGGCGGCGCGCGAGGCGTTGGGCGACCGGAAGGTGCCGGTGCTCGGCATCACCGGCACCGGCGGCGCCGGCAAATCGTCACTCGTCGACGAGCTGGTCCGTCGCTTTCTCCGCGAGTTCGACGACAAGACGATCGCGATCATCTCCGTCGACCCGTCGCGCCGACGGACCGGCGGGGCGCTGCTCGGTGACCGCATCCGGATGAACGCGATCGACGATCCGCGTGTCTACATGCGGTCGCTCGCGACGCGCCAGTCGAACCTCGCGCTGTCGAAGTACGTGCAGCAGTCGATCGACCTGTGCAAGGCGGCGGGCTACGACCTCGTCGTCGTCGAGACGTCCGGCATCGGACAGTCCGACACCGAAATCGTCGAGCACTCCGACATCTCGCTCTATGTGATGACCGCCGAGTACGGTGCGGCGACGCAGCTCGAGAAGATCGACATGCTCGACTTCGCCGACGTCATCGCGATCAACAAGTTCGACAAGCGCGGTTCGCTCGACGCGCTGCGTGACGTGCGCAAGCAGGTGCGTCGCAACCGGGTGCAGTTCGACGGCGACGACGAGGACCTGCCGGTCCACGGGACGATCGCGTCGCAGTTCAACGATCCCGGCACGAACAAGCTCTACGCGGCGCTGATGAACGCGATCGCCGAGAAGACCGGCGCGCCGCTCGCGTCTTCGCTCGAAGGGGGCGAGGCCGAGAAGCGCTACGTGATCCCGCCGGACCGCGTGCGCTACCTCGCCGAGATCGTCGAGAACTGCGAGCGCTACGACACGTGGGCGAAGGGGCAGGCGACGATCGCGCGTCGCATGTATCAGCTCCACGGTACGATCGAGACGTTGCGCGCGAACGTCGGGCGTTCCCGCATCGAGGTCGTCGAGCCCGACGACGAAGGCGGCGAGGTCCTCGCGATCGAGCGCGTCGAGGGTGAGCCGGACTACCTCGCCGACCTCGTCGAGCACTACCGCGCGCTCGAGGAGAAGCTCGACCCGGAGTGCCGCAAGGCGCTCGAGGCGTGGCCGGCGACGGTCAAGCGGTATCGGGCGGCGAAGTATCGCTTCCAGGTGCGCGACAAGGTGATCGAGCAGGATCTCTACACCGAGTCGCTCTCGCATCTGAAGATCCCGAAGGTGGCGCTCCCCGCGTATCGCGACTGGGGCGACGTGCTGAGCTGGATCCTGCGCGAGAACGTGCCGGGGGCGTTTCCGTTCGCGGCAGGCGTCTTCCCGCTGAAGCGCCAGGGCGAGGACCCGGCGCGGATGTTCGCCGGCGAGGGCGGGCCGGAACGGACGAACAAGCGCTTTCACTACGTGTCGGTGGGGCGGCCGGCGAAGCGGTTGTCGACCGCGTTCGACAGCGTGACGCTCTACGGCGAGAACCCCGACGCGCGCCCAGACATCTACGGCAAGATCGGCAACTCCGGCGTCAGCATCGCGACCGTCGACGACGCGAAGAAGCTCTACTCGGGCTTCGACCTGTGCGACCCGAAGACGAGCGTGTCGATGACGATCAACGGCCCCGCGCCGATGCTGCTCGCGTTCTTCATGAACGCCGCGGTCGACCAGCAGTGCGAACGCCACGCGCGGGAGCAGGGCATCCTCGACGAGATCGACCGCAAGATCGACGCGATCTACGCCGACAAGGGGCTGCCGCGGCCACGCTACAACGGCGACCTTCCGCGCGGCAACGACGGCCTCGGGCTGGCGTTGCTCGGCGTCAGCGGCGACGAGGTGCTGCCGGCCGACACCTACGGCCGGATCCGCGAGGAGGCGATCGGCGTCGTGCGCGGCACCGTGCAGGCCGACATCCTCAAGGAGGATCAGGCGCAGAACACGTGCATCTTCTCGACGGAGTTCGCGCTGCGGATGATGGGGGACATCCAGCACTACTTCATCGACCACGGTGTGCGGAACTTCTACTCGGTGTCGATCTCGGGCTACCACATCGCCGAGGCCGGCGCGAACCCGATCACGCAGCTCGCGCTGACGCTCGCGAACGGGTTCACCTACGTCGAGTACTACCTCTCGCGCGGGATGCACATCGACGCGTTCGCACCGAACCTGTCGTTCTTCTTCTCGAACGGCCTCGACCCGGAGTACTCGGTGATCGGTCGTGTCGCGCGCCGCATCTGGGCGAAGACGATCAAGCACAAGTACGGCGGCAACGAGCGGTCGCAGAAGCTCAAGTACCACATTCAGACGTCGGGCCGGAGCCTGCACGCGCAGGAGATCGCGTTCAACGACATCCGGACGACGCTGCAGGCGCTCTACGCGCTGTTCGACAACTGCAACTCGCTCCACACGAATGCCTACGACGAGGCGATCACGACGCCGACCGAGGAGAGCGTGCGGCGGGCGCTGGCGATCCAGCACATCATCAACCGTGAGCTCGGGCTCGCGAAGAACGAGAACCCGCTGCAGGGGTCGTTCATCGTCGAGGAACTGACCGACCTCGTCGAGGCGGCCGTGCTCTCGGAGTTCCGGAGCATCTCCGAACGCGGCGGCGTGCTCGGCGCGATGGAGCGGATGTATCAGCGCACGAAGATCCAGGAGGAGTCGCTCTACTACGAGCACCGCAAGCACTCCGGCGAGTTGCCGATCGTCGGCGTGAACACCTTCCTCGACCCCGACGGATCGCCGACCGTGACGCCGGCCGAGGTGATCCGGTCGACCGAGGCGGAGAAGCGCTTCGCGATCGACTCGCTCGAGGCGTTCCACGCGCGCAACGCCGACGCCGCACCGGACGCGCTCGCACGGTTGCAGCGCACCGCACTCGCCGGCGGCAACACGTTCGGCGAGCTGATGGACGTCGCGAAGGTCGCGAGCCTCGGCCAGATCTCGGGCGCGCTCTACGAGGTCGGCGGCCAGTATCGCCGCAACATGTAGCCACGCGATGAGCGTCGCCGACTACGTCGCCGCCCGCCGCGCCGAGTTCGACCGGATCGCGCCGGAACGCCGGACGGAACTCGACGCACTCGCGTCCGTCCTGGCCGACACGAATCCGATCGCGCTCCTCTTCGTCTGCACGCACAACTCGCGCCGCAGCCAGCTCGCGCAGGCATGGGCGCACGTCGCCGCCCACGTCGCCGGGGTCGATGGCGTTCGGACGTTCTCCGGCGGCACCGAGGTCACGGCCTGCGATCGGCGCACCGTGGCCGCGCTCGAGCGCGCCGGCTTCGACGCCGCGTCCGACGGTGCCGCGGACAATCCGCACTACACGCTCGACGCCGGCGGGCGAATCGCGCCGGTTCCGTTGTTCTCGAAGACGATCGACGACCCGGTGAACCCGCGCGCCGACTTCGTCGCCGTGATGACGTGCTCGAGCGCCGACGCCGCGTGCCCGATCGTCCCCGGCGCGACCCACCGCGCCCCGATCCGCTACGACGACCCCAAAGCGTTCGACGACACCCCCGACGAACGCGCCGCCTACGACGACCGCTGCGCCCAGATCGCCCGCGAGATGGTGTGTCTGTTCGACGAGGTCGCGACCCGCGGCTGATCGTCCCGGCGCAATCTCGGTCTCCGGATCGAGAGCTACGCGCGGTGGCTCGCTGGCGCGGATTTGACGCGAAACGGGACAAGATCGGCGCAGCGAGGGGTCGCTGCCGCGAATCTGACGCGAAACGGGACAGATCCGCCGCAGCGAGCTTCGCGGATCGTCAGGGGGGAGCCGTGTGTTCGGGGGTGTGGTGGCCCTCGCGAACGACATAGGCGCGAGCACGTTCGCCCGCTCGCGGTCCGATGACTCTCGATCCGCGGCCCGGGGTCGTTGCACGGCGCGTCGCGCAGATGCTCGCGACGGGACGCCTCTTCGAGTGAGCGAGGGCCATCACACCCCCGAACGCAACGCGCCGACACCCCGACCAAGCCCGCGAAACGGCCAGCCGAGCGCCCGATCCGGATCGGCGTTTCGCCGTGTCGAGCTTTCACCCGGTCTTCTCTTTGCCTTTACAGAGGGCGCTTAGCATTCGCGCGAGTTGAGCCCACCGAGGGCAAGGTCAGGGGGGAGGATCCTCCGCTTGCTCCGCCACCCGGATAGGCAAAAAAGGAGAACAATCGTGCGAATCCTGTCCAAGTCGTCGGCTGCCGCGGTCCTCGCGGTCGCTGGCTTCGCGTTCGCTGCGGGTGCGCAGACGAACATCTCGGCGAACATCACCTCCTCCACGACGTGGACGAAGGCGATGAGCCCGATCAACCTCGTCGGTCAGATCTACGTCGAGAACGCCGCGACGCTGACGATCGAAAAGGGCGTCCGCGTCGTCAACACCGCCGGCGGCGGTGGCAGCCTCGCGGTCACGCGCGGCTCGATGATCCACGTCCAGGGCACCCAGGACGAGCCGGTCGTCATGACCTCGTCCAACGACAACGGCACCTGGCGCGAGGCCGCCAACGAGTGGGGTAACCTCACGCTCATGGGCTCGGCCTACATCTCCGAGGACGGCATCCTCACGAACTCGCCCACGCCCAACGCGAGCAACCAGGGCGACATGGAAGGCCTGACCAACGCCACGTTCAACAAGTACGGCGGCGGCAACGACAACGACGACAGCGGTTCGATCTCGTTCCTGTCGATCCGGTTCGGCGGCAAGGTCGTCGCGCTGACGAAGGAGCTGAACGGCCTGTCGCTCGGTGGTATCGGTCGCGCGACCGACATCCACCACGTCGAGATCATGAACAACGTCGACGACGGCATCGAGGTCTGGGGCGGCACCGTCAACCTCAAGTACATCGCGATCTGGAACGTCGGCGACGACAGCCTCGACATCGACCAGGGCTACCGCGGCAAGATCCAGTTCGGCCTGATCGTCCAGGGGCACAGCCTTCAGGCGAGCCAGGGCTCGGGCGTTGGCGACAACGCGTGCGAGACCGACGGCGCGGAGAACTCCGACTGGCAGCCGGTCACGTCGACCGTCTTCTACAACCTGACGATCATCGGTCAGCCGACCGACGGCGACGGCCTGACGACCTGGCGTGACGGCGCCCGCGTCCAGTATCGCAACTGCATCTTCATGGACTGCGGTGACGAGGTCGTCCGCTTCGACAACATCGACGGCGACGGCGGCAACGGCTACGGCTTCAACGGCACGCTGCCGTGGACCGCTTGCTGGACGACGGCCTACAACAGCTACTCGACGGTCAACGCACCGGCCAACCCGGCCGCGTTCTACACCGCGCAGACCAACGGTAACCTCTGCGAGATCACCGACTCGGTGTTCTACGGCAACAACGACAGCAAGAACTACACGAACGCGGACGCGCTCGGTGTGTTCAACGTGGCCAACAACAACGTCAAGGAGCCGGTGAACTCGCCGATCGTGGGCATCACCCGCGCGCCGACGACGCTCGTCGGCTCGAACCTCCTCGACCCGGTCACGTTCCTCGATCCGCGTCCGGCCAACGACGCGCTGACCTCGGTCGGCTTCGCGCCGAACGACGGCTTCTTCTCGAGCGAGCGTTTCCGCGGCGCGTTCCGCCCGGGCACGAGCTGGCTCGCCAACTGGACGGCCTCCGAGGAGTTCGGCCTCACGAACGCCGGTGCGTTCGCCGACCTCGGCAAGTCGCTCACCGGCACCAACGGTGCGCCGGTGCTCTCGATCGACGGCCCGATGAACGCGGTGAAGGTCGCCGTGTCGAACGCGACCGCGTCGTCGGTCGGCTACTTCCTCGTCTCGGGTTCGCGCGTCGACCTCCCGTTCGTGGGCGGCACGCTGATCCCGAACATCGGCGCGGCGGTCGGCTTCGCCGCGATCCCGACGAACGGCTCGGGCGGCTTCGCCTTCCCGCCGGTCAACCTCAGCGGACTGCCGTCGGGCACGAAGCTCTACTGCCAGTTCGGCATCGGCAGCTCGGGTGCGCCGGGCAACGTCGCACTCTCCAACGGCGTTCAGATCACCGCCCCGTAGGGCCGGCGATCGGAACCGCTTGATTCACACGGGGCGGCCCCACCGGGGTCGCCCCTTCCCCGTCCCCCGACACATCATCGATACCATGCAGGGAAGAACGATGAAGTCGAATCTCCGGGCGGCGATGTGCGTCGCCACCCTCGCGTTCGTCGCGAGCGCCTGCTCCGATCCCGCGCCTCGCGGGTCGAGCAACACCGAGCCTGACCCCAAGCAAGAGTCGAACAAGCCCGCCACGGGTGACCCACTCGCCGAAGCGGCGTTGGCACCCTATCGCGCGAAGCTCCTCGACATTGCGTTCGATGCCGCGTCGCGGTATCCGGTCAACCCGCACAAGAAGAGCCGCGGACGCGCTCAGGAATCGGTCGTGCTCGCGTCGCTCGAACTCGACCAGCCCAAGCGGGCACTGCGCTACGCCGACAAGGTCGGCAACTGGCGCCGCGGCGCGTGCTACGCCGAGTTCGCACGCTACTGCGCCGAGAAGGGCGCGACCGACGGGCTCGACGAGACCCTCGACCGCGCGCTGAAGCTCGCCGACAAGATGCTGACGAGCGACACCGAGCAGGCGTGGCGACGTGATCGAATCCGCGCGAAGGTCGCGCGGGCGTTCGAGGCGCTCGGCAAGCGCGACCGTGCCGCCGCGTTGCAGAAAGGGGCGGTCGACTCGGAGAAGCACCGCGTCGGTAGCCGTGCGCCCGAACTCGACGAGCAGGCCGCGTTCGACGCGAAGATCGCGTTCGTCGACGAGGTGCTCGCCACGGGTGGCTTCGATCAGAGCCGAAATGCTCTCGAGCTGTGCGTCGACCTGTTCGACCGCTTCTACGACGACCCGGCGCGTCGCGATGCACTCGAGAGGCGTATCCGCACCGGATTCGAGACGCTGCCCGAGCAGGTCCGCATCGAGCTGCTCGCGGATACGACCGAGCGGGCCCTCCGGCACGACGATCGGAAAAAGGCCCTCGAACTGGTGACGGTCGCCGACGAGGTGCTCGACGGGGCGCGCTGGCTCCCCGAGGACGAGATCGCGCTGGCCGCGCGACTCGCGGCATTGCGGTATCGGGCCGGCGATGGCTCGAAGGCACGCGATACGCTCGCCGCGCTGCGCAAGCGCTTCACCCAGAAGCGTGGCGCGATCCAGAACTTCTGGCGCGGCAAGGCCCTGCGGCCGCTCGCCGAGGCGCACGTCGCGATCGAAGACGTCGACGGCGCGCGCGCGATCTACCTGCTCGCCCTCACCGAAGGCGCGATCAACCCGAACGCGCGACCGCGGGCGAACGACTTCGTCGCCACCTGCGTGTCGATGGCGGTCCACGACGTCGAACCGGACGCGGAAGTCTGGTCGCGTATCGAGAGCATTCTCGAGGGTCTCCAGGACCCCTGGTAGGGGCCTTCACACAATCCACACACGGACCGTCGCGGTTCCTTGATCTCGCGTTCGTAGATTGACGCATCGAGATCGAACGTCCGCGACAGCAGGCGAGGGAACTGTGTCCAGTCACCACGGATTCGTATCCCTGCTCGCGGTCGGTCTCCTCCTGCTTGCAGGGACCATCGCGTCAGGGCAGGAAGCACCGGGTTCGATTCGCGGCATCGTCTTCGACAAGGACTTCGATGCGCCGATCGGCGAGGCCGAGGTCGTGGTCGTCGACACCGGTCACAAGTGCATGACGACCGCGCAGGGCGACTTCTCGATTCCCGGTGTCAAGCCGGGTGAGTACACCCTCGCGTTCTCGAAGGACGGCTACGTGCGCCAGCTGCGCACGGTCGTCGTGTCGTCGGGGAAGCTGACCGAGGTGACGATCCACCTCGCCGGCGACTACATCGACATGGAAGAGTTCATCGTGCAGGACTTGTTGGCGATCGGCGGCTCGACCGAAGCGGGACTCCTCGAGTTTCGCTACAAGAGCCCCTCGCTACTCGATTCGATCGGTGCGGACCTGATGGGGCAGGCGGGCGCGAGCGACGCCGCCGCCGCACTGCAACTCGTCGCCGGCGCGACGGTGCAGGACAAGTCCGCGGTGATCCGCGGCCTCCCGGATCGATACGTGAGCTCGCAGGTCAACGGCGTTCGGATGCCGTCGGCGGACGAGGACAAGCGCGCGGTCGAACTCGACCAGTTCCCGTCGGCGGTGATCGAGAGCATCCGCGTGTCGAAGACGTTCCTGCCGGATCAGCAGGGCGACGCGTCCGGCGGTGCCGTCGACGTGCGCCTGAAGGGCATCCCGGACGAGGCGTTCTTCATCAAGGCGAAAGCCGAGATCGGCTACAACTCGCAGGTCACCGGCAAGAGCGACTTCCTGAGCTACAGCGGCGGCGGAGTCGAGGGTGGTGGGCGCAGCGTTCAACCGCTCGGGCAGAACTGGCTGGGTGCGGTCGGCGTCTCCGAGCGCGACGCACCGGCCGACTACAAGTGGTCGATCGCATCGGGCGGCAATCACACGTTCGACAGCGGGCTGCGGGTCGGCGGCTTCGCGAGCATCTTCTTCGAGCGCGACAGCTCGTTCGACGACGACCAGCGCGACGACCAGTGGTGGGTCGAGTCGCCCGGCAACCCGATGACGCCGCGACTGTCGCAGAATCAGGGCATCGACGACTTCAAGACGAACCTGTTCGACGTCGAGCAGGCGACGCAGACGCGCCAGTGGGGTGGCCTCGCCACCTTCGGCGTCGAGTCGGAGAACCACGCGATCAACGTCGTCTACCTGCTCTCGCAGACCGCGGACGACAAGGCGACGCTCGCGACCGACACGCGCGGCAAGTCCTACTACTTTCCCGCCTACGACCCGAACGACCCGAACAGCCCGGGCTACGACGAGCGAGGCGCCGCGCCGTATCTTCGGACCGAGACGCTCGAGTACACCGAGCGCACCGTGCAGTCGTTGCAGTTCTCCGGTGACCACACGATCCCGGTCGGCGACCTCCGGATCTTCGCCGATCCGCAGTTCGACTGGATCCTCGCGTTCAGCTCCGCCGATCAGGACCAGCCCGACAAGCGCCAGTTCGGCGCCGAGTGGCGACCGGGTCGCGTCGTGGGGCAGACGCGGTTTCCGGCGCAGTGGCTGCCCTACAAGCCGGCCGCGACGTTCACGCTCGGCAACTCCCAGCGCATCTTCAAGACGATCGAAGAGGAGAGCCACCAGGGCGCGCTGAACCTTCGCCTCCCGTTCAAGACCGGTCGATCGAAGAAGAAGGACGAGGACAACGGTTACCTGAAGTTCGGCGTGTTCCGCGATGCGGTGCAGCGCGAGTTCGACCAGGACACCTACGCGAACTTCAACGACAACACGACGTCCACCGGCGAGTTCAACGATCCGTGGAGCCAGCGCTTCCCGTTCGAGAGCCACCCGATCACCGACGGCCCGCCGTTCGTCGACGTCGACTACGACGGCCGCCAGCGGATCCACGCCGCGTATGCGATGGTCGATGTGCCGCTCACGTCGTGGGCGCGAATCGCCGGCGGTGTGCGCTTCGAGTCGACGTTCATCTCGATCCAGAACTTCGCCGAGCAGAACGCGCAGTGGGTGCCGCCCGGCGCGTCGTCGCCCGAGGACCTGACGCCCGGCGCCGCAGACGTCGACTTCGATCGCAACGACTGGTTGCCGGCGATCGGGCTCACTGTCGAACCGCTCGATTCGCTCACGCTCCGCGCGTCGTGGTCGCAGACGGTCGCGCGCCAGACGTTCAAGGAGCTGACGCCGATCCAGCAGCAGGAGTTCCTCGGCGGCCCGGTCTTCATCGGCAACCCGAGCCTCGACATGAGTTCGTTGACGAACTACGACCTGCGCGCCGACTATCGGCCCTATCAGGGCGGACTCTTGTCGGTCTCGTGGTTCCAGAAGGAAATCGTCGACCCGATCGAGAACGTGCAGCGCGTCGGCGACTTCACGTTCACGACCGCGGTCAACTACCCGCGCGGCCGCCTGCGCGGCTGGGAGTTCGAGGTGCGCCAGCGGCTCGGCGAGCTCTGGAGCGCGGCCGACGGCTTTTCGATCGGCGCGAACGCGACACTGATCGACGCGAAGGTGAAGATCCCCGACGACGAGATCGCGGTGTTCAGCAAGCCCGGCCTGATGGCGGCGACCACGCGGCGCGACATGACGAACGCGCCCGAGCACCTGCTGAACCTCTACCTGACGTGGGATTCGCAGTCGACCGGCACGCGTGCCGGCATCTTCTACACGCTGCAGGGCGATCGACTGATCGCCGGTGCCGGCGAGTCGGCGGGGAACTACGTGCCGCCGGTCTACGAAGACGACTACGGCACGCTCAACGTCACGGTCACGCAGCGCATCGGGAGCATCTTCACGCTGCAACTCAAGGGAAAGAACCTGACGAACCCGTCCATCAAGTCCGTGTATCGCTCGCCCTTCATCGAGCGCGACGTCACGAAGACGTCCTACAAGCGCGGCATCGATGCGTCGGTGAGTCTTGCCGCCAACGTCCGGTTCTGACGTCGGCGAGAATTGGAGTATCTCGAAATGAAGACGAAGTCGAACGGCCGTCGGCGAACGCGCTCGGCAATCGGCGTCGGCGTGCTCGCGCTCGCGATCGGGGCGCCGATGCCCTTCGTCGCGGACGATGACGACGACGCCGTCGCCGGTGTGCGCGACGTCTACGAGCAATGGGTCGAAGTCCAGCGCATCCTCTCGAAGGAGAAGGCGGACTGGGCCGTCGGCGAGGAGCTGCTGACGAGCCGCGTCTCGGTGCTCGGCGACGAGATCGAGTCGCTCGAGGCGAAGATCGCCGAAGCGAACAAGAGCGTCGAGGACACCCAGGCGCGCCAGCAGAAGCTCGAGGCGGAGAAGGCGACCCTCGAGGCGTCGACGAAGGTGCTCGAGGACGCGATCGCGCCGCTCGAGACGCGGCTGAAGGCGCTGCTCGTCCGGTTGCCGGACCCGCTGCGCGAGCGCGTCAAGCCGCTCAGCCAGGGGATCCCGGAGGACCCGGCAAAGACCGAGCTTCCGCTGGTCAAGCGCTACGCGAACGTGATCGTGATCCTGAACGAGGTCGACAAGTTCAACCGCGAGATCAGCGTCACGAGCGAAGTGCGTCGCCTCGACGACGAGACCAGTGCCGAAGTGACCGCGCTCTACGTCGGGATCGGCCAGGCCTACTACGTGACCGCGAAGCGCGACGCCGCCGGTGTCGGCAGCGCGTCCGAGACCGGCTGGACGTGGACGACGAACAACGCCGCCGCGGAGGCGATTGCGAAGGCCATCGCGGTCTTCAAGGACGAGCAGGCGGCCACGTTCGCCCCGCTCCCGATCGAGATCAAGTGACGGGAAGGGCGAAGCGATGAACCTGACGAAACCCGTCGCCGCGCTGCTCCTGGCCGCGGCGGCCACGACCGCGGCGGCACAGGACGAAGCGTCGTTCGGCGACGCTGCCGCGCGCATGCGGCAGAAGCTCGAATCGAGCACCAAGGCACTGACCGACTTCCGCGCGATGGTCGCGGACAAGAAGGTGCCGCTCCTCCGCGAGCTCCGCACGCGTGACGACAAGCTCCTCGAGTTGCGCGGCGAGTTGCAAAAGGCGTCGCGCCGCGTCGACTCGCGCGTGCTCGGCCTCCAGGGCGTGCAGCGCGACATCAAGTTCCTCAAGGACCAGTCGGCACACCTGTCGAACCTGCTCGGCGAATACGTCCGCAACTTCGAGTCGCGGCTGCACATCGCCGAGTTGCAGCGCCACGCGAAGGTGATCGAAGCCGCGAAGCTCGCGCCGGAGAACGACAACTTCGGCGCCGGCGACGTGTTCGCCGCCCAGCTGGGCCTCGTCGGTGCGTCCTTCGAACGGATCGAGGACGCGCTCGGCGGCACGCGCTTCAAGGGCACCGCCACCGACGCGAACGGGATCGTCCGCGAGGGCACGTTCCTGCTCGTCGGGCCGGCCGCGCTGTTCGCATCGAGCGACGGCGAGGCGATCGGCACGGCCGAGCAGCGACTCGGATCGCTCGAGCCGACGGCGATCCCGTTCACGACGCCCGAGGACGGGGCGGCGGCCAAGGCGCTCGTCGCGTCGGGCGCCGGTGCGTTCCCGTTCGATGCGAGCCTCGGCGACGCGCAGAAGATCGCCGCCACGGAGGAGACGCTGATCGAGCACGTCAAGAAGGGCGGCGCCGTGATGGTGCCGATCTTCGTGATGGCCGGTCTCGCGCTGCTCGTCGCGCTGATCAAGTGGATCCAGTTCACGTTCGTGCGCAGGCCGTCGCGCAAGCAGGTCGCCGAACTGCTCGAGGCCGTCGGCGCCGACGACCACGAGCGCGCCCGCGGTGCTGCCCGAGGGCTCAAGGGGCCGGTCGGCGACATGCTCCGCACGGGCGTGTCGAACCTCGGCGAGCCCCGCGAGCTGATCGAAGAGTCGATGTACGAGAAGGTGCTGACGACGCGGCTCCGGCTGCAGAAGATGCTGCCGTTCATCGCGATCTGCGCCGCCTCGGCACCGCTCCTCGGCCTGCTCGGCACCGTCACCGGCATCATCAACACGTTCAAGATGATCACCGTGTTCGGTTCGGGCGACGTGAAGAGCCTCTCGGGCGGTATCTCCGAGGCGCTCATCACGACGAAGTTCGGCCTGATCGTCGCGATCCCGTCGCTGCTGCTGCACGCGTTCCTGTCGCGCAAGGCGAAGGGCGTGATCGGCACGATGGAGACGAGCGCGGTCGCGTTCATGAACAAGGTCGCGCGCACGAGCCTGCGCCGCCCGAGTCGTCCCGTCGAGGTGCCGGCGCACGTGCCGGCCGGTGTCGCGTCGAACGGCGCGCCGGACCCGCGCCTCGTGCGCGAGCAGGTCAACGAGATCCTCGGCGATCTGCTCGGCCCGTTGGTCGGCGACAACTTCGATGACGGGAAGTCGTCCAAGGCGGCGACGCGGTCGGCGTGATGGAGCGCGTGTTCGAATGGCTCCGCGGGCGCGGCACCGCGCTCGTCGACGAGGCGATCGGGATCTGGTCGTCCGGCGGCTGGGCGATGGTCGCGATCGCGATCATCGCGATCGTGATGTTCGGTGTGGGGATCCACATCTGGCTGCGTCTGCGCCGCAAGGGCTTTCAGTCGGTGCCGGAGGAGACCTGGCGCCGCTGGATCGACCATCCGATCGAACGCGACGGACGGGTCGGGGAACTCCTCGACTTCGTCACGGTCGGCGGCTCGCTCGAGGAGACGACCGAGCTGTTCTCGCAGCTCCGTCGCACCGAGACGCTGCCGATCGATCGCGACCTTCGGCTGATGAAGGTCTGCGTCAGCGCGGCGCCGCTCGTCGGCTTGCTCGGCACCGTGACCGGTATGCTCGCGACGTTCAACGCGTTGTCGACCGGCGGCGGTGGCGATCAGACGATGGCGATGATCGCGTCGGGCATCTCCGAGGCGTTGATCACGACCGAGACCGGACTCGTGATCGCGCTGCCGGGGCTGTTCATGCAATACCAGCTCGCGCGCACGTGTGAGCGCTACAAGGCGTTCCTCGCGCACCTCGAGACGGTCTGCACGCAGACGCTGCACCGTGGCGAGCGCCGTCGCGCGCGCGAAGCGGTCCGCCGCGCCGCGCGAGCCGAGGTCGCGCGCCGACTCGCCGGGCGCCTGCGCGATTCGCGCGCGTCCGAACTCGTCACCGCCCGCACACAGTCCGAGAGGTGAAGCATGGGACGTTTTCGTGATATCTCCGACGACACGAGCGAAACGGCGATCGACATGTCGCCGCTGATCGACTGCGTGTTCATCCTGCTGATCTTCTTCATCGTGACGACCGTGTTCGTCGAGGAGAGCGGCGTCGAGGTCGATCGGCCGCAAGCCGCGTCGGCGAGCCGGCTCGAGAAGACGAGCATCCTGATCGCGCTGACCGAGAAGGGCGAGGTCGTCTACGGCGGCCGCGACATCGGCATCGGCGGCGTGCGTCCGCTGGTCAAGCGGATGCTCCAGCAGGAAGAGGTCCCGGTGATCATCCAGGCCGATTCGGTCTCGACGTCGGGCCTGCTCGTGCGCGTGATCGACGAGGCCAAGCTCGGCGGCGCGGTCAAGGTCAGCGTCGCGACGAAGGCGGCGCAGGGATGAGCGAGAGTTCGTTGACCCGTCGGCGCTCGTTCTTCGGGCCGCTGTGGCACGGTGCGCGCGTCGCCCTCGGTGCGCTCGCACTGACGACGCTGATGTTCCTCGTGCTCCCGCTGATCCAGGCGATCGCCCAGGGCCCGCGCACCGACACGATCCTGCGCGACGCCGACACGGCGGCGCTCCCGCCACCGGTGCAGCAGCCGGATCCCGAGCCGGAGCCCGAACCCGAGCCGGACGAGCCGCCGCCGCAACTCGCCGACGAGAACACGCAAGTCGACCTCGGCCCGCTCGAGCTGATGCTCGACGGCGGTGGGGGGACCGGCTGGGGCAGCGGCACGATCGCCGTCGGTCTCGGCGCGATCGGCCCCCAGAAGGGCAAGGGCGCGTCGACGTTCTCGCTCGCCGAACTCGATCAGCGGCCGCGTCCGACCTATCAACCGAACCCGGTCGTCAGCGCCAAGCTGCGCAAGAAGGCGCCGGCCACCGTGTGGCTCCTGCTCACGGTCGACGAGCGCGGTCGCGTGGACCAGCTGCGCGTGCAGAAGTCCACGGATCCGGCGTTCGAGCGCTCGGCGCTGCAGGCCGTCAAGAAGTGGCGGTTCGAGCCCGGCAAGCGCAAGGGCAAGTCCGTTCGATACAAGCTCCGTTACCCCGTCACGTTCCCGAAGAAGTGATGTCGATGTCTATCCGCTCTCCGTTCGCCCGTGCCGCATCGGTCGGCGTCGTTCTCGCGCTGGCCGGGTGCGCGTCGCCGCACGCCGGTGACCCCGCCGCGGTGGAGCCGGCCGCCGGCCGTGTCGCCGACGTTCCGGCGGATGTGTCGTCCGCGGAGTCGGCCCCCTCGCCCGATCGCCAGCCGGTCGCGACGGCGCAGCAACCGTCCCGGACCCGGCGCGTCTTGAGCGCCGCGGAACGCGCCGTCCTGGACGACCCGACGTTCAAGCGGCGCCTCGTCGAGAGCTACATCGCCGAGACCGAGATCGAGCCCGGCGTCGACGTCGAGGAGCGCGAGCTGATCGGCAAGGCGATCGAAGCGATCTCCGCCGAGAAGCTCGATGAGGCCGTGAAGATCCTGACCGCGGCCGCGACCGAGGAGGCGAGTGCGTCGGTGGACTTCATGCTCGCGACCGTGCATGCGCAGCGCGACGACCTCGACGCAGCGATTCGGGCGAGCGAGCGCGCGGTGCAGAAGTACCCGAAGTTCCGCCGGGCGTGGCGCGGCCTCGCCGACATGCACTACCGGCGCGGTGACTTCGACAAGGCGCGCAAGCCGTTGACGCGGGTGATCGAACTCGGCGGCGGGGACGCCGTGACCTACGGCATTCTCGGCGTCGTCCACGCCAAGCGCGGCGACGACATCGCGGCGGAGTCGGCGTTTCGGCGGGCCAACCTGCTCGCGCCGGACGACCTGAACTGGAAGCGCGGCCTCGCCGAGAGCTTCTTCAAGCAGGAGCGCTTCGCGGATGCGGCGGCGCTGTTCAGCAGCTTGATCCGCGAGCAGCCGGACAACGCCGAGCTGTGGATCGCGCAGGGCCGAGCCTACGGCGCGATGAACCAGCCGATGAAGGCCGCGCAGAACTTCGAGGTCGTCGACGGTCTCGGGAAGTCGACGTCGGAGAGCTTGAACGGGCTGGGCGTGATCTACGCGAACGAGGGGCTGTACGACCTCGCCGTCGGCGCCTACGTGCGGGCCCTCGAGGTCGACGCCAAGGCATCGCCGGACCGCGCGATCCTCGCCGCCGACTACCTCGGTCGAAACGGCGCACTCGACTCGATGCGGACGCTCCTCGACGGGCTCGCGAAGCACCGCGCCGACGGGCTCGACCAGAAGCAGCAGCAGACCGTACTGCGTTTGCGGCAGCGCCTCGCGGCCGCGCAAGGCGAGGGCGCCGAGCAGCGCGCGGTGCTGGAGTCGCTCGTCGAACTCGACCCGACCGACGGCCAGGCGCTGATCGATCTCGCCCGCTACTGGGCCGACCAGCAGGACACCGCACGGGCGATCCTCCACTTCGAGCGCGCGGCGAACATCGATGCGTTCGAGGCGAAGGCGAAGCTCCGCCACGCGGAGTTGCTCGTTCGCGACGGCAAGTTCGCGGAGGCGCTCCCGCTGATCCGACGGGCCCATACCCTCGACCCGCGTGATGCGGTTCGCGACTTCATGAAACAGGTCGAGCGCGCGGCCCAGATTCGCTGACCGCCGGGAGCGCGACCGGCTGCGCGTTTCTCGACGCGCGCCGGGCGCTCCCTGTGCTATACCTCGGATCGGAACCCCCATGGACCGATCCGACCCGTCGACCGCCCCGACCGCCGATGCGTGGCGTGACCGCGTGCGCGCCGAACTCGGCGACGCCGCGTTCGCCGCGCTCTCGGTGACGCTCCCCGGCGGACTCGACGTCGACCCGCTGTATACGAGCGCACCCGTCCCGCCCGACGCGCCACCGGTCGTCGGCGCGACCGCACGCTGGGCGCACGGCCCGCGCTACGACACGCCGGGGCTCGCTGCGGCGAACGAGCGGATGCTCGACGACCTCGTCGGCGGGAGCGACGGCGCGTGGGTCGTGCTCGATCGGGCGGCGCGCCTCGGCCACGACCCCGCGGCCGACGACGCGGTCGGCGTCGGGGTCGGCGGGCTCGACGTCGCGTGCCTCGACGACCTCGCCCGCGTGTTCGACGACGTGCACGTCGAGATGATCCGCCTGCTCGTCGACGGCGGCGGAAACGTCGTGCCCACCGCCGCGCTCGTCGACGCGCTGCTCGCGCGCCGCGGCATCGCCCAGGACGCCGCGTCGGTCTGGTTGGTCGGCGATCCGTTCGCGGCGTGGGCGCGCGACGGTGCACTCCCACGACCGCTGGCGCGGCTCGACGCCGAGATCGCCGCGCTGACGCGACGGTCGATCGCCCGCGGCGACGACTGGCGCACGATCGGCATCGATGCCACGGTGTATCACGACGCCGGCGCGCACGCTCCCGACGAGCTGGGGTTCGCGCTCGCCGCTGCGGCCCACCGGCTCCGCACCCTCGACGGCGCCGGCGTCGACCTCGCGGCCGCGGCCGATCGGTTCGTGTTCCGGCTCGCGGTGGGGCGCGACACGTTCCTCGCGATCGCGAAGTGCCGCGCGCTGCGGCGCGCCTGGTCGGCGATGCTCGACGCGGTCGGCGTCGCGGCGCGGCCCGCGGCGATCCACGCGTGCGTGTCGGATCGGATGGCCTCGCGGTGGGACCCGGAGACGAACGCGCTGCGCTCGACGAGCGCCGTGTTCGCGGCGTTGTGCGGCGGCGCCGACGTCGTCACCGCGCCGCCGCACGATCGCGTCGCCGGCGGCGACAGCGCGCGCGGTCGACGCATCGCGCGAAACACCGCGACGATCCTCGACGAGGAGAGCCACCTGGCCGACGTCGACGATCCGGCCGGCGGCTCCTACTACGTCGAGTCGCTCACCGACGCCCTGGCGCGCGCCGCATGGGAGACGCTCCGCGCGGTCGAAGCCGACGGCGGACTCGCGGCGGCGCTCGCGGGCGGCGCCGTGCACGACCGGATCGACGCCGCGTGGCGCGAACGGTGCGACTCGATCGACCGACGGGCGCTCGCGATCACCGGCGTCACCGCGTTTCCGGATCCGAACGCCGAGCCGCCGGTCGCGGGCGACGATGCGCGACGCGATGCGATCGCGGCCGCGGTCCGCCGAGCCCTGGATCGCCGGTCCGCCGACGGTCGGCCGAATTGCGCCGCACTCGAGGCGGACGATCTCGCTGCGGCCGCGGCGTGCGCGACGAATGGCGCATCCCTGGCGGCCTTGTCGGATGCGTGCGGCACCGGCTCCGCCGCGACGATCGAACCGCTCGCGTTGCGGCGCGACGCCGAGCGATTCGAAGCGCTGCGCGACGTCGGCCACGCGGCCGGCGTGACCGCGGTCGTCGCGACGCTCGGCCCGCTCGCGGCACACCAGCCGCATTCGCGTGCGGCACGCAACGCGTTGGCGGCCGCGGGGGTCGCGGTGCGGATCGAGTCGGCCGACGACGCGCCGGCCTCCGTCGAGCGCGGCGCCGGCGTCGTCTGCATCGCCGGTGCGGCCGACGCGGTCGCAGCTGCGGGGTCGCTCGTCGCCGCACTGCGCGACGCGGGAGCGGCCGGGGTGATCGCGACGGCGCCGGTCGATGGCGTTCCGATCGACGGCGTGCTCGCGCCCGACGTCGATCTGTTTGCACTCCTGACGGCACTGCTGCGCGCCGCCGGTGCGGGAGAGGACGACGCGTCATGAGCGTGCCGGACTTCTCGACGGTGCCGTTTCCCGACGACGCGCTCGGCACGCCGGCGGCCGACGAGGCGCGGACGTGGCGCACGCCCGAGGGGGTCGAGCGTCGTTCGGTCTATCGCGCCTCCGATCGCGCCGTCGTCGAGCACCTCGGCTCGCTGCCGGGCTTCTCGCCGTACGTGCGCGGCCCCTACACGACGATGTACGTCCGCCGGCCGTGGACGATCCGGCAATACGCCGGGTTCTCGACCGCCGAGGAGTCGAACGCGTTCTATCGACGCAACCTCGCGGCCGGACAGCGCGGGCTGAGCGTCGCGTTCGATCTCGCGACCCACCGCGGCTACGACTCCGACCACCCGCGCGTCGTCGGCGACGTCGGGATGGCCGGCGTCGCGATCGACTCGATCCTCGACATGGACATCCTGTTCGACGGCATCCCGCTCGATCGGATGAGCGTGTCGATGACGATGAACGGCGCGGTGCTGCCGGTGCTCGCGCTCTACATCATCGCCGCCGAACGGCAGGGCGTGTCGCGCGAGAAACTCTCGGGGACGATCCAGAACGACATCCTCAAAGAGTTCATGGTCCGCAACACCTACATCTATCCGCCGGCGCCGTCGATGCGCATCATCGCCGACATCTTCGCCTACACGGCCGAGGAGATGCCGCGCTTCAACAGCATCTCGATCTCCGGCTACCACATGCAGGAAGCGGGCGCGACCGCGGACCTCGAACTGGGATACACGCTCGCGGACGGGGTCGAGTACGTGCGCACCGGGGTGCGTGCCGGACTCGACGTCGACGCGTTCGCGCCGCGGCTCAGCTTCTTCTGGGGCGTCGGCATGGACTACTTCATGGAGGTCGCGAAGCTGCGCGCCGCGCGCTTGCTGTGGTCGGAGCTGCTGCGCGAGTTCTCGCCGCGCGACCCGAAGTCGTCGATGCTGCGCACGCACTGTCAAACGTCGGGCTGGTCGCTCGCCGCGCAGGACGTGTTCAACAACGTCGTGCGTACGCACATCGAGGCACTCGCCGCGGTGCACGGGCACACGCAGTCGCTGCACACGAACTCGCTCGACGAGGCGCTGGCGCTTCCGACCGACTTCTCGGCACGGATCGCCCGCAACACCCAGTTGCAGATCCAGCACGAATCGGGGAGCTGTCGGACGGTCGATCCGTGGGGCGGGAGCCACTACGTCGAGCGGCTGACCCACGACCTCGCGACGCGCGCGCGCGAACACATCGACGAAGTCGAGGCGATGGGGGGGATGGTCGCCGCGATCGAGGCGGGCGTGCCGAAAATGCGGATCGAGGAGGCGGCGGCGCGCACGCAGGCGCGCATCGACGCCGGCCGCCAGGCGGTGATCGGCGTGAACCGCTATCGCCCCGAGACCGAGGACCCGATCCCGGTGCTGCGCGTCGACAACGCGGAGGTCCGGGCTGCGCAGATCGCGCGCCTCGAGCGGTTGCGGGGGACGCGCGACACGGCCGCGACCGACGCCGCGCTCGACGCGATCACGCGCGCGGCGGAGGGCGACGGCAATCTGCTCGCGCGATGCGTCGACGCCGCGCGCGCGAACGCGACGGTCGGCGAGATGGCGGCGGCGATGGAGCGCGTGTTCGGTCGCCACCAGGCGGTGATCCGGTCGATCTCGGGAGTCTACAGCGGGGAGGTCGGTGAGATGAGCGATGCGATCCAGCGTGTGCGTGCGCGTGTCGATGCGTTCGTCGAGCGCGACGGACGGCGGCCGCGGATTCTGATCGCGAAGATGGGCCAGGACGGCCACGACCGCGGGCAGAAGGTCATCGCGAGTGCGTTCAGCGACTTGGGTTTCGACGTCGACATCGGCTCGCTCTTCCAGACGCCCGAGGAGACCGCGCGCCAGGCCGTCGAGAACGACGTCCACGTCGTCGGCGTCAGCTCGCTCGCCGCCGGGCACCTCACGCTCGTGCCGGCGTTGCGTCGCGCGCTGGCGGACCTCGGCCGCGACGACATCGTCGTCGTCGTCGGGGGGGTGGTGCCGCCGCAGGACGTCGAGCCGCTGCTCCGAGCCGGCGCGGCTGCCGTCTTCGGGCCGGGCACCGTGATCCCCGAAGCGGCCGAGGGCTTGCTCGAGCGCCTCGAAGCCACGCTGCGCGATCGTGGAGGCCGCCCATGAAGCTCGACGCGCTCGTCACGGGGGTTCGCGCCGGAGACCGCACCGTGCTCGCCCGCGCGATCACGCTCGTCGAGAGCCTGCGCGCCGACGACCAGGCACTCGCGCAGGAGCTACTCGCGGCGGTGTTGCCGGCGACCGGCGGTTCGCGCCGCGTCGGGGTGACGGGTGTGCCCGGCGTCGGCAAGAGCACGTTGATCGAGGCACTCGGCATGCGGCTCGTCGAACAGGGGCGCCGCGTCGCGGTGCTCGCCGTCGACCCGTCGAGCTCGGTGTCGGGCGGCAGCATTCTCGGCGACAAGACCCGGATGCCGCGGCTGAGCCTGGACGATCGCGCCTACATCCGTCCGTCGCCGAGCGCGCAGAGCCTCGGCGGTGTCACGCGCCGCACCCGCGAGACGATGCTCCTCTGCGAAGCGGCCGGCTTCGACGTCGTGTTGATCGAGACCGTCGGTGTCGGGCAGTCGGAGACGATGGTCGCCGACATGGTCGACTTCTTCCTCGTCCTGATGCTGCCCGGCGCCGGCGACGAGTTGCAGGGCATCAAGAAGGGCATCCTCGAACTCGCCGACGTGATCGCGGTCAACAAGGCCGACGGCGACAACGTGCAGGCCGCGTCGGCGGCGCGTGCCGAGTATGCAGCGGCGCTCCGCTACTTGCGCCCGCGGTCGGCGGCATGGCGCCCGGAGGCGATCACGGTCAGTGCGCTGACCGGATCGGGGCTCGAGGATCTGTGGTCCCTCGTGGAGCGGCACCACGCCGACGTGACCGCTGCCGGCGAGTTGGATGCGCAGCGTCGCGAACAGCTGCGGCGGTGGATGTGGCGTGTGATCGACGAGCAGTTGCACGCGTCGTTCCGGGCCCACCCCGGCGTGCAGGCGCAGCTCGAAGAGGCCGAGCGCGCGGTCCTGGCGGGCGAGCAGACGCCGACGGCCGCCGCGCGTGCACTGCTCCGAGAATACGGCGCTACACGAACGTCATCGTGAGCGCGTTCGTGACGACCGCCCACGGGCCGGTGAACACGAGCGCTTGCACGTGCAGCTCGAAGCCGACGAGTGCGGCCGCGTTCGGCACGCCGAACGCCTGGGTCGTGACCGGGGAGCCGCCGCCCGCGATCAGGATCACCGGCGCGTTCAGCACCGCGTAGCCGACGGAGGGCACGTATGCCGCCATTCGGTTCGGGCTGATCAGGAGCAGGAAGTTCGCCGTGGGACCGGTGAGCGTGAACCGCACCGATTGACCGACGACGAGGCGATCCGGCGTGCCGGTGTGCCCGAGCCGGACGACCGCGTATTCGTCGGCGCCGACGTCGACGTCCGCGCCCGTGCCGTTCAGCGCACCGTCGAGCCGCCGCGAGTCACCGTCGATGTCCTGCGCGACCGCCCGATCGGCGTATCGGTTCGCGCCCGGGACGTCGATGTTCGGCGACGACGCGGCGAGATGCCGCTGCGAATCCGCGAACACCGGGTCGGTGAACGTGTCGTTCGGGCCGGCCGCGCAGCCGTCGTAGTCGTCGGGTACGTTCTTCCACAGGTTGTTCACGTCGTTCGAGAGCGGGCCCGCGAGGCACGCGACGCCGCCACCGGTCACCGGCGCCTGACTGCCGTTCGCGGTGTTCGACGCGATGATGTTGTTGGCGAGCAGCGTCGCCGGTGCCATCACCGCGACGCCGCCGCCGCTCGGGCCGCCGTCCGCGCCGACCGTATTCGTGACGATCGTGTTGTTCAGGATCGTCGTCGGCCCGTTCTCGACCGCGATGCCGCCCCCGCGTCCGGTGACGTCGAAACGGAACGGAATCGAGTTCCCCTCGATCACGTTGCCGACGAGACGTGCACTCACGTTCGTCTTCACGTGGATGCCGCCGCCGTAGGCCCGCACGTCGGCGTCGATCGTGTTGCCGACGATTCGGTTGTTGATGACGTCGGCTGCCGAGACGTCGAGCAGACTCACGCCGCCGCCGAAGCAGGGTGCCGTACCGATCCCGACTTTGTTCCCGACGATCCGGTTGCGGGTGATCAGCGGTGTGCCGTTGCCGGTCACGGCGATCGCGCCACCGTAGCCTTGCGGCGCCGCGCAGACGTTGCCGATGATCCAGTTGTTCGAGATCGTCGGCGACGCGTTCGGGATCAGGATTCCGCCACCGTAGCCACGGCCGAGTTGACCGGTCTCGTTGCCGCCGGTGATCGTGAATCCGTCGAGCACCGTCGCGCGGGTCAGGCCGGGGCCGAACGTGACCGTGCGCCCGAGTCCGCTCGCGGTGATCGTCGTGACCGACGCACCGCCGGTCGACACGAGGCGGATGCCGTCCACTTGCGGCCAGACGAGCACCTCGCTGTAGGTGCCCGGCGAAACGAGGACGACGTCCCCGGTGGTCGCGGCGTTGAGGGCCGCACCGATCGTCGCGTGGTTGGCGGGCACGCGAAGGACCGCGGCCTCGCCGCGACTTGCCGCAGCGAACCAAACCGACACGGAAAGCACTACCGCTATCGCGACTCGCATCACGTCGCCTCCCCTCGAACTCGGTCTCGATTTCGGCCCCAAGTATGGGCCGGGGCGTCCGCGAAGGGAAGTGCATAGGCGCGCCCGGTGACGTCCGGCTTTTTCTCGGACCCGGAAAGGGCCTATCATTGGCCGTTATGCGCGACCCCATCCGACCGGCCGCACGCACTGCGGATATCACCTACGCCGTGCGCGACATCGTCGTCGAGGCGGAAAAGGCCCGCGCCGCGGGCCGCGAACTGCTGTATCTGAACATCGGCGACCCGAACAAGTTCGACTTCAGCACCCCGCCGCACGTGATCGAGGCGATCGAACGCGCGCTCCACGACGCGCCGCTGTGTGGCTACGCGCCGTCCGACGGTCATCCGGCGGCGCTCGACGCGATTCGGCGTTGGGCCGAACGCAAGGGCATCCAAGGCGTTCGAGACGTCTTCATCGGTCACGGTGCGAGCGAGCCGATCGAGCTCGCGCTGACGGCGCTCGTCAATCGCGGGGAGAACGTGCTGACGCCGTCGCCCGGCTACCCGCTCTACACGGCCGTGCTCGCGAAACTCGAGGCCGAGGAGAACCCGTACTTCCTCGACGAAGCCAACGGTTGGCAGCCGGACATCGACGACATCGCGGCACGCGTCAACGACCGCACGCGCGCGATCGTCCTGATCGACCCGAACAACCCGACCGGCGCGGTCTGCTCGCGCGAGGTGCTCGACGGCATCCTCGAGATCGCCGCGCGTCACGACCTCGTCGTGTTCGCCGACGAGATCTACGACCGACTCGTGTTCGACGGCGCCGAGACGACGTCGATCGGTTCGCTCCGCGACGACGTCCCGGTGTTGACGTTCGGCGGGCTCGCGAAGGTCTTCATCGGGCCGGGGCTGCGCATCGGGTGGGCGGTGACGAGCGGGCCGGAAGCCGTGCTGCGCGACTACGTCGGCGCGATCCACAAGCTCACCCGGGCACGACTCTGCGCGTCGAGCCCGGTGCAATGCGCCGTGCCGGCCGCGCTCGACGGGACGTTCGACTTTCTCGACGGCGTGCTCGGCAAACTCGAGCGACGGCGTGACCTCACGGTGTCGATGCTGAACGCCATCCCGGGGATCTCGTGCGTCGCGCCGCGCGGGGCGTTCTACGCGTTCCCGCGAATCGAAGTGGACGGCCTCGACGACCAAGCGTGGGTGAAGGAACTGATCCACGAGACCGGCGTCGTCGTCGTGCACGGCAGCGGCTTCGGACAGCGTCCGGGCACGGCCCACTTCCGGATCGTCTTCCTTCCGCCGGAGGACGTGCTCGAGCGCGCGTATCGCGCGATCGGTGACTTCGTCGCGCGTCGCGGCCACGGATGAACGCGCCGACCCTCTGCCCGCGCTGCAAGAACGTCGTCGGGGCCGACGACGACGTGTGCGCGGTCTGCGGCCTGCGGCGCGGGAGCGCGAGCGCGCGTGCGACGAGCGGATTGCAGGCCCTGAGCGGTCGCGTTACGGCGACGGGGTTCTTCCTCGGGCTGATCGGTGTCGCATTCGCGGCGATGGTCGTGATGCAGGGCGGCGTGCAGTTGTCGCTGTTCACCGGCTTCGACTGGGGGGTCTACCTGCGATCCGGCATGCTCTACCCTCCGCTGATTCGCCTTGCCGACGAATGGTGGCGGTTCGTCACGGCGATGCTGATTCACGGCGGCATCGGTCACCTCGCGATGAACGGCTGGGTGCTGTGGCAGCTCGGTCCGATCTGCGCGAACTACTACGATCAGCGCCGCGTCACGATCTTCTTCGTGATCGGAGGGCTCGTCGGGACGCTGATGTCGTTCGCGTTCGGGGGGCGACCGTCGCTCGGTGCGTCCGGTGCGGTATTGGCCGTCGCGACCGCGGTCGTCGTCAAGGCGCGTCTGTCCGGCGGCGCGATGGACCGCTACCTCTACGCGAAGCTGAGCGGCTGGATCGTGTTCATCTTCATCTTCGGGATCTTGGGGCGCCACCTGATCGACGCGTGGGGGCACTTCGGCGGCATGGTCGGCGGCGCCGTGCTCGGCTACTTGCTGCGCAACGAGCACGGGTGGCGCGCGCGCGTTCACATGGCGCTGTTCGTCGTCTCCGTCGCGATCCTCGCGCTCGGCATCGGATTCGCTCTGTGGGCTGCGTTCAATCCGGAGCGGATGGAGATCTACCGCACGCTAGGGGAGCAACTCGACCGGTTAACGGGGCGTCGATGACGAGGCCCGCACGGCCGACCGCCTCCGCGATCGCCGCGGCCGTGCGACCGTCCACCGGGTGAACGAGGTCGGGCGCGACCTCGGCGACCGGGGTCGCGACGAACGGCCGCACGAGCCAGTCCGGGTCCGGGATCACGAGTCCGGGGTCATCGTGCACGATGTCGCCGAACGCGATCACATCCAGGTCGATCGGTCGCGGACCCGCGCGGTCGACCTCGTCGCGGCCGAGGGCGCGTTCGATCGGGCGGCACAGCTCCGCCTTCACGCGGTGGGCCGGTCGATCGGTGCGCAGCGCGAGTGCGCCGTTGACGAAGGGCGCCGGACCAACGCGCGAGCCGACCGGGATCGACCGGTAGAACGTCGAGGTCGCGACGATCCGGACGTCGGGCATCACGAGCAGTCGCACGATCGCCGCCGGGACGTGCACCTCGGGCGCGATGTTCGAACCGACGCCGAGGATCAACACCGGACGAGCTACCGGGTTCGGTAGATCTCGACCGCGACGCTGCGCGCGAACCGCAGCGCGCCGGGCTTGTCGACCCGCACCTGCACGCCGGTCGCGCGCGGGTTTTCGAGGCAGATCGACGCGATGCGTTGCGCCAGGCTCTCGATCAGCTTGTACTGCGAGTCCTCGACCAGCCCGAGGATACGCTTCTTCAGCCCCTTGTAGTCGATCGTGTCCTTGACGTCGTCGCTCTTGCCGGCGCGCGCGAGGTCGGTTTCGATCGCGATGTTGATGATCACGTCCTGCTTGTTCGTGCGCTCGTCCGGATTGAGTCCGATGATGCAGCGCGCGGACAGGTCGACGATGTAGATGCGATCCATGCGGGGCCTCCGGCGCTGACTATAGCGCCGCGGGCCGGCCGGGTCCACCCGACGCGAAGGGGCGTGAACCGCGTCGGCGGGGCTGCTAAACGTGAACCGGCGGTTGGACGACGAACCCGGGAGCCGAGCAACGATGAGCGACTACGAAAACGTGTTGGTCGCGGTGGACGACGGGATCGCCACCGTGACCGTGAATCGACCGAAGGTGCTGAACGCGCTCGACGCGGCGACGATCCTCGAGATCACCGCGTGCTTCGAGGCGTTGCGCGACGACGACGCGGTCCGGGGCATCATCGTGACCGGCGCCGGCGACAAGGCGTTCGTCGCGGGCGCGGACATCGGCGAACTCGTCGCGGACGGGCCGATCGAGGCGAAGCGCACCGCGGAGCGTGGGGGCCGGATGTGCCGCGCGATCGAGTCGGTCGGCAAGCCGGTGATCGCTGCGATCAACGGATTCGCCCTCGGCGGTGGCTGTGAGCTGGCGCTCGCGTGCACGCTCCGCACGGCGGCGGACAGTGCGAAGATCGGCCTGCCGGAGGTGACGCTCGGCATCATGCCGGGCTACGGCGGCACCCAGCGTCTTCCGCGCCTGGTCGGCAAGGGGCGGGCGCTCGAGATGATCCTGACCGGTGCGCCGGTCGACGCCGCGGCGGCCGAGCGCATGGGGCTCGTCAACCGCGTCTTCCCCGCCGACGACCTGCTCGCCGAGACCGCCGCGTGGCTGCGGAAGATCCTCCGCAACGGACCCCTCGCCCTCCGGCTCGCGACCGAGGCGGTCGAACGCGGCCTCGGCGGCTCGCTCGACGAGGGACTCGGCGTCGAGGCCGACCTGTTCGGCGTGATTGCTGCGTCGAAGGATCGGCATGAGGGGTTGACGGCGTTTCTGGAGAAGCGTCGTCCGGAGTACAAGGACGAGTAGGGATGCCCGCGCATCTCGACTCAGCGACGAAAGAGGCTACGGCCTTCCGCTACTTAACTCGCCTCCTGTCCGAGAGTTACGTTGCTGATGGGGGGAAGTCGAGAAGCGCTACCCGTCCGGCGGAAACGGACTACACTTCCGCGGGCGTTTCGCGCGGGGCCGGTCCGGTAGGACGGCCGCTTCGCGCGTGTCGGCGTTCCGGTCGAGGCGACCGAGCCGCAATCGCGCGCAATCGATCATGCGCGTTCCCCGCTGATGATCCGGTCGCCACCACTACTCATTCGAGTGTTCTAACGCGGTGTGAAGGACATGCTGGACGGCGTGAAGACCAACCTACTGTTCCTCGGCGACGACATGGAAATCGAGTACGAGGCGATCTTCGAGGGCAAGAAGATCTACAACGTGCGCAGGCGTGGGCACAAGACGCTCTTCACCGGCACGATCGACCAGTGTCGACGGTTCCTCGACATCTACCGCGAGAAGGTCACGAAGCAGATCTGACCGCCTCGCCGATCCTACGGATCGAATCGCAGCGTCGCTCGTAGCCGCAGGCGGCGGTTGCCGTCCGGCGCCTCGCCCGGCGCGATCGTGAGCCCGACGGTGTGCAGCACCCCCGCGTGCTCGACGATCGGCCCGATCGTCGCCGCCTTTCGCCGCTTCATCTCGCCTTCGAGGCGCTCGTACCAGCGACCCATCTCGTCGTCGATCCAGCGCTCCCGGTCGCGGTCGGTCTGCAGCGTGCGGTTGCCGCGCGCCTGATACTCGAGCGCCTTGCGCTTGGCTCCGGCCTGATCGAACTGTCGCTGCAGGGCCTGCGTGCGCGCCCAGTAGGGCGTCATGTCGTCGACCCACCCGAGCGACCGGCGCACGTCGATGAACGCGAACAGCGACGCATTCGAGTCGAGCGGTCGCGCGTCCTCGAACAGCCGGCGGATCTCCTCGCTCTCGCCGAGGCCGTACTTCGGATCGATGTAGGCATCGGCCATCGCGCGGAGAAACGGCGGTGACGTCGAGATCACGAGCAGGTTGCCGAACCGCCCGAAGCACGGGTTCACGATGTCGGGATTCTCGAGCGCGCCCCAGCGGTAGAACAGCATCTCGACGTCGCTCCGTGGGCTCTCCGGTCCGTCGACGCCGCGGATGTTGATGTGCTCCTTCAGCTTCTCGAGCAAGTCGTGGTGGATCGTGCGCTCCCACAGCGACAGGTCCGTCATCCGGAAGACCAACGTCAGCCCCGGACTCGGTTCCTGCGTCGGCAACTCGGCGAAGACCTGGCGGTTGAGCAGGATCGCGCAGCCGCGCTCGAGCGACGTCGTCCACCGGTCGAGCAGGTTCGACAGCGAGCCGATCTCGGTCTGCCGCAACGTGTCGGCGATCAGCTTCGTCCAGTCCGGGTCGAGCGAATCCTCGAGCATCGCGCCGATGTCGCGCGGTTTGATGTTCGCGAACACGAACGCCATCAGCTCGCGCGGCGCGGCTCGGAGAAACGGTCGGATCGCGCCGGGCGTGTCGTCGGTCGGGGCGTCGGCGAGCGCGCGCTGCAGGCGTCGCAGCGAGCCGGGCCGGAAGTCGGCGTCGAGCGAGACGCGCGGGCTCGCCCCGAGGTGGATCGTGCCGCTCGCGCGAACGAGGCCCGCGGGGTCGAGTGCGCGGTAGCCGAGGCGCTCCATCGCGTCGAGGTCCGGCGGGACGAGCGCGCGCGACCACGCAGCGTTGTGGCGACCCGGGTCCGGGCTCACGAGGATGCCGATCGGCGCGTCCTCGTCGATCGGACGCGGGCCCAGGCGATCGACGATCGACGCGGCCCCGGGAGCTTCGGCGGCGAGGTCGAGCGCTTTCGCGACGAGCGTCGCGTCCGAGGCGACGAGCAGCACGTCTCGCTCGCGGCTGAGGTAGTAGCGATCCGTGCGGGCGCCGTTGCGGACCGACAGCGCGAGCACGCGGGCATCGTCGGTCGCTTCGACCGGCGCGTCGGCGAACGACCGCAGCGTGTCGCTCTGCAGCATCGCGAGTGCCGCGCGCGCCTTGAAGCTCAGCCGCGTTGCCGCGAGGAAGTCGGGCGGTGCGGTGCCGCTCGTCGGGAAGCGCGCGCCGACCGCGACCTCACGGCCGGCCACCTCCGCGATCGGGTCGATCCGAAACGCGTTCTCGACGAGGTTGAGCTGGGCGAGCGCTTCGCGCAGTCCCGCGTACGCCCCCGAACGCCGCCATTCCGGCGACGCGACCCAGCGCTTGAACGCTTCGGTCGCGCTCAGCTTCTGCCAGAACGGCGTGGCGAGCAGGCCGCGTTCCGCCTCGCCCGCGACCGACTTCGCCGCGTAGACGTTCAGGTCGGCCGGGATCAGCGCGTCGATCGACTCGACGGTGCCCTCGAACGGGTTCATCACGAACGCGCTGAACAGGACCCCGAGCAGGAGCCCGAGTGCGAGGGCGGACAGGAGCGTCCACTTGAGGATGCGGTAGAGGAGCAGGCTCATGCGGGTTCGGTCGGGTTGGACGCCGTCGGCGGCGCCGGCTTGCGCGGATTCGCGGGCCGTCGGGTCATCCGGCGTCCCGCAACCGGAGCAGGCGGTCCAGGAGTGCCGGCAGCGCGTCGAGTGCGAGCATGTTCGGGCCGTCGCTCAGCCCGCGGTCGGGCTCCGGGTGGACCTCGAGAAACAGCCCGTCGATGCCCGCGCCGATCGCCGCCGCCGCGAGCGTCGGGATCATGTCGCGCCGGCCGCCGGTCGCGGTCCCGAGCCCGCCCGGGCGCTGGACGCTGTGGGTCGCGTCGAATACGACCGGTGCACCGAGCGCCCGCAGAGCCGGAAACGACGTCATGTCGACGACGAGGTTGCGGTAACCGAAGCTCGTGCCCCGCTCGGTCAGGGCGATCCGGTCGGTGCCCCCGGCAGCTCGGGCCTTCTCGAGCACCGGCGCCATGTCCTCCGGTGCGAGGAACTGGCCCTTCTTGACGTTGACGGCGCGGGCGTGGCGGGCGGCTTCGGCGATCAGGTCGGTCTGCCGGCAGAGAAACGCGGGGATCTGGAGCACGTCGACCACCTCGGCGGCCGGCGCGACCTGGTCGGTCTGGTGGACGTCGGTGAGCACCCCGACACCGACCGCGTCCTTGATCGACGCGAGGACCGAGAGTCCGCGTTCGAGGCCGGGGCCGCGGAAGCTCGACAGGCTCGTCCGGTTCGCCTTGTCGAACGACGCCTTGAACAGCCACGGCACGCCGTGTCCGCCGAGGACTTCGGCGAGGCGCTTCGCGATGTCGAGCGTGAACCCGTCGCCGCGCTCGGCGTCCTCGATCACGCACGGGCCGGCGATCACGAACAGCGGGCGAGGCGTCCCGTCGAGCGGGCGGAAGAGGTCGAGGGCGTCCATGCCGGGCATTGTAGTGCGCGGAGGGAGGCCGTGGCTACCGGTCGGTCGCCGCGAAGAAGCGCACGAGCGACGGCTCGACGCGGAAGGTCACCGGCGTCTCGCCCGCGAGGTCGCCGTCGAGTTGCAGCGGCACGGATCGATCGTCGCATTCGATCCGGACGCGCTCGCCGCGCGCGTAGATCGCGCTCCGGGGGTTGGTCCGGCCCCGCAGCGCGCGGCGGTGCAGGTCGACGAGCGCCCAACGGCTCCGCCGGCGCAGCACGACGACGTCGAGCCGGCCGTCGCTCGGGGTCGCGTCGGGCGCGAATCGGAAGTAGGCGGCGTAGTGGGGGATGTTGCAGACGAGTACCCACGCGCCGTCGTCGGCGATCGGTTCCTCGTCGACGAGCACGCGCAGCCGTGCGGGGCGGTAGCGGTAGAGTTCGCCGAGCGTCGGGCGGATGTAGGAAGCCCGCGAGATCGCACCGCGTCGCCGGGCCTCGAGACCGCGCACGACGGCGGCGTCGAAGCCGACGCCACCGACCGCGAAGAAGCGCTGGTCGCCCGCGCGGCCGATGTCGAACGGCACCGCGCGCCCTTCGATGATCCGGCGGGCGGTTTGCGTCGGATCGCCCGTCATCCCGAGCCAGGTGCCGAGCAGGTTCGCGGTGCCGACCGGCAGCACGCCGATCGGTCGGTCGAAGCGCTGCAGGCCGCTGACGACCTCGTTGATCGTGCCGTCCCCGCCGACGACCGCGATCTCGTCGACGCGATCGATGTCCGCCGCCGCGCGCGCCGCGTCGCCGCGTCGGGTCGTGAAGACGAGGTCCACGTCGCGCGCCGGTCGGAGCGCCTGAGCGAGCGCGTCGGCCGAACGCCGCCCGCGCCCGCGGCCGGAGATCGGGTTGGCGACGATGAGCGTGCGCGGCATCTCCGGATCGTAGCGCATCGCGGCCGCGCGGCAAGCCGCCTTGTGCCGATCGGTCCGCCCCGCTACACTCCCGCCCGGGAGGTGCCGAGCGGTGCGAATCGCGATCATCGTGATCGAAGGCCTGAGCGGTGCGCGGAGCGACGCGCTCGGGGGCGTGAGCCCGTTGGATCACGCGCGCACGCCGCACCTCGACGGGTTGGCACGACACGCGTCGATCGGCCGGGCCACCGTCGAGCCGACCGCGGCGACGGCCGGGGTCGAGGCGGGCCTCGCGGCGCTGCTCGGCATGGCGCCGTCCGCGCTTCCGGGCCGGGGCGCGTTCGATGCGATCGGTGCCGGCCATCCGCACGCGTCCGCCGGTGGCCGCGTGGCGGCCGCGCGGTTCGTGACGACCTTCGACCGACGGGTCGTCGGCTGCGACGGCGCGGCGCTGCGCGAGGGCGAGGCCGGCGCGTTGTGCGCTTCGGTCGTCGAGCGGTTCGGCGTCTCGTTGGTGCCGGTGGGGGGCAACCAGGCGTTGCTCGACCTCGGCCCCGTCGGAGGTGCCTTGCCGCGCACCGTGCCGCCCGAGCGGCTCGGGGTCCGCCCCGTCGACGCGGCGTTGCCCGCGGGGCCCGGCGCGAAACGGCTCGTGGAGTTGATGGACGGCGTCGCCGAGATGCTCGCGTCGCATCCGGTCAACGCGGTGCGCCTCGACCTGGGCGAGCCGCCGCTCGACCGGCTTTGGCTCTGGGGGTGTGCCGACTTGCCGCTCGGGGATCGGCCGTCGGCGACCGTCGGCGGTGCGCTTGCGACGCGGACGCTCTGGGCCGCCGGGCTGGCGCGGGCGTGCGGCCTCGAGCCGGTCGGCGCGCGCGACGGCATCAGCGCCGACGACGCGGCGGTGGGGCGCGCGGCGCTCGGCGCGCTCGAGCGCCACGACCGGGTCATCGCGCACTGTGGCGGGCCGCGGTGGGCCGCGCAGCAGCTGGATCCGGTCGGCCACGCCGCTGCGATCGCGTCGGTGGACGCGAACGTGGTCGGCCCGCTCGCAGCCGCCCTCGGTCGCGACCTCGACCGGATCGCCGTCGTCGGCTGCAACCGTGTCGGGTCACCGGATCACATCGGGCTGGAGCCCGGACCGAGCCCGTTCCTCGTCGCCGACTCGACTCGGGAGTCGCGCGACGCCCGCTTCGACGACGCGACCGCATCCGCATCGGCGCTGGTCGCCCCCGACGCGTCCCAGTTGCGCGAGTACGTCCTCGCTCCACGGTGAGCGGTCCAAACAAAAAAGGGCGGAGGAGCCGGTCAGCTCCTCCGCCCTCTGCGAAATCCCGGGACGCTTGAGGTTGGGGTCTAGAAAATCGGGGTCATTGTTTACGGTTACAAAACAACCCGGAATCGCGCATTGGAAACAAGTCGTGTCGGCGATCGAGGAGGCCTTCCGGCGCGCCTCGTTATCGCACACGCCCCTTTGAGCAACGCCCGGGCCGTTCGCGGGGAAAGTTTCCAGAATCGGCGCAAGTGCCTTGTTTGAAGCGGCTTAGGGATTCGGAAACGAAGCGAGCCCGCCGGGGTGCCAGCGGGCTCGCGCGGTGTTGCATCATCGAACGCGAGCGGATCTGCAACAGCATCCGCCCGCTCGAGGGCCGGGCTACCGGTTCCGGGTCCAGCCTTCCGCGAAGCCCCGCTCCGCCGACTCGAGTTTGAAGTCGACCGTCAGGTATCGCGTGCGCTCGTACTTCTTCAGCATCGCGAGATGGACGAGCAGTGCCGCGGGCGCGCCCTCGGGCGTGATCGGCGTGACCGAGGTGGGCGGTGCGCCCTTCACGTAGTCCACGGTCGGGTTCTCGATCTGAGCGACGATCTTCCCGCTCGCGTTGACGAACAGGATGCGCGGCACCTTCGAGTAGATCGGGATCACCTTCGGTGCAGCCGGCGCGGCATTCG
This sequence comes from bacterium, assembly GCA_030426805.1. GTDB lineage: Bacteria > Planctomycetota > JAFGQW01 > JAFGQW01 > JAFGQW01 > JAUHXU01. Next base: position 182,782 of record JAUHXU010000006.1, read on the forward strand.
GTTCGGGGGACGGGGCGGGCGCCGGAGCCGGAGCGGGTGCCGGCCCGTCCTTCTTGCCGCCCTTGTCCTTGTCTTTGTCTTTGCCTTTGCCCTTGTCCTTCTTCCGCTCGGCCTTCTGGTCCGCCTTGCGGATGGCCGCGTTGGGGTTTGCGCGTCGGGCAGCGTTCTCGTTCATCAGCTTCGCATTCGGGAAGCCGCGCTGATACATGATCGCGTAGGTGCCGGGTTCGAGCGGCGGGTTCGAGAATCGCGACGGCAGGTGGCACACGCCGATGAAGACCTTGCCTTGCTGCTTCTTGCGCTTGACCTTGTCTGAGGCGGAGTCGAGGGCTCGGGCACTGCCGAAGTTGTGCGCGTCAACGCCGACGAAGCCGACCCACTCGTACTTCGTGATGATCGTCGGCGCCGTCTGGCCCTCGAGGTAGGTCGTCCGTTCGAGCGTCGCGGTTTCCTTCGCGATCCGGCTCACCCCGCGCAGCGCCGAGAACTGCTCCTCCGCGGCGCGCGCGAGCACCGACTGGCCCACGGCGAGGTCTTTGACGCAACGGAACCCGACACCCTCGAACGCCTCGCCGACCTTCATCGGGTGGCGCCACGGCACGCGCAGGTTGAGTTTGAACTGCTCGCCGAACGCGCCGCCCTTCACGACGACGCTGCCGGAGTCGGGCGAGGGCGTGAACTCGACGCCCGACTCGGCGTTGGGGTGCTTGCCCCAGGGCGACTGCGTCATCTCGACCGCGTTGCCGATCATGTCGAGGGCGCCGAACGGGCTGGCACCCTTCGGGAACGCGCCGACCGGGGTCAACGAAGGCGGCGTCCGATCCGGATTCAGCTTCTGATCGAGCCAGAAGAGCGCCCAGTTGCAAACGTCGGTTTCGGTCTTGCCGAACTCGTTGCCCCACGGATACCAGCGGGCTGCGCCGTCACGCGACGCTTCGCCACGCGCGAGCTTCTCCCACTCGTGTTCCGAGGCGAGTCGCTTGCCCATCCACTCGGCGCAACGCTTCGCCTGCACCGGCGTGATGCCGGTCACCGGGCAGAACTTCGACTCGGGTGGCTGGCCGGCCTCGACCGCGGAGCCGAAGTGTCGGTCCATCAGCAGGCGATTGAGCCAGGCCGTCTCGGACGCGGTCCGCTTCTCCCCCTTGTCGAGCAACCCCGCCGCGTTCCGGGGCATGCTCAACCCTGCCCAAGACGACGCGACGTAGAAGTCGGGGAGTGCGAGCAGGCGGTTGAGCTCTTTGACGAGCGCTTCCTTGAGGGTGTCGGTCACCTCGGCTCCGCCGCGTGCGGCGTCGACCGCCTTGCGCACTTCGGGGTCGAGCGCCTCGTGGATGCGCGTGCCCGGCCACGCCCGCTTGCTCTTCTTCTGGCGACCGATCCGTCCGAGCAGATCGGGCCACGACTTCACCTCGTCGACGAAGTAGTTCGACGTCATCCCCGGGGCGCGGCCCTCGCGCCAGCACAACGGGTGGCCGCGATCGAGCAGTGGCGCCGCTGCGGCCGTCGCTTCGCGGTAGTAGTGGTACTGGAGAATCGGCACTTCGTAGAGGTCGGCGTAGAACGCGTCGACCTCTACCGTGCGCTTACGATCGCGGATCAACTCGCGAGCGATCGTCTGCTCGAACCGCTCCTGGTCACCCTTGTCGATCCGCAGCGCCTTGCGCAGCGCTTGCGCCTCGTCTTTCGTCGTGCCGGCGGCGTACCGACCGGCGGGGACGAGGACCATACCGGGCGGTGCGAGCGAGTCCGTGGCGACCGCGGCCGAGGCAGGGGCCGCCTCTTGCGCGTGGACGGGAAGCATGGGCGCGAGCAGCGCGACGCACAGACAGTACGGCACGGCCCTCAGGGCCGCGACGGCGCGACGCTGGCGCCCCTCGAAGTCAAAGCGGGGCATGTTCGTGTTTTCTCCTCCCGGAGGCGCGGTCGCCGCAACACCCGAAGTCGGGCGCTCTCTTCTCCCGTGGACGAGCCGGCGCGGGACCTGAATCTAACGCTCGGTTCCGGCCGGTGTCAACGCGGCCGCCCGCACGGCCCTCGAGGGCGATTGCGGGGGTCCCGGGCGGTCCGGGCCCGGGTTGGCATCGTCGCAAGCGGTGATCCCGTATCGCGTTGGGGCGCGCAGTTTCGCCGCGGCGCCGGGGAAGCGTTGACAGTCTCGCGCGGCCCCGCCTACAATGCGAATGTCTGAGGACAGAAGAAGACGTGTGGGCGAACCGGCTCGCGCGGAGTCGAGTGCAGGATCGCGATCGGAATCACGACTGGGCGGTCTCGCGGCGTCGAAATCGACGGTTTCGCGAGAATTCGTGCCTCACTCGTGGGTTGCGAGACGTATTGTCCTTGGACATGGTTCTCTGAGAGACCTGGTTCTCTGAGACAGGGTTCTCTGAGACAGGGTTCTCTGAGACAGGGTTCTCTGAGTGGTTGGTGTCAGAGGTGTCCGGGGAGTGCCCCGGACGGCGCGGCCGAGTCTTCTGGACGTGGAGTCCACGGGGCGAGCCGAGCACCAGTTTGACAATTCAAGCGAGACGCGTGCCGGGCCGCAGCCTGGCATGTGAGTCCACCCGACAGTTTCGAGGGAATGCCATTCGCTCGGCGTCGACCGTGGGTGCTTCGCCGTGTTCTCCGGTAACTTCCACACACATTGTCCTACTATCTCTCAATTTACTTCATTTACCCCCTTAGAATGCCGAGAGCCCGAAGCGCCGAAACCCCTATCGCGGTCTGATCGCTTGCAGTGGCATTCCCTTTTTTTTGTACCGGCCCCTTCTTGTTCCGCTCGCTCGATGACTGACGCCACGCCTGACCCGATCGCCCGCGACGCCGTCGGTGAGGAGCATCTGCTCGCACGCCGAGACTACGTGTTCGACGTCGGGGAGAGCGTGCAGAGCATCCGTCTCGACCGCTACCTCGTCGGCAAGTTTCCGAACTTCTCGCGGACCTATCTGCAGAAGCTGATCCGCGACTTCTCGGTCACGGTCAACGGCAAGTCGACCGACAAGATCCGGCATCCGATCGAGGTCGGCGACCGGATCGTGATTCGCGTCCCGCATCAAAACTCGCTCGATCTCGCCGGTGAGTACATCCCGCTCGAGATCGTGTTCGAGGACGAGCACATGGTCGCGATCGACAAGCAGCCGGGGCTGAGTGTCCACCCGCCCGGGCGCGGCTCGAACGCCGGCACGCTCGTCAGCGGGCTCGTCTACCACTTCCAGAACGAGTTGAGCACCGTGAGCGGTCCGCTGCGGCCCGGGCTCGTCCACCGGCTCGACAAGGACACGAGCGGCGTGATGCTGATCGCGAAGCACGACTCGGCGCACTTCAAGCTCGCGCGGCAGTTCCACGAACGCACGACGCAGAAGGTCTACCACGCGGTCGTGCAGGGCGAGGTCGAGCGCGACGAGGACGTGATCGACTTGCCGCTCGGCCGGCATCGTCGCAACCACGAGAAGCAGACGGTCGACTACAAGAGCGGCAAGAGCGCGACCACCCAGTACAAGGTGCTCGAGCGGTTCGACGGCTACACCTACGTCGAGCTCTACCCGAAGACCGGTCGGACCCACCAGTTGCGCGTGCACATGATGTACATCGGCCACCCGATCGCGGCCGACTTCCTCTATGGCCGGCAGCGCGTGATCTTCCAGGACGACTTCCCGGCCGGCCCCGGCGATCCCCCGCTCGACAGCGACCGGATCCTGATCGCCCGGCAAGCGCTTCATGCCCACCGCATCACCTTCGACCATCCGGTGACCGACGAGCGCTTGACCTGCACCGCGCCGATCCCCGCCGACATCGCCGAACTGCTCGACAACCTCCGCCGCGTCGCCGCCCACGGCTGAGCCTCGGCGGGGCGGCCTGCACCCGTTGAATCCCGCCTGCTTTCTCCTATATTGTCTCCGGACAACGACTTCCGCAGGAACAAGAGGTGCCATGGCGGGCGAGGCCGGTCGGATCATCGGAATCGAACACCTCGGTGTCGCCGTCGCGGATGCCGCCGTCGCGGCGCGCTCCTGGGCGCGTGCGTTCGGCACGCCCGAGCCGCGTCGCGAGCGCTTGCCCGAACACGGCGTGACGACCGAGTTCCTGCCACTCGCGGGCGCCACGGAGATCGAGTTCATCGAACCCCTCGACGCGGGGGGCTCGATCGCCCGCTACCTCGACAAGCGAGGTGACGGCGTCCATCACGTCGCGCTCCGCGTCGAGGGAATCGAAGCCATGCTCGCGTCGATGCGCGAGCGCGGCGTGGAACTGATCGATGAACACCCGCGGGACGGGGCGCACGGAACGCGCGTCGCGTTTCTGCATCCCCGGTCCACCGGCGGCGTGTTGATCGAGTTGGTGGAGCATCCTGTTGAGCAACGCGGATAAGCTCGAGCGCATGCGGCGCCTCCAGGCCGAATCGGCCAAGGGAGGCGGCGCGCAGCGACTGCTCGATCAGCACAAGAAGGGCAAGCTCACCGCCCGGGAGCGGGTCGACCTGCTCCTGGACGAGGGGAGCTTCGTCGAGATCGACCGCTTCGTGCAGCATCAGTGCGCCGACTTCGGCATGGCCGAGCGCAAGTTCCTCGGCGATGCGGTCGTCGTGGGGCACGGCACGATCGACGGGCGCGCCGTCTGCGTGTTCGCGCAGGACTTCACGGTCTTCGGCGGCAGCCTCTCGCGCGCGGTCAGCGACAAGATCTGCAAGGTCATGGACCTCGCGATGAAGATGGGGTGCCCGGTGATCGGGCTCAACGACTCCGGCGGTGCACGGATCCAGGAAGGCGTCGTCAGCCTCGGCGGCTACGGCGAGATCTTCCAGCGCAACGTGCGCGCGTCGGGCGTGATCCCGCAGATCAGCGTGATCATGGGCCCGTGCGCCGGCGGCGCGGTCTACAGTCCGGCGATCACCGACTTCATCATCATGGTCGACGGCACGAGCTACATGTACATCACCGGGCCGAACGTCGTGAAGACGGTGACGCACGAGGAGGTCGACCACGCCGAGCTCGGCGGTGCCGAGGTGCACAACGCGCAGACCGGCGTCGCCCACTTCCGCGCCGGCGAAGAGTCCGAGGCGCTGGCGCTCGTGCGCGAGTTGATCAGCTACTGGCCGGCGAACAACCTCGAAGATCCGCCGTTCGTGCCGACCGACGACCCGATCGACCGTCGCGACGAAGAGCTCAACGACATCGTCCCCGATGATCCGACGCAGGCGTACGACATGTACGACGTGATCCGCCGGGTCGTCGACGACGGTCGTTTCCTTGAGGTGCTGCGCGAGTGGGGCAAGAACCTGCTCGTCGGGTTCGCCCGACTCGGCGGCTACACCGTCGGCGTCGTCGCGAACCAGCCGAAGGTGCTCGCGGGTGTCCTCGACATCGACGCGAGCATCAAGGGCGCGCGTTTCGTCCGCTTCTGCGATGCGTTCAACATCCCGATCGTCACGTTCGAGGACGTGCCCGGCTTCCTGCCCGGGACGTCGCAGGAGTTCGCCGGGATCATCCGGCACGGCGCGAAGCTCCTCTACGCCTACTGCGAAGCGACCGTGCCGAAGCTGACCGTCATCACGCGCAAGGCATACGGCGGCGCATACATCGTCATGTCGTCGAAGCACATCCAGGGCGATTGGAACCTCGCGTGGCCGTCGGCCGAGATCGCCGTGATGGGTGCCAAGGGCGCCGTCGAGGTGCTCTACCGCAAGGAACTGAAGAAGTCGAGCAACCGCGTCGCCGAAGAGGCGCGCCTGACGGGCGAGTTCGAGGAGAAGTTCTCGAGCCCGTACGTCGCCGCCGAGCGCGGATACATCGACGACGTCATCGAGCCGCGCGACACGCGGCCGGCGCTGATCCGCGCGCTGCGGTTCCTGCGCAAGAAGCGCCTCGACAACCCGCCGAAGAAGCACGGCAACATCCCGCTGTAGCCGAACGGAGATCGCGATGTTTCGACGACTGAAGATCTGGGGCGGCGGCGGGATGTTCAAGAAGGTGCTGATCGCCAACCGCGGCGAGATCGCGGTGCGCATCATCCGCGCCCTGCGCGAGCTCGGTGTCGGCAGCGTCGCTGTCTTCAGCGAAGCCGATCGCGAGGCATCGCACGTGCGGCTCGCCGACGAGGCCTACCCGATCGGCCCGCCGCACCCGCTCGAGAGCTACCTCGACGTCGGGCGCATCCTGGAGGCGGCTCGGCGCGCGAAGGTGCAGGCGATCCACCCGGGCTACGGCTTCCTCGCGGAGAACGCGGCGTTCGCGCGCGCCGTCGAGCGCGCCGGGTTCGTCTTCATCGGACCGAGCCCCGAGTGCCTCGAGATCATCCGCGACAAGGTGCAGGCCAAGGCGGCCGCGCGGCGCGCCGGCGTGCAGGTCGTGCCGGGCGCGGAGGACGTGACCGCCGAGAACATCGCGGACAAGGCGAAGCAGCTCGGCTTCCCGGTCCTGCTCAAGTCGGTGGCCGGCGGCGGTGGCCGCGGCGCGCGCAAGGTCACGAAGGCGCGCGAGCTGCTGCCGAAATTCGAGCAGGCGACGAAGGAAGCGCGTTGGTCCTTCGCGAATCCGGAACTCTACCTCGAGAAGATGCTGAAGCGACCGCGCCACATCGGCGTGCAGATCGTCGCCGATCGTCACGGCAACAGCGCCCATCTGTTCGAGCACGAGGCGAGCGTGCAGCGCCGCAACCAGAAGGTGATCGAGGAGGCGCCGTCGCCGGGTGTCAGCGACAAGCTTCGGGCGCAGATCACGAAGGCGGCGCTCGACATCGCGCGCGAGGTGGAACTGACGATCGTCGGCACGGTCGAGTTCCTGCTCGACGGCGACGACAAGTTCTACTTCCTCGGCGTCAACGGCCGCATCCAAGTCGAACATCCGGTGACCGAGATGATCACCGGCCTCGACCTGGTTCGGATGCAGATCGAACTCGCGGCCGGCGAGCGCCTGCCGGTCGGCGGCGACTTGCCGGAGCTCAAGCAGCACGCGATCCAGATGCGCGTGACCGCCGAAGACCCCGCACGCGGCTTCATGCCGTCGGCCGGGATGATCCGCGACCTGGAACTCCCGGGCGGCAGCTCGATCCGCGTCGACTCCGGGATCCACTTCGGCCAGGAGATCTCGCTCTACTACGATCCGCTCGTGCTGAAGATCATCACGAGCGGACGCGATCGGACCGAAGCGCTGAGCCGGCTCGATCGCGCGCTCGCCGAGTTCCACATCGACGGCGTCGTCACGAGCGCGCCCTACCTGCGACGCTTCCTGCGCTACAAGCCGTTCATGACCGGCAACTACGACACGAACGTGCTCGATCGATTCTTGTCGTCGGTCGACGGCTCCAAGACCGACACGCCGATCGACACGATCTGCGCGGCGGCGGCGTTGATCACGCAGGATCGTCTGCACCGCGGGCTCGCGTCGTTGCAGGAGCCCGTGATCGGCCCGAAGCCGGCGCGCGACCCGTGGGTCTTCGCCGGTCGGGTCGGCGGCATGCGCGGAGGGCTGCTCCGATGAGGTTCTTCGTCACGATCGACGGCAAGGAGCGCGAGGTCCAGTTGCGCGCGGGCGACCAGGGCACGCGGGTGCGCGTCGACAAGAAGGAATACAACGTCGACTTCCGGCGCATCGCCGGCACGCACACCTACAGCGTGCTCGTCGACGGCCGCTCGTATGCGATCTCGTCGATCCCCGAGGGCAAGCAGCTCGTCCTGAAGACCGGCGGCGAGTCGTTCCGCGTCGAGGTGCAGAGCGAACGCGAACGCGCCGCCCACCTGATCACCGGCAAGAGCGTCGCGAAGGGGCCGATGACCGTCTCGGCGATCATGCCCGGATTCGTCAGCCGTGTCCTCGTGTCGCCGGGGGACCGCGTTCAGATCGGCCAGCCCCTGGTCGTGATCGAGGCGATGAAGATGCAGAACGAAGTCGCGGCCGAGGTGGAGGGCGTCGTGCGCGAGGTCCACGTCGAGGCGGATCAGACCGTGCGCGGCGGCGACGCGCTCGTGACGATGGAAATCGAGTGAGCGAGACGGAGAGAACGCGATGAAGGGCTTCACACTTTGGTTCACCGGCATGAGCGGCGCGGGCAAGTCCACGCTCGGTCGCGAGGTCGAAGACGCGCTGCTCGAGCGCGGGATGAACGTCGAGGTGCTCGACGGCGACGAAGTGCGGGAGAACCTCTCGAAGGGCCTCGGCTTCTCCAAGGAGGACCGCGACACGAACGTCCGCCGCATCGCGTGGGTGTGCAGCCTGCTGACGCGCAACGGCGTCGCGACGATCACCGCGGCGATCTCGCCCTACCGGGAGGCACGGGCCAAGGCGCGCGAGACGATCGGTCGCTTCGTCGAGGTCTACTGCAAGTGCGACCTCGACACGCTGGAGGCGCGCGATCCGAAGGGCCTCTACAAGAAGGCACGCGCGGGCGAGATCGAGCACTTCACCGGCGTGAGCGACCCGTACGAGCCGCCGGAGAAGCCGGAGGTCGAGGTCGACACCGGCAGCGAGTCGATCGAGGACTCGGTGCGCAAGGTGCTGCTGACGCTCGAGGCGCTTGGCTACATCCCGAAGGTCGAGGAAGCCGGCTACTCGAGCGACGAGGAAAAGCAGATCGCCAAGCGCCTCGAGGACCTCGGCTACATCTGATCGCGCCACCCGTCCATCGGCTCGACGGATCGGCGGAAGCATGAGGCACACCGGCCGCGACGGACCCTACGGGGTTGCGCGCCGGGTCGATTGCGGGTAGCCAATCCTCATCGGGAACCGATCCGCCGTCCGGGTTTCGGACAAGGGAGGCCACAATGCGAATCTTCAACGCGTCGCGCGTCGCGGCGGTCATCGCCGCGTGCTGTTGCGTCGCGAGTTCGCTCTCCGCGCAGGGGTTCCCGATGATGGGGCCCCGGAACCTCGCGATGGGCGCCAGCGGTGTCGCCAGCGTCGCCGACGCGTCGGCGGTGTTCGTGAACCCCGCCGTGCTCGGCCGCAACACCCGGACGCGTCTCGCGATTCCGATGATCGGCGCGACGGTGTTCTCGCCGGTCGACGTGGACGAGACCGCCGACATCATCGACGCGATCACGACGACCGACGTGATGGATCCGAACGCGGCCGAGAACGTCGCGAACCTGATCCGCCAGCTCGACGACGATCTCGCGCTGGGCTACGACGCGCACGGTCTCGTCGCGGTCGCCCTTCCCGGCGGCTTCGCGATCAGCTATTCCGAACGCGTGTTCGGCGACCTCTACATCGACGTCGACCGGCAGCGTCTGTCGACGGTGGTCACGTCGCCGAACTTCGTCGGCAACAACCAGACCAGCGGCGTCAGTCAGTTCACGCGGTTGTCGCAGATCGGCCTGTCGTACGGGGTCGCGATCGGGGAGCACGTCCTCGTCGGCGCGACGCTGCTCGGCGGGCAGGCGACGAACTACCGGCTGAACGAGACGATCTTCTCGCTCGCGCTGAAGAGCGCCGACCGCGAGATCGATTGGCGCGACGAGATCCGCAGCAACAAGGAGCGCTCCTATTTCGTCGACGGCGTGGCGGGCGTCCAAGTGCGGTTGTTCGACGGCAAGCTCACGCTCGCCGGCACCGGCAACAACCTGCTGTCCCCGAAGATCGAGCGCAACAACATGAGCGACTTCCGGCTCCACCCGCAGGCACGGGTCGGCGTCGCGTGGTCGCCGTGCTTCCAGCCGGAGCGACGCCGCGAGATCGAGGAGGACGCCGCGGAGGAGGGCGAACCGCGCTCGCGCACCGAGATCCTCTACGAGAGCAATCCGCTGACGTTCACCGTCGACTACGACCTGACCGTCAACGAGGCGGTGCTCCGCAACGGCATCGACCGGCGCCACCTCGGCGGCGGTGTCGAGTTCGCCGCGGCCCCGTGGCTCGCGATCCGCGCCGGCATCTACGCGAACCTCGAGAAGACGAGCCTCGGTCAGGTCATCACCGGTGGCTTGCAGATCAGCGCGCTCGAACTCGCGGCTGCGTATTCGACGAAGCGCAGCGGCGACTACGCGAACGAGATGAGCGCTTCGCTCGGACTCGCGATCACGTTCTGATCGCTACTTCAGGTAGCCGAGCGTGCGCAGCTGCCGCTCGGTGAGGTCGTCCATCCGCGGACGCTCGCCGAGGCGCGGCATCTTCTCGCGCGCGGCATCGAGCCGGCCGATCGTCTCGACGAAGCGCTTCTCGAGCGCGTCCCGGCCGATCGGATAGGCGTCCTCGGCGAGCGCCGTCCGGGCATCCGGGTCGTTGACGAGGTCGTAGACGTCGAACGTGCCGGTCGACAGATTCACGACGAGCTTCCACGTCGGTGTGCGGATGCCGAACAGGTGCCGGCCGGGGAGCACGAGTTCGGTCAGCACGTCCGCGTCGCGCCAGGCGCCGTTCGGCTCGGCGATCAGCGGCGTGAAGCTCCGGCCCCATGCGTCCGGCAGCGGGTCCAAGCCCGCGAGCGCCATCACCGTCGGGGCGACGTCGATCAGGCTCGCCTGTCGGTCGATCACGACGCCGGCGGGCACGCGCCCCGGGGCATGCAGGACCCACGGGATCCGCACCTCCGCGTCGTCGAGCGAATACCGATGCCCATGGGTGCCGTGCTCGTAGAACGCCTCGCCGTGGTCGGCGGTGATGCTGATCACGGTGTCTTCGGGCGCGCATCCGGCCGCCTCGAATGCCGCGAGCAGTCGCGCGATCGTGTCGTCGGTCCACCGGATCTCCGCGTCGTACAGGCCGATGAAGTGCTCGACGTCGGCGTCGGTCCACGAGTCGGGCCGCTTGCGGACAGCGTCGACGTCCGCGCCCTGGACCGGGCCGCGGTAGTCCGGGCGCGTGAACTTCGATCGATACCGCTTCGGCGCGATGTAGTCGTAGTGGACGTCCCACAAGTGGATGAACGCGAACCGCGGCCCGTCCGGCGTCGATTCGAGCCACTCCGTCACCTTGCGCAACACGATCTCGTTCGTGATGTCGCGGTGCGAGTCGGTCATCCAGTTCTCCGGCACCTTCGCCTCGAGGAGCGCGGTCATCGTCTTCTGCGAGTAGGACGTGCAGTCGTGGTAGTCGCGGAAGCCCTGCTCGAACTTGAAGCACGGGTGCAGGTAGGGGCCGGAGAAAAAGCCCGCCGTGCGGTAGCCGGCGTTCGCGAACGCCTCGGCGATCGTGCGTCGCGACGGGTCGAGCCAGTCGACGTCGCTCTCGCACCGATGGACGCGATCGGGCAGTCCGGTGAACAGCGCCGCGTGCGACGGCAGCGTCCACGACGTCGTGCTCGAGACGCACGAGAAGCGAGCGCCCTTCGAAGCGAGCCGATCGATCGTCGGGCTCGTGTCGCGGTCGAGGCCGTAGCACCCGAGCCGGTCCGGGCGCAGCGAGTCGATCGAGATCACGATCACCGTCTTCGGTCGCGACGGGGTGTCGCCGCCGCAGGTCGTGAGCGCGAGGGCGGCGACGAGCAACGCGAGCGTGTGGATCCGGGCCATGCGCAAGGATTAGCGCAAGTCGGCCCGTCGGGTCAGTCGGCGAGTCGGTAGGCCACCCAGCCGTGCGCGTTGGTCGGCCGCGGGTCGCCCGGCGGCGGGTCGATCCGGTGAATCCGTCTGGCCTCGCCGCCGGTCGAGCGCCGCACGACCATCCAATCGATCAGCGACGGCCAGTCGGTGATGATCTGGACGCCGGCGGCGCGGGCGTGCGTGAGGACCCGGCCGTCGACGAGGGCGCGGTGCGCGCGCTCGCTCACCTTGCCGTCGAGGTTGACGACGCGCTGGGGGCAGAAGAAGCCGAGGTGGCCCGCCTGGAGCCCGCCGACGACCGCGTCGGTCGGCACGTGTGTCGCGACGCGCTCCGCCTGGGCGTAGAACGGACGTGGGGCCGGGGCGAACAGCGACCGGTTGGTCGGGTCGATCGCGAACGCGCCGCCGAACAGCGCGACCAGCCCGATCGTCACGACCCGGGAGCGCCGGATGCCGAAGACCCGAGCGATCCGCGGCGTCGCGAGCAGCGAGACGAGCACGAGCGGGAAGTAGTAGCGGCCGTAGAACCACTGGCCGAAGACGACGAGCGGATACGCGAGAAACACGGCCAACCCCGCGACGACGAGCCAATGGAGTGCCGCATCCTCGCGTCGGCGCCCGCGGATCGCCAGGCCGATCGCGAGCAGGCCGGCGAGTGCGAGCGAGCCGTAGAGCGGGAGGCCATCGCTTCGCACTGCGTGCGACGTCTTCGGGCCGACGCGGTCGGCAACCCCGCCGATCCACGTCGCCACGACGCCGGTGACCGGCATCTCCTTGATCAGCGACAGCCCCGCGTGCATCGTCATCGCGCGGCGGAATCCGGGCGGCGGCGCCGTGGGCGAGACGTCCGGCGGATCGTAGCGCGGCAGTCCGCCGCCGGCGTTCGCGACGACGAGCCCGTGGAAGCCGTCGGCGGCGAGGCGCATCTCCTCCCACGCCGACGCGACCGAGATCGCCGTGACCGCGCGACCGTTCTCGGGCATCGGCCGGCCGGTCTGCACGATGTTGAACGCGAACCACGGTGCGATCGTCAGCAGTCCGGTGAGCCCGTAGGCGAGGAGCGACCGCACGTCACCGCGCCGGGTGATCGCGAGATCGACGCCGAGTGCCGCTGCGAACAGCCCGAGGTCGAGGCGGGCCCAGCCGAGGCTGCCCGCGAGCACGCCGAGCGCGATCACCCGGCCGACGGGGAGCGTCGGCTCGGGCCGGACGCGCGCGAGGTAGAACCAGACGAGGGCGAGCAGCAGGATGCCGCCGAACACCGTGTCGCAGCCGTTGAGTGTGTTGACGACGATGCCGTGCGCGCCGCCGGTGGCGAACATCAGCAGGGCGCAGAGCGCGGGGCCTGGGCCGCCGATGCAGCGGACCGCGCGGAACAAGAGCCACGCGAGCAGAACCGTGAGCGCGATCCACACCGCGACGACGATGCGCAGCGCGGTCGTTCGGTCCGGCACGAGCGCGAAGATCGGGGCGGTCGTGGCGACGACGAGCGGATGGAAGCCGGTGGTCGTTTCCACGCCGTCGAACGTGAAGCCGCGTCCCTCGGCGACGTTGCGAGCGATCGTCAGGTTGTAGAAGCCGTCGTCGACGATCGGCGCGGCCACGGCGCCCTCGTCCCCGGCGACGACGAACGAGACGCGCGTCGCGACGACGAACGCCAGCAACGCGAGCAGCGCCCACCGCTCGCCCCGCAGCCGCGTCACGGTCGCGTCGCCATGGACGCCCCCGCCCGGCCGGCTACTTCGCGCTCTTGACGTAGCTCTCGTAGTCCTCGGCGGACTTCAGGCCGGTCTCGAGTTCGCCCGGGTTCTCGACCTTGACCTTGATCATCCAGCCCTTCGCGAACGGGTCCTTCATCAGGACCTCGAGATCGTCGGCGAGCGGTTCGTTGGTCTCGATCACCTCGCCGGTGAGCATCGCGTAGATGTCGGACTGCGCCTTGACGCTCTCGACCTCCGCGAACGGCTCGCCCTTGGTGATGCTGTCGCCCGGCTCGGGCAGGTCGAGGTAGACCAGCTCGTCGAGCTGCTCCACCGCGAAGTCGGTGATGCCGATCGTCGCGACGTCGCCGTCGACGCGGACCCACTCGTGGGATTCGGTGTACTTGCGATCGTTGGGGCGCATTCGACTACTCCATCCAGGGCATGCCGCCACGATGCGGGGAATGCGCGAAAGTTACCGCCGTGGGCGGGTGAAGTCAAACGGCGGCGAACGGTCGCTCGCCGCGGCGGCTCAGCGCAGGTCGGGGAGGATGCGGTCCCAGTCGACGTTGCGGATCTCTTCCGGCGTGATCGGCGGGAGCGATTGGAAGCGCTTCCACTCGTCGTAGCTGGAGAAATCGCCGTGGAGAAACTCGGTCTCCTCGTCGAAGATCGACAGCTCGAAGCCGTCCTCGAAGACGGCGTCCTCGAACAGCTCGGACGTGCCGAAGTCGAACGGATCGTGGTCGACGTCCGCGGGCTCCTCGGCCGGGCTCTCGTCGATCACGGAGCCGACGGGTTCCTCCGGGGCCGCACTCGGACGCGTCGGGCCGAAATGCGGCAGCTGGCCACCGAGCGCGTAGGCCGCGGGGAGGTTGCTCCGGTCGAAGCGCTTGGGGTCGATCCGCTGTGCGGCGATGAACTGCCGCTCGGCCTCGTCGTATTCCCGGCGGATCCAGTAGACCGTGCCGAGCCGTACCCGGGCCGCGAAGCTGTCCGGGTCGATCGCGACCGCGCGAGCGAAGCACGCCACCGCCGAGTCGAATCGCCGCCAGCGTGCGTGGCACGAGCCGGCGAACAGCAGGGCCGGCTTCGCGACGTAGCGGTCGAACAGGGCGCGCACGCGGCGTCCCGTCTGGCCGGACCCCTTGCCGTGCAGCGTGTTACGACGATCGGCCGGAGGCTCGGCCGCCTGGGATCGCTCCATTGCTCGGGACTCCGCGACTTCTCGACTCGGGGTTCGAAACCGACATCCCAAGGGTAACCACGGACTGACGGCAATGCGAACGAGAAATCGCCGTTCGCGACGCCCTGCCGGCCGGGTCGGCGTAACTGACTTTCTGGTAGCGGGTTGTGCGGATCCCCTCCGGCCGCCGCCGCCGCCGCGGCAGACCGGCGCCCGAATTCTCCAGCCGCTCCGGGTGCATGCCGATAGCTGAAGGGGATCTCCGGGCGGTACCCGGGGAGCGGCAATCGCGTACGAGGCGGAGAGAGTCATGGCGATCAAGGGGGACCTCACCAGCATCGAACTGGCCCAGGTCTTCCAGATGATGTCCCTCAACCAAAAAGAGGGCTGTCTGGTGATCGACGTCGGCGGGCGCGAGACCCGCTCGGTGCTCTTCGGTCGTCGTGGGCTCACGATGCTGCCGATCCTCGACCTCAACGACGACGAACTGCTCGACTACATCGTCAAGCGACGCAACATCGCCGACGGCGACTTGGACGCCGCACGGCAGATGTACGAGCGTCCGGGTCAGCGCCTCGTCGACGCGTTCCGCGATTACGGACTGATCGACCACGAGTGGGTGCTCGACGTCGTGCGCGAGCGGATCCAGGCGCAACTGCTCGACCTCTTCTTCATCACGAATGCGCGGTTCGAGTTCGAGGAGGGCGCCACCGAGAAGTTCCTCGGCGGGCTCGATCCCGCGGAGCGCGATCACTTCTTCTTCTCCGTCGAAGAGGTGATCATGGAGGGCAGCCAGCGCCTCGACGAGTGGGAGGCGATCCGCGACGCGATCCCGCGCGACGACGAGATCTACTACCAGGTCTACCTGCCCGAGACCGTCGGGGACGACGGCATGCCGCCGGAGCGCTACGAAGCGCTGATGGCGCTCGACGGGAGCCGCGACGTCGCCGAGGTGGTCGAGTTCACTGGCCTCGGTTCGTATCGCGTGTGCAGCCACCTCGCCGAGCTGTTGCGCGAGGGCTACATCGAGCCGCTGAGTCCGGACCAACTCCGCGAACTCGCGAACGGTCACCTCCAGGCGGGGCACCTCGACGACGCGCACCGGCTGTTCCGGCGCCTCCTCGAGCACGAGCCGTCCGACGTCGAGGCGCTGCTGCGCACGGCGCTGATTCTCGAACGCCTCGACGAGCCGCTCCAGGCGGTGGATCAATACCGCAAGCTCGCCGAGCACTACCTCAAGGAGGCGTCGATCGCGCAGAGCTGCGAGTATCTGCAGACCTGCCTGCGCCTGATCCCGACCGACATCGACACGCTCGGGCGACTGATCGGGCTGCACCTGCGCTACGGCGAGTCGCACGACCTGCAGTCGGTCGAGGTCGTCGAGCAATCGCGCCTCCTCGTTCAGATCTACGCGGAGATCCGCCAGTCCGACAAGGCGGTGGACCTGCTGCAGCGCTTGATCCGCTCGCGGATCGACGTCGAGCGCAACCGGACGCAGCTCATCGAGCTGCTGCTCGCCGCCGAGCGTCACCAGGAGGCGGTCGCCGAGCTCGAGGAGATCGGCAAGCGTCGACTGCGCGACGGCAATCGACCGGCCGCGACCAAGATCTACCGTCAAGTGCTCGCGCTCGCACCCGATCGCAAGGACGTCTCGCGTATCCTCGACGAGATCGACCAGGAGCGTCAAGACAAGCGGCGTCGCCGCCGCCGTCGCAACGGGGTCGTCCGCTCGAGTGCGTATCTGTGCGTCTTCGCCGGTGCGTACGTCTACTACGATCGGATCGCGTCGCGCGAACTCGCGGAGCTCGACGTCCGTCCGCTGATCCAAGAGAAACACTACGACGCGGCGCAACGGCGTCTGCAGGAGTTCGTCGACCGATTCCCGTTCAGCCGTTCCGCGCAGTCCGCGCGGGCGCGGATCGCCGGGATCGCGAAGCAGGCGAACGACTACGAGAGTGCGCTCGAACGCCACGCCGAGGCGCGCAAGGGCGAGATCCGGCAGAACCTCGAGAAGGCGGCGGCGCTGTTCGAGGAGGCGCAGCAGGCGATCGCGATCAAGGATCTCCCGCGTGCGCTCGAACTCCTCGAACGGGTCGACGACCTCAGCGAAGGCAGCGAGCGGTGGCGCACGCAGTTCAACCTCGAGCGCAACCTCGGCGACGTGCGCGAGCACGTCCGCACGTTCGACGCGCTCGTCGACCGGGCCGAAGCGGCGCACGCGGCCGGGCGCGTGGATGACGCATTCGCGATCTATCGCGAACTCGTCGAAGAGCGGCCCGAAGAGGTTCGCCAGCGCGGCGTCCTCGCGCCGGTTCGCTTCGTCACCGACCCGCCGGGCGCCCGCCTCTTCGTCGACGAGGAGCCGATCGATGCGCCGACGCCGACGACGGTCGCGATTCCGATCGGGCGCACGACGTCGATCACCGTGACCGCCCCCGGACGCTCGCCGAAGACCGTTCGCATCCGTGCGACCGACGCGCCGATGCAGCGCATCGTGCTCGCGAAGTCGGCCACCGCGCGGATCGAGGCCGGCCAACGCCTCGGCTCGGCGCCCGACATCCACGGGGACCGCGGCGTGATCGGCGGGCGGGACGGTCGGCTGGTCTGCGTCGACCTGCGCGCGCACACCGTGTTGTGGCGCAAGCGATTCACCGGCCTCAACGACAACGCGACCGCCCCGTGCCAGTCGGCCGACGCGGTGTTCACCGGCAGCGTCGAGACGGGTCTCTTCCGCCTCGACCCGGTCGACGGGGAACAGCAGTGGCGCGTGCTCGCCAAGGAGGACGAGCACTTCTCGTGGCGCCCGCTTCTCCGCGGCCCGCTCGTCATCGCGGCCGGCGCCCGCGGCGCCGTCGTCGGTGTCATCGCGGAGACCGGTGCGCCGGTGTGGCGCGCGTCGCACGGACCGTTCTCGACGCATCCGGTGGCGAGCGATCGACGTGTGTTCATCGGGCGTCCCTCGGGCGACCTGATTGCGATCGATCCCACGAGCGGCGAGCTGGTCGGCGTGCAGGACACCGACGGGATTCCGGTCGGCATGCCGGTGATCGCCGACGACGCGCTCGTCGTCGTGACCCGAACCGGTGCCGTGCACGTGTTCGACGTCGACACGTTCGAGCCGCGATGGCGCGCGCGCGCTGGCGGCGCGACCCGCGCTGCGCCGGTGGTCGCTGACGGCTCGGTCTACGTGACGCTCGGCGACGGTGCGATCGTCCGGCTGCGCCTCTCCGACGGTGCGCGCCTCGCCGAGTCGACCGGCAACGGCACGCCGCTCGCCGGCGGTGCGGTCATCGGTCCCGACGGCCTCTACGTCGGCGGCGAGGACGGTGTCGTGCGGATGTTCGACGGCACATCGCTCGAGGAGTTGTGGGCGACGGACCTCGGTGAGCCGATTCGCGGCGGCCTGGTGCGTTGGGGCGACGCGATCGTCGTCACGACCACCGCCGGCCGGATCTACCTGTTCGAGTAACGGCATCAAGGAGTGGCCGCGGAGCGCCGATAAGGACCGGGCAAGCGGGGGCAACGCGGGAGCGTAGGAGTAGACGAGTGAAGGGCTTGGGCAAGGACCTCTTCGCGCAGATGCGCCGGAGTCGGCAACTCCGCCAGACGCGCAAACACCCGTCCCCGACGGCGTGGGCGACGCTCGGAGAGCGTCACCTCGCTGCCGGCGAGGCCGACCACGCGCTCGCGATCGTCGAAGAGGGTCTACAGGACTTTCCGACGAACGATCGGTTGCTCGCGCTACGCCAGGCGATCCAGAAGGAGAACCTGCGTGAACGCGTCCGCGGCCTGCGGCAGAGCATCCGTCGCCGACCCGACCCGTATCTCTATGCGCGCCTGGCCGACGTCTTTCGCGAACTCGGAGAGCTGAACAAGGCCGAGCGGATCGCCGAGGAGTGCAAGGGGCGTTTTCCCGGCGACGAGAACCCCTACCTGGTGATCGGCGAGATCCGAGCGGGGCGGTTCCGCAGCGGGCTGATGGCCCGTGACGGCAAGATCGCGATCGACAACCTCGAGCAGGCGATCCAGATCAACCCCGAGAACTACAAGGCGCGCCTGCAACTCGCCGAGATCTACGCGGCGCTCGGAGCGAACTCGCGTGCGCTGCCGCACCTGCTGCACCTCGCCGAGGAGACGCCCGAGGACGCCCACCTGCGGGACCTGATCTCGGAGGTCGGGGCGCGCCCGGTCGAAGAGGGTGACGTCGCGTCGCTGCTGCGCGTCGCGGAGCGCAAGCGCAGCACCCCGTACGACTTCCACGACGCCGACCGCGGCGTCGACGAGGAGGAGTCGGTGGCCCCGTCCGTCGATCTCACCGTGCTGCGTCGCGGCACGATGGCGCTGTTCGCGATTCGCGAGGTGGTCGCCCTGTACGTCGCTTCTGACGAGCACGGCGTCGTCGAGGCCCGGGAGAATCCCCAGGCCTCGGGTCAATCGTTCCGAGAAGCAGCAGCGAAAATTCTCAAGGCCGCCAAAGCCTCGTCCCGAAAGATGGATATGGGCGGTTTCGCCAAGGGATTCCTCGAGGGGTCCTTCGGGCGGATCGTCCTGCGTCGTACCCACGGCGTCGAAATCGCGCTGCTCCTCGAGGGGAGCGCGTCTTTCGGAGCGGTGGCGCGGCATGTGGACGCCTTTTTCGATGGCGTCTTCGGACAGAAGCGGAAGGGCTCTCGTGCAGGACGTTCTTGACAACCTGAACCAAGAGCTCGGCGTACGAGGCAGTCTCGTCGTCACCGAGGACGGTGTCGTCGCTGCCGCGAGCCTGCTTCGAGAAGAAGACCGCGATCTGCTCGGGGCGCTCGCAACGGATATTTCGGCGAAGGTACGTTCCGCGCTTCGCGAGGGCGGGATCGAGGGGCACAAGCGCCTCGTGCTCGATGCGGAGTACGGTCGAATCGTTCTTTACGACTTGGATGTGGCCGCGCTGGTGGTCGTGCTCGACCGCACGATCAACCCAGACGCGACGATGATAGAGATCGAGAGCGCCGCGGCGCGAATCCGGCGCGTTGGTCGTTTTACCGCTTCGGCGAACGAAGCATAGGGGGAGTCCCGGCAATGGTGCAGATCAACTTCGCCCTGCGGGAAGTGAATTGCAAGATCGTCTATTACGGACCGGGGATGAGTGGCAAGACCACCAACCTGGAGATCGTGCACAAGAAAGCTCCGCAGGAGAACAAGGGCGACCTCACGAGCATCGCGACCGAAGGCGATCGCACGCTGTTCTTCGACTTCATGCCCCTCGACTTGGGTAACGTCGCGGGCATGCGGACGAAGTTCCAGCTCTACACGGTGCCCGGCCAGGTCTACTACAACTCGACCCGCAAGCTCGTGCTGCAGGGGGCGGACGGCGTGATCTTCGTCGCCGACTCGTCGCGCTCGAAGCTCAAGGACAACATCGAGAGTTGGAACAACCTCGTCGAGAACCTGCAGGAGTACGGCAAGGACATCAAAGACGTCCCCGTCGTCGTGCAGTGGAACAAGCGCGACCTGCCGGACGCGATGGACAAGGAAGAGCTCGAAGAGAAGCTCAACCCGCTCGGCGTTCCGACGTTCGAGGCCGTCGCGATCACCGGCGAGGGCGTCTTCCCGACGCTGAAGGCACTGAGTGCGCTCGTGCTCGAGAGCCTCAACCGTGGCGGCAGCTCGGCGGCGCCGAGTGAGGCAGCCGAACCGGCAGCGCTCGCGACGCCTGCTGCGGCACCCGCCGCGGCGGCAGCGACCGCGGCACCGGCTCGCACCGGCGGCGGTGGCGGTGCTTCGCGCATCAGCCGTCCGGTCGGCGGCGCACCGGGTGCCGGTGGCGCACCGGCCGCCGGCGGCGGGATGGCGCCGCCGGAGGGTGGCTCGGGTCGTACGCCGATGCGGCGTGCACCGCAGCCCGCGGCTCGCCAACCCGCGGCGGCTGCCGCGACGTCGGCACCGCGCCCGCGTTCGGCTCCGCGTCCGCGACCGGCACAGCAGGCACAGCCCGCACCGGCGGCATCGTCCGGCAACCGCGGTCTGATGGTCACGATCATCGTCTTGCTCGTGCTGATCGGCGCGGGTGCCGCGGCCTGGGTGTTCCGAGCGCAGCTCGGCCTGAACTTCTGAGCCGACGCCGGCGCGAAAGGGGAACCCGCGAATGGGACAGGCGAAGTCCGACCAGCGTTTGCGCGAAGAGCGCCTGGTCTTCTACCGCGAGGACATCGCCCGGATCGACGAGATCCTGGGCGACTTCCTCGACGCGAGCGCCGCGAAGTGCGCGCTGCTCGTCGACAAGGAAGGCCACATGGTCACGAAGCGGGGCAACACCTCGAGCTTCGACCTCGACACGATCTGCGCGCTCGTCGCCGGCAGCTTCGCCGCGACCAAGGAGATGGCGCGCTTGCTCGGCGAGACGGAGTTCACGGTGATGTTCCACCAGGGCAAGCGGGACAACATCCAGCTCGCGCTGGTCGGTGATCGCACGCTGCTGACCGTGATCTTCGACGACAAGACCACGCTCGGCATGGTCCGCCTCTACGCCAACGAGACGGCCAAGGAGCTGACCGAGGTCTTCGAGCGTCGCCTCGGCGCACCGCCTCGCGACAGCGAGAACCTCGATCAGGGCTTCTCGACCGGCGCACAGGACGCGCTGGACGACATCTTCGGGTAGGGCTCCGGCGCCGACTTCGGTCACCGGGTCGCCATCGTCGCGCATTTGGGCGATGATGTAGGGCCGGCCGCACCCTGCGGTCGGCTACCCGATCCGGAGGTCCCGTCATGAACATCCGTCCTGCCGTCGCGGCCCTCGCGACGCTCCTCGCCCTCGGTGCCACCGCCACGACCCAGCTGTCGGTCGAGGTGAAAGGCCCCGTGCCGCAGGGGAGCAACGTCTTCACCTACATCGAGGCGACCGTACCGACCGAGTTGCGCAGCGCGTGTCCCGAGGAGATTCGCGCCGGAAGCCCGATCGGCCCGGTCGTTCGTGGTCCCGGCCCGTGCATCCTGCTCCTCGTCGTCGTCGGGCCGAACAGCCCGTACACGAACCTCGGTTGGGACGGGCGGGACTCGAACCGGGCGCCGGTCGCCCCCGGCACCTACTACATGAAGATCGCCCACCGCCCGGTGAACACCAACGTGCCGTGGACCGATCACTGGGTGCCGGTGCACATCACCCCGCAGACCCCGCCGCTCGGCCCGCTGCTGTCGGCCCCGGCGATGACGAGCGGCCAGACGTGGCCGATCTCGCTCAGCGATGCGGCGAATCCGTCGGCCTCCTACTGGATGGCCGCGTCGTTCACGACGAACCGCGGGTTCGGTTTCGGGCCGGTGCACATCGCGCTCGACATCGATCCGCTGTTCCTGCTGTCGTTCCCCGCGCCGAACCCGGCGATCTTCTCGGGCTTCCAGGGCGTGACCGACAACGCCGGCAACGCGAGCGCGTCGATCTCGGTGCCGCCGTTTGCGCCGCGCGGCCTCCAGGTGTGCGTGCACGCGATCGTGCAGAACGGTTTGACCGTCAACGCGACGAACCCCCTCACGCGCGTCGTCCGGTAACGGCCGGCCCCCGTTGACCCCGCCCCGTCGCTTGGTAGCCTGATCCGATGGCGAAGATCATGGTCGTCGACGACGAGGCGGGGATCCGCGACTCCCTCGAGCTGATCCTGCAATACGAGCGGCATCAGATCGCCAAGTGCGCGGATGCGAAGGAGGCGCTCGCGACGCTGCCGTCGTTCGAGCCGGACCTCGTCCTGCTCGACGTCGTGATGCCCGGGATGACGGGCATCGAGCTGCTCGAACGCATCCGCGGCGATCGGCCTGACCTCGACGTGATCATGGTGTCCGGGCACGGCGACGTCGAGACCGCGATCGCGGCGACCGAGCACGGCGCGTTCGACTTCATCGACAAGCCGCTGGAGCGCGACCGGCTGCTCGTGTCGGTGCGCAACGCGCTGCGCCACAGCCAGATGCGGCGCGAGATCGCGAGTCGCTACCGGATGGTCGGCGAGAGTCCGGCGTTGCGGGCGATGCTCGCCGACGTGGACCGGGTGGCGCCGAAGGACGCGGGCGTGCTGATCGTCGGCGACAACGGCAGCGGCAAGGAACTCGTCGCCCGCAGGATCCACGAGTTGAGCGGACGCAGCGACGGGCCGTTCGTCGACGTGAACTGTGCGGCGATTCCGCGGGATCTGATCGAGAGCGAGCTGTTCGGACACGTGCAGGGCGCGTTCACCGGCGCCGATCGCGACAAGGCCGGGAAATTCGAGCAGGCCGATCGCGGCACGCTGTTCCTCGACGAGGTCGGCGACATGGGGCTCGAGAGTCAGGCGAAGGTCCTCCGCGTGCTGCAGGAGCGCAAGGTCGAGCGCGTCGGCGGTAGCGAGACGATGCACTTCGACGTCCGGGTGATCGCGGCGACGAACAAGGACCTCCAGGAGGAGGTCGCGGAGGGACGATTCCGCGAGGATCTCTACTACCGCCTCAACGTCGTGCCGATCCGCGTGCCCTCGCTGCGCGAGCGCACCGAGGACATCCCGGCGCTCGTCGACTACTTCCTGCACGATGCGGCGCGCCGCAACGGCGTGCACCCGGCGCCGACGCTGACGGACGCGGCGCTCGCGGTGCTCCGCGGCCGGGAGTGGCGCGGCAACATCCGCGAGTTGCGCAACGTCGTGGAGCGCTTCGTGATCCTCGGGCCGGCCGACACGCTGGACGCCGGCGACATCGAGCGCTTTCTCGCGAAGACCGCGGACACCGTGTGGAGCCTGATCGACTCGGTCGAGACGTTCGAGGAGTTCAAAGAGAAGTCCGAAGCGATGTTCTTCCGTCGCAAGCTCGACGTGAACGGGTGGAACATCAAGCGCACGTCGGACTTGCTCGGCATGCAGCGCTCGAACCTCTACAAGAAGATCGAGCGCTACGAACTGCGCAAGCCAGACGCCGACGCGTGATCGCGCGGCGCCATTGAGGAGCCCCGTCGATGCGTCCGATCGCTCTCGTTCTGTTCGTCCTGGCGATCGCAGCTGGTGCGACCGCGTTCGTGTTGCTCTCGGGGGACGGGCCGGCGACGGTCGGCCCGGCACGTGGCGACACCCAGGAGCCATCCGACCCGGGGCGCGCGTCGCCGGCCCCGCCGGCCGAGAAGAAAGCGGCCGAGAAGACCGCCCCGCAGCCGCATGGGCCGGACACTGCGGCGCCGGAGACGGCGGTCGCCCCGGTGCGGGTCGTGTCGCGTGCGACGTCGAAGGCGATCGCCGGCGCGACGCTCGCGCACGGGGACCGGACGTGGCGCACCGACGCCGACGGCCGCGCGTCGGCACCGATCGGCGTGTCGGTCCGCGTCGAGGCGCCGGGGTTCGTGACCGGCATCGCGCGCGTGACGACTCGCGACGGTGTCGGCCGCATCGCATTGCCGGCGGCCGCGACGATCACCGGCATCGTCCGCGATCCGACGACGACCGCGGTCGCGGGCGTCTCGGTGCGAGTCGCGATCGCGACCGAGTCACCGCTACCCGATCCGGAGGGGTTTGCCGTGATCGTCCCGCCGATCGGCGTCGTCACCGGAGCCGACGGCCGATTCGAGGTGAGCGCACCCAGCGCGGTGCCGCTCGTCGTGGACGCACTCGGCGGCTTCGGCGGTCCGGCTCGCTATGGGGCGACCCTCGCCCTCGGCCCCGGTGAGCGACGGGAGATCCAGCTGCCGTTTCGGCCGGCGGGCGTGCTGCAGGGGACCGTCCTCGGGGCCGGCGGCGCACCGGTCGCGGGCGCGACGATCACCCTCGGCGGGACGGCGGACGTCGCCCTGTCGGTCGACGGCTACTCGCGAACCGCCGAGACCGCCGACGACGGTGGGTTCGCGATCGATGGGGTTCCGCTCGGCGCGTGGCGACTCGTCGCGTCCCCACCGGCCGGTGCCCGATTCGCGGCGGCGGTCGCGACCGTTCGAATCGACAAGCACGGAGAGGTCGCGACCTCACAAATACGCCTCGAAACCGGGCGGACGATTCGCGGCCGCGTGCTCGGTCCGCGTGGGGCGCCGGCGGGTGGCATTCCCGTCGAGGGGTCGTGGCCGGGCGGGCTCACCGCGCGGAGCGCCGCCGACGGGACCTTCGCGGTCGGTCCGGTGCCCTCGGGCGCACACCGCGTGCGGGCGCTCGGCACCGGCGAACTGGGCAACAGCCGATGGACCGACGTCGCCGCGGACGACACGACGGTCGAGCTACGCCTGACGGTCGCCGGGAACGTCGCGATCGCCGTGACGGGCCCCGACGGCAAGCCGGTCGCCGCGACCGTCGAACTGCGGTCGGTCGATTGGGGGCTCGACGAGGCCGCGACGACGCAAGCGCGCGAGTTGCGCGACGGCTCGGCGCGGTTCGGACCGATCGCCGAGGGCCGTTACATCGCGATCGTCCGCGACCAGAAACGCTACGCGCTCGACGGCCCGTTCGCGGTGACCGCCGGTGCCGAGACGACGCGCACGATCGTGCTCCGCGACGGTGCGCACGCGACGATCGTCGTGAAACAGCCTGCGGGTGCGCCGCCGATCGAGCAGCCGGTCGCGAAGATCGTGTGCGACGGCATCCAACTCGCGCGCGGGCCGGTCGGTGCGTTCAAGGCGTTTCAGGTGCCGGCGAGTCGCCGTGTCGCGATCCGCGTCGAGTATCGACAGGGTGGCGTCGACAAGCACATCGAGCACCGGTTGTCGCTGCCGAACGGGACGAACGAGTTCGTCGAGGTGCCGTGAACGAGGCGGGCGGAGGAGCGAGCAGAAGAAAGAGTCACGGGCCCAGGAAGGGCATCAAATAATACTCTCATTCAAGTCCGCAAAGGGAAGAGAATGTGATAGGGAACCGGTTTCACATACTATTTGCCTGGAACCCGTGACTTCGTTGATTCGCTGTCTGGGCGAGGCGCGCGACGGTCAGGTCGACCGTCACGCAGACGCCCTCTTGGCCGTGAGGACTACCGAACGGGCAGCTTGATCGGGTGACCGACCGCGAGGTCGGTCGCGGCTGCCTCGGTCAGGCCATTGAGTGCGAGCACTTCGCGGAACTTGCGTTCCATCTTGTTCTCGCGCAGCAAGCCGTAGACCGTCTGGCCCTTGCCGAGCCGGATCACGCGGACACCGCTCTTCGCAGCATCCGGCTTGCGACCGGCGTCCGGCTTCGTGCCGTGTGTGACGAGAGACGGCTTGATCGTCGCCTTCGCCTTCGACTCGAACGCCGGCACGACGATCGTCATGCCGGGCCGCATCCGGGACGCGGGCACGTCGAGATTGGCGTCGACCAGTCGCTTGAAGTACTTGCCGTCCCCGTAGACGCGCTCGGCGATCTTCCAGTAGCTGTCGTCCTTGCGGACGACGTAGCTGGTGGCCGCCGGTTCGCCCGTGGCGCCTGGGTCGAGCCAGTTCGGCACCGCGTTCGATGCGACCCGGCCCTTGCCGATCCCGCGAGCGTCGATGGGAGCGGGATCATTGTCGATCCCACTCCCTCGCCGCACGGTCGACGCGTTCGGCACGGTGCCCTCGCTCCCTGAGCGCCCGGAAACGCCGCCGTGACGGCCCGATTCGGGCCCCGACGGGATTCCCCCGGGCGTAGCAGAGGGCGGGTTCGTCGGTCGGCCGCCACCGCCCGCGGCGGCGCGTCCGTCCGAACCCGACGCGTTCTCGCTTCCGCCGTCGCGAACGACGGGGGAGTCGAGGTCGGCGTGGTCTCCCTCCAGACCATCGCCTTTCAATGCACCTCCGGTCGCGTCGCCGTAGCCGGCGCCGCCGTCAGAGGTGCCTGCGTCCGTGCCGCCCGTGGGGCCGCCGACCGCTGCTGAGCCATTCGCTGAGCCATCAACGCCGCGATCGCTCGCGTTTGCGCTCTTGGCCGCTTCGCTTTCATCCGTCTCACCGGGACCGCCGGTGGTCAACGCAATCGTGACGATGACTACGATCGTCGCCACGACAACGAAGACGAGGATCTTTTCGATTCGGTCCATCAACCGCCTCCCACATGGACCGGACGGCTTCTGTCGCCTTCAGAAACCCAAAGAAGACCGCCCTCGGTGAATCGCGAGAAAGGATAGGGATCCATATCTTTCGCGTCAAGACCGATACGACACAATATTTCGTGCATCGATTCGTCGTGCGTGCGCATGGGTCGCATGAAGGCAGCGCACGTTTCATGTCGTCACGACGACGTCGAAGCGCGAAACCCGGGGTGGCGTTTCGGGCGGAGAGCGGGGGAAAACCGCGTTCGAACCGGCGCGATCAGCGCCAGATGAACTTGCTGCCGATGATCAGCAGACCGAGCGCGCACAGCGCCGCGGTCTCCAACTCGCTGTTGTGCACGACGAGGTCGAACCGCCACTTGCGGTTCTCCGCGTGCTTGAAGCGAGTGAGACGGGGGACCAGGTCGGGCACGCTGCGGATGTAGTCCTCCGCGTCGTCGCCGAAGCGGCGGCGGAGGCGGTCGTACTCGATGCGCTTCTTCTTCGGAAAGTAGTAGAGGAAGTAGCACGCGAGTCCGAACGGCAGCAGTCCGCACAAGACCCAGATGCTCACCTCGCCCGGATGCGTCGCCGAGGCGGCGAACCCGAACATGATGAGCAGGGTGCCGAGGTAGAGGGGGTTCTTCACGTGCGCGTAGGGGCCCGAGGTGACCAGTCGCTGGTTCTTCTCGAGGTGCCCGGTGCCCCAGATACGGATGATCTCCCCGACGGTGATCAGCACGACGCCCGCGGCGAAGAACCACGGGTGGGGTCGCGAGATCAAGGCGAAGGCGATCAGCGCGAGGATCGCCGTGTAGACGATCGCACGACGCCAAGTCAGTTTCTTCGAAGCTGGCACGTGAGCCCGTTCCTCCCGCTGCGGACCCACGAAGGGGCCCGTCCTCGGCGGCCGTCTCAATCCCGGCCGTGATCGGTTCGTCCCGCTCTCGGGACAGACTTCCGGGACCGTCTTCACCACGGCCGTCGGAAGAGTGGTGGGCGTCGGAAGCGGAGAACGACTCCGCTCGGTTTCCAAGGGCGGTGTTCTTATACACACGAGAATCGCCGTTGGCAAGCCGCACGTCGGCCGGCTCCGGCGGTTGACAGTCCGGCGGTGACGCCGTACGATTCGCGAGGTCTCGCGCGAGGTGCCCCATGCTCCGATCCCCCCCGTTCGCCACGGTCTCGTACGCACCGTCGTATCCGCTGTGGCTCGTGCTCGCGGCGGCGTTGCTCGTCGCTTCCGGCTGCGGCTCCTCGACCCTCGACGACTTCGAGCCCGAACTCGCGAAGGACGCGACCGGCAAGGTCGCGCCGATCACGATCGAGCTCGTCGACTACCGCAGCAAGCCCCCGCTCTACTTCACGTTGTCGAACGCGTCGAACGAGCGCGCCCAGCGCGCGAAGCAGGCCGGCCGACTGCCGATGACCCACAAGGTCGTCGACGACGAGACGGTCGGGCAGGTCGTCGCGTTCATGCGCCAGCGCGACTACTTCGAGTACGCGCGCCCGGTCGGCAACACCGCGACCGAGCTGCCCGACAGCACGCGTCGTACGCTGCTGCTGATGCGCGGCGGCGAGCCGACGCTTCGGATGGTGGAGCTGCACAAGATGGGCCTGCAGCCGGGTGGCCGCGAGCAGGTGCAGGCGATCAGCGACATGAGCCGGGTGATCCGCGCGGTGAGCAACCAGAATCTGGCGCTTCGCGTCGACTCGAGCGGCAAGACGATCTCCGACTTGCTCAACCAACCCGGTCTGCGCGGGGGGCGCTGAGTTGCCCCGGGACGCCGCGACCCCGTCCGGTGCCCTGGTCGTCATCCCCGCTCGCTTCGCCTCGACCCGCCTGCCCGCGAAGCTGCTCCTCGCCGAGACCGGCAAGCCGCTGGTCGTGCACACGGCCGACCGAGCCGCGGCGGCGTCGCACGTCGGCCGGGTCGTCGTCGCGACCGACGACGACCGGATCGCCGAGGCGGTCCGCGCGCACGGCTACGAGGCGGTCATGACCTCGCCGTCGTGTGCTTCCGGCACCGACCGGGTCGCCGAGGTCGCGCGCGACAGCGACGCCGACGTCGTCGTCAACGTCCAGGGCGACGAGCCGGAGGTCGACCCCGGGCTGATCGACGCGCTGATCGACGCCACCGAAGCCGACCCGTCGGCCGACCTGTTCACCGCGTCCGTCCCGTTCGAGGACGTCGCGCAAGCCGACGACCCGGCCGCGGTGAAGGTCGTGGTGGATTCCAGCGGCCGAGCACTCTATTTTTCTCGGGCCCGCATCCCGTTCCACCGGGACGCCGATGCGGTCCCGCCCGAACGCCGACACGATGCGATCGCTCCGCGGTTGCACGTCGGCATCTACGCGTTTCGTCGCCCCGCGCTGCTCGAGTTCGCCGAGTGGACGCCGTCGGCGCTGGAACGGACCGAAGGCCTCGAGCAGTTGCGCGCGTTGGACAACGGCATGGCGATTCACGTCGTGGCCTGGCACGCGGGACATGCGGGGATCGACACGCGTGAGGATTACGACCTCTTCATGGCCCGGCACGGATGTGTGCGGGCGGGGGCGTCTGAGAGGGAGGATGCATGACGAAGCACATCTTCGTGACCGGCGGCGTGGTCTCGTCGCTCGGCAAGGGAATCACGTGCGCGGCGGTCGGCATGCTGCTCGAGAACCGTGGGCTGAAGATCGCCCTGCAGAAGCTCGATCCCTACATCAACGTCGATCCGGGCACGATGAGCCCGTATCAGCACGGTGAGGTCTACGTCACCGAGGACGGCGCCGAGACCGATCTCGACCTCGGCCACTACGAGCGCTTCACCGATGCGGTGCTGTCGAAGGACTGCAACTACACGACCGGCAAGATCTACCGCGAGGTGATCCGCAAGGAGCGCGCCGGCGACTATCTCGGCTCCACCGTACAGGTCGTTCCCCACATCACCGACGAGATCAAGGCGGCGATCCGCTCGCTCGACGACGATGCGACCGACGTGATCATCACCGAACTCGGCGGCACGGTCGGCGACATCGAGAGCCTGCCGTTCCTCGAGGCGATCCGGCAGTTCGCGCTCGAGGTCGGTCGCGCGAACGTGCTGTTCATCCACCTGACGCTGCTGCCGTATCTCCGCGCGTCCGGCGAGGCGAAGACCAAGCCGACGCAGCACAGCGTCGCCAAGCTCCGCGAGATCGGTATCCAGCCGGACATCCTGATCTGCCGCAGCGAGCAGGGGTTCGACGAGGGAATGCGCGCGAAGATCTCGCTGTTCTGCAACGTCGAGAAGGACGCGGTCATCGACGAGATGGACGTCGAGCACACGATCTACCAGGTGCCCGTGGAACTCGCCGAGCAGGGACTGGACGATCAGATCATCTCGCGTCTGAGGCTCGAGACGCCGAAGCCGCTCGACCTGACCGCGTGGAACGCGATGATCGAGCGCGTGAAGTCCCCGAAGGGCAGCGTGCGGATCGCGGTCGTGGGCAAATACATCGAACTGCACGACGCCTACAAGTCGATCTACGAGTCGCTCGATCACGCCGGCATCGCCAACGAGGTCGCGATCGACCTCGTGAAGGTGCAGGCCGAGGACGTCGTCGATCGTGGTGCGGCCGCGCTGCTCGGCGACGTCGACGGCATCCTCGTGCCGGGCGGCTTCGGGGATCGCGGCATCGAGGGCAAGATCCTCGCCGTGCGGTACGCCCGCGAGCAGGGCGTGCCCTACTTCGGGATCTGCCTCGGCATGCAGGTCGCGGTGATCGAGTTCGCGCGCAGCGTGCTCGGCCTCGAGGATGCGAACTCGACCGAGATGGATCTCGTCACGCGCGACCCGGTGATCTCGCTGCTCGACGAGCAACAGCAGATCACCGACAAGGGCGGCACGATGCGCTTGGGCGGCTACAAGTGCCGGCTCGGTGAGGGCACCCGCGCAGCCGACGCGTACGGGCGGGCCGAGGTCGTCGAACGCCACCGCCATCGCTACGAGTTCAACAACGCCTACCGCCAGCGCTTCGAGGAGAACGGTGCGGTGATCGCCGGTGTCAACCCGGACCGCGACCTCGTCGAGATCGTCGAGATCGCCGACCATCCGTGGTTCGTCGGTGTGCAGTTCCACCCCGAGTTCAAATCGAAGCCGATCGCGGAACACCCGCTCTTCGGTGCGTTCGTCCGCGCGGCGATGCACAGGCGGGACGCCGAAAAAAACGGCGCGGGGGGCGAGGCGGTCAATGACGAGCGACTCGAGCGTGTCTGACACGCTGCGCCGGTCGTGCCTCGTCCTCGCGGTGGTGCTCGCGTGCATCGCCGCGCCGGCCTCGTCCCAGCAAGGCGGTGACGACACCCCGGCAGCGCGCGCAGCCGAGCGGCGCGCGAAACTCGAGAAGGCCGACGTGTCGGGCCGTCTCGTCCTCGCGACGTGGTGTCGCGACCGCGGGCTCGCGGCGATCGCGGCCGAGCTGTGTCGGGAAGTCCTCGCCCTCGACAAGGACAACGTCCCCGCCCACCGCGCGCTCGGGCACGTCTTCGTCGACGGTGCATGGGACGAGCGTCCGGCTGCGCGCGACGCCGAGCGCGGTCGCCTCGAAGCGCTGCTCCGTCGCGCCGGCCTCGTGCGGTATCGCGTCGGCTGGGAGACGCCGGACGGCGCGCGGCGTCGCGCGCGCGGTGAGGAATACGTCGCCGGACAGTGGCGTCGTGGCGATGCGATCAAGGCCGCCAAGGGCTGGGTGCGCATCGACGACGAGTGGGTCGAGCCCGGCGAGGCGCTCGGGCGCACCGCGGCACAACGGCTGACCGCGCTCGCCGGCACGGACTACGGCCACCGCGTGGGCCGACAGGTGATCGTCGTGTCGACGCTCCCCGACGATGCGGTCGCCGCGTTGGTCGAAGCGCTCGATCACGCGGTGGGGGACACGCTCGTGATGCTCGGGGAGCGGGGCGAGCGCGCGATCTTCGCGCCGCAGGTGCGCGTCGTGATCGTGACGAACGCCGCCCACACCAATGCGCTCCAGGTGTGGATCCCGTACGAGGCACCGCGTGCGCCGCGTTGGGGGCGGGCCGCTCCCGACGGCACCGGCCTTCGCATGACGCGCGACCGCACGGGTCGTCCGGTGTTGCAGATCGTCGTCGACGGCGACTGGCAGAGCATCGCCCCGCGCGTGCGCTCGCTCGCCGTCTACGGTTGCGCGCGACTGACGACGGCGCGCTACGCCGGGGGCGAGGACGCGCCGTTCTGGATCGCCGAGGGGATCGCCGGCGCCGTGCAGGGAATGCGCGCGAAGGGTGCGTTCGCGACGACCGCGGGCGACAACCCCGCGATGCCGGTCGATGTGCCGGCGGTCCGTTCGCCCGACGCGCTGCGGTCCGCCGTGCGTCGCGCGAAGCCGCGCCCGTTCGCGACGTTGATGGCGCTCCGTTCCGGTGACGCGACGCTCGACGACGTCCTGCACGCGACGGCCGCCGCGACCTGGATGCTCGGCGCGAAGCCCCGCGCACTCGGCCGTTGCGTCCGCGCGAGCGGTGACGGCAAGTCGCCCGACCTCGACGCCCTTTTCGGCCCGCTCGCCGACCTCGACACCGCATTCACCGCCTGGCTCGGCGGCTAGCGACTCGCTGCGCCGTATCTGCGGGCGCTCGGCGCGACGACTCTGCACCCGATCCCGGTCATTGGCGGCGCATCAGGTGCACCTCGGTGCAACATCGGCCCTCGATTGCGTGCTCAGAGGTGCGGGCGGGCGAGCGCGAAGGCGGCGATCGTCATGCCGTCCCAGATCGTGCGGGCGTCGATCGCGGCGGCGACTTCGTCGGGCGTGTAGCGGACGACTTCGATCTGTTCGGTCGCTTCGGGTGTGGAGCCGACGTCGCGCAGGCCGCGTGCGACGTAGACGTGGCACATCTCGTCGGCGACGCCGTTGTAGGGGGCGAACGCGCCGACCTCGCGCAACTCGTCGGCCTCGACGCCGCACTCCTCGCGCAGCTCACGCACCGCGTTCGCGTCGACGTCGCCGCCGACCGGAACGCCGCCGGCCGGAAACTCGTCGCTCATGCGCTCGAGCAGGTAGCGATACTGTCGGACCAGGAGCACCCGACCGTCGGCGTCGACCGGGACGATCATCGTCGAGCCGCCGGTCTGGACGTAGAAGTAGTCCGTCACGTCGCCCGACGGCAGCCGGTAGCGGTCGTGCATCATGCGCCAATACGGACACGTGAACGACACGTCGCGGGAGACGGTCTCCCACGCGTCACCCGGCTCGGGCATCAGACGTCCTTCAGGAACTTGCCGCTCGCGTTGACGAAGTCGGTCCATTTCTGGCCGATCTCGTCGATGTCGTGGTCCTCGAACGCGCGGCGAAAGTGGGACAAGCCGGTCTCGCCGTTGAGTTCCATCTCGACGTAGCGGAACAGCGCCGGGCGATACTTGCCGCCCTCCTCGTTCCAGAGGAACCAGAACAGCGACCACGCCTCCGCGTAGAAGAGCGCACCCGCCGCGGCGCGACCCGAGTCGGAATCGGACGAGCCGACCTTCTTGCGGCAGAGGCGATCCAGCGCGGACTTCGTCGGGATGCGTACGAGTTCCTCGAACGGGAACCAGTGGTCATACGCGGCGTTCTTCAGCCCCTTCATCCGCTCGCGCAGCTTGTGCTGGAACGAGTATTCGTAGGACCGCGATCCATCCTCGTTCGTGATCGCCTTGCGCTCGGTGCCGGAGAAGAACTCGGCGATCCCCTCCTGGAACCAGTGGAGCTGGCAACGCGTGCGCTTGGGCGTGTAGAACCAGATCAGTTGGTGCACCAACTCGTGGACCATCTTGTTGATCGCGAAGCGCTCCGACTCGGCGATGCCCTCGTAGTAGACGATCCGGTTGTTCGCCGGCATGAAGTAGGCGGCGGCTCCCTGCGGAATCTCGACGCCCATGTCGAGGTGGTATTTCTCGAACGTGTACTTCTCCTCGAAGAAGATCACCGGCAGCACCGACAGCTTGCCCTCGTGCGACACACCCTCGAGCGGCTTGAGGTCGAGCCCCTTGAAGGTGTCGCGGAAGTGCTTCGCGCCGGCCTGCAGCATCTCGCCGAGCGTGCGCAGCTTGAACTGGTCGGTGGAGCGGTTGCCGCGCTCCTTCGCGATCACGAACGGCGGATAGCGCCCGAAGACGAGGTCGAACTTCGCGAGGTGCTTGTCCGCCTTCAACTCCTCGACGATCTCGTCGGCGGCGGCGAACCACGGGTCGTCCAGGTCACCGCTCGCGGATGCGGCGCGTTCCTTCTCCGCCCGTTTGGCCATCGCGAGTTCGTCGGCGCGGAGCCAGCCGAGCTTCGCGAAGCGTTTGATCGGGCCGGTGTAGCGCGTGTAGCCGAGCTTCGCGCGAGCTTCCGCGTGGTTCGGATCGATCTTGATCACACGCTTGTAGATGCGCTGGGCGAGCTTCTCCTCCGACTTGAAGCCGGTCTTCTCGCACCACGCGCCGAGCGCGAACCAGTCCGCCGCGCTGTCCGATGCCTTCGCCTTGGCCGCGAGGCTCTGGTAGGTATCGGCGTCGGACGCGGGGGCGCCGGACTCCGGTGCGCCGGTCTTCTCGGTCGGCGTCGATTCGGTCGCCTTCTTCGTCGGCTTGTCGCCGCATGCGGTCACGGCGAACGACGTCGTGACGACCGCGATCAGTGCGAGACGGTGGAGGGTGCGCGGGTGGTTCATGGGATCCCTGCCAGCGGGTTGAGGGTCGAGGGTCGGCGCAAATGGTAATACAAATCCGACCGCCTCGGGGTATCTTTGAACTCGTCGCCCCGCCCGGCCGACGACGTCTCACATGCGAGATCCCATCGCCCCCACACCGCTCCCCTCGCCCTTCGCCCGACGCACGGCTGCCGCGTGCGCGTTCGCGATCCTCGTCTCGCTGCTCGCGGCCTGCGGCGGCGGGAGCGAGCCGACCGACGAGGGGCGCCGCGCACCGTCCGACCCGGTCCCGCCGCCGGCGGTGGAGGAGGGGCGCGGATCCGACGGGGCGAGGCCCGGAAACGCCGGCGGAAATGACGGCGGAAGCGGCGGCGGAACCGATGGCCGCGCGAGCGACGACGAGCAGGCCGAGCGCGCCGGGCCACGTGGCCGCGTCGTCCGCACGGACGGGGGCGACTTGCGGGACGTGATCGTCCGGTTGCGTCAGCGCCGGGCCACGCTCGAGGAGGTGCGTTGCGACGCGAAGGGGCGATTCGCCTTCCGACGCATGCCCGAGGGGCCGCACACGGTCGCCGTCACCGCGCCCGGGTTCTTCCTGCACGGCCGGCGGCTCCTCGAACCGACGACCGAACCGCTCGAGATCGTGATCCGACCCGGGCAGTTCCTCGGCGGGATCGTGTCGACCCCGCGCGGCGAGCCGATCACGCGCTATTCGCTCGAGGCGATTCGCGTGCGCAAGGACGGCACGACGCGCACCGCGATCGACATGACGGTCGAGGCGGACGACGGTCGCTTCTACACGGCGGGGTTCGTCCCGGGCGAGTGGTGGGTAGTCATCCGCGCCGAGGGGTATTCGGCAGCCGCGTCGCGCCTCGTCGTCGGGCGCGTGACCCCGCCGGCGCTCGACGTGCGATTGCGACCGGGCCGAGACGTGAACGGCTTCGTCCTCGAAGACGAGACCTGTGCACCGATCCCGGGGATTCGCGTCGCGATTCGCCCCAAGCGGCTCAACGACCTTCCGGATTCGATCGGTCTCGCGAGCGCCGTCACCGACGCAGACGGACGCTTCGTCGTGACCGACGTGCCCAACGAAGCGGTGGTCGCGACGCTCCTCGCGCCGGAGTTGATCGCGCGCACGGCCGTGCCGCTGGGCTACCCCGGCCCGCGGCCGCGCCTGCTGCTGGCCCGGCGCGGTGCGACGCTCGACGGCGCGCTGTGGAATCGGCGCGGTCAGCCGGGCGCCGGTCGGCCGGTGCAACTGCGCGGACTCGTCTCGCGAGACGTCACGACCGACGACGAGGGGTGCTTTCGCGCGACCGGCTTGCGCACGGGCACGTATCGCCTGCGATCGGGGGCGTGGGGCGGGGTGTTCGAGTTGCAGCGCGGGTTCTCGTTTCGCTACGACCTGATCGCACGCGATTCACCGATCTGTGCCGGCGTCGTGACGGCCGCCGGGGCGCCCTACTCCGGCGCGTCGGTGCGGATCGGCGACCCCGCGAAGGGCCCGGTCCGCTGGGCGCCGGTCGGGGCCGACGGCCGCTTCGGCCTCGACGGCGTGCGCCCCGGGGCGCGGCGCGTCACGGTGACGAACCGCTTTGGCCACGTCGTGTATGAACGCGAACACACGTTCGCGAGCGGGAAGACCGTCGACGTCGCGTGTGCGCTGCCGGCCGGCCGCGTCGAAGGGCTGGCGGAGGCGTCGCTGACCGCCCGCCCGCTCGCCGGCACCACCGTGGCCCTGATTCCGCTCGCCCAGGCGGGATCCGGTCGACTCCCGCCGCGGATCCTCGGCGGCACGCCGCTGCGCGTGGCGCGCGACGGGATCTTCCGGTTCGACCACGTGCCGGCGGGGCGCTACGCGCTGTTCGCGTGGCGTGACGGATACGCGGTCGCCCGCCACGACGGGATCGTCGTCGGGCCGGGCGAGACGGTGGGGCCGATGCGCGTGCCGATCCACGGCGGCGGGATCGTGCGGGGCAACGTGCGCGTCGGGTCGCGGCCTGCGGGCGCCGTGGTCCGGCTGCTCGACGCCGACGGACGACCGTTGGGGCGGCCGGGCCGCGCGGTCGAGACGCGGGACGGCAGCTTCGTCTTTCGCGGCGTGTCGCCCGGCCCGCACACGCTGGTCGTCACGCGGCACGGGTGCTTCGAGCATCGCCGCCGCCTCGCCGTGACCGCCGGTGGCAACCCGCGCCTGCGGATCGCGCTCGATCAGCTTCCGGCGCGCGCGAGCCAGCCGTCGACCGACCCGACGAACGTGTCGAAGACCTCCGGCCGGTAGGCGACGCGACCGGCGAACTCGGTCATCGACAGGAAGTGCTCGATCATCGGCACGTGCAGGATCGCCGCGCGCGGCGGTGCGATGCCGATCGCCGCGACGACCGCCCGGTGGGAATCGCCGATCAGCGTACCGAGCGTGATCAACGTCGGGACGTCGTCGGGGAGGCGGGGGAGCGCGGCTTGCGGCGCGAGGGACGCGAAGTAGGCGGCGAGCGGTTCGTCGGCGGCCCGGCTCGGCCCGTCGGTCGTGAGCAGTTCGGTGCGTCGCCGGGCGAGGAAGCGCGGGCGGTTCGCGGGCTCCAGTTCGGTCGGGATGTCGAGCGGCGGATCCCACAGGACGAGCGCGTCCGGACGCGCGTCGTGCGCGACGACGGCGTCGAGCGCCATCGCCGCGCCGAGCGAGTGGCCGACGACCGCGATCGGCGCGTCGCCCTCGGCCTCGAGCGCGCGGACCACCGCGGCGACGTCGGCGCCGAACGTCGGGACGTCGGCCGGGCCGATACGCGCGTCGCCGTAGCCACCGATGTCGGGGACGACGACCTCGAACCCGCGCGCCGCGAATGCCGCGGCGAGCCGCTGATACGGGCCGAACCGACGCCCCTTGGCGATCGATCCGTGCACGAGGACCAGCCGCCCGCGCGACGGTCCGGCCGTCGCCGGATAGCGGTCGGCGGGGAGCGCGCGGTCGCCGTCGGCGGGGATCGAGAACGCGTCGCCGCCGACCGGTGTCGCGACGCGAACGTCCCACGGCGGCCACTCGAGGACCGTCTGTTCGACGAGGCGGTTCAGCGTCCACGGGAGCAGCCGCGTGCGCACCGGCGCGAGCACGACGGCGAGTACGGCGAGGACGAGGATGGCGAGGAGGGCGCGACGGATCATCGGAAGTGCTGCTCAGCGGGTTCGCCTTCGATTCTACCACTCGACGGGCGGGGACGAACGCGGTAGCGTTGTCGACCGGAGCCGGGAGAGGCGAACGATGCGACGAGGTGTGATTCTGGGATGGCTGCTCGCGACAGTCGCGGCGTCGGCCGTCGCGCAGCGGGACGGCTCGCGCCCGGTGCCCCCGGTCGTTCGGGTCGGCAAGCCGGCGGTCGCTTTCACGTTGCCGCAAGCCGACGGACAGTCGTTCGCGCTCGCGACGCGATTGCCCGATGCCGGGGCGAAGCGGGCCGGTCGAATCGTCGTGCTCGTCTGGTGGTCGGCGACGAGTCCGGCGGTCGCGAAAGTCGATCCGGTGCTCGCCGCACTCGCGAAGCGGTTCGCCGGCCGGGCCGAGTTTGTCGCGGTCAATCCGTTCGCATGCGTCGGCGCCGATCGGTTCGGGGCGGAGTGCGCGGCTTCGGTCCGCGTCTTCAAGCGACTGCGCGGCCTCGACTTTCCGGTCGCGATCGACGAGCGTCGCGAGGTGACGCGCACGTACGGCGTGACGCGCGTGCCGTCGGCCGTCGTGATCGATGCGGGCGGCGTCGTCCGATACCGTGGCGCGATTCAAACCGAGGAGCGGCGCGGCGGCCGTCGGGTCGTGCGCGAGGATCTGGGCGATGCGATCGACGCGGTCGTGCGCGGCGCGCCCGTCGCGCGGCCGGAGGTCGCGCCGCTCGGGACCGTGATCCCGTATCCGGGGAACCCCGCCGTCGTGCCGCGTCGCCGGTCAGCCGGCGAGCGCGTCCGCTGACGGCGTGCGTTCGACGACGCGGTTGAGCAGCCGGTAGACCTCGAGGGCTTCGAGCGGCTTGCGAAGCAGGCCGACGACGCCGAGGCGCTTCTTGTCCTTGAGGAACGGCTTGAGCTGGTGCTCGTCGGCAACGACGATGTTCATCAGCGAGACGCCTTGCAGTGCGATCGTGCCGAGCAAGCCGACCGCGGCTTCGGCGTTCGGCTCGTCCTCCACGATCAGCCCGTCGTAGCCGTGCTCGGCGAGCTCGTGGATCGCCTCGTCGAACGGAACGGCGTCGATCTCGAGGTCCGGGAAGTGTTGGGCCGCGACCGCGAGCACGTCGCGGGTCGACCGGGTGCCTTCGACGAACAGCAATCTCATGGCATGGGCCTCCGGGTGATCCTGTGTCTACTTCGGAACCCGCGGGGGGCGTGCGTGAGGGTTTTCGGCCGCGGGTCTCCTCTTGATCTCGCCGCGCCGCGCCCCTACGCTCCGGGGCGGGGAGGTGCTCATGGCGGTTTTGGCCGGTATCGACGAGGCCGGGCTCGGACCCAAGTTGGGGCCGCTGACGCTCGGGCTCACCGTGTTCGACGGCCCGCGTGCGACGCTGGCGCGGCTCGCGGAGTCCCTCGCGCCGGTCGTCGGCCCGACGACCGAGGCCGCGGTCCCGATCGGGGACAGCAAGCAGCTCTTCGGTGCGCGCCGGGACGTCGCGGTTCTCGAGCGCGGCGTCTTCGCCGCCTGGCTGCAGTGGAACGAGGCGTGGCCGTCCGACTTTCTCGGCTGGCTCGACGCGCTGGACCTCCACGGCGACGCGGTCGCGCGCACCCGCGCTTACCCGTGGTATCGCGCGCCGCTGGAATTGCCGAGGGCGGCCGAGGCGGCGGAGGTCCGCGCCGGCGCTCGGATGCTCGGCGGCGCGCTCGCGAAGCGGCGTGTGCGCCTGCGCGAGATGCGGGCGGTCGCGCTGTGTGCGCAGGAGATCAACGACGGCATCCGCGAGCACGGCACGAAGAACGTGTTCAACTTCTTCGCGGCGGCACCGTTCATCGAGCACGTATTCGAGCACTACGGATGCGACGACGAGGTCGAGCTCGTGATCGATCGGCAGGGCGGGCGCAAGGACTACGGGCCGCTGTTGCGACGGCTGCTTTACCCGGCGTCGGTGACCGCTCGCCCGGTCGACGAGCATTCGTTCGGGTACGACGTGTGGCGCGGGGATCGGCGGATGTTCGTCACGTTCGTCACGCGCGCGGACGGCCAATACCTGCCGGTCGGTCTGTCGTCGATGCTCGCGAAGTACACACGCGAGTTGCACATGGAGTTGTTCAACGCGTTTTGGCGCGGGCTCGCACCCGACGTGCGGCCGACGGCCGGATACCCGACCGATGCTGCACGCTTCCTCGAGGACATCCGCGGCGTGCGCGACGACGTGCGCGTGGACGCCGAG
The DNA here is from genome assembly GCA_030426805.1 of bacterium. Taxonomy (GTDB): domain Bacteria; phylum Planctomycetota; class JAFGQW01; order JAFGQW01; family JAFGQW01; genus JAUHXU01. Next base: position 222,114 of record JAUHXU010000006.1, read on the forward strand.
CGTCTGGTCCGGTCGCGATGAGCACCGCGGGCGACCGGCCGCGCCTCCGGAAGGTCGACCTCGCCGCGGCGTTCGGTGCGTTCGACGAGCGATGGTCGCCGAAGATCGTCGCCGCGCTCAACGGCCAGCACGTCAAGCTCGCGAAGGTGGAGGGCGACTTCGTCTGGCACAGCCACGCCGACGAGGACGAGCTGTTCTTCGTCGTGCACGGGCGGCTCGAGATGCACCTGCGCGACGGCGTGATCGTGCTCGAGCCCGGTGAGCTCCTCGTCGTGCCGCGGGGCGTCGAGCACAAGCCGGTCGCGCCGGTCGAGACGCACATCCTGCTCTTCGAGCCCGCCGGCACGGTCAACACCGGCGACGCCGACACCGACCGCCGGGTCGACGCGGACTGGCTCGACTGACGTCTCCTCCTCCGCGCCAACACCGCCCCGGAGCGCTCTTCGTCGTCGGCGCTTGACAATAGTTGTTGGAACGACTAAATGGGGTGCATGGACGTGAAGCTGCTGCGGCAGGCCGCGTTCGTCGCGACGCTCCGGACGGCGGATGCGCTCGAGGCGGATGTGGCCGGCCTGCTCAAGCCGGACCGCTTGTCCCCGCCCCTCTACAACGTGCTGCGCATCGTTGCGGGTGCCGGGGCGGAGGGGCTGCGGTGCGGCGAGATCGGCGAGCGCTTGATCAGTCGCGAACCGGACGTGACGCGACTCGTCGACCGGCTCGCGCGGCGCCGGTTGGTCGGCCGGCGGCGCGACCGAAGCGACGGTCGCGTCGTCCGCGTCGTGATGACGTCGACCGGCCAGGCGCTGCTCGACCGGCTCGCGGGGCCGATGCTCGCGTTGCACGACGCGCAGTTCGGCGCGCTGCCGCGGGCCGACCTCGAGCGACTCGTCGCGTTGCTCGATCGCGTTCACGGTCGATAGGGCCCCGGATCGAACCGGTTGTCCGTTCGCGGCCGAATACCTGTTGGAACAACTAAATGGGTGCCTCGCACCCGGAAAGGCAATCCGATGATCCTCCGTCGACCCGCCGCCGAACGCGGCCACACCGACCTCGGCTGGCTCGACAGCCGCCACACGTTTTCGTTCGGCCACTACCGCGACCCGAGCCACATGGGCTTTCGCGCGTTGCGCGTGATCAACGACGACCGCATCGCCCCCGGGCGTGGGTTCGGCGAGCACCCGCACGCCGACATGGAGATCCTGACCTGGGTCGTCGACGGGGCGCTCGAACACCGCGACAGCCTGGGCAACGGCTCGACGGTCCGGCCGGGGGAGTTGCAGCGGATGACCGCCGGGCGCGGCATTGCGCACAGCGAGTTCAACGCGTCGGAGACGGACGAGTTGCGCCTGCTCCAGATCTGGATCGAGCCCGCGCGACATGGCCTCGAGCCGGGCTACGAGCAGCGTTCGTTCGCGCTCGACGAGTCGCGAGGCGCGTTTCGCGTGCTCGCATCGCCCGACGGTCGTGACGACTCGCTGACCATCCACCAGGACGCGACACTCGCGGTCGCGCGGCTCGATGCAGGCGACGTCGCCGAGGCGTCAATCGCCCCGGGACGTCACGCGTGGGTGCAGGTCGTTCGCGGCGAAGTCGAGATCGACGGCGTGTCGTTCGCGACCGGCGACGGCGGTGCCGTCAGCGACGCACCGCGTGTGCGGTGCGTCGGCGTGGCCCCGGACTCCGAGGTGCTGCTGTTCGACCTGGCTTGAGCGCTACCGCTTCGAGCGGAAGCAGTCGCGGCAGTAGACCGGGCGGTCGCCGCGCGGCTTGAACGGCACGGTCGTCTGGGCGCCGCACTCGGCGCAGACGACGTCGAACGATTCGCGCGGGCGATCGAACGAGCGCGGGCCGCCATGTCCGCCGTGGCCCCCGCCGTGCGACGGGGCGCCGTAGGAGCGGCCGCCGCCGTGCCCGCCACCGTGTCCGCCACCGTGTCCGCCGCCGCCATGCCCGCCGTGGCCACCACCGTGACCGCCATGACCGCCACCGTGACCGTGCCCACCGTGCCCGTGGCTACGGCCGCCGCCGCCGCTCTCGGCCTTGCGCTTCGCGCGGCACGGACGGCAGCGCTTCGGGTCGTTGAAACCGCGTTCGGCGTAGCGGGCCTGGTCGGTGGCGGGGTGGATGAATTCGCTCCCGCAGTCGCTGCACTGAATCGTCTTGTCTTCGTAGTCCATGAGTTCCCTGTTTTCGTGCGAGCGCTACGATCGCGATCGGCCCTGTGACGAGACACCGGGGGCCCTCGGAAGGAGCCGGGAGGTGAATCGCGTGGGCGGGTTAGTGGAGTCGGGCACTCCGGTGCCCGAGAAAAGTCCGTCGAGGCGTCCCGAAGCGTAGCGCGCCCGTGTCATCGGAGTCAACGGGCGGGTTCCGGGGCGAGACGCCCGAGCGACCCCGGCCCGACGGATCCGCGCCCTCCGGAGGCGCCGGCGCCCCCCGGCGGCGCGACCGGAATTCTTGATATCACGGCCCTCCTCGCGACATCGCGCCCTTCGGACTCCGTGCAAATTCCCTTCAGAGGAGGCGATCCCATGCGCCGGATCTTCACGCTGATCTCACTCGCCGTCTGCGTCGGCGCGGCCGCCGGCCAGGCGACCGTCTGCTACCCGGACAACCAACCGAACGCCGGTGGGTTCAACAGTTTCCCGTTCGGCACGAACTTCGGCGGGACGAACTGGCGCTACCAACTCCGGATCCCGGCGTCGGCCCTGCCGAACGGGCCGGTGCGGGTCACCGAGGTGGCGTTCGCCCCCGGCGGCAACGGCACGTTCGCGGCGGGCGACTTCCAGCTGCGCGCCGCCCACACCGCGGCCGCGTCCCTGTCGACGTGCTTCTTCCAGAACATCGGGCAGTGCCCGACCGAGTTGATCTCGGTCCAGGGGCGCCCCGGCTTCTCGTGGAATGTCACCGCGAATACGTGGGATCCGATCGGAACCCAGTGCGACTTCGGCTACGACGGTCAGCGTTCGATCGTCCTCGAGATCCGCTACCGCAACCGCTCGAGCGGCTTCATCTCGTCGCGCATCGGCAACGTCGAGCGGACCTGGGCGAACGACTCGACCGCGCCTGCGGCGCTCGATCCGTATTCGGCGGTCTGCGGCCAGGCGGACAACTCGGGCATGAAGGTGTGCCTGACGTACGAGAAGGACACCGTGCTCCTCGCATCGGACACGGTTTCGCTCGGCGGCGCGTTCAGCATCCAGATGGTGAACTGCCCGACCGGCCCCTACCGGATCGCCGCTTCGTTCGACCAGGGGCCGCCGATCGTCTTCGCGAAGGGCTGCCGCCTGTGCTTGCAGGTCGACGGGCTGTTCTGGGCGTCGCTGCTCGTCGGGCCGCCGATGTTCGCCGGGTATTCGGGCACGATCCAGAACGGCACCGCGAACGCGCGGATGTCGATCCCGACCCAGACGCTCCTCGTCGGCGTGTGTCTGTTCCACGGCGGCGTCGTCCTCGATCGCGCCGGCCAGATCCAGGCGTGCTCCAACACCGCGGGGACCGTGATCGTGCCGTAGCGGCTCTGGTATCCTGGCCCGCGGACGTTTCCGAGGAGGATGCCGTGGGCCCGATCACCGAGCGCGCCGAGTTTCCCGGTCACGACGGCAGCACACTCGCCGCGCGGCTCGACCGACCGGTCGGCGCCGCGCGTGCGTTCGCGCTGTTCGCGCACTGCTTCACGTGCGGGAAGGACATCGCCGCCGCGACCCGCATCGCGCGCGCGCTCGCCGAGCATGGCGTCGCGGTGTTGCGCTTCGACTTCACCGGACTCGGACACAGCGAGGGCGAGTTCGCCAACGCGGACTTCACGTCGAACGTCGAAGACCTCGTCGCGGCGGCCGGATGGTTGCGCGAGCAGCACGCCGCGCCCGCGCTGCTGATCGGCCACAGCCTGGGTGGGGCGGCCGTGCTCGCGGCGGCCGGCGACATCCCGGAGGTGCGTGCCGTCGTGACGATCGGCGCACCGTCGGATCCGGGCCACGTCGAACGGCTGTTCGCGTCCGACGTCGATGCGATCGAACGCGACGGCCGCGCGGAAGTTCAGATCGCCGGGCGACCGTTCACCGTCACGCGCGGCTTCATCGACGACGTGCGCGCGCAACGCCTGAGCGACCGAATCGGGTCGATGCGCAAGGCGCTGCTCGTGATGCACGGCACGTTCGACGACATCGTCGGACTCGACAACGCGGCGGCGATTTTCGAGGCGGCCAAGCACCCGAAGAGCTTCGTCTCGCTCGACTCGGCCGATCATCTGCTCAAGCGCGAGGCGGACGCACGCTACGCGGCCTCGGTGATCGCCGCGTGGGCCGACCGCTACGTGCCCGAACTGAGCGCGTCCGACCGCGAGCGCCCGGACGCGCAGGTCCGCGTCGATGAGACCGGCGAAGGCCGCTACACCCAGGCGATCGCCGCCGGGCGCCATCGACTCGTCGCCGACGAGCCCGCTCGCGTCGGCGGCGACGACCGCGGACCCGCGCCGTACGACTTCCTCCTGGCCGCTCTGGGCAGCTGCACCGCGATGACCCTGCGGATGTACGCCGAGCGCAAGGAGTTGCCGCTCGACCGGGTCGTCGTCGACCTGGACCACGACAAGGTCGACGGCCCCGAGGGCAAGAAGGTCGACCGGATTCGGCGCGTCGTGACGATCCGGGGCGATGCGCTCACGGCAGCCCAGCGAAAGCGACTCCTCGAGATCGCCGATCGCTGCCCGGTGCACCGCACGCTCGAGTCACGGGTGCGGATCGAGACGACCGGCCTGTGATCCCGTCGGCTTCGGGTTGCGCGTTTCGCTCGCTTGCCGGACACTGACGGCGTCCGGGGACTTATTGAGGGGTCCTGGGGAACGCCAACAGAGGAGTCGAAACGATGCATCTCCGAACCACATTGGCCCTCGTGGCCGGCCTCGGCCTCGCCGGACTCGCCTCGGCGCAGACGAACGTCGGAATCCTGTCCGGCGAGGCGCCGTCGCCGGTGCCGATGGGGAGCGCAGTGCCGCTACGGATCGAAGCGACCGCGCCGATGAGCCTCGCGTCCGCGTGCCCCGACGAGGTGCGCTTCGGCAGCCCGACGGGACCGATCGTCTGGAAGCCGACGTTCTGCATCCTCCCGTTCATCACGGTCGGGCCGGGTCGGCCGTACACCCAGATGGCGTGGGACGGCACGGACAACCAGAACCGTCCGGGGCCCGCAGCGCCGGGGACCTACTTCATCCGGTTCCGCGGTACCGACGCGAACACGAGCAACCCGTTCTCGGTCCGGTGGGTGCCGGTGCGCATCGATCCGGTCACCGGTCCGACGCTGCCCGTGCTGAAGGTCGGCGCGTTGACCCGCGGGACGACGGCGCCGCTCGGCGTCAGCGATCCGCTCAACGCGAACGCGCCGTATTGGATCGCCGCGTCGCTCGGCACGAACACCGGGCAGAACCTCGGGCCGGTCGGCCATCTGGCGCTCGACTTCGACCCGCTGTTCTTCGTGACGCTGAACAACATCAGCGGGCTGACGGCCGGGTTCCAGGGCACGCTGTCGGGCGGTAGCGCGTCGGCGTCGATCCTGATCCCGAACATCGCGGTGCTCCAGGGCGCCCAGATCGCGTTCCAGGGCGCGGTTACGACCAGCCTCGTGTTGACGAACCCGGTGCAGAAGATCATCGGCTGAGCCGACCCGCGATCGGCGGGCGGCATGGCGGACGACCCCGTCTCGATTCGAGCCGTAGGGAATGCGCCCAAGTCGGTTGCACGCCCGCCGAATCAGCACGAAACTCTACCGTGTCGGCGCGAGACGCCGTCGTGGGTCGGTGTCAATCCGAGCCGGAGGGGATTCACGGGATCTTCACGTTCCCGGGAGCCGGGCTCGCCCAGCAAATCAGGAAAAGGAAGAAGCGATGAAGAAGCGAATCGTGTTGGCCCTCGCCGTCGGGCTCGGCCTGTCGGGTATCGCGAGCGCGCAGAACAAGGGGATCCTGTCGGTCGAGGCGCCGTCGCCGGTGCCGCTCGGCAGCACGGTCACGCTTCGGATCGAAGCAACTGCACCGATGACGCTGCGCATTGCGTGCGTCGAAGAGGTGCGTGAGGGCAGCCCGACCGGCCCGGTCGTCTATCGGTCGACGTTCTGCATCGGTCTGCTCGTGATCGTGGGTCCGGGCGGCGCGTACAACAACATGGCGTGGCCGGGCACGGCGAACCAGCCGAACCAGACGATCAAGGCGAACACGACCTACTACATCAAGATCATGGGGCGCGACGCCAATACGAGCAACGCGTTCTCGGAGCGGTGGGTCCCGGTCCGCGTGGATCCGGTCTCCGGCCCGACCGCGCCGGTGTTGAAGGCGGGTGCGGTGACCCGCGGTGCGACCGTGCCGCTCGGCATCAGTGATCCGCTGAACCCGACCGCGCCGTACTGGATCGCCGCGTCGCTCGGCACCAACACCGGGCAGAACCTCGGTGCGATCGGCCACCTCGCGCTCGACTTCGATCCGCTGTTCATCGCGACGCTGAACAACCTCACCGGCCTGACGACGGGCTTCCAGGGCACGTTGTCCGGCGGCAGCGCGTCGGCGTCGATGATGATCCCGAACATCCCGGCCCTCCAGGGCGCCCAGGTCGCGTTCCAGGCGGCGACGACCGCGAGCCTCTCGCTGAGCAACCCGATCCAGAAGGTGATCGGCTGATCGAGTCTCGCTGCGGGTTGCCTCGGCGACCCGTGACGGCCCCCGTCGGATGAAGCGTCCGGCGGGGGCCGTTCGCGTTTCCGGGCCCGGAGAATCCGTGCAGACGCCCCGTCGAATCGGTATCCTCGTCGCCTCGTGACGCGACGACGGAGGAGACGGATTCGGTGAACACACGAGCGGCGCCGCGACGGACGACCTGGGTCGCGGCCGCACTGATCATCGCGTGCGGCGTCGCCGCCTACCACGCGGTTCTGCCGTATCCGTTCATCTACGACGACGAGCCGGCGATCCAGCAGAACCAGCACATCCGCTCGCTGTTCGATCCGCCGTCCGCGCTTCGCGCGCCGCCGTTCTCGCCCCCGGACGGGCGGCCGCTCGTCGCCGTGTCGCTCGCGCTCAACTACGCGGTGGGAGGCCTCGCTCCGGCCGGGTATCGCGCGGTCAACGTGCTGATCCACCTGCTCGCGGCGCTCGTCCTGTTCGGCATCGTCCGTCGGACGCTCCGTCGACCGGCCCTGGAGCCGACGTTCGGCGCTGCCGCGGACGCGCTCGCCGCGCTGGTCGCGATGATGTGGGTCGCCCACCCGCTTCAGCCCGAGTCGGTGACCTACGTGTCGCAGCGTACGGCATCCCTCGCGGGGCTGCTCTACCTGTGCACGCTCTACTGCGTCATCCGAAGCCAGGATGCACCGCGTCGGCGACTCTGGGCCTCGCTCGCGGTCGCGTCCTGTGCGCTCGGCCTGTTGAGCAAGGAGATCGTCGCGACGGCGCCCGTCGTCGTGATGCTCTACATCTGGGCGTTCGCGGACGGCTCGCGCGTCGCGGCCCTGCGGCGCAACGCGGGCCTGCTGCTCGCACTGTTCGCGATGTGGGCGATCCCGATCTACCTGTTGGGGCCGTGGAGCCCCTACGCGCAACGCGTGGTCTTCTCCGGGACGACGCCACCGCCGCCCGAGCACGCCCCGCAAGGGTCGGCTGCGTTCAACTACGCGCTCAACCAGTGCTGGGTGCTCGTCGACTACGCGTGGCACGCGGTCTGGCCGGCGAATCTCGTCATCGACTACGGCTTCCCGAAGCAACTCGGCATCGGCGACGTGTGGCTCGCCGGCGTACTCGTCGTGGGCGCGGTGATCGGCACGCTCGTGCTGTTCGCGATCCGGCCGGCGATCGGGTTTCCGCTCCTCGCCGCGCTGATGATCCTCGCGCCGACGTCGAGCGTCGTGCCGATCTACACCGAGGTCGGTGCCGAGCGGCGGATGTACCTGCCCGTGGCCGGGATCCTCGCGATGATCGTGATCGGCGGCTTTGCGCTTCTGCGCAAGGGGCAGTCCGACGTGCGCCGCGTCGCGGCGGGACTCGCGGTCGTGGCGGTCGTCGCGCTGGTCGTGCGCACGGTGGTCCGCAACCGGGACTTCTCGAGCGCGGTCGCCTGCTGGACGTCCGCGGTGGAGGCGACGCCGGACAACTACCGCGCGCACCTGAACCTCGGCGCGGCGCACCTGTTCGCTTCGATGAGTGCGCGCGGTCCGGCGTTGGTCGAGCATCGCACGCAGGCCGAAGCGGCGTTGAAGCACACCCTCGAGGTGCGGTCGAGCACGACCGAGGCCGCGGCGAACCTCGGGTTCCTGCTGAAGTCCCAGGGGCGAATCGACGAAGCGATTCGCTACTACGAGATGGCGACGAAGGACCGGCCGCGCGCGATGATCGACGCGGACCTGTGCGGGCTCTACACGCAGCGCGGGCGCCTCGACGACGCGCGCCGGGTCGGTTCGCGCGCACTGGAGGCGGAGCCGAACAACCCCACGGCGCTCGTCAACGTCGGCGTGCTCGTCGGCATGGAGGGCGACGGCATCGACGCGCTTCCCTACTTCCGCAAGGCGATCGCCGCGAAGCCGGACTACGCGCCGGCGCACGCGAACCTCGGGATGGTCTTGTCGCGCAAGGGATACCTCGACGCGGCCCGGATGCACCTCGAGCGCGGGCTGCAGCACAATGTGCACGTCGTGCGCGAACTCGCCTGGCTGCTCGCGACGCATCCCGATCCATCGAAGCGGGATCCGCGGCGGGCGCTCGAACTCGCCGCGCATGCGGTGACGGTCATCGGCCATCCGGACATGGGCGCGCTCGACGCGCTCGCGGCCGCGCACGCGGCGGCGGGCAATTACGTCGAGGCCGTACGCGTGATCGAGTCGTCGCTCCGCCTCGCGCGACCCGGCGTCAACGAGCCGTTCGTCCGCGCGGTGCGCGAACGGCTTCGCACCTACCGCGCGTCGTCGCCGTGGGTGAGTCGCAACCTCCCGGGGCCACCGCCGTAGCGCGGTCAGGCGTCGGCGTCGGGCCGGTCGTCGCGCTTGCGCTTGCGGACCGCTTCGCGCAACAGGAACTCGATCTGCGCATTCAGGCTCCGCAGGTCGTGCTCGGCCCAGCGCCGGAGCTCGGCGAGGAGCTCCGGCGGCAGGCGCACGAGGAACGACTTGCGGGGCGCCATCAGTTGTAGAGCGACCCGGTGTTGATCACCGGCTGCGTCGCCTGCTCGGCGCACAACACGACGAGCAAGTTCGAGACCATCGTCGCGCGCCGTTCGTCGTCGAGGTCGAGGACGTTCTTCGACTGCAGCTCGGTGAGCGCCATCTCGACCATGCCGACGGCGCCGTCGACGATCTTCTTGCGCGCGGCGATCACGGCGTCCGCCTGCTGGCGGCGAAGCATCGCGCCCGCGATTTCCGGCGCATAGGCGAGGTGACTCAGCCGCGCTTCGACGATGTCCACGCCGGCTCGTTCGAGGCGCGCGTCGAGTTCCTGCTTCAGCTCGTCCGACACCTCTTCGCGCGCGGTGCGCAGCGACACGACTTCGTCACAGTCCTCTGCGTCGTAGTGGTAGCGGCTCGCGAGCCCGCGGATCGCGGATTCGGCTTGGATGCGCACGTACTCCTCGTAGTCGTCGACGTCGAACAACGCGTGCGCCGTGTCGCGCACGATCCAGACGACGACCGCCGCGATCTCGATCGGGCTGCCGCCCTTGTCGTTCACCTTGAGCTTGTCCGAGTCGAAGTTGCGCGCACGAAGGCTGACGCGCGTCTTGATCGTGAACGGGTTCGTCCAGAAGAAGCCGTTGCGTCGGACGGTGCCGCGGTAGCGACCGAACAGGACGAGCACGCGCGACGCGTTCGGATTGACGACGAAGAAACCGCACAGGTGGACGACAGCGGTCAGGATCAGCAGGCCCCCCAGGATGCCCCAGCCGGCCGCCGCCGCGTCGGTGCTGGCCAGCGCGGCCTCGCGGATCGTCGCGATCGCGGCCGCGACGAGGCCGAGCCAAACGCCGAACATCGGCCATCCGCCGAGAACCTCGAAGCCCCGCTCGTCCGTTTTTTCCCGTTCGCCTGTCATCGGCCGTTCCTTTCGTGTGGATACAGAATGATATCACCATGAAATCGTCGTGACAACATACGGCCGGACGGCGGAAGGTTGGCGCGAATCCGGATTGTTCAGAGGCCGCGTGGGTCGCCGTCGACGAAGCGGTCGAGTTCCGGCGTGCCCCGCCGCACGCCGGCGCGGTAGGCCGACGTCACGAGCACGGCGGGCCACAGGCGACGGCGGAGGGCGAGGCCGAAGTAGTGCGCCGCCTCGTCGCCGTTGCCCGCCAGCGCGTGCAACTCCGCGGCACGGCTCGCCGCGATCGGATCGCCGATCGCGTCGGCCGCGTCTTCGAGGCACTCGAGTGCGTTCGGACGATCACCGGCCGCCGCGAGCGCGAGGCCGAGGAGCAGGTTTCGCACGCCCTCGCGCGTCTCGTCGGTCTGGGTCGGCAGGGCACGCGCGGTCGCGACCGAGCGGTCGCCCGCGAGGATCGCCTGGAGGGTCGTGCGAACCGCCGGCGTCGTGTCGTCCGCGCGGCCCCACGCGATCAGCAGTGCGTGGTAGCCGAGCCACCAGGCGCGCACGACGCCCGGGATCTCCGCGTCGCGCACCGATTCCCAGCGTCCTCGCGCGGCGTCCACCCAGAGGCGCGCCAAGACCAGCTCCGGCGCATCGACCGTGCCATCCAGGTCGTCGACGGCGGCGGCGAGCCCGTCGATCCCGCCGGTCTCGTGCGCGAGCCACAGGCGCACGAGCGCGCTCCGCCGCGTGGGCGCGAGTGCCGCGGCGAGCGTGCGCGCTTCGTCGTCGTCGCCGTTGGCGAAGCGGCAGAGCACGCGGAACTCCTGGCGCACATCGCCGTTGATCCCGTGCAGGCGCGAAGCGTCCTCGAAGTCGGTAGCCGCCCGGTCGACGTCGAGGCGGTTGAACCGACAGATCGCGCGGTGCACGACCGACCAGCCGCCGCGATACCCGGCGTCGATCAACTCCGCGTAGAGGCTCTCTGCGCGAGCGAAGTTGCGTGCGGCGAAGTTGAGGACCGCCAGGCCGTGGACGAACTCCGGGTCCCGGCGGATCGCGATCGCCGCGCGAAAGTCCGCGGCGGCGTCGTCGGGTGCGACGCGCATTCGCAGCTGTGCGCGGCGGGCGAGCAGGATCGCTCGCGTCGAATCGCGGAGCCGCGTCGCTGCGAGCGATCGCTCGACGAGCGCGAGGGCCGCGCGGACCTGCCGGCGTTTCATGTGCAACGAGATCAGGGCGAGCACCGCGCGGTCGGTCGGGGCGCGCTCGACGGCGCGGCCGAGATCGGCTTCGGCGTCGTCGAAACGGCGCGGATCGATCGCGAGCAATTCGCCGCGGCAGATCAGCAAGCCGACGTCGTCGGGGTGGCGCTCGATCGCTTCGTCGAGGAGCGCGAGGCCCCGTGCGCGCGTATCCGGTCGCGCGCACCACACCCGCGCGATGCCGCGGATCGCGTGGGTCGAACTCGGGACTTCCTCGCGCACCCGCTGGAAGTCGCGGAGCGCGTCGTCGAAGGCGGCGACCTCGACCGGAATGCACGAGAAGCCGCGCTGCACGTAGGCGCGCCACAACCGAGGAGCCGCATCGATCGCGATCGTGAACTGGTCGCGGGCTTCGCGCGGTTGATTGAGTCGGGCGAGTGCTTCGCCGACGAAGAACGTGATCGCCGTCGACCGCGGCCAGCGCTTGCGCGCGGCCCGCGCCGCGTGCAGTGCCGCTTCGGCGTGGCCCGACGTGATGTGGTCGGCGATCGCGAGCGTCGCGTCGAGGCGCGTCGCCGGTTCGGCTGCGCGGATGCGGGCGCGAATCGGGGGCAGCTCGTCGGATCGGTCGAGCGCCCACAGCGCGCGGGCGCGGATCAGGTCGGCCGCCAGCGAGGCGTCGCCTCCGTGAGCGGATGCGCGTGCGAGCGCGTCCGCCGGCCGGTCGGCGACGACGTCGTGGATCGCGCGGAGCAACTCGACGCGCGGACGATCCGGCAGCGACGCCAGCGCTGTCGTGACGCGGTCGTCGAGCAGCGACGCACCGTCGACGTACGCGAACTCGACCGCCAGCGCATCCTCGCAGTGGTCGAGGGTGCGCTCGACGATCGCCGCGTCGACGCGTGCGAGCGCCGGGCGCACCCGGTCGGCGGCGCCGGCCGAGTCGATCGCCTCCCGATACGTCGCGCGTGCGGCGTCGAGGTCGCCGGTCGCCTCGAAGGCCGCGCCGCGGCGCAGCAGCCGCTCGGCGAGGGCTTCGCGATCGCGGTCGCGGGCGCGGCGCTCGACGATCGCCCACGTCACGATCGCGATCACGACCGCCACGAGCACGCCGGCGGCGAGCGTCGCGACCGGGCGACGCCGTGCGCGTCGCCACAAGCGACCGGCCGGCCCGACGCGCGATGCGACGACGGGCTCGCCGTCGCGGAATCGGATCAGGTCGTCGCGGAACGCCGCGGCGCTCGCGTAGCGAAGGCGCGGTTCCTTCTCGAGCGATCGTTGGATCACGTTCGCGAGGTCGCGCGGCAAACGCCGGTCGACGCGATCCAGCGGCGGTGGGTCGTGGTGCAGAACGCGATTGAGCGTCGTCGCCGACGTGCCCCCGTCGAATGCGAGGTGGCCGGCGAGCGCTTCGTAGAGCGTCGCTCCGAGGGCGAACACGTCGGCGCACGCCGTCGCGTCCTCGCCGGCGATGCGCTCCGGCGCGATGTAGCTCGGAGTGCCGAGCAGGTGCCCCGAAGCGGTGAGCGACTGCGACGACGCCTCGCGCGCGAGCCCGAAGTCCGCGAGGTGGGGCGCGGCGGTGCGGTCGAGCAGGATGTTCGCCGGCTTCACGTCGCGATGGATCAGCCCGTGCTCGTGCGCGACGTGCAGCGCGTCCGCCACGTCGATCCCGATCGCGACGATCGAATCGACCCAGCCGCGGATGCCGCCGGGGCTCGGCGCCGGCCCGTCGCTGCGCAGGACCCGGTGGAGCCCTTCGCGCGTGCGCTCGGGGTTCGCGCGCAAGACGCCGTGCAGTGACTCGCCGTCGATCCACTCCATCGCGAGGTAGAGGAAGCCGTCCTCGTCGCCGAAGGAGTGCACGCGAACGATCGCCGGATGGGTCAACCGTGCTGCGAGTGCGGCCTCGCGCTCGAACCGTTCGCGAAGCGCCGCCGTCGCCGCGTAGCCCGGCGGCAACACCTTGACCGCGACCGTGCGGTCGAGGACCGGTTGGTAGGCGCGATACACGATGCCCATGCCGCCGCGGCCGATCTCGTCGCCGATCTCGAACTCGCCGAGTCGTCGGGGGCCGTCGGTCTGCAGCGCCGCGGGCCCCATCGGCGTCGCGGCGGGAGCGCTCGCACCCTCGAGGTCGGCGAGGACGCGTATCTCCCGCAGGACCGAGTCCGCGTGCACCGGATGCCGGCGGCGAAACGAGGTCTCGTCGAGACGGTCGTCGCCGAGCAAGTCGAGTGCCTCCTCGAGGGCGCGGAGGCGTGCGGGATCGGGCTCGGGGGTCGTCATTCGGGTTTCCGGTCGTGGGCGGTACCCTACCCGGAAACGGGTCGCTCCACCAATCCCGGTGGGCGTTCCACCGGGGGGGTGTCGAAGAAATCACGCGGCAGCGGGTAGAATGTCCCGCGCATGGCGACCGATCCGCAACTCACTCAGGAGATCGTCGACGCGATTCGCGCGGGCGACCGCTCGGCGTTCGACGCGCTGTTCAACCGCGTGGGCGGCAAGGTCTACGTCTACATCTTCAACAAGCTGGGCGATCGGCTGCGGACCGTCGTCGAGCCGGAAGACGTGCTGCAGGACGTCTATGCGACCGCGTTCTCGTCGTTCGACGACTTCGTGAGTCGCGGCAGCGGGTCGACCGCACGGTGGCTGATCGGGATCGCCCGCAATCGGATTCGTCACCTCTACGGCCACCACTTCGACCATCAGAAGCGCGATCCGCGTCGCGAAGTGCCCCTCGACGGCGGCACGTCGGCGACCGAGATCCCGCTCGCGAGCGACGAGCCGTCACCGAGTCGCGTGATCGCACGCGACGAGGAGGTGCAGCGCCTCGCGACCGCGCTCGCCGAGTTGTGCGACGAGGACCGCGCGGCGATCCTCGCCCACTTCGAGGGCGAGTCGATGGCGGTGATCGCCGAGCGCGCGGGCGTGCCGCGCACGACGATGCTCTATCGCGTCTCCCAGGCGTTGCAGCGGCTCGGCGGCCTGGTCCGGGACGACGACTGAGCGCGGGCTCAGCGAGCGGCGGCCGCGAACGCGGCGAGCACCCGGCGCGGTGCGTGTTCGTCGCGGCGTCGTTTCAGTCGCTCGAGGCAGTAGCCGATCCGGGCGAGCGGGCGATTCGGTCGCAAGATCGCCGCGGTGAGCACGTCGATCTGCTCGCGGTCGCCATAGGCGTCGGCGAGGACGCGGAGGCGTGCCTCGAACTGGGCGCGATTGCGGCACGCGCGGCCCATCGATCGGAGGAACGATGCCGTCTCGCGGCCGGCGAGTTCGACGATACGCGGCTGGCTGGTCCAGCAGATCTCGAAGTCGAAGTTGATCTGCCGGCCGTCGCCGAGCCAGACGTGTTTGAACGTGCCGTGTTCGTGCAAGAGGCGCGGTTCGCGGAGTTCGACCGCGAGGCCGTGGCGGCGCCGCCACTCCGTGCCGAAGCGCCGCAGCTCGCGGCGCACCTCGGACTCGTCGGCATCTCGGTCCGCGAGCAGGGCGTAGAGCGAGCGCCCGTCGACGAACTCCATCACGAGGCGCGAATCGTCGCACGGGTCGGCGAGCACGTCGTCCGGCAGGATCTCGAACGTGTCGAATCCGTGCGACCGCCACAACGACGCGACTTCCCGCTCGGTCTGTGCCCGCGCCGCGATCGACGTGCCGCTCTTTGCGGCGAACGTCCAATGGCCGAGTTGCACCATGCCCTGTCGCAGCGGCGTGCGCTTGCGGCCGTACCGTTTGACGACCAGCGAGCGGTCACCGACGTCGCGCACGGATATCACCTGCGCGCGATCGCCGAAGCCGTTGCGGTCGATCGTCTTCTCGGTTGCCTCGCGGTTCGCCTCACTCATTCCTGTAGGATAGCCCACCCCCCGGAGTGCGCAAAGAGACGCCCCGGTGAGGAGTCCCTCAGTCGATGAGCCCATGAAGATCGAGTCCGCGGAGCGATTCGCGTGCGCCTTGGCGCTCGTCGTCGTCGTGGCGAGCAGCCTCGTCACCGCGGTCGTGCGGCCGATTGCCGACCCGACCGAGGGGCGGTATGCAGCGACCGCGCGGGCGATGGCCGAGGGTGGCGATTGGGTGACGCCGCGCGTCGTCGTCGACGGGCGCGACGTCCCGTATCTCGGCAAGCCGCCGCTGGCGTTCTGGTGTGCGGCGGCGGCCGTGCATGCATTCGGCCCGCACCCGTGGGCCGTTCGATTGCCGGCGGTGCTGTTCGCGTGGGCAACGGTCGCCCTCGTCGCGTCGCTCGCGCGACGGCGGTGGGGCGCACGCGCCGGGATCTGTGCGGCACTCGTCCTCGGATCGACGCCGCTCGCGATCGGCGTCGGTCACGCGGTGACGGTCGACGTCGTGCTGGCGTTCACGATCACGCTGACCCTCGCGTCGTTCGCACGCGCGGCATCGAGCCGCCTCGCCGGATACGGTGTCTTCGTCGGGTTCGGCCTGTCGATGCTCGCGAAGGGGCCGATCGGCGTCGTGCTCGCGGGCATCCCGATCGCATGTGCGTCGTTCGGTCGCGCACGCGTCGCGCGGCTGTCGGCGCTGCCGTGGGCGAGCGGGTCCGCGCTGGCGCTCGCAATCTGCGCGCCGTGGTACGCGCTCGCCGAGCGAGCGAATCCCGGGTTCCTCGATTACTTCTTCTACCGGGAGCACGTGCTTCGCTACCTGACGAACGACTACGGCGATCGCTACGGCCGCGGGCACGACTATCCGTACGGATCGATCATCGTGATGTTCGTCGTCGCCGCCCTGCCGTGGTCGATCGCGTTCGTCGGTGCCGCGAGGCGTGCGCTCGCCGGCGGGGAGCCCGTGGCGCGGCTCGCGGCGCTCTGGTTGGCGGCCCCACTCGCGGTGTTCGCGTTTGCTCGCAACATCACCGCGGCCTACACGCTCCCGGCATGTGCCGGCCTCGCGCTCGCGATCGCGCGGTGGCGCCCCGGCCGCGCGTGGGCCGCGTGGCCGGTCGCCGTGGGCCTCGCACTGACGGCGGCCGCGTGGCCCGGCCTCGTCGAGGGGGCGGGCTATCCGACCGCGACGGGAGCATCGTGGCTCTTCGCGGGTGCAGCCGGATGCGCGGCGACGCTCGCCGTCGTCATCGGGCGCTCGCCGTCGTCGACGGTGCGGCTCGCGGCGCTGGCGACGGTCGTTCCGCTGGCGGCGGTCGCGGGCGTGCTCGCGCTGCGTCCGGGCCTCGCGCGCGACAGCTCGACGGCCGCGGTGATGGCGCGCTGTGCGGCGATCGACCCGGCGGCACCCGTGACGTTCATCTACCGGACGCCGGGCTCCGCGCGCTTCTACGGCGGCGCGCGGGTCGAGCCGATTCCGGACGAACGGCGGGGCGCGCGTCCGCCGATCGATGCTCGGCTCCTCGTCGCGCAGCGCCGCCACTGGGCGCGAATGGATGCGACGTGGCGCAGCGAACTGCGCATCCTCGACCGCGTCGGCCCGTGGATCATCGCGCGCGTCGCGTTCGCGGCCGGCGGTTGACGGCTGTTGACGGAGGGGTCGGCGCCGGCTATCCTCGCCCGACCAGAAGTTTTGACTGATCAAAAAATACCTGAGTGCACCTGAGTGTACCTGAGTGCAGGAGTGTGATGGTCCGCAGTCGTCTCGGAATCGCGGGGGTGCTCATCGCCGGTATCGCCGTCGGCACGGGGGCCGCGCAGGAGGAGCATTGGGACCCCGAGCAGCAGGGGCAGACCGTGCTGCGGCGCGTCGGCGGCGACACGGTCGACCAGCCGGAACTCGGGTGGGCCGACCGCCACTCGTTGACCGGCCATTTCTTCGGGGCCGGGCGCCCGGTCGACGGGATCGCGATCGACATGACCTACGTCGCCGACGTCGTCGGAAACTACCGGGGCGGCTTGCGGCAGCGCATCGAGTATCTCGATCGCGCCGATCTCCTGTTGACGGTCGACACGGATGCGTTGTTCGGTTGGCGCGGGGGGCTGTTCTTCGCCGATCTGATGGGCACGTCGGGCGGCGATCCGTCGCGACAGAACATCGGCGACGCGCAGGTCGCGAGCAACATCGAAGCGTTCAACACGATCAAGCTGTTCGAGGCGTGGCTTCAGCAGGACGTCGGACGCGGCGTGTCGTTTCGCGTCGGCCTGCAGGACGTCAACGTCGAGTTCGACACGAACGGGACCGGCGCGCTCTTTCTGAACTCGTCGCACGGGATTGGCGTCGACTTCGCCCAGAGCGGGGTGAACGGCCCGTCGATCTTCCCGACGACCGCACTCGGCGCGCGCGCGGCGTGGACGTTCGCCGATGGCTGCGCGGTCCGCGCGATCGTGCTCGACGGGGTCGCCGGTGACCCGAACGATCCGCGCGGCACGCAGGTCATCCTGAAGCGCGACGACGGAGTGCTCGGTGTCGCCGAGGTCGACCTGACGATCGCCGGTGTGCGAATCAACACCGGCTACTGGCGCTACTCCCGACCGTTTCCCGACGTCGCCGACCCGGTCGCGCGCCGGGGCAACCAGGGTTTCTACGCCCTCGTCGAGGGACGACTGTTCGCGGAGCCCGACCCCGACCAGGGCCTCAACGCGTTCGTCCGGGCCGGTTGGGCCGACGATCGGTTCAACCCGATCGGCACCTACGTCGGTGCCGGCGTCGTCTATCGCGGCCTGTTGCCGGGGCGTGAAGGCGACGAGGTGGGGCTCGCGGTCGCGATCGCGAGCGTCGGCGAAGAGACGCGCGACGCGGTGCGCGCCGGCGGTGGCCGCATCGAGCGGCGCGAGGTCAACTTCGAGCTGACCTACCGAATCCAGGTGACGCGCTGGTTCGCCGTGCAGCCCGACGTCCAGGTGATCCTCGACCCGGGCTTCGACCCGTCCCTGCGCAACACCGTCGTCGCCGCGCTGCGCTTCGAGCTGATCCTGTAGCGCTGGTCCGCCTCGGCGGCCTTGGTCCCACTCCGGAGGAGGGCGGCTCTCGGACTTTCGGACAAAACTTCTTGTCCGTCGGTAACGGACAGGATATTCTGTCCGTCGACCCACCGAGACCAAAGGAGACCCCGCGATGACCGCACCGGACCGCGACGCCCGCCGCTGTGACCTGACGTTCGACATCGATGCGCCCCCGGACGCGGTGTGGCGCGCGCTCACCGACCCGGACGAACTGATGCGCTGGTTCCCGCCGGTCGCCGAGGTCGAGCCGGGTGTCGGCGGAACCGTGCGGTGGAACTGGCGGGAGCACCACGACTGGAAACAGCGGATCACGGTCTGGGAGCCCGGCGCCCGACTCGTCACCGAATACGACTCGGCCGTGGAAGGAGACGACGGGCGCCCCGTGCCGTTGTTCATCGACTTCACGATCGCGGCGAACCGCGGCGGGACAACGTTGCGCATGGTGCACTCGGGCTTCGGCCCCGACGCGTCCTTCGACGACGAGTACGACGGCATCTCGCGCGGTTGGCCGGTCGAGTTGCGCAGTCTCAAGCTCTATTGCGAGCGCCACGCCGGTCGCGACCGCCGGCTCGCGTGGGCCGAGGCGACGACCGATCTCTCCGGCGCGGCGGCGTGGACCCGACTCGCCGAGGCACTCGGCAGCGACCGGTTGCTCGACGCCCTCGCCGAGGGTGCGGCGTTCTCGTTCACGACGCCCGGCGGAGACGCGTTCGAAGGCACCGCGCTGTGCTGCCACGCGCGGCAGTTCTCCGGCATCGCGCGGAGCCACGGCGACGCGTTCATCCGCCTCGCGGCCGAGGAGTGGGGCGGGGCGACGCACGTCTGGATGTGGCTCGCGACGTATGGCGAGGTCGACGACGCGACCCTCGGTGCGATCGAATCGCGATGGCGCGACCACTTGGGTGCGACGTTCGGGAGCCTCGCGTGACGGCCGCCGTCGAGGTCGTCGACGATGTTCGTCGCGCGCGAACGCTGTTGCACGAGGGCCGACTCGCGTTGCTCGCTGCGCTCGACGAGCCCGCGTCGGCGGCGACGATCGCCAAGCGCCTCGGACAGCCTCGGCAGCGCGTGAACTATCACCTGCGGGAACTCGAAGAACAGCGGTTGCTCGAGATCGCCGAGGAGCGCCGCCGCGGCAACTGTGTCGAGCGCGTCTACCGGCGCACCGGGAAGGCGTTCGCGATTTCGCCCGATGCACTCGGCGCGCTCGGCAGCGACCCGGACGACGTGCGCGATCGGTTCTCGGCCGCGTATCAGATCGCGCTCGGCTCCCGGATCGTGCGCGAGGTCGGGGCGCTGCAGCGGGCTGCGCACGAGGCGGGCAAGGCGCTTCCGACGTTCACGCTCGACACCGAGGTCCGTTTCGCGTCGCCGGCCGACCGTGCCGCATTCGCGGACGATCTCGCCGACACGGTCGCCCGTCTCGTCGAGCGTTATCACGACGCCGATGCGCCCGGAGGCCGGCGTTTTCGGGTGTTCGCAGGCGCGCACTCGAAGCCCCGCCGAGGCGGCGCGGTCGCGAACGTGGCGCCCGCGCGCGGGGAGGAGTAGCATGAAACGCTGACCCGGAAACCGGACGCTCTGCCCACTTCTGGGGGGCGGGGAGCGGCCGGCCGTTGGAGAGAGAGACCATGAAGCGAAACCTGCTGATCCTCACGCTCGTCGTCGCGGCACTGGGTGCCTCGGCGCACGCCCAACCGAAGAAGGGCGATCTGATCGTCACGAGCCACATCAACGACTACGTGGGTGTGATCGACCGATCGACCGGCGCGTTGACGACGCTGTCGACGTTGCCCGGCGATCCGATCCCGTCGATCATGGCTGCGAACAACCGCGACGTACTCGTCTTCGAGCGCCCGTCGCCGTGGAACGTGTGGAGCGTCGACCCGAACGGCACGCTCGCGCCCGTCGCGACGTCGAGCGCGTCGGGTGAGGGAGCAATCACCGGTGCGGACTGGTTGCAGGACGGCACGGTCCTGACGTGCTCGACGGTGTTCGGCACGCGGGGCTGGCTCCGCAGCCTGAACCTGACGACGAACACCTACACGACGCTCTTCACCGCGCCGATCTCCCACTTCCGCCACGCATCGGTCAACAAGGACAACGGCCGCTACCTCGTCTGCCTGTGGGGGACCGGCGGTTCGATCCTCGAAATCGACGCGACGACGCAGACGATCACGACGGTCGTATCCGGCTACACCGGCACGTCCGCGGTCGACACCGATTCGTCCACCGGCAACATCGTCTTCTCCAACGAGGACTCGTTCAGCGGTGGGATCAACGTCGTCACGCAGGCGGGCGCGCTGGTCCGCACGATCGCGCTGCCCGTCGCGCGCGCGGTGCGGGTGGACGACGTCACCGGCAACTACGTCGCGCCGACGTCGAACAGCGGCACGATGGCGTCGCGCGTCGTCGAGTTCGATCAGGCCGGCAACGCGGTGCGCACCTACGGCCCGTACGGCACCGACGGCTTCGCGGGCATCGAGATCTACGGGTCGCGATCCACCAGCGGGGCCGGCACGGCGAAGCCGGGTACGAGCTACCAGGTGACGTTCTCGTTCCCCGGGTTCGGCGGATCGGCGTATGCGGGTGCGCTGTCGTTCTCGTCGCGCCCCGGCCTCGCAGTGCCCGGCGGCACGATCCACCTCGGCTTCGACAACCTGTTCCTCGCGTCGATCAACGGCCTGCTCGTCCGCAACTTCCAGGGCACGCTCGGCGCGTCCGGCCAGGCGACGGGCTTCATCGACCTGCCGGCGTTCCTGCCGGCGGGTGTCCGCTTCTACTGCGCGGGCGTCGCGATCAGCGGCGGCGGGTTCGTCACCGGCAACACGATCGGCATCACGGTGCAGTAGCCCCCGGCCATCGCGTACACGAACACGAGGCGAGCGAGCCGCACGGCTTACTCGCCTCGTCTGCGTTACGATCCGCTCAGAACGACAGGATCGCGGAGAACGTGAAGCGCGACGAGAACAGGTCGTCCTGATTCGTCAGGGGGAACTCGTAGGCTCCACGGATCGCGAGGTCGGGGAGCGGACGCAGCTCGAGGGCGACCGCCGCGGTTACGACGTCGTCATCCTTGCCGCCGCCGAGGTTCAGGGCGTCGACGCCCTGGAACGGCACCACCACCTTACCCTCTTTGGTCGTGTAATGGCCGTTGGCCTCGACGACCGGACTGAGCCAGTCACACACGCGATAGTCCGCGCGCGCGTGCCAGCTGATGCGGTCGGAGTTGCCGAGGTCCATCGGATCGTTGCTGCGTTTGTCCGGGCCGTAGAAGTAGTTGAACGTCGCGCCGCAGTGGAAGCGACCGAAGCCCTTGTCCACCGAGACCCAGCCGCGGATCTCCTCGTCGTCGTGGTGGATGCGCTTGGAGCCGATCGACAGCTCGTAGCCGACGCCCGCCGCCGCGTGGAACTGGTGCTCCCAGCACTGCAGGAAGTTCCACTTGAGTCCGGCCGCGACGTCGTTCCACCCGCGCTCGCGCAGTGGCTTCAGACCGGGGTTCATGTCCGAGTAGCCGTCCTTGTAAGCGACGAACTGGAGCTGATCGGTGAGCGCGACGCGGAGTTGCAGCGCGTAGATCTGCAGGTTGCCGCCGGCGAGGGCGCTCGTCTCGGTGAACTTGTGGTAGAGGTAGACCGCGCGGATGTCGGTCGTGACGAACGAGTCCTCGTGGAAGTAGGGCGACGTGATCGGATGCACGTGGCGGTGTGCCGCGTCTTGCTCGGCGCCGTCTTCGTCGGGCGAGCCGAACAGCACGAAGCCGGCGTGTTGGGCCGGCAGCGCCGGCGCGGCGAGCGCGCACACGGCGAGGACGATCAGAATGAGGCGTGGATACTTCATCAGCGCGAAATCCCAGTCCGCGGCGCCGTCGACGGCCCCGTGCCGCCGGTCCGCACCGCTGTCGCGCGGGATCGCAAAGGGCGTGCCGTTCACCGGGAGCGCGCGTTCGCGCGAATCGCGGCCGTCGACGCGTTCAGTTGACGGTCGGCTGAACGCTCCGGGGCGGTACGCGAAACGACGCGGGCCGCCCGCCAAGAGAGGCCGGCCCGCGTCGATGGAAGGGACGGACGCGAATCAGTTCGCGTCGTCGCGTCTGTTCGGGTTCCCGAACGTGACCTCGATGCCGCCGAACACGCTGAACGGTCGGCCCGGGTTGAACACACCGGTGTCCATGCCCCCGGCGTCGGCGAGGTTGCCGGTGTTCGAGGCGTAGTGCCGATCGGTCAGGTTCTGCGCGTCGATGAACGCCGTCCAGCCGTTGGGGCTGCGATACCCGGCGGTGGCGCCCCAGATCGCGTACTTGCTGTTGCGCAGCGTGTTCGCGAAGTCGACGTTGAACGTCGAGGCCATCTCGAAGTTCGCGCCGATGTAGAAGCCGCACGGGTGCTCGTAGACGAGCTCGGAGCGGATGAGGTGCGGCGGAATGCCCGGCAGCGCGTTGGAGTGCCAGCTGTCGTCGCCGGAGAAGCGCAGCACCGTGTAGGTGTAGGCGGTCCGGAGACGGAAGCCCTGGTCGCCCTCGTGCTCCCCGCGGCAGAACAGCTCGGCATCGAGGAAGTGCTCGAATCCGACTTCGAGTCCGTAGTGGACCGTGTCGTCGGCGTTGCCGGTGATGCTCATGCCGGAGTTCGGCGGGCTCTGGATCGTCAGGATCTCGTCGTCGAGCAGCGAGTAGTAGCCGGTCACCTGCCAGTGGGTCTTGCCGTCGTCGCTGCGTCCGCGCGCGCCGAGTTCCGCGGTCCAACCGGTCTGGTCGTCGATCGTGCCGACCTGGTTGATCGTGTCGCCGTCGGTCGGCGGCTCCCAGCTCTTCGAGATCGAGCCGTAGAACTGCGTCGTGTCGCTGGCGTCGAAGAGGAAGCCGATCTTCGGGTTGATCGAGCTGTAGTCTTCGTCGGAGTCGACCAACGTGTTCGAGGTATCGAACGACACGGTCTCCTCACGATCGGCGAACCCGCCGTGGAGACCGGCGATCAGCGTGAACGAATCGCCGAGCTTGATGCGGTCTTCGATGTAGACCTCGTAGGTCATCGACTCGTTCTCGGTCGAGTTGTTCTTCGGCGTGCCACCCGGCGCATACTGCTTCGAGCGGTCGTAGCCGATCAGCGCGATCCCGCCGACGACGAGCTCGTTGCCCTCGGCGATCTCGCCGGTGTAGCGAACGCTCGCCGCGATGTCGGTGCGCTCCTGGCGGATCGTCAGGAACGGCAGCGGGTGGTGCATGCGCAACCACTGCGCGCCGACGCCGATGTCGAGGCGCGAGCCGTCGCTGAAGCGACCGGTGTGCTGGACGTCGAAGCGGTTGACGTTGAAGTTGCGCTCCGCATCGCGTGCGCGCCAGAACCCGTTGGGCTGCGTCGGGTCCATCCGGATCTGCGCTCGGGTCAGCGAGCCCGGAAGCTCCAACTCGTTGTCCTGCGACTGGAAGTGGATCCGCGTCTCCCACGTGTCGTCCCAGCGCTTGCCGATGTTGCCGTAGAGGCGCCAGACGCGCTCCTGGCTCTGGTCCTGGCGGAAGCCGCCGTTGTTGAGCTGCGAGCCGGAGACGAAGTAGTCCCAGCCGTTGCCGAGCACGGCGCCGCTCGACGCCTGGACCTGTTGGAAGTCGTCCGAGCCGCTGGAGAGGCGCAGTCGGAACTGATCCGCGTCGTAGCCGGTCGGCGTGATGAAGTTGATCGCACCACCGAGCAGCGACGAGCCGTAGGTGAGGCCGTTGCCGCCGGGATAGACCTCGGTCGCGACGACCGTCAGCGGGTCGAAGAGCTGCGGCCGGGCGTTGCCGTCGGCCTCGGAGATCGGGATGCCGTTCTGGAACAGCCGCACGCCGATCAGGTTGAACGTCCGTCGCAGGCCCGAGCCGCGGATGACGACGCGGGTCTCGCTGTTGCCGAAGCGGCTCGCGGAGTAGACGGCAGGCGTCCACCGCAGGACGTCGCTCAGATCGGCCGCCCGGCGATCGCGGTAGAGATCGTCGGTGATCAGGTCCGCGCCGCCGGGGACCTTGTCGAGGTCCTCGAGCCGCTGATCGATCGACTTCGACGTGAACGCGACGGGCTTGTCGTCTTCCTTCTCGGCCTCGCGGGTCGCCACGACCTCGTCGGTCGGCAACTGCTTCTCGTCACCGGGGGGTGTGTCCTGACCCCCGCTGCCCGCCTGGGCGTATGCGTCGCTGCCAGCGACGGCGAACGCTCCGACGAGTGCGCACACGCACACTCCACGCAGCATCTTCATGCCACTCACTCTCTTTCCACCTGGTCCTAAGTAGTTACGGCTCAGAATGATGCATGGTTCCGAGCCGCGCCTTCGTGACCGCGAGTTTACCTCGATCGCAAGGTGGCAGGATCGGGAAAAGTGAGAAAACGTTAACGGTCGCTAACGCTCCGCCAGCGCGGTCACGACCCTGGCGACGCCGTGGGCGACCCGGGCGAGTCGCTCGTAGTCGAGGCGGTCGGGCGTGTCGGTGGCCTTGTGGTAAGTGGGGTCGCGGAAGAGCGCGGTGTCCGTGACCATGATCGCGGGCCACCCCTCGGCCCAAAACGAGCGATGGTCCGGCCGCGATGACCGCGGAAGCTCGCCGGTGCGGCGAGTCCCTCGGACGGGAAGCGGGTGTGGTCCCGGAACGAGCCGATCGCGCGGCGGACGAGTCCGCGCGACGCGACGTTGCCGACGAACGCGATGAAGTCGCCCCGGTCGGGATAGGCGATCGACAGCGGGTAGGGGTAGCGCTGGCTGCCCGGACGATCGCTGTAGCAGCCCATCGATTCGAGCGAGAGCATCGCCGCGACGTCGATGCCGCGCGCGACGAGTGATCGCGCGTAGTGACGGCTGCCCATTCGTTCGGTGCCGAAGTAGGGGGGCTCCTCGTTCGCGAATCCGACGAAGTGCACCGACCGCCGGAGGGTCGTGCCGCGCAGGGCTCGCGCGACCTCGAGCAAGGCTGCGGTGCCCGACGCGTTGTCGTTCGCTCCCGGCGTGCCGGCCCACGAGTCGTAGTGCGCCCCGACGACGACGACCGGGGCGGCCGGTTCCGTCCCGCGCAGGATCACCTCGACGTTGTCGAGCGCCATCTCGTTGTCGACGAACGACTGTCGCGTGGCCGAGTAGCCGGCGTCGGCGAAGGCGCGTTCGATCGCGTCACGCGCGAGGCCGAGCGCCGGACCGGGCCGGGCGCGGGTGCCGATCTCGACGGCGAGCACGTCGACGAGCGCGCGGAGGCGCGTGACGCTCGCGCGCTCCTCCGCGGTCAGCGGGGGCAGCGGACCGGTGTGCGATCGGCCCGGCATGCGGATCATCACGACGTAGCAGAACGTCATTGCGCCGAGGACGATCCCGACGAGGATCGCCAGCCGGAGGCGGCCGGCAGGGGAGCGGGGCAAGAGCGGGATGGGCACGCGCATCGGCAACGACCCTCTCGGGGGTGCGGTTCGCGTCTTCGACGCGATCGCGCGGCCGTGCCTTCCGAGATGCGCGAGGGAAATCGAGATCCCGGGGGGCTCGGGCGGCGCCGGGTCGGGCGCGCGCCGGGTCGTCGGAGTGCGTGAGGAACTCCCCGGGACGCTCGCGGCGGTCGGGTGCGACCGCCACGGAGATCCTCGTCGAATTCCCCCCGGCTATCCATAGTCATTGATCGACGATTGGGTGATATTATCCATAGGTATTGACTATGGAGGCCGGCGATGGAGTTCCACCAGCTTCGCTATTTCGTCTCCGCCGCGGAGGCCGGCAGCCTGAGCGGCGCGGCACGCCAGTGCCACGTGTCGCAGCCTACGCTCAGCCAGCAGGTGCGGAAGCTCGAGCGGCGACTGGGTGTGCGCCTGTTCCTGCGGTCGGGCGGCGGGGTCGGTCTCACCGAAGGCGGCCGGGCGTTGCTGCCGCGCGCCCGGCGCATCCTCGCCGAAGCGCAGGCGATCGAGCGTCGCCTGCGCGCGGACATCGAGGACGGCGCCGGCCCGTTCGTCCTCGGCGCGATCCCGACGATGGCCCCGTATCTGGTGCCGGCGTTGCTCGGGGCGCTCGCCGAGCGCTTCCCGCGGTGCGAGCTCGAGTTTCGCGAGGACCTGACGGACCACCTCCTCGACGCGATCCTCGCCGACGAGGTCGACTGCGCGATCATGAGCACGCCGATCGAGCGGGACGGCGTCGAAGTGGAAGTGCTCGGCGAGGAGGCGTTCGTCGTCGTCACGCCGGCCGGTGCCGATGCGCCGCTACCCGACGAGGTGACGGTCGCGCAACTCCTCGACGAGCCGGCCGTGCTGCTTCTCGAGATGCACTGCATGGGGGAGCAGATCGCCGACTTCTGCAATGCGTCGGGGGTCGGTCGGCGAGTCGTCTGTCGGAGCGCCCAGATCTCGACGCTTCTCGATCTCGTCGGGCTCGGCATCGGGATCTCGATGGTCCCCGAGATGGCCGTGCGCGCCGACGCGAACGCGCGCGGGCGTCGGCGGTATCACCGGTTCCGCCGGTCGGCGCCCACGCGCGAGATCTCGCTCGTCGTGCGCGCCGGCCGGCGCCGGTCGACCGTCATCGACGAGGTCGCCGCGCGGGTGCGCGACGTCCTCGCGGGAGGCGATCAGTCGTCGTGACCGCCGAGCAGGCCGGACGCCATTGCCCAGTAGGCGAGTTGCAGTAGCGACGTGAGGAACGCGGCGACGTAGGTCAGCCCGGCGGCGGTCAGGACGCGGCGGCTGCCGGTCAGCTCCTGCGGCGTCATGTATCCGCCGCCGTCGAGCGCGAGCATCGCGCGGCGGCTCGCGTCGAACTCGACCGGCAGCGTCACGAGCGTGAACACGGTCGTCGTCGCGAACGCGGCGACGCCGAGCAGGGCGAGGCCGGTCACCCCCGTCACGAGGCCGATCATCAGCAGCACCATCGAAGCGCCGCTGCCGAGGTTCGCGACCGGCACCCACGCGGAGCGGAACTTGAGCGGCGCGTAGCCGTTGGCGTGCTGGATCGCGTGGCCCACCTCGTGTGCGGCGACGCCGAGCGCCGACATCGAGCGCGCGCCGTAGACCGGTTCGCTCAGGCGCAGCGTCTTCGACGACGGGTCGTAGTGGTCGGTCAGTGCGCCGGCCACCGGTTCGACGGTCACGTCGTGGATGCCGTTGTCCGCGAGGATGCGGCGCGCGACGTCGGCGCCGGTCATGCCCGAGTGGGTCCCCTGGCTCGCGTACTTGTGAAACGTGGAGCGGGTGTAGAGCATCGCCGCGCCGCTCATCAGCGCGCCGAGGCCGAGGCATAGCCAGTATAGAAGCATCGTTGATTCTCCCCTTCGATCGGTGTTCGTCTCAGTCGGCGCGCGGGCTCTCGCCGAGCACCAGCGCGAGCACGTCGCCGACGGTGCAGTGCGAGGCGACCGGGCGCCGGAGCGCTGCGTTCGTGTCGACGCGGTATTGGTTGCGCCGGCCTTCCCGGATTCGCGCGAGCACCGCCTCTTCCTCGAGTTGCGCGACGATCTTGTGGACCGCGCGCTCGGTGATACCGACCTCGGCGGCGATGTCCCGGACGCGGGTTCGGGGGTCACGGGCGAGGCAGATCAGCACGTGGGCGTGGTTGCTCAGGAACGTCCAGCCTCCGGCCATCCGGCACCTCCATTCACGGAACAGTAGTTCATGAATCAGGAGTCCGGAAAGGAGTTTCCTGGCTCCGGTCGCTCGCCCGCCGGAAGCGGAGGATCACGATCGAGCCGGTGACCGCGCCGATCGCGATCAGCGCGCCGGTCCAGGGGCGCAGCCCGCCGACCCACCACAGGACGCCGGCGCTGAGCGCCACGCAGGCCCAGACCGCGCCGAGGATCGTCAGGCGCATGCGCGGCGTGATCGGCGTGTCGCGATCCAGGTAGCGCACGTAGGGGGCGAACAGCCGCGTCCGAACGAGGCGCTGCTCCAGCCGAGGAAAGCTCCGCGCGAAGCAGCCGCAGGCGACGAGCAGGAACGGCGTCGTCGGCAGGCCCGGGAGCGCGACGCCGACCGCGCCGAGGCCGACGAGCAGGACCCCGAGCGCGGCGAGGAACCAGCGGGCCGGGGGGGCCGCCGCGGGGCGAGATGCGGGCTTGGCCATCGGAGAATCCTGCCGCCGATCGTCCGGCGATGGGGAATGATGATGCGTCGCGGGCCGCGTGTCTATCGGCGGCCGCGCCCGTTTCGTATCGTCGGGGTGTCGTGTGGCCCCGCTTCTCGTTAGGTCTCCGGAGGTGCCCGTTGGAATTCCTGACCGAGCTTTGGCTTCCGATCGTCCTGTCCGCCGTGTTCGTGTTCTTCGTCAGTTCGATCCTGCACATGGTGATCCCGCACCACAAGAGCGACTACCGAGGCCTCCCGGACGAGGAGAAGGTCCTCGACGCGATGCGCGCCCAGAACGTCGGTCGCGGCGAGTACATGTTCCCGTTCCCGTCGTCGATGAAGGAACTCGGCAACCCCGAGATGATCGCGAAGTTCGAGCGGGGCCCCGTCGGCTACCTCACGGTGATCCCGAGCGGACCGCCGGCGATGGGCAAGAGCCTCGTGCAGTGGTTCGTCTACACGCTCGTCGTCAGCGCGTTCGTCGCCTACATCGCGGACCTCGCGATGGGGCCGACACAGGAATACCTCCGCGTGTTCCGCGTCACCGGCGCGATCGCCGTCCTCGTCTACGGGATCGCGTGCGTGAACGACTCGATCTGGAAGGGCAAGCCGTGGAGCACGACCGCGAAGTTCGTGTTCGACGGCGTGATCTACGGACTCGTCACGGCCGGCACGTTCGGCTGGCTCTGGCCGACCGCCTGATTCCGTCGCATTGCCGGCCGATGTCCTGACCCACGCGTTCGTCGCGGGCCTGATCGCGAGCGTCGCGTGCGGCCTCGGTGCGCTGCCACTCGCGTGGCGTGCCGTCGATCCGTCGCGGCGGGCCGGCGTCGCATACGCGGCGGCCGGTGGGCTGATGGTCGCCGCGTCGGTCTACAACCTGTTGTTGCCGGCGCTCGACCCGGACTTCGCCGGCGCGGTGCAGTGGCCGCCGCTCGTCCACGTCGTCGGCGGGCTGCTGCTCGGCGCCCTCGCGCTCGCGGGGGTCGACGCGTGGCACCGCCGCGCCACGCGCGGGAGCGACCGTCGCGGGGCACTCGTGTTCTTCGCGATGACCGCGCACAGCGTGCCCGAAGGCGTGGCGGTCGGTGTCGCCTACGCGACCGGCGCCCACCTCGGCACGGACCTCGGCTTCGCGGTCGCGCTCGCGATCGCGATCCACAACATCCCCGAAGGGCTCGCGGTCGCGATCCCGCTGCGGGCCGGCGGCGCGTCGATCGCGCGCTGCTTCGTCGCCGCGTTCCTGACGAGCTTGCCGCAACCGCTCGCGGCGTTGCCGGCCGCGGCGGCGGCGTGGTTCTTCCAGCCCCTGATGCCGTCGCTCCTCGGGTTCGCCGCGGGCGCGATGCTCTTCCTCGTCGTCTACGAGTTGTTGCCGGACGCGCTCGAACAGGAGTCCCGGCGCGGGGTCGCGTGGGCGTTCACGATCGGCCTCGCGGCGATGCTCCTGATCCAGATCTGGCTGTAGCGCGCCGGCCTCGGGGAATCGCCGACTTTCCGTTTGACGGCGCCGCGCGGCGTGCTTCTAGTGTGGCGACCCTAAAACGGAGTTCGGTGTGATGAAACGGCTTTGCCTCTCGATCGCGATCGTGTGGATCGCGTCCGCCAGCGTTCCGGCGCAGAAGCGCTTCGTCGACGAGACGTTCGGCTACACGGTCAAGACGATGAAGAAGTGGGCCGCGGTGCCGGTCGAGCCCACGGACGCGAGCCTGATCGCGGCGCGCTGGTCGTCGGACCGGCGGGATCGCCACGGGTGGGGCGAGATGATCGTGCGCTTCTTCCGCCGCGGCGCGACCGGCGGCCTCACGACGGAGTCGCCGACCGAGGAGAAGGGCGACAAGCCGACGCCCGAGACGCTGGAGGAACTCTTCCGCCGTCTGATGGCGCGATCGCGATACACGTCGTACGCCGAGTGGTGCGGTGACCGGAGACCCCTCGGCAAGCCGACGCGCTTCAAGGGGAAGGCGCCGAGCGGCGTCGACGTCACCGCGAACTTCTACGAGATCGAGACGAAGCACCACTTCGTGATCGTCGGGGTCTACACGACCGAGCACCTCGAACTCGCGGTCGAACTCACGTGCGCGCTGGAGGGCAAGCGCAAGTACCGCTCGGCGTTCAAGTCGGTCGCGAAGTCGCTCGTGTTGACGCGCGCGCCGCAGTCGCGCGCGGCCGCCGAAGCCGCCGCGGACGCCAAGCGCGGCAAGAGCGCCCGCGAGCGCGCGCTCGCGAAGGTGCGCGAGGACGCGGCCCGCGTGAAGGGGTGGTGGTTCCTCGAGAGCGCGCACTACGTGATCGTCACGAACTACCCCAAGCGCAAGAAGTCGCGGATCCTCGACCTGCAGCGCCGCCTCGAGGCGATCCGCAAGCACTTCATCACGGACCTCCCGCCGGTGCGCGAGATCGAGGAGATCTCGATCGTGCGCGTGTGCAAGGACCGCAAGAGCTACTTGCAATACGGCGCGCCGCCGGCGAGCGCGGGCTACTGGTACGCGGCCGCCGAGGAACTCGTGATCTACATGGAGGGCGAGAAGGACTTCACGCGCGCCGTCCTGAACCACGAAGCGTTCCACCAGTACGTCCACTACGCGGCGCGCGTGCGACCGCATACGTGGTACAACGAGGGCAACGCCGACTACTACGGCGGCTGCGAGGTGCAGGGGTCGCGGCTCGTGTCCGAGAAGAACCGGATGCGACTCGATACGATTCGCGGGGCCATCCGGGCGGGCACGCACGTGCCGCTCAAGGAGATCCTGACGCTGTCGCACTCGGGCTACATGGCGCGTGCGACCCTCTGCTACGCGCAGGGCTGGAGCCTCGTCTACTTCCTGCGTGAGGGCGTGCCGTCGTCGCACCCGTGGGCGAAGATCATCCCGACCTACTACCGCGTGCTGTGCGAGAAGAAGAAGGCGTCGGTGGCGCTGCGGGCCGCGTTCACGCAGGTCGACCTCGAGGACTTCGAGAAGGCGTGGGCGCGCTTCATCACGCGCGGCGACCCGGTGCGATCGTGAAGCGGCGCGGAGCCCGACTCGCGGCACTCGTGGCCGCGGCGGTGATGCTCGGCGGCTGCCTGACCCGGGAGGTGTGGGACGGTCACCGACCGCACGTGCGGGCCGTCAGCGAGCACACGGCGTCGTATCCGGTGCGCGACGCACGGGTCGCATCCGACGGCACCGTCGCGGTCGCGTTCAACGCAGACGACAAGGCTCGCCCCGACGCCGCGCTGCGCCCGGCGTGTTTCCGGCTCGAGCCGCCCGGCGGCGCGTCGATGATCGTGCCGCTGCTCGACCGTCTCCGTCCGGGCACGACCGCGGACGACGACCTCGAGTGGTGCGCGACGTTGCAGAGCCGCGATCGCAACGGCGACCG
Source organism: bacterium (assembly GCA_030426805.1). Lineage (GTDB taxonomy): Bacteria > Planctomycetota > JAFGQW01 > JAFGQW01 > JAFGQW01 > JAUHXU01. The sequence continues at coordinate 253,696 of JAUHXU010000006.1, forward strand.
TCGTTCACGGGCGTGGTTCGCCGACGTCACCGTGCGTGCGTGGGAGCCGATCGTGATCGGCCCCGTCGCGCCGGCCGCCTCGCCCGACGCCGTCGGGAAGGCGGGGCGGCTCGTCGATGCACTGCGCGCGGCGGGAATCGTCTGGGCGCCGGTCGGGTGGCGTGACCGAGAGGGGCGCATCCTCCCGGTGTGCGATCCGCTGGTCGCGCGTGGCGTACGACTCGTCGGGCGCCTCGACGACGGCGGCATCGTCGCGTTCCCCGCCTACTTCGCGGTCGCGCCGGAACGCGTCGTGTGGGCGCACGACGACAACCGGATCGCGTGGTCGATCACGGAGCGGTGGCTCGCCCGCCGGGACGCCCCGAACCAGGCGGGCAGCACGCCCCTCGTGCTGCCCAAGGACGCCACGCTGGACCACGTGCACGTCGACGTGCGCAAGCGCCGGACGACGTGGCAGACCCTCGGTCGAATCGCGCTGACGCCGTTCGCCGCGACGATCGACGCGGCCGGGATCCTCGCGATCGCCTGGCTCGAGTCCGAACTCGACGACGACTGCTGAGCCCGCCTTTTTTTCGACACCTGCTGCCGGTGTCGCCCTCCAGGGGGTGAGGACGCAACAGGCGCCCTCGCCAAACGAGACACGAAGCCCCCGTCACCCTGGAGGAAATCCGATGAAGCGCCTCACCCTCACCCTGCTCGCCGCCTCGCTTCTCGCCGGCGCCCTCGGCGCCCAACCGCAGTCCGGCGACTACATCGTCGCGACGCACACGAACACCGGCCGCATCCTGCGGGTCACGACCGGCGGGTCGATCCAGACGCTCGCGTCGATGCCGGTCGGCACGAACATCCAGGCGGTCACGATGGACGCGTTCAACCAGAGCGTCGCCGCGGTGACCGAGTCGTCCACCCTCGATCACTTCGTGCTGATGACGCAGAGCGGAAGCACGTCGACGATCGTCCAGTTCCCGGGCAACCGGGTCACGTCCGGCATCGAAATCGATCAGGACGGCAACTTCGTCGTGTCGCGGTTCGACACGATCTTCAAGGTCAACGTGCCGCAGCGCACGTTGACGACCGTCGTCAGCGGGCTGCCCACCGTCGTCAACGCGATCACGATGGACAACGACACCGGCGACTACATCGTCGGGACGACCGCCGGCCGACTGCTGCGCGTGGACCAGATCACCGGGCAAGTGTCGACGATCGGCACGGGGCTCGGCTCGATCACCGGGCTCGATCACGACCCGCGCACCGGCAACTTCGCGGTGATGGTCGTCGGCGTGCTGAAGATCGTCAACCGCTCCGGCGGCGTCGTCTCGTCGGTCGCGACGACGACCGGCCAGGCCGTCAAGATCGACGACGAGTTCGGCCACTACCACTGCGCCGGCTTCCAGGCGATCGAGGTCTTCGACCGCAACCTCTCGCGGATCGACTCGACCGCGTTCCCGACGTCGCTCAACCTCGGCGGGATCGAGATCTACGGCTCGCGCAAGGTCAGCGGTGTCGGCACCGGTCAGCGCGGCAGCATCTACACGCTGCGACTGAAGTTCCTCCGCACGACGAGCGGCAGCTTCGGGTGCGGCATCAGCCTCGTCGGTCTGCGCCCGGGTCTCCGCCTCGCCGGCCGCGTGATCAACATCGCGCCGGATCCGCTGTTCTTCCTGTCGGCGTCGAACCAGCTCGACGGGTTCTTCACGCAGAACTTCGTCGGCCTGCTGACCGCGGGTCGCGCCGCCGCGAGCTTCACGATCCCGCCGTATCTCCCGGTCGGATCGACCGTCTACGCGGCTGCCAACGCGGTCAACCCGAGCCTGCCGGGCAACCTCGACTTCGGCAACACGATCGTCGTCTCGGTGCGCTGAGCGCGCGCCGACCGCCTCACCGAACGGATGCGACCTCGCCCGGGGTCGCATCCGGCACGTACCGACGATCCCCGCGCACTTCGCGCCGCGGGGGCGGGGCGACGCCGGCCTGCTCGAACAGGCCGACCAGCGCCTGTCGCACGGCCCCGCCCGGAAGCGCGAGCGACTCGATGCGGCTCGCGCGCGCGATATTGAGGCCGACCGCCCGACCGTCGAGGTCGACCAGCGGACCGCCGCACTGAGCGGGCGTGATCACCGCGTCGTGCTGCAGCACGCGCGAGAAGCCCCGCCGCACGGTGCTCGTCGGTCCCCACAGGCGCGCCTGGCGGGGCTGACGCTCGGCGCGGACGAAGCCGAGGTCGACGCGGATCGTCTGCCGCGTCTCCCCGCGCCGAATGACCAGGGCGACGGTATCGCCCGGTTTCATCGCGCGCACGATCACGCCGAGGTCGCGGCTGCGTTTGACCGGCGTTCCGTCGATCGACTCGATCACGTCGTCGGCCTGGAGCCCGGCGGCTTCGGCGGCGCTTCCGGCGAGGACACGCCGGAGTTGCACGCGGTTGCGGCGGAACCGGAACTCGACGCCGAGCTGCGGGCGCCGCGTTCGCGTGTAGTTCGGCACGCCGACGATGCCGTATGCCTCCGGCTGCTCGCCGATGCCCGCGACGACGACGAAGGCGCCGACCGCGTTCGTTTCGCCGTCGACCCACACCACCGGATCGAGGTCGCGCCGCTCGATCCGCACGAGCGCGAGGTCGTCGCCCGGATCGGTCGCGACGACGCGTGCCGGCAGCGCCGCCGTCTCGCCGGCGAGGCGGCACGCGATCGTGCCGCGCACTTCGCTCGCCTTCGTGAGGAGCAAGCCGTCGGGATGGACGACCGCGGCGAGCGCGACACGCGCGCCCGTCTCGTCGACGATCGCCGCCGTCGACCGCCGCACGCGCGCGACCGACGGCTGCAGGGCGGCGAGGATCGCGGACGCGTCTCGCGTCGCCTCGCTCTTCGGCACCCACGCGCGTCCCTTGCGCGTGCTGACGCGCTGGCCCGCGAGCAGGTCGTCCCACGCGTCGCGCAGCGTGTCGATCGGTGCGTGGTTGTTCGTCGTCAGGTCGCGCGTGATCGACTTGTTGAGTCCGATGACCCGGCCGTCGAGATCGAACAGGGGGCCGCCCGAATCACCGGCCGACATCGGGCAATCGGTCACGATCGTGTCGCCGGAGACCGCGAGCACGCGACCGATGCGCACGCTCGCGGGGCGGAATGGCTGGCGCCCGCCGGGATGGCCGAGCATCACGCACCACTGGCCCGGCGCGAGGGTCGCGGACCGGCCCATCGGCGCGCCGGCGATCGCGTCGCCGCGAATGCGCATCACGGCCGCGTCGGCGCGCGTCTGCCGGCCGAGCGGTTCGGCTTCGAACTCGCGACCGTCGTGCAGCCGGCACGTCGCGACGTCGGGCAACGAGCGACTGACGTGCGATGCGGTCAGCACGTAGCCGTCCTCGATCACGACGCCGCTCGCGCCGGGCACGGCGACGGTCGCGTCGAGCAGGCGGGGGAGGATCTCACGGACCCGGCGTTCCACCGCGCGGACGTCGTCGAGCGTGCTCGGTGTCGCGCTCGGGATCGTGGACTGTGCCGGGAGCAGCGCCGCGAAGCCGAGCGCGGCGACGAAAGCGATCGATCGGTTCATGGCGGGCCATGATACCCGAAGGGGCTCGACAGCGCCGCGGTGTCGGGCGATGCTGGTCGACGATGTCGGTCGCAGCACGCCTCTTCCTCGCACTCGCTTGGTTCGGGATCGTCCCGTCGATGCCGGCGCAGCCGGGGCTGCCGCTCGACTGGGAGCGGGCGCTGGCGGCGCGCGTGCGCCGCCCGCCGGAGGTCGCCGACTGGATCGTCGAGCACGTCGGTCGTTCGGCCATTCCACATCTGCGAGAGGCGCTGCGCGACCCTCGCTGGAACTACGCGGCGGCAATCGCACTCGTGCGCCTCGACCTGGGCGGGCTCGATGCGCTGTTGCGGAGCCCGCATCGTCGGGTGCGCGACGCGATCGTCGGTGCGGTGCTCTCGATCGGCGATCGCACGCGCTACTACCACACGCGACCGCAGGTCCTGCTGCCCGCGGTGCTCGCGCGCGCGAAGTACGGAGACGAGCCCGACATCGAGACGTTGATCGCGGCGCTCGCGAGTGACGACCCCGAGCAGCGCGTGATCAGCGAGGCGATCCTCCGAGGGTATCGACGAACGACCGGAGACGGCCCGTGGCCCGGTGCGGCGTTCGCGCTCGATCGTCTCGAACGGGGTAACGCGACCGAACGACGGGGTGCGTTGCTCGCGCTCACCTACCGCAGGCTGACCGAAGAGCAACGGCAGCGCGTGCTCGCGGGTCGGGCACGCGCGCTGGAGGACGACGACCCGGCCGTGCGGCAGGCCGCCTACCAAGTGTCCAGTGATACCGGCGACTGGTGCCGGGTGATCGACTGCGCTCCGATCCTCCGCCGCGCGCTGGCCGACTCCGCATCGATCGCGATCACGTGCATCGGCGCGCTGACCGTCGATCCGTCGATCGATTCGCTGGCGCCCATCGCGTTCGAGGACTTCGCGCGGCGACCCGCTGCCCTGCGCGCGGCGCTGCTGCGCTTCGGCGGGAACCTCGCCTACCGCGGTGAGCTGCCCACCACGCCGGACGTCGGCACGATCGTTCGCACGTCGCTGAACGATCCGTCGGCCGAGGTCCGCGCGGCGGCGCTGGCGGCCCTGTCGCGGGCGTTCCGCGACCGGGGGTCGTCCGCTGCACTCGTGCGACTCGTCGCCGACGAGCACGAAGCGGTGCGCGAACTCGCGACGCTCGTCGCCGGGCGGCGATCCGACCTGCCACGACTCCGTCGCGAAGGGATGCTCGCCGCCGCGCTTCGCGATCCGTACGCCGGCGTGCGCCGCGCTGCTGTCTACGGCATCACCTACCGCCCGATGGTCTTCGATGCACGCGACGAGGCGATGCTGTTGCGTGCGCTCGACGATCGCTCGGCGGTCGTGCGCGATGCGATCGTGTCGTCACTGCGCCGCCTTCCGCCGAACGACGCGATCGCGACCGCCTGGGTCGAACGCCTCGCCGATCCCGACCGGCGCGTCGTACACGCCGCCCGCACCGGGCTCCTCCGGCGACGGACGGTCGCTCTGCCGGCTTGTGTCGCCGCGGCGTGTCGTTCGGACGACGCGGCGCCGATCACCGAACTCGCGAATGTCCTCGCGACGTTGCTCGCCTCCTCGCCGGACGGCATCGGCCGGACGATCGGTGAGTTGATCGGCAGCGAGCACGTGCGCGCCCGTGCGGTCGGGCTGCTCACCGCGACGCGCCTCGGGACGCACGCCGCTGCGGCGGCAAATGCGATCGTTCAGCGCCTCGCAACGCCGGCGGACGACGACGAGGCGCGTCGCGCGGCGCGGGCGCTCGTGTCGATCGGCCCGGTCGCGACCGACCCGCAGGGCGACGGGTGGGCGGCGTGGGTGCGCGAGAAGTGGGCGCAGGAGCGCACGGTCGTCGCGGCGAGCGTTCGCAATCGGCTTCGGCACGCGCAGCGGCGTTTCGGCATCCGGGTCGAGTTCCCCGGCGGTGACGTCGACGGGTTGCGCGCGACGCCGCTCGCGCCCGCGGAACGACGGGTGGCGGCCGCGGCGGTGGTCGACGCGTTGGAGCGGTATCCCCGCACCGCGCTCGCCGGCCGACTCGCGCGCGTCTGCATCGTCGGTTCGCTCTGGTTGCGTGGCAGCCAGGTCGGCGGCAGCTACCGGGGGGACACGATCTACATCGCGGCGGTCGAGCGACTGCGACCGCGCCACGTCGCGTCGACGTTCCACCACGAGCTGAGCTCGGTGTTCGCGAAGGCAGACGGCTTCCCGTGGGCGGCGTGGCGTGCCGCGAATGCGCCGTCGGAGCGCTACCTCGGCAGTCCGTTCTCGGCGATTCGCATCGGCCTCGTCGGCGTCGGCGACGAGGCCGAGTTCGCACGCGGCTTCTTCGCACCGTACGCGGCGGCGACCGCCGAAGAGGACTTCAACGTGTTCGCCGAGGCCGTGATGACCGACCCGGTGTGGGCGCGCTCGTGCATCGAGCGACACCCGGCGCTCCGACGCAAGTGGGACGCGTGGTGCACGTGCATGCGGGCGGTCGCGCCGACGTTCTCGCCACCGTTCACTCTCGGAGCGGACGGCGCGGGGCGCTGACTCAGTCGTCGTCGCGACGCGAGCGGCGACGCGGGCGCTTCTTGCTCGGGGGGGCGTCGTCGCGGCGACGGCGGGACGTCGTCTTCTTCGGTGCGTCGCGGTCGGAACGGCCGGACTCACCACGTTCACGATCGCTTCGGTCGCTTCGGTCGCTTCGGTCGCTGCGATCGGAGCGGTTGCTGCGACGACGCGTCGTCTCGCCCTTGCGCTCGGCGGACGCACCGTTGGTGCTCGTCTTCTTCGAGGCCGGTCGACGACCGCCGGACTTCTTCGCCGGACGCTCGTCGTCGTCGCGCCGTGCGCGCGGCCGGTCGTCGTCGTCCGAGGTGCGGCGTCCGCGCCGCGGCGCGTCGTCGCCGCGCGGGCGCGACTTCGATCCCGATCGCGACCCGGCGCGCGGTCCCGACCGCCGGCCGCCGGTGCGATGGGCGCTCAGCTCGGTCGCCTCGCGGCTCGCGGCGTCGGCTTGTGCATCGGTCTTCGCGTCGAGGTGCTTGATGATCGCGCGATACATCTTGTCGTCGCGCGGGGACACGAAGCTGACCGCTCGTCCCGAACGGCCCGCGCGTCCGGTGCGGCCGACGCGGTGCACGTAGTCCTCGACACTGTGGGGGAGGTCGTAGTTGACGACGAGTTCGACGTTGTCGACGTCGAGGCCGCGCGCGGCGACGTCGGTCGCGACGATGCAGCGGACCTTGCCGCGGTCGAAGCGCTGCAGTGCGGTGTAGCGCGCTTCGGCGCTCTTGTCGCCGTGCAGCGAGTCGGCCGGCCAGCCCTGGTAGCGAAGGCGCTGGCCCAGCTCCTGCGCACCGGACTTGCTGCGCACGAAGACGAGCACACGCCCCGGCTCACGGTCGAGCAGCGACTCGAGCGCGTCGGTCTTGCGGCCTTGCGGCATCTTGCGGAAGTCGTGCTTGATGTTCGCCGAGGCCTGGGAGCGTCGACCGACCTGGACGCGCTTGGCGTCGGCCATGAACTCCTCGCAGAGTCCGGCGACCTCCGGCGGCATCGTCGCGCTGAACAGGAGTGTCCGTCGATCGCGCGGGCACCACGACAGGATGCGGCGGATCTGCGGCAGGAAGCCCATGTCGAGCATCCGGTCGGCCTCGTCCAACACGAGGATCCCGACGTTGTCGAGCGTGACGTTTCGACGCTCGAGGTGATCGATCAGCCGGCCGGGGCAGGCGACCAGCACGTCGAGGCCGCGCGCGAACGCCGCCTCCTGGATGCGCATGTCGATGCCGCCGAACGCGGTGCGCACGTGGAGGTCGGTGCCGCTCGCGTAGAGGCGCAGGCTCTCGGCGACCTGGACGCACAGTTCGCGCGTGGGCACGAGGATCAGCGCCCGCAGGCCGGTCTCTCCGTCGACCAGCGCGTCGAGGATCGGCAGGCCGAACACCGCGGTCTTGCCGGACCCGGTTTCGCCGCACGCGATCAGGTCGTGCCCGTCGAGGACGGTCGGGATCGCGCGCGCCTGGATCTCGGTCGGCTTCTTGTAACCGGCCGCTCGGACGCCTGCGAGGATGGGCTTTTTGAGCCCGAGGGATGCGAAACTCAGGGGTGGGCCTCGGTTCGGGGACGGCCGCGATCGGCGCGGCGCGAGAGCATCGGATCGGGGAGTGAGCCGGACCACCGGCCCCGGACCCCGAAGAAAACCGCCACGAAGGAGTTCTACCCCACCCGGCGGGTTCCGTCAAACGCGGGCGCCGCTGGGCGGATTGACTGGCGGAGGCGGCTTCGGTTTGATCGGTGGGCGCCCGGCGGCCCCGCCGGGCGCAGCCCCGAGACAACCGCGCACGCGAGCCACCATGCGATTGACCGAATTGGCCGAACGACTCGGCGCCGACCTCGTCCACCCCGAAGCGACCGCGAGCACCGACGTCGATGTCACGGCGGTCCGGCCGATCCAGCACGCCGGCCCCGGCGAGGTCACCTTTCTGACCAGCGCCGAGTATGCGAAGTACCTCGCGGCGTCGCGCGCCGCGGCGGTGATCGTCCAGCGGCCGCTTGCCGGTGCCGCGATCCCGCAACTCGTGCACCCGAATCCGTATTGGGCGTTCGCGCGCACGACCCAGCTGTTCGCGCCGCCGGCCGATCACACGCCAGGCGTGCACGACGGCGCGTTCGTCTCCGAGACGGCGACGCTCGGCGCCGACGTGACGATTCACGCCGGGGCAGTCGTCGACCGCGGCGCCGAGCTCGGCGCCCGGGTCGTCCTGTATCCCGGCGCATACGTCGGCCGCGACGTGCGGATCGGCGACGACAGCATCGTGCACGCCAACGCCGTCGTGCAGGAAGGCGTCACGATCGGCGCGCGCGTATTGCTCAACCCCGGGTGCGTGATCGGCGGCGAAGGGTTCGGGTTCGCGCCCGGGCCCGACGGGCTCGCGAAGATCGTCCAGGCCGGCGGGGTCCGGATCGGCGACGACGTCGAGGTCGGCGCGAACACGACGATCGATCGCGGCGCGATGGACGACACCGTGATCGGCGACGGCACGAAGATCGACTCTCAGGTGCAGATCGGGCACAACGTCGTGATCGGCCGGCACTCGCTGGTCTGCGGCATGAGCGGCCTCGCGGGGTCGTCGAAGATCGGCAACGGCGTGATGATCGGCGGGCACAGCGCGGTCACGAACCACTGCGAAGTCGCAGACGGCGTGCAACTCGCGGGCATGTCGGGGATCACGAAGAGCGTGTCCCAGCCGGGGCGCTATGCGGGGCTTCCCGCAGCGGAAGTCGGCGAGTGGCGGCGGGAGCGCGTGCGCATCCGCCGGCTGCCCGAACTCGAGGCCCGGGTCCGGGAACTCGAAGCCCGGCTCGATGCACTCGGCCGCGATTGATCGCGGTCAATCGAGCGGGAAGTCGATCGCGTCCTTCGGCACGCGGATCACGTCGTAGAGCATCGCGATCGTGTCCCCGTCGATTCGGAACGGGGAGTAGTACTCCCACACGATCTCGCCCTTCGGCGTGACCTCGACGGCGCGGCCGTTCTCCGACTCCACGATCATCGTATTGCCGCTCGGCAAACGATGCGCGGTACCGCACGTCTCCGAGTAGAGGTCGTCGTCGCGGTCCGGGCCGGGATACCGCCACACCGGTTCCAGGCGGGTCGGGTCGATCTCGAGTACGCGCGATGCGCCGGCGTCGCCGCGGTTGTCGAACAGCAAGAGGTTGCCGGACGGGACGGCCGTGACTTCGTGCTGCATCGTGAACGTGCCGAACAGCATCCACGTCATCCGCTCGGTCGCGAGGTCGAGCGCGCCGACCGCGTTGATGTTGCGCATCGACAACAGGAGCTGCCCCGGCCGCACCGGCCCGCGCGGCGTGACCGACTCGCGCACGAGGTGGATCGAGTTCGTGTGGTGCATGTCGGTGGACTTCACCAACTCGAGGCTCGGTGCATACGCCGAATTGCGGATCGCCTCGAGGATCGACACTTCCTTCTGCAGTTCGCCGTCCGGAGAGAGCACGAAGACGTAGTCCTCGTAGACGCGATCGTCCGGCTCGAACGTGATCAGCCCGAGGTCGTTGCGGTGGTGGTGCGTGCGCGACAACACGTAGATCGTGCCGTCCGGACCGACGTCGAGACCGTGGTGCGCGCGGCCGCCGCGGAACGCCCACTTGACGTTGGAGTCCTTGTCGAGGCAGACGAGACCGAGGTCCTCGAAGATCACGAGGAGGTCGCCGCCCGGTCGCAGGTACGCCCGCCGAAAGCACGTCCACCCGAGCAGGATGCGGGGCGGCCACCGCCAGTGCCACCCGGACTTGCCCTGCCACGACTTCACGTCGTCGAACGGGCGCTTCCATCGGTGGACGACGTTGCCGTCCATGTCGATCAGCAACGCCTCCGGCGCGTGCCCCGAACACACGAGGTTGTAGTCACCCCCGCCGACCGCGTTGACGGTGACGCCCTTCTTTCGATCCGCGGTCGAGCTGCGCTTGCCGCGCAGATAGGGCAGGGAGAGGACATCGGACGCCTTGTCCTGCTTCGCGCCGGTGCCGTCGCCGGTCGCCGCACCGGCGGTGGTGCCGGTTTCGGTCGGGGCGACGGGATCGAGGAACAACGTTGCCGGGAACGTGTGGTCGCGAGCCGACGTGAGCCCGAGCCAGAGCGCGCCTGCCGCGAGGGCCAGCGCGACGAGCGGCCAAAGAAGCGATCGCATCCCGCGATTATCGCGCCCTGCGCCACGGTGGGGCAAGCCCCAACGCCCAATCACCCCGCTCGTGCGCGGCGCGACGACCGCTGGTAGGATGGGCCGCAAACGGGTCTGACGCGAGACGAGGAGAAACTCGATGCGCCGATTCATGGGATGGGCCGTCGCGCTGTTCATCGCGACGACGCTGAATGCACAAGTCGTCTTCGAGCCGTTTCCGATCGCGGGGAGCCCGATCCCCGGATGGACGCCGCAAGGCAGCTGGACGGTGACCGACGTCGGTGGCGGGGACCTCCGCGCCCACGCGACCGGAAGCGGCCACGTCTACCTGCTGCGCACCGGCGCGACGGCGTCGACCGGCGCGGTCGAGGCGAAGTGCACCGGCGTTTCGAACACGTGCAACGGCGGTGCGTTCATGCGCTGGGACTCGGGGCGTTCCGAGGGCTTGCGCGCGTATGGCGCGAGCTCGGGCGGCATGGCGCAATACGCCATCCTCACCTTGGCCGCGCCCGGCGTATCGCGCCAGAACGTGACGTTGCCGACACGCACGAAGAACCTCGTCGCACGCGTCATCGCCCAGGGGACCGAGGCGCGCGCGCAGTTCGACGTCGATCCGCTCGACGGCAAGTGGGACTACGAATTGTCGCTGACCGTGCTCGGCACGAACGCGACCGAGTACGGCCCGTATTCGTGGAACCAGAGCTATGCCGACGACGTGAAGTTCTTCGACGCGGCGATGTTCCGCCGGAGCACGTTCGGCGCGCCGACGATCGGCCAGTCGATCCCGCTCGACCTCTATTCACCGACTCCGTCGCAGCCGTACGTGCTGTTCGCCAGCCTCGTACCGGGGCCGGCCCCGCTGGCCAACGGCTGGTTCAGCCCGATCGTCCCGGATGCGATCTTCAAGGCGGTGCCCGCGCTTCCCGGCGTGTTCCAGAACTTCAGCGGCGTGCTCGACGGCAACGGCGAGGCGACTGCGAACCTCAACGTGCCGCCGCTTCCCGCGCTCGCCGGCATTCCGATCTTCGTCGGCGGCGTCGTGATCGGTCCGAGCGGTCTGCTGCACCTCTTCAACGACGAGCGAATCGACCTGTCGTAGGCGCGCCGTCGCGTCGCTACGAACAAGGGGCGCGTGCCGGTCGGCACGCGCCCCTTTTCTTGTCAGCCGTCGCCGACGATTACGGGATCATCGTCAGGCGGAGCGGGTTCGAGATCGACTCGATGCCGGCCGGGCCACCCGGGTAGGTGACGAAGGCACCGGAGACCTTGATTCCGACGAGCCCGGCGGCGTTCGGAATGTTGAGCTGCGCGGTCGAGACACCCGCGGCCGGGAGCACGCCTGCGAAGTTCTGGAACACCGTCGGAAGCACGTTGTTCACGGTGATCAGCACGAGCGGATCGAAGATGAGCGGGATGAACCGGCGGTCGACCGGGAGGCCGGGCGTGATGCCGGTCAAGCTCATCGCGATCTGGTAGTTCAGGCCACCGTCCTCGACCGCGGTCACCGACAGCGGGACCGTCGTGCCGATCTGCGGCGGGCCGCCGGCCGTCAGCGAGCCGACGTGGAACGAGTCGTACATCAGCTGGTAGGACGGGGTCGTCGCCGTCTGGTCGCCGACCGTGAAGAGGATGTCGAGGCGGATGCCCGCCTGGTTCGACGTCGGGCTCTGGCTACCGCGGATCTGCGGATAGAACAGGTAGTTGCGGCTGTTGGCCGGCAGCGTGCCGGTGTTCGCGAGGTTCGCGTAGACCGTGTGCGCGGTGTCGCCGTCGGCCCAGCGCGCGAGGATCAGGTTGCCGTTGTCGAAGTCGCGGTAGATGAAGTAGACCTCGCCGGAGACGACGTCGCACGCGGCGCTGATGACGCGTCCGTCGTTGTGGCTGCCGGGAGCCGGCTCGTAGACCGAACGCTGCACCTTGTAGATCGAAACCGCGGTGCCCCACGTCTGCGTCGAGCCGTCCCACTTGCGGATGAACCACTCGGGGTCCGCCGTCTTCGTCTGCTGGACGTCGACGCCGTAGACCATGAAGACGTTGCCGGCCGCGTCGGAGCACATGCTCGAGTAGTAATCGGCCTGGGCGTTGTTGTTGCCGAGCGGCGTCGCGCTGCTCCACGCGGGCGATGCGGCGGCCGGATCCATCCACATGTGGTGGACGGTCGCGCCGTTGGCGGTCGAGTAGAACGACACGTGCACGCGGCCGAGGCTGTCGAAGACGACCTCCCCGTGCTGCGCCGCTCCGGTGAAATTGAACGAAGGAGACGTCGCGTTGAACGTCGCGGTCGCGGCGAACGGCTGTGCCGAGCGCACCATCGTGCTCGCCCATCCGGTCGTGCCGTGGAAGATCCAGACGTAGTTCTGCGGATCGACGGCGAGCACCGGCTCGGGGCGCGTGTAGCTCGCGCTCGGCGAGAGGTTCACCTCGGTGCCCCACGTCTGCGTGTTGGCGTCGAAGCGGTTGTAGCGGATCGTGCGCGGCGGGCGGCTCGTGCTCGGCGGGTTGGCATCGTGCAGCCACGCGACGTGCAGGTTGTCGTTGCCGTCGATCGCGATGCACGGGGTCAGGCAACCGGTCTCACCGGCGGCGAGCGTCGCGAAGCCGGTCTGCCAGTTCATGTTCCACGTCGCGCCGTCGTCGGTGCTGCGTGCCACCGCGATGTCGTTCTGCGGGGGGCTGAACTGGTCGCGGTAGACGAGATAGAGGTCGCCGTTCTTTCCGCGGACGATCGTCTGCGGTCCGACCTTGACCTGGAACGCGCGGATCGACGACGTGTAGATCGGCGTCTGGGCGGCGGCCGTCGCTCCGGCGGTCACGAGGGCGGCGAGCCCCAGGGTGGCGAGCAGTCGGGTTCGTCTCATTGGATCTCCTATCACTTTCATCCACTGAGGGGCGTCTGCCGTCGCCCCGGACGGCCCCAGGCTACCGGCGATCGGTCGGCAGCGCCATGGCTCGATCTTGCACGTCCTTCCGGCGGAGGGGGTTGACACTTACTGAGAACTGGTTATCACTCTTCTGAGACTTGAGAACTCGTTATCAGTAGAGGCGCCGATGCAACGGATCCCGATTGTCCGACCCATGCTGCGGTTCTTGCTGCCGCTCGTGCTGCCCGCCGTCGCGACGGCCCAGATCGGCTGGCAGTGGCCGCCCCCGAGCGCGATGCCGCCGCGGCCTCAGCAGACCCGATTGCCCGACTACGCCGCCGACCCCTGCGAGGCGCCGACCCGCGACGAGCTGCTCGCGATCGATCTCGGCAGCGGCGTGACGGCACGGCTCGTCGACGTCTCGCTCGACACGATGATCGCGGTCGGCACGTCGACCGAGCGCGACGCGTCACTCGCCGACCTGCAGGGCGGTGGCCACGATCCACGCGCGCGCGGATTCACGCTGCAGAACGTCGAGCTCGCGATCCGCGGCGCGGTCGATCCCTACTTCGACGCCGCCGCCTACATGATCTACTCGATCGACCCCTACACCGGCGAGTCGGCGTTCGAACTCGAAGAGGCGTTTCTCACGACGCACCGCCTTGCCGGCTTCGAACTCGAGGTCGGCCAGATGTTCACGGAGTACGGACGCCACAATCCGCTCCACCCGCACGAGTGGACGTTCCTCGACCAGCCGATCATCAACACGCGGCTGTTCGGCGGTGACGGGATTCGCGCGCCCGGGGCGCGCGTCGGCTGGCGCGTGCCGGTGTGCTGGTTCGCACAGATCCACGCCGGCGTGCAGAACGCGCGCGGCGAGACGATGGCGAGCTTCTTCGCGAACGACGAGTTCGCCGAGGAGCGTGCGATCGGCGGACGCCCGTTCGTCGAGGGCGAGGTGCGCAGCCTCGCGGACCTCGTCTACGTCGTGCGGCTGGAGAACCGGTTCTCGCTCGGCGAGGCGGTCGACTTCACGATCGGTGCATCGGGGCTGACCGGGCCGAACGCGACCGGGTCCGACGGGCGCACCTGGATCTACGGTGCCGACGTGATGTTCGCGTGGCGCCCGCAGGGCGAGCACCGCGCCGGACCGTCGGTCGTGTTCGAGGCCGAGGTGAGCGCCCGCGACTACCGGGCCGACGCGTACGACGACGGGACGATCGCGATCGCCCGCGACACGCTGCACGACTGGGGAGGCTTCGCGCAGGTCCACGTCGGGATCGACGAGCACTGGTCGGCGGGGCTGCGCGCAGAGACCGTGACCGCGCGGGGCGCATCGGTGGATCCGATGACCGGCGCCCCGGTGTCGATCGACGATGACCCGTATCGCGACGATCGCTTTCGGATCTCGCCGCTCGTGGCCTGGCAGCCGTCGCACTTCTCGCGGGTGCGCCTGCAGTACAACTACGATCGCGCCAAGCACCTGCGCGACGGCGACGCGCACTCGATCTGGCTCGGCTTCGACGTCTTGATCGGCCGCCACCGATCCCACGGCGACGAGCACGCCCACGAGCACCCGCACGACCACGAGCACGACCATTGAGCCGGAAACGGCTCCGGACCGGGGGCTACGGGCGGTCGTCGGCCGGGCGTCGGCGACTTGCCCGAGCCTGCGGGGACTGATACGCTCGGCGCGCTGCCGTCGTCGGCAGAGAGGAGGTCGAGATGAAGGCATCACTCGGACTGGTGCTCGCACTGGCCTGTGCCGCGCCCGTTTCCGCCCAAGACGCGTTCGTGATCGCGACGCTGCAATCCTCGCCATCGGTCGCCTACGAGTTTCGGTGGCTCGGCGATGACGGGTCGGTTACGACAACGCTCGGCCGTCTGCCGTCGGGCGCGTTCCCGGTTCAGATCGCGGTCGGCCCCGACAACCGCAGCTTGCGCATTCTCACGCGTGGGCCCGCGCCGCAGGGCGGCTCGGTATTCGAACTCGCCCCGTCGGGCCGGCTGACGACCCTCGCAACCGGCGCACCGATCGTGAACCCGCACATGATGTTCCCCGGCGGCGACGGCGAGGTCTACATCGTCAACGACCACGGGACATCGGTCGAACTGCTGCGACTCGCGGGGGGCCGGCTGACGTCGGCCGGCATGATCCCGTTGATCACGCCCACCGGCTGCACGATCGATCCGGCGACCGGCTTCGTCGTGTTGCGCGGATTCGAGCGCGCGACGCCCGCGACGATGGGGTACTTCTTCCTCGACCCGGCGACCGGGCGCGTCTCTTCGATCCCGACACCGCAACTGTTCTCGGTCACCGGCTCGTCGCGCATCGGCTTCGATCCGGTCGCCGACGAGTTCATCGACCTGCGGCAGGACTTCTCGACGCGCGCGACGATGATGATGCGCTTCGACCGCACCCGCGGCGTGACGTCGACGCGGACGGTGCTCGTCGATCCGCAGGCGAGTCCGCTGGATCTCGTCGCGGCGTCGGGCTGCTCGCGGACCACGCGTCATTGGGCGCTCGTGCGCACGCTCTACGCCGGCACCTACCTGCTCGGTCTGCGCGGCGACGGGTCGCCGATTCGCGCGGCGCAACTCTCGGGGCTCAACGGAACGCCCCTGAAGATGGTCCGCGTTGCGTCGGAGCCGATCGCGGTCTCGCTCGCGAACGCGCCGAACGACCGGACGGTGCATCTGCGATTCCCCGGCCACGGGGGCAAGAGCTACGCACTCGTCGCGTCGACGACGGGGTACCGTCCCGGCCCACGCCTCGCCGACGGTCGCACGATCCCGATCGCGCCCGATGCGCTGACGTTTGCGTCGCTTCGCGGCGGCATTCCGGGGGTCCTGTCCCCGACGATCGGCGTGCTCGACGCGCAGGGAGACGCCCAGGTGCGCGCGAACGCGAACGGATTCGGGCCGGGCGTCGCCGGCGTGCACGTGTGGGTGGCCGCGCTCGTCTTCGACGCGGCCGCGCCCTCCGGTGTCGCGAGCGTCGTCGGGCCGCGCGTCCTCGTGATGCGCTGAGCCCCGGTCCGGACGCTGGCGCACGATGCCCGAGCACCCGGACCGGACTGCATCGGCGGGGTGGAGCAGCCGGATCGGCCTCGTGGCCGGTCCCGCGGTCGCTGCGCTGCTCCTCGCCCTCGACCTCGAGCCCGCGCGGCCGTCGATCGGCGCGACGGCTGCGGTCGCCGCCTGGATGGCGATCTGGTGGATCACCGAGGCGGTGCCGCTCGCGGTGACCGCGCTGCTGCCGGTCGTGCTCTTTCCTTCGCTCGGGGTCATGCCGGGCGGGGCCGTCGCGTCGCACTACTTCAACCACGTCATCTTCCTGTTCATCGGCGGCTTCATCGTCGCGCTGGCGATGGAGCGGTGGAATCTGCACCGTCGGATCGCGCTCCGGATCTTGCTCGCGTTCGGCGCCCACCCGCGCAGCATCCTCGCCGGCTTCATGATCGCGACGTGGTTCCTGTCGATGTGGATCTCGAACACGGCCGCGACGATGATGATGGTCACGATCGTGCTCGCCGTCATCGCGCGGGTCGAGTCGCGCGACGATTCGGGCGCCCTCGGTCGCTTCGCGATCGGCCTGTTGCTCGGGACCGCGTATGCAGCCTCGATCGGCGGGATCGCGACCCTCGTCGGCACGCCGCCCAACCTGTCGTTCGTGCGGATCTTCGAGATCCAGTTCCCGGATGCGCCGCCGATCGGTTTCGCGTCGTGGCTCTTCTTCGCGCTGCCGATCTCCGTCACGTTGCTCGCGATCACGTGGGCGCTGCTCGCCTGGCGGTTCGCGCCACCGCCGGGTGCACTCCACCTCGACCGTGAGACGTTCCGCGAGCACTACGCCGCACTCGGGCGTCCGTCGTGGGCCGAACGCGTCGTCCTCGTCGATTTCGCGGTGCTCGTCGTCCTGTGGCTCACACGAGCGGATCTGACGGTCGGCTCGCTGACGCTGCCCGGCTGGTCGCGGCTCTTTCCGCAGCCCGGTTTCCTCAACGACGGGACGGTCGCGGTCGCGTTGGCCGTCGCGCTCTTCCTGATCCCGTCGCGCGCCGGCGACGGCGGCCGCGTCATGGACTGGACGACCGCGTCACGATTGCCCTGGCACATCGTGCTGTTGTTCGGCGGCGGCTTCGCGCTCGCTGCGGCGTTCGATCACGGTGGGCTGTCGACGTGGATGGGCGAACGACTCGACGCGGCGGGTGCGCTGCCGCCGATCGTGATGGTCGCCGTGCTCTGCGTCGCACTGACGTTCCTGACCGAACTCACGTCCAACACCGCGACGACCGAGATGATCCTGCCGGTACTCGCCGGCCTCGCGGTCGCGATCGGCGTCGATCCGCTTCTCGTGATGGTGCCGGTGACGGTATCGTGCTCCTGCGCGTTCATGATGCCGGTCGCGACGCCACCCAACGCGCTCGTGTTCGCGTCGGGGCGGCTTCGCGTCGCCGACATGGCGCGCGTCGGCTTCGTGTTGAATCTGATCGGCACCGTCTTGATCGTCGCGGCGACGTTCACGCTCGGGCGCTGGGTGTTGGGGATCGACCTGGACGGGATTCCCGCGTGGGCCGGAGAGGGGCGCTGATCGGTGGGCGGTTGGAAGATGCACGAACTCGCGTTCGTCCTCGCGACGGAGCTGTTCGACGCCGACGACCTGCACTTCGGGTGGTTCGAGCCCGGCGAGCCGGCCACGATGGAGGCGCTGCGTCGCGCCCAGGTGCGCTTCACCGACAACGTGCTCGCGCAGCTCCCGGCCGACGCGCATCGCGTGCTCGACTCGGGGTGCGGGACCGGGCGTATCCTCGAGCGCCTGCACGGCGAGGGACGGGACGTCGAGGGGCTCGCGCCGAATGCCGACTTGATCGCGCGTTGCCGCGAGCGGGTCGGGCCGGACGTCGTGTTGCACGACGAGCCGTTCGAGACGTTCGAGACGGACGTCCCGTTCGACGCGGTGCTGATGTCGGAGTCGTGCCAATACGTCAAGCGCGTCCGCGGGCTCCGCAACGCGGCGCGGGTGCTCGCGCCGGGCGGGAGTCTCGTGATCGCCGATGTGTTTCGGACCGGTCCCGCGCCGAAACCGAACCTCTCGACCGGGGGCCACCGCCACGCGATCTTCCTCGACACCGCGCAGAAGTTCGGATTCGACGTCGAGCTCGACGAGGACATCACCGAGCCGGTCATGCCGACGCTCGAGATCTACCACGCGTTCCTCACCGAGCGCGTGATTCCGTCCGCGGAGGCGGCGGTGCGCTACCTTCGCCGCACGTCGCCGGTGATGTCGCGCGTCGGCGGGTGGGTGGCGGGGCGGCGGCTCGCGAAGCTCCGGGAGCGCTACCGTCATCAGGACCCGGACACGTTTCGCGCGTATCGAAGCTACCGGCTGATGCGACTGCGGCGCACCGAGCGGGCTGACGCTATTCGCGCGTGAGCGCCCAGATCGCCTTGTCGAGGCGTGCCGCGTCGTCGCCCCGATCCGCGGCGTAGGCAGCGTCCTTCAGCGTTCGCATCCGTTCGACGACCTCGGGGGGGCGATCGAACCGGCGGGCGATCTCGACGATGACGTCGAGCTGCCGCATGTAGCGCCCGCGGCTTGCGTCGAGGGCGCGCAGGGCGTAGTGCACCGCCTTGTCCCGGTCGATTTCGTCGGGGTGCGCGGCGAAGTGCTCCTTGCATTCGTCGCACTCGCGGATGCGTGCACCCGCGTGATACCACGCGAGCTGTAGCAGCGCGGTCGCGAAGCGCGGTCGGCGTTCGAGGACGTCGAGGTAGGCGCGTTTCATCGCGATCGCGTCGTGGGAGGAGTCGAGCGACGCCGCGAGGTGGACGCGCTCGCCGAACGCGTCGGGATGCGCGGCGATCAGCTCGCGGTAGATCGCCTGCGCGTCGCGGTGGCGGCCGAGGCCGTCGAGGATCCGCGCCTGAAGCCGTCGCGCGTCGCGCCGTCCGCGTGCGGGCGCGAGCGCGACCGCGCGGTCGGCGGCCTCGAGGGCCGGCTCGAACCGACGCACCTTCTCCGGCGCGGCGAGTTGCGCGTCGTAGCGGGCCTTCGCGAGCGCGATCCAGTTGCGGAAGTCGTCGGCATCGACGCGAGTGGCTTCGACCAACTCGGCTTCCGCGTCGGTGAAGCGTCGCTGGCGGGAGTGGATTCGCGCGAGCCGCCGGCGCAAGCGGGCGACGTCCGGGAACAGGCGGACACACGCCTTGATCTCGCCCTCGGCGCGGTCGGTGTCGTCCGCGCGGTAGGCCGCGTCGGCGAGCATCACGAGCGCGAGCGGGACGTCGGGCGCTGCGCGCACCGCGGCGTCGAAGTGGTCGACCGCATCGCTGTAGCGCTTCGCGGCCACCGCGTCGGTGCCGTCGCGCAAGCGCGCCATCGCCTCGCCGGCGACCGAGTCGGGGCGCTGGTCGTCGGCGATCGCCGACACGAACGCGGCCCAGCGGCTCGCGCCGGCCTCTGCGAGCGCGGTCGCGCCCCGTCGTACCCCGTCGTCGTCGCCGTCGGCCCACGCGGCGGCGACCGCGCGCCACGCATTGGACGTCGCGATGCCGGTCGCGCGGTCGCGCGCGAACAAGAGCACGACGAGTGTGCCGATCACCGCGAGGGCCGCGACACTCCAGACCGCGGCGCGGTGATAGCGAAGCGTATCGCGCAGCCGCTCGCCGATCCCCGGTGGCCGCGCGCGGATCGCTTCGCCGGCGGCGAAGCGTTCGAGGTCCTCGGCGACGGCGGCCGCACTCGGGTAGCGGTCGCCCGGCGCATACGCGAGGCAGCGCCGGAGGATCGTCGCGAGCGGTCGCGGGAGCCCGGGTTCGAGTCGGCGGACGGCCGGGATCCGGCGCCCCTTGACGGCGTCGACGACACTCAGCGGATCGCCGCCCTCGTGCGGCGGGCGCAGCGTCGCGAGGTGGTAGAGGACCGCGCCGATCCCGTAGACGTCGCTCGCGACGCTCGCGCGAACGCCGCGCGCTTGCTCGGGGGCCATGTAGTGGGGGGTGCCGATCACGTCACCGGTCATCGTGATCGTCGGTCCGGCGTCGCCACCGGCGAGCCCGAAGTCGATTACCACCGGCTCGCCGTCGGTGCCGAGGATCACGTTGCTCGGTTTGAGGTCGCGGTGGAGCAGGTCGGCGTCGTGCGCCGCCGCGACGGCGCGCGCGATCTTCGCGCCGATCGTCGCGAGCCGTTGAGGCGGCGTGCCGCGACCCGGCAGGCCGAGGCGGGCGCACGCGAGTCCGCCGGTCGTCGGTGACGACTGAGCGTGGCGAATGCAGTCGAGCAGTGTCGAGCCTTCGACGAGTTGCATCGCGACGTACGGCGTGCCGTCGATCGTGCCGATCGCGTCGACCGCCACGATCCCGGGGTGCCGGAGGCGGCGCAACGCCTCGCCCTCGCGTTGCAGGCGCTCGGCGCTGCGCGCGTTGTCGGCCGCGGTGATCGACAGGAGCTTCAGCGCGAGCGGGTGGTCCGGGCGGTCACGGTGCACGGCGCGAACGACGCGTCCCATCCCGCCACGCCCGAGTTCGCCTTCGATCCGGTAGGGGCCGAACTCGCGGGAGACGAGCCCGGCGTCGACGGACGGGAAGAGCTTGTCGGCCTCGTCGAGGCGCGCGAGTGCGGCGCGGAGCGCGTCGGCGTGGTCGCCACCGCGTTCGATCGCGAAGCGCTCGGCATCGAGCGTCTCGCCGGCGTCGACGCGCTCGATGAACTCGGCGATCAGCCCCTCGAGCGTCTCGGTGTCGTCCCTCAAGACGCCGCGTCCTCCCCGAGCAACAGCGTCAAGCGCGCCATCGCGCGCGAGTAGAGCTTGCGCACCGCGGCGTCACTCGAGCCGACGAGGCGCGCGACCTCCTTGCTGGGCATGTCGTCGATCTTGCGGAGCAGAACGACTTCGCGCATGTCCTCCGGCAGCTGACGCAGCGCGCGTTCGAGCCGTTCGAATCGCTCGGACTCGTAGTAGGTAGGGGGGCCCGCGTCGCCCCCGAGCGCGGCAGCGATCGTATCGGTCAACTGCACGCCGCCGGCGCGCTTTTGCGCCCCGAAGTGGTCCGCACGGTCGCGGATCTTGTTGAGCACGAGGGTGTGGAGGAACCGGCGCATGCTGTCCGGGCCGTTCGGCTCGAAGTCGGGCAGCGCGCGGAATGCCGCGAGCGCGACGCTCTGCAGCACGTCCTCGCTCTCGAGTGCGCCGCGCAGCTTCTTCCCGAGGTTCATCCGGACGACGAACAGCAGTTCGTCGTGATATCGGCGGTAGAGGGCGTCCCATGCGCCCTCTTCGCCGCGCTGGATCCGGTCGACGAGATCCAGCGTTTCCTGGTCACTCGGCAGCTCCACGCGGTCAGTCTATCGTACCGCCGCGGGTGCGTCCGGGATCAGCCCTTCGCGGGCGGCGTGGGCGCAGCCGGTGCGGCCGGTTCCTTGGCCGCGTCGGCGGCCGGCTTCGGTGCCGCGACGAGGCGGACCGACTCGATCGTGACCGGCATCTTCGGCTTCGCCGCGCCGTCCACCTCGACCTTGCCGATCTTGTCCACGACGTCCATGCCCTTGACCACCTTGCCGAACACGGTGTGCTTGCCGGTCAGGTGGACCGGGTCGACGAGGCAGATGAAGAACTGCGAGCCGTTCGTGTTCGGGCCGGCGTTCGCCATCGCGATCGTTCCGCGCGTCGGCGGCACGGACGGGAGCTTCGGCGTGAACTTGTAGCCGAGGTTCTCGTAGACCTGCTTGATCGTGAGCGTCTCGACCGCGTTGTCCACGGCCTTCTGCACCTCGTCGCGCCGCTTGTCGAGTTGCTCCTGCGTCGTGATTCCGAGCTTCTTGAAGATCGGCATCACGATCGTGCGCTGGAAGTCCTGCTGCGAACGGATCAGCAGCCACGGGTGCGCGCGCTTGCCCTCGAACGCCTTCTTCTTGTCGAGGCCGAGCGCTTCGGCGCTGATCTCATCCTCGAACGAGTAGCCGGGGCTGCCCATGCCCGTGCCGAGCGGGCAGCCGCCCTGGATCATGAAGTTGTCGATCACGCGGTGAAACGTCAGGCCGTCGAAGAACGGGCGCTTCTCCTTCTTGCCCTTCTGCACCTCGAACTCGCGCGCACCGGTCGCCAGGTCGACGAAGTTCTGGACCGTCTTCGGCGCGGCCTTCGGGAACAGCTCGAGCGTGATGTCGCCCATCGACGTCTTGATCAGCACGTGCGGGTTCGCCGCCGCCGGTGCGTCCGGCTTCGCGGCGTCGGGCGCGGTGCCGTCGGCCTGGGCGGCGAGGGGCGCGGCCATCACGGCCGCGATCGCGAGCGGGGAAACGAAGCGGGTCAAGCGGGCGAGACGGGACTTGGCGTGCATGGGTGGCTCACAGGTTCGGGTCTTGGTTCGGCGGGAGAATCGTAGCGCGCTCGGTCGCGCTGCCCACAGGAAACGTCGATCCACGCCGGATTCCACGCATGGGGCCGGATTCCCCGTAAGGGGCAGGGGCATCGCGACACGGTGCAGGCGAGCGGAGGCCGGATGCCTCCCAGAGAAGTATGCCTGTGCCAAAGGAGGCCCGCGATGTTGTTTCCCCTCGTCACGTTCGGTTGCTGGGCGGTCGTCGCCCTCGTCAACTTCTGGATCTGGAGCAAGGGCAAGGGGCGCGAGAGCCTCTTCATGCTCGTCGGATCGGCCGCGATGGCCGCGATCGGCGGCCTCGGAATCGGGGGCATCGCCCTCGGGTTCTCGGCCTGGCTCCAGCTCGCCGGATTCGTACTGTTCACGCTCGGCTTCGTGATGTCGGTTCGCCCGCAGATCGAGGGCCAGCTCGCCGCGATCAAGGCGAAGGCCGAGACGATGCGGGCCAGTGCGTGATGTCCGCGTGCGAGCGGTCGGCAGGCGCGCGCCCGAATGCGCGTCACCGACCGCTCGACGCGGTCGTCGCTACAGGACGACGAGTAGCGGCCCGGCGATCTGACTGATCCCGAACGGTTGGGCCGGGTCGAACGATGCGGCCGCGAACCAGACGCGGACGCCCTTCACCGACGCGCCGAGCGCGTTCGCGTTGAAGTTCAGCGTCGCTTCGTCGAACGCGTTGAGGATCCCGATCGTGTTCGTCACGAGCGGAGCGAGCAGCCCCTTCAGTCCGGCGATCGCGAGGTTGTCGAGGTTCAGCGGAATCACGCGCTGGTCCGGCAACGCAAAGCCGGGCACGCAGCCGCTGATGCCGACGCCCACGGCGTACGGCTTGCCGGCGTCGCCCGGCAGGCTCAGGCGGATCAACCGATCGTTCGGCGCCGTGACCAGCTCCGCGGCGATGTTGCGGCTCCGGTCGAACGTGAAGCCGAGGCAGCTCCCGCCTCCGGTCGATGCGACCGTGCCGAGGATGTTGCCCTGACGATCGAGCTGGATGACGTCGCCGGTCGTGAGGCCGCCGTAGAGCAGGCCGCCATTGGCCGCCGGCGAACGGTCGATGCCGCCGACGTTGGCGGAACCCCGGCCGAGGTTGCCGTTGATCGTCGTCACCGCGAACGTCTGCGGGTTGAACATCACGAACGCCGTGCCCGAGCAGTAGACGCGCACGTCGTGCGGATCTTGCATCATGCCGGTGATCGAGCTGCCGACCGGCGTGATCGACGTGACCGCGAGCGTGTCGCGATCGACGGTCAGGATCGCCTTGCGGTTGCTGAAGTCGCCGAGCAGGTAGTTGCCGGTCGTGCGGTCCTCGCAGAATGCGAACCAGTAGCCGGACGCATCGGAGAAGAGCGTCGTCACGCCGAGGCCGTTTCGGTTGACCTTGAAGATCTCGGTACGGTCGGCGACCAGGTAGTCACCGTCGTCGTCGACGTCGATCCAGCTCTGCACGTTCGTGAACGGTGTGCCGGTGAACACGGTTCCGATGATCGCGCCGGCGTTCGGGTCGATGCGGATCACGCGGTTCCCGGTCGAGCTCAGCGAGTCGATCGCGACCAGCGAGCGGTTGTCGGTGTCCATCGTCAGCCCGTTGATGAAGTAGCCGTAGCTGCCCGGCAACTGAACCGACGGTCCGTTCATCGTCGACCGGATGATCCGTCCCGACGTGTGTCCGGTGAAGAAATCCGTGCCGAGCGGTTGCGCGGCGAGGCTCGACACACCGAGCGCGAGTGCGGTGGCGAGCGCGGGGAACATCCGGCGCATGAGACGACTCCTCTACTGACGTTGTCCCGACGATACTGCCCGGCGCCATGATACACGACGAGCCGGCGGGCCGGGCGGCCGAAGAAAGGGCGACGAGCCGGTCCGGATCCGCACCGGGGCCGTGCGACGGAGCCGTACGGAGATGCAGCCGGCAGCGCTGCCACCGGCTGCGGGAAATTTCGGTGCAGGGGCGCCTACTGGATCACGAACCCCCTCGGCGCGGAGTAGGCGTGCACGCCGTTGCGCGCGAACGGGTGGAACGTGACGGCCGCACACACGACGCTCAGGTTCTTGAGCTGCGCGATGTTCGGGATCTGGATCGTCCCGACGGCCTGGTTCGAGCCGTCGAGCACGCCCGCGAAGTTCTGGAACAACGGTGAGTTCGGGAACTGCAGCGACAGGAGCGCCAGGGCGTCGATGCCGAGCGTGATCGACCGCTTGATGCCGATCGGGATCGACCCGGTCGTGAACGAGCACGCCATCACGTAGGGCAGGCCCGGGAGCGGAGCCGTGTGGTCGGTGTAGGTCAGCACGGCTTGTCCGCCCGGAAGGCGGTTGCCGGTGATGACGAACGTCGTCGGCACGCTGGTCAGGTCACACACGTTGGACCCGGCGGTCGCTTCGGCGTTGTTCGCGTGCCCGTCGCCGTCGTAGTCACTGAACGGATCGGTGAAGACCGCGCGTTGGAAGCCGGTGTTGTCGCCGATCGGAATCGGGCTCGCGCCCGTGGGGACCGTCCGGAGGACGGTGCCGTCCGGCTGCATCTCGGTGATGCTCGACGAGCCGAAGTTGGACACCCAGAGGTTTCCGATCCCGTCGACACCGACCGCGAGCAGCGACGAGCCACCGGTCGTGAACGACGCGAACGTCTGGAGCGCGGCGTCGAATTTCAGGATCGAGGTGCCCTGGTTGGCGAGCCACACGTCGCCGTTGGCGTCGACGGCGAGGCCCTGCTGGGCCGAGACGTTGTGGGTCCACGTGCCGAGCGCGGTGCCGTTGTTCGACCACTTCGCGAGGGTCGTACTGCCGAACCCGGAGCTGTAGACGTTGTCGTCGTGGTCCACGACCGGGGTGCGGTGACGCTGCGAGCCGTCCTTGACCGTCAGGAGCACGGCGTTCGACGCGTCCACCTTGTAGATCGTGCCGGTGCTGCCGTCGCCGAGCCACATGTTGCCCTTGCTGTCGCCCGCCGAGTTCTGGCTCGACGCGCCGATCGCGACCGACGTCGCCACGCCGCTGGGCGTGAACTTGACGAACGAACCGGAGAGGTTGCCGCACCACACGTTGCCGAAGAGGTCGGTCCCCATGCCGGTCGGGCGCCCGCCGCCCGTCGCGAACGTGCCGAGCACGTTGCCGGCCGAGTCGCACGCGAGCACCTGCGCGGTCGATTGGATCGCGACCCAGACGTCGCCGGTCGGGCGCACGGTGACGCCGACGGGGCGCCCCGCCGGGGTCGCCACTGTCGCGACGACCGTACCCGACGAACGGTCGATCTTGATCAATTGGTTGGCGGCACTGTTGGAAACCCAGATCGCGTCCAGCGGCGCTTGAGCAGCCGCGCTCCCCGCGATCAACAGTGCGAATAGAACAGCGTTCACGTTGCGCATGGAGTCGTCCTTCCAACTCTCTCGAAGTCCCACTGCCCGAGCGTGGATCATACCGCAACCCATTGGTAGGCGATATGCTGTCTCAGGATGAACTCGCCATGGGACCCCGATCGATACACGTTTCGCGACGCACGGATGCGGCCGGCGCTCGAATTGCTGACCCGCGTGCCGGTTTCGCGAGCGGATCGCGTCGTCGACCTCGGCTGTGGGATCGGTGACGTCACGCGGCTGCTCGCGCAGCGGTGGCCGGACGCGTCGGTCGTCGGGGTGGACTCGTCGTCGACGATGCTCGAGCGCGCTGCCGGCACGCCGTCCCGCATCGAGTGGATTCGCGCGGACGTCGGTTCGTGGGCGCCGGCGCGCCCGGTCGACGTGCTCTACTCGAATGCGGCGTTGCACTGGGTCGCCGACCACGACGGGCTGTTGCCGAAGCTGGTCGAGTCGCTCGCGGAGGGCGGCGCACTCGCGGTGCAAATGCCGCTCAGTCATGACCTCCCGTCGCACCAAGTCGTTCGCGACGTGCTCGCGTCGTTCGGCGAGCCGATCCCGCAGCGGCCGGTCTCGACCGCCGAACACTACGACGCGTTGTTCGCCGCGAACGAGTGGGATGCCGACGTGTGGGAGACCGAGTATCGCCACCGCCTGACCGGCGACGACGCGGTGCTCGAGTGGCTGTCGGGAACGACGCTCCGACCGATCCTCGCCGCCCTCGACGACGCCCGACGCCCCGCGTTCCTCGCGGCGCTTTGCGAGCGGCTCGCGGCTGCGTATCCGCGCCGTGTCGACGGAACGACGATCTACCCGTTTCGCCGGCTGTTCTTCGTCGTGCGCCGCTGACCGGTCACTCCGCCGGGACGAGCCCGAAGTAACGGCCCATCCAGTAGGCGAGCAAGTAGTCCTGCGCGCCGAACACGCGCCCGTCGGGCGGCCGCGTGTCGGGGATCGCCCGGTAGTAGGGCTTGCTCTTCCAGTAGTGCGTGCTCAGCGGGCGGTTCGCGAGGGGCTGCACGCGCGACATCGTCTTTCGCGACTCGCCGCGGTCGCGCTTGTCGTCGGGGAAGTCGCGCAGATCGTCGATCACTTCGCTCAGGCGCAGCTCTCCCTCGGAGCGATCGACGAGCGCGGTGTAGCCGATCGTGAACGGCGCGTGGCGTTCGAAGCGCAGAAAGTGCCACAGTCCGCGGGCGGCGCGTCGAATCTCGCGCGTGCGTTCGCGGTCGGTCTCCTGCATCAGCAGCGAGATCGTCGCGGCGGCGAGCACGTGCATGTTCGAGTGCGTCGGTGCGTTGTGCCAGTGGTAGCGCGTCGAGCGGAGGATGCGGCCGAAGAGCCGCATCGTCTCGCCGGCGCGATCGCCCCACGCGTCGAACTTCTCCTCGTAGACCGCGCGGAGTTCGGCGTCGTAGGGTGCGGCCGACGCGAGGATGCTCAGCGCGCCGAGCATGTTGAACCCGTTGAGCGATTGCGGGCCGAGGTTGCCGAACTCGGTCGGCGTGCCGTCGTAGTCGCGGATGTGAAAGTCGCAGTCGACGAGGTAGCGCGCGGCCGGGAGCAGTGCGTCGAGAAGCGCGCCGCGCGTCTTCGGCTCGAGGTCGATCGCGGCGGCGCGTTCGAGCGCGAGCGGTACAGCGAGGCCGAAGCACGCGTGGATCAGGTGGCCCTTCGCGAGTCCGTTGCGCCACCACTCTCCGGTCGGTCCCTGGAGCCAGTAGCGCGTCGGGCGTTGTTCCTTCGTGTCCATCCACTTCAGTCGTGGTCCCCGGTAGTCCGGCAGCATCGAACGGCCGAGCAGGCCGGGCACGCCGGTCACCGAGTAGAAGCGCGTCAGCCCGCCGGCGAGCCGCCGCAACTCGGCGTCACGGTCGACGCCGCTCGCCGCCTCGGCGAACGCGAGCGCGGCGATCAGGTGGCCGTGCCACGCCGGCGCATCGGCGAGGTCGTGGGACTGCGCCCAGTTCGCGAAGTCGTCGAGCGGCGTGTGTGCTTCGTAGAGCAGCATGCCCGCGCTGTTGACGATGCCCATTGTCTGCGCTTCGAGGCGTTTCGCTTTTCGTTCGAGGTTCGCATCGGTCTCGAACCACGGCTCGCGCGGTGCGACCGATGGCGAGTAGGCGCATCCCGCCCACAACAGCGTGCAGCAGGCGAGAAACGCCGCGCGCCTCATCGCCCGGCGCTCGCGATCCGGTGCCACACGAGGCCGACGGCGATGCACGCGAGCCCGGCGAGCCAGATCGCGGGGTCGACCCAGAAGGCGAGGCCGGTGCAGCATGCGAGCCCGAGCCACGCGAATGCACGCGGGAAGCGACGGTCGGCCGGCGGAAGTCGCAGCGCTGCGGCATTCGTCAGCGCGTAGTAGACGAGCACCGTGAACGCGCTGAACGACCACGTCGTGCCGACGTCACCGATCGCCGCGATCGCCGCGACGAGGATCCCGGTGGTCCACACCGCCGGCGTCGGCGAGCCGCGGTCGTCGATGTGCGCGAGGCGGTGGGGGAGGTCGCGTCGCCGACCCATCGCGAGCATCACGCGGGAGAGGCCGAGCACGAGGTTGAGGACGACGCCGGTCATCGCGGTGATCGCCGCCCCGACGACGACCCACCGGACCGCCGGGATCCCGAACGTGTCGGCCACGGCCTCGAGCGGCGCGGCGGTCGTGCGTGCGGCGGCGGCGAGGGTCGTGCCGCCGTCGCCGAATACCGCGACGATCGCGACCGCGCCGTAGATCGCCATCGTCGCGAACACGGTCGTGACGATCGCGATCGGGATCGTGCGCGCCGGTTCGCGAACCTCCTCGCCGAGCGTCGCGATCCGACCGTAGCCGGTGTAGGCGACGAAGAGCAGGGCGGTCGCATGCAACAGGGCGTCGGGCGCCGGGAACTCGTCGAGCGGGGCCGCGGCACGGTCGGTCGTGATCGCCGACGCGACACCGGCTGCGACGAAGGCCGCCAGGCCGAGCAGCGTCAGCGTGACGATCACCGCGTTCGTGCGGTTCGAGCGTCGGATCCCGCCGGCGACCGTCGCCGTCAATGCGAGCACGATCGCGATCGCGATTCCCGCGCGCAGGACCGGTGACACGTCGAGGTCCAGTGCGCGGAGCGCGTAGCCGGTCACGCCGAGCGCTGCGGTGGCGGCCGATGCCGACTTCGCGAGCAGGAACATCCAGCCGGCGGTGAAGCCGAGACTCGGCGTCAGGTAGCGGTAGCCGTACTCGTAGGTGCCGCCGCTGACCGGGTGGCTCGCCGCGAGTTGCGCGCTCGAGAGCCCGTTGAACAACGCGACGAGCGCCGCGAACGTCACCGCGATCACGATGCCGGCGCCGGCGACACCGGCCGCGACGCCCAGGCTGAGGAACACGCCGCTGCCGAGCATCGAGCCGAGCCCGAGCGCGATCGCGCCCGCGAGGCCGACCTCGCGTACGAGGCGTGCGGCCGGGATCGGAGTGGGCGTCGAGGTCGTCGGCTCGGTCATCGCTTCGCCCGAGAGTGTAGGGCGCGGTCGGCCCGCCTGCTACAGGCGGGTGAGGCGGAGCGCCTGGCCCTCGATCTCGACGCGCTTCAAGTGCCGGAACAGCGGCTTCGGCATGCCCTCGGGCAGGTCGATGAAGCCGTGGTCGTCGCGCAGCCGGATCGGGCCGATGAACCGCGCCTCGAGTTCGGCTTCCTCGGCGATCGTCCGCGACACCTCGCGCGGGGTCGCGCCGTGGCGGGTGCCGACCGCGATTCGGTAGCGGACCATCCCGGGCGCGACCTTCTCACGCGGGGCCTTCTCGCGGGTCGGCATCTCGCGTCCGGGCGCGGCGCGCTGGCTGCGCGGATCGCCGACCGGCTCCCGTTCGTCCGGTGTCGGTACGAGCGGGCGCTCTTCCTGCGCGAGGTAGGCGATCGCCGCGGCGATCCGGATCGGCTTCGCACGGAGTTCCGCCTCGCACTCGTTCAACAGGTCGGTGAAGAACCGCAGGTTCTTCGACTGCATCGTGTCGGCGATGCGTGCCTTGAAGCGGGCGACGCGATGGCGGGCGAGCGCGTCGCCGTCGGGTACCGGCATCGGCTCGATCGTCTGTCGCGTGAGCCGTTCGATCGCGTGCAGCATCCGCCGTTCGTTGCGACGGATGAACAGGATCGCCTCGCCGACGCGCCCCGCACGACCGGTGCGCCCGATGCGGTGGACGTAGGCTTCGGTGTCGTTCGGCGCATCGTAGTTCACGACGTGCGTGATGCGTTCGACGTCGAGGCCACGCGCGGCGACGTCGGTCGCGACGACGATGTCGAGGCCGCCGTCGCGCAACCGGTTCACGGTGCGCTCGCGGAACGCTTGGTTCATGTCGCCGTTGAGCGCGGCGGCACGGTAGCCCTTGCGCTCGAGCCGGTCCGCGACCTCGGCCGTCGCCTCGCGCGTCCGGACGAAGACGAGCATCGCGTCGAACGGCTCGATCTCGGCGATGCGTTCGAGCGCGAGCGGCTTCGCCTTTGCCGGAACCTCGCAGTAGCGTTGCCGCACCGAGTCCACGGTGAGCGTCGGCGCCTCGATCTTCACCTCGACCGGCTTCGACAGGTGGCGCTGTGCGATCGCGCGGATCGGTGCGGGAAGCGTCGCCGAGAATAGGGCGACCTGCCGGCTGGGTGGCGTGCGCTCGAGGATGCGGCCGACGTCGTCGATGAATCCCATCTTCAGCATCTCGTCGGCCTCGTCGAGCACGACGGTCGAGACGTTCGAGAGGTCGAGCGTGCCGCGGTCGAGGTGGTCGAGCACGCGACCGGGCGTGCCGGCGACGACGTGCACGCCGCGACGGAGCGGCCGGAGTTGCGGTCCGTAGGCCTGGCCTCCGTAGATCGCGAGAACCCGCACGTCGCGGAGGTGGCGCGCATACGTCTCGACCGCATCGGCGACCTGGATCGCGAGTTCGCGCGTCGGTGTGAGGATCAGCACCTGCACCGACGCGTTCGCCGCATCGAGCCGCGCGAGCGCCGGGAGCACGAAGGCCGCGGTCTTGCCGGTGCCGGTTTGCGCCTGACCGACGATGTCGCGCCCCTCGAGAAGGGGCGGGATGCTCGCTCGCTGGATCGGCGACGGCTCTTCGTAGCCGGCGTCGTCGACCGCGCGCACGAGCGGGGTCGGCAGGCCGAGGTCGGCGAAGCGAATCGGAGGGTCGGACGGCATGCGGGTGCTCTCGATCGGGGGGGGGGACGGGGCCCTCCCTTATAGTGCAGTCGGAGCGATCGTCCGCATTTGCCGATCCTGCACGCGCGCGAGTGTCGTGAGCGCGAGGACCGCTCCCGCCAGCGCCATCGTCATGTCCCACTGCGCGTCCCACGGGTCGCCCTGGTGGCCGAGCCACTCGGGGCCGGCGTCCGGGTAGAACGCGAGCACGACCCACCACTCGACGATCTCGTAGAACGCGCTGAACGCGAGGCAGAACGAGACGACGAGCAGCGCGAGCCACGCGCCGCGCACGAGCCCGGTGCGTCGCAGCAGCACCTCGCGCGCGATCAGCGCCGGCGCGAACCCCTGCATGAAGTGGCCGACGCGGTCGAAGTGGTTGCGCTCGAAGCCGCACCACGCGCGCAACCAGTCGCCGGGCGGCGACATCGCGTAGGTGTACTTCGCGCCGATCGCGAGGACGAGGAAGTGAACGACGACGACCACGTAGACGACGTCGGTGAACCGGAACCGTCGGTAGATCGCGATCAGCAACGCGATGCCCGCGAGGCCGATCCCGATCTCGAACGCCCACGTCGCCCGATCGTGCGGCGCGATCGCCGACCATGCGAAGATCGCGAGCGTCGCGGCCGTGAGCGGGAGGCGTCGGTCGCTCAGCACCGGCCGTGCACCTCGGTCGCGGCGCGCAGGCGATCGGCGATCGCGGCGGGCAGCGCCGGGTCGGTCGCGCGCCACTGCCAGTTGCCGTCGGTCGTGCCGGGGCGATTCATCCGCGCGGTGCCGTCGAGACCGAGGACGTCCTGCAGCGGCAGCACGGCGTGTCGCGCGACCGAGCCGAGCGCGAGGTCGATCAGCGCCCACGCCGGGCCGGTCGCGTCCACGTCGGGGGCGATCGCGCGAACGCGGTCGCGCGCGTCGTCGTCGAGCGTCGCCCACCAGCCCACCGCGGTGTCGTTGTCGTGCGTGCCGGTGTAGACGACCGCGTGTTCGGCGTGGTGCGACGGCAGGTGCGTGCTGTCGGGCTCGTCGAACGCGAACTGCAGCACGCGCATCCCGGGGAATCCGAGCGCGTCGCGCAGTTCGTCGACCGCGGGCGTGATGTCGCCGAGGTCCTCGGCCCAGATCGCGAGCGGGCCGAGCGCGTCGCGCGCGGCGTCGAACAGCGCCGTGCCGGGGCCGGGCACCCACTCGCCTTCGGCTGCGGTCTCCGCGTCGACCGGGATCCGCCAGAACGCCTCGAAGCCGCGGAAGTGGTCGATCCGGATCACGTCGACCGTGCGGGCGAGGCGCCCGAGGCGCGCGATCCACCAGTCGTATCCGCGCTCGGCGAGTCGCGCCCAGTCGTAGACCGGGTTGCCCCAGTGCTGTCCGGTCTCGCTGAAATAGTCCGGCGGGACGCCGGCGACCGCGCTCGGGCGGCCGTCGTCGTCGAGCGCGAAGCAGTCGCGGTCGACCCAGACGTCGACGCTGTCGTGCGCGACGTA
Organism: bacterium; assembly: GCA_030426805.1. Lineage (GTDB taxonomy): Bacteria > Planctomycetota > JAFGQW01 > JAFGQW01 > JAFGQW01 > JAUHXU01. The sequence goes on from JAUHXU010000006.1 coordinate 286,190, forward strand.
GAACGGCACGTCGCCGACGATCGCGATGTCGTGGTCGTTCGCCCGTTCACGGACCGCGCGCCACTGCCGGTCGAAGCGGAACTGCGCGCGGACGTGCAACTCGATGCGAGGCGCGAGCGCGCGCCGCGCGTCGGCGAGTGCCGCCGGGTCACGGTCGCGGAGCGGCGCGTCCCACGCGAACCACGGCGCCTCGTCGTGCGCCTCGCGAAGCGCCGCGTAGAGCGCCCAGTCGTCGAGCCATTCCCGCTCGGCGTCGTGGAACGCGTCGAGCGCGGCGGGATCGTCGTCGACCCCGTCGTCGTGGATCAACCGCGGGTCGCCCGCCGCCGAGGAGAGGGCCGCGTACGGTGAGCGCGTCGCGTCGGTCGGCCCGAGCGGCAGCACCTGCCAACGTCGTTGCCCCGCCCGCGCGAGCGCATCGACGAAGGCGTGCGCCGCCGGCCCGAGCGTCCCGCACGGACCCGGTCCGGGCAGCGACGTCGGGTGCAGCAACACGCCGCTGTCGCGGATAGGGCGCTCGTTGGGTGCGGTCACGGCGACGGTCTCATCATCGCGGCCGAGGCTACCACCCACGTCGGGTCGAGGGAAGTTCGATCAGCGTGGCACGTCGACTGTGATCGTCGCGGGGTGGATCGTGCGCGGATATGCGCGAGGGAAGTTGTCGATCAGCGTGTCGAGTGACCGCGCCACTCGCCGTGCGAAGACGACACGACCGTTGATTCTGACGACCACCGGCGCGTCCAGGTTCAGGTAGCTGTCGTTGAGTCGGATCGTCAGGCGCCGGATTCCGTGCGTGCGAATCTCGATGCTGTTGTCGTCGGTCTCGAAGTGGGCAGAGAACCCGATCGCGTTGCCGGTCGCGACGCTGGGTTCGACGCTGAGCCACCGGTAGTCGGTGGCTCCCGGACCGAGTTCGACCCCGCGCAGCATGATCGAACGGCGGTTCCATGGGCGCGATCGTCGGGCAAGGGCGCGGATGGCTCTCGACACCGCGTCGCCGCGAGCTTCGATCGATCGCAACTTGACCAGAGCTCTCTCGAACGTTCGACGCAGGTGCGCATCGCCTCCGATCGCCAGCAGGCGGACATCGCCGAAGATCGCGGGGCGGAAGTCCGGCGGCAGGATCGCGTCGTGAAGGACGATCCCCGAGAACCGCGTGGTTCTCGATAGTGCGAGCGACCAGGCAATCGGGTCGTCACGCCGCACGACCAGAATGCACCGATCGATCGCGTAATCGCGTGTCAGGTGGTTCAGCGCGTCGTCGAACGCGGTGGGCGCGTCACCGGTTTCGGGTGGCGAGTAGACGCGGGCCGAAGCGTGCCTCGGGTCGACTTCCCCGCGGGTTGCGACGACGAGCGGGAGGGCATCGTTCGCATTGGATTTCTTCGGCAGGTCGAGCCAGTCGGCTGCGGTCGTCGGCAGATAGGCGCGAGGCGTGCCGAGGGGCTTTCCGCGATCGTTGGCGCGTCGCAGGAAGTCGGGGTGTTCGAAGACCTCGGACCACACGCCGACCTCCCGGAGTGGATCGGCGCCTCTTCGTGACCCGACCCGACGGATTGTGGCATGGAGTCTCTCTCTTGCGCCCGTCGTGACGAGTTCGCCGGGAGTCGGGTTCAAGACCGGGCGGCTCGCCTTCGCGAGGGACGCAACGTCCTCCGGGTCGAAGCCGCTCGATCGTCCGCGTCGGTCCGGACGCTTAGCCTTGCGGGTGGCGGGGCGCGACGAGCGACCCGCATCTGTGCCTCGGCGTCCAGGACGCACTTCCTTGGCTGCCGGTGTCGCCGCGCGTTTCGCCGTCACCGCACTGGGATCGAGAGTCGACTCGTCTTGCGAGTTCGGCTCGCCGTTGGGTTGTGATCGCGGTTCATCATGCGGGAGCGTCGTTGCCGCGAGTGCCCCTTCCTCGAGCGGATCGAGGGTCGCGTGCCCGGCAACGGCGGCTGGGGCCTGCAGGTGCTGGCGAATGCCGTCGTTAACCTCCGGTTCGTCGAGAAGCGTCGGCACCGACAGGGCGGTCAGGCCGACGAGCGCGGCGGCCGCGACCGCGCCCTTGAGGCCGGTGATCGTCGCGCCGCCGACGGCGATCGGCGCGGGGGGCGACGCGAGCAAGGCGACCGCGGCGATCCACGCGCGGCGGTCGCCGTCGAACCGGTCGTCGAGCTGGGCGCGGAGTTGCGCGAGGCCGCGCTTCAGCCGCGCGCGGACCGTCTCGACCGGGACGCCGAGCGAGGCCGCGATCTCGCGTGGCGGCCGATCGTCGAAGTAGCGCATCAGTAGCGCGGTGCGACTCGGCTCCCGCACGTGCATCAGCGCATTGACGAGCTTGCGGTGGATCTCCGCGCGTTCGAGCAGCGCGGTGCCGTCCGCGACGACGTCGTCGCGGGCGCTTCGGTGCTCGCGTGCACGGCGTCGGCGCTCGCCCCGATCGCGTTGCCGGACGACGTTGCGCACGACCGTCGCGAGGAAGCCGCGCGGGTTCTCGGCGTCGCGCGGCGGGCGCCGCAGCACCGCGAGCCACGTCTCCTGCACGACGTCGTCGGCCGTCGCGTCGTCGCTCGTCAGCGCACGCGCGAGGTCGCGGATCCAGTCGGTGTGGGCGATCAGGTGTTCCATCGGCGGTGGTTCGCTCGGTCTACGGATCATACCCACGGAATGCCGCCGACCGCGAAACCGGTGCATCGCTGCGGCGAATCTGTCCCGATTCGCGTCAGAATCGCTCGAGCGACCCCTCGCTGCGGCGGTCTTGTCCCGTTCCGCGTCAAATCCGCGTCAGCGAGCCGCCGCGCGTTTGATCGCTGCGCTTGGCGGGCCCGATCTGCACCGATTCTCGCGATGCGTGCGCTTGGCAGGGCGATTCTGCACCCGAGGCCGCGGCATTGGCGGCGCTTCACGTGGCCTCGGTGCAACATCGGCCCGCCACCCGCACTGATGCCCCGCCAGCGGTGCAGAACCGGCGCGCCAAACGCAAACAACGCCGATCCCAACCCCCACCGGGCCCGGCCACCTCCCCCGAAGCTCTCGATCCCGAGACCGAGATTGCTACGCGGCTCTCGACGTCTTCGGCGGTCGCGGCGACGGGGTCCGTCACGTATCATCGGGCGCGACGTCTGTGTCCCCGTTCAGGAGGGTCTCCGTTTGCGAATCGTCCGCTGTCTGTTCGTCTGCGCGTGGCTCGCGGGAGTGGCCGGTGCGCAGTTGCCGGAGTCGATCGCGCTGTCGGTCGAGGAGCGGAGCGGGGTGACGCGCGACGGGGACGTCGTGACCGCGGGGGTGCCGTTTCCGGTCGGCGCGCTGGCCGACGCGTCGCACTTGCAAGTGCTCGACGGCTACGGCGAGCCGGTGCCGACGCAGTGTTCGGTGATGTCGCGATGGTGGAAGCCGGCGCACGACGACTCGGTGCGATGGCTGCGCGTGAGCTTTCCCGCGACGGTCCCGGCGAACGGCCGCGCCGACTACGTGCTCGTTCGGATGCACACGGCGCGCCCGTCGTCCGAAGGCGGTGTGCGCGTCACCGAGACCGACCAGGCGATCACGATCGCGACCGGCGCCGCGACGTTCGAGATCCCGCGCCGCGGCCCGCGCCTGATCGCGCGAGCGGCGCTCGACGGCGGCGCTCCGCTGATCGACGGCGACGGTGCGACGCTCGCACTGACCGCCGGCGCGTGGCCGGAGCAGGGGGTCGAAGCCGGCGCGCACCTCTACGGCATCGTCGCGTCCGCGGCAGTCGAGGAGCGTGGTCCGGTGCGGGCGGTCGTCTGCCTGCGCGGCGGCTTCTGGATGACCGATGCGGACAACGAGGCGCCTTGGTGCCCACGGTTCTCCGTCCGGCTCACGTTCTTCGTCGACTCGCCCGAGGTGCGCATCGTCGCGGTGCTCGAGAACAGCCGACTCGAGGACGACATCTACTGCGCCCCGGTCGAAGACCTGTCGATCGAGATCGGCGTGGCCACGGGAGCCGACGCGTCGGCGCGCGTGCTGGCGTCACGCGAGGTCACCGACGTGCCGATCGAAGGTGGCCGCGTCGCGAAGCTCTACCAGGATTCGTCCGGCGGGCGCGAGTGGCGCGATCTGACGTCGCAGAAGAACTACGCGCGCTGGATGGTGCCCTACACGAAGGGCGAGCGGGTGCGGGGCGTCACGTTCCGCGGCTACCGCGTCTACTCGGGCGACGAGGTCGTCGGCGACGGCGGTCAGGCGCTCGGCGCGATCGACCTCGGCGGCGCGCGCGGTGGCGTGTCGGTCGCGCAGCGCGATTTCCGCGAGCGCTACCCGTCGTGCGTCGCCGCCGGCGCCGGTCGACTGCGGCTCGCGATGTGGCCGGCGGAGTTCGCCGATCCGCTGTTCCTCGAGCCCGGCCAGCGCTTCACGCGCGAGTATCGGTTGCGGCTGCGGGGTCCGGGCGCGAAGCCCGACCTCGATCGGCTCAGCCGCGTCGTCGACCGTCGGCTGCTCTTCCGTCCGGACCCGGCGTGGGTCGTCGAGACCGACGCGTGGGACGCGGGGCTCGCCCTCGACGGCCCGCGCGGGTTGCCGCGGATGCCGAAGCGCGGTGCCAAACCCGCCGGCGGTGTGCCGGGCCGCTACTCGAAGGATGCGCTCGACGGCATCGACGTCGGCTGGGATTGGTACGGGTGGATCAAGGACTTCAACATGGGGGGCACGCACTGGAACCAGAACACGTGCTTCTCGAATTGGGTGCTCCACGGGGACGGCGCGGAGTTCGACCTCGCCGAGGCGCGCGCGCTGTGGGCCGCGGATCGCGTCAGCATCCACTACCGCGACGCGGATCCGGTGCGCTATTGGCTGTTCCTGCAGAACTGGCGCTGGCCCGACACGCGCGTGCGCTACCACCGGTTCCCCGGCCACTACCGACGCTCGCGATTCGCGCCCGCCGAACCCGGGCACCAGAACGCGAATCCCGACCACGGCCACCTCGCGATGTTCATGTGGTTCGAGTACTACTGCCTGACCGGCGATCGGCACGTGCTCGATTCGTGCCTCGCGCTCGGACGACGCGCGCGGTGTTACATGTGGCGGCACAACCACGAGGACACGGCGGGTGCCGCGACCGGTGGCAAGCGCGTGCCGTGGGCGAAGCGTCGCGATCCGGCCGATCCGACGTTCCGGTTGGACACGCGTTACGTCGGCTGGCCGCTGTACGTGATGGCGTCGCTGTATCAGCTCACCGGGGATCGCCAGGTCGCCGTCGAGGCGAGAAACGTCGCCGCCGGACTGCGCAACACCGCGCGCCTGTCGCCGATCGGGTTCCTGTCGCAGCAGATCAACAAGCCGGGCTCGAAGGACGTCTACGGTCGAAAGCTCGCGTTGGGCGACCCGCCGACCGACAGCGCCAGCCAGTGCTATGCGCTGTTTCAACTCGGCATCATCGCGACCGGTCTCGCGCAACACGTCCGCGAGACCGGTGACGAGGACGCGCTCGACACGTTGATCGGACTCGGCGACCTGTTCGCGCACCACACGATGATCCGCGACGCGCGCGGCCGGATGCTCGGCTGGCCGTACGTCTACGGCGACTACTGGGGGCCGCACTCCCTCGACGACTTCCGCACGCGCGAACGCCCGTCGTGGTTCGTGTCGAATTTCCGGGTCGTCCAACCGATGGGGTGGATCGCTCGGCTCACCGGTCGGCGGGACTACCTCGACGTGCTCGACGCGGCGCTCGCGACCCTGCGCGGCGACGGCCGGCGGGTCATCGCTGCGAAGCGCGCCGTATCCGCCGCACCGGCGGACGCGGCGCCACCGGCCGCGGTGAGCGATCTCCGGGCGACGCACGACGGCGGGGCCGTCGTCCTCGAGTGGACCGCGCCGGCGGGCGCGGCTCGCTACCAGCTCAAGCGCTCGTCGGCGCCGATCGTCGAGCGCGTGTCCGGGTGGCCGGATCGGACCGCACCCCTGCCGACCGACGCGGCCAGCTGGGAGGCGAAGGCCGCGGCGTTCAACGCGACGCAACGGGCGTTTTGGGCCGTGGTCAACCTCCGCGGCGAGCCGCGGCCGGGGGCGGCCGGCACGGCCGAGCGCTACCGCGTGGACGGCCTCACACCCGGCGTGCACCACTTCGCGCTCAAGGCGTGGGGGGGCGACGGCTCCCTCGGCGCGCTGTCCAACGTCGTGCGTATCGAACTCCCCGCTCGCTGACCGGCGGGTCCACGAGTCGAGTATCCGACATTTCCCCGTGCGAGAATCGCGCGACATCGGGATAGAATGCCGCTCGGTTCGGGGACTCGCATCGCGAGGGAGTCGACGACGGATGGATTTCGCCCGTTTGCTGGCCGCGATTGCCGCGGTCGTATCGCTCGCCTCGCCGGGGGCAGCCCAGGACCACGCCGGTTCGTATCTGACGGTCGGCGCTACGATCACACGCGTCGACGCCGGCGGTGCGGTCACGACGCTCTACGACAATCCCGGGATCTGCCACGGCGTCACGATGGACGTCGACAACCGCACCGCGTGGTTCGGGCACACGCTCGGGGCGAACCAGTCGGGCCTGTTCCGGCTCGACCTCGCGACGAATGCCGTCACGACGGTTCTCGTCGACGCGAACGTCGCATACGGTCCCCGCGATCTCGCGATCGACGGCAACGGCGACCTCCTCTTCACGTCGCTGTCGCGCGCCCCGTCGAACCCCAACGTGTTCGACTACCGGCTGTTCAAACGCACGGGACAGACGATCACGACGATCGCGGTCGCACCGGCCGGCGCACGCTGGTTCGGCGGCATGGCGATCGACGTCACGAGTGGCCACGCCGTCGTGCAGGATCGTGCGACGACGTCGCCCGCCGGGCCGCTCGTGCAGATCGACGGTGCCGGGGTCGTGACGACGCTCGCCGCGGGGCTCGACCCGCGGTATTCGATCGCGCAGGATCCGGTGAGCGCCGATTGGTATTCCGGATCGTTCGGCACCTACGCGGTCGTGTCCGGCGGCGTCGCGACGACCGTCACGCCGGGGAGCTTCGCGGTCTATTACGCGATGGCGCTCGATCGCGCGAGTGCGATCGCTCCTCGAATCGTCAGTCAGAACGACGACACGCTTTGGTTCACCGACATCGCGACCGGCGTCGTCACGCCCGTCGCGTTGCAGGCGTCGACCGGCACGCGCTACGAACTCGCATTCGAGCGCGGCCGCAACCTCGCGACCGTGCGCACCGCGCCGGGTCGCTGGACGATCCACGTCAGCTTCCCGGGCGAGGCGGGCAACCGCTACGTGCTCGCGGCGAGCCTCGCCGGCACGTCCCCGGCGATCCCGCTCGGTGACGGCCGTCGCATCCCGCTCGCACCCGACCCCCTCGTCACGCTGACGCTGCAAGACCTGATCAAGCCGCTGTTCGATCCGGGCCCCCGCGTCCTCGATGCGGCGGGCGAAGCGACCGGAAGCCTCGACCTGTCGGCGTTCTCCACGCTGGGCGTGCCACTGACGCTCGCCGGACTGACGCTTTCGACCAGCGGTGTCGCGACGATCGCCGATCCGATCGTCGTGCGCTTGTGAGATTCCCAACGGAGGAGCCGAGATGACCTCGCACGTCTTGTCCGAAACCGAGCAGCGTCTCGCGGACGTCGTCGCGCACGCGACGCGGACCCGGTCGCGATCGAGTGGCGTCTCTCGCCGCGGGTTCCTGCGCGTAGGCGCCGGCACGGCCGCGGCCGCGGCGACGCTCGGCCTCGTCGCGAAGCCGGCCGACGCCGGGATGCGCCGCGCGATCGCAGCCGCCGGTGGTGCGACGACCGACCCGAAACTGACGCTGGTCAAACGCGCGACGCAGGGCTTCTCGCTGCTCGACTACGCGCTCGCACACGGACTCGGCTACGGCGGCTGGCTCTCGTATCAGATCAACCACACGAAGATCGACGACAGCGCCGTCAATGCGATGCTCGCGCCGCTCACGACGCTGACGATGACGCCCCAGCAACTCTACGATGCGGTGCAGAACTCGTCGCTCACGGCCGGCACGATCTATCGCGAGCTCGCCGAGGCGACGATGGTCCGGTCGATCCACTCGCCGCGCCAGCTCTTCGAGCGGATGGTCGAGTTCTGGACGAACCACTTCAACATCGACTGGAACGACGGCGCCGTCCGCTACATGCTGCCCGACTTCGATCGCACGGTGATCCGGCAGCACGCGATGGGCTACTTCCCGGACATGCTGAAGGCGAGCGCCAAGCACGGCGCGATGCTCGTCTACCTCGACAACAACACGAACGTCGTCGGGCGGCCGCAGGAGAACTACGCCCGCGAGTTGCTCGAGCTGCACACGGTCGGCGTGGACAACGGGTACACGCAAACCGACGTGCAAGAGCTCGCGCGGGCGCTGACCGGCTGGACGATCGAGAACGTCCGGAGCGGGCGCCTCGGGACGTTCCGCTTCAACCCGCGCGGCCACGACACCGGCGCGAAGACCGTGATGGGGCTCGTGATCCCGCCGAACCAGACCGGCACCGACGACGGCGACCAGGTGATCGACTACCTCGCGAAGCATCCGAACACCGCGAAATTCATCGCGACGAAGCTCGCGACGTGGTTCCTCGGCGAGAATCCGGTGCCGGCGGCGATCAACGCGATCGCCTCGACCTACACGGCGACCGGCGGTCACATCCCGTCGATGTTGCGGGTCGTGCTGAGCCAGCCGGCGATCGCGACCGCGACCCCGAAGATCCGGCAGCCGCGCGGTCACCTGACGTCGATGTTCCGCTCGACGCTCGGGCAACTCGCGGTCGGGACGAACCGCACGTCGATCGTCAACGAGCTGACGCTGCTCGGCCAGTTGCCGCACCGCTGGCCGACGCCGGACGGCTTTCCCGACGACATCGCGTCGTGGGGCAAGGCGCTGCATCCGCGCTGGAACTTCTCGGCCCGCTACTGTCTGAACCAGGTCCGGATCGCGACCGTCGACGTCGTGTCGTTGTTGCCGCTCGTGCAGGCGGCCACCCCCGGCAGTCAGGCGTGGGGCATCAACCTGATCCTCACCGGCGGCACGATGAGCGAGGAAGAACAGTACACCGTGCAGGACTTCATCGACGTGCATGACGGGACCGCCGCGACGATTCGCGATGCGTTCGGCCTCGCGGGCTCCGCCCCGAGCGCCCAGCTCTATTGAGGAGGCGATCGAGATGACGAAGCCCACCGACTGCGGTTGCAACGAGTATCGCGAGCTCTCCCGGCGCGGGTTCCTGGGCGTGGCCCCCGGAGCCGCGCTGGCGGCGGCCGCCGCGGCAGCGGCACCGGCGTGGGTCCCGCGCGTCGCCCTCGCGAAGGACCACAACTCCGCACGCGACGTTCTCGTGAACGTCTTTCTGCGCGGCGGCGCCGACGCGATCAACATGCTCGTGCCGGCGGGGGATCCGGACTACTACGGATCCCGCCCGACGATCGGCGTGCAGTCTGGCGACCTGATCCCGCTCAACGGCACGACGTTCTACGCGCTGTGCAAACCGTTGGCGCCGCTCGCCACCGCGTACAACGCCGGCCACCTGGCGTTCGTTCCGGCGTGCGGCACCGGCGATCCGACGCGCTCGCACTTCGACGCGCAGAAGTTCATGGAGTTCGGCACGCCGAACCAACCGGCGTCGAACATCTTCTCCGGTTGGATCGGCCGGCACCTCCAGACGACGCCCCCGAAGGGTGGCCCGATCCGCGGCGTCGCGATTTCCAACACGCTGCCGAAGGCGCTCGCGGGTGGTCCCGGCGTGCTGCCGATTCGCAACCCGGCGAACTTCACGCTGGCGGGGCGTGCCGCGACCGCGGACGAACGAACGCGCGCACTGCTCGAACTCTACGAGACGTATCCCGATCCGATGGGGTCGGCCGCGCTCGACACGGTCGAGACGATCGCGATCCTGAATCAGCTCGACATCGCGAACTACCAGCCGGCGAACAACGCGCAATACCCGACGAGCGCGTTCGGGACGGCGCTGAAGAGCGCGGCGGCGATGATCCGCGGGGACATCGGCGTCGAGGTGATCGAGGTCGATCGCGGCGGCTGGGACACGCACGCGTCGCAGGGCACGATCAGCGGCACGATGCAGGCGTTGATGGACGACCTCGCCCAATCGCTCGCGGCCTTCTACGCCGACATCTCGGCGAGCCACCTGTCGACGACGACGGTGACCGTGATGTCGGAGTTCGGCCGCCGCTGCGAGGAGAACGGCTCGCTCGGCACCGACCACGGCCACGCCGGGATGATGATGGTGCTCGGCGGCAACATCCTCGGCGGTCAGGTCTACGGGCAGTGGCCGGGGATGGGCCTGCAATACCGCTACAACGGCCTCGATCTCAAGACGACGACGGACTACCGGCTCGTCCTGAGCGAGATCGTGCAGAAGCGGCTCGGCAACCCGCAGACCGCTGCGGTCTTCCCGAACTACACGGCCGGCTCGTTCCTCGGTATCGCGCAGTAGCACGGCGTCTGCGCGTGCGGCTGGACCGCGGGCGCGGGGTGGGCTAATCGTCCGTTGATGACAGCACCCACCCCCGACCCGCGCGTTGCCGTCGTGATGGGCAGCGCGAGCGACTGGCCGACGATGAAGGCCGCCGCCGAGATGCTCGAGCGCTTCGGCGTCCCGCACGAGTGCGCCGTCGTGTCCGCGCACCGCACGCCCGACCGCATGCGCGAGTTCGCGACGACCGCCGCCGACCGCGGGATCGAGGCGATCATCGCCGGTGCCGGTGGCGCCGCGCACCTCCCGGGCATGATCGCCGCCTGGACACGCCTGCCGGTGCTCGGCGTGCCGGTGAAGAGTCGTGCGCTCCAGGGCGTCGACTCGCTGTTGTCGATCGTGCAGATGCCGGGCGGCGTGCCGGTCGCGACGCTCGCGATCGGCGAGGCCGGTGCGAAGAACGCCGGACTGCTGGCGGTTCGCATGCTCGCGGTGCGCGACCCCGACCTGCAGCGCGCGCTCGACGCGTTCGCGGACGAGCAAGCGCGCGCCGCGACCGAGGCGCCGCTCGAGTGAGCGACCCGATCCTGCCCGGCGCGATGCTCGGCGTGCTCGGGAGCGGCCAACTCGGGCGGATGTTCGCGCTCGCCGCGCGCCGCCTCGGCTACCGCGTCGCGGTGTTCGCCCCGGACGACGACTCGCCGACGAGCCAGGTCGCCGACCTCGCGGTCCAGGCGCCGTACGACGACCTCGACGCGATCGAGCGCTTCGCCGAAGCGGTGGATGTCGTCACGTTCGAGTTCGAGAACGTGCCGTCGGCGACGGTCGAAGCGGCCGCGCGACATGCGCCCGTGCGACCCACCGGTCGACTGCTGCACGCGAGTCAGGACCGGCTGCGCGAGAAGGCCGCGCTCACGTCGCTCGGGTTGCCGGTGGCGCCGCACGCGCCGATCATCGGCGACGACGACCTCGCGACCGCGCGCGACGTCGTCTCGATGCCGGCGGTGTTGAAGACCGCGGCATTCGGCTACGACGGCAAGGGCCAGCGTCGCGTCGATGCGTTCGACGCGCTCGAGGCGGCGTGGGAAGACCTCGGTCGCAACCGCGCGGTGCTCGAGCAGTTCGTCGACTTCACCGCCGAGGTGTCGGTCGTCGGCGCGCGCGGCCCCGACGGCTCGGTCGCGCTCTTCGAGCCGTTCCTGAACCACCACGCAAACCACATCCTCGACGTGACCGTTGTGCCGGCGCCCGTCGGCGAGGCGACCGTGCGCGATGCGCATCGCATCGCTCGCGCGGTGCTCGAGGGGTTCGACGTCGTCGGCGTGCTGTGCGTCGAGATGTTCCTGCTCGCCGACGGCGGCCTCGTCGTCAACGAGATCGCGCCGCGGACGCACAACTCGGGACACGTGACGATCGACGCGCACGTGACGAGCCAGTTCGAGCAACAGGTGCGCGCGGTGTGCGGCCTTCCGCTCGGCGCGGTCGATCGGGTCGCCCCGGCGGCCGCGATGGCGAACCTGCTCGGCGACGTGTGGGCCGACGGCGGCGCGCAGTGGGGCGCCGCCCTCAGCGACCCCGGGGTCCGGCTTCACCTCTACGGCAAGCGCGACGCGAGACCCGGTCGCAAGATGGGGCACCTGAGCGTGCTCGACCGCGACCCCGCGACCGCGGAGCAGCGCGCGCGCGCGGCACGCGACGCCGCCGCCGGCCGATAGCCAAAAAACGCGGATTGCCTGCAACGTCCCGCGCGGATCCCCGCCATACTGACTGCGAACCCGGATAGCGAAAGGACCGACCGCGCGTGCGTTTGATCGGGACGATCCTCGTCATTCTGTCGTGTCTCGGCGCGACGAAACTCGGCAGTGCCGCGCCCGGCGGCGGCGGCAAGGAGCCGATCCGCGCGGACCTGACGAACGTCCGCGGCCTCAACTGGCTGCCGACGCGACCGGGCCTGCCGGTGTCCAATCCGATCGGGTCGTGGCGGGTCGCGGACAAGGCGCAGCAGCTTCGCGAGTTGACCGACATGGCGCGCCTCGGGGCGAACGTCGTTCGCGTTTGGGGCTCGATGGTCGTCTGGGAGGTCGAGGGGGCCGGGTATCTCACGAAGCTCGTCGATCTCTACGACGCGGCCGATCTGGCCGGCATGCGCGTGGAACTGATCTTGTTCGACGGGTTCGGGATCGAGCCCAGTCCGACGAACGCGTATGCGCAGACGGCGGGGTGGGTGAAGTACCCCGGCACGCAGAAGCTCGCGAGCAAGCCGTTCCTCGCGCAGGCGCGGGCCTACACGCGCGCGGTCGTGCTCGCGACCCGCAACCACCCGGCGCACTTCGGCTACGACCTGTTCAACGAGCCGCCGGGGAGCGGCCACGCGATCAAGACGTTCATCCCCGCGATCGCGCAGACGATCTACGCGATCGATCCGGCGGCCGAGACGACGGTCGGGCACGCGGTCGCGCAGGACGTCGGATTGACCGAGCCGTTCGTCAAACACGTGAGCTTCCACCCCTACGGACAGTTCCGCAAGAACGTGCTGTTCGGCGCGAAGACCGCGAGGAGCCTCGCGAAGGGCAAGCCGGTCGTGATCAACGAGATCGGCTACGAAGGGGTCGGCCAGTCCTACCTCGACACGCTCGCCTACGTGTCGGTCGTGCCGAAGGGCATGGGCTTCATGATCTTCGACGGGATCGTGACGAGCCACCAGTTCGGCAGCGGGACCGGGTTCATCGGGCCGATCAGCGGCAAGGTCCGTTCGCGGCCGGCCGCGGAGGCGTTCCAGCGGGTCGCGCGCAACCAGGGCATCCCGACGCCCCACGCGTTCGCCGAGTGGACGACGGCGGATCCCGACTACTTGCCGTTCGGGCCCGTGCCCCGCGGCTGGGATCACGCGGAGGTCGTCACGGAATTGGTTACGTGGCGCCCCGGTCAGGCGCGCCTCGCGGATTGGCCGCGCTACAACGTGACGCTCGCGTGGATGTGGGTGAGCTTCGGCTACCTGCAAGAGGTGCAGCCGGCCGAGTTGACGGCGTTCTATGCGGCGATGACGACCGCACGCCGCGCGCACGCGCACGGCGCGCAGAAACTGTTCGCGTCGGCGATGGACCGCGTCGTCGCGATGACCGCGCCGATCATCGAACAGCGCTCGTCGGATTCGCTCGTCGTCAATCGCTACGGGGCCGCGTCGAGCTTCCCGACGAACCAGGTCCCGATGCGGCTCACCGCGATCGAGCTGCGCGACCATCGCGTCGTCCGACTCGTCGGGCGCGACGCGCCGCCGAACACGACGGTGCACGTCGCGTTCGGTCTGCGGGCCGGTGCCGCGATGTTGCCGGTGCGCGGCGGGCACGCGCAGCTCCACGTCGATGCGCTGTTTCACGTGATCGTCGCGCAGGCCGATGCCAACGGCGACTTCTCGGTGCTCGTCCCGGTCGAACTGCGCGCCGGCATCAAATACCCGGTCTTCGCGCAGGCGATCGCTTTCCCCGGATCCTCGGGCTTCAGCGCGTCCAACGGCGTCCATCTCGACTTCGACCCGACCGTCTTCTGACGTCGCGGAGCCGCCCGGCTCGGTTTGGGGTCGCGCGATCGGTCCCGGTCGTCGAGAATCTCCCGGTGGCGAGGGCGAACCCGATTGCCGTCTGCCGGAAGGAGCGTCGTCATGAGACGAGTCGTCGTGACCGGGGCCCGGACCTACTTCTCGCTGCCGGTGATCCGTGCGCTGGGACGCCGCGGCGTTGCCGTGACCGCGGCCGATTGGGATCGCCACGCGCTCGGGTTCTACTCGCGCTTCACCCGGCGGCGTTGGATCGTGCCGCGGGTCGCGGACGCACCGGAGGCGTTCGTCGACGACCTCGCGCGGCGGCTGCGCGCGCGGCCGCACGAAGCGCTGATCCCGCTCTACGAGGAAGCGCTCGCGATCGCGCGCTATCGGGATCGGCTGCCCGCGTCGCTGCGGATCGCGTTACCCGACTACGCGACGATGATCCGCCTCCACGACAAGCGTGGCCTCGCCGCATTCGCGCACGAGGCAGGCGTCGCGACGCCGGTCACGCGCGCCGTCCCGCGGGGCGCGACGCCCGACGTCGACGACCTCGGCATCCCGCTCATCGTCAAGGCGCCGCAGGCGAGTTCCGCGCGCGGGGTCGTCAAGGTCGCGTCGCGTGCGGCGCTCGACGGCTCGATCGCCACGATGCGACGGGAGCACGCGTTGCCGGACGACGTGCCGGTGCTCGTGCAGCAAGCGATCGACGGTGACCAGCTCTGCGCGATCGCGTTCGCGTGGCACGGTCGCCCGAAGGGGGTGTTGCTCTACCGCAACGTCGTCGAGTACCCGGAGGCGGGCGGGGCGGGGATCGTCCGCATCGGTCTTCGGGATCGGCGCGTGGAGCGCGACGTCGAGCGCATGCTCGAGGCGTCGGCGTGGCACGGGATCGCCGGCTTCGACTTCATGGTCGAGCGCGACACCGGTCGGCACTACCTGATCGACGCGAACCCGCGCTACACGCCTGCGACACTGCTCGCGCTGCGCAGCCGATTCGACCTGCTGTCGATGGCGCTCGCGGCGGAAGAGCCGGCCGCTGCCGATCCGCGGCCCGGCTTGCGGACCCGGTTCGACCCGCTCGTCGCCCTGCACGTCGCGCGGTCGTTCGTGCCGCAGCCGCGGTATTGCGAGCGGGTGCGCGCCGCGCTCGGATTCCTGCGCCGGCGGCCGGAGTCGCGGTCGGACATCTTCGACCCCGACGATTGGTGCGCGCTGCGGGGATTGATCCCGAATGCGGTCGACGCGATCCGGGCGTGCGCGCGGGGGCGTTCGGCCCTCGACGTCGTCGAGGGCTCGAACTACTGCGACTACCGCACGCCGATCGACGTGCAGTAGTCGCGGCGGGCGATCAGCCCTTCACGCGGGTCATCTTGCCTTCCCACGACACGTGGGCGGCGCCCTTCGGGCCCATGCTGTGCTCGACCATCGTCAGCGAGTCGCCGTGCTCTTCGATCACGAGGCGACCGACGACCGGCTTGCCCATGAACATGTCGTTCATCATCCAGACGGTCCGACCTTCGCCGGCTTCGTAGCCGGTGGAGCCGTGATACATGCCCATGCTGTTCACGCCGACCCAGCGGTAGGCCTGGTGCTCGTCGCTCCAGAAGCCGTACGCGTATCCTTCGACCGGCGTCGGCATGCCCTCCATCGTCGACTTGCCGCGGGAGTAGATCACGTGGCCACCGAACGCGGGAACGACCGTGCTCGAGCCGGACATCTTCGTCCACGTCTCGGTCTCGGTGTTCATCCACCGGCCTTCGGACGTCCACGAGCCCGTGAAGGGCTTCATGCGCTTCATGTGCGGGCTCGGGGGAGCGGCCGCATCGGCCTTGAACGTGTCGGCGTCGAAGCCGTCGCCGCCGCGGGTGATCGTGCCCTCGACGTGCACGAACGGCTTGTCGCCGTTGAGGGACTGCGTGCCGACGAAGCTGATCTTGTTCTCGCCGACCTCGGTCACCCAACGATCGGACTCGACGCCCTGGAAGCCGCGCTTCGTGTGGCTCGAGATCATGCGCTTGCCGTCGACCCAGAAGACCGTCGACTCGCCGGCCGAGCCGAGGTTGGACACGTTGATCGCGAAGTGACGCTTGCGGTTCGCGTCCCAGCCGTAGATCGAGCGCATCACGAGCGTGCCGAAGCCCTCGACCTCGATCTTCGTGTCGTCCTGGATGTAGTGGCCACCCAGGATCTTCTTCATCGTGCTCTTCGACGTCCACTTCATCGGGACGCCAGGCGCGGAGTTGCCGCCGCCGCTGCCCTCCCAGTTGCCGAGCATCGGCTCGTAGACCTTGAGTTGCTTCGCCGGCGGGCCCATCTGGGCCACCGCCGCGCCGCCGATCGTCAGGGCGAGTGCGAGAGCGATCAGTCGTTTCATCGGGGTCTCCTCATCCGGAAGAAAACGGGATTGTTCGTCTGAACCATTGCGCGTTCTGCCGCGGATGGCCGGAACGAATTCGGATCTCATCCGCAGAATATGTCACAAACGGGCGTCGACTTCCTCTCGAAGCCGCGAGACCGAGATCCCCGAGAGAAGGAAGCCCGATGAAAGCCAAGGCCAGCTCGATACTTATGGTTCTCGCGGCCATTGCCCTCGCCGCGCCCGTCGCCGCGCAGACCCTCGTCAAGGACATCAACCCGTCCGGGAGCGCCGGCTTCGCCACCGGCAACCCGATGGCGACCGTCGGCGGCAAGGTCTACTTCCCCGCGCACGACGGAGCGGGCGTCGATCTCTGGGTGTCGGACGGGAGCGCGACCGGCACGACGAAGGTGCCGCTGCCGGCCGGCATGTCGTTCGGCGGCGCGCTCGCGGCGCTCGGCGGGCGTCTGATCTTCAGCGGCTTCACGACGGCACTCGGGACCGAGCTCTACTCGACCGACGGCACCGCGGCGGGCACGATCCTGTTGAAAGACATCTACACGGGCCCGTCGTCGAGCAGCCCGACGTCGTTCGGGCGCGTCGGGTCGCTGCTCTACTTCACCGCGCGCGACACGGGACCGAACTACGAACTCTATCGCACCGACGGCACGCCCGGGGGGACGTGGCTCGTCAAGGACATCCACCCGACGTCGGGCTCGTCGCCGCACTTCATCACGCCGATCGCCGGCGGGCCGACGTTCGTCTTCGGCGCGACCGCGGGTGCGATCCTCGGCGGCCGCGAACTCTACGTCAGCGACGGTACGACGGCCGGCACGAAGCTGCTGAAGGACATCAACCCGGGGACGTCCCCGAGCGAGCCCGCATGGATGACGGCGCTCGACGGCAAGGTCTACTTCAACGCGACCGACGGTGTGACCGGCTTCGAGTTGTGGGAGACGGACGGAACCGTCGCCGGCACGAAGCGCGTGACCGACCACTTCACCGGCCTCGGTCCGCGGTCGATCGCGGCGAGTGCCGGCAAGGTCTGGTTCGAGGCCGAGACGAAGGCGTCGCCGACGAGCGGCAACGAGTTGTGGTCCTACCATCCGGCCAGCAGCACCGTCGCGCTCGCCGCCGACCTCGGCGCCGGTGCGAACGGCAGCTTCCCGAACCACCTCACGCCGGTCGGCTCGCGAACGCTCTACTTCTCGGCGCACGGTCCGTTCGGCGTCGAGCTCTACGCGCACGACACGGTCGGCGGCACGACCGCGCTCGTGAAGGACATCTGGGTCGGCTCGACGTCCGGCAATCCGCGAGCGACGACGAGTCGGGGCCGGTCGGGCGCGCCCGACTATCGCTTCGCGGCGACGACGAGCGGCAAGGTGTTCTTCTTCGCCGACGACTCGACGCGCGCATCGGAGCTGCACGTGATGGGGCACGGCGCGACCGCGACCGTCGTCGGTGTGGGGTGCGGGGCGGCGGGACGTCGTCCGACGCTCGCCGCGACCGACCCGAAGCTCGGCACGACGATGACGATCAGCGGCACCAACGCCTACACGGGCGGCAGCGCGTGGGGCTTCGTGTTGATCGGCTTCCCGCTCGCCAACGGCATCCCGTTCGGCGGTGGCTGCGAGCTGTGGATCGACCTGACGAAGCCGGGCTTCTACGCGGCGACGTTCCCCGTCACGACCAGCACGTGGAGCACGACGTTTCCGGTGCCGGGTGCGATCGCGCTCGAAGGCGTCTCGTTCGCGATCCAGGCCTACTTCGGGCCGACCGATGCACCTGCCGCGTATGACGTCACGAACGCGGTGATCGCGACCGTCGGAACGTAAGGCTCAGCGAGACCGGTCGAGGCGGTCGAACACCGCCTCGGCGATCTTCGATTCCGCAGCGACCGCGGCCTTCAGTCCGGCGCCGAACGCCGCGACGAGGCCGGCCGCTTCCGGCGACGCGCTCACCTCGACGACGTCGCGGTCGAGGTGCATCGCGAACGACAGCGGCAGATCGCGCGCGCGCCGTTCGATGTAGGCGACCACCGGCTTCGCGAGCACGCGCTTCGTCAGGCTCAAGTCGGCGGGTACGGTGATCGAGACGTCGCGGAACACCGCGTCCGCGCGCAACTCGAGCGCCGCGCCGTCCGCCGTACCCCCGGCGACGTCGATCGTCGCCGTGCCGCCGTCGAGCCAGCCGAGTGGCCCCGGCAGGTAAGGCGCGACGAGCGCGATCGGCAGTGCGTCGACGAACCAGCGGCTCGCCGCCAGCGCGTCCGAGCGGCGCGCGATCGACAGCCGCCGCCCGTCGATCCGACCGTCGACGTCGGCGCGGAAGAGCACGTCGAAGAGCGCGGTGCGGCTGCGGAACGGCTCGGCGACGAACCGGTCGAGTTCCACGCGCGCGGTGACGGGCCGTTCGCGCGTCTGATCGTCCACGCGTACGTCGACGGCGGTCGCCTCGAGCCGGTCGACCGCGAACGCCCGGCGCGGGCGCGTCCGGTCGGCGACGCCGGTGCGCACGAACAGCCCCGATACCCCGTGCGCGGTGATCGACTCGATCCGCACCTGCAGCCACAGGAGCGCGAGCGCCCGGACGTCGACCTCGACGCGATCGGCCGAGAGGACGAAGTCGCTCTGTGGGTGTCCGTTGCGCAGCGCGCGCACGTCGCGCATCGATGCCCGGAGGGTCCACAGCGAGCCGTCGACCGAGCCGACCTCGATCCCGATCCCGGCCCGCCCGGCGACGCGCGTGATCACGCTGCGCGCGACCGGCTCGAAGAAGAACGCGTCGAGCACCGCGACCACGACGACGCCGATGAGCGCGACGACCAGCGCGACCCGGAGCGCGGTGCGCGCCCAGCCCGGCACCCGTGGAGGCGGTGCGGCCTCGCCCCGTCGGGTCGCGCGTCTTCGGCGCCGCCAGCCGATCAGCTCGATCGTGGCCGCGACCAGGAACACGAGCCCCTCGAAGATCGCGAGGATCGTCGGCAGCAGGAGGGCGGCGGCCAGCTCGCCCAGCAGCAGCAGCAGGGCTTCCATCGCGACGATCATCGTCGAGGTTCCCGCGAAGTCAACCGCAGGGGCGCTTGCCGCCCGCGCCCGGCACCGGTATCGTCGGTCGGTCATGCTGCGCGCGTTGTGGTTCGTGCCGTGGATCGGCGTTCTGGTCGTGCTCGTCGTCGAGATGCGGTTTCTCTGCGACGACGCGTTCATCGCGTTTCGATACGCGCGCAACTGGATCGAGGGCCACGGTCTCGTGTTCAACGTGGGCGAGGCCGTCGAGGGTTACTCGTCGCTCGCGTGGGTGCTCGAGGTCGGCGCGCTGTGGGCGTGGCTCGGGATCCGCCCCGAGGTCGGTGCGCACGTGCTGTCGATCGGATGGACCGTCGCGACGATCGCCGCCGTGGCGTGGGTCGCGTCGCGTTCGACCGCGGCGCGCGTCACCGCCGCGTGGGTGGCGGTGGGCTTGCTCGCGACGAGCGCGACGTTCGCGGCGTGGTCGACCGGCGGGCTCGAGACGCGACAGTTCACCGCGCTCGTGTTCGCGGGCGTCTGGGCGTTCGGCACCGCCGGTGTACGTCCCGGTCGGCTCGCGCTCGGGAGCGCGCTGCTCGGGGCGGCCGCGCTGACGCGACCGGAGGCGCTGCTCGTCTTCGGCATCTGCGCCGGCGTGTGGGCGACCCGTGCGTTCGTCCTCCACGAGCTGGACGCGCGCCGACTCGCCGCGGCGCTCGGCCCGTTCGCGCTGCTCGTCGGGGCGCAGCTCGTGTTTCGCCAGGCGACTTACGGCGAGTGGCTCCCGAACACCTACTACGCGAAGAGCGTGCGGCCGTGGTGGGAGGCGGGCACGCGCTTCGTCGCGCGCGGTGTGCTCGAGACCGGCGCGTGGCTGCTCGTGCCGCTCGCGGTCGTCGCGGCGATCGTCCGGTTCGGCACGCCACGCGGCCGCGTCCACGCGACGGCGCTCGCGTGCATCGGTGCCCACGCGCTGTGGGTCGCGCGCCTCGGCGGCGACGTCTTCGCGTTCCGCTTCTTCGACTTCTACTGGCCCCTGCTCGCGGTGGCGGTCGCCGACGCGCTCGTGTGGATCGGCCGCCGTCCGGCGATCGTCGCGGCGCTCGGCGTCGTCGTGATCGTCCACGCGAACGCGCTGCAAGGCACGCTCGAGTGGCTCGTGCGCGACCGCGCGACCGGTGCCGAGACGGCTCGCCTGTGCCCGACCGTCACCGACGAGAACGCCCCGTGGCTGCGATGGCTCGTCGGCATGCGGACGATCGCGCCGATCGCCGACCGGTTGCGGCGCGAGAACGTCGAGCGGCTCGTCGGGCTGACCGTGCGCGAACACATCGTGTTCGGGCGCGAGCGGGAGGCGCGGTGGGGGCCGTACGAGCGAGCGCGGCGCGGCGTGATCCCGCGCGACGCCGTGGCCGCGACGAACGCCGCCGGCGCGATGCCGTTTTACCTCGCCGACCTGACCGTGGTCGACAAGCTCGGGTTGTGCGATCACACGATCGCGCGCAATCCGGTGGAGGCGCCCAACGCGGCGCGACTGCTCGCGCACGATCGTCGGCCGCCGCCGGGCTACCTCGCCGCGCGCGGGGTCAACATCGACCCGTGCCCGCCGGTCGCGACGGAGGCCAGGGCGCTCGGGCTCGCCCCGTACGCGATCCCGCTCGGTCCCGACCTGTGGATGCCGTTTCGCTCGACCGACGCGGCGTGGGTCGAGCGCGCGTTCGCGGCACACGGCCTCGTGCGCCGGGCGCCCCCGGCGGTCGTCGATGCGACCGACGGCATCCGGGTCGACGGCGGCGTGATCACGATCGAGTGGTCACGCCCGGACGACGTGGGCGCGACCTACACGGTCGTCGCGTCGCTGGGCGCCGGTCCGACGACGATCGACGGCGTCGTCGTACCGCTCGCCGCCGATGCGGTGTCGCTCGCCTCGACCGACGGCTGGCTGTCGGCCGCGTGCCGGGATGCGCGTGGCGTCGTCCCCGCGGACGGCCGCATCCGCGCGTCGATCGTGTTGCCGCGCGAGCCGCTGCCCGATCGCCTCCGCATCCACGTCGCCGCGCTGATCTCGCGCGACGGTCGGCTCGTGGATGCGGTCGGCGACCGCGCGTTCACCCTCCGGCCGGCTCAGGCGCGCTGAACGACCGCCCCGCACTCGTTGCAGGTGCGGGCTTCTTCGGGACCGCCCCAGAAGCCCTCCATGATCCGCTTGAGGTCCTTGTCGATCCGCTCGAGCTTCCACGCCGACTCGTGCACGAGCTTGTCACACGTGGCGCAATACCAGTGGAGCTTGTCGCGTGCGGCGGCTGCCCGGGGGAACTCGACGACGAGTCCGACCGTGTTCGCCGGGCGCCGCGGCTGGTGCGGCATGTTGCGCGGCAGCAGGAACATGTCGCCCTCGCGCACGACGACGTCGCGCGGGTTCGAGCCGTCGGGCTCGCGGATGCCGATCGTGATGTCGCCGCGGAGCTGGTAGAACAGCTCCTCGGTCTCGTTGACGTGGTAGTCGTTGCGCTGGTTCGGCCCACCCGACACGAAGACGATCACGTCCTCGGCGTCGGTGAAGAACTGCTTGTTGCTGACCGGCGGCTTCAGTTCGTCGGCGTGCTCCTCGATCCAGCGATGCAAGTTGAACGGGGGGGTCGGTTCCATCGGTCATTCCTCGTGAGTCGAACCGCGACCGCGCGTCGCGAACCGACCCAGTAGACTATCCAAACGGGCCGACCGCAACCGCTACTGCACGACGAGC
Source organism: bacterium (assembly GCA_030426805.1). Lineage (GTDB taxonomy): Bacteria > Planctomycetota > JAFGQW01 > JAFGQW01 > JAFGQW01 > JAUHXU01. The sequence continues at coordinate 308,233 of JAUHXU010000006.1, forward strand.
CCGAACGGGGGGGCGACTTCGGCGATCATCGAGGCGCTCCGGTCGAGGGCGAGGGCGGCGACGGTCACGTGTGTGCCGCGCGGCACGGCGCCCGGGATGAAGAAGCGCGCCTTCGCGCTGCCGGTCGCGTCGAGCGTGCCGGCGAATGCGTTCGTCACGCCGGGGATGTCGCGCCCGGCCGTGAGGGCGAACAGACCGTCCGGGACGATGCGCAGCCGACCGTGGCCGGGGATCGGGATGCCCGGGCGCATGCCGGACAGCGACAGCGCGGCGAGGTAGGGCGACGTCGGCAGGTTCCGGAAGCTCAGGTGCAGTTCGTAGATCGACCCGGGCGTGGCCGGCCCGACCCCGTGGATCGCGCGGCCGCCGACGACGCGGGTCGACAGGAAGTTGCGGCCGGGGAACGGGCCCCACGTGCGCTTGGCGGTGCCGTTGCGGTCGCGCAACGTGATCGTGTCGTCGGTCCACGTGATCAGGTCGCCGGTCGTCTGATGCACGGTCACGAGCGACGCCGCCGGCAGCGTGAGCGACGACAGCGTCGAGCCGTCCTTGCCGGAGATCAGGTGAATCGAGTTCGGACCGGTGCCGAAGTCGCCGAACCAGAAGCCGCCCGCGCCGATATCGTAGTCCGTCAGCATCATCGCGGGCGACGCGGCGGTGCGGATCGGCGTGTCGAGGCCGGTGCGCCGGTCGAGCCGGACGAGGTCCGTCCGAAACGACGAGAGCGCGACGCCGAAGTGGGCCGTGTCCAGATCACGCACGATCCCGGTCATGAAGAACCACGGCGGCGGCGTGTATGCGGTCGTCACGGTCGAGCCGTTGACGCGGAAGATCGAGAAGTCGCCGCCGACGAGGAACGTGCCGTCCTGGTCGAACGCGAGCCCGGTCGTGAAACCGACCGGCGGGAGCTGGGCGATCGTCGTCAGCTGCTGCGTCGTGAGCGACAGCTTCTGGACCGAGTTGCCGATCGCGACCGCGACGTCGTCGGTGCCGGGGATGCGGTCCATCTCGGACGCGGCCCCGTTGAGCGTCGTGACGGTGCTCAAGATGCCGGATCGCGGATCGAGGTGCAGGATCGACGCGCGGAAGCCGCCGTTGTCGGCGATCAGGAAGTCTCCGGCGTCGATCTGGGCCGACAGCGGCGTGGCGGCGAGGGTCGCGACGAGCGCGATACGGGCGACGAACTGGCGCATCGGGGTGCTCCTCCGAACAGGGGTTCACCCGTCTGTCGTTCGGCGGCGCCGTTTTCCGAGAATAGTCGGGAAATTGCCTACTCGGACGCGGCGAACGACTCGATGAGCCGCCAGAACGCCTCGTGGCGTGCCCTCGCGTCGCCGCGCAGCGATTCGAGCCGGCGGTCGAGCGCCAGGGCGGCCACGCGGGCACGGATCGCCCCATCGCCCTTGCCGCCGAGGAGCGGCTTCCACGCGTCGAGGGCCCTCGTCAGCCATGCGATGCCCCGCGTGCGCCACGCGTCGCGGTCCGGCGCGCCGGCCGACGCGGCGAGGAGGATCGCCGTCGTGCCACCGTCGATCAGCGCCGTCTGCCGCGTGCCCGCACCGAGCGCCTCGTCATCGTCGAGCGCGCGGCGGTAGAGCGACGCGCCGAGTTGGAGGTGGCCGCGCTCGACGGCGACCGCCGCGAGGTGCACGCATTCCTCCGCGTCGTCGGGCGCGTCGCCGCCGCCGACGAGCGCGTCGACCGCTTCGACCCGGCCGAGCTTCTGCTCGAGTTGGCGGAGCATGATCGCCGGCGCGTTCGACCGCACGCCGATCTTCTTCGCGCCGTCGATCGCGCCTTCGTAGAGCGTCTGTGCCTCGTCGTAACGTCCCTGCTTCTCGAGCGCGTTGCCCAGTGCCGCCTGGGCGAGCGGGAAGTCGCGCTGCGTCTCGATCGACCTGCGCGCGACCGTTTCGGCCTCCTCGAACGCGCCGATCGAGATCAACGCGATCGCGAGCTTGCCGGCCGCGATCTGGTTGACCGGGAACCACGCTTCGGACTGGCGATACAGCGCCATCGCCGCGACGAGATCGCCGCGCTGCGACGCGCGTTCGGCGAGGTGGAACGCGGCGAACGCGAGCGCGCGCCGGGGGTCGTAGCCGAAGCGGCGGTGGATCTCGTCGATCGACTTGCGCACGTCGAGCGTCTCGCGGCCGGCATCGACGAGCTGGTGCATCCAGCGATCGGCCGTGTCCATGTCGCGGGCGCGCATCGCGAGCTTGCCGAGCCACTCGAGTGCCTGCAGGTTCTTCGGCATGCGCTCGACCGCCGCCTCGAAGGCGGCACGCGCGTCGTCGTCGTCGCCATTCTCCGCGAGCAGACGCCCGAGGTCGACGTGCCAGAACGGCGAGCGGTCGTCGAGCGCGAGCGCGGCGCGGATCGCGCGAATCCGCGCCACGCGGTCGTCGGGGTCGGCGACCGATGCGAGCGCGAAGTGCGCCTGCGCCGAGTCGGGATCGAGTTCGAGTGCGCGGCGGATCGCGCGCGCGGCGCCGTCGCGGTCGCCGTCGGCCAGGCGCGCTTCGCCGACGCGCAGCCACACGTCGGCGGAGTCCGGACGAAGCGCGCGCAGCGCCTCGCAGTGTCGGAGCCGCAGCGTGGCGTCGGCGTCGCGGACGCCGGTCGCGCGCGAGAGCTGCTCGTGGATCCAGAACTCGCCGGGGCGCTCGTCGACCGCGCGGAGCAGCAGGCGGTGCCCGATCGCGGTCTCGCCGATGCGCAGCAGCCGGTGCGCGACCAGGACGACCGTCTCGGGCGGTGCGGACGTCACGTCGAGCGTCTTTCCGACCTCGACGAGCGTGTCGTGATCGCCTTGGAGCAGTGCGATGCGGGCGCGGTGGCGCTCGGGATCCGGATCCGCGAGCTCGACGATCTCGAACAGCCGACGCGCACGGGGCATGTCGGTGCGCTGCTCGATCATCGTCCATCCGTCGAGGCCGGCGATCAGTGCGTCGGTGATCGCGCTCGCTCGAATGCGCTCGGCGGCCGCGTCGACCGTCAGGGCGTCGACGTCGATGCCGTAGTCGGCGAACGCGTCCTGGTAGAACAGACCGGGCCGCTCGTCGCGCGGGTCGGTCGCGACGAGCCGTGCATGATCGAGTGCGGCGGTCATCGCCCGGTCGCGCGTCACGCGCGTGATCGCTTCGTTCGCCTGTTCGGCCTCGTCGCGGATCTGGGCGAGGCGCGACATCGTGCGCGCGCGGAGCGAGGCATCGACGTGCTCGCCGGCGAGCGTGCGGTCGGTGCGTTCGGCCGCGGCGAGGACCGCGAGCCAGCGCTGCGGGTCGAGCGTTCCGCGGGCCGCGCGCCTGAGGTCACCCAACTCGGTGAGGCTCGTCGCGACCCGTTCGCCGGCGGCGTTCGCCTGGCGAATGCGTTCGCGATCGTACCACGCCCACGAGACCGCGACCGTCACCGCGAGCAGCGCGAGCGTCACGATCAGGCCGACGCGGATCTTCGCACGCGCTGCGACGAGCTCGGCCTTGCGCAGGCGTTCGTCGCGCCCTTCGCGATACGCGGCGAATCGTGCGGCGAGCGCCTTCGCGTCGGGCAACCGGGCGTCGGGGTCGGCGACGAGCGCGGCGCGCAGCACACCGAGCAACTCGGGCTCGATGCCGGCGTCGGCGATACGCTCGTAGGCCGCCGCCAAGTCACCGTCGCGCGCCTGGCGGCGCACGTCGGCTTGCGAACCCGTGTAGGGGGGCTTGCCGGTCAGGATCTCGCACAACAGCGCGCCGAGGGCGAACACGTCGGTGCGCCGGTCGATCGCCGCGACGTCCCCGCGCGCCTGCTCCGGCGGCATGTAGGGCGGCGTGCCCATCACCGAGCCGGTCTCCGAACGGCCCGCCGTCGAGCCGCGCGCGGTGTCGCCGGTCTCGGTGATCTCGCTCGCGGGGCGGATCTTCGTTCGCTCCGGGGCGGCGAGCACCTTGGCCAGTCCCCAGTCCATCAACTGAACCTCGCCGAACGAACCGACCATCACGTTCGACGGCTTGACGTCGCGGTGGACGACGCCGTGGGCGTGCGCGTAGGCGAGGGTCTCGCACACCTTCTCGAAGATCATCAGGAACCGCCGCCGATCGTCGCGCAGCCCCGTTCGGCTCGCGAGCAATTCGCTCAGCGTCGCGCCCTCGACGAGCTTCATGCTGAAGAACGGGCGGCCGTCGGGCCGATGGCCGACCTCGTGCACCGGCACGACACCCGGGTGCTCGAGGCGCCCGGCGATCCGCGCCTCGTCGACGAAGCGCTCGGCGAGGTCGGCGTTGTGCGCGTGTTCCTCGGCGAGGATCTTGATCGCGACGTCGCGGTCGAGGTTGTGGTCGGTGCCGCGATAGACCGCGCCGACGCCGCCGCGTCCGATGACCTCGCCGATCGCGTAGCGTTCCTCGCCGTCACCCGCCGGGGCGACGCGTGCTTCGCCGAGAGCGGCACGCAGCCGATCCACGGCCGACTTGCGGTCCTCCTTCGGCGTGCCGAAGCCGGCGCGGATCAGGCGATCCAGATCCGGTCGATCGCCTTCTTCGTGGATGTCTTCCGGGCGGTCGTCGGTCATGGCGCTCCGTTCATCCGATCAGATCGAGCAGCCGTGCGACCTCGCGTTCGGCCGATCGGCGCTCGCCGGGGTAGTGGTAGTGGATCACGTCGCGCAGCGCGTCGGCATACTCGGCGCGCGCCCGCTCGAGGTCGTGGTGCAACGCCTTCAGCGGCGCGTCCCACCGCGCGGCGATGTCCTTGACCGCGAGCCCTTCGTTGAAGTGCAGGCGCAGGAGTTCGACGCGCCGCACCGCCTCGGGGCCGACGATCTCGGCGCGCTCGGCCTGTCGCGCGGCCGCCTCGCGCACGATCGACGCGGCCCACGCGCGATCGAACACGACCGACAGCCGCTTGTCCTCGGCCTCGGGGTCCGGCACGTCGAAGTCGGTCGCGGGCGATCGCTCGCGGTTGTCGTCGCGGACCACGCGTTTCTCGAAGCGCCGCGCGATGTTGCGCACGACCCCGAGTAGAAACGCGCGGAACGTCTTGATGTGCTCGGCCGAGGCGGACGCGAGCACGCCGCCCTCGCGGAAGCACTCGATGAACGCCTCCTGGCTCGCGTCGTCGATGTGATCGCGCAGCGGCGGCCGGCGCCAGCGCGCCTCGAGGTAGGCCTGCACGATCGGGCCATACCGGTCGACGAACGTCTCGATGTCGTTCGCACGCCCGCGCGAGGCGCCCTGGATCATCGTCCAGCACGTGGCATCCTGTTCAGCCATGCCGCGCATTGTATCGCCTGGCGTGGGCGTTCGTCGAACCGGTTGCATCGGACCCTCGCTCATCCGCGGACCGCGGTCAGCGGTGCGCTCGATGTGCTGCGCCGGCGCAGACGCGGAATCAGCATCGGCACCCGCTCGCGGTAGGCTTGGTAGCCGGGCAGGTAGGCGACGAGGTCGCGCTCCTCGTAGCGGATCGCGATCAGAATGTAGACGGTCTGCAGCGCCGCGAAGAAGAGGTGCGCGGCCGTCATCGTCGGCGTGAACCAGAACGCGCTCAGCCAGCCGACGTAGAGCGGGTGGCGGATCGCGCGGTAGAGATGCGGCTCGCGGAACGGCAGGTGGGTGTAGTCGCGGCCCCGGAACTGGAGCCACGCCTGGCGCAGCCCGAACAGGTCGAAGTGGTTCAGCAGGAACGTCACGTAGACGATCATCGCCCAGCCCAGGCCGAACAGCGTGTAGAGGACGCCGCGGCCGACCGGGTCGTCCACGTGCCACACGGTGCCGCCGATCGGTCGCCACAGCACGACGAGCAGGATCAGGCAGAGGCTCGACAACAGCACGTAGGTCGAGCGCTCGGCCGACTTGGGGATGTATTGCGTGAGCCACCGTTTGAAGCCGGGGCGGGCCATCACCGTGTGCTGGATGCCGAACAGGGCGATCAGCGCGGCGTCGATCAGCAGCGCCTGGCCCAGCGGCCCGACGGGGCCGGAGTCCATCGTCTTCGGCACCAGGAAGCGGAAGTCGCCGACGAACGCGCACAGGTAGGCGAAGGTCGCGAGGAACAGCAGGTAGGCCGTCGCCCCGTAGGCGAGGATCAGCAGGCGTTTCATCGGAAAAGGCTCCATTCGGTCGGAATCGTCTCGACCGGATGTCGCGCCGGCGGTGCCGCCTTCCGGAGAAAAGTCGCCGGGGATCAGCCCGCCTCGAGAAACTCGGGGAACGGGGGCGTCGGGTCGGTCGGCGTCGGTTTGCGCTCGAACCATGCTCGGACGGCCGCGAGGGCCTCGGGGCGGACCGGCGCGTCGGCGGCCGTGCGGAGTTCGGCGATGCGCCAGCCGCCGCGGGTGCGCGGTTCGAAGTCGTACGCCTTGCCGTCCTTGAACACGAGGCCCGAGCGAGAACGCGGTGCTTCGTGACGGTCGGGCACCGGACGGATCTCCCCGGTGATGCGACGGCCCCGAATCCGTTGTAACCGGATCGGGCCCGGACTGGTAGCATGGCGATCCGCCACCCCCGAGGCCTGTCCAGAGGAGTCGACCCGATGCGAAACCGCTTTGTCGCCGCCGTCTTGATCGCCGCGAGCACCGGAATCGCCCAGGAGGGCGCCGATGCGCCCGAGATCGCGAGCCCGGCGCCGTTCATCGACTCGTTGTGCACCCACTTGTCGAGCACGAACCCCCGCGTGCGCTACACCGCCCGCGAGGGCCTCGTCAATTTCGGCGCCCAGGGGATGCTCGCGCTGCGCAAGGCGCGCGAAGGCGCGACGGATCCGCACGTGCAGGCGTTCATCGATCGCGTGATCGCGCGCGTGAAGTTGCGGACGTTGCGGCCGGCGGGGCGGTCGGCGCTGTCGAAGCCCCGCTCGGAAGAGGCACGCGCGGCGCGCGAGGCGTTCGCCGCCGCGATCCGCAGCCGCCCGAAGTTCGACATCGACCGGATCGCGATGGACGTCACGCTGACGTTCGACCAGATCGCGAAGCTGGAGCCGATCCTGACCCGGCACTTCAGCGAGGTCGACTCGATGTGGCGCGAGATGAAGGAACTCGGCGCGACGCGCGACAAGGAGGCCTACAAGGCGCTCAACGAGGAGATCGGCCTGCTCGTCGAGAAGGCGGAGCCGAAGCTCAGCGCGTTCCTCGACGAGAAGCAGACGAAGTACGTGCTGCGGCTGATGAAGCGCCGCTACGGCGGGGCGTTCAGCAGCTACAGCCTTCGCGCGCGTGAGGCGGAGATGAAGGACCGTGCGCGGGCGCTCGAAGAGGCGCTGCGTGCGAAGCAGGAAGCGCTGAAGAAGAAGCTCGAGGAGCGGTAGACCGATGCGAGCTTGGATCGCGGTGCTCGCGCTCGGCGTGCTCGCCGGGTGCGTCAGCGTCGACCCGGATACCGGCAAGCCGATCCCGCGCGGTGAACAGCGCTTTCCGTTCGACACCGTGACGCGCAATGCCGAGAGTCTGCTGCCGGGCATGAGCAAGTCGGAGTGTCTGATGCTGCTCGGTTCACCCGCCGAGCGCAGTGCCGACGGCGACACGTGGGTCTACCTGCCCGAGCGCCCGGCCGTCCTGATCCCGGGCCGCGCATTGCGGCTCCGTTTCGCCGACAACCGTCTCGCCGAGCACGGCTATCGCGCGATCATCCTCGGGCAGGACTTGTAGGGCGACGGGCGCCTACGGTCGGGTCGCGTCGACGGCCAACGTGAGGGGCCCGACCCGCTCGACCACGACGGGCGCGAAACCGCTCGCGTCGAGCAGGGCGGCGAGTTCCGGCTCGGTGAATGAATGGCCCCCGTAGTCCTGCCCGTGCACGAGTTCCTCGCCGCCTTCGGGTGCGCGGCAGATCGCCTCCTCGACGAGGCTCGACGCCTCTGCCCGATCGTCGACCGTGTCGGTGAGTCGGTTGACGGTGCAGCGAAAGCGTCCGCTCGGCGCGAGGACCCGGTGCACCTCGCGGAAGTAGCGGCGGATCAGGTCGAGTGGCATGTGGATCGCCGCTGCGTGCATCACGACGCAGTGGGTGGTCCCATCGCGCAGGAACTCGAGGCCGTGCCCACCGGACCGCACGACGTCGACGTTCGGATGGTCGCGGGTTTCGTGGCGCGCGTGTGCGAGCATCGTGGCGGAGATGTCGACGCCGATCGCGATGCGAAACGCCGGTGCGAGCCGGGCGAGCAGTCGGGCCGGGCCGCAGCCCACGTCGAGCAGGACCTGGTTCGAGAGACGGTCGGGATCGAGCCCGCGCAGAAACCACGCCGCTTCGCCGTCGGCGTGCGACGCCCACTCCGCCTCGTCGCGACTCTTCGTCGCCGTGAAGAATCGGAAGTCGACCCGTGCGCGTTGCTCCCAGCGCTCTCGCATGTCGCGAAGGAAGCCGTGCTCGGCACTGCTGAATCGTGGCCCGTCACCCATATCCGTCGACCTTCGCTCGTTCCCGCGATCCATTAGGCTACCATGGCGGGAGAGACGGTTCCGATCGACTTTTGTCCCTCAACGTTGCCATATTTCCGTTTGAAGCGCTTCAAACGCGAATGTGGCAGCGTTCGAGGACAGATTCGCGATTTGAGAGTGCTGACATGCATCGTTCGATCCCGACACTGCTCCTCGTCCTCGCGGTCGGCGCGGCGTCCGCCGCGGCGCAGGACACCGCATCTGCCACCGCGATCGACCTGGAGGGCGCGAAAGCGCGCGGCAGCCGCGCCGCTCGATTCGACGACCCGACGGTCGGCGCGGCGCTCCGCTGGTCCGTCGAGGAGGGGCGCAAGGCGTTCACGCTCGACCTACCGCCGGGCGGTGTGACGCTCTCGCCGACGACATCGCTGCACCTCGCGTTGCGCGCGCCGACGCCCCTCGGAACCGAGACGATCTACGTGCGTCTCGCGACCACCAAGGGCGACTACTGGTCGCGCCCGATACCGGTCGCGGGCGCGGAGTGGCAACGCGTCGGCTTGCCGTTCGCGTCGTTCTCGCGCCGCGGCACGCCCGACCCGAAGAAGATCGAGCGGTTGATGCTCGTCGGCTTCCGCAGCAAGCGCGCGTTCACGCTCGAGGTCGCAGGCGTTCGGTTCGCGACGGACGATGCGGCATCGGTCGCCGCGCGTGCGCGCCTCTTCGACTTCGAGTCGGGCGACGGCTACGAGTCGGCACGCGCCTCGGCCGGTCGCGTCGCGCGCGCCGAGCACGACGGCGTTCGTTGCCTCGCGTGGAAGGCCGGGGACAAGGCCGACGCCCACCTGAGCCTGCGGCCCGTGCCCGAGGAACTCGCGACGTGTGCGGCCGTCGGCTTTCGGATCTGTGCGGATCCCGCGGTGAAGGGGGTGGCGCTGCGACTCTACGACCGTCGCGGCGGCTACATCGAGCATCCCGTCGGCGACGTCGGTCCGGCGTGGCGCGAACACACGGCGCGCCTCGCGGACATGACGATGACAGCGAAAGACCCGTTCGATCCGACCCGGCCGATGCTCGTGCGTTGGATCGTGCCGGACCCGAAGGGCGCGGTCGTGCGGATCGACGACGTGCGGTTCGTCGAGGGGAAGGCCGGAACCGAGAGTTGGGTGAGCGACCCGCCGTGGTCGATCGCACTCGACGCGCCGGGCGCGCTCGACCAGTTCGCGGTCGCGGACTCGGAGGCCCGCATCGTCGACGGCACCGCCGTGCTCCGGTGGGATGTGCCGTCGACGCTCGACCAGCACCGTAGCGGGACGTCGTGGAACCCGGAGCTGGCACTCGTCGGGCGGCCGAAGAATCCGGAGCGGTACGACGTGCTCCACCTTCGACTGCGGGCCGAGCGGGTCGACGGTCTCACGGCGTCCGAGGAGATCGCGATCGCGGTCGGCGAGCGCGGCAAGCGCGTTCTCGTGTCCGATACCGTCCGCGACGTGTTCGTCCCGCTGACCTCCGGCTTGCGCCGCTCGCCGCCGACCGCCGAGACCGAGATCGTGCTGCGCACGACGAAGACTGAGTTGAGTGCGGGGGCGATCGAGATCCACGCGATCCAGTGGATTCGCTTGTCCGACCCCGCACGCGCGCGCATGACGCGGTTCGACAAGTACCTCGACGAGAACACCGACACGATGAAGGTCGCGTCGATCATGCGCCTCGTCGCAGCGAGTCGAACCGTGGCGACGACCAGCGTTCGGTGGCGTGCGGTGACGGTACTGAACTACCTCGGCGGTGCGAGCGCGGTCCGCGGGCTCGTCGAGATGCTCGACGACCCGGCCCCGATCGTGTCGAGCGTGGCGGTCGACAAGCTCAAGCTGCAGGGCGGCGCATCAGCCGCGCTCGTGAACCACCTCGCGACCACCGTACTCGGGTCGGAGCCGGATCGAACCTTCCCGGCGTGCATCGCGCTCCATGAGCTGAAGGTCCCGATCGCCAAGGCGTTGCTCTCGGTCCACGGCGATGACGATCCGGTCCGATCGGCGCGACTGTTGGTGGCTGTCATGCTGACGTCGAGGGGTGGCGGCAGCAGCGATCCGGCGGTGTCGCGCCTCGCGCTCGATCTGCTCGACGAGCCGAACGTGCGCCCGGAGGATCGTAGCGTCGCGATGAACTACCTCGCGGGCGGTGGCGCCAACGTGCCGGACCTGATCGAACTCGCCGGTCGCGGTGATCCGGCGCTTCTCGACATCGCGCGGCGGACCGTCGCGCAGACGAAGCCGCAAGCACTCATCGAGATCCAGGCCGGCGACCGTACCGCCGAGCCGCTCCTCCCCGCGGCGTTTGCCGCGATGCGGGGGGATGCCGACGACGACGCGCTCGAGGTCGCGAAGCGCGGACTTGCGGCCGGCGATCCGGAGATCCGTTGTGCTGTGCTCCGCGCGATCGGTGGGCGCATTCCGTGGAGTCCGGGCCGGCCGCTCGTCGAGCGTGCCCTCGGCGATGCGTCGGCGCGGGTGCGCGCCGCGGCGGTCGATGCACTCGCGAACGAGAGTTGGTTGCGTGACGCGGTCCCGCGATTCCTCGAGGCGCTCGACGATCCCGAGCCCGTGGTGCAGAACGCGGCCGCGACGGCGCTCCTCCGGGTCGACCTCTGGTCGCGCGCGCGCGGGCCGATCGAGAACGCGGCGTTCACGGCGCGGCTCGCGGAGGCGGGGGCGCGCGAGGCGTGGATCGAACGGGCCGTCGCTCACGTGGCCACACGTCTCCAGGACGTCACGGTCGCGGTGGATCGGGCCAACCTTCTCCTCTCACTGGTCGCGTATGCCACGCCGGCCGCGCGACCGGTGTTTCGCGAGGCACTCGCATCGCCGCACGCGCTCGAAGTGCGGGTCGCGCTGTGGGGGCTCCTGTTGCTCGGCGACACACCCGACGACGCGATGCTCGCGACCCTGAAGCACCGCGATGCCGGCGTCCGGATGCTCGCGGCGAAGACACTCGCGATGTGGCGGGTCGCCGGCGCGGGCGATCACCTCGCCACCGTCGCGCCGCCGCACGGCCACAGCGCGACGCTGGAATTCACGATCGCACTCGGGCGGTCCGGCGGTGAGGCCGCAATCGCGAGGCTGCGCGAGTTCCTGAAGCGCGACGATGTCCTCGGCGACTACGCGGCGTTGGCGCTCGCGGAGGTCGATGCCCCGGCCGTCCGCGAGCGACTCCGAGCGGTTGTCGCGCGCGGCGGCGCGGTGGGACGTGCGTTGGCCGCGCGTGCGCTCGCACGGCTCGGGGACGAGGCGGCGCGCGCCGTCGCGACTGCGCGGCCCGCAGATTCCGGCCTCGCGTTCACCGTCTCGGTCGCGCGCGCCTGGCTCGAGGCGCCCGAGACGATGCGTCGCGCGGCCGGCACCGCGCTGCGAGTCGGAGACGGGCTGCTCCAACCGATCGGCACGATCCTCGAACGGGCGTCGCGCGACAGCGGCATCGCGATCCGACTCGGTCCGCCCCTCGACGCGATCGCGAACCTGCCGTACGGCGTAATGCTCCCGGTGAACGGCCCGACCCTGAACGCGATCGAGTTCCTCGACTTCCTCGGGACCGCCTCGGGCGCCGCCGTCGAACTCGTCGCGAGCGAGGATGGCCTGCTGCTGCGCGCGGCGAAGCAGGAGTAGCTTTCACATCGACTTCTGTCCCTCAACGCTGCCATATTCTCGTTTGAAGCGCTTCAAACGCGAATGTGGCAGCGTTCGGGGACAGATCCTCGTTTGAAGCCGGCTACTGCACCTTCAGGGTCCAGAGGTTCGACACGATGTTCGTTCCCCCGGACACGACGGCCTGGGTGTAGACCGTGAGCCCGCGGACGACCGGCGCGTTCGGCACGGCGACTGCGAAGTTCGCGGTCCCTGTGCCGCCGAGTCCGCCGATCACCAGGGGCACGATCGGCGGCGCGAGGTCGAGCGTGCCGATTCCGGCGAGCGTCGTCTTCGCACTGGCGAGCGACACCGCGTAGATGTAGGCGCCGTTCGGTTCACGGGCCGCCCCCAGCGTGTAGTTGACGGTCGTGCCGATCGCCGGGGTAGAGGTGTTCGCGGTGAGCGCGGCGACGTTGTCGTCCACGGTCTTCACGATCACGTCGTCGATGCAACAGTCGGTCAGGGAGTCGTTCGGGTTGTCCTGGACCCACAGCCGGACCTTCATCTGGTTCGTGTAGGTCCCCGGAATCGTCACACTGGCCAGGCGCCACGCGGACTGGGTCGTCGTGTCGCGCCAGATCTGCGTCCATGACGAGCCGTTGTCGGTCGAGACGTCTACCTGCAGGAAGTCGTTGAGCTGCGTGAGGATCACGAGCCAGTATGCGAACTCCAGCGTTGCGGTTCCGGCCGGCACGCCGCTGAGGTCGAACGTCGGGCTGACGATGGACGTCTTGCCGCTGTCCACGTCGTGCTGCGACGTGGTCTGGCCGCGGAGGCCGTTCTCCGTGATGTAGCAGATCGTGCCGTTCGGCGTGTTGTCGTCCTCCGGTTGGTTCTGGCCCGATGCGAACGGATCGGCGCGCTCGAAGCGTCCGGTCGCTGCGTTGTCGCCTGGGTCGGGCGTCCAGCCGGTGGCGGTCTCGAAATCGTCGCTGAACAGCACGGCCGAGTGGCCCACCGTGAAGGTGAACGGTCCGATCGAGCCCTGGTTGTTGTTCGCGTCGGTCGCCGTAAGTGAGTAGCTGATTCGCGCCACCGCGGGTTGGGCGGGGATCGCGGCCGAGTATTCGTCACCGCTGCCGCGCAGCATTCCGACCGTCGTCGGTGTGCCGCCGTTGACCGCGTAGGTCAGCACCGCGCTCGAGATGTTGGAGCCGCCGCTGACGATCGTCGATCGCACGACGTAGTTGTTGACGACGTCGGCGGTGTCCGCGAGCGGCGCGTGTGCAAGCTGCACGAACAGGGTGCTCAGTGCCGCCTGGAAGTTCGCGTTCAACAGGAACGTGCCCGAGTTGGCACCGCCACCGGACGAGTTGCATCCGCCGTGGGTGTGGATGCCGACCGCCTGGTTCGTCGCGTCGTCGATCACCGGCGAGCCGGAGTTGCCGCCGGTCGTGTCGGTCTGGTACTGCAGCCGGTAGTTGCCGCTGCAGTTGCCCGCGGCGCCGAGCGTGGTGAACGGTCCGGTGTGCGTCTTCTGCGTCTGGTTGCGGGTGCCGGACGCGCTGCCGTAGCCGGTGATCCGGATCGTCGCATTCGCGGTCGGTGCCACCGTGCGCAGCACGAAGAATGCGTTCTGGCGCTGAAGTGGCGTCTGGTTCTGGTTGTTCGTGCCGGCGAGCATGATGCCCCAGTCGCAGCCGGTTCCGTTGCCCGCGCCCGCGAGTTCCTGCGTGACCGTGTATTGGTCGATCGGCGGCGGGTGTTGCAGCGTGCCGTTGGACAGCGACTGCGGCACGTTGAACTGCACGACCGGGTTCGACCGTCCGAGGCAGTGGCCCGCGGTCAGCAGCAACCCGTTCGGGGTCGCGATCCATGCGGTGCAGCCCACCGGCAAGAGCCGGCAGGTACGCGCGTCGTTGGAGTTGACTCGGTCATCGGTCGGGCCGCAGATCGTGTCGTTGCCGATTGGGGAGACACCGACGACGGTTGCCGCGAGGTCGATCCGCGCGCCACGGGTCTGCGGGCCCGCGAACAGACGAACGAGCACCGCGTCGCCGTTGAAGTAGGCCGAGCGTGGAAACCAGTTCTTCATCATCGCTCGGTCGAGCCGCTGGACCGCGCCGTCCTTGAACGACCTGATCTCGACGTAGCTCGCTCCCGGCAGCGAGTAGCCCGAGAACTTCATCTGCAGCCACCCGGCGTACGGGATCTCGACCAGGTGCTGCCAGACCATCTGGGTGGCAGCGGTCGGGTTGTCGATCGACGCCGACGACTGTGCGTATGGCGTCTCGAGCGTTGTCGGCGCTTTCACCTGCGCAGGCGCGGCCCCGATCGTCGCGATCGTTGCGGCCGCGACGAGCACGGCCGTCCGTACGGAACGGTGCAAGATGAGCACTGATATCTCTCCCAAACTGTCGTGTCTGCCCAGGCGCGAGTCTACGCGTCGGCCGGTCTCGCTTGTCACGGCATTGTAACGCGGACTCGGCTCTCAGGGCGAGGCCGGCGCCGATCGACCGCCGCTCATCACGGGCAGAACACGATCTCGAGGCCGTCGGATGCGTCGACGTGCTGCGGGCCGGCGGCGAACGCCTGCAGATAGACGCGCGCGCCGACGAGCCACGGCGCATTCGGCACCGGCAGCGCGAAGCGGTAGCTGCCGTCCGGCGCGGTCTTGAACGGCAGCGCGACGACCGGGGCGCCGACCAGGACGCTCACCCCGAGCGACGGCGCGACGCGATGCACCGCTGCAGCCGCGAGGACGAGCTGCCCCGGCACTTGCGTCGGGGCGCGTGTGACGTCAATCGTCGCGACGCGTCCGACCCTGGGTGCCGTTGCCGCGGTGAGTCGCATCCGGTTCGTCGTCGGGTCGAGCGCCGAGTAGGTCCGTGTCGCGCACGCGCCCGGGTCGTTCGGTCGTCCGGGCGTCGTCGCCGCGAACGTCACCCATGGCGACGGCCGGTCGAAGAGGCGTCCGGTCGAAACGTCGTCGTACTGCCGGCCGAACTGCACGCGGTCGAGCAGCGTCTTGCCGTCGGCGTCGAACAGCGCGATCTCCTCGCCTCCCTTGTCGAGCTTGAACGTCGCGTGCAGCGGTCCGTCGCCCGGCTGGTCGTCGGCCCACACGAGCAGGGCCCCGCCGCTCGGGATCACGTGGCCGGGAGGGATCCGCCACTTGGTGGGCGTGTCGACGTCGTCGGTGAGATACATGCCGCTTACCGCCAGCGGCGCGGCCGTCGGGTTGACGATCTCGAGCCAGTCGTCGCGATCACCCCGCTCGTCGCGGAGGCCGTTCGTGTTCGCGGCGAGGAACTCGTTCAGGAGGGCGCTGCCGAGCGTCGGACGGACTCGGTAACGGTGCGGCCGATGACCGGCGTTGTAGGGGGAGAAGCGGAGGCCGACGAAGTTGCCCGCTTCGATGTAGTACTCGATTTCAGTGCCGGCGGTTTGCGCGGGAATCGCCGCGCCGAATACACCGTCGTTCGCCGCGCCGTCGCGGTGCTGCCCGTCGTCGTGCATCGTGATGCGGCGGTAGTTCCCCCGGTTGCGGTAGTAGAGATGGACGTGTTCGATGCCGTTCTTCGCGTCGATTGCGCGCAGGGTCACCCAGGCCGGGTCGACGGCGCCAGGCTGTGTCGGCGTGCGGGTGTGACGGTCGAGGGCGGGGCCGGCCGGGAACTTGTTCAGCAGGAACGCTCGGCGCTGGGCGAAGTATTGCGCGTGCCCGTAGAACGTCGTGAGGCCGCTGGTGACGCGCTGCGTCAGATTGCGCCGGAAGTCGTCGTAGGGGTAGAGCTTCTTCGGGTCGGCCTTCACCTCGGCATCGAGCAACGCGTGGACACGTAGCGCCTCGGGTACGATCGCCGCGAGGTCGAGCGAGCGCTCGGCGGCGATCCGCGCGAATGCCCTCACGCGCCGGTCGAAGTGGGAATGTCGCAACGGGCGGAAGTAGATGATGGATCCGTAGTCCCACGTCGGCTGGTTCAACGTCAGGTTCAGGTCCCACGGGATTGTCGAGATTCGCCCGTGGTGCGGATCGGAGTAGATGTAGTAGTTGTGGCTGAGCAGCCCATCGGTGTTCGCGATCGCCACACCGACGCCGAGTTGGCGCGCGATCTGATTCATGTCGAACACCTGCGGCGCGATCGTGGGCATCGTCGCCTGTGTGGCGCCGTAGACCGCAGACAGCGCGCCGATCAGGTCCAGATAGGCGGTCGTGCTCGGTGCCGACACGAGTGGCTGAGTGAGGAAATACGACGCCGGCGCGTTGTCGACGTAGACCATCGGGCTTTGGCCCTTGTAGCGGTGGCCGCTCGAGTCCCGGAACCACTCGTCGAGGAAGTCGACGTTCGTCGGTTGGACGTTGATGTAGACGCCCCAACTCTGGTTGTTGATCACGAGCTTGACGAAGCTCACCTTCGGCGCCGGGGTGAACTCACGGAACATTCGGTAGCAGAGGTACTCGCGGAGGAACGTCGGGTCCCAGAACCCGTTGTTCAGGTTGAGCGATCGGTAGCCGTAGATCCGCTGGCCGGACACGAACGCGTCGAGCTTGATCTTGAACGGGAGCTTTCGCGAGTTGAACGCGAACGGGATGGCGTACGACGTGCCGCCGCGAAGCCGGACGCCCACATGGCGATACGTGCGGTTGTCGACCTGCAGGTCGGCGCGGATGTAGGTCTCGCTCTGCTTGTTTGCGAGCAGGTCACTCCACCAGGTCGCCTGCGCGAAGGTCAGGTGCAGCGTTCGCACCCTGTTCACGTCGTAGATGTCCTGCGCCTCGATCGAGCCGACCGCCAGGACGACGAGGGCCACGCATCGCAGTCTTCGCACACACCACCTCCGGGGAGAGCACTGCCACCGGCAGTCTATCCGACCCCGCCGGGGATCTCACCTGCGATGCAGTGCGCCCGCGCTCGGGCGCCTCATGCCGAACGACGCGATTGTGGCAGCGGTAGGGGACAAATCCACTCTTTGTACGAGGGTAGTGGTATTCTCGTGTCGTGAACCCAATGCACCAACGGACCCTGCGCGGGATCTGCCTGCTCGTGATGACGGCGTGTGCCGGGGCGGCCGCCGCACAACCGCACTCCGAGGGATGGCTGGTCTCGAATACGCTGGCGACGGGCGTTGCGCCGGTCGGCGTCGTGTCCCCCTCGGGCGTCTACTCGACGGTCGTCGCCAGTTTGCCGTCGGTCCTCTACTTCGTCGAGTCGGCCGTGATGGACGTGAACAACCGGAGCTTCGTGATGTCCTTCGCAGGGCGTCGCGCCAGTGTGCCGAAGCTGATGATCGCGGATCTCTCCGGCACGATCCTCACGACGTTCACGGTGGCCGCCGAGGGGGCGACGACGGATGTGGTCGTCGGGCAGGACGGGGACTACATCGTCGCGTGGCGTTCCTCGAACAACGCACTCCCGGCGATCCTCCGCGTCACGAGGAGTGGTGTCGTCTCGACCATCGTGACCGGCGGGAGTCAGCCGCGCGGGCTCCTGGTGGACATCGACACGGGCGATTTCATCGTCGCCGACAAGGTCGGTGGGTCCACGACGAACTTGCTCCGCGTGAGTCGCGACGGGTCGACCGTCGGGCTGATCGCGTCGTTTCCGGCGCCGATCCTCGCGCAGATCGACCAGGACTACCGGAGCGGCGACTACTTCGTGGCGACGGCGTCGGTGCCCGGGTTCCCGGTCGCGATCGCGCGCGTCGCGAACAATGGCGCGCTCTCGACCTTCCGGTCCAGCCCGTTCCCGTATGGGGCCTCCTCATTGAGTCTGGATCGGGCGAGCGCGGCGCTTCCCTCGGTCGTCTTCACGCAGCAGGTGACCGCCGGTGAACTCGTGTTGCGCGCCGATCTAGGCACCGGCGCGGTGACGACGATCGCTCCGAGGATCTCCGCGGACGTCTCGCACATCGTCCCGATGCGGGGAAACAACCTGACGACGCGTCTCGTACAGCCGAACGATTGGGAGATCACCGTCGACATCCCGTCGGACGCGGGGCGCGCCTATTTCGTCGGCTTGTCCTTGAGCGGCACGCGGCCGGGCGTGCCACTCCCCGATGGCCGCGTGATTCCGCTCGTCGTCGATCCGTTCACGACCCTCGGCCTCGCCGGCTTGTTGGCGCCGTACTTCGTCGGACAATCCGGCGTGCTCGGCGCGACCGGTCGGGCCCGCGCCTTCCTGAGAACTGCCACGCTCCCCGGCTTGAGCGGCGCGCGCGTGTGGCTCACCGCCCTGACGCTCGACCCGAACGCTCCCCTCGGCGTGCGCACGATCACCGATCCGTGCCTGGTCATTCTGTAGGCCGGCGCTTCCCATCGAAGTGGCCCGTCCCGTCGTGATCGCGCCGCGTCACAACACGATCACGGCGGGCGAGCTGATCTGTGCGACCCCGAGCGGCGCGGCCGGGTCGAACACGATCGCGACCGCCCAGAGGCGCACGCCCCGCGCGCTGGGGCCCAGGCGATTCAGGTTCAGCGTCGCCACCGCACGACCGGTCGGGCCGAGCGTGCCGACGTTGTTCGTGAGATACGGCGGAATCGGCCCCTGCGCCGAGAGCACGCTCAGCGCATCGGGCGTCAATCCGATGCGGCGACCGTCGCGCAACCCGGCACCCGGCCAGCAACCGCTGAACCCGAGCACGACCGCGTAGCGCAGTCCGACCGCGTTCGCGAAGCTCACGAGCAGGAACCGGTCGTTCGGCGCGCGGTTCAGCACCGGCACGAGGTTGCGACTCCGGTCGAACGCGATTCCGCCGATCTTCCCGGGGAACGGGCCGATCGAGCCGACGATGTTGCCCTGCAGGTCCACCGCGCGGATCACGTCCAGCGGGCTGTTCGCACTCGTCGCGTAGATCCGGGCCCCGGACGGGCCCGCGTCGCGATCGATCGCGAGCGCAGCGCCGCCGATCCACGCCGGAAACGTCGCGGTCAGCGTCGCGACCGCACCGGTCCGCGTGTCGAGTCGCCAGATCCGATCCGTCATCAGGTAGGCGTACGGCGCACCGGGATGCGGGACGAACGTCCACGGCAGCGCCACCGGTCCCTGCAACGTCCGGACCACCGATGCGCTCGCCGGGTCGTACTCGAGCACGTCGAGCCGATTCGTCGCGAACAGCCAGTTCCCGGTCGTGACGTCGCGCGTCGCGAGCCAGGTGCCGGTCCCCGGGCCCTGGGCGAGCATCGTCGTGATTGTTCCGCTGCGTCCGACCCGGAGGATCCGCGCCTGCGTGTTCGTCTCGGAACTGACGATGAAGTCACCGTTCTCGTCGAGGTTCGTCAGGCTTCCGGAGACGGTCGCGAACGGCGTCGGTGCACTCGTCGCGAGATCGACCGACAGTAGATACGTGATCCACGGCGCCTGCCGCGACGTCGTCACGATCACGTTGCGGTCGTCCGCGTCGATCGTGACGTCGCTGAGCGTGATCGACGAGGCCGCATAACGCCCGATCGTCGTGAACGATCCGTTCGGCGCGACGCGATACAACGGGCCGGCCGTCTCCCCGACGATCAGATCGGTTCCGAACGGCTGCGCGCAGAGCGGCGCGAGACCCGACAGCACGAGCCAGCCGAACCAGAGTGGCAGCACAAAGCGCCTCGTCATCGTGGGTACCTTCCTTCGTGAGCCCATCGTGTGGAACGGACCGGGCCGGCCGGCGTTGCCCCCGCCTCACATCGGAATCTGTCCCTCAGCGCTGACAGATTCCCGTTTGAAGCGCTTCAAACGGGATTATGGCAGCGTTCGGGGACAAATCCCCGTCTGAAGCACGGGCTACTTTCCGAACAGCGCGTCCCTCGTCCACTTGCCGAGCGGCGTGCGGCCGTGGCGTTGGAGGAACGCGCGGCGTTTCGCATCGGGGGCGTCGAAGTCTGCGCCGAGTGTGTCGAGCAGCGCGCGCTGGGCTGCGCCGTCCGCGAGCCTGCGCCGGAGCGCTTTCTGGAGCGCGTCCACTTTCGTGCGCATGCCGGCGGCCTTGCCGCGGGCAGCGAGTTCCTCGAATCGTGCGGCGGCACCCATTGCGTCGACCGGTTGGGCCTTCTTTGCGGTCAGCAGCGTGCGTTCGCGGTCGAGCGTCGCGGCGAGGTCGCGCTCGACCCAGTCGGCGACGTCGCGCGCGGCGGGCTTCTTCGTGCGCTTCGCGAGCTTGCGGAGCGAGCGGTCGAACGCCTTGAAGCGTCCGGCGAACAGCCCGGCGAACGCATCGCGCGTCGCGCCGACCGGAGCGCCGCCGTGGAGGCACTCGAGGATCGCGAGCGCGACCTCGCGCGCGGCATCGTCGCGGGCGACTGCGATCGGGCCGTAGGGGATCAGCACGTCGGGCGGCCAGCCGGTGCCCTCGGTGCGGATGCCGCGGATCGGCGTGGGGCGGTCGTTCACGCCGAGCCGGAAGTCGACGAGGCCGGACGGGCACTTGAAGACCTTCGGGATGATGCTCCACCCGCCGGTCGGCCGACCGACCGAGATCACGCGCTCCGTCTCCGACACCGCCCACGTGAACGTCTCGGCCGACGATACCTCGATCTCGTCCTGCAGCATCACGACCGGTCCGTCGAACTGCCAATCACCTGACGGTTCGATCCGGCCGTTGCGACCGTTGTCGACCGCTTTCGGGAAGAGCCGCCCGGCGAGTTCCCACGCGGTGCGGTCCCCACCGCCGCCCATGCCGCGGCAGTCGAGGACGAGCGCCTCCATGCCGCGCAGCGCGTCGAACGCGCGGTGAAACGGACCGGCCGTGTCGCGGTTCATGCTCCCGGTGATGCGCAGGTAGCCGACCTTCTCGCTCCACCGCGTCGTGAGCATCGTCGACACCGCACCGGGCTTGCGCTTCACGTCGGGCGGGACGGTCGCTTCGAACATCGAGAACGCGCGGCCATCCGGGCCCCAACGCGGCACCGCCTCGGTGCGGAAGTCGCCGTCGGGCGTGAAGAACGCCACGTCGAGGCGCTGCTTGTCGCCGAACGGCAGGAACCGGTTGCCCATCGACGCGAACAGCGAGTGCGCCGACGAGATCCCGCGGTGCCGCGCGATGCGGCGTTGCTCCCGTTCCATCGCGAGCCACGCCGGCCAGCCGTCGATCGTGATCGCGACCGAGCCGACCGGCACGCGCTTCTCGAGCGGATGCCCGGCCATCACGCCGCGCACGATCACGAGGCCGCGGTCGTAGCCGAACCACATGCCGCCGCCGTAGAGCCCGTCCCACTTCGACGGGAGGTCGTCCCACTTGATCGACGACCGGGTGACGCCGGTGTGGCTGTCCCGAAGCGTCGCGAGCAGCGCCATCACGTTCGTCACGTGGTCGACGTCCGACGTGCACTCGGCGAAGCGTGGTCGCATCTTCGCGGTGATCGACTTCCACGGGATCTTCTTGGACTCGACCGCGGCGCCATGCTTCGCGACGGTCTCGCGGATGAACGCGAAGTCGTCGAGGTAGGGGCGTTGGGCGGCGGCGATCGTCGTGAGCGCGGCGAGCGCGACTGCAGGGGCGAAACGGATCATGCCGTCGACCGTAGGGTCGCGACGCGTCGCCGTCAACGGGGCGGGAAGCGCAGCGGCGGCGTGATCCAGGTCGGGATGCCGTCGCGCAGGAACAGGATCGCCGCGTAGCCGCCCGGGGTCGCCCGCGGCGTCGGCACCGCGATGCGGACCGATCCGTCGCGGTCGACGCGCGTCGATTCGAGCGTGACGACCCCTTCGGCGCGCAGGTTCAGTCCGCTCGCGGTCCAGTCGACCGGTCGATGGGTCGGCGCGAGTATCGCGGTCGCGGTGCAGCCGGCGGTGCGGGGGTCGCTGCCCGTGAGGATCCAGCCGTCCTCGGTCTCCTGGATCGCGCCGCCGACGAAGCGCGGCAGCATCGCGTTCGGCTCGAGGCGGTAGATGTGGACGTCGCTCGTCCGACGCATCGCCGCGCCCATCGCCGTGAACCCACCGTCGTGGACGTTGCGCAATTCGTCGCCGTCCAGAAGGGCCACCGCGACCGGCTCGAAGTAGGCGCGAAGCGCCGCGTGCGCCTCCGATGGAATCAGATCGCACGCGTAGACCGATCGGCCGGCGTGGCACGCCGCGTCGACACGTCGCACGACCTCGGCCGGCGCGCACGCCCCGACGGTCGCGAGAAACGGCCAGTCGTAGAAGTCGTGCGCGGCCCAGATCCAATCGCGGCCCGACAACGTGCGCACGTGGTTGAGCGCGGTCTCGCCGACGAAGACCGCGTCGGGTTCGGCATGGTCGCGCATCCACTCGGCGATGGCGTCGAGCGCGCTCTTGCGCGTATGGAGGGCCACGAGGTCCGGCAGCGCCGCGAGGACGAGCGCGACGGCGAGCCCGCCGGTCGCGAAGGCCCGGAGCGTCGTGCGCACGCGGAGCGGCCGTAGCGCCGCGATACCCGCGGCCATCAGCAGCGCCACGATCGGCACGATCGGTAGCCAGTAGCGTTGGAAGGTCGTGTAGACGACGAGCTGCGGCATCAGCACCAGCGCGAGCCAGACCGCACTGAACGCCGCGAGGCGCGCGTGGCGAACCGCCGCGGCGACGAGCCCGAGCGTCGCGCCGACGACGCCGGCCCAACCGATGCCGTACGACACGCGCTCGGCGATCGTCACCCACCGTGCCGCGTCGAACGCGCGCGCCTCGATGCCGACGGCGGCCGACGCGTTCAGTGCGCGGCGCCAATCGCCGATCGGGCGACCGGCGTACTCCCAGACGACGTAGCCGACGATCGGAACCGCGATCCACCCGAGCGCGAACAGCGGCGCGCACGACCGCCGACGACGCGCACCGAACAACACGACGAGACCGATGAGCGGCAGAAGCGCGACGTTCGAGAATCGCACGAGCACACCCGCACCGGCCGCCAGCATCGCCGCGACGAGCCAGCCGCTTCGGCCGCCGTCGCTCCAGCGGGCGAGGAGGCCGAAGGTCCACACGAGCGAGACCATGCCGACCGCGTCGCTCATCACCTCGCTGGACCACCACCACGACAGCGGCATCAGCGCGTAGAACACGCACGCGACGAGCGCAGCCGGCGACTCGCCCAGCAGGCGGCGGGCGATCCAGTACATCGGCCACACCGACGACGCGACGGCAGTGATGCCGACGCACTTGAACGCGAACGCGACGTCGCGCGGGTAGCCGAGCCACTCGATCACGAGCGTCGCGAGCGCGCCGAGCTGAAGGTAGAGCGGGTGCCCCGTCTGCAGGTCGCCGAAGTGGACCGGGTCTCCGGATTCGAGCATCGTGCGCGTGAATCGGATGAACGCGCACGAGTCCCACATGTTCGTCGACGACGTGAGAAAGAGCGCACGCGACACGACGACGACCGCGGCGATGCCCGTGAGGGCGAGTTGCGTGCGCAGTCGTGCCGTCATTGCGCCGCGACCGCCTCGTCGCGCGCCGCCCGCACGTCGGCCGGGGCGCGGAGCAGGAACAGGCCACCGAGCAGCCCGTGCGCGGTCGCGATCAGTCGCGTGATGACGCTGATCGCGACGGCCGGTGCCGCCGCGACGCCGATGTAGCGGAAGAAGTGGGCGTAGAGCCCCTCGCCGATGCCCCAGCCGCCGGGTGCGATCGGAATCGCCGCGAACACGCTGATCACGGCGATCGCGACGACGAGGTCGGCCAGTGCGACCTCGAGCCCGAACCCGCGCGCGAGGCACCACGCGTCGAGCACCCCGAAGATCTGGGCGGCGACGGTGAACGCGAAGATGCCGGCGACCGCGCCCGGCCGCGCCCGATACAGCTGGATCGCGACGTCGACCTCGCGGAGCGCGTGCTGAAACGGCAACGCGCGCAGCACCCGGTCGAGCCGGAGCGCGCGTCGCAACGGTTTGAGTGCGAGCGGCGCCGTGAGCAGCGCGCCCGCCGCGACGAGGCCGAGCAGGAATGCGGCCGCGGCGCCGAACGCGCCCTCGCCGATGCGCGTCACCGCGATCCCGCCACCGAGGACGATGATCGCGAGCAGTCCGAGCAACCGGTCGACGAGCACGGTCGTCACCGCCTGGGCGCGGCGCTCCGGCAGTGCGCGCGCCACGCACACCGCCTTGATGACGTCGCCGCCGGTCGCGCCCGGCATCACCGTGTTGAAGAAGTGTCCGATGTAGCTCAGCCGGAACGCCGCTCGGAACGAGACCGCGAGGTCGAGCGCTCGCATCAGCCACCACCACCGTATAATGCCGCCGAGTGCGAACAGCGTGTACGAACCGAACGCGAGCGCGATCCACCGGGCGTCGGCGCCGCGGACGAGCGACGCGAGACCGGGATCGACGCGGGTCGATCCGTCGGCCGCGGTGACGGTCCGGTCGGCGATGTCCACGCGGTCCACGACGAACCAGACCGCCGCGGCGACGAGCGCGATTCGCAGGGCGAGGAGGAGTGCTCGGTTGCGGGTCATCGACGGGATTTCGACATGGACCTAGTGCGCATGACGCGGCTCTGGCGCGACAGCCGGGCGCTGCGGCGACGCGAGTGGCAGGACCCAGGCGCGTATCGCGACCTCGTCACCGCGCGATTGCGGGACGTCGTGCATCTCGCGGCGACCCGTGTACCGCACTACCGCGAACTCTTCCGCGAGGCGGGCGTCCGGCCCGACGACGTGCATGGGCCGGAGGACCTCGCGGCGTTGCCGATCACGACGAATCGCGCACTGCGGGATCTGCCGCGCGAAGCCGTCACGGTCGACGGCAGCGACTTCGATGCGCTCTACGACAAGTGGAGCTCCGGGTCGACCGGCGTGACGCTGCACACGTGGGTCACGCCGCACGAACGCGACGTCCAGGCGCTCAACGCGCTGCGCGTGTTTCACGCGGGCGGCTACCGCGCCCGCGACGTGCTGCTCGACCTGCTCGAACCCTACGCGCCGAAGCCGCGCGCGATCGAACGGCTCGGGCTCTATCGCAAGCACTACATCGAGTTGAAGGAGGACCTCGCCGACCACACCGACGCGATCAACCGGATGCGGCCCGACGTCGTGCTCGCATCGGCGACGCTGCTCGACCTCCTGTGCGACCACGCCGAGTCCGGCGCGCTGACCGTGCGCCCGCGGCTCGTGTTCAACACCGGCGAGCGCATCGCCCCGCGTCAGCGGGAACGCGCGAAGGCGCTCCTGGGCACGGCGCCGATCGACGTCTACGGCGCATCCGAGTTCGGCCCGATCGCGTTTCAGTGCGCCGAACGCGACGGCTACCACATCAACGCCGACGGCCTGATCGTCGACATCGTCGACCCGGCGACCGGGCGGCCGGTGCCGCCGGGCACGGTCGGGCAGGTCGTGATCACCGGTCTGCTCGGTCGCGTGATGCCGTTCATCCGCTACTCGGTCGGCGACCTCGCGGCACTGCGGCCCGGCCGGTGCGCGTGCGGTCGGGGCCTGCCGCTGCTCGAGTCGGTGCAGGGGCGGTTGATCGACATGCTCCTCACGGCCGACGGCACGAAGGTGTCGCCGTGGGGGCCGACGATCGTGCTCGAGGAGACGCCCGGCGTCGATCGCTACCAGCTCGTGCAGGACGCGCCGGGCGCGCTGCTCGTGCGAATCGAAGGCGGCCCCGTCGACGAAGCCGATGTGACCGCGCGATTGCGTGCGCTCCTCGGCGGCACGCTCGCCGTGCGCTTCGAGTATCCCGATTCGCTGACGGCGGAGGGGCGTCACAAGTTTCGGCTCGTCGTCAACCGGTGCGCGCCGCCGTCGACGGGCGCGTGACCGGGAGGTCGATCGCGCGCCCGCCCTCGGCGATGCTCCGCTCCGCGGCCGCGAGGATCTGGACGACGCGAAGCCCCGTATGGCCATCGGTCTTCGGCGTCGCGCCCTCACGGATACACGCCGCGAAGTGGGCGGTCTCGCTCGCGAGCGCCTCCGTGCGCGCGAGCGCGGGGGCGTACATGTCGCCAGTGCGATACTGCACGCGCGCCGCGTAGGCGCCTTCGACGCTGGAGACGTCCACGCCCTTGTCGTAGATGCGCACCTTCTCGGTGACGTCGTTGTCGTCGTAGATCACCATCTTGCGCGAACCGCCGATCATCACGAGCCGCACCTTCGTCGGCGCGAGCCAGTTCACGTGGCAGTGGCCGATCGCGCCGCCGTCGTAGTGGATCGTCAGATACGCCATCGATTCGACCGACGCACCCGCGTGGCGGGCCCCGGTCGCCTGGACGCGAACCGCGGTCTGCGGGATCACGTGCTCCATGATCGACACGTCGTGCGACGCGAGATCCCAGACCACGCTCACGTCCGGCTGGAAGAGGCCGAGGTTGATGCGCACCGAGTCGTAGTAGTAGACATCGCCGAGTTCGCCGCTGGCGATCACGTCGCCGATCTTCGTCACGGCCGGGTGGTAGACGAACGTGTGGTCGACCATCAGCGTGAGGCCGCGCGCGTCGGCGAGCGCGACGAGGTCTTCGGCGTGCTCGACCGAGCTGGTCATCGGCTTCTCGACCCAGACGTGTTTGCCGGCCTCGAGTGCCGCCTTCGCGAGCGCGTAGTGCGAGTCGGTCGGCGTCGCGATCACGACCGCGTCGATCGTGGGGTTCGCGAACACGGCGGCCGCGTCCGACGGCGTCGCGACGCCGGGATAGGCGCGGGCGATCGACTGCCGGCGCGCCGCATCGCGATCACACGCGGCGACGAGTTCGACCGCGTCACACGCGGCGAGGTTGCGGACGAGGTTGGGCCCCCAGTAGCCGAGGCCGATCACGGCGACGCGCACGCTCATCCCGCCTGCCTCTCGTCCGCGGTTCGCCACGGTTGCATCGCGTAGACGTCGTCGGGCGGCGACGCGGGGTGGCGGCGCAGCACGCACGTGCGGAACCAGAACGCGAGCGTCTGCGCGAGGGCGCCGACGATCACGTCGGGCCGGGCGATCGACGGCGTGCCATGCGTGCGACGGCGCATCGGGCACGGCACCTCGGCGAGGTCGAGACCCATGTAGCGCGCCTTCACGAGCATCTCGACGTGGTTGAACACTCCGTCGGACTCGACCGACAGGTAGGGGTGCAGCGAGCGGCGGAAGAGTTTGATCCAGCCGACGTCGCGCACGCGCACGCCGAACAGCACGCGGATCAGCGTGCGGTAGATGCGCGAGCCCCACAGCATCCGCCACGTGTAGCCGGGGCGTTGCGGCCGGTAGCCGCAGACGATGTCGGCGACGCGCGCGGCGCCGGCGAACGCGGCGAACTCCTCGTCGGTGAGCGGGTTGTCGCACGGCACGCCGATCACGAGGTCGCGCGTCGCCGCGTCGAACCCCGTGCGCTTCGTCGCGCCGGAGCCGCGATTCGTCTCGTGGTGGATCACGCGGATCGGAACCGGGCAGCGCTCCGCGGCCTCCTCGGCGACGGCGCGCGTGCGGTCACGGCTCGCGTCGTCGACGAAGACGATCTCGTGGTCGCCCGGCAGTTGTGCGAGCGCGCGCCCGGTCGCATCGATCACGTCCGCGACGAGCGGCTCCTCGTCATAGGCCATCAGAACGACCGAGATGCCGGGGTCGGGGCGCATCACGCATCCTCCCCGAGCAGGTGGGCGTACGGCTTGCCGCCCGGGTGGATGCCGGTGCCGCACTCGAGGTCGTGGATGGACTTGACGACCCGCGCCGGGTTGCCGAACGCGACCATGTTGTCCGGCACGTCGCGCGTGACGACCGAGCCGGCCGCGACGAGTGCATTCTCGCCGACGTGCACGCGCGGCAGGACGATCACGCCGGAGCCGATCCGCGCGCCGCGGTGGATCGTCGGGCCCTCCATGCACTCGCGCGAGTGCGGGCAGCCGGGGTGGATGTCGTTGGAGAAGATCACGCCGGACGCGAGGGTCACGCCGTCCTCGATCGTCGAGTGCTGGCTGATCACGCAGTTCAGCCGGATCGTCACGTCGTTGCCGATCCGGCAGCCGAAGTCGACGTTGGAGTGGCTCCAGACGCCGACGCGGTCGCCGAGGATCACCTCTTCGCGGATGATCGTGCCGTGGCCGGTCTCGAAGTCGTCGCCGATCCGGCTGCCGCCGTAGACGACGGTGCCCGAGCGCACGCGCGCGTTGCGGCCGATGATCAGCGTGTGGTCGTCGATCGGTCGGCCGGTGCGGTAACCGAGGTGCACGCCCGGGTCGAGGTCGTGCCCGTCGCCGAGGACCACGCCGTCGCCGATGATCGGTTGCATCCCGCTACTCCCGTGGGTCGACGAGGTTGTCGACCGGGAAGCGGCGGCCGCGCACGAGTACTTGCGGCTCGACCTCCTCGAGATCGAAGCAGTCGCGGAATCGCGCGACGACCACCTCGGTGTCGAACTCGCGGCACGAGTAGCAGTCCATGCTGAGGAAGCGCTTGTACGGGTAGGTGTGGACGCTGATGTGCGACTCGAGCAGGAAGATGAAGCCCGAGATGCCGGCCACGTCGGCTTCGGTGATCCGGATCAGGTGCGGCGCACCGATCTTGTTCATCCCGATCTCGCCGGGCAGCGCTTCGAGGATGTCGAAGAGGCGGGTCAGGTCGGCGAGCTTCTCCGGATCGCCGCCGTAGCCGTCCAATGTGAGATGGAGGCCGTAGTTTCGAGTGGGCACGGAATGCGCCGTGACCGGCTCCGGTACGGATGCCGTCATCGTGATCACCCCACGAGTCGTGTACCCCGGCGCCCATGACGAGGCGGGCGCGCTCTTCAAACCACCATGAGACCGATCGGCATTCGACCGGCCCCGCTCCAGCATAGCAGAGATCTCGCCCGAGCGTGGTCGGCCGGCTCGCCGCACGGTGCAACGGCCCAACGCCCGATCCGTCGCATTTCGAGAGCGCGAGCGGGATGACCGTCGGCTATACTCGGCCGCCATGTCGCACAACATTCCGCCGGATCGGCACTACGACGGCGAGCGTCACCTGTGGGCGCACGCAACCGATGGAGCGCGGGTCGTCGTCGGGATCGACGCGCTCGGGCTCGAGTCGCTGGGGGACCTCGCGTACGTGAAACTCGTCGAACCGGGCACGCCGGTGAAGCGGGGCGACGCGATCGGCACGCTCGAGGCGGCAAAGATGACGAGCCCGGTCGTCGCACCGGCGAGCGGGGTGGTCGCGGCGCGCAACGATGCGGCGTTGCGCGACCCGTCGATCGTCAACCGAGACCCCTACGGCGACGGCTGGCTCGTCGCGATCGACGCGACCGATTGGGCCGCCGACGCGGATCACCTCGTGCACGGCGACGCGATCGGACCGTGGGTCGACGCCGAGGTCGAGCGCTACCGCACCGAGGGGTGGCTCGAGTGATCGACCGCGGTGCTCCGGTGTGGCGGCGGATCGACGACGATCGTGTGACCGCTGCGGCCGGCCTCGCGGTGGACGAGACACTCGCGCGGGGCGCGGAGCGAATGCCGACGCTCCGGCTCTACACGTATGCGTCGCATTGCGCGCTCGTCGGTCGGTTCCAGGCGGTCGAGCACGAGGTCGACGTGTCCGCGTGCGTGCGCCGCGGCGTCGCGATCAACCGGCGACCGACCGGCGGCGGCGCGATCCTGATGGGCGCGGATCAACTCGGCGTCGCGCTCGCGTGCGCCGCGGCGGATGGTGATCGACCGGTCCACGCGCGCGATGCGATGCGTCGGTTCTCGACCGGCGTCGTCGCGGGGCTCGCGGCACTCGGGGTCGACGCGTCGTTTCGCGGCAAGAACGACGTCGCGGTCGGCGGCCGAAAGGTCGCCGGGCTCGGGCTGTGCCGCCCGGCGCGTGGCGGGCTCCTGTTCCACGCGTCGATCCTCGTCGACCTCGACGTGCCGCTGATGCTCGACGTCCTGCGGACCCCGTTTGCCGCGATCACCGCGCGCGAGGTCGCGCTCGTCGAACGACGGATCACGACGGTGCGGCGCGAGCGCGGCGACGCGGTTTCCGTCAATGCGGTGCGCGATGCGATCGCCGCCGGCTTTGCCGACGCGTTCGGCGTTCGTCTCGAGCCGGGCGCGATGGACGCCGCCGAGCGCGATGCGGCGGCAGCGGTCGAACGCGAACGCTACGCGACCGACGCGTGGGTCGACCAGCGCACCGACGTGTCCGACGGTGTCGGTCATGCATCGGTCCGCACGGCGTCGGGCACGATCGCGGTTCGGCTCGCGTCGGCGGGGCGGTTGGCGAAGGCGGTTCACATCGACGGCGATTTCGTCGCGCACGATTCGGCGATCGCCGACCTCGAGGGGCGGCTTCGCTGGCACCCCCTCGAACGCGATGCCCTCGTCCGCACGGTCGACGCGGTTCACGCGCAGTGGGGCGCGGACCTGAGCGGCGTCCCGGCCGAGGCGCTCGTCGACGCGGTCCTCGCTGCGGCCGAATCGTCGGCCCCGTCGACCTACGGCTGTTTCGTCAACCCGGAGGGCGTGCGATGACCGCCGTCGTCGACCCCGCGTGCCTGCGTGCGCGCCGCGAGCGCTTCGGCGACGCGATCCGCTTCCACGCGCCGGGGCTCAAGCGCTACTGCACGTCGGAGTATGCCGAGCACGACTCGAAGGCGTTCGTCTCGGTGAGTCTGACCGGCGCGCGGTGTGCGCTGTCGTGCGAGCACTGCAAGATGAACGTGCTGCACGGGATGACCGACCTGTCGGGCTTCGACGGCACGCTGTTCGAGTTGTGCGAGCGGCTCGCGGCGCGCGGCACGCGCGGGATCCTCGTCTCCGGCGGCAGCGACCCGCAGGGGCGCGTCCCGCTGCTGCGCCACATCGACGACCTCGTGCGCGTCCGCCGGGAACTGGGGCTGACGATTCGCGTGCACCCGGGGCTCCCCGACGACGAGACGTGCGCCGGGCTCGCGCGGGTCGGCATCGACGGCGCGATGGTCGACGTGATCGGACATGGCGACACGATCCGCGACGTCTATCACCTCGACCACACGCCGGACGACTACGAGGCGGTGCTCGCATCGCTCGAGCGCCACGGCGTCCCGACGGTGCCGCACATCATCCTCGGGCTTCACTTCGGGCGGATGCTCGGTGAGGATCACGCGCTCGAGATGATCGCGCGCCATCCGCCGAAGCTGCTCGTGCTCGTGATTCTGATGCCGCTGGGCGGCACACCGATGGCGGGCGTTTCGGCGCCGTCGCTCGAGGAGATCGGCGCGTTCTTCGAGCGCGCCCGGCTCGCGATGCCCGACACGCCGGTGATGCTCGGGTGTGCGCGCCCGATCGGCGACGTGAAGGGCGACATCGACCGGCTCGCGATCGACGCGGGCCTCAACGGCATCGCGTATCCCGCGGACGGGACCGTGCAATACGCGCGGGATCGTGGACTGGTGCCGACGTTCGTGGACGCCTGTTGCGGCGTCGAGTGGTGATTCGGGGACGACAGGAGGCGATCGAGCCGTGGCGAAGGTGACGATTCCCGCGCGCGAGCAGGCGCAGCACTACCAGATCAGTCCGGAGTGGGTTCGGATCAGCACGGCGGCGGCGATCGAGCTCGGGCTCGCGCCGGGGCGCATCCACGGGTGCAACTGCGGCTGCATCAACCTGCTGCAGAACTACCCCGAGGGGTGCTACGCGAACTGCACCTATTGCGGTCTCGCGCGGGAGCGCCCCGGCGACCCCGAGGCGAACTCGTTCATCCGCGTCGCGTGGCCACTCTATCGGACCGATCTCGTCGCCGAGAAGATCGCAGAGAAGGAGGCGTCGGGCGGCGTCGGACGCGTCTGTATCGCGCAGGTGCAGGATCACCGCGCCTACGACGACTTGCTCGACATGACGCGGCGGGTCCATCGCGCGGCGCCGGCGGTGCCGATCTCGGCGCTCGTCAGCACGACGACGCTGACCGAGGCGCGGCTCCCGGCGATCAAGGAGGCGGGCGCCGACATCGTCGGGGTCGGCCTCGATGCGGCGTCGAAAGACGTGTTCGACCGCACGCGCGGCAAGGGCGCGAAGGGGCCGCACGATTGGGATCAGCACTTCCGGATCGTGCGCGCCGCGCGCGAGCTGTTCGGTCCGTGGAAGGTCAACTGCCACGTGATCGTCGGGCTCGGCGAGACCGATCGCGAGCTGGTCGACCTCTTCTATCTGCTGCACGGCGAGCAGATCGCCGCGTATCTGTTCTCGTTCAACCCGGAGCCCGGCACCGCGATGCAGGACGTCGAGCGCGTGCCGATTCATCGCACGCGGCGGATCCAGCTCGTGAAGCACCTGATCGAGCAGAAGGGGCTCGCGCGCGATGCGATCGCGTTCGACGCGGGCGGCACGATCGCGCACATCGACTCGCCCGACGCCGCGGCCGCGCTCGAGACCGGGGTGCCGTTCATGACGAACGGTTGCCCGGACCGCGCGGGCAAGCTCGCGTGCAACCGGCCGTACGGCTCGTATCGGCCCGGCGAAGCGTTTCGCGACTACCCGTTCGTCCCGTCGGCCGACGACGTGGCGACGATCCGCGGCGAGACGCGGCTCGACGAGGTCCATGGCTGCGGCGGGTAGCGGACGACTCCGCGACTACCTCGACGACCCGTTCCTCGGCGGTCTCTACCGAGCGATACGCCGCGCCGGTCCGCTCCGTTCGATCTCGGTCGACCTGACGAACGCGTGCAACATCCGGTGCACCGGTTGCTACTTCTTCAGCGAGGGGATGGACGCACACCGAGCGGACGACGATGCCGCGTTCGACGGGTTCGTCGAGCGGGAGTGCGCGCGCGGCACGAACTTCGTCACGGTCGTCGGCGGCGAGCCGTCGCTCGCGCTCGACCGGCTGCGCGTGCTCTACGATCGATTCCGGATCAACGTCGCGACCAACGGCATCCGGCGCATTCCGGTCGACGGCTTCGAGCGACTGCCGATCGGCGTTTCCGTGTGGGGCGACGTCGCGACGGATCGCGAGCTGCGCGGCGGCGGGCGGGTCGACGTGTTCGAGCGTGCGCTCGCGAACTACCGCGACGACGACCGGGCGTTCTTCTATTACACGGTCGCGCCGGGCCACGCCGATCAGGTCGAGCGCGTCGTCGAGCGCTGTGTCGACAACGGCAATCGCGTGCTGTTCAACTTCTACAGCGATCTCGCGCGCACCGGCGGTGCATTCGACGCCGGCGGCGGCTTCGGCACGGTGCGTGACGCGATCGAGCGTTCGATCGAGCGATGGCCCGATCGGATCTGGACGACGGCCTACCTCGCACACGTCGTGACGACCGGGGAACTCGACGGCCGACGGTGGGGCCACGCGACGTGCACGAGCGTCACCGCCGACCACCCGATCAACCGGGACCGCATCGGGAACGGCAACCCGTTCAACCCGCACTTCCGCGCCTACAACGCCGACTTCACGACGACGCGGCGCTGCTGCACCGGCGTCGACCGCGACTGCGACACGTGCTTCGATACGTGGGAGCACTTCTCGTGGATCACGCTGAACTTACGAGCCCACCTCGCCACCCGCGACGCGTTCACGAACTGGCTCACGACGACGTGGCTCTTCTACCGCATCAACCGCCTCGTCGACGCCGACGAGAAGACGCTGCGCGAGGTCCACCGCCGCACGCGCCTGAGCTGCACGCCTCCGCCTCAGGCTCCGAGCTCTCCTGGGGGGCTCCCCTCCGAACCCGCCACCGCCGACGCCGGCCCTCCGTAGTGTGCGGCCGACGCCGACGGCGACGGGCTCTCCGGGGAGTGGGGGCCTCGCTTTTTGAGGCGCTTCACCTCCAGATTTGTCCCTCAACGCTGCCATTTTCGCGTTTGAAGCGCTTCAAACCAGAATATGTCAGCGTTGGGGGACAAAATCCAATGTGAAGCGCGCTAGCACAATCCTGCCTTCTCCCCGAAGAGCCCGTCGCCGTCGGCGTCGGCCGCACCCCGCAAGTGCCGGCGTCGGCGGTGGCGGGCGCGGAGGGGAGGTCCCCCGGAGAGCTCGGAGCCCGAGGCCGAGGCTCGTGGGGCTGTCAGTTCCGCTCGCCGCGTTCGAGGGCTTCGACGCGTTTGCGGAGGGCGTCGAGTTCGGCCTCGAGTCGGTCGAGGCGGCTAGGCTTGGGGTCGGGCGGGGGAGTCGGTTTGGGGGATCGGTTGTCGCGCATCCAGTTGCGAGCGGCGTCCCGATCGACGCCGCACTCGGTGAGTGCCGCGCCCGCGGTCGTTTGGGGCAGGGCGGCGAGGCCGAGCAGGATGTGGCCGCTGTCGATCCAGTGGTGCTCGAGCGCCGCGACTTCTTCGAGCGTCTTCTCGAGCACGCGTTTCGCGTTCGGGGTGAACGGCAACTGGTCCATCTCGACGATCGTGTCGCCGGGCTTCATGCGCCGCTCGGTGGCGGCCCGTATCGCGTCGGGCGCGGCCCCGAGTTCCTCGATCATCGTGATCGCTACTGTCGGCGTCGAGTCGAGCAGACCGAGCAGCACGTGCCCGGTGCCGATCCAGTCGTGGTTGAGGCGCTGCGCGGCGATGCGCGCGTGACCCATCAGCATTCGGGCGTCGTCGCGGAAGCGGTCGAACATCGCGATCTCCTCGTTCGTGACCGTTCGATCGTAGCCGACGGTGTGGGGCCCCGCCGCGGTTTTCCGGCCGCGCGCTTTACTCGACTCCGCTCGCGGGCGATCATTCTCCGCCATGAAACGCTACGTCACCCGCCACCTGAAGCGATTCGCCCGCCGCCTGGGCTACGACCTCGTGCCGCGCGCCGGGACGAAGATCCCGGTCGACTTCACCGACGAGGAAACCGCGACGATCCGCGCGGTCGCCCCGTACACGATGACGAGCCAGGAACGCATCCACGCGCTCGTCCACGCGACACGCTACGTCACGCGGGAGTCGATCCCGGGCGACATCGTCGAGTGCGGCGTGTGGGCCGGTGGCTCGGTGATGGCCGTCGCCCGAACGCTGCTCGAACTCGGCGTGCGCGACCGGGACATCTGGCTCTTCGACACGTTCGAGGGGATGACGAAGCCGACCGACGACGACGTCGACTACGCGGGCGCCGAGGCCGCGCCCGAGTTCGAGGAGAAGCGCACCGGCGACGACAGCAGCGACTGGTGCGCGGCGTCGCTCGAGCAGGTGCGCGACGCGGTGACGTCCACCGGGTATCCGGGCGAGCGGCTGCACTTCGTCAAGGGCCGGGTCGAGGACACGATCCCGGCGAACGGCCCGGAGACGATCGCGCTGCTCCGGCTCGACACGGATTGGTACGAATCGACACGCCACGAGATGGAGCACTTCTATCCGCGGCTGTCGCCGTCGGGCGTGTTGATCATCGACGACTACGGCCACTGGGCGGGCTCGAAGAAAGCGGTCGACGAGTATATCGAGCGCCACAACCCGGGGCTCTTGCTACAGCGGATCGACTACAGCGGTCGAATCGCCGTCAAGCCGGCGGCTGCCCGCCCGTGATGTCCGCGTACCACTCGAGCAGCACGATCAGCGCGAACTGAAGGCGACTCGCGCGCACGCCGTCGGCGAGATCGCGTTCGACGAACGCTGTCGTCGCGTCGCGGTCGAGGCCGGGGCAGCCGCGCGCGCGCAGGTAGTCGGCCGCGCCGCCGAACTGTGCATACCAGCTCCCGATCCAGTCGGCGACCGGGAGCACGAAGCCCTGCTTGTCGCGGTCGAGTATCTCGTCCGGCAGCCACGACCGGGCGACGCGCCGCAGCGCGATCTTGCTCGTGCGCTGCGTCATCTTCCGTGCGGCCGGTAGCTGCAGCCCGGCTTCGAGCACCGACGGTGCGAGGAATGGGGCGCGTCCTTCGAGTCCGTGCGCCATCGCCATCCGGTCGAACTTGACGAGCAGGTCGTCCGGCAGCCACGTCAGCATGTCGGCGGCGGTCGCGCGCTGCAACGGGTCGGCGGCGTCGGCGAGCACGCCGTCCACGTAGCGTTCGAACGCGTCGGGCGCGTCGTCGACCGCGTCGGGCATCAGCCGGCGGCGCAGCGCGCGGTCGGCGACGACCGGAAACCCCGACGGGGTCGCGCGCAGGTCGTGTGCGATCAACCGATCCGCGCGTGGCCGCCGGCGGCGCTTGCGCGAACGCCACCGCTCCGCGAAGCCGACCGCGGGCGCGACCGGCCGGTAGTAGTTGTAGCCGGCGAAGATCTCGTCCGCGCCTTCGCCCGCGAGCGCAACGGTGACGTGTTCGCGCGCCTCGCGACACAGCCAGTAGAGCGGCAGCATCGCCGGGTCGCCGAGCGGTTCGTCGAGCGCCGCGGTGACGATCGGGATGAAGTCGAGGAAGCGCGATTCGTCGAACAGGAAGTGGTGGTGCCGGCTGCCGATCGCCTCGGCGACGCGTTTCGCGAACCGGCTCTCGTCGTGCCGGGCACTCGCAAAGCCCATCGAAAACGTGTCGATGCCGTCGGTGTGGCGCGCGGCCATCGCGGCGACGAGCGAACTGTCGAGGCCGCCCGAGAGAAAGACACCCACCGGCACGTCGGCGATCAGGCGGCTCTTGACCGACGCCTCGATGCGCTCGGCGATCTCGTCGTCGGCGCAGTCGGCGATCGTCCCGACCGGCAGGCGGTAGTAGCGCTCGCGGCGAACCGCCAGCGTGTCGACGTCCACTTCGAGCAGCTCGCCCGGCAGCACGCGGCGCACGCCGTCCAGGATCGTCCGGTCACCGGGGACGAAGTGCAGCGCGAGGTAGGCGTCGAGGCCGCGCGGATCGATCGCGCGCATGCCGGTCGACTGGACGATCGCCCGCAGCGACGATGCCCACGCGAACCGGTCGCCGTCGGTCGTGTAGTAGAGCGGCTTTTCACCGAAGCGATCGCGTGCGAGCCACAGCCGGTTCGCGCTGCGGTCGAGGATCGCGATCGCGTACATCCCGTCGACCCGTTCGAGCAGTCCACGCATGCCCCACTCGGCGAAGCCGTGCGCGAGTACTTCGGTGTCGCTCGCGGTCGCGAACGTGTGGCCGGCGCCTTCGAGTTCGGCGCGGAGCGTTCGGTGGTTGTAGATCTCACCGTTTTGGAACGCGACGACGGTATCGCCGCGGCTGAGCAGTGGCTGCCAT
Source organism: bacterium (assembly GCA_030426805.1). GTDB lineage: Bacteria > Planctomycetota > JAFGQW01 > JAFGQW01 > JAFGQW01 > JAUHXU01. The sequence continues at coordinate 345,096 of JAUHXU010000006.1, forward strand.
CCGCCCTCGAGGTCGATCACCGAGAGCCGCCGCATCGCGAGCGCGATGCCGCCGTCGGCGAACGCACCGTCGCCGTCGGGTCCGCGGTGCACGATCGTCGCGTTCATCGCGGCGGCGGTCGCGACGGCGCGTTCGGGCGTCGCGCGATCGATCAGTCCGACGATTCCGCACATCGCTACGAGTTCCTCCGGCGCGCCACGACTTCCTGATAGAGCGCGACCCACTCGTCGACCATGCGTTCCAGGCGGAAGTGCCCGGCGCGCTCGCGCGCGGCGGCAGCCATCCGGTCCCGGTCGGCGGGCGACGCGAGCAGGCGCGCGATCGCCGCGGCGGTCGCGGCCGGATCGCGAGGCGGGACGACGAGCCCGGTCGCGCCGTCCGCGACGACCTCTTCGGGGCCACCACACGACGTGACGACGCACGGGACCCCCGCGGCCTGCGCCTCGATCACCGCACCGGGAAGTCCCTCGCGCACCGACGTCGACACGTAGACGGCTGCGGCGTCGAGAAACCGCCGGACGTCGTCGCGGTAGCCGAAGAAGCGCACGGTACGGTCGTCGAGGCCGCACCGGGCGGCGTGTGCTTCGAGGGCGGGCCGCAGCGGGCCGGCACCGAGGAGTGCCGTGAACGCGTCGACGCCGTCGTCACGGAGGCGAGCGAGCGCATCGAGCAGCGTCGCGTGGTCTTTCGTCTCGATCAGCGAGCCGGCGGTGACGAGCAGCGGGCGATCGGTCGGCACGCCGTCGGTCGTGTGCACGTCCGGCACGTCCGGCGCCGACGCGGCGAACGCGTCGAGCCGCCGGCCGTTCAGGATCACTCGGCCGTGGTCGGCGAGGCCCGTCGCGTCGCGATAGTCGGCGAGGACCGCGGCCGAGACCGCGACCAGGGCAGCGAGTCGGCCGTGGTTCTCCGCGAGGAAGCGCTCGCGGCGTCCGCTGCCGCTGCGGACGTTTCCGGTCACCCGCAGGTGCCCGATCACCGGCGTCCGTGGCGTCCAGCGCGCGACGCCGAGCGCGATCTCGATGCAGCGCACCTCGTTTGCGTGGATGACGTCGATGCCGCGGCGCCGAACGATCCGTGCCAGCCGCCACGCCCGTCGCTGTCGCCGCGCGAATCCATCGGGCATCGCGACCAGTTCGACGCCGGCGCGTTCGAGCGTCGCCCCGAGATCGTCGGGCTCGCGCTTCATCGCAGCGACGACGAGTTCGACGCCGGCGCGTCGATACGGCTCGACGAGCATGCCGAGCATTTCGGGCACGCCGACACCGGGTCGGAGCCAGTCGATCAGGTAGAGGACGCGCATCGCGCACGATTGGACCCGATTCGACCGACCGCCTCAACGGTCGGGCCGCGCTCTTTTCCTCGCCGAGCCGTGGGCGTAGAATCGGGCAAACGCTGTCAGGGAGACGCAGTTGGATATCACCGCCGACCAATTCCTCGACTGCTGCGGGCTGATCTGCCCGATGCCGGTCGTGAAGACGAAGAAAGCGATCAAGGGCATGGAGATCGACCAGGTGCTCGAGATGGTCGCGACCGATCCCGGCTCGATCCCCGACATGGAGGCGTGGGAGAAGCAGACGCGCCACGAGCTCCTGCTGAAGGAGGAACGCGACGACGGGACGTTCCGCTTTCTGATCAAGAAGACGCACTGAGCCCGACGTGCTGCGGCTGATCGACGCCGGCGTCCTGGCGCATCCCGGCGCGCAGACGATCTACCACGCAGTCGCGCACGCGTGGACCGACGAGACCCCGGATACGATCGTCTTTGCGACGCCGGCCGACCCGCACGTCTGCATCGGGCTGCACCAGGACATCGACCGGGAGATCGACCGCGCGTATTGCGAACGCCACGGCATCCCGATCGTCCGTCGCGAGTTGGGCGGCGGGGCGGTCTACTGCGACCGCGACCAGCTGTTCGTGCAGTGGATCATGCGGCCGTCGCGATTGCCGGTGCGCGTCGACGAGCGATTCAGGCTCTACGGTGCCGCGATCGTCGAGACGCACCGGGCGCTCGGCATCGATGCGGTCGTGCGGCCGGTCAACGACGTCCACGTCGGCGGGCGCAAGGTGTGCGGCACCGGCGCGGCCCGGATCGGCGGGGCGGAGGTCGTCGTCGGCAACTTCCTGTTCGACTTCGACACCGAGACGATGGCGAACGTGCTGCGGATCGAGTCGCCGCTCGTGCGGGACAAGGTGCGCCGTGGCCTCGAGCGCTACATGTCGACGTTCGCCCGGGAACTCGGCGCCGCGCCGTCGGTCGACGTCGTGAAGGAGCACTGCCGCGCCGCGTGTGCGCGCGTGCTCGGCGAGCCGCTCGTCGACGGTGCGTTGACCGATGCCGAGCGCGATGCGATGGCGGCGCTCGATGCACGACTGACGTCGGCAGCGTTCGTCGGCGAGCCCGGCGGACTGGCGCGCGACGGTGTGAAGATCCACCAGGACGTCTGGGTGCGCGAGCGCACGTCCAGGCTCGACGATACGACGGTCCGCATCGCCGCGTGCGTGCACGCCGGCCGTCTCGAGGACGTGACGGTGCGCGTTGGCGACGAGTCGTTCGACCGATTGGCACGCGCGCTCGATGGTGCACCGGTCACGGAGGCCGGGCTTCGTGCGATCATCGGCGACGAACTCACCCGCGGCGTCGACCAGTGGGTCGACGCCGTGATGGAATTGACGAAGGCCCCCGAGACCCCGAGTGGAGTGACGACATGATCGACCCCGAAGGCAAGAGCATCCTCGTGATCCAGACGCACGGGATCGAGACCCCGCGTCGGACCTACTCGCCGCTGTTCTACGCGATGGCGGCCGCCGCGATGGAGATGGAGGCGCTCGTCTGGTTCACGATGGACGGCACGAACCAGCTCAAGAAGGGCGAGGCCGAGAAGGTGCAGCTCGACACGACGAGTGACGTCACGCTGAAGACGATGCTCGAGCAAGCGCAGGACGCCGAGGTCAAACTCCGCGTTTGCCAGCAGAGCCTGGCGCTGTGGGACATGACGCCGGACGACCTGATCGACGGCGTCGAGATCCTCGGCGCGACGAGCATCATCAGCCTCGCGCTCGAGTTCGACCACGTGATGTATTTCTGATCGGCGACGATGATGGCCTACCGTATCCTCGTGCTCCTCGGCGTGCTGCTCACCGCGATTGCCTCGCCGATCGCGGCCGACGAGTGGGACGACCTCGCAGCGAAACTCCGCGCGAGCGCGCTCGTCGCCGAAGACGTCGAACGGCTGGTCGGCGGGCTCGTCGACGGGGGGCGCTTGATCGCCGCGTCGTGGTGGCTCGCCGAAGTCGAGCGCGCGGTCGAGACGAAGCAGTTGCCGCGGTCGGCTCGTGCCGCATTCGCAGCGCTACACAAGCGACTCGCGGCCGCGTCGGCGAAGCGCGACCCCGAGGCGACTGCCCTCGGCATGACGATGGCGAAGGCGGCGCTGGCCGCGACGCGCAAGGGCTGCCGATTCGAGGCGCTCCGGGCGTGCGATGCGACCGACGTGCATCTGCTCGTCTTCGCGAATCCGGCCGCGGTGCGTGTCGTCAAGAACGCGCGCAGGCGAGCGGTGCGCCTCGCACCGAAGGTCGAGAAGACGGAGCTGCCGTTCGGATTCGCCGAGCATGTCGAGCAGTCGCGGACGGCGATCGTCGCCCGTTTCGAGCCGGCGCTCGCCGCGTTCGCGGGCGTCGGGTCCGGCGAAGGCTACGGGCTGGCGCGTCGGGTCATCGAGCGGCACTACGACCTCGATGAGGCGATGGAACGCCTGCGGACCCTCCGAGAGGCCGCGCGCCCGTTCACGCCGACGCGGAAGATCCGGTTGCTCGTCGCGCGCGCGACCGTGCGCATCGACGAGACCGACGTCGGGTCGATCCTGGGGCCGGACATCGTGCAACTCGACGAGAACACGGCGCCGACGCCGACGTGGCCGCCGATCTCGTTCGATGCGTTGCGCGGCGATCTCGTGACGATTGCGCCGCGCAGCAGCGACTGCGGATGGTTCGTCGAGGTCGACGGCCGATTCGACGCGAAGCGCGCGTTCGCCGCGTGCTCCGACACCGACTTCCAGACGCACGGTTATCGCGAGCTGCGGCCGGCGTTTACCGGCGGTGTGACGGAACGGCGCGGCTCGATGGCGGGTAGCGAGACAATCCGCTACGTCGCCGACTTCGCCGGCTATCCGAAGGCGACGCGGAAGTTGCTCCCGGACGTCTTCACGCCGCCGATCGTCAAGCGCTGGGTCGAGGTCAACGGCGGCACGGCTCGCTCCGTTTGGGCCGACGGTGCGAGCGTCTACTGCTTCCGCGTGCCGTAGCGGTCACGCCTCGGTGATCGATTGCGTGAGTCGGTCGCTGTCGTCGTCGAGCCAGAGGTCGGTCGGGATGAGGTGCGCCGGCTGCGGCGCGTCGCGACGGGCGAGGACGAGGAAAATCCGCCGGTCGATACAGCGGTTCGGCAACGTGTCGCGCCGGAACAGCACGTCGACGAGCCAGGTGTCGGGCCGTCCGCCGATCGCCGGGGCCACGGGTCGCGGCGGGAGACCGCCGAGCTCGGTGCGGAGGTCCCATCCGATTCGACGCGCGTCGGGGGGCAGTTGGTCGAGCGGTGCGTTCTTCCAGGAGAAGACGCTGCTCGCGAGGCGCACCAGTGCCGCGGGGTGGCGCGCGAAGTAGGGGTCGAACGAGACGAGCATCGAGCCGGGAAGGTCGTCTTCGTCGTCCTCGTCGAACAGGCCGCTGTTCGCCTGCACGACCGCGGCCGGGACGATCACGCCCTTCGAGAAGAGCGTGCGGTCGGGTCGCTCCGCCCGCGCGTTGAAGCGCAGCGCGACTGCGATCGACACGACCGCGATGAGCGCGATCACGGCGAAGACCGGTATCGGGGCGACGAACCAGGCGACGATCGCGAGCGGGAGCGCCCACAACATGCCGAAGAGGAACAGCAACGCGTGCCAGAGGTCCCAGTGGTCGTCGCTCGCGAAGCCGGGCGGCGGCAGCTTGTCGCGCATCGGCCGATAGCGCCGCCGGACCGATTCGCACAGCGCCTCGAATGCGGGACACTCGGCCGGCGGCTCGCTCGACCACATCGCGTCGGCGCCGTCGTCCTCGGCGCGCTCGTCGTCATCCCAGTCGTCGTCGTCTTCCTCCTCCTCCAGTGCGTTCTCGCCTCGTGCGATCGGGTAGTTCGCGGTCCAGGCTGCGCCGAAGACGCCCCAGAAGATCGACAGGAGGAAGATCGCGTCGCGAGGGCCGTTCGCATCGTCGCGGGCGAGGAGGAACACGAGGCGTCGGTCGAAGCGCTCGTCGGGGAACTCGTAGCGATTGATGCCGACGCGGATCAGGAACGTCCTGTCGTTCCCGGCGATCGGCGGCGGCACCGGTACCCGCGGCGCGAGCAGTGCGTCGCCGCCGAGTGCGGAGGCGACCGCCGGGTCGGTCGCGAGGTGTTCGGCCAGCGCGACGAGGCCGTCCGGATCCGCGGCGAGCGGTTCGTGAAACGTCGCGACGAGGACCGCCGGCACGACCTCGTCGGACTCGGGGGCGAGCGACGCCGCCCAGACGAGCGCTGCCGGAACGACGACACCGTCGCGATAGAGTCGGGCGCGACCGTCGCGGATCCGAACGAAGGCGACACGCACGTAGGCGGCCGCAGCGGCGACGACCGCCGCCGCGACCCAGAGGATCGGCCCCTGCGTGAAGAGGAACAACAGCAGCAGCGCCGGAACGGCAGCCGCGAGCCCGACCGAGGCGCAGAATTGTGCCCTCGTCTCGATGCAATCCTCGTAGCGGATGCCCTCGAGGTGGGGCGACGGCCCGGCATCGATGGCGGTGCGGACGCGTCGCCGAACGTCGGCGAGCGCACCCTCGAATCCGCGCGGGTCGTCTGTCGGTAGGGGGACGGGCATCCGGGGAGGATACCAGGACCCGGGGGACGTTGTGCAATCGGCGCCGGTGCAGTAGTCTCGGGCCATGAAACGGATCGAATTCTGGATCGTGTTGCTGACGATCGTCGCGGGTGCGAACGCGCAGCGGACGCTTCACGTCCCCGCGAAGTATCCGACGATCACGCGGGCGCATCGCGACGCACGCAACGGCGACATCGTGCTCGTACAGCCGGGGCGCTACGTCGAACCCGCGTTGCTGATCGTGAAGGAAATCACGGTGCGCAGCGCGGCCGGACCCTGGGTGACGACGATCGACGTGAACGGCGGTCAATCCGTCGTCGTGTCTTCCCAGTTCCGGCCGGTCGTGCTCGACGGCTTCACGGTGACCGGTGCGACGAACAGCGGCGTGCGGGCCGGCTACAACGCACAGATCCGAAACTGCGTGGTCACCGGCAACCGCGGTCGGGTCGGCGGGGGAATCTTCGTCGCGGGCGCGAACAACCTCATCGAGCGCTGCGTGATCGCCGGCAACGTCGCGGATTTCTACGGCGGCGGGATCGGCACGGATGACCAGACTGCCCCGGTCATTCGGCACAACATGATCGCGGGCAATGTCGCGATGATGATCGGCGGCGGCGTCTGGCTCTATCACACGGATCTCGTCGCGAACTCGATCGTGGGGAACGTCGCCGGCTTCCATGGCGGCGGCGTGTCGATGGGCTTCTTTCCGTTCGGGCCCCTCGTGAGCAACGTGATCGCCGGAAACGTCGCCGGGCTCGACGGCGGCGGCGTCTACGTAATCGGCGAGTACGTCAACGGCGAGAACAACACGATCGCCGGCAACCGGTGCGGCCGCGACGGCGGCGGCATGTATCTGGGCCAGTCCACGTGGATGTCGAACAACGCGATCATCTCCGGCAACCGCGCTGCCGGACGAGGCGACGAACTGGCGCTACGGGGCGGGCAGTTCACGATCGACCACGCGATCCTCCGCCAATCGCCAGGCGCGATCTACGCGACCTACACGACACCCTCGATCGGCACCGCGGTGCTGGACCTCGACCCGGGATTCGTCGACCTCGCCGGCAACGACTACCACGTGCTCCTCGGCTCGTTCGCGGTGGACGGCGGCGTCGCATCGACGATCGCGACCGTCGACTTCGAGGGCGATCCGCGGCCGACCGGTCGCGGGATGGACCTCGGTGCGGACGAAGCGCATCCGCGTTTCTGGGTCGCCGGTGACGCGCGTCCCGGCGGGACGATCCGTCTGCGTGCGATCGGCATCCCGGGGCAGCCGGTCGTGCTCGCGATGACGACCGACGCGCGGCTGCGGCGCCCCGGCCTCGTGCTGCCGGGGATCGGTACGTGGTCGCTCGTCGGACCGGTGGCCGTCGTGCCGCTCGGCCCGATCCCGGCGACCGGGCTGCTCGACGTCGCCCTCACCGTGCCGCCGACGACGCCGGTCCCGCTCGACGTGCCGATGCAGGCGACGATCGGCACCGCGCTGTACGACGTCGTCGTCGTGTCGGTTCGTTAGAGTGGTGCGTTAGGCGTCGATCCCGATCGGGTCGGCGATCGTCGCGATCGGCACCGGGGCATTCGGGTCGATCGTGACCGCGATCGCCCAGACCCGCAGCGAGAGCGCCGGCGGCAGGGGGCTCAGGTCGAGGGTGGCGACCGCGGTCCCGGTCGCACCCAACGTCCCGACGTTGTTCTGCACGAGCGGTGCGAGTGCGCCCGACAACGACGCGATCGCGATCGGATCGAGCGCGAGCTGGATCACACGGCCGTCGGCGAGGGGAACCCCGCCGCGAACGCCGGACACGCCGACCGCGAGCGCGTAGCCGCGGCCCGCTTCGCCGGGGAAGCTCATCGCGAGCTGCCACTGCCGGTTCGCGGTGCGGACGCTCGCGAGATTGCGGTGGCGGTCGGGGAACAGCGCGTTCAGGAAGCCGCTCGTCATCGGGATCTGCGACGTGACCGCGAACGGCCCGAGATCGATCTGCTCGAGTCCGGGGCCGGCCGGCACGACGGCCTTGCCTTCGGCGACACGGTCGAGTGCGACGAGTCCGCCCATCGCCCCGGTCGACGCCTGCAGCGACGAGACGAGGGTGCCGCCCTGCACCTTGAGCAAGTCCACGCGGCGCGTCGTGCGGCTGAACAGGTAGTGGACGGCCAGGAACGAGCCATCCGACGCATCCTGCACGACGCTTCCGCCGGTCTGGATCGACGTCGAGATCTGCTGGTAGATCGACGTGACGACGCCGTTGCTGACGCGTGTCAGCGTGAGGCGTCCGTTCCAGCTCTCGATCACGACGTCGCCGGTGTCGATGTCGGTCGTCATCCCGTAGGGGGTGCCGATCAGCGTGCTCTGCGCGAGGGTCGTGAGTTGCAGCGACGCGCGTCCGAGCACGTCGATCCGGTTCTGGCGGGCGAGCAGGTAGTCGCCGTTCTGGTCCACGCCGATCTGGGTCGGCGCGACGGTCGTGAGCGTCGTGATGACCTGCGTGTTCGGGTCGAACCGCATCAGTCCGGCCGCGAAGCCGTAGCCGATGTAGTGGCGGTTGTCCGCGTCCATCATCGCGAGGCCGTCGGCCTGCGGGAATCCGATCGTCGTGACGACGCCGTTCGAGAAACGCTGGAGTCCGCTCCCGTCGACCAGCATCCAGTCGGTGAACGACTGTGCGGGCGCGACGGACGACGCGGTCAGGAGGGCGAGCAAGGCGGCTGCACGGACGAGGCTCATCGGGAGCTCCAATCGGGGGACGGGGTTCGCGTTCACCGAGAATACCACGGTGTGCGCGACCCCGCCCGCGCGTGCTCCGATTGACTCAGACGTTCACCAATCACGCGTGTCGCGGGGAGGACACCCGGTGTCGCCCCGCGCGGACAGTGCGTCCGCTCCGATCGCGCAAGTTCTTCGCAAAGTTGTCCTGCCGGACTTTGGCATGGAACTTGTGCCTGCGTTCGCGAATCCGAAGCCTGCCGCGACGAGCACACGATGGTGTATCCATGTCCCGCTCCCTCCTCCTCGTCCTGGGGTGCGCCTGCGCCGCGGCCGCCGGCTGCAGCTCCACGACCGCGGATTCGATGGCGCTGTCCGGCAATCTCGCCGGTGCCCTCGAGCGCTACGAATCGGAATCGTCCTACGACGCACAGCTGAAGGCCGGCGCGGTCCATCAGGCTCGCGGTGAGCACGGCGCGGCGGTGATCGCGTTCACGCGTGCGATCGCGGCCAACGACGGTGCGGACTATCGCGTCTTTCAGTATCGTGCCGAGTCGTTCCTCGCGTCCGGCGATCCAGCCTCCGCCGAGGCCGACCTCGACCGCGCGCTCGACCGAGCGCCGCGGGTCGCGCAGGTCCACTTCCTGCTCGGAAACCTGTTGGTCGAAACCGGGCGCTTGCCGGGCGCGGTCGCGGCCTACTCGCGCGCGATCGCGTGTGCCGACGATCGCGCGATCGGCGCCCACGCGCTGCGAAACCGCGCGCTCGCGCACTATCGGCTCGGCGAGCTCGAGCGCGCCGCCGACGACATGCGGATGGCGGTCGAGCGCAGCGATGCCGTGACGAGCACCGATCGCTACAACCTCGGTCTGCTGCTCTACGCGGCCGGACGCGAGGACGACGCGCGCCGGGCATGGCGCGACCTCGATCCCGCCGACCGCGACCGCGTGCGAGTGCTGATGCACGACGGCGCGAACGAGACGTTCTGAACCGACGACCCCAGACCCACGGAGATCCGATTCCGATGCGTACCCACTTTCCCCTCGCGGCGGCACTCGTCGTCACGATCACGACCGGCGCGGCCGCGCAGTCTCGCGCAGAGTCGTCTGCAGAGGCGCGCGCTGAGTCGCGCGCGACGCCGAAACCGCCGGGCGACGAGCGTCGCGCAAAGTCACCCACTCGATCCGCGCCGAAGAAGCCGCGCGGCCGCACGTCGGGCAGCATCATCCTGCCCGACTTCAATCCGAAGAAGCAGTTCCAGGTCATCCGCAAGGGACTCGACAAGAGCATCCCGATCGGCAAGACGATCCAGCAGGCGCAGTCGAAGCTCGGTCCGCTGATCGAGCGACTCAAGGCGAAGCCCGACCTCGAGGGCGAAGCCGCGGTCGAACGCGAGCTGTCGGCGTTCGTCGACCGGCTGAGCGGTCAGGTCGTCGAGTTGATGGGGGAGCGCGACAGCATCGTCTGGGCGTTCCGCGATCTCAAGCGTGGCCTCGGACGGATGCGCTCGTCGATCGGAACCTACGTCGTCGACCTGAAGCGGCGAATCCTCGGCGAACGCCGCAAGATGAAGCGGCTGGAATCGCGGCTGAAGAAGCTGGCCGCCGACGTCCGCAGCGCCGAGGGGCCCGAGCGCGCACGCCTGGGCCGTGAACTGTTGATGCTCGATCGTAAGCACCGGCTCCTCGCGTCCGCGATGACGCAGTACGACAAGCTCGCGGCGTCGTTCGGCGCGTCGGGCACCGGTCTCGACAAGCTCGAGGGCGCGTTCACGCGGATGTCGCAGAACGTGAACCACCTGCTCGACGTGCTCGAAGTGCAGTACGAAATCCTCCGCTTCAGCGCCGGCACGCGCCGGGACTTCAGCCGCGTCAAGGAACTGTTCGCGCGCGTGATGGGCGGCAGCGAGGCGGACCTGAAGAAGATCGTCGACCGGCTGAAGGACGTGAACCACCAGATCGCCTTCCTCGGGGACTTCATGCAGACGGTCGGCGAGATCAACTCCTTCAACCGCCTCGTGATCGACGTGGACACGGCGACCGCCGGCATCCTCGACGTCGGTGTGGACGGCGCTCCGAAGAAGGGTGACGATCTCGACAAGCTTTTGGACAAGTGGAAGTAGACGGAGAACGATGATGAACACCTTGCATACCAGCTACGCCGCGGTCGTCTTGCTTTGCGCGCCGATCGCGGCGACGACCCAGACCGACCCCGACCCCGCGCCGCGTGAGCGTCGCGTCGACGTGCTGCGGCGATCGGCGGATGCGCCCACGCCCAGGCCGGTGCCCGTGCGGGAGAAGCCGGCGCAGCAAGCACCCCCGTCGACGGAGGATCGCGCCGCGCGCGTGGACCGTGACCTCGGTGCCGCCGCAGACACCTACGAACGCGTCTACGACCGGCTGAGCTACGGCGACGAGCACCTGCGCAAGCAACTCGCGACGAACGAGCGACGCCGCGACGAGATCGAGCGTCGACTCGCACGCAAGAAGCGCGAGCGCGTTGCGCTCGAGGAGCGCGTCACCGACCAGTTCTCGCTCGTTCGCCGGCGCTATCCGCCGCCGGAGAGCAACGAGATCGTCGTCGAGCTCGCGAGCGAATACGATGCGACGCGTCAGGCGCTCGAGGACGAGATCGCGACGCTGCGCGAGGACCTTCGGTTCGCCGAGGAGCGGATCGGTTCGGTTCGCAAGCAGCTTCGTCGCGTCCAGGCGCGCTCGATCGGCCGGGACGTTCGTGCGCGGGCCGCGGGGCAGCCGGTCGACGCGTCACCCGAGGCGAACGAGACCGGGCGCACGTTCGCGCAGCTGGAGCGCCTCCGGGCGCGGGTCGCGAAGCGCCGCGTCGATTCGTTGCTGACGATGCGGATCGAACCGCTCGATCCGGCCACGTGCGGGCGGCCCGCCGACTTCCGCACCCGCGTGTTCCGTGCGGTCCGATGAGCGCGATTCTCGATGAACTGCTCGCGCGCGGCGGGCCGTCGCTCGTCGTGCTCGCAGCGCTGTCGGTGCTCGCGGTCGCGGTCGTGCTCGAGCGCGGCTGGTTCTGGGGCGTGCGCGCCCTCGTAGGGCGGCGGCGCGACATCGAGCGTGCGATCGACTCGATCGAGGCGCGCTCGTTCGCCGCGGCGACGGCCACGCTCGCGCGCTTGCCCCGCGTGCCGTTGGCGCGCGTGCTGCTCGAAGGGCTCCGGCATCGGGGCGCGGCCGCCGCCGGGCGACTGGAGGCGGCCGCGCGCCGCGAGCACGACGCGATGGTGCGCAACACCGGCGTGCTCGAGACGATCACCGCGGTGGCGCCGCTCGTCGGGATCCTCGGCACGGTGCTCGGGATCATCCGTTCGTTTCACGGATTCGGCGCCGGTGGGGCGGTCGTCCCGCCGCCGCACCTCGTGATCGGTGGCGTGTCCGAGGCCCTCGTGACGACGGGTGCCGGGCTCGTCGTCGCGCTCGTCGCGCTCGTGTTCGCCGCGGCGCTGCGCGGACTGGCCGATCGCGGCACGACGTCGATCGAGCTCGCGGTCACGGCCGTCGAGCCGCTCCTCGCGGAGGACGACCGTGCGGGTTAAGCGAGCGACGCGAAGTCGCAGCGTGGACGTCGTGCCGCTGATCGACACAGTGTTCCTGCTGCTCGTGATCTTCTTGATGATGGTGCTTCGGATGCGGGCCGACGACGGCCTCGAGGTCGAACTGCCACCGGTCGGCCGCAGCGTCGCGACTGCGACGGATGACGCGCCGATCGTCGTGATCGGCGTGACGCGCGGCGGCGCGATCGCGGTCGACGGGGAGACCTGCGCGCTCGCCGATGTCGCGCGCGCCGTCGGCGCGGATGTGTCGCGCGTCGAGATCCGCGGCGATCGCCGCGCGCCGCACGGGGTCGTGATGGCCGTGCTCAACACGGTCCAGACCGCGGGCATTCGCGACATCCGCTTCGGCGTGTCGCCCGGCCAGGAAGGGGGAACGCGATGAGGAACGGATTGCGCCTGACGTGCTTTGCGGCGCTCTCGATCGTGCTGCACGCGTGGATTTACGCCCGCGCGACGGATCGCGGTTCGGCGCTCGCCGATGCGCTGCGCGCCGCGCCGCGGGAGATCACGGCTCTCGGCACGACCGTCGTGCCGATCGCGGAGCCCGAAACGGCGGCGACACCACCGCCGCCGGCTCCGAAGCCCGCACCGGTCGAGTCTACCCGGGTCGAGTCTGCCCCGGTCGAACCCGCTGCGCCGGCCGAACCGTTGCCGCGGTTGACGCGCGCCGCGCCGACGGCGGGCGTCGACGAGGGACGGCCCGCGACACCGCCGGTGCCGGAACCGGCCTCCGCGTCCGAGTCGCCCGGTCGTGACGTCGTCGAGACGCCGTTCGCGACCGAGTCGGACTACCTCGCACACGTCCTCGCGCGTGCCGATCGTGCGCCGAAGGACGGCACGCCGGTGCCGGATCTCGTGATCGACCTCGACCTGAGCGACGCCGACCTGCGAAGCGTGATCCGCTTCTACGGGATGAAGGTGGTCGCGTATCCGCTGTCGGGCGACGAAGCGCCGGCGTTCTACCTCGAACTGGCCGGCGACGACTTCGCGACCGCGACGCGTCGCGAGGGCGGTGAACCGCTCGCCGGCTTCTCCAACCGCGCCCGAGACCTGACGGCGCACCCGGCGTTCTGGTCGCGGCTCAGCCGAGTCGCCGCTCGGCACCACGTCGATCCCTATCACGCACGGATCGCTGCGGTCGTTCCCGAGCGCGTCGACGGGTATTTCCTGCGCAAGCAGCGCGCGGCCGCGCGAACGGCCGGCCTCGCACTCGACGCCGTCCGGTCGACGCAGGCTCGCTTTCGACGTACGAACGTCGGGTGGATGCTCGCCGTCCACGCGGTGACACCGAAGACGGGTCGCACGGTTCCCGTCCCGTCCGATCCGCGCGGCGATTGGGAGTGAGCCCGGCAGGGCGCTACGCGCGGCTGGCGGTCTTCTTCGTTCGGGGCTTGCGACGGCGCACGATCGTCGCCGCCTCCTTCGCTCGGACCGGCGGGCTGATCAGGAAGCCCTGGATTTCGTCACACCCGATCCGTTCGAGGAAGCGACGCTGGCGCATCGTCTCGACGCCTTCGACGACGACGCGGAGGTCGAGGACCTTGGCCATCTCGATGATCGACTCGATCAGTACCTCGTTGTCCCCGTTGGCGTCGGGGTCGTGCAGAAACGAACGGTCGATCTTCAGCGTGTCGACCGGCAGTCGCTGCAGGTAGCTGAGTGACGAGTAGCCGGTCCCGAAGTCGTCGAGCGACAGACCGACGCCGAGCCGGCGCAGCCGCTCGAAGACCGCGATGCCGGCGCGCTCGTCGGCGAGCAATGCGCCTTCGGTGATCTCGAGGTCGAGCAGCGTCGGGTCGAGTCCGCTCCGAGCGAGGTGCGCCGCGACGTGATCGGCGAAGTCCTCCGTCGCGTCGATCTGTCGCGCCGAGACGTTGACGCCTACCCGCAGCGGCGGCAGCCCGGCGGCCTGCCACGCGAGTGCCTGGTCGATCGCGCGCTGCAGCACCCAGTCGCCGAGACGGACGATGGCGCCGCTTTCCTCGGCGATCGGGATGAACTCGGCCGGCGAGATCTCGCCGCGTTCGGGGTCGCGCCAGCGGACGAGTGCTTCGACGCCGCCGACCCGACGCGTGTGCAGGTCGAGCTTGGGTTGGTAGAGCACCTCGAACTCGTCGTTCGAGAGCGCATCGTGCAGACGCGTCTCGAGTGTCCGCCGCGTGACCGCGATCTCCTGCATCGAGTCCGCGTAGAATGCGTGGCGGTCTCCGGACCCGGCCTTCGCGTGCGCCATCGCCATGTCGGCGTTGCGCAGGAGCGTTTCGGCGTCGGTGGCGTCGTCCGGTGCGCGTGCGATCCCGAGGTGAACGTGAATCGCGACGTCCTCGCCGTCGATCGCGAACGGTTCGGCGATCGCATCGAGAACCGACTGCGCGAGGCGCACGATCTCGTCGCGGCCGTCGGGCTCCGTGAAGACGAGCGTGAACGCGGCATCGCCCGAACGAGTCACGGCGACCCGCTCGCGAGCGGGCTCGCCGACCGGCTCGGGGCCCTGCGTGCATTGGCGCAATCGCCGCGCGAACTCGACGAGCACCGCGTCGCCTGCGTGGCTGCCGAGGGATTCGTTGATCACTTTGAATCGCTCGAGTCCGCACGCGAGGACCGCGACGGCGCGCGAGCTGCCGAGCGCAGTCGCGACGTGTTCGCGGAGGAAGCGTCGGTTGCCGAGCCCGGTCAGCGCGTCGTGCCGCACGACGTGGCCGAGGCGCTCTTCGGCGCGCACACGATCGCGGACGTTGCGCTCGAGCCCGTCGAGCATGCCGTTGATCGCGCGTGCGACGTCGCCCACCTCGTCTCGGCGGCCCTCGTCGAGCCGAAAGCGCGTGTCGCCGTCGCCGATTCGACGCGTGGCCTCCTGGATCCGTTGGATCGGACGCACGAGGCTGCGCGCGAGCACGATGCTCGCGGCCGACCCGAGCGCGAGACCGATCAGCCCGCCGAGCAGGAGCCAGCGGCGAGAGTTCGCCAGCGCGAGGCGTTCGGTGTCGAACGTCGTCGACACGCGGACCTGCAGGGTGCCGGCCGGCCGAACACACGCCGATAGCGTCGTGTCCACCTGGCTGGGCTCGATCGTCACGCGCGCACGGACCAGGTCGGACCAGGCCGCGAGGCGCGCCGCGTCGATCCGCGTCGCGGCGACGAGTCGTCCGGCGCTCTCGGACGGCCCGCGGACGTGCGTGCTCGCGACCGCGTAGAGCGCGCCGTCGTGGGCGAGCAGCGTCGCGACGTCGGCATCGACGGCCGCGTCTTCACCGGCGCCCCGTTGCGCCTCGCAGACCGCCGCGCGGCGCGTCGCGGCGCGCAGGGCTTCGTCGCCGGACGCGGCGAGCGTGTCACCGCCCGGCGAGACGAATGCGATGACGTCGGCGCCGTGGCGCTCGGCGAGTTCGGTCGCGTAGTGCGACAACGTCGCGGTGTGCTCGCTCTCGAGATTCGCGAGGAACTGGGGCGTCGACGAAATCGCACCGAGCCGATCCCGTTGCCCGGCGAGGTGGGTCTCCACGAGGTGGCCGACGAAGCGCGCGGTATGGTCGAGCCGGGTGCGTGCCGCGCGTTCGAGATCACCCCGCAGGGCGCTGTCCTGCAGCGCAACCGTGAAGATCGTCGATGCCGAGACGACCGACACGAGCACGAGCAGCAGGCGCGTGCCGAGCGTCGTTCGCAGCGCCGCGAAGCGTCGCCGTAGCGGGTCGACCCACCGCGTCATTCGGCTGCGTCGATCGCGATGTCGACGACGAACGGACCGGATTCCGGCACGACGACGTTCCGGCGCGTCGGGCGGTGTCGCTCCGAGCAGGTCTCGAACACGTAGGCGCCGGGTGGCAGGTCGCGGATCGCGTAGTGGCCGAGCGCGTCGACGGTCGCGAACCACGGAGTCGGTGCGACGAGGATCGTCGCCTGGCGACCGGCGTGCAGCGAACAGTAGACGTGGACCCTGCCCGGCCGCTCGAACCGGAACGCGCGGGAACCGTCGGGCTGGAGCAAGCCGAGGTCGAATGCGTTGGCCTTCGAGGACGAAAAGAAGCCGTGGCAGATCGACTCCCGGTTCTCGAAGACGACCCGCTCTCCGACCGGGACGACGAGAAAGGGCGGCACGAAAGCGCCACCGGAGCGCGGGAGGTGCGTCGTGCCGGTTCGGTGCGGGTGCGACGCGCCCCGCGGGAGCGCGAGCACCACGAGGGGGACGGCGTCCGCGGCCGGCCCACCGGTGGCCCGGTCGATCACGCGGCCGCGCACTTCGACCGTCCCCGACGCGTCGGTCCGGTGCATCGCGGTCGCCGCGACGACCGCGCCCGGCGGCGGTGGCGTGCCACACCCGGACAACGCCACGAGCGCCAGCGCGATCCCGACGCGCGGTCGCCGAGAGCGTCTCGGTGTGGTCTGCGGCACGGCTCCTCCTCGGCTCCGGCGCGGTGGTCCGGAACAGCTCCCTCTCTCTCTTGATCGAGGTTCGGCGGAGCCGCCTTTAGCCGCACGTCGTTCGACGCCGTCGCGCGGCTGTTTCGTCGCGAAACGCGACACGCGGCTCGGGGCGCGGGGGAAAAAAACCGCGACCCGAGCGCAGCGTGCGCCTTACTCCATGACGAGGATGATCGGACGCGTGATCACGCCGATGCCGCTCGGTGCCGCGGGGTCGACCGTGACGGCGGCGGCCCAGAGGCGGAGCCCCGGCAGGCTGCCGAACGACGACAGGTCGAGCGTCGCGGTCGCGCGCTCGGTCGCACCGAGCACGCCGATGTTGCCGGTCAAGAACGGCGCCAGCGCGCCGTTGACGCTCGCGATCAGCACCGGGTCGAGCGCGAGTTGCACGGCGCGGCTGTCGACCGGGATGCCGGGCCGGAAGCTCGTCGCCGACACACCGATGACGTAGGAGCGTCCGGCTTGTCCGGGCACGTTGAGGCTCAGCGCGTATCGGTTGATCGCCGTGCGGATGCTGACCAGGTTGCGCTCCGCCTCGAAGCACGCACCGGTGCGCGAGACGCCCGGGTGCGAGGTGACGAGGGTGCCGTTGACGTCGAAGCGGTTGGTCACGGTCGAGCCGACGACGATCTCGCCGCTGCCGGACCAACGGTCGAATGCGATCGAGTTGGCGTTGCCCCCGGCCGTCGTGACGGTCGTCCAGGTGTTGGCATTCTGGTCGACACGCAGCACGGTGCCGCCGGCGCCGAGGCCGACGATCAGCCGACCGTCGCGATGGTCCTGCGTGAGGCTGAACGCGGCACCGCTGTTCTGGGCGATCAGCGTGACGACCGTGCCGTCGAGCCCGACGCGGTAGATGCCGCGCGTGCCGGAGTCGATGTCGCCGACCGCGATCGTGCCGTCGCTCACGTCCTGGATCACGCCTTGCAGGTTCACGAAGGGCGCGCCGACCGCAATGGTGCGAACCGTGCCCGACTCGTCGAATGCGTAGAGGCCGTTGTTGCTCGCGACGACGAACTCGCCCGTGTGCAACGGGTTGAAGTAGTCGATCTCGCTCTGGAACGGGGCGCCGGTGGCGATCGTCCCGGTCGTCGTGTTCGTCGTCGGATCGACGCGCAGGATCGACGGGTTCGAACGCGTTTGCGCGATCAGCACGTCGTGGTTGTCGTTCGCGATCGCGACCATGTTCAGCGATCCCGGGCCGACGACGACCGTCGTGACCGTGCCGGCCGGAGTGATGCGCACGAGGTTCGATCCCGCGGTCCCGAACAGGTCGGTGCCGAGCGGTTGGGCGTGTCCGACGCCCGCGATCGCGAGGATCGCGGCGAGTACGGAAAGTCGGATTCTCATGGGTCCCTTTTTCCTCCGTTCGCGGTCCGCGGGCGCGCGCCGAAGCCGGACGACCATCGCCCGACGTTCGCGCATCCGTGGGAGACCGCGCTCGTCGGAACATACACCCGGTCGTCACGGTCGGACAGGGGAGCACCGGGAGAAACGCGAGATCGGAGGGTCCCGTTTTGGACTCCGAGCCACGTTGCCGATCAGCCTCGGGCGTGCCACCAGTCCGGCCCGTGCGGCGCGCTGCACTCCAGGGCGGCGCGATCCCAGTCCGCGAGCCGGGCGGCCGTCGCGTGGGTCGATTCCGCGAATGCGAGGAGCGCTGCGTCCGGATCGGGCGCCGTCCGCACGGCGTCGTAGTCGAGCGCGAACTCGCCGAGGTCCGTCAGCCAGTGCGCGGCGGCGGGCTCGACCGTCGCGTCGGCGAAACCGTCCGGCGTCGGGTAGGCATACGCGTAGAAGATCGGTGTCGGCCGGTCGCGGTTGCCGGGCCAGAAGCCGCAGCTCGTCACCTCGTGGGAGTAGGCCTCTCGGGCGACGTCGTCCGGGAAGTTCGGCAGACCGCCGGGGTGGTCGGGCGCCGAACGCCCGGAGAAGCGTGTCACTGCGAGGTCGAAGCTGCCCCAGAAGAAATGCACCGGGCTCGCCTTTCCGAGGAAGCCGGCGCGAAACCGCGTCAGCACGCGATTCGTGTTGAGCAGCGCGCGCCAGAGCGCGCGCACCGCGTCGCCGTCGTACGCGTCGTGGGTCGTGTCCTCCGGGAACGGGATCGCGCGTTCGACCTCGTTCGGGATCGGGTGGATCGTGACCGGCATGTCGACCGCGCGCATCGCGTCCATCACGGCAGCGTGGAAGTCGGCGACGGATCGGGGCCGGAGCTCGATCGCCCGGTGTGCACCCGTCGTCGTCGTCAGGCGGAGTTCGTCGGCGAGGAAGTCGAAGGCGAGCTCGAACCCCTCGCTGCCGTACGGGACGAGCGACGTCGTCATTCCGGTCGCGCTCACGTAGAGCGGCACGCTCCACGAGTGGTTGACCCATGGCGACGCGACCATCCGGATCTTCCCGACGATCTGCGTCCACATGTGCAGCGTCTCGACCGTGTCGATCCAGCGCTCGACGTGGAGCGCCGGCCACGCGGCGGCCGTCGATCGATGTGCGTCCGTCATTGGCATCGCCTCCCGACTGGTGACGGCGCCCAGTCTACCGCGGGCCGCACGGAATTTCGCAGATTGGGTGAGTCGTACCGCCCGGGAGCGGGCACGGTGGGGGCATGGCGCACGACGATACGCTTCGGCTCGAACGACTGCTCGCCGACACCGAACGGCTGTTGCCGTTGATCCGGCGCCTGGTCCGCGACGAGGACGCCGCGCGCGACGTGTTGCAGGAGACGCGGATCGCTGCACTCGACGCCGATGGCGACGGGCGCGGCTACCTGCGCGGCATCGCCGCGAATCTGGCGCGGCGCTGGCACCGCGGCGAGCGTCGTCGGCGCGCACACGAACGCGAAGCCGGTGCGCGGCGCGTGTCCGCGGCCGGGGAGGCGCCGGCCGGTGCCGAGCGCGCGGAGCGCCTGCGCGCGGTCATCGACGCGGTGCTCGCGCTCGAGGAGCCGTATCGCTCGACGGTCGCGCTGCGCTACCTCGACGACCGGTCTCCGTCGGCGATCGCGCGCGAGCAGGGCGTGCCGGTCTCGACGGTGCGGACGCGATTGCACCGCGGCCTCGATCGACTGCGGCGGACGCTGGAATCGCGGCACGGCACGCGTCGCGCGTGGATGGCGGCCTATGCGCCGCTCGTGCGCACGACGGCGGCACTCGGCTGGAAGGGAGTCGTGATGAGCAGCAAGGGGAAGGGCATCGTCGGCGTGGTCGCCGCGCTCGCACTCGTCGGGTGGATCGTCGTCGATCGAACCGCGCCCCCGACGGCGGTCGACACCGTATCCGATGACGTGACGGCTGCATCCGAAGCCGTCGAACGCGACGAGTCGGCACCGGTACTGGCGCCGGCCGGGGCGGCAGAGCCGACCGAGCGAGCCGACTCGCCGCCGCCCGCGGTCGCTGCCGTCGCGCCGGTCGACGGCGACGACTTCATCGCCGGGAGCGTCAGCGACGCGGCGAACAACCCCGTCGCCGGGGCCCGGGTCGAGGTCGTCCACCGGCGTGTGTCGTTGGTGCGAACCGAGACCGGCGCGGACGGTCGTTTTCGGATCACCGGTCTCCGCAAGCACGGCAGCGAGTTCATCGTGTGGGTGACGAAGCCCGGTCTGGCTCGCGACGGCGCCCGCGTCGTGGTCGGCCGCAGCCGTGCGTTCCGGCTCGTCGCGCCGGGGGTCCTCGACGTGACGATCGTCGACGCGGTCGACCGGACGCCGATCGGCAGTGGCGAGTTGACGCTCTGGTGTCACGACCCGCGCACGCGAGCGATGCAGGCGATCGCACTGCCCGTCGATGGCGCCGGTCGCGTCACGTGTGCGGACCTGCCTCCGGGGGCGTTTTCGGTCGGCGTCGTCTCGCCGCGCCATCGACCGATCACGAGGCGGTGGCTGTCGATCGCTGCCGGTCGTCGGACGACGCTCGTGCTCGCGCTGTCGCGGGGTCGCACGGTCGAAGGCCGGGTCGTGCGTGCGAGCGACGGCGGACCGATCGTCGGTGCGCGCGTGCGGTGTGGCGAACTCGCGCCGGCGATCAGCGATGCGGCCGGCGTGTTTCGACTCGTCGGCGCTCCCGCGCGCGGCACCGTCACGGTCGATGCGGACGGTTTCGCGACCCAACAGGTGAAGCTCGACGCGTGCGCGGAGGTCAGGCTGGATCGAGTAGGTACGGTGACCGGCACGCTGCACGACGCGACCGGTGCGCCGATCGACGGGGTGCGGGTTTCGCTCGTCAACTGGGATCGGTCGCGGCGTGGTCAGGCGACGAGCGACGCGCGGGGGCGGTTCGCGATCGCGGTGCACGGCCTCGGCAAGCGCCATGTGCTCCACGTCGTGCACGGCGCAGCCGTGCGACGGGTCGGTCCGTTCACCGTCGACGCCGGGATGACGCACGACGTCGGCGCGGTAGCCGTCGACGGTGCGTGCGGGCTCGACGTCGTCGTCCGGACCGCGTCCGGCGCACCAGCCGGCGACAGCCGCGTCGTCGCCGAATCGGTCGACACGATCGGCAAGTCGCTGGCCGAGGTCCGGCTGCACGGGCGAACCGACGAGTCGGGGAGGATCCGGTTCGACGGCGTTACGGCGGGGCGCTACCGCGTCGCCGCGGCCATCCAGGGGTGGCCCCGCTTCGAGGGGGATCCGCCGGTCGTCGAGTTGGTCGCCGGTCGATCGACGAGCGTCATGCGCACGGTCGCCGACGTCGTCTCGGTCCACGGCGTCGTCGTCGACACGGACGGTCACCCGATCGAGATGGCCGAGATCGCGAGTGGTTCGGCGGTCAGCGGTGCGGACGGCCGCTTCACGCTCGATCGCGTCGTCGGCAGCCGCGTCGCGATCGGTGCGACGAAGCCCGGCTACTCGCGTGGCCGGTGCGAGCCGTTCGTCGCGACCGCCGCGCCGCCGACGGTCACGATCGTGCTTCCACCGTTGCCGCCGTTGATCACGGGGCGCGTCGTCGACGCGACCGGCGCCCCGGTCGAGCGATTCGACGTGCGCGTGCACACGCTGCCCGACGGCTGGCAGCCGGGGCAACCCGTGCGCTGGAGCGGACCGTCGCGTTCCTGCCTCGATCCGGACGGTCGTTTCTCGTTTCCGCTGCGCGAGGGACGCTGGCTCGTCGAGGCGTCGAGCGCAGAAGCCGGCGTGACGGTCGAGCCCCGGCTGATCGAGGTGCGATGCGGCGCGTCGGCGCCGTTCGTCGAGCTGCGACTCGTCCCCGGCGGCACGGTCCGGGGGCGCGTCGTCACGGCCTCGGGTGCACCGCTCGCCCGTGCCAAGGTCTATCTCCTCGCCGAGGGTGGGCGACGCGTCGGTCGCTCGCCGCGTTTCGCCGACGCCGACGGGCGCTTCGAGGTGCGATCGGTCCCACCGGGTCGCCTCGTCGTTCGCACGCGCCACGACGACATGACCGACGCCGAGCGTGTCGTGACCGTCGAGCCCGGCAGCGTGACCGAGGTCGAGGTCGTCGCGACCGACGCGGCGGCAACCCTACGGATCGTCGCTCGCGGTGCGAATGGGAAGCCGATCGCCGGCGCACGCGTGCAGATCTTCCGCCCCGACGGCACCGTGTTCCCTCCCGACACGACGCGCCACCTGCGCGCGATGGCGAAGCAGGGCGTCGACAGCGGACCGCGCGACTGGAAGAAGCTGCAGCACGACCTGTTCCACAGCGACGACGCCGGTGTCCTCGTACGGCGCTTCCTCCCGCCGGGCGCGTATCGCGTCGAGGTCACCCATGACGACTACGCGACCGTTCGACACGACGTACGCCTCGTCGTCGGTGAGCAGCCGCTCGACGTGACGCTCGTCACTGAACGGTGAAGGACGTGCTCGACACGGCGAGCAGGTCACCCGGTTCGACGCGGCCGTCGACGAACGCGTCTGCGGCGGTAAGTATGACGAAGGCGGCGTAGGTCCCGGCGGGGATCGGGGCGGCGGACAGCGACGCGATCGGGACCGGCGGAATCGAGACGCCTTCGGGCACGACGAGGCCGCGGAAGGCGCGTGGCGTCGCCGGGAACGGCCGCAACTGCAGGTTGGCGTCGTAAAACGCGAGCCCGGCCGGGCCGGCGAAGCCGAGGTAGACGTCGACCGCGCGCGTGCGGCCGGGGTTCGCGACGCCGGCGGCGAGCGTGATCGTGCCGCTTCGCGGCACCGGCGACGGCGTCACGCGCACCGATGCCGTCGGGCGGCGGAAGCGGAACGCGAGCACGGCGTCGGTCGCGCCGAAACCGGGCACGGTGCCGCCGCCGGGCACCCAGATCTCGTCGCCGACGCGGACCGGGTAGATCCCGTGCAGTCCGATCGTCATCGGCGTCAGCGTACGCCACGTGTCCGTGCGGGGGTCGTACTCCTCGGCTTCGGGGAAGATGCGGCTTCCCTCGCCGCCGACGACCACCAGGCGACCGAAGAGCTCGGCACCGCCGTTGCCGCCCCGCGCGGTCGGCATGTCGGCGTGGCGACGCCAGCGGTCGAGCGTCGGGTCGTAGGATTCGAGCATCGCGAAGTTTGCGCCGGCGCGCCCACCGGCGACCCACAACTCGCCGCCGACGGCCGCGGCCGCGAGGTGCTCGCGGGGCGTCGGCATCGACGCGAGCGTCGTCCACCGGTCGGTCGTCGGGTCGTATGCGGTGAGGTCGCCGACGACGCCCGCGCCCGGTACCACGCCACCCACGACGTAGATCCGGTTGCCGATCGTCGTCGCGACCGGCGATCCGCGTCGACGTGGCAGCGGCGCGACGGTCGACCAGCGATCGTTCGACGGGTCGTACGAAAACACCGCGGCGCTGTGCGTGCTGAAGCTGCGCGTATAGCCGCCGATCGCGTAGAGCTTGCCGCCCAGTGCGGCGAGCCCGAAATGGTGCAGCGTGACCGGCAGGTCGGCGACGCGCGTCCAACGGTTCGTCGACGGATCGAATCGTTCGACGCTCGACAGGGCACTCGTATCGCGCCCGAGCCCGCCGGCGACGTAGACGCGCCCGTCGAGTACGGCGGCGGCGACCTCTTGTCGTGGGATCGCGAGCGACGGTCGCGTCTCCCACACCCCCTTGCCCTGGGCGGCGGCGACGGTTGCGGTGAGCAGCGCGGCCGCGATGAAGGCCGGCGGTCGAGTCGAGCGAATGCGCATCGGGTCCTCCTCGCTTCGAGGGTAGGCCGGGGCCGTCGATTCCCGCAAGGGCGGACCGTCACTTGGCGCGTCGGCCCTCGTACGGTAGCGTGACGCCGGACCGCACGCGGAGGCGCGATGTTCGTCGACCTGGGATTCCTCGGGGGCTCTCGCACGCATGCACGTCGCGCGGCGATGCGGGTGTCGTCGATCGCCGTTTGGTGCGTCGTCCTCTCGACGCTCGGGCAAGGGCTCGCTGCGCAGGCCGAGCCGAGTCGACCGGCGTGGAACGGGCACGACATCGACGGTCGTCCCGTTCGCCTCGACCGCCTCGGCGACACGCGCGGGCTCGTGCTCGTCGTGCTCGGCACGGACTGTCCGATCAGCAACCGCTACGTGCCGACGCTGAACGCGATCGCGACGTCCGCGCGCGACGTCGCGTTCTTCGGTGTCGTCTCGGACGCCGCGGCGACACGCGCGACCGCACAGCGCCATCGCGATCGCTTTCGCATCGCATTTCCGGTGTTGCTCGACGGCGACGGCACGCTCGCCGCGCACCTCGGGCCGACCCACGTGCCGGAGGCGTTCGTCTTCGACGCGGCCGGGCGGCCCGTCTACCGGGGGCGCATCGACGACTCGTGGGTGCGTATCGGGGTGCCGCGTCCGCGTCCGCGTACGCACGATCTTCGCGACGTCGTCACGAGCATCGTGGCGGGCGACCCGCCCGCGTGGCGGCGCACGCAACCGGTCGGGTGCCTGTTCGAGCGTCCGGTGGGTCGGGAGGCCGACCCGCAACCGGCGTTCACCGACGTCGCCCGATCCGTGGGACTCGACCTGCAGGCGTTTCGCTCGGGCTTCACCGATCTCGACGGCGACGGCTGGCCGGACCTCGTGCTGCTCTCTGCGCGCAAGGCGACCGCGACCGACGGACTCCGTATCTTCGCGAACGTCGCCGCCGAAGGAGAAGGACGGCGATTCGTCGAGCGAACGGCAGCATCCGGCGTGCTCGCGTCACGTCGCGGCCGCGATCGCATGGGGCGCGTCGTGAGTCTGTTCGTCACGGCCGACGTCGACGGCGACGGGCGGGAGGACGTCTTCACGGGCGCGTTCTGCGACCTCGAGCGCAGTCGCGACAAGCCGGACGATCACGGCGACCGCAACGAGGTGCTGCTCAATCGCGGCGATTGGCGGTTCGAACTCGCCCCGAAGTCCGACCTGCAGCGCTTTCCCGACACGATTGCCGCGGCGGCGTTCGTCGACGTCGACCGCGACGGCCGTATCGACCTGTTCACGGGTGCGCAGTATCGCGACTACGGACGGTCGCGTGCAGCCTACCCCGACCGCCTCTTTCGCGGACGGGGCGACGGCCGCTTCCAGGAGCGCACGAAGCGAGCGAAGCTGCTCGACCTCGATCGCAAGGGCACGCGTGCCGGCCACCGTCCCACCTACGGCGTGGCGCACACCGACGTCGACAACGACGGCCGACAGGATCTGCTCGTTTGCGCGTACGGCCGACAGTGGAACGTGCTGTGGCGGCAGCGCGCCGGCGGGACCTTCGTCGATGTCGCGGCCCGCGTGGGCTTCGACGGAGACGCGGTGCGTCACGGACGCTACCCGCCGTGGACGCGACGTCGCGCCGAGCGGCCGTTCCGCGCGAACGGCAACACGTTCGATGCGGCGGTCGCGGACTTCGACAACGACGGCGACATGGACGTCTTTCTCGCCGAGATCTGCCACGCGTGGGCCGGGCCGTCGTCGGATCGCTCGTCGCTGCTGGTCAACCTCGGGCCCGAGCACGACTTCGCGTTCCGGCGCGAGCGGCGCGGCATCGAGCGTCGACACGAGGTCGAGCGTTGGAACGAGGGAGATATCCACGCGGGGTGGCTCGACTACGACAACGACGGCCTGCTCGACTTGTTGCTCGCGTCGAGCGACTACCCGGACGACCAGTTCCTGCGCCTGTTTCGGCAGAAACCGGATCACACGTTCGAGGACGTGACCGCCCGGGCCGGATTCGACTTGCGCAACGCCACACAGATCAGTCTCGCGGACTTCGATCGCGACGGCGACGTCGACATCGTCGTCGGCACGTCGAACAATCGACTGACGAAAGCGCAGCGGGAGGGGCGGGATCTCAACGTGCGGCTCTTCCGCAACGACGTCGGCCACCGCAACCACTGGTTCGCACTTCGCCTCGAGGGGAAGGGGCCCGGCGGTGCGAACCGCAGCGCGATCGGCGCGCGGGTGCAGGTGCGCATCGGCGACGTCACGCAGACCCGCGAAGTGTACGGCGGGCAGGGACACGCGGGGCACCAGGACGGCAAGACCCTCCACTTCGGCTTGGGCGCGTGCGCGGTCGTGGACGAGGTGATCGTGCGGTGGCCCGATCGGCGTGGGACCGTCGTGCGGTTCGAGAAGGTCGAAGCCGACGCCTACTACACGCTGCGCGAGGGGGCGACGCTCACGCGCTGACCCGCTTCGTCAGCGGTCGCGGCGTCCGTGGGCACGCAACCGGCGGATGCCGGTGGCCTCGTCGACGACGCGGATCGCACCCGCTTCGACGAGCACGATGTGGCCCGAGACCTCCGCGTATGCGGCGAGCAACTCGAGCGCCGGGCGACTGCGACCGGTCGCGAGGAGCATCGTCGTGAACCCGCCGGTGAACGCGATCGTGCCCTCGGTCCACCCGCGGATCGGAACGTCGGCGTGGAACTCGACGTCGATCGCGTCGGCGATCCTCGGCAGGAGGTCGGCCCACCGGCTGTCGGTGCACTCGGCCGCCGGGATCTCCGCCGCGTCCAGGCGCCGCATCGCCGCGGGCGCGACGTACCAGTTGACCGGAAACCAGATCTCCGCCTTCACGAGCGTCGCTCGCGTCGCCGGGTCCTGGATGCGAACGAGCGTGTCTACGAAGGCCTGGCGCGGATCACCGCCGATCGCCTGAGCACTCGCGTCGTTGTCGAGAAACGCGCGCAGGGTCTCCGCCTGACCTTCGGCGTCGAGCCGGCCGATCGTCTGCATCGCGCCGATCCGCACGTAGGCGTTGAACCGATTCGCTGCGCCGGGGCCGGCGCGCAAGCGGTCGAGAAGCCGCAGGATCGCCGGCACGTGCGCCGAGCTACCGTTGCGGGTCAGGGCGTTCAGCGCGGCGAACCGGATCCGAAAGTCGCCGCCGGTGAGCGTCTCGGCGATGGCGGAGCCGGTGTCCGGCACCCGCATCGTCGACAGCAGCGACAGCAACGCGACCAGTTCCTCGGGTTCGGCCTTCGCGATCGCGCGCCGGACGTCGGCCGCGCCGCCGTCGGGAGCGATCGCGACGATCGCGGCCATCACGATCGCACGCGTCGCGAGGGTCGGATGGTCGAGCCGCGCGCGCAGTGCGTCGAGCGCGGACGGATCACCGAGCGCGACGAGCCGCTCGGCCACGCCCGCGACGAACTCGGTCTTCTCGTCGTCGAGTTGGGCGCAGAGCAGCGGGATCGCGTCGTGGCCGACCGTGCCGATCAGCCGGTCGAGCGCTTCCACGCGCTCGCGATCGGTGGCCGCGCCCCCGAGTCGGTTGCGGCAGACGGCTTCGGCTTTCGCGACCCATGCACGGTAGCCCTCGGCGGCGCGGCGCTTCGCCGCATCCGGTGATTCGTAGCGAGCGACGCCGCGCATCGCGACGAGCGCGCGGTAGGTCTGCTCGGTCGCCGGATCCGCGTCGATCAGGGCCGACAGCGCGCGTTCGATCTCGCTGGACGGGCGCCGAAGGGAGGACGCGGCGTCGACCGCGTGCATGCGCACGGTCGCGTCGTCGTCGCCGATGCCGCGGGCGACGAGGTCGGGGAACAGCAGAGCGAGCCGTCGGTTCTCCGCCAGGGCCTGCATCGCGCGGGCCCGGGTCGGCGCGTCGTCGGCGCCGAGCGCGTGTTCGAATACGGGCGAGAGCTCCGGCTCCGGCGCGTCGATCGTCGCGATCGCCGTCAATGCGGCCAGGCGCTCTCCGGTCGTGAACCGCGGGAAACCGCGGATGACCGACGGCAGCAGGTCGTCGCGCACGTACGGCAGTCGCGTCATCGCCTGGAGTGCATGGGTGCGCGGTGCGGTCTCGTCGCCCTCGATCGCCTCGATCACGACGGCGAGCGCTCGGCGCATGTATTCGGCGTTCTCGTTCGATGCGTCGCTCGGTACGCGTCCCTCGAGGAACCGGCGTGGCAGTTTGCCGGCGCCGATCATCTGCAGCATCGCGGAAGAACCGCGCGGCTGGAACGCACGGCTCGCGAGCACGTCGATCGCGATCTGGACGCGTTCCTCCAGCGGAAGACCGTCCATCGTGGCGATGAGTTCCGCGGTCGTCGCTCGCTTGCCGAGCAGTCGCAGGCCGAGCATCCGACGCGCGGTACCCGCGCCCGGGAGTGCGTCGCGCAGCGCGGCGCGACCCGCATCGCCGACACCCGCGAGCACTTCGCCGACCCGCGTCGCTCTTGCGGCATCCGTGTCGGCGGTGAAGCGCTTGGCGAGCGCGCCGAGCAGCGATTCGGGTGCGTCGGACTCGTTGCGGATCGCGTGGGCGACGCCTTCGCGCACCGCTTCGGCCTCGTTGAGGGCGAGGTCGACGAGCGCGCGTTCGCCGTCGGGTCCGAGGCGGAGCAAGACGTGGAACGCCTCGTGGGCCACGTCTTCCTCGTTCGTGCCGATCGCGGCGACGAGCGCCGGCACGATCGACTTGGCGCGCGGACCCAAACGTTGCAATGCGAAGGACGCGCGCACCTGGACCGCGAGAGACGGGTCGACGACGAGCGGGATGAGGCGCGCCGCTCCACGCGGACCGAGCGCGCGCAGCGACTGGACGATCGACAACCGGACGTCGATGCCGTCGGTGCCGCGGAAGGTGTGCAATACCCGTGCGACGGTCTCGGCGCCGTCGTCGCCACGCCGGACTTCCCGCCAGATCCGCTCGTCGATCGCCTTCGTCCACCGCGTGCCACGGCGCGGGCCCTCGATACAGTCGAGGCCGCCGACGACGAGCGTTCGGTCCTCGGCCAACCGTCGCCGTGTGCGACGGATCCCGATCTCGCTGACGCACGCGAACGTCGCGTACTCGTCGCAGTGCATGCGCTCGAAGGGAATGTGCACGGCGTTCCAGCCGCGCTCGAGGGGCGGGATGCGACAGCGGATCTCCCCGAGCAGGCCGTAGCCGCACTCCGGGTCCTCGCGGAATACGATCTGAAACTGGCCGAGGGCGACCGGTTCCGCCGACCAGAGGTGCAGCGTGATCGCCTTGTAGGGGCGAAGGTCGAACGGCGCGCATCGCAGCCGCAACTCGGCCGGTTCGCCTGCCGGAGCGGTCCACGCGATGCCCCAGCGGTTGTCGCGCTGGGCGCGCTCGACGCCGCGCGGCCATCCGAGTGCGGACTCGACGTCGCCGGGCTTCGCGAACGTCGTGACCGGGCGACGGCGCGGCACCCAGCCGCGTCGGCCGGTCCAGTGCACGTCGTCGATGTCGATCGCGATGTCGCGGTCGTTCGTGACGACCCCGATCCCGATGTAGGTCGCCGGACCGCCGTAGCGTTCGTCCCACGACTGTGCGAACGCGAGCGGGATGCGGTAGTCGGTCCAATCGGAGCCCGGGGGGGCGACGTCGATCGACACCGAGCCGCCGCGGGCGCTGCCGATCCAGACGCGGATCGGGTTGCGTGTCGGCTCGGAGGCGCGTAGCCGCAGCGCGAGGATCCCGTAGTCCTCGGCCGCGCTCGGGAGCGGTCGCACGTTGAGGAAACACATCGTCGTGCCGTGGCGTCCCGTCTGCCAGCGGCCGAAGTGTCCGCTGCCGTCTTCCTCGCGTTCGATCGAGATCGAACCGTGCGCCGGGTCGACGTGCGGCATGCGGAGCGGATCCTCGAAGTCGATCGGCTCGGGCCGTCGCCGGAGCCACCGCCGGCCACCACCGAGGAACGCGACGCGGTCGAAGTCGATCGTCGTCGTGCCATCGGGAGGATGCACCTCGAGCCACACCTCCCGGAGGTCGCCGGGGTCGATCTTGCCGATGTGGGCGAACGCGTCGACCGGCAACCCGACCCGTCGCCATTGGCCGTCGCCGGGGAGCGCCGGCAGCCGGAACCAGAGTCGCGCGTCGCCGTCGTGCGGGATCTGCACGACGACCTTGCCCGACGCGAGCGGACGGTCGGTCCGCACCCAGAACGCGAGCGCACCGCACGTGCCGCAATCGCGCTCCGGGATCGGCAGGCGGAGCCTCGCGAATGCTTCGCGATCGCGGCGCAGCGTCCACCGCAACGCGCGCGTTCCGTCGGGCGCGTCGTCGATCCACGAGACATCGCCGCGGTCGGGCTGGGGGATCGGCCCCGACTCGAAGTCGGTGACCAGAGCCTGCTCGCGGTGCGTCGCCGGCGTCGCGTCCTCCTGCGCGCCGGCGAAGGCCGCCACGACGATGACGACGAGTCCGGCGAGTGCTCTGTTCGGCCTTGTCACATCGTCCAGCATCGCACGTCGGCGCGGCGGTGTCGACGCCGGCCCGCCCGATCCGTATCATGGCGCTCGCGCCGGCGGCTGGCCCGCGCCTACCCGGGAGTCCGTTCGAGGAGACCGAAGTCGATGGCCGATCACTCCGAAGTGCGCGGGTGCGCGCTGCCGCTCGATCTGCACTACAGCGTCGGGGATCACACCTGGGTGCGCCTGAACGACGACGGGACCGCGACGATCGGGATGACCGACGTCGCCCAGAACCTCGCCGGGCCGCTCTTGCACGCGAAGCCGAAGAAGGTCGGCGCCGTCCGGGCCAAGGGCAAGCCCGTCGCGACGGTCGAGAGCAGCAAGTGGGTCGGCCCGGTGAAGTCGCCCCTCTCCGGCGAAATCGTCGAGGTGAACGGCGAACTCGCGACCGATGCGACCGTCGTGAACCGCAGCCCCTACAAGGCCGGTTGGATCGTCAAGATGAAGCCGTCCGACCTCGACGCCGAGATGGCCGAGATGCTGACCGGCGAACCCGCCGTCGACGCCTACCGCGCCCGCATCGAAGCCGAAGACCTCAAGGCCTGCGACCACGTCGACGGCTTCGAGATCTGACGCAGGGCCACGGACCGCGCGCCGCGTCGCGCGGGTGTTGCGCGGAACGGTCCGCATCGTTCGCTGAACACGCCCCAGGTGTCCCTACGCACCCCGATACCCGGGGATCGGCTGACGGCATGGGCTTTGCTTCCGATCGCGCGTGGCAACGCGATCTGCACCTACGCTGCGCGCGCGGCTCGACCGCGCGCTCGCGACCCTCGGCGACGCCTCGGCGCCTGCCGTTGCCGCACGACGTGAAGCGCTGTCCGCGCTTGCGGAGCGCTCGCCTCGCACGGTCGCGGAACATCGTCGCGCGCACGACCTGGCGTGTTTCGTGCGTGCGTACCCGGACGATGCTGCGAGCATGCGCGCCGCGACGCGGGTGCTCGCGTCCTTCGCGGAGCGGGTCTCCATTTCGACACGCGAGCGGCTCGTGTCGACCGGGCTCGCCGGCACCGAGATGGCGGTGACGTTTCCCTTCGACGCCGCGTCGGCGCTCGTTCGCGCGTTTCCGGGCGAGGTCGACTTCGACTGGCTCGCGATCGACGATCCCGCCGTACTCGACGCGCTGTTGATGCAGATCATCGCGCACGCCGAGCAGCAGACGTTCGACGACCAGACGGTCGAGACGCGGGCGTGGATCCGTCGCGCGCGCGGCGGCGGACCGGGCACCGACCTCGACTGGCTGATGAGAGAACTCGCCGCGCTTCCCGGTTCGGCGTCGCCGTACGCGCAGGTGTGGAACGACGTCGCGCCGCCGATCGTCTGGGACTTGCGCGAATCCCGCGGGGCGATCACGCACGCGACCCTCGGGCGACTCGGCCCGCGACGCGTCGCCTATCGCAGCGCACTGCCGAGCCCGCGTGACCCCGTTCGCGCGGTGTGCGCGCCGCTGTCGGGGCTCGCGCCGGTGGGGCGTGCCGCGGCCGCGCAGCTCGTCCGCTTCGCGGTCGCGACACTCACGGCGCGCGGGCGCGAGGTCTTCGCATTCAATCGGCCCAACCTCGACGAGATCTACCTCGCCGATTGCGGTCGCGGCATCCAGGTGCTCGTCGTCGGGGTTCGGCCAGCCGATCGCTTGAGCCTCGAGGCGAACTACGCCTACATCGCGTGCAAGAACGGCGTGCCGGTCGCATACGGCGGCATCAGCCCGCTGTTCGGTCAGGCCAACACCGGGCTCAACGTGTTCGAGCCGTATCGGCGTGCCGGCGAGGCCGCGCAGTTGTTCGCTCAGGTGTTGCGTGTCGGGCGAGCGCTCTTCGGCACGACGCGGTATGTCGTCGGGTCGTATCAGATCGGGGCGGACAACCGTGAGGCGATCGACAGCGGCGCGTTCTGGTTCTACTACAAGTTCGGCTTCCGTCCGCTCGTGCCGGCACTCGCGGCGCTCGCCGAGCGCGAAGTGGCGGCGCGGACGCGGCGACCCGGTCACCGCTCCGATCGGGCGACGTTGCGCCGCCTCGCGACCGGTTCGATCGCGTTGCGACTCCCGGGCGACCGACCGGCGCGCGCGTTCGACGAGGCGCACCTCGGCACACTCGCGCTCGGCGTCACGGACCTACTCGGGCGTCGTTCGGGCAGGAGTCGGCGCGCCGCCGTCGCGCGGATCGCGACCGAGACCGCACGACGTCTCGGCGTTCGCGATCGTGGCTCGTGGCCGCGCGCGGAGGGGGAGAGCTTCCGACGACTGTCGCCGCTCGTCGCGCTTCTCGACGACGTCGAGTCGTGGCCCGCCCGCGACCGGGCGGCGCTCGTCCGGGTGATGCGTCAAAAGGGGGGCCGCAGCGAACGGGACTACGCGCGCGCACTCGCCGAGCACGAACGCTTTCGGCGCGCGCTCGTCGCGTGGTGTTCGTCGTCAGCTGCGGAGGATCGGTAGGCCGGGAAACGACGCGCCGAGGATCGCTCGCGACGGGATTCCGAGCCAGTCGTCGAGCACGGATGCGTAGACCGAGCGGAAGTCGACGTGGTGCTTCAGATCGCCACGGCCGAGGTCGGCGAGGTCCGGCACGCCGCCGACGATGCCGCCACGTACGCCCGGGCCCGCGACGAACATCGGTGCCGCCGCGCCGTGATCGGTGCCCTGACTGCCGTTCTCGTCCACGCGTCGGCCGAACTCGCTGAACGTCATCACGACGACGCGCTCGTGCAGGCGGCGCGCCTCGAGGTCCGCGAAGAACGCACCGATCGACTCGGCGAGTTCGGTGAGCAGCGACGCGTGGGTCGCCAGCTGGCGGGCGTGCGTGTCGAAGCCGCCCATCGACGTGTAGTAGACGCGCGGACCGAACTCCGCGCCGATCAGCCGCGCGATCTGTGCGAGTCGGTTCGCGAGGCCGTGGGCCGGGTACCGCGCCGCGGCATCCGGGTCGACGCCGAGCGCTGCGAGTCGGCGCGCCTGTCGGCAGCTCGACACCGCTGTTCGTTGCACGAACTGCAGGTCGGCGCTCGCGTCCGCGCGGTCGGCGGATGCAGCGCGTTCGATCGCGTCGGCGTCGCCGTCGAGCCGGAACGCGTCGATCGCCTCGATCGACGGCACCGCCCGCGTCGTCGTTCGTAGCGCCGCGGGCAGCGCGGTGCCGTCGAGGTGCAGCGCGAGCGGTGTGTCGACGCGCTCGCTTCGGTCCACCGCGCGGCCGAGCCACCCGGTTCGCGACTCCTCGGGGCAGGGCGACGCGGACTGCCAGATGTCCATCGAGCGGAAGTGGGAGCGGTCGGGGTTCGGGTAGCCGACGTTTTCGCACACCGCGAGCCAGCCGCGCTCGTGCAGGCGTGCGAAGGCGCGCATCGCCGGGTGCAGTGCGAGGTGGTCGTCGAGGGTGAGGACGTCGGGACGCGGCAACGCGATCGTCGGCCGTGCGCGGTAGTAGTCGTCCGCGCGGAACGGGATGACGGTGTTGAGCCCGTCGTTGCCGCCGTTCATCTCGACGACGACGAGGATGCGTTCGCGCCCGGGACCGAATCCCGCGCTGGCGCGGGCGGTGTGTGCGAGGAACCCCGGCAGCGTCGCTCCGGTCGCGAGGATCGTCGAGCCGGCGAGCGAGCGGGTCAGGAAGTCGCGGCGCGTGAGTGTCATCGGCGTCTCCTCGGTCAAGCCAGCTGGTATTCGGGCGCGGTGAGCGCGATGCGCAGCGCCGAAGCGAGCACCGCGCTCGGGGTGCCGTCGAGGGCGTGCAATCGCTCGGCGAGCGCCGTGCTCGGGGCACCGTCGAGCGCGATCGTCGTCGCGAAACGACGCGCCGCAGCACTGTTCCGCAACGCGTATCGGCGGGCGAGGCGATCGGCCGACCCGGGAGCGGTCGCCGCGACTGCCGCGTTGAGCCGCACGAGCATCGTCGTCGAGTCGAGCCAATGCCGGTGCCCGGGCCACCCCTCGACCGACGGCGGTTCGAACAAGCGCTGGCCCATGCGTGCGATCGCTCGTGCGAGCACGGGACCGCGTGTCCGTATCTCGAGCGAGCGCGCGACACCGACGACGAACTCGACCGGCGAGGGGATGCGCGTGCGACGGTGGGCCGGATCGAACATCGCCGTGCTCTTCAGGAGCCGGCGCAGCGTCGCGCCGACGTCGAAGTCGCTCTCCCACAGCACCTGCGCGAGCGCGGTGACGAGTACTTCGTTCGGTGTCGGCGTCACGAACTCGCGAAGCAGCTTGGCCGCGAGGAATCGACTCGCCGCAGGCTGCGCGAGTGCGAGTCGGACCGCGTCGTCACCATCGAACGGTCCGGTCTCGCCGAAGATCGTCTTGTCCCCACCGTCGTGGCTGCGGGGACGGAACGCGAATGTGCCGCGGCGCTGGTGCCAACCGGTGAACGCACGGGCCGTTTCGTGCACGTCGCGCTCGGAGTAGTGGCCGACGCCGAGCGTGAACAGCTCGAACAACTCGCGCGCGTAGTTCTCGTTCGGGCGTCCCCTCACGTTTTCGTCGCCGTCGAGCCACACGATCATCGCCGGGTCTCGCGACATCGCGCGGAGCATTGCGCCGAACGGGCCGCGTGCGTGCGCCTCGATCGTGCGAAGCTGGGCGAGCATCAGCGTGGGGCTCTTCACCTTTCGGTCGCTGGTCGCGAAGTGGCCGTGCCAGAAGAGCGCGAGCCGCGCGTGCAGGGGACGCGTCGTGTAGCGCATCCGTTGGAGCCACCACGCGCGTAGTCGGTCGAGTTCACCGCGGCGTGCGATGCCGTCGCCGAGCGCGTCGAGCTCGCTCGCGCGCCGTGCCTCCGGCTCTCCGTCGACGAGCCGATCCACGGTCGCGTCGACGCCCGCCCCGACAGCGCGTTCGATCTCCTGCATCGTGGGGCGGAAGCCGGCGCGCCGCAGCAGGTGCGTGGCGGCGGCGTGGTCCCACGGCGTCGCGCTCGACGCGGCGAACGGCCGGAGCGGATCGCCCGCCCCGTTCATCGGGCGCTCCCCGATGACGGTGGTGTCGGTGTCTGGGGGGGCGCCGTAAGGTCGATGGTGAAGGCGAGGCGGGTGCCGCGGTCGCCCGTCGTCGCGGCGAGGCGGGCCCCACCGAGAAAGTCGAGCAGCGCGATCGAGCCGTCGACCGTGCGCGCCGCGCGGCGACGGTCGACGCCCTCGTCGAGCATGCGATTGGTGACGAGTTGCTCGCGGTTCAGACGCAACAGGCGCGCCACCGGCGCGCCGATGATCGCGAGTCGGTCAGGCGGCGGCGATGGTGCCGGGGTCCGCGTCGCGTCGAGGACGCGATCGGCGACGTGTTCGAGCAACTCCCGCGATGTCGCGATCACGTAGTGATCGGCGATCCGCGCGACGGCGGGCCGGAAGTTGAAGCGGATCGGCGGCGTCGCCGGCGTCTCGTCGAAGAACGTCGAGAGCACGCGGTGGTCGCGGTAGCGACCGGTGTCCATCATGAACGTCGGGCGCTTCTGTTGCATCGCCTGGTAGTTGATGAACGTGAACGCGATCTGAGCCGCTTTCTCGAGTTGACGTGCGAGGCGACCGTCTCCATCCGCGAGCGGGGTGACCAGTGCGAAGGCCGGCAGCGCGGGCGTCGGGGTCGCCTCGAACGTCTGCTCGGCGGCGACGACGCGCGTCGTGCCGCGCACGTGGGGGAGCACGTCGTCCACGAGGTCGACGTCGCCGAGGAAGTTGCCCGCGTTCGTGAGGAACTTCGCGAGTGTGCCGGCGCCGGCACGGTCGAGGAGTGTCTCCCGGTTCGAGAGTAGCGTCGCCCAATCGCGAGTCACCGACACTTCGCCCACGTAGCCCGGGATCTCGCGGGCCGACCAGTCGGGCGACGCGGGCGCGACGAAGCCCTCGTGACTCGACGGCATCGCGTCGCCGTCGACCCGTGCTTCGACCGTCAGGCGGCGCGGCGCGGTCGGTAGCGCCCACGCGATCACACGATCGGTCGACGACAAGTGGTGCCACCAGCCACCGGCGATGAACGCCGCGAGGGGTTGGGGGATCCGCGTCGGCCATCGCCCTGCGCGCTCGAGGCGCGTGCGCAGCGTCGCGACATCCGCCCACGCCCATGCGGCCGCGTCGGTCGGTACGGTGTTCTCGACCGTGTCGTGTGCAGCGCTGCCCGAGAACGAGGGCGCGCGCCCCAGCCCGGCCGCGATCGCATCGGCGAGCGACTCGCGGTCGGTCGCGACGAGGATCACGCCGGCGCACGTCGCGACGAATGCCCTCCCGCGGACCGACGTGATCGCGATCGGTCGGTCGTCGGTTCCCGCAACCGTACCGTCGGGCGTGGCCCCGGCGAAACGCGTGACACCCTCGAGGAGTAACTCGACGGTCGTCGCATCTCGGGGCACGAGCACGGCGATGACTCGCGCACGCTGCTCCCATCGGATCCCGATCGCGACGTCGCGGCCGGCCGCTGCCGCGATGGCACCCCATTCGTCCGTGCCGGCCGACGCGGCGAGCAAGCCGAGTCCGATCCGGGCACCGAGGATCTGCGGTGTGCGAAAGAACGCGCGGTGGGCGTCGGACTTCTCGAAGCCGAGTTCTTCGAGCAGCGCTCGAAACGCCCCGACGTGGCGGTCCCCGTCGCGCAGGCCGATCGCGACCGAGACGTTCGCGGGGAGGAAGGAGGCCGCCCGCGGCGGATCGCCCTCCGCCGCCGCCGGGAGTGCGGTCGCGACCGTGACGAGCGCGACGGTGGCCGCGCGAGCGAGGGTACCGAGCATGTCGTCCGCCTCCGGTCCGGGATCTGGGCTGTCTTGGGGCGGCGCGCCTACGCCGCCAGGGCATCGTGATTTCCGAGCGACCCCATCTTCGCACGGGATGCCGTCGGTGCGGTCCTCGACGTATCATGATGGGCATGAACACTCGCACATCGACGGACCGGGCCGGCACGGCGGCGCGCGCCGGATTGCTGATTTGGCTCGTGATCGGGCTCGTGTCGTCGTGGACCGGCGCCCAGGGCGGCGCGGTCGACGACGGGCCGTATCTCTTCCACACCGAGCGGGGCGTCGTCGCGAAGTGGGTTCGCGCGGGTCAGGTCGAGACGAAGCGGTTCGAGCCGGGCGCCCCGATCGAACTCCCGCGGTTTCGGGCGCTGATCGGGGCGCGGCTCGTGCTCGAGCGCCACGAGCCGGACGCGCCGATCCACGAGCTGCCGGCGCGACTCTTCGTGCTCAGCGACGTCGAGGGCGAGTATGACCACCTGCTTCGCTTTCTGACGAAGAACGGGATCGTCGATGCCGACGGTCGTTGGGCGTACGGCAAGGGGCACCTCGTGACCGTCGGCGACATGGTCGATCGGGGGACGAAGGTCACCGAGACGCTGTGGCTGCTCTATCGGCTGTCGCGCGAGGCGCGCGCGGCGGGCGGTCGAGTGCACTTCGTCCTCGGCAACCACGAGGTGATGGTCATGGGCGGTGACGTCCGGTATGCCGCACCGAAGTACGAAGCGGTCGCCAGACGCCTCGGCGTCTCGATTTCGGGATTGCTCGGCGGCGATACCGAACTCGGCCGCTGGCTCCGAGCGCGCAACAGCGTGGTTCGCATCGGCGGATACGTCTTCGTACACGCGGGCCTGTCGCCCGCGGTCGCCAACGAGCGGTTCGACTACGACGCGATCAACGGTGCGATGCGCGCGGTGCTCGGTGTGCCGCCGGACCGCATTCGAGACCGAGCCGTGCGCGCGCTGTCCTGGGGGCGCTACGGCCCGCTGTGGTATCGCGGCTACTTTCCGCGCCACGCGGCAGACTTCGGACCGACTCCGACGGCCGACGACGTCGCGCGTATTCTCGAGCACGTCGGGGGCACGGCGATCGTCGTCGGGCACACGAAGGTCGGGCGCGTCACGCCGCTGTTCGACGGGCGCGTGATCGCGATCGACATCCCGTGGACGAAGCCCGATCGCGTCCGCGCGCTGTCGATTCGCGGCGACCGGATCGACGTCGTCGACATCGAGGGGCGTCGCTCGCCGTTCGAGCCCGCGCCTCAGCGCCGCAACCGATAGAGGCGAACCGGGACCGCGAACCACGGGTCGGGCTCGGTGCGATGGCGGATCGTCACCGCGCCGTCCCAGGGCGACGCCTGAATCCATCGCTCGCCGTCGAGACACGCGAGCAGTGCCGCGAGCGCGACGCACGAGACGAGCGCGATGATCGTCGGCAAACGCATCGACCGGGATCCTCCCCGGGGTCCGAGCCTACGGGCACGCACGGCCGCGCGCAAATCGAAACCGGTACCCCGCGGTACGGTTTCGTCGCGGCTTGCCCCGTGGATTTCCGCCGGGCTCCGAGTATGATGAGCGGCGCGACGGATTGCCGCTCGGCGTATTGGAGATGAACGCGTGCCGCTGGACCTGACGGGAAGACAATACGCCGACGTCCCGTACGAGGAGAAGGAACGCCTCTTCGAGGAGGTCAAGAAGGACCTCCGCTACGAGGAGTACCTCTACGGCTGCTACGAGTGCGGCATCTGCGTCGCCGCGTGTCCGTCCGCGCGCTTCTACGACTTCAGCCCGCGCAAGATCGCCCAGTGTGTCGCGCGCGAAGACGCCGACCTCTTCTACACGCTGCTCAACGACAGCGTCTGGGATTGCTCGCAGTGCTTCTCGTGTGACCGATGCCCGCGCAAGAACTCGCCCGGCGGCGTGATCACGCTGATGCGCGAGGTCGCGGTGAAGAACGGCCTCGCGAGTGCGCAGGAGGCGCTCGAGGGCTACGGACGCGTCGTCTACAAGATCATGGCGACCGGTACGCAGGTGTCGCCGGACATGCTGCAGGCCAACGCGTTCCCGGACTGGGGACCGCACGTCAACGACATCTCCGACAACCTCGACGAGTGGCGTCGCGCGATTCCGCCCGAAACCCTCCACACGACCGAGACGAGTTGGAAGGTCGACGACAAGACGATTACCGAACTCTACCTGATCTGGCACATGACCGGCGTGATGGACATGATCCGCGAGATCGACGAGGGCCTCTTCATGATCCTGCAGGACGTGATGGAGGAGAAGCTCGAGGACGAGGGCTACGACGTCTCATTCGATTGACGCCTTCCGGGCGCCCCGCCGCCGACTACTCACGATGGAAGTGACGCGATGATTCCGCACAGTGCGCTGTTCAATCGGGCGAAGGATCGCGAGTTCAAGGTCGACCCCAAGCAGGCGCCGACCGAGGACTACCACGACATCCTCTTTCAACTCGAGAAAGAGGGCGAGTGGGAGGTGCAGCGGGTTCCCGAGCCGTACGTCGAGGTGGACAACAAGTACGGGCGCAAGAAGAAGATCCCGATCGAGCGGACGTGGCATCACAAGAGCTGCGGGCAATGCGGCCACATCCCCGGCTACTCGACGTCGGTGTTCTGGCTCAATCGGCAACTCGGGCTCGACTACCACGACCCGACCGACCAGACGTCGTGCACCGCGTGGAACTACTACGCGTCGGCGACCTCGAACGCCGCTGCGCAGGCGGCCGTCGCGATGCGCAACTTCGCCGCCGCCGCGGAGACCGGCTACTTCCCGATCATTCACTGCGCGACGAGTTTCGGTCACTACAAAGAGACCCGTCAGCAACTGATCCACAGCCCCGAACTGCGGCGGCAGGTGAAGAAGATCCTCGAGAAGCTCGGCAAGAAGCTCGTGATCCCCGAGGAGATCGTTCATTACAGCGAGTGGGTCCACGCGGTGCGCGACAAGATCGCCGCACGCCAGACCGTCGACATGAGCCACGTCCGCGCGACGATCCACCCCGCGTGCCACTACCACAAGTTGATCGGCGAGGACGCGGTCTACGCGCCCGAGGTCTACGGTGCGCAGCGGAGCGCGATCATCACGTCGACGCTGCAGGCGCTCGGCATGGACGTCCGCGACTACTCGACGTGGTTCGATTGCTGCGGCTTCGGCTTCCGCCACATCCTCGTGTCCCGCGACTTCTCGCGCTCGTTCGCGGTGCAGCGCAAGATCGAGGTGATGAAGGAGGAGGCCGACCCGGACATTCTCGTGACGCACGACACCGGCTGCGTGACGACCCTCGACCAGAGCCAGTTCGCGGCGAAGGCGCACGACAAGAACGTCGGTCTTCCCGTGATGTCGGACTCGCAGATCGCGGCACTCGCAATGGGTGCGCATCCCTACAAGGTCCTGCAGCTTCACTGGCACTCGACACCGAACAAGGACTTCCTGCGCAAGGTCGGCATCGACGTCGAGGCGCGCTGGGCCGAGTTCGAGGCCGCGGTCGCGAAGATCAAGAGCGGCGAGAAATCGTATCTGACTTGGGAGGACGCCGATGCCTGATCGGCCGATTCTGATCGTCGGCGGCGGGCCGGCGGGCATGGAGGCCGCGCGCGGCATCGCCGACCTCGGCTACTCGGCGGTCGTCGTCGAGCAGAAATCGACGCTCGGTGGCACGCCGGTGCACTCGAACTATGCCGCATTGACGCCGGATTTCCGCGATGCGTCCGAGGCGATGGGCGCGATGGCCGCCGCGATCGAGAACCGCGACACCGTCGATATCCGGCTCGACTCGACCGTGACCGCGTGTGAACGGCGGGGCGACGATTTCGCGGTGACCGTCGAGACCGGCGGCACCGCGTCGGAGGTCGTCGCCGGAGCGGTGATCCTCGCGACCGGCTTCCGCCACTTCGATCCGGGGCGCGAGACGCAGCAGTACGGCTACTACGAGCACGACGACGTGATCACGCTGTGCGACCTCGAGAAGATGCTCAAGGCCGGCAAGGTCGTGCGGCCGTCGAACGGCGAGCCGCCGAAACGCCTGTGCTTCATCCAGTGCGTCGGCTCGCGCGACCGGCAGATCGGCAACGAGTATTGCTCGAAGGTGTGCTGCGGCGTCGCGGCCAAGGAGTCGATCGAAGTCCGCAAGATGGTGCCCGACTGCAAGACGTTCATCTTCTACATCGACATGCGGATGTACGGCTACTGGGAGAACGAGATCTACTGGCCGTCGCAGGAGAAGTACAAGGTCAACTACGTCAAGGGCATCGCGACCGAGATCGTCAAGAAGGGCGACCACCTGATCGTGCGCGGCGAGGACACGACGATGGGGCGGCCGATGGAGGTCCCGATGGACATCGTCGTGCTGTCGGTCGGGATGGAGGCGAGCGACGGCACGCGCGCGATGGCGAAGCTCTTCGGCGTCGAGCAGAACAAGTATCACTTCATCGAGACGATCGACGGCTGCATGAACACCGTGACGACGAGCGTTGACGGCGTATTCGCGTGCGGCGCCGCGACCGGGCCGGCGGACATCGAGGACAGCGTGTCGTCGGCGAGCGCCGCCGC
Organism: bacterium; assembly: GCA_030426805.1. Classification (GTDB taxonomy): domain Bacteria; phylum Planctomycetota; class JAFGQW01; order JAFGQW01; family JAFGQW01; genus JAUHXU01. Next base: position 386,563 of record JAUHXU010000006.1, read on the forward strand.
GATGAAGGCGATCGCATCGCTGCGGGCGAAGGCGGCCGCCGGGTAGACGCGATGGGCCAGGTCGTCGACACCGAAACCGCGCTCGAGTTCATGCGCGAGACGCTCGAGAAGGTCGACGCGGCGGAGCTTGCCGCGATCACGGCCGACGCGGAGAAGAAGTCGGCGTGGTTCGCGCGGACCCTCGCCGCCGATGCGATCGACTCGATGACAGAGCGTGACCAGTACACGGTGCTGCGCAGCGTCTTCGCGATCGGTCGGCGCGCGACGTCGCTACAGGCCGCGTGGCCACTCGAGGACTTTCGCGGTCGGCTCGGCTCGCTGCTGCACGGCGACGGCGACCCGGCCGTCCGGTTCGGCGCGTTCGTCGACGATCCGGCGAACGCCGAGCGCCTCGACGAGAATGCGCGCCGCGACCTCGCGAGCGAAGTGCTCCACTTCGCGGCACCCGATCGCCACTGGCTCTGGACGCGCTGGATGTGGGATCCGACCACACGCACCGGCGCGCTCCCGCTCGTGACGACGGTGACGCACGACCTGCACGGCACCGGCAACGCCGACACCTACCTGCGCGTCGGGGAAGCCGTCGCGTTCGTGCACGAGAACGGGCCCGCCGCCGGGTTTCAGACGTTCAGCCGCTCCGTGTTCGGCACCGACGTCTTCCTGAGCTGCGTCTACACGATCTACGTCTACACCGTGCTGAAGATGCGGATGACGCAGGAGTTCAACCAGGTGATGCCGTTGCTGCCGGAGTTCTCCCGGCGACTCCTCGGCGTCTACCGACCACGCGCGAAGGGCGATTGAGCGATGGGCCGCGCACCGAACGTCGAACCGGATCACATCCACGAGAAGGAGCACGTGGTCCAGGAGGGCATGGACATCTCCGGTCACTGGAACCGGATGTTCGAGCAACGCGTGATCTGGGACTACACGCCCGAGCTGATCGAGAAGGTCGCCGACACGCCGGGCGGCGAGTCGCTCGCGTTCTGCTACCAGTGCGCGCAGTGCATTCCGGTGTGCCCGGTCAACACCGTCGGCGATTACGGTCCCCGTCGGATCTACCGCCGCGTGCAGACCGGCCAGGACCTCTTCACGAGCGCCGACCTGTGGCAGTGCACGACGTGCATGAACTGCCTCCGCGTCTGCCCGAAGGAGGTCGACATGATCCAGATCATGCCGGCCGTGCGCGAGAAAGCGGTGCTCGACGGGGGCGTGCCCGAGGAACTCCAGACGGTCTTCCAGAACACGTTCGACTACGGAAACCCGCTCGGCGAGTCGCCGAAGAAGCGGGCCGCGTGGACGAGGAGGGCCGCGAAGGCGCACGGCGTCGACGTGCCGCTGATGAAGGACAAGAAGAAGGCGGACATCCTCTGGTTCGTCGAGTGCTACCCGAGCTACCACCCGCGCGGCGTCGATGCATCGGTCGCCCTCGCGAAGGTCCTCGACGTGCTGGGCGTGGACTACGGCATCCTCGGCGCCGAGGAGAAGTGCTCCTGTGACAGCCAGCGACTCGCCGGCGAGGTCGGGCTGTTCGAGGAGTTCGCCGAGTACACGATCAAGCTGTTCAAGCGCTACAAGGCGAAAAAGGTCATGGTGACCGACCCGCACGCGCTCAACGCGTTCCGCAAGGAGTATCCGAAGCTCGGCGGGACGTTCTTCGAGACGATCCACTACACGACGTTCCTGCGCGACCGGATGGACGAGCTCGGCATGACGAAGCCGCTCGGCTACAAGGTCACGTTCCACGACCCGTGCTACCTCGGCCGCCACAACGGCGAGTACGAGGCGCCGCGCGACATGCTGCGGGCGATCCCCGGCGTCGAGTTGATCGAGATGGGGCGTTGCCGCGAGAACAGCTACTGCTGCGGCGGTGGCGGCGGCGGCATGTGGCTCGACGGGTTCATGTCCGACCACGTCACCGAACGCCTCTCCGAGAACCGCGTGCGCGAAGCGGTCGAGACCGGCGCCGACGTGCTCGCGGTCTGCTGCCCGTACGAGGTATCGCGCTTCGAGGACGCGGTGAAGTCGACCGGCAACGAGGGCAAGCTCGTCGTGCGGGACATCGTCGAGTTGGTCGTGGAGTCGATGGGGGTCGGCGATGAGTGATCGAAACGGCGGGGGGTGCAGCGGCGTCGCGGCGCTGGAGCGGCTGCGCGGGCACGCGGTCGGACTCGACGTCGAGTATCCGCTGGCGACGGGCGAGCGGACGAAGCGCATCTACCTCGACACGACGGCGAGCGCGCTGCGGCTCCAGGTGGTGCAGGACGTTCTCGATCGCTACCAGCCGTACTACGCGAACACCCACAGCCTGCTGCACTTCGGCGCGAAGGTGTCGACGCGCGAGTTCGCGTGGGCGCACGACATGGTCATGAACTTCGTCCACGCCGATCCGGAGACGCACACGGCGTTCTTCGTCGGCAGCGGCACCACCGGCGGGATGAACCGTGTCGCGCGAACGCTCCGCGACGCCCGGCCCGAGCGCGACGTCGTGATCACGTCGGTGATGGAGCACCACTCCAACGACCTGCCGCACCGAAAGTTCCTGGGCGAGGTCGTGCACGTGCCGGCGCTCGTCGAGCGCACGTCGCTCGGTCGCGTGAACATGGACCGCCTCCGCGAGGCGCTCGAGGAGTACGGCGATCGCGTCAACTACGTCGCGATCACCTGGGTGTCGAACGTGACCGGGATCATCAATCCGGTCCACGAGATCGCCGCGCTCGCACACGAGAAGGGAGCGCTCGTCGTCGTGGATGCGGCCGCCGCCGCGGCGCACGTGCCGATCAAGATGTGCGGCAACGAGAACCCCGCGCACGACATCGACGTGTTGGTCTTCTCGGGGCACAAGGTGTACGCCCCCGGCTCGCCGGGCGTCGTCGTCACGCGCAAGGACCTCTTCGCCGGGCAGGACCCGATGGAGGTCGGCGGCGGCATGGTCGACGACGTTTATCTGAACCGGCACATGACCGTGCAGAAGTTCCCCGATCGCGAGGAGGCGGGCACGCCGAACATCACCGGCGCGATCGGGCTCGCGGCGTCGCTCTACACGCTCGACCGGATCGGGATGGACGTGCTCGCCGACGAGGAGCGCAAGCTGATGCGCTACCTGATGGACGGGCTGCGCACGGTGCCCGACATGATGATCTATGCCGAGTGCGACTTCGACGTGTGCGAACGGGCGGGCGCGGTCTCGTTCAACCTGCGCGACCTCGACCACGCGTTCGTCGCCGCGGTGCTGAACGACTACTTCAACATCTCGGTGCGCAACCAGTGCTTCTGCGCGCATCCGTACGTGCGCGAGATGATTACCGAAGTGCTGTCCGAAGCCGCCGAGGACCTGGACGAGGACGAGATCGAGCGGCTGGCCGATCTGCACCGGGGCATGGTCCGTGCGAGCCTCGGGATCTACACCCGTCGCGAAGACATCGACGCGCTGATCGCGGCGCTGAAGACGATTACCGCCGATCGCGACACCTATCTCGCCCACTACGATCGCCTCGACAGCGGCGACTACAAACACAAGACGTTCGACTTCGACCACACCTCGGTGTTCTCGGTGCGGGGCGAAGTCGACGCGTGGCTGGAAAAGGACCCGACATGAACATCGTGGTGCCGATCAAGCTGGTTCCCGACCTCGTCGAGGAACTCGAGATCGACGACGACGGAACCGACCTCGACCGCGACTTTCTGAGTCTGCGGATCAACGAGTTTTGCGATCACGCTCTCGAGGAGGCGCTGCAGCTGAAGGACGCGCACGGCGCGACCGTGACCGTGCTCGCGCTCGACGGCGACGAGACCGACAAGGTGCTCTACACCGCGCTCGCCAAGGGCGCGGACCGCGCGATCAAGATCACCGGCATCGACGGCGCGGCGACGTCCCGGCAGACCGCGAACGCGGTTGCGAACGCGCTCGAGGGCATCGACTACGACCTCGTGCTGACGGGCGTGCAAGCCGCCGACGACCGCGACGGTCAGTTGCCCGTGCTGCTCGCGAGCCGGCTCGGCATCCCGCACGTGAGCGTCGTCAGCGAGGTGGCGATCGACGGGGACGCGATCCACATCAAGAAGGAATACGCCGGTGGCGTCACCGCGACGCTGCGCGCGAAGCCACGGGTCGTCCTCGGTGTGCAAGCGGCCCGGGAAACGCCGCGCTACGCACCGGTGAGCCGCGTGCGTCAGATCATGAAGGAGGCCGAGCTCGACGAGGTCGAGGCCGGTGACGTGGGAGCCGGGGCGACGTCGTCGGTGCGCCGGATGTTCACGCCGGACAAGGGTGAGGGGGCGGAGATGATCGAAGGCGATGCCGATGCGATCGCCGCGAAGCTCGCCGAGATCCTGAACGCGAAGAGGAGCTGACGCGATGAGCCAGGACATCTTCGTCGTCGCGGAGCACCTCCGCGGCACGCTCGCCGACGTCACGTTCGAGCTGCTCGGCAAGGGCCGCGAACTGGCCGACGCGACCGGCGGCGCGCTCGTCGCGGTGCTGCTCGGGGGCGACGCGGCAGCCCTCGCCGGTGGGCTCGGCATTGCCGACGGCGTCGTTCACGTCGATCACCCGTCGCTCGCGGAGTTCAACCCGGAAAGCGCATCCGCGGCGTTGGTCGAGGTCGTCGCCCAGCGGTCGCCGCGGCTGCTGCTCGTCGCGAACACGTCGATGGGCATGGACCTCGCGGCCGCGGTCGCGGTGCGCCGCGACGTGCCGCTCGTCGCCTACGCGACCGACGTCGCGCTCGACGGCGATGCGCTCGTCGCGACGAGCCAGCTCTACGGCGGCAAGATTTACACCGAGTCGGTGCTCGACGGGCCGTCGAGCGTCGTCAGCGTGCTCGCCGGATCGTTCCCGGCCGCGGCCGGCAAGCGCGACGGATCGCCGACGGTCGACGCGATCGCGGCGCCGGCCGACATCGACACCGGCCGGATCGAGTTCGTCGCGCTCGACGAACCCGAGGGCGGAGACGTCGACATCACCGCGCAGGAAGCGCTCGTGTGCGTCGGTCGCGGCATCCAGAGCGAGGACAACATCCCGCTCGCCGAGGCCCTCGCGAAGGCGCTCGGCGGAGCGGTCTGTTCGTCGCGACCGATCGTCGACAGCAAGTGGTTGCCGAAGACGCGCCAGGTGGGCAAGTCCGGCGTGAAGGTCGCACCGAAGATCTACGTCACGCTCGGCGTGAGCGGCGCGCCGGAGCACATCGAGGGGATGAAGGACGCCGAGCTGATCATCGCGATCAACACCGACGAGAACGCGCCGATCTTCGAGTACGCGCACTACGGCGTCACCGAAGACCTCTTCGACGTCGTCCCGCCGCTCACCGAGAAGCTCGAGTCGTAGGGGAGGCCCGATGCCGGAGACGCCGACGCGGGAAATCTTCCTGCACTTCTCGACGGCGATGGAGCTCGTCTTCTACGCCGTCGCCGCCGTCGCGTCGGTCGTCTTCCTCTACGGCTTCTGGCTCCGCTACCGGAAGATCCGCCGCGGTCGCTCCGAGCATCGCTTCGACGACCTCGTCGGACGCATCCGGCGCGCCGTCGTGCAGATCGCGACGAACGCGACCGTGCGCAAGGGCGACCGATTCGCGGGGCTCGCACACGCGCTGATCTTCTGGGGCTTCGTCGTCCTGTTCATCGGCACGTGCATCGTCGCGATCGACCACGACATCCTCCGCTGGTTCGGGCTGAAGATGCTGCAGGGCACGTTCTACCTGTGGTTCTCGCTGACGCTCGACGTCTTCGGTGTGGTCTTCATCGCCGGGCTCGTGCTGATGATCGTGCGGCGCTGGGTGATGAAGCCCGCGCAACTCGACTACAAGCGCGCCGACGAGCAGGGCGGGCAGGTCGACCGCTCCGGCTACGCGACCGACGACATGATCTTCGTCTGGCTGCTGCTCGTGATCGCGGTGACCGGATACGTCGTCGAGGCGCTGCGCATCGCCGAGACGATGCCGGCGTTCGAGCGCTGGTCGATCGTCGGCTGGGTGCTCGCGGGGCCGCTCAGCGGTCTCGAGACCGAGACGCTCGTGAACTGGCACGTCTGGACGTGGTGGTTCCACGGCCTGTGCGCGCTCGCGTTCGTCGCGTACATCCCGTTCTCGAAGATGATGCACATCTTCACGGACGCGGTGAACCTCGTCTTCGTGGACGAGCGCGCGGCGCGACGCCTGCCGCCGCTGCCGCCCGCGCCGGACGGGAACGGGGACGGCGACGGGGAGCCGAAGAAGAAGGCCGCGCCGCGGATGGGCTACTCGCGGATCACCGACTTCACGTGGAAGGAACTGCTCGACCTCGACGCGTGCACGAAGTGCGGGCGGTGTCACGTCGCGTGTCCGGCGCGCGCCGCGGGCACGACGCTCTCGCCGCGCGACCTGATCCTCGACCTCCGGTCGTTCGCGAACGAGGCGTTCGGGACGCCCGAGTGGCTCACCCAGCGCTTCGGTCGCGAATCGAAGTGGCCGCTGCGCGACGGCGGCACCGCCACCGCGCTCGATACCGATGTCGCGACCGACGTGATTCGCCCGGAGACCCTGTGGAGCTGCACGACGTGCATGGCGTGCGTCGCCGCGTGCCCGGTCGGCATCGAACACCTGACCGGGATCGTCCAGATGCGACGACATCTCGTCGACGGCGGCACGCTCGATGACAACCTGCAGGGCGCCCTGATGAACCTCGGCGACTACGGCAACTCGTTCGGAGAGTCGCCGAAGAAGCGCGGGCGTTGGACGAAGGGGCTTTCGTTCAAGGTCAAGAACGCGAAGAAGGAGCCGGTCGACACGCTCTGGTTCGTCGGCGACTTCGCATCGTTCGACCCGCGGATCCAGGGGTTGTCGCGCACGGTCGCCGAGGTGTTCCACACAGCGGGTATCGACTTCGGCATTCTCTACGACGGCGAGAAGAACGCGGGCAACGACGTGCGTCGCGTCGGCGAGGAGGGGCTCTTCGAGATGCTCGCCGAGGAGAACATCGCAGCCCTCGACGCCGCGACGTTCGAACAGATCGTCACGACTGACCCCCACACGTTGAACACGCTGCGCAACGAATACCCGGACCTCGGCGCCGATTATCGCGTGCTGCACTACACCGGATTGCTCGCCGAGCGGTTCGCGTCGGGCGCGCTCTCGGTGTCGCGACGGCTCGGCCACCGTGTGACCTACCACGACCCGTGCTACCTCGCGCGCTACAACGGCGAGATCGACGCGCCGCGTGACGTGATGCGTGCGATCGGGCTCGACGTCGTCGAGATGCCGCGCTGCGGCGCGAACACGTTCTGCTGCGGTGCGGGCGGCGGCCGGATCTGGATGGATACGTCGAACGAGCAGAAGCGCACGAGCGAGCAGCGCATCGAAGAGGCGCTCGAACTCGACGGCGTGCGCGTGTTCGTGACGACGTGCCCGAAGGACTACACGATGTATACCGACGCGGTGAAGACGCTCGGCTGCGGGGACCGGATCGTCGTGAAGGACCTGATCGAGCTCGTCGCCGAAGCGATCGAGCCCGAGTCGGTCGAAGCGGCCGCGTCGGACGAGGCAGGGGCTGCCGGGTAGCGCAGACTCGGGTATCCTGGACCGCGGTGTCGAATCGAGGTTCCGACCGCGAAGGAGGCGTACGACCGTGCGCGACCCACGACTCGCGATCGCGATGATCGCATGCTGCGCGATGGGGTGGACGGCTTCGGCCCAGTTCACGGCAGGCGACGTCATCGTCGCGGACATCGGACCGGGCCTGTGGCGGATCGAGCCGAACACGACCCTGTCGTCGATCCCGATTCGCGTGTCGCCGCCGTTCGTCCCGCACGACGTCGCGGCGCACCCGACACAGACCGACGTGATGTTCACGTTCTCCGGCTTTGCGGGCGGCAACGGTTTCGGGTGGATCGACGCGCCCGGCAGCACCTACATCGCACGCTCCTCGTCGTCGAACCCGCGCTGGATCGTCGACGTCACCGGCCACGGGCAGACCGTGCTCGCGCCGATCGGGGGCGGCGTCGTCGAGTCGCTCGACGCGATCCGCACGTCCACGACGATCGCGACCGTGCCCGAGGACATTCGGGGCGCCGCGGTGGACGTGTTGACCGGCGACATCCTGGTCGTCGACGGGGCCACCCGCTCGGTGGTTCGGATCGACTATGCGACCGGCGCGCGCTCGCGCGTCGCGGGTGGGCTCCCGTCCTTGCCGTCGGTGAACGGGCCGATCGTCGGGATGCACTTCGATCCGACGACGAGCGCGATGTTCGTCTGCTACGCGTCCGGGATCTACCGCGTGGGCCAGGCGGCGGGCTCGTATACCACGCTGCTGCGCGGCGCGCCGTTCACGGCGATCGGCAATCCGGACTACGAGCCACAGAGCGGCATCCTGCTCGTGCCGAACGCAGCGACGCCGGCCGCGGTATTCGGCGTGGATCCGCGCACCGCGACCGTGACGACGGTGCGGGCTTTTCCGCCGACCGCGTTGCCCGCGGCGGTGGCTGCATCGGCGAGCCGGCAACTCGCCGCGCGCGGCACGATCATTCCGGGCGGGGCGATCGGGCTCGACCTGACCGTGCTGACCGACCCGGGCGCGACGTACGTGATCGCGTTGAGCTTCGGCCACGGACCCGGGATCCCGATCGGCGGGTCGAGACGCGTGTATCTCGTGCCGGACGGCCTGTTTCGCTTGTCGCTGCTCAACGCCGGTCTGTTCGCGAACCTCCAGGGCGTGCTCGACGCGTCGGGGCGGGCACTCGGCACCGTGCAGATCCCCGCCCTCCCCGGTCTCCGCGGTGTGCGACTGTTCGCCGCGGCAGTGACGATCGTCGGCGCGACGCCGAGCACCGTCACCGAGACGATCGGGATCACGATCCGCTGAAGGGGCGGCGCCGGGTCAAGCGCCGGGCGTCGCCTCGGGTTCGCCGGTCGACCCCGGTGCGGGCGCCCACGGTTCCTCTTCGTGCGGCCGTCGCAGCGTGATCTCGTTGCGGCGGAACGCGAAGTCGATGCCGGCCTTCCGGAACGCGCGGACGATGTCCTCGTGGAGGCCGTCGACCACGGGCACCCAATCGGCCCGCGTGCCGAGGTAGACCATCAGCTTGAACTGCAACGCGCTGTCGCCGAACGCCTGGAACATCGCCCATGGTTTCGGGTCTTCGAGGATGCGCGCGTTGGCGGTCGCGGCATCGAGGAGAATCGAACGCACGCGCTCCGGGTCCGCGTCGATCGACACCGAAACCGGAATCACGGCACGCGTGACCGGGCTCGAGAGCGTCCAGTTGACGATCTCCTTCGAGATGAAGTCCTTGTTCGGAACGATCAGCTCGCGCAGATCGAAGTCGAGGATCGTCGTCGAACGCACGCGGATCTCGGCGACCTTGCCCTGCGTCTGCCCGACGGTGACCGTGTCCCCGACGCGGATCGGCCGCTCGAACAGGATGATCAGGCCGGAGATGAAGTTCGCGAAGATCTCCTGCAGGCCGAAGCCGAGCCCGACGCTGAGGCCGGCGACGGCCCACTGCAGGTGCGACCACTGCACGCGCACGGCCATCAACGCGAGCATCACCCCGGCGAAGACGATCGCATACTGGGCGACTTTCGCGAACGCGAGCCGATCGCCCTCGGGGAGTCGTCGGAGCACGGTGATTCGGAGCATCCCGGGGACGCTTCGCGCCGCGATCACCGTCACGACCGCGTAGACGAGCGCCATCAGGAGATCCGCCAGCGTCACCGGGACGAGCGCCGGCTGACCGTCCACGGTGCTCTCGACGCTCCACAAGCCCAGCTCTCGCCAGTAGCCGAGCGCCGGCAACACGTTCGACCAGATCCGCCACACGCCGGCGACGATCGTCACGACGAGGACGCTGAACAGCAGTTGGCGACCGTGCGCTTCGGCGCGCGTGAAGCGCTCGCGTTTGTCCTCGTTCTCGAGCCGCGCGATGTCGGTGACGCCCTCCTCGCGGAGCAGCAGTGCGCGGCGCGAGACCCGAAAGAACCGAACCGCGAGCCAGTAGGCGACGAGGCAGCCGAAGACGATGCCGAACGTGCCCGGGATTCGCTCGGTCACCGCCAGCGCGGTGAGGTAGTAGCCGAGGGCGGCGAGGGTGGCGGTGGCGAGCGGGAAGCCGACCGCGAACAGGAACGCGCTCCGGCGCAGCAGCGTATGGCCCCGCAGCCGGTGCGAGAGGATGCCGCGTCGCGGGTGGAACATCGAGCCGAGGAAGACCGCCGATGCGAGCGTGGTCAGCATGAACACGCCGCGCCCGGTCGCATCCATCGTCGTGACGTCGATCGCTTGCTCGAAGAGTTGGGCAATGCCGTACAGCGGAAGCAGGTAGGAGAAGCGGCGCATCGTCGTGCGCACGGTCGCCAGTGCCTCGGGCGTCAGGTCGAAGTGCGCCTCACCGAGCCCCATCGGACGGCAGAGTTGCGCGGTGACGGTCAGGCCGAGCAGCATCGTCGCGACCGCGGAGAACGCGTGGCCGAGTGCGCTCGCGAAGCCGGTGTCCGCCGCCGCGAGCAGGCGCCAGCCGAGCAGGTAGAGGATCAGCGGGACGGTCGACGCGAGCAGCAGCGTGTAGAGCAGGGCGGCGATCGTCGGTCGAAACCGCACGCACGTCGGTTCGCGCGCGGCGACACCGGCGCGCTCGATCCGAGCGGCGATCCGCCCGCGCAGCGCGATCAGTGCGACGATCCCGAGGACGAGGCCGAGGTAGAGCGGTGCGTTCCGCCGCGCGTCGGTCGCGATCGTCCGGTCCACGCGGTGATCGTCTGCACCCCCTTCGAACCACGCCGCGACGTTCGTGGGCGTCGGGATCGCGTCGAGGTCCCAGATCGGTGCCGCGCTGCGAATCCACAGGATTCGCTCCTCGATGTAGGCATCGAACGCGTCGGCCCGCTCGAGCAGCTTGTTCTCGGTCGATCGGATCTGCCGCAGCAGTTGGATGTAGGCGTCCGATTGCGTCAGGATCTCGTCGATCGTCGTGCGTCGCTGCTCCAGAAGCGTTCGCGCGCCGGCGCGGAATGCGGCGATCCGCTGCGGCGAGAGATCGCCGGCGAGGTCCGCGGCGCGTTGTTCGACCGCGGCGTCGAGATCGACGAGTAGTGCGCGCGCCTGCTCGAGTTCGAAGCGCTCGACTTGCAGCCCCGCGAGGTCGGCGTCGTGCGTCTCGTCGAACGGCCGGAGCGCGTGCCGACGGTCCTTGAGCCAGCTGCGGCGCTTGCGCAGGATCTTGCCCACCGCGTCGGTGAGGCCCACGTCACCGATGATCGCTTCCACTTCGGCAGCGCGCGTCTCGAGCGCACGCAGCTGATCGCGAGTGCGTTCGCGGGCTCGTGCGCCGACCTGTAGCGCGTCGGCCAACGCCGGCAGGCGTCGCGCGAGCGTCGCGTTGTGCTCGGCGATCGCCTTGAGTTCGGGCAGCGACACCTCTTCGCTCGACGCCTGCGCCCGTCGTTCCGCCTCGGCGGCCTGGACCTGGCGTGCGTCTTCGACGGCCGTTTGCCACGCGCGTCGCTGCGCATCGGCGATGCCTGCGTCGCGCGTGGCGACGTCGCGTTCGGTATTGAGGAGGTCGCGGCAGGCCTGATACCAGGCACCCTCCGCGTCGAGCATGCGCACCTCGGCCCGGAGCGCCGTGTGCTCGGCCGTCAGGCGAAGGCGGCGCGCCGACGCGAGGCGCTCGTCGGCGTCGTCCGGTGCCTTTGCCAATTCGGTGCCGATCGCTTGCAGGCGTGAGTTGGCCTCGGTCCGTTCGGTCGGGATCTGGGGAAGGCGGCTGCTGCGTTCGGATCGCTCCCGGTCGATCGCCTCGATGCGGGCCGCGGCCTCGCGGGCGGTGCGTGTCGCGTCCTGGAGTCCCGCGGTCAACGCCTCGAGCGTCGCCGCCGCGGTGGGGGCCGTCGCCGGTGCGCGCTCCGCAGCGAGTGCCGCCTTCGCGTCGGCCAGGCGCTTCGGCACCGCGGCACGCGACGCGTCGAAGCCGGCGGCCCGTTTGGCGTTCGCGTCGGCGCGGTCGAGGAATTGCAGCGCGCGGTCATACTCGGCGAGGAGTGCCTTGCGCCTTCGATCGTCGAGGCCCTCTTCCGCCGCGACGGCTTTGCGCTTGGTGGCGACGGCTTCGCGGGTGAGGTCGTCGGTTGCCTGCGCGGCCGCGCGGCCGGCGACGGCGAGGCAGACCACGACGAGGAGCAGCGAAAGCAGGCGGGCGATCATCGCTCCAAGATACCGAAACGGCGGGCCGTGCGGCAGTCCGGCAGCCCGCCGCCACGGGAAAGCCCTTGACCGATCCGCGTAGCCGGCTAATTTGTAAGTATGCACTTACCGAATGAGGTGCCGGATGCCGCGTCCCAACCTGAGTGAGGCACGCCGGGCGGAGTTGATCCCGGCCGTGGCCGACGTGTTCGCCGAGCTCGGCTACCGGCGAGCGACGACGGCCGCGCTGGCCGCACGCTGTGGCGTCCGGGAGAACGTGCTCTACCGGCTCTGGCCGGACAAGCGAGCGATGTTCGTCGCCGCCATCGAGCACGTCTACGACGTGTCGATCGGTCGGTGGGGGGCTTTGCTCGAACGGGATGGCGACGGAAAGACCGCCGCGGAGCGGGTGATCGAGTTCGAGTCCCGGCGTCACGGCGAGTTCGGGCTCTACCGGATCGTCTTCGCCGGCCTCAGCGAGCTCGATGACCCCGCGATCCGCCGCGCGTTGCGCAGGATGTATGGCCGCTTTCATCGCTTCGTCCGCGAGCAGGTCGAGTCCCACCGTGGTGCGAAGGCCGGGGTCCCCGAGGCGGAGATCGCCGCCTGGGCGATCGTCGGGCTCGGAACGGTCGCGAACATCGGGCGCGAACTGGGGCTGCTCGGCGGGGTTCGTCGTCGGCGGCTGTTCTCGGAGGCCGGCGGCGCGTTGCTCGATGGCTGACCGGCGCAGTCTTCTCTTTTTTTTGTCTGTTTTGTAGGTGGTTACTTACCAATCAAAAGGAGTCAACGTGATGCGATTGCCATGGCTGATCGGAATCCTCGGAGTGGCGGCACTCGCCGTACCGGTCGCGGTCGTCGCGGCGCGGTCGGACGAAGTTCGGACGTCGTCGGTGACGGTGTTGCCGGTGCGGATCGGTGGCGGGATGCGCGGCGACGTCGCGGCCGTGATCGGCGGGTTCTGCGAGCGCGGGGGCGTGGACCGCGTCGAACTCGCGAAGGCGTCGCTCTCGATCGCCGACGAGAGTTCGTTCGTCGATGCGGTGGGAGCGCTCTCGCGCCACGTGCGCGAACATCCGGTCGAGACCGAGCACGCGCTGTTCGCATGGATCGTCGGCACGCACAAGACGGGCGTCCAAGCCGTGCGCACCGCGGTCGTCGATCGTGCGGGGGCACTCGTTTGGTGCGATCACCAGCGACCCGGTGATCCGCGCTTCGATCGATCGAAGCCGCGCAATCCGATGACGTGCGCCCAGTTCGTCTGGGACGGATACCGCGAGCGGTTCGGGATCCGCGGTCCCGGCCGGACCGACGGCCCGATCGCGAAGGCGTGGGCGGCGCGCAGCGGCGTGCCGCCGAAGGCGGAGCGCGCGGCGATCGCCGATCGACGCGAGGCGTTCGCAAAAGCCGGTGCGAATGCCCGGGTCGCGGTGTCGGCCGTTCAGGTCGGCGCCGCGGTCGATCCGGCGGCTGCGAAGACGCTGGTCGATCTGCTCAACGCGGAGCACGCGTGTGCGGCATCGCTCGGATCGGCCGCGCCGCACATGAAGCTCGAGGCCGGCCCGAACCAACAGAAGCGTCTCTGGGACTTCGCCCGTTCCGTGCAACGGTGGGTGAGAGCGAATCCACCCGCCGCGGACTATTCCCTGCACGCCGAATACGTGTTCGCGCCCGACGGCCGCGTGTGGGGCGTCCACGTCGTGCTGTGCGATCGGGGAGGGGAGTGGGTCGTCGTCGAGCTCGGAAACTCGCACCACGCCGATTTCCAGCGCATCGCGCCGGCGTCCCGCGCCGACTGCGGCAAACTGGTCGCTGCGCGCTTGGCGAGCCGCTGATCTGTCTCGCCCGGAAACCGAGAACTCCGTCCGATTCTCGGTTCGGGCTCGTCGGCCGTCGACTTCGCTTGACGGCCGACGACGGTCGCCCGTAGCATGGCCCGACCATTGCTCCAATGAGAGCGGCGCCCGTGCCACGGTTGCGGCGCTGACGGGGCAGAAGAAGAAGGGAACGACACGACGATGAGGACTTTCGCCGTTGGACTGTGCCTGCTCGTAGCAGCGTCCACCGCCTCCGCTCAGATCGCATACGTGCCGGACGCAATGCCATCGGTGGGCGGCAGCGGCAACGAGCCGATGAACTTCCCGTCGACGACGGGGCGCTATCAACAGGTGCTCGATGCGCAGTACCTGCCGAACCAACCGGTGCGATTCAACGCGGTCGCATTCGCACAGGCCGGGCTGTCGCCGACGCAATTCCAGGTCTCCGGTGACTTTCAACTTCGCCTCGCCCACACGACGCTCTCGTGCCCGACGGCGAACCTCAACAACAACATGCCGCCGGTGCCGACCGATCTCGCGAAGGTGACGAACGGCTACACCTACAACGCACCGCAGCTCAGCGGTTGGGCCGACTTCACGACGACGCAGGACTTCGGCTACGACGGGATGAGCAACCTCATCCTCGAGGTGCGGTTCCGTGGACAGAACACCGGTCTCGGGTTCGTGTGCCGGACGGACAGCCGGATCGGCCGCGCGTGGGCCTCGTCGACGAGCACGGACAACTTCAACGCCTCGACCGGCTCGATGTCGTGCTCCAACGGTTTGAAGACGCGGCTCGTCTACGTGTCCACCGACGTGTTGCTCGCGCCGAACACGGTCCAGGTCGGTAACACGCTCGGTATCGGCCTGTCGGGGCTGAAGTCGGGCGACACGTTCCAGATCGCCGCGTCGTTCACGAACACGCCGCTGCGCTTGACCGCGAGCCGCACGATCCACCTCGGCTTCGACAACTTGTTCCGCGCGTCCGTGACGGTCGGCCCGCCGATCTTCAACAACTACGTGAACGTCGTCCCCGCCGCCGGTCGTACCGGTGCGTCGCTGCGGGTGCCGAACTTCCCGGCCCTCGCCGGCGTCGCGATCTACCACGCCGCGGTGACCGTCGGCAATGGCATGATCTCCGGCGCGACGAACACCGCCGGGACGATGATCATCCCGTAGGGCGGTCAAAAAAAGCGGCCGTCCCGCTCCGTTCGGAGCGAGACGGCCCGACACTCCACGATCCGCCGGCCGACCCGGCTCGTCAGAAGTTGAGCTGGGTGTAGGCGTTGAAGCGCATCATGTTGCCGACCCCGCCGGGGTTGGTCATGCTGCGCTTCCAGTCGGTCTCCCAGTAGATGACGTCGAATCCGCTCTTCAGGCCGCCGCCCCAGTTGTGCGTCGTGCCCACGTAGAGCGTGAAGTTCTTCAGCGCGCCGCCGGCCATCACGTCGCCGTTCTCCGGGTTGTCGATCGAGCCACCGAACGACATGCCGAGGAAGTCGGACACACGGAAGCGCACCTCGGCCCAACCGCCCATCGAGTCGATCTCGCGACCGTTGGTCAGGTTCACGTCTTGGCCGATGCCGCCGCGCATGTCGCGCAACGCTTGCCCGATCCAGCCTTCGCCGATCAGCGTCACCGGGCCGAGGTCGAGGTTGAGGTCGACACCGAGGCTCTGGCCGCGGAAGTGCTTTCCGTTGCCGAAGTTCGTGTCGGTCTCGTAGCTCGCGACGTGGCCCCAGAGGCCGAACTCGGCGCCGCCGACGGACAGCGCGGCACGTCCTTGCAGCATCGGCACGCCGGAGTCCCAGCCGTCGCGGGTGGTCGACGTGAACGGCGGTGCGGCCGCGTCCAGGTCTCGGTTGCCGACCGCGTCGGAGAACGCGAGCGCGCCGACGAACGAGAAGGCGACGTCATCGGCGTCGCCGCCGTTGAAGCCGAAGCGGGCCTGCGCGCGGCGGTCGCCGAGGTTACCGGCGTTCCACATCAGCAGCTCCGCGTTGACGCTCGGGTAGAGCGGCGAAATCACGTCCCAGTTCTGACCGAACTGCATGAAGAAGCTGCCGTAGTCGATGTTGATCCACGCGTGGCGGATACGGGGCGTGGGGCGCGACTCGGCACCGCCGGTGAAGTTCGCGAAGTCGATCTCCAGCTTGCCGGTCACGGCAGCACCGCCGATTTCGCCGCCGTCCACGTCCACGCCGAGGCGCGTCAGTCGTGGATCGAACGCGAACTCGTCGTCGTTCTTGTCGGCGGAGACGTTGTTCTCCGGCAGCACGAACGCCGGCGTGAAGACGCTGTTGGCGCGTGCGGTGTTGTAGTACGCGTCGAGGCGCATGAAGCCGTAGAAACGGATCGGCTTGCCGGATTTCGTCAGCTTGCCGCCGTAGAACGACCGCTCGAGCTTCGCCTCGAGCGCCCGCTCGATCGCCGCGTCGAGTTCCGCGTCACGGTCCTGGTCACGCTCGAACATCGCGTCGGAGCTGCCGCCGCGCAGGCGCGCGATTTCGGCTTCTGCATCGGCGAGGCGTTGCTCGGTCGCGAGGAGGCGAGCCTCCAGCGATCCGGAGGGGTTGCCTACGCCATCGCCTTGGGCGACGGCGGGTAGGGCCGCAAATGCGGACAGAAGCGCGCCCAGCGCGCAGACCTTCTTCATGCTTCACTCCATTCCCGGAAACCTGACGGAACAGGTCGACGGGGTTTGGAGATTCAGCGCGGCTGCATGAAGAAGGGCGAACTCGACCGAGCCACCTGCCGCCGCCGATCCGGTGTCCGGTCGACCTGGCGTAGCCGCGAGAGTCAGAGGCCGTGGTAGCGCATCGCGACGCTCTCGGTCCGGCAGGCAGTGGTCTCCGAGCGATCGACGTCGCTCGCACGAGTTCGGTTCGGCCGCGCGGCCGACACCCGAGAAGGCGCGACGGTATCGCGCAACGTTGCTCAGCGTCAACGTTCGGTTATATTGCGACAGAAGGTTTACACGAACGCGACACGAGACTCGCAGGCCTTGCTACCCTCTCGTGCCCGATTCCATCCGCCACGGAGACCGAAATGCACCGCTACCGCTGATTCGCTTGAGCGACGGTCGCGCGCGGTGCAGGTCTGTGCCGCTGAGCCCGGCGACGCCCCCGCGCCTCTGAGGCACTCGAGCCGCGGGTCGCCCGATTCCACGCGACCGCTCCGTCCGTTTGTCGACCTGTCCCGTTCGGGATCTTCTCTCACCGGAGCACCTTTGATGTATCACCGTATCCTCTTGCCGCTCGCGGCGGTCGCGCTCGGCGCGTGCGCGAGCTCGAACTCGATGAACCCCGGCCTGTCGCACGGCGCGTCGATGTCGTTCAAAGCCGAGCACCGTTTCTCGGTGACCGTGCCGGACGGCGCCCAGCGCGTGCGCGTCTGGTGTGCGATGCCGTCGCGCCAGGACCCGGATCAGACCGTCAGCAACTGGAAGGTCGTGTCGCCGTATCCGACGCGGATCGCGACCGACAACTGGGGCAACGAGTTCCTGTTCGTCGAGGCGGACAACCCGAAGCCCGGCGCGTTCGACATCGTGACGACGTTCGACGTCGAGCGCGCGGAGGTCCGGGCGGACCTCGATCCGTCGAAGACGCGCGCGCACACCGCGGCCGAGAAGAAGGAACTCGCGAAGTACCTGCAAGGCTCGTCGCAGAGCGTGATCGACGCGAACGCGCGGCGGATGGCCAGTGACGCGGTCGGGGACGAGACGAACCCGATCCTCGCGTCGCGGCGGATCTACGACGCGGTGCTCGAGCGGATCGAGTATCACGTGAAGGACCCGAAGCCGGACAGCGCCAAGACGATGAACTCGACCGGCACCGGTTCGAGCGCGAAGTGCTACGAGACGTGCACCGGCAACTGCACCGACTTCCACTCGCTCTACGCTGCGGTGTCCCGTGCGGCCGGCATCCCGACGCGCGCCGTCTACGGCTCGTTCTTCAAGGGGCCGCTCGACGGCGTCGACAAGGACCAGAGCTACCACTGCTGGATCGAGTTCCACGCGCCGAACGTCGGCTGGGTGCCGCTCGACGTCGCCGTCGCGGACGTGTTCGTCGACGACTTCCAGGCCAACGAGAACAGCCGCCCGCGCGCGCACCTGACGGTCGCCGACGGCTATCACGGCCCCGATGCCAAGCTCGTCGACTATTACTTCGGCAACATCGAGGCGCGTCGTGTCGTGTGGCACCGTAACCGGGACCTCGTGCTCGACCCCCGCCAGGCCGGCGCGCCGTTGCTCTGGCTGCCGAAGGCGTACGTCGAGGTCGACGGGAAGCCCGGAAGCGCAGGGCGAAAGCTCACCTACTCGTCGAAGTGAACCGATGGCGATCGTACACCACGCGGAATGGGATGCGGGCGATACCGCTTGCGGCGATCTCGCGCTCGAGTTGCGCAATCGGGTGCGCGCGTTGGATCCGGGCACGGTGCTCAAGCTCACCGCGCTCGACCCCGGCGCGCCGTCCGACATCCCCGCGTGGTGCACGATGACCGGCCACACGCTCGTGGCCGCCGAACACCCGATCTACTGGATCCAACGAAAGGGAGATTGACCCGATGGCGGGCAAGTTTTGCATGAGTCTCACCCACGCGAAGGACGACGCCGATCGGGCGACCGTCGCGTTCGTCGTCGCCAATGCGGCGGTCGCCTCCGACAAGGAGTCGCTCGTGTTCCTGAGCACCGAGGGCGTGCGCCTGTGCCAGAAGGGGTACGCGGACGACATCCACGAGGAGGGCTTCGCGCCGCTGAAGGAGCTGATGGACGGCTTCGTCGGCGCCGGCGGCAAGATCTGGGTGTGCTCCCCGTGCTTCAAGAAGCGTGGACTCGACGAGGGCGCGCTGATCGACGGCGCGACGATCGTCGGCGGGGCCAAGCTCGTCGAGTTCCTCGCCGACGGCAGCCCGGCTGTGTGCTACTGATCGCACCGTGCCCGACTCGACGGACCTGCCGGCGCCCGACGCGAGCTGCGACGGCGGCGACCTCGATTGCGGAAGCGGCCTGCTGCTGATCATCCGCAACGAGATGGCGCCGCTCGGCGGCGGTCAGGTCCTCGAGGTGAAGAGTCGCGAGATCAGCGTGAAGGAGGACCTCCCGGCGTGGTGCCGGATGGTCGGCCACACGATGCTCGTGACCGCGCCCGCGCCCGAGGGGTACACGCACTACTACATCCGCAAGCGAACCGAGGAGACCGACGAAGAGGCGCCGCTCGCCGAGGACGTCGCGGAGGCGAAGCGCTACACGTGGCGCGTGCGCGTTCGTGGCGGCGACGGGATGAAGGCCCGCGTCTACGTGCGCAACCATGCGTTCGACGTCGGGCAGCCGGCGAGCTTCGACACCGAGGACGACGCGCCGAGCGCGATCGAGGTGTTGCTCGCGTCGATCGCGAGTTGTCTCGCGGTGGGGCTGCGCTTGCGCGCATCGCGGGAGCGGATCGAGATCTTCGATCTGGAGGTGTCGCTCCGAGCGCGCGCCGACAACATCATGGTGTTCCTCGGGGTCGAGGACGAAGGCCATCCCGGGCTCGCCGCGATCGAGGGGCGGTGCTTCGTCGACACCGATGCCGACGACGACGTGCTCGAGCGGCTCTGGCGGGAGACCGTCGAGCGCTCGCCGGTCACGCAGACGCTCGTTCGCAAGGTTCCGTTTGACGTCGATGTGAGGAGATCGTGATGGCCGACTGGCCGTTGTTTCCGGTGACGGTGGTCGGCAGCTGGCCGCGACCGCGCGACCTGCTGCGCGCGATGAAGCGCGGCGCACCGGACCTGCCCGCGTTGCAGGAGCGCGCGACCCTCGATGCGATCCGCGCGATGGAGGGGGCCGGCGTGGACATCGTCTCCGACGGCGAGCAGCGCCGCGACAGCTTCGTGTCGTTCGTCGCCGAGCGTATCGACGGTCTCGACTGCATGACGATGGCCGACATGCTGGAGCACGTCGAAGACAAGGCCGCGTTCGAGACGATTCTCAACGCGCTCGACGTGCCCGCGTTCGCGATTCGCAACCCGGTCGTGACCGGGCCGTTGTCGATCGCGTCCCCGCTGGCGCTCGACGACTACCGCTTCCTGCGCGCGAATACCGACCGCGCGATCAAGGTCGCGCTGCCGGGTCCCTACCTGCTCGCGCGTGCGAGCTGGGTCAAGAAGCTGTCGGCCGAGGCATACCCGACACGCGAGGCGCTCGCCGACGACTTCGTGCGGCTGCTTCGGGAGGAGATCATCGCGCTTGCCGAGGCGGGGTGCGAGGTCATCCAACTCGACGAGCCGGTGCTCACCGAGCTCGTCTTCGCGGGGAAGTCGAACACCCACACGTTCATGTGCTCGGCGCTCGCGGCGAGTGCGTCGCCCGAGGAGGAGCTCGACTTCGCGGTCGAACTGATCAATCGCGTCGTCGACGGGATCGACGGGCCGGTGATCGCGCTGCACGTCTGCCGCGGCAACTGGAGCCGCAAGGAAGAGGTTCTCCTGAGCGGCGACTACGACGACCTCGTTCCCTACCTGGCGCGGATCCGCGTCGACCAGTTCGTCCTCGAATACGCGACGCCGCGCGCCGGTTCGGTCGACGTCCTGCGGGGGTTGCCCGACGGCGCGATGCTCGGCTTCGGCGTCGTCAATCCGCGTACGGCGGAAATCGAGTCGCCGGAGTGGATCGTCGGCCGTGTGCGCGAGGCGCTCGCGGTGTTCCCGCCGGAGCGGATCTTCCTGAACCCGGACTGCGGATTCGGCACGTTCGCCGAGCGGCCGATGGCGACGCCGGAGATCGCCGTGCAGAAGCTCGAGGCGCTGGCCGAGGCCGCCGCGATCCTGCGCCGCGGGTGAGCCTCGCCGAAGTCCCACGGGTCCGAGCGGTTCGGGTGCGCGCGGACCATCGGGTCGTGCGGGTCGCCGAGGACCGGACGCGTCGTTGGCTGCTCGCCGCCGCGCTGGTCGCGTCGCCGCTGGGGATCGAACTCGTCGTCGACCTCGCGACGGGTGGCGCGCGAACCGGCAACGGGCGCGTGATCGTCGGATTGAGCTGGGTCCTGACCGTCGTGATCGCCGTGGTCCTGATGACGCGGAGCTGGGCGCTCGTCATCGACACACGGGCGCGTGTCGCGACGCTCAGCCGTCGATTCTGGTGGGTCCCGTATCGGCGTCACCGGACGCCGATTGGCGCCGGGGTCGCGATCGGGGACGGGTTCGTCACCGTGACGGAACGGCAGCGACCCGAGTGGCTCAACGCGATCGGTTGCGTGCTCGGCCTGGCGAACGGTCTGCTGGGGGTGGTCTTCATGTTCATCGGCAGACTGGAGTCGCGGGAGGTCGCCGCGTTCGGCCTGATCGCCCCCGACGAGCGCGAATCGGCGGCCCCCGCGCGCCTGCTTCTGGCGGTTCGAGACGCGGCGAGCGCCGAGCGAGCCCTCGTCAAGCTGCGGGAGATCGCGCCCCGGCTCGTGGGATAGCGAGCCGGTGTTTTCCGTTTGGAACGGTCCGGACTCGGGGTAGCATCCGAACAGGGCAATTCCCGAACGAGTCTCATCTCACGACGATCCCGGGGGACACGATGCGATACTCCGCCTTCATCTTTGCCGCCGCGCTCGCGACGGCGTTCGCCACGATCGGTGCCGACACGCAGACGCTGATCGACTTCGGGCCGACCGGCGGGCACACGACCACGGCGCCGCGCACGTGGAACAACGTCGACACGTCGACCGGGACGAACCCGGTCGCCCTCCTCGACCAGACCGGCGCGCCGACCGGGGCCGTGCTGCAGCACACGGCGGGGCTCGCATTTCAGTCCGGCAACTCCGCCGGCGCGACGACCGCGTCGTTGAGCAGTCCGCTGGCCGCACGGAACTACCCGGCGAGCGCGATGTCCGACTGTCTGTTCGGGAGCAACACCTACCCGGTCGCCGAGTTCACGTTGACGAACCTCGACCCCAACGCGATCTACGATTTCGTCGTGTTCTCGTCGCGCATGAACGTCGCCGACTCGCGCGCGACCGAATACACGTTCGCCGGAGCGAACAGCCGCGCGACCGTGCTCGATCCGTCGAACAACCAGTCGACGGTCTCGACCGTCGTCGGCGTCGGACCGACCGCCGGCGGCACGATCATCGTCCGCGTGAAGGCCGCGACGTCGAACACCAACAACTCCGGCTACTACTACCTGAACACGCTCGAGTTCTCGAAGCGCCCGGGACCGTTGCCGCCGCAGCTGTCGTTCTCGAGTCCGTACGTGACGCTGTCGCGCGCGGCGGGCAAGCCGACGAGCAACTACCCGCTGACCGTCGCGACGAATGACGCGATGACGCCCGCGGTGACACTCGCCGTCGTCGACCAGGCGACGAACCAGCCGCCGACGTGGATGTCGGTGCCGGGCGTCGTCACCGCCGGTCAGCCGTTTTCGCTCGCGTTCGGCAGTCCGACCCTCGCCGAGGGGACTTACCGCGCGACCGTGACCGCGACCGCGCCGGGCTACTCGCCGTCGACGTCGTTCGTCACGCTCACGGTGCGGGCGGCCGGCTCGTTGAACCTGCTCTACTACGGCAACAGCTTCACGATCGGCAACGGCACGGTGTCGTCGCTCGTCGAGTACATCGCGCAGGACGCCGGCTTCCCGGCGCCGAACACGGTGGCGCGTCTCGTCGGCGGCCGGGACCTCTTCTTTCACCTGACCGATCCGGTGCAAGCGGCGGCGATCACCTCGGCGCTCTCGCCCGGCGAGGAGTGGGACTACGTGATCCTGCAGGGGTTCTCGACCGAGGCCACCGATCGCCTCGGCAACCCGACCGCGTTCCGCGACAACGCAAAGGCGATCGTCACGAACGTGCGCGCCCACAGCCCCTCGGCGAAGGTGATCATGTTCCAGACGTGGGCGCGTGCGCAGGGCCACTCGTTCTACACCGGTTCGCCGCCGATCTTCAACGGCCCGATCGACATGCACCAGCAGATCGAGAAGAACTACACGCTGGCCGTGTCCGACCTCAACCAGGCGTTCGGTGCCGGCACCGCGCGCCGCGCCGCATGCGGTGAGCCGGCGGCGCTGTTCAACTTCGATCCGTCGATCTACGCGAACGACCTCTATCACGCGGGGCCGCCGATCACGTTGATGTCGGCGATGGCGATCTATACCGCGATCTATCAGACGCCGATCGGCGCGTTCGAGCCGAACTTCAGCGGCAACTCGGCGCTGATCGGTCGACTGAACTCGTTCAACATCGGACTCGAGGCGTGGCGGGCCTACGCCGGGATCGCCGATCGAGTGGCCGATCCCTCGTTGCGACGGGCACCCGGATCCGGCGAGGATCTCCTGCTGAAGTCGGGCGTCGACGCGCCGACCGACGCGCGGTCGACGAAGGACCTGTCGATGGGCCAGACCCTCGACGTGGAACTCGCGTCACCGATCGGCACCTACGGCGGCGGCAACGCGTTCGTCGTGATGAGCTGGTATCCCACCGCCTCGCCGCCGAGTCCGATCCCCGGCTTGCCCGAGGTCCACATCGACCCGACGCGCTACGTGATTCTCACCGCGACGCCGTCGCTCTCGACGCTGACGTGGCAGTTTCCGATGCCGGTCGCACTGCCCGGGTGGAGCGTGATGTTCCAGGGCGTGGTGCCGCGTCCGAGCACGAAGACCGGCCGCCTGTTCACCGTCACGGACGGTCACGAGATCCGGCTGAAGTAGCCGGGACCAAGCGATCGACGTCGAGCCACCCCGGCACGGCGTCGATCGAGCGCCCGGGCTCCGGAGCGGGGAGACGTCTCGGCGGGCGCGGCCGAATCTCGACGACAGCGGCGCGCCCGTCCGAGCCGCCGAGCCCGGCGACGACGACGTCGGTGTGCTCGTCGTGCGGCGAACCGAGCAGGCGCGTCGCGAGACGCCGTACGACCGCGGTGAACTCGGGCGGCGCGACGTCGCCGACGTGCAGCCACGCGGCGAACGGGCGGTGCCCGCGGTCGGCGAGCCACGCATCGATCCGGGTGATCGCGTCCGCCGACGTCGTCGCCGTCGCGTTCGGCAGGATCGCTGCGAGTGCAGCGTCGTTGCCGACGAAGGCAGCCACGTCGCGGTCGGGGTCGCCGAACGCGCCGAAGCGGTTCGGCCCCGCGAAGAGCCGTTCGGCGTCGCGTCGGGCCGACGCCGCCGGCCGATACGCGCGGGTCACGGCGCCGGCGAGAACGGGGGGAGCCCCGTCGGGCAACGCGGGTGTCGTCGTCACGACGAGCAGGTTGCGCGCGAGGCGTGGATACGGCCACGCGCGCGGCAGGACGAGCCCGATCGCGATCATTCCGGCGAGGCACGCGATCGTCGTGCGCGTGCTCGGAGCGGTCGCGCGCGGGGGCGACTCGCGCACGACGCCCGATCGGCGACTCGCGGCCGCCAGCGCGATCAGTCCGGCCAGCGCGAGGCAGCCGCCGAGCCATCGCGCCGACGTCGGTCCGTGCGTCGCGGAGACGCGGTGCTCGCCGGGCGGGACTCGCACCGCGATCGCCCCGACGCCGGGCACGGCTTCGTGCGCGACGGCTTCGCCGTCGATCGCGGCGCGCCAGCCCGGGAAGTCGAATCGACGAAAGACGATCGTGGCGCCGTCGGCGCCGGCCTCCACCGCGACGCGAGTCTCGTGGCTCGCGTGCTCGACGAGTCTCGCGCGGGCGTCTCCGGTAACCGCGAACGGCGCGTCGAGAGCGGCGAGCTGCGCGCTCGCGCTCGCGAAGTCCACATGGCGGGGCAGGTACTCGAACACGAGGTTGTGCGCCGGCGCGCGCTGGCGTGACGACGTGTGCAATGCCCGATCGCCGTGCTGCCCGCTCCACACGATCGCGAGCCCGACCCCGACCGACGCGACGACACCGGCGCGCACCGCGAGCGCGCGCGCCCACGGGCGGCCGCGTGCGGCGGCGAGTGCGCGCGCGGCGAGCCAGACCGCGAGGAGCCCCTGCACGCCGAGCAGGCGATACGCGAACTGCAACGACTGCAACGGAGTGGCGAAGCGCCACACCGGTTCTGCCCACGGGCCGACGAGGAAGAGCAGCGCGCTGGCCCCGATCGCGAGCATCGCCGACGTGCCGGTGAGCGCCCTGCACGTGACGAGCGTGGCGATCGCGCCGGCGGTCAGCGCCGCGTGGCCGCCGGCAGCCCAGTCGAGCAGCGGGCGTGCCGGCCGGCTGTAGCCGAATGCGGACGGATCGACCCAGGGAAACCCTCCATTGTGGACGCGCCCGTAGAGCACGGTGTGCGTGAACTCGAGCCGTACGTGCGACGCTTCGGCGATCACCGGAACGAGGTAGGGCGCGGCGAGCAGGCACGCGAGGGTCGAGAGCGCAAGCAGGCGGAGGAACAGTGCGATGTCGCGCCGCCGGCGTGACTCCATCGCGATCCACAGCGCAGCGACCGGACAGCAGACGGCCGCCGTCAGCAGGTGGGTCAACGCGAGACCGGTGCAGCCGAAGACCCACCGCAGCGCCGCGCTCCGACCGCCCTGCGCGACGAGGTCGCGCCCCGCGAGGAAGACGAACGGGATCCACGCGAGGGCGCAGAACTCCGCCCACGCGAACCGCTCGTAGTAGTCGAACGCGGCATACGGAAGCAACGCCCACGCGATCGCTGCGATCGTGGCGATCCGCGCTCCGCAGTCGCGTCGCACGAGGCGGTGCACGCCGAGCGCGCCCAGTGCCGCGACGGCGAATGCGATCCAGTGAAATGCGGCGATCGGGTCCCCGGTGCCGACCGTCGCGAGGGCGACGGTGGCGTGTGGAAGCGGGGGGTAGAAGACGAATGCCGGCGACCCGAACCCGCCGAACGATGCCGCCGCCCACCGTGGGTAGTGGATGCCGTCCGCAAGAGCCGCGCGATAATCCGCGACCGCGCTCGTGTGGAAGTCGAAGTCGTTGCCTCGTCGTGGCGTCCCGCCGATCGTCGCCGGAGGAAACGCGACGAGCACGGCGAGCAAGACGAGCGCGAGTGCGAGAAGCGGGCGAGCGCGTGGGTGCATCGCCCGTCAGCGTAGAGGGCGGGCCCGCCCGACACAAGCCGGGGGGCGGTTCCGGTCGCTACGGAGCGGTCGGCGGTGCGAGGAGGGACGGGACCGCGTCGGCGTCGAGGAGCGTCTCGCGCCACCGGTCGGATTCCGCCGGCAGGTCGCAGCCGGTGAGCTTCCGAAGTGCGACGAGGGCGGCTTTCTCGCGCGTTTCGTTCTCGGCCTTGAGCGCGTCGATCAGCGGCTCGATCGCACGCCGCGAGCCGAGATGGGCGAGCGTCGTGCAGACCAAGACTGCGACCGCGGTTCGCTTGTGCCGGAGCAATGGGGTGACCGCGTCGGTGAGCGTGTCGCGGAACACCGTGTGCGCGGCGATCTCACGAAGCGCGGCGGCGATCGCCTCAGCGTTCTTGTTGTCGAGCGACTCAAAGACCCGCGGCGCCCTCTTTTCCAGCCACGCGTCCTCCGCGTCGAACCACGCTTGCCATTGAGCCGCGTTCGAGCCGAACGAACGCCCGCTGATTTGGCGCAGCGCCCACAGCGCGTTCTCACGAACGCCACGTGTCTCTGCGCTAAGGAGCGCAATCAACAACGGCACGGACTCGACATCCCGGAACGCGGCGACGGCCAGCGATGCTGCCTGGCACAGAGCCGGATCGGACGGGTCGAGGCGGTCGCGCAATTGCTCGGTGATGTCAGTGGCCTGGTCGGGGCGGGCGAGTGGTGCGAGCTTCGTGATCCCCGTAAGCACGATCAGCTCGTGCTTCGTCTGATACCAGAGCTGCTCGGCGAGCCAATCGAGTCCCGGTCGCGTCGCTGCACTTCCGATCGCGTGGAGTACGTTGCTGCGGAGGTGGGCCGGGACGTGACGCCAGTTGCGGGTCGTCGTGTGGATCGCGCCGGGTGCGTGGTGGAAGACCGTTGCGACCGTGTGCTCGAATTCGTGTTTCAGCGAGAAGCTCGCGTTTCGCGGGCAAGCAGCATACAGGGCTGGAAGCGCGTCCGGTGTCGGTGACGCCGTGATGGCTCGCATTGCAGCGATTCGACTCGCGACGGGTTGCGCGTCGGACAGCGCCCCCCGGGTCGCCGCCAAGACGGCCTTGGAGTCAAACGAAGCGAAGCCACGAAGGATGCGCTCGGCGACGGCCTCGTCGGGCTCCGACACCAGCACATCGAGCATCCTCGGCAGCATCGCGACGCCGCCGGCGCGAAGCCGTGCTGGCGCGTCCTCGTGCCGAAGCGCGTCCGCGACCGGATCGGTCAGTCGTTCCTGGCCGGTCGCGATCGGGACTGCGCACGTCGCAGCGACCAAGGCTGCGCCAGCGAAACGCCGTACGGATGTCATCCTGTCCTCCCCGTTCGCCATGATTAGTAGGGGCGCCACGACAGCACGGCGAGTTGCAGGCCGTGCTGACCGCTACTACCGCCGCCGCCGCCCATCAGCGCGTGATCGACGTGGACCATCGAGTTGCTCTTGAGCGAGAGCGACTTGCCACCGATGATCCCCCAGACCTCGGCGTTGCTGTCCAACTCGATCGCGGCCTTCGGCGCGACAAACGCACCCCAGAACTCGGTATTCGAGTTGAAGATCGCTGTGCTCGTTCCCGTGTAGTTCACGGTCAGGTCCTGCGGGTTGCTGTTCAGCGACCGGAACTCGGTGTTGCTGTTCGCCTCGAAGCTCTTGGTCACGTAGAAGTCGACCGGGCCGTTCGTGGAATCGATGTAGATCTCTGAGTTCGAGAGCAACTTGAAGTCACGGACGACGAGTGTCGCCGGTCCGGTGATCGTCAGGCGCGAGTTGCTGTCCATGGTCAGCTTGCGGAAGCCGAACGTCCCGGGACCCATGGTGTGCTTGCCCTTGTCTTTCTCGAAGTTGATGAGCGTCGGCACCGTCGGAACATCGATCGGCGGAATCACGACCGGCTCACTGGCCGGTGCGGTGCTGCCGCTGACGAACGAGTTGCTCGCGGTGGAGACACCCTTGCCGGTTCCCGGGTTCGCGTCACCAAAGACGAACGAGTTCGAGTCGAGCGAGATGTTGCCGTTGGACGATGCGCTCGAGTCCTGGAGCGCGTAGTCGATCCCGTGGTGCTTCCCGGTGAGTTGGTCGCGGTAGGCGCCGTTGTCCGAGTTCCACGCATCAATGCCCGCGTTGCTGTCCATTGCAAGGAAGCGATCGCCGAACGCTCCGAAGTTGTAGCGGCCGCCGTTGGATCCGGTGATCTGAAGCATCGTCTCGATCCGCCGCTCGTGCTGGCGCTCGTTTGCCGTGGCGACGATCTGGATCAGGTCGTCGGCGAGGTGCGGCGACTCGTCGCCGAACGTCACGGTGACGGCGTAGTCCACCGCGCCGAGCGTCTTCGGGTAGGTCTCCGCCTTCATCGCGTCCTTGCCGCGCGACGAGAGGACCGCGATCGCCTCGTTCATACCGGCTTCGGCAATGTAGAACACGCGGGTGCGTTCGGCGTACTCGCGGTTCTCCGCGTAGCTGCCGTGTGTCACCGTCGACATGCCGAACGACAGGGCGGCGATGACCATCGTCACGAGCAACGCGACGACGAGCGCCGTCCCTTCGTTGCGCGCGGGCTTTCGGTTCGTTTTCATCGTCCCTCCTCAGTTCCGGATTCCGACAGTGCTGCTCATCGTGCGTTTGACGAAGCCGCCTTCCTCGTTCTTCGAGAGGACGGTCAGGTGAATCACCAGTTTGTCGCCGACGCGGGTGAAGCAGAGACCCTTCTCGTCGACGAGCCCGTTCTTGTTGTCGTCGGCGGAGTTGCCCTTTTCGCCCTCGAGGTATTCGGAGACGTTGGAGCAGATCACCATCTCGCGCGCGCCGAGCGTTCCATAGTCCTGGATCACGACGACGCGACCTTCGTCGATCATGCCGTCGTTGTCGTTGTCTTTGCCGTCGTTGCGCTCGCCCGGCTCGTACTGGAACACGATCTTCGCGGCGCGCCACGTCAAGTTCGCGGTCTCCTTCGAGACGGCGACGAGGTTGTCGACCTTGATGCCGTCATACCAGTAGGGGCTCTCCGGCAGCGTCTTCAGGCCGTCGAGGCCGGCGCTGATCACGAAGTTCGTGATCTTGTCGATCGCGCGGCGGTTCTTCGTCGTCGCGGTGGACTGTGCGGCGACCTCGCGGAAGACGCTGAAGCCGGTGTCTTCGGCCATCGCCACGGGCAGGGTCATCGTCGCGAGGATCGAGACCGCCAGGGCCATCTCGATGATCGTGCGGCCTCGTTGGGCCACGGTGCGTTCGTCAGTGCGGTGCATCTCTACCCCCTCAGCATCGACGTGAACTGCATCGACTTCTCGCCGCCGACGCCGCGCCAGCGGATCCGGATCGTCACGGGAAGCAGGACGTAGTCGCCCGTCACGTCGCCGTCGGTCGCGTCCCCGTTTTGGTTCAGGTCGCGGCCGATCAGCGGAAAGTCGTTTCCGGCGACCTCGCTGAGGACGGCCGGCTGGTTCGCGGCGGTGGGGAAGATGATCTCGCCGACCATCCCGTCGGCGTCGTTCGCGAGCGGCTCGAGGCCGGTGACGCCGAAGTTGCTTCCCGGGGACGTGCCGACGTCGTCGGTGTTCGTCGCGTTGTAGCGGCGAAACAGCGTCGCGAAGCCCTCGCTCCGCATGTTCTCGAGGACGCTTCGTGCCGCCTGCGTCGCGATCGACGACTGGCGGTTGACGTCGTTGAGATTCAGCGAGCCGATCATCGCGGCCGACAAGCCGAGCATTCCGACCATCAGCACGCCGACCGAGACCATGAGCTCGATCATGCTGAAGCCGGCTTGAGACGGACCCCGGTCCATGCTTCTGTCCCCTCCGAATGTCCCATGTCGGGAAATCGCCCCGACTTGTATTGATTGCCTGACTTATACTTTCGGCGGTCGCTCGGGCGGCTTGAGGGGGAAGGCCCGGAGAACGGCTATCCGATGGAGATGCCCCAAGCGCTCGAAGCGCGTCGCGGGCCGGTCGCGTCGAACGTCACGCACGCGGCGAACACGCGCACGCCGATCAGCGCCCCGAGCGGCGGGATGTGGACGGTCGGCACCGCCGGCGGCCGGCCGCTGGAGTCCAGCACGCCGGCGAAGTTCTCGAACAACGCCGTCGGTGCCGTGAGGCTCAGCGTGAACAACCCGTCCGGCGCGATGTGGGTGGTGCCGGCGCGACCGAGCGGGATCCCCGGCGCGTGCCCGAACGAGAGCGCGACCCGGTAGGGGCGGCCGGCCTCGCCGACCCCGAAGTCGACCGTGAGGCGGCCGTCGCCGCCCGCGCGCCACGGGCCCGCACCCCAGAGCGTCCGATCGCCGAGCGTGAGAACGTCGGCGAACAGATCGAGCGTCGCCATCCGAACCGCACCGATCGTCGTCGCGGCGCCGTCCGCCGCGACCCGGAAGAGGCGATCCGGATTCGAGCCGCTCTTTGCGCACAGGTAGGACTCGACCGGCTGCTCCGCCACGTCGACGGCATATGTCATCCCGAACAGCGGTCCGACGGTCGGGATCGTCGACGCGATGCCACTCTGGGACACGCGGCGGAGATCCGGGGTCGCCGGGCCCGAGATCGCGCTGACGACGATCTCCCCGCGCCACGGGCTCCAATCGAGTCCCGTCGCGCCGATGCCGGCGGGCGTACGGAAGCGCTCCGCACCCGAGCGATCGAAGAAGCCGAGGTCGACCGAGAAGCCCGAGCGGATCGTCGCGACGAAGCCGCCGGTCGTACCGTTGCGCGTCGCCGTCCCCGACGCCGACGGCAGACGCGCGATTCGTCGCGCGCCGGTGCCGGCGACGTCGTCCGCGCGGTAGAGGTCGCCCGCCGCCGTGTACCAGACGATGCCGAGGTCCTCGTCGAGGAAGCCCCAGATCAGGTCACCCGCCGGTGCGAGCGTGGACACGCGCGTCGCCCCCGTCGCCAGCTCGTAGACGGTCGTGCCGAACGGACCCCACACGAGCAGCGCGTCCTGGCCGGGAAGCATCTCGACTGCTCGCGGGGTCGGTCCCGGGATGCGCTCGAGGGTCGTGACGTTGCCCTGTGTGTCGAAGCCGAACAGGCCGGTCGTCGTCGACGATCCGATCGACGTCACGAGGCCGACGTAGGCGGTTGCGGCCGGGATCTGGGCGCTTGCGGCCGGCGCGAGAAGCCCCGCCGCGAGGACGATCGTGGCGAGGCGGGTGCGAGAGAGGGGCATCGGACACCTCCGAGAGCCAGGGACCGAGTTCGGGCCGCGCGCTGCGGCCGCTGTCGTTCCGTCGCCCCGTCGGTGGGTCCTCCCGAAGAAAAGTCAGCGTCGCGTGCGCGCGTTCGCCTTCTTCTTCGCGACCTTCTTCTTCACGACTCTCTTCGCCGCTGGCTTGCCCGCGCCGGTCAGCGCGTGCGACTCCGTCAGCCACTTCTGCCAGACGGTCTTCGCGAGCGGTGCGTCGTCGCTGAAGCGAGCGGTGACCCAACCGGTCTTGCCGACCTCGAATCGCTCCGGGTGCTTCTCGGCGAGCGCGGCCGCCTGATCGAGCGAGCGGTCGAGTTTGAACATCGCCTTGTAGCCGACACCCTTCGCGCCGGGGCCGATGAACAGGAACGCCTTCTTCGCGGCCTTGAACGAACTCTGCGTGCACGCGGTGCCCTCGTCGACGCCGGGCAGCGCGGCGGCACGCTCCCGAATCGCGAGCGTCGGATCCTTCGAACGCGGCATACGATCACCTCCGATCGATCGCCGATGATAGCAGGTTACCGGCGCGTGAACTGGATTTCGCGTCCGTCGCGCTCGACGATGAGTTTGGGCTTGCGTCGTCCCTCGAAGCGAAAGTCGATCGTGCCGTGGATCCACGCGTGCCGTGCGAACCCCTTCTTCGTCGCGGCCGCGTACGCGACGATCGTGCGGCGCCGGCTGTCCATCCGCGGGATCGCGAGGGCCTTGAGGGCGTCGCCGCTCCCGACGATCCACAGTCCGGTCGGTGCGGGCGTCACCTCGAGGGTTCCGTGGGCGGCGGAAGCGTAGGTGCCGGCCAGCTTCGCGAGCCGCTTGCGCGAGACCTTCGCGGCCTTCGGCGGCATGCCGCGGACCGGCGCGCCGAAGAGCAGCGCCTCGATGCGGCGGGAGATCTCCCAGCGATCGATGTGGTCGACGTTCGTCGTCACCGCGATCACGCCGTCCTCTTCATCGAAGCGGATGAAGTCGGTGTGGAACGCACGCACGTCGCCCGCGTGTTCGATGCGACGGGTGCCCCGCGCGGACGTCGTGATCTCCCAACCGCATCCGTAGGGGCGTTCGAATCCGCGCGAGAACGGCGTGTAGGCCTTCTCGCGTGTCTCCTTCTTCAGGATCTTGCCGGCTCGCAATGCGCGGTCGAGGCGCCACATCTCCGAGACGCTCGTCACGAGGCCACCCATGCCCTTGTAGCGGTAGTCGTACGCACCGTAGGGATGTTCGCCGGCGAGCCGAACGGGGGTCGGCCCGTCGTAGCCGGTCGCCATCGCCTTCTTCGACAGGCGCGCCTCGCCGGTGAACCCGGACTGCTTCATGTCGGCGGGGCCGAGGACGTGCTTGCGGCAGAACGCCTCGTAGGACTTGCCGCTCACGCGCTCGATGATGCCGGCGAGGAGCGCGTAGCCGCCGTTCCAATACTCGAACGCGGTGCCGACCGCCTTCGTGCGCGTCTCGCGCTCGCTCGCCTCGGCGAACGAGAACCGCACGGCCTCGGCGAGGTCGCGGCCGCGTCCGGGCGCGTAACCCGGCATGCCCGACGTGTGCGTGAGCAGGTGGTAGATCGTGATGTCGTGGAAGCGCTCCGGCACGCCGGGCAGGTGCTTCGCGATCGAGTCGTCGATCGAGAGCTTCCCCTTCTCGTGCAGCACGAGGACCGCGAGCGCGGTGACCGCCTTCGTCGTCGAGGCGACCTCGAACAGCGTGTTCTCGGTGTTCTTCTTCTTCGCCTCGACGTCGGCGGCGCCGTAGCCCTTCGCCAGCAGCACCTTGCCGTGCAACGCGACCAGCACCGAGCCCGACCAGCCGTGATCCACGCACGTCGTCAGGAACGCATCGATCTTCGCGACGGCCTTCTTCGTGCGCTGCGCCGGCCCGGCCGCCGCGAGCGCGGCGAGGAGGGTGATCGCGAGGGGGAGTCGGTTCATCGGTGCCTCTCCGTCGTCTCTGTCCGGGTTCCCTCTGCCGGACGGACGCACGATGACGTCGTCGTGCGGCGCCCGCCGGCGATTCTACGGGCGACGAGCCGGCGCGTTGGCGATTCGGGCCAATTCGCCCTGCGTCGACCAGCGGTGCGCCTCGATCGATACCCCGGCGGCCCGGGCCGCGTCCGTGAGCGACCGCACCCGTTCGTCCCGGTCGTCCGGCATGTGCGACGGCTCGTGCCGGAGCACGAGCAGCCACGTACGCCGGTCTCCGAGTCGCTCGAGCATCGGTGCGGCACGGGTCACGATCGGCGTGCGACTCTGGTAGTCGTGCCAGTCCGCGTTGTCGCGCACGAGCGCGACGCGCGCGCCGCCGATCGTCGCATCGACCACGTCGTAGCCGTGTGCTCCGATCGGGACGAACTCGCTGTGACGCCATCCGGATTCGCGTCGCGCGAGGCCGTAGAGGCCCAGGTAGGAGTAGCGGTCGACGACGATCGCGTCGCCGTCTCGGAGCTCGCTCGCGAGTGCGGTGTAGTCGCGCTCGAACAGCGGTGCGCGCTCGAACTGCTCGAACGGGGGGCCGAGGAGCGCGACGACGTTCAGGACCGCGCCGAGGCATCCGACGACGGCCGCCCGCTCGCCTGGCCGGCGCCCGAGTTCGCGTAGCACGTGCGCGGCGAGCGCGATGATCGCGACGAGCAGGAGCGGATAGAGCACGTATTGGTGCCGCGCGATGCCGCCGTACGGGTGCTTGCCCGCGAGAGCGGCCGCCGCGACCCCGCACCACGCGAGCGTCGCGCCCGCGGCGACGATGCCGAGCGCCGGGACGCGGCGGGCGGCGAGCAGCGCGCCGACGAGCGTCAGTGCGAGGAGGGCCGGCCCGAGCAGGCTCGCATCGTCGAGCCGCAGTCCGAAGAACGCGTTCAGGTTCGCGTTCGTGCCGCGGGTGACGAACGCGATCGCCGATTCGTCGGCCCGCGGAAAGAACGCCGCGAGGTAGTTCGCGAGCATCGGCCGCTGCGTCCAGCGGAAGTAGAGAAAGAGCAGGACGGCCGAGACGGCCGCGAAGCCGATCGCGACGCGCACCGGGGTCGAGCGGAGCGCGTCCGCGAGCCACGCGCGCGACGGACGTTTGACGAGTGCGGCGACAACGGCGGCGCCGAAGAGGCCGGCGGTCGGAAACGCCGCGCTGTAGAGTGGCCACGGCGCGAGCGAGGCAAACGCGATCGCCGCCGCGAGGGGCGCCGTCGTGCGACGTTCGAACGCGCGCACGACGCACGCGGCCGCGGCGAGGACGAGCAGTGTCGCGAGGGAGTAGCTGCGCGCGCACACCGCCATCGACAGGAAGGGGAGTGACGTCGCGAGGATCGCGGTCCCGACGTGTGCTGCCGGACGGGCGAGGCCGAGCCCTCGAAACAAGACGAACGCGAACGGCAACGTCAGCACCGCGCAGAGGGTCGCGGCCAGTCGACCCCATGCCGGCGACCACGACGGCTCGGTGAACAACCGAACGAGGCCGTAGAACGGGAACGGGTGGTTGTCGCGGCGCAGTTCGTCGACGAGGAAGCGAAGCGGCTCGACCTCGCCGTAGTAGAGGATCCAATACTCATCGAACGTCGGTCGCCACGTTTGGCCGAGCAGGACCGCCGCCGTCGCGATGCCGCCGCCGAGCAGCGTCAGGATCAAGAGATCGGTTCGGCGCATCGTGTGAGTAACGCGGTTTCGCGATCCGGGGTCAAGGGGCGCGCCGGGCGCGGAGCGGACCGTCGACGCGGTAGAGGTCCATGCCGGCGCCGGGGTCGGTCGCGATCCGCTCCCCGGCGATCGGGTGCGTCGACGCGATCAGGACCCAGCGCGCGGTGATCGGCGAACCGTTGCCGTCGATGTAGCGGCCGTCGTCCGCGATCCGAAGCGGCGTCTTCAGGAAGTCGTCCGCGAGCGCCGTGTCGAGCGAGCACACCCTCGTGACTCGTCGATTGAAGAACTCGTTGAGCCACACGGTTTGACCGCCGGTCGTGCCCGTCCAGACGGCGACGACCTCGGCGTCGGGGGGGACTGCCCGGTCGATCCAGTCGACGCGGGTCTGGATGCCGTGCCACAGCGTGTC
Source organism: bacterium (assembly GCA_030426805.1). Classification (GTDB taxonomy): domain Bacteria; phylum Planctomycetota; class JAFGQW01; order JAFGQW01; family JAFGQW01; genus JAUHXU01. The sequence goes on from JAUHXU010000006.1 coordinate 421,722, forward strand.
GCGAGCGAACCCGGCGGTGCGGTGCTCGGTCACGACGTGAAAGGCGACGAGGAGCAGTGCGGTGATCAGCGGGGCGAGCCGGGCCAGGCGCGGCACGAGCAGGATCGTCGCGATCCCGACCGCGCCGATCCCCGCCGCCCACAGTGGTGCGATCCCCGTCGCCGCCTGCATCTGAGCGAGGGCGGCAGCGCCGAGGTTGTTGTAGGTCGGCTCGACCGCGCGGGTGAGCTGCCACGCGGGCAGGAGCGCTCCGAGGATGACGGCCATGATCGTCACGGCGCTGCGGCGACCCGCGGTGGCACCGGCGGCGCTCCACCACACGAGCGCGATCACGAATGCCGGTGCGACCCAGAACGTCGTGCGTTCGAGGATCCACTCGCCGCCGAGGCGCGCCGTCCACAGCGACGACGAACCGACCGCGAGTACGATCGCCCAGCCGAAGACGAGCACGACCGGCGCGGCCGCGACCGTGCCGCGACGCACCGTCCGCACGAAGAGCGCCGCGAGCGCGGCTGCCGGCAGGATTCCCGTCGTCCAGGCGAGCATCGCGACTTCGCGGAGCGAGTTCTTCGCCGCGAGGACGAGTTCGTCACCACCGACCGGCCGGTCGACGAGACGGCTGTAGTGGCCGAACAGGTCGTTCCAATGCCCGGTCAGCGCGATCGTGACTGCGCCCGCGACGAGCGCGCCGACGACCGCGACGGACGGCAGCAACGTGCGGAGCCGGCTCGCGGTGTGCCCGGCCTCGAAGCCGCCGACACGCGCGCCGGCGGCGCAGACGAGCGCGGCGAACATTGCGCCGAGCAGTGCGACGCCCTGGGCGTGGGTCAGGAGTGCCACGAGACCGAGCGCCCACGCGGTCAGTTGCCGCAGGACCGTCGGGCGTTCGATGGCGCGCACCGTGAGCAGCAAGCCGGTCATCGCGAGCGGATAGAACGCATTCTCGGCCATCAGCGTCGACGCGTAGGCCGTCGACGGGATCGCGAGCGCGAGGGCGGTCGCGACGAGCGCCCGGCGTCGATCGACGAGCCGGCGAGCGAGGAGGAACACCGGGATCGCGACGAGCGAGATCATCAGTGCGTTCAGGAGCTTCGCGACGAGGTAGGCGACCGGCGCCGATTCGATGCGGAACGCGGGCGCGATCAGCGCCGGGTAGACGAGGGCGCGGTGGGGGAACGGTTCGCCGCGCGCGCCGATCGGGCCGCCGTGCGCGATGCTCTCCGCGATCTCCGCGTGGACGAGTTCGTCCATCAGGATCCACGGTGCGCCGTGCGTCGCCGCGTGCGCGGCGCGCAGCGCGAAGGACGCGGCGATGATCAGGAGCAGCCACGCCCAGGAAGGGCGAGCGTCGCGCGCGTCCGGTCCGTCGTTCATCACGCTCCATCGTAGCGGATCGAACGGCGGCGGGGTAGGCGGGGCGGGCAGGGCCCGCCCCGAAGCGGGTCAATCAGAGATGGCGGTAGGCGCGGAGCTTCGCGCCGGTCTTCAGCACGAGAACGGCGGCGAGCAGCGCATCGCTGCGGGCGGTCGCGTCCTTCGCCCAGACGCCGGACTGCAGCAACTCGTTGCCGAGTGCGACGGCCGCGTTGACGAGTCGCCCGTACTCGGCGGGAATCTCGCTGACCGTCCGGTTGTTCCGGCAGTTCTCGAGGTCGTAATAGAAGTCGTGGAAGCTGTCGGCCTCGGTCTGGAACGCGGCGGCCGCGGCGAGGAGGGTCGCGTACTGCGCGCCGGTGTAATTCGCCTGGAGATAGGCGTCGAGTGCAGTCGCGGTGTCGTCGAGGTCGTGGGCGGGCACCGACGGCAGGATGTAGCTCAGGTTCGCGCGCAGCAGGCTCTGCGTCATCTGCCGGAAGAGGCGCGTGATGTCGCGCCAGCCGCGGTTGACGAGCGGATCGTTGCGAACCGTGTCGAGCGCCGGCATCCGGGTCACGGCGCGATACAGCGCGTTGTGGTCGCACGGGATCTGCGAGAGCGGCGCATTGCTGTTGTTCACGTCGTGGATCGTCGTGTGCATCGTGTCGGCCGCGTCGGCGACGGCCTTCGCGCCGGTGACGAGCGAGAGGTTCGTCGGGTAGGTCGCCGCGACGTAGGCGTGGAACGCGGCACCGGCATCGTCGAGATCGTGCACGGCCGACGAGGCGCGCGACGGGACGACCTGGGCGGAAGCGACCGTGCACGCGAGCGCTGCGGCGGCCAGTCCGTACGGAATCAGTCTCATGGGGTTCTCCTTGGTCTACCTTCGTACCTTCGCGGGGGCCGAACCGATCGGAGCCGCGAACGATCGATGCTATCCGACGCCGCGGGCGCCACGGTAGACCGTTGTCGAAGTTTCGCGAGGGGTGTCTCGAAGCAAGATGCGCGTCGCGGAGAGGGACGGCGCGATTGCCCCGAACCGGCGAGGTGATACGATCTCCGCGGCGGCGACGTGTCGCGTTCAGACAGGAGAGCCCATGCGCAGGCTTTGCACCCTCGGTATCGCGATCGTCTCGAGTTGGGCAGCGCTCGTCGCGTCCGGGCAGGCGCCGGATCTCGACCGGGTCGATCCACCGGCGCTCTTGTCGCTCTGGTCCGCCCGCGTGCAGGTCACCGGCGAGCGGTTCACGCCGACGAGCCAGGTCGTCGTCAACGGGACGCCGCTCCCCGGGTTCGCGACCTTCGTCGACGCGAATCGCCTCGCGTTTCGCGTGCCCGCCGGCGTGCCGTCCGGCAGCTACTCCATCGTCGTGCGCGACACCGGTGGGGACAGCGAGCCGTTTCATCTGCGCGTGCTCGGGCTTCCCGCCGCGGCAGGGCGGCTGCCGTCGTCGGTGACCTACTACTCGACGTTCGACGACGCGGCGGCGACGAGTGCGCCGGCCATCGGCCCCGCGACGACGCACGTCGGGCTCGACTTCCCGTCGGGCACGTATCGCGGGGCAGCGCGGTTCGCCGAAGCGACCGACGCCGTCAGGATCGCGTCGCCGAGCGTCGTGTCGATGACCCGCGGCGCGATCGAGTTCGACTACCGGCCCGAGACGGCGACGTTCGCCGGGGACTGGCTCCTCCACTACAACCCGGGGCAGAAGCCGTCGTTCCGTGCGTTCTTCCGCGCCGGACGCCTGGTGTTTGCGGTGGACGATGCGAACGGCACCCCGCGCGAAGTCGTGAGTGCGACGTCGTCGTTCGCGAACGGGGTCACGGTTCGCATCCGATTGTCGTGGGCGACCGACGTGCCCGCCGACCCGTTGCGCATTCACATCGACGGCTTGCGCGACCAACTCGACGCGGCTCCCGGCGCGCTCTCGCTCGGCGCGTCGCCGGCCGCACCACGCGACCTGTTCGTCGGCACGCGCGACGGCCTGGCGAACTCACCGAACGCTGCGGGTAGCATCGACGAACTGTGGATCTTCGGCGATCCGCTCGCACGCTCCCCGCTCGGCGGGGTTCGGCAGCACGAGACGTCGCCGATCGGATCGAACGTCGGCAGCGTGCACTACTACAGTCGCGGCTGGTCGTTCGTGGATGTCTTCAAGCAGAGCGCGCCGTGGATTCCACAGCAGGTGCAGGGCGGCCCGTGGAACACGCAGGCGGTGCTCCAGCTTCGCCCGGACGGATACCCGGCATCGCTCGCGTCGGGGCAAGCGGCGGGCACGCTGATGTGCCGGAGCCTCGAGGGGCACTACCCGGCCGGCACGTATACCTGCCGATATGACGGCGACGGCGACTTGTGGTTCGGCCTCGACGGTCGGATCGTCGCGCAGCAGCCGGGCGGCTACACCGTCCAGGTCGACACGCCGACGAGCAGCGGCATCTGGATGAAGATCGTGCGGACGAACCCGTCCGATCCGATCCGCAACATTCGCGTGATCATGCCCGGCTTTGCCGACCACGCGAAGATGCAGCCGTTTCACCCCGAGTTCCTCGAACGGCTGCGGCGCTACCCGGTGTTGCGGTTGATGGACTGGCAGCGGACGAACGAGACGACCCTGTCGACGTGGTCCGCCCGGACGACGCCGCAGTCCAGCACGCAGGACGATTCGCGTGGCGTCGCGTTGGAGTATCAGATCCAACTCGCGAACACACTCGGCGTCGACGCGTGGTTCTGCATCCCGCACCTCGCCGACGACGCGTTCGTGACGCAGTTCGCGACGATGGTGCGCGACCGGCTCGATCCGAGCTTGAAGGCCTACATCGAGTATTCCAACGAGTGCTGGAACTCGACCTACGCGCAGTCGCAGTATTGCCGCGTGCAGGGGCAGGCGCTGGCACTCAGTACGAACCCCTTCCAGGCGCAGCTGCGGTTCTACGCGCGCCGGTCGGTCGAGATCTTCGGCATCTGGTCGAGCGTGTTCGGCTCCAACGCGCGGCTCGTGCGCGTGCTCGCGGGGCAGTCCGCGAATCCGTGGACCGGCCAGCAGATCCTCGATTGGCAGGGAGCCAGTGCGAGCGCCGACGCGTACGCGACCGCGCCATACTTCGGCAACCCGCTCGGCGATCCGGCCACCCAGGCGACGGTCGAGCAGTGGAGCGTGCAGCAGGTCGTCGATTGGTGCGCGGGCGCGATGACGACGATCCGCGCGACGATGACGACCAACGCCACCAACGCCGCCGCCCGCAACGTGGAGCTGATCGCGTACGAGGGCGGGCAGCACCTCGTGGGGTGGGGCGGTGCCGAGAACAACACGACGCTGATGAACCTGTTCATCGCGACGAACCGCGACCCGCGGATGGCCGCGCTCTACCAGCAGTACTTCGACGCGTGGAAGGCGGCGGGCGGGCGGCTGTTCGTCAACTTCATCGACATGGGCGCCTACTCGAAGTGGGGCTCGTGGGGAATCCTCGAGCACGAGGAGCAAACGCGCCACGCCGTGCCGAAGCACAGCGCGGTGATGCGGTTCATCGAGCAGAACCCCCGCTGGTGGTAGCGGGCTTCAGTCGACGACCGGCGTCCAGGCGTCGTCCGGGTCGAACGCGTCGATCTTCTCGACGGCCGCGTCGGTGTCGGCGCCGAGATCGCGTTGGAAGACGATGCCGAGCTGGTTCACGACGAACGTCATGATCCCGGAGCGGCCGTACTCGGCGGGCCACGCGACGACCGCATGGCCGCCGGTCAGTGCGCCGTCGACGACGTAACTGCGTGCGCCACCGGGCGCGGCGGCACCCTGTGCGGTCAGGATGCGGTAGTGGTAGCCGTGATACGGCGTCGGCTCCTCGTCAGTGCCGCGGCGATAGCCTTCAGCAGCCGCGTCGGCGACGAGTTCCCCGAGTGGGCTCGGCACCTCGCCGTCGGTGGCACGCCAGTAGAGGCCGTCGCGCTTTCCCGACGTGCTGAAGAAGCGCGCGGCGTAGCACGGCGTACCGGTCGGGGCGAGGGCGCGGTAGTCGCTCTGGGCATCGACGATCGCGCGGCACACCTCGATCGCCGCCAACTCGTTGCGGCCGATCCGGCGGTCGAGCATCTCGTCGATGCCGGCGGCGCAATCGAAGCGCCACGCGTCGCCGTCGCGGACCAGCGGGATCGGGAACGGCCACCGGTTGTTCCCGACGACGAGGACGACGGATCCGTCGTCCTGCTCGACGGTCGCGTTGTGCTCGGCGTAGCGCGCGAGAAAGCCGTCGCAATCGTTGCGCAGTTGCACGGAGTCGCCGGTGTCGAGCAGGGCGTCGGCGTCGCCGCCGAGCACGTCGCGCAGCGGCTGCGTCGGCTCCTTCGTGTCGGCGGCCGCGACGAGTGCGTCGACGGCCGCGCGAGCGGACGGGTAGGCCTTGCCGAGCGCCGGGGCATCGGACTTCGTCGATCCGCAAGCCGTCAGTAGCGCGAGCGCAGCGGCTGCGAGCAGTGTGGTGATCTTCATCTCAGCGCCTCCGTCCGCCGCCGCGCCGTGCGCCGCCACCGCCGAACCGGCTCCGACCGTGTGATGCCCGCGAGGCACGACCGCGGTTGCTGTGCTGCTTGGCAGTCGATCGGTGGCTGCCGCTGAAGGCCGAACGCCCGCTGCTCTTGTGCGAGCGGTTCGTCGAGCGATCATGCGTTGGCCGGGACGCCTGCGACGGTTTGTGTCCGCGGAAGGACTTGCGCGCCTGCGCGGCCTGCGTCTTGCTCTTGCCGCCGAACCGGTTGGCCGTCGCTTTGTCGCGATAGGCGACGCCCTTGCGGTGCTTCGGGTCGTGCTTCCACGCCCCCTTGCCGTTGGCGTTGCCGCCCCGGTTCTGGAAGTCGCGCTTGTACTTGTTGCGATCGATGTTCGCGTTCAGATTGACGTTGCGGTTGATGTCGATGTCGACACGGCCGTAGCCCCAGCCGCAGCGGCCCCACGCGTAGCCCCACGCGACGCCGCAGGCGAACCCGACCCCGAACCCGATCACCGGCCCCGGCACCCAGTAGGGCGGGCGGTAGTAGATCGGCGGCGGATACGCCGGATACCACCACGGACCGTAGATGACGCGCGGGTCGTACGCCGGCACGTAGATCACCTTCGGATCCGAAGACTGGATCACGATCACCTCGCTGCCGCCGTCGGCCTTCTCCTCGACCGTCATCTTCTCGGAGTTCTCGAGGTTGCCCGCGTCCTTCGCCTTCTTGCGGAGCTTCTGGATCGCGGCCATCACGGCCTTCTGGTCCGCGAGGAACGCGTCGCCGATCTTGCCGAGCGAGTCGAGGTTGGCGCTGAGTGAAGCGAGCACGTCGGGCACGTTGACGAGCGACTTCACGCTCGGGTCCCAGTCCTCTTTCTCCAGCGCCTTTGCGAGCGCGTCGCCCTTGAGCGATTTGTGCTTCTTGACCCAGCGATCCGCCTCGACGACCTCGAGCGGGAACGTCGAGGCCATCAGGATCTGGGTCAGCAGGTCATCCGGGTAGAGTGCGATCGGCGCGAGGACCTGGTCCAGTTCCTCGGGCTTGATCGCGGCCTTGTTCGGCGCCGCTTTGGCCGTGGCGTCCTGTGCGTGCGTGGCCGTTGTCGCGAACAGGGCGACGACGAGTGTGGCGCACGCGAACCGGGCGGTTCGCATCGGGAGGTACCTCCGCTATCTCGGTTGACGTCGGGGTCGAGAGTCGCAGTGTAGCGAACGGACCCCGGTCGAGAAAATGAGCCGGACGGATTGATAGGTAAAACGGGTCGATTGGGGTAGCGGAGGATCCGCCCGGCTCTGGAGCTGCATCGTCCAATGGCCGGTCCGGTTCGTCAAGCACAACTCGGGGCGGCTACTTCGGAATCGGTGCGAGGCGGACCCGGCGCTCGCTCTCCTCGTCGACGCGCACCTTGATGTTCTCCGCGCCGATCAAGTCGTCGCCCTGGCGCACGGTCACCCGGTAGTCGTCCGGCAGCAGCAAGTAGGCGCGATTCGACGGTGGGTCGTCGCGGCTCTTCGTCCGCCCCGTGAACACCTCCCCGGTCGTCAGGCTCTCGAACGAGCACTGGATCCCATGAATCCGCTTCGGGTCGAACCCCTCGACGCGGACCCTGGCGTAGCCACCGCGCCGTAGCACGACGTCGTGCCGCGACGCGAGACCCTTCGAGAGCGGGATCGGTCGGGTGTATTGGATGGGGAGCCCGTCCGCGAGAAACTGCAGCACCACCGCGTCGTCCGCGAGGCCGGCGAGTTCGTAGTCCTCTACCGCCTTGTCGCTCTTGAGTCGCACCGATGCGTGGCGGAAGTCCAAGCTCTTGATGCGGATGGACACCTTGCCGACCGGCGTATCGTCGTCGCGCCGGATCGTGCCCCGCACGATCGCTCCCGGCTCGAAGACGTAGGTCTCGACGCGCTTGTCGGGCTCGACGAGCCGTCGCTCCGTTGGCAGGAAGTTGCCGCTGTTGCGGGTGCCGAAGCCGAAACCGAAGCGGACTGCGTCCGGGGAGTTCGTGAACACCGTCGCCCGCCCGCCCTCGGACTCCAGCAGGTCCGTCGTCAACAGCATGTCCGCGAACAGCGGGCTGACGACGATGTCGAGCGGTTGGTCGAATCGATCGACGAGCCGCAGGTCGATTCGGTGTCGTCCGTTGATCGTCAGATCGATCTCCGCGCCGGCCGCGACCTCGTGGACGCGCTGGTTTCGCGCGTCGGCGGCGAACGAGTATCGGGAGTAGGGCCCCGGGCGGATCGACGGCCGCGCCGCCGCTTTGACCCGATACGTGCCCGGTGCGAGTCCGGTGAGCGTGAACGTTCCGTCCTCGGCGGTGCGGGCAAAGCGAATCGAGTCGTCGTCGGCCTTCGCCTCGACGTAGATTCCCGGGATGCGGGTTCCGTCGACCGCTCGCACGGTGCCGCGGATCGCGAGGGTGTTCGTCGCAGGCGGCTCTTCGGTCGTCGTGGCATTCGACTCGGCGACTGCCGATGGGGGCGACGGGGCACGGGTGTCGGGTGGCGTGCCGGTCGGAAGTGATTCCTCCGCGACCGTCGCGGGCTCGGTGCCGGTCGGTGCGGGCTCGTCCGGACGAGGCGCCTCCGAGCGCAACGCGACGACGCCGATCGTCACGAGTCCGACGAGCAGGCACGTGATCACGATCTTCGAGGCGAGCGCGCCGGCTGCGGCCTTCGCCGGAAGCGGAATTGCGATCGCCGCGCACACGCCGGCCCAGCCGCGCGGATCGTGCTGTTGCAGCCGCGTGCGGACCGCCGCCAACGCGCGTTCGATCCGGTAGCGCACCGCGCGGTCGGTGATCCCGTCCTGCTCGGCGATCTGAGCGGTGCTGAGTCCCTGATAGAAGTGCCGCACGATGACGAGCTTGTCGGCGTCGCCGAGTTCGGCGACGACCGATGCGAGGAGTTGTGCCTCCTCGGCGCTCTCGGCGGCCATCGCGACGTCGATCGACGGCAGTCGGCTGGCGGCCGCGAGTTCCCGCTTCCGCCGCCGCGCCTCCGACCGCAAACGCAGCGCGTGCCGTCGCGTGAGTACGGCGCGCAGATAGGCGCCGAGACGCCCGCGCTCGCGGATCGTCCGCCCGGCCGCGTTCGCGAGCGTATCGTGAACGAGGTCCTCGATCTCCGCATCGGTCGGGTTTGCGAGCAACTCCGCCGCCAAGCAGCGGAGGCCCTTGAGGTGCTTGCGGACCTCGGATGCGCGCAGATCGATCTCGAATTCGGCCATCCAGGCGGCCCCCTACTCGTCCGAACGTTGCCCGCTACATGGCCCGACCCGACCCGCTACCCCATCCCGAGTTCCCGCCGCCGGCAATCGCGGAAGCGGTTTTTCGGAATTCCGAGGTGAGGGCACGCCCTACACGACCTCGAAGCCCACGATCTGGTTGCCGCTGACTTGGACGCGGACCGTCTCGCCGCTTTCGAGTGCGTTGGCCATTTCGGCTGCATCGACGAGGAGTTCGGGCGTGGTCGTCGAATAGACGGAGCCGTTGACGGTGACGGTCACCGTCGCCGTGCCGCCGACAATTCCTGATACGAGAATCGCATTTCCGTTCGAAAGGGTGATCCAGGTCATTTGTCATCCCGTTTCCGTAGCTACCGATGATGCAACCCAAGGGTCGAGCAGCGACCCTCCGCAGGCCTGCGATTTCGGACTAGAGCACGGGCGCTGTCAACCCCTTCGGAGTAGGCACGATCGTTGACGCCGACTCGTCGTGGAGCGACGATGCCGCGATGAACTGGTATGACGCGATCGTCGGTGCGCTGCTCGGC
>JAUHXU010000002.1 GCA_030426805.1 bacterium
GATTTCGGACTAGAGCACGGGCGCTGTCAACCCCTTCGGAGTAGGCACGATCGTTGACGCCGACTCGTCGTGGAGCGACGATGCCGCGATGAACTGGTATGACGCGATCGTCGGTGCGCTGCTCGGCGCGGGCTTCATCAACGGGATGAAGCGACCCCTCGGACAGGAGTTGTACAAGCTCCTCACGGCCGTGACGGTGCTCGGCGGGAGCTTCGGCCTTTACGGCTTCACGTCGAAGCTCATCGGGTGGATCCCCGGGCTCGAACCCGAGCGACGCGGGATGTGGGGCTTCCTCGCCACCGTCGTGATCGCATTCTTCGGGGTGCGCGTCGGGCTCAAGGCCGTGCGCGAGAAGATCCGCGACAAGTATGCCGGGCAGAAGGCGGGTGCGATCGGCGGCGTCCTCGGCCTGCTGCGCTCCGGTGCGCTCGTCGGTGGCGGCACGGGGGCGTTGCTGCTGTCGGGCTTGTTCTCGTCGGTGAATCAGTCCGCGGTCGGGCGTCTGATCGCGTCCTTTCTCGGGACGTAGCCCCGGCAACGATCGGCTCCGGTTGACAGGTTCCGCGATTGGTGCGACGCTCGCGCCGGGCAGAACCGTCGAAAGGGACCGACAAGATGATTCCCGATACCGGGGCTCCCCGTACGTTGACCGTGGGCCTCCTCGCGCTGCTCGTCTGCGCTGCCCCCGGCGCGTCGCAGTCCGTCGGCGACCTGCTGGTCGCCGACTCGACCAACGCGCAGATCCACGTTGCGACCCCGATGGCACCGTCGCCGACGGTCTCGATTCCGCTGCCGGCCGGCGCGACTCGTGGCGTCACGGTCGGCGCCGACAACGAAGCGATCTACGCCGCGTCGGGCCTGGGGGTCTACGAGATCCGCTCGGGCGCGGTCGTCACGACGGTCGCGGCCACGATGCCGCTCGGCGTGAACACGACCTGGGCCGACCTCGACGAAGACGGCCGGCTGCTGATCGGCACCGGGTACGCGGGCGCCGGCGCGGTCTTCCGGGTCGACGCGTCCACGGGAACCGTGCTCGCGACGATGCGGCCCAACTCGTTCCCGAACGCGTTCGTGCTCGATCGCGACACGGGTGACGTCGCGATCGGCGACATCAGTGCGAGCACGGTGTTCCGCGTGACACGCGGCGGCGTCGTGACGACCGCGGCAACGATCCCCGGGTCGATCTACGCGATGGAGTTCCACCGCGAGTCGAACGGGCTGCTCGTCGGGACGTTCACCGACATCTTGCACGTCGATCCGCTCGGCAACGTGACGACGTTCGTCGCCGGGAGCGGCTACGTCAAGTCGATGGCGGTGCTGCCTGACGGGACCGTCGCGTATGGCGAGAATCGCGTACCGACGATCACCCGGGTCAGTGCGACCGGGGCACCGATCAACCAGATCTACACCGGTACGAACATGAACAACACGGCGATGGCGGTGTACGGCGAGCGCAACGTCTGGGGACTCACCCCGCCGATTCCCGGCTCGACGTTCACGCTGAGCGTTCGCTTCGACGGCCACGCCGGCAAGTCGTTCGTCGCCGCGGCAGCGCTGTCGGCGCGCCCGGGCGTTCCGATCGACACGCGCACCGTGCCGTTGACCCCGGACCATGTCTTTGCCGCCGTGTTCGCGTTGCCGCAGGTGTTCGTGAACTTCGCCGGCACGCTCAACGCGAACGCATCCGCGCGCCCGTCGATCGTGTTGCCGCCGATCGGCGCGTTGAGCGGCCTGCGGGTCTACCTCGCGGCGGTCGTGTTCGACGCGGCGGCCCCGTCCGGCATCGCGGCGATCTCGCAACAGTACGGCGTGACCATCAACTGAGGAACGAGACGATGAACATTCACAGACGATTCCGCGGCGCGCGATCGATCGCCGCCCTGGCGCTCCTCTCGGTCGCGACGTTCGCGCCGGCGCAGACGATTCTTCACGTCAACGGCGCAGCGACCCCCGGCGGCAACGGCCTGACGTGGGCGACGGCGTTCGACACGCTCGACGGCGCCCTCGCGGCGGCGAAGGCCAACAACAACGTCTTGGAGGTGTGGGTCGCGACCGGCACCTACTCCGCGAACGCGCCGTTCGACATCCGCGACCGGCTCGGCGTCTACGGCGGGTTCGTCGGCACCGAGGTGTTGCGCCAGCAGCGCAATCCGTCCGCGCTCGCGACGACGCTCGACGGCCTCGGGCAGCACGGCGTCGTGACGTTCCCGAACAGTGCGACGACCGCCGCCGCGCTCGACGGGTTCACGATCGTGCGCGGCAGCGCCAGCGACGGCGGGGCGGTCTACACCTACGGCGGCTCGCCGACGCTCGCGAACCTCGTCGTCGCGGGAAACACCGCGACGGCCGACGGCGGCGGCATCTACTCGTACCAGGGTAGCCCCGTGCTGACGAGCGTCGTGTTCCGCAACAACGTCGCCGGCGATGACGGCGGCGGTCTCTACTGCTACCAGGGCAACCCGACGCTGATCGGCGTCCTGTTCGACAACAACCAGGCGAACGACGACGGCGGCGGTTTCTACGACTACACCGGCGATCCGACGCTCGTCGACGTCGTGTTCCGCGGGAACAAGACGGTCGGCGGCAGCGGTGCCGACGGCGGCGGTTGTTACAACTACGAGGGCGACCCGAAGCTGACGCGCGTGCAGTTCTTCGACAACACCGCGACCGGGCGGGGCGGCGGCTTCAGCACCTACGACGGCATCCCGGTGCTCGTGAACTGCCTGTTCGTGCGCAACAGCGCGTCGTCCGGTGGCGCGATTCGCAACTACGACGGGCCGATGCGCGTCATCAACACGACGATCACCGCGAATACCGCGACGTCCAACGGCGGCGGGATCTACTCGCAGTCGATGGCGACCGTCGACAACAGCGTCGTCTACGGGAACACGGCGCCGTCGAACGCGCAGCTCACCGGCGCGACCGTGCGCTACAGTTGCGTGCAGGGTGGCGTCGCCGGGACCGGCAACATCGCCTCCGACCCGATGTTCAAGTCGCCGACCACCGACGACTATCGACCGTCCGCGACCTCCGCGTGCATCGACGCCGGCGACAACGCCGCGTTGCCGGCCGGCACGACGAGCGACCTCGCCCTCAACGCGCGGCGCCTCGACGAGGCGACGGTCCCGGATACGGGAGCCGGCACCGCGCCGATCGTCGACATCGGCGCGTTTGAGTACACGGCGGACTATCCGGGGACCGGCGACGATCTCGTGCTGCTCAGCGCGATCGGCTCGGCGTCGCTGCCGACGCAGTCCGTCGTCAAGGCCGTGACGCCCGGACAAGCCGTGCGACTGCGTGTCCTGTCGCCGAACGGCTCGCTCGTCGGCGGACGGACGTTCCTCGGCGTGCAACTCTTCGTCACGTCGGTGCCACCGGCGCCGGTGCCGGGACTCGCGGGCCTGTGGATCACACCGGGCCTCGGCACGTGGATCGAGGTGTCGCCGCTGCCGTCGGGCGGCCTCGACATCGTCGCGCCGGTCCCGGCTGCGACGCCGGTCGGGCTGAGCTTCCTCGTGCAATACGGGGTCGCGAGTCCGAGCACGATCAACAGCGTCTACGCGGCGACCGACGCCGACGAGATTCGCGTCCAGTAACCGCGTTGCGGTGAACCGGCGCATCGATGCGCTCGTTTCGCTCGGGCATCCCCCCGGTCGAGAGGAGCGAAGATGCGCCGGACGACGATCCTCGGGAGCGGTGCGCTCATCGCGCTGGTCGTGGTGTGCGCAACGCTCCTTTCGGCGCGCGCCCGTGACGCGGACGGGCGCGCGCGTCTCTCGTCGATCCGCGCGCTGCCGGCCCGCGACGCGGTCTGCGCGATCGTCGACTTCGCCGAGCCGGCGCCGGCCGCGCCGCTCGCCGTCGACGCCCTCGTCGACGCGATGCGCGCGCTCGACGCGCTCGTCCGACCGGCACCGTGGGACGACGCCGTCGACGAGGAAGAACCGCCGCCGTCGCGCGACGTGCCGCTGTCCGAAGAGCCACTCGTCGTCGAGATGGACGACGAGCCGTACGACGTAGAACCGGTCGAGGCGTTCGAGATCGGTCCGATCGAGAATACGCGCGGCCGACCGATCGACATGAACCCCGAGCCGCCGCTCGATCCGACGCTCGACCGCGCGATCGTGCGACTCGGCCGGTGCCTCGAGCGGGCGATTGCCGCCGGCGTCGACGATCCGCGACTCGCGGTCGCGCGTCGTCGTCTCGCACGTGCGCGGCTGTGCGGGACACGGCCGAGCGACCGTCGACTTCGGTTGCGCCCCGGCGTGCCGATCGTCTCACGGACGATCGCCGAGCCGCTCGAGGTCCGCTTTCATCCTCTCCCCGTCGATCGCGATGCCGGGCCGGACGTCGCCCGCGTCGTCGACGGCGAGCCGAGCGTGCCGCCGGTCGGCGTGACGCGGATCGAGCGCCCCGACGCACCGGTCGCGCTCCCGTCGGCCGGCTACTACGTGCTCGAGGTGCGCTCGGTGCGCGACGGCTGGCGTCGACTCCGCCGCGTCGTCGTCAGCGATCTGGAAGTCGTCGCACAGTGCTTCCCGGACAGCGCCGTCATCCTCGCGTGCGTCGCCGGGCAGCCGCGCGCAGGCGTTACGGTGTCGGTCGACGGCAAGGCGCTCGGTGTGACCGGCGACGACGGCGTGTTCGTCGCGCGCGGGTCGCCGCTCCGTCACATCGATGCACGCTTGCGCGACGAGGGCGGCACGCACCTCGCGTCGGTCTACGGACGGTCGTTGCGCAGGAGCGATTCCGCCGACGAGACCACCGCACACCTCTGGATCGACCGCGGCGCCTACCGGCCGGGAGAGACCGTGCACGGGCGGCTCGTCGTGCGGCGCTACGAGGTGCGGGCGCAGACGAGCCTGCCGGTGCCCCGCCCGGCCTCGGGACGCGTCGCGATCGAACTCCGATTCCCGGGCGAGGATCCGGTCGTCCGAGAGGTCCGGCTCGACTCGTTCGGCGTCGCGCCGTTCACGATCCCGGTGCCGATCGGTGCAGGGCTCGGCTACGTCGGTGTGCGAGCGAAGCTCGGGGAGGGGCGCCGCTTCACCGATCTCCGCGTCAAGCCGACCGAGTTCAGCGTGGCGTCCTACGTGCGGCCCGATCTCGTCCTCGACGTCGATTGGCCGACCGACGTTGACGGGCCCATCGCGGTTACGGCGACGCTGCCGAGCGGCGTGCCGGCCGCCGGCATGCGGGGGCGGCTGCGCTATTGGGCCGAGTCACAGCCGCGCGGACACGCCTTCGAACTCGATGCGCATGGTCGCGCGACGGTCCGCGTGCCGAACCTCCAGCGGGTGCCGGTGGATCGCCTCGAGTCGATTCGGCACGTCGAGGTCTCGGTGCTCGCGGCCAACGGGATCCGCGCGACCGATGGCCGACGGTATTCGCCGGAGCCGTCGTATTCGAGGACGCGCGGGCGTGCCGACGGCTTGCGAATCTCCGTCAAGCCGCGCGTCACCGCGGGCACGACGGTCGATGCGGTCGTCCTCGGGCAGCCCGGCGAGCGGGTACTCGTGACCGTCGCGCGCGATGCACCGTTTGCGTCGCGAGCACTCACCCTCGACGCGAACGGGCGTGCCAAGGCGTCGTTCGCGGTGGACGTGGCGTGGTGGCCGCGCGCGGCGGTCGTCGCCGAGAGCGTCGCCGAACGTCGTAGCGCGGTTGACTACTTCGAGATCGACGACCCGGGGCGACGCCTCGCGGTGCGCCTGGTCGACGCCCCCGCGCGGTGCGCGCCGGGCGAAGCGGTCGAGTGGGTGGTCGAGGTGCGCGACGCGACCGGTGCACCGGCACGCGCGAGCGTTGCGCTGCGCGTCGTCGACGACGCGTTCCTCGCCGCGGTCCGCGACCCGCTCGTGTCGGCGACCGAGGCGTTGCGCCCGCGTTGGCGCCGCGTCGTCGAGGCCGTTGCTCGTTCGGTGCCCTTCGGCTCGGCGGCGTCGGCGATCGACGACCTGCTCGTCGACGGCAAGATCCGACCGCCGTCGGCGGTGCGGTGGTGGGACGGAGGCACCGTCGTGGGGCGGGCCGGCGGACGCGGTGGCATGAAGCGCTACGGCGGCCAAGGAGGGCGCACCTTCCGCACCGACTTCCGACCGCTCGCGCACTTCGACCCCGGCGCCCTCACCGACGAGGACGGCCGCGCGACCGTCCGCTTCCGCTTTCCGGACGACGTGACGCGCTGGCGCGTGACGCTCGTCGCGGTCGACCGGGGGACCGGCGTCGGTTCGCACGAGTGTACGGTCGAGACCGGACTTCCGGTCTCCGCCCGCGCGCTCGTGCCGCGCGTACTCCGCGTCGGCGATGCGGTCGACGTCGCGTGTCGCGTCGACCGGGCCGTAGGAGAGGCGGGCGAGGCGACCCTGCGCGTGAACGCCGCCGGTGCGCTCGCGACGTTCGCGACGCAATCCGTGGTCGCGGCTGGCGCGCGGTCGACGACCCGGGCCGTGCGCGTCGTCGGGCGCGAGGCCGGTCAGGCGACGCTCACGCTCGACGTCGCCGCGCCGGACGGCACCCGGCTCGACGCGGTCCGGCGCACGTTGCCGGTGCTGCCGAACACGATCACGCGGCACGCGCGCACGAGCGCGACCCTCGTCGGCAGCGGACGCGTCGCGATCCCGCCGGGCGACGGCGTCGTGACGGTTGCCGTCGACGAGACGCTCGATCGTGTGCTCGCGCGAGCGGCCGACTACGTGTCGACGTATCCGCACGGGTGCGCCGAGCAGACGTGCGCGAGCATGACCCCGACCGTGCTCGCACTCGCAGCGAGCCGCGCACGCGGTCGCCGATCGGCGCACGCGGGGCTCTCGTCGGCGCAGTACGATCGACTCGACCACGGGATGCGGCGGCTCGCGTCGATGCAGGCGATGGACGGCGGGTTCATGTGGTGGCCCGATCGCGACAACGAGTGGAACGGATCGGGGTACGGCCGTGAGGGTAGTGACCCGCGAATGACCGCGATCGTCTGGCAGTTCCTCGCGCGGGTGAAGACGCTCGGCGTCGATCCCGTCGAGTGGGGGATCGTGATCAGCCGCTTTGCGGCGGGGCGTCGCTTCCGGTCGGACGAAGGCATCGACGCCGTCGGGTTCCGGATCGCCGACCTCGCGCTGCATCCCGATGCCGACGACGCCCGCGCGCGCGCCGAGGCGCTCGTGCCACGCGCCGCGACGTTCCCCGTCGCGACGACGGCGCGGCTCGGGGTCGCGCTCGCGCGAGCGGGGCGCACTGCCCTCGCGGGCACGCTCCTCGAGGGCGTCGTCACGCGCGCCGAGTCGATCGAGGTCGCGCCGGACGCATTGCCCGGCGACGGCGCGACGTGCATGCTCGCGGCGGCGCTGGAACTCGCGCTCACCGTCCGACCGGACGATCGCGAACTCCACGCACGCCTCGCGGCACGGCTGCTCGGCCGCTTCCGCGACGGCCGCTTCGATCACACCGCCGGCACCGCCGCGGCGCTCTTCGCGCTCGCCGAGATGCGCACACGGGAGCCGGTCGTCGAGGCCGATCCGGTGCGGGTTCGGCCGGACGTCGCCGGGGCGGTTGCGGTGCCGGTCACCTCGGGCGTCACGCCGACCGCGATCGGGCCGACGCGCGCGCAACACGTCGTCGTCGACGGTCCTGCGGGCCGCACGCTGTTCGTGTCCGTCACGCGGGAATCCACCGTGGATGCCGCCACCGCGCAGCCGGTCTCGGGGGCGTGGGCGCTCGAGCGGCGAATCGTCCGCATTCGGCGGGCGGGGCGGACGATCGTCGTGCCGCGTGGACAGACGCCGCGACTGCGGGTCGGCGACGTGTTCGACGTGCGGTTCGCGGTCACATGCCCGCAGGGAGCGCGCTACGCCCTGATCGACTGCCCGGTGCCCGCGCACTGCGAAGCGCTTCCCTGCGGCACTTACGGGGGCGACAGCCTCTACCGCTGCGTCGTCGACGACGGGCATGCGAAGGTGCCGCTGCCGCGCGTGCCGGGGGATCGGATCGTGCGGACGGTCCGATTGCTCGCGGTCTTCCCCGGACAAGCGTCGTTTCCGCCGGCGCATGCGTTCGCGATGTATGGCCGCGACCCCGGCGCGTGGAGCGCCGGCGGCTCCCTCGTCGTCGAGCCGGCGTCGTCGGACGAATAGCGAGGAGCGCCGCTACCGGGTGGCGCGATTGGCGCGGAGCGGGTATGTCGGACCGCGGAGGTGCGGCATGGCGCTGTATGACGCGATCGGGATCGGCTATCGGGCGCTCCGACAGCCGGACGCGCGAATCGGTCGCGCGATCGAGCGCGCGCTCGGCGGTGCGCGTTCGGTCGTCAACGTCGGTGCCGGCGCCGGGTCGTACGAACCTCGCGGGCCCGGCGTCGTCGCGGCCGAGATCTCGTCGCGCATGATCGCGCAGCGCCCGGCAGGCGGGGCGCCGGTCGTCCAGGCCGACGCGGTCGCGTTGCCGTTCGTGTCCGGTGCGTTCGAGGCCGCCACGGCGATCCTCACCGTGCACCATTGGTCGGATGCGAACGCCGGTATCGCCGAGTTGGCGCGTGTCGCGCGAGACACCGTTGCCGTGCTGACGTGGGATCCCGCTGCGCCCGGCTTTTGGATCGCCGACTACTTCCCGGAGATCCTCGACGTCGACCGGCGGATCTTCCCGCCGATCGATGCGTTTCGTGGTGTGCTCGACGACGTCGTCGCGACGGTGGTCGAGATCCCGCACGATTGCAGCGACGGCTTCCTCGGCGCCTACTGGCGCCGCCCGGACGCGATCCTCGATGCCGACGTGCGGTGCGCGATATCGACGTTCGCGGCGATCGGCGGTGTCGACGCAGGCGTCGCGGCGCTCGCCCGTGACCTCGCGTCGGGCGAGTGGACCCGCCGCTACGGAGCGCTTCGCGACCGGACGACGCTCGACCTCGGCTACCGCCTCGTCACCGGCCGCCCCCGCGCATGATCGGCGCGTTGCTGATCGCGAGTCGGTCGCGGCGATCATCGGGCGGTGCGCGCTCCTCGTCGCGTGTGCGATCGCGGTCCACCGGACGACCGGGGCTCTCCTCGCGATCGCCGGCGGGTGGATCTGATCGAGGGCGCGAGCGCCTCGCGGCGCTGGCGGAGTGGCCGTGGTGGGATATACTCCTCCGGGGATCCGCTCGGACCGTGTCGAAGGGGGAAATCGATGCGCTATTCAGGTCGCGTCGCGATCGCGCTGCTGCTGCTCGCGTTGCCGGCGATTCGGCAACTCGACGCGCAGACGTTCACGCAGTCGCCGCTCATCGGCGGGCAGCCGGTCTCGTTCGCGGTGACCGGCGCCACGCCGAACGATCAGGCGTTCTTTCTCGTCTCGACGACCGGTCTCGGTGCCGGCCCGTGCCTCGGCCCGTTGAACGTCTGCCTCGCGGTGCGCGATCCGATCGCGATCCTCGCGATCGTGCCGGTCGACGGCGCGGGCAACGCCACGTTCGGCTTCACGCTGCCGACGGGTCTCCCGGCGATCACCGTGCACACGCAAGCGCTGCTCGTGCGCGGCGGCCCCGCGCCGAGCGCCGTCGCGACGAACGCGATCTCCGCGCCGATCGGGACGTTGGCGTTGCTCGACGACGCGTTCGACGGCACCGCACTGGATCCGAGCTGGACGATCTTGAACCCGACGTGGTTCACACGGACGATCAGCGGCGGCGTCCTCGAGATGCAGCCGACCGTGTCCGGCTCGACCGTGACGTGGTATGCGGAGGGCGAGGGGCCGTTCGTCTACAAGTACGTCACCGGCGACTTCACGGTGACCGCCCAAGTGCATGCGTTCGATCCGGCGAGTCCGCAGTCGCCGCCGCCGGCGAACTTCCGGATGGGCGGGATCACCGTGCGCGATCCGAGCGCGCCGGCCGGTCGGCACAACTGGCTCCACGTCGCGGTGGGCGGCGGGAACGCGTCGGTGCCGATCGCGGTCGAGGACAAGAACACGATCGACTCGGTCAGCAACCTCGTGTTGCACCCGATCGCGGAGACGCGCGGGGACGTCCGGGTCCAGCGACGCGGTACGCGGTTCTCGCTCTACTACCGCGCGCCGAACGCGACGACGTGGCAACTCCTGCGCGCGCACGAGCGCCCGGACCTGCCGCAGCGGCTGCAGGTCGGGCTCAACGTGTTCGCGTGGCGTGCGCCGACGGCGGTGCGCCTGCGCGTCGAATCGATCGAGTTCCGGCCGTAGCGGTTACGCGCGTCGCGCGCGCTCGTAGCGCTCGAGCGCCATCATCCCGATCACGGCCGCGACGCCCAGCCCGGCGATGAACCACCAGGGCGAAAGCCCCGTGGTCGAGGCGAGTGTCGCCTTGCCGTATGACGCGGTACCCGCGAGCCGCTGTTGCAGCCACGGATGGACTTCGGCGTAGAGCGCGGCGCCACAGAGCATGCCGAGCACGCCCGCGATCGCGTGCCGCGAGCCGTCGCCGATCGCCGCGACACCGGTGCCCGGGCAGTAGCCGAGGATCGCCATGCCGACGCCGAAGATCAGTCCGCCGACGGCATTCGTCAGCAGGGCGGCCGACTTGACGTGCATCGTCACGTCCATGCCCGCGGCGCGCATTCCGTAGATGCCGATCGCGCCGACGACGATCGCGGTGAGCATGACCTTCGCGACCGTGAAGTCGCGCAGCAAGAACTGCCCGAGGATCACGCGGAAGCGAGTCACGCCGCCGCGCTGGAGCAGGAAGCCGAACGCAAGGCCGGTCGCCGCGCCGAGGAGCAGCGTCGTCGGGTCGGCGGTGAAGCCGTCAAACATGATCGCCTCCCTTCCGGCCGTAGATCGCGAAGGCGGTCGCGATACCCGCCGTGAAGAGCGCGATCGTGAAGACCCACGACGAGAGTGCGAGCTGGAGCGTCCCGGAGATCGAGTGACCCGAGGTGCAGCCGCCGGCCAGGCGCGCGCCGAAGATCAGGATCACGCCGCCGACGAACGCGCCGACCATTCGCCCGCCGGTCGAACCGCTGAAGCGCCACGCCCACAGGGCCGGCACCGTTTCACGGAAGCGCTCGCGCGACAGGCGCGCCGCGAGCCACGCGCCCGGGATCAGCGCGAGCACGAGCGCGAACTGCCACTCGATCACCGGCTTCGGCTTCTCGCGCGTGCCGAGGTATTTCGAGAAGTAGGCGTTCTGGTCCACGTGCTCGGGCGCGATCGTGCGCTCGATCGCACCGGCCGCGCGCACCATCGTCGTCGACGTGCCGAGCGCCTTGCCCATCGTCGCGAACGTGATCCAGCTGAGGATGCCCAATGCAGCGCCCACGAGGTAGGGCGACCATCGAGGGCTGCGCAGAAGATCCGTCATTCGTGTCCTCCCTGATCGTCGATCCGTGTGCTGGATTCTGGCGACCGTGCGCGCGAGGCGCAATCGGTTCGGCGATCGGCTCGTGCGTGCGGCGACAGCCGCGTAGGGGGGAGGAGCGCGTTTCTAACGGGAAAACGAGGCGTGAACACGGGAGGCGCACACGGCGCCTCCCGTTCATGAGACTTCGCTCAGTTGACGCGGACGACTTCGGTGTTGCTGAAGTCGAGTCCGCCGGGCACGTTCGGGTTCACCGCCGCGCCCGCGCAGTAGATACGCGTGCCGCTCGGGAGCCCCGACGCGAGCGTGAACGACCCGCTCGCATTGCCGCTCGACGACGTGATGCCGACGAAGCCGGTCGTGAAGATCGGCAGGTTGCCGCACACGGTCAGGAAGAAGAGGCTGTCCGGCGCCAGGTTCAACAGCCCCGATCCCGGCAGGGCGATACCCGTCCGCATCGAGAGTGCGATCGCGAGACAATAGGAACGGCTCGGTGATCGAGCGAACGAGATCGCGACGCTGACGCCGGAGCCTGCGACGCCCGTCGAGTTCAGCGAGATGTTCTGGTCATCCCACACGTCGATGCCGGAGATCGCGGAGCCGCTGTACGTCGACGAACCCTGCACCGTGCCGGTGTTGTTGAGCCGGTAGACCTGGCCGGTCGTCGTGCCGACGTAGAGTTGCTGTTGCGTCTCGTTGTACGTGACGCAGTTGCCGGACTGACCGCCGAGGTAGACGTTTCGGATCACGCTGCCTGCGGTGGTCATGAAGACGAGCGGCGTCGTCGTGTTCAGCAACGTGACCGCGAACTGGTTCACGTCCGGCAGGTAGCAGATCCCGCTCGGATTCGCGGTCAGCGTGGCGAGCGTCGTCGCGGCCCCGGTGCGACGGTTGATGTCGAACACGTGATCGAGCGGGCTCGTCGTCACCGCGGCGAAGTTGCCGCTGTTCGTGTTCCGGCAGATGCCGTTGACCGTGTGCGCATAATAGCCGAGCACCGACTGACTCGTGCCGGTGTAGCGCAGCTTCACCGCGCCGGCCGTCGTCGCCGCGATGACCATCGTCTGGTCCTGGTCGAGGTCCATCGCGGTCGCCCAGCCCTGGTTGAGCGTCGCGATCGTCGTCGTCGAGCCGAGGCTCGAGATCCGATAAACGCGCCCGCTCGTGTCGCTCGTCAGCAACGAGCGGTTGGCGTAGTTGACCTGGACGGCCTGGTACGTGGAGCCGCTGCTCGTGAGCAGCGCCGCACCGCCGAGCGTGGCCGATGCGTAGTAGATCCCGCCGGTCGACGAGAAGACGACCTGTCCTTGGTTCGGCTGCGCAATCGCAGCCGGTGCGAAACACGCAGCGCTCAGCACCGCCGCCAGCATGACCCGAAGTCTCATCCGAATCTCCATCCTGTGGAACTCGTCGGGACCTCGGCGCGGCGAGGGTCCCCGTTCTGCCCGAGAGGCTCCGTCCGCGCACGGCCGGAGCGTTCACACTCCGGAGGGATCATGTCACGGGGCGTCGGCTGTTTGCGTGAAATCGGGATCAAAGCATCGTGTTTGCCGGCGGTGCTCGGTAGACGCACTACGGAAACCGCCGATGCGACGGGGTGGCCGGCCGCTGCGCGTGGTTACGCTTAGCAGTGCCGCACCTTCGGGTTACGTGCGCGGATGGTAGGCTGTGGTCATGCGCACATCCGCCACCGTCATCGTCTTGGTCTTTTTCTTCGTTTCCGATGCAGTCGGTCGGCTCGGCGCCCAGCCGGCACTGCTCACCGACCGGGGTGGATGGACCCCGCGGCCGGGCCTCCTCGCCCGTGCGCTCGCGCTCCGCGATCTCGATGCCGAAGCGGCCAAGCGTGCGGTTGATCGACTGACGGCGGGATCGCCTCGGACGCGCGTCGACGTCTTGCGCGCGGGAATCCGGCTCGCCGATCGGAAAGCCGCGCGGGCGTGCGCGGTGCACCTCGACTGGCGGGAGTTGAACGCGTGGGAGCAGGCTCGCGTCGTCGACCTGTGCCTCGACGGCTACACGCGGCCCGGGACGGACGTCGACTTCGACCAACTGCGCAGCATGATCGGCAGCGTCGACATGAACCGGGTGCTGCGGACGTTTCCCCGGCCGCCGTATGCGCAGAGCGCGACGCACTACCTCGCGAACCTTCACCGCCAGCTCCTCGCGGAGCACATCCCGGCGCTGTGCGCCCTCGCGCGTGCGCGGCCGGAGTTGATCGAGGATGTCTTCGACAACTTGAGCGTCGTGCTGCCGCGAACCGATCGCTACCGACCCGAGGTCGCTGCGCTCGTACTCGACCGCCAGGACGTTCCGGCGGGCGGTGCCGGGCTGCATCCGCTGCTCAGCGGGTGCATCGATCGCTCCTGGCGAGACACGTCGGGTGACGTCGATGGTTGGGAAGCCCGTTGGCTGATGCAGTCGACGCCGGGTCCGGCCGACGCGGCGCGACTCCTCGCGTGCTTCCGCCGACTCCATCCCGGCGCGGAGTGGGGTCGCGTCGCGATCCTGCGCGCGATGCGACACCTCGAAGACGGCGCGACGGAGGCGTTCCTGCGCGAGGCGGAGCGGGCTGGCGCCGACGAACTCGAGGGCGCGGTCGCGGCGGCGTCGCTCGCCGCGCGCGGGGACGCCGATGCGCGCGGCCGGCTGGGGCGATTGGCCCGCGACGACGAGTGGGCGTTCGGGTTGTGGCTCGAAGTGGCGCCGGCCGATGCGGTCGGCGCGCTGCGCACCTGGGTGCTCGGCCACGACGAGGCGCGTGCCACGTGGGCCCTCGACGCGATCCTCCGGCTCGACGGCGACGTCCGGAGCTACTTGCACCTCGATCTGTCGGCCGATGCCTTCGACGGCGTTGCCCAGGTGGCGATCGCGTCGGGTGTCGACGGGGTGCGGCTCGCGCGGATCGGCGCACGCGTGCCGCGCTGCAACACGCGTGCGCTTGCGCGGGCGGCGTGCGAACGGCTCGCGCGTTCACGCGCGTTCCACACGCAATCCCTGGATTATCTCGCACTCGGCTTCCTCGAAGTGGCCGCCCCGAAAGCGTTCCGTCGCGCACTGCGCTCGCTCGCCGACGGTGCTCCCGAGTCGCGCGCCCTCGCACTCGACGCGTTGCTCGTGATCGGCGATCCGCCATCGGGCGCGCGGCTGGTCGCTCACCTCGCCTCCGTCGCCACGCGAGATGCCGACGCCGAGACGCTCGTCGACGAGGACGAATTGCACGTTCTCGCGCGGAGCCCGTGTCCCACGGTCGAGGCGCACATCACCGGCGTGCTCGCCGCGTGTCCGAATGACGACGTGGGTGCTCGTCACGAAGCGCTCGTGGCGCTTGCGGCGTTGGGGGGCTTACCGCCGGACACGATCGAGTTCCTGCTGAGCGAGCACCGGGACGCCTTCGACGCCGCGGCGCATCGAAGGATGTGTGACGGTGTTGCTGCGGCGCTGCGCGCGGACGATGGCTCCGGCGCGGTCGCGCGGCTACTCGCGGCGATGCCGGATCGGCTCATTGGAGAGCTGTGGCGGA
This sequence comes from bacterium, assembly GCA_030426805.1. Lineage (GTDB taxonomy): Bacteria > Planctomycetota > JAFGQW01 > JAFGQW01 > JAFGQW01 > JAUHXU01. The sequence goes on from JAUHXU010000002.1 coordinate 14,817, forward strand.
TCGATACGCGAGCCGTGCGCGCGCACCTGATGCGGTTGCGGGTGCGTCGTGATCTGCGCCTCTACGCGGCCGCGACCGCGCACCTCGCCGCGATGGGAGACCCGGTGGCGCGCGCGGAGACCGAGTCGGTCATGCGGGCCGGTCGCTATCGATGGATGGACTCCGCGATCGGCGACGACACTGCGCTCGCGACGTTGGGCTACGACTTCACGCGCACGATTCCGTTCTGGCTCGATCAACTCGAGTCGAACTGTTGTCGGCGGGTGCTCGCGACCTGCGTGTTCGACTACGAGTTCGACCTCGAGCCCGAGATGGGCGAGGGCGTGTGCGAGACGCCGGCGACGCGGATGCGGCGCTGGTGGGCCGAGAACCGCGACGCGACGTTCGGTCGGAGCTGGATCCGCGACGGCCGGTTCGTTCCGGTACGGAATTGACGCCTCAAACAAAGATCTGTCCCTCAACGCTGCCACATTCCGGTTTGAAGCGCTTCAAACCGGAATGTGGCAGCGTTCGGGGACATATTCCAATGTGAAGCCGGTTCTGCTTGCCGAGTCGTGGGCCGATCGCTACCCTCGGCCGGATGAACGAGCCAGCCAATCCTCCCACCGGCCTGATCGCGAAGACGCTCCGGTTGATCGAGCGCGTCGGAAACGCGCTCCCGCATCCCGGAACGCTGTTCGCGTTGATGGCGGTCGTCGTCGTGATTCTCTCGGGCGTCTTCAGCGCGATCGGCCTGTCGGTGCTGCATCCGAGCACCAAGGAGAAGATCGAGGTCGTCAACCTGCTGAACCTCGAGGGCCTGCACCGGATCATGATGAAGTGCGTGACGAACTTCACGGAGTTCGCACCACTGGGCACCGTGCTCGTCGCGATGATCGGCATCGGCATCGCCGAGAGCTGCGGTCTGATCGGCGCGTCGCTCCGGCTGATGGTGCTCAAGGCACCGCCGCGCCTGCTGACGTTCACGATCGTGTTTGCCGGCGTGCTGTCGAACGCGGCGAGCGAGATCGGCTACGTGCTGCTCGTGCCGCTCGGCGCGGTGATCTTCCTGTCGGTCGGGCGCCACCCGATCGCCGGGATGGCGGCGGCGTTCGCCGGGGTGTCGGGCGGCTACAGTGCGAACCTGATCATCGGCACGGTCGATCCGCTGCTCTCGGGGCTGTCGGAGGAGGCCGCCCGGATCGTGGAGGCCGGCTACACGGTCAACCCCGCGTGCAACTGGTATTTCATGGCGGCGTCGACGCTGTTCGTCGCGATCGCCGGCACATGGACGACCGAGAAGATCGTCGTGCCGCGCCTCGGCGACTACGTCGGCGACGAGAAGCCCGAGAAACTCGAGGCGCTGTCGGCCGACGAGAAGCGGGGCTTGTGGTATGCGCTCGGCGCCTTCGTGCTGTTCGTCGGCTTCATCGCGTGGGGCGTCGCGTTCGGTGATTTCGTCCGCTTCAAGCCGGGCGGGGGGCTCGATGCCGGGTCGCCACTGCTCAAGAGCGTCGTCTTCCTGATCTTCTTCGGCGCGACGCTGTCGAGTATCGCCTACGGCGTGGGGGCGAAGACGATCCGGAACGACACCGATGTGATGAACGGCATGGGCAAGTCGCTCTCGACCCTCGGGACCTACATGGTGCTCGTGTTCTTCGCGGCGCAGTTCGTCGAATACTTCAAATGGACGAACCTCGGCCTGATCACCGCGGTCAAGGGCGCGGAGGCGCTCGCCCCGCTCAAGGACAACTCGACGCTGCTGATGATCTCCTTCATCTTCGTCGCCGCGGCGATGAACCTCGTAATGGGGAGTGCGTCGGCGAAGTGGTCGATCATGGCGCCGATCTTCGTGCCGATGTTCATGTTCCTCGGGATCAGCCCCGAGTTCACGCAGGTCGCCTATCGAATTGGGGACAGCACGACGAACATCATCTCGCCGATGATGTCGTATTTCGCGCTGATCGTCGCGTTCTTCGTCCGCTACGACCCGAAGGCCGGGATCGGAACGGTCGTTGCGACGATGCTGCCGTACACCGTGGTGTTCACACTGGTGTGGACGGTGATCCTCGCAATCTGGGTGATGGCGGGATGGCCGATCGGCCCGAGCGCGCCGTTGGACTACACCCTACCCGCTGCCGGTTGACCGTCGGCCGATAACGAATTGCCGCTAGTGGGGTGCGGGGTCCCTGCGGTGCGGTTACTCTGCCGGTATCGTGTTACGCACGCGTAACCGTATCGGGTTCGGGAAACGGTGTTTCATTGCGCGCGGTGGCGTCCCCACCTGCGTTGGCACGGCGATTGCTTGCCGCCCGGGCTCGTCGTCTTTCTTCCGCACGTTGCACATCCGCACGGAGGAGCCACGCATGCAGCGCATCACTCGTACCGTCGCCTCGCTCGTGCTCTGCGCGAGCGCAGCCGCCACCGGCGCCCTCGCCCAGCCACATCCGGAGGGCATCAACGCCGGTGGCGGGTATCCGCTCAACGGCACGAATTACGGCGCCGGGGTCTATACGCTCGACAAGCAGCAGGCCGTACACACGACGGTTTGGGATCTGACGGTGCCCGGGGCGGCCAGCTACCTGCCGAACTACTGGCGTGATGCGCGGATGAACGCCGACAACCGCACGCACGTCTATGTGACCGGCGAGAACTCGTCGCCCTCGTTTACACAGACCTCCGGTGTCTTCGTGTTCGACCCACAGACGAAGGCGACGGTACCGATCGTACAGGATCCGACGGCGCTCTATATCGGAAACGGCATCGAAGTGACCACCGACGGCGACTACCTGGTCGCTGCCCAGCGCCCGACGAACGACACGCACTTGTTGCGGGTCACGCCGACCGGCACCGTGCAGACGGTCCTCACGACGGTTCAACTCGGGATGCCGGCGGCGTTCCGCTATCCGGTTCGGCGCGATGTGGCGACCGGCGACATCGTCGTGCCCAGCGGCGCCAATCCGGTGCTCGCGGTTTCCAACGACGGCAGCGTGCGGACGTTCTGCGTCGGGGGGAGCGGGATTCAGCCCACGTTCGGCTTCGAGCAGTACATCCGGTCGGGCGCCTACTACTTCTCGACGCAGTCGTTCGTGTTGCGCTTCCTGCAGGGCGGGACGGGCCCGCAGACCGCGGCGAACCTCACGCAGATCGTGGGGGGGCTCGCCGTGACCGGTGGCGTGTTCGAGAACCAGACGATCAACAACCCGCAGATGATCGCGCACGTGCACAGCCAGAGTGCGGCGATCGGATCGAAGACGTGGCTCTGCTGGTTCGACCGAACGCAGAACTGGACCGTGACCAAGACGATTCAGCACTTCACGTCGAACACGTTTGCGAAAGTCCTCGCCTACCCGTACTGCGATCTCTTCCACGAGCAGAACAACTACGTGCAGCCGATCAAGACGGGGCGGTTGCAGTGGGCGATCCGGCTGCAGTCCCGCGCGTTCGCCGGACGTCGTTACATCTTGCTGCCGACGGTCTCGGGCCACTTGCCCGGCTTCCCCCTCGACTCCCGTCGGGTCTTTCTGAACTGGGACGCGGTGACGAACGTCGCGGTCCGCAACCTGATCCCCAGCGTCTTCTCGCAGGGGGCAGGATCGCTCGGCGCGACCGGTGGCGCGACGGCGACGCTCGATCTCTCGAAGGTCGGCCTGCCGAACGGTGTGACGTTCGTGATTCACCTGACCCTCGCGGTCATCGATCCCAACGCGCCCAGCGGCATCGCGTTCATCACCGAGCCGTTCCCGCTGCGCGTCGCCTCGTAAGCCACGCTCGCGCCCCTGTCTGTCGTTGCGGAGGTTGCCTGCCGGCGCCTCCGCGCAGTCAACGGTTGGAGGTCCATGCCATGACACGTCTTCGTCTCGGAGTCGCAGCGCCGCTCGTCGCGCTCGGATTGCTCGCCCTCGACCTCGGCGCCGAAGCGCAGTACGGCTGCCCCGCGCCGCCGCCCTCTCCCGGCCCGACCCGCCCGACACCGCTGCCCCCTCCGTTGCCGACGCCGGCACCGCTCCCGACGCCTGCGCCTCTTCCCTCGCCTTCGCCATTGCCTGCGCCGGCGCCGTATACCGGCCCGTCCGGGACCGTGACGCCGACGCCCTCTCCGTCGCCGAGCCCTTCTCCGAGTCCGTCGCCAAGCCCGTCTCCGAGCCCGTCTCCGAGTCCCGCGCCGACGCCGACGCCGGCCCCGGCGCCGACGCCGGCTCCCGCCCCGGCGACGCCACCCAGCGTCCCCGCGACCGGGGCCCCGGGGCGTTCCGGTGCCCGACCCGGCGGTGTGCCGGGCGCGGTGACGCGTCGCCCCGCGCGCAGCGGTCTGTCGGCCGAAGCGTGGCGGCACTGGTGGCGGTTCAACCGCGACGAGTTCCTGAATCTGCGTGCGGCGCTGTCCGCGGACAACGACGCGGTACAGAGCGGTAGCGAGGAGTCGTTCTTCGGCAAGCGCGTCCGCACCGTCGTCGGCGACGTGTCGCGCGTGACGCCGGCGCTCGTCCGCAATCGCATCGCACCGCGGCTCGTCGAGGCGCTCGGCGCGAAGGAGAGTTCGGTGCGCTACCAGGCGGCGATCGCGCTCGGCAAGACCGGCGATCCCGCGCAGGCCCAGCACCTCGTTCGGCTCCTCCGCGACGACGTCGGTGCCGTTCGCGAAGGGGCGATGATCGGGCTGGCGATCCTTCGTGCGCCGGAGACGCGACCGTTGTTCGTCGCGATTCTGGAGAACAAGCGCAGTGCCGCGCTCTACCTCGGCGGGCGCGCGAATGACGAGCAGATCCGCGGCGCTGCCGCGCTCGGGCTCGGCCTGCTCGGCAAGGACTTGGTCGGCGAGACGGTCGAACTGTTGCGCCGGCACGCGATGGACCGACGCCACACGCACCACGTCCCGCAGATGGCCGTGGTGGCACTGGGCCTCATCGACAGTGACGGCGCGTTCGATCGTGCCGCGGCCGCGTTGCGCGACGTGATCGCCGACAAGGGGGGGCACGGCTGGGCGCGTGGGCAAGCGCTCGTCGCGCTCGGTCGGCTGATCGAGCGCCATCGTGTGCAGGCCACCGAAGGCGATCGCGGGTTGATCGTACGCCACCTCCGGCACGATGCGACGACGCTGATGCGGCGGAGCGCGGCGCTGGCGGCCGGCTATCTGCCGGGCGATGCGGCGCTCTCGAAATCGCTGCGGCGGACGATCGACCGCGACAAGGATGCGGTGACGCGCAACTTCGCGGCGATCTCGCTCGGTCGCGCCGGCGGTCCGGACGCGGAGAAGATCCTCGCCAGTGGTCTCGGAAGCGCGCGCCATGAGCACCGCGCCTATTGCGCGTTCGGCCTCGCGATCCTCGGCAAGCGAGGCGATGAGGCGACCCGGGCGCGCACCGGCAAGCGGTTGCGCACTGCGCTGCGCCGCACGAAGGATCCGGTCACGCGCGGTGCGGTCGCACTCGCACTCGGCCTCGTCCGGGATCGCGACGCGGGCGCGGCGTTGCTGGAGGCGCTGCGGGAGGCTCGAGATCCGAACCTGCGCGGCGACTGCGCGATCGCGCTCGGCATGGTCGGGTATCACCGCGCGTTCCAGGAGTTGGTCGACGCATTCGAGGACGCACGCAACGATGCGACGTTGCGCGAGCGCGTCGCCGTCGCTCTCGGCCTGTTCGGTTCCCGTGCCGCCGTCACACCGCTCCTCGCAGCGATGCGGAGCGATCTGACGACGTCGGCACTCCAATCGACGACGGCCGCATTGGGACTCGTCGGCGACAGCAGCGCGGTCGAGCCGATTCTCGAACTGCTCGACGATCGCCGGCTCATCACGCGCGCGTACGCGTGCACGGCGCTCGGCACGATCGGCGACCCCCGCCCGATGCCCGCGTTCGCGCCGATCCGCACGAGTCACAACTACTTCTCGTGCTGCGGCGACTTCAACCGCAAGCTGCTCGACCTCGATCGATAGTCGATCGTCGCCGCCCGGCTGACGGCCGGGCGGCGACGTTTCAGATCGATACCCGCGCCGTCGCGGCGTTTTTCGGGCATTCGGATCCGACTCTTTCCGGCGCTTCTGTATTGGCCGCCATGCGGCCCTCGCGCTATTCTGTCCCGACCGGATGGGTGAGGAAGGAAGGATTCGATGCTTCGATCTCGACCGATCGCGCTCTTGGCGCTGATCTTCACGACGACTGTTTTCTTCACGACTACTGTCTACGGCGCCGCCGCGCAGGCCGGCGCGCTCTTCCTCAACCCGCAGGCGAGCGAAGTCGACATCGACAGCGGCTTCATCTACGGCCAGGAATCGATGACGGCGTTTCTCGTCACCTGGGCGAACAACGAACTGATCGCGATCTACGACAAGAACGGACTCGCGATCCGGCAGTTCTCGACCGGAATCGGCGCGGCGACGAACGCGGCGAACCGGGGCCGCGAGAACAAGATCAAGGTCATCCGCGTGGGTGGCAAGCTCGCAGTCGCACGCATGCACCGCCTCGGCACGAGTACCACCGGTGGCGTCCGCATGGACTTCTTCCGCAAGGTCAACGGGACCATCGTGAAGGACACCGGCTTTGCCTACAACGCGGGCAGCAACCGGGACAACACGTTCGTCCAGGCGGGCGGCAACAACGGGGACATCATCATGTTCGCCCGCGACACGTCGCCGGGCACCCCGTATCACCGCTTCCCGGGTGCCATTCGCGCGGACGAGTATCGACTGAGCGTCGGCACCGGCGGACGGATCGTCGCGACGCGCGGTCAGACCGGGCTGAAGGTGACCAATCGCGACTACTCCCGCGAGCACCCGTACGCGGACGGCGACTTCATCGTCGGCACGAAGCCCGCGAGCGCCGCAGCCGACGGCAAGGCCTACGTGATGTTCCGCGACGAGAACTACCGTGTGCACACGGTCATCGAGGTGACCGGGCAGCGGAGCCCGTCGCTGCGCTTCGGCAACCTCGCGAACAACGCGATCCCGCTCGCTCCGTTCGGCCGCGCGATCGAGATGCTCGGCCTGAACACGTCGCCCAACGGCAAGCTGCTCTGCGTCGGCGGACTCGACATCGGCGGCTCGCCGTATCGGTTCTCGTCGCTCGACATGGTGTCGAAGCAACTCACCGAGATCCGCGTCGACAACGCCGATCACGATCACGACAGTCGCGGCGACGTGCTGCCGCTCACCGACACCACCGTGATCGCGATGAACCTCACGCGCCAAGGGCGCGTCGAGGGCGCGCTGATCGACACCAGCGCCAACGTGATCCTCGCGAAGAACCTCGTGCTCTCCGGGACCGCGAACGACTACGTCGATCTCGCCGGTGAAGCGAGCTACGACCGGTTCGGCAACGTCCAGTTCCTGTTCGTGCTCGGCGCGTCGCAGAGCCTCGGCGCGCTCCTCGTTTGGGCCGACCCCTTCTAACGGGTCCCGCTACTGCACGGTGAAGCCCCACGTGTTGCCGGTCCGGATTCCGGTCGGCGCCGTGGGGTCGACGAGCACGACGGTTGCATAGACGCGGGTTCCGCTGCGCATGGCGAGCGGGATCCGCACCGTCGCTTGCGCGTTCGCGGAAGCGCCGAGAACGCCGCGTAGCCCGGTCGTGATCCCCGGCAGGTCACCGATGGATGCCGTGTGGAAGAAGAGCGCGTCGGCCGTCAACCCGATGTAGCGGCCGCCGGGCAAGCGCACACCCGATCCGGTGCCGGCGAGCGACAACAGCACGGCGTAGCTCCGCCCGGCCCCGCCCGGGTAGCCGATGCGCCAGTCGTATCGACCGCCCGGTCGGGCGATGCCGAAGCCGCTGAGCGGGCGCGAGCCGTAGAGTTCGATCGCCGACGGGTTCGGCAGGTTGAGCGGGTTCGTGCGGAGTTGCGCGCCGCTCTCGGTCAACAGGGTCAGGTTGAAGTTCTCGATCGCCATCATGTGGCCGTTGTCGGGATCGATCGACAGGCCGAACAGCGTGCCGCCGGGTGTCACCGTCGTGAGCAGGCGCGCATTGCGGTCGACCACGAGGAGGCCCGGGCGGATCTGGGACGCCAGCACCATCGCGTCGGCGCGCTCGTGGTATTCGAGTCCGAACAGGCTCATCGGGAAGCCGGTCGCGATCGACGTGACCGCCGCAGTCCGGCGGTCGACCCGCAGTGCGGCGCCGGCGAACGGTGCGAGCCAGTAGTCGCCGGTACCGGGGTCGATCGTCACGAGTGCGGCGTTGATCGTCAACGGCAGCGTCGTGATCGTGCTTCCGTTGACGCGGAGCAAGTGGTTGCCGGTACCCGCGACGAGGATGCTCCCGTCTTCGTCGAGCGCCATGCTGCCGATCGAGTTCACGGCCTCGGGCACGCGAGCGATCGTCGTGATGAGGCCGCCGGCACTCACCCGGACGATCGGGTCGAGTGTCGACGTCGTGTCCGAGAGGCGGCAGAGGACGTGGTTGTTGTCGGCGTCCATGATGACCGCGCCCACGCCGTGCGAACGGGCCGCCGGGAACAGCGCTTGGCGGAAGATGCCGCTCGCACGAGCGAATACGGCGACGGCGGACTGGTTCGCCGCACCCGGATTGCGGTTGGCGACCAGTGCGTCACCGAGCTGCGGCTGGGCCGTGAGGGAGGACGCGACCGTGAGCGCAGCGACGGTGAGCAGGGCAATGCGTTGCATGGTGAGATCTCCGAGCGTCAATGGCGATCGTACCGATGTGCCACCGGCATCGTATCGCGATCGGTGGCGACGCGCACGACTTGGCCCTGGACATCGCGCCGCGATCGCACCACATTCCCCACACGCGGAGCGGTCGTTCATGTTGGCTGAGGGAGTGCCGATGAAGTGGATCAAGCGCCTCGGGCTCATCCTCGCCGGGCTCGTCGTCGCGACCGTCGTCGCGGAATTCACGCTGGCGCTGTTCTGGCCGCAACCGACGATGAATCGCCTCCGGAGCCAATGGCCGGCGATCTATCGACCGAGTCGGACGATGCCGTACGAGCTCATCCCGAACGCGCGAAGCCAGATCGTCGATCCCACCGGGGAGTTCGATACCAAGGTCTCGATCAACTCGCTCGGGCATCGCGGCCCGGAGTTCTCGATCGACAAGCCCGACGGCGTCACGCGGGTCCTCGCGATCGGTGATTCGTTCACGTTCGGGTGGGGGGTCGAGGACGACGAGCCCTACCCGAGGCAGCTCGAGCGGTTGCTCCGGGCGAAGCCGGGCTTGGGCAAGGTCGAGGTGATCAACGCGGGCTTCGCGGCGTGCTTCTACCCCGACACGTATTACGTCTACCTGCGCGATCGGGGGCTCGCGTGGAAGCCGGATGTCGTCGTGGTCGGCTTCTACCTCGGCAACGACATCTACGAGTTCGGCATGGACACGTGGAACGCGTGGCAACCGCGGCTACCCGGCGCACTCCCCGGCGGGGTCCGGATGCTCCACAAGCACGTGGAGGACGGCTACCTCGTGAGCAACGAGCGTGACCCGCGGTATGCGACGCCGATCCTGCGCAACTCCCATCTCGCCCAAGCGTACTACTCACTGAAAGAAGAGCAGCCCAGACCGCGGTCCGAACTCTTCAATCGCTTCATCTACCGAAACGACTACCCGCCGGCGACGAGAGCGCACGTGCGCGACGTACGGCGTCTGTTCGCCGAGATGCATCGAATGACCGCCGAGCGGGGGATCCCGTTGGTCGTGATGATCATCCCGGCGCGCGAGCAGGTTCATCCGCTCGATGACGCCGAGTTCAAGTCGATCGCCCAGGACTTGACGCGCCCCAATCGCGAGTTCGGTGCCTACTTCGCGCAGAAGGGGATTCGGCACTTCGACTTGTTGGAGCCGTTCCGCGAGGCGTCGAAAGTGAAGCGCTACTACTTCCACCACGACAATCACTGGAACCTCGACGGGCACCGATTCGCGGCCGAGCGACTGGCAGCGGTCGTCGAACCGCTGCTGGCGCCGGCCGCGAAGTAGGGGGTGCGCGTCCGCGCCGCGATCAACGCACTGGGTAAGCGCCCGTCGCGTATCGCCGCCGGATCGGCGGGCAACTCGACCGGATCTCCGGAACCGCTTTCGCCGCCGGCCCCGCCGGCAGCGTGCGCGTGAGCCACTTCGAGCGATGCGGCGTGACGAGTGCGTACGGCCCGATCCACGACAGGCAGACCGCCGAGTAGACCGCATACGGGAATGCCCACAGTGCTCCCCGGCGTCCGCGTGCGAGTGCGTGGATCGACGCGGGCAGCGCCGCGGAGAGCAAGATCGCGCCGACCACGGTCGGGACCGCCGCCGGCGCCACGAACGGCACCGCGGCGAGCGTGACGAGGCCGACGGGCCGCAGCACGAGCAGGGACGCGGACCAGAGGAAGTTCACCCGCGCACCAGTGGCCGGCGAGCGCCGGAAGCGCGTGAACACGAAGCGCCCGAGCGCGATCGTCTCACGAACGTTGCTCCGCGCCCACCGCAGGAACATCTTCGCGAGCTGTCCGTAGCGCGTCGGCACCTGGGTCAGCACGATCGCGTTGGACTGAAAGCGAACGAGGTGCCCGCCGCGCAAGACGAGGTTCGTCAGCGCGCGGTCCTCGCCGATGTTCGCCGGGCGACCACAGAAGCGCTGGGCGAGCCACTCGTCCTTGTGCGCCTCGACGAGCGACCGTCGATACGCGGACAGCGCGCCGGGGCAGCACATCACGGTATCGACCCGGCTCTCGCTCGCTCGACCGAATTCGAACGCGAACGTGAACGCGACGTCGAGCATCGCCGGCAGCGCCATCGATCCGCGGTCGCGATTCAGCACGCGCACGTTTCCGGCCACCGCGCCGACGCGGCGATCCGAAACGAGCGGACTCACGAGGTTGCGCAACGTGTCGCGACGCACCTCGGAGTCGCTGTCCACGGTGACGATCACGTCGCCACGCGCCCGCGCGAAGCCCTCGTAGAGCGCGGCACGCTTCCCGCGGTTCTCGGGGCACTGCACGGCCACGACCTGCAGCGGGAACGCGCGCGCGGCGCGCTCGATCCACTGCCACGTGTCGTCGACGCTCCCGTCGTCGACCGAGACGATGTGGAGCCGATCGGCCGGGAAATCCCCGTGCACGAGGCTCGAGATCGTCCGGAAGACCTGGCGCCCCTCGTTGTAGGCCGGGACGATGACCGTGATGCTCGGGAGTTCGGCGTCCGAAACGCCGGGCACCGGGCGGTACGTCGCGACGAGCCACACGCGCCATGCGACGATGCCCATCGCCGCGAGTGCGAACAACTGTGCGCCGAGCCACATCGTCGACGGCGATTCTGAGCTGAACGAATGCGCGAGCAGCGCGATCTGTGCCGAGAGCACGATCGCGAGCACTGGAATCAGGAATACCGCACGCGCCGTCGGCGCGAGCGAGAATCGACGGCCGAGTCCGAAGCGGACCGGCCGTTCGAGGATCGAAGACATCGGAGTCTCCCCGTCGTGTCGGTGACGCCACCACCGCGCCGGGTAGACGAGGGGGGATCGGGGAGCGTTAACAAGCGCGGTGCGAACGGAATCGAGATCTGTCGGTCCCGATTCCTCCGATGGCCGGTGTTCGTGGCGCGCCTGGCTACGAGGCTACAGGCCGGCGGTCTTCTTGAACTGGTCGAACGCCTTCATCAGGACCTTGCCCGCGTCAGCGTGCTGTTCGCCGACTTTCGTAATCGCGAAACCGAGTTTGCCGGCGGCATCCCGACGCGCCTTCGTCAGCTTGTCGATCGCCTCTTGGGTCATGCCCTTCGTGAGCGGCTTGGCCTTGTCGGCGATGACCTTGAACTTGCCGGCCATCTCGCTGAACTTCTGCGCCAGCTTCTGTGCGGCGATCGGGTCGGTGACCTTCTCCACATCGGCCCTCAAGCCGGTCAGGATGTCCTCCTGTTGCGAGAAGAACTTCGACGGGCTGTCGCCGCCGCAGGACATCGTGGCGAGCGATGCGACGAGCATCGCGAGGAACGGGACGATTCTCATGAGACCTCCGCTGGATCAGGGTCGTGGGCGGTCCACCGGACGATCGGTGTCGCCGCCGCCTCGACGGTAGCACACCCGGCGATTCACTTCGAGCCGGCCACCCGTCGAATGCGCTCCTGCGTCGTCTGCGGGAACTTCGCGAAGCGGCTGCCGGTGACGATCGCCCTCGCGGTGGCCGCCGCGACGGCCAGATCGAGTCGACTCAGGTGATCGATCGCGTAGGCCAGCGCGACCGCATTCGTCGCCCGGTCGTCCCGCGCATACGCGGCGAGCCGCTCCACGGCGGTGTCGCCGCCGAGCGTTCCGATCGCGTGGACGAGCTTCCAGTGCACCGGAAACCACTCGGCGTCGAACGCATCGAGACGCTTCGCCACGGCGTCGACCGCCCGTGGTTCGCCGAGCGCGGCGAGCGCGGACGCTGCGGCGGCGCACGGGGCCGGTCGTCGTTCGCGCGCGACGCGTCGGAGCAACGCGTCGCGGACGGACGGGTCGTCGAAGGCCGCGAGGCTGCGAAGTGCTGCACATCGGCCGGACTCCGGGACCGATGGGGAACGTGCGAGCGCGAGGAGTCGCTTCTCGCCACCGGGAACGGCGGTCGCCTCGACGAGCATGTGGGTGAGCGCGTGAGCCTCGCCGTCGCGGATCGCCTCGAGGACCGCGGCGAACCCGGCTTCGCCGAGTGCCCGGAGGTCCGCGCGCTCGGCCGCGACCGCTCGCGGATCGCGGAGGAGCGTGCGGTTCAGCTTGCGAATGCGCACGGTGAGTGCGGCCTCCCGCGTGCGCCGCTCGACGGCTTCCCGCTCCGCCGCGGACGGCGGCCGCGGCCCGGCGACGAGTTCGACTTCGATCTCGCCGCGACCGCCGCGTGCGAAGTTCGCCTTCACGTGCAGATAGCGGCGACCGCGGTCGACCTCCTCGGCCCACACGACCGGCAGTGTCTCGACTGCTTTCTCGCCCCACGTCGCGCGCGCGACGCGGACGGATCGGATCGGCCCGAAGTCGGCCGGCACTTCGATCCGGTCGTAGACCTTCATCGCCATCCGGCGTGTGCCGGCCTTGAAGCGGCGGAACGGATCCGCACCCCATGTCCCAGCGGCCAGGGCGTCGAGGCGCATCGAGATGTGCAATTCGTCGTCGTGCACGCGGGCCGACGAGTGCAACGGCAGCGTGCGCTTGGCACCGGCGAACGGACGATACGCCGGGTCGCCGTAGAGGATGCCGCCGGTCGATTCGTCGAGCATCAGGTGACGCACCATGTCGAGCGCTTCCGATGCGACGCGCGCACCGTCCACCGCGTCCGGCACCGCGATGCCGGCCTCACCGAAACCGAGGTAGCCGAGTACGACCTTCGCGTAGTCCCGTCGGCGCACCGCACCGAGCGATTCGCCGGCGAGCGTGCGCTGGAGGTCGACGTGCATCTCGGGGCCCGCCGGGCGCGGGGTCACGTAGGCCACGTAGCCGACGATGCCGCGGCGGATCATCGCGAGCGCGAAGCTGCGCTCCGGTTCGATCGACTTGATCCGGGTGGTCGCGCCGTCGCGTCCCCACGCACGCTCGGCGTAGCGCCGCGTCACCGCCGTGTAGCACGCGTAGTTGAACGCGACGGTGCCACCGAGATCGAGCGTGTCGACGTCTTCGGTGCGCGGGCCGGAGATGATCTCCCACGGCATGCCGTGTCCACCGAGAAGCAACGCGCCACACCCCTCGAGCGACGTCAACTCGGCGTCGACGAACGTCTGGTCGCGGCCGTGGCGACCGTCGGGCGGGCGGAAGCGAAGGGACCGTGACGGCAATGTGTCCGGGCCGACCCGGTAGGTCGTGTCGTGGGCGGTGCACGTCCGGCCGTTGCTCCACACCGCGGTCTGGCCGACCCGGGCGGCGAGCGGCGCCGCCGAGGCGCGCACGATGTTGTCGACGAATCGGCGTGCTTCATCCGGCGTCGCGCCGGTGATGTAGCCGTAGGCGAAGTCGACGAACGGGTCGTCGTCCACGCGGGTCGCGAGGCGCAGGATCGCGCGGACCGAGTTGACGTCGATCTGCTCGGGACGAAGCACGAACGCGACGTGCGTCGGCGTGTGCGTGCGCAGCGCCCCGAGCAACCCGGCCGGCGCCGCGGGGTCGAACCGCAGCACGAGCGCTCCGTCGTGGTGCTCGGCCAGGCGGGTGACCGCGGCCTCGAACGGATCGTCCGCCGGGAACCCGGCGACGATCGCATACGGCCGGTGCCCTTCCGGCTGAGCTCCCGCAGCCATCGCCGCGAGCAGGAGCACGATCGTGCAGCGCTTCATCGGTGTCCTCCGACCGGTCAGGATACCAAATTGGGAATCTCGTCGTCGGAGGTGGTGGACACAACGCGCGCATGTGGTGGTAGGATGCCCGCGTGCAATGAGTTCTTCGAGTTCGTTTGGAGGTTCACGATGAGTCGAAACCGAATCCTGTCCGCGATGCTGATCGTCGGCATCGCCGCGTCCGCGGGGGCGCAGCAGTACGTCGGATGTCCGGATACGTCGCCCTCGACCGGTAACGGCGGCAACACGTTCCCGATGGGCAACAACCCCGAGTGGCGCTACCAGCAATACCTGCCGGCGTCCTGTCTGCCGAGCGGCCCGTTCAAGATCGTCGACATGGCGTATTCCGCGCAGGCGGCGTCGTCGCACCCGGGCGTCTACCAGGACTTCCAGGTGCGCATGGCATTGACGACGCTCACGACGCTGACGACGAGCTTTGCGACCAACCTCGGGCAGAACTCGGTGCTCGTGATGAATCGGCCGACGTTCAACTGGGCCTACCAGACGAACACGTGGGTCGACTTCGGTCTCGATTGCCCCTTCGCATATGACGGGCAGAGCAATATCGTGATCGAGGTGCGCTATCGCGGCGCCGCGGGCACGAACCTGTTCTGCTGGCGCGTCGCCTACCCGCGCGCGTATACGAGTGGCGCGGGCGCCTACACCGCGACGACCGCGACCCGACTGTTGCCGGGCGATGCGTTGAAGGTCCGGTTCACCGTCGATGCGAACTGTGTCGTGAGTGCCACGCCGCAGGTCCAGATCGGCAGTTCCGGAAGCCTCGCGCTGCTCCAGGCGGGCGCCGGTGTGCAATACGTGATGGCGACGGCATTCGGCTACAGCACGATGATCCCGTGGGGCAGCGACACTGTCTGCCTGGATCCTGACCCGCTGTTCACCCTGTCCGTCACCGGCTCGCCGCTCTTCTCCGGCTACGTGGGAACGACCGCCGCGAGTGGCGGGGCGACCGGCACGTTCTTGGTGCCGAACCTGCCGCCGCTCGTCGGGCTGTCGCTCGCGCACGCGGCCGTCACCGTGAGTCCGATGCGCGGCTCGAACACCGCGTTGACGCGAATCATCCCGTAGCAGGCGGCCTACCGACTGCCGAATACCCCGACCCACGCGTCTCCATCGAGGGAGGCGCGTAGGTCGAACTGCAGGTCGAGTGCGCGCGACTGGATCGTCCGTCGGGTCTCGTCGATCGTCGACAACAGGCCCTCGATCGTCGCGCGCGCTGTCTTGCGCTCCCGCAGTGCGTCGAGCAGGGCTCGTTCCTGCTCGATGTGGCGCGCCGCCAGCGCGTCGATCGCGACGAGGAAGCGCTGGACGTCCCCGTGCGCCCGCCCTCGCGCGACCTCGTCGGCGACGTGCTCGTCGATACGCCCCTGAAGATCGCGTGCGGCGTCGCGTACCGGCTGGCCGGCGCTGCCGCCGAGCAGGCTGGCGATCAAGAAGCCGAGAAGTGCCCAGATCATCGTGCCGCCTCCGGGTTCTGCACGATCAGGCGTGCCGCGTGGACCTGCATCTGGGTGTCGTAGAGTCGCGCCCATTCGTCGTCCGTCGCGACCGCGCGAAGCGTGAACAGATGATCGAGGTAGGCCGTGCGAGCCGCGATGCGATCGCGCTCGGCCTTCGCGTAGACGGCATCGAAGCGGGTGCGAGTCGCGTCGTGCTCCCCGGTGAGCGCGCGGAGCGTTTCGGCGGCGCGTCGTGACTCGGTGTCATACCGATCGAGCACGTCGCGCATGCCGGCGATCGAGCGCAGCATGCGTGCGCGCCGGTCGGGTTCGCCGACCGACTCGGTGACGATCGCCTGCAGACGATCGATCGGATCCGGCGGCGCGGACGAGCCGCATCCGGCAATCGCGAGGGCCGTTGCCGCTGCGCAGATCGCGGTGAGCACGAGACGTGTGCGATGCATGGAATCCTCCTCCGTGGATCGAGCCGCGTCGACGGTAGCGACGGGCGCGCGGGGCGTCAACGGCGCGACGCGCCGTCCCGCTGGTGCTCGGTCGTGCACCGTCTGGTATAGTCGCAGCGGGCTTGTCTGGATCGCGGGGGTTCAGGAATCACGACGATGACCAGACTCCCCGTCGCCGCCGGCGCGACGCTCCTCGCCGGCAGCCTGCTCGTATCGCCCGTTGCGGCCGACGAAGTCGAACGGCTCGGGGCCATCCCGCGCGAACACGAGGTCAAGGCCGCGCCGGTCTTCTCGCCGGACGCGAAGCGGGTCGCGTACGCGGCCGTCGTCGGCGGGCAATCGATCGTCGTCGTCGACGGCAAGCCGGGAGCGCCGAGCACGTTCGCCGACAGCCCGGTCTTCAGCGACGACGGCGCGCACGTCGCGTATCGCGCCGGTAACCGAACGGGGCGGCGAGCCGAGAAGTGGTGGATCGTCGTCGACGACGAGACCGGGAAGAGCCACTCGTGGGTCGGCCCGCCGTCCATCACGGACGACGGCTCGGCGGTCGCCTACTGGGCGGCCAATGGCGTGACGCTCGCCCGCGGAACCGGCATCTACACCGGCGGCGACTACTTCGTCGTGTTCGGTCGCAAGCGAGGCAAGCGCTTCTCCGGCGAGGGCGACGTGCTGACGCCGCCGACGATCAGTCCGTGCGGCA
The DNA here is from genome assembly GCA_030426805.1 of bacterium. Classification (GTDB taxonomy): domain Bacteria; phylum Planctomycetota; class JAFGQW01; order JAFGQW01; family JAFGQW01; genus JAUHXU01. The sequence goes on from JAUHXU010000002.1 coordinate 31,630, forward strand.
AGCGCGTCGGCTACGTCGCGGTGAAGAGTCGAGGGGCGTGGCAGGTCGTCGTCGACCGCAAGGCGAGCAAGTCGTTTCCGATGGTGGGAGGCCCCGGGTTCTCCCGCGACGGGAAACGGTGGGCGTTTCCGGCGATGCTGGGTAACGGTTGGGCGCTGGTGAACCACCGCGGCAAGGTCGGACCGCGCTACGACTCCGTCGGTACTCCGAGCTTCGGTCGCGCGTCGCGCGTCGCCCACGGGGCTTGCGAGAGCGGTTCGTGGTTCGCGGTGGTCGGGGGCAAGCGACGGTCGGGCGACTACGCGTTCGTCGGCGGCTTCGTGTTCGACGCGGCCGGCGACCGGCTCGCGTATCGCGCGAACGTGGGTGGCACGCGGGGCGGGCCGGCACTGCCGCCGGGGATGCCTCCCGAGGCGCTGCCGATGATCCCAGGCATGGGGCCGGGGGTCGAGGGCGGGCGGTGGTGGATCGTCGTCGACGACGAGCGCGTCGGCGACGGCCACGACGAGGTCGGCGATCCGGTGTTCGGTCCGGACGGCCGCCGCGTCGCCTACCGTGCGCGCGACGGCGAGGCGTGGCGCGTCTGGTGCGGCGGCCGGTCGAGCGATGCGTACGACCACGTTTCGGCGCCGGTGTTCATCGACGACGGACAGGCGCTCGCGTTCGGTGCTCGGCGTGGTGCGGAACTGCTGCGTGTGACGGTCGGGCTGGAGCGAACCGGGAAGTAGCGCCGCTCGGCGGCGCTCTCGGTGCGTCTGCAACTCGTGCCCATGCGGCGAGTTGTGTTCGCGAGGCCGCACGGATTTCCCTCTCGGTTCGGCGTCGATCGCTCGATGGTAGAATCGGTGCCCGCGTTGCGGAGCCATCGAACCGTTGCAGTAGGAGAGCGCCATGCGGATCGTCCCACTCGGCCTGATCGCCCTCGGAATCGCCCTCGCCGCGCCGTTGTCGGCGCAGAAACTGCTGCAGAACGACTCGATCCCGCCGAGCCTCGCGACGGTCGTGATCCAGAAGGGGTTCATCCAGGGCGACATCGGAGCCGCGACGTTCGCGCCCAACGCGAGCGAGTATCCGGTGAAGCTCCTCGAGGTGCAGGTCCTGATGAAGGACACGTTCAACAGCACCGCGCAGCGCATCTACGTATTGCACGTCTATCCGACGGCGACGCCGCCCGCGACGCCGGTCTATTCGCTGGGCGTGGCGCTGCGCGAGGGTGGCTTCAACAAGATCGATCTCCGCGCCCAGAACATCGTGCTCAACGGACCGTTCACGGTCGGGATGGAGGTATTCGACACGCCACAACCGGCGGAGCCGAACCTCTGCACTGATGCCGACGGGTGCCAGAACGGCAAGAACTGGATCTTCGACATCAACACCCGCCTCTGGTTCCCCGGGTGCCTGCTCGGGTTGCGCGGTGATCTCGCGATCCGCGCGCTCGTCGATACGAACTACGGTGCGTCGGCCAACGTGACCACGGCGTCGACGCCGCGTGCGGGCTCGACCGTCGTCCTGAACCTCAGCGTGCCGAACGGCGGCGCCCAGTTGCCCTACCAGGCCGCCTCGTCGTTCTCGAGCAGTGGTTTGCCGCTCGGTACGCGCACGATTCCGCTCGGCCTCGACGGGCTGCTGTGGATCTCGCTCTTCTCTCCGGCGCCGATCTTCGCGAACTACTCCGGCACGCTCGACTCCGTCGGCAACGGCATCGCGCTGATCAACCTGCCGAACATCCCCGGCATCGTCGGCGCGAAGTTCTACACCGCGTTCCTGACCCTCGATCCACCGTCGCCGAACGGCGTCAAGCACATCTCGACCGCCTTGCCGCTGACGATCGTCCCGTAGGCGTCGAGTCGATGGACAGTGCCGAACGGACGGACGCGGAACGCTGTCCGGCGTGCGGCGCGCCGATCGAACCGGAGGCGGCGACGTGTGCGTGCGGGTTCGTGTTCGGTGTGCCGGCCGACGAAGTGCCGACGGACGGCGAGCTCGAGTTCGGCGAGGTCGTCGACGTGCACCGGTGCACGATGTCGGAGGGGATGGCGATCCAGGCCGCGCTCGGCGCACACGGGTTGCGCGTCTTCATCGCGGACGAGCAGACCAAGACGATCGACCCGTTCGTGATCGGCGGCAATGCGTGGGCGGTCACGTTGCGGGCGCCGGTCGAGGATGCCGACCGGGTGCGCGAGAAGATCCGGGCGCTCGAGGCGGCGCATGCGGAGCGGGCCGGGCCGCCGACGAGCCACTCGCACGTTCTCGTCGTGCTGGCGCTCCTCGGATTCGCGGTGTGTGTCGCCGGGTGGTTGGTCGCGCGCGTGCTGTTCTCCTGAGCACGCGCGCGAGATTCGAGCCCGCTACCGATCCGTCAGCTTGATGAGTTGCACCCACGGCGCCTTTCGCGGCAACGGGTGCTCGATCTTCTGGCCGGCGGGGATCGTCGTCGACGACGACAGCACGATCCCGTTGCTCGTCAGGTCGAACACCTCGAGGGTGCGCGTGCGGCGCGGAAGCTCCCGGAAGCGCAGGCGCCGTTCGGCGCCCTCGGACCAGAAGTCGCTGATCAGCACCTGGTGGACCGAGCCGTCTTGCGAGCGTCCCGCGGCCACCGCGAAGCCGGAGCGATCCGACCCGGTTGCATGCAGGCGCACCGGCGACTGGGTCAGCAGTCGGCTGAACAGGTGGAACGCGTTGGCTCGTGGCGTCGGCGACGTCTGCGTGCCGTTGAGGTAGAACAGCCCGCCGCACTGCGAATCGCAGATGTCCCCGCGATAGTGGTGTGCGAGGTCGACGCCGCCATCCTGCATGAAGAGCACGGCCGACAGACTGTAGGCCGCTCCGCTCACGGTGCCGAGGCGAGCGTCGGTGCCCGGCAGCGCGATGTTCCACTCGCTCAGGTAGACCTTCGACGACGGCAGACCGTGACGATCGAGTAGCGAGCGGACCCAGTGGCCATGTCGCGTGTAGTCGTGCGGCGCCGAGCCGTAGTAGTGCCACGAGAAGAAGTCGAGCGGGACCGAGTTCTGCGCGCAGTGCCGGATCAACCCCTCCTGGTAGTCACCGGGCCAGTTGACCGCGAGGCCGCACGTCCCGACCTTCGCGGTCGGGTCGACGCTGCGGATCGCGCGGGCGAGCTTGCCGTAGAACGTGTAGAAGCTCGTCGCTCCGAGCGTCCACTGGCTGCGCAGGTTCGCCTCGTTCCAGATCTCCCACTCGATCTGTGCGCCGTAGCGATAGCCGTTCGCCCAACCCTGGGTGTAGTGTCGCGCGATGTGCTCGACGATCACGGCGTACTTGTCGAAGTCCGGCGGGGCGGTCTGCCCGACGTCGAAGCTGTGCCCGACGCGATACAGCGCCTTCATCCCGTTGCGGCAAATGCTGTCGACGAGCCGGTCCGCGTCCCTGAAGTCGTACGAACTCGCGAGATACGGGTCGGCCGAGGGGTTCGGGAAGATCTTGTGCACGTCGCCCCAGCCCTGGCAGTCGTGGATGCGCACCGACGGCACGCCCATCCACTTGTAGTCGGCCGAGAGATCGAGGCCGCCGACGTGCGGGATCCAGGGGCCGCACGTGACACCGGCCACGTTCGTGAAGCCGCCGATCGACTGGTCCGTGTCGACGACGACATCGAACTCGTGCTGCGCGTGTGCGGTCCCGGCGAGGAGCAGGGCGAGCGAGAGAATGCGAATACGGGCGTTCATCGATCGACCCTCACTTCCAGGCGGTTACTGACCAGATCGATCGCGTTGCTTCCATCGAGCACGACCGCGGCGAGGTGGAACGCGATGCCCGCGAGTGCCGGCACCATCGCGACCTCGAGTCGGGGGCGCGCGGCGCCCTGGTTGTCGAGGCGGCCGGCGAATCCCTCGAACGGCAGCGCGAGCTGGCCGATCGACACCTGCACGAGCGCGTCGAACCCGATCGGAATCGAGCGCGGGTCGTTCGGGAGTTGCACCGGCGTCGCGACGAACGAGGCCGCGACGAGATAGCGTTGTCCGGCGAGCTTCGGGACGTCGATCACGAGGGGCACGATGTCGCCGGGATGGATCGCGACGCGCGACGTGCGCCGCAGCGTGTCGTATTCGTGCGCACCGACGTCGATACGCGGGACCGTCTGTCCGGTCGCGTCGACGAAGCGTGCACCGAGCCCTGCATCGACCGGCGCGAGCACCGAGGCGTTCGTCGGCTCGCCCCGATCGATGCACGGCGAATCGGACGCGAGTCGATACGCGTCCCGGAAGCGCGGGTCGCCGGTGAAGTTGCCGTTCGTCGACGCGAACTGTCCGTCCCCGATCAGCGAGTAGCGGATCATCCCGGCCGTGACGCCGTCGATCGACTCGTTGCCGGTCACGCTGCCTCTCAGCCAGCTCTTGTTGTCCCACAGGATGCAGCCGACGATCGTCGGCGCGGCGTTGTTGACCGCGATCCCCGCGCCGCGCGTGTTGCGGCCGATCACGCGGTTCGAGCGGATCGTGTTGTAGGCGATCGTCGGCGTTCCGCCCGCGTCGACGTAGATGCCGCCGCCTTCGGCCGAGTCTTGCGTCCACTCGCCCTGCGCGAAATTGCCGACGATCACGTTCGACTCGATCACCGGCGTCGCGTTCGGACGACAGTAGACCCCACCGCCGTAGCCGTAGTTCGACTGCGCGGCGTTCTCGATGATCGTGTTGAAGCCGACGAGCGGATCTCGCTCCAGGCACAAGCCGCCGCCGCGACCGCGGAATGCGACGATGCCGCTCATGTTGCCCATCACCAAGTTGTTCACGAAGTAGACGCGGCCGTTGAGCCAGGCGCCGCCGCCCAGGCACTCCGGCACCTGCGTATTGATGTCGCTGCCGGAGACGTTCGTGTTGCCGATGATCCGGTTCGTGACGAACAGCCCGGCCTCGGCGTAGATGCCGGCGCCGCCGAGCACGGCGCTACGGCTCGTGCCGGTCGCCTGGTTCTCGCGCACCTCGTTGTTCACGAAGTACGCGTAGGACGTGCAGTAGATGCCGGCGCCGACCGCGCGGCTCGAGCCGAACACGCGGTTGCCGATGATGCGGTTGTCGAGCAACGTCGGCGTGCCCCCGTCGATCACGACGCCGGCACCCTCTGCGGTCGCGCCGCTGACGTAGCCGCCGGTGATCGTGAAGCCACGGAGCACGGTGCCGCCGTGGGCCTTCGGGTCGAACGTGACGGCGACGCCTTGGCCTTCGGCATCGATCGTCGTGACGGATGCACCCTGTTCGCTCTCGATCGTGAGCCACATCCCGCGGATGCGGAGTCGTTCGCGGTAGGTGCCGGGGGCGACGAGGACGCGGTCGAACGAGTTCGACGCGTCGATGGCAGCCTGAATCGTGCCATACTGAGACGGGACTCTGCGGTCCGTTGCGTGTGCGGCGAGGGCGCCGTACGCGATCAAGACCGCGGCGATTGCGACGGATCTCAAGGTTCGTTTCCTCTGCGGGCGCTCGTTTAGGAACCCATCACTTTGTCTCGCGCTCGTAGTTCTCTAACAGGAGGCGGCGTGCGGGGGAACGAAAACAAAAACTTCTTCGGTTGCTAACGCTTTCGAGTTCGGACGTGGATATCCGTGAAATGCGGCCGAGCGGTTGCGCCCGTCCGGTAAAACGATGGCATGCACGACCGACGTTGGGCGAGGCGCGAGTGGTTGTGGCTCGCGGGCGTGATCGCAGTGGGCATCGGGCTCCGACTTCACGGGCTCACGGTGCATTCGTTCTGGGTCGACGAGGGCGAGTCGCACCATCTGGCGACCGCTCCCGACGTTTGGTCCGCGCTCGGTGCCACCCGCCACCCGCCGCTCTACTTCTGGCTGTTGCGCGGGTGGATCGGACTCGGCGGTGACGGCGAGTCGTGGTTGCGCGGGCTGTCGGCGGTATTGTCGTGCGGGGCCCTCGTCGCGTTCGGGCTCGGCGCGCGATGGCTGCTCGGGCGCGTGTCGCCGCTCGCCGCGATCGGCGCGACCGCGTTGTACGCCGTGTCGTCGTTTCACGTCTGGCACGGCCAGGAGTTGCGCGTCTACGCGCCGCTGGACCTCGGCACGAACGTCGCGCTCGCCGGCCTGGCATACGCGATCGCCGGAGGCCGACGCGGCCGCGCGCGTGTCGCGATCGCGATCGGCGCGTGCGTCGCGGCCGGTGCCCACTACCTCGGCGCACTGATCGCGCCTGCGCTCGTCGCCGCGTTGCTGCTCGCGCGTCCCGTCGGCTGGCGCGGCCACGCGGTCACGGCCGTCATCGCCGCCGCGTCGTGGGCGCCCGTGTTCGTCGCGTTGATCCCGACCCAACTCGATGCGCCGCTCGGCTACACCGCCAACCTCGGCGTACGCGCGATCGCAGAGACGCCGGTGCGTCACCTGATGACCGCGCTCGGCTTCCTCCCCGATGCGCTCCGGTTCGTGCCGGTCGCGATCGGTGGACTCGTGTTCATCGGCTTCGCGTCGGCGGCGGCTTCGGCGGTGTTCGCGAAGGAGCGCGTCGGGTGGATCGTGCTCGCGTGGTTCGGCGTGCCGGTCGCGCTCGCGCTCGCACTTTGCCTCCTCGGGCCGTCGAGCTTCTTGCCGCGCTACGTGTTCGTCGCGTCACCCGGCGCCGCGCTGGCCACTGCGTTCGGCCTCGCTCGACTGCGCCCCCGTGTCGTCGGCGTGCTGGCGATCGTCGTCGCCGTCGCCGGCGTGGCGACCGTGACGATCGTGCAAAAGGGCGGCAACCTGCGCGAGGATTTCCGTGGTGCGTCGGCCGCGCTGCGCGCGTCGTGGCAACCGGGCGATCGGGTGACGATCGTGACCGGGACCGCGCGAGCGTTCGGCGAGGGGGCGGTGCGCTACTACGTCCGCGACCGCGCGGACATCCTCGCGAGCCTCGTCGCGCCGAGCGACGCCGAGCGACCGGAGCGCGGCCGACTCCACGTGATCTACCGGCGCGCGCCGTACGCGACGCCGGATTTCTCGGCGTTGTCGCGCCGAATCCCGCTCTCCGTCGCAACGGCGGGCGGGCACCGGATCGAGTATCGGAGCTCGCTGCCGCCCGGCCGCGGTCGCTGACCGGCCGTGGCGAGATGCGCCGAGTCCGGATACGATAGCCGGCGACGTTGGATCCATGACCATGAGAGGTGTTCCCGATGATGAAACGCATTCGATGGTCCGCCGGCCTCGTCGCGATCGCGGCGATGAGCGCACCCGCGCAGCTCGCCCCACCGGTGGAATGGCATGCAGACGGCGCGCCGATGCGCGGTATCTACTATCCGTCACCCACACTGCACGACATCGACGGTGACGGCGCTCGCGAGCTGGTCATCGGCGATCTGCGCGGCTACATCCAGGTCGCGCAGCCCGACGGCGACGGCGGTTGGGGTGCGCTCGAGAAGCTCAACTCCGGCAAGAAGCCGATCAAGCTGAACAACTGGTGATGCATCGGCATGAGTCTGCAGTTTGCAGACGTCAATGCCGACGGCCACCAGGACATCCTCACGGCGGTCTGGGAGGGCACGGTCTACGTCGTGCCCGGCAGCGCGAAGGGGTTTGGCAAACCGGAGTACGTCAAGGACCGCAACGGCGAGCTGATCCGCCTCTCCCGCTACTACGACATGAAGAAGCACGAGTACGTCACGCTCGATGCGAAGAAGCCCGAGCACCTCATCTCGACGATGGCGTGGGACATCGACGCCGACGGCGATCTCGACCTCGTAATCGGCGCGAAGGATGGCGGCGTCTACCTGCGACGCAACGAGGGGACCGCGAAGCAGGCGGCCTACGCGGCGACGCACGAGCCGCTCATGGCCGCGGGCGCTCCGTTCGTCGTGCCCGGTGGTTCGACCGCGCCGAAGGCCGTCGACTGGGACGCCGACGGCAAGACCGACCTCGTGTGCGGGAGCTTCAAGGGCTACGTCTACTGGTTCCGCAACGTCGGCGAGAACGGCGCACCGGTCTTCGAGGCGCCGGTCGCGCTCGTGAAGCCCGAGAAGCGATACGCCGGGATGACCGCGCCCGAGCAGGGGCTGTACGTCGATCCGGTCGATACCGATGGCGACGGCGACCTCGATCTCGTCGTGGGTGGCTTCTACATGGACCATCCGCCGGCGCGCACGTTGACCGACGAGGAGCGAGAGCGACTCGCGAAGATCAACGAGGAGATGAAGGCGCTCGGCAAGAAGATGTCGGTGCTCTTCGCCGAGTTGCGCGAGGCGACGAAGGATCTGAGCGGCGTCGAAGCGAGAGAGGCGCGCTCCGAGTTCTTCAAGCGGGAGGACTACCGCGCGTTGAGCACGAAGAGCCGAAACCTCTCGCAAGAGCGGACCCGACTCCAGCCGCGCCCGACGCGCCAGTCCGGGGTCTGGTTCTACGAGCGGACGACGGCACGCGATCTCTGATCCCGAACGACCGCGTCGGCGGTGCGCGATGCGCCGCCGACGCGCGTCACCGGTCTGCGAGAGTCGGAGCATGATGGTATCGGGTCGATTGTGCGCGCTTGTCGCGCTCGTATTCCTCGGGTGGGTCGCGGTTCCGGCCGAGGGCCAGTCCGTGCTGCTCAAGAGCGGCAAGCGCGTGAAGGGCTCGTTGCGGTCGGACACCGACGGCGTCATCGTGACGAAAGGGCGCACGGAGACGCGTGTGCCGTGGGCCGATCTCGACTGGATCGAGATGCAGGCGAAGCACGTCTCGATCCTGAGTCGCGTGCCGCCGGAGCGGACGGAGTACTATCGGGAAGCATTCGAGCGCTTCGTGCACGCGCTCGCGGCGACGTTCAAGTTCAAGGCGCGAATCAAGAAGAGCACGCGGGTGCAGCTTCGGATCTTCCGCGACCCCACACACTTCAAGAAGTACTACGGCGAGGAGGACGGGGATCAGGTCTTCGGCTACTTCGGCGTCGATCCGAAGAGCGGCGCGAAGGAAGTCGTCGTCTTCGACCATCCGCACGATCCTGCCGAGACGTTCGACACGCTGTTGCACGAGAGCACGCATCTGATGCTCTTCCTGTGGGGAGAGCCGAAGAACTTCTCGTTTCCGGCGTGGATCGAGGAGGGGGTGGCCGAGTATTTCGGCGGCTCGTCGTATCGCCCGGATGCGCGGCGCCGCAAGAACACGTTCGCGCAGGGATTGCAGAAGGCGCACCACCTCGCGTTTCTGCACGAAGGGCTGGCCAAGGAGAAGATCCTCCCGCTCGCGGAGTTCCTCCGCATCGGCAACGAGACGTTCGACGTCGAGCACTATCCGCAGGCGTGGAGCTTGATCCACTTCTTCGCGCACGCGGAGAAGGGGCGCTACGCGCCGAGGCTGTACCGCTATTGCCAGGACCTGATGCGGACCGTGCGCGAGGGGGATCGCGCGATCGAGCTGTTCGAGAAGACGTTCAAGATCAAAGTCGACAAGCTCGAAGCGCAGTGGAAGGAATACGTGCGTACGCTGCGGCCATCGAGCGATGCCGACCGACTGGCGCTCGCCGAATATCACGCGCGCGCCGGCACGCCGAAGGTCGGGCTCGAGGTGGTCGCGCCCCTGCTCGAGGCAGACAAGGACGACTACCGGGCGCTCGCCATTCGCGCGGAGCTGCTCGCGATGCTCTCGACGAAGAAGTCGCTCGCGGAGGCGAAGAAGCTCAGTGCGCGGGCCCTCGAACTCGCGCCGGACTACGCGCCCGCGCGATTCGCGAAGGCGCTCGCGGCGCACTACGCGGGCGAGTGGCGCGAAGCGCAAGTCGCGTACGCGCGCTACCGCGAATGCGAGCCGCTCCGCCTCGATACGGCGATGTTTCAGTTCGCCGCACTCCTCGACGCGCCGAAGAAGCTGCGCGACGCGAAGGCCGCGCGCGCGGCGGGGGAGCAGTTGCTCGCCTACCACGTGGACGCGGAGTTGCACGTGCGCGTCGGCGACGCGTGCGCGTTGCTCGACGATCCGGCGGCTGCCGTGGGACACTACGAGCGCGCCCTCGAGGTCAATCCGATGATCCGCGGGGCACGCGAGAAGCTGGACGCGGCCCGCAAGCAGGTGAAGAGCGAGTGAGCCCGAAGGGCGGTCACGGGCCGAAAAAGAGCGAATTTCCGCGACCGCTTTCTCGCTCGGCGGCGACCATGCCCTTGAGAAAGGGAAGGTCTTCGCACGCCGATGTCGCATCCGGACGCTCCATCGCTCGAACATCTCCTGACCCACGAAGCGTGGATCGGGGCGCTCGCGCGCAGCCTGGTCACGAGTGACCACGACGCCGACGATCTCGTTCAGGAGATCTACGTCGCCGCGCTGACGCGTCGTCCCCGGAGCAGCGATCCGCGCGGCTGGGTCGCGTCGGTCGCGCGGAACCTGGTCCGTTCGCAGCGGCGCGGCGATCTCCGTCGTGCGCGGCGGGAGGCAGAGGCGGCCCGGCTCGAAGCGGTGCCGTCGGCCGCGGAACTCGTCGAGCGTGCGGCCCTGCATCGGACGATCGTCTCGGCGGTGCTCGACCTGCCCGACCCGTGTCGAACGACGCTCCTGTATCGCTATTTCGAGGGCTTGCCACCGCGTTTGATCGCGCGACGCGACGGCGTGCCGGTCGAAACGGTGCGCACCCGCCTCAAGCGCGGGCGCGAGTTGCTCCGGTCGCGCCTCGACGACCTGAACGAGGGGCGTCGCGAGGCGTGGGCCGCACTCGTCCTCCTGCACCACGGGCTGCGACCGGTCGCCCCGGTGGGTGTCGGCGGCGCACTCGTCGCGAAGACCGCCGTCGGCGTCGCGCTCGTCGCCGCGGCGCTCGTCGTCGCACCGCTCGTGCTCGGCGGTCGGGACGACGAGGCACCGCCGGTCGGCGTGACCGCCGAGTCGAAACCCCGCCCCGTGGCGCGTGTCGATGCCGCCGACGGGCCTGCGCTCGCACAGGTCCCACGCCCGCGCGACGGAGCGGTCGCGACGCCTCCGGCGAGCGTTGCGGCTCCGGTTCGCGGCGGCTTGCGAGGACGAGTCACCGATCGGCGCGGTCGGCCGGTCGTCGGCGCGGCGGTGACGGCGCTCGCGGTCTACCGTGGCGCCGAAGTGTGGCGCGGGCAGGGGACGGCGCTCGAGGAGTTGCGCACCGAGCGCACGGATGCCGACGGGCGATACGCGCTCGGGCGGTTCGACGTGCCCGTGCTGCTTCGCGTCGATGCAGACGGCATGGGGCGGCGGTATTCGTTCGTCGCGAGCGCCGGTCGACGCGACGTCGTGTTGTCACCGGGCGCGCGGGCGGTCGGGCGGGTGACCGATCACACGGGGACGCCGCGCCCCGGTGCGGTGGTCGTGCTGCTCGAACGCGACTGCAAGGTCAACGTCTTCGGCTTCCGCGCCGACGGTGCCGCGTTCACGTGGAGTACGACGATCTCGTACGCACAGGGCTTCACCGATGTGGCGGGGTGCTTCGCGATCGCCGACGTCGCTCCCGGCCGGTATCGGCTCGCGGTATTCGGGCGCGACGGCCCGGTCCACGCGCCCGATGGGCTCCGGCTCGACGTCGGGGAGGACCGCGCGGCCGCTGCCGAGATCCGGTTGCCCGCGCGCGAAGCCGTCACGGTCTCCGGCGTCGTCCGTGACATCGACGGTGAGCCGATCGCCGGCGCACGGGTGGACGTATCCGGGCACCCGACCCGCGGCACGACGACCGATGCCCACGGGCGCTTTCGGATGAGCGCGACGTCGGGCGAGCGACTGTCGTTGCTCGCCCGAAAGGCCGGACGCGTCGGCGTCGTCGACGCGTTGCCGGTCCCCGCCGGCGGCTTGCGCGACGTCGCGCTGACGCTGATCCGCCCCGGCGCGATCGTCGGGCGTGTCGTCGATCCGGCCGGCCAGCCGGTCGTCGATGCCTCGGTGGTTCTCGGCGGGGGCGGTGCGCCCGCGCGCACCGACGACGACGGTCGCTTCCGATTGCGCGGTGCGCGGCCGGGGCGCACATCGCTCGTCGTCGATGCGGGCGCGTCCGGTGGTTGCCGGTTGAACGACGTCGCGATCGATCCCGACGAGACGACCGATGTCGCGGACGTACGCCTTCGCCCGGTGGGCGCGATCGTCGGGCGGATCGAAGCCGCCCCGGGCGTGCCGGTGGATCGCATCGGCATCGCACTGCGGGCGGTCGGCGGCCGCACGCCGCCGGTGCGACGCGGCGCGTCCACGAGTGCCGACGGACGGTTTCGCATCGCCGGGGTCGGACCCGGGCGGTATCGGATCGCGGCATGGGTCGGTGGGCAGTATCACACCTTCGCTGCGGTGATCGACGTCGTCGCCGGCGCGGAGTCGGCGGTCGTGCTCGGCGTGTCGTCCGATCGGGCGCTCGCGGGCCGCGTCGTCGACGAGCACGGAGACCCGGTCTTTCACGCCCTGGTCGAGGCCACCCCCGGCGACGACGAGTCGGCGACCGACTTCTGCTACTCCGACGAGCAGGGGCGGTTTCGCCTGATCGGATTGGACGCGGCGCGCTATCGCCTCCACGTCGAGAGTCAGGGACGGCACTTCCAGCGCACGCTCGCCGAGGTGACACCCGGCGTCGAGTCGCTCGCGATCGAACTCGAGACGAAGACGCCGATCCACGGCCGCGTCGTCCTCGCGGCCGATGGGCGCCCGGCGACGGCGTTCTGGGTGCGTGCGTTCGCGCGCCACGATCCTGCGGCGCAGCCGCGGGCGTTTCACAGCGACGACGGGACGTTCACGCTCGGCACGCACCACGACCCGTTCGGTGCGCCACCGTTGATCGACGGCGTCTACGACATCGAGGCCGGCACCGGCGATCTCGTGTCGCAGGTCGTGCGGGCGGTTCGATTCGAGGGCGGTGCCCGTCGATCCGCGCTCGTCTTGCGCCTCGCCCCGGGCGGTCGACTCGCGGGGCGGGTCGTCACCCCTGACGGTGATGCGGCCGTGGGCGCTCGCCTCGTCGTGCACCCGGGCGACGGTTCGGCACGGCGCTACGAGGCCGTGTCCGACGCGCAAGGTCGCGTCGCGCTCGGGCCGCTCGCGCCGGGGCGCTACCACGTGGACGCGATGCACCCGAGCGGCGTTGCGCGCACGGACGTCGCGATTGCAGCCGGATCGACGGCCGAGCGCACGATCGAACTGCGTCGCGCGTCACGCGTCACGGTCGTCGTACGGTCGACGACCGGCGATTCGATGAGCGACGTGGACGTCGCGCTCGACCCGGTGATCGCCGCGGCCGGGACGGCGACCCGCACGCGTCGAACGGACGCTGCCGGGACCGCGCGCTTCGACGGCCTCCTGCCGGGCGATTACGAACTCCGTGCGACGCGTGCGCCGCACACGACATCGCGGATGTCCATCCGCGTCGACGCCGGCTCGAACCGGCACGTGACCATCGACCTTCGCACGCCGTCTTCGGATCGTGCGAAACCGGGAAGGAAGGGAAGCAAGCGATGAAGCACTCCGTCTGCATCGCCCTCGCGATCGCGTTCGTCGCGGCCGGTGGGGCCGCCCAGGAGAAGATCCTCGTCGGGCACGGACCGTCGGTGGAACTGATCGACGCCGGCACGCTGACGACGCTCGCGTCGGGGCAGGTCGGGCCGGGCAACACGATCGGCGTCGCCGTTTCCGAGGACCGTCGCTACGGACTCGTCACGGAGGACTCCGGGGGGCGGATCCCGACGTCGCCCTCCCTCGTCGTCGTCGACTTGACGCAGTCGACGCTTCCGGTCGTCGCGCGCCTCGCGCCGGGGCTCGCCGTGCGGCGCATGCGCGTCGTGCCCGGCGGGCAGATCGCGCTCGCGACCGCCAACGACATGACGCTGACGAAGGCGACGGTGGTCGTGATCGACATGACGACCTCGCCGCCACAGGTGCTCACGTCGTTGACGACCGGTGTCGTCGGCGATTTCGACGTCACGCCCGACGGCAAGACCGCCTATCTGACCGCGCCCGCATCGAGCAGTCTGACGATTCTGGATTTGACGCAGTCGCCGCCCACGACCGTCGGCTCGATCCCGACGCCGACGAACACCGCGGCGATTCGCGTCTCGCCCGACGGCCGGCGACTGGTCGCGATGCACCAGACGAATGCGTTCACGACCGCGATGCGGGTCTGGGACCTCGCGAACCCCCGCCAGCCGCAAACCGTCGCCGATGTGCCGGTCGCCGCGGAGGCGTCCGCCGTTCGGCCCGCGTTCGACCCCGGCAATCGATTCGTCGCGACCGTCGCGACCGTCTCGCTGAACCCGGGCTTCGTGATGCTCTTCGACGCCCACGCGGCCACGCCGGCGAACCTCTTCATGCTGCCCGCGGGCGCGTTCGTGATGCAGGGACTCACGGTCACGCGGGACGGCAATCGCGCGTTTCTCGCCGTGACCGAGCGGCACCTGCCGGCGTCGATTCGCGAAGTCGACCTGCGCAACCCGAGTGCGCCCGCCTTCACGAACCGCGTCATGCTCCGCTTCTTCCCGCCGTATGAACTCGTCGCGTTCGGTGCCGTCCACTCGACCGGCCCGGTGACGATCGGCAGCAGTCATCCGGTGCGCCTGTCGGTGCCGACGCGCCCCGGTGCGTCGTATGCGATGGCGGCGTCGCTCGGCACCGCGCCCGGGATTCCCGTCGGTGCCGGTCGAACCGTACCGCTCGCGCCCGATGCCCTGTTCGCCGCGAGTCGCGCGTTGCCGGCGGTCTTTCAGAACTTCACCGGCGTGCTCGACGGCCGCGGCCAGGCGGTGGCGACGATCCGGGTCCCCGCGACGCCGGCGTTGCGCGGCCTGTCGTTCTTCGTCGCCGCGGTCGTGCTCGACCCGGCGCAACCGCAGGGCATCGGCACCGTCTCGAACGCCGAGCGCCTTCGTATCCGATAGTCCCACGCCACGATCGAACGGAGTTGCCGATGCGAACGCTCATGCGAATCGTCGTCGCCCTGACGTGGGGCGGCCTCGCCGCGGCTGCACAGCCGCACCACGATCCCAGTTACCTGGTCGGCGGCGCGATCCCCGTGATCAACCCGGCGTTCGCCTCCGGGTTGCACCGGATCGACGTCGCCCCGTCGGGGCCGCCCGTGTGGACGTCGTTGTACGTGCCGGGCGCGGAGTCGCGCTTCACGATGGACGCCGACAATCGACAGGTCGTGCTCGGCGTCGAGGCGAACCCCGGCGCGATCAACGTCACGTCGGGGCTCTATCGCTTCGACCCGACGTCCAACACGATCCTCACGATCGTCACCTATCCGGTGGTGACGTCGGTCTACCACTCGTTCGGGCACGTCACGATCGACCACAATGGCGATTACATCTTCACGGTGGGGCGGCACATGCCGTTCGCCTACGACACGTTCCTGATGAAGGTCGATCGGTCCGGCGCCCCTGTGACGACGTTGCTCGCGAGTCCGTCGTTGACCGCATTGCGCGGGCCGGTGTTCAGTTCGCGGCTCACGCGCGACATCGATACCGGCCGCGTCCTGCTCTGCGTCACGGAGAGCGGGTTGCAAGTGCCCACCACCGTGAACAGCCCGATCCTCGCGGTCGACACCGAGTCGGGATCGGTCGCGACGTGGGCCGTGACGACCGGCTACGCCCAGTGGAAGGGCGACTTCAACATGCCGCAGAACCACCGCACCGGGTGGATCGATGCGACGTATCAGGCGCAGGTCTACCGTCAGTCGCCCGGGACCGTCGGTCGAAGCCTCGTGACGCTGCTTCCGAACCCGCACGTGATCAACGGTGCCGGTGATTACGATCTGCAGACCGCACCCCGTCCGCGGCTCGTCTACTGCCGGCAGTGGCCGGCCGCGACCGGGCCGCAGACGTTCATCTCGTATATCGATCCGTCGACGTGGTCGGTGACGTCGACCGGCGTCGCGCCGCCGCGAATCGTGTCGTTCGGCTTCGACTTCTACCGGGGGCGCCACACCCAGTCGATCCGCGTCGGCCCGCGGCGGTGGACGGTTCGGCTGAGCGCGCCCCGCTTCGCCGGCTACCCGTACGTCGTCGCGGCGGGGCTCTCGGGCGTGCGACCCGGAATCGCCCTCAGCGACGGGAGTCGGATCAACCTGGTGCCGGATGCGTTGACGGCACTGACGGTCGGCAACCGAATCCCGGCGATCTGGAACCCGGGTCCGGGGTTGCTCGGCGCGACCGGCGTCGCGCACGCGACGCTCGATCTGGCAGGGACCAACACGCTCGGGATTCCGCTGTGGATCGCGTGGGCAGTCCTGGACCCGGCGTCGCCGACCGGCTTCGCCTACCTGCCCGACACGTGGGTGATGCGCGTGTGATGGGATGCGCCCCCGAGGTGCGACGCACCCCGGGGGCTTCCGATCGTCCTACTCGACGTCGAAGCGGTCGAGGTTCATCACCTTGTCCCACGCGGCGACGAAGTCGTGGACGAACTTCTCGCCGGCGTCGCTCGCGCCGTAGACTTCGGCCACCGCGCGGAGTTGCGAGTTGGAGCCGAAGACGAGATCGTTGCGCGTCGCGGTCCACTTGACCGTGCCGCTCTTGCGATCGCGGCCCTCGAAGAACGCCTCGGTGTCCGAGGTCGACGACCACTCGGTGCGCATGTCGAGCAGGTTGGCGAAGTAGTCGTTCGTCAACGTGCCCACGCGATCGGTCAGGACGCCGTATTCCGACGCGCCGACGCCGAGCACACGCAGGCCACCGACGAGCACCGCCATCTCCGGTGCGCCGAGCGTCAGCAACTGCGCACGGTCCACGAGCAGGTGCTCCGCGACCCGGGCGTCGTCGCCGACGTAGTTGCGGAAGCCGTCGGCCTTCGGCTCGAGCGGCTCGAACGACTCGGCATCGGTCTGATCGGCCGTCGCGTCCGTCCGTCCTGGCGTGAACGGGACCGCGACGTCGTGGCCGGCAGCCTTTGCAGCGGCCTCCACGGCCGCGCAACCGCCGAGCACGATCAGGTCGGCGAGCGACACGGTCTTGCCGGATTGGTTGAACGTCGTGCGGATGCCTTCGAGCGTGTCGAGCACACGACGGAGTTGCGGCGGGTTGTTCACCGCCCACTCGTTCTGCGGCGCGAGGCGAATCCGTGCGCCGTTGGCGCCGCCGCGCTTGTCGCTGTCGCGGTAGGTCGACGCGGATGCCCAGGCCGTCTCGGCGAGTTCGCTCACGGTCAGGTCCGATGCGAGCACCTGCTTCTTGAGCGACGCGATGTCGGCATCGTCGATCAGCGGGTGGTCGGCGTCGGGAACCGGATCCTGCCAGATCAGCACCTCGCCCGGGACCTCCGGGCCGAGGTGACGCGACACCGGGCCCATGTCGCGGTGCAGCAGCTTGTACCACGCGCGGGCGAACGCATCGGCGAACTCGGCGGGGTTCTCGTGGTAGCGGCGCGAGATCGGCTCGTAGATCGGGTCCATCCGCAGTGCCAAGTCGGCGGTGGACATCATCGGCATGTGCTTGATCGACGGGTCTGCCGCGTCCGGCACCGTCTTCGCGCTCGGGTCGGTCGGCTGCCACTGCTTCGCACCGGCCGGGCTCTCGGTGAGCTCCCACTCGTAGCCGAACAGCGTATCGAAGTAGCTGTTGTCCCACTTCGTCGGCGTCGCCGTCCACGCGCCCTCGAGCCCACTGGTCGTCGCGTCGGCACCCTTGCCGGAGTTGTGCGCGTTCTTCCAGCCGAGGCCCATCTGCGCCATCGGCGCCGCCTCCGGCTCGCGACCGACGAGGTCGGGCTTGCCCGCGCCGTGGCACTTGCCGAACGTGTGTCCGCCGGCGACCAGCGCGACGGTCTCTTCGTCGTTCATCGCCATCCGTGCGAATGTCTCGCGGATGTCGCGGGCGGATGCCAGTGGGTCGGGGTTGCCGTTCGGACCCTCGGGGTTCACGTAGATCAGCCCCATCTGCACGGCGCCGAGCGGCTTCTCCAGTTCGCGGTCGCCGCTGTAGCGCTCATCGCCGAGCCACGTCGTCTCGGGCCCCCAGTAGATGTCCTCCTCCGGTTGCCACACGTCCTCGCGGCCGCCGGCGAAGCCGAACGTCTTGAAGCCCATCGACTCGAGCGCGACGTTGCCGGCGAGCAACATCAAGTCCGCCCACGAGATCTTGCGGCCGTACTTCTGCTTGATCGGGAGCAGGAGCGCGCGTGCCTTGTCGAGGTTGCCGTTGTCCGGCCAGCTGTTGAGCGGCGCGAAGCGCTGCGTGCCGGTCGAACCGCCGCCGCGGCCGTCTTCGATCCGATACGTTCCGGCGCTGTGCCACGCCATGCGGATCATCAGCGGACCGTAATGGCCGAAGTCCGCGGGCCACCAGTCCTGCGAGTCCGTCATCAGGTCGGTCAGGTCTTGCTTGAGCGCCGCGTAGTCGAGGCTCTTGAACGCGGCGGCGTAGTCGAAGTCCTCGCCGAGCGGGTTCGAGTTCGGGTGGTTCTGGTGGAGGATCGACAGGTTGAGCTGGTTCGGCCACCAGTGCCGGTTCGCCGCCGAGCCCATCGCCGTGTGGGCGTTGCGCATCACCGGGCAGCCCTTCTCGCTCTCGTTGATGTCCCACGCTTCCTTGGTCATGACTGCTCCTCGGGGTCGATTCGGGTCTTTCGTTCGCTGGTCGAGACAGTGATGATCTCGTAACCGATCTTCGCTGTCGAGGTCAACCGAAACGGTGAGAAGGGGATCGGGCTATCGCTTTCGCGGCGCGAGTGCGCGGTAGCACGTCTCGATCTTCTCCAGGTCGTAGCTCGGCAGCGGGAAACGCACGTTGCGGGCGACGTCGCCGGTCAAGAGCGAGCGATACCAGAGGAAGAAGCCGTCGAGCCGTTCGCGCTTGGCCTCGTTCATCGCGTGGACGATGTCGTCGGTCGTGTTGCGCGTCGCTTGCTTCCAGTAGAGCTTGACGAGCGGGATGACCGGGCCGACCTTGCGCAGCGCGCGCATGTCGCGGGCGACGCGCTTCATCACGCCCGGCCCGCATGCGGTCTCGCCCTCGGGGGCGATCAGGCTGCAAAACGGACAGAAGACGTCCAAGTGCTTCGCGAGGGCCCGGTAGAGCGACGGGTCGGCGGGGAAGACCGCACCGAGTTTCACGCGCGGATGGTGCCTTCGCATCGCCGTCGCGAACTCCTCGAAGAACCGGCGCAAGAGCTTGCGCGAGCCGGCCTTCTTGCACGGGCGGCACTCCTTGTTGCGCTCGAACGTCGGCAGCGGGTTGTAGATCGTCAGGATGTCGAAGTCGGGGCACTTGTCCAGCAGGTGGATGCCCCAGCCGATCAGGTTCGCCCGGACCGTCTCGTCGGACAGGCAGAGGTCGGGCGCCTCGCCGCGGTGCGCGACGCCCGGTTTCGACGTGGACGTGCGGTAGTCCGCGAGCACCGTGACGCCAGCCTTCTTCAGCCGCTTGACGAGGCGCGTGATCTTGCGGAAGTCGATCCGGTCGTAGCTGTGGGCGATGCCGAAGAAGTCGATCGCGACCAGTCCGATCCGGTTCTTCGTGACCCACTCGACGACGTGCTTCTCCTGTTGCTGCTGCGCGTCGTGCACCGTGTAACAGATGCCGGCGAGGAACGGTCGCTTGCGCTGTGCGGTCGCTGCGGTGCCGAACGCGAAGCCGGCGAGCAGGGCCAGGGCCAGAGCGACGACGGGGACCGGTCGGATCGAGGGACGTTGCATGGCGCCAGGGTAGCATGAACGAGTCGCGGCAGGGATCGATCAGAACCGGGGGGCTGGCCCGTGAGCGCGGAGATCGCCCACGGGCGGACGTTCGGGCTCGTGTCTGCGGTCATCAGTTGCAGCGTCGCTTTGGCCCACGGTTCGTCGTGCGCGCCGAGCCCATGTGTCACGGCGATGCGCACCCCCTCGACGGGGTTGGCGTATTCGGCCGCCAGCGCGCGGATCGCAGCCGGCCGGTCGACGTGCGACAGCGCCGAGGCCGCGTAGGATCGCTTCCACGGAAGTGCCCGCTCGTCCCGGACGATCGCGATCAGCGTTCGCGTCGCGATCGGATCGTTCCGGCGGGCGAGTTCGAACGCCGCGGTGCGGCCGAGCATCGAGCAGCCGGGCGTCTTGGCGAGATCGACGAGGACGCGCGTCGCGGTCGGCCGGTCGATCCTGGCGATCCGACGCAGTACGAAGTCGTCGGACGGACCGATCGGGATCGCGTGGTCGATGCCGGGCGGGACGTGGCCGCACTGGCGCGCGAGAAGGTCACGACGCAAACGCGCGACGATCCGATCGAGGGCATCGGGCGGGGCCGCACGCGCGTCGAGCGACGCTGACGCGGTGAGCGACGCGGACTTCGCGTTGCACAAGACGCGGAGTGTCGCTTCGATGTCGTGCTTGCCGGTCCGCTCGAGTGGGAACCAGTTGTCGAGCAGGAACGCGAGGCAGAGTGAACGGCCCGGCGGGAGGGTGTGCGGCCGCGCGGGCGGACCCGAGGAGGGGCCTGTGTAGGCGACGCAACCCGCGGGATGGTCGTTCCGACGGCGCTCGCCGGACGCACGGTGCGTCACCGCGAAGTCGAGGTTGTGCCGTCGCCACGAGAGCCCGCGCATCGGGTCCCACACCTCGACCGGTGTCTCGCTCACGTTGCGCACGACCGTCCAGCCGACGATCGGCTCCCCGAGGACGTAGCCGCCCGGCTCGAACACGATCGACAGTTCGAGGCGCGGGTCGCCCTTGGCAGGCTCGGGCTCGGGCTGCTGCGCGAGACCGGTCGCGCAAAGGACCACGATCACGATCCACGAGAATGCCGTCGACTGCATGGCTGGCTCCGTTCCGCGCCTTGAGGAGCAAGCGACGTGCCGCACACCGGTTTCCGGCGTTCGGTGCGGGTGCGCCGCAGCCCGTCCGAATCCGCCGGGGTCGTCGTGGAACGTCCGCTACGGGTCGGTAACGGCGGCTCGCCTCGGCGACCGCGACGCGCGTGATCGTGTTACGGTATCGAGCAGCCGAACGCGGGGCCGGACCCGGATCGGCGAGTTCGCCTGGGAAACGGGGGTGATCGTGCAGTCTCGAACGCGTGCCTTGTGGACGGGGTTGGCCGCATCGATCGCGTCGAGTTGGCTCGCCGCGAGCGGCCGGGCGCAGGATGTCGCACCACTGGACTTCTCCGAGTCCAAGCACTTCCTGGGTGTGTTGGGCTCGTACGGGACGACCGAGCGTGTCGAGGAGGACGACAACGCGTTTCTCCGTTGGCACGTCTCCAAGCAACGGCGATCGATGTCCCTCGCCCTCCGACAGATACCGAAGGACCTGCGCGCGTACGAGGCGCTCGCGTTTCGCTTCCGGTCGGGAACCGCGATGCCGAGCGGGACGTTCCGCATCCGGATCCATGACCGTGCGTCCGGCTACATCAGCCTCGATCTGCCGGCGGCGACGACCGATTGGCGTTCGGTTCGCATTCCCCTCGGCTACTTCGAGGAGACGAAGCCCTTCTCGCCGACCCGCGTGCGCTGCGTCAAGTTCGTCGCTTGGGACACGGGACCGTTCACGCTCGATCTCGATGACGTGACGTGGCACCGGGGCAAGGACGGTGAGGCGAGTTGGTTGGGCGGCCGCGGTCCGACCGTCGACCTGTCGCAGCCCGATGCGATTCTCGGCGTGACGGTCGGTCACTCGCGGATCGAGCGCGTGGACGACGGCGTTGCCTGGCGCGTGGCCGGCGGGGAACCGTGGTCGGCGCTGAACGTCTGCAGCCTGTCACGCGACGTCCGTTCGTTCGAGTCGGTGGAGGTGGACCTCCGATGCGATCGTCGCATCGGGGCCGACGAGTTGCGCGTTCGGTTCTACAGCACGCCGGATGACTATATGGGGATCGCGTTCCCGGCGGTGGAGAAGCCCGGCAAGTGGATCAGGATGCGCCTGCGCCTGCCCGAGTTTGCGCCGTCGCCGAGGTTCGATCCTTCGAACGCGTCCGTTTTCGAGATCGTCGGGTGGGAGGTGGCTGCGCTCGGCCTCGAGATGCGCCGCGTGACGTTGCACTCGGGGAAGCGTGGCCCGGATTCGTGGCGGCCCAGCGACAAGGAGCTGAGGAAGAGGATCTTCGGAAAGCGCTACCGCAAGGCCAAGCACATCAAGACGCGCTTCTTCGACATCCACACGGACTCACGCGCGGCGCGGGGCAAGTTCGCAAAGGCGCTCGACGGCCACGTCGATGTCGTGCGCAAGCACCTTCACCTCCCGGCAGTGGACGGGCGCATCCCCGTCTACGTGTTTCGCAACGCCCAGGGGTATTACCGCTACTGCGAGCGCGCGCTGGGGATGACGCCGGAGCAGGCACGGATGACCGCCGGGCTCGGAAGCGGCGAGGCGTTCATCGTCTACTACACCGAGCCGAATGCCTCGGTCGTCGTTCACGAGCTGACTCACACGCTCGTTCACCGGACGCTCGGCCCGTACGGCGGCTCCTGGTTGCAGGAGGGGCTCGCTGTCTACGTGGAGTGTGCGTTCGAGCGAAAGAACGCTGCGACCGAGTTCGCGACCGACCTCCGGAACGAGCGGCACACTCCGCTCGAGAAGTTCATTCGGACGACCACGCTCGCCTTCACGGATTCGATCCGAGAGAGTGGTGTGGCCGGTCGGAACTACCGTCAAGCCGGCGCGTTCCTCGCGTTCCTGAAGGACGGTCCTTGGAAGCACCGGTACGTGGGGGTGGTGAAAGCGTTGACGTCCGAGCGACGGACGCCCGACGAGCAGATCGCGCTCCTCGAGAAGCGCTACGGGGTGCCGCTGGCGAAGATCGAAGCGGCGTGGCGGGAATGGGGCAGTTCGCGTCGCTGAGCGCTGGCCATTTTTCTTCGGAAAGCCGCGGTCCCAGCTCCACTCACGGGTGGAGGAACGACCCATGGCCAGAATCTACAGCGACATCTCGAAGCTCGTCGGTGACACGCCGCTCGTGCGTGCCAATCGCGTCACCGCGGGGATCGATGCGGAAGTGTTGATCAAGCTCGAGTGCTTCAACCCGTTCTCGAGCGTCAAGGACCGACTCGGACTCGCAATGATCGAGGATGCCGAGCGTCGGGGTGAACTGCGCCCCGGACACGTGATCGTCGAGGCGACGAGCGGCAACACCGGGATCGGGCTCGCATTCGTCGCGGCGACGAAGGGCTACGAGCTGATCCTGACGATGCCGGACACGATGACGCGCGAGCGACGCGACATGCTCGCGGCGCTGGGGGCACAGCTCGTGCTCACTCCGGGCGACGAGGGTACGAAGGGCGCGATTCGGCGCGCGGAGGAGATCGCCGCTTCGCTGCCGAACAGCTGGCAGCCACGGCAGTTCGAGAACCCGGTGAACCCGCGCGTGCACGAGGAGACGACCGGACCCGAGATCTGGCGTGACACCGACGGGCGCGTGGACGCGCTGGTCGCGGGTGTCGGCACCGGAGGCACCGTGTCCGGCGCCGGGCGCTACCTCAAGTCGAAGCGCCCCGGCGTCTACGTCGTGGCGGTCGAGCCGATCGACTCGCCCGTGCTCTCGGGCGGTGACCCGGCGCCTCACAAGATCCAGGGGATCGGTGCCGGGTTCGTGCCGGACGCGTATGACGCCGACGTCGTCGACGAGGTGATCCGAGTGCGCCACGAGGACGCTGTCGAAACTGCGCGGCGATTGACGCGCGAAGAGGGAGTCTTCCTCGGGATCTCGGCGGGGGCGATCGTGTGGGGCGCGATGCAACTCGCATCGCGCCCGGAGTTCGCCGGCAAGACGGTCGTGTCGATCGCGCCCGACTTCGGCGAGCGCTACCTCTCCAATCCCGTCTACGCCGACCTCGTCGAAACCGTCTGAGCACGGTCGGGCCACGACAACCCGCAGCCGCGTCTCGACTTGGGACGGCGGAGCGGACGGGCCTTCAGCGGAAACCGGCCCCCGGCCGATAGCGGAGGCGGTGACGTGACGCTGCGTGAAACGCGTCCGTTGCCGAGTGACCTGCCGAAGGGGGAAGTCATGAGTCTGTTTGCCGCGAACAAGAAGGGCGCGTCCGCGACCGACACGCCCGCCCGTCCCGATGCGTCCGCCCGCCCCGACAAGCCGGTCCGGGCCGGGTCGACGATGCGTCAGAGTGACCGCACGCCGCGCGACGACCAGGGGTTGCGTACGTCGCGTGACCGGAGTACCGGCGCGTCGGTGCTCCCGCAGAAACTCGAGATCGAGGGCGAGCTGCGCTTCAGCGGCAAGCTCCAACTCGAGTGCCATGTGCGCGGCAACATCGTCGCCGACGGCACGTTGATCGTCGGCAAGGCGGCGGTGATCGAAGCCGACATCCTCGGCGGCGAGATCGAGATCGCCGGGACCGTGCGCGGCAACGTCAAGGCGACGAAGACCGTGCGCATCCTGTCCGGCGGCAGCGTGAGCGGCAACATCGAAACGCCGACGATCTCGATGCAGGAAGGCGTCGTCTTCGAGGGCACGTGCACGCGACCGCCGGAGAGCGACAACGTCGACGCCACCACGGACGACGCCGAGTAGTCGCTCCCGCTACGAGTCTCCGCCCGGCGCGACGTGTCGAAAGTCGCGCCGGAGCAACCCGTAGATGACGCTGTCCGCCCAGCGTCCGCGGAGAAACCACCGCTCGCGGAGCATGCCCTCGTCGCGAAAGCCGAAGCGCTCGACGAGGCGACGCGACCTCTCGTTGTCGGGGTCGACGTCTGCCTCCACGCGGTGCAGGTCCATCTCCGCGAAGCCGAACGCGAGCACCGCGCCGACCGCTTCGCTCGCGATGCCGCGCCCCCAGTGGTCGGGCGCGAGGATGAACCCGATCTCGGCGCGGCGGTTGACTCGGTCCCACCGATAGAGCGTCACGGTTCCGATCAGTCGGTCGGCGCCCTGCTCGGTAATCGCCCACTGGAAGAGATGCCGTGCGGCAAACCCGTCGTCGATGCCCTGCCGATAGCGTCGGGCGTCGTCGAGATCCTCGATCGGCTCGCCACCCCAGTAGCGCATCGTGCGCTCGTCGCTGAAGACCGCGAGCAGCGCATCGACGTCCTCGGGTCTCGGGTGTCGCAGGCGTAGCCGCTCGGTGTCGAGCGTGGGCAAGGCAGTCCCGAACGGATCGGGCTTGGCGTTTTCTCGTGTGGATTGGCTCATCGTGCGGGCCACACCTTACGTCCGCGCGTCCGCGCGCACAAGTCGCCTTGTGCCCGAGCCGCCGCATCGCTACGATACGGGGTGCGTCGAGGGCAGCGACGCGGTGTGAAGTGTGTGTGTGACGAAGTAGACCGTACGAGTAGGACGACCCCACCATGCGTATTGCAACCCTGATCGCGTTGATGGCCGCGTTTTGTGCGAAGGCACCCGCAGGCGACACCTACGTTCCCGATCCGGCGCCGAGCGGCATCTGCAACGTGATCCCGTTCAGTCCGACGTTTCTGAGCGCCAACGGCGAGTGGCGCTATCAGGCGGTGCTGCCCGCTGCGACGCTCGGATCCCAGCCGCTGACGATCACGGGCCTCTCGCTCGCGCCGTGCGCGAGCGACACGTTCACCGCGACGCTGTTCGAGGTGCGGATGAACAACCTCACACCGAACCAGCACACGACGAACATGGACGCGAACATCGGGCCGGCGCCGACGGTCGTGCGCAATGCGGGGCCGTTCACCTGGGCCGTGCAGAACAACTCGACCTGGCAGGCGATCAAGCTCGATTGTCCGCACGTCTTCGACGGTGCCAGCGATCTCGTGATCGAGGTGCGTTTCTCCGGCGCGATGTCGAGCGCGAACATCGGCATGCAGCGTGCCGGTGCTGCGCAACGCTACTACGCGGCGGGAATCGGAGCCTACTCGGCATCGATGGCCACGGGTAGCGGGATGGCCGCGTTCAAGGTGCGGCTGACGCACGCCGACGTCACCCCGAACAACACGATGCCGAGTGTCGGCTCGCTCGTGAACCTCGCCTTCGATTCCTACCCGGATGCGGGGCAGATCTTCATCGCGGCGTCGAGCTTCGCCCAGGCGCCGATCCGGATCGGATGCTGGTCGATGAACTTGCTGCCGGACGGGCTGTTCAAGCTGACCGTGAACAACTCGCTGCCGTCGGTGTTCGTGAACTACCAAGGGTTCCTCGACGCGAACGGCCAGGCCACCGCGTCGGTCGTGATCCCGCAGGTGCCGTCGCTCGCAGGCCTGCCGGTGCACACCGCATTCGCGACGTTCGACACCGGGCTGCGGTCGATCTCGAGCACCGGCTCGTTCCTGATCGTCCCGTAAGCACCGTTACGATGGCCGCGATTCAGCGCGGCGCGGAAGCGCCGCCTTCGAGATAGCGCGCCGGCTCGCCGCGGGTGTGGACGCGGAAGACGACGAGCTTCACGCCGTTGTCGCCCGCGACCGCGCTGTGCAGGCGCTGATAGGGCACGTGGGCGACCCTGCCCGGTCGGCCGATGATCGGTTCGGAGCCGTCGATGCGGATCTCGGCGTCGCCCTCGAGGAAGTAGATGAACTCCTCGCCGGGGTGCCAATGGCGCGGCAGCGCGGCGTGCGGCGGGAACTCGAGGTAGCTCACGACCACCTCCTTGCCCGGCGCGAAGCGGTCGTCGAGGTGCTGGCCGAGCAGGTTGAGTAGCTTCGTCTCCGCCGGCGGCGTCGGCGCAGTCGTCGCGCACCCGAGCAGGGTGACTGTGCCGAGCACCAGCAACGGCAGTCGTAACGGATTCGGCATCGGCTTCTCCCGTGTTGGTGAGGCCGAAGCGTATCGTACCGTCGACGCCTACGGCAGGGTCGAGCCACCTCCACCGGCACGAACGAGTGCCCTCGTCGGGCGGTTCGCTCGTGCCGGTGTGGTGCTCGAGGCTACAGCGCCTGCTTTGCGGGGCGGACGATCATCTCGTTGACGTCGACGTCGGACGGCTCGGCGATCGCGTAGCGGATCGCGCGCGCGATCGCATCCGGCTCGATCGCGATGTCGAGGATGTCCTGGATGCCCTCTTTGACCTCGTCGACGGCGATGTGGTCGGCGAGTTCGGTGCGCACCGCACCGGGGCTGATGTTCGTGACACGCACGACGCCGTCGGACTCCATGCGGATGCCCTCGCTGAGCGCGCGCACCGCGAATTTCGTCGCGCAGTAGACGGCCGCACCGGGGAAGACGATGTGCCCGGCGACAGAGCTGATGTTGACGAAGTGGCCGGAACCTTGCTTCAGCATGATGGGGTGGGCTGCGGCGATGCCGTTGAGCACGCCCTTGATGTTCACGTCGACCATCCGGTTCCACTCGTCGGTGCGTCCGAGGGCGACCGGCGACAACGGCATCACGCCGGCGTTGTTCACCCAGACGTCGATGCGGTCGTAGTTCTCGATCGCGTGCGACGCGACCGCCTTCACTTGCTCGGCGTCGGTGACGTCCGACTGGATCACGGTCGCCTCGCCGCCGGCGTCGCGAATCGTCGCCGCGAGGGCGTCGAGTCGGTCCGTTCGCCGCGCGGTCAGCACGACCTTCGCGCCGGCCGCGGCGAGCAATGTCGCGGTCTCGGCGCCGATGCCGCTGCTCGCGCCGGTGATCACGACGACTTTGTCGATGGACTGGCTCATCGGGGTTTCCTTTCGTCTGTCGCGCGGCACCGGAGCGCACGCGCGTGGATCGGGTCTCGTTCGATCGGGTTGCCCTATTCGTATCGCCCGGTCCGACCGGATCGGGAATACCCGATCCCGCACGTTTCTTGCCCGATCCTGCATCAGCAATGGCCTTGCCGACCGGAATCCAGCGATCTACTTGTTCGATCATGCCGAAGACAGCTCCCCGGCTCGACACGAGCCTTTCGCGGCGATCGACGGACTCCGACGCGTGGCGCCGTCGCGAATTGTTCGACGCCGTCGGACGCCTCGCCATTGCGGAGGACGTCAATCCCACCGAGATCGAGGGGTTCTGGGCCTACCGCGCGAGCGCGCCGACCGAGCCGTGCGTGGCGGACTACCGCCTCGGCCTCTGCATCGCCGTGCAAGGCGCCAAGCGGGTCCACTTCGGCGACGAGCAGATCGACTACTGCCCGATGAACGGCCTCCTCGTCGCGTTGCCGTTACCGCTGCGGGCACAGGTGCTCGAGGCGAGTCCGGCGAAACCGTGCCTTGCGGTCGTCCTCGAGATCGATCCGGCGCTCGTCGTCCGAACCGCGAGCGCGCTGCCGGACGTCCCCACGCCACGAGCCGCGCCCCAAGCCGTGCGACCACTGCCGATCACCGGTCGCTTGCTCGACTCGATCCTGCGCCTCGCGGTTGCATCGGCCAGTGAGCGCGACGCCGACGTGTTCGGGGACAGTCTGAAGCACGAGGTCGTGTTCCGGCTGCTCGAGACCGATCAGGGCGAGCTATTGCGCACGCTCGCATTCCGCACATCGAGCGCCCACCGCGTCGAGCGGGTGATTCGACACCTCAACCGCGATATCGCGCGGCCGGTCACGATCGCCGACATGGCGCGGATCGCGCATATGAGTGAGTCGTCGTTTCACCGCGTCTTCAAAGAGGTCACGTCGATGGCGCCCCTGCAGTTCCTCAAGCGGACGAGGCTCCAGCGCGCGCGCGAGCTGCTCCTGAGCGACGAGTCGAACGCCGGCGAAGCGGCGCGGGCGGTGGGGTATCGGAGCGCGTCGCAGTTCAGCCGCGAGTTCAAGGCGCAGTTCGGGGTGCCGCCCAGTCGCGTCGGCTCGGTTTGAGCGTCTGCCCCGATGGTTGCGCGCGTCCGGCCGGTAGGGCTACCCTGCTCGCGTCGGATCCGGACCAATCAAGACCGAGACGAGGGGTTCCCATGCGCATTCCGAGGCCGCTTCTCGCAGTCGTGATCGCGTTGACGTTGCTCGCCGGGCTCGCGCCCGCCCAGTATTCCCCGGGAGACGTCGTCGTCGCCGACCAGAACGTCTCCGGGGCGAACTGGCCATTGTGGGGCATCACTCGTCAAGGCGTCGTATATACCGTCACGACGAGCCTGCCGTTCTTCGGGTGGTCGATGGCGCCGGCGCCGGACAACCGAACCATCTGGGTGTCGGGCGTGGGGCGGCAGGGCGCTGCGAACGCGCGCATCGCACCGGACGGGACGATCACGAACTTCAACGCCGATCCGAAGCGGGTGTTCTGCAGTATCGAAGTCGACGGCGGCGGCAATGCGGTCTGCGGTGACGCCGGGTCGTCGCAGATCCTGAAGTACGACGGCACCTTCTGGACCACGCTCTACTCGGGCGCGCCGTTCAACAAGATCCACGCTGCCGGGATCGATCTGACGTCGGGCGATCTGGTCGTGTTCGACTCCGGACCGAGCGCGATCCTCCGCGCGACGTTGGCCGGGACGCCGAACGTGACGACCGTGTTCACGCCGGTGCTTCCGGCGTTCGAGGGCGCGGGGCTGCACGCCGATCCGGACAGCCGCACGATGATCGGTGGGTGGGCGACCGGCGGGCGTCTCGGCCCGATCTACAGCGCGTTCTACCGGCTGACACTCGCTCCACCGAGTGCGTTGACGACGTTGCAGCCGACCGGGGTGGCCGGCGTCCCGAACTCGGTCGACCGCGACCCGTTCGATGGCCAGTTCGTGATCGCCAGTGCGATCGCGCCGGCGGCGATCCTCCGGTTCGATGCGCGCAACAACGTCGTCACGACGATTGCGGCGGTGCCGAGCGCGAGGCCGCGTGCGGCGACCGTCGCCGGCAGCCGCCACCTCTGCGCGCTCAACGAGGCGAAGCCCGGCCAGACCTACCGCTTGCTCGTCTCCTCGCCCGGGCAGCCGAGCGTCCCGTATGCGGTGGCGCTCAGCTTCGACTACCGTCCCGGCATTGCCGTCGGCGGGGGGCGCAAGGTCTACCTGCAGCCCGATGCGCTGTTCGCGCTTTCGCTCGGCAACGCCGGGATCTTCGCCAACATGCAGGGCGTGCTCGACGCGAGCGGCGAGGCGGTCGCGACGATCGCGATCCCGACGGCCCGGGTTCTGCGCGGTGTGCGGTTCTTCGCCGCGGCGGTGACGATCCCCGGCTCCCGGATCAGCGTGATCTCCGACACGCTGGGCGTCACGATCCGCTGAGCGCCCCGATGTGAGCAACGAGAAACGGGCGCCCCGAGAAGGGCGCCCGCGTTCATTTCAGCGTTCGGATCGCCGGAATCAGATGATCGTCACCTGGTGATCGTTGCTGATGCCGGTGATGCCCGCGTTGATCGTCACGAACGCCGCGTAGTACCGGAAACCGACGAGCGCCGGAATCGACGGGATGAAGAACGTGAAGCTGCCGTCGCCGTTCGCGTCGAGCGTGCCTGCGAACGCACGGAAGTTGAGGCTCGTCTGCAGCAGCGGGTCGAGCGAGAGCGGGATCGTGCCGGCGGCGCCGAGCGGAATGCCGCTGTTGCCGAGCGAGAGCGCAGCCTGGAACGAGTCCCCGGGGTTGCCGCGCATCACGTACTGCTGCGTCGTGCCCGGGTTGGCCGGCGGGTTGGCGGTATCGGGAAGCAGGACCGCGTTGAACAGCTTGAAGTCGTCGAGGAGCGCGCCACCGAAGCCGCTCAGGCCGACCGGTCCCGACGCCGCGGCCTGACTCGACGTGTGGTTGATGACGAGGTCCCACGCGCCGTCGCCGTCGGTGTCGAGCTGGCAGACGATCCGCGTGTCGATCGCGAGCAGCCGGACGAGACCCTGCTTGCTCGGCGTCGTCGGGTCGGCCCACGTCGACGTGCCCGGTCGATCGTAGATGTAGAGGCGATCGAAGTCACCGCTCGAGTCGTTGTCCTGGAACTTGCACATGATCAGGTTCGTGTCGGTCGCGGCCCCGGTGGCACGGATCGCGACGCCGCCGAACTGCAACGCCTGGGTGGACGCTGCGTTGTAGGTCACGACGCACTGGCACGCGACGTCCTTGTACATCGCGCTCGGGTGCGTGAGATACTGCCAGGAAAACACCTGCTCCGCCTCGGCCTGGTTGCTGACGGTGTTCCAGTTGCCCTTCGCCTCGACCCACGTGCCGATGGTCGGCCCGTCCGGGTAGGTGAACGAGTCCGTGAGCACCTGTGCAGACGCTCCGGTCGCCGCGGCGAGGAGCGCGGCTCCGATCATGAATCGGCGCATTCTGATACCTCTCTTATTCCTGTTCCGTGGTACTGCCACACTCGACGGTATTCATATCCGCCGAGTCGGTCAAGCGGCCACGGGTCAGGGCGCGCGGAACTCGACCGCGATCGCCCACGGTTGCGTGCCGTAGCGGTGGGGCGAAACGTTGCGATGTTCACGCGCATGGGCCTTTTCCGGCGCGTCGTCGGCGACGAGGGGGAGGTCGCGCGCGAAGCGGCTGCCCTGGAAATTGACCCGTCCGGATCCGATCAGGCGCAGACGTGTGACCCGACCATCGGTGGCATCGATCGTGATGTCGCCACGAAGCGTCGCCCGAGCCCACGCGAGACAGGCGGCTCGTCGCCCGCGTTCACGGTCGGTGCGTGGCTGCATCCGGACCGTACCGTGGAGGGTCGCGCGGACTTCGGAGCCGGAACGACCGACGACACGCGTTTCGATCAGGCCGTGGATCGAGTCCGGCGCGAGCGCCATCAGCACTTCGCCGCGCGGGTAGCACGCGCCGAGCACGCGGACGAAGAGCGCACGCGGCCACGCGCTCGACGCGCCCACGGTAAGGGTCTCGGGCGCGAGGTGTCGCAGTTCCTCGGCGGACAACCGGATCGTCTCGCCGCCGACCAGCCCCTCGTACATCAGCCGGTCGTTGCGCACCCACGCTCGAACCGTGCCGACGGGATCGTCGGGGACGGTTGCCTCGCGCGCGGCGAGCACGTCGGGCGCCGTGCCCTTCGCGAACGCCTCCCAGTCCGACGGCAACTCGCCGTGGCACGCGCGAAGCGCCTCGGCCGCGTGCCGGAAGAACTTCCGCACCGCCGCGTCCGGCTGCGCGCGGACGCGCCGCACGAGTTGGCTGTCGCGGAAGTCGCCGGAGTAGAGCGTTGCGAATCGGGTCAGCAGCGTACGATCCGGTGCGAAGACGGCTTCTCGGACGCCGCCCCAGAACGGCCCGGTGGGGCGTTCTCCGCGGAGCGTGCGATCGAGCGCGCGGAACCACTGCCGATCCTCGTCGAGGCGGATCAGCTCTTCGGTGCACAGCTCGGGCACGTGCACGCACACGAAATACTTGCGGAGCACTGCGACGACACGGGGATCGGAGAGCGTCCCGGCTCTCACAGCGACCGAGCCCGCTCAGCAGTTTCCGGAATCGAGGATTCCGTCGACGCCGAAGTAGTAGATCGGCTTGTTCTCGTGTTCGCCGCGTGCGAACGCGGCGGCGAACGAGTCGAGCATGGGGACGAGTCGCCAGCGGCGCTCGGCGTTCGTCGGACGCACCGCGGCGATCGCGTCGTCGAGATCGTCCCCCGCGACGGCCGATCCGCCGCAGGCGAGCGTGAGCAGGAACAGCAGGGGGCGGGGCATCATCCGTCGTCTCCTCGGTCTCGAGTCGCGTGGTTCCCGGGGGAGGACGCCGGAGTGTATCGCATTGCGGCTCGATTCTCCGGTGGAGTCGGGGCCGGCTCGTGTCAGACTTCGGGCATGCCCGTTCGATCGACACGTGCCCGGTTCGTCGGCGTCGCCCTGATCACGGTGGTCTCGTGCGTCGCGATCGCGGGCTGCGCCGGCAACGCCCGGTTGCCGGACGTCACCGAGTCCGATGCCGCCGCGATCGAGGCGTTCACCCGCAGCTATGCAGCGCGCTTCGCGGCCGAAGACGCCGATGGTCTGCTCGCGTTGATGACCCCCGACTTCACGGTGCTCTCTCACGGGCGAGCACCGATCGAGGGGCGCGCGCGCGTCGCGGAGGAGATCCGCGGCGACTTCGCCCGGATGCGGATCCACTCGTTGCGCTTCGAGAACGACGCGTTCGCCGTGTGCGGCGACCAAGCGTGGGTCCGGGGCCGGTCGACCGCGTCGTTCACGGTCGGCGACGATGCGGCGCCGACCGATGTGCGAGGGTCGTACCTGTGGATCCTGCGCCGCGATGCCGACGGCGCGTGGCGGATCGCGTGCGATTCGGCCCACCTCGCCGAGTGACCACGCCCCTAGGCCGCAGCCCGATCCCTGACTCGGTGCGACGCGACCCCGCGTTTGGAGACGCGCGCGTCGCACATTGATTCGGAGCCATGCGTCCTTGGCGTCGGCGGGCGTCCGATTGCTTCGGTGTCCGGTCGTTGCGTATACTCGTGCGCTCTGAGAGAGACCGATCGCACCCGTCACGTTCGCGTGAGGGTGGACGTGTCAGGGGGCCTTGCTGCGACCGGTCACGAGAACCGACAGCTTAGGAGATCCACACGAATGAAGAAAGCGTATGCCCTCACGGCGTTGTTGGCACTGAGTGCAGCCGTACCGGCGCAGTCGACCTTTGACGCCGGCGTGTTCTGCAGCGGCGGCCCGATCATGCTGTACAACTCGCGGACGATGTCGATCACGACCGTCCAGCTGCGAACGTCCACGACGCAGGCTTCCCGCGGCGGCTTCTTCGCGAACAAGAAGATGTACGTCAGCGAGTGGACCAACAACGGTATTGGCGTCTACGACTTCAATGTGAACGGCTGGGATCCGAACCTGTCGTTCAACGACACGACCAACGCGATCGCCGGCGCGCCTTACCAGCCGAGCCCGTGGTACGACAACGACCGTGCGTTCGGCGTTTACTGCGTCGACGGCAACCCGGCGCCGACCAGCCTGAACCCGCCGGTGCTCCACCGCAACACGTTCAAGGTGGACTACGGTCAGCCGACGGTTGCCGGCGTGCCCGACGGTATCTTCAGCGACACGCTCGTGCCGATGTCCGACTGGCGTCCGAACCCGAACGGGTCTGGATACCTGTCGTGCGGCTACATCAACAGCGACTACAACGTGTCGATCTACGACAGCGCCGGCCAGGCGAACACGATGACCATCACGATGCTCACCACGCTCACGATGCCGTCGGCATTCGACGCGGCGATGGGCGAGAACGGCGACTACTACGTCCTCGCCTACAACGGCGCCGCTTCGACGCCGAACAACGCGGTGCTGCAGATCAACCTGTCGTCGAACACGATCGTCAACACGATCAACCTGTGGGCCGGTGCACCGACGTCCCTGAACACGATTCCGACGGGCGCGATCTGGATGGCGCCGCCGGAATATCCGGGCAACCTCGGCTACATCTGCAGCAACATCGACGACACGATCTACGAAGTCGACTTCGCGCAGAACCCGCTCGTCACGTTGAGTTCGACGCCGCTACCGGTCGCATCCGCAGTCAACACCGGCTGCCACCTCGAGGAGTATCAACTCGTGTCGTGGTGGGATACCGGCATCTCCGCCGGGGGCCGGAACTTCCACATCCACTATCCGAACGCGACGCCGGGTGACGTGTCGTATCTCGTCCCGAGCCTGTCGGCGCCGCCCGCGTCGCCGTTGCAACTCGGCCCGTTCGAGCTGTTCTTCACGCTCGATCAGGTGTCGATCCTCGGCCTGCAGGGCGTGTTGCCGTACACGAACTCGGTCTTCATCGGAACCGGCCTCGAGGTGGATCACGTATGGACCGGGCTCCCGAGCGTCGGTCGGCTCGGCATCCGTGCCTATTGGATCGGCGCGTCTGTCGGTGCAGGCGGGATCACCGACCTGACGAACGTGATCAACGTCCAGATCTGACGTCCTTCACGAGACAACGATCAAACAACGGGCCCGGCACGACAGTGCCGGGCCCGTTGTGTTTCCTGCAGGAACGTCTACGGAACGAGCTCGGTGCCCGAGGTGTTCGTGCAATTCACGACCGACGAGTTGATCCCGACACCGGCGTGATAGATGCGGACGCCGATGAGGGCCGGGAAGTTCGGCGGCGTGAACGTCGCGATCACGTTGCCGCTCGCGGGTACGAGCCCCGTGTACTGCGAGAACAGCGGTGGCCCGACGGCCTGCGACGCCTTGAAGACGCCGTCGACGTCGAGCGCGATCGTGCACGACGGAGATGCCGGCAGACGGAACGGGGTTTGGCCGAGCGACGCGGCGAGGATGTAGGAGCCGCCCGGCGTGAGGCCGTAGAGATTGACCGGCGAGGTCGCGCCGAGCTTCGCCTGCAACGGTGCGATGCAGATGTGATCGGTCACGTAGGTGAGGCGCGTCTTGAGGCCGGCTGAGCCGGACGGCGAGCCGGTCGTCGCGACGAAGTTGTCGGCACTCGCGTTGTTTGCCCAGACGCGTCCGATCTGATCGGAATAACACGACGAGCCCATCGCGATGTTCTGGCCGCGGTAGCGGACCTCCATGCAGATCACGCTCGAGCCGTCCCAGCCGAAGTGGGAATCGAGCGTGAAGTCGTTCCACGCGCCCGCGGTGCCACCCCACGTGTAGCCGTTCGTCCGGTTCACGAGGTTCGTATGGACGGCGGGGCAGTTGGACGCGAACGCCGACACCGGTACGAACGATGCCGTCGATCCGGTGTTGGTCATCCGCAACTGGAAGTCGGCGGAGCACGTGAACTGCAGCGTCGAGGTCGGCGCCCATGCGACGCCGACGATCTTCAGCGGGTTGCCGGTGGGGATGTCGCTCCGCGCCGGGACGAGGAACTGCTGGAAGCGTCCGGTCGTCGACGAGAAGTTCATCGGCCAGCTGTTTCCGCCGCCGCTCGTCGGTGTGTTGCTCGGGAAGTGACCGTAGGTCTGCGCCGCGACGGGCACGACGGCGAGGCCAGCAGCGAGCGCCGCCCACACGAATCGTCTCATCCTATACCTCCTCATGGTACGGTAAGGCCGGTGCCGCTCAATCGCGGCGATCACTGGTGTCCAGCACGACCGTAGTCCCGTACGCGCCGATCGTCAACGGCGAACGGTCCGGCGTGGGGCGAGGCGGCGGCGCGCTGCTGCTCGTTTTGTTGTCGGGTTTCGCGGCGCCGCGGCACCATGGTGCGTAGTGACCCATGAACGATCGCGATCCTCTCCTCCGTGACCTCGTCGCCAATGACGCGTGGATTCGTGCCCTTGCGAACCGGCTGGTTGCCGATTCGCACGCGGCCGAGGACGTCGCGCAGCAGGTGTGGGTCGATGCGCTGAGCAAATGCCCCGACCGTCTGCCTCGCATGCAGGCGTGGTTGCGGACCGTCGTTCGCAACGCGGCATCGATGCGCGGCCGTACTGAAGAGCGACGCCGCCGTCGAGAGCAAGCCGTTGCTCGCCGGGAGCGTGTCCCGTCGGCTGCGGAGATTCGGGAGCGCGTCGAGACGAGGCACCGCATCGCGACAGCGGTCTTCGCGCTCGAGGAGCCATACCGCTCGACGATCCTGCAGCGCTACTTCGAGGGGTTGCCGCCACGCGAGATTGCGACCGCTGCCGGCGTGTCCTCGGCTGCGGTCGAAGGGCGGTTACGCCGGGGGATTGCGATGCTCCGCGCGAGGTTGGACAGCGACTTCGGCGACCGCTCGCAGTGGTCGGCCGCGTTGTTTCCGATCGCCGGTGGGGCTGCCATCGACGGGGCGGCCGCGCAGACGACATTGACGACATTGGGAGTCGGGGTGATGAGCAGCACGGCGAAACTCGGACTGGCCACGGCCGCTGTCTTGTTGGTAGGGGCGTTCGTACTCTGGCCGAAGCCGACCGCGGTGCCACCTCCGCCGGCCGAGCCGCGCGCGGCCGATGCCGACGACGAAATCGTGGGCTCCCCGGAGACGGCGACGGTCGCCGCATCTAACGTGAAGGAGTCGCTGAGTGGTGCGGTCGCCGCTCCGGAGGCCGCGGCGCGCCGAACGGTGGAACCCCGTCCGGTCCGTGGCGGGATCGTCGGATTTGTTTGTGATACGGATGGCCGTCCCATCCGCGATGCGGTTGTCCGTGCGCTCGACGCGGGTGCCGGTCGGGTGGAGCCGCCGTGCGTGCGAGAGACGCGCACCGATCTGCACGGAGCCTATCGCCTCGCTCCGCTGGAGGAGCGTTGTATCCTCGATGTGAGCGCGCCCGGGTATTACTCCGTCAGGCGGCTCGCCCATCCGTTCTCGCGGCAAGACGCGGTTCTCGGCGAACCGGGACGTCTCGCAGGGCACGTGCGGTCTGCCGGGAAGACTCTGGAGCCGTGCATCGGCGCTACGGTCTCGCTGTATCGACGGCGAGCGAGCGACGTCCTCGAGAGTGTGGTGTGGCAGTGGTGGCACTCGCTCCTGCGACACCCCATGGCCGCCGTCCGAACGGATGCGGGAGGTGGCTATCGGTTCGACGGCCTGCAGCCAGGCGCGTATTCGATTCGCGTGTCGCATCCGGATCATCCCTCGCGCGTGTGTCGAGAAGCACCGGTGCGGATCGTGGCTGCGCGTGAGGTGAAGCGAGATCTCCTGCTCGGGGACGGCCTCGTCATCGACGGTCGTGTGGAGGACGCGACCAGCGGCGCACCGATCGCGAACGCGCAGGTCGAATTCTGGAGTCATCCACGCAAACACACGACGACTGATTCGGATGGCCGATTCCGCGTGCGCGGACTCGACTGGGAGGTGCACGAGCAGGTCCGAATCCGTGCGAGCGGTTACATGCCGGCGTCGTTCTTCGTGCAGCACCACGAGTTCGGCTCAACGTTGCACAAGACGATCACCCTTCGGCGTGGCATTTCGGTGCACGGTCGCGTTGTCGGGCCGCGCGGCAAGCCGATCGCCGGTGCGCGAATCGGCACTCATCGCACGGTTGCCGACGATTGCCTCGCACGTGACCTTGGCTCCGACACCCTCGGCGTGACCGATGAGACCGGTGCGTTCGACGTCGCCGTGTTGCCGTCTCTGCGAGAGGTGAGGCTCCACGCCGCGGCGCCGCATCGTGCGCGGGGCGTGTCGGATCCGATCCCGATCCGCGGGACGCGAGGTGCGGAGGACATCGTGATTCGACTTCCGGAGGGCGGGGCGATCGAGGGGTGTGCTCGGGACGAATCGGGCGAGCCGATTCCAGGGTGCACCGTGCTCGTGCATGGCGAGTACCGCATCCACCGACGAGGGATGACCCGGCAGGACGGAAGGTATGAAATCGTTGGCGTCTCCGCGGGTTGCTACTTGCTCGAGGTGCGCCCGCCGGCCGGTGAGAATGCAGTGGTCGCATTGGCACGCGAGCGTGTGGCCGGTGTTGTCGTTACGGACGGAAGTCGGGCGGAATGCAACGTGACGCTCCGCCGGGGTGCGACCGTCGCCGGCCGTGTTGTCGCGACGACCGGCGAGTCGCTCGAAGGCGTGGCCGTGCGGGCAACGGTGCCCGACTCCCGCAATCTGCTGTTCGCCGAGCCCTGTGTGCATGTCGGCGTGACAGGTGCCGACGGCCGATTCGAGATCACCGGCCTGGACAGCGTGGGCGCGCGCTACACACTCCTGGCAGGGCGATCAGGATTCTGGAAGGCGCGCGTGCGAGAAGTCGCTGCGGGGCGAAGTGACGTGACGATCACCCTCGAGCGGGCCGCGACGCTGGAGGGGCGCGTCTTGGCTGCGAGCACCGGGAAGCCGCAGACGGCGTTCAAGATCGACGTCGTGCGCTCTTCGAAGACGGGCTATCGCGGCCCGCTCGCGCCCCAGCACACCGGTGGTCGACTCACGTTTGCCGATCTCGACGGCCGTTTTTCGATCGAACTGAGGCCCGGCACGTTCGAGGTGTCGGCACAGACGTCCGACGGACGTCGCTCGGATCCGGTCACCGTCGCCGTCGGAGAGGCGAGTCCACTGCCGCCGGTGCGACTCGTCGTGTGGGATGGCGCTGCGCTCTCCGGCACAATTTCGGCGACTGAGCGATTCCATCACGCGACTGTCGGTGTATGGGACGTGTCGTCCCAGCCGCCAAAGAGCGTGCGTTTCGACCGAGTCGACCGCAGTGGGCGGTTCGAGATGGGGGCGCTTCCGGCGGGCGACTACCTCGTGGAGGCGTTTGCGCCCGGTCGCTGGCTCGCGGCTGTCGCGCCTGTCTCACTCGTCGTGGGCACGGTCCGCGAGTTGGATCTCCGACTTCGCCCGTGCGCGAAGTTGTATGTGACCGCCAGCGATTCCCGAGGGAATGCGGTCACGAATGCCACGGTGTCGATCCACCGCAGCGATGGCCTGGCCGTGGCGTCGAAGGTCAGTCACGCCGCGCTCCATGACAGGCTGCTCAAGGCCCGGATCCGCGCCGGCACGATGCCCGATGCGAAGAGCAGCACGGCGATCACGCAGGACGTCAAGCGGCGGCTCACACGGACGGACGAGCGCGGCCGCGTCGCGCCGTGGCTCCTCGTCCGGGGCGAATACGCCGTCCGCGTGAGTGCGCCGGGCTTCGAGACCGCGAGCGAGACGATCGTCGTGCGGGGCCCGGCCGACCGGACGGTGTCCATCACGTTGCATCGCCGTGAGTAGGTTCCGCGGAGCGCCGGTGACGAGCGTCAGGCCTCGGTCAGAGGATCCACCCACGAATCTGGTGCACGATCACGCCGGTCTCGGTGATCGTGCACTCGTATCGCCAGCCTCTGCCCCCGTTCGGGACCGTCGTCGTCACGCGAATTCGATCGTCGCGGCGCTCGATCCGTGAGACCTGCTCGAGTGCGGGGAGCGTCTTGATGGCGACGTCGCTCGCGTAGGAAACTCGCTTGTCGCGCATCGCGGTGAGCAGTTGCTTCGCTTCGTCGTAGGAGACGCCGTCGCCGAGGAGCGTCTCGACACGGACGTCGCCCAACTCGAAGAGTCGCTGCACCGTATACACACGCTTCGCGACGACGCGATCACCGCGCTCCTCCGACGCCGAGGAACCCATCCAGTTGCCCGCTCGCATCTCGATCCTTCGGCCGATCGAATACGTGCCGTCCCGTTGGCTCGGCAACTCGGCGATCGCCATGAGCGTGCCGCCCGGGTGCCCGACCCAAGCGACGGCGACCTCCGCCTCCTGCCTCTCCTCCTCGCAGACCAACTGCCGCATCAGCGCGCGCATCTCGTCCACTTGCGCGTCGGTCACTTCATCCTGGCTCCGCTTCGTGTCGAACGTGACGGGGATCGGCGTCGCATCGACCACGGCGGTCTCCTTCATCCCACAGATCATCACGCCGGTCGAGTCGATCGTGACCGTCGGTTCACCGTCGACGAATCCGCGGTAGATCCTGGTCGCCGTCCCCGACTCGCCGTCCGTGCGCGGCGCGATGACGGCGACTTCCGCGTCGGGCGGACTGCCGTTCTTGGCGAGTCGGTAGTGCACGCCGTCGCCCCACGGTACCGGGGAGTCCCACGGGCCGTTCATCGTCACGGTGTGGATCAGGTGATGCGACCACAGCGAGAAACCGGGGCCGCCGAATCGAGGCTTGCCCGGTGGGTTCGGTTCCGGCTGCTCGGCGACGGGCGAAGACGTGGGGCTGGTCCGACTCGTGCCCTTGTCCGAGGCGCAGCCCGCAATTCCGCAGACAGCGAGGAGTCCGACCGCGATCGCGCAGCGAATCCGCGCGTGAGGCGTTCGAAACATCGAGATGTCTCCCTACTCGGCGGCTCGGCCGCCACGGATACTACCACGATGCATGGCGGAGCGTGCCATCGCCGCCGGGGAGACCTGCTACAATCCGGCGATGCCGACCGTTTGGCTCAAGCAAAGTCGTCGTCGCCGGATCGTCGCTGCGCCGTATCCCGGTGAGTGGTTCGACTACCTGGACCGCAACGTGCGGCACGTCGAGCTTCTCGACGAAGATGATCGCCGACGACTCTTCGAGTTCACGCGGATCCTCCTGGCCGAGCCGACGTGGGCCGGCGGCGCCGGGCTCGAACTGACCGACGAGATGCGAGTCACGGTCGCGGGGCAGGCGTCGGTGCTGCTCCTCGGCGTGACGGACTACTCGTTTTGCTACGACGGCGTGCGCCGAATCGTCCTCCACGCCGACCTGCGGAGCCTCGCGGCGGATCCGAGTGGCGCGGCGCGTTCCGATGAGCGCGTGATCGTATTGCCATGGGAAGAAGCGCTGCACGGCTGTCGCGACAGGACCGACGGCACGAACATCGTCGTCTATTCGTTTGCCCGTCGACTCGCGTCCCTCGCGGCCGCGTCGGGCGACACCTACTGGCTCAATGGACTCCAGGAGGAGTTCGAGGCGGCCGGCGGCGACGACGGAGCGGCGACGCTTCTCGACCGCAGCGGCCTCGCGGACGGCACTGAGTTCTTCGCGGTCGCGACCGAGTTCTTCTTCGAGCGCACACTCGAACTTCGACGTGCGCATCGAGAGCTCTACGAACTCCTCGGTCGGTTCTACTCGTTGAGCCCGGATGACTGGTTCGACGACGGAGAGGACGAGGAGGAGGAGCCCTTTGTGGTCGTCACCGAAGCCGGCGACATGGATGTCGGCGAACCCGGTGACGAGGACTACGTTGGTGGTTTGAACTTGCTCGAAGAAGGACGCGTGGAGGAGGCCGTCGCAGCACTCGAGTCGGCGTTGCGGGCTGCCCCCGATGATTCCGAGGTGTGCCGTGACCTGGGCGGGGCGCTCCTCTGGCTCGAGCGACACGACGAGGCGGAGCGGACGTTCGATCGCGCGATCGCATTGGACGTGGACGACCCGTTGACACACTTCTTGCGCGCACGGCTGATGACCGACCTCGGCCGGTTCGATGAAGCACTCGACGACCTCCGGCACTGCGAGCACGGCGAGCATGTCGCGTATTGCCGTGGGCAGGCCCGCGCCGGGCTTGGCCACTATCGTCGCGCGATCGGCGAGTTCAGCGCGGTAATTCGAATGAACCCCGACCGCGCGGATGCCTACCGAGAACGCGCGAGCGCATACGCCGCCCTCGGCAAGATCAGGAAGTCACAAGAAGATCGCGAGGCGGCAGCCGAGTTGGAGCCGGACGGAGTGAGCCACGATACACCCTCGCCGAAGTGGTGGCAGTGAGCGCGCGCCGGTCGTGGGCGCTCGTGCCGCTCGTTCTTTTCTGCACGCTGTGTGGCGCACAGGAGCGTCAGCCACCCGCAATCGTCGTACGCGACGAGATGCTCGCGGACCTCGATCAACTCGAGCGGCACTTGCAGCGTTCGTGGGGCGTGAGTCGCGATCTTCGGTACTCCGCGAGTCGTATCGACCGCGTCTTCGCGATCGCGCGACGAACGACACCGGAGTGGAGCGCCCGTCACGAGTTCGTGCGCGTCCTGCGTCGCCTCGTCGCAGGACTCGACGATGGTCACGCCGGCGTGTTTCCGGGCTACCCGGCGCGACAATTTCGCCTCCCGATCGACTTCGTGGATACCGGTACGGCGTTGCTGGTTCGCGGCGACCCGAGCCCTTTCTGCGTCGGCGTGGCGGTCGGTGACCGGCTCGTCGCGATCGATGGGCTGGACGTCGACGATGCCCTTCGTCGGGGGGTGACGTGTGCCCCCGAATCGACGGCGCGGAGCCGTCGAAGCGAGGCGCTTCGGGCGTTTCGCCGACCCTCTCGCAGCGCGAGTCGCCTCTGGCTCGTGGATCGGCACGGCCGCACGCGGACGACTCAGGTCTTGAACACCCCCTTGGAAGACCCGACGTTCGAGCCCGAGTGGACGCGGCTCGGCGACGGCGGGACGCTTCTGAGGGTACCCTCGTTCATGGGGCTCGAGAGGTCGCGTGACGAGCTGTTCGAGCGCATCGAGGTCGACTTGCGACGAGCGCTGAGCGACGCACGCTTCCTGATCGTCGACCTCCGAGGGAACTCCGGGGGGAGGGAGTGGCACGTCATGAGTGTGGCTGCTCCGTTGCTGCCGAGCGGCCCGAACCCGGTGCTCGCGACCCAGTTGGTCCGAGACTCGCCCGAGGCGATCGATGAGGTGCCGAGGATCTGGCGCGGATCCGACCTCGGCGAAGGCTGGTGGCTACGCAGCATCCGTCGCGAGGAACGCGGCGATCGGCCGATCTTCTCCGGGCCGGTCGCGGTGCTCGTGGATGGCGAGACCGCCTGCGCAGCGGAGCTGTTCGCACACATTCTCCGAGAACATCGGCCGAACACGATGCTCGTCGGCGAGCCGACCCGCGGCAGTGTGGCAATCACGTCGGCAACGCTGACCCTGGAGCACTCGCGCGTCGACGTGTGGTGGAGCATCGGGCACATTGCGGATTGCGATGGCAGAGCGCTCGAAGGCGTCGGGCTCGTCCCGGACCTCACGGTGCAGTGGAGCCTCGACGCGCTCCTCGCCGGGCAGGACCCGCATGTCGACGCGGCTGTCCGTGCGATGCTTGCAGCCCTTCAACGAGGCGCATCGAGCGACTGAGGAGACCGCGACGGTCAATCGCGGAC
This sequence comes from bacterium, assembly GCA_030426805.1. Lineage (GTDB taxonomy): Bacteria > Planctomycetota > JAFGQW01 > JAFGQW01 > JAFGQW01 > JAUHXU01. The sequence goes on from JAUHXU010000002.1 coordinate 74,642, forward strand.
GCCGTTAGCCACCCCTGCGGCGGCCGACGACGATCACATAGGGCCGCTCGACGAGAATACCGACGGGGGTGCGGTAGCGCTCGTGACACGCGATGAAGTCGTCGCGCAGTCGAGCGGCAGCCGCGGGCTCCAGGGTCGGCAGGAGGGCAGCGACCGGGCCGTAGCCGTTCGCGAACGCGTCCCACACGGTTTGCCCGTCCGGTGCGCGACAGGTCGACGTCGCGGTCTCGATCGCGACCTCGAAGTGCGGATCGAGGAGTTCGTGCAGGCGATCCGTGTCTCCCCACGCGAACGGCGACGGGCGCCCCTTCGGCGGGTTCGGGTGGTGCGCCATCACCACGTCGAACATCTCGCGAACGCCGCCGAACGTGGCCCAAGTCGCGAGCGCGAGACGTCCGTTCGCGCGGCAGACCCGAGCGAGTTCCGCGGCAGCGCGCTCCGGGTCGCCGCAGAACATCACACCGAACGTCGACGCGACCGCGTCGAACGAGGCATCGGCGAACTCGAGCGCTTCGGCGTCACCGACCCGGAAATCGATCGACGCCGGACCGATCGCTCGGGCGGCGGCGATCACGTCGGCGCCGATGTCGACGCCGGTGACGTCCGCACCGCGCGCCGCGATCCGCCGCGCCGCCCAGCCCGTGCCGGTCGCCACGTCGAGGACGCGCTCGCCGGCACGCGGGTCGAGGCGATCGACGCAGTGCTCGATCGCGTCCGCGATCTGCCGGCTGATCCGTTCGTACTCGGCACCGCCGGTGCTCCATACGCGGCCGGCGAGCTCGTTCTGCGGGCGAATGCGGTCAGCGGTCGCGGCGGGCGTATCGGTCTGCATCGGATCCTCCAGTTCGCGGGTCGTGTGTCTGAAGGAACGTGGCCAAGGCAGGCGCGTTTTCCGAAGAAAAGTGCCTCTTTCTACTTCTCGAGCCCGAAGCGCACGCGCAGCGCGACGTCGGGGTCGGCGAACGAGTCCGGCCCGATGACGATGTCGCCGTCTTCGCTGGGGCGCTTTTTCCATCCGGCGATGAGCGCGACGCTGTCGCCGTCGAACCGCTGTCCGGGGGGATGCACGCGGACGCGGACCAACCCGCGAAACGGGTTCGGGATTTCAGCCGTGCAGGCGGTGTCGTCGAGCACGATGCGGACGGATTCCGCCTGCGTTTCGTCCGGGTGCCCGAGCATCGTCACGGCGACCAGGATCTCTTGGCTCGTCGTGGCGCCGTGGTCGCTGAGGTGCATGAGGGGTTCCGGTGGCTGCCCGCGGCGGAGCAGTTCGACCGTTGCGACGACCGGCTCTCCTTCCTTCGGCGCCGACACGCGGTACTTCCAGATCGAGCAGCCGAGCACCTCGGCGAGGTCCTGGATCCCGATCGGCATGGGGGCGTAGGTCTCGTCGGAGTCGTGCCAACCGAACCCGACGGCGACACCCAGGGACAAGGCGAGCAAGAGTCTCATGAGGCCCTCCTGAACTAAGCCTCCCGCCCGTCGGCAGTGACGCGCGGCCGGATCAAAAATCGAGGTCGAGCGCTGCGCACAGGAACGCGAGGAACTTCGCGGACGTCTTGTAGGCACGAACCGTCTGCGCGAGGAAGTCCGGCGCTGTCAGGTCCTTCGCGGGACGGCTCGTGAACGCGCAGAAGTCCTTGCGCTTGAGGTCCTCGACGAGCGGGTGATCCGCGTCGTAGCCCTTCGGTGGGCGCTTGAGGCTCTCTCCGTCGAGCGTTCCGAACGTGCCCGTGAACGCCTTTGCGTCGCGGATACGCAGCCACGCGTTGGCGTTGTCTACGATGTGGTCGCGGATCTTGCCCAACGCCGGTGCGTCGGGGTGCCAGATCCCCGTGCCCAGCGTGACGTCGCGCGCGGCGACGCGTAGGTAGAGGCCCGGTGCGGGGGTCTTGCCCGCGCGTTCGTGGAGGAAGCGGACCGACACGTGCTCGTTGTACGGGCGCTTGTCCTTCGAGAACCGCGTGTCGCGGTAGATGCGCATCATCGAGCCGCCGACCTTCTTGTCGTCGGCCACGAGATGCGGGGAGATCTTGCCGAGAGGGGCGGCGATCGCCGCGATGAACGCGAGCATGGGTTGCTGCACGTGTTCTTCGTAGGTGGCCTTGTTGGCGTTGAACCACTCGCGATCGTTGTGTCGCTCGAGGTCGCGCAGGAACCCCGTCGTCTTCTTCGTAAAGCCGTTGAAACCAGCCATCGGAATCCCTCTCGGACCTGTTGTCGTCGACCCCGGCGTGATTCTACGGGTGCGCGGCGAGCGGCGGCAAGGGCGGGCACCGAGTCTGACGCCGTGATAGACTCCGGCATGAGCAGAGGATGGCGACATGCTCGGTGCCGGCGCGGGATCGGGCGGGCGGTCTTGGTGGTCGTGACCGTCGTCGGTTGCCTCGCGGTCGTCGAGGTCGGCCTTCGCGTATGCGGGTTTCGGTATCGGATGTTCCCGGAGCGCGTCGAGTTCGGCTGGCCTCGCCCGACGACGATCCGGGATCTGTTCGCACCGGACCCGGATCTGTTCTGGGTGCCGCGCATCCCCAAGCCCTACGCGGCGATCCTGGAGGAAGCACGACGGGATCGCGTGCGGGTGGTGTTCATGGGGTGCTCGTGCACCCAGTTCGGTGGATACGCGGAGCGGTCGCGCGCGCTCGTCGAGGCGGCGTTCCCCGGCAAGACGCTGCCGTACGCGAACGTCGGTTGCGGCGGGTGGTCGTCGTTTCAGGGCAGGCAGCAGTTCGCGCGTGACGTCGCGCCGCTGAAGCCGGAGGTCGTGTTCATCTTCTTCGGATGGAACGACCACTGGATCGGCTTCGGACTCGAGGACAAGCACGTGCCGGAGGTGAATCGAGGCTGGCTCTATTCGCTCCAGTCCCTGCGCGTCGGCCAGCTGCTCGCCCGGGCGATCGTCGCGCTCGATGCGAAACCCCGCGGTGCGTGGCCGCGGCGTGTGTCCGAGACGGACTTCGAGGACAACCTCCGCGCCATCGTCGCGGGCGCTCGTGCGCACGGGATCACGCCGATCCTCGTGACGGCGCCGACGAGTTTCGAGCACGCGGCGTCGCTCGAATCGTTCGCGAAGCTGCGTCGGCGGCACCTGCACGACCTCGAGGAACTCATCCCACTGCATCGGCGCTACGTCGAGCGCGTCCGGAGGGTCGCCCGATCGGAGGATGTCGTGCTCTGTGACCTGTTTGCGGTCTTCGAAGCGCTGCCGAACGACGTCGTGCTCGACTCGTTCTTCGCGGACGGGATCCACTTCAACTCGCGTGGGAGCGAGCGAATCGCGGGCTTGCTGCTCGCGTGCCTCCGCGCCAACGGCCTCGGAGACCGAGTCCTCCGCGACCGGGAGTGAGCCTCGGGAGAGGGCGTGGCCGTTGAGCGAGCGGTCGAGACCTCATATACTGCCGATTCGCACTGAAGAGAAAGGGTCGAACCATGTCTGAACCAAACGCCGACAACCTCGACGCCAGCGGCGCGTCGGAGTCCAACCCGTTCGAGGCACCGACCACGGCGGGTGCGGTTTCCGAGTTCAATCCGGATACGCACGGCTACCGACTCGCGGAACGAGGGACCCGGTTCTTCGGTGCGCTCATCGACGGCGTGATCGGACTGGCGGTCTACTTCCTCGCCGCCTTCGGCGTCGGTGTATTCGGGTTCTATCCGTTGGAGGATCCCCAGGGACCGGTCATTCTGGTCATGACGATGATGGTCGTCATGATCCCGTACTTCGTCGTCGTCGGATACCTGATCACGACGCGGGGCCAATCGCCCGGGAAGATCCTCGTGAACACGAAGATCGTGCGGAAGGAAGACGGCGGTCCGATCGGGTTCGTCCGCGGCGTACTGATCCGCCTGATCGGCGTGCAGTGGCTCCTCGGCTCCGTGCCGGGCTTCGCACTGGTCGACGCGCTCGTGATCTTCGGCGAGCCGCGGCGCTGTATCCACGACTACATGGCCGGCTCGATCGTGATCTCGACGCGGCCGGTGCGGAAGGTCAGAGGTCGCGAGCACCAGTCCGGAGCGGTCCCGCCTCCGATGAGCGAGTGATCCCGCGCTGCTGATGAAGATCGAAACCGACGTCACGGTCGAGACGCCGGAGAGCGTTTGGTTGACCTTCACGCCCGCGGGTGTCTGGGTGCGTTTTCGCGCGTACGTCCTCGACGTGCTGGTTCGCGGGGTGGTCGCCGGCGCGTTCCTCTTCGTGCTCGCTCTGCTGACTCACATCGCACTCGGTGACGTGGGGAACGGAATGCTGCTCGTGCTCCTGTTTGCGTTCGAGTGGCTCTACGCGTGGTTCTTCGAGGCGTTCATGAATGGACAGACGCCCGGCAAACGAATGACCGGGATTCGCGTGATCTCCACGAACGGCGCCCCGATCTCGTTTCAGGCGGCGATGCTGCGCAACCTGCTGCGCGGTGCAGACGTGTTGCCCACCGCGTATGCGGTGGGCCTGGTGACCGCGCTCAGCACGCGGCGCTTTCAGCGACTCGGCGACCTCGCTGCGGCAACGATGGTCATTCACGAGCGAAGAGTGCGCCTGCGGAGGAGCACGGGCAAGAGCGACATCGAGCCGATCGCGGCCGACGAGCGCACGACGCGATATCGCCCGGACGATCGTCTTCTCGCGCTGCTCGAGCGGCTCTACGAGCGGCGCGGCGCGATCCCACGCGCGCGGGCGAACGAGATCGCGGCGCCGATCGCCGGCGAGATCGCGCTACGCATGGGCTACGAGGGCGATGTCGACCAGGCGCCGGCCGCGTTTCTGTGCCGCGTATTCCGAACGTTCGCCGATCGGGGCGCGACCGAGTGAAGAAGGAGCAGTTCATCGCGCGACGAGAGGCCGACTGGCGCGCGCTCGATCGTGTCCTGCGTCGGCTCGAGAATCCGGGCAAGGCGACGAGCGAAGAGGTCGCGAAGTTCTCCCGGTTGCACCGGGCAGTGAGCTACGACCTGTCGACGGTCCGGTCGCGGCACTGGGGGCGCGACATCGAGCAGTTCCTCAACGCGCTCGTCCGCCGCGGGCACGCGTGTCTCTATCGAGCCAAGCCGCGACCGTGGCGCGCGATCCTCGACTTCGTGTTGCGCGGGTTCCCGCGGCTGCTCCGTGCGAACGGGCGCATCTTCCTGCTCGCGTGCGCGATCTTCACGATCCCCGGTACGGTGGTCGGCAGCCTCGTCTACAACCGTCCGGCGATCGCGGACCGCATCCTTCCCGCCGCGGCGCAGCAGCGAATGGACGAGATGTACTCCGAGAAAGGCGCGAAGGAAGTCGCGGCTTCGGGACGGACCGGCATGGGCGGTTTCTACGTCTACAACAACGTCGGCATCGCGCTGCGCTGCTTCGCGCTCGGCATCGTCTTCGGCATCGGGTCGCTGCTCATCCTGATGTTCAATTCGGTCATGCTCGGCGCGGTGTTCGGGTTCGTGCTGAGTCGCGGTCACCACGAACGGCTGCTGTCGTTCGTGATCGGGCACGGCGCGTTCGAGCTGACCGCGATCGCGATCGCCGGGGCGGCCGGGTTCATCCTCGGCCTCTCGATCGTCCACCCCGGACAGTTGCGTCGTATCGACGCGCTGCGCGAGCGAGGGCTGGTCGCGGTGCAACTGGCGGCCGGGGCCGCGTTGATGCTCGTCGTCGCGGCCGCGATCGAGGCGTTCTGGTCGCCGCTGCCGACGGCGCCGATCGTCCGCTACGTGGTCGGTGGGGCACTCTGGTTCGTCGTGTTCGTCTATCTGGCATTCGCGGGGCGCCGTCGGCCGGCGGGTGGCGTGCGATGAAGCTCGATGGCGCGATCATCCCGATCGAGCCGCGGGACTTCGGGCGGCAGCTCGACGTCGCGGCGCGGTTCCTGCACGCGTATGCGGCGCCCATCCTGCGGGTGACGGCCGGCTGGGCGTTCGTCGCGACTCTCGTGACCGTGGCGCACGGGATCCTGACCGATCACGGCCTCGCGTTCGGGGTCGTCGCGTTCTACCTCGCATCGCCGATGCTCGGCGCCGTGCTCGTCGGGGCGACCGGCCCGACGGTCTTCGGGGCACCGTTCGACCTCGCCGCGGCGCTCCGGCGCATCACGCGCCCGCCACAGGGGCTCGTCGCGGCGATGTTGACCCGGCGCCTGATCGTCGTTGCCGTCTGCGCCGCGATCTACTCCGGAAACACCCTGTTGGCCTGGATGGCCTTCATGCTCGCCGCCGTGTTCGAGCGTCGCCCGACGTACGCGGCCGAGGTCTACCTGCTCGAGCGGCTCGACCCGGCACGCGCCGGGGAACGGCTGAGTGACCTCCAGCGCGCATCCGGCGGTCTCGCGGGGCAGCGCACGCCGCTTTGCCGGCTGCTGTTCGTCGGCGTCGTGATCAGCGTGCTCGCCGCGGCGGACTCGCTCGCGAGCCTCGCGCTCGACCGCGGGCTCATCAGTGGTCGCATCGAGACCGGCACAGTGCTGACCGAGGGGGACTGGTTGATCATCGACCCGGTGATCGCCGCGACGGTGCAGGCAGCGCTGTGGCTCGTGTTTCCGCTCTTTCGACTGGCGACGTTCTTCTCGTATCTCGACATCCGAACGCGCTCGGAGGGGTGGGATCTCGACTTGCTGTTCCGCGCGGAGGCCGCGCGGCTGCGCAGCGACCGCCCGGTGACTCGCACGACGCCGAAGCCGGCGCGTACGGCGCTGTCGATCCTGATGGTCGCGGCCCTGACGCTCGCGACCGCGACCCTGTCGGTCGACGCGACCGCGCAAGTCGAACGAGCCCCCGACGACGCCGTCGAGCGCAGCTTGGCGAAGGTCTTCGAGGATCCGCAGTTCCGGCACCTCGCGCGACTCCGTAACGAGCCGGGGCCCGGATGGGATTTCGACTTCGGATTCGGTGACGGGATGTCGCCGATCGCATGGGTCGTCATCGGGATCGCGTTGGTCAGCGTCGTGATCGCGCTGATCGTGATGCTCGCGGCCACGAGTCGTTCGAGCCGATCGCCGCCGTCGCAGGGGTTGGCTTCGGACGCGGACACGAACCCGCTGTTGCTCGACGGTCCGCCCGGCGACGAGCCGGTCGAACACTACATCGAGCGCGCGCGAGCCGCGGCCGACGCCGGTGACTATCGCGCGTCGGTGGCGCACTTGCTGCTCGGCGGGATGAGCCTGCTCGAGCGCGCGCGACTCGTGCGCTATCGTCGCGGCCTGACGAACCACGACTACCTTCGGGCGTTGCGGAAGGAGCCCGAACGACGGTCGTTGCTGGCGGTCGTCGTCGGCCACTTCGACGAGATCTACTACGGCGGCCGCGACGCCGACCGACGACGGTATACGGATGCGCTCGCCGCGCTCGAGGCACTGCGGGGGCACGCCGATGCCGCGGCCTGACGCGATCCTGATCCGCCGCGAGTGGCCGTGGTTCGTCGCCGTGGCGTTCGTCCTGTCGTTGACGATCTGGTGGTGGCCGGGCCGACGGCCCACGCCGCGCGACTCCTACTCGTCGAGCCGTCCCGGGAAACTCGCGTTCTTCGAGACGCTCCGCACGTTGCACCCCGGCGTTCGGCGCGACTTGTCGTCGGTTCTCGAGCTGATGCAAGAGGACACCGAGACCATCGTCCTCCTCGGCCCGACCCGCCGCCTGAGCCCGCTCGAATGGAACGTCGCCTGGTATTGGCTCAGCGAAGGGGGCCGCCTGCTCTATGCTCCGAGCGCGGACGACCCTGCGACCGAGATCGAGTGGCTCGGCCTGACGATCGACTCGTGGGACGGCTCCGCGATCGAGATCGAGGGATGGGTGTTCGAGGACTACAAGGTCGACGTGCTCCGCCGCTCCGGGGATCGGATTCAGGCCGTGCGGATCGAAGTCGACGATGGTGTGCTGGTCGTCTGCGCGAATGACGAGGCCTTCGCGAACGACACGCTCTACAAGGACCCGGCGACCGCGGGGGCTGAGGCATACGCGCGGTTCGCCGCGCTCGACGCGCGCGAGCCGATCGTGTTCGCGGAGGGGATCAGCGCTCAGGGTCGTCCCGGCGTGATCGGCGTCCTGTTCTCGCCGTTCGTGCGGCGGCTCTCGTTGCAGTTGGTCCTGCTCGCGATCCTGTTCGCATGGTGGGGCTACCGCACGTTCGGTCCCGTGCGTCCGCCGGCGCGTGCATCGCGTCGTCGGATCCGAGAACACGCGGAGGCGCTCGCCGCGCTTCATCGGCGGGTTCCGAATCACGACCACCTCGTCGACGAATACATCAACTACGTGCGCCAGGAACTCGGCGTGTACAACGAGTCGAACTTGCGCGGGGCGCACGGAGACCGCATTCGCCGCGCACTCGAGCGGGCCCGGGCGGTTCGCTCCGATGGCCGCAGTCGATTGCCCCGTGTCGTCCAGATCCTCGCGACGCTTCTGCGCGATGCGAGACGCACCACTCTGACTGGAGATTCAACCAATGGAACTCGCTGAGGTCGCCGAGCGATTCGAATCGCTTCACGACGAGGTCGCCAAGGTCGTCGTCGGCCAGGACGAACTCGTCGAAGGCGTGATCATCGCGCTCTTCGCAGAGGGGAGCGTGTTGATCGAGGGCGTGCCGGGTCTGGGCAAGACGCTGCTGGCAAACACCCTCGCGCGCGCCGTCTCGTGCGAGTTCAAGCGTGTGCAGTTCACGCCGGACTTGATGCCGTCGGACATCACCGGCCACAACGTGTTCAACGTCAACGACGGCCGGTTCGACTTCAACCGCGGCCCGGTCTTCACCAACCTGCTGCTCGCCGACGAGATCAACCGCTCGCCTCCGAAGAGTCAATCGGCGTTGCTCGAGGTCATGCAGGAGCGGCAGGTCACCGTCGACGGAACCGTGTATCCGCTGACGCCGCCGTTCCTCGTGCTGGGCACGCAGAACCCGATCGAGCACGAGGGGACGTACCCGCTGCCGGAAGCGCAGGTCGACCGGTTCCTGTTCAAGCTGATGGTCGATTACCCGAGTCAGGCGCACGAGAACGAGATCTTGCAGCAACTCGCCGACGGGCGCGACTGGCGAGGCGCCACGGCCGCGGCCGTGCGACCGGTCTTGACCGGCGCCGACGTGATCGCGATTCAGCGCGCGGTCGGCGCGGTGCGTGTCGAGCCCGCGGTGATCAACTACATCACGTCGATCGTGCAGAAGACGCGCGAGGACCCGGCCGTCTACGTCGGTGCGAGCCCGCGTGGGAGTATCGGCCTCTTCGTCGCGTCGCGGACCGCAGCTGCATGCAGCGGGCGCGACTTCGTGACGCCCGACGACGTGAAGCGGATCGCGCCGTGGGTCCTTCGGCATCGGCTGATGCTCAAGCCGGAGTCGGTGATCGAGGGGCTGGACGCCGATACGGTCGTGCACCAGATCCTCGCGACGGTCGAGGTTCCGCGCGCGTGACGCCGACACGTCGCCTGATGTTCCTCGTCGCCGCCGGGATCGTCCCGGTGACGATCGGAATTTGGGTGTCCCAGGCGATGATCGCCGGTGTCCTCTGGAACCTCGCGCTCGCGCTCGTCGCGTCCGTGGACGCACTCTGGTCGCGTCGCGCGACGCGGCTGTCCGTCGAGCGCACCGCGCCCGACGTGTTGACGACCGCCGCCGAGAACGAAGTGCAGCTCACGTTGCGCAACGCGACGGGCAAGACCGTCGTGGTCGAGGTCGCGGACGATCCGCCGGTCGACGCGATCGTTCACGGGCTCCCCGTCACGTGCGTCGTCACCGGCAACCGTGCTACCGATGCGCACTACCGGGTCACGCCGCGTCGTCGCGGTCGGGTCGCGTTCGGCGCCGTGCACCTGCGCATCGCGAGCCGTCTCGGCCTTTGGTGGCTGCACGAGCGGCACGGAGTCGAGACACCGGTCCGGGTCTATCCGGACATCGGCGCGGTGGGGCGATTCGAGTTGCTCGCGCTCCGCAATCGACTCGACGAGGCCGGCTTGCGGGTGTTCCGTCTGAAGGGGCGTGGCGGTGAGTTCGACCGCCTCCGCGAGTATCGACGCGAGGACGAAGTGCGGGCCATCGACTGGAAGGCGACTGCGAAGCACCGCCGAGCGATTGCACGCGAGTACACGACCGAGCGCAACCAGAACATCGTGATGCTCCTCGATTGCGGGAGTTCGATGCTGAACGAGACGGACGGCATTCCGCACCTCGATCACGCGATCGACGCGGCGATCATGCTCACGCACGTGGCGCTGGGCCAGGGGGACACGGTTTCGCTCGTTGCGTTCTCGAACCGGATCGAGCGCGTGGTCGGTCCGCTTCGCGGTCGAAATGCGGTCGGCGCCCTCGTGCGCGGTGTCTATGATCTCGACGCACGCCCGGTCGCGTCGGACTACGACATGGCACTCGCCGAACTGCTCACGCGGCAGCGCAAACGGGCGTTGGTCGTGTTGATCACGCACACGCTCGATGAGCGGCACGTCGAAGCGCTCGGCGTCTACCTGCGACAGCTGACCACTCCGCACCTCCTGCTCTGCGTGTTCCTGCGCGACCATGGGCTCGCCGACCTCGCCGATCGTGTCCCCGAGCATCCGAACGAGGCGTTCGAGACCGCCGCCGCAGCGACGCTGCTCAACGCGCAGACCCGCGCGATCAAGCGGCTGGACCAGGCGGGCGCACTCGTGCTCGAACCGCTGCCGTCGATGCTGACGCCAGAGCTCGTGAACCGCTACCTCGAGCTGAAAGCGAAGCAGCGACTCTGACCGCTCGGGGGCGGGCGCGGGGGCGGTGTGCGCGAGGATCTGGTAGGCTCGCCGGGCACTCGCAACCGTGACCAGGGGGCGCTCGCAGCGTGGATGTGTTCTTCCTCGGATTCGTAACGCTCGCGGTGCTCGCACTCGTGCTGTTCGGCACGGTAGTGGCCATCATCTCGGTCGCCGTCGCGGGGAGCCGATCCCCCGTCGCCCGGGTGTTGCGGATCGTTCTGGTCGGTAAACACCCGGTGTTGCGAGCCGCGCTCGTGAACGCCGGCGCGACGCTGCTCGCCTGGCTGCCGCTGCTCGTATTGTGGCGTGACAGCGATGTCCTCCTCTGGCCGCTGTTCAGCCCGTTCCTCGTGTTCGGACCGCGCACGATCAATGTGGACCAGCCGAGCTACGCGCTGGTAGTCGGTGTGTTCACGCTTTACATCGCGGCCGCGACGGCCCTTGTGACGAAGGGCGGGGAACGCACTGCAGCGACCGTCCCCCTCGTGCTGTTCGGGACGGCGACGCTGGCGTCGATGTGGATGCTGATGGCGGGGATGGCCGGGGCGTGAGCCGTCGAGCGCGGCCGATCGTGCATCCTGTGAATGCTTGGGATATGCTGGGGTCGGCCGGCCGACGATCGGGCCGGACGTCGTGTTGCGACAGTGCAGCAGGGGGACATCATGCGCAGATTCGCGATTGTCGTGACGATGCTGACCCTGACCCTGGCGACCGCTGGCGCGTCGATCGCGGATGCGCAACCGTACCGCGGTGACCTGCTCGTCGTGTTCACCACACCGACCACTACCGAGCGGCGGATGCTCCGAATCGCGCAGAACGGCAACGTCACGACCGTCGTCAATTCGTTGAACGGGGCGCTCACGGCCGTCCTGACCGACTTCGACAACCAGAACCTGATCCTCGGTGGCGCGGACGGGAGCATCGTCGTCGCCGATCCGCAAACCGGCGCGACGATCCGTACGCTCGTCGCCGGCGGCGACATGGTGTCGGAGCTTTGCCACGATACGAACGGCGACCTGCTCTACCTCGGCTGGGATGGCGTCCGGTATACGAGCAAGCTCTACCGGGTCGACCGTGCGAGCGGGCGCGTGCTCGGTGCGTCGTGGGTGTTCGACTTTCCCCAGATACTGATCCCCGATCTCGTCAGCGGCGGCGTGTTCGTGAGCGATGTCCTTCCGTTCCGGCCCGGGCGTTTGTTCCGCGTCGTCGGCGGAACGCGCACACTGCTCTACCAGTCGACGCCGCCGTCGTTGGCGACCGCGGGCGTGCAGGATCACACCGACGGATCGGTCTTTCTCGCGGTCGTCCCGGGTGCGATCATCCGCGTCGACGTGACCGGCTCCGCGACGGTGGTGCGCAACGGACTGTTCCTCCCGGCGCTCGCGATGGATCGCGACGTCGGCCTCGGCGAGTTGATGTGTTACGTCGCGGGCAGTTTCTATCGGTTGACGCGGAGCGGGCAGACCGTTTCCGTGCTGCCGACGCCGCCGAACTTCGGCACGCCGGCGAATGCCGTGGTCGAGCGGGCGCGGAACATCGTGACCGAGCGCATCGGCTCGCCGAATCTCTGGCAACTTCGCTTCCACTTCCCGGACGACCCCGGACGTGCCTTTGTCGCGGGGCTGTCGTTGTCGGGGATCACGCCGGGGTTCGGTGCGGGGGGACGACTCGTGTCGCTTGCGGTCGACGACCTCTTTCGCCTGAGCACCTCGGCCGGGCTTCGCCCGTGGTTGCGCGGGAACGTGGGGTTCCTCGACGCGACGGGTCGAGCGATCGCGACGCTCGATCTGCGCTCGGTGTCCGGCCTGAGCGGGACTCGCGTGTGGGCGGCCGCGCTGTCCCTCGACGCAGCCGCCCCCGGCGGCATCGCGACCGTCACGAAGCCGGTCGTGATGGTGATGGAGTGACCGCTCCCGTCGGCTCGACTATCGGAGGCATCATGATCAAGACCGTGTGTGCGCTGATCGCGCTCGTGTGCTGTGCTTGCTGCAGCAGCCCATCGCCGACTGAAATCGAGGCGTCGTCGGGCGGTCCTGCGCCGACCGAGCACCACGGCGGCGACACCGACGAGGTCGTCGCCTACCGCTACCCGATGATGGTGTCGATGAGCGCGTTGCACGCCTCTCGTGGCATGAGTGCGTGGTACGACACGCTCTACATCCCCGAGTACGGCGTCGTCTGTCGCGTGTTCGGCGACTACGAGGAACCCTCCGAGCGCGTCAAGGGGACGTGGCTCGAGGAGCCGCCTCGACTCTACGCGGCGTTCCGAACGATGGCCGAGGACCGCGCGTTCAATCCGCAGCATCTCGCCGAGAGCCGGACGGCGCCGGTCGAGGTACGCTTGCCTCGCGAACTCGCGGAGCGGATACTCGCGTTGGCCCGAACGAAGCGGCGCCACGACATCGACGCGACGGAGGTCGCGCACGGCGTGCTCCGGCAGGGCGTCGTGAGCCGACCGCGTGGCGTCCAGGGCCCCGCGATCCAGTAGCTCAGCCAGTGGAGGTCGAACGATGCGGACAGCACTTCTCGCGATCCTGCTGGCCTCGGCAGTGCACGCGCAAGGCGTGTTGATCGACCGAATCGACCCGCGCGTGCCGGACCCGAAAGAGATCCGCATCAACCGCAACGTGCTGCTGTGTTGGTCGGTCCCTCGCACCCCGCGCACGTGCTGGTTCTACGTGTTCGCGTCCGCGGTGCGATTCGTGCCGTAGCCGGACCCGAGGGCCGTCGGTGGCGGCGATCCCGCGGCCCCGAGTGTCCAATCGATACTCGATCGCGACGGGTCCGCGATCCGGTCCTTCGGGCGCCCGCCACGGGCCAAACGGCACCGGACCCCCTTCCGCGGGCCGCGAATTCCGGCGATACGGGCTGGTCGACGACCGGACGGCGCTACAATTCCGCCGGGCAGAGTCGCGTGAATTGCCGAGAAGGAGAGTCACGCATGTGGAATCGGAGTCTGGTCTGCCGGTGTGCAGCGGCGACCATGTTCGCGCTTGCGATCGGCGGAGCCCCGTCGAGTGCACAGCAAGCGTTCAAGCACATCGACGGAACCACCCACTGGTATGACGTCGTGCCGCTCGGGCCGGGCGCGAACTGGACCGAGGCTCTGCACCGGGCGCACGCGCTCGGTGGCTACCTTGCGACGATCACGTCGAACGAAGAAGCCGAGTTCGTCTTTCGTCTGATCGACGATCCCGCGTTCTGGACGCAAGCGAGCCCGAGTGCGCCGTTGATCGGACCGTGGATCGGCGCGGTGCAGTCGGTCGCTGGACCGGAGCCGGCCGGCGGCTGGCGATGGGCATCCGCCGAGGCGTTCGCGTACACCGCGTGGGCGCCGGGGCAACCCGACAACGGCCGGGGCGTCGAGGATCGCATCCACTACCTCGGGACGAACACGACTCGCCGCGGCGATTGGGCGGATGCCGCCCCGACGTCGACCGAGCCGGTCGCGTTCGTGATCGAATACTCCGGGCCGACGGCGCCGCAGACGACCGGGCTCATGACCGCGACACATCCGCTTTCGCAACCCGGCTACACGCTGTTTCATCCGCGCAGCGGCACCGATCACTACCTCATCGACGAGCGCGGCCGCGTCGTGAACCGCTGGACGCGAGGACCGTCGCCGGCGCCACTCGCGTCGCCGTATTTGATGCCCAACGGCGACCTGTTGACGACGAACGTGATCGAGGACGAGCGCTATCCGCGGGCGATGACGTTGGAGCGCTACGACTGGAACGGGAAGCTCGTCTGGGAATACCAATCCACCCGGTCGAACGAGATCCTGCACCACGACATCGAGGTGTTGCCGAACGGCAACGTGCTGATCGTCGTCTACGAGATCCTCAACTACGAGGCCGCCGTTGCGGCCGGTCGTGATCCGAGCCACATCACCCAAGGGGAGATTTGGCCGGAGAAGATCATCGAGGTGCAACCGACGTATCCGCAGGGCGGCACCATCGTCTGGGAGTGGCGGGTCTGGGACCACCTGATCCAGGACTTCGATCCGACGAAGGCCAACTACGGCTCGGTCGCACAGCACCCTGAGCGAATCGACATCAACTACGATACGACCGGCGGCATCGCGGACTGGTTGCACTTCAACTCCGTGAAGTACAACGCGGCGCTCGACCAGATCGTCATGAGTTCGCGCACGAACAACGAGCTGTGGATCATCGACCACTCGACGACCACGGCCGAGGCGCGGGGCAGCACCGGAGGGCGTTGGGGCAAGGGCGGCGATCTGCTGTATCGCTGGGGCAACCCGGAAGCCTACCGCGCCGGCACCGCCGCCGACCGCACGCTCTTCTTTCAGCACAAGCCGCACTGGATCCCCGCGGGCTATCCGGGGGCCGGCAACATCCTCGTCTTCAACAACGGGCCTCGCGGCACGCTGGCGTCGCAGCAGTATTCGACGGTGGACGAAATCGTCCCGCCGACCGATGCGCAGGGCAACTACGTGATGACCGGCGGGAAGTGGGGGCCGGCGGCACCGGTGTGGAGCTACAGCGCGCCGACGCCGACGGATTTCTACTCGCGGATCATCTCGGGCGCGCAGCGTTTGCCGAACGGAAACACGCTGATCTGCAGCGGGCACCCGAGCGGCGTGCTGTTCGAGGTGACGCCCGCGGGCGAGACGGTCTGGCGCTACGGATCGCCGTGCGACGGGTCGGCCGGCGCGCCGGCGACGCAGGGCGACGAGCCGACGTTCGCGTGGTTCTTCCGCGCGACGCGATATCCGCCGACCTATGCGGCGTTCGCGAACCGCAACCTGACGCCGCAGGGTCCCGTCGAGCGATACGATGCGGCGTTGCTGATCGAAGGCGCCCGCACGCCGCACCGCGCCGCGGTCGGCACCTCGGTCGGCTTGACCGCGATCGCGTCCGGCCACGAGGGGCGACTGGTCCGGTTTGCGGCAGCCCTCGGCAACGACGCGCTGCAGATCGACCACCGGTTCGTGAACCTGTCGCGGGATCCGCTCCTGATCGCGACGGTCGCCGGGGCGCTTCCGACGGTCTTCCGGGACTTCGTGGGCGTGATCGACAACCAGGGCGAGGCGAATGCGACGATCGCATTGCCGTCGTCGTCCGCGCTCGTCGGCGTGGAAGCGCATGCCGCGTTCGCCGTGTTCGACCCGACTCTTCCGTCGGGGATCGGACTGCTGTCGAACAGCGTCGTGCTCACGATCGACCCCTGAGGTCGTGATTGCCTGCAGGGCAGCGGCGGCTGCCGTGCCCTGCAGGCGCCTTCCTGGACGCGCTTTTCCGGAGCGCTTGGAGTACGACGAGTACTAATCGTCCTCGACGAAGTCCCGGAGTCTCTCCAGCGTCTCGTCCCAGAGCACGTCGATCCGATCGAGATACGTCCGCGCGTCGACCAGCCGATTGGGGACGAGCTCCCAGATGCACTCGCGGCCGTGCCGGGAACCTCGAACGAGTCCCGCGTCGGCGAGCACATGCAGGTGCTTCGTCACGGCCTGCCGCGACACGTCCGCCGTCTGACTGAGGGCGGTGATGGACTCGGGCCCGCTCGCACCGAGCGCGAAGACGAGCCCGAGGCGCGTCGGGTCGCCGAGCGCGGCGAACAGGCGGCCGGCGTCCCTGACTCGGGCCGCAGAAAAGCGCCTAGCCATCGACGTGGCGCTCGATGTTGCCCATCTGCTCGGCCCAGCCGCGCTCGTTCAGGCGAAACGTCTCGACGCGTCGGTGCTCCGGTAGCGCGTCGAATCCCGATTCCGTGAGCGTCAGCTTCGTGCCGTCGCCCGCGTCCTCGAGGTGAAACTCGACCAGCGTCGTCGGCTCGCTCGAGAAGTCGGCCGTCGGCTCAACCGGATAGGGGTGCCACCGCAAGGCGAACGCATGTTCGGCGTCCATCTGGGTGATCAGCGTCTCGAACTCGGCGCCTTCGCACGCCGGGTGGGTCATCGTGCCGCGGACTTGTTCGCCCACGACGAACGGCCCCTCGAAGCGGGCGCGGAACCATGCGCCGAACTCGGCGGAGTCGGTGAGCGCACGCCACACGCGCGTACGAGGCGCTTTGAGCGTGATTTCCTTCACGATGCGGTCGCCTGGATTGGTCATCGAGGTGCTCCTGGTCCTTGTCATGCAACCATGTGATTGCACGATGGTAGCCGGCCCCACGGCGTCGCGCAACCAAAATGTTGCGGGAATTCCTCGGTTCGACCATGGGTTGGTGGCGGCGGGGGGCCGCATGGGTATTCTGCCCCATCACCGTCGAGGTCTACAGCGCGGCGACCGGCGTGTTGCGCACGGCGGGGCGCAGCGTGCGACTGCGTGCAGACGCGTCGGTGTGGTGTAGAATGCCGCGCGAGGACGGTTGGACCACATCCGGTTAGGAACAGACACGTGTATCTCGATGCGACCAGCCAGTTGCGTGACCTGTACGATGCGCCGAGCCACCGAGCCCGTGCGAAGCAACTCGGCGCGCTCGAGCGGCACTCGATCCGATTCATCGAGGCATCGCCGTTCGTCGTCGTCGCCTCGACCGGCGCGGACGGGACGATCGATGCGTCTCCCCGTGGCGGCGCGCCCGGATTCGTGCACGTCGCCAGCGACACATGCCTGCTCATCCCCGACGCGAAGGGAAACAACCGCGTCGACACGTTGACGAACGTGATCGAGACCGGCGCCATCGGGTGCCTGTTTCTGATCCCTGGTGTCGACGAGACCCTTCGGGTGAACGGGAGTGCGCGGGTCTCGACGTTTCCGGATCACCTGGCGCGATTCGCCGAACTGACGAACCCGCCCAGGTCGTGCATCGAGGTGACGATCACCGAGGTGTTTCTGCACTGCGCGAAGGCGTTCATGCGATCGCGGCTGTGGGCGCAGGAGTCCCACGTCGAGCGGTCCGATCTCCCGACGATGGGCGAGATGCTCAAGGACCAACTCGGGCTCGACGCGCCGGCGGAATCGCGCGAGGCGATGGTGCGACGCTACGAGCCTGACCTGTAGGCCGGCTGTCCCCGCCGGGAGATCATCCGCCGTCGGCCGGGAGGCGCGGGATGCGTTCGGCGTGCTCGTCGGGCTCGATGCGGTCTTCGCGGCGCCGCGCGTAGACTTGCGTGACCTCGGCGCCGATGAGCACGATCAGGCTCGCGTAGTAGACCCATACGAGCGTGACGACGAGCGAACCGGCGGCGCCGTAGGCCGAACCGACGTCACTGCGGCCGAGGTAGAGGCCGATCGCGAACTTGCCGGCGGTGAAGAGCACGGCGGTCAGGAACGCGCCGACCCACACCTCCTTCCAGCCGATCGCGACGTCGGGCAGGACTTTGAAGATCAGGCCGAACAAACCGGTGATCACGACGAGCGGCACGACGACGTTCGCGACCCGCAAGAGTTCCGGACCCACGCCGAGGTCGCCCGGGCTCGCGACGTCGAGCAAGGAGAGCAGGGCGCTCAGCGCGAGCGATACGAGCAGCAGGAAGCCGATCGTGAGCACCATGCCCATCGAGAGCAGGCGCTTACGGACGAGGCTCATCAGCCCGAGTCCCGGTCTCGCGCGCACGCCCCATGTGAGGTTGAGTGCGTGCTGCAGCTGTGCGAACACGCTGCTCGCCGAGAACAGGAGCACGCCGAGCCCGAACCAACCGGCTGCGTTCGCGACGTCGGGGCGGTTGTCGGCGTTTTCGAGCACCAGGTGCAGCGCTTCCGCGGCGGTCGCACCCATCAGGCGGTCGACTTGGCTGACGAGGTGAAGCTGGGCCGAGTCGCCGAACCAGCTCGCGATCCACAGCAGCAGGATCAGGATCGGCGCCATCGACAGGCCGGTGTAGAACGCAAGGCTCGCGGCAAGCGTGGTCGCATCATCGGCGAAGAACTCGTGCACGACCTCCTTCGTCGCCGACCAAAGGCCGGGCGGACGGCCTCGTCGGCCTCGCTTTCTGGGGCGCCCGGGCGCGGCCATTCAGCGGCGTCCTTTCCGTGTGCGGTTCATCGTCGCCCGTGAAGCAACGCGCGGGCCAGTCGTCGCGACGCCGCGACTGGCGCGGTCGCTGCCGGTCCGTGGGCGATCGGCCGCGACGCTTGTAGAATCGCCCGGCCAATGCGGGGCCTCGGCGGTCGTTCGGCCGCTCACAAGTGCGGCGTCGCCGCGGCACGCGATTCGCGATCGGCTCCCCGATGCCGATGCGACGTCGTTTCCTCCGCGCGGTGCAAGATCCTCCCGGGCACTCGCGCCCGGTGTCAGGAAGTGGATTGCGCGGGCACGCGGCGGTAGCGTGCCTGTGTCACTTGGTAGAGCGCGTAGCAGATCAACCCGATCGCCATCGCCCCGAGGAGCCAGACACCGTACGGCTGCGATGCGACGCTCGAGAGCACGCCGCCGACGCCTTTGACGTCGGACGCGTCGCTTTGGAGCGCAGCGGTCGCGACGAAGCCGGCGGTGATCAGCAACACGACCCCTCGCGCACCGACACCGATCCGCGAGATCCGGCGTGCCCACCGCTTCGTCGACTCGCTCATCTCGCCCGTCTTCCATTTCCGCTCGAACTTGGCGCTATAGGCCTTGTGGAACTCGGCGCCGGCCTTGATGACGACGAGTAGGGCGACGAGGCCGATCAGGTAGGGGCCCCACGCATGCTCGAGGATCGACGCGACGATTGACTGCTTCTCGGAGCCTCCGGTTCCGCCGCTACCGATCACGAGTTTGATTGCGACGAACGCGAGTCCGGCGTAGATCGCTCCACTGACGAAGAGCATCGCGCGTACTGCGATGGCCTTTGCGTCGCGGCCACGGTCGTCCGGGTCGAGTAGCGCTTGTGCCCAGCGCCATGCGACGTATCCGACGAGTCCGACGGCAAGCACGCCGAGGAGGATGCGTCCGAAGGGTTGTTGGCTGACCTCTTCGATCGCACCCCGCCCGCCGGTGAGTTTACCGCCGTCGAGAAATGCAGTCTGGAACGCGAGCGCGCCCACGATCGCGTAGACCAAGCCCTTGGCGAAGTAGCCGGCGCGTGCGGCTTTCGTCATCACTTCGTCTCGATGAATCGGTCTCACGCACCCATCCCTTCGACCGTGGCTCACGTTTCCAGATCAAGGTCTACGCGCATTCCTCGCAGAACGCCTTGCACTCCTTCTCCGCGCGCTCGCGGGTGTAGCCGTACCGCTCCTGCAGGCGCCCTTCGAGTTCCTCACGCTTGCCGTCGATCACGTCGAGGTCGTCGTTCGTCAGCTTGCCCCAGCGCTGCTGCGCCTTGCCCTTGTACTGCTTCCAGTTTCCCTTGATCGTATCCCAGTTCATCGGGGTACCTCCTCGCTCATTGGTTGGGTGGATGATGGATTGGGTGGATGATGGTCAAGTGAACTCGACGAACGATGCCGAGTCCGACGTGCGATCGGGTGCAAACGTCGTGCCGCGCCTCGCGTGCTGCGCGGTGCC
Organism: bacterium; assembly: GCA_030426805.1. Classification (GTDB taxonomy): domain Bacteria; phylum Planctomycetota; class JAFGQW01; order JAFGQW01; family JAFGQW01; genus JAUHXU01. Next base: position 94,715 of record JAUHXU010000002.1, read on the forward strand.
CCGCGCGAACCGGCTCGTTCGACGCAGGATCATGCGCGGTTCCGGCGACACGTTCAGCCGTCGGCGATGCGAACGCGCCTCCGGCTCGCGCCGACTCGTCAGGCGCTGTGTAGAATCGACACGCGCGCGCGGCGGTATTCGTGCCGCGTTGCGGCACGCTTCACTCGGTCGCTCCCAGTGCTCGCTCATGCGTCGGATCATCGCTACCTGTGCGTCCGAGCACGGTCCCCGGCGAGCTTGTCCGGCGGCCGGCACGACGGTAATCACGTCGTCGTTGATCGCGGCACGGCCGTTGCTTCTCCTTTCGCGTCGCGATGCGCGCAAAGTCGCTGAGAAGTAGTTGTAGCGGAGGAATGAGGGACCCCGATGACGACCGAAGCCACCGATAGTGACCGGGGGGCTCGCGCACGAGGGCCGTCGAGAGCCGTGCACGCGGTGTGGCTCGCCGCGGGGCTCATCGTGCTTTGGATGGTGCGCGACGTTGCGCTCCTCGCGTTCGCCGGCGTGCTGTTCGGCGTGTTTCTGTGCGGCGTAACCGACTGGCTCGATGATCGCCTGCCGGTCAAGCGTTCCGTTGCACTCGCGATCACGTTGTTCGCGCTCTTGCTGGTCGCGCTCGGCTTCGGCGCGGTGATCGGCAAGCCGATCGTCGAGCAGGTCGCTCAGCTGCAGGAGCGACTGCCAGGGGCCATCGAGAAACTCGAAGGCCGCTTCCTCACCGGGCCGATCGGCAAGCAAGTGAAGCAGCGGGTCGTCGCGAACGTGGGTACGATCGTCGAGAAGGGACTCTTGCCCGGTGCCACGGGGCTGTTCAGCGCGACACTCGGTCTTGCGACCGGATTCGTCGTCGTCTGTTTCATCGGCATCTTCCTCGCGATGCGGCCGGGACCCTACGTGCGTGGGGTGCTCGTTCTGTCGCCACGCAGGCACCGGGATACGGTCGCGCGCGTGCTCGACGAATCGACCGGTGTTCTTCGGTCGTGGCTCGTCGGCAAGTTCATCTGCGCGTGTCTGATCGGCGTCGCGACCGGAGCCGGTCTGGCTGTTCTCGGTATTCCGTACTACCTCGCGTTCGGGTTGTTCGCCGCCGTCGCGGTGTTCGTCCCGATCGTAGGGCCGGTCATCTCGTTCATCCCGCCGTTGCTCGTCGCGCTCGCCGACGATCCGGTGAGCGCCATGTGGGTGCTCGGGCTCTACGTGATTGTCCAGGGGCTCGAGAGCTACATCGTGACGCCGCTCGTGCAGCGCAAGGCGATCGAACTCCCGCCCGCGGTCGCGATCGCGAGCCAGGCGGTGATGACTGCGCTCGGCGGCGTGCTTGGCCTGCTCGTCGCGGTGCCGACCGCCGCGTTCGTGATGACCGCCGTGAAGATCGTGGACGGGAACAGTGATCAGGACTCGTCGGACTTGGATGCCGGGAGCCGTGAGGCTTCGTTCGCGCACCAGCGCGAAGCGTAGGGGGCGTCATGCGGCCGACGCGGCAAGGCGAACCCCCGCCACAGACACGGTCGACCGGTGATACAATCGGCGCGACGTCGACGGGACGCGACCGTGTCGTGTGCGCGATCGACCTCGGCCCCGAGTGACGCGTTGTGGAGCACCTCATGCAATCGACCCGACTTGCCGTCTCGATCATCCTCGCTCTCGCATCGCTCGCATCCGCCCAGGGCACGATTCGCGTTCCGGAGCAGGTGCCGACGATTCAGGGTGCGATCGATCAGGCCGAGCCCGGTACGGTCGTATCCGTCAAACCGGGGTTCTACTTCGAGCGCATCGATTTCAAGGGGAAGAAGATCGTGGTCCGGGGGCGCGAGGGTGCGTACGGCACGGTGCTCGACGGAGGGAGGGCGGGGAGTGTCGTGACGTTCGTCAGCGGCGAGACGCCCGACACGGTGCTCGAGGGGTTCACGATCACGAACGGCTTCGCGGTCAGTGGTGGGGGCATCTACTGCCAATTCTCCTCACCGACGATCCGGGACTGCCACGTCGAGGTGAACACCGCGCAAGGGGGCGGCGGCGGGATCTATGTTCGCGGGGGACAGCCGAAGATCGTGCGGTGCCGATTCGACCGAAACTCGGCCGCAGGGTTGGGGGTGACCGGCGGTGGGGCCGCGTACATGCTGGCCACGCAGGCGCTGATCACGAACAGCATCTTCTGGGACAACATGTCCGGCTTGCACGGCGGCGCGATGTTTCTGCAAGGCGACGCCTGCATCATCACGAACTGCACGATGTACAAGAACTGGTGCCCGAACGAGCCGTTCCAGACCAACTACGGAAACTGCATCTACGTAAACGCCAGCAACTCCCGGGTGACCAACTGCATTCTGGCTCCTCCGGGTTCGGAGAGCGTGATCTGGGGACAAGGCGGACCGAACTTCCTGGTCTCTTACTGCAACGCCCGCGGCGTGAGCGGCAACAACAACTACCGAGCGAACGTCGGAGGTGTCGACAACGACGCCGGTGACTTCCACCAGGTGTTCGGCTCGGGGAACCTCGGGCAGGGCTCAGCCACGGCACCGGGCCTTCCGACGACCGACATCGACGGCGACCCGGTTCTCGCAAACGCCGTCGATGTCGGTGCCGACCAATACCAGCAGCGACTCTACGTGCACGGACTCGCCACTGCCGGGAGCACGGTGCATGTGCGCTTCGCGGGGCCGATGCCCAGTAGCGTGACGCTCGCGATCAGCAGCAACCCCGCCGTATTGTCGCCGCCGCTTCCGCTTCCCGGCCTCATCGGCGCGTTGGAGATCATCCCGCCGGTCGTCTTCCTGCCGATGCCACGCAGTGTCGTCAACACGCTGAGCTTCTCGATTCCGATCGGGGTGCAGGGGCCGATCACGTTGCGTCTGCAAGCCCTCATCGGGACAGTGGCGCTCTCGAACTCTGCCACGCTCGTCGTGTTGTAAGCTCCCGCCTACGGAGTGGCCATGGAGTCGCAAGATCGCTGTATGCCCCCGGAGAAGGAGCGCGCCCGGGGCCGTGCCGCGAGTGGCAGCGTGCTCCTGAAGGTCTTGATCGCGGCGAGCGCGCTCGCCGCCGTCGTGGCGGTCGTGATGCTGCTGACGTCCCGGGGCAGCAGCGAAGACACGGAAGTCGCGTCGACGGCGAGTGACGAGTTGGCCGACGCGAGGCGCGTGGCAATGGACGCGGCGATCGATCGGACCGCGCTACTGCATCTCGGCGGCGTGAAGCACTTCGCGGTCCGAGCGTGGCCGTACGTCCTCCTCGTCGAAGACCTCGGCTCGGACCGGGCGAACGAGCGATGCGCGCGCTTCTACAGGGACCGCGTCGTTGCGTTCTACGACTACGTCAGGAAAGCGTATCCTCGTGTGGCGGGCAAAGAGCCCGAGTCGCCGCTGCGAATCATCGTCTTGAGGGACCGTGCGAGCTTCGACAAGTTCAACGTCGCGAACGGCCTCGGGTCCGCGGGCGGGGGCAGCCTGCCCAACGTGGTCTCCTACTATGACAAGAACGCGAAACTCGCCTGCATCTACGAGGAGAGTTCCGGCGAGACCGATCCGTGCACGATCGTTCAACTCTGCACATACCAACTGCTGGATTTCCTTCGACCTGAGCATCGCTACAACGAGTCGAGGTGGTTCGACGACGGGTTGGCCGAGTTTCACGCCGGTGTCGAGGTGCGAGCGAGTGACGACGGCGGGGTCACCTTCGAGTTCGGCCGGGTGAACGACGTTCGTCTGAACCAGATGGCGATCGCGCTCAGGGCGAATCGCTACTTGCCGCTGCCCATGCTCTTTCAGTGTCGCACGGACGGCGAGGCCGACGCGTCCTGCCGACGCTTGTTCGGCGGCGGCGGGAGTCGCGGCAAGCACCTCCTCCACGACCAGGGCTGGTCGTTCATCTACTTCTGCATGAACGGCCCGAACCCGACGCACCGCGAATCGATCCTCCGCTATCTTGACCAGGACGTCGGCCAGGGCGAAGGGGACTACAACATCCTCAGTCAGTCGTTCGGGATCAGCGATCACGCCCAGTGGGACGCGATCCAGTGCGAGTGGGAGGCCTATCTCAGGCATCTCGTCCGCGAGCGCGAGGCGAAGCGCGCCAGCGAGAGCTCGGACGCACGATAGAGCGCCGTTCAGAGTTCTCCACGCGCCTCGGTGTGGCCGTTTCCAGCCCGCACCGCGAGGACGAATGTGCCGCTCGCGGCCGGCGACGAGCCGACAACCACGAGACGGCCCCGCTTCACGTCGACCGTGGTGTCGATCGCGTTGTCGCCGTCGGTGACCTTCACGGACAGCGAGATCCACTCCGGGCCCGCGCCGTTCAGCGTGCCCTCGATGTTGAGTTGCCGCCTGTTGTGCTCTTCGACGATCGACGTGAGGTGAAACCGCTGACCGATCGCGACACGAATCGCAGCACACGATCGAACATCGGCCGGTCGGATCTCGGGTGGGAGACTCTCGTGTCGAGCGCGTGCGACGGCCGTGGCGTCCGGGCGCGCGATGGAGAATACGAGGACGGTGGATCTCGGCGTGTCGACCGTGCCACGGGAGGCGCCTCCCGACGCACTGACCATGACGGCCAAGAGCAGGACCGAAAGAGCTTTCATGGTGCGGCGCTTCCTTTCTTCCTCAACCAACGAGCATCCGCGCCGCTTGGACCACAGATTTCGGGCGCGCTACGTCGATGCGAGCCAGACGTCGACGACGGTATGGTCGCGTCTGCTCTCCCATGGTGCGTGTGCCTCGTCGACGATCCCGCCGGGCGCTGGAGCGGGCGGCGAACGGATTCCGCCCGACCGGATTGAGACCCGCGAACGACGCAGTCGCCGTAACCTCGCCATCCGTCAACCGATACACAGGCGTCGCCGACGAGTCTGCGCCACGGCGTACGGTTTTCGAGCGGCCTCGGTGCAGATCCCGTAGAATCGACGCGCACAACCGTTCTCGAAGGGATGGGCCCCGATGCGCTTCTTGATGCTCTCCGTGCTGCTCTCACTCCCGCTGACGGGGCAAGGCAGCCAGAACTTCACGGTCGACCCGTCGCAGCCGCCGTCGGCGACGAACTTCCAAACGCTTACAGCGGCAACGGGGCACTTGCGTACGATTGCTCCGTTGACGGGGCCGGTCGTCTTCAACGTCGCCTCGACGGTCTTCAACGAGACGCTCGTCTTGACTTCGGTGAGCGGCCTGTCGTCCGTGAACACGGTTTCGTTCGTGGCCAGCGGTGCGCCGGCGGTGATTCGTGCATCTGCGGCGGAGCCGGAGTTCGGCATTCGGGCACCGAGCGGCGTGCGGTTCTATCGGGTCCGGAATTTCAAAGTGACCGGCTACATCCGTGCGGGACTCTACGTGGACGCGAGGTCGAACTCGAGCACGCTTTCGGACTCGATCTTCGACCGCGTGGAGTTCGACGACGGTAGCACTGCCTGGCCGTTCATCCGCGGGGTCGAGATGTTCGGCAACGAGCCGATGGAACGGAATCTCTTCGTCGACTGTGCCTTTCGGGCCGCCGGCGCGCCGTTCGAGCTGCTCGGTTACGATGTGACACTCAACCGTTGCGAGTTCGACGGCAAGGGCACCGCGTCCAGCCTGCTGGAAATCTCCGCGCCGAGTTTCACCGGGCCGTTCAATCGGATCACGAATTGCTTCCTGCACGACTGCGATCCGGCAGGCGACGGGATCCTGCTTCATACGTTCAACCAGTTGCTGTTCCACAACACGACGATCGTCGATACGGCAGGCAGCGCACTGGTCGTTCGGCCCCTGAACGCAACCTGGAGCCGTGCACCGGTGTGCAAGAACAACATCATCGTGAATCACGGTGTGGGTAGCGCGATTCGGTACACGACGACCAGCGGAGACTTGTGGGAGTGCACCGCGGACTACAACTGCATCCACGCACCGAACTCGGTGCGAGCGATCCTCGTCGGCTCTGTTTCGCTGCCGCTCTATGCAGGTTCGCTCGCGAACTTCCTGCTTTGGCAGCCGTCGCGCGTCCAGAGTGGAGGGGCGCTTGCGTACGGCGCGAACAGCATCGAGGCGAATCCCGGTCTCGTCCGAGATCGCGCACCGTACGACATCCACTTGACGGCGTCGTCGCCGTTGATCGATCGAGGCACATTGCAGCTGATCCCTGCGTACAGCCAAGCCACGGCTGCCGCAGTCGTCGATGACTTCGAGGGTGACGGCCGATCCGGCGCCGCGGACATCGGCGCGGACGAAGTCGCCACGTCGCTGACGCTCGTCGGTTCGGGCCTGGTCGGCACGTCGATGAGGCTCGACCTGGCGGCACAGTTCGATCCGGGCCGTCGCTACCAGGTCGCCACATCGCTCGGCACCGGACCGATCATCATCGGGACTCGGTTCTTGCGCCTGAACTTCGACTCGCTGCTACTGCTCTCGGTGTCGGGGCTCGCCCCGGGGGTCTTCGGCGCGTACGCGGGGACCCTCGATGCCTCCGGTCGGTCGTCAGCGACGATCGAGATTCCGGATGACGCCGGCTTGCGAGGCGTGCGTCTGTTCAGCGCGTTCATCACGTTCGATGCCGCGGCACCGGAGGGCGTCAGCACGATCAGCCCGACGCGGGACTTCGCCATCGGGTAGCTGCAGCTCCCGCCGGCAGCCGAAGACCGCGTCCGGCCTCATCGCGTCGCTCTGGCCTCGAGTTCACGCTACGGGAGAAGCGCGTATCCTGCCGCGTTCGACAGTGTCAGGACACCCTGCTCGAACGCAGCGGCTTGCCATGCGACGCGGACGCCGACCAGGCTCGGATTCATGGCGCCCGGCAACCGGTGCACGATGCGGCCACTGGGCGGCACAAACCCAGCCGCGAAGAGTGCCAGTGGGCGAGCGGGATCGAGCCACAGGTCACCCAGCGTTCCGGCCAGTCGCGTTGGAGTCCCCGGGTAGCCGAGTGCGAGCAAGAAGTAGGCTCCCGAGGTCGCGCGTAGATCGACGACCCGTGGCTGACCGACACCGGCCGCGCTCGCAGCGAGCGATGGAACGTGGTGCGAGACGACGGCGACGCTCGACGCCACCGCGCCGTTCACGGAGACGAGTGGACTCATGATGACCGTCCCCGTTCCTTCGATCGCATTCGGCCCCGGCTGCCCCGGTGCGACGCGAGCGGAACCATCGCCGGTCAGCGTGAGCACCGATTGTCCGAGCCGGATTGCCGCACTGGCTGCGGCAGGAAGCTGGCAGGGGGCGCCGCCGACGATCGACGTCCGCGAGGAGACGACCGTCGAGCGCAGTACCTCGAGACCGACGCCGGTCGCTCCGCCGAAGCCTGCGCACCCGCCGAGTATGCGGCATCGATCGTAGGTCACGACGGATCCGTCGACGCGTGCACCCATGAACGTCGCTGAGGATCCGCTGCCGAGTCTGCATCCTGCGAAGGTCACGGCGGCCGAGTTCGTCACAACAGCGCGATCGCAACCGATGTTCTGAATGAACACGCTGCCGGCGCACCTGTTCACGTAGACGTCACACTTCAGGAATCCGTCGAGCACGATCTCCCCGCCGGCCGGCAGATTGGCGATCAGCGCACCCGGGCTGATTGAGAACGCCTGCACGGATACATTCGGCTCGGCGAGGATCTGCAGCGGTTTGCCTAACAAGAATCCGCTGTAGCTCGACCCGGCGCGCACGATGACGTTGTCTCCCGGAGCGGCCGCCGCGATCGCCATCGGGATGTCCGTGAAGTTGGTCCCCGGGCCGTTCGCCTGGTCGACGATCCACGTGCGCTGTGCCGCGACGTCGAGCGATAGGATGACCACGGCGAACGACAGCATGAATATCGACGACTGGAAACTCGGGGATTCCCGCATGCGATCACTCCTGTCCGCTTGTACACGTCCTGTCAGCACGATCGTACTCGAGCTTACACACCCGCGACCGAAGACGGCAAGGTGAGGCGCTCAGCGAATCGTCGTGCCGTAGGTTTGCGAGACGGCCGCGATGCCAGCCGGTGCTTGGGGATCGAGCACGACCGCTGCGAAGAAGAGCCGCGTTCCGCCGAGGCGCTTCGCCGGAGGGATCACGACGGAGGGCGTTGCGGCGCCGTTCGCATCGAGCGTCCCGGTGAACCCCCGAAACGTGCCCGGGAGGCTCGGCACTGCCGAGAACAGGCTGTCGGGCATCAACGGGATCACGCGCCCTCCGGCCACGGGGATTCCCGGACGGTTGGCGAGGGATGCCCCCATGACAAACGGCTTGTTCGCGTGTGCTCCGAAGCGAACCGACAATCGGAACAACGAGGCGACGCGTGCTTGGTTCAGGCCCCAAACCCGATGCGTGTCCGTCGCGACCATCGCCGTGCGAGCGAATGTCGACCCCGCATGCAGGGTCCGGATGAACTGTCCCGACGGCGAGTATTCGTCGATCGTGGGGCCGTTGGAGTGTGTGACGGCGATGTTGTCGTTGGGCAGGTTCGCGATGGAGACCGGAAAGAACGACGGCGGCCCGAGGTTGCTGATCAGCGTCGTCAATCCGTATTGCCGGTCCAGGCGCAATACGGCTTGGTCCTCTGCCACGAGGATGTCACCGGTCCCCGGGTGATAGAGCAAGCTCCCTGCGTTTACGCCTCGCGCGTAGTAGAGCCGAGTGCCACCGCGGGAGTAGCGCGCCAACCACCGTTGCGTTCCCTGGGTGCCTGAACCGCTGCCGATCAGGTAGTCGCCGGTGTCACGATCGAGCGTGATCGTGGTCGCGCCCCACGCGGGCACGATGGGGCGTGTGGTGCCGTTGGCGACGTCGATGGACTCCCCTCCACCGGACGACAGCAGGTGCCCGTCCTCGTCCAGTGCGAGCGCGCCGAGATACCGATAACTACGCGGCTGGATCGTCGTCAACGTGCCGGCCGGGGTCACGCGCGCGAGGTTCCGGAGGCCGTAGCCGATCGACAGGAGTTCGGTATTGCGCGGACCGAGCGTGATGGCACCGTGCAGCGTCGCCGCGAAGAACGGCGACGGTGTGATCGTCGTAAACCCAGGCATCATCGGGGTGATGCGGAGGGGCCGCGCGGTGGAGGGGGTGAAGCGGAAGAGGACCAGATCTCCGGGGCCGTACTGCTGTGCCGATGCGCAGGCGCAGAGGCCGATCCAGAGGATCAGGGCGCGCCGAGCACGTGAAGTGCCGGAACCGAGCGGAAACGTCATTGGCGAGAGCCTCCATGGGAGCCGGGGTCGACTCTAATCGAGCAGCGTCCGTTCGTCGACTCACTCACCGATCAAGATCCAGTGAATCGGCCGCTGCGCCCGAGTCGTGCCGATACGTTGCCGCGGGATTGCCGGTGGGGACCCGATCAGGGTTGCGGTTCGATCATCGTCGCCAGCGCGTTCGACGCCGAGAGTCCACCCGGTGCGCATGTGTCGGGCCATGCGAATTGTAGGTAGAAGCGTTGTCCGGCGAGTTGCGGCGCAGCAGGGATGGGGATGGGCACGGTGCATTCGCCGAGGGCATCGCTCGTCACCGGGACCCCGACGAGACCGGCGGTCGGGTCGATCCAGATTGCGGCACCGAGGACGGTGACCGGGCTCGCGAGCCTCCGTCGTGCAACAGCCAAGACCCCTGCGCTCGATTGCGGGGCCCCGATACAAGTGATCTCGAACGCGGCGCCGCCAACGCGGGGCTCCTCGGTAACTCCGGCGAGCAAGGGGCCTTTGCATCCGGCCGTCGAGTTTCCGTAGGAACTCACGTTGGACGGCAGCATCTCCAATCGTGTCACGAACGCGTCGGGGTAGAAGCTGGGCTTCGTCGTCTGGAACGCGCCTGGTGTCGTCGGGAAGTGAGCATCGGCCGCTTCGCCGACGAACGTGATGGTGTCGGTGCCGGAGAGTGCAAGATCGAACGGCGTCGAGGGCGGAACGAGCGTGGAGTAGTCGAGTCGCGTGCCGCTCGGCGACAAGCGGGATACGAAAGCACCCCATGCCGCGGTCGAGGACGCGTTCGGAGTCGTCGGGAAGTTCATGCCCTGGGTAGCGCCGATCACGACCACGCGCTCGCCCTGGTCGAGCGCAACACCGGTCGGGAAGTCGGACTTGGCGGAGCCCAGGTAGGTAGAGAACTGCACATGCGAACCGTCGGCCGTCAATCGCGTGACGAAGACGTCGTCGATCGAGAACCCGGTGCCGTTGTAGGTGCGGTCGAAAGCACCCGGGGTCGTCGGGAAGTTCAGCGAGATGGTGGTCCCCGTCACGATGACGTCCCCGTTCGGTGCGACCGCCAGTGCTCTCGGCGTGTCGTGGCCGCGCCCGCCGATGAATGTCGCGTAGTCGAGGGTGCGGCCGGTCGCCGCGATTGACAGCACGAACGCGTCGTTGCCACCGGCAGGCACTGTCATGAACGCGCCCGGCGTGACTGGCAGGGCACCCGTCGTTTGGCCGATGACGACAATGCGATCGTCCGGAGCGACCTCGACGGCGCTCGGAAACGGAGAACCGCCACCGGTGATGAACGTGGAAAACACCAGGTGGCGCGCGTCGGGTGTCAAGCGAGTGACAAATACGTCGTTCCCCGTCGGCGCCGTACTGAACACACCGGACGTCGTCGGGAAGTCCTTCGAGGTCGTCTGGCCGACGATGACGAGGTCGCCGCTCGAGAGTGCGTCGAGTCCGTTGATGTTCGTGCTGGCGCTCCCGCCGAAGTATGACGAGTAGGCGAGAGTCGATCCGTCCGCCGAGAGCCGGCTCAAGAAGCCGGCCCGAAATCCGCCGAGCATGGGTTGGCGGGCGCCCGGCGTGGTCGGGAAGTCGGTCGATTCGGTCCAGCCAGCGAGCGTCACGTTACCCTGCGGATCGACGAGCAGGCCGGAGAGGATCTCCCGGAGTCCCGTACCACCCATGAAGGTCGAGTAGACGAGGCTCGTCCCGCCTGCCGTGAAGCGGCTGACGAAGAGATGTTTGTATACGCGGTCGAATACGCCGGGAGTGGTCGGGAAGTCGCTCGATCCGGCCTGACCCGCGACGAGCACGTCGCCGCCGGCGAGCTGCTTCATCTTCGTGATCTTCTCGCCGAAAAAGCCGCCGATCAGTGTGGACCAGACGATGGTGGGGTCGACGACCAACGTGGCCTCCTCGTCGTGCCGGTCCGCCCAGAACGCGAACCGACTACGAGGGAGAATGCGAAATCCGCTGCGCACCGGCCGCGACCGGCCATCGATCTCCTCCCACGTCGTGGGGGCGTGCATGTGCAACGTGCCGACCGGTGTTTCGATTCGCAGCGATCCACTACTCGTGATGCGAATCGACTGCGCCCCTTCGCATCGAAACACCGCGCGGTCGAGCCGTGCATGCGGGGCGAGGATCAGATCGTACTCGACGCAGCGGCCGTGCCCTTCACGCACGCGGAAGTCGATCCCGTCCCAAACGTCGCGATACCGAACCGATGCGAATGCGCGAACACCCGTTCGCCAGTGTCGACGGTCGTTGCCGATGAAGTAGTTCCGGCTGCCCGGCAATGCCGTCTCACCCACGATCGCAGGGTTGTCGGCACCGCATTCGAACGCGATCCGAACCATCGCGCCGCGTGGGCCTCGGGCGTCACGTCCTTGCACCTCCAATACGAGAGCGTCGGGCTCGATGCGGGTGACGGTGTTGCGGGTCCACGCGACGAAGCGAGCCACCGTGTCCCACTGGCCACGATTCTCGACGAACTCGATCGGGCTCGATCGATTCGGGGCAGCCTGCGATGCTGCGGCGATTCCGATGCATGCAACCAACCCGGTGAGACACCCCACGATTCTCGCGCCATGCCGCATGAGCTGCCTCCTTCGCAAGACCCGGTGCGCTTCGCAATCGCGACGGCACGCAATGGTCGCGCCCGTTTTTTTCTCGACGGAAAGCCAGAGAAACTGCCGGTCGTCGCTGGTATGAGCGTCTGATCCCGACGGTATCCTAGCCCCGCAGTAGCGTCAAGCGCGCCGGAGTTGCTCGCGCGCAGTCATCGTTGCGCCGTCGGGATATGATCGAACGAGCCTTCGTGGCGAGGAAGCCAATGAGCCCCCGAGCCTGCGCCCTGATTCTGATGCTCGGCGTGCCGTGCGCCGCGCAACAGCCGTTGCACGAGCGCGGCGACCCGTGTCGAGTCGTGCTTCATTCGCCGCTGTATGCCCTCTTGGACGAGCCGGTCGTCCGGCTCGCAATCGTGCTCGACAATCCCGGTAACAAGCCGGTCTCGTTCCGGGGGGCGCCGGTCGACACCGAGGGGCGCTTGCGCCCGTCCGGCGACTGGGCGCTCGAGATTCGACGATGGAGCGGGGGGAGTGGCGCGCTTGAGCGAACGCTGCATGTTGCCGGTGGCAAGCGCGACATGCTCCCGCCGGGCGGTTCGAGGCGGTGGACCTGTACGGTTCCGGTCGAAGAGCTGTTCGATCGCGGTGGCAGCTACGAGCTCGAGGTTCGAGTCGGTCAATGCAAGGACGCGGGGCACGTCGGCGTCTGTGGGCGGCAGCGGTCACCAGCCGGAATCACCATTCGGGTGGCACCGACTCGTCGTACATGGTTCACCGGGGAAGCCGTCACGGCGAGACTCACCGTGCGAACCGAAGGGCCCGGCCCGCGTGACCTTGCGACCGGTGGTGACTATCGTGGAATCGGCCGCCACGCCCGCTTCGTGTTCGCCGCAGAGAGCCTTGCGGGCCACGTGGCTGTGGATCCTGTTGGCTCGTGCGTCCACATGGGCGGCATTTCTCGACCCGCGCGCGCTACGCCAGGGCAGCCGTACGAGGACGACATCGCGATCGCGGACTATCTGCGGTTCCCCGGGCCCGGAACGTATCGAGTGCGGGCCTACGTGGATGTGTTGACGTTCGGCAGTCGCGAGTCATCCAACCTGTTTGATTACGTGCCCGCCGGGGTGTTTGACGTGGACCTCCGGCTTCCGACTGCCGAGGAGGCGACGGCGCGGGTCGATGAACTCGCCCGGAAGGGAAGACGCAGGGTTGGCCTCGTCGATCTCGCCGATCTTCGTCACCCGGTCTACCTCGCGCCGATCCTCGCGCGCCTTGCCGCGGCGAAGCAGCGCGAGGAGATCGAGTGTCTTCTCGACGGATTGGGGGCGATCCCGACTGTCCCGGCGACACGCGCGCTGTTGCGCTTGGCCGATGATGAACGGGCGATTGTTCGGCAGAGCGCATGGCGGAATCTCGCGTGGCGGCTGCCGAGACTCATCGACTCGCGTGTGGTGGTCGGGAGCACGCCACGAAGTCAGGTGGGGCCGTTCTGGGAGCCCCTTTCTTTCGTGCCGGAACTGGTCGCGCCGTTGCGGGCGTCAATGCTTCGCGCGCTCGCGAAGGAGAACGCCGCGGCGCTCTACTACGTGGCCGAGGTCGTCAGGGCAACGGGCAACGGCGGATTCGCCGAGCCTGTCGCCGCTGCCGCAGCTCGCATTGCGCCGGAGCCGCCGAGCTCGGAGACGGTGCAGCGGGCCGTTTCTGCGCTCGCCGGAGCTGCGGGCGTACTCCGTGGTTCGCCCGTCGCCGCGTCGCGTGACTCGAGCTTCGGACGCCTCTGCGTCTGGGTCGGCATGCTACCGGGCGGGTTCGCCACCGGCATCGACTGGGAGTTGCTGGTGAGCGGTGACGCTCAGACCCTGTCCCGCGCGCGCGAGCTCCCGGCGGAGTTTGCGAAGTGGCCGAAGTGAGGCTGATCGACGACTACGCGATCGAGGCGCCGACGAACTTCGTGATCCACAGTGCGAGCAAGACACTGCCGAAGAGGACGACGGCCAGCTGGCGCAGGTCCTTCTTCCAAGATCGCGCGCCCCTCGACGCCGTGAAGAGAACGATCAGTGCCGCGATTGCGGCGATGACGGCCGCTCCGGTCACCGGTCTGCCGTAGTCGAAGTGTTCCACGGACTGGCGGAGCGTCAGCGGAGGAACCTGCAACGTCCAGGTTCGTTCCGTGAAGCCGAGCGGCATCGGGGTCTTCTCGACGTAGCGAACATCTCCGTCGAGCCCGACGCCACCCTCACGTTGATCCCGGCCAAGCGAGCGAAGCACGAACCCCGCCTCGTACCGTCGATACTCGAATTGCCGGCCCCATTGGTCACGGAGCTTCGCTTTCCCACCGATCACGGCGAGCGAGGCCGGATACTGCCCCTGGCGTTCGTGGAAGTCGGCGAGGGCTCGGCCGACGCCGAGAATGGTGGATCGCGTTTCCGATCGAGTGGATTCGTATTGCCGCAGCTCAGCCCAAGCGACCACGAGCGTCGCGACGAACACCAAAACGGCTGCGGCGGTCGCCATCAGCGCCGATCGCCAGGTGGGCATCCGGAACGGCCACTTGGGCCGTTGAGAGCGTCGTTCCTGCATGTGATTACCGAGCCTGTCACGTTCAGATCGTTCACTACGCGGCTCAGTCGTAGCCGCACGACTCAATGACGCCGTTCTCGTTCACGTGGAACAGCACGTGCTGCGGCCGGTCCGGAGCAACGTGCCCGGAATACCCACCGGAGACCGCGGCACCGACCAGCCAGAGAACGGGAATCGCATCGTGGGGGCCGCAGGGGATGCGGTAACAGAGTAGCTCCCCTTCCTCGTGCGGAGTCGTTTCGGTAGGCTCGCCGTAGCGCGCCAAGAGCGCCCATTTCGTCTGTCCCACCCACAGGTCGAGCGACTCGGCGCGGGCAGGCGACGACTTGCACGCCGTCTGGCTGCCAGTGTCATGAGTAGGATCATGCGCATCATCCGTCGTCTCCGGCCGGCCGCGTTAGCCCACCCATCCTACTCGCCGCTGCGCGAGGGCGTCACGGTGCGTCAACCGTCCCGTCCTTGGCGAAGTGTGTCGTGCCGCTCCTTGAGACGCGGCAAGACGTGCCGGAAGTTGAAGACCAGGTCGTCCACCGAGCCGACGGATCGCGGGAAGCAAACGCCGTAGACGCCCCAGCGTTCGCCATCCGGCGGGAGGATCTCGTAGAACTCCGGCGTGTCCGTCGCCCACGCGATGCCGGCGCGTGAGCCGTCGGGCGCCACGACGAAGCCATCGCCCTCGCTTTGGGGTTCATCGCACTCGTATTCGGAAATGGCGCCATACGTCCAACCGTCGGTCGTCGTCTCGTGCACGAGCGGGAAGCCGTGGTAGGCCGGTGCTCCTGGCGGTCGCGACAGGAAGGCCGGTTGCGATGGGTCGTCCGATACGGCGTCGGTATCGAGGCGAATCGGGCGGCTCTTGCGCACGAGTGGTTCCTCGCGATCCGAGCGCCCCGTGGGCGGTTCGTGTCGTATCGACGACGGCGGGGCGTCCGGGTAGGTCATCGTCCATCGCTTCGCCACGACAGCGTGGGCGAGGTCCCGCACCCTCACGGGTATCCGTTCGCGCTGCCATCGCCACCACGAGGGGAGGAGCAGGGCGAGTGGGTTGAATCCGGCTTCCGGTCCGAAGTGGCGGTCCCAGCGAATGTCCGAGAAGTCGACGCCGAAGCGGTCGGCCAGCGATTCGAATATCTCGACCGCGTCGTTGCCGTCGATGCCGAGGTCGGCGAGCAGATCCGTGCTCGGCGTGACCCGCGATGGATCGTCGCCGTGAAGCTCGTGCAAGACCGCCATGACATGCCGCTCGGCTTCAGTGACGTTCACGGGTTGGATCTCACCCGCCACTACGCGAAGGCGCGCGTTCTGTCCTGGACGCTCGCGCTCGATAGAGGAGCCAGCCGCCAAGCGCGAGTTGAGCGACGTGCAGCACGATGCCGACGACGATGGATGACGAGTCATTCTCTTGCAGTGCAAGGACTGCAACGACGGGCAAGCCGGCGAGGCCGCCGATGAGCAACACGCCGCCGATGACGCGCTGTAGGGTGAACGGACTCATGCATCAATCCTACCCGCTGCCGCTCGAAGACGGCAAGGTCGCGGGATACTTCGCCGGCGCGGTTCGTCGATGGACGTGGTAGTTTCCGGTGGCCGTTGCCGCTCACGGCGGGCCCGGTTCGTCGGCCGGACCGGCGGTGGGTCGAGACGTGTTCGATGTCGAGCGGGGGAGAGAAAATCGCGTGGATGCCGCCGCCGTCGAGACCCTCTACAGTGTTTCGTTGTCGTCGATAGCCGTCGGCGTCGGCATGATGTTGGTCTGCCTTGCCGCCGGCTTTGTCCGCCGTCGGTTCGATGGGTGGTTGCGGAGCATGTATGTGTTCGGGTTCGGCGTTGCCGTGACTTCGTGCGTCTTTCTCCTCGTTCTCTTCGGGATCGGAATGCGCCAGTTGTGAACCGGGCAACTCGCCGCCGCGCGCGGGCGGCGAAGCGACTCCTGCCGCATCGTAGCGTCAGCGCAGCGCCGACACCTTTCCGTCCTTGTCACGCACGGAAATGCGAGGAAGCTCAGACGCGATTGTGCCAGCCGCGACGCTTCCACGCAGACGCGATCGCCAAGACGACGACTGCGGCCAGCAACGGGATTTCGATCCACGATCCACCGAACGACGATGGCAAGCAGACGTAGAGGATGAACCACGCAGCCGCGACACACCAGAGGACCGCATCGAGTCGCGTCGGCGGGTCGTAGGCGACGATGCCCTCGGACGAATCCGGTGCGGCCGATCTCGCGGATCGCGATCTGTGCGCGGAAGAAGGGACCTTCGTCATGATGGCCGACGAGCCATGTCGCTAGCCCGGCAGGACAGTCGCGGTTGACGTACTGCTGACGCTTCGGAGCGCGAAGGGTGCGAGTTCAAAGGTCACGAAGGCCGTTCGCAGGCGCAGCCCGACCAGTCCGCGCACGAGCGGCAGGCTCACCGTTGTCTGCGCCGCGCCGGTCGCATCGAGCCGACCGCTGTAGTTCGTGAAGATCGTCGGCACCAGCTCGTTCACGCTCAGGAAGAACACGGGGTCGACGCCGAGGCCCAGCGTCATGCCCCCGGGCAGCCCGGTGCGCCCGCCCGTGAAACTGCTGACACACGCGTAGCGCGAGCCGGGGTCGCTCGGCGACGCCAGGTCGTATCCCGTCGTCAGGCCTGGGACCAACGCGCCATTCGCGCGGATCGTGACGCGGTACTCGTGCGCACCGATGTCGACGGCCGGACCACGGGGGTTGCCGAAGTAGTCGTCGGCGACCGTTGCGGTCGACGGGAACGAGATCCACGGTCCCTCGATGTAGTTCGTCGTGCCGCGGTCGATCAGCGGCGAGGTGTTCAAGAGTCGCAGGTCGATCGGCTGGTTCACGCTCACGAGATCCGGTTCGACCTCGATGCTGTTCTGGTCATAGGACGCTCC
Source organism: bacterium (assembly GCA_030426805.1). Taxonomy (GTDB): domain Bacteria; phylum Planctomycetota; class JAFGQW01; order JAFGQW01; family JAFGQW01; genus JAUHXU01. The sequence continues at coordinate 111,890 of JAUHXU010000002.1, forward strand.
GCCGCCCGATTGGATCAACGTGCTCGCGTTGCTCGAGAGGTAGGCATTCCACGCCGCCAGGTTCCCCCGGAACGTTCCGCGCTCGGTCCGAATGGACTGCCCCTCGAGGGCAATCGGCGCGTAGATGCAGTTGTAGTCGGAATCGAACTGATCGAGCATGCCAAGCGACGTCTGGCCGTAGACGATTGCCGGTCCGATGCCGAGGTTCGCGATGATGTTGTTTCGCCACGAACAGGCGCGTGACCAACCGCAGCAGCCACCCATGTGCACGGCTTCCAAATTGGAGTTCACGACGATCGTGTTGTGCCAGAACATGGTGCCGTACGAACTCAGGTTCATATAGACCCCGCGCCCGCCCACCGGACGGCAGTTGTGAATCAGGCAGTTCCGAAAGACGTTGTCCGCATCGTTCTCGTTTTGTGGCTCGACGAGCCGTGTCGCCACGCCCGCGCCGTCGAACTCGCACGCCTCGAACACGCAGTCGCGGATCGCCTCCGAGTGAAACGTCTTCGTGCCACCACGGAAAACGCAGTTGACGCAGGTCATGCGCTCGCACCCGTCCAGGAACACGGCGATGTCGCTGCTCGAGGCGCCAGGCGTCGTCACGTGAACGCGCACGAGCGAGTGGTCGTTGCCCTCGATGTACAGGCCGGTCGGCGCAGTGCCGGTAACATGCACATCGGAGATTCGAATCCACCGCGCACCCGGCCGGATCGTCAACGCGACGGAACCGGTGGACTCGATCGTCGCGGTCCCGCCGGTGCCGGCGAAGCTCACGGTGTTGCCCGCCGAGGCCCCTGCTACCGCGGGGATGACCACCGACTCGCGAAACAGCACCGGTGCAACCGCGAATGCAACCGGACCCGTGATGCCCGCGCCGAGTGCCGCAGTCGCAGCGTCGAACGTCGTGAAGTTCCGGCTGCCGGCACCGGCCGGATCGATCGTGTATGCGCCGTTGAGTTGCGCGGTTGCGGCCACCGGGGTCGCGAGGAGTGCGGTGGCGAGTAGAAGAGCCTTCGAGCCCATGACAACCTCCCTGACGTTCTCGTGGCGCGTGCGTGGCCGGTTGCGGCCAGCCACCCCTGTTTCTACCACGATTCAGCGGTGCTGCGGAGGTTTGATCGCGGCGGGGTGGGAGAGAACCGGGGTCCTCGCACTGGGCGAAGGACCCCGATTGGCGAAGCGGCCTACGGGCTGGTGACCCACAGACTCACGACGTTGGAGATCTGAAACTGCCCGTTCGATTGGTTGAGAGCGAGGGCCTGACAGAACACGTTGTTGTAGCCCAAGCCGGTCGCAAGCGGAATGGGAATGGTCGCGGACGCGGAAGCGTCCAGCGTCACCGGCACCGCAAGCGCTGACGGCGGGAGCTGGAAGAGCTGAGTCCCGGCGAGCGCCGCGGTGCGCGCAGACGCCAGATAGAGGGCCGCCGGCTGATTGGCGAACGTGATCGGCGCCTGGATGCGAAGTTCGGCGGTCGGATACGGACCTGCGCCGCCGGGCGGTGGCATGATCTCAACGCCGCGCGGCGAGAATCGGGTGCTCATCCCGCTGCCGGGACCGGCGTTCCGGATGCCGAGCATGTCGGTCCCGGCGACGACCAACAGGTCCGTGCCTTGAACCGTTTGCCCCGCCGCCACGGTGATCGTAGTGGCCGTCGATGGGCTGGACTCGACGAACGCCTCGCCGCCGGCATTGAAGAACTCGGTGACGAACGGGGTTACACCGGCGCAGCCCGACGCCCCTTGGGACACGTATTCCGGGACGTCCTTGGGCTGGAAGAAGTACCCGGGTGTGGATGCTCCGTTCGGCGGCTGGTCCACGGGCTCTACGTAGAGGAAGTAGGTGCCGGGGGGTAGGCCGTTGACGGTGAAGACGCCGTTGTCGTATGCCAGGCGGCTCACTCTCGTCACTTCGGGGTCTCCGACACGCATCGCGACGAGGTGGGCGCCCGGAACCGGCGTCTGCAGGTTGTTCAGGTAGACCGTGCCACTGATGGCGCCGAGTTGGCTCGAGAACGCCGCAGTCGGATAGAGATCGCCGATCGCGGCAATGTCGTCGACCTTCAACGTCCGGGCGCTCTTGGCGACGAGGCCGCCCATGGCCGTCGACCCGGCGTTGGACGGCACCGTCATGTACGAGATCGTGCAACCGGGCGGCGGACTGTAGATGCTGAGCGTCTGGTTGAACGGCTCTCCTTGTGCGACCGGACCCAACGCGGGGAACAGAGATGCCGGACCGCTGTGGACCGAGTCCACGAGCGAATGGCCAAGCCCCGCGAAGTGGCCGAACTCGTGGGTGAGTACGCCTTGCAGGTCGACGTAGCCGAGGAAAGGGGTGTTGAAGAGGGGGAGGCTGAAGAACTCGGACGGCCTCACGGTCGCGTGCGTCCGCCCCGTTGCCGTGTTTTCCTCGATGAAGCTCCAGTTGCCGGTGGCCGTGTTCATCGCGATGTCGCAGTCGGTGATAACCCCGGTGGACAGCGTCACCTCGACCTGGCTACGAGCCAGCGCCACTGCGCCACCGAAAGCAGGCCATGAGGTTGGCGGCTCCCAGAGCGTCACGACGTTGACCCGGTCAGTCCTGTTCATCGTCGTGATGAACGTCGTGGGAGTCAGAGGAAGGCAGCATGGCGCCGCCATGAGCGTGGGCGTAGTCGAGAGCGCGAAGGTCGAGACCGGCGTCGACGAGCTGGAACCCGGTACCGGGATGCTGTTCCACGTCTTCGCAGCGCGGATGGCGCTCTGGAGAGCCGGCATGTCCTCGAGGATCGTGGTGCACGTCCTCAGCGGGTAGCCTGGCGCCGGCCAGGCAGATCCGGGCCCGGTCACCATGGTCCATTGGATCCCGCCGGCGGGAATCGACGGCCAGCGCTCGATCTTCGTCTGCCCATTGTGGCAGTAGCGTTCGCCACCGCCCGCGCGTGCGCTCGGAAGCGACACCAAGCTGGCGAGCAGGAACGTCGCGGCCGCGCAGGCCGCGCTTCGGTTGATTCGCATCGGTATCTCCCTTCAGTTCTTCTTCACGAGTTTGCGAATGTCGCGGAGGAAGTCCTCCGTGCGCTGCTCGGGACCGGCGTGCAGTCCGCGCACGGACTCTCCGTCGATCGAGTACGTCCCGTGCGAGAGGCCGAGAATCCCGGTTGGCGAGCCCTCGCCGGCGTCCCACAAGAACAGCACGACCTCGTCGCCGACACGAAAGCGCGGGGCCATCTTGACCAACGTGCCGCGACCATCGGCGTGCAGGCTGCCCGCGACCACGATCTCGGCGAAGTTGGAGGGCTTCCCTTTCAGCGTGTCGGCGACGTCGAGCCACACAACGGTCATGTCGATCTCGTTGGGCGTCTTCTGCTCGCGTTGCGCGACGACTCGACCCCTGACGATCCGCGTCGCGCACGAGACGTAGGTCTCGAGTGACTGCACCGGAATGGTCACCTCGACTCGGGTGCGCGTGTCCGATGCCTGCGGTGTCACGCGGCTCTCGGATGCGGGCCGCGCCCGCGCGGGGATCGCCGCATAGCCGAGACCAGCGATAAACACAGCGGCAATCAGCCATCTGCTACGAACTTGCATGTCCTAACTCCTTTGCGTCAACAGACCGAACTCGCATCGCACGACGTATGCAAGCGATGCCACACGAGACGACTCGCGTGTACAGGAGAGGACGACACGCCTGTTGGCCCGTCACGGGAATCACGGGAATCGCGTCGCGCGTGGGTGCCGCGTGTTGGGACGACGTGGAGGGGTGTTGCAAGGTTGGGGCTGCGTTGCTGACGACGATTTCACCCGTCCTAGTGGCGATGATCTCGAGCCGAGCGGGTCCCGGATGCGGGAGCGCTGCGCAGCTCGTCGCATTCATGCGACCGGAAACGATCGTCGTCGACGGACAGTTCAGGGTAGGATGCGAGCGAGTCCGAGTTCTGGATACCGAAGGGGTGATGACCGATGCGAACGACGGCCACCATCTTGATCGCCGCACTTCTGGTTGCAGGTGCCGAGTGTTGTCGCGCCCAGGAGTATCAGGACGGCTGGTTCCTCACCGGTCGTGTCGGACCTCGCTTGCTGCACGTCGACAATGCCGGGAGCGTTACGACGATCCTCGGCGCGAACGCGCTTCCCTCCTCGGCAGAGGCGGTGTCCATGACGATGAACGCCGACAACGACTCGGTTCTGGTGTGTTACTGGGCGCCCGCCAACGGCGACACCGGGTTGGCCGTCGTCGATCGGATCGGCACGATCCGCGCGACGTGGAATGCGAATGGGCGAGGCCCCGTCTGGGGCGTCGCGCTCGATCAGGACGGGAACTACATCGTGTGCGTCGCAACCGGTCCCGCGGGTCCTGCCCTGCTCAGGCTGGATCCGACCAGCCGGGTCACGACGTTGGCGACGGGAGACCTCCTCAGGGAGCCGTCTGCCGTGCTCGTCGACGCGACGAGTGGTGACTACCTCGTTGCTCTCCGCGGCACGTCGCCACGCCTCGTGCGGGTTCCGCGGGCCGGTGGAACACCGGTTGCCCTCACGAGTTTCCCGATGCAGCCCGGATACCAGATCTCGCAGGGGCTGACGCGGGGAGACGTCTACGTGACGACAGGCGGCGCGTCTACGCAGCCTGCGAACGTGATGATCGTTCGAAACGGCGCATACCTGGGGAACATCTTCGGAACGTCCTCCGGGTTCGGGAACACAGCTGTCCATGTCGGCAGATCGAGCGATCGATTCGTGAAAGGCGCGTTCGCCTCCGAGCGTGGCGGTGGCATCACGTGGCTCTCCAGCCATCCGTTCCGATCGGGGATTCAGCGGGGCATCGCGTCGATTGCGGGATTCTCGACGACGCACGTGATCCCGGATCGGTCGCGAACCGTGTCGACTGCCCGCAGCGGACCGAGTCAGTGGGCGGTCGCGTTGCACTACCCTGCGGATGCACGACTGAGCTATCTGCTCGCGCTCTCTCTGCTTCCACCGAGTCCGTCGCAGCCGCTGTCGGATCTGAGGAGGCTCGCGTTTCGGCCGGACTCGTTGACGCTGGCAACGTTGGCCGGCGCATTCGATTCGTTGATTCGTCAACGCACCGGAGTGCTGGATGGATCGGGGCGTGCCGCGGCGACCATCGATGTGCGCGCGATCGCACAAGTGGCCAGCGGAGTCACCGTGTGGATTCAGGCAATCACGCTCGATCCGGCCGCACCCCTTGGAATTCGCACCATCTTCGAGCCGGTCCCGCTCGTCTTGTAGCCCTGTCGCCGCCAGGACACGAGGCCAGAGTCGTGTTGACACGGCGCTTGTGAGAACTCCGCTCCAGAAGTTGCGTGACGAAGCCGGCGAGTCGGCGTCATGGGTACGGGGAGAAGAAGACGTCCACGCGAGGAGGACTCGATGTACCGTATGGCCTCTGCCGTGGCCTTGTTTCTCGCGGTCGTGCACCACGCCGACCCCCAGAGTCCGCGGCTCCTGAAGGACATTGTCCCGGGGACTGGCGGGAGCTACCCCTCGCAGTTCACAGAATTGCCCTCCACCACTGTCTTCCGTGCTTTTACAGGCAACGGGTTCGCGCTTTGGAGAACCGACGGTAGCGGCCCCGGCACGACGATCCTCGCGGTTTTTCCCAGCGACAATCGGGCGATTCCGAACTCGATCGTGCGTCTCGGCCAAAAGGCCTGGTTCTTTCGCGACGGCCTCGGACCGGAGTTCACCCAACTGTGGGAGTGCGACGGGACGGCGGCTGGGACCCGGCCTGTCGGAGTGATCCAGGATCTCGTGGTCACCGCCAGTCCGATCGCAGCTGGCGACTACATCTATTTCCAAGGCCGTCATGCCACCAAGGGCTGGGACCTCTGGCGCACGGACGGAACGGTTCAGGGCACGATTCTCTTGCGTGACTTCAATGAACCGAGCACCGGCGCAGGCCTCTACGTTGCGGCCGGGAGCGACTTGATCTTCAGTATCAGGGATCTGCCGATCGGCCTCGAACTGTGGAAGTCCGACGGAACCGCAGCGGGCACGAGACTGGTCAAGGAGATCAGGCCGGGTGTGCAGGACGGCGTGAAGCCTCAGTTCCTGAGGCTAGGCGACAGCGTCTTCTTTGCTGGGCGAGACGCGGACGAGTGGGCGTTGTGGCGCACCGACGGGACTGCGGCTGGAACGACGGTCCACAAGTCGTTCGGGGGTGGGGCGAACGTCGTCAACAACCTCGTCAACGTGTCCGGCGACTACGTCTATTGGTATACCACTGCGTCACCCGCAGGCCTTTATGCAGTGCATCGCCGCACCGCCGTCGCAACGAGAGTCAGCGCAAGTCGCTCGTATGCCTCGCAGGCGTTCAAGGGCGGACTGCTGTTCACTCTCCTGTCGGGGGAGCCTTGGTTCACCGATGGGACCGCAAGCGGCACGGTGCGATTGTCGGTCAACACGACGAGCATCTCTTCGCGAACCGGGATCGTCCCGACGGGCTCGCGGTTCGCCTATTTCGAGGACCGACTGTCTGGCCCATGGCTGACGGACGGAACGGCTGCGGGTACCCGCGAGCTTCTCCCGATGATGACCCGCAGTCGGGAACTCGCTCTGTGCCACGGCAGACTCTACTTCAGTGGCTGGGGCTCCAGTGGACCGGAACCTTGGGTCGTCGACCTCGGGGCGAGCTCCGCGGCACGGGGGACCGGGCTCGGCATCAGGACGCGTATCCCCGATCTTGCGGTATCCGACCCCGTCATCGGTCGCTCGGTGACCGTCTCCGTCGACAACACGCTGGCCGGCGCATGGGTCACCATCGGTCTTGACCTCGACCTGAACCAGCCATTTCGAGTGGCGTCCCATGCATGGATCCACGTGGGACCGCCGTCCCTCGTCTTCCTTCACGGACGTGCGGCCGGACGCCGATACACCTCGACGCTCGGTGTGCCGAACGACGCTCGCTTGAGCGGGCTCCCGATTGTCTGGCAGGCGCTGCTGATCGGAACCGGCGCAGCTCGCGGATTCGAGCTCACCAACGCCGTGATCACCTACGCGGGTGGTTGATTCACCGGTGTGACGATCGCTCCGCAGTGTAGCGACACTCCCGTGAACCGAAGGACTCGGCCAAGCCGCGACCAGCACTCGCTATCCCCCGGCCGTCAGCTCTTTCACGTAGTCGGTGAACTTCTGCTGGAGCTTCGGCAGCATCGCCTTCGGGAACACCGAGCGAAGCGTCTTTCGCAGCGGCACCTGAGCCTGGAGTTGCGTGAACAGCTTGTCGACCAACGGGCGATACTCCGAGTCGCCGTGGCGTAGGAAGTGCACCAAGGCCCACGCCTGTGCATAGTTTCGGTCGGGCTTCGCGTAGAACTTCGTGTATCCCATGAAGAGGAATTCCTCGAGCGGCAGGGGGCGGGTCCGCGCATTGCGAAGCGTTTCGAGATGGTCCTCGCGGACCTTCCCGGTGCGCCACCGACCGTTCGAGTACTCGGCCGTCTCGTAGTACTCGGCGTGCCCCTCGTCGAACCAGCTCGGCGAGTTCGGCAGCACGCGCGCGAGGTATTGATGGAATCCCTCGTGGCGAACGGTCCGCATCATCGCGTCACGGTTCGACAGGTTCCAGATCAGCAGCTGCTTCACATAGTCACTATAGAGGCCGGCGGTGTGCTGCTGCGCATCCCCGAACAGGTCCTTCGTGTATGCGAGGTAGCCGGCCTCGCCCGAGAACAGATAGACGCGGAACCGCTCCGTCGTGCGTGCCGCCGCCTCCAGGTGCACGTTGTAACAACGGTACGCCGCCTCCAGTGTCTTCGCAGCTTCGACGCAGGTCTTTCGGTCGATGTCCGAGTAGACGTGGTAGTGCCGCGACTTCGACTCGTATGTGCGGCTCCAGCTCGGTCCGTCGACCGCCTTTGCGATCGATCGGTGCATCGACTCGACGACCTTCTTCTCCTGCGCGGACGCGAAACTCATCGCACGTACGCTGGCCTTCTTCGCATCGGCGAAGCGTCCGCTGAGCATCAGCATCTGAGCGAGCGAGAACTGCACTTCGACGTTGCGTGGGTGCTCGGCGCCGAGGCGTTCGTACAGTGCGAGCGCGGGCGCGCGCTGACCGGCTCCTTCCAGGCTGTCGGCGAGCAGGACTTGCCCCGGCAGGAACGCTTTCTGCTCGGCAATCCGCTTGGCGTGCGGCAGTGCGGCGTCGTACTGCTCGAGCCCGACAAGGCAGAGCGCGAGCAAGTAGGAGCGGGTCGGCTGCGGAATTCGCTCCTCGTCCTGGCGCTCGATGAACTCGACGGTCTTGGAGTACTTCTCGCGGCGGAGCAACCGCTCGACGCGCCCGATGAAGTACTGCTGCCGCTCGGTGAATCGGTTCGGGTAGGTGTCACTGCTCGACGTCGTGGGGGCCGCACCGGACGCCTTCTTCGTCGCCGTCTCGAACAGCCACGCGGGGAGCTTCGCCCTCGGGTCGTAGGTCTTGTCGAACTCGCGTCGTTTGTCGTCGAGTGACTTGTCGATCAACCCTTGCAACCACGCGGGCTCCGCGGTCCCCTCGATGATCAACTCCGTGAACGAGCCGATGTCCGCAATCCCGACGTAGCCGAAGTGCTCCTTCGGCTTCTTGCCCTTCAGCAACGACCGGTTGTTGTACGACGCGCGCACCGACGTCTTCGCGACCTTGACCTTCAGCAGGAACGGTCGACCGGTCTTCGCGAGCGTAGTCTCCTTTTCGTCGACGACCGCACTCGGGCCGTCCTTCGACACGTCGACCATTCGGGCGGGCATCCAGCGGTCCATCGCTCCGTCGGTGGCTTGCCCGAACCCGAACATGCAGTAGAAGCCGTTCTTCGAGTCGGAGCAAACGAGGATCGTCGGCGAGCCCTTCTTGCCGAGAATCGACGGGTAGCTGTCGCCGCGAACCGAAACCGTGTGCGGTCCGGCCATTCGCATCGGGTGAATCGTCGAGCGCTCGCCCTTCTCGAAGTCCTTCATCGTGTCCGGCGTGTAGCGGAGCTTGATCTGCCCGGTGGACGGGTTCCAGGACAGGAGGTCGCCGGAGATCAACGTCGTCGGCTCGGGGTCTCCGACGGACATCCGAAAACTGCAGCGCTTGTGCAGCTCGATCAACTCGGCGGCTCGCAGGCGGGCACTCGGTTGCCCTTCGTGCTGTGTGAGCGTGCGCTCGACCCTCGCCAGCGCGGCTTTCCACTTGCCGGTCGTCATGAGCTTGCGGATCTGTTGCACCCGGCGTTCCAAGCCGTCGGGATCGTCCGCCGGGGTCTGGGGAACGACAGTCCCCGAGAGCGCGACAAGCGCGAGTACAACGCTCCCGATACGATGTTGGCCGAACATCTGTTTCTCCCCGATGGGACCCGTCTTGGATGACGTGTTGTTTGCAACTCGGAGCGCCGCCCGTATCGGCGGCCGAGTGCACGTCTGTTCCGACGGTATCCGAGCCCCTTGGGCGCGTCAATGCGGCGGGATACGAGTCTGCCGGAGCGTCTCGAGGAGCCTCCGGAACCGCAACGCATTGTACTCGGCCTGGGCGGGCCGGAGGCGGCCACCGTGCCGCTGTCGCTCGATCGTGCACGCGAGCCGAATCACTATCGGCACAGCGGTTGCGTATGGGGGCAACCGAGGTGGGGCGGGATCCGCTCACGCATTCGACTTGCCTCGAGCTGGTCGAGAACAAGAGCTCGAGGAGGAGTGACGGCGATGCGTCGTTGGGTGTTGTTTCTCGCGCTGGTGACGCTGAGTGCGACGGTCGCCGCAGGCGTCTCGTGCGACGAAGACCTCGGTCGGCACGAGGTCACGGAGGCACGCGAGCGACCGGTGATTCGCACACGGGTTCGAGTCCTCGAGATAGAGTGGCTCCCCGAGTTCGCTGGGGAGAACCCGGCCGAAGTGAGTCGCGAATGCGGCTCGGAACGACCAAAGCTCCGCGCGCGTCCGCCGCTTCGGATGCTTGGACCGTTGCGATTTCCGGCGTCAAATTGAAGAAAGCGCCAATCCTCGAGACGGGTCGGCATGGCGCACGGTCCGCTCGACTTCCACATCCCGTGGCTCGATCGGCTGGCCCCTACGTTCCGGCCTGCTGGCATGTGATTTGTGGAGAGCCAAGAGGAGGCAGGAGTCCTGCCCGGGCGTGCCCGACGGCCGCCATCGCTCGCACCCAAGCTATCGAAAGTAGAGAACCATGAGTAACTCAGAAGGCAAGAAGGACCGCGCCGAAGGCAAGGCGAAGCAGACCGAAGGAAAGATCAAGGACGCGGCCGGCTCGTTGACGGACGATGCCAGCCTTCAGGCCGAAGGCAAGGCGAAGAAAGCCGAAGGCAAGGCTCAGGAGAAGCTCGGCGAAGCCAAGGAGAAGCTGAGCGATTAGCAGGAGCGCACCTTGTCGCGCCACTGTGATCGCCCGCCGCGGATTCCGCTGCGAGGTTCGCGCTGTGCGCGGCACGGACGTCGGTCCGGAGTAGGAGGATCGCCAACGCACTTGGCGGCTATCCCGAGGCTGCCGACCGGCGACGCCTCGACGGACGGACCCCGCTCAGAACAGCAGGGCACGCAGCAGCACGTGGATCACCGTGAGCACGACACTCGCGATCAGTAGACTCCCGCACCCGTCGACGCGCATGCGCCTGAAGACCTTCGCCGTCAAGCCGATCATTCCGGCGTTGAGCACGAGTACCCACAGGCCGAAGGTCACGAACGTGATCGGAAAAGTGATCCAGTAGAGCACCTTGTAGAGCGTGACATGAAGGAGCCCGAACAGGACGGCGGCTCCGAGTGCCGTTCGCTTGCGCTCGATTCGGATGCCCGGTACGACGCTCGCGAGGGCGTAGAACGCGGCTGCCGAGAGTAAGAGGTAAAGTAGCAGCGACATTCGCTCAATCCCTGTAGTTTCGGCGAGCGCGTCGTCTCCGTGCTGCGCGTCCACCGACTCTCCACTTCACACCGCGAGCGCGACTCCAGCACCTCGCGTGCGAGCGGCCGTTCGTGTCAACCGCGGCGCCTACGCAACTCCTGCACGCGGGAGAGTCCGTCGTTTCGCAACGCCAGCCAAGCGAGCGCGCCGACTCCGATCGCCAGCGCGACCCCGGTCCACACTGCAGGCTGCCCTACCGCCCGAGTCCACGACCTCGCCTCGACGAGCGCTGAGCCTCTATCAAAGGTGTGCTGCGCCTCGATCGTGCCGTTTTCGCCGTGGATGACGACCCGACCTGGCGCTTGATTGCGCGCGAAGCGCTCCGCAAGCACGATCGCATCGGCCTGCGTGCTCGCCACTCTCGACGCCTGATCGGCGCCCTCTTTCTTTACAGCCCACTCCTCGCCGTGTGGGACCACGTGGTATACGACCGGTTCCATGTGTGCTTGGCTCCTGAACAGCCCTCTCGCCCCAGCGGGCGAACTCGTCTCGGTCTCACGGCTGCCTCCGAGGCACGCCGGGGCAGACCTCCTGCCTCCTCCTCTCGTCACACAAATCACATGCCGTCAGGCGGAAACGTTACGGGCCGGCGATCCAGGCGCACCGCGCGGCGGAGCGGATGAGCGCGGATGGTCACCGTCTGCCGCGTGACCGCGCCCACAGGCGAGCCGCTTCGCGATTCAGGTCGGTCGCAAGGCTCTCTCCGCCCGCCGCACCGTCCGCGCCGAGGCAGACGATGTCGAAGGCGATCGGGCCGATGCGAACGTAGACGTAGTCGGTGCCCCACGGGTCGGTGAGAATCCCGGTCGTGAGGTCACGGTCGAGTTCAAGCAACGAGTGCGGGAGTTGTCCCTTCGCGAGTCGGTAGAGGTCGACGACCTTCGACAATGAGTCGATGTCGTGGAGCGCCTGCGCGACGCGAGCCTGGTCGCCCTTCTTGGCCAGCTTGATGCCACCATCAGTGACCACCAGGGTCAGCACTGCCACGACGAGAATCGCGGTCCGGCGTCGGCTGAAGGGGGCTGCGAAATCATGGAATACCGGCATCAGCGTCTTGGACGGCGGTGGCGATGGGGTCTTCCCGCGGTCGCACGAACTGACGGAGCGAGAGCCCTCGGGGACGACGGGGTTCGCGCCTCTCACAGTGCATTCCGCGAGCTCGTCGGCGCCTGGCCGAGCCGTCTGTGACGGCGATGTAATATGACGGTCACGGCCGGCCTTGCCCATTGCGTCAGCCATGCCCGGTGGAGTAGACACACGGTTCGTAGGGCAAGGACAGGAATCTCGGATGTCCTCATGGTCGTGGCGCCTGGGCGTTGCGCTTTCGTTCGTCGCTCTCGGTTCGTTTGCAACCGTGGCCGGCGTTCTCTCTCAGCGAGCGGACCGATTCCCGGCCACGCTGTTCGGTGCCGGGGCGTCGCCCGGCGAGCCGACGGGGGCAGGCGGCGGGGCGACCGGGGGGACGGAGCCGCGACCCAGCACGCGCGCGGCCGACCGTACGATCTTCGGCAGTGCGATCCGGGGCCACATGCCTGTCCCGAATGGCGGAGCCGGCGTCGTCAAGGCCACGCCCATGGCGCAGGCGGGTCCGACGCTGCTCGTCTCGGCCGATGCGGCGGAGGTCCGCCTCATCGACGACGTCGGCGCGATCATCCACTCCTGGCACAAGGCGTTTGACGACGTCCGATCATGGTCGGGGGATTCGCATTGGGGGCCGGACTGGCCGCCGCAGCACCAGGGTCGCTCGTTCTTCCGCGACGCACGGCTGCTCGCGGACGGCAGCATTCTCGCGCTGTTCGAGGGGCTCGGGCTCGTTCGGCTCGACGCGCAGTCCCGGGTCGCGTGGGCATCGCGCGTGGGGCAAAAACACGACTCGTTCGACGTGGCCGACAACGGCGTGATCTACGCGTTGTCTCGCCGCGTCGTCACGCGAAAGCTGCGGCTCGTTTCGTTTCGTCCTCCGGGTGATCGGATCGTGGAGACCGAAGTCGTCGTGCTGCAGGATGACGGTCGCGAGGTGGAGCGCTTCTCGCTGCTCGATGCGCTCCTCGACTCGGATCATGCGACGCTTCTGGAGTGGGGCAAATACGCGGACGCGCTCGGCGCCACATGCATTCGCCTCGCCAAACACGGCTCGTATCGCGGGCAGATGGTGGTCTGTTTTCGCAACCTGGGATCGATCGCGATCGTGGACCCCGCGTCGCGTCGCGTCACGGCCGTCTTCGCCGGCTTGGTGGACTTGCCGAGCTTCGCGACCCCGTTGCAGAGCGGCAGGATCCTCGCGTTCGGCAACACGAGCCTCGCCGGTCATGCCACGGCCGTGGAGTTCGAGCCGCGAACCCAGCGAATCGTCTGGCGGTATCCGATGCCGGGTGAACCGCCGCTTCGCTCGGAGCAGTTCGGCATGTGTCAGCGATTGCCCAACGACAACACGCTCATCACGGAGTCGTTTTCGGGTCGGGCAATCGAAGTGACGAGCAGCGGTCAGATCGCCTGGGAATACCGGACGCCGTATCGGCATGGCGAGCGAGTAGCGACGTTGTTTCGAGCCGAGCGGATCGACGCTCGAGCGCTTCGGTTCACGCCGAGAGGGTCGAACGGAGGGGGGCAATGAGGGCTCGTTCGCTTCTGTGGCTCGGTGCCGGTGCTGTCTGCGTCGTCTGCGCCGGCGCCACGTACGGTGTGCACGCGGAGAAGTCCGGCTCTTTTCCCGCGACTCTTCTCGTCGGTGCATCCGAGGCGCCTGCTCCGGTGGCGAGCACCGAGCCTCCGTGGAGCGGCACGTCGATCGAGTCCCTGCCCTACGTGCGGGGTCGTATCAAGGCGGGCGCTCAGCGGCCGACGGGCGTCGCGACTTCGCTTCCGCAGGCGCAGGACGGCTACAACCTCGTCGTATCGGCCGACGGGACGACGGTGCGTTTGATGGATCTCGACGGCGAGACGAAGCACGAGTGGTCGTGCCGGTTTCAGGACGTGACGCGGTGGACCGGCGTGTCGGCGTGGAACCCATTCCCGCCGCCCGATCATCCTGGTCAAACGACGTTTCGAAGAGCGTATCTGGCACCCGACGGTGCGCTGCTCGCGATCTTCGAGGATCTCGGCCTCGTCAAGCTCGATGTGGACTCGACACCGCGATGGGCGTATCGCGGCGGTAGCGTTCACCACGCCCTCGATGTCGGCCCGGACGGGACGATCTATGTTCTCTCGAAGCGTCAGTTCAAGGGCGAGATCGGGACGCGGACGTTCGAGTCGCGCGGTGCCGTGTTGACCGACGACGAACTCGTCGTGCTCTCGCCGGACGGGCGCGAGAAGTCCCGATTCTCGATCCTCGATGCGATGCGGAAGGGGGGATTGGCTTCGCTCTATGAGGGAGCGAAGCACACCGACCTGTGCCACACGAACAGCGTGCACTACGTCCGCAACGGTCGCCACGTGGGTAGCGTCCTGGTCTGCTTCCGGCACTTGAACACGATCGCGATGCTCGACCCGACGCGCGGCGTGGCCGTGTGGTCGCTCTCGGGGCTCTTCCACGCCGCGCACGAACCCACCGTGCTCGCCAACGGGAACATCCTGCTGTTCGACAACTGCGGCAACCGCGGCACGTCCCGGGTCATCGAGATCGAGCCGGCCTCGCAGACCATCGTGTGGCGCTATCCGGCGATTGGTGAAGACACGATCTTCTCGAGGACGTGCGGCACGTGTCAGCGCCTCCGAAACGGCAACACGCTCATCACCGAGTCCGAGAACGGTCGCGCGCTGGAAGTCAGCGTAGAAGGGCGCGTCGTGTGGGACTGGTACAGCCCCTACCGACTCGAGAACGACCTCGTCGCGACACTGTACGATGTCCGACGCATCTATCGCGATGAGGTGGCGTTCGAGTTCAACGGTGCGCGCACGCCGGCAGGCGAACGTCGCTGAGGTTCGAGCGGTCGATTCGGTTGATCCCACCTGCCGCCGCGGGAGCGCGGTCGTGCGAGACCTATGCCGCCTCGTTCACCCGGCGACAGTAGGTGTGCCAGGCGACCATTGAGACAAATCCGCCTCCGAGATATGCGACAACGTCTCGATAGTCGGCGACCGGGTTGGCGCCCGGCAGGCCTGTCGCGGGAAGCAGGATCTCGAACACCACCGCAACCACTACGATCGCCGCCAAGACCTCTTGAGCCATCGGCGGCGCGTCGTGATGCCGCAACCCGACGCGACGCATCAAGCCGAGCATTGGTGGAACGCAGAACGGAACGAGCAGGACATCATTGCCATGCGCGCGCCAGGCCGTGGCCGATTCCGGTAGCAGCAGGTGCGCGACGAGGAGAGTCGCCGCTGCCGCTAGGAAGAGGGGGTCTCGGACGTAGCGGAACCCCATCGTCAATGCCCGCTCGGAACGTGCACGACCGCGAGCCAAGCCGAGAGCACGACACAGGCGATCACCGTGATGGCGAGCTGTGCCAGGTGGCTCCGCCACGATCGCGGGGTGCGGCTAGCCGGGAACAACGAGATGAACGCCGCGAAACACGCAGCGATCGCGGCTCCCCTCATCGGTCCGCGAAACTCGAAGTGTTCGATTGATTCACTCACCGTCATCGGCGGCACCCGTAGCTCCCATGTGGAGTGCGTCGAGCTGGAAGTCGTAGTCCTCGCCCTTTTTTCGACGAGCACGATGTCGCCGTCGAGTCCGACCCCGCCTGCGAGCCCGTCACGGCCGAGCGAACGGAGCACGAAGCCACTCTCGGTGCGGTGATACTCGATGGGTCGGTCCCATTGGTCACGAGTGTTCCCTTCTTCGTCAAGCGATGAAAGGTCCGGCGGGTAGTGCCCCTCGCGCTCCGCGAAGGCCGCGACGGCTGTTGCGATTTCTTCGACCGTCCAAATGGTCGAGAGGCGACTGGTATCGTAGTGGCGGAGCTGTTCCCAGGCCACGACGAGCGTGAGCACGAATACCAGCATCGCAGCGGCGAGTGCCGTCAGCGCCGACCGCTTCGTCGGCATGAGGAATGGCCACTCTGGCGGTTGACGTCGTTCCGCAGGCATGAGGCAAGAATAGGATCTCGGGTTGTCGGTGGACAGGCGCTCCGCGGAACTCGCCGCGGCAGAGCGCGGTCGCGTGTTCGCTACAGCACGAATACGACCGGCGTGCTGATCTGTGATATCCCGAGGGGAGCGGCGGGGTCAAACGCGATCGCCACTGCCCACAGTCGCACACCACGAATGCTGTTGCCGAATCCGTTCAACCGGAGCGTGACACTGGCGCGGCCCCTCGCGTCCAAGATACCGGTATTGTTGGAAAGCCACGGTGACAGAGGTCCGACCAAGGTCGCTGCCGTCAGCGCATCGGCGTTCAGCGCCACCCGCCGCCCATCCGGCAAGCGTAGGCCGGGGGTCGTGCCGGACAGGCTGAATGCGACGACGAACGGTCGCCCAACCGCGTTGGCGAATCCGACGTGCACGACTCGGTCGTTGGGCGGCGTGACCAATTGAGGGCCCAGGTTGCGGCTGCGATCGAACACGATCCCGGTGATCTCGTTGGGGAAGGAGCCGACGCTCGAGATCACGACGCCATTGCGATCGACGCGCTGGATTCGATGCTGCGCTCCCACCAGCCGGTTGACGTAGAGCAACTCGCCCGCGGAGCCCGGCGCACGGTCAAGGACGATGGCCCGGTCCCCGACGGTGTTCTGGCCGAGGAGCGGCGGCAGCATCGTCGTCATGCCGCTCGTCGTGTCGTGGCGGTAGATCCGGAAGTCCGCGGAGTACGCGTCTGTCGTCGTCGGATCCGCGACCATCGCGAACATCCCGACCGGATTCGCGTTGATGGTCCTGACGGTCGCTGCGCTCGGGTCGTAGTGCAGGAGGTCGGTTCCCACGCCGATCAGCCAGTTCCCGGTCGAGACGTCTCGGTCGACCAGCGGAGTCGCCGCCGACGCGGTGTAGAGGGTTGTGGCGGTGCCGGCGCGGTTGACGTGCACCACATCGCGCCATCCGCTGACGATGAAGTCGCCGTTTTCGTCGAGCACGCATTTCGCCGCGCCGATCCCCGTTACCAACGTGGTCGCGGCGCCGCTCGTGACATCGATGGACAGCAGTTCGCCGGTCCAGAGCCTCGAAGCCGCGAACGAGGCGATGACATTTTGGTCGAGTGCGTCAGGCGTGAGGTCCCACATGAACCGTCCCGGCATGCCGTAGGACCCAATTGTGAAAAACTGGCCCGATGGCGTGATGCGGAAGACTGTCCCGACGTGATCGCAGACCAGGAGGTCGGTCCCGAGGGGCTGAGCCCGGACCGTGTCGACGTGGGGGAGGAGGACCGCAAGGGCGAGAACGGGGATTCGCGCGAGGAGACATCGCATGAGATTTCCTTTTGCGAGTCTGCCCATCGGGAGCATACCGGCACGCGTTGGCCTCCCGCAAGCGAGCTGCGACAGGATCGAGTTTCGTGACGGGTGGCACGTGCTTGCAGGGAGTTGTGCACGGCATGGCCTCATAGAACGACCACGACTGGATCTGCGATCGTGGCGATTCCCAGAGGCGCCCACGGGTCCAAGGTCAGGACCTGGATCCAGACGCGAAGTCCGGCGAGGTGACGAAAGCGCCGCAGATCGAGGCGTGCCCAGCCTTGCCCCTGGCGGTCCAGCCGGGCTCCATGCACCTGGAGGATGCCACCGAGTGCGCCCTGGAGCGACAGTGCGGTGATCGCATCGGTTCGAATCGGTATTGATCGTCCATCTGCGAGTGGCGTGCCGCCGCCGAGTCCGGAGATGGAGAGCGCGAGTACGCAACCGTTGGATCGCTCCCCCGGAAAGTCCAGTTGAACCGACCAGTATCCTGCCGTCGGTCGAGTCGTGACGACGTTGCGATCCGCGTGCCGAAAGACGTGCGTCGCGCGGCTCGGTCCGTAGTTACCCAGCGTCGTGACGGCTGACGTCCTCAGATCCAAGTAGCCGAGCGCGGTTCCACTGAAAGCGATCCGCGGCATCGCGGCGCTCGCACGGTCCGCGACCACGGCCGTCGTTTTCGTGCTGAGCAGGGTCGTGACGCTGCCACCTGGGCGGTAGCGAAGCAGTCCTGCCGTTTCGTGCGCAATGAAGTAGTCGCCCGTGCCCAGATGTCGCGTGACCTGGCGCGCCACGCCGGTCGGGAGCGTGGTCAACGTCGTGATCTGTCGTCCGTCGGGACTGATCGCGAGCAGCGCGGCTCGATCGGCGACGATGTAGTTTCCCGTCGCGTCGTCATGGATCAGCGCGGTGGGCAGGTCGAGAGGCGATCCCGCGACAAGCGTGGTCACGGCGCCAAGCGCGTTGACCCGAAACAGTCGACTGACTGGGTCGAGGGCGTCTCGCTGCTGGAGCACGGCGTACTCCCCGTTGGGCTCGAGGACGACGTCCTGTACGAATCCAAGCCCGGCGACGGTGGCGCGGATGAGCCCGCTCGGGTCCATGAACAACACGCCCCCCGGACAATTCGTCGGTGGCCCGATGCCACAGTCGCCGTAGGTTGCGACGTAGCCCCTGTTGTCGGCGTCCATGCACGCCCCGTACGAGCGGGCACCGGCACGGTTCTGGCCAACAGGGATGGCAAACCACGTCCTGACTGTGCCGGCTGGATCGACTCGAAAAAGATAGGAGGCGCTGTAGAAGCGGCCGTCGGCCGGCTCGACGAATACGAGGTCGCCACGATGGTTCTGAGTCGCGGCGAGACTCGCGGAAATTGCGAGCAGGGCACAGGCGAGCCATGTGCGATGACATGAGTGGAGTGTCGTCATGACGTTACGCTCCGTTGCCCGACTCCGATGACCGCCCGCAGGGTACCCGGCGCCCCGAGCAACCGCAACTGCTTCCGGTTCCTCGATGATCGCTGTGAGGTGTCGGAGTCGCGTCGAAAGCCGGGGGGCCGGAGAGCCGGGTCGAGGAATGTGTGACAAGACCGATCCGTTGACGTCACGGCCTACGCGCCCGAAGTCCCGTCGTGGATACCCGTCGGCACGCGCTACACACTTGTCGCGGTCGCGCTCAACCCATCATTGCCAGAGATGCGGGAGGTCAGCTCATCGCTGACGATGGCCGTAGGCCGCTGACCCTGTAGCAAAGCAGACGCTACTCGGTTGGGGCAGGGCTGTCGGTCGTGTTCAGGTGAGCAAGAAGCTCACGGAGTCGTGCAGCGTGCTCGCGCAGTTCATCCACTCGCTCGGTCATGCGCCCGAAGGATGACGTCTCGCGCATTTGCGTCGCCAGCCGGTCGAGCATCCGGACGCGTTCGTTGACGCCGTCAGCCGATTCCGGCCTCACGTCATCCTGCTGGACCTGGCCCTCCCCGACATGAGCGGGTTTGACGTCTTGGACGCGGTTTCTGCGAAGCCGAAGCTGCAGCCGGTCGTTTCCATCGCAATGACCGGATTTGGTGATGAGGCGACAGCGAGGCGGGTGAAGGAGTCGCGGTTCCGCGCGCATTTCGTCAAGCCGATCGACATGGACGAGCTTTGGCGACTGCTTGGCGAGGTTGCGCAGCGAGACGCGGATCGGTCGGCTTGAGCTCGGCTTTCGTTCCGCCCGGCCCGCTCGTTGCGGGTGAGATGTGGGACCGGCGCTGTCGCGGCGGTCGCCCACAGCGAATCCGGAGGCACCATGGACAAGATCCGAAAACAGAAGATCGTATACGCCAAGCAGCGGTATCGGGCCGGAACGACGACGGTGGCCGGCCTCCAGAAGGAGGTGAAGGCGAAGTTCGGGAGCGGAATTTCGTTTCGCGATCTCAAACTCGTGTTCCCGCAGCGCACGGTCGTCGAGAAGCGGACGCGCACGGTCACGAAACGCCCGGTTCGCCGATCGCGCACCGCGCGGATCCGGACCGGACACACGCGCGCGAGCGAGCCGTTCCTGCTGTTCGTCGGCGACAAGGCCGAAGGCTACGGCACGCCGAAGGAGGTCGAGCGCCGTATCGAGGCGCTGATCGCCGAGGGGCACGACCCCGGGCGGCTATCGATCTACAAGCGTCACGACATGAGGATCTCGGTGACCCACAGCATCTGATGACGCGTCATCCCGCTGACACCCGTCGCAGCGCGGCGCCGGCAGCAGGATGCGGACCGGCTGCCATCCCGGGAGTCGCTTCTGCTCGAACCACGTGTCCGCGCCGCATGCCGCGCAGGTCGGCCGTTGCAGGTCCGGGACCGAACGCGACCACGCGCGGTCGTACCCGCCGGCGGGATCGGCGCCGCTCAACCGGCGAACGCCCGGGCAACGGACCGCAGGTTCTCCGCGTACGTCGGGTGGATCAGGACCGCGCGGTCTAGGTCGCGCCACGTCACCTTCGACTCGATCAACGGCACGAGGACCTGGACCGTCTCCGACGCGGTCGGCCCGACGACCGTCGCCCCGACCAGCGTTCCGCTCGACCGGTCCGCGACGAGCTCGAGAAAGCCGTCCTCGACGGCGTCGGTCTGCATGCGCTGGATGCGGTCGGCGCCCCGTCGCTCGACGCGGACGTCGTCGTCGCCGTCATCATCGCCGGCTCGGCCAGCTCGACCGACCTCGGGCGAGCAGAAGATGGCGTAGGCGAGCGCGCGGTCGTCACGTCGACGGTCGCCACCCTCGAGAACGGATTCGAGCCGAAGGTGGTCCTCCCAGGCGACGTGCGTGAACTTCGGTTGCCCGGCGACGTCGCCGACCGCGAATACCCCGTCGCGCGACGTGCGAAAGCGGTCGTCGATCACGATCGTGCCTCGGTCGTCGAGCGTCACGCCGGCGCGCTCGGGCGCGAGCGCGGTCGTGTTCGGCGTGCGACCGGTTGCGAGTAGCACCGCATCGGCGACGATCTCGCCGCCGTCTTCGGATTGGAGGCGGATCGCACGGCCCTCGGATCGGACGCGGCGAATCCGCGTCGCGAGGCGCACGTCGATCCCGTCGTTGCGCAGCGCCGCGGTCACGATTCCGGAGACGGCCGCGGACTCCTTCGACAGCAGCCGATCCGCGTGCTCGATCATCGTGACGTCGCTGCCGAGCCGTGCGAACGCCTGTCCGATCTCGACGCCGATCACTCCGCCGCCGAGCACAGCGAGCCGACCGGGCAGCGTCTCGAGCTCGAACAGCTCGCGATCGGTCAGGATCCGCTCGGGCATCGACTCGCGGAGCGTCGCGAGGCCGTCGATGTCGGGTATGCGCGCTTGGCTGCCCGTGTCGACGACGATCGTGTCCGCCTCGATCGTCCGGCCGTCGATACGGATTGCGCCGGACTCGGTGAACGACGCCTCTCCGGCGAACCACTCGATGTCGCTCTCCGCGATCGACGTCGCAAGGCCCTCAACCTTGCGGTCGCGCACCTCGCGAAGTCGAGACATCACCCGCGGAAAGTCGACGTCGACGGCGCACGACACGCCGAGTTTCGTCGCGTCCCGGGCGGCCTGCGCTGCGTGTGCGGACGCGAGCAGGGCCTTCGACGGGATACACCCGTGGTTCAGGCAACTGCCCCCCGGGTCCGCGCGGTCACATAGGGCGACGCGCTTGCCGCGCTTCGCGAACTTGAACGCCAGGGGCACGCCGGCCTGGCCGGCGCCGATCACGATCACGTCGAATCGGGCAGCCATCGGCTCAGGATTCGTCGAGGACGAACGTCACGAGGACATTCGCCTGGTAGCTCTTGATCTTGCCGTTCTCGACGCTGACGCGCATGTCTTTGACCCAAGCGGACGTCACGTTGCGGAGCGTTTTCGACGCACGCTCGATCCCGATGCGCACGGCCTCGTCGAAGCTCTTGTCGGACTTGCAACTGATCTCGGTGACGCGGGCGACACTCTCCATCGGCGCACTCTCTTCCTTCGGGTTTACGGCTCGGAAGCCCGGCATCACGGTTGCCGGCTCGACGCGGCGCTCGGGTGGCCGCGGAGCAAATGCCGCCGCAAGTGTCGTGCCGTCTACTCCGGCCGCGCGAGCGCGCGATGACCGCTGCAATCGATCCGCCTTGGCCGCGACCGGTGTATAAGTTGCACACTGTTGTAGAACCCGCCGCGCGTCGGCCGTCGGCGCGATTGAGGACGCGTCGGTCCTGCACGCGACGCCGCAACGATGCGTCGCCCCGGACGCATCCCGCGTTGCCCTGGTCGGGCTCTTGGCGGGAGAGGGAACTCGATGGGCATCGAAGCAACTCGCGATCCTCGCGGACGCGACGAAAGCTCGGCGCTGCTCTCCGGGTTGGTGTAGCGTAAAGGCGGACTCGGTCATCCCGCGGCGCGGCTGCATCAGCGCGCCTGGGCGACAACTCAACGGCACTCCGGTTCATCTTGCCGGCGTGATCTTCGACCCGGCGGCAGCCTGCCACCCGGCTTCGCTCGTGCGCTACGAGGCGTCGTGCCTCGAGCACCGGCCGTAGCAGTCGGGGGGCTCCGCAGCCGGCCATCACCAAGTGGATTCACATCGCTTCCCGTCTCGAGTCTGGATTCGAATCCTACCCGCCGCTGCGCGAGCCCAGGTAGTGTGGGGGGAGCCGTTCGGCTGCAGCGGGTTCGTCCGGAACTCGGTGTTCCGGCGGAGAAGGGCTCGTGCCGTGGACGCTGTCGCCCTGGGCTTCGTGGCCCTTGGGTTTCTCGCGCTCGCTCTCGCAGGCTCGGTTGGAGCCGCCGCCTACGTTCTCATCGCAGGGGACCGTTCACTCGTCGTGGTCGGATTGCGGAGCTTTCTGGGCCGGGGTGGCACCGAGCCACGACTCGCCAGCCGGGCGCTGCGGGCGGTGCTTGCGAACTTGGTGGCGACGTTGTTGCCGTGGATCCCGTACGTCGCGTTCGTGCTTTATTACTCGACGTCGTACCGGAGCCTCGAATTGCGTGACTGCGCAGTGCTGTTGGAGCCGCTGTTCAGCCCGATCCTCGTCTTCGGCGTACACACCACCAACATGAATGCCCCGAACTACGCCCTGGCAGTGGCGATCTTCGTTCCCTACTTGGGGATTGCGAGCGCACTCGCGATGAGCGGGGTGTGTCGCGTCGCGGCCGCGGTCCCGATCGTGGTCTTTGCGTGCGCGACGTTGTCATCACTCCGGATGTTGGGGTGGGGCCTTTCTTCGATCGGCTGAACTGCCGATACCCGCCGCCGCGCCACCCATACGTGCGCGATGCGTCATCAGAACCGAACCACCGCCTCGACGGCGACGAACGGTGCCGCGTCGATCCGCTCGTCGAACACGCGGGTCTCATCGCGTGCACGAAGGGTGAGCGAATATGACGTCACCGCGCCGACGAGTAGCCGGAGGTCGACGCGGTCGCTCGGTGCGATGCGCAGGTCGACGCCGGCGGCCAGCGCCTCGATCTCCCCGATGCCGCCTGGCAGCGGACCGCGATCGGACAGGCGGAAGGTGCGGTCGCCGAACCGGCCCGAGAACGACGCGGTCAGGCCGACCTCGAGCCGTGTCGGCTCGTGCACGAGCGCGGCGATCGTCACGTCGTTTCGCACTTCGACCCGCCAGCGCGGGTGTGGGCGCCAGTCGAGACTCAGCACCGGAAACCCGCGCACCTCGTCGTCGAGGTCGTAGGTCCCGCCGAGTCCGAGCCCGACGGTCAGCGTGTCGGACACGCGGTAGTTCACGACGGCGAACAGGCGCGGCTTCCAGCCGTCCTCGACGTCGGCGCCGTCGGCGATCGCGTTCGTCACGCCACCGATTGCGAGGAGGCTCCAGCGTTCGCCGAAGCGCTGGATGAGCTGGGCGCCGACCGACGACTCGTGGATTGTGTCAAACGGACTCGTGCGGCGTCCCCCGAGCACGAAATCGTCGAAGTCGACCCGCGTGTTGCGGTAAGCGATCCGCGGGCCGAGGAGCGTCGAGCGCGCGAGCGGGAGCATCGACCCGACTTCGCCGACGACGGTGCGGAGGGAGAGGCTTCCGCGCGCGTCCTCGAAATCGGAATCGGCGACCACCGCGGCGTCGATCCGCGCGCGGACGATCGTCCAGCCGCCGCCCGGCGGCTCCGCCGGTTGCGCGTCGGCCGCCGCCGCCACGCACAGCGCCAGGAGTCCCGGTAGCGACACGGCGCGAAAGGTCTTCGACTCCCACATTGCAGGCGGCTTTCGCAGACACCCACGCGCCGGATTCGCCGGGATCGGCGGTTTCGCGCAACGCCTATGCCGGTTGGGCTTCGCGCGGCTGCCGGCTCAGCAACGTGACAAGTTCGCCAATCGTCTGAACGGTCTCGGCGGCATCGCAGTCGATCGCATCGACGGAACGAAGGCACCGAAACGCCACATCATCGACGAAGTCGTCGAGAGCCTCCGCGTCGCCCACCAGCGTCAGGCTGTCGGCGGCACGAACGGGGTATCTGGTACGCACGACGGCCTCTTCGTAGACAGCGCGAATCACCCATGTGTCGGTCTCTCGGCAATCGAAGGACCGGGCGAATGTGCAGATCGACTCCATTTCTCGGAGTTCGCGCTGACGGGCTCGGTACCGAGAGTCCATGACTGCCAACGTCGCGTAGGCGACGATCGCGAGAGCAACGAAGAACCAGAAACGGGGCTCGGCCCAGATCAGGGCGCCTACTCCGAGCAGGAGACAGATACCCGCGCCCGCGGCGATGCAGGCGGACATGCCTGGGGCGTACGACGGAGCGGGCGGCATTTCTCGGGATGGCAACCGGCGCATGGATTCGTTCTACCAAAGATGGCCGGCGCTCGCGACCGACCTGGGGCAGCTACACGCTGCCCGCCGCCGCGCGAGGGCGGCAAGGTGCC
The DNA here is from genome assembly GCA_030426805.1 of bacterium. GTDB lineage: Bacteria > Planctomycetota > JAFGQW01 > JAFGQW01 > JAFGQW01 > JAUHXU01. The sequence continues at coordinate 136,465 of JAUHXU010000002.1, forward strand.
GGCACGTCGACGGACTCGTGCGTACTGGTGTAGGGTGTGTGGCATGGGGGCTCCTTCCGGAGTCCGGTCGAAGCTCAGAAGGGGATCGCATTGCTTACCTCCCGCTCGTTGTTCGCTGCATTTCTCGTTCTGGCGACTGCAGTCGGCGCGCAGGTGCCCGTGCGGGTCGCGGACATCAACACGACGACGGGCTCGAACCCGTCGAGTAGCCCGCGCGGCTTCGTTGCACTCGGGCAAAAGACCTACTTTCTAGCGACGACGCCGACGACCGGCTACGAGGTCTTCGTGACCGACGGCACGGCCGCCGGCACCACCCTTGTCAAGGACACCGTTCCTGGGCCGAACGGGTTCTCCCGCGTTCTACTTGCCGCGAAGAACGGGCTCGTCGGCCTCACGGGAAACAGCTCGACCGCGCCCGACATCTGGTTGAGCGACGGCACCGCGGCGGGCACGACGCTCCTCGCCGGTGTTGCCGATCAGCGGTATCCGATCGCGTTCAACGGATGGATCTACTTCGGGGCGGAGAATGCGACTGTCGGCAAGGAGCTGTTTCGCACCGACGGCACGGTGGCCGGAACCCAAGTCGTCGTCGACTTGGTGCCGGGCAGTGGTTCATCGGGTGCGCGGGCTCTCGGGGTGAGCAACAACAAGCTGTACTTCACAGCAGACACGGGATCGGGGTGGGGATTGTACGAGACGGACGGTGCGACAACGACCTTCCTGACGTTGATCACACCGGCGGCTTCGCCCCCGGAGACGCTCGGTGCTACGTCGAACTACCTGCTCTTGTGCAACCGCTCCGGCTGGATTTGGCGCAGCGACGGTACGAGCAATCCGACGACGTTCGTCACGAGCGTCGGCAGCGTTGCGCAGCGGTGGGTGGCCGCATCGGGACTACTCTACTTCGTCCCGAACAGTTCGCCGCGGAGCGTTTGGATCAGCGATGGCACGGCCGCCGGCACACAGCCAACGTCGATTTCGGTCTCGGCAACGTCGGAGCTCGTCGCCTACCAAGGCTCCGTCTACGTGTCGGGGTCGACGCCGACGACGGGGTTCGAGTTGTTCCGCTTCAACGGCCGCACGGCTTCGGTGGTGCGCGACATCCACCCGTCCGGGAGCAGCACGCCGCGATCGCTGAGCGTCTTGAACGGCGTTCTCTACTTCCAGGCGTCGGCCCCGAGCATCGGCACCGAACTTTGGAGGAGTGACGGGACGTTCGCGGGGACGCAGTTGGTCCTCGACGCGAATCCCGGCCCGGCCTCGGGGGTGGGGTTCCAGGGTATTCGCGTGGCGAACAATCGACTGTGGTTCGATGGCAACGACGGCACGACGGGCGACGAACCGTGGTCCAGCGACGGCACGGCGCATCGCACCATGCTGACGATCGACCTCTCGCCGCCTCCGCCCGGCACGTTGGCATCCAATCCGGTGGAGCTCGTCGACTTCAACGGCGTCGTGTTGTTCGCCGCGGACGACGGTCAGGTGGGGGAAGAGCTCTGGCGTAGTGACGGCACCGCGGCCGGCACGATACGGGTCAAGGACGTCTCGCCGGGACCGTCGTCCTCAAACCTGAAGCGCCTTGCCGTGGCTGAGCGGCAGGTGTTCTTCCAGGCCAACGGCAACGAAGTGTGGCGGACCGACGCCACGACGCAGAGCACGACGTCGCTGATGACATTCACCGGCGGCTTTGCTGGTTTTGCGGTCCTGAAGAACCGGGCGATCTTCCACGCCGTGACGTCGATGGGATCGCAGATGTGGGTGTCCGACGGGACACTCGCCGGCACGCAGCCGCTGACGGCGCCGACGGTCGGAGGCTCCACGAGCCCGGTCAGCTTCGCGGTTCTCGGGACTACGCTCTACTACGCCGGATACGATTCCAGCAGTGGATGGCAGCTGTGGGCCACGGATGGTACGCCAGCAAATACGCGAAAGGTCGTCGACGTCAACCCGACGAGCTCTTCGAGCCTTGCCTATTTCGTCGAGTTCGCCGGGAGGATCTACTTCGCGGGCGACGATGGTGTTCGCGGTGAAGAGCTTTGGGTGACGGATGGCACCGCGCCGGGGACGCAACTCTTCTACGAGTTCACCGCTGGACGGCAAGGCGGCAGGCCGCGCTACCTGACGCCATCCGGCGCGAACCTCTTCTTCACCGTCGGAACCACGCTCTGGGGCACCGACGGCACCGTAGCCGGGACGGTCGCACTGACCGATGGGCAAACCGTCGTCAGCACGCCGGAGCGGCCGATTGGGCGGTCGAGCCTGCTGTTCACGGCCGCACGAGGCGGCACCGGCACCGAACCTTGGATAAGCGACGGCACGGTCGCAGGTACGCGTCCGCTGAAAGACATCTATCCAGGCGCGACGAGCTCCCGGCTTCTCCCCGGAGCCACCACCGGCAGTCGCTTCGTCTACTTTCAAGCCGACGACGGGGTCACCGGAAAGGAACTCTGGGTAACGGACGGGACCGCAGCCGGCACGAAACAGGTGGCCGACATGGTGCCAGGGTTCTTGTCGTCAGCGCCCGATGGGTTCGTGTTGTCGCGTGGGCGCGTCGTTTTTGCCGCTGATGGCGACGCGGCGGGGCGGGAGCTCTGGTCGGTTGACCCCGGGGCGAGCGTTCAATCGATCGGACGAGGGTGCGGCGGCGGAACTCGCGTGCCGCGACTCTCGATGGATGACCCGGTCCTCGGTGCGCCGATCCGCTTTCACGGTCGAGACGCATTCGTGGGGTCGTCGGTGAACCTGTTCGTCGCCGGCGGGCATCCGCGGCCGCTATCGCTCGGTGCCTCCTGTCGCGTGTTCGTCGATCCATCGTCGATGGCGTTGGTCGGGGCGTGGCCGGTGACCGCCTCGACCTGGAGCAACACCGTCGGGGCTGTGCCGAATCTCGCAGCGCTCGTCGGCGCGCCACTCTCCGCGCAAGCCCTCTTCGCACCCACCGATGCGGCCCGCGGATTCGATCTGTCCGGCGGTTTGTGGCTCGTGGTCGGGCGATGATGGGTGCACTGGCTGAGCGACGTCGAGGGGGCGCCTCGCTTGCGTCCTCCCGCCAACGCGAGGGAACATCCGATGAAGCCGGGAATCGTGCTTGTGTTGGTCGTGATTGCGGCCGCGGCTCTCACCGTGTGGTGGTTTGTTGCGGAGGCGGAGCGGTCGTCCTCGGCGCTGCGCGCGCACGACCGGGTGCTACGGCTTGCCGTGGCCTCCGGGGGGCTCGAATCCGACGACGCCATGCGCCTTGCGAGCGGGAGGCTGCGGGAGGAAGCAGGCGACGTTCGAACCCTCGTCGAGCTCAGCGAGCGGATGGGCTACCTGGCGTACGAAGCGGGCAACTGGAAATGGGCTGCGGAGCACCTCTTCGAGGCGAACAACGAGGGCAAAGACGTCTGGGGGTTCTTGGACCATCGACGCCTCTTGGTCTGCATCCGCATGGCGAGGGCCGGAGTCGAGCTCGGTCTTGTGGACGGCGCGTCAGGGTACTTGGCACACGGAACGGCGAGCTTGAAGGAGCTGGTGGGTGAGGGCGCGCCGAGCTACGCCGAGTCGCAGGAGCACTGGGGCCGATGCCACGAGGTCACTCGCGAACTCACGGTAGCGCGTGATGTCTACGCATGGGTCGCCTCCCGCTACGAGGACTTGCACGGGCACACCGCTCGCGACACACTCGAAGTGAGGCTTTCCTTGTCTCGCGTGCACCGGGAGTTGGGGGCATTGCGGACAGCCGAGAGCATGGCTGTTCACACACGCGCGCACGCCATCAAGCGGTTTCCATCGACGGATCGGCTTGTCGTATCACTCGACCTGGAACTCGCAATCTGCGCGGGCTTGCTGGGGAATCGGGAGCGCGCGAGCAAGCACTTCGATCGTGCGCAATCGTCGTTGCAGGCACGTGGTGGTGCGGCGTCGACGAACGTTGCTCGGCGACTCGAGTTGAAGCGAGTACGAGCATTGGCGGCCCTTGGGCGTACGCCAGGCGCACTGGCTGGATGCGATGCGCTCGAGCCGCACCTCCGCAACGGCCTCCGCTTCGTCGACTGCCCGCCGGGGGTTCAGTATCTCGCCCGCAACCCGGCGGCGTTCATCACCGGCACCAGCGTGCACCCCACGGAGAACGACGTGTCGCGCGGCATCGGGCGTCTGCGGCCCGAGGTGCTGGAACTCAAGCTCACGCGAGTGCGACTCCTTTACGACGACACGCAGTATGAGCGAGCGTGCGCGGAATTGCTGCGTCTCGCGGAGGACGTGCGGTACACGCCCAGCTATCGTTGGGCCGACGTCGAACTTGGCGTCGACGTTGCGGCCGCAGCCCATCGGAAGGGGTTTCACGAGCCAGCGATCGGTCTCCTTCGCGCGCTTCTCGCATGTCGACCCGAGAGGGACGCCAAAGCCCGAGAAACACTACGATCGGCTACCGCGCGTCTCGGCGGATGAGATCGATCCCGCCCGCCGCCGCGCGAGGGCGGTAGCTTGGGGGACGACCAATGGCGGGCGGCGTTCCCGCCCGGTAGAATCGACGCGCCATGGAAGCGACCAAAGCCACCGTAACCCACGCTGTGGGGTTGATCCTGATCTGCATTTCGACGTACTACTTCGTGCAGGCGGCGGAGTCGGCGCTGTTCGCGGACGACGATCTTAGCGCGAGTCTCCCGCCGGAGGGCACATTGGGCCGTCAACTCGCTACCGCACTGCTCTCGCAAGTCGACAGGACGGCAGCCGGCGGCACCGCACCAGGCGCGACGAATCGCGGCGTTCCTGTTGGCCTACCGCTCGGGTCTGACACGGGAGGGATGGACTGGCTCGCGAAAGCGGTCAACAGCGAGTCGGCTCGTCAGCGAGAGGCGCACGTGTTCAAGGGTGCCGTTTGGCTCGTGTTCGGCGTCCTGCTGCTCGGACTCGCTCGTCGGCGTCCGCGGATCGTCGAGCGAGCACAGGACGAGGTGCCACACCCGTCAAGGGCTGTCGGCGAGTCGCCGTTACGCCGTGTCGAGGACTCGGGTGACCAGGACACGTCGCGATACGCGCCCCGCGGCTACTGAGGGGGTGGCGTGGCGGGAGCCGTTGGCGCGAGCGACGTCTCGATCGTTCCGAAGGCGGTCGTGCTCATAGCCTCAGCAGCAGAATCAGGAGGGTTGCGCACACCGCGCAAGCCAGGACCGTCCTGGTCGAGTTGGAAGCGTTCCACCGCGACTCGAAGTCTCGTCGCGCCGACGCTGCTGCTTCCGGGTCCATGTCGGCAATCGCGAGTGTCTGGATCTTGTTGTTCAACGGAATGTTGATCACGGCCGTGGGAAGCTGAACACCGCCGAGGAACACGACCAGTGCCGCGACGATGAGTACACGTCCGGTGTCGTCCAGTCGCCCGAAACCCAGAGCGGTCGACGTGATCAACGCGACGACCGAACCGACCCAAACCAGCATGAAGATCGGGGACCGCTTCTGGATCACCCCATCCATCACCTGGAACGCGCGCAAGAACTCTCCGTCGCCCAAGCCCCGTATACCGGGCATCACGACGACCGCGAACGCGAAGACGAACCCGGCCACCAGGGTGCAAAGCATAGTCGCGACAATCAGCGCTACGTGAAAGGCGTCCACGATTCGTTCTCCTCCGTCCAGAACCCGTCAGCGGCCTGGCCGATCGCATACCGGCAGCGGTCGGTGAATCGGTTGACCATCGCGTCGATTCCATCGACTGCTGCGGGGCGGCCTACAGGACGATGACAACGGGATGGCTGATCGCCGCGATTCTCGGTGTGTTCGGCTCGAACGTGACCGCGACGGCCCAAAGTCGTACGCCCGAGAGGACCTGGGCGAACGCGGTCAGGTCCACGCGAGCCTGCGCGCGGCCGCGGAAGTCGAGGGTGCCGCTGTCACCTGTGAGGATCGGAGCGAGACGGCCGGCCAAGCCGAGCATCGTCGCTGCATCGGGGTTCAGTCCGAGCAGTCGCCCGTCGTTCAATCGAATCCCCGGTCGCGATCCCGACAGCCCGACCGCCACGACGTAGCGCCGCAAGTACTCCGACGGAAAGGAAACATGGAGTACGTAGTCGAACGGCCGGGACCGTAGGCTTCCGAGAAAGCCTGGCGGCTCGAACGCGATTGCAGTGATCTGAGCGCCGAAGGGGCCGATCATTCGCGTCGTCACGCCATTGCGATCCAAGGCGAGGACCCAGTTGGTCGTAGGGCCGGTTTTTCTCGCGACGTACATGAAGCCCCCGGTTGCGTCCTGTCCGGGGTGGAACGCAAGTGCCTGGTCGGCCACCGCGCCGGTACCTAACAACACGGGGAGCGTCGTGGCGGCACCCGTGCGGACGTTGATTCGGAACAGACGATCGTTTGCGGCGTAGGCATCGTCCGAGTTCTGTCGAACGCCGAACGCAAGCGGCTGCGGGATCCCGGTAGGCAAAGCCCGCACGACGGCGCCGACGGTGGGGTCGTATAGGAGCAACTGAGAGCCATCGCAGACCGCCCAGTCGCCGCTCGCGATGTCACGGTCAGCCAGGGCCATACGATTGGTCACGAGCAGCGTCGAGATCGCGCGCGTCGAGAGTTGCCACTTGAGGAGGAGCCCTGGTGTGCTGAGGACCAGATCCCCGTTCTCGTCCATTCGCGTCTGAGTCGAACCGACGTTCGTCACGATCGTCGACGAATTGCCGCTCGGACCGACGCGAATCAACTCGCCGGTGGAAAAGCCGCTCGACGCGACGGAGACGATGAACTGGTCGCTGTGTCCATTGTCCGGCGTGACGTGGGTTTGATGTCGCCCCGCGAGCACGTAGTTTCCGAAGGCACCACCTCGAGCCCAGTCCTCACCGGGTAAGAACCGGTAGAGCCTGCCGTTGACGTTGCCGCAGATGACACTGGCGGCTTGAGCGGTCAATGCAGTGCTCGAGCCGAAGGCCGTGGCGGCCATCACGAGAGTGAGTACTACGATCTTCATGCGTACCTCCTCGGCGCGGGGGTCGACAAGAGGCGCCCGCCGGCTGAGGATACCATGACGCTGACCACCCAACGAGGAATCGGGGTGCCGAGTGCGATGGGGACGTAGCGATGCCGCTGACTCAGAGCCCCTCCCGGAGGACTACGCCGGATGCCCGCGTAGTCAGCGTGGACGTCGCGGTGTAGTCGCTGCCCCCGCTCGCATGGTAGCTACTCACAAGGCCGGTACCCGCGCACTCGACGACGATCCTGTGGCTCAAGTCGTAGAGGGCCTTGCCCGTCCATCGGCACGAGATCCGTGAGGAGCGCGTCGCGCCATGGCGCGCCGTAAGCGTCACGTGAAGTTCCGCGTGATGCCCATGCAAGCCGGGGTAGGTACCGCAAGAGACTAGCTTGATGGACGCCGCCCCTTCGAGGTTGCCGTAGTGCGGCCCGAAGACGAGCTTGCACAACGCCTTGGCATCCGTGGACCACACGGTACCGACTCGTCGTCGGTGGGGGGCAAGGGGGAGGATCGGCGCTCTCAGTTCGGCGACGGACAAGCGGTTCAGAACGTGTCGCCCCGCGGGGCGTGACGTGCCCCACGTGCCCCACTTCTCGTAGGTGAGTGCGGCCTCGTCGCGGGCGTTCCACCTCACGCGAATCCGGCTACCCATGAGCGGCGTGGTACGCTCTTGCTCGCGAAGCTCGTGCCGGTCCGGCATCGCCCGCTCTGCCGAAATCCCGTACGTGCGACAGATCGAGACGACGCGATTGGTCCGGGTGCCGGTGATCTCGTTCAAGAACGACTCACGGAGCGCCCACTCGTTCTCTCCTGTGAACGGCTCTTTGATGTCGTCTTGCGTTCTTCGCCAGCGGACATGGCTGTCGAAGCGCTTTTCGACCAGCAGCAGGAGTCCCTGCCGCGGCGGCTTCGAGAAGTCGACCACACGACGCTGCGGGCTCGCCGGATCTTGGGCGGGTGCGCCCAGGCTTGTTGCGAGAAGGGCCAAGATTGCGAGCCGACGTGTTGGCATGATTCCTCCAACGGGAGCTACGAACGCCCGACCCAGTTGGTTCGATCGTCCTCGTCCCCGGACGGGGCGCCTTCCGAACGCTGGCGTCCTCGGCAGGATCCGAACCCGCGGCCTACGGTTCAGGAGGCCGTCGAACGGTTGGAGTAAACGATGGGAGAGCCGCCGGTTACGACGACGCCCGAATCCGCGTGCATTCCCGGGTGCACGTCCTTGCGGCCGACCACGTGTGGTATTCTGCCCACGGCAGCACGCGGTGGGACGACAGCCGATGCGCGTGCCGGAAAGACCCGATGAGCGACCTCCTGCAGCGGGTCAGCATCGACCCCACGGTTTGCTTCGGCTTGGGGTAACCGACATGAGCGAGACGAAGCTCGAAGACCTCAACCTTCACGATAGCGAGATCCTCTCGATTGCTGTCAGGTTCGTCGAGCCAGGCTTGCGGCAGGTCGACGTCATTCTCGATTACATCGAGGAGTATCAACCCGTGAGGACGAGCAAGAAGGTTCTTCGGTTCCTCGACTGCTACAAGCTGCTCCTCGACCTCAACCTCGACATCGTCGCACCAGAGTCGATTCTCGACGGATCGATCATTGAGCAATCTCCGGTCGTTGAGGGGCTTGACGAGGAGTTGAGGAAGATCGGCGGCTTTGTACCGCGATCTCTCAAGCACTTCAGGATCAGAACGAACTCCAGTGGTGGCACCGTCGATGTGCTCTCGACGGGGTTATCATTGGTGGACGTTCAGGATGCAGGCATTCCAGGGCCCGCATGAGGACTGGACGACCTGGGACAGCGACGGCGGCGGTACGTCGCTTGCTCTTGGCGTTGCAGGAAACGGCCGGACGACGCAACGTGAGGATGACTATCGCGACCGGTGTTACTTGGCCGCGTTGAGTTCAACTTTGAGAGAGGGCAGCAGTCGGTGAGGCGACGCGACGGTGTCGTGGTCCGTTGGTGAAGTGGATTGGTATTGATGCAGCCCAACCGAGCAGAGCGATGGCAGGCGAGCCGTGCGCGTGGGCGCCGGCGCTTCATTCTGGAGTACGGCGTCTTCCGTTGGGGCGTTGCGACGGCGCTGTTCTTCGCGATGGCGTCGTTGCTCCTCCGCGGTGACGATTGGAGCCTCCCACGCCTCCTGGTCCTCGTCGTGCTCGCGCTCGTCTTGTTTCCCGTCGGCGGGTGGTTCGTCGGCGGTTACCTATACAAGTTCGAGGGCCCATGGGGGCGACGACGCCGGGGTTAGGTGACGTCTGCCGCCGTGCGAGGTGGCAAGGTGGAGCGGAAGAATATTATCCGCGAGTCTCCGTCAACCTAGGCTCACCATCGTGGCGGCCAGCCGGCGTCATGGCGCCGCGCCGACACGCGGTTGATCGACCGTAGCACCTGCTCGCGGTTCAAGCAGGACAGGATCGTTCCTCCGGGGCCGGCGAGAATTGCGTTCATGAACCACTCGCGAACGTAGCGTGGATTCGGATCTTCGATCACGCTCCGTGGAGCACCACCGAACAACCTGCGGATCTCGGCCTTCGCGGGGTCGTTGGGCGGACACCAGAAAGCACCGTAGATCACGACGAAGTGCTGCGGAGTAAGCGACCTGTTCTCGAGGGTCTCGCGGATTCGAGCGAGCGCGATTGTGAGTCGCCGTTCGTTCGTCGCAGCGTGCGCTGCGGCTGGTGAACGCTCCGTCGTCTGCCGGGCTTCGCTGTGGCGCGGTGCGTTGATGGACCCGTGCAGCCAACGACTACCGCGACCGCAGCCATGCTCAGAATCCCACGCATTGATCAAGCACGCGCCCGGGGCGCCTCCGTTGTCATTTTAATCCGATCGAGGGCCCATCGAAGAAGCAGCACACCGAGCGTGGCGCTCGTCAGTCCGAGGCCGGCGGCCCACGTCAACGGCAGTGCGCGAGGCGCGGCCGACCACCACGCCGCGATTGCCAGTGCACAAAGGACTCCGAAGGCCGCGAGCATCGCGATGATTGGAGCTACGATGCGCGGCCATCTTCGAAGTCCGCCGCGCACCCCTATCGCCGCGCTGATGTAGAGCGCGAGCATGACGCGCCACACCGGATTCACTTGGTCGCCGGCGTCGAGAAGTCGCCGTGCGTCAGGGATCACGACAGCGAACGTGGCAACGGTCATAGTGAACACCCCCAGCGTGAGCGCCAGCGAACACAATCCGTCGAGCGCCGCTGTGGGGAACGATCGAATCACCCACGTCGCCGTCACCGCGCCACCACAAGTCAGCCCGAACGCAGCTTCGAGGTAGGCGAAGCTCGAAGGTCCGCGAAGCTGTGAACTCGCTGCGAGGCCGAGGAGCGCGCCGACTGCGCAGCCGGCGGTGAAACCGGTGCCCGCGAGGATGCCGAGCGTTCGGGTTCGCCGCAGCAGCGCTTCGACGGTGAACATCCCGCCGACGTACAAGGCACATGCAGCCATGGCGCGACCGACGACGAGGGGGCGGCCCGCCCGATCGGGTCCTTCCCCGTGTCCGTACCACGCGAGTGTGGCCGTCGCCACGATCAGCGCGAGGGCGCCGATGGCGGCGATACGGTTGTAGGATTCGATCTTCAGCGACACTCTGGTTGTTCCCGACAGGAGCGCTGGCCTGGTGGAGGAGTCGCGCCGATCCTACGCGGTGCCGCGCGAGGGCGGCAAGTCGGAGCTTGAGCCGCCACCACAGAACTGACGATGATCGTGGCGGAGGTGGGGAATGACCACGATTCGATTGCTGGTGTTGGCGGCTTGTGTCTTCGTTGTGTCGTGCAGCGCTCGTGAGATGCCGGTCGATGCCCGCGCGCTCGCACTGGACACCGACCCGAATCAGATTCTCGTCGAGGCGACGATCCGTGACGACGACGGCATTGTGCAGGTGCCCAAGATCATCCTTCTGAGAGGGCAGGAAGCCACCGCATTTGTCGGCGAGAAGAGGGGCGATTCGATCCACAGCGGCTACACCTTGCGCGTCAATTGCGCAGACGACCGGGCAACGCTTTTCGTGGAGCACTACGAAGATGGCGCGCTTGAAGGTTCGTGGGGTGACAGCGTGCCGATCTGCCCGTCACACCCTGCATCCAGCCACTCGAAGTAGCGGCACGTCCCGGTAAGCCTACCTGCCGCCGCGCGACATCGATGCGGTGGGGCAGAGGCTACTGGGGCTCGATCGACTTGATCCTACCCAAGCGGATTGAGGCCTACGAACAGCGCGCACGCGGCCGGCGGCCCGAGGTCGGGCGGTCGATCAGGTACGCCGCTTGCCGATTTCGCTCAGCCGCCGCACAGCCTCCGCGTCGTGTGGCGGGATCGCTGGGCCGTAGGGCACGACATACGTTCCGCGCTCGCCGGTCTCGGTGCATTCGAGCGCGAACACGATCGTCTCGTCGCCGGGGTCCGTGTCCCCTTCGTATCGCGCGATCTCGTCGATCCGGAACTTCTCCGGCGCGACGATGCGGGAGGACCCGTCGGCCGTGAGGCCATTCTCCTTCGCGCGAAACGTCGCCGTGAATCCGCGAGCGGTCAACCGGTCGACGATCGTCGAGACGGTCTCCATCCGTTCCATGTCGTTCGCTCCTTTCGTGTCGCGCAGGTGTCGATCAGGTCGTCGTCGAGACTGGGAACCCCGCGTGTTTCCATGCCTCGATGCCGCCCTCGAGCACCTTGGAATCGTATCCCTTGTCGTTGTAGCGGCGCGCCCGACCGGCGGCCGTCTGGTCGTTTGGTCAGCCTCAGTAGAAGATCAGTGTCGCGCCGGCATTCGCACCGTCCGCGGTGCGCGCGCGTAGTTCGTCGAGCGTGATCGCGCCCTCGAGCCGATTGCGTTCGCACTTGGCGTGATCGTCGTAGGCGCACACGAGCCACGCATCGCCGCGCTCGGTGAGCGCCCGCGCTTGGTTGGCGGCGAGTCGTTCGATAGAGGTCATGCGGTTCTCCTTCCGTCATCGATTCGGCGTGTGATGACGGCACGGAGAGCAATCGCCGTGCCGCGTTTGCGGGAGACCCGAGCCGCGAGAGCAGCCGTCGGGAGCCCCGTCCGAGAAGGCGCACCGGCGGTCAGGCCACACCGGTGCACTTGGGCATTGACACGCGAAGCCTCGGCTTCGCTTTAGCGATCGCCGGGGTCGGACTCCGTGCGCGCCTTCATCTTGTCGGTCGGCATTGCCTGGCGCGTGTCGCGCGTCACTGCGCCGTTGCGCGGCTCGGCAGGCGACATGTGGACGTGGCAGATCTTGTAACCGGCACTGGACATCGTCTGGCGCTCGCCGTTTGAGTCGTCGATGCGCTTCTCGGCGGAGTCGTCACAGCGCGTGATCATCATCGTGCAGTAGTAGGTGTCGGCCTTCGCGTCGCCGCGCGTGCACGAGACGTCGGAAACCACGAGCCACGTGCCGTTCTCGCCGAGGGCGCGAACGTTCGAGACGTCGAACGACTTCGACTTCATGCGGGTCGACTTGTCGGAATCGGAGGAGTCCTTGCCGCACAAGCCCTGGATCCAGCGCTTCGCCGCCTTCGGGCTGGTGCTTCGTTCGAGGCTGCCGTCAGGCTGTGCGACGATCATCGTGATGTCGCCGTTGCGTTCGGAGCGGTCCTTCTGGCGGTAGGTGTTCGCGCTCGGCGACGCGCTTCGCTTCGGGATCGTCGGGTCCGACGGGTCGCCGCGGATCTCACCCTTCTCGTCCTTGCCGTCGCAGCCGCGTAAACAGTGCATCGCCCGTTTCGCATCGCAGCGCTCGAGCGCCTCGAAAAACCGTTGGTGCACCGCGAGGACCGCAGTGCGGTCGGATGCACTCGTCGACTCGACGATGCGTTCGCGTGCACGGTCCCGGTTTTCATCGTCGTTGCTCTGCGCCGCCAGCTGCGCGGTGCAGAGAAGTGCTGCCGTGATGCCGATCCACTTGGATTCTTGGAATGTCGTCATCGGGATCGTTCTCCGTGATGGGTTCGGTCTGCTCCACGTCTCCACCGTTGCCAGCAGTCCGAGCGTGCAAGCTCCATGCCGCATCGCCGGTTTCGGCGCTCGCTCGCGAAGCCGGTTGTCCTGTTGCGGTTCGTTGTTCGTTGGACCGCGATTCGTCGTCGGGTTTCTACAAACGACGAGTCGGATCGACAGGACGTCGCTATCCCGAGTGGCGGCTACGGCGAGCGACGCATGGATCGTGCGCTCTTCCGCGATCAGATGCCGATGGACCTCCTGCCGCGAGTCGAGCCACAACTTGGGTCGAACGGATGACGCGGTGCTGGTTTCGGCGATTCGCCGCGCCGCTCAGGATGCGTCCCGGTTCCGTGCGCGGAGGATTCGGCGGACGATCTTCAGGTGGTGCTTGTTGTGGACGGCGAGGAACCGAATGCACTGATCGCGTTTCAACACGCCGAGAATCGGATGGTCGAACCAGGCGCCGGCCGGGACGTCACGGAGCCCGTCGACCGCGTTCGTCGCCTTCTCCACAAGCGTGAGGACCTGTTCGGCGGTTGAGTCGTTCGACGGCAGGACGGCGGCTGGCGCTTGAACGCGTCCGCGCGGGATCGTACGGATTCGTAACACGATCCAACGACGGAGCGAAAACCCGACTCGTGGTGCGGGCGGCGTCGATCCAACCAGCGACCGATGGATCTTGACCATGGCGAGGCAGCAGTGCTCGACGTGCATACCGACCGACCACGCGGACTCACGCGACAGGGAGACGTCGGCGCGAGCCGCGGCATGACGCATCTCGTCGAGGTGTAGGTCGGCAGGGAGGTGGTCGGTCACTGAACTCTCCTCACCCGGTCCATCGCATGGGCTTCGGTCCCGGATTTCGATCGGAACGAGCGAGGTCACCGACGGACGCCGAACTTGGGCGGGACGATCTGGACCGCGTCCGTCCCGGTAAGGCGCTCCCGATCGAACGTCTCGCCGACGAGTGTGAGCGACGTCGAGTTGCGATCGAGGCCGAGTTCTGCCGTCGGCACGTGGACGACGAGGTCGATGCGATCATCTCGGTCGACGTCCTCGACCGCGAACCAGCCACAACGTTCCGGGAGATGTCGTCGAAGGCGGAGAAGCTCAGCTTCCGATTCCTGCAGACGCTTCGTGAGCACCGCGGTCTCGTCGGCAGCCTGCTTGCCCTGCATCTGCATGATCGAGAGCAAGGCGATCGAAACCGGGGGGAACAGCAAGCGCATGTGAGTGCCTCCAGGAAACGCGACAGCAGCCTGATCCTACCCACCCCTGCGCGGGGGCGGCAACCCGCGAACGTCTCCTCTCGCAACCCCTGTCTTTCCACGGACGACCGCTCGATGTAGGCTGGTGCGGCCTGAGGCAGATCCGAAAGTCCAAAGAGAAAGAGGATTCCCCAGATGCGAAGGACGCCCATCGTCTACGCCGCGCTGATCTGCATCTGCACGGCCGGCGCGGTCCTGCCCGCGCAGGTCTACGTGCCGAGCAACACGCCGGCCACCGGCACCTGCAACGCGGCCCACACCGGCAAGAGCGAGTCGCGCTACCAGGAGATCATCGACGCGACTTACCTGCCTCAAGCGCCGTTCAAGGTGCTCGACGTCTCGTTCGCGCCGTGCGCGAGCGTCAACCCCGTCTACTCCCAATACCAGGTACGGATGACGCACACGACGCTCGTGAACTTCGCCGGCAACCAGAACTTCGACAACAACCTCGGCCGCTGCCCCGCGGTGCTGCACTCCGGGCCGCTCAGCTGGACGGCGACGGCGAACACGTGGAGCCCGCTCGGATGCACCGGCAACGCATTCGGCTACGACGGGCAGGGCCGGAACATCCTGGTCGAGTTCCGCCACATCCAGAGCAGCGGGTCGACCACGAGCCACCACCGCGACGGCGTCAGCCCGCGCCTCTACACGAGCGACGCAGGCGCCTACTCCTCGACGACCGGCGTCACGGTGAGCATCGCGGGCGCGAAGCTCGAACTGATCATCGATAGGACGTGCGTGCTCTACGCGCCGGATACCGCACAGATCGGTCAGTCGCACGCAATCACAGCAGATGCGATGCCGGCCGGCGAGAACTGTCAGATCGCAGCATCGTTGGGCGCGTCCACTGCGATCAACCTCGGGCCGTGCAGCGTCTGGCTCGTACCCGACGGCGTCTTTGTCTACTCGGCAACCGTTGGGGCACCGATCTTCAACGGCTACCAGGCAATCACGCCGGCCTCCGGCAAGGTGATCGGCAAGTTCTCGCCCCCGAACATCCCCGCGCTTGTTGGCGTCTGCGTCTATCACGCTGCCGTCTCGGTAGGGAGTAGTGGCGTGTCGTGCTGCACGAATACCGCGGGCACGCTCCTGACCCCGTAGGGTATCACCCAAGCGGCGAGCCCGGACCGTTTCCGTCCGGGCTCGTAGGGGCGGAAGGCGCCCGATCCTCGTCCGTACCGTCGAACGGCGGGATCAGCTCCAGTCCGAACCACCCCACGGCGAAGTCCGCGAACTCTGCGACGTTGAATCCGAAGCGAGCGCCGATGAAGAAATGCGCGCCGACTTCGACGCTGAAGAAGTTGTCGACAGCCCAGTGCGTCGCGTTGAGCAGCGGTGTCGCCGGTGGGAATCCCGGAGGGGCTGATACTCCTCCTCGTGGCTCCGATGCGCGGCTCCAACTGTAGATCGGCGGCGTCAGGAAGAGCACGGACGTGCGCTCGTAGAGGTACGATGGATACACACTGTCCTTGGTCAGGTGAGCGACCCCGGCGCCCACATCCGTGAGCACGAACTCGCCGTAGTGCCACCAGTGCGCCTTCCCGCCGCCCACGCCAATGAAGTAGCCGAGTCCTGTATCAAACGGACCGACCCGAGCGCCGACGTCGCCGACGAAGCCGACGTGCGCCGAGAACAGGAAGCAGTCGCCAACGTCAGCAGCAGTTTCGGCGGTGGGCTCAACGGAATCGCACTCTACCACGCTGGCCGCCGCGCGAGGGCGGCGAGGTGGGGGTTGCGGTCAGTTCGCTCGCAAGGCGTCAGCGTCGCGCAACGTCGCATGGCGTGAGAGACTCGCGGGAACTCCGGAGATCAACCCGCACGCTCGCGAGCGAGTGAAGGCAGCAAGGCCGAAGTCAATGCTCAAGTACTGGACTGGCCTGACGGTCCTTTGCGCGCTGCTGCTCGCGCAAGCGCTGACGGGCTGGAAGCGCTGCCGCGACGCGCGGGGGCAAGCCGGCGTGCGGGTGGCGCTCAGCTTGGCTGTTGGCGCCGTGCCCGCACTGACGCTGATACTCTATCTGTGGGTGTTCCACCTTCTGTGCGTCGGAGTTCTCGACGATCCAAGCAATCCGTTGGCCGATCGCCGCGAGCTTTGGTCCAAGTGGGTCGACGGCGCTTTGCCGGCAACACTCGGAGTCGCACTGGCGTCGTTTGCGCTGACTCTTCACTCCGAACGGACGCTGGATCGCGTGCACTGGATCTTGGCTGCCCTCACGGCGCTGGGGATTGGATACTTGGCGCTGCTCTCCGTGTCGGTGTAACGCCGCAAAGCGGGAGGGCGCAGTTCGTGGCTACCCGCCTCCGCGCGCGGGCGACTCCTATACTCTTCGCGATCCATACGCCAGGGGAATCGAATCGTGTTCGGAAGCGGCGCCGCGGGCGACTGTTGATGCCCTGAGTTTCCCATGCGGCCGAGTAGAGTTGTCCTCGATCGAACGGGTGCGGCATTGTAGGGGGCATGAGCGCTCGCCCTACGGACTCCGTCGTTCGAGACCTGCTCGCGAACGATGCATGGGTTCGCGCGCTGGCCCGTCGTCTCGTCCAGGACGAACATGCCGCGGAGGACATCGTTCAGGACGCCTGGGTCGCGGCGCTTCAGCACCCGCCGGGGCGAACGGGTTCGTTTCGAGCGTGGCTCGAGCGGGTGGTCCGCAATCTTGCCCTGACGCGAAGTCGATCCGCGGGCCGACGGACCGAGCGCGAGAGCGCGGCCGCGCGTCCGGCATTCCTGCCGTCACCGAGCGAGATCCGGCAGCACGAACAGACACGCCGGGAACTCGTCGAGGCGGTCCTGGCGCTCGAAGAGCCGTACCACTCCGCCGTGGTCTATCGCTACTTCCGCGGATTGCCGCCGCGGATCATCGCCTCGGAATTGGGCGTGCCGGTCGAGACCGTGAAGAAGCGCCTCTCGCGCGGTCTCGAGCAGCTGCGCGCGCGGCTCGACGGTCGTCTCGGCAACCGGTCGTCGTGGCGAACGGCGTTGTCGGCGTTTGCAGCGGCCGGAGCCGAGTCGGCCGTAACGTCGGGCGCACCCGCTGTCGTAGGAGCACTCGTGATGGGCACCAAGCTGAAGCTCACATTGGCGGCGGTCGCGATCGCCTTGGGCACGGCACTCGTCCTCTGGCAGACGGAGGATGAGGGGCCGACCGGGCCCACCCGACCGAAGCCCGCGCCCCGTGCTGCCGCCGCGAAGATCGATCGCAACGACGCGGCAGCCGCGACGGATCGCCGCTCGGCGAAGCCCGTTGCCGCGATCGCCTCGGACTCCCGCGCGGCGCCGGAGGACGTGACCGTCGCGCTCGACGTCGAACGTGCGACCATCGTCGGGCGCGTCGTCGATTCGTTGGGCGCTCCACTCTCGGGTGCACGCGTACGTGGGCTACGGCTGGTTCACGGCGGGACGGCGTTGCCCGAGTTGGTGACGACGCGCACCGATCGAAACGGCGGCTACGTGCTGAAGCCCATCGGCGGACGGGTCGTCGTGGAGGCGTCCGCCGACGGTCACGATACGCAACGACGTGTCGTCGACCCGTATTCCAGAGCCGACTTCGCGCTCGGAGAGCCGGGCGAACTCACCGGACGACTCGTGTGTGCGCCGGAGGGCACGCCGTGCGTCGATGCGACCGTCGGGCTCTATTCGTGGCGAGTTGCATACGAGTTGGAACGTCATTCGCGCATTCAATTCGCGTGGACCCATCCACCGGTCGCGGTCACGCGGTCGCGTTTGGACGGCGCATTCCGATTCCGCTCGATACCGCCGGGGCGTTATCGGCTGCGCGTGTTGCCCCCCGGGCGGCCGGAAGTGGGCACGGCCGACCTGGTGGCGGATGTGCGTGCCGGCGATGCGGCAACCATCGACATCGTCGTCCCACGAGGGGCCTGCGTCGCGGGGCGCGTGACCGACGAGGAGACGGGAGAACCGATCCCGGGTGCACTCGTGTCGACGTTGCGCCGCGACCAGGAGCCGGTCATCACCGACGACCAGGGGCGCTTCGCGCTATGGGGCGTCGAGAGGTCGTCCTTCCGGTTTCAGCAACTCGGCGTGCGCGCCGATGGCTACGCGCCGTTAGGGCGTCAACTCACGAGGGCAGCGTTCACGGCAGGCGTCTTCGACGTCAAGTTGAAACGCGGCGTCACGATCCGCGGCCGCGTGCTCGGCCCGGACGGCGAGCCCGTCGTCGGGGCCCGGGTGAGCACGGCGTCGTCGCTCCTCGGCCCGTGGGCCGAGTCCGCCCGGCATCGGTACCCGCCAGCGTTGACCGATGCCGACGGTCGCTTCGAGTGGGTCACGGGGAAGACGGAGAAGGAGCGACGCATCTACGCGGTGAAGGACGGCCTCGGCTGGGGGGCCTCGGCGCCGTTTGTGCCGAGGGGAAGTGAACAAGACGGTGTCGTTGTTCGACTGCCGCGCAGCGGCCGCATCGCCGGGGGGGTGCGCGACGCCGGTGGCCGAGTCGTCGTCGGTGCACGCGTGAGCCTGTATGAAGGCGCGACGTTCCGCGCGGAGACGTTCACTGCGCACGGAGGGGCGTACGAGATGTCCGGCGTGTCGCCCGGCGAGTACACGATCCACGTGCTGCCGCCGGGGACGCCGCTGGAATACGACTCGCCCCTTGCGGGTCGATCGCGGACGGGCGTCGTCGTCAAGGCGGGGCAGTGCGCAGACGTGGATGTCGTGCTGCAACTCGGCGCGACGATCGCCGGAGAAGTCGCGGATGCGCGTGGGCGGCCGCTCGACGGTGTCGTCGTTCGCGCGGTCACCGGCGGGGGTGGCGAGTTGCTGGCGAACTTCAACGGTCGTCCGCCGAGGCTCCGGCAGACGGTCACCGATGCGCAGGGGCGATACACGTTGCAAGGACTCAACGCGGAGCGGACCTATCGCATCGAGGCCAAGAAGCCCGGATACGAATACGGCACGGCGTTCCGCGTCGCGCCCGGGCGTGACGATGTGCACCTGACGCTGTCGGAACTCCGACTGGCTCGTGGGCGGGTCGTCGTCGGCGGGACGGGCGAGCCCGCGATCGAGTTCACGCTGCGGGGCAAGGCCGTTGCGGTCGATCATCGTCGTTCGCGAATCGCGTTCCCCAATCCCTCCGGCGCCTTCTGCTCCCTCGACGGCCGCTTCGAGTTTCCGGTGAAGCCGGGCGCCTACACGATCAGGGCTGAGACGCGCGACGGTCGGCTGTCCGACGACTACCCGTTCACCGTGCCCGACAATGGCGAATCGGAGCCGATCGAGCTTCGCGTCTGGCCCGGCGCCTCGATCGTCGGTGACGTACGCTCGCGCACCGGTACGATCCGCTCATGCAACTCGGTCGCGGTTTACGACATGGGCATGCGTCCGGCTCGATTCGTACGGCATGGCGTCGTCGACACGTCGGGCCGAATCGACGTCCGACCGCTGCGACCCGGGCGCTACCTACTGACGACGAGGGCGATGGTGGGAGACGTCGTCCAAGAGGGAACAGTCGCCGTCGACGTCGCAGCGGGAAGCGAGAGTCGGGTGTCGCTCGTCGTGGACGAGGTGCCGCCCGTCGCTGTCGTCGTACGAGACGGTCGGGGGCAGTCCGTCGGTGGAGCGACGGTTCGCATTCGGCGGTCTGACGGTGTGCCGATCGCGATGGAGCGCAGCGAATCGAACCTGTATCGCAAGACGGCCGAGGCGTTGCGCGCCAACCGCTCGACCGGCAATCGTGAGGCGTTCGAGGTGGCGTGGAAGCGTGCCAAGCCGCGACTGACGACGACCGCGGCCGACGGCACGCTCGCGCCGCTCCTCCTGATTCCGGGCGAGTATGTCGTCGAGACCGTCGCCGACGGATTCAAACGGGACCGAACGACCGTCCACATTCGGCCGGGCGGGAATACCGTCACGATTACGCTCCGGTAGTCAGTTCGCCGAGTCCTGGTATCCTGGCTCCTCTGGCTGCAAGACACGTAGCCGATGGAGGACGCATGGATTCTGAGACTCCCACGAGGCGACGTCCGGCCGAAGCGCGGTCGGTCCGCGGCGCTGCCCTCCGGAACGCCTTGATTGCGGTCGGCGCCCTGGCATGCGCGGTATCGGTGGCCGTGTGGATCATCGGTGGGAACGACAGCGAAACGCCGGAACCCGTGGTGTCGAACCAAGACACGGGTGATGCGGCGGCGGCGAGGCCGGTCGCGATGGGCAGCACGATGGACAGCGCGACGGATGCCGCGATGGATGCTGCGATCGCGCGGACAAGCCGCGATGTTCTCGCCGAGTTCAAGCACTCGGCCATCCGCGTGTGGCCCTACGTGATCTTCCTCGAGGACTTCGGAGACGAGCGCGTCAACGAGCGCTACGCGAAGGACTACCGGGTCCGCATCACAGCGTTCTACGACTACATGAAGAAGACGTATCCGAACGTCGTCAACAAGGAGCCTGAGACGCCGTTTCGGATCATCGTCCTTAGGGACCGCGCGAGCTTCAACAAGTTCAACGCGCTCAACGGCAACGGGGCGCTCGCCGGGGCGCGGGCGTTCTACCATCCACAGGCGAAGTTCATCTACACCTACGAGCAGAGCCCGGGCGGCGTGCCTCTGTTCGTGCGCGGCGTCGTCTTCCACGAGTGCACCCACCAACTCCTCGATTTTCTGCGCCCGAAGAACCGCTACAACGAGTCGATCTGGTTCGAGGAGGCGATCGCCGACTTCCACGCCGGCGCCAAGATCCAGCCGGTCGGCGACGGCGGATTCACGTACGAACCCGGCCACCTCAATCGTCCCCGCCTGAACCAGATGGCGAGGGCGCTCGAGAGGAAGAATTACTTCTCCCTGCCTCTGCTATTCCAGTGCCGCACATACGGCGAGGCAGACGCGGCCTACAAGCGCAAGTTCGGCGGCGACGGGGGTCGCGGTAAGGGCCTCCTCTACTACCAAGGCTGGTCGTTCATCTACTTCTGCATGGTGGGGCCGAACAAGGCGCACCGAGAAGCGATCTTCCGCTACATCGACCAAGACGTCGGTCAGGGCGAGGGGGACTACAACATCCTGAACCAGGCGTTTGAGATCAGCGACTCCAAGCAGTGGGAGCCGATCCAGCGCGAGTGGGAAGCCTACGTCCGCAGCCTGATCGAGGCGCGCAATGCCGCGCGCGCGACGGACCGGTCACGGTAGGCTCCTGTTGTTCCTGCTCTCGGGATGTGCGAGCGACAACCTGCCATCGTCTCGGCAACTGCAGCGGCGGATTGGGGTGCTCGAGGAGACCGTGCTAGAGCTTCGCACTCGCCTGTTCTTCCTCGAAGCCCACACCGACTTCTACGGCGAGCACTTTCGGACGTTCGAGATCGTCCGCCCAGCAACGGCGCCGCCCGTCCGATGAGTCGTCGCGTCGGACCGCAGGCCGCGTCCCGCGGGCGATCACGGCGACGACACTGGGGCCGAGATGCTCGCCGGATCTGCCGGCGATGAGTTGCCCGCGAATCTCGACTTTCCGTGGCGGGGAGGACGACAGGACACCGATGACAAACGGCGCGTCGCACCGGCAGTTTTCGATCCCGAGTAGGAGCTTGCGCGTGGGCGTGGCACTGCTTGGGACGGCCCTCTGTTATCTCATGCTGGCGGCCATCCGTTGGATCTCCGACATGCCAAGCGTTCCGCTCGCGCTAGTGCTCAGCGGAATGGTCTTTGGCGCGACGCTGATCGATATCTGGTTGAAGCCCGCGCGTCCGGGCGCATCACGTCGTCAGGCGCTCCTCGCGGTGTCGGAACAAGCCTTGTTTCGCCGAGGTGCGTGGACTCTCGCTGCGATGTTCTTTGGCGGTGTGGGGTTTCTCGGTGCGGCATTCCTGGCTCTTGAAGTCTTCGGGCCGCAGGTGAATCGTGACTTGCTGTTCCTGCTCACGATGGCGGGAGGTGGTGTCGGGGTAGGTGGCGTGACTCTGGCGGGGAAGCGTCGCGGCGTTTGGGAGTTGCGTCCCGAGGGCGTGGACAGCTCCGTCGGTTCGGATACCGAATGAACGACGCGACGCGCTACGAGAGCCTCGCGTGGATCATGCGCGTCGACTTGACGCGCCATGCGTTCACGAGGCGACAGCTCTGGCTGCCGCTAAGCGTCATCACGATCGGATGCCTGGCGCTTGCGCTTGTTGCGGCATCAGTCGGAGCGCCTGTCTGGTGGGCGCCATGGGCGTTCGGTGCGATCATGGCCGGTCTGGCGGTGTTGGCTGGTGCGCAGGTGTTTCGCGACGCTCGGAACGCGATAGAGTACTACTGCCTCGACGAGAACGGGCTTACGGTCGTGAAGCTCAACGCGACGCCCGAGACCGAGCAACTCGTCGGGAGAGTGTGGGATACCCCGAACGGCATCGCGGAAGACGGACCCGAGGGTACAATCCGCGTGCGCCCCAACACGAAGCGCCGGATTCCATGGCACCGGCTCCGAGTTGTCGTCCTCTATCCTGCCGATCACGCGATTACCGTGCACCTGATCTTGGGACTCTACACGACTGCGCTGTTCTTCCCGAACGAGGAGGTGTATGAGAACGCCCTCGACATGATCCGGGAGCACGCGACGCGCGCCGACATCCGAGAATCTCGACTCGCTACACGCTGAGAGGACTTCCTCCCCGCCCCCCCGCGCGAGGGCGACAAGGTGATGCTCACCGCTGGCCGCGTGACCGCTCCTATTCGCGAGTCGACTCGCGATTCAGGTCAGCAGCGAGGCCCTCGCCGCCGACCTCGCCGTCGCTGCCGAGGCAGGTGATGTCGAAATCGGTCGGGCCGATGCGGACGTAGCGGTAGGCGTTGCCCCACGGGTCATGGGGAATCTGGCCGAGCTTCTTCGCCACATCGTCGAGCGAGTCCGGAAGGCGTCTGTCTTCCATGGCGAAGAGCATGACCGCTTTGGACAACGTCTTGATGTCGCTGAGCGCCTTCGCGATGCGTGCCTCGTCCTGTTGGTCCTTGAGCTGCGTGCTTTGGCCGCAGCTCATGAGGAGCGAGCTCACCGCAGCGAACATCGCGAACGATGCCAGGGCGAACGTCCGGGCGAGGCCAGGGGATTGTCGAGTGAGGTGGCAGGGCATCATTGGTTCCTATCGCCGACGAAGCGGGAGCCTGAGCGACCTGTTCCCACGTCGGTTGTCGCTGTCTTCGAGTGGCCGAAGCGTCGGCTGGCACGATCCTACCCGCCGCCGCCCGAGGGCGGTAGCACGAGCCCGTCGGCAACGACGCGCCAGCGCGCCGACCTCGACCGTGCGACGACTGAGATCGCGCTGCTCCGTGAGGAGTTGTCTCTCAAGGACGCGAGGTGGAGCCGCGTTCGGTCGCGCCGACGCCCGCACTTCGCTCCGGTCGACCGGATGCGCCTCCTGAAGCTCAAAGGCCGCGCGCGGCTGGTCGCACGAGGGGACAGCGCTGGTCTTCGGCGTGAGCGAACTCACGGTCGTCAACTGGATGCGTCGGCTCGACGAAGGCGGCGAGCGGGCACTGCTGCGGCTTCCGCAGCCGGTGAACACGTTTTCAGGCCACGCCGGGACGCCCGCCGATCGGCCGTGACGTGATCGCGCTCATCAAGCGACTCTCGAGCGAGGACCCGCTGTGGGGCGCGCCGCGGGCGCAGTCGGAGCTCCGCCTGCTCGGGCACGAGGTCGCCGAGTCGACGGTCGCGAAGTACATGGTACCGCGCAAGCGAGGCGACAGCCAGCGGTGGCGGACGTTCCTCAAGAACCACATGAGCGTGAGCGCCGCCTGCGACTTCTTCACCGTGCCGTCGCTGACGTTCAAGGCGCTGTACGTGTTCGTCGTGCTCTCACACGACCGCCGGCGCATCTTGCACGTGGCCGTGGCGCGACATCCGACGGCGGCGTGGACCGCACACCAGATCACCGAAGCGCTTTCCGACGGCGAGGAGCCGCGGTTCCTTCACCGTGACCGCGACGCGATCTACGGGGAAGCGTTCGTGCGGTGGGTGAAGGCGTTCGGTATCGAGGAAGTCCTGAGCGCGAAGCAGTCGCCGTGGCAGAACCCGTTCGTCGAGCGCGTGATCGGCTCGATCCGCCGAGAGTGCACCGACCACATCATCGCGCTCGGCGAACGGCACCTGCTACGTACGCTTCGGGAGTACGTCGCCTACTACAACGAGGCGCGGACGCACTTGAGCCTCGAGCAGAACGCGCCGGAGCCGAGGCCGGTCGAGTGGAAGGGAGGGGAGGTGGTTGCGACACCCGTGCTGAACGGGCTGCATCATCGGTACACGCGGGTTGCGTAGAGCGATCGACGGCGACTCCGACCGTGGGGGCGGTTTGCCCCGACACCTGGCGTGACGGTCTCAGCCGAGTCTGGTATCGTCGATCGGGTTCGCGCAGAGTTCGCCATGGCGGAATTCGAATCGTCGTCGGCGGTCGGTGACGGTTCAAGTCGGGGCGTGCTGGGTTTTCGGTAGGGACACCCGTTCGGCACGTGTGGTATTCTCCCCGTGGGAGCACGCGGCGGCACGACCGCCGATGCGCGTTTCGGAAAGACACGATGAGCGACCTTCTGCAGCGGATCAGCATTGACCCCACGGTGTGCTTCGGCAAGCCGTGCATTCGCGGCACGCGGATCTGGGTCTCTCTCTTGCTCGACTTTCTCGCCGACGGTGCCACGGAGTCCGAGTTGCTCGAGGACTATCCGGAGCTCGCTCCCGAGGACATTCGTGCCGCGATTGCGTACGGAGCGGTGGCGTCTCGAGAGCGGATCATCCCGGTTCCGACCGAGAAGCAGGCCGGGTGAGGTTCAAGCTCGACGAGAACATCGGTGCTCGGGGCCAGCAGCTCCTGCGAGAAGCCGGACACGATGTCTGCACGGTCGTGGCGCAGGACCTCGGAGGCGCGGCAGACGAGGAGGTCTTTCGCCGCTGCGTCGCCGACCGGCGCGCGCTCATCACGCTGGACCACGACTTCGGGCACGTCGTGCGGTTCCCGCCGTTGACCTCGCACGGAATCGTGGTCATCGAGTTGCCGTCGAGTCCTTCGCTCACCTCGCTTCTCGATCGGCTTCGCGACTTCCTCGCAGTGCTTGCGGTCCAACCGCTCGGTCGTGAACTCTGGATCGTTGAGGCGGGCCGGGTTCGCATCCATCAGGAGGAGTGATCCGCGCGGACTCACCGCGTGGCGATGCGGGCCTGTCGCTTGCGTGGACGGACACCGGCAGCGACGCTTGCCGGATGGAGATCCTTGCTCAACTGATCCGCGCAGTCGTCCTCGTCGCAGCGGACCGCAACCGCCTCGCCGTCGAGAACGCCGCGCTTCGCCAGCAGGTCAACGTGCTCCAGCGATCCGTCACGCGCCCACGCCTCGACGATACCGATCGCATGTTCTGGATCTTCCGGCGCCGGTGGGTGCGCGGCCGTCGCGACTTGCTCGTCATCGTCCAGCCCGAGACGGTTATCCGCTGGCATCGCAACGGCTACCGCGACTACTGGAAGAATCGATCTCAGGCTACGCCGGGACGCCCGCCGATCGGCCGCGACGTGGTTGCGCTCATCAAGCGGCTCTCAAGCGAGAACCCGCTGTGGGGCGCGCCGCGGGCGCAGTCGGAGCTCCGGCTCCTCGGGCACGAGGTTGCCGAGTCGACGGTCGCGAAATACATGGTGCCGCGCAAGCGAGGCGACACCCAGCGGTGGCGGACGGAGCATGAGCGCCGCCTGCGACTTCCACGTTGAACATGACGCGACCCTCACCGCCGCCGCGCGAGGGCGGAAGGGTGAACCACTCCTAATCATCCTCATTCGAGTCCGCGACTACGTGCCATCCGCTTCGCGTGAGGTCTTGAATGTCCTTCTCGAGGTCTGCGTAGCTGTTGTTGCAGACGTTCTCCGGGAGATCGTCGGCAAGGATCAGGAGGGTTGCGCCGTTCTCGTCGTGAATCACTTCGCCGACCGCACGATGCGCGATCTCTGGCGCGGCGAACCGCATGAGCTCACCGACGCATGGAAGTCGCTCGAACGTGATCTCTCGTTCCAACTCGACGCGCCGTTCGACGGTCGCGATTGACAATCGTACCCTCGCCACTTGAGCTCCCTTCGATCCATATTCCTCCCCGCCGCCGCGCGAGTGCGGCAAGGCGGAGCGAATCGTGCTCGTCCGTTCAGGCGACCTTACGGCGGAGCGTCGCGCGTCCTTCGGATTTCGATGGTGACGCCGTTCCACGTTTCGGTTCGTTCGCGAACGGGGCGCGATTCAACGATCAGATGATCCGCCGCGACCCACCGTACGCTGGCGACACGTTCGGCCCAAGGGAGCAGAACGTGCCACTTCATTTCGTCCCTCTCGCTCGCCGGCGCGATCCACACGGCTTCGTCCCAGTCGAATCGGTCGATGGCATCCTGACGGACGCCGGTGATCGCGTCCCAGGTTCCATCAGGGGATTGGTGCCGCTCGTATTCGGGGCCAACGGGGCCAGAGCAGAACGAGACGAGGACGCAGGACAGCGGCAACACCGCGAGCAGAAGGATGACTGGAATCGGCAGCGCCCATCGAACGTCGTCGCTGGGCGGTTCGGTGTCGAACTTCGGCATCGCCCGATTCTACGACGGTGCACCTATACGTGCATTCCCTCCCGTCCGTTCCTGTCCACCTCGTGGCCGATTGGATCGTCTACTCGCCGAACCAGGGGGGCGGCGGGCCGAGCCCGAGTTTGGCGCTCATGACCGTCACGCGCGCGCAGATCGCTTGAAGGTAGGCATCTCCCGGCGCATCCATGGACTTCGCCTGGAACCACTCATGCAGACCCTCTTGGGCCAGTGCGAGGCCCTCACTGGTCATCGACGTTGGATCGGGTATGGATCGCCATTCCAGTTCCAACTCGTGATGCCTCAGTTCCCAGCGAAGTCGCTCCGTCACCGGGCCGGCATATAGGCCCACGCCCACGCCAAGAACGCAGAGCGCCACAACCACGAGCGCACGCGCAACCCGACTGTCCGGCAGCACCTCCATGCCGCCAGCCTACGGCGACGCCGCGCAGCCGTCCACCGTCGCCAGCTACCCGCCGCCGCGCGAGGGCAGCAAGGCGCCGAAAACGGCGGGCTACGTGTCGTAGGTACCGTCCCAGGGAGGCGAGAAAGACATGTAGTCGCCGGGATGGAGGATGATCGACCAAGAGGCATCTTCGCCATCGTCGGGATGCGGCGGGTTCGGGATGAAGCCGAACGTCACGCCAAGTCGCTCGACCTGGAACGGTGCGACATCGATGTCGCCGAGCTGTATCTCGCCGAGTTCTGCGACCCGTTTCCGATAGACGCGCTGCGCCTCTTGCTCGTCGAGTTTCAGACGTGGCCCGAGATTGTCGACACGGATCTCGCGGAACGAGCCATCTGCGTTCCACAGGAATACAGCCACGTATTCGCACCCGTCCAGCGCGTCGGCCGAGCTGCGTCCGACGAATGGCGTCGTGACGAAGAACTGCGTTCCGTCTCTCGTACGGCCCACGCAGTCGGCGTGATGCCCGTCCAGGTTGATCCGAAAGCGTCTCGGTGGGTCAGAGTCGTGCATGTTGTGAGTTTCCGCCGTGCGATGTGCCGCGACCGAGGCCCCGGCCGACGACGTGCCCGGCGTCGCGATGCGATCGATGCCGGCTTGCCGACACAGGTCGATCATCCGATGAACGTGCTCGTTCGGGATACCAGGCGCGACGAGGATGTCCGCAACGACGTCCGTCTGCCCGACAGCCGCCACGAGTCGCGTCAGGAAAGCTCGTGCTCTTGGGACCGCGTTCACGACCTCCCCGTCGAACTCCTCAAGTGGCTCGTCTTCGGTCGCGTCCTCGTCGATCGGGACCTCGTCGAGCTCCGCAGGGTCCGATGCGCCAACGAGTGTCCCCATGTATTGGAGGTTGATGTAGCACAGGGTAGGACCTTCTTTCGACTCGGTCAGCGCGATCCGGATGCGGTTGGTGACTTGGGCGCGGTTTGGATCGGTGTCGGCTCCGCGGCCTGAGGTGTGGCAGGCCGTTGCGTAGAGGATCAGCGTCAGCACCGGGAGGAGTCGCATTCAACCGATCCTACCCGCCGCCGCGCGAGGGCGGCAAGGTGGAATGCTGACCGCGGGCACTATCAACGGCTCCTTGCTACGGTAGAGACATGAGTGCTCTTGGCTCGATCCTCGGCGTTGCAGACCCCCGACCGGCATTGATCGCCATCGGAACCGCGATCATGCTGCTGTTGTGGCTACTTCACGCGGGCGCTGTCGAGCGACGTCGGACGCGCCGAGACTGGATACGCGAGCACGGAGATCCGACGCTACTGGATCGCTCGTCGCGAGAATGAAGCACGGTTCTGGACGACGGTGATCCTACCTACCCGCTGCAGCGCGAGGGCGGCAAGGACCCGCTCACTTGGACTGCGGCGCCACGTCAACTCGGACCTCGACGTTCTTGCCTTCGGCGACATCGCAGGTCTTTTCCCATGCCGGATCGCTAGGTGAACGATCGCGGCGAACCGTGATCTGCAGCTTGCCTGGGATGACGGTCAGCTCTGTTCGTGTTGAGTGCAGGTAGTCGCGCCGAATGCACTGGCCCGCGTGGCTAACCTCGCAAACGTGGAAATCTGCGAGGCGATCCGGAGCCGCCGACATGGTCGCGGCACCCGAGATCACGACCTTGGCGCCGCGACGAAAGTGGAGCGGCGCGACCTCGCTCGTCTCGCCAGCGCGTACGAGAATGCCGCTCGCGCTTGCGACGAGGTCATGGGGCGGATCGATTCCGGCGTGGACGTCGTAAGTGCCGACTTCGAGCCCACGAATGCGGTATCCCCACTCCGGGACGAAGCTGTCCATGGTGACCGTGTCGGTCTCGCGGTGGCGAACGCATATCCAAGCGCTGTATTCGGACTCCAGCGCAGCCAGGGATTCCGAGGCGAGCTTGCCGGTGATCGTTCCGCCAAGCGGGACGACGAGCCGCACGTCTACGTCGCCGGCATTCGCAACTACCGGCGCGGACTCACGGTAGTCCCCGCTTCCTCGAGCAAACACACGATGCTCGCCCGGCACGACTGGGCCTATTCGGAACTGCCCGGCGGCGTTCGAGATCGTGGTGCATCGGTGCTCGCCACTGCGCGCGAAGACCGTCGATCCGGGCACGGGGGCTCCCGACGCCTGCACCACCGTGCCGGTTATCGTCAGGCCGCGGTGGACAACGATCGTCCGGTGGACGCGGCACCCGTGCTCGGGAAGTGCGACACGGACATGCGTTTCGGCGAAGTCGCCGTCCTCGTCCGCTGACACGGTGATCCGCGCTTGGCCGCATCGTACGTGCTCGAACGAGCGCGTGCCGGAACCATCGGTGCGAGCTGAATGCGACACGGTGAGTCCCCCGCCGGGCTCGCGGACTTGGATGTAAGCGCCCTGGACGAGTTGCCCGCTCGAGTCGACGACACTAACGGAGAGGGTGCCGGCCGGTGGGGATCGGAGGACAATCTCTCGTGTCTCGCCTGGTCGTAGGCGGATGCGCGTGGCGAGACGCGCCAGGGCCGTCGCGTTGCTTCGTCCGCGAATTGCCAACGGGGCGTTCGCCGGCAACCGGCACAACCGGAATCGGCCGGTGTCATCCGCGCGCTGCGAGAACGCCTCGCGCGCAAGGCCCCACCCCTGCATGTCGGTAGCCGTCTCGCGAGCAACCGTCCATTCGAGATCCCGTGTCACCTCAATCTCGGCGCCCGCGACAGGGGCACCGTTGAAGTCGAGTATCGTGCCCTCGATCGTCGCGGTTGGCTGAAGACGGAGTTCGAGCTCGTGGCAGAAGTGTAGCGCCGCCTCGTAGAACCAGACGGGCGTCCAGCCGTCCGATTCGACCACGCGAGGCTCGATCACCGGTGAAGGGGTACCCCGACCGGTGCCAAGCTGGACACGCCCCCGGTCATCGGTCTGAAACGCCTTGCCGTCTATCGTTATGCGCGTGTGAACGATCGGTTGGCCCGTGCCGTCCGCGACGAGTCGAATCGCCAGGGGGGAAGCGTCCTCTGGAGCGGTCGCTTCGGCCGGTTGCGAGGGGGGCCGCGACGGCTCGCTCGCAGTGGCCGCCGGATGCGCCGGATGGGTGGGCGTTTCTCGTACGGTCGCGTCAGCCGGCGCCTCAGTAAGCGTGTTCGGCTCGGGGCTTGGTTTGCCGGTTCGTCGGTCCGGGAGAAGGCAGTAGACGAGGATGGCGCACAGGGCGACCAAGATGAGCCAACGCATCGACGGCTTCCGTTTGGCTGGAGAGACGGGGCGACGAGCCAGCTTCGCATCCTACCCGCCGCCGCGCGAGGGCGGCAAGGTGGGGCAGAGTGACGGTCTCAGTCGAGTCTGGTATCGTCGATCGCGGTCTCGCGGAATCCGCCATGGCGAGATTCAGGTCGTCGTCGGTGGTCGGTGGCGGTTGAAGCGGGCGCGTGCTGGGTTTTCGGTAGGGACAAGTAGACTGCGATGTATCCGTCGCTGGGCTAACTCGAAAGGTGAACAAGTGGCTCGTCTGACGGTTCGATGCATCGACACTCGCCCGTACTTGAAGGAGGTAGATGGACGATTCCGCGTGGGGCCGTCGGAGGGGGAACTCGTGTTTCTAACGAAGGGCGCGCTCTACGAGGTGCTCGAGGAGGACGGCGAGTTCTACAGGATCGTGGACGACTCGGGCGACGACTATCTCTATCCGGCGTACATGTTCCGACCCGTGACGGGAGCGGAGCGAGCGGCCACACCGATGTTCGAGTTTCTGATCACCAGGCCCGGCGGCGACGATTGGTTCGAGCTGGACATGTCTCGGTGGGCTGGAGCACTTCACCCGCGGTCCGAGTCCTTCCAGGTCGTGAAGGGCGAAGGCCATCGTCGCATCCTGGTCGGTCGAGCGGAGGTCGCGTTCTTCTTCGAGACCCCCGGAATCCAAGCCTGCGTCTACGGGCGTGTGGACCGGGCAGAAGCCACTCGAGTATTGAAGGCAGTTTGCGAGAACCTTCGACGGAGCATCGACGAGGAACCCGAATTGGTTTGTGTTAGCTGACAGCTCTCCGCCGCCGCGCGAGGGCGGCAACGTGCTGCTCCCTGAGTCCGCCGGCTACCACTCCCCGTAGTGCGGGAACGTAGCGAACAGCTCAGCGAGGAGTGCCCGCGCATGGGTCCTGAGCTCCGGGCTCTCGTGAGCCAGCGCGCGCATCGCCCTCACGCCAGCGCAGAGTGCCAGGGCGCGCTCCGAATCGTCGACGTCGATGCCCGATCGGTCCGCGGCGACGACTGCTCGCAGGCAATACTCCATCGCAAGTCGCCGCTCCTCAGGACTTCGTGCTGTTGCGAGGATCGATGCTCCCAGCCCTGCGCACGCACGGCTCCGCAGGTCCGGGACGCGGATGAGACGATCAAGAAACGAGCGCGCGTCGCGTGGCCGGTGGCGTAGAAGATAGGTTCCGAGCAGGAGTCGTAATTCTCCGCAGACGTCAGGCGTTCGGTGCTTCGTGGCGTTGATGGACGCTCGGATCGCGTGGTCGACATGCTCCCCACGGCGCACGCGAACACGGAGGCCCCACAGCGTCACGGTGTCGAACCATCGTGCGCTCAGCCCCGCACGAGTGACGATTCCTTGAACTCGGTGCACGGAACGCCGCGCAGCTTCATAGTGCGCACTACCCAAGGCAAGCTGCGAGCGAATGATGCCGCAAAGCGCCTGGACCCGAAACTCGTCTCCGGGTGCCGTCTCGACTGCCTCGGCGAAGGCCGCGATCGCCTCCGATGGTTGGCCGGCTCGGTGTCGTTGGCAGCCAAGCGAGTACTTGGCGCACGGCACGATCCAGCGGGACGCAACTCGCGTGAGCTCCATCAACTGGCGTGCCGTCGCAAGTTGACCGTGCGCAGCGGTTGTGGTCGCGAAGAGGGCAAACAGGAGAACGCACGGATTGAGCGCAGGTGGCCGATTGCCGAACGGGAGTACAGGGTGGGCCATGGGCATCGCCGTCATCCTACCCGGCGGTGCGTGAGGCCGGCAAGGTAGCTGCCCGCAGCGGAGCTTCCTACGGTGTCACCGCGCTGTCGCCGACCTGAAGCCCGTGCTCCGGTTGCAGCCAGGTCGCGCGGACAACGCACTCGCGCAGACGCAACTCCTCTACGTTCGCGTACGCGATGAGCAGGTCGTTCCGCGTGATGAGGAACCGTGAGTCGTGAGTCACCCCGTGTTCGGCCCCGACCGTCAAGACCGCAGTCTCGGGAGACACTCCCCTGGACGAGATGGTTGCGTGGATGGGGGGAACCGTGATCGCACCAAAGCCCGTCGTTCCTTGGGTTCCGAGGAAGTAGCGAAGGACGACACGGAGTCGCGTCCGTGCTCCGTGAAGCTCTCGAACGGTTTGGCCCAGCTTGTCCATGAGCGCGCGGCGTGACATCTCAGGCTCTGCGGCCGATCCCGTCGAACCTCGAGATGGCGGCGAAATAGCGCCGGCGTCGTCGTCAGATCGGTCGAGTGCCGCGCAGCTCGCGAGGAACACGGCTGTCCCCACGATGGCCGGAAGTCGCCAAGCCTGTGGTGTTCTCCGCACGAGCTCGATCCTACCCGCCGCCGCGCGAGGGCGGTAGGGTGGGGAGCCGGGTTCGGCGTCACTCGCGCTTGGCCAGCCATGCTACCGTATCAACGGAATGCTCAGCGCCATTGGCTTCTACCTCCTGCTCATCGCGCCCGGAATCGCGCTACCGATCTGGATGGCGTTTGCCGGTAGCATCGGGTGGCTTCGATATGCCGCGATCTGGTGCGCCTACCTGTCGCTCGTCGTGTTGCTGGCCTGGCCTGTAGCCCGCGCCGACATCGAGGCAGAAGTGACCACGGCGGCGGCCTGGGGACCTCCGGCACTGCTCTGGGGCGTGCCGGCGCTCGCGATCTGCTGGATGGCGCGTGTAGCGTGGTTTGTCGAACGACCGGCCGTGCTCGTCTACACGGCGTGGTTCTGCTACTTCGCCGTTGTGACCGTCGGGTTCATCGTCGCGTTCGATCAGGGGTGGTTGGGCCACTGATGCTACCCGCCGCCGCGCGAGGGCGGCAAGGTGGGGCCGAGTGACGGTCTCGCCCGCCTCTGGTAGTCGCACCGTGCCTCACGGTATCCGCCATGATTGAACTCAGGCCGTCGTCGGTGCGGTGCCGGTCGATGCGGGGGCGTTCTGGGTTTCGGTAGGGACTGGGGGCCGACGGCCAGTTTGCCAGCACGGTTGTGAGCGTTTCGCCACGCACCTCCACGATTGCGATCGGGTTCTAACGGCGCTCGTCGTCCGGGGGCTCCGGGGCACCATCGATATACTCGTCCCACCCGACTGGGTCACGCCCGTCATCCGGGCGGCCCTCAAACGTGAACGACGTGAGCCCGAGGCGTATACAGCGGTCTACGACGAGGCCGATACACTCGCAGGGGACCCCTTCCTCCACGATGAACTTGACGTGCGGCGTGTAGCCGATCATGCCGCACAGCTGAACCACGCGCTTCTCCAGCCCCGTAAGGCCATCTCTAAGGTGGATGCGAAATACGTCGTCACTGGACACCCATCCGGGGGGGAGATCGGCCGGATTGAAGTCGATCGTACCCACGCACCACCTATTGACCCGGCAGATGGTGCGCCCGTGGGGGGTGCCCCCATGGGCCATGGTAACCAGCCAGATCTCAAGCACGTCGCGCTGCCTTGTGGGCGCCCCCGCCGCGTGCTCCACGGCCGCCTCCGCGGGCTTCGGCCCCGCGGCCGCCATAGGCTCTCTCGTGCCTGAGTGGCAAGCCGAGAACGCCAAGAAAAGCGCGGCTGTCGCGATGCCCGTTCTTGCGATGCTCATCGGCCTCCGCTTTCCGATCACGTCACCTATCCACCGTCTCAAACGCCTCGAGGGCCACGCCCGGTGACACGAAGAGCGTCGCGAGTAGAGGTGCGGAGGTTACGCGCTGCGTTTCATGGGACCGGAAACGAGCATGGCCGCCGGGCGGTTCACGATGACGGCCCACACCGACGGTGCACCTATACGTGCACTTCCTCCCGTCCGTTCCTGTTCCCTCATGGCCGCTTGTGTCCGCCCGTAACGACTCGGTGAACGGCGGTTGAGGGGGGAGTCGATCGGCGCTACCGGCTCCAGAGTCGGCCGGTAATCTCGTCGTGCTCGGCCCAGTACTCGATCTTCAGGTCGGGCCGGAGAGAGGCCCAGGTGTCGACCGGCCGGCCCTTCAGGTAGGCCGTGACGATGACGGCGCGGTCGCTCCGGATGTCGTCGACGAAACGTTGAGCCGCTTGGTCGGGCGCGAGGTCGGCCTCGTCGTGGCGGGCGTAGTCATCGGCGAGCAGACTGCCGTGCGTGTGCCACGGGAAGCCCTCGAACCCGAGCGTGGTGTCGTCGCCGGTCCGGACTGCGAGGAGCGTCAGGTCGCCGTCGGGGCTCGTGTGTCGTTGAGGGAGTTCCATCGCGGCGCCGATCCTACCCGCCAACGACAAGACGATACCACATGAATGCTGACACAACGAAGACGGACGACGCGCAAGCGATCGGTATCCAGTGGCCAGCCCGCTCTCGTCTGGCTGAGCCCGTCTCGAGTTCGCGCTGAAACTCGGGCGACTGCAGCGCCTCCCTGATCGCGTCGACGTCGTCTATCGGGACACCACTGGACCGGACCCTACGACGGAGCTGGTTCATCACAGACCGATTAAAGGAATAGGAGCGCGCCCGCAAAGTAGGCCGCGACGGTGAGCACGACCACCGCGAGCGAAGCGAGGATGGCAGTGATGATCATGGCTCGGTTGAGTTGGTCCGTATCGTGGGGCGCGTGCGGTCGGTGACTCGACGGAAGCGCGCTCCGCATCCTACCTGACCACGACGGTGCACCTATACGTGCACTTCCTCCCGTTCGTTCCTGTCCCCTCGTGGCCGCCTGTGTCCGCCCGTGGCCACAGCCCGCGCACTCCGACCCTCCCGACCCCTGCACCCCGACCGCCGTAACCTCGCGTCAACGCGAAGCGTACGCTGGCGTCCCCGGCAGGATTCGAACCTGCGGCCTACGGTTTAGGAAACCGCTGAGCGAATGCAGCAAGAGCGAGGTTTCGCAACGACTTAGGTTCGTCGGTGCGATCCACTCGGCGCTCTACTCGGCGCTGCTCAAGCGGAGTGCGACCCGAACATCTGGCTGGTGTCGTCGCGAGCAACATTGGACCGACCAACGCGAGTCTTGACAGCTGGAGGGGTGAGCGCGGGACAGTGTCTTGCTCGCTAGATTACGTTGCCAGAGAAGCTGTCGGCCGCGCGGAGAGGAAGTCCACGAAGGTGCATCGACGCGCCGCGGACGGGTATGTCGGTTGAGTCACACGACTTGTGCGCAGCGTCGAGATCCTATTCGGTTTTTTTGGATTCGCTCTGTTGACACACTTGCACGTGCAGGTAGCCTCAAGGTGTTCGGTGGCACGATCAAGCGGGGCTGACTTCGGTCAGCGAATTGGGTCCCGAGAATACACCCGTCTACGTCCGTCTCTTGGTTAGGAGCGATTCAATGTTCGAGGCACAACTACTCATGGGACAGGGCTCCGAGGGAACCCAGGTGTTCAGCCCGTGGTTCCCGCGTCAAGGCGATAATGCACGAATGACGCTGGAGGTTGTCGCGATCTCCGGTGCGACCATCAAGGTCGAGGTTTTCACGAAGAGTTCGGAAACAGATGGCGACGGTTCTCTCGCAGGCACTTCAGGAACTGACAAGATCGAGCGGACGACCGCCGGTCGCGAGACCTACGAGTGGTCGGGGAATCTGAACGAACTCGTCCGCTATAAATTCACCGTTACTGACGCAACAACGAAGTGGGTGCTATTCAGGATGCTCCCGCCGGTTTGGTTCGATACCATTGCAGCGTGAGCGAAAGTGACAATGTTCGAATCCCAGCTACTATTTGGCGCGGGCGGAGACGGGGCCGAGGTCTTCAGTCCGTGGTTTCCGCGTCAAGGTGACAATGCGATCTGCACTCTCGAGGTAGTTCGGATCTCGGGTGCGAGCATTCAGGTGGAGCTCTTCACCAAGAACTCTGAGGACACCGGTGATGGCGCGCTCGTGACGCCAGCGAGCGGAACGGGCGACATCACGCGAACCACCGTTGGGAGGGAGAGTAACGAGTGGGAGGGTGGTCTCGAGGAACTCGTCCGCTACAAGTTCACTGTTGCTGACGCAACAACGAAGTGGGTGCTATTCAGGATGCTCCCGCCGGTTTGGTTCGACAGCGCTGACGCATCTTAGGCGAGCGCGGATGCCCCCTCGCAACGGACGGAGTTGACTATGTCGTGGAAGACGCCGGGATTCTCTGGTTGTGGGTGCGGCGGAGCCTGTGGTTGCGCCGGGAGGCCCGACCACGCTGCCGCAGGTTGCGAGTGCGGGGAGTCGACAGCGGTTACGCCGCCGTGCTCATCAGCAACGCAGTGCTACGCGGCAGAGTCGCAGCAACCGTTCGGAGCCGGAGCCGCTGCTATTCCTCGATCGTTGCGTTCGGGGGCGACGTCGACAGTTATCGGATTCAATAGCCCTTTCAGCGCAGTCCCCGAGGGCCCCAAGTTCGAGAAGCCGTGGACCCTTATTTGTCGAAGTCGTCCGCTGCCTCTACCGGATGACGATCCGCCGCCGCCTCCTGGGCCGCCACTCCCCGCTCCAAAACCGCCAAAGAGGAAAAAACCAAGCGCTTTTGCCGTGGCCGGTGTCGCTCGCCCTACGAGCAGATCGCGTCCTACGGGAAGCGCGAACACAGGCTTCCTGCCACCGCCAGAGCTTCGGCCGGGTTTCGTGCGCCGCCCGTCTGATCCTGAGGACGAAGCAGGTCAGCGTCAGGAGGCTGCCAATCCTAGCCCCATACCCGGCCGGAACTTGCCATCGACGGGATCGACGAGGCAGGTGATTGGTTTCAACAGCCCGTGGACGGTCTCGGCATTTCTCAAGCAGCATATGGCCAAGATCCCCGCTGGAGGCAATCTGTGCACGCTGCTGACTTGTGGACTTGATGTTACAACGCAACTTACGAATTTGATGGACAGTGTTGTGGCCTATCTCTACGGGACTCTGAAGACCGGTGGTGGGATGGGCTGGGGTGTTCCGTTAACTTGGCCCGGTCACCGTCGGAAAGTCGCTGGCCCCGATCGTACCTTTACGAACGCTCCGAATCTCCCACCCGATTGTGCGTCGATCGTGCACAAGGATGCGGGGTGGGACATTCTCGAGTTCGCAGCACCGAAGCTCAAGAACACGCTCTTCTCGAGTTTGGAGGATCATTGCGGCACGGAAGGGTGTGAGGCCACCGTAACGGTCAAGGACGAGTGCTGGAAGTCGCACGCTGTCAACTACATCTTATGGGGGGCACTTGCTCGATGGTGCAACTGGAGCCGGGAGTACGCCCGCGGGCTTATCTCGACATACCGCCACTATCGCCAGTACAAATCCCGACCGAGCGACCCGCTTGGGATAGAGGCACGCCAGTATTGGTCGGACATCGGGTGGTGGTATAAGGACAAGGGGCTTGAGGGATACCGTCCGTCACGACCGAGCGATCGCGCCAGATACGAACGCGATCTCCGGAGATTCGTGGAGCAAGCGTCTGACAATGATGGATATCCGGGACTGTGCCAAACATGTAATGTGGAGTATGATGGCTGGCTGGTTGCGCGGCTTATGAAGCCCGATGGGAACTTCGTGGAGATCATCCAGACCCCACTCTATCTGCCATGGGAGCCGCGCCGGAAAACAAAGTGGCCAAACACCGTGGGCTCGAGACGATTTTGAGTCGATGGCTCATGCCAGCAGCGACGACCCTGACGGTGGTTCTGTTTCTGGCGCTAATATGGCAGGCTTGGGATCTGTCGGAGTACCTTGCCTCAACCGTTATCCTCGTGGTGGTGCCGCCCGAGAGGATAGTCGGAGTCGCATGGGGCGTCAGCTTGTGGCTCGCTCGGGCACAGGTTCTGTCAACGCTGCGTTGGTGGTGGCCACTCTACGGTGCGACTCTGTTATTGTCGATCTGGATGGTGTGGTCAGCGCCAGCGTTCGAGTTGGGAACTCGACTCTATCTCAAGATGCACCGGACACGCCTCGCGGCAGTCGCGCACGCCTCACGGGAAGCCAACATGCCCACTGGAGCGCATAAGGTGTTGGGGGAGTCCGTTCTGATTGACTCCGATTGTCGACACGCGGTCGCGGTCGCGGGGCGTCGCATCGGGTTCGTCTGGTCGGCTTACTTCGTGAATAGTCAGGTAGGGCCACTCGACGCAACGGGATCAAGTGAGTTTGCGGGGCTCACGGTCGCCGTCTGCGAGACGTTGGCACCGAACTGGTACTACGTCGCATTGTTGAAGTAGCTGAGTTTCCTCGCGCATCCCCCGCGAACGAAACGGCGCGACGATTTGCCGCGTGCAATAGTACAACGAGCACCGGCCGCATCAGTCGCTCAACGGCGGGACGCCGAACGACGTCTACGATGACCGACCGCTGCCGGCGCGTCGGCTGGAGCCGCGGTCACGAATCCCGGCGTCGGATGGCGCCGAGACCGGTGCAGCACGTTCGACTGGTCGTGCGACCGTTCGCAGGGCGTCGGCACTTGCCGGTGATCGCGCTCAAGCGGGTCGCGTAGCTGCGTCGCGTGGGGGCGGGGCGTTGCGAGTCGGCGCGCACGGTGCGCGCGCAGGGTGGGCAGAAACCGTGGAGCGCGATGAACTCATCGTTCACGAAGCCGGGGATGGCGTTCCGATTGTTTCGTATAGCGTCCGAGTCGCGTAGAATGTGCGATAGAAACTCGATGGACGATTACACCCAAGAAAACAACACTGTCGACGGTGTGCGCGTGTCCCTCGCCGGTCGCGTCGCGAGAGAAGCCGGCCTCGGCGCGATGAGGATGCCCGGAAATTGAGTCGACGCGCCGGTGATGTGTATCTCACTCGCGTGACGCGGACTTATGCGACGTGTCGCGGGCTCACGAGGATTTCTTGGTTACCTGGGTTGACGACCTTGCATGCACTGGTAACCTTCGAGTCGTTCGGCGGCGCGATCAAAGCGGGGCTGACTTCGGTCGGCAGATTGGATCCCGAGGATACGGCAGTCTACGTCCGTTTTCTGGTTAGGAGTGAGGCATGCTCGAGGCACAACTACTCATGGGCAGGGGTCCCGCGTCGCGTGCCTGACGGCATTCCGTTGATACGTTCGCAGAGAATGTTTACCCTGACTAGGAGTCTGGCGAGCGCATGACACTGTTGGTCGCTCGCACGACCCGACTCCTTGGTGCCGGTGTTACAGAGAGTAAGGAGAATCCATGAGCGTTCTTCACGAGTTGACTGTCCCGAGCGACGGAGTGTGCTACTCGCCCGCGATATCGAGAGGAGGGGATCGTGCGATACTCGCGTTTCAGGTGGTCGACATCGGCAGTAGCGGCGACCTTACCATCGCCCTGGAGCATAAGAACAGTGAGGATGTCGCATACGGCAGCGTGGGAGCCAGCGCAACCTCAAGCACAGCAGAGGTGGTGGCCTTCCAGAACTCGAATAGCCAGTTGTTCAAGGAGATGATCCGGGCGAAATATACGAACGGATCCGGTGCGGACGTTGTTCTCGAGATGCTCACGCCGAGTTGGTTTGATGATCAGTAGGAAGGGCTTGAATCCATGCCAGTTGTGGGAAAGACGCTGTTAGGGAACTCGGTAACCTATAGTCCTTGGTTTTCTCGCCCTGCAGGCGCTACGTCGGCCGTGTGCTCTGTCTACATTATTGGAGCCGACGCCGGAGCGACAGTTACGGTGAACGTCTTCACGCGAAACAGCGAGGATACAAATACTGGAGGCGCGTCTCTGGGTACGATAGCAAGTGGCGCGCAAGCGCGAGCACGACGGTCGCAGCCGAGACGTTTGGTGAACTAAAAGAGCAACTTCGATATCAGTTTACCGTGAGTGACTCCAGTGGCTGGGTGCATGTTGCCACGCCGCGCCCGATCTTCTACGAAAAGAAAACGTAGCCGTCTTGCCGCAAAGGGCCGCGGCGTCGAAACCCCTCGGCTACACTTGGGTCATGGCCCTTGGACCAGCGTAGGGCCGAAAGAGCGAAGGACGGATTGGAGGACGCTTTGAGCTTTCGTGATGCCTACTCTGGCGCTACCGTCTCGAGGGCCATGACCACCGAGCCTCTGCGGGCGACACCAGAGGCGAATCACGGCAAGATGACGGGCGCAAGCTCAGACCTGTCGGGAACGTCTATACAGTACGTCACCGCAGCCGGACACTATGCGATCGACCCGCCGTTGGGTCGTTATCCAAGCGAAGCGATGCTCGGTAGCGCTTCTGGTCGCGATGGAATAGCGGTTGGTGGGACGGACGCGATTTCGAAGCTTCTCAACAGAAGGAGGTTGGCGCTCGCGAGTCGCGGCTTGGGTGAATTCGTGTCGGAGTCTCGCCTCTTCGACGCCTGGGTAACGCCGGCGTTCATGAACAGGAGTGCCTCGTCGTTTGTGGCCACCGGGAGTTTCTCGAGCGACTTCGGGCACACCTCGCTCTTCGGATTTGACGATGAGGACTACCCGCCTCCTCCCGGTGATTGGGATAAGATCCGGGAGGAGCTAGCAGACCTACTCGAAGGAGTTACGAGCGCTCAGGAGAGGAGCCTGTGGTGTTTGCTGATCGCTGAGTTCATGCTGAAGTACTTAGGTCTTGGGAGGACATTCGGCGCGCTTGAGTTCCTCTTTCTTGTCGCCCTGTTCGAGGAATACGGCCTAAAGAAGCCCGGAGAGCCTTTCATCATTTTTGATCCGCAGAGCCCGAAAGACATCAAGAAGTTAGCGCAAATAAACGCGATCATGGTGTGGCTGGCCTCGACTGGATTGACCGGCGAGGGAGAGGGCGGCGGCGGGGGCGACTGGGATGATCCGTGGGGTGACTTCGGCGATCCATTCGACCCAGGGGTCATGCTCGTATCCAAATTGGGCGAGAGTGGAGGTGGGCATCCTTTTCAGGCCGCAATAGTGAATCTAAAGTTCGCGTTCAGCAGGCACGGCTATGCCCTGTTGACGCACTCACCCAAGCAAGAGCCGAAGTCTAAGGATGCGGATCCCTTCGACCCCTCGAACGTCGGGCACGCAGTGGTCGCAGTAGGCATGACGATTCACTACAGCGGAGTCGACGACTTCCCGGCCGGGATCCAATTCTCTGTTATCGATCCGACTGACGACGGCCGAGGTGGTCTGAAAGGGCTGTACGTCTCGTTCGATGGCGTAGTATGGGAGAAGAGACTGTCTAAAGCGGTACCGACGGAGAATACGATTACCATGGTTGAGACAATTGAGCAGGCCCCGAAGAAGAAGTAGCGAGCTCCAGAACGCTCCCGTAGCGCAGAGCGAGTTGGGCTGGGCGCGAACAACTGACGCCGTCGGGAGAGTCGGGAGTCGGGTCCGTCTGTACTCCAAGGGCGCTCCGAGCAGCATCAGAGATCCCGCGGGGTCTGCTGGTATTGCGCAGAGGTGGGTGCGGGCGTTCGGAGTCCTTCTTGTCTTGGTTGGCACTGCCGCTTGTAGTGGCGAAAGGAGCAAGCCAAAGCACATCGACGCGTCCGGACATGACCGTTTCGCTCACTTCGAAACCACCTCACCGCGGCAGCGCGCTGAGATAGATGTGTCCGTTGGCGTGTGTGCGGATCCGCGGGGTGGTGGCGACGCAACCCGGGCGGCCCGCAAGTTGGCGCGAATCGGACACGCCGCGGTCCCCCGCATTGTTGCTCACATCGCCGCCCTGAGCCTGAAAGAGGAGGATAGTCGCATGACCATGGCCATCCTCACTCATCTATTGCAGGAGATCACAGGTAAAGGAGAGGAGGCGGTGTTTCGGTTCCTTCGAGGAGGCCTGAGTGGGGACGAGCGGGACGACCAGATTCGACGCTGTGAAAACTGCCGACGCGCATGGATAGAGTGGTGGGATTCGAGCGACGGCCGCGCGCATAGTGCATCGGTCGTGATTGCTGGGTCGCCGCAGCCGCATGCGAGAGATCGGTGACGTCGCCGCAAGGGTGTTTGCGTTGGAACGACCTTTTGTGGCGCGGTCGTCTTGAGGGTGAGAGTGTCCGGCGACGCATTTAGAATCTCAGTCATCCTCTGGCAGAGCCGAGTGTATCGCCGTCCCTACTGAAACTTGAACCACCGTCGGTAGCGGCGGTTACGACCGAGTGTACTGGTCCAGCGACCTTGGGGGGGGGGCATTCCGGCCTCCTCGAACCACCCCGTGAGCACTGTTGTGAGGTCGGACCGGAGAGGTGCCGAATGACCTTCCCGGAGCCCACCATGCCTTGTCGCACCGTCACACTCCTCCCCGGCGGCCGGTCTCGCCTTGCCCGATCGAGCGCTGTTCACGCCGAGGCGCTCGCGCTCGACGCGTTGACCCGCGGGATCGAGGCGGCGTGGTCGTCGCGACAGTGGGTGTTCTTGCAAGCCGGTCGAGCAAGTCGATGATGGCACAGCTCAGTCCTCGTATGCGGGTCGTCATTCGTCGAGCAGACTCACGCGCCTCTTGAGGTTTGAACCGATCCGGGGTCTCCCGACCGCGGACTGGGGAGCGCGGTCGATGAGAGCCGGGGCGAGCTCAGCGACCGAAAGAGATAAATACCCGTGCTGCGTCCCTGGAGGATGAGAGTCGAAAGACCCGAGGCGTCGACCGGGGGCATGCGCCCACGTCAGACCGACTTTCTCTCCGAGGCCCGGCGTGGGCGTATGACAAAAAGTCCCTATTTGGTGGGCGCAAAATTCTTCAAAAAAGTGTGCCCACCTCATCCGGACAAAAGCTCCGACTCGCGGCGTGGGCGTGGGAGAAAAAGTCTGGTAGGACCGGGCATCAGTCGAATCACCTTAAAGGAGGTCCTTCTTCACACTGAATGGTGAAGCGAGACCCCTACGATCGGCGCGGAGCCTGGGAGCGCTGGAAGCGCGCGAACCAAAACGGCATCGACGGCATCAGTCCACGCAACTCGGAACTGATTCTCGCATGCTTGCTCGACCTCGAGGTCGGCAAGAACGTCGCAGCGCTCTCGCGAAAGGGGCCACGCGGGCCCGCGCGACTTCTCAAGCTCAAGAGTAACCTGCTGTTCTTCGCGCGCCACTTCGAGGCGCTGGACCAGGTCAGCAAGGACCAGGCGCACAACTTCTTCTTCGATGTGAGTGAGGGGCGTGTTCTGCGAAGCGACGGGCGGCGGTTCCTTGCTGTCGGGGATCTCGTCAAGGACTTCAAGGCGTTCTGGCACTGGCTCGTGCGAACGGAGAGGGTCGCAGCCGACATCACAGCGGATCTTCGCCGAAGCGATGGGCGAAAGCCTCCGTGGGTATACCTAAGTGAGGCGGAGATGAAGCGTCTCGCGAACGCCGCCACGGTGGACTACCGCGCGCTCATCTGGTTCGCGTTCGATGCAGGCCTTCGTGTTACCGAGTTCTACTCCGTGCAGGTGCGGGACCTGGCGGACGACTGCACGAAGCTGCACATCAGAGACGAGAACGCGAAGACGTTTGGGAGAACGATCACGCTCAAGCTCTCGTCGACGCTCATCAAGGACCTCATTGCGCGCCACGACCTTGGGGGCGAGGACTTCATCCTGATCAAGGATCCTGACACGATGAACAAGTACCTTCGCTCGCTGAGCAGGCGCTTGTTCGGCTCAGGCGTGACCCCGGCTCGAAAGCCCTACGACAAGTTGCGCCTCTACGATCTTCGGCACAACTCGGCATGCTACTGGCTGCAGCGCTACCCGACGAACGCCGGACTCATGTATCGGATGGGGTGGAGTGAGGAGAAGATGGTTCGCTACTACACGGAGTTTCTCGGCCAGGCAGACGAGATCGCGGACGAGCACATGGTGACCGCCGAAGAGAAGAATCGCTACGAACAGCGAATCGCCAACTTGGAGGCCGAGAGAGCCCGCCAGGATGAACAGATGCTTCAGATCGCTCGCAAGGTTCACCTTCTCGCGAGCCAAGCCGGTATACCGCTGGACGACCCTGCGATGAGAATAGTAGAGAATGCGGTCCTCGCGCGGGACGCTGCGAACACCGAGCCCGCGGAGGACGTAACCGAGAGTATACCGCGGGAGACTTCTTAAGCGTTTCGGTTGCGAGGTAGTTCGGCCACCCTCTTGAGTGAACGGGCGGTGTCGGGCGTGGCTCATCCGACTTCGTGGTCCCCTTGCTTAGTGTTGGGGTTGAGCACGTGGAGTTGTCCGTGGTATTGTGCAGGAACGGCCGCAGCTGCGGCCGCGAAGAACGGACGGTAGCCGGCCGAAGCGTGGACGAGTCGGCGAGGGTTCCAAGGTATGCGGAGGACGTATGCGAGACGCTTTATTGCCGGGAGCCGACTCGGCCAAGCTAAACACGGATGTCCCGACCAGATCTCTCGATCGGGTTCCTGCCAAGGCAGGAACAAAGAAGCGTGGAGCGGGTCGGGCGTGCGCGTGGGCGGCGGTGACTCTTGCCGTTTCAGCCTGCTCGTTGTCGGGC
Organism: bacterium; assembly: GCA_030426805.1. Lineage (GTDB taxonomy): Bacteria > Planctomycetota > JAFGQW01 > JAFGQW01 > JAFGQW01 > JAUHXU01. The sequence goes on from JAUHXU010000002.1 coordinate 181,050, forward strand.
CCAATCACTGACCCGTCCGACTCCGTTGTACACACCCCCGACTACAAAGAGTTCCGGACGCTCTTCGTAGACACGCTCAACGACGCAGACACTCGCGTAGCGCTGAAGCACCCTCATGAGACGAGCAGCGCCAACGCTGTCAGCGCACCCGACCCGATGTCCGTGATCGTGAACAGCGTCCGCCTGCCTGCTGAGGAAGGTGCGGGCGATCGCGACGTGCTAGTCATTCTCGACATTGAAGTCAACCCGGGGAATCGAGTGTCCCTTGCGGTGTTTTACCAACGTGGTGCGAGCCCAGGTGCCGATCTACTCTTCGAGAACCTCCTTGTCTACTCGGAGCGATCGCTTTCGCCAGGCGTTCAGCCGTGGTTCCGACTACGTGTTCTCGATGTCAAAGATGAGAAGAACGTTGAGACGAGGGCTCTCTTCAATGAGATCTCAGACGCTGTTGGAGATCTAGGGACGTTCGTGCCGCATCCGATCGTGCCGGGAGCGGCAACAGCGATCCGTGCGGCTGGTGCCGCGCTTGCGAGCGGAAGCAACAAGACTATCATCGACTATACGGCCAATTTCTACCAGGGGCCAATTCGTGACGGGGCTCCTGACCTCACATGTCTTCGCAAGGGCAGCTGGGTCTTCATTGGCCGACCGCGGTTAGCCGGCAGTGAGTTCTGGGAGACGCCGTTACGTTTGAATCAGAGCACCCATCGCGTGGAACGAGGCGACCGGACCCCGGTCGCTGCTCCGTATGGGCGATTCACGATCGTCCGGCACGATTCGATTGTTCCGAAGGAGGTCTTTGTTCGAAGCGAGCAGCTGCTCGCGCATTTGGCGAAAGTGCGGGGGACGTCGAACCTCGCGTACGTAGAGGCGGCCAGGAAGGAGCTTGTGTCCGGCCTGGAGACCTACATGCTCTACTCACGCATGTATAAGTCCCCATCGTTGGATGGGCTTTCGGACATCGTCCTCGCTTTGCAGTCTGGGAGACCGCTCGTGTCGGACGACGCTCACTTCCTCTTGACGATCGCCGGGCGCGTCGCTGGCCGGAGCTTTGGATCTAGGAACGAGGCGATCGAATGGTGGGCGTCCTCCGGGAAGAACGGCACCGTTGGTGCCGACGGGAAGTGGAAGCCGAGCGTACAATGAGCCGATACTATTTCATCTTGTGTCTCTGCCTCCTTCCTTGGGCCTGTCGCGAACGCACGAACGCGCGGGCCCCTGCGTCAGCGCAACCCGAGAGTCAAGCGGTAGTGCTCCGGCCGAGCCTGACGGTCTTGGATGTCGACCTTCCCGGACGCGATCCGGCGGGGTTTGTCGCAGAGCTGTCGCGTCGGCTGGCAGAGAGTGGCTGTGCAGCCTTGGATTGGCGCCCTGACCAGACCGGGTCTTTGGTCTTTGACGGCCTATTCTCGGACAGGTGGGAGCTTTTTCTGCATCGCGCGACCACCGACCAGGCGGCGCGGCTGCTTCTAAAGTCTGACGTGGTCGAGCGGGACTTGGCGGATGTGGATGTAACGTTGGAGATGTTCCGCTTGGCGTGGCGTGAGTTTCAGCCGGAGTTCCGACGAGCAGTCGACGGCCTGCTCGCAGGGCACGGAGAAGCAAGGTGATCGGGCACCACCATGATCGGAAGCGAGACACCGAGGGCGGCGACCATGCTGCGAGGCTCACGGATCGAGCGAACCGAGAGGAAAATCGCGAGGGACCGTGTCTAGGCTGACCGAGCCTCTATGGAAGCCGGACGCGTCCGAAGAAACGCTTTTTCTTCGGTTCGTAGTGCCGCCGCTGACGACTCCGCTTGCGTTGATTGTCCTTGCCACGATAACCGGCGCCGGACTCTCCGTCATATCGTTATGGCCGTACATCGGCTCTGCCACGGCCGACCCAGGGTTGGTCTTCCGTGCGCCCGTCGAGATCTGCCACATGGAGTCACGTGGCGACGGCGCTTTCACGCAGCGGCTTGCCGAGTGGATTCGCGGCACCAATGTGGCTCTGCAGAGTCATGACATCCGAATCATCCCTCCAAGTGCATCGTCCGGCGTTGGGTATGTAGTGATTCCGGGCGTGTTCGCTGATCGTTGGAGACTCTGCTTTGTTCAGGGGCCGATCGAGAACGAGAAGCGCACGACGTGGCATGCCGTGTGCGTCGTGCATGAGGCGAAGAGGGAGGGGCAGTCAACGGATGTAGCCTCGTTTCAGAAAGCGTGGGAGCACGCATGTGAGCCGCTGCTGAACGCTTGTCGTGTGGACGCATCGATTCGTGCGCTGCCGCAAGAGGCCCTGGTGGAGCGGCGGATGCAGAAGGAGGGCCGAGCGAACCGGGACTAGTGGAGAGCTGAGTCTGCGGACGCACGGCCTGTGCAGACGCGGCTCGTCGTTGACCGATCTCGGGGTTGCGGCGAGAATCAGAGGCAGCGCCGGGGGCTTCTCCGCTACCCCAATCGACCCGTTTTACCTATCCGCCCCCGGCTGCTTTCTTGCGTGCGGTGGGGCGACTCTACATTCCGCCCATCTCGTTCATGCTGTAGTAGCGCCCGTCGCCGATGATCACATGATCGAGCAGCGGGATGCCGAGCAAGGTGCCGGCGCGAGCCAGGCGATCGGTGATGGAGCGATCCTCTCGTGAAGGACGCGGATCGCCGCTCGGGTGGTTGTGAACCGCGATGATCGATGCGGCGGAGCCCAGGATCGCTGCCTTGTAGACCTCACGGGGGTGGACGGGAGCAGAGTCGAGGGTTCCGCGACTCACTTCGTCGCATCCGATGATGCGACTCTTCGCATCGAGGTGGACGGCATAGAAGTGCTCGCGGTCAAACTCAGTGAGCGGTGAGAAGAAGTCGAACACGTCGCCGGCTGAGCGAATCGTGCGGGGCTCGAAGTCCCCGGTGCATTCGCGGACAAGACGGGTCGAGACCCGGTAGCCTTCGTAGCCGGCTGCAGTCAGTACGGAGCGTTCCATCCCCAGGGGAGGACGCGGGCGTTCTTGAAGGATGAACTGAAGCGGCGCTCGGTTGTGCTTCCGATCGTCTTGAGAGTGTAAAAATCATGTCGCGGTCAGATTTCTGTGTGCGGATCGGTTCGGGGCAAGGCTCCAGGGTGGCTGGGAGTGTACTTGACGCCGGCGCAATTCATGCGCAATATATGTGTAGGCCTGCCGGGCTTGATGGCATGGCGTGATCCTCGAAGGGCGCCTCGCTGCGGCGGCGCCCTTCTCGACTCACGTCCCAGAAACGCTTCGCGGCGCGGACAGTCTTGGAAGGCACGCTGCAATCCTCCTCGAGATATCCACATGCCAACGGCGCCGGACGGATGGGCCAAGCTGATCAGGGAGGATGTGACACATGGGCCCGTGACCGAAGACAGGCTGCAACGAAACTCAACCTCATCCAGTGGAATTGTCCTCGGACTTCAGGGTCGCCGCGAAGTCGAAGTTTGGAGGGCGCATTTGACGGAGGACTCCATGAAGCTCTGGCTTCTTGTTCCGCTATTACCCCCTCTTCTCGCCCGATCAGGCCTGACCGGTTCATTCGATTTCTCCGTCGTGGAGAAGTCGGCATGGACGTCCAGAAGTATCTGAAGAGATTCGAGGCCATCGAGGAGACGACGAGGCGGCTTGAAGCTCTCGGCGCAACTTCGTGTAGCGCACTGGCCATTGCGGCCATCGCAACGACGCAAGTCGTTTGGGGACGCGAGTGGACGCTGTGGCTCGCGTGGGCTGGAGTCGCAGCGGTGTTTCTTCTCGGGGCTCTTCGACAATTGCGGTTGTGGCGAATGTCACGTTGCTGAACGGGATACAATGCCTCGACAGAAGAGCACGCACGAAAAGGTGCGGCTAAACCTCGAGATGACGCGCGAGACACGCACTCATCTTGAGGAACTCAAGATGCGGATTCACGCGGAGAGCTTCGCGGAGGTGATCCGGAGGGCTCTCGGCTACTTTGAGTTGGCTGTGGAAACTGAGATCTCTGGAGGCCGCGTGGTTCTCGAGAGCCGCGACGGGACGCAAGAGCGAATCGTTTTCGGCCTTCCTCGAGCACCATAGAAGCGCTTGCTACGAAGAGCGTGTTGCCCGAACGCCGTCGAACTCCTGCCCTTCGTGAGAGCGAGTCTTACGGAATCCGCGGCGGCACCGAAACGCCGCTTCGAAAGTAATCCGACACGCACGTTGTCGTGCAGAAGAGCTGGACTCCTCCCAGCGGCACGGGGCCTCGTGGACCGATCACGCCGTCCTGCGTCTCGATGAAGTCGTCTCCGAGGCGAAGCCTCTTGCGGCAGTTGGCGCACGTGTGTTGGCGCTTTTCTTCAGGCAGACTGATGGGTGTGGTTTTCATCCCTGAGCCAGCCGGCTCGGCTTCTTGAAGGATCACCTGGTTCGCGGTCGCGCCACAACTCGAGCGGAGTTTCACAACCCTTAAGTACTTGGCCTGCGTTGTCGGGTTTCGACTCCAGTGAGTGGTGAGCCGCGTTTCAGTTCAAACGCCTTTAACCACACTCTTCTGACTCTTCTACCTAAACACACCCTGAGGTCGGGCGCGTGCCCTTCGCGCCGGCCTCGCGGAGGACGTAACCACCCCTAGACCAACCCCCGAGGAATCCGTAGCGCGAGCTGTGACCTGGCTTCGCCGCAGTGAACGACGTGTTCACGCGTTGCTTTCGTGGCACCAGCCCCTCACGGTCGCGCAGGTCGGATCTCGAATGCGTCTTGGTGACTCTGCCAAGCGCCGGCTGATCGCCGGGCTTCGCACGGCTCATCTGATCGAGTGCCTGAACGGCGCAGCGAGCAGCAGTCGCGTCTACGCCCTGTCGGATCTGGGACGAAGCAGCCGAAGCGTCGTGGCCGCCGGTGCGTTGCGATCTGTTGAGTCGTACTTCTTTCCGCGCCTCGCCTGGCGCGACTACGGCTGGTGCTGCTTCTCGCATCGCCGCGCGATTGTGAAGACCCTCACCGAGCCACTGTATCCGGCGCTCATCAAGCGGCGTGCCCGGCAGCGCTGGCCGGGGATTCGCATGAGTCAAAACAACGTTCGCGACGTGATCCGGCTGATGCGGGCGCGCGGCATCGTGCGGCCCGTCCCGATGCGAAAGCGCGCTTACCCCTACTACGAACTCACCCGTAGAGGCGCGCTGATCCAGAAGCTCTTGAACCGTGCGGAGGTGATCGCGTGATCACGACTGGGGAGCGCACTGAAGCCGTGGCCGCTCAGATTCGGCGCCGGATCGCCAGCGAGGGGGACACGGGCGCCGTGACTCCGACCGCGGTGTTGGAGCGTGAGATCGCGTTTCTGCACGAGCGCCTCGAGCGCGAACGAGTGGAGCATCGTAAGATCCTGCGGCAGATGGCACTCGCCGACTGCGAGCTGGGGACCGCTCTTCTGCAGGTGAGCGATGCCCATGGCCTGCACTTCCAGCCGGTGGGATCTCCCGCACGACGCCAGCTCGAGGCTCAGAGGCGGGCTCTTGCCATGGAGCGTCGGCGCGCGATTGCCGAGCACGAGCGCAGCGTGGACGAGGTTCGGGCTCGGCTGCTGGCGCTTCTCACGCAGCGCTCCCACGTTCGCGGAGGCGACGCGGTTGGTGGAGCGTGACGCGCTTCTCGAGAAGCTCGCAGTCCTGATTCCCGAGCGTGTTGAGGCCTGGCGACGCTCGCTTTCCTTCACGGATCCAGCCACTCGCGCCCTGATCGAGCAGGAGATACGAGCGACTGCCCATCGCCTGCTGGGGGACGCGAGGAATCGACTGCTTCTTTCGCCTCCCAGTCAAGTGGACGCGCGCGGCGACTTTCGACTCGGGAGTGTCGTTTTCGAGTCTGAGAAGTGGCCAGTGGGACTTCGCCGCAGCGACGTCATGCAGCACACTGCTATCTTCGGTAGAAGCGGTGCCGGAAAAACCAACACGGTGTTCGGGCTGCTGCAACAGCTCTCGGAGAAGCGGATCCCGTTCGTCTTCCTGGACTGGAAACGAACCGGTCGGCATCTCATGCCGCTTCTTCAGGGGCGAACCGAGCTGTTCACTCCCGGACGGAGCTTGTCCCCGTTTACCTTCAATCCGTTTCTCGTGCCGCCGGGCGTTGAGGCGAACACGTATCTTCTGCAGGTCAGTGATGTGCTGACCCGGGCCTACCTGCTCGGCGTAGGGTCGCGAAGCCTGATCGAGCGCTCCCTTCGGCAGTGCTACGCAGTGAATCGAGCACCGGCGCTTTCTGACGTGATTGCTGCCCTTCACGGGCTTCCTGATCCAGACCGGGTTCGTGCGTGGAAGATCTCAGCGCTTCGCGCGCTTGAGTCCCTCGAACTCGCGGGGCTCACGACGAAGGACGCCGTGGTCCAGGAGGCAGTCGTGCAGACAATGCTGGCCGGCCAGACGATCGTGGAGTTGAACGGCCTTTCGAGCCAGAGCAAGGCGTTTCTCGTGCCGTTGATCGCCTTGTGGATCTACTCCGCGAAACTGGCTGCGAACACGCGCGAACGCCTCGAACTCGTGCTGGTGCTCGAGGAAGCACATCACGTGCTTCGTGCAGACGCGCGAGGTGGTGAGACGGTCATGACCATGCTGCTTCGCCAGTGCCGAGAGCTTGGGATCGGCGTCGTGATCGTTGATCAGCATCCGCATCTCATGCATCCGGTGGTTGCGAACGCCGCGACAACGGTCCTTCTTAACCTTCGCGATCCACGCGACGTGAAGCGGGGAAGCGAGTTGGTGGGCTTGAGTGATCGGGATCGCCGGTTTGTGAGTCAGCTTCCGGTGGGGGACGGTGTTGTTCGGCTCGAGAGAGTTGATCGGCCGTTTCTGGTTCGGTTCCCCTTGGCGTCGGTGAAGAAGGGATCGGTGACAGATGCGGAAGTGAGCCGCCTTCTCAGGGGAAATACGTCGGGTTCGGCGCAGAAGACCCCGGAAGAGCTGGAATCCGGCGGGTTCGCGCGGGTTCTTGCCTCTGATCACGCACTCTCAGCGGACGAGCTCACGTTCGCCTCCGATGTGCTGGCGCATCCCGAGGATGGTGTTCGCGTGCGTTACGCCCGACTGGGCTGGAGTGCGGATCGAGGCAACCGCGTGAAGCGACAGCTTGTCGAGGCCGGGGTGGTGGAAGCCGCGAGCGTGCCTGTGGGTCGAAGCCGCAAGGTCGTGCTCCGGGTCTCGGCGGCGGTGCGGAAGCGCCTGGGGCTCGAGGGCTGGTCGCATGGTGGGCGCGAGTCGCTCGCACATGCCTACTGGAAGGCCTGGTGGGCGAGGGAGTATCGCCGGCGGGGGTTTGAGGTGAGCGTAGAGGCGGCGAGGAAGCGCTCTGAAGGGAGGATGGATGTTCTCGCCGTTCGCGACGAGGAGCGCATCGCCGTGGAGGTCGAGACCGGTCGCTCAGATGTGGTAGCGAACGTCCGGCGGGATCTTCGAGAGGGGGTGAGCCGGGTGCAAGTGGTCGCGACGGATGTGGGGGCGAGGCAGAAGGTGGAGCGAGCGTTGCTGAAGGAGGGATTGGTGATTCCGGGGCGGGTTGAAGTGGTTGTTGGGAGCCGCCGGCCGTGAGCGCAGGCGAGACTAGCCCTACCAGTTCTGGCGTTCTGGCGTTTCTGGCGATCGGTGGTGGGGCGAGATTGCTCAGTTTGCAACTCATCTGCATTTTGGAAACACATGCCGCGAAGCGGCTCGACGGGTGTCAGATCAAGTCGTGGTCAGTATGAGTTAGTATTGGATGATCATGCGCCTGCGCAATGGCAGGAGGTCCCACTGAGTCGGAGTCGGCGACGAGCCTTGGCCGGCGCTGGACGCGCGACCATGCCCGACCTGCCACACGTTGGGTTTGTTCGCCCGATGCGATGCCTGCTGGGAGAGGGTCGCACGGACCTTGACTTCCCGTTGGGCGCGCAAAGCGGGCAGTCACGATGGTTTTCACGGGGTACTTAGGTAGGATAAAGGGGGAAGCGCGCGGAAGCAGGCTGAAACCGAATCTCAGCTGCCTAGATCACGAGGACTTGGAGCTCGCATCAGCATGTGGTCAGATGTTGAAACTGATCGGGACTACCTCAACTACACTGAGGTTGCCGAGCTTGCAGCGAACCTGATTCGCCAACGCACGCTCCTGCCGATTTCCATAGGGATCTTTGGAGGCTGGGGATCAGGGAAGTCATCGCTGCTCCGACTAGTCCACAAGGAGCTGACCGACAGCGACGACGGTAACTACTTGCACGTCGAGTTCGACGCTTGGCTCTACCAAGGGTTCGATGACGCGCGGGCGGCTCTGATGGAGGCTATCTCCACGCGCCTTATTGAGGCTGCCGGGGCGCACGAGGATCTTGGCGACAAAGTCAAGAGGTTCGCGAAGCGGGTCAACTACTTTCGCCTGCTTGGGCTCGGGATGGACGTCGCGGCGACGGCGATGGGAGCGCCAACATTGGGCGTATTCACGACCGGAGGTGCCGCCCTGGGAAGGGTGCTCTCGGGGGAAGCTACGGCAGATGATGTCGAGCAGCTCAAGGCTGCAGGCAAGGCCGCCAAGGACGTAGGAGACGGTCTGCTGAAGCCGAGCGAGCCGGTCACCCCGCCAAAGGAGATCGCCGCGTTCCGCAAGGAGCTATCCGAGATCCTGGAGGAACTCGACAAGGTGCTCGTGGTATCAATCGACAACCTCGACCGGTGCCTGCCAAGGAACGCGATCCACACTCTGGAAGCCGTCCGACTGTTCTTGTTCGTCGATCGAACAGCGTTCGTAGTCGCTGCGGATGAGGACATGATCCGGTTCGCAGTCACCGAGCACTATGGGCGCCTGGGAGAGAGGCACGTAAAGGACTATCTCGACAAGTTCATTCAAGTGCCCGTCAGGGTTCCACGCCTCGGAGTAGCGGAGGTGAGGGCCTACCTGATGTTGTTGTTCACTTCCCTTGCCGTCGACGACGATCTTCATGAGAAGATTCGAGAGAATGTTCAGGAAGCATTGCGCGAGAGCTGGAAAGAGACCTCCTTCGATGCGGGCTCCTGTCTTGACATGGTCAAGGGTGAGCCCAGAAACAAACTGGAGGTGGATTTTGGGATCGCCGATCGGATGGCTGGGCTCTTGGCAAAATCCCCGCAAGTCGGCGGGAATCCCCGGACCGTGAAGCGAATGCTGAACGTCGTGCGCATGCGCTCCGAGATCGCCAGGCGACGCAAGATGCCCATCGACGAAGCGCTGATCGCAAAGCTGGCCCTGTTTGAACGCTGCACGGATAGCGCGGCAACTGCGATGCTCTATGGTCTCATCAACCGTGCTGATGCTGGGACGCCGGAAGTCATCCAGGGCCTCGAAGCTGAAGAGGATGAGGCGTCACTGACCGAGAAGTGTGCCGAGGAGTTCGGTGAAAAGCACGCAGTCTTCGTCAGGGACTGGATTCGACTGAAGCCCTCATTCGGGACAACGGACTTGAGGCCCCTGGTTTACCTCAGCCGCGAGACGCTCCCGCTCGCGGCGATCGACGGCGCCCTAACACCCGTAGCTGAGAGGGCCGTTCGGATTCTCCTTCTCGTAAAGTCGCAGAGTTCGGTAGGAGCTAAGGAGGCGCTGAAGCCGCTCAGCGACGAGGAGAAGGCCCAGGTGATGGCGGCCCTCACCGCTGAACTGCGGCGGATCAGCAATTGGATCACACGCCCGCAGGGGTTTCAGGGTCTCCTGATCCTGGCAGCGGAGACAGCTGAGTGCGGGAGGATGGCGAGGAAGTTTATCGAATCCCTCCAACTAGAGAAGCTGCCGGCGTGGATGCGCGTGGCGGTGAAGGGGCAGCCCTGGTTCGGAGCGGAGGCGTAGGATGGGGACCTCAGCATCTAGCTCTGGGCCCGGTTCTGGGTCGCCGCTAGTCCCACCGTGGGCTGATCCGACTCCCGACGCGCCTTTGCCCAAGCCGGATCCGCAGCGCTTCCGCGAGTTTCGGACGGCGTTGGGAAAGTACGTCGGAGGCGGTGACCGGCGGCAGCTCGGAAGAGCGCTTGGGCATTACGCGAGTCGCTCAACAGGCGGAGCGACCATCGGCTCTCGCCGGTATGGATCGATGTCGACAGCTGGCGGGCGGCTCGTCAACCTCCTGTCCGACCTCCAGGGCGGAGGGACTGGTGAGGAGTCGATCGGCGTTGACTTCTCGCGGCTAAAGGGCGCGTCGACCGACTATGCGATTCAGGAGATCGCCCTCGCGCTGGCGCCCAACAATGGTGACCGGGAGAGGATCATCAACGGCCTCCAAGCGGCACTCTCGCACGCGCTTGAGGGTAGTGAGGCTTTCGAGCCTGAGGGCCTGTCTGAAGACGTACTCGTCGATGTCCTTCTCAGCTACCTGACCGAGGTTGTGTTCGAGCAGATCATCCTGGACTCTGACCGGGCCTTCGAGAAGACCGAGGACCCCGAGCTGATTGTGCAGCGCGAGGGTGCTCTCTTCGAGGTCGTCAAGGCCAGCGTCGATAAGCACCTGCACCCTCTGCTCGGGGACGACATTGGCCGCTTTTCCACCGACGATCTCGCGAAACTCCAGCGAGATGCCATCAAGGAGATTTGGGAGGAGTGGGACTCGGAGGCGCCAGAATGAAGCTGGCCATTCGCTCTCTAAAGTCGGCGCTTCCCAGTGCTTCGCAGGGGGAGGTTGGCGTCCTGCTGTACAGCGGAAACGAGCGAGGTCCTGGAGGACTGGCGATCGCCAGCAACTACATCGATGAGATCGCGCGCCTCGGCGCGCCAGTCCCACAAGCAGCTCTGGACTTCCTCACTATCTGCCTCAGTGTCGTGGCCGCGGATACCTTCGTCCGGCGCGAGACTGCCGATGATGGGTGGGCCCGTGAGTTCGAACTGGACGTTGCGTTGGGCGACCCCGACCCATGGACAGGCCTGATCGCAGACGTGGAACACGCTCTTGGCTTTCTCTCGGGAGACTCGTGGTCCTTGACGCTGACAGATGGTGGCCAGATCGCGCCCAAACCGATGAGGTGGAACAGGCGCCGCCGGGTCTTCGACTTGAAGGGCCGGGACTGTGCATGCCTGTTCTCTGGAGGGCTGGACAGCACCATCGGCGCAATCGATCTTGTCGCGAACGGTCGAGCCCCTCTGCTAGTCAGTAGTGCTGGGCGGCTCGACAATCAAGCCCAGGCAGCAGTCAAGCGGCACGTTGGCGCGCCGGCCCCGCGCTTCGCGCTCAACCCTGCTCCGGCGGCGCCCAAGAGGTTTCCGAGAGACGTGTCCATGAGGACGCGCAGCCTCGGCTTCATTGGGATAGGGGTTGTCGCGGCTTCTGCTGTTTCAGCGGCAGTAGGTGAGCCGTCCGTTGACCTGGTGATCCCGGAGAACGGCCCCATCTCCCTTAACGCACCGCTCACGCCGCGCCGGATCGGGTCCCTCAGCACAAGAACTACGCACCCATTCCTCCTTGGGCGGTTGCAGAAGCTGTTGGACTCCGTTGAAACGCCGGTGAGACTTGGCAACCCTTACCAACTCGCCACCAAGGGCGAGATGGTTGCGCAGTGCGCGAATTCCTTGGCTTTAGCTAGCGCAGCGGGTTCGACCGTGTCGTGCGGCAAGTTCCAGCGCAAGGCGACCCAGTGTGGGAAGTGCGTGCCTTGCATCTTCCGCCGGGCCGCGTTTCACCATGCCGGAGTAGCAGACACGACGAACAAGGGCTACAGGTATCCTGACCTCCGCCGGGCGCTCTCAGATGTGGGCGGCAGGGACGATGTGCTAGCCATGATGATCGCGTGCTCTGGTAGCCGCAAGACCCCTCTGCGCAGGGCTGTCTTGCTTGGCGGCCCACTCCCGGCGGATGAGGCGATGCGGGATAGCATGGTTGACGTGAGCAGGCGAGGGCTGGAAGAGGTCGCGTCGTTCCTCAGGAGTCAGGGACTCAAGTGCTGATCGACTGTCACTGCCACCTGGATCTCTACCCCGAGCCGGCTCTCGTTGCGGCGTCGTTGCGCGAGCCTTGTCTTGTCCTGTCCGTTACGACCACGCCCAGTGCTTGGCGCGGCACGTTTGCCCTCGGGTCGCGGGTTACGGGCGTGCACACGGGGCTCGGCCTGCATCCCCAACTGGCTGAGGAGCGTGCGGGTGAATTCGCGCTCATGGAGAGCCTAGTGGGGGCTGCCGAGTTCCTCGGAGAGGTGGGCCTGGACGGCAGCGCCGAGCTACGTAAGACCCGGCCTCACCAGGAGCGCCTGTTCAACTCAATACTCGACTTAGCCACTCGGGCGGGAGGGCGAGTCCTCTCGATTCACTCTCGCCGTGCCGCTGAGCAGGTGACCTCCCGACTTCGAGCATTCCCCGACGCCGGCACGCCGATACTCCACTGGTTCTCCGGCAACTTGAAGGAGCTTCGACTGGCCATAGAGATCGGGTGCTGGTTCTCCGTTGGCCCGGCGATGCTCAGGAGCAGGAGGGGGCGCGGCCTGGTCGAGCAGATGCCTCGTGAGCGTGTCCTCCCCGAGACGGACGGACCGTTTGCCCTCGACGTTGCTGGGCGCCCCCTCCATCCCACCAATGCGAGAGAAGTTCAGGCCGGTGTCGCAGAACTGTGGGGCGAGTCCGTTGAGGTCGTGGCAGATAGAATGGCGAAGGGAGCATCGGCGATTCGCACCGAGATGCACGAGGTTGGCAGGGCTTGACCGAGGTAACCGTTCAAGGGTGCTTCGCGCCCCGGTCCGTTCTACGATCGTGTCGGAGGCCGTGACGAGCGAGCGTGTGTGGACCTGATCGACGAGGGCCAAGCCGCCAGGCGTCATGATTCGGCAGTTTGAGTCCGCCAAGGATATGAACGTGGACGACGATCTGCAGTACTGTTCCGGCGTGGGATAGAGTGCGTCGCCGTGCCCGCGCACGACCAGGCCGGCGGATGCGAGCGAGAGTTCGAAGGACCGTTGACTGGTTGTTGACGACGCGTGAAAAACCAGGTCATTGGAGCCGTCGCGATTCTGGTCGCTGTCCTGACGCTATCGTCCTGCTGCACGTGCAAGTCGCAGTTGGAGGAGATCGCAGGTAAGCTTGAGCAGGTGCGTCAGGAAGTGGCCGGCCTGCCCTCAAAGCAGGCGTGGGGCAAGGCCCGACGGGTCTTTCCAGCAAGACCCGACCCAGTACCCACCACCTGGGATCTCGAGGTGAACCAGGGCACGAAGTCGGAGAGCAAGTCAGAACTTACTTGGTCGATTGTCACTGGTGCAGTGGTTCGAGGGGCCCCTACTGAAACGGCGTTGCTCTACGTCGATGCGATCAACTGTGACGCCGTGTTGGAAGCGGGGCCGGGCGTGAGCTTTCCCATAGATGCGGATGGCAACACTCTTCGGAATGGTCAGCCAGTCCTGCACGACGAGGGTGGCGTGTTTCTCGCGGTGAACGGGTCGATTCGCGTTCGCGTGACGAACACGCCTCATCCCAAGTGGAGCGTACGGGTTCAGTTCCTCGGCTGGCTGTAGGCGCGAGAGCGATATGGGCAGAAGGCCCGCCAAGCGACGCGCTCGCGGTGGTGATGGGTCGCACGTCGTTGGCGTGCGAGCGCGGATGCGGATCGCCGTCTTTGGCCTTGGCCGGAGGCTCGCTCGGACGGCGTGCCAGTTCAATCCTTAAGAACCCCGCCCATGTTCGCCCGGTACGATGGCTGGCGAGAGGTCCGGGAGGAGTTTGTACGGCGCACGACGCGCCAAGGAACTGAGCATCAGCGAGGTGGAGATCACTGGGCGCACGCCCTGGGATCGGCCGACTCTCTCAGCGAACGCCAAGACCGGAATCTCGCTCGATCTGCCGTTGACCTCGTGTGTCCCGACGGCCGCATGCGCTGAGGTCTGCTACGCGAGTCAGGGCCGGCAGTACTTTCGAGCTTCGGTGGTCAAGTCGTTGGCCGTGAGTCGGCTGATTGATCAGGATCCCGAGCGAGCAGCACGAAAGATCGTGGATGAGGCAGGCGGGCGAGCGATTCGCATCGCTGGAAGTGGCGAGGTGCTGCCCACGCACAGAGCGTTGCTGGAGCACATCGACCATCACGGCGGTTCCTGGTGGGGCTTCACGAGGCGTGTTGATACGCACCGCGTGCTTCCCGATCTCATGTTCTCAATTGACGCGACGACTCCCGCTCCAGCGCTCGACTACGTCGCTGCTGAGGTCCCGGTTCGTCGGCGTGCCTACCTGCGCCGGCCGCAGGATGGTCCGGCGCCGCTGGATGTTGCGGTCACGTTTCCGGTCCACGGCTCGATCACGCGCTACGTCGAGCAGGTGCCAAGAGATCCGACTGACTGCCCGGAGATTCGAGGCGAGGTGACGGGCTGCTGGGGTTGTCGGCGCTGTTACTGATACGAGTCACGGGAGGACTACTGTCTCGCGCGCGCCGCCTGCAAAGTGCGCGGGCCCGGCCTGGCACACGGCATGTGCTACCTTTTCGTCGTGCGGCCAACCGCTCAGGACGTGTAGTTAGGGCGGGCCGTGTCGGAGGCAAGAGACATTGAGCGAAATTGTCGTAAGCGAGAGCGGCCGTTGGCGGGTGTCGATCACCTTTGGAGGTGGACTCTCTGCTGACGCGACGCTCGACCGGGAGGCACTCACTACAGCGGAGGAGGAGGCTCTGCTAGCTTGGTACTTCGACGACCACGTGTCCGCTCCATTTCTTAACGAAACCGACGCGGGTCGAGCCGAGGTCGTGTTGAGGGATTACGGCCAGCGGTTGTTTGGCCAGCTGTTCGCACAGCCGGCCGCGCTGCGAGCGTTCGATGAATACATGCAGCGTCACGTGGATGATGGCGCCGTGATCGTGCGTGCGAACGCGCCCATTCACGCCATCAGATGGGAAGCGCTACGAGACCCGAGGCACCCGGCTCCGCTAGCTGCAAGGGTGATGGTTGTGCGGCAGAATATCCGCGCACGCGCGCGAGAGCCCGCACTGCTCAACGCTGCCGCCTTGCGTGTCCTCCTCGTGACGTCCCGCCCTTTTGGTGCACGTGACGTAGCCTATCGTACGATCTCCGAACCGTTGGTCCGTAGCGTGCTCAGCGGCGACTACCGATGGAGTGTCGACCTGATCCGACCGGGCACGCTCGAGGCCCTGGAGGATCATCTGCGGGCTACAAAGCGAAAGCACGGTCCAGGCTACTATTCGGTCCTCCACTTTGACGGGCACGGGACGACTATGAGCCAGGCCGAGCTTCGCGAGAAGCTAAGCGTGGCTGAGGCGAGCACGCCCGTGGACATCGCTTCGGAATCGCTGCCGGTCCAAAAGGGGTACTTGATGTTCGAGTCGCAGGACTCTGTAGTGCCCTGTTGTGTTCCGGCAGACTACCTAGCGGACACGCTTGGCCAGCATGGCATCCCATGCGCGATCCTCACAGCCTGTAAATCGAGCCGAGGCATTGAATCACAGGTCGAGAGCGTGGCAGCGACTCTTGTCGCCAGGGGCGTGACGGCGTGCGTTGGGATGAGGAACAACGTCACCGTGACCGCTGCCAGGGTTTTCTCCGAGGCGGTCTACACCGCCTTGGCAGATGGGCTCTCGTTCCGAGTCGCCCTTCGCGGCGGGAGGGCGGCTCTGCTGCAGGACAGGAGGCGACGCGGTGGCTACGGTGAGATTGTGGCTCTGGATGACTGGGTTGTTCCTGAAGCTTACGACTGCGGTGACGTGCGTCTGCTGGAGGAGCAGCGAGCGAGCCTGCCGCCGCGACCACGTCCCCTCGCACAGGAACCGGACCTCTACGGGAGAGATGCCGATGTTCTGCGGATCGAACGAGCGGTTCTCTCAAGGGGCCAGTTTGTCTTGATCTCCGGTATGAGGGGCATGGGCAAGACCACGCTCGCGCGGCACCTTGCGTGGTGGTGGGAGGTGACGAACTTCGTCGACCGGTGTGTCTTGTTTGAGTTTGGGGATCGACGTTGGGATGCGGATCAAATTAGCGACTGCCTGGCGCACTCGATCCTGCCGAACGATCGGAGCAACATCTATGACGAAGCACATGAAGCAGGGCGTCGATCGATACTCTCTGAGGCGCTACGCGACACTCGACTTGCAGTGATCTTCGACTCGGTCGACCAACACGAGATCGACAACGACGAGCGAGAGCCGACGCCCGAGGTCCGCCACGCGATGCAAACGTTGATCTCTGACCTGCTTGCCGCCAGCGCGATCGCTGTCGTAACCTCTACCGGAGATTCGAATTGGCTGGTGGGGACCCCGCCGAGAGACATGTGTCTCGAGCTGTTGGGCTTGGACAGCGAAGGGCAGATGAGGCTCGCCGCGAAATGCCTGTCAACCGTCGGCAAGCGCGATCTGCTTACTCGACGCGATCCGCACCTTCTTCGCCTACTTGAGCTGCTTGGCGGGTGTCCGCTGGCCATCGAAATGTCGATGTGCGAGTTGGCCGCGACTCCGCCGGAGAAGGTATTGCAGGACCTGGAGGCTCAAGGGATTCGCTTTGGAGACCATGCCCGTGGGGGGGCACTCGAGAAGTGTATTCGGCGTGGTGTTGAGCGGTTAGACAGCGGCGTGCGGGATGCGCTCCGACCACTTGCCATGTTCCGAGGGTTTGTGACAAGAGAGTTGTTTTTGGAGTTCTCGCGGAGAGTGTGCGGCTTGGACGATTCTGCTGACGCGCCCGCCCGCGCCTGGGCAGTCGCACGGAAGTGGGGGCTGCTTTCAGAGCGAGGGCTTCCACCGGGCATCGCCCGTGTGCACGCTGCGCTGCCGTCATCGGTGGGGGCTGCGGAGCCTCTTCGCGGTTCGCCGCCAACTGGCGCAGCCCGCAAGTTTGTGAATATGTATCGAACTCTATCCTTGGCGTTGTTGGTCCCGCTGGAGTCGGGCGAGGGGAAGCGAGGCGTTCGAGCCTTCGTGAAGCATGAGCTCGAGAACCTGCGCGCGGCCGCTCGCATTTCCGCACGCGACAACAAGCCGGCAGGGATGATTGTCGGCGTGGTTGCTAGTGAGTTGATTGACCGGCGCCGGTGGCGGATGGCCAAAGAGACTGCGGTGGCAGGCGTCGTTGAGCTGCCGAATGATCGAGAAGATCACCTGAGCAACTTTGGCCTCTTCGACCTGGCAGCGAGTGCGTGCGCAGCGCTTCGAGATCACAAGCAGGCGCTAAGCTACTACGCGCGGGCGGAGGAGGCACTCCGTGACGCGAACCTACCGGGCGAGAGGGAGCGGGAGCTGCTCAAGGTGCTTCGCCACAATCGGGCGGCGCTTGAGCGAAGGTGTGGTTCCTATAAGGACGCAGAGTCGCTCCTGCGAGAGAACCTTGAAGACGACCCATCGGCTGAATTGCGCGCGAAGGCCCTCCTCGAGCTGTCCATCGTCGCGCAGCACCGCAGGGACCCGAACGAAGCCCGAAGACTCCTGAGGGATGCGATTGCAATTGCGCGGCACCACGGAATGAAGACGAGCTTGGGCAGCATGCTCCATCAGGACGCAACGATCATGTTTGAGCTCGGTGAAGCGTCAGCCGAGAGCCGATTTCGGGAGGCGATACGACACAACGCCTCGATGGGACTCGACGAGGATTCCGCGCCGTCATGGTACTATCTTGGCCTGATCGCCGAGACGGCTGGCGACTTCGTGGCGGCTGAGAAGCGCTTCCTGAGGAGCCTGAGTCTATTCCGAGGATGCGGAGCGAAGGTTGATGAGGCTCGCATTTACGGAGCCCTAGGCGGGGTATGCAAGGCCTCTCAACGGTGGGCGCAGGGTAGCAGTTATTACACGAAAGCAATCGGCCTTTGTGGCGAGGCCGAGGTGCCTGTGTTCGCCAGCCACTACTTCTCACAAGCCTATTGCGAGAGCCGCCTGGGAAACCGAAGGAAGGCTGGGCAGCAGCGGCGTGCGGGGTTTCGTGCGTCGCGTGACGCAGCTGATGACCTGAGGCGAGCGGAGGGGCACCTGTCCGCTGTGGATGCCGCTGCTGACAGGAACATGTGGCGTCTCGTGGGAAAGAGGATTATCCTGTGCATCTACTGTGCTTCGTTGGTAACGGAGGCGCTTGTCGAGGCGCGGTCCTTGAAGGCTGCCGCTAAGCAGCGCGCAGAGTGGATTGAAGCGCACCAGGCGATCGACGTCAGGTCTCTCGCGCAACGAGTACTCGGGTTATCACAGCGGGACGCTGAGACATTGCTATCGCCCGAGGATCGTCCGCATTCGTAGGTGAGTTGTCATGGGACTGAAAGAGGCGGCGCGTGCCGCGATCTGCTACATCGAGGACAAGGTGGTCGGGGATGACGTTGGGCTCACTCTAGAGGAGATCGAGTGGAGCGATCGGGCACGGACCTGGCTGGTCACCGTAGGCGTGCGTCGTGGGGCGCCGGGAACTGGTACGGTCTTGGGGACCGGTGAGGACCGAGCTGGCACGGTATACAAGCTGGTGCGCGTTCGCGCGGATGGTCAGGTCGTGTCGGTCGAGAATCGATGAGTGCCAGCGACCAGCATGCGCGATGCGCGACCCTTGTCGACGCGAACCTACTTGTCCTACTCGTGGTGGGGCGGACAGGTCGAGAGATCATCGACCGTCACAAGAGGACCAAGAGTCGCTTCGTCCCTGAAGACTATGACACGCTCCTGCGCGTCGTGTCGGGAGACCAACTCGTTACGTTGCCTCATGTGTTAACGGAGGCGAGCAACTTGTTGGGCCAGACCCGTGACCCAGACAAGACGGCCCTCCGCGACACGCTTGGGCGCATGATGGACGAGTTGGATGAGCGCTGGTTCGCCGGCGTCGAGGCCGTGCGGCTTCCCGAATTCAGGCGGTTGGGGATGACGGATGCAGCGATTATTCGAGCAGCAATCGTGGACCGAAGGGCGGCAGGAACGACACGGGTGCTGACGTGTGACCTTGACTTGCATCGGGCGTTGCTGGAGCGAGGCGGCTTGAGCCTGAACTTCAATCAATGGCGTCCGGAAGGGTGGGCGTGATTCTCGCCCAAGGTATGCGGCCGGGGCCAGAAACGTCGCTTGGGAACGACGGCGGTGAGTGGCACCGCGCGAGCCTTGTTTCGCCAGTCGGGGATCGTGAGCATCGCCACTCCAGCCCGGCCGTTTCCGTGAGACACGCATATGAGGCGCCTCCGGAGTCGGCTAACCATCTAAGCGTGTCGCTTCACGCGCGCGGTTCTCGCGCGCCCTCAGCCCCGGGGAGCGGGCGTTCTCTCGACCCTCACGGGTGAGGTATGAACCCACGGACGATGGGTTCGGGAATCGGGTCTCGAAGAGAGGGCCGGTGCAACCGAGCCCTGGGTTCGGATCTACGGAGAAGGAGGTGAAACGAGATGAGATACGTGAAGATACAACTGGTTGGCCACGAGCCGATCACGGCGTTTGAGAACGAGTCCAAGGAGTCAGATCGACATCCAGACTTCAAGGGCGACGGCGTGGCGGTCTGGATCAACGAAGCGCGCGAGAAGAGTGACGCGACTGAACAGACGAAGCTGAAGAGCCGCGGAGACGGCTGGTAGAGTTCGAGAGCCGGGTCGGCGTCGACGCTGCCCCGGGGGCTCACTCATGATGAGTTGCTTTGGGGAGACCGCTGAGTAGCCGCGGTGATCGCGTTTCGTCGGGCACCGTGGAATCTCACCTGACAGTAGCGCACGTCGACCGCGCACTGATTCTTGAGGCTCTTGGCCAAGGCTTCGTCAAGTCGAGGGTTGTCCGTCGCGAGTGTCACGGTAGAACTACCCTCCGCCTCGAGGGTGTACTCCCGGAACCCCTCACGTTCTTCGGCACGGACCACCATGCCAGCGAAGCTCCTTTGGCGCAGGCGACCTTCGCAGAAGATAGTTGTGATCGCTGCGACTACGTAGGCGCTCCACGTCACGACGTAGAGACCGCGTGGGATTTGGTCGTCGAGGAGGCTGTGGCGAAGCAGCTGCACGGCTGTTGAGGCGCCAGCCAGGAGCCACACTGACACCGAGAAGTCGGAGAGCAGGATTGCCAGTCGGCTGACAGACCATCTGCAGGCGCCAAAGTAGCCTGTAGGTTTCGCAGGCTCACGTTTCGAAAAGAGGTCAGCGACGGCGGGTTGACGTTCGATCTTGGCTTCCCACGCCTCGTACCAGTACTTGCTCCCACGATTGCCAAGGGTCCAGCAGAGCGAACAAATCAGTCCAAAGGAGGCGATGACGAGTGCGATCTCGGGAGAGGGGCCAAGTGTCGCCAGGAAACCACCACCGGCAAGTGTCAGGAAGCCGGCAAAGAAGATCGACCGGCGCCAGAAGAGGTCGATCTCCAGCCGGCGTGCGTCGGCGGCAACCTCCGTGCGAAGCCGCCTATCCGCGTTAGGTCTTGTGAGCCGTACCATGGTAGATCGATCGACCGGTCGATTGACCAGGCTTGAGACGCTGTAGCAGGCGTCGAGTTTGCGTGTGGTGACCAAGGGCCTGGCGCGTCCCCGTTTGGGGCGCGCATGTGGGTGGGCACGAGGGAGCCGGGGAGGCAGCGTCTTGCTCTCGATGGCGTTGCACGCGCCGTCGCCGTCTGATTTGATGGCACTGAATGGCTCGTCAATCGAAGCAGGATCAACCCCGCATCGCGGCGGTTCACGAGGCGGGGCACGTGGTGATGCGACACCATCATGGGCTGGCGACCGCCGCGGTCGAGGTCTACCAGGACGGCACGGGCATGACCTGGGCGCCTACTGGCATCGTGTCTGATGTGCGTGCGCACGCAGACGTCTGTGTGTCGGGTGCGGTCGCCGAGGATCTGTTCTTGCAGCAAGCTGGCCCGTCGATCGATGAGATCGAGGGCGCCCTCCTGCCGCTCGAGCTAGGCGATGAGGTGGCGAATCTGTCCTGAAGTGCCGTGCTCGGTAAGGTTCGCGGCGTCACGGTAGCTTGTCTTCCTCGGACATCTCAAGCTGCATGGTTCGGATGTACCGGCGGAATCGGAGTTGGTCGCGAGCGAAGATCGAGTCCACAGCCCTCCACAACACGATCTTCCCGACCAACGACAGCAGCACGATTATCTGTATGACCTGGACCGGGAAGAAGCCACCTGATCGCGCAGCTGGTTTCGACTCGATGAGCGGCCACGCCAGTTGCAACACGCAGTATCCGTACAGAATGCCTATGAGGAGGCGAGGGATCTTGAGTTGCTTGGAGTCTATTCGTCCGACGAAGTAGCACATTGCGATACCTGCGAAGACCGCAGAGGGAAGCCGCGAAGCGTTCTGCCAAGCGGGATTGGCCTCTAGGAAGTCGCTCCAGAGGTATGTGATGAAGATCGTGAAGAGTGCGATCGCACTCGCGGCGAGAGCTGCGATCAAACGCATCCGCCTGAACGGTCGATCACGGGCGTCGCCTCGAGATTTCTCAACGCTGGGTGCGTCGAGTGTCGCGAAACACAGAACGAACGCGAACGACGTCACAATATTGGAGAGTTCGGCGACAACAAGTAGGAGAGTCCGGACAGGTCCGTCCTGGATCTGAGCGGAAACGGCGAGGCACGAATACAGCGCGAGCCACGAGACCCATGCCATCATGTAGTACCTACCAAACTGGCCGATAACGTGAGATTCGGCGTCGGTGTTTCGAAGACGTGCGAATTTTCGGCATCTCGAGTGGACCTCGAACAGCACGACGATGATCAGGGACATCTGAAACAGGTACACAAGAAAGAACTGGCTCGCTTGTCCGTCGTCACCGGGATCACTCTTCTTGAGCGCACTCCAATCCGCAGGGGTGATGATGTTGAGGGTCGTCAAGATCGTCAACACAGCCGCGATGACTCCGATCGTGTTTAGGACGGATCGAACGATCGAGGTTGTTGTGGTTCTCTGTGTTTCGAACTCAAGAGAAAGGAGATGTTCTTTGAACATCTCATGCTGACGCGGTGTCAGCTTCTTCGCGGCCTCGAGTTTCGACGCGATCGCATTGATGGCCCCTCCCTCGCGAGAGTAGCCCGTGTCAAGTGCGAGTTGGCCGATGTCTCGAACAGTCTTCTCGTCGACCCCTTCGAGCTTGTCGGCGACATCGAGCGTTCCAAGCAACGCGCAAACGAGATCCGAAAGGCGGCGTTTCTTGTCTCGATCTCTGTTCATGGCTGCATCCATCGTGCGTTTCGGCGCCGTCCGCGATCAGCTGTCTCGTCCACGAATGGCGCATCGGTCTGGCCTATCGACCCGTGCAGGTAGAGTTACCCGCGAAGCTGGTCAGGCCGCGCATCATATCTTTGGCGTCGATGGAGGTCCACAGATAGCGCGCGTCTTGAGGGAGTCGGCGATGACGCGAGACTGCCCGAAGTGCTGGTCGCGTTTGGGATCATCCTTCCGAAGCAACGGCGTAGGCGTGGGTTACGTGAACCGACTGGACTGCCGAGGATGTGAGAATCGTTGACTACTGACCGTTGGGCATCGTGCTATGCAAGCGGCAGCCAGATTCAGCGCCGGATCAAGGTGGCACGCGCCGTGGGCGTGCGGCTCACCAGGAGTCATCGCAACTGCCAGGTGACGAGATACGCCTCGTCTTTCGGGTCTTCGATCTCGAGCTGATAGCCAGCGACCGTAGCGCCGTGACGTGTCGTCACGATTGGCCTCGGGCGAGCCACAGCGGGGCTTGCGTTGCGACCATTGACGCCGTAGACACGGAATCCGAACACGCGGGGGAAAACGTGCTGCTCCCAAGTTATCTGGTAGCGAAGGTGCTTGACGCCCTGTGGGAAGAAACGAAGGTTGATGGAGTCCGAGTTCTCCGGGTCTGCGACGCATTGTGGCCAAGTGAAGGTCCATGTTACGTCGAGCTTCTCATCTGTGGCGACTGGCGCATCAAGTAGGAGGCGTGAGACCTTGGAGTATCCGTGACTGTCGTCCTCTGCGAAGATCTTGGTGGTCTTCCCGGTGGCGTTATCGACGGCGCACATATTCAAGCGATGCCAGGAGACGTTCTTCGAGGCGCCAGTTTGAATTTGAAGGTAGTCGGTGACGCCAGGCGCGACTCGACGGCCCACACGGCGGTAGGTCCCGTGGTAGTCACCGTTCTCGCTGATGTGAGCGTCGTAGGAGAGCTGATCGAACCGATGCTGGTCGTCCACACACGACGGTATCGGATCGAGGTTCAGATTCACAAGAACCCAATCATGCTCGTGCTCTGGAATGCCGGGGAGAGGTCTCGTATCGCCTCGTGCTGTTGCGCCTTCGTCCATCGTGACTGTCTCAGTACAGAGAAGTAGCAGGCGCTGTAGGTTTATATACCTTGGGTCTTCGCGAGTACTGGGCTTGCAGAGCTTCGTGTGATGCTCACTAAACTGGCTCACGAATCGGCTGTCAGGTATCAGGCTTGCGCTTGCGACGTCCACCCAGCGATCGATGGCGCTGTAGAGAAAGACCGGGCGCACGCGAGTCCAGGTGCCGAGCGCAGGTAGGGTGATGCGTAATCCCTCGCGGCCGAGCCTCTTGGCTAGCCACGTCACGAGCCGTTGTCGTTCACGTTGCCGGGCCAGAAGAAATCGAAGATCTGGTGAACAGATAGCCGCAAGTGTGGGCACGCGATCGGATCCCAAGAGCGGAGTCCCGTATGTCGCGAGCCCACGGACGCGTGCGAGCACGGCCTGAGCGTGTGGATCGTCACGTCCGAGACGTTCTAGTTGTCGCAGGGTGGCGATGCAGACGAGCCCCCCAAGAGAGTGACCGACGAGCACAATAGACTTGTATTGATCAGCGCGAAAACGCCGAAGATGATCTGCGAGTTCGCGCGCCCGGTCTCGGAAGCGCGGAAGGCGCGTAAAGGGAAGGCGAAGGAGCGAGAGTGTCGAAGACGGGAAACCGAACGCGCTGACGGACCAGCGGCTCAACTCAGGGTCAGAGTTGATGAGCTGCGGAAAGCTGCCCCAGGTCTTGACCGCGTGGCCGCGGAACCCGTGCACGAGGATCACAAGATGGTCTCCTCGCGCAAGCAGCGATGTGAACTCGTACCGGGAATTCGCCATGCCGCGTTCTCCGTAAGACCCTCTGCGCGAACGGCCCAGGTGGCGGAAGGCTTCCCCGGTTCTCGCGCTGACTACCTTACGCTCTTCGCGCAGCGAAAGCCTGTCATCTCCCACTGCTCTTCTTGGTTGTCAGCAGCTCGGTTCTGAGCGCGCGCGTGATCGGCTGGGTTGTTGTAGGAGCCGCCGCGTCGGACGCGGAGACGCTCTGTGTCGTTGGTCCCGTTCCACGTGCCGGCGATGGAGTTGGGGTAGGGCTCGTACGCTCCGTTTACCCATTCCCACACGTTTCCGTGCATGTGGATCGCGCCATAAGGGGTCGCAACCGGGTGCGCCTGAGTGCCGAGAAGGACGGTAGTCGTGACTGGTAGCGGGTGCTCGAAGTCTCTCGGAGCCGCCACGTCCGTAGAGTAGAAGACGCGTTCGATCGCTGAGCGCAGCGAAGCGGGAAGTGCGCGCCGCGCCGCCTGAGTCTTGGCTCCATTGAGTCGATCGATAACGACGTGGTTCGCGACGCTGTCGGAGTCGGTGTGCATGCCCCACGGCCAGACGAGCCCCCGTGGGCCCGCAGCCGCCTTCTCCCACTCGATCTCCGTGGGGAGTCGTCTGCCGACGCTGCGGGCGTACTCGTTCGCACCGGCCCACGAGGCGCGGTGCACGGGCATGTTGTGCATGGCGAAAACCGGCGCAGCCTCAGAGCTTGTCGCCTCGAGGGCGCGGCCAGGAAGCTGTGACAGGAACGACCCGACGGGAACCTCGGTTCGGTCGATATAGAACGTGTCTACGTAGCGGATATGACGCGGTGTTTCGTCGAGCTGGAAGTGGTTACTCCCGGCGATGAAGTCTCCCG
Source organism: bacterium (assembly GCA_030426805.1). GTDB lineage: Bacteria > Planctomycetota > JAFGQW01 > JAFGQW01 > JAFGQW01 > JAUHXU01. Next base: position 205,761 of record JAUHXU010000002.1, read on the forward strand.
CAGGCACGACGACCATGTCGGTAGGGCGTCCGCCACTGGGCGCGAGATGAAACGTCAGCTCGCGATCGTGGTAGGTCTCGTAGTAGTCGTTCGAGTTCTTCGGCAGGATGAAGATGTATGAGTGCTCGGTGAGCGCGTCGAAGCCGGTAGCCGCGGCAGACACGCGGTAGCACCCATACCGAAGCGGCGAGGAGAATGGGGCGCGCAGCTCGATGGTCTCCAGCGCACGTTCCTCCACGCGACCCTGCTCGTCGGGCAGGAACGAGCAAAACGCAATGCGCTCGAGCGTGACGACGGCGTCTGCGGGGAGCCCGTTGAGAGTGAGCTTCCCGTGGGTGCCGGTTTGAGCGATCTGTGTCTCCGGGATACTCGAGAAGAGGCCGCGAGCGTCGCTTTCGGCGGAGTCGAGAATCTCGAACGCCACGCGCACACGACCCGTCTCAAGGTGCTCGACGGCACGCACGAACTTCTCCCGAAGCTGGGCAAGCGCTACGCTCTTCGCCGAGACGAGCTCGGTACGGGCAGCACGTGCATCCGTGATGGTTGATACCACTACCGCAGTCACCAGCACAGCGGCAGGAGGAAAGGCACACAGGGCGAGCTTGCCGAACAGAGTCCTCCAGATCAGGGTGAACACGCCGTGCTCGTCGGGCGGATCTTCCTGAACCTGGCGAAGGAATGCGGTCTCAAGCGCCGTGTCGACGCACGCCTGGATCTGCTCCGGGGGCGAACTTAGCTCAGGCCGGATGTCGTGGAGGAGTCCGCGAACGCGCCGCGCCTCGCTGACGACCTTCTGGCACTGCTCACAGCCGTGCAGATGCGCCTCGAATGCCGACCGCTCATCCTGGTCCAGCTCGTTGTCGAGGTATTCGAAGCTTCGTGCTTCGGTCCAGCTGCAACTTCTCATGAATCTGATTCCCCAAGTTCGTGCATCGCGAGCCTCGCCGCTCGCTCCGCCGCCTCGACCAGCGCCTGGGCGGCCTCTTTTGACACCTCGAAGACGCACCCGATCTCGCGATATGACATCGGACCATCCTGACCGACGCCGTGGCGAAGCAAGAGCACCTCGGCGTGTCTTGGCCCGAGCCGCTCCAGCAGGACACCGATCAAGTCCTGCCGATCGTGGGCCTCCGTCGCGCTCGCACCGGAACTGGGGCATACCGGATCCGCTGCGAGCGTCTCGACGCGGATCCGGCCCGCAGTCTTGCGGCCGTGCTCATTGCACGCGTTTCGCGCGATGCCACGAGCCCACGCGAGAACCTTCTTTGGGTCCCGAAGACCATCCCGGAGATTCTGGGCGACGCTCAGGAGCGACTCCTGAGTCAAGTCCTCGACAAGCTGATGGTGACGCGGAGTCGGGAACCGCGACCAGCACTTGGCTCGCACCACGCGATCGAGGGCCGTGATGATCTCGTTCAGGAGATCGCGATCACCGGACTCGCGAAAGCGCGCAACCAGGTCAGAAATCGACATTGCGTCCACCCCGTCCAACCGGAACTGTAGCAATCGGTGCGGTGACGTAGAGGGCGTGATCAGGGCGCGTGGCGCGACTTTCCAAGAAAACCTACGGGAGATCAGCCTGGGGGACCGAGCGCGATTACATGGGTGGGGTAACCGAGGTGCGATAGCTGAAAGCGCGGAGAAAGGACGGATCCCCGAGGATCGCGTAATGGTGCTGACTTAGGTCGAACGAGAGGAGTCCTGACCGAACGGCTCCGGGAATCGCGAGGCTCTTTACCCAGTCGTCCTGTGAGTCCCTCCAGTGCAGCTCGGCCTCACAGGCGTCGGCCAACTCGTCGATCGCGCGATACGGAGCGGTGCCGTGACAAAGCGAGGCTTCGCGCGCGCGTTGTAGAAACACGACGTAGCCACGGCTGCCGTCGGTCGCCCCAACCCCGAGGATTGGGCGCAGGTTGTCAGACGGGAACGGACTGTCCAGCGCGCCGCAGTCCTCAGCTGAGATGTCGAGCGGTTGCTCGAGCGTCGCTGGATGGAAATGGACCGTCATCAGCTCGTAGCCGTGCGCTGACGGGCGCTCGAGGTTCTCGCGTGCCCACGTCGCGTAGCTTGGCTGCACGATCGAATCGGGCGCGCCTTTCATAAGGCCGGAGTGCACGATCTCGCCAGACTCCAGGTCCTGGTAGACCGTGAACCCACTCTCGTAGCCCGTGCGTGCCGTGTGTCGCGCAGCCTTCGCTAGGTTGGCCCGAAACGGCTCCGATTGCACCAGTTGAACGAGATCCTCTCCGCGGACCTCGAGTTCGTCTCCCTTCATTGTTGTGAGTGTGAGTGAGCGTCCGTGTTCGCCCGGGTTCTTAAGTGTTTCGGTCTGGAGCTGTGGGCGCAAGCAGCGGCGCCCGTCGCGATCCAACCCGACTCGACGGCTGCTCATTCGCGCGATTCGAGAAAGCGGCGACAGCGCCTGGTCAACAGACCACTTGGCTTGCGCGCCCGATCGCAGTGAACGGGCGGCGACGACCGAACCGACGCACCGGAGGCACGCACGATGGCGAGGAACGACCTGAGTCGAGAGGCTCGAACCCGTGAGGGCATCGTAACGGGGAGAATCATCGGAGAGGTTCTGGGACGGCTCCACGGCGCGGAGTCCGACCCCTTCTGGGAAGAGTGTCAGGAGCGCGAGCCCGCGTTCGTGGAAGCCGTCTATGAGAACGCGCGGCGCGCGCGCGGATCGATCGCCGCCCTCGTTGTGGCAGGACTCGAGGAGGACCCTATCGAGATGGTGCGGCAGCTGCACCACGCGACGCTCAACGAGACGCTTCGCGCCGCCGCGCTCGGTGCGGCGCTCATGGCGGAGGCACACCGCGCGCAGCACATCGAGGAGTTGTCACGGACGATTCAGGCGCCCGAGTCCGATGCCGCGTGAGTCGTCAACGCGGTCGCGCGATTCCGCTCGCTCGCGAGGCGAACGGGTCGCGCGGCGTCCCAATCCACAGCTGAAGAACCGCAAGCTCTACGACAGTCCCGTGTGGGCGTGGCTGATGCGCAGGTTCACGAAGGTTCAGTAGTCGGAGTCACGTGCGTGTGGCGACGAGTCAGGTTCTTGTTTCGGGCCAGTGGCCCAGAGAGTGAACAATCATGAAGAGCATTTCCATCATCGTTCCCGGCGCCAAGCAGGGCGATGCGGTGAACATCAAGGACGTGTCGATCGGCCCCGGCGCAACGGTCGCCGATGTTACGCAGCAAGCGGGGCTCAAGGACTTCGTCCTGCGCAGGCAGGACGGCCAGATGCTGGCTCCCGGCGTGGATCTGCACGGCGCTGTGGAGGAGGGGCAAAAGCTGTTCGCAGCACCGCACGCGCGTGTCGCGGGCGGCGCCGAAGTGAGAGCTGCGTGACCGAGGTCATCGGCCTGGTCGTCGCTCTTGCGGTCGCGTGCACGCTGGCGCTTCGCCAACGCGGTCACGCGCCGGAGGAGCGGGAGCGCCCCGTCCAACAGGCCCGGCCGAAGCGAACCAGGACCCGAGGCGAGAATCGAGCGGGTTCGCAGCCCGTGCGGATCCCGCCCAGGGTTCTGGTCGTCTCCGAGCACGAGGTTGCTGCCGATCACGTCCTCGGCCTCGAGGAGCTTCCACCGCTGTGCGTGGAGCGGGAAACCCTCATCGTCGACGGGACGAATCCCTACTGGGTCCAGCGTGGATGGCAGAGAACCGCGCGCGGGTACTCCGGGTCCTTTCGCGCTGGGGATCGATCCTGGCGTGGAGAGATTCTGTGTCGGCGAGGCTCCGTGGACTGCTTCATTTTTGAGCCGCCGCGAAGAATCGCCGAGCACATCTGCTTCATCGAGAAGGGCAACGGCAGGTTCTTCGTCCACTTCCACCGCAAGCCGCGATCGGTGTGCGAGGGCATCCACAACGTCGAGCTCGAGGTGGCCCGCATCCTCGGCGTGTCAGCTGCAAGCCCCGTGGCCACGTAAGGAGTGTTGCCGTGCTCAGGAGACGCAAGAACAGCGAGGCGATGCTGCTCGGTGGCATCCTCGATCAGATCGCGCGATCGAAGCGGACGAGAGTCACGCAAGTGATGCGCGCGCTTCGGAAGCGAAAGGCCGGGGCAGCTCGATACCGTCTCAACCAGATGCAGCGCATCGCACACCTGGAGGAACTGATCCTCGAGCACGCGATTGGAGGACTGCCAGCAAGGCAGGCGGTGCCGCGATCGCTTCCAACACCAGCTGAAGGCACCGAGGTCGAGCCCCTGCGGTACTCGGTCAACTACCTGGCGTTGGCGTCGTGGGCTGCGGCAGCCACTCAGGGCACCACAGAGCATCTGTTTGCCATCACTGGCTCCCGACTTGACGGTGGCGTACTGACGCTCGGTCACGCGATCAAGGTTCAGGCAGACGAAGCGACCCGCACGTCCGTGGTGGCGAACGACGCGGCATTCTTCAAGCTGCTGCTTGCGCTCAATGACGCCGACTTGTCGCTTCACGCACTGCTGCACAGCCACCGATTCGATGGCGTTCCGCGGCCGTCTGGTGTTGACCTGCAGATGCAGGAGTGGCTTCGCGCCGGAGGCTATCCGGCCATCCAGGCGATCGTCAGTGAAGACGGCTACGTTCACTTCTTCGGAGACTCGCGAGGCTTCGAGGTTTCTGTTCACGGAGGAGGCGACCATGTCCAGCGAATCGACTCAAGCACCTTTCGCATCGACGTCGCGAGTGCGTCGAGAACGCTTCTTGACGCGGGGGCTCCCGGAGGAGTTGCTGCAGTCTGAGGAGGTTCACGATCGTGCGAACAGCGTGCCTGGCTACGATCATGACGTGCAGCGCAGCGCGACGATCGCAATTGTTGGCGCCGGCGGCGTTGGGTGTGAGGTAGCGGAAGCGCAGGTGCGAAAGGGCAGTGGCCGAATCGCGCTCTTTGATCACGATGCCTTCGAGGTGTCGAATCTGCATCGCATGAAGGCCTCGGCCGCGCACCTGGGTTTGAACAAAGCGGTGGGGCTCGCGGGCGTGCTCGCCGATGCTGCTCCCTACGAGACTGAGATCGTTGCGCACGGGTGCACGATTGAGGAAGCCGTGGAGCGAGGCCTCGCGATTGAGGAGTGTGCTGCGGTTGCCGCGCTTGTCGACAGCGAGATGACCCGGGTCTTTCTGGGCCGGCTGTGTAGGCGCAAGGGAATACCGGTTGTCTTCGCCGCGATCTCGCGAGACTCGCACTTCTGCTACGCGTTCGTTCAGACGAGCGCGCCTGGGGAGCCGTGCTACGAGTGCTTGTTTCCGGAGGCGGCCGAGGACACGGAGCGCTCACCGTGCCCGGCGGGCTCGACGATTGATGCGCCCAAGATCCTCGGTGGACTTGTCGGCTTCGCGCTGGACTCGCTCGTCATGCCGCGCCGGCGCTTGTGGAATCTGTTTGAAGTCAGCCTGACGGGCGACTTTGCCGGTGGACCGCGAGTGATCGAGCGGCGAGCGGATTGCTCGTGCGCGAAGGACTCGTAGGAAGGTGGTGAGACTCATGGCTCCGACACCCATTGAGCCGCTGCACGACTACGGCCGCGTTGACGTTCCGCAGATGGTCCATGTGCCTGCGCCGCCGGCGCGGCCACTGCAGCGAATGCGCGCGGGGTTCGTGGAGGCTCACGCGCTTGTGCGGTTTCTCATCGGGCTGGTGATCTTGTGCGTGCTCTTGATTGTGAGCGTGGTGTCGCTGTATGGCGCGTGGAAGGGTGCCTGGTGGCTCAAGGACGTGATCGACTCCGCCGTGAAGTAGGGCGGTGCGTTCGCGAGGGAAGGAAAGCGAGATGGATCGGTTACTGCGGCTGATGGCATCCAAGGCGCTCGTCCTGGGGGCGGATCAAATCCGATCCCAGGGGTTCGGCCCGGTGCAGCGAACCTACCGGCGTGGTGGCGCGATCGTGACCGAGGCGATAACGCCGGGGTTTCGGCTCAGTTGCGGGTGTATCGTCACGCGAATCGATGACGTGGGGCGGCCATGCGTGGATTGCCTCGCGGAGCTGCAGGCGATGCTCGCCGTGACGCCGGGGCATGCGCTTTCGCCCGAGGATCTCATGTGGATGGCCAGTCCCTGCCGCAGCTGCGCGCGACTCTGCGCGGCGATCCCTTGCGGAAGGAGCGTGTGCACCAGGCACAGCGCGAGACACCCCGAGGGCCACGAGCTCTTCTACTGCGGCGCGCACTTCGGCCAGCTGGTTGAAGAGCTCGCGCGCGAGAAGCGAATTGAGCGCTTCGGCATCGTGGGGGAGAAGGCGCGTGGCTTCGCCCGAAGCCTGTTCGCGCGCCGCGAGGACGATGAGCCTCGCTAAGCGCCTGATGCAGCGCATTCGCCGGCTGCCGGCGAGTGTTCGCGATCTGGGGCTCGAAGACGATCTTGCGCTGGTGCAGCTCAGTGAGGAATCCGGCTGGCCGGACGAGGATCTCGCGCGGCTTGTCAGTGAGCGCCTCGACGAACTCGAGGGCTCGCTGCTTCACAGCCCGTTCATCACGCCGCCGGGGCCGATTCCCGGTGCGGTCCAGTTGGGATCGACCTTCACCGGGGATCCGGTCGGTGTCGATCTTGCGCGCGGGGCGAATCCCGTGCAGCACTTCCTCCTGTCCGGCGCGGTGGGCACGGGCAAGAGCGCGACGATGGCCTCTATCGCGCTTCAGGCGCGTGACGTGTGCGACGTCGTTGTTCTGGACTCGCAGAGCATGTTCGCGCGCATCCCGGAGATCGCGGCTTCCGGATTCGAGTTCATCGATGTGAAGCGAGATCTTCGGCTCAACCCACTCGATCCGCTTGACGGCTTGGGTCCCTTTGAGCAGCATCACGCGTTCGCGAAAGGCCTGGCGGAGACCTACGGCCTGAAGTGGTCCGAGCAGGAACTGCTTCGTGCGCTCACGGCGCTCGAGGGGACTTCTCGGCTGCATGTTCGCGGCGTTCTCGCCTACCTGGAGGCGAAGACGTATCGCGGGTTCTCGAACCGCTCGCGCCTTCGTGACTCGATTCTCCTGCAGCTCGGCTACCTGGCGGATGCGCTGTATCCGACGCTGGACTGTCGGCGTGGCATGGATTTCTCGAAGATCCTGACCCGCGGTGCGGTGGTGCTGAGGCTCGATGGGATCGGCATCGAGCATCAGGCGTGGATCGCCCGCTTCGCGTTCGACTACGTCTTCTTGCTTCGTCGCGCGCAGCGTGGTCTGCAGCGTCCACTCCTGGTGCTGGCCGATGAGGCGCAGGCCCTTCTCGAGCACGGCGAGGGGATGGTCGCAGATCGCCTGCTTCAGGCGCGTCATGCCCGGTTGCACTTCGCTTTCGGGGTGCAGGTGCCCAGCCGCGTGAGCCCTACGGTGAGCGGAAACTGCGACTGCCACCTTGTTGGAGGGCTGGTAGATTCCGAGTGCAAGCGGCGAGTCCAACGCACGCTCGGTCTCACGAGTGACCAGGTCGAGTACCTCTCGCAGCAGCGCGGGCCCCTGAACACTGGTGAGGTTCGGGGTGGCCCCCAAGTCGTGTGCGCGCTTCCCCGCTCGCCATTCAAGCGTCCGTTCGTGCTGCAGCTCCCGTGGATGGACATCGAGCCGGTCGCGGCCGCTGTCCCGACTCCCGCGTTCGTGCAGGATCTTGCGTGGGAGGGGCTTGAGGAGACCGTGGAGCCGCAATCTCCAGGGTCGATGGAGCGTGGCGCGCCGGTGGGCACGGAATCGCGGGCTTCAGCTGCGAGTCGCTTGGATGAGGAGACTGAGCGGTTCGTCAGCGATGTGCTGGTGCAGGGGAACGAGTGCAGCACGCTTTCGCAGCGCTTCGAGCGAGCGAGGGTTCGATCCGCCGAGCGGCAGCGACAGATCATGAAGCGCGTTCTTGAGCGAGGACTCGTTAAGACAGAGAGCCTGGCGGTGGGGCGCGGGCGTCCTTGGACGTTAGCCGAGCCAACGGAGGTGTTGCTCACCGAGCGTGGCGTTCGCTGGAAGAAGGGGCGTGGCGGCCTGGCGACCCGGGTGGCGACGAGCCTGCTTGAGAAGAAGATCGAGGGGCTCGAAGGATGGACGTGTGTGCGCGAGGGGCGATGGGGCCCGACCGGCAAGCAAGTGGACCTGCTGCTTCGAGACCCGGTGGGACGAGTGGTCACGGCCGAGATTGCGGGAAACCCCAGGCACGAACTCCACAACGTGCTTGCGTGTGTGCCCCGCGATGAGGCGGGCACGCGCGAGTGGCGCGGACACGTGGTGGTCGCGGTGAGCGCGAGTGTGCGTGACGCGGTGAAGAAGAAGTTCGCGGCGATCCCTGAGCTGTCCGGGGATCGGCGAATCGAGGTGCTGGCGCTGAGCCAGGCACTCTCGAAGAAGTGGGTGCCGGGAGGCAGGGAGGAGACGGCGGACGGTGATCTCTTCAAGTAGTCGGGCGGATCACGGTGGCGTCAGTCGACGGTGTGGCGACCGGAGGAATCGACCGGCGGGAGGCGGCCGGAGAACCGGGGGCGCGAGATCTTCGACTTCGGCTTGCGCGCCCCCGGGAGTGGAGGCGTTGCGGCTGGTGCCGCGTGTGAGTTGTTTCTGGCGGTAGGGAGTTGTTCTGAGGGCAGCTGCGAGCTGTTGAGGCTTTGATTCTTGAAGGCGAGTTATCAATGGGGACTGGAATCAACTCGGTGCTCCGGTGGGCTGCAAACGAGCGAATCGGTCGCGGTGGGCCTCTGACCTGGCCGCGGTTGGCCACCGAAGAGGCTTGCGATGACGGCTGAGAAGTCTCGCGCGTCGGAGGAGAGTGCCCTTCTTTCCGCTGACCAGGCAGCCGAGCTGCTCGCGATCTCGGTTCGCCATCTGCACAAGCTCAACGTGAGTGAGCGACTCCCGCGTCCGCTACGGTTGGGCCGGGCGGTTCGATGGCGCCGAAGCGAGCTGCTCGCGTGGCTTGCGGCCGGTGCGCCGAGTCGCGCGCGGTGGGAGACGATGCGGAACTGAAGAGGTTCCGGGGCGCGAGTTGTACAACCCGCGCGCGGCTGATATCATGATCGGCGAAAGGAGTAGCCATGCGGACGTTTCGAATGACGTATCGCGGCACCGACGGTCGCCGCCGGGAGTCGAGAAAGTGGGCCGTTGAGTTTCGCGATCACCGTGGAGCTGTCCGGCGGATTGCGGGCTTCAGCGATCGCGCTCAGACCGCGGAGCTCGGTCGGCGAATCGAGAAGCTCGTCGCCGTTCGCGCGAACCATGCGGTTGCGGATGGTGAGCTGTTAGGCTGGTTCGAGTCCATGCCGCCGGCGATCGCTGAGAAGCTCGCGAAGCTCGATCTGCTTGACGAACATCAGATCGCTGCAGCCAACCCACTCGCTGAGCACCTGAGCGACTTCTCCACCTCGCTCTCGGCGAAGGGAAACACCGAGAAGCACGTGCATCTGGTGACCGGTCGCGCTCGTCAGGTGCTCGAAGACTGCCGGTTCCGGTTCTGGTCCGACATCTCGGCTGCTCGAGTCGAGGTCTACCTTCAGAGGAGGCGAGAGAGCGAGGCGCGGTTCAGCGTACAAACCTCGAACTTCTACGCCCAGGCGATTCGCCAGTTCTGCGCCTGGATGGTGCAGAGCGGTCGTGCGGCCAGTTCACCGCTCGCGTCGCTTCGAGGCCTCAACGTTCGCGTTGATCGCCGGCACGATCGTCGGGCGCTGTCGGTCGAAGAGCTGCAACGCTTGCTCGATGCCGCGCGGAAGGGACCGGAGCGAAAGGGCAGGACGCGCGACGGAGCGCCATCGTGGTCGATGACAGGCCACGAACGAGCTGCGCTCTACCTTCTCGCGATGGAGACAGGGCTTCGATCCGGTGAGCTTCGCTCGTTGACCAGGTCGTCGTTTGATCTTCGGGCTGATCCGCCGGTCGTGACGGTGACGGCCGCCTACTCAAAGCGCCGGCGAGACGATCGGCTCGTGCTCCGAGCAGAGACCGTGGCCGTGCTTCGGCCCCTGCTGAAGCGGCGGGAAGCCACAGAGTCGGTCTTCCGAATGCCGCGTCCCGACGGTGTCGTGCGGTCGCTGCTTCGCCCCGATCTTCTGGCTGCGCGCACCGCGTGGATCGAAGAGGCGCAGGCTCCTGAGGAGCGTGAGCGACGGGAGCGGTCGAGCTTCTTGGCTTACCGCGATGCAGAAGGGCGCTTCGCGGACTTCCACTCGCTTCGGCACTCGTTCATCACGAACGTCTGTCGCACCGGGGCGCACTTCAAGACTGCCCAGGACTTGGCGCGTCACTCGACGCCGCTTCTGACGGCGCGCTACACCCACGGATTCCGAAACGACGAGGTGGCCGCCGTGAAGAAGCTGCCGGCGCTCGCCGGCGGAACCCTAACAAACTCGGCGGATAACTCGGCGTCGCGGGGTGCAGAACAGTGCACTTCAGTGCAGCCTGGTGCAGTGAAGTCGGGTCGGCGCCGCGCAGAGCATTCGTCGCGTTCTCGCGAACGACGCGGCGAAACGCGTGAAATGAGCGGGACTTGGGATGGCGTCCCCGGCAGGATTCGAACCTGCGGCCTACGGTTTAGGAAACCGTTGCTCTATCCACCTGAGCTACGGGGACGCGGTGTGGGGAACGATAACGCGTGCGGGGGGCGAGCCCAACCGGGTTCGGCGTGAATCGGGGTCAGGCGTCGGCCAGGGGGTCGGCGTCGGGGCCGAACTCCTCGAGGAGTCGGTCGAGGTCGCGGGCGGCGATGTGGGCCTTCGCGCGGACGAGCCGCTCGGCCGCACGCACGTAGCGTTGCTGTGCCGCGCCCTCGGCGATTCCGAGCGTCGCCGCGATCTCCTTGTAGGGGAGTTCCTTGCGGACGCGCATCAGGATCACCTCGCGGTCGTCGGGCGCGAGCAGTTCGAGCGCGAGACGCAGCGTCGCCCACTCCTCGGCCTGCTGCAGTTGTTCCTCGGGGCGCGCGCTCGCCGCGCGATCGAGGTCCAACACGACCGACTCGGTCATGTCGCGCTCCTGGAACATCGAGCGCCGCTGCGCGCGAAAGAAGTCGCTCTGATCACGGATCTCGTTGAGCACCATGATCCGCAACAGGCCGAGGAACTTCTGCTCATTGTCGATCTGGAAGCGCGGCCCGTCCTTGAGCAGTCGCATCAGCGAGAGGCTCACGATGTCGCCACTCTCGATGCGCGGGCGCATCGCCGGCCCGAGATGACGGCTCGCCTCGCGCTGGACCCACGGCAAGTGCTTGCGGATCAACGCGTCGCGGGCTCGCGCGTCCTGCTCGTGCTGCCAGCGCTGCAGCAGACGCGTGGTGTTCAGCGCGTCGTAGTCGCGCTCGTCGATTGACTGCGGTTCGTCGGCCATCTTATCCTGCGACGCGGGGTTGAGGCGCGCCGCGTGCGGGCGCCAGTATACCGGACCGACGGGCCAGGCGAATTCGCGATTCCTCGTGGTCTTCCGACCCGGCTTCCGCTGATGGGACGATGGTGCCTACCGACGACCGCGATCCTCATCGAATCGACGAGGCAGTGGCCGAGTTCGTGCGCCGGTGTGATGCCGGCGACGAGCCGGATCCTGCCGCGTTCGCTGCCCGCTATGCATCCGAGGTGCGCGACGCGATCGAGGCGCGCTGTCGCGAGCACCTCGCGATCGTCGCGCTGCTCGCCGGCGACGGGGGGGCTCCACCGCGTCAGCAGGTCGGACCGTATCGCCTCGTCGAGGAGATCGGCCGTGGCGGGATGGCGACCGTCTACCGTGCCGTGCACGAGCCGAGCGGTGCGGTTCGCGCCGTCAAGGTGCTGCACGAACACCTCGGCGACAACCTACGGCAACTCGCGCGCTTCGAGGCCGAGTTCACGATCGGCAAGCGCCTGCGCCACCCGCACCTGATCGAGCTCGAAGCGTTCGGCGAGGACGCCGGGGCGTTCTACATCGTCGCGGCGCCGCTGATGGCACGCTCGCTCGCCGATGCGCTTCGCCGCGCGCCGGCCCCGCCGACGGACTTTGACCCGATCGTCGCGGTCGCGCTCGAGGTGCTCGACGCGCTGCAGCACCTCCACGACCACGGGATCTTCCATCGCGACGTGAAGCCGCAGAACGTGCTGCTCGACGCCGACGGCCACGCACGCCTGGCCGACTACGGTCTCGCGAAGTTCCGCGAACGCCAGCTCGAACTGACGCTGACGAATACCGGCGAGCCGGTCGGCACGCCCTACTACATGAGTCCCGAGCAGGCGACCGCCGCGCGCGACGGTATCGACCACCGCACCGACGTCTACTCGTTCGGCGTCGTGCTCTACGAGATGCTCACGCACGAGCGGCCGTTTCGCGGCGACACGCTCGACCAGGTGCTCCACGACATTCGACACGTCGATGTCGTACCGCCGAGTCGCCGCAATCCGCGGATTCCGCGCGACCTCGAGACGATCTGCCTCCGCGCGGTCGAGAAGTCCCCGCGCCATCGCTACCCGAGCGCCCGAGCGATGGCCGACGATCTCCGCCGCTTCCGCGACGGTCGATCGGTAGAGGCGCGTCGCCCCGGTCGGCTCCTGCGCATCGGTCGACTCCTCGCACGACGGCGGGTCGCGGTCGCGTTGATCACGGCTGCGCTCCTCACGCTGTCGGTCGTCGGTATCGCCTGGTGGCGGGATCGCGAACGCGAACAGTCGAGCGACGCCGAGCGCATTCGTCGCACGGTCGGCCTCGACGTGCGCGGCGTACCCACGGGCGCGGCGGTGTGGGTGCGCCGCTACGTCGCCGACGGCGCGGAACTCGGCGCCGCGCGTCGCTTCGAACGATCCCGCGATTCGCGACTCGATCCGGGCTACTACCGCATCATCGTCGTCGACGGCGATCGCTGGCGGAGCTACTTCCGGCCGCTCATCGCAGCGGGTACGACCGCCGTCATCGACTACGAGCCGCTCACGCGGGTGCTCGACGAAGCCGACATGATCGCCGTGCCTGCGACGACCTTTCGCTTTGGGCGCCGTGCGCCGGGCGAGCCCGAGCGACGGGTGTTCGATCACGCGGTCGCGGCGTTCCGGATCGACCGGACCGAGGTGACCAACGGGCAGTATCGTGCCTTCGTTCGCGCGACCGGGCGTGACGAGTGGCCCGGTGCGTTCGAGCCGGGCGAGGGCGACGCGTGGGATCGACTTCCGGTTGTCGGCGTGTCAGTCACGGATGCCGCCGCCTACGCCGAGTGGGCCGGCAAGCGCCTGCCGACGGAATGGGAGTGGCGCGTTGCAGCATGCGGCGCGACCGAGCGCCGCTATCCGTGGGGCGACGATGACACCGATGTCGCGCGCCGCGCGGTCGTCGACCGCACGGTCGTCGCCCGACTCGAGCCGGCGCAGCAACGCGCGCTCTACTTCGAGCACGTGCAGCCGGTCGGCACGACCCCGGGTGACCGCAGCCTGTTCGGCGTGCTCGACATGTTCGGCAACGTCGCCGAACTCGTCGAGACCCCGTGGGTGCCGGTGGTCGCCGGGCACCGCACGTTCGAGGCCGGAACGTGGCGCGTGCTCGGCACCGCCTACGCATGGTCGGCTTTCGACTTGGAGTACCAGAGCCCTGCGGCGGGCCGCCCGCGCGACCCGGTAATCGGATTCCGTTGTGTTCGTAGTAAAGACCCGCTCCAGTAGCGGGCAGTGCAATTGAGTGACAGGAGTGAGTGATGCCTGAGAAGGTTGTGGCGAGTCTGCCGATCGCGAACGGTGAGCTGTTCTTCAAGGGGTTCTGGGTGAGCGCCGGATTCGACATGGTCGACATGACGCCCACTGCCCAGGCCTACGAGGTCTACAAGGAGTTCAAGGACGCCGTCTACGAGGACATCGGCGGCGTCGTCGGTGGAACGTTGGAGCTGAAGGACTTCCTCCAGCAACTCGGTACGGAACTCGGCGAAAGCGCAGCCGACGTCGTGGATGCGTCGAACGGGCACATCGTTGCCGGCGAGTTGACGAACCTCCTCAACTTGAAGCTCGATACGTGGGGCGTCGTCGCCACCGGGCCACAGATGCCGACTTGCCACTTCGACAAGGACGGCAACTGGATCCGGCATCGGCTCTACCGGCTGAAGCGCGCCGGCGAGCCATGGACTGCCGCCAACGCAGCTGCCGCATTCGCGAACTGGATGAACTCGGAAGGGCACTCGCTTGCCCCGTCGACGGTCGAGGAACTGGGCGCCCTTCAGTACTCGATGTTCGTGACGTGGCGCATCGGCGAGTCGGAGTCGAACAGCTTGACGTGACCGCGACCCGCCGGAGCGCTACTCCGCGCTCCGGCGCTTCTCCCCGACAAACAAGAAGTAGGGCGAACGCAACAGCGGCACATACGGGATCGAGCCGCGGCGCTCGTCGACGAAGCGCGGATCGACACGGTCGGCGAGGTAGGGGAGGTGGTCGGGGTTCACGAACACGTCGGCGCGCCCGAACCAGCCGCGCCAGAACGCGCGGGCGAGCGCCCCGTGTCGAACCCGACCGATTCCGTCGGGGTGCTTGCGGCTCACGTAGTAGTCGACGACGCCGAGCACGCCGCCGGGGCGGAGCATCGCAACCGCATTGTCGATCGCCCGATGCCAGTCGGGGATCATCGTCAGCGAGTAGGACAGGTAGACGCAGTCCGCCGGCTCGTCGGGTCGCCATCGAGTCGCGTCCGCGTGGACCGCGTCGACGTTCGTCCAGTCGAGCCGGTCGATCCGCGCGCGTGCGACGTCGAGCAGGGGCGGGCACAGGTCGACGATCGTGACGTGGCCAAGCGTCGCGAGTCGATCACCGAAGTGCTCGACGTTCGCGCCGGTGCCCCCGCCCAACTCCACGACCCGCGCGCCCGGCGGCGGTGCAAGGCGTTCGACCAACTCGCGGCGACCGTGCAGCAGGCGCTCGCGGAATCGGTCGTAGTCGGCGGCCTGGGTGCGGTAGAGCGTGTCCATGCGCGCCGAGGCATCGCGGCTTCGGCCCGCGCCTCGAACCATCCGCCACACGATGCCCAGGTCTCGCATGCTTCGTCACTCCGCGTCGTCGGGGCGGTGGCCTTTCCAAACCGGGTCGGCTGCCGAGTCGTCGGCGCCGGCGAACCACCGCGTCATCGTCATCTTGGCTCGCGTGTAGAACTGCACACCCTCGACGCCTTGGATGTGCAGGTCGCCGAAGAACGAGCCGTTCCAGCCGGTGAACGGGAACCACGCCATCGGGGCGGGCACGCCGACGTTGATCCCGACCATGCCGGCGTTGACGTGACGCTTGAACGCGCGAGCGGCGTGACCATTTCGGGTGAAAATCGACGCGCCGTTGCCGTAGTCGAGGCCACGGGTGACGTCGATCGCGGCGTCGAGGTCCCCGGCGCGCACGACCGACAGCACCGGGCCGAAGATCTCCTCGCGCGCGACCCGCATGTCCGGCGCGACTCGGTCGAGCACGCTCGGGCGGAGAAAGAAGCCGTCTCGCGGCACGCTGTCACGCCCGTCGAACGCGATCGATGCCCCCTCGTCACGCGCGATGTCGAGGTAGCCGGCGACCCGCTTTCGATGATCCTCGGTGATCAACGGCCCCATCTCGAACGCGCCGCCGCCGTCGGTCGGACCGACCGCGAGTTGCTCTGCGCGCTCGCACAGTCGCTCGACGAGCGGATCCGCGATCCCGCCGACCGGCACCGCGACGCTCCCGGCCATGCAGCGCTCGCCGGCGCAGCCGTACCCGGATGCGACGAGCGCGTCGACCGATTGGTCCAGGTCCGCGTCGGGCAGGATGACGAGGTGGTTCTTCGCACCGCCCGCCGCTTGCACGCGCTTGCCGTGGCGCGTGCCGGTCGCGTAGACATGGCGCGCGACCTCGGTCGAGCCCACGAAGCTCACCGCGCGCACGAGCGGATGCTCCAGCAACCGGTCGACCGCGTCCCGATCCCCGTGGACGATGTTGAACACGCCTTCCGGCACGCCCGCCTCGAGGAACAGCTCGCCGAGCAGCACCGCCGTCAACGGCACTTTCTCCGAGGGCTTCAGCACGAACGTGTTGCCGCACGTGATCGCGACCGGCGCCATCCACAGCGGCACCATCGCCGGGAAGTTGAACGGCGTGATTCCGACGCAGACGCCGACCGGATGCCGCACGGTCTCGCAGTCGACCTCGCGTGCGACGTTGTCGAGCGATCGGCCCATGATCAGGCTCGGGATGCCGCAGGAGAACTCGATCATCTCGATCGCACGCTGCACGCTCGCCTGCGACTCGGCGAGCGTCTTGCCGTGCTCGCGCGTGACCGTCGCCGCGAGTTCGTCGAAGCGCCGCAGCAGCCGCTCGCGCAATCGGAACATGCAGCGCGCCCGATCGACGACCGGCGTCTCGGCCCACGCCGGCAGCGCGTCGGCCGCCGTCTCGATCGTCGCGTCGACCTCGGCCTTCGTGGACATCGGCACGCGCGCGATCGCCTCGCCGCGCGACGGGTTGTAGACCGTGCCCCAGCGCTTCGTCGCGCTCGACTCCCAGTGGCCGCCCCGCAGGTTCTTCACCTCGTGCAGGGCGGCGTCGACGTTCGTGGCCATCCGGTGGCGCGCTCCTCTCCCGGAACCGATCGCGCCATGATAGCGCTGCGCCACCGGAACGCGCAGCGCCTTTTCGAGCGCTGGAGGCTCATTCACCGGGCGCGCGTCGACGCGCGGGCACCGAATGAGCCCCTGGCGCTCGAAAACACGCCGCGCGTTCGGCTACTTCGTGCCGAACACCTTGCCGTAGCGGTAGTAGACCCCGAGGCACATCGTGCAGAGCGCCGTCGTTGCGACGGCACTCCTCGCCGGCGACGCGCGCAGCGTACCGGTCCACGAGCCGCGTTCCTTGCCCGCACGCTGCTGCGTGCCGACCAGCGCCGCCTTCATCTGCTTGTTCGTCTGCTTCCAGTGGCTGCCGCCGACCTGGAACATCGCGAGCGCCGAGAAGTACCAGAACCCCGCGTCGCCGGTGCTCGGCGTGGCGGAGCCGTGCCGCAGGGCGGCGGCCAGGACCGGCTCGCACGCCTTCAGCACCGCCGACTTCTCCGGTGTGCCGAGCATCAAGCGCGCCAACAGCAACGCGGCGCGATCCGTCTCGTCGGTCGGCGTGGCGGCGGTCAGCCAACCGAGAACCCGGTCGATCACGGCGGTGTCCACCGTCATGCCCGCGGTCTTGGCCGACTTCAGGGCGAGCGCGATCCACGCGCGATCGACTGCGCTTTCGGGCGGCGTCACGAGCGCCGCGAGGACCGAGACGCCTCCCTCCGCCAGGCGCTTCAGGACCGGTGACGTCGTCATCCCGTAGGCCTCGGCGACCGCGAGGGTCGCGATCGCGTGTTGTCGCACGTCCTCGGCGAAGCGCCCGTCGGGGCGTTGCGTGCGTCGAAGGTAGTTGATGGCGTCGGCGATGGTCTTCTTATACTTCCCGGCTTGGTGCGTGTAGCCCGCGCCGAGCAACGCGAGCAGGGCGAGGCCGGTGTCCTCGACCGTCGCGCTCCCCTTTGACCATTGGCCGTCGTCGGGCACTTGGTGGCTGGAGAGCCACTCGAGGCCCTGGTCGACGGCGCTCGCGGTGCCTTGGCCGCCGTAGCGCTTCATCCGGCCGCGGCGTCCGCCTCGCCGGCCGCCGAATGCCCCGCCGCCGAGGCCGATCGCCGCATTGGACTGCTTGCCCTCGTAGGGTCGGTCGGACATGACGCCGTCGGCCGACTCGGCAACGCGCGGCGCCTTGTCGCCCCGCACGGCGCGCACGCGGTCGAGCGCCTTCTTCATCGCCGCGTGGTCGCGTGGATCGATCCGCGCGCGGTCCTCCGGCAGCAACACGATGAACGACGCGAACGCGGACTGGATCCCGTAGTCCAGCGACACCGAGACGATCTCGTCGACGATCTCGTCGCTCGTCGAGTAGGCGCCTCGGTCGAGCGCGGCGTAGTAGGCGTCGTCCGCGAGTCCGCTCCGCAGCCGCCGCTGTCCTTCGAGGTAGTCGAGCTTCATCCGCGCGAACAGGTCACGGACCGCACCGGACGAGCACGGCTCGCCGCCGACGACGGTCATCGTCGTCTCGGTGTTCGCGTTGCGCGCGGTCACGGTCGCATTGCCGGGTGCCTCGCCCTTGTAGCGGCCGACGATCGCGATCTGCTCGCCGAGGT
This sequence comes from bacterium, assembly GCA_030426805.1. Taxonomy (GTDB): domain Bacteria; phylum Planctomycetota; class JAFGQW01; order JAFGQW01; family JAFGQW01; genus JAUHXU01. The sequence continues at coordinate 223,787 of JAUHXU010000002.1, forward strand.
GGAGATCGGGCATCGGCCGCGGGAACACGTCGAAGGCGCCCGGCACGTCGACCGCGAGGTTCGCGAGCACCGGCGTGGACGTGCGGTCGAGGAATCGCCGCAGCCGTCCCTCGATCTCGCCGCTCGGGCGAAACAACTCGGCGCGTCCGCGGGTCGCCGTCGCGATGGCCTCGAGCAGCGCCCCGTGCACGTTGGCGCCGATGCCGAACGGGAACACGCGCAGTCCGCCGCTGCGCCCGGCGCGCGCGATTCGCACGATCGTGTCGGGCTCCGACTCGCCGACCGTGGGGCGGCCGTCGGTCAGAAAGACGACGGTCCGCACGCGGCCCTCCACGTCCGGCACGTCGAGCGATTTCGCGAGCGCATCGGCGAGGGCGGTGCCGCCACCCGCGTCGATCCGGTCGACGAAGGCGCGTAGTCGCGCGAGGTTCTCGGGCGTGACCGCGACCGGCTCCTCGGCGAACGGTTCGACGTCGGACGAGAACGCGAGGACGTTGACACGGTCCTTCGGCCGCAAGCCGGCCAGCAAGTAGTTCGCCGAGCGCTTCGCCTGCTCGATCTTCTCGCCGCTCATGCTGCCGGAGCGGTCGATCACGAGGATCACGTCGCGTGCGACGACGTCCGTTCCGGCGACCGACGGCGGCGTGACGAGGAGCTGAAACCACCCGCCGCCGCGCGGGTCCGGGGTCGTGCGCAGCACGAGCTTCGGACGCTGCTCGGCGATCCGCGCGACGACGACGACGTCACGCTGAAGCAGCGCGCCGTTGCGTTCGATCGAGACGTGCGCAGCGCTGTCCGAACGACGGCTCGCGTGCGCGTCGGTCTCCGACGTCGTCACCTCTGCGAGCGGAATGCTCGAACGGACATCCACCGTGAGCGTGAAGTCCTCCTTCGTCTTCGTCGCCGTGACGCCGGTTGCGAGCGGGTAGACGTAGCGGAATGCGCCGCGCTCGAGCGGCACCCGTTCGAGGTAGGTGAGTTCGACGATCGTGTCGACGCCGGGCATCACCGGGTAGACCGAGAGCCGGAACGTGTTTCGGCCGATCTGCTCGACGAGGGCGGGGTCGCGCTTGCTCCGCACGATGTCGTTGTAGACGCGTCGCGCTTGCTTGCGTTCGGCGAGCAGGCCTTCGAGGCGCTTGCCGTCCACCACCATCGACACCGCGGTCAGCGCCGCCCCCTCGGGCAGCGGAAACACGTAGATCGCCTCGAGCGCGCGGCCGTGCGGGTTGACGAACGTCTGGCGCACGGTCGTCCGCGCGATGCCGTCTTCGAGGGTCGCTTGCACGCGGTGCGAGCGCACGTGGATCGGCGGTTCGCCGCTCCGCGGACGGAGCACCCCCGACGCACTCGCGGACCAGGCGATGACACTGTGTAGACAGACCGCGGCTACGATCGTGTTTCGCATCGACCATCTCCCTGAAGCCAGTGACCCGACGCGCGGCGCCTTTTCGAGCGCCAGAGGCTCACTCGGCGCCCGCGCGTCACCCCGCGCCGGATGAATGAGCTCCTGGCGCTCGAAACCACGCCGCGCGTTGCGAAGACCAACGACGGGAGCGGCGTGCGGTTCGAAGGTCTGCTATACATTCGTCGACGAACCCGACGAGGAGGCGACGCGATGGCGCGAGTGGTACGCAGCGGGCTGATCCAGGCCACACTCGATGTGGACGGGACCCGACCGGTCGACGAGATCCGCGACGCGATGCAGGCCAAGCACGAGCGGTTGATCGCCGACGCGGCCGGAAAAGGCGCGAAGATCATCTGCCTGCAAGAGCTGTTCAACGGCCCGTATTTCGGCGCCGAGCAGGACGCACGCTGGTACGAACTCACCGAGTCGGTTCCGGACGGGCCGACGGTCACGCGTATGTGCGAACTCGCGAAGACCCACGGCGTCGTGCTCGTCGTGCCGCTCTACGAGGAAGACCTGCCCGGCGTCTACTACAACACCGCGGCGGTGATCGACGCCGATGGCACCTACCTGGGCAAGTACCGCAAGAACCACCTCCCGCACCTGCCGGGCTTCTGGGAGAAGTACTACTTTCGCCCGGGCAACCTCGGCTACCCGGTCTTCGAGACCGCGTTCGCGAAGGTCGGCGTCTACATCTGCTACGACCGCCACTTCCCCGAGGGCGCGCGCTGTCTCGGACTCAACGGCGCCGAGATCGTCTTCAACCCGTCGGCGACCGTCGCGGGATTGAGCGAGTATCTCTGGAAGCTCGAACAGCCCGCGCACGCGGTCGCCAACCAGTACTTCGTCGGCGCGATCAACCGCCCGGGCACCGAGTCCCCGTGGCGCACCGGCGAGTTCTACGGCACGAGCTACTTCTGTGACCCGCGCGGCCAGATCCTCGCCGAAGGCTCACGCGATACCGACGACATCGTGATCGCCGACCTCGACCTCGACGCGGTCCGCGACGTCCGCAACACGTGGCAGTTCTACCGAGACCGCCGGCCGGACACCTACGACGAACTCATCGATCCGTAGGGGAGGGCGACGTCGTCGGGTTCCCGGGTGTGGTGGCCTCCGCTCCATTGAAGAGGCGTCCCGTCGCGAGCAAGGGGGGGCCACGGGGTGCCGTGGCGCCGGGCCGCGGGTCGAGAGTCGGCGAACTCGGCGTGAGGGAATGTGCTCGCGCCTACATCGGTCGCGAAGGCCACCACACCCCTGAACCAGGCGGGTCGTTTCCTACCGGTCGACGAGGTCGACGCATGTGCACCGCGGCCGGCGAGGGGCTACCGAAAGCGCCGGCTGCCGCCAGCACCACGCAGCGAGCACTTCGTCCGCCTGCCGGTTGCAGTCACCGCGCTCCAGTGGCCACTCGGCAATCGGCAGACGCGATCGGCTTGTTCGGGGGGCGTCATGGCGCTTGCGACCGATATAGGCGCGAGCACATTCGCCCACGTCGCATCCACTGACTCTCGACCTGCGGCCCGGCGCCACGGCAGCGCGTGCCGCTTCCGTGCTCGCGACGGGACGCCTCTTCGAGGGAGCAAGGGCCGTGACACCCCCCGAACTCACGACCCGCCTCCCCGGTTCCGAGGTGCGATGGGCGCGCGCCGGCTACATTCGGCAGCGGACGTAGTTTGCGAAGTCGACGCAGCGATTGTTGTCGATCAGGACGGCGCCCCAGAGGGTGCCGACGGCCCAGTGGATGCCGAGGTCGACGGGGACGTCGGCCTGGCCGGTCGCGTCGAGCGTGCCGGAGGCGGCGTAGCCGAGCTTGCCTTGGAGGGCGGCGATCGTCGCGACGTCGGGCTTCATCCAGATCTCCATGCCCTGCTCGAGGTAGGGCGTCGTCGCGAGGCCGGAGAGGGTCGGCACGACGACGTAGCGCTTGCCGGCGGCGGCGGGGCCGAAGTTCACGTGGAAGTTGCGCCCGGTCGCGCCGATCCGCCACGTCGAGAGCTGCGCTTCTTCGACGTCACGCGCGCTGTTGTAGCGCAACGGGGCGGGCGCGGTGCGCGGCACGACCATCACCGCCGTCGCGCGCGCCGGCGACGTCGACAGGTCCACCGAGTAGATCGTGTCGTCGCCGTCGTTCAGCACCCAGGCGCGCTTGCCGACGACCTCCCACGGGTCGTTCCACACCGCGCCCGAGCCGTTGCCGGTGTGCGGAAGGCCGTCGATCGGCAGCACGCTCGTCGCGCCGGTCGCAAGGTCGACGACGATGAACGCCGTGCCTCGCGAACTGCCGCTCGTCCAGCAGTAGAGCTTCGTGTCCTCGTGGATGAACGCGTCGTCGCTGACCGGCAGGGGGAGCGACGCGATCGTGCGCGGCACGTAGCGTCCGTTGCGTCCGACCTCGAAGCCGTGGACGATCTGTCGCGCGGTGCCGCTCGCGACGCCGATCATCTCGTTCGAGCGCAGCGGGTTCGGGTAGGTGTCGGCGTCGGGCAGGATCGGCGTCGGGTATTCGCTGTCGACCCGGATCGTGCCGCTCGCGATGTCGACGCGAACGGAGTTCTTGCGGAGCAAGCTCCCCGACGTCAGGTTGCGCGCGTCCGGAATCCACAACCCCGGCCCACCGCGGGCCTCGGCATCGAGTGCCGGCGTCAACGGGTCGCCCATCGGTTCGTTGCGGAGGTCGATCGCGACGCGCGTGCGCGTGCCGGTCGTGAGATCGAACGCGAGTACCGCGCCGCCGTTGAGGTCCGTCGCGAGCACCCGGCCATCGGGCCCGTGCGTGTGTCCGACCGACGTCGACGCCGACGGGAACGGGAGGATGGTCGTCACGCGTTGCGCGATCGGGTCGATGACGAGCAGATGCTCGCCCGCGAGTTGCACCGTCGCCGTCTGTGCCGATGCGGCTGCCGTGATTGCGAGGAGCGCCGCGAACATCATGCGGACTCGGACCATCACACACCTCTCTCTCGTCGGATCTGCCGCGCCACAGCCTACGCGCCGGGCGGGCACCTTGCGACGAGATTCTCGATCCGTAGGGGGGGCAGCGGCGCCGTGAGTTCGGGGGCGGGGTAGCCTTCGCTTCCTCCAAGAGGCGTCCCGTCGCGAGCATGGGGGCGCCGAAGACATGCAACGGCGCCGGGCCGCGGGTCGAGAGTCGGTGAACTCGGCGTGAGGGAATGTGCTCGCGCCTATGTCGGGCGCGAAGGCTACCCCACCCCCGAACAGCGGGTCGCTGGACCCGACGGATCGACGGCCTCGGCGTAGGTGCACCCGTGCCGGCGGGGGTACTGAGCGCGCAGTTCGCCGCAAACGCACGAGGGCCGCCCTGCGGTCGCCGGTATCGGGAGACGCGACCCGTTGTTCGGGGGTGTGATGGCCCTTGCGACCGATATCGGCGCGAGCACATTCGCCCACTCGGAGTGCACCCACTCTCGTCCCGCGGCCCGGCACCGATGCACCACGTGCCGCTCCCCTGCTCGCGACGGGACGCCTCCTCGAGGGAGCGGGGGCCGTCACACCCCCGAACTGACGACGTCGTGTCTCCCGCAACCGGCGATTGCGAACGTGGACCAGGACCGATACGCTTTCGACGATGCGAACGCGCCCGCACTTGATCTACGGCCTCGACGACCGCCCACCGCTGGGGACGGCGATCGTGCTGGCGCTGCAGCATGCGTTGACGATGTTCGGTGCGACCGTCGCCGTGCCGCTGCTGCTCGGGCCGATGATGGGGGCGTCGATCGCCGAGATCGGCACGATGATCTCGGCGGTGATGATCTGCAGCGGCATCGCGACGCTGCTGCAGGTCACCGTCGGTAGCCGGCTCCCGATCATCCAGGGGATCTCGTTCAGCTTCCTCCCGGCGTTCTTCCTGATCGCCCAGCAGGGCCAGGCCGAGGGCTGGTCGACCGCGACGGTGATGCAATACGTCGCCGGCGCGATCCTCGTCGGCGCCGCGGTCGAGATCGGGGTCGGGTTCAGCGGGCTGATCGGCTGGTTGCGCCGCGTGCTGAGCCCGGTCGTCGTCGGGCCGGTGATCATGCTGATCGGCCTGTCGCTGTTTCAGCACGGCGCGCCGAAGGCCGGCACGCACGTCCCGATCGCCGCGCTGACGATCGGGCTCGTGATCGTGTTCAGCCTCGTGCTCAGCCGGCGCTCACGGTTCTTCCGGATCTTCCCGATCCTGAGCGCGGTCGTGCTCGCGTGCGGCACCGCGTGGGTGCTCACGGTCACCGGCGCGATTGCACCGACGAGCAAGGCGGCCGTGCACTTCGACCACGTCGCGCAGTCGAGCTGGCTGCGCATTGACCCGCGCGAGGTCGTGTTTCCGTGGGGCGCGCCGAAGTTCGCGCTGCCGTTCGTGCTCGCGGTGCTCGCCGGCTACCTCGCGTCGATGATCGAGTCGTTCGGCGACTACCACGCGTGCAGCCACATGGCCGGCGCCGGCGATCCGACGCCGCGGCAGATCTCGCGCGGCATCGGGTGCGAGGGCATCGGCTGCGCGATCACCGGCGTGCTCGGCGGGTTCGCGTCGACGTCGTACTCCGAGAACATCGGGCTCGTCGGGCTGACGAAGGTCGCGTCCAGGCGCGTCGTCCAAATCACGGCGATCCTGCTGCTCGTGCTCGGCGTGTTCGGCAAGTTCGGGGCGGTCGCCGCGGCGATCCCCGAACCGATCGTCGGCGGCCTCTACTGCGCGCTGTTCGGGCTGATCGCGGCGGTCGGCGTGCAGCAGCTCGCGCGCGCCGACCTGACGAGCGACCGGACCCTGTTCATCGCCGGCTTCAGCCTGTTCATGGGGCTGAGCGTGCCGGCCTACTTCAACGGCGGCACCGGCTACTCGCCAGGCCCCGAAGGGCTGCTCGCGTGGATCGACGCGTTGCACCCGTCGATCGGGCCGGGACTCGCCGGGATCGTCGAGGCGGTCGGCAAGACCGGGATGGCGGTGGCCGCGTTGATCGGCATCGCGCTCGACAACCTCGTGCCGGGCAGCGACGTGGAGCGCGGACTCGATGGCTGAGCCGCGCGTGTCGTTCATCGTGCCGGCCCACGACGAGGAGGCCGTCGTCGGTGCGGCGGTGCGGGCGATCCGGGCCGCGGCCGACGCGTGCGACGAGGCGTACGAGGTCATCGTCGTCGACGACGCGTCGACCGATCGGACTGCCGAGGTCGCGGCGGAGGCCGGCGCACGTGTCGTGCCTGCCGACGTCCGGCAGATCTCCCGCTCGCGAAACGCCGGCGCGGCGGCCGCACGGGGCGATTGGTTCGTGTTCGTCGACGCCGACACGATCATCGACGCCCCCGTCGTCGCCGCGACGCTCGCGGCGTTCCGCGGTGGTGCGATCGGCGGCGGCGCCTTCGTGCGCTTCGACGAGCCGATCCCGCGCTACGTGAAGCTGATCCTCCCGCCCACGCTCGCCCTCTACCGGGCCCTTCGGCTCGCGGCGGGCTGCTACATCTTCGCGACCCGTGCGGCGTTCGACGCGGTCGGCGGCTTCGACCCGACGCTGTATGCCGGCGAGGAGGTCTACCTGAGTCGCGCGCTGCGCAAGCAGGGGCGGTTCGCGTTGCTGCGCGAATCGGTCGTCACGTCGGGTCGGAAGCTCCGATGCCACTCTGCTCGTGAGATCCTCGGCACGATGTTCGGTCTCGCGATTCGAGGCAAGCACGCCGTCAGCGATCGTTCCCGCCTCGACCTCTGGTATGGCGAGCGCCTCGCGGACCCCGCGCTCGACGAGTCGGTTGCGGCACCCCGTCGCCGCCGCTAACCTTGGCGCGACCCCGCCACGGAGACGCCGATGACCGACAGCCCTTCGCCGCGCCTACCCGACACGTCGCTCGAACCCGCGCCCTACGACGGCCCGTCGCGCGACGAGGTGCTCGAGTTGCGCCGCCGCTACCTGACGCCGGGCCTCGTGACGATGTATCGCGAGCCGGTGCTGATCACGCAGGGCGCGATGCAGTACGTGTGGGACGAGACGGGACGACGCTACCTCGACGCGCTCGCCGGCATCGTCACGGTATCCGTCGGCCATTGCCACCCGGCCGTCAACGCGCGAGTGCGCGAGCAGGCCGAGCGACTCCAGCACATCACGACGATCTATCTGCACCCCGCCGTCGGGCAACTCGGGAAGGCGCTCGCCGATCGCCTGCCGGGTGACCTGTCGGTGAGCTACTTCACGAACTGTGGCAGCGAGGCGAACGAGGTCGCGCTGCTGACCGCGCGCGAACACACCGGCAACGTCGACGTCGTCGCGCTGCGCAACGCCTATCACGGCGGCACGCAGGCGGTGATGGGGCTCACCGCGCACGGCACGTGGAAGTTCAAGTCGAGCCCGGCCGCGAACGTGAAGCACGCGACGCCCGGGTATTGCTACCGCTGTCCCTACGGCCTCGAATACCCGTCGTGCGATCTCAAGTGCGCCCACGACCTCGAGTCGTTGATCCGCTACGAGACCTGCGGCGAGGTCGCCGCGTTCATCGCCGAGCCGATCCAGGGCGTGGGTGGCGTCGTCGATCCGCCGCCGGAGTACTTCGGCATCGTCTACGACATCGTGCGGCGCCACGGCGGCCTCTGCATCGCCGACGAAGTGCAGACCGGCTTCGGGCGCACCGGTGACCACGAGTGGGGATTCGAGCGTTACGGTGTCGTGCCGGACCTCGTGACGATGGCGAAGGGCCTCGGCAACGGGGCGCCGGTCGGCGCGTGCGTGACGACGCCGGAGATCGCGCCGGTGATGAAGCGCCGCGTGCACTTCAACACGTTCGGCGGCAACCCGGTCAGCATGACAAAGGCGCTCGCGACCCTCGACGTGATCGACACCGATGGGATCCGCGAGAACGCCCGACGCGTGGGGGGGCACCTGCGAGAGCGTCTCGTCGCGCTCGCCGACAAGCACCCGCTGATCGGCGACGTGCGGGGGGCCGGGCTGATGCTCGGCGTGGAGTTCGTCACGGACCGTGCGACGAAAGCGCCCGCGACCGATGCGACGGCCGAGATCCTCGAGCGGACGAAGGACGCGGGCCTGCTGCTCGGCAAGGGCGGGCTCTACGGCAACGTCGTCCGGATCAAGCCGCCGATGTGCCTGACGCGCGAGGACGCCGACTTCATCGTCGATTGCCTCGACTGGGTGCTCGGTTCACTCCGTACGTGAACCGGGCCGCCGTCGCTCACGCCCCGGCGGCCCGAATTGTTCGGTCGTGTCGCGTCTACTCGGCGGTGCGGAAGCGCACCGGCACGACGATCTGACGCGTCTCGGTGTCGAGGACGAGGTGACCGAGGTAGATCGTGTTCGCCTTGAGTCCTTCGATCCGGATCACGTGCGGGCCCGGCTCGGCCGACCAGACCGTCGCGCCTTCGCGGATCTCCGGGAACTCCTGGTTCTCGACGAGCTTCATGTCGGCCTTGACCAGCGTGCCGAGCGACGGGTGCAGCGTGAACGAGAGCTGCGGTGCCGTCGACGTCTTGTGGATGAAGCCGGTGTAGCTGTCGAACGGGTCGCTGCGACCGCGCTCGCCATCGAGCACGATGCTGACCTGCCACGGCAACCACGGGTAGCCGTTGGGGTCCATCGTCTCGAGCGCCGCGCCGGAGACCGGAGCCTCGTTGGCCCCGGCGAAATCCACGGGTTCACTCGGGCCGCCCGACGAACCGCAGCCGCCCAGCGTAAGCGTCGCGATCAGCGCGACCGTCGTCCATCGAATCGTGCTCATGGGAGTCCCTTCTGTGCGTGAGCCAGAACGGGATTGATATCGGCTGCCCGGCCATCCCGGCCGCAGTCGTCCCGCGAGATTCCGCAGGAACTCCCCAACGCTCACGACCGGAACGACTTACGAAGGCCGCCGTCCGGGGCGTCGTGGTCAGAGTCCCTGCTCGAGGGTGCCGACGCGCTTGAACGGGCCCGTGGGGAGCCCGTAGACGACCCGCGTCGCGTCGCGAGGGCGCTCGAACCGAGCGCCGCCTCCGCCGCCTCAGCCGTAGTCGAGCCGGCCGTCGCGGATCGGGCGTTCGCCGTCGAAGACCTGGTAGGTGGCCGGGACGCGCTCGCCGGCGCGGACGACCGTCACGCCCGCCTTGCCGTGCCCCTGGATCATCAGCCCGACGCGAAGGTCGCCGCGCTTCGTGACGCGGCCGCACGGGGTGACGTGAACGCGCGTGTCGACGTGGAGGAACGTGCGCTCACCGGGGCGGACGACCACGGTATGACCGTTCGGCGTCGACGACCAGAGCTGCCACTCGACGCCGGCGCGATCGGTCTTGATGACCTTGTAGTTGCGGACCCGGTAGCGGCCGGCCGGCACCGCGCGGGCGCGGCCGTGCTTGTCGCCGTCCCACGTGATGCGCAGCGGCGTGCCGCTGCGCTCCGGGTAGAGGAGGAGCGAGCCCCGCCGCAGGTTCGCGACGAACGTTCCCTCGCCCGACTCGAGCGGCCGCTCGCGGTCGACGAGCGTCGGCCGCTCGGGCTTCTTGCCGCGCAGGTATGCGATCAGCGAACGGCGCAGCGAATCCGACTTCGGCGCCGGCGGCACGACGCACGCGGTCGTCTTGATCCGGTCGATCCACAGCCGGTCGCCCGGCACCGCCGGGTCCGGCATGCCGTGGCACGTGATGCACTTGTTGAACGCATGCGCGGCGCGCTGCGCAGCGGCGGACGCGGCGAGTGTCGCGAGCAGCGCGACGACGAGGAGCGGGGCGTGCTTCATCGGGACCTCCGGTGCCGAGGATACCGGCGGGCGCGGCGGGCCGAAAGGGGCGGCTCAGCCCGCGCGCGAGACCTCGTCGGCCGCGCCCCGAACCCACGCGCAGAGCTTCTGCACGCCCTCGACGGTCTTCGGCGCGACGCGGTCGGCGAAGTCGTCGGGCAGGGGCCCGTCGTCGTAGGCGGCTGCGGCGTCGAGCGCGGCGGCGCCGTCGAAGTTCACGAACGCGAGGCGGGCGGTCAGTTCGTCCGGGGCGCGCCCGAAGTCGCTGCCGGGCAAGAGTGCGATCCCCGCGTCGTCGAGGAGGCCGCGGCACACCTCGTCGCTCGTGCGCATCCCGCGAAGCGCGAGGCGCGACGCGTGGGCGCCGAAATCGGGGAACAGGTAGAAGCCGCCGTCCGGCATCGTCACGGAGATGTCGTCTGCGCGCATCAGGCCGACGAGTCGCGTCGCGATCGCCTCGAGCACGCGTCGGCTTCGCGCGAGGTAGCGGTCGATCGTCGGTCCGCCCTCGAACGCGGCGATCGCCGCATACTGGATCGGCGCGCTCGTCGACGTGAACGTCTCGCTCGCGACCGCCGCCATCGCGTCGAGCAGCCACCGCATGCCGGCCGGCACGACGAAGACGCCGAGGCGCCAGCCGCCGGCACCGCACCACTTGCTCAGCCCGCCGCTGAAGATCGCGCCCTCGGGGTAGTGCGGCACGATCGAGTGGTGATTGCCGTCGTAGTCCAAGCGCGCGTAGATCTCGTCGGACAGCAGCACGGCGCGGTATTCCCGCGCGACGTCGGCGAGCGCGCGCAACTCGCCCTCGTCGAACGTGCCGCCGGTCGGGTTCGCCGGGTAGTTGATGATGATGATCCGCGGCCGCGTCGGGTCCAGGCGACAGTGCGCGTCGAGCACCTCGGGCGTGAGCTTCCAGTTGTCCTCGGCGCGCGTCGGCAGCATCTGCACGTGGCGACCGATGATGCGCGCCTGCGGGGCGTACGACACCCAGCACGGCGTCGGCACGGTCAACTCGCCGTAGTAGACGAGTTGCAGCAGGAACATCAGCTCCTTCGACCCCGGACCGATCAGCACCTGCTCGGGCGAGCACCGGATGCCGAACGTGCGCTCGTGGTTGCGGGCGACGGCCTCGCGCAGCGCCGGCAGGCCCTTGACCGGAAGGTAGTCCTTCTCGGGGGCGTGGGCGCGGAGCCGCTCGACGACGACGTCCGGCACCGGGAACGGCGACTGGCCGAGCCCGAATCGGAACACCTCGCGGCCCTCCGCCTCGAGCGCAGCGCTGCGCTCGTTGATCGCGATCGTCGCCGAAGGCGGCAGACCGCGCACGGTCTGATTCAGGTGGACGTCCGGTGTCCGGTCACAGCGACACATCGTTGCGATTCCTCCCGCGCCGTCTCGCGCTCCACCGGGATCGTAGTCCCGATGCGGCGCGCTGCGAGGGTCTTTCGGCAGGTTTCCGCGATCAACCCGACGTTTTTTCGGATCCGGGCTGACACGTCGGCCGTGCCGTGGGTCTACTGGGCGTGATGCGCGAAGAGGCCCTCGACATCGGTGAACCGGACACTGCGCGGCGGATCCGGTCGCCCGAACTACGGCGCGCGGCCGGCGGGGACCGCGATGCGTTCGACCGACTGGTGCGGCCCCACCTGGGCAACTTGATGGCGCTCGCCCGGCGGCTCACCACCGGTGAGCACCTCGCGGAGGAGCTGCTGCAGACCACGCTGATCCGCGCCTACGCCGGACTCCGGCACTTCCGGGGCGATGCGCCCCTGCGCGTCTGGATCTCGTCGATTCTCTACCGCTTGGCGACCGAGCCGCATCGCCTGGCCGGGCCGGGCGCGCCGCCGGCCGGCCGAACCACGGCGCTGCCCGACGACGTGCCGGACGCCCTGGGCGTGGACCCGTCGGTGCGGGTGAGTGCCCGCGACATGCTCGCTCGCGTCGAGGCGGCGATGGAGCGGCTGCCCGTCCGGCTCCGGACCGCGCTGCACCTGCGCACGGTCGAGGGGTGGGGCTACGACGGGATTGCGCGGGTGCTCGAGACGTCGGTGAGCGCCGCGCGCAATGCCGTGATGGATGCGCGGCGACGGCTGCGCGAGCGGATCGGAGACGTGCTCGAACCATGAGTGATTGCCCGCACACCGACGACGTCCTCGCGACGTTTCTCGACGGCGCCGCCGGCGGAGACGACCCGGCACTCGCCGCGCACCGCGACGCATGCGCGATCTGCCGTCGCGCGCTCGACCGGACCCGCGCGCTCGATGCGCTCCTCGCCGCGCAGACGCGCACCGATGCCGACGACGCACTGGCCGACCGCGTGCTCGCGTTCGATGCGGCGGTGCCGACCGGTCGCGGTCGGCGTGTCACGATCGCCCTCGCGGCCGGGGCCGCGGCCGTGCTCGCCGTGGCCGTGTGGCCATCGCGAACGCCACCACCGACCGAGCTCGCGGCGCCGGACGCCGTTGCGGCGGTGACGGAACCCCCGCGCGAGCCCGAGTCGTATCGGGCGCCGCGCGCGATCCCGTCGCCGTCGTCGCTGCAACTGGTCGCCGACGCGTGGCGTCCGGCGGCGTCGCGCGCGGTGCCGAGTGCGGAGGTGTGGATCACCGGCGCCGCCGGCGGGCCGGCCGACGCCGATGCCTACCGCGACGTCGCACGGCGCGCCGAGCGCCTCGTCGGACCCGCGGGCGATCGGGAGCCGAGCGCATTGCGTGTCGCCGCGGCGCGGTGGCTCGCGGCGGAAGCGGACGGGGGACGACTCGCATCGAGGCGCCTGTGGGGCGTCGGAGAACTGCTGGTCCGGAGCGACGGGCGGTTGCGTGCCTCGCTGGTGCGGGCGTTTCGCGAGGAGCGCTCATTGCAGCGCCTGCTCGATCGGCGCCTGCCCGGCCGCCACGGCGAGTGGGGGGCGCGCGACCGGATGGTCGCCGCCGCGATCGGCGCGACCGGCGCGCGCGCGCGACTCGACCGCGTGCGGTCCGCACCGGTCGACGTCGTCGCGAGCGTGATCGCTTCGGCTCGCGCGACCGGGGACCGGGTGGCGAGCGATTTTGCGGTAGCCCTCGCGTGCGACCTCTTCCAGCGGGGGGCCGTCGCGCGGGAGACCGTCGTCGAGTGGCTCGCCTGCGCCGCGCCCGACGGCGCGTGGCTGACGCGAGCGTTGACCGACCGCGTACATACCGACCGCCGGGAGCCCACCCGTGACCTCTGTCGCGCGGTGCTCACGCTTCGACAATCGACCCGACCGGGTGTGTTGTAGCGCGCGCTCGCGCGAGAACAGGAGTATCGATATGGGGACGATTCGCGCATTCGCTGTCACGGCAGGTATTGCGGTGACGATCGCGTCGACCGTGTTCGCGCAGGGCGACGGTATCGGCGTCGACAGTCGCGAGGTGCGGCGCTTCTCGGTCGGCGCGTTGCTCGTGCCGTATCACGACGTCGTGCTCGGGCCGATCGGACGCGTGTTTGCGGACCGCGCGTGGCCGGGGGGCGGCGACGGCGAGACGGTGCGTCCGTTCGACGACCCGGACGTGCAGGCCAACCGGTTGCTGCCCGGCCGGTCGGCCAAGCAGGGTCCGTGCACGTCGCGGTCATTGCGGGGGTTGATCGCCGAGATGAGCGGTCATGACGATTGGCGGGCCGCCGGCGGCGTGCTCGACGTGCGTGGTCCGATGCTGCTCGCGGTGAACGAGCCGGAGCGCCTCGCTCGACTCGAGCGCAGCCTCGCCGCGATCCGAGGAGCGGCCGCGCCGCGCGTGCGCCTGCGCGCCTGGATCGTGCCGCGGACCGACGGCGACGTCGAGGGGATGCTCGCACCCGACGCGTTGCGGCGGCGCCTCGATACCGTGACGGGCGCGTCGAAGACGCCGTTCGGGGTCGCGGAGATTCGCCCCGGCGACCGCGTGTCGTTTCACGTGCACAAGGACCGTTCGCTCGTCGTCGACGTCGATATCGAAATCGCGCAGAAGTCGACGGCGGACGATCCGGTGACGAGCGTCGTACGCCTCGGGCGAGCACTCGTCGTGACTCCGGTGCTCGACCTCGACGGCGGTATCGCGCTGTTCGGCTATTACACGGAGCGCAACGCGCCGCGGCGCAGCACGCGCTCGATCGGCGTCCAGTCGGAGCGGTTGCTCGAACTGGCCGACGTCTCGATGTGCGCCCGTGCCTTCGGGGTCCGTGTCGGCGATGGCGGGGCACACGTCGTCGATCTCGGCGACGACCGCGTCGCGTTGATCGCCGCCGAACGACTCGACGCGCCGGTGGCGCCGGCCGTCGGCGCGCTGCTGCCGATCGGCCTCCTCGTCGACCCGGTCTTCACGGGCGGCGACGAGGGGATCGCGTCGATTCGCGGCCGAACCGCCGCGGCGTCGGACGTCGTCGAACTCGTCGACGCGATCTGTGGCGGCGGCGGCAAGGCTGACGTCGCGTCGCTGGAGCCCGGGCCGACGCTGCGCCTGGCCGACGCCGCGCACGTCGAGGCGGCGCGGCGCGTCCTCGCGTTCGAGGGCGCCGCGGCGCACCGTCGGTTCGTCGTGTCGGTCTCGCGCGAACGCCGGAAGGAGAACCGTTGGGTTGCCGCCCATCCGCCGATTCGCGTGCCGGTGCTCGGCGATCGGCTCGGCCTGCTCGTCGACGGCACCGACCGGTTGATGATCACGAACTACGACGTCGAAGTGGCGCAGGAGGCGAACGCGACGGACCCGATCGTGCAGGCGTGCTTCGACGGGATCCAGGCCGCGTTCTGCGTGCGCCCGACCTCGGAGGTCGCGTGCGAACTCGAGATCGCGATCGTCGACCGGCGCGTGGCGACGCCGCTCGTTCGGACCGGCCCGGTGCGCGGCGCCGGAGCCCTCGACCTCGTCGAGGTCCGTCGAGCGACGCTCCGCCGGACGCTCGCGTTCGACGTCGGGCAGACGCGCATCATCGGGCGCGGTGCCGACTCGCGCATCGCCGTGACGGTGACCGAATTGAAGTAGCCGCTCAGGCGTGCTCCGGCGGTTCGATCGGCTCGATCGTGCCGTCGGCGAGACCGGCCTGGTAGTCGTTCCAGGTCATCGGCGGCTTGCCGTTGTCGACGGGGTGCATCGTGATGCAGCCGTCGACCGGGCAGACGAGGCTGCACATGTTGCAGCCCACGCACGTCGACTCGCGGATCGTGTAGCGGTTGACGATGCCGTCGCCGCCGCCGGTGACGATCGCGTGGCCACCGGAGCGGAGCACGCGGTCGGGCGCGGCGCCGGCGGTGTAGTCGGCCTCGGCGATCGGCGTCTTCTCGATCGACTGGTGGCAGCCGTCCTCGCACGCGATGTAGCACAGCCCGCAGTGGATGCACGTCGACTGGTCGATTCGCGCGACGACCGCGTGGTTCAGGTCGAGGTCGCCCCACGTCTTGATGCGCGGCACCGACGCGCCGACGAAGTCGGCTGTCGTCATAAAGCCGTGCTCCGTCATCCAGCGTTCGAGTCCCTCGACGAGGTGCTCGACGATTCGGAATCCGTAGTGCATCACCGCGGTGCACACCTGCACGGTGGACGCGCCGAGCAGCATGAACTCGACCGCATCCTGCCACGCCTGCACGCCGCCGATGCCGCTCACGGGCAGATCGATCTCGGGGTCGCCGGCGATCGCCGACACCATGTGGAGCGCGATCGGCTTCACCGCCGGGCCGCAGTAGCCGCCGTGCGAGCCGAGGCCGGCGACGTCGGGCTTCGGCGTCAGTCGATCGAGGTCGACGCCCATGATCGAGTTGACCGTGTTGATCAGGCTCACCGCGTCGGCGCCGCCCTTGGCGGCCGCGCGACCGATCGCGGTCACGTCGGTGACGTTCGGCGTGAGTTTCACGAGCACGGGCGTCGTCGCGACCTCTTTGACCCACTCGACGATCATCGTCGTGTAGTCGGGCACCTGGCCGACCGCCGAGCCCATCCCGCGCTCGCTCATCCCGTGCGGGCAGCCGAAGTTGAGTTCCAGGCCGTCGGCGCCGGTCGCCTCGACCTGCCGCACGATGTCGTGCCACGCGTCGCGGTTCGTTTCGACCATCAGCGACACGACGAGCGCGCGGTCGGGGAAGTCGCGTTTGACCCGCTCGATCTCGCGCAGGTTGACGTCGAGCGGTCGGTCGGTGATCAGCTCGATGTTGTTCAGGCCCATCACCTTTCGGCCGTCGTAGTCGACCGCGCCGTAGCGCGACGACACGTTGACGATCGGTTCGTGCGTGAGCGTCTTCCACACCGCGCCGCCCCAGCCGGCCTCGAATGCGCGGCGCACCTGATACTCCGAGTTCGTCGGCGGGGCGGAGGCGAGCCAGAACGGGTTCGGCGAGCGGATGCCGCAGAACGTCGTCGTCAGGTCGGGTCGGCTCATCGCGTGGCCTCCTCGCGCAACACGCGATCGATGTCGCGTGCGGCGATCTTGCCCTGCTGCACCGCGTCGACGACCTCGGCGCCACGCGTGATGCAGTCGCCACCGGCCCAGAGCTTCTTCGCGCCGGTGCGACCGGTCGCCGGGTCCACGACGACGCGACCGCGGTCGACCGCGACGCCGTCGATCGCTGTGAGCCAGTCGGCGTGCGGCGCCTGGCCGAGCGCCTTCACGACGAGATCGGCGTCGAGCGTGAACGCCGAGTCCGGCACGTCGGCGAGCGCGCCGCCACGCGAGCCGGGCTCGGCCGGCGTCGTGCGCACGAACGCGACGCCGGCGGCGCGCCCGTCGCGCTCGACGATTGCCGTCGGGCGCGCGAACCACTGCCACCGGATGCCGTCTTTTTGTGTGCGCTCGTACTCGTGCCGAAACGCCGGCATTGCCGCTTCGCCGCGGCGGTAGGCGATCGTCACCTCCTCGGCGCCGAGCCGCGCGGCGGCGGTCGCGACGTCCACCGCGGTGTTGCCGCCGCCGATCACGACGACGCGTCGGCCGACCGTGCAGTCTGCGAGGGGGCCGGTGTGCGTCTGGCGGACGAAGTCGAGCGCCTCGACGACGCCCGGCAGCGACTCGCCGTCGATGTCGAGGTCGCGCGTGCGCCCGAGGCCGACGCCGACGAACACCGCGTCGAAGTCGTGCAGCAGGTCGCGCAGACCGTCGGTGTCGATCGCGTGGCCGAGGCGCACGTCGACACCGAGTCGTTCGACCCGCGCGACTTCGGTCAACGCGAACGCCGTCGAGATCTTGTAGGCGGCGATGCCGACGGTGTTCAGGCCGCCTGCGACGTCGCTCGCATCGAAGACCGTCGCCGCGTGGCCGCGCTTTCGGCACTCGTATGCGCACGTGAGCCCGGCGGGGCCGGCGCCGACGATCGCGACGCGCCGGCCGGTGTCCGCGCCCGCCTCGTGAAACGCCACGCCCGCCGCATCGGCCACGTCGCACGCATAGCGCTGCAGCCGTCCGATCTCGACCGGCGCCTTGCCCCGCGCACGGTCGACGCAGACGCCTTCGCACAGCACCTCGGTCGGGCACGCGCGTGCGCAACTGCCGCCGAACACGTTTTCGTCGAGGATCGTCCGCGCGGCACCGAGCGCGTCGTCGTGGAGGATCTGCCGGATGAACTTCGGCACGTCGATGTCCGTCGGGCACGCGCGGGTGCACGGCGCGTCGTAGCAGAAGACGCAGCGCGCGGCTTCGATGACGGCGTCCCGGTCGCCGAGCGCCGGCGGGTCGTCGGCGAAGTTCTTCGCCAGCGTCGCGCTGTTCAGCCGGTCGCCGGCTCTGTGCATCGAAGTCCTCGCCGTTGGGGGCGCGTGCCCGGTCCATCGCTGACACGGAGTTATAGCCACCGATCCGGTCGCCGTCAGCCTCGAACGCGCGGGCCCGAAACGAGCGTCAGCGGCTCATTTTCGGGTCGCGCGGCAACGCGAGCGGCGAGAATGAGCCTCTCGCGCTCGTTTTCGGACCGCGCGTTTTCGATTCCCCGACTTTCTCCGATCCTTTCGAGCCCCCGGGAAGACTGACACGGTCGTGATGGACGACTCCGAACTGCGGGCGCTGATCCAACGGGATCCGCGCGAGGCACTCGCCCGGCTCGTCGACGCGTTGGGGGCGTCGGTCCGGCGGCTGGCCCGGCATTGGCTCGGGCCGGACGCCGAGGACGGCGTTCAGGACGCATTCCGTGAGATCGCACGCGCGCTCCCGGCCTACCGGGGCGACGCGAGCGCGAAGACGTGGGGAACGCGAATCGCGATGAACACGATCCTGGACCACCGAAAGCGGCGTGACCGGCGCGCCCGGCTCGAGGTCGCGGTGGAAGACGTCGGTGCCGTCGATGCGACGCTGGCCGATCGGACGACGCGTTCGTTCGGCGAGAACCCGTTCACGGCCGTCGCGCGCGCCGAACGACGGGAGCGCGTTCGAGCGGCGCTCGAGGCGTTGCCCGACGCGTATCGCGCCGTGCTCGCACTGCGGACGTGGGAGGGGATGCGCTACGCGGAGATCGCGCACGTGCTCGGCGTTCCGCTCGGAACGGTGAAGTCGAGGATGGCCGCCGGCAGCGCGCTGCTCGCCGAGCGGCTCCAACGCGAGATGGACGGTGACGCATGAACGCACGGCCGACGATCGAAGAGCGCCTGCAGGCGTATCTGGACGACGAGGTGACGGCCGACGAGCGCCGGGCGATCGAAGCGGAAATCGCGCGCAGCGAGATCCACCGCAGGAAGTTCGACGTGTTGCGCGCGGTCAAGGACGCGCTGGAGGACGTCGCCGATGCCGACGAGGCCGCGAGTCCCCCGGAGACCACCTCCGTATCGGCGCCCGTCTCGTTGCCGGTGTCGCGCCGCGTTCCGGTCTGGGCGCTCGTCTCGGTTCCGCTCGCGGCCGCGGTGTTGATCGCAATCGTGTTGCTCACCGGCGGCGAGTCGCCGCGCATCGACGGCGACGGAGAACCCGCCGCGACGTCGGGCGAGGCGGGCAACGAGTGGTTGAGGGTCGTCGCGCGGATGGACCCGACGCACCGGCTGTTCGACGATCCGACGATCGAACTGACCCTCGCGCCTTCGAAGGGACTCGTGCACCTCGGCAAGCGCACGCGCACGGTGGATCCGGTGAAGGCCGCCGAGCAACTCGTGCGGGCGATGCGGAGCCCGCCCGGCAAGGGCATCCTGCCGCTCTACGTCGATGCGGAGATCCTCGGCCCCGAGGGACGGAGCTGGTGCGGGCCGTTGTTCGTCCCGGTCGACGCGAAGGACGGGCGACTGTTCGTCGGCAAGGCGAAGCTCCGGGTGCCGCTGTCGGCGATCGGCGCCCGGGGCGGTGCGCGGCCGAACGACCCGCCGACCGACGGGCTCCTCATTCCGCACGTCGGGATTCCCCGCGCCGCAGACGGCACGTGGGGGCCTTTGAAAGCGCATCACGTCGACTTGTCGACACGCTTCCTGTGCCCGGAGCCGGGGCGCTACCGCGTCCGATTGTCGGTCCGTACGCTGCCGGCGCGCGCCGAGTATGTGTGGCCGCAGTTCGCGAAGCCGCTCGTTGTGGAGTGCGCGTTCGACATGTCGGGGCACGTGGGCCGGTGGAGCGAACCGGTCGACGGGTTGCGCGCCCGCATTGTGACGCCGTCGGACGTGCTCGTGCATCCGGCGCCGATCGCGCTACAGCTCGAGAATGTGTCGGATCGCCCGCGCACCTACAACTACATGGGCGTCACGACGGCGGAAATCCCGCAGCCCTATCACTTCACGCTGCGGAGCGACGGCCTCGACCTCGATCAGACCGACGTCGGAATCGTGATCCCGGCTGGGTCGTCGTTCGTGCCGCATGCGACCGGCGTGATCCGCACGATCGTCGTGTCGGCTGCGTTCTGGCGCAGTCACAGCAATCCACAGGGGCGGCTCATCGGGTCGCATCGCCTCGCAATCCGCTTTCACTTCGAGCCGTCGTTCGTGCGGGGGGATGACGCGGCAGTCTGGTGGGGGAAGGTCACGACGCCGCCGCTGGCGGTGACCGTCGTCGAGCGCTGACGGGAGCGCATTGCGGGATCGCGGGCGGGTCGGTAGAGTCGCGGGCATGGAGTTCGCCATTCCGCTCGCGCTCTTCCTCGCCTTCGTCGTGATCGTCGCGACGTTGCAGCACAGCGCCAAGGCCAACACCGCGTGGCGGAACGCGGCCCGGGAGCTTGGTTTCGACCACGTCCAGGGCCGAATGACCGTCCGCCCGCGGATGAGCGGGTTCATCGACGACCACGCCGTGACCGTGACGACCGTGACGCGGGGCAGCGGCAACAGTCGCCGCACCTACACGGCCTACGACGTCGCGTTCCCGCAGTCGCTCGGGTTCCCGCTGAAGCTGACGCGCCAGTCGATGTTCAGCGGGATCCGCAAGTTCTTCGGCGGCGAGGACATCGAGGTCGGCGACGCGCGCTTCGACCCGAAGGTGATCGTCGAGGGCGACGATCGCTCGGTGCGGACGTTTCTGACCGCGCGGCGTCGCGAGCGCGTGCGTCGGTTCCTCTCCTCCCGCGACTACGCCGAGGTCAACCAGGAGGGCGTCCACTGGGAGACGGCCGGGCGGGAGACGAGCGACACCAAGCTGATGCAGGCCGTGCGCACCGGGGTCGATCTCGCGGCGGGCCTCGTCGCGGAGCACCCGCGCGACCGGATGTTCGACCGGGCCGAGCGGGCGCGTCGGGACGGGGACCCCGGCAAGGCGCTCGCGATCCTGGGCCTGCCGTCGACGACCCCGACCGAAGGCGAGGCTCCGGTGGACGTGGAGCCCGACCCGCCCGAGGCGACGACCGCGGAGCCCACGGTCGAGGAGCGACTCCTCGAGGGCGAGTTGCTGCTCCTCGGGGATCGTCGGGACGAGGCGCGCCGCGCATTCGAGTCCGCCGCGGCGGTCGAGCCGGACGACACCGAGGTGCGCGAGTGGCTCGCCCGCGCCGAGAGCGAGCCGCCGGCCCCTGCGCCCCGACCGATCGAGTCCGAGGTTGCCGAGCCCGAGGTTTCTGAGCCCGACGTGGCCGGCGCGCCGGACGGGATCACGGTCGACGCCGTGTGTGACGCGCTGTTCGCCAGCGACGTGTCGAGCTTCGACGCCGGCCGGATCTTCGACGAGCGGTTCCGCGATCGCGTCGTCGCGTGGTCGGGCACGGTCACGCGCGTCGAGGACTACTCGATCGACTTCGTCTTCAAGGGCGGCGCCGGGACGAAGGTCGTCGTCGCGATCGCGACCGTCGAGGCGACGTTCGGCGGCGAACGCGAGGTGAGTGCCGTCGTGCAGCGCCCCGCCGACGACCCGTCGCCCGCCGTGGGGGACACGTGGTCGTTCCGCGGCCGCCTCGTCAAGGCCGACGGCTTCATGCGCAACCTCTACGTCGCCACGGCCTGAGGGGCGGATGGCGAACCCGACGATCTGTGTCTACTGTGCGTCGAGCGAGGCGAGCGATCCGTGGTACCGGGATGCGGCGGCGGACCTCGGTCGGCAGCTGGTCGCGCGGGCCTACCGGATCGTCTACGGCGGTGGTGGGGTCGGGTCGATGGGCGCGCTCGCGCGGGCGGCGCTCGATGCGGGCGGCCACGTGACCGGGATCATCCCGCAGTTCATGGTCGAGCGCGAGTGGGCGTTCAAGCTCGTCAGCGAGCTCGTCGTCGTGGACGACATGCACCAGCGAAAGCGTGCGATGCTGGACCGCGCCGACGCGTTCGTCGCGTTGCCGGGAGGCTGCGGCACGTTCGAGGAGTTGCTCGAAGCGATCACGTGGCAGCGGCTCGACCTGATCGACAAGCCGATCGTGATCGCGAACCTGCGCGGCTTCTACGACCCGTGCCTCGCGATGCTCGAGCGCTCGATCGACGAGCGCTTCATGACGCCCGACATGCGGCGGGCGTGGCGCGTGGCCGAGACGATCGACGGCGTGGTCGACCGCCTCGGCGAGGTGTTCGGGCGGCGCTAGAACCGTCCGACGACGCCGCTACTTCTTGACGAGGACCATCGTCGGATCGCCGTCCTTGTCCGGGTCGATCGTGATCTTGCCGTTCTCGAACGTGCCGGTCTTCGTCTCTTCTTTCTTCGTCTTCGACGAGGTGCCGGTCATCGAGAGCTTCTTGCCGTCGAGCTTCCACGTGCCCTTGATCGTGTCCTTGCCCGCCATCGGCATCTCGAACGTGCCGTCGAACGTGCCGTCGCTCCGGAACTGCATCTGCATCTTCATCGACTTGAGCATCGGCTCCATCATCTTGCGCTGCTCTGCGGGCACGTCCATCGACTTCATCATCGTGTCGACGTCGAGCGTGTAGGTGCCGTTCGGGCCGCTGGTTCCGCCGCCGCATGCGCTGAGGAGGATCGTCAGTGCGGCGAGCGGGGCGGCGAGGAGGGTCTTCATCGGGGTGCCTTTCTTCTCCTGGGGCGATACCGGAATGGACGGTCGGCCCGGCAACCTCGCTGGGCATCGATCCGTTCGCGCGTAGTATGCCGGGACGCCGCCTCGTCGCAACCCCTGCGGCGCTTTACGTTCGCGCCGGGGAGCAGTAGACTCCAGGGAGACCGCACCATCCCGTCCTGAGAGGGTTCCATGCCGATCAGCGATCAACTCCTCGAGATCCTGTGCTGCCCGAAGACCAAATCGCCGGTGAAGATGGCGTCGGCCGACGTCGTCGCGGCGGCCAATGCCGCGATCGCCGCGGGCGGCGTGAACTACGCCGACGAGTCAGCCGTCGATACGCCGTTGGAGGAGGCGCTCGTGACCGACGACGGCGCGACGCTCTACCGCATCGACGGCGGCATTCCGGTGATGCTGATCGAGCGCGCGATCGCGACCGGACAGTTCTGAAGCCGTGGCCGACAAGACGCTCTTCACGAAGATCCTCGACGGCGAGTTGCGCGCCGACCTCGTCTGGCAAGACGACCGGTGCGGGGCGTTTCGGGACATCAACCCGCAGGCGCCGACCCACGTGCTGATCGTGCCGCGCAAGCCGTTGCCCGGAATCGCCGACATGACCGAGGACGACCGCGCGCTGCTCGGCCACCTCTACTTCGTCGCGACCGAGATCGCGCGGCGCGAAGGGCTCGACAACGGCTATCGGCTCGTCGTCAACCAGGGCGAGCACGGGCAGCAGACCGTCCCGCACCTGCACGTCCATCTGATCGGCGGCCGACAGCTCGGCTGGCCGCCGGGGTAGTTCATGAACCCGACACCGACCGACCCGACGCCCCGCCTCGATGCGCTGCTCGCCCGCGTGCGCGCGCGGATCGGCTGGTCCCGTTTCGGGCGGCGGTGGTATGCCGCGTTTCTCGTGTGTGCGGTCGTGTTCGGGGTCGCGTTCGGCGTCTCGCGCCTGACCGGGTGGCAGCGCCAGTGGTTCGTGCCCCGGACACTCCTCGTGTTGCCGGTCGTCGGCGCCGGGATTGCGCTCGCGTCCCGCCGCCGCACGTCGCGTGTCGACGCCGCCCGCGCGATCGACCGGCGCTACGACACGCACGATCTCGTGCTGACCGCGACGACGCCGGCCCTCGGTCGAGGCGACTTTCACGACCACGTGCGCGCATCCGCGGAGACGCGCGCCGCCGACTTCGAGCCGCGCGCCGTCGTGCCGCTGCACTACCGGGCGCGCCTCGGTCGCGCCGCGATCACGGCCGCGGTGCTCGCGGCCGCCGTCGTGTTCATTCCGGAACTCGCGTCCGCCGATCGCGACGACGTCGTCGAGACGCGGCGCAAGACGATCGCCGCCGTGCGCGACACGAATCGTGCCCGCGCCGAGGCGATCGCGCGCGACGACGACACGCCCGACGCGAAGGCGCTCGAGAAGGAACTCGCCCGCATGGCGGACGAGATTCGCAAGATGAAGCCGGAGACCGCTCGCGCGAACCGACAGCGGATCACGGCGATGCGCCGATCGGTGGCCGAGCGCTGGCGCGACCTGCGCGCCCGCCAGGCGGCCGAGCGGCGCGCGTGGAACGAGCGCAAGCCGCGGTTCGGCGGCGACCGCGAACGACGCGAGTTGCGCGAGGCGCTCGAGCGCGGCGATCTGTCGAAGCTCCGCGAGGCGATGCGCGAACTCGAGAAGCAGATGAACGCCGAGGGGTCGACGCCCGAGGATCGCGCCGAGGTGCGACGGAAGCTCGAGCAACTCGCCGACTTCGCGCGACGCGAGATGGGCGACGATCAACTCGCGAGCGCACTCGATCGTGCGCGCCAGATGGCGGAGATGAGCGAGTTGCCCGGCCTGAACGCGGGCGCGGCCGAAGCGCTCGCCGAGTCGCTCGACCTCGCGAAGTCCGAACTCGATCGGGTGCAGCAGACGCTCGAGAGTCTGCAGCGACTCGAGGACGCGATGCAGGCGTTGCGCGAGGCCGAGAAGGCCGGCGGTTGCCCGCCGTCGGGCGACGATCCGTCGACGCGCGAGAACGCGATGAAGGAACTCGCCGAGGCCTATCGCCGCGCGCGCGAACGCGAAGAGGGCGGCTGACAATCGTGCGGCGGGTCCGGATCCGGGCGATCCGGCGGCACGTGACCGTCTTGCGGTGGATCCGGGTCCGGATCCGAAGGCGTACCGGACGGGTCGGGCGGCAGCGGCCGTGGCGACGACACCGGCGGATCGGGTATCGGCCGCGGCGGTGTCGCCGACGAGGACGATTCCGAGAAGACCGACTTCGAGTCGAAGAAGGCGCTCAGCGCGTTGCGCGCGGGCAAGACGTTGATGCAGTGGTCGAAGAAGGGGCCCGGACGGGCCGGCACGGCGAACGAGGACTACCGCACGTTGCTGAAGCGGGTGAAGCAAGGCGTCAACGAAGCGGTGCTGCGTGAGCGGGTGCCGCCGGGGTATCGGGCGATGATTCAGCGCTACTTCGACCGACTGCCGGTGCCCGGAAACGGGGCGCCCGCGAAGCCCGGCGACAAGCCAGGCGAGAAGCCAGCCGAGAAATCCGCCGAGAAGCCCGACAAGTAGTGGGCGAGCGATCGCTCGCGGGGGTGGCGTTCGTCACCGCGGTCACGGCGCTCGCTGCCGCGTGGTGGTTCGTCTGGCGGACCGACGACGCGCTCGTCGTCTATTGCGCGCACGACGCCGTGTTCGCCGAGTCGATCCTTCGCGACTTCGAGCGCGAGACCGGGCATCGCGTCGCGATCCGCTTCGACACCGAGGCGACCAAGTCGCTCGGGTTGACGGAGCTGATCCGTCGCGAACGCGAACATCCCCGCGCCGACGTCTTCTGGAACAACCAGGCGCTCGGGACGATGCAACTCGCACGCGAGGGACTCCTCGAGCCGTATCGCGGCGCGGGTTGGTCCCGGATGGTGCCGCAGTGGCGCGATCCCGACGCGCGGTGGGTCGGGTTCGGCGCGCGGCTACGGGTCTGGATCGTGCGCGCCGATCGTATCGCCGATGCCGACGCCGCGGCGCGTGCATTCGCCGAGCGCCCGGACCGCGCGGCGATCGCGAAGCCGCGGTTCGGCACGACGTTGACGCACTTCGCGGCGCGTTGGCACGCGCGTGGGGCCGACGCGACCGCGGCGTGGCTCGACGACTGGCGGGCCCGCGGTGGCCGGGTCGTCGCCGGCAATGCGGTCGTCCGGGACGTCGTCGTGAGCGGCGCATGCGACGTCGGCTGGACCGACACCGACGACGCGTCGGTCGCGCTCGAGGCGGGCGCACCGATCGCGATGTATCCGCTCACGGTCGGCGGGCGCGTCGTGTGCATCCCGAACACCGTCGCGATCGTGCGCGGCACGCGACGCCGCGCGGCGGCAGAGGCGCTCGTCGACTACCTCGCGTCCGCTGCGGTCGAGGTCGCGCTCGCCCATGGTCGTGCGCGCCAGGTCCCGCTCGGCCCGACGGGCGATGCGTCGATTCCGGCGGTCGTCGAGCGCCTGCGCGACTGGTGTGCCCGCGGCGCCGTCGACCTCCACGCGCTCGTCGACGCGCGGCTGGCGTGTCTCGAACACCTCGGCGACGAGGATGCGCGATGACGCCGTCGGCAGCGGTCCTCGGCGAGTCGGCCCTGCGGGCTGCGGCGGTCGCGGCCATCGCGACGATCGCCGCGCCGAGCGTCGGCCCGTGGCTCGGTCGCGCGTCGGGACGCTTGGCGCTCGCGGCGCTGTTCGTCGCGCCGGGGCTGATGATCGGACACGTCTGGGCGACGCACGCGCCGACCGCGCTCGTCGACCCGGCTGCACGGGGGGGGCTCTACGCCGCACTGTCGATCGCGCGCGCGCTGCCGGTCGCCGCACTGCTCTGGTGGCTCGTGCCCCCGCGTGACACGGTGCGCGCGCGGCACGTCGCCCGACTCGCGACGGTGCGGCGTGGCCTCGACGTTCGACGGTTCGCCGCGACGGCGGCGATCGCGTTCGTGTATGCGTTCACCGAGTTCGAGATCGCCGCGCGGCTCGCGGTCGCATCGTGGCCGGTCGCGGTGTTCGATGCGCACGCCGGTGGCCTCGCGCTGTCCGAGAGCGTCGCCGCGGTCGCGATCCCCGCGGTGATCTCGCTCGCCGCGCTCGGGGCGGCGGCGTTCGCGTTGAGCGGGATTCCTCGGCCGTCGTCGTGCCAGCGGCCGGTGGCCGGCTGGATCGGCGGACTCGTCCTCGCGCTCGCGCTCGCGTTGAACGTCGGGGCGCCGCTCGTCTGGCTCCTCCCGGACGCGCTCCCCGGATTCGCGGCGGTCGGCCGGCGCGCCGGTGCGCTCGCCAGCGAGGTCGCGGCGAGCGTCGGCGTCGCGATCGTCGCGGCGGTGGCGGCGGATGCGATCGCCGGCATCGCGGTGCGGCGCCCCCGGGTCGGCTTCACGCTCGCGGTGCCCGGGCTCCTCGGCGCGCTCGTCCTGTCGCTCCTCGCGATCGCGGCGACACAGGCGTTCGGCGCCGCGCTCTACGACACGCCGGTCGCGTGGGTCGTCGTCGCGACCGCGTGCCTCGTGCCGCTCTCGTTCGTGCTGCGCCTCGCGCTCGCCCGGGTCGACCACGGCCCGGCGCTCCACGCCGCGCGCCTGCTCGCCGCCGGACCGACGACCCGCGCCTCGGCGCGAGCCGTGCGGTGGTCGCTCGTCGGCCGCGCGCGGGTCGGTGCGCTCGTCGTCGTCGCACTCGTCGGTAGCTACGAGGTGACCGCCGCGTCGTTGCTCGCGCCGACGGGCATGACACCGGCGCCCGTACGCCTCTACAATCTGATGCACTACGAACGGTCGCACGCGCTCTCGGCGATGCTCGTCGTCGCGCTCGGCGTGCCGTTGGTCGCGCTCGTGGCGGGCGGATGGACGGTCCGACGTGCGCTCGGAGGACGACGCAATGGGTGAACCGCGCGCGGATCGCGTCTGGCGCCTCGACGGCGTTCGCATCGGCGATCGGCTCGCGGTCGACCGACTCGACATCCGCGCGGGCGTGACCGCCGTGCTCGGTCCGTCCGGCGCGGGGAAGACGACGTTGCTCGACGCGCTCGTCGGGTATCGGCGCGTGGACGCCGGTGCGGTCGTCTTCGAGGCGAGCGGGGATCCGCCGGTGTTCTGGGCCCCGGCCGACGGCGGGCTCTGGCCGGACGTCGACGTGCGCGGCCACCTCGCTGCGGTCGCGCCGGGCGCGGCACCCTCGGCGATCGACGAGTGGCTCCGTCGCTTCGGGCTCATGCCGCGCGCGTCGGCGGTGCCGGCCGCGTTGTCGGCGGGCGAGCGCGATCGGCTCGCGGTCGCGCGGGCGCTCGCGAGCGGTGCGCACTCCCTCGTCCTCGACGAACCGTTCGCCCACGTCGAGCGCGCGCGCGCGACCGTCGATTGGGCCGTCGTCCGTGCGCATCGTCCACCGGGAGCGCTCGTGTTCGCGACCCACGACCCCGCGCTCGCCCTCGCCGAAGCCGATCGTGTCGTCTGCCTCGATGCCGGTCGCGTCGCGTTCGACGGCGACGTCGACGCGCTCTATCGCGAGCCGCCGACCGAGGCGCTCGCTTCGGCGCTCGGGGCCGGCAACTGGTTCGACGCACGCGACGCGGCCGCATGGCTCGGGGTCGCCGGGAGCGATCGCCCCGACGGCGCGATCTTCCTCCGGCCGGAGGCGGTGGCGATCGAACTCGCCGCCGACGGGCCGTGTCGCGTCGACGCGGTGCGCTTCGACGGCTCGGTCGAAGCCGTCACGCTGCGCCGGCTCGACGACGACACCGCGCGCGTGATCGTCCGGCGCCCGCAGGCCACCCGGCTCGCGGTGGGGGCGCGGGTCGCGTTGCGCACGCTCGTCCTCCTCGTCGCGCTCGTCGTCGCGTCGCTCGGCGGTTGCGGTCGCGGGGATGCGACGATCGCGACCGACGTGCGCGTGACGCGTCTTCCGGCCGATCGTGCGACGCTGCCGGCGCCGCGCTCGGTCGCCTACGCGGCCGACGGCGCCTCCTGCGCGCTCGACACGGTCGGGCGGGTGCTCTGTTACTCGCCCGCCGGGACACTGACCACGTGGTGGCGGATGCCCGCGACCGATGCGGGGCGGCCGGAGGGCGTCGTCGCCCTCGACGGGGGCGGCTGGGCCGTGTGCGACACGCACTACCATCGCGTGCTCGTCTTCGACACGGCCGGTGCGATCGTCCGCTCGTTCGGGCGCCGCGGCGACGAGCCCGGCGCGTTTCGTTACCCGGTCGGCATCGCGACCGACCGGCGTGGCCATTTGTTCGTGTGCGAGTACGGCGGCAACGACCGCGTCCAGGAGTTCACGCCCGACGGCCGCTTCGTCAACGCGTTCGGTGCGTTCGGCACCGGCCCGGAAGGGCTGCAGCGTCCGTCGGACCTGACGATCGTCGGCGATCGGCTCTACGTCGCCGATGCGATCAACAACCGCGTGCAGGTCTACGGGATCGACGGGCGATGGCTCGGCGTGCTCGGCGGGGACTCGCCGCCGGCCCTCGATCTGCCGTACGGGATCGACACCGATGCCGACGGCGCGCTGTGGGTGGTCGAGTACGGAGCCGGTCGCCTGACGCGGCTCGATCGCAACGGCCGCGTGCTCGAGCGGGTTCGGTGCGGCGTCGGTTCGGACCGCGGCCTCCGGACGCCGTGGGGGATTGCCGTCGGTGCAGACGGACGTATCCTGGTTGCGGACACGGGGAACAGGCGTCTGGTGGAGGTCCGGCGGTGAAGGGTTGGTTCGCGCGCCTCGTGCCCCCACTGCGGACGCCGCTCACGTGGCGGACCGCGCCGCGTCGCCTGGCCGTGCCGATCGGGTTCGCGGCCGTGTTCGGCGGGGCGCTCGCGGCACTCGTCGGCGCGCACGTCGTCCACTTCTCCGACCCGTGGTGGTTGCTCGTGCTCGCGATCACCCCGTGGGTGTGGTGGATGCACGAGGCGGGCGCCGCTAGACACGGCCGGGTGCGCGGCTCGCTCGTGCTGCTCGCGCGCCTCGCGGTCGTCGGCCTGTTCGCGGTCGTGCTGGCGCGGCCGCACGCCGTGCGCCGCGACGACCGACTCAACGTCGTCTATGCGATCGACACGTCGCACTCGGTCGGCGAGTCGTCGGTGCGTCGCGCGATCGACTACATGCTCGCGACGACGGCCGACAAGCCGGCGACCGATGCGGCGGGGCTCGTCGTCTTCGGCCGCGAAGCAGGTGTCGAGTTGCCGCCGCTCGAGTCGTTCCCGTTCGAGGCGCTCAACGTGCAGGTCCCGCGCGACGGGACCGACATCGCGAAAGGGCTGTCGCTCTCCGCGGCGCTGTGCCCGGACGATCGGCCGGCGCGAATCGTGCTCGTCAGCGACGGCGCGTCCACCGGCGGCGATCTGCCGCGCGTGCTCGACGAACTCGCGTCGCGCGGGATTGCCGTCGACGTCGTGCCGATCGCCTACGAGCACGACGACGAGGTGTGGGTCGAGCGACTCGACGTGCCGGTGCGGGTGAAGCGCGGGGAGACCTACGAGGCGACCGCGATCGTGTCCGCACTCGCGCCGGGTACCGGGACGCTCACGCTGCGTGAGAACGGCGCCGTCGTCGCGGAGGTCCCGATCGAGTGGCGCGCGGGCAAGAACCGGTTCGCGTTGCCGATCTACCTCCGCCAGCCCGGCTACTACGAGTACGCCGCGACGATCGAGCCGGCCGCGGGGCGCGACGGTTGGCGCGAGAACAACACCGCGCTCAATGCGGTGTTCCTCGAGGGGCGGGGGCGGGTGCTCGTCGTGATCGACCCGGCGGGAGAGCCGGCCGATTCGGCGCACTTCATTCGAGCGCTCAAACAGGGCGAGCGGCTCGTCGACGTCGTCGAGGCGCCGGAGATGCCGGACTCGACGTCGGCGCTACTGCCGTATCACGCGATCGTCTTCGTCAACGTGCCTGCCGAGGAGATCAGCGCAGCGCAGCGCACCGCCGTGCACGACGCGGTGTTCGACCTCGGCACCGGATTCCTGATGGTCGGCGGCGACCAGAGCTTCGGCGTGGGCGGATATCGCAACACGTCGATCGCGACGTTGCTGCCGGTCGAACTCGACGTGTCGCAGCGGCGTATCATCCCGAAGGGGGCGCTCGCCGTCGTCCTGCATACGTGCGAGTTCGCGAGCGGCAACACGTGGGCGAAGCGGATCACGAAGAGCGCCCTCGACGTGCTGACCGCGGCCGACGAGTTCGGCGTCCTCGCGTGGGACTACGAGGGCGGCGAGGCGTGGATCGTCGAGTTGCAGGAAGTCGGGGATCCCTCGCAGCACTACCCGGCGATCAACAGCGCGATGATCGGTGACATGCCGTCGTTCGCGCCGACGATGCGGCTCGCGTTGAAGAGCCTCCAAGCCTCCGACGCCGCGACCAAGCACGTGATCATCATCTCCGACGGCGACCCGTCGCCGCCGCCGCCGGCGCTGATCGAGCAATACGCCGCGGAGCGGATCAGCATCTCGACGGTCACCGTGTTCCCGCACGGCGGCCTCGATCAGAACACGATGCGCAACATCGCCCGCGCGACCGGCGGGCGCTACTACCAGCCCTCGTCGGCGTCGGCCCTGCCCCGCATCTTCACGAAGGAGGCGAAGACGCTCGCGCGCAACATGATCGTCGAGCAGACCGTGCGTCCGGTGTTCGACTTCCCGTCGACCGCGCTCAAGGGCATCGGCGAGGTGCCGCCGCTCCACGGGTTCGTGCTGACGGCGCCGAAGTCGCGTGCGGAGGTCGCGCTGCGCACCGAGACCGCCGACCACGTCGAGCCAATCCTGGCCGCGTGGCGCTACGGGATGGGGCGGACCGCGGCGTTCACGTCGGACCTCAGCGCGCGGTGGGGCCGCGACTGGTTGCAGTGGGATCGCTACCGTGCGTTCGTGAATCAGCTCGTCTCCGACGTCGCCCGGGCGAATCGGCAGGGGGATCTGACGATGCGGACGCACACGACCGGCGACCGCGGCGTGATCCAGGTCACCGACGAGGCCCGTGCGGGCCGCACGCTCGCGATGCAGGGGATCGTCCGTCGCCCCGACGGGGAGACGATCGCGGTGGCGCTCGAGCAGACCGGCCCGCGAACGTATCGCGGGGTCTTCCCGGTGGAGGGGCGCGGGCGTTACCGGATCACCGTCGTCGGTGCCGGAGGCGGCGGTGCCGAGCGGGCGGTCGGTGGTCTCGTCGTCGCCTACTCGCCGGAGTATCTGCGCTTCCGCGCCGACCCCGTCGCGCTGGACACGATCGCCCGGTCCACCGGGGGGCGGGTGCTCGCGGGCAACGAGACGAGCCGCGAGATCTTCCCGGCCGAGCGGACCCGCAAGCGCAACGCGCGCCCCGTGATCGACTGGGTGCTGCTCGTACTCGCGTGCCTGATCCCGCTCGACGTCGCGCTGCGCCGCTTGCAGCTCGAACCGCGCGCGTGGTTCCGCCGCGAGCGCGATTCGACCGGCACACTGCCGACCCTGCTCGAGCGCAAGGCGATGATGGGCGAGAAGACGGAGAAGGCGGGCGCGGCGACGCGACCGGTGGAGCAACCCGCCGCGCAGGCCTCACCGGGGCCCGCGCCCGAGGCGCCGCCGAAGGCCGCATCGCCCGCCGACGATCGATCGACGACCGAACGACTGCTCGCGCTCAAGCGCAAGCGCCAGGCTGAACGAGGAGCGGATGATGAACCACGCTGACCCGGTCGCCGACCGGCAGGAAATCGAGCGGTTCCAAGAGACGTGGGGACGCGTGCGCGATGGTGTCGGCGCGGTCATCGTCGGGCAGGAGCGGGTGATCCGCGGCGTGCTCACGGCGCTGTTCTGCGGCGGCAACGTGCTGCTCGAAGGCGTGCCGGGGCTCGGCAAGACCGAACTGGTGAAGGCGCTCGGCCGCGTGCTCGACCTCGACTTCAAGCGCATCCAGTTCACGCCCGATCTGATGCCGGCCGACATCATCGGCACGAACATCATGAACACCGACGAGCACGGTGCGGTGCGCTTCGAGTTCCGGCGCGGCCCGATCTTCACCCAGCTGCTGCTCGCCGACGAGATCAACCGCGCGACGCCGAAGACGCAGTCGGCGCTGCTGGAGACGATGCAGGAGCGCACCGTGACGGTCGGTGAGACGACCCACCGGTTGGACCCGCCGTTCTTCGTGATGGCGACGCAGAACCCGATCGAGCAGGAGGGCACGTATCCGCTGCCCGAGGCGCAGCTCGACCGGTTCATGTTCAAGCTGGACGTGCCGTTGCCCGACCGCGGCGAACTCAACGAGATCGTCGACCGGACGATTCTCGCGCGTGGCGTCGAGGTCGAGAAGGTGCTCGATGCGACGGCGATCGCCGCGCTGGCCGCGACGCTCGATCGGGTCGTCGTCACCGACGCCGTGCGCGACTACGCCGTGCGGCTCGTGATCGCGACGCACGCGAGCGGTGCCGGCGCGCCCGAGCCGGTGCAGCGCTTCATCGAGTGGGGGGCGAGCCCGCGTGCGGCACAGGCGCTGATCCGCGCGGCCCGCGTGCAGGCGCTCGCCGACGGTCGCGGCCACGCCGGGTGCGACGATGTCCGCGCGTTCGCGCCCGACGTGCTGCGTCATCGGCTCCTGCTGAATTACGACGGCCAGGCCGAGGGCGTCGCGGTGGACTCGGTGATCGCCGCGCTTCTCGAGGGCGTGCCCGAGGATGCCTGAGGCGCCGCCGAACGCGTTGCTCGGCCCGTCGACGTTGCGCCGCCTCGCGGCGCGGCGGATCGTCGCGCGCCGGCGGTTCACGAACCGCCACCAGGGCGCGAACCTCGCCGGGCGCGGCGGCTCGAGCACCGAGTTCAGCGACTATCGCGACTACTCGCCGGGTGACGATCCGCGCTTCGTCGACTGGAACGTGTTCGCCCGGCTCAGACGCCCGTATCTGAAGCTCTACCGCGTCGAGGAGGAGATGCACGTCGTCGTGCTGATCGACGCGTCGGGGTCGATGGCGTCGGAGGCGAAGCTCGACCGCGCCCGCGAGGTGGCGGCGGCGTTCGGCGTGCTCGCGCTCGGGGGCGGGGAGCGGTTGAGTGCGTGGGCGTTCGGCGCCGCGGCACACCCGCCGCTCGCGTTGCGCCCGCGCCGGGGCCGCACCGGAGTCCCACACCTGCTGCGGTTTCTCGACGGGATCGAGGCCGGCGGCGATTGCCCGGTCGAGTCCGGGATCGAGCGGATCCTCGCGGGGCACCGCGGGCGCGGGATCGCGCTCGTCGTGTCGGACTTCCTGACGGCGGGCGATCTGACGCGGCCGCTGAACGCGCTCCACGCGGCGGGGCTCGAGCCGCTCGGCGTGCAACTGCTCGGGCCAACGGAGTTCGAGCCGGACGTCGGTCGCGACGTGCGACTCGTCGACGTCGAGACCGCGGCACGCCTCGACGTGTCGTCGGTCCCGGAACTGCTCGGCATCTACCGTGCGACGCGGGATGCGCACACCGCCGAGGTCCGCGCGATGTTCGAGGGGCGCGGCGGCCGGTTCCTCCGCGCCGGCTCGAGCGAGTCGGTGGACGACATCGTATTGCGCGAGATGGTGCGTCGGGGGTGGATCCGCTGATGGGGTTTCACCTGCCCGCCTACGCGTGGCTGTTCGCCCTCGTCGCGCCGCTCGTACTCCTCTACTTCCTGAAGCTCCGGCGTCCGTCGATCAACGTCAGCTCGCTCGTGCTGTGGCGCCGCGTGCTCGACGATCACCGCGTCAATGCGCCGTTTCAGCGGTTTCGGCGGAGCCTGCTGCTGTGGCTGCAGCTGGCGGGCCTCTGCTTGCTCGCACTCGCGGCGATGCAGCCGTTCTTCGGCGGTGCGGGCGATTCGGTCGCGCGGCGCCCGATCCTGATCGATTGTTCGGCGAGCATGGCGGCGCGCGAGAAGGACGGTGGGCCGACCCGGCTCGACCTCGCGAAGGCGCGCGCGAAGGCACTCGTCGATGCGCTCGGCCCGGGCCAGGAGGCGAGCGTGGTCGCGTTCGCGTCGCGCGCGCGGCGTGTCGCCGACTTCACGTCCGACCGTCGCCGGCTGTTCGATGCGATCGACGGGATCACCGTGGAGGACGAGCCGAGCGACGTCGTGGATGCGCTTCGCCTCGCGGCGGCGCTGGCGCAGCGCGAGCCGTTTCGATCGGTGACGCTCCTCTCCGACGGCAACGTGCCCCCCGACGCCGACTTCGCGCTGCCGTTCGAGCTCGACTACGAACTCGTCGGGCCCGGAGGTGCCAACGTCGGGATCGTCGACCTGAACGCGGCGCGTGGCGAGGGCGGCGGTTGGGAGGTGTTCGTGCGGGTCGTCGCGAGCGCCGACTATCGCGGTGCGGTGCTCGCGCGGCTCGCCGTCGGCGACGACGTCGTCGCCGACGAGACGATCGCGATGAACCCGAACGAGACGCGCGACGTCGTGTTTCGGCTGCAGGGCAGCGGCGATCGGCTGCCGCTGCGCGTCTCGCTCGAGCCGGATGCGTTCGACGCGATGCCGTCGGACGACGTTGCCTACCTGTCGCTGACGCCGCCGCGTGAGCTGCGGTTGTGGGTGGCGCCGGCGCTCGAGTGGATCGCACCGTATCTCGCCGAGCAGTCGCGCGTCGTCGTGATCGAGTCGCCGATCCCACCGGTCGATGCCGACGCGATCGTGTCGAACCGCCTGTCGGACGAGCGGGCCGGCGTGCGTGTCGCGCTGTTCGTCGACGCGGTGCCCGAGCGGGCGGCGTCGTTGTTCATCGACGGCGCGATCGACCTCGAGATCGTCGATTGGGAGCGCGACGACGCGCTCCTGCACCACGTCGATCTGCGCGACGTGCTCGTCAGCGGCCAGCGCTCGGTCGCGCCGTCGCGCTCGGTGGCCGACTTCGAGGTGCTCGGGTTCCAGGCGACGATCGAGTCCTCCGGTGGGCCGCTGATGCTCGCCGAACGCGCCCCGGATCGCGCCCGTTGGTACCTCGTGTTCGATCCGTTGCGGTCGACGATGCCGTATCGACTCGCGTTTCCGATCTTGCTCGCCAACCTCGTGCGGACCGCCGAGCGCGAGGCGGGGCTGCTCGGTGCGGTCGGCGGGCGCACCGGGGTGCTGCCACCGCTGCGCGGGGTCGCGGGTGAGCCGTGCACCGTGACGGCGCCGTCGGGCCGGACGTGGCGGGTCGTGGCCGGTAGCGATGGTCTCGTCACCGGGATACCCGCGACGCGCGTCGGTCGTTACGATGTGGCGATCGGCGATGAACGGCGTTCGGTCGGTGCGTCGCTGCTGGATCGAAGGGAAACGTCGATGGTGCGGGTGCGGGAGATCCAGTTCCGCGAGTCGTTGCGGGTCGTCGCCGATGGTGCGACGCGGACCGAGCGACCGTTGTGGCCGTGGCTCGCGGCGCTCGCGCTCGTCGCCTCGCTCGCCGAGTGGTGGTTCTACCAGCGACGACCGGGAGGACGGCAGTGATGCGCGGACTGTTCGCGATCGCGATCGCGGTGGTCGTCGTCGCGACGACGGTCGCGCAGGACGGTCTCCGCGTTCGAGTCGGGCCGGCGTTCGGCACGTCGCGCTCGGGAGGGCCGATTCCGGTCGTCGTCGAGACGGAGTGGCCGGGCCCCGACGTGCTGAAGGGCCGGCTGCGCTTCGTCGCCCGGGATCACCTCGGAAAGCGCTTCGACCTGACGACCGAGACGATCGCGATCCCGCCGGGGCGCCAGCGTTCGCTACGGTTGTTCCCGACGGCGACGTCGGCGATGAACGCCGGACCGCTCGACCTGCAGACGACGTTCACGTCCGACGGCGGCGACGTCGTGCAGTTGAAGAAACAGGCGCTATCGGTGCCGCAGGAGATGCGTCGCACCGTGCTCGTCGGGGCGCTCGAGCGTGTCGGGGGCACGCGCCTGCCGACCGACCTCTCCACGCCGACGGTCGTCGCCGGTGCGCGGGCACGCGATCGCTCGTTCGTCGTGGACCGAGTGCCGCTCCCGCCCGAAGGTGCGCCGGCGACGCCGATCGCTTGGTGCGCGTTCGACACGGTGTTGGCGACCCTCGACGCACTCGTCGCACTCGACGGCGAGCGGTTCGAGGCGCTGTCGCGATGGGTGGACGGCGGCGGCAGTGTCTTCGTCTGGGCGCCGCTCCCGTGCGCGAGTGTCCCGGGGGCGATCGATCGGATCACGCGGTGGCACTCGGGCGCCGTCGAGGTGGAGGGGTCGATCCATGTGCCGCGAGGATTGAAGCGCACTCGACGCGAGCTCGGCCGCGTCGTCCTCGCGTGCGGCGAGGAGAAGCTCGACGCGTGGCGCTACGCAGGGCTGGCGTCCGCGATCGATTGGCTGTGGAAGACGCGGCATGCGCCGAAACTGTGGGTGACCGACGAGGACGACGTCGGACGACGCGTGCTGCACGACGACGAGGACGCGGCGATCGTCGAGCACCTCTTGCCCCAGGACGTGCGCTTGGTGCCGACGGGGCTGCTCGCGCTGCTGCTCGGCGCATTCGTGCTCGCGATCGGGCCGGTCGAGTGGGTCCTGCTCGGCAGACTCGGGCGCCGGTGGCTCACGTGGCTCACCTTTCCGGCGATCTGCGTGCTGTTCACGCTCGTGATGATCGCGGTCACCGACGCGTTTCTCGGCCAGAGCAACCGCGACGAGTCGATCGTGTTGATCGACGTCGGCGCGGACGGGCGGGTGCTGCGGCGCAGCGAGTTGCGTATGCACTTTCCGACCGGCGAGCGCGTCGATCGTCACGCGGTCGACGGCGCGCTGGTCTCAATCGTCGACGTCGGTCGCTACCGAGAGCACTACTACGGCAGCGTGTCGACGCCGGCCTCGGCGCGGTTCGAAGGCCGTGTCGGCGGACGCGTGACGCTCGAGATCCGACATCGGAAGTGGACACCGGTGGTATGGCGCACGCTCGCGTTCGACGCCCCGGAGTCGGTGCCGTCGTTCGGGGACGTGTGGGCCGCGCCCCAGCGAGCGGACGTCGACGCGATTCGCGCTGCCGAGGGCGTGGTCGATGCGTTCGTCGTGCGCCGCGACTACGTCGAGGGCGAAGCCGGCGACGAGCGTGCGTTCGGCCGGGAGCAGATCATCGCGCTCACCGGCCGTCGAATGGCCGGCTATTTTCGCGACGTCGCGACGATCTC
Organism: bacterium; assembly: GCA_030426805.1. Lineage (GTDB taxonomy): Bacteria > Planctomycetota > JAFGQW01 > JAFGQW01 > JAFGQW01 > JAUHXU01. The sequence continues at coordinate 261,293 of JAUHXU010000002.1, forward strand.
CCCTTCCGGAGGAGACGCGCTCGAGGACCTCGCGATCCACGACAAGACCGACCCACGCGCCCGCGTCCTCGTCGTCGTCACCGGCGACGACGAGAATCGGGTCGTGTATCGACGCGCGTTCCGCGCAACGGAGGATTGACGGATGAGCTTCGTGAAGATCGATGATCTGTGGGTGCGCTACGGCGACCTCACGGCGGTCAAGGGCCTGTCGTTCGAGATCCCGAAGGGCGAGGTCGTCGGCTTCATCGGGCCGAACGGCGCCGGCAAGACGTCGACGATCAAGGTGCTCGCGACGCTGCTCGCGCCCTCCAAGGGGCATGCGTCGATCGGCGACGTGCGCGTCGATCGCGACCCGGCGAAGATCCGGCGCATGATCGGCTACATGCCCGACTTCTTCGGAGTCTACGAGGACCTGACGGTCAATCAATACCTGCACTTCTTCGCGGCGGCGTATCGGCTCGAGCGCCGCAAGCGCGACTCGGTCGTCGGCGACGTGCTCGCGTTGACCGACCTGACCGAGAAACGGCATGCGCCGGTCGACGGGCTGTCGCGCGGGATGAAGCAGCGACTCGGGCTCGCGCGCGTGCTGCTCCACGATCCCGAGGTGCTGCTGCTCGACGAGCCGGCGAGCGGCCTCGACCCGCGGGCACGGATCGAGATCCGCGAGCTGTTGAAGGCGCTCGAGCAGATGGGCAAGACCGTGCTGATCTCGAGCCACATCCTGCACGAACTCGCGCAACTCTGCACGCGCATCGTCATCATCGAGGCCGGTGAACTCGTCGCCGAGGGCGCGATCGACGACATCTACCGCCGGCTCGACATGATGCCGATCATCCACGCGCAGGTGACGAACATCGACGAGCCGCTGCTCGCGAAGGTGCGCGAGATCGACGGCGTCGTCGACGTCGAGCAGGCGCCCGACCGGATCGCGATCAAGATCGAGCCCGGAACGCTCGCCCCCGAGGCCCTGCTCGAGCGGTTGATCGAGGTGGGCGCCCGCGTCCGCATGTTCCAGCCCGAGGCGATGGACATGGAGACGGCGTTCATGAAGCTCACGCAGGGGAAGCTCGCCTGATGACGCTTCTTCCGCTGTTTCGGCGGGAGCTGATCGAGATCGGCTCGCGTCGGCGCACGTTCGTGACGCGTGCGGCGTTCGCGGTCCTGTTCTCCGGCGTCATCCTGACGATGTGGTCGATGTACACGCGGTGGGGCGGCTTCATGAGCACCGTCCTCGGGCGCGGGCGCGAACTGCACCACTTGATCATGTGGCTCGAACTGTTGACCGTCGCGCTGCTGGTCCCGCTCGTGATGGCGGCGACGTTCCCGTCGGAGCGCGAGCGCGGCTCGTTCGAGCTGTTGCGGCTGACGCGCCTGTCGGCGGTCGAACTCGTCGTCGAGACGTTCCTCGTCCGGATCGTGCACGTGCTCTCGATCCTGCTGCTCCTGTTGCCGATGCGCGCGACCGCCTACTCGCTCGGCGGCGTGACGACCGCCGACCTGTGGACGTCGTGGTACCTCGTCTCGGTGTTCGCGCTTCAGATCGGGGCAGTCGCGATGCTGTTCGCGTCGCGCGCTTCGCGGCCGGTGCCCGCGTACATCGCGGTCGTCGCGACGCTCGCCGCGGTCGGGTTTCTCGTGCCGTGGTTGTCCTTCACTTTCCCCGCGCTGCCGGCGGCGTTGCCGTGGCTGTTCTCCCGCGGCGGGGATTCGTTGCCGTGGTTCGCGCTCTCGTACCTCGATCACGCAGACGGGACGGTCTCGTTCGCCGAGATCGTGCGCACGAGCTGGCCGGTGTGGATCCCGATCGTCGGCTGCATCGCGATCGCGTCGCTGATTCTGCCGCGATCGGCATCGATGCCGCGCCGCTTCGGCCGGTCGCGCCGCACGCGCGTGCCGTCGGACGAGCGCGGAATCGCGATCGCCCGGCGCGACGTCCCGCCGGCCCGGCCGATCGCGTGGCGGGAGGCGCGTCGGGCCCGGACCATCCGGCGCTGGGCGATGTTCGCGATCTGGCCGATCGCGGGGGCGATCGTCGTCGGCATCTACATCAACACGAACAGTGGCGGGCGCCGCGATGACTTCGCCGGGTTGGCGATGTGCTGCTGGGCGGTGCACGCGCTCGCGATGGTCGTGCTCGGTGTGAACGCGATCGTGTCGGAGCGCACCGATCAGACCCTCGACACGCTGCTCACGACGCCGATCACGAGCGAGCGAATCCTCGCCGACAAGTGCAAGGGGTTGATGCCGGCGGCGTTCTCGTTCGCCGCGCCGATCATCGCGCTGCTGATGCTCTCCGCGACCGAGCCGTCGCACCGCTCGGTCGAGCCGCTGGGGTCGCTGCTCTACGGGCTCATGCTCGTCGCGCTCTACACACCGATTTTCGTGCTGATCGGCGTGCGCGCCGGGTTGCGGGCGAAGCGGAAGATGCGCGCGCTCGCGGGCGCGGTCATCACGCTGATCGGCTGGACGATCGCGCCGCTCATGTGTGTCGCGTGCGCCGCCGGTGAAGGCGGGCTCTACGGCATGCTGCTCAGCCCGGCGATCCCCCCGGTCGTTGCGTTCGTCGGCATGCCCGACGGCTCGAGCCGCCTCGGTGGAGCGTTCGTGTTGTCGCTCGTCTTCTACGGCTGCGTTCTCGTCGGGCTGGTCGCGGTGGTGCGGGCGGACCTCGACAAGGCCCTCGGCCGCGCGGGCGGGTAGCCGATGCTTCCTCTGCTCGCGAAGGAGATGATCGCGCGGGCAGGAGATCGGCGCCACTACGCCGGCCGCGTCGCACTCGCGGTGATCGCCGCGTTGGTCGTCGGCGTGTCGGTCGGACGTTTCGCCGGTGCATCCGTCACGGACATGCTCGGCCACGGCCACGCGATCTTCCATGCGATGGTCGCGCTGTGTTGGGTCGCCGTGATGTCGGTCGTGCCCGCGACGTGCGGGGCGGCGGTCCCGACCGAGCGCGATCGCGGCACGATCGAGTTGCTGCGACTCACGCGGCTCGGGCCGTGGCGGCTCGTGTTCGAGTTGTGGCTGGCGCGGCTCGTACCGCTCGGCATCGCGCTGCTCGTCGTCGCACCGATCGGCAGCATGGCCTACGCGTTCGGCGGCGTGACGGTCGAGATGCTCGCGCGGGCGGCGAGCGCGGTGGCGGTCCTCGCGATGATGATCGGCGCGATGGCGCTGTGGTTCGGTGCGATCAGCATCTCGCCGGTGTCGGGCGCGATGCGCGGCTACGCGTCGACGCTGATCGTCGTGCTCTTGTTGCCGACGGTGTTGGCCGGGATGCAAGCTCCGCCGTCGATCGTGGTCGTGCTGAGTCCGCTCGCCGCCTATTACGAGTGGAGCGCTCCCGCAGCGGTGTCGGCGTGGGCCGTCTGGGGTGGGCCGGTCGCCTGGACGGTCGTGTGCCTGCTCGGGGCGCGCAGCGCGATCGGCAGCGAGCGGTTCGGGCGGCGGCGGCCGCGCCGTCGGCGCCGGCGCGCGCGAGACGTCCCCGTTCGCTCACCGCTCCTGTGGCGCGAGCGTCGTCGGTCGCGCTGGACGTCGATTCGAGGGCTCGCCGCGACCGTCGTCGTCGCGGCAGTCCTTGCGATGGGCGTTTCGGCGCTCGGTGACGAGAGCCGTACGGGGCCGGTAATCGGCGCGATTCTCTCGATGATCTACATTTTCTCGATCGTCGGAAGCACCGTGTCGGCGACGAACGTGTTCGTTCGCGAACGATCTCGGCAGACGCTCGACGTGTTGCTGACGACGCCGACGCCCACGGCGGAGTTCGTGTCGTCGCGCGTCTGGGTGATCGTGTCGCACGCGATTGCCGGCGCCGTCGCGTTCGCGATCGTCGTCCACCTCCACCCGCTCTTTCATTTCTCCACCGGGCTCAAGCTCGGCTACTCGCTCGGCTCGTTCGCTGCGACGATCGCGGCGGGCGGGGCGATCGGCTTGTGGATCGGACTCGGGCAGCGGCGTGCGATGCGGGCGACGCTGCTGTCGATCGCGTTGATCATCGCGCTGCACATGGGCGGGATCGGTGCACTCACGCTCGGGCTGGGATCGGCCGTGACGTGGGGCGTGATGCTGGTCGTCCTCGCGGTCTGGGTCGCGGTGGGCTTCTGGCGCGCGTCTGCGTCGGAGGCCGTCGTTGCCGCGTGGGGGGTCGTGTGGGTCGCGGTCGCTGCGGTCGGGTTCGTGCTGATCGAGAACGGGTCGGACGATTATCCGTTCGATGAGTTCGCGGTGTTGATGCTCTTCCCGACCGGTGCGTTCGGATCGGAGCCGTCCCTCGGCGAGCCGTGGTGTTGTGTGCTCTACCTGCTGCTGATCGTCGTGTCCGCCGTCGTGCTGTGCCGTGTGGACGGCGATCGCCGGCTCGGGCGGGTGCCCGCGCGCGTTGCGCGCCGGTGAGCACGGCACTATGCTTTCGGCGATGCTCAGAGTCGTCGTGATCGGGGCGCGCCGGCGCCGTCAGGGGCTGGGCGGGTTCGTCGCCCGGTGGTTCGCGCGCAGCGGTGCGTCGGTGGTCGGTGTCGTCGGACGGACCGAAGCGAGTGCCGCCGAGGCGGCCGGTGCGCTCGCCGACGACGGGATCGATGCGGCCCCGTTCGATGCCGTCGAGCGCGCGATCGCGGCGACCGCGCCGGACGTGATCGCGGTCTGTTCCCCGATCGAGTGCCACGCGGACCACCTCGCGATCGCCGCGGACCACGGACTCCACTGCCTCGCCGAGAAGCCCCTGTTGCCGGTCTCGGGGTCCGCCGAGGGCGGCGCCGCGGCGGCGGAGGCGGTCGTCGATCGATTCACGGCCGCCGGCCGGCATCTGGCGCTGATCACCCAATGGCCCGAGGCGCTCGGGGCGTTTGCCGCTTTGCACCCGGGCGCGCTGGACGGGCCGGTCGAGCGCTTCGAGATGCGTTTGAGTCCGATGGGCACCGGAACTACAATGACGCTCGATTCGGCCTCGCATCCCTTGAGCCTGTTGCTCGCGTTGTGTGGCGGTGGCCGTGTCGACCGGGTGCGCGCCGAGTTCGGGCCCGCGCTCGACGACCTGGTGCTGCGGTATCGCTGGGTGCATCGGAGCGGAGCGGTCGACGTCGTCAATCGCTTCCGCACGCATCCGGCACCACCGCGACCGGCGGGATTCGCGATCAACGGTCACGCGGCGGCGCGGGAGATCGAGTTGCCGGACTATCGGCAATCGCTCGTCGACGCCGGGCGCCGCGTGCCGCTCGCCGATCCGCTCGAGCGGCTGGTCGCGCGGTTCGTCCGCGACGTCGAGTCGGGCGAGCCGATCGATCGTGACGGCATCGTCGACGGGATGCGAGGGCTCGAGGCGCTCGTCATCGCGACGGCGGCGGGCGAACGGGAGGGAAAGCAGGCATGAGCGACGACAGGAAAACGAGCGAGACGCCGAAGAAGCAGATCGAGCTGACGCCGATCCACGACTTCGCGTCGAAGCTGCTGCAGCCGGAGATCCTCCCGCAGCTTCGGGAGTACGTCGAGTGGCAGACGACGGTGCGCCCGGACGTCGGTACGCCGACCGGTGAGTTGCAGGTGCCGGACTTCGCGCCGGTGTCGATCAACCTCGACCTGACGACCGCGTGCAACTACGCGTGCGACCACTGCGTCGACATGGACATCCTGAACCTGCCGATCCGCTACGACCACGACAAGCTCCTCGCGTCGCTGAAGATGATGCGTGAACGCGGCCTGCGGTCGGTGATCGTGATCGGCGGCGGCGAGCCGACGACCTACAAGTTCTTCTCCGACACGATCCGGTTCATGAAGGACCTGGGGCTTCAGGTGTCGATCGTGTCGAACGGCTCCGGCATGAAGCGCATCGCCGAGATCGCCGATCGCCTCGACGAGCAGGACTGGGTGCGGCTTTCGCTCGACTCGGGCACGGACCCGACGTTCCAGGCGATGCACAAGCCGAAGCGCAAGATCACGCTCGAGTCGATCTGCGAGCAGGTGCCCGGCATCAAGGACATCAACCCGCGCTTCCCGATCGGCTTCTCGTTCATCGTCACGTGGAAGGGCGCGTTCATCAACGACTCCAAGATCGTCGAGAACTTGGGCGAGATGGTGCAGGCGACCGAACTCGCGAAGAACAACCGCTTCGACTACATCGCGATCAAGCCGTTCCTGACGCGCGCCGAGGCGAACAACGCCGAGATCGTCGACCTGAAGGAGACGGACGACCACTTCGACAAGGTGATCGTGCGCATCCGCGAGATGGTCGACCAGGCGAAGAAGCACGAGACCGACTCGTTCAAGGTCTACGAGACGACCAACCTCAAGATGCTCGAGAACCGCAGCGCGTCGAATTACATGCACCAGCCGCAGACGTGCCACATGCAGTTCTTCCGCCAGGTGCTGAGCCCGCTCGGGATGTACAACTGCCCGGTCTACCGCAACCAGAACCACGGCCGTGTCGGCAACCTGAACGCCTACGCCGACGAGGCGTCGTACGACGACACGCGCAAGAACACGGCGAAGCTGATCGACTCGTTCAACGCGACCGAACAGTGCAAAGAGGTCACCTGCCTCTACAACCACGTGAACTGGTTCATCGAGGACCTGATTCACCACCCAGAAAAGCTCGCGCAGCTCGAGGGGCGCGCGCAGAAGGTGCCGGACTACTTCCTGTAGGCGGGACGTGCGGGGCAGGGAGCGGGGGCATGCGCAGGGGTGCGTGGCTCCGTGACTGCGCGGGGGGCGGTGTGGGCGATTGGGTCACGGGCGTGAGCCGCGCGTCAATGTCGCCTCGCACCCCTGCGCACGCCCCCGCCCCTTCGACGCGCGTGACCTGCTGGAAGTCGTCGGCGCGTCTGCGCGGGTCCTCGACCGGGTGGCGGAGCTGGACAGGAGGTTGTGTTGCGGGCACGGCGGTCTACGCAGTGGGATCCCTGGCCGACGGTCGTGCTGTGGGGCGCGTGGTTGCTCGCCCCGGGGAGCCTTGCGCTCGCGACGCTGGTGGTTTGGGGCTCGGAGGCGTCGAGCGAGTCGTATCTGACGGCGGGCTTCGTTGCCGGGATGTTCACGTTCACTGCGCACATCGTGGGCGGGCTGTACGGGTTGATCCTCTTGATGACGCCGGGGCCGCATCGCGCGCACTTCGAGTATCGCGCGTTGATCGCGTATTGGGTCGTGATCGCCGTCCTGGTCGCCGTCGTGTTCTCGCCGTTCGCCGACCGTTCCCGCCTCGAGTACGTCGTATTCGCATTCGCACTGATCGCCAACGCCATCACGCTGAGCGCGTTCTCCGCCGGCATCGTGCGACTCGTCCGGTGGCTCGCCCGACGACACAAGTCATGACGGCGTCGACGGTACCCCTCCGAACATCCGTTCGCTGCGATGCGGGCAGGGGGGGCGGGGGTCGGTCGCGCGGCTTCGGTGGGATCGGGGGCGTGCGCAGGGGTGTGGGGCGACATTGACGCGCGGCTCACGCCCGTGACCCAATCGGTCATCTCGTCCCCGCGCAGTCACGGAGCCACACACCCCTGCGCATGCCCCCGATCCCTCCCCCCGAACCGCGCGCCCTACTCGTCGCCGCCCCGCTCCCGCAGTGCCGCGATCATCTCGGTACTGGAGTGGTCCTTCGGGTCGCCGGCGATGGCGACGCGTCCGCCGTGGGCTTCGACGACCGCGCGTTCGGGGATCGTCTCGGGGGTGTAGTCCGTGCCCTTGGCGTGGACGTCGGGGCGGAGGGTTTCGAGCAGCGACACGGGGGTGTCGTCTTCGAGGGGCACGACGTAGTCGACCGACTCGAACGCGGCGATCATCTCGTAGCGCTCTTCGTCGAGGACGCTGGGCTTGCGTTTGATGCGGCTCATCGACGCGTCGCTGTTGACCGCGACGACGAGGATGTCACCGAGCGCCTTCGCACCGGCGAGGTAGCGGACGTGGCCGACGTGGAGCAACTCGAAGCAGCCGTTGGCGGTGACCAGTGTCTCGCCGGCTTCGCGGCGCGAGGCCAGTGCATCGGCGAGCGCGGCCGCGTCGCGGCAGATCTTGTCGCGCGCCATGCTCAGTTGAAGCGCACGACCGCGCGGGTCCGGTTGCCGCCGCGGTCGATCGCGGTTGCGCGCAGGTGCACCGTCGTCGTGCCGACGTCGATCCGGCCGACGAGCGCGAAGCCGATGCCCTTGCCGTCGCCCGGCAGGGTCACCGGGAACAGCGGCGACAGCAGCGCGCGGTTCACGTCGAAGTAGCCCTGGCCGAAGTCGGCTTCGAGCTGGATCGACTGGAGGTCCCACAGGCCGTCGGGGTCGTCGAAGTGGATCGTGAAGCCGGCGGGGATCGCCGGGCCGGACGTGTTCGAGAACGACACGACCGGGTAGCGGCGCGCGCCGCCCTCGACTTCGAGGTCGTCGAACACGGTCGTGCCCGTCCGGGCGGCGATCGCGATCGCGCCCGGCTCGAGCGGCGCGGCGGACGGGTCGGTCACGTCGACGACCTCGTTGCCGTCCACGTCGATCCGCACGCGCGTTCCTTCGATCGCGACCCGCACCCGCACCGACGCGCGGTTGATCGTCGTCGTGCCGCTGGCGAGCGTCGTCGGGACACCGGCGGCCGACACGCGCTGCCACGTCACGGCGCCCTGCGCCGACAGCGTCGCGCGGTAGGCCGCGCCGCCGGGGTTGGCCGGATCCTGCACCGCGAACAGCAACTCGGTGTCGTTAGCGTTCGACAGGTCCACGGTCGCGTGGAAGACGACGTCGTCGAACACCTGGTCGAGCAGCGCGTACTCGGTGCCGCTCGGGACGGTCGCACGCCACGCTTGGCCCACGGTGGCCCAGGCCCCGGCGTTCTGCGCTTGCCAGTTGCCGGTGGTCGCGAGGTCGAAGTCGGTGAGCCGGATCGGGCCGGTGCGCAGGTTGTCGAACCACGCGGCGGCGTTCTCGGTCGTGAGCAGCAGGTTGTGGCCGGTGACCGCGCCGTTGTCGACGGCGTCGATCGTGAGCGTCTCGTTGACGTAGACCTGCACGCGGCCGGCACGCCGGACGAAGCGGTACTGATCGAGGAGGACCTTCGGCGCCGCCACGGACGTCGGCGTCATCGGGCCGCCGACCTGGTCGAGCGTGACGGAGTTCGCGTCGATGCGCAGCCGATACGCGGTGCCGGAGGGGTCGGCGGCGCCGTAGCGCAGACCGAGCGTTCCGCTCGGCGCGCCGACGAACCCGGCCTCGAACGCGACGTCGACGTCGCCCGCATCGGGCACCATCCGCGTCCACGCGAGCGCCTCGTTCGCGTCGGTCTGCTCGAGTCGTTTGCCGTCGAACGTCGGGTTGATCGCCCACGTGCCGGGGCCGTCCAGCAGGAAGCCCGACGCCTCACCGCCCTCGAAGTCGTGCGACGTCTCGAGCGATCCGAACTTGCGCATCCCGGCGATCGCCGAGAACAGCCAGTGCACCGAGGGTTCCGCGGTGCCGGCGGTCGCCTGCGGCTGCGTGCCCTCGGGGCCGACGCGCGGGTCCGGGATCGGGTCGTTCGGCGGCACGAACTGCTGATGCGACGTGAAGACGTTGCCGTAGCCGTTGAACGAGTTGCGGAGCAACTGCAGGTCGCCGAGGTAGCGGTTGACGATGCTCGGCGTGAAGTGGCCGTAGCTCAGCCGCCCGGTGCGCGGGTTCGTCGACGGGTAGTGCTCGCCGCCGAGTTGCGCGTCGAACTCGTTGTTGATGTAGGGGATCGTCAGCGGGTTCGCCGGCATGCCGCCGATCGTGTAGCTGCCCACGTTGGTCGGGTCGGCGATCGCGTTGTGGCCGATGATGATGTCCGCGGCCACCGGCACGGTCTGCGATCCGACCGTGATCGTGCCGGACGGGGCGGCGATGCCCGACTTCGGGCTGACGCCCGTTGGCACCCCGGGCAGCTCCGCCTTCGCGGCGTGGATCAGCTGCAGCGCGCCGTTGGCCGTCGTGAACAGGGGGCGCCCGTCGTAGGCCGGGTGCGTGAACTCGTTGACGATGTCGAGCATCAGGTTCTGATGCCCGGTCGCTGCGAGCCACTTCGCCGCGTTCGTCGTGCAGGTGAGCGCGGCGGCGTCGGTGGGCACCTGCTCGTCGCGCAGGAAGTACCAGAACTGCACCATCACGACCATGCCGCGCCGGTCGGTCTCGTCGAGGATTCGATTCAGATTCGACCAGACGACGCTGCTCAAATCGAGCGAGCCGTCGGGGTTGTAGGTCTTCGGGTAGAGGAAGTTCTTGTTCGTTTGCAGATTCCCGCCCTGGATCCCGACGACGATCGTGTTGACGCCGTAGCGCTTGTAGTCGTCGAGCTGCTCGATCACGAGGTCGGTGTAGCGCGTGTCGAAACACGAGTTCGCGAGTCGGCTCAGCCAGACGTCGAACGGCCGGGGGTTGCCGGTCCCGATCTCTTCGAGGAAGAAGCGCGTCCCCTGGATCGAGAGCTTGTGGCGCTTGGCGCCCTGGCCGTCGGTGGCCGTGGCGAGTGCGAGCCAGGCCCCCAGGGCGGCGAACAGCGTTCGGTGCATCGAGATCTCCCCCTCCGCGCGGTCGGTCGAAAAGTGACGGGCCGGCCTCATTTCTAATCGCCGGCGCCGTTCCTGGCAATCTCGCAAGCCCCGTGCCGCCCTCAACGCTCCGCGGCGCGATGCCGATGAGAACCGCGAAGGAGGAGGTCACGACGATGCTCGACGATGCGATCGAGGCCGCGGTGGGCGGGGAAACGACACAGGAGGACGCGAACGCGCTCCGCGAGCGTCCTAATGTGAGACGACCACGTCCGGAGTCGCCGCCGCCCGAGCAGGCGCAGACGGGCAATCGACGCCTGCGTTGCGTCTTCTACCGTGACCAGGCCGCGTCCCGAAAGTGCGAGGGCTGCGGCAACTTCCTCTGCGGCGCCGCCGTCCGCAAGAAGACCGTCGACCACGAGGTCGTCGAGGTCTGCCCGTGCGAGGTCGGTGCCCGCGTGCTGCGCTTCGAGGATCCGGCGCGACCGACGCCGCGCGTCGGCTTCGAGAAGCTGCTCGCGCTCGCGTTCGGCTACCCGCTCGGTGGCGCCGGCCCGATCATCCTGCTCTTCGGCACGGCGATGTTCGCGACCCTGTTCTCGCTCGGCCGCGTGATGTTGACGGCGTCGGCTCTCGGCCGACTCTCGTTGCTCGGCGTGGTTCCGATCGTGCTCGGCGGGATCTACCTCACCGCATACCTCGTCAAGGTCGTGTTCGCGACCGCGATGGGCGACGAAGACCCTCCGAGTTGGCCCGAACTGGGGCGCTGGTGGGAGAGCATCGTGCGCCCGTGCCTGATGATCACCGGGGCGCTCGTGTTGTGCGGCGGCATGGCCGCGGTCTACGCGTTCGCGACCGGTCGCTTCGACGTCGGGTTCTGGTCGCTCGCGGTCGCGGGCAGCGCGTTCCTGCCGATGGCGATGGCGTGCGTGGCCGTCGACCCGACGATCAACGCGCTCAACCCGGTGCAATGGGTCGCGAACATCGCGATCGTTCCGGCGGAATACGTCGCAGCGGTGCTCACGCTCTACGTCGCGGTCGGGTTGAAGCTGTTCGCCGAGTCGACGTTCGGACAGATCCCGTATGCGGGCGTCATCTTCTCGACCGGGATCGCGCTCTACTTCCTGATGGTCGACATGCGCGTGCTCGGGTTGATCTTCCACGCCAATCGCGAGCGACTCGGTTGGTAGTCCGGCGATTCCGGATTTCCGTTGAGGCGGCTGCCCCCGTGGGTTAGGTATCGGAGCCATGCCTTCGGACCCGAAGATCCGCCGTCGCATTCCGAACGCGGTGAAGGTGACCGCCGCGGTCGTACTGAGCGCGGTGATCCTCCTGCTCATCGTCTACTGGGTCGGGTTTCGCGAGACGATGCAAGCGCTCGAGAACGTCGGGCCCGTCGCGTTCCTCGTCCTCGGAGTGCTCGCTTTTCTGCCGCTCGCGGTGCAAGCGATCGCGTGGTGGGTGCTCAACGACACCGTCGACCATCGCATCCCGTTCTTCACGCTGTACGAAGCGACGACGATGGGGATGGCGGTCAACATCCTCACGCCGTCGTCCTACCTCGGCGGTGAACCGGTCAAGGTCTACTACGTCGGCAAGCGTACCGGCTTGCCGTATCCCGAGGTCGCCGGCACGGTCGTGCTCGCGAAGTGGCTCGAAGCGCTGAGCTTCCTGCTCGTCTTCACCGGGGCGGCCGGCGTGTCGATCTACGCGTACGGCACGTCGCTGTTCGCCGGCGACAATCTGCCGCTCGGCCTCGCGCTGCTCGGGTTGATCGCGGTGCTCGGCGGCTCGTGCGCGATTCTCGCGCTCGCGCTGTGGCGCGGCTGGCGTCCGCTGACGGTGATCGTCGGCTGGATCGCGCGGCTGCGTCCCGCGTCGCGGTTCCTTCGCAACCTGCGGGTGAAGGCCGGCACGATGGAGGCGCAGGTCACGCGCGTCTTCAACGAGAACCCGAAGCGCTCGACGTCGGCGTTCACGATCTTCCTCGCCGAGCACTTCGTGCTGTTCATCCGACCGTGGGTGTTCTTCATCCTCGGCGTCGGACTCGGTCTCGACTTCGGTGCGCTCTGCCTGATCTTCGTGATGAGCCAGGCGCTGTCGGCACTGCAGTTCACGCCCAGTGGGGCGGGGACGCTCGACGTCGGGATGCTCGCGGTCTTCGCGCAGATCGGCCTGTTGAAGCCCGACTGCATGGCGTTTCTGCTGTGTATCCGGTTCTGGGACGCGGTCGTCGTCGGCTGTGGTGCGTTGATCGCCGCGCGGATCGGCTCGAAGCTGCTGAGCGGCGTCGTGCCGGCCGAGGGCGACGGCGAGGAGGAAGCGCCCGCGAGCCCGCCCGGTCCGCAGGACGTACCGCCCGGCCCGAACACGAACGCCTGACGAACGCGTTACGGTTTCGCGGAGACCGCGTCGGCGGCGTCGAGCAGTGCGCGTCGATCCGCGTCGGACAGCGTCGAGCCGAACTGACCGACGAGCACCGAGACGGTCCCGCGCGGCGCGCGGACGACCCGCACGAGCCAGTGGCCGGGCAGTGCGCCGCCGTGACCGTCGGCCGCCATCGCCGCCGTGCCCTCTGCGACGATCGCGTCGCTCCGAACGCGCGCCGATACCGTGACGCGTCCGTCGGGAAGGCTGCGCAACAGCGCTTCGGCGGCGATGCCCGCCGCGCGCTGGTCGTCGTTCGCGCGCGACTCGATCGCGTAGAGCCACCGCTGGTGAACCGGGTCGTGTGCGGCGAAGATCGGCGTGCGCGGGAGCCACGCCGGCGCGTCGGCCCGCTGCCACCCGCGCGGCGCTTCGAGCGCGATGCCGATCGCGTCGTCGCGGATGACGAGGGGGAGCGGGCGCGTCGCACGCGCGTCGGCGGCCGCGGATGCGTCGGCGGGTTCCGCCGGCCGAAACGTGCGGAGCACGCGGTAGGCGGCCCGTTCGGCGTCGGCCGGAGCGGTGTGGGGGAGCGACGCGGTCAGGCGCGCGCACCATCCATCGCGCGCGACGACGATCGTCTTGAAGCGTGCTGCGGCGGTTCGGTGGTCGGCCCAGAGTTGACCGTTGCGGCCGTCGCGCACGTCCGTGATGCGCTGGCTTCGCGCCCAGGCGCGCGCGTCGACGCCGGGGGCGTATCGCGCCGCGAATGACAGCAGGATGCCGCTGTCGGCGCGCAGCCCGCAGAGCAGCGCGCGGCGGTCGAGGTCGTCGGCGATCGCCCCGTCGAACCAGATCCAGCCGTCGCCGACCTCCGCAGTGAGTCCCCGCAGGCCGTCGACCCACGTGCCGTCGTCGATGCGCATCCCGTCGAACGCGATCGTGCCCGCGCCGCTGATCGCCCCGGAATCGTGCGGGCGAAACGCGTCGCGCAGCGCCGTCACCTCGGCGCGCAGGCGATCGGTCGCGTCGTCCGGGTGGCCGACGAGGAGCGTCGCGCCGCCGCTCGTGTGGCGCAACTCGCGCGCATGGATCCGCCACGCGCTGCCGTCGGCGTCTCGCGCCCACACCGTGTAGTCGCGACCGGTCGCGAACGAGCCGTCGAACGCGACCTCCTCGCCGGGCGTGACGCGCGCCGATCCGGTCGCGTCGCGGACCGCGCCGTCGAACAGAGGCGGTCGGCCGCGATGCGTGTAGACGAGGGCCCACGCCGCCGAGCGGATCGGGTCACGGGGATCGAGGTCGCGCACGAGAGCGAGCAGCGGTCGACCGGGCAATTCGAGCGGCGACATCGTGCGGTCGCCGCCGTCGATCCGCCACGGCTCGGGAATGCGCATCGACACGCGGCTGTCCGGCGCGATCGCTCGGCCCGCACGCAGCACGACGTCCGCGGCCGTCGGCCACTGGGCGTGCTCGCCGATGCGATCGAAGAACGTGTCGAGGCGCGCGCGCTCCTCGTCGAGATCGAAGCCGACCAGGCCGACGATCGCGAGGACGCCCTGACCCGCGACTCGCCATGCACGACCGAGCCACACCGCGGGCAACTCCGCCATCCGGCGCCCGTCGGGGACCGGGCCGACGAAGAGACCGTCGAGCCGGTCTCCGCGCTGCAGCAGGCGCATGCGGTCCTTCTCGAAGCGCGTTTCGAGGAACGCGCGCACGCGGGTCTCGAGGTGAGCGAGGTTCGCGACTTCGCCGAGCTCGATCAACGCACCTTGCTCGCCGGTCACCGTGTCGCGGATGCCGACCGTGCAGCCGTCGGGCAGGATCGACTCGCGACTCTGCGGTTCGATGCGCGCCCAGCCGGTCGTGTCGATCGTCGTCGCGAGGTCCGCGCGCCGCCACACATCGCGTGCATCGGTCGTGCCGCCGGGCGGTGGGGTCGTCGCTTGGGTCGTCGCTTGGGTCGGTGCGCGCACGACGAAGCTCCGTGCCGCGGCGCGCAGGCGAGCCTTCAACGGCGTCGCAGCGCGCAGCGCACGGTAGGCCGAGACGCGGTAGGCCCAGACGCCGGTGCGGTGAAACTCGCTCGCGATGACCATCGACTCGTCGCGGATCGTCGCGCCCATGGCCACGAACACGCGGTCGGTGCGTGTGAATGCGCGGCGGAGCATGCGCGCGTCGCTCCGGGACGCCCAGCGCTCCGCCCACAGGCGCATGTCGAGGCCGGGCAGTCGTCGTGACTCGACCGCGAGGTGCACACGGCCCTCGGGCGTGTCGTCCACCGCGAGCTGCCACATCGCCGCTGCCGCAGGATCGATCGCGGCCGCGTCGTCGGGCGCCATGCGGATCCAATCCGGTGCGAGCGTCAGCTGGAAGCCGCGCGTCGCGTCCACCGTCGGTTGACGCTGGGCCGCGCCGTGTACGGCCAGGACGACGAGCGCGGTGAGGGGCAGCAGGCGGTGGTGAAGCACGGCGATCGGCCTTCGGGGGGTGGCGGGGTCGACGAATTGTAATCGATCGGCGACGCGATAGACTGGCCGCATGACTGAAAAGGAACCGACCGGTGCGCTGAGCGTGATCGGCGCCGGGGCGTGGGGGACCGCGCTCGCGATTCACGCGGCTCGCATCGGGCACGACGTCACACTGTGGGCATACGAGCAAGAGGTCGTCGCGTCGATCGAGCAGCGCCGCACGAACGACGCGTTCTTGCCCGGTTTCACGCTCCCCCCGAACGTCCGCGCGACCGGCGACCTCGCCGACGCGGTCGCGGCGTCGCCCGTCGTCCTTTCCGTCGTGCCGTCGCACGTCGTGCGCACGATCTGGGAGCAGGCGGCGCCGGCGCTCGCGCCGGATGCGATCGTCGTCAGTGCGTCGAAAGGCATCGAAGAGGACAGCGTCAAGGCGATGCACACGGTGATCGGTGAGGCGGTCCCCGGCCTCGGCGCCGATCGCTTCGCATGCCTGTCCGGTCCGAGCTTCGCGAAGGAGGTCGCGGCGGACAAGCCGACGGCGATCGTCGTCGCGTCGACCGAACCGACCGCGACGCGCGTGCAACGCTTGCTGTCCGGCCCGACGTTCCGCGTCTACACGACCCACGACGTCGTCGGCACCGAGATGGGTGGCGCGCTGAAGAACGTGATGGCGATCGCCGTCGGTGCGTCCGACGGGCTCGGCCTCGGTGCCAATGCCCGTGCGGGGTTGATCACACGCGGACTTGCGGAGATCACGCGCGCGGCCGTCGCCGCCGGCGCCGACCCGCTGACGCTCGCCGGCCTCGCCGGCGTCGGCGACCTCGTGCTGACGTGCACCGGCGACCTGAGTCGAAACCGCGGTGTCGGCAAGGCGCTCGGCGAGGGCCGCACCCGCGAGGAGATCGTCGACGGGATGCGGATGGTCGCCGAGGGGATCAAGACGACGCGATCGGCGCACCAACTCGGCGCGCGACTCGGCGTCGAGATGCCGATCACCGCGCACGTGCACGCGATGCTCTACGAGGGGCTGCCGGCGCGCGAGGCTGTCGCGCGATTGATGGCGCGTAGCCTCAAGGCCGAAAACGAGTTCGTTCGCCCGTGACCGACTTCCTGCATCTGAGCGCCGACCGTTTTCTGCTCGACACGTTCCGCCTCGGCCGCAAGGTCTACGAGTCGGGGTTTCGGCCGAAGCACGTCCTGTCGATCTGGCGCGGCGGCACGCCGGTCGGCCTCGGCGTGGACGGCTACTTTCGCACGCGCGGCATCTTCCTGAACCACACGACGATCGCGACGGAGTCCTACACCGGCGTGCGCGAGCAAGGCGAGGTGACCGTCAAGGGACTCGAACACGTGATCGACGTGGTTTGCCGCGAGGACGGGCTGCTGATCGTCGACGACGTGCTGGAGTCCGGCAACACGATTCGCCGCATCGTCGAGGTGCTCCGCGAGCGGGCCCGCGCGAATATGCCCCGCGACATCCGCGTCGCGACCGTGCACCGCAAGCCCGATCGCGTCGAGTTCGACGAGGTGCCGTGCATGTGCCTCGAGGACCTGCCCGGCAATCTGTGGATCGACTATCCGCACGAACTCGCGGACCTCGTCGACCCCGCGGATCCCGACGACGGACGGATCCGCGACAAGAGCGAAGCGGTTTGGCGAATCCTGCGCGAGGCGGGCGACGCGCCGCCGGAACCGGTCGCGAGCGGCGAGCCGATCCTGCCGGCTGCGGACGAGCTGCTGCTCGACTCGTTTCGGCTCGGCGTCGACGTCGTGCGCGACCCCGAGTTCCACCCCGACTTCCTCGTCGCGCTGTGGCCGGGCGGGATCAACACCGGCCTGCCGGTCCACGAAGTGTTCAAGTACGCGCACAAGAAGGGGCTCGCACCTCCCGCGCCGGACCACATCAGCCTGACGACGATGCGCACCCGGTCGAGCTATCGCTCCGACATCGTCGGGATCAACTACCTGGTCGACCACGTCGACGAGTCGCACCGCGTCCTGATCGTCGACACGACGTTCCGCAGCGGCCAGGTCGTCAACGACGTCCTGATGAAGCTCAAGGAGGCGATGCGCCGGAATCTGAGCCTGGAGCGGGTCAGGGTCGCGTCCGTCTACTACAATCCCGAGGCGAACGTCACGTGGACCGTGCCCCCGGTCGTGGCCCGGCCGCACTACTTCGTGCGCCGCGTCGGCGCCGAGGTCGTCTATCCGCAGAGCGTTCACAAGTTGCAGGATCCAGAACGGCGGCTCGCGGCGTCCAATCCGGCGCTCGCCCGCGTGATCTACGGAGACCAATGATGGCGGATGGGAAGGCGAACCCGGTTCTGATCGCGGTCGCCGGCGTCATCGGCGCGCTGCTCGGGCTCGCGATCGGCTTCGCGGTGGCGACGTCGAAGACCAACGGCGGGGGCAGCGGTGGCGCATCGGGCACGCCGTCAGCGGACAAGCAGGACCCGGCGAAGCCCGCGCCGAGCGGCGGGACCGCGAAGGATCCGGGCGAGGTCGCCTCCCGGAACTCGCTGCTGACGATGCCGTACGTGCGGGGGCGGAAGAAGGCGTCGGCCTCGCGTCCCGACGGCGTGTCGATCCAGAAGGACGACCGCGACGCGTACAACCTCGTCGTGTCGGCGCACGCACCGGAGTTGCTGCTGATCGACATCACCGGGCGCACCGTGCACCGCTGGCACTGCCCGTACGAGAAGATCACGAACTGGGTCGGCACGCCCGGGTGGGGCGACTACGCGCCGCCGATGAACCACATCGGACGCTACTCGTACCGTTGGGCGCACCTGATGCGCGACGGGTCGGTGCTCGTTCTCTTCGAGGACCTCGGCATCGCGAAGCTCGACCGTGACTCCTCGCCGATCTGGGCGTTCCGCGGCGGCCACCCGCACCACATGGCGGCGGTCGGACCCGACGGGATGGTCTACGTGCTCTCGCGCAAGCTGTCGCGTCGCGACATGGGCTTGCTGACCGTCGACACGACGAGTGCCGACGTGATCGAGGACAGCGTGATCGTGCTCGGCCCGGACGGCACCGAACGTAAGCGCATCTCGATCGTCGATGCGTTCCGCGACTCGCCGTTCGCATCCGCGCTCGAGAGCACGAAGACCAAGGACCTGATGCACACGAACGCGGTGCACGTGATCACGGAGGCCGAGGCGAAGGCGTCGTCGGTCTTCCGCGCCGGGCACCTGCTGCTCAGCTTTCGGCACCTCAACTCGATCGCCGTGCTCGACCCGGAGGCGCGTCGGATCGTCTGGTACCTCCAGGGCATGTTCAAGGCGCAGCACGACCCCAGCATCGTCGACAACGGCGACGTGCTCGTGTTCGACAACCGCGGAAACGGCGGCGAGTCGCGCCTTCTGCAGATCGATCCGCGCACCCGCGCGGTCCGCTGGCAATACCCGCAACCCGGCGAGAGCGGCTTCTTCACCGACACGTGCGGTCGCTGCCAACGCCTGCCCTCCGGCAACACGCTGATCATCGAATCCGAGACCGGCCGCGCATTCGAGGTCACCCCCGACGGCGACAAGGTCTGGGAGTACTTCTCCCCACACCGCCACAATCAGAACATCGCCACCCTCTACGACGTCCGCCGCATCGACCGCCGCACCCTCGCCTTCCGCCCCCAGGACCCGTAACGCGTCGGGCAGTGGGGACGTCCGGCATGCCCGCGCACCGACCCACAGCGCTGCCGCACTACCACGGCCTAACC
Organism: bacterium; assembly: GCA_030426805.1. Lineage (GTDB taxonomy): Bacteria > Planctomycetota > JAFGQW01 > JAFGQW01 > JAFGQW01 > JAUHXU01. The sequence continues at coordinate 280,317 of JAUHXU010000002.1, forward strand.
GTCGAGATACCGAGACGCTATCGCATCGCCGCCAGGATCGCGGCCAACTGGTCCTCGTCCAACCGGCCCGCGAAGCTCGGCATGGAGGCGTCGTAGCCGTCGACGATGTGCCGCTGTGGGGCGAGGATCGACTCGCGCAGGTAGTTCGCGTCCGCGATGCCGGACGACCCGTCGTCGAAGCGGCGGCTCTTCCCGGTCAGCCTTCGAAGCGGCGGACCGATCCCCGGCCCATCGTCCAGATGGCACATGTGACACCCGAACTTCATCATGAGCGCGCGCCCGAGTCGTGCTTGCGCCGTGTCCACCGCCGGCTGGTCGGTCACTTGCGTCCGCGGTTCCCTCGGCCCTGCGCACCCGACGAGTACGCCGCACAGGCAAGCAGCGAGGAGCAGGATCCGGTTGAGCATGATGGCCTCCTCACGCAGCATACCCAATCGAGTCACCCCGCCGGCAACCCCGCGCATCCGTACCCCCAAGACGCATTCGCCGCTTCATCACCGGACTGTTCGGGTGGCGCAGGCGGCTGGAGCGCGGGGGTGTGATGGCCCTCGGCGAGCGATGTAGGCGCGAGCACGTTCGCGCGCTCCGAATCCACCGACTCTCGAACCGCGGCCCGGCGCTCCCCGCATCACACGCCGCGCAGATGCTCGCGACGGGACGCCTCTTCAAGCGAGCGAGGGCCATCACACCCCCGCGCGCCCCCCGACCGCACTCCCCCCCGAACCTACCCGGTAGGAAACCCGATCACGTCGCGGTTGTGGGAGAACCACACGTACTCCGCACCCGCGACCGGCGGGCCGAACGCGATCGAGTCGCGGTCCTCGAAGACCGTCGTCGGCACCGGGTCGTCGACCGCGGTGCGGAAGTAGTAGACGAGGTATTGGTGCGGCTGCGCCTTGTGGCCCATCTGATGGTCGAACGAGAGGAAGCGGGGGAGCGGGGTCAGACTCGTGTAGTCGAGCCGGGTCGCGGTCGGGTCGAACGGCTTGAAGAAGCCGACGAACCACAGCGCGTCGTCGGTCGCGAGGACCGGGGCGTGGCCGAAGTGGCCCTTGAGTTTCGCGCTGCTCTCGCGGACGCCGCCGTGGTTCAGCACGCGCAGTTCCCAGTCGTCCCACTTGGGCGACTCGTTGTTGCCGACGAGCATCGCGATGCGGCGGTCCGGGAGCATCACGCCGGTGCCGCCGTAGTCGAGGCTCCAGCGCTTGCGCCCGTCGAGGCCCATCCGGTGCGTCTCGAAGCGTAGCGGGAACTGCGACAGCGTGTAGACGATCTCGTCGTCGTCCACCGGGAACACGTCGGTGATCGGTGCGACCTCGCTCTGCCAGCCGATCTCGCCCTCGGTCCCGAGGAAGATCACGCGGCCGATGCCGGTGTTGTAGTCGACCGCGCCGAGGAAGACGCCGTCCTCGGTGGTCCACGCGTTGACGATCATCACCGCGCGGACGCTCTCGCCGAGCGCGTCGGCGAATGCGAACGTCCAGCGCGTCTTGCCGTCGGCGTCGAGCGCGACCACGTGGCGCAGCGTGATCACGACGAGCCCGTCCTGCCACGCGAGCGGCGAATAGGCGATCTCGCCCGCGGCCGGGTTGACCCGCACCACCTCGCCGTCGTCCGCGATCTCGTAAACCGCGTGCAGCGTGTGGGCGATCAGGCGGCCGTCGCTGCGCCGACCGAGGCCGAGGCAACGCTCGCCGAGGTCGGACTGCCAGCGCTCGTGGCTCGAGCGGTCGACCGCCTGCACGCCGTAGTCCGTGTTGACGATGACCGTCGCCTCGTCTTCGGACAGCAGGTAGCGCCCCGCGCCGATGTAGTCGGTGCGGATGCGAAGCAGATCGTGCGGCTCCTCGGCCATGACCCCTCCGGACGTCGTCGTGGCGGACGTGCGGCGCCGGTCGCCGCGGATCGATAGGTATGCCAAATTCCGACCCGCACGTCCATCCCGGTCGCCCGCGGTGGCCTTCGCAGCGGGATCGGGGTATACCATTCGCCATGCATGGGCCCGAGACGATCCTCGACGCGCTGGCGAAGCGCCGCTTCTCGCCGCTCGACCTGATCGACAAGGACGACGCGCTCGAGAAGGTGCTCGCGATCACGCTCGCCGAGCGGATCGAGCCGGCGCTCGCGCCCCACGTCGCGCCGCTGCTCGAGGACTTCCGGGGCTACTCGACGGCAGGGCAACGCGCCGTCGTGTTCGGCGGTGGATCCGGGCTGTCGAGCGTCGTGGGGGGTGCCAATCGCGCCCCGAGCTGGGCGGACGCGCCGTTCGACGGGCTCAAGTGCGACTTCGAGGAGCTGTCGGTCGTCGTCTGCACGACCGACGACGGCGGCTCGACCGGGTTGATCCTGCGGGAACTCGAGCTGATCGCACTCGGCGATCTGCGCAACGTGTGCTTGTCGCTCGTGCGCCCGGAGCTGCTCGAAGCGCGCTACGGCGTGCGCGGCGACGACGCACGCGCCGCGGTCGCTGCCATCGCCCGCATCGTGAACCACCGGATCGACGCACGTCGAGGGCGGCTCGCGGCCAATCGCGTCGTCGCGGATCCCGCACCGTTGCTCGAGCAGCGCTTGCAGCAGGCGATGCCCGCGCGGCTGCTCGCCTACTTCCGCGAGTTGGGCGCCTACCTGGAGAGCCGGCAACGGCTGCGTGTGCTGCTCAAGCCCGGCCAGTGCCTCGGCAACCTCTACCTGCTCGCGGCGATCCTCCGGCGACAACGGGGCGAGGGGCCGCCGAAGGAGCGCGCGGTGACCGAGGGCATCGGCGCGTTCGCGAATGCGCTCGGCGCGCCCGGCGACCGGATCTACCCGGCGACCACCGCACCCGGTCAGCTCCGGTTTCTCTACGGCAACGGCGTCGCCGTGCGCGGACAGCGCAAGGCGCTCGTCAGCCGCCGTGGCTTTGCGGTCGAACGTGTCGTCGCCGACTACGTGCGCACGCCGACCGTCGATCCGCGCCTCGTGCGCGCGATCCGGTCGGCCGATCTGATCCTGTTCGCCCCCGGCAGCCTCTACTCGAGCCTGATGCCGGTGCTGCAACTCCCCGAGATCGTCGACGCGATCCGCGCGAATGCGAGCGCGGTGAAGGTCCTCGCGGCGAACTTCTGGGTGCAGGAGGGCGAGACCGACGTCACGCGTCGCGGGGCGCGCGCCCGCTTCACCGTCTCCGACATGCTCGACGCGTACGACCGCAACGTGCCGGGCGGCGTTCGGGGCATCTTCGGGCAGGTGCTCGCCGCCGACATGAAGCAGCTTCCCGGCCACGTGCTGCGCAACTACGCGCTCGAGGGGAAGCTGCCGATCATCCTCGATCGGGATCGCGTGCGCGCGATGGGGTTCCAACCGGTCGAGGCGCCGGTCTTCTCGCGCCGGTCGCTCGCGTCCGATCGCGTGCTGCGCCACGACCCGGAGCGGTTCGCGCGTGCGATCAAGACGCTGCTGTACATGCGGCGAACGCTCGATCCGATCGCCGACGACGGGCCGAAGAACGGGCCGGTGTTTCCGTCGCGCATCGAGGGCGAGCGCGCGTCACCGGCCGCCTGCATGCGCGCGTTTCGCGACAAGATCGCGGGACTGGACCTGCGCCCGGCGCGCCTCGCCGGTCCGCTCGAAGAGTTGCTCTGGCGCAACCGCGACGTGCTGCCGGAGCACCTCGACCAGTTCCGCGGCATCCGCGTCGTGCCGGTCGGCCGGTGGAAGCGCAGCACCGAGTGGGACAAGGTGCTCGGCTACTTCGACCCCGAGGATCGCTACCTGAAGATCCACGCGCAGTTGCTCGACGGGCCGGTGGAGCGGCTGTGCGAGGACATCCTGATCGGGATCGGCGAGGCGCTGCTCGGGCGCTACTTCCTGCGCAAGGCGATCGAGCCGCTCGAGCTCGACGGCGTAGTGATCGGGAAGGTCTACTCCGTGCGGCTCCGACCGGTCGCGGAGCGCGACGCGTTCTTGACCGACGAGCAGTTGCGCCAGTACCTCGAGCTCGCGAAGATGGTCCGGAGCGACGCGGACCCGGACGTCTACCGGATGGCCGTCAACGGTGACGCGGCGTTCCTGGGCCCGGGCCTGCAGTTCGGACTGCTCTACGCGTGGTATCTCGACAACGCGTACGGTGGCCTCACGGACTACGAGATGAGCCTCGTGCGGTGGCCGGCGCGGGACCTCGTTCCGTATCAGACCGATGCGATGCGCGAGCGGCGCCGGCTGATCCGGTTTTTCCGCGAGGTCGTCTTCCGCCATGCCGACGATTCGGTGGAGACGATCCTCGCCGATGCGGCGACGACGGAGGGGGCGGGCGATGAGTGACGAACGGTCGGCCCGAATCGCGGCACTGCAGCGAAACGGCGTGCGCGTGCCGGTGCCCGAGTCGGTCGAGATCGACGACGACGTCGACCTCTTGCGGATCGCGCCCGGTGTGACGCTCGAGGCCGGCACGCGCGTGCGCGGCGCGAAGACGTTCATCGGCCCGGGCACGACGATCGGTCGCGAGGCGCCGATGACGATCGTCGACTGCCGGGTCGGTGCGGACGTGTCGCTCGCCGGCGGCTTCGCCGAAGACGCGACGTTCCTCGACGGGGCGAAGGTCGGCAGCGGTGCACACATCCGGCCGGGTTGCCTGCTCGAAGAGCACGCGAGCGTCGCGCACACCGTCGGGATCAAGCAGACGATTCTGTTTCCGTACGTGACGCTCGGCAGCCTGATCAACTTCTGCGATTGCCTGATGGCGGGCGGCTCCGGGCCGAAGGACCACAGCGAGGTCGGCAGCTCGTATATCCACTTCAATTTCACGCCACACCAGGACAAGGCGACGCCGTCGCTGTTCGGCGACGTGCCGCGCGGGGTCCGGCTCGATCAGCGACCGATCTTCCTCGGCGGGCAAGGCGGCGCGGTCGGCCCGCTGCGTGTCGGCTACGGTGCGGTCGCGCCGGCCGGCACCGTGCTGCGCCGCGACGTCGATGACGGGGCGGTGATTCTCGATCCGCCGGCGCCGGTCAAGGGCGGGCCGTTCGTGCAAGGGGCGTATCGCCGGATCGAGCGCGTCGTGCGCAACAACGTCCACTACCTCGCCAACCTCGTCGCGCTCGACGCGTGGTATCGCGCAGTGCGGTGCGCCGCGGTGGCCGAAGCGGCGCAGCCGCTGCACCTGGGGGCCGTCGAGACGATCCGCGCCGCGATCGCCGAGCGCATCAAGCAGTTCCGACGGCTCGCCTCGAAGATGCCGCAGTCGATCCTGCTCGCGGCGTCGCACGGCGTGGACGCCGCCGTGATCGCCCAGCAGCAACAGCTCGCCGATCGCGCCGATGCCGCGTGCGACGCGATCGAGGAGTTCGCGTTCGAGTCGATCGCCCCCCGCGTGCGCGACCGGGTGGTCGCGGCGTTCGGTGTGCATCAGACGTATCTCGAGACGGTCCGCACGCTCGAGGACGACGTGCGCCGCGCGGCGACCGAGTGGCTCGATGCGGTGGTCGGGTCCGTCGTCCGAGCCGCGCATAGACCGCTCGATCGGTTCGCGCTCGCGGACATCCGGGGGGAATGACACGATGGGCAAGTGGTTCGGAACGGACGGGATCCGCGGCGTCGCCAATCGCGATCCGATGACCGTCGAGATGGCGGTCGCGGTCGGGCGCGCGGTGGCGTCGACCCTCGGCGAGCGACCGCGGATCGCCGTCGGCATGGACACGCGCCGCTCGGGCCCGATGCTGCGCGCGGCGCTCGCCGCGGGGATCTGCTCGGCCGGCGGGGAAGTGCTGGACCTGGGGGTCGTGCCGACGCCCGCGGTCGCACTTCTCGTTCGGACGCTCGGGGCGCAGGCCGGCGTCGTGATCTCGGCGTCGCACAACGCGTTCCCCGACAACGGCATCAAGCTCTTCTCCGGCGAGGGGCGCAAGCTCCCCGATGCGACCGAGTCCGCGATGGAGGCCGCGATCGAGGCCGGTCCCGGCGAACTCCCGACCGGCGGCGCCATCGGCGGCGTGACGATCGTCGACGACGCGGCGCGCCGTTACGTCGACTTCCTCGTCGACGCGTTCCCGCGTGAACTTGCCGGTAGTGGCACGCCGATCGTGCTCGACTGCGCCAACGGTGCGACGTTCGCCGTCGCGGCGCCGGCGTTCGAGGCGATCGGTGCCGACGTGACCGTGATCCACGCGTCGCCCGACGGGGTGAACATCAACGTCGAGTGCGGCTCGCAACACACCGCCGACCTGAGCGCCGCGGTGCGCGAGCGTGGTGCGCGCCTCGGTCTCGCGTTCGACGGCGACGGCGACCGGTTGATCGCGGTCGACGAGCGCGGCGAGACGATCACCGGGGACCAGATCCTCGCGGTGCTGAGCCGCGACATGAAGGCGCGCGGCTGCCTGCCCGGGGACATCGCCGTGAGCACCGTGATGAGCAACCTCGGACTGCGGCGCTTTCTCGAGCGCGAGGGCATTCGGCATGTGACGACGGCGGTCGGCGACCGCTACGTGCGCGAGGCGATGGACGAGACCGGCGCCGCGATCGGCGGCGAGGACTCGGGCCACATGATCCTCGCCGAGCATCACACGACCGGCGACGGCGTGCTGACCGGCCTTGCGCTGTTTGCGTGCATGCTGCGCGCCGACGAGCCGCTGTCCGCGCTCGCGAGCGCGATGACGGTCTTCCCGCAGCGCCTGGTCAACATCCCGGTCACGTCCAAACCCGATCTCGAGACGTTGCCGGACGTGCAAGCGGCGATCGCCCGTGTCGAGGCCGACTTCGGCGACGACGGGCGCGTGCTCGTGCGCTACTCCGGCACCGAACTCAAGTGCCGCGTGATGGTCGAGGGGCCGGCGGCAGACGCGACGGAGAGCGCCGCCGAGTCGATCGCGGCCGCGGTGCGCGACGCGATCGGATGAACGACGACGCGTCCGTCACCCCGCGCGTGCTCGACGCGCTCGAGCGGCTCGGCCCGTCGACCGGCGCGGAGTTGCGCGATGCGACCGGCGCCGAGCTGTTCGCGCTGTGGCGCGTCTGTCGCACCGAGGCGGCGATCGAGTGGCGCGTCGTCGGGCAGCGCTACCTCCGCCTCGATCGCAAGGTCGACGGATATGCGCGCCTGTCGCCGTCGACGAAACGGGAGTTCCTGACCTACACGGTCATGGGGCTCGCTGCGGATACCGATGCCCTGGATCGTCGGGTCGAGGAACTCGTCGCGTCCGTCCAGGCGATCAGCGACGAGAAGCGGATGCTCGCGCGGTATCGGATCCGCTCCCTCCTCGACGGCCTCCCGCACGGCGACGCGGTGCGCGAAGGGGCGTGCTTCCTGATCGCCGGGGACGTCGTCTACGGGATGGCGCACGCGGTCGACCGGCCCGAGATCAGCACCGGGAAGATGGTTCGCGGTTCGGATCTCGACATCGTGATCGTCACGACCGACGACTTCGATCCGGCGCTGCTCGAAGAACTGGACCGCGCGGTGCTCACCGAGAAGCATCAGTTGCTGCACCACCCGACGTATCGCGAAGAGATCGACTACGTGATCAAGCCGATGGCGCGCGTGCGCGAGCAGCTGCGGTTCGACACGTTCGAGCACTGCGTCGCGAGCAAGATCCTGGACGAGGCGGTCTACCTCGACGGCAGCCGCGCCCTCTTCGACGCGGTCAAGGCGGCGGTCGCGGAGACCGGCGTGCGCGAGCAACTTGCGCGTCTGGGGCGCGAAGCCGCCGAGTATCGCGAGACCGGCGACCGCTTGCTGAGCGGCGTCGACGGCGAACCCACCCGCGACCAGCTCTTCCGCTACTTCTACACGAAGGAAGAAGAGCCCGAAATCTACTGACCTTCCCTCAACCCCCGTCACCCGATGCCGAGAATACGGCTACGGAAGCGCCAGCGCGCCGACTCGGGCTCTCACCGACGGGATGATTTCGATTGGGGGGTCAGGGACCGAGCCGCCGCGGCGACGCCGCCAATAGGCCCGACTCTGTCGGGCCTTTTTTCGTGCGCGCTCGCTGAATTCGGGTGTTTCGGGCCGATTTGTGGGGTTTTCGGGGTGCGGTGAAATGGCGTGAGAGCGGCCTGCGTTGAATCGGATGAAGCCACCCGATGGGTGGTGGACTCCCGAGGCATTCAACGAAGGAGCAATCTCATGCGTCACTTGTTCCACATCTCCACCCTCGTCGCCGCGTCGTTCACCGGTGTGGCCGTTGCACAGTCCAAGCCGGTCGAGCTGCCGCCGTTCCAGTCGACGTTCTCGTCGGCCTCGCTGACCCGCGGCTTCTTCTTCCAGGCGCCGACGAACTTCACGATCACCGGCCTCCGCGTGCCGGACGAGAAGGCGCACGGCACCCAGGCGGTCGCGGTCTACAAACTCGCGGGCGCGCCGCCGGCCTATCCGACGACCGCGCACGGCAGCCTCGAGTTCTTCCGCTCGGGCGTTCCGAGTTCGCAGGTGATCGCGACCGGCGTCGCGGTGAACGAAGGCGAGTGGGTCGGCATTCTCGGTGCGACCGGTGATGCGTCGATCATGAACAGCTCCTACGGCAGCGGTCCGCACACGACGTCGATCCTCGGCAAGCCGGTCACCCTGACTCGCTTCCTGACCCAGACGAACATCGTGTCGAACCAGGGGATCGCACCGGTGTCGGCGTCGACCGGTTCGATCGGTCGCGTCGAGATGTGGGTCGACGGGGTCGTCCTCGAGGCGGCCGGCGACCTGGCTACCGGGAGCGGCGTGTCGTTCCGCCTGTCGGCACCGAAGCACGTCGGCAAGTCCTATGCGATGGCCAGTTCGCTGAGCGCCGGCCCCACGCCGATCGGCGAGCGTGCGATCGGCCTCGGCCTCGACGCGCTCTTCTTCGCGAGCACGAGCAACAACCTGCCGGATCTGTTCGTGAACTACACGGGCACGATCGGCGCGAGCGGCCGCGCCAACGCGATGCTGAACATTCCGAACTACGGGTTCCTCCGAGGGATCGAGGTCTTCTCCGCTTTCGTGACGGTGGACCCGAATGCCCCACTCGGTTTCGAGAGCATCAGCAACACGCATCGATTCATGATCCAATGACGCAACGCGCCGCCTCGAGCGGCCGGTGAGGAACCCGCGGGCCCGGCACGACGTGTCGGGCCCGTCTTTTTTGCACCACGATTGCCTCGCCGTTGCCAGCGCGTCGGTCGGTCGCTACGCTCGCAGAGGCGTCGAGGACGCGGAGAGTCGAGGATGGACCGACCGATGCGATGGGTTCCGTGGGTTGTGACGGCCGCCGCGCTCGTGCTCGGCGCGTTGTCGTGGTGGCGCTTCGAGGCTCGGCTCGCCGAAGTCGAGGACGCGCTCGCGAAGACGGCCGCCAAGCCGGTGGTCTCCCGGGTGCTCCCCGCCGCCGACCCCGCGAAGACCGCGTCACTCGAACAGGTCCTCGCCGCGACCGTCTACATCAAGAACGAGGTGCGCTTCCGCGAGGACGGGACGAACCGTTATCTGCACCGCGAGGGGGCGGGTGCAGAGCGCCTCCGTCCGATCGGCGACCCCGCGGCGGTGCAGGTCGCCAGGGGCGAGACGGGCTCGGGCTTCTGTGTGTCGGACGACGGGCTGATCGTCACGTGCGCGCACGTCGTTCGTGTGCGTGCCGCCGAGACATCGGTGCGGATCGGCAACGCGAAGCTCGTTCGCGAGCACGCGGTGCGGATCGTCTTCTCCGGCGAGGCGACCCGTCGCACGGCCCGCGTCGTGCGGATCATCGACGACGGCGACAACGACTTCGCGGTGTTGAAGATCGAGCCGTTCGACGGGATGCCGTGGGTGCGGAACTTCCGCGTCGACGTCGAGCCGCCGCCGCCCGGCAGTGGCGTGCGCCTGTTCGGCTTTCCGCTCGGCAAGAACCTCCGCCAGGAGGAGGGCCACGTGTCGGGTTCGATCTTCGCCGGGATGGTCAGCCGACGGATCGAGCCGTTCGTGCAGGTGCAGGGGGTCGTCTATCCTGGGCTGAGCGGCGGGCCGATGGTGGACGGCAGCGGTCGCGTCGTCGGTGTCGTGTCCGCTGTGCAGGAGACGCCGACCGGTCAGATCGCGTCGGACATCGGGTTCGTGCTGCCGATACGTCGGCTCGAGCCGGCATGGCGGGCGATCGCGAAGTAGATCAGCGGGCGATGCGGGTGGTGCCGCCGCGGCCGCCCGGGCCGAGGAGCGCGTCGAGCGACGGGGTCGCCCGGAGCGGAACGAGCGGTCCGTGTGGGTCGGCCGCCTGACGGCCGAGTAGACGCACGCTCTGCATCGTCGGCAGTGCCGGGAAGCGGAACGAGCCGTCGGCCTCGACCGGCGTTTCGGTCACGAGGGTGTGCGCGGTCGATTGCGCCGCGCCGATCGCGATCGGCGCGAGCGTTCCCTCGAGGCGCAGCGTGACGAGGCGATCGGCGCCGGAGAACCCGGTCACAGTGCCGTCGAGCGGCAGCGAGCACGCGGGCATCTCGTACTCGCACTCGATCTGGCTCGCGGGCGTCATCAGGAACTCGACCGCGAACTGGTGCCCCTCGCGCGAGTAGATCCGCAGCGACCCGGGGCCGTCGTCGAGGGATGCGAATCGGATCAGGCCGCCGGCGTCGGTCGAGCCTTCGAGGAAGCCGGTCGCGCGGGTGCCGTCCTTCGGTCGCGGTGCGAGCACGATCCGCGTCGGGACCGGCTTGTCGCCGCGGTAGGTGTGCACGCGCACGTGGCTGTCGCCGTCGGGGCGAAGACGAATCGTCTTCGCCTGATGGGGGTAGAACAGTTCGCCGTCCGCGCCGACGCGCCCGTGCAGAAACTCGAGCCGGTAGGGGCAGTCGTAGAGCGCGACGAGGCCGAGCCGTCCGTTCTCGTCGGAGACCGCGACCTCCGGTCGGTCGCGACGCTCGGGCGGGATCGCGTTGCGTTGCGCGTCGTCGGCGGGTGCCGGGATCGCGATCGCGACGGCGCCCGCGACGGGGCGGCCGTCGGCGTCGAGGACGGTCACGTCCGCGGTCTGGCGCAGCGCGGGCGTGAGTCCCGCCGCCCACTCGAACCGCTCCTTGCCGTCCGCGACGACGACGGTGACGTCGTCGAAGCCGTTGGCCTGTGCGCGGAGCCGCGGCGTGCCGCGTGCCGTGAACTGGAACGTGCCGGCGTAGCGGCCGTTCTCGTCGGTCTTCGCGGTGCCGGTGCCGTCGAGGGTCGCGACCCACGCGTTCGGGATCGGTTCGTTCGACGATGCGTCGACGAGCGTGCCGCTGACGTGAATCGCGCGAGACGGATAGAGCGCGACGTCGCGCGTGAGCGCCGGATCGCCCGCGAGTGGCTCGACGACGCCCCACGTCGCGAGGTAGCCGGGCTTCTCGATCCGCACGAGGCGAGGCTCCGCGAGCCCGCCGGGCAGCGCGATGCGGCCGCTTCCGTCGGTCTGCACGACGCGGTCGAGCTGTCGCTCCCGGAGCGCGAGGTTGTTGAGGCTGCGACTGCCCGGCATCTGGAGCAGTCCGAGGTCGTGAAAGACCTTGCTCGTGCCCGCCTTGAAGATCTGGATCGTGGCGCCGGGCGGGAGGCGGCCGACCGTCTGGTTCGCATACAGGCGTGCCTCGACCCGGTCGACCGTCGCCTCGCGCGGGACGAGCCGCCACGCGGCGACCGCGATCAACGCCACCGCGGCCGCGGCGATCCATCCGAAGTGGCGGCGCCACAGGGGCACGACGCGCCCTGACGGGACGGCCTTGCGTTGGGCGGGGATCCCGGCCGCGCGGAGCATCTCGTCGAGTGCCGGCGGCGCTTCGCCGACGTCGTCGGCCGCGATCTCGTGGAGCAGCCGCTCGAACGTCGCGTAATCGGCACTGTAGTCGCGGCACTCGGCACACGTGCCGCCGTGGGTCTCGAACGCCTCGGCGTCTTCGGTCGGCAGGTGGCCCTCGTGCTGCGCGGGCAGGAGTTCGCGGTAGCGCTCGCAGTTCATCGGCTCAGCACCCGACCTCTCGCACGAGGTGGCGGACCTTCTCGAACAGGAGCTTCTTCCCTCGGTGCACCAACGTGCGCACCGTCAGCAACGGCTTGTCCACCGCTTCCGCGACGGCCGGGTAGGGGAGCTCTTGGATCGCGCGCAGAATCAGGACCTCTCGATACTTCTCCGGCAAATCCCGGATCGCCTTCTCGATTTCTTGGCGCACGTAGGCCGTCGTGTCGTCGGCCGGGTCGTCCGACTCCTTCAACGCATGCGACTCCTTCACCGTTTCGAGGACCTTGTTGCGAGTCTTCGCGCGGCGCTCGTTGTCGCGGATCGTGTTGACCAGGATCCGGTAGAGCCACGCGCGGACATTGGACCCCGTCGGGAGGTCGTCGAGCTTTCGGAACGCCTTCAGGTAGGTCTCCTGCAGGGCGTCCTCCGCCGCGGTGCGCTCGCCGGTCATGCGGCGCGCCGTCGCGAACAGCTCCCGGTGGCACGTGGCCACGAGCTCGTCGAACGTCGAGGTCGCGGGGTCCCAGACGAGTTCCTGGCGGGGTGCGGGGTCGGAGCGGCTCGGCATCGTCGTGCGCCAGTGTCTCTTTTGGCGCGTCGTTTTGCAATGAACCTGAAATGCCTCCGCCGCGGCCTCCGTTTGATCCGGTGAGGCCAGGGGAAAGGCCATGGGAAACGCAACGCGGCCCCGAGGGAGAGGCGCCCGGGTGGGAGAGAGCCCGAGCGCGAGAGGCAGGGAACGTCAGGGAAGAGGGGGACGACCGGTCGGCACTGCGCCGACCGGTCGTCTTTTTTTTCGACTCAGCGCCCGCGGCGGTCGAGGGCGGCGTGGGCGAGCGGGGTGAGCGCGAGCCGGCCGTCGGCGTCGCGGACGAGGTAGCCGCGGCGCTGGAGCGCCTTGACGAGGTTGCGCCCGGCGCGTGTACCGCGCTTGAGGCCGGTGACGACGCTGCGCAGCCCGGTATGCGTCATCGCGCGCATGCGGACGAGCGCGTCCACCTCGTCGTCGTCGAGGTCGTCGTCGTCGGTGTCGAACCCGCGCGCGTTCCACGATGCCTTCAGATCGGCGCGGCTCGCGCGGCGGGTGGATGCGTCGATTCGGACGTATGCGACTTCCTCGCCGTCGGCGTGCCAATAGAGCACGGGCGGTTTCGGTGCGGCCTCGACACGCGCGACGATGAACGGCACGCCGCGGTACTCGATCTGCATCACCTCGACCGGTTGCGTGGGCAGCAGTCGCGACGCGGCCTCACGGATCCCGTCGGCCGCGTCCTCCGGATCCGCGACGCCGGCGGCGAAGCCGTCGTCACGGATACCGACGATCAAGTGGCCGCCCGCACCGTTGGCGAACGCGCACAGCGTCGCGCCGACGCGTTCGATGTCGGGCAGTTCGCGCTTGAACTCGATCGTCGCGCCTTCGCCCGCGCGGAGCAGCGCAGCGAGCGCTTCGGGTGACATCGGCTCAGCCGCGGTTGGCACCCATGAAGCCGCGCGCGAAGTCGAGGAACGACCGGATGTTGTCCGGCGACGCGGCGTTGTACATCGAGACCCGGATGCCGCCGACCGACCGGTGGCCCTTGAGGCCGCAGAAACCGGCCTTCAATCCCTCGGCGACGAAGCGCTTCTCGAGGTCCTCGTTCGGCAGTCGGAACGTGACGTTCATCCACGAGCGATGGGCCGCGTCGGTGACGGTGCCGCGGTAGTAGTCCGCGTGCTCGTCGAGGAAGCCGTAGAGCAGCTCCGCCTTTTCGCGGTTGCGCGCCTCCATGCCCTCGAGTCCGCCGTGGCCTTCGACCCACTCGAGCACGCGCCACAGGATGTAGATCGCGAACGTCGGCGGGGTGTTGAAGAGCGAGTTCTTCTCCCAGTGCGTCTTGTAGGAGAGCATCGTCGGCACGTCGTTCGTGATGCGTTCGTAGAACGACTCGCGCATCATCACGACGGTCAACCCCGACGGGCCGAGGTTCTTCTGCGCACCGCCGTAGATCATCCCGATGTCGGACCAGTCGAAACGCCGCGACAGGATGTCGCTCGACATGTCGCACACGAGCGGCACGGTGCCGGTCTTCGGGTAGTCGTGGAACTGCGTGCCGAAGATCGTGTTGTTCGTCGTCAGGTGCACGTAGCTCGCGTTCGGATCGAGGTCGATCGCGTCGAGCGCGGGGAGGTGGTCGTAGTTCGCGTCGGCGGTCGACGCCGCGACGTTGACGCCGCCGAAGCGCTTGGCTTCCTTGATCGACTTCTTCGACCACTCGCCGGTGTCGATGTAGTCGGCGCTCGCGTCGGGCGCGAGGAAGTTCATCGGGAGCATCGCGAACTGCAGGCTCGCGCCGCCCTGCAGGAACAGCACCTTGCAGTCGTCGGGCGCGCCCGACAGCGACAGGAGCAGTCGCTGCGCGTTCTCGTGGACCGCGTCGTAGTCCCCGCCGCGGTGGCTCGCCTCCATGATCGACAGGCCGGTGCCGTTGTAGTCGAGCAGTTCCGCCTGAACGCGCTCGAGTACCTCGGTCGGCAGGCCGGCGGGGCCGGCGTTGAAGTTGACGATGCGCGCCATCAGCGGCTCTCCTTTACGTGTTCGCCGACGAGTTCGACGATGATGTCGCCGATCCGCAGCAGGTTCTCGTTCGTCGACGCGCCGAGGTGCGGCAGCAGCAGCGTGTTCGGGGCGCCGATCAGTGGCGAGTCCTCCGGCGGGTCGGAATACCAGACGTCGGTCGCGAAGCCGGCGATCTTGCCGTCGCCAAGCGCTTGGGCCACGTCCGCCTCGACGACGACTTGGCCGCGGCCGGTGTTGGCGAGGAAGACGCCGTCCTTCATCTTCGCGATCGCGGCGGCGTCGATCATCCCGCGCGTCGAGTCGACCAGCGGCGTGTTGATCGTGATGTAGTCGGCCGCGGCGTAGAGTGCGTCGACCGTATCGAGTTGTTCGATCGTCGGGTCGTCGATCGGCATCGGGTCGAATGCGACGACGCGCATGCCGAACGCGGCGCAGCGCTTCGCGACCTCGCGGCCGATCCGTCCGCATCCGATGATCCCGAGCGTCTTTTTGAACAGCTCGGTGCGCTTGAGTTCCTTCTTGAGCCACTGGCCCTCGACCATGCCGTTGTGGCCGCGCACGACGTGGTTCGGCATTGCGAGCAGCATCGCGACGGTCAGCTCCGCGACGGCGACGCTCGACGCCGCCGCGGTGTTGTGCACGCGCACGCCCTTTTCCTTCGCGTAGTCGACGTCGACGTTGTCGAGGCCCACGCCACCGCGGATCACGAGTTCCAGGTTCGGCGCGGCGTCGAGGTATTCGCGGTCGACGCGCGTCTTCGACCGGATCAGCACGACGTTGGCGTCGCCACGGCGCGCCTTGTCGTCGGTCACCTCGCCGAACGGCGCGAGTCGGTCGGGCAGCGACGCGTCGAACGCGTCGGAGAGGAGGATCAGCATCGCGGGGTCCTTCGTGGCCGGGGTGCGAGCGGGACGTCGCTCGGCGAACGCGGTCATGATAGCCGTTGGCGTCGGGCGAAAACCAGGGGGATTTCCGCCGGGAGCGCCTGTAGAATCCGGGGAGAGAAGAAGGAGCCGCCATGATCGTCAAGTTGCTCGTCGTCGCCGCCGTGATCGCGGTCGCGGTGTGGCTGTGGCGCGAGCTGTTCGGCAGCATCCGGGAGGCGCCGTTTCCGTGCCGGACGTGCCGGCATTGTCGCAAGCTCTTCGACGACGGGGTGCGGTGCGGATTCGGGTCGAAGGAGACGTTCAAGAACCCCGCGCAGATCGGCATGTGCCACGACTACGAGCGTCGGTGACGGACGACGTCGATGCCGGAGCTTCCCGAAGTCGAGGCGCTGCGCGAGTCGCTCGTCGACCGGCTCGTCGGCGATCGTGTCCGGCGGGTCGTCGTCCGCGACCATCGGCTGCGTCGTCCGATCGATCGGCGCGCGCTGGACGGGCTCGTCGGCGCGACCGTGCGAGCGGTCGAGCGGCGGGCGAAGTATCTCCGGATCCGCATGGACGGCGGGCGATCCCTCGTCGTGCACTTGGGGATGAGCGGTCGGCTCGTGTCGGCGCCGGCCGGCCCGCCGGCGTTGCACGAACACGTCACGTGGACGTTCGCGAGCGGCCGCACGCTCCGCTATCGCGACCCGCGCCGCTTCGGTCTCGTCTACGTCGTCGGCGATGCGGCGATCGACCGGCACCCGGATTTCGCGTCGCTCGGGGTCGAGCCGCTCGGTCGCGACTTCGACGCGGCCTATCTCCGCGAGCGTGCCGCCGGTCGGCGGGGGCCGGTGAAGGCGTTCCTGATGGATCAGCGCGTCGTCGTCGGCGTCGGCAACATCTACGCGAGTGAGGTGCTCTTCCGGGCGCGCGTGAGTCCCCGTCGACGGGTCGGCACGATCGGCCCCGAGCGCTGGGGGCGCATCGCCGATGCGACGCGGGCGGTGCTCGCGCGGGCGATCGACGCGGGGGGCACGACGATCCGCGACTATGTCGGCGGACGGGGCACGACCGGCCGATTCCAGGCGGAACTCGCCGTGTATGGCCGCGGCGGCGAACCGTGCGTCGTGTGCGGCACCCCCGTTCGGCGCACCGTGATGGCCGGGCGAGCGACCTACGCCTGCGGCCGGTGCCAGCGTTGATCCGGCGCGGCGCTCCGTGCGATACTCCGGCATGAGACGGATCGGTTCGCTTGCTGCGGCGCTGCTGCTCGCCACGTGCCCGGTGACCGCCCAACTCGGGTGGGCGCCGGCGGTGCCCGGCTCGCGGGTCGCCCCGCTCCGCGTCGACGCGGCGATCACGCTCGGGGTCGAGTTCGTGAAGTCGAAGCAGCGCGACGACGGCAGCTTCCCCGGCCACGACGAGCGCTTCCCGATGGGGATGACCTCGCTGTGCCTGCTCACGATGGTGAAGTGCGGCGTCGCCCCGTCCGATCCGGCGGTGACGCGCGCGCTCGAACGACTCCGCTACCTGCCGTTCAAGCGCACCTACTCGACGGGTTGTCTGCTGATGGCGCTCGAGGCGCTGCATCCGCCGGGCGCGAAGGAGTGGGCGCAACGCGGCGTCGACTTCTTGGTCGCGACGCAGCACAACTCCAGCTACTGGAGTTATCCCGAGGACAACTGGGAGAAGACCGGCAACGTCGGCGTGGTCGACTTGTCGAATACGCAATACGCCGTGCTCGGTCTGCGCGCGGCGAAGCGGCTCGGGTGCAAGGTGCCGACGAAGCCGATCGCTCGACTCGTTCGCGCGCTCGTCGACGACCAGGCCGACAGCGGCGCGTTTCGCTACCGCAGCGACTCCGAGGTCACCGGCGGGATGACGGTCGCGGGCCTCGCGATCCTGTCGATCGCCGAGACGCTCGCCCGCAAGTCGCCGATCTACGGGCGTGAGAAGCGCGGTGTGCGCGATGCGTTCAAGCGCGGCAGCGCGTGGCTCGCCCGGCGATTCGACGCGGCGTGGAACCCGTGGGGCGACGAGCGCCGTCTGCACAAGACGTGGCACCTCTACTACCTCTACGGCGTCGAACGCCACGGAGCGCTGGCCGACGTGAAGAAGCTCGGCAAGCGCGACTGGTATCAGGACGGCGCCCGCTACCTCCTCGGAAACCAAGGCGACAAGGGCCAGTTCGGCTCGCTCGAGAATACGTGCTTCGCGCTGCTGTTCCTGCGTCGCGCGACGCTGTCGATCTCACGCGAGGTTCGCACCGAGGCGGTCGAGGATCGTCGTCAGGAGTTGCGAGAACTCAAGCGCACGTGGGCTGCCCTCGCGAAGCCGGCCGCGACACTGCCGTCGATTCGTGACTGGTTGACGAACGGTCCGTATCGCGTCAAGGACGACGATCCGTTCGATCCGGGCGAGCATCCGAAGCCGCGCGGCACCCCGCGGGCAGGCGTCGTCGCGGTGAGCAAGCGATGGGAGCCGCTGCGCGGCGAGGCCGACCAGATCGACCTCGAGTCGCGCTACCGGGGCGGCGATCACCGCTTGGCGTACGTCGCGACGTTGCTCCACGCGCCGCGCGAGCAGCCGGCGATCGTCTGGCTCCAGGCCTACGACGGCTTTCGCGCATGGGTGAACGGCAAGCGCATCGGCAAGCGCGTCGTCACCGGCATGCCGGACCGCGCGTGGCCATTGCCGTGCACGCTCCGTGCGGGCGTCAACACCCTCGTGATCGCCCTCGACGATCGCCAGCGCGAGTGGACCTTCCGCGTTCGCGTTTCCGATGCGACCGGCGCACCGATCGAAGGCCTCGTCACCGGCCTGTCCAAGGCTGCACTTCGCCGCAAAGCGCCGCGGAAGTAACGGCCCGCAGCCTCGCCCGCCGGCTCCGAGCCCTCCGGGGAGATGGCGGGGCGTTCATTGCGTTTGGCGGGGCGGTTCTGCACCGATTCTCGGGATACGTGCGCTTGGCGCGGCGATTCTGCACCCGATGTCGTTCATTGGCGGCGCTTTCAGCGCACCTCGGTGCAACATCGGCTCGCGACCCGCATGGATGCCGCGTGCGTGGTGCATGATCGGGGCGCCAAGCGCACTCAACGCAGTGCGAGATGCGCGTTGGACTGCAACCTCAGCGCTCCGGCTCCGAGCTCTCTCGGGGCCTCCCCTCCGAACCCGCCCCCGCCGGCGCCGGCACTTGTCGGGTGCGGCCGACGCCGACGGCGACGGGCTCTCCGGGGAGATGGCGGCGCTTGCGTTGTATGGGCAGAAGCTCGCTGCGCCGGATCTGACCCATTTCGCGTCAGATTTGCGGCAGCGACCCCTCGCTGCGCCGGTCTTGTCCCGTTTCGCGTCAAATCCGCTGCAGCGAGCGTCCGCGTGTCGTTCGCGTTCCAACCCACGTGCGTCGCCGACCTCGCCGGAGTGCCGAGGCCCAACTCCGGTCAGGCGAGGACGCCGGCGATGCAGGCGGTCGTCCAGGAGGCGAGGGCGCCGGCGAACAGGGCGCGCAGGGCGAGCTTGGCGAGGTCCTTCCGACGTTCGGGGGCCATCGCGCCGATGCCGCCGAGTTGGATGCCGACCGACGCGAAGTTCGCGAATCCGCACAGCGCGTAGCTCGCGATGATCTTCGTGCGCTCGGTCAGTTCGAGGCCCGCCTCGGGGCCGGCGGCGAGGTTCTTGTACGCGATCAACTCGGTGAGCACGACCTTCTCGCCGAGGAGTCGACCGAGCCCGTGCGCATCGGCGCCCGGCTCGGCGCCCATCACGATCGCCAGCGGGTAGAACACCCAGCCGAACAGCGCCTCGAGGCTCCAGCGCGTGCCCGAGAGCGTCGCGGGCAGCAACTCGCGGCCGTCGAGCCAGTCGTAGGTCGCGCCGAGCGCCCAGTTCGCCATCGCGAGCACCGCGACGAACGCGATCAGCATCGCGGCGATGTTGATCGCGAGCTTCATGCCTTCCGTCGCGCCGCGTGCCAGTGCTTCGACCGCGTTGTCGTCGAGCTTCTCGACGTGCGGGGTCGCCTTGCCGGCGGTCTCGGAGACCTCGGTCTCGGGGATCATCAGCTTGGCGATCACGATCGCGGCCGGCGCGCTCATCACGCTCGCGGTCAACAGGTGACCGGCGATGCCCGGCACCGCGCCTTGCAGCCACCCGACGTAGAGCGCCATCACGCCGCCGGCGACGGTCGCGAAGCCGCCGGTCATGACCGTCAGCAGCTCGCTGCGCGTCATGCCCTTGACGAACGGTCGCACCATCAACGGCGCCTCGGTTTGCCCGACGAAGATGTTCGCCGAGCAACTCAGCGTCTCCGAGCCGCTCGTCCCCATCGTCCACCGCATCACCCAGGCGACCGCACGTACGATCAGTTGCATGATGCCCAGGTGGTAGAGGAGCGCCATCAGGGCGGAGAAGAAGATCACCGTCGGCAGAATCGTCACGACGATGTTGATGTTCGCGATCTCGACCTTGTCGGTGGCGAAGCTCTTCCAGACGAAGTCGCCGCCTTCGCGGGCGAACGACAGGAGTCGTTGAAACGCCGCGTCGACGACACCGACCGCACCCTGACGGTCACCGCCGCCGCCGCCGATGATCGCTTCGCGCAGTGGCGTCTTGAACACGAGCAGTCCGAAGCCGAGCTGCAGCGCGAGTCCGACGAGCACGATGCGCCAGGGAACGCGGCGGCGCTCGGTGCTGATGGCCCAGGCGAGGAGGAGCATCACGACGAGGCCGACGAGGCCGATCATTCGATCCATGGGGTGCGACCGGAATCTCTCAAAACGGGGGCGACGAGCGCGGGGCGGCCGGATTATAGCAGCTCGTCGGCTGCTATACTGCACGGATGAGCAACGACACCTGCTGGACGATCGTGCGGGGCGCGGCCGACGGCGATGCGGGGGCCCGGAGCGTCTTCGCGCGGACGTATCTCCCGGTCGTGCGTGCCTACCTGCTCGCGCGCTGGCGCAACACCGGCTGGCTGCCGCACGTCGACGACGCGAGCCAGGACGTCTTCGTCGACTGCTTCCGGGACGGCGGCGCGCTCGGCCGCGTCGATCCCGAACGCCGAACGCAGTTTCGCACGTTCCTGTTCGGCATCGTGCGCAACGTGGCGCTGCGCTACGAAGAACGCGTCGCACGCGACAAACTCCGTCAGCACGCCACCGAGTTCCGGCCCGACGAGCAACCCGGTCGTGAGGAGCGGCTGTCGCACGTGTTCGACCGCGCGTGGGCCCGCTCGCTGCTGAAGCGCGCGGGCCAGCGCCAGGCCGACCTCGCGTCGGACGACGCGGCGCGCCGACGCGTCGAGCTGTTGCAGTTGCGCTTCCGCGAGGGCATGCCGATCCGGGACATCGCCAAGCGGTGGGGCGAGGATGCCGCGGTCGTGCACCACGAATACGCCCGCGCCCGCGCCGAGTTCAAGGCGGCGTTGTGCGACGAGATCCGCTTCCACGATCCGCAGGGCGCCGCGAACGTCGAGCGCGAATGCGAGACGCTGCTCGCGCTGCTGCGGGTCGACGCGTGACGGCGATTCGTCGCGCGAATCCCGGTCGTCGCCGGGACCATCGTCGAGACCCGGATCCGCCCCGATGACCGACCACGACCCCCGCGACTCCGACCCGCTCTGGGACGAGGGCCTGCGCGCCGCGTTCGCCGACGGCGACGAGGACGACGGCGCATCGGGCCCGCCCAGTGTCCTCGCCCGGATCGAAGCGCGGATCGGCCACACGTCGCGCGTGTTCCTGCGCGACGGCGACGACGGCGGCGACGCGCCGATCCTCGACGTGCACACCGATCAGAAGCTCGAGTCGACGCAGCGCTACCAGGTGCTCGGCGAGATCGCCCGCGGTGGAATCGGCGTCGTGCTGCAGGGCCGTGACACGAACCTCGGCCGCGACGTCGCACTGAAAGTGCTGCGCGATCGGCACCGCGGCAACGGCGAGTTGCTGCAGCGCTTCGTCGAGGAGGCGCAGATCGGCGGGCAGTTGCAGCACCCCGGCATCGTGCCGGTCTACGACCTCGGCCTCGACGGCGAGCGCCGGCCGTTCTTCACGATGAAGCTCGTCAAGGGGCGCACGCTGGCCGCACTGCTCGCGGAGCGCAAGGACCCCTCCGATCGCGGCCGTTTCCTCGGCATCTACGCGACGATCTGTCAGACGATCGCGTACGCGCACTCGCGCGGCGTGATCCACCGCGACCTGAAGCCGGCGAACGTGATGGTCGGCGCGTTCGGCGAGGTGCAGGTGATGGACTGGGGCTTCGCGAAGGTGCTCGCCAAGGGGGGCGTCGCCGACGAGACGCTGCGCCGGCCGAGCCAGGCCGGCGACTCGGTCGCGACCGTCCGCAGCGGTCCGGACGGCTCGGCGTCCTTCGCAGGTTCGATTTACGGCACGCCGGCATACATGCCCCCGGAGCAGGCGCAGGGCGGCGTCGATCGCCTGGACGAGCGGGCCGACGTGTTCGCGCTCGGCTCGATCCTGTGCGAGATCCTGACGGGCGACCCGCCGTATCGCAGCGCCGGCGACCGCGCGGTGATCGAGGATGCCGCGGCCGCGCGACTCGACGATGCGCGGGCGCGCCTCGACGCGTCGGGTGCCGACCCGGAGTTGATCCGACTCGCGCGGCAGTGCCTGGAGCCCGACCCGGCCGACCGCCCGCGCAACGCCGCGTCGGTCGCCCAGGAGATCGACGCCTACCTCGCGACCGTCGAGCGGCGCGCGACCGAGGCGCGCGTCGAGGCGGCGGCCGCGCAGGTGCGCGTCGTCGAGGAGCGCAAGTCGCGACGGCTCACGGTCGCACTCGCGACGACGGTCGTCGCGTCGATCACGCTCGTTGCGCTCGGCGGGTGGTGGATCGAGCGTCGCGCGGCCGACCGCCGCGAGCGCCTCGAGGATCGGGTGCGGAGCGCACTGCTCGACGGGCAGACCGCCGCCGGGCGCGGCGATTGGGTCTCGGCGACGGTCGCGGTCGAGCGCGCGTCCGAACTGGCCGCGTCCGGCGAGATCGGCGACGCGATCCGCAACGAGGTCGATGCACTGCGCACGCGCGCGACCGCCTCGGTCGAACGACTCGACCGTCGCGACCGCCTCGACGACCTCCGCTTGCTCGACGACAACGACCCGGCGGCCGTCGAACGCGAGTTCGCGCGCGTGCTCCGCGACATCGGCGTCCAGCCCGGCTCGCCGATGCCCGCACTCGACGATGCGATCCGGTCGTTCGCGCGATCGACGCGCACCGCGCTCGGGTCGGTGCTCGACGACTGGGCGCTCCGTCGCTACGACCGGCGCCACCACTCCGAAGAACTCGGCGCGGAGGCGGGCGACGACGCGACGCCGGAGACGTCGGTCGAGTGGATCGTCGCCGCCGCGAAGCGGGTGGATCCCGACCCGTGGCGCGGTGCGCTCCGCGACGCGGCGCTCACCGCCGACCTCGAAGCGCTGCGCCGACTCGCCGATTCCTCCGAGACCGAGCGACTGCCGGCATCGAGCGTCGACCTGCTCGCGTTGAGCCTCAGCGCGGCGGGCCAGCCGCGCGAGGGGATCGCGGTGCTCGTCGACGCGTTCGACCGTTACCCGAACTCCTTCTGGGTGAACCTGCACCTGAGCCGCTTCTACCGGGAGGTGCGCGAGTCCGAGGCCGCGGAGCGACACGCGATGATCGCGCGCTCCCTCCGCCCGGGCAGCTCGGCCGCGTGGATGGAACTCGCCCTGTGGGAGGTCGAGTTCGGCGACACCGTTCAGGCCGAGACCTACCTCGCGAAGGCCGAGGCGCTCAGTGCCGAAGACGTCAAGCAGCGCGAGAAGCTCACGGCGCAGCTCGCGCGGAAGCGGACCGAGCGCGACAACCGTCTGATCGACGACAGCGCGCGCCGGTTGCGGATGCGCTTGGAGCGGGCGATGCGCGGGTGGTCGGGGCGCGGTCCGGAGCGCGGGGGCGACCCGAACCGTCGCGTCGAGCAACTCGAGGCGCAGCTGCGCACCGGCGGCGATCGCCTGATCGTACGCGCCGAACTCGGGCACCACCTCGTCCGCGTCGGAGACTTCGCGCGTGCCGCGACGGTGCTCGAGCCGTTGATGCGGACGCCGTATCGTCGCGACGCGGCCGCGGTGCGCGCGGAGGCCCTCTACTGGATGGGGCGCTACGACGACGCGAAAGCATGCCTGCGAGACGCGGTCCGCCTCACCCGCCGCCGTCGGGATGCGGGACCCGGCGGGCGCAGCGAGGCGCTGCGTCGACTGCAGCGCCGCCTCGACGTCGCGATGCCGATCGCGGCCGTGCTCCGCGACGGCGGTGACCTCGGCGCGTCCGACGCGCGCGCGGCCGCGACCGTCGTCTATCAGATGGGCGATCCGGCGCGTGCCGAGGCGCTGTTCGCGGCGGCGTTCGGGCCGGATGGGCCGGTGTGGCCGCGCACCGATGCGACGGCGGAGTTCACCGCGGCATGTGCGGCGATCGCGGCCGGTCTCGACGAGACACGGGCGGTGTCGGACCGTCGAGCCTCGCTCGCGCGTGCCCGTGCGTGGCTCGATGCGGGGTTCACCGTCGTCGGGGCGCGAACGAAGGGCTACGCCGAGGTCGTGCTCCGGCGTCGGATCGTGCCGTGGCAGCACGACGTGCGGCTCGCACCGACGCGCGATGCCGAGCGGCTCGACGCGCTCGGCGCCGACGAAGTGCGCGCGTGGCGCGGCTTCTGGCGGCGCTACCGGAACCAGCTGGCGCGGACCGAGCGCTGATCGCGCGGTTTTTTCCACTGCGAAACCGGGGTGGCCGACGGATCATCGGCATGGAGGGGCCAGGAGCCACGATGAGACGCAGCCGAGCGATTCACCCAGCACCGCGCACGATCGCGTGGGTCGCGATTGCGACGATGACCGTCGTCGGCAGCGTGCGCGCACAGGACGCGAGCGAGCCCGCCGGGCAGCGCGCGTCGTCGGGCGACTACATCGAGCGACTCGTCGAGCAAGCACGCCATGACGACCCGCGCGTGCGCTACAGCGTTCGCGAGGCGCTGCGCGTGATGGGACCGCCGGCCATTCGCGCGCTGATCCGCGCGCGCCGCGACGAACGTGATCCGCACGTGCGCGCGTTCTTCGCGCGTGCGGCGGACTACATCAAGCGGCGGCCGATTCGATTCGATCGCGACGAACGGCCTCGGCAAGCGTCGGCCCAGGAGCACGTCACGATCGACATCGATCGCATCGCGGTCGAGGCCCGCTTGCGATGGCCGCAGATCGCTCGGCTCGAGCCGCTGCTCGAGCGCGCGCGCAAGGAGATCGTCGAGTTGCTCGAGGATCACCGCCAGTCCGGCGCCCGGCGCGACCGCCGTGCGCGCGAGGCGCTGCGCGGGGAGCTGCGCGCGATCGCCAAGGAGATCGAGCCGAAGCTCGCGCGCTTCCTCGACTCTCGACAGATCAAACGAATCAAGCGCTCGCTCGACCAGGTGAGCGACCGCCGCGACCTTCCGGGGCCGCGGGGTCGTCACGGGCGGGGCGAGGGCGGACGAGGCCGCGGGGGCCGTGGGGGACGCTCGTGAGCCATGTGAACAGAAGGAGATCGACGATGTTCGATCGGAAGATCATCGCCGGTGCGATCGGAGTCGCACTCGGGATTGCGGGCGGTTTCGAGGTGTCGGCGGCCGCGCAGGAGCGACCGGAGCCGCGCGTCGAGACCGGTGACGTCGACAAGGAGCGCCGCGTGGACCGCAAGCGCGGACCGCGGATGCGCCGTGGCGACGAAGGGCGTCGCGCCAAGCGGGGCGCGCGCGGTCGCCTCGAGCGCCGGCGTGGCGCCGACGGCGGAGAGCGCGCGAAGATCCGCGCGGAGATTCGCCGCCTTCGCGAGCGCTTGCGCGCGCTGCGCGGTGGCGACGACCGCCGCGAGATGCGCCGGGGCAAGCGGGGCGACGGGCACGGCTGGCGTCGCGATGACGGCGAGCGCTCGCGCCGCGAGATGCGCCGTGGCGGCAAGCGCGGTCAGCGCTTCGATCGGCCGCGCGACGGACGCCGGATGGAAGGGCGTCAGGGCTCCGGACGCGGCTGGCGCAAGGCCGGGCCGCGGCGCGGGTTCGGCGAGCGCGGTCGGGCCGGTTCGCGGCGCGAGCGGCTCGAGCGCCGGCGCGGCGACGATCGTCCCGAGCGATTCGAGCGGTTCGAGCGCTTCCGTCGAGATCGCTGATCGCTGTCGACGGCCGGTGTGCAGGGGCGCATCGGCCGTCGGCATGTACGGTTTGTTCGCCGCCGCCGGCCGAGCTATGCGTTGGCCATGAGCAGTCCGAACCCCGCGCTCGCGATCGAGACGATCGCGTTGACGAAGTTCTACGGTGCGCAGCGCGGCTGTGAGGACGTCGGGCTCGTCGTGGAGCGCGGTGCGCGCTTCGGGTTCCTCGGCCCGAACGGTGCGGGCAAGACCTCGACGATTCGCGTGCTGCTCTCGCTGCTGCGTCCGACGAGCGGCGGTGCGTGGGTCCTGGGCCGAGACGTCACACGCCGCGACCCCGCGCGCTTCGAACGGATCGGGTTCGCGCCGGCCGAAGCGGAGCTGTTCCCGGAGCTGACGGGCGCGTGGATCCTCGATCGGTTCGCACGATTGCGTCGTTCGAGTCCGCCGGTGCTTCGCGACACGCTGCTCGACGTCTTGGCGCTTCGGCCGGCCGACCTCGCGCGCCGCGTCGGCGGCTACTCGACCGGGATGAAGCGCAAACTCGCCCTCGTGCTCGCGTTGCAGCACGATCCCGAACTCGCGATCCTCGACGAGCCGACGTCGGGCCTCGATCCGGTCGTGCAGCGCTCGCTGCTCGACTACCTGCGCGATCTCGGTGCGCGGGGGCGCACGGTGTTCTTCTCGAGCCACAACCTGCCCGAGGTGGAGTCGGTGTGCGATCGCGTCGCGCTCGTGTTCGACGGACGGCTCGTCGCGCAGGAGAGCGTCGACGAGTTGCGGGCCCGGTCACCGCGGCGCGTCGAAGTGACGTTGCGCGACGGCGCGGTCGTCGGCGACGTGCACGTGCCGGGCGTCGTCGTCGAGACATCGACGCCGACCCGGTTCGTCGCGCGCGTGGTCGGGCCGATCGGCGCGCTCGTCCGGGCGCTGCCGATCGACGACGTGATCGACGTCGTCGCCGCACCGCCGTCGTTGGAGGACGTCTTCTTCGACCACTACCGCGGTACCGAGGCCGCCGGATCGGTGGGGGCATGATCACCTACCTCGCGATCTGTCTCCGACGCTCACGCCTCGTCGTCGCGATCGGCGCGCTCGCACTCGTCGCGGTCGGCGTGATCTTCACGGCGTTCTTCTCGAGCTTGCGCCCGGACCGGAACTTCGCCCACCTGCTGGACCTGTTGCCGAAGTCGTTTCGCGCGTTCCTCGGCGGCCAATACGTCGACATCTTCAGCGCCCACGGCTTTCTCGCGGTCGGGTACAAACACCCGCTGACGCTCCTCGTCATCGTCGGGACCGCGATCGCGATCGCGAGTCGCACCCCGGCAGGCGACATCGGCACGCGCGCGATGGACCTCGTGCTGTCGCACCCGGTGTCGCGGGCGACGGTGATCCTCTCTTCGCTCGTCGTGCTGTGGGGCGGCGCGGCGCTCGCGGTCGGCGGCCTGTTTCTCGGGCACCGGGTCGGGATCGCGCTGTTCGGGCTCGACGTCGACGACTACGTGACGCGGTTCGCGCCGGTGTGGTTGCACGGCTGGCTGTTCGTCGGGTGTGTCGGGACGATCGCGCTCGCGGTGTCGACGCGGTGCGCCAACCGCGGACGAGCGGTCGGCTGGGCGGCCGGCCTCGTCGGCGCGTTTCTGCTGCTCGACTTCGGCGCGCAACTCGGTGAGCCGCTCGCGTGGCTCGGCTACGCGACCCCGTTCGGCTACTACGAGCCGGCGCGCATCGTCGCCGAGCGACACGTCGCGTGGGGCGACGTCGTCGCGCTCGCGGTCTGGTCGATCGTCGCGGCGGTCGCCGCGTTCGTCGGATTCGCGCGGCGCGAGGTGCGGTGACGGAAATCCACTTGCGTCGGGACGATCGGTGAGCGACGCTGGATCGCCAGACCAACCGTAGGGGAGTGCGATGCGCCGATTCCGAAACCGACTGTCGATCGTGCTCGTCGCCGGGCTCGTGACCGCATGTGGACCCGAGTCCGATTCGACGATGCGCGCGCCCAAGGCGGGGGACCCCGACGAGGCGCCGACGGCGCGAGCGCGCCGCCTGCTGAGCGAGGTGCCGCTCACCGACGGCCACAACGATCTGCCGTGGCAGTATCGTGCGAAGGCGCAGAACGACGTCGAGAAGCTCGACATCACGAAGCGCGATCCGCGGCTCCAGACCGATCTGCCGAAGCTCGCCGAGGGGGGCCTCGGTGCGCAGTTCTGGTCGGTTTACGTGCCGGTCTCGTTCACCGGCGGGTCCGCGGTCACCGCGACGATGGAGCAGATCGACGTCACCTACCGAATGGTCGAGAAGTATCCGGATCGCTTCGGCCTCGCGTTCGGGGCCGACGACATCGAGCGCTGCTTCAAGCAAGGGCGAATCGCGTCGCTGTTCGGCATCGAGGGCGGGCACTGCATCGACGGATCGCTCGGTGCGCTCCGGATGTTCTACCGGCTCGGCGTTCGCTACATGACGTTGACGCACTCGAAGAACACGCCGTGGGCGGATGCCTGCACCGACGACGGCAAGTGCGGGGGGCTGAGCGAGTTCGGTCGGGACGTCGTGCGCGAGATGAACCGCCTCGGCATGCTCGTCGACATCTCGCACGTATCGCCCGAGACGATGCGCGCCACGCTCGACGTGACGCGTGCGCCGGTGATCTTCTCGCACTCCTCGGCGCGCGCGCTGTGTGATCACGTCCGAAACGTCCCGGACGACGTGCTGAAGCGGCTCGCGACGAACGGGGGCTTGTGCATGGTCACGTTCGTGCCCCAGTTCCTGTCGGAGCGGCTGCGCCAGTGGACGGAGCGCCGTTCGGCCGAGCAGGAGCGACTCCGCGAGAAGCTCGGCGACGATGACAAGGGCCGGACCGCGGGCTTGAAGCAGTGGGAAGCGCGCAACCCGGCGCCACGCGCGACACTCGCCGACGCCGCCGACCACATCGAGCACGTGATCCGCACCGCGGGCGCGGACCACGTCGGCATCGGCGGCGACTTTGACGGGATCGCCCACGGTCCGGACGGCCTCGAGGACGTGAGCCGTTACGCGGATCTCGTCGCCGAGCTCATCCGCCGCGGCCACGACGACGACACGATCCGCAAGCTCCTCGGCGAGAACCTGCTGCGCGTCTTCCGCGCGGTCGAGGCCAAGGCGGCCGCGCTGCAACGCGAGGAGGCGCCCCGCGCGGGCCCGGTACGAAAAAAGCCGTCGCGCCGGTCGTGACCGGGCGACGGCTCTTTCGTGCGTCGGGATCGACCTACCGCAGCGTCACGCCGATCGTGTTGCTGACGCGGAGCTGGCTTCCCTGGAACGCGATCGCGGCGCAGTAGATCGTCAGACCCACGGGTGCGCCCGCGGGAATCACGATCGCGCCGGTCGCGGTGCCCGCGCCGTCGAGCGTGCCGGCGAAGTTCGACACGAACGTGCCGACGAGCGACAGGTTGAACAGCGTGTCGATCCGCAGGTGGATCGTGTCGCTGCCGACCGAGATGCCGGGTCGTTGGCCGAGCGAAAGGGCGCCCTGGTAGTTCGCACCCGGCATGCTCGGGAACGCGAAGTCGACCGAGTAGTTCGTGCCGGGCTGCGCCGATCCCCGGCCACTCACCGCGCGCGAGCCGTAGATCTCGATCCCGGTTGCGGTCAACCCGCGCACCGGTCCGTACGACGTGATTGCGGTGCCGGTCGGGGTGAACGCGGTGGCCGCGTCACCGTGCGTGCAGAGGTAGTTGCCGGTCGAGTCGTCGACCTTGACGCCGGAGGCGTTCGTCAGGCTGAACGAGCTGACCGTGGCGCCTGCACGGCTGATCGTCCGGACGTGCGGGCCGCTACTCGTGATGACGACGATGTGACCGGTGGTCGGCGATACGTCGACGCCGGCCGCTTGCCCGAGCCCGGAGGCGACCGTCCGCAGGAGTGCGCCGGTGTGGCTGACTTCGAGGAGTTGACCGCCGGTCGTCACGACGAGCAGGTTGCCGGTCTCGTGGTCGTGTGTGACGGCGTTCGTCGTCCCGGGCAGCGTGCCGATCACCGAGACCGCACCGGCCGGTGACACGCGGCGCACCTGGTTGTCCCCGGCGACCACGACCCAGTTGCCGTCTTGGCCGAGGTCCACGCCGTGCACCCCGCCGATCGACGAGCCGAAGGTCGCGATCGTCGACGTCGCACCGTTGTTGGCGACGCTGAGCAACTCGTTCGCGAAGGTTCCGAACGTGCCCGACTGGAGCACGACCATCGACGAGTTGTCGGTGGCCATCGTCACGGCGTTGGCACGCGTGTAGAACCTGCCGGAGATCGGCTGGCTTCCGAAGGTCGACGTGTCGATCTGGACCAGGCTGTCGAACGTACCCTCGTCGGACAGCACGAGGTGGCCCGGCGCGAGCGGTCCCGGCGGCTGCGGGATCGGTGCATTGAGCGCGCGCTGGAAATCGGCGTTCAGCAAGAACGTGCCCGAGTTCGCACCACTGCCGTTGGAGTTGCATCCGCCGTGCGTGTGGATGCCGATCGCCTGGTTCGTCGCCTCGTCGATGACCGGCGATCCGGAGTTGCCGCCGGTCGTGTCGGTCTGGTATTGCAAGCGGTAGGCGCCGTTGCAGCTCGCGCCGTTGCCGAGGGTCGTGAACGGGCCGATGTGCGTCTTTTGCGTCTGGTTGCGCGAGCCGGACGCGCTGCCGTAGCCCGTGATTCGGATCGTGTCGCTCGCGCCCGGTGCGACCGTGCGCAGCACGAAGAACGCGTTCTGACGTTGCAGCGGCGTCTGGTTCTGGCTGTTCGTGCCGGCGAGCATGATGCCCCAGTCGCATCCGGTGCCGTTGCCGACGCCCGCGAGCTCCTGCAAGACCGTGTACTGATCCTGCGGCGGCGGGTGTTGCAGGGTCCCGCCGCTCGTCGACTGCGGCACGTTGAACTGCACGATCGGGTTCGATCCGCCGAGGCAGTGGCCGGCGGTGAGCAGCAGCCCGTTCGGTGTCGCGATCCACGCGGTGCAGCCGATCGGGAGCAGGCGGCACGTGCGGGGGTCGTTGGAGTTCACGCGATCGTCGGTCGGTCCGCAGATCGTGTCCTTGCCGGTGGGCGCGACGCCGACGACCGTCGCCGCGAGGTCGAGGTGCACGTCGGTCGTGTCGGGGCCGGCGAACAGGCGCACCATCAGTGCGTCGCCGTTGAAGTAGGCCGAGCGCGGGAACCAGCGCTGCATCATCGCGCGGTCGAGGCGTTGCTTCGCGCCGTCCTTGAACGACGTGATCTCGACGTAGCTCGAGCCGGGGAGCGCGTAGTCCGCGAACTTGAGCTGGAGCCAGCCCGCGTACGGGATCTCGACGAGGTGCTGCCACACCATGCGCACTTCGTTGGTGCTGTTGTCGACCTTCGTCGACGCCTTGCGATACGGCGCCTCGAAGCTGTCCGGTGCCTTCACCTGCGCGGTGGCGGCGCCGAACGCGGCGAGCCACAGCGCAACCACGAGGGCGCTCGTCGTCGTGCGTACGGGACGGTCACTCATCCTGGATATCTCCTGATCAACATCTGCCCGAGTGGATTGTAGCGACTTTCAGAGCCGAAGCGAGGGCTCTCAGCGAGAGACCGCGTCGGCGGAGAGGCGGGCGAAGAGCAGCGTGGATCCGGAGACGGCGATCGGCAATACGAGCAGGTTCGCGAACGGCACGAGCATCAGGCCGAAGACCGCGATGCCGAAGCCGAGGGCGGTCGCGCGATGGGTCCGGAGGAAGCGCCATCGCTCGCGCCACGCGTAGCCGTGTCGAGCGAGGGGAAAGTCGAAGTAGTCGAACGCGGTGATCCAGGCACCGATCGTGAGCCACGCGACGGTCCCGACGACGGGGATCAGGTTCAACGGGAACGTGACGACGAGGATCAGGAGTTGGACGACGACCCCGCGCACCGGGTCGGCGACCGACCGGGCTGCACCGCGAAGCGCGGAGACGGCACGGGCCTCGGGTTCGCCGGCGGCTCGACCGACCCGCACCGACAGCATGTCGAGGAACGGGCTCGCGATCGCGGTCGCGACGATCGTGAACGTCACGAGGGCGACCGCCGCACACACGACGACGGCGAGGATCGGGACGACGACGCCGATGATCGACTTCACCCACGCGAACCAGCCCCAGTCGCCGGCGGTGAGCGACGTCGACAGCGATGCACCGTAGCGCCACGCGAGCCAGCCGAGCACTGCGTAGAGGACGAGCGTCACCGCGGCCGGCGCCGCGGCCAGCGGCCACAGCTTCGGGTGGCGCAGCAGGTGGGCGGCGCCGACGATCACCCCGCCGACTCCGCGTGCGAAGCCGCCGGTCATTGGGTTTCGAGCGCGAACACCGCGTCCTGGATGCGTTCGCCCCGGCACTTCGGGCAACGGCCCGGCGTGATGTAGCGCCCGCGATCACGGAACACGTAGCCGCACGATTCGCACTCTGCCGGCGTGACGGCGAGCGTCGCGCCCTGCTGCTTCGCGCTGCGCTCGACGTGACGGAGGTCGTCCTCGAGCTGGCGCACCGGGACGCCGAGTGCGACCCGCAATCCCTCGAACGACTGCTCGTGGGCCTCGAGGAGGTCGACCAGCCGTTGTCGGCGCGTGCGCTCCGTCAATCGTCTTCTTCCATCATCTCGGCGAGCGGACGTGCGGCGTGGGGCTTCTCCATCGAGCCGTCCTTGAGGCGCGCGACGTAGGCGTGATAGGCCTGCATCGCCTTCTTGCCGAAGAACAACGTCAACGGGATGTTCACGACGAGCATCACGCCGGTTCCGAGCGACGTCAGCGCGTCGAGTTCGGCGTTGGTCTTGATCAGGTTGGGCACGCAGGCGACCACCACGAGCATGCAGTAGATCACCCGATACCCGAATACCGCACCCTCGCCGAGGAGATAGACGATCCCCTGCTCGCCGTAGTAGCTCCACGAGATGATCGTCGAGATCGCGAACAACCACGCCGCGAGTGTGACGAGCCACTGGCCCAGTCCGTCGGAAACGCGATCGAACGCCTTCGCCGTGAGCGTCGCGCCCGCGTAGTCCGCGTAGATCGCATTGGAGAGCAGGACCGGGGGCTCCATCGACGTGACGCTTCCGCTCCACTCGACCCGTGCGGGCTTTCCCTTCTCGAGGGCGACGATCCCGCTCAGCTTGTGAAGGCGGTTGCCCGTGTCGTCGTTCTGGCCGGCCTGGGCGATCACGAAGACGCCCATGTTGTGATGCCATGCTTCCGTCGTCTCGGCGGGCAACTCCGCCCCCGCGAGTGTCCACGTGCGATCACCGGCCGAGTCGACCGTGTCGCTCCACGCGGGTGCGGTGGCGAACGTCGCCGCGGCATCGCGCTTCCACGTGCCGGTCAAGATGATGACGAGGGACGTCAACGTGCACACGACGAGCGTGTCGATGAACGGCTCGAGGCCGGCCACGATTCCCTCGCGAACCGGCTCGTCCGTCCGCGCCGCGGAGTGCGCGATCGGGGACGAGCCTTGCCCGACTTCGCTCGAGAAGAGCGCGCGCTTCATTCCCCACAACAGCGCATAGCCGAAGGTGCCGCCGAGGAAGGCGCCCTGCGCGTCGGTCGGGCTGAAGGCCGACGTGACGATCAGGCGGAGCGCTTCCGGGACCTCGCCGATGAAGTTGAACACGACGAACAGCGCCGCCATCATGTAGGCGAGGCACATGAACGGCACGATCCGACCCGCGACGGCACCGATGCGCTTGATCCCGCCGAGGATCACCGCCGCGACGACGAGCGAGAGCACGATCCCGGTGACGATCGTCGGGATCTGGAAGTAGTCGCGCGTCAGGTTGCCGACGTTCCAGGACTGGAACATGTTGCCGCCCGTCACGGACGAGATCAGCAGCGTGACGCAGAACAACCCGCCGAGGAACTTGCCGGCTCCGGCGAGCGACGGGTTGAGTTCCTTGAACCCCTTCATCGCGACCCACATCGGCCCGCCGTGCGGGTTGTCGCGGTCGTCGGTGTTGCGGTGCAGCATCGACAGCGTCACCTCGGCCATCTTCAGCGCCATGCCGAAGAAGCCGATCACCCACATCCAGAACACCGCGCCGGGACCGCCGAGCGCGATCGCGACCGCCACGCCGCCGATGTTGCCGAGTCCGACCGTTGCGGAGAGGGCGGCCGACAGTGCCTGGAAGTGGTTGATCGCGCCGGGGTCGTCGTGATCGTCGTACTTGCCGCGGATGACGGCGACGCCGTGCGTGAGCGCGCGATACTGGCCGAAGAAGCTCCAGATCGTGAACAGGACCGCCGAGCCGAGCACGAAGTAGAGTACCGATTCGTGCCAGATGACCGAGTTGATCGCGTTGAGGAAATCCATGCGCGCTCCATGTGCGGGGACGTCGATGTCGCGCGATGATAGCCCCCGCGCTGCCCGATGGCAATGGACGTGGCGGTCAGCTGAGCGTCGGCAGCGCGGTGCGAATCGCGTCGAGCGTGTCGTCGATCCGGTCGGCGTGCGTGCGGAAGCACAGGACGCAGATCCGGATCACGAATCGACCCCCGACACGGGTCGGTGTCAGGTGGACGCGGCCGCGCGCATGGATCGCGTCCAGCAGGCGTTCGTTGAGCCGATCGGTCGCGACGCCGTCGAGTCCGTCGCGCACCGCGCGGAACACGACCGTCGACAGTTGCGGTTCGGCGACGATCTCGATCCCGTCGATCGCGCGCAGCCCGTCGTGGGCGCGCACCGCGAGGTCGAGCTTCTCGTCGAGTGCGTCGCGAAACGCGTCGATGCCGTGCATCTTGATCGGCAACCACACGCGCAAGCCGCGGAAGTCGCGCGACAGCTCCGGCGAGATCTCGTTGAAGTCGACGAACGCGTCGTCGGTCTGCATCGTCGGCAGGTACTCGGCCGACAGTGCGTGGGCCCGACGGAGCGCGTCGCCGTCGCGGACGAGCAGTGCGCCCGTGCCGTAGGGGAGGAACAGCCCCTTGTGGGGGTCGAGCGTGATCGAGTCCGCACGTTCGAGTCCCCGCATCGCGTGACGCCCGCGCTCGGTCAGCGCGAAGAAGCCACCGTATGCCGCGTCGACGTGGAGCCACAGGCGTTCGTCGCGCGCGACGTCGGCGATCGCGTGGAGGTCGTCGACCGCGCCGGTGTTCGTCGTGCCGGCCGACGCGACGATGCAGAACGGCGCGGCGTCGTCTGCGCGGTCCCGCGCGACCGCCTCGCGCAGTGCGTCGACGTCGAGTCGGAACGCGTCGTCGACGGGCAAGCGGCGCACGTTGCGCTCCGGGAACCCGGCGAGGATCGCCGCTTTCGTCACGCAGTGGTGGACCTGGTCGGACGTGTAGATCGTTCCCGCGAGGAAATTCTCCGGTAGCCGCTCGCGACGGGCGGTCACGAGCGCCGAGAAGTTCGCCAGCGAACCGCCCGACGCGAGGAAGCCGCGCGCGGTGTCGGGATACCCGACGATCGACGCGAACCATCGGAGTACGTTCGCCTCGACCTGCGCGAGCACCGGCGCGGCCGCGAAGACACCGACGTAGCGGTTGGTCGTGTCGCTGATCAGGTCGGCGAGCGCCGCCTGAACGATGCCGCCGCCGGGGACGTATGCGAGGTAGCCCGGGCCCGGCGTCGTGAACGACCACGGGATCGCTTCGTCGAACAGCCAGTCGAGCAGCGACTCGAACGGCTCGCCGTCGGTCGGCGGTTCCGGCTCGACCGCCCGGCGCGCGCGGTCGATCCCCTCGAGTGCGGGCCCGTAGCCCGGCTGGCGGTCGATCGACTCGAGGTGATCGACGATCCGGGCCATCGCGGTGTCGACGAGCGCGCGGATCGTGTCGGTGTCGAGTTCGAGGGGGTGGTCTCGTCGGTCGGTGGACATGGGGCGGCAGTCTACCGGATGCGCTCGGTGGATGCGATCACGGCGCATCGGTGCATGGTGGGGTATACTCGGCGCGCCGGACTGGGCCGGCCACTGCCGAAGGGTCGTGTCATGGGGAAGACGGAACCGACGCTCACCTGCCCGAAGTGCCAGGCCGAGCACGACGTCTCCGCGATGAAGCCGGGTCGGCGATTCCAGTGCGAGTGCGGGCGTCACCTGACCGCACCGGCGCGGAGCGGTCTGTCGCCGCTCGTGATCGGCGGGATCGCGCTCCTGATCGCGGTGCCGGTGGGGATCTTCGCGTTCATCGGCGGGGACGAGGTGCCCGTCGACGACGATCCGAAGCCCGCCGAGGAGGTCGCGAAAGACGACAAGCCTGCCGAGCCGGTCCCGGATCTGATCCAGCTCGACTACGAGGGGCTCGTGGCGCGCACGCGGCGCGGGAAGCGTTCGGCGCGCGAAGAGGCGAGGGCCGAGCTCCTCGCGTTCTGCGTCAAGCACGAGCGGTATCACGACGAGGCGCGCAAGGTCTACCGCAAGATGCTCGACGAGGATCCGGATACGCCGGAGGCGCTCGACTTCCTGAAGCTCGCGCTCGTCGAAGACCTGCCGATTCCCGCGGCCGAGCAGAAGGCACTCGTCGACGGCGACTGGTTCGAGAAGGCGTCCGGCGTGCTGCACAACGAGGTCAAGAGCGAACAGCGCTTCCTCGACATCGGGCTTCGCTATGCGTATGCCCCTCCGTTCGTCGTCGTGAAGGAGCGTGCCGACAACGAGCGGAAGGATCGCAAGGCGCGGTTGAAGGCGCGCGAGCTGCTCGCCGGCGTCTACCCGGCGTTTCGTGCGTTGCTCGCCGATGCGGTCGAGTTGCCGGAGGACCCGGCGGTCGTCGTGCCGCTGTTCTGGTTCTCGAGCGAGAACGCGTGGAACCTCTACTGGGACTCGAAGACCCCGCGCTGGGGCGAGCGCCGGTCGCGCAATCCGCACTGGTGCGTCTATCGCGTGTCCGAGCGCGCCGATCCGTTCGCGCTACACGGCTGCGTCGCGCCGATGGTGCGCGAAGCCGCGCTGTCGATGGTCGAGGCGGCGCTGAACAAGAAGGGCATGACGCCCCAGTGGGTCACGCACGGCATCGCCGAACACCTCGCCCGGGTCGCGATGGACGAAGAGCGCGGCGGCTACCGATACGGTGCTGCCGACGAGAAGTCGCTCGCCCGTCTCGGGAAGTCCTCTGACCGGATGAAGCTCGTCGACATCGTCGTGCGCACCGACGAACAGGACGAGGTCGCGCGTCAGCTCCTGGAGTGGCTCAAGAAGCAGGGCCGTGACGACGTGACGATCAACACCGTGCAGCTCGGCATGAAGTACGTCCCACCGGACATCGCCTGGTCGCTCGTGACCTTCCTCCTCGAGGACGGTCAGCGCGAGCGCTTCCTCGACTTCGTCGGGCGTGTCGTCAAGGGCGGAGCGCCCGAGGCCGCGTTCAAGAAAGCGCTCGGCGAGGACGTCGCCGCGCTGGACGACGCCTGGGCGAAGTGGCTGAAGGCGCAGGCGAAGTGACGGGCTCGCCACGATGCGTGGTGATCCTCGCATGTGGCGCGTTCGCCGTTCTCGCGTCCCTCTGTGCCGTAGAGTCGCAAGCGCCGAACCAGCGAAGCCGGAGCAG
Source organism: bacterium (assembly GCA_030426805.1). Taxonomy (GTDB): domain Bacteria; phylum Planctomycetota; class JAFGQW01; order JAFGQW01; family JAFGQW01; genus JAUHXU01. The sequence goes on from JAUHXU010000002.1 coordinate 317,268, forward strand.
GGCCCTCGCGAGCGAGGTGCACGGCAAGTTCATTGAGAACCGTGGCCAATGGCGGCAGGAAACGCGGTTCGTCATCAAGACGCAGTCACTTTTTGCCTCGCTGCAGCGTCGCGGGTTCTGTGTGCGCCTCACCGGTCGACACGTCGATCCCGATGCAGTGCTGCGCTTCTCGTTCGTCGACTCGTCCACGGAGCCGAGCCTCAGCGGCGAGATGCCGAGTCGGGTGCGTTACCGGTTCATCGGTCCGCGCAGTCATGACGGCTTCGTGGCGTCCGCGTACGATGCGGTCCGCGTGGACGACCTGTATCCGGGGATCCAGGCTCGATTTCGCGTCGCACGGGATCGTTCCATCGAGTACGACCTGGTGCTCGCGCCGCACGCGCGCCTCCGCGACGTGGCGCTGCGGTGCGAAGGCGCCTCCTCGGTGCAAGTCGATGCACGCGGTGACTTGATTTGCAAGACGGCTGCCGGCGACTTCCGAATGACCCGGCCGATCAGTTGGGAGCAATGCCCGGCCGGCGGTCGCAAGCCCATCGACGTTCGTTTCGTTCCGCTCCGCGAGGACGTCGTGGGGCTCGTTGCGTCGCGCCGGAGTGCGGGGGCCACGTTGACCGTGGATCCTCGGCTCGTGTTCGCGACGCATGTCGGCGGGAGCAACTTTGACCGAGTCGAGGACGTCGCGCTCGACAACGCTGGACGGGTCGTTGTCGTCGGCAGCACCCAGAGCCCGGATTTTCCCACCACACCGGGTGCATACAATCGCACGCTGAGGAACGACGATGCGTTTGTCGTTCGCTTGTCTCCGAACGGCGAGCGAGTGGACTTCGCGACGTTCATCGGTGGCACCGGGACGGACGCTGGATTCTGTTGCGACGTGTCGTCAACGGGTGCGATTCTCCTGGCTGGTGTAACGACGTCGACCGACTTTCCGACGACGCCCGGCGCGTTGACCCGGTCGGCTCCGGGTGGGGGCGATGCATTCGTGCTCGGGCTGAATCCGAGCGGGTCGGCACTCGCGTTCTCGACGTATGTCGGAGGCAGCGGCCAGGACTTCCTCTCCGGAGCGGCGTGGGGCGCGAACGGGGAACCCGTCATTGCCGGCTTCACGTTGTCCGGTGACTTTCCCGTATTCAACGCCGTGCAGCCCGCTCCCGGCGGGAATGGCGATGCGTTCGTGACTCGCCTCACCAGCGACGGTTCGCGCCTCGTGCACTCGAGCTACATCGGCGGCTCGGCCCAGGAGCAGGCGTATGCGATTGCTGCGGACGTCGGTGGTGATGTCGCAATCACGGGTTGGACGTTCTCTCCGAACTTCCCGTACTCCGCCGGGGCGCATCGATCCGGCGGAGCCAAGTCCGTATTCGTCACGCGGCTGTCGAGCGTCGGCTCCATCCTGTTCTCTGCGCAACTGGGGGGGAGCCAGGCGCAGGAATCCGAGGCGATCGCATTCTCATCGACCGGTAGCATCGTCGTCGCCGGCCGAACCGCGTCGGTCGACTTTCCGACGACGCCGAGCGCGCTTCAGCCTGGATTCGCGGGCGGGGCGAACGACGCCTTTCTGACCGAGTTTTCACCCGACGGGTCGCAACTGCTCTCTTCGACGTACTTCGGCGGGGCGGGCAACGATGCGGCGTACGCACTCGCGCCAGAGTCGCTCGGGGTCGTCGCGGTCGTCGGGGCAACCGCTTCAACGGACTTTCCGACCACGGCCGCGACCTTCGACGCCACGCACAACGGCGGCATGGACGGCTTCGTCGCGCGCGTTGACCTGAGCGCGAATCGCTTGGTGTTCTCGAGCTATCTGGGTGGCTCGATGAATGATACGCTGCGCGCAGTCGCTACCGACGCCACCGGCGAAACCACGGTTGGCGGCTCGACCCTGTCACAGGACTTTCCGATGTCGGCGCGGGCCCCGTTTCCGGCCCAAGCCGGAGGCGAAGATGGGGTTGTCGCGAGACTCTCGTCGGTCGGACTTCGTGCCGTAGGGGCGGCACGAGTGGGGACAGTCTTGGCGCTCGCACTGACCACGGGGGACGCGTTCATCCCGTTCCGCGTCGCATCCGCCCTGGGCACCGGACCGATTCGCGTCGGACCGCGGCGGATCGATCTCGCTGTCGATGGCTTGCTGATCGCGACAATCCAGAATGTGCTCCCCACCGTATTCTCGGGCTACTCGGGAAACGCGGACGCTGCCGGGCAGGCGCAGGCAAGCGTCCGAATACCCGCGTTCCCGGCCCTCGCAGGCACGGTCGTGCATTCGGCGTTCGTGACGTTGAGCGCGAGGGCGCCGAGCGGGATTCGCGGCATTTCGAACACGACGTCATTCACGATTCAGCCGTAGCGCCGACCCCGCGGATGGGATGGGGCCGCGAGAGACTACGTGGTGCCCGCGAACGCTCGGGCGAGGCGCGGTAGCCACTCGGAGGTCGTGCCGGTGCAGGCGTGGCCGCCGGTGCGGCGGGCGAGGTCGGCGAACGGGTTCGGTTCCGGGTTCACGTCGATCAACGTGGCGCCGCGGGCGGCGGCGATGCGACCCACCTGCATCGGCAGGTTCGTCGCGCCGGACGTGCCCGCGGTGACGAGCAATGCTGCATCGCTGGCGGCGGCGATCGAGCTGTCGAAGCGGAACCAGGCTTCGTCGTAGTACTCGTCGAACCAGAGCACGTGGGGGCGCATCCACTCGCCGCACCGGGGGCAAGTCAGGGCCGTGCGTCGCGCGTCGGTCCACGCGTCCGGCGGCTCGTCGACCGGGATCGGGTTCGCGGCGAGGTCGTGCGTGCACTCGGCCGCGCAGCGCATCGTGCCGATGTCGCCGTGGATCGCCCATGTGCGGCTGCTGCCGGCGCGGCGATGCAAGCCGTCGACGTTCTGCGTGATCAGGCGGAAGCGATCCCCGAGGGCACGCTCGATCGCGACGAGGGCCTCGTGCCCCGCGTTCGGTTTCGCATCGGCACACACGCGCCGGCGGTGGAGATACCAACTCCACACCGTGTCGGGGCGCTGCGCGAACATCGCGCGTGTCGCGAGGTCCCCCGGCGCGTAGTGCGTCGAGCCGACGGTCCAGTAGCCCTCGGGGCCGCGGAACGTCGGGATCCCGCTCTCGGCGGAGATGCCGGCGCCGGTGAGAAACACGACGAGGCCGTCACCGGCGGCGACGGCCTCGAGGGTCGTGGCGGGATCCACGTCGACCGAGATTACAGGTTCGCGATCACCCGATCCGCGAACTCGCTGCACTTCACCTCGTTCGCGCCGTCCATCAGGCGGGCGAAGTCGTAGGTGACGTACTTGTTGCCGATCGTCTTCTCCATCGCGGCGATGATCGCCTGGCCGGCTTCCGCCCAGCCGAGGTGCTCGAGCATCAAGACGCCGGAGAGCGTCACCGAGCCCGGGTTCACCTTGTCCTGGCCGGCGTACTTCGGCGCCGTGCCGTGCGTCGCCTCGAAGATCGCGTGACCGGTCGCGTAGTTGATGTTGCCACCGGGCGCGATGCCGATGCCGCCGACCTGCGCCGCGAGGGCGTCCGACAGGTAGTCGCCGTTCAGGTTCAGCGTCGCGATCACGTCGAACTCGCGCGGGCGCGTCAGCACCTGCTGCAGCGTGATGTCGGCGATCGCGTCCTTGATCAGGATCTTGCCGGCGGCGAGCGCCTCGGACTGCTCGGCGTTCGCGGCGTCGGTGCCCTTGTCGGCCTTCGTCCGCTCCCACTGCTCCCAGGTGTAGGTCTGGTCACCGAACTCCTTCTCCGCGAGCTCGTAGCCCCACGTGCGGAAGGCGCCCTCGGTGAACTTCATGATGTTGCCCTTGTGCACGAGCGTCACGCTCTTGCGATTGTGGTCGATCGCGTAGCGGATCGCGCCGCGCACGAGACGCTCGGTGCCCTCGCGCGACACGGGCTTGATGCCGATCCCGCACGTCTCGGGGAAGCGGATCTTGCTGAAGCGGTCGGCGAAGTGCTCGCGGAGCATCGCGAGGAAGCGGTCGCGGTCCTCGCTGCCCAGCTCGAACTCGATGCCCGCGTAGATGTCCTCGGTGTTCTCGCGGAAGATCACCATGTCGACGTCGCCGGGGTTCTTCACTGGCGACGGCACGCCGTTGAACCAGCGCACCGGCCGCACGCATGCGTAGAGGTCGAGGAGCTGGCGGAGCGCGACGTTGAGGCTCCGGATGCCGCCGCCGACCGGCGTCGTGAGCGGGCCCTTGATCGCGACGAGGAACTCGCGGCACGCCTCGACGGTGTCGTCGGGCAGCCACGTGTCGTGCTTCTGGAACGACGCCTCGCCGGCGAGCACCTGCATCCACGCGATACGCCGCGTGCCGCCGTAGCTCTTCTCGACGGCAGCATCGAGAATGCGCGATGACGCGGCCCAGATGTCCGGCCCGATGCCGTCGCCTTCGATGAACGGAATGATCGGGTTGTCCGGGACGTTCAGGACGCCGTTGTCGAGCGTGATCTTCGCGCCGTCGGCCGGCACGGTGCAGGTCGTGTACGCCATCGGTGGTACCTCTTCGAGATGGGGCGTCGCCGGTGGGGGACCGGCGTTTGCGGGGAGGACTCGGGGAGAACTAGTTTCAGCCGGCGGGCTTTTCCAACACTTCCTCGCGCCGGAAGATCGTCTCGAATTCGACGTTTGCGGCGCGGATGTTCGCCTCGCCGCCCTCCTGGCGATCGACCAGCGTGATGACCGTCACGACGTTGGCACCGGCTTCGCGGGCGGCCTCGACCGCCTGCAGCGCCGAGCCGCCGGTCGTCGTCGTGTCCTCGACGATCGCGACGGGCGTGCCGTCGGTCGGGAGGTAGCCCTCGATTTGCCGCGTGGTGCCGTGCCCCTTGGACTGCTTGCGCACGATGAACGCCTGCATCGGTTCGCCCTCGAGGTGGCTGACGACCGAGATCGCCGTCGCGATCGGGTCGGCGCCGAGGGTCAGCCCACCGACCGCGCCGATGCCGCGTCCGCGCAGTTGCTCGAACATCAGCCGACCGACGCCGTAGGCGCCTTCGGCGTGCAGCGTGGTCTTCTTCCCGTCGACGTAGAAGTCGCTCTTCTTGCCGGACGCGAGAGTGAACTCGCCGGTCCGGACGGACTCGGCGCGGAGGATCGACAGGAGGCGATCGCGTAGGGCGGTGACGTCGGTCATCGTGGCGCTCCGGGCAGTGGACGTGGTCGCATGGGGGTGGGGAGGATACACTCGATGCATAGAGCATTCGCGGCGCAGAGGGTAGCCGCGGGACAGTCGAGAGCGGGACGGAGCGTGCGATGGCGCCGAGGCGAGTGATCGGGACGGGAATCCTGATCGCGTGGGCGCTCGTGCCGACGGGCTGCGCGACGCTGGACCGCGAGCGCCATTCACTGATCTTCCGTCCGCTGGCCCACCGCTACCGAGGCCTGACCGAAACCGAGCGCCGCGAGCTCGAGCTCTTCGAGCAGACCCGGATCACGAAGGGGCCGTCGGCATTCGGGGACAGCGTCGGCGGTGCGGCGTTCAAACCGTTTCACTACTGCCACCGCCACCAGAGCTACCACATCCCCGAGAGCATCGCCGCGGTCGGGCTCGCACCGGTGGAACTCCCGGCCGCGATCGGGACGCAGATGGCGGCGATCGCCGTCGTCGGCGTCTACCAGCTGCCGGGTCGGCTCGCGGGCTGGGCGACCGGTGTGTGGGAGTCGGTCTTTCCGCCGCCGCCACCACCACCCCCGGCACCGCCGGACGAACCGGGGCGACGAACGCGCTCATGACGCACTCGTGACACTGGGGATGAACGGGGGGTGAACCCGGGTGGACACCGGGGGGGGGGGATCGAGGGAAGCCACCGGCGCGCGCCGGTACGGCAACCGTACCGACGCGAGGCCGAGTGAGCCGCGCGCCATTGCGGCGCGCACGGATGAACGGAACCCGGGCGACGTCGTCGGGCAACCCGCCCGGGCTCGCGTCCTACCCTCCCTGAACCGCCGTCTCTATGGATCGGGATCGGTTATTCGTTCTCTCGATCGTCGTCCGCTTGCGCGTCACCGGCTCATGAAGCGGCATGATCATGAAGCGGTACGAGGCGCGAAGTGAGTGACGTGTCGCGCCAACGACTCGCGTTGCACGACGCGCGTCATGATGAACTGTGGACGCGACGAACTCAAGAGGATTCTGGCCCCCGGGAGTCGCGCACGTTCGTGACGTCGTCGTCGTGTTCGCGTGAACGCGCGAAACACAGCGAATCAAGGGGAATCGTGCGTTTCGATTCGCGCGGGACTTCCCTGCACGGTGGCGCTAAGATCTCCGACGAAGCAAGGCAAATGGAACGCGGAAACGGTGTCGTCGCGCAACGCGGCGACGCGCAACACCGGTACGACGTCGATGGGTGCAGACAAGCCCTACCGCAAGCCGCAGGACCTCGTCGGTCAACGCTTGGCCCAATACCAGGTCGAGCGAATCGTCGGTAAGGGCGGCATGGGCACGGTGTTCGAGGCCGTCGAGCCGGCGCTTGACCGCAAGGTCGCGCTCAAGGTGCTGAGCCCCGAGGCGAGCGAATCGCAGGAAACCGTCGATCGCTTCAAGCGTGAGGCGAAAGTGCTCGCGCAGATCGAACATCCCCACGTGGTCAAGATCTACCAGCTCGGCCGCGTCGGCCGGGTGCTGTTCATCGCGCAGGAGTTCGTCGACGGCACCGACTACGAGACGATCGTCGAGCGCGACGGGCCGATGGACCTGCGCGAGAGCCTCGCGGTCATCGACCAGGTGGCGTCGGCGCTCGAGGCGGTCCACGACCTCGGCGTGATCCACCGCGACCTGAAGCCGGGAAACGTGATGCGGCGCTCCGACGGGGTGACCAAAGTGCTCGATTTCGGGATCGCCAAGCCGATCCAGGCCAGTCTCGGGCCGGACATCACGCGGGCGGGGATGTTCCTCGGAACGCTGGGCTACTGCTCGCCGGAGCAGATCCGGGGGGATCGGCTCACGGTGCGCTCCGACGTCTACTCGCTCGGCGTCACCCTCTACTTCTTCCTGACCGGGGAGGCGCCGAACAAGGGCGCCGGGACCGAGGAGATGCTCGCCGAGACGCTCCAGGGCAAGCTCGTCCCGATTCGCAAGCGCCGCGCGGACCTGGCCCATCCGGTCGTCCGCCTCGTCGAGCAGATGATCCACCGGGATGCGTCGAAGCGCCCGGCCACCGCCGCGGTCGTCCGGTCGCGCGTGATCGAGGTCCTCGAACAGCTCGACGCGGCCGAGGGAGACGCCGGCCCGCCGCCCCCGGGCGGTCTCCTCGGGCGGCTCGCACGCCTCTTCGGTCGCCGTTGAGGCCCGGCTGGCGACGGCCGGTTTTCGCACGCGGAAAAAAGGAGCGGAATCCGCTCAAGACGGGGCGCCCGAAGGTCGATAAGTCCCGCAGAGGCGAGACGGTTACGCAGCCTCATCTCCTCCCACAAGACTAGTTCGGGCTTCGACTTACGAGTCGAAGCCCGTTTTCGTTCCACGGTCGGTGCACCCGGCGTCACGACCCGATCGTCACGGATCTTTTCCCGATGCGCCGGGTAGTCCGACGATGCGGCGGCACGTATAGGGGCCCTGGATGGTCGAAGAACGAGAACCCAGGTCCCGACCCCCGGCTCGATCGGAGCCGCGGTCGGTGTCGGACGCACGGCAGGCGCGGTCTGCCGACGACGAGTCCTCCCTGTCCGGCCCGCTCGCGATGGTGCGGGTGGGGCGCGGCGATCGGGACGCGTTCGACGCCGTGTTCGAGCGGTATCGCGATGACGTCTTCGCCTTCTTGCTCCGCATGGTCCTCGACCGCCTCGCGGCCGAGGATCTGCTCCAGGAGACCTTCATGCGGGTGTTCCGGGAAGCAGCGCGCTACGACCCGTGTCGGCCGCTGCAGCCGTGGATCTTCCGCATCGCCCGCAACCTCGCGGTCGATCACCTCCGAAGCCGGGGACGCTGGCGGCCGCAGTCGCTGGTGGGCGCCGACGACGCCGCGATCGACGTCGAGGACGACGCGACGAGCCCCGTCGACGAGGCGGCGGCCCGCGAGCGCGAGGCGCTCCTCCACGAGGGCCTCGGGCGTCTGCGGCCGAGTCAGCGCGAGATCATCGTGCTGATCGACCTGGAGGGGAAGCGATACGAGGAGGTCGCCGAGTTGCTCGGCATCAGCGTCAAGGCGGTCGGTGCCCGACTGCGCAAGGCGCGGCGCCGCTTCACGACGTGGGCGCAGGCGAATCGCCGGCGCTTGTTCGACGCGGAGGGCGGCGCCGAGGGCACGGCCGACGAATCGTGAGCCGAGAGTGGCTGTGAGAGTAGCGTTGAGAATGACTGCCATGAGATGTTCGCGCGTGCGCAAGCACTTCGATGCGTTGCTCGACGGCCGAGCCGACGAGCGCGTGCAACTCGGTGTCGAGAATCACCTCGCGGCGTGCCGGTCGTGTGCGGAGGAATACACGTTCCGCTGCAAGCTCGCGCGTGGCCTGCGGGATTGGCCGCGGCCGAGTGCGCGATCGGTGCCGTCGCCGCTCGATGCGCTGTCGCTGGCCGAGGTCGAGCGACCGGAGGCGGGCGTCGCATCGACGGGCGGCGTGATCCGGTGGATCCGTAGCCAGCCGCGCGATCAACTGCTCGCCGCGGCGCTGATCGTGGTGGGGCTCGGCGTGACCCACTTGCTCGCGTTCTGGCTCGGCGACGCGAACGATCCGACCCGACCCGATGAGACGACGGCCGAGTTTGCCGAGCTGAGCCGCGATCAACTGCCGCGATTGGTCGAGAACCACATCGCCGGTGCCGAGATGCTGTCGCGGATCGCGAGCCAGGACGGCGAGCATGCGGCGGAACTGTTCGACGGTGGCGTGGGCCAGCGCTTCGTCTCCGACGCGCATCGCCTGACGTCGCTGACCGCGAAGCACGACCGGATGCGCGGACTGCACGGCGAACTCGTCGCCTACACCCGCGCGCTGGATTCGCTCGCGACCGCCGATGCGTCGCGCATTCGAGCGGTCGCGAACAGCCTGACCGAGCGCGTCTCCGCGATGCGCCGCCGCCTGGTCGACCTCGATGCCGACGTGCGCGACGTCGACGACCCGTCGCAGGCGATCCACGTGCTCGTCGGCCGCATGTTCCATCGCGACTTCGACAGCATCAACCGGATCGCGTCGAAGATGATCGAGCGTGGCCAGGTGTCGCCGGCGATCTGGTTGCCGGTGCTCGAGGGCGTGCGGGCCGGCGACGACGGAGCGATCGGTGTCGCGGCGCGGCTGGTCGAGAAGGACCCGCGATTCGTCGGTCCGCTCTCGAAGGCGATCATCCACATCCGCATGGATGCCGGGGTGATTCGACTGACGAAACAACTCGAGGAAACGCTCCAGCGTCACGCGGGCGTGCAGATGTACCTGTGGCGCTGATCGAACGGGATGGCCTCGAGCGGAGAGTAGTGCCCACTTCTGGATCGAAGGAGACCCGGAGATGAAACGTTGGATAGTGATGTGCGCGGCGGCGCTGCTCGCCACGCCGCTGGCGGCGCAGGACGTCACGAGCCGGTCGGGCGGGATCATCGTCAAGCAGGTGATCAAGGACGGCAAGGTCGTGAACGAGGACGTCGAGGTCTTCGGCGACCTCGATGAAGACGAGGCCAAGCGCTACTTGAAGGCGTTGACCCGCTCGAAGAAGAGCGAGGCGAAGCGTGGCGCGAAGAAGCGCTCCGGAAAGAAGGCGCGGGCGAAGGCACACGCCGACGGCAAGCGACTCACGCTGCGCTTCGGCGACGAAGAGGTCGCGATCGAACTGCCCGAGCAGGTCCGCGGGCTCCTCGAGGGCTTGCACGGCCTCGAGCTCCGCGGCGACCACGACGGCGACCACAGTGGCCGCGTGCACATCGTCCCGCCGCGCTTTCGCTGGCACCACGGCGAGGACGTCGACATCGACCTCGACATCCAAGGGCTGCACGAGCAGATGCAGGACGCGCTCCGCGGCCTGAAGAAGCACGGGCTTCACTTCCACTTCGACCACGATCATCACGTCGTGCCGGGGCTGCGCTTCCGCGCGGCACCGAAGGGACAGCGCTACCGCTTGCGTCGCGATCGCGATGGCGACCGGCGCATCGAGGTCGAGATCGAGCGCGAGGACCGCGCACCCCGCGCGAAGAAGCGCACGAGCAGGCGAGCCGACAAGAGCGACCGCAACGACGCGGCGCGCAAGATCGACCGCCTCGAGGCCCAGATTCGTTCGCTGCGCAAGGAACTGCAGTCGCTGAAGAAGCAGCTGCGCGGCTCGACGGTTCGCACGTCGAACGCCGTCTGGCTCTGACACGCCTCCGGCGTCCCGTCGAAGCCGCCGCGCCTCGACGGGACCGCCTGCTCCCGGCCGCGTGGCCGGCCTATGCGGTTGCCCGCCGAGCGACTACAATGTGACCGGCGGATCCGTCGGTCGGGATTCGCCGAGACGCGATCCCCGCGGAGGCCCCCTCGGTGACCACGCTTCCCCCGTCCAATAGCGAATCCGGCATCCCGCGGCCGGGTTGCGTCCACGCGCGACAGCCGTGGCGCTGCCCGACCGACGAGGAGCTGAGCCTGTTGGCGCGAGGTCTGCTCGACGCCGGCGATCGCGGGCGGTTCGAGCGTCGGGTCTCCGAGTGCGCGGTCTGCCGACGCGAGCTGACCCGCCTGGTCGACGATCAGCCGTCGGTCGACCATTCGCGCCCGCGGCGGTTTCCGTGGGTGCCCGCCGTCGCGGCGGCCACGGTGCTGATCGCCCTGTCGATCGCCTACTTCCTCGGTGGGCGCCAGCGCTACCTCGAACTCGACGCACCGGGCTGCGTGGTCGCCGTCGACGGCGCGGTCGCGATGCGTCGCGACGGCGCCGCACGCCGCCTCCTCCCGCACCTCGGGCAGCCGCTCGCGCGCGGCGACCGGATCCGCACGCGAGAGGGCGCGGCGATGTTCGTGCTCTCGGCGGAGGGTGACCTGCTCCGATTCGACGACGCGGGCGAGACGGTATTGCTGCGGCTCGGCCGCGGCATTCGCTTCGGCGACGCCGAGGCGCGCGCGACGGAGCTGGCCGACCTGCTCGGCTCCAAGGCCGTCGCGCAGTCCCGCATCGCGCTCGCACCGCGCGGCAAGGTGCTCTCCCAACGACCGACGTTCCACCTCGGCTCGGTCGACGGTACGGTGCGGATCGAGATCCGCGACGACACCGCGCGCATTCGCCTGCGCTGGGAGACGGACCGGCCGATCAGCTCGTTTCCGCCGAGCGGTCGTGCGCTCGAACGCGGTCGTTCGTTTTTCTGGAAAGCCGACCCGATGCGCGACGAACAGGCGTTCTTCGTCGCGTCGGAAGACGATGCGGCGGAGTGGCAGGCGTTTCGGGCTCGGCTCGCGAAGCGATGTGCGTCGCCGATCGCGCGTGCGATGCTCGAGGCGACCTACTTGCGCAATCGCGGGTATCACCTCGACGCGCTCGGGATCTTGCGGGAACTCGTCGACAGCGCTCCGGACGCCGCGTGGGTCCACGAGGAACTCGCCCTCGTGCTCGACCGGCTCGGCCGGACGGCACAGGCGCGAGCACACGCGGCTCGCGCGCGCGCCTGCCGCGACGACGACCGGACGCCGGAGGCTGCCGACGACGGCAGCGGCGAGGTCGCAGCGGAGTAGCCACTGCGCCACGGCGGTTCGCGAAACGGAGGAGACGTGCGCACGACAGTCGGCATCGTGATCTGGGCCGTGCTGCTCGGCGGCGGCATCTGGGCGGCGACCGACGGCCCCGCCGCGGCCCCGCTCGATCGACTCACGTCGTTCGCGTCCGTGCCGGCCCACCGGATCACCGTCCGGTTGCCGGCGCGACCCGAGGCCGAGGTGGGGGGGCTCGTGATGACCCCCGACCCCGAGCGCTTCCTGCGGCGCATCGGCCGCATCGCCGCGATTCGTGACGACGGGGCCGGCCTCGCGCTCGACCTCGACCTCTACCCCGACGCGGTCGCGCGCTGGACGGGCGCGGTCGACTCGACGTTCGTGACCGTGCCCGCGACGGCGGAGTGGATCGTGCAGACGCTGTTGCCCGCCGACCGGCTCGCGTCGATTCGCGATCGGTGGCGCGCGTTCTACGACGCCGAGCAAGCGGCGATCGCCGCGTCGCTGTGGCCGGTCGTTCGGGCGAGCCTCGAAGAACTGCTCCGCTTCTACGAGAGCGAGATCCCACGCGTGGTCGCCAACCACGCCGACGGGTTCCGCCGACTCGTCGAGACGCATCGCAGCGGGGCGTTCGAGCAGCAGTTGATGCCGGCGGTCCAGGAGGTCGCGTGGCGCGTCGGGCAGCGCGAGTTCGAGCCGCTGCTCGCCGAAATCGGGCGGGAGCTGTGGGCGCGACTGCCGGTGATGGGGCTCGGCGTCCGCTACGCATTCGAGCTCGTGCCGTTCACCGACCAGGGGCAGGTCGCCGCGCGCTTCAAGCGCTACCTCGACGAGGACGCGATGCCGATCCTGCGCGCGCGATCGGGCGAGATCGTCAACGCGCTCGGTGCCGTCGCGCGACAGACGATGCGCGACGAGAAGGTCGTCGCCGCATTCCGCGCGATGGTCGGCGAAGTGATCGAGGACCCCGCGTTCTTTCGGCTGCTGCGCGATGTCGCAGCGGATCTCACCGTGCGCAACGAGCGGTTGCAGGAACTGCTCCGCGAGCAGTGGCGCGAACGGGGACTGCGCGAAGCGGTCGAGGAGGTCACGGCGAAGCTCGAACCGGTGATCAAGGACGTGGTCAACTCGATCGCGCTGTCTCCCGATGGCAAGCGGATCAACTCCCGGCTCAACCAGGTGTTGCGAAGCCGCGTGCTGAAGAAGGACGTCGCCTGGGTCTTGATCGAGCCACGGGCCGAGGGCGCGCCGCCGGCCGCCGGTGCGACGATCGTCGGTTCGATCCGTGAGTGACGCGTCACGCTCGGCGCTGCGAGCGACCGACCTCTCGATCGTCGCCGGCGGGCGGTCGCTTCTGGAAGGCGCGTCATTCGACGTGCGCGACGGCGAGGTCGTTCTGCTCTGCGCGCCCAGCGGCACCGGCAAGACGGTCTTGCTCAAGGTGGTCGCCGGCCTGATCACCCCCGAGACGGCCGGCTTCGCGCTCGACGGGTCGCTCGAGGTCGACGGCGTCGACGTGCTCGCGCCCGACGCCCGGCCGACGACCGGACGCGTCGGTATCGTGTTCCAGGACTACGCGTTGCTGCAGGGCACCACCGTCGGGATGAACGTCGCATTCGCGCAGGATCACCGCGACGATCCACCGACCGGGGATGCGGCGCGCAGCGAGGCCGACACACTGGCCGAGGAGATCGGGCTCGACGCGCGCACGCCGGTCGATGCGCTCAGTGGCGGGCAGAAGCAGCGGGCAGCGATCGCGCGCACGCTCGCCTATCAGCCGCGGGTCATCGCCTACGACGAACCGACGAGCGGGCTCGACCCCGCGAACAAGGAGCGCGTGGCCAAGCGCATTCGCGAGACGAACCGGCGCTACGGCACGACGTCGATCGTCGTGACCCACGACGTGGCCGGCCTCGTCGGCTACGTCGATCGTGTCCTGCTGATCGATCCGGCCACGCGTCGGATCGAAGAGGTCGCGCGCGACGACGCGGTCGCCCGTCTCTCGGCGATCGAGCCGGGCGTCGCGCCGCCTCCGGCTGCCGCGCCACTCGCGTCGCGGGCCGTCTCGGCGACCGCGGCGTTCTTCGGGTCGACCACGACGTCGGCCGGCGCGGCGTTGACGGCGCTCGGGCACCTCGTGCCGCGTTGGCGGAGCCCACGATGGGGCATGCGCTTTCTCGTCGGCTTCCTGCGACTGTTCGCAGGGCCGAGTGCACTGCTCTACTTCGGTCTGTCCGGCTTCGTGATCGGCTTCGTGACGACCTACTTCACGCTGCACTTCCTGCCCTACCGCGAGTTCACCGAAGGACTGATCCTCGACGACCTCGTCGGCGCGCTCGGCTTCGGACTCTACCGGATCCTCGTGCCCCTGATCATCGCGATTCTGATGGCCGCTCGTGGCGGGGCGGCGATCGCCGCGGACGTGGGTGGCCGTGTCGCGTCACACCAGTTCGAGGCGATGCGGTCGCTCGGCGCGTCGCCCCGTCGCTACCTGCTGACCGGGGTGTTGTGGGCCGTGCTGCTCGGGACGCCGTTGATCGCGGCGATCGCCTTCCTCGCGGCCAAGTGCGCGAGCGCGATCGTCTTCGCCTTCATGCAGCCCGACATGTCCCTGCACTTTTGGGACCAGCTGTTCCACGGTCGACTCTACGAGGGGACCGGCTGGGTCGCGCTGCGCTACTTCGTGTCGGCGTTCGCGATCGCGACCGTCGCCTATTTTCGGGGCGAGCGGCCGAAGCGGTCACCGGATGCGGTCGGGGACGGGATCACGACGACGATCATCGTGACGTCGCTGCTCGTGCTGACGGTGCAGGTCGTGATCTCGTTCTTCGAGTTTCGGACGCTGTAGGACTACGGAAGTCGGCGGCGTCCAGATGCGCGGGTTTGGCGCACGCGTTGACCGTGACGCGCAAGGGACGTCGATTCGTCGTCCCGGCGCGCTGGGGTGGTCGTCAGCGTGCTTCGACCCAGCGGCTTCCGTCGCGGGCGGCGCCGTTGGCGGAGATGCCGCCGCGCAGGTCGTTCTCCCGGGCGAGCAGGGCCGCGATCGCGGGCGCGTTGGTACCGCGGAACTCGGTCTCGGTCGTGTAGACCCGGCCGGCGTGGTCGACGTAGAACGAGCGCTTCGCGCGCGAATCCTCGGTGGGCCACGCGACGACAGCCCACGCGCCCGTGCTCGCCTTCGGGTCGACCTGCGGGTCCACGCCGCCGGCGCTCTGTTCGGCGATCGGCTCGCCGTCGGACCCCGGCAGGTAGAGCCGCAGGTGATAACCGCGCCGTGTCACGATCCCGTCCGCGATGCGACTGAACGCCGCGGTCAGGATCGGTGGGCTGAGTCGCGCGTTGGAGCCGGGCAGCGGCACCACCCCGGCGAGCTCCGCGAACGTTCCGTACTCACCGGCCCCGTCGCCGTCGCGGTCGACGTGGGCGCTGCGGCGGAACTCCTGCTGCGCACTGACCAGTGCGCGGAGCGCGTAGAGGGTCGACGCTTCGTCGTTGGAGATCGACAGGCGACGCGGGCGCGGTGTGGGCGTCGACGGTCGCGTGGCGGTCGGTTCCCGGGTGATCGGCCGGGTCGTGGTCGATTCGTCGGTGCCGTCGTGGTTCGCGGGCGCCGCCGGCGCGATCACCTTCGGCAGCACGATCGCGGCGGCGACCGCCGCGGCCGGGACGAGCAGCGTGGCCGTGCCGATCGGTGAACGCGAGTCGAGGAACAGGCCGTTCTCGCGGACCTGGAAGTGCGATGTGATCGGCGTGAGGTGGCGCGTCAGGACGCTCGCGTCGGCGAGGTCGGGGGCCACCAGTGCGGCGTCGCCGTCGTCGGCGAACCGGGAGCCGAACAGCGTCGCGGCGGCCTGGACGACCGGCAGCAGCCTCGCGACCGTCGGGCGCGGGTCGGTGTAGCTGAGCATCGAGATGCCCTCGGGCATCGCGCGCCAGCGGAACTCGAACGACGGGTTGCGGATGATCGACTGCTCGCGTCGCTCGAGGTAGCGGAAGACGAGCCGGCGATCGGCGGCCGCGATCAGCTGATTCCCGTCGAGGACGACGAGCGGGTCGAGCGGACCGGCGCGTCGGTCGCTCAGCGCGAACGCCGGACGACCGCCGGCGCGGGTGGCGGTGATCGCCTCTTCGCTGCCCGCCAAGTGCGTGAGCACCTGTTCGACGAGCTTCGGCGAGCGCATCGTCGCGACGAGCACGGCGTTGCGGAACGCGTGGTTGCGCAGCGCTTCGGTCGGATCCTCCGAGACCGGGTCGTCGCTGTCGTCGAGCAACGTCATCAGGAGCCACGACGGCTCGAATGCCGCGAGCAGGGCTTCCAGCGGCATCCCGAGCGACTCGTCGGCCTTCGCGAGGGCTGCGGCGAGGGTCGCGCTCGCGTCGTCGTCGGCGATCGCGACCGCGCGTTTGACGACGTCGAACAACGCGACGGCGTCGAGCCGCACGTGGGTGAAACTCTCCGCGATGTCCGGCACGAGCGCGAGCGTCTCGCGTGCCGGCTTGCCCTTCGCGAAGAGCTTCGCCGCGAGCGGATTCAGCCCGTCGGTGAGGACGGCGATCCGATCGACGAACGCACCGCCGTCGGTGTGGCCGGCGAGCACGAGCGAGTGGACCGCGTCGAGGCCGAGCAGATCGATCGCGGCGCGGCCACGCTCGCCGAGCATCTCCGTGCCGAGGCTCGCGAGTCGCTCCATGTCGACGAAGAGCCGGTAGTCGGCGCGGGCGCCATAGGTCG
Source organism: bacterium (assembly GCA_030426805.1). Lineage (GTDB taxonomy): Bacteria > Planctomycetota > JAFGQW01 > JAFGQW01 > JAFGQW01 > JAUHXU01. Next base: position 333,597 of record JAUHXU010000002.1, read on the forward strand.
CCTCGCACACTTGCGCGTAACGCGGATGGTCGCGCAGCGAGTCGTTCTCGCCGTAGAGCATCGCGTCGAGCGTGCCCTCGCCGGCCCCGATGAGCAGGCGACCCTGCATGAAGCACAGCCGAATCGGGATCGCGGTGCGGGCGCCGTGCGTCGGCCGGTAGGTGAAGACGTCGAGGCCGTCGACGCGCTCGAGCGCGAGGTAGGCGTGGGTGTAGCTCCGCACGAGGCGGTGCACCTCGAGGTAGGCGTCCCCGAGGTCCACGGCTGCGCAGAAGCGGTCCGGCGCCGCGAAGGCGATCATCATCTCGCCGCGCAACTGGGACAGGACCTTGTCGTAGCTCAGCACGTCGGTGAACGGCACGCTCTTGAACAGGGCGGCGGCTCGTTCGAGGGGCGTCGTCAGCGCCCGCTTGACCTCGCGCTCCCGCCAGATCTCGGCGATCGCGGTCTTCTGGAGCGCGTCGTGGGTGCGCTTGATGTCCGGAACGTGGAGCACCGCGACCGCGTCGCCGGGCGCGAAGTCGAGCAAGCCCTGAACGCGCCGCAGTTTGCGGTCGGCGTTCGGTGCCTTGGCTGCGGGCTTGTTCGGCTTGCCCGTCTTCGGCTTGGCCGCCGGGCTCTTCGCCGGGGGCGGATCGTCCCCACCGCCGCACGACACGAGGCCGGCGAGCGCGACGAAAACGAGGATGTGAGCGAGGCCTTTCACCGGACGACTCCTCCTGCGACCACCGTGGGGGTATCGGCATCCCGATCGATTCGCCGCACCGGTTTGTGGGTTCCCGGTCTCGTTCGGAGCCGTTACTCTTGGACGTCGAGGCGGTTCCGTCCGCGGCCCGCCCGCGAAACCCCCAATTCGAGACGGTCGATAGCGACGACAGGGAGTGACCAGACGATGGCGAACCGGAGGCCGAGACCGGGTGCGCGCGGCGCCGCGCGCAGGACGGCGAGCAGCGGAGACGAGGCGAGCGGTGCGCCGACCCGCCGTCCCGCGGGGCGATCGAGCCGTCGTGGCGCGAGCCGGTCGTCGGAAGGTGCGCGCAATCCCGTTCCGTTGATCCTCGGCGGGCTCGGGCTCGTCGTCGTGATCGTCGTCGCGTTCTTCGTGTTCAGCGGGGGGGACGACCGCGACGATCGTGCGGACCGGCGCGAGTCGCAAGCGACCGAGAAGGAGACGCCGCCGAAGCCGGACAACGCGCCCGATCCGAAGCCGGCGGTCGACCCGGAGCCGGCACCGAAGCCCAAGCCGGATCCGAAGCCGGCCGAGCCGCGGTACAAGTCCGTTCGTGGATACAAGAAGCTGCTCGCGACCGTCAACGAGAACCCCGAGTCGATCGACGACCTCTACGAACTCGCCTACTACCTCAACGAGCGGCGCTCGGAAGAGGCGAAGGCCGAGGCGAAGAAGTGGGCGAAGGAAATCGTCAAGCGAAACCCGCTGCATGCGGACGCGCACGAGATCCTCGGTCGGGTCGAGTTCCTCGGTGCGTACATCCCCGAGGAGGAGCGCGACAAGCGGATCGAGGAGCCGTGGTTCAAGGAGGCGGTCGCGACGCGCGAGCGAAAGTTCCTGCAGGACCAGCAACTCCGTGACCTCGGTCTCGTCTACCACGCGTCGATGCCGTGGGTGATCGCGAAAGAGCGCAACGACCGTCTCCCGAGGCAGGATCGCGATGAACTGGCCGAGACCGGTGCGATCCTGAGTGCGACGTATCGCCGGTTTCACGAGCTGTTCGGCGAGCGCTTCAAGCTGCCGGGCTTCGACGGGACGGGTGGCGACGCGACGGCGATCGCGGTCTTCTGGTTCGACAGCGAGCCGTCGTTCCGACGTGCGTTCCGCCGGGTTCGCGGTCTCAAGCGCGACGTCGAGAGCGCGGCCGCGTTCTACACGCCCGGAGACGAGAAGGAACTGCGCGAGCGGATGATCTTCGGCTACACGAACCGCCGTTCGCGAGACAAGACGTTCGACCGCAACAAGCTCGCGCACGAGGCGTCGCACGCGCTCGAAGACCACTACCGCAAGGAACTCGGCAAGACCGAGGATCCGGCATCCAGCGGAACCTGGTGGTTCTCCGAGGGCCTGGCCGAGTTCATCGGCACGCTCGAGGTGAAACTCGGGAAAGACGAGGACGACAACCCCGTCTACGAGGTGACCTTCCTCAAGCGCAACGAGAAGCGGTTCGACTCGGCGCGGATGTCGCGGCGCGTCGGGTGGAGCGTCTACACCGAGGTCGACGACACGAACGTCGGCATGCGCGACCTCGTCAAGCTCTCCAAGGGTGACGAGAAGCCGTTCCCGTTCAGCTTGCGCGAGTTGGTCGACCTGCGTCATGGCGGCGATCTCGACGCGCGGGGCGGGGCCATCGGCAAGGAGATGGGCAACGCGATGGTCGGTCAGATGATCGGCAGCATCGCCTACTTCCAGGCCTGGTCGCTCGTCTGCTTCATGTGGGAGTCGGGTGGCGAGTATCGCGAGGCGCTGATGCGCTGCTTCGATGCTCGTCGGAACAACAAGGAACACGCCGACGTCACCGCGGTGACGTTCAAGGGGATCGACCTCGACGAACTCGAGACGAAGTGGCTCGCGTGGATCGAGAAGACCGTGAAGTGATCGGAGGAGCGCCGATGAACCGGTTGCTCGTGGGCGCGCTCGTCGCGCTCGTCTGCGGCCTCGGCTCCGTCGCCGATGCGCAGCGCAAGAAGGTCGCGTTGACCTGGTGGACGTCGGTCGAGGCGGCGAAGGAAGAGGCACGGCTGCGCAACGTGCCGATCGTGTTGCACATCCACGGCAACACGTGACCGCCGTGCATCCGGATGCTGGAGGGTCCCTTCAGAAAAGACCGGAAGTTCATCCGTTTCTGCAACGAGAGCGTCGTGCACCTGATCCGATTCGAAGGCGGCGACAAGAAGACCGTCGAGGTGAAGCGGAAGGACGGCAAGACCGAGCTTCGCTCCGCCCATCTGCCGCAGCTCACGATCGAGCAGATCGAGGAGATCGGTCGCGACGTCGTCAATGATCTGCGCGGCGACGACGCCCCGATGAGCTACGGCTTGCCGCGGCTCGAGATCTGGCGCTTCGACAAGACGTCCCTGCACCAACAGGGCAAGCGCGGTCGCGGGATCCCGACGGCGGAGATCGTCGCCGCGATAAAGGCCGCGCAGAAGAAGCTCGGCAAGCCGATGTCGCGCAAGTCGTTCCTGCTCGTCGATGCCGCGTTGAAAGCGGCCGAGCGCGCGCTCGACAGCGAGAAGCCGGCCGACCGAACGGCGGCGGTGCGCGCACTCGAGAAGGCCGGCCGGCTCAAGGACCTGACGCCCGCGGCGAAAGAGGCCCTCGCGGACCTCACGCGGGAACTCGGCTAGCGGCGGCTTACCGCTTGGCGGCGGCGACGTACGCGATCCACGCGTCGGAGTCGTCGCCCTTCGTCGAGATCCGGAAGACGCCGTTGCCCTCGCCGGTCTTCTTGTCGGTGCCTTCCCAGTAGACGTCGGTCCTCTGGAAGCCCACCTCTTCGAGCAGGTCGGTCAGCTCCGGCATCGTCCAGACGCGCCAGTCGTAGCGGAACGCCTTCTCCAGCCGCGGTCCGCCCTTGACCTTGAAGTGGATGTAGCACGTCGCTTCGGCGGTGATCGGGTTGAACGAGTCCTGATCCCACTCGTAGTCGAATCCGTCGTATTCGGTGATCTCGACCTGCGGCTGCTGCGCTTCGGGGCCGCCGTAGCAATCGAGCACGAAGATCCCGTCGTCGTCGAGGCTGCGGTAGACCGACGCGAAGTAGTCGCGAAGATCGGCTCGACGCTTCATGCAGCAGTAGGAGAAGTTCAGCGCCGCGACGACGTCCGGGCGGACGTCGCGCTTGTCGCCGTCGCGCACGTCGGCGCACACGAGTTCGACACGGGCGGCATCGTCGCCGATCGGCTCGATGTTGTGGGTGCGGCCCCAGTCGAGGGTCGGGCGGTCGAGGTCGACCCCGATCGCGCGCCCTTCGGGCAGGCGCTTGACCCACTCGGCGCAGACGAGCGCCGTGCCGCAGAAGTCCTCGCGCAGGACCGACGGCGTCGTGCCGCGGAACTTGCGGTAGGCGCGCTGGAAGAAGCGAACCTCGAACTCGGAGTTCTGCACCGACTCCTGGTAGAGGACGAACTTGTCCGCCGGGACCTTCGTCTTCTTCTTGCCCTTCTTGTCCTTCTTCTTCCCCTTGGCGCTCTTGGCTCCGTCCGTCTTGCGGCCGGCCTTCTTGCCCTTGGCCTTCTTGGCCCTGTCCTTCTTGGAGGTGCTCTTCTTCGCGGCGTCCTTCTTCGGAGGGCGTGCGGGCTTTCGCTTCGGCGTCGCGATGCCGCTCGTCTCGATCTCCGCCGCGGCGGCGGCCTCGCTGACCGCGTTCGCGGTCTCTGCGGTGTTCGTCATCGGATCTCCCTTTCCGCCACTCGTGCCCGGGGCCAGCCAGGTCGCGAGTCGTTGTTGCGCGCGTGGCGCGACCTCTGTTCGATGGCGTCGCGCCGCTACGGGTCGGCCTTCGCGCGGAGCGCGGCGACCGACTCGGGCAGCACGACCTCGGCGCCGCGCTTGACGCCGTTGTCTCGGAACCAACCCGCCCGTGTCTCGAGCGCCATCACGACCTTGCCCTGCGAACGGTACTGTCCGCCGGAATCGAGGTCGTGTGCGCGCATCGTCAACACGTTGCGGATGCGATTGTTTTCGTCGATGTAGGCGATGTCCAGCGATGCGCGAGTGTTGCGCATCCAGAAGTTCTGTTCGCGCGCATCGCGAAACACGAACAGCATCCCGGTGTCGTCCGGGATGTAGCTGCGATACATCAGCCCCCGCGACCGCGTCTCGTGGCGCCACGCGACCTCGACGCGGACCGGTTTTCCCCCGACGGTGATCTCCACCGGCGGTGGGTCGCGGATCGGCTCGAACTCCGGTTCCGCGCCGTCGGCGGCATCCTTCGGCAGTGCGATCGTCGACCCGGGGGCGAGCCCGACCGCGTCGGCGCAGGTCGCGGTCGTGAAGAGCGCGAACCGGATCGGGCCGTCGGACAGCGCGACCGCTTCCTTGGGGCCCAGGCGGTGCACCGTATCGACTTTCCCCGCGGCGTCGAGAAACGCGACGACCGTCGTGCGGCCGTAGGGGTCGTCGTCCACGTGGGCCGAGCGGTTGTCGTCCGTCGGGTAGGCGAACAGGATGCCGCTCCTGCCGTTCGAGTCGGCCAGTGCATCGCTGATCGGTCTGGTTCGGGCGCGCTGCTCGGGGAGCAGGGCGGTGCGATCCGCGTGGCGGCGGACGACCTTCAAGCGGATCTCCGCGTCGCCGATTCGCGCGACGACCGCGGGCGTGCGGTCCGTCTCGGCCTCGTCGTTCGGCGTGGACCCCGGGCCGCACCCTCCGGCGGCAGCGAGCGCGAGGAGGGCTCCGAAACGGAGCGTGAGGGACCGGGCCGATCGCATGGGACGGGCATTGTAGCAGTCTGCATCTCGATTACTATATCACCGGCGGATCCGTGTCGCGGCCGCCCTCGGTGTGCCACCCGCCGCCGTCCATCCGTGCCCTTCGACCCGTGTCAGGCTCGTTGTCCCCATGCGAATCGCACTGATCCAGCACGACGTCGATTGGGAGGACGCGATCGCCACCCGGCGACGCGTCGAGCCCCTGGTCGCGCGCGCGGTCAGCGGCGGCGCGTCGCTGATCGTGTTCCCCGAGATGTTCGCGGTCGGCTTCTCGATGGCGACGGCGCGCGTCGCCGAGCCGGTCGACGGGCCGACGACCGCGTGGCTGACGCGCATCGCGGTCGAGCGCGGCGTTGCCGTGATCGGCGGCCTGCCGGTGCGGACGGCGGACGGCTACGAGAACCACGCGGTCGCGATCGGGCCCGACGGCGGCGAGCTGGCACGCTACGCGAAGATCCATCCGTTCTCGTTCGGTCGCGAGCACGAACACTACGCGCCGGGTGCGACGAGTGTCGTGTTCGAGCACGGCGGCCTGACGTTCGGCCTGTCGGTCTGCTACGACCTGCGGTTTCCCGAGCTCTACCGTCGACTGATGACCCAGGGCGCGACCGTGCTCGTGAACATCGCGAATTGGCCGGCGGCCCGCGTCGAACACTGGCGACTGCTGCTACGCGCGCGCGCGCTCGAGAACGTCGCCTACGCGGTCGGCATCAACCGTGTCGGGCGCGGCGGGCGGCTGGAGTACCCCGGCGCGTCGGCGGTGATCGAGCCCGACGGCACCCCGCAGGTCGAGGGGCCGGAGAACGAGGCCGTCGTGTTCGGCGAGCTGCACGCGTCGCGCGTCTCTCGGATCCGGTCGGAGCTCCCGTTCGTCGGCGATCTCCGCCGCGACGTCTTCGCCGGTCTCGCCGCCGACTGAATCCCCCAAGCACACCCCGGAACAACCGACTCCAAGGAGCATCGATGTTGCGAATGATCCCGATCGCGCTGGCGCTCGTCACGCTCGCGCCCGCCCAGGCGAAGCCGCTCACCGTCGAGACCCTCTGGTCGATGGGGCGCGTGTCGGACCCGCAGGTGTCGCCGGACGGCGGCTCGGTGGCGTTCACGGTCATGCAGCCGGACATGAAGAAGAACGGCGCGACCCGAGCGATTCACCTCGTTCCGTTGTCGGGCGGCCCGTCGCGCGTCCTGACGTCAGACGGCGCGGCGCCGCGCTTCTCGCCGGACGGCGCCTGGCTCTACTTCCGTTCCGGGCGCGGCGGCTCGTCGCAGGTGTGGCGATTGCCGCTCGCCGGCGGGGGCGAGGCGATGCAGGTCACCGACCTGCCGGTCAACATCGGCGATTTCGCCGTGTCGAGCGACGGCAAGCGCCTCGTGTTCACCGCGCAGGTGTGGCCGGAGGCGGCGACACTCGAAGACAGCGCGAAGCGCGATGCCGAGCACGCGAAGCGCCCGTCGTCCGCGCGCGTCTACACGAAGCTCCTCTACCGGCACTGGAACGCCTGGCGCGACGGTCGGCGCAGCCATGTGCTCGTCTACTCGATCGCCGACAAGAAGGTCGTCGACGTCAGCCCCGGGGACGCCGACGCGCCGCCGGTGTCGCTCGAGTATGGCCGCGGGTTCGCGATCGACCCGGACGGCGCTGTCGTCGCGTTCTCGCGCAACGCGACCGACGAGCCGGCGACGAACACGAACAACGACGTCTTCGTGACGCCGATCGCGGGCGTCGCGCCGAAGGCGATCACGGTCGGTGAGGGCAACGACCATTCGCCGGGCTTCTCGCCCGACGGTCGCTGGATCAGCTACCTGTCGATGGCCCGCCCGGGCTTCGAGGCGGATCGCAACGTCCTCACGCTGCGTCCGCGGTCCAAGGGCGAGGTCACGGCACTCACGGCGTCGCTCGACCGTAGCGTGAGCAGCTACGTCTGGTCGCCGGACTCGAAGTGGGTCTACTTCACCGCGACCGATCGCGGCCGGGTGCCGATCTACCGCGTGTCGGTCGGAGGCGGTGCGCCCGAGAAGCTCTTCGGCGACGGCTGTTCGTCGGGCTTGACGATCACGCCGGACGGCAAGACGCTCGTCTTCACGAACCAAGCGTTCGACCGACCCTACGAGGTGTGGGCGCTCGACGTCGCGACGAAGAAGGCCCGCAAGGTCTCGTCGATCAACGATGCGATCGTCGCCAAGGTCGAGATGGGGCGCGCCGAGGAGTTCTGGTTCAAGGGGGCCAAGGACGAGCAGGTCCAGGGCTTCGTGTTGACCCCGCCCGGCTTCGACCCGACGCGCAAGTATCCGGCGGTCATGCTGATCCACGGCGGGCCGCAGGGCGCGTTCACCGACTCGTTTCACTGGCGGTGGAACGCCCAGCTGTGGTGCGCACCGGGCTACGTCGGCATCATCGTGAACTTCCACGGCTCGCGAGGCTACGGCCAGGCGTTCTGTGACGCGGTGTCGCGCGACTGGGGCGGCGCGCCGTACGAGGACGTGATGCTCTGCCTCGACCACGCCGTGAAGGCCTATCCGTATATCGACGGTTCGCGCGTCGGCGCGGCCGGCGGTTCGTACGGCGGGTTCATGGTGAACTGGATCTGCGGAAAGACCGATCGCTTCAAGTGCCTCGTCTCCCACGCCGGCGTCGTCGAGCACTGGAGCATGTACGGTGCGACCGAGGAGATCTGGTTTCCGCAGTGGGAGTTCGGCGGCGCGCCGTGGGACGACGACACGCTGCATCGCAAGTGGTCGCCGGTGCGGCTCGCGAAGAACTTCAAGACGCCGATGCTCGTGATTCACGGAGAGCAGGACTACCGGGTGCCCTACACACAGGGGCTGCAGATGTTCACGGCGCTGCAGCTTCGAGGCGTTCCGTCCAAACTCCTGTTCTTCCCCGACGAAGACCACTGGATTCACAAGCCGCAGAACGCCAAGGTTTGGTGGAACACGATCCACGACTGGCTGCGAACGTACCTGAAGGGAAGCGACCGGTGACGAGTCCGATTGCCCATCTCGAGCCGAAGCACCTCTGGGCGCGGTTCGACGACATCCGAAAGATCCCGCGTCCGTCGAAGCACGAGGAGAAGATCCGCGCATGGGTCCTCGACTTCGCGAAGACCCACGGCCTCGAGACGCGCAGTGACGCACTCGGCAACGTCGTCGTGTGTATTCCGGGGAAGCCCGGCAAGGAGAACGCACCGGTCGTGATCCTGCAGGGGCACCTCGACATGGTGTGCGAGAAGAACGCCGACAAGGACTTCGACTTCCACACCGATCCGATCGAACTCGTGCTGGAAGGGGACCGCCTCCGCGCCGACGGGACGACCCTCGGTGCGGACAACGGCATCGCGATCGCCGCGGGCCTCGGTCTCGTCACCGACGACTCGGTGCAGCACGGGCCGATCGAGTTGCTCTGCACGCTCGACGAGGAGACCGGGCTCACCGGCGCGCGCGACCTCGACCCGTCGATCCTGACCGGCAAGCTGCTGATCAACCTCGACTCCGAAGAGGACGGGGTGATCACGATGGGGTGTGCCGGTGGCCGCGACACCGAGTTCGACGTGCCGCTCGCGCGCGACGCGGCTGCGGCCGGCGGCGCGGTGCGCGTCACGGTCAAGGGGTGCACCGGCGGTCACTCGGGCGTCGAGATCCACCTCGGGCGTGCCAACGCCGTGAAGCTCCTCGCCGACGCGCTCGCGACGGTCGACGGCGCGCGACTCGTGTCGTTCGCCGGCGGCAACGCGCACAACGCGATCCCGCGCGAGGCGTCGGCGGTGATCGTCGCGGACGAGCCGGCGGTGCGCACCGCGATGGATGCGTGGCTCGCGACGGCGCGCGAGGCCCACGCTGCCACCGATCCCGAGTTGGCGGTCGTGGTCGAATCGGTGGACGAGTCCGACGCCCCGATGACCGACGACGCGGCCGAGCGGTTCCTCGGGCTGCTCCGCGCGCTGCCGCACGGCGTGCTCGGGATGAGCGCCGCGTTCCCCGATCTCGTCGAGACGTCGCAGAACGTCGCGGTCGTGCGCACCGACGCGACGAACGGCCACGTCCAGACCTCGACGCGCAGCTCGATCCAGGCGGAGATGGACCGCTTCGTCGACGAGGGGCTCGCGACCGGCGCGCGTTTCGGCGCGACCGGCGAGGCCGACCCGGGCTACCCGGGGTGGGCGCCGAATCCGGATTCGGCGCTGCTCGCGCGCGCCGTCGACGTCTACGCGGGCCTCTTCGGCGACAAGCCGAACGTCGAAGCGATCCACGCGGGGCTCGAGTGCGGGCTGATCGGCGAGAAGGTGGACGGGATGGACATGATCTCGATCGGTCCGACGATCCGCAACCCGCACTCGCCGTCGGAGGAGATCAGCGTCTCGTCGACGCAGAAGATGCTCGGTACCTACCTGAACGCGCTGCTCGAAGCGCTCGCGGAGTGAAGCAAGATGAGTGACATGACGTTTCCCGACTTCAGCGGCAAGGTGGTCGCGTGCGAGCTGTCGACGAAACCCGACATCCCGTTCACGGTGATCGAGGAGCCGACGTTCGAGATGCAGGGCGGTCGCGTGTTTCTGACCGGCATGACACCGCACGGCGTCAACGACGACGACTGGTGTGCGGGCGCACCGTGCGCGGTCGCGTGGGACTCGGTGCTCGTCTACTACGTGTTCGAGTCGCTCGAAGACCTCGAGGAGAAGACCGGGGACTGAACCGACGATGAGATTCTCGCTTGTGTGGGTGCTGGCGGCGTGGTTCTTCGTCGTCGCACGGTCGGAGGCGCAGGAGCCGGTCGATCCGGCCGGTGATGCGGAGTTGCGGTCGCTGATCGCCGAAGCCGCGGCGGCGCACGGCGACGCCCCGGCCGTCGTCGTCCTCGACCGCACGCGCGTGCGCGTCGAGAAGAGCGGCCTCGGCCACACCGACCAGCGGACGGTCGTGCTGATCCAGGAGGATCGGGCTGCGCGAGACCAGACGACGCTCCGCTTCGACTACGATCCGCAGTCCAACGTCGTCGACGTGCGCCGCGTCCGGATCCTGAGGGCCGACGGCAGCGTGCGCGAAGTCGCCCTCGAATCGGTCGTCGATCTGCCGCAGCCGCAGCGTGCGATCTACTGGGGCGCGCGGATGAAGCTCGTCCGCGTGCCGCGCCTCGCGCCTGGCGATGCGCTGGAGGTCGTGACCTACAAGAAGGGCTTCATGATCGCCTACCTGGGCGACGACGACAAACAGGCCACCGGCGACGAGCGCTACGTGCCCCCGATGCGCGGCCACTACTACGACGTGGTCGCGTTCGGGGCGGGGCGGCCGATCCACCGCAAGCACTACACGGTGCAGACGGTGCGCGAGACGCCGCTGCAATACGAGATCTACAACGGCGCCGTGCAGGCCAAGGCGACCGTCACCGACGACGCGAACATCCACTCGTTCTGGCTCGAGGGGATCCCGGCGTTTCGCGCCGAGCCGAACGCGCCGCGCGCGAATGACCAGCTCCCGAAGGTCGTGATGGCGACGGTTCGCGACTGGCGCGAGAAGTCGCGCTGGTTCTTCGGCGTCAACGAGTCGCAGTTCGCCGCGACACCGGGGATCAAGGCGAAGGTCGCCGAGCTGCTCGAGGGCAAGGAGACCGACCGTGACCGGATCGCCGCGATCGTGCACTGGTGCGCGAACGAGATCCGGTATTCCGGCATCACGATGGGCAAGGGCGAGGGCTACACGATCCACCCGTCGGCGATGACGTTCCGCGATCGTTGCGGCGTGTGCAAGGACAAGGCGGGGATTGCCGTCACGATGCTCCGTGAGGCCGGCTACAGCGCGTTCGCGGCGATGACGATGGCCGGCGAGCGGGTCGAGTCGATCCCGGCCGACCAGTTCAACCACTGCGTGCTCGCCGTCCGGCTTGACGAACGCGTCAGCGTCGCACCGAAGCCCCAGAACGGCGTATTCACCGACGACAAGCGCTATTGGCTTCTCGATCCGACGTGGGTCGTCTTCTCGCCGGAGTTGTGGTCGAGTGCCGAGAGCGAGCAGCACGTCCTGATCGGGACGAAGGATGGCGAGGACCTGACGATCACGCCGTCGCGCCCGGCGTCCCACAACCGCCTCGTGATCCGCGGCACGTCCACGCTCAAGCCCGGCGGTCTCGTCGAAGGCAAGCTCACGATCACCGCGACGAGCTACGCGGATCAGCGGGTGCGCCGCGCGATCGTGCACCGCAGCGCGATCGACCGGCGCGCGCTGTTCGAGTCGTGGGTCGGCAACCTCGCACCCGACGCCGAACTCGTCGGCTTCACCGACGACTACGACGCGCTCCGCGACGTCCGCAAGCCGATCGCACTCGAGGTTCGCTACCGGTTGCCGGGCTACTGGCTGCCGGCGGCACCCGGTGCGCGATTCGCGGCGCCGTTGAGCCATCATCCGATTCGCGATGCCGCACTGGTGCCGTATTGGGGCCGGGCGAAGAGCGACGATCGCAAGCAGCCTCTGTTCCTGTGGAACACACGCGAGGTCGTCCTCGAGGAGCGGATCGCCGTGCCGGCCGGCTACAAGGTGCATGCACTGCCGTCGGCGATCGAACTCGACCATCCCGCCGCGTCGTTGCGCGCCGAATGGCGTCAAGAGGGCGACGGCATCGTGTTCGCAGCGACGATCCGCAGCCGGCAGCGAACCGTCGCCGCTGCCGACTACGCGGGATTCCGCGACGTCGTCCGGATGGCCGGGCAACTCGCCCGCGACATCGTGCTCGAGCGCTGAGGAGGAGCCCGTGAACCTTTCGACCCTCGGACGTGCGCTCGCGCTCGCACTCGGACTCGCGACGACCGCCGTCGCGCAGGAGCCCGCAACGCAGCCGCCGGCACCGCCGCCGGCGCTCGCCGATCGCCCGGACCGTGCCGCGTATCCCGACGCGGACGGCGTGATCCTCCGCGAGGTCGTCGAGGTGACGATCGCCGACGGCAAGGTCACGCGCCGCCGTCGGACGCTGACCACCGTCCTGCGCGAGAACATGATGCGCGCCGGCTTCTGCGATCCGCGCATCCGCTACGACGCCTCGACCGAGACCGTGGACGTCGCGATCAGTCGGACGTGGATGGCCGACGGCACGCCGGTCGAGACCGATCCGAAAGTCGGTCGAATCGAGGTGACGCCGGCGCCGTACGCGAAGACGCCCGACTACACGAACCGGCGCGAGTTGGTCGTCGTCCATGCCGGTGTCGAGCACGGTGCGACGATGGAGCTGGACTACACGATCCGTGCGAACGCGCCGACCGATGGCGCCGATTCGTTCGCGATCCCGCTCGCCGGGCCGCTGCCGATCGTGCGCCAGATCATCCGGGTCCGCGTCCCGGAGGGCGAGGTGATCGCGCTGCACGCCGACGGCGTGGAGATCGCGCCCGCGAAGACGACCGCGGACGGGTTCGATACGTTCACGCTCGAGCGCGAGAACGTCGCCGCGATCAACGTCGACGAAGCGGGAGCGCACGCGCCGGCGATCATCCCGATGCTCGTGGCGTCGCGGATCGCGAGTTGGGCCGACGTCGGCGCCCGGCTCGCGAAGCGCGTGCAGAGCGCCGCCGTCGCGACCGATCGCATCACGTCGCGTGTCGCATCGCTGACCGAGGGGCTCGAGACCCGTCGGTCGCGCGTCGCCGTGATCCACCGATTCGTCGCGGACCAGATTCGCACGGTGCCGTGGGCGCTGGGCGAGTTCGGTTTTGCGGTGCGCCCTGCGGGGACGACCGCGGAAAGCGCCTACGGCCACGCGCTCGACAAGGCCGTCCTCCTTCACGCGATGCTGCGCGAGGCGGGGATCGGCTCGGCGGTCGCGATCGCGTCGCGCACGCCGCGGATCGCCGCGCAGGTGCCGTCACCCGCCCAACTCGATCGCGTGCACGTCGTCGTCGAGGACGAGCGGGATCGCTGGTGGCTCGATCCGCTCGAAGCGCATGCGCTCGACGATTCGCGCAGCGTCGCCGGCTGTGCGGTGCTGCGGCTCGTCTCGCACGGCGCGTCGATCGCGCGGATCGCGCCCGCCGAATCGGGGGCCAACGCCACGACGCTCGAGGTGACTGCGACGATCGACGCGGACGGCGAGGTCCACGCCGAGTTCACGTACGACGTTCGGGGCGCCGAGAACCCATACGCCGCGTTGCGCGACGACCGGGCCGCCGCCCACAAGATGCTCGAGCGGGTCGCCGAACGGATCGCCGGCGCTCGCCTCGGATGGACCGCGACCGCGCACCTCGATGCGACGCGCGCGCGCTTCCGCGGCACCGCGTACGGCGGGCAGCTCCCGGCGGCCGCGGTCGGCGCGATCGCGTTTCGGTTGCCCGACGTCGCCGATCCGCTCGCGACGATCGACGTCGAGTTGTTCCGCTCGTCGCGCACGACGCCGCTCGCGCTGCCCCGCACCGGGCGGGAGTCGTCCAGCGTGACCGTGTCGGTGCCGGCGGGCATGACGGTCGCCTATCGTCCGGTGGCGGTCGCGATGGACAACGCGGTCGGTTCGTATCGTGTGGAAGTGCGCGACGTCGATGGCGGCTTCACGGTACGACGGACGCTCGTGTTGAAGACGCAACTCGTGGACCCGAAGGACTATCCGGCGCTGCGCGCGCTGCTCGCGGCCGCGCGGGCACGGCGCAACACGGTCGTACTGCTCGCGCCGGGGGCGTAGCGTGCGCGTCGCGCTGCTGTCGGTTTGGCTCGCCGCGGCAGCGGGGGCGCAACTTCCGGCGGACGTCGCGGCGCGCGTCGACGCGGTCCGGACCGGGGCGACCTACTCGGCCGACGTCCCGCGCGATTGGGTCCCGTTCACGATCGACGCGGGTGGCGTCGAGTGCCCGCACCACCTGCGCGTGCCGCGCGACTACGACGCGACCCGTCGCCACCCGTTGCTCGTCGAGTTGCACGGCGCCGTGTCGCGTCCGGACTTCGGGTCCGAGACGTCGCTGCGCAATCTGCGGCACCGGATCGGCGCTGCGGCCGACGAGGCCGGGATGCTGCTGCTGATGCCGGCCGGCCGTCGCGGGGTCGAGTGGTGGAGCGAGGCGGGGCGGGGCAACCTGCTCGACGCGATCGCCTGGATCAAGGCGCGTTACAACGTGGACGAGTCCCGCGTCTTCGCGGGCGGTTTCTCCGACGGCGGGTCCGGCTCGTTTCACCTCGCGCTCCACGCACCGACGCCGTTCGCCGGGTTCGTTCCGATGTGCGGTCACGTGCGCGTCGCACAGGCCGGCGGCGCGTCGGTGTTCCTCCGCACGTTGAGCAACCGTCCGCTCTACGTCGTCAACACCGGCAAGGACGTCCTCTACCCGACGACCCACGTGCGGCCGTTCATCGACGCGATGCGGACCCTCGGTGTCCGGGTGACCTATCGGCCGTTCGAGTCAATGCCGCACGCGCCGCTGTTCCTGCCGGACGAACGTGGACGCATCGTCGACTGGCTCCTCCGGACGCGTCGGCCCGCGCACCCGAAGGCGGTGTGGATCGAATCGGATCGGCCAATGCACGTCGACTGGCTCGAACTGGAAGCGATCGGCGACGACACCGCTGCGCTCGATGCGTTCCCCGACGTGAATCCGGTCGTGCCGCCGGTGCGCCGTCCGTTCGGGATCGAGCCGGGGCCGCCGACCGGTGGGCTCGGGATCGAAGTCGCCCGGGTGCGCGAGGAAACCCTGGCGGCGGCGCTCGGTGTCGAGGCGGGGGACTGCCTCGTCAAGCTCGACGACGCGGTGATCGAGGACCGACGCTCGCTGTCACGAGCGATGCTTCGCGTCCGTGGCGGCGAGCAGGTTCGCGCCGTCGTCCTGCGCGCCGGCGGCCCGGTCGAACTCGAGGCGACGTGCCCCGCGTCGAAGCCGCTGCCCGCGTTCCGCCGGACCGCGCCGCGCGCCGTATTGCACGCGGTTCGCGACGGCAACCGGGTAGACGTTCGGGCCGCGAACGTCACCCGCTTCGCGATCGCGATCAGCCCCGATGCGTTCGAGCTCGGCCAGCCGATCGTCGTCGTCGTGAACGGCGAGGAGCGCCATGCCGCCCGCGTCCTCCCGGACGCCGCGACCGTCGACCGCTACGCGAAACGGGACCGCGATCGCACACGAGTCTACGTCGCGCGGATCGCGGTCACGCTCTGACGGCGCTCCGTCGGTTCAGCGGCGGTCGGGAGTCGCCGGCGCTTCGGCGGTGATGCGGAAGAGGGAGCGTCCTTCCTCGATCACCGTATAGCCGAGGGCGCGCACCGACGCGTCGAGCGCCGCGCGCCACGGAACGCCCTTGAGCTTCAGTGTGACGGTGCCGCGCACTTCCGGTGCGATGATGATGTTGATACCGGCGATTCGCGAAATCGTGTCGAGGACCTTGCGGATGTCGGTGTCCTGGAACGAGAGGTGCAGGCGCGCGGGGCCCTTGGGGGGGAGCTTCTTCGAGGCCTGCACGACGGCGGCCGGCTTCGCGGGCTCTTTCCGCAGCCTCTTCACCGACACGATCATCGGGCCGGCCGGGAGCACCCTCCGGAGTCGCTTCACCGCATCATCCCCGCTGCATACGAGGCGCACGCGCGCGGCGCGCGATGCTTCGCGGGCCGGCTGGAGCGCGAAGCCCGCGACCGTGAACCCGCCGTCGGCGAACGCGGTCATCGCCGCACCGAGTTCGGCGGCGCCGTGGTAGACGAACTCGACGTCGAACGCCGTGCGGCTGACGGGCGCGGCGGCCGGCTTCGCGGGAGCCGGCGTTTCGAGCGTCGCGATCTCCGGCTTCGCCTGCGCTTGCACGCCCCAGGCGTTGATCGCGATCGCGACGAATGCGACGGCGACACTCAGCCGCATCGCGAGGTGACGACGCGAGCACTGCACGTCCAGGCGGTTCTTTCTCTCGAGCAACATGTTCATTCTCCGATAGAACTCGGTCTTCCGATGGAATACCCCGATCGCGCCGGCGTGCATTGGTAGCGCCGCCGGCTCCCGTTCGATCAGGTCGATCAAGCTACGAACGTAGGTCGTCTTCGTCGCCGGGCCGCTCGCGATGTCGTCCGCGATCATCTCCGCGGCGATCTGTGTCTCTCGCCGAAGCCAGTAGTAGAGCGGGTTCCAGTAGAGCAGCGGCCAGCACAGCATCGTGACCGTCTGTCCGAGCAGGTCTCGCTGACGAAGGTGTGCGAGTTCGTGCCGGAGCACCGACGTCAATGCCGGCTCCGCGTCCGCCGCGCACAAGTGCGCGGGCAACACGATGCTGGAGCGGAACACACCGCAGCAAAACGGCCGACGCACCGAGCGACTGGCGTAGATTCGCGGCGGCTTTCGCGTGAGCCGTGCCGCGATCGCGATCGTCGAGGCCGGTGCCGAGCGGGCGCGACGCACGGTCCACCACAACACGCCGCGCGCGAACGTCAGGTAGAGCGCGATCATCGCGGCGCCGGCGAGCCACAGCCACGCGAACGTGTCGTCGTCCGTTCCGGGCGCGGCCGCGGGCTCGACGATGGCGGCACTCCAGGGCTCGGTGGGCAACGCGTCGACGTGCGAAGGCGCGTCGGACGTTGTCGCGTCGAAGGCGTTCGACGGCCCGGCGAGCGCCGTCTCGGCGTCGACCGTCGTCGAAGCGGAGAGGCCACCGCGCTCGAGCGGCACGGCGGCGAAAACCGCCCACGCGAGGAACGCGACGAACGTCAACTCGCCGACGCGCTGCCGGTGGATCTGGCTGCGGCTGACCGCGACGGCGATCGCGCCGGCGGTCGTGAACGTCAGGCCCGCGAGGATCACCGTCGAGGCGAACTGCGCAAGGGACGTCACCGCGCACCGCCGGCGTCGGGTGACTTCTCGGAGTCGAGGTCGTCGAGAAGCGCGCGCAGACGATCCAGTTCGTCGCGCGTCGGCCGCTTGAGCGCGGTGGCGCTCTCGACGAGTGCGTCGAGCGCGCCGTCGAATGCACGCTCGAGCACACGGTTGAGCAGCCGCTTCGACGTCTCCTCCCGCTGCACGAGCGGGCGGTAGACGAACGTCCGCCCGACGGTTCGGTGGGCGACCAGCCCCTTCTCGGTCATCACGCGCAGGAAGGCCTGCACGGTGTTCTGCACGATGCCCAGGTCGTCCCGCAGGGCCTCGTAGACCTCGCGCACCGTTGCCTCGCCCTGTGACCAGAGCACCTTCAGGATCGCGAGCTCGCGGTCGGTCGGCGCGCGATCGTCGTGTTGCTTGCCGTTCATGAACCCGAGATCGGCAGGCTTAGTCGACCAAGTTTAGGCAAATCGGCTCGTGCGACTCGGTGCAACGGCCCGGGCTGATGCCTAAGTCACCGTGTGAGCGCCCGTTGTAGTCACGGGCTCACGATCGGAGGTATTGCCCGATCGGCGCCCAAACCGCGGGGGGGCCGCCGCTCAGACCCACGGCCGGGAGGACCAGGGGCACCGGTTCACCGTCCACCATGAGTGTCGCGCTGCCGGCCACGGCCTCGAGGCCCTGCTGCCGAAACGGCATCGGTGCGCCCGCGGGACGGTCGATTGCCTCGAGCGCGCCGAGGGCGCCCAACTCGGTCTCGAAGACGTGCCCCGCCACCTCGACGCGCGAGCGCACGGATGACGGGCGGTCGGTCGAGACGACGATCTCGGCCGTGTGCGTCGGTGCGGCCTCGAACGGCGTGCCGGCGAAGACGTTCGGGCCGAAGTAGGCCGCGACCGCGTCGTCCGCAGAGATGAACCCCATCGCGACGGGCGCCGCCGTCGGATCCGGCTGGTAGGCGATCATCCCGGCCGGTGCCGAGCCGACCGGCGTGTGGACCATGCGGGCGACGTGGACGACCACGTTCGGCTGTGCCAGCCCCTCGGTCGTCGCGGCGACGAGGTCGACGCCGCCTTCCCAGGACATCCAACTCGTCACTGCCATCGTCATTCCTTTCGGTCAGTTGAGGACGACGGTAGCGGGGTCCCGCCGTCGCGTCAACGGCCGAAGGCTAGCGAGGCATGAGCTCGTAGAGTTTGTGACCCGTGAACGCGAAGGCGTCGGTGCCGGACGCCACGACGCGGACGAGAAAGGGCAGCGAGGGGTGGGAGATCGGACGGATCGCCGACACACCAGTGCCATCGACTCGCTCGACGCCGTCGATGAGGATCGATCCGTCGGCGAGCCGCGCCAGAGTCGGGTTCCGATGGGATCTTGCGAGCGAGAACGGCAGCAAGGTGGATTGCATCGACGCGACGTCGAAGACCTCGAGCGAGCGCTCGAACGTCGGGTTTGCCCAACCGGCTACGATCGCGACCCGGCGCGAGTCGATCGCGATGGCCCCATGGTCACGGCGCCCGACGGCCAGCGATCCCCAGCGATGGAAGCGACCTGTTGCGTGCACATAGAGTTCTGCATCCGCGAGGTCATTGTTGTTCACGTCGTGCCCGCCGGTGACGAGCACGGCCCCGGGGAGGGCGACGTGCGCGGCTTCCGACCGAGCGGTGTTCATCATCACGGTCGTGACGGCTCGAGTCCGAGCGTCGTAGACGAATGCGGCACGCTGAGGCCCGCCGGGCCAAAGCCACGACCCCGTGATCAGCGCATACTCACGACCGCCGAGATCGCGGAACGCCGTCGCGCGTGCCCGAGTCAGCGTGCCAATGGACGCGACGTTCGAGAAGGTCCGCGTCGCCGGATCGAACCGTTCGATCGGGGCCGTCGAGTTTCCGCCGACGACGATCGCCGACCCGTCCGCGAACGCCGCGATCACGCCGCCGACTCGCGGCGTGTTGAGGTCGCCGATCCGCGTGGTCGTGCGCTGCGCGACGTCGACGAGCCAGGCACGGCCGGTTGCCGGCGTGAGGACCCCGACGCTCCCGCCCGCCACGAGGAGTTCTCCGCTCGCGAGTCGCGCGATCGCCTCGCCGAGCGCTCCGTTGAAGGGAAGGCTGATGTTCCAGTCGACGAACCGAGGAGACGGGTTCGGCGCGACGCGCCAGGCGAGTACCGCGGAGGTCCAGAGCGTTGTCGCGTTCGCACTGACGGCCTGGAAGAAGAACGTCTGGCCGACCAGCGCCGCGACGTTCGGAATCGGGATCGTCGCGGTCGGCGCCAGTGACGACATGGGGCCGGCCTGAATCACCACCCACGGGGGCAGGAGGCGTGCCGGGGCTGCCGCAGTGGCGACGGCGATCGCGTAGGTGTGCGTTCTCGGCACTCCGTTGAGCGTGACCGCGAGGCGTTCGCCGATCGCACCGCCCGCAGACACGGACAACGTGATGAGACCCGGGATCGGTGGCGTCGTCTGCGCAGCAGTGGGCGACGAGGCGAACGACAGCAGGGCGAGCGCGAACGCGCTCGCCGGGAGGGAAGAGAGGCGCGGCATCGTGCGCATCCTTCGAGCAGGCTCCCGTGTGGCGTCCGCGTCGGGGCGGGCGGGAGCGGCCGACCATGAAGCATATCACGGCTACGCGGCACCCGCCAATCGACTCACCCGCCGAAGTCCGCCACGACCGGGGCGTGGTCGCTGGGCTGCTTGCCCTTGCGCTCGTCGCGGTCGACGAAGGCGCCGGTGCACCGGGCGGCCAGGGGAGCGGTCGCGAGCAGCGCGTCGATCCGCAGGCCGTCGTTCTTCGGGAAGCCGAGGCGGCGGTAGTCCCACCACGAGTAGACCTTGCCGTCCGGGTGGTGCTCGCGGAAGACGTCGACGAGACCCCAGTCGAGGAGCGACGCGAAGGCGGCGCGCACTGCCGGGTCGCACAGCACCGACGGTGCCCAGCGCTCGGGGTTGTTCACGTCCAGGTCGTCGCGGGCGCAGTTGTAGTCGGCGCCGAGGACCAGGGGGCGGGCTGGATCGTGGTGCGTGCGGAGCCGCTCGAGCAAGCGCGCGTACCACGCGAGCTTGTAGTCGTACGCGTCGGAGCCGACCGTTTGACCGTTCGGCACGTAGAGCGATCCGACCGTGACCCCGTCGACGTCGGCGAAGATCGCGCGTGCGGCGTCGTCCGCCGGATCGTCGTCGAGGTCGCGCGTCACCGCAGTCGGTTCGCTGCGGCTCAGGATCGCGACCCCGTTGTAGGTCTTTTGGCCGTGCGTGACCGCGTGGTAGCCGGCCGCCTCGATCGGTTCCCGCGGGAACGCGTCGTCGGTGGTCTTCAACTCTTGCAGGCAGACGACGTCGGGCGCGTGGCGGTCGAGGAACGCGAGCAATCGCTCGAGCCGCACCTTCACCGAGTTCACGTTCCAGGTGACGATGCGCATCGGGCTACTTCGTGAAGCGCTTGAAGACGTCGGCGTGGCGGGCCGCGTCGGTGTCGGTCGCGACCGTGATCTCCAGGGGCAGTGCGAGCGTCGTGGCTTCGAGGCAACGCCGATCGTCGCACGCCTGGTAGCGGACCTCGAGCGGGAGGCGGAGCGTGCCGCTCGCGTCGGCCGCGATCGACACGGTCACGAGCACCCACGTTTCGCCGGCGTGCACGGCGACTTCGGAGCCCCCGAGTTCGACGACGAGTGGTGCGGGGAACGCGGCGGACGCGAGCGTCGCGCCCGACATGCCCTCGGCCAGGCGGGCGGTCGTCGCGATCACATCGGTCGCATCCCCGACG
The DNA here is from genome assembly GCA_030426805.1 of bacterium. Classification (GTDB taxonomy): domain Bacteria; phylum Planctomycetota; class JAFGQW01; order JAFGQW01; family JAFGQW01; genus JAUHXU01. The sequence goes on from JAUHXU010000002.1 coordinate 354,553, forward strand.
TCCGCGTAGACGTGCCAGCCCTTGTCGAGCGCGAGGCGAAGCGCGATGCGCACGGTCGTACCCGGCGCGGCACGCGTGTGTTCGAGCCACGCGTCCGCGGTGACCGGCTCGCTGCGCGTCGTCGCGTCGGCGGTCGTCTTGTGCGTCTTCGACGCGGCGTGTTCGGCGTGGTCGTCGTAGTAACGCGACAGTGCGAGCAGCATGCTCTCCGCCGCGCGTGGTGCGCGCTCCATCACGCCGAGGAACGCGCCGAAGATCTCGGTGGCACGGTCGAGGTGCTTGGCGTCGCCCGTGAGGGAGGCCAGTTCGACGTGCACCTGCGCTGCGACGCCGTTGCCCGACGGCGCTGGCCCGTCGAACGGCTGCTTGCTGCGCGCGATCAGCGTCTCATGGTCGTCCGAGGTGAAGAAGTAGCCGCCGTCCTCGGCGTCGATGAAGTGCTTCTCGACGGTCTTCATCAGCCGTTCGGCGCGGTTCAGCCATCGTTCGTCCTCGGTCGCGTCGTGCAGGTCGAGGCAGGCCGAGGCGAGCTGCGTGTAGTCGTCGAGGTAGGCGTTGAGCTTGGCGCCGCCGTCGCGCCACGTGCGCAGGAGGCGTTCGTCCTTGTGGAGGTTCGCGAAGACGAACTCGGCTGCGGTCGTCGCGGCGTCGAGCAGGCGCTTGTCCTCCAGCACGTCACCGGCGTGGGCGAGCGTGCCGATCATCAGCGCGTTCCACGACGTGAGCACCTTGTCGTCGAGGTGCGGCCAGACGCGCTTCTTGCGGACCGCGTAGAGCTTGTCGAGCATGCCGTGGATCCGGGTGCGGAACGCGTCGGCGTCCTCTCCGCGCGCTTTCGCGATCGCCTCGAGCGGCTTGGTCAGGTAGAGGATGTTCGTGCCGGGCCGATGGCCGGTCGCCTCCTCGTAGTAGTTGCCGCTGTCGGTCGCGTTGTAGACCTCGCACAGCAGCGCACCGTCCTCGTCGCCGAGGACGGCGAGGATCTCCGCCTTCGGCCAGAGGTAGAACTTGCCCTCTTCGCCTTCGCTGTCGGCGTCGTAGGCGGACCAGAACGCGCCGCTCTCGTGCCGCATCTCGCGCAGCACCCAGTCGAACGTCTTCAGCGCGGTGCGACGGAACGCCTCGTTCTTCGTCAGCCGCCACGCGTCGACGTAGGCGCGCGCGAGCTGCGCGTTGTCGTAGAGCATCTTCTCGAAGTGGGGGAGGAACCAGATCGAGTCCGTCGCGTAGCGAGCGAACCCGCCGCCGACGTGGTCGTGGATTCCGCCGAGCCGAATCGCGTCGAGCGTCTTCGTGACCATCTCGAGCAGCACGTCGTCCTTCGTGCGGGCATACTCGTAGAGCAAGAGCGCGAGGCTGCCGTGCGGCGGGAACTTCGGCTTGTCACCGAACCCGCCCGCGACGCCGTCGAACGAGCGACGGAGTTCGCCGACCGCGCGGGTGACGAGTTGCCGCGAGACCGTTCCCGACGCCGGAATCGCGTCGCTCGACGTCTGGCGACGCACCGCCTCGGCGATCTCCTCGGCTTGCTTCTTGATGTCGTCGCGTTGCGCGGTCCACGCTTGCGACAGCCCCTTCAGGATCGAGATGAACCCGGGACGCCCGCCCTGGTCGTCCTTCGGGAAGTAGGTGCCGGCCCAGAACGGCTTGGCCGTCGGCGTGAGGAACACCGTGTTCGGCCAACCGCCGTGGCGCGTCATCATCTGCGTGACCGCCATGTAGAGCTCGTCGACGTCGGGGCGCTCCTCGCGGTCGACCTTGATCGACACGAACTGCTCGTTGAGGATCTTCGCGACGCCCTCGTCCTCGAACGACTCGTGCGCCATCACGTGGCACCAGTGGCACGTCGAGTAGCCGACGGAGAGGAAGATCGGTCGGTCGAGCTTCTTCGCGAGCGCGAACGCCTCGTCCCCCCACGGATACCAGTCCACCGGATTGGTCGCGTGCTGCCGGAGATAGGGGCTCTTTTCGTGGATCAGGCGGTTGTAGTCGGGGCCGCCGTCGGGGGGGAGCATTGCGATCTCCTGGGGGCTCGGGAGCTTCGGCTTCTTGCGCGGGGCGTGTTTCGGCTTCGCCTGGCCGGCCGGCTTGTCGTCCGGGCGGTCCTGCGCCTGCAGCGGCGCGTCGGTGCGGTTGCAGCCGATCACGAACGCGACCGCCAGCGCGATGATGAGCGTGCGGATCATACCCAAGGGTGGGGCGATTCGACCGCGATTGCAAGGTGAGCGTGCGGTCAGGTCGCGAGCGGGAACGACGCGGCTTTCCAGGCGTCCATGCCGCCCGTCACGTTGACCGGGTCGGTGTAGCCGGCGCGGAGGAGCAGGGAGCACGCCGTGCTCGAGCGCTGACCGCTCTTGCAGACGACGTAGATACGGTCGTCGCGGCCGAGCGGGGTGTCGGCGATGCCGGCATCGAGGTGTTTGAAGCTCAGGCCGATCGCATGCGGGATGTGTCCGGTCGCGAACTCGCCCTCGTCGCGGACGTCGAGCACCCGCGTGTCCGCGACCTGTTCTCGGCGGGCCCGCAGTTCGTGCACGGTGCACTGCGGCGTCGACTGCGTCGTGTGGCCGGCGCGGGTCCATCCGAGCATCCCGCCCGACAGCCAGCCCGCGACGCGGCCGGCGAGGCCGACGAACGCGAGTTTCGCGCGGGCGCGGGCGACCTGGTCCGCATCGTCGGCGACGAGCGCGAACGCCGGAAACCCGGCGGCGACCCAGCCGACCCGTTGCTCGAACTCCGAGCTCACGACCTGCAGGTTGAGCGAACCGGGCACGTGTGCGGCGCCGAACGCGACCTGTGACCGGATGTCGATCACGGCGCCGCCATCCGCGGCGAGTGCGCGCACCTGCTCCGGTGTCAGCGCAGGCGTGTCGCCGGTGGCGCCCGCGTCGAGCCGCCCCTGATTGATCGCGACGATGTTCTCGAGGTTCGCCGGGCGGACCGGTTGATCGGCGTTCATGAACGCGACGAACGCGTCCTCGTCGTCGATTTGCAGTGCGGGATTGTAGCGCCGCTCGTAGCCGATGGTCGTGACAACCTTGCCACTGGACACACGGCCTCACGTCGAGCCACTGACGTGGCCCGGGTAGATCTCGACGAAGTCGGGGAAGCGGTCGAGGCCGGGGAGCGCCTCGCGGAACAGCACGCGTGCACCCTCCTCGCCGGGCTGCGCCAGATCCGGTCGCGCGACGTCGCCGACCATCAGGAAGTCGGCGGTGAGCAGGCACCACGGCTCGTCGCCGCGGCTCGTGTCGGTGATCGCGAGGCAGAGTTGCTCGGGCCGGTGTCCCGGTGCGGCGACGAACTCGGCGCGCACCTCACCGAACGCGATCGTGTCGCCCGCGCGGACGCGCTCCGCGTCGTAGCAGACCTCGGCGAGTGCGGGGAGCACGAGCACGGCTCCCGTTTCCGCGGCGAGGCGACGAGCACCCGAGACGTGATCGGCGTGGCTGTGCGAGTCGATCACGTGCGTGATCCGTGCCGAGCGTTTCTTCGCGTGCTCCAGGTATGGCGCGATGTTCCAGAGCGGGTCGAAGACGATGCACTCGTCGACGTCCATCGCGCCGACGATGTAGGTCGCGCACCCGGTCTCCGGGCGGATGATCTGCTCGAACCACATGCCGTCCTTATAGCACGACGCGGGCGTGTCGTCTCAGGGGCGACTCGTCTCGGGCGGCACGATCTTCGCGAGATCGGCGGCTGCCGCGAGTGCGTTGATCGGGGGGAGGGCGTCCCGCCACAATCCGTCGATCGTCGAGATCGCTTCGTCGGCCTTCGCCGTCAGTGCGGCCGCGACGTCTCGCATCTGCGCGGTCGGCGCCGCGTCGCCGGCCATCGCCTTGCGCATCAGCGTCGCGAGCTTGTCGTTCAGCCGGATCGGGAAGTTCAGCGGATCCTGGCGGCTCCGGTTCTTCGTCTGATAGAGCGCCTCTTCCGCTTCGCGCGCCCGCGTCTCGAAGTCGCGAATCGCATCGGCCAGGGCGGTCGCTTCGGCCTTCTCGGCACGCCCGCGCAGGGCCGCCAGCTTCGGACGCACCGCGCGGACGGCCTCGATCGCGCGGTGGGCGCGATCGATCGTGTCGCCGAGCGACCGGCAGAACGCGAACTGCTCCTGCATCGCTTGCGGCGTCGCCGACGATCGTGGGTCCGCCTGGATCACGAACGCAACGGTCTCGGTCGCGTCGCCGACACGCAGCGTCGCGCGGTAGGCACCGGGCACCGCGCGCGGGCCGACGAGCGACCCGGCCCACAGCACCATCTTCGGGAAGCCGCGTGGCGCCGGGTAGCGCAGGTTCCACACCCATTGGTTGAGCCCCGCCTCGGCCGGCAATACCCGGAGGTTCGGGCCGCGGCGCGCACCGTCCTCGCGCGCCGGTTTCTTCGCGGGCGTGCGCGACCACGTCTGGATCGGCTCGCCGTCGGGCCCGTCGATCGTCAGCGTGATCGCGACGTCGTCGGCCGGCTTCTCGCGAAGGTGGTAGCGGAACACGACGCCGGTGTGCGGGTTCGTGCCTCGGTTTCGCCGCGCCGCGTTCGCGTCGCGCCCCGTGGCGATCCGCAGGGTCGGTCGCGGCGCGAACAAGTACGCCGGCTTCTCGGCGGTCGCCGCGATCCACGAGTGAAGCGGCGTCAGGTCGTCGAGAATCCAGAAGCCGCGGCCCTGTGTCGCCGCGACCAGGTCACCGTTCTTCACCTGGAGATCGGTGATCGGGACGATCGGGAGGTTTTGCTGAAACGGTTCCCACGACGCGCCGTCGTCGTGACTCACGTAGACACCGCGCTCGGTGCCCGCGTAGAGCAGGCCGCGGCGCGCGGGGTCGGCCCGCACGACGCGCGTGAAGTGGTCCGGCGCGATGCCCGACACGATCGTCGTCCACGTCGCGCCCCAGTCGGTCGTGCGCAGCACGTACGGTGTGAAGTCGTCGAGGCGGTAGCGGGTCGCGGCGACGTAGAGGCCGCCCTTCTCGAACGGATGCACGTCGATCGAGTTCACCTGCATCCACTCGGGCCAGTCGGGCGTGACGTCGGTCCATTCCGCACCGTCGTCGCGGGTCACGTGCACGCGCCCGTCGTCGGTGCCGCACCAGATCACGCCGGCTTCGTGCGGCGACTCGGCCGCGGCGAAGATCGTGCAGTAGTATTCGACGCCGGTGTTGTCCTTCGTGATCGGCCCGCCGGACGACGCCTGCTTCGTCTTGTCGTTGCGCGTCAGGTCGCCACTGATCGGCTGCCAGCTCGCGCCGGCGTCGGTGCTCTTGAACAGCACGTTCGCGGCCGCGTAGAGCGTGTTCGCATCGTGCGGCGAGAAGAAGATCGGGAAGTTCCACTGGAAGCGGTAGCGCAAGTGCTCCGTGCCCCAGCCGAGCGAGAAGTCCGGCCAGACGTCGACCGCGCGTCGCTCGCCCGTCCGATGGTCGAGGCGGTTGAGCGTGCCGAGGTAGTTGCCGCCGTAGACGACGTGCGCTTCGCCGGGCTTCGCGACGATGTGGCCGCTCTCGCCGCCGGCGGTGGGCGACCAGTCGCGCGGGCCGATCCCCGACGACACGAGCGAGCGCGATCGAATCCGCACCGGCGAGTTGTCCTGCTGGCCACCGAGCAGTCGATACGGGAACGCGTCGTCGCACGACACGCGGTAGAACTGTGCGGTCGGCTGGTTGTCCTGCGGCGACCACGTCTTGCCCCCGTCGGTGGACACGTTCGCTCCGCCGTCGTTCGACTCGATCATCCGCCGCGGGTCGTTCGGGTCGATCCACAGGTCGTGGTTGTCACTGTGGGGCGTCGCGATCTGGGCGAACGTCTTGCCGCCGTCCTTGGAGCGATGGAAGCGCACGTTGAGCACGTAGACCGTGTCGACGTCGACCGGATCCGCGTAGATCCGGCTGTAATACCACGCGCGCTGGCGGAGCTTGCGCTCGCTGTTCACGCGCGTCCACGTCTTGCCGGCGTCGCGCGAGCGGAACACGCCGCCGTCCTTCGCCTCGACGATCGCGTAGACCGTGTCGGGGTTTGCGCGCGACACCGAGATGCCGCTGATGCCGCGCACGCCGTCCGGCAGGCCCTTCGCGTTCGTGATCTCGGTCCACGAGTCGCCGCCGTCGGTCGACTTCCACATCGTCGACCCCTCGCCGCCGCTCTCGAGCGACCACGGCCGACGGATCACGCGCCAGAACGACGCGTAGAGGATTCGCGGATTCGTCGGATCGAGCGCGAGGTCGACGCAACCGGCCTGGCTGTTGACGAACAGCACCCGCGACCACGACTGCCCGCCGTCGCGACTCCGGTAGACGCCGCGCTCGTCGTTCGGCCCGAACAGGTGGCCCATCGCGGCGACCCACACGGTGTCGGGGTCCTTCGGATGGACGCGGATCCGCGCGATGTGTCGCGTGTCGTCGAGGCCGACGTGTTTCCACGAGCGCCCGGCGTCGGTCGACTTCCACATCCCGTCGCCGTGCGACACGTTGCCGCGCACGGTCTTCTCGCCGCCGCCGACGTAGACGACGTTCGGGTCCCACGCGCTCACCGCGACCGCGCCGATGCTGCCGCCGAACGTGCCGTCGGAGACGTTGCGCCACGCCCGTCCGCCGTCGGTCGTCTTCCAGACGCCGCCGCCGGTGGCGCCCATGTAGTAGGTGTCGCGGTCTTGCGGGATCCCGGCGACGGCCGCGCAACGCCCGCCGCGATACGGGCCGACCTCGCGCCACTTCAGGGCACGCCACTTGGGGTCGGTGTCGTCATCGACGGTCGGTTGTGCGGCCAGGGCCGCGGTCAAGAGGCAGACGATCGCGGAGACGATCACGCAGCGGCGGAGGGACATCGTCCACGTCCTTTCGAGGGCTTTCGCGCGGATTATAGCGCGCCTACTCGGCGGACGGAGGGGCCGACTCGCTCGTCGTCGCGTCGTCTTCGCGCGTCGGCGGGCTGAGGTAGGTCTCGGCGGCCTCGATCTCGAGCGCCTTGCCGAACAGCAGCACGACGTCGTCGAGTTGCAGGACGAACGTCGGGTCGGGGTTGCCGATCAGCGCGCCGTGACGCTCGACCGCGAGGATGCTCGTGCCGGTGCGATGGCGCAGGTCGAGCGCGCGCAGCGTCTGCCCGATCGCCGGCGACTCCTCGGCCAGCGTCAATTCGCTGACGTCGGCGGTCGCGGCGAGCGCTTGCAGCGTGGGGTGCGTGGTGACGGTGGGCTCGGCGTCGGCCGCGCGCAGCAGGCTGAACCCGCCCTCGCGAATCATCGTCCGCTCGCGCGCGATCAGGCGTTCGGAGACGCCGAACGTCTTCATCACCGCGCCGACGAGTTCGAGCGACGTCGCGAACTCTTCCGGGACCGCCTCGTTCGCGCCGAGCGCGAGCAGTTCGGTCACCTCGGTCACGAAGCGCGTGCGCACGATGATGAACAGCTCGGGGTTGGCGCGGCGCGCGTGGGCGACCGCCTGGCGAGCCGACGTCGGGTCGGGCACGGTGATCACGAGGGCTTTCGCGCGCTTGACGCCGATCCGGTAGAGCACGTCGGCCGACGCCGCGTCGCCGTAGTGGATCGTCTCGCCGGTCTCGCGGACGCGCCGCACCGTGATCGGGTTCAACTCGAGGAACAGGTACGGGATCTCCATCTGCCGGAGCACGCGCGCGACGCTCTGCCCGTTGACGCCGTAGCCGATGATGATCACGTGGTTCGTCATCGTCGGCTCGGCGTCGGTGTAGACGTCGTCCTTCGGTTTGCCGCGCGACAGGTAGCGGGTGACCCAGCGCACGTCCGGCGCGCGGTTCGCGAGGAACGGCGCGAATCGCATCAGCACCGGCGTGAGCGCCATCGTCAGCACGCTGACCGACAGGAACGTCGCGTAGAGGTCCTTCGGGATCAGCCCGACGCCTTCGCCCGCCTTCGCGATGATGAAGCTGAACTCGCCGATCTGCGCGAGCGCCACGGCGGCGAGCACGGCCGCGCGCTTGCCGAACCCGACGCACAGCGAGACGAGGAAGACGATCCCCGCCTTCACGAGGAACACGCCCGCGGCCGCGAGGAGCGTCGTCACCGGCGACTCGATCCACATCTTCGGCGTGACGAGCATCCCGACGGACACGAAGAACAGGCTGCTCATCGCGTCGCGAAACGGCGCGACCTCGCTCAGGATCTGATGGGAATACTCCGACTCCGAGATCACGATCCCAGCGAGGAACGCGCCGAGGGCGAGGCTGAGCCCGGCCTGGCTCGTCAGGTAGGCGGTGCCGAGCACCGCGAGCAGGACGGTGAGCGTGAACACCTCGCGGCTGCGCACGCGTACGACGCGTTCGAGGAGCCACGGCAACACGAACAGTGCCGCGACGATGATCCCGACGAGCATCGCGGCCGACGTCACGAGGGCGGTGAGTGCGGTTGCCGCCGACGCATCGCCGGTGGTGCCGAGCAGCGGCACGAGCAGCATGATCGGCACGATCGCGAGGTCCTGGAAGATCAGGATGCCGAGGGCGATCCGGCCGTGGCTCGCACCGCCTTCGCCGCGGTCCTCGAGCTGCTTGAGCACGATCGCGGTCGAACTCATCGCGACGAGCAAGCCGAGAAAGACCGAGCGGTTGACCGGCATCCCCGCCGCCGCGGCGACGCCGGCGACGAGTGCGGCCGTCCCGACGACCTGCAGCCCGCCCGCACCGACGACGAGCCCCTTCATCCGGTGCAGGTCCTTCAGCGAGATCTTCAGCCCGATCGTGAACATCAGGAAGACGATCCCGATCTCGGCGAGGAGGTCGATGTGGTGGCGGTCGTGCACGAGCGCGAGGCAGCCCGGGCCGGCGATCACGCCCGCGATCAGGAAACCGACGACGGTGGGGGCGTGGAGGCGACGGGTCGCGAAGACGGTCAGCAGCGCGACCGCGATCACGAGCAGCAGCTCCTGGAGGAACGGCATCTCCGGCATCAGCGGGCCGGTCCGGTCACGGCATCGAGCGCGAGTTCGACCATCGTCGAGAAGCCGGTCTCGCGTTCCTCGGCGCTCAGTCGCTCCTCGCGCCGGATGTGGTCGGACACCGTGCAGATCGCGAGGGCGGCCGCGCCGCACTCGGCGGCGACGCCGTAGAGACCGGCGGCTTCCATCTCGATGCCGAGTACGCCGAGCGCCTCGATGCGGTCGAACATCTCCGGCTCGGGCGTGTAGAAGAGGTCGGCGGAGTGGAGGTTGCCGACGCGCACCGCGACGCCGCGCGCGTCGGCGGCGTTCACCGCCGCGCGGACGAGCCCGAAGTCGGCGATCGCCGCGAAGTCGTAGCCGCCGAAGCGTGCGCGGTTGACCGCCGAGTCGGTGCACGCGCCCTGGCCGATGACGATGTCGCGCAGCTGGACGTCGGCGCGCACGGTCCCGCAGCTGCCGATCCGGACGATGCGCCGGACGCCGAACTCGGTGAACAGCTCCTTCGCGTAGATCGACACCGACGGGATCCCCATCCCGCTACCCATCACCGAGATCGGTGTGCCCCGGTAGGTGCCGGTGAACGCGAGCATGTTGCGCACCGCGTTGACCTGGCGGACGTCGTCGAACCACGTCTCGGCGACGAATTTCGCACGGAGTGGGTCGCCCGGCATCAGGCAGGTCTCGGCGAACGCGTCCGCCGGCGCGTCGATGTGGGGGGTCGGCATGGACCGTTTTTACAGCATCGACGTGCCGTGGTCCATCGGCGGCAACGCGAAGTGTGTGGCGAGCGTCTGGCCGACGTCGGCGAACGTCTCGCGGCGTCCGAGGTCGCGCGCCCGCGGCACCGCGGCGCCGGCGAGCAGCACCGGGATGCACTCGCGCGTGTGGTCGGTGCCGTGGTGGGTCGGGTCGTTGCCGTGGTCCGCGGTGACGATCAGGAGATCGGTCGGAGCGAGCCGGTCGAGTAGCTCGGGGAGCCGCGCGTCGAACGCCTCGAGTGCGTCGCCGTAGCCGAGCGGATCGCGTCGGTGGCCGAACCGCTCGTCGAAGTCGACGAAGTTCGTGAAGACGAGCGTGTCGGGCCCGTCGGCGGTCCGGTCGATCGCCGCGAGCGTCTCGCGCCAGAGCGCCGGATGGCCGGCGGCCCGCACCGCTTCGGTCACGCCCTGGTGGGCGAAGATGTCGCCGATCTTGCCGACGCCGACGACCCGACCGCCCGCACCCGCGAGCGCGTCGAGGACCGTCGGGGCCGGCGGCGGCATCGAGTAGTCGTGGCGGTTGCCGGTCCGCTCGAAGCCGCGCGCGTCGTCGCCGGTGAACGGGCGCGCGATCACGCGGCCGATCCGCCAGTCGTCGGCGATCTCGCGGGCGATCTCGCACGTCCGATAGAGGCGCTCGAGTCCGAACGCGTCCTCGTGCGCGGCGATCTGGAGCACGCTGTCGGCCGACGTGTAGACGATCGGGCGACCGGTCGCGACGTGCATCGCGCCGAGTCGGGCGATGATCTCGGTGCCCGACGCCCGGCAATTGCCGAGGACGCCGGGGAGGTCGGCCCGCGCGATCAGCGGGTCGATCAGCTCGGCGGGGAAGCTGGCGGTCTCGTCCGAAAACGTCCGCCAGCGTTCGGTCACCGGCACGCCGGCGAGTTCCCAGTGGCCGCTCGTCGTGTCCTTGCCGGTCGAGCGCTCGACTGCCCACGCGTGGGCGCCGATCGGGTCGACCGCTGTGTCGAGGCCGGCGGGCGTCGCGCCGGTCGGGCCGGCGGCGGCGCGGGCGAGGCCGAGGCGCGTCAGCCACGGCAACGCGAGCGTGCGGCCCTCCGTCGCGAACGCGTCGGCGATGTGTCCGAGCGTGTTCGCGCCGTCGTCGCCGAACGCCGCCGCATCGGGGGCGCCGCCGATTCCGAACGAGTCGAGGACGATCAGGATCGCGCGGGTCACGCAGGGGCCTCCAGACGTTCGATCACCGGAGTGCGTCGTCCCGGTGGCGCGTCGCCGAGTCGAATCGCCCCGATCAGCCGCGTCGCGGCGCGCTGCCATGCGTCGTCGTCGCGCGCGTGGATCGTCGCGATCGGTCGGTTCCGGTCCACCCGTTCGCCGAGCGCGACGACGTCGGTGAGGCCGACCGCCGGGTCGATCGCGTCGGTCGGTTGCGTGCGGCCGCCGCCCAACTCGACGACCGCGAGCCCGAGCGCGCGCACGTCGATCGCCGTGACGACACCGTCGTCGTCGACGTGCACCGGGCGCACGACATCGGCGCGGGGGAGGTGCGCATCGGCGCGCTCGACGAAGTCCGTCGGGCCGCCGAGGGCCGCGACCATCCGCGAGAAGCGCTCGGCCGCGCGGCCGTCGTCGATTGCGGCGTCGACGCGGGTGCGCGCGTCGGCGTCGTCGCGCGCGAGGCCGCCGGCGACGAGGAGCGTCGCCGCGAGCGCCACCGTGACGTCACGCAGCCGATCGCTCGACCGCTCGCCGCGCAACAGACGCACCGCCTCGGCGACCTCGACCGCGTTGCCGGCGCTCGACGCGAGGCACTGGTTCATGTCGGTGAGCAGTGCCACCGTGGCCAGGCCGGCGCCACCGGCGACGTCGACGAGACTCCTCGCGAGGTCCCGTGCCCGAGCGATGTCGGGCGTGAACGCGCCCGATCCGACCTTGACGTCCATCACGAGCGCATCGAGCCCCGCCGCGAGCTTCTTCGACAGGATCGACGCGGTGATCAGGTCGATCGACTCGACGGTGCCGCTCACGTCGCGGATCGCGTAGAGCCGCCGGTCGGCCGGTGCGAGGTCGGGGGTCTGCCCGACGATCGCGACGCCGACGTCGCGCACGACGCGGTCGAATCGATCGAGCGACGGGGTCGCGTCGTAGCCGGGGATCGACTCGAGCTTGTCGAGCGTGCCGCCGGAGTGGCCGAGCCCGCGGCCGGAGATCATCGGGACGTAGCCGCCGCACGCGGCGACGACGGGGCCGAGCACGAGCGAGACGGTGTCGCCGACGCCGCCGGTCGAATGCTTGTCCAGCACCGGGCCGTCGAGGTCCGGCCACGCGAGCGTTCGCCCCGAATCGCGCATCGCCCGGGTGAGCGCGACGCGCTCGTCGACGTCGAGGCCATTCAGGAACACCGCCATCGCGAACGCGCCGACCTGCGCGTCGCCGATCGTCCCGTCGGCGATACCACCCACAAACGCACCCAGCTCGGCTTCACTCAGCCGAGCCCGGTCGCGCTTGCGGCGAATGATCTCCTGGGGCAGCATCGCCGCGGGGGAGCCGACGGGTTACGGCTGTACCGTCACCTGGGCCGAGCGTTCGCAGTAGACGTGGATCCCCGCGCGTGCATTCGGGTGGGTCGCGATCCCGGCGGTGTAGAACGAGATCCCGACGAACGCGTTGATGTTCGGGATTGCCACCGACAACGTCGCTTGTCCCTTGTCGTCCAACGTGCCGCGGTAATTCATGAAGATGCCGGGCAGCGAGTTGTTCACCGTCACGCCGAAGAGCCCGTCGAGGTCGATCGGCAGGAGGCGTCCACCGGGGAGAATGATGCCGTTGTTGGCCGAGAGTGACGACGCGAAGATATACTGCTCGCCTGCGGCGCCGGTCGACGTGACGTCGAGCGTGACGGTCTGACCCACGCGCGGATTCGCGCCCCGACGGGCGATCACGATGTCCGGCCGCACCGCGCAACAGTTCAGGTCGCTGAAGATCCCGCCGACCGCGAGGGTGGTCAGCTGTGGCGTCGACCCGGTCGTGACGACGAAGAGCGAATCGCCACCGGCGCCCGAGTCGTCCGCGATCAGCAAGTCACCGTTCGCGTATGCGTCGACACCTTCCGGGTCCGCCATCGGCGTCCCCGACCACAGCGTGTTCACCGTGCCCGTGCGGTCGCAGGTCAACACGCCGTTGAGGGTGTCGTCGCCCACGTAGAAGATGCCGCCGGTCGCGTGTCCTTCCTGGTAGAAGCTGCCGCCCGTGGCGGCTAGCGTCGTGATCGCCCCGGAGACACGGTCCAGCTTGTACATGGCGGAAGTGCCGGTCACGAAGAACGAGTCGTTCTGCGAGTCGTAGCCGATGCCCCACGGCCGCTGGGCGAATTGGAACATTCGCACGGTATTTCCGGTTCGGTCATACTCGACTACGCCGGTTGCGCCGCCGCTGAGCGACGCGACCCAGTAGTTGCCCTGCGGCCCCACTTCGACTGCATAGGCACTTGCCGCCAGCGTGGACACGATCGTCGAGAACCCGCCGATCGGGAAGATCCGCACGAGCGACGCTCCGGAGCAGATCACATTGCCGTCGTAGTCGAAGTCGATGCCGCCCGCAAACGTCCCGACCGAGACGAACGACGTCACCGTTCCTGCGGCGTCGACCCGGTAGACGGACCCGTTTTGGTCTGTGACGACGGCCTCGCCTGCGCGAAACGGCTGCGCCGACAGCGAGCCGGCGACCAGGAGTGCGGTGACGGCCAGTAGCGTACGCATGGCTTTCCTCCACGATTCCAACACGAACTCTCATACGCCGATGGTCGGCGACGTCCGCATTCTACCCGTCCGGCGGGCTCGATGGGAGGGTGCGTCAATACGGCCGGATTCGCGGCGTTGGCCGCGTCAGCAGCAACCGCCGGCCGGTGCGTCGGTCGTCTCGTCGTATTGGCGGCCCTTGGTTTCCCGCGGGTCGCGAAGACGGTCACGGCTGCAATCGAACAGCGCGGCGTCTTCCTCGGCGATCGGTTCGCGCGGTTCGATCCCGACGATGTCGTCGGCATACGGTCCGGCCCGAGAGGTCAGCAGGTCGAACGTCTTCTTGCACACCGCCATACGCTTGCCGCGGTAGTAGGTGTGGCCGTCGTCGTCGCAGACGCACTTCCACGGGCCACGATAGATCAGCGCTTGGCCGTGCTCGCGGCATTCGCCCTCTTTGCCTTTGAACGCGCGTACGGTGATCGACCGATATTCGACGCCGTCGACGACGCGCCACGGTTCGGCCTGGCGTTCGAGGATCTCGATGCCGTAGAACCCCGCGTTCTCGAACGCCTCCAGGAATGCGCTCTCGACGAACGCGCCCGAGATGCAGCCGCTCCACAGCTCGGGGTCGGCCTTGGCGCGCGCCGTCGACTCCTCGTCGCTGACGATGTCGCTGATCACCGCGCGTCCGCCGCGCTTGAGCACGCGGAAGATCTCGTCGAACAGACGCGCCTTGTCGCCCGGGCGCACGAGGTTCAGCACGCAGTTCGACACGACGACGTCGACCGACCCGGTCGGGATCATCGGCTCGGTCGCGCGCAGCCGTTCGCATTCGGTCTCGTAGGCCGACACGTCGCCCACCGAGCGGATCGGGTTTGCGTCGAGCCATGCCTGCGCCCGGTCGAGGTCGAGCGCGAGGTCCTGGATCTTGCCCTTGCGGAACGCGACGTTGGCGTGGCCGATCTTCGCAGCCAACTCGTCCTCGTACTTCCGTGCGAGCGCGAGCATCGTGTCGTTGAAGTCGACACCGATCACGCGTCCCGACGGCCCGACCTTCTGCGACAGGATGTAGCAGACCTTGCCGCCGCCGGAGCCGAGGTCCACCACGGTCTCGCCCTCGTGCACGTGCGCGGAGGGATCACCGCAGCCGTAGTCGCGCTCGATGATCTCGGCGGGCAGGATCGCGAGGTGCTTCGGGTCGTAGGTCGTCGGGCAGCACAGGGCGGCTTCGCGTTGCGCCGCCCCGGAGGCGTAGCGGTCGATCACCGCGTCTTCGAGATTCGTCGGGGCGTTCGTGCCGGCGGGGGCGCAGCACGTCTCGGGCGTTCGATCGGTCATCGTCGCGGGGGTCTCCGTCTCGGTCGTGGGGCGTTCACACGGTCGCCGAAACGCGATCGGTGTGCAAGTCCGCCGAGAAATCCGGTCAGCGGTAGTCGGCCGCGCGCCACCGGCCCGACGGAATCGCGATCGCATCCGACGGGATCGGCGCCGCGTAGACGTAGATCCACGCGTCGACGACGCTCCCGGCAGTCGTCGTCGCGGCGCAGCGCGTGCGGTGGTAGAGGCTCGCGTCCGGCGCGTCGGGGTCACAGTCCTCGAGCGCGTCGAGGCGTGCGACGGCGTCGGCGGCGCGGTCCGGCGCGAACGCGACCAGTTCGCCGTGAACGATCCCCTCCGCCTCCGGACGATACGCCGGGTATCCCTCGGGCAGATGGACGATCGCCCCGCGAACGGTCGCTTCCTCGGTCGACGTCGCGTCGCCGACGTAGTGCGCGTGGTTCGACTCGCCGCGGAGCAGCGTGCCGTAGACGAAGACCGGGCGCGCGATCATCCGAGGTGTTCGTCGAGCAGTCGGAGCAACGTCGGCTCGATCGCCCGTCGGAGGTCGGCGTTGGCGTAGGCGATGAAGCCGAGCGCGGAGGTCGTGTCGAGCGGGGCGTCGAGCGGGCGACCCCACGGATCGGTGATCTCGACGCCGGCCATCTGCGCGATCAGCAATCCGCCGAGGTCGTAGGGATGCGACGTGATGCCCATCGCCTCGCCGCGCGCGGCGAGCACGTCGGCGAGGCGGGGGCGGATGTCGGCCGTGAAGCGGTCGCGGCCGGTGACGAGCTCCACGAGTTGGCCGGCGTTGCAGATGTACTGGTCCTCGAACACCCGCGCACGCCCGGCGACGACCGGACCGACAACGGCGCGCAGGAGTGCTTCCTCGATCGTCGCGAGGACGTCTTTGCCGCCCGCGAAGAAGCGCGCGAGCTGTGCGAAGCCGTGCTCGAGGGTCGTCGCGCGGCTCGGCCGGTGGGGGAGCGGCGTCGTCGTGCCGGTGACGAGGTCGTCCCGCTCGATGCCCCAATCGTCGTCGCGGATCGCCCAGAGCACGTCGGCGCGGGTCATCTTCTGCGTCGGCAGCTCGGACTGCACCGCGACGACGACGTCGGTCAGCCGCGTCGCTTCGCCGCGGTCGGGCGCGACGGCGGTGACGACCCACGCCGAGCGCTTGTCGTACATCAGCCCGCGCGTGCCGTCGATCGGATCGATCAGGATGCGGACGCGATCGGGTGCATCGGGGTCGCCGAACACGAGCGGCCGGTCGTCGGCGACGCCCTCGGCGATCACCGTGCACGGGATTCGCGGGGCGAAGGTGTCCCGGAAGAAGCGCTCGACGATCGGCTCGACGTCGGCGTCGATCGCGTAGATCGTGTCGCCGGGTGCCTCGGCCGCGACCGCGTGCGCGTCGGCGCCCGACGCGAGCCGCGCGTGGACGTGCGCGCGCACCTCGCGCTGGAACGCGCGGACGAGCCGGAGGATCTCTCGCGGGTCGGCGACCATGCGGCGGATTGTAGCGTTGTGCTCGGTTCGCGGCACCGTATAATCGCCGCACATGGGCGGCGTGCGAACTCTCTTCCTTCGGCTCGTGACCCTCGTTTGCGTCGCGTACCTCGGCGGTTGCGGCTCCAGCGAGACCGACGACCACTTCGTGACCGCGGAGCCGAACACGATGCCGTCCCTCGCGGCCGATGCACAGGCCGCCGGGTGGATCGTCAAGACGTTCCCCCGCGAGTTTGCCGGCGACGCGATGTTCGACTACCTCGGGCTCGATCTCGAGGTCTACCGCGAATACGGCTGCCACACGATCAAGGTCCAGCACTACGAGAATCGCTTCGGCGACGTCGTGAAGGTCGAGGTCTTCGAGGCGAACAAACCGCTCGGTGCCTACGGGATGTTCAGCCTGCGCACGGTGCCCGGTGGCGAGCGGCGCGACGTCGGCGACGTCGGGTGGTATCACGACGACACGCTGCACTTCTGTCGGGGCACGGCGGCGGTGAGCTTGACGACCGAGCACTCGAGCGCGGTGCGCGTACGCGGGATCGAGAACCTCGCGGTGGCGGTGGACCAGGCGCTCGGCCAAGGCGCCGCGGAGCCCAAGATCTTCCGACTGCTGCCGACGGAGGGGCTGCTGCCGCAGGGCATCACCTACGTCGCCGGCCCGGCCGGCGTCCGCAAGGTGTCGAAGAACGTGCCGGTGCAGTTCGAGCCACCGCAGCACGCGGTGATCGGCCGTTACAGCGCGGTCGGCGGCGGCCACCGGCTGTTCGTGATGCGCTACCCGGACGACGCGAGGGCGGCCGAGGCCGTGAAGGCGATCGCCGGCGACGGAATCGTCCTGCTGCCGCGCCACGTGATCGCGGTGATTCAGCAGGGACGACACGTGTTCGCCTACTACGGTCCGCGCGATCTCGAGCGCGCGAAGGTCGCGTTGTCGCGCGCGGTGCGCCGCTTCAAGGAAGCCGGCGGCGACACCGCCGAGCCCGACCTCCGCGGCTGAGCGAACGGAATCCGGCGGATCCTGGCCTTCGGCCCCGTCGGCTGCTTCACTACCCGCATGAAGCACGTGACCACGATGACGATCGACGGCAAGTCGGTCGAGTTCGAGACCGGGCGCATCGCCCGTCAGGCCGACGGCGCGGTCGTCGTCAAGCAGGGCAAGACCGTCGTGCTCGTGACGGCGGTCGCCGCCGCGGAGCCGCGCGAAGGCATCGACTTCTTCCCGCTGACGGTCGAGTATCGCGAGCAGAGCGCGGCGGTGGGGCGGATCCCCGGCGGGTACCTCAAGCGTGAGGGCCGCATCGCCGACCACGAGGTGCTCGTCTGCCGGCTGATCGACCGCACGATCCGGCCGCGCTTTCCGAAGGGCTACCGCAACGAGGTGCAGGTGATCGCGACCGTCCTCGGCGCCGAGGCCGACGCCGATCCCGCGCCGCTCGCGATGCTCGGCGCGTGCGCGGCGCTCGAGATCAGCGCGATCCCGTTCGACGCGGTCGGCGGGCTCACGGTCGTGCGCACCGGCGGCGAGTTGCGCGCGCTCCCGAATGCCGCCGATCGCGCGGCCGCCGACATCGAACTCGTCGTGTCGGCCGGCGCCGACGGTCTCGTAATGGTCGAAGGGGCGCTCGCGCAGGTGCCGGAGAAGGACATCGTCGAGGCGCTGGGGTTCGCGACCGAGCGCCTCGGGTCGTTCTTCGCCGGGCTCGAGGAGATGCGCGGTGCGGTCGGGCGCG
The DNA here is from genome assembly GCA_030426805.1 of bacterium. GTDB lineage: Bacteria > Planctomycetota > JAFGQW01 > JAFGQW01 > JAFGQW01 > JAUHXU01. Next base: position 372,474 of record JAUHXU010000002.1, read on the forward strand.
AGAAGCGGCCGTTCGAGTCGCCCGCGGATCCGCCGGCGGCCGACGACGTCGCCGCGCACGCGTCGGGGAAGCTCCGCGACGTGCTCGCGATCGCAGACAAGCGCGACCGGAAGGACGCGCTCGACGCACTGAAGGCGGAGACGGTCGACGCGCTCGGCGGCAGCGACGACGAGGAGCGCCGCGATGCGGTGAAGACCGCGTTCGCGGCGCTCGTCTACGCGACCGTGCGCCGGCTCGCGATCGAGGACGGCGTGCGGATCGGCGGGCGTGCGGCCGACGAGATCCGCGCGATCGACGGCGAGGTCGCGTGGCTGCCGACGAACCACGGCTCGGCGCTGTTCACGCGCGGCGAGACGCAAGCAGTCGTGTCGTGCACGCTGGGCAGCGCGGAGGACCAGAAGCGCGAGGAGCGGCTCTTCGGCGACGAGTCCTACCGCTTCTTGCTCCACTACAACTTCCCGCCATACAGCGTCGGCGAGACCCGGCCGATGCGCGGGCCCGGTCGCCGCGAGATCGGCCACGGTGCGCTGGCCCTCCGGGCGCTGCAGCCGGTGCTGCCGGACTTTGCCGACTTCCCCTACACGTTGCGCATCGTGTCGACGATCACCGAATCCAACGGCTCGAGTTCGATGGCGACCGTGTGCGGCGGTGCGATGGCGATGATGGACGCCGGCGTGCCGCTCGCCGCGCCGGTCGCGGGCATCGCGATGGGGCTGTTGTCCGACGGTGAGAACGTCGCGATCCTCTCCGACATCCTCGGCGACGAGGACCACCTGGGGGACATGGACTTCAAGGTGTGCGGCACCGAGGCCGGCGTCACGGCGCTGCAACTCGACAACAAGCTCGGCGCGCTGCCGGCGGGCGTGCTCGAACGCGCGCTCGAGCAGGCGCGCGTCGGCCGGTTGCACATTCTGGAGCGCATGAAGACGGTCATCCCGGGGCCGCGCGAGGAGCTGCCGCCGCAGGCGCCGCGCGTCGAGACCGTGTGGATCCGGCCGGAGCGCGTGCGCGACTTGATCGGCCCGCGCGGCGCGGTGATCCAGGACATCCAGGCCACGACCGAGACCCGCATCAGCGTCGACGACGCCGGACAGGTGCTGATCTACGCGACCACGGGCGACGGCGCGCGACGCGCGCGGGCGCGCGTCGAATACGTCGCCGGCGACCCGGAGGTGGGGCGCCTCTACGAGGGCAAGGTCGTCAAGACGCTCGACTTCGGCGCGTTCGTGAAGATCCTCGCGAACACCGAGGGCCTCGTGCACGTCAGCGAACTCGCCGCCCACCGCGTCGAGAACACGAACGACGTCGTCAACGAGGGCGACACCGTCGTCGTCCGCCTCACCGGCGTCACCGACCAGGGCAAGCTGCAACTGAGCATCAAGGACGCAGCCAACGCCGGCGGCGAACACGTCATCCGCGACCCGGCTTGAAACGCGAATCTGTCCCTCAACGCTGACAGATCTCCGTTTGAAGCGCTTCAAACGCGATTCTGTCAGCGCTGAGGGACAAAATCCGATCTCAGTCGCACGCTCATCGCTGCGGCACGATCGCGCGGGCGAGGCGCTCGGCGAGCATGGCGACCACGGCGTCGTCCGACGCTTGTAGCGCGACGGCTGCCGCGGCGAGCTGGATGCTCAGGTCGCGCGTGGCGGAGCGTGTCGCGACCGTCGCCGCACGGATCACGGTCGGAAGCGGTCGTTCCCGCAGCAGCCGCAGCAGCAGCCGATCGCGGCGGACGGTCGACGGCAGCTCGGCGATTCGCACGGCGACGTTGGCCACGACCGCGTCGGGCGCGTGCGCCGAGACGGGCTCGAATGCGTCGAGTGCGATCGCGACATCGTCGGGATGCCCGAGCAGTGGAAACGCCTCGATCGCCGCGAGTTGCACGCGTGGATCGGGGTCCGCGAAGCGCGCCCGGATCGCGACGATGCTCCGTCGCACGTCTCGTGCGCGTCGCGCTTCGCCGAGGTTCCATTTCAGCGCAGCGACCGCGCCCCAACGCACGACGGGATCGTCGAAGCGAGTCAGCGCGCGGAGCCTCTCCCGATCGGACTCGTTGCGACAACGGACGACGCCTCGCATCGCGGCCGCGACGGCTCCCAGGTGTTGCCGAGGTTCGTCCGCGCTCAGCGCGGCCAGGAAGCCGTCGAACGTCCCCGCGCGCTTCGACACGACCCCCCATGCGGCTTCGTACCGGATCGCGGGGTGGTCATGGTGCAGTGCTGGGAGCAGCTCCTCGGGGTCGACTCTCGCCAGTCGTACGACGACCGGGTGGATGTGGCGCGTCTGCCATGAGATACGACCGGCACCCGGTGAGCATTCGATCGCCCACGGATCGCGCAGCAGTTCGCGGAGCAGATGGGAGACGATCCGGCGCCCCTCGTCGATCTGCACCAGCGTCTCCGCGGCGAGATCGCGCGTCTTCGCGTCGGTGTCGTCCAGAAGGCGCGCGACGCGGTCACCTGCCGCCCGTCCCTCGGATTGCAGGAGCTGGAGCAGCCGGAGGATGCGGTGATGGGCCGGCGCGGGCGGGCGCACGTGGGGCATCGGCACCGGCAAGTGGGCCGGCGGCGGCGGATCGGGGAACAGGACCGTCGGCTCGGGGGCGGGGTGGGGTGCGGGCCGGTCGCGAATGTCGACGGGATCGTCGAGCGCTTCGACCAACGCGAGCACCGCGGGCGCGCCGATCTGCTTGATCGCGTGCTCGACGAGCGTGTGCGGCACCGGATGAGGGGGCCTCATTCGCCCAGTGCCACAACCCGCGGTCGACCAGTATCGTCGCACCCGGATCGGCCCGAGGTAGACGGTGCCGAGTCCGAGCAACGCCTCGACCGCCGGGTGGGCGTCCGGCCCGATCGCCGCGATCGCGCGCACGGCACGGTCGACGACGCCGATGTCGGGGTCGTGGAGCAGGTGGATCAGCGTCGTCACGGCGACGGGGCCGCCGATGGCACCGAGCGCAGCGGCCGCTTCGGCGCGATTCGGCGTACGGTCCGAGAGCGCGAGCCGCACGATCGCGGGGACGAACGGCCCAGCGGCGCGTCCGATCTTCGCGGCGAGTCGAAGCGCCGCTCGGCGAACCACTGGTGAGTCGTCGCGAAGTCCGTTCACGACGGCCGGCATCAGGCGCGACGGCTGATCACGGTAGAGATAGGGCACGTCCGCGATCGCCAGCATCGCTGCGATGCGATCGAGCGGCGAGCCGGCCGTCGCGACGTCGATCAGCGGTTGCGTGCGCCGGCACTCGCGGATCGCGGCGAAGCGAACCTGCCGGTCCGGGTCCTTGATCGCGCGTGCGAAGTCGTCCGGCGGCAGGGGCTTTCGGCGGGCGTGCATTGCCCACGTCCAGCGAGGGATGCGACGGGTCCAGCGGAGGATCGCGTAGCGGCGCACGCGTGGGTCGGGGTCTTCGAGGGCCACCCTCCAGTCGGCGCCGAGCGCGACCATCGCGGGAAGGCGATCGAGCTGGCGGCGCGCGCGCACGACGAGGTCGCGTGGTAACCCGGCGGGCGACAGCCCGGGCATCATGCACAGCACGGCGAGTGCCTCGCGCCGGGCGTGCGCGTCGTCGCACAGGAGCGTTTCGAGGCACTGCCTGCGCGAGGGCTTCTCCGACAGCGTCGTCGCGCGGAAGCGCGGTCTTGGACGGCGCCAGCGGTCGTACGGCTGCCACGACGGCGGCTCGTAGCCGACGATCGCGCCGGCGACCGCTTCGATCACGAGCGGCTCGTGGTCGAACAGGAGCGTCGCCGCGCGTTCGGGGTCGATCGAGTGGAGCGCGTGGGCCGCGGTCTCGCGCACGCCGAAGAGCCCGTAGCCCGATTCCTCGGGGAGCCACGCGCGGTGGCGGAGGATCGCCTCGAGCACGTCGAGCGGCCGGTCGCATCCCGCGACGTGGAGCGCCAGCCAGTTCGCGCGCTCGCGCGGGGGCTCGGGTCGGTTCGCGATCGCGACGTAGAGCGCGTCGACGTCGTGCGGCGGGCCCTGCGCGGGGGAGAGCAGGGTGGGGAAGAGCGCCGCGACGAGGGCGGCGGCGACGCATCGCATCGTTCAACCGATCCCGTGGCCCGGGACCTCTGCCAGCATACCCGAGCGCTCGACCCTCCGAAACGGTCCCTGGGGCGGACAGTACTGGGTTTCAGATGCGCGCTTGGACCGTGTAGAGGGCGTGGTAGCGGCCCTTGCGGGCGAGGAGTTCGTCGTGTTGGCCGCGTTCGACGATTCGGCCGTCCTCGATGACGAGGATCTGGTCGGCGCGCTGGATCGTCGACAGGCGGTGGGCGATCACGAACGTCGTCCGGCCGTGCATCAGCTGCTTCAGGCTCTGCTGGATCAGCGACTCGCTCTCGGTGTCGAGGCTCGACGTCGCCTCGTCGAGGATCAGGATTCGCGGATCGGCGAGCAGCGCGCGTGCGATGCCGACCCGCTGGCGCTGGCCGCCCGAGAGCTTGACGCCCCGCTCGCCGATCACCGTGTCGAGCCCGTCGTCGAAGCGGTCGGTGAACTCGGAGACGTGCGCCGAGCGCACCGCGGCGTCGAGTTCGTCGTCGGTCGCATCGGGCTTGCCGAACAAGATGTTCTCGCGCACGGTGCCCTCGAACAGGAAGTCGTCCTGGAGCACGACGCCGAGGCGGCTGCGGTAGCTCCCGAGCACGACCGTCGAGAGGTCGACGTCGTCGACGCGGACGCGACCCGCGCGCGGTTCGAGGAACGACGCCGCGAGCCCGGCGATCGTCGACTTGCCCGACCCCGAGCTGCCGACGAGCGCCGTGACCGACCCCGGCGGCGCATGAAACGCGACCCCGCGCACGACGTCGTCGCCGCCGTCGTAGGCGAAATGCACGTCGTCGAATTGCACGTCCCCGTCGATCCGGTCGAGTGTGACCGTCCGCTTCGGGTCGTCGTCCTCGCGCGTGACCGAGAGCAGCTCCTCCATCCGGTCGAGGCCGGCGAACGCCTCGGTGATCTGCGTGCCGATGTTCGCCATCTGCAGGATCGGCGTGACCATGAAGCCGAGGATCAGCGAGAACGCGACGAACTCGCCGATCGTCATGCTCCCGGCGATGATGTCGTTGCCGCCGATCCCCATCATGATCACGCTCGCGAGCCCGAGGAGCAGCGTCGCGGTGCTCGTGACGAGGCTCGTCAGCGTCAGGCTCTTTCGCACGTTGCGGAAGATCCGGTCGGCCCCCTCCTCGAACACGCCGGCCTCGCGCGCCTCCGCGTGGAACCCCTTGATCACGCGGATGCCGCCGAGCGACTCCGTGAGCCGTCCGGTCACGTCGGCCTCGATCTTGCGCCGCTCGCGGAAGATCGGGCGAATCCGTTTGAACGCCTTCATCATCACGATGCCGAAGATCGCGAGCGGGATCACGGCGAACGCGGTGAGGCGCGGGTTGAGCGTCACCAGGATCGCGAACGCGACGATCGATTGGAGCGACCCCCCGACGAGTTGCACGAGCCCGGTGCCGACGAGGTTGCGCACGCCCTCGACGTCGGACATCACGCGCGACACGAGCGTGCCGGTCTTCGTCGAGTCGAAGTAGCTGATGCGCAGCCGGATCACGTGCTGCTGCACGTTGACGCGCAGCTTCGCGATCAGCCGGTGCGCCTCGACGCTGAGCATGCGCGTCAGCGTGAACGTGAAGACCGCCTGCACCGTGACCGCGGCCGCGACGACCGCGAGCAGCCAACCGAGCGACGTCGTCCCGCGACCGATCACGTCGTCGATCAGCACCTTCGTCGACATCGGCAGCACGAGCGCGCACATCCGGCTGACGACGATCAGCCCGAGCCCCGCGAGGATCACCGCGCGGCGGGGCCAGATGATCGTCCAGAACGCCTTGCGGACCGACGCGAGAGCGGGCTTGGAACGGCTGCGATCGGGCGGGGACATCGAATCTCCTCGTCGAGACACGGATAGCGCGAACGGGCGCACGAGTCACCCGGACCTTGTCGCTCGGCCCGGATCGGCTATCCTCCATCACGTGCGGCCCGGTCGAACCCCAGCGACGTGGAACCTCGGCGTGTCGAAGCTCCTCCTGCTCCTCTACGGCGCGCTCGGCGCCGTGATCGCACTCGCGCTCGTGCCCGAGCGGTTCGCCGTCGACGATGCGTTCATCACGTTTCGCTACGCCGAGAACTTCAGCCGAGGTCTCGGGCTGGTGTTCAACGTCGGCGAGTGGCATCTCGGCGTCACGGCCCCGTTCTACGGGCTGCTGCTCGGCGCGGTCGCGTTCGTGACCGGCCTCGACGTCATGGAGGTCGCGGTCGTCGTCTGGGTGATGGCCGGGGCACTCTTCGCGATGGGGTGCCGGGTGCTGTTCCGCGATGCACCGCTCGGCGCGCTTGCCGTGCTCGTCGCCTGGGTCGTGCTGCGCGATCCGCTGACCCGCGCGACGATCGGCATGGAGTCGCCGCTGTTCGTCGCGGTCTGCATCTGGGCGCTCGTCGCGTTTCGCGATGGACGAGGCGCGACCCTCGGGGTCCTGCTCGGGATCGCCGGGCTGACGCGGCCGGATGCGGTGTTTCTCGCGGCCGTCCTGTTCGGGATCTGGCTCGTGCGCCGCGACGGTGCATTGCGACCGGCGTTGGTCGCGATCTCGGTGGTCGCCGCGGCGTGGTGTGCGTGGTCGATCCCGACGTATGGAAGCCCCGTCCCGGCGACCGTCGCTGCGAAGGCCGGCCAGGCCCGCAGCGGGATCTGGGCCCATCCGTACGGCGAGATGCTCGTGACCCGATGGCTCGTCGACGGGCCGATCTGGCTGTGGGTCCTCACCGGGTTCGGGATCCTGTCCACGGTCGTGCGGCGAGAGCGAACGGGGCTTGCGCTGACGCTCTGGTTCGTCGCTCAACAGGCCGCGTATTCGCTGGTCGGCGTGCCGGCGTATCCGTGGTACTACGTCGTGTTTCTCGGTCAGGCCGCCGTGCTCGCCGCGTACGGGATCGCGTATGCGCCGACGTGGCTCCGGCGCGCGAGCGAGATGCGTCGGCGCTGGCCGGTCGACGTCGCGGCGCTGCTCGGCCTCGCCGCACTGCTGACGTCGGAGGCGGGCGGACTGCGTCGCATTCCCGATCGTCTGCGCGCCGCGTCGATGGAGCCGGCCCACGCCTACGTCGACATCGGGCGGTGGATGCAACGCAACACGCCGCCCGAAGCGTCGATCGCGTGCATCGAGGTGGGGATGCTCGGCTACTACGCGAAGCGACCGCTCGCCGATTTTCTCGGTCTCGTGTCCTCGGGCATCGCGCCGCTCGTGCCGGATCATCACCACGTCGACCACGTGATGCGCACGCAGCGTCCGGACTACGTGCTCGCGTTCGACCCGATCACGGCGCAGGAGGCCGACCTCGCGCAACACCTGCTGCACGCCTACGAGCCGGTGGACGCGACGTGGCCGGGACGCCGCCTCTACCGGCGCGTCGCATGCGACGAGGAGACGCTCGCGCGGCGCGTGGCCGCGGTCGTGCCGGACGTCGAAGGGCGTCTGCACTTCGGCGACTTTCCGGCGGCCTACGAACTCGGCCGATTCGCGGACGCGTTTCGCCCGCTCCGGCCACGGGTCGACGTCGTGCGGTGGCCGAACGGTGAGGAGCGAGCGGCGATCGTGCTGGACCCCGGCTGCGTGCCGCGGCTCGTTCCGTTCTCGGCCGGCGTCCACTACGAGGCGGCCGCGCTCCGGGAGTGGATGCGTTCGCGGGGGATTCGTTTCCGGGACGATCCCGGAGGCGAGTCGTGGTTCGTCGAGTCGCGAAAGCCGTACGCGTTCATCCACGCTCCCGCGCCGCCCGGCCCGGGACCGTTTCGGGGCGTGCGCATTCGTCTGCACGTGCACGACGACGGCCGCCGGGGCGGTGCGGGCGGACGCGTCTGGTGGCAGGGCAGCGATGGCGGCACGCGCTTGCCCGACCGCTGGACCGCGCTCGTCGTGCCCCGCGTGGGCGAACCGGTCGACGTGATCGTTCGGTTCCCCGATGGCGGCATCCCGGCGACGCAACGACTCGAGTTGCTGCGGCTCGACCTCCTCGACCTGCCGGGCGAGGTTCGGGTCCTCGGCGTGTGGCTGGACCGGACCTGAGCGAGAGGATTCGACGATGACGTTTTCGATCGCGGCGCGGCTGCGGAGTGTCCGGTTCGCGTGGCGCGGCATCCGGACGATGCTCGCGTCGCAACACAACGCGTGGGTGCACGCGTTCGCGACGGTGGCCGTCGTCGCGGCAGCCGTGTGGCTCCGCGCCGACGCGGTCGAGTGGAGTCTCGTCGTCGGTGCGATCGTCGCGGTCTGGTCGGCCGAGGCGCTGAACACCGCGTTCGAGTTCCTGTGTGACGTCGCGTCGCCGGAGTTCCATCCGCTCGTCGAGAAGGCCAAGGACGTCGCGGCGGGAGCCGTGCTGATCGCCGCGATCGGAGCGGTCGCGATCGGCGTCGTCGCGCTCGGACCGAAGCTCGTCGCGCGCGTCGGCTGATCTCCGTGTCGTCGGGGGCGTTTCGGATTAGACGTTCTCCGGCTCTGATACGAAGGGAGATCACGCCATGCTCTCGAGTGTCGTCGGCCGGCTGCGCGCGGCCGGAATCGTCGAGGGGATCTCGTTCCTGTTGCTGCTCGGCGTCGCGATGCCGCTGAAGTACATGGCCGGGATGCCGATGGCGGTGACGGTCGTCGGCGGCCTGCACGGGCTGTTGTTCGTGCTCTTCTGCGTCGCGCTCTACGATGCGCACGTGAAGAAGAAGTGGGGCGCGAAGTGGTCGCTGACGGTGTTCCTGTGCGCCGTGATCCCGTTCGGTCCGTTCCTGATCGACGGCAAGCTCAAGGCGATGGAGACCGACGACGCCGGGGCGGCGGCGTGAGCGACGGCTTCGTCTACTCGACCGAGCACGGCGAGCTGTGCCCGGCGTGTGACCGCCCGATCGCGTCGTGCGCATGCGAGGCGCAGCAGACCGTGCCGACCGGCGACGGCATCGTCCGCGTGTCGCGCGAGACGAAGGGGCGCAAGGGGAAGGGCGTCACGCTCGTGACCGGCGTGCCGCTCGCAGGGCCCGAACTGGCGGCGCTCGGCAAGGCGCTCAAGAAGCGCTGCGGCACCGGCGGGACGGTCAAGGACGGCGTGATCGAGATTCAGGGCGACCAGCGGGACACGCTCGTCGCGGAGTTGGAACGCCGCGGCTACCGCGTCAAACGCGCAGGAGGATAGACGATGGGTTCGATTCGACCGCCGAGCCGCGTGCCGGCCATTCGCACGACGATGTTCCCGAAGGACACGAACCCCAACGGCTCGATCTTCGGCGGGTTCATCCTGTCGTTGGTCGACCAGGCCGCTGCCGTCGAAGCGATCCGGCAATCCCCGGGGAGCTTCGTGACCGTCGCGATGGACCGAGTCGTGTTCGACAAGCCGGTTTGCGTCGGCGACATCGTCAGCATCTGGGCCGAGACGACGCGGATCGGCCGGACCTCGATCGACATTCACACGAAGGTGCTCGCACGCCCGCGCGACGGCGGCGACGACGTGCTCGTCACCCAAGCGGACGTCCGCATGGTGAAGATCGACGCGAATCGCAAGCCGACGCCCATTCACCCGGAATAGGGAGCGAAGCGATGCCGGAGTTCGTGCGCTGGTTCGACCGCGCGTTCGCGTTCGACCTCGAGCCGTGGATGTTCCCGAACGTCGTCGAGCGTCTCCGAGGCACGCCGGCGCGGCTCGAGGAGGCCGTGCGCGGCGTGACGGCGACCCGGCTCGTCCACCGCGTCGACGATGCGTGGTCGATTCAGGAGCACGCGGGACACCTGCTCGACCTCGAGCCGCTGTGGTCGGGCCGGCTCGACGACTTCGACGCCGGCGCGGACCGGCTCCGCCCGGCCGATCTCGAGAACCGCAAGACCCACGAGGCCGCGCACAACGACGCGTCGCTCGACGCGTTGCTCGCCGACTTCCGGGCGGCCCGCGCGTCGATGGTCGCGCGCCTCGACGCGATGGGTGACGAGGCGATCGTCCGCGCGGCGCTGCATCCGCGACTCGATCAGCCGATGCGCGTGCTCGACAGCGCGTTCTTCGTCGCCGAGCACGACGACCACCACCTCGCGTGGATCGCGCGGCTCAAGCGCTGACCCTGACCTACTTCGCGGCGTCGCGGGCGCGGGGCTTGCGCGCGAGTCGGAACTCGGCCTTGTAGACCGTCTCGCCCGATTGGACGCTGTACCACGTCGAGTGCAGTCGGTCGGCGCCTTCGACGCGCACGACGCCCTTGTGCATGTGCTTCTCGTCGTGGCTCTTCGTGTTCATCACGTCGAAGCACTCGAAGACGAGGGTTCCCTCGGGCGCGTCCTTCTTCGCCCGCATGCGCGGCTGGTTGCCCATCACGCAGTAGTGCGTCAGCACGAGGTCGTCGCCGTCCTGGTGGTAGACGGTCAGCATCTCGTGATCGGTCCCCGGGAACAGCGTTTCGAGCACCGCGCTCCCGCCGGCGGTGACCCGGTAGCTCGTCATGACGCGGCTGCCGAGCGTGCCGTCCTCGCCAACCTGGACCCACTCGCCGGCGAGTCGCTTGATGTCGTCGATCGTCGGGCCCTTCGCGTCCACCGGTCGTGGGGCAAACGCGAACGCGGTAGCGGCGGCGGCGAGCAGGGCGGTGGTCAACAGCAGCGTGCGTGCGGACATGGCGGGTCTCCGGTCGGGGATATCTGCGTTTGCGGCGCGCGGCGCGTGCCGCGGCCTACCGATCGATTGCCCGTGGGCGGCTTCGTGGCGGTGGTAATCCGGGAAATCGACGCGGTCGGCTATGATACGGCCCGGAGGCCGCGACATGAACGAGCCAGCCTACATCCTGCGCCGGATGGCCGATGACGATTGGGAGGCGGTCGCCGCGATCTACCGCGAGGGCATCGCGACCGGCGACGCGACGTTCGAGACCGGGGTGCCGACCCGCGAGGAGTGGAATCGTTCGCACCTCGACGCCGGCCGAGTCGTCTTCGCGATCGGCAACAGCGTCGTGGGATGGGCCGCGCTCGCGCCGGTGTCGGGGCGCTGCGTCTACGGCGGCGTCGCCGAAACCAGTGTCTACGTGACGGCCGCCGCGCGCGGCGACGGGGTGGGGCGCGTGTTGCTCACGGCGCTCATCGCGGAATCCGAGGACGCCGGGCTCTGGACGCTGCAGGCCGGGATCTTCCCGGAGAACACCGCGAGCCTCGCGCTGCACGAACGATGCGGATTTCGCGTCGTCGGTCGCCGTGAGCGACTCGGGCAACTCGACGGTCGCTGGCGCGACGTGGTGTTGCTCGAGCGTCGAAGCCCGGTGGTGGGTCGCGACGCTACAGGATCGTGACGCCGCAGGCGTTCGACACGCTCGTGATCCGGAACGGGCTCGGGACGTAGGTCACCCCCGCGACGAAGACGCGGATGCCGAGTCCGCCGAGGCCCGGGGGAATGCGAACCGCGACGCCGCTCGCCGAGCCGGCCGCATCGAGCGTGCCGGCGAAGTTCAGGAAGATCCCGAGCCCCTGCTGCGACAGGCCGAACAGCGGATCGGCGACGTTCAGGTGAAGCGTGCCGACACCCTTGAGCGCCGGCCCGCGGTGGCTGAACGACATCCCGAGCGCGTAGCCCTCGTTCGGGTGCGCCGGGAAGTTCACGTGGAGCGCGCCGGTCTGGCCGGATGCCCACAGGCCCCGCGGCCACAGCGGACGCGCGTGCATGTAGATCGCATCCGACGGGCCGTAGGTCGACAGTTGGGAGAAGTTCAGCGTCGTGACGATCCCGTTCGGGTCGGTCACCGTCAGGTGCGTCGGGGCCGGACCGAACTCGCCGCAGAGGTACTCGTGCGGTCCGCGCTCGTTCACGCGCACCGAGTTGTTCGTCTCGAACATCTGCGAGCCGACCGGGCCGAGCGTCATCACGTTGCCGGAGCGATCGACGCGGAAGAGGTTGCCGCTGCTCTGCCCGAACGACGACACGAGGATGCTCCCGTCGTGGGGGTTCCAATCGCAGCCGCTACCCTCCGGGATCACGCCGCCACCGCCGGCGGTCATCGTCACGTTTCCGGCGGCGTCGAGGAACATCAGCCCCCGACCGGTCCCGTATTCCAGGGCACACACACCGCCGGTCGTGCCGTCCCAGCAGCCGGCGTTGATCGCGCCGCCCGGCGCCGCGAACAGCGACGCGGTCGCGAAGTTGTTCGTGTGTCGCCAGATCTGGCCGTTGAGGTGGAACGTGAAGAAGTCGTCACGCTCCCCGAAGCACCCCCAGACGGCGAGGTTGCCGTTGCCTTGAAGCGACGTCGCGACAGCCGCGCCGGTCACCTTGTTCACCGAGAAGACGCCCGAGCCGTCGGTGACGACCAGCGACTGGTTGTCGGGGCTGTTCTCGATCGAGTCGCAGCTGCCGCCCCACGGCACGAACGGCAGCGGCGTCGAGCCGATCTGCGTGCTCGCGCCCGCGGTGCGATCGAAGTAGGCGATGCCGTTGACCGGGATGAAGCTCGCGACGGCGATTGCGGTGTTCGCCGGCACTTGCGCCGCTGCAACGCTCGCGGTCGTCGCCAGCGCCGCCAGCCACACGAGGAGCGTCCTCATGTCGGTATCGTCCTTTCCAGCCTCGCGCGGACTCCGGTCCCGCGCACCCCGGCTCTCTCCTCCATCCAGTTGACCGAAGCGGTTGCGTCTCGTCAAGGAATCGTGCGCGCGGGACCGATTCGAGACGGTTCAGTCCATGATTCGGCTGCAGCCTTCGCACACCGAGCGAATGCCTCGCTCGTGATAGGCGCGGCGGAGCCGGCGGTAGAGGGGGCCGTTCCAGATCGCGTCGGCGCGCTGACGGTTCAGGTCGCCGACCGCGTAGCGTTCGAGGCAGCACGACAGCACCTTGCCGTTCCAGGCGACGAACGCATAGCGAAAGAAGTCGAGGCAGCGCGCGTTCTCGCGCACGAGACGCGCCGGCAGTTCCGTGATCGCCGCGCGCTCGGATCGGTCGATCGCGTCGGCGTCGGCATCGACCGTGTCGACGAACGCGTCGTCCTGGCGCTGCTGGACTTCCTTGAGCGCCTCGTAGCGTCGCTTCGGCGGGATTCGAAGCGCCGACGTTCCGCGCAGCACGGCGAGTGCGTCGTCGATCGCGACGCCCTCGGGTTCCCAGCCTTCGCGTCCGCAGGTCGGGATCGGCGTGATGTCGACACGAACGTCATTGTCGCGGCACAGCGCCTCGGTCTCGTCGACGATGCGCTGCGCTTCCTCGCGCACGTCGGGGTCGGTGTAGAGAAGATGCGGGCCGAGCACCTCCGGCGAGGTGCACGCCTCGAGGTTCTGCGCGTAGAAGTGGTTCAGCCCGAGCGGGATCAGCGCGCGCACGACCTCCGGCATCTCGCGGATGTTGAAGCGCGCCATCACGAACGCGACCCCGAGTTTCGGCGCGTCCATCGGGCCGAGCCCGGCGGCCTCCTTCATCGCGCGCATGCGCTCGAGGTTGTCGAAGAGCACCTTCTTGTCGACGCCCCGCACCGCCGACAGCGCGTCCTCGCTGACGCCGTCGACCGACACCGAGATCATGTCGAACCGGTTCTCGATCAGCTTGGCGATGTTCGCCTCGTTGAGGATCGTCCCGTTCGTGATCGTGTGGAGGCGGTGGCCGCGCTGCTTGAGTTGGCGAGCGTAGTCGTGGAAGTCGGGGTTCAGCATCGGCTCGCCGTAGCCGGTCAGCTCGATCTCGTGGGCATCCCGGACCAGGTCGAGTGCGCGCTCGAAGATCCGGGGCTCCATGTAGCCGCTCGACCCGACGATGTCGGTGACCGCCTTCTCGCCCTTCAGCGCCCGCACGGTCGAGCGCTCCTCGTGCACGTGGTAGCGGCGGCAGGTCACGCAGACGAGGTTGCAGCGCGCGGTCATCTCGAGCGTGACCTTGGCGGGCATCGTCGAGAGCACGACGTCCCCGCGTTCGAGCTCGCGGCGTCGCATCCGCTCGACGAAGGGCTTGCGCACGCCCCGGAGCTTCTTGCGGGCCGTCGCGAGAGAGGTCGCCATCCGATTCATGACCTCGTCATCCTATCAAACGGCGGGGCGGTTCGGGCAACCGGTGCCCGTCCGGTTCCGGGACGCCTGCTCAGCCGTGCAGCACGCGCACCAGCTCGGGCGCGGTCGCGTGGACCTGGAGCGCGTGGCTCCGGGCGAGGATCGCGAATCGCTCGCGGGCCTGGTCCGGCACCTCGACGATGCCGAGGTCGCCGTGCTGGAGGCGGCGAACGGCCGTGTCGCTCACCTCGACGAACGGCACCTTGTTGTCCCTGGCGACGAAGTAGTAGCGACGGTTGCCCGCGACGTCCTTGGCGAGCGTGTTGCTGCGCACGAGGTCGCGGAGCCGGTCGCGCGAGACGCGCTCGAGCCGCTCGAGCTCGGCGGCCCGGTTCCGCTCGCGGTCGGCTTCGCTGCGCTGCTCCCGTTTCTCGCGGTGAGCCGCGTCGCGCGTGCGCTCTTCGGCCTCGAGGCCCTTGTCGCCGACCTTCGCGCGCTTGACGCGCTTCTCGTGCTTGGCCTTCTTCGCCTGCTTCTCGTTGATCAGGCCGGCTTCGAGGAGTTGCTTTGTGAGATCGCCCATCGTGGGATCCTCCTACAACAAGATCGTCAGGACGAGCAGATAGGTCAAGATCCCGAGGACATCGTTGAGGGTCGTGATGAACGGGCCGGTCGCCACGGCCGGGTCCTTGCCGAGGCGGTGCAGCAGCACCGGGATGAGTGTGCCGAGCAGCGCCGCGTTGACGACGACGATCACCATCGCGACCGAAACGCACGCGCTCAGCTCCCCGTCCCCGCCCGACAGGCCGTAGGCGCAGATGCCGAGCAGCGCACCGAGGCCGAGCCCGAACAGAATCGAGACGCGCAGCTCGCGGAACAGCGTCTTGCCGAGGCCCTGGAGCGCGAAGCTGTCGGTCGCGACACCGCGCACGACGAGCGACGACGCCTGGATCGCGACGCTGCCGGCCATCGCCATGATCGCCGGCAGGAACAGCGCATGCTCGATCTTGATCGCATGCTCGAAGCCGCTCATCACGAGCGCGCCGAGCACGCCGCCGACGAGTCCGACGAGCAGCCACGGCCCGCGCTCGAAGAACGCCTTGAAGACGCTCCGCTCCGCCGGCGCATCCTCGCCGGTGCCGGCCATGTAGGAGATGTCCTCCTGCTCCTCCTCCTCGATGACGTCGAAGATGTCGTCGTGGGTGATGATGCCGAGCAGGCGGCCGAGGTCGTCGACGACGGGGAGGGACAGGCGGTCGTAGCGACGCGCGAGCCGAGCCGCCTCGGCCTGATCCTCCTCGGGGTGGATCGTCACCGGGCTCTCGCTGTCCATGATGTCGGCCACCGTCTGCGCGGGGTCGGCGAGCAGCAGCTCGGTCGGGGTCACGACGCCACGGAGCACGTGGTTGCGGTCGACGACGAAGATCTCGTGGATCTCGTCCATCTCGCGGTAGTGCTCGCGGACCATCTCGACCGCCTTGGCGACGGAGTGCGATTGCCGCACCCACGCCGCCTCGAGCTTCATGATGCCGCCGGCGCTGTCGTCGTCGTAGGTGAGCAGGCGCTCGACCTCGTCGCGACTCTCCTGCGGCACTTGCTCGAGGACGCGTGCTCGCGTGTCGTCGTCGAGTTCGCCGACCAGGTCGGCCGCGTCGTCGGACTCGAGCTCGTCGGCCATCTGCGCGATGCGCGTGTCCGACAGGTCCTCGAGGACGTTCTTGCGCGTCGACTCCTCGAGTTCGAGCACGACGTCCGAGCCGATCTCCGGCTCCAGTGCGTCGAGCACGAGCGTCTGTTCGACGCGGTCGAGGCGCTCCATGATCGCGGCGATGTCCGCCGGGCGCACGTTGGCGAGCTCCGACAGCAGCTCGGTGAACGAATCGGTGGCGATCAGCGTGCGGAGGTGCTCCACGGCCGCATCGACGTCGAACTTTGCGGTCTCGACTTTGTCGGTCATCACGGGATCCGGACGGAGGCGCGGCCGCGCCGTTGGGGTCTACAGGCGGAGGAGGATCGGGTCCGCGATCGTCGCGATGCCACCGCCGTCGATCGTCATCGCGACGCACCAGCACGGCACGTCGAGCGCCCCGAATGCGGACACGTCCAGGCTCGCGGTCGCTTCGCCGGACGCGTCGAGGCGGCCGGGGCCCGGACGCCAGACGCCCGGCAGCGCGTTGCGCAGCGTCAACACGACGAGCGAGTCGAACGCGAGGTGGATCGTGCGCCCGTCGGCCAGCAGGATCCCCGGTCGCACGCCGCCCAGGCCGAGCGCGATCGCGTAGCCGCGGTTGCCCTCGCCGGGGAATCGCATGCCGATCGAGTAGCGACCGGGCGCGGTGCGAACGCCGGCGAGATTGCGACTGCCGTCGAACGCGAGCGCCCAGGGCGTCGGGATCGACGCGCCGAGGGTGATCGTCGTGATCGTGCGATCGAACAGGTCGACGTGGTACATCGCGCCGCTGTCCGCCGACACGAGTCGGGGGCGGGGGGCGCTCTGGCGATCCATCACGACGCCGGAGAACAGGGCGCCGGTGCGGCTGCCGAACAGGGGCGTCGGCGTCATGAGCCCCTTCTGCAGGTGCATCACGTCGTTGCCGGCGGCCGAGTACCAGTCGCCGGTGCGGTAGTCCTGAGCGATGCCGAAGCGCGGCGTGAAGCCGGTCGCCATCGTGCTGGTCGTGCCATCGGGCGCGAGGCGGATCAGCGGGGCGCCGCTGATCCCGTCGCGGTCCTGAATCACGTAGCTGCCGTCGTCGATGTCCATCGCGAGGCCACCGGACCAGTTGCCCGCGCTGCCGACCTGCACGGTCGTCAGCAACGTCGTCAGCGCGTTCGTCGTGCGGTCGAGCTTGAAGAGGCCGACGTTGAACGTCGCGAACGTCGGCGTGACGAACGAGCGGTAGCGGTTCGTGAACACGTAGTCGCCGTCGAAATTGACGATCAGGTTCATCGGGTGGTAGAGCAGCGAGCCGTTCTGGATGATCGTCGTCACCGCATTCGTCGACGGGTCGATCCGGACGATGCCGTGGACCGCCCCGGCGACGCCGCCGTCGCCGCAGACGAGGTGGCGGTTGTCGACGTCCATCGTGAGGCTGTTGATCGCACCGGGGTTGTCGTAGACCGACGTGACGGCGCCGGCCGGCGACACACGCACGATCGACGAGCTGCCGCACACGAGATCCGAGGGGTGGTATTGCGCCGCGATCGGCTGCGCGAGGGCGAGGCCCACGAGCACGACGATCGAGCGAGCGTGGCAAATCATGGCGGGACGCGGTCCTTTCGGCAATCCCAGGGGCGCGCGCGCATGATAGCAGCGAATCGATCGAAATCGGTTTGCGAAACGCGATTGCGTCGGATCAACAGGAGACCGCACGCAGCGCACCTCCGACTCCGATGCTCCGCGTCGGCGGTTCGTGTGATCTCGCGTGCAATTGCGGCCTTGAGTCTCCCTCTGCGAAGTGCGATCTTGTCGGCGGCTATCGACCCGATCCCCTCTGCCGTGACCGCGTCCGGCGGGTGGCCGAATCGCCCGCGCCGGGGCGTCGACACGCCGTGTTCATCCAGGCGGTATGACCATGCCCACGAGGAGCCTTCCCATGCCCACGGTCCCGCACGCAACGCCCGAGCTCGCGCGGACGGCCGTCGACACGATCAAGATGCTCGCGGTCGATGCCGTCGAGGCGGCCAACAGCGGACACCCCGGGTTGCCGATGGGCGCGGCCGACCACGCATTCGTGCTGTGGACGGAGTTTCTGCGTTGCGACCCGAGCGATCCTGCGTGGCCCGATCGCGATCGCTTCGTGCTCTCCGCGGGGCACGGTTCGATGCTGCAGTACGCGCTGCTGCACCTGAGCGGCTACGACGTGTCGCTCGATGACCTCCGCGCGTTTCGCCAGCTGCACAGCAAGACCCCCGGCCACCCGGAGTTCGGGCACACGCCCGGCGTCGAGACGACGACCGGGCCGCTCGGGCAGGGGTTCGCCAACGGCGTCGGGATGGCGCTCGCGGCGCAGCGCCTCGCGGCCGAGGTCAACACCGACGACTTCGCGCCGGTCGCGCACCGCGTGTTCGGGATCGTCAGCGACGGCGACCTGATGGAAGGCGTCGCGGCGGAGGCCGCGTCGATGGCCGGTCACCTGCGGCTCGGCAACCTGATCTACGTCTACGACGACAACCGGATCACGATCGAGGGCGAGACCTGCCTGACCTACGACGAGGACACGCCGAAGCGCTTCGAGTCGTACGGCTGGCACGTCCAGTCGATCGACGGGCACGACCACGACGCGATTCGCGGCGCGCTTGCCGCGGCGGTCGCCGAGACCGGCCGTCCGAGCCTGATCGCCGCGCGCACGCACATCGGGCGCGGTAGCCCCGGCAAGGAGGACTCCGAGGACTCCCACGGCGCGCCACTCGGCGCCGACGAGGTCGCGGCGACGAAGGCGAACATCGGCTGGCCGGCCGAGCCGACGTTCCACGTCCCCGACGAGGTCGCCGCCTGGTTCGCCCAGTGGCGCCAGGCGCGGGTCGAGCACGCCGCCGAGTGGCGTTCGCGCTTCGATGCGTGGGCCGACGCGAATCCCGAGCCGGCGAACCAGTGGCGCACGGCTCACGAGCGCCACGTGCCGGACGACATCGTCGCGCGGTTGCTCGACGCGGTGCCGGACAAGGCCGCGGCGACCCGCAAGCTCAGCGGCGCGGTGCTGCAGACCGCGGCCGAGATCGTGCCGACGCTGATCGGTGGATCGGCCGACCTCGGGCCGTCGAACAACACGATGCTCAAGTCGTACACGTCGCTCAATCGCGGGCACCTGACCGGCCGCAACATCCACTTCGGCGTCCGCGAGCACGCGATGGGGGCCGTGATGAACGGGATGGCGTTGCACGGCACCGCGATTCCGTACGGCGGCACGTTCCTGATCTTCAGCGACTACATGCGCCCGGCGATTCGCCTCGCGTCGCTGATGAAGCAGCAGGCGATCTACGTGTTCACGCACGATTCGATCTTCCTCGGCGAGGACGGCCCGACCCACCAGCCGGTCGAGCAGTTGTCGGCGCTCCGCGCGATTCCCGGCCTCGACGTGATCCGGCCCGCCGATCCGGCGGAGGTCGCGGTCGCGTGGGGGATGGCGCTCGCGCGTCGTGACGGGCCGACCGCGCTCGTGCTCACGCGGCAGGGCGTTCCGGTGATCGAGCGCGAGATCGCGTTCGACCCGGAGGGCGTCGAGCGGGGCGGCTACGCGGTCAACGACGTCGCGTCGCCGGATGCGGTCGTCATCGCGACCGGCTCGGAGTTGCACGTCGCCCTCGAGGCGGCGGGGCGCGTCGCCGCGGACACCGGCAAGGCGATCCGCGTCGTGTCGATGCCCTGCGTGGACCGCTTCCGCGAGCAGACCGACGCGGTGCAGAACGAGATCGTCCCCGAGGGGGTTCCGGTCGCCGTCGTCGAGGCGGGGAGCGCGCACGGCTGGGGCGAGTTGCTCGGCCGCCGCGGTCTGATGATCGGCGTCGGACGCTTCGGAGCATCGGCCCCGTATGGCGATCTCGCGACGTTCTTCGGCCTCGACGTCGACAGCGTCACCGCGCGCCTCCGCACCTGGATCGCGTAGCCGCGGTATACTGAGCGCGAATCGAATGGCCCCGAATCGACGGGGTATGAGAGGAGCGTTCCAATGCGAGTTCGTAACTGGATTGCGGCGTCGATGATCGCGGCGCTTGCCGGTACCGGTGCCGCGCAGAATCATGCGAGTGGCTACTTCGGCGTCACGTGGGCGTCCGGCGGCACGGCGTATGGCGTGCACGTCGACCCGACCGGTACGGTGACGACGATGTCGCTCGGGAGTCAGAGCCGCTATTCGGTCGAGACCGCGTCGGACAACCGTTCGATGCTCTACCTCGACCATTCGGCCAACGCCGTGTTCGCGGTCGACCCGATCGGCCTCGCGGTCGTCGGCACGGTCTTCTCGAACCCGGCCCTCAGTGCGGTGGCGTACGGCCTGCACTACGACTGCAACGGCGACCTCCTCGTGTTCTCGTCGTCGCAGCTCCACAAGATCGACTCGGTGGCGAGCGCGCTGACGACGGTCGCCTCGGGCTCCTTCGGCCTCGGTGACGGCGGCATCGACATCGATACCGGCGACCTGCTCGTCGCGACGAGTTCGGGGTTGCGCCGCTACGACCGGACGACCGGGGCAGTCACGACGCTCGCGACCGGCGGACTCCTGGCGCGCTACGGGTCGCTCGCGCAGGACGTTCTCACCGGCGACGTCTACGTGCCCACGTGTTGCAGCACGTCAACCGTGCCGCGCGCCCTCGATCTCATCCCGGGCGGTACCGGTACGGCGTCGATCTGGCTCGGGGATCCGAACCTGATCGGCGCGTATGGCGTCAACGCGGATCGCGCCTCCGCCGCGACGCGGCGTCTGATCAGCGGCTGCTTCCGGAGCAGCTCGGTCGCGAACTCCGGCGGTGTCTGGTCGATCGATCTCCAGACGAAGGCCGTGACGCAGTTGGGCGCGTTCACGACGACGACGGTCGCGGACGTCGACTTCATCGGCGGTCGCAACCTCCATGCGCAGCGCACGGCGCCCGGGCGCTACGACGTCGCGATCGACCTGCCGTTCGACGGCGGCAACGCCTACGTCGTCGGCATCAGCGCGACCGGCGTGCGGCCCGCGACGCCGCTGCCCGACGGTCGTCGGATTCCGCTGATCTTCGACAACGTGACATCGCTGAGCGTGCGCGGCCTCGGTGCGCCGTTCCTGACGGGCACGATCGGCGTGCTCGACGGCTTCGGTCGCGGGAAGACGACGATCGACCTCTCGTCGTTCTACCCGACGGTGCAGGGCCTGCGGTTGTGGCTGACCGTCGTCACGTTCGCGGCGCCGGCTCCGCTCGGCATCGGCACGATCACCGACCCGTTCGTGATCCGCGTCGACTGATCGGCGCTCAGCGCGTCGGCATCGCGAGCGGGAGCAGCGCGTAGCACTGCATGCACGCGGCGAGGTGGTCGACCGGGACGCGGTCGTCGGTCCGGTGGCCGTCGCGCTCGCGGCCGGGGCCGAAGCCGATCGTCGGGATGCCGGCGACGCCCATCGTGTAGACGCCGTGGGTGCTGAACGACCAGCCGCGCGTGCCGACCGTTCGGCCGAGCACGGCGGACGCGACGTCGACCGCGCCGCGCACGAGCGGGTGGTCCTCGTCGGTCTGCCATTGTGGGTAGGCGCGTTCGACCTCGAGCAGGTGGCCGGTGTAGGACGGTCGGTCGTAGCGCAGTGCGGTGATCTCGACGTCGGCGTCGGTCGCGACGCGGGCGGCGATCGCCTCGATTTCACGGATCGCGTCCTGACGCGTCTCGCCGCGGGTCAAGCGCCGGTCGAACGTGAACGAACACGCGTCCGGCGTCAGGTAGAGCGTCGACCGGCGCGTCGATTCGATCTGCGTGACGGTGATCGTGCCGCGGCCGAGGAACGGGTCGTCGGGCAGGTCGCGGTTGAGTTGCTCGAGCGCGACGACGATCCGCGCCGCGCGGTTCGCGACGTTGACGCCCTCGTCCGGCGTCGCCGCGTGGGCCGGGCGGCCGCGCACCGTGACCCGTCCTTCGAGTCGCCCGCGCTGGCCGCGGCACACCGAGAGATCGGTCGACTTGCCGAGCACGATCCACTCCGGCGCCACGATGTCGTCGTTCAACAGTGCGCGGTAGGCGAGGCCTTCGCACTCGCTCTCCATCACGCTCGCGACGACGTGCACCGCGACGTCGTCGCGGCCGGTCGTCTCGCGGTAGATCGGTCCCGCGTAGAGCATCGCGGCGAGCGCGCCCTTGTCGTCGGATGCGCCGAGGCCGTAGACCGCGTCCGGGTCGTCGCGACCGAGGAACGGGTCGAACGACCATTCCCGCAGGTCGCCGACGCCGACGGTGTCGACGTGCGCGTCGAACAGGATGCTGCGCGGGCCCGTGCCGATCGTGCCGACGACATTGCCGAACGAGTCGGTGCGCACGCGGTCGTAGCCGAGCGCCTCCATCTCGTCGGCGACGCGCCCGATCGCCGACTTCTCGCTGCCTGCCGGGCTCGGGATCGCGATCAACTCGCGGGCGAACGCGGTCATCGCCGGGGTGCGCTCCGCGGTCAGGCGCGCGACGCGGCCGAGGACTTCCGGGGACGGCTTCATCGGGCGAGGTCGTGCTCGGTCCGGCACGTCGGGCACTTGACGCGACTGAGGCTCGCCTCCGGCGGCACTTTCAACCGGTTGCCGCACACGCAGTCGACGATCACGTAGCCGTTGACCCGCAGCAACGCGTCGTTCGCGGCACGCTTTCGGGCGGCCTCACCGTCGGGGTAGGCGTCGCTCGGATCGGCGAGGCCCATCGCACCCTCGGGCACGGCCTTCCGATCGGATTCGGGGACGAGTTCGGTGTCGCTCTTCATCACGGTCGACCACGCGCGATTGTAGTCGTCGAGCGATGCCCCCGCCATCGACTCGAGGACCGCGATGCGATCGGCGGTCGGCGGGTGGGTGGCCGACAGGCCGCGTGCGGCGCGGGCTTCGGAGGCGAGCGGGTTGACGATGAACATCGGCGCGGTCGCACGGCTCGCGTTGCGCAGGGTGGGGCCGGGCGACGAGATCCGCCGGAGCGCCGACGCGAGCCCGAGCGGGTAGCGCGTGAAGACGGCCGCCGACGCGTCGGCGAGATACTCGCGGCGACGCGAGATCGCGAAGTAGATCAGCTGGGCGAAGATCGGCGCGAGGATCATCAACACGAGCCCGATCACGATCGCGATCGCGTGGCCCTGGTTGCCGCCGGAGTCGGTGCGGCGGGAGCGGAAGCCGCCCCAGAACCACGCGCGGGTGACGACGTCGGCGAGCATCACGATCGCGCCGACCATCACGCCGGCGACGACCATCAGCAGCACGTCGCGGTTCTTCACGTGCGCGATCTCGTGCGCGATCACGCCCTGCAGCTCGGTGCGGTCGAGGATCCGAAGCAGGCCCGTCGTGACCGCGACCGCAGCGTTCTTCTCGGAGCGGCCGGTCGCGAACGCATTCGGCGACGGGTCCTCGATGATGTAGACGTCGGGCATTCGCGTGAGCCCCGACGCGATCTTCATCTCCTCGACGATGTTGAACAGCTGCGGGTGGGCGTCGTGGTCGACCTTGCGCGCGCCGCTGACCGACAGGAGGATCTTGTCGCCGCCGGCGAACGCGACGAGGGTCAAGGTGGCCCACAGCGCGACGGCGATCCCGATGCCGACCGGTGCGAGGCCCGGGCCGATCATCTCACCGATCGCGAACCCGAGCGCGATGAGCAGTCCGAGCATCGCGAACACGAGCAGCACCGAGCGACGTCGGTTCGCGGCGATCTGCGACCACACGTCAGGCGGGCTCCTCGGTCGGCTCGTCGTCGACCGGGAAGACCTCTTCGACGAACGCGACGGCACGCTCGAGCGCGCCGTCGGCCGCGTCGTTGAGGTGACGCATCATGCTGCGGAGTTCGCCGCCGTCGAACCACAGGCCGCAGCCGGCATCGCAACGGTCGACGCGCGTGTCCTCATCGTCGCCGACGGGGACCTTGTCCATCCGGTCTCCGCAGCGCGGACAGTCGCGCCACGCCTCGCCGATGCGCTCCACCGTGTCGTCGTCCAGCGCCGGTTCGGCGAGGATCGACGCGAGGTCGGGCGCGATGTCGATCTGCGCCTTCGCGAACAGCAGTGCGAGCTCCTCGCCGTCGAACCAGACCCCCGCGCACGACAGGCAGTGGTCCAGCTCGATCTCGTGGTGTTCGACGATGACGACCGGGTCGTCGCAGCGAGGGCAGCGCATCGGCGGGGCGGACTCCTCGTCAGACGCGCACCGGGATCGGGTCGGCGACGACCGCGATGCCGAGCGGCGCGGACGGATCGAGCACGACGGTTCCGATGTGGAGCGTCAGCCCGAGCGTCGGTATGGCGCTGAGGTCGAGCGAGCCGCGGGCGGTGCCGGTCGGGCCGAGCGCGAGCGGCCCCGGGTTGAACAGCGGGATGAGCAGGCCCTGGAGCGACAGGAGCGACAGCGTGTCGACGTTCAGCAGGATGCGTCGCCCGTCGGGCAACGGGATGCCGG
The DNA here is from genome assembly GCA_030426805.1 of bacterium. GTDB lineage: Bacteria > Planctomycetota > JAFGQW01 > JAFGQW01 > JAFGQW01 > JAUHXU01. The sequence continues at coordinate 396,560 of JAUHXU010000002.1, forward strand.
GGCGCACGCCCGAGAACGAGATCGCGGTGACGTAGGACGCGCCGGGGTGGTTCTGGAACGAGAAGAGCAGGTCCCACTTCCGCGTGCCGACGCGGACCGTCTGCACCTCGCGTCGGTTCAGGATCGACGCACCGCGCGGTGACCGCGCCGAGCCGTTGATCGCGACCGCGGTCGTCTGAAACGACGTCAGGTCGGTGTAGTAGAGGTTGGAGATGTAGGTGTGGACGAGTCGCCGGTTCGCGGCGCCGGCCCGGTCCGGTTCGAGCGTGTTGAACGCGAAGCGGTCGTTGTTCGTCGCGATGAGCGTCGAGATCCCGGAGCGACCGACGTTGTAGAGGTAGCCGGCGGTGCTGTCGTTGACGCCCACCCAGAAGTCGCTGGTCGCGACATCCTGGCAGAAGCTGAAGCGCGGGGCGCCGAGCGTCGAGATGTTCGTCGCGATCGTCGTGATCGCGCCCGTGGTCGGGTGGATCGACACGAGGGGGTGCGGGCCGGCGGCGCCGCCGTAGAGCTGCGCGACGTATTCACCCGTGTCCACGTCGATCACCATGCCGCCGGTGAACGAACCGGGCAGGCTCGACGTGAGCGTCGTCATGATCGTCGTGACCGACGAGCCGCGGATCCGGTAGAGGCCGTAGCCCGACGTGCCCGAGCCCGCGACGACGTAGTCGCCGTCCTGGTTGACCTCGATCTGGGTCGGCGTGTTGAACAGGTTCGGGTCGACGAGGATCGTCGTCACCGCGCTCGTCGCCGGGTCGATCCGGAAGAAGCCGTCCCCGGTCGTGTCCCCGTAGAGCACCTGGGTGTTGTCCCAGTCCATCGTGACCGCGTAGGCGGTGCCCTGGTTGTCGATCAGGGTCGTCACGTTGCCGGCACCGTCGACCACCTGTACCGCGGATCCGGAGATCAGGTAGTTGGCCGGGTAGTATTGCGCGCCGGCCCCGAAGGCCAGTACCGCGAGCAACAGTAGCGTTCTCATCGAATCCACACTCCTTCTCTGAGGCGAGTCTCGCCCTGCCCCGCACGCGCAAATCATAGGGCAACCCGCCAGCGACGATAACCTCGGCCTCCGGTTCGGCGCTCTCTCGGGGGGCGCGGGGCTCTCCGGGGCGGTGGCGGGCGATGTTTGCGTTTGGCGGGCCGTTTCTGCACCGATTCTCGCGATGCGTGCGCTTGGCGCGGTGATTCTGCACCCGATGCCGTTCGTGGGCGGCGTTTTCGATGCCCCTCGGTGCAAGATCGGCCCGCCAACCGCACGCATGCCGCCGGAGTGGTGCAGAACCCGAGCGCCAAGCGCGCTCAAACGCCCGAGGCCGAGATGGCGGCGCGGTTTTCTCGGGTTTGGGGCCGCATCGGTGGGCGGGGCTTCGTCATGATCGGCGTGGAAGGTCCGGCCGCACCGTCGGGCCGCCGAGTGTGGTCGGAAAGGGCCCTGCATGCCGGAGCGCGCACCGAGTGAACCGACCGACGAGCGGCTGATCGCGGCCGCGACGGCGGGGGACGTCGGTGCGTTCGAGCGGCTCGTCGGCCGGCACAAGCGGGGACTCGTCGCGTTCGTCGAAGGCCTGGTGGTCGATCCGGGGATCGCCCGCGAGGTCGCTCACGACGCATTCTGTGCGGCCTACTACGCGCTCGACGGGCTCCGCGACGCGGGGCAATTCACGTCGTGGCTCTTCACGATCGCCCGCAATTTCGCGATGAGCCACCACCGGGAGCGTCGGCGTCGGCGCGAGGACTCGCTCGACGGGGAGGCCGGTCGCGAGGTCCAGGCGGCGCGGTCCGCCGATCCCGGCCCCGCCGAGGCGACGCAGCGCAGCGAGGTCGCGCGCAAGCTCCTCGACGGGATCGGCCGATTGCCGGCGCCCCTGCGCGAAGTCGTCACCGCCCGCTACTTCGACGACCTCACCTGTCAGGAGATCGCGAGCCGAACCGGCACGACGGTCGGGACCGTGACGAAGCAACTGACCCGTGCGCGGCGCCTGCTGCGCGACCGCCTCGACCCCGCGATCCGGCCCGGAGGTGCCCAGTGAGCGACGAACGACGGCTCGACGACGCACTCCGCGACGCGGCGCAGGCGATCGGCCCGCTCGACGGTTTCGAGGCGCGCGTCGGCGACTCGCTCCGTGCGCGTGAGGCGGCCGACGTGCCGGGGCTCGAGCGCCGGGTGCGCGAGACGATCGAGCGCGTCGAACGACCGCGGGCGGCACCGCGCCGTCGGGTCTGGGGCGCCGTGGCTGCGGCGGCTGCGGCGGTGCTCGTCGTCGTGTTGCTGCTCGGCGAGATCGGCGGCCAGGGCGAACTCCTCGCGTCGGTCGATCGCGGCGAGATCCGCCGGCGCGGCGCGACCGAGTGGGTCGACGTCACGGGGTCGTTCCGGCTGCGGGCGGGCGATGAAGTGCGCGCCGGCGCGCACACGGCGGTGCTGCGCTTCGGGTCGGTCGAGGCGTGCTTGTTCCCGAGCGGGCACGTGCGCGTCGACGCGGTCGAGGCGCCGCGCCTGGCGCTCGTCGACGGTGCGATCGACTGCGCGGCCGGGCAGGGGCGCGGTGTGACCGTGGACGCGGCCGACTCGTGGATCGAACTCGAGGGCACGCGTGCCCAGGTGCGCCGTCGGCCGAACGGTGGCGCGGTCTACGCGGTGCTCACCGGCGAGGCGTCGGTGCGCAGCGGCGACCGGCACGAGCGCCTGCGGGCGGGGCGCGCGGTGTGGATCCGTCCGGACCGGGCGCCGTGGCCGACGTTCACGGTGGACGACGCACCGGTCCGCACCCTCGTGACGCGGATCCGGGATCGCTGGCGCCACTATCGCGATCGCGAGGCGCGTCGGCGTCGACAGGACGGGCGCGCGCCCCGAGCGGATGCGCGCTGGTGGGGGGAGCCCGGGCGCGGGGATCGCGTGCTGGTCGCGTGGCCGTCACCGCCCGGGGCACCGGTCCGTGCGCGCGCCCATCGCATCCTCGCGCTGCACTCGGCAGACGACCAGCGGTTCGTCCACCGTTCGCTCGACGAGGCGCTCGCGACCGGCGTGCCGGAGATCGCCGCGTGGTCGGTCCGGGCGCTCGTCGCGATCGGTGTCGCGCCGGACCGGATCGCCGCGCGCGTCGATCGGGCGTCGAGCGGTTCCGAGCGCGTCGAAGCGGCGCGGCTCGCGGCCCTCGGCGTGCTCGGCACGCGGCCGGCGGCGGAGCGGTTCCGGGCCGCCGCGACCGCCGAGTCCGCGTCGCTCGCCGCGCGTGCCCTCGCGCTCGCGGGCCTCGCCGGCCTCGACGATCCCGCGGACGCCGCGACCGCGACGACGAGCGCCCGCCTCGGCGCACCGGCCCTCTACTCGGTCGACTGGCGCACGAGCACCGACTTCTGCGAGATCCTCGGGTATGTGCTCGCGTCGACCGACCGCGGCCCGGACGCCGCGCGCGCACTGCTGCTCGACACGGCGGTTTCGGTCGAGTCTCGTCGACGCTACCTCGGCGCGATCGTGCGCGCCGCACCCGGCGACTGCACGTCGCTGTTGCTCGAGGTCTTCAGCCGGGGCGAAGAGGCGCTTCGTCGCGCGGCACTCCTCGCGCTCGTCGACCCGTCGACGTCCGCGCCCGACGAGGGGCTCGCGGCGTTCTTCGAGTTGCTGGTCAACGCCGAGTCGGTGCACGCCGAACTCGCACTCGTCGGCTGGTGGCGCCACGCGGCCGCGTCCGATCGTGACCGCGTCGTCGACCGGGTCGTCGAACTCGCGACCGAGGCGGCCGATCCGACGCTGCGCGCGGCGGCCGTTCGCGTGCCACTCGCGCTCGCCGACGAATCCGAAGCGCGCCCGTTCGTCCCGATGCTCCGGTCGGCGCTCACCGACGGGGCGGAGACCGTGCGGCGGTGGGCGGCGATCGCGCTCGCGCGGGCCGGTGACCGGTCGGCGATCCAGCCGGTCCTCGCGGCGTTCCTGCGCGAGACCGACGCCTCGGTCGCCGCCGCGCTCGCGCGCGCCCTCGGTCGACTGCCGGGCGCCGACACGAATCCGAAAGTCGGTGCCGCATTGGCCGCGGCGCTCGCGTCGATGCCGTCGGAGCGACTGGCGATCATCGCCGCGCTCGGCGACCTCGGCACCGACTTCGCGCGGCTGATCCTCGAGGATCTCCGCGCGACGGTGGCGCGGCCCGACGAACGGTTCGCGGTGGAAGCGGCGCTGATGGCGATCCGCAGCCGACCGTGACAAGACGTAGTGTTCATCCCCGGTTCGAGAGGAGTAGACCCATGCGAACCATCCTGACCTCGATCGTGCTGCTCAGCGCGATGACCGCACTCGTGACCGCGCAGCGCGCGCCCGCCAGCGACGCGCCGGCGGCGGCACCGAAGGCCGAAGCGGTCTCGTTCATCGGCCACCTGTGTGGTCGACTCGCGAGCGACGACGCGCGGCTGCGCTTCGCGGCCCGCGAGGCCCTCGTCGTGATGGGCAATCAGGCCGTCCCGGCGCTCAAGGAAGCCTCGGGCGGGCAGAAGGATCCGCACGTGCAGGCGTTCATCAAGCGGACGCTCTCGCGCATCAAGAAGCTCTCGGGCAAGAAGCGCGGCCGCTGGATCGCTCCGGGGCGCGACCTCGACCGGATGGCGATGCAGACGAACCTGACGCTCGAGCAGGTCACGAAGCTCGAGCCGCTGTTCGCCAAGCACGACAAGGACGTCAAGGCGCTGTGGGCCGAGTTCCGCGAGAGCGAGGGCTTCAAGGACCCGGGCGGCTACAAGGACCTGATGGCCGAGGTGAAGCTCCTCGCGGACGAGGCGTCGCCCGAGCTGTCGAAGTTCCTCGACGACAAGCAGCGCAAGTACGTCACGCAGCAGATGCGCCGCGCGACGCCGTTCGGCGGCGGTGGCGCGGTCTCGTTCGTCGGCGCGGAGGGCGGCGGCGGCGCGGTGATCCTCGGTGGCCCGGGTGGCGGCATGCGCGTCCGCAAGGCGCCCGAGAAGTAGGAACCACACACACACGCAACGCCTTGGAGCGTTTCTTCACGAGGGCCCGGCGCCGCGATCGCGACGCCGGGCCTTTTCGTCGGCGTCGGCGCGCGCTACCCCTTCGCCCATGCCCGAGACTTGGCGACGCATCGACCGGGAGTGGCCGGACCAGCCGTATCGCAACCTCGCGTTCGAGGAGGCCCTCGTCACGAGCGTCGCCGACGGCGTCGTGCCGCCGACGCTGCGGTTCTGGCGCAACGACCGCACGGTCGTGCTCGGCCGCCACCAGTGCGCCGATCTCGAGGTGAACTACGACGCGTGCGACGCGCGCGACGTGCGCGTCGTCCGGCGCTTCTCGGGCGGCGGGGCGGTCTACCACGATCAGGGCAACCTGAACTACACGATCGTGATTCCGCGCGACGAGGGCCCCGAGTTTCTCGAACGCACACGCAGTTTCGCGGTCGCCGCGGACGCCGTCGTCGCCGGACTCCGGACGCTCGGCATCGCCGCACGCTTCCAGCCGATCAACGACATCAGCGTCGGCGAACAGAAGATCTCGGGCTTGGCCGGCACCCTGACGAAGCGCGCGCTGCTGTATCACGGCTGCCTGCTCGTCGAGAGCGACCTGCGGGTGCTCGGCGACGTGCTCAACGTCGCGAAGGAGAAGCTCGAGTCGAAGGCCGTGCGCAGCGTTCGCAAGCGCGTGACGACGCTCCGGGAGCTGCTCGGGGACGTCGACATGGCGCGGGTCAAGGACGCGATCGCGACCGGTGTCGCCGCGACGTTCGGCGTCGAGGTCGCGCAGGGCGAACCGCACGCGGACGAACTCGCGCTCGCCGACGAACTCCTCGAGACGAAGTATGCGACCGACCGCTGGCGTCTCGGGCCATGCCGCCGATGCACGTGCCGTGCGCGGCCCGACGATGCGCGCCTGGCGCGCGTGATGCGGAGCGACTGATGCACGTCGACGTGGCATACAAGAGCGATGGCGACGGCAAGCTCGTCCGGGCGTGCGTCGCGTTCGAGGGCGAACGCGCGATGAACGTCACGTTCACCGGCGACTTCTTCCTCGAACCGGCCGACCTGCTGGACGCGTTGAGCCACGCGGTGAGCGGATCGACACGCGAGGAGGTCGGGCCGCGCGTCGCCGCGTTCTTCGAGGCACACCCCGATCGACTGTTGATCGGTGCGGCACCGGCGGACTTCGTCGCGGTCGTCGAGCGCGCGTTCGCCCGACGCGACGCTACAGCTTCGTGACGCCGACGACGCGGTTGTCGCCGAACGCGTAGGCGATCTCGGCCGGCTCCTCGACGTCCCACTCCGTGACGACGGCGCGCCGGCCGGGGCGCAGGCTCCCGTAGTCGTCGTGGACCTTGATCGCCCAGGCCGCGTTGAGCGTGAAGCCGGTCAGGCACTCCTCGGGCGTGAGCCCGTTGTGCATCGCCGCGAGCGTCATGCACGCGGCGGGGCTCACGATCGGTGACGAACCGGGGTTGAAGTCGGTCGCGAGCGCTACGACCGCACCGGCATCGACCATCTTTCGGCCCGGCGCCCACTTGCGCATCTTCAGGTAGAACGTCGAGCCCGGGATCAGCACGCACGCGGTCCCGGCCTTCTTCATCGCGCGGATCGTCGCGGCGTCGGCGTACTCGAGGTGGTCGGCGCTGTCGGCGCCGAGCTCGGCCGCGAGCTTGCCGCCCCCGAGGCGCGACAGCTGATCGGCGTGGATCGTCAACCGGAAGCCGAGGTCGCGCGCGCGCTCGAGGATCTCACGGGTCTCGTCGAGGTCGAACACGCCGGTCTCGCAGAAGATGTCGGCGCGCTCGGCGAGCTCGCGGCGCTTCACCTCCGGCAGGATCTTGTTGCAGACCAGGTCGATGTAGCGGCCACGGCGGTTGCGATACTCGCGCGGCACCGAGTGCGCGGCGAGGCAGGTCGGCAGGAAGCGGATGCCGGCATCGTCGGCGCGCGTCTTGTTCCACCAGCGGATCGCCATCAGCATCCGCACCTCGTCGTCGAGGCTGAGCCCGTAGCCGCTCTTCGCCTCGGCGAACGCGATGCCGTGGCGGTGCAGGCGCGCGGCGTGGGTCGCGAGTCGCTCGCGCAGCGCGCGGTCGCTCGCCTCGCGAACCGAACGGACGCTGCTCATGATCCCGCCGCCGGCTGCGGCGATCGCCTGGTAGCTCTCGCCGGCGAGGCGTTGCTTCCACTCGCCGACGCGTGGGGCGGCGAAGACGGGGTGGGTGTGCGGGTCGACGAGCGCCGGCGTGACGAGTGTGCCGCGCGCCTGTCGGACGGTCGCTTCGCGGTAGCGACGGGCGAGCGTCGCATCCGGCCCGACCTCGATGATCCGGCCGTCTTCGGCGGCGATCGCCGCCCCCTCGAGGATCTTCAGGTCGCCCATCGCGTCGCCGACCGCGGGCCCGTCGTGGCCGTGGTCCAGCGTGACCAGCCGTCGGATTCCTCGGAGCAGCGTCAGGCGACGGGCCATGTCAGGCGCCGCAGTCTTCGGCGGTGGGGCGAGCGCCGTAGTGCATGATCACGCGGCCCGCGAGGCGCACGCCGGCCTCGGCGGCCTCGCGCAGCGAGTGGCCGTTCGTGATGCCGTGCAGGAAGCCGCCGGCGAACGCGTCGCCCGCGCCGGTCGTGTCGATCGGCGTGACGTTGAGCGCGGGCACGTGGAAGATGTCGTCCTTCGTGCCGACGTAGGCGCCGTTGCCGCTGTCGGTGACGACCGCGAGTCCGCACGCGCGTCCCATCTGCTCGGCGGCTTCGACCGCGCTCTCGAGGCCGGTGAGGTGGCGCGCCTCGGCCGCGTTCGCGAAGAAGATGTCGACGTGCTCGTTCAACAGCTCGCGGAAATCGTCGTGGTGGCGATCGACACAGAACGGGTCGGACGCCGTGAACGCGACCTTCGTGTCGTGCTTGCGCGCGAGCGCGATCGCCTCGCGGCACGCATCGATCGCGGTGCCGTCCCACAGGTAGCCCTCGATGTAGAGGATCTTGCTGTGGTCGAGGGTCTCGGTGCAGATGCCGCGCGCGGAGATGTCGCCGGCGCAGCCGAGCGTCGTCAGCATCGTGCGCTGCGCATCCGGCGTGATCAGCACGATGCACGTGCCGGACGGGCGGTCGCCGTACTCGGCGGCGAACTTGACGCCCGCGGACGCGAGGCTCTCGGTGTAGGAGCGACCGTGGCCGTCGTCGTGGATGCAGCCGGTGAACGCGGGGCGCCCGCCGAGTGCCGCGACGCCGACGATGCTGTTGGCGACGCTGCCGCCCGCGCTCGCCTCCATCGTGCCGTGGTCGAGCGACGCGAGCACCGATGCGCGCGTCTCGTCGTCGATCAGGATCATCGCACCGGCCGGATGGCCGATCCGCTCGAGGGTCTCGAAGTCGACCGTGACCTGGAGGTCGACCAATGCGTTGCCAAAGCCGTAGACGTCGAACATGATTGGAAGTCGCCCCTCGAGGAGAAGATCGGCGCCGCGCGGCGTGCGAACCCCGGCGCCCGAACGAGGATAAGGCAGTCGGGGGGCGGTTCAAGGTCCGATCGAGCGAAACGGAGAAACCCAGATCGATGCGACGACGTTCGCTCGGCATGTTCGGGATCGCGTGCGCCATCGCGGCAGCCGTCTCGGCTCAGACGGACCCGCCACCCACGCCTGCGCCCGACGCGGAGACGGGGCCGACGCTCGTCGCGGCATTCGAGGAGCTGCGCGGTCTGGCGCGGCCGGTTCCGTTCGACGGGCCGCGGTATCGGCGCGACGAGTCGTATCGCGTCGCGCGACGCGCACGGGTCTCGGAGGCACGCGAGCAGCTCGGTCGCGCTGCCGCGGCGTTTCTCGTCAAGCGGCAACGCGAGTTCGCCGAGGGCAACGGTCGCTACTTCGCGGCGATGGCGTTCTGGTGGAGCGGGCGCTGCAGCGATGCGCTCGAGGTGTTCGACGCGTTCGCGAAGGACGAGAAGAACCCGCCCGACGAGGCGATGCGTCCCCGCCTGCTGCTCGACTGGGCGGCATGCGCGGTCGACCACGCCGAGGACGCGGCGCCGAACCGGACCCGCGGTCGTGCACGTGCGGCGCTCCGCATTCTGAAGCGGGTCGAGCAGGAGGGTGTCGCCCGCGGCGACGCGGAACAGCGCGTCGACGCGATCCGGAAGCGTCTCGCGCGCGTCGAACTCCGCGATGCGTTTCGTCGCGAGGTCGAACGCCGGATCGCGAGTGACCGCCGAGGGGCGTGGCGCGAGGTGGTCAAGGCCGAGAACGTCGACGAGGACAAGCCCGACGAGGTGCGTCGCGCGTGGGCGAAGGTCTCGCCGAAGCTCGACGCGATCCGCCGGAAACACGTCGACGCGTATTTCGAGTCGCATCGGGAACAACTCGAGTCCGGCGGCGGCGCGTGGCTTGCGGCCCGAGCGCTGGCGCTGGCCGGCGATCCCAAGGCGAGCGAGCACTTCGAGCGCGCGGTTCTCGCCGCCGCATCGCCGCGCGAACTCGCTCGGGTCGCGCTCGCCTGGACCGTCTTCGCGTTCGACGTCGCCGAGGACGACGCGCTCGCGCGCCGCGCATCCGCCTCACTGTTCGTCGAGGACCTCGAAGACGAAGAGCGGATCGAACTCGCCCGCGGTGCACTCGTGCGGGTCGCGGGGCTCGAGGCGCGAGCCGCTGCCGCGGCTGCGGTCGTCGGCAGCGCGTGGCGCGGGGTCGTGCGCCTCGGCGGCGACACGACGCCGCCGGTCGATCGACGGGCACGCGTCTGGCTGTTCTTCGCCCCGTGGTCGGACGCGTCACGACGCGCGCTCCTCGCGCTGGACGGTGCGCGGTCGCGGCTCGGTGCCGAGGTCATCGCGGTCGTGCCGCGGTTCGGCTTCGGCTGGCGTGTCCGCGGACGACGGACCGTGGACGACGGCGAGCGCCTCGACGGCGATGCGGTCGGCGCGCCGTTGACGAACCACGACGAGGCCCGCTTGCTCGCGACGTTTCGCGACGCGGGCGGCGTGCAGATGCCCCTCGTGCTCGCCGACGGCACCGCCGCGGCGCGGTGCGGAATCGACCGATGGCCGACGGCGGTCGTCGTGCGTGGGGACGGCGTCGTCGAAGCGGTCGTCGTCGGTGCGGCGCTCGACGCGATCGAGCGCGCCGTCGCCGCGGCGGCCCGGTAGGTTCAGTCGCCAGCGCGGTCGTCCGCTTCAGTCGGCGGCGCGGATCGCCCCGGACGGGCACGTCGTGACGCACAGCCCGCAGCGCGCACAGTGCAGCGCTTCGATCGTCGGGCGGCCGTCGCTCTCGGCGTGCACCGCGCCGTAGGGGCACACGGTGACGCATCGTCCGCTCGCCGCACACGCGTCGAGGTCGATCGACGGCGGGGCGGTGGCGACCGGCGGGTCTGCTGCGTGCAGTGCATCGGCATGCGCGGCGAGGTCGACGACGTCGTGTGCGGTCATCCACGCGCGAACGCCGGCGTCGAGATCGGCGTAGACGCGATCCCCGTCGAGGATCGCGGCCGTGGCGACGCCGACGGCGGTCGCGCCGGCGACGAGCATGTCGACCGCATCCACCGCGGTGCGCACGCCGCCGGTGCCGACGATCGGCCGGTCGGTCGCGCGGCGCAGCGCGTGGACCGCGTGCAGCGCGATCGGCTTGAGCGGCGGACCGGACACCGCATGGTCCTCGGGCGGACCACCGAGCAGCGGTGCGGCGCGCCGTGCGTCGATCGCGAGCCCGCGCTCGAGGCTGTCGACCGCGGTGAAGGCGTCCACCCATTGTCCGAGCGCGCGACCCGTCCCGGCGGCGTCGGCGGTGGCGGCGACCTTGTAGAGGATCGGCACGCCGAGTCGGGCGCGAAGATGCGCGAGGAGTGCCGCCGCATCCTCGAGGCCGGTCGATCGGAGATTCAGTTCGATCGCGTCGGCGCCGGCGTCCACCGCGCGGGGGGCGAGTGCGGCCGCGTCGCTCGGGGAGAACCCGACGGAGGCGATCAGCGGCACGCCCGACGCGCGCGCCGCGACGGAGCCGAGCGGCAGTTCGCGCATGAACCACAGGTCGGCGGGCACTTCGCTCGCGCGCTGCACGTGGGCGAGTGCGCCGTCCGGCGTCGCCCCGAGCGACGGGCTCACGACGCGCTGCGGTTCGGCGCAGATCGTCTTCGTCACGATCGCGCCGGCACCGGCCGCGACCGCGCGGCGGATCTTCTCGCCGTCGTCCACATGCGGGCCGGCGGCAGCGACGATCGGCGAGCGCAATGCGAGCCCGCCGAGGGCGATCGGCCGGTCGCGCATCGTCAGCCGCCGTCGACCGGGCGGCGGACCTTCTCGACCGCTTCGCTCGCCGCGCGACGGACGTCTTCGTGCGGATCGTCGGCCGCCGAGACGAGCACCGGCTCGGCCTCGGCGCGCACCTCCGGGCCGAGCAGGCCGAGCGCGCGGCACGCCCACGAGCGGAACAGCCAGTCGTCCGACGCGACTGCCTCGAGGATGATCTCGAGGTTCTCCTCGGCCGGCACGAGGTCGGCGAGACCGCACGCGCCGATGAAGCGCTCCGCCTGCGGGTTGTCGTCGTCGGTCAACTCGAGGAAGACCGGAATCGCGACCGGCGCGACCTTGTAGGCGGCCTCCGCGGCGCGGCGCCGGGTCTCGTCCGGCCCCGCGCGCAATACGTCGACGAGCGACGGGACCGAGACCTCACCGACCTTGAAGATCGCGTCGACCGCGACGCGACCGACGTCGGCGTCGGCGTCCCCGAGCGCGCGGATCAGCGACGGCAATGCCGGCGCCGCGCGCTCGCCGCTGCGCCCGATCTGCACGACCACGTCGTGGCGAAACGCGGCGTCGTCGCTGTCGAGGAGGGCGCCAAGGGTCGCCATCGCTCGCTCGGCGTCGCCGCCGACCTTGATCAGCGCGTCGGCCGCCTCGAGCCGCACGCGCGGCGCGTCGTCGTCGAGAGCGTCCGTCAGCACGCCGATCGCTTCCCAACCGTCCGTGCCCATCTCGCCGAGTTGCACCGCGGCCCGCTCGCGCGCGGTCGGGTCGCCGTGGCGCAGCGTCTTCGCGAGATCCGCGGCCGACGGTGTATCGTCGGCAGCGCGTTTGCGGAATCGGTCGAACCAGCCCATCGCGCGTCTTCCTCCGAGGTCGCGTTTGAGAGTAGCGCGCCCGGAGTATAGCAGGTCGACGGGTACGCGACACGCTTGGCAACGGCCGGGTGGCGACGCACACTGTGGCGATGCGGTGGTTCGTGTTCGCCTGGGCGTTCGTGTATGCACCCGGCGTGCTCGTCGGCCAGGGCGAGGACGTCGGCGTCTCGGAACGGCTCGCGCGGATCGAGCGGCGACTCGCCGCCGTGCGCGCGCCCGACGAGCCGCGGCTGCGCGTACGATATGCGGACGGCCTGCGGTTGGAGCGGGACGACGGCGCGGTGCGCATCCGGATCGGCGGCCGGATCCACTACGACGTCGCGGCGATCGACGCCGACGACGACATCGAACGTGCACTCGGCGCGGTCTCGACGGTCGCGACCGAGTTTCGGCGCGCCCGGATCACGCTCGCGGGCCGCCTCGAGCACGGCCCCGTCTTCCGGATGCAGGTCGACTTCGCCGACGGCGTCGCGCGCTTCAAGAACCTGTGGCTCGAATCGCTTCCCGTCGCGGGCGTCGTCGCGCGGATCGGGTTCTTTCGGGAGCCGCTCGGGCTCGAGTCGTCGACGAGCGCGAATCACATCACGTTCCTCGAGCGCTCGCTCGCCCACGCGTTGACGCCCGGGCGATCGACCGGCGTGATGGTTCGCGGCGCGATCGGCGAGCGGTTGCGGTGGTTCGCCGGCGGCTTCATGCACGCCGATGCGTTCGGCGAGGCCGCGAGCGGCGACGGCTACGACCTGACCGGACGGTTCGCGCTACTGCTCTGGGGCGAAGACCGCGGCACGCGCGTCGCGCAGATCGGGGCCGGCTACGCGTTTCGGCACGACGGGCGCACCGATGTCCGGGTGCGGGCACGCCCCGAGGCGCATCTCGCGCCGTTTCTCGTCGATACGGGCGCGTTCTCGGTGAATCGCACCGACGTCGTCGCGGCCGACATCGCGATCGTGCACGGGCCGTGGTCGCTCCAGGCGGAGACAGTGCACCACGTGCTTCACCGCGACGCGGACGTCGGGCGCTTCCACGCGTATTACGTGCTCGGCAGCGTGTTCGTCACCGGCGAATCCCGCGTCTACCGCGCGGCATCCGCGTCGTTTCAGGGCGTCCGCCCGGCGCGCGACCTGACCCCCGACGACACCGGGCGATGGGGCCCCGGCGCGATCGAACTCGCGCTGCGCGTCTCCCGGATCGATCTCGACAGCGGCTCGATCCGGGGCGGACGCCTCACCGACGCGACCGCCGGGGTGAACTGGTACCTGACGCCGGCCGCTCGCATCTCGTTCAACGCGATCCTCGCACGCCGCCACGGGATCGGCTCGGTCACCGTCGCGCAGATTCGGTTCGCGATCCGGTTTTAGCAAGCACCACTAGCGCCCGCGGTAGGCCTTCTTCACCCAGGCCTTCCACTCCTCGAAGAACGCGGGCACGCTGCGCCCGAACGCGCGTTTGAAGGTCGCGTTGTGCTGCAGTTGCTTGGCGCGTCCGAGTTCGCGGAGGAACTTGCGCAGACCCACGCGGTGTTCGGCGAGGATGTAGTCGACGAGTGAGAACGAGATCCCGTGCTCGATGCCGCCGAGCGACGAGAGGTCGCGGATCTCCGAGAACTCGGCGAAGTTCGGTGCGCGGTTCGTCAGCACGAGGCGGCGAACGCGGGAGCGCCAACTGGAGCCGCGGAACTCGCCGACGTTGCGCGATTCGCTGAAGCAGTAGGTGTTCGTCTCGGTGCTCTCGCGCCGCTCGAACCAGTGCGCGAAACCCGCGTCCAACCACGACGGCATGTTGAAGCCGTTGCGGATCTGGCATTCGAGCAGCAGGTGCGCCCACATGTGGATGACCGCGTTGTTCCACGTGTTCGGCCCGCCGCGATCCGGCGGCGGCCGGGCGAACCCGATCGCGTCGTCGTTGCGGAGGATGATCTCCTGCCCGCCGTTGGCGGCCTTTCCGGTGAAGCGGTCCGTGAAACGGTCGTAGTCGCGCTGCCGCCCGAACAGATAGATCTCGTGTTTGGCCTTGCGGTTCATGTAGCCCGAGTAGGACGACGCGCGGGTGCCGAAGATCTCCCAGAACTCGAGCTTGCACCGGTGCATGTGCAGCGCGAGCAGGTGCGCGAACTGGTGGCCGTCGAGCTTCGGATACTTGCCCTTCACGCGGGGGAAGCGCTCCCGGAGCTTCGGGAGTTCCTCGAGCAGGCGTGGCGCGGTCGACGGCGAGAGCCGGCACCCCGGGATCGTCGACACGAGCTTGAAGTCCTCGGTCTCGATGTAGACGAGCCGCTTCGATCCGATGTCGTCGAGCACGATCTGTGCGTCGCGCTCCATCAGCCGGCCGCTGCGGGCGGGGCCGTCGATCTTCTTCTTGCGCAGGCAGACCGAACAGTACGGTTTGGTCGGGTACGCGTCGAAGCGCCCGGGCTTGCCTTTTTTGCCGTCCGGGCCCATCTGCGCAGCGGGCGCAGTCGAGATGGCGATCACCGCCACGGAGATCGCGAGGAGTCGGCGCATCGAGTATCCTCCCTAGAGCCGGCACTGAGTATACCAGTCGCACTTCCGTTTTTCGGCGTCGGGCTCAAGCCGAGACGGTGCGCGGGATTGGCCGGCGAAACTTGCCCGCCCCGGGGATGTGCGCTTGGATGGATTGCCCGGACGACTCCGGGATTGCCCGCGAAAACCACCGCGAAGGAACCCACGATGACCTACCGAACCCGCTTGCTCGGCGCCCTCACCGGTGTCGCGCTCCTCGTCGGCGCTTCGACCGCGCAGACGATCAACGATGGCGACATCGTCTACAGCGGCATCAGCTCGACCGCCCAGCAGGGCGCGCTGTGGCGCTTCGATCCGCTCACGCAGACCGTGACGACGATCACGACGCAGTTCGCTGCCAACAACCACCTCTACCAGGTGGACATGGCGGCGGACAACACGCAGCTGCTCGTCTCGCAGACGCGCGACACGCTGCTGTTCTCCGATCTCTACCACGTGCAGCCGAACGGCGCCGCGGCCGCGGTCGCCCAGAACATCCCCGAGTGGATCACCGGGATGGACCTCGACGGCGACGACCACTGGATCGTGACGACCGACATCGGCGGCATCTTCCAGGTCAACCGCGTCTCGGGGCAGGTGACGACCCTCGTCCCGGCGCCGGCCGTCGATGACTACGAGGGCATCGCGATCGTCCGCGAGGGCGGCATCAAGTATGCCGTCGCGAACCTGTTTGCGACGGCGCCGTCTCCGGCCGTCTACAACATGGACCGCACCGGCCTGATCGGCACGATCGTGCCGGCCGGCCCGAACCTGATCGACATCTACGACATCAACTTCGGTGCGCCGACCGGTCACCTCTTCGCGTCCGACTACACGGTCGGCGTCAGCCAGGTCACCCTCGGTGGCGCGGTGTCGTCGCTCGTGCCGTTCGACGACGTCGAGGGCGTGCGCGTCCTGCCGGACAACACGATGTACCTGATCGGCAACGCGACCGTGGCCTCGAACCTCGAGAACACGATCCAGCGCTGGGACCTGACGACGAACATCCCGATCAACACGTGGCAGATCCCGCAGACGCCGCTGACGAACTGGTTCACCTACGGCATCGCGGTCTACGGGTCGCGCGCGCTGACGTGCACCGGGCTCGCGCAGCCGGGCGGTTCGGTCCAGGTCGCCGTGAAGAGCCACCGCGCTGCGGCGGCCAACGCGAACTACCAGCTCGCGATCGCGAACGGGCGTCGCCCCGGCGTCAAGCTGCCCAACGGCGAGTGGCTGATGCTCAACGTCACCGACCCGCTGTTCGTGCTGTCGGCGAACAACCTGCTGCCGGGCATCACGACCGGCTTCTCCGGCACGCTCGACGGAACCGGCCGCGGGGCGGGCACCGTCAACATCCCGGCCTCGCTGCCGGCGAACCTCGGCATCACGATCTTCGTCGCCGGCGTGATCTACAACGGCGGTGGCGTCGTGCAGGTGACGAACACCCACTGGTTCGAGCTCTGATCGAATCCCGCGGGCGCCCTGCCCGCGGCACGCGCGGCCGGGCCACCAAGGCGACGCGGCGGACGCTACTGCGTTCCGTCGCCGTCGTCGGCCCGGCCGCCCAGCACGTCGCGCAGCCCCGATGCCGAGCGAATGTGCAGGTCGCGCTGGGGGAACGCGATCTCGATCGACGCGTCGCGGAACGCTCGGTCGATCTCCATGTGCACGAGGTGCGTCACCTCGGGCCACAGGTCGCGCGTCGCGATGAACACGCGCAGTTCGAAGTCGAGTGAACTCGCGCCGAAGCCCCGGAACAGCGCGGACGGCGCCGGATCCGCGAGCACGACCGCGTTCTTCTTCGCGACCGAGAGCAGCAGTTCGTGCGCCCGCTTCGTATCGGACCCGTAGGCGATCCCGACCGGGATGATCACGCGGCTGATCGGGTCGCTCAAGCTCCAGTTGATCACGTTGTTCGTGATGAACGCCTTGTTCGGGACCAGCATCTCGCGGCGGTCCCAGTCGAGCACGGTCGTCGCGCGCATGCGCACGCGCATCACGCGCCCTTCGACATCGCCGATCGTGACGATGTCCCCGACCCGCACGGGGCGTTCGATCAGGATGATGATCCCCGAGACGAAGTTCGCGAAGATCTCCTGCAGGCCGAACGCGAGGCCGAACGTCAGCGCGGCCGCGAGCCACTGGATCTTCGACCAGTCGAGCCCGATCGCGCTCGCCGTGACCGCGACGCCGACGCCGAGGATCACATAGCGGCACAGGGTCGTGATCGCGTTGCGCGACCCGCTGTCGAGCGCGAGACGGCGCAGCATCGAGATCTCGAGGAGCCCCGGCAGGTTCTTCGCCGCGAGCAACGTGAGCAGCAGCGCGACGAGTGCGAACAGCGCGTCGGCGGCCGTGACGACCGTCGGCGTGCTCGCCTCCGAGGTGTCGTCGGGCGTGGACGGCGTGAGCGTCGGCGCCGGCAGCACCGGGCCGGGCGCGGCGGTTGCCGCGGTCGTCGCGGTGCGGGGTGTCGGTGCCGCCTCCGGTTCCGCCTGCAACTCGCTGGTCGGGGTGACGACGCGGAACTCCGGCCACAGCTGCAGTCGATCGAGCCCGCGCAACGCCGGGAGCACGCTCGTCCACAGCAGGAACAGGCCGACGAGGAGCGCGAGGGTCAGCGCGCTTCGGAAGAGCTGGCGCGTCTGCGCGTCGACGGCCGGAATGTCGATCGTCTCCTCGTCGATCGTCGTCGACTCGCGCATCGACGTCCCGGCCTCGACGCGCGCTTGCACGCGCTGCTTGGCCTGCTCGATCGCGAGTCGGCGCCGCGCGATGAACAGCCAGCGAAGCAGCAGCGCGTAGACGAGCATCAGCCCCGCGATCAACATCGTCGACTCGCGGAAGCACGCCTGCAACTCCTCGGCGGTGTAGTGGTAGCCGGTCATCGTCAGCGCGATCAGCGCGAACGGCGTCGCGAGCATCAGCGCGAACCACAGGCGGTGGGTCCGGGCGAGCAGGGTGCCGCTCGCGAGAAACGCCGGCGAGTAGAACGGGGAACTCGGCCGCAACAAGCGCCAGATGAGCGTCGTCACGGCGGCGGCCGACAGGATGAACAGCGTCCGCCCGATCGACTGGTCCCACGCTTCGCTCCGGGCGAAGACCGACGACGCGAACCCGATCGGCACGCCGACCACGAGGAACCAGCGCAGCTCGTTTCGCAGCTTGCGCAGGCTCGCGGTCGGCCAGCGAAGGTGGACTTCACCGACGCCCTGCTCGCGCGTGAGACGCAGCGTGAGCCCGATCGTGAAGAGCACCGGCACGAGCCCGAGCGCCGCGGCGCCGATCGCGTGAGCGGCGTCGCCGTCGACCGAAGCCGACAACAGCGTGCGCCCGACCAGCCAGGCGATCAGCGGTCCCGGCAGTGACTGGACCACCGCGCCGAGGAGCGCACGCACGGTCCAGCGCAAGCCGTCGGTGCGATAGGAGCGGATCCGTTCGGCCAGCGCCGTCTGGTCGTGGCGGATCGTGCGGCGCAGTCCGATCGCGCCGGCGAGCACGAGCAGCACGGCGACGATCCCCGCCCAGCGATTGCCGAGGCCGCCGGTGAACCGACGCCACGTGCCCCGCCACGCGGCGCCGTCGGCGAGCCACCGCATCGCACCGGCCGCGCGGGCGGGCGTCGGCCATTCGGTGTTTTCGCTGCGCACCCACAGGATCCGCTCTTCGAGGTAGGTGCGAGCCGTTTCGATCACGGCGTCGAGTTCGCGCGAGATCAGCTCGTGCTCGCCGAGCGTCGCGATCAGCGAGTTCAGGTCGTCGTGGATCGCGTCCAGCAGCCGCTTCTGCGTCGCGAGCAGCTCGCGCGCGACCGTGATCGCTTCGGCGCGTGCCGACGGTTCGACCTTCGCCCGGAGCACCGCGGCGAGGCGTTGGTGGCGCGCCGCGACGTCGCCGTCGGCGTCGCGCCGCTCCTCGATCTCGAGCTGGTCGAGCTGCGCGCGCGAAAACCGGGTGCGCAGCGCGTTGACGTTCGTCCGTGCGCGGTCGATCGCACGGATCCGCTGCCGCTCGCGCTTCAGGACCGCGCCCATGCCTTCGGTCAGGCCGGCGATCGCCATGCGCCGATGGGTGGCGCGAAAGCGGTCCCGAACTTCGGCCAGGCGCCCGCGGTCGGCCGCGAGCGCGTCGCGGGCCCGGGCGTTCTCGGCCGCCAATCCCGACTCACCGGTTCGGCGCTCGGCGAGCTGCTTGTTGTCGTCGGCGATCGCGCCGAGTTCCGCGACGGCCTGGGTGATCCGGAGCCGTTGCTGATCCGCGGCCTGTCGCGCGGTCGCTTCGGCCTCGCGCTTGCGAACCTCGGCGACGCGGTTGCGCCAGAACTCCGCGATACGGGCAGCGGTCTCGCGCTCGCGGGTCGCGCGGTCGCGTTCGAGCGGCAGGAGGGCGCGTTCGGCCTCGTTGCGCGCGCGCTCGGCCTCGAGGTTGCGTACGACCGCGTGCTGGGCAGCGAGTCGTGCCCGCAGGCGCAGTCGGCGGGCGTCGGCGACCGGGTCGCCGCCGGCGGTGGCGCGCAACTCCCCTTCGGTCTCCTGGATCGTGCGCTGCGCCGCCGCGAGTTCCTCGAGCAACGCCGGTTGGCGGGCGGCCCGGGCGGCGAGTTCCTTCGCGATCTTCGCGTCGAGCCGCTCGGCCTCGGCCAGCGCGGCATCGGCCCGTTCGAGCGCGTCCTCGATGTCGCGGGGCGTCGCGTCCGGGGCGACCGTCGGCAATGCCCGGTCGGGCGGCTTGCGCAACGCGCGCTGCACCTCGGCGAGTTGAGCGGGCGCCCGCTCCGCCTGCGCGGTGAGGTCGCCGGCTTCCTGACGCGCCTTCGCCGCCCGCTTCGCGTGCTCCAGCGCCTCTTCGAGCAGCGGGCGCAGCACCGCGCTCTCGGGGGCGTCCTTCGCGAGCGCGTCGATCCGGGCCTGGATTGCCTCCGGCGTGGGGGGATCGTCTTGCGGCTCCTGGGCGAAAGCCACCGCGACGAAGGCGACGGTCGCGATGCAGACGAGAGCGATCGAGCGGAGCGATCGGTAGCGATGCGGGGTCGTCGTCACGTCGGAGTCCTCTGCGCACGGGCGGGTGAGGAATGTCTACCGGGGGCGCCGCCCGCTTGCGAGGGAAATCGTCCTTCGCGTCGCGTGACACCCGTAGTGCGATCGGCTATCTTGATCGGTCGGTGCGTTCGCACTGCAGAAGGGGAGACAGGTGCCTGCGACGAAAGCGCTGAAGCCGCGTCAGCGGCTGGGGAAGTACCGGATCGAGCGACGGCTCGGCGTGGGCGGCTTTGCAGCCGTCTACCGCGCGTTCGACACGATCGAGGGACGGTCGGTGGCGCTGAAGGTTCCCCACGGCGAGTGGATCGACGACGAGACGCTCGACCTGTTCCGTCGCGAGGTGCGACTCACGGCGGTCCTGGACCATCCGAACATCCTGCCGCTGAAGAACGCGCAGTTCATCGACGACCACTTCGTGATCGCGACGCCGCTCGGCACCGAGACGCTCGCCGAGCGCCTGAAGCGCCGGATCACGACGCAGAAGGTCCTCGACTACATCCGGCAACTCCTCGACGCGGTCGCGTGCGCGCACCGCCACCGCGTGATTCACTGCGACATCAAGCCGGATAATGTGATCGTCTTTCCCGGCGATCGCATCCGCCTCGCCGACTTCGGGATCGCCCGTGTCGCGCAACGCACGGTGATGGCGTCGGGGTCGGGCACGGTGGGCTACCTCGCGCCGGAACAAGCGCTCGGTCGTCCGTCGGTGCGCTCCGACGTGTTTTCGATCGGCCTGCTCTGCTACCGGATGCTGACCGGCAGCGTGCCCGAATGGCCGTTCGATTGGCCACCGGAAGGCATCGAGCGGCTCGATGCGAAGGCGCACCCGGCGTTCGTGCGTTTCCTGCGCAAGTCGATGCGAGTGCGCCAGCAACAGCGATACGCGAACGCGATCGAGATGCGCGAGGCGTTCGGGCGACTCGCGACCGCGAAGCGCCTCGTCGCGCCGGCGCGGCGCCGCGCGCGATGAGTCCGGCACCGGCGCCCCTGCGCGCCCACTACTGGTGCAACGCCGACACGTCGGAGCCGGTCTCGCTCGCGGTCGGCGGCGGGGCGGCCGTCGCGTTCAATCGACCGGCACCCGGATCGCGGCGGACGAACCAAGACAGCGCGGGCGCGGTCGCGATCGGCGGCGACTCGGCGCTCCTCGCGGTGGCCGACGGTGCGGGTGGGCTGCCGAAGGGGGATCGCGCGTCGCGCGCAGCGATCCACGCGCTGTTTCGCGCGGTGCGCGAGGCGGAGCGCTCGGACGTCGCGCGGCGCGAGGGCATCCTGACCGGGTTCGACCGCGCCAACGGTGCCGTTCGACGGTTGGGCGGGGCCGCGAGCACGCTCGTCGCGGTGAGCGTCGTCGGCCGCACCGCGCGCACCTACCACGTGGGCGACTCGACCGCGCTGATCGTCACGTCGCGCGGGGTCGTGCGGCTGCAGACGATCGACCACTCGCCGGCCGGCTACGCGGTCGAGGCCGGGGAGATCGACGCGAGCGAGGCGATGCACCACGACGCGCGGCACGTGCTGCTCAACTCGCTCGGCAGCTCGACGATGCGCATCGAGGTCAGCTCGCGGGTCAAGCTCGGCCGGCGCGACACGGTCGTCCTCGCGAGCGACGGCCTCTTCGACAACCTGACGGTCGACGAGGTCGCCGACGTCGCCCGCCGCCGATCGCTCGAAGCCGTGGTGGCCTCGCTCGCGTCCCGCGCGCGGGAGCGGATGCTGGCGGCCGGTGACGGCGAGCCATCCAAAATCGACGACCTCGCGCTGATCGCGTATCGGCGGACGTAGCCGGGCCGGTATACTGCGCGGCGACTCCCGGCCCGATGGGACAGCGCCGATGCCACGGATCCTCCTCGTCGACAGCGACCGCGATCTCGTCGATCGGTGCGCCACGATCTTGCGCGGCGCGGGCCACGACATCGCCGTCGCGACGAGCGGTGCCGAGGCGATCGCGCAGGCGGCCGACGCCGACGTCGTGCTTCTCGCGGGCGCGCTTCCCGACGGGGACGGTCTCGCGACGCTGCGCCACCTGCTCGACGACGACCCGAAGCGGGCCGTCGTGATGCTGACCGCGAGCGGCGGCAGCGCCGAGGCGATCGAGGCGATCCAGGCCGGCGCGTTCGACTACCTGGTCAAGCCGGTCGACCTGCGGTCGATCGAGGGGGTCGTCGACCGTGCGGTGCGCGCGCGGCGGACGATGGAGATGCCCGTCGAACTCGGCGCCGACGGGGAGCCGGCGTCCCCGGACGCGCTCGTCGGGCGGGGCCCGGCGATTCAGCGCGTCTACAAGTCGATCGGGCGCCTCGCCGCCCAGGACGTCACCGTGCTGATCCGCGGCGAAACCGGTACGGGCAAGGAACTCGTCGCCCGCGCGATCTACGCGCACAGCCGCCGCCGCGACCGGCCGTTCCTCGCGATCAACTGCACCGCGATTCCCGACGCGCTGCTGGAGAGCGAGTTGTTCGGCCACGAGAAGGGCGCGTTCACCGGGGCGGATCGGCGGCGCATCGGCAAGTTCGAGCAGTATGACGGCGGCACGCTCTTCCTCGACGAGATCGGCGACATGCCGGCGTCGCTGCAGTCGAAGATGCTGCGCCTGTTGCAGGATCAGTCGTTCCAGCGGGTCGGCGGCTCGGAGACGATTCGCACCGACGTGCGCATCGTCGCGGCGACGAACTGCGACCTCGAGGACGCGATGGACCGGCGGTTGTTCAGACGCGACCTGTTCTACCGGCTCGCGGGCTTCACGATCGCGCTGCCGCCGTTGCGCGACCGGCTGGAGGACGTCCGTGAACTCGTCGACCACTTCCTCGCGCGCGACCGGGGCCGCTTCGGAAAAGCGCTGCGCACGGTGTCGGACGACGCACTCGCCCGCATGTGCGAGTACGGCTGGCCTGGCAACGTCCGCGAACTCGAGAACGTCGTTCGGTTCGCGCTCGTCAACGGCGCCGGGGAGGTGTTGATGCCGGAGCATCTGCCCGACGGCATCCACCGCCACACGCCGGTGGACGACGAGGAGGAGTCGGACTCGCCGATCGCCGACTTCATCGACGCGCGCCTGCACGCCGGGACGACCACGTTGCACGAAGAGGCGATCGAGCGCGTCGAACGCGTGCTGCTCGAACGGGTGCTCGCGTGGACCCGTGGCAACCAGGTCCGCGCGGCGTCGATCCTCGGCCTCGCGCGCAACACCCTCCGTGCAAAGCTGCGGCGCTATCGGCTCGCGCCACCCGCGGCGACCCCGGACGCGGACGGAGAGGACGTGGATCATGGCGACGCGTGAGAGCCCACTCGGGCGCTGGCTCGCGTTCCGGATCGAGCGCTGGGTGCAGCGCGGGGTGCTCTTCCAACTCGCGCTGATGGCGTCGATCGTCGTGCTCGTCGCGGCTGCCGGCGGCGTCGCCGCGTGGCTGGCCACCGACAAGTTCGCGCATCCCGGTTCGGCGATCTGGTGGGCGTTCCTCCGGCTCACCGATCCGGGTTACCTCGGCGACGACGAGGGGATCGCGCTGCGCGTGATCTCGACGATCGTGACGATTCTCGGCTACGTCGTGTTCATGGGCTCGCTGATCGCGATCCTGACGCAGTGGCTCGCCGGGACGCTGCGTCGGTTGGAGAGCGGCGTGACGCCGATCGCGCTGGAGGGGCACGTCGTGATCCTCGGGTGGACGAACCGCACGCCCGAGATCGCACGCCGGCTGCTCGGCGCGCGCGGTCGGCTGCGTCGGTTTCTCGAACACCACGGGACGAGCGAGCTGCGGATCGTGATCCTGTCCGACGACGTGGGGGCGGAGCGGCGCGCCGACCTCCGGACGCAACTCGGCAAGCGGTGGGACGAGCGGCGGGTGCTGCTGCGTTCGGGGTCGACGCTGAAGGCAGCCGACATCAGCCGCCTCGACGTCGCCCGCGCCACGACCGTCGTCGTGCCCGGTGCGGAGTTCGAGCTCGGCGGCACCGAACTGACCGACGTGCGCGTGATCAAGACGCTGCTCACGCTCGACGACCTGCTCGACGACGTGTCGGACCCGCCGCAGATCGTCGCCGAGCTGTTCGACTCGAACAAGGCGTCGCTCGCCCGGCGCGCGCTCGCCGGTCGCGTCGAGGTCGTGTCGAGCGACCGGCTGATCAGTCGCCTCGTCTACCAGAGCATCTGCCACCCCGGCCTCGGCGAAACCGTGATCTCGCTGTTCTCGCACCGCGAGGGGCTCTCGCTCTACCTGCGTCGCTTTCCCGAGCTGGCGGGCGAGTCGCTCGGCGGGCTCTCGCGACGCTTCGGGAGCGCCACCGTCGTGGGATACGTCCGCCGTGAGGGCGACCGACTCGTCCCGCACCTCGCGTTCGACACCGCACCGACGCTCCAGGCCGACGACGACCTGATCCTCCTCGCGGAGCACTACGACGAGGCGGTCCCGCAGCCGGCGGCGGCGACGGACGGCGCACCGACGCCGGTCGCACCCCTCGCGATCGCCGCCGGTGCCGCGCGTCGCGTGTTGATCCTCGGCTGGAGCCACAAGATCGCGCCGTTGCTCGCGGAGTGTGGCGCAGGCACCCGGCCGTGTGCGATCACGTTGATGTCGATGCGGTCGGCGGCGGAGCGAATCGCGGATCTCCGGGGCGCGGACCGCGCGGCCACACACGTCACGGTCGAGCACATCGAGGGCGACTACACCTCCGAGGTCGACCTCGGCGCGGTCGATCCGGCGTCGTTCGACACGGTCGTGCTGTTCGCGAGCGACTGGCTCGACTCGCGCCACGAGGCCGATGCCCGCTCGATCCTCGGCCACGTGCTCGTGCAGTCGCTCGTCGCCGGCGCCGAAGACCCGCCGGAAGTCGTGCTCGAACTGCTCGATCCCGACAACGCGCCGCTCTTCGAGGGCGGCTCCAGCGTGCTCGTCGTGTCCCCGCGACTGCTCGGCCACGTGCTCGCGCACGTCGCGTTGCGTCCCGACCTGAACGCGGTGTTCGACGCGCTGTTCTGTGCCGAGGGGGCCGCGATCACGACGTGTTCGGTGCGACTGTTCGATGCCGTCGATGCCGACACGACGTTCGAGGCGCTGCAGGCGCTCGGTGCGGCGCGGGGCGTCGCGGTGCTCGGGTTCGCGTCCGAGCGAGACGGTGTCGTACTCAATCCGGCGCGCGGTCGCGCGCTGGGCCTCGGCCGAGGGGACCGGCTCGTCATCGTGGCGGGCGAGCAACGCTGACCACCACGCGCAGCCGGCACGGCGGTTGCTATGCCGGTTTGGCCCCGCGATGACGCGGTGAATGAGAGGACAGATGATGTCGATCGATCGCACGATTCCGGTCGCGTGGTTCGCGACCGTTTGGCTCGTACTCGGCGCCGTCGTGGCGCAGGACGCGCCCACCCCGACGCCCGCGGGCGTCGTCAGTGCCGCATCGCCGGAGGCGGCCGATGCCGGCAGGACGATTCTCGAGGCGGGGGGCAACGCGGTCGATGCGGCCGTCGCCGCCGCATTCGCTCTCGCGGTGACCGAGCCGGCCGGCTCCGGCATCGGCGGGCAGGCGATCGCGCTGTTGCAGGGGCCGTCGAAGCCGGCGGTCGTCGTCAACGGCACGACGCTGGCGCCGATCGCGACGCCGCGCAAGGTCGAGGCCGATCAACTCGTCGGGCGCCGCCTGTCGACCGTGCCGAGCATGGTCAAGGTGATGCACCGGCTGTGGAAGCACCACGGCTCCGGCGCCGTGACATGGGAAGCGCTGCTCGCGCCGTCGATCCGCATCGCCGAACAGGGCTACGCGGTCGGGTTCTTCCGCCATGCCTCGCTCGTGCGCTACGCGAACGCGTTGCGCGCGGACGCGACGGTCGCGAAGATGTTCCTCGATCGTGACGGCCGGGTGCCGCCGCTCGGCTGGCGCCACCGACAGCCCGTGCTCGCGAAGACGCTGCGCCGCCTCGCGGAGGCCGGTGCCGAGGACTTCTACCGCGGGGAGATCGCTGCGGCGATCGCCGAGGACATGCAGGCCGGTGGCGGCTGGATCACGGCCGAGGACCTCGCGGCCTTCCCGGAGCCGACCGAGGTGAAGCCGTTGCTCGGCACCTACCGCGGCTACGACGTCGCGACCCTGCCGCCGCCCGCCGGCGGGTGGGTCGTCCTGCAGACGCTGAAACTGCTCGAGCGGGTCCAACCGACGACGTTGCACCCCGGCCATCCGCACCGGCTCTACTGGATCGGCTCGTGCATGGGTGCGGCGCACCGTCGTCGCGCACTCGCGCCGATCCGCGACCTCAGCGACTACGGCAGTGCCGTCGATCGTGAACTGGGCGCCAAGCGCTTGCGGCAGATCGCCTCGAAGATCCCGGCGCCCGGCTCCGGCGAGACGACGCACCTCTCGGTGGTCGACGGGTCGGGGCTCGCCGTGGCGTTGACGCTCAGCATCAACGCCTACTTCGGCGCGCGCGTCGCGAGCCCGAAGCTCGGCTTTCTCTACAACAACTACATGACCGAGTACGAGTGCGACAACCCGGCGCACCCGTTCGCGATCGGGCCGCGCGCGATGCCCTACTCGTCGATGGCCGCGACGATCCTGTCGAAGGACGGCAAGCCGTGTCTCGCGGTGGGCAGCCCCGGCAGCCGCCGGATCATCTCGGCGGTCGTGCAGGTGATCAGCCGGTGGGTCGATGCCGGCCAGTCGATCAGCGACGCGGTCGCCGGGCCGCGGCTTCACACGGTGGAGGAGGGCGAGTTGCTCGTCGAGGTCGCGCCGACCCGCGAGGAACTGCTCGTCCTCGAGTTGCACGGCTTCGCGGTCAGCCAGCCCTTGAGCAGCCTGTTCCGCGAGGCGCGCAACCCCTACTTCGGCGGTGTGCACGCGGTCGCGCTCGAACGCGACGGCTGGCGTGGCGCCGCCGATCCGCGACGGGACGGCGTGGCGAAGACCGCCAACCGCTGAGTCTTCGGCCCGAACGAAAAACGGCTCCCGCGCTTCGTGGCGCGGGAGCCGTTCTCGTTTTCTACCAGGTCTCGGCGACGTCGGTCTCGTCGATCTCTTCGTCCCTCGACGGCGGATCGGCGCTCTCGTCGTCTTCGTCGTCGCTCCACTCGTCGTCGATGTGGGCGTCTTCCCACCGCGGACGACGCGTCGAGCGTCCGTAGTCGACCGTGTCGTCACGCCGGGCCCGACGGATCTCGTCGAGCAGGCGGAACTCGCGGCGTCTGGTCATCGCTTCTCACCCTTTCCCTTCGCGCCGGACTTCCCCTTGTCCTTGCCCTTGCCCGACCGCTTCTCGAGCTTCGCGAGCGCGGCGCGAGCGAGTTCCTCGGTCTTGTAGGTGCCGACCGGCTTGATCGCCTTCGGCTTCTTCGGACGGGCCTCGCCGAACTTCCGCTTCTCCTTCGCGGCGGTCTTCTTGCGCTGCGTCCAGTCCTTGATGGCGGCCGCGTGAGCGGTCACCGCGTCGCGGTTTCGCGCGTCGAGCTGGGCGCGCTCGATCACCTCGTGTCCGCCACCGTCCTTCGCGACGACCACCCAGCCGGTGGACTTGCCCTTCGGCCCGGAGGCGCCGCCCTTGCCTTTCTCGGCCATCTTGCGCGCGATTCCGTCGGCTTGCTCCCGGGACTTCAGCCCCTTCTTGAGCACCTTGAACGCGGGCTTCTTCGGCCGTGGCTCGGCGAACTTCTCCTTGGACTTCTTCGCGGCGGCCTTGCGCTGCTTGTAGTCCTCCTGCTGCTGCTTGAACTCGCGGTCCAGCTTGGCGCGGAGCTCCTTCAGCTCCTCCTGCTCGACGACCTCGACCTTGTCGCCGACGCGGACGACGGCGAAGCGCTCGGCCTTCGGCTTGCCGCCCTTGTCGGACTTTCCGTCCTTGGCCGGCTTGCCGCCCTTGTTCTTGGGTTGGGCCTCGGCCGTGCCGACGAGTGCCGCGCCGAGGGCGCCGCACACCAGCGCCGTGATGACGGCGCGACGCAGGAACTGGGTTTTCATCGATTCACTCCTCGCGGGACTCGTCCGCCCCGGTGCACATCACCGGGTTCCGGCTTTCCGCGTGTGCGATTGCCGATAGCAACGAGCGTGCCGGTGCGAGGAACCGTCCCGCAGCGGCCTTTCGGGGGCTCGGTCTGTGCAGCGAGTGCACATCGGCGGGCAACGGGTGCGCAGTCCCGGGCGCCAGGTGGTAGGCTCTTCCGGATCGTAGCGCCTTTTCGTGACGGAGGTGGGCCGTGTGGTCCGTGGTGATCGCGTTCGTGTTGGTCGGGCTGTCTGGCTTCGTGATGCACGCGAAGCGCGCCGGCTGGTCGTGGTCGGAGGAACTCGACCAGCTGACCTCCCTGCAGGGCGAGCACGTCCTCGGCGGGATCGACGATGTCCTGCTCGTGCCGATGGCGGCGCTGATCGTCGTCGTCGTGCGGCTGACGTTCGGGATCCGGATGCTCGGGCCGTTTCGGCCGATCCTGATCGCGATCGGGCTCGGCGGGGCGGGCCTCTGGCTCGGCCTCGGCCTGTTCCTCGGCGTGACCGCGCTGATGCTCGTGCTCCGGCCCGGCCTGAGCCGTCACGGCTTCCCGTACTTCTCGCGACTGATGATCCTGCTCGTCGCGGTCGTCGCGGTCGAGTTGCTCGCGCTCGTCGCGGGTCGTGTCTGGGAGATCGACTCGCTCACCCGGGCCGTCTACTTCCCGATGGTCGTCCTGTGCCTCGCGTCGGACGGGTTCGCGCGCGTGCTGCGTGAGGAGGGCCGCACGTCGGCGCTGTGGCGCGGGGCGACGACCGTCGTGACCGCGGTGGTGATCCACCTCGTCGGCACGATCGATCGTCTGGAGCGCTGGCACACGGACTATCCGGAGCTGGTCTTCGCCTACATCGGCGCGATCATCCTCGTGACGCGCTTGCTGAACCTGCGCCTGTTCGAGGCGTACAACCCGACTCCCGTGGTGGTCCCGCCGGAGGACGGTGCCATCGTCGAGTAGCGGTGCCGGGCTGCACGCAGTCGCCTACTCCTCGAAGAAGAACCGCTCCTCGCCGAACGCCGGCCGGAGCTGGTCGAGCCAGGTGGCCGTCGGGTCGAACCGCGCGAAGAACGGTCGGTTGCACCACGCGGGCTCCCGCGCCTGCAGGAAACGCAGCGCGAGGACCCGCTCGCCCTGGATCACCGCCGGGCCGTCCACGACGACCTTGCCGGGTGTGGCCGACATGCTCGGTCCGCGCGCGGTGCGGGCCAGCCCCGACACCGACGAGATCGCGTCCCGGTAGACCCGATGCGCCTCGACGAGCGGCAGCGCGAAGTAGCGATGCGCGCCGGTGTCGCGCTCGACGAACATGTAGTAGGGCACCATGCCGAGCCCGACCTGCCGGTTCCACATCGTCGCCCACGTCACCGCGTCGTCGTTGACGTGGCGGATGATCGGCGACTGCGTCCGGAGCACGGCGCCGGTCGCCCGCAGGCGTCGGATCGCGGCGAGCGCGGCCGGCGTTTCCAGCTCGCGGGGGTGCGTGCAGTGGACCATGATCGCGACGTGCTTTCCGTGGTCGACGCACCGCTCCAGCAGGGCGCACAGCGCGTCCGCGTCGGGGTCGGTCGTGAAGCGGAACGGCCAGTAGGCGAGCGCCTTCGTGCCGAACCGGATCGTCCGGACGTGGTCGAGCGACGGGTCGAGCAGCGGCGATACGTGTCGTTCGAGCTGCTCGGTCGACATCACCATCGGGTCGCCGCCGGTGAACAGGACGTCGGTGACCTCGCCGTGGCGAGCGACGTAGTCGGTCAGCACGGACGGATCGGATGCCTGCTGGCGCAGCTCCTTCATGCCGACGAACTGGGCCCAACGGAAGCAATACGCGCAGTAGGTGTGGCACGTCTGCCCCTTGGCGGGGAAGACCAGCACCGTCTCCGCATACTTGTGCTGCAGGCCGTGGCAGGGCTCCCCGTCGACGTGCGGCACGTTCTGTTCGAGCTGCGCGCCGGGGTGGGGCTCGAGCCGCCAGCGGATCGCGTCCGCGGCATCGCGCACGACGCGCGGATCGGCCCCGGCGTCGAGGAGCGACGCGATCGCGTCGAAGTCCTCGGGGCGGAGCATGTCCCGGTGCGGAAAGGTCAGGCGGAAGATCGGGTCGTCCGGGACGCGGTCCCAGTCGATCAGCTCGTCCACGACGTAGTCGTTGACGCGGAACGGGAGCACGTGGCTCACGACGTGGATGTCGCGGCGAAGCGCCGCCGGCAGCCGGCCGAGCGCCGGCAGCGTCGCGAGGCGCGTGCCGTTGTAGGTCGTCATCCGACGCCGGGCGTCGGCTGGCGTGTCGTTCGGCGCGCCGGTGTGCGGTCGTGCCGTTCGGTTCATGGTCATCGGTCTCCCCTTCGTCAGGTGGTCGACCCGGCCAGGCCGGGGTCGGCCGGCGCGTAGCAAGTGCCATGCCGCAGGTGAAGGCCGGGCAGGATTCTCGTGCGCGGGGCCCGACGCGGTCGTCGCTGCTCGATTGCCGCACACCGGAGGCGGTGTGCTGCGCAGCGGATGCGCACACTGGATGCGGATCGCCGCCGACGGTTCAATGGGCGCCGACCGTCAGAGCCGGAGGATCAGTCGATGAACGACGCACTCGACCGCACCGCGCACCGCGCCGACCCGTCGCGCTGGAGCGCGTCGTCGGCCGGTGGGATGGTCGCGTCCGCGCACTACCGCGCGACCGCGATCGGTGCCGGGGTGCTGCGCGACGGGGGCAACGCGATCGACGCGGCCGTGGCGGTGTCGGTCGCCCTCGGCGTGTGCGAACCGGCCGGATCCGGTCTCGGCGGAATGGGGCTGATGATGCTGCGGCTGCCGGGGGAGTCGCCGGTCGTCGTCGAGGGCTCGTGCGTCTCGCCGGCGCGCGCGACGCCTGAAGGGGTCGCCGCGTCGCCGTCGCGCTACGACGGCTTTCCGGCCGTCGCCGTGCCGCGGCTCGTCGCGCTGCTCGCCGACGTGCACGCGCGTCACGGCTCGACCCCGCTCACACGCCTCCTCGAGCCGGCCGCGGCGATGGCAGAGGAGGGGTTCCTCGTCACGCCTATGCTCGCCGAGCTGTTTCAGAAACACAGCGAGGACC
Organism: bacterium; assembly: GCA_030426805.1. Classification (GTDB taxonomy): domain Bacteria; phylum Planctomycetota; class JAFGQW01; order JAFGQW01; family JAFGQW01; genus JAUHXU01. Next base: position 427,215 of record JAUHXU010000002.1, read on the forward strand.
TCGCCGACCTCGAGTCGTTCGTGCTCGAACGCGGTGCGCGCCTTCGCCAACCGGCGCTCGCCCGCACGCTGCGCCGCCTCGGGCGCGTCGGATTCGAGGACTTCTACACCGGAGAGATCGGCCGCCGCATTCTGGATGACGTCGCGGCGCGCGGCGGGTGGTTCGACGAGAGCGACTTCGCGTCGCTCCCCGCGCCACAGCGCGTCGAACCGCTGACGATCCGGGTGGGCGGGCTCGACGTGTTCGCGCCGCCGCCGCCGGGCGGTGGCATCGCGCTGCTCGAGATGCTGCGTCTCGACGATGCGATCGGCGAGGCCTGCACGGGGCCGACGGATGCGGTGCGTTCGGCCGCGATCATCCAGCGCGCGCGGCGAGATCGTCGCGACCATCGACGGATGCGTACCCTCGGCGTGGACGGCCCGAACCTGATCGGCGCGGACTACGCACGGTCGGTCGCGCCGTCGATCCGCGAGCGGATCGAGCGCGGCCGCGAGACGACACACTTCGTCGTCGTGGACACGAGCGGAACCGTCGTCTCGATGACACAGTCGATCGAGCGGTCGTTCGGCGCCCGCGTGACGACGCCCGATCTCGGCTTTCTCTACAACGGGTTCATGCGCGCGTTCAAGGTGCAGAACAAGGCGCACCCGCACTACGTGCGACCCGGTGCGGTGGCGCGCTCGAATGCGAGCCCGACGATCGTGCTTCGGGACGGTGTGCTGCACGCGGCGCTCGGCGCGACCGGATCCGAGCGCGCCGCGTCCGCGTTGTTCCGCGTCCTGCGACGCCTCGATCCGTCGTGCCCGTTCGAGGCGGTCCATGCACCGCGGCTGCACTGCAAACCCGACGGTGTCGTGCTGTTCGAGTCGCGATTGGACCCGGCCGACCAGCGGGCGCTCGTCGCCGCGGGTTTCGAGTTGGAGCCGTTCGAGGCGTACGACTTCCGCGCCGGCGGTTTGCAACTCGTCTCGTTCGACGGCACCGCGTTCCACGGCGTGGCCGACCCCCGGCGGGACGGCGCTGCGGCGGGACCCGAGGAACAGCGGTGACCGCGATGCACGAGCGATTCGACGACTTCGAGATCCGGCCGTTCACGCGAGACGACGTCGCGTCGATCACCCGCCATGCGAACGACGAGCGTGTCGCGCGGCAGATGCGCGACCGGTTTCCGCACCCGTACGCCGCTGACGACGCCCGGGCGTTCTTCGACCTCGTCGCCCGCGGGGAGTCCGACGCGTTCGCGATCGCGGGCCCCGACGGCGCGTTCGGGACGATCGGCTTTCAGCGCCGGGCCGACGTCGAGCGCTTCACCGCCGAGGTCGGGTTTTGGCTCGGCGCGACCCACTGGGGCCGCGGCATCGCGACGCGCGCGGTCGTCGCGTTCGTCGACTGGCTGTTCACGACGACCGACCTCGAGCGCCTCGAGGCCGTCGTGTTCGAGACGAACCCGGCGTCAGCGCGGGTGCTCGAGAAAGCGGGATTCGAGCGCGAGAGCCGTCGCCGTCGGTCGATCCACAAGGGCGGCCGAATGCTCGACAGCACCGTATTTGTCCGGTTTCGGTAGCGATTCACGCGCCCGACGCTACGGTGGGGGCATGAGAGACTTCATCGCCTCGACGCTCGTGGTCGCGTTCGCCGCGACGCTCATCGGCGCCCAGTCGCCGATCGTCCGCAATGCCGAGCAGGTCGGCTTCGTCGACATGTCGTCCGGGTTCGCGCCGCTCGGGGTCGGCGGGTATCGGACGGCCGGCAAGCGGTACGCGCTCGTCTGTCGAAACGCCGGTGGGCTCGACGTCGTCGACACGACCGATCCGACCGCGCCCACGGTCGTCGCGAACGTACCGGGCGGCTTCCGGCGCGTCGTCACGCACGTGCAATACGCGATCGCGACGACGGACAACGGCCCGACCGCGGTCATCGACATGACCGATCCGGTCAATCCGGCGATCGTCGCGACGATCGGCGTCGGCGCGCACTCGCTGCAAGTCGACGGCACACGGCTCTACTTGTGCAGGCAGGCGCGCGGCATGCTCGTCTACGACCTGACGACCCCGACGGCGCCCAACGCGGTCGGCGTGCTCGCGCGGGTCGTGCACGCGTGCAACCCCGAGGGCAACATCCTCTACGTGCACGGGCAGGGGGAGCCGCCGACCGAGATCTTCGACGCGACGAACCCGGCGCAGCTCGTGTCGCTGGGCGGCATCAACACCGGCAAGCACTCGAGCGACCTGTATCTCGCACCGGGTGGCAAGCGCATCCTCTGCACGTGTGACGACTTCAGCGGCGGGCACCTGCAGTTTTGGGACGTCGCGACGCCGGCATCCCCGGTGCTCGTCGGCCGCTACCAGACCGATGCGTCGATCGCGATCCACGACATCGACGTCAAGGGCGCCTACGTCTACGTGTGTTACTACAAGGACCAGTTCCGCGTCGTCGATGTGAGCGACGTCACGAACCCGCGCGAGGTGGCGGCCTGGGACACCAACCCCGCGAACATCGGCCCGGACCACTCCGACATGTTCCAGACCTATCCGTTTCACGATGCGGTCTACATGACGCAGATGGGACCGACGCCGCTCGGGCCGAAGGTCGGCCTGCACGTGATCGACTTCTTTCCGGCGTTCGGTGCCGGTGCGCCCGGCACCGGCAGCGTCGTGCCGACGATTCGTTGGTCGTTCGGTCCGCCGTCGCCCGGCAACACCGAGTTCGCGCTTCGCCTGCGGGACGCGCGACCGGGCAGCGTCGCGCTGCTCGCGATCGGTGCGAGTCGCGCGCAGTGGGGGGCGCGCGCGCTCCCCACGACCCTCGGCGACTTCGGCGCGCCGAACGTGACGCTGCACGTGTCGCCCGATGCGCTGATCCCGGTCGGCGTCGATGCGCAGGGCGAGGCACGCGTGGCCCTTCCGGTGCCGGCGGGCATTCGCGGCCTGCAGCGCCTGTATGCGCAGTGGATCGTCCTCGACCCGGGCGCACCCAATGCGACCGGGATCGCGGCCAGCGAGGCGGGGGAACTGCTGGTCTACTGACCGCTGCCGAGTGCGGCGCGTGTGATCGGGAGTTGCACGCGCAACTCGAAGTGCTCGAAACCGTGGGCGAACGGGCGCCCGATCCACGACTCGAAGCACGGTCGATCCGCCGGCGTGTAGCCGCTCACCGGGAGCCACGTGCCGTAGAGCCAGTCGAGTGCGCGCTGTTCGAGATCGATCGCGCCCCGCACCTCGACCTCCGCGACGCGCATCGCGGCGAAGTCGATGCGGCCGATCTCGCCCCGCGGTTGCACGTCGGGCACGACGACTCCGACGTCGTATCGGCAGTCTTCGGCGGCGACGATGTCGGGGTCGTCCCACATGTAGCCGAGCCACTCGCCGTCGGCCAACCCGCGCGCGTCCGCCCATGCGACGAGTCGCGACGCGGCGTCGGTGACGCGACCGGGGCGATACGGGTCGAGCACGCGGATGTAGGCGACGGTCCGCGGCGGTCGGTCGCGGAACCGCACCGAGAAGCCGTCGGGGTTCTCGCCCGGTGGGCAGCGGTCGAGCAGGTGGCGCGTGTCGGGGTCTTCGATCGCGGCCTGCAACTCCGCGCGTCGGCGGTCGCGTAGCGCGGCGAGGTCGAAGCGACTCGGTGCGACACCGTAGTGCTGCTTGAACACGCGCGAGAAGTTGGAACTCGATCCGAAGCCGCACGCGAGCGCGATGCGCGTGAGGTTCGCGCGTCGGTCGTGCGCGAGCATCCGGAGCGCGCGTTCGAGCCGCACCCGGGTGACGAAGGCCGTGAGCGTGTCGCCGACGAGTGCGCGGAAGATCCGGTGGAAGTGATACGGCGAGAAGCAGGCGACCGACGCGACGCGATCGAGGCTCAGCGGCTCGTCGAGGTGCGCGAGGATGTGGTCGATCGCGCGGTTCACCCCTTCGACGTAGTGCTCGGGCGTCTCGTTCGGGGTCGTGTCTTCGGCCATCGCGACAGTTTGGAGGAATCGCAAGATCCGTCAAGACCGGCCCGGCGGGTCGCGATAGGGTTCCGTCTCGACCGATCGACCCCGCTACACGAAAGGCGCGACGCGCATGAAACTCGGACTGTTCTCGGTGAGCCTTGCGGTGAAGGACCTCGGCGCGTCACGCGCGTTCTACGAGACGCTCGGCTTCGAGGTGGTGCACGGCGACGCGAGCCAGAATTGGCTGATCCTCGCGAACGGCACGACGAAGATCGGGCTGTTCCAGGGGATGTTTCCGAACAACATCCTCACGTTCAACCCGGGGTGGGGCGAGGGCAGCGAGCCACTCGCGTCGTTCACCGACGTCCGCGAGTTGCAGGCGCAGCTGAAGACGGCGGGGATCGCGTTCGACCAGGAGGCCGACCCCGCCGGCGACGGCCCCGCGAGTTTCGTCGTCACCGACCCCGACGGCAACGCGATCCTCGTCGACCAGCACGTGCCGAAGCCGTCCGCGGGGTAACGGCGCTCAGAGCGGCTTGCCCGCACGCTCGACGATCAGCACTCTTCCATTCATTCGATACCAGAAGATAATCGCTCTGCCCTCACGGCTACGCGTCTCGAACCATTGGTCTCCGTCGCGATGCTTGTGGATTGCATGGACGTCGCCCACGCGGAGCTCGAATTTGTTTTCGCCCTGAAACGCGATCGTGCCGCGTTCGATCGCGAGTAGTGCGCGCCGCGCCTCCTCGTACGTCATGACGCCTTTCAGCGACACGTCGACCTCCGGCGCGACCGCGAGCTTGAACGTGTGCAGCACGCGGGCCTCGTAGCGCGGGCTCCAGGCGTGCTCGTCGTCCGGCGAGCCCTTCGTGTCGAGCAAGGACCAACCAATCGGGTGGAGCGTGACGCTTCTGCACACGCGGTAGGGGCTGTCGGTCAGCTTCGGGAGCGTGATGCGCGCGTGGACACGGTCGAAGCGCGTCTCGTGCACGTTGAGCGTGCAGGCATCTCGTTCGCCTTCGCCGACGTATCGAGCCACCGCAGCGCGAAGACGTGCGACCGCGACCGCATTGACCCGATCGCGGATCGCGTAGTCTACCGCGACGGGAAGCGGCGGATCGTCTGGTTGGGAGCCGGAGACGAGGATGGGGAGGAGCAGGATGGTCAGCGGTCGCATGGAGTCTTCCGTGTCACAGCTGTCGAGACGTGACCTTCGCGGTGGCGGTCAGGTCGAACGTCGAGTCCGGGGGGGTGGCGGAGCCTTCTTTGACGCTGCGCCCTTTCGCGACACACCGCACGACGACGCGGTGCGTGACGTTGTATCGGACGTCGGCGGTCCACTCGACCGCTCCGGACCCCACCGGGATTCGCGCCCGCAGGTCGATGTGCGCGACGCGTCCGGCCGGCGTATCGTCGACCGACACGAGTCGCGCGGTGGCGGTTCGATCCGCCGACGGGGTGAGCGCGCCCCCGTGAAGGGCCGACAGCACCGCGTCGGCGTCGAGCGACCACGACTCGCCGACCGCGTGCACGCCGCGCCCGAGCGGCACGACCGGCCGGCGCATCTCCGCCACCACCGTCCGGTTTCGCGCCCATTGGCCCGTTTCGCCGTAATCCGTCAGCGTCTTTCCGTCGCGCACGACCGAGATCGTGGACTGTGCGCCATCCCACGAGACGATCACGGCGGCACCTTGCATGGGGGTCGCCATGGCGTCACCGGCCGGCCGCCCGCCGCGACCGGGTCGCACGCGGGACGTTTCGAACGTGCGCGTCGCACGAGCCACTTGGCCGTCCACCACCGTGTCGACGCGGTGAATGGACTCGTCGACGAACGTCGTGCTGAGTTCCTCGCGCGACGGCAATCTGCCGCGCTGCACCAGTGTGCGCTCGATCCGCATCGTCGTTCCTGCGCGGGGCGGCAACGAGAAGTCGACCGTGTCCGCGACGGCGATCACGCGCTCGCTGATCAAGCGGGGTGCGGCCGTGAGGACACCGGCCCCGTGCGATGCGACGAGCGTCCGGATCAGATTCCGACCGTCGATGGCGAGGAGCACACGCCCGGGGAGGGGGCCGTTGACGATCGCACTCGACACCAGGCGATCGTTGATGATCAGGCAGAGCAGTCGGCCCCGCCGCGCCTCGGTGACCCGGAGCATCCGCTCGCGCTGGCTTTCGGTCATCTCGAGCGACACGACTTGCTGAAAGCCCTGCGTTCGGTGCGATAGCAGGGCGATGTCGGTATCGGCGAACGTCGCTTCCGGCTCGACAGCGACAATGCAGCCCGGCGTCGGTGCCCCGCGCGGATGGGCCGGCTGCTCAGCCGGGTAGTAGCAGAACGCCGCCGAGGCCTCGGGATTCGGCGGTCGCCGCGGATCGGCGGAGTTGGCGAACAGCGGAACCGGGCGATCCTCCTTCGCGAACGTGTTCACATCGACGCGCAGCCCGGCGGCCTCCAAGTCCTTTCGCCTCGCCTCCCACGCGAGCAGAATGGAGCCGCGCTGGGCAAGCGCCCGCTTGCATGCAGCGACGTCGGTCGCGTCGCTCGCGGACAGACGAACCTCGACGGTGTCGTCGTGTGTCGCGCCAATCGAACACTGCGTCACGCCGAGCGCTCGCAGCCGACGAGCGAACACGTCGGCCACGCTCGATCGGTCGCGTTCGGACACCCGGTAGCGCAGGACGACGTCCCGCGAGGGCTCGGCTGAGGACTCCGGTGCGAAGCAACCGAAATTGACGAGCGAGATCGCGATGTCTGGTTCGGGAGCGGCCGTCGCGTGGATCGCGTGGTCGCGGAGCCACGCCGCTGCCAAGAGGACTGTCGAGAACGAGTCGACTGTGTCGGCCGGCTGCGCCCGACGCACTGCGAGCATTGCGTCCAGCAGTCTCTCCGGGGCTCCGCCTTGCTCCTCGACGAGTGCGGCGAAGCGGGCCTCGAGCGCTTCGGACACGGGCTCGAATGCCGCTGCCAGCGCTTCGTTTTGAAGGGACGCGATGCTCCGTCGTATCGCTTCGACCTTCTGTTTGACTGCCACGACGCTGGACGGCCGTCGCTTTCGCATCCGCTCGAGGTCTTCGAGCACGAACTCGAGGCGGACAGTGCGTGACTTCAACTCCAACTCGGCCTCCAGGCGACGGTCGGATAGCGCCGCTCGAGCGGTCTCCGCCTCCTTCAGAAGCCGAACGGCGTGCCGTCGTTCCGAGGGCTCGGACAGGAGTTCCGTTTCGGCGCGTAGCACCCCGACGAGCTCGGCCAGCGCGCGCTCACCGAGGCGTGGGGGGCCGACGCGCTTGCGCAAGGCGACAGCCGTTTGATCGAGGCTCGCCCGGGCGCGCGCGACCTCGGCCGCCTCCGATGTGCACCCGAGCGCCTTCAACTCGGAGACGAGGCGGCCGGCCATCGCGCTCGCGGAGGAGACCCTCATGAGCCGGCGATGATCCGACAGGGTAGCCGACTGCGCTGTCGAGGCGACCGCGCACGCGGGCCACGCGAACAGCGCGAGAATCGCCGCGAATCGTCGGGTCACTTCGCGGCCTTGCCCTGGGCGATGAAGCGCTCGACGTATTCGCTGTGGACCGTGATCGTTCGCTTGGAGCGGCTCCAGCCGGCGCCGCCGTCGCCCTGGGCGAAGCGGATCGTGACCTGGGAGTGCCAGTCGAAACGGCGGATCACGTCGCGAAGACGCTTCGTGAGACCGGCCTTGTCGAGTTGCTTCGCGATCGAGCAGCTCTTGTCGATTCGCACTCGCGCCTCGGTCGACGCCGCGCCGGACGGCATCCAGAGGGGTCGCAGGATCCGGCGCCACGAGCGATGGATCTCCGCGCCGTAGTCGCCGCTTCGCTTGACGTCTTTCTTCGACATGCCGACGGCCGCGGCGACTCCGGCGTATTTCTCGGCGTCGGCGGCGACCGCGAGGGCGGCGATCTGGTAGGCGCGTCGCGCGTCGTTGTTGTGCTCGCCCCGCACCGGCCACTTCTCGCGCGGCACTTCGTTCGCCTCGATCATCAGCGACCGCACGCGCGCTTCGAGGACGGCCGGTGCCCGGTCGGGCATGTAGGTCGTCAGGTAATGGGTCGCGAACGCGTCGGCGAGCGTCTCCTCGTTGCCGAGGATCGGCAGGTCGAACTCGCGGACGAGCGCGTGCGCCAGCTCGTGGAGCACGACGTGCATCACGACGTCTTGCGCAAACGGCGTGACGCGGGCGCGTTGCACCGACGCGTCGCGCGTGATGTCCCTCGTCGAGTGCACACGCTGCGCGGTCGTGCGCTCGGTTGCGACGGTGCAGGCGAGTCCGAGCGCGATCGCGGTCGATACGGCGCGAAGCGGACGGGGGCGGAATCCGGGCATCGGCGTCTCCCGTAGTGGAAGTGATGAGTGCGTCGACCGTAGCGGCGCGTTGCAGACGCGTCAACGCGCGTCGATCGGGAGAGTGATCGATCCGGGATCGAGACGGTTGACGACCGACCGCCGCGCTGACTACAATTGAGATTGAAGTAAGTGGGACCCGTGTGCATCGACGCCTTCGTTTCTCGTCGGTGCTTGCGCGAAGCGACCGGGTCTCCGAGGTAGGGCCGCGGCCACGCGGTCCCAGGCATAGGAGAGTCCTAATGCGCAGATTCCTGACCACCGGTGCAGCGTTGGCACTACTCGGCGGCGTCGCCGTCGCCCAGGTTCCGATCCCGGCGTTCGCTCGGACGTTCACGTCCGCGACGCTGACCCGCGGCTTGCTGTTCCAGGCGCCGGGTGACTTCCGGATCGTCGCCGTCCAGGTGCCCGACGAGTCGGCGTTCGGCACGCAGCACTTCGCGGTCTACAACATGGCCACGCAGCCGCCGATGTATTCGAGCGCGACCGCGCCCATCACGCCGTCGGACTATCAGACCGGCCCGGCGGCCAACCTGATCCCGACCAACGTGCTGTGCAAGCAGGGCGAGTGGATCGGCGTTCTCGGCGCGTGCGGCGACACGACCACGATGCGCAACTCGTACGGCGCGTCCGGCCCGTTCGCGAGCAACATCGCCGGCCAGGCGATCTCGATCACCCGCTTCATCACGCAGACCAACATCGCGTCGAACTCCGGTGTCGCTGCGCTGTCCGAGTCGACCGGTTCGATCGGACGCGTCGACGTCTACGTCGCGGGCCTCGGTGCCGACACCGTCGCCCCCGCGCCGGGCAGCACGATCAACTACACGCTCCAGGCGCAGCTCGACGGCGGCTTCCCGTATCAGCTCGCGCTGGCGCTCTCGTCGGGTGCGATTCCGATCGATTCGCGCGTCGTGCAGCTCGCGCTCGATCCGCTGTTCCTGCTGTCGGTTCAGGGGCTGCTGCCGGGGCTCTCGGGCGCGGTCGGTCAGCTCGACACGACCGGGCAGGCCAGCGCCTCGCTCGCGATCCCGAACATCCCGCAGCTCACCGGCGTGAAGGTCCACTCCGCGTTCATCACGCTGAACCCGTCGGCGCCGTCCGGTGTCGCGACGATCAGTGAGCCGCACATCGCGACGATCACCTGATCGACGCAGACTCAACGAAACCCGCGGGCGGGGCGCTTCGGCGTCCCGCCCGTTTTTCGTTGGGGGGGCGGTGCGGAGGGCTCGATTGTCGCCCGGTGTGGAGGAAAATGAGAAAATCGGGACACGCGTGACGCGCCGGGCGTCATGGCGTCGAAGGCCACGTCGACGTCTGTCACTGGAGGTGTTGGATGCGGGCTCGAATCGTCGGACTTGCGGGCGTGGCCCTCGTGGCCTGGATCGCCCCGGTTGCTGCCCAGGGGGCGTTCGAGGCGCCCACGGTCGTGGTCCAGCGGGACGTGAGCATCGACAGCGTCGGGGATTTCGACGGTGACGGCAACGTCGACGGCCTCGGCTGGTGGTGGAAGAACAGCGCCCGCAATGCGATTGACCTGATCTTCATGCGGGGTGACGGGGCCGGCGGGTTCACGCAGGGCTGGCGAATCCCGTTCCCGATGCCGTCGAACCTCCTGACGAAGTGGCAGCTGGCCGTCGGCCGCTTCAACGCCGACAACCGCGACGACTTCGTGCTCGCCCTGGACGACACGGTCATGGTCCATGTGTCCGGTGCGTCCGCGCCGGCGATGTATGCGGCGTGGCGCGCGCCGTTCAAGGTGCGCTCGGTCGTCGTTGCGGACTTCGATCGCGACGGGCGTGACGACATCGCGATCTCGGGCGCCGGCGTCTCCGTTCACCTCAACACCGGCCAGGGGTTCCGACTCGCGTCCAGCAGCCCGGTCGGCGCCGAGTTGCGCGCGGCCGATCTCGACGACAACGGCACCCCGGATCTGATCACGACGATCGAGGGGCAGACCTTCGCGATCCAAACGCTGTTCGTCGCCAACGGCGTGATCGCGAGCGGTCCGCGTTACTCGACCAACGTGTCGCTCCTCACGCCGCCGATGGTCGTCACCGGCGACATCGACAACGACGGCGATGACGACGTCGCGTTGTTCACGATGGCGGGGCAATGCATGATCTTGCGCGCGACGTCGGCGCCGGCCGGCTTCAACGTGGAACCCCCGACCACGGGTGGACCGGCGACGGACTTTGCGGATGTCGATGGTGACGGCGATCTCGACGGGCTGTGCTGCGGCGGGAGTGGACCGGGGCCGAAGCCCCTGTTCAATTTCACGACGTCGATCTACCGGATCTCCTACAACGACGGCACCGGGCAATTCGCGCGGGCGCGGGAGATCCAGGGGCTCGGTGCGCGGCGTCTCGCGGGCGCTGTGGACGTCGACAAGGACGGGTTCGTCGATCTCGTCGCCGGGCGCTGCGTCTTCTTTCACGCCGAGCGGTTCGCGCGTGGTGGGCGTCCCGCGCCGCCGCCGAAGCTCGGCCTCGACATTGCGTGCATCGACATCGACGGCGATGGGGACCGCGACCTCGCGCCCGGCTCGACGGGCGTCTTCGTGAACGACGGAAGCGGCACGCTGTCCACGGCAGTGCCGGTCATTCCGGCGCCGCGCAGCGGCGCGTACGTCGGACCGGGATTCCGCGGCGACTTCGATCGCGATGGCGACGTGGACTTGATCGTCGGCCACACCAACGCACCGCTGTTCACCGGCATGCGTCTGTTCGAGAACACCGGAGGCGGCGACTACGTCGACGGCGGGGCGGTGACGGCGCGGGGCGTGAACATGAACACCGACGGGCTGGCGGCGACGTTTCCGTCGAATGCCCGGCCCGGCGGCGCAGCGCCTTCGACCGGGATTTGCGCGGACTTCAACAACGACAACCGGCCGGACCTGCTCGTCGCCCGCTATCAACCGGCGGACAGCGTGCTGTGGTTGCAGGACGCGCAGGGGCAGTTCAGTGCGCGGACGACCCTGTTCGGTGGGGCGGTCGCTGCGGCCGATTTCGATCTCGACGGCAACGTCGACGTCCTGACGCACGGCGCGTCGGTATCGGTCTACTGGGGGCGTGGGGACGGCACGTTCGACGCGCCGACCCTGATGAACGACACGACGTACGGGCCACGCTCGTTCGCGATCGGTGACCTCAACGGAGACAAGCGACCCGACATCGTCCTCGTCGATACGAGGGGGCCGGTGGCGATCCGGATCACCGGTCCGGGGCGCCTCTTCAGCTACGCGGTTGGCGCCACCGTGTTTCAGCAGCAGGGGGCGCGGCATCGCGTCGCGATCCTCGACTTCGACGGCGACGGGGACTCGGACGTGATCGCGTCGCCGCTGGAATGGAGCGAGGACGCGGCGATGCTGCTCGCGAACGACGGGGCGGGGAACTTCACGAAGGTCGCGGAGCAGGTGATCGGGTGGGACTGGATCGTCGAAGACGTCGACGGCGACGGCGACACCGACGTGATCAGCGATCGGGTGATCTTGAACCGAACCGTGGGGCGACCGATCGGCGGCTACCGTGCCCAATACGGCGTGAGCACGCCCGGGCTCGGCGGCATGACGCCGGTGCTGGGGGCGAGCGGGCCGTTCCGCGTCGGCGAGACGGCCGTGACACGACTCCGCGGGGGGCGGGGCGGGTCGACTGCCTATCTGGCGATCGGCTCGCAGGCCACGTCGGTGGTCGGCATCCCCGGCCCAGGATTGACCGCGTATACGCTGCCCACGGTCATCGTGCCGATTCCCCTGACCGGCAAGCCCGGCGAACCGGGCACGGGCGGCTTCACGCTGCCGTTCGTCGTCCCGCCGTCGGCCGTCGGCACCGCGTTGGCGCAGCAGTGCTTCGTCATCGACCCGGCCGCACCGTCGGGGTTCGCACAGAGCAACGGCCTGGCGCTGTTCTTCGGCCCCTGATCACGACCCGCGCCGTCGCTGGCGATGCGCTGCGACGGACTGGTAGAGCATGACGCCCGCGAACCAGTGCAGCCCACCGGTGTCGGCGATGGCGAGTGCCCAAACGGCGACATCGAGAAGCGTCGAGTCGCTGTGGCGAATCCAGATCGCCCAGGCGACGACGAGCGTGATCGAGCCCACGACCGGGATTCCCGAGACCCACCGGAATGTCTCGGCGCTGCGTCCGCGGAGCCGGTGCAGCGGATACCGTATCCAACTCGTGTAGACGTTGAACAGGCAGACGCTCGCGCCGAAGGCGAACAGGATCCAGCCGACGATCACGTGTGTGGACAGGGGGCGGTCATCGGTCTTGCCGGAGGACTGCGACCGTGTTCGCCGTCCAGGTGATGTCGTTGCGTCCCTTGGGCGAGTCGTATGTCGTGGTTCCCTTGCCGCGGCAGGAGACGACGATGCGGTGTTCGAGGTCGTAGAGCGCCGTGCCTTCCCACACGGCGGTCTTCGAGGCGGGGGGATCCCCGTGCTTCAGCTCGAGTCGCACGATCGCCTCCGCGTGGCCGTGCAGGAATCGGGGCGACTGGCCGTGGACCGCGACGAGCCGAATCGTCGCCCGTTTCGTGGTCCACCGACCTTCGAGGCACGAGAGCGCCGCGTGCATCCCCGTCGCGTCGATCTCCCACGACTCGCCGACACGGCGCACCCCTTGGCCGAGTGACACGACCGGCGCACGCAACTCGCTCGGGCGCAGACGCGCGAGCCAGAAGCTGTCGGCCTTCTTCCAGGCGTCGCCGTCGGTGAATGTCACCGTGCACTTGTCGTCGACCCACGTCGCGCGGACCTTCTTCCCGTGCAACAGCGTCCCGCGTGGTTTCCGGTCGCCGCCTCCCACCGTCGATCGGGCGTAGTGGCGTTCGATCTTCGTGACGGCCCCGTCTTTCACTTCGCGGATTGCGTGTCGAATCGACTGTTGCATGCGAAGCGAGTTCGACAGGTCGCCACCCGCATCGGGCGGAGCCGAAGCGTATGACTTCGTGATCTGGACGACCAACCCCTCCGGCGGGGGGAGGGAGAAGTCGACGGTTTCTGCGGCCTGGGCAGGCAGAAACGGCGTCGTGCAGATCATGACGAGCAGCCAGCGCATGGCGTCCTCCGGTGTTCGGTCGCTGCGATGCGCTTGCGAATTGGCGGGTTCACTTTCGTCCCGCCTCGATCACGGTCGCGCGCGTTGTCGTGGTCAGCGCTCCGTACGTCCCGGAGCGAGGTTTGATGACGGAGTGGTCGTAGTAGCCCTTGCCGACGCACTCGACGACGACTCGATTCGTGAGGTCGAAGAGAACCCGTCCCTTCCACCGAAGAAGCGGCTTCGGGGTGCCCACCCGCCCCGATTTCATTTCCAGTGTTACACGAAGCGCTGCGTGAGGCCCACTGCGGCCCTGCGCCAATCCGACGGAGACGAGTTTGATTGTCACCTTGTGTGGGAACCAGTATCCGATGCCCTCGGAGACACACAGGTAATCCCGAGGATCGGGACTCCACTCCTCGCCAATTCGTCGCACCGCTTCTCCGAGAGGGAAGACGGGGCAGAACAACTCGGCCGGAGGTAGGGCGTCGCTGACGTCCTTGCTCGCCTGTGCCCACGTGTCCGCCTCTTTGATCTCGACGCGGCATCGATCACCGACCCGGCTTGCGCGAATCCGACTCTCCGACAAGATCGGTGCCGCCTCCGCCGTACGTGCCGTGGCCGGGAGTGTGACCGAGTAGTCCACTCGGGTCTTTCTGTAACGTCGCGCGACGACCGTTACTCGTCCCGCGTCGACTCCTCGGAACTCGTGATCAAAGGAACCTTCCCACGTCGTCAACCACCCGACGTGCTCCCTCGAGCCTTCCGGTCTCTCACGGGAGTAGAGTTCGAGCTTGCGGTCGACCTGTAGCACCAGCCCTTCCCGCGGCGGCAGCGAGAAGTCCACCGTCTCCACCGGCTGGGCCGGGAGAAACGGCGTCGTGCAGATCATGACGAGCAGCCAGCGCATGGCGTCCTCCAGCGTGTGACCGGCCTCCACGATACCACGGCGGTGCGTCGTCGCTCGAGCAAGACCGTTCTGGCGCGCCGCGTTGGCGGGTGGAGTCCTCGCATTGGCCGTGGCCTTCGGCCCGCGCCCTCCGCCGTAGCTGGGCACTTGTCGATCAGCGCTTCCTAACGGTCCTCGCGTTCGAGAAACGCAGCCGTGGCGGTCGTCGTCGCCTCGACTTCGGCTCGGCGATGCGATCTCCCGCCGCGTCCCTCGCAGCTCACGATCACGCGATTCGACAAGTCGAACAAGGCGCGACCGTCCCAGCGCATGCGTGAGTTCGGGTCACGCAACGAGGCCTCCAACACCGCATACCGACCACGGCGGCCCGGCGGATCCGTTTGCAGCTCGATCAGCCGCATTGTCGCCCTCAGCCCCTCGGCAGGCCCGAGTTCCATACCGCCGCCCGCGAGGGCTTGAGCGATGGCGTGCGCGTCCACACTCCATTCCTGGCCGACTCGCCGGACTCCGCTTCCGACCGGCAAGATCGGGGATCGCAGCTCCGTCGTTGAGAGCCTGTTCTGCACGGTCTCGTCGATCGGCACCCAGCGCTCGTCGACCAGCGTCTCGACGACGCACCTTCCATCATCCCAGGTCGCCCGCAACGCCGGCTTGGCCTCGATCTGTTGATCGCGGGGGGCTTCGCCCTCGGCCATGACCCGCATCAGGCCCTTGTCGTGGTACCGCTCGAGCTCGATCACACCTTCGTGGTCCACACGGCGAACGACGTGCTCGAACTTCGCGCGGACGGTCGTCTTCCCTCGCCCTTGCCCGGGGTGGTTGAGCTTCCATCGACCGTGCCATTCGAGGTCGTAGCGCACGACGAGTCCGGCTGGCGGCGGCACGGAGAAGTCCACCTCTTCGCCTTCCCCCGTACAACGCACGAATGCGAAGAGGAGGAATGCACATGCGCCTGCTGCGGCCGCTCGCATCGCCACCTCCTTGTGCTCACCGGCGGCCATCGTATCAGCCGACCGTCGACTGCTGTCGGTCTGCCGAATGCGCGGCGTCAATCGCCGCTCGGCACGATCTTGCCGGTCGTGTTCGTCGCGAAGCTCGCCCAGCGCGTTGTCCCGCCGCCGTCTTGTAGCAATGCCCGATCCCATGTTCCATGTCCTGAACACTTCACGAAGACGCGGCGGTCCATGTCGTAGTAGGCCTTTCCGGCCCATCGTGCCGTCATCTCGAAGGTAGGGCCGATCGCCGGTTGCTTCCGTTGAACGACCCGTAGCGATAGCGCGATCTTCGCGAATCGGCCGCTGCTACCGCCCGGGACCGTCGCGACCACCTTCTCGAAGTGCGCTCTGCCTTGCGATTCCACCCAGCCAGTGTTCCCCTCGCAGGTGCACCAAAGTGCACGGTGGAGCGCGCGCGGGCAAAACTCCCACGACTGTCCAGGTCGGAACGATCCCCAGGTCACCGGCACAATCGGTGACCGCAGTTCCATCGGGACGATGTGGCGGAACGCGAAGATATCCGCCTTCACCCAGTCGCCGCTTTGCACGGTGTGTTCGACGAGGGGCTCGCCGTTGCGGGGCCACGTCGCTCGCACCCCGGAACCGCTCACAATCTCGTACGTGGCGAGTAGTCTCGTATCGGACGTCTTGCTCGACGTCCCGTACTCCCGCGTGATGGCCGTAACCCCGCGGTCCGTAACGGTCGCGAACCGGTGCCTGAAGGACTCGATACGCGTCTCGTTGGTTGTGATCTGATGGGACACGTCGCCGTTTGCGGTCACCCACTCCTGCCGCACCGTCATCGTGTGATTCGACGCAACGTCGAGCAGGAGCCCCTCCCGCGGCGGGAGCGAGAAGTCGACCGTTTCCGCCGGCTGGGCCAGCAGAGTCGGTGTCGTGCAGATCATCACGAGCAGCCAGCGCATGGCGTCCTCCAGCGTTCGACCTGCGTTCACGATACCACGCCGGCGCCGGGCCCACCCGGTCTCGCGATCGTCGAACCAGTCGGTGAGCGTTGCGCGTAGGGGGGTGTGATCCGTGCTCCGATCAGTCCAGGGGCGTCGGTGCTACCTTCATCGCGGGTGTCTCCAGGAGTAGCGACACTCGTGCGACGTCGCGCGTTTGCACTTGTCGTAGTTGCCGACTTTCGTCCCCTGCACCGTGCGGCGCTCTCGTGGGGCGAGTCTGACGGTCGGTCCGAACAGGCTCGTGCCGTCCGGGGAGAACCTGGCCCGGTCGAGGGCGATTCCGTTGTCGTCCTTCAACTCGAAGGTCAGGTCTATCTCGAGCGGGCGGTCGGATAGGTTCTCAATGTCCACCATCCAACCCCACTCGATTCCCGTCGCCTTCACGACCGTCGCGCCGCGGAGCTTACGCGTGACCGATGTGTGCGCGCGGATGAGCCGGTGTCCGGTTCGATGCGCATGGAACGGTGTCGACTCGTCGCGCCCCCGCTCGACGTACTGCCAACCGGTATCGATGCTGCTCGGACCGCATGATGAAGCACCAGCCAGCACCAGCAGGCCCGCGCAAACACGCTTCAGTACGCGAGTAGGCGAGCGGTGGCGTGCGTCACGTGGCACGTGGGCTCCATTCGCACATCGCCAGATCACCCGGCGTCGGCCGGGACGCGCCGCTGGCGTCGCGAGCGCAGGGCGCGGTGAGCGTAAGGATCGAGAGCGGGGGCGAGAGGGCGTTTCGCACGGGGGAAAACGATGGCAGGGCCAGAGGGACTTGAACCCCCAACCTGCTGATTTGGAAATCGATCCGGGGCGCCGGGCTGTCAGCGCTGTAACTACTGTGACGGAGGTAAGATATCACAGCGACGTGTTTCTTGCAATGCGTGGCAGAACGTGGCCGCTTGTCGTGACGAATGGCACGAGCTTAGTGCGACCAGCCCAGCTCCACCCACGTTAGCGTAGTCGGCGACCTACCAGCGTTCCATCCTAAAGAGCCTGCCATCACTGCCCTCGTCGTGAAGCAGGCGAACGATCTCCTCGTCCTCGAATTCCACTCTACGCCCTGTTGAGTCAACCGGTAGGTCCGAGTCGATGAGCGTCACGATTTGCTGCAGCCCATCATTGCAGCTTGCGCGAATCGTGTCGATAAGGCAGAGCTTCTTGCGATCATCGAGGCTCTCTAACGCTCCGTCGTGGAACACGAACCGGACGAAGCTCTGATCCAGGTAGGAGCGAAAAACGGCGATGTCGAATGCGATACAGAGCAGCTTCTTGAATGTGTAACCGAGATCGGCACTTGTCGCGACTCCGGAGTCATCGAGAATCTCCGCGGAGAACACGATATGGTCCTCCTTGTTGAGTTCTGACGAGATGACCGCCTTTCGATCCAAGACCGATTTGACGATCTCGCTGAAGTCGACCCGGATCTTGCGATACGTACCCTCGCGTTGCGTTGCGGAGGAGATGTTCTTGCGCACAGCGTCTATCAGTTCGCTTAGCTGCCCCGTCAGTTTGGACAAGTCTTGCTGAAGCGTAGTCAGGCGCTCCATTTGCTCTCGCTGACCCTCCAGAATCCGCAACGTCGTCCGCAAGTCAACCAGTCGATCGTTATGCTGCCGGTACTTCTGAAACGTCTCAACCTCCCGGAGTGCGGCAAGCGCCTTCACTCGTCGTTCATTTAGGCCGGATAATTCAACTGAGATTTCCTCCAGTTCTCCCTCGATCTCGGCGACTTCGGTCGACAATAGCGCGCGGCGCTCTGCCGAAATGCTCTTAAGGAATCGTAGGAGGCCTTGATAATCGTGTTTCAGCTGATTGCCGAAGTACACCTGTGCATCGTCGAACAGCTTCTCGACCGAGTTTAGGTCAAATCCAATTGTCTCGTCGAGGCTCTCCTTGATTGTGGATAGGGACATTCTCAGGTGGTAGCGGCGCTCGTTCAGCGCTGAGATTGACCGCTCAATTTTCGTGACAAGTTCGTCGTCCACCTCTTTCTCTGGCACGCGGAAGTCAAATCGTTCGACTTGCTCTGAGAGCTCCTCCACCTCCCTCGACTGAACCATGATGACGCCGTCCAGACGATCTGGCGAACTTCCGAGTCCGCTGAGCTGGGACTCTAGTTCGCCAATTGCCTTCTCGGTGCCGGCTACGTCGCTAGCGACGTCGTACGTGGCGCCAATCAGCTTTCCGTCCAACCCGATTAGCTGTGCGAGGAACGGCTTCCAGTCCGAGTGCGGCCCACGATTCGCATCGAGTTTGAAGACGTCTCGGTAGTCGTTCTGGAGGCGTAGCGCGTACCCGAGAGGACGTCGGAAGCTCCACGGCTTCGAAGCTGCCATACTCAGAACGCCGTCTAGTAGGCTCTTCGATTTCTCGAACGGGACTCGCCAGTGATTCCACGAATCCTCGTCCAGATCCACCACTGTCTCTTGCGACTCTGCCGAGTAGTAGAACCCGATCTTGCTCGCCTCTCGCACTGATCGTCGGATCGTCACGAACGAACCGTCTGTGAGCAAGAGCTCGAGGAAGAAAACGAAGTCACGAAAGAGGTTCTCGTGCCGAAACAGGAAGAACTCTGGACTCCTACCCTTCAGGAGGCAGAAGTCGATCAACGCGGCAAGGGTAGTCTTGCCTAGATTGTGCGTATCGCGGCTTAGGTTCTCGGGGTTTCGGATCTCCGCCAGGACTACGTTCAGGCCACGACGGAACGCGATCGCCGGGAACTTGTCGGGGAAATTGCTGTACAGCCGCGAGAGCTTCATGGCCCTATGTACTCGAAGGAGTCCGTCGTGCTTCGATACTCGATCAAGCCGAGCAGGAACAGGAGCGACAGTGCAGTCGGGAACAGCACGTCAGCGCTGGGTGCCTCACGTTCCATTACTTGCAGGAGTTTCGAGTATGGCTCGACCCGATTCCGCTTGAGTCGCTTCAGCATCCGGCCTGCCAGTGCTAGCGACGTTTGGTCTGGGTTCATGTGCTTGTTGGGCCTAAGCATCCCGTGTCCTCTCGTCCTCGGCGCCGATGTCGCACACCCAGTACATGTAGTAGAAGACTGTTCGCGTGATTCGCTTGTGTTGACTCAGATCGCCGTCTCGCTCGATCAGCGTTGATAATAGGTGCTCAAGGAGTTGATCGAAGACGGGGAAATCAGCCCGATGTGCGAGCAACTTAGCTGCAAACTCATCAACGGCGTTGCGATACGCGTCGTAGACTCTCGCGTTCACGGGGTCGGCAAGGAACTTCTTTACTACGTCGAAGTGCTTCAAGAAGCCGCGTGTGATCGTCCGCGCGTAGTCTTCGCTAAGGCCGTTAAGTCGGTTCTTCTCTGTGAACGCGGTTCTCTCCAGTGAATTCGCAGACGTGGATTCTGGCCACTTCAAGGTAGGTTGAGCAGCCGCTATTGCTGTGATGACCTCAGCTAAGTCATCCGGCGAAGCGCGTAGCGGCAGGGCGTATTCGAAGTCTGCGAGAGACGTCGACAAATAGGGGTACCGCTTGACGTACCGTTCTATGCCCTCGACGCCTACGAGATGCACGACAGGCACTGAGGTCTCGTCCTTCAAGAGGTCGGTGATGTTCTCGTTTGCGATCGCTCCGAGGCGCCGATTCGAGAACAGCACGTAGTTGTCGATCTTCCCGGCGTCTCGGAGCGCGCGGATGCGCGGTATTTCCTTCCTCAGTGTCGCGGTCGCGCCGGTTCCGCTGAAGTCAGTATCGGAGAATTTCCCGATTGGGTTGCTCGTGTGTTTAGCCTGAACGATCGTGGTGCCGCTGAGCGGATCAGCGCGACTTGGGAAATTGTCGGCGACGCCGACGAATTTTGCGTCACGGCCTCCGTCGGGCCCTGTTGCGAATCCCTGAACTCCGGGGCCCAGCAGTTCGCCGCAAATGTCGACGACGAGATCCTCGAACTGACCCGAGTGCAAGTCCTGCAGAGCGAACCGCATTTTTCTCCCCGATCTGAACCTGGGCGAAGACGATAACCGTGACCGTCATGCGGCGCAAGCATTCAGTTTAGGGAATGCCACCGCGTCTCGGAGGGCGGTACACACCCCTGGCCATCAAGCAACGGTGGGGGCGCTTCGCGCCCCCGTGGCCCAACCGCCCCGCTACCTCTTCGTCGAGGAGCTGTCGCGCGCGGCTGAGCCGCCCTCGCTCGTCGCCGCGGGGAACAGGTCCTCCGGCGACGGCCCCTCGAACCAACGTATTCCGACGATGTCCATCAGCCCCGGGTTCTTCGCCACGTACTTCACGAGGTAGGCCACCTGACGCTCGTCTGCGAAGTCGAACACGCGAGTCCATCCGTAGCCCGGTGTCGCCGCGCAGTAGTCGACGACGTCCATCCGACGGAGATCGCGCACGCCCGCGAGGAGGCCATGCGCGTGCCACGCGCCTTCCTTGTGCCGCTCGTAGACCATGACTCCGAACAGGCCCTTGTGGCGCTCGGCCCAGCGGGGACCCCACGCCTTCCTCGACAGCCGCCCGAGGAGCGTGCGGACGCGCCGTTGACAGTATTCCAGCGAGTTGTGCGTCGGACCTGAGCGCGGCCGGGCGACTCGACGAGCGCCGCGCCGAGGCTTCGGGGTCCGTGCGTGGGGCGTCTTCACGTTGGTGTCTCGCATCGGCGGCCACGTCATCGTGATGAACCACTGCCAAGGAAGCGGCGAGAGCCACCGCACGAGTTCCCGGTGCGCCTCACCTTCCAGGGAGTCGATCGTGCACCCGTGCCACGGCGCATGTTCGGCTGCGGCCGCGCCGGCGGGCGACGGACCGCGCGGCTCTGTCGAGCCATCGCGGTCCGGCACCCCGCCGTCCGGCGTAGCACTTGGCGGCGGGCCGCTCACATGCCCATCCCTTCGAGATCGGCGACAGCCCTCTCAACCGCACCGGCGTTTGTGGCGGACACCGGGGCACCCTTGCCGGGCTGTTTGCTCGCGGATGGGAGCGCGTCGAAGAACCGCTGAAGCGCTTCCCGCGACGTGCACTTCGTGCCGCCGACCTGAATCGTCTCCAGGTGCACACCGCGTAGTCCCCGAGTGGCCCAGCGATGCAGGGTCGAGACGTTGACCGGTCGCCGCCGGCGACGGCGCGGCAGTATCCGCGTTGCCTCCGTCAGCGTCATCACGTCTTCACAGCCAACTGTGATCATCCGTCGCCTCCTTTCGTCGTGGACGAGTGAAGGAAGCTTGCGACGGCTGGCCTCGTTCGGCACTCCGGTTCACCCCATGGTTCAACATGGGTTTGGGGGGAGTCGGGGTGCCGATCAGAGGCAATCTCTGCCTCGGGCTCCAGAGTCTCCGGGGGGCGCCCCCTGCGCCCCGTCACCGTCAACGCCGATGCCGGGTGGGGCGCGATCGACGCTGACGGCGACGGAGCTCCGGGGGCTGAGTCACGCGGGGAGTGCTTGGGTGAGGGCGCTGTGGGGTGCTAGCTCGATTTCGGCGGGGATTCGACGAGTCGGTAGCTCTGGTACTTCTTGAAGTCGCCCACCGTCACGCCGAGCATGGCGGCCCCCAGCTGTTTGCGAAGCTCCGCGATCATGTTGTCGCGAACGTCGCTTCGGACCTTCGTCACCCAGCCGGCGGCTTCGACCGCCTCTTGCGTCGCGCCGACCTCGCCGGCATGCCAGATCGCGAGAAAGATCGGCCAAGCCACGACGTGCCGTGACAAGTCCATCGCTCGGGGCACCCCGTCTACTCGCCTGCGGACCAACCGCTTCTCGGCATCTACCACGAGTCCGAGAAACTGAAGCGTCTCCTCTGCGAGAATGATCGATTGCTCCAACTGGACGACGACGTGACCGCTCACCGCTGCTCGCGACACCTCGCCGACTCTCTTGGCGGCTTTCGTACTGGCCTTGTACGTCCAATCACGACCGCGCAGGCTGTCGAGGAAGCTCGACTCCTGATCGGTGAGGGCGGGCAGCGCCTCATTCGCTTTCACCGGTTCGTCGACCTTCCAGCGAGCGTAGGACATCGGGTCGTCCTCCTCATCCCGCGAGATGTGTCCGCACACGGTCATCCAGTTTCGCGTGACCCGAAGCGCCTTCAGGAGTTCCTGTAGCGCGTTCGCGA
This sequence comes from bacterium, assembly GCA_030426805.1. Classification (GTDB taxonomy): domain Bacteria; phylum Planctomycetota; class JAFGQW01; order JAFGQW01; family JAFGQW01; genus JAUHXU01. Next base: position 449,483 of record JAUHXU010000002.1, read on the forward strand.
CGTCGTGTTTGCCGGCCCCTTCGAGTGCGGCGAGCACCGGCGCGCCTTTCGGATGGCCGGGAACGCGAGCGGTCGAGAGCCCCAGAGCGTCGTTGCAGCGGTTGATCGCTTCCAGGTAACGAGGGCCCCAGCGGCGCTCGCTCGCGACCTCAACTGCGTTCCCAGCGACTCGCGCCGCTTCGAGGATTTCGCGAGCTCGCGCATGCGCCGCGGCTGGAATCATTGCGGCTCCAGTCGGATCTCGGTCGCGCGCGTTGTCGCGTGGATTCTCACGGGGATTCCTCCTCTATCGGAGTTGATCGTTGTCTCGTGTTCGACAACGATGCGGTTCCGCAGGTCGTAGAGCGACTTGGTAGTCCACGAGTCTTTCCACGACGCTTCGAGAACCGCGTAGCGTCCGGCTCGTCCCGGTGGATCACTCACGATCGACACGAGCTTGATCGTCGCTGGCCGAATCTTGCCGACCTCCGGCGCGTAGATCAGGCCCCCGACGAAAGCCGACTTAAGGGCCCGAAGCGAGCAGCTCCACTCCTCTCCGACTCGCCTTACCCCCTTACCAACCGGCAGCAGCGGCGCGCGAAAATCGGTGAGTGAGAGCATCGCCTGGACGTCGGGGCCAGCTGTGTTCCAGTCAGCTCCGGCACTCCACTCGACGTGAACTTCCTCTCCGGTCCAACGGATCCGCAGCCGCTTCGCTTGCTTCAGAACTTGCTCCGCGGCCTTGCTTGTGGGGACGGCTTCGATCAGGCGCACATGATCGCCAACGTCGTAGTTCCGCTCGACCTCGATTACTTGACGCGCCTCGACACGTCGTATGATGTGCGTGTAACCGGTGACGATTTCCAGGCCATCCGAGTCTGTGCCGAATTGCTGATTCCTCTTGATCTCGTAGGTCACCGTCAGTCCGGCAGGGGGCGGGATCGAGAAGTCGACGACACTCTCCGAGAACAGTGCAAGCAGCATCAGGGCCGCGCAGACGGCGAGCAGGGCCGCGACAAACAGTCGCTTCCCTATGCTCCATCCTCGCTGTGGGCTGTCGACCATCGTCCCTTAACCCCTCCCTGGAGACCCATGTCGCCGGTACGTCATCCTACCCGGTCTCGCGCATGATCTCGCGGGCCTTCTCGTTGTCCAGCTCGGCGTAGATCTCGGTCACGATCGGCGTCGTGTGGCCCAGCACCGCGCGCGTGGCGTCGAGGCCGAACTCCTTGCGCATCCGCGTTGCGGCGTTGTGGCGGAGCTGGTGGGGGTGCCAGTGCGTGACGCCCAGTCGCTCGCAGGCCCGCGCGATCGCACGCGCGTACGACGTCGTCTCGTAGAAGTCGCGGGGCTTCCGCTTCGGGCTGCGCTTGCGCTTCTTCGCGTTCCGCTTCATGTGCGACGGATACCGCGGCGTCGTCCGTGCCTTCGCATCGCGCTTGATCCGCTCGCGCACCGCGTCGCGCGGCGAGAAGAGGAACGCATCGGCGTTCGGTCGGAGGAACGGCCGCAACACCTCTTGCGCCTTCGGGCCGATGTGGATCGCGCGATCGTGCCCGCGATACGCCGTCTTGTGCCGCGCCGGCCGGAACGTCCACACGTCGCCGTCGCGCTCGATGTCGCGCATGCGCATTTGCACGACCTCGCCTGGGCGCATGCCGGTCAGGAGCTGCAACCGGATCATCGCCGCGACCGGCGTCGGCACGTCGGCCAGCACCGCGTCCACGTCCGCATCCGGCACCGGCAGCACGCGCTTGGACTCCTTGACCCCCGGATGCCCGGCCCGCAATCCGGCGACCGCTTGCAACCGTTGCAGCACGGTCGGCTCGACGAGTTCGTTCTCGACACCCCACTTGAAGACGCGGCGGATGCGCCCGACCTGGTTGTTGATGCTGCGCCGCACGTAGTCGGCCGCGATCATCTCGGCGCGGACGGTCTTCAACGCGAGCGGACCGAACGCGTCGACCGCGTGCTCCGCGTAGAGCCGCTTCACCGGCCGGAGCGCGATCACGAACGCGCGATACTCGCCGGTCGGCTTCCCGTCGCGCACGTAGTGCACCTTCGCATGGCGCAGGAACGCGACGAGCAGCTCGGCGACCGAGATTGCCTGACCGGGGGCGGGGGGGAGCTTCCGGCCGGCGTGCCGCCACTCGGCGATCAGCCGGTCATACTCAGCGCGGCTCTCGGGGCTGCCCCAGGGGCCGAGGTAGAAGACCCGCTCGTCGATTCGAACGACCGCCTGGCCGCTCGCCTTGTGCCGCCGATAGGCGGGGGCCCGCTTCTTTGTTCCGGGCATGGCTGCCTCCTCCGGGCGCCGAGCGCGTACTCAATTCGTACTCACTTGGCGGCCTGCGCAGTTGCCCGCGCCACCCGAAGGTGGGTATGCCCAAGTCGGGCATTCGGAGGATGTTACGAATGGCAGGGCCAGAGGGACTTGAACCCCCAACCTGCTGATTTGGAATCAGCTGCTCTGCCAATTGAGCTATGGCCCTGCTGGGGGACGTGAGTCTAGTCCGTCCGACGGGGGCGGTCAACCGGGGACGTCGGGTTGTGGGCGCGTCGCGGGGTCAGAAGATCAGATACGCGAGGCCGGCGATCGCTGCGATGGCGACGAAGGCCGCCGTGCCCAGGAGGATCCAGTCGGCGAAGTCCGGACGCCGAGCGGTCGGCGCGGGGGCGACGCGTTTCTCGCTCGCCACCCGCCGTGTGGTCTGAACGGATGCCACCCTCGTTACTCTCCCGATTTTCTGCCAGGCGCCGCGGTCCCGTAATTCCGCGAGCACGCCAGGAGGCTCAACGACCTGTCCGAATCGTTGTTGCACTTCACCCCTGGTATCGCCGATCGAGGACGTCGGTTCAAGGCGTCACCTCTCGAACTGAGCCGCGGGAATCAGACTCGCTGGTGGGTTGCACCGGAGCCAACGCGGCGGGCACGCTGTCCGTATCCTCGATGCTTCCCGGAGAGTGGCAGGTCCTTCCGCGAAAGGCCGACCGCGATGTCGAAGTCCGCAACTCTGGTCCTCGTGCTCGCCGTCGCCGGCGCGACCACCACCGCCCAGTCGGCCGATCGCCTGATCGCGACCGGCACGATCCAAGGCGGCGGCCCGCTCGTCCTCTACGAAATGGCACCCCGCGGTGCCGTCCTCGCGACCATCGCCGTCCTGCCGGGCGGTCACTGGCCCGAGGCGATCGAGATGGCCGAGGACAATCGGAGCCTCCGGGTTTTCACCCGAACGACCGCGCAGTTCGGCTTCGGCACGATCTTCGACGTCGATCCGTCCGGAACCGTCACGACGTTCTTCGCCGGTTTGCCGCTGATTCGCCCGTCGCATGCGTGGCTCGACGACAACGGCCGTTGGCGCGTGCTCAATGGGCAACTCGGCTCCGGAATCGTCGACGTGCTGGACGTCACGCCGACCGCCGCCACGACGATCACCTCGTTCGCCGGCCGCTTCGTCTACGGGGCGAGCGAGGACGTCGTCTCCGGACAACTCGTGTTGCGCACGCTGCGCGAGAACGTCCAAGCCGCCGCGACGCCCGAATACGTGCGCGTCGATCCCCGCACCGGCACGATCACCGCGTTCGCACCCGCGCGCCTTCGCGACCACCCGATCTACGGTGCCAAGCGCCCGCCGTTCGACCCGGAGCGGGGCGGCGTGCTCGACCTCGCGTATCACTCGCTGAGCGTCTACGCATCGCTCGTCTTCGTCGACCCGGAGAACGGTCTCTCCGAGATCAGCGGTCAATTGCCCGGCGAACAACCGATCGACCTGGTGCGTGCGGGCGGCCGCAGCCACCCGGTCGCATTCCACGCGTTCACGAAGCACGTGCTGCAGGGCTACTCCGCGATCCAGATCGCCGGCGACGGCAGCGTGCGGTCCGTGACCCGCTTCGGCTGGGCCGGCTACCCGCTGTTCGTCTCGACGCCGATCTGCCGCAAGGGCTCGCGTCACCTCGCGTGGTCGCTCGTGGCCGCCCCGAATCGACGCACGCTCGCGATCGACGTGCCCGGCGAATCGGGGCGTCCGTATGCGCTCGCCTTCTCGCTGCGCGGCGCGGTGCCGGGTTTGCGACTCCTGTCGGGTCGCACGATTCCGCTCGCATTCGACGCGCTCTCCACGCTCTGCCTGAGCGGCGGCATTCCCGGCGTGCTCGATCGCACGATCGGCCGGCTCGACGCGAGCGGCCGCGCGGTTGCACGCATCGACGCGAATGCGCTCGGTGCCGCAGCGCGCGGCGTGACGTTGTTCGGCGCCGCGGTCGTGCTCGACCCGAGCGCGCCCGACGGCATCGCGCACATCCTCGGCCCGACGCGCGTCGACTTTCGTTGACTCGCAAACTGTCCCGCCCGAGGGACAGTCTCGCGACCTAACGCATCTCGGCGAGGAAGCGCGCGGTCTCCGAGTTGCGCGGTGGCTTCGCGGCCAACGTCCCCGGCGGGCCTTGCGCGACGATGCGTCCGCCCGCGTTTCCGCCCCCCGGGCCGAGGTCGATCACGTGGTCGGCGGACGCGATCACCTCCAGATTGTGCTCGATCACGACGAGCGTGTGCCCGGCGTCGCGCAACTCGGCGAACAGCGCGAGCAGTCGGTCGACATCCTGCGGGTGCAGCCCGGTCGTCGGTTCGTCGAGCACGATCAGCGAGGTCTGACGGTTCGCGCCGGCGAGCTCCTCGACGAGCTTGATGCGCTGCGCCTCACCACCCGACAACGTCGGCGACGGCTGCCCGAGCGTCAGGTAGCCGAGCCCGAGCCGAGCCATCGCGTCGAGGAACGGGTGGATCTTCGGGTGATTCGCGAAGAACGGTGCCGCCTCGTCGATCGTCATCTCGAGCACGTCGGCGATCGAGCGCCCGTCGTAGAGCGCTTCGAGCGTCTCGGTGTTGTAGCGGCGGCCTCGGCACGTCTCGCATCGAACGGTGACGTCCGGCAAGAACGACATCTCCTCGCGGATGCGCCCGAGCCCGCCACACGTCGGGCACGACCCCTCGCGTCGGTTGAAGCTGAACCGCGCCTTCGTGTAGCCGCGTTCGCGTGCGACCGGCGTCAATGCGAACAGCGACCGGATCTCGTCCATGATGCCGACGTACGTCGCCGGCACCGACGCCGGCGTCCGACCGATCGGACTCTGGTCGACCTCGACCGCGCGTTTGAACGCGTCGAAGCCGGTCACGCGATCGTGCGCGCCGGGTCGCACGGGCGAGTCGTGGAGCTTGCGCTTGACCGCGCGGAGCAACGTGTCGCGCACGAGCGTCGACTTGCCGGACCCGCTGATGCCGGTCACGACCGTGAGCCAACCGATCGGGATCGTCAGGTCCACGCGCTTCAGGTTCCGCTCGCGCGCACCGGTGAGGGTGAGCACCTCGCCGTCGGTGCGGTCGACGGTCGCGAGCGAGGGCTTCGTGCGCCGTCGCAGGAAGCGCCCGGTCGGCGAGTCCTTCACGCGTCGCACCGCCGCGACCGTGCCCTCGGCGACGATCGTTCCGCCGCGGCGGCCCCCCTCGGGCCCGAGGTCGATCAACCAGTCGGCCGCGCGGATCGTCGCCGGGTCGTGCTCGACGACGACGACCGTGTTGCCGCGGTCGCGGAGTGCACTCAAGACGTTCACGAGGCGTTCGTTGTCGGCCGGGTGCAGGCCGATCGTCGGCTCGTCGAGCACGTAGAGGACGCCGGTGAGTTCCGCGCCGAGCTGGCCCGCGAGCCGGAGGCGCTGTGCCTCGCCGCCCGACAGCGTCGTCGCGCGCCGGTCGAGTTGCAGGTAGCCGAGCCCGACGCGCTCCATGAACTCGAGCCGCCGGTCGACCTCCGCGAGCAGTTCACCGGCGAGCGTGCGTTCGTGCGCGGTGAGCCGCACCTTGCCGAGCGTCGCACGCGCCTCCGATGCCGGCAGGCGCAGCACCTCGGCGATCGTCGTGTCGCGACCGAGCGTAACGCTCCGCGCGACCGGCCCGAGGCGCGAGCCCTTGCACGTCGGGCACGGCTCGTCGTCGGTGAACTGCCCGAGGTAGTGGTCGACCGCGGCGCGGTTGGCGGTGTCGCGCACGAACAGGAGATAGGGGATCAGCCCCTCGAAGCCGTCCTTCTCGCCGTGGATCAGCACGCGCCGGCGGTCGGCCGGGATCTTCTCGAACGGCGTCGTGAGCGACACGCCGGCCTCGCGCGCCGCGCGCTTGAGGAACGCGCGCGTGTCCTCGCGCGAGAAGACGCCGCCGTGCAGCACCTCGAACGCGCGCTTCTTCAGCGATCGTTTCGGGTCCGGAACGAGCAGCGCCTCGGCGAACTTCGGTGCGGCGCCGAGGCCGTGGCACTTCGGGCACGCGCCGAGCGAGTGGTTGAAGCTGAACAGGCGCGGATCGAGCGGTTCGCCGGCACGCGCGTCGATCCGCAGCGTCTCCTCGCGACCGCGGGTGAGCACGACGACCGCGCCGTCGCCGACCGCCGCGGTCTCGGCGAGCGCCCGGCGAAGCTTCGCGTTGACGCGCGCCGGCACCTTCACCTTCGCGACGACGACGTCGACGTCGTGCTCGCGGCGGAGCGCGAGCGCCGGCATCGGATCGAGCGGCATCCGCTCGCCGTCGATGCGCGCCTCGCGATACCCGGCGTCGAGCGCCGCCTGCATCGCGTCCTTGTGGTAGCCGCGCCGCTTGCGCACGACCGGGGCGAGCAGCGTCACGGTCTTGCCGGCGAAGTCACGGACGACGTCGCGGGCGGCTTGGTCGGCGTCGGCCTCGGGGCGGCGCCCGACACGCGCGTAGAGCAGGCGCAGGTAGTGCGAGATCTCGGTCGCGGTCGCGACGGTCGACGTGCCGCCGCCGCGGCTCGTGCGCTGCTCGATCGCGACCGACGGCGGCACGCCGGTCACGCGGTCGGCGTCCGGCTTCGGCATCGCCGGGATGTAGCGGCGCGCGTAGGTCGACAGGCTCTCGACGTAGGCGCGTTGCCCTTCGGCAAAGAGCACGTCGAACGCGAACGTCGACTTGCCCGAGCCGCTCGGGCCGGTGACGACGACGAGTTCGCCGTGCGGCACCGTCGTCGTGACGTTCTTCAGGTTGTGCTCGCGCAAGCCCTCGACGCGCATCACGCCGCGCGGCGGCAGCTCGATCGGTTCGTCCTCCGGCGGCGGCACCGACTGGCCGGCGAAGTGCGCGGCGAGGTGTCGCCCGGTGATCGAGCCCTTCGCACCGGCCACGTCGCGCGGCGTGCCGGTCGCGACCACGCGGCCACCGCGCGCGCCACCCTCCGGTCCGAGGTCGACGAGCCAATCCGCCGCCGCGATCACGCCCAGGTGGTGCTCGATGATCACGAGCGTGTGGCCGGCGTCGCGCAACCGCACGAGCGCGCGGAGCAGGTCGTCGACGTCTTCGGGGTGCAGGCCGGTCGTCGGTTCGTCGAGCAGGAAGAGCGACGGGCCACGCACGCGGACGCCGAGGAAGCGCGCGATCTTCAGCCGTTGCGCCTCGCCGCCCGACAGCGTGTTGAGCGCTTGCCCGAGGCGCAGGTAGCCCAAGCCGACGTCGATCATCGGTTGCAGCGCGCGCACGACGCGCGGTTCGTCGGCGAACACCGTGACCGCCTCGTCGGCGGTGAGGTCGAACACGTCGAGGATCGAGCGCCCGTCGACCTTGACGCGCAGCACGTCGTCCTTGAACCGCCGGCCATCGCACACCGGGCACGTCACGTAGGCGTCCGGCAGGAACTGCATCTCGATGCGCTCGACGCCGTCGCCCTTGCAGCGCGGGCAGCGACCGGCCTCGACGTTCGGCGAGAAGTGGCCGGCCTCGAGCCCGGCGCGCTTGGCGGCCGCGCTGGCGGCGAAGCGCTTGCGGATCGGATCGAGCGCCTTGAGATACGTCAGCGCGCTCGACCGCGGCGTGCGCGCGAGCGGCTCCTGGTCGACGAGGTGGATCTCCGTCAGCCGGTCGTGGCCGGTGATGCGCTTGTGCACACCGGGGCGCGGGCCGGGCTCGCCGCGCGCGCGCAGCAGGCCGTGATAGAGCACGTCGGTGAGCAGCGTCGATTTGCCCGAGCCGCTCACGCCGGTCAGGCACGTGATCCGGCCGATCGGAATCGACACGTCGATCGCGCGCAGGTTGTGCTCGCGCGCGCCGACGACCGTGAGCATCGCCGGCTTGCCGGCGGGGCGTGCGTGCCCGGACTCGGTGTCGTTCGCGCCGGGGTCGAAGCCACGCGCGTCACGGGCCAGTGCCCGCCCGGTCGCCGAGTCGTCGCGTCCGACGATCGCCTGGGGCGGCCCCTGGTAGACGACCGTTCCGCCGTGGCGTCCGGGGCCCGGCCCGAGGTCGATCAACCAGTCGGCGGCGCGGATCACGTCGGGGTCGTGCTCCACGACAACGACCGTGTTGCCGCGGTCGCGCAGGCGCTCGAGGATACGTACGAGCCGAGCGACGTCACGCGCGTGCAGGCCGATCGACGGCTCGTCCAGCACGTAGAGCGTGTTGACGAGCGTCGAGCCGAGTGCCGCGGTCAGGTGCACGCGTTCGACTTCGCCGCCGCTGAGCGTCCGCGACGCGCGGTCCATCGGCAGGTAGCCGAGCCCGACGTCGACGAGGTAGCGCAGCCGCGACTCGATCTCGTTGACGACGAGTTCGGCAACGGCATCGGGAACCGTGTCGCGCCACGTCGTCACGAGCGCGAGCGCTTCGTGTGCGGGCAGCGCGTAGAACTCGGCGATCGTCTTGCCGCCGAGGCGGAACGCGAGTGCGTCGGGTTTCAGGCGCGTGCCGTCGCACGTCTCGCAGCGGTGGTAGCCGCGAAAGCGCGAGATGAACACGCGCACGTGCATCTTGTAGGCTTTGGCTTCGAGCGCGGCGAAGAGGTCGTCGATACCGGGCGTCGCCTCGGTGCCGCGGAACACCGCGTTGCGCTCGCGCGCGGTGAGCTTCTTCCACGGCACGTCCACGCGGATGTCCGCGTCGTCGGCGCCGCGGATCAACCCGCGTTGGAACGCGGCGCCCCGGCGCGAGTCGTATGGCTTGATCGCGCGCTCGCGCAGCGTCAGGCTCGGGTTCGGCACGACGAGTTCCTCGTCGAGGCCGAGCGTGCGGCCGAAGCCGCGGCAGTCGGGGCACGCGCCGACCGGCGAGTTGAAGCTGAACCACGCCGGCGCGAGTCGGCGGTAGGTCGTGTTGCAGCCGCTGCACACGAGGTCGCGCACGACGTCGTCGCGATTGCCGTCGACGAACGTCGCCGCTCGCCCGCCGCCGCGCTCGAACGCGGCCTCGAACGCTTCGACGAGCCGGGCGCGGCGGGCAGGTTCGACGCGCACGCGGTCCTGGACGATCCAGGCCTCGCCGGTCGCGAGCGTTTCGGGCAAGCGCTCGGCGGTGCCGTCGACGACGACGCGGCGGTAGCCGTCGCGCACGAGCGCCGCGGCGACGGATGCGCCTGCACCACGCGGCACGGCCACGGGGAATGCGATCAGCGCGTCGTCGCCGTTCGCCCGATCGAGCAGTGCGTCGGCGGCCGTCGGCGGCGTCGCGCCGTGCACCGGCGCGTCGCAGGCGGGGCAGACCAACTCGCCCATCCGCGCGTAGATCACCTTCGCGAAGTCGGTGATCTCGGTCATCGTGCCGACGGTGGACCGCGACGTCCGAACCGTCGAAGCCGGGTCGATCGCGATCGCCGGGGGGACGTGGTCGATCGCGTCGACGTCGGGGCGGTCCATCCGCTCGAGGAACTGCCGCGCGTAGGCGGAGAACGTCTCGATGTAGCGGCGTTGGCCGGTCGCGTAGATCGTGTCGCGCGCGAGGCTCGACTTGCCCGAGCCGCTGACGCCGGTGATCACGGTCAGACGGCCGAGCGGTACGTCGACGTCGATCGCGCGCAGGTTGTGCTGGCGCGCGGCGCGGACGCGGATCGTCTCGTGTTCGGTAGAAGTCCCCGGTGGCATCTCGGGGGAAGTGTAGCACCGCCCCGAGTGGTCCGGTCAGTCGCAGCAGCAGCCGTGGTAGTGGTGGGGCTCGCAGTCGGTGGCGATCGCGGTCGCGGCGATGGCGCCGACCGCGGCGCCGCTCCAGAAGAGGCGGGCGTGCTTGCTGCAGCCGGTCAGTCCGAGGGCGACCAGGCCGAGCAGGGCGAGGCCGAGGATACGTTTCTTGCGCATGACGATCTCCACACGACGGCGTCGTGGCGGGAGCGCAAGTGGCGGGCCGATCGCGACGAGGCAGGGCGGATTTCCGCGTTTCGCGGAGCGATCCGGGGGGCGCGCTGGCTGGGCGCGTCGCCCGCGGGGGACACGGCTGTCTCCCCGGGGCGACGTCGCGAGCGGTCTATCGGGTGACCTTGGTCACCTCGAGGGGATACCACTCGGTCGGGTTGAGCGGGCAGGCATACTCATAGAGGCCCGGCTTGAGATCGACCGCTTCGCTGACCGTCTGGCCCGACGGGACCTGCAGCGTCATCACGGCGTGCGAGACCTCGCGGTCGCCGTAGGGGACGATCGTCAGCGTCGCCTCTTCACCGGTCTCGTTGGAGATGTAGAACGCGACGCGGCCCTCGTGGAGGCGGATCGAGTCCTCGGCGAAGTAGGCCGGGCCCTGGGTCAGGTAGACGTATTGCACGCCGTCGTGCTCTTCGACCACCTGCGCGGGGTTGGTCGCCGCGTAGTTGACGGGGGAGGCTTCGTGCGTGCCGCTCGAACCGCAGCCGGCGAAGAGCAACGCACCCGCGAGTAGGCTGGCGGGAACCTTCATTTGTCCGAGTCCTTTCTCGAGTTTCGTTGCGTCCGCGTCAGACGGACCGAGTCTCCACTACCATCGGCATGTCGTGCAGCAGACTTGTCCCGGAGTGAAAGTTCGTAACTTCGCGGCCTTAAGTCGTTGGGGGCGCCGTGGATCGGACTTGCCCGGCTTGACAGCGGCCGGGGCCAGCCGCATCCTCGGGGGCCCGGTCGATCCGACGTCCCGGATCGACGCATCCCCGAGGAGACTCCCGACGTGATCAACCGGATCGTGCTCGCGGCGTGCGTCGTCGCGTCGCTTCCCGCAGCCCTGCCCGCCGACGAGGGCATGTGGACGTTTCAGGCGCCGCCGCGCAAACAACTGGAGAAGCAATACGGGTTCACGCCGACGCAGGCGTGGCTCGATCGCGTTCGCCTCGCGTCGGTGCGGCTCAACGACGGCGGCTCGGGCTCGTTCGTGTCGCCGAACGGTCTCGTCCTGACGAACCACCACGTCGTGCACGGACAACTCGCGAAGCTGTCGACCAAGGAGCGCAACCTCGCCGACGACGGCTTCTACGCGGCGACGCTCGCCGACGAACTGCCGTGTCGCGACCTCGAGATCAACGTGCTCGTCGCGATGGTGGACGTGACCGCGCGCGTGAAGGGTGCGGTCGAGGACGGCGCCGATGCGACGGCCGCGCAGAAGCAACGCGAGCAGGAGATCGCGCGGATCGAGAAATCCTCGACCGAGGAGACGGGGCTTCGCTCCGACGTCGTGTCGCTCTATGCCGGCGCCGAGTATTGGCTCTACCGCTACAAGAAGTACACCGACGTGCGCCTCGTGTTCGCGCCCGAGAAGGAGGCGGCGTTCTACGGCGGCGACCTCGACAACTTCACCTACCCGCGGTACTGCCTCGACATGTCGTTCGTGCGTGTCTACGAGAACGGCAAGCCCGCGTCGACGCCGAACTACTTCCCGTGGAAGCCGGCCGGCGCGAAGGAGGGCGAGCTCGTCTTCGTCTCCGGCAACCCCGGCTCGACGCAGCGGCTGCTGACGCTCGCGCAACTCACCTACCAGAAGCAGGTCGCCGTGCCGCGACGGCTCGCGGTCTACTACGCGGTCGAGGAAGCGCTGCGGAAGTACGCGGCGAAGTCCGACGAGCACCGCCGTCGCGCGACCTACCTGATCGACGGCTTTGCGAATGCGCGCAAGGCGTTCGAGGGGATGCAGGGCGGGCTCGCCGACCCGGCGTTGATCCGCAAGAAGGCGGAGGCCGAGGCCGCGCTCAAACGGGCGGTCGCCGATCGCGGCATGGAGATCGCCGCGGCGTGGGATCGGATCGCAAACGCGGTCGAGACGCAGAAGACGCGAGGCGACGCGCACTTCCTCCGCAACCTGCGCGGCGCCCGGCTCGCGGGCCAGGCACTCACGATCGTGCAGTACGTCGCCGAGGTTCAGAAGCCCAACGCCGAGCGGCTGCCGCAGTTTCGCGACTCGGCGCTCGAGTCGCTCAAGCACTCGCTGTTCGCGAAGACGCCGAGCTTCCCGGAGCTGGAAGAGGCGGTCGTCGCGGCGCAACTCGCGGTGCACGCGAAGCGACTCGGCGCAGACGATCCGCTCCGACGGGCGCTGATCGCTGATCGCACACCGGCCGAGGCCGCGGCGGCGCACTACCGCGGCACGAAGGTCGGCGACCCGGCGTTTCGCAAGGCGTTGATCGAGGGCGGGGCCGACGCGGTCGCGGCGAGCGACGATCCGCTGATCCGGATGGCGCGCGCGCTCGACCCGGTGCACCGTGACCTGCACACGTGGCACGAGGCGAACGTCGAGAGCGTCTTCGTCGCCGACGGCGCGACGATCGCCGAGGCGCGCTTCGCGATCCACGGCAAGAACACGTATCCGGACGCGAACTTCACGCTGCGACTGAGCTACGGCAAGGTCGCGTCCTACATGCTGGGCACGACGAAGGTGCCGCACGAGACGACCTACTACGGGCTCTTCGATCGCTTCTACAGCACCGGCGGCGAGCCGCCGTTCGCGCTGTCGCCGAAGACGCTCGCGGCGCGCGACCGGATCGACCTGAAGACGCCGATCAACTTCGTCTGCACGTGCGACATCATCGGCGGCAACTCCGGCAGCCCGGTGATCAACCGCGACGCGGAGTTGGTCGGGCTGATCTTCGACGGCAACATCCAGAGCCTGCCGAGCGACTACGTGTTCGACGATACCGTGATGCGCGCCGTGTCGGTGCACACCGGCGGCATGGTCGAGGGGTTGTCGCGGATCTACGGCGCGCACGCGCTCGTCGGCGAGTTGCTCCGCCGGTGAGCGTCGCGCGTCCCGTCGCGGTCCTGCTCCTCGCGCTCGCCGCGGGGGGCGTTGCCCAGGAACCGGCCGTCGAGCGCACGATCTGTGGGTTCGACGGCGTGCCGTGGGAGCGCACCCGCGGGCCGGGGCATCGCACGATCGTTCGCGACGAGGCGCGCGTGAGGGGCGGCGGCGGGGCGGTCGAGGTCGCGCCGGCCAAGGGCAAGCGCTGGGCCGTGCAAGTCGACGACGTCGACGCGCGCGGTGCGGCGGCGCTGCTCGCCGACGTCTACCACACGGGGTCGCGTCGCGCGTGGATCGACCTCGAGATCCGCGACGCGGCCTACAAACGGCGCGGGGATCGACTGCATCGAAAGATCGACCTCGAGCCGGGCTGGAACGCGGTCGTCGTCGACCTCGTCGGGGCCAAGACGGCCGACGGCAAGCGCGCGGTCGTGTTCGACCGGCCGCTGCGATCGCTGCGACTCGGTCGCGGCGGGCCGAAGGACGCGTTCGTCGTCGACCGGTTGCGGCTGCGCATGGTGCCGCTGCCGAAGCCGAAGAAGTTCGTGCCGCGTGCGCGACGGGGTCTGTCCGCGAAACTCGCCGACGATCAGATCCTCGCGGTGCGATCCCTCGAGCGGTTGCCGGTCGCGATGCGCGTGACCGAACTCGTGCGACTCGTGCGTGCTCGGTCGGCGCCGTGGATTCGCATGGCGGCATTGCGCGGTCTCGCTCGATGCCCCGAGGGCGTGTTCGTCGCGACCGAACGACTCGCCGGCTCGAAGGCGCCGGTGGGGCCGGGCGTCGTCGCGATGTGGGGCAACGCGGCCGACGCCGATGCGCACGCGGCCGCGGTCACGCTCGCGACCGATGCGAAGACCGCGGAGCCCCTTCGCATTGCGGCGCTCGTGAACGCGACGCGCGCCGGGAACGGCGCACTCGTGCCGGTGGCGACGAAGGCTGCGAAGGACGGTTCGTGGCCGCTTCGTGTCGCCGGTGTGCGCGCGCTTCGCCACGCAGCGACCGCGGCCGCCGTGGACGGGCTGATCGACGCGCTCGCGGCACCCGACCATGCGCGCGTCGCACTGGAGATTCACGAGGCCCTCGTCGAACTGACCGGTCAGGACTACGGTGCCGAGGTCGCGCAGTGGAAGGGGTGGTGGGCGAAGCACCGCGACACGGTGCGACTCGGGGCCGGTAGCGGTGGTCGAGCGCCGCGCACGGCCGGCGGCTACGCGCGCTTCTACGGCCTCGCGGTTCGCGGCGAGCGCATCGCGTTCATCCTCGACATCAGCGGGAGCATGCGCGAGCCGATCGGGAGCAAGCGCGCGCGGAATTACATCGCGGGCGCCAAGCACCTCGCCGGCGCGAAGCTCGACATCCGGCTCGATCTCGCGAAAGCGGAGCTCGCGCACGTGCTGTCGAAGTTGCCGGCGAAGACGCGCTTCAACGTCGGCTTCTTCAACGACGAGGTAATGTGGCTCCACCGCGAAGCCGTCGTCGCGACGCCCGAAGCGGTCGAGGACACGATCAAGCGCGTGCAGCGGATCAATGCGTCCCAGGGCACGAACGTGCACGACGGACTCGTCGAGGCGATGACCGCCGGCTGGGCGCGCCGCAGCGAGCCGCACCCCGACACCGTCTTCCTGCTCTCCGACGGCGTCCCGTCGGCCGGCCCGGTGAAGCGCTTCGACGCGCTCGCCGACGTGATCGAAGAGAAAAACCTGACCCGCCAGGTCCGCATCAACACGATCCTCGTCGGCGACGCGGGCGGCCGCTTCCTCCGCCGCATCGCCCGCGACGCCGGCGGCCGGTTCGTCAGCGTCGGCGGCTGACCGCGGAGGCGGCGGGGGGGGAGCGGGTTGTCCGGGGATGTGATCGCCCTCGCTCGCTTGAAGAGGCGTCCCGTCGCGAGCAGGGGGGCGGCGGTGTGGGGTGAACGGGCCGGGCCGCGGGGCGAGAGTCAGTGTTGTCCACTGCGCGCGAATGTGCTCGCGCCTACATCGCTCGCGAGGGCCATCACACCCCCGGACAGCGGCTCGCCCCTCCCGCGGTTCCGGGTCAGCCGCGAGTGACGATCCGAGCGAGCGCCGGCGCGAGCTACCGCGACCGTCGGCTGCGGGAATCGTGGAGTGAGGCAGGCTACTTTGGGGAGCTACTGAGCGTCGCGGAAAAGGTGACTCCTTCCGCGGCTTGCAGGTGTGCGATCACGGCGAACAAGTTCTCTGCGCGTGGGTTGCCCTGGTCGCTCAGCATGCGCATCAGGCTCTTCGGGCTCTTCTCGAGTTCGATCGCGAGCTTCTCGAAGCCGAGCGTTGCGTTGACATAGTCGCGCAGCAACGCCTTGCCGATGTCCAGGTCGGCGCTCAGCAGCGCATCAAGTGCTTCGCGAAGCAGCGCAATGCGGAAGTCAGGGTCGCGCTCTGCGCGAGCCTTGACGGTCTCCTTAAAACTCCTCGTAAGGGCCATGTTCTCCACACTCCTTCACTTCCTCCGGCGCTTGTAATCTTGCCAGTAGGTTTTCGCTCGCTCGATGTCTCGCTGCTGGCGCCTCTTCGTGCCGCCAACGAGCAGCACGACCAGGTCACGGCCGTCCTGCCCGAAGTACACCCGGTAGCCGGGCCCGTAGTCGAGGCTCAGGCATGATCTATGGTAACGCATGGGTTACCATTTGGCAAGCTCGCCCGAAATGGACCGTTCGCCTCGTGCCTGACGCTTCGTGACGGTCTTCGCGATCGTTCGAAGCCCGCCAAGCGCAGCGAAAGGCCGAGTCCGACCACTCAACCCCCGCCCAAGCGCGTTCGAACAGCGCAGCTTCGCTCGCACACGTCAGGTAGCGGTTCGCGAGCCGCGGCCTGCTTTTTGCGGGTTTGATGGACCTCCGCGAGCGATCTGGACACGAGCATTCGCGCGCCTACGGTCCACCCGCTCGCCCTGCAGCCGGAATCGCTGTACGTCGCTCCGCCCCGGCGGGGGGTGAGGACTGCGAAAACTCTCGGGTTGGTGTCAGCGGACTCGCGCGGTGCGGAGGATCGATGAGGCGAAACCGGCATGAACCGGCCCGTCAGTTGATCCGGAAGCTCTCCGTGTTGGAGATCGACTGGATGCCCTGCGGTGCGCCGGGCTTGAACGTCACGAACGCCGAGTAGATCGTCACGCCGGTCAGGGCAGGCTGGTTCGGGATGCGCAGCGTGGCGACGGCGTTGCCCTGTCCGTCGAGCACGCCCGAGTAGCCGAGGAAGGTCTGTGGCGCGACGCCGCTGATCGACAGCAGGAGGAGCGGATCGACGGTCAACCGCAGCGGTCTCGAGCCGATCGCGATTGGTCGGTCTCCGAGTGACGAGCCGATCTGGTAGACGAGACCCGGGTCGTCGAGCAACTGCAGCGTGACTCGGCCACCGACGTTGGGTGTGCCGCCGATGGTGAGGTCTGTGATCGCGAACTTGGCGACGAACTGGTCCTGCCCGCCGCCGGGGACGTTATGCGTCAAGTCCGGTCCGACGCGGACGGGGAATTGCGTCTGCGTCGCTTGCGTGGCGCCCGCGATCCAAACGTGGTTGCCCAACTCGTCGATCGCGCCGGCGCGAGCCCCTTCATCGGAGGGGCTGCCGATGAGCACGCTGTACTCAAGCGCGGTGCCGCGGGGATCGACGCGTGCGACGAACGCGTCAGACTTGCCCAGGTGAGTCGTCGATGCGCCGACGACCGGGAAGTCCCCGCTGAGAGTGGCTCCCGCGACCGTCGCTCGGCCTGACGCATCGACCCCGATCGCGAGAGCGCCCTCGTTCGATGTGCCACCGATATATCCCAGATACTCCCACCCGGTCCCGTCGGGTCGAAGTCGTCCGACGAACGCATCCGCGGCCGTCCCCGGGCTACGGTGCGTTAGGCTGGGCCCGACACGCACAGGGAACGTCGCTTCGGTACTCCCTGTGTTGCCGCACAAGTAGGCGCGGCCTGCGCGGTCGACAGCGACGTCGAGTACAAATGCTCCGTAGTTGCCACCGACGAAGCCGCAGTAGTCAAGCCCGCTGCCGCTCGGCTTGATCTTCGCGACAAAGCCGTCCAGGAACTGGGTCGTCGTTCCGTTATAAGTCAGATCCGGTCCGACGAGCACCGGGAACGAACTCTCGTCGCTCGACGTAGAGCCGATGACATAGGCCGCGCCGACCGGATCGACCGCGATCTCCTCGCCGACGGTCCGGCCCACCCCGCCGATGTAGCCGCAGTAGTCCAATCCGCTGCCGTCCGGCTTCACTCGCGCCACGTATGTCGACTGGACGCCCGGTAGCTTCAAGAACGGTCCGACCTTGACGGGAAGCGAGGTCTCGTCGCTGTAGGTGAAACCGACGACATAGGCCGCACCGAACGAGTCGACCGCGACGCCGTTGAGCTCGTCCGAAGACGATCCACCGATGTACCCACAGTAGACCAGCCCGGTGCCGTCGGGCCGTACCTTGGCGATGAAGCCGTCGGCGCTGCCCTTGTGCGACAGGCCCGGTCCGCCTGTCACCGGAAAGTTACTCTCCAGGCTGCCGGTCCATCCGACGACGTAGGCCGCGCCCGTCGCGTCAACGGCGACCCCGTTCGCCAAGTCCCAGCCGAGCCCCCCGATATAGCCGCAATACGCGAGCCCCGTACCGTCGGGCTTCACCTTCGCGACGAACGCGTCACCGGTCACGCCTGCGGGGCTCGGTGGATTGCTGTGCGTCAAGTCGGGCCCGACTGTGACGGGAAACGTCGTCTCGTCACTCAGTGTGTATCCGACGACGTAGAGCGCACCCTGCGCATCGACCGCCGCGTCCCAGATGAACGTAGTGAGTGCCCCGCCGACGTAGCCGCAGTAAATAAGCATCGGTGGGTCGATCACAAGCGGGCGGGTGCGATCGTAGTCGCCGAGTTGGAACGCAACCTCGCAGCCGTCAGCGCCGTCGTCGACGATCAGCGTCGCGTCGACCGACTCCTGCTCGTCACCGGCGGGTTGGAACACCACAGGCGGCTCTTCCTCGACCTCGCCGGCCGGCGTGATCACGCGAAGGCCGCCCGCTGCGGTCCGAGCGATCCGGTCGGCGCCGGTGTAACGGAACCGCGCTTGCGTCGGGTCAGCGCCCGGACGCACGATCACGTCGTATTTGAGCCGACTACCGACGACCTTGTAGACGACGTCGATGCCGGGCCAGACGTCGTGGTAGGTGATGCGCTCGAACGTGCGGAGACCGGCTTGCGAATTGCCGCCACCGCGGAAGTAGCTCACGACCGTATCGGACTGGGCTTCACCGACGGGTGCGACTGTCCTGCCGCCGACGAACGAGAGCTTCACGGTCCAAGATGGTTCGCCGGCAAACCGGAACGTGACGCCGTGTGCGGTGAAGAACACCGTCCTGCCGCTCGCCTGGGCGTAGAAGCGGACCTGCGGCGCGTAGTGACCACGGTTCTCGATCAGCGGCATCGCGAGGCCGTTCAGCACGGTCTGGGCTTTCGCCCGGGATACCGGCTGGGTCATCGCGGCACTCGCGAGAAACGCGAGCAAGACCCCAGCAAGAACCGATCGACCCATCGAACACCTCCGTGCGCTTAGCCTACCCGGTCCGAGAAGGGCGCGGAAGATGGCACGCCAGCGGGATTCGGAGGTCCGACGCTACGGCATCACCGTCGTGCTCACGGTGTTCGAGATCGACTTGATCCCGCCGGGCGCCACGGGTGACAGCGTGATGAACGCGGTGTGGAACGTGATGCCGACCAGGAACGGCCAATTCGGCAGCGCAATCGAGCCCGACGCCTGGCCGAGCGAGTCGATCGTGCCGGTGTAATTCCGGAACACACTCGGCAGCGCGCCGGACGTGGACGCGCCGAGCACCGGGTCCGGGCTCAAGCCGAGTGAACGGCTGCCCAACCGGATCGGGCCGCTGCCGAGCGACGTGCCGAGCTGATAAACCAGCCCCGCATCATCGGTCGCGGTGAGCTGCAGCGGCCACGTTGCACCAGGACGAAGCGCCCCCACGGACTCGAGTTCCGTGAACGCGAGCTTCGCGATGTAGGCGTCCTTGCCGCCCCGGTTGTGCGTGAGGTCGGGGCCGACCTTCACCGGGAAGCCGCTCATCTCGCCGGACAACGCGTAGCCAGCAACGAACGCAGTGCCCGAAGGCGTCGCGGCGATGGCGTACGGCGTATCGATGAACAGGCCGCCGATCAGCCCTGAGTAGCGAACGCGACGGCCAGAGCGATCCACCATTGCAACCAGTCCCGCCTGCGGCGCTTGGACCGTTAGCTGCGGCCCGCCGAAGACGGGGAAGGTTCCGAGCGCCATCCCGATCACGACCGCGTTGCCGTGTGAGTCAATCGCGATCTTCGACGCGCTCGCGCCGACGCCGCGGTCGTCGATCAAACCGCAGTAGCCGAATCCCGAGCCATCGGGTGTGAGCTTCGCGACGATCGGCTGGATGGTCGACGCGGACCGAACAAGCGATGGACCGACGGTGAGCGGGAGTCGCGACGCGGGCGCGGTCGTGGTCCCAGAGAGGTAGGCGTGCCCTTGCGCGTCTGCCGCAACGCCGTACACGCCCTCGTAGGCCGGGCCACTGATGTGCCCTCCTCCGAAGTATCCGCAGTAGTCGAGTGCGGTGCCGGCCGGATTCACCTTCGCGACGAAGCCGTCGTAGGCTGCTCCGGGCTGAAAAGTGAGCCGTGGCCCAACATTGACCGGGAACGTCGTCTCGTTCGACTGTGTCATCCCTACGACGTAAGCTCCTCCTTGCGGGTCAACGGCAATGGAGCCCGTTGCTCCGCTGGCAAAGCGCGCACCATCGGTCTTCGCGCCACCGACGTAGCCGCAGTAATCAAGGTGGGTGCCGGCGGGATTCACCTTGGCGACGAAGACATCCTGAAAGCCGTTGTACGTCAGGTCGGGACCCACCTTGGTCGGAAACGCTACGGCGTTCAACGGCGCCTGGGAAGCGTCTGCGCTCGTCGTCTCGCCGATCACGTAGGCGGCGCCGGCCGCGTCGACCGTGATTCCGACTGCTGTATCACGATCGTAACCACCTATGTAGCCGCAATAGTCGAGTGCGGTGCCGGATGCGTTGACTTTTGCGACGAACGCGTCGGACTTCGGCGGCAGGCTGTTGTGTGTCAAATCCGGTCCGACCGTGACCGGGAAGCCGCGTGACTCAGGGGTCATCGTCTCGCCGGCAACGTACGCGCAGCCGGCCGAGTCGACTGAGATCCCCAGTACGGTGGTACCCCACGAGGAGCCGGCGATCCAACCGCAATAGACGAGTTGCTTGCCTCCGGCTTCGACCTTGCACACGAACCCGGCGCCCGGCACTCCCTGTGGGAGCATCGTACTCGGACCAACCTTCGCTGGAAACGTCGGCGACGGCTCGGTCCATCCGCCGATGTATGCACAGCCTTGTCCGTCGACTGCCACGCCGGTGGCCTCCTCGTGGCGTGCACCTCCGATGTAGCCACAATAGACGATCACGGCCGGGTCGATGACGAGCGGCTTGGACGAGTCGTAGTCACCGACTTTGAACCACACGGTCGATTCGTCGACCGCGAAGGCAGCGTCAACCGGTGCCCTCGCGCCTCCTTCGCCCTCGGTCCAAGCTATCGGCCGCTCGTCGGCGAAGCTCGCGACCGGTGTCTCGATGCGCAGCCCGCCTGTGTCGGTCGTTTCGACCGCGGTTGCGCCGCGGTAGCGGAGCCGAATCTGCTTCGGGTCAGCACCTGGGTGTACGCGAAACTCGTACTTGAGCACGTTGTGTTCACCGCGGTAGACCAAGTCGATCCCCGGCCACAGTTCCTCGTAGGCGACCTCGGCGAAGCTCGGGAGGCCGGTCTTCCACTCCTCGCGCGAGCCGCTGAAGTAGCTGAACACGGCCTTGCGGCGCTCGCCGCCGCGAAGCACGACGTCTTCGTTCGCGTCGACGAACTCGAGCTTCACGGCCCAGTTTCTCGTTTTCTCGCCGCGCAACGCGAATGTGATCCCGTCGCGGGCGAAGAAGACCGACTTGTCGCGCCCCTGCACGTAGAAGCGAACTTCGTCCGGATGCACGCCGCGGTTCTCGATGATGTGGAGCGGGATGTCGCCGAGGGATGACTTCAGGAGCGGCGGAGCGGCGGGTTGCGCCACGGTGGGCGCAACCCCGCCAGCCACGATGAACAGCGTTAGGAGCGTGACGGCAGTCAGGTCTCTTGCATTCATCGCGGTCTCCTTTTGATCACGGCTGAGCCGGCTGGAGGACGTAGGTCGTCGCGCCCCCGGACGGGGCACCACCACACCATACCAGCGTACCGGCGTCTCCGCTCCACGTCCACGATCCGAGGTGGCGCGGCCACGACACATCCGCGACCTTGGTCTCGCCGGTCGCGGTCGCGCGCCACCAAGTCGCTGTGCGTGAACCGGTTTGCAGCCGATGCACGCTTGTCCCGTCCGCGGAAAGCGCATAGATCGACCCGTGCGCCCCCTCGTGCAAGAGCGTGACGGTCTCCTGGGCTCGGTCCACGGCGTGGAGCTTCACACCGTCAAGGCCTACCGACTGGTAGTAGATGGTGCTCCCGGCGGCGTTCGTGAACACCGCCTGGATTGCCCGGCCACCGGGCGCGGCCGGGAGCCGCTTCGCGTTCTTGCCGTCGGCATCGCCTACCCAAGCGCCCTGCTTCGCATCGTCCACCCAGACAAGGGTGCTTCCGTCGCCCGAGAGCGCGAAGGCGATGAATTTCTCAGAGACCGGCGACGACGTGATTTTCGTCACCCCGCTCCCGTCGGTCTTTGCGACGTACAGGTTGGCGCGCACACGCACGAGATTGCCGGCCGCATCCCTGTAGCTGGAGGCGGTGAACGCCGCGAGCGCACCGTCGTGGCTCAGAACGAGCTGGCGAACGTCACCATCGGGCGCGACGTTCGCAATCTCTCGCGGCGTTGACTGGGGTCCGTCGAGCACCTGGACGGTGCCGCCTGGTGCGCGGGAGTACGCAACCTTGGCTCCGTTGCCGCTGAGCGCGACCCGGTTGTAGATCCCGCGGCCAACGGAGCGACGCCAGAGCGTCTCGGTTGAGCCATCACGCGGCACGACGACAAGGTCCTCTGCCTCGCCATTCGGCGAGTGGCTGACGAGAACTGCGCTCCCGTCTGCGCTCGCGCGGTAGAACACGTTGCCGACGAGCGCCTTGAGGCGCGGTGTCGTGTGGACCGTCGGCGCCTGTGCCTCCGTGCGCTTCGAGGCCGCGCACGTCGCAAGGACGAGCGCCGCAATCCCGATTGGGGTTCGGAGTTTCATCGGTTCGTCCTCTCCTTAGTAGCCGACGATGAACAGGCCGTAGTCGGCCTTCGAGTTGGTCTTCTGATCCGGGATGATCGCCCCGAGCCATGGGGTCCCTGCCAGTGGCAATGCCGGCAAGGGGGGCGTCGGGGTGTGGTTCACCGCCGAAACCGTATGGATCAGCGTGGTGTTCGCGATTGGCGCCGGCAGAGGGGTGGGCGCGACCGGGGCGATCACTGAACCGGTCACGAGGAAGATGTTTGCGACACCCCCCGGAGTCGTGTCAAGAGCAGGCACCCAAACAAGCCCCGATTGATACGAGTCTGGCAATGCCGGCCCTGCGAACCCTGTGGCGGCCGGCTCAGTGAGTGGCGTACCATTTGGCACAACGCCGGGACCGTAGGGGAAGACGAACGTCCCCGGCACGAATCCGTTGGCGTCGATCGCCTCGAGGGTCCAAACACCGGCTGCCGCTTCGTTCGCTACGAACCAGCCCGTGCTGACGGCCCCCGAGCCGGCAGTGGATCCCAGCGCCCACGCGGACGGGCTACGGCCGGGGGGAGCGGGGGGTGCCGGGCCGTTGCCGGTCGGGATGTGGCAAACGGGGCCGCCGCCGAACGGCGTTACGACGGTAAAGAACGGGCCGAAGGGGCCGGGCGCCGGCGACGGTGCACCCATGTCGTGGAGGATGTTGAATGCGTGCGACCCGGCGCCCGTCGGTCCGGTCATACTGACCCCGATGTTGTGCGCGTTCACGACCGGGGGCGGCGCTTGGCAGATCCAAATGCCGGCGACGGTGCCATTCGCTGGGAGGAGCTGGACGCCGGCCCCGTTGACCGCCGGGTAGTTCGTCATCGTGTCGAGCGCGAAGGGGAACGCTCCGATACCGATCTCGAACGACTGAGCGTGCGCGATGTTATTGCCGTCAACGAACACGATGTCGTTCCGCGTCAGCCCGTTCATCCCCGGCCGGCCATTCGACGTAACCAGCCCGTTGCAAGGGCCCGCCACCATCGTTGGTGTCGCGTTCACGAAATACGGCGCCACAGGCACGCCCAGTCCGTTCGTCATCCCGTAGACGCCGAGCCAGATGTTCACGCCGATGACCTCGGCGGTCGCGACGTAGCTCGTAACCAGGTTCCCGATGGCACCTGGGGTGATCATCCCGTTCGCGATGTCCAGTCTCTGAATCGGGTTGTTGCTCGCCGACGGTGTCAGATACGACGCCATCGTTCCGGTGACGAGCTCCTGCGTTAGGAAGTTCGCGGGACCAGTCGGGTTCACCCCAGTCGGCGAGAGGATGCTGTAGTAGGTCTCAAACCCATTGATGCCGCCGATGTTCTTCGCGACAGCGAGGGACCCGGTCGGGGCAAAACCGGCGGCGGCGCCGGCTGCGCTCGAGTCGAGGGCCGCGCCGTAGACCACGTTCGCTGGCGTTGCGGCGGTATTGAAGTCCGCGAACACGCCCGAGGGAGTGGCGACTCTCTCTTGCGGCGGTGCGGTGAAGAAGCCGAACGACCACGCCGACAGAACGGCAACCTCGTTCGACCACGGCGCGGCGCCATTGCCGACGTAGATGGTCTCGTAGTACCAGTTCGGCAGGATCTGAGCGCTCGCTGACCCGGCTCCGGCGGCACACGTCGCGAAGACGACCAGGACCGCTCGCGCGAGACTCCCAGCCCGTCGCGCGGGGTTCCCCAACACGCTCGGGGGCCAGTCGGGTTCGCGCACACAGTGACGAGGCTGTGTTGACTTTCGAAGCATCGTAAAGACCTCCTCGTGGCCGCCCATCCGCGGTCGAGTCGCGGCGACGGGCAGCAGACCAGTTGAACGCGAGCGACCGCTCGCGAGAAGCAGCCGCCGAAACGACGGCTTGCAGCAACATCCGGACCGGTAGCCCGGAACGAGTCGAATCGGCCGCTCGAGACGGACGTCGCGCGAACCGCGCTGGTAGCATCCCGAGCGAGTAGAGTTCAGCCCAATCGTTGTGCGTTAGTTCCCGCTTGCACATGCACCGTATCGCGGTGTGTCGAGGTGCGCTATCAGGAACGCGCGATTGGTTTCGCTCGTACAGTGCAAGTCACGCGAACGGGCGGCGTTGCGCGCCAAAAGAATTCGTGATAAAGGCGATCGCGCAGCCAAACGCCGAGTGGCATCACGCCTCGTCCGCGAAGCGCGGTTTCGAATTCGAAAAACACGGTTGGCAAATACGACGTCTCTGCTACGCTCGCCGGTGCAAGCGGAACGGTAATCAATGGAAAAGGCAAAACGGGACTCAGCTCGCACGCAACGCGCGATCGGTGCGTTCGCCGTATACAGCCGGCGCTACTGGGCGGACGGTGCGTATATAGGGCGCGCCAGCGCGGATCGCGCACGCCATCGAATGGCTGTCCGACCTCGGCGCGAAACGCTTGATCGAGCCCGGGAGCTCCAGCCGAGGATCGTCACAGGCATGCTCGCGGAAGACGATCGCGCGATCCTCGCGCAGGAGCGCAGTGGACCCGACCGGCCAAGTTCCGCCCGCGTGAGGAATCGACTGGAGCTACGTTGCGCCGACGGTCACTGCCGCTTGGTCGTCGCGTAGCGGCCTAGCTTCAGCATGCGGCCCAGGTTGGCGGTCTTCTTGATCACCGGGCGCAGCGTTGCGTCGGCGCTCGTGAGAAGGGTCGTCACGCCGGGGCCGTGGCCGGCGAGGACGGAGTCGGAGTGGATGACGATGCCGATCGTGACCGCACCGCGGCGGAGTGCGCGGCCGTAGCGGTTGTCGTGGTCGAGGACCGCGACGAAATCACCGAAGCGAATCTGGTCGATGCCGTGTTTCGCCACGACGTCGGGGTCGGACGTCATGATGTCGTAGTCGCCGGTCGCGGCCGGTTGCGCGCCAAGCCCGCTGCCCATCGCTTCGGGCGGCACGGTCGCGGTGACCGGCACGTCGATCGTGCGCTTCTTCGCGTCGGCTTTCAGGCCCCACTTCTTCGCGACCGCGGGCGACAGCGAGAACGCGTGCACCGACGGGAAGTCGACGAACTCCAGGCCCTGCCCGAAGCCGCGGATCAGGATCTTGTCGTCCTGCGTCATCCGTGCGAGATCGCGGTCCTTGAAGTCGATGATCACGTGCTCGACCCCGCCGTGGTGGCCGATGACGGTGCCCTTCGCACCCTTGGCGCCGCCGGACACGACGATCGCCGGATTGCCGGCGCACGCGAGATAGTTGAACGCCTGGTTCTGCTTGTCGCCGCGCTTGGACGGATCGACCACCGCGCTCACACCCGGCTCGACGTGGTCACCTTTCCACCCGCACACGAGATCACCCACCTTGACGTTGTAGGTGATCCCCCCGAGCGACGGCAGTGACTCCGCCTTCCCGCGATGGTCGACTTCGTACGGCCCGTAGAACAGCGGCGGCGCGACGCGCCCTTGCACGCCGATTTCTACCAGTTGCTTCTCGTTTGTTTTCAGCATGCGCGCAGGATACGAAGTCCCGACGGGCGGCGTCTACCGGGTCGTCGGAGGAAGAAGATGCGCGCGGTCAGGGGTTCGCGCACCTGCACGGGGGCGGTCGGCTCCGCTCGGCCCGGGGGGAGTTGGAGTTGGTCTGTGTTGCGGGCGTGAGCCGGGCTCTCAATGTCGCCGACCACCCCCGTGCAGGCGTGCGAACCCGGTGTGCGCGGATCTTCCTCCGACGACCCGGCCGCCGCAGCGGGACTAGATGCGCGCGCTGCCGTAGCGACGACACCGCAGGACAAGCGCGCATCTCGACTCCGGCACTCGCGTCCGAACGGGTGGATGCGCGTCGATGGGCGGGCGGCGCCGACGGGTGTGGGGCGAGACGTTGAGAGGCCCGGCTCACGCCCGCAACACAACACGAACCCCCGCTCTCCGGGCCCGATAGGAACGCACCACACCCGTCGGTGTCGTCCGCCCTCCCGCCCCGCGCATCCCCACCCGCCGGACCCGCCGACGTGTCTAGTCGAACGCGGCCTTGCCCGTCAGGTGGCGTCCGAGGATCAGCGTGTGGATGTCATACGTGCCTTCGTAGGTGTCGACGCTGATGAGGTTCGTCTCGTGCCGGCCGGCGTGGAACTCGTAGGTGATGCCGTTGGCGCCGAGGATTTCGCGGCACGTGCGTGCGGCTTCGAGCGCCATGCGCACGTTGTTGCGCTTGGCCATCGAGATGTGCTCGGGGATCCACTTGCCGTCGTTGAGCAGCGCGCCCACACGGTAGGCGAGCCCCTGTGCGAGGCAGATGTCGGTGAAGACGTTCGCGAGCTTGGCCTGGATCAGTTGGTAGTGGTCGAGCGTCTTCGTGAACGGCTTGCGCGTGGACGTGAAGTCGAGCGCCTCTTCGAGGCAGCCGATCGCCGCGCCGATACCGCCGTAGGCGATGCCGAAGCGCGCCATGCTCAGGCACGACAGCGGCGCCTTGAGCCCGCAGTCGGTGCCGGGCATCAGCGCGTCGTCACCGACTTCGCAGTCTTCGAGCACGATGCTCGACGTGATGCTCGCGCGCAGGCCGATCTTCTTCTTGATCTCGGGCGTCGAGAAGCCCTTCGTCCCACGTTCGACGATGAAGCCGCGGATGTCGGCGGGGGAGTTGCCGGTCTGTGCCCACACGACGGCGAGTGCCGAGATGCCGCCGTTGGTGATCCACATCTTCTCGCCGTTGAGCACCCAGCCGTTGGCGGTCTTCTTCGCGGTCGTGCGCGGGGTCGCCGGGTTCGAGCCACCCTCCGGTTCGGTGAGACCGAAGCAGCCGATCTTCTTGCCGGCCGCCATGTCGGGCAGGAACTTGCGCTTCTGCTCCTCGGAGCCGTACTTCAGGATCGGGAACATGCACAGCGAACTCTGCACCGACGCGAAGCTGCGCAGGCCGGAGTCACCGCGTTCGAGTTCTTGCGTGATCAGCCCGTAGGTGTGGTAGTCGAGCCCGGCGCCGCCGTATTCCTCCGGCACCGTGACGCCGAGCAATCCGAGGTCGGCGATCTTCGGGATCAGTTGCTCGGGGAACGTGCCCTCGTCGCACCAGCGTCCGATGTTCGGGAGCACGTCGGTGTCGACGAACTCGCGGACCGCGTCGCGGATCATCCGCTGGTCTTCGGTCAGCGTGTCGTCCCAGCGGAGGAAATCGAGGTCGACGCTCATGGGGGCCCTTTCGATGCACAGGCGACTCGACAACCGTTAACGCTCCGCCGCGTCGCCGCCCACCTCTATTCCGACGGCCTCGGGGCGAGGCCGGGTCTCAACGCGGAATCGTCGTGTCGAAGACCTCGAGCCAGACCTCCTCGACGCCGGCGGCGGCGAGGATGCGGAGGACGGCGAGCAACGTGGCGCAGGGGCTCTTGTAGTCAGGCCGGACGAGCCGGGTCTTCGCGCGCTGCCCCGCGACGTAGGCCTGCAGTGCGGGCATGGTGAACTCCTGTCGCGCCGAGACGACGGTGCCCGCCGGTCGCATCCGATCCCACGTGATGTGGATCGCTGCCCGGTCGAGGGGTTCGAGTTCCTTCGCCTCGGAGGCGTCGGACTTCGCGAGTTGGAGCATGACGATCTCGCTCCGCACGATCGGGCCGCGGACGAGTCGCAGCGTGAGCGCTTTCGGCCACCCGGCCGCGACGATCCGGATCGGCGGGCGAGTCGGCGCGCTCCGTCGGCCGCGGGTTTCGTCCGCGTGCGTACGCACGCAACTCGCGATCGCGCCGACCACGTCCGCGCACGTCGCCTGGTTGGCCAGCGTGATTTCGACGGGGCGGGTGAAGGCGTCGCCCCAGCCGCGCACCAGTGCACCGCCGAGTTCGTCGCGGGTCCCCGGGGTGGCGCGCAGCGACTCGCCGTCGATCCGGAACCCCGTGGCTCCGACGTCGATCCGGATCGGGGTGTCGCCGTCGGCGAATCCGGTGCTCGTCACGACGGCGCTCGTGTCGTAGGCCGGTGGCGCAGCCGGCGCAAACGCGGCCCGGCGGACGCTCTCGACCAGCAGCGCCGTCGCGCACACGATCGCGACGATCCGCCACGCGGTCAGCCCGGTGATCCCCTCGTACGGTTCGTCGTGTGCGCGCAGGATCAGGCGAGCGATCGCATCGAACGTGCACCACTTGAGCACGAAGCCGAGCGCGAGCGGCACGGCCGAGGCGACGAGCACGCGGTCGAACATGTCGAATCCGACCGCGCCCCGCTCCGACGCCATCGCCGCCGTCGCGGCGTAGAACGAGGCGAGGGCTCCGAGGGCGCCCGCCGCGGGCGCGACGTCGCCGAGCAGGCGCAGCGTTCTCGCGTCGTCCGGCGTCGCGTCCTCTGGGCGCCCGACGAGGGCGCGTCCGGCCGCGATGAGCGGGCGCACCCCGGTCACGAACCAAGCGACGAGCCACGGCTGCACGATGACGAACGCGACCGCCGCGAGCAGGCGGCCGAGCGACGCATCGGGGACCCAGCGCAGCGCCGCGACGACGATCCCGGCGAGCGCGATAGCGGTCAAGGCAAGCCAGGCGGTCGGGCGCATCGTCACCTCCTATTGCGTTCCGTAGAGCGCGTATGACTGGGCACCGAGCACGCCGAGCAACGCCACGTCGTCGAAGCTCGTGAACACGCGCCGGCTCGAGCCGATCCGAGCGAGCGCGACCGCCGCGATCGGTCCGGCGACGAAGCGGCCGACGAGGATCCCGAGCACCGGAAGGAACTGAACGGACCGGAGCACCGTCATGTGAAACTCGTGCTCGAACCCGCCTTCGAAGAAGTAGCCGCGGTGTAGTTGCCGGTACCAGACGATCTGCTGGGCGATCGCGCCGACGGCCGCGATGCCCACGCCGCCCCAGACGCCCGCGCGCGCGGCGACGACCCAGAAGCGCGCGATCCCGTCGGCGTTCCGGCACCGCCGGAGGTCGAACGAGTACTCGGCGGCGGCGAGCGCCACGCGCGGACCGGACGCGATCGTTGCAGCGACCAGCGTGACCGCGAGGAGCATGACCATCGGCCAACTGATGAACCACTCCGACGCCCACCGCACGATCGACCAGTGCACGGTTGCGTCGGGCGCGTTGCCGGTGCGCGGGAACCCACCGGTGCCGGCGATCCACTCCGCGTAGCCGTACATCGAGAGCAGCGCGACGATCACGACCAGCGGGATTCGCAGCGGGTTCAGGCCGGGAGCACTCTCGCGGGCGGGCACAGGCGTGGCTATTCCGCCACTGCGGCGTCGACGAGCGCCGCGAGTTCATGCATCTCGTCGTTCGCCAGCCCCTGACCCGACATCGACACGACGATCAGCACCAGCGCGATCACGGCGCCGATCGGAATCAGCCACAGGCCCCACGGCGGCCGATCGATGATCCACTGCGACCAGCCGACCATCAGCCCGACGAACGCGATGAACGCGCAGAAGCCGTAGAGGGTCGCGATCATCGTCCACAGCGCGGGGTGGGGGCCGAACAGGCCGCGCACGCGGAGCCGTTCGCCGTCGGTGTCGTCGACCGGTACGAAGCTCAGCGTCATGTAGGGCGACCAACTGTGGCGGCGCGCGTCGCCGATCATCACCTGCGCGTGCGTGTCGAGGACCTCGCCGGTGAGCGCGCCGTCCGATGTTCGGATCGCGTCGCGGAGCCGTTCGCGCACGACGGTGAGGTCGGTCGTCGTGAAGCGCTCGAAGCGGGGTCGAAGCCGCACGTCCATTCGGGCCTGGCCATCCGTTCACGGGGTGGGGGGCACTGCCCCGTGATTCTACCCGATTCGGCGGGCGTTGCACGCGCGCGGCGCCGTCGACAGACGACCGTTCTGTCACGAGCCGGTCTCGCTTGAACGCACCGGTGTTTCCCCCTATAGATCCGGCGCTGCGGTAGACGGTTCTTCCCACCTGGAGTGTCACTCCGTATGAGCATGAACGACAAGATCGCCCACCTGCGCGAGCTGAAGGAGAAGGCCCGGGCCGGTGGCGGTGCGGACCGCGTCGCCCGTCAGAAAGAGGGGGGCCGACTCACCGCGCGCGAGCGGATCGACCTC
Source organism: bacterium (assembly GCA_030426805.1). Classification (GTDB taxonomy): domain Bacteria; phylum Planctomycetota; class JAFGQW01; order JAFGQW01; family JAFGQW01; genus JAUHXU01. The sequence goes on from JAUHXU010000002.1 coordinate 479,699, forward strand.
TTCTTCGACTCCGGGACGTTCCGCGAGCTCGACATGTTCGCGACCCATCGCTGCGCCGACTTCGGCATGTGGGACAAGAAGATCCTCGGCGACGGTGTCGTCACCGGCTTCGGCAAGGTGAACGGGCGGATCGTCTACTGCTTCGCGCAGGACTTCACCGTGTTCGGCGGTTCGCTCGGCGAGGTGTTCGCCGAGAAGATCTGCAAGGTGATGGATCTCGCGCTGAAGAACGGTGCGCCGGTGATCGGCCTGAACGACTCCGGCGGCGCGCGCATCCAGGAGGGCGTGTCGAGCCTCGGCGGGTATGCGGAGATCTTCTACCGCAACACGCTGTCGTCCGGCGTGATCCCGCAGATCTCGTACATCCTCGGCCCGTGCGCGGGCGGGGCGGTCTACTCGCCGGCGCTGACCGATTTCATCGTGATGTGCCGCAAGACCAGTTACATGTTCATCACCGGCCCCGACGTGATCGAGACCGTGACCGGCGAGAAGGTCACGAAGTCGGAGCTCGGCGGCGCGATGTCGCACAACACGCGTTCGGGAGTCGCCCACTTCGCGGCCGAGAACGAGGCCGAGGGGCTCGACCTGATCAAGGAGTTGCTCGGCTACATCCCGAACAACAACGCCGAGGACGCGCCCTACGTCCCGACCGACGATCCGATCGATCGCGTCGACGAGTCGCTCGGCGACCTGATCCCCGACGACCCGAACAAGCCGTACGACATGCACGAGGTGATCGGGCGCATCGTCGACGAGGGCAACTTCCTCGAGGTGCAGCCGCACTTCGCGAAGAACATCATCGTCGGCTTCGCCCGGTTCGGCGGCCGCTCGGTCGGCATCGTCGCGAACCAGCCGGCGCAGATGGCCGGCTGCCTCGACATCGACGCGAGCTGGAAGGGCGCGCGGTTCGTGCGCTTCTGCGACGCGTTCAACATCCCGCTCGTCGTCCTCGTCGACGTGCCGGGCTTCCTGCCGGGCCTCACGCAGGAGTACGGCGGCATCATCCGCCACGGCGCGAAGTTGCTCTACGCGTTCTGCGAGGCGACGGTGCCGAAGATCACGATCATCACCCGCAAGGCCTATGGCGGCGCCTACGACGTCATGTGCTCCAAGCACATCCGCGCCGACATCAACTACGCATGGCCGACCGCGGAGATCGCGGTGATGGGTGCCGACGGCGCGACCAACATCCTCTACCGCAAGGAACTCAAAGAAGCGGACGACGCGGTCGCGAAGAAGGCGGAGCTCGTCGCGGAGTACAACGAGACGTTCGCGTCGCCGTATCTCGCGGCCAACCGCGGCTACATCGACGACGTGATCGAGCCGAAGGACACGCGCGCACGCGTGATCGAGGCGCTCGAACTGACGCAGCTCAAGCGCGACTCGCGGCCGGCGCGCAAGCACGGCAACATCCCGCTGTAGCTCGACGTCGGCGCCATCTCGGGGTAGGATCGCGCGGTAGGATCGAACGGTCGGCGGGCGGGCCGCCGGCCTTTCATCGGCGGCTTGGGAGGGCGAGCGGATGAGCCAGGTTCGTGTCGTCGAGACCGCACTGAACGACGGGGCTCTGTGCGCGACCGGTGCGCTCCCCTCGTCGGACGACATCGTGCGCGCGCTGCCGTCGCTCGATCGCGCCGGCTACTGGGCGATCGACGCGTGGGGCGGAGAGGCGTTCGCGCAGTCGCTTCGCGCGCGACGCGACGACCCATGGGCCCGGCTCGAGGCCGTGCGGCGGGGGCTCGCAAACACCCGGCTGATGGCGTCGCTCTTCGGGCAGTCGCTCGTCGGCGATCGCCACTTCGCCGACGACGTCGTCGATGCGTTCGTCGCGCGCGCGGCATCGCTCGGCGTCGACGTCTTCCGCCTCGTCGACCCCCTCAACGATGTCGAGACGCTCCGTCGCGCACTCGATGCGGTCAAGCGCGCCGGCTGCGTCGCGGTCGGCGCGATCGGCTACACGCGCAGCACGATGCACGACGACGCGTTCTACACGACCGTCGGCCGTCGCCTCGGTGCGATGGGGTTCGATGCGGTGTGCGTCGACGATCCGGCCGGCGAGATGACGCCTTCGGTGGCCTATCGCGTGGTCCGCGCGTTGCTCGACGTCGTCACCGTCCCGGTGCACGTCCGCGCGCACGATCGCCGCGGCGCCGGGAGCGCCGTCGTCCAGAAGGCGGTGGAGGCCGGTGCCGCGTGCGTGCACACCGCCCTCGATCCGTGGAGTGGCGCCGGCTCCCTGCCGTCTACCGACGCCGTCGCGTGGATGCTCGAGCGCACCCCGTGGGACCCCGGGCTCGACCCGGCGTGCTTGATCGAGGGGGCCGAAGCGCTCGGCGCGTCACGGTGCGGCGTGCCGGTGCGCAGTGACCCGCAGGTGCAGCGCGACCGGCCCGTGCCGATCGCCGTCGTGCGTCGCGTCGTCGAGCGGCTCGGCGAACACGACGCGCTCGACTACGTCGACGACGCGTTGGCCGAGGTCGTCGCGATCCGTCGCGACCTCGGTGATCCGGCGCTGATCGGACCGATCGCGCACCTCGTCGCCGATCAGGCGGTCGTGCACGTCGGCAGCGGCGAGCGCTACCACACGACGTTGCCCGGCGTGCGGCGCTACTGCCGCGGGATGTTCGGCAAGCCGCCGCGCGAGATCGACGCGGTCGTCCGTGCGAGCGTGATCGGTGCCGAGTCGCCGATCGTCGGCCGGCCCGCCGACCGGCTCGCGCCGGAGTTGGGGCCCGCCGGTGCAGCCGGCTCGCTCGATGCGACGGCGTCGCTCGACACCGCGCTCGTGCGTTCGCTCGCACTCGACGTGGACGAAGACGCGGCGCCGACGTCGCCGCCCGTTCCGGTCCCGCCCGCTTCGGTCCCGGCTGCTCCGGTGGCTCCGGCTTCGGCTCCGGCCGAGACCGGCAGCGAGACGGCTGGCGAGTCGGCGTCGGTCTTCGCGCCGGTGGGTGGTCGGGTGTCGGTCGTGCACGTGCAGCCGGGGCAGCCGGTCGTGCGCGGGCGCCCACTCGTCCAGTTCGACGGCGGCCAGGCCGCGCTCGCACCGACCGGCGGTCGGCTCGTCGAGCTTCTCGTCCAGACGGGCGACCGTGTCGTCTCCGGCGCGCTGATCGCGAAGGTCGAGGCGGTCGAACTCGTCTGACCGGACCGTCAGCGCGCGCGGACTTGCACCCGTTCGCCGACGGTGTTCAGCATCGAGCGCAACTCGTCGTAGTCGGGATGGCGCAGTCGGATCCACGCGTTCGCCATGAACCCGCCCTCGACCGGTTGCGTCCGGGAGCCGACCGGCGGGATGTGGCTGTCGATGAACCACGGCTCGAAGCGCTGTTCGATCTCTTCGAGTCCCTCGTAGCCGACGATCGTGCCGTCGCGGTCCGGACGGAGCGCGATCATGCCGGCCGCCATCGCGCGGGACGGTCGGCTCGACAGCCGGCCGTGCACGATCGCGTTGGCCCACTCGGTGTAGATGTCGAACTCGTTGCCGGCCCGATACAGATCCCACGCGCCCACGCCCGGCGGCCGGCAGCCGATCTCCGAGAACTTGAGTCCCTTCGGCCCGAAGAACCACTCCATGTGGGTCGCCGACGTGCGGATGCCGAGGGCGTCGATCACACGCTTGCCCATCTCGCGGACTTCGGCGTAATCGGACGCGGCGTCGACGCGATTCGTCGCGATGAACTGCGGCGAGATCCAGCGCGTGCGCATGCCCTCGAGCACGTTGGGGTAGTAGTGCGACACGAAGTCGGCCGCGACCTCGCCGTCGATCGCGATCGTGTCGTAAAACGCCTCGTGCCCCTCGATGAACTCCTCGACCGCGACGCTGTGTCCGTCGAGGACGCCGGTCGCTCCCAGGGCGGCCTCGAGTTCGCTGTCGTCCGACACCTTGTAGGTGCCGGCCGCACCGGCGCCGTCGCGCGGCTTGAGGATCAACGGGTAGCCGACGCGCTTGGCGAACTCGCGCACCTCGGCGGTGTCGCCCGAGCCGATCGATTGCGCGCAAGCGACGCCGGCGGCACGGAGCGCCTCCTTCATCGCCGGCTTGTCGCGGCAGAGATACGTCGTGTGCACGCTCGTGCCGGGGATGCCGGTCTGTTCGCGCACGCGCGCCGCGACCTCGACGTGCGCCTCGACCGTCGCCTCCATCCGATCGACCCACTCGCGCGCCTGCACACGACGCACGGCGTCGAGCATCGACGGCTCGTGCACGACGCTCGGCACCTGTTCGTACTTGTAGAGCCAGTGGCGGATGCGCGTCGGCAGCGCATCGAGCGGCGCCTCGCCGATGCCGGTCACGCGCGCGCCCGCTTCGTGCAGCCCGCGAACGAACTGTGCCTGGTTGGACGGAAACGCGGGCTCGACGAAGATCACGTGCATGGAAGCGGTCCCTCGGATCGGCGCCTCGACGGGCGCGGTCTGGCCCGCGATTCTACGCGCCGACCCGGGGGAGAGGCAACGCGCGCTACTGGATCGTGACGCCGAGGGGGCGCGACACCTGCACGATCCGGCCGCTCTGGACGGCGATCGCCGCGACGTAGAACCGGACACCCTGCGTGCCGCCGGGCAGGCGGATCGCGGGGAATGCCTCGCCGCGCGCGCTCAACGTGCCGAGGAAGCCGGTGAACAGCTGCGGCAGCGCCTGCGACGCCGCGAACAGTGCGTCCGGCACGATCGCGATCGGACCGGCCGGCGTCGGAATGCCGGGCCGGAAGCCGAACGACGCGCCCACCGCGTAGGACGCGCCCGGATACGACGGAAACGCGACGTGGAGCTGGTGCGTCGCGCCGGCGAGCGCGGGCGTCAGTCCGCCGAGGTGGTGGCTGCCGATCTCGGTCAGTCCCATGAAGTCGGTCGCGGGCGTCGTTCGGTTCACGAGCGTGGAGACGACCGCGCCCGAGCGTGCGACCCGGTGGATCTCGCCGAGCACGCGGCCCGCCCAGATGTCGCCGCTCCGCATGTCGACCTCGGCGCACACGTAGGGGGCGGTGCCGGCGACCGTGAGCGTCGAGAAGGCCTGCTGCGCGTCGGAGAAACGCAACAGATCGCCCCCGGCATAGATCGCATCACCGGTGCGCGGGTCGCTGGCGAGTTCGCCGAACGGGATGAGGCCGGGGACGGGTCCGAGCCCGGTGACGACGCCACCGCGCGAAATCGAGCGCATCTGGCCCGCGCCGTACGCATACCAGCCACCGCCGACGAGGCGCTCGCAGCCGCCGCCGGCCGGCGTCGGATCGATCGTCGTGATCGTGCCGGTCGGGGTGATGCGGTGCACGCCGAACGACGAGAAGACGATGTAGTCGCCGTCCTGGTCGAGGATGACGTTGCCTTCGGGGCCGAGAAACGGCGTCGTTTGCCCGGTGATCGTCGCGAGCGTCGTCGCGTTCGCGCCGACGCCGGTGACGAGCGCGACCGATCCGTTGGCGCTCGTCAGCAGGAACTCGAGGAACGCGATCGATCGATTCGGCACGTCGTTGACGACGTCGAGGCCGACGACGGGCTGCGCCGGTGGCGACATGAGCGTCGTGATCACGCCGTTGCGATCGATCTCCAACACTTCGCCGGTGAGCGTCATCGCGGCGATTCGACCGGGCGCTTGCGCGTCGACGGTCGCGGACATCGCGAGTGCGATCGTGCACAGTGCGAGCACGCTCGCGCGTGCGGGTTTGCACGGGCCGGAGACGCGCGCGGGGCGGCGTTGTTTCGTTGCGACAACCATGATCGAGACTCCCTTCTTCCCGGGCGATCTGCCGAACCCGGGGGACCATACCGGGGTCGTGCGGGACGCGCAACGCAGTTATCGCGAAGCGAGTCGACGGAACAGTGCGACGTAGATGCGCGCTTGCCGTTCCCACGAGTAGTCGGCGGCCATCGCGTTCTCGATGATGCGTGCGCGTGCCGCCGGATCGCGCCACACGTCGAGTGCGTACCCGAGCGCCCAACGGAATGCGTCGCTGCCGAAGCGCTCGAACACGATGCCGTTGCCGTTGCCGGTGCGCGCGTTGAACAACTGCACCGTGTCGGCGAGTCCACCGGTCTTGCGCACGATCGGCGGCGTGCCGTAGCGCAAGCTGTACATCTGGTTGAGGCCGCACGGCTCGTAGCGCGACGGCATCAGGAAGAAGTCGGCGCCGGCCTCGATGCGGTGGGCGAGTTCGTCGGAGTAGCCGTGGTAGAACGACACGCGGCTCGGAAACGCCTGCTGCAGTCGTGAGAAGAAGCCCGCGTACTTCGCTTCCCCGCTGCCGAGCACGACGAGTCGCACGTCGTTTGCCGCGAGAAACGCAGGCATCGTGTCGAAGAACAGGTCGAAGCCCTTTTGGTAGGCGAGTCGCGAGACGACGCCGAACGTCGCCGCGGCGGGATCGTGCGGCAAGCCCATCGACTCGAGCAGCGCGCGCTTGTTCTCCGTCTTGCCCGCCATGTCGCCGGGGCCGTAGCGGTAGGGGATCTTCGTGTCGTGGCGCGGGTCCCACGTCGCGTAGTCGACGCCGTTGAGGATGCCGACGAGGTGGTCGCTTCGGCGGCGCAGCAGGTCGTGCAGGCCGGCGCCGTAGCGCTCGGTCTGAATCTCCCGCCCGTAGGTCGGGCTCACGGTGGTCAGCGCGTCCGCGTAGAGGATGCCGGTCTTCAGGAAGTTGATGACGCCCCGAGCGAGGTCCTCCTGGTGCAGCGCGCGCGCGTGCTCGCGAAGGCCGGTGTCGTCGAGGATGTCGGCCGGGAACGCCCCCTGGTAGCCGATGTTGTGGATCGTCAGCACGGTCTTCGTGCGCGCGAAGAGCGCATCCCACGCGTAGGAGGTGCGCAGGAACACCGGGATCAGCGCGGATTGCCAGTCGTTGACGTGGAACACGTCCGGCGAGAAGCCCATTCGCTGGCAGCTCTCGATCGCCATCCGCGACAGGCCGATGAAACGCACGTGCTCGTCGCGCGCGTCGCCGTAGAGGTCGGGGCGGTCGAACAGCGCCGGGCAGTCGATCAGGTAGATCGGCTGGCCCGCGTCACCGACGCGCGCGGTGCACAGCGACCAGTCGAGCGACCACGGCCCGATCTGCATCGTCGCGTTCCGGACGAAGTCGACCGGTACGATGTCGAGGTCCGTGTCGCGTAGCCGACGGTAGAGCGGCAGGAACATCCGCACGTCGTGGCCGTCGCGGTGGAGCCGGTCGGTGAGCGCGGTCGTGACGTCGGCGAGTCCGCCGGTCTTTGCGAACGGGGCGAACTCGGACGCGACGGTCGCGATCGAGAGGGGGCGGGGATCCGGTGGGGGCATCGCCGATCATGGTAGCTGCGCGCGGGGGAAAAGAATAGAATCGCCGGCACGGTTCCGCCGCGCCCGGCGGACCACGAGGAGGTGAACCGTGACCCGCGTCGTGTTCGTCGCACCGTTTCTGCTCGATGCGACGCTGCGCTTCGTCGACGTCACCGCGCGCTTGCCCGGCGTGCGCGTCGGTCTCGTCAGCCAGGACCCGATCGGCCGCGTTCCCGCGGGGCTGCGGTCGCGGCTCGCCGGATTCCGGCAGGTCGGCGACGGCCTCGATCCCGGTGCGATCGTCGATGCCGCCCGCGCGCTGGCGGGGCCGCTCGGCGGTCCGGCCGAACGGCTGTTCGGTGCGCTCGAACAACTCCAGGTGCCGCTCGCGGTCGCGCGCGCGGCGCTCGGGTTGCCGGGCGTCGGCGTCGAGACCGCTAGGAACTTCCGCGACAAGGCGCGGATGAAGCGCGTCCTGCACGAGGCCGGTCTTCCGTGCGCCCGCTTCCGGCTCGCGTCCACGGCCGACGACGTGTGGACCTTTGCCCGCGAGATCGGGTTTCCGCTCGTGCTCAAGCCGCCGGCCGGCGCCGGCGCGCGCAACACGTTCCGCGTCGACGACGTGCACCAACTCGAGGACGCGCTGCGCGTCGCACCGGCGCGTCCGGCGGCACCGGTGCTCGTCGAGGAGTTCATCGTCGGCGAGGAGCACTCGTTCGATTCGGTGATGATCGGCGGCGAACTGGTCTGGCACTCGATCAGCGACTACCGCCCGACGCCGCTCGACGTGATGGAGAACCCGTGGATCCAGTGGTGCGTGCTGCTGCCGCGCGAGACCGACCGGCCGCGATACGCACCGATCCGGGAGGCGGCGCCTCGGTCGCTGCGGGCACTGGGCCTCGATACCGGCCTCACGCACATGGAATGGTTCCGCCGCCAGGACGGGACGATCGCGATCTCCGAGGTGGGCGTCCGGCCACCGGGCGCTCAGTTCACGACGCTGATCTCGTACGCGTACGACGTCGACCTCTACCGTCGGTGGGCGGCCCTGATGGTGTTCGATCGCTTCGAGCCGCTCGAGCGCCGCTACGCGACCGGCGCGGCGTATCTGCGCGGGATGGGCCGCGGCCGCGTGAAGGCGGTGCACGGGCTCGACCGCGCGCAGGCCGAACTCGGCGAGTTGGTCGTCGAAGCGAAGCTGCCGAAGCCGGGGCAACCGGCGTCCGGCACGTACGAGGGCGAAGGCTACGTGATCCTGCGCCACCCGGACACCGACGTCGTCGCGCGGGCGCTCCAGCGCGTCGTCACGCTGCTGCGCGTCGAATTGGTCGACGGAGGGGGGGCGCAATGAAGGTGTTGATGTTCTCGCCGGGCTTTCCGGCGGAAATGCCCTACTTCACGCGGGGGCTGAAGAACGCCGGCGCGACGGTGATCGGGATCGGCGATCAACCGGCGACGATGCTGCCGCGCACCGCGCGCGATCACGTCGACCATTACGTGCGGGTCGAGGACCTCTGGTCCGAGGGGCCGATGGCCGACACCGCGCGACGCATCCACCGCGAGATCGGACTCGACCGCATCGAGTGCCTGTGGGAGCCGGGGATGCTCGTCGCCGCGCAGATGCGCGAGGCCGTCGGGCTGCCGGGCCTCACCGTCGACGAGACCGTGCCGTTTCGCGACAAGGAAGTGATGAAGCGCGTGCTCGACCGCGCCGGCGTGCGAACGCCGCGTCATCGCCGGGCGTCGAGCGCCGACCAGGTGCGCAGTGCCGCCGAGGCGGTCGGCTATCCGTTGATCGTGAAGCCGATCGCCGGCGCCGGATCGGCCGATACCCACCGTGTGGACGACGCGGCCGCGCTCGAAACGGTGTTGGCGAAGGTCGCGCACGTGCCGACGTTGAGCGTCGAGGAGTTCATCGAGGGCGAGGAATACACGTTCGACACGGTCTGTGCCGGTGGCGAAGTGCTCTACGAGAACGTCGCCTGGTATCGGCCGCGACCGCTGCTCGCGCGGACGCTCGAGTGGGTGAGCCCTCAGACGGTCTCGCTCCGCAACCTCGATCGGCCCGAAGCGCGCATCGCGCGGTCGTTCGGCCGCGACGTGCTCCGGGCGCTCGGTTTCCGCACCGGCTTCACGCACATGGAGTGGTTCCTGAAGCCGGATGGCGAAGCGGTGTTCGGCGAGATCGCGGCGCGACCCCCGGGTGCGCGCAGCGTCGACATCATGAACTACGCGTGCGACATGGACATCTTCGACGGCTGGGCGAAGGCCGTCACCGAGCGTCGGCTCGGCTTCGAGGTCCACCGGCCCTACAACGCGATCGTCGTGTTCAAACGCGCCCAGGGCCAGGGGCGGATCCAGCGGATCGAGGGGCTCGAGGCGTTGCTCGGCGCGTTCGGGGAGTCCGTCGTCGCATGCGACCTGCTGCCGATCGGCGCGCCGCGTCGAAACTGGAAGCAGACGCTCCTGTCGGACGGCTCGCTGATCGTGCGCCACCCCGACCTCGAGACGGCGATGCGCATGGCCGATCGAATCGGCACGGACCTGCGGATTCACGCGGCGTGACCGCGGGTGTCTGGCACACCCGCCTCGCCGACGAGATCCGGCAGGCGGCGGAGGAGGGCGTCGTCGTCGACGACGTGCGCGATCGGACCCGTGCACTCGACGCCGTGGACGAGGCGGTGTATCGCGAGTGGACGCGCGAGTTGCACGCGGCGCCGCGCCGCGCGGACGCGCCGTGCGAGCCGAACGGGTGGGACCTGATCGTCGCGACCCTGGAGGAGCCGCCCACCCGATCGCCGAGCGCGCCCGACGCGCTGTTCGATGCGTTGCGCGCCGCATGGCTCGGCCGGGCGATCGGTGCGCGGTTGGGGGCGCCAGTCCAGGGATGGAATGCGACGCGCATCCGCACGACGCTCGAGGTGGATGACGCGTGGCCGCTGCGCGATTACGTCGACGACGGAGCCGACGCGCGTGCGTTCGTGCCGGCGATCGCGTTTCCCGTCGTCGGGCTCGGCGTCGCCGAGGCGGCCGCGCCCGCGTGGGCGGGCGACGCGCCGGGCTGGGACGCGGCGACGCTGGCGGCCGCGTGGCTCGCACGGATCCCCGCCGATGCGAGCGAGTCCGCCGAGCGCGCGGCGATCGGCAGCTTGCGCGCATCGTTCGGTCCACCGGAGAGCGCGATGCGCTACAACCCGTATCGCGAGTGGGCCGGCGCGCAGCGACGAGCCGACGCGTGGGGGTATCTGACGCCCGGCGATCCGCTCGCCGCGGCGCGTGCGGCGTTCGAGGACGCATCGATCTCGCACGTGAAGAACGGCGTCTATGCGGCGCTGTTCTTCGCCGCCGGCGTCGCGGCCGCGTTCGATGCGTCGGCGCCCGAGGACGTGATCGACGCCGGCTTGCGCACGATCCCACCGGACGCCCGCCTCGCGGACGCGATCCTCGAGACGGTGCGCTGGGCGGAAGAGGACGACCGGTGGGAGACGACGCTGCACCGCATCGTCGCGCGCTTCGGTCGCTACCACTGGGAGCACGCGATTCCGAACGCACTCGTCGTGCTCAACGCGCTCGTCCACGGGCGGGGGAGCTTCCGCGACACCGTGTCGATCGCGGCCTCCTCGGGCTTCGACACCGTCGGCAACGGCGCGATCGCCGGGTCGATCGCGGGCCTTCTCTACGGCGAATCCGCGATGCCGGCGGCGCTGGTCGAGCCGCTCGGCGGCACGGTCACGGTCGGCGCGGCGCGGGAACGGACCTGCGCGATCGATGCGCTCGCCGAGCGATGCATGCGCGTCGCGGCCGCGATCAACGCGGGCGACTGAGCGGCGCGCGCGCGCGCGCGAGCAGAGCGGCGTGGAGCAGCGCGAGCGCCGTGACCGCGATCGCGATCGCGAGCAGCGCCCGTGAGCGGTCCGGCGTCGCCCGCAGCGTGACGCCGTGGTCGGCCGTGCGCCGTCCGAGCACGCCGTCCGGTCCGCGCGCGGCGATCACGACGTGGATGCGGCCGTCACCCGGGAGCGTGCGGGTCACCGGCGGCGCGGCCACGTCGATGCCGACCGGATAGCGGCCCGGCGCGTCGCCGACGTCGATGCGATAGCCCGACGGGGTCACGCCGGTCGGTGGTCGCCAGTCGATCGTCACCCGCGTGCCGTCGACCGCGATCGTGACGTCCCGTGGCGGCGCGAGCCGCGGTCGGCCGTCCCGGTCCGCGGGGTCCGGCCACGTCCGCGCGTCGGTGCCGCGCAGATCGTAGAGCCAGAGGTCCCGGTCGATCGGCGTCCGCCGGGCGTGTGCGTCGAGCGTGGCCGTGAGCGCGGGATAGGCGAGCCGATCGGCACGCGGCAGGACGAAGAGGGCCGGGTGATGGGGGCCGTCGGCGAGCGTGGCGAGCATCGCGCCGGTCGTGATCCCGCCGGCCATCGCGCGGTCGGCGTGGTAACGGACGCTCTCGAGTCGGTCGACCGGAACCGTCGTCGCGACGACTTCGCCGGGGCTCGTATGGCTGCGCGCGACCGCGGCGAATGCGGTGATCGCGTGGGCGTGGCGGTCGTGTTCGGCCCAGCCGCGCAGGCCGAGCCACGCCGCGTGCAGGCCGACGCCGAGGAGTGCGAGGCCGACGGTCACCGCAGCGACGCCGCGGCCGTGGCGTGTGCGGAGTCGGTCGTGCAGCGCGATGACGCTACGCCCGACGAGGAGTCCGACCGGCACGACGAGGTAGAGCGAGCAGAAGTCGTGGACGCGCGAGCCGATCGGGTAGACCGCGGTGTAATAGGCCTGAAAGCCGAGCAGGACGATCGCGATCCGATCGAACGCGTCGGCACCGGTGCGGACGCACCGCACGAGGAGCGCGCCGGTCGCGAGCGCCGCCGCGATCGCGAGCGGCTCGCCGAGCAGCCGGACCCAATAGCCGACGAGTGTCGCCGCGAATCCGACCGTCCACTGATCCACTCGCGCGAGCTTCGCGAACGGCGTCGCGCCTTCGCTGCCGCCGAGCGCGAATCCGTACCGGTAGAGGAGCGCGGTCACGGCACCCGCGATCCCGATCGCGAGCAGCGTCCGCATCGCACCGGGTCGCGCGCGAAGGACCGCGTCGACCGCCAACAGTGGCGCGAGGAAGACCGCGTTCCACTCGATCGCCATCGCGATGACGATCGCCGATGCGAGCCACGCGACGTCGGCGGCACGAGGCGTCGTGTCGCCCGCGAGCCCGCGGCCGTACGCGACGAGCACCGCGAGCACGGCGGCGATCGACCACCAACCGACCGGGTCGACCCACGCGCCGTAGAACGCCGACGCCGGTGCGATCGCGACGACGAGCACGGCGGCGGCGGCGACCCGCCGCGAGGCGAACTGCACGCACAGTCGCCACACGAGCCCGAGCGCGAGCGCGGCGCCGAGGATCGCGACCAGCCGCGCGACCCACGGCGCATCGGTGCCGGTCACCGCGAACGCAGCGGCGACGAGGAGGGGAACGGCGGGGGGGTGGGTCGTGATGCGCGCGTCACTCGGGATCGCCCGCCCGGTGTCGGTGAACTGGCGGATCGGCAGGCCGACCCCGTCACGGACGAAGTTGCGGGCGATCGTGCTGTAACGCGCGCCCATCTGGTCGTGCCCGACCGTCCACGGCCGGTCGAGACGCGCGCTCTTCGCGGCGATGAACACGGCCGCGAGAGCGACCGCGAACGCGAGCCCCCGTCCGATCACCGCGCCTTCGGGCTCACTGCGGCGGCGGACGTCCGGCGCAGGAAGAGCAGGCACAACGCCTCGTAGACGTAGTCGCCGCCGGGCGACGCATACGTGCCGTTGACGATCGCCATCGCGCCTTCGCGATACCAGTCGTGGCTGCCGAACGTCGCGACGCCTCCGAGGCCACCGGCACGCTCGATCGCCCACAGGTGGTAGGCCCAGTACGACGCGAGCTTCGGCTGCGGCATCAGCATGCGTGGGCCGTGCCGGAGCGAGATGTGGTGATCGAGCCACGCGCGGGCGGTCGACTCGACGCGCGTGAGCGCGGTGCCCGGCCGCGACCGGTCGTCCGTCGCGAGCCCGAGCGCGGCGCGGATGATCGTCGCGGACGCGAGGGCGCCCGCGGTCATCGCGGTGTAGCTCTGCTCGCGCGGGTTGTCGATGTAGTTCCACCCGGCGAGGATCTTCTTCTGGCCGTCGGGCTTGAAGCCGACGCGCGCGATGCGCCGCGTCCAGTAGCCGATCGCCTTCGTCCACGTCTTCTTCGGGACGCGTGCGCCGAGGCGTCGGGCGGCGTGCAGGCCCATCAGCGCCAGCTGCGTGTTGGAGTTGTCGAGGCCGTCGCCGGCGTCGGCGAAGAAGTCGCGATCCTGACGGTGCGTGTAGTAGCCCCAGCCGCCCTCGCGCTGTCCGTCGATCAGGTAGCGGGCCGTCTTGCCGACGAACGCCCGGTCTTCGGCAGACAGGTCGGTGGAGGGTTTGCGCTCGGCTGCCCGTTCGGGATCGGTCAGCATCGCGTCGGGCGTGTAGAACGCCTCCGCGAGCAGCAGCGCCATCGCGGCCGAGTAGGTGGACTTGACGCGCGTGGATCGGACGCGATCCCACCCCTTGACCACGACGGCGTGCGTCTTCGGCGCGTGCGCGTGGAGCAGGGCGAGCGTGTAGAGTGCGTCGTAGCCGAGGCGGAGCGCGGGGTTTTCGTTCGTCTCCGCGCCGGCCCACTCGGCGATCAGGCGGTCCCGTTGCTCGTCGACCCACGCATCGACCCGGCCGCGAAAGGCGTCGGCGGGAATCACCTCCGCGAGCGCGTACGCGTGGGCGACGTCGAGCTTCACCCCGCGACGCTTCTTCTTGCCGGCGGCGCCGGTGTAGCGTGCGCCGAGGCGGACGCGTTCGTCGTACTCGAAGTGGTAGCGCACGAGGGCTTCGGTCATGACGCCGCGGTTGAGGTCGAACTGGGAGCGAAACGTCAGCGTGCCGGCGCGCACGCCGAAGAAGCGCTGATCGCTCGACTGTGCGCGGACGCGGCGCAGGCGAAAGTCACCCTCGAGGAACGCGAGCGGCCCGACCGCTTCGGTCACCGTGACGCGGCCGACGAGGCGGACGGGTGCGAACGCCTCGAAGCGCGTGAACGTGTGGTCGATCGCGACGGTCGCGCCCTTCTCGACCTTCTCCGGCAGCGCGGTGACGCACCACAGCGACAGCAGTGCGGGGTGGGTCGGTTCTTGCGTCAGGCGGCGGCCGTCGGCGAGCGCGCGGCCGAAGAAGCCGATGTGCTCGACCCCGGCTCGGCCGTCGACCGAGTACGACACGTAATCGTCCGGCCCGAGTTTCCATTGCGCCGGCAGGGCGGCGGCAGCGCCGACCGCCACGGCGGTTGTGAGCACGCACGCGAGTGTCCATCGTCCCATGCCCTTACGATACCCCAGCGGCCGTCGATGCGGCGCCCGATTCAGTCGCGGGGTGCGGGGTGGCACGCGTGCATCCCGCCGATCGGCGCGGCGCAGCGATAGATCGGTGCGGTGACCGGCGCTCGGCTCCACTGGTGTGCGAGGTGGCGGTCGAGCAGCCCCCACGCGAGCAGGCCGTCGTGGACCTCCGGGTCGAGCAGTTCGATCGCGAGGCGGCCGAGCGGCTGCGCGGTCGGCACGTAGAACGAACCGGTGTCCAGCGCGAGCTCGATCCGCTTCACGTCGATCGTGGCCTTCTGCAGGCGGACGCCCTGGAAGAGCCGGTCGGCGGCATCGATCTCGCGGATCCGGCACGCGTCGGCGGCGATCGTCTGCGGCGACGTGAGCCGATACACGCGGATGCCGTGACGTGCGAGGTGGTCGGCGACGTCGACGAATCCGGGACCGAACGCGTAGCCCGCCGGGGCCGGGACGCTGCGGGTCCCTTTGAACCCGAGGTAGCACGGCCCCACGTAGTCCTTCGCGACGTCCTGGTCGGTGGGGCGGGGGCTCCGTCGCAACGTCTCCTCGGTGACCTCGTAGCCGAGCAATCGCTGCGGCTTCTCCCACGCGCAGCGCTCGATCTCCACGGCGAACGTCGCGTCCTCGCGTTCCCGGCTCGCGCGGCGGTCGGCCTCGCGCGTCAACGTTCGGATGCGGTCGCGGTGCGCGACACAGCGGTCGAGCGTCGCGGTGACGAAGCGGCGGGTCACGTCGACGCGCGTGCGGAACTCGCGGTAGGCGTACGCCTCGACGAGGATCCCGATGCGGTTGCGAAGACCGTAGTAGTTCGAGCAGAACCGGCCTTCCCAGCCGAACGTCGCCCACCCTTTCGCCGGGTCGCGGCGGTCGACGAAGTTGCCGTAGAAGAACGTCTCGTAGTCGGGGCGGATCGCATCGCCGACTTCGGCGAGGAGCGTCCGCTCGGCGAACGTCTGGACGGTGCGGTCGGCGTTGGGGTGGTTGCTCGCGGCGTAGGTCAGCGCCCAGCGGTGCTTGCTGCCGTTGGTCGTGTGCAGGTCGAGCAGCACGTGCGGATCCCACGTGCGGAACAGCGCGAGCGAGGCGCGCGTCTCGGGCGCGACGTTCTTCATGTAGTCGCGGTTGAGGTCGAGGTTCTGCGCGTTCGGACGCACGCCGACGCCGCCGGTCGGGCCGATTTGCTGACGGCGGTGCTGCGGCGAGATCCGTTCGTTGCCGTCGGTGTTGTAGATCGGGGCGACGAGGAGCACGAGGTGCTCGCGCCACGCCGCGTGCGCACCGCCGGCGATCTCGCGCAGCAGCATCTGGCACGCCTCTTTGCCCTCGACCTCGCCGGCGTGGATGTTCGCCTGCACGTAGCAGACGAGCCGTCCCGACGCATGGGCTGCGGTCGGCGTGCGCAGGTGCGGCGGCGCGACGACGACGAGCGGGATGCGCCGCCCCTCGACGCTCGTGCCCATCCAGCACAGCTCCATCGCCGAGGAGTCGGTCGCGATCGAGCCGAGAAACTCGACGACGTCGCGATAGGTGGACGTCTCGGCGTAGTCGCTGCGCTCCGCGCGGGTCAGCGGTTTCGGGGCAGCCGGTGCCTGGGCGTCGACCGGGCCGGCCCAGAGTGCGAATGCCGCAGTGAGGGCGAGCGAGACTCGATACACGGCGCTTCCTCCGATCGGTTCACGAAGTCCGCGCCATGCTATCGTCAGCGCACGTCGACCACCAGAAGCGGCGTCAGATCGTTGCCGGCGCTGTGCGCGACGAGTGTCTGCATGTAGATGCGCGTCGGCGGCAGCCCCGACGGGATCGGCACCGACAGCGAGGCCGAGCCGGTCGAGCCGAGAACGCCGAGTTGAATCGGCGCGAACGGCAGTCCGATCTGCAGCGTGCCGTTGATGCCCGGCAGCGGGATCGCGCCGCCGGCGAGCGGACTGTAGGCCCAGATCGCCACGCCGCCCGGCTGGCCGATCGCGACGATCGTGGCGGCGCCTCCCGGGCGCGCCGAGCCGGCGACGTACCCGGCCGACGCGAACTCGTCGGCGCCGATGTCCACCGTCGTGCCGGCGATGCGCGGCATGCCGTCGATGTCGGTGACCGCGAGGTTGGGCGCGTTGGCGTTGCCGGCGTCCCGGCACGGCGACGTCGCCTCGATGTGTGCGTCGTCGGCGTCGAACGCGGTGAACAACGGGTCGCTGGTCAGGATGTTCGTCCCGGTCCAGCCGCCCTCGATCGTGCTGAACGACGCATCGACGCGTCCGCCGGTCGCGGAGATCGCGATCTGCGGGCCGTTGAGTGCCTTGTTGCGCCACAGGATCGTGTTGTGGAGGTCCGTGCGTCCGCCGGCCTGGTAGATCGCGCCGCCCACCTGGGTGCCGTCGTTGCCGGTGAAGGTGCAGTTCGTGAACAGCGCGGTGCTGCCCCCGAGGTAGCAGGCGCCGCCGATGGGGGCGACGTTGCGGGTGAACACGCAGTTGACGAACGTCGGGCTGGACGGGCCGACGAACGCCGCGGCACCCGCGTGGGCCGAACTCGTGTTGTCGATGAATGCGCACCCTTCGAGATAGGGTGAGGCGCTGAGTTCGCCGTAGAGGCCGGCGCCGAAGACGCTGGCACCGTTTCGCATCACGCGCAGGTCGATCAGGGTCGGCGACGCGGCGCTGAGGAAGATCCCGCCGCCGCTGGTCACCGCGGTGCCGCCGGTGATCGTGAAGCCGATCAAGCGGCTCGTCGACGTCTCGGACGACGTGAATCGCACGACGGGGCCGACCATCGAGGCGTCGATCGTCGTCGCGCGCGAACCGGCCACGCCGCGCACCTCGATCGCCTTGCCCTTGAAGTCGATCTGCTCGAGGTAGAGGCCGGGGGAGACGAGGACCGTCGTGCCCGGCGTGGCGGCGTCGATCGCCTGTTGGATCGTGGGCTGATCGTTGGGCACGCGGATGACCTGCGATGTCGACAGCGAAGCGCAGACCAGGACGAAGGACAGTGTGGCGAGTGTGCGGCGCATGGCCTTCCTCTTCCTCTTCTTGCGGTTCCGGGATGCCGTCGAAGGGTTAGATGCCCTGTGTCACCGCGGCCAGTCGAATCCGCGGCCGGCTTCGCGCTGGTGGGGCGCCGGGTCGCGTGGTAGAACCGACGCGCATGAGACCAATCTCACTCGTGTTCTTCGCGCTCGGCGGCCTGTTCGCCGTGCTTCGCGTCGTCCTCGGCGTGGCCGGCGTCGACATCGGTGCCGAGGCGTTCGCCGCCGACAGCGGCCCGTTCACGTGGGCCCATCTGCTCGACACCGCGGCGGGATGTTCGATCGCGATCGGCGTGTTGCAGCTGCGGTTCGGCCTCGCGACGAAGATCGTGCTCGGCCTCGTGCTCGGCCTCGCATTCGGCTTCTACGCGAAGTTCGCGGAACTCGACGCGTCGGTGATCAAGCCGGTCGGCGAGATGTTCCTCAAGCTGATCACGATGATCGTCGTGCCGCTCGTGTTCGCGTCGCTGTTGTCGGGCGTCGCGAGCCTCGGTGACGTCGGCAAGCTCGCGCGCTTCGGCTCGAAGACGATCGCGTATTACATCGTGACGACCTGCATCGCCGTGACGATCGGCCTCGTCGCGGCGAACCTGTTCAAGCCCGGAGCCGATCTCGATACGTCGGTGCGCGACGACATCGCGACGCGATATCAAGCCGAGGCGAGTGCCAAGATGGAGGGCAGCGCCGAAGGGCAGGCCGCGAAGGCCGAGGCCGACAAGCCGGCCGAGCCGAAGGCGACCGGATTCGGCGGCATCCTCGCGCAACTCGGCAAGCGCTTCGTCTCGACGATGGTCGACATCGTGCCGAAGAACCCGGCGTCGGCGATCGTCGAGGGGCGGATGCTCCAGGTGATCTTCTTCGCGCTGTTCCTCGGGATCTGTCTGACGTTGATTCCGCACGAGCGCGCGAGGCCGCTGATCGATCTGTTCGAGTCGCTCAGCGAGGCGATGCTGAAGATGGTGATGATCGTGATGGCGATCGCACCGTACGGCGTCTTCGCGTTGATCGCGTCGGTCGTGAGCCAGTTCGGCACCGACGTCCTGAGCGCGTTGCTGAGCTATTCGCTCGTCGTCATCGGTGCGCTGCTCGTCCACATGCTCGTCGTCTACCCGCTCGCGGTGATGCTGTTCGCGCGTCGCAGCCCGGCGCGGTTCCTCCGCGGCATCGCGCCGGCGTGGTCGGTCGCGTTCTCGACCAGCTCGTCGAACGCGACGCTCCCGGTCACGATGCGCGTTGTCGAGCGACGCCTCGGCGTCCCCGAGCGTGTGGGAAGCTTCACGCTGCCGCTCGGCGCGACGATCAACATGGACGGAACGGCGCTCTACCAAGGCGTCGCCGCGTTCTTCATCTTCCAGGTCTACGGCCTGCCGCTGTCGATCGCCGACCAGCTGACGATCGTGATGACCGCGACCCTGGCGTCGATCGGGACCGCCGGCGTCCCGGGCGTCGGCCTGATCATGCTGATCCTCGTGCTCCAGTCGGTCGGCCTCGGCGCGGACAAGATCGCCGTCGGCATCGCGCTGATCCTCGGCGTCGACCGCATCCTCGACATGTGCCGCACCGTGGTCAACGTGACCGGCGACGCGAGCTGCGCGGTCGTCGTCGCGTCCACCGAGGGCGTGCTCGGCGAGGGCCAGCTCACCGGCGAAGGCGTAACCGAACCGCTCGACGAGACCCCGAACCCGGCGTGACGCGCTGCGGCGGGCCCGGCCCGTTTCGCGTCAGCGAGCGGCTGCGTGTTTGATCGATGCGTTTGGCGGGCCGGTTCTGCACCCATTCACGCGATGCGTGCGCTTGGCACGGCGATTCTGCACCCGATGCCGTTCATTGGCGGCGCTTTCGAGGCACCTCGGTGCAACATCGGCCCGCCACCTGCATGCATGCCGCGTGAGTGGTGCACAATCCGCCCGCCAAACGCACCGAAACCCAACGGGGCCCAGCTACCTTCCCCGAAGCCCTGTCACCGTCGACGTCGATCGCACCCTTGCGGCTTGGATCGATGTCGGCGGGGACAGGGCGAAGGGGGAGGTCCCCAAGAAGCTCTCGATCCGGAGACCGAGATTGCGCCTCCGCGCGTGACGTCTTCGCGGTTTCGGTTACGCTCGGGCACTCGAAGGGACGTTGACCGACTCGAACCGGACGGAGAACACCGATGCGAATGATCACGATGGGGGCGGCGCTGTGGCTCGCCCTGACCGTCTGCGGCGCCGCCGCGCAGACCGACGGCCCCGGGCCCGACCCCGAGGGCCCGGTCTTCGTCGAGGGGATCAACCTCGGCACCTATTGGTACGGCAAGCCGATCGACAAGAAGGACCTGATCGGCAAGGTCGTGCTGCTCGAGATCTGGGGCTCGTGAGTGGGGTGCAAGGCGATCACGCCGCACCTGGTCAGTTTGGCCAAGAAACTCGAGGGCAAGCCGTTTCATCTGATCGCGGCGCACAACCAGCGTGACACGAAGGAAAACGTCGTCGGCTACATCAAGGGCAAAGGGCTCGCCGCCGACACGCCGAACGTCACGGTGACGAGCTTCGGACGCCATCCGAAGGTCAAGGGCAACGGCTACGTGCCCTACTACATGGTGTTCGACCACACCGGCACGATGGTGCGCCACTACATGTGCGGCAGCCACCACGGCGGCGACGGCCTCGAGATGATCGAGTGGGTCGAGAAGATGCTCGCGAAGGCGCCGGCGATCTACCTCGGCCGAGAGCCGTTCAAACACGTCGCCGATCTCGCCGAGCGCGTGGGGCGCGGGAAGTCGCTCGCGAAGGACCTGGCCGACGTCGAGAAGCAGTTGGCCGCCGGCCCCGACGACGCGACCCGCGCCGAACTCGAACGCATCCGCGACGGCGTCGTCGCCTGGCGTGACCGCGAGGCCGCCGGGGCGGAGGCCGCGCTCGCGACCGCGCCGTCGACGGTCGTCCCGACGCTCGATGCGCTCGCGAAGCGCTTGAAGGGCACGGCGCTCGCCGAGCCGGTCGCCGCGCGCATCGGCGCACTCGGCGCCGACGATGCACTCGCGCGCGCGATCAAGCTCGAGAAGGTGTTCGCGAAGATGGCGAAGCGCGTCGAGAAGCGCAAGCCGTGCAAGGCGTGCAAGCGGAACGGCCTCAAGGCGATCGCGCTCTCGTGCGACGCCTGCCGGAAGCAGAACCGATCCGCGCTCGCGAATGCGAAGAAGGCGCTCGACAAGGCGCTCGAAGCCGCAGGCGACGTGCCGTTCGCGGCAACCGTGAAGGCGTACGCCGAGCGGCTCTGACGCGCGTCGCTCCTCGCCCGGGGACTACTCGCTCGGGGACTGGGCCGACGTGCGTTGGCCGAGTTCCCGGTCGATCGCGAGGAGCGCCGTGGGGTCGGACTTGACGAACTCGAGCTTCGCGACGATCTCGTGCGCCGAGTTCTCCTCTTCGACCTGCTCGTTGACGAACCACTGCAGCAGGCTCTGCGGCGCGTAGCACTTCTCGGCCACGGCGATGCCGTAGATCTCGTTGATCGCGGCGCTGACCTTGCACTCGTGCTGATACACGCTCTGGAACAGCTCGAGGAGCCCCTCCCAGGATTGGGTCGGCTCGTCGATCGCCTTGAGTCGGATCGTGCCACCCCACTCGCGCATGCCGTCGAAGAAGCGCATCGCGTGCGCGTATTCCTCTTCGCTCTGCTTGCGGAGCCAGCCCGCGAAGCCGAGGAAGTTGCGCGCATCGCACCACGCGGACATCGCGAGGTAGAGATACGACGCCTTGAGCTCCATGTTGATCTGATCGTTGATCGCGCCCTGCAGCTTGTCGCTGAGCATCGTCCGTCCTCCGGGGGTTTCGGTTCGCGCAAATGATCGCCCGACCGGCGGCCCGCGACCAGGGGTTTCGCCGGTGCACCCCGGGCTCTACAATGCGCCCGTTGCCGCTGGATGGAGCACGCGACCATGGCCGACGACCACACCGATGCCTACCGCATCGACACGCAGCTGATCCACGCGGGCGAGCCGTCGCCCCGGATCGAGGGGGCGATCTCGATGCCGGTCTTCCAGACCGCGATGTACGAGTTCGCCGGCGAAGAGGGCTACCATGCGGTGCGCTACATCCGGCTGAACAACACGCCGAACCACCTCGCGCTGCATGCGAAGCTCGCGCGGTTGGAGGGGGCCGAGGCGGCGCTCGTCACCGCGAGCGGGATGGCGGCGATCTCGACCGCGCTGCTCGAGGTCGTTCAGCCGGGCGACCACCTGCTGATCCAGGACAGTCTCTACGGCGGCACCCACGGGTTCGTGAGCAAGCTGCTGCCGGAGAACGGGGTCGAGGTCGACTTCATCGATCTGGACGATCCGGCGAGCTGGGCCGCGAAGTGCAAGCCCACGACGAAGGCGATCTACGTCGAGGCGATGACGAACCCGCTGCTCGAGGTGGGGGACCTCGCGGCGGCGGTCGCGTTCGCGAAGGAGCGCGGCCTCGTGAGCCTGATCGATGCGACGTTCGCGAGTCCGGTGAACTTCCGCGCGGCGGCGTTCGGCTTCGACGTCGTGCTGCACAGCGCGACGAAGTATCTGAACGGCCACTCCGACGTCGTCGCCGGCGTCGTGTGCGGGCGGGCGCCGCTCGTCGAGCGGATCACCCGCCGGCTCGACTACTTGGGCGGCACGCTCGATCCACACGCGTGCGTGCTGCTGCACCGCGGGATGAAGACGCTGGCGCTGCGGGTGCGGCACCAGAATGCGCTCGCGACCGCGCTCGCCGAGCACCTCGACGCACACCCGGCCGTCGCCCGCGTCAACTACCCCGGGCTCGCGTCGCGTCCGCGCCATGCGCGCGCGCGGGAGCTGTTCGACGGCTTCGGCGGGGTGCTGAGCTTCGAGCTGGACGGCGGCCTCGACGCCGCCGAGCGCTTCATGAAGCACACCCGCCTCGCGGTCACCGCACCGAGTTTGGGCGGCGTGGAGACGCTCGTCACGCGTCCGGCGACGACGTCCCACGCCGGCATCGACCCCGAAGAGCGACGGCGGATCGGCATCGACGACGGGCTCGTCCGCGTGTCGGTCGGGATCGAAGATGCGGCCGACGTGATCGCCGACTTCGACCGGGCGCTGTCGGCGTAGTCGATGCCGGAGCCCGCGCGCCCCCCGAGCCGGCCGACCGAATGGCTGACGATGATCGTCGGCCCGGGGTTGATCATGGCGGCGACCGGCGTCGGCGCCGGCGACTTCATCGCCGCGACCGTCGGCGGCGCGAAGTTCGGGCTCGCGCTGTTGTGGATCCTCGTCGTCGGTGCGGTCGTGAAGTTCCTGATGACCGAGGGGCTCGCGCGCTGGCAACAGACGACCGGCACGACGCTCGTCGAGGGGTGGTGTGAGCGGCTGCACCCGTCGATCGGCTGGGCGTTCCTCGTCTTCCTCGTCGGCTGGTCGTTCATCGTGGGCGGTGGACTCGCGTCGGCGTGCGGGATGGCGGGTCACACGCTTGCGCCGCTCAGCGACGACCCGGCGACCTCGATTCCGGCATGGGGCGTCATCCACATGATCGTCGCCGCGGCGCTCGTCGGCTTCGGGCGTTACGCGGTGTTCGAGAAGGTGATGGCGGGGCTCGCCGGCCTGATGTTCGTCTGCGTCGTGACCGGCGCGATCCTGACCGGCCCGGCGCTCGTCGACGTCGTGCGCGGCGCGTTCATTCCCTGCGCGTTGCCGAAGGACAGCACGCCCGACGTGCTCGCGGCGATCGGCGGGGTGGGCGGCAGCGTGACGATCCTGTCGTACGGCTACTGGCTGCGCGAGGCTGGGCGCGATCGCGAGACGTGGCGCCGCGCGACCCGGATCGACCTCGTCGTGTGCTACGCGATGACCGGGCTGTTCGGGATCTGCATGATGGTGATGGCCGCGCAGGTGTTCTACCCGGCGGCGAACTTCGGCGGGCGGACCGACGTCCTCGTGCGCCTCGCCGACGCGCTCCGCACCGAGGTCGGCCCGGTCGGCTACTGGATCTTCGCGATCGGGTTCTGGGGCGGGATGTTCTCGTCGGTCATCGGCGTGCTCGCGGGCGTGCCGTATCTGTTCGCCGACACCGTGTCGCTCGTGCGTCGCGTGCCGGCGGAACGCCGTGCGGCCTACACGGACACGCGCTCGTGGTGGTATCGCGGCTTCCTCGTGTACGTCGCGATGTTCCCGCTCGTCTGGCTCTTCAAGGACAAGCCGGTGGGCATGATGCGGACCTACGCGATCGTCTCGTCGTTCGTGACCCCGTTCATCGGCGCGACCTTGCTCGTGATGAACCGACGCCGCGACTGGATGGGCGACGCCCGCTACGGCCCGTGGATGCAGGCCGCGATGGCCGCCTGCGTGCTGCTCTTCGGCTACCTGTGCTTGAAGACGCTCGGCGTCATCGGCTGAGGCGGCTCGTCCGGCCAGCTTTGCTTGACGTATTGGTTGGCGATCGGCAAGGTCAGCACAGCATTCGAATCAACGGTCAGTATCGGATTTGCTTCGTGTGGACGGATGCCGGTCCGGATGAAGTCGAAATCGTGGACTACCACTAGGGAGTGACAAGGCATGGTGCGCATTCCGACTCATCGCACGCCATCTCACCCGGGTGAGATCTTGTTGCTCGAATTCCTCGAACCGATGGGGCTCTCGCAGCGGGAGCTTGCAGAGGGGATCCGTGTCCCGTACCAGCGGATCAACGAGTTGATCAACGGCAAGCGTGGCGTGACGCCGAGCACGGCGCTCCGTCTTGCGCGCTTCTTCGGCACGACCCCCGAGGTGTGGTTGAACCTACAGCTCCGCTGGGACCTCTTTCATGCCCAGCGAGCCGAAGCGGATGAACTCAAGCGAATCAGAAAGACGAGAGCCGTAGGGTAGCCAGCCTCATTGCTCGAGGCGGATCGTCGCGACGCGGATGCGTTGGAAGTCGCCGGTGCGGCGGGCGGCTTTGACCGCGACCTTCCACGACGGCTTGATGCGCTTGCGGAGCTTCTTGCCGTCGACTTCGAGCCGGAGCGACTTGCTGCGCGGGATGGCGTCGGCGTCGATCCACAGCGTGATGGCTGTGACGCCGTCGCCGGTCACGCGCCACGCCTTCTCGTCGCGTTCGAGGCGGGCGAAGCCCGATGCCGTCGGGTAGCGGAACGGCGCCTTGCGTGCGTCCGTGACCTCCAGGTCGTGGACGATGCCGAACTCCTCGGGGCACTGCCACGCGAAGTGCACGATCGCCGGGTTTCGCGGGCGGCGGAAGTCGCGCACCGCGTTCCAGCCGTCGCCGAAGCGACGGAACGGGGCGAGGTGTCCGCCGGTGTCGAAGAAGTCGGACGTCACCTTCACACCGAGCGAGTCGAGTTTGCTGTAGGCCTCGTCGGCGAACTTGAACAGGCACGTCGGGTCGTCCTTCGCGTGCACGATGTGAACGCGGAGGCTGCGCAGATTGTCCCAGCCGTAGCGCACCTGGTGCGTGACCGCGGCGAGCGGCACGATGCCGGCGACGTCGCCTGAGAGCGCGGCTCCGATGCGCCACGCCCAGAAGCCGGCCATCGAGATGCCGGTGAGGAAGACGCGATCGGCGTCCACGGCGAACCGGGTTCGCAGTTCGCGAAGCAGCCCACGGAATGCCGGCACCGACAACGAGATGCGCTGCTCGTTGTTCTCGTAGCGCCCCTCGCGGCCGAGCCGGTCATAGATGCGCGGTCGAACGCCGATGATCTCTCGGTCGGTCTGGTTGACGTAGTTCATCAGCGCCTGCGCGACCTTCTCGGGGCCGCCGTCGCGCATCCCGAAGTGGCCCATGTCGATCACGACCGGGTAGCGCTCGTCAGGCGAGTAACCGTCGGGGAGGTAGAGCGTGTAGTCCCACGTCTCGTCGCCCTGGGCAAACGAGAGATGGTGCACGCCGGGGTCGTGCGTCTCGCGGATCGGCCCGGCGGCGAACAGCTTCGTGATCCGCTCGATCGACGGATTGCTCGAGCCGGGAAAGCGCTTGAGCAGCTTGGTCGCCGCGGCATCGTCGGCGCGCACGTAGTCGGCGAGCCACTTGCGCTCGGCACGCGACTGCGCTGCCAGCGTCGCCGACGCCAGCAGCAGCGCGAGCACGACTCCTCCCCGGTGGCGCATCAGTGGATCTCGAGCATGCGGTCGAGCGACGCGCGGCCGCGCTCGATCATCTCCTGCGGCAACTCGATTTCGTAGCGGGTGTGGATCAGCGCGTCGAGCGTGTCCTCGAGCGTGATCTGGTTCATGTGCGGGCAGCGAATGCTGCACATGCGGATCACCTCGCGGTGGGGGTTCTCGGCGATGATGTTGTCGCCCATCGAGCACTCGGTGAGGATCATGTAGCGCGGCGCATCGACGTCGCGCACGTAGTTGATGATCGCGGACGTGCTGCCGGCGAAGTCGGCCTTCTCGACGACCTCGCGCTTGCACTCGGGGTGCGCGAGCACGACGACATCGGGGAACTGCTCGCGTGCAGCTTCGATGTCGCGCGGCGTGAACTGCTCGTGCACCTCGCACGTGCCGTTCCAGGTGACGAGCGACTTCTGGCCCGGCTTGATCGCGTCCTTGCCCGGCCCGCCGAGGAGCTTCGGGTAGACGACCTCCGCGCCGACGTCGGCCGCGACGTTCTGGGTCAGATACTCGTCCGGCAGGAAGATGATCGTCTCGTGCCCCTCGTCGAAGAGGTGCTGTGCAACCTTCGACGCGTTCGACGACGTGCAGCAGATGTCGGTCTCGGCCTTGACGTCGGCGTAGCAGTTCACGTAGGTCACGACGGGCGCGCCGGGGAACTCCGCCTTGAGTTTGCGCACGTCGTCGCCGTCCATGCTCGCGGCGAGCGAGCAGCCGGCTTCCTTCGCCGGCAGGAGCACGGTCTTCGACGGGTTGAGGATCTTCGCGGTCTCCGCCATGAACTTGACGCCGCAGAAGATGATGATGTCGGCGTCGGTCTCGGCCGAGATCCGCGCGAGTCCGAGCGAGTCGCCGACGAAGTCGGGCACGCTGTGGAACAGCGCCGGCTCCATGTAGTTGTGGCCGAGGATGATCGCGTTGCGCTCGCGCTTGAGGCGGTTGATCTCGAACGCGATCTGCGCCTTCGCCTCGAGCTCGAAGTCGGGAACGACCTC
This sequence comes from bacterium, assembly GCA_030426805.1. Lineage (GTDB taxonomy): Bacteria > Planctomycetota > JAFGQW01 > JAFGQW01 > JAFGQW01 > JAUHXU01. The sequence continues at coordinate 506,448 of JAUHXU010000002.1, forward strand.
GGAGAGCTTCTTCTTCATCCGGGCGAGCGTCTCGTCGACGCTCGTCGCGTCCTGAATCGCTTGGTCAGGCATTGGATTCCGTCTTCGTCTGTTGGTGGGCGCCCCCGAGGCGGGGGCCGTCTCTCCACTATAACGAACCGGCGATGCGCGTTTCCACTTCGGCCGGAGGGCGAGTCGGTGCACTGCGAAAGAAACGCGCACCGGGCGGCTCGAAGCGGGACCGCGCCGGGCGGAGAGTGTCCCGGAGTTTCTTCGGGAGCGGCGTGGGCAGCGGCCACTGGGGGATAGGGCGACGCCGTCGCCCGCGAAATCGCATCGCCCATTCGGGCTGCCCAGTGGAGACCCGTCCGATGAAACCCGTCCTCTCGTTCCTCGCCGCCGCGCTCGTCGCGGGCGCCGCGTCCGCTCAGTTCGATTCCGGCGACTTCTTCGTCGCGACCAGCAACGGCGTCTACGCGGTCGACCGCGCCACGTCGACGACGGCCACGTTGACGACGCTCGACGTGGTCCGTACGGCGGCGTGGGTCGGCGTCGACCACGACAACGAGTCCGCCGTGGCGATCGTCAACTCGCTCGCGACGTCGCACTTCCTTCGGCTCCGTCCGGGCTCGCCGCCGACGACGCTGACGTCGCTGCCGATCTGGGCGCAGGGCGCCACCACCGACCAGACCTCGCACTGGCTCATCGTGGGGCCGACCGGTTCGACGAGCCCGACGAGCCAGATGCTGCGCTATCGCGGCACGTCCGTGGTCGATCCCGTGACGCCCGTGAAGAACTACAACTACCGGCTGAGCGCGATCACCGCGAACGACGATGCCGGTGACTACATCGCGACGACGACGACCGGGGGCACGTTGCTGCGCTTGCAACTCGGGACCTACGTCCCCGGGGTTCTCGCGAGCGGCTACGGGTCGATCGTCGACATCGATTACGACCAGAAGCGGGGCGGTGCCTACTTCGTCACGACCGCGGCGACGGACAACATCCGATTCCGCCATCGCAACGGCGTCACGAAGTTCGCGACATGGCCGGGCGCCCGCGGTCTGGTCGTCGACGACCTGACCGGCGACGTCTACGTCCACGACCAGGACTCGATCGTCAAGTTCGACGCGGCGGGTGCGATCGCGCGCACGTGGACGGTGGCGGCGTTCGGTTCGATCCAATCGATCGCGCTGCAGGGCAGTCGCAAGCTCCGGGGCGGCCTCAACAACACGAGCAAGCCCGGCTCGCGGTTCCAGGTCGTCGGGGAGTTCCCCGGCTCGCCGAACCGGCCCTACGCGCTCGGCCTCGGCATCTCCGGTATGCGCCCGGGCGTCGCGTTGCCCGACGGCCGCACGATCAACATCCTGCCGGACGTCGTCACGGTCCTGTCGGTGAACGGGCTCCTCGGTACGGCGACGCAGGGCTTTGCCGGCACGACCAGCACCTACGGCCAGTTCCTCGCGTCGTTCAGCCTGCCGAAGGTCCCCAGCACGTTCCCGCCGATCGTCGTCGCCGGCGTCGTGTTCGACCCGGCATTCCCGGGCGGCCTCGACATCGCGCCGTCCGTCGCGGTGAAGGTGATTCCGTAGCGGGTCACCCGGCATCGCCTGCGCTCTCCGACAGGCCGCGAAGCGCTCCCCGTGCTTCGCGGCCCGTTTCGTACTTCTTCGGGTTCGATGCGGGTGGGATTGCTTTTGGCGTCGGCGGGCGCGACGATGGCGCGATGCCCGATGCGTTTTCCTGGAGCCGACTCGAAGATGCCCGGCGGGCGTTCCGTGCGAACCGGCCGGGATTCTGGTCACTACCGGTCGTGCGCAAGAGCGAGGACTTGGTCGTCGCTGCTTTGGGGGGTGACGGCCGCGTGCTCGACGTCGGGGCGGGCGACGCGGCGCTCGGACGGCGGCTGGGTGACGCGTGCTACACGACCGTCGACCCGGACCCCGGGCGCCAGGCCGACTACCGCGTACTCGGGGACGTCGCCGGGGAGTTCGACGTCGTCGCGTGCCTCGAAGTCATCGAGCACCTCTCGGCAGACGACGCGGTTGCGCTCCTCGCCGACATGCGCGAACGGCTCGATGCCCGTGGCATGCTCGTCGTCTCCACGCCGAACACGATGAACCCGACCGCGTTCCTGACCACGGTCGATCACCGCACGCCGTGGCGCTGGGACGAACTCGGTGGCGTCCTCGAGTCGCTCGGCTATCGCGTGGACCACGTCGTGCGCGTGAAGAACGACCCGTGGCTGCGTCGCGTCGGTCGCCGGCTCGTCGCGCCGCTGCACCGGGTGCTCGGCATCGACTGGGCGGTCAGCATCGCGGTCGTCGCGACACGGGACGAACGAAGCGGTTGATGCGGGCGCCGACCGTTCGGTAGGCTGGGCCGTGACCGATCTCGGAACGTGACGATGGAGGCCACCGTGCACCGCGCATCCCGACTGACCGCATTGCTGTTCGCCCTCGGCGCGTCGACGTTCGCCACTGCGCAACGTTCGAAGCCCGCCGGGATCGCGCTCACGGAGAAGACCTTCCCGCGTTGGCTCGAGTTCATCCGGCCGACCGAGGCGGAACTCGCGTACGAGCGCATCGGGTGGCGCAACGCGCTGATGCCCGCGGTCGAGGAGGCGAAGCGACTCGGCCGACCGATTCTGTTGTGGACGATGAACGGTCATCCGCTCGGCTGCACGTGAAACAACGGCGTCCGCGGACGCCAGCTGGTCTGGTCAGACCCGAAGATCGTCGCCTTGTCCCGTCAATTCGTCACCGTCGCGGAAGAGGTGCACTTCCTCTTTCCGGAGAGTGCGGGTGCTCGCGCTCGCGTCGCGGGGAAGCCGGCGCACGAGTTCTTCAAGCGCTACGGCGCGCAGGTACCCGCCGAGGATTGGAACGAGCCCGGCACGAAGCAGGGCGTCTACATGATCGGCCCCGACGCGGAGTATCTCGAAGGGGCCCACGCCGTCAGCGGAAATGCGGCCGGCCTGCGCAAGCGTCTGGAGACGGCGCTCGCGCGGTGGAAGAAGCTGCGCAAGGAGAAGGGCTACGCGAACGACCCCGTGCCGAGTGTCACGTCCGGTCCGCCGCCGTGGGTCGAGGCGAAGCCCGTCGTCTTCCGCGTCTTCCTGCGCGACCTGCCGCGGAAGAAAGGCGACCGCAGCGGACGGCGGTTCAAGAAGTCCGATCGTGGCGGCCCGTGGATGTCGTTCACGAAGTGGGCGTGGAACGTGAATTGGATCGGCTTCGACGATGCGGCCCCGTTTGTCACGAAGCGCAAGGCGCCGAAGCCGATCGACGACGCGACCGTCCGGCGCATCTGTCGCCGTGTGCTCGTCGACAACGTGCGCGGTCAGACCGGACGTTGGAAACCCGAAGACGTCAAAGAGGCGGTGCTCACGAAGCGGCGGGTGGAGCAAAAGGACGGCCGCTGGACGATCGAGTATTCGGGCCACGCGGTGATGGAATCGGCGAAGCAGTCGTATCGCCCGACGCTCTACGGGCGCGCGGTGTGGGACAGCCGGAAGAAGCGCTTCGACCGATTCGAGCTCGTCGCGATCGGTGACCGCAAGGGCGCCGGCACGTTCAACCAGCGCGCCCGCGACCCCGGCCCGGCGCCGATGGGGATCGCGCTCGTCGGCTGGGCGCGCCCCGACGCGCAGTGAGCCGGCTCGATCACGTCGCGGGCCCGCGGGCGAGCAGCAGCAACCCCACCGCCGCGACGACGATCATCACGAGCTGTCGGATCTCCGCCTGGGCGATGCCCTTCTTGACGAGCGCCTCGTAGAAGAACCAGCCGCCGAGCATCGTGATCGCGACCAGGCCGATGGCGAGCCCAACGCGCGATCGCCCAATCGCGACGAGCCCGGCCGACACCCAACTCGCGACTCCGACCGCGATGCCGAACCACAGCCCGGTGTGGCCCCCGGGCTGAAAGAGGAATCGGATCAGGCCGCTGGTGATTGCGGCAGCGCCGAAGAGCGCGAGCGTGACGGGGCGGGACGGGACGGACATCGGAGGCCTCTCTTCCTGGTTGCGCAACGTCCGGTCGAACGGTGCTCGCGTCCGGGCGGTTCGCCGGACGGCCGAACGCGCGCTATCCGTTGGCCTCGATGCGCACGCAACGGAGGAGTCCGATGACCGACGTTCCGATCTACCTCGACTACAACGCGACCGCACCGGTGGACCGCCGGGTCGCCGAGGCGATGGCGCCGTTTCTCTTCGATCACTGGGGCAACCCGTCGAGCGGGCACGTGCTCGGGCGCGACTCGCGGGCGGCGATCGACCGGGCGCGCGATGCGGTCGCGGCGCTCATCGGGTGCTCGCCCGGCGAGGTGGTCTTCACGAGCGGTGGCACCGAGGCGTCGAACATGGCGATCTTCGGGATCGCCGAGGCGCGCGCGACCGATGGCAAGCACCTGATCACGTCGGCGGTCGAGCACCCCGCGACGCTCGGCCCGTGTCGCTACCTCGCCGAGCGACGCGGCTACCGACTCACCGTGTTGCCGGTCGACGCGGACGGGCGGGTCGACCCCGCCGAACTCGAGCGCGCGATCGACGACGAGACGATCCTCGTGTCGGTGATGCACGCGAACAACGAAGTCGGGACGATCCAGCCGATCGCGGAACTGTCGGCGATCGCACACGCGCACGGCGCGTGGATGCACGTCGACGCGGCGCAGTCGGTCGGCAAGATCCCGGTCGACCGCGACGAACTCGGCGCCGACTTCATCAGCATCGCCGGGCACAAGTTGTGCGCGCCGAAGGGCGTCGGGGCGCTGATCGCGCGTGAGGGGCTCGCGATCGACAACCTGATGTTCGGTGCCGGTCACGAGCAGGGGCGGCGCCCCGGCACCGAGAACGTGCTCGAGGTCGTCGGCCTCGGGCGTGCGGCGGCGATCGCGCGCGACGAACTCGCGGACGCGCCCGGGCACTCCGCGGCGCTTCGCGATCGGCTCGAAGGCGCGCTGCGCGACGGCGTCGACGGCTTGCGCGTCTTCGGCCATCCGACGCTGCGCCTGCCGAACACGTTGAACGCGAGCTTCCCCGGCGTCTACGGTGCCGACCTCGTCGCGTCCCTCGGGGACCGCGTCTGTGCGTCGTCGGGCGCCGCGTGCCACTCGGGCCAGGTCTACATGTCGCCGGTGCTGTGCGCGATGGGTGTGGACGAGGCCGCGGCGAAGGGGTCGGTGCGGCTGTCGGTCGGTCGCTTCACGACCGAGGAGGACGTCGATCGCGGCGCCGCGATCGTGATCGACGCGTGGCGGGCACTCCGCGACGGTTGATCGCCGTCAGCGGAAGCGCTTCTCGTACGGGACCTTCTTCTTCGGGAAGCGCTTCAGGATCTTCACCGCCCGCTCGATCAACGTGTCCCTGCCGTTGGCGAGGTCCTTCGCGTCATACTCGACGATCTCGTGCGGGATCACGCCGATCCCCTCGATCCCGCGGCCGTCGTTGAAGCGGCCCTTGTTCGACGCGACGGACACGCGCAGCCGGAACAGCCCCGACGGCAGGTCGAGCATCACCTTTGACGACGACATCCCCGCCGTCGCGTTCTCGCCGATCATGTAGGCGCGACCGTCCTCCTTGAACATGCCGCTCGCGGTCTCGGCCGAGCTCACCGCGGTCGCGTTCACGATGACGACGATCGGCCCGGCGAACGCGTGCGGTCCCGCCTGTTCGTAGCGCTTGATCACGCGGCCCTTGACCGTCTGGCCGCGCATCGTCTTGCCCTTCGGGATGAAGCGACCCATCAGCGCGTCGTGGTCGAAACCGCCGCCGGTGTTGCCGCGGAAGTCGAGGATCAAGCCGTCGACCGCGCCGAGCGCGCTGAGTGCACCGTCCACCTGGGCCGGCAGATCGTCCTGGCACTTGCGGATCGACAGGTAGCCGATCGCGCCCTTCGTCTTCTTGCCCTTGCCGCCGATCGTCCAGTAGACGACCTCGCCGTGCAGGTTCGCGTCCTCGGGTACGAACGCCGGACCCGCGGCGCGTTGCCGCGTCTTCTCGTTGCACGTGAGCGTGCGCTTGCGGCGCTTGCCCTTCGGGTCGCGAAAGCGGATCTCGACCCGCTCGCCGACCGGGCCGCTCATCCCGCCGCAGCGCACCGCGCCGTCGAGGTGTTGCGCGGTCGAGAAGGACCAGTGGTCGGCGAGTTCGGCTGCCCGGGCGGTCAGCCACGCGTCGACAGGCTTGCCGCCGATGCGCTCGATCCGCGATCCGATCGGGATGTTCGCCTCGGCCGCCGGCCCCCACACGCTCTTCACGAGCAGGTGCTTCTCGCTGCGCACGAGGTGCAGGCCGAGGCCACCGAGCGGCGTGAAGTTCGCCCGTCGGACGTTCCTGCCCTTCGGGCCGGGGTGGACCGCGGCGTGGCCGTCCTTCAGTCGCGCGAGCAGGCGGTCCATCAACACGAGGTGTTCGCCGGGCGACGACACCTCCTTCACCGCTGCGCGGAACTCGGTCTTCACCGCGGCCCAGTCGATCTTCTTCATCTCGAAGAAGTGTCCGCAGCGCTTTTCGATCTCGGTCAGCGCGAACTCGACGTCGGCGGCGTAGTCCTGCGCGCGCGCGACGCCGGTCGCGAGCAGCGCGCACACGAGGAGGGGGGCGGCGCATCGCATGGCCGCCATTGTCCGGGGGCCCGGGTGGGGAATCAAGCGCGCGGCGGTGCGACGGTGTTCTCGAGCGTGCCGATCCCCTCGACCTCGATCGCGATCCGGTCGCCGATCGCGAGCGGCGTTCCGCGCGCCTTGCCGACACCGGCCGGCGTGCCGGTCGCGATCACGTCGCCCGGCAACAGCGGCACGACGCGGCTCACGAACGCGATCGTCTCGTCGATCCGATGGATCATCTCGCCCGTCGATGCGTCCTGGCGCAGCTCGCCGTTGACCGTGCACCGGATGCGGAGCGCGTGGGGGTCGGGCACCGCGTCGCGCGTCGCGATGCACGGGCCGATCGGGCACGAGCCGGGCATCCACTTGCCGACGAGCCAGTCGAAGAACGCGTCGCGCTCGACCGGCCTCCGTCCGGGTGCATCGGCGTGCAGTCGCCGTTCGGAGACGTCGTTCACGATCGTGTAGCCGAAGACGTGGTCGAACGCCCGCTCGGCCGCGATCGCCTCGCCGCCGGTTCCGATCACGACCGCGAGTTCCGCCTCGTAGTCGAGGAAGTCGTTCACGTCGCGCAGCGGGATCGCACCGCGGTGGTGGTTCAACGTGCCGGCCGGCGGCTTCAGGAAGACCTGCGGGAAGCTACCGGTGCGTTCGGCGTCGCCGCCGCGCTCGACTGCGTGCGCGCCGTAGTTCCGCGCGAGTGCGAAGATGCGCGGGGGCGCCGGCACCGCCGCGAGCAACGTGACGTCGTCCGGCGCGAGGCGCTCGCTCGTGGCAGCGAGTGCGGTGCGCGCGAGTTCGCGCGCGACGGCTTCGCCGGCGATGACGGCCATCGCGTCGGGCGGGACGGCCGCGTCGGTCGGCCAGTGTCGACCGATCGGCGCGACCGCGTCGCCGTCGAGCGCCGCGAGTTCCGGTGCGCGCCCGGAAGCGCGCACCCAAGCGAGCCGCATCGCGATGCTACTTCGACTCGCCGCCGCCCGGCGTCGGCTGGGCGGTGCCGGCACCCGAGGCCGGTTGCGCGTCGGCCCGACGTTCGCGCGCGTAGCGGAGCTTCACGATCGGCTTCTTCTTCGCGTCGTCGCACTCGCCGAGCAACACCTCGACCGCCTTCTCGAGCTGCCGGTCGATTCCGGCCGGCAACTCGCCGGGCTTCGGCCACACGACGTGATCCGGCATCGCGCCGCACAGCTCCATGTCCTCGCCGTCAGGGAGGAACCAGCCGCGGAACGGCACGCGGATCGAGCCCATGTCGAGCACCCGCGCACTGCCGGTCGAGATCACGCCACCGGCGGTCTGCACGCCGACGAGCTGCCCGCGGCCGAGGTTCTTCACCGCGTGCGAGAAGATCTCGGCGTTGGAGTAGCTGTTCTGATTGCACAACACGACGATCGGCTTGTGCCACGTCGAGTAGACGCGTCGGTCTTGCGGGTAGCCGCGGCCACCGCGGCGCGGCACCGTGATCGCGTGACGCGGTTGGCACAGGACGGTCAGCAGGTGATCGGTCGTCGATCCGCCGCCGTTGTCGCGCACGTCGATGACGAGGCCTTCCTTGCCGTAGCCCACCGCGTAGATCTCCGCCTCGAACCGCTCGAAGCTCGGCCAGTTCATCCCGGCGATGTGCAGGTAGCCGAGGCGACCCTTCGAGAGCGCCTCGGTCTTGTCGCGGCCGTCGACGAGCATCTTCTCGTAGAGGAGGCGGCGAACGGCGCGCGTCGACGTCGCGCGGAACGGGATCGTCCGCTTCTTGCCCTTCGCATTCGTCACCGCGAGGCGGTAGTCGTGGTCGGTCGTCCGGTTGAGCACCGTCGTCAGGTCGGTCTTCGCGTCGACCGCGACGCCGTCGATCGACGTGATCACGTCGCCGACGCGCAGGCGCGTCTTGCCCTTCTCGGCGGGGCCGCCGGGGATCACGTCGGTGACCCGCAGGCCCGGCTCGTCGCGCTCGAGATCGAAGCGCACCCCGAGGTGCACCGTCGACGGCTGCCAGGTGCGCGAGCGGGTCGCACCGCCGCGGCGCGCGAAGCGCCCACCGCCGCCGCGCGACGCACGGAATCCCATGTGCGACGCGTTCAACTCACCGAGCATCATGTTGACGACGGTCTCGAACTCGCGCGTGCCGGCGCAGGCGGCGGCCGCGGGGCGGTACTTCTCCCGGATCGCGTTCCAGTCGAGGCCGTTGAACTCGCCGTCGTAGAAGCGCTCGCGCATCGTGCCCCACGCGACGTCGAACGCCGCGAGGCGATGTGCGCGGACATCGCGCTCGTCGCGCACGTCGAACGCGTAGGTCTTACGGCTGCCGGTGGCCGACATCGTCGCCGGCGTGCCGCTGGAGAGGCCGCCGATCGCCTTGGCTTTCGGGATCCAGCGCGCGCCACTCAGGCCCGACGTGGAGACCTTCTTCGGCGTTCCGCCTTCGGGGATCTTCACGCTGTAGACGCCGCGCGCGCCGTCGACCGTCGCGTTGAAGTAGAGGCTCTTCGAGTCGAGCGACCAGATCAGGCCGGACTCGCGGCTGTTGCGTACCGAGATGCGGTGGATGCGCTTGTACAGCCGATCGAAGTCGATGCGGACCGGCTTCGGCTTCTTCTTCGCCGGCGCCTTCTTCTTGGTCGGCTTCTTCTTGTCGTCCTTTTTCTTCTTCTCGTCGTCGTCGCCCTTCGGCGCGGCGGCCTTCTTCGGCTTGGGCTTCGCCTTCGCGGGCGGATCCTGTGCAGGCGGGTCCTGTTCGCCGCCACGGCGACGCCGGCCGCCACGGCGCGGGCGGTCGCTCGACGGACGCTGCGCGCCGGTCGAGCCCTTGCCGGCCGACTTGCCCGACTTCATCGCGTCGAGCGCCTTCTTGAGCTTGCGATCGCGCGACGACGTCTCCTCGTCGTCCTTGCGGAGGTTGACGTAGTAGACGTCCGCCTCGCTGTGGGTCCGCTGCCCGATGAACGCGATCCGTCGCCCGTCGGGCGACCAGACCGGGCTCGTGTCGCGGTCGGGGTGGCGCGAGACGTTGTAGGGCGGCTTGGAGCCGTCGGCCTTCACGATCCAGACGTCGCTGTTGAAGTCGTTGTCCTGGACCGAATAGACGAACCACTTGCCGTCGGGCGACCAGTCGTATCGCGGCGCGTTCCACGACGCGACGACCTGTGTCGCATCGGAACCGTCGAGCTTCATCGTCCACAGTTCGCCGCCGGCGCGGACGAACGACAGGCGTTTGCCGTCGGGCCGCAGGTCGAGGCTCGACTCGACCGCGTCGTCGTCGGTGATGCGCTTGACGGCGAACGCGTCGTTGCGCCACCAGTAGTGCTTGGGGTTCTTGCGCGTCGCCTTGAAGATGTCCACGCGACCGCCGCCGGTGCCGATGAAGTAGAGCGCGTTGCCGTCCTTCGTGAAGCGCACGCCCTGCTGTGCCGAGACGGTGCTCGTCACGCGCCGGGGTTCACGCAGTTCGCGGTCCATCACCCACAGCGCATCGCCGGCGATGAACGCGATCTGCTTGCCGTCGTCGGTGTAGGCGACCGCGGTGGCCGACTGGAGTCGACGACGCTCCGTCGTCGGGTGCATCGTGTCGCCGTCGTAGACGAGCGCGATCTTCTTCGCGTCGCCGCCCGCGGTCGGCATCGTCCACAGGTCGAAGCCCATCCGGAAGACGATCGTCGACCCGTCGCGCGACAGGCGCGGGAACGTCACGTCGTGGTCGCGGAAGCGCGTGAGCTGCGTGCGCTCACCGGACGCGATCGCGAGTTTCCACAGGTTGCGCGAGCCGCTCTTCTCGCTGACGTAGTAGAGGTGCGCGCCGTCGGGTGCGAACAGCGGCCACTCGTGCGGGATGCCGTCCTCGGAGACCTTCGCGTAGGTCTTCGCGTCGAGGTCGCGGATCCAGAGCTGGGCTGCGCGCGGGCCGCGGTAGCCGCGGCGCCACCACCGCTCGCCCTCGCGGACGAACGCGATGCGCGTGCCGTCGGGCGAGAGATCGCCGTCGCGACCGAACGCGTTGAACAACGCGCGCTCGGCGGTGCGTCCGGACCGTTCGATCCGCATGAAGCGACTCGCATGGCGCCAGTGGGCGTCGCGCGACGCGGTCGCGAGGACGGCGCTGCCGTCGGGATACCAACCCTCAAGGGAGTAGCCGTCGGTGTGCCACGTCAGCTGCGACGGTCGACCGCCGTCGACCGGCATCACGTAGATCTGGTTGCCGGCGTCGCGCGTGCTGACGAACGCGATGTGCTTGCCGTCCGGCGAGTAGCGCGGTGTCGCGTCCGTCGCCGTGTGCGTCGTCAGGCGCATCGCGCGGCCCCCGCCGGTGGAGGCACGCCACAGGTCGCCGTTCCATGCGAACACGACCTGGGCGCCGTCGGGCGACACGTCGAACGACATCGGCAACCGGATCGGGTCGCCGTCGCCGGCGGCAAGCGTGGGGACGAACGGCGCAGCGACGAGCGCGGCGACGAACGCAATCGGTGCGAGGCGGTGGCGGGCGGGTTTCACGGCGACTTCCTCCGTACGGGAAGGCGCGTCGCCGGGCGGCGACGCCGGGGAACGGATTGTCCTGCGGCCCGCCAGTCTACGGGTTGGGCCGCGCCGCCGCCAGGGCTCGTCAGCTGGTCGGGGCCGCCTTGCGCCGTGCCCAGCGCTTCAGCGCGTCCTTGACGCGCAGGCGATCGAGGATCGCGAGCAGCCCGCGTGTCGTCGCCGACGACGTCACGTAGGTCGACGTGAGGAGGGTGCCACGGAGTCCGCGCGGGATCAGCACGAGGTTCACCTCGTCGCGGGCGAGTGTGCCGAAGCGGGACTTGTGGTCGCCGGTGCCGGTCGAGAAGTCGAATGCGCGCGCCCCCTCGCCGATCAGCGCGTCGAGGACGTCGAGGTGCAGGACCGAGCCGACCGACTGCTTCGTCCAGTCGGGGTCGAACCCGACGTCGATGTAGTAGTACGTGTCCTCGTAGACGTAGCCGAGCATGAACGCGACCGCTTCGCCGCGCACGCGGAGCAGGAAGCAGCGCGTCCAACCGAGCCCGGCGAGTGCGCGCATCGTCTCGGCGAGTCGCTCGGGGTCGCGGATGCCGAGCCCGAGGAGGCGCCACTGGTAGGTGCGCTTGGAGACCTCGACCGCCGCGGCGACGAACGCGTCGATCTGCTCCTCGCGCGTGATCGGTTCGAGCGTCACGTCGTCGTCGGCGAACTTGCGCAGCTTGCGGCGCTGCCGACGCAGTCCCTCGCGCGTGCGCTTGCTCAGGAGCTTGAGGTAGTCGTCCAGCGTGTCCGGGAGATCGATCGTGTGGTGCGAGAACGTCTCGCCGTACGGCACGACGTGAAAGCCGGCGCCGTCGACCTCGTCGCGACGATCGGCGCGCAGCCCCTCGAGGTAGAGCACCTCGCGCGGCTGGAGTTCGGCGCGCACCTGGGCGAGCAGCGCGCGCGTCGCGTCGCGTCGCCACGCGGGATCGGCATCGGCGGCATACTGCGGTCCGCCGAGCAGAGCGAGCCGGTGCAGCGGCCGTCTCGCGTAGGTGATCTCGCCGAGTTGGAAGCGCAGTGTCCACGGCTGGACCATGAAGGGCGCGTAGCCGCGAACCGTGTCGCCGTCTTCGAGGAGCCACACGCGCGGACCGCGCTCGGAGCGCCCGCCGCCGCGCAGCAGCCAGTCGGCGGTATGGAAGAGGTGGCGATCGGGACACGTCGCGAGGAACGTCGCGGCGCGCGACGCGTCGGCGTCGTTCGCGAAGTCGATGCGTCGCCAGGTCGGCTCAGAACGCGTCATTGAACCGATTCTCCACGAGGCGACCGAGGGCGCGGTAGGCGGGAACGCGCAGCGACGGCGCAGCGCGTGGTCCGTCGTCGAGCCAGTGCGCCGACTGGCCGAACGTGACGACGTCGAAGTCGTCGGGTCGCGATGCGAGAAACGCACACAGCGCATCGAACCGACGTTGGTTGACCCGGTTCGGACGCAGCGACGTGAAGCGCGTGTCGTGCTTGGCGAACTCGAACGGGTGCGTGAGCAGGACGACCGTGTCGACCCGCTCCCGACGGGCGGACTCGAGCAGCGAGCGCATCTCGCCGAACGAGCAGCCGCACACGGTCAGGTTCTTGCGGTGACGCCAGCCTCCGAGCCGCGCGTCGTCGTACGTGAGGATCGGCACCTCGAGGACCTCCTCGATCCAGTGCCGGCCGCCGGTCAGGTGCAGCGACGGGTCGGCGGGGGGGTAGACCGCGATCCCGAGGTTGGACGCGAGCCGCAGTCCGGCCGCGTGGATCGCTCGGTAGAGCGGGCGGTCGGCGCTCAGCGAGCCGGATCGAAACGCGATCGGCCGCGGGACGCCCCAGCGCTCGACGATCGCGAGCCCCTCGTTGATCAGTTCGGTCGCCTCCGCGACCGGCCGGCCCGCCATCGCGTCGTTCGGTGGCGCGGCGAGCACCCGCTCGCGCCAGTCCGGGTCCGCGAACGTGCGCCAGCACGGGTGGATGTGCAGTTGGACGTCGTGGCCGCCGTCGTGGAGTTCCCGTGCGATCGATCCCATCGGCGAATCGCCGAAGAAGTGGGACTGCATCGCCTCGACGAAGAACGTGCCGCGCAGACCGTGGCGTTCGAGCGTCTCGGTCAGGAACCCGATGCCGTGCGAGCGCCCGTCGATCGGGCACCGAACGACCTCGTCCCCGGCCGGATCGAGCCGTGGGTCGGCGAAACAGCCGGCGATGCTGAACTCGACGTCGACGCTGAGTACGACGGCGGTCTTGTCTATCACGTTCACGGCAAGGCACTTATAAGGGTGGCTCCGACGGCCTTCAACCGCGACGCTCGGTTGGGCGGGTTGGCGTTCCCGTGGACCATCGACTCTCCAAATCCGTTGCCTTTACTCCATTTAGACAATTGACCCCCTTGCCCTCTGCCGGGCAATCTCTTATCGTTAGCGCCTCGCACGGAAGAGGGGCCACGATCCCTGCCGAGTCGCGGCACTGCCCGCTCGCAGTGCCGTCGATCCACGAACAGTGACATCCGAACGTCGACTCAGGAATCGGTCTCATGAGTCGGGATGACGATTCGGGTGCACGATTCGGTTACACGATATCGTCAGCCTCGGCTGCGATGCCCGCGTCAGGGCGGCGTCGCACCACCGGGGAATTCGGAACCCAGCCGCCTGTCGTGATGTCCTCCTCAGCCCTCATGCACCCGTTCGCCGCCGTCGGTTCCGACGTCGGGTCGCGTGCGGAGTGTCTGCGGACGAGTCCTTTGGCGGCGACCCCGCGCCGAACTCACACGGCGCTGGTATCCTCTGGAATGCCCCGAGAGGGCGCGGAGCAATTCACTTCATGCAGATCGAAGGAATCGAGTCGGTTCGGTTCGCGGAGCCGGAGTTCGACGCCGGACCTAAGGAGAACGGAGCGAGCGAGGTAGTGGCCGCGTCGATTCAAGGATTCACGCCTGCGGCGGAGGGCCCGGGCCGTCAAGAGTCGCTGGTGCTCGCGCTCCAGTCGCTGAGCCGTTTCCACGCCGAGGCGCCTGCACGGCCGGCCGTCGGCTATGACCTGATCTCGGCGCTGACCGGGACGTGCTTCGCCGTCGCGACGAGCCCGACCCAGCCGTATCCGGGCTGGTGGATCCTCGGATCCCGCGCGCTCTACATCGACTTCGCGTGCACGGGGATCGGCCTCAAGGCCACGTCGCTCGGCCACGCGCCGGTCGACGCGTCCCACGAAGACGTGGAGACCTACTTCAAGAACGAGCTCTGCCCGAAGATCGTCGAAGAGATCGAGGCCGGTCGACCGGTCCTCGTCCACGGCGGTTTCCCGAACATCGGTTGGGGCCTGTGGGGCGTCGCGACCCGCGCCGACAAGGACGGCGACGCGATCAAGCTGCACGGCCAGACCTGCTGGTTCCACTACGAGCAGCAGCCGATCGGCGAGGAGTTCCCGATCCTCGAGGCCTACCGCATCGAGCCGGGTGATCGTGCCGAGAAGCTGCCGATCCGCGACGTGCTCCGTCACGCGAACGCGCTCTACCACAACGAGGGCGAGCCGGGCTGGATCACCGGACCGCACGCCTACGATCTGTGGATCGAGAACGCCGAGACCGAGGACCCCGAGACGTCCGCCGAGGATTTCGCGAACAACCACCGCCAGATGGCGACGTTCGTGCACGACGGGCGTACGACGGCCGGCCAGGTGCTCGATTTCCTCAGCGAGGAAGTCGCACCGACCGTGCGCCGCAACCTCCCGCCGATCATCGAGCGCAACCGCAAGATCGTGTCGCTGCTCAAGCCGTTCGTCGGCACCGAGGATCCGGTGACGGTGCTCGGCACGCCGGAGGCGAAGCAGAAGTTCATCGAGGCGCTCAAGACCGTTCGCGACGTCGAGGACGAACTCGCGAAGTGCTACGCCGAGATCGCCGAGACGGACGATTGGGAGCGCACGCTCCCGCCCCGCAAGCCGCGCAAGCCCCGCGAGCCGAAGAAGCCGCGCGAGGGCGAGGCCGCCGAGGCAAAGGCCGAGGCCCCGGCCGCGAAGGCGGAGAAGCGCGACAACCGCACCCCCGAGGAGATCGCGAAGGACGAACTCGCGACGAAGGGGTGGCGGAAGCTCAGCGAGTGAGGTTTCGTCGCCGATCGCTCGTCGCGCCTGTCGCGATGCGGGTCGGCGCCCTGTTCCTCCTCAGCGTTCTGTCGTTCGGCATCCGGGGTGCGGCGCAAGCCGAGCCCCGGCCGCCCGCCGCCCCGGCGGGCGAGACGCTTCGCATCGATTTCCAGCACGCCGGCACCGCGACGCTCGAGACGTTCGCGCTCGAGCGGCTGACCGCGCTGCCCGGGTGGGCCGGAGCCTCCGGCCCGGCCCTCGACGACCTCGGGACCTACCGCGTCGCACTCGTCGACGCCGCCTCCGGCGAGACGCGCTACTCGCGGGGCTACTGCACGATCTTCGAGGAGTGGCGGACGACCGCCGACGCGCGCGCGCGCCGACGTGCGTTTCGCGAGTCCGTCTCCGTGCCGATGCCGACGAGTCGGTCGCGCGTCGAGTTGCAGCGCCGCGACCTGCGGGGCCGGTTCACGACCGTGGCGAGCTTCGACGTGGACCCGCGCGGACGGGATGTGCACCGCTACGCGACGCCCCCGGCGACCCCGCGGCTCATCCGCCTACGGGAGAGCGGCCCGCCGGCGAGCAAGGTCGACCTCGCGGTCGTCGCGGAGGGCTACCGCGCCGACGAGCTGCAGCGATTCGAGCGCGATGCGCGGGCGCTCGTCGACGCGCTCTTCGCGCTCGAGCCGTTCCGCGCCCGACGCGACGATTTCAACGTCACGCTCGTCGCGGTGGCTTCGGCGGAGTCCGGGCTCGACCGACCGCGTCAGCGACGGTTCGTCCGCACGGCGGTGGAGTCGACCTTCGATGCGCTGGGCATCGCGCGCTACATCCTCGTCGAGGACCAGCAGCGCCTCGCGGACGTGTGCGCCGGTGTGCCGCATGACCTGATCGCGGTCCTCGTCAACACGGCGAGCTACGGGGGCGGCGGGATCTACAACTGCCAGCTCACGTGCGGCGCGCGCCACCCGAATGCCGCGAAGGTGTTCGCGCACGAGTTCGGCCACCTGCTCGGCGGATTGGGTGACGAGTACTACCAGTCCGAGGTCACGTACGAGGACATCTATCCGGCCGGCGTCGAGCCGTGGGAGCCGAACATCACGCGGCTGCTCGATCCGAAGGCGCTCAAGTGGCGTCGACTCGTGACCCCGGGCACGCCGATTCCGACGCCCTGGGCGAAGCGGCGCTACGAGGACCCGCGCACGGTCGACCGGGCGCGGGTGTTGCGCGAGGACCCCAACGCCGGTCGCGTCGGCGCGTTCGAGGGTGCGGGCTACAGTCCCCGCGGCATCTACCGACCGTCGCTCGATTGCATCATGTTCAGCGGGAGCGCCGACGGCTACTGTCCCGTGTGCCGGGCGGCACTCGACCGGGCGATCGACTGCCTCGTCGGCCGTGCGCGCCAGCGGACCGGGCGGTAGGGAGTCCGGTTCGACTCGGCCTTGATCTTTCACGGATGCACCCTACGATCGACGGACCCCCGTTCCGCGAGTGACGATGACCCGACCCCGACCGCTGGCGTCCCACGCCGATCCCGTCCGCCGTTGCGCATGCGCGCTGCGCGTCGGGCTCGTCGTCGCGATCGCACTCCTGTTCGCCGGATGCCCGGCGATCGAGACCGACAAGACCGACGTCGGGATCGTCGAGGACTACGTCGGCGCGACGCTCGACATCGAGGTCACCTATCGCGCGGAGGACGGCGCCACGGTCGCCGATGAAGCGTCGGCGAACGCGTTGAGTCGCGTGCAGCTCGAGGCGGCGGCGGTCGAGACGCGCGGCTTCCGGGTGGACAGCACGCCGGATCGGCTGCTCGTTTGCAAGGCGCTCCACAACCCGCCGGGGCTGCTGCGCGACCTCGAGATCAACCGCTTCGTCGCGGCGACGCTGCTCGCCGCGGTGGAGGATCGAGAGATCACGCTGTATCGCGGCGACGCGATCCAGTCGGAGACGCCGCTGCGGGCCCTCGTGCACGGACTGCGTGAGACCGAGGATCCGGTCGAGGTCGACTTCTCGACGCGTGCATTCGCGATCACCGACGGCGTGTCGCCGCGCCTGTTCGCGTTCGAGCGTGCCGCATTGCGCGTCCCGCTCGAGAAGGTCGTCGTCTCGTTCGAGGAGAGCGGATCCAAGATCGCGCGGATGACGCTGCGCGTCGATGACGCCGCGACGATCGATGCGATCAGCAAGGCGGTGGGGTGGCCGGAGCCCGCACCGTCGGTCACCGACTTCGAGGCGTCCGCGCAGCGTGTGCTCGAACAGCGGCGCCTGCTCGTCGCGATCGGCGGGGTCGTCCTGATCGACGACGTGATCCGTCCCGGGGGCCAACTCGTGCTCGAGGGCGACGTGCCGACGTGGGTGGTCGCCGGGTTCGTCCGAGATCGCGACCGCCGCTGGCTCGACCCGACGCTGACGCGGCGCTCCGGCCGCGTCGCAGGCGGCTGTCGTCTCTCTATCCGCTACGAGGGAACGACGTCGCCGGTCGAGCTCGAGCGCCTCGGCGGCCAGCCTCCTTTCACGCGCTAACGTCCCTCTCTGGGGCCCCGAAAGCGCCGCGTGCACATTTTTCGTCGCGACTTGCGGCCGTGCGTGCTTCGTAAATCGTTGCGGCACAACCGCCTCTGAGCACCCTCCGATTCTAAGCGGCTCGCCTTGCGCCAGGTGATCCAGCTTGTATAGTTCGTTCAAATCATCTGCTTTGTGTGGATGGTCTCGGGTGGAGACCCGGAGGGGACTGATGAAATACGGAGTGAGCCTCGTAGGCGCGTTGCTGGGACTCGTCCTGGCCTCTGCCGCGAGCAGTCAGAACCTCGATCTCCCGATTCGGGTGTTCGAGACGGCAAATGTGGCCCGGTACGGGGCCTACGTGACGACGGGCGTGCCGCTGCCGCTCGACCAGGCGATTCGCTCGGTCGATCGGTTGGGTGTGTTCGCAGAGTCGGGGCACCAGGTGCCCGCGCAGTTCAAGGTGCTCGCGCGCTGGCACGGCGCGGCGTCCGACACGACGAAGCCGATCAAGTGGCTCCTCGTGACGGTACACGTCGAAGGTCGTGCGGGTAGCCGTGAGGTGCTGTGGCTGCGTGACGAGACGCGCGCCCACATGCCCGAAGGGCGGATGGTCAAGGAGTCCAGCACCGGGGTCAGTGTCGACACCGGACCGCTGAAGTTCACGATCTCCAACCAGCGTGGCAACCTGTTCGACACGCTGTCGGTGCTCGGACGACCGGTGCTGCAGTCGTCGACCGCGACGGGCTTCGTCGTGCGGGACTACAACGGCAACGCATTCTCGTCGGCCGCGATCGCGCCGTCGAGCGTCGTCGTCGAGGAGAACGGCATCCACCGCGCGGTGATCAAGGTCACCGGCACGCACTCCGACGGGCAGAACAACCTGTTGGAATACACGGTCCGCATCCACGCCTACTCGGGTGAGACCGGCGTGCGCGTGTTCTACTCGCTTCGCAACCCGAACTCCTACGGCTACGCGACGACGGCGGGTCCCGTCTACCTGCAGGACGTGCGCCTCGACCTCGCGTGCCGCCTCGGCTCGCAGCCGGCCGCGGTCGCGTTCCGCGACGAGACCTACAGCCTCGGCGCCGGTCAGGTGCGCGAG
This sequence comes from bacterium, assembly GCA_030426805.1. GTDB lineage: Bacteria > Planctomycetota > JAFGQW01 > JAFGQW01 > JAFGQW01 > JAUHXU01. Next base: position 525,197 of record JAUHXU010000002.1, read on the forward strand.
TTGCAGCAGGACATGGCCGGCGCGACGAGCACCTCGGCCGTGACCGATACCAACCTGAACCTGCACGACAACTTCGTGCGGCGTATCGTCGACGAGAACGGCATTCTGGTCACGACCGACGGCGGCATGGACGACGGTGACGAGTCGGGTCGCGATCCCGGCTACATGAACGTCTTCCGCGGCGACGCCGGCGTCGTCGTCGGCCTGCGCGACTTCTGGCAGAACTTCCCGAAGTCGCTCACCGCTCGCGGGGACGGCTCCGTCTCGGTCGGCATCCTGCCGGCGTTCGGCGACTACAACGACGACGGCTACTACCAGCGCGCGCCGGTTCCGCCGACCGCGAAGGACGACTACACGTTCGGCGGCGGCCGCCAGAAGACCCACGAGATCTACCTGCACTTCTACGCGGCGGGCGACGATCCGGGGTTCGACGCGGTCGAGCAGTTCAACACGCCGCTCGTCGCGATGGCGTCGCCCGACGTCTACCTCGACTCGCGTGCGATCCAGTACGGAGCCCACGTCGAGGACTGGTACAAGAACGCGCAGTTCTCGCGCGACACGGCGATCGACCTGGATCGTTGGGAGCGCTTCCAGCGGATGAAGTGGGATCCGGTCGCGGTCGACTACCAGTCGTTGCTCGGCCACGTCACCTACCACGAGTTCCGTCGTCGCGGCGGAACGTGGGGCGGTCGGCAGTTCTACGGCTGGATGAACTACGGCGACACGCCGTGGGGCGACGGCTACTGCCAGGGCCACTACGACTGGCCGTTCTCGACGCTGTTCTCGGCGATCCGCGGTGAGGATCCGGAACTGCTCGAACTCGGCAAGGTCATGGCGCGCCACCGGATGGACATCGACCAGTATCACACGACCGCGGACCGCTCGAACATCAGCGGCGGGCAGCGGTTCGAGAAGGGCGAGCACCACGGGGACATGACCGTGCCCCCGACGCCGAGCCACACGTGGATCCACGGCATGCTGCTCTACTGGGCGATGACCGGTGACGAGTTCGCCAAGGAAGCCGCGCTCGAGACGCTCGCGTTCTACGACGCCTACTGGAGCCGCATGGGGGCGCCGACCTACGGCCTCACCCACGAGGCGCGCACCGGTGGCTGGTCGCTGATGGGGCTCACCGAGCTCTACGACTACTGCTACGAGCCGCGGGCGTTGCAACTCGCCAAGCGCATCGTGCAGGCGTTCGTCAACTACGAGACCGCCGAGAACACGAGCGGCTACTACCTGGCCGGCAACAGCTACCAGATGCCGTGGATGCTCGGCATCTACATGAACGGCCTCGGGAAGTACTACCACCACACCGGTCAGCGCGATCGGATGGCGGGGCAGCTGCTCGACCGGATGGCGAAGTGGTTCACGTCGGGGCAGAACGGCTTCGGGCCGCTCGCCGGCGGCACCGGGGCGCGCAACGCCTACACGCCGTACACGATGTGGTACTTCTGGCACCCGGATCCGAACCAGCGGAGCCAGATGCGCCGTGTGAACATGGCCCACATCATCGACGGCCTGTCCTACGCGTATCTCGCGACCGGCACGGACCTGTATCAGGACACCGCGCTCGCGATCGGCAGCGACCTGTGGCGTTACTACTCGTCGCAGTCCACGACGCTCGACCGCGACGATCCGAAGGAACTCGTGCCGATCACGATGCGTCCGACGACCTATCCGCGGTCGGAGTCGAAGATCCTCGGTTGGCTGTCGCGCTACGGCAAGGTCGTGCACTTCGCGGAATACATGCGACGCACGGCGCCGCCGATCGTGTGCGAGGTCTTCCCGAAGAAGCCGGCCGACGGTTGGACGTCGCTGCGCTTCCGCGTCACGCGTAACCACCCGATCGCGCCGGAGGGGTGGCGTACCTACAGTGGCACGCTCCGCGTCGGGTCGGTCGACGTCACCGATGTGGTGAGTCGCTACTTCCGCCACGACCCGGGTGCGTTCCGGGAGACGTGGTTCGCGCCGGTGCCGTTCGGCCCGGGCGATCGATTCGAGTTCGACATGATCGTCTGGGACGGTCCCTGGGTGCACCAGGTGGTCCAGCCCGTCGGCGGCACGTCGATCGAGTAGAGTCGAACGACGCTTACGAGCGGAGGGCGGCGACCGTGCGAGCAGCGCGAGTCGCCGCCCTTCGCACGTACGGATTGAGAGCGAACGGCAACCAGGCCGTCGCGAGCGCGTCGCCGTCGAGACGATCGAGGATCGCGCCGGCTCGCTCGTTCGCGATCGTCACCGCGGCGTCGCGTTCGGCGAGCGCGATCGCGGCGCATCCGTCGGTGAGCGCGCGCGTCGCGGCTCGACCGTCGCCGGCATCGAGCACGAGGTCGACGCGTTCGTGCAACCCGTCGTCCGGCTCGGTCACGAGGGTCGCGCGCGGTGTGAGCGCGGCGCGTGCAAGCGCGTTCCGCCACGCCTCGGCCGTCGATGCGTCGAACGCATCGATCCGCACGCGGACCGGTCGCACGCGGGTCATCGCGACGATGACCGCGTCGATCAGCCGCTCGCGGACCGCCGGCACGTCGACGATCCCTACCACGAGATCGTCTGGACGCGGCAGCTCGTGCGACACAGGCGGCAGCCGCCTGTTCACGCCACGGGCAGGGTTGCTATAATCGGGCGGTCGCATTCGGGGGTGCGCTGGGCATTCGGTTACGGACAATGAGACAATCGGTTACGGGGGTCGTGAACGAGCCTCCGTGCCGTCGGACCTCTCGGTCTTCGGCGATCCGGCGGGGCGACGTTTAGCGGAATTGCGCGTGGCGCGTCGTCGACGGCCACGAACCGGCCCGCGCACCACGACGCGAGCAACGAGTCGAGACGAAAGGGCGGATGACGGGGCGCATGGCGAAGAACACGAAGCGACGCAGCACGACCGAGACGACCGCCTCGAAATCCACGAAGAAACCCGCCAAGCGACCCGCCAGGAAACCCGCCAAGAAGACCACGCGGCGCCGCGCGAAAGCGCCCGCGAGTCCGGGCGCCGACGTGCTCGACACGAGCGCGCTCCCCGCGTCCCTCGCCGAGCGCCTCGAGGCGCTCGATGCGCGTCTGGCCGAATCGGGCGAGGCCGAAGCCGGCGCGCTCCACTTCGAGCGCGCCCGGACACTGCGCGACCTCGAACGCCACGACGACGCGATCGCGTCCTACGGCGACGCCGCGGACGCGTTCGGCACGATCGGCGATTCGGCGGCGCGCGATCGCGCCCGCGCGTACGTGGCGCTCGCGCACATCCTCCGCGGTCGCGCGCGCGATCGTGGCGCTGCGGCGAAGATCCTCGACGGGCTCGCCGACGCCGACGAACCGGTGCACGCGGCGGTCGCACACTTCCGCGGCCTGCTCGCGTTCGCCGCCGGCGATCGTCAAGCCGCGCGCCTGCATCTGTTGCGCGCCGTGAAGGCCGCGCGCCGCAGCGGGCGTCACGATGACGAGGCGCTCGCCTACGACAGCCTCTCCGACCTCTACCGCGAGTTGGGCGAGGCGGGTCGGTCGGAGGCCTACCTGTTCAAGGCGCTCGAACTCAAGCGGCTCATCCACGACTACTTCGGCCAGGCGGTCACGCTCGGCTTGCTCGGCAAGTTGTGCCTGATGCTCGAGCGCTACCCGAAGGCGCAACACTACCTCGAAGAGGGGCTCACGCTGTCGCGCGAGTGCGGGGATGCGCGCCGCGTCGCGTCGACGATGGGCGACCTCGGGCGCTCGATGGTCGGCCAGGGCAAGCTCGACCAGGCCGACAAGAAGCTCAAGATGGGGCTGATGTTCGCGAAGCGGCTGCGCGACGGCGAGCGCGGCGAGGCCGTGGTGGCCGACATCACGAAGGAACTCGCGGAGGTCGCACGCCGCAGCGGTCGACTCGGCGAGGCGCGGAAACGCCTCGATACCGCGTCGGAGACGTATCGCAAGGCGAACGTGCCCGGCGGCGCCGCGATCACCGATTGCCTGCGCGCGAACATCCACTTCGAGCAGGGCGACCCGCGATCGGCGTGCACGCTGCTCGAGGGCGCGACGAAGGTGCTGCGCAAACACGGTGGCGCGACCGAACTCGTGCCGGCGCTCGGCCTGATGGCGCAGGCGAAGTTCGAGGTCGGCCAGCGCGACGACGCGATCGCGATCCTCACCGAAGCGTCCAAGGTCGCGCGCAAGCACTGCCTCTTCCGCGAACTCGAGGCCGTCGAGCGCGAGAAGGGGCGCCTCGAGCAGACGCGTCCGGATCAAGGGCACGACGGCTCGTCGTTGCGGTTCTTCCGCGAGTTTTGCCTCTACGGCATGCGCGGCACCGTCAAGGAATACAAGATCATCCGCGAGATCGGCGAGGGCACCGCGGGGGTCGTCTACGAGGCGATGGACGAGGCGATGCCGCGTCGTGTCGCGATCAAGATGCTCAAGCCGTCGCTGTCCAGCGACGCCGAGCAGGTCGCGCGGTTCCGGCGCGAACTCGAGGCGGTCGGACTCGTCGACCATCCCGCGGTGATGAAGATCTACGCGTGCGGTCGGAACGACGATCGCTTCTTCTACGTCACCGACTACCTGCCGGGGCCGTCGCTGCACAACCGGATGCAGTCGGACGGCGCGATCGCATTCGACGACGCGCTGCCGTTGATGCGTCGCGTCGCGGACGCGGTCGCCGCGGTCCACCACGCCGGCGTCGTGCACCGCGACCTCAAGCCGGGCAACATGCTGCTCGACGGGGACGGTGAACCCGTCGTCGTGGACTTCGGCATCGCCGGCAAGCGCGGCAAGGTGCCGTCCGCCGAGGACGGCGCGATCATGGGCACGTTCCTCTACATGCCGCTCGAGGCGATGAATCCGCGCGCGGTCCCGGCGTTCGAGTGGGACGTGTTCGCGCTCGGCGTCAGCTTCTTCGAGCTGCTGACGGGACGGTTGCCCTTCCCCGCCGAGACGTTCCCGGCGCTCGTCGAGCGCTTGCAGGAGGGCAAGCCCGCGACGATGAAAGCGGCGCACGCACCGGCACCGGTGCGCAAGACGATCGGCGCGATGCTCGCGAAGGATCCGGCGGACCGCCCGACCGCGTCGGCGGTCGCCGAGGTGCTCGCCGCGCTCTGACCGCTACGGTCCTTCGGGTGGGCGCGCGTCGATCGGGTGGCGCGACCAGGCCGGTCGGGCCATTGCCGCCGCGGCGGCTTCGCACGCGACGATCGCCGGGTGGCCGAGGTCGGCGATCGCGTCGAGGAACGCCGTCCATCCGCTCGCGCCGGTCGCGCGGTCGGGTCCGTCGAGCAGCAACCAGGTCGCCCCGGCGCCGAGCGCGCGTGCGACGGCGACCTCGACGCATCGAGCGGGCGTCAACGCGTCGGGCCCCGCGCCGAGCAGACCTCGCAACGACCAGCGCGCGACGGCGGCCTCGAGCGCCTCGATCGCCGGCGCATCGACACGCCGCACGCCGATCGCGAGGTTCTCCTCGACGGTGAGGTGCGGGAAGAGGCCACCGCCGGCCGGGACGTAGCCCACGCCGCGGCGTGCGGGGCGCACGTGCCGACCGCCGTCTGCGTCGGTGAGCAATCGCCCTGCGACGCGGACGTGCCCGGCGCGCGGTCGACGCAACCCGGCGATCGTCTCGACGAGCGCGGTCTTGCCCGCACCCGGGTCGCCCACGACGAGCGCGAACGGGCCGGCGTCGCGCAGTTGGAGGCGAACGTCGCGCTCGCGGTCCCGGGCCGTGACGTCGATGTCGAACGCGCTCATCGCCGAACGCTCCGGTCGTGCTCGAACCACTGCGCGGCGAACGTCGCGAGCAGGGCGATCGCCGCCGACACACCGAGCAGGGCGCCCGGCGCGACGCCCGACTCGGCGTCCTCGAGGAGGGCGCGTGCCAGCGTGTGGTGGGACGGGATCAGCGCGCTGGCGACGACGAGTGTCGCACCGAACTCACCGATCGCACGGGCGAACGCGAGTGCGAGCCCTGCGAGCATGCCGCGTGCCGCGAGCGGAAGCCGGATCAAGAGGAGCCGGGTCGAGGCCGCGAGACCGAGCGTCGCGGCCGCGTCTTGCTGGCGCGGGTCGATCGCCTCCATCGCCCGTCGAATCGGCCGCAACGCGAGTGGCAGGGCGACGAACCCGGCGGCGAGCGCCCCGGCCTGCCAGGTGTGCGCGAACGTGATGCCGGTCAGCCGGTGGACCGGGCCGTCGCGTGCGAGGAGCCACAGCATCGCGAGTCCGACCGCGACCGGCGGGAGGACGAGTGGCATGTCGAGGATCGCGCCGACGATGCGCGCCCATGCGGACCGGCGGCCGGCGAGCCAGGCGCCGAGGACCACGGCGATCGGAAAGACGAGCATGATCGAGAGGCACGCTGCCCGGATGCTGAGCAGGACGACGTCGAGGACGTGTCCGCGTCGCTTCGGGGGTGTCGCCGGCCAGCGACCGGACTCGAGCGCCGCCGTGATCGCGCGTGCGCCCTTGCCGTCGAGCCATGTCAGAAACGCGCCCGCGGCGCCCGGGTTCGGCGCGCCGTGCACCGCGAATGCACCGAACGTGATCGGCGTGTAGCTGCCGGTCGGGAATGCGTCGGCGACGATCGTCACCCGCGCGTCGCCGACGGCCTCCGGCAGCAGCACGATGCCGGCGTCGGCGTCTCCGTTGCGCACCATCGCGACGACGGCCGCGGCGGAGCGGCAGCGCCGTAGTCGTCCCTGCTCGAGCAGGCGATACCACAGGCCGAGGTTGTCCAGCGCGTCGCGGGTGAGTCGCCCCGCGTCGGTCTCGATCGGCGGGACCGCGATGCGCCGGGTGGCCGTGCTGGTCAGCGCGAGCAGCGGCGCGGCGGGGACCGCTCGATCGCGCGGGAGCAGGAGTGCGAGCGGCAGGGTCAGCAGCGTCGGGCCTTGGTCGCCGACGATGCCGTCGGCGCGAAGGCGTCCGAGCGCGTCGCTGTCGGTCCCGACGACGACGACGTCCGGCCTCGGCCCACGCCGGGTCGCCGTCGGCACGAGGGCACTGGGGCGCGTGCGCACCTCGGTCGGTTGGAACGGTGCGGCGCGGCCGAGCGTACGCGCGGCGCGCGCGGCGCCGTCGGCCGCGAGGATCGTCAGCGCCGGCGGCTCCGGGCTGCGGGGTGCCGGAATGAAGAGACCGCCGGCTGCGATGCCGAGCGTGAGCGCGAGGAGAACGAGTTGGGTTCGAGCCGTGGTCACGATCGTCCGCCGAGTGGGGAAGGGGCACCGCGACGGAGAATCTGACACTGCCACCGTCTCGGGTCCACAAGTCTATTGGAAACAACCGGTTGTGGAGAACCGCCCGATTCGGCCCTTCGCTTGGGCCTTGCCATTTGGCGGGGGGGGCGGTAGAAGCACTCGAAGGGTCGAGTTCCGACGCGCGCCGCTAAGTGCCGTCAATTTCTCGACTTGCGTTTGTGGAGCGAAGAATGGGAACCGTGCGCGAGCGCCGACTGCGCGATCTGCTCGGAGCCGTCGAAGGCTGCAAGCGGGTTTGCGTACTCACCCACTTCAACCCCGACCCCGACTGCATCTCGTCGGCATGGGCGCTTCAGCGATTGATCCACGCACGCACCCGCGCGAAGGCCGAGGTCGTCTACGGCGGCATCATCGGTCGCGCCGAGAACCAGTCGATGGTGCGGCTGCTCGGGATCGACCTGCTCCACTTCAACCTGATCGACCGCGACGACTTCGACGCCTACGCGCTCGTCGACAGCCAACCGGGCACCGGCAACAACCCGCTGCCGGAGGGGGTCGACCCGCACATCGTGCTCGATCACCATCCGAAGCTGCCGGCGACCAAGCGTGCGGTCTACGCCGACATCCGCCCGAAGCTCGGCGCGACCGCGACGATGATGTACGAATACGCCGACACCGCCGGGCTGCGGATCGACGCCCGCATGGCCACGGCGTTGTTCTACGGGATCAAGTCCGAGACGCACAACCTCGGGCGCGGCGTCACGCGAGCCGACGTCAACGCCTACCTCGCGCTCTTCGAGAAGGTCCGCAAGGACATCGTCTCGGGGATCGAGAATGCGCCGCTCACGGCGGTCTACTTCGTGATGCTCGACCGCGCGATCAAGGGGACCACGCTGCACGGACCGCTCGTCGTGAGCGTGCTCGGCACCGTCGAGAACCCGGACATGGTCAGCGAGTGCGCCGATCTGATGCTCCGCCTCGAGCACGTCCGCTTCGCGTTCGCGATGGGGCGCTTCAACGGCGACCTGTGCCTGAGCTTCCGTTCGAGGGATCCGAAGGTCGAGGCCGGGCAGTTGCTGAAGAGTGTCGTCGGCCGCGACGGTACCGCCGGCGGGCACGCCGAGATGGCGGGCGGACTGATCGACGGGCACAAGAAGGGCAAGCTCGGTGCGACCCGCGCCGCGTGCCGCGAACTCGCCCAGCGCATGGTGAAGAAGCTCAAGATCAAGAACGGCGACGTCGAGGGCGCCCCGCTGCTCAAGTCGCCGGACACGACGCCCAGCCAGCAGGCGATTCGCGCGCTGATTCGCAGCACGAGCGGCGACGCGAAGATCGTCTGACGCGGGACATGCCGGTGTGCATCGACGCGATCGCCGAGCGGATCGCGCAGACACCCGCGCACTTCCGGCCGACGCCGGACTACCGGGCGGCCGCCGTGCTGCTGCTCCTCGTGCCGGACGAGGACGGCCTCTGTGTCCCGATGATCGAGCGTCCGACGACGATGAGCGTGCACGCCGGCCAGATCGCGCTGCCCGGCGGCCGCATCGAGTCCGGGGACCGCGACGCCGTCGATGCCGCGCTGCGGGAGACCGAGGAGGAGGTCGGCGTGCCGCGCGAAGCGGTTCGGTTGCTCGGAACGCTCGGGCACTTCCCGATCGCCGTCAGTCGCTTCGACGTGCTCGCGTGCGTCGGGACATGGCGCGGCGGGTCGCCGCTCGTGCCGCAACCCGGCGAGGTCGACGCGGCGTTTCCGGTCGCCCTCGACGCACTGCACCGCGAGCACGTGCGCCACTTCGCCGGGCAGCGCTACGGGCCCCGCGACTACCCCGAATACCGCGTCGACGCGGGCGGCGCGCCGCGTCGGATCTGGGGCGCGACCGCGCGGATCCTGCACCACTTCCTCGACACGGTCTACTCGCCGTTGGTCGACTGACCCGGCGCGATCCGCACGCGGTTCGAGATCAGCGGAGGCCGGTCGTCCAGGGTGACGATCGCGACGACGTCCACCGGTGTGGACGCGCGGACCGCGAACCACGGCCACGCACGGCGGCCGTCGCCGGTCGGGGGTAGGCGCTCGATCCGCGCGTCGCCGCGCGCGAGAAGCGAGACGCGCGGTGCGATCGGTTCGGGCCACGGGATCGGCGACGAGCCGGTGGCATCGGGCCGGCAGCGAATGACGACGGCGTCTGCCGGAGCATCTGCCGGGGCGTCGTCGGCGTCGGCGATCGCGATCCGCAACTCGCGGCCACCGGTGCGGTAGGGCCGCCCGTCGTAGAGCGCCCACAACACATGCCGCGTCAGCACCCGCAGTTCGAGCGGCCAGTCCGCCGGTCGGCGTGCCGGATGCGGGTAGTCGGTCGATCGGACGAGCGCGTCCCAGGCGGCGCGGCGTCGCTCGGCGTCGGTCGCGGCGAGATCGGGCAGGCGGGCGGCCAGTCGGTGGGGCGGCGCGCCGGCCGGCGGCCGTGGCCACGCGTCCACCCGTCGCGGCGCGAGGCGTGGCGGATCGCCGCCGAGGTAGTGTGCGGTGCCGTAGTAGGCGGCCGCGGCGACCGCGATGCCGAGCGCGAACGCGAGGATCAAGATCCGGATCATCGCCCGTCATCCTACTCCCCGGGGAGGAGACCCGAAAGATCGGCGCGACCGCATTACAATTGCCGATCGGACGACCCCGCACACTCGCACCCCGCCGGAGGAGGCCCCCGACGACCCCATGGATCCCCGCTACCGAAAACTCGCGCGCGTGCTCGTGCGCCAATCGACCGCGCTCCAGCCCGGCGACCGCATCCTGATCGAGGCGTTCGACATCCCCGAGACGATGGTCTGCGCGCTGGTCGACGAGGTGCGCGCGGTCGACGCCCACCCGATCGTGAGCCTGAAGTCCAACCGGGTGCAACGGGCGCTGCTGATGAACGCGAGCGCCGAGTCGGTCCAGGCGATCGCCGACCACGAGACCTACCGGATGGGTAAGGTTCAGGCCTACCTCGGACTGCGCGGCGCCCCCAACGCGACCGAACTCGCCGACGTCCCCAAGGAGCGGATGAAGCACTACCAGACGCACTGGTGGAAGCCGGTGCACGTCGAGATCCGCGTCAACAAGACCCGCTGGTGCGTGCTGCGTTGGCCGCTGCCGTCGATGGCGCAGTCGGCCGGGATGAGCACCGACGCGTTCGAGGATTTCTACTTCGACGTCTGCACGCTCGACTACGCGAAGATGGGCGAGGCGATGGTGCCGCTCGTCAAGCGGATGGAAGCGGCCGACCGCGTGCACATCACCGGCCCCGACACCGACCTGCGCTTCTCGATCAAGGGCATCCCGGTCATCCCGTGCGCCGGGTCGCACAACATCCCCGACGGCGAGGTGTTCACGGCGCCGGTGCGCGACTCGGTCAACGGCGTGATCCACTACAACACGTCGACGATCTACCAGGGCAAGCCGTTCGAGGACATCCGGCTCGAGTTCAAGGACGGCAAGATCGTCGGTGCGACGTCGTCGGACACCGACGCGATCAACGCGATCTTCGACACCGACGACGGCGCCCGCTACGTCGGCGAGTTCGCGATCGGCGTCAACCCGCACATCAAGCACCCGATGAAGGACATCCTGTTCGACGAGAAGATCGGCGGGTCGTTCCACTTCACGCCGGGGCAGTCGTACGACGACGCGAGCAACGGCAACGAGTCCGAGATCCACTGGGACATCGTGATGATCCAGACGCCCGAGTACGGCGGCGGCGAGATCCGGTTCGACGACGAGTTGATCCGGAAGGACGGCCGCTTCGTGCCCGACGACCTCCAGCCGCTCAACCCGGAGAACCTCGCCGGTGCGTAGTCGGGTGCCCGGCCTGTTGTGCGCGCTCGCCGTCGTCGCGACGGTTGCGGCGGTCGTGCGCGTCGGCGTCGGGCATCCGCACCGCACGCCCGAGGAGATGCTCGGGCGCATCCAGGAGATCGACGCGATGCTGCCCGTCGTGCTGCACAGCGCGACCGAACTCCGGCTCGAACGCGCCGAGCTCGCGAGCCGGCTCCAGTTCCTGACGGAAGCGTTGATCGAGTGCCGGGCGTTGTCGCTCGCCGACCCGAACGACCCGCGCCCGTATGCCCTGATCGGGCAGTTCTGCGCCGAGCGCAACGCGTTCGCCGAAGCGGTGCCGCCGCTGGCGGAGGCCGCCCGTCTCGGCAACACCCGCCAGATCACGCTCGTGCTCGATCGGCTCGCGCAGTGCTACCTGCAACTCGAGCAACCGGCCAAGGCACAGGCCGTCTACCGCCGGATCGCGACCGCGTCGGACGACGACATCCGGCAGGCGACCTGGCTCGCGCGCGTGTGCGCGGCGGCAGAGGCCGCGGGCGACGGTCCCGCCGCGATCGAGGCGATCACCCGCGCGTGCGCGCTCGCCGACGATTGGCCGAGTTACCGCCAGCAGCGGGCCGACCTGTTGCTCGCGCTCGGCCGCAACGAGGAGGCAGCCGCCGACTACGCGATCGCGGCGCGTCTCAGCAACGGGCCCGACGCCGCGTATCCCTATCTCGTGCAGCACGGCCTCGCGCTCGCGAAGGCGGGGCGCGACGAGAAGGCGAAGGAGGCGCTGGGTCGCGCGGTGACGACCATCGACAAGCTCCTCGCCGAGGAGCCGCCGTTCGCCGAGGACATGTATCGCTGGCGCGGCGAGGCGCGCCTCGCGCTCGGCGATCACGCCGGCGCCCGACGCGATGCGCGTGAGGCCCTTGCCGGCCTGCCCGACGCCGACGCCTACCTGCGATTGATGATCGCCGTCGGCGACGCGGTCGGCCACGACGACGAAACGCGGCAGGCGAAGGCGGTGCTCGCCGACGGTGTCGCACGCGAAGCGAAGGCGAAGGCGCGGTTCGCCGCGACGCGCGACCGGGTCGCGAGCGAGGTCCGGGCGTCGATGGCGTACGCGGTCGAGCACGTCGTCGTCGCGGCGCTCTGCCGTCGCGCGATCGCCGACACGAGCGGCGGGGCGCGCGACGCGGCCCGCGCGAAGGCGGCGATCACGGCGCTGCGCCCGAAGGCCGCGACGTTCGGGGACGCGAAGCGCTGCGCACTCCTGCTCGACGTCCTCGATGCGCATCTCGCGCTCGTGTTCGATCACGAATCCGCGGCCGCGATGATCAAGGCGCTCGCCACCGCGTATCCCGACGACCCCCGCGTGCGTCGCCTCCGGCTCGCATTCGCGCAACGCACCGGTGACGAGAAGACCGCTGCGCTCGACCGGAAGTTCCTCGCCGACGTGATCAAGCGCGCCGACGAGCCGGATCTCTTCGAGCCGCAGGAGACGCCACCGCCGACACCGAAGAAGAACGGGGGCGACCGATGAAACGCCTCGCATGGGTCGCCCTCGTGTGGGCGACGATCGCACTGCCGGCGTTCGCGCACCTCGGTGGCGAACAGTCGATCGACCAGGTCGTGCACCTGCGACGCGACGGCGACAAGCTGATCGTCCGCGTCGAAATCGACATGGCCGAGTTCCCGTCGGCCGAGATCCGCGGGCGGCTCGATACGTCGGGCGATCGGCAGATATCCAAGACCGAGGAGCGGCTCGGGCTGCGGGCGCTCGCCCGCGAGATGCAGCAGTCGCTGCGGTTGCGAATCGGCGACGACGCGATCCGGCTCAAGCTGCGGCGCATCGCGTTCCTGTTCGGCGGCGATCGCAGCGCCGCGAACATCCCGCTGAAGGTGTCGGCCGAGTTTCACGCGGCGTGGCCGTTGTCCTTCGCGAAGGGCGCCGTCTCGTTCGAGAACCGTCTCTACGCGGACCGAACGGTCGGCTTCGTTCGCGCCCACCTCGCGGTCGGCGGCGAGGCGACCGCGACCGGCGATGCCGAGACCACGGCACGCATCGCGCACTACGAGGCGCTGAACGCGAAGCTCGTCGACGGCAAGGTGCCGGAGTTGCCGGCGGGCGAGCAGCCCCCGCAGTTCCGCTCGCTCGAGTGGCAGGTCGGACCGCGCGGCACGGAATCGGTCGCCGAGCCGGATACGCCCGCTCCGCCGTCGGATCCGCCGGCCGACACCGAGGAGCCGCAGTTCTCGTCGAAGGCGGCGAAGGGCTTTTGGCGCTTCTTCAAGGACGGCGACTACGGCTTGTTCGCGTTGCTCTGGATCAGCATCGCCGCGTTTTCTTGGGGGATGGGCCACGCGCTCGCGCCGGGCCACGGCAAGGCGATCACCGGCGCGTTCCTCGTCGGCAACCGCGGCACCGTGTGGGACGCGATCGTGCTCGGGATCACCGTGACGATCACGCACACCGCGGCGGTGTTCGCGCTCGGGATCCTCGCCGACGTGTCGCGACTCGCGCTCCGTCAGGATCAGGCGATCCACTGGCTCGAGCTGATCAGCGCCATCTTGATCATCGGGCTCGGGCTGTTCATCTTCGTGCGCCACCTCTGGGCTCTCGCGACGGGCACCGAGGTGTCCCACGGGCACTCGCACGACCACCTGGGCGGCCATTCCCACGGGCATCGGCACGAACACGAACACGAGCACGGGCATGAGCACAAGCACGACCATGGACACGCGCACGACCACGCGAGCGACGCGTCGAACGGCGGCGAACGGCCGCGGCCCCGGCTCTCCGAGGTGATCTATCTGGGCATCACCGGGGGGATGGTGCCGTGTCCGACGGGCCTCGTGATCATCACCGTCTCGATGAGCTACGATGCGATCGGCCTCGGGCTGTTTCTCGCGCTGATCTTCAGCATCGGGATGGCGATCGTGCTCGTGGGCATCGGCATTGCGACGGTGAAGGGCTACGGCATCGCCGAGCACTACGGTTCGAGTCGCGTCGCCACGCTGTTCCGCGTGCTGCCGGTGCTGAGCGGTGCGTTCATCGTCGTGATCGGCCTCGCGTTTCTCGGCACGACGATGGGTTGGATCTCGATCCCGTGGCTCAAGGGGTGACGTCGCCCTCCCGGTGCGCGATCGACGGTCAGGAAGAGGAGATTCGATGAAGACGACGATCCGAATGTCGCTGCGTCCGCTCGGTGTCGCGGCGCTCGCGTTGTGGCTCTGTTCGCAGCCGACCGCCGCGGCGCAGTGGACCCCGATCACGACCGTCGATCCCGACGTGCCCGAGGCCGAGCTCGAGTTGCTGCTGCGGCCGCTGACGAAGGCGGAGACCGAGGTCGAGGCGCTCGCGTGGCGCGACCTGATGCGCGCGAAGGTCGAAGCGTGGGTGGATTGCGAGCTGAAGATCCGCCGCGGATCGGCACACTTGCGTCAGGCCGGTGCGACTGCCGAGGCGCTCGAGGAGGCCGCCGACGCGATCGATGCCCAGGCGAAGTCGCCGAGCGACGCGAACCGCACCGCGGTCGACGAGCGCCGCAAGGCCGCCGCGGACGCGGTCCGTGCCCTCGCGGCCCAGCGGGCCGCGCTCGTGTCGATCGAGGTGAAGCCGGCCGCGGTCGACGAGGCGGATGCCGCGCAGCTTCGCGGGTGGGCGAAGGAACTCCGCGACGGCGTCAAGAACGCGGGGCACACGCGCGAGTCGCTCACCGAAGATGCGGTCGCGCTTCGGGCCGCTCGCGATCGGATCGCCAAGCGGGTGCGGGTCGCCCTCGAGGCGTTCGAACTCCGTGGCGGCGATCCGAGCGAGATCGAAAAGCACATCGACGCGATGCTCGCGCGGGCCGAGGCCGACCTGAGCGACGCGAGCACGATTTGGGTCCGCGTGAAGAGCTGGCTGTTGTCCGCCGACGGCGGGATCGATTACGCGCTGCGCATTCTCGAGGCGCTCGCGGTGCTGATCGCGACGTGGTTCCTCGCCGGACTGATCGGGCGGCTGGTGCGCAAGATCCTCTCGCACGCGACGAAGATCTCGCGCCTGCTCGAGGGCATGATCGTGTCGTGGGTGCGGCGCGTGATCCTCGTCGTCGGCCTCGTCGTCGCGATCACGACGATGGGCGTCGACATGACGCCGGTGCTCGCGATCATCGGTGCGGCCGGGCTCGTCGTCGGGCTCGCGTTGCAGGGCACCCTCGGCAACTTCGCGAGCGGGCTGTTGATCCTGTTCTACCGACCGTTCGACGTCGGCGACGTCGTCGAGGTCGGCGGCGTCAACGGCAAGATCGAAGCGCTGAACATCATGTGCACGTCGGTGCGCACGTTCGACAACAAGCTGATCATCCTGCAGAACAGCAAGGTCTGGGGCGACTCGATCACGAACCACACCGGTCTCTCCGACACCCGCCGTGTCGACATGGTGTTCGGCATCGGCTATGCCGACGACATCGATCGCGCCCACGCCGTGCTCGCGGACATCGTCGCGAAGCACCCGAAGGTGCTCGAGACGCCGGCCCCGAACATCCGCCTGCACGAGCTCGCCGACTCGTCGGTGAACTTCATCGTGCGCCCGTGGTCGAAGCCGGACGATTACTGGGACATCTACTGGGACGTCACCCGCGAGGTGAAGAAGCGCTTCGACGCCGAGGGCATCTCGATCCCGTTTCCGCAGCGAGACGTGCACGTTTACCACGAGTCGACGCCCCCGGCCACCGAGCCGGTGCCGGCACTCGCCGCCGTGTCGACGACGGGCAACGCACCGACCGACGCCCCGAAGGACGCACCCACCGATACGCCATCGGAGTCCGACGACGACAGCCGTTAGCGCGGCTCAGTCGCGGCGCCAGACCGCGTAGTGCTGGCCGAACGAGCGGTGGCCGGTGCCGGGGGGGACGGACCGGTCGCGTTCGCGGCGGAAGGTGCCGGCGAGCAGGTCGTCGATCAGCGGCAGGTCGACGCGGTAGGGCGGGCCGCCGTCGGCGGCCGGCTTGTCGGTCGGAAACAGGAGTGCGGCGAGACAGCCGCCCGGGCGGACCGCGCGGGCGGCGGTGTCCGCCCACGCGCGGTGGTGCGTCGGCGGGAGCGCCGACAGGAACGTATGCTCCCACCACAGGTCGAAGCCGCCCGACACGTCCACGTCGAACACGTCGGCGACGCGATAGACGCCACCGAGTGCCTCGAGCGCCTGCGCGACGCAACTCGCCGCCTCGGGCGAGAAGTCGACCGCGGTCACGTGCCAACCGGCGTCGGCGAGGCGCAGGGCGTCGTGACCGCGTCCCGCGCCCGGGACGAACGCGTCGCGCGACGCGAGGCCGGCCGCGAGGGCATCGGCTTCGTCGTCCAGCACCGGGTGGGCGCGACCGATGTCCCACGGCGTGACGCCGCGCGTCCAGAAGTGGGCCCAGAACGCCGGGGTCTCGGGCGGCAGGTCGGGCGGGTCGAGCCGCGGTCGTGCTGGATCGCTCATTCCTTCGACCAGATCCGGGTGTTCAGGTTCAATTCGTCGACGATGCCGAGGCACGAGCGCACCTCCTCGACGAGCGTGTGGATGCGCGACTCGTCGTCGACCGGTCGCTTCACGTCCGGCTCGAACAGGTTTCGCTTGTGGGGGATCGCGACGTGGATGTTCGAGCCGTGCAGCGAGAGCCGCACGTCGCTGCCCCAGCGTTCCTTGAGATCGAGAATGCGCCGCGCCATCGACGTGCTGAGCAGGTAGCGCGTCTCGACGTCGTCGGAACCGTAGACGACGAACGACTTCTCGAACTCGGGGTCCTCGAGGTAGACGAGCTTCTCCGAGCTGAACGGCTGAAAGCCCTGGAGCATCTTGCCGAAGCGGCCGAACAGTCGCTCCGCCTGGTCCGGCAGGATACGCACGGTGCAGCGAAACGCCTTGTGGAAGTCGGCGACGAGGAAGATCCCGCGGAAGTAGGTCACGTAGCGGGTGCTCGTGCGGCCGTTGCTGTCCGTCGTCGTCTGACGGTATTGCGCGTGGACCTCGGACAAGAGCACGTCGGTGTCGCCGACCGTGCCGCGAAAGCCGTCTTCGGCCGAATACATGTCGGGGGAGTGGCCGTGCAAGCGGCTCGCCTTGAACACGTCCTTCGGCGCCCCGGCCTCGGCGTCGTAGTGCACGTCGGGGTAGAGTTCCTCGACGATGCGCCCGACGACGCGCTGCTTGTAGTGCCCGGCGAATGCGTTCAGCTTGGACTGCTTGAGCCCGAAGTGAAACGCGAGCGTCGCGAGTGCGACGACGCCGATCGCGATCGGATAGATCGGTGCGGGGAGTCCGCCCTGCGAGCCGATCGCGGCGATCGCGAGAATCACGGCGGCGATCGGCAGGGTGATGCCGAGCTTTCGAAGGACGCTGCCCGCCTGCCGCAGGACCTGCTGGCGCTCGCGCTCGAGCGCGTCCAGCTCCGGGCCGATCGCTTGCGCGATCGCGTCGGTCGAGGCGGTCGGGCCGCTCATATCCGGACGTTCTCCCGCTCGGCTCCTTCGGCGCGGAAGAACGGCCGCGTCTCGTAGTTCATCATCCCGGCGACGATGCTCGAGGGCACCATCTCGACGGCGTTGTTGAACGACTCGACCGCGGCGTTGTAGGCGCGTCGCGAAGCCGAGATCTGCTCTTCGAGTTCGGTGAGCGTGCGCTGGAGGTGCAGGAAGTTCTCGCCCGACTTGAGTTCCGGGTAGGCCTCGGCGCGCATCTGGATCTGGCCGAGGAGCCCCGTCAGCGCGTTCTCGACCGTCGCGCGCTCGGCGCTCACGCCCGACGCATGTATCGCGCGCTCGCGCAGCTTCGCCACTTCGGTGAACAGCTCGCGTTCGTGCGTCATGAACCCCTCGCATGCAGCGACGAGGTTCGGGATCAGGTCGTGGCGCTTCTTCAGGTTCACGTCGATGCTCGCGAACGCGTTCTTGCAACGGTTCTTGCGCCCGATCAACCCGTTGTAGGTGAATAGGAACCAGAGGAGCACCACCCCCAGGACGGCGCAGACGACGATCAGACTCGTGGGCACGGGACCTCCGGTTCGGTGGTGCGCGGCGCGACGACCGCATCGACGAAGTAGCGGACGAGCCGGCCGTCGCCGGTGAGCTCGGGGTGGAACGTCGCCCCGAGCAGGCGGCCGCTCCGCACGAGCACGGGCTCGCCGTCGTGACGGGCGAGCACGTCGACGCCGTCGCCGACGCGCGTGATGCGAGGCGCACGGATGAAGATCGCGTCGAGCGGGTCGCTGCCGATCGCGGGCACCTCGAGCCGCGTCGCGAAGCTCTCGCGCTGCCGGCCGTAGCCGTTGCGCGCCACGTCGACGTCGAGGAGCCCGAGGCTCGTCTGCGAGCCGTCGTCGTCGACGCCGTCGGTGACGCGTGCCGCGAGCAGGATCACGCCGGCGCACGTGCCGAAGATCGCGCCGCCCTCGGCGTGGTAGGCCGCGAGTGCCGGGAGGAACTCGAGCGGTGCCATCAGCTTCAGCAGCGCGGAACTCTCCCCGCCGGGGATCACGAGTCCGTCGACGCCTTCGAGTCGTTCGGGCGTGCGTACCCCGACGGCCTCGACGCCGATCCGCGCGAGCGCGGCGGCGTGGGCCTCGAAGTCGCCCTGCAGCGTGAGGACACCGATTCGCGGAGCCGTCATCGATGCGCTACCAGCCGCGCGTCTGCAGCTTCTGGTCTTCCGGCATCGTCGCGATGTCGAGGCCCGGCATCGCGTCGCCGAGGTTCTCGCTCAGGGCCGCGAGCCGCTCGAAGTCGTCGAAGTGGGTCGTCGCCTGCACGATCGCGCGCGCCATCGCCTCGGGCTTGTTCGCCTTGAAGATGCCGGAGCCGACGAACACCGCTTCGGCACCGAGCTGGCGGAGGAGCGACGCATCGGCCGGCGTCGCGACGCCACCCGCGGCGAAGTTCGGCACCGGGAGCTTGCCGTGCTCGGCCACCCAACACACGAGGTCGTAGGGTGCGCCGAGGTTCTTCGCCTCGGTCATCAGCTCCTCGCGGCCGAGTTGCGTCAAGCGACGGATCGCCGTCGACACCGAACGCAGGTGGCGCACCGCCTCGACGATGTTGCCGCTGCCGGCTTCGCCCTTCGTGCGCAGCAGCGCCGCGCCCTCGCCGATCCGTCGCAGGGCCTCGCCCAGGTCACGGCACCCACAGACGAACGGCACGTCGAAGCCCCACTTGTCGATGTGGTAGTGCTCGTCGGCGGGCGTCAGCACCTCGCTCTCGTCGATGAAGTCGACCGCGAGCGCTTCGAGCACTTGCGCCTCGGCGAAGTGGCCGATGCGCGCCTTCGCCATCACCGGGATCTTGACCGCGCGCTGGATCTCCTTGACCTTCGCGACGTCGGCCATGCGCGCGACGCCGCCGTCGCGGCGGATGTCCGACGGCACGCGTTCGAGCGCCATCACGGCGACCGCGCCGGCGTTCTCGGCGACCTCGGCTTCGGCGGCCGTGGTCACGTCCATGATCACGCCGCCCTTGAGCATCTCGGCGAAGCCCGTCTTGATCCGGAGCGAGCCGGTCTCCGTTCCGTTCGTCGTCGTCATCGATCCACTCCTCATGGCTGAGTTGTCGTCTCGGGTGTGTTCGGTGTTCAGATCACCGGCGTCGTCGGTTGCGCCGACGCGGCCGGTCGTTCGGGTGTGCGCCGCGCTTCGCGCACGGCGTCGATCACCGCGTCCGCGGCCCGCGCGAGCGCGGCCTCGTCGACGGTGGAGAATGCGAGTCGGATGCCCGGCAGGTCGGCACCGCCGGGGTCGAAGAACGCGCCGGGCGACACGAGGACGCCGCGCGTCGCGATCCGGCGCGCGACGTCGAAACCGCTCAGCGGCGGATCGAAGTCGATCCAGACGCTCATGCCACCCGACGGTGGGTCGAGGTGTGCCCCGTCGAGGCGTTGTTCGAGGCCGGTGCCGATCAGCGGCGTCACGAGTGCGTCGCGGCGCGCGCGATAGGTCTCGCGGATGCGGTCGAGGTGGCGTTCGAGCACGCCGTCCTCGAGCAAGCGGTGGATCACCGCCTGGCCGAGCGTCACGCTGCCGAGGTCGACGTCGCGGCGGTAGTGCGCGAGCCGGTCGACGAGCGTCGCGGGCGCGGCGAGCCAGCCGACGCGCAGCCCCGGGAACAGCGTCTTCGAGAACGTGCCGAGGTGGATCACGAGGCCGCGGGCGTCGAGTGCCTTCAGCGCCGGGGCCGGCGTGCCGTCGTAGCGCAACTCGCGGAAGCAGCCGTCTTCGACGATCGGCACGTGCGCGCGCCCGGCGATGTCGAGCAGCCGCTTGAGCCGGTCGACGTCCATGCTCCGACCGGTCGGGTTGTGGAAGGCGGGCGTCGCGTAGATCAGGCGCACCGGTTCGGCGCGGAGCGTCCGCTCGAGGGCGTCGAGGTCGAGCCCGAACGCATCCATCGGGAGCGCGCGAACACGCGCACCGCTCGCCTGGAACACGCGTAGCGCGCCGCGATACGCGGGCCGCTCGGTCACGACGACGTCGCCGGGGCGCAGCAGCGCGCGTGCGACGAGGTCGAGACCCTGCTGCGAGCCGTTGACGAGCAGCGTGCGGTCGTCGGCCCGGTCCATGCCGAGCGTCGCGAGGTCGTGCGCGAGTCGCTCGCGCAGCGGAGCGTAGCCCCACGCGCTCGCGTAGTCGAGGACGTCGGGGCGCAGCGCCCGGCTGACGTCGCGGAACGCGCGGCGGACGTCGTCCAGCGGCACCAGCGACGGGTCGGGGATCGGCCGCAGGAGATTGATCGGCTCGATGCCGGGTGGCACCGCCTCGAGCACCGCGGCCATGACGGTGTCGTCGGCGGGCGGGATCCGGTCGCCGACGTAGCCGCGCCAATCGAAGCGCGTCGCGGTCGGCCGGGCGGGGGACGGGGTGTCGCTCGCGCTCGCGGGCGTCTCGAGGACGAACGTGCCGGCGCCGACGGCGGTGCGCACGAGGCCCGACCGACCGAGGTTGTCGTAGGCGAGGCTCACGGTGCCACGCGCGATCCCGAGCGCGTTGGCGAGTTGCCGGGTCGCCGGGAGGCGCGTGCCCGGTGCGAGGACCCCACGGCGGATCAGGTGCGCGAAGTGGGCGCTGATCTGCTCGTGCGCGGGGCGGGGTGACGTCGGGTCGATCGGGATCTGCATCGACTGGTCCAATTTAGATCCGAAGGGGCTTTGAATTGGATCCTGGCGAGGGCCAATTGGCGCAATCTAATCCCAATCTCCCGTCCATGTCCAGGTCATTTGGCGGGAATCCGCCGTGGTCAGCGCGGGAGGAACTCGAACGAGTCGAGGACGACCTGCGTGCCCGAGACGATCGACGGGCCGTTGACGAGACGGATCTCGAGCACGCGGGGGCCGGCGGCCACGAGGCGTGTCGGGAACGTCGCCGTGCGGCGGCCGATGCCGGCGGGGGGATGCACGGTGCCGAGGAGTTGGCCGTCGAGCCGCACCTCGAACGACGTCGTGCCGGTGAACGACGTGTAGTGGATGCGGGGTTCGTAGCGGCGCGCGATCGACACCGGGAAGACGAAGCCGATCCGGTCGCCGTAGGCGTTGCCGATGAACAGCACCTGGTTGTCGCCGCTCCAGATCCGCCCGAAGTGCGTGAACAGGATCAGGTCGAGTTGGCCGGCGATGTCGCCCGGCGACGTCACGGATGCGGGCAGCAGTTGCTCGAACTCGAAGTGGATCGTGTTGCCGGCGCGCGCGGAATCCACCGGCGAGAACGGACCGACGTTGCCGCCGGCGTCGATCGCGCGCACCCGGTAGTCGTACGACGGCACCGCCGGATCGGCCCAGTCCACGTGGCGCAGGCCGGGCACGGTCGCGACGAGCGTCTGCACCGGTGCCGTCGGCGTCGAGCGCCACACCTCGTAGGCGACGACACCGACATCGTCGGGTGCGGGCTGCCACTCGATCGCGATCCGCGTATCGGTGAGCCCACGCGCGTCGACACCGGTCGGTGCCCCGGGCGGGTTCGTATCGACCGCGGGGGTCGTGCGACGCACGGCGCAACGATACTCGTAGGCATTCCACAGGCTCGCGCCGGTGTTCGTGATCTTGACGCGGATGCGACTCTTGCCCGTCGTGAACGACTTGGGAATCTCGAAGGCGACGTCGCGCCAGCGCTTGTCCGGCGTGCCCTGGCCGCGGCGTGCGGGGCGCGTCGGGAACCACGGCAGGTGGCCGAGGTAGCGGCCGGGCGTGCGCCACGTGCCGACGAATTGCCCGCCCACCTCGACGCGGGCCACCTGGTTCGCGTGCCCGTTGTTGTCGTGGTCGAGCCGGCGCCACAGCGTGACGCCGTCGTTGAGCGGGTCGATCGTCAGATCGAACTGCTGAAAGCGCTTCGGCAGCAGGGCGACGCCGCTGTCGAGGACCGGTTCGTCGTCGAGGTCGCCGACGTAGGCGCCGGTCACCGTCCCGGTCCGCCCGCCGTCGGACGCGAACGCGTGTGCGGCTTCGTCGGTGAAGTCGCCCACGTCGAATCGATCGGTCGTCGCGATGCCGACCGTCGGCTGGTGGTAGTAGTGCACGACCGAGCGGTAGCGGCCGTAGACGTGACCGACGCCGCCGACCTCGAAGCCCACGCGGATGTGCGACTCGAACGGCCAGGTGTCGCCGACGAGCAACCGGTAGACGACGCGGCGGCTGCGCTGCGGTGCGACGTCGCGGAACGTGCCGCCGTGCATCGGGCGCGAGAACGTCTGGCCGAAGAAGTAGTAAGCGCCGTTGAAGCAGTCTTCGGTGCCGTTGCCGTGGATCGCCGGCGTGCGGGCGTGGTCGATGTAGACCCGTTCATCCCCCTCGAGGAACGTATCGAAGTTGAACGTGTCGCGGCCGGCGACGTCGAGGGCGATCCCGACGACGTGTCCGCGACCGCCGACGTCGAGCGCGGTGTAGTCGCGTCCCGGTGCGACCGGATCGGCCGCGCGGTAGGCGGCGCGGAAGTAGCCGAGCACGCCGGGACCCTTGGCGGTCGTCGGGACCGGCCGATGCACGACTCGCGCGCCGACCGTGACCGGGGTCGCGCCGTCGTTGGCGATCGCGATTCGCGCGCGCTGCCAAAACGGCATCGGGAAGTAGCAGTAGAGCGTCGGGCCGCGCGCGCCGATCAACAGCCCGGCGGTGGGGGAGGCGCGATCGCCGACGCCGAAGAAGAGCCCGAGCGGCGCATCGATCGACGGTGTCGTCTCGTTGTCCCACCACGCGAGCAATCGCAGGTCGCGCAGGTCGACGTTCGCCGGCGGCGTCAGTTCGATCGCGGCGATCCGGCCGGGGCCGGGCACGTCGAGTGCGGTCGCGCTCGCGGTCGAGCCGATCTGCAGCGTCGTGAGCACCGCTTGCTCGGTCGCGCGCACGGTCGTCGGCCGGTTCGGCGGGCGCGACCAGATCGATGCCGCGCCACCGATCTCGACGTCGTTCGGAAACGACGGCACGGGGCCGATACCCGGGCGGTAGCGGTGCAGCGTGATGTTGTAGAACGGAATGATGCCGGTCAGCGCGACCCGGACGCCGCTGGAGTAGGGAATCGGCGTGTAGCAGTAGTAGCCGAAGCCCGGTGCGGGGGACGCGTGCGTCTTACCGACCAATGGCGGAATGAACGGGCGATGCTGGCCGGAGAAGAACGCGTTGAGGTCGAGGTCCACCTGGGGCGTCGTCGCGCCGTCGACGTAGATCCGGATCCGCGGCACCGGACCGTAGATCGTCGTCAGGTCCGACATCTGGATCCGGTAGATGCAGCCCGGCCCCTGCTCGTCGACGAGGACGAACTCCTGCCGGCTCGCGTCGTGGTAGAGGAAGTTGACGGTGTAGAAACCGTCGTCGTTGCCGCCGGTCGGGTCGTAGCTGCCGAACTGATGCACCGTCGTGTGACGCCGGAGATCCGGGAGGCGATCGAGTTCCATCAGGGCGCGCGCGCCGACCGGGTCGACGGGCTCGTTCTGGGTGTCCGCCGGGTGGACCCACGCGAGCACGACGAGGGCGAGGGCGCACGCGGCGAGCGGGCGGCGCAGGGATGCCACGGGTCGTCCTCCTCGATCTCCTTCGCGCCGCGAGCAGGGAAGTCGGGGCGCAGACAGGGATTATAGCAGATCGCGCTTCGCCCGGCCGGACCGACGCGCTCTCGTCCCGAGACGTCCGACGGGCCGGCCGCGTTGCAACGGGTCGTCGGTCGTGCATCGCGCCGGTATCCTGGCGCCCGCGCACGATCTTTCGTAACCCACGGCGGGCGGCGGCCGTATCGAGCGCCGTCGCGAGGGAGCGCATGACCGATCCGAACCGAGACCGCACGAGCGAAGAGCTGATGGCGGCGATCCGCGCCGACGAGCGCGGGGCGTTCGACGCGCTGTTCCGCCGCCATCGCGGCGCCGCGATCGACTACGCGTTCCGGCTGCTCTTCCAGGAGCGCGACGCCGAGGACGTCGTCCAAGAGGGGTTCATGCGGATCTACGTCGTCGCGCAGCGCGGCGGTTTCGACCCGCGCCGCGGGTCGTTCCGGACGTATCTCTACCGCGTGATCCGAAACCTCTGCTACGACCGACTCGCGGTGCGCTCGCCGCTGAACGCGTCGGACGTCGCGCGCGGCGACGACGCCGGCCCGTCGCCGTTCGACCATCGGCTCGTCGAGGCGATCACGCCGGCCGATCGCGCCGGCGGGCGCATGCTGCGCGAGCGGATCACCGAGGCGATGACGCGCCTGCCGTCGGTGCAACGCGAAGCGATCACGCTCCGCGGCTTCGAGGGGCTGAGCTACCGCGAGATCGGGCGGATCCTCGATCGCCCGGTCACGCACGTGAAGATCCTGATCCACCGCGCGCGGCAGACGCTCGCGGCGCTCGTCGACGCACCGCCGACGCGCCGGGTGCCGCCGGCTTCGCGCGCGGTCGACCCGGCCCAGCGGGAGGCGGGCCGATGAGGACGCCGCGCTGCCCGATCGACGACCTGACCCTGTCGGCCTACCTCGATCGCGAGGTCGGTCGCATCGCGCACTACCGGATCGCCCGGCACCTCGAGCGTTGCCCGCGCTGCCGCGGCCGGTACGACCGACTGCGCCGCGCCGACGCGATCGCGCTCCTGTCGATGACGCCGTCGATCGCCGCGTGGAGCGCGCCGCAGAGCGGCCTGCCCGACGACTCGATCGACGACCCGGTCGGCGAACGGGCCGCGGCCGGAATGCGTGGTCGTCGCCGCTTCGAGGATCGCGTCGCGCGTCGTCGTCGTCGCCTCGTCGGGGTCGCCGCGCTGGCGCTCGTCGCGGTCGCTGCCGGTGTCGCGATCACCGATCCGTCGCGGCGGACGACCGAGGCGCTCTATCGGTTGGACGATCGCAACGCCGATCGCGCGGCGCACTTGCTGAATGAAGCGCGGGTGCTCGCGGACACGATCGCGCTGTTGCGCGCGGAACTCGTGTCGTCGGATCTGCCGATCGGGGATCGCCGTCGGATCGAGGACGGGATCGCCCGGTGTGCGGCGGAGTTGCAGCTGCTCCGTGCGTCGGCGCGCGGCGTCGACCGAGCCGAGGGTGGGCGATGATCGTGCGACTGCTCGTACTGGTGCTCGCGTGGATCGCACTGGCGTCGGCGCCCGACGCACAGGGCAAGGGCGGACCGCGCGCCAACGACGAGGACGATCGTCCTCGACCCACCGGGGGCCGCGCCCCGCAGAAGACGCCGAAGAAGCCACCGCAAAAGACGCCGGAGAAACCAAAGACGGCGACTCGATCCGCGGCCGCCGCGCGTGTGCTGTCGCGTCAGCGGCGTGACGCGTCGAAGCGGATCGTCCGACTCGAGCGGCTCGCGCGGACACGCTGGTCGCGACTCGAGCGCGACTGTCGCCAGGTCGAACTCTCCGCGCGCGTGCTCGTCACCGGTCGGTCGAACCGTCGTCGGTCCGCGCCGCGCACCCCGGCCGCCCGCGGCGCATTGGCGAAGCGGCCCGTCGCGGCGACGCAGCGTGGCAAGCCACGGAGCACCGGTGGGACCCAGCGTCGTGGAGCCCAGTCACCGACCGACGGCAACACGGCGACGGCTCCGGCCGGCATCGCGCCGGCGCTGGCCGCCGTCTCGAAGGCGCGGGCCGAGACCAAGAACGCCTACCGGTCGTTCCGCAGCGTCACGAAGAGCTCGTCGCGCACGCTCCGTCGGGCGGACGCGAAGTCGGTCTCGATCCAGGTCGCCCGCGCTGAACACGCCTACCGGGTATTCGCGTCCCGGGCGTCGACGCTGCAGTCACGCTGCCGGACGGTGGCGACCGACCTGGCCCGAATCGGCCAGGCGCGCAAGGCGCGGATCGCGGCGGAACGGCACGCCGCAACGGTCAAACGCGCCGCGGAGGAGCGCGCGCGGCGGGCCAAGCGCGAGGAGGCGATCGAGGCACAGAAGCGTCGGACGCTCGCGTCGCGCATTGCGGCCGAAGAGGCCCGCCTTCGTCGAGTGGACGCGGAACTCGCCGCGCTGCGCAAGCGCCTCGCCGACCTGCGGCGCCGCCTCGCCGAGGTCCGCGCGGCCGAGTCGAAGATGCGCAAGCGCTGACGCTTGTGGCGGGCCGGTCGATGCGATAAACCTCGCGGGTATGGAATCCGCGTCGGACCGTCGCGCGCCGCTGGGGGCGCGCATCGCCCTCTGGGTCGTCGCCTCGTGCGTGGTCGCGGTCGCGATGCGTCTGCTCCGCGCGCGGATCGGTGACACCGCGGCGGTCGAAGCGGCGCCGTGGCCCACCGTGATCGGCGACGCGCTCCGCTTCTCGCCGTGGGTGTTCGCGGCGTTCTCCGCGAGCGAGCGGTGGGGCTGGCTCGATGCCGAGCGGTCCCGCGTGGCGGCGCTGCTCGCGCTCAACGCGCTCGCCCTCGTCGCGATCTTCGGCGGCGAGGTGCTCCGCGGCTTGCTCGCCGACGTCCACGACGACTCGCGCCACGCGCTGGCGACCGCGATCTCCCGGATCCCGGTGACCTTGTGTTTCATCCCGCTCGCGTGGTGGGCGACCCGCCTCGGCGCCGGATGGGTGGGTGCGCTCGCCCTGGCGATCGCGGCCAACGCGGCGACGCGAACACTGACGCCGGACTTGTTCGCGTTTCCGATCGTGCGCGACGGCGGCGTGACGGCACTCGTGCCGCCACTGGAGGTCATGCGCGACTCGCTCACGCCGGCGATGGGGCTGTGGGGCATCTTCACCGCGCTCGAGATGCGCGCCGAGGCCGTCGCGGCGGACGGCCGCGACGACGCACCGGACGATGCGTAGGATCCACGGCAAGACGCTCGGTCTGAAGCCCGACCAGCGCCGCCGGCTCGCGCTCCTCTACCGACGGCGGGTTCCCGTCCAAGCGTGGGTGACCCGCGCACTCGCGGACGAACTCGTCGCACTCGCGCGCGATCTCGGTCGGATGGTCGGCGTGGTCGTCGGCCGACGTGGACACGTCCACGAGGTCGCGGTCGGCGACGCACAGCACGTCGACATGCCGGCACCGGACGGTCGCCCGGGCGCCGCGCGCTTCAGTGGGGTGCGCACGATCGTCACCGCGCCCGACGACCGGACGATCGGTGAACGCGACCTCGAGCAACTGCGCCGGGCGCGGCTCGATGCGGTCGTGCAGGTCGCCGTGCCGGCGGCCGGGCACGCGCCGCGAGCGACCCGCGCATACCTGCTGCCGCCGAACCCGGACGACCATCCGTGGGCGATCCTCGGGCCGGAACCGGTCGACCGGGTGCCGGAGGATTTCCTCGC
Source organism: bacterium (assembly GCA_030426805.1). Taxonomy (GTDB): domain Bacteria; phylum Planctomycetota; class JAFGQW01; order JAFGQW01; family JAFGQW01; genus JAUHXU01. The sequence goes on from JAUHXU010000002.1 coordinate 552,864, forward strand.
GCACGTCCGTGCGATCGAGGACGAGATCCGGGAGCGCTCGCCGAGCGGTCACGACGTGCGTCGCGGGGGGCGCGTTCTGCTCGTCGCGACGCCGCGGGACGGCGAAGAGCGCCACCTCGCCGGCGACATCGCGGAGCTCGGTCGGCTCGTCGCGTCGAGTGGCCGTATCGTCGTCGGGGAAGTCGTGCAGCGCCGTGCGCTCCGCGACCCGAAGACGCTCGTCCGCGCCGGAAAGGTCGCCGAGATCGCGACGCGCGCGCTGCAGACCGGTGCCGACACGGTCGTGTTCCTCGAGGAGCTGACGCCGTCGCAGGCGAACAACCTGCTCGACGCGGTGGGGCTCCCGATCGTCGACCGCACGCAGCTGATCCTCGAGATCTTCGCGCAACGTGCGACGACGCGCGAGGGCAAGATCAAGGTCGAACTCGCCCGGCTGCGCTACATGCTGCCCCGCCTCGTCGGTCAGGGGCATGCGCTCAGCCGGCTCGGCGGCGGGCGTGACGGCGGCGGGATCGGCAGCAACCGCGGTGTCGGCGAGAAGCAGCTCGAACGCGACCGTCGACGCGCACAAGAGGCGATCGACCGGCTCGAAGGGCGGCTCGAGAAGCTGCGCCGGGGGCGTGAGTTGCGGCGCACCCGGCGTCGGCGCGCGCAGGTCCCGGTGCTCGCACTCGTCGGCTACACGAACGCGGGAAAGTCGACCTGGATCAACCGACTCACCGGCGCGGAGCTGCGCGCCGAGGATCGGCTCTTCTCGACGCTGGAAACGACCGCGCGCCGCACGCGCTTGCCGTCGGGGCGCGACGTCGTCGTGACGGACACGGTCGGCTTCATCCGCGACCTTCCCGCCGACCTCAAGGCGACGTTTCACGCGACGCTCGAGGAACTCGCCGACGCGACGGTGCTCGTGCTCGTCGCCGATGCGAGCGACGACGACGCGTTCGAGAAGGTCGACGCGGTCGAAGCGCTGCTCGCGGAGCTGGCGCTCGGCGCGGTACCGTCGGTCGTCGTGTTCAACAAGGCCGACCGCGTCGACCGCGACGGCTTCCGACCGTTCCTCGCCGACATGCCGGGCGCGATGCTGCTCAGCGCGCGTGAACCGATGGACGTGTTCGCGCTTCGCCGCCGGCTCGACGACGCGCTCGACGCGATCCCGGGCACGCCGCCGCGACGCATCGCCCGGGAGGACGAGGTCGTCCCGAAGCCGGTCGAGCCGGATACGGCCGCGCCGCGCGAACGGCACGACTACGTCGACGAACTCGACGCCGCGCCGTCGGTGCCCCGGCCGCGCGACGATCGCCGCGCGCGCCACTGGGGGTTCTTCGACGAGGAGTGAACGGTCAGTCGCGCGCGACGCCGAGCGCTTGCGCGACCTGCGCATGCGCGGACTCGAGCAGTGCCTGCGGGTCGTCGGTGACGATCGGCGGCGTCGCGATCACGCGGACGCGTGCCGGACGCAGCAGGAGCGCGCCGGGGGGCCACAAGCGATGGGTGCCGTCGATCGCGATCGGCGTGACCGGGAGCCCGGCCGTCGTGATGTGGCGCGCGAGGTTGCGGGTCCGGAACGGCTTCAGCACCCCGTCGCGTGACCGCGTCCCCTCGGGAAAGACGACGAGGACGCGCTTGCGCCCGTCGCCGGGCCACGTCGCGAGCGTCTCGGCGCCGCACCGGGATTCGATCGCGCGCACCATCGCGCGCGTGTTCTGCTTCGCGCCGCCCGACGTCTTGTCCATCAACACGTCGCCGCGACGTTGCAAGACCCACCCGAGGAGCGGGATGCGGAAGAAGAGCCGCTTGGCGACGAAGCGCAGGCTCAGCGGCAACGACTGCAACGCGAGGATGTCGAGGAACGACGAGTGGTTCGCGAGGATCGCGCCTGCGTCCCCGGGCAAGTGCTCTCGCCCCTCGACGTCGACGACCGAGATCGATCGCATCACGGCGACGCCCCATGCGCGGCCCCACGGATCGGCGAGCTTGCGTGAGACGAGACTCGTCAGCAGGTAGCCGGTCGCGCAGACCGCGGTCGCGACCGTCACGACGAGGTAGACCCAGATCGTGTAGGGGATCGCGATCAACACGGCGGGCCATCGCATCTCGAGTCGCTCCTTCGCGTCCGGCGGGGCCGCAGTAGAACACACGCTTGGAGAGCTCGCAACGCCGGCTCGACCCGAAATACGCGCCGTCGACCTGGCCGGGTACGCGAAGACCGCCGGGCTGTGAACCCGGCGGTCTCTCTCGTCGATTCGTTCGCGTTCGCGATCAGCGAAGGTTGTACTTCTTCACCTTGCGATAGAGCGTCGCGCGGCCGATCGCGAGGCGGCGAGCCGCCTCCGGGATCTTGCCGCCGGTGACCTCGAGCGCGTGCGCCAGGATGCGGCGCTCCTCCTCGACGAACGGGATGATCTCGCCGACGGGGCGGCGGGGCGCGTTCGGGTTCGCGATCTCCTCGGGGAGGTGTTGCGCGTCGACGTGATCGTCGCCGGCCGCGAGCAGCATCGCGCGCTCGACGACGGCGCGCAACTCGCGCTCGCCGCCCGGCCAGTCGTAACTCTTCAGCAGGTCCTCGGCCCGTGCGGTCAGGGTCGGCACCTTGATGCCGTCCTGGGTCGCGAAGTGGGTCATGGTGTCGCGCGCCAGGGCCGGAATCGTCTCTCGGCGCTCGCTCAGCGGAGTGGCGTCCACGGGTTTCCTCCTTCTGCCTCCGTCGCGCGCGCGGCGCGACGGTCGTTCTCTTCCTCATGTCCCCGGGTGGTCCTCGTGGAGGATCACCACCGTCGTTTCCGGTGTATCGGAATTCGACTGCCCGGACTGAGACCGTGCCCGCGGCGTTTCACACGATTTTTCGCGAGGTGGGACGCGGTGAGAGGCGGCGGCTTCGGAAACGATCGGCCGCGCAACGGGTTGCGGCCGTCCGGCTAGTCCCGGTCGGCGCGGTGGAGATGCCACCACTGAAAGGCCGCGACGACGAGCGCGTGGTCGATCCGGCCGTCGCGGAGTGCGTTGTCCGCTTCCGTATCGGGCATCGTGACGACCTCGATCAGCTCGTTCGGGTCGGGTTTCGGCTCCGCGACGCGGCGCGCGCCGGTGACGAGCACCGTGCCGCATCGGTTGGAGAGGATCGCCGGGTTCGGTGTGACGACGCCGATCAGCGTCGCGTCGCCGGCGTAGCCGGTCTCCTCGAGCAACTCGCGCGCGCCGGCGGTCACGAAGTCCTCACCGCGGTCGACCGCACCGCCGGGCAACTCGAGCGTCGTCGTGCGCGTGCCGAACCGGAATTGCCGGACGAGCACCCACGCGTCGTCGTCGGTGCGCGCGAGGACGTTGACCCAGTCGGGTGCATCGATGACGACGAACGGATGGACGTGACCGTCCACCGGGGACGCGCAGTGATCGATCCGCGTCGTGAAGATGCGATAGTCGCCGCGCGGCTCGATCCGGACGCGCGCCCATTCGCGCGTGGCGTCGGCGGGATCGGTCATCGCGCGTGTGCGAGTGCGCTGCGCAACTGGTCGGCGTCGGTCGCGGCGAGCACGGCGGCGCGCGTGTCGACGTTCTGCATCATGCGCGCGATCGTCGCGAGCGTCTGCATGTGGAGCGCCCGCGCGGCCGGCTTCGCGACGAGCAGGAAGAACGCGCGCGCCGGCTGCTTGTCGATCGATTGGAAGTCGACACCGGGTTCCGGGGCGATCCCGACCGACACGACGAGGTCGTCGTCGATGTCGGCGACACCGTGCGGCACGGCGATGCCGTCCCCGATGCCCGTGCTCATCTGCTTCTCGCGGTGCAGGACGGCCTTCAAGATCCGATCGCGGGCGTTCGCGTCGCGGGACTGGGGGAGCAGGTCGACCAGTTCGGTCACGAGCGCGTCCTTCGACGGCGTGTCACCGGTCGCCGTGCCGAGCGGCACGCGGATCGCTCCGTCGGGGATGTGGTCGATCAACACGGGGCGGCCCTCGTCTCGAGGCGTGGCCCGCGGGCGCGGCGGAGATTCGCCGCGGCGCCGGCTCGCCGGGCTGCTAATGTAGTCGATCGTGAGCAACGAGACACGGGAATCGTCCTTCGCGGTCGTCGCCGGGCGCGGCGTCGCCGGTGCGCCGGGCGCGCGCGGGGTCGTCGTGCGCGACGGCCGGATCGATCGGCTGTTGCCCGATCGTGACGCCGACCGGTTGGACGGCGCGATCGACGTGGGCGACGCGTGGCTCGCGCCCGGCTTCGTCGACATCCACACGCACGGCCTCGACGGTGTCGGCCCCGAGGGGCTCGATGCGGACGGGCTCGCGCGCCTGTCTGCGGCGCACGCGCGCCACGGGGTGACGTCGTTCGTCGTCAGCACGATGACGGCGCCCGAGGCGAGCCTCGTCGCGACGTTGCGCGTCGCGGCTGCCGCGCCGCCGTTGCCCGGTGCGCGCTTCGTCGGCGTCCACCTCGAGGGACCGTTTCTCGATCCCGCGAGCGCCGGCGCGCAGAACCCGGAACACTGCCGACCGGCCGACGTCGCCGAGTGCGAGCGGCTGCTCGACGCGGGCGGCGGTTGCGTGCGGATGATGACGCTCGCGCCGGAACACGACGCGGACTTCGCGGTGATCCGTCGGTTGTGCGCGGCCGGCGTCGTCGTCGCGCTCGGCCACTCTGCTGCCGACGCGAGCCTCGCGCGCGCCGCGGTCGACGCCGGGGCGCGCGTCGTGACGCACCTCTACAACGGCATGGCGCGCTTTCACCATCGCGATGCCGGGCTCGTCGGCCTCGCGTTGACCGACCCGCGCGTGACGGCCGAGCTGATCGTCGACGGCATCCACGTCGACGCGACCGCGGTGTCGCTCGCGATCGCCGCGAAGGGGATCCGCGGGGTCGCACTGATCTCCGACTCGATCCCGGCCGCCGGCATGGGCGACGGTCGCTTCACGCTCGGCGACGAACCGGTCGTCGTCGACGGCGGTGTCGCCCGTCGCGAGGGCGGTGCACTCGCCGGCAGCACGCTGACGCTCGACGCCGCGGTGCGCCGCGTCCGCATCGACAACGGTGTGACGATCGACGACGCGGTCGCGATGGCCAGCACCGTCCCGGCCCGCACCCTCGGCCTCGACGGGGGCGTACTCACGCCGGGCGCGCCCGCAGACCTCGTCGCCCTCGACGACGACGGCCCGTGCGCCACCTGGGTCGACGGCCGCCGCGTCTGGCGGCGGTGACGCCATTGCGGGACACCGGCGTGGAAGCCGGGTAGACTGCCGGCGAAGGGACCCCTCGATGCGCGCGTTCGCCGCTCTTGTCTTGCTCGTGATCCTCGGCGCGCCCGCGCGAGCCGACGTCTTCCACTGGCGGTTCGAAGATCTTCGGGTCGCGTCGCCGTGCGGGCGGTGGTCGGCGATCGTCACGCGCGAGGGGCGCGAGCGGAAGGTGCGGGTCGAGATCTACGAGCGCCGCGCCGTGGGCGACACGCGCCGCGATGCGTCGTGTGCGTGGCGGCGTTGGGATCGGATTCTCCAGCCGCGCGAGACCGATCGGCTCGTCGGCTGCTGCGAGGTCGCGACGGTACCGCGGTACGTCTACATGACCCACTCGCCGACGCGGCTCGTGTTCGTCGACAGTGAACGCTACGGGCGTGGCCGGCTCGTCACGATGATCGACCCGCGGGGGCACGAGCTGGCGACCTACGACATGCGGTCGCTGTTCGCCGGGCGCAAGCGGACGTTCGGCGAGTCGACGTCGCGGACGTGGTGGAGCGACTGGCACTTCTTCTCGCACGGCCGGCTCGTGCTCGTCGTCAACCGCGGCCACGGTCGCGGGGATCCGCTCGACTACACCTACTCGTCGTCCGAAGACACCGAGCCGTATGAACTCGTCGCCGTGTCGCTCGCGGACGGATCGCTCGTTGCGCCCGATCCTCGCTGGGTGCTCCCGCATGCGCTCGATCGCCGCTCGATTCATCGCGGCGCGGCGCTGACGATCGCGCGGCGATATCGCATCGCCGAGGCGCTCCCGATCGCCGAGCGTATCGCGTTCGACACGACCCAGGCGCTGGACGCGCGGCTCCACGCGGCGGACACGGCGACTGCGCTCGGCTCGACACGGAGCGTGAAGCGCCTGTTCCTCGCCGCGGCGCAGACGTCCGGGCATCGAGCGCAGACCTACGCGATTCGCCGTCTCGGGTGCGTCGTCGGCGAGGCGGCCGCGCCGGTGCTCCGCACGATCCTCGAGCAAGACGGACACCTGTGGGACGTCGGCGCCGCACTCGACTCGATCGGCCCGGCACTCGCCCCGACGATGATCGAGTGGCTCGACGATCCCGAGGCCGACCCGGACGTGCGAATGGTCGCCGCGGTTCGGCTCGGCGCCTGGAAGTCGCGCGATGCGATCGAGCCCCTCTACCGAGCGGTCCACCACGGGCCTGCGTCGCTCGCCGGGAGGGCGGCGAGAAGTCTCGGCACGATCGGTCCGCCCGACCTCGTCGACCGATTCTGCCGCGTGCTCCGAGCCGGCGGGCCGGGGGTCGAAGGGGTTGCCAACCACTTCCGCGTGCACCCGACCGAACGTGCGCGGGACGCGCTCGACGCAGCCTTGCGTCGAATGCGGGACGGATCAGAGTCGATGGTTCGTTTCTCCGTGGAGGACGCGCTCGACACGCTCGACGTCCTCGCGACGATCCGCCGCTGCCTCATGCTGCGCCCGCACTGATCTCGTCGCGTGGCGACGCGACGGATCTGCCGATGCGCTGGTAGACTGGGCGTTCGGTGAGGCCGATCGGAAGGAAGAGTGATGAAGCACGCAGTTCAGGTCGCCTGTGCGATTGCGCTGGTCGCGGGGATCGCCGCGACGCAGGACGGTCCCGTACCGACGGGCGATGAGGCAAGACCGAAGCGCACGGCCATTCCCGGCACAGCGGCGACGATCGTGTTGCCGGCGGGGTTCGCGACGGCCGAAGGGGCGCCCGGGTTTTCGCACGTGGCATCGGGCGCGTCGATCGTCGTGACCGAGATTCCCGGGCCGTTCGCGGCGCTCTCGCTTGCGTTCTCTCCGGCGGCGCTGCAGACCAAGGGGATGAGCGTCGTGTCGCGGCGCGCCGGGATGTTCCTCGGACACAGCGGTATCCTCGTCCACGCGATCCAACTCGTCGACGACCGCCGGGTCGAGAAGCGGATCCTGCTGATCGGCGACGACAAGGCGTCGTTGATGGTGAACGCGACGGTCCCGGAGTCGCACGCGAGGAAACTCGCGACGGTGTTGCACGCCGCGGTGACGTCGGTCGAGTGGGCGCGCAAGGGCCGCGTGGATCCGTTCGCGACGGCCGGCTTCCGACTCGCGGTGGACGGCCTCCGGTTCGCGGGCCGATCCGGCGAGGAACTGGTCTTCACGAATGACGGCGGCATCCCCCTCGCAAAGCCCGGCGACGCGAGACTCATCGCCTGCCGCGCGACACCGCCGAAGAAGATCGACTCGATCGAGGCCGCCGCCCGCGCGCGCCTCGTGGCGACTCCCGGCCTGAAAGACGTGTCCGACGTCGTCGCCGCGACGATCCGGGTCGACGACATGGAGGCGATCGAGCTCACCGCGATCGCGACCGCCAAACACGGCGGGCACCCGCTCGCGGTCTACCAACTGTTCGCGGTGGCGATGGACGGCAGCTACGTCGTGACCGGCACCGCCGGCCGCGCGAACGCGAAGCCGGCCCTCGCAGCATTCCGCAAGACCGCCCGCAGCCTGAAGCGTTCGAAGCGGTAGTCGCTACTCGCGGAACGCCCCGCGCCGTTCGCCGTCGACGAAAACGGTCCGGTAGCGGATCAGGATTCGTTGATCGGCCGCGACTGCACCGAAGTCGCGATCGCCGATTCGCAGCCGCCCGTCGTCGACGCGCATCGTGAACGTCCGGAACCGAAGCGGCGGCGGCACCTTCTTCACCGCACCGAGCACACCCGGCCAGGGATCGCTCGGCGCGGCGTTTCCGCCTGCCGCCCGGAGGTCCGCACGGAGCCGATCCTCGATCGGATCCAACTCGTCCCGGTCGACCTCGATCAACCACCGCGCCCGGCCGTCCGTGTAGAGTCGGACGCGGCCCGCCAACTCGTCCCGCGGAAACGCGCGCTCGACGAGTCCGAACGTCGTCAGCATCAGATGCACCGCGCCGAGCAGCGCCAGCGCGCCAACGATCGCGATCCGTCGCACCGCGTCGTCGCGTCGCCGTCGCCACACGAGCGGGACGAGCGCGACGACGAGCCACACCGCGAACGCTCCGTTGACGAGCATCGCCCAGCCCCGAAGCCCGGGCCCGCCGAGCATCGGGTCGTAGAAGCGCACCGTACACACCTCGATGATGAGCCAGACCGTGAACAGCCCGACCCACACGACCGCCGCCACCACCGCCCACACAGCCGCAGACCGATCCACCCGATCCGCCACCGCCGCTCCCGGCGGTGACCACCAGCGCCTGTCATTCCGCACGGCACACCTCCGCGAGCAGGATACCCGGACCGATACGAGCAGCCTCGACCTCAGGTTCGGAGCCCTTCCGGGGAGGTGGCCAGAGCCGCGTTGGGTTTGGAAGCGTTTGGCGCACGGAATCTGCACCATTGCAGCGGCATGCTTGCGCGTGGCGGCCCTATCGTGCACCCAAGTGCCCGCGAAGCACCGACCGCGCCGCCGATCGGGTGCAGAATCACCACGCCACGCGCACACATCGCAACAATCGGTGCAGAATCGGCTCACGAAACGCAAGCAACGCCTCGCGAACGCCCCCCGGCGCCGTTCAACCCCCGCCAAACGCATCCGCACTCGACCCGCCCGCTCCGCTCACCCCGCCGACAACCCCCGCGAGACCGACGGCGGTTCGGGCGACCTCGCTGCGGGGGCCCCGGCGAGCCGCTGGTTCGGGGGCGTGGTGGCCCTGGCGAGCGATGTAGGCGCGAGCATGTTCGCCCGCTCCGGTTTCACTGACTTTCGCCCCGCGGCCCGGCGCGCCGTTTCACTTCGCCGCGCCCATGCTCGCGACGGGACGCCTCTTCAAGCGAGCCAGGGCCACCACGTCCCCGAGCCCCAACGCGCCGCCGCTACCCCCGCAGCCGAGGCCGCCCTCGACCCGCCTAGTACTCGCTCCATGCGCGGATCTCGAGATCTTCGCGCGTCTTCTTGCAGATCGCGTTCGCGATCCGTTGGGCGAGTTGGATGTTCGTCACGAGCGGGATGCCGTGATCGACCGCCGAGCGGCGGATCGTGTAGTCGTTCTCGAGTTCGGCGTCGCTCGCATCCTTGGGGATGTTGACGACGAGATCGACCTTCTTGTCCTGGATCAGGTCGAGCGCGTTCGGCGATGTCTTCTCGGCCGGCCAGTGGACCGGCTCGACCGGGACACCGCTCTCCTTCAGGAAATGCGCGGTGCCGTGCGTGCCGTAGAGCTTGACGCCCGCCCGGTGCAGGTCCTTCGCGCTGCGCAGGAACGCGACCTTCGAGTCGACCGGGCCGGTCGACAGGAGCACGCTCTCGATCGGCAGCCGATAGCCGACCGAGATCAGCGACTTCAGGAACGCGTCCTCGAAGTCCTCGCCGATGCAGCCGACCTCGCCGGTCGACGCCATCTCGACGCCGAGGATCGGGTCGGCGCCGACGAGCCGCGTGAAACTGAACTGCGGCGCCTTGACGCCGACGTAGTCCAGCTCGAACACCGACGCATCGACCGACCGGAAGGGCCGATCCATGATGATGCGCGTCGCGAGGTCGATGAAGTTCACGCGGAAGATCTTCGACGCGAACGGGAACGAGCGCGATGCACGCAGGTTGCACTCGATCACCATGACGTCGTTGTCGCGCGCCATGAACTGGATGTTGAACGGCCCGTTGATGTTCAGCGCCTTCGCGACCTTCGCGGCGATCCGGCGCGCGCGGCGCGTCGTCTCGATGTAGGTGCGCTGCGGCGGCAGCACGAGCGTCGCGTCGCCGGAGTGGACGCCGGCGTTCTCGACGTGCTCGGAGATCGCGTAGACCTGGATCTCGCCGTCCTTGGCGACCGCGTCGACCTCGATCTCCTTGGCGCCGGTGATGAACTTCGTGATCACCGTCGGGTGGTCTTCGCTGACGTCGGCCGCACGGGTCAGGACGTCGTCGAGGTCTTCCCGGTTCTCGGCCACCGCCATCGCGGCGCCCGACAACACGTAGGACGGACGCACGAGCACCGGGTAGCCGACCTCGTCGGCGAACGCCTCGGCAGACTCGATCGACGTCGCCTCGGTCCACGCGGGCTGGCCCACCTCGAGCGCGTCGCACAGCCCGGAGAACTTGTGCCGGTCCTCGGCGCGGTCGATGTCGGTGGGGGAGGTGCCGAGGATGCGGATCCCCGCCTTGTCGAGGCGCGGCGCGAGGTTGTTCGGCGTCTGCCCACCCATGCTGACGATCACGCCGTGGGCCATCTCGAACTCGAACACTTCGCGGACCGTCTCGAACGTGATCTCGTCGAAGTAGAGGCGGTCGCACTCGTCGTAGTCGGTGCTGACCGTCTCGGGGTTGCAGTTGAGCATCAGCGTCTTGTAGCCGAGCTCGCGCAACGTGCGGACAGTGTTGACGCAGCACCAGTCGAACTCGACCGAACTGCCGATGCGATACGCACCGGGCCCGAGCACGAGGACCGCCTGGTTCTTCTCGCTGAACGCGATGTCGTGCTCGGCACCGTGATACGTGAGGTAGAGGTAGTTCGTCTGCGCCGGATACTCGGCCGCGAGCGTGTCGATCTGCTTCACCCACGGCCGGATGCCGTGCGTGAGCCGCGCGTCGCGCACGTCGTCGCCGGTCTCGCCGTCGCGGTAGAGGCCGATCTGGCGGTCGGAGAAGCCGTGCTGCTTGAAGCCGAGCAGTTCGTCGCGCTCGAGCGCGCGGCCCGCCGTCTGTGCGATCGTCTCGCGCATCGTCGCGATCCGACGCACGCGCTCGAGGAACCAGCGGTCGATCGCGGTCAGTTCGTGCGCTTCGGCGACGCTCATGCCCTGCTGGAACGCGCGAGCGAGCGCGAACATCCGCCGATCGGTCGGGTGGCGCAGCTCGTCCTTCAGGTCGTCGAACGCCATCCCGTCGTTCGGGATGATGCCCTCCTCGCCGATGTCGAGCATCCGGTAGGCCTTCTGCACCGCCTCCTCGAACGAGCGGCCGATCGCCATCACCTCGCCGACCGACTTCATGCCGGAGCCGAGGCGGGTCGAGACCATCCGGAACTTCTTGAGGTCCCAGCGCGGGACCTTCACGACGATGTAGTCGAGCGCCGGCTCGAAGCACGCGCCGGTGACGCCGGTCACCGAGTTCGGCACCGTGTTCAGCGGGTGGCCGAGCGCGAGCTTCGCGGCGACGAACGCGAGCGGGTAGCCGGTCGCCTTCGACGCGAGCGCGGAGCTTCGCGACAGGCGTGCGTTCACCTCGATGATCCGGTAGTCGTCGGACTTCGGGTCGAACGCGTACTGGATGTTGCACTCGCCGACGATGCCGAGGTGGCGGATCACCTTGATCGCGACCTCGCGCAGCTTGTGATACTCGTGGTTCGTGAGCGTCTGGCTCGGGGCGACGACGACGGACTCTCCGGTGTGGATGCCCATCGGGTCGAAGTTTTCCATGTTGCAGACGGTCACGCAGTTGTCGTACGCATCGCGCACGACCTCGTACTCGACCTCTTTCCAGCCCTGCAACCACTCTTCGACGAGCACCTGGTCGGTGTGGGAGAACGCGGCGCGCGCGCGCGCTTCGAGTTCGTCGGCGTTCTTGCACTGTCCGGAGCCGAGACCGCCCAGTGCGTACGCGATGCGCATCATCACCGGGTAGCCGATCGTCTCGGCCGCCGCGAGCGCTTCGTCCACGCTGTGCGCGGTCTGGCTACGCGGATACTTCGCGTCGATCTCGGAGAGCCGCGCGTTGAAGAGCCCGCGGTCTTCCGTCTCGCGAATGACCTGCACCGGCGTGCCGAGGATGCGGACGTCGTGCTTCGCGAAGACGCCGGCTGCTTCGAGGGCGACGCCGCAGTTGAGCGCCGTCTGGCCGCCGAAGCTCAGGAAGACGCCGTCGGGCTTTTCCTTCTCGATCACGCGCTCGACGAAGTAGGGCGTGACCGGCAGGAAGTAGACCTCGTCGGCGAGGTAGTCCGACGTCTGGATCGTCGCGATGTTCGGGTTGACGAGGACCGTGCGGACGCCCTCTTCGCGCAGTGCCTTGATCGCTTGGGAGCCGGAGTAGTCGAACTCGCCGGCCTCGCCGATCTTCAGCGCCGAGCTGCCGAGGATCAGCACTTTCTTCGGCAGGTCGAGGTGCGAGCCGTTGCGGCCGGCGATGCCGGCGCCCGCGGGCGGGGGCACGTTCACGGCAGCATCTCCATGAAGCGCTTGAAGAGGTCCATCGTGTCGGTCGGGCCCGGCGTGCATTCCGGGTGGAACTGCACGCTGCGAAGCGGCTTGTACTCGTGCCGCAACCCTTCGTTCGTGCCGTCGTTCGCGTTGACGAACCACTCGCGCCAGCCCTCGGGCAGCGTGTGCCCGTTGACCGCGAAGCCGTGGTTCTGCGACGTGACGTAGCAGCGCCGCGTGCCGACTTCGATGCACGGCTGGTTCTGTGCGCGGTGGCCGAACTTGAGCTTGTAGGTGTCGGCGCCGGCCGCGAGTGCGAGCAGCTGGTTGCCGAGGCAGATGCCGAACACCGGGATCCCGCCGTCGTCGATCGCGCGGCGGATGTTCGCGATCGACACGTCCGCCATCTTGGGATCGCCGGGGCCGTTCGACAGGAAGAGTCCGTCGAACTCCTCGGTGAAGAAGTCGTAGTCCCACGGGACGCGGAGCACGCGCGCGCCGGCGCGGACCAGGCTGCGGATGATGTTCACCTTCGCGCCGGTGTCGAGCAGCACGACGCGCGGGCCGTCGTTGTCCTCGCCGTACCAACGCGGCTCGGGCGTGCTCACCTTCGCGACGAGGTTCGTGATGTTCGGGTCCTCGAACGCGATGTCCTCGCCCTCGGGGACGAGTTTCGCGAGCATCGCGCCCTTTTCGCGGATGTGCTTCGCGAGCGCGCGGGTGTCGACGCCTTGAATGCCCGGCACGCCGGATTCGTCCATCCACTCGTGGAGGCTCTTCGACGCGGTCCAGTGCGACGTGTCGTGGGCGAGCGTCGAGATCGCGAGCGCGGCGACCTGCATCCGGTCCGACTCGAAGTGAGCCGGCAAGCCGAATTCGTCGATCGCGGTGGGGTCCGGGACGCCGTAGTTGCCGACCAGCGGGTAGGTCGAGACGAGGATCTGTCCCGCGTAGGACGGGTCGGTCATCGACTCCGGGTAGCCCATCATCCCGGTGTTGAAGACGACCTCGCCCGCTACCGCGACGGGGCGACCGAACAGCGTGCCTTTGAACTCGCTGCCGTCCTCGAGAATCAGTCGTCCTGGCTGTCCGGTCATCGTGGGTCGGGCGAAGTATAGCGCTGTGTCGAACGACGGCCAGCGGAACTCGGACGCAAGTCGTCGCGGTTTCGAGACGCGTGTCGGTCGACGCTGCATCGATTGCGCTCCGCCGCGCTCCCGTGCTATTCTCGACCTCGTAGGGAGATTCTTCTGGAGGGGGCTTCCGTGACGCTCTCGTCGCTCGTCGCCGGCCGATTCGCGGTCGGGTGTGTCGCGTTTGCCGCATGGCTCGCGTGCGCGCACGGTGCGTCGGTCGCGCAGGTCGCGGGCACGCACGCGGGCGTCCTCGCGGGGATGTTCAACACGACGCCGGGCACGAACTCGATGCTCAGGCTCGACGCGCAGAACACGCCGACGACGATCGTCACGTCCATCGGCGGTGCATGGCCCTACTGGGGCGTGCCGTTCGGCATGCCGGTCGACACGGACAACCACCACGTCGTGATCCCGGGGCTCGTCGACCTCGGCGGCAGCATCGGCGTGCTCGCTCGCTGGGACCCGGTGGCCGGCGCCGTGACCGGCACGCTGTGGTCGGGCACGCTCGGACCCGCGACGGTCCGCAACTGGTCGAACTGGACGATCAACGCGGACGGCAACCCGGTGACGATCGACAACGGGTCGTCGCCGCAGGCGCTCGTCGAGTTCGATCGACTCGCGAACGCGTGGAACCGCGTGCCGCTGCCGGCGAGCGTGCCGGCGTTCGCCGGCGTCGGGGGCCTCGACTGGGACCCGATCGCCGGCGGCTACACGCACGCGGCCTGGGGTGTGGGTACGAGCGGCTCCGCGCTCTACCGCACGACGCCGACCGGGTTCATCACGACCGCGCTCGCGTTGACGACGGTACGGATCGCCGGCTTCGGCGGGACGCTCCTGCAGGACGGCTCGTGGCTCTCGGGCGACGCGGCGCCGCGCGACTATCGCGTCGTCGCGCGGGGATCGGCGACCTGGACCGTCGGATCGGCAACCCCCGCAGGGGCGCTCAGTGATGTGACGAGGGAGCGGTTCGCCGCGCCCGGGCGCGGGTTCTTCGCCGCGCAGGCGGGCGGCACGCGTGGCCTCGTCTACGTCGATGCCGTCGCCGCGACGACCGTCGCGCTACACGTCGGCACCGCCGCGACGATGCCGGCGACCGTCGCCGAGATCACGCCGCTGTTCACGCGCGACCTGACGACGGTCCGCACCGGCAAGGCGACGTGGGACCTCCGCGTGCGACCCGCCGGCGGACAGTTTGCCGGCAAGTCGTTTCGCGCGGTCGTCAGCGCGGCCTGGCCGCGACCGCCGGTGCTGCTGCCCGACGGCCGGGAACTGTTCGTCGGGATCGACCTCCTGTCGGTGATCAGCGCCCGTGGACCGATCCCGCCGTTCTTCTCCGGCAACGGGGGCATGCTCGACGCGACCGGCAGCGCTCGCGCCCGCCTCGACTTCTCGTCGATCGGCGAAGCGCTCGACGGCGTGGTGCTGCATTTCGCGGCGGTCGTGATCGATCCGGTCGCGCCGAGCGGGATCGGCTGGGTCTGCGAACCGTGGGCGTTCGCCGTGGACGTCCGGCCCTGAGTTGACACGGCGGTCGGTCTGGGGATTACTGCAAGAGGTCTGGTCTCGGGAACGCGGAGCTTGCGTCATGGCCCGTCTCACGTCGATCGTCTTCGTCCTTCTCCTCGCCACGTCCGCGCCCGCGCAGGTCGCGGGTTCCCATGCGGGGCTGATCCTCGGCTATGCGAACGTCGGCTCCACGACCGTCAGTGCGCTCGGCGTCGTCACGACGAACGACGTGCTGACGAACTACTCGTCGATGTCGGCCGCGTGGCCGGCGTGGGGCAACGTCTGGGGAATCACGCACGACGTCGACAACGAGACGGTGCTCGTGCACGGCTTCCTCGAATACGCCAATCCGCCGCAGACCTACGCGGTGCTCCGCTGGGATCCGCGCACCGCGACCGTCGTGGGCACGGTCTGGTCCGGGCCGTTCGGCACCGGGGCCGTGCGCAACCTGACGAACCTCGCACTCGACGGCGACGGCGACCTGGCCTCGTTCGACTCGGTGCTCGGGCAACTGGTCGTGTTCGACCGGATGACCGCGCAATGGTCGGGCGTTCGCATCCCGCTCGTCGGTGCGCAGAACCACGGGCTCGGCGGCTTCGTGTGGGATCGCATCGGCGGGGGGTTCGTCTACGCGAGCGCGCCGACCGGGCAACAGGGCCTCTACCGGACGAGCCACGATCGCGCGACCACGTCGACCATCGCGGTCGCGACGACGTCCGTCGGTGCCGGCTACGGCGGTGACCTGTTGCAGAACGGCGACTGGCTCTCGTCGTCGCGGTCGGGTGCACGCTACCTCAGTGTCGCGGCCGGCACGTCCGTGTGGAGCGCGGGGCCGACCGGCCGCACGTCGTTCTGGGACGTGACCGCCGAGAAGTTCGCGGCGCCCGGGCGCGGCTACTGGGCCACGAGCGTCTCGACGCCGCAGGATGTCGTCTACGTCGACGCGCGAACGACCCCGCACACCGCGGTCACGCGTGTGTCGTCGGCGACGCAGTCGATGCCGTCGTGGATCCTCGAGGTCGCGCCACGCCACGCCCGTGACCTCGCGACACAGCGGATCGGGACCCGCATGTGGGACGTGCACGTGAATCCCGGCGGCGGTCGCTTCGCGGGGCGGTCGTTCGTCGTCGCGGCGAGCCTCGCCGGTGCTCGGCCGGCGGCGGTGTTGCCCGACGGTCGCGAGTTGTTCCTGCGTCCGGATCCGCTCACGGCGCTGACCGCTCAGGGGCCGCTGCCGCCCTATTTCACCGGCAACGTCGGCGCGCTCGACGCGCGGGGGCGCGCGCAGGGGCGGATCGATCTGTCGCGCTTCGGCCCGGCCGTCGACGGCATCGTCGTGCACCTGTGCGGTGTCGTACTCGATCCGTCTGCGCCGTCGGGCATCGCGTGGGTCCTCGACCCGTGGGCCCTCGTCGTCGGCGCCTGATCGACGGCGCCTGATCGACGGCGTCGTCCGTCAGAGTTCGACGCGCTCGGCCGGCTCGCTGCGCTCGAAGATGTAGATCGGCGAGCGCCACGCGGTGCCGGCACGACCGACGGGGCGGTAGCGCGCGGCGAGCGCCGGATGCCGCTGGGCGAGCGTCGGGATGTAGATCAAGGCGTTGACGACGAAGCGCGGTGCGAGCGTCGTCATCATCTTCGTCGGGACGAAGTTGTTCGCCGGCGTGCGGTAGCCGCCCTTGTCGTTGTAGATGTCGTCGCGTGGCGGCGGGTAGAACGGGAGCACCTCGGGCGAGCAGAGCCCGACCGCGTCGATGACCGGGCCGTCGTAGAAGTAGCCGAACACGCCGACCTCGCTGATCAGCGCGGTGTCCGGGCGTTGTTGCTTGCCCGCGAGGAAGTGCGCGGCGGCGCGGTAGCCGTCGAATCGTTCGCGCTCCCAGCGCTGCCACGCCGGGCCGCGCGGATCGAGCGGATACGCGGCGCTCTTGTGGACGTCGGCGTGCTTGTCGCGGTTGAGCACCCACGCGTTCGTCGTCGCGAAGAGCGCGAACACGGCCGCGACGACAGCGCCACCCGCGCGCGCCCCGGCGAAGCGATACGCGGTGATCGCGCAGCCGGCGAACAGCGTGATCGTCGCGAACGTGACGAACGACGGGAAGTACCACACCTCGGTGCGGCCGATCCACGCGTAGAGCACGAGGAACAGCGGCGCGTAGAGTGCGTAGACGAAGCGGCTGTCGCGGCGTCGCACGAGGAATGCGAGCAGGCACGGCAACCCGAGGAGCGCGGTCCACTCCGCGATGCGCTGCACCAGCGAGGGGCGACCGTCGTAGCGACCGGTGAACAGGACGCGCTTGGCGCGACCGTTCCACAGCGACGCGACCGACGTCGGCAGCGACGTCGCGCGGGCGACGAGGTCCACGTCGGGTGCGGTGTAGGGCCGGTGGATCGCCGGGAAGCGCTTCTTCGCGTGGATCGGATGCGGGACCGGCGACCCGTAGTAGCTCGTCGCGAATGCGGCCCACGCGATCGGGATCGCGCAGAACGCCGCGAGCCATCGTGGCCGGAGGCGCGGGCGGGAGCCGCGGCCGAACAGCACGAGTCCCCAGACGAGCGGTGTCAGCAGGATCCCCTCGGGTCGGATCAGCGGGGCGAGCGACGCGAGGACGAGCGCGAGTCCGAACGCGCGTCGACGCGCCGCGAACAGCGCGACGAGCAGCGTCGCCACGAGGGCCGCGTTCTCGAACCCGAGCGAGAAGACGAACACGTTGACGCCGTTGGTGCCGACCAGGACGGCCGCGAGAAACGCCGGCAGCCGCCGCTCGACGAGGTCGAGGACGACGAGATACGTGAAGACGACGATCACGCCCATCGCGAGCGCATTGATCGCGAGCGCCGCGGCTTCGATCGCGCCCGCGCCGGCGACGAAGCCGACCGCGCCGAGCAGGAAGACGAGCGCCGGCGTCGTCGAGCCGAGCACCGGCGCGCCGGTCAGGTTCCACGCGGGGATCCCGTGCGCCGCGAGGTTCTTCGCGTGGCGGAACGTGATGTAGGCGTCGTCGCACGGCTGGAGCCCTTGCAGGGCGACGAGTGCGGTGGCGACGAGCGCGGCGGCGAGCACCGCGACGCACATCCGCGGCGAGCCGAACGCGCGGACCCAGGCGTGGTTCATTCGCGTCTTTCCGAGAAACGGGTTCCCGGGGTCGTCTTCGAGTGTCCCGCCGACCGGCCTTGAGCGGATGACGCAACCCGGTGGGGCGCGGGGAGATCGGGTAGCGCGCGGGGTGCGGCGCCGGTAGCCTGTGCGCATGCGACAGACCGGTGTGGCGCTCGTGGCGGCCGGCTTCGCGATGATCGCGCTCGCGGCCTGGGGCCTGTGGCGCGACGTCGCGTGGCTCGCGCAGCCGTTTTACGTGTGGGTGTGGTGGGGCTACATCCTCGTGCTCGACGGGTTTTGCGCGTGGCGTCGTGGCTCGTCGCTGCTGACGACACGGCACCGGCTCGTGCCGTCGTTGTGCGTCGCGTCGGTGTCGTTCTGGTTCTTCTTCGAACTGCTGAACCTGCGGTTTCAGAACTGGTACTACGTCGGTGTCTTCGCGGCCGACGACGTGCCGGGCTTGTTCGGCGGGGTCGCGTTCGTCTTCGCGGCGTTCTCGACCGTCTTCATGGGCATCTTCGAGACGATCGAGGCGTTGTCGGTCGCCGGGCTGTTCCGGCGGTGGCGGGGCCGCGCGCCGCGGCCGCTCGCGCCGTGGGTGAGCTGGGCCGTGCAGGCGCTCGGCGCGGCGATGGCGTTCTGCGCGATCGCGTTTCCGTACTACCTCGCGCCGCTCATCTGGGGCAGCTTCACGTTCCTCGTCGACCCGTGGAACTACCGGCGCGGCGCCCGTTCGATCCTGCGCGACATCGAGGTGCGCGATTGGGGGCTCGTCGCCCGCGTGTTCGTCGCCGGGCTCGTCTGCGGCGTCGTGTGGGAGAGCATGAACTTCTTCGCGCCGCAGAAGTGGATCTACACGGTGCGAGGGCTCGAGGGGCTCAAGCTCTTCGAGATGCCGCTGCTCGGCTTCCTCGGGTTTCCCGGTCTCGCGTACGACAGTCTCGCGGGCTACGCGTTGTTCGCGTGGTGGTTCCGCGGGAATCGGCCGTGGGAGCACCCCGACGACCTCGGCTACACGCTCCGGACGAGGACGCGCGACCGGATGCGCTTGTTCTGGTGGACGGTGCCCGCGCAAGGGCTCGCGTGGGCGTTGATCGGGTTCGCGGCGATGAACGTGAACATCGCCTCGCTCGAGTTGTCGCTCGGCGACCTGCTCCTGACGCGCGACGAGGCGGGCGCGATGCGGGAGGCGGGGATCGATCGGCCGCGGCAGTTGTTGCGTCGTGCGCACGAGCCGCGACTCGCCGAGCGTCTCGGCGTGGACGACGAGCGGTTGCGGTCGATCGTCACACGCGCGGAGCTGCTCGCGTTCAAGGGGATCGGCCGGTGGCACGGCGATCTGCTCCGATTGGCCGGCGTGCGCAGTGTCGTCGACCTGCGCGAGTGGTCGACCGATGCGCTCTGTGCGCGGCTCGCGACCGTCGCCGCCGAGATCGGTGTCGACCCGCCGCGTCGCGACATCGTCCACGTCTGGGTTCTCGCGAGCCGAAGCCCGCGCGCGCTGCTGCTCGCCGAGCAGCCGTAGCGTTCCGGGCCGTCGCGTTTCCGATCGTCGCGTTTCAGAAGGAGCAGTCGAAGCCGAGGATCGCGCCCTGGACGACGAGGCCGACGCCGCTGCGGTCGGCGCCCGAGGCGTCGAAGCGGGTCGCGCGCCAGCCGGCGATCAGCGCGGTGTTCTTCATCGGCTCGATCTCGATGCAGATGTCGGCCGAGGTCATCGAGGTCGCGAAGCCGCCGCCCGCGCCCTCGACGCGCTTGAGCTGTCCGCAGAGGCGGAAGCGATCGGAGAACGCATACCCGATCGAGCCGCCGACCATCGGGCCCGCGGCAGCGATGCCGGCGCCACCCTCGACGTCTTCGATCCGGCTGCCCTCGAGCGTCGACATCCCGAGGCCGATCATCGCGTCGACCGTCAGGCCGCCGGTGATCGTCGTGCCGGTGCGGAGGCCGGCGCACCGGCTCGTGAGTCGCGCGCCGCCGCGGGCGCCGCGGGCCTGGCCCGCCGCCTCGTCGGTATCGATCACGAGGCCGACGTCGATGCCGCGCGCCGCGGGGACAGCGAGGTCGACCTCGGTGCGGTCTGCCGGGCGAAACGTCTCGATCCGACCGGCCTCGATCGCGACGAGGCTTCCGTGCGTCGCGGCACAGCCACCGAAAGGGGCGAGGGCGAGCAGGGCGATCCACAGGGTGCGGCTGGTACGGAACATGGGCCGGGCTCTCTTTCGGGGGCTCCCGCCCGCGGGCGTCCGCGGGCGTCTGTCGGGGCTGATTTGCTGGGCGCGTCACCGTCGACTGCGCTCACCCCAGAGGACGTGAACGCGGCCGGGGCCCCCTCAATTTCACCGAGGTTTGTGGCCGGGCCGGCGTCCGGCGGCGGTCGGATCGCCGTATCTCGCTTGCCACGCGTCAATTGCACTTGGCGGGCCCGTCTCGGGCCGCAGCCGGCTCAGAGGCCGCTTGGCAGCCCGGTTTCGGGCCATCGCGGCCGGATTCAGCCCGATCCGACCCGTTTCTGGCCCGTTCTCAGCCCGCCAAGCGCCTCCGGTGCCGCTTGCGGCCCGAAACCCGCCCGCCAAGCCGGGATCAGCGGCGGTCGCGGAAGTCGGGCTTGCCGAGCGCGCCGGGCCCGACGAGCGGGCCGATCCACTCGGGCTGAGCGGGGCGTGCCTCGCCGTCGAGCCGCCCACGCCACTCCGGCTCGGTCAACGGCGTCGCGCTGTGCACTTCGTAGTAGGGGATCACCGCGCCGTGGCAGAGCAGGTCGCGCCCGTCGTGCGGGTAGAGGACGAACAGCGCACGCGGGCGCGCTGTGCCGGTGCAGAGGAAGTGGTTCGTGATCGGCGACCCGTCCTGGCGGTAGGAGCCCGCGGCGACGACGATCCGAGGGACGTCGTCGGTCGGCATGACGATTTGGGATTCCTCGTGGTCGAGGATGTCCGCGAGTCGCGGGCCGAATGACAGGACCGTCCGCCGGTCGTCTTCGCTCGTCGGTTTGCCGGCTTGCTGGCGCCGTGCAAGCGTCGCGAGGTCCCGGCACAGCGCGACGAGCTTCGGCCAGCGTGCGAGGATCGGTTCGAACGCGTCGTACGGCGGCGTGTCGTCGGCGTCGAACTTGTCGGCGAGGTCACGCGCGTCTCTTAGCCACTTCCTTCGCTGATCGGCCGTGTTTGCGAGACCGAGGTTCCAGGCCAACGGCTCCACGCGAGCGCGCCTCCGCTTCGGCGCGTCCGTCAGAACGGCTTTCCATCCCCCCTCGACGAAGCCGTGCGCTTCGATCCAGTCGACGGTCTCGCGCAACTCAGCGGCACGATCGCGCCTTGTCGGCGGTGTGTGCGGCGCGGACCGCGCAAGCTCCCCGGTCCATGCCGCGAGACCGGCGAGCCGGTCGAAGAATGCCGGGTTCGGCTCGACGAAGCCGGGTGGCGCATTGGCGAGGCCAAACACGTAGAGCGCCGGCGTGATCTGCAGCGCCCACGCGTGGCGGTGCTGCGCCCACCCGGCGAGCGCGGTCTGCACCGACTTCGCGCGCCACGCCGGCGTGTGCATGAAGGGCGGGGCGTCGGCGGGCGGTTCGAGGAGCGTCACCAGGCACCGAAAGTAGGCGTCGTGGAGGCCGTAGCCGTTCGGCGGACCCTCGGACTCGAGCGCAGCGACGACGTCGAGACCGCTGGCGCGACCGTCCGCGCGGTTTTCGGCGCCGCGTTGAAGCACGTCGTTGTCCCACGTGTGGGCCGCGACGAGCACGTGTGCGGTCCCGCTCGTCGGCGTCGCACCGTCGTTCATCGCGCTCGCGAGATCGGGCTTCGACGAACGGCCGAACACGGCCCGGGCGTAACGGACGAACACGCGGATGTCGTCGGCGACGTCGCTCCACCGCGCCGCGCGACCGATCGCGCGAAACGCGGCGGCCTCGTGTTCGACCGCGAGGTCGAAGGGCGCCGATTGCAGGAATCGCACCGCGCGGAAGTGGCGTTCGAGTACCGGTTCGCCCTCGCAGAACCCCTGCGGTCGGAATCGTGCGTAGTCGAAGGGGAGCGCGTCTGACGGCAGCCACGCGGCCTTCGCGCTCGCGTTCGCCGCGACGATTCTCGACACCTCTTCGGCGACCCGGGCGGCGACCTCAGGCCGGATCGGGGCGTCGGGGTCGAGCAGCCGGTGGGCGATCCCGATGACCAGGTGCGCGCGGGTCGGTTCGGTCGGGCGGAGTTCCGTGGCGATCGCTCGAATGTACGTGGGAAGCCGTCGTGCGTAGCCGCGCTCGATGTGCAGCAGCGACGCCTCGGTCAGTCGGTGATAGGCGTGCAGCACCGCGTCGGTCGTGATGAAGACCGGTGCGTCGAACCGGTCCTCGCCGGGAGCGATCCGATATGGCTCGAACACCTGCCGATACGTGCGGTTCGTCATCAGCACGCGCTCGCGTGCAAGGTGCTCGATCGCCTTCCCGTCGAGCCCGATCCGCTTCGCATCCGCGCGCCACTCCTGCGCGGCGGCGGACGTCGTGATCGCGAAGGCGAGCGTGACCCCGAGCATCCTCATGCGAGCGTGCCCTCCGGCCGGCATGCGATCCGGTCGTGCAGGTCGGCGACGCGCGCGGCGATCGGGTCCGACGGCGCGTCGCCGAACGACGCGACGAACGCGCACGCGGTGTGATCGCGGATCGCGTCGTCGTAGCTGCGCTCCCACGCGCGTTGCGCGGTCTCGGCGCGTTCGTCACGCCACGGAAAGCGCACCGGCGGCAGACGGAGACCGACGCGCCAGGGTTTCGGCGTCAGCCGGGCACGGAAGCAGGATTGCGCGCGGCAGAGCTTGACGTAGAGCGGATCCGAGCCGAGCGCGACGAGCAGTTGCTCCGCCACGCCCGACGTCGGGTCGAACGCGTGGCTCGTGACGAGGCACCGGAAGCCCCCGAGTGTCCGGTAGACCCGAATCGCCGTGTGCGGGCGGGCGTCTGCAACCGACGCGATGCGCTCGAGGATCGCGTCGTCCTGCGACGGGGCGGTCTTGCCGAACCAGCGCTTCACGCTGCGACCGATGCGCGTCGTCATCGGTTCGGCGGGGTAGTCGACGTCGGCGAACAGCGTCGATGCGGTGTTCAGCACGAACGCGCCGTAGCGGTTGCGGGTGATCGCGGCCCAGCGCTGGTCGTCGTCGCCGAACGTCTCGACGACCTCCTCGCGGATCGGCCGGTCGGCGTAGAGGTAGGCCCGCTTGTCGCGATCGGGGAGCGTCCGCGCCGCGTCGCGCGCGATCTCGGCCGCCCGCGCTCGTGCCGCGTCGAGACTCGTATTCGACCCCGCGTAGCAGCGGATGTGCCAGCGCCCGTCCGGTCCGTCGACCGGTGCCTCGGCGGGCGCCCAGTAGCGGTAGACCTTCATGGCCGCGCATCGTAGCACGCGGTTGCGGCCCGGTCAGCGGGCCAGTCAGCGGGCCAGTCAGCGCGGGGCGGCGGCGTTTGCGTCGAGGAACTCGACCAGGGCCTCGGCGACGATCGCGTTGCCCTCGGGGGTCAGGTGGCGGTTGATCGGGAAGTAGGCGGTCGCGTGGCCGGCCCGTTCGAGGCGGTCGATCAGCTCGAGGTGCGGGATGCCGAGCGACTCGGCGATCGCGACGATGCGCGCCTCGACCGCGCGGTTGTAGCGCGGAAACGGCGCGTGCAGGAGCAGGAGTCGCGCGCCCGCGGCTTGACACGTCGACTTCGCTCGTGCGACGAGCGCTTCGGCGAGCTTCCAGTCGCGCTCGGGCCACACCGCGGGGGGACGCTTCTTCGCGGCGAGGATGTCGGTCTTCTGCTTCTCGCCCGCGCGTCGGTCCTTGACGAACTGCACGAGGCGCAGCCGGAGCGCCGAGAACAGATGCGAGTGTTGCGACAGCCACGCATAGACGGGCACCGCGTCGAGCGCCTTCTTCAGCGTCGACGTGCCGCGTGGCGTGTACTCCCGCTCGACCAACGCACCGTCGTCGCCGAGCCGGAAGAACGGCGACAGCCGGCTGTCCTTCGGATCGTCGTCGTGAAACGCCATCAGCACGACGTCCGGCTCGAACTTCAGCCCGAGGTGGTCGAGGAAGACGACGTGGTCCGCCGTGCCCCACGAGGCGCACGCGGCGTTGATCACCTCGACGCGCGGGGGGCGCCCGTCCCGGCGTGCGTTGAGCTTCGTCTCGAGCTGCCGCGCGAACGTGTCGGCGTCGTCGACGCCGCTGCCGAACGTGAGCGAGTCGCCGAGGACGAGAATGCGGAACGTGCCGTCGGGCTTCTTCAGCGGTCGCTCCGGATCGCGCAGCCGGTGCGAGTTCGTCCGGTAGCGGACGTCGAACTCGGTCGACACGTGCAGCCCGTCGACGTTCTTGCGCAGCGCGAGCGGGAACGTGTCGGTCGCGTCGAACAGCGGCGTTTGCCGCTCCTGCGGGTAGAAGAGGACCAGGAACAGCTCGGCGACGACGCACGCCAGCGCAGCGCCGGCGGCGACCTTCGCGAGTCGTTTGATCCACGTCTTCAGCATCGTGTCGTGGTCTCGCTCAGAACTGGAAGTAGATGAAGTCGGCCTTGCCGGTCGAGAAGATCGCGATCGCGAGCACGAAGAGCGTGTAGACGAATCCGCCGACCAACCACGGGTTGCGGAGGAACGCGCGGTCGACGTGCGGGTGGATCGCGCCGCGCTTCTCCTGGAAGAGCTGCACGATCGTGAAGCCGACGAAGATCGCGACCGGGACCCACATCGCGATCGGCGCGCCTCCCTGCCACGTCACGATACCGCGGACGACGGCCCAGGCGCTCTCGAAGTCGGTCGCGCGGAAGAAGATCCACGTGAAGCAGACGAAGTGAAACGTCAGTACGATCTTCAGCGGGTTGAGGCCGACGTCCTCGCGCACGCGCTTGCCGTGGACCACCTTGTGCACCGCGAGGGCGACGCCGTGGAGCCCGCCCCAGATCACGAAGTTCCAACTCGCGCCGTGCCACAGCCCGCCGAGCAGCATCGTCAGCATCAGGTTGACGTACATGCGACCGGGCCCGTGACGGTTGCCGCCGAGCGGGATGTAGAGGTAGTCGCGCAGCCACCGCGACAGGCTCATGTGCCAGCGTCGCCAGAAATCGGTGATGTTCGCGGCGAGGTAGGGGCGTCGGAAGTTCTCGATCAACCGGAAGCCGAGGATCATCGCGAGGCCGATCGCGATGTCGGAGTAGCCGGAGAAGTCGAAGTAGATCTGAAATGCGAAGCAGTAGGTCGCGACGAGCAGCGCGAGCCCGCTGTGCCCGGTCGGGTCGCTGTAGGCCGTCTCGACGAACGGCGCGAGGTTGTCGGCGAGGCAGACCTTCTTCATCAGGCCCCACATCACGAGCCACAGGCCGACGCGCACGCGGTCCCAGTCCCAGCGGTGGGTTTCGTCCATCTGCGGCATCAGCTCGTTGGAGCGGAGCACCGGCCCCGCGATGAGCTGCGGGAAGTAGCAGACGAAGAGCGCGACCTTCAGCGGGTTTCGCGTGGGCTTCACGACGCCGCGGTAGACGTCGATCGTGTAGCTCATCGTCTGGAACGTGTAGAACGAGATGCCGATCGGCAGCGTGTACCACGGCATCGTCTCGGAGACGTTCGGTGCGGCGACCTCGGCGCCGAACCAGCCGAGCGCGGTCGCGATCGACGTCAGGAAGAGCTGCAGATACTTGAAGAAGAAGAGGACGCCGAGGTTGCAGCAGATGCTCAGCGTCAGCAGCAGTTTGCGTATCGCGGTGCGCTTGCTGCGCGCGACCGCGAGCGCGATCGTGTAGTCCAGTGCCGTCGAGAAGATCAGCAGGCTGGTATACTCCCAGCGCCACCAGCCGTAGAAGAAGTAGCTGGCCGCCAGGAGGAACCCGAGCTGCAGGCGCGGCCCGATCCGGAAGTAGATCAGGACCACGACCGTGAAGAAGAGAGCGAACTCGAGTGAGTTGAAGAGCATCGTCGGGTCCCGCCGCGCCGTACTTCTCTATCGTCGGAATCCCGGGACGATTCCAGCAGCCCGCGTGCGACGGCTCCGATCCCGCTGCGGCGCCGTGGGTTGCGCGGCACTGCTGTTCGCGATCGCGATCGCGACCGCCTCTGCCGCACAGGACGAGCAGCCGCCCGCGCCGGATCCCGCGCAGATCGAGCGCCACGAAGCGCTGCTCGACGAAGCGCTCCGGCGAAAGGACGAGCGGCAAGCGCGCGAAGCCGTGCGGCTTCTCGCGAACTACCCCGGCGATCCGCGTGCGGCGAAGGCGCTTCTCGCGGCGGCGAAGCGGCCCGGTGCGGTAGGGCGCGATGCGGTCGCGCACCTGGTCGCCGTCGCCCGTGCGCGGCCGAAGGGTGTGGACGTCGTGCCGACGCTGACCCGACTGCTCGGCTCGCGGCGGGTGTTGAAGGACTCGAATCGGGCCCGGACGATCTGCCTGACGCTCGGTGCGATCGGCGACGGCCGCGCCGCGTCGACGCTGATGAAGCTGATGAAGCACGACGATCTCGCGATCGCGGGCGCGGCGATCGGCGCCGCGACGGGGATGAAGTCGCGCCGGCACAAGATCATCGAGCGGATGATCGGCGACTTGGAGAGCCTCGGATCGTCGATGCGCGATTCGCGGGAGCCGAAGAAGCGCGAGCGCTACGCGATGCTGAGCGGTGCCTACGCCGGCGCGATCAACGCGATGACCGGCCAGTACTTCGGCACCGACACGATCGAGATCCGCCGCTGGTGGAAGAAGAACAAGCGCAAGGTCCCGAATCGGATCAAACCGAAGCGGGAGGAGAAGGGGCGCGAGGGCGCGTCCGAAAAACGGGATGGTGACCGATGACGACGATTCGCTCCGTAGGCGCGTGCGCGGTGCTCGCGCTGTTGAGCGTGGCGCTGCCCGCGCAAGACAAGCCGATCAAGGCGACGAAATCGCTCGCGAAGCGGTGGGTGAAGGACTTCGTCGGACGCGACGAGAAGCGCCGCGAGAAGGCGCGCTCGATGATGCAGCGCGCCACCGCGGAGACGCGCCCGCTCTTGTTCGAGGCGCTCGCTGCGCGCCGGTTCCCGAAGCCGAAGCGTCGTTCGAAGCCGGGTCAGACGACGGTGGAAGTGCAACTGGAGGAGTCGCCGCTGAAGAAGGGCACGTTCATTCTGCACGTGCCGAAGCGTCGCAAGCGCGGTCCCGTGCCGGTGCTCTTTCGTCTGCACGGCAGCGGCGACGACGCGGAGAACTACGCGAGCCGGTGGGGCGGTATGGGCTTCGCCGACGAGTGGATCGCGATCACGCCGACGATCCCGTCGGCGGACCGATTGGGCTGGCATCAACCGGGGGCGCAGGAGTTGCTCCTGAAGGCGTTGCGACACGTCGTCGAAAGGCACGATGTCGATCACGACCGGATCTACATCTCCGGCTACTCGGCGGGCGGCGGTGCCGCGACGATGCTCGCCCAGACGTGGCCGCACCTCGTCGCCGCCTACTACTCCCGCGGGCGGACGCACGACAAGTACCACCCGAACCCGGAGGGCAGCAAGCGATGCGCATCGGCGATCCCCGGGTTTTGCGTCGTGGGGCTCGAGGACAAGCCGGATCGCGTGCAGGGCTACCGGGATCTCGAGGCGTTCGCGAAGAAGGAGAAGTGCGACGTCGTCTTCCACTTCGTGCCGGGCAAGGGGCACACCTACATCGAGTCGCTCGATGCCGAGGGGTTTCCGTTCTTGCTGAAGCACGAACGCAAGCCGGATCCGAAGCGGTTTCACGCGCTGTTCTATCGGTACAACAACCGGACGTCGAAGTACGCCGAGCGTCAGCACTGGCTTCGCGCGATCGATTACCGGACGGGCAACGAGGGCACGCCGTGCACGGTCTCGGTCGACGGCAACACGATCACGATCGACGCGCCGCATCTCACGAAGGGCGAGGTGTGGGTCAACGACACGATCGTCGACCTCGACAAGCCCGTCGTGCTCGTCGTCGACGGCGAGAAGGAGTTTGAGGGCGTCGTCGAACGCGACGTCGGTTTTCTGCTCGACGGCTACCTGCGCGACCTCGATCCCGGTCGGCTCTACTGGAACCGCATCGCGTTCGAGCGCAAGCGGCGTCGCTGAGGCTCAGTCCGCGGCCCAGATCGCCGCGAGGTGCACCAGCGTCCGGACGGTCTTCTCCATGTCGTCGACCGACACCCATTCGCGGCGGCTGTGGAAGTTGTGCGCGCCGGTGAAGATGTTCGGTGTCGGCAGTCCCATGAACGAGAGGCGCGACCCGTCGGTGCCACCGCGGATCACGCCGCGCTTGGCCTCGATGCCGGCGGCGCGCGCGGCGCGGTCGGCGCGTGCGACGACGTCGGGGTGCTGCTCGAGGATCTCGCGCATGTTTCGGTAGGACTCGATCACCTCGACGTCGATGCGGCCACCGGGGTAGCGTGCAGCGACGGCCTCGGCCCACGTGCGGATCTCGTTTTCCTTCGTCGCGAGCCCGGCGGTGTCGAAGTCGCGGATCAGGATCTTGACGACGGTCTTCTCCTCGTCGCCTTGGATCGAGTAGGGGTGGATGTAGCCTTCGCGCCCGGCGGTCGTCTCGGGCGAGAGTCGGTCGTGCGGAAAGCGGGCGAGGACGTCGGTGGCCATCTTCACCGAGTTCGTCATCTTGCCCTTCGCGTAGCCGGGGTGCACGTTGACGCCGTGGCACGTCAGCACGACGCTGTCGGCGGAGAACGTCTCGTCCTCGATCAGCCCGACCGGGCCGCCGTCGATCGTGTAGGCGGCCGTCGCGCCGAAGCGCTCGACGTCGAACTTGTCCGCACCGCGCCCGATCTCCTCGTCGACGGTGAAGCCGATCCGGATCGGCCCGTGCACGATGTCCGGGTGGCGCAGGAGCGTGTCGACCGTCGTCACGATCTCGGCGATGCCCGCCTTGTTGTCGGCGCCGAGCAGGCTCGTGCCGTCCGTCGTGACGATCGTGTGGCCGACGCACTCGCCGAGCGGCGCGTCGCGGTCGGGATGCAGCCGCACCGACGGGTCGCCGGGCAGCACGAGTTCGCCGCCGTCGTAGTCGCGATGCACGACGGGCTTGACGTCGCTGCCGTTGACGGCGGGGGACGTGTCGACGTGCGCGATCAGGCCGAACGCGGGCTTCTCGGCCGCCGCGCCGCGCCCGGGCAGCGTCGCGTAGACGTAGCCGAACTCGTCCATCTCCGCGTCGTCGAGGCCGAGCGCGCGAAGCTCGTCGGCGAGTCGGGCCGACAGGGTCTTCTGCTTCTCGGTCGACGGACAGGTCGTGCTGTTTTCGTCCGCCTGGGTGTCGATTTCGCAATACGCGACGAGGCGACGGAGCATCGCCTCGCGGTCGACGGTGAATTGCATCGCTTGAGCCTCCGGGTCGTCGGGGAGTCGACGCCAAGTGTCGCACACCGGGCCGGCGTCGTGCAATCGCGCCGGCCGCTCGCTACGATGGGTGGCTCCGTGCGCCCGCCACCGCGACCAGGAGCCCCGATGCCCGAATCCGCCGCTCGCCGCTTGCTCGACCCCGATTCCGCCGCGGCACTCGCCGAGGAACTGAAGCGATACGTCGAGATCGAGAGTTCGACCGACGACCCCGCCGGCCTCGCGCGGATGGCGAGCGCGTTCGAAGTGGACCTCGCCGGGCTTGGCTTCACGATCGGCGAGGACGAGGGCGGCGTGTTGTTCGGCGAGTTCGCCGGCCACGTCGGCGGGCCGCGCGTGCTGCTCGTCGGCCACATCGACACCGTGTATCCGCCCGACAGTTCCTTCCGCGGTCTCGAGGCCCGCGACATCGACGCGACGCCGATGCTCGTCGGCCCCGGCGCGGTCGACATGAAAGGCGGCCTCATCGTCTGTCTCGCGGCGCTCCGCGCGCTCGGAGAGATCGGTCGCCTCGGACCGTGCACGGTGCTCGTCAACCGCGACGAAGAGCAGGGATCGGTCGCCTCGGCTCCGACGATCCGACGACGCGCCGCCGGCCACGACGTCGCGCTCGTGTTCGAGCCCGGGTTCGACGTCGCGGGCGGCGCGTCGACGATCGTCGTCGAGCGTGCCGGGCTCGCACGCGTTCGGGTCGCGGTGCGCGGCGTCGAGTCACACAGCGGCAATCAGCCGACGCGCGGCCTGAGCGCGGTCGCGACCGCCGCGCGGATGGTCGATGCGATCGATGCGCTCGCCGACGTGCCGAACGATCGGCTCGTCCGCGTGTGCACGTTCCGCGGTGGCGACGCGATCAACCAGGTCCCCGGCCACGCGTCGCTCGGGATCGACGTGCGCTTTGCGGACGTCGCGGCGTGGGACGACGTCCTGGAGCGAATCCGGACGATCGCCGCATCGACCGAGGACGTGAACGCCGAGACGGGCGATCGGACCGCCGCCGACGTCGAGGTGTTGTCGTGGAAGCCGCCGATGCCGCGGATGGCCGCGGTCGAGCCATACCTCGCGCACGTGCTCGCCGCCGCCGATTCGCTCGGGCAGCGCCTCGCACCGGGACGGCGCAACGGGACGAGCGACGGCAACCACGTCGCCGAAGCGGGCGTGCCGGTGATCGACGGCCTGGGCGTCGTCGGCGTGGGGATGCACGTCGCCGGTGGCGAGGCCGTTCGCCGCACGTCGATCGCCGAACGCGCTGCGCTCGTCGCGGCGTCGCTCGGCCGCATCTGGGACGGCGCCGCGTCCGAAAGCGCCCCGTCCGATTGACACGCCCCGGGGCGCCGCTATCGTGGAGGTCGTCCCGGGCGGCTCGGTTCGAGAGGTGCGAACGATGCGTGTAGTTCTGCTCGCCGTGGTTGCGGCGCTGCTCCCCGCGGTGCTGGCCCAGTCGGCGACCGCCCAGTATCACTCCGGTGTCTACATCGGCGGCGGCTACAACGGCACGACCTCGTCGCTCCAAACGGCGTGGGGCATCTTTCGCTACGACGCCAACGCCGGCACGATGACCACCGTGACGATCCCCGGCGGCAATTGCCACGGGATCGCGATGGACTTCGACAACCGTTCGCTCGTCTTCGCGGTGCAGCGCCCGGCCCAGGTCGTGTCGAGCGGGCCCGAGGGCAGCGGCGCGGTGGCGATCCCCGGTGGCGTCGAGTCCGGCCTCTACCGGTGGAACCCGACCAACGGCCAGATCTCGACGATCGTCAGCAACATCGAGATGTTCTTCCGCGCCGGCAAGATCTGCGTGAACCAGGACGGCGACTACGTCATCGGCAGCCGGACGAAGTCGAACGGCTACGTCGTGTTCAAGGTCGATCAGGCCGGCGCGATCTCGACGATCCTCGGGACGCCGCAACTCGGCCGCGCGGGCCGTTTCGACGGCGCGATCCGCATCGACCCCGACACCGGTCACTACCTCGTGTGCGACTACACGTCGAACACGACGTCGTCGATTCGGTATCCGGTGCTCGAGGTGCAGGAGGACGGGACGTCACGCAACTGGAGCACCGGCGGCGCCTACGGCTGGGACGGCCGCTACTCGGCGCCGTACGACCTGCGCACCGGAGAGATCGCCGGCCCGTCGGGTTCCTACGTCTACCGTCTGACGCCCGGCGTCGACGCGCGGACGACGCTCGGCACGATCGTCAACCTGGCGAGCGGCACGCAGGTTCGCGTCGCCGAGTGGGACCTCCAGAGCGCTCCGTCGCGACGCTGGGTCGCGGTCGGCTACGAGGGATTCTCGAACGACCCGTACGAGAACGTGCTCTATCACATCGACGAGGTGAGCCGGTCGGCGACGGCGACGTTCCTGTCGCCGAAGAAGATGACGATCAACCACGATCTCGTCTTCTGGCGCGGGCGCCACCTCCAGACGGTGAAGACGGGTCCGCGACAGTGGGACCTCCGGGTGAGTGCGCCGGCGCACGCGGGCCAGCGGTATGCGGTCGCGATGTCGATGCGCGGGATCCGGCCCGGCACGCTGCTTCCCGACGGGCGACGATTGCTGCTGAACATCGACACGCTCGCGCTGCTGACGCTCGGCAACTGGATCCCCGGCGTGTTTCGACCCGGGCCCGGCGTGCTCGATGCGAATGGCGAGGCCGTCGCGTCGATCGACGTCCGAGGGCTTCCCGAGATCGGTTGGCCGTTCTGGATCGGTGCCGTCGTGCTCGACCCGGCCGGGCCCGCCGGCATCGGGCTCGTCCCCGATCCGATCGTGATCCGGCTCTGACGGACGGCTACGCCGTCGACTCGTTGTCCGGATGGTGGGGCGACTCCGCGGTCGCCCAGCGGATCTGCAGGCCGAGCAAGAGCAGCACGTTCGGCAGCACGACGAGCAGCGTGTAGTAGCGCGGCTCGGCGCCGATGCGGATCAGCATGTCGTACGTGCCGTGCAGCACCACCGCCGACGCGACCCCGGCGACGAGCAACCAGAACGCGCCGGCTCGCGTCGCCGCGAACTTCGCGCGACCGATGAAGTAGCCGGCGCCGCCGGTGAACGCGACGTGCGCCAGCGTCGACGTGAACGCGAGCAGCACCATCGTGTCGGCACCGAACGACTCGATCTGCTTGTAGACGTTCTCGACGGACGCGAAGCCGAGCCCCGACGCGATGCCGTAGACGATGCCGTCCAGCGGCTCGTCGAACTCGTGGTGTGCCCAGAACGGGATCAGGACCGCGGCGATCTTGAAACCCTCCTCGGCGGCGGCCGTGACGACGAAGTCGTCGACGAGTCCGCGCGTGAACGAGTCGTCGAACCAGCCGAGCATCTCCTGGTAGAAGGGGCGCAACCAGACGACCGCGAGCGCGGCGCCGCACCCGAGCGCGAACGCCTTCAGTACGAGCAGGCGGGGCTCGGGCTCCAGCCGGTCCTTGCGGCGGAAGTACCACAACCAGAACAGGCCGGGGGCGAAGCCGAGGAGAAGCGTCTCGATCGTGGGCATGGCATCGGATTGTATCGACCGGATCGGCCTGCGAGCTTGTCCGGGGCGGGCGATCCGCCGACGTGCTACACTCCCAGGGCACGCTTGGATGACCGTCGGGGTCGGTCCGCGAGAGAGGTGAACGATGATCGCTCGCTTCGCCATGGCGATGGGGGGGCTGCTGTTCGCGCTGAGCGCGGCGGCGCAGACCACCCCGAAGGTGCCGGCCGTTCCGGCGATCGACGCCGGTGTGGCGCGCTTCGTGCGATTGCTGCGGGTCGAGGGCCGTCTGACCGGCGGCGCCGACTGGCAGGTCTGGTGGGCGCTCAACAAGGACCGCTACATCGGCTTGGCGCGGCGGGAAGCACCGCGCGCCGGCGACACGGGGCGCCGCGAACCCCCGACCGTGCCGGCGACGCTGCGCGCGCGACTGGTCCGGCCGGACATCGAACTGGCGCTGCGCGACCGCAAGACCGCCGTGCGTCGGAGTGCGGCCTACGCGCTCGGGCTGCTCGGGGATCCGGCGTCCGTGCCGGCCCTCAGCGCGGCGCTCGCCGACGACAACACCGAGGTGCAGGACACCGTGATCCTCGCCCTCGGACTGCTCGGTCGCGCCGCGGCCGCCGAGACCGTACCGATTCTCGAGGGGCTCGCGCGCGGGCGAAAGTCGGCCGCGCGCCGACTCGGGCGCAACAGCGTCAATGACGGGCGCCGTGCGCTCGCCACGCTCGCGCTCGGCATGACCGGCGATCCGGAGACGGTGCTCCGACTGGCGCGACTCGCGCGCGGCGACCGCGAGAGCCGCGACGTGCGGGCGGCCGGTGTCGTCGCGCTCGGCCTGCTCGGCGGGTCGACGTCCGCGTCCGTGCTCGTGGACATCTATCGCGACAAGCGCGCCGGAATCCAGGTGCGCGCGCTCGCGGTCGAGGCGCTCGGACGCGTCGGTGGACGCCTGGCGCGGCGCGTGTTGCTGCGCGCGATCGAGCACGACAAGACCGACGTCCGTCGCGCGGCGGCGCTCGCGCTCGGTGAGATCCCGTTCGAGTCCGAGGCGGAGCGCGCGCTCGCGATCGCCCGGACGCGCCGCGCCGCGCTCGCCGACGGCGCGGGGCCGGCGGCGACGCGCCTCGACGCGATGATCGCCGACCTGACGGCGACGGCCGCGCGGGAGGCGAAGACGCTCGACCGCGAACGAAGCCTGCGCATCCGAAAGCTGCGCGCCGCCGCGTGGAGCGACAAGGAATACGCGGTGCGCCAGTTCGCGACGCTCGCCCTCGGGCAGGTCGGCACCACCGCCGATCGCGACCTGATCGCCGACATCTTCTACCGCGAGACGCTCGACGTGCGGCCGTTCGCGGCCCTCGCGCTCGGGATCTTGAGCGGCCGCGGCCAGGACGACGGGGCGGTCGCACGGTTCCTCGCCGGCGCACTGGCCGCCGAACGCCGCCAAGACCACCGGATCGCGATCGCGATCGCGCTGGGCATCGGCGGATCGGAGATCGCGGCGCCGGCGGTTCGCGCGCAACTCCAGGACACGAGCGATCCGCTCAGCCGTTCCTACTACGCCCTCGCACTCGGACTGCTGCGCGACCACGAGGGAATGGACGCGGTGCTCGGTGCGTTGTCGGACGCGCGCGATCGCGACGCGCGGGTGCTCGCCGTCATCGGGGCGGGGCTCCTCCTCGGGCCCGAGAGCGCGGATCGCCTCGCGGCGACCGTGCGGCGGAGCAACGACCGGCTCGACCGGGAAGCGGCGGCGTCGGCGCTCGCGTTGCACGCGCGCCCCGAAGACCTGCGCCTGCTCAGCGGCTTCATCCGCGACGGGTCGATCCCGGCCGCGACGCGGGCCTTCGTCGTCGAGGCGCTCGGTTTGGCGGCGGACGCGCGTGACCCGAGCCCGATCGCCCGACTGGCGGGCGCCCACAACTACCACATCGCGTTCACCGCGATCGACTACGCGATCCGTCGAAAGTGGTAGGGATCGCGCGCGCGCTCCTCGCGGTCGCCCTGATCGGCGCGACGGCCGGTGCCGCGGCGTCGCAGCGGCTCGTCGTGCCGCCGCTCGTCGTCCGACCGGGCGCCGAGTCGGCGACGGTTCACGTCGTCGCCGAACCCGGCGACGCGGGCGCGTTGCCGCGGTTCGAGTGGCGGTCGGCGTCGTCGGAGGCGTGGACGTCCGTCGATGCGCCGACGCATCGGCAGGGGAGGTCGCTCGCGTGGCACCTCGACGGCCTCGAGCCGGGCCGACGCTACCGCTACCGCGTCCACGGCGCGCGCCCGCACGTCGGCGAGTTCGTGACGCGTCGACCGGCCGGCTCGACGTTCACGTTCGCGCTGCTCGCCGATCCGCACATCCTCGTCCGCGAGTTCACACCGGCGGAACTCGAGGCGTATCCGCTGCCCGACCGCGTCGTCGCACGGCACGGCACGGCGGATCACGCGCTTCGCACGCTGCGCTGGTGGCGCGCCTACGGGCACGCGATGCTGCCGCGGGTCTCGGAACTCGTCGTGCGCGCCGGCCCCGACTTCGTGATCAACCTCGGCGACATGGTCGACCTACACGGGTTCGGCTTCAACGTGCCCCCGCCGGACGAGACGTGGGCCCGCAAGGGGTTCCTCGACTACCGGCGACTGCTCGGCCCGCTCGGTTCGCGCGCGGGGCACTTCGCCGTGATCGGCAACTGGGACGGGGAGCGTGGGCACTTCACGGACGCCGAGCGGGAGCGTTCGCGCCGGGCTCGCTTCGCCCTGCTGCCCAATCCGGACGACTCGACGTATCCCGAGGGTGGCAGTCCCGACCAGGACTACTACGCGTTCACGTGGGGCGATGCGTTGTTCGTCGTGCTCAACGTGATGACCTACACGAAGGCCGCGAACCTGCTCGATCGAAAGGACGATCCGGGCCGTCCCGATGCGTTTTCACTCGGCGAACGACAGCTCGCGTGGTTCGAGAAGACGCTCGCGAACGCGAAGGCGAAGTGGCGCTTCGTCTGCATTCATCACGCGGTGGGGGGCAACGGCGGCAACGAGCGCAACTCCGCGTACGGTCGCGGCGGCGGTCGCGCGGCGCACGTCGGTGAACAAGCGCGCGTCCACGCGCTGATGCGCAAGCACCACGTCCACGCGTTCTTCTACGGGCACGACCACGTCTTCACCGACATCGTCGTCGACGGCATCCACTACACGCTTCCGGGCAGTTGCGGTGCGCCGTGGAAGTTCACGACGGCACAGACCGGGTACGAGCGCTACTGGCCGGACTCCGGCTTCGCCCGGGTGCGCGTCTCGCCGCGGGACGTCGAGGTCGTCTTCGTCAGCGACCATGCGCAAATCCTTCACCGTTACCGCATGGACAACCCCGCTCCCGAGTAGCCGTCCTTCAGCCGCTACCCGACGATGTCGATCGAACGACCATGGGTGTGCGCCTCGATGGGGGCGTTGCATCCGGGGAGCGAATCGGGATAGGGGTATCAGCGATGGGGATGCGCATCAGGGCCTTCGTGGCGATCGCCGCGTGGCTCGCGACCACGGCGGCGGCGCAAGTCGCCCGCACGGATCCGGCCGCGACGGCCTCGGTAACGTGGACGCGCTGGTGGGCGCTGAACGAGGAGCGATTCCTCGATCTCGGTGCGCGGCAGCGAATCGTGACGGTCACGCCGAGCGACAGCTTCGGCGCGCCGACGGCTGACACGTTGGCATCCGTCGATCGACGTCGTGTCGACGCCGCGTTGCGCGTGCTCGCGATCGGCAGTCGCGACGAACACCACTCGGTCCGCGTCGCGGCCAGTCGTGCGCTCGGCTATCTCGCCGCGCCGCAGGCGACCGGCGACCTCGTGCGCGCACTCGGTGACGATGACCTCGCGGTGCGCGAGAGTGCCGTCGTCGCCCTCGGACTGAGCGACGATCCGCGTGCGGCCGAGCCGCTCGTCGCGTTGCTCGACGGGTCGCGCAAGGCGACCCTGCGCGTCCGGGCGCTCGCCGCGCTCTCGCTCGGGTTGCTCGGGACGGCCGACGGGCTCGACGCGCTCGGTGCGGTCGCGACGGCCCGGGACCTGCCGCGCGATCTTCGCGTCTCGGCGCTGATCGGGACCGGACTCGTGCGCGACGAGGCGGCGCGGCGCGTGCTCGAGCGCGCGCTCGACGCCCGCTGGTGCGGCGCTGCGGAGAGTGCCGCGATCGCGATCGCGCTCGGATGCCAGCGGGACCCCGCGGCGCTCAAGCCGCTGGCGCGACTGCTTCGCGACCGGCGCGCCTCGGTCCGCCGCGCCGCGGCGCTCGCGATCGGCACGTTCCCGCGCAACGCGGCGCTGAGCCGGAGCCTGCGCGCCGCGCGCGAGCACCTCGACGATGCCGACGATACCGAGATGGGCGGCCGCGCCCGAAAGCGCCTCGAGGACTACATCGCACGCGAGCGCGCGGCGTTGGACAAGGCGCGCACCGACGAGGCGACGCGCTGGGCGCGGCTGCGCGCCGGGCTCCGCCGCGTCGCGACGAAGGACGCCGACCACGGGGCGCGCGCGCACGCGCTCATCGCGCTCGGCCAAGTCGGTGAACGCGTCGACGCGAATCTTCTCGCGGGCACGCTTCGTCGCGGGCGCCACGATCACCGCGGGTTCGCGGCGGTCGCACTCGGGATCTTCGCCCGCCGCCACGACGCGCTCCGTGCCGACGTCGTCGCGGAACTGCGTCGCGTCGCACGGACCGAGCGATCGGTCGACGTGCGCGGGGCGCTGCTCGTCGCGCGCGGCCTCGCCCACGATCGCGGCGCGGCGGTCGACGCGATCGCCGACCTGGGCGCCGATCGGGAGCCGTCGCTTCGGGGCTACGCCGCGATCACGCTCGGTCTCCTCGGCGAGCGCCGGGCGGCGCGGCAGGTCGCGGATGCGTTGCTCGACGTGCGCGATCCCGATGCGCAGCGTCGCATCGCCTACGGCCTCGCTCGAATCGGCGGTCCGCGCGAGGTCGCGCGCTTCCGCCGCGCGCTCGGCACCGACACGGACGTGCAAACCCGGGTCGCGGCCGCGACGGGGCTCGCGTTCCTCGGGGGGCTCGATGCGCTCTCCGCGCTCGAGCGCTTCCTCGCGGACGAGGGCCAACCGGCGCTCGCGCGCGCCCAGGTCGCCGAGGCGCTCGGCCTCGCGAACGACCGCCGCGGCGCGGCGCCGCTCGCCCGCATCACCGCCGGCTACGACGAGGCCCTGGGCTTCGCCGCCGTCGACCGCATCGTCGCGATGACCTGGTAGCGCCTGGCGCGCTGCCGGCTCAGAACTCGACGGAGATCGTCTTTCGGCAGAAGCTGACCGGGAACGCGACGGTGCTGAGGACGACGTCGGCGAAGCCGAAGCCGTCGTAGGCGGTGTAGTTCGCGCGGTCGTCGACCAGGTCGCGCACGTCCGGCGCGCC
Organism: bacterium; assembly: GCA_030426805.1. Taxonomy (GTDB): domain Bacteria; phylum Planctomycetota; class JAFGQW01; order JAFGQW01; family JAFGQW01; genus JAUHXU01. The sequence goes on from JAUHXU010000002.1 coordinate 591,121, forward strand.
GCCGATCGGCAGGAGGCCCCAGAACGCGTACCATTGCGATGTCGACGCGGTCTCGCCGCCGGTCGCACCGGCGCCGACGGTGTGGTAGACCGACTGGCACGCGGGCAGCAGCGCGCACAGCGTGCACAGGACGACTGCAGCGGCGCGGCGTCGGCGGGTTCGCGGTCGATTCATCACGGCCTCTCGGATGGGGTTGGGCCGATTGAACCCGAGCCACCCGCGGAGTGCAACCTCCGGTCCTCCGCGAGGAACCCGTCGACGAGTCGATCGACCCGCGCGGCGTCGCCGCCCCGTGCCGCCCGCGCGAGGCGTCGACCGAGCGGACCGGCGAGCACCGCGGCGTCCGGCGCCGGGAGCGCGCGGAGTTGCGACGCGCGGAGGTACGGGAACAGGCGGTCGCCGGACTCGAACGCGAGTGCGTGATAGCGTCGGATCGCGGCGCTGTTCAGCCAGGCGCACAAGGCATGCACCGGAATGTCCTCGTGGGGACGGAGCACGTAGAGCGTGTTCAGCGCCCACGCACCCGATTCGTCGACCGCGGCGCACGGTCGGTCGGTCACGCGTCGCACGAGGAGCTTCGGGCGCGCCGCGAAGATCGCGGGGTCCTTGACGCGGCGGGGTGACAGCCGATCGAGACGGATTCCGGTGGCGTCCGCGATCGAGTAGGGGCCGACGGCGGCACCGGTGATCAGGGGGCGCGCGCCGGGATGGTCGGCAGCGACGATCGCCGGATCCCGCCGGCCGCACTCGAGGCCGCGTGCGATCGCCGCGTGATCGCCGACCCGCGCCGGCAGCCGCTCGAGTCGCGCGAGGAACGCGAGCTCGCGGTCGCCGCACGAAAACGCGATCGGTGCCCCCGGTCGACGGGCCCACTTGGCGGGGGCGGGTCCGGTACGACGCGTCGGCGGCGTCGCCGTGTGGTCGATGCGCACGAGCGCGCGGCCCCGCGCACCACGGCGTCCGACGAGCGCGACCGCCTCGACGCTCGCGCCGGGGAAGCACTGTCCGAGCGCGATCACCCGCTCGAGCCGCGCGCCGGCGAACAGCCGCCGACGGATCGGCGCGAACGTCTCGGCCGCGAGCACCGGGCGGGGGAGCAGCAGCCCGTATCGCCCGCCGACGACCAGCCGATCGAGGGCGAGCTCGACGAACAGCGACCACGCGTCGAACTGCCCGCGCGCGGTCGCGAACCGTTCGTCCGGCGCAATGCCGATCCGGCCCCGCTTGACGCTCAGGTAGGGCGGGTTGCCGACGACGATGTCGTAGCGCGACCGGAGGACCGCGGAGTCGTCGGCAAGCGCGTCGGCGCATTCGAGTCGCACGCGCGACGCATTGGTCGGCCCGCGTTCGAGCGCCGCGCGCGCGGCGGCGACGGCACCCGCATCACGGTCGATTCCCGAGAGCCGCGGTGCGTGGTCGCGGAGTCGCGCGGCCGCCGCGAGCAGGAATGCACCGCCGCCGACCGCCGGGTCGAGGACGCGCATTCCGCGAGCCCGCCGCGGGATCGTCTCGGCGACGATCATGTCCGCGACCGATCGCGGCGTGAAGAACGAGCCGCGTCGACGGCGGGTCGTCCGTGTTTCGCGCAGCGCCACGCCGGATTCGGTCCGGGTCGGCACGAGCGCGAGCAGCCGCTCGTAGAGCGTGCCGATCGCGTCGGCCGGCGCGTCGGTGTCGATGCAGTCGGCGAGACCGTCGGTCGCGAAACGTGTCAGCGCGCGCCGGTAGGCGGCGTCGAGGTCGCGGGCCCGGCTGCGGCGGAGGCGGTCGACGAGGCGATCGCGTGCGCGCGACTCCGCGCGGTCGACCGCGTCTACGCGCTCGGCCATCGGATCCGGTCGAACGCGGCGCGCAGGCGCTCGCCTTGGGGGGCACGCACGTGGCCGACGAATCCGATCCACCCTTCGAGCCACGCGCGAAGCGCCGCCGGGTCGGGGAGGCGCTGGCCTTCGAGTCGCACCGCGTCGGGGCCGTGCACGGCGGCGTTGTGGATGATCGCGCGCAGCCGGCGCACCGTCTCGCGCGGCACGCCGACTTCGTCGTTGACGACGAGGCCGGTCACGGTCTGCCGACCACCCTTGCGGTGCACGCGTCGCTTCTCCGGCGCGACCTCGAAGCCCTCCTCGCGGACGATGCGTGCGACGAGCGGGATGAAGCGTCGCAGCGCGCCGCGCAGTTCCGCGTCACCGGAGAACGTCAGGTCGTCCGCGTAGCGCGTGTAGGTCGCCCCGGTGCGCGCCGCGAGACCGGCGAGTCGGCGGTCGAGTCGGCGCGCGACGAGGTTCGCGATCGCGGGGCTCGTCGGCGCGCCCTGCGGCAGAAACGGCGGCGTGATCGGAAAGCCGCGGTAGGCGCGGCGCGACTGTCCCACGCCGTCGGACCACGCGAGCGTGGACAGGTGACGCCGGTGCGTGAACGGAAACGCGTCCGGTCGAAATGTCGTCAGCAGTGCGAGGAGCACCGAGGCCTCGGTCGAGTAGCCGAGCGATCGGAACAGCCCACGCACCCGGCGGTAGGTCACCGCGTGGAAGAAGTCGCGCAGGTCGAATCGCACGACGACCGCGCGGCCACGGTGGGCGGCGGCGTTCGTCGCGATGCTGCGTCCGGAGCGAAAGCCGTGGACGCAGTCGTCGAGCGGCACGCCGTCGAGGATGTTGCGCAGGATCCAGCGTTGCGCCGCCTTCAACTCGGGCTTCGGGGCGAGTACGAGCCGCTCGCCGCCGTGCGGCTTGCCCAGCGTGAACAGGTGGTAGTGCGGCGAGGCGAGCGAGTAGGCGCTCGACGGATTCGCGAGCCACAGCACGCGCGGCCACGGTCGGCCCATCGCCCGTGCGAGTTGATCGAGGTTCGCGAAGACCGGCAGACCGTCGCGCGCGAGTCGATCCGGATCGCCGTCGTCGGTCGGCTGCACGAGGTCGCCGGTGAACGGATCCGGGTAGCGCCACGGCGGCGGCGGGGCGTCGGGATCGGCGCGGCGCCGGGCCGCGGGTCGGCGCGCACGGTGTTCGGCGCTACTCAGCCAGCGCCGCAGGAGACGCTTCAGTCCCACGGGTTCACGCCACGGTTCTCCCCGGCCCTCGAGGGTACCGGCTCTCGACGATAGAGATGCACGGGGGCGTCGGGTCTACTGCGCTCACCGCAAGGGAGCGGGGAGAAAGGCCTTTCTCCCTGCGCCCTTATCAGACTGTCGGGCTCGAGGATCGCGCACGGCGCAACGCCGCACCCCGAGGACGCTTCCGAGCGAACTCGCGAAGCGTCGCGTCGGATCTAAACGCCGGGACGCCCCCGGCGCGCGGCATTATAGCAGCGCCACGGCCGATTGCCACCGGAGGGGGGCGGCCCCGGAGACGCGCCGCCGGGCCGTTCCATGCCGAAAGTTCTTGCTCCGATCCCGCGCCTCGGTCGATAGTTGGGGCCGATTCGGGCGGGGCGCGTGAGGCCCGGCCAACCGCGGACAGGTGGACGATGACCGACAGCGACGCGAAGCGAGCGTTCGAGGATGGGCCGATCGAGGGCGTGATCGTCCAGGACTTCGAGCCCTACGACGACGAACGCGGATGGCTCGCGGAGATCTTCCGCAGCGACGAGATCGACGCGGACCTGATGCCGGTCATGGGCTACGTCTCGATGACGAAGCCCGGCGTCGCGCGCGGGCCGCACGAACACGTCACGCAGACCGACATCTTCGTGTTCGCCGGCCCCGGTACGTTCAAAGTCTACCTGTGGGACAACCGCGAGGAGAGCCCGACGTTCAACAGCCGGCAGACCTTTCTCGCCGGCGTGGACGAGCGTCGCGTCGTCGTGATCCCGCCCGGTGTGGTGCACGCCTACGCGGTCGTGAGCGACGAAGCCGGTCTCGTCTTCAACTTGCCGAACCAGCTCTACGCCGGGCAGGGCAAGAAGGAGAAGGTCGACGAGATCCGCTGGGAGGAGTGCGACGAGCGCGAATCCCCCTTCACCCTCGACTGACCGCCGCGGCGAATCACGCCCTCGTCCCTCCCCGAGACCCTGGCGTATCTCCTTGCCGTCTGATACTTTAGCTCCTTCGGCGCTGGGGAGCGCGAAGGAGAAGACGGGGCATGTCGATCGGGACCGCTCTGCTGCGCGGGATCGCGTTCGGGGTCGCCATCGCGACGACGGTCGCGGCGCAAACGCCGCACCTGTCGATGCGCGCGGCCGCGCTCTCGAAACGGCTTGCGCACGCGCCACTGGATGCGGTGAGCGTCGAGCGCCTGCTGCGCACCGAGCGCCACGCACCGGCGTTTCGCGAGGTGCTCTTCTACGGCGAGGGGCGTGCGGTTCGCGCCGCCGCCCGATGCCTCGTCGCGCTGCGCGATCGGGTCACGGTCGACGGCATCCTGTCGCGCGCGGCGAACGGTGAACTCGGCCCGGCCCGCTATCCGGCCGCGCTGTTCGGCTGGGTCGTCGGCGCGAGCTACGATGCCAAGCTCGTCCCGCGGATTCGGCCGATGCTCCGCTCCGGCGATCCCGCGACGCGCCTCTTCGCGCTCCACGCGCTGGAGACGCTGACCTATGTCCGGTGGGCGATGCCCGAGTTCGAGCCCGCGTTCGCGAACCCCGGTCGGCTGTGGGCGATGGACCGCTGGCTGCGCCGAGTCCACACGCAGGAGTGGGTCGAAGAGCGAATCCGCCCGATGCTCGCGAAGCTCGAGGGGGCCGAGCGCGACCGTGCCGCCGCGTTCCTCGCGCGCTACCGTCCGGCGGTCGAGACCGAATCGCCGGTGCTGCGCTTCAACCTCCGCGTCGCGTCCGCCCGACGAAGCCGCTGATCGGGATCCGCTTCTTCGGGTCGGTCGGGTCGTTCGACTCGAACGTGACGTGCCCTTGCAAGCGGCTCGCCTGCCACCCCTTCGGCAACGTGACCGCGATCTCGTAGTCGCCGTTCGCCAAGGCCTGCACCTGGACGTCGAACAGGTCGTCCGGTGACACCGCGACGTTTCGCAGCGCGAAGTCCGCGACGCCGGGGGCGCGCACGGTCAGCTTCGCGGTTCGCGCGTGGCCGATCGGCACGCGGCCGAAGCTGAGACCTGCCGGGCTCACCGTCGTGTTGCCGGCGATCGTGCCCATCACCGAGTAGACCAGTGGGCTGTCGGTCAGATTGGTTTCGATCGACGCGACCGCCCGGAACGGGCCGACCCGCATCCCCTTCGCGATCCGCACCCGCACGGCTTGCCAGCCTTCCGCCTCGGGGTGCGGCTTCGGCTCGTGGTTGGCCATCTGGGCCGGCACCGGATGCGCGCTGCGGTCGGGGGCGTCGACGCGCTCGAACGTGATCGACGGGTGTGTGGCGCGGACCGATCGGATCTCGATGCGTTCCTTCGGGTCGGCGGCACGCAACCAGATCAACGTCTCGGCGCCGTGGGCCGCGGGCAGGTTCGAGAAGTAGGCCACCTGCGGGTCGAACACGACGACCGCCCGAACTTCGCCTTCGACGACGAGCTCGAGCCGCGGTTCGTCCGGATCGTTCGACAGGATCGTGAACGACGCCGGACGGGTCCCGGTGCGGTTGGTCGTGTCGTAGAACCCGGTCACGAAGATCTCGCCACCCGGCTCGATCGTCGCGCTCGATTCGACCTTCTCGAAGTCCACCTCGTAGGTGCCGGTCTCCGGATTGCGCTTGATCGACCCGCCGGGCCTCGCGACCTGCGCGTCACGATCCCGGTGCAGCGGGGTGGCGAGGCAGCCGCACGACGGCCGGATCCCGAGGATCTTCAGCGGCCGGCCACCGCGGTTGCGAACGCGGAACGTATGGCGAACCAACCGGCCCGACGGCACGTTCCCGTAGTGAAAGACCAGTTCGTCGGTCGCGATGTCGGCCACGTCGTTCAGCGACCGGGCCGGCGATCCGTCGAGAAACAGGGCCGCGCCGTGATAAAGCGTCTCCAGCTGCGACACCGGGATCGTCCGGAGGCCGCGATCGGGATCGAGGATCTCGACGCGGTCATCGGGCACGAGCCGTTTGAACAGGACGAACCGGCCGTCTTCGGCGGGGGCGCCGACGACCGTTGAGTGCAGGACGACGATGCCGGGTCGCCCCCGCGCGAGAAACGTCGCGAGCGGCTCCTCGACCGCCTTTGGCTCGAGGCCGAGCCCCGCGAGAAAGCGGACGACGTGGCCGAGGTAGACGCCGCGCACGCTCGTCCCGAGGTCCTTGCGCACGTCGAACAGCGGCACCGATGCGTAGCCGACGTCCTTCAGGAGTTGGTAGACCACCTGCGCGACGACCGGCCGATTCGAGCGGTCGCGGAACCGCTCGGGGCCGTCCTCGAACGACGCGTTGGCGCGGGGTGCGAGGGTGACGCTGCTCCGGCGAGAGGGCTCGGTCGGCGCGTCCTGCTTCGGTCGCGCGGTCGCCGAATCGCGCGTCGGATCGGTCGTGGTCGGGCGGTCGTCGCCACATCCCGCGAGGACGCACACGAACGCGAACAGGGCCGTCGTCGCGGCGCGGCGGGCGTTGGATCGGAGGTTTCGCATGAGATTCGATCGGAAGTCTACCCCTCGTCGCGGGCGGCCGGAAGGGCGGGAGACCTTTTCCACGACGGAGCCCCGTCGGCCGGCTACAATGACGACGCCCGTCACGTCACGATCCTCGATCCGGGAGCCTTCGTTGCAAGATCGACCGAGTCCCGAACCCGCGACGACCGCGCCGCCGGCCGCGGCGACCGACGCGTCCCTCGACCGCCTGCGCACGACCATCGGGCACGTCTTTCTCGGCAAACCCGACGCGGTCGATCTCGCGATCGTCGCGCTCCTCGCGCGCGGGCACATCCTGCTCGAGGACATCCCCGGCGTCGGCAAGACGACGCTGGCGCGAGTGCTCGCCGCGAGCGTGCGCGGCACGTTCAAGCGGGTGCAGTTCACCGCCGACCTGTTGCCCGCCGACGTGCTCGGCGTCAGCGTCTATCAGGCCGAGCAGAGCCGCTTCGTCTTCCAGCCGGGACCGGTGTTCACGAACGTGCTCGTCGCCGACGAGATCAACCGCGCGACACCGCGGACGCAGTCGTGTCTGCTCGAGGCGATGAACGAGGGGCAGGTGTCCGTCGACGGCCAGACGCACGTGCTGCCGCAGCCGTTCCTCGTCGTGGCGACGCAGAACCCGCTCGAGTATCTCGGCACCTACCCGTTGCCCGAGTCGCAACTCGACCGGTTCCTCGTCCGCGTCCGGATCGGCTACCCCGATCGCGGCACGGAGCGCGAGGTGCTGCGCAGTCGCCGCGAGGGCGATCCGGCGTCCGCCGTGACGCCGGTGCTCGACGCCGACGCGGTCGTGGCGCTCCAGGCGCGCGTGCGCGAGGTTCGCATCGAGGACGCGATCGAGGACTACGTGCTCGACATCGTCGACGCGTCGCGCCACCACGCCGACGTGGAGGTCGGCCTGAGTCCGCGCGGGTCGCTCGCACTGATGACCGCGGCGCAGGCGCACGCGCTGCTTCGCGGCCGTGACTACGTGATCCCGGACGACGTGAAGCGGCTCGCACCGCACGTGTGCGCGCACCGAATCGTCCCGACGGACGGCAGCGCGACGGACGCCGCGGTGAGCGAGGCGCTCGTGCACGAGATCGTCGCGTCGGTGACGCCGCCGAGGTAGTGCGGTGAGTTCGGTCGCGTCGGCTGCACGGGGCGTCTTCGTCGCACTCGGAGCGACGACCGGGCGATTCACACGCACCGGCCGGTGGCTCCTGTTCGGCACGATGTTGTGCTACCTCGCCGGCTTCCTCTGGGATCGCTACCACTTCCTCGTCGTGACCTCGATCGTCATTCCGCTCGTCGCGGTGTCGATCCCGGTGGCGCGAGCGAGCCTGCGTGGCGTGCGGATCCGCGTCCGGACGCCGACGCGCGTCGTCGCCGGCCGGCCGTTCGCGCTCACGGTCGAGGTCCACAAGCGCGGCGGTTGGGTCGCGGCGCGGGCACTGCAGGTCTCGCCGCCGGTCGCGTTGCGCGGACTACCGCTCGGGCTGGCGTGCGTGCCGCGGGGGGCGACCGCGCGCTGCACCGGCCGCTTCGTCGTCGCCCGTCGCGGCGTCGTGCATCTGGACAACCTGCGCGTCTCGACGCGGGCGCCGTTCGGCCTCTACGAACGGACCGCGCGTGTGCCGATCGATCGCGCGTTGATCGTGCATCCGGCCCCGGCGCGGCTTCGGACGTTGTCGCTGCCGCCCGCGGGGCGACTCGCCGCCGGCATCGGTGTGGAGCAGCGCGTCCGCGGACACGACGAGTTCTACGGCCTCCGCGAGATGCGGCCGGGTGACCGCGTGCGGAGCATCTGCTGGCGCGCGTCGGCACGACGCGGCGCGCTGGTCGTTCGCGAGATGCGGGCGGACGCGGGGCACGAGGTGGAGTTGATCGTCCATCCGCCGCGGGGCGCGTCGGCGCGCGAGGTGACGGTTCTCGCGGACCGCGCGGCGTCGGTCGCGGCGGCGATCGTCGATCGGTTGATGCGTTCCGGCGTGCGGCTCCGCGTCGAGGTGCGGGGCGCGAATGCCGGATCGGTCGTCGTCGCGGGCGGGGCGCGAGAGCGGGCGGCCGCGCTCGACTTGCTCGCGCGCTACGGCCCGGGCGGACGACCGCCGGAAGAGGGGGCTCCGACCGTGCGATGCCGCCGGGTGCACGTCGTGCCCGGGACCGGCGAGCCGGTGGACGCCCAACCGCACGACCTCGTCGTGCCGGTGGTCGGTGCACCGAGGCGCCCACGATGGTGACCGACGTCACACGCACGCCCTCGCGCGACGTCGTCGACGACGTCGCGAACGCGTGGTGGCGCCGCGGCGTCGAGGTCGGCGCGTTCGGGCTCACGCTGCTCGCGCTGCTCGCGATGTCGCGGGTTCGCGGCCCGGACTGGGTCGCGTTGCCGCTGGGGCTTTCGCTGGCGGGCTGTTTCGCCTACCGCCGCATTCGATGGCTGCGCTTCGCGCGCGCGGAGTTCGTCTTCGTCGTCGCCTACTTCGCGATCATGTGGTGGCGTTACAAGACGTCCGACGTGACGACGCCGGCCGACGTGATCATGCCGGGCCTCGACGCGCTCGGCCTCGTGATCCTCTTCCCGGCACAAGCCGTGCTGTGGACCGGGCGACGGACGTTGCAGGAACTGATCCTGCTCGGCCTCGTCGCCGTCAGTCAGTTCCTCTACGGGATGGCGCTCGCGCCGTGGACGTGGTCGTCCTGGGCGCTTGCGGTCGGCTTCTTCCCCCTGCTCGTCTTCGCGATGATCCAGGTCGCCAATGCGCGTGCGCTCGAGGGGGCGCAGGCCGAGACCGTCCGGCCGCGGCGGATGCTGCGCCGCGACGCGATCGCGGCACTCGCGTTGATGCCGATCGTGCTCGCGCTCGCCGTGTCGGTCTTCTACGCGTTGCCGCGCCGCGCGACCGTGCACCGGGCGTTCTTTCCGGTCGACGGCAACCGCCGGGGTGTCGAGGTGGAGACGCCGGACGTCCGCCCCGGCACCCGACCGAAGAAGACGGTCACCGCCGGGATCGGCAGCGATCGGATCCAGCTCAACGACACGTCGGGGCGACTGCAACTCGACGACACGCCCGTCCTGCGCTGCTCGCTGCAACTCGAGAACGCCGATCGCCCGCTGGGCGCCGCCTACGAAGAGCGGCTCCACCTGCGGGTGCGGATCCTCGACGACTACGACGGCAAGACATGGACGACCAACCGGGTCGGCTCGCCCCGGAGACACGACCCCGATCCCGACGACCGCATCGCGCTGCCCGGGCCGCCGCCCCGACCGGGATGGGGGACGACGCTCGAGGTGACGCCGCTGCCCGGGCGGGACCGCGCCGCGGACCGGCTGCTCGTCGCGGCGGGCCGGCCGTGCTCGGTGGACAGCCCGAACTCGCTGCTCGGCTACCCCGAGGAGGTCCTCTCGTTCTCGAAGAGACCGCGCGAGGGAGACCGCTACACGGTGCACGGGGAGCGGGTCCTGCAGTGGAGCGACGCCCGCGCGATCGTGCGGCGGCACGGCCTCTCGGCCGATCACGAGGAGCACGACTTCTACACGGCGCTCCCGGAGCGAGAGCAGGCCGACCGGGTGGCTGCGCTCGCCAAGCGCATCGTCGCGGGTGCCGTCGACGACGTGGATCGGATCGACCGCATCGTGGGCTTCGTCCGGCGCAAGTGCACCTATTCGCTCGAACTCGTCGGCGAGCGGGCCGGGGAGAACCCGACGGCGCACTTCCTGTTCGAGTCGTGCCGCGGGCACTGCGAGTTGTTCAGCGACGCGGTCGCGGTGTTGTGCCGGCACGTCGGCATTCCGACGCGGATCGTCACGGGCCTGCAGGGCGGGACCTACGTGTCGTTCCCGCCGGGCTTCGAGTTTCAGATGCGTGATGCGCACGCGTGGTGCGAAGTGCACTTCGCCGGGCTCGGATGGGTCGGTGTCGATGCGACTCCGGCGGCCGACCCGGGATCGCTCGGGCTTCTTCCGCCGTCGGACGGGGTGGGTGCCGAGGAGTTCGGCCTCCTGCCGCGCGGCTTCGACGGCGATGCGCAGATGAGCCTCTACCGTCGCGTCGGACGCGCACTCGGCGGTGCGGTCGCATCGCCGTTTCTATGGGCCGCCGTCGTCGCGTGCGTCGCGCTCGTGTGGTTGCGGCGCCGTCGTCGCCCGGGCCGCGCGCGGGGCGATGGCGACGGGCCGCAGCGGCCGTCGGATCCGGTGCAGCGGCTCTTCCGGCTGCTCGCGCGTCACGGGATCCACCCGGCGCGCGGCGAGACCGCGCTCGAAGTCGCGCGGCGGGCCGAAGCCCGGCTCGACGTCGAGGTCGCCGGACCGATCGAACGCGTCTACGCGGAGCGCTTCGGCGGCGCGTCGTTGTCCGACGACGACCGTCAGATGATCGATCGCTGGTTGCGGTCGGTCGCGCGCGCCGCGCCGCGGCCGGTCAGCCCCGCGACACCCGGAGCGAACGCAGCCGATTGAGCGCGGCGCACAGCTCGACACGCCGGAACGTCGCGAGCCCGCCGGTCGGCCTGCGCGTCAGGCAGTCGAGTCCCTCGTCGGCGATCCGCGTGCACACGAGTTCGGCGAGTTCCTCGATCGTGCGGTGGCCGTCGGCGAAGTCGTTGCGCACGATGCGCAGTGCTTCGGCGAGTGCGGTCGTCTGCGACGCGTCGACGAGCTGCTCGAGCGCGCCGAGGTCGAGTTCCCGCTTGCCGAACGTGATCGCCCGGGGGCCCGTCGCGCGGACCTTGGACGGCTTCTCGCGCGAGCCGAACGACGTCAGCAGGACGATGCGACGGCCGAAGTCGGGGGAGAGCGGGGCGGCGTCGGTCTCGCGCCCGGTCGGGATCTCGGCGGCGATCGCGCGGGCGGCCTCGGTCGCGTCGGCGACGCGGTAGTGGTCGAGGCGCAGCACGGTGTCGGCGACGTCGAAGTAGTCGCCGGATCCGCCGGCGACGAGCACGGTCGACGTGTCGAGCCGCTCGTACAGCTCACGCACGCGGTCGACCAGCGGCACGATCGGCTCGCTGTCGGCCGGCACGAGGCGCTGCATTCGCCGATCCCGGATCAGGAAGTTCGTCGCCGAGGTGTCCTCGTCGAACAGCAGCGTGCGCGCGCCGGCGGCGATCGCTTCCACGATGCTCGCGGCCTGCGACGTCGCGCCGCTGGCGGCGTCGGTCGCGAAAGCGGTCGGATTGTGGAACGGCAGTTCCCGGAGGAACCCCGAGATGTCCACGCCGGCGACGCGCCGGCCGTCTTCCGCGCGGACCTTGAATGCGGTGGGGTCGGTGACGACGCCTTCCCGGCCGTCGCCCGGGACGTGGTCGTAGACGCTGCGCTCGAGCGCGCGGAGCAGCGTCGACTTGCCGTGAAACGCGCCGCCGACGATCAGCGTCACGCCCGTGGGAATCCCGAGACCGGTCGCCGTGTCGCCGTCCCCGAGTTCGAGGGTCACGGTGCGGTCGGCGGGTGCCTCGAACGCGACGACGTGCTCGCCTTCGAGCGGACCGTCGTCGACCGGGCTCCGTCGCGCGAGGCGCGAGCCGTTCTCGACGAACGCGACGAGTCCGTGCCCCGGCAACGCGGCGCGCATCGCGGCCTGGCGTCGTGCGGTCGCGACGTGGCGATCGAACGCGTCCCCGTCGAGCCGCGAGTGGACGAGCGCGTCCTGCACGATCGCCGGCAGTTCGGTGCGAACGATCTTCTTCAGCACGCCGGCGGTGATGTCGCGGCCCTTCGCCGGGAGGCCGAGGTAGAACCGGGCGTCGACGATGCCGCCGGGGCGGATCGTGACGGCAGTCGCCTCGAGGATCTCCTGTCCGGGCGCATCGACCTCGATCAACCCGCTGGTCCCCGAGCCGCGGATGCCGCGTCCGTGACGCTTGATCGACTCGGCCAACTGGCGCGCGAGAAAGTCGCCGGCGGCGACGCGGCCGGTGTGGTCCACGATCGCTTCGACCGGAACGCCCGCGACGCCCGCGGGCACGTGCACGCGGATCCGGCTCGGCGCCGCGAACGGGTCGGCCTGCACGTGGTCGATGAACAGGATGAACTCGCCGAGGTCGTACCGGCCGCCGATCTCGCGATAGGCGCCGTAGCCGCGGCCGTCGATCGAGTCGAGGATCTTGAAGAGCTTCTCGGGGCGTGCCATTTGTCACCGTCTTCGGGCGAACCGACGGGCCGTTCCAAAGGTCGGGCCACCTCGGCATGAAAGTCAGCTTTTCCCTCGGCTCGCTCTACAGCATGCCGCTGCGCTCGGTGCTGGCGCTCGTCGCCGAGGCCGGCTTCGAGGGGATCGAACTCCTCGTCGCTCCGGAGGTCCTGCTGCGCGGTCCGAAGCGCATCAAACAGATCGCGCGCGCTCACGATCTCGACATCCACGTCGTCCACCGGGGCCTGATTCCGATTCCCGGCTGGAAGGAAAACGGCCCGGGCATGGCGAAGATGGTCGCGCTCGCACGCGCGGTCGACGCCCCGCTCGTCGTGATCCACCCGCCGCGCGGGTGCACCGCGCTCGACGATTCGATCGCAACCGACTTCGCGCGAACGGTCGACGCCGCGGTCCGCGACGCCGGCGACGACGTCGCGATCGCGATCGAGAACATTAGTCTCAAACGGCCCATCGACCACCGAAACCCGTTCTGTGACCTCGCGGAGCTGCGCCGTTTCGCGGAAGGCCACGGGCTGCGGATGACGCTCGATACGTCGCACGCGGCGAGCTTCGGATTCGACGTGCTCGACGCGTTCACGCACTTTCGCGGCCGGATCGAGAACGTGCACCTGAGCGACTACCGGCCGCGGCCGCGATGGGTCGACGCGGTCGCCTCGAATCACTTCGTGCAGCACCAGAAGCCGGGCGACGGGGTACTGCCGCTCGAGGCGTTGCTGACCGGCATGGCGGCCGAGGACTACGACGGCAACATCAGCATCGAGGTCGGGCCGATCCCGATGCGCGCCTGGTGGCGACCGGCGCTCCGCCGCCACCTCCGTGACATGGCCGACTTCGTGATCGCGTGTCGCGCAGAGGGGCGAGCGCCGGGCGCGAAGGGGGTCGGGCGCGGGGCGGGTCCGGCCGATGAGCTTTAAGTGTAGAATATGAAGGCAGTTGTAATTGATCGGCCGGTGTGGTACTTTCGACCACACGCCGGTTGGGAGAGGCCCGTCTCGGGTTGGCACTCGGGATTGTGCTGCGCCGGTTCACACCCCTGGCCCCGACGTGCGGCCAAGAGCGCTTTGCGGTGAGGACGTTCGCCCCGTGAGAATCGCTATCCTCGGTGCAGGCATCACCGGCCTGTCGATCGGCTACCGGCTCGCGAAGAAGGCGCCCGACGTCGAGTTCACGATCTTCGAGCGCGCGGACCGGGTCGGCGGGCTGTTGTGCAGCGAGACCGTCGGCGGCTTCACCTACGACCGCGCGGGCGGCCACATCATGTATACGAAGGACGAAGAGGTGAAGGCGCACCTCTGGTCCTTGCTCGACACCAAGGGCGGCGTGGTCGAGAGCCGGCGGCAGACGCGGATCTTCTACAAGGGGCACTACGTCAACTACCCGTTCGAGAACGGGCTCGGCGACCTGCCGAAGGACGACAACTACCACTGCCTGCGCGGTTACATCGAGGCGCACGTGAACCGGATGACCGGGGAAGCGCCGGCGCCGACCAACCTGCGCGAGTGGATCCTGTGGCGGTTCGGCACCGGGATCGCCGAGTCGTTCATGTTTCCCTACAACGAGAAGATCTGGAAGTCGGACCTGACCGACATGAGCTTCTCGTGGGTGAGTGGTCGCGTCCCGGACGCGCCGCCGGACGACGTGCTCCGAAGCGCGATCGGCATCCGCACCGAGGGCTACAAGCACCAACTGATGTTCGGGTACCCGCTGCGCGGCGGGTTCCAGGCGCTCGCCGATGCGACGGCCGAGCCGATTCGGGATCGGATCCGGCTCGAGACGACCGTCGAGCGCGTCGAGAAGGTCGGCAACGGCTGGGAGGTCAACGGCGAGCCGTTCGACCGGATCGTCTCGACGGTGCCGTTGCAGCACGTGCCGCGCATCTACACCGGCCTCGACGCCGAGATCGCGGACCGGATCGGGCGCCTGCAGCACTTGAACATCCTGTGCTTCCTGATCGGCATGGAGTACCCGACGCGGTTTCCGTACTCGTGGATCTATCTGCCGCACAAGGAAAACGGCCCGGTCAACCGCCTGACCCACCTGAGCAACTACAGCCCTGAGAATGCCCCGCCGGGTTGTTCGAGCGTGATGTGCGAGGTCACGTTCCGCGGCGACGAAGCGCCGGATGCCGACGAGACGCTCGACGACATCCTCGACAGCCTGCACGCGGCCGACATCATCGACAAGTCGCGTGTGATCCAGACCGACTGCGTGCGCGAGAACCACGCGTATCAGTTCTTCGATCTCGACTACGACGAGAACATCACCGCGGTCCGCGACCATCTCGACCGCGACGGCTTCGACACCTGCGGGCGCACCGGTCGCTACGAGTACTTCAACTCCGACCACTGCGTGACCGCCGCCTTCGCGTGGGTCGACCGCGTCCTCGCCGAGTCCACCGCCGTCGGCAAGTAACGCTCGCCACGGCGATCGGTCACCGCACCATCGCGTCGCCCCAGTCGAGGTAGAGC
Source organism: bacterium (assembly GCA_030426805.1). Lineage (GTDB taxonomy): Bacteria > Planctomycetota > JAFGQW01 > JAFGQW01 > JAFGQW01 > JAUHXU01. Next base: position 606,224 of record JAUHXU010000002.1, read on the forward strand.
GTGTTCATCCCGTAGTCCGAGTAGTCCCGTCGGAAGGCGGGGCGGGTGCGACGGATTCGTTCGGCCGACGCGATGTCGGCGCGAACGCGTTCGAGCCAGCCACGCGCTTGGCGGTCGATCGCGTGATCGCCGAGTGCGTCGAGGTGGGGCAGCACGGACGGACCGATCGCGGCGAGGGCGAAGCCGGCGAGGTTCGCGTCGCTCGGGATGTCGTTGTCGCGGAGATGCGGGACGAGGATCGGGACGAGCCGTGCGGTGTCGGTGGTCGCGCCGGACGCGGCGAGGACGACGGCCGCGAGGAAGCGCGCCTGCCCGTCCGCCGCCGTGAGCGCGCTCCGCAACTCGGGCCACACGCGGCGGGCGTCGTCGCGCCGGCGAATCAGCCAGGCGGCGGCGCTGGCCTCGTTTCGCCCCGCGCGCGTCCACGTCGGACCCGGGTGGCTGTGGGGATCGGCCGGCAGGCGGTCGTAATAGAGCGCCTCGACCGAGACCCGCGCGAGCTGTAGCGGCGCCGCGTCGTTCTCGTCGTATTGCGAGAAGCCGACGAGGCGCCGCACGAGTTCGGCCGCGAGGTGGCGCTGCTGGTGATCGGCCGAGTAGAGGGCGCGTTCGAGCGCGGGTTGCAGGAGCCGACGCGGGTAGCGGCGCTCGAAGACGAACGTGTCGTGGGCGCGGGTTGCGTTCTCCGGAATCGTGTCGTCGGCGAGGTCGGCGATCAGCGCCTCGATCTCCGCGAGGAGCCGCGCGTCTTCCGCGGGATCCGGCGTCGGCGACGCGCCGTCCTCGTCGACCGCCGCCGCGACCGCCGGTCCCTGCGGGGCGACGCGCGGCACGGGTGTCGTCGGGGGGCGGTCCCGACGGCGCGGTGTCGGGATCGCGCGCGTCGTCGTCGACTCGGGCGTCCTCGTCGACACGACCAAGTCGGGTGTCGCGGCGGGCGCGCGTAGCGGGGGCACGTGGATCGTCCACGCGATCCAGCCGACTGCCGCGAGGGGCGCGACCACGGCGGCGACGCGAAGGGTGCGGTGCTGCCGTCGTGGGGTCATTCGGCGAGCACCCGGTCGTCGCCGGGGGCGGTCGTGCAGAGGGGGACGCGCAACAGGCCGGACTCCGCGAGCAGGAACACACCGCCGCAGGGCGAGCGGCTCGGGTATACGAGGCGGGTCATCGGTCGGCCCGAAGGTAGCGGGGTTGACCGCGATTGTCCACGGCCCGTAGGCTCCCGGCATGCTGATCGGAATCGACCTCGGAACGACCAACTCGTTGTGCGCCGTCTACGAGGCGGACGGCCCGCGCCTGCTGCCGAACGCCCACGGCGAGTTGCTCACGCCGTCCGTCGTCGCCATCGACGACGGCGGGCACGTGCTCGTCGGGCAGGCCGCGCGTGACTACGCGGTCACCCACCCCGACGCGGCCGCGTCGTGCTTCAAGCGGTGGATGGGGACCGATCGCACGGTCGAACTCGCCGGGCAGACGCTCACCGCGCCCGAACTGTCGAGCTTGCTGCTCAAGAGCCTCGTCGCGGACGCCTCCAGCGCGCTCGGCGTCGCGGTGACCGAGGCGGTCATCACGGTGCCCGCCTACTTCAACGAACACCAGCGGCAGGCGACCAAGCTGGCCGGCGAGCTGGCCGGCCTCACCGTCCGTCGGATGATCAACGAACCGACCGCGGCGGCGTTGACCTACGGGTTTCACGATCGCCGACGCGATCAGACGCTGCTCGTGTTCGACCTCGGTGGCGGCACGTTCGACGTGACGCTGATGGAGATCTTCGAGGGGACGCTGGAGATCGTCTCGACGGCCGGGGAGAGCCACCTCGGCGGGGAGGACTTCACCGAGCGCCTCGTCGCCCACGTGCTGCGGCAACACGACCTCCAACTCGAGTCGGCCGAACTCAGGGAGCCCCTGCGCGTCGCGCGCCTCCGCCAGCTGTGTGAGCAAGCCAAGCGCCGGCTCGCCACCGAGGCGTCGGTGCCGATCGCCTTGCCGCAGGTGGACGGCACGCTCGATCCGGATGCGACACCCGTCTCGGTCTCGGTCGCCTCGTTCGAGCGCGAGGCCGCGTCGCTCGTCGCACGGCTGCGTCGGCCGATCGAGCGCGCGCTCGCTGGCGGGGAGCGCGAGGCGAGCGACGTGGACGACGTCCTCCTCGTGGGCGGCGCGACGCGCCTCGAGGTCGCCCGCGCGTTCGTGCGCGACTTCTTCGGCCGCGAGCCGCTCTGTGCGCACGATCCGGATCACGTCGTCGCGCTCGGTGCGGCGGTCAACACCGCGCTGATGAACGACGATCCGAGCGTGGCCGACATGGTCATGACCGACGTCTGCCCGTTCACGCTGGGCGTCGAGATCGTCAAGGAGTTCGGATCCGTCGTGCGCGACGGCTACTACCTCCCGGTCATCCACCGAAACACGACGATTCCGGTGTCGCGCGAGGAGATCGTGCACACGATGGAGGCGAATCAGCGCGATGTGCACGTCAAGATCTACCAGGGCGAGGGACGCCGGACCGCGGACAACTTGCTGATCGGCGAGCTCGAAGTGACCGGGCTGCCGCGGCGGGCCAAGGGGCAAGCGGTTCATCTCCGCTTCACGTACGATCTCAACGGCATCCTCGAGGTCGAGGCCTACGTGCCGGAGAGCGGCAAGAAGTACAACACCGTCTTGCAACACTTCGTAAAAGGACTCTCGGCGGCCGAGATCGCGGACGCGGTCAAGCGACTGTCGCGACTGAAGTTCTACCCGCAAGACGAGCAGCCCAATCAACAACTCGTCCGGTTCGCGGAGCGGACGGTCGGCGAGGTCGGGCCGGCGCAGCGCGATTCCCTGGAGTCCGCGATCGACGCGTTCGAGGCGGCGATGCAATCGGGCGATCGCGAGGCGTTTGCCGCCGCGCGCACGGATCTGTTGATCGTGTTGTCCGGCCTCGGACACCCGGCGCCGAACACGACCGATCTCGAACCCGATGGGCAGTGACGCGACCCGCTACCTGCGCGAGCAACTCGCGCGCGATCCCGGAGACGACGCCGGTCACGTGATCGAGGCGCGGCGCGCGTTCGTCGGCGGCACGGCGAGGCGGCCGGCAACCGAGGACGCCTCGGAGGCGCGCGAGGCTGCGGAGCGCGCGTTGTCGGCCGTGCGCGACGCGATCTGGACACGTCCCGCAGCCGAGACGATCCGCGCGATCGAGGACGTCGATCTCGACGAGTTCCCCGACCTCGCGCGCCAGGCCGAGCGGTGCGCGCGCGCAGCGGCCGTGCGGGACGACTTCGACCGGCTCGCCGCGGAGAAGAACGTGGATGCCGCGATGATCGCACTGCTGCGCACGTTCGTCTTGGCCCGTCCGGCCGATCGGCCGGCGTTGATGGAGGAGGGGGATCGCCTTCTCGGGCACGTCGCACACGCGAAGCACGGCGCACGTGTCGTGGGCCTCGTGCGCAAGCGATACCCCGAGATCCGCGCGCTGGCGCCGGAGTGGTTCAGCCGGCTGCGCACGCGCCGCAAGGACCGCAAGCTCGCCAAGCGTGTCTCGGGCAACGCGTTTTGGATCCTGCTCGGGGTCCTGGGGCTGATCCGGCTCTTCCTCTGGTTGATCCGCACGCTGCTCGGGGGCGATTGAGATGAGCGAGTCGAGCGTTCCCTGGGACCGACTCCCGCACGATGCGGCCGGCTTCTTCGAGCTCGAGCCGGGCTTTGGCCGTCGGGACCTGAAGCGGGCGTACAACGCCCGGATTCGCGTCTACAAGCCGGAGCGTGATCCGGAGGCGTTCAAGCGAATCCGTGCGGCCTACGAGCAACTCGACGCGGAGTTGCGCTACGGGCGAGCCGAGCCGTACGCGGTCGAGCCGGCGGGGTCGGCCGCGGCCGACGTCGACGAGTCGGTCGCGGTCGACGAACGGGCCGCACTCGCGGCCCGCATCGCGGCCGACGGTGCCGATGCGGTCTACCGCGAACTCGTCGAGCGCGAACCGAAGAGCACGACGACCTACTACGCGCTCGCGCTGCTCTCCGACGTCGTCGAGCCGAACGACCCGATCGCGTTCGGCCGCCACCTGTTGGACGGTCTGGCTGCGCAATCGGATTGGTCGTTGTCGACGTTGTTCTTCGAGTACGCGCACGAGATCGGCGACACGGACGCGCGCATCGCGCTGCTTCGTCACGCCGCGTCGGTGCTTCGTGCGGAGCACTACTACTACACGACCGAGGCGCTCTGGCTCGAACTCGCGACCGAGGTCGACTTCGCCACGTGGCGCACGCTCTTCGAGACGCTCGAGGCCGACGTGCGCGGCTCCGCGCTACCGGCGCGGCTCGCCTTCACCGCGCGCACGACTCGTGCGCTGCTGTTTCGCGCCGACGACGCGTGGGTCGAGGAGCGCATGTCGATGCTCGCCGAGGACATCGAGCAGACGCCGATTCCCGAATGGGAGTTCGACGAGCTCGAGATGCTCAACGACTACCGGCGAAAGCGCTCCGCGTTTCTCGACGGCAACCCGGTGCGCGAGCGGATCGACCGTCTGTTGGGTCGCATCGCGAGCGGGGACGAGCCGGTGATCGATCGGGAGTTCCTCGCGCTCCAGCAGTCCTTCGTCGACGAGCCGGACGCGCTGTTCGAAGCGATGTCGTGCACGATCGACGGCGACGAGGCCGAGCAGGCGATGTGGTGGCCCTACCTGGTCGCGTCGCGTGACGTCGCGCAGCGCACGATCGACGACGCCGACTCGCTCGGGACGAGCGTGCTGCCGACCGGCGGGCTCCCGCAGGTCCGGGCGTTTCTGAACCGCATCGAGCGGCTCACCGACCAGAGCAACGAGGGGGGGCTCTGGAACCTCGGCATCCTGCTGTACGGCGCGCTCTGGCTCGCGGCCATCACCGGGTTCCTGCTCACGCCGTTCTATCTCTACCGCCACTACGGCACGCACCTCTCGACGCCGATGTTCGCGTTGTCCGGCTTCGTCGTCTGCGCCGTGATGGTCGCTCTGGCCTACGTCGTCGTTCGTCGCGTCGGGATCGTGCCGTTGCTGGAGCGATTCAGTTCTCGCCGGGCGGGCCGGCTCTATCGCAAGCTCTGGCGCAAGGAGCTGATCGCCCTGATCCGCGACACGCAACTCACCGACGTGCAGATCGAGTACGCGATCGCCAACCACGACTTCAAGGGGATCACCAACGACGGCTGGTTGCTCAACCACATGCGCTCGGACTACGGTATCGCGCTCTACTCGATCGCGCTTCGCTTCGCCGGTTGATTCGAGGCGTCGCTACTCCGCGTCGTCGAGCGGGCCGAAGCGGACGCGGACGATGCGGGTGCGGGCCGCCGTGAGGATCGGGTCGGCGCCGGGGGGCAGGGCGTCGGCCCAGAGGAGCGCGTCGTAGGGGCCGATCGCTTCGGCGAGACGATGGAGGTGCGCGACGCGCGCCGCCGGGATCTCGAGTGGCGTGCCGTCATTGGCGGCGCGGGTGACGTGGATCGTCTCGGGCGCGCCGGGGTTGAGGATGACGACCTTCCACTGTGTGTGGCCACTCGCCTCGACCGGGATCGCGAGCGAGCGACCGGGCTCCGCGACGATCGGCTCGGTGAAGACCGAGATCGACGGCGACTCGAGGCGGCGGCGGAACGCGACGCGGTCGAGCGTGACGGAGGCGCCGACCGGCCAGGGGGCGATCCGGAGCCGCGCGACGGGGACGATCGGCGGGAGGTACCACTGCGCGTGGTTGATCAGGGCGAGCGTGCGTCGCCCGGTGTGCGGCGGCAGCGACACGACCGGATCCGACGGGAACGTGTCCGGCTTCAGGACGTTCGACCACGCGACCGATAAGCCGCCGTCGCCGGACTGGTCGAACGCGAGCGCATGCACCGCGTCGGGCGAAACGGCCATCACCGGTCCGACGAGGGCCGCGCCCGGGCGCGTCGCGCGCAGTTCGATCCGACCGTCGTCGTGCACGATGCGCTCGAGCCCGTCGACCGCGCGCCACTGCTCGCCGCCGAGATCGGCCCATCGGCGCAGATCACCGGCACTGGGCGTGCCGTCGGCCGTGGGATCGGGCGGCAGATCGGCGAACCGCCCGCGCGCCCCGTCCCAGAACACGATGCGCGTCGGTCCGTTCCGCAGCGCGCGCAACAACCCCGGGTCGCGGTGCCAGAAGTAGTCGAGCACCGGAAAGACGCGGCGAATATCGCGGTGGTGGAACGGGCGTACGAGCGCGAACAGGAAGCCGTTGCGGCACACGTAGGCACCGTGGATGTGGTCCGGAACACTCACCGCGACGACCGTCGTGCCGGGTGGCGTCGTCCGCTCGACGCGGTCGATGTCGCGAACGACCGCACGCATCGTCCCCCCGGCGATGATCCACGGGCGGAGGTTCACGCGCAGCGCGACGAAGTAGCAGATCGCCATCGTCATCGACAGCACCGCGACTTGCGCCGCGCCGAGTCGCCTGAGCTCGGGACGGACACGGGGCGCCCACGGGCCCGAGTAGAGCACGATCAGAAAGCCGGCGACCGGCAGGTAGAGGACGCGGCTGTTCGTCAGCGTGTCGAGATCGACGTGGATGTGCGCGACGAGTGCGAGCGGCGCGAGGATCAGCGCGAGCCCGGTGATGGGGCCGGGAATCGCTCGGCGCCCGTGCGTCAACAGCTCGAGAAACGGCAGCAACAACGCGACGACGACGACGATCTGAAAGACCGTCGGCCACGGAGACGATGTCGCCTCGGTGTTGACCGGCGCGAGCAACGCGAACAGCTTGATCGCCGTCTGGCGCAGGGCCTCGAGGAACGCGTCGCCGCTCGCGAGGCTCTGGAGCAGGTCCTGGCTGCCCGAGAGCGACCCGAGGATCGCGCGCCGGAACAGGAGGTAGGCGCCCGCGAGTGCGACGAAGAGCAGGCCGGCCGGTCGCGCGCCGAACGCCCAGCGCGGCAGCCCGCGCGACATCTTCAGGCACACGTCCAACGTCAACAGCACCGCCGGGACGGTGATCACGGACTCCTTCGACGTGAGGCCGGCGGCCATCGCCGCGAGTGCGATGCCGAGGTGTCGGCGCCGCCCGCTCCACCGGTAGGCGAGGTAGGCGCGAATGGTGAGCAGATAGAAGAACGCGCTCAGCAGGTCGACGCGTCCGGCGATCCACGCGACCGCTTCGGGGTGCGCGGGGTGCAGCGCGAACACGATCGACGCGAGGGTCCCGGGGTAGCGCTTTCCCGGCCCCGCGATCCGCGTGATGATCAACCCGACGAGCAACGCGTTGAGTGCGTGCAGCAGCAGATTCGTCAGGTGGTAGCCGAACGGGTTCGTGCCCCACCAGAACCAGTCGTGCATCACCGAGTAGGTCAGCAGCGGCCGGTAGTAGTCGGCACCCTGCAGGCCGCCCCAACCACTCGTCCACTCGGCGCGAAGGCGGTTCATGTCCGGCGTGCCGTCGGCGTCGAACAGCACGCGCATGTTCAGATCGTCGCTCAGCAGCGGGTTGTGGACGATCCCGATGTAGCCGGCGAAGACCGCGGCGACGACGACGATGACGCGGATCGCCATCGCGCGCCAGTCGAGCGGCGGGGCGGGGGTCGGAGCCCGATCCTCGTCCGGGGTCATCGGCCCGTCGCGGTCACGCGTCGAGGGGGCCGGACAGATTGCGGCCCTTGACGAGCTCGGAGATCGCCTTGAACGTCTGGCCCTCGGCCCGTTGCAACCACTGGAACGCGATCGTCTCGCTGCGCGAGATGACGGCACCGGCACGGGCGAGCAATGCCATCGCCGCGACGAAGTCGTCGCCGAAGCGCGAGATCACCGCGTCCGACGGGACGTGGACGCGGTAGCCGGCCGCCAGCAGATCGAGCACGGTCTGCAGCACGCATACGTGCGCCTCCGTGCCGAGCACGATCATCGTGCGTCGTCCGCTGTCGCGTACCGCGTTGCGGAACTCGGGGTCGTCGGCGCAACTGAACGAGATCTTCTCGAACACCGGCGCATCGCCGAGCGCCTCCTGGAGCACCTCGACGGTCGGGCCGAGTCCGCGGGTGTATTGCTGCGTGACCCAGATCGGCACGTCGAGCAAGCGCGCGGCCCGCACGAGCACGGTCATGTTGTAGATGTTGCGCTCCGCGACGGGGCGCGGAAACGCCTTCATCAGCGCGGTCTGAACGTCGACGACGATCAGGCCGCAGTCCTCGGCACCGCGAATGCGCGCCGCGGTCACGTGCTCGTTCGGCATCGTCCGCTACGACCCGGCGACGACCTCGGGCAGGACGTCCTCGAGGTCGATCACCGCCTCATCGGTCGAGATCACCTTGCCGTCGCGGCCGATGATGATGTTCTTCGGGAACTTCTTCACGAAGTAGACCATGCACGCCTTGTTCCACAGCTTCTCGCCGTCGTGGTAGATGCGCCAGCCGATGCGTGCGTCGCCGATCATCCGATCGAGCAGTTCCTGGTGCTCGCGGTAGTTCGCGCAGATCCCGATGATCACGAGCCCCTTCTCGTCGAGCTGGCGACCGAGCTGGACGAGCTTGCTCAGGTAGTTCTTCGACTTGCGGTAGCCGCGGGTGGAGACCGTGAAGAAGTGCAGCAGCACGACCTTGCCCTTGTAGGCGTCGAGGTCGAGTGGCTTCTCGTCCACGTCGAGCAGGAACTTGAGGTTCGCAGCGGGTTGGCCGGGCGCGGTCTTCGATCCGACGATCATCGCCTGAGCGAGGGTCGCCGCCTCGGTGTTGGGGTAGCCCTTCGCGACCGCCTCGCACACCTCGACCATCTTCTTCTTGCGGTAGGCCACCCACTCCGAGCGCATCTTCTTCGTGATGCCCTCGGGCCGTTCGATGTACTTGATCAACTCGAGGTGGAGTTGGGCGCGAAGCGGCTCGGCGTCGACCTTCGCGAGGCTCGCCGAGATGATCTCCCACCCCTTCTTCTTCGACGTGTAGATCACCGACGCCGCGTCCGCGAGCCGACGGATCTCGATGTGGTTGGACGCGAGCGGCACCGCCTCGTCGATCACCGCCTTCGCACGGTCGCGCTCCTTCGCCATCTGCAGGACCTGCGCGAGGTTCACCTTTGCGGGGAACGTCACCTTGCTGTCCGGGTATTTCGCGAGGAAGTCGCTGAGTTCCTTCGCGAAGCGCTTGCCGTGGTCGATGTAGGCTTGCTTGCGCTCGGCGCGCCCGCGAATCCGTCCGGCGGCCTGGTAGTCCTCCTCCATCGCGGTGAGGATGCGGTTGTATTCGCGGGTCGCCTGGGCGGGCGCGCTCGTCGCGATGAACACCGCGAGCACCGACGCGGCGAGTAGGGCCTGGATCTTCAACGGGGGGCTCCTTCCGGGATTGACGGCACCGGGCGCCATTCTGGGGTCCGTACGACCGAATTGCAAGGCGAGCCGCGGCTACCGGCTCGGGACGAGCAGGGCGTGCGCGTCGGCGCTCGACGGCGTCGCGCGCACGCCGTCCAGGTCGAGGTCGGCCTCCTCGACCCACCAGCGGATCGACACCGGCTCGGTCACCAGCGCCGCGATTCGCGCGGCCAGCGCATCGTCGCCGTCGACGCCGAGCGACGCCTGCCAGCGCACCCGCCGCCCAGTGCCTTCGACACCGATCGTCCGCACGTGACGCTCCCGCAGCAACAGGGGAAACGTCCCTGCCTGGCTGTGGATCACGAGGCGCAGGGGGCGCGGCCAGGGCTCGACGGGCACGGTGAACTCGAACGCGAGCGTCGAGTCCGCCGCGATGCGCGCGCCGGGCGCCGGGGCGTTCGTCGTGTAGGCGGGCGACGGGGCGCGCGGCGGCAGGTCGGCGATCAGCGGCGACCGGCGTTCGAGCCCCGGCCGTCCCGACGCGTCGGTCGCGACCAACTCGCAGAACAGCATCGGCTTTCGCCGCTCGACGTACGCCTCCCAACGCCGGTCACGACGATCCGTCGCGCGGTAGGACGCCACCGGCACCGGCGGGTCGGTGAACGGGGGGCGGGCGAGAAAGTCGAAACCGGCGAAGAACAGGGGCGCCCGCTGCCACGACGGGACGAGCCCGCCGACGGCGACGATGCCGATGGCCGGGTGCTCGTCGCGGATCGCGGCGAGGTCGCGCCGCACCGCCTGGGTGATCGCGCCGGCCTCGATGTAGTCGCTCATCTTCGCCTGCAAGCCGACGAAGGACGTCGCGACGACGGCGGTGAGCGCGAGCGCGCCGAGTGCGGCGTGGCGCGTCCACCATGCGCGGATCGCAGCGGCGAGCAGGATCGCCCACGGCACGACTGCGACGTAGTAGTGGCGACCGTGCGTTCGATCGAGGAACGGAACGACGGGTGCGACCGCGATCGCGATCCCGGCGACGAGCACCGCGGCGATCGCCCACCGGCGCGGCGACCGGTCTCGGCCGAGGATCGCGGCGCCGAGCAGAACGACGGCCGGGACGATCGCCTCGCGCACGAGTTCGCCGTACGGGGCGAGCAGGTTGCGGGCGAACACGCCGATCGCGTCGGTGCCGATCCGCAGCGTCGCCGCGTCCTCGTTGCCGTAGCTGCCGAGGAAGACCCCGAACAGGTGCCGACGGTAGAGGAAGTAGCCGCCGGTCACGACGGCGAGCATCGCGAACGCGCCGAGCACACGGCTCATCGGCGCGGCGGCGCCGCGGATGCGGAACCCGGCTTCGACGAGTGCGACGAGCGCGATCGTGACGACGCCCGCCTCCTTCGACCCGAGCGCGCCGAGCGCACACGCGACACCGACCGTCGCGGCGACGACCGACCCCGACGCGCGAAAGCGTGCGTAGGCGAGGGCGGTGGCCAGCGTCGCGACGCCCACCCAGGGATCGGCCCGCGCGGCGAGCCACCCGATCGCGTCGACATGGGCGCCGTGGATGCCGAATACGAGCGCCGCGAGCCAGCCGACCGCGGGTCGTCCCGGCCACACCGCGCCGACGAGGACGAACACGAGCGCCGTCGCGATCAGGTGGAGCAGCCACCCGGCCAGGTGGAGCAGTCGCGGGTCGATCCCGAACCAGTGGATGTCGAACAGCAGCGACACGTAGGGGACCGGGCGGAGCCGCGCGTCCCGTTCGTCGGCCGGTGGGTGGACGAGGCGCCACGTGGTCTCGGCGTCCAGTCGCATTTCCGGACCGAGCACTTGCGTCACGTGGAAGTCGTCCTGGAGGAACGCGACGTCCAGCGCGCCGCGCGTCGACCAGCCGACGGCGACGAGCACCGCGAGAAACGCGAGCGATCGGATCATGCGAGGTCGTCGGCGTTCGGTGCGCCGTGATCGTGGCCGGTGCGAAGCGTCGACGCCGGACGGACCGAGCCGTCACCCCAGCGAGTCGTGATCCGGTCGAGCGTCGCGTTCAGTTCGCTCGCGTCTCCGTCGTCGTCGTCGTCGAACAGGCCGGCCTGGCGGTCGCGGGTGAGCCCCGCGGTGCCGAGGCCGACGAGGCGGATTCGTTCGACGCCGAGGTCGACGTGCTCGGCGAGGGTGAGCGCGACGTGGTAGAGGGTCGCCGCGTCGTCCGTCGGCGCGCTCACCGTATGGGCGCGCGTGATCGTCCGGTAGCGGCCGTCCTCGCCCCGACAGTCGGTGCGGAGCTTCAGCTGCACGGTGCGCGCCCGCCATCCCGCGGCGCGCAGCCGACGCGCGACCGCGTCGGCCTCTGCGCGCAGGCGGTTGCGCACCGTGTCGTCGAGCGGGTGGTCCTCGGCGAACGTATGCTCGCTCGAGATCGACTTGGCGCGGCGGTCGGTCGAGACCGGTCGGTCGTCGATGCCGAACGCGCGGCGGTACAACTCGACGGGCAGGCCGCGCACCCGCATGCGATCGGGCAGGGTCGTGAGCGGGCGTTCCGCGGGCCACCACGACTGCAACGATCCGATCGTCGTCAGGCCTCGGCGACGGAGCGACACCGCGCTCTTCGGGCCGACGCCCCAGAGGCGCTCGATCGGCATCGGCGCGAGGAACCGCGCTTCCTCGCCGGCGGGGACGATCGTCAGGCCGTCCGGCTTGTCGACGTCGCTCGCGACCTTCGCGATCAGCTTGTTCGCCGCGACGCCGGCGCTCGCGGTCAGCCCCAACTCCCCGTGGATCGCAGCGCGAATCGCGCGGGCGATCGTCGGGCCGTCGCCGAAGAGGCCGCGGGAGCCGGTCACGTCGAGAAATGCCTCATCGAGAGACAGCGGCTCGATGATCGGGGTGTAGCGGAGGAAGATCGCGCGGATCTGCCGCGACACCTCGGCGTAGTGCCGCATTCTGCCGGGGATCACGACGAGCGTCGCGCAGCGTCGCTTCGCCTCGACCATCGGCATCGCCGAGCGAATGCCGAACGTCCGCGCCTCGTAGCTCGCTGCGGACACGACACCGCGGTCCGAATCCCCGCCGACGACGATCGGACGGCCGCGGAGGCTCGGGTCGTCACGTTGCTCGACCGACGCGTAGAACGCGTCGAGGTCGACGTGGAGAATCGTGCGCTTCGGTGGCATCGGCGATGATCAGAGCATGCGATCGCGGTGATTTCCACCGGCTGGCGCACCCTGGTCGAGGCGGGATTGCCGTTTCCGACCGACCTCCGGTAGAATGCACGTGCACGAGTCTGCACTCGGGCAATGTGGGTTCACTCCTACGGAAGACTGAAATTGAGAGGTGAAATCAGGATGAGACGCTACGTACTCGCCGTCGCCATGGGCTGCATGGTCGCGGCGCCGACGGTTGCCCAGAGCAACGCCTACTTCCCCAGCAACCAGCCATCGGGCGGTTCGACGAACACGTTCCCGTTCGGCAACGCGTTCGGGCCGAACTGGCGCTACCACGGACTGCTCTCCGCCGCGAACCTGCCGACGAGCAAGATCAAGATCACCGACATCTCGGTCGCGCCGTCCTCGTTCAGCGCGACGTCGGGCACCGGCTTCGCCGCGTCGCAGTTCCAGATCCGGATGGATCACTACGCCGGTGCGACGTTGTCGACGGTCTTCGGGAGCCACCTCGGCCCGTGCCCGATCGATCTCTACGACGGTCCGATCACGATGTCGCCGGTGACGCTCTCCTCGTGGAACGCCGTCGGCCTGCAGACCTCGTTCGGCTACGACGGTGATCTCGTGCCGCAGCCGAACCTCGTGTTCGAGATCCGCTACCAGGGCCGCTCGACGGTGTCGTCGAACCCGCTCGCCGGCTTCCGCAGCTTCTCCGACGGCACGGCGTCGATGCCGCGCCTCTGGTCGAACACCGGCGGCGGCACGCCGACCGCGGCCGATCCGTACTCGGCGACCTACGGTCGCTACTCGGGCACGGGCGGCATCCGCGTGTGCCTGACCTACTCGACGACCTGCATCTGCGACGCGCCCGCGACCGCGAAGCTCGGCACGACGATGCCGATTCGCCTGATCGGCATGACCCCGGCGCAGCCGTACCAGATCGCCACCTCGTTCGGTCAGCGTCCGATCTTCAGCCTCGGGACCTGCTCGATCGCGCTGACCCCGGACGACCTGTTCCGCCTGTCGACGTCGGGCGCGGTGCCGGCGCTGTTCGGCGGCTACGCCGGCAACGTGCCGGCGAGCGGCAACGTCACGGCGACGCTCTCGATCCCCGCGATCCCGGTGCTCGCCGGCGTCTGCATCTACAGTGCGGGGGTGGGTGTCAACCCGCTGTGCTGCACGAACACCGAGGGAACGCAGCTCACCCCGTAGCCGCTTCCCGTCGAGACGCCCCGGACCCGGCTGCGTTGCAACCGGGCCGGGGCGTCGCCCGTTTCGTGTGTGGGGCGCGTCCGAAACCGCCCGGTGCGAACGGGTTTCTCTTGTGACGGCCACCTCGGTCGAACTACGATACGCGGGTGGACGTCCCGCCGGACGACCCGGATTTGGAGTGCCCGTCGGGATGGATTTCGCCGCGCTCAAAGAAGAGAACAGCCGTCTGTTGCGCGAGGATTGGGCCGAGAAGCGCGAGGTCTTTCGGGCGATGCCCGAGATCGTCAATCTCAACCACTCCAACGCGTGCAACCTGCGGTGCGTCACCTGCTGGCACCACACCGGTGTCCCGATCCACGGGATCAAGCTCAACGAGGTGGAGCGCATCGCGCACCAGTTGTTCCCCACGGCGCAGAAGGTGATCCTCACCGCCGCCGGCGAACCGCTGATCAACCACTTCGACGAGATCTCGACCCTCGCTGCGCACTACCAGACGAAGATCGACATGTTCACGTCGTGCTTGAACATGACCGAGGAGCGGTTCCGCAAGGCGCGCCCGTGGTTCGACATCCTGCACGTCTCGATGGACTGCCCGAACAAGGAGGGCTACGAGCGCGTTCGCGTGCGCTCGAACTACGAGACGGTCGTCGAGAACCTCCAGATGATGAAGCGGATCATGGACGAGGAGGGCAAGCCCTTCCTCTACCACTGCCAGGCCGCCTTGCTGAAGAGCACGATTCAATACCTGCCGGACTTCGTCCGCTTCGCACACGAACTCGGCTTCGATCTGCTGCACGTGCAGCGCCTCTTCAAGACCCACGACGGACTCGAGGAAGAGGACATCCTGACGCAGATGCCGCGTGAGGAACTCGACGCGATCGTCGCGGAGGCGTCGCAGGAGGCGCGCCTGCTCAACTTCTCGCTCGTGCTTCACGAGATCGGGTATCCGAACGTGTGGAGCGATCCGCTGCCGCGTCCCGAGAACCCGAAGCTGATGACGTACAAGGAGAACGGGACGTGTTGGTTCGTCGGACAGGGGCTCGGGATCAACCACGCCGGCGAGGCGTTTCCGTGCTGCTACCCGACCGACATCTACCTCGGCAACGTCCTGGAGGAGCCGATCCGGAAGGTGTGGAACGGGCCGGCCATTCGCAAGCTCCGCCGGCAATTCCACACGAAGAAGCTCAACCCGTTCTGCGAGAACTGCTTCCTCGTCAACGAGAACCCGAGTGACGAGCGCAACTTCGACTTCTACAAGCGCAAGGCGCGGATGCGCGTCTTCAACATCCGCAAGCAGCTCTCCAAGCGCGTCGTCGAGGTGGTCGGCGGCTGATGGGCGTGGGGGTGGTACGGGCAGGACGTCTCGGTGTCGCGATCGCGGCCGCGACCGTCCTCACCGTCACTGCCTCGGCTCAGCCCGCGCCGAAGAACCCGGCGCCGACGAAGCGGCGCGTCGAACTCCTGCAGCGCTTCGTCGTCAAGGGGAGCGGTAGCACGCGCCGCGTCGATCTGCTCGCGTGGATCCCGCGCACCGAGCCCGGGTGCCAGCGCGTGATTCGGCAGCACGTGCCGCGCAAGGCGAAGGTGTTCGAGAGCGGCGGGAACCGATACGTGCGCCTCACCGTGCAGGCGCCCGGCACGGCGACGACCGTCGTCGTCAGGACGACGCTCGACCTTCTGCCCAGCGGCCTCGCGTCGGCCCGCGCCGCCCGTCGACCGCGCAAGGCCAACCGGGCCGAGATCGCACGCTGCCTGCGCCCGGAGCGGTTTCTCGAAAGCCGTGCCCCGGCGCTCGTCGCGTTCGTCGACGCCGTGGACGGGAGCAACGCGCGCGATCCGGTCGATCGCGTGCGGGCGCTCTACACGGCGGTGCTCGAAGCGCTGCAACCCGGCAACTACGATCCCGGCGAGGGCGGCGCGTTGCGCGCGCTCGAACGCCGGACCGGCGACTGCACCGAGTACAGCGACCTGCTGACGGCGTCATGCCGTGCGCGCGGCATTCCGGCGCGCGTGGTCGGCGGGCTGACGACGAAGTGGTCGGACGTGCCGCAGCACTCGTGGGTCGAGGTCCACCTGGCGGGCATCGGATGGGTCGCCGTCGACCCGCGCCACGGCGAGCGGCCGGGCCGCGGATTCGATCGACTCGAGAACATCTACATCCGACTCTCCGAGCGCCGGGTCGATCCACTGCTCGACGGCTACCACTACTACCGGTACGACTACTTCGGCGACCGCGCGACGGTCGAGTCGGCGATCGAGGTCAAGTAGATGCCGCTCGCCCGCCTCGCCGGGCTCGGACTCGCGTTCGCGCTGCTGGCCACCCTCGTCTCCATCGCCGTGCCCGCCGATGCGCTCGACGGCGCGACGCTGCCGTCCGACGTGCCGCCGGGCGCGACCGTCGTCTCGTCGCCGGTCGGCGTCCCGGTGCCGTTTCGCGTCGAGGTGCAGCACGTCGTCGCGCCGGAGTCGTCGTCGCTCGCGCCGCATCCCGTTCACGGGCGGCGCCTGCTCGTCATCGTCGTCGGGCTGGCGATGTGGGTCGGTCTGGTCCTCGGCGCCTGCGCGGTCTTCGGTCGCGATCGACGGGCGATCGTCGCCGTCGCGGGGTGGGGCCTGTGGCCGACGATCGTGTTCTCGTCGGCGTCGGCGGCCGTCGCGGCGCCCCTCGGTGCGATCGCGACCGGCGTGTTCGTCCTCGCGTTCGGCCGCGTCACTGGACGACTCACGGCGTCGATCGCGATCGGCGGCGCGACCGTCGCGCTGATCGGCGGGATCGCGCTGCTCGTCGGCGGGCTCGTGCCGTTCGTGCGGCCGGACCCCGCGCCCCTCGGCTTGCACCGCGTCGGAACCGTCGCGGCCGACGCGTGGTTGGGCGCCTTCGCGCCGACCGGCGACGCGTTCGGCGGTGTGCCGCGTCTCGTCAAGCTCGCGTGCTGGGCACTCTCGGGCGCGATCGTCGGGGGCGCCTGCCTCGCTTGGCGGGATCGGCAGGGCGCGACGCGACCCGTCCTCCTGCTCGCCGGCGGCGCGGCGCTCGTCGGTGCGGCATGGACCGTGTGGGGCGATCGCACGCTCGCGTTCGGCTGGACGCTCGCCGCGCTGCCGCTCGCGATCCTCGCGACGATCGGGTTGACGCGGCTCGTCGGGCCGCGGGCAACGACGATCGCGCTGGGCGTCGGGCCGCTCGTCGCGACCGCGCTGACGATCGCGTTCGACGTGTTGCCGCACTACCACGTGCCGATCGCGAAGTGGGCACGCGGCGACGTGCTGCGATACGACGACGCCGGCAATCCGCGCCTGTCACCGCACCGCGTGCTCGACCCGGCGACCGCCGATCTCGAGATGTGGGGGAGCTATGCCCCCGGTCGGCAGCCGGCGATGAGCGCGGCGTGCGGGCTTCCCGAGGTGCGCTTCCGCTACACCCGGCTCGATCCGCGGGTGCCGCTCCAGGTCCGCGTGACCTACTTCGGCGGGCAAGAGGCCGGCAAGTTCGGCATCGTGCCGGTTCAGGAGTTGTGGGCCGGCGACGTGCGCGTGCACGGTCCGATCGCGGTGACGTTTCAGCCGCGCGAACTCGCGTGGGCGTTGCCGCAGGGGGTGGTCGGCGCCGACGGCACGCTGGAGCTTCGCTTCCGCGGTGTCGACGGATCTCCGTCGGCGGTCGCCGAGGTGTGGATCGAGCGCCCGTGGGTGAGCGCGAAGCGAATCACGCCGAAGCGGACCGCCGGCGATCAGGTGGTCGCGATGGTCGAACTCGCCAACCGGGACCCCGAGGTCGGGCACCCGGTCGAGATCGCGCTCGCGCGCCGCGTCGACGGTCGCGTCGAGCGTCTGGTCGCGCAGACGACGTCCAACCCGATCCCGGCGGGCGAGCCCTACGGCGTCGGCATCGCGGCACCGCCGGGCGCCGCGCGAACCGGCGACGAACTCGTCGTCGGCCTGCGGCGACGCGATCGTGCGCCGTGGGCGATCTTCAAGGGCGCGACGTGCCTCGGTCCCGGCGGTGCGAAGAAGGGCGACCTCGCCGCGCGCGACCTGCACGTCGCGGCGCGGCGCGCGAACACGGCGGAGGCCGTGTTTCGGACCGATATCGACGCGCCGCCCGGCCCGTGGGTCGTCGATGTCCGTTATCGCGCGACGACCGCCGGCGTCGTGCGCTTCCTCGACCGCGCCGGTGAAACGCTCGCGACGCGGCCGCTCGATCCCGCCGACGGCTACCGCGCCGTGCGCATCGGCGTTCGCGAGGCAGGCAATCTCGCGCGCATCGAGGTCGCATTCACGGGCGAGGGGCCTGCGGCGGTCGATGAACTCGCCGTGTGGGCCGACGGCGACGAAACCGGCGTGCACCTCTACCCGGCGGGGCGCGTACCCGCGCGGCCGTAGCCCCCGCGCTTGGACAGTGGGCCCGCGCCCGACTATAATCCCGACTTGCCGCCCCGGGGAACGGTCGCGCGCGCGTCCGGGCGGCGGTGAGGGCATCGGCGGGGCTCCCGCCACGTTTCGAAAGCCGGTCTCGCTATGTGCGGCATCATCGGGATCTACGGCCACGGGCCGGTCGTCGGGGATCTCTACAACGGCCTCTTCGCGATCCAGCACCGCGGTCAGGATGCCGCCGGGATCTGCACCTACGACGACCGCTTCCACCTGAAGAAGGGGTTCGGTCTCGTCGACGACGTGTTTCGCCAGAAGCACATGCGGCGGCTGACCGGCTCGATGGGGCTCGCGCACGTGCGCTACCCGACCGTCGGCGGCGGCAGCGGCAAGGACGCGCAGCCGTTCATCGTCAACTCGCCGTTCGGCATCGCGCTCGCGCACAACGGCAACGTCACGAACTTCCGCGAGCTGAAGACCGAGCTGTTCCGCGACGATCGCCGACAGGTGAACTCCGACTGCGACGCGGAGGCGCTGCTGAACGTGTTCGCCGACGCGTTGCAGAAGATCGTCTACGGGCGTGACCGGACGACGCTGGTCCCCGACGACGTGTTCGCCGCGGTCGAGGCGGTGTTCCGGCGCGTCACCGGCGCGTATTCGGTCGTCGCCGTGATCGCGGGTGTCGGGATGGTCGCGTTTCGCGATCCGTTCGGCATCCGTCCGTGCATCATGGGCGAGCGCGACGGGCCCGAGGGGACCGACTACTGCGTCGCGAGCGAATCGGTCGTGCTCGACCTGCTCGACTTCCACCGCACGCGCAACCTCGCCGCCGGCGAGGCGATCTTCATCGACCAGACGGGCGCGCTGCACGCGTCGCAAGTCGTGCCGGGCACGCATCGTCCGTGCATCTTCGAGCAGGTCTACTTCGCGCGTCCGGACAGCTTCATCGACAAGGTGAGCGTCTACAAGACGCGCTACCGGATGGGGACCGAGCTGGCGAAGAAGTTCCGTGAGACCGGCCTCGACGTCGACGTCGTGATCCCGGTCCCGGAGAGTTCGCGCACCGCGGCGACCGCGATGGCCGAAGCGCTCGGGGTCCGCTACTCCGAGGGCCTGGTGAAGAACCGCTACGTCGGGCGGACATTCATCATGCCGGGCCAGAAGCAGCGCGAGAAGAGCATCCGACGCAAGCTCAACACGATCAAGCTCGAGTTCGAGGGCAAGCGTGTCCTGCTGCTGGACGACTCGATCGTGCGCGGCAGCACGTCGCGTCAGATCGTGCGCCTCGCGCGCGAGGCGGGCGCGGAGAAGGTCTACTTCCTCTCCTATTCCTCACCGGTCAAGCACCCGTGCTACTACGGGATCGACATGCAGACCAAGGGCGAGTTCATCGCGAACCGCCACGACCTGGAGGGCATCGCGCGCGAACTCGGCGCCGATCGCGTGATCTACCAAGACGTCGAGGCGATGGTGCGCGCGGCGCGGGCGGGCAACCCCGACATCGATGCGTTCTGCACCGCGTGCTTCACGGGCGAGTATCCGGCCGGCACCGTGTCCGACGCCGAGCGCCTGGCGATCGAGGAAGAACGCCGCTCGATCGCCGCCGCCGCGAGCAACTGATCCCCCGCAACGCGCGCCGCCGCCGATCCGTTTGACGGTCCGTACCCGGTCGAGTAGGCTCGGGACCGGCAGATCGGAGGAGAGCAATGCGGCCGTTCGCAATCGGGTTCGCCTTCCTGCTCGCGCTGTTTGCCTGCGATCGCGCGTGTGCCCAGGATCATCGCCACGGCTGGCTCGCCGTGATGGACGACGACACGCAGAGCATGCTGGCGCGGCTCTCCCCGCAGGGCATCGTGACGTCGATCCTGACGACCGCGGCGACCGGTGTCCTCGACAGCGCTGCGATGGACCTCGACAACCGGCACTGCGTCGTCGCGCATGCGCCCGATCGGATGCTCCGCCTCGACGCCAGCGGCGCGATCGTGCAGACGATCGTCGTCGGCGGCGCCCGCGACCTCGCGCACGTCGACCTCGACCGCCACGGCGACTACCTCGTGCTGGATCGCGGCATGCCGAGTCGTCTGCTCGGCGTCGACCGGACGACGTTCGCGGTCACGACACTGCACGGGAGTGTCGGCAACACCGCGAATTCGTTCGTGCGCGACGTGCACTCCGGGGACCTCGCGATCGCGGGACTGGACCTCTTCGGCGTCCGCTGGGACTACACGCTCGTCAACGTCGCGCTCCGACCGTTCCCCGGACGCGCCGATCAGATCGCGTTCGATCTCCGGATCCGCGCGGTGGTCGCGTCGCTCGACAACACGGGGCGACTCCTGTTCTTCCGCGTGCCGACGTGGAGTGTCGGCTACTCGACCGGATTTCCTGCCGGCGCCGCGATCCACGCCGACCGGACGTCGAGCGTCGCGCCGAAGTACGTGCTCGGTGGCCAAAAGGGTCTCTACGTCGTCGAGGCGACGAGCCAGCGCATTGCGACACTGTGGGAGGGCACGGCGCGTTTCCGACACGTCGTGCCTTACCGCGGTCGCAATCTCGCGACGGAGGCGGTCGGCCCGGGGCGCTGGGACGTGCGCCTCTCGGTACCCGAAGACGCGGGCCTGCGCTATGCGATCGCGCTGTCCGGCCTGCCGCCGGCGACGTCTCTGCCGCTTGCGGACGGCCGCCGGATTCCGTTCGCCGTCGACGGGTTGACCGGCGCGTCGCTGATCGGCGCGCTGGGGAGCCGGTTCGTCGGCAACGTCGGCGTCCTGGACGCGAGCGGTGCGGCGCGGGCGTCGATCGACGTGCGCGGCCTGGGTTCGATCGGCGGCGTCCCGCTGTGGCTGTGCGCAGTCACGATCGATCCGGCGGCGCCGGCGGGCCTTCGGACGATCATCGACCCGATCGTGCTACGGCTTTGACGCGTTCGACTTCTCGTGCAACTCGAGCGGCGGCACGAGCTTCTGCCCTGCGTCGTCGCCGAGGATCAGGTTCATGAACGTGCTGCGATAGCCCGGCTTGTGCGCCCAGACCTGCGCGACGAGCCCGGCCGGCACATGGTCGACTGCGTAGTATCCCGCCCCGTCGGTGCGCGACTCGATGTGCGTCACACGGGCGAACCCGTCGTGGCGGAACGCGCAGCGGATGCGAGCGTTGCGCACCGGGCCACCGCGGCCGTTCGTCACGCGGCCGTGCAGGCGGGTGCCGCGATCGAGTTCGATCCGGAGCGGTCCGCGCGCCGTGTCGGCGAGCGCGACGAGCATCGGCGCGAATCCGTCGCCCCGCACGAGGACGGGCTGTGTCGCGCTGCCGTCGTAGGTGACCGGGACGCGGTCGAGGGCGAACGAGCCGTCGCCGGCCGTGCGCGTCGTGACGCGTGAACCGAGTGCCGGATCCGCGAGCGTGACTTCAGCGCCCGGAACCGGCGTCGCGCCGTCCTTCGCGACGACGATCCCGGTGACCCGGCGACCGATGCGAAGGTGCAGGCCGATCGCGCGCGTCTCGGCGGCCCGGACGGTCACGGCGCCGACCTTGCCGGCACCGATGAACGGCGCATGGCCGGGCTCGAACGCGCGGACCTGATACGCGCCGGGCTCGAGGTCGGTGAACGCGAACGCGCCGTCCCCGTCGGATCGGGTCACCCGGCCGGTGACGCCGTCGTGCAGGACGATCGTCGCGCCGGCGAGTTCCTGGCCGCCGTGCCCTCGGATGCGTCCGAGGATCCGTCCGTGTCCGGGCGTCGGCAGCGGCGCGTCGGTGCGCGGCGACTCGTCGAGGACCGTCAGCGGAGCCGGCTCCGGGGCGGGGGGCGGTACCGCGGCCACCGGGTCGGTCGGTGCCGGCGGGGTCGACGCCCGCGCGGGGGTGCCGTCGACGACGTCGGCCGCGACGTCGAGCAACGACAGCGTGGCGAGCAGCGCCGCGATGCCGAACACGACGAGGGCTGCATACTTCGGGGTCGGTCGCATCATCGCCTCCGTGCAGTCGGGAACATCGATAGGATCGGCGTCCGGCGGCGGTCGGCCTGAACCGCGCGGCGGATCGGTCGTTACTCCGGTATCGAGCACGGCTTGTGTGGTCGCCCGGCCAGGCGGTAGGCGTGCGTCCTCGAGTCGGTAGAATCGACGGCCCGAAAGGTCCGGTCCCTCCGTTGCGCCCACTGCTCGTCGTCGACATCGTCGGACTCACCCCGCGGCTGCTGCCGCACGCGCCCCGGATCCGTGCGATCGCCGACAGCGGCTTCGTCGCACCGATCGAGCCGGTCGTGCCGGCCGTGACGACGAGCGTGCAGTCGACCTACCTGACCGGGCTCCCGGTGCGGGAGCACGGCGTCGTCGGCAACGGCTGGTATCACCGCGACACCGCCGAGATTCGGTTCTGGTTGCAGTCGAACCGCCTCGTGCACGGCGAGAAGGTGTGGGAGACCGGGCGACGGCGCGATCCGGCGTTCACGTGCGCGAAGCTCTTCTGGTGGTTCAACATGTATTCCACCGCGGACATCGCCGTGACGCCGCGCCCGGCCTATCCGGCCGACGGCCGCAAGATCCCGGACATCTACACCGAGCCGGCCGCGTTGCACGACCGGCTGGTCGATTCGCTCGGTGCGTTTCCGCTCTTCAAGTTCTGGGGGCCCGGCGCCGACGCGACGAGTTCGCGCTGGATCGTCGATTGCGCGCGGCACGTGTTGGACGCGGATCGCCCGACGTTGACGCTCGTCTACGTGCCGCACCTCGACTACGACCTGCAGCGTTTCGGGCCCGACGGCCCCGAGGCGATCGCCGCGGTCGAGGCGGTCGACGCGTTGGTCGCGCCGCTGATCGAGCGGGCGCGCGAGAGCGGCGTCGACGTGATCGCGCTCTCGGAATACGGCATCGAGCGAGCGAGCGGCGTGATCGTGCCGAATCGCGCGCTCCGCGAGGCCGGATTGCTGCGGATCCAACGCAACGCGGTCGGCGAGTTGCTCGACGCGGGCGCGTCGCGTGCGTTTGCCGTGTGCGACCATCAGATCGCGCACGTCTACGTCGATCGCCCGGCCGACGTCGACGCCGCGCGGCGCGTGCTCACCGGGCTGGACGGCGTCGATCGCGTGCTCGACCGCACCGAGCAAGCTGCGCTCGGCCTCGATCACCCGCGCAGCGGCGAGCTGGTCGCGCTCGCGGGCCCCGGCCACTGGTTCGCCTACCCGTACTGGCTCGACGAGACCGAGGCGCCCGACTTTGCGCGCACCGTCGACATCCACCGCAAGCCGGGCTACGACCCGGTCGAGTTGTTCCTCGATCCCGCCGCGCCCGGACGGGCGAAGGCGCGCGCGATGGCCCGGCTCGCGCAGAAAGCGCTCGGGTTTCGCTACCTGATGGACGTGATCGGGCTGGACCCGTCGGTCGTCGGCGGCACCCACGGCCGCGCCCCGGACGACCTCGACGACGGCGCGGTCCTCCTGAGTTCCCGGCCGACCGGCGCCGCCGACCGGATCGCCCCCGAGGGCGTGCGCGATCTCATCCTGGAGACGATCTTCGCCGATCGCTGATCGTGGCGACGCGCGGCGTCCGATACTATCCTTCGTCAGGCAGACCCCGCGGCCCCGAGGAAGCTCCCATGCTCGATGCGACCCAAGAGTTGACGACCTTCGATCTGTTCAACCCGACCGAAGAGCACCGGATGCTCCGCGAGATGGTGCGCGATTTCGTGCGGAGCGAGGTCGAGCCACAGGCGGAGGAATACAACCGCGAGGAGAAGTTCAACACCGCGTTGCACCGCCGCTGCGGCGAGCTGGGGCTGCACGGATGCACCGTGTCCGAAGACGACGGCGGCAGCGGCATGGACCCGCTCGCGTCGGTGATCATCCACGAGGAGTTGTCGTGGAGCGATCCGGGATTCGCGCTCGCCTACCTCGCGCACTCGATCCTGTTCGTGAACAACTTCTACTTCAACTCCAACGACGAGCAGCGCGCGCGGATCCTGCCGCAGGTGCTCTCCGGCGAGTGGCTCGGCGGCATGGGGATGACCGAGCCCGGCGCCGGCACCGATGTGCTCGCGATGACGACGAGTGCGGTGCGCGACGGCGACATCTACCGGCTGAACGGCCGCAAGATCTGGATCACCAACGGCGGCTACGACAGCGAGACGCTCGGCGACGTGTTCCTGATCTACGCGAAGGTCGGCGAGAAGATCTCGAGCTTCGTCGTCGAGAAGGGGATGCCCGGGTTCGCGCTCGGCCAGAAGTTCGCCGACAAGCTCGGCATGCGCTCGAGCATGACGTTCGAGCTCGTGCTCGAGAACTGCGAAGTGCCGGTCGCCAACCGCCTCGGCGAAGAGGGCGACAGCAAGATCCACATGATGCGCAACCTCGAAATCGAGCGCGTGACCCTCGCGGCGATGAGCCTCGGCATGGCGATGCGCTGCCTCGAGGTGATGGTCGACTACGCGAACCAGCGCGAGGCGTTCGGCGTGCCGATCCGCCAGCACGGCCAGATCCAGCACTACATCGCGAACGCGTATGCGCAATACAAGGCGGCGCGGATCTACGTCTACGACACCGCCCGCCGGATGCGCCTCACCGAGACGAACCAGCGCGTCGATGCCGACGGCGTCAAGCTCGTCGCGGCCGCGATGGGCAAGTCGGTCGCCGACGCCGCGATCCAAGTCCTCGGCGGCAACGGCTACATCGCCGAGTACGTCGTCGAGCGCATGTGGCGCGACGCGAAGCTGATCGAGATCGGCGGCGGCACCCTCGAGGCCCACGAGAAGAACATCACGAAGGATCTCAGCCGCGACGCGAGCTGGATCACCCGCGGCGCGTAGCAACCCCCACTACTGGATCAGCTGCGTATGGGGGTTCGTCAGGCGAGAGCCGACGAGCGCCTGGATCGGGATCACGATGCCCGACGGCAGCGCCGCGGACAGCGGTACCGGGACGATCACGATGCCGACGGCGGGTATCGTGCCGGCCGGCTGCACGAAGATCGGCGGGATCAGGTAGAGGTCGCCGCGCGACCCGTCCACGAAGAGCGGATCCAGGTCGAAGTTGCCGGTACCGGCGAAGCCCCAACACCGAGTTGCGCGCTTCTCCTTCGATTCTGTCCCTCAACGCTGCCATATTCGCGTTTGAAGCGCTTCAAACGCGAATCTGTCAGCGTTGAGGGACAAATCTCGAGGACAAGCGCGGATTCTCGTACCAATTCCACGTGCGCGCCAGTGAAGCTGCCGGGGGCGGTTCTTGTCGGTGCCAGTGGGAGTTTGATGGACGACTCGACGACAGCGTTGTCTCGGCGGGACCTGGAGTCGCTGACGGCGGAGCGGCTTGCGATGTGCGCGCAGCGGCTGGCGGGGCGGAGCAACCTCCGAGCGCCTGTGCGCGGCAAGGACGCGTCGGACTTCGTGCAGGAGGCGATCCGTCGGCTGATGGACGGTCAGCGCCGACCGGATCCCCGCATCTCGCTGGACGACAACGTCGTTCGCGTTGGGCTCAGTCTCGTGTGGGGCGAGCGACAGCGGCAGCCGGAGGAAGCACTGCAGACCGAACCCGTCGCGGTCGACGAGCCGTCGGTCGACTCGTTCGACTTGCGCAGCGCGTTGGTCGACGCCGCGAACCTGCTGCACGAGACCCCCTCACCGGGGCGGTCCGGGCGCGACGCGATCGACTTCATCGATTGCCTCCGCCAGCAACTCGACAGCGGTGGGTCGATCAAGCCGGGGCACGTCGCGGAGCTGTTGGCGATCAGTCGCGCCCGCGCGTATGCGGCATGGCGTCGGATCAAGTCCGTCTTGCGGGAGCAGATCGAAGGGGATGACGATGCACGATGAGCCAAACGCAGCGACGCGCGACCGGAAACGCGCGGCGATCCTCGACTACGATGCTTGGGTCGAACGCGATCTGGGACCGGGCCCGCGACAACCGATGCTGAAGATCGCAATCGGCCTCGCGGTCGCGGCCACGGTGACGATCGCGGTCGTCCGCATGTGGGGCGCCGATTCGCCGCCGGCTGACAAGGCCGTGATCGAGCTGGCCGGCGACGCCGAGGAACTCGCGACGCGCCTGCGGGCGCTCCCGCTCGAGCAACACGTGCGCTTGGTGCAGGTCGGGCAACGGGCCCTCGAGGATCGCTTGCTGGTCGGGCCGGCGAAGTGGGCGTCGCGTCTGAATGCGACGCAATTCGGAAACGGCGGCATCGCCCGGATCCTCAACCGCGGCCAGTCCGGGCTCGTGTCGCTGCGCGGCGGCGGCGCCTACTTCTCGTTCACGAGCCGGTCGAACTCGTATGACGACGGGCCCGACATCGAGCTGCAACGCTGGGCGTTCCACTCCGGGTTCGCCGGCGGGGACGTCGGCGTCGTCGTCCGGCTCGATCAGAAGAGCGTGGACGACGTGACCCTGGACGTGCTCCCGGACGTCTTGCGGCTACCATCCGCGGCAGCCTTCGATCAAGCGGTGCGAAAGATGCGTGCGCCGAAGCCCGCCGCAGTCGTCGGGGGCGTCTATGCGGTCCGCTCCGTGCGCTGGGGGAAGTCCGACGTCATCGCGACCTTCGAGGTGCTCGACCGCGGCCCCTACGGCGTCTCGTTCGTCTGGTACGAACTGGAGACGCGACCCACCCCCAGACGACGCTGATCCCGGTTACACTGCCTCCGGTCGAAACCGCGACCCACCGGGACGCGGCACACAGTGGAGGGCAGAATGGCGAGATCGAAATCGGTCGGCCGGCTCGCGGCTCTCGTGGCCGTCGTCGCGATGGGCAGCACGGCGTTCGCGCAGGAGCTCGCGATTCGGGTCCTCGACGCGGTCACGCGGACCCCGGTTGCCGGCGCACGGGTGCACGTCGTGAGCGAGTCCCGGCTGCCCGGTCGGTATTTTCCGCGAAAGCGCGTCGCCGACCCGGAACGGCACGCGGAGCAATACGGCCTCGAGGCGTCCACTGATGACGACGGGACGGTCCGCGTGCCGGCGCCGTCGGGCGCGTTCGCCGTGTCGGCGCGGCGCGACAGCCGGTGGGCGTATCGCCGTCTCCGTGGGGCCCCGTCCGAGCCGCTGGAGCTGCTGATCGGTGACGACCGCACGTTGCGGATCCGTGTCGTGGATCGTTCCGGCGCACCGTGCGCCGGCGTGCCGGTGGCGTTGAAGGACTACGACGACTCGATCCGCACGCGGCTCTGGGAGGGCGTGACCGGCGACGGTGGCGTCGTGGACGTGTCGCACGTTCAGTGGCGTTGCGGTCGCGTCGACGCGTTCGCGGTCACGTTTCACTTCGCGACCGCGGAGCCGATCGAGCGTCGCGTCGTCCTGGCCGACCTGCCGGTCGAGCCGGTCGAACTCGTGCTGCCGGAGACGACGGCGGTGCGCGTACGGGTCACCGGCGAGGGCGTCGAGGACGGTCTCGTCGTCGCGGCCGGTCGCGGGGGTGACTCGAGTGCGGATCCGCGTCCGACACGAGAGACCCGCGACGGCGTGGTCGTGTTCCCGTACCACGGCGTCGGGGCACCGCTCTTCGTCACGATCGCACCGAAGAACCGACGCTACCCGTGGATCTCGAATCACCGCGGCCCCGACGCACCCGGTCCGGACGGCGAGCGCGTCGTCTCGCTGCGGATGAGACCGTCGATGCCCGTCGCCGTCGGGCGCGCCGTCACGCGGCGGGGGAGTCCGATCGCCGACGCGTTGCTGTCCGCGTGCCAGTCCGAAAGCGGTTCGAGCCGCATGGAGCGCATCCGAACCGACGTCGACGGTCGCTTCTCGCTCGTCCTCGAGACCGGCGTCGCGCCATCGCCCGAGCGCTCGCTCGAGCTGTCCGTCCAGAACGCGCCGGGTTGCCCGGGCACGTCGCGGATCGAACTGGATCTGAGCGGCCCACTGCGGTCGGGCGACGTCGACCTCGGCGACGTCGTGTTCCGCTCGCCCGAACCGATTCTCTCCGGACAGGTCGTCGACGACACGGGGGCGCCGATCGCCGGCGCCGAGATCACCGTGTGGCGTCGCGTGACGATCGACCCGCGTGACCGACGTGACGACG
Organism: bacterium; assembly: GCA_030426805.1. Lineage (GTDB taxonomy): Bacteria > Planctomycetota > JAFGQW01 > JAFGQW01 > JAFGQW01 > JAUHXU01. The sequence goes on from JAUHXU010000002.1 coordinate 634,227, forward strand.
AGTGGCTGCGGGCGGTCCTTCGCCATCCGATCGCGTCCGACGCACGGCCGGAAGAGCCGCGGGCATGGCGTTGGACCACGGTGAACGACCTCGAGTGGCTCGCGACCGACGCGAAGGGGCGTTTCTCGCTGAGCGCGATCTGCCCGCCAGGGCCGCTTCGGATCTCGGTCACGAAGCGTGGCTACTGCTCCGAGATCGCGCGCCCGGTCCGCCGCGGGGGCAGCGGCGAACGGTTCATGATGCCGCGCGCGGCACGAGTCACCGGCACGATCCTGGTCGACAGCGCGGTCGGGCAACGCGAACTGTCGATCGAGGCAATCGGTGCGCCCGCCGCTTCCGGGGGCCGATTCGCGAGTCCGTCCGAATGGGAGTCACACGAGCCGCCCGCACGTGACCGGGCCGTGCAGCAGGGCGCGCTCGATCACGACGCTGCGACGGTCCGCGACGGCGTGTGCGAGATTCCGTTCGCGATCGACAGTCTCGGCCCGGGGGTGTGCCGGATCGTCGGGCGACTGCGCGGTCAGCCCGAGCCGCTGTTCGAGATCCCCGGCGTCGTGGTCGCCGCCGCCGGCGCCGAGGTACGGCCGCCCGCGCTTCAACGCCTCGATCTGACCGCGCAGCTTCGCACCGTCGGGTTCTTCGTGCGCGATGCTCACGGGCAGCTACCGGTCGGTGCCGAGGTCCGCGTCTTCCGTGGACTCGACCGCCGGCAGGCCGACTACATCGACGTCGCGAACGCGTTGGTATGGGCGAACCGCCGCGATCCGAACGCGTTGCGGGGAGCGCTGCCGCTGACGATCGACCGACGGTCGCGGCTCGATGTCGCGGTCGTCGCGCCGGGTTACCGTACGCAGTACTTCGACGACGTGCGGCAAGACGTCCACGTGTGCCTCACCGAGGGGATCCCGCTCCGGATCGACCTGCCGGCGATCGAGAATCCGTCACGTCACCATTTCGGCGTGTTCGTCGACCGAGTCCGAGACGGCCCGACGCGCACGTTCACGTTCCCATCGGACTCGCAGCGACTGTTCGGTGGGATGGACCTTCCCGCGCAGGTCTCCGGTCGGGCGGCGGAGCCGGGGCGCCACCGCGTGACGGTGATTCGGGGCGTGACCGTCGTCGCACGCGGGATGATCGACATCCTCGGCGCGGGCGAGCAGACGTTCTCCGTCCCGAGGATCGCCGAGTGAGCGGCGTGACGCGCTACCGCGCGGTCGTCAGCGCGCAGGCCGGGGCACGGACGGTCCGTGGCCGGTGGTTCGCGACGATCGCGGAGGCTCGCGCGTCGGCTGCGTCGATTGTCGAAACGTCGCCCGACGCCGACGTGATCGTCGAGTCCGGTCGACCGGGGCTCGTCGCCGCGCTCGTGATCGGGCTCGCGATCGTCGGCCTGATGATCCCGGTCGCCTTGATGGAGATGTGCTTCGTCAATCCGTTCGACGCGATCTTCACGACCGACTTCGTCGTCGACAACCGCACCGACGAGCCGATTTGGGTCACGCTGATCGGCACGGTGGGCAAGAAGGGCGCTCGCCGCCCGTTGTGGATGGTCGGACGGCGGGATCGGGGCGACATCCCGATCGACGCCGGCGACTCGCTGCGCCTGCACTACGACTGGGACGACATCAACTTCTCGGAAGTCGTCGTGCGTGACGCGCGGGGGCGGCGTTTTCAGATGATCGCCAATCCCGATCCGGTCGGCAGGCAATACGTCGTCGCTCCCGTGCGGCACTTCGTCGTCTCGGACCTCGACACGATGGTGCCGATGGCCCCCGCGCTCGAGCCCGCATACCGTGCCGCCCAGACGCCGAGTCGCTCGACGCGGCCCGTGCCGTTCGCTCTCGCGCGCTACTTGCCGTGGTTGGCCTTGGCCGGCCTGGCCCTGCTCACCGGACTGATGCGGACGATCGGTACGACGGTGTGCGACGAGGACTTCCCCGAAGAGTCGACTTCCACCCCGACCGACGCCCGATGACCGTCCAGCGTGCGGCGTCCCAGTAGTTCACGTGCCCGGCGGTAGCGCGGGTCGCGAGCCGCCGATCGACTCGAATGATTCGCGTCGCGATTCGCACGGGGGCCTGCGCCTTCGTTGCGGGCGTCGCGACCGGGGTCCGATCCACGACCAACGCGACCGGCGCAGCACGCACAATGGCCGGCGCGGCGGTCGCGGTGGTGGTGGCGGCGGTGGTGGCAGTGCCGGTGCCGTGGGTCGTCGACTTGCGCGCGACGTCGAAACGGTTCTGGGTCGTGGCGGCCTCGGCTGTTGCGAGGACGGCGACCAGTCCGATCAGCACGATGGATTTCATCACGGTTCTCTCCGGTGGAGACGGGACGATCCCGAGCACGTCGGAGAGCAACGCAATTCGCGGGCCGACCGTGCCGGCGTATCCGAAAACGCCTTACGGGCGCGTACTCGCCGTCGGTCCGTCTCGCGTACCGTCGCCCCGGATGGGCACGGGGTGTTCCGTAGCGGAGACACGTCGTCGAAGCCCAACGCGAAGGTAGACTGTGCGGATGAGACGTCGTTTCGCCCGGCCCGCGACGAAGGGGCTCCCGTTCCGACCGTTGCTCGGCGTGCTCGTCGTCGTCGTGACGCTCAGCGGGTGCACGTCGACCGTGACGCCGCCGGTGGACCCCGCGGATCCGGTCACCGTCTATCTCGTGCAGGAGGCGAGCCACGTCGGGCTCGTGTTTCCTGTCGGAGACGGCAGATGGACCGAATACGGCTACGGCGACTGGGACTGGTACGCGGCGATGCACACGAGTTGGTACCACGTCTTCGACACGATACTGTGGCCGACGAGCGGTTGCCTCGGGCGGCGGCGCTTCGAGACGCACGGTCGGTTCGTCGCGGTCCACCCGCCGTCGAACCACGCCGCGATCCGCGTCGCCCGGGCGGATGCCGACGCGCTCGTCGCGTCGTTCGAGCGCGTCTTTGAACGCCACGACGCGGACCGCCTCGACAACCCGACCTGGCGGATGACGTTCGTGCCCGCCGACCGGGGCTACTGGTTCGGCTACAACTGTTACGACGCCGCGGCCGACTGGCTGCGGGCGCTCGGCTGTCGCGTGACGTGCGCGCCGATTCGACTCGGTCTCGCGGCGCCGTAGTCAGTCGCCGCCGCCGAGCTCCGACGGTTCGAGTGCGACGTCGCGCGAGCGTCGGCGTGCCCACACCTTGAACCCCTGGCTCCACGTGCGCGGCTTGTCGGCGTAGACCTCGGTCGGCGGGAGGTCGCGTGAACGCAGTGCCTCGCGTCGCACGTAGGGCGGGACGAAGTTGTCCGTGTAGGACGTCTCGAAGAGCATCTCGTCGATGTAGGCGAACGCGCGCACGCAGCCGAAGTAGAGCTTGTAGAACGGGAACAACGGCATGAACGGCAGGTGGCCGAGGTCGCGCGCCTTGCGCTCCGAGATCCACACCGCGACGCCGAGTTGCACGAGGTTCGTCAGGCCGTAGAGGATGCCGGTCCCGATGAAGATCGGGAAGAACAGGTGCGGGTGAAATGCCGCGATGATGCCCCAGAACATGAACCGCGAGAACAACAGCACCATCGAGTAGAGCGTCCAGTCGAGGAACGCCATCGTCGTCATGTTGCTGAACGCCGGGAGTCGGTAGAGGTCGCGGTGCATGCGGAACTGGCAGCGGATCGGCGAACGGTTCCAGCGCAGTCGTTGTTTCGTGAGCACCTTGAGGCTCGTCGGCGCGTCGGTCATGCAGATCGCGTCGCCGGCGAAGGCCGCGCGATACCCGGCCTTGTGCACACGCACGGTCAGCTCGCGATCCTCGCCCGGCCCGACCGTGAACTTGCCGACGCCTTCGACGACGCTTCGCCGAAACAGCCCGAACGCGCCCGATGCGATCAGCAGCGTTCCGGTGCGGGCGAGGAAGCGACGCGCGAGGTTGATGCTGAACAGGTATTCGATCGACTGCACCCGGGTGAGCAGGCACGCGAACGCGTTGCGCACGCGCACGTTGCCGGAGACGACCGCGACGCGCGGATCGGCGAACTGCTTCATCGCCTTGGAGACCGCGTCGCGATCGTAGGTGCCGTCAGCGTCGACCGTCATCACGTATTCGCCGCTCGCGACACTGATCCCGAAGTTGATCGCCGCGGACTTGCCCTGTCGCGGGCGCAAGCAGACGAACTTGATCCGGTTGCCGAAGCGCTTCTGGAGCCGTCGGCACACGGTCGTCATCCCGTCGTCGGAGCCGTCGTCGACGATGATGATCTCTTTGTTCGGGTAGTCCTGCTCGAGCAGCGACACGCACGTCTTCTCGATCGTCTCGGATTCGTTGAGGCCCGGCGCGATCATCGAGACCAGCGGTGCGCGGTGCGTGCGGAGGCGCTTCACGAAATCGGTCGCGTCGTGCCGGTGCGACCACACGTAGTGGTCCATCAGCGCGGCGATCGACACGAAGAGCGTCCGCGGGATGTCCAGCACGAGAACCGGCAGGAAGAAGAACGCGAACTCGGCCCAGGTGAGCGAGTGCAGGTAGCGCAGCGCCCAGTCGGCCTCGTGGATCAACGCATCGAGCCAGCCGATCATCGGTCAGTCCAGTCCGATCAGGGCTTTGGCGTGCCGGTAGCTCTGGACCGCGAAGCGGGCGCGGCCGAGTCGCGGTTGCAGCGTCGCGCGCGCGGCGTCGCGAAACGCGAGCAGTGCGCCGGCCGACTGGAACGCGAGTTGCGGGTCGAGCGTCGGTTCGACGCTCATGCCGAGCACGATCGACTTCGCGCGTGCTTGCGACAGCGCGATCTCGCGTTCCGCGTCACGCAGGAACCGATCGGGGTCCGTGCGGTAGTTCATCACGCAGATGCCGTCGGCCGCGTCGACGATCGCGGTGAGCAGGTCTCCGGTCCCGAGCGGGATCGACTCGTACCAGGTCGGCACGTCGACGTGCACCGGAAGCCCGGCGCGCGCGGCATCGCCGATCAGCGACACGAGGCCGGTGGCGAGGCGTTCCTGCGCACCGGTCTTCCACGACGGCAGTGCGTGCGGCTCGACGTCGAGGTGGAGTGCAGCGAACCGCTCGTCGAGCGCGGCGGTGCGTTGGTAGGCGATCAAGTCGTCGAGCGCGCGCTCGAAGACGTCCCGCCGCTCGGGGTCGACCCAGCTGTTTTCGCTGATCAGCAACTCGACCGCGATGCCGTGCCGCGCGCATGCGCCGATGAACGCGCGAAGCGGCGCGGGATCGGTGCGCAACAGGGCGGCCCGCTCGGCTCGGCTGAGCGCCAGCCAGGCGCGATCGACGTCGAAGTGGCGCGCGGTGCGAAAGAACTTCGTGCGCTCGCGACTGTCGGTGACCGCCGCGCTCCGCCAGACCCACAGCGCGGTGTCGGCCGTGGCCGAACGGGGCGGTGGGGCCGGATCGGGGGCGTCGAGCCAGACGACCGCAGCGAGCACGACGATCGCCGCCACCGCGAACCAGATCAGATGGCGCATCGCCGTCTCCCGTCCCCGACCGCTTTTTCCGAAGACCGACTAAGCCGGTCATACAAATGATCGAAAATATCGGAGCTGGGCTGCAGTGAGAGTGAGACGTCCCGGCGTGAGACGAGCGGCCGGATCGGTCGCCCGAGGGGGAGAGAGGAAAACGATGAGCATCCGATCGATACTCGCAGCGGGCCTCGCCGCCGCGATCGTCGGCCTGGCGGCGCCGGCGACGACGCAGAACCTGACGTCGTCGTTCAAGACGAAGCAGACCCCGACGCTCTTGCCGGGGCAGAGCGCGTGGGTGCACTTCTTCTTCGAGGGCGCCAAGGACCCGATCACCGACTTCAAGATGTCGCTGGTCGCGCCGAACGGCTACACCGTCGACTACCCGTCGGCCGGCACCTACACGTCGTTCTACCGCGACTCGACGCTCGACCCGAACGAGGTCGACTACGCTGCGGTGCGGATCGGCGTGCCGGCGACCGAGCGCCAGAATCAGCGCGCCGTCGTCGTCGTGACGTGCAAGGTCGGCGGCAAGCCGTACCTGTGGTTCGGCTCGACGCTGATCAAGGTCAAGGTCAACAAGGGCGACGACTTCGCCGTGCTCACGACCGAGGTCGGACCGCTCGCGGCCGACTCGGACACGTGGGTGCACGTCGACTTCCAGGGGCTCGCGCCGCAACTCGGCGACTTTCAGGTGCGCGTCACCGACGCGAAGGGCCTCGGCGTGACCTACCCGGGCTCGCGGAACTACTCGGGTCTCTACGGCGACTCGACGCTCAACGCCGGGGAACTCGACTACAGCGCGCTCAAACTCGACACGACCGGGATGCCGGCGGGCAAATACACGATCGAACTCGAGGTGACCTACACCGGTGGCGCGGCGCTGCAGTCGTCGATGCAGCCGGTGCAACTCGCCGTCGAGGTCGGCGGCCGCGATGCGCTGTCGACCTCGGGGGCGCTGTGGAGCGATCGCCAGCGGCTCGACCGCTCCGACACGCGCGCGACATTCGTGCTCGACGCGGGGCAGGCCGAGGCCGGGCGATCCTACGCGCTCTTCGGCTCGATGACCGGCGTCGCGCCCGGCGTGCGCGTCGGGCCGCACACGCTGCCGCTCGTCGTGGACGGCTACACGCTGCTCACCGCGCGGATGCCCGCCGCGGTCCTCCGCAACGCCCGCGGCACGCTCGACGCGAGCGGTCGCGCCCTCGCGACGTTCACGCTGCCGCCGTCGGTCGTCGCGGCGCTGGATCGCGTCACGATCTACCACGCCTACGTCGTGTTCGACACCGCCTCGGTGTCGCTCGCGAGCGATTGGGCACCCCTGCTCGTCGTCGACGAGTAGTCCCCGACGGCACGGATCACACGGCCGTCGAGCGCGGGCCGGTCGGGCGAGGGCCCGGCCGGCCCGCGTCGCTTGAAAGCCGGTCCGTCGGTTCGCTATACCTCCGGAGTTTTCCGGGTAGTGGGGGCGCCGGTTCCGCCGTAAGCGCCCCCCACGAGTCGGTGCGAGCCGACCCGGAAGAAGGACCCGCGAACCCGGACCACGCGAGACAGGGCGGCCATGACAGTCGACGTCCAGGCGATCAAGGAACAGGTCGCAGCCCGAGCCGAGGTGCTCGATCGGGTGCGGCACGAGGTGGGCAAGGTGCTGGTCGGGCAGAAGGAGATGGTGGACCACCTCCTGCTCGCGCTGTTGTGCGGCGGCCACGTGCTGCTGGAAGGCGTCCCCGGCCTCGCGAAGACGCTCACCGTCAACACGCTCAGCCGCGCGCTGAACACGAAGTTCCAGCGCATCCAGTTCACCCCCGATCTGCTCCCGGCCGACCTGATCGGCACGCTGATCTACAACCCGCGCGAGGGCACCTTCTCGACGAAGAAGGGGCCGATCTTCGCGAACATCGTGCTCGCCGACGAGATCAACCGCGCGCCCTCGAAGGTGCAGTCGGCGCTGCTCGAGGCGATGCAGGAGAAGCAGGTCACGATCGGCGAGGAGACGTTCAAGCTCGAGGAGCCGTTCCTCGTGCTCGCGACGCAAAACCCGATCGAGCAGGAGGGGACCTACCCGCTCCCCGAGGCGCAAGTCGACCGCTTCATGTTCAAGGTCGTCGTCGACTACCCGTCGAAGAGCGACGAGCGCGAGGTGGTCGAGCGTGCGCTCGGCACGACCCACCGCGAGGTGAACGCGGTCGTCGACCCCGACGAGATCTTCCAGTGCCGCGACGTGCTGCAGATGATCTACGTCGACGAGAAGGTGAAGCAATACGTCGTCGACCTGGTCTACGCGACGCGGCGCCCGACCGACTACGACCTCGCGGAACTCGACCCGCTGATCGACTTCGGTGCCTCCCCGCGTGCGAGCATCTGCCTGACGCAAGCGGCGCGCGCGAACGCGTTCCTGCACGGCCGCGGCTACGTCACGCCGCAGGACGTCAAGGACATCGCCCCGTCGGTGATGCGCCATCGCGTCGTGCTCAGCTACGAGGCCGAGGCCGAGCAGACGAGCGCCGACGACGTCGTGTCGCGCGTGCTCGCGAAGGTCCCGGTCCCGTAGGAACGGAGACCGCCGTGGCCCGAGACGTCGCAGACATCCTCCGCAAGGTCCAGCGCATCCAGATCGTCGCGAGCCGACAGGTCAACGACCTGATGGCCGGCGAGTATGCGAGCGTGTTCAAGGGCCGTGGCATGGAGTTCGACGAGGTGCGCGAGTACACCCCGGGGGACGAGGTGCGCGACATCGACTGGAACGTCACCGCGCGCGCCGGGCGGCCGTACATCAAGCGCTACGCCGAGGAGCGCGAGCTGACGATCTTCTTTCTCGTCGACGTGTCGGCCTCCGGGGGGTTCGGCACACGCGAGTCGTCGAAGCTCGAGACGATCGCGGAGATCGCGGCGGTCCTGATGTTCAGCGCGCTGAAGAACAACGACAAGGTGGGGCTCTGCCTGTTCGCCGATCGGATCCTGCAGTTCCTGCCGCCGCGCAAGGGCAAGGCGAACGTGCTGCGGTTCATCCGCGAACTCGTCGCGGCCGAGCCGGTCGCGGCGGAGACCGACATCGGTGCTGCGCTCGAGTACGCGACGCGCGTGTTGAAGCGGCGCGCGGTCGTCTTCGTGATCTCCGACTTCCAGGGCGAGGGATGGGAGCACGCGATCCGGCTCGCGAACCGGCGGCACGACGTGATCTCGATCCAGGTCGGCGACCGGCGTGAGGTCGCGATGCCCGACGTCGGGTTCGTGCGACTCCGCGACCCGGAGACCGGCGAGGTGGTCGAGGTCGATACCCGCCAACCGCGGGTGCGCGCGCTGTTCGAGCGTCACGCGGCCGAGTCCGGCGAAGCGCTGGCGGAGCAACTCCGCCGCGCGGGCGTCGATCAACTCGCGGTCGAGACCGACGGCGACCACGCCAAGAGCATCCACCGCTTCTTTCGGATGCGGGAGCGACGGAACCGATGAACGACGCGCAGCCACGACTGGATGTCGCCGCGCCGAAGACGATGCGCGGCCGACGCGGCGGCGGTGGCGGTGCGCTCGTGCCGCTGCTGCTGATCGCGCTCGTCGTGTTGAACGGCGTGCTCGCGTGGAAGTTGCTCGGCGGGGGCGGCGCGAACGCGTCGACGGCCGCGACACCCCCGTCGATCGACGCGCTTCGTGCGACCGCGATGCGACTCGAAGAGATGGGCGTTCCGGCCGCGGCGGCCGCGACGTGGGAGCGCTTCCTCGAGGCCGGCAGCGGGACCGCGGCCGATCGTGCGCTGTTTCGCTACCGGGTCGGCAAGCTCTGGCAGGATGCCGGCGAGTGGGACCGCGCGCTCGCGGCCTACGTCGAGGCGGAGAAGGGCGGTCTCGCGGAGCCCGGGGCCAAGCGCGCGATCGGCAATCGGATCCTCGACTGCCTGAAGGCGCTCGGTCGCTACGGCGCGGTCGGTGCCGAACTCGATCGCCGCACCGGTCTGGCCGGCGAGGACGACGGGAGCCCGGTCGTCGCGCGCTTCGCAGGCGACACGATCACGCGCGCCGCGTTCGACCGGTGGCTCGAGGACCGGATCGACCGGGCGTTCGGGCGCGCCGACGTGCCCGCGGCACAACGCGATGCGATGCTGCGCCGCTACCGCGAGCCGGAGACGGCGGCCCGGTTGCTCGACGAGTTGGTCGTGCAGCGGCTCCTCGTGCTGCGAGCCCGCGAAGAGAAGCTCGACCGCGACGAGACCGTCCGCGCCCGGGTGCGCGAGGCGGAGATCGGCATCGTCGCCCAGGCGCTATTCGCTCGCGAAGTCGACGATCGGATCGAGCCGACCGAGAGTGACCTCGCATCGTTCTTCGCGGCCAACGCCGACCAATACCGCGCGCCGCCGGAGGCGACGGTCCGCGTGATCGAGGTCGCGTCGGTGGAGGAGGGGGAGAAACGCCTCGCGACGCTCGCCGATGCCGAGGCGTTCGTCGGTGCCTCGACCGCCGTGGACGCGCCGATCATCCGCGGCGAGCGGTGGGCGCCGTACGGTCGCGACGCCGCGTTGGAGGCGGCGGTGTTCGACGCGGCGCCGGGCACGACGCTCGATCGGCCGTGGACGGTCGGCGACAAGGTGCTGCTCGTGCACGTCGTTTCCAAGCGCGACGGCGCGGACGCGACGCTCGAGGCCGTGCGCGACCGCGTGCAGGCCGACTACACGACGCGCAAGCGCCGCGAGTTGTCCGATGCGCTCATCGACTCGCTCAAGCGTCGCTACGACGTGCGCATCGACCTCGGCGGCCTCGACCGCACGGGCGACGCGCCCGCGACATCGGAGAAGCGGTAGGCGATGCGCCCGGCACTCGCAATCCTCCTGCTCGTGGCCTGGGCGTGCGTGGCGATCGGCTGCGGCGAGGCGCCGCAGCCCGGCGCGACCCCGAGCGAACCGGAGACGACGGACGCCGACGCGCTGACCACCGAAGCGACGCGGGGGCCGGTCACGGTGCGACTGCGCGTCGCGCCCAAGGCGCCGCTCCTCAGCGACGTCGTCACGGTCGACGTCACGATCGAGTCGGACGACGGGGTCGACGTCGAGTTGCCGTCGATGCACGGTTCGCTCGGCGCGTTCACGGTGCGCGACTTCGACGAGGGGCTCCCGGCCATCGACGGCGACCGGCGCGTGCGTCGCATGCGCTACACCGTCGAGCCGCTCGCGACCGGCGCGCAACTCGTGCGCCCGGTGCGCGTCCGCTTCACGACCGGCGAGGGCGACGCGCGCAAGCGGCACACGGTGGCGACCGAGCCGCTCAAGGTCGAGGTGCGGGTCGCGTCGGACGACGCGAAGCCGGATCTCGCCGCGATCGAGGGACCGCGCGGCCTCGTCGACGTGCCGGCGCCGCTCTTGCCGTTCGCGTGGTGGTGGTTGCTCGTCGGTGGAGGCGTCGTCGTGCTTGCAGTCGCTCTGTGGTGGTGGCGTCTGCGACGTCGCGGCCCGCCGCCGGAGCGTCGCTACACGCCGGAGGAACTCGCGTATCTCGAGATGCAGGAGCTGATCGCTGCGGACCTCGTCGCCAAGCGCGACTACAGCGGCTTCTACGTCGAGTTGACCGGCATCGTTCGGCGCTACATCGAGCGCACGACCGACATCCACGCGCCCGAACAGACGACCGAGGAGTTCCTCGCGGCGATGCGTAGTCGCGACGACTTCGCGCTCGAGCGCCAGCAGCGCCTCGCGGACTTCCTCGAGGCCGCCGACCTGATCAAGTTCGCCGGTCAGATCCCGGGCGCCGACGAGATCGAGGCGAGCTTCGATCGGGCCAAGGCGTTCGTCGGCCTCGCGGAGCGGGAGCGCGCGGCATGAGGTTCGCCGACCCGCACTGGCTCTGGATCGGCGCCGTCGCGATCACGATCGCGATCGTGTGGCGGTTGCGCGTCGGTCGCACGCAAGCGGTCGACTACTCGAGCGTGCGATTGCTCGAGCGACTCCCCCGGACGTGGGCGCAGCGCGTCAAGCCGCTGCTCCCGACCGTCGTGGCGCTCGGCCTCGCCGGCGTCGCCGTCGCACTCGCGCGACCGCAGATCGGCAAGGAGGAGACCCGTATCCGCACCGAGGGCATCGCGATCGAGATGGCGATCGACCGGTCCGGCTCGATGGCGGTCCTCGACTGCCGACTCGACGGCAAGCAGGTCGACCGCTTCAGCGCGATCAAGGACGTGTTCACCGACTTCGTCTCCGGTGGCGAGGGGCTGCCCGGCCGACCCGACGACCTGGTCGGGCTCGTCGTGTTCGGCGGCTATGCCGACTCGAAGTGTCCGCCGACGATCGATCACGGTGCGCTGCTCGAGATCCTCGAGGAGACCGACATCCCGTACCACGATCGCGATCCCGAACGCGGCTGGCCGTACATCGATCGCAGCCGACTGTCCGGTCGCGAGGACGGGGTCGAACTCGCGACGGCGATCGGCGACGCGCTCGCGCTCGCCGCGGACCGACTCAAGGCGGTCGACGCGAAGAGCCGGGTGTTGATCCTGCTCTCCGACGGCGCCGACACGGTGGCGGCGCGGGATCCCGACGCGGCCGACCCGCTCGATGCCGCGCGCGCCGCGGCTGCGCTTGGCATCAAGATCTACACGATCGGCTTCGGCAGCGAGCGGCGCGCCTACCAACTCGCGTACATCGATCGCTTCGGACGCGTCGCCGCCCGCGAGGACCCGGATACGCGCTATGCGCCCGACGACAGCACGCTGCGCGAGATCGCCGAGATCGGCGGCGGCCGGTTCTTCCGTGCCGACAGCACCGAGAAGCTCCGCGAGGTCTACGGCGAGATCGACCGCCTCGAGAAGACGAAGACCGAGGGCCTCACGTTCGTCGAGTATCGCGAGGTCTACGCGTGGCCGCTGCTCGTCGGGCTCGGCCTGCTGCTCGTTCATGCGTTGCTCGCGGCGACGCGCTTCCGGACGCTGCCGTAGGAGAGCGGGCGATGCAGTGGCAACATCCTGAGTGGCTTTGGGCGCTGTGGGCGCTACCGGTCGTCGCGGCGATCCTCGTCTACCGCCACCGTCGCTGCCGCCGCGCGGCCGCCGCGTTCGCGGACCCGGTGATGGCGGAGCGCATCCTGCCGGCGATGGGATGGGGGCGCCCGCTGCTCAAGGGCGTATTGCTCGTCGCCGGCGTGGTCGGGTGTGTGCTGGCGCTCGCCCGCCCGCGCGCCGGCGTCTACTACGAAGAGCTGCGCGGCCGCGGCGTCGACCTGTTCGTCGTGCTCGACGCGAGCCGGTCGATGCTCGCGACCGACGTCAAGCCGAGTCGGCTCGAGCGCGCGAAAGCCGACGTCGTCGACCTGCTCGACGAGGTCTCAGGGGATCGCGTCGGGCTGATCGCGTTCGCGGGCAAGGCGGTGATCAAGTGCCCGCTGACGCTCGACTACGGCTTCTTCAAGGAGGCGCTTCGCCGTGCCGGTCCCGACGACGTGCCGGCGGGCGGGAGTCTGATCGGCGACGCGTTGCGTCGCGCCGCGCGTGCGTTCACCGACAAGACGCGTCAGCGCCTCGTCGTGCTGATCACCGACGGCGAGGACCACGACAGCTTCCCGCTCGAGGCGGCCGACACGCTCGCGAAGGAGGGCATCAAGGTCGTCGCGATCGGGCTCGGCGACCCGGCCGAAGGGGCGCGCGTCCCGTCCGCGGGATCCGATCGCTGGGTCATGCACGATGGACAAGTCGTCTGGTCGAAGATGGACGAGCGCACGCTCCAGGAGATCGCTCAGAAGACCGACGGTGCCTACATCCCCGTGAAGACGCGCGACTACGATCTCGCGGAGGTCTACCGGACGCACATCGCGCATCTCGAGCGCGAAGACGCGAGCGGCCGCAAACGCAAGCGTCTCCGCGATCGTTTCCAGTGGTGCCTGTGGCCGGCGCTCGTGTGCCTGCTGCTCGATGCGGGCTTGACGTATTATCCGAGACGGCGACAACGGAGGGCGTGATGGCGATGGATCGAATCCGCTGCTTGTCGGCGATCGTGCTCGCGACGTGGCTCGCGGTCGCTGTCGGTGCCCAGACGCCGCCGGACGGCGACGCCGCGTCCGAGGCGCCGCCGGTCGAGGCGGAACCGGATGCGCCGTTGCACGAACTCGTCCGGCGCGGCCGCGAACGTTTCGAGGCGGGCGACTACGCGGGCGCGCAGTCGGCGTTCGCCGCCGCCGAACTCAAGGCACCCGAGGACCTCCGCGTCGCCTACGACCGAGGCCGCACCTACCACGCCGCCGGTGACGCCGACAACGCGCGCACCCACTACGAGCGGGTCGCCGGCAGCGGCGACGTCGCGCTCGCGGCGCGTGCACTCTTCAACCTCGGCGACCTGCGCGTCGCGAGCGCGCGCGGCCGCCTCGGCGAGGACCCGGTCGCACTCCCGAAGGAGCAGCGGGACGAGGTGATCGCGGACCTCGCCGCTGCGATCAAACGCTATCGTGCGGTGCTCGAACTGCGTCCCACGGATGCCGGTGCCCGTCGGAACATCGAGACGATCCGGCTGTGGATCGTCGACATGGAAGAGCGGTGGCGCCGTGCGGACCGCGAGAAGGAGCGCGAGCAGGTGGACCTCGCTCGTTACCTGCAGCTCTTGATCACACGGCAGATGTCGCTCCGCCAGGCGACGCGCTACATCGACGCCGGCGTGGACGACGCCGGCAAGCCGGTGCGCTTCTCGGAGGTCGCGATCGGCCAGGCGGAATTGCGCGACGAGATCCCGCACGTCGAGGAGAAGGTGCGCGGGCACGTCGCGAAGATCGTCGAGCGCCTCCAGGCCGGTGGGGCGGCACCGACGCCGGGTGCCCCGCCACCCGCACCGAAGCCGCTCGACCCGAAGGTCGAGGAACAACTGCAGGCGCTCGAGAAACAACTCCTCGACGGCGCGGCAGCGGCGGGCACGGCGATGGCGACGGCCGTGAACCGGCTCGACACGCTCGAACTCGACGCGGCGACGACGGCCCAGCGGGACGCGGTCGTCGAACTCGAGAAGATGTGGCGATCGATCGCGTCGTTGATCCCGTTGCTCGAGGGCGCGATCGCCCGGCAAGCGACGGTCGCGGATGCGACCCGGGTGCTCGCTGCCGGCGACGACGAAGAGCCGCGCGCCGACGACCTTCGCGTGCGACTGCACGAGGATTCGCGCGACGTGCAGACGCGCGTCCACGAGCTGCTGCCGCTGATGGAGTCGCGTGCGATCAAAGAGGCGGACGAGCTGCGCAAGACGCTCGAGTCCACGCCGGCGGGTGGGCAAGCGCAGGCGCCGGGCGCCGACCCCGAGCGGAGCAAGGAGCTCCTCGAGGCGCTGGAGTACGCGCTGGAGCGGTTGCCGGACGTCGAAGCGGCGATGGCGCGAGCGAAGACGGAACTCGCGGGGGAGAGCGTCGTCGCGGCCGCGAAGGCGGCCGAGCCGGCGGCCGAAGCCGAGAAGATCCTGCGCGAGATCGCCGAGAAGTTCCCGAAGGACGACAAGGGGCAGCGCCCGGACCGCGACAAGAACGAGCAGGAGCAGCAACCGCAGGACGGCGAGCAGCCGCAACCGAAGGACGACGAGGGGCAGGGCGAGCCCGAGAAGAAGTCCGAGGACGCTGCCGGCGACAAGGAGAAGCAGCAGAAGGCGGACAAGCGCGAACTCGATCGGGAGGCCGCGCGGCGCGCGCTCGAGCGCATGCGCGAGGCGCGCAACAAGCGCGACAAGAAGCGGCGCGGCGTCCGCGGTGGTCGCCGTCCGGTGGAACGGGACTGGTAGTGATGACCCCCCGCGCCATCGTCTCGGTCGTCGCGCTCGTCGTCGGGCTCGTGTTCTCGGCCTCGCGCGCCGTCGCGCAGGATCGCGCCGTCCTGACCGGCGTCGAGCCGGCCCGAGCGTTCGTCGGCGAGACGGTGCAATACGCGGTGGCGCTCGTGAATTGTCCCGACAGCGCACAACCGGTCGTCGGCTCCGGTGACGGCTTCGAGCTCACGTTCGCGCACAAGAGCCAGCAGACGCGATCGGTCATCGATGAACGAGGTCGTCGCGACGAGCACCGCATGACGTTCGTCTACCGACTGAAGCTCACGCGCGAGGGCACGCACACGATCCCTGCGCCGACGGTCGATATCGATGGCGACACGCTCCGCGGGCCGCCGCGCACGGTCGTCGCCGAGAAGAACGAGCAGGACTGGCTGATCCTCGAAGCGAGTGCGTCCAGCACCGAGGTCGTGCGTCAGGATACGTTCGAGTTGCGACTCGACATCTTCGTGCGCGACGTGCCGGAGCAGGGCGACACCGACCCGCTGACCGTGCAAAACGGCGACGCGGAGCTCGACCTGCCGTGGCTCGCGGTCCCCGAGGGGCTCGGCGCGGGCGACCTGCAGGCGTGGGCCCGCGGCCACCTGAGTGCGTCGCGTCGGCGGGGGTTTCGGATCGCGCAGTTCAAGGGCACGTTCTTCGACGGCGCGCCGACGTTCTTGCCGAAGGCGGAGCGTGTCCGGCGCAAGGGCCTCGACGGGCGCGAGCACGGCTACCATCGCTATCGCCTCACGCTGCCGCTCAAGGCGCTCCGCGCGGGGACGTATCGCCTCCCGTCGGTGACGATGCGCGCGATGGTCGCGAACCGGGCGGTCGTGCGCGAGAGTCGGTTCGGCCGCCGACAGGGGGGGCTCGAAGGTCGGAAGTACGTCGCGTTCGCAGACGGCCCGGTCGTCACCGTGCGCGACGCACCGACCGAGGGGCGTCCCGCGACCTACACCGGCGGCGTCGGCGCGTTCACGATCCGGGCGACCGCTGCGCCGACGACGCTCAAGGTGGGGGATCCGCTCACCGTGACGATCCTCGTCGAAGGCGATGCCGGCCTCGAGGACGTCGGCGCGCTCGCGCTCGCGGATCAGCCCGAGATCGCGTCGCGCTTCAAGGTCTACGAGGATCGCCCGACCGGCGAGGTCTCGGGACGGACGAAGCGTTTCGTGCACAGCATGCGTCCGCTCGCGGCCGACGTCGATGCGGTGCCGCCGATCGAGTTCTCCTACTTCGACGGCGCCGAGAAGGTCTACAAGACGCTGCGCACCGACCCGATCCCGCTGGAAGTGCGCGAAGCGGAGAAGCTCGACCTGACGGAGGTCGTCGTCAACGAGCCGGACGCCGGGCGCACCGAGTTGACGGAGCGGGCCGGCGGCATCTTCGCGAACCGCACCGACGTCGACGGGCTCGGCAACGAGCGCGTGCGACCGATGCGGTGGTTCGGGGCCGTCGGTGGCATGGCGGCGCTCTACGCCGCACTCGCGTTCGCGCTCGGGTGGGTCAGACGTCGCAATGCGGATCCCGCGGCGGTGCGGCGGCGCGGCGCGTTCGCCGCGGCGCGTGCACGGCTCGCCGACGAGGCGTCCCTCGACGCGATCCATGCCGCGTTCGCCGAGGTCACCGCGCGTGTGCGCGACGTGCCCGCCGAGGGACTGACCGCGCGTGACGTCGGTGCGTTCACGCGCGCGATGGGGGACGAGGCACTCGCGTCTGAGATCGAAACGCTGCTCGGCGCATGCGAGGCGGCGCAGTTCGGCGGCGCGTCGGCGGGGGACGTCGGCCGGCTCCGCTCACAGGCGAGCGAATTGCTCGACCGGCTCGAACGACGCTACCGCGACGGTGGGCGGAGCGCCCTCGGCGTCGGCGCGACGGCGGTGCTGATCGCCGCGCTGCTCGCCGGCGCCGCGTCGGCACAAGGAGATCGTGCGCGAGCGTTCCTCGACGCACAGCGTGCCTACGAGCAGGCGACGTCGCCGGACGACTACGCGGCGGCCGCATCGCGGTTTCGCGCGCTGCTCGCCGGCGGTGCCTACGAGAACGGCGCCGTCCTCTACAACCTCGGCAATGCCTACTATCGCGCCGGCGAACTCGGCCTCGCGATCGCTGCGTATCGGCAGGCGGAACGGCACCGACCGGGCGATCCCGAGTTGGCGGCCAACCTGCGGGAGGCGCTGAGTCGACGCGTCGACAAGTTCCCGCCGCCGGGCAAATCGCTCGCCGATCACGTGCTCTTCTGGACGCGGTCCGTGCCGTACCGCACGCAGTTCGTCTGGTTGATCGTCGCCGCGGGCGTCGCGTTCGGGCTCGGAGTCGTGCGCCTCGTGCGGCCGGGTTGGCCCGGGGTCGGCTGGGGTGCGGTCGGAGCGCTCGTCCTCGCCGTGGTGCTCGGTGCCGGTGGTGCCCTCGCGTACTACCGCAACGACGTGCAGGTTCACGGCGTCGTCGTCGCCGCCGAAGCCGAGCCGCGCAAAGCACCGAACGGTGCTGCGGCGTTCGACCAGCCGATCCACGAAGGCACCGAGTTCGTCGTCACCGAATCCCGCGCGACGAGCCGCACCCGCTGGCTCCGCATCCGCTTCGCCGGCGACCGCGAGGGCTGGATCCCCGCCGACCGCGCCGTCACCCTGCCCCTGCAGTAACGCCACGTGCAGCCTCTGCGCTCCGGCTCGGAGCTCTCTCGGGGCCTCCCCTCCGAACCCCTCACCGCCGACGCCGGCACTTCTTCAGTGCGGCCGACGCCGACGGCGAGGGGCTCTCCGGGGAGCTGGCGGGGCTTGCGTGGCGTGGACAGAAGCTCACTGCGGCGATCGCGTTTGATCGATGCGCTTGGCGGGCCTCGAACGACCGTTTGGTCGGCGAGACGCGGCGAGGCATTGCGTGCGTTTCGCGGACCGATCCTGCACCGATTTTCGGGATGCGAGTGTTTGGCGAGGCGATGCTGCACCCGATCGGCGTTCCTGGGGGTGTTTTGCACGCGCATCGGTGCAAGACCGGCCCGCCAAGCGCAACCATGCCGCGTGCATGGTGCAGAATCCGCGCGCCAAGCGCATTCAAACCCAGCGGAGCCCGGTCCTCTCCCCCGAAGCCCTGTCACCGTCGACGTCGATCGCACCCAGGCGGCTTGGATCGATGTCGATGGGGGACAGGGCGAAGGGGGAGGTCCCCCGAAAGCTCTCGATCCCGAGACGGAGATTGCGCTTGCGCGTTGGCGTGCAACCTCTGCGCTCCGGCTCGGAGCTCTCTCGGGGCCTCCCCTCCGAACCCCTCACCGCCGACGCCGGCACTTCTTCAGTGCGGCCGACGCCGACGGCGAGGGGCTCTCCGGGGAGCTGGCGGGGCTTGTGTTGGATCCACAGAAAGCTCGCTGCAGCGATCGCGTTTGATCGATGCGCTTGGCGGGCCTCGAACGACCGTTTAGTCGGCGAGACGCGGCGAGGCATTGCGTGCGTTTCGCGGACCGATCCTGCACCCGATCGGCGTTCCTGGCGGTGTTTCGCACGTGCGTTGGTGCAAGACCGGCCCGCCAAGCGCAATCATGCCGCGTGTGTGGTGCAGGATTGGCGTGCGAAGCGCACGAAACGAAGGGGCCTCGATAGGCCTCGATCCCGAGACGGAGACCCGCGCCCGACCGGACTCAGAGATCGCGGCGGCGGGGGGAGGGGGCGAACAGGGCGTGGCGGTCGAGGTGGATGAACGGCTCGTTCGCGGCGGGGAGGTTGCCCATCGCAAGCCACAGCGAGCGGTCGGCGGGGCGGAAGACGATCGCGTAGAGGTTGAGCCGACCGATCGCGGTTTCGCGCAGCAGGCCGCGGACCGTGTCGACCGACCAGGTCGTCTCCGGATCGTTCGCGGCGCGCAGGAGTCGCGCCATCCGGCGGCACCCCGTGCGCCCCGCGAGCTTCGCGCACCGATGGTGATTCGTGCCGAACAACAAGCCGCCCTTGGGACGTCGGACGTCGGACTCGTGGACCGTGAACTCGATCAGCGCGGCATTGCCGTCGGCCGTTTGCAACATCAGGTTGCTCGAACTCGAGCGCGGGCCCTTCTCGACGATCGCGAGTGCGGCGTCGACGTCGCCGGCGGTCTCGGCGATGCGACGGTAGAGCATCAGCATCGGCATACCGTCGGACGAGAAGCGCGGCGAACCGCCGGGCACTTCCATCACCGCGCCGGCGAGTCCGTCGGCGTTGAGAAACGAGTGCGCGCCGATCACGCCGGGGTGGCCGATCGACACGAACGGCGTCTTGCCCTCGGGGTGGTAGACGATCACGACGCCGTAGCGGTGTGCGAAGCCGAGTGCGGGGAAGTCGAAGTTGCGGCCGAACAGCGGCGCGCCGTCGGCCGAACGCTCGGCATCGACCGTGAGCGTCGTGCAGCGGATGACCTTCTTGATGTCGGCGAACGTGTTGATCAGCAACACCTCCTCGTAGGTGAGCGCCGACGCGTCGGCGAGTGCGCGCATCTCGGTGCGGTAGTCCGCCGGGATGTGGGGCTCCATCGCTCGCGCTTGTCGGAGCACGAGCGCGCGCAGCGGGCCGGGCAGGCCGGTCTGAAGGTAGCGTCGCACCGCGTAGGCTTCGGCGTCCCCGAGGAGCCGCGCGCGCTGGCGACCCAGTTCCTCGGGGGTGCCGTAGAGCTTGAGCACCGGCACGTGTCGGTGGTGGACGAGCGTCGCGCGACCGTCGTAGCCCGTCGCGTAGACGGACGTCGGCGCCGCGGCCCCGTCGCCCTGTGCGGCCGGCGTGGCGGCGAACGTGACGAAGATCGCGAGTGCGAGTGCGATCGGGCGTTTCGGCGGCATCATCTCTCCGGTAGACTGACCCATGACGCGTCGATGCGGCGCGGAATCGGGGCAGTATACGCCAGGGAGCACGCCGATGCGAACCACCGTACGCCTCGCCTGCTGCGCGATCCTGCTCGCGATCCACGCCGGAACCCTCACCGGACAGGCGCCGCGGCCCGGCACGTTCCTCGCGACGGACGAGTCCGGCGCGGTCTGGGAGATCGACCGGATCGGCAATGCGTTTCCGTTCACGACCCTGATCGCGCCGACGTGGGGCGTGACGTTCGATCCGGCCGGCGACGCGATCGTCGCGGGGCGCGGCGCGCTGTGGCGCATCGACGCCCAGCGGCAAGTGACGACGATCGTCGCCGGGTTGCACGTCTCGCCGATCGGCGACGTCGAGATCGATTCGGCCGGGAACTACCTGCTCACCGCGTTCGGCAACAACCTCGTCACCGCGGTCAACCGGCGTGGTCAGCCGATCGGTGCGGTGCAGCTCGCCGGCGCGAACCGCGCCTGGGGGATGGGCATCGACCCGGTCTCCGGCGAGTTGCTCGTCGCGTCCGACGCCGGCATCTACCGGATCGATGCCGGTTTCACCGCCGCGACGCTGATCCGGGCCGCCTGGCCGGCCGCGTTCCTGCAAGGCGGGGCGATCGGTGCGAACGGGCGTTTCGTCTTCGCCGACGAGACGACCCGTGCGGTGTTCGAGATCGACACGCTCGGCAACGTCACGACGCTCACGACCGCGGGTGCGTTCGTCGACGTGGGCGAGGGCGTGACGGTCGATGAACTCGGCCGCACATGGGTGACCGACGACGGCGCGATCGTCGGGCCGACACAGAATCGACTCTTCGCGATCGGCGTCGGCGGCCTCGGGCTCACGACCGTGACGATCACGAGCCAGGTGAGCGACGTGAACGGCCTCGCGGTCGTCCCGACGTTGCGTGCGGCCGCGACCGCGCCGACGGTCCGCGTCGGGATGACCGCGACGATCGCCGTCACCGCCGCGGGCGCACCCAACGCGCCGTTCGTCTTCGCGAGCGCGCTCGGCGCGACGACGGGCTTCCCGCTCCCCGGCGCCCGACGCTTCCCGCTCGACCCCGACGGACTGTTCGCCGCGACCGCGGCCGACGCGCTGCCCACGGTGTTCGTCGGCTTCCGCGGACGGCTGACGCTCGGCGGGTCGGCCGGGTTGCAGATCCGCGTCCCGTCGGTCGCTGCCTTCGCGGGCATCACGATCCACACCGCGGGCATCACGCTCGATCCGCGCGCACCGGGTGGCATCCACCTCGTGTCGAACAGCGCACCCGTCGCGATCGTCCCGTAGGCGGGCTGGACTCGCGGGCCACGCCGTGCGAAGCTCTGCGGCGGAGAGGAGGGCGCACCGTGTGGCTCGGAGCCCATGTTTCGGTCGCGGGCGGACTCGCGTGCAGCGGCGCGCACGCGACGACGATTCGCGCGTCGGCGATACAGATCTTCACGCGTAATCAGCGCACGTGGCAGCACGCACCCCTGACCGACGACGAGGTCGCGGCGTTCCGGGCGGCGCGGACCGAAGCCGGGGTGCGCGTCGTGTTGTCGCATGCGTCGTACCTGATCAACCTCGCGGCGACCGATCGGACGGTCGCGCGGCGGAGCGTCGCGGCGTTCGCCGAGGAGTTGCGCCGTTGTCGCCGCCTCGGGGTGGACGCGGTCGTCGTGCATCCGGGTGCGCACCTCGGTCGAGGCGACACCGCCGGGATCCGCACGATCGCGCGCAACCTCGATCGCGCCGTCTCGCTGGCCGACGGCACCGGTGACGTCGTGATCGCGCTGGAGACGACCGCCGGTCAGGGCAGTTCGATCGGCCATCGCTTCGAGCACTTGCGAGACATCCTCGCGGCGGTGAATCACGACGATGCGCGCTACGGCGTGTGCGTCGACACGTGCCACGTCTTCGCCGCGGGCTACGACCTCCGCACGCCGGCGGCCTACGACGCGACGTGGCGTGCGTTCGACCGCACGGTCGGCCGGCGCACGCTCACGGCGTTGCACCTGAACGACTCGCTCCGGCCACTCGGCAGTCGGCGCGATCGGCACGCCGAACTGGGGGATGGCGAGATCGGATTCCGGGCGTTCGCGCGCATGGCTCGCGATACTCGATTCGCCGAGTGCGCGGGCGTGCTCGAGACGCCCGGCGGGCTGCCGGTCTGGAAGCGGGACATCGCGCGCCTCGCGCGTGCGGCCCGTCGGCGGGCGGGAGCGGTCGCATGCTCGAGGTGACCGACACGATCCGGATCCCGGAGCACGAGATCGAGAAGCGCTTTTCGACGTCGAGTGGTCCCGGCGGGCAGAACGTGAACAAGGTGTCGACGCGCGTCGAATTGCGGTTCGACCTCGAAGCGACCGCGTCGCTGCCGGCGTGGGTGATCGCGAAGCTGCGCACGCTCGAGCGCAGTCGCATCACGAAGGACGGCGTGCTTCGGATCGTCTGCCAGGCGCATCGCGAGCAGGGGCGCAACCTGATCGAGGCGCGGGAGCGGCTCGCCGAGGCGATCCGCGCCGCGACACGCCGTCCGAAGGCGCGACGCGAGACGAAGCCGACGCGCGCCGCCAAGCGTCGCCGGGTCGACACGAAGCGTCGCCGGGGTGCGGTCAAACGCATGCGCGGTCGCGTCGGCAACGACGACTGAGCCGACCGCGAACGAATTGCACGCCCACGGCCCGGGCGCGCAACCGCGCTAGCTGCCACGCACGACCACGACTTGCGCGCGTTCTCGGACCGAAACCCGGGCGCGGAACACTTTGCGCTCGTCGGCCCGCCGCACGCGTTCCGAATGATGCGGGGTCGACCGGGACCGGCTTGCGTCTCGGCGTCGAGGGTCGTGGCGTGACGCGGCCCGACGGATTCGGACGCGGCCGAGCGCCGCTCGAAACGAGGGGAAGGCCTCGCCATGGTTCTCAGGGCTACGACGATCGTCGCCGCGCTCTTCGCCGCGACGACCGTGCTGACCGCGCAGATCGCGCCGATCGGCACCCAAGGTGCATATCCCGATCTCGCGCTCGACGACAAGGGCAATCTGCACCTCGTCTACGCGCGCAGCGGCAAGACGTACTACCGGATGCTCGCCAAGGGCGCGAGCGCGTGGGGGCCCGAAGAGGCCACCGGCGCGAACGCATCGACCGACCATCGCCAGCAGCCGGACATCGCGATCGACTCGCGCGGCGTGCTGCACGTGATGGGCGGCTCGACCTACGTGCAAAAGGTCAACGGGACGTGGACGTCGCCGCAGGCGCCGGGCATCAGCCGCGACCACCACATCACGGTCGACTCGCGCGACACGGTGTGGGTCGTCTACCGCGGGCAGCGCGTCAGCGTGCGCAGCAAGCCGGTGAACAGCACGCAGTGGAGCGCGCCCCAGAACATCTACACGGTCGGATCCACCGACCACATCTACCCGGACATCACCGCGGGCACCGACGGCTCGGTGCACCTCGTCTTCCGCATGATGGAGCCGACGAACTACGACTGCGGCTACATGAAGTTCGACGGCACGCGCTGGTCGGCGGTGGAGTGGGCGTGCCTGAAGGGGCGCCCGAAGATGGAAGAGGGGCCGCACATCGCGCTCGATGCCAACAACGTCCCCCACGTCGCGATGCCCGAGGGCAACCTGCGCTACAACGTGCGCACCGGATCCGGCTGGCAGACGCCGGTGACGGTCGCCAACAGCCAGGGCTTCTCGCGCGCCGAGCCGACGATCGCGATCGACAACGCGGGCAACCGCTACATCGGCGTGTGGGGCGGCAACGTCTTCATCTACAACGCCGCGAGCCAGTCGTGGGCGCAGCGCACGCTGCCGGGCGTCGTGCCGGGCCGTCCCGGCTTCGTCGACGTGATCAAGGCGGGCGCGACCGGTGCCTACATGGTCTACGAGACCGGGCAGACCGTGAACAAGGACCGCGGGGCCGGCCAGGCCGACCTGATCGTCGTGCACGTCAAGCCCGACGGGACGATGACGCAGGCGGCGGGCGGCACGCGGCCGAACACGCAGGACCTGAGCATGAGCGCCGCCGAGGTCTCGGCGAGCGCCGGTGGAGCGGTCGTGTTCACGTTGGACGCCGGTCCGTCGGAGGGCGGGCACGGCTACGCGCTGCTCGTGTCGGCGAGCGGCACGACACCGGGCGAGTCGCTGCCGAACGCGGTCCTTCCGCTCAACCTCGACGCGGTGAGCCGCCACGTCTTCCGGATGTCGAACTCGTGGGGCTACGAGTCGTTCGTCGGATGGCTCGACGGCGCGGGCACTGCGCAGGCGACGCTCCGCATCGCGCGTGGCGAACTCCGCGACCTGATCGGGTTCCAGTTCCACCTGGCGTTCCTGACGGTGCCGGTCACCGGCTACGCGTCGAACGCGGTCACGCTGCGGGTCTCGCCGTAGATCGCGTCGGTTGAGGGACACGCCGCCAGCGAGTATGCTGGCGGCGATGTCCCGCTCACGACCGACCGCCCTCGTCTACGCGCTCGTCGCGCTCCTCGTCGCGTTCACCGGCTGCGCCGGCGAAGTCGCACCCGCGCCGCGGGCGTCGGAATCGGCGCCCCGTGACGACGCGCGGGTGCCCGAGGCGCCGCAAGCGCCGACCGTGCCGGAGCCGATCCGCGGCCCGCACGGCCTCTCGATCGAACCCGCCGCGCCGGAGGTCCTCGCGGTGCTCGCGGTCCGCGGGATTCCCTACACCGGACTGGCCGACGAGATCGCGCGCCTGCGCTTGCTGCTCGAGCGCCAGGGCATCGCGTCGGATGCGCCGGCCCGGGCGATCTACACCGAGGATCCGTCGATCGTCGACGGCGCCGAATACCGCTATCGGCTCGCGGTGCCGGTCGCCGCCGACGCCTACCCGCGCCCACCGCTGCTCCGCGTGCGTCGCGAGGCACGCATCTACGCGCGCGTCGCGCACCGCGGCGACTTCGACGTGGACTACCAGGTCCGCGCGTTCGAGACCGTGCCCCGCGCGATCATCGCGATGGGCTTCGCGATCGTCGGTCCGGTCGAAGAGGTCTACCGCTTCGAGGCGGGGAGCGACCCGTCGACCTGGGAGACCGTCGTGCGCTACCCGGTCGCGCCGCCAGCGAAGTCGAAACCCGAGCCCGAGGCGAAGCCGAAGAAGCGCTAGCGCGTCTTCGCGCGTTTCGCGTCGGGCGTGCCGGCGTCGAGGTGGACCTCCCACTGGTAGAACAGCAGCGTGAGGCTCTCGCCGTCGCGATCCTCGCTGATCGCGCGCGGGAAGTAGTTGTGGACGATCGTCCGGTAGGTGTAGTCGATCCTCGGTGCGCGCGCGCGGCCGGGCACGCGACGACCGGCGAACCGCGTGAGCAGGTAGCGGTCGCCCGGGATCCACTGCGTCGACACGTCGAACCGGAGTCGACGGCCGACCGAGACGCGGCCGAGTCGCCCGCCGACCATGCGGTAGGTCATCAAGTCCCCGTCGGCCGGGCGGATGCGCCACGTGCGCTCGTCCACGCGTTCGACCGGTCCGTCCGGCACCGGGAATCCGGTGGGGAGCAGACCCGACTGCTCGATCAGCGTCTGCACCGTTCGGCGCCACCGATCGCGCGGCCGCACGGTGCCGAGCGTGCGGTCCACGGTGAAGTCGAGTCGGCCGTCCGCGTACCGTAGGGTGCCCCAGAACTGGCCCGAGTCGGGGCGCGGCGTTCGGTAGTGGAGCCACCGGCCGTGGATCCGGCAACGCGCTTCGTCCACGACGTCACCCCACGTGTAGAGGCGGTCGAGGCGCTCGAAGAACGCCGCCGCCTCCGGCGACAGGGCAGCGGACGGGGCCTCGGCGGACGGCGTCTCCGGCTGTGCGAGCACGGGGGCTGCGAGGAGCCATGCCGCGACGGCGAGGCGCAGCGGCAGCGGGCGGGCGGGAGGCATCACGATCTCCTGCGGCGGCGTCGGTCGCCCCAGCATAGCGGATCCTGCGCGATCCCGCATCCCGCGGTTTCGCAGCGAGACGCCCGCCGCCTCCCCGGCGTTGCCGTGCTCACGGGTGCTCGATAGGATGAGGCGGCAGGAAAAACGAAGCAGTCGGGAGTGTGCTGGATGCGTTGGACGACGTCTGTCTGGATCTGGGTTCTCGGGATCGCCCCGTTCGTCGCGGCGCAGCAGAAGCCGTTTTACGACGTGGGCACGATCGAGAAGATCGAGATCAACTTCAAGGAATCGAACTGGCGCACGATCCTGCAGAACAACTGGCAGGCGAAGATCTACATCAAGGCCGAGGTCGTCATCAACGGCGTGCGCTTCCCCGATGCCGGCGTGCGCTACCGCGGCAACTCGACCTACTTCGCGCTCCCCGCGGGCAAGAACGACAAGCGCCCGTTCAAGATCGCGCTCGACGAGTTCGTCGAGCAGGAATACCAGGGCTACAAGACGCTCAACCTGAACAACAACCTCTACGACCCGACGATGGTGCGCGAGGTGATGGGGTACGAGCTGATGCGGCGCTTCATGCCGGCGCCGAAGTGCAACTACGCACGGCTGACGATCAACAACGAAGACTTCGGGATCTTCGTCAACACGCAACAGATCAACAAGGGCATGTTGCGCGAGTGGTGGGCCGACGAGGACGGAAACCGCTACCGTGGCCAGCCGACCTCGATCTTTCGCTCCAACGACGCCGCGCTCGTCTGGCTCGGTTCGCAGCCCTCGTCGTATCAGTCGGCGTACGAGTTGAAGACCGAGCAGAGCGCGAACCCGTGGACCGACTTGATCAACCTGTGCGACAAGTTGAACAACACGCCGGCCAACCAGCGCATCCAAGAGGTGTCCAAGGTACTCGACGTCGACAACGCCCTTCGCTTCCTCGCCATCGGCGGTGTCGCGCTGTGGCTCGACGGCTACCTCGGCCGGTACGTCCACAACTTCTACCTCTACAACGACCCGACCCACGGCCGCTTCAGCGTCATCCCGTGGGACCTCAACAGTTGCTTCGGCGGCTACACCGACACGCTGACCGTGCAGACGATGAAGACGGTCGATCCGTTCTGGCGCGAGAACGAGTCCGGTCGCCCGCGCCCGCTGTTCGGCAACCTCGTCGCGGATCCGCGCCTGCGCGCGCGCTACCTCGCGCATTTCCGGACGATGATGCGCGAGTGCACATGGGCGAAACTCCTCCCGCGGATCCAGCAACTCCAGGCGTTCATCGGGCCGGAGGTGCAGAACGACCCCAAGCGCGTCTACTCGATGGCGTGGTTCACGCAGTGCGTGACGCAGGACATCATGGTCACGTCGACTCGGCCGCTGTCGAGCCTCAAAGGGGCGATCGACGAGCGCGCACAGTTCCTCGCGACGCATCCGGAGATCGTGAAGGTCGCCCCGACGCTGTCGAACCTGGTGCACATGCCGACGAGCCCGTCGGCGACGACGCCGGTCGTCGTCAACGTCGCGGTGGCGGGCACGACGTCGACCGTGACGCTGCACCACCGGCAGCGCGGCGCGTTCATCGAGACGCGGATGTTCGATGACGGGTTGCACGGCGACGGCCAGGCGAACGACGGCGTCTACGGTGCGACGATTCCGCCGGCGCCGCCGCTGGCGTCGATCGAGTACTTCGTGACCGCCAACTCGGACCTCGGGCAGGGCGGCGCGATGTCGATCCTGCCGGAGACCGGCGGCTTCAAGCCGAACGCCTACCGGGTCGGCGTGATCCCGGCGCCGGGCGGCGTGCAGATCCACGAGTTCCTCGCGAAGAACGACACCGGCATCCAGGACGAGATGGCGGAGTTCGAGGACTGGATCGAACTCGTCAACACGTCTGCCCAGCCGATCGACGTGTCGGGGATGTACCTGACGGACAACCTCGCGAACGCGACGAAGTGGCGGATCCCGAACGGCACGACGATCCCCGCCGGGCAGACGCTGCTCGTCTGGGCCGACGACGATCCGCTCGACGGCCCGATGCACGCGACCTTCAAACTCGGCGCGGCCGGCGAGGCGGTTGCGCTCTTCGCGACCGACGGCGTGACGCCACTCGACGCGATCGAGTTCGGGCCGCAGCGAGGGGACGTGTCGACCGGGCGGCTCGCCGGGTATCCGGCCGTCTGGGCCTCGTTCCCGAGTCCGACGCCCCGTGCGGTGAACACCGCCGTGCCGTGCAGCCACCTCGCCTACGGGAGCCTCGATTCGATCGTCGATCCGGTGGCGCTCTCGGCGACCGGTTCACCGACGCTGGGCGGCACGGTCAACTACCGCGTCGCCGGCGGGCCGTTCTCGACGACCGGGGTGCTCGCGGTGGCCGTGGCCCCGTGGCAGGCGCCGTTGCCCGGTCTCGGTTCGCTGCTGATCGACCCGACGATCGGCGCGCTGTTGCCGATTCGTACCGACGCGATCGGTCAGGTCGTCGTGCCGATCGGGATTCCGAACGCCGCGTCGCTCGGTGGCGCTGCGTTCTATCTGCAGGCGTACGTCCGCGGGGCGTCGACCGGCGGCTTCTCCAACGCGTTGATCACGCGGGTCTGCCCCTGAGCGCGGCGCGGCGCGCCAGCAACGGCGTCGCCGCGAGCGCGAGCAGCGCGACGATCGCGATCCAGCCGCCGAGCGAGAACGACGACGGCGCGTACCGGAAGACGACTTCGACGGCGCCGGCCGGCACCGCGACCGCGCGCCCGGCGCCGTTGGCGCGCCAGATCGTCGCCGGTTCGCCGTTGACCGTGGCCTCCCAGCCGGGATACCACGTCTCGGCGAGGAAGAGCCAGCACGCGCGCGGAGCGGTCGCGGTCAGGCGTACGTGCTGCGGCGACCTGCGCTCGATCGTCACCGGCGCGTCGATCGGCTCGCCGGCCGCGCCCGGCTCGAGCGTCGCATCGCCGTCGACGCGCAACACGACCTCGCGACGGGGGTCGAAGTCCGGTGCGAGCACCGCCGTGACGTCGGCGCCGAGCGCGTCGTCGCGCCACGCGGCCAGCGTCGCAGCCGGGATGCGGGTGCGGGTGGCCACCGCCTGCAGCGGCGCCCCTTGCGCGAGCATCCCCGTCGCGCCGGCGCGCAGGTCCGCACGGATACGGTCGGCCGGTGCCGGCTGCGGGCGCACGATCCGCGCGGCCGGCACGAGGAACGCACGGGGGAACGCACCCGGGTTGCGATAGACGCGCAGGTCGTACGGCGCCCAACTCGCGCGGCGGTTCGGATCGAACGTCGCGGCCCCTTCGAAGACGTCGCCGTCGACGCGGGCGATCTCCGTGTCGTTCGCGAGCGCCACGAGCGCGGGGTTGCGCGCCGGGTCGTCGAAGATCGCGCCCCGCGGCGCGATCGCGTAGCGCACGTTGTAGAGATCGCCGAGGCGCTCGGCCCCCGCGGCGAGCTCGAACCCCGGCGTCGGATCGGCGGGCGCGAAGTAGCGCGTCGCGATCTGCTGCATCCAGTCCGGGTAGAGCTGGTAGTAGATGTGCAGCATGTCGATCCCGAACAGCACGTTGTAGTTCGGGTCGAGCGAGTTGCGGGCGACGTCGTAGGGCGCGAGGTCGCCACTCCACCCGCGGGCACGGTTGTAGGCGTTCGTGAACACCTGACGCCCGAGATCGGTCGAGACGACACGGTAGGGCGCCGCGTCTTCGCCGGCGTCTCGCCGGATCGCGTCGACCGTCTTCGGGGCCTCGGTCCAACGCGGTGTCGCGACCTTCGGGTTGTGGTGACCGAGCGCCTGGAACAAGTCGCCCCAGCAGAACACCGCGATCGCGACCGCGACGCCGATGGCGTACTTCGCGCGCCCGCCGGAGAGCACGCGCGCCGCGAGGAGCGTGATGCCGAGTGCCGCGAGCACCGCGAGCGCGAGGTCGGCATACAGCAGGTAGCGGTCGTGGAATCGGAACAGCTTGAACCCCGGCACGACGTGCCAGAACACGTTGAGCAGTCCGCCGTTCTTCCCGAGTGCGAGCAGGATCGAGAGCACGAGCAGCGTCAGCCCGACGAGGACGCCGCGGTGCCGCCAGCCGAGGGCGAGTGCGACGATCAGCAGGAGCAGCGGCAGTAGTCCGACATACGCGGTCATCTCCCAGTAGAGCATCTTGCTCCCGGGGATCTGCCGGAACCCGCCCGAGGCCATCGTCAGCGAGCTGCCGTCGGGTGCGAGGAGTGGGCGGCCGGCGCGATCGCGCGCCGCGGTCTCACCGAGCGTCGCCGGATCGCCGAACGCGCCGGGCACCACGAACCCCGCGAGGTGCTCCCAGCGGTATTCCCACTCGGTCGCCTGCTCGAACGTCATGCCCTCGGCGCGGGGGCCGACCGCGTTCAACTCGCGGGTCGGCAGGATCTGCGGCAACGTCAACAGCAGCCCGAGTGTGACCGACCAGAGCAGACCGCCACCGGTGCGCAACGCTTCGGCACGACCGCCGCCCGTCGCCCGCCACGTCCGGACGATGACCCACAGCCCGAAGAACCCGCCGATCAGGAGGTTCTGATACGCGATCTGCGGGTGGCCGCCGAGCACCGTCAGCGCGACGCAGAGCGCGATCGCGATCAATGTCGTCGGCGCGCGCCGCGTCGCGTAGCGGTCGATCAGCACGAGGAGCAACGGGATCCACACCGCCGATGCGGTCATGTTCAGGTGCTTCACGTGCGTGACGAAGAACCCCGAGAGCGCGAAGACGATCGCCGCGACGATCGACGCCGACCGCAGTGCGCCGAGTTGGCGGGCGAACATCGCCGCGAACCCGCCGGCGAGCGCGACGTGCAGCAGGATGCTCCAATTGAACGCGACCGGAAGCGGCAGCAGCGCGTAGAGCACGATGTTCGGCGGGTAGAGCGCGCCGACCTGCCCCTCCGCGTGCAGCGGAAAGCCGGTGCCGATCGCGTCGCACCACAGCGGGAACCGGCCGGCGCCGAGTTCCTGCTGGAAGAAGTGCTTCATCGGGTAGTTCAGATGCCACAGATCCGAACCCGAGATGTCGTGCGTGAAGAAGAGGCTCGCACCGGTCGCGATCCCGGTGCCGTAGAACGCGATCGCGGCGATCAACGTCACGAAACCGGCGATGGCGCCGGTCACGAGCAACTCGCGGCGGCTCGGGGATGCGGGCATCGGGACACTCCTCGCGCGGGTCGTGGCGAGGCGGTATTCAACCAGATCGGTCGCGGCGCGACAACCGAGGCCGGAGCGGCTCAGACGAGAACCTGGTTCGTCCCGTTCATCCGCGCGAACTCGAGCGTGCGGCGACCGCGCTCGAGCAGTTGCGCGGGGCGCTCGCTGCCGGTCGGCCCGTGGGCGATCACGACGCTGATCGTCGCGTGCAGGGCGTCGTCACCCGGCTCGAGGGGCGACGATTCCACCGCGTCGCGAATGCGCGCGCCGAGCCGGTAGACCGAGTCGGCGGGGGCATTCGACACGAGAAGCGCGTGGGCGTTGTCGTCGGTCTTGAAGATCGGGTCGTCGTGGCGGAGCACACGTCGGATCACGTCGAGGACGCGCTCCTCGAGCCCCGCGCGGTTCGCTTCGCCGCAGCGCTCGACGAGGTCGTCGAGGGCGTCGATCGAGAACATCACGAGCGACACGGTGGACTCGTCGCGTCGTGCGACTTCGTAGGCGACGTCGAGTTCGTCGGCGAGCAGCGAGGCGCGAAGGCAGTCGGCTCGGTCGATCGTCGCGGCGTCGCGGATCTCGTCGACCCGCAGGAGTGCGCGCAGGCTCGCGCTCGGGAGGAAACGAAACTGCCGATCGCCGATCGTCAGCGCGCAGTCGGGCTCGAGGCGCGTGGGCCCGTCGATCGCGACGCCGTCCACCTCGACGCGCGCGCTGTCGCCGATCGGCTCGACCGATATCGCGATCGTGTCGCCCTGGTGGTTCGCACGCAACAGCGCCGCACCGACCGGGGTCACGACCTCGGTCAGCAGGAGCCGGCGCGGTCGGCCGTCGTCGAAATAGACGAGGCACGGCACACCGGCGCCCGGGTCGCAGTCGCGCGACGTCAGCAGTTGCGACTCGGTCGGACGATCGGCCATCGCTCGGTGGGCTCCCTCGGACCCGGATCCCCGGGCCGTCCGTCGGCCGGGATCCACAGGTCTGTTATCGGAGCGATCTCCGACCCGCTGAACCTCGTCCCAGAGCGAGCGCCGGTCCCAGTGCGGGACCCGGTGCGGGACTCGGCGTCAGGCCGTCTCGCCGAGGCGCGTGATCGCGTGCTCGAGGCGGCGGGCAACCGCGTCCCGGCCGAGGATCTCCATGCTCTCGACGAGCGGCGGCGTCTGCTTCGAGCCGGTGACGGCGACCCGCAGGCACATGAAGACGTTGCCGCGCTTCCACTCGCGCTCGGTCGCGAGCGCGTCCACCGCGGCCTCGTAGTCGGCGCCGGTGGGCGCGGCGTCGAGCGCCGGAAGCCGGTCGGCGAACCCGCGAAGCGCCTCGCGCGCGAACGCGCGGTCGCACTTCTTCGGGACGAGCAACTCGGGGTCGTAGTCGGTCGGATCCGCGAAGAAGAAGTCGGTCATCGGCGCGACCTCGTCGAACGTCTTGATGCGCTCCTGGACGATCGGGAGGAAGCGGCGGAGCATGTCGGCCCGGTCCGCCGGGTAGCCGAACGCGAGGATGCGCTCGGCCAGCGCGTCGAGCGACATCGCGCGGACGTACTCGCCGTTGAGCCAATCGAGCTTCTCGAGGTTGAAGACCGGCGCGGCCGACGGGTTGATGCGGTCGATCGAGAACTGCTCGACGAGGGTCGCGAAGTCGAAGATCTCCTCGCCCGACTCGAGGCTGTAGCCGAGCAGCGCGAGGAAGTTGACGATCGCCTCGGGCAGGTAGCCCTTCTCGGTGTACCAGTCGATGCTGACCGGGTTCTTGCGCTTGGAGATCTTCGACTTGTCCTTGTTGCGCAGCAGCGGGACGTGCGCGAGCTTCGGCATCGGGTAGCCGAGCGCGTCGTAGATGAAGACGTGCTTCGGCACCGAGCTGATCCACTCCTCGGCGCGGATCACGTGCGTGATCCCCATCAGGTGGTCGTCGACGACGTTCGCGAGGTGGTAGGTCGGGAACCCGTCGCCCTTGAGGAGCACCTGATCGTCGATGTTGGCGTTCTCGAACGTGATCGCGCCGCGCACCTCGTCGGTGAACGTCGTCGACCCCTCGTTCGGCACCCGCAAGCGGACGACGTGGGGCTTGCCGGCGCGCAGCCACTCGTCGACCTTCGCCTTCGGCGCATCGCGCCACGTGCCGTCGTAGCGGGGGGGCTGCTTCGCCTCCTTCTGACGCTGGCGCATCGCGGCGAGTTCGTCGGGCGTGCAGAAGCACGGATACGCCGTGCCGGCGTCGACCATCCGCTTGACGTGGTCGTGGTAGATGTCGAGTCGCTCGGACTGGCGGTAGGGGCCGTGCGGGCCACCGACGTCCGGCCCCTCGTCCCAGCCGAGACCGAGCCACGCGAGGCTCCGGAAGATCGCCGCTTCCGACGCCGCCGTCGAGCGCTCGCGGTCGGTGTCCTCGATCCGCAGGACGAACTGCCCGCCGGTCTGCATGGCGAGCGCCTTGTTGAACACCGCGACGTAGGCGGTGCCGACGTGCGGGTCGCCGGTCGGGCTCGGGGCGATGCGGGTGCGGGCGGGCTGGGTCATCGGAGGGCTCCTCGTCGTACGGACGAGTGGCCTCATAGCACATGTCCGCGATGGCGGGCTAGCCGCCGAGGGCGTCGAGGTCGTGCATCAGGTCGCGGGCGTCGCGGCCGAAGTGGTCGTGGAGGCGTCGATAGATCGCGTAGACGCGGTCGTAGGCGTCACGGCGCGTCGGGTCGGGGGTGACGGTCCGGGCGATCGGTGCACCGAGACACGCGACGGCGTCGGCCGGTGTGGGGAACGCGTCGGCGGCCAGTGCGCCGAAGATCGCCGCGCCGCGTGCGACGGTCTCGTCGCTCGCCGACACCGCGAGCGGGCGGTCGAGCACGTCGGCGTAGACCTGGGTGAGGAACGGGTTCGATCGCGGGAGGCCACCGCACACGACGAGGCGATCGATCGGGATCCCGGCATCGCGATAGGCTTCGACGATGACGCGTGCACCGAACGCGGTGCCCTCGATCAACGCGCGGTAGATCTGCGCGGCGTCGGTGTCGAGGCGCAGGCCGACGAGGGCGCCGGACAGCGCGCCGTCCATCAGCACGCTCCGGTTGCCCTGGTGCCAGTCGAGCGCGACGACCCCGCCGGCGCCCGGCGGCACGTGCGCGGCGCGTTCGCTCAGCAGCGCGTGCACGTCGCCGCCGTGACTCCGTGCCGCGGCGTCGACGACTTCCTGCGGCAGGCACTCTCGCAGGTGCCACGCGAACAGGTCGCCGACGGCCGCCTGGCCGGACTCGTAGCCGTAGTAGCCGGGGAGAATGCCGTCGCGCACGAGGCCGGCGAATCCCTCGAAGCGGTACGGGTGGTCGGCCATCGCGAGTTGGCAACTGCTCGTGCCCATGATCGCGACCATCGTCCCGGGACCCGCGACACCCGCGCCGGGGACGCCCGCGTGCGCGTCGATCGTCGCGGCGCTGACCGGGGTGCCGGGGCGCAAGCCGAAGCGCTCCGCCGCCGCGGCGGTCACATGGCCCGCGCAGGTGCCCGGCGCGACGATCGGCCCCGACGTGCGCTGCGCGAAGTCCGCGAGGCGCGGATCGACCGCGGCGAGAAACGCCTCTCCGGGATCCCCCGAGTCCGCGTTCCACAGCCCCTTGTAGCCGGCCGCACACGCGTTGCGCGTCTCGCGCCCGGTGAGCTGTCGCACGACCCAATCGCCGCCCTCGACGAACCGCTCGGCGGCGGCGTAGAGGTCGGGCGCCTCGCGCAGCACCTGCAGCGCTTTCGGCAGGAGCCACTCGAGGCCGATCCGTCCGCCGTAGTAGGTGAGGAACGATTCGTCGCGCGCCTGCGCGACCGTGTTCAGATGCTCGGCGTCGGTGTGCGCCGCGTGGTGCTTCCAGAGCTTCGGCCACGCGTGCGGTCGGCGCGCGAACGTCGGCACGTCGCACAACGGAGTGCCGTCGGCTGTGGTCGGGAGCGGCGTGCACGCGGTGAACGCGACACCGACGCCGACGATCGCGTGTGCGTCCCGACCCGCGTGCGCCAGCGCGCCACGGATCGCGTCGGCCGCGCCGTCGAGCCAATCGTGCGGATGCTGCAGCGCCCAGTGTCGGCCGAGTGGCTCGCCGGTCGGCAGCGCCCGGTCGAGGACGCCGTGTCGGTAGGGGGCCGATGCGGTGCCGACCTCGCGGCCGTCGACGATCGACACCATCGCGGCGCGGACCGATTCGGTCCCGAAATCGAGGCCCAGGGCGATGCCGTCGTCGGTCGACTGAGGGGTCACGTCGCGGCTACTCCGGTGGTGCTTGCTGGTGCGATTGCGTTAAAGCGATACCAGGAAACCGGTTGCGACGAGTGGCGTCAAGCGGTGCTCGTCGGCCCTCGCCCGAGCGGCGCGAATCGCCGAACGGCGGCGACCCAAAACGAGCCGTGGAGAGAAAAATCCGAGTTCGGGGAGCGTTCGGACCTCGTAGCCGCAACTCGTTGTCGAGCCGAGGGTAACGAGCGGGGCGCAAAACGGCCCAAAGGCCTTTCAAAAACCGAACATATCCCTACAATCGAACCTAAGCGAAAGGGGGACCGCAGGTTGGCCGGTGGCCGGGGATAGTCGCCCTGTCTTGACAGCCCAAGATGTAGTGTTAGATTGCGTCTCGCCAAAAAAACAGGGCTACAGGTTGGGGAGGGGTTCTCCGACCGTGCGAGTGGTGCCGGGATCGGCATCGGGCTCGAGCCGAGGGACGGCGATGCGCTCCGATCGGGGCGCGCGTCGGCGGCTCGAAAGCCGGATGCGACCCGGGTGGCGTCCGGACCTGGGCGGTTCCGAGCGTCGACCGAGTGGGACAGCGGCCGTCGAGGCCGCCCGTGCCCGGTCGTCGAAACACGGATCCGACCATGCGGGACCGGAGGTCGGCCACGAGCGCCTTCCCCTCCTCGTGCTCGTCGGCGCACCGGTGCGACCGACACACCGACCCGAGGGTCGATCGAAAGGGCCGATCGATCGCGAGCGGTGGTGGCGTCGGGACACCCGGCGCCGACGGGCACGCCCTTTTTGCTGGCGGCGCGATCGATCGAAGCCCATCGGTCGAAGACGCGCGTGGAAGCGAACGGCGAATCGACAGCACGCGACAGACACGCGACAGAAGCACGCGACAGAAGCACACGCGACAACGCAAAGGTGGATGCATGAAGGTACAGCGCTACTTCACGAAGCCCGGAAGCAAGCCGCTCGACAACGTCGAATACGAGAAGCGGCACACGAAGATCCTGAACGCCGACGGAACCGTGGTGTTCGAGATGCGCGACGCGTGGGTGCCGAAGACGTGGTCGCGCCTCGCGTCCGACATCATCGTGTCGAAGTACTTCCGCAAGGCTGGCGTGCCGCAGCGCGACGAGGCCGGCGAGGTCGTCCGGGGGGACGACGGGGAGCCGGTGCTCGGCCCGGAGAAGCACACCGCACAGGTGATCAGCCGCATGACGAAGTGCTGGCGCCGTTGGGGTGAGCGCTTCGGCATGTTCTCGAGCGACAAGGACGCCTCGAACTTCGAGGCCGAGTTGGACCACATGCTCGTGAACCAGATGTCGGCGCCGAACTCGCCGCAGTGGTTCAACACCGGCCTGTCGGACGCGTACGGGATCTCGGGCCCGGCGCAGGGGCACTTCTACTTCGACCCCGACCCGAAGGACCAGACCAAGGGCGAGGTGGTCCGCGCGACGGACTCCTACTCGCGGCCGCAGCCGCACGCGTGCTTCATCCAGGATGTGCAGGACAACCTCGTCAACGACGGCGGCATCATGGACCTGTGGGTGCGCGAGGCGCGCCTGTTCAAGTACGGCTCGGGCACGGGCACGAACTTCTCGGCGATCCGCGGCGAGGGCGAGCCGCTCGCCGGCGGCGGGATCAGCTCCGGATTGATGAGCTTCCTGAAGATCGGCGACCGCGCGGCGGGCGCGATCAAGTCGGGCGGCACGACGCGCCGCGCGGCCAAGATGGTCTGCCTCGATCTCGATCACCCGGACATCGAGCGCTTCATCACGTGGAAGGCCGAAGAGGAGCACAAGGCGAAGATCCTGATCGACGCCGGCTACGATTCGGACTTCAACGGCGAGGCCTACCGCACCGTCAGCGGACAGAACTCGAACAACTCGGTCCGGATCCCGAACGGTTTCCTCGACGCGCTCGAGAGCGACGGCAACTGGGATCTGACGTGGCGCACCGACGGACGGGTCTGCAAGACCGTCAAGGCGCGCGACCTGATGGACAAGATCGCCGAGAGCGCGTGGGCGTGCGCCGACCCCGGCATCCAGTTCGACGACACGATCAACGAGTGGCACACGTGCCCGACCGGCGGCCGCATCAAGGCGTCCAACCCGTGCTCGGAGTACATGTTCCTCGACGACACCGCGTGCAACCTCGCGTCGCTGAACCTGAAGAAGTTCTACGACGAGCAGGCCGAGCGCTTCGACATCGAAGGGCTGCGCCACGCGATTCGGCTGTGGACGATGGTCCTCGAGATCAGCGTCGGCATGGCGAGCTACCCGAGCGAGTCGATCGCGAAGAAGAGCTACGAGTATCGCACGATCGGCCTCGGCCACGCGAACATCGGCAGCCTGCTGATGACGATGGGGATCCCGTACGACAGCGACGAGGGGCGGACGATCGCGGGTGCGTTCACCGCGGTGCTCACCGGCGAGTCGTATGCGACGAGCGCCGAGATCGCCGGCGAGATCGGTGCGTTCCCGTGCTACCCGGAGAACCGGGATGCGATGCTCCGCGTGATTCGCAACCACCGTCGCGCCGCGTACGACGCGCCGACGGAGGAATACGAGGCGCTCACGGTGCCGCCGGTCGGGCTCAGCGCGGCGAAGTGCCCGCAGGAACTGATCGCCGCGGCGCGTCAGGCGTGGGATCGGGCGTTGAGCCTGGGTGAGCAGCACGGCTACCGCAACGCACAGGCGACGGTCATCGCGCCGACCGGCACGATCGGCCTGCTGATGGACTGCGACACGACCGGCGTCGAGCCGGACTTCTCGCTCGTCAAGCTGAAGAAGCTCGCCGGCGGCGGCGTGTTCAAGATCTGCAACAACTCGGTCGGTGGCGCGCTGAAGAAGCTCGGCTACGGCGAGGAAGAGCGCGACGCCATCCTCGCGCACGTGCTCGGCACGAGCACGCTGAAGAACGCGCCGGGCGTCAGCCGGGCGCGGCTCCTGTCGAAGGGGCTCCACGAGGACGAGGTCGACGCGATCGACCAGGCGCTGACGAGTGCGTTCAGCCTGCAGATGGCGGTGACGCCTTCGGTGGTCGGTGAGGAGGCGATCGCTCGCCTCGGCATCGATGCGGACAAGGCCGAGTCCCCGACGTTCGACCTGCTGACCGAACTCGGCTTCTCCGCGTCCGAGATCGCCGAGGCGGAGGACTACGCGTGCGGCTTCGGCACGATCGAGGGCGCACCGCACCTGAAGGACGAGCACCTGGCGGTCTTCGATTGTGCGAATCGGTGTGGCAAGACCGGCAAGCGCTTCATCCGCTACATGGGGCACGTCGAGATGATGGCGGCGACGCAGTCGTTCGTGTCCGGCGCGATCTCGAAGACGATCAACATGCCCCACGAGGTGACCGTCGACGACATCGAGACCGCGTACCTGAAGAGCTGGAAGCTCGGCCTGAAGGCGCTCGCGCTCTACCGTGACGGGTGCAAGAGTTCGCAGCCGCTCAACTCGAAGGTCGACGACGAGAAGGCCGACGACGCCGAGCCGGTCGAGACGGCTGATACGATCGACGTCGCCGCCGAGGTCGACGCCGGTGAACCGATGCCTGCGGCCGCGGCGGCGGACGTGCTGCTCGCGGCAGCGGCGGAGGGCCGGCAGGTCCAGCCGATCCGCCGGAAGCTCCCGGGGCGTCGGATGGGCTTCACGCAGGAAGCGCGGATCGGTGGCACGAAGGTCTACCTGCGCACCGGCGAATACGACGACGGCACGCTCGGCGAGATCTTCATCGATCTCGCGAAGGAGGGCGCCGCGTTCCGGAGCATGATGAACTGCTTCGCGATCTCGGTGTCGCTCGGTCTGCAGCACGGTGTGCCGCTGAAGGAGTTCGTCGACTGCTTCACGTTCACCCGCTTCGAGCCGCAGGGGCGCGTCACGAACCACCCGAACATCAAGATGTCGACCAGTGTCGTCGACTACGTGTTCCGGGTGCTCGCGATGGAATACCTCGGCAACGTCGATCTCGTGCACGTGAAGCCGGGTGACAGCGAGACGCGCGAACTCGTGTCGCGGCAGGCCGGGCCCGGCGGGGATGCGTCGCGTCGCGTCGAGGCGACCGCTCTTCCGGAGGCGCGCCCGTCGCGGATGCCCGAAGGCAGTGGCAACGGGAACGGGAACGGCAACGGTAGCGGCGGCAACGGGCACGGCTCGACGACGCGCACGGTCGCGAAGTCGAGCGTCGACTACGCCGAGACCGCGATCGATCGGACGGTGCTCACCGCGAAGCGGATGGAGACCGAGATCACCGTGACCCAGGCGACGAAGACGGCGGCCGACGAGCACCACGCGAACATGATGGGGGACGCGCCGTTCTGCGACACGTGCGGCCACATCACGGTGCGCAACGGCTCGTGCTACCGATGCCTCAACTGCGGCAACAGCATGGGCTGCAGTTGATCGACGCCCTCTGATCCGACCGACTCGGCCGGCGAGACCACGCGTCTCGCCGGCCGATTGTGTTTTTTAGGCCCTCGCTGCCGCGACGCGTGCGCGGATCAGCGGTTGGAGAGCAGGTCCGCTGCCCAGGCCGGGACGTGCGCGTTGTCGACCGGTTCGCAGCGGTAGCTGCGTTCGCTCGGCATCGCCGGGCGGATCACCGCGTCGATCGGCTCCGCTCGGCCCGGTCGGCTCGCCGAAATCGGCACGCCGGCGCTCGGGTCGGCGGCGGACCGCTCCGCGAGGCGCTTCGTGAGCGCCCACACCTGCCGATGATCGGCGCCGAGGTCGCGCAGGGCCAGCCCGCAGACGGACACGACCCGATCGCCGGCTCGGAGCGTCGTGCCGGCGAACAGGGCGGGCTCGCCGGAGGCGATCTCACCGGTCGTCACGTTGACGCCGGCGAGTCGGAGCGCGTTGAGCAGCCGGAATCCGCAGGGCCGCGCCTCTTCGGTGCGCACGAAGCGGCAGCCGAGCCACCCCGCCATGCGTTCGATCGCGATCGGTTCGTTGCCCTCGATGTGGCGCGCGAAGAACTCGTCGAGCGCGTCGGTCTCGACGACGCTCGCGACGACCCGGCGGATCGCATCGTTGCCGTCGAAGCCGCGGCGCACGCCGCCGTAGAGAAACGCCATCGAGCGCAGCACGTCGTCGAGTGTCCGCGCGCCGTCGGTGAGCCGACGGATTTCGACGTCGAGCACGAACCCGAGGACGAACCCGGCCGCGCCGACGAACGCCGTGCGGCTCGCGGAGCGCACGTCGCCGCCGCCGCGGCTCATCTCCGCGATACTGACGCGTCCGTAGGCCGCGTGGCGCTCGAGTCGCGCGAGCCGTGCCAGCATCGCGTCGACGAGGCTCGGGGGCGCGGCGTCGCCGGTCGCGGTTCGCACGACGGTGCGGTAGGCGCGGTAGTCGCTCACCCCCGTGAGGAACCAATCCGCCTCCGAGCGGCCCGCACGGCGTGCCGGTGCGGCGGCGCGGACGTACTTCGAGTTCCACGCGCGGATCAACGACGTCGAGAAGAGCAGCGGCAACGTCGTGTCCGCGGCCGCGCCGCCGACACGCGCCGGCGAGAGGCGGTAGACGCTCGAGTTGCCGTGCGCGCGAGAGAACGGCGCGGCGCGTCCGTCGAATTGCACGAGGAACACGTAGCGCTCGAACGGGTGCACGTGGAACAGCTCCAGCTGTCGCGTCGCGATCGCGCGGAGCCGCTCGGCGAGGGGCTCGATCTCCATCGGCGGCGCCGACGACGCGACCAGCTCGAACGCGACACCGTCGGTCTCGAAGCGCGACTGCACGAGGCGCGCGCCGATCAGCAGCGGCCGGTCGATCAGCGCTTCGACGCTCGGCGCCGAGAAGCGCATCGGCGCGACCTGGGTCAAGCCGGTCGCGACGGTCCAGCCGTCGGGAGCCACGACGTCGATGCGCGGCTCGAGCTTCGGCGCATCGACCCACCGCGGCCACGTCGACGCCGGGTCGATCAGCACGTGGTCGATGCCGGGGTCGCGCTCGAGCTGGACCGACAGCACGACCGTCGTGTGCGATCCGGGCGTGACGCGCCAGCGGCCGGCCCGGATCTCCTCGAGCGGCAGCTCGGTGCCGGCGGTGTCGGTGGCTCGCAACCGGGTCGGCGCGAACAGCGAGCGCGTCCCGAGGCGACCCCGCCCCGCGTCGAGCGCGACCTCCATCGTCGGCGCGCGGACGCCGGTGATCGTGACGATCGCTTCGACGTCGCGCGACCGCTCCCCGAGCACCCGGATCGCGTAGGTCGCGACAGGCTGTGCGGACGCCAACGGTTGAACGCCGAGCGCGAGGAAAACGGCGAGCGCCAAGGAGCGTGTTCGGTCGAGCATCGAGGGACCCCGAAAATACGGGCGGCGGCGCGGCATGGCCGTCGCCCCTCGAAAGCATAGCGCGGAACCGGGCCGGTGCGCGAGCACCGGTCGATATCGGTGCTCAGGCGGCGCCGGTCGGATCGAGCGGCGCGAGGTCGAACTCGCACGCACCGACCGGGTAGCCGAGGCCGTAGCGCTCGAGCACGTCGGGGTGCACCTCGCCGAAGTGGCCGACCGCGACCCGCCGGTCGCCGCGAACCGCGAACCAGCGTGCGGCCCGCCCGGACAGGTAGCAGCCGAGTTCGAGCGGCTCGGCTTCGAGCGACCAGCCGAGTTCGGCGGTGATCGCCTCGCACAGGCTGCGGGCCTCGGCGAAGCCGGCGCGCGGCCCGATCGCGACCGCGGCGCACCGGCGCACCTCGCGCGTCCCGGTGTCTCGGTCGGCGTCGAGTTGGGTGACGTCGCCGATCTCGAACAGCCGCTGCGGCAACTCCCCGCCACGATAGCGATGCAAGCAGTGGATCAGGCCGGCGAGGAGATTCGGACGGAGGATGTCGAGCGGCGTGCCGCTGTCGTCGTGGATCGGGTTCGCGAGTTCGAGCGTCGGGGTCTCGTCGAGCCCGATGCGGTCGAAGGCCTGGGGCTTCGACGTGATCGGCAGCGCGATCGTCTCGAGGAAGCCGAGTCCGGCGAGCACGCGGCGCGCGTGGTTCGACAGGTCTTCGATCGGGCGGGCGCGACCGACGGTCATCGTCGGCACGAGCCGCGTCTCGATGTTGTGGAAGCCGTACGCGATCGCGGCGTCCTCGACGAGGTCGACCTCGTGCAGCAGGTCGTTGCGGTAGGGGGGCGCGGTGACGCGCAGCCGTCCGTCGGACTCCGTGGCGACGTCGTGCCCCATGCGCCGCAGCAACAGCCCGACGTCGTCGGTCGACGCGTCGATTCCGATCAGTCGCGCGGCGCGTGCGGGATCGAGGTGCAGCGCCTGCGTGCGCAGGTCGGGGGTCGTGACCGCCGCCGGCCCCTCGGGGTGGCCGTCCGGGTAGCGGACTTGCACGCGCTCGATCACGACGCCGGGGTTCAGCTCGGCGAGCGACGTAGCGAGGATCGCGAGCGTCGTGCGGACGACGCGCGGGTTGAGCCCGGTCACGTCGATGAAGAAGTCGGTCGAGGCCGTCGTGACGCGCGTGTGCTCGGAGTTGATGATCGGCGGCATCGACATCACGCCGCCGCGCTCGTCCTCGAGCAGCGGCACGCGGTCGTGCCCCTCGAGGAGCCCCGCGAACGCCTTGCCCTTGGGGTGTTCGGCGAGGATCGCGTCGGGGGTCGCCGCGTCGGTGTAGCCGAGCGGCACGAACGCGTTGTCGCCGCGCCCGACGGTCCGGTAGCGGATCGCGCGCCCCTCGACCGCGGAGAGATCGTAGACGCCGATGCTCGCGAACTTGCGGTCGCGTCCGATCGCCCAGTGCAGATTCTCCTGCAGCTTCATCACGACGCGGATGCGCGTGTCATCGAGCGTCACGCCGCGCACGACACAGCACGCGATGCACGGCCGCACGTCGGCGACCGACGCGTCGACGTCCACGGTGTAGTCGCCGTCGACCGCTTCGTAGTGCGGCGGCGTCATGTCGATTTCGAGGTAGGTGCGCAGGGCGCGCGCCAGTCCGCCCGGATCGAACACGTCCGGCCGGACGGGCAGGAGTTCCATCCGGATCACGTCGACCGGGTCGATCGCCTCGACGGCGTCGGTGCGTTCGCGGTAGTCGACGCCGCACTCGTCGCACCGCACCGGCGCTTCTTCGTGCTCGGCGACCTCGTGCACCGCACCGCACACGGCGCAGCGGTAGCGGCCCATCGTCTCGTAGCCCTCGACGTCGCAGCCGATGTGCTGCAGGTGTTCGACGAGGTCGTCGGGGGCGATCGTCGCGCCGAGGTGCTCGTTCAACAGCGCGATCGGGAGGTTCACCACTGGCATCGCGCGGTCTCCTTCAGCCAGTCGAGCGACGCGTCGTAGAGGTCGCGGATGCGTTCGATTCCGAAGCGGAACATCGCGAGTCGCTCGAGCCCGAGCCCCCACGCGAGCACCGGCACCGAACAGCCGAGCGGTTGCGTGACCTCCGGTCGGAAGATCCCGGCGCCGCCCATCTCGACCCAGTCGCCCTTGCCGTCGTGCCACACGAACACCTCGAGGCTCGGCTCGGTGTAGGGGAAGAACGCGGGGCGGAACTGGAAGCGGTCGAAG
The DNA here is from genome assembly GCA_030426805.1 of bacterium. Classification (GTDB taxonomy): domain Bacteria; phylum Planctomycetota; class JAFGQW01; order JAFGQW01; family JAFGQW01; genus JAUHXU01. The sequence goes on from JAUHXU010000002.1 coordinate 677,984, forward strand.
CCCATCTTGTTGTAGAACGCCTTCAGCGTGCCGAGCAGGCTCGCGAGGCTCGCGTGCTCGTCGACGATGATGCCGTCGATCTGGTGAAACACGGGCAGGTGCTTGTAGGTGATCGTCTCGTTGCGGAAGACCGGACCGACGCAGAAGACCTTGCGCGGCGGGTTCGGATCATCGGCGAGCGCGCGGATCGACGCCGCGGTCGTGTGCGTGCGGAGCACCGTCGTCTTGGACGTCGCCTCGGACCACGTGTAGCCCCAACCGACGGATCCGGTGTCCCCGCCGTCTTCGTGCGTGCGTCGGACGCGGTCGACGATCGCCGCGTCGGGCAACCGCGCCTCGGCCGGCGTCTTCACGTAGAACGTGTCCTGCATGTCCCGGGCGGGGTGGTCCTGCGGCTGGAAGAGCGCGTCGAAGTCCCAGAACGACGACTCGCAGTAGGGGCTCGCGGTCTCCTCGAAGCCGAGTTCGAGGAAGACGCGGCGGGTCTCGTCGAGCACGCGGCGGAACGGGTGTTCCTTGCCCGGCGTCCACCGCTCGGCGTCGAGCGTCACGTCGTAGGGCTTCAACGCGACCGAGCGCCACCCGCCGTCGGCGAGCAGCTCGGGCGTGAGCTGGGTGACTTCGCGCCGCGCCTCGACGCCCGATTCGATCAGTGCCCGCCCGCCGGTGGTCGCCGCGGCCGAGCGATCGACGCGGCGGCGCTCGTCGACGAGCTTGCGCTTCGCGAGCAGTGCGCGCGCCGCGTCGAGGTCGACGCCGTCGCGGGCGACGTCGTCGGCGGGGCGGCGCGCGTCGCCGGCGAGGGCCGCGAGCAGTGCTTCGTCCGCGCCCGGTGCGCCGACGGCGGCACGGCCGGCATCGGTGACGACGACGCGGTCTTTCTCGCGCGTCGCCCACCCCTTGTCGGTCAGCCAGCGGAGCGACTCACCGGCGGCCTTCTTGTCGAGCCCGGCGAGTTCGGCGAGTTCGGCGATCCGCGCCTCGCCCGGTCCGGCCGCGAGTGCTTCGAGCACCGTGCGCTCCGGCAGCGCCGAGCCGTCGAGCGCCTTGCCCTTCGGTGCGAGGCGCAGCTCCACCCACACCGACTCGGACGCCGTCGCGAGGTCCCGTGCGGCGAGTCCGTCCACGACCACCTTGACCCGGGCCGCGTCGAGCGAGACCGCTGCGGCGAGTGCGTCGAGGCCGATCGCGCCGTCGGTCGCACACAGCGCGGTCAGCACCCGGTGATCCGTTTCTTCGAGCCACGTGATTTCCGACACCGGAGGCACCTCCCGACGGCTGTCGACCGAGTTCCGTCGGCAATCGATACCCCATTCCCGCGCGCGAGAAAAGGCCTCCGAGAGCCCGTCCTGGAACCCGCCGGACCGGGCGCTACAATCGCGGGGGAGTCATCGAGGACCGCGCCGGCGCGACCGGCGCCCGATCGGGGAGGGCCGAATCGAATGAGCGATGCCGACCGCACGCCCACGGAGCCGCGGATCTACTTCGTCGGGTCGCACGCGACCGGCAAGACGACGCTCGCCCGCTACGTCCACGACCGCTACCGACTGCCGCTGATCAGCGAGGTCGCGCGTTCGGTGTTGGCCGAGATGGAGATCACCCTCGACCAGATCCGCTCGAACCTCGACACGGTCAACCGCTACCAGCACGAGGTCTGCTGGCGCCAGATCCGCGAGGAAACCGAGGCCAGGGGCGGGTTCGTCAGCGATCGCGCGTTCTGCAACCTCGCCTATGCGGCCGAGCACGCGACGATCATGCCCGACCTGATGCGCGACCCGGCGATCGGCCGCTACATGCAGTGGGTCGGCAAGGGGCTCGTCTTCTTCGTGCGGCCGCATCCGGACCTCGTCCGCGACGACGGCGTGCGCGCCGGGCTGCGCTGGGAGGACGTCGTGCGCGCCGACGGCATGGTCAAGATGCTGCTCGAGATGTACGGCATCCCGTACGTGACCGTGAGCGTGCTGTCGATGCAGGAGCGCGTGCGCCTGATCGACGAGGTCGTCAAGCTGCGCTACCCCGAACTCGTCGACGATGCGCGGCCGCACTTCCGCGGGCCGCTGCTCCGCGTCTCGGCGCTCGAGGAGCAGGTGCCCGACGCACCGAAGCGCCCGGGCATGCCGATGCCGGGCGTGCCAGTGCCGGGCGTGCCAGTGCCTGGCGTGCCGGCGTCGCGGACCGCTCGCGACGATTTCGATCCCGGCGACGCGTAGCGGCGGAGCGCTACTTCTTCGGCACGCGCCAGAAGCGAATGTCGGTGTCGTCGCTGCCGGTGGCGATCCACTTGCCGTCGGGGGAGAAGCGGACCGCGAGCACGACCTTCGTATGGCCGTGGAAGTCGTGGAGCTTCTTCTCCTTCTTGTAGTCCCACAGCTCCACGCGACCGTCGAGTCCGGCGACGACGAGCCACGGGCGCTTCGGCGACGGGTGCAAATCGATCGCCCGGACTTCGCGTGCCGCGGTCGTGATGTTCGCGACCCGCTTGAGCTTCTTCAAGCGAAAGACGCTCGCGTGGCCCTCGCGCGAGCCGGTCGCGAGATGCTTGCCCTGGCGGTCGACCACCATCGACAGCACGATCTCGTTGCCGGAGGGCGCGCCCTTCGGGTAGAGCTCCGGCACCGTCCACGTGCGCAGCTTTCGGTCCCAACCGCCGCTGTAGAGGAGCTTGTCCTTCGGGCCGAACGCGATGCATGCGGCCGCCGATTCGTGGCCGCCGGTCGCGCGCGCGATCCGCTCGCGCTTGGCGAGATCCCAGAGCCAGACGGCGCCCCCTGCGTCGGTGCTCGCGAAGCGCTTGCCGTCCCCGGCGATCGCGAGGCCGAGCACGCGCTCGTCGTGCCCCTCGAACGTGTGGGCGCACTCGCCGGTGTTGCGGTTCCACAGCTTGACGGTCTTGTCGTTGCCGCCGCTCAAGATCCACAGCCCGTCGGTCGCGAACGCGATCGCGTCCACGCCGTCCTTGTGCGCGACGATCGTTCGCAGACACGTGCCTTCGGCGACGTTCCACACCCGGACCTCGCCCTCGCCGCCCGCCGACGCGAGCCAGGCGCCGTCCGGCGAGAATGCGAGCGCGCGCACGTCACCGCTGTGGTGGGTGAGCGGCGCGTCGGCGTCCTGGGCGATCGATCCGGTGGTCAGCGCGATCAGCGCGATCGCGGCACACAGCGAAGACGGCGAGGGGAGCATTCGGCCTCCATCGATTCGGGCAACGGTGTCCGGCGTCAGGCTACCCGATCGGGACGCGCGCCGTGAACCCGCGACCGGTGTCGGTGACCGTCATCCGCAGCGGCGCCTCGGCGACGCCGAGGATCGTCAACTCGACGTCGCGTGCGCGGGGCGCCCCGCGACCGGACGGCGTCGAGTCGATCGCGAGGTGGTGTCCGTCCCGTCGGCCGGTGAACGTCGTGCGCGACCACGCACCTCGCTCGTGCTCGAAGCCGTCGCCGTCGTCTTCGTAGAGCGTGCCGACGGCGTCGGGCTCCGTGCCCGGTACGATCAACAGGTGCAGTGCGCCGATGGGGCGTTCCCCGTCGTGGGCAACCGGATCACAGGCCGGAACGATCGCGCCGCCACGCACGAAGACCGGCAGCCGATCCATCGAGGCGTCGACGCGCTCGGTCGTCGGGCCGTCGATCGGGGCGCCGCCCTCCAGCGGTGCCCATCGCCCGGCGGGAAAGTAGACCGTTCGCGACGTCGCGCCGCGTTCGAGCACCGGCGCGACGAGCAGATCGTCGCCGACGAGAAACGCGTCCTCGACCGTCTGGGCGCGCGGATCGTCCGGGAACGACCACCACAGCGGTCGCATCACCGGTGCCCCGGTGCGGCTCGCGTGCTCGAAGCACGTGTAGAGGTAGGGCATCAGGCGGTAGCGCAAGCGGATCGCGTCGCGTGCGCGGCGTTCGGCCGCGTCGCCGAAACTCCAGGGTTCCTGGTCGCCGGTGCCCTTCTTCGTGTGGTTGCGAAACAGCGGCGTGAGGCACGCGGCCTGGATCCAGCGCGTGAACAACTCGGCGCTCGGATGCCGGTCGAAGCCGCCGACCGCGGTGCCGCAGAACGGCACCCCCGAGACGCCGAGGCCGAGGAGCATCGGAACCGACAGTTCGAGGTGCTTCCACGACGATTGCGTACCGGCGATCCACGTCGCCGCCCAGCGTTGCACGCCCGCGAACCCGGATCGCGCGAGCACGAACGGACGTCGCTTGGGTGCGTGCGTGCGGAGGCCCTCGTAGCTCGCCTGCGCCATCAGCGATGCGTAGAGGTTGTGGTTGCCCTCGTGCGTTCGCCGGCCCGGGGCGCCGACGTGACAGGCGTCGAGGGGGAGCGTGGTCGCGTCGTCGAGCGTGGTCGGCTCCGCCATGCAATTCCAGACGCCCGCGATTCCGGCCTTCGCGTAGGCCGCGTGGAGCGATCCCCACCAGGCGCGCGTCTCCGGGTCGGTGAAGTCCGGGAAGTAGCTCGTCCCGGCCCAGCCGCGGCCCGTGACGGGTTGGCCGTCTTCGTCGGTCACGAAGTGCTCGTCGCGAAGTCCCGCGCGCGTGTTCGGGTCGGCGCCCGCCTTCAGCGCCGGCAGCACGATCGGCACGACCCGAAACCCGTCGTCGGCGAGGTCCTGGACCAAGCGCGCGGGCTGGGGAAAGCGGCGATCGTGCCACGTGAACGGCCGAAAGCCGCGGAGGTGGTCGATGTCGAGGTGGATCGCGTCGCACGGGATGTCGCGCGCGCGGAAGTCCTCGGCGAGTTTCCGCACGCGGCGCTCGGGCGTGTAGCTCCAGCGCGCCTGATGGTAGCCGAGCGCCCAGCGCGGCGGGAGCGGGAGGCGGCCGGTCAGGCTGGAGTAGCGCTCGAGGACGTCGGCCGGCGTGGGACCGGCGATCACGAGGTAGTCGAGCGCGCCGCCGTCGGCTTCGATCGACCACGCATCGGGGCCGCGGAGGTCGACGCGCAGGGCATACGGATTGTCGAAGAACAGGCCCGCGTGCTGGCGGCCCTTCGTCCGCGTCGGCCGGCTGATCAGCGCGAACGGGACCGACAGGTGCAGCGGGTCGGTGCCCCGCGCCCAGCCGACACTGTCGCGGTTCCACAGCCGCCACGCGCGGCCGGAGCGCTCGAGCGGCGCGGCTTTCGCGCCCAGGCCGTGGATCCGCTCCCCGGACTGTCGCTCCATCGAGAGCCGGACCCGCTCGCCACGGGTCGCGTGGCCGTGCGGGGTCGTCGTGAGCAACGGGACGCCGCGTTCGTCACGGAACGCGAGTCGCCCGCGATCGGCGTGAACCTGGATCTCGATCCCCGGTCCGCGCACGAGAATCTCGCCGCGTCGCTCTTCGACGGCGCCGCCGTCGGCGCGCGTCCGGCGCACGACGCCCGAGGTGCCGGTGCGCGGCTGTTTGTCCGTCGCCAGGCGTACGCGCGCGACGCCGGGCTGCGGAAAGTCGATGTGCAGCGCCGCGCCGTCTCCGCGGGCGACGACGACGCGATCGCGTCGGCTGACGTTGGTCACGCGCTCGAGCGCGCTCCACGATGTCCGGGGCATCTCGATCTCCTCCTCGCCTGATTCGAGCGAACCGTATCGCATGGTACACGCGAGCACAAGGACGCGAGTGGACCCGTCGTGTGCGACGGGTATACTGGCCGCTTCGTCGACGACAGTCGGATGCGAGGAGCCGCGCGTGATCGAACTGACCGTGTTCTTCACCGGCGCCGCCGTGATGGCGCTCGAGGTGCTCGGCACGCGTGTGCTGAGCCCGTCGTTCGGTTCCGGACTGTACGTGTGGGCGGCGCTGATCTCCGTCACGCTCGTCGCGCTGGCACTCGGCTACTTCGCCGGTGGCTGGCTCGCCGATCGGCGGCCGACGCGCCGCGCGATGTTCACGATCCTGCTCGTCGGTGCCGCGACGGTCGGCGTCTCCGTGCTCGCCGCGGGCGGCGTGCTCGGTGCGGCGGAGCGGTTGGGGTTGCGGTCGGGGGCGCTCGTCGGCGCGGTGGCGCTGTTCGGCGTTCCGCTCGCGCTCCTCGGGATGATCACGCCGTATTCGGTCCGACTCCGGACCGCGCAGGTCGGCAATGTCGGCCACGTCGCCGGGCGGCTCTACGCGTTGGGCACGATCGGCAGTGTCTGCGGCACGCTCGGCACCGCGTTCTGGGTGATCCCGTCGATCGGGCACCGCACGGCGATGCTCGGGATCGCGGTCGCGCTCGCGCTCTGGGCCGCGGGCGGACTCGTCGGCGCGACGCGCCGTGGTGCCGCGGCGGCCGGCGTCGTCGCGCTCGCGTTGGCCGGTCTCGCCTTCGCCGGCCAAACCCCGGTGGCGATTCCGGGCGTCGTCTACGACGACGACGGACCGCTCGGCCGGATCACGGTGCTCGATCGCCGGTACGGCGACGGCTACGAAGAGCGGCTCTTCCTGCTCGACGGGGCGTGCCAGACCCACATGCCGGCGGAGCCGACCGGGGAAGTCGCGTGTGAGTACGTGCGCACGTTCGACCTGATGCGGCAGTGGCGTCCCGACGCGTCTCGCGCGTTTTTGATCGGGCTCGCGGGCGGGGCGCACGTCCGGCTCCTCGGCGGGCACGGTTTCGCGTTCGACGTCGCCGACATCGACCCGCGGGCGATGCACGTCGCGACCGAGTACTTCAGCCTGCCGCACGGCGATCGTGTGCACCTGTATCCGGAGGACGGCCGGCGCTGCCTGCGTCGGCTCGCGGCAAGTGGGAAGCGCTACGACGTCGTGATCATCGACATGTTGACGATCGACGCGGTGCCGGTGCACCTCTACTCGCGCGAGGCCCTCGAGGAGGCGCGCGACGCGATGACGCCCGACGGGATCGTCGGCGTGAACACGTCGCTGGTGTTCGACGCCGATGGGGAGCGCGCCAGTGCGAGCATCCACCGGACGTTGCGCGAGGTGTTTCCGTACGTGTGCTGCTACGCCGCGCACCACGACGCGCGCAACCGCACCGAGAACCGGATCTTCTTCGCGAGCCGCGCGCCGTTCGGCGAGTTGGTCGGCGACGACCTGCTCGAGCGTGAGCGTTCGTTCCGGCCCGACGAGGGAGTCGTCCTGACCGACGACCACAACCCGTTCGACGTGCTGCTCGCGACGACGAGCGACCGCTTTCGGCTCGCGTTCCGCCGTCAGTTCCCCTCGATCGCCCGCGCCGGCTGGTAGGCCGGACCGGGCGTCAAAAGAGCGTGAACGTCGCGGCCGGCGAGGCGGCGAACCCGCCGGACGCGGCGGCGTCGGCGACGAACCACTGCGCGTAGACGGTGATGTTCGCGAGCGCGGGGTTGTTCGGCAGCGGGATCGGGAACGTCGCGACGCCGGTGCCGGTCGTGACGACGGGGAAGATCGCAAAGAGCTTGCCCGGGTCGACCTCGTAGGGAATGCCCCCGGTCGTGCCGGATGCCGCGCCGAGCGACAGGAACAAGAACGCGGTCGCGCCGCCGCGGGCATTCGAGACGCCGATGCGGAAGTCCGGGTTGCCGGCGGCCGGCGGCGTGTCGCCGAGCATTCGCGGCGTCTTCGCGCCGGTGCCCGGTGAGCCCACGCCGATCAGGTTGCTGCCGGCCGGGTTCGCGTCCGCCCACAGCGTCGGGCGATCGAACGGGAACGTCTCGTTCTTCACCCGCGGATCGGTGAGCCCGCCGCGGACGAAGTCGGCGAGCGCCGGGATGTCGGCGGGTTGAATCGAGATCGTCGACACGAGCGGGTCTTTGTTGTCGGGGTGGCCGCCGCCCATCGCGTAGAACTGCAGGACCTGCTCGATCGACGTGTGGTCGCCGGTGTGGAAGAACGTCTTCTTGAGCCCGGCGTTGCGCAGCGTCGGCGTCTTGAACTTGCCGCGGTCGGCGTTGTTCTTCGTGATCGCGGCGAGCCCCAGGTCCTCCGTCGGCGCACGCACGCCGATCGCGTGAAACGCGTGGTCGGTGAACGTCGGCGCGCCGTGGCAGGCCGCGCAGCCCGCCGGCCCGTTGTAGAGCACGAGTCCGAGTCGCTGTTGCGCGGTCAGCGCCGTGGGGTTGCCGTTGGCGAAGAGATCGAACGGCGTCTGGTTCGGGATCAGCGTGCGCTGGTAGGTCGCCAGCGCGAACGCGATGCGCTTGGCCGTGATCGCGGAGTCCCCGAACGCGCGCGTGAAGAGCGCCGGGTAGGTCGGATCGCGGGTGAGCGCGGTCTGCACGTCGGGCGGCAGATTCGCCGCGAGTTTGAGCGGCGTCGCGGCTTGCAACCGAGCGGTGATCTGGGGCCAGTTGCGCGCTTCGTGCGCCATCTCGACGTCGTTGAGCGGCGGGCCGACGCACTGGCTCTCGAGTGCGCCACCGGTCGCGATCTCGACGTTTTTCGTGACCGGGTCGACGAAGGTCCCGCTCGCGCGGCCGTCCCAGAACAGCAGCGGTGCGAACGCGGCGCCGATGTTGCTCGGTGCGGTGCGGCCGGTGGCCTGGACCGCGTCGCCGAAGACCGGATCGAGCTTGTAGTAGTTGATGCCGTCGGCGCGTCGCACACCGCGCGAGCCGAAGACGTCGTCGGTCGTGTTGAGTACGCCGTCGGCGCCGGGGTGGCGAGCCGCGAACGCGTCGGATCCCGCGTCGGCGGGCTTGTGACACGTCCCGCACGCGACGCGACCCGACGTGGACATCTGTTCCTCCCAGAAGAGGATCTTGCCCAGCACCGCCTTGTCGGCGGTGATCGGGTTCTCCGGCGGCACGGGGACCGGCGGCAGTTTCTGCCCGGTCGCGGACAGCGCGAGGAACGCCGACACGGCGGCCGGCAGCCACGCGCGAGCGGGGCGGTGGAACACGGTCTTTCTCCTGACTCTACCGTCCCCATGATAGTGGACCGTTCGGCGGTACGGGCAGCGAAAACGGTTCGGGGGCGCCGTCTCGATCGGATACGCGAGGGCGTTGCCGCGCGCCGCTCGTCGCCCTATCGTATGCGCGCGAAAGGGAATCCCAATGACCGCGGACCAGGCGATCCTGTTCGGCCTTCTCGGCGTCGTCTTCGCACTGCTGCTGTGGGGGCGCGTGCGGTACGACGTCGTCGCGTTCGGCGCGCTCGTCGTCGGCGCGACGCTCGGTGTCGTGCCGCAGAAAGACGTCTTTGCCGGGCTCGGCCATCCGGCGACCGTGATCGTCGGCCTCGTGCTGATCGTCAGCCGCGGGCTGATGAACTCGGGCGCGATCGAGTGGATCGCGCGCGTGATCGCCGACCCGGCGCGCGCGTTGCCGGCGCACATCGGCGTGATGTCGGGGATCGCGTCGGCGCTGTCCGGCGTGATGAACAACGTCGCGACGTTGGCGCTGCTGATGCCGATCGACCTGAAGACCGCGGCGCGCGCCGGACGCAGCCCGGCGTTGACGCTGATGCCGCTGTCGTTCGCGACGATCCTCGGCGGCATGGTCACGCTGATCGGGACCCCGCCGAACATCGTCGTCGCGACGGTGCGCGAGGCGTCGGCGATCGGGGAGCCGTTCTCGATGTTCGCGTTCACGCCGGTCGGCGTCGTCGTGGCGATCGCCGGCGTGCTGTTCGTCGCGCTCGTCGGCTGGCGCCTGATCCCCCGAGCGCGCGGGGAGCACGACTCCGGCAAGGAGCTGATGGAGCTCTCCGACTACGTCGCCGAGGCGCGCGTGCCCGCCGAGTCGTCGAGCATCGACGAGACGCTCGACTCCCTCGAATCGCTCGCGACCGCGAACGAGGTCGAACTCGTCGGCCTCGTGCGGCGCGGCAAGCGGCTGTCGGCGTCCGCGTCGAGCGAGCCGATCCGTCGGGGGGACGTGGTCGTGATGGAGGGCGGGCCGCACGCGATCGAGCAGTTCGTCGCGGCGGCGAAGCTCGAGTACATCCGGACCGACAAGCGCGACGGCCTGCTCGACGAGGCGTTCGACTTCGTCGAGGTCGTCGTGCCCGCGAGCGCGAGGATCGTCGGCCGGTCGGCGCTCGACGTGCGCCTGCTGTATCGACAGCGGGTGACGCTTCTCGGCGTGTCACGCCGTGGCAAGCGCTTCTCGCAGCGTGTCCGCAAGCTCAAGATCCGCGCCGGCGACGTGCTCCTGCTCCTCGGTCCGGCCGACCGGATGAGCGACGTGATCCAGTGGCTCGGGTGCCTCCCGCTCGCCGAGCGCGGTCTGCAGGTCACCCAGCGGCACAAGGCGCCGCTCGCGGTCGGGATCTTCGCGGCGGCGATCACGGTCGCGAGCCTCGGATGGCTCTACTTGCCGGTCGCGCTCGCGGCGGTCGCGGTGCTCTACGTGCTGCTTCGCATCCTCCCGCTGACCCAGATCTACGAGTCGGTCGAGTGGCCGGTGATCGTGCTGCTCGGCTCGCTGATTCCGATCGGGTCGGCGCTCGAGTCGAGCGGGGGGACCGAGTTGATCGCCCGTCACCTCGTCGACCTGACGAGCGGCTTCTCGCCGGTCGTCGTGCTCGGCGTGTTGATGGTCGTCACGATGACGCTGTCCGACGTGCTCAACAACGTCGCGACCGCGCTGATCGCCGCGCCGATCGGCATCGACGTCGCGCGCAAGCTCGACGTCAATCCCGATCCGTTCCTGATGGCGGTCGCGGTCGCCGCGTCGTGCGCGTTCCTGACGCCGATCGGCCACAAGAACAACACGATCATCATGGGGCCCGGCGGCTACCGCTTCGGCGACTACTGGCGGATGGGCCTCCCGCTCGAGGTGCTCGTGATCGCCGTCGGCCTGCCCACGATCCTCGTCTTCTGGCCCCTCTGAGCGCGGCGGGGGAGGTGGCCGGCGCCGATTGGGTTTGAATGCGCTTGGCGCGCGGTTTCTGCACCACACACGCGGCATGCTTGCGCTTGGCGAGCCAGTATTGCACCGACTCGTGTGCGACACACCGCCAGGGACGCCTATCGGGTGCAGCATCGCCTCGCCAAGCGCACGCATCGCAACAACCGGTGCAGGATCGGCCCACGAAACGCGAGTATTCCCTGCCAACCTCCCCGGAAGAGGTTGCTCAGACGCTGAAGCGGATGTTCATCACGTCGCCGTCGAGGACGACGTAGTCCTTGCCCTTGAGGCCCCACGCGCCGGCGGACTTCGCGGCGGCCTCGGAGCCGGCCTCGAGCAGCTTGTCGTGGGGGACGACTTCGGCGCGGATGAAGCCCCGTTCGAGATCGGTGTGGATCTTGCCGGCCGCTTGCGGCGCGAGTTGGCCGCGACGGATCGTCCACGCGCGCACCTCGTCCGGGCCGACCGTGAAGAACGAGATCAGGCCGACCGCGTCGTAGGCCGTGCGGGTCAGGGCGGCGATCGCCGGTTCGGCGATGCCGAGTTCGCTCAGGAACTCGTCGCGCTCGGCCGGGTCGTCGATCGCGGCGACCTCGAGTTCGATCTTCGCGTTGACGGCGATCGTCGTCGGCTCGCCGCCGAAGCCGGTGACCGCATCGCTCGGTGCGTCGTCCTTGTCGTGGTTGCGCACGAGGATCAGCGGCCGACGGCTCAGGAAGCCGAGGCTCTTGACGGTCGCTTCGGCGTTGTCGTCCCACGTCATCGTGCGCAGCGGCTGCTCCTCCTCGAGGTGCGCCTTGAGGGTCTCGAGCACCTCGGCTTCCTTCTGCAGCCGGGCTTCCTTGCCGTGGCGATTCTCCTTCGCGATGCGCTCGAGGCGCGTCTCGACCAGCGTCAGGTCGGCGAGGATCAGCTCGGTCTCGAGTTCGGCCGCGTCGCGCGACGGGTTCACGTCGTCGTGCGGATGGAACACGCCGGGGTCGTCGAAGTCGCGGAGCACGACGCACAGCGCATCGGCGTCGCGGACCGACGACAGCCAACTCGCGCCCTTGGTGGCACCGATCTCGACGTCCGGCAGGCACAGGAACTCGATCTCGGCGTGCTTCGTGCTCTTCGGCCGGTACATCGCCGACAGCTTGTCCACGCGGGGGTCGCGCACCTTCGCGATGCCCGGCACGACGCCGCGCTTGCCGATCGGGTCGACGCCGGTGAGGAGCTGGAACACCGTCTTCTTGCCGGCGCCGCTGAATCCGAGAATGCCGATCTTCATCGCCTGCCTCGCGGGAGAGTCGTTGGGGAACGACCCCTCTAAGCGCATCGCGGCGGCCGAGTCGAGGGGGCAGGGAGGGCACCGATCGTGCGCCCCGCCGGGGTTGGCTGCGCGCTCGCTCCGGCGAACGGAGAGAAAGGACGCGCGGGCATGTCTAACGCCGTCCGCGAGAAGGATCGATGCGCGGAGTTGCCGGGCGTTCATGCTGCCGCGTGTTGCCGTCACCCCCGGCTCGCTGCGCTCGCGCCCCCGTGAGGGGGCCTGGCGTCGTTCCAGGCGGCCCGTTCGCGCCACGGGGTTGCGTGCAGTTCCGTCGAGTATCGAGTGGCGCGCCGCAGGGAGTCGGGCGTGCCTCGCGCCGCGTCGGCGGGTCGTGCGCGGTTGTGACCGGGGGCGAGCCGGGCTAAAACTCCTGCGTCCGATCCCGATCCCAGCGGCGTGGAGGCGCTTCCGATGGCGGTGTTTCGCTCGGTCTCGACCCAATACGACTTCCCGGCCCTCGAGCAGCGGGTGCTCGCGTTCTGGAAGGAGCGCGAGATCTTCGCGAAGAGCCTGGCGCCACGGGGCGATGCCGATCGCGGCACGTTCGTCTTCTACGAGGGGCCGCCGACCGCGAACGGGCTGCCGCACAACGGCCACGTCCTGACCCGCGTGATCAAGGACCTCTTTCCCCGCTACAAGACGATGCAGGGCTTCACGGTTCCCCGCAAAGCCGGCTGGGACACGCACGGCCTGCCGGTCGAGGTCGAGGTCGAAAAGGAGCTCGGCATCCACGGCGGCGAGGCGATCGCCGAGTACGGCATCGAGCCGTTCACGCAGCGCTGCATCGAGAGCGTGTTCCGCTATACCGCCGAATGGGAGCGGCTCACCGAGCGCATCGGCTTCTGGGTGGATCTCCAGGACGCCTACGTGACGTTCCACACGCGCTACGTCGAGAGCGTGTGGTGGGCGCTGAGCCGCCTGTTCGCGAAGGGGCTCCTCTACCAGGGCCACAAGGTCGTCTGGTGGTGGCCGCAAGGCGGCACGGCGCTCAGCGCCGGCGAGGTCGGGCAGGGCTACAAGACCGTGACCGACCCGGCCGTCGTCGTTCGCTTTCCGGTCGACGGCGACGACGGGCTGAGCCTGCTCGCCTGGACGACGACGCCGTGGACCCTCGCGAGCAACGTCGCGCTCGCGATCGGCGAGGCGCTCGACTACGTCGAGGTCGAGGTGACCGAGGGCGACGAGGCGGGGCGCTACCTGCTCGCCGACGGCCGACGCGAGGCGATCCTCGGCGACCGGCCGCACCACGTCGTTCGCACGGTCAAGGGCAGCGAGCTGATCGGACTGCGCTACCGGCCGCCGTTCTCGTTCGCCGAGCCGGATGGCGGCGACCCGTTCCGCGTGATCCCGGCCGACTTCGTCACGCTCGACCAGGGCACGGGCGTCGTCCACGTCGCACCGGCGTTCGGTGAGGACGACTACCGCGTCGGTCGCGAGCAAGGGGTGGGGTTCCTGCAACTCGTCTCGCCGGACGGCAAGATGACCGAGGCGTGCGGCGAGTTCGCGGGGCGCTTCTGCAAGGAGGTCGACCGCGACCTGATCCGCGACCTGAAGCGCCGCGGCCTGCTCTTCTCCGACGGACAGGTGCGGCACGAGTATCCGTTCTGCTGGCGGGCCGACGACGATCCGCTGATCCAATACGCGCGCAAGTCGTGGTTCGTCCGCACGACCGAGAAGATCGACGGCGTGATCGCGAACAACCGCGCGACGAAGTGGTATCCCGGCCATATCCAGGAGGGGCGTTTCGGCGACTTCCTCGCGAACAACGTCGACTGGGCGCTGTCGCGCGAGCGCTTCTGGGGCACGCCGCTCAACATCTGGATCAACGACGAGACCGGGGCGATGGACGCGCCGGCGAGCGTGGACGAGATCCTCGCGCGCAACCCCGACGCGTTCGCGGCGTTCGACGCCGCGCGCGAGAAGGACCCGTCGCTGAGCGAGCACTTGCGCGTTCACAAGCCGTGGGTCGACCACGTCACGTGGACGAAGGCGGGTGAACCGGGCACCTATCGACGGGTCCCGGAGGTGATCGACTGCTGGTTCGACTCCGGGTGCATGCCGTTCGCGCAGTGGGGCTACCCGCACGCCGATGGGAGCCGCGAGCGCTTCGAGCAGGCGTTCCCCGCCGACTTCATCTCCGAGGCGATCGACCAGACGCGCGGCTGGTTCTACTCGCTGCTCGCGATCTCGACGCTCGTGTTCGACGAGGAGACGCAGCGCGAACTCGGTCTCGGCGACGTGCGCGAGTATCCGCACCCCTACAAGCACTGCGTCGTGCTCGGCCACGTGTGCGACCGCACCGGCAAGAAGGAGTCGAAGTCCAAGCGCAACTACACGCCGCCGGACATCATCATCGATCGCGTGACGATGCCGATGAAGGTCGTCGTCGCCGGCGACGGCGGACCGCTGAACGACCTCGCCGGCACCGTGACCGACGAACAGGTCGGGCTCACGCGCGACGATCACGAGGGCCTCGACTTCCAGCGCCGCGGCTGCGAGCTGACGATCCGCAAGGACGACGCATCGGTGTCGTGTCTCGAGCCGGTCGGTGCCGGCAAGGCCGACGATTTCGCAGCCGCGACCGACGACAACGACTACCGCCACAGCGTGATCCTGTCGCCGGCGATCGCGGGGCGCCTCGGCCTGACGACCGGCGACACGGTCGAGATCGAGGACGCGACGCCCGCGCCGGGCGCCGACGCGTTCCGCTGGTTCTTCTACGTGTCGCCGCCGTGGAACAACACGCGCCACTCGCTGGCCGGCGTGCGCCTCGCGCAGAAGGAGACGTTGATCACGCTCTACAACGTCTACTCGTTCTTCACGATCTACGCGAACATCGACGGCTTCGACCCCGCGGCCCTCGGGGCGACGGGCATCGAGGCAGCCGACCTCGCGAAGGCGACCGGGTTCCGTCCGATCGCCGAGCGCGGGGAGCTCGACCGCTGGCTCGTCTCGGAACTCGAACTCACGACGGCGGCGGTGACCGCCGCGCTCGACGACTACCAGGTCCACGAGGCCGCGCGCGCGCTGAGCGCGTTCGTCGACGGGCTGTCGAACTGGTATCTGCGCCGCAGTCGCAAGCGCTTCTGGGCGCCGGGCGAGGTCGGGGACGATTCCGCGTCGACCGACAAGCTCGACGCGTATTGGACGACGTGGGAGTGCCTCGTGACGCTCGGGCGCTTGCTCGCGCCGTTCACGCCGTTTCTCGCGGACGACCTCTTCGGCAACCTCGCCGTCGCACCGCTCGGCGAGCGGGTGGCGGAGTCGGTGCACCTCGCGTCGTGGCCGGTCGCCGACGAATCGCGGATCGACCGCGCGCTGTCGAGCCGGATGGCGGCCGCGCGCGACGTCGTCTCGCTCGGGCTCGCGGCCCGCAGCGCCCACCGGCTCCGGGTCCGTCAGCCGCTCAGCGCCGTCCAGGTGTGCTTCGCGGATCCGACGATGGCCGAGTCGCTCGGCTCGCTCGGCGCCACGGTGGCCGAGGAACTCAACGTCAAGGCGGTCCACTTCCCGGCGTCGCTCGACGAGTGCGTGCAGTACGAGGTCCGCCCGAACTTCAAAGCGCTCGGCCCGAAGATCGGCAAGCGCATGCCGCTCGTCCAGAAGGCCCTGCGCGCCGCCGACCCGGCCGCGCTCAAGCGCGAACTCGATGCGTCCGGCGCCGTGGCCGTGGCCGTGGGCGACGGCGACCCGATCACGCTGGGCCCGGACGAGCTCGAGGTGCGCCTCGCGGCGAAGGACGGCTTCGCGGCCGAGGGCGGCCGGGTCGGCGTCATCGTGCTCGACACCGAAGTGACGCCCGAACTGGAGCGCGAGGGGTGGGGGCGGGAGGTCGTCAACCGGATCCAGACGATGCGCAAGGACCTCGACCTCGCCTACGTCGACCGGATCTCGATCGCGATCGACGGGCCCACGGCGCTGACCGATGCGCTCGCCGAGCACCGCGACGCGATCGCCGGCGAGACCCTCGCCGTCGACATCGCGTTCGGCCCGGCGCCCGACGGTGCCGAGGCGCGTGAGGTACAGATCGGCCCGCATACGGCGACGATCGCCGTGACTCGCGTCGCCGGTTGATTCCGCCGCCGCGGATGTGCTACCTTCGCGGCGTCGCGGGCCCCGCGGCTTCCGCCGGCCCCGGAACGAACCCGAGAACCCCACGGCAACCACCGTATGCCCCAACGCCGAGCGCGCGGGCGCAAGCGCCGCCCCCGCCGCCGAGAAGACTTCTCCGACGAGCGTGACGACGACGACGAGGTCGTCGATCGCTCCCGTGTCGACCTCGACCCCGCCGAGCTGCACCCCGACGCGGACATCCACGAGATCGAGATCGCCGACGACAAGCTCGACGAGAACACGCTGAAGATCGTCCGTCGATTGCGTCGGTACGGCCACGAGGCCTACCTGGTGGGCGGCTGCGTCCGCGATCTCCTGGTCGGTCGCACCCCGAAGGACTTCGACGTCGCGACGTCGGCGCGTCCGCGCCAGGTGAAGCGCCTGTTCCGCAATTGCCGGATCATCGGCCGGCGGTTCAAGCTGTGCCACATCCACTTCGGCGAGGAGATCATCGAGGTCTCGACGTTCCGCCGCAACCCCGCCGACGATCCGGAGACCGACAACGGCAGCGACGCCGGCGAGAGCGAAGACGATCTGCTGATCCGTCGGGACAACGTCTACGGCTCGTCGCAGGAAGACGCGCTACGGCGCGACTTCACGATCAACGCGCTGTTCTACGACGTCGAGGCGAAGGTCGTGATCGACTACGTCGGCGGCATGCGCGACATCGAGGCGCGACAGCTCCGAACGATCGGCGTGCCGTCGATCCGGTTCCGCGAGGACCCGGTCCGCATCCTGCGATGCGCGGAGTTCAGCGCACGGCTCGATTTCACGATCGAAAACGACGTCGCCGACGCGATCGAGGAGTGCGGCCCCGAGATCGAGCGCGCCGCGAAGCCGCGCGTGCTCGAAGAGCTGCTGCAGGCGTTGAGCTGCGGGCAATCGGAGCACGTCTTCCAGATCCTGCTCGACCTGAACGTGCTCGACTTCGTCGTGCCCGAGATCGGCGACACCGACGACATCGATCGGCTGCTGGACCATCTGCGCGAACTCGACCGACTCGACGGCGGTCGCCGCGACCATGGCGACGCCGTGCTGCTGGCGGTGCTCTTCCTGCCGCGGACCCGCGAGGAGGAGGCCCTGTTCGCCAACGACCTCGATGGGCCGCCGACGAATCCGCTGCAACCGGTCGAAGCGATCTTCGGCCCGTTTGCCGAGCGCATGGGCGTCAGTCGGAAGAACGCGCAACGCGTGCGCGAGATCTGGCTCGGGCTGCGCAAGCTCGAGAAGCGGTCTCGGCGCCGATTGAACCCGGACCTGTTCGTCCGTCGACCGCATTTCAGCGATACGCTCGCGGTGTTCGGCGTCGTGTGTCGCGCCGAGGGGCAGCCGCTCGACGAGTTCGAGCAGTGGGCGCGCAAGGCCCGATCCGGGGGCGGTCGCGCACGCGCCGGGTCACGCAGCGGCCGCTGATGCGACCGGTCCCGGCCGATCGCGAAAGCGGTTGAAATCGGCGTGGGCTTGGTCCATTCTTGCCCCCGCTGTGGGCGATTAGCTCAGTTGGTAGAGCGCAGCGTTCGCAATGCTGAGGTCGCGGGTTCGACTCCCGCATCGTCCACCACTCTCACCCGTCGCGGCGAGTTCCCAGCCCCCATAGCTCAGTGGATAGAGCACTGGTCTCCGGAACCAGAGGCGTAGGTTCGATCCCTACTGGGGGTACCATCCCTTCCGCTGCGTTCTGCCGCGGTCCGTTCGCTCCTCGGGTTGAGCGTTGTCCCGGCGGGTACCGGACAGAACCGCGTTTGAGGCGCTTCAAACCGGAATGTGGCACCGTTGAGGGACACATTCCGATCGGAAGCTCACGTCGCGGTCGGACCGTGCGACGTGTTCGTCGGCGACGGCGGTGGTTCGTCGCGCGCCAGCTCGAGCTGCTGCGGGATCGCTTGCCGGTAGATCTTCGGCAGACTCGATCGCAACGCTTGCTGCAAGAAGCGGCTTCCGGTGCGCACCTGATCGAGTTCGATCAGCGCGGTGCCGAGGTGGTAGCGGCAGAGCGCCCGGTAGAGGAGATAGGCGTCGTCGAGCCGCTCCAGGGCGACCGAGTAGGCGTTGGCGGCCCCGCGGAAGTCGCCCTCGATGTGGTGGATCCGCCCTTCGACGAACGACCGCATCGCGACGTCCCGCGGTACCTGGGCCAGTAGGTCGCGCGCGTCGTCCGTCCGGTCGGCTTCGGCGAGCGCGAGCGCGGTCACCGCGGGCAGGTGGCGCGCGGTCAGCGGGTGCCCCTGGCAGCCGGCGGCGCGTTGGAGATGGGTGAGCGCCTTGCGCGGGTTGTGCTCGTGGTATTGGAAGAGGGCCGCGCGCACGAGGTGGATCATCCCCTGCAACGGGCGGCTCGGGCGCAACGCCTGGGCGCTGTCGAGCCGGCTCGCGGCTTCGCGCGGCTGGCCGAGGACGTGGCTGACCATGCCCTCGAGCAGCAGGTGGTTCGCCTTCGCGTCGGGCGAGCCACAGACGTCGCGGGCCAGGCGCGAGTGGCCGCTCGCCTCGGCGAATCGGCCGTTTTCGATCTCGATCCACGCGAGCAGCGCCGCCGCGCGGGCGGTGATCCACGGCTGGCGATTGCGCGTGATCAGTTCTTCGAGGCACGCTTCCGCGTCGGCGAGGGCGCCGTTGCGGTAGAGCGCGCGGGCGAGGCGGAGTCGGTCGCCGCCGCACCAGTGGTAGTAGCCGAACTCGACGACGCCGACCGCGGCGAGGAAGCACGGCAACGACAGCAGCAGCGCACCGAACACCGGGCTCGCCGGATGGAACAGCAGCAGCAGATAGGCGCCGGCCAGGGCCAGGCGGACCGCGGTGATCATGGACATGTGCACGTCGACTCCTCGTCGTTTCTATCGAAACGACCCGAGGCGACCTTGACCGGCGTGGGCGTCGGCAGCCCCGTTTCGTAGAATGCGTCTCGAAGCGACACTCGATGGCAAAGACGACGCACCGAACCCGGCGCCGCGGACCGATCCGCCGCGCAGCCCCGATCGCGATCCTCCTCGCGCTGCTCGGCTACTTCTTCGCCGACGGCGTGATTCCCGGTCTCGGCGGGGATGCACCGCGCTCACCCCTCGTCCGGGGGCGCGTCGTCGCGGCCGCCGACGGGGCGCCGCTCGAGGGCGCGGTCGTGCGGCTCGGCGCCGCGACGACGCGCGCCGACGCCGACGGGCGGTTCGAGCTGGCCGTCGATCCGCTCGCGGCGACCGACGCCTCGGTGACGATCGGGCGGGAGGGATTCGTCACCGAGACGGTCCCGGTCTCGCTGCGGCGCTCCGGGGCGGTCGAACTGGCGGACCAGCGACTCGACGCCGCGTGCGTCGTCCGCGGCGAGATCCGATCGGCGTCGTTCGATGCGCCGGTCGCGGGCTGCCGCGTGACCGCGCGGCTCGGCGAGGAGTCGGTCGACGGTGAGGTGGGCCGAGACGGGCGCTACTCGATCGGACCGCTGCGCGTCGGTCGGCGGTACGACGTGCGTGTGCTGCACCCGTCCTACGTGTCGGCCTCGACGAGCATCGAAGCGCGCCCGGACGCCGAGGCGATCGTCGTCCGCCTGATGCCCGGTGCGGTGATCAGCGGCCGCGTCGTCCGACCCGACGGGTCCCCGATCGCGGGCGCGAGGGTCGTCGTTCGTGCGGCCGGCCGCGATGCGGTCGAACGGCGTGCGACGAGCGACGAGGCCGGCGCCTACGTCGTGGCCGGGCTCGCAGGTGGCGAGAAGGTCGTGACGGTCGAGTCGGGGGGGACGGACGGGCTCGGCGAACCGGTGCGCGTGACCGTCGAGCCGGGCGGCGAGCGGACCGGTGTGCGTCTGGAGCGGCGATCGCGGTGATGGACCGGTCGCGTGTCCTGCGCGCGGTGGTGCTCGTCGCCGTCGCGATCGTCGCTTACGTGCCCGCGCTCGAGATCGGCTTTCTGCACGACGACTACTTCGAGTATCTGCACCCGGTGCGCTTCGACGGCCTGGGGCCCGCGCTCGCCGAGACGTGGACGCCGAAGCCCGGCGAGGCGTTCTACCGACCGCTCGTGAATACGACGTTGCTCGTCACCGCGGCCGTCGTCGGACCGGAGGCGTTCTGGTTTCGCGCGACCGACGTCGCGCTGCACGCGGTGGTCGTGCTGCTCGCTGCGGCCTGCGCGACCCGGCTCGTCGACCGCCGCGTCGGCTTCGTCACCGGGCTTCTGCTCGCGCTGCATCCGTTGCCGGGTCGCGCGATCCTGTGGACATCGGATCGCTACGTCGTGCTCGCGACGCTGTTCTCGTTCGTCGCGCTGCTCGGGTTCCTGCGCTGGCGCCGTAGCGGCTCGGTCGGTGCGCTCGTCGGCGCGCTCGCCGCGCACGCGGCGGCGCTGTGCTCGAAGGAGTCGGCGCTCGCCGTACCGGTCGCGCTCGCGCTCGTCGCGTGGGTGTGGGGGGGCGCGCGGCCGTTCGGGGCACTGCGCGCGGTGGCGGGATTCGTCGTGCTCGACGTCGCCTACCTCGGGCTGCGCTACGTCGCGTACGGGGACCTCGGCGGCTATCGCGCGCCCGACGGCTCGACGCTCCCACCGCTCGGCGCCGGGCGGGTCGCGGCCGAGGCGCTCGTCGACCTGCCGATGAAGTGCCTGTGGCCGTTCAATCGCGACCGCGTGACCGGGTGGGTGGAGATCGCGCTCGGCGCGGCGCTGCTCGCGTCGGTCGCGGCGATCGCGGCGCACGCACGACGCCCGCGGACGCGCGACGTCGTCGGCGGACTCGCGCTCGGCTACGCGTGGCTGCTGCCGAGCCTGCCGTACTTCTACATCGGGCGCGATCTGCTGAAGGGCTACCACATCTATCCGGTCGCGCTCGGTTTCGGGATCGCGGCCGCGGCGGCCCTCGCGCCGCGACGACGCCCGCGGCTGGTCGGTGCCGTGTTCGCCGGGATGCTCGCGATCTACGCGGTCGTCGACCACCTGCACGCCCGAAGCTGGGTCGAGGCGACCCGCCAGGTGCGGGCGTTCGGCGCGTGGGTGCGCGCGCTCGAGCCGCCGCTCGGTCCGGACGAGCGCGTCTGGGTCGCGGGCCTGCCGCACGTGATGCGTGGTGCGCTCCTGCTCGAGCCGAACCGGATGCGCACCCACCTCGAGGTGCTCGTCGACCGTCGGGTCGGGCCGGCCGAGGGGCTCGGCCACCCGTGGACCCGCGCGACGAGCGACGACGTCGTCCGGTCGATGCGCGCCGGGGCGCGGCTGTTGCGCTGGGATGCCGACCGCCGAACCGGTCGCGAGATTCGGCTCGATCCGGCGCCGACGCTCCGTCCGCTCGTCCGCGACGGCCGGGCGGCGAGTGGTGCCTGGGCGGTGGAGGGCGACACGCGGTCGACCGACGGCGGGCTCTGGCGGCTCGCGGGTCGCGACGGGCGTTTTCGCTGGCGCGGCGCCCCGATCGATCAGGCGCGATATCGCGGGATGCGCATCGTCATGCGCGCTCGCGTCGACGGCGCGCCGCACCAGGTCTGCAACGTCCGGTGGACCGCGTCGCACTACTCGCCCGGACGGATCAAGCGGCTCGGGCGCCTGCCGATCGTCGCCGACGGGACGTGGCGCACCTACGAGCTCGACCTCGTCCGCACCGGCTGGGTCAGCGAGTCGCTCGCGATCGAGACGCTGACCGTCGCGCCCGCGTCGGTTCCGGTCGACGCGGCGATCCGCTCGATCGAGCTGATCCCCTGGTAGAGAGCCCGCTTCCGGTTGGCCGACAGGGGCGTATAATCCCCCGATGCGATACAAGGGACTCGATCTCTATCCGTTTCAGAGCGAGTCGATCGCGGCGATCGAGGCGGGGAAGTCCGTGATCGTCGCGGCGCCGACCGGTGCCGGCAAGACGTTGATCGCGGAATACTGCATCGACCATGCGCTCGATCAGGGGCGGCGGGTCGTCTACACGTCGCCGATCAAGACGCTCTCGAACCAGAAGTACCGCGACTTCAACGACGCCCACCCGGGCAAGGTCGGGATCATGACCGGCGACGTGACCGTCAACGCGGGCGCGCCGGTGCTGATCATGACGACCGAGATCTTCCGCAACACGCTGTTCGAGGATCCGGCGCGCCTCAAGGGCATCGACTTCGTGATCTTCGACGAGGTCCACTTCGTCGACGACCGCCACCGCGGCACCGTGTGGGAGGAGTCGATCATCTTCGCGCCGCCGGAGATCCGCTTCGTCGGCTTGAGCGCGACGATCCCGAACATCGGGGAGTTCGCCGAGTGGATGGAGTCGGTGCGCGGCGTCGGTGTCGAGACCCTCTTTCAGTTCGAGCGCCCGGTGCCGCTGACCCATCGGATCTGGTCGCCCGACGTCGGGCTGATCGACCCGGAGCACGTCCGCAAGGGCCGCCGCAAGAAGCCGCCGCCGCGCAAACGGCGCGGGGGCCGCGGAGGGCGCCCGCCGAACGTGATCGACCTCCTCGAGGCCGATCGGCTGTTGCCGTGCCTCTACTTCTCGTTCAGCCGGCGGGAGTGCGAACTCAAGGCGCGCGACAACCTCTATCGGCGTTTGTTGACCCGCGACGAGCAGCGCAAGGTGCTCGACCAGTACGACGGGCTGATCGAGCACTTCAAGCTCGACGGGACCGAGGAGGCCGCGCGCTTCCGCCAATCGGTGAGCCGCGGCATCGCGTATCACCACGCGGGGATGCTCCCGTCGTTCAAGGAGATCATCGAGACGCTGTTCACGTCGGGGCGGATCAAGCTCCTGTTCACGACCGAGACGTTCGCGTTGGGCGTGAACATGCCGGCGCGCACGGTCGTCTTCAACTCGCTCTACAAGTTCGACGGCGTGAGCTTCGCGCCGATGCGGTGCGTCGACTACCAGCAGATGGCGGGGCGCGCCGGTCGTCAGGGGCTCGACGACGCGGGCCTCGTGATCACCTGCATCGACCCCCGGCGTGACCGGATCGAAGAGGCGCTGCCGGTGATCTACGGCGAGGTGGAGCCGGTCGAGAGCAAGTTCAACCTCGGCTACTCGGCGATCTTGAACCTGCACGAGCGCGTCGGCGAGGACATCTTTCAGGCGTATGACCGCAGCTTCAAGAGCTTCCAGACGCGCGGCGAGGCGTGGGGGCGCGACCGGCGGATTCTGCAGGGGCGGCTCGACGTGCTGCGCCGTGCCGCCTACATCGACGGCGACACGTTGACCGACAAGGGACGGTTCGCGTCGCGCATCTACGGCTTCGAGGTGCAACTCGCGGAGCTGTTCGAGAGCGGCGTCTTCCGCGACGCCGACGAGATCGACGTCCTGCTGATCCTGCTCGCGATCGTCTTCGAACCGCGCCGCAACGATCCGAAAGGCGTGCGTCGCATCGCGAAGCTCGGTGCGCGCAAGGACCTCGCGGAGAAGACGCTCGAGCGCTTCTTCGTGATCGAGCGGCGGATCCTCAAGGAGACGTCGCGCGGGCTCGAGTGGGGGCTCAGTCGCCCGATGGTCGCATGGGCCAAGGGCTGCACGATCGACGACCTCGCGAACACGAGCGACGTCGCGGTGGGCGACATGATCCGCTACTTCCGCCTCACCCTCCAGGTGATCCGGCAGTTCCGGCGCGCGCTCCGCGGGCTCGACACCCAGGACCTCGTGCGTCAGCTCGAGACCGCGGACATGCTGATCAACCGCGACGAGGTCGACGCCGAGTCGCAGCTGATGCTCGCCTGACGGGTCGCCGGCCCTTCCGCTGTCGAACCCGCCGGGGTACCCTCGGGCAGATGGCCGCCAACCGATCCCTCGTCCGCGCGCTCGCAGCGCTCGCGCTCGTTCCCGCCGCGCTGCTCGTCTGGTTCGTCCTGTCGGGCGAGCAACCCGAAGACGTGCCGATCGGCCCGGCGCCGCCGCACGACCCGGGGACGGAGGCGGCATCCACCGTCCCGCCGCGCGTCGACGCGCCGCCCGTCCGGCCGGAGGCGCCACGGGCCGCACCGCCGGCCGATGCGCAGCCGCCGGTTTCGGTCGACCCTCCGGCGGTGGCCGCCGACGCGTTCTCCGGCCGGGTCGCCGGTCGCGTCGTCGATCCGGACGAGCAGCCCCTGGCCGACGCGACGGTCCGGGTCTACCGCACCGCGCCCGGCGTCCCCGGCGCACTCCTCGCCGCCGGCCCGCCGGAGACGCTCGACGCGACCGTGACGTCCGACGACACCGGGCACTTCGCGGTCGTCGTCTCCGACGCCGAGGCCGCCTACCGGATCGCGATCGCGCGGCCGCCGTTCGCGCCGTTCTCGAAGACCGTCCGGCTGACGTCGTTTCCCGACGACACGGCCCTGGGCGACCTGCGACTCGAGCGCGGCGCGACCGCGGTCGGGCGCTGCGTGGATCGCGCGGGCCACGGCGTGCCGGGGGTCGCGGTCGTCGCGTCGCACGGCGCGGCGCCGGCGTTGCGCGCCCGAGGCGTGCCGGCGACGACCGACGCCGACGGACACTTCCGCATCGACGGCTGCCCGACCGGGCCGGTGACGATTACCGCGGGCGGTGCGCGGTGGGCCGTCGCGACGACCGAAACGGTGTTGACGGGTGGACGCGAGACCGGCGGCATCCGGCTCGAGCTCGTGCCGGCGCGCGGGATCGACGGCGACGTCGTCGACGGCACGGGACGCGCACTCGCCGGCGTCGACGTGTACGCGACGCGCCTCGACGCCACGGGCAACGTCGTCGGGGCCGCGGTCGCGACGAAGACCGACGCGTCCGGCGCGTTCGCGGTCCGTGGCCTCGCCGAAGGGCGCTATCGCGTGCAGGCGTGGCGACAGGGCAACCTGAGCGTCGAGCGCGTCGAACTCGCCGGGGCCCGCGGTGTGCGGCTGCGCCTCGACCGGGTGCGCCCGGTCACCGTGGAGGGACGTGTCGTCGAAGCGGGAACGGGTACGGCCGTGGCCGGCGCGCGGGTGACGATCGAGGCGTGTGTCTCGCTCGGTGGACCGGTCGCGCTCGGCGAAGCGACCTCGGGCGGCGACGGCCAGTTCGCGATTCAGCTCGATCGCGGCCGGGGCAACTACATCGTCCGGGCGAACGCGCCGGGCTACGCCGAGGCGCAGAGTGCGCCGTTTCCGATCGACCCGACCCCGCCGCACACGCTGCGCGTCGTGATCGACCGCGGCGCGACGCTCGGTGGCACCGTCGTCGACGCGCATACGCGCGCGCCGCTCGCCGGTGCACTCGTGTTCCTTCGCGAGGCGCGCGTCGAGCGCATCGGTTCGCTGATCGGCGCGCTCGATCTCGTCGCGAAGCCGGCGGTCGCGCGCGCGTCGAGTGACGACGACGGTCGGTTCCGGTTCGAGCGCCTGCGCACCGGGACGTTCGACGTCGAGGTCCGCCGCGGCGGCTACGCGCCGTCGTGGATCCGTCGCGTGACGCTGACGGCCGGTGTGCAGCCGACACCGCTGCCGGTCGCGCTCGGGCGCGGCGGGACGATCGTCGCGCGCGTCGCGTTCGCGGGCGGTGGGCCGGCACCGGGCGTCGCGGTCGACGTGATCGGTCGCGACGGCGAGCAATCCGCGACCACCGGTCCCGACGGTGTCGCGCGCGTCGCGCACCTCGCGCCCGGCCGCTACGAGGTGTCGGTCCGACCCGCGAGCGCGCCACGGTCGCCGTTTGCCGACGCGGCGGCGCGGGGCGGGGTCGTGCTCAACGTGGCGGAGGGGTCGATCGTCGAGCGGCAGTTCCGCATCGAGCGGGGGGTGCGCCTGACGGGCGTCGTGCGCGAGCGCGGGCAGCCCGTCGTGGCGGCCCAGCTGTCGTTGCGCGCGAGCGATCCTCGCCGACGCTCCACCCGCGAGGTCCGCACCGACGAGGCGGGCGCGTATGCACTGCCCGACGTGGCACCCGGCGACTACCGCGTGCAGGTCCGGATCCAGGCCGGCGCCGAGAGCTACATCGCGGTCGATCGCCCCGTGTCGGTCCCGCGGGCTCCGGAACATCGCGTCGACGTCGATGTGCCCGATGCCGCGATCGCCGGCGTCGTTCGGCTGCCTCGCGATGCGCCGAAGGGCGCTCGGCCACGGATTCGCATCCGTCAACTCGACGTCACGCCGCCGCTCGCGCGCGGGCAGCTCGTCGACCGCGAGGGCACGTTTTCATTCCGCCACCTCGAGCCCGGGCGGTACGAACTCGTCGTCGATGCCGGCAGCGGTTGGTCCGGCGAGATCCACGGACCGCTGCGGGTCGGGAGCGGCGGGGTCCTGCGGGGCGTCGAGGTGCTCCTCGAAGCCGGTGTGGCCGTGCGCGGTCGGGTCGTCGACTCGAGCGGTGACGGCGTGGGCGGCGCGAGCGTGCAGCTGATCCCGCGCAGCAATTCGGTCGGGACACCGCCGCGGAGTGTCCGCACGCAGCGGTCGGGGGCGTTCGTGATCGAGCACGTGACGCCGGGCGCCTATCGGATGCGTGCGTCGCGGCGCAACTGGACGAGCACGACGCGCGACGTCGACGTGCCCGCGGGCGTGGGGCTCACCGGGCTCGACGTCGTGCTCGAACAGTCGCGCTGACGCGCCCGGGCGTCAGTCGGCGGTCGCGACGCACTCGTCGAGCAGGTCGCCGAGCACGCGCAACAGGTCCATCGACGTGATGATGCCGACGAGCTTGTTCTCGTCGTCGCGGACGAACACGCGGTGGATCGCGCGGTCGAGGAGATAGCTCGTCACTTCGGCGATCGGGCAATCCGCGCGGACGGAGTGCACGCGGGGTGTCATCACGTCGCCCACGCGTTGGTCGTCGTCGGCGTCATTGCGATCGGTTCCGCCGCGCGGTGTCGGCATCGGGATCGGCAGCTTGCGCACGAGGTCGAGACGGTAGAACCACTCGTCGGCGCGCGCATCCTCGCGGGCTTGCTCTTCCTTGTTGTCTTCGTCGCCGTCGTTGCGACTCATCGCCGCGTGGACGAGCGTGAAGACACCGACCGCATTGCCCCAGCGATCGACGACCGGCACGCCGGAGATCCCGGCGTCGAGCAACAGCTGCACCGCGTCCCGGACGCGGTCGCGGTCGCTCACCGAGATCACCTCCGGTGTCATGATCTCGCTCGCCGTGCGTGTCGTCGTGCTCATGCTTCGGTTCGTCTCTGCCCGACGGGGCGGTCGCCTGCCCGCTGCAACGGGCGACGCCTCTCACCGTCGCGAACATGATATGAAAACCGCCCGACCGAGGACATGCCGCGCCGCGATTTCAGCGCCTGTATGCGCGCACTACGGCCCGTTTTCGGACGGATCCGGCAGGTGCCAGTACGCCGGGAAGTCGAACGGCGTCCACAACGGCGCCGGGAGATCGGCGGCCGAGAGTGCGCCGATCACCCACGTGTTGCACGTGTAGAAGAGGTGGTAGCGGCCGGAACCGTCGTAGAACTCGTCGCGTCCTCGCATCGACTCGTACCCGAATCCGACGATCGGCGCGAGCGTGCCGTCGTCCGCGACGCGGAAGCCCCGGCGAACGAACGCGACGAGCGCTCGATACGCGTCCTTCGTGATGACGAGGTCGCGCGGTTCACCCCAGTCGGTCGCGGGTTCGGACCGGTAGATGACCCGCATCGCGGTCGCACTCGGCCAGAGCACGGCCTTGGCGGCGATCGACAGCGTCAGGTCGTCCCACTCGGGCACGCGAAGATAGAAGTCGCGGTCGCCCCAGCCGACCTCGACCCAGTCCTCGGTCGGGCACCACTCGGCAGCACGCGGCCCGTCGAGGAAGGCACCCCAGTCGATGCCCGCGGCACGCATCGGCAAGACGAGCCCGAGGTGCACGCCGTTCGTGACGACCTGAATCCGGATGCCGTCCGTCGCCGGGGTGTAATCGCCGGTCGGGATCGCGCCGAGCCCGAGCGCCGCCGCGCCATAGAGCAATGGGGCGCCGACGAGTATCAGTGCGACGCGGCGGCACCAGCGCAGTGCGCGTCGGCGACGCGAGGGACGTGCGGGCTCGGTCATCGACCCAGTGTAGCGCGCGACGCGGTCAGCGCGAGGCGAACAGCAGCGCGACGCCGGCGACGGCGATCGCCGCACCGAAGATGCCGCGCGGGCCCGGCCGGTCGCCGCGCCAGATCCACGCCAACGGGATCACGAGCACCGGCGTCGTGGTCGCGAGCGTCATCGCGACCCCCGCATCGGCGCGGCCGAGCGCGAGGAGCAGGCACCAGACCCCCAGGATCGGGGCGATGAGCACGCCGGCGGCGGCGGGGCGCAGCGCGATCGGGTCGCGCATCGCGCGGGCCCAGTCGCGGAGCCGGCCGGTCGCGAGCCCCGCGACGACGAGCGCCGCCGCGCCGGCCGCCATCCGAATCGCGTGGGCCGACTCGGTCGGCATCGTCACGCCGGACGGGCGCGCGATCTTGAAGACGACGACCGACACGCCCATCGTCGTCGCGGCAGCCAAGCCGCACGCGATGCCGAGCCAGCGCGTCGCACCGGTCGCCGTGGCTTGCGGGTCGCGTCGCCGATCCGATGCGACGAGCGCGATCCCGGTCGTCGTGACCGCGATGCCGAGCAGCGCGTGGTCGCCCGGGCGTTCGCCGAGCCAGGCCCACGCGAGCCCGGTCGCGACGAACGGGCTCAGCGCGAACAGCACGAACGTGACACGGGGGCCGATCAGCGCGTAGGCACGAAACAGCGCCGTGTCCGCGACCGCGAGGCCGAGGACGCCGCTGACGGCGAGCCATGCGAGCTCACCCGGGCTCGCGCCGTGCCACCCCGATGCGACGAGTGTCACCGGGACGAGGACGAGCGCGGCGGCCGCGGTCTTGAACGCGTTGAGCGCCGGTGCGCCGGCCCGCGCTGCGACGCGACTGAACGGAATCGACGCGATCGCCCAGCACGTCGCCGCGCCGAGCGCGAAGGCCTCGCCGGGAATCGTCATCGTGTCCGTCCTCGTCGTCGCGCTCGCACCGGTTCGCGGCATCATACTCGGATCGCCCGCGCCAAACCTGCTATAACAACTCAGCGTGCGACAGATCACCCTCGACCCGAACGGCGACCGGCTCGTCCTGTCCTTCCCGTATCACCCCGACCTCGTCGAGTTGGTCCGCGGTCTGCCGGGGCGGCGGTTCGACCGGGAGTCGAAGACGTGGAGCGTACCGAGCGCGCACGCGACCGAGGTCGCCGCGCAACTGCGGGATCACGGGTTCGCGATCTCCGACGAAGCGGCGACGCTCGTCGACGAGACGGCGCTCGAGGCCGCGGCGTCCCGGGAGCCCGACGCGGCGCCCGTCGCCGAGAGCCACACGACGACCGTATCCGAGCTGAACGAGCGCGTGCGATCGGTGATCCAGCGGGCGCTGCCGCGGACGATCTGGGTGGCCGGGGAGATCGCCGGCTTCGAGCGCAACCGCCACAAACGTCACTGCTACTTCGAGCTGATCGAGAAAGCCGACGACGACGAGCGGCCGCGCGCGCGGGTGAGCGCCGTCCTCTTCGAGGGTGCGCGCGCGCGGATCGAGGAGCGGCTCGCACGATGTGCGGATCCGTTCGAGCTCGCCGACGGCATCGAGGTGCGGGTCGCGGTGCGCTGCGACGTCTACCCGGTGAGCGGCTCGTATCAGGTGCTGATCGAGGACATCGACCCGGTCCACACGCTCGGCAAGCTCGCCGCGGCGCGCGACGCGATCCTGCGCGAACTCGACCGGCGCGGCCTTCGCGAGCGCAATCGCGCGCTTGCGCTGCCGACGCTGCCGCTGCGGGTCGGGCTGATCACGTCGTGGGGGAGCGACGCGTTCAACGACGTGCGGCAGGAGCTCGCGCAGAGCGGGCTCGCGTTTCGGCTCGACGTGCACGACGCGCGGATGCAAGGCGCCGACCTGCGCCGCACGGTCCAGGCGGCGCTCGCGCACTTCGCCGAGCGTGCGGCGGACTACGACGTCGTCGTGATCGCCCGCGGTGGCGGCGCGAAGGGAGACCTCGCGTGGTTCGACGACCTCGGACTCGCGGTCGCCGTCGCGACGCACCCGGTCAAGATCGTCTGCGGCATCGGGCACGAGCGCGACCAGGGCGTCCTGGACGCGATCGCGACGTCGGTGAAGACGCCGACCGCGGCGGCGCAGTTGCTCGTCGGCCGGGTGTCGTCCGCAAACGACGACGTGATCGAACGCGCGGCCGCGATCGTCCGCGGGGCGGACCGCGCGGTCGAGCGCGCGCGCGAACGGCTCGGCGACCGGACCGTGCGCGTCGCGCGCGCCGCGTCGGCGGGGGTCGTCGCGGCCCGGGTCGCGGTCGACCACCGCGTCGAGCGCGTCGCGCAGAGTGCGCGCCGACCGCTCGACGTCGCGCGGCCGGAGTTGCGCCGACGTGCGACGGCACTCGCATCGGCCGCGCGCGTCGCGACGAGGGAAGCCGACGCGCGGCTCGCGACACGGACCGCCGCGCTCGCGCCGTCGCGTCTCGCGGCGCTGGTCGATCGCGTGCGGGAGCGCGTCGACGCGAGGGCGGCGCGACTCGCACTGCTCGACCCGCGGCGTGTCGTGCAACGCGGCTTCGCGATCGTGCGCGATGCCGACGGCCGCGTCGTGACCGACTGCGCCGCAACGAAGGCCGGGGCGTCGATTCGCGTGACGCTTCGCGACGGGGACCTGACCGCTTCGGTCGATGACGTGAGGAGCAGTGACGATGAGCAGTGAAGCCCCCGATCTCGGCTACGCCGACGCGGTCCGCGAACTCGACGCGATCCTGGCCGAGATCGAACGCCCGGACGTCGACCTCGACCGCCTCACCGGGCGCGTCGAGCGCGCGAGCGAGCTCGTGCGGCTGCTGAAGTCGAAAATCGCCGCGACGGAGCTGCAGGTGACGCGCGTCGTCGACGCGATGCGCGACGAGGGCCCCCCAGCGGACGAGCCGGTTCCCGAGCCCGACGGCGACGGCACGATTCCGTTCTGATCTGTAACCGATCGCTGCGATGAACGTGATCTCCCAGTGGTTCGACGGTGATCGCGCCGTGCCGTTCGGCCGGAGCTCCGTGGCGGTCGGTGCCGACGCGGCGCCGCGCGGAGGGAAGGCCGGTGCGCACGGTGCGGAGGCGATCGCCGTCGGGCCGCTCTCGACCGGGCGTGTGCGATGTCGCTGATCACGCTCGAACGCGCGGAGAAGCACTTCGGTGCGCGGACGCTGTTCGCGGACGTCAACCTGACCGTGCACCCGGACGACCGCATCGGGTTGATCGGGATCAACGGCAGCGGCAAGACGACGCTGATCGGCGCGCTGTGCGGCGACGTGCAGATCGATACCGGCGAGCGGCGGGCACGCCGCGGGTTGCGCATCGCCGTGCTCGAGCAACTCGTCGACGGGGACGACGCGCGAACTGCCTGGTCGGTTGCGGCCGAGGGCGCGTCGGCCGCGCGCGCGGTCGAGGCCGAACTCCGCGAGATCGAGTCGTCGATGGCGACCGAGACCGAGCCGACCGCGCTGACCGACCTCGCGACGCGACACGCCGACGCGACCGCGCGCTTCGAGCGCCACGGCGGACCGGGCTACGAGCGGTTCATCGAGTCCGCGCTCAGCGGGCTCGGCGTGCCGCGCGAGCGGTGGCACGAACCGCTCGCGTCGATGTCGTCGGGCCAGCGCGTGCGCGTGCGCCTGGCGCGCCTGCTCCAGCGCGACGCCGAGTTGCTCCTCCTCGACGAACCGACCAACCACCTCGACATCGACGCGATCGAGTGGCTGGCCGACCACCTCCGCAAGCGGCCGGGCGCGTTGCTCGTCGTGTCCCACGACCGCTACTTCCTCGATCGCGTCGTGACCCGGATCGTCGAGATCGACCAGGGACGCGTGCACACGTTCGCCGGCAACTACAGCGCCTATTTGCCGCAGCGCGCCCACCGGATCGAGACCGCGCAGCGCGCGTGGGAGCGACAGGACGAGATGATCCGCAAGAACGAGGATTTCGTCCGCCGTTCCGGGCACGGCAACAAGCCGGGCGTCGCGCAGAGCCGCAAGAAGATGCTCGAGAAGGTCGTGCGGCTCGAGCGGCCGACCGTCGCGCCGACGGTCCGGGTGCGTCTGCCCGACGGCACCGGCACGATCCGCGAACCGCTGGTCGCGCGCGGCGTGTCGTTCGCGCACCCCGGCGGGGCGCCGTTGTTCGAGGGGCTGTCGTTGCACGTCCGGCGCGGCGATCGGATCGCGATCGTCGGCCCGAACGGCAGCGGCAAGACGACCTTCCTGCGCCTGCTCGCCGGCGGGATCGCGCCGACCGCGGGCGAAGTGTGGCGGGCGCCGAAGCTCGTCACCGCGACGTTCGACCAGGATCTCGCCGAGATCGACTCGACCGCGACGCTCGTCGAGACCGTGATGCGCGTCGATCCGGCGGTGACCGAGAACGAGGCGCGGGGCCACCTCGGTTCGTTCGGCTTCTCGGGGGACGACGTCTTTCGGTCCACCGGGACCCTGAGTGGCGGGGAGCGTGGCCGACTGGGGCTCCTGTGCACGCTCGTGCGGGGCGGCGAACTGCTCTTCCTCGACGAACCGACGAACCACCTCGACATCTTCACGCGCGAGTCGCTGCTCGAAGCGCTGGACGCGTTCGCGGGCACCGTCGTGATCGTGACCCACGATCGGCACCTGTTGTCGGCGTGGGCGCGGCGCATCGTCCGGATCGACGGTGCCCGGTCGGTCGTCCGCGAGTCGACGTACGACGAGTTCGTCGAATGGGCCGCGACCCCGGTGGCCGTGCCCGCCGCACCGGCCCGACCCAAGCCGGCCGCCCAGCCGAAGCCGGCGCCCGCCGCGCCGAAGAAGAAGCGACGCTTCTGGAAGCTCGAGGACCTCGAGGCGGCGATCATCGAGCGCGAAGAGGAGCACGCGCGGCTTCAGGCTCAGTTCGCCGACCCGGCGGTGGCGCGCGACGGCGAGCGCACGAAGGCGCTCAAGGCGGCGGTGCAGGCCCTCGAAGAGGAACTCGCCTCGCTGCAGGAGGAATGGGAGGGCTGGGCCTGAGCGGCACTCGCTGCCCGGCCGGTCGTTTTGTGCTTCCCAACGGATCAAGAGCCCCTATAGTGGGGACTCGGGCGCCGAAGCGCCGGCGGGCGGCCGGCAGCTGCGCCTCCTTCGGCTGACCTTCCAGGGGAGGACACGATGCGGGCAGCAACCCCCGGTGTGTCGACGGTACGATCGACCACGTCGTCGACGGTGCGGTGCGTCGTCGCATCCCGATCGAACCTGTGGCGCGGCGCGCTGCTCGTCGGGCTCATCGCGACCGTCGGTTGTTCGCACCGCCATGCGCGTCCGCCGGTTACGTCGGTGGAGCCGCGTGGCTCCGTGCACGACTACGTCGCGACCGGCCAGTTCGCCAAGGCCCGCCAAGTGGCGTTCCGCAACCTCGACGATGCGCGCGACAGCCGGAACCCGTCCGCGATCGCGCGCGCCGAACTGGACGTCGGCGAGGTGATGATGCGGCTCGGCGAGCACGAGACCGCCCGGCGCTACCTGTTCGCGGTCGATGGCCGGGGCAGCGCCCGCGAGCGCCAGACCGCCCGCGCGTTCCTCGCGCTCTCGTATCACCGCGCGATGGAAGACGCGCTCGCGCGGACGTACTTCGAGCGGCTCGAACCGACGCTCGTCTCGCCGCGCGTCTGGCCCGAGGTCGAGCGTGCGTTCGGGAGCATCGCGCCGCGGGTCGTACGCGCCGACGTTCAGCCACGCACCGCCTGGGGCGCCGCGCCGTTTCGTGCGACGAACGCCGACCCGATGGGCCCGATCACCCGGATCACCGTGCACCACACGGCGATCGCCGCGGACACGACGTCGATCGCCGACGCGACGTCGCAGATGCGCTCGATCCAGCGCACGCACTTCGCGCGCGGTTGGGCCGGCATCGGATACCACTACATCATCGACTCCGCCGGCCGCATCTGGGAGGCGCGACCGATCGCGTATCAGGGCGCGCACGCCGGCAACCACGAGCTGAATCGCGGCAACATCGGCGTCAGCTTGATGGGCGACTTCGAGCAGCACCACGTGCCGAAGGCCCAGCAGGACGCGTGCGCGCAACTGCTGCTCGACCTGTGCTCGCGCCACGGCGTGCGGCCGGACGAAGTGAAGGGTCACTGCGACCTCAAGCACACGCAGTGCCCGGGTGCGCACCTGGCGCGGTTGCTCGCGGAGCTCACGCCGACCCGGACCGCGATCGCCCAGGCCAAGCGCGGTCACTCGGTCCCGATCGCGGCGAGCGGGGGAGGCGTGCGCCACTACCACACGGTCGTGCGCGGCGACACGCTGTCTCGGATCGCACGGCGCTACGGCGTGACCCTGACGGCGCTTCGCCGCGCGAACCCCGGCACGTCCGACGGACTCTACCCCGGGAACCTGATCGCGGTTCCGTAGCGGCTCGGCTCGATGGCCCGCAAGAAGGCGCCCCCACTCAAGAAGACGGCCAAGCGCAAGGCGACCGGCCGCGCGACCGCCGAGTCGATGGCGAAGCGGCAGCGGGAGATCTCGGTCTCCGAGTTCTTCACGAAGAACCGCCACCTGCTCGGCTTCGACAACCCCCGCAAGGCGCTGCTCACGGCGATCAAGGAGGCCGTCGACAACTCGCTCGACGCGTGCGAGGAGGCGGGCATCCCGCCCGACGTGCGGGTCGAACTCGTCGTCGTCAAGAAGGACCAGCGCTATCGGCTCGTCGTCGAGGACAACGGGCCCGGCATCGTGCGGGCGCAGGTGCCGAAGATCTTCGGGCAGTTGCTCTACGGCTCGAAGTTCCACTCGCTCAAGCAGTCGCGCGGCCAGCAGGGAATCGGCATCAGCGCGGCCGGGATGTACGGGCAGCTCACGACCGGCAAGCCCGTCGTGATCACGTCGCGCACCGGGCCGCGCCGCCCCGCACTCGAGTTCCACGTGTCGATCGACACCGCGAAGAACCGCCCCGAGGTCTCCAAGGAGCGGGAGGTCGAGTGGGACGTCAGGCACGGCACGCGCGTCGAGATCGAACTCGAGGGCCGTTACCAGCGCGGCAAGCAGAGTATCGACGAATACCTGCGCCAGACGTCGATCGCGAACCCGCACGTGACGATCCGCTACGTCGCGCCGGACGGGGAGTCGCTGACGTTCGAGCGGGTGACGAAGGAACTCCCGGCGGAGACGACCGAGATCAAGCCGCACCCGTACGGCGTGGAACTCGGCTTGCTGATCAAGATGCTGAAGGACACCGGGGCGCGCACGCTCTCGGCGTTCTTGAAGCAGGACTTCAGCCGCGTCGGACCGAAGGTCGCGAAGGAGATCTGCGCGAACGCCGGCCTGACCGAGAAGGCGCGGCCGTCTCGCATCGCGCGCCAGGAGGCCGACAACCTGATCGCCGCGATCCGCGACACGAAGATCATGGCGCCCCCGGCGGACTGCATCGTCCCGATCGGTGGCGAACTGCTCGAAGCGAGCCTGAAGCAGCAGGTGCCCGACGCCGCGTTCTACACGTCGTCGACGCGGTCGCCGGCGGTCTACCGCGGCAACCCGTTCCAGGTCGAGGTCGCGATCGCCTACGGCGGTGAACTGCAGGCAGACGATCTCGCGCGCGTGTTCCGCTTCGCCAACCGCGTGCCGCTCTTGTATCAGCCGGGCGCGTGTCTGATCACGCGCAGCATCGTCGGCACCGACTGGAAGAACTACGGGCTGCAGCAGGCGCGCGGGGCGCTGCCGACCGGGCCGCTCGTCGTCCTCGCACACGTCGCGAGCGTGTGGGTGCCGTTCACGAGCGAGTCGAAGGAGGCGATCGCGGACTACCCGGAGATCCAGAAGGAACTCAAGCTCGCGATCCAGGAGTGCGGCCGGCGGTTGCGCATCTTCGTCAACCGGCGCAAGCGCGAGGCCGACGCCGCGAAGAAGAAGTCGTATATCGAGCAATACATCCCGCACATCGGTCAGGCGCTGCAGGACATCCTCGACCTGTCCGACCGCTCGCGCGACCAAGCGGTCACGAAGCTCCGCGACATCCTCGAACGAAGCCGGAAGATGTAGCGATGGCGAAGAAGAAAAAGAAGGCCAAGGCCGCGAAGAAGACGGCAGCGAAGAAGGCAGTCACGAAGAAGCAGGCCCCCGCCAAGAAGCGGGCGGCGAAGAAGGCCGACGCCACCGAGTCGTGCATCGTCGACACCGCGGGCGGGGTGCATCGCGCGATCAAGGGCGGTCGCAAGCCGGAGCTCAAGTCGCCGACGCGCGCACTCTCCAACGTCCGCTACGACGAACGCGTCGGCTACTTCGAATTGGGTCGTGGCCGCAAGATCCGGACCCTGACCGTGAACTCGGTCAAGACGTTCGCCCAGACGTTGAAGATGATGGCGCTCTCCAAGGAGTTGATCGAAGAGGACGACTCCGCGACGAAGCGAGAGGCCTATTACGTCTCGAAGAACTGGGCCGAGGCGAAGTTCGACGACCAGACCGAGTCCGATACCGTGATGGACGACATCGAGGCGATGTTCAGCCTCGAGGGCGTGAGCCGCGAACAACTCCGGTTCCGCCCGGAAGAGCACGGCGGGAGCGTCGCCGGCCCACTCCTCGTGCTGGACCGCGATCAGCGAACGGGCGCACGCATCACCGTGGACTGCACCGCGCAGGGTAGCGGCACCTACGGCATTCCGCACTCGGTCGAGGACCTCGGGTTCCGGACGGACGCCGACTTCATCCTGGCGATCGAGACCGGCGGCATGTTTCAGCGCTTGCACAGCCACGCGTATTGGGACCGAGCGAACTGTATCCTCGTCGGGCTCGGCGGCGTGCCGACGCGCGCGACACGCCGGTTCATCCGTCGGTTGTCCGATGAGAAGAACATCCCGGTCTACGCGTTCGTCGACTGCGATCCGTACGGGATCTCGAACATCTACCGGACGCTGAAGGTCGGTTCGGGAAACGCCGCCCACATCAACCAGTTCTTCTGCGTGCCGCGCGCGCGATTCCTCGGCGTGACGCCGCAGGACATCATCGATTACGACTTGCCGACGCACCCGCTCAAGGAAGTCGACATCAAGCGTGCGAAGGACGCGCTGAAGAACGACCCGTTCTTCAAGCGCCACAAGCGTTGGTCGGCCGCGCTCGAACAACTCCTCGCGATGGGCAAGCGTGCCGAGCAGCAGGCATTCGCGAAGCACACGCTCAACTACGTGATCGACGAGTATCTCCCCGCGAAGCTCCGGCAGGCGTCGAAGTTCCTGCCGTAAGCGCTCAGCGCGCGGCGGTCACCCGCACGGCCCACGGCGGCGTGCCGGCGAGCGGGGTCGACACGACCGGGAACCCGTCGGCGATCGCGAGCAGGTGCTCGAGGCCCCAGGTCGGTCCCTGGTCGGGGCGGAACCAGACGTCGCGGGAGAACGCGGCCGGCAGCACGGTGTCGGCCACGGCGAGGACACCGCCGGGGGACCCGGTGATCGCCGTCCGGATCGCGCGGACCTCGTCGTCGGTGCCCCGGTAGTAGGTCTCGTGTTTCACCGGCCCGAAGCGGTTGAGTGCGTAGTGCATGAACCGGTCGGTCGCGAAGACCGGGGAGCCGTCGTCGGCCCACGCCTGGACGTGCGCGACCCGTTCGGCGAGGTCGCGGCCGGCGAGCGCGTCGAACAGCAGCGTCTGGTTGCGCCAGCCGACGATTCCCGCCTGGACGACGAACGCGACCGTGACGATCCCGACCCATACCCGTCGGCCCGGTCGCGGGATCACTGCGACCGCGATCATCAGGAGCGCGGCGATCGGAATCCAGTTGGCGAAGTGGAACTCCGGGTTCGTCGGCTGCCACCACGCCATGAACGCGAGACGGGGGAGCAGGAGCGCGGCGATGCACCACAGCGCGACCCGGTGCCCGACCCAACGGACGCCGAGCACGAGCGCGAGCGCGAACGGGCCGAAGAGGATCGCCCACGGCGCCCAGGCCGGTGGGGTCGCGATCCCGGGGAGGGGGGCGGCGGCCGTCGCGGCCGTGCCCGGCACGCTCCACAGGATGCCGTGATCCCAACTCGCCGCGGTCATCGTCAACGCGAGTCCGAACGCGCGGGGCGGTTCGAGATCGCCCCAGCGGCCCCATTCGCCGTGACCGGTCAACGTCGTCAGCCACGCGACGAAGCCGGCCGGGGCCTCCGTGCCGCCGCGGTAGACCGCCCAGCACCCGCCGTAGACCGCCAGCGTCGCGATCCCGGCGATGCCGAGGTAGGTGAGCGCCCGTCGCGCACGACCGGTCTCGACGATGCGTTCGGTCGCGAGCGCACACGCGACGAACGGAGTCGCAAGCACCGCCTCTTGCCGGAGCGCGAGTGCGACGACCGTCAGCGCGACGAGCCGGCCGATCGAAAGCCGGACGCCGCGGACCGCGGCGTCGGTCGTCGCGAGCGCGAGCCAGAGGACGATCGCGTAGCTCGGCAGGTAGGTCTCGCCCATCGAGCCGAAGAGGCGGCCACCCACGGTGACGGCCGCCGCGGCGACCAGTGCGAAGCCGAAGCCCAGTCCGCCGGCGCGGGCGCCGTAGAAGAGGAGCGTGGCAGCGCCGACGGCGGCGCCGAGCGCTCCGACCGTCCGAACGGCCCAGACACCCGACAGCTCGAACGGTCCTGCCACCGCGACGAGCAGCGCGTGCACCGCCCACGCGAGCAGGTGAAACAGCGGATGATGGCCGATCACGATCTCGTCGGCGCGCCCGCCTTCCACCGCGAGCCCGTAGAAGATCGCGTCGTTGCCGGCGACCGTCGCATTGGCGTCGGCCGGGAACTGGAAGAGGGCGGCCGCGAGCGCACCGACCGCGACTGCGGCGACGGCCGTGCGCGGGGCGCCGCTGCGAACCGGGTTGGGGTCGGACAATGGGGCTCCTCGAAACGGGACTCCTTCATCGTATGATCGCGACGGGCGAGCGGCAACCGGCCGATTACCCCGTCGCGTCTCGTGCGCCCCGTGCGCTACACTCCTGGCATGAAGACCCCACGAACCCTCGCGGCCCTCGCCCTGCTCCTCGTGTGGTGGGCGCCGTGTGCACCGATCCCGTCCCAGGACGACGGCGACAAGCCGGACGCCGACGCCGCCGATGCCGAGTTCCCGCCGCTGCCCCTGAAGCCGCACATCTCGATTCGCGGCCGGCACTCATGGAAGCCCGCGTTGCCGCAGGGGCGGACGTTTCTCGACCAGCCGCTCGACGTCGTCGGTGACGCGTTCAGCGCCAAGGGCGTCTACGTCGGCACGCCCGACATTCAGCTGTTCTACGCCGGTGGTTCGATGAAGCTCGGGCCGAAGACGTACGATCGCGTGCGCGAGAGCGTGCAGGCGATCGCGGAGGTCTACCCGCAACTCAAGCGACGCTACCCCGTCCTCAAGCGCCAGCACGTCGCGCACCTGGTGATGTATCACATGCACCGTGTGATGCAGGAGACGTGGCGGGTCTTCGGCACGAACAAGCGGGTTTACAACGCCTACTACGGCGGGCCGAGGATGCGGATGAAGGGCGGCTTCGAGGGCGCGCTCTTCAAGAGCGTCAACGACCACCTGCGCTTCTGCGATCGCTTCACCGGCAACCGGTTCGAGGACGGCGAGCGCACGCGCAGCCCCAACTCCGACACGCTCGGGTTCGTGCTCCCGACGCCGCCCGGCGGATCCAAGGAGCCGAGCCGGATGATCAACAACGTCGTCAACACGATGACGCAGAACTACATCATGGCCGAGATCACGAACAGCTACCGCGTGCCGATCTGGCTCGTGATGGGGTTCGCGCACTGGTTCGAGGCCCGCGAAGGTACCGACTACCACACCTACTGGTTCGACGAGGGTGGCCCGCCCGAGGACTTCGCAACGGGGGACTGGCGCTCGAAGATCCGCCAGCGCGTGCTCGCGCGCGACGTGCCCCAGTTCGAGGAGTTCATGGCCTACCAGACGTTCGGCGAGTGCAAGTCCGTCCACCGCGGCGTCTCGTACGGCTTGATCGACTACATGCTCCGCGAGCACCTCGAGGGGTTCCGTGCGTTCGTCGCGCTCCGACGCGACGATCCGCGGAGCAACACCGAGCAGCGCGACGACTTCAAGAAGGCGTTCGGGATGTCGCCCACGGTCTTCTACGAGAAGTGGAAGATGTGGGTCCGCGAGAACTACTCGAAGACCGCGATTCTCGCGATGCCGAAGGCCGAGGAGTTGTTCACGGGGCAGCCGGTGAAAGAGAAGAAGAAGAAGCCGTAGAGGCTTGATGCGCGGGCGGGCGGTTGCCCGACGCCGGTCCTACCAGGTGTTGGGGCTGCCCTTTTCGAGGTAGGTGTAGCCGCCGAGGCCTTCGCGGTAGGCGCGGAGGAGCTTCGCGCTCTCGACCGGATCGATCGCGCCGGTCCGCATGCCGTCCTCGGTGCGCTGACGCAAGCGCTCGATCAGCGCGTCGCAGTCGTATTGCACGTAGCCCAGGACTTCGGTGACGCTGTCGCCTTCGACGACGCTGCCGATCCGGTAGCCGCCGTCGCCGTCGAGGACGACGTGCACGGCGTTGGTGTCGCCGAAGAGGTTGTGGAGGTCGCCGAGGATCTCCTGGTAGGCGCCGAGCAGAAACATCCCGAGGTAGTAGGGCTCGTCGGCGCGGAGCGGGTGCAACTCGAGCACGCGCTTGACCTCGCGCGAGTGGATGAAGCGATCGACCTTGCCGTC
Organism: bacterium; assembly: GCA_030426805.1. Lineage (GTDB taxonomy): Bacteria > Planctomycetota > JAFGQW01 > JAFGQW01 > JAFGQW01 > JAUHXU01. The sequence goes on from JAUHXU010000002.1 coordinate 718,678, forward strand.
GGAGTCGCACGTGAGATCGGCGATCGTCGCGCGTCGCGTCGGTTCTTCCGTGAGTCGATGGATCGGCATCGTCGGGAAGACTTGCTTCACGGCCCAGTGATCCGGGGCCGACTGAAACACCGAGAAGTTGCAGAAGTAGGTGTCGGACAAGCGCGCCTCGAGGTTCGCGAGTTCGCGTGGCACGTAATCGAGTGTCTCGACGACTTCGAGGATGCGGGCGAGACACGCGCGGAAGAGCTTCTCTGCGATCGCACGCTGGCGCAGGTCGAGGTAGCCGAGCTTGAACAGGCTGGTCACTTCGTCGCGGAGTTGCAGCGCGTCGTGGAACGGCTCCTGGTAGGACTTGCCGGAGACGAGCTCGATCGTCTCGCGCAGGTTCGTGATCACTGTCGGCTCGTCGGAGACGGGGGGCGGGATTGCGGAGTCCCGGTCGACGATGCGGTCGGTCTCGAGCGCCTCGAAGACGAGGACGGAGTGGTGTGCCGTCAATGCGCGCCCCGACTCGCTGAGAATCGTCGGGGGCGGCAGCTTGCGCGCCTGGCACGCTTCCTGAATCGCGGCGACGACGTCGTTCGCGTATTCCTGCGTCGTGTAGTTCGCCGACGCCTCGTAGTTCGTGGACGAACCGTCGTAGTCCACCGCGAGACCGCCGCCGACGTCGACGTAGCGCATGGCGGCGCCGAGTGCGGCGAGCTCGACGTAGATCCGACTCGCTTCGCGCAGCGCTTCCTTGATCGCGCGGATCGACGTGATCTGCGAGCCGATGTGGAAGTGGAGCAGTTCGAGGCAGTCGATCCGGTCGGCGGCCCGGAGTCGTTCCACCAGCTCGATCAACTCGATCGTCGTCAGCCCGAACTTCGAGCGATCACCGGTCGACTCGGCCCAGCGGCCCGCCCCACGCGCCGCGAGCTTCGCGCGCACACCGATCGACGGGCGCACGCCGAGGCGCTCGGACGCCTCGAGGATCAACTCGACTTCCTTCAATCGGTCGACGACGATGATCGGTCGCAGCCCGAGCTTCTGCGCGAGCAGCGCGGTCTCGACGTATTCCTCGTCTTTGTAGCCGTTGCACACGATCAACGCGTCGGGATCGTCGAGCATCGCGAGCGCGACGAGCAGCTCGGGCTTGGATCCGGCTTCGAGGCCGAGGTGATACTCGCGTCCGGCCGCGAGCAGATCCTCGACGACGTGGCGTTGCTGGTTGACCTTGATCGGGTAGACCGCGCGGTAGGGCGCGCCGTAGCCGTAGTCGTCGATCGCCCGTCCGAAGCACGCGTAGAGGTCGGACACGCGGGCGCGCAGGATGTCGCTGAAGCGGATCAGCAGCGGCGTGTCGAGTCCCCGCGCGCGCAACTCCTCGACGAGCGCCGGCAGTGAGATGTCGGGGCCGCCGTTGCCGTCGGGCGTCACCCGCAGCTCGCCGTCGTCCCCGATTCGGAAGAAGCCGCGGCCCCACGCGTCGACGTGGAAGAGGTCGCGGCTGTCGGCGACGGTCCACGGGCGGTAGTTCATCGGCATCGGCGTTCGTCCCGTCCGGAGGGCTGCGGAGGCACCGGGGTCGTCACCGATGCCGGTTCCGGCCGTGTGCCGGAACCGGAAGAGTAGGAACGTCGCGGCGGTTTGAAAAGCCCGGACTCGGACGTCGCCGGCGCCGGGACTGCGCTACGGGACGATCGTCGTCCCGGTCGTGGCCGAGATTTCGCGAATGCCGAGCGATGCGGCCGGGTCGAGGGTCACGAACGCCGTATGGACCCGGATTCCGATCAGCGCCGGAAAACTCGGGACCGCGAGCGTCGCCACCGCGTTGCCGGTCGCATTCAGGATCCCGCCGTAGTTGCCGAACCACGCGGGTGCTGCCGGCGACGTCGACAGCATCAGCAGGCCGTCGGGGGAGAGGTGGAGGCGGCGGCTTCCGAGCGGGATGGGGCCCGTGCCGAGCGCCGTGCCGGCCTGAAACCGGAGACCTCCGTTGCGCGGACCGGCCTCCAGGCGAAGCGCGACGCTCGTGCCAGGGCGGACTGGCCCCGCCGGCGTCACTGCGGCGATGCCGAGGCGCGCGACGAAGATGTCATGGCCGCCGTTGTAGGTCGGGTCCGCCGCACCCGGCGTCGTCGGCAGGCCGCCTCCCTGGGCATCGCCGGCGATGATCAACTCACCGGGTCGGCTCGCGTCGACGCACCGGATCGACTCGTACGCGTTGGCGGTGCCGAAGTAGCTCGAGTAGACGAGGTGATCGCCGGTCGGTCCGAGCACCGACACGAAGCCGTCGCTCGGCGTGCCGGTGCGGCTCGGGTCGAACGCGCCCGGCGTCGTCGGGAAGTCGGCGGAGGTCGTCCCGCCCGCGACGACGACCGCGCCGCTCGGTCGCACATCCAACGCGAGCGGGATATCGTCGCCGGAGCCACCGAGGTAGGTGGACCAGACGAGGCCGATCGCACCGGCGCCCAGTTGCGCGACATAGCCGTCGCCGCCGTAGGGTCCGCCGCTGCCGTTGTATCCCGTGTCGAACGCGCCTGGGGTCGTCGGCAGGCCGCCTTGGGTGAAGCCCGAGATCGTCAGCGCTCCGTTCGGTGCGATCCGCAGCGCGCCGATGCTCTCGTCTTGTGGGCCGCCGAAGTAGCTCGAGAAGGTGAGCGAGCTGCCGGCGGGGCCGAGACGCGCGACGAATCCGTCCAGGCCACCTCCGGCGGTCGGTCCGTAGACGCCGGAGGTCGTCGGGAAGTCGGACGAATCGGTGTTGCCCGCGATCGTCACCGCGCCGGATGGGTCGGCCACGAGCGCGCTGACTCCGTCCCCACGGGTGCCCCCGATGAAGGTCGAGTAGGCGAGGGTCGCTCCGCCGGACGCGAAGCGTGTGACGAACGCGTCGTCGCCGCCGTTGGCGGTCGTGTCGTATGCGCCCGCCGTCGTCGGGAAGTTGCCGGAGTCGGTGCTTCCCGCGACGGTCATGCGCCCGGGGTCGATCGCGCCCACGCCGTCGAGGCCGGAGCCGCCGAGAAACGTCGAGTAGACGAGGCGGGAGCCGTCCGCCGACAGGATCGTCACGACGGCGTCGGCCGTGCCGCCGTTGAACGTCGTGTCGAACGCGCCGACCGTCGTCGGGTAGTCGGGGGATCGAGTGGATCCGCCGATGAAGACGTCGCCGGTGGCAGCGCGTTGGAGGGCCGAGGCGTAGTCGAACGACGAACCGCCGAGATAGGTCGCGAATGCGAGATTGCCGGCGCCGTCGAACTGCGCGACGACGATGTCCTGCGATCCGAACCGCGTCTGCCGGTAGGCGCCCGGTGTCGTCGGGAAGTCCGCGGAGTTCGACGAGCCGAGGATCGTGACGCTTCCGTTCGGTGCGACCGCCATCGCGTTGACCTGATCGACGCTCGACCCGCCGAGGTAGGAGCAGTAGAGCACCGGGTCGATCACGAGCGTGTGTTCGTCGCTGTGATCGGGTACCGCGAAGCCGAAGCCGTCACGACCGATCCGTCGGTAGTGGCACGTGACCGGCCGACGACCGTTCGGCGTTCGCTCCCACGCGCGCGGCGCCGCCATCCGGATCGTGCCGGCGTCGGTGTGGATCACGAGCGTGTCGTCCTCGATCGCGAGGCCGGCGGCACCGATGCACCGGGCGGCGAAGCGATACAGGCTCGCGCCCGGCGCGACGATCACGTCGTATTCGAGGGCACCGTCCTCGTTCTCGTAGACCGCGAGGTCGATGCCGTCGTAGAGGCCGACGTAGCGGAGCCCGTCGTAGGTGCGCACGTCGCGACGCCAGCGCGTCTCGTCGCCGACGAAGTAGTGGCGACGGCCCGCCCGCGGTGCGATGCCGACGACGGGTGGGCGGCGCTCCGCGCCATCGAACGCGATCCGGACGAGGGCGCCGGTCTCTCGATCCGGGGGCGCCAGTTGGAGCGCGAGTCCGTCGGGCTCTGCGCGGAGCGTGAGCGCCCCGTGGCGGGCGACGAACCGGGCGGTCGTTGGCCACTGGCCGACGTTCTCGACGAAGCCGGACCCGAGCGCCCTCGGCGCGGCGGGCGGCGTGTGATCGACGGCTTGTGAACGCGCCGTCGTCGCGAGGCTCAGGAAGAGCGCGGTCCCCAAGGCTCCTGGTCGTGCGATTCGCCGCATGCGTGACCCCTCTCTGCCGGTCGGATCCGAGCTGCTTCGAGCATACGAGGGTCGCGGAGGCCGCGCAACGGCTCGCCACGCCGACGGGTCGGGGTCGGCGTCCGGGCGCGGGTCCGGGCTTCCACGCGAACCGCCGATGGGTCATAACTTCCCGCTGGATGAGCACCTTGACGGATACCCGCGCAGCCGACGTCGGGGCGGTCGTCGTCGCCGGCGGGCGGGGCGAGCGCTTTGGCGGATCGCGACCGAAGACGCTCGCGATGTTGGGCGGCCGGCCCCTGGTCGGCTGGGCGGTGGGCGCGTTCTGGCCCCGCGTCGCGCGCGTCGTGCTCGTCGCGCCGGCCGGCCTCGAACGGACGATGGCGTCGGCCGCCGGTGTGCCGGTCGTCACCGTGACCGGCGGGGCGCGCCGGCAGGACTCGGTGCGGGCGGGCCTCGCCGCGTTCGGACCGGGCATCGACATCGTCCTCGTTCACGATGCGGCGCGTCCGCTCGTGTCGGCGGCGACGATCGATGCGGTGATCGACGCCGTGCGCGTCCACGGCGCGGCGATTCCGGTCGAGCCCGTCCACTCGACGGTCAAACGCGTGGGGCCCGACGGACTCGTCGAGGCGACCGTCCCGCGCGAAGGGCTCGCGCTCGCGCAGACGCCGCAGGGTGCCCGGCGCGCCCTGCTCGAAGATGCGCTCGCCCGCGTCGAGGGCAACGTCACCGACGAAGCGGCGGCCCTCGAAGCGATCGGTGTGCCGGTGTATGCGGTGCCGGTCACGGACGACAACCGCAAGATCACGACGCCCGAGGACCTCGTGCGCGCCGCACGCAGCCTCGCGGCGCGTGCGGCGGAGGTCGTCGGATGAGCCCGCGGGTCGGACTCGGTTGGGATTTGCACCGACTCGAAGCGGAGCGCCCGCTCGTCGTCGGGGGTGTGACGATCCCACACGACCGAGGACCCGTCGGCCACTCCGACGGCGACGTACTGCTGCACGCGCTGACCGACGCACTCCTCGGGGCCGCGGGCCTCGGCGACATCGGCGACCGCTTCGACGACCGCGATCCCGCGCACGCGGGCCGCGCGAGCCACGAATTCGTCACCGACGTCGTCGCGGCGCTCGCCGAGCGTGGGCTCCGTGTCGCGAGCGTCGACTCGGTCGTCGTACTCGAGCGACCGCGGCTCGGTCCGCACAAGCTCGCGATGCGCGCACGGATCGCCGAACTCGTCGGCCTCGACGTCGATCGCGTCGGCGTGAAGGCGAAGACCCACGAACGGGTCGACGCGATCGGCGCGGGCGACGCGATCGCGGCGCAGTGCGTGGTGCTGCTGGAGGCGGTCGATTGAGCGCCCTCCGCACGCTCCACCTGAACACGGAGCGTACGTGGCGGGGGGGCGAACAGCAGACGCTCTACCTCGCGGAGGGGCTCGCACGACGCGGCCACGTCGCGGACGTCTGCTGCCAACCCGGCACCGAGATGGCCCGCCGGGCACGCGATGCAGGGCTCGACGTGTTCGAAGTGCCGATGCGCGGCGAACTCGACGTGCGGGCGGCGCGTCGGATCGCCCGCGTGATCCGCGAGCGCGGCTACGACGTGATGCACATGCACACGTCGCACGCGCACGGGATCGCGATCCTCGTCGGCTTGTTCGTGCGCGGGCCGAAGCGCGTCGTGCACCGGCGGGTCGACTTCACGATCTTCCGCAACCGACTCAAGCTCAGTCGCTTCAAGTATCGCCACGGCGCCGACCGCTACGTCGCGATATCGCATGCGATCCGCGACGTGCTCGTCGGCGACGGGATTCCCGGCGACCGGATCTCGATCGTGCCGAGCGGCATCGATCCCGCACGGCTCGACCGCTACGATGCGCCGCGCGGCGTCGTGCGCGGCGAACTCGGCGTCGAGCCGTCGACACCGCTCGTCGCGTGCGTCGCGCACCTCGCGTGGCACAAGGGCCAGGAGTTCCTCGTCGGTGCGGTGCCGCGGCTGCGCGAACGGGTGCCCGGCGTGAAGGTCGCGATCGTCGGCGAGGGCAAGCACCGTGCGCGCATCGAAGAGGAGATCGCGCGGTGCGGCGTTGCGGACGACGTGCTCCTGACCGGCTTTCGCGCCGACGCACCGGCGGTGATCCGCGCGTGTGACGTGCTGGCGATGCCGAGCGTGATGGAGGGACTCAACACGACGCTGCTCGATGCGCAGTGCCTCGGCGTGCCGGTCGTCGCGTCGCGCGTCGGCGGAATCCCGGAAGCCGTGGCCGACGGGGAGAGCGGCGTGCTCGTGCCGCCCGAAGATCCGGAGGCGCTCGCCGATGCGCTCGCCGACCTGCTGCTCGATTCCGATCGTCGCCAGCGACTCGGCGCGCGCGGACGCGAGCGGATTCTCGGCGGCTTCACGGTCGACCACATGGTCGACGGCAACGTGATGGTCTACCGTGACCTGCTGTCGGGCGGTGCCGCCCGCGCCGACGCACGGGAGGAACCTGCCAATGGGGCGTAAGCGCAAGCGCGAACGCGTGACGTTCAAGCGCTACTTCCAGCTGATGCTGCCGTTCGTCCGGCCGTACTGGAAGCTGATCGTCCTGATGTTCCTCGTGACGGTCGTGAACTCGTGCGCGTCCTTCGGGCGGGTCGGTCTCGCAAAGCCCGTGTTCGACAAGCTCCTCGTCGTGGACGTCAAGTCCGACGATGCGACGCAGGCGGCGTCCGCGGTGCCGAAAGCGCCACGGGAACCGAAGGCGCTCGAGTATCTGCCGGAGTCGTGGCGCGAGGTCGAGTGGATTCGCGTGTTCGCCGCGCTCGCGGACAAGGACGCCGAGCTGCCCGGTGTCGAGGTCAAAGACTACTTCTACATGATCTGCGTGCTCGCGATGTTCGTCGCGATCGTGATGGCGGTCACGCTCTACGCGAAGGTGATCGTGCAGCGCATGATCGTCAACAGCGTGACCGTCGATCTCCGGCGGCACAGCTATCGCCGGCTCGTCGCGCAAGACGTGGGCTTCTTCGATCGCAGTCGAAGCGGCGATCTGATCGCGCGGGTGACCGTCGACCTCGACCTCGCGCGTCAGTCCCTCGACCACCTGATCCTGACGCTGCTCGACAAGCCGATCGCGATCGTCACGGGGTTCGTCTTCTGCCTGGTCGCGTCGTGGCAACTCAGCATGATCTTCTTCGTCGGGATCCCGATCGTGTTGGTCCCGGTCGCCGTGCTCGGCAAGCGGATCCGCAAGGGCGCGACGCGCCGCCAGGAGCACATGGGCAACATCTCCGATGCGCTCGTCCAGACATTCGCGGGCATCCGGATCATCAAGGCCTTCCGACTCGAGAGGGCGGAGGCCGATCGGTTTGCGGTGTTGAACCGACTGTTCTTCCGCAAGGACATGTCGGTCGCGCGCGCGCGGGCGATGAGTCGCGCGACGACGGAGTTCATGTACACGTTCGGAATCGCGCTGATCATGCTGATCGCCGGGAGTTGGTTCATCGCGACCGGATCGCTCGAAGCGCTGGGTGGCTCGGGGGCGATCATCACGTTCTTCCTCGGGCTCGGTCTCATGTATGCGCCCGCCAAGCAGCTGCTGAAAGCGTACAACCACTTCCAGGAATCGGCCGCCGGTGCCGACCGGCTGTTCGGCGTCGTCGAACGGGCGCCGGTCGTCCAGAACCGTCCGGGCGCCGCCGACCTCGGTGGCGTCGAGCGCGGCATTCGCTTCGAGAACGTCCGGTTCCACTACAACGTCGACGAGCCGGTGCTGCGCGGGATCGACCTCGAGATCCCGGCCGGCAAGACCGTCGCGGTCGTCGGGCCGAGCGGTGCGGGCAAGTCGACGCTGCTCGACCTGATCCCGCGCTTCTACGACGTGATCGACGGCGCGGTGAAGATCGACGGGCGCGACGTCCGCGACTGCACGCTCGAGAGCCTGTGCCGCAACATCTCGGTCGTGCAGCAGGATCCGTTCGTGTTCAACTCGACGATCCGCGAGAACATCCTGAACGGCCGACCCGACGCGAGCGAGGCGGACGTGATCGCCGCGGCCGAAGCCGCGCAGGTGATGGAGTTCGCCGAGCAACTCGGCGGCCTCGACGCGCCGGTCGGTGAGCGCGGCGGGCTCCTGAGCGGCGGGCAGCGACAGCGGCTGACCATCGCGCGGGCGATGCTCGCCGACGCGCCGATCCTGCTGCTCGACGAGGCGACGTCGAGCCTCGACTCCCGGGTCGAGCGGGCGGTGCAGCAAGCGCTCGACCGGCTGATGCAGGGGCGCACGACACTCACGGTCGCGCACCGGTTGAGCACGATCCGTCGCGCCGACCTGATCGTCGTGATGCGCGACGGCGAGATCGTCGAGAAGGGCACCCACGACGAGTTGCTCGCACGCGGCTCGCTCTACGCGCAACTCCACGAGTTGCACGAACAGCGCGACGCCCGGTAGGCCGGCCGCGCTACGCCTCGGCGCCGGGATCCGCGGTGCCGGGGTTCGGACCGCCGTAGGGGATGCCGTCGACCTCGAACCGGAGGTTCAGGTAGGCGAGCGTTCCCGCGCCGAACACGTAGGCGGCGACGAAGCCGCCGGTCAGGATCCGGACGAGCGTGATGATCGCCCACTGGACTTCGCTGGCGATCGGGGACGCGTCGACCATCGACGGGAGCAGGCCGAACAGCGTCGGCAGCTCCTTGATCAGCCAGACGAGCCCCTTCGTTCCGAGCGCGTAGACGAGGTAGGCGAAGAGTCCGATCTTGAACGCGTCCCACGTGAACAGGAACGGTCGCGAGAACGCGTAGCCGATCGAGCGCGACGCGCAGTCGAAGAACGGACCTTCCTTCGCGGCGACGGCGGCCGGCATGAACAGGTAGCCCGCGGGGAAGCCGGCGAGCACGACGAAGATCCCGACGAACGCGAAGAAGAACATCGCCGGGCCGCAGATCACGTAGAGCACCGGGCCGACGGTGTCGCCGACGCCGGGGATCAGCGAAACGACGGTCGGCAGCACGTAGGGCGACGCGAGGATCACAAGCGTGCAGCTGATCAGGCCGACGAACGCGAGCGATTTCGACAGGTGGCGGAGCGCGAACCCGAGTGCGGTTCGCACGCCGGTCGGATCGTTGTCGCGGACGCGCACGATCACCGTGCGTGCGATCGCGACCCCGATCAGCGGCCACAGGCAGAGCTCGATCAACACCGTCGCCGCCGGATGGATGCTCGTCGCCCAGCCCCAGAACGAAAACAACAGCCCGCGCGGCTCGAGTCGGCCGAGTGCACCGGTCTCGATCGACAGGCCCGGGTTGGTGAAACCGATCTCGCCCAGCAGCCAGGTGATCGTCGACGCGGTCCCGACCGCGATGATGCCGAGGATCAGCGCGGTGCCCTCCAGCGGCACCCGCACCTGGCGGTGCACCGACATCGGGTCGAAGCGGGGAGCGGGCGAGCGCGGGAGACTCGGGGGATCGTCGGGCGGGGGCACGTCCGCGGCCGGACCGGCGGTTGAACTTGGGGTCGTCACGCCTCTATAGTAAGAGAGAAGCGAGGACCGGGGAACGACGGTCCGCCTTCCGGAGCGGAAGTAATTCAGTGGTAGAATGTCGGCTTCCCAAGCCGAATGTCGCGGGTTCGAATCCCGTCTTCCGCTCCAGTCTCGCTCCTCGCGGCGCGCATCGTCCAATCGCGTTTCGGGATCCCCGGGTGAGGATGAGCGCGAGGATGGACGCAACGCGATGAACCGCCTCGAAGCGTGTCAGGAGCGGATCGGATACCGGTTCGAGCGCGTCGCGTTGCTCGAGCGCGCGCTGACCCATTCCTCCGTCAAGACGCCCGACCGCCCGAGCAACGAGCGCTTCGAGTACCTCGGCGACGCGGTCCTCGGCCTCGTGATCAGCGAGCACCTGTTCCGGTCGCTGCCGACGCAGCCCGAGGGAAGCCTCACGCAGATCAAGTCGGTCGTCGTGAGTGCGCCCGTGCTCGCGCGGTGCGGACGCGCGATCGGGCTCGATGCGTGCCTCGCGGTCGGCAAGGGCGTGGGGGATGGTCGCGCGCTGCCCGACGGGCTCGTGAGCGACGCGGTCGAGGCGGTGGTCGCGGCGATCTACCTCGATGGCGGGATCGAGCCGGCACGGGCATTCATCCTCGCACACCTCGCGGATTCGCTCGCCGACGTCGTCCGCAACCGCCACGAGCGCAACTACAAGTCGTTGCTGCAGGACCTCGCGCAGCGCGACTTCGCCTGCACGCCGACGTATCGCGTCGTCGGGGAGGCCGGGCCGGACCACGCCAAGCGCTTCTCGGTCGTCGCGGTGATCGGCTCGCGGACGTTCGCGGCCGCGAGCGGGGCGAGCAAGAAGCGCGCCGAGCAGCGTGCCGCGCGCGTCGCCTGGGAGACGCTCGCCGACGAAGACGATGCCCGTGGCTGAGGCGACGCTCGCCGACGCGCTACTCGCCGATCCGCGGTTCGACGCGGTCGCCGATGCGCTCTCCGCCGGGACGCCCCGCTTCCTGGGCGGGTTGTGGGGCGCGTCGGCCAACGTGATCGCCGGGCTGCTCGCCGACCGCGTCCGCCGACGGGCGCTGCTCGTCGTCGACACACTGGAACACGCGCGCGACGCGGTCGACGACCTGCGAACGCTCGGTCTCGACGCGGGCGACGCGCTCGTCTTGCCGCCGTTGCGCACGGTCGAGCGACGCGACGCCGGCTTCGACCCCGAGGCCTACGCGGACCGGCTCGCCGTGCTGCGCGACGTGTTCATGAATCCCCACCCGCGGATGATCGTCGCGCCGGTGCGCGCGGTGTTCGGGCCGATGGTGTCGCGTGAATCGTACGAGCAGTGCCTGATCCGCGTGCGCCCCGGGGAGACGCTCGACGTCGAGGCGTTCGTCGCCAAGCTGACGTCGCGCGAGTTCTTGCGCGTGCCGCGCGTCGAATCGGCCGGCGAGGTCGCGGTGCGCGGCGACGTCGTCGACGTGTTTCCGTGGGGTGCCCAGCGCCCGATTCGGATCGAGCTGTTCGACGACGAGGTCGAGGAGATCCGCGAGTTCGACCCGGCGACGCAGCGCAGCACGACGCCGGTGCTCGTCGCGCGGTTCCCGGCGTTGCGCGCGGCGGACTTCCGTGTTCAGGGCGCGAAGGGCGCGCGCGCGTTGCTCGACTTCCTGCCCGGCGGCTCGCTCCTGTTTCTCCGCGAGGTCGAAGCGCTCACCGAACGGGTGTCCGATGTGAAGGGGGCCGAGAAGGCGCTCTTCGGCGGCGAAACGCCGGCCGTGCGCGTCCGCATCAACGGCATGCCGTTGCCGCCCGGCACCGGGATCATCAACTTCAAGACCCAGAGCGTCGAAGCACTGCGGCGGGAGAGCGCCGGCGACGATGCGACGGTGGCGATGCTCGAACGGCTGCTCGCCCGCAACGATCGACTGCACCTGTTCATGCCGAATGCCGTGGATCGCGAGCGCTTGGCGAGAGCGATCGCGGAGCGGTCCCCGGCGATTGCCGAGCACGTGTCGATCGAAGCCGGGCGGATCTCGGCGGGGTTTCAGTGGCGCGAGGCGAAGGTCGCCGCGGTATCGCACCACGAACTGGTCGCCCGCGATCGGGAGACGACGCGGGGGGGCGGCGGTTCCGGACGGCGGGCGATCCGCAGCGCACCGATTCGCGAGTTCTTCGAGCTGCGCGAGCGCGATTACGTCGTGCACGCGACGCACGGCATCGGCCGCTACCTCGGGATCGAGAAGCTCGAGCGAAACGGCGTCACCGAGGAGTTCCTGCTGATCGAGTATCGCGACGACGCGCGTCTTTACGTGCCGGTCGCGAAGATCGAACTCGTGCAGAAGTACATCGGCGCGAGCGAGGAGGGGCCCAAGCTCCACCGCCTCGGCGGCACGCGTTGGCGCAAGACCAAGGACCAGGTCGAGCTCGCGGTGCTCGACCTCGCGAGCGAACTGCTCGATCTGCAGGCGACGCGGGAGCGCGCACCCGGCTTCGCGTTCCCGCCGGACGATTCGATGCAGGCCGACTTCGAGGCGGCGTTTCCATACGAGGATACGCCCGACCAGGTGGACGCGACCCGCGCGGTGAAAGCGGACATGGAGTCGCCGCGGCCGATGGATCGGCTGATCTGCGGTGACGTCGGCTTCGGCAAGACCGAGGTCGCGGTGCGCGCGATCTTCAAGGCGGTCGCGGGCGGCAAGCAGGTCGGCATGCTCGTCCCGACGACCGTGCTCGCCCAGCAGCACTGGCTGACGATCGCGGAGCGGATGCGCGGCTTTCCGGTGCGCGTCGAGGTGCTGAGCCGGTTCCGCACGCCGAAGGAACAGCGTACGATCGTCGAGGATACGGCTGCGGGCCGCGTGGACGTGTTGATCGGCACGCACCGGATCGCGTCCGACGACGTGGCGTTCAAGGACCTCGGCCTCGTCGTGATCGACGAGGAGCAGCGCTTCGGCGTCGAGCACAAGCAGTTCTTCAAGCGACTGCGCGCGACCGTGGACGTCGTCACGCTCTCGGCGACGCCGATCCCGCGGACGTTGCACCTGAGCCTGATCAACGTGCGCGACATCTCGAGTTTGCGTACGCCGCCGCCCGGTCGCATGCGGATTCGGACCGAGGTCGTGCCGTGGGACGCGGACCTCGTGCGCAAGGTGGTCCTTCGCGAGTTGGAGCGCGAGGGGCAGGTGTTCTTCGTGCACAACCGCGTGCGGGGACTCGACCGGATCGCCCAGAAGTTGCGCAAGCTCGTGCCGGAGGCACGCTACGGCATCGTACACGGGCAGATGAGTGCGGCGGAGATCGAAGACGTGATGGTCGCGTTCGTCGATCACGAAGTCGACGTGCTCGTCTGCACGACGATCGTCGAGTCGGGGCTCGACATCCCCAACGCGAACACGGTCATCATCAACGAGGCCGATCGCCTCGGCCTGTCGGAGTTGCACCAGCTCCGCGGTCGCGTCGGCCGGCACGAGCGACAGGCGTACGCCTACCTGATCCCGCGCCCCGGTGGGCTGAACGACGACGCGCGCCGACGTCTGAAGGCGATCGAGGAGTTCTCCGACCTCGGTGCAGGGTTTCAGATCGCCATCCGCGACCTCGAGATCCGCGGTGCCGGCAACATCCTCGGCGCGCAGCAATCCGGGCACCTGGCGTCGGTCGGCTACGAGATGTACTGCCGACTGCTGCGCTCGGCGATCAAGCGCTTCGCGAACGAGGTCGAGCCGGCGCCGCCCGACGTCGACCTCGACCTGCGGGTGCCCGCGTTCCTCGACGACGCGTGGATCGGACCCGACGCGAAGGTGAAGATGGACGTGCTGCGACTGCTCGGCGGCGTGCGCGACCGCGCCGACCGCGACGACGTGCTCGGCGAACTCCGCGACCGCTTCGGGGAACCGCCGCCGGAGGTGTTCGCGCTCGCCGAGATCAGCCGGATCCAGCACGGCGCCGCCGCCGTGGGTATCGAGGCGGCCGTGCGCTCGGGCGAGGTCGACGGCGCGCTGCTGACGTTTCGGACCGAGGTCCTGATGAGCCACTTCCTGGGCCAGTGCGGCGGCCGCGCGAAGTTCCTCGAGGAGACGACGCTGTTCGCGGCCTTCGACGGCCCACCGAACGACCCGGAGGCGTTCCTCGAGTTCGTGATCGGCCTGCTCAACCACGGCGGCGCCCGCATCTGACCAGCGTCGGGCAGTGGTCCCTGTCTTCGCATCGACAGAGGCGTCCCGTTCGCTCCACGGATCGTGCGGAGCTCTGACGCGTACCGGTCCGGACGCCGCAGGTCGTCGTGCGAACACCACTACCCGACGCCTCGACTCTCGGCGGTGCAACAGTGCATCCGTTGGGCGATATCGTCGCGAAACACGACAATGTCGCTTCACGGATGCATCCGTGCGCGAAGAGCGTCGCGTTTCAGCGTCAAAGCGCGACGATATCGGCTCACGGATTCCTGCGACGACGACCTGCGGCGTCCGGACAGGTAGCCGACACAACACCGCACGATCCGTGGAGCGCACGGGCCGCCTGGCGCGACGCCAGGCCCCTTCAGGGGGCGGATCGCGAAGCGATCCCGGGGGTGACAACAACACGCGGCAGTAGAGACGCTCGACATGCCCGCGCACTTGGATGTCACGAGCCGGACGAACGGCAACCCCGCGCATCCCTCTGCCTCTTGCCCTATACTGTTCGCAGGCTGCGTTCGTGTGACGCAGCTCCCCGGAGACGCCGATGCACCGATCGCTCGCCATCCTCATCGCCGGGCTCGCGCTCGCGTCGTCGCTCGTTGCGCAGGACCCTGCACCTGCGAAGCCGGCGGCGAAGCCCGCGCCCGCCGGGAACGACGCGCCACCGCCGCCTGTCGGCGAGAAACGCCGCCTCGACAGCATCGCGGTCGTCGTCAACGGCGAGGCGATCACGTGGGCCGAGATCCGCGAGCCGGTGCTCGACGTCGCCGGCAGCCTCGAGTACCGCAACGAGGACGACCGCATCGCGAAATTGACCCGCGAGACGATGAAGCAGCTGCATCGCGTGATCGAGAACAAGCTGCTCGTGCAAATGGCGCGCAAGGCGGGCGACATCCGCATCACGACCGAAGAGCTCGACAAGGCCGTGGACGAGCAGCAGCGCGCGGCCGGGTCGCTGATGGAGTACATGCGGTCGCTGCAGGCGAAGGGCCTCACGCTCTCGCAGGCCCGCGAGGCCGAACGCGAGCGCTTGCTTCGGCACAAGTTCTTCCAGGCGAATTTCTTCTCGACGCCGTGGGGGCAGCGGTATCGCCGATTCAGCGCGCGGGTCTCGCCGCGCGAGATCCGCGACTACTACCGGCACAACGCCGCCCGCTACAAGGTGGAGGCTGCCGTGTGGCTGCGTCGTGCGACGATCACCGCGGCGGCGCACGGCGGGGTCGACAAGGCGCGCGCGCTCGCCGATCGGGCGCGGACGGCGCTCGCCTCCGGCCAGGACCCCGCCGAAGTCGACGCGCAACTCGGACTCGGTGCCGCGGACCTGACCCGCCCCGTCGAGGACCTCACGTCGTTCGACCTCGCGAGCGGCCTGCACGCGGACGTGAAGCGATGGGCGTTCGCGGCCAAGGAGGGGGCGGTCAGCGACGTCTTCGAGCTCGCACGGGGCGTCTTCGCGGTCTTCCAGGTCGCGAAGAAGCAGGAGGCGGCGACGCGAGGCTTCGAGGAGGTCCAGGAGGAACTGGAGGAGCAGCTGCGTTCCGAGAAGTTCTCCCGACTGCTCGACCTGATGCGCGCTCGCCTGTTCCGGGAGGCCGACATTCGGCCCCGTGAGCTCGGCCGGTGGCTCCTGCGCCCGCAAGGCAAGCCGCCGATCGCGCCCGACGTCCTGTCGATGATCCTCGGTAAATGACTTCCTGTAAGCCACTTGTGTCGATTCAGCGGTTTCTCGCCGGGGCCGGGTGGACGATTGGCTTCCGCCCCGAAAAATCCTAAAATGCGGTGAACGCGCCCGAGCCGCGATGCGTTTGCCGAACCGGGGTCCACGAAGCGACCAGACCGGTAGACGACAACTCCAATATTAGGCCAGTCCAACACAGGCCGAGGTGCCGCCGACCCGATGCGGTCGACCGGCCGCCCCAGTGAGGAATGATCTCGCATGCCGCAGCAGCAGCCCGACGACTATTATTGGCATCCACCGCAGCAGGACTTCAACGAGGTCCTCTACGAGCAACTGCGCAAGACGCCGTGGTTCATGATCTCGCTCGTGTTGCACCTCGTCGCGTTCCTGATCCTGTCGAACGTCGAGTTCTCGTCGATTCCGCAGGACCAGAAGAAGAAGGTCGAGGCGAAGCTCGAGCAGCCCCAGGAAGAGGAACTCCAAGAGGAGCCTGAAGAGGAGCCCGAGGAGGAGGAGCCTGAAGAGGAGCCGATCGAGGAGCCCGAGGTCGAAGAGATGGAGACCGAGGACGACGTCGAGACGACCGACGCCGAGTCCGAGGATGACGCCGTCTCCGACCAGCCGTACGAGGGCAAGCAGTCCAACGCGGCGATCGGCCTCGGTGGTGGTGCCGGCGGCGCGTTCGGTGGACGTCGCGGTGGTCGCCGCGGTCGCATGAAGCGCTACGGTGGCCAGGGCACCGCGGAAGCGGTCGAGCTCGGTCTCGAGTGGCTCGCGAAGCACCAGACGCCGGACGACGGCTACTGGGATTGCGACGGCTTCCAGGAGTTCTGCAAGGGCAACATCTGCGACGGCAAGGGCTACCCGACCTACGACCCGGGCATCACCGGCCTCGCGCTGCTCGCGTTCCTCGGTGCGGGCTACACGCACCAGGCGGGCAAGTACAAGAAGACCGTCGCCGACGCGATCAAGTATCTCCGCCGCGTGCAGGATCCGGAGGGGTGCTTCGGCGTCCAGGCCGGCCACTTCATGTATTCGCACGCGTGCTGCACGCTCGCACTCGCCGAGGCGTACGGGATGACGGCCAGTCCGATCCTGAAGCGTCCGGTCGAGAAGGCGCTCGAGTTCCTCTACAAGGCGCAGAACCCGAACCCGTCGGGCACCGGCAAGCTCGCGTGGCGCTACACGGTGCAGCCGGGTGACAACGACACGTCGGTCACCGGGTGGGTCGTCATGGCACTGAAGAGTGCGAAGTCGGCCGGCCTCGAGGTCAACGCGTCGGCGTTCGAGGGCGCGCACGTCTGGCTCGACCAGATGAGCGATGCCGCGACCGGTCGTATCGGCTACGTGCAGTCGGGTGTCAGCCCGGTGCGTTCCGAGGGCCGTGAGGAGAAGTGGCCGCGCTCCAAGAGCGAGGCGATCACCGCCGTGGGCATGCTGACCCGCGTGTTCATCAGTGACGCGCTCGGCAACGAGGACGCGCACAAGGACTGGATCAAGAAGGGCGCACGCCTGTGCGTCGAGCGTCTGCCGAAGTGGGTCGAAGGCGATGGCTCGATCGACCAGTACTACTGGTACTACGGCACGCTCGCGATGTTCCAGGTCGGCGGGTCCGACTGGAAGAAGTGGAACAAGGCGATGAAGAAGGCGATCATCGATCACCAGCGCAAGGAGGGCTGCGAGCGTGGCTCGTGGGACCCGCAAGGTCCTTGGGGTGAAGATGGCGGCCGCGTCTATTCGACGGCGATCATGACGATGTGCCTCGAAGTCTACTATCGCTACGGCAAGGTGTTCGGCACGAAGTAGCCGATACCCGACCGACATCGACCGAGGGCCGGCGCACGGCGCGCCGGCCCTCGTCGTGTACGGAGCGAGCGGTGATCAGCGTGTCGCGGGCGCGCCCAGTCGATAGGCCACGAGGCCGTCGATCGCGCGGACGAAGAGCTGATCGCCCGCGACGGCGAGGTGCGCCCACGTGTCGCGCTCGGCCACGACGCGTTCAGCCAGCAGCGTGAAGCGCTCGGGCGACGCGTCGATCAACCGGAGCGTTCCGTCCTGGTCGAGCGCGAGGATCCGCCCGTCACGCCCGACGAGTGACCAGTAGTGTCCGAACGGCTTCGACGTGATCCATCGGATCGCGCCGGTGGCGAGTTCGACACACGCGAAGCGGCGGTTCCGCAGGTGCAGATAGGCGTGACCGTCGATGACGATCGGCGTGGACATGTACGCCTGGAGCTTGTTGTCCCACTGGCGTTGCGGCGTCAGCCCGGTCCCGGCCTCGTCGGGCACGATCGAGAACGCCTGTGCGCGTCCCGAGTGGGCACTCGTGAAGAGGCGTCCGTCGTCGACGGTCGGCGTCAGGATGTTCATGCCGCGGAACGCCTTGATCGGTGTGCCCCAGAGACGCGCGCCCGACTCCGGGTCCAGTCCGACGAGCTCCTTGCGCGATTGAACGACGAGCTGACGACGACCGGCGAGCGTCGTCAGGAGCGGCGAACTGAACGCCGACCCCTGCATGCCCCCGCCGTCGACGAGGCCACGCCACACCGACTCGCCGCTTCGCTTGTCGAGCTTGACGACGCCGCCCGCGGCTTGCAGGTAGACGTGATCGCCGTCGACCAAGGGGCTCGACACGCAACCGAACGCGGGGCGTGTCGCCTCGTAGCGGTCGGCGAGGTCCACGCGCCAGACGACGTCGCCGGTCGAGCCGTCGAGGCAGGCGAGGACGTCACGCATCCCGGCGACGAAGAGGTGCTCGCCGTCCCACGCGGGCGTCGATCGAATCCAGCTGCCGTTGCGCGCCGCGAAGAACGGCACCTTCATCGCACCGGGCCAACGGGTCTCCCAGAGGCGTCGGCCGGTCGCGCGGTCGAACGCGCGCACGACCTCGTCGCGCTTGTCCTCGGTCTCGACCGTGAAGACACGATCCTTGGTGACGATCGGGCCACCGTAGCCCGGGCCGAGTTCGACGCGCCACTGCTCGCGGAGGACGTCGTCATCCAATGACGTCGGCCACGGTGCGCCTGCGGAGTGGCCATCGCGGGAGGGACCGCGCCACTGCGGCCACGTCGATGCAGCGTCGGTCGATGCCGGGCCTGTCGATGCAGGGTCTGTCGATGCCGGTTCCGTCGCCGGCGGTGTGAGTGCACGCACGGCGTCCGCCAGCTGCCGGAGGTGGAGCGGCGAGAAACCGCGGTCGTGAAACCACACGATTCGACCGTCGCCGTCGAGCAGAGCGATTCGCCCGTTGTTCGGATTCTCGTCGCCCGTCAACGCGACGATGCGATCGGCGTCGCCGTAGACCGTGATCACGCCACCCCAGAGCTCTTCGGGAATGCCGCGCCGCATCCCGCCGTCGATCGAGCCGGCGAACAGCCCGGGGACGAGGCCATCGATCGTCGGGATCTCGTAGTAGCGAACCTCGATGCCGAGTTGGTCGATCCCGACCATCCAGCGGTCGAGGTCGAACTGAGCGTTCTGCACGTAGCCGATCAGCAGGAGCGCGGGTGCGCCCGCGAGATCGCCGGGGAGCGTCCAGTCCGCCCCGGCGAGCGATGTGCCGCGCACGGTCGGAAACGGCTCGCCGACGGGGTTTCGGTTCGGGGTGACACTGCTGCAGCCGGTCGCGATCGTCGCGAGCAGCAGGCCGAGGGCGGGACCGATCGGTAGCATGGGCGATTCCTCGAAGAAAGAGCGGTTGCGGTGGGCTTCGCCGCCGACCGGGCCGCGGTTTCACGCCGGCGCGGCCTGTTTTTGCGAACCCGTGGCCGAGAGGGCCCGTTTGGGGGGGGCGGCTACCGACCGCCGCCGCGTGCGAGGTCCGTACGCGGCGTGTCGTCGGAAATTTCGAAGGGACGATCGACATGCGCCTCATCGTACTCGCATCGATACTCCTCGCCGCGCCCCTCGTGCCGCCTGCCGCCGCCCAGGACAACGGCGACGACGCGGCCGAGCGGATCGAATACGCGGTCGACCGCGCGCTCGAGTGGCTCGCGCGCCACCAGGGGAAGGAGGGCGGTTGGGACGGTGACGGCTTCGCCGAGTCGTGCAACGACACCACCCGATGCGAGGGCAAGGGCTATCCCACCTACGACGTCGGGCTGACCGGGCTCGCGGTGCTGGCGTTCCTCGGCAGCGGCCACACACACCAGAAGGGGCCGTATCGCGCGCGGATCGCCGACGCCGTGAAGTTCCTCCGCCGGGTTCAGGGGCCGGACGGTTGCTTCGGGGTTCAGCAAGGCCACTTCATGTATGCGCACGCGGCCGCGACGCTCGCGATGGCCGAGAGTTTTCGACTGACGAAGAGCCCGATGCTGAAGCGCCCGGTCGAGAAGGCGCTCGAGTTCCTCTACAAAGCGCAGAACCCGAACCCGCGCGACAGCGACGGCAAGTTGGGCTGGCGCTATTCGATCCAGCCGGGGGACAACGACTCGTCGGTGACGAGTTGGTGCGTGCTCGCGATCGTCAGTGCGCATCGCGCGGGCATCAACGTCTCCCAGACCGCGCTCGAGGGGGCGCGCGAGTGGTATCGGTGGATGACCGACGACTCGGGGCGCGTCGGCTATGTGCAGCAGGGCGTCAGCCCGGTCCGCGCCGAGGGGCGCCAGGACAAGTGGCCGCGTCGGAAGAGCGAAGCGATCACCGCGATCGCGATCGTCGGTCGCGATGCGCTGACGACGGTGCTCGGTGTCCCCGACGATCACCAAGCCGAGATGGCCAAGTCGGCGGCACTGTGCCTCGAACGCTTGCCCGATTGGGATCCGACGGACGGTTCGATCGACCACTACTACTGGCTGTGGGGGACGCTCGCGATGCACCGCCTCGGCGGCGAGGACTGGAAGGCGTGGCGCAAGGCGACGCTCGACGCGATCGGTCGGCACCAGCGCGTCGACGGCTGCGCGCGCGGGTCGTGGGATCCGCTCGGTGCGTGGGGCGAGGACGGCGGTCGCGTCTACTCGACCGTGATGAGCGCACTGTCGATGGAACTCGCGCATCGATACGCGGCCGTGTTCGGCACGCGATAAACCGCGAACCACTCGCCGGCGCTGCGCGTTCTTCTCTCCGCGCGCAACGCCCGATTCTTTCGCGGCGCCGAGGCTGATCGCTCGGCGCCGCGGACCGACCCCAGGCCGACGGACCGATGTCCGTCGCGCTCCCGGAAGGAGAGAACGCGATGCCGACCGCGCCCGCCCGCGTCCCGCACGAGACCGACTTCGACGCTCTGCTCTACGAACGACTGCGCAAGACGCCGTGGTTCCTGACGTCGCTCGTCGTTCATGCGATCGCGTTTCTCGTGCTCGCGAACGTCGAGTTCTCGTCGATCCCGCCGGAGGAGGCGAAGCGCGTCGAAGCGACGCTCGACGCAGCGCCCCCGGACGAACTGGTCGAGATCAAACCGCCGGAGCCGGTTCCCGACGAGATCGAGCCCGAGCGGATCGACGATGTCACCGTCGACGTTCCGGAGACCGACGACGACGCGACCGAGCAGGACAACGCGTCCGAAGACGACGCATCCAGCGACACGGTCTTCGACGCGAGCCAGTCGAACACCGCGATCGGGCTCGGTGGCGGCCTCGGCGGTCCTCCCGGTCGGGGTGGCGGCGGTGCGTTTGCCCGTCGCTTCCAGCGGCCGGATGACGAACTGAACGGTCCGACCGAAGCCGGTCTCGACTGGTTGGCGCGTCATCAGGTGCCCGAAGACGGCTACTGGGATGCCGATGGCTACAGCGAGTTCTGCGACGGCAACCTGTGCGACGGCAAGGGCTACCCGGCCTACGATGCCGGCGTGACCGGCCTGGCGCTTCTCGCGTTTCTCGGCGCGGGGCACACGCACCGCAGTGGTCGCTTCAAGGACAACGTCGCGACGGGGATTCGCTTCCTCCGACGGATCCAGGATCCCGAGGGCTGCTTCGGCGTGCAGAGCGGACACTTCATGTATTCGCATGCGATCTGCACGCTCGCGATGGCCGAAGCATACGGCATGACCGGCAGCCCGATGCTGCGTCGACCGGTGGTCAAGGCGACCGCGTTCCTCGAGCGCGCGCAGAACCCGAACCCGTCGGGAACCGGCAAGCTCGCGTGGCGTTACTCGCCGCAGTCGGGCGAGAACGACACCTCGGTGACCGGGTGGGTCGTGATGGCGTTGAAGAGCGCACAGGCGGCCGGGATCCAGGTGAGCCCGTCCGCATTCGAGGGCGCCGCCGCGTGGCTCGATCGGATGACCGACGACGCGACCGGCCGCGTGGGCTACGTGCAGCCCGGCGTCAGCCCGGTGCGCGCCGACGGGCGAGACGAGCGATGGCCACGCGCGAAGAGCGAGGCGGTCACCGCGGTCGCGATGCTGTCGCGCGCGTTCATCGGTTCGGCGCTCGGCGACGAGTCACGTCACGCGGCCGCGATGCGTCGCGGCGCGCGTCTGTGCGTCGAGCGACTGCCGCGGTGGAACGAGAACGACGGCTCGATCGACCACTACTACTGGTACTACGGCACGCTCGCGCTGTTCCAGGTGGGCGGCAACGACTGGCGCCGGTGGAACAAGGCGATGAAGCGCGCGATCATCGACCACCAGTGCATCGACGGGTGCGAGCGCGGGTCGTGGCCGCCGCTGGGGCCGTGGGGCGCCGACGGCGGACGCGTCTACTCGACCGCGCTGATGACGATGTGCCTCGAGGTCTACTACCGCTATCCGAGGGTCTTCGGGACGCGGTAGACGGCGTACACAGCGACGGCCGTCGGCCCGGTGGGGCGGACGGCCGTCGCTCGTCGCGGCGAGGCGGTGCAGACTCAGGCCAGCGCGGCGACCTTCGCCGCGAGGCGGCTCTTCTGGCGGTTCGCGGCGTTCTGGTGGATCGTGTTCGTCTTGGCCGCCTTGTCTAGGCGCCTCATCGCGAGCGCCAGCGCGCTCTGCGCCTTCGCGGCGTCTCCGGCTTCGACCGCCTGGAGGGTGATCTTCACGGCCGAGCGCATGCTCGACTTGATCGCCTTGTTGTGGACGCGGCGCACCTCGTTTTGGCGGACGCGCTTCTTCGCCTGGTTGGAGTGAGCCATCGAGTTCTCCGGATGCGCCGCCGTCTCGGAGCCGTGCTTGGCTGCCTAAGCCGCTGTCGACGCGTTGGTTAGGGGCGTTGGTTAGGTGCGTTGGTTCGGTGTTCTTGTCGGGATGCGGCATCAGGGCCCGGCCGAGCCGCCGAGGGCGGGACCGGGGGCCGCGAACGCTCCTTGTAGCACCGGGGTCAGCCCTGGTCCAGCCCTTCGAGGCGCTGGCGGATGTCCTTGTACCCGATGTCTCGCTCGTAGATGTGGAGGTAGTGGCGCCGGGCGGATTCGACGTCGCCGCTCTTCTCGCAGACCTTGCCGAGCGCGTAGCGGATGTCCATCCCGCGCTTGGAGCCCTCGCCGGCCACGTCGAGGGCCTTCTCGAGCTGGTTGGCGGCGAGGTCGAGCATGCCTTTCTTCATGAAGGCGTTCGCCATCATCACCTGCGAGTCGAGGCGCTTTCGCGGGTCCTTGACGGTCTTCTGGAACTCGGCGATCGCGTCGTCGAGTCGGCCGGCGCGGAAGAGGGCCTCACCGAAGCGGAAGCGCTGCGGCAAGTCGGTCGGGTGCGCTTCGACGCGCCAGCCGAACTCCTCGACCTTGGTCTGCTCGAGCGCCGCGGTCGCGTCGGCCGTCGCGTCGGCGTCTCCGCCGGCCCGCGCGCGCTCGAGTGCGATTTCAGCGTCACGAATTCGAAGGTCGCCGATGCGCTCCTTGACGTCGAAGTTCGTCGGGTCGACGCCGAGCAAGCGCTCGAACGCGGTGCGGGCCGCGTCGAGATCGCCGCGTTGCTCCTCGAGTTCGCCGAGACGCATCAGCAGCTTGCGATCGTCCGGCGTCTCGACGAGCTTCTCGTTGACGAGTTCGATCGTCGCACGCACGTCGTCTTCGTTCATCGCCACGCGATCGAGCAGATCGTGCTCTCTCGCCTGGTTCTTGTTCTTGAGCAGATCCATCGTGCTCTTCGCCTCGGCGTAGCCGTGGCCGTGAATCGCGGCTTCCGCGGCGAGGTCCTTCCGCGCCTTGATCGACTCCTGGTCGCCCGGGTCGATCTTCAGTGCGCGGTCGAACGCGTCGAGCGCCTCCTGGATGTTGCCGAGCTTGTGATGCAGCTTGCCGAGGTTCTTCGCGGCTTGCACGTTCTCCGGCGCGAGTTCGACGACCTTCGCGAACGAGAACAGCGCGGCGCGATAGTGGCCGGCCTTCGAAGCCGCGTAGCCGAGCTTCTCGTGCGCCTTGGGATCGTTCGGTGTCTTCGCGATCACCTTGTCGCACGCGGCCATCACCGCGGAGGGATCCTTGCGGCCGCCGCTGCGCATCATGATGCCGAGCCCGGTCCCGACACCCGCACCCTTCTTGCCCTTCTTGCCGGCGTTCTTCATGTCCCACGCCTTGCGGGCCGCTTCGTAGTGCCCCGTGCGCGCGCGCTCGTTGTCGGGGTCGATTGTCAGCAGCTGTTGAAAGAGGTTGATCGCGAAGTCGTAGTTCCTTCGCTTCATCGCCTCTTCGGCCTTCTCGATGTGCTTGTTGACGTCCATGCGCGGTCGCTCCCCGGGCGGCGGTGTGCGTTGTCTTTTCCGCCGCAATCGTATTTGTGGCAACGAGTTCAGTCAAGCAAACGGTGCTGGCCGGGGCCGGCCGGCAGTGCTACTCCTTCTGCCCGCCCGTCGTCGGCGGACCGCTGCGAGGAGACCTCGACCGTTGCAGATCGTCTATCACCCGGATCCGGTGCTCCGCCGGCGTGCGCTGCCGATCGCGTCGATCGACGATGCGGTGCGTGCGCGCGCCGCGGAGATGATCGAATTGATGCACGAGGCGCGGGGGATCGGGCTCGCCGCGCCACAGGTCGGCTGGAGCCAGCGGCTCGCGATCATCTGCCCGTCCGGTGACCGGGGCGACGAGCGCGTTCTGATCAACCCCGAGATCCTCGAGGACGACGGCGAGGAGACCGCCGAGGAGGGCTGCCTGAGCTTTCCGAAGGTCTTCGGCAACGTCGCGCGGGCGACGTGGATCCGCTACGCCTACACGGACCTCGACGGCCAGCGCCTCGAGGTGGAGGCCGAGGACCTGCACGCGCGGGTCGTGCAACACGAGATCGACCACCTCGACGGCATCGTCTTCACGATGCGGATGAGCCCGGCGGACCGGCTCGGGACGAAGAAGGCGGTCCGCGAACTCGAGAAGCAGGCGAAGGCACGCGATGGTCGGTGACGGGGGGGCGGGACGCGGCGCGCGCATCGGCGCGGTCGGCGTGTTCGACGGCGTGCACGCCGGGCACCAGCGCGTGCTCCGCGCGGCGATCGACTGGGCCCGAGCCGAGGGGGGGCAGGCGCTCGCGATCACGTTCTCGACCCACCCGGACTCGGTCGTGCTCGACAAGAAGCCCGACCTCATCGTGTCGTTGCCGCGGCGCGTGTCGATCATCGAGAGCCTCGGGTTCGATGCAACGTTGCTGCTGCCGTTCGACGATCGCCGGGCGCGCGTGCCCGCATCGGAGTTCGCGCGCGACTTCCTCGGCCGTGGCCTCGGGCTGACCGGCGTCGTCGTCGGCGACGGTTTTCGCTTCGGCCACAACGCCGAGGGGACGATCGAATCGCTAGCGGCATTCGGGCGCGAAGCCGGCTTCGAGGTGCGGCCCCAGCAGCCGGTGATGCACGGTGATCGCGTCGTCTCGTCGTCGCTGATCCGCGAGCTGATCCGGGACGGCGATGTCGCGACCGCGGCGAGCCTTCTCGGCCGACCGTTTCACTTGCGAGGGCAGGTCGTCCTCGGGCAGCAGCGCGGTCGCTCGTTCGGGTTCCCGACGATCAACCTCGCGCCGGAGACGAAGCTCCGGCCGGGAATCGGCGTCTACGCGACCAGCCTCGAACGGGACGACGGCCGGATCTACCCCGCGGTCACGAACGTCGGGGTCTGCCCGACGTTCGGGCCGGGTGCGCCGCTCACGGTCGAGACGCACGTGCTGGACTTCGACGAGGCGATCTACGGCGAGGCCGTCGGCGTCGCGTTCCATGCCCGCCTGCGCGCCGAGAAGAAGTTCGACAGCGTCGAAGCCCTCCGGGAGCAGATCGCGATCGACATCGCCCGCGCCCGGAAGATCTTCACCGACGACCCCACCTTGACCGACCCCGAGCGCCGCCTATAATTCGCTGCGGTCCGCACCGCGGGCCGACAACCGGGCAGGTAGCTCAGTTGGTAGAGCACACGACTGAAAATCGTGTTGTCGGCAGTTCGAATCTGCCTCTGCCCACCATTCGCGATCGCAACGAACCGGGCCGTGTCACCACGACACGGCCCGGTTCTTTTGTTGCCTGGTCTCTTCGGTTGCCTGGTCTCCTCGGTGCGCCGCCGCTCTCCCGGCTACGGCACGAGCCGCGTGCCGGCGGTGTTCGTGCAACTCGTGCCGACGGGGCTCATCCCGACCGCGGCGTGGTAGATGCACAGGCCGGCGAGCGCCGGGTTCGCCGGCGGGCGGAAGCGTCCGGTGCCGTTGCCGTTGGCGTCGCTGATCCCGGCGTAGCGGCCGAACACCGGCGGACCGACGTTCAGCGACGCCCACAAGATCGCGTCGGCGTCCAGGCAGATGTTGCAGTTGCCCACCGGCGTTGGTGTCTGGCCGAGCGACGCGCCGATCTGGAACGCCGAGCCGGGTTTGAATCCGACGAGGCTGACCAGCGACCCGACGCCGAGTTGCGTCGTCTCGGGGACGAGGCAGATGTGATCCTTGACGAATGCCACCCGTGTCTTCAGGCCGAATGACGCCGACGTCAGCGTCGCGGTCGGTGCGTCGTAGTTGTCGGCGGTCGGCGCGTTCGCCCATCCGCGCGGGATTCCGGAATCTGCCCAGCAGCTGAAGCCCAGCGCCGTGTCGTGCCCGCGGAACCGGATCTCGAGCACGATGATGCTCTTGCCGTCCCAACCGAAGTCGCACTCGGTGCCGATGTCGTGCCAGACGTTTGCGGTCGGCGTCGAGTAGATGAAGCCCGTTCGGCGGTGGATCAGGTTCGTCGGACACGGGCCGAGGTCGTCGGCGAACGTCGGGCTCGGCGCCGTCGTGAACGTCGACGTCGTGTTGAGATGCGACATGCGCAGCTGGAAGTCGCGCGAGCACTTGAAGAGCGTCGACTGCGGTCCCTCGCGCGCGAACGCAACGTCGGTGATCTTGAGCGGCGCGCCGGTCGACAGATCGCTCTTGGCCGGGTCGAGGAACTGGACGAAGCGCCCGGTCGTCGACGCGAACAGCCACGGCCACCCGTTGCGGGTGCCCGACGACGGCGTGTCGCTCGGAAAGTGGCCGAACTGGGCCGCGGTCGTGGCGACCGCGAGTGCGATCGCTGCGGCAGCGAACAGAAGTGTCGTAAGCGGATTCCGCATAGAACCGTCTCCCGTTGTCTCGCGAGCGTCCCAACCCGGCGTCGATCGTAGGCCGGTGTCGGGCTCGGAGTCAATCGCGCAACGGGTCTCGCGGCGACATGTCGGCGCCGGCCGCATCGCTGCTACTGTTTTTCTGTGCGGGTTTCCTCGTACGGGGGCTCCTCGTACATGAAGACGCCCGCGTTCGCGCGGGCGCGAACGCGGGCGACGAAAACCGTAGTCGTTGCGCGAGACCTACGGAACGAGCATCGTCCCGGCGGTGTTCGTGCAGTTGATGCCGGCAGTGCTCACGCCGACGGCGGCGTGGTAGACGCACGTGCCGACGAGTGCGGTGATCGCGGGCGGCGCGAACTTGCCGGCGCCGTTGCCGCTACCGTCCGCAATGCCGTTGTAGCCGCCGAAGAACGGCAGCGGCTGCAGCGACGCGAGGAAGATGTTGTCGACGGTCAGGCAGATGTTGCAATTGCCGACCGAGAACGGCGACTGGCCCAGCGACGCGGCGATCTTGAACGACTCGCCCGGGTTGAAACCGACGAGCGACACGGCCGAGCTGTTGCCGATCTGCGTCGTCTCGGGCACGAGGCAGATGTGGTCCTTGACGTATCCCAGACGCGTCTTGAGTCCAGCGCTGCCGGACGTCAGCGTCGCGGTCGTCGCGACGTAGTTGTCCGCCGTCGTCGCGTTCGACCACGCGCGCGGGATCGACGTGTCGGAGTGACACGACACGCCCTGGGCGGTGTTCTGGCCGCGATAACGGATCTCGAGCAGGATGATGCTCTGGCCGTCCCAGCCGAAGTCACAGTCGGTGCCGAAATCGTTCCACGCACTCGCCGTCCCGCCCCAGTTGAACCCGGCGGTGCGGTTGATCAAGTTCGTCGGGCACGGACCGAGGTCGTTGGCGTAGACGTTGTCCGGCACCGTCGTGAACGTCGACGTCGTGTTCAGGTGCGACATGCGCATCTGGAAGTCGCTCGAGCACACGAACGGAGTCGTGCCGGTCGGCGCGAACGCGACCTCGGTGATCTTCAGCGGCGTGCCGGTCGGCAGGTCGCTGTTCGTCGCATCGAGGAACTGAACGAAACGACCCGTCGTCGAGCCGAAGTTCATCGGCCAGCTGTTTCCGCCGCCGGTGGTCGGCGTGTTGCTCGGAAAGTGACCGAATTGCGCGACCGCCGGGAGGCCGACCAGGCCTGTGACCGCAGCCGCCATGAGAAGCTTCTTCAACGCACTACTCCCATCCAACATCGGCGATGGAGCGCTGCGTGGCAATGTCCCAATCGGATCGGTTCCGACTCACCGCCCCCCCCTGGAGCAGTGGAGTGCGTCTCTCTGATCGCCTCACTGGGGAGCGATCGTAAGGCCTCGGGGGCGAGAGTGTCAATTCGAGTCCGCGTTTCCGCGGGTAGCGCACGGGAGCGTACATGAGAACGCCCCCGTTCGCGCGAGCGCAAACGAGGGCGAAAGGAATCGTGGTCGCTGCGCGAGACCTACGGAACGAGGAGCGTTCCGGCGGTGTTCGTGCAGGTGATGCCCGCGCGGCTCACACCGACGGCGGCGTGGTAGACGCAGAGGCCCGCGATGGCCGGGATGGCCGGCGGGACGAACTTGCCCGAGCCGTTGCCGTTGGCATCAGCGATGCCGGCGTAGCCGCCGAAGAACGGCAGCGCGGAAAGCGACGCGTAGAAGACGCCGTCGACGGTCAGGCAGATGTTGCAGTTGCCGAGCGAGAACGGCGACTGGCCGAGCGATGCGGCGATCTGATACGACTCACCGACGTTGAAGCCGACGAGCGAGACCGCCGAACCCACACCGAGTTGCGTCGTCTCTGCGGCGAGGCAGATGTGATCCTTGACGTAGGTCAGGCGGGTCTTCAGGCCAGCCGAGGCACTCGGCGAGCCGGTCGCGGCGACGTAGTTGTCGGCCGACGTCGAGTTCGACCAGACGCGCGGGATCGCGTCGGACTTGCAGGGGCTACCGCCGGCGATGTTCTGGCCGCGGTAACGGATCTCGAGCAGGATCGTGCTCTTGCCGTCCCAGCCGAAATCGCAGTCGGTGCCGAAGTCGTTCCACGCGCTGGCGGTTCCGCCCCACGTGAAGCCGCCCGTGCGGTTGATCAAGTTCGTCGGGCACGGGCCGAGGTCGGCCGCGTACGTGTTGTTCGGCGTCGTCGCGAACGTCGACGTCGAGTTCAGATGCGACATGCGCAGCTGGAAGTCGCTCGTGCAGACGAATTGCGTCGTGCTGCTCGGCGAGAGTGCGACGTCGGTGATCTTCAGCGGCGTGCCGGTCGGCAGGTCGCTGTTCGCCGGGATCAGGAACTGGACGAAACGACCCGTCGTCGACGAGAAGTTCATCGGCCAACTGTTGTTGCCACCGGTCGTCGGCGTGTTGCTCGGAAAGTGTCCGAACTGCGCGACCGCCGGCAGACCGACGAGGCCGGTGACCGCAGCCGCCAAGAGAAGCTTCTTCAAGGCACTACTCCCATCCAACATCGGCAACCGAGTGTGCGCGGTGATTGTCCCGATCAGACCCCGTGACGGCGCCGTGCGTTTGCCGGCTACCGGAATTGCCTGACCCCACTGCCCCCAAGAGCAGTGACTCGCGTGTCCCTCGAAATGCCACACTTTGTAATCCCGATGGTATGGCGTTGGCGGCGGGATTGTCAATCCGCGTCGCTCCGTTTCTTTTCTCATCTCACTTCGAGATCGGCGCTGCCTGCTCAGCGTCGATGTTGCGGAGTGTTCGGATCCGAAACGCATCAAAGTCCTCGTCGCGGACGACGCCGGCCCGCTTCGCCGTCGCGAACGCGGCGCGGGCGTCGGCGAGATCGCGACCGGCGCGGCACAACTCCGCCGCGAGCAGGTGTGCGAGGTGGCCGGCGTTCGGCGAATCGGCGAACGATCTTCGGAGCCAGGCGATGCCCTGGTCGTGCCATGCGCGGCGCGTGAGCTGCGTCCCGTCGAAGTCACGCGCCGGCGGTTCGCCGTCCTCGAGAATCCGGAACCGGAACACGTAGATCGAGTTACCGACGCGCGCGACCTCGTCGACGTCGTGCAGCCAATGGAACCGAAACCCCGGTACCGGATAGATGCGGTCGCGCACGAGCGGATGGGCGCCGACGGCATGCCACCCCGGCTCCGGGAAGAAGCACTCGCGCGGGTGGATCACACGCGCCGGGATGTCGTAGATCGCCGGCGGTGTCGGCGAGAGGACCGACAGGGCGAGCGAGTCGATCCCTTGCTCGCGGACGAAGTCGCCGAGCGTGCGGAGGTCTTGTCCCCACTCGACGTTGGAGTCGTCGAGCACGTCGGCCGCGTCGCATCCGGCGAGCGCGACCGATTCGTTGACGAACGGAATGTAGTCGGGAAACGCGATCGCAGTGCCGCCGACGTGCCACGCGAGCAACAGCGCGGCGGCGACGCGTGGTGCCCCACCGCGTCCCCACGCCGCGGCGAGCGTGACGCCACCGAGAACGAACAGCGCGGGATAGACGCCCATCGCGTGCCGCACGCCGATGTTGTGCGTGTTGAACGACGCGGCGACGAGCAGCACCGCAGCCGGAAGCGTCGCGAACGCCAACGCGAGCGGATGCGGGCCGTTCGCACGACGTCGCCACGCGAACCACATGCCGGCCAGTGCGCACAGCAGCACCGGAAGGGCGGTCTTCACCGCGAGTGCGACCGGGTAGTAGCTGCGAAAACCGTCTCGAGAGTAGTGGCCGAGCAGGTAGTAGCGATGGTTCGGGTCGTGATTGGCGAATACCGAACCCGCCCCGCCGAGGAACGCGGACGCGTCCCCGGCGAACGAGAGCACCGGAACGACCAGCGCCGGCACGAGGAACACGGCGCCGTCCAACGCTGCAGCGGCGATCCGCGCGCCGGCCGTGGGGCGATCGTGCCACGGGCCCCTACGGGCGACGAGTGCACCCACCGCCAGC
Organism: bacterium; assembly: GCA_030426805.1. Classification (GTDB taxonomy): domain Bacteria; phylum Planctomycetota; class JAFGQW01; order JAFGQW01; family JAFGQW01; genus JAUHXU01. The sequence continues at coordinate 749,452 of JAUHXU010000002.1, forward strand.
ATCGCGACGGTCGGCAGCAGCAGCAGGCTCGAGTACTTGCTCGCGATCGCGAGACCGGCGAGTGCACCCGCGGCGAGGAGCGTTCGTCGACGGCCCGTCCGGGTGAACACCGCGAGTAGCCACAAGCACCCGACGCCGAACGCGGTCGCACCGACGTCGGTCGTCACGAGGCGGGCGTGCGCGATCACGGTCGGGCTGCATGCGAAGAGCACGGCCGCGGCCGTGCCGGCCGCAGCGCCGAACAGTTCGCGTGCCAGTCGATAGACGAACCAGCCGAGCAGGGCGCCGAGCGCGATCATCGGCAGGCGTCCGAGGAGGAGCAGTTCGTCGAGACGGGCGCGGTTCCGCTCGAACAGGAACACGCCGCCGAACGTCCACTGGGCATCGGGCGATGTCTTCGCCTCCGCCCACGAGGGGTGGTCGAGCGGGACGTCGGCACCGGCGAGGACGACGGGAATCGCGGCGAGCATCTTCAGCAGCGGGGGGTGCTCGGCGTTGAGCCGGAAGTCGCCGGTGAGCAGGTAGCTCGCACCGGCGGGCAGGTGCGCCACTTCGTCCCCGGTGAGCGACTTTCGCGCGATGCTCCCGACACCGAGCGCGACGAACGTGCACAGGGCTGCGGCGACGATCAGTCGCTGGGTTCGAGTCGGTCGGGTCGCGTCGCTCATGCCATCCGGTCGTGTGCGGCGGTGTTCGGCGATCCGGCCGCGATGGGTCCATGCTATTCTCTTCGCGTTCGTTCGCCAATGGGAGGGACCGCGCGTGTCCGACCGCCTGTCGCGCTTCGCACTGCCGGCCGTCCTGGTCGTCACCGCGTTGCTCTATCTGCCGGCGCTCGGCAACGGCTACGCGATGGACGACGGCCCGGCCGCGATGGGCATCCCGAAACCCGACGGGATGGTCCACCGCCTGCGCCCGATCGGCGACTACTTCGCGTCGCACTACTGGCGGGGGCACGCGCCCGAGGACCCGCTCTACCGACCGATCACCGTGTGGAGCTTCGCGCTCGTCCATGCGGCGTCGGCGCCGCCGGAGCCGCACCTGCTCGGCCGCGAGCATCGCGCGACCGCGCGCGCGCAGCACGCCGTGAACTGGCTGCTCCACCTCGTCGCGACCGCGCTCGTCTGGGTCCTCGTGCGGCGCCTGGGGGCCGGGATCCCGGCCGCCGTCGCGGCCGCGCTCGTCTTCGGCGTGCACGCGGTTCACGTCGAGGTCGTCGCGACGATCGTCGGGCGCTCCGAGCTGCTCGCGTTCGTCTGCGGGGCGCTCGCCGTGCTGGCGCTCGCCGGCGCCGAGCGTACGCGCTGGCCGTGGGCGCGTCGAAGCGTTGCGGCGGTCCTGCTCTTCGTCGCGCTCGGCTCGAAGGAGAGCGCGGTCGCGTGGATCGGGTTTTGGATCGTGCTCGAATCGTGGGGGCAGGCAGGTGTGCCCGGGCGCGATGTCGTGCGCCGGCTCGTGCGCGGCGCACCGTTCGTCGTACTGCCCACGGTGGTGTTCGCGTGGGCGTGGTGGTCGGTGATTCGCGACTTCGGGCCGCTCCGCCCACCCCCGTTCGTCGTCAATCCGCTCGCGCACGTCGGCGTCGTCGAGCAGGTCGCGACCGCGTGCTGGATCTGGGTCGCTGACGGTCTGCGACTCGTGCTCGCGCCGTTCGGGCTCGCCGCGGACTACGGGCCGGCGACGACACCGAAGGTCGCGAGCATCGCGGACCCGCGCGGGTGGGGGGCCGCGCTCGTGCTCGCTGCACTCGTCGCCCTCGCGTTCCGAATCCGGGGGCGGGCGCCCCTCGTCTCGCTCGGGATCGCCGCGTTCGTCGGGTTCAGCGCGATCACCGCGAACGTCGTCAAGACGATCGGCACCGTGTTCGGTGAGCGGCTCTACTACACGCCGAGCTTGGGGTTGTGCCTCGTCGTCGCGTGGGCGTTCGATCGCTGGCGCTCGCGCGGGGCGGCCGCGGTGGGGCTCGCATGGTGTCTCGCGTCGGCGATCGTCGTCGTCGCGCGGACGCCGGTGTGGCGCGATGATCCGACGCTGTATGCGCACGCGGTCGAGAACCGGCCGCGGTCGGCGCGGATGCAGTTCTCGTTCGCGACGGTCGAGTTGGCGGCGGGTCGCGGCGCGCGCGCGATGGCGGCGCTCTCACGCGCGGTCGAGTCATGCCCCGAGTATCCGCTGGCGTGGGGTGTGCTGGCCGAGCAGCGGCTCGCGGCAGACGACGTCGACGGCGCAGCGGACGCCGTCCGCCACGGGCTCGCGTGCCGCTTCACCCACGACACCGCGCCCGAAGACGCCGCGCGGTTGCACCGCGTGCGCGGTGCGTTGGCGGAGCGCGCGGGGGATCGAGCCGCGGCGTTCGACGCCTACGCGCGAGCGTTGCGGGAGACGCCGACCGACCCGCGCCTCTTCGCGAAGCTCCGCGGAGTCGAGCACGATCGCGACCGGCTCGTGCGATGGCTCGAGGACGCGGCACGCGAGTCGTCGGCACCGGCGTTCGACTACCATCGCGGGCTGCTGTTGCGCGAACGCGGCGACCCCACGGCGGCCGAGCAGGCGTTTCGCGCGGCGTTGGCGCGGGATCCTGCGCACGCGCCGAGCCGAATCGAACTGCTGGCCGGGCTCATCGAGCGCGGGGATCCGAGTGCGGATGCCGAGATTGCCACGGGGCGTCGACTCCGTCCGGAATCGGCGGCGTGGGATTACTACCTCGGCCATCGGCTGTTGCGCGCGGGGCGGGCGGAAGCGGCGCTCGACGCGTTTCTCGACGCGCTGGAGCGAGCCGGCGACTATCGACCCGCGTGGGATGCGTTCCTGACGATCGAGCGTCGCGCGGACCGCCTGGGCGATGCGCTGCAGCGTCTCGACGCGCGCGCACGGCGGCGACCGCTCTACCCGTGGTGGCCGTACTACCGTGGGGTCGTGTTCGGGACCAGCGGCCGGGTCGACGAGGCGATCGACGCGCTCGTCGCCGCGCTGGCGCTCGATCCGCGCTTCGACGCGGCGTGGCGAGCCGTGTGGCAACTCGCGAGCGAGAACGGGCGGCTTGCACGGGTCCGGGACCGGCTCGCGATCGGGCCGCACGACGCGTTCGTCGGGTCGGCCCGATGGGAGGGCTATCGAAAGAGCGTGCGCGACGCGCTCGAAGCGAGCGCGTCGCGCCGGTAGCGGTCTGCTACGGGGCGAGTTGCGTGCCCGAGGTGTTCGAGCACGACACGATCGAACCGTTGATGCCGACCGCGGCGTGGTAGACCTTCACGCCGACCAGCACCGGGAAGTTCGGCGGCTGGAAGAGCGGGGTCGCGCTTCCGTTGGCAGCGACTTGTCCGGCGTAGTTCGTGAACAGCGGCGCGCCGACGGTCTGCGATGCCTGGAACACGCCGTCGAGATCGAGCGCGATCGTGCACGAGGGCGTGGCCGGCAGCGGGAACGGCGTCTGGCCGAGCGAGGCGGCGAGGATGTAGGTGCCGCCCGGCGTGAACCCGGTGAGGAAGATCGGCGAGGGAGTGCCGAGCTTCGCGGTCTCCGGCGCGACGCACACGTGGCTCGTCGTATACGTGAGCCGCGTCTTCAGCCCCGAACTCGAGCTGGGGGAGCCGGTCGTCGCGACGAAGTTGTCGGCCGACGTCGTGTTCGACCAGACGCGCGCGATCCCCGGATCCGAGTGGCACGAGCTGCCGCCGGCCGTGTTCTGGCCGCGGTAGCGGATCTCGAGCACGATCGCGCTTTGGCCGTCCCAGCCGAAGTGGGAGTCGAGGCCGAAGTCGTTCCACGTGCTGGCCGCTCCGCCCCACGTGATGCCGGACACGCGATTGATCAGGTTCGTCGGGACCGGGCCGAGCTCCGCCGCGTAGGTCGCGCTCGGCGTCGTCGTGACCGTCGACGTCGTGTTGAACGTCGACATCGTGTTCAGGTGCGACATGCGCAACTGGAAGTCGGCCGAGCACACGAACTGGGTCGAGCTCGTCGGCGCGAGCGCGACATCCGTGATCTTCAGCGGCGTGCCGGTCGGCAGGTCACTGGCCAGGGGGTTCAGGATCTGGATGAAGCGCCCCGTCGTCGACGAGAAGTTCATCGGCCAGCTGTTGCCTCCGCCCGTCGTCGGCGTGTTGCTCGGGAAGTGCCCGAAGTTCTGCGCCAACGCGGGGGCAGCGAGGAGCCCCGCGATCGCGGCGCTCAAGACGATTTTCTTCACTTGGATTTTCTCCGTAGGGTTCATCGGATAGGCAAACGTATCGGTGTGGCTACGGCGCGAGTTCGGTGCCCGAGGTGTTCGAGCACGACACGATCGAACCGCTGATTCCGACGGCTGCGTGGTACACCTTGACGCCGACCAGGACCGGGAAGTTCGGCGGCCGGAAGGTCGGGGTTGCGGTGCCGTTTGCGGCGACCTGGCCGGTGTAGTTCGTGAATAGCGGCGCGCCGACGGTCTGGGACGCCTGGAATACCCCGTCGAGGTCGAGCGCGATCGTGCACGAGGGCGTGGCCGGCAGCGGGAACGGCGTCTGGCCGAGCGACGCTGCGAGGATGTAATTGCCGCCGGGCGTGAATCCGGTGAGTCGGATCGGCGACACGGTGGCGAGCTTTGCGGTCTCGGGTGCGAGGCACACGTGGCTCGTCGTGTAGGTGAGTCGCGTCTTGAGCGCACCCGACGCGCTCGACCGGCCCGTCGTCGAGGCGAAGTTGTCGACCGTCGTCGTGTTCGACCACACGCGCGGAATCACGTCGGAGCGGCATGAGCTGCCGCCAGCGGTGCTCTGGCCGCGGTAGCGGATCTCGAGAAGGATGGTGCTCTGGCCGTCCCAGCCGAAGCTGCTGTCGATGCCGAAGTCATTCCATGCGTTTGCGGTTCCGCCCCACGTGATTCCGGACACCCGGTTGATCAGGTTCGTCGGGCACGGACCGAGATCACTCGCGTAGTTGATGTTGGGAATCGTCGTGAACGTCGACGTCGTGTTCAGGTGCGACATGCGCATCTGGAAGTCGCTCGAGCACATGAACTGCGTCGTTGCGGTCGGCGAGAACGCGACGTCGGTGATTCTCAGCGGCGTGCCGGTCGGCAGGTCGCTGTTTGCGGGAATCAAGAACTGTACGAAACGCCCCGTCGTCGACGAGAAGTTCATCGGGAAGCTGTTGCCGCCGCCGGTGGTCGGCGTGTTGCTCGGGAAGTGACCGAAGTTCTGGGCGAACGCCGGGCCGACGAGGAGCGCCGCGATCGCGGCGCTCATGGCGATTCTCTTCACTGCATCCTCCACACGGTTTGGCGACCACGATGTCGCGCATTGGGGCCGGGCGGTCCCGGACCATCTACATCTCTAAGTAGATGGTACCGGGCGTTTTTCGGACCTGTCAACGTTCGTAGTCGATAAGCCGGGTGGGCGTGAAGCGATTTCCGTGCGGAGGCAGCGACCGGAGGGCTGCCTCCGGTCGCTGGGCATCACGCGATCAGGGGACGAGCTGGGTGCCCGACGTGTTCGTGCAGTTCACGACCGACGTGTTGATGCCGATCGCGGCGTGGTAGACGCACAGACCGGCGAGTGCCGGGATCGCCGGCGGGGCGAACTGAGCGGTCGCGAAGCCGCTCGGGCCGACGACGCCGACGTAGTTCGTGAAGATCGGCGCGCCGACGGTCTGGGACGCCTTGAAGACGCCGTCGAGGTCGAGGGCTAGCGAGCAGCCGGCGCTCGGTACCGGGAACGGCGTCTGTCCGAGCGACGCGGCGATGATGTAGGTCTCACCCGGCGTGAAGCCGGCGAGTGCCACGTTGGACGCGCTGCCGATGCGCGTCGTCGCGTCGGTGATGCAGATGTGATCGGTGACGTACTCCAGCCGGCAGACGAGGCCGAGCGTCGTCGCCGCGAAGTTGCCGGTCGCCGCCGAGTAGTTGTCGATCGACGTGACGTTCGACCATGCGCGCGGAATCGACGTATCCGAGTGGTTCCGAATGCTCGACGTCTTGCCGCGGTAGCGGATCTCGACGCAGATGTTGCTCTTGCCGTCCCAGCCGAACGTCGCGTCGGGGTTGAAGTCGCTCCACTGCGCCGTGCCGACCGGCGTGTAGGTGTAGCCGTTGGTCCGCTCGATCAGGTTCGTCGGGCAGGGCACCTGGTTCGACGCGAACATCGAGCTCGGGCTCGACAGCGTCGGCGTGTTCGACATGCGCATTTGGAAGTCGCCGGTGCAGCTGAACTGCACGCCGCTCGACGCCGACAGCGCGATGTTCACGATCTTCAGCGGGCCCGCCGGTAGCAGCGTGCCGTCGAGGAATTGCTGGAAGCGCCCCGTCGTCGAGGAGAACGAGAACGGCCAGCTGTTCGTGCCGGTGCCGGTCGCCGTCGCGAGCGACGAACTCGGCCAAGCGACGTAGTTCGGTTGCGCGACGATCGGTGCGCTCAGCGCGCCGATCAGCAGCAGGGCGATCGTGAGTTTCTTCACAGGTACTCCATTCACCAGATTCACCGGGTACGGAACCGGATTGCCCGATCCCGCACGAGACGTAGCCACTGCCCATTCACGACTCGAACCCATCACAATTCGAAATGGGGCACGATCCGAAATGGGCGCCGGCACACACAACACCGGCACGGCTCTACACACTCGATTGTCCCTGCGCGCGGCGCGTCCCACGGCGCGCGCGTCGTATCTCGCCGCCGAGGCTACTCCATCGCGGGGCGCGGGTCAATGCGCGCCCACCGACGTGGTGCGCCGCGCCGTTGACGTGAGCCGGTCTGTCACGCTACCGTAGGGGCGAGTGATACCTAAGGGGGCCCTCGGGGGTGGGCCGGCGAGTAGATCACGGCGACGACTGTCGCAACGTGTGTGTGTGTGTGTGTGTGTCTGCGATCGACCGTACCCCCGGTATGCCCGGCTGCCGATCGGAGATCCACCTCGCCATGATCGTGCCGACGATTCGAGTCCGCGTTGCGTCCTTTTCTCTCCTGTGCGTCCTCGGCGCCGTGACACTCGCCGAAGCGCAGGCGCCGCCGGCGATCGAGTCGACGGCGTTCCGTCCGCGATCGCGAGCGGACGTGCACTTCCGCCGCCTCGACGCGGATCGCACCGGGATCGCGTTCACCTATCGGTGGCAACCGCCCGAGCGGTATCGCAAGGAACTGCCGAACTCCGTCGTCGGGAGCGGTGTGTGCATCGGCGATTACGACGCGGACGGTCGGCCCGATCTGTTCCTCACCCGTGCGACGGGCGGCGCACGCCTCTACCGCAACGTCGGCGACTTCCGATTCGAGGACGCGACTCGACCGGCGGGGCTCGCGGGCGAGACGCAGTGGTCCACCGGGGCGGCGTTCGTCGACGTCGACGGAGACGGCGATCTCGATCTATACGTGTGCAGCTACGATGCGCCGAACCGGCTGTGGGTCAACCAGGGCGACGGGACGTTCGTCGAGCGCGCGAAAGCGTTCGGTCTCGACTTCTCGGGCGCGAGCGTCATGGCGGCATTCGCGGACTACGATCGTGACGGCGACCTGGATTGTTACTTGCTGACGAATCGCCTGTCGGTCGTCGCCGACGACGTGCCGGTCGCGATCATCACCGGGCCGGACGGCGTCCAGCGTCTCGAAGATCCCGCGAAGCGCGAGTTCATCAAGTTGATCCGCCGCGCCGACGGCTCGACCGTTCGTGCGCTCGCGGGGCAGTTCGATCGGCTCTACCGCAACGACGGCGGGACGTTCACCGACGTGTCGAAGGCCGCGGGCATCGACGGTGCGGACTACGGTCTCGGCGTCGTCTGGTGGGATTACGACGACGACGGCTTCCCGGATCTCTACGTGTCGAACGACTTCATGGGAGACGATCGGCTCTACCACAACGACGGCGACGGTACGTTCACCGAGCGCAGCGCGGAAGCGTTCGGCCAGACCCCGTGGTACTCGATGGGCAACGACGTCGGCGACATCGACGGCGACGGCCGGCTCGACCTGATCACCGCCGACATGGCGGGCACGACTCACTACAAGTCGAAGATGAGCATGGGGGACATGAGCGACGACGCGTGGTTCCTCACGTTTCCGACGCCGCGCCAGGTGATGAAGAACTGTGTGCAACTCAACACCGGCACCCCGCGCTTCCTCGAGGTCGCGTCGCTCTGCGGCCTCGCGAAGTCGGACTGGACGTGGACGGTCAAGTTCGCCGATCTCGACGACGACGGGCGACTCGACGTGTTCGTCTCCAACGGGATGACGCGCGAGTGGCTCAACAGCGATCTCGCCAACGAGGCCGCGAAGCTCGGCTCCGCGAACTCCGACCCCGTTCAGGCGTTCTGGGCGAAGCAGCAGCTGCAGCGCGACGTCAATACCGCCTACCGCAATCGCGGCGACCTTCGGTTCGAGGAGGTCGGGCGCGCGTGGGGCCTGGCCCACGAGGGCGTCAGCTTCGGTGCGGCGCTCGGCGACCTCGACGGCGACGGCGATCTCGACCTCGTCGTGAGCAACTTCGAGGAGCCGGTCAGCGTCTACCGCAACGACGGCGCGACCGGAAATGCGATCCACGTGCGGTTGGCCGGGGCGGATGCCAATCGCTTCGGCCTCGGCGCTCGCGTTCGCGTCACGGCCGGTGGGCGCACCCAGACGCACGCGCTCACGTCCGCGCGCGGCTTCATGTCGTCCGACGAGCCGATGATCCACGTCGGGCTCGGCGATGCAACGACGGTCGAGCGACTCGAGGTCCTCTGGCCTCGTGGACGCAAGCAGGTGTTCGAAGGGCTCGCTGCCGGACACGCGTACACGGTGCACGAACCGGCCGATGCAGCGCCGGACACCGGCGCGCGGCGACCGGAGTCCAAGACGTGGTTCGCGCCGGCGCCGGCCCTCGGTCAATTGCGCCATCGCGAGAAGGCGTTCGACGACTTCCGGATTCAGCCGCTCTTGCCGAACAAGCTCACGCACGGCGGTCCGGGTGTCGCGGTCGGCGATGCGAACGGCGACGGCATCGATGACGTCTATCTCGCCGGGGCGTCCGGGCAGCCGGGAATGCTCCTCTACGGAAAGGGCGGTGGTGCGTTTCGGTGGGGCAGCAACATGCCGTTCGACCGAGACCGTCGCGCCGAGGAGATCGCGCCGCTGTTCTTCGACGCCGACGGCGACGGGGACCTGGACCTCTACGTGAGCCACGGGAGCTACGAGTTCGACCCGGCCGACCCCGTGCTCGCGGATCGCCTCTACCTGAACGACGGCCGCGGTCGCTTCTCGACCGCGCCGCCGGGCACGATTCCGGATCTGCGCGACGCGGGCTCGGCGGTCGCGGCGTGCGACTTCGACCGCGACGGGGACCTCGATCTGTTCGTCGGCAGCCGCCTGCGCCCGGAGCAGTATCCGACGACCCCGAGCAGTCGTCTGCTCCGCAACGACGGGGGGGTGTTCCGTGACGTGGCCGCCGCCCACGACGCGACGCTCCGCCGCGCGGGGATGGTGACCGGCGCAGTCTGGTCGGACGTCGACGACGACGGCTGGGTCGACTTGCTGGTCGCCGTCGAGTACGGCCCGATCCGCCTGTTTCGCAACGAGCGTGGCCGGTTGGTCGACCGCACCGATGCCGCCGGCCTCGCGCACTACACCGGCTGGTGGAACGGGATCTGCGCCGGGGACGTCGACGGCGACGGGGACGTCGACTTCGCCGTCACGAACTTCGGCCTCAACACGAAGTATCACCCGTCGAAGAAGAAGCCACAGCGCATCTACTACGCCGACACCGAAGGCACCGGCTTGCAGAACATCGTCGAGGCGAAGAAGGACTCGAGCGGGACGCTTCTCCCGGTCCGCGGCAAGAGCTGTTCGCAGAACGCGCAGCCGTTCATCCGCGAACGCTTCCCGCGCTACCACGACTTCGCGACTGCGAACATGGGCGAGATCTACTCCGACGCGTGCCTGGACGCGGCGTTCGTCGTCGAGGCGACCACGCTCGAGTCCGGCGTCCTGCTGAACGACGGAAAGGGCCGCTTCACGTTCTCGGCCCTCCCCCGGATCGCGCAGGCGACCACATCGTTCGGCGCCGCGTTCACGGACGTCGACGGCGACGGCGCGCTCGACCTCTACATCGTGCAGAACTTCTTTCACCCGCAGCCGGAGACGCCGCGGATGGACGGCGGGGTGAGCCTGCTGTTGAAGGGCGACGGCACCGGGCGATTCGCGCCGGTCGGCCCGGCGACGTCCGGCCTCCTCGTGCCGGGCGACGGACGCTCGGTCGTGCTGTGCGATCTCGATGCTGACGGCCGCGAAGACGTCGTCGTGACGACGAACGACGGCCCGGTGCAGGCGTTCGTGAATCGAATCGGTGCGGGCAAGCCGGTCCGCGTGCGATTGCGGGGCGGGCAGGGCAATCCGACCGGCATCGGCGCCCGAGTAACCGCGCACGTCACGGGGCTCCGTCCGCAGGTTCGCGAGGTCGCGGCCGGTCAGGGCTACCTCGGTCAGTCGGTCGCGACGCTCGTCTTCGCCGGCGGCGCCGAGGGCCGCGTCGAGTCGATCGAGGTCCGCTGGCCCGACGGCAGCCGATCCAAGCACGACGCGCCGACGGGCGATCCGATCGTGCTCACCCGTCCGGCCGATGCAGCGCCCGGTGAGCGCGGCACGCCCGACGCCCGCTGGTCGCACGCAGCGATGGTCGGCTTGCTCGAGGACTTGCACGCGGTCGAGCCGCGCGACCTGGTGCGCCTGCGCTCCGACGAGCACGAGTTGCGCCGGCGGGTCGCCGCGGCCGCCGGCGCGCGGGCGGAGCGCATCGCCCGACTGATCGAACTGGCCCAACTCGAGCTTCGACTCGGTCGCGAGCGCGAGGCGATCGCGCTCCTCGAGGACGCCGATCGGCTCGCGCGCGACGGCGGCAAGGCGCTCGCGAAGAGCGCCGCACGGACCGCGTTCGAACTCGGCGTCGCCTACTTGCGGCTGGCCGAGCGCGAAAACTGCTGCGCGATGAACCGGCCCGGGAGTTGCATCTTGCCGCTCGCCGGCGAGGCGTTGCACACGAAGCCCGAGGGGTCGCGGCGCGCGGTCGCGTGCTTCGAGCGCGTCATCGCCGCGACGCCGCCGGACGAGGACCAGCACTTGCGCGCCGTGTGGCTGCTGAACGTCGCGCACATGACGTTGGGCTCGCACCCGGCGGGCGTGCCGGCGTCGGCGCGAATCCCGCTCGCGTCGCTTGGCGAGCCGGCGCCGTTCGCGCGGTTCCGGAACGTCGCCCGCGCCCGCGGCGTCGACACGTTCAGCGCGTCGGGTGGGGCGATCGGTGACGACTTCGACGGCGACGGCGACGTCGATCTCGTCGTGTCGACGCACGACTCCGCCGGACAACTCCGGTTCTTCGCGAACGACGGAACCGGTGCGTTCACCGATCGTACCGACGCGGTGGGGCTCACCGGAATCGTCGGGGGGCTCAACCTCGTCCAGGCCGACTACGACAACGACGGCGACCTCGACGTGCTCGTGTTGCGCGGCGGGTGGCGGTTCCGCCGCGGGGCGTTGCCGAACTCGTTGCTCCGCAACGACGGGGGGCGGTTCACCGACGTCACGTTCGCGGCAGGCCTCGGCGACGTCCACCGGGCGACCCAGACCGCCGCGTGGGCCGACTTCGATCTCGACGGCGACCTCGACCTCTACGTCGGCAACGAGCCGATCGACGCGGTCGCCCCGTGCCAGCTCTTCGTCAACCAGGGCGACGGGACGTTCGTCGACCGGGCCAAGGCGGCCGGGGTCGAGAACATGCGGTTCGCGAAGGCCGTCGTCTGGGGCGACTACGACGGCGACCGCTATCCCGACATCTACGTGTCGAACTACCGCGCCCCGAATCGCCTCTACCACAACAACGGCGACGGCACGTTCACCGACGTCGCGCCGAAGGCTGGCGTCGTCGAGCCGACGCAGAGCTTCCCGGCGTGGTTCTGGGACTTCGACAACGACGGGCATCTCGACATCTTCGCGTCGGCGTACGCCGGCGGCATCGCCGAGGTCGCCGCGAACGGCCTCGGCCGCCCGCGTTCGACCGAGAAGCCGCGCCTCTACCGTGGCGACGGCAAGGGCGGCTTCGAGAACGTCGCGTCGACCGTCGGTCTCGATCGGACGCACCTCGCGATGGGGGCGAACTTCGGCGACCTCGATCTCGACGGCTGGCTCGACTTCTACGTCGGCACCGGTTGGCCCGACATGCACGAGGTGATGCCGAGCGCGATGTTCCGCAACGACGGCGGCAAGGCGTTCCGCGACGTGACGCTCGCGGGCGGATTCGGCCACTTGCAGAAGGGGCACGGCATCGTCTTCGCCGATTTCGACGGCGACGGCGATCTCGACGTCTTCGCGCAGATGGGCGGCTTCTACCCCGGTGACAAGTTCCACGACGTGCTCTATGAGAATCCCGGGGTCGACGCGCACTGGCTCGGCGTCGACCTGCGCGGCACCGCGTCGAACCGCTTCGGGATCGGCGCGCACGTGCGTGTCACCTTCACCGACGGCGGCCGCCAGCGGACCGTGCATCGACGCGTGAACAGTGGCGGCAGCTTCGGCGCGAATCCGCTCCGGCAGACGATCGGGCTCGGCGCCGCGGCTACCGTCGATCGCGTCGAGGTCTTCTGGCCCAAGAGCGGTGCGACGGACGTGCTCGAGGGTGTCGCGGTCGATCGAGTCGTGAAGATTGTCGAAGGTGCCCATCCCCGATGAGCGTCGCTCGCGTCACGGTAGTCGCCCTCGCGGCGGTACCGTTCGTCCTCGCACTGTCGCCCCCGCAAGACGCGGATCGTGCGCGCACGGCCCCCGGGCATCTCGAGTCGTCGGACTGCGCGAGGTGCCACAGCAACTCGCCGTTCGCCGACGCGCTCCGCGACCGCGACGGTCGCCCGATCGCGCCGTACGACCTGTGGCGAGGGACGATGATGGCGAACTCCGGCCGCGATCCGTTCTGGCGGGCCGTCGTATCGGCCGAGATCGCGCACACGCCGTCGAGAAAGGCGTTCATCGAGGAGAAGTGCACCCGGTGCCACACGCCGATGGTGCGGCCGGTCCAGGAGAGCCCGGCCGGCCAGACGCTCGCGGTCCTGGACGGCGAGGATCCCCATGCGCGACTCGCGCGCGACGGTGTCGGGTGCACGGTCTGCCATCGCATCGCGTCGGACCGACTCGGCACGCCGGCGTCGTTCACCGGCGGGTTCGTGCTGGAGAAAGAGGCGTTCATCTACGGGCCGCACTCGGCGCCGATCCCGGGGCCGATGCCGATGTTCACCGGATACACGCCTGCCTTCGGCCAGCAGATCAGCCGTTCAGCGCTGTGCGCGACCTGTCACACGCTGATCACGCACGCGCTCGAACCGGATGGCACCGACACCGGCAAGGTCCACCACGAGCAGGTTCCGTATCTCGAGTGGCGCAACTCGATCTACAACGACGAGGTCGACTACCCCGAGCCCGAAGCGGCCAGCTGTCAGGCGTGCCACTTGCCGACGACCGACGTCGACGGCGACCCGATCCACACCGCGATCGCACGCAACCCGCGTGGCGGGACGTTTCCGTTCGCGGAACCGCGTAGTCCGTTCGGGCGCCACCTGCTCGTCGGGGGCAACACGCTGATCCCGCAGATCCTGCGCGACAACCGCGAACTCGGCGCGACCGCCCCGGACGCCGCGTTCGATGCGACGATCGCGGCCGCGCGCGATCAACTCGCCCACCGGACCGCGACGCTCGCGATCGGGGCGATCACACGCACGGACGGCGTCGCCACGTTCGCCGTCACCGTCACCAACCTCGCCGGGCACAAGCTGCCGACCGCCTACCCGAGTCGGCGCGCCTGGTTGCGCGTCGTCGTCCGGGACGCGGCCGACCGGGTCGTGTTTCGCTCTGGAGACTTCGACGCGGTCGGCCGGATCGTCGACGGGGACGGCGCCGTCCTCGCGTGTGAGCGCGCCGGCGGGCCGATCCAGCCGCACCACCGCGCGATCGCGCGGGAGGATCAGGTGCAGATCTACGAGAGCGTCATGGGGGGCGTCGACGGTGCGCCGACGTTCACGCTGCTCCGCGCGGCGGGATTCGTGAAGGACAACCGGCTGTTGCCGCGCGGTTGGGAGTCGGACGGACCGCACGCAGCGGACACGCGGCCGGTCGGCGTGGACGGGGACGACGACTTCGCCGACGGTCGGGACACCGTGCGGTATCGGATCGCGGTCGGCGACGCGGTGCCGCACACGATCGAAGCGACGCTGCACTACACGGTCTTGTCGCCGCGCCACGCGGCCGAGCTGTTCGAAGTCGACACGCCGGAGGTCGCCGCGTTCGCGGCGGTCTACCGAACGGCCGATCGGACGCCGGAGCGCGTCGCGCGCGCCGTGGCGACGATTCCCGCGCGCTGAATCAGGCGCGCGCGCTCGGGACGACGACGACCGGGGTCTTCGTGTGCCGGAGCACGCGTTGGGTGACGCCACCGAGCAGTCGGTCGGCCACGCCGTGGCGTCCGTGCGGCGCGAGCACGAGGAGCGATGCCGCCGTGCGCTCGACGTGTTCGAGCAACTCGACCGGCGCGCGCCCGCGGAGCAACGCCGTCTCGGCCGGGCAGCCGGCCTCGGCGAGTTCGTGCGCGTCCGCGCGGAGCCGCTCCTCGAGCGCCCGTTCGACGGCCGGGTCGAGGGTCGTCGGCACCGGTGCACTCGTCGTCGCGGGCGACGGGACCGCCGCGCAGTGTGCGAGCGTCACGCGGCCGCCGAACGCGGTGGCCAGCGCGGCCGCGGCGCGAGCGGCGGTGCGGCTCGCCTCGGAGAAGTCGGTCGCCGCGACGACGTGCTCGATCGAGGGCGGCCGGTCCACCGCCCCGTAGGGCAGGACCCAGACCGGGACCGGCGACGCGACGACGACGTGCTCGGCGACGCTGCCGAGCAGCGCGCGGGCGCAGCCGTGGCGTGTCGCCGACCCCGTGACGATCCAGTCGCCCGGGCGCGCCGCCGCGACGATCGCGTCGGCGACGTCCTCGGTCGCGACGACCCGGATCTCGACGGCGCGGTCCGCCAGGAGCGGCGCCGAACGGAGCCGCTCGAGGTGGCGCTTCGCGCTCGACTCGGCGTGGGCGCGGAGTTCCTCTCGACGCGGCATGTCGAACGGATCGCCGTATTGCGACAGGAAGTGCAGGTCGATCGTGTGCAGGAGCACGACCGGCGCGTCGAAGCGTTCGGCCAGTGCCGCGAGCCAGGGCAGTCCCTCGTCGCCATGGCCCATCTCGACCGGGTAGAGGATTCGCTGTGGGTGCATCGTCGCCTCCTCGCCGGGCCTCGATACAAACGCCGTGCCGGTGTCGGCGAGCCCGTCCGGGCCGTTTCGGAGCGATCAGGGTGTTGCGTGAACGGCAGCGGTCGTGAACAGTGAACGGTGCGAAACGCCGGAACGGGGCCGCTGTCCGCGATCCCGCGGCTCGTGTCGGTCGGCATGCTCTTTGCACCCGACCGCGCGCGGAACAGCTCCGTGACGAGGAGGTCGATCATGACGGAATTTCGACACATCGCGGTAACGACGGACTTCTCCGAGCGCTCACGCATCGCGTTCGCCCACGCGGCGTCGCTCGCCCGCCGCTACGACGCCAAGGTCACCTGCGTCTACTGCCTGCCGCCGCCCGAGCCGGTCGTCGTCGGCCTGGGCGCCACGGCACCGCTGCGCCCGGACGACCTGCTCGACCAGCTGGACGAGCGGCTGCGCGCATTCGTCGGGGACGCGTTCGAGGGCATCGAGACGTCGACCCGCGTCGTGGAGGGCTACCCGGACACGACGATTCCGGACCTCGTCCGCGAGGCGGGCGTCGACCTCGTCGTCGTCGCGACGCACGGGCGGACCGGTCTCTCGCACGTGCTGCTCGGCAGCGTCTGCGAGCGGATCATGCGACACGCCGGCTGCCCGGTGCTCGCCGTGCCGGCTCGCGATTCCGCGTGACCCAAACGCTCAACATCCTGCTCGTCGAGGACGACCCGATGGACGCGGAGTCGTTCCGGCGGGCGTTGCGGGATGCGGGGCTCGCCCATCGGGTCGACGTCGCTCGCAACGGCGAGGAGGCGCTCGCCTACCTCGAACCCGCCGAGGCTCGTGCCGACCTGATCGTGGCCGATCTGAAGATGCCGCGGATGGGGGGGCTCGAACTGCTCGATGCCCTGAAGGCGTCGCAGCGCTGGGCGGCCACGCCGGTCGTCGTGCTCTCGACGTCTCGCGAGTCGTCGGACCGGCTCGCGGCCTACCGGCGGGGCGCGGCGGGGTTTCTCGTCAAGCCGATCGACTTCGAGTCCTACGTCGAAGTCGTGCAGGCGCTCGATCGCTACTGGACCATCAATGAACTCCCCTGACACGCTCGACCGGTTGCAGGTGCTGCTCGTCGACGACGACCGCATCGACCGAATGACGCTCGAGGAATCGGTCGCGAACCAGCGACTGCCGTACGACCTGACGACGGCCGCGTCGGTCCAGGAGGCGATCGAGCGACTCGGCGACGCGCAGTTCGACCTCGTGTTGCTCGACTATCGCCTCTCCGACGGTACCGGCCTCGACGTGCTCGATCACCTCGGGTCGACGCCGAGCATCTTCATCACGGGCAGCGGCGACGAGTCGGTCGCGGTCGATGCGATGAAGCGCGGCGCCTACGACTACCTGTCGAAGGATCCGGATCGCGGCTACCTGACCGTGCTGCCCGTCGTCGTCGAGAACGTGCTCGCCCGCCGGCGCGCCGAGGTCGCGCTCCGAGCGAGCGAGGAGCGGCTGCGCTCGATCCTCGGCACCCTGCCCGACCTGATCTTCGAGGCCGACCGCGAGGGGCGTCTGACGTTCGCGAGCCCGGTCGCGCGCGAGATTCTCGCGCTGTCGCCGGCAGACGTGTGCGGGCGGTGCCTCGCCGACCTCGTTGTCGACGCCGATCGCGGTCGCCTCGTCGACGCGCTCGAGGCGCTCGCCGAGAACGGCAGCGAGGTGCGTGGGCTCCTGTGTCGCGTCGCGCGAGCGGACGGCGATGAGCGGATCGCGAGCGTGAACGCGCGTCGCTACGACGACGCCGACGGGACGGCGATCGGGTTGCGCGGGTCGATCCGCGACGTCACGGAACTCGAGCGCGCCGCCCGTGCGCTCGAGGAAAGCCGCGCGCTCGCGGCGCGGACGAGCCGTGAACTGGCCGACGCGCGCGCGCAGGCGACCCGCCTCTCGGCGCACCTCGGGCGATCGTCGGACTTCCAGGGCCTGATCGGGCGCCACCCGAAGATGCGCGCGCTCTACGAGAAGATCGAACTCGCGGCCTCGACCGACGTCGCGGTGCACGTGCACGGCGCGAGCGGCAGCGGCAAGGAACTCGTCGCGCACGCGGTCCACAACTTGAGCGGACGCCGTGACGCGCCGTTCGTCGTCGTGAACTGCTCCGCGATCCCGGAGACGCTGATCGAGAGCACCCTGTTCGGCCATGCCAAGGGCGCGTTCACCGGCGCCACCGCCGACGCGGTCGGCTACCTCGGCCGTGCCGCCGGCGGGACGCTCTTCCTCGACGAGATCGGCGACCTGTCGCCGTTGATCCAGGTGAAGCTCCTGCGCTTCCTGCAGGAGCGCACGTTCGAGCGCGTCGGTGATCCCGCCCCGCGTACGGCCGACGTCCGCATCATCACCGCGACCCACCACGACCTGCCGGCGCTCGTGCGCGACGGCACGATGCGCGAGGACTTCTACTACCGCATCTCGGTGTTCCCGCTCGAGATCCCGTCGCTCAAACAGCGGCGATCGGACATCCCGTTGCTCGCGGCGTTCTTCGCCGAGCGGATCGGCAAGCGGCTCGGCAAGACCGTCACCGGGATCTCGGCGGCGGTGATGGAGTCGTTCGTCGAATACGACTGGCCGGGCAACGTCCGCGAACTCGAGAACGTGCTCGAATACGCGTGCGTCGTCGCGCAGGACGACACGGTCGAGTTCGCCGATCTGCCGCCGCACTTCGGCGGGATCCGCCGCGCGTTGGACGGCGACGGCGCCACCGACTCACGCGAGCAGTTGCGCGAGGTGCTCGAGCGGCACGGGTGGAACCGCACGCGCGCGGCGCAGGCCCTCGGGATCAGCCGCGTGACGCTGTGGAAACGGCTCAAGGCGTGCGGTCTGTCGGAGCCGGGGGCGGAGTCGTCGCCGGAATCGTGAACGAGAACGTCGTGCCGTGTCCGACGTCGGACGCGACGTCGATCGCGCCACCGTGGCGCTCCACGATGCGCCGGACGATCGCGAGCCCGACACCCGTGCTCGGGGAGTCCTCGTGGCGATCCAGGCTCTCGAACACCTCGAAGATGCGCTTGAAGTGGCGGGCGTCGATGCCGAGTCCGGTGTCGCGCACGTAGAAGCGCAGCGCATCGACCGACGCGGGCTCCCAGCCGATCGTGACCACGCCTTCCGGACGGCCGAGATGCTGGATCGCGTTGCCGATCAGGTTCTGAAACACCTGGGCGAGCTGCGTCGGGTCGTAGCGGACCACCGGCAGGTCCGGGGCGACGTCGACGCGGACGCCGTCGGGGATCGCGATGCCGTCGAGCACGTCGCGAACGACGTCACCGACCGGGACGTCGATCACGGTCAGCTCGATCCGACCCGCGCGCGCATACGCGAGGATGCCGTCGATCATCCGATAGAGGCGGGCGACCCGCGATTTCATCAGCGCGAGATACTCGCGACCGCGTTCATCCAGC
Organism: bacterium; assembly: GCA_030426805.1. Classification (GTDB taxonomy): domain Bacteria; phylum Planctomycetota; class JAFGQW01; order JAFGQW01; family JAFGQW01; genus JAUHXU01. The sequence goes on from JAUHXU010000002.1 coordinate 768,101, forward strand.
CCGTCGCCGCAGTCCCGATGCAGCCAGTCCACGAGCGTGCCGATCCCCCGCAGCGGTGCCTTGAGGTCGTGGGATACGACGTGGGCGAAGGAGCGCAGCTCCTCGTTCGCGGACTGCAATTCGGCGGTGCGCTGCAGGACGCGATCCTCGAGCTCGTCGACCAGCTCCCGGAGGTGCCCGCGACTCTCCTCGAGCGCGACCTCGGTGCGACGCCGCTCGGAGATGTCGCGGACGAACCCGGTGAAGCGGAGGGTGTCGCCGAACCGGACCTCACTGACCGCCAGCTCCACCGGGAAGACCTCGCCGTTGCGGCGCACCCCGGTCACCTCGCGGCCGATGCCGATGATCTTCGCGTCGCCCGTCTCGAGGTAGTTGCGCAAGTAGCCGTCGTGCTCGTCGCGGTAGGGCTGCGGCATCAAGACGGTCACCGGGCGCCCGATCAACTCCTCCGCGTCGTAGCCGAACATCGTGCACGCCGCGGGGTTCGCGGATTCGATCTGACCCGTCGGTTCGATCGTGATGATGCCCTCGACCGCGGTGTCGAGGATCGCGCGCAGCCGGGCGGACTGCTCCTCGGCGCTCACCGAGCGTGCGGCCGATCCGTCGGTACGACGCAGACGGGGCACGTCGTGTGCCGGATCACGTGCTCGGCGTGCTCGCCGAGGCCGGCGGCCTCGGGGTGGTCCGCGCCGTGGCCGGCCATCACGATCAGGTCGACCCGGTAGGCCTCGGCGAACAGGGCGATCATGCGCCCCGGGTCGCCCTCGACGACGTGGTTATGCACGGTGTGGCCGGGGAACGCGTCGGCGGACTTCCGGGCGAGCGCGGTCCGCAGGCGCTTCCGCTCGGCCGGCTCGGTTCCCGTGGGCACCACCCGCATCACGTCGACCTCGGCGCCGAGCGCATCGACGATCGCCCGCGCGCGGGGCACAGCGGTCTCGGCGGCGTCGGACCCGTCGGTCGGCATCAGCACGCGATCGAACGAGCGGGCGGTCTCGTCGGCATCGGGGGTGGCCGGGAACAACACGACCGGGACCGGGCTCCGGGCGATCACGCCGGCGGTCACGCTCCCGGGTACGAGATGGCCGCCGCCGTCCTTGAGGCGCGAGGGCATCGCGATCCACGTCGCGCCGAGCCGCTCGGCCGCCTCGACGATCATCGTGACCGCGTTGGCATGTCGGACGACCTCGGTCTCCACGCGCAGGTCGCGCAGCGCCGGGGCGTTGCGGAAGCGTTCCAGCGCCCGCTCCGAAATCGTCTGTGCGTGGCGGTCGAAATCCTCCGCCTCGGGGAAGAGGCTCGGGTCGCCGTAGTGGGCGAGGTCGGCGGCGTTCACTGCGTGCAACAGGTGAACGGTCGCGTCGAGCCGGGACGCCAGGGCAGCCACCGGCGGAAGGACGTGGCGCACCGAGTGGTGGACGCCGATCGGGAACAGAATGCGGTGCACGGGACCTCCTCGCTGTGCCGTCGGTCGCGACCCTCACCTGATAGCACACCCCGATCGACTGCAGTCGTTGTGCCGGCAGTGTTCACCCGGGTGTTCACCGTTGGTTGCGTTGAACGCATCGCGAACACCGTCGCGCCGGCAACGGGGCCCGTGCGTGCACTCTCGCGTCGGGATGGCGGTAGTCGAGCCTTGGCACGGCGGTTGCTTTCGGCGCGGCGTCGGGTGCGTCGCACCCATTCCGTGCCTGCTTGTGACTCCGAGGAAGGCCATGACCGAACGAATCGAGCGGTTTCGATACGACGATGACATCGTCCGCAAGTTCCTGTTCGCGACGCTGATCTGGGGCGTCGTCGGGATGTTGGTCGGCATCGTGATCGCGGTCCAACTCGCGATGCCGTCGCTGAACGGCTCTCATCCGGCTCTCACGTTCGGCCGGCTGCGCCCGCTGCACACGAACGCCGTGATCTTCGCATTCGCCGGGAACGCGATCTTCTGCGGGATCTACTACTCGACGCAGCGGTTGCTCAAGGCGCGGATGTTCAGCGATGCGCTCAGCAAGTTCCACTTCTGGGGCTGGCAGGCGATCATCGTCGCGGCCGCGATCACACTGCCCCTCGGCTTCAACCAGTCGAAGGAATACGCCGAGCTGGAATGGCCGATCGATCTCGCGATCGCGGTCGTCTGGGTCGCGTTCGCGGTGAACTTCTTCGGCACGATGATCCGGCGGCGTGAGCGACACCTCTACGTCGCGATCTGGTTCTACATCGCGACGATCGTCACGGTCGCGCTGCTGCACATCTTCAACAACCTGGTCGTCGTCGCGTCGGCGTTGCGGAGCTACCCGATCTACGCGGGCGTGCAGGACGCGTTCATGCAGTGGTGGTACGGCCACAACGCGGTCGCGTTCTTCCTGACGACGCCGTTCCTCGGCCTGATGTATTACTTCATGCCGAAGGCGGCGAACCGACCGGTCTTCTCCTACAAGCTGTCGATTCTCCACTTCTGGACGCTCGTCTTCATCTACATCTGGGCGGGGCCGCACCACCTGCACTACACGGCGCTCCCGGCATGGGCCGCGACGCTCGGCATGCTGTTCAGCTTGATGCTGTGGATGCCGTCGTGGGGGGGGATGATCAACGGCCTGCTGACGCTGCGCGGCGCGTGGCACAAGGTCGCCGAGGATCCGATCCTCAAGTTCATGGTCGTCGCGATCACGTTCTACGGGATGTCGACGTTCGAGGGCCCGATGCTCTCGATCAAGACCGTCAACGCGCTGTCGCACTACACCGACTGGACGATCGCGCACGTGCACGCCGGCGGCCTGGGTTGGGTGGGTTTCCTGACGTTCGGGATGATCTACTGGCTCGCCCCGCGGCTGTTCCAGACGGAACTCTTCTCGCGCAAGCTGATGACGACGCACTTCTGGATCGGGACGCTGGGCATGATGCTCTACGTCGTGCCGATCTACGTCGCGGGCATCACGCAGGGGCTGATGTGGTTCGCATTCGACGCCGAGGGGCTGCTCGCGTACGAGTTCGTCGAGACGACCGACAAGCTGATGGTCTTCTACTGGGCGCGCGTGTTCGGCGGCGTGCTCTACGTCAGCGGCGCGCTGTTGTGCCTCTACAACTGCGTGCGGACGTGGGCCAGTCGGCCCGCGACGTACGAGGTCAAGGAGCACGAGGCGCCGGCGCTGACCGACGACTACGTCGACCCGGATCCGGGCCCGACGGAACTCGAGAAGTCCCCGGCGCACGTCGTTCCGCTCGCCTACAAGCTCGAACGCTTCGAGCGTGCGGCGTGGCACCGAAAGTGGGAGCGTCTGCCGATCTTCTTCAGCGTGATGGTGACCCTCGCGGTCGTCGTCGCCTCGCTGTTCGAGATCATCCCGACGTTCGTGCTCAAGTCCAACGTCCCGACGATCGCGACGGTCACACCGTACACGCCGCTCGAGCTGTCCGGACGCGACCTCTACATCCAGAACGGCTGCAACAACTGCCACTCGCAGATGATCCGGCCGATCTGGGCGGAGACCCAGCGCTACGGCGAGTATTCCAAGGCCGGCGAGTTCGTCTACGACCACCCGTTCCTGTGGGGGTCGCGACGGATCGGTCCGGACCTCGCGCGCGAGGGCGGGAAGTATCCGCACCTGTGGCACCTGCGCCACATGATCGACCCGCAGTCGACGACACCGCAGTCGATCATGCCGGCGTATGCGTGGATGGCCGACGAGACGATCGACTTCGACGACCTGCAGAAGTCGGTCGACGCGATGGTCACGCTCGGCGTGCCGTATGACAACGACGGCGCCGGTGCGATCGAGCACGCGAAGACCCAGGCGAAGGAGATCGCCGACAAGATCGTCGAGCAAGCCGGTGCCGGTAGCGGCCTCGACGCGACGAGCCTCGCCGGCAAGAAGATCGTCGCGATGATCGCCTACCTGCAGCGGCTCGGCACCGACGCCAAGTTGACGGCGGCGCCCGAAGCCGAGGACGCGACGCGGAAGGAGGCGAAGCGATGATCCCGTTGTTGGTCTCGATCGGGGCGTTCGTGTTGGTCGCCCTCTACCTGTTCAACCGGACGAATCAGGCGCGCTTCGAGCGCGCCAAGGACCTGCCGCTGGCGGATGACGCGTAGGAATAGCCATGAGTTCGCAAGACTATCTGCTCGACCACAGCTACGACGGCATCCAGGAATACGACAATCCGCTGCCGGGTTGGTGGAAGATGCTGTTCTTCGTGACGGTGTTCATCGCGCCGTTCTACTGGCTCTACTACCACATCGGTGTCGGCCCGTCGATCGACGACGAGTACAAGCTCGAGATGGCCGCCTACTACGAAGAGCAAGCCAAGCAGTTCGAGGGCGTCGAGGTCACCGAGCGAATGATCTGGGACCTGATGCAGGACTCGAAGCTGCTCGCCGGCATGGAGAAGCGCTTCCAGTCGAAGTGCGCGACCTGTCACGCGCAGCGGGGCGAAGGCGACGCGTGCCCGAACCTCACCGACATGTTCGCGAAGAACGGCGGCGACCTGATGTCGATCTACCAGACGATCCGCGCCGGTGTGCCGGGGACGGAGATGAAGGACTGGGAGCAGGAGCTCGGACCGGCCGGCGTGCTGACGATGGCGGCCTACGTCGGGAGCCTTCGCGGCAAGAACGTCGACGGGGGCAAGGCGCCCGAGGGCACCGAGTTCACGATCGTCGAGCCGCCGGCCGCACCGGCGGCGGACACCCCGAAGACCGACACCCCGAAGACCGACGCGCCGCAGGACGGCGAGAAGAAGTAGCCGACTCGTGACCGCGACCCAGGCCCCCGACGAACGCGTCCTCTCGACGCTCAACCGCGACGGAAGCCGCCGCTGGATCCGCCCCAAGGTCTCGAAGGGGCGCTTCCATCGGCGGCGCATGATCGTCGGCTGGGCCTTGATCGCGCTCTTCACCGCGTTGCCCTACATCCGTGTCAACGGCATGCCGGCGGTGCTGATCGACATCGTGCACCGCAAGTTCACGCTGTTCGGCTACACGTTCCTCGCGACCGACACGAAGATGCTGATGCTCGTCGCGATCAGCGTGATCGTCACGATCGTGCTGTTCACGAGCGCGTTCGGCCGGGTCTGGTGCGGGTGGGGCTGCCCGCAGACGGTCTACCTCGAGTTCCTCTACCGACCGATCGAACGCTGGCTCGAGGGCTCGCACACGAAGCAGCAGAAGCTCGACCGCGAAGGGCCGAACTGGCGTCGGATCGTCAAGTACGCGCTCTACATCGTGCCGTCGCTGTTCCTGACGCACATCTTCCTCGCCTACTTCATCGGGGTCGAGGAGCTGTGGCGTTGGGTTCGCAGTTCGCCGTTCGAGCATCCGACCGCGTTCATCGTGATGGCGATCGTCACGGGCGCGATGTATTTCGACTTCACCTACTTCCGCGAGCAGGTGTGCGTCGTGATGTGCCCCTACGGGCGCCTCCAGTCGGTGTTGCTCGACAAGAACTCGTTGGTCGTGGGCTACGACCCGACGCGGGGCGAGCCGCGGGGCAAGAAGCGCGACCCGAACGCCGGCGATTGCATCGACTGCAAGAACTGCGTGACGACGTGTCCGACCGGGATCGACATCCGGGACGGGCTGCAGATGGAGTGCGTCAACTGCACGCAGTGCATCGACGCGTGCGACGCCGTGATGGACAAGCTGAAGCGGCCAAGGGGGCTGATTCGCTACGCGTCCCAGAACCAGCTCGAGGGCGAGAAGCCGAGGTGGATCCGCCCGCGGACGATCGTCTACTCGCTGTTCCTCTGCGCCGCGGCGACGGCGTTCGTGACGCTGCTCGCGACGCGCAAGACGGCGGACGTGATCGTGCTGCGGGCCAAGGCGTCTCCCTACACCGTGGACGACGCCGGCATGGTCCGCAATCGGATCCGCGTGAAGATCCAGAACCGCGACACGGTCGGGCGCGACTACACGATGACGCTCGAGGGCATCGAGGGCGCGACGATCGTGACCGCGCAGAATCCGCTGCACGTCGCGGTCGGCGAGATGGAGACCGCGGGGTTGTTCGTCAACGTGCCGCGAGGCGTATTTCAGAACGGGTCCTGCGAGGTGACGATCCGCGTCACCGACGGCGCGGGATTCGACGCGCGACGGAAGTACCGACTGCTGGGTCCCTGGGGGCCCGGCGAGACGAAGTGACAGGAGGCGCCTGATGAAACTGAAGAAGGGCTGGGTCTGGCCGTTGGTGCCGGTCTTCGTGCTCGGGTTCTCGGTCTGCATGCACGTGACGATGTTCGCGAAGGCTGCGGCCGATCCGACGATCGCCGTCGAGAAAGACGCGTATCGCCGCGGCATCCGCTGGGACGAGGAACTCCGGCAGCGGAGCGTGAACCGGGCGTTGGGCTGGACCGTCGCGATCGACGTCGATGCGGACGCGATCGTCACGGCGCGTATCGCGCGTCCCGACGGCACACCGGTCGCCGGCGCGACGGTCGAGGTCGAGCTGTTCCACCACGCGCGCGCGAGCCGTATCGTGACGACGACGATGCGGCCGACCGACGACGGCGCCTACCAGGTCGAGCTGCCGTACCGCAAGCGCGGATTCTGGCGGATGCACTTCGACGTGACGCTGGGCGATCTCCGCTTCACCGACACCGTGAACCACTTCGTCCGGCGCCGTTTCGCGCCCGTCACGGCGCGCTGAGGGCCCCGTGGTCGCCCTGCTGACATCGATCGGCGTCGCGAGCCTGCTCGGCAGCGTGCACTGCGCCGGCATGTGCGGCGGCTTCTCCGGCTGGGTGGCCGCGGCGGCCCGGCCCCGCGGTGCGCGGTGGGGGGCCCAGGCGGGCTACCACGCCGGCCGGTTGTCGACCTATGCGGCGATGGGGCTCGTCGCGGGGTTCGTCGGCGGGGCGGTCAACGTCGGCGGGGCGTGGGTCGGGCTGAGCCACGCCGCCGCGGTCGGGGCCGGCGTGTTGATGCTCGTGTGGGGCGTCGCGCGGCTCGTGGGCGCCCGCGTGCCGTTCGCGATTCCGGTGCCGTCGCGCATCCGGGGAGCGATCACCGCGACGCTGCGGACGCTCGGGGACGCGCCGCCGTCGTTGCGCGGCTTCGCGATCGGTTTGCTGACGACGTGGCTGCCCTGCGGGTGGCTCTACGCGTTCGTGCTCGCGGCGGCGGGCACCGGCGACCCGCTGTCGGGCCTCGCGGTGATGGGCGCGTTCTGGCTCGGCACCGTGCCGATCCTGCTCGGCGTGGGGATCGGAGTCGGCGCGCTGTCGACGCCGCTGCGACGCCACCTGCCGCGCGTGACCGCGGCCGCGTTGGTCGTCGTCGGACTCGCGTTGATCGCCGGGCGTATGCCGGCGGTCGCGATGCCGAGCGAGCCGCGTTCCCTCGAACGAAACGTCGAGCATGTCGTCGTCCCCGATCCCGATGCGCCCTGTCCGTGCGGCCATGCCGACGCTCGTTGAGGCGACGTCGACGACCGCCGCGTGCGCGCACTGCGGTCTGCCGGCGCCCGCGCCCGCCGACGGCGTGCAGGCGTTTTGCTGCCCCGGCTGCCGGAGCGTGTATGCGCTGATTCACGAGGTCGGCGCCGAGGGCTTCTACCGATTCCGCGACGGCCCGACCGCGCCGGCCGAGACGACCGACGACGACTTCGAGCGGTTCGACGACGCGCGTTTCCGTGCGCGCTACGTGCAGGCGGCGCCGGACGGGACCGCGACGGTCGAACTGCACCTGACGGGCGTGCATTGCGCCGCGTGCGTGTGGCTCGTCGAGCGACTGCCTCGCCTGCATGCCGGCGTGATCGACGCTCGGCTGGAGTGGACGCGGGGCCGCGCGCGAATCCGGTGGGACGAGACCGCGACGACACTGTCCGCGGTCGCGCGCACGCTCGGTCGCTTCGGCTACGTGAGCCACCCGCTGCGCGACGCGGACGGGCGCGCCCGCGACGCCGAGGACCGCGACCTGTTGATTCGGATCGCCGTCGCCGGCGCGTCGGCGGGCAACGCGATGTTGATCGCGTTCGCGCTCTACGGCGGCGCGTTCCACGGCATGGCGAGCGAGCACAGCTCGTTTTTCTGCTGGGCGAGCCTCGCCGCGTCGCTGCCGGGCGTCGTGTGGGGGGGATCGGTGTTCTTCCGCGGGGCGTGGGCGGCGCTGCGGTCCGGCGCGTTGCACATGGATCTGCCGATCTCGATCGGCATCGCGGTCGGCTTCGGCGCGAGCGCGGTCAACACCGTGCGTGGCGCGGGCGACGTCTGGTTCGACTCGGTCACGGCGCTCGTCTTCCTGTTGCTCTGCGGGCGGTGGTTGCAGCATCGTCGTCAGCGTCATGCGGCGGATGCGACGCGCGTGCTGCTCGCGTTGGCGCCGCCGACCGCGCGCCGCCGCGAGGCGTCCGGGCGTGTCGCGACCGTGTCGATCGAAGCCGTCGACGTCGGCGACCGTCTCGTCGTCGCCGTGGATGACACGGTGCCGGTCGACGGACGGATCGCCGTCGGGCGTTCGGCGATCGATCGCTCGTTGCTCACCGGCGAGTCGCAGCCTGTCGCGGTGGCCCCCGGCGACGCCGTGCACGCCGGCACCGTGAATCGCGGCGCGCCGATCGAGATCGACGTGGAGCACGTGGGCGACGCGACGCGCCTCGGCAAGATCGCGCGCCTCGTCGAGGAGGGGGCGCGGCGACGTCCGCGGATCGTTCGACTCGCCGATCGCATCGCCGCGTGGTTCGCCGGCGGTGTGCTCGTCGCGGCGGCCGCGACCGTGGCCGCGTGGTGGGGCGTCGACCCGACCGCTGCGATCGCCAATGCGGTGGCGCTGCTCGTCGTCACGTGCCCGTGTGCGCTCGGGCTCGCGACGCCGCTCGCGGTCGGCGTCGCGCTCGGTCGGGCCGCCTCGGCGGGCATGTTGATCAAGGGCGGTGACGTCGTCGAGCGGCTCGCGCGGCCGGGCCGCGTCTGGCTCGACAAGACCGGCACGCTCACGACCGGCGACATGCGCGTCGTCGATTTCGACGGCGATCCGGTCGCGCTCGCGCTCGCTGCGCGCCTCGAGCGCGACGTCTCCCATCCGATCGCCCGTGCGCTCGCGGGGGCCGACGGCGCCGAGCGCTTCGCCGACGCGACCGTCGACGACGTCGAGGCGACGCCCGGGCGCGGCGTCCGCGGCACGGTCGACGGACGTCGGGTCGTGGTTGGCGCGGCGGACTGGGTGCTCGACGGTGCGTGCGGCGACGACGTCGAACGCATCGCACGCGCCGGTCGCACGCCGATCGCGATCCGGATCGACGGTGCACTCGCCGGGATCGCGGCGATCGGCGATGTGCCGCGCGCCGATGCGGGCGACGCGCTCGCCCGCCTGACCGACGCCGGGTGGCGGGTCGGGATCCTCTCCGGGGATCGGCCGGAGGTCGTTGCCGCCGTCGGGCGGACGCTCGGGCTCGCGGAGGACGACTTGATCGGCGGCGCGACGCCGGAGGACAAGCTCGCGCGAATCGAAGCGGATGCGGCGGCCGGGTCGGTCGTGATGGTCGGCGACGGCGTCAACGACGCGGCTGCGCTGGCCGCCGCGACGGTCGGCGTCGCGGTGCACGGCGGCGCGGAGGCGTCGCTCGCCGCGGCGGACGCGTTCCTGACGCGCGCGGGGCTCGCCGGTGTCGCCGACCTCGTCGACGGGGCGCGCCGGACCCGGCGCCTGATCGTCCGGAATATCGCGTTCTCGATCGGCTACAACGCGATCGGTGCGGCGCTCTGCGCGGCGGGGCTCGTCGGCCCGCTGGTCGCTGCGGTGCTGATGCCGCTCAGCTCCCTGACCGTGATCACGAACAGTGTGCGGGCCCGAACGTTCGACGAGGAGCCGACGTGTCGCTGATCTACATCCTGCTTCCGCTCGCGCTCGTCTTCGCGACGATCGCCGTGATCGTCTTCGTGATCGCCGCCCGCCGCGGCCAGTTCGACGACCTCGACACCCCCGCGGTCCGCGTCCTCTTCGACGACGAGTAGACCGGCGCGCCGGGGGGTGCGTTCGATCGATGCGCTTCGTGGGCCGATTCTGCACCGATTGTTGCGATGGGTGCGCGTGGCGAGGCGATCCTGCACCCGCTGCCTGTCCCCGGCGGTGTTGCGCGCGCGCGTCGGTGCAATCCTGGCCCGCCAAGCGCAGACATGCCGCGCATGTGGTGCAGAATCCGCGCGCGAAGCGCATCCAACGAACCTGGCCCGGCCACCTCCCCCGAACGCTCTCGATCCGGAGACCGAGATTACGCGGGGGGAGGCGCCCGACCCTACGGCGTGAGCTGGACCTGGGTCAGCGTGGACAGCGCGATCAGGGCGCCCGACTGCACGCCGGTCTGCGCGAAGAACGAGAAGCCGGCGAGCGGCCCGACGTTCGGAATCGCGATCGGGAACAGTCGGTAGCGTCCGTCGACGACGCTCAGCGCGCCGGTCGTGCCACCCACCGGGAAGATCAGCGTGCCGAGGTTGACCTCGAGGCCGCCGGTCACGCCGGGGATCGCGAGCGGCGCCGGCAGCTTACCCGTCGTCAGGAAGATCTGTCCGAGTGCGCCGGGGTCGTGGCGGCAGGAGACGTTCATCGTCGTGCCGATGCGCACGCCGGTGACGCCGTTCTGCACGCCGAGTACGCCCGGTCCCTCGACCAGCGTGAGCGGCCGGATTCGGCGCGCCTCGGTGATCATGCCCGCGGAGTTCTGCGTGAAGTAGAACGCGAAGCCGTCCGGGCCCCATTGACCGTTCTGTTCCCAGCCGGTCGTGTTCAGTTCCTGCAGGTTGACCGGTGCGCTCCAGGCAGCGGTCCGGCTCTCGCGCGTGATCATCCACATGTCCGACGAGCCGAGACCGCCCGGTCGATCCGACGACCAGATCAGCGCGAGCCCGTCGGGCGAGATCGCGGGCGAGTGGTCGATGTTCGTCGAGATCGCGGCGGGCAACGCGCCCTGCACGGTCCACGACGTCGATCCCTTGCTCGGGCGCGTCGCCCAGTAGATCGCGCCGGCGCTCGCGGAGTCGGGCGCGACCCAGTAGAGCTCGAGGCCGTCGGCCGTGACCGTCGGGTCGTCCTCGCTGCTGGCGCTGTTGATCGACAGGCTCACACCGGTGCTCCAGGGCGCCGTGGGCGTCGCGCGCGAGAAGTACCAGATGTCGTTGAGCCCCTGGCCGCCGGCGCGACTGCTCGCGATGAACGCTTCGAGGTCGTCGCCCTGGACGTCGAGGTAGTCCTCGTTGCCCGTCGAGTTGAGCCCGACCTCCTCGGTGAGGTTGCCCCACGCCGCGGTGAGGTCGGTCCGCGTGACGCTCCACACACACGAGCCGGCATTGCTGCTGACCCGGTTGGACGCGAAGTAGAGCTTCAGGCCGTCGTCGGTCAGCGCCGGCGCGATGTCCTGCGACGACGTGTTCACGAGCGTCGACGGGATCTGGACCGGCATGCGAAACAGCGACGTGTAGGACTGGGCGGGCGCCGAGGCACCGGCGGTGGCCAGCGCCACGAAGGCGAGCGTCCGAACGGACTTGATCATCTTGCTACTCTCCAGGATTCGGTGCGGGTACGGGGCGCGCCCCCGGATGGGGACGCGCCGTCGGTCGGTGGGGCCGCGTGCGGGCCTACGGCACGAACTGGACGGTCACGAGCGACGAGAGCGCCGCGAGGCTGCCCGATTGAGCGCCCGCCTGCGCGAAGAACGAGAAGCCGGCGAGCTGCGGCACGGTCGGCACCGGGATCGGCAGCAGCGAGAAGCGCCCGTTCGCGTTGTTGATCCCGCCGGTCGCGGCGGCGATCGGGAAGATCAGTGTCCCCGTGTTCACCTCGAGGCCACCGACGACGCCCGGCACGGCCAACGGCGCCGGCAGTCGCGCGAGTGACGTGAACACGATGCCGAGTGCGCCCGGGTCGTGACGGCACGAGAGCATCATCGTCGTCCCGAGCTTGACGCCGGTGACGCCGTTCTGGACGCCGAGCACGCCGCTGCCCTCGACGAGCATCAGCGGGCGAATGCGGCGCGCCTCCCAGATCATGCCGTTGCCGTTTTGCGTGTACCAGTAGGTGAAGCCGTCCGGGCCGAACTGACCGTTGTGGTCCCAGCCCGCGGTGTTGAGTTCCTGGACGTTGACCGGCGTGGTCCACACCGTCGTCGCGCGACTCGGCCGCGTGCACATCCACAGGTCCGACGAGCCGAGGCCGCCCGTGCGCGTCGACGAGAAGATCAGCGTCAACCCGTCGGGCGAGACGCTCGCCGAGTGGTCCTGCGCGGTCGACACGGCCGCCGGCACGACGCCCATGTTCGTCCACACGGTCGACGCGTTGTTCGGGCGCGTCGCCCAGTAGATCGCCGCCGCGCTTGTGTCGGGCGCGACCCAGTAGAGCTCGAGGCCGTCGGCGGTCACCGACGGGTCGTCCTCGAACGTCGACAGGTTGATCGTGAGGTTCGTCGCGGTCGTCCACGGCGAGCTCGAGCTCGTGCGGTTGAACTGCCAGATGTCGCCGAGCCCCTGGCCGCCGGTGCGGTTCGTCGAGATGAACATCTCGAGGTCGTCACGCCGGATCCCGATGTAGTCCTCGTTGAGCGGCGAGTTCAGCGAGGTCTCGAACGCGAGGTTCGTCCACGGCGACGCGCGGTCGGGGCGCGTGACGCTCCAGACGTTGCGACCGGCGAGCGAGCTGAGCGACGTCGGTGCGGCGCGACTGCTCGTCCAGTAGAGCGTCAGGCCGTCGCCGGAGAGCGCCGGCGCGTAGTCGGTCGACGTCGAGTTGACGAGGGTCGTGGTCAGCTGCACCGCGGGGCGGAAGATCGACGTGTAGGTCTGTGCCGTGCCGGCGGCGCCGATGGCCGCACTCAGGCCGACCGTACACGCGAGCGTACGGAACGCGATTCTCATGCTACTCTCCACGGCCCGCCGCCGGCGTCGGCGGACCGGTGAGGGACGCGGCGCCCGCGCGGTTTGATTGCGCGGACGAGTGCCGGTCGCAAGCCACTCTCCATCGTCGGCTTCGTCCGGCCGTCCCTCGTGCCGGCGCGAAACCTGACGCAAGCTCTCACACCCCGTGATTGTAGCGGAATCGGAGTGCAGACGCCACGCGGTGGAGGCGTCGGTGGTGCGGTGGTATAACAGCGCGGGGCGCCGGTGGGCGGCAGCCCGGCCCCGCGCGAACGGCGCGAAACGGCGAACGGAGCAGCGATGAAGGCGAACCCCCTTGTCGTCTATTTGGTGCCGATCGCGCTCGTCGCAGTCGCACTCGTCGTGACGCTCGTCTCGATTCGGCCCCCGGCGGATCGGCGGATCGAGGATGCGCTGATGCTCGAGGTGATCGACCTCGTGCAGGATCACTACGTCGAGCCGCGAGAACGGGACGCGCTCGTCCACGATGCGATCCGCGGGATCATCCGGCGCCTCGACCGCCACTCCGACTTCCTCGACAAGCAGGCGGCCAAGGCGGCCGACGAAGAGACCGAGGGACGATTCGGCGGGCTCGGCGTCCACGTCAGCACGCGGTGGAGCCTGCGCGACAAGGCGATCACGATCTTGCGGCCGTTTCGCGCCGGCCCCGCGATCGAGGGCGGTGTCCTCCCGCGCGACCGGATCGTCGCCGTCGACGGTGCGCGGGTGCCGCCGATCGACTCGAGGCGGACGCTCGCGCGTGAGTTGCGGCGCATCAAGGGCGTCGTCGGCACGTCGGTCCGCCTGACGCTCGCGCGCGACGACAACGACGGCGTGCGCGAGTTGGACGTCACGCTGGAGCGTCGCGAAGTCGACGTCGAGTCGGTCGTCGCGACGCGCTTGATCGATCCGACGAACCGCATCGGCTACTTCCGGATCACGGCGTTCAAGGAACGCACGGCGGCCGAGGTCGATGCCGCGCTCGTGAAGCTCGGCGCAGCGTCGCTCGGCGGGCTCGTGATCGACCTGCGCAACAACGGCGGGGGACTGCTCAACCAGGCGTGCGCGGTGGCCGATCGCTTCCTCGATCGCGGGTTGATCGTCAGCACGCGCGGCCGCCACCCGGACGACACGAGCGAAGAGCACGCCGATCGCGAGGTCGCACTGTCGCCGGCGATCCCGATCGTCGTGCTGATCAACCGCGGCAGCGCGAGTGCGTCGGAGGCGCTGGCCGGCGCACTGCAGGACCACGGGCGTGCGGTCGTCGTCGGCGAACGGTCGTACGGCAAGGGCGTCGTGCAATCGGTCTATCGGCTCGGTCGGACGCGCACGAGCTTGAAGATCACGACGTCGCGCTACTACACGCCGGCCGGGCGCTGCATCGAGCGCGAGCGGGGCGCCGGGCAGGGGGGCTACGCGGGCGGGATCCTGCCGGACGTCGTCGTCGTGTTCGACGACGCGACCGAAGACGCGGTGTTCGCCGACGGTGGCGAGTGGACGCGTTGGCTCGCCGACGAGGTGGATCCACGCACGCCGCCACCGCCGCCCGTCGTACCGAACTCGCGCGACACGCAGCTCGCGACGGCTCGTAGCGTGCTCGCGGGCGACTACCGACTCGGCCGCGCGAGCGACGTGCCGGCCTCGAACGGATGAGCGCGATGCGGGTTCTCGGGATCGACACTTCGTGCGACGAGACGGCGGTCGCGATCGTCGACGACGGGGTGCGGATCCGGTCCAACATCGTCGCGTCGCAGACCGCGGTGCACGAGGCGTTCGCCGGCGTCGTGCCGGAGCTGGCCTCCCGCGCGCACCTCGACGCGTTCCTGCCGATCCTCGAGCGCGCGCTCGAAGAGGCGTCCTGCACGATGGACGACGTCGACGCGATCGCCGTCACGAACACCCCGGGGCTCGTCGGTGCATTGCTCGTCGGACTCACCGCGGCGAAGACGCTCGCGTGGCTGCACGACAAGCCGCTCGTCGCGGTCAACCACGTCGAGGCGCACCTCTACGCCGCGCGGCTCGACGAGGACGGGCCGGTCGACCCGGTCGTCGGTCTGATCGCATCCGGCGGACACACCTGTCTGATGCGCGCCGACGGGCCGACGGCGATCGAGTTGATCGGCAGCACGATCGACGACGCGGCCGGGGAGGCGTTCGACAAGGCGGCCGCGATGCTCGGGCTCGGGTTTCCCGGCGGCAAGGCGATCGACGACGCCGCACGGGACGGCGACCCGACGCGCTTCGATTTCCCGCGCACGCTGCTCGCACGGGACTCCCTCGACTTCAGCTTCAGTGGGCTCAAGACCGCGGTCCTCTACGCGGCGAAGGGGCCGAACGCGCGGCGCCGGGCCCCGCTGCTCGCCGACGTGCGCGTCGAGGACGTCGCCGCGAGCTTCCAACGCGCGGTGGTCGACGTGCTGATCGAGAAGCTCGACCGGGCGGTGCGCCGCGAGCGGCCCCGGTCGGTCGTCATCGGCGGCGGGGTCGCCGCGAATCGGGAGCTGCGCGCGCGTGCGACCGAATGGGCCTCCGGCACGGGGGTCGCGCTTCACGTCCCGCCGATCGCGCTCTGTGTCGACAACGCGGCGATGATCGCCGGACTCGGGTATCACCACGCGGTGGCCGGCAACGTCGCCGACCTCGAACTCGATGCCGACCCGACCCCGATCCGGCGGTGACATCGTGAACGACGACGACCTGCGCCGGATGCTCGAGCGGGTGCGCGACGGCGGCGTCGACGTGGACGACGCGGTGGCCCGGCTGCGCGCGGGCGCGGAGCCGGTCGAGCGCCTCGGCTTCGCCGAGATCGATCACGACCGCGCGCGCCGGTGCGGGTTTCCGGAGGTGATCTACGGGGCGGGCAAGACGCCCGAGGAGATCGCGGCGATCGCGGAGCGCCTTTGGGCCCGCGGCGACCGGCTGCTCTGCACGCGGGCCGAGCCCGCCGCCTACGAGGCCGTCCGCGCGGTCGTTCCCGATGCCCGCTACGAAGCGCGTGCGCGCGTGATCCACGCCCGGCGCGGCGACGAGCCCGTCGGCGAGGGCCTCGTCGCGATCGTCGCCGCGGGCACGGCCGATCTGCCGGTGGCCGAAGAGGCGCGTCTGACGGCGCGCCTCATGGACGCTCGGGTCGAAACCTACTACGACGTAGGGGTTGCCGGCGTGCACCGCGTGCTGGCTCACGCGTCGCGGCTGCGCGACGCGCGGGCGCTCGTGGTCGTCGCCGGAATGGAAGGGGCGCTTCCGAGCGTCACCGGCGGGTTGGTCGACCGGCCGGTCGTCGCGGTGCCGACGAGCGTCGGCTACGGGGCGAACTTCGGTGGCCTTTCGGCACTGCTCGGGATGTTGAACTCGTGCGCGGCCAACGTGTGCGTCGTCAACATCGACAACGGCTTCGGCGGCGGATACGTGGCCGCCTTGATCAATCGAGGACGGGACGAATGCCGGTAGGGTGCGTCGTCGGGTTGCAGTGGGGCGACGAGGGCAAGGGCAAGATCGTCGATCTGCTCGCCAGCGACGCCGACGTGATCGTCCGCTTCCAAGGGGGGGCGAACGCAGGGCACACGGTGAAGGTCGGCGGCGAGACGTTCGTGCTGCACCTGATCCCGTCGGGGATCCTCCACCCCGGCAAGCAGTGCGTGATCGCCAACGGCGTCGTGCTCGATCCGGACGTCTTCCTCGAAGAGGTGGACGGCCTCGTCGCGCGCGGCATCGACGTCGAGGGGCGGCTCGTGATCGCCGAGCGGGCCCACTTGGCGCTGCCGCATCACCGCGCCCTCGACCGTGGCCGCGAGCACACCGCGACGACGAAGATCGGCACGACCGGGCGCGGGATCGGGCCGGCCTACGCCGACAAGGTCAACCGCGTCGGGATCCGCGTCGGGGAGATTCGCGACATCGATCGGTTCGCCGGACGGGTCCGCGAGAACACGGCACGCGCCAACGACGTGCTGACGAAGCTGATCGGCGCCGAGCCGCTCGACGTCGAGGAGACCGTCGAGGGCGTCGTGGCCGCGGCGCGCCGACTGCTGCCGTGGATCGGCGACACCGTCACGCTCGTTCAGGAGGCGATCGAGTCCGACCGGCGCGTCTTCCTCGAGGGCGCCCAGGGCATCCACCTCGACGTCGACTTCGGCACCTACCCGTTCGTGACGTCGTCGAGCGCGAGCGTGCTCGGCGCCGGACCGGGTGCCGGCGTGCCGGGGCGCGCGCTCGACGACGTGCTCGGCGTCGCGAAGGCGTATTCGACCCGGGTCGGCGAGGGGCCGTTTCCGACCGAACTCCTCGACGCGACCGGCGAACGGCTGCGCGAGGCCGGCCACGAGTTCGGCTCGACGACCGGGCGGCCGCGGCGGTGCGGCTGGTTCGACGCGGTCGCGACGCGCTGGGCGATCCGGCTGATGGGCGTCGACGCGGTCGTGCTGACGAAGCTCGATACGCTGCGCGGTTTCGAGCGGCTCCGTGTCGCGACCGGCTACCGAGTCGACGGGAAGCCGCTCACCGCGTTCCCGTTCGATCGCGACGGCTTCGAGTCGGTCGAGCCGGTCTACGAGGAACTCGACGGGTTCGAGGACGACGTCTCGACGGTGCGTCGCCGGGCCGACCTGCCGAAGGCGGCGCGCGACTACTGCGACTTCCTCGAGGGACAGCTCGGTGTGCCGCTGCGGATGATCTCGGTCGGCAAGGAGCGCAACGAGGTGATCACGTCGTGAACGCGCCCCCCGTCGCGACACCGACGTTCACCCGGTTGCCGCGGCACATCGCGATCGTGATGGACGGCAACGGGCGCTGGGCGCAGCAGCGCGGCCGGCGGCGGAGCGTCGGGCACCGGGTCGGGGCGCGCAGCATTCGCGAGATCACCGAGGAGTGTGCTCGGCTCGGTGTCGAGCGGCTGACGCTCTACGCGTTCAGCGCCGAGAACTGGAAGCGTCCGAAGCCCGAGATCCGCTTCCTGATGAACCTGCTCGCGCGCTACCTCGTCAAGGAGCGCGGCACGATCCTCGACAACAACGTGCAACTCGCGGCGATCGGGCGGATCGGGGAGTTGCCGGGGCTCGTGCAGCGACGGCTCGCCGAGTTGATCGACGTGTCGAGCCGCAACGACGGCCTGACGCTCTGCCTCGCACTCAACTACGGTGGGCGCACCGAGATCGTCGACGCGGCCCGTCGCGCGATGCAACTCGCGAAGGACGACGCACTCGAGCCGGACGCGTTGGACGAGCGGACGTTTGCCGACCTGCTCTACGCCGGGCCGGGCGTCGCCGACCCGGATCTGCTGATCCGCACCGGCGGGGACTGTCGCGTCTCCAATTTCCTGCTGTGGGAGATCTCCTACGCCGAGATCTACGTGACCGACACGCAGTGGCCGGACTTCCGCGCCCCGGCGTTGCACGCGGCGATCCGCGAGTTCGAGCGGCGCGATCGCCGCTTCGGCGGGCTCAACGACTGATGCCGACGCGAATCGTCTACGGGCTCGTCGTCGTCGCGGCGCTCGTCACGCTCTTCCTCCTGGACCGATCCGCGGACGGGTGGCTGCTCGCGGGGCTCGTCGTCGCCGCGGCGTGCCTCGGTCTGCGCGAGCTGTTCCGCCTGCTGCCCCCGGTCGAACCGGCCGTGCGGATCGCGGTGTTCGCCACCGCGGTCGCGACGATCCTCGCACCGATGGCCGGGTGGTCGATCGCCGGGGTATTTGCGGCGCCGATCGCGATCGCACTCGCGTCGCTCGCGGGGCCGGATCCGCGGCGCTCGGTCTCCTCGCTGACGACTGGGTTGGCCGCGTGGATCTACCTCGGGCTGTTTCCCGCCGCGTTCGTGTGCCTTCGCCAGTTCGGGCTCGACGGGTGGGGGCTCGTCGCGACGGCGCTCGTCGCGACGAAGTGCGCCGACATCGGTGCCTACTTCACCGGCCGCGCGATCGGCAAGACGCCGCTCGTGCCGCGCCTGAGCCCGAAGAAGACCGTCGAAGGGTTGTGCGGGGGCCTCGCGCTCGCCGCCTTCGGGGGCTGGCTCGTCGCGAAGCCGCTCGGCGCGGTCGATTCGTTCGGCGCCCTCGAGGCGCTCGCGTTCGGCGCGGTGTTGGGCGCGGTCGGCACGCTCGGCGATCTCCTCGAGAGCCAGCTCAAGCGCGCCGCCGACGTCAAGGACTCCGGCTCCGTCCTCCCCGAGTTCGGCGGCATCCTCGACATGATCGACAGCCCGCTGCTCACCGCCCCCGCGGCCTTGGCGTGGGTGATCCTCTTCTGACGCTCGCTGCGGAGGATCTGTCCCATTCCGCGCCAGAATCGCGCCAGCGACCCCTCGCGCGTTCGTTCGTTGCGTTTGGCGGGCCGTTTCTGCACCCATTCACGCGATGCGTGCGCTTGGTGCGGTGATTCTGCACCCGATGCCGTTCATTGGCGGCGCTTTCAATGCACCTTGGTGCAACATCGGCCCGCGACCCGCAAGCATGCCGCGTGAGTGGTGCACAATCCGCCCGCCAATCGCACTCAAACCCGACGGGCCCGGCCGCCTCTCCCGAAAGCTCTCGATCCCGAGACCGAGATTGCGCGCTCGAGATGCGCGTTGACGTACAGCCTCGGCCTCCGGCTCGGAGCTCTCCTGGGGAGCCTCCCCTCCGCACCCCTCACCGCCGACGCCGGCACTTGGGGGGTGCGGCCGACGCCGACGGTGAGGGGCACTCCGGGGAGGTGGCGGGCTCGCTGCGACGGATCTGTTCCGTTTCGCGTCAGATTCGCGGCAGCGAGCTGGCGCGCGTTTGATCGTTGCGCTTGGCGGGCTGGTTTCTGCACCGGTTTTCGCGATGCGTGCGTTTGGCGAGGCGATCCTGCACCCGATCGACGTCGATGTCGGTGCTTCACGGGTGCATGGGTGCAAGATGAAGCTGCCAAACGCAAACATGCCGCTTGCGTGGTGCACAATCCGCGCGCGAAGCGCATCCAAACCCAACGGGCCCCGCCACCTCCCCCGAAGCCCTGTCGGCGGGGACAGGGCAGAGGGGGAGGCCCCCGAAAGCTCTCGATCCCGAGACCGAGATGGCGGCTTGCGTAGACCCGTTCGTCTCCAGGTCGACTGCGGAACCGGAACGGTCGGGCTGCTATACTCCTCCGATCATGGAGAAGGTCATCGAACTGCGCGGCCAGGAAGAGGAGCGGACGCTGCTCGGGCCTCGGGATGCGCACGTGCGCGCGATCCGCGAGCGCTTCGACGTCACGCTGGTCAGCCGGCGGCAGCGCCTGAAGATCGCCGGCGAGGCGGACGGGGTCGCCGGCGCCGCGACGGTCGTCGCCGAGTTGCTGCGCCGGATCCGTCGACGCCAACCGGTCGACGCGGAACTCGTCGCGCAGCTCGTCTCCGGTGAAGGCGTCGCCGCCCACGCGCCGGGCAAGCCGGGCGGTGCGTTCATTCCGACGCCGCGCTCCGATGGGCAGGCCGCCTACTGGGAGCAGATGGCGAACAACGCGATCGTCCTCGTTCACGGTCCGGCCGGCACCGGCAAGACGTTCCTCGCGGTCGCGAAGGCGGTGCAGCTGCTCCGCGCGGGGGAGGTGCGGCGGATCGTGCTCGTCCGTCCGGCGGTCGAGGCCGGCGAGAAGCTCGGCTTCCTGCCCGGCGACCTGCAGGCCAAGGTGAACCCCTACCTGCGGCCGTTGCACGATGCCCTCAACGACTGCCTCGGATTCGATCAGACGCAGCGCTACACCGAGCGCGACGTGATCGAGATCGTGCCGCTGGCCTACATGCGCGGCCGCACGCTCGCCGAGTCGTTCATCATTCTCGACGAGGCGCAGAACACGACGCCCAAGCAGATGATGATGTTCCTGACGCGGATGGGCGAGGAGTCGCACATCGTCGTGACCGGCGACATCACGCAGGTCGACCTGCCCCCGACCGAGCGCTCGGGGCTCGAGGACGCGCTCGATCGTCTCGACGACGTGAACGGCATCGGGATCGTCCGGCTCGGGATCGAGGACATCGTGCGCCACCCGCTCGTGCAGCGGATCGTCGACGCCTACACCGACGGCGGGACGGGACGGATCCGATCGTCGCGGAAGTGACCGACCGCGCCGGAGCGGGCGTCGACGCGACGCGCATCGCGGCGCTGGTCGACGGCGTGCTCGAGCGTGAGGGGCGATCGATGGCGATCCACGTTGCGATCGTCGACGACGAGGAGATGCGCGACCTGCACCGCCGGTTCCACGGCATCGACACGCCGACCGACGTGATCTCGTTCGGGCTCGACGAGGACGAGGACGATCCGACGCCGGCCGAGGACACCGTGCACGGCGAGATCGTCGTCAGCGTCGACACCGCGCGGCGCGAAGCCGCGGCGCGCGGCGTCGACCCCGACGCGGAACTCGCGCTCTACGTGATCCACGGCGTGCTGCACGTGCTCGGATACGACGACCTCGACGACGCGTCGCGCGCGACGATGCGCGACGCCGAGGCGAGGCACCTCGAAGCGACCGGTCTGCCGCGCGACCTGTATCGGGCCGGCGCGCGGGCCGACGATGAAGCGGAAGGGAACGGCGGATGAGCAGCGACGAACACGAATCGAACATCGTCGCTCGTGCGATCGAGAAGGCGCTGATCACGCAGGCCCAGGTCGACGAGTGCGAGGGGATCATCGAGAAGCTCGTCGAGATGGGGCTGCGTCGGCGCACGCTCGCCGAGATCCTCGACGAGAAGGGATACCTGAAGCAGGCCGACCTCGACCGCCTGCGCGGCGAAGAGGCGCGCGCCCGCGGCGAGGTCATCCCGGGCTACAAGCTCGAGAAGCGCCTCGGCCGCGGCTCCTCCGGCGTGGTCTACACCGCGCGACAGGTGAGTCTCGATCGGCGGGTCGCGATCAAGGTGCTCTACCCGGAGCTGAGCCGAGATCCGCAGATCGTCGACCGGTTCCTGCGGGAGGCGAAGACCGTCGCGACGCTCTCGCATCCGAACATCGTGACCGGCTACGACGCCGGCGAGGCGAACGGCTATCACTACTTCGTGATGGAGTACGTGGACGGCCCGACCGTTGCGGCGGTGCTCTCCCGCGGCGGCGCGATGTCGGCGGAGCGTGCGATTCGGATCGCGACACAGGTCGCTCGCGCGCTCGATCACGCCCACGAGCACGGTCTCGTGCACAAGGACGTCAAGCCCGACAACATCCTCCTCGCCGACGGTGTCGCCAAGCTTTGCGACCTCGGACTCGTCTGCGAAGTGGGGCGCGAGCGCACCGACGGCAGCGTCGCCGGCACGCCGCACTACATCTCGCCGGAGACCGCACGCGGCCAAACGGTCGACATCCGGTCGGATCTCTACTCGCTCGGCGCGACGGCGTACGCGTGTCTGACCGGCGAGCCGCCGTTCGACGGATCGACGTCGGCGGCGATCCTCGCGAAGCACATTCGCGACCCCGCGCCGAACCCGTGCGACGTGATGCCGGAGTTGAGTGCGGACGTCGGACGCATCGTTCAACGACTGCTCGCGAAGGATCCGTCGGCGCGGTACCAGACCCCGCGTGCGTTGTTGCGCGACCTCGATCGCGCGTGAGTGCGTCGCAACGAGTGGCAAAAAAGTTAAGCGCCGCGTCGTTTTTTTTTTGCAATGCCGACTCGCGCCTGGATATATAGGCGGCAGTTGATGCGATCACGATCAAGCGCGTTTCGCGCTGGTCACCGCTTGCGCGACCGTCGGGTCGCGCCGCCGATGGGTGCGGGAGAACGCCGCGCGGCATCGGGGTGGTGAGATAGATGTGTTCAACGACGCGGAGCTGGGCGGTTTTCGCGTCGACTCATCAACCATCGCCGAGGGTGTTCGGCGGCCGGCGGCGGCGCGACTCGCGCGACGCGTCGGACGACGAACGATGCAGCGAGCGACCGCCCCTCGCTGTGTGGCCGTCACGGCCGGACTCGTCCGGTCGGATGCGGACCTCGGCCCGGGAAGGTAGGCGTTTTGGCCAAACCGATTCGGGAGCAGACCAAGCTCCTCCTGAGGTATCGCCGCACGCGGTCTCGTGAACTGCGCGACCAATTGATCGAGGCGTACTTGCCGCTCGTCGAGGCGGTCGCGCGTCGGGTGTTCGTCGCCCGTCGGACCGGCCTCGATCTCGACGACCTCGTCGGCATCGGGGTGCTCGGGCTCGTCGATTCGCTCCGGCGTTTCGATCCGGATCGCGGGGTAGCTTTCTCCGTTTTCGCCGGAACCCGTATTCGCGGGGCGATCATGGACGAGTGCCGCAAACTCAACAGTGCCAAGCGTGCGGCACGTGCGCTCGTCGCGACCGGCGACTTCGATCGCCCGCCCGGATTGGACGCCAGCGCGACCGGCGGCGTGCTCGACGGCTTGATCGATCCTCGGAGTCGTGGTTCGATCGATGCGTTCGAGCGCCGCGAGATGATCGGCTACCTGACCGAGACGTTGACCGCGCGCGAGCGTCGGCTGCTGATGCTCTACTATGGGCGCGGCTCGACGATGCGCGAGGTGGCGGACCGGATGGGGCTGAGCGTTCCGCGCATCAGTGCGTTGCACGCGAGCATCCTCGGTCGGCTGCACCAGCGGCTACGCGAGATGAAGCACGAAGTCTTGTCCTGAATCTGTCGAGTCGTATTCCGTCGAGTTTCCTGAACCCTTGAGGAGAAGTAGTGTGAGTAGAGAAGTACTCGTCGTCGGTAGCAAGGTGAAGAACTACATGCGCGAGAAAGAGGTCAAGACCTCGGGTGATCTCGTCGAGGCGTTGTCCGAGAAGGTCTACGCGATGCTCGACGAAGCCGTGACGCGCGCGAAGGAGAACAAGCGCTCGACGGTCCGTCCCTGCGATCTCTGATCGACGACCCCGGATCGGAGACCGACCGATCGAACCGACCGAGTCCACGGGGGGGCCCGCGCGCGGGCCCTGCCGGCTCGGCCCCGCCCCGTTCGCGAGCGTGCTCGTTCTGAGCATCGCGCTCGCGCTCCACTCCTGCTCGACGGGCGCGGTGCGTCCCGACACGACGCCGATCCTCGCGCGGATCGAGGATCCCGCCGGTGCGACGCAATACACCGCGCTCGTCGGCGGGGCGGTGCAGGAAGCGCGGCTCGCCCACCGCATCGACGCCGCGTTCGGCGTCCTGTTCGCCGAACGCGCCGACCGCGACCGCAAGTCGAAGCGTCGCGGCCGACCGGTCGACGCAGTCGTGGCCGAGGCGATCGCCGACGGACCCGCCGAGCTGGCGGGGGTGCGCGGCGGCGACCGGATCACCGCGATCGACGGCGAGACGATCGAGACCGTCGCCGATTTTCGCCGGGTGCTCGCACCGCGCTACTCGGGGGACACCGTGCGAGTGACGCTCGCCCGACGCGCGGAGACGGTCGAGTTGGAGGTTCGACTCGACGACTCGCGTGACGCGGTGGTCGCCGTCGTGGCGCGCTCGTCGTTTCCCCGGCACCTCGACACGTTCTGGACCGGGCTCGAGGTGATCGAGCTCGACGATGCGACCCGCGCGCGCATCTACGACGGGTCCGGGCCGGGCTTGATCGTCACATCGGTGATCGCCGGCGCGCCCGGCTACCGCGCGGGGCTGCGGCCGGGCGACCGACTCGTCACGTTCGACGGCACCGCGCTGACGACCGTCGATGCGTGGCGCCGACAACTCCGCGGGCTCGATGTCGGCCGGACGGTCGCGTTTCACGCCGAGTCGTCCACCGGGCCGCTGGACAGCGAGATCCCGCTGCGCCTCGCCGGGCGGCGCAAGTTCGCCGACCTACCGGTGCTGTTTCGGTATGCCCGCGGCCTCGACGGGACGAGCGTCCACGTCGGGAGCGTTCTGTACGGCTACGAGTCGACGTATCGCCCGACCCGGTCCCGCGTTGCCGCGAAAGACGTCGACGCCTCGTGGATCTTCGGGCTCGTCCGTTGGCGCAAGACCCAGCACGAGCGCACGTTGCGGCTGTTCTGGCTGCTGCCGATCTCGCTCTGAGGCACGGGTACGCGGGCGTTGTCGACAGGCGGTGCGTGCCCTACCTCTTTCGCACCGGTCCGAGTCCGAACGGAGGAGCCGATGAGCGACCACGTCCCGATCGACGAGCCCCATCTCGACATCGCCTACCACGAGGGTGCCTACAAGCCCCTCGAGGCGGCGAACGTGAACGTGATGACCCACGGCTTCCAGTACGGCATCGGCTGCTTCGCCGGCGTGCGCGCCTACTACAACGCCGACTTGGACGAGGCGTTCATCTTCCGGCTCGACGACCACGTCGCCCGCATCCTGCAGTCGTGCCGGATCCTCGACTTCCAGACCGCGCTGGGGCCGGCGCAGATCCGCGAGATCATCTTGGAGGTCGCGCGTCGCAACGCGTACCGGGGGGACGCCTACTTCCGACCGTTCTTCTACACCGCCGAACACCGGCTCTCGCCCCGAACGCACGACGTGCGCGTCGACTTCGCGTGCTACGCGTTGCCCCTCGGCGACTACATCGACACGAGCCGGGGGCTCAAGACGATCGTCAGCTCGTGGCGGCGCGTCGACGACGACATGATCCCGGCGCGCGCGAAGGCTTCGGGCGCCTACCTGAACAGCGCGCTCGCGAAGTCCGAGGCGATCCGGGTGGGGTGTGACGAAGCGATCTTCCTGAACCGCGACGGCCACGTCTGCGAGGGGTCGACCGAGAACCTCTTCCTCGTGAGCGACGGCGTGCTGGTCACGCCTCGCACGACGGACAACGTCCTCGAGGGCATCACCCGCAAGTCGCTACTCGTGCTCGCGGCCGAGGAACTCGGGCTCGCGATCGAGGAGCGCGCGGTCGATCGCACCGAGCTCTACTCGGCCGACGAACTCTTCTTCTCCGGCACCGGGGCGCAGGTCGCGTGGATCGCCGAGGTGGACGGTCGCCCGATCGCCGACGGCACGCTCGGCCCGATCACCGCGAAGTTGAAGACGCTCTACCATCGCGTCGTCACCGGCCGCGAGCCCAAGCGCGCGGGCTGGCTCACCCCGATCTTCGCGGGCATCGACACCGCACGCCTCGCGGGTTCGTCGACGGACTGATCGACACGGATCGCACGCGCGAGGAGGCGCGCCGTCGGATACGATGACGGCATGAAGCCGCTCGTCGTGACGATCCTGTTGTCGGTATTCGCGCTCGCGGGCCGAGCGCAGGTCGCCGGCGACACGTGGATCACGTCGGGGACCCCGTTCGGTGCTGGGTTGCTGATGCGCGTCGGCGTCGGCGGCGACGTCACAACCTTGATCTCGTTGCCGTCGACGGCGCTACTCCGTGAGCCGATCCCGGCGCCCGACAACCGGGGCGTGTGGGTGTTCCTCGAGACGCAGCGACCCTCGAGCGACGCGATCCTCCACGTCGACCGCTCCGGCGCGACGACGATTCGGAAGAACTGGATCGGCGCACCCGGCCCGGTCTTTTCGGCGCGGATTGACGATGCCGGGGACCTCGTCGCGCTCGTGGGCAGCGAGATCTACACGGTCGCCGGACCGAACGGCGCGGTCGTCTTGCGGCACCGTCTGCCGCTGACGCGGCTCTGGTCGGGCATGACGATCACGGAGGATCCGGATACCGGCGACACGCTGATCTTCAATCCGTCGTTCCAGTCGACATCGGCTGCCCCGCTCTACCGGGTGCGAGCGGATAGTTCGTTCTCGATGACGTCGTTGCGCTACCCGCCGGATCCGTGGGGTTCGGTCGGCGTCGCTCGCGATCCGATCGACGGGACGTTCCTCGTCGGGAGCGGGGCGACGTTGTCGCGGGTCGACGTTCGGATGAACACCGTGACGTCGCTTCACACCGGCGGTGGGCGCGCGACGTTGGACGTCGCGTTCGACCCGACGCAAGGTGACTGGATCGTCGGTCGCGATTACGCGCTGTTGCAGTTCGACCGCGCCGGACAACTCCGTTCGACCCTGGCGACGCTGACGTCGACGCCGACCGAGATCACTGTTCACGGGAGTCGCGAACTGGGCGGACTCGATCCGCCGCGGATCGGGAGTCGTTATCGGCTGTCGCTCTCGATGCCGCTCGAGGCGGGCCGTGGGTACGCGGTCGGCGTGTCGACCGGCTTCCGCACGGGCATTCGCATCGGTGCGCACGTCGTGCCGCTCGATCCGTCGCCGTTGCTCGCCTATGCGCTCGGGCCGAACCCGGTCTTTGCCGGCTTCACCGGCGTGCTGGACGCCACCGGACGCGCGACGCCGACGGTGCAACTCCCGAACGACCGCCGGCTCGTCGGGCGCCGCTTCTACTTCGCCGCCCTGACCCTCGACGCACGCGGAATCCGGCGCGTGACGGCGTTTCTCGGCGTGACGATCCGATGAGGGCGGGGGTCGCACTGCTCGGCTTGCTCCTCGTTGGGCCGCTTCAGGCACAGCGCGCCGGCGACATCCTGATCGCCAGCGGCCCGGACCTGATCCGGGTCGCGCCGACCGGCGCGCTGCTGACGATCTACGCCGGCTCGCCCGCGACAACGATCGTCGACGTCGAGCCCGCGTTCGGTGGCCAGGGGTGGGTCGTCGCACAGCACGCCGGCTATTGGAGCGACATCCTCCACGTCGTCGGCGGTGTCGCGACCACGGTGCAACGCGTCGGGACCATCGCGCCGATCGAGCTGATGCCGCGCGCCGATGGCACGATCGACTATGCGCGCATCGGCCCGGGGGCGTGCCACACGCTCTGCGAGCAACCGTGGCCGAGTGGCAACCCGCGGATCATCGCGCCGTTGTGCCACTTCCAGCACCTCGTACCGTTTGCACTCGCCGAGGATCCACGAAACGGCGATCGACTCGTCGCCGACTTCCTCGGCTCGGACACGCTCCTCTACCGCGTCTCCCGCGCCGCGACCGTCACGACGATGACGGTCCCGCTCGCGTTGCCGCTGCTCACGTTGCGCGCCGGCCTGCACGTCGACCCGAGCGACGGCCAGATGGTTCTGGTCGGCGGCGATCGCTTCGCGACGTTCGGCCCCGCCGGTCCGACGCGGACGGGGCCGTTGCCGATGCAGGGGAGCGTTCCCGCGACCGCGATCGATGCCGACCCGTTCGCCGGCGCGTTCGTCGTCGCGCAATACGACACGCTCTACCGCTTCTCGGTCGCCACCGGCCAGGCGCAGACGATCCACAAACACGGCGGGTGGATCGAGGCGGTGCACGTCGTCGGTTCGCGCGCATTCGACGCCTTGAGCGCGCCTCGGGCCGGCACCGCCTATCGCGTCGGACTGACGATGCTGGGCGAGGGCGGCCGACCGTATATCGCTGCTGCGTCACTGGCGATGCGCCCCGCGATCGTCGCGCAGAACCGAAGGATCCCGCTGCGAGCCGACGGACTACTCGCCTACTCGCTGACGCCGAACCCTGTCTTCGTCGGATTCACTGGGTGGCTCGATCCGACCGGCCATTCCATGCTCACCGTGAATCTTCCGGTCGGCGCAGCCGGTCTGCGCGTCTTCCTCGCTGCGATCACGATCGGTTCCGGCAGGGTGCGGAGTATCACGGAGGCGTTCGGCTTCACGGTCGAGTGAGCCCGAACCGCGATCGCGGCTACGGGTCGCGTTCGTCGGTGGGGGTGGGGTGGCGCCAATCGGGCGTGGCCATGCCGCCGCGAGTCACGATCGCGCCGATGATCTTGTAGACGAGGCGGGCGGCGAGGAACTCGGTGTTCATCTGTCCCGGCAGCGGGCGGACCTCGACGACGTCGAAGCCGACGATGCGCCGCTTGCGGGCGACCGCCGAGACGAGCGAGACGACGTCGCGGTAGCGGAGCCCGCCGGGCTCCGGCGTGCCGGTGCCAGGCGCCTCCGACGGGTCGAGCCCGTCGATGTCCACGGTCAGGTAGACCTCCGGTGGCAGCGCGTCGATCACCCGGTCGCTGAGGTCTGGCGGCAGGTCGTGCGCGAAGAACGTCGTGATTCGCTCGTCGGTGTGGATGCGGTCTGCTTCGGGTTCGGACAACGAGCGGATGCCGACCTGCACGATCGGTGCGACGTCGAGGGCGCGCCGCATCACGCACGCGTGGCTGTGGGTCGAGCCGCCGAACGACTCGCGCAGGTCGGCGTGTGCGTCGATCTGCAGCACACCCATGCCGGGATGCGCCGCGGCGGTCGCCTCGATCGGGCCGATCGACACCGTGTGCTCGCCGCCGAGCACGCCGACGACGCGGTCGGCGGCCAACTGGTCAGCGACGTGGGTGCGCAGGGCCTGGGTGAACGCCACCGGGTCGCCGGCGTGCGTGAACGGGGCGGTCGTGTGGATGCCGGCCCGCGCGGGCACCGTCCCGGTCAACTCGTCGTAGTATTCGAGATCCGCCGACGCGCGGAGGATCGCGGCGGGGCCCTCCGCCGTGCCCTGTTGGAACGACGTCGTGCGTTCGTACGGTACCGGCACGATCCGGACGGCCGCGGTCGCGGCGTCGGTGTGCGGTGCTTCGAGGTCGAGGAAGGCGTTCACGTCGTGCATCGTGGTCTGCTACCATTCCCGCGAACCCCGGGGGGATCGCGCATGATCGAGTCGACCTCATGAGCCGGAACGATCCGTCGGTCAAGGCGGCGGGGCCGCGCTGGCTCTGGGCGCTCGTCGTCGCACTGATCGTCGCCGCCTGGTTGCCGTCGTTGCGCGGCGACTTTCTCCTCGACGACTACGGGCTGTCGTGGCTCACCGACGACGAGGGGCGCGTCGACTGGGGGCGCACGTTCGGCTACTTCTACCCGAGCCACCTCGAGCGCGACCAGTTCCTGCGCCCGCTGCCGCTCTTGCTCGGCGCGGTCGACCTCGCGATCTGGGGTCCCGACGCCAAGGGCTTCCACCTGACCAACGTGCTCCTGCACGTGCTCGGCGCGCTCGTCGTCGGCGCACTCGCCGCCGCGGTCGCGCGTCGACCGGGGCACGCGACGCCGCGACTGCTCGCGATGCTGACGGCGCTCGTCTACGGGCTCTATCCGGGGCACGCCGAAGCCGTCGGGTGGGTGATCCACCGGATGGTCGGGATGTCGGTGTTGTTCGCCGGTCTCGCGTTGCTCGTCCACTCGCGGCGTCGCCTGCGCCCGCTCGCATGGGCGATCACGCTCGCGGCCCTGTTGTGCAAGGAGCCCGCGCTCGTCGTGCCGCCGGCGATCGTGCTGTTCGACCGGTTGCGTGATCCGGCCGGCGGCTGGCGTGGGGCGATGCGCGCAGCGATTCCGTACTTGATCGTCGTCGCGGTCTGGTTCGGTTGGAAGCGCTTGTGCTTCGGGCAACTCAGCACCGGCTACGGCGCGTACGAGACCTACGGCGGCTACTTCCTCGGCGAGAAGATCTACCTCGCGATCCCCGGCAGCCTCCTGCGCTTCGTGAGCCCGGTGAACGCCGCGGTGTGGCCCGACGCGCTGCGCGTCGCGCACGTCGTCGTGAGCGCGTGCCTCCTCGTCGTCGTCGGGGTCGGGGTGATTCGGGCCCGTGCGCGGGTCGGCGCGGTCGCGTGCTTCGGCCTCGGATGGGCCGTGTTGTCCCTCGGGCTCGTCGCGCCGTTTCTGCGCGTCAGCCCGGAGCTGACGAACTCGCGCCACTTCTCGGCACCGGCGCTCGGCCTCGCGATCGTGGTCGCGGCCGGCGTCGCCGGGCTGGCGAGCCGCGGCACGTGGTCGATGCGCGTCGCGGCGCTGTTGCTCGCGTTGTGGTTCCTCCCGCAGCCGTCGAACCTCGCACCGTATGTCGACGCGGGGATGCTCGCGAAGCAGGTGCGGACCGGGGTCGTGGGCGCGGCTGCACCGGGCACGAACTTCGTCGTCGGTGTGCCGACGATGCACCGGGGCGCGCCGGTGTTCGGCGACGGGTCGATGCTCGACGCCGCGGTGGCTCCGCCGTTCGCGCCGCGTCGCGTCCCGGTCGTCGCATCGGTCGCGTCACCCGGAGCCGATCCCGACTCGACGCTCTACACGACCCCGCCACCGCCGCCGACCGTGCTCGCGGTCGCACCCGACGGGGCGGTCCGGCGGGTGAGCGGCGACGTCGCTACGTGGACGCGGGCGCTCCCGGAGTCGATCGCGATCGTCGCCCCGGCGGGGGGGCAGTCCGTGCGCCTGCTCGACGACGTCGCGTTTGCGTTCCGACCGGACCGTCGCTACCGCTACTACCGGCTCGTCTTCCGCGTCGCCGGCATGACGGTCGCGTTTACCGTGGACGCATCGACCGACGTCACCACGCGCGACGACGGCACACTCGCCTATCACTTGTCGCGCGGCGACGTCTCGGGCTGCGAGGACTACCTCCCGCGGGTCGGCGAGATCGCCGGGGCGGTCACCTGGCACGTCGAGGGTGTCGACGACCACACCCGCGTGCAGAGTGCGCTCGCGCGCAGCGCCGCCGCGACGTTCACGGCGACGCGCTGACGTCCCGCCAGTGCCGGCCGGCGACGATCGTCGTCTGTCCACGCCACGCGCCCGCCTCGACCCGAATCCCATCCGGCAGGCGCGGCGCGATGCGGATCGCGTGATCGTCGATCCATAGCGAGCACTCGATCGCGTTCCGCAAGACGAGGCCACGCATCGTGAACGCCTCGGGCGTCTCGAGTGTTCGCGGCCTCGGCAGCGTGGAGAATGCATACGGCAGGACGTGGTTGTCGTTGCACCTCACGTGCTCCCCGTCGGCGGTGTGGAAGCCGAAGCCGGCGGACCGACACGGACGGGAACAGGTGACGCGCCAGGTGTAGAGCGCTCCGATCGGGCGGAAGTCAGGCGCGAGCGGCTGGATCGTGAGGCGGGCGACGAAGCCGGGACCGTGGAATGTGCGCTCGGCGAGCGGTGCGAGCAGCGTCGGCTCGGCGATCTCGGGGAGTGCGAGCCACGGGTCGTCGGCGGGGAGCGCAGTCGGATTCGACAGCC
This sequence comes from bacterium, assembly GCA_030426805.1. Classification (GTDB taxonomy): domain Bacteria; phylum Planctomycetota; class JAFGQW01; order JAFGQW01; family JAFGQW01; genus JAUHXU01. The sequence continues at coordinate 799,746 of JAUHXU010000002.1, forward strand.
ACAGCGAGTTGTCGTTCCACACGATCCGGTAGCACGGGACCGCGTCGGGGATCGTCGCTTCGAGCGCTGTGCCGCCACATCCGGAGAGCGTCCACGGGTCGACGAGTTCGTCCGTGGCGTGCCCTTCCAGGCGCAACCCGAAGAGAAACGTCGGCAGGCCGACTTCGTCGGTCCAGAACTCGAAGCGCACGCGCTGGCCACCGTCGACGCGTTCCACGGTCGGCCAGCTACCGAGGCCACGGTCGAAGCGGAGTCGCTCGGGCTCGGGTGGTGGTGGTGCCGGCTCGGTAGTGCGTCCGTCGCACGAGACAAAGGCCGCGACGAGCGCGAGCGAGATCAAGGCTCGGAGCATCCCGCAGCATACCCCGCCAGCCGTGGACCTGCAGTGCGACAGGCGGCGATTGCCGTGTTCACCGCGCGGACGACGTCGACGGTGACAGCGCTTCGGGGGAGGTGGCGGGCCCCGTTGGGTTGGAATGCGCTTGACGGGGCTTGAACGTCCGAATACGGACGAAACCGGGCCGCCAAGCGCATCGATCAAACGCGCGAAAGGTCGCTGCCCCAGATTTGACGCGGAACGGGACAGATTCGCCGCAGCGAGCTTCTGTGGATACAACGCGACCGTCTGCCTTGGATCGGCGTTGTTTTCGCTTCGCGCGCGAGTTCTGCACCACTCACGCGGCATCCATGTGGGTCGCGGGCTCGTTCTGCACCAAGGCGCATTGAAAGCACCGCCAACGAGCGGCATCGGGTGCAGAATCGCCGTGCCAAGCGCACGAATCGCGTGAATGGGTGCAGAACGAGCCTGCCAAACGCAAACATCGCCCGCCACCTCCCCGGAGAGTCCATCGCCGTCGGCGTCGGCCGCACTCGACAAGTGCCGGCGCCGGCGGTGATGGGTTCGGAGGGGAGGCCCCGAGAGAGCTCAGAGCCCGAGGCCGAGGTCGTCGTCTGACGCGCATCCATCCGATCGGTGCGTGCGCGATCGGCGTTGGCCGCCTGTCAGCGCGTCAGGCGGGTGATCGCGGCGTCGCGCTCGGTGGCTCGTTCGCCGGTCGCGTCGAGCGCGCGCAGGGCGTCGATCGCGGCCGGGCCGTCGAGGCGCTCGCCGATCCGGGCGACCGCGGTGATCGCGCGGATCGACAGGTCGGCGTCGGGGCTGCTCATCCACGGCGTCAGACGCGCGACGTCGGATGCGTCACCGAGGTGGCCGAGGGCGCGCATCACGTCGAGCAGCACGTTCGACTCGTTGGGCGGCCACGCGGCGCGTGGCTGCTCGGCGCGCCGGGTCAGCTCGTCGCGAAGCGCCGGCAGCGCGATCTGTTCGACGGTCGGGCGTGCGTTGCGGTAGAAGTCGGGGCGCGCGAGTGCCGGGTCGGACAGGTCGGCGAGCAGCTCGGCGGCGTGCTTGCGAACCGTGCCGTTGGACTCCTCGGCGCGGATGCGGGCGACGAGTTCGGGCACGATGTGCCGGCCCATGAAGAAGACGGTCCACTTCGTCGCGGTCATGATCTGGTTCTTGAAGACCTGGAGCTGGTCGACGATGCCGCGCTGGAGATCGCGATCGGAGAACACGGCTTCGAGCACGGCGTCGGCTTGCTTGGAGCGCGTCGGCACCGGCGCGCTCGCGACGTAGTCCGGCAACGACTTGTTCGCGCGTGCAAAGCACCCGCGGAGGCGGCGGTAGGCGTCGTATCGCACCCAGAACCGCGCGAGCGGATCCTTGACGTTCTTCGCGAGGATCGGCAGGCCGGTGATGACACCCTGACGGACGAGTGCTTCGGCCGCCGCGTTCTGCACGAGCGGCACGGGGTCCTTCCACGCGCGGAAGATCATGTCGGCGATCGCCTCTTCGTCGAGGCGCGGCATCGGCATGCGTCCGAGCGCGTCCAGCGCGTAACTGCGCACCTCGGGGCGGCCGTCCTTGACGCGATCGCGCAGCGTGGGGATCGTCGCGGGGCCGGGTGCGAGCGAGCACGCCCATGCCGCGTGGATGCGGACCTGATCGTCGTCGGAGCCGAGGAGTTCGACGATCGCGTCGGTCGCGTCCGGTCCCCACGCCGCGAGCGCTTCGGCGGCGCGGGCGCGCGTCTCGACGTCACCGTCGACGATCGTGTCGGCGAGGCGCTTCACGACCAGGGGACGCAGGTCCGCCAGCTCGGGGGCGAGCCACCGCGCGCGCAGGCGCGTGATCGCCTCCGCCGCCTCGAGTCGCGCACCGACGTCGGCGGCGTCGAGGCCCGGTCGGAGTCCCGCGGCCTCGCTCGCGATCTCCGCGCGTCGCCAGACGATGCCGGCGACGCCCGCGCCGGCCGCCGCGAACAGGAAGACGAGTGCGATTGCGGTGGGCCGACTCACCACTGCACGTCCCTTCGGAACAGGCGGTGGGCATCGCCATCGGGATCGGTCTTCATGATCCGGTAGAGGAGGTCCACCCGCGCCCGAACCGCGTCCGCGGGCACGGGGTAGTCGAAGCGGCGCGTCACGCCGTGCGGGATCTGCGTGTTCGTCTGGTCGGTGGCCTGGCGCAGCGGATTGTGGAACCGCTCGACGCGCGGCTCGGCGAGCGCGGCGCCGCCGGCGTCGAAGAACGTCGTGATCAGGTCGACTGCCTTGAACCGCGAGTCGCTCGGGAAGTTGTGGCCGATGCGCGCGTTCGTGATCGACACCGCGAGCGTCCCCGACGCGCCGTCGGGATCCGCCGGCCCGGTCACGGTGACGTCGACGCCGAGCCGTGCATTCGGGTCGCGCAAGCGCGACGAGACGAACCCGTGGTGCTTGCCCTGGATGACCTTGCCGTCGCGGTGCCGCTCGACGGTCTCCATGTGGCAGTCGATACAGCCGATGCCCTGCTTGAAGTAGGGGGTCGCCCGCCATTCCTCGTGCAGCTTGTGCTGGTTGTGGCAGCCGATGCACGACATCTCCGAGGAGAGTTGCGTGTCCCCGCGCGGCATGCACGGTGCCGACGGGTTGTCCTTCGCCGCGACGATCCGGTTGCCGTCGAAGTGGCAGCTCAGGCAGTTGATGCCGCTCTTCTTGTCGCTGACGCGGGCGAACGTGCGCGGGCCGAAGCCGACCTCCGGGATGTTGCGCGGGATGTGGCAGTCGTCGCACGACGTGTCCGCGTAGTTGTTCGTCAGCTTCTTGTAGAGCGGATCGACGTAGGCGAGGTGGTGCCACGACGCCTCCCACTCGTCCCAGACCGCCTGGTGACACGAGCGGCAGTCGGTGTTCGCCCAGTTCTTGTGCGGATCCCCGCCGCCCGACGCCGGCGTTTCACCGCCGGCGAGAAACAGCCACGCGGCGACCGCGAAGCCGCCGACGAGCAGCACGATCAATGCCCAGCGCGCGCCGCTCATGCGTTCACCTCCGAATCGGATCCGATCGGGACCGGAGGCCGCAACCACCGCACGCCGATGCGCTCGCCGACGTCGCGGCGCGCGGCATCCCGCACCTCGAGGCGGAGCACGCCGGTCCGCACGATCACGACGACGTGGTCGCCGCGGAAGACGCTCGCCTCGACCTCGCCTTCGATCGGCGCATCGTCGGCGTCGGCGAGTTCAAGGTCGTGCCCGCCGATCGCGACGAGGCGAGCACCGTTGGGCGCCGGGCCGTCGGGGTCGGCGTCCGGCACCGGTCGCATCGCATCGTCCTCGCCGACCGCGAAGAAGACGTTCTGCACGCCGCTCACGCGGGCGACGAAGCGGTTCGCCGGCCGTCGGTGCAGCGCCTCGGGCGCGTCGACCTGGACCAGTCGGCCGTCGGTCATCACCGCGACGCGTCGGCCGAGTGCCATCGCTTCGTCGCGGTCGTGCGTCACGTAGAGCGTCGTCACGCCGAGTCGCCGGTGAACGGTGCGGATCACGCTCAGCAGTTCGTCGCGGAGCATCGCGTCGACGCTGGACAGCGGCTCGTCGAGGAGCAAGACGTCGGGGTTCGCGACGAGGGCGCGCGCGAGCGCGACGCGCTGCCGTTCGCCGCCGCTCAACTCGTCGGGCCGCCGCGCTTCGAATCCGGCGAGGTCGACCGACGCGAGGGCGTCGGCCACGCGCGTCGTACGCTCCGCCTCGGGGACCTTGCGGGCCTCGAGTCCGAACGACAGGTTGCGGGCGACGGTCAGGTGCGGCCAGAGCGCGAGTTGCTGGAAGACCATCGCGACGCCGCGCTCGTGGGCGGGCACGCGCGGCCGCGGATCGTTGAAGACGCGTTCGCCCAGCGTGACGCGCCCACGCTTCGGCCGAACGAGTCCGGCGACGACGCGAAGCAGCGTCGTCTTGCCGCACCCCGACGGTCCGAGAATCGGCAGCAGTTCGCCGGCGCCGACCGACAGCGAGACGTCGTCGAGCACCGTGCGGCCGCCGAGGCGCACGGTCACGCGGTCGAGTTCGAGCGGGTTCACACGGGCCTCCGGGAGCGCTTCGGGACGAGCAGGTAGATCAGGATCGGGAACACGACGAGCGCGATCATCACGAGCGCGTTGTTGCTCACCAGGTCGTGACGGAAGTTGTGGAACGACCCGATGAGTCGCGGCGCGACGACCGCCCAGCCGGGGGGCTGGACGAGGTGTGTCGCGTCGTATTCGCCGACCGAGAACAGGAAGACGAGGAACCACGCGAGCGCGAGGCTTCGCCAAACGAGTGGCAGCGTGATCCGCAGGAACGTGCGGGTTCGCGACGCACCGGCGAGCGTCGCCGCTTCGCGCAGCGCCGGGTCGACACCGCCGAGGCCGTAGAACACCGGGCGCAGCGCGAACGGAAACGTGCGCGCGATCAGCGCGAAGAGCATGATCCAGCCGGTCGTGTAGATCGCGTCGCTCACGCGCGCGATCCAGGCCGCGTCGGTGCCGAAGGCGCTCTGCCGATTCCACACGAGGATCAGCGCGATTCCGAGCGACATCGGCGGGATCGCCAGCGGCAGCATTCCCGCGACGTCGAGCGTGCCGCCGAGGAGGCCGCCGCGCGCGATTCGCGTCGCGACGCCGATCGCGATGACGACGGCGAGCGTCGCGGCGCCGGCCGCGAGCAGCACCGTGTTGATCAATTCCGGCCGGAACGACTCCAGCGCCGCGCGGAAGCCGTCGAACGGCCACGCCATCTTGACGAGGACCGCGATCGGCGCGGCGGCCGCCAGCGTCGACACCGCGGCCGCGAACAGGAGCGCGAGCGGTTGCGCGAACCCGAGGCGGATCGGTGGGGCGTCGGCGGTTGTGCGGCCGCGGACGATGGCCCCGCGCGCGACCGTGCGCCGCTCCGCCCACAACAGCACGAGCGACGCGAACACGAACGGCACCGTCAGCGCTGCGGCCTGCCCGTGGTTGTGGTGCGCCTGGTATTGCGAGTGGATCTCCGACGGCAGGATCCCGCCGATCGAGAACTGATACGGCACCGCGTAGTTGATCAGCGAGAAGAAGAAGACGAAGACCGCGCCCGTGAGCACGTACGGGCGTGCGACGACCCAGGTCGTGCGACGGAACGCGCCCCACGGGGCGCGGACGAGGCGCGCCGCTTCCTCGAATGCCGGGTCCGGCGTGCGCACACCGACCCACGTCAGCAGCGCGACGATCGGGTAGTAGGTGAGCGCGAGGGACGCGATACACCCCGGCAGCCCGTCGAAGCGCTGGAACTCGATCGGGCCGATTCCGACCGGTGCGAGCAGCGTCGTGTTGATCCATCCGTCCGGCGACAGCAGGTAGAACCAGCAGATCGTCATCAGGTAGGGCGGGAGCAGCAGCGGCACGACGGTCAGCGCGATCCACACCGGCTTGAACCACAAGCTGGAGCGTCCGAGCAGAACGCCGATCGGCGCGCCGAGCGCGAGCGCGGCGAGGGTCGCACCCCCGGCGATCTGGACGCTCTTCCACAGCAGCGACCACAGCGCCGACGATTCGTAGGCGGTGTAGAACGCCGTCGTCAGGCGTCCCTGCGCGTCGTGGAGGCTCAGGTAGCCGAGATAGGCGATCGGGACGAGCGCGATCAGCGCGTAGAGGCCGACCGCGATCCAGGGCCAGGAGCGGCTCATCGCGTTACTTGCCGCGCAGCCGCTCTTTGAGCCACTCGTGCGACGTCGGGAAGACCGCGCCGACCGCGTTCCAGTCGACCGGCATCACCTTCATCGCGTCGAGGCCCTTCAGACCGGTCGGGCGCGCGATGCCGTCGCGCACCGGGATCTGGGCGCTGCGACCCTTCGCGAGCATCGCCTCGGTCTCACGCCGCAGGATGTAGTCGATCAGCTTCTGGGCGTTCGCCGGGTTCGGCCCGCCCTTGATCTTGCACACGGTGTTCGGCAGGAGCAGCGTGCCGGCGCCGTCGGCGTCCGGGAAGACGAGGTCGACCGGCTTGCCGTCGAGCAGCGCGACGTGGAAGTCGTCGGTGTCGGTGAAGCCCCACGGGATCGACCCCTGTGCGACCTGCATCATCACCTGCGCGTTGCCGGCGCTGATCCGCACGTCGTTGGCGAACAGTCCGTCGAACAGCGCCTTCACGCGGTCCTTGCCCCACGCGTGCCACAGCACCGCGATGTGCGACGCGGTCGTGCCGTTGAGCGGGCGCGCGAGTGTCGCCTTGCCCTTCCACGCCGGGTCGACGAGCGCTTCGAACGTGGCCGGCGGGGTGCCGGTGACCATCTCGGTGTTGTAGATGATCACGCGGGCCCGCGCACCGAAACCGACCCAATATCCGTCGGGATCCTTGTAGGCTTCCGGGATGTCCGCCGCGTTCGGCGACGAGAACGGCTCGAGCACGCCCTCGTTCTTCAGCAGGATCGTCTGGACGATCTCGTTGTTCCAGAACACGTCACAACGCGGGCGTGCCCGCTCGCTGATCAGCCGCGTGACGAGCCCGGTGGTCTTCGTCGCTTCGCTGTCGGTCGCGAACTTGACCTTGATCCCGGTGTCGCGCTCGAACGCTTCGGCAAACGGGCGCGAGTAGGAGTCGTCGAGACTCGCGTAGAGGACAACCTCGGCGGATGCGCCGGCGTCGCCGGTGGACTCGGATGCCTTGCAGCCGGTGAACGGAGCGGCGAGGAGTGCGCCGAGCAGCGCGAACGCGACGACGCGCGCCGCAGACCGGTGCGAGGAGAAGGGGCGATGCATGTGGGGTCTGACTTCCCTGAGCCCGGTGGCCTTTCGGGCGGTTCTGGGGGGCCGCGACTGCGCCGCTCGAAGTGTAACGCGGTCGCGGCGACCGAGTCGACCGAAATCGTCAATCGGAGCCGAGGAGCGGCAGGATCCGGTCCGTCGGTCGGCTCGGCGCACGGTCGCCGAGGCGCTTGAGGCGCCGTGTCATGCGCAGGAAGCGTCGCGCCGGTTCGGAGCGGGGGTGTCCGAGCAGGAACGGCATCCGGCGCGCGACGCTGCCGGCCACGACGCGGTGCTCGGGGAGTGATCCGAGGTAGCTCGGCGCGTCGCCGACGTATCGCGACGCGACGCGTTCGAGCCGGTGAAAGACGTCACGGCCCTCGTTCCGATTCCGGGCGCGGTTTACGAGGATTCCCAGCCGGGCGTCGGCTCGCGACCGACGCAGCGTCTTGATCACCGCATAGGCGTCGGTGATCGCGGTGACGTCCGGTGTCGTGACGACCACGGTCTCGCTGGCTGCATGGAGAAACGTCAACGTCGCGGGGGCGATGCCGGCGCCGGTGTCGATCACGATCCGGTCGAAGCGCTCCTGCAGGACCTCGAGTTGCGCGGCCAGGCGATAGATGTCGGCCGGGCCGAGCGCGGCCATCTCAGCGACGCCGCTGCTCCCGCTCAACAACGACACGCCGTGGGGCCCCGGCACGACGCACGACTCGAGCGAGGCGCCGTCGCGCACCGCGTTGGCGAGCGTGCGGTCCGGCTGCATCCCGAGCATCAGATGCGCGTTGGCCAGGCCGAAGTCGGCGTCGAACAGCAGCACCCGTCGATGGTGCCGGGCGAGGTAGCAGGCGAGGTTGGTCGAGACGATCGACTTGCCGGTGCCGCCCTTGCCGCTGGTCACCGCGATGATCCGGGCCGGGGGTGGGGCGGTCGGCGGCGTCGCGGGCGGGCGTTCCGGCAGCACGGCCGCGACCGCGCGACGGGTGCGTCGCCGGAACGGCAACCAACGCCGGGGACGGGGGCGAGCCTCGTCTCTGGCCACGACCACTCCTCTCGGAGTGCGTGACGCGCGGTCCCGTCGCGAGCGCGGGCCCTACTGGAGTTCCGCGAACTCGCGGTCGGTGAGGATGTCCTCCCGCCGGAGCGCGCGCGTCACCGATGAGCGCGGTTCGACCAGCTTGAAGAACCGTGCGATGACGTGTTGCATCGCCCGGTTCACCGCATGGCCGTCACGCGCTTCGAACCGCCCTGCGGAGGGCACGTCGAACAGCAATTGGTCGCCGGCGATCGTGATCGTCGCCAGCGTTTGATCGCGGTACGCGACCGCGGTTCGGCCGTCTCCGAGCGGCGCCGACGTGATGTCGGGGCCGAGTTTGCGCAGCCAGTCGAGCGCCCGGTCGCGCAGCGCCTGAGGCGTCGCGTGCGGTGGCCGATACGCCGCTGCCGACGACGGCGCCGTGGCCGGGGTCTCGGGGGCCGGGGTCTCGGTCTGCGGTTCGGGCGGCCGGAGCCACGCGGTCGCGCTCGGGGTTCCACCCACCGGCTCGATCAACAGCGCGTCGTCCCGGTCGGAGCGCAGCGGCCGGATCCGGAACGCGAAGACGGTCGCGATGTAGGCGGCCACATGGACGAAGCCGTCCTGGAACGACGGCGCCAGCAGCGCCACCTGGGGTTCGAGGGGAGCGCACGCACGGCCGGGGAAGATGCGGTGCAGGAGGCCGAGGTTGTCGTTGAACCATTCGAGCCGCCGGCACACGGCGTCCGGAAGGCCGCCGACCGCGGTCGCACTCAGTTCGATCAGCGTGCAGCGTCCGGCGGCGTCGAGTGCGACGCCCGCGACCTCACCGCGGCCGGGCACCGCGAACGGAGACTCGAGGATCTCGAGGCCGGGGAACAGCGACGGCAGACTCGCGATCGCGCGGGCCATCAAGCCCGGCTCGATCGGCGCCGAAGCATCCTCGGAGAGCGTGTAGCAGAGCACGTCCATCGGCTCGGTCCGGTCCGCTCCAAGAGCGACCGCCCAAAGGTCCGCCCACGATGCGCCCAATAACGTCCGCCCGCTCGGTTCTCGACAACCGCCATCGAGATCTTCTGATTGTAGGGACCGCGGCCCCACAGTCAATCGCCTACAGGGAGGCAGGGCGCCGGAGCGGCGCTACGGGAGCGGCAGGAAGCCGGCCATCTCCTTGGCGACGTCCAGACCGGCCGGCGTGAGGATCAACGCCGACTTCGTCGACGTGTGGAGTTCGACGCAATGCAGGTTGCCCACCTGGTAGGTCAGCCCTCGCCAGTGCCCGTCGACGAACGCCTTGCCCGAAAGCACGAGGTCGCGACGCTTGTCCGCGTCGAGGACGCGCGCACGACGTGCGGGGCTCGCGGGTCGCGGGCCACGCAGGTATACGAGCACGACGCCGGTCGTGGTCCCGTTCGTGAACCGGAGGTGTAGCCCCTCGTCGTCGTCGCTGCGGATGATCCGCGCCGACTCGAACCCGGCGGGTGCGCCGACCGGAAAGAGGTGCTCGACCGGAATCTGGAGCGCATTGGCGGCGCGCAGCGCCTGGGCCGGCGTGAGGCGCTCCCGCGGCGTGCGGAAGCGTTGTGCCTTCGGGGGCGGTGCGACGCCGAACGTGATCGAGCGGAACGAGACCGCGTGCAGCAATCGGCCACTGCTGTCGCGCTCTTCGATCCCGAGCACGTAGGGGCGCACCCGGTCGATACGGATCCGGTAGTGCAGGCCGGACGGGGTCGTCGGCGTCGCGACGAGCGTGATCACGTCACGGCCGGCGACGCGGTCGCCGTCGCCCGCGACGCGCGTGACGCGGTGGGCTTCGAGGAACGCGTCGACGTCGTCGATCGCGACGATCGGATCCATCGTCCGTGCTCCGAAGCCGGGCGAGACCTCGTTCGTCCGAACCCTGTTCTCGATCTGCAGACGACCGAGCGGCGCCCGTCCTTGCGCGCCTTGCTTCGCGTCCCCACGGTTGACCGGAGCGACGACCGGCTTCGACGGGTCGAGCACGAGCCGCCGATACGGGCCGGCGTCGTCGAACCCCTTCTCGATCGTGTAGCGCGGCGTGAACGTCCGGCCGAACGCGAGGAAGTGCACGTCGATCGTGCCTCGCACGGGGACCGACTCGTTCGCGATCGCCGCGCGAAGGTCGGCGGAGCCGTCGTCGTCCGCGCACCCCGTGAGGAGCGTCGCGATCGCGGCGCCGAGCACGACGAGCCCAAACCCAGTCGCCCGCAGCGCGCGCCGCGTGAAGGGGGAGGGCATTTCGGTGCTACCGAGCATCGACCTCGCCCTTCCGCTCCGCGCCGCCGTGCTCAGAAGAACTGGTCTCAGAAGAGCTGGCCCCGGAAGAACTGCCTCCGGACGAGTTGCCCCCGGAAGATCCGCCGCCCTCGACGAAGCGCAGTTGTGTCTTCGTCATGAATCCGAGCACGGCCATTTCCGCCGGGATCGACTCGGGGGGGGCGGAGATGCCCGTCACCCGCGCCGCATCGACCGCGACGAACTCGAGCCCGTTGGGCGCCCGCCATTCGCCGGAGCCGCCCGTCCCGAAGAAACCGCCCCCGAAGAGCGCGACCCCACCCCAGCCGGCGGCGACCAATAGCACCGCCGCCGCAGCGAACCGAAGAGCGATTCGAAGCCCCGGCTGGCGGAACGACCGTGACCGGACCGGCCGTTCCTCTTCGGGAAAGTGCGCCTCTTCAGAAAGGTGCGCCTCAGAGAAGTGCGGTAGCCCCGCCTCGACGTCGCGGCCGCTCCCGAGCTCGCGCTCGTAGGCGTCGGCCAGTTTCCCCCAGACGTCGGGCGGGGCGCACCGCAACGGCAATGCTCGGAGTACCCGCACCGATTCCTTCAGCTCGTCGTAGGCGGCGCGGAGCTCGGGATCCGCGTCAATCCGCCGTCGGACGTCGTCCGGAACCGGGACCCCGTTGCTCTCGTCTTCCACGTACGAGAGCAATTCTGCGTGATCGAAATCCGCAGGATTGTTCGGGTCTCGTTGCATTGCCGTCCATCCGATGGCCGCGTTTCGGGCGACCATCACCACTCCCACATGTCGTCCGGCTCAAGACGGTGTCCCGACCGTCCGTTCTCCGAACTCTCTCATCACGCCGGTGCGTCGCACCGGCACATTTACCCTGGAGCCGTTGTCGGGCTCCAATTCTCCATGTGGATCAGTTGTTCGTCGTGTCGTTCTCTTTCGAGTCCTCGTTCGAGTCGCCTCTGGGATCGCCCTCAGAGTCGTCCGCGCGCTCGTGCTTGCGGAGGACTTCCGCGATGAACGGTCGAACTGCGCGGTGTGCGCGGCTCAGCCGCGACTTCACCGTGCCGACCGAACAGCCGAACAGGCTCGCCAATTCCTCGTAGGACAGGCCACCGAAGTAGCGGTGACTGAGGATGTCGGCATGTGCCGGACTCAGTCGCCGCAACGCGGCCTCGACGTCACTCGTGAACTCGTTCTCAATGATCGTCTCGCTCGGATCGGCGCTCGCGTCATTGGCAGTAGCTTTCGCAGTAGCCCTCGCGGTAGCGTCACCGAAGCGACGAGTGTCGTCACCCGAGAGTGGCCGACCGGCGGCTGCCTGGCGCGGGGCGGCCGGATCGATCGGGCGATCACGGTCGTCGTCGGCAGGCGCGTCGAGCGACACGAACGGGCGATTGCTCGCCCGCCTCAGGTATTGCAGGGCCGCGTTGCGACTCACCCGGAACAGCCACGTGCGGAACGACGACTCGAAGCCGAAGCTCCCGAGCCCCTTGAGCGCCGCGAGGAAACTCTCCTGCGTCGCGTCGGCGGCTCGATGCGGGTCTCCGGTCACCCGAAGACACGCGGTATACACGTGGCGCTCGTGTCGGTCATACAGAGCGCGAAACGCGGCCTTGCCGTCCGGTCCACCCGCGAGGACTCGCTCGATCAACTCTCGATCCGGCAACTCTCGATCTGGAAATTCCCGATCCTGCAAATCGCGATCGGGTACCTCTCGACCAGCCAGTTGATCGTCCGATTCCTCGTTCATGGATACCGAGACAACACCTATCTGGTTGGAGGAGGTCAGCCGCGCGGATTGTTCCCGGTTCCTCGCCGGAATTGCGGCGCATTTTTCGAGAATCGATCTCGGACTGAGAACTCCGGTAGCCGGACGGCTCAGCCGCGGCCGCGGCGCTTGCGGAGGATGTAGGCGATCGCGGACCGCTTTTCGTCGTCGAGATCGCTGCGCTCGAGGAGCGCACCGAGCCGTTGGGTCACCTTCTCGTCCCGCAGATCGATCAGGCCCTGCACGATCAGCGGGTGCACGCGGTCGCGCTTCGTGAAGGAGTCGAGGAGCCAGTCGAGGTCCTTCTTCGCGACCTTCTTCGCGATCAGGCGCCCCTGCCACCCGTAGTCGAGCTGCCCCTCGACCCGCGCGATGTCGTCCCGATACTCCTTGCCGAAGATCAGCGCCTGCAGCTCGCGGATGATCGCCGCTTCCTGATCGAGGAAGTTGAAACTGCCGCCGCCGTAGCGAGCGATCGACTCGAATGCGCGGACCGTCTTCTGCCCGTCGGAGTCCAGCGTCCGTTTGTTCGCACCGATCTCGGTGTAGATCGTGTGTATGGTGCCCTTGCGGCGGCGGAAGCGACCCGCCAGCGACAGGCACGCCTGCACCTCGCGGTCGTGCGGCGGTGCGTCCCCGAACAGGAGGATCACCTTGTCCGCATTGCGGCGCCAGCGCAGCTTGTCCATCGCGACCTTCAGGCCGGCGTGGACCGCTTCGGGGATGTCGTAGCCGCCCGCGGCGTTGACGCCTTCGATGAAATTCAGGATGCGGTAGTAGTCGGTCGTGAACGGCTCGAACTTCGTCAGGTAGTCGTCGGTTCGATCCCGGTAGGTGACCATCGACAGCCGGTAGTCCCCGACGAGCGCCGAGATGTAGGTGTTCATCGACCGGATCTGCTTGCGCACCTCGTCGATGATCCCCTGCATGCTGCCGGTGCTGTCGAACACGATGCACACGTCGAGGCCGCGCCCGCGCAGCTCGGCGACGCGTTTCGCGAAGCGGGTGCCGCCGAGTGCGCGCTGCAGTCCGCGGCCGTCGAACACGCCCCCGCCGATCGCCGCCGTGCGCCCGGACCGGCCGAGCAGGCCGATCGTGCCGTCCGGTTCGTCGAGTTCGGCGTCGGTTCGCGCCTTCGCCTCGGGCTCCGACGCCTCGGACGGCGCGTCCAGCTCGAAGTTCGGGTCGACCGTGGGCTCCTCGACCTCCTCCTCGAGCGGCATCGGCTCCTCGAACTCCTCGTTGAACGTCTCGCTCATCTCCGACGTCGCCTCGATCCGGATCGGCTTCCGCTTCCCGGGCACGGTCAGGTAGCCCTGTTGCCACAGGAGCAGGATCAGGATCCCGTGGACGACGCCCGAGATCAGCCAGAACGGCGTCCGCTTCAGTTCGGTGACGAGCGTGTCGGCGAATTGGTTGGAGACGGCCGCATCGGCGCTGAGCACCGGCGCCGCCGGCGGCACGAATCGGCCGGCGGAGAAGACGAACGTGAAGGGACCGACGCGGAGCCGATCGCCGTCGGCGAGGACGCGCTCGCGGACGTGGTCGTCGTTGACCCAGCAGCCGTTGGTGCTCTCGAGGTCGACGACCTTGACGCCCTGGGGCGTCTTGACGAGCAGGCAGTGGCGCTTGGATATGTTGCCGTTGTCGAGGCGGATCCGGTTCGCCGCGGTGCGCCCGATCGACACGATTTCCTCGTCGAGCGAGAAACGCGTCGGCGTCGGAGCGGGCCCGTCCGGCGTGCCGGCGAGCGTGAGAGCCGGATGCCGGTCGAGGCTCGTTCGGATCTTCTCGAGCACGGGCATTCGTGGCCTCTGATCTAGCGGAACGGGGCGCGGCAACCCCGTCGGAAGTATATCACCGCGGGCACCCGGTCGCCCGATGCGCCCGCCGTAGGGCTATTCGACACGTCGCGGCTCCCGTCCGAAGTCCCGCTGCCGCAGGCAGTCGCGCGCGCCGTTCGGCGGGCCCCGCGAAACGTTGCCGATGGTTCAAGTTTGCCGGATCGAGACCCGATAGAGCGAAGGAATCGACCGCCATGGGCGCTGCGGGCGTCCGAGCCGGTATCGCCGGGGTGGTCGGAACCGATCGAAACAACACGTCGACCCGATGAAGTGAAGAAGGGGACGGACATGTCGAGACTGAGCCATCGAAGCGCTGCGCTCTTCACCGCCCTCGTGCTCGTGGCCATGCCGGCCGTCGCGCAGGAGGATGACGAGCCTCAAGCCAAGGCGATGACGATCACGAAGCTGCGCGCTGCGGCGGAGTCCTACCGTCACGTGCCGTGCGAGTTCGACATGGTGTTCCATGGCTTCTCGCAGCACTACAACCCGTATTTCACGCGGTTCGTGCCGGAGCGCTTCGTGAACTTCTCGGCGTGGGGCGCCGAGCAGTCGATCTGGGAGCGCGAGCAGTTCAACGACGACTTCCCGTACCTGTTCGTCGCGAAGTCGAACCCGGTGCTGCCGAAGTTCATGGAGATGAAGCGCTTCGATCGCGTCCGCTTCGTCGGCATCATTCGCGACACGTTCCGCGGCGAGCCGTGGATCGAGGTCGTCTCGATCACGCCGATGCCGGGCAAGATCACCGAGAAGGCACTGATCCACCGCGTCCGCGGCGACCAGGCCACCGCGCGCACGCACCATCGGATCGCGGCTCGCGAGTATCGCGCCGTGATCGAGCACCCGGGCCTGCCCGCGGAGTTCGTGCTGGACACGACGAAGCAACTCGGCCTCGCGCTCTACCGTGCCCGCGACTTCCAGGCGGCGCACGAGGTGTTCACGCGCCTCGCCGCGGCCACGCCCGATGACGCCGACGTCCGCGCGCTCGCGTCGCAGTCGGCCTCGCGCACGACGACGCCGCAGGCGCCCCGTGCGATGAAGGTCGCCCAGGCCCCGGCGAAGGGCAAGACCGCCTCGAAGGCCCCGGCCAAGCAGGCCAAGCCCGCGCCGGAGTCGAAGCCCGCGGTGGCAGCGGCCCCGGTCGCCAAGGCCGCGCCGAAGCCGACGCCCCAGCCGAAGCCGGCCGCCAAGGCCGAGCCGAAGGCGAAGCCGGCACCGGCACCCGCGGCGAAGTCGATGGATCCGTCCAAGGAGCCGTCGCCGTTCAAGCCGCTTCCGTCGCAGCGCGCCGGCGCCTGATCGCACCGACGCTGTCCTGAACCGTCGCGCGGCCCTCGATGGGCCGCGCGCGTTCATGTACGGACCGACCTTGCCGGCGAGCGCGTTTCGCTCCACCATGAAGGGCCGCGCGCACCCGATCGCGCGCGATTCCGTTTTGCCACCGTGAGGTGCCGAAAGGAGAGTCCGATGCGAGTCACGCCGGTCGCGTTGTCACCGCACTTCAAACCCGTCGAGTGGGGCGGGCATCACCTGCGCGAGGTCTTCGGCGACGCCTGCCCCGAGGGCCCCGTCGGCGAGGCGTGGGCCGTGAGCGCGCGCGACGGCGCGCAAAGCGTCGCGACCGCCGACGGTCGCCCGCTCGCCGAGATCGTCGATGCCGACCCGCGTCGCTGGCTCGGCACCGCGGTCGTCGCCGACACCGGCCGCGAGTTTCCGCTGCTCGTGAAGTTCCTCGATGCCGCGAGCAATCTGTCGATGCAGGTGCACCCCGACCGGCGCGCCGCGCGCCGCCTCGGCGGTGACGCCCGTCCGAAGACGGAGTGCTGGTGGGTCCTCGACGCCGAGCCGGGCGCGAAGCTCTGGCTCGGGATCGCGGACGACGTGGACGACGATGCGTTTCGGGCCGCGGTCGAGGCGGGCGACGTCGAGTCGGTCGTGCAGGCGCACGAGGTGCACGCCGGTGACGTCTTCTTCGTGCCGTCGGGCGCCGTGCACGCGATCGGGGCCGGGATCCGCCTGCTCGAGATCCAGGAGACGTCGGACACGACGTTCCGGCTCCATGACTGGGGCCGCGTCGGCGCCGACGGACAGCCGCGAACGCTCCACGTCGCCGAGGCGCTCGAAGCGGCGCGACGACGTCCGGGCGGGGCGGGACCGGTCGAGCCGCGCCCGTATCCGGGGCTCGCGTACGAGCGCGACATTCTCGTCGATTGCGGTCTGTTCACGCTCGAGCGGCTGCGCTTCGACGATCGCGTGCTCGGTCGCACCGACGGTCGACGCTTCCAACTCGTGACCGTGCTCGACGGCACCATCGAGATCGAGGCCGACGGGCGCACGTACGGCCCGTTCGGGCGCTGGGCGTGCGTGCTGTTGCCGGCGGCGCTCGGCGAGTTCCGCCTGCGCGCGACCGACGGACCGGTCACGCTCGCGTTGGCGGCGCCGGGCTCCGGGCCGCTGTATCGACCGCCGAGCGATCTCGTGCGACTCCAGAAGGTGCTCGCCGAGTCCGGCGTCGGTTCGCGGCGCGAGTGCGAGGGGTTCATCGCCGAAGGGCGCGTGACGGTCGACGGCGACGTCGTCGACACGCTCGGGACCAAGGTCGATCCGGGCGCGGACATCCGACTCGACGGCGAGCGGATCGGCGGTGCCCAGCGCCACGTCTACTACTTGCTGAACAAGCCGCGTGGTGTCGTCTGCACGAACCGCGACGACCAGAGCGATCGACCCCGGGCGATCGACTTCATCCGCGGCGGGGGGCAGCGCATCTACACGATCGGCCGACTCGACGTCGACTCCGAGGGCGTGATCCTGCTGACGAACGACGGGGAGTTCGCGTTCCGCGTCTCCCACCCGAGCTTCGGCATCCCGAAGGTCTACCTCGTGCAGGTGCGCGGGCAGGTGGTACCGGAGCACGTTCGCACGCTCGAGCGCGGCGTGTTCCTGAGCGACGGCCGCACGGGCGGCTTCGCGGTGCAGATCCGCCGCGTGCAGCGCGGCACGACGTGGTTGCGCGTGACGCTGCGCCAAGGCAAGAACCGCGAGATCCGGCGAGCGTTCGCGAAGCTCGGCTACCCGGTGAAGACGCTCAAGCGCGTGCGGATCGGGAACCTGACGAGCTACAACCTGCCGGTCGGCAAGGCGCGCGTGCTCAGCCCGCGGGAGGTCGACGGCCTGCTCGCGATGGAGCACGCCCCGATCGACAAGTTGCCCCCGGACGCCGACGACGCACACCTGCCGAAGATGCCGAAGCGCACGCGTGGACGGCGCGGCCCGGCCGGCCGCCGTGACACGCAGCGCGATGGTCGCCGCGACAAACCGCGCGAACGCCGCAGCGGCCGCCGCCGGCGGTAGGGGTCACCTCGCCTCGGCAGCGTTCGCAACCAAGAACCAACGGAACGGCTACGAACACAGCGCCCGGGGAGTCGCCAGGTCGTCGCCGCTCACAGCAACTCCAAATCGACCACCACCCCGAAGTGGTCCGACGCGTTGCTCGCCGGTGCGCGGGTCACGACCTCGGCGTCGCGGAGGCCGCGCGCGGCGCCCGGTGACAGGAACACGTAGTCGTAGCGGGCGTTCGGCTCGTCGGTCGACATCGTGTAGCCGGCGTCGTCGGGGTGGCGAGTGCGGAACGCGTCGACCCAGCCGGCGCGTTGCAGGCGGGCGATCGCGCGGGGCGGGTAGCGTTGGAAGAGCCACTCGGGGCACTCGTCGTCCGGGATGTCCGCGACGGCGTCCCCCTCGATGCCGAGCACCTCGTCGCCGGTAGTGATCGCGTTGAGGTCGCCGACGATCGCGGCCAACTCGTCGCCCGGGGGGCCGAGCCATGCGAGCATCGCGCCGACCTCGTCGGCGCGCGTGCGTTCGTCGCGGAAATCGAGGTGGGCGCCGGTGACCGTCATCGGGCGACCGTCGACGTCGAGGGTCGCGCGCGCGACCCCGTGGGTGAACGTCGTGGTCGATTCGGGCGTCTCGATCGCGCG
This sequence comes from bacterium, assembly GCA_030426805.1. Taxonomy (GTDB): domain Bacteria; phylum Planctomycetota; class JAFGQW01; order JAFGQW01; family JAFGQW01; genus JAUHXU01. The sequence continues at coordinate 817,682 of JAUHXU010000002.1, forward strand.
GATCGGGAAGCGGCTGAAGAACGCGAGGTCGAAGTTGCTCACGCACTGGGCGACGCGGTAGTCCGCGCCGAGGCACGCCGCGATCGCGTCGGCGCGCTCGTTCGACGGAAACCAGCCGACGCACTCGTTGACGACGAGCACGTCCGGCGACGCTTCGCGCACGACGTCGAGTACGCGCGCGAAGCGTCGGTCCTCGCCGCCGCCGGCCTCGATGTTGTAGGTCATCAGGCGCATCGGCGACGGGACCGGTCGGATCGGGAGGGGGGCGTTATTCGACGACGGCGAGGATCTCGTCCTCGCTCATCACGAGGTGCGCGTTGCCGTCGATCTTGACCTCGCTGCCCGCGTAGGAGCTGAACAGCACGCGGTCGTTCTTCTTCACCTGGAAGTCGACGACCTCGCCGCTCGGCAGGCGACGGCCGGCGCCGACCGCGATCACCTTGCCCTCGGCCGGCTTGTCCTTCGCGGAGTCCGGGATCACGATGCCGCCCTTGGTGACCTCTTCCGCTTCGATGCGCTTGATCAGGATCTTGTCTCCGATCGGCGTGATCGATGCCATGCTGCTTTTCCTCTCTATTGGGAAGTCGAGTTCGGGTTGTCTTTGTCGTCCGTCTGGCGCGCGAGCGCGCTCAGCAGTAGTGCTCGACGGCGTGTCGGACCACACCGCGGATCACGACCAGGTCGATCGGCTTCGACACGAGGTCGACCGCACCGGCGAGGCGGATGCGCTCGTGGAGCTCCTCCGACCGGTCCGACGTCATCACGATCACCGGGATCTCGATGTGCTCGCGCCGGAGCAACTCGAGCGCGTCGACGCCGCTCAGCTCGGGCATGTGCACGTCGAAGATCCCGAGGTGCGCCGCGCCCGATCGCATGACGTCGACCGCCTCGCGGCCGGTCTCGGCGGCGACGGTCGGATAGCCGACGCGCTCGAGTGCTTCTTGCACCGAGTCGCGGCAGCGCAGGTCGTCGTCGGCGACCAATACCGTTGGGTGGACGAGCTTCATCGGGATCGGACTCCGTGGCGGGTCTGCCGGAGGATTGCAAACGCAATGCCAATCCCGGATACCGGCCGCGCCCACGAGTCGATCGCCGCAAGGGGTTTCGTTTGAATGGCTTACGTCGCCGGGGCGGCGGCGACGCGCGGAGGGACGGCGATGCCAAAATGACAGGTCACCGCCAATGTGGCGCTCAGCGGCCGGACAGGCCGAACGCGGCCTGGATCGTCGCCCGGTCGGTGAGTTCGACGGAGACGCCGTTGGCGCGGTCGTGTGCGCGGAGCAAGACGCCCGCCGGCGACACCCAAAAGCGGATGTTCGGCTCGATCAGGTCGAGCACCACCGCGTCGACGGGTTGGTCGAAGCCGGTGATCGCGATCTGCACCGGATCGCGCCGCACCAGGTTCCAGCGGAAGACCTTCCGGTGCGCCGGTCGGAGCACGAACAGCGCGCGCCGCGTCGCCGCTTGCGGATCGATCGACGCGAAGTAGACGGCCCAGTGGTCCCAGAAGCTCTCGGCGGCGAGGATCGTGCCCGCCTCCAAATTGAGCTCGACGCGGTCGCGCCCGGTCTCGGTCAGAATCGCCGCCGAGCCGACGATTCGTGCGGCGAACTGCTGGCGGGCTTGCTCACCCCACCACTGGATCGCGAACCGCACCGGCAGTCCGGCCTCGTCGACGACGTTGAGGCCGCGGAACTCGTGGAGACCACGCGCGCCGATCTTCGAGTTGTCGAGCAACAGATCGGTCGCGAAACGCACGCAGTCGCGCCCGTCGTACCGCTCGCGTTCGCCGGCGGTCCGCACGTAGCCGTAGAGGGTGCGCGGGGCTCCGTCGGTCGTGTCCTCGCGGTAGATCGCGTAGAAGCGCTCTTCTCCGTCCGGCCAGCGCAGGCGGCGCTCGGCGGTCTCCGCGCGCGCCGAGAAGCGAAACGACTCGACGCGGATTCGTATCGCGTCGGTTTCGGCCGGTACCCACGGCGTGCCGAGCGTCAGGTGCAGCGGCGAGATCCCGCCGATCGTCGGGTCGAGTGCGTGCCACGCGTTCGATCCGTCGTGGCACTCGAGCCAGCGGTGCAGGACGAACGCGTCACCGGTGTATACGACGCCGCTCACCGGGCGGGTTCGGAGGCCCCCGGCTTCGAGCAGCCGCGTCGCCAGTCGTGTCTTGCCGGTCACGTTGCCGACGCCCTGGCGCTGGACGATCGCCGGGTCGGCGAGGTTGTAGCACAGGGGAAGGCCCGCCACGTGCGCTTCGACCGCACGGATGCGCGCGGCGGGGTCGGGGTGGTCGCGCACGAGTTGCGCGGCGAAGGCGTCGATCCCCGGCGTCGGCGCCTGCGGGGCGGCCGGTGCCGCCTCCGGTGCCGCGCCCTCGATCGGCGCGATCGCCGCGGTCACCCGAATCGTCCCGCGGGGCCCGCTGACGCCCGACAGCGCCGTCGGCGAGAACCGTTGCCACGGTCGCGTTTCCACCGCGACGGCGTGCGGCATGTCCACCGCGTAGACGACCTCGGCGAGTTGGTCCCGGTCGGCGAGGCCGAGCCCGAGCGACCGCTGGTCGACGAGCGCGGTCAGGCCGCGGAATACCGCCTCGAGCGACGCGCCGACCGGCGTGGGGGGCGGCACGGTCTCGAAGGTTCGGCGTACTTCGTACCCGACCGACGGCAATTCGATCTTGAGCAACTCGCCTTCGCCCTCCGAGACGCTGACGAGGATCGCGTCGCCTTGCTCGCCGCGCAGCCCGAAGACGATCGTCGGGATCGCCCGGTTGCCGATCGGCAGTCGCTCCTTCGTGCGCTCCAGCCAAAAGCCGGGTCGCACCTCGAGCTTGCCGCCCGCGCCGATCGACAGCAACTCGATCAGCCCGGCGCGGCGGAGCCGGTCGAAGTTGGTTTGCCAGGCACGGCGTCGGCAGAACTGCACGAGCGGCGTCAGGTAGTTCAGGTCGAACGCGACGAGCGGGCGCTCCTTGTCGAGGCCGAGGCGCCGCGTCAACTCCACCGGGCGGTCGTGGCGGACCGAGTAGCGACGCGAGCGCACGATCGCGCTGCGGCCCCGCGCCGGATCGTCGGCCACCCGGCCGGCGCGGTCGACGTACTCACCGTCTTTGATCGATGCGATCGCGAACTCGGTGATCCCGCCGGCGTCGTCGACCGACGAGCGTGCCGAGGTCCACGTGCCCATCGGGCGGTACGGGAAGTCGCGCTCGATCGCCGTGCGCTCGGTCGCGGTGCGTCGGTTCGCGTCGAACTCGATCACCGTCGTGCCGACCGGCTCGCCGCCGTGCAGGTGTGTGAATGCGATCCGATCCTGCGCGCCGGCGACGATCGGCAACGCGATCGCCACGAGCACGAGCGCGGGGAGTCTCATCCGTCGAGCAACTCCCGCACCTCGGGCGGATCCTCGGGCACGGCTTCGAGCACCGCATCGAGGATCGCGTCGGCATCGACACGGTCGGCTTCCGCGTCGAAGTTCAGGATCAACCGGTGGCGGAGCGCCGCGTGCACGACCGCGCGCACGTCCTCGTGCGCGACGTGGTGGCGACCGCGCATCAGCGCGTGTGCCTTCGCCGCGAGCACGATCGACTGGCCGCCACGCGGGCTCGGGCCGAAGCGCACGTAGCGTTCGACGAACTCGATCGCCTGGCCGGCACGCGCCTTCGACCCGGTCGCCTCCGCCGGGTGACACGCGTGCACGATCGTCGCGACGTATCGCACGATCGGCGTCGCGATCGGGACGTCGCGAACCAACTCGCGGTGGGCGAGCAACTCGGTGCGCGACAGCACCCGCTCGAGCGGGGCGGGGGCGCGCCCCGTCGTGCGTTGCAGCACTTCGACCAAGTCGTCGACCGGCGGGGCGTGCACGGCGACCTTGAGCAGGAAGCGATCGAGCTGCGCCTCGGGCAGCGGATACGTGCCCTCCATCTCGATCGGGTTCTGCGTCGCGAGCACCGTGAACGGCGGGTCCAGTTCGTGACGCGACCCCGAGACGGTCACCGCGCCCTCCTGCATCGCCTCGAGCAGCGCCGACTGCGTCTTCGGTGTTGCGCGGTTGATCTCGTCGGCGAGCACGAGGTTGCCGAAGATCGGGCCGCGCTCGAACCGGAAGCTCCGCCCCTGCGCGCCTTCGTCGAGGATGTTCGTGCCGGTCACGTCCGCCGGCATCAGATCCGGCGTGAACTGGATCCGCGCGAACGACAGGTCGAGCGTGTCGGCGAGCGAGCGCACCATCAGCGTCTTCGCGAGTCCCGGCACGCCCTCGAGCAACACGTGCCCGCCGGCGAGCAACGCGATCAGCATCGAGTCGATGACGGCATCCTGGCCGACGATGGCGCGGCCGACCTCGGCGCGCACGCGTTCGAGGTCCTCGCGGAAGCGGGCGGCGCGGGCGGCCGCGTCTCGGGTTTCGGTCGTCATGGGGCTCCCTCGTCGCGCCGTGCTTTACTCCGCGCACCGCGCTGCTAACCTGTGAACCAGTCTATGACCCGGGCGGGGCGTTGGAAAGCGAGAACGCCGATGGATGTGCGTTGGTTCACGGTCACGGTCGCCGCCGGTGCGATCGTCTTCGCCGCGGTCGCGTTCGCGCGGTGCCGCAGCGACGATCGGTCGGGCGAGCCGCCGGTGGAGCGGATCATCCGCGTCGCGCGCGTGATCGCGCTCGACGACACCGTCGACGAGCAGGCGGATTCGATCGCGGTCGCGCATGGCCGCATCGTCGCGGTCGGGCCGTGGGAACGGGTCGCGATCCACGCCGGCGCCGACACCGAGATCGTCGATCTGCGGCCCGGGATCGCCGTGCCGGGGCTCGTCGATGCGCACGCGCACCTCGTCGGCCAGGGGCGCATCTCGGTGAACCTGGTCGGCACGACGAGCGTCGAGCAGATCGTCGAGCGCGTCGCGGCGGAAGTCGCGCAGCGGCCGGCGGGCGCGTGGATTCTCGGCCGCGGATGGGATCAGAACGACTGGGCGAACACCGCGCTGCCGGATCGCGCGCTCCTCGACCGGATCGCGCCGGACCACCCGGTCGTGTTGACGCGCATCGACGGGCACGCGGTGTGGGCGAACACGCGCGCGCTCGAGCGCGCGGGGATCGACCGCTCGACGACGGATCCCGACGGCGGGCGCATCGAGCGCCGTGCCGACGGAGAGCCGACGGGCGTCCTCGTCGACAACGCGATGATGGCGATGTTCGCGACCGTGCCCGCGGCGACGCGCACCGAGATCCGCGAAGCGATTCTCGCCGCTGCCGCCGAGTGCCATCGGCTCGGCCTGACCGGAATCCACGACGCCGGCGTCACCGCCGACGAACTCGCGGTCTACCGCGAACTCTACCGCACCGGTGAACTCAAGCTCCGGTCGTACGCGATGATCGGTGGCGAGGGGGCGTTGCTCGATCGCTACGTCGCGAGCGGCCCCGAGATCGGTGCGTGCGACGGCCGACTCACGATTCGGTGCCTGAAACTCTACGCGGACGGTGCACTCGGTTCGCGCGGCGCCGCACTCGACGCTCCGTATGCCGATGCGCCGTCGACGAGCGGCCTGCTGACCACGCCGCCCGAGCGACTCGACGCGATCGTGCGTCGCGCCGTCGGGGCGGGACTGCAGGTCGCGGTCCACGCGATCGGCGACCGCGCAAACCGGCTCGTCCTCGACGCCTACGAGGGCGCGCTCCGCGACATCGGGCCGGACGACCCGCGCCTGCGCGTCGAGCACGCGCAGATTCTGCACGTCGGCGACATCGACCGGCTCGCACGTCTGCGCGTGATCGCGTCGATGCAGCCGACGCACCTCACGTCCGACGGGCCGTGGGCCGAGGCGCGGCTCGGGCCGGACCGGATGAGCGGCGCCTACGCGTGGCGGCGGATCCTCCGCGGGGGCGGGCGCATCGCGGCCGGGAGCGACTTTCCGGTCGAGCGGGTCGATCCGCTCCGCGGGCTCTACGCGGCGATCACCCGGCGGCGCACCGACGAGCCCCACGCCGGGGCGGTCTACTCCCCGGACCAGCGGATGACGCCCGAGGAGGCGCTGCGCGCGTTCACGATCGAGGCCGCCTACGCGGCGTTCCAGGAGGATCGGGGCGGCTCGTTGAGCCCGGGCAAGTGGGCCGACGTGACCGTCCTCCCGATCGACCCGATCCGGGACGATCCGGAGCGGCTTCGGACCGCCGCCGTCGTCGCGACGATCGTCGCCGGCGAGGTCGTCTACCGAAAGGCGCCGTGAGCCGGAAATGTCCCCGGCCGGGGCTCGCTGTCTCCGCGCGCGTGCGCTACCCTTCCGCGACCCAATCCCGATAGCACCGGAGTCGGCATGAGCAGCAAGGCCCTCGAACTCGAGCGCGCGCGCCTCGAAGCGGCGCTCCAATCCGAGAACACCCCGAAGAACCGCCACGCGTTGGCCCTCGTGAAGGCCCGCGAATCGGCGCTCGTCGTCCAGGTCCACACGCCGCAGCGGGGCACCCCGTTCTCGGTCGAGCAAGTCGTCACCGACGGCGCCAAGCAGACACGCGAGCGCGTGCAGGTCGGCTTCGTCACCGCGACGAAGGTGACGATTCCCGCGCACGACGGGATGCTGACCGTGTTGCCGGGGCACGCGCCGATGGTCGCGCTCCTGGGCGACGGCGAGGTCGTCGTGACGACGTCGCGCGCCACGGTGCCGAACGACCGCATGGCCGGCCGCGATCTCGAGATCGGCGACGGCGACACGATCCGCTTCTTCGTCTCCGGCGGCGCGTTCAGCGTGCGCGACAATCGCGTCATCGTCCTCCCGGAGCGCGGCTTCTCGCCGGCCGGTCTGACGATCGACGACATCGACGACGACGAGCGCCGCCGCGCAATCCAGGCACGGATCGCCGAGGGGCTCGAGGGCGACGCGCTCCGGCAAGCGCTCGGCGAGATCAAGCGGGAAGAGGTCGTCGCGATGCGCGCCGCACTCGAGAGCAACACCCCGTCGCTCGAGAAGGAAGCCACGATGCGCCGCTTCCGCGCGATGCAGAAGACCCTCGAAACGCTGTAGGGCGAAAGGCGCCTGCGAGGCGCCTCATTCCGTGGCGGCGCCGCAGCCTACTGCGACGACGATTGGCGAAGCGCGTCCGACCGGAACAGCGACTTGTGCAACACCGTCGCTGCGTCACGCGCCGCCTTCGGCCGTGAGAACGGGTCGGGCGATGCGGTCTTCGTGACCGCCGCGGCTGCCACGTGCGGCACCGCGCTGATCACCGGATCGACCGCGGTCGCAGCGACCGAGCCGACGTGCTCGAGGATCTCGACGACCGACTGGTAGCGCTCGCGACGCATCGCGACACGCACGTCCGCCGGTGCGGGTAGGCCGCGCGCGGTGCGGCGTGCGGCGAGTCGATCGAGGTAGCGGCCGTACGCCGGGTCGCGGTCGTTCGCCCGCGCGGCGGCACTGCTCGCGGTGTTCGTCGACGCCGAGGCGCCGATCCCCTGGTAGGCCCCATGCTCGCCACTCGACTTGCACGAGGGCAACGCGAGGAGCGCGGTCAGCGCGAGCGCCGCGGCGGGCAGCGGGGCGAAACGGATCCGGTGTTGGTGCATACTGTCGTGCGTCTGCAGCGGCGGACCGACGTCGGTGACCTCGGTGGGCCGTTCCCTTCTTCTCGAGACCCCGGGATCTTACTGCAATGCGCACCCGATCACAAGCGTCGCGTCAGCCCGCGCCTCGGGGACGAGCCGAGCGGTTCGCGGCGCTCGCAGGCCTGTGCGGAATCGTGTTGCTCGTCCATCTCGACCTGGTCCTCGCGCCGGAGTCCCGGGTGCCGCTGGATCCGGCTCGTGTGCTGGAAAACGAGGCCCCGACGCCGGTTACGTCGACGCCGCTGGTGTCGTTCGGACGCGGTGCCGCGCTGGGAATGCACCTCTCGGCGTCGCTGGCGATCGCCGCGTGGCTCGTCGCGGCGGGGGCGGGTTTCGTCGGCGGGGTCGTCGGCGCGGCCTGCTACGCGCTGCACCCGCTCCACGCCCAGGCGATGGGGCCCGAGGTCCTGCCGGCCGTCGCCCTCGGCCATGCCGCGCTCGCCGTCGGTGTTTGGCTCGCGCACACGCCCGCCCGATGGGCGGGGGCACTGCTCGTCGCCGCCGGGGTCGCGCTCGCTCCGCGGGGTGTCGGTGCGGTCGGCATCGCGTGGCTCCTCGGCGCGGGGGCCGGGGCGCCGGCCGTCGCGCGCGCCGCGCGCTGGCCCACGATCGTCGGTGGCGTCATCGGCGCCGTCGTCGCGGCGGTCCTGCCGGCGGCGCAGGGGTGGGGCCCGCCGCCGCCCCTCGGTGCGACGGTCTTTGCCGGCCTCGCCCGGGCGACCGGTTGGTGGCCGGCGGTCGCGGACGACGGTCCCGACGTCGTCGCGTCGGTCGCAGCGCTCGCGGTGATGCCGGTCCTCGCTCTCGTCGCCGCGCTCGCGGCGATGAGCGGTCGCGGTGCGGCTCGCCTCGCCGGTCGACTCGGGCTCGCGTGGGTCGCGTGGGCGGTCGCGATCGTCGTCATCGAGTCGATCCGGGGCGTCGCGTTCACGCCGGTCTCGCTCGCGGTGACCGCGATCGCGCCGGCCGCGGTGCTCGCGATCGCCGTCGGCCGCCTCGTCACCGACCGACGCTTCCGGATCGCGATCGTCGTCGTCGCGTGTGCGCTCGCGCCGTTGATCGGTCGCACGGCGCGCGACGCGAGCGCCGCGTCCACCGAGAAGTCGTGGATCGCCGCGGCGTCGCGCAACTCGCCGGGCTCGCGGGCGGTCGACGTGCGGCGTATGGCGTACGCGTTTCACCACTTCGAGAACCGCTTCGACCTGCTCGCCGACTACGACGCCTACGTCGCGCGCCACCCGCGCGACGCCCGCGCGCTCGCGGATCGCGGTCGCTTCCTGTGGTCGCTTCGGCGCGTTCCCGATGCCGCCGAGTCGTTCGCGCAGGCCCACGAGGTCGTCCCCGATCGCGTCGACGTGCGCTACTGGCTCGCGGCGACACGGATGATCGCGCGGCTGCCGGGCGCGGGCGAGAGCCTCGCCGGACTCGCACCGCTCCCCGAGGTCATGGCCCTTTCGATCCGGATCGCCGGGCGCGCCGGGAAGGCGCCGCCGGCCGGACGCGACGACGATCCGCCGATCGTGTGGCGCGCGATCGGGATCGTGCACACCGAAGCGGGGCACTGGGCCGACGGCCTCGCCGCGCTCGAGCGCGCGGCGGAACATCGGCCGCGCGATGCGCTGCTCGCGGCCTACCGCGGCTGGTGTCTGCTCGAACTCGGACGCGTGGAGCAAGCGATCGACATCCTGTCCTTCGACGCGCTGCGCGACGAGTCGGGCTTCCTCGCGCACAAGGTGCTCGGCGAGTTGCGCGCAGCGCCCGGGCCGCACCACGATCGTCGCGAGGCGCTCGATCACCTGCGCTACTTCCTGCGCCACGAGCCGACGCACCCCGATGCCGATCGGCTCCGCGACGTCGTCGAGGCGATTCTCGCCGGCGACCGCTGATCGCGCCGATTTCGGATATCCATACGCGTTCGCGGCCGACTGAGAGGGCATGGCGCGCGTGCATCGACCCCTCGTCCGACCCGCGGTCGCGGTGGCGGTCGGCATCGCGGGCGTCACGCTCTTCGCGCCGGACCTCGGTCCCGGAACGTGCGGACGCGCCGGGTTCGCGGTCGTCGCTGTCGCGGCGCTCGGGGGGCGGCGGGTGCTCGTCGGCGCGGCACTCGCGGCGTGGTCGTTGCTGGGCGCGGAGTCGGCGGTTCACGCGCGGCACGTGCCGGCAGCGCTCGACGTCTCGCGCGGCGGCGTTCGGCTCGTCGCGGTCGAAGGGGTCGTCGTCGCGGTACCGGTGGGTGGGGGCGTGGGCCGCTGGACACTCGCGCTGCGAGCGATGGGCGAGCCGTGGCGACCGGCGCGCGGGCGCGTGGTCGTCGACCGAACGGACGCGACGCTGCGACTCGCGCGTGGCGACACCGTGCGGGCGACGGGCGTGTTCCGTCCGTTTCCGGGCGCGCGCAACCCGGGCGACCTCGATCGACGTGAGCACTACCGTCGGCGCGGGATCGTCGGGCGCCTGGGCGATCCACGGATCGAACGGCTCGCGTGCGGGGCGCGGTGGTCGCCGCTCGGCCGACTCGACGCGCTGCGCGATGCGATCGCGCGATCGGCGGATGCGACGCGGTCGCCGACCGCGGCTGCGCTCGTGCGCGCGCTCTTGCTCGGCGATCGGCGCGCGCTCGACCCGGCGGTGGCCGGCGCCTTTCGCCGCGCCGGGATCGTGCACCTGCTCGCGATATCGGGCTTGCACGTCGCGCTGGTCGGCGGTGCGGTGTTCGGCGCGCTGCGTTGGGTCGGCGCGTCGCGGTCGGTGTCCGCGGGGATCGGCATCGCGGTGCTCGGCACCTACGCCGGGCTCGCCGGGTTCGCGCCACCGGTCGTCCGCGCCGGCGTGCTGGCGGCCGGCGCGATGATCGCACCGGCCCTGTTGCGGCGCGCCGATTCGTGGAACTCGCTCGCCGGCGCGGCGCTCGTCACGCTGCTCGTCCGGCCGGCCGATCTGTTCGCTCCGGGCTTCGCGCTGTCGTATGCGGCGGTGGCCGGGATTCTGCTTCACGCGGGGCGTTGGGACGTCGGGCTGCGCGCGTCGCGTCGCGTTCCGGTGCGCGTGCGCCCGATCGTCCGGCACGCCGCGTCGAGCGTCGCGGTGTCGGCGGCCGCATCGCTCGGAACCGTGCCGTTGATCTGGGCGTGGTTCGGCGTCGTGAATCCGTGGGCGCCGCTCGCGACGCTGCTCGTCGGCCCGCTGTTCGTCGCGACGCTGCTCGCCGCGTTCGCGAGTGCCGTGCCCGGGGTGTCGATCGTCGCGGGGCCGTTGTTCGAGTGGCTGGCGGCGGGGCTCGTCGGCGTCGCGTCGTGGTGTGCGGACTGGCCGATGTCGGCGATCGCGGTCGCCGCGCCGGGCGGTGCGACGGTCGTCCTCGCCGGGGCGGTCTTCGTCGTCGCGGCCCGCCGACCGCTCCTCGCGCTGTGGTTGCCGCTCGTGATGATCGTCGGCGCGACGCTCCGGTCGAGCGATGCCGGCGACCACGTCCTCACGCTCCTCGACGTCGGCCACGGCCTTGCCGGGGTCGCGACCGACGTGCGCGGTGACACCTGGCTCTACGACGCCGGTTCCAGCGACGTGCCGGCGGTCGCGCCACGGGTGATCGCGCCGTACCTCCGGGCGACGGGGCGGGGGCGCTGCCGAGCTGTGATCGTGTCGCACGCCGACCACGACCACACGAGCGGCGTGGCCGCCCTCGTCGACGGGGGCTGGGTCGCGCGCGTCGTGCACGAACCGTCCGGGCTCGCGTCAGCGCCGCTTCGCGCGGTTCATCCGCGGCCGGAGGCGCGACGGGTGCTCGGCGACAACGACGGTTCGATCGCGGTCGTGCACGAACGGTGCGGCGTGCGCGTGCTGTTGACCGGCGACGTCGAAGCGGCCGGCATCTTCGGGATCCTGCGCGACCTCCGCGCGCCGGTCGACGTCGTCGTCGCCCCGCACCACGGCGGTGCCGCGTGGAATTTCGGGCAGTTGCTGGATGCGGCGCGGCCGCGGATCGTCCTGGTCAGCGCTCGCGGCGACGTTCACCCGGCGACGCGTGCGGCGTGTGCGGCGCGCGGGATTCCGATCGCGAGCACGGCGTTCGGCGGTGCGCTCACGGTCCGCGCGCGCGACGGCGTGTTCACGGTGCGCGGCCACGTCGACGGTGCGTGGCGGTTCGCGCTCGCTACCCGGGGATGTCGAGCGCCTTCATCTTGCTCGCGAGCGTGTTCTTGTCCCACCCGAGGTAGCGCGTCGCGCGCGCCTTGAAGAGGCGGTCGTCGGTGCGGGTCGCGTTGAGCGCCATCTCGATCTCGTGGCGCAAGCGTGTCGACTCGAGCTTCGTCGGGATCTTCGGCGAGAGCGTGATGTCGAACTGCTCTGCGACGCGCTCGACGTCCTCGCCGGTGATGCGCTCGCCCTCGGTGAAGATCACGAGCTTGTAGACGAAGTACTCCAGTTCGCGGACGTTGCCGGGCCAGTCGCGTCGCCACAGGTGACCGACCGCGTCCTCGGTGATCTCCTCGATTCGACGTTCCTCGATCTCGCCGTACTTGCGCACGAAGTGATCGGTCAAGAGTACGATGTCCTCGCGACGCTCGCGCAGCGGCGGGATCTCGATCGACACCTGGTCGAGGCGGTAGTAGAGGTCGGGGCGGAACGTGCCGGCCTCGACCATCGCCTTCAAGTCGCGGTGCGTGGCGGCGACGACACGGACGTCGACGCGCCGCGTCTCGGTATCGCCGATCCGCCGGATCGTGCCCTCCTGTAGCACGCGCAGGAGCTTGCCCTGCAGGTCGAACTGCAGGTCGCCGATCTCGTCGAGGAAGATCGTGCCGCCGTCGGCCAGTTCGAACAGGCCGATCTTGTCGCCGGCTGCGCCGGTGAAGCTGCCGGCCTTGTGCCCGAACAGCTCGCTCTCGATCAGCTCGGCCTGCGTGTTCGTGCAGCTGATCACCTCGAACGGGCCCTCGCGGCGGCGGCTGTTGAAGTGGATCTGCTTGGACACGAACTCCTTGCCGGTGCCGCTCTCGCCGGTGAGCAGGATCGTCGCCTCGCTGCGGGCGGCGGGAAGCAGCGTGTGCCGCAGGCGTGCCATCGCGAGCGAGTTGCCGACGAGCTGGATGCCGCGGCCGAATACCTTCTCCGTGTACTCGAAGAACTGCGCCGCGTGGACGAGCGGCGCGAACGTGTCGGCGAGTCGTCGGCAGTAGTCGAGGTCGTCGTCGGAGAACGCGTCGGTCTTGCGGCTCTCGAGGTTCAGGACGCCGATCACCTCCCGGTGATAGACGAGCGGCACCGCGAGTTCGCTGCGCATGCCCTCGAAGACCTCGATGAACTCGTCGCGGTCGCCCACGTTGCCGGTGACGATCGGCTCCCCGGTGCGCGCGACGGTGCCGGTGATGCCCTCGCCGAACTTGAACGCGGTCGGGCGTCGTCCTTTCGGGAGCGCCCGGTCGCCCTTCAGGATCGCGACGTCGAGGGTGTCGCTCGCCGGTTCACGCAGCGCGATGTAGCCCTGGTGCGCGCCGGACTCTTCGAGGCAAAGGGCGAGCACCTGTTCGAGCACTGCGCGCGTGCCCTCGGTGGTCGCGACGCCCTTGGACGCCGCGCGCATGCAGTGGCCGAAGTTCCATAGCACGCGCCCTTCCTTCGCCCGGCGTTCGGACTGTTCCACGCCGCGCATCGCCATCGCCGCGTAGGCGGCGAGCGTCTCGAGGTAGCGCTGATCTTGCTCGTCGAACGCGTCCGCGTCGACGCTCTCGAGCGCGAGCACACCGACGACCGTGCCGTCGGGATTCGTGATCGGGACCGTGAGGTTGGAGCGAACGCCTTCCCAGCCGGGGATGTAGTAGCGCTCCGATTGCGCCTCGACGTCGCCGGTGCGATAGGTCTCGCCGGTCGCCGCGACGTGGCGGTAGATACCGCGGGTGTGGTTCTGCTCGAGGTCGAGCACCTTCGTCGTCACGTCTTCGAGCGACGGCAGCCGGTCGCGCGTCTCGAACAGCCGTTCGACTTTGATCTGCCGCTCCCGGTCGACGGTCGCGACGAACGCACAATCGCACGGCACGCAGCGCACCGCGGCGTCGAGGATCCGCTCGAGCGTATCGGCGCGCTTGCGTGCGCCGCCGACCGCGCGGAACAGCTCGCGGAGCGACTCGAGGCGGTCGATCGGTCGCGCCGCGGGCTCGGGCGTGGTGGTCGTTCGCGCGGCGGTGCGCCAGTAGTCGCGGAGTTTCGCCTCCATCGTCGGGCGGTCGATCAGCCCGAGCAACACGAGCGTCTCGCCGAGCGGGAGGTGGTAGTCCTTCGCCCGGCGGCGGAGCAACTCGGCGTCGTCGGCGCTGAGCAGGCCGCGTTCGGTCGCGAGGTCGTCGAACGAGCGCTCCGCGGTGCGGGACTCGGCGAGCAGTTCGAGGATCTGGTGGTCGTCGAGGAGTCCGTATGCGCGAACGAGCGTCTCGAACGACGGAGTCGTGCGTCGCTGAAAGTCGACTGCACGCGTGATGTCGGCGTCCTGGACCAGGCCCGCATCGCGTAAGAACCGGCCGAACGAGGCCGCGTGGGGGTCGTTGCGCATCAGCTTTCTGTCTTCCTCCGGCAGCGAACTGCCGACTCCATTATAGGGAAGCGACGGGCGGATCGGTCGTCGGACCCGGATCGATCCGGGAACGCGGCCCAGAGGGCGATTTCCGCGCTCGCACGCGCGGCGGGGATCGGGTAGATTCGCGCGACTTCGAGCGTTGGAGCGCTCGCGATCGGATCGAGACGAGGCGCATGGAACGAGTGACGGTGTTCGAGCCGGTCGGGCGACCGGCAGTGCTTGTGCACGGTGGGGCGTGGGCGATTCCCGCGCCCGAGCACGGCGCGCACTTGGACGGCTGCCGCGCGGCGGCCGACGCCGGGTGGGCGGTGCTGGCGGCCGGCGGCAGTGCGCTCGACGCGGCGGTCGCGGCCGTCGTCGTGATGGAGGACGACCCGACCTACGACGCCGGGCGCGGTTCGTTCTTGAACCGTGACGGCGCGGTCGAGATGGACGCCGCGGTGATGCGCGGCGAAGACCTCGCGTTCGGTGCGGTCGCGTCGGTTCGCCGGGTGCGCAACGCGGTGCACGTCGCGCGGGCAGTGCTCGAGTCCGGCGAGGCGACGCTCGTCGCGGGCGCCGGCGCCGAGCGCTTCGCGTGGTCGGTCGGGATCGAGCGCATCGATCCCTCGTGGCTCGTCGTCGAGCGGGAGCGCGAGCGCTACGACGCGGCGTGCGCGCGCGGGGCGCCGACGTTCACCGAGACGTTCGGCGACACGGTGGGGGCCGTCGCGGTCGATGCCTCGGGGCGCGTCGCGGCCGCGGGCTCGACCGGGGGTACGCCGTTCAAGCTGCCCGGCCGCGTGGGCGACACGCCGATCGCAGGCGCCGGCCTCCTCGCCGACGACACCGCGGGTGCCGCCGCCGCGACCGGCCACGGCGAGCGAATCCTGAAGACCGGGTTGTGTCGCGACGCGCTGTGGCGCCTCGATGCGATGCCGCTCGACGCGTCGATCGCGGCGGCGCTCGAGCGCCTGCGCCGCCGCGCCGACGGCCGCGCCGGGATGATCGTCGTCACCCCCGACGGCAAGCTCGCCGCCGGCTACAACACCCCCGCGATGGCGCACGCCTACCGGGCGGCCGGCATGCCCACGGCCGTGGCCGCGCTGTGACGAAATCTGCGCGTCCAGCCGTCTTGACCCCCGATGGGCGGGGCGCTACTCTTCCGCTCCGCTCTGCGGAACGGTGCCCTTGTAGCTCAGCTGGCAGAGCAGCGGATTCTTAATCCGCGGGTCCTAGGTTCGATCCCTAGCAAGGGCACCAGCTTCTCTCCCTCCTCGTCGCGTGCTGCGGCGGTGTTTTTCCCGGTGGTTTGCAGGCTTTCGGTCTGTCCCGACGGTGCGTCGGCGTCACGGACTTCGCGGTCACCAGCGGACACCGAATGACACGAAACGCCGTCAGCGTACCCAAGTGGGTACCCAAGCGCGGGAGACGCGTCCGTCCCGGTGTCACGCTCGGCAACGGGCTCCGCTTCGGTCGACCCGTCGTCCGACTTCGGGCTCGGGACACGAGCGATCGCGTCGGCCATGTCCTCGGTCCGAAGGTGCGTGTAGTGTTTGGCCGTGAGCGTCGGAGTCGAGTGGCGCATGATCTTCTGAGTCGTCGCGAGCGGGACACCGGCTCGGGCGAGGTCGGTCGCGGCCTGTCCCCGGAGCGCGTGGAAGTCGAAGACCCGATCGCTCTCGTCGACGTAGCTCAGCCCCGCCCGCTCGACGTCGTTGCGGAGCATCTTCGCGGCCCGCTGGTGCCACGTCGTGGGCCACACGGGCGAGCCTGACGGCTTCACGCCGACGAACGGCTTGAGGCTCGGGACGAGGTCCGCACGCAGCGGGAGCGTGTCCTCTCGGCGGTTCTTCGCGTAGGCAGCGGCGACCGTCACGGTGGGCGTCTCGCCCTCGAAGTCGAAGCTCGCGGGCGTGAGGCTCGCCAACTCCCGGACCCGGAAGCCGGTGGATGCGGCGAGGCGGTAGAGGAGTTCCCGAGCGTGTCCCGAGAGTCCTCGGAAGTCGGGACCCGAGGCGGTCGTCCGTAGCAGCTTCCCGAAGTCGTCGGCCGAGAGAGCGCGGCGACGGCGCTTCCGATCGGTCTCGGCGTTCATCGTCGTGAGCGACGCGAACGGGTTGGACTTCGTGCGGCTCGCCTTCACGAGCCAGTTGCCGAACATCTTGAGCGCCCGGACGTGGTGGTTGCACGACGCGATCGACAGCGGGATCGGTGGGAGGGGCGGCTTCTTCGCCTTCTTCTCGTCCTCGTTCGCCTGCTCCGACTCCTCCGTCTGGCGCTTCCGTGGCTTCCCGACGTCGCGAAGGTGGGCAAGGTGTGCCGTGATCCGTTCCGGCTCGACGTCCGGTAGGAATGCGAACGAGCAGCCCGTGAAGACATCCCGAATGCGCGTTGCCGTGTCCTGCACGTGTTTCTCCGACCGGCCCTTCCCACGAAGATCGGCTTCGTAGTCGGAGAGGTGGTCGAGCAGGGGACGGCGGCGGTGCGGCTCCTCACGATCGATCAGGCCGGTCCGAGCGCGAGCGGCTCGGCGCTCCAAGTCGGCGGCGAGTTGTCGGGTCGCTTCCTTGTCCGCGAAGCCGGGGACCTTCCGTCGAATGCCGTCGGCATCGACGTAGCTCACGTACCACTTGCGGGTCCGCTTCGTGATCCGCTTCCCCGTCTCGGGGTCCTTGCTGGTGTAGCTGTGCCGAAAGACGGATGCCATCGGCTACGCTCCTTTCCGGACACGGATGGGGCGGGCGTTCTTGCCCCGGCCCCGAACGAGGTGAAGGTCGAGGTAGTCGGCCAAGCGCTCCAGCGTCGAGAGTGTGGGGGCCGTCTCTCCAGACATGAAGCGGGAGAGCACGGACTGTGCGATGCCGGTCTCGAGCGCGATTCGGTATCGGCTGTCGTCGGCTTGCTCCACGGCAGCACGGAGTTGCTCGGCGATGGTCGGGTAGCTCACGGCGTGGGACTCCTTCGGGTGAAGAGTAACACGAGGGTTGCGTACGTGCAAGTATTTGTCACAATGAAGGCGTTCGCCCGAGACGTCTGGAGGACTGCGACCATGACCGCAATGACGAAGCGCGAGGCCCATGCCTGGGTGGCGGCTCTGTTTGGCCATGCGGCGACGTATGCACGGAATCTGAGCCAGGTGACTGATGACGAGGAGGATGATCTAGTCCGGTGGGAGGGCAGCAAGCCGCTTGTGAGTTTCATGCATTGCATCTTGGAGCGCCCTACCCCGACGCTCGACACGTGGAACGCGCGCTCCGTCCCGGAGGCGAAGGAAGTTGAATTCAACGCCTGCTGGCAGCACTTGTCCCCGGCCGTCTCGGACTGCCTCGCGGACCTTGTGGATGCGTTGCCGACGGCGACGGTGTTGGTGGCTGCGACGGTTCTGGATGAGCGGGCGAAGGTTGGGGACTACTTCAAGCGCCTCAACGCGCTTTGTTCTGCCCTCCGCGGCAACTCGAAGCGACAGCGGAAGTGGACCAAGGGGGATGCCGAGGAGATCGTGCGACTGTACATGTTTGAGGCGTCGAGGCGCGGAGCGCTACCGAGCCTGAGGGAGATCGAGGCGGCTACCGGAGTTCCGAAGTCGACGGCGCAGCGAACCGACGCATATCAAGCTCTCGGACCCGATGCTCCCCAGCCTGAGCGGCGCACGCGGCTGAGCGGAAACCCCGACAAGCTGAAGCCCAAGGGGGAGTGACTTGGGACAGCGACGGGACGACTTTCGCCGCACGGTGAATCCGCAAGTGCCGTAGCTCGGGGCACTTGGCGCCATGCGCGCCAGTTCGCCTGGGACGCGCCGCGGTAGGGCGAAGGGAGGTGATCGATGAATCACCTTGCAGCGTCCTACTTCACGACGGGCGATGTCGCTCGCAGGCTCGGAGTACCACGGGCCACAGTCTCCTATGCGTTGGAGCGCGATCGAATCCAACCAGCGGCGCGCGCCGGGTTGGTTCGGCTTTTCAGCACTGAGCAATGGCCGGAGGTCGTCAAGGCTGTCCGGCTGATCCAGCGCAGGCGGTCCCGGTGACCGCGCCTCTCCTGACGGTACGCGACCTGGCGCAACGGCTCCGGATGTCAGAGCGCCAACTCCGTCGCCACATGGCGGCGGGGAAGACCCCGCGACCGATTCGCGTGGGTCGCCTGATTCGCTTCCGGCCCGATGACGTACGGGCTTGGATCGATCTCGGGTGCCCGGATCGCGCCACGCTCGAGGCGCGCTTGTCCCCCAACAAACAACGCCCGCGTTGCAGCGCGGGCGCTTAGGAAGAAAGCCAATACGACATGTTTGTACCACCGACTCCCCACGGACGCAAGGCCCGCAGACCCTACACGCGCACCGACCGAGACGAGCTCTTGCGGCGTGTCGATCTTCGCGCACTCGCGTCGGCGTTCACAACGCTCAACCCTGGTGGGCACGGTCGTTGCCCGCATCCGAACCACGACGACCGGAATCCCAGCTTCGGCGTGTTCCGAGGCCGCGACGGGATCGAGCGATTCAAGTGCCACGGGTGCGGCTGGAGCGGCACCGCGATCGACTTCGTTGTCGCGATGCGCTCGATCACCATGGGCGAGGCGTTCCGCTACCTCGAAGAACGGTGGGCGTGATGAGCGATCTTGGCCGAGTGCTTGAGCGATACGTCTACGTCAACCCCGACGGGTCGCCCGCCTTCAGTTCAACGCGCCACGAAGGGTCGCCGGAGGAGTCGAAGCCGTTTCGGCAGTGGTCGCCGTGTGGTAACGGCGGTTGGATACTCGGCAGGAACGGCGCTCCGTATGTGTTGTATCGACTCGACCGATTGCTCGCGCCCGAGAACGCAGGCAAGCCGGTACTCGTCGTCGAGGGCGAGAAGGACGTCCACACAGCCGAGCGATTGGGTTTTCTTGCCACCACGAACGTCGGTGGAGCAGGGAAGTGGCGACCTGAGTACAACGAGGCTCTTCGCGGTCACGACGTCTACGCCCTTGGCGACAACGATGATCCGGGGCGAAGTCACGCGGTAGACGTCGCGGCCGGTGCGCACAGCGTCGGATGTCGAACCAAGGTCATTCACCTGCCGGGACTCGCGGAGAAGGGTGACCTGACCGACTGGGTTGACGCTGGCGGGACACGCGAGCAGCTTGAGGCGATCATCGAGGCGACGCCCGATTGGTCGCCCACCGTCGTTGACGTGGCCGAGGAGTCGCCGACGAAGGGCTTGCCGGAACTCGACCCTGCGGCGCTTTGGGGCTTGCCCGGTGATTTTGTCCAACTGGTCGAGCCGCACACCGAGGCCGACCCGGCTGCGCTACTGGCGCAGTTCATCGTGGCGTGCGGCAACATGCTTGGCGCGAACGGCTACGTTTTCCTCGGCGGGTCCCGCCACTTCCCGAGGACGAACACCGTTGTCGTGGGAGCGTCCTCGAAGGCAAGGAAGGGGACCTCCTACCAGCCGATCGAAGACGTGATCCACCTTGCCCTCCACGAAGATGAGTCGTTGCACGACCGCGTTGCGTCGGGACTGAGTTCTGGGGAGGGCCTGATCTGGGCCGTCCGCGATCCGATCGAGAAGCGCGAGGCCATACGCGAAAAGAAGCGCGTCGTCGGGTATCAGACCGTCATCGACGACGAGGGCGTCGCCGACAAGAGGAAGCTCATCGTCGAGCCGGAGTTCGCGAGCGTCTTGAAGATCGCGGAGCGGCAGGGCAACACGCTGTCGGCGGTGATTCGCATGGCCTACGACAGCGGCAACCTCGGGCAACTGGTGAAGAACACGGCTGCGAAAGCGACCGGTGCTCACGTCTCGATCATCGGCCACATCACCGTAGCTGAGCTTCGCCGCTACCTCACAGCGACGGAGATGGCGAACGGGCTCGCGAATCGGTTCCTCTGGGTGTTCGCAGCGCGGCGGCGGGTGCTGGCCTGGGGCGGGGCCGTACCCGAGGCGGAACTGCGCGACATCGCGAAGCGCCTTGCTCGTGCCGTCGACTGGGCTCACGGCATGGTGGAGCGAAACGGTGGCGAGCCGTTCCTGATCCCGTTTGACGCTGGCGCCGCTGCCGTGTGGGAAGCGGTGTACCCAGATCTGAGCGCGGGATCGCCGGGCCTACGTGGGGCCGTGACGGCCCGCGGTGAAGCGAACGTCGTCCGGATGGCGGTGACGTTCGCGCAGCTTGACCGCTCGCCTGTGATTCGAGCGGAGGATCTTCGAGCGGCTCTCGCGGTTTGGGAGTACACCGAGGAGTCGGTTTGCCGGGTGTTCGGAGACGCGCTCGGGGATCCGGTAGCCGACCGAATCCTGGAGGCGCTTCGCGACAGTGCGGACGGTCTCTCCCGGACGGAGATCTCGAATCTGTTTGGCCGGCACAAGACAGCGACGGAGATCGACCAGGCGCTGCGGACGTTGCTTGAACTCGGGCGAATCCGCGAAGTGACGCTTGAGACAGGCGGGCGGCCCAAGAGAGTCATCCAGCTCCTCGCGAGCGCAGCATGACCACCCGGACTTCTTTCGCTTTCCCCGCTTCTTTCGCCACCCGTAACCTCTGACGTCCGGGGAGGGCGCGCATGGGACGACTCCTTGATCTGGCGGCCAGAGCGATTCAGCCACGCGTGAAGCCAGAGCGTGTCGAGCGCTCACAGGGCAGCAGTCGACAGCCCCACGAGCGATTCAGCGGCTCGGATTGGCAGCGGGGGGCGAAGAAAGCGAGAGAAGCGAAGAAAGCCTGCTTCGACGACCTGCTCGGCTCGCTCGAAGCTGCGAACGACGAGATCGAGCGGCTCTACGCTGCGGCCGGCTGCCCCCCGATCGGCGATGGGTGGGAGGAGCACGAGGCAGCGATCGATGCGGCTGCGCTTGACGGCGACGAAGCGGCCCTACGGGATGCGCTCGACCGTCGCCACCGGTTCGCAGTGGATCGGTTCAAGCCGCCATCCCCTCGGTCGTGATTCTGGGGCGGTGGGGCGCCGAGTGTCGCTTCGGGGTGGTTTCGCGCGCGATGCCGCGTGGGCGACAGGCCGCCGCTGGGAGTGATGGACGACGAGGGGGAACTTTGAGACTATGGGACCTACGGGAGGATGACCATGCCGATGGTGCCAAGAGACTGGACGTTGCTGACAGTGGCTGCCGCCCAGGGGAGGAGCCTGGAGCCAGTTCAACTGCAGAAGGTCCTGTTCGTTCTGAGCCGGGAGCAGGAGCTTCCGCCGGGTTCGTCGTACGAGTTCCGCAACTACAACTACGGCCCGTTTTGCCAGGCGATCTACCAAGATGCGGCAGACCTGGCAAAGGAGGGGCTTGTGTCCATCGACTCGTCGAGTCCCTGGAGCCGCTACTCCGTAACAACGGCGGGGGCCGCCGAGGCTGAGTCAAGACGACGCGAGGCGCCGGCAGACGCAGCGGAGTACCTCGAGCGGCTCGTCAATTGGGCCATGGCGCTCTCCTTTCGCGACCTGGTTCGTGCCATCTACGAGCGATACCCCGAGACCAAGAGCCACTCTATCTTCCGGGGCTAAGGGATGACGCTCATCATCGCTGCCCTCTGCTCCGACGGAGCCGTTGTCGCGGCTGACAGCCATGCCACCAATCCGATCATGCGAATGCAGGTCAAGAAGATCGACGTCGTCGATTCGCGCGCGATCGTTGGCATCGCAGGAGCCCCAACGGTTGGCGATCGCATTTCGGCGCTCTTGACGCAGAACCTGGCGGCACTCACCGAGATGGCGGATGAACTCCAGGCGCGCGAAGCACTTCGACAGTTGCTTTGGGCTCAGGTTATCCAACCGGAGCTTCAGCATGGAGTTAGCCTTGAGAGTGTGCCCGGTCGACAGGGAGCGACACAGCAATTCGTCTGCGAGCCAGTGTTCGCTCTGCCCCTGGGAACGAAACCAAGCCTCATCTGTGTCGACGCCAACGGTCAGGCGCATCACGCGACGGTGAATCGCCCCTACTTTGCCTTGGGGAGTGGCCTACACCTTGGGGCACCGTTCGTCGAGTTTGCAAGACGGTTGCTATGGCCGGACGGAGGCTTGCCTAGCCTCGCGGTAGCAATCCGAACATGCTGGTGGGCACTGCACCACGCGATCGAGACAAACTCCGGTGGTGTGGGCGCTCCAATTCGCTTGGCAATCCTCAGCGCCGACGATGCCGGGGTTCTCTCCGCTCGCGAACTTTCAGAGGCTGAGGTAGACGAGCACAAGCAAGCGTGTGTCGGCGCCGAGCGCGCGATGGCCTCCTACTTCGACATGGAGTCCGCTGATCCTGATTCACCCCCGCCAGACGTCCCTGCGCCGCAACCGTAGAGCCTTGGACGCAAGCCGCGACCGAGTCGTCCAGCCGTTACCCACGTAGGCACACGCGCGAATGAACGTCGTCGCGAGTTGTTGTGACGCATGGGCGGGGAGAACTCGTCTATCGCGCGAGCCTCACGGAGTCCAGTCGTCCGGGACCATCTCGCCGAGCCAGAAATGAACCTGTTCTCGCACCTGCGATTCTGGCAGGCCTTCGATCCGTAGAAGATGTCCGACGGTCCTCTGCACGACGTCGGCGACCGTAGTCGGGGATGATGCGTCGAGATTGTGATACGTAGACGTATCGATCAGGCCGGTAACAATAATGCCAGGACTCGGCTCGATTGTCTCGTGTCCGTCGACGTGGATGAACTCATTACGAGTACGGCGCAGCTCATCGAACCGCTTTCCAATACCGCTGTCGAGGGCAAAGACCTTTCCGTGTAGTTTCATCGGCCAGCGTTTTAGCTTGCTCTCTAAACTCACGCGTCGTCTAAGATCCCCGAGTATCAGTCCATTGTGCTCCTGATACCGCGCTTCCCACGTTGCGAGCGTTCGGTAGCGCGCGTTCATGAATGCCTCGACCACGGCGACCCCCACGACAACCGAGACAAATGCCTCGCGTCGGATCGCCGCCTCATTCCTCGCGGCGCTCTTGCCCAAGTTCGCGGCACGCTTGGCAACTCGCCGGAGTGCGGCAAAATACTCCCATACCATCTTGTTGGGAGAGCCGTATGCTCTGCCGTCACCGGGTGCCAGGGCACTCACCGTCAACGCCTCCTTGCGAAACCAGGTTGCAGGTCATCACGTATCGTGTTCCATTATTCATGGCAGTCTTTTACGACTCGTCGTGAGGACGGCTACCGTATCTCCTCTCGAACTCGCTCAGGTAGTCCTTGGAGCCGCTCGCGACGTCAAACAGCATCTTGAGCATCATGACCCGCCCCGAGATCACCTCCACCGGATCGAAATCCACCCCATCGAATTGCTCGTTCGTGGGGATTTCGACATTGACGAGCCACCAGTTCTCAACCTTGTGAATCACGAGGAAGACGCCAGTCAACTCGCGCTCAAGCTGATCGGTAAGGCCCTCGTCGAGTACCCACCTGAACATCTCGTGAGCCAGGAGGTTGCGAGTCCTTCGAGCCTCATCGATGACGCATGCGTCTTGGACGTTGAGGGCTCCTCGTTCCAGATGCCACGCAATCGAGGCCTTCAGTGGATGCCGATCGAGTGAGAGGACTTTCTTGCTGTACCTTTCACCAAGCACTGCGCCATTTCCGTCCCAGCCTTCGGCGTAGAACGTTCGCAGTCTCTCAAGAAGCGCATCTCGAAGAGTCTCGAAGGACAAGACGAAAGTGGCGGCTACGACGAGACTCTCTCGGAGCCTGTCCGGGCTTGCAAGACGGTCCCAAATCGCCCGCAGTTGCTCGTTCAAGGTTGTGCCTCGACGGGCGCAGCGATCCTCGTCTTACACACGTGCGCATCAGCGCCGATGGCGCCGATCGTGCTTGGGACGAGTTGATACGCGCTCTCAGAAAGCCTCATTGTAGTATGGCTCGTAGTCCAGCCACATCCCATCGAGCCATGTGAGCCCCTTTGATATTTCGTTCATTATCCACATGAGCGGCGAACCTCTGGTGCCATCGAGCATTGTTGCGCCTCGTACCTGGGAGCGATCAAACGGCGTGGCGGTGGTGGCGTTGGGGACGCTGTATTGGCAGACGGTGAGAAGGTACTTTCGGTTCACGACTATTGCTCGCGGTATCCGATTGAAGGGGACTGGGTTCTCCGCGTAGAACGTAGCCACGTGATCGAGGCACGTCTCGACCCTCACCCCATCATAGGCGAACACGATTCCGGCTGGCCACGTCAACAGGTAGTCGGACTTCTTCTTGCCTAATGGCGAGAGATTGACAACTTCCTCGGAGCCCTGGGGCACAGAGGCGAGATTCGAGAGCGCATCGAACAGGCTGTGCTTGTCCAAGCTCGTCTTCACCGATATAGCAGCCGTCACACTTTCAACCGGGCACCGGATCCGGTCATTCTCGGTGAAGTTCATCGACATGTCGTGACCGATGATCACGTCAATCTGGCCAGATCGTGCGTCACCCAAGCCGAAAATGTCACCACCCGTATTGACCGAGAACCGAGCGGGAATGTGCTTCTTGAAGAAGTCCCGGCAAATGACCTCGCGGTTTGTGCCGATGTCTCCGCGTTGTGATGAATCCGAGGCGATCGTAGAGCGCGAGTGGATCAGGTCGGCGACTCCGTTGAAGTATTGGCCGAGACTCGTGGGCATCAGACGTCTCCGTTTCGAGCGATCGGGGTTCGGTGTGTTGGGCCTCGAGTCTACCGCAAGCGGCGGCGCTCGCGTCGGTTCCCTTCATCCTTCAAACCCGAGGCGCCTCCTCGCAGCGCGGTTATCGTGGCTGGTGATAATCATTGCGTAGGATGCCCCGGAGGGGCCGAAGTCGGGTGCTCGGTCTTCGGTACCAGAATCTTGAGCGCGTCCAGTCCCCCCGTCAGGGGGGAGGGGGGTCGGGGTGCGAAGGTCCTGAGGTCGGTCCGGGGGTGGGCCGGTTGCCCATCCCGGAAGCGCCGCCAGACGACTGTACGGGCCACCGCGTCGGAGGCGAGGACAGGGGGGGCTCAGAGGTCCGGGAGGGGGCTCCTTGATATATAGGGGTCGCGGAAAACCAGCGGGGCGGGAGACCCTATCAAAGGTCCTCGGATTCCGGGTCGGTGGGGGTTGCCAGCCAGCTCGGATCTGCCGTAGGGTCGGAGCCCGGTGGGGATGGGCTCACCGTGGCAGCGGAGGTAGGTATGCGGGTTCTGGTTCTCGGGTTGGTGGTCGTGGGACTCTCGGTGACCGGTGTCGACGCTCAGTCGTGCGGTCCGACCAACGTCGCGCTCGGCAAGCCCGCCGTCGCCAGCTCGACCTACAACGTCCCGACGTGTAGCCCAGCGTTGGCGTTCGACGGTGACCCTCTCACCGCCTGGAACTCGGGCGGTTCGGGGGGTGCTTGGATTCAAGTAGACCTCGGACAGCGGCAGCCTATCGAGCAGGTCTGGCTCGACGTCGAGCAATCCGGCGCAGCCAACATGACTCGACACGTCCTGATCTCGAACAACGGAACATCGTTCGCAACGGTGGCGACGAGTCAGCAGCTCACCTACGGTCAGCAGAAGCTGATTCTCCCGATACCGAACGCCACACAAGCAAGGTACGTCCGAATCGTGACGCAGGGAGTACCTACGTGGATCTCGTACTCCGAGGTCGGCGTCTACGGTGCCAACTCTCCGCCCTTGCCGGCGGCGACCCTGGGCGGTGGCAGCAGTCTCCGCGATTGCCAGACACCGCGCGGCCCCCTGGTCCTCAGAATGTCCGGGCAACCCAGCAAGCTCTGGCTCCTGGCCGTGCAGTGGTGGAACTCGAGTTGCTCATCCATTCCGGTCCCGCCGCTCCAAGGGACCCTGCAACTTGGGAGTTCCTTTGCGCTGATCGCGAGCGGACGGCTGGACTCGACCGGACAAGGCACCTGGAGTCTCCCTCTCGCGGCTGTGCCGAAGGAGCTTACGTTTCGATTCCAGGCGGCGGTGGTGGACCCTGTGAACCCGCTGACGGGCGGATTCACGAATCTGCACGTGATCCGATACTGAGCCCAGGCTTGCGGGGCTGTGAAAGCCCCGCGTAGGCTGACTGACGGCACGAACGGAAGGTGAACCGATGAAGTGGATTCTCGCAGTGTGCTTCGCCGCAATCGCGGTGCAAGCCCCGGCTCAGAGCTTCTACGCGAAGGCCACCCAGACGCCCGGAAAACTCCTGATCGGGCAACCCACTGAGGTTGCCGTCGGGAACCAACAGCAAGGGCCGTGGGCCTTCTACCTGTATCCGTGCTGGGCACTCACCAAGGCTCCGTATCCGCTCCAGATCAACCGATGGCTCGCGATCGACCTCATGCCGGATGGTCTGACTTGGATGGCAGCTGTCCGACAGGGTCCGTTCTGGTTGTTCGCTGGGGGAGGCTACTTCGATGAGAGCTACCCCGAGTATCGAGGGAAGATCTACGTACCCAACCACCCGGTCTTGGTCGGGACCAACGTGTATTGCCAAGTCCTCGCGGGGAGCGTCGGGAGCCCATACTTGAAGGGGCAAGTAGAGACCTTCACGCTCGCTCTCTGAGGTCGGTCAATCACTGTCGAAGAGAGCCGCCCAGCGGTCGAGCAACTCGCGCTCGGAGTCGGCGTCACCACGGCCGGAATCGCCCGTTTCCGGCTCCGATGGGCAAGCTGGTTTACAAGCGGGAGGGGGCTGTCGACGTAAGTCGTTGTCGGCACTCTCGGTTACTGCGGACGAACGGCGGATTCTTAATCCGCGGGTCCTAGGTTCGATCCCTAGCAAGGGCACCAGCTTTCCCACCTCCTCGTCGCGTGCTGCGGCGGTGTTGTTCCCGGTAGCTTGCGGGCTTTCGGTCTGTCCCGATGGTGCGAGAGTTCTCGTTGATGTTCGACTTCGCCGTCCTCGACTATGATCCGCGCCGCGAGCTGATACGGATCTTCATCCTGGTGCTCCCGTTCCTGGTCATGTGGGGCGTGTTCTGGATCGTTCGGGCGATTGTCAGGTGGATACGCGGGCCGCAGCGCCCGCCCCGGTTCAAGCCCCCTCCACTCCCCGGCTGCATCGTGTGGGGCGTCATCGTGCCCGGCGCCATCGTCGGCTGGGCGGCCTTCTGGAGCCTCGTCGTGTGGTTGGCGGGGCGTTGATGCTTCGTCGCCCACCGACACTGGGCCGCGGTCCGCTGCTCAATCGAACCGTGTCAACCGGACCGGCCCATCACCCACGGCGCCCGCAGCACCCGACAAGTGACGTGAGAAGTGGGGGGTGCCAATGACCGGCTTGAAGAGGGCGCTATCGACCGCGACCGGCGTGGTCTGCTTGCTCGCCGCACTCGCGCTCCTCGGAGTGCTCGCCTATCACGCCTTCCACCACGGCGCGTCTGCCAGGGCTCGCGGGTGCAGCGTCTACATAGTGCCTTTTGCGCTCGCGGGCTTCGGTGTGGTGATCTTGCACGGCGTTCACGGAAAGGGACCCGGCTCCGACGAGTCGCGTCGCGAGCACCACCCGTGATTCGTGTTCTGGTGGCTCGGACGACCAACCTCCAGCGGATACGATCGCAGCATGGACGACGAACGCAGGGATGCGGGCACACCGCACGACGACTGGGCGCTCTCGCCGGTGCGGTGGTTGCCGATCTGTGTGTTCGTCGGGTTCTTCCTCTACGTGGTTTGGAACTCGTGCTGCTTTCGGACGGTCACGTTCGGCGACTGAAAGCCAATCCGCTACGTCCCACCGACGAGCACGCGCGTGACCCGTCCGTCTTCGACGTAGACGAGGGCTCCGTGGGAGATCCAGACCTCGTAGAAGAGGACCTCGTCGACGATGGGCGGAAGGGAGTCTCCGCAGAATCGCTCCGCGCAGTGGGCGCGATAGCGAAGGTAGCGTGCGGCGAGCCAACCCGAGGCTTCCGGGACGTCGCCGGCGGCGCGACGGTACGCGTAGCCGTCGTACGGGATCGGCTCGCCGGGGACCGCGCGGCCGTCCGGTTCGCCCAGGACCGAGACCACGTGCTCGATGGAGTCACCGACCTTGATCGGCGGCCACATCCGCAGGTGCATCGTCAAGCCGGCGAAGAGGACAGTCGCGACTCCGATCGCGAGCATCCACCGGACGGTGCGTTTTCGCCTTGAGGGAACCATCCGGAACATCGTAGCACCTCCAGGCAGCACGAGTGTCCCGGGTTGCGGGCGCGACCGTCGTCGGACGTGCTGGCGCGAGCCTCTCTGCTCGCGGGGCGGATTCTGCGTGACGCGCTCGCGGCGATGACGTCTCACGGGTCGTTGGAGGAAACGCCATGCCCCGAATCTGCCAGTCAGTGCTCCTCGTTGTCGCTTGTGCGACCGCTTCCGCTGCTGCGGCGCAGGACGTGTTCGTGCCGTTTTCGTTTCCCGACGGGACGCTCGTCCCGGGCTTCACGGAGTCGGGCGGCGATTGGCGGATCGTGAGCGGCGAGGTGGAGTCCGAGTCGCGATCCCCGTCGACACGCCAACTGTTGCTGCGCAACGGCGGCACGGACTTCGGACACGCCGTGGAGGCGACGGTCATCCACAGCGACACGACGGGCCCCTCTGCCGGCGGCGTCGTGATGCGCTACGACACGACCCGCACACCGCCCGCGTACGTGTATCTCGCCTTTCGGGATCGCGTCGCTCCCTACGACGGTTTCGACTCGTACGAAATCGGCTACTGCAACGGCCAGACGTGCGGTGTTTCGCCCCAGCTCAGCGGCTCGACCCCGATCGGTCAGCGCATCCGCGTGGTCTTGCAATACGACGACGCCAACAATCGGCTGATCACGTACTTCGTCAACGGCAAGGTCGGAGGCTCGTGGTCCTTGTTTCCCTCGTCGTCACCGGTCGGTGCGGGAAGCATGGGACTCGTCGCGCAAGGTCGCGTGCGGTTCGACGACCTCGGCTACTACGCGGCGACCGTGTGGCCGACGACGGGACTGTACCATCGGGTGAGTTCGCCGCCGTACGTGCTGAACGGGTATGGCGCGCCGGGCGAGACGTTCATCGGTGCTGCCTCACTCTCGCTGGGTCGGGTCTCGCTTCCCGGGCAGAGGCAGCTTCCGGTCGCGGTCGACGGCCTGTTTCTCCTGTCGTTGGCCAATCCGCTCCTCTTCCTGTCGGCCGGGACGACCCATCCCCAAACCGGCGCGTTCACGATGACGATGACCGTGCCCAAGCTGCCGGCCCTGGCGGGCGTCCGGGTCTACCTCGTCGCGGCGACGACCAACAACGGCGTGATCTCGGAGATCACCGCTCCCCGTCCGGTGCGGATCGCCCCGTAGCCGACGAATCAGGAATCTCGCGGCCGCGTCGCGTATGCTGGGGTCATGAGTGCTTCCCGTGATCCGGTTCCGACCCCGACGCATGCGCGCGTCGACGACCTCCCGGCGGGTGGCGTGCGGATCACGTTCGACTGGAATCGGCCGCAGCGCCGGCGGGGGATCGTCAAGATCGCCGCCGTGTTGCTCACGGGGGTCGCGGTGCTGGGTCTGGTCGCGTGGGGTCTCGGCGAGGTCGAGTGGCGCGGGTTCCTCTGGATTGTCGCGTCGGGGGGCGCGGCGATCGCGCTGGTCGCCTGCGCGCTGCTGACCGCGCGAACTCGGATCGACATCGACGACGAGACGATTCGCGTTCGCCACCGGCGCACGTTGTTTCCGTGGCGAGCGAACCACGCCGCGCGGGAGCTGGTCCAGTTCTTCTGCATGCGATCGCGCCAGCGCGGGCCGGGTCGCTATCACCTCGCGGCGGTCGACGACTACGGCGGCAAGCGCATCGTCGTCCCGCACCTCGACCACCTGCGCGACGCGCGCTTCCTCGAGCAGCGCATCGAAGGACGCCTCGCAATCGTCGACCGCCCGGTGCGTGGCGAGGCGGAAGAGCCGGTCGCGCCCGAAGGGCAGTCCGCGACCTTCGCACCCCGCACGCGATGGGGGCTCGGCATCGTCTCCTTCAAGGCGTCGTCGGGTGGGGGCCGCTTCAAGCCGGGCAAGTGGGACGAGCTGATGTTCCGCTGGCGTCGCAGCGAGTAATCCGAAAACCGGCTTGATATCTACGGGTCGACCAGTAGCATTGGGGGCGTAGCTACTGGTTGACCCGTAGATTGAGAGGCGACGATGCCCCCCAAGCCGATCCCGACCGGGCGCGAGCTCGAAGCGCTCAAGATCCTCTGGCGGCGCGGTGCGTCGACCGTGCGCGAGATCGCAGACGCGCTGGACGACGGCCGCGAGTCGCTCGCCTACACGACGGTTCTGAGTCTGCTGCAGGTGATGGAGCAGAAGGGGCTCGTGCGGCACGAGCGCGCCGGCAAGGCGTACCGATACGTGGCGCGCGTGCGGCGTGAGAGCACCTGTCGGCGGCTGGCCGGCCGCTTCCTCCAAGACGTCTTCGACGGCGCGATGGATGAGTACCTCGTGCATGCCTTGCGGGCACGCGACGTGTCTGCCGACGAACTCGCACGACTCGAAGCGATGATCGCCGAGGCGAAGCGTCGCGCTACGAAGGAGGCGAGCGATGAGTGAGTGGCTCGCCGTCGTCGGCGCATGGTGGGTGGACTTTCTGCTCGCGACCGGGGCGTTTCTCGCCGTCGTTCTCGCGTGCCAGGCGGTCGTTCGCGAACCGGCTCGTCGAATCGCAATCGGTCGACTCGCGGTCGCCGGTGTCGGCGTCATCGGCGTCGTGCTCATCACCCCGTGGGCGGGCGGCTGGTCGCTCGTGCCGGGCACGCCCGTGGTGGCGGACATCGCGCCCGGTCCGTCGCTGGTCTCGTTCGACGAGATCGCGGCGTCGGCAGTCGCGGCGATCCCGATCGCCGACGGTCCGGCACGACAGGGGCCGTCGACCGGCGGGGCGGTGGGAGCCGGCCTGGACCCGCTCGGCTGGCTCGGCTTGGCGTTCGTCTGCGGTGCATTGGCGGTCGCGGGCCGCGTCGTCGTCGGCGCACTTCGCGTCCGGCGTCTCCTGCGCCACGCGCGGCCGGCCCCGCGGTGGTGCGGTGACGGCTCGTCGTCGATCGTCGTCAGCGACACGCTCGGTGCGCCCGCCGTCGCCGGGACCTGGCGTCCCCGCATCGTCCTGCCGGCGACGCTCGTCGAAACCGAGGACACGCGCCTCGTCCGTGCAGCGGTCGCGCACGAGCGCGCGCACGTGGACCACGGGGATACCCGGTTGCTCGCTGCGATCCGCGTCGTTCGCGTCGTCGCGTTTGCGCAGCCGCTGTTCTGGTGGGTGGCGCAGAGGATTCGGACCCACCAGGAACTGCTCGCCGATGCGGTCGCCGCGTGCGGCGATCGCACCGCATACGCCGAAGCGCTTCTCGGCTGGGCTCATACCGCATTCCGCCGCGGTGCTTCGGGCATCGCGCTGTCGATGGCCTCGTCCCGTTCCACGCTCACGAGGAGGATCGAAATGTTGCTCGATGATCGCTACCGCCCCGAGATCCGGTGTCCGCGACGGTGCTGGGTTGTCTTCGTCGCGACGACGCTCGCCGCGGCGTTCGCCGGTTCGATGCTCACCGTCTTCCCGGCTGCGGAGGCGTCCGCCACCCCGGTGAACCTGCCCGTCGGCGACGACGCGCTCGCGTTCGATTGCACCGTGTCGGTTCACGGCACGGGAGCACCGGTCGAGGGGGCGCGCGTGATCGTCACGCGGCGCCGCCTCGTCAAGCGCGGGCCGATGCCGTTCGTCGCGCGCACGGAGCACGTGTCCGACGCCGCGGGGCGGTTTCGCGTCGTCTTCCCGCCGAAGGAGGCGAACGATTCGACGCTCTACATCGAGGTCCAGGTCCGGCACGATCGCTACGCGTGCCGTGCGACCCGCAGCAACCGCCTCGATCGGATCAAGGCGCGCCTCGCGAACGGGGAACGACCGTGGTTCGAGTCGCTGCGGGTGTGGCCGGCGGAGCAGGTCAGCGGCGTCGCGACGACCCGCGGCGGTGACCCGATTCCCCATGCGCGGGTCTTTGCGTGGTCGCGCCCGCCGAGCAAGCCGGGCGAAGTGGCGAATCTCTGCATGGTCGAGACGCGATGCGATGCGCACGGCCGCTTCTCGTTCGCCGCAGCGACGCCCGGCGAGGCGGCATTCTGGATCCTGCCCGACGAACACGCGCCGGTCGGCCACTACATCAACGAGTTGCGCGGTCATGCGGGTCAGTTCGTCGTGATCCACGGCTTCCGAATCGAAGGACGATTGCTCGACGAGGACGGCGCTCCGCTCGCCGGGCGTCACGTAGAGGCCATCGGGCGCGACCTGCTGCCGGGCCAATACCGTTTCGGGGGCGCAAGCCCGGTGCGGCGGTATGCAACTACGGACGCGAACGGGCACTTCGCGTTCGCGCCGCTCGCCCCGGGCGACGCGATCGTTCGCGTGTCCGAGAGCCGATACGACCCCGACGGAAAGGGACGGCGATTCCGATACGCGCCGTTCGACGAGGTCTTCGAGTCGCAGCGCGTGGCGCTCGGCCTCGACATGAAGCCGATCGAGATCCGCGCGATTCCGCAGGTCACCGTCGAGGCCGAGATCGTCGTCGAAGAGGGTGCAAGCGGGCGCGGGATGGCGCTCGTCGCGGGGGCTCGTTCGTCGCGCTACTCGCAGTTCGTCAGTCGGCCTGACGAGGACGGGCGCTATCGTGCGCGTGCACCGAAGGGGCGCGATGCGCGCCTGTCGTTCAGCCGCTCGGTCCGCGTCGAGAAGCGCGACGGAACGGTGATCGGTCGTGGCCGAATCATCGACCTCGGTGTGTTGGACGCAGACCGGTCGGTGCGGATCGTCTACATGCGGCAGCCGAGCGTCCGGTTCGATCTGTCCTTTCCCGGCGAACGGCCCGAGCGGATCCGAATCCGCGGCAAGTACGACGATGCAGCGGTCATCGGACAAGCGATAGCCAGCTTGCGCGACGGTGTGTTTCGGAGCTACGACATGCTGCCGAATCAGCGGGTGACGTTCACGGTGACCGCGGCGGGCCACAAGCCCGCGACGGTTGCCGTCGAGCCGATGCCTGGCGGCGAGTCGAAGACCGTCGCCGTCGCGATGGAGCGCGAGTGAGCGCGCCTCAGAGCCGCTCGAAGACCAGGACGTCCTGGAAGCTCAGAAACATGTCGCGGCCGCACCACATGCCGGGGTGCTGCGAGCGGAGCCGGAATCCCGCGGCCTCGAACCAACCGAGGAAGGCCGCGGGGTCGTAGCCGACGGCGAGTTCCGGGTCGTCGGGGTCGGCGATCCAGCACGTCTCGTCGCGTGGGTGGCGGATGTCGCGCAGGCTCTCGCCAGCGGCGATCTTCGCGCGCGCGTCGCCGGTCAGCAGGAACGCGGTCGCGAGTACGCGGCCGCCGGGCGCGACGACGCGCGCCAACTCGTCGATGTAGTGGCGTGTCTCCGGTGACCCGAGGTGTGTCAGCACCGACGTCAGGAACGCGAACTCGAACGCGCGGTCGTCGTACGGGAACGCGAACGTGCGCGCGTCGAGCGTGCCGCCGGCGTTGTACATGTCGTTGTGGAGATCGACGACGTCGAATCGGAAGTGCGGCCGGCGGGCGCCGATCACCGTGCGCGCGCGCTCGATCGCGTCGGGCATGATGTCGAAGCCGGCGTAGGCGCCACGGTCGCGGAGGTAGTGGGCGAGCGGCCACGCCATCCGGCCGACGCCGCAGCCTACGTCGAGGACGCGATCGGTCGGGGCGAGGTCGGCGAGCGTCAGGAAGTAGCCGAGGAACTCGGTGCCGACCGCGAGCCCGCCGCCGACGACGTCGGCGTCCTCCTCGGTCAGCGGCGCAAGGTCGCCCGACGGCAGCCGCAGGAGCGGCGAGGCGGGCACGTCGCCGCGCCGGGCCTGCACGCGCAGCAGACTGGCCGCCGCGTCGAGATCGCCGCACGACGCGACCATCGCGAACCGGCATTCGTCGCGGCGCACGCTCGATCCGATCGTCGGGTCCGCGAGGTTCTCCGCGACGTCGGGGCTGGGCAACGGGTAGCGGATGTGGTGGACGTCGAGCTTCCGGTCGTCCGCGAACAGGTCCACCCCGTCGAGTGGTTCGCCATCGCGCGGCAGGATCCAGCCGGCGGCGTGCACGAGGCCGTCGTCGACCGATGCGAAGTCGAGTTGTCCGACCGCGGGGACGATCGCGTGCGAACTCATGCGTTCTCCAGAGGGTGGGGGCCGGCGAGCGCGTAGCTCGAGCGGCGGGCGACGAGCGCGTCGACGTCGGCCGCCGTCAGCGGGACGAGGCCGCCGGCAGCGCGTGCACGCAGCGCGATGTCGGCGAAGTGCTCGACCGTCTCCATCCGCATCAACGCGGTGAGCACCGTGTCGCCGGCGGTGACGGCGCCGTGGTTCGCGAGCAGGATCGCGGCGTGCGTCGCGACGAACGGGCGGATCGATGCCGGCAGTGCGTCGGTGCCGGGAATCGCGAACGGCGCCGTCGGCACGGCGCCGACGTCGAGGACGACCTCCGGCAGCGCCGGGATCGTCAGGTCCACGCCGCTCGACGCGCACGCGGTCGCGGCCGGTGGGTGTGCGTGCACCACGGCGCGGAGGTCCGGGCGCGCGCGATAGAACTCCACGTGCAGCCGGAACTCGGTCGACGGCCGCGTCGCGCCGTCGACGACCGTGCCGTCGAGGTCGATCGTCACGAGCATGTCCGCCGTGACGAGGCGCTTCGGCACTCCGGTCGGCGTGATCTGCACGCGGTCGTCACCGATACGTGCGCTCACGTTGCCGTCCACGCCGGCGACGAACCCGCGCGCATCGAGGCGTCGGCACGCGAGGACGATCGCGGTCGCGGGGTCGGCGAAGTCGGCGAGGACCGGCGGGTTGTTTTCCATCGCGCAAACGTATATCACGTTCGGCGGCCCCGGACAGGAGGACGCGCGATGACGACGAACGTGGCGGTGTTGGGCGGTGGACTCGTCGGTGGGTTCATGGCGGCGGATCTCGCTGCCGACGGCGCGTTCGCGGTCACGGTGTTCGACGCCGATCCGACGACCGTCGCCCGCCTCGAGCGAACGGGACTGCGCGCGGTCGCCCGCGATCTGCGGGCGCCGGGCGCGATCGCCGACGTCGTCGCACCGTTCGATCTCGTCGTCGGAGCGTTACCGGGGTGGCTCGGCTACGAGGCGCTGCGCGCAGTGATCGACGCGGGCAAGCCGTGCGCGGACATCGGCTTCTTCCCCGAAGACGCGCGCACCCTCGACGACCTCGCGCGCGAGCGCGGCGTTCCGGTCGTCGTCGACTGCGGCGTCGCACCGGGGATCTGCGGCATGGTCGCCGCGCACGAGCACGCGGCGTTCGACGAGACCGAGTCGCTCCGGATCGAGGTGGGTGGTTTGCCGTTCTTGCGGCGCTGGCCGTTCGAGTATCGCGCCGTCTTCTCGCCCCGCGACGTGATCGAGGAGTACACGCGTCCGGCGCGGCTCGTTCGCGGCGGGCGCGTCGTCGAGATGCCGGCGCTGTCGGCCGTCGAACTCGTCGACATCCCCGGCGCCGGGACCCTCGAGTCGTTCCTGACCGACGGGTTGCGCACGCTGCTTACGCTCGACATCCCCGAGATGGAGGAGCGGACGCTACGCTACCCGGGGCATGCCGAGCGGATGCGCTTCCTGCGCGAGGCCGGGTTCTTCTCCCCGGAGCCGATCGAGGTCGAAGGCCGCGCGGTCCGGCCACGCGACGTCACGTGCGCGATCGTCTTTCCGCAATGGCAGCTCGAACCGGGCGAACGCGAGTTCACGGCGATGCGGATCGAGCTCGTCGGCCGGCGCGGCACGACGCGCGAACGCGTGACCCACGATCTGTTCGTCGAGACCGACGGCGACGGCGTGACGTCGATGGCGCGGTCGACGGGGCTGCCGAACACGATCGTCGCGCGGATGATCGCCGACGGCACGATCGACCGGCCGGGCATCCTGCCGCCCGAGGCGATCGGTGCCGAGCCGGCGTGGTATCGCGCGGTGCGTGCGCAACTCGACGCGCGTGGCATCACGCTCGCCGAGTCGCGCGTCGCGTTGGCCTAACGCACGACGACGCGCGGCCCGGCGTCGCCGGCCGGACGCACTTCGCCCACGACGACCGATTCCGGCGCGTCGCGATCGTGGAGGCTCTTCAGCAGCGACTCCGCGCGATCGGCCGGCACCGCGATCAGCAGTCCGCCGGACGTCTGCGCGTCGAGCATCATCATCCGGTCGATCTCGTCGACGTCATCGGCGAAGGCGAACTTGCCGGCCAGTGCGTCGCCGGTTTCCTTCGCGACGCGGCTCGTCAGCCCGCCGGCGACGAGTTCACGCACCCCGTCGAGGTAGGGGATCGCGCGCGCGTCGAACACGATCTCGACGCCGGCGCCGGCCGCCATCTCGTAGGCGTGGCCGATCAGCCCGAACCCGGTGATGTCGGTCGCGGCGCGCAACTCGTGCTCGATCATCGCCTCGCTCGCGCCCTTGTTCAGGCGCGCCATCGCGGCGGTGGCCTGCTCGTAGAGCGCCGGCGGGCAGATCTGCTTCTTCGTCGCGGCCGCCATCACGCCGGTGCCGAGCGGCTTCGTCAGTACGAGCACCTCGCCCGGTTTTGCGTTGGCGTTCGTGCAGATTCGATCCGGGTGGATGCGCCCGGTGACCGACAGGCCGTACTTGATCTCGGTGTCGCGCACGGTGTGCCCGCCGACGAGCGCGGCCCCGGACTCGGCGACCTTCTCGGCGCCGCCCATCAGGATCTTCGACAGGATCTCGAGCGGCAGCTCGTTGTCCGGAAACGCGACGATGTTCATCGCGGTCAGCGGTTCGCCGCCCATCGCGTAGACGTCACTCAGACTGTTGGCGGCCGCGATCTTGCCGAACATCACCGGGTCGTCGACGAGCGGCGGAAAGAAGTCGACCGTCTGCACGAGGGCGAGATCGTCGGAGAGCTTGTAGACGCCGGCATCGTCGCTCGTCGACGTGCCGACGAGGACGTTCGGATGGGAGTCGATGTTCAATGGCTGCAGGACCTGCGCCATGTTCGCGATGCTGACCTTGCCGGCTCAGCCGGCGCAGCTCGCGTAGTCGGTCAGCCGCTTGATCTCCTGTTTGGTCATGCGTCCACCACCTTGCGGAAGTCGCCGTCGCGCTCGGTGAAGCCGGTGCGATCGAAGTACTCGCACAGCGGCACCACGTACTTGCGCGACGAACCGATGTATTCGCGGAAGACCGAGACCGTGAACGGGCCGAGGTCGGAGTAGAGTTCGCGGGCTTTCGCCTTGAGCGCCTCGACGGTCTCGATCGGGAAGTAGAGGCCGTCGTCCACGCAGACGGCGTTGCCCTGCGACTCCGCGAGCTGCAACAGCTCGTGCACCGCTTGACGTCGCCCGCCGATCTTCTCGGCGATCTGCGCTTCGCTCGGCGGCTTGAAGCCACCCTCGGCGAGCGCCGCCTGCACGCGCTCCCAGAGCTTGCGCCGCCCTTCGCTCATCTGCGTCTTGTGCGACGCGAGTGCGACGTGCTCGAGTTTGCGTTCGAGCGTGCCGTTTTCCTCGAGGCGACGGAGCGTCTCGGCGACCAGCGGCTGCGGCGTGGATCGGGCGAACGTCCGCTCGAGCACGGCGCGCTCCATCCCGACGACTTGTGCGTTCTGCTTGTGGAAGCGCGTCATGAAGCGGACGATGCGCTCGCCGAGCGCCTCGAACGTGCCGACGTGGATCGGTCGATCGAGTTCCGCGACGCGCACGAGCGCGCCGGCCTCTTCGAGCGACGCGAGCAGCGCCTTCACCTCTGACACGGGGACACGCGTGCGCGCGGCGATCGCGCGGGGGCTCGCCGACTCGACGCCGGCGTCCGCGATCGCCTGCGTCACGCGTGCGGCGGCATCGCCGTCGCGGAGCACCGCGAGCCGCTCCGCTTCGCGCACCGCGCGGCTCTGCGGGATGCGACGGCCGGCCGGGCGCAACACGACGCCGCCGCCGACCGTCCGCGACGCGGTCTCGTCGCGCAGGATGAAGCGCTGGCCGTACTCGGCGACGATCGGCTCGTAGAGGCGGAGTTGGGCGAGGGCGGTCGCACCCGGGCCGAGGTGGGAGCGCTCGAGGAAGACGAGCCGTCCGATCACCTCGCTCGTGCCGATCGCCATGCGGACGCGCACGAACGCCGACAGCCCTTTCGTCACGCTCGCGAGGCATCGCACCTCGGCGTCGACGAACGTCGCCGGCTGCAGATAGCCCGGCGACGCGAGCTCCATCCCGCGGTGGATCTCCTCCTTCTTGATGCCGGCGAGGTTGACCGCGGTGCGTTGGCCGCAGTCGAGGTCGTCGGCGTCGGAGCGGTGCGCCTGCAGCCCGCGGACGCGCAACTCGCGCCGCTCGGGCAGCAACTCGACCTGGTCGCCCACGCGGATCGTGCCGCCGAGCATCGAGCCGGTCACGACCGTGCCGCGGCCGGGGATCGAGAAGATCCGGTCGATCGGCAGGCGGAAGAAGCTCGACCGGCGGCTCACGTCCGCCTCGGCGATCGCGGCGGCGAGCGCCGCCTTCAACTCGTCGACGCCGGTGCCCGCCACGGCGCTGACGGGGATCATCGGCGCGTCCGCGAGCGGCGTGGTCGAGAGCAGTGCGCGCACCTGTGCCTCGACCTCGGCCACGCGCGCCTCGTCGACGATGTCGACCTTGTTGATCGCGACGACGCCGCGCTTCACGCCGAGCAGCCCGACGATCTCGAAGTGCTCGACGGTCTGCGGCATCACGCCGTCGTCGGCCGCGACGACGAGCAGCGCGACGTCGATGCCGGACGCCCCGGCGACCATCGTGCGGACGAAGCGCTCGTGGCCGGGCACGTCGACGAGCCCGACCGTGCGGTCGCCGATGTCCAAGTGCGCGATGCCGATGTCGATCGTCATCCCGCGCGCTTTTTCCTCCGGCAGCCAGTCGGTGTCGACGCCGGTGAGCGCCTTGACGATCGACGTCTTGCCGTGGTCGATGTGGCCGGCGGTGCCGAGGATCAGGTTGGGCGCCGTCGTGCTCATTTGGGTGTCGCTCCGTCGTTGCGGTGGGCGGGCTGTCGCTCGGCGATCTCGGACCGCTGCTTGCGGACCGCGTCCAAGACCTCGTCGACCGAGATCGGCGGCGCGACCTGTCGCCCGCCGATCCGCGTCCGGTCATTGTAGCGCGAACAGGCGTCGCGGACCGCTCCGAGGGCCGCGGCGTCGTTCCCGAGCAGGTGGCGCAGCGCGTGGGCGTGTGCGCTCAGGCGGAGGTCCCGGAGGACGCCGCGTGTGTCGTTCGGGGGGGACGCGCCGAGCGCGAGGAATGCCTGCGCGAGCGAGGCCGCGTCGGCAGCGCGGTCCGGCGCGTCGATCAGCGACGCCTCGACCGCGAGCGTGAACTGCTCGAACACCTCGTCGCGGAGCCGCTCGCGCGCTCGGCTGTATCGGGCGATTTCCATCGGGTCGGACGCGCGGGTCACGGTGCCGACGGCGCGAAGCTCCGCGCGAATCGACTCGAGCGTCCGTCGGCCGGCGCCGAGGGTCTCGTCGAGAAGCGCGAGTCCTTCCTCACGGCGGTCGAGTTGGCGAAGGATCGGCAGGATCCGCGTGCGGTTGCCGACCGAGTCGGGCACCTCCGCAGCGAAGCGGCGCAATCGCTCGACCGCCTCCTCGCGCCACTGCTTCAGCGTCCGTGCCTCGCCGACGAAGCCGTCGGGCGGCGGGCGATCGTCGATCCAGAAGCGGAACACCCAGGTCGACCCGCCGAGGATCGTGACCGGTTCGTAGGTCGTGCGCCAGTCGAGGCCGAGCCGGCGGCTGTAGCTGTAGAGGTGATCGCGGGCGAGGGTGTGCGCACCCACCGCATACCACCCGGTGCGCGGCAGATAGAACTCCTCCTCCTCGATCGTGTGCCCGACGACGCCGTAGAGCTTCTGCGGATCGAGGCGGTTGTGCGCCCAATACCCGAACGAATCGATGCCGTGTTCGCGCTGATACTCGGAGACCTCGACCCAGTCCTGTCCCCAGTCGATGTTGCTGTCGTCGAGGAGCCCCGCGCCGCCGCGCGAGCCACCGACCGCTTCGTTGAAGTAGGGGATGTAGTTCGGCCACGCGAGGAGCGTCGACCCGACGACCGCGGCGGCGCCGACGATCGGCACGAGCGCGCCGGGCAGGCGTCGGCACCACGGCAGCGTCGCGACGCGCGACGCCAGCAGGATCAGCAGCGGGATGCACGGCATCACGTAACGCACGCCGAGGTACTTCCCGGCGAACGTCGAGACCGCGAAGATCAGCGCGCCGGGCAGGACGAGCAGCAGGCGTTCGGTCCACGGCAGCGGCGTCCCGTCGCGCCGCAGCCACAGCCCGCCGAGTGCGGCAAGCGCGAGCGTGCCGAGCGGGAGTTTCACGAGGAGCGCGACCGCGAAGTATGTGAGGAAGTAGTTGCCGGTCTCGCCGAGGAAGTAGCCGCGGTAGCGGGGGTCGTGGTTGACCCACACTTTGTCGAACCCGGCGAACCAGCGGCCACCGTCGGCGACGAAGTAGGTCAGCATCACCGTGGCGAGAGCGATCGCGACGTAGGTCGCCATCTTGAGCGCCCAGGCGACGAGCCGTTGCCCGGTCTCGCCGTTGCCCGGGCGCGCGCCCCACGGGCCGGTCGTGCCGAACACCGACACGAGCGTGACGAGGCCGATCACACCCGGCACGAGGACGCCGGAGAACTTCGATGCGAGCGCGCACCCGGTCGCTACCGAACACGCGACGAGCTGGGACCACGACGGTGCGCGCAGGTAGCGGATCGCGTGGTAGGTCGCCGCGACCCAGAACGTCGTCAGCGCGACGTCGGTCGTGACGAGCCGAGCGTGGGCGAGGATCGTCGGCGCGAACGCGGTCAATACGGCCGCGAGCACGCCCGCCGGTGGGCCGAACGCGAGGCGTCCGAGGAGGAACATGTAGATGACGAGCAGCGCGCCGAGGAAGACCATCGGCGCACGGGCCGCGAAGAGGATCTCGCGGTGACGTTCGGGTTGCGCGTTCTCCGGGCTGTTGTAGAAGAACGCCTCGGCGACCCCGAACTGCGCGGTCTTGTCGACCGTGGCGCGCTCGAACGCGGGCCACGTCGGGTCGAACGCCGGGCCGAGGGGCAGCAGGCCGACACTGCCGACGAGCTTCGCCAGCGGGGGGTGCTCCGGATTGAGTCGGAACGACCCGGTCTTCCAGTAGCTGTAGCCGGCCGTGATGTGCGGGTATTCGTCCGTCGTGAACGACTTGCGCGCCGCACTCGTCAACCCGAGGGTGATGAATGCGGCGCAGCACAGCCCGACGATCGCGATTCGGATCGCGGGCCGGTCGAGAGACCGAGCGGGAGGTGGCGAGTCCAACGTTCCTCCAGACCGGAGGACGCCGGCTCGCCCGATCGCGGACGGTTCGGCGTCCGGACTACCGTCCGGAGGTCGATTCGCCGGACAGCTCCTTCGCGGCCGCGTCCATCGCAGCCCGGCGCTTGGCCTCCTGGAGGCGTCGCGCGACCTCCAACTCGTAGAGCCGTTCGGTCGGCTCGACCACCGTCATCGGCCCCTCGTCGATCTCGAGGCTGCCGTCATCGGCGGGCTCGAGGGCTTCGGGCTCGGTCGCGGTCGACGTGGTGGTCGACGTGGTGGTCTCCGGCGAGACGCTCATCGGCACGTCCGTCGGCCGGGCCGGCTGTTCGCTGGCGCACGCGCCGAGCAGGAGGCTCGCACCGACGAGCGAGCCGAGAATGAGTTTGCGCATCATGACCTCTGTAACGATCTCGTGGAACACCATTCGTTCACACCGGCCATTGTCGGAACCGCCGGGGGGTGGCCCGAGGGCGGGCTGTGCGAAGCTTATTCACGGTCGGCGAGTTCGCCCCCCGGGTCGCGCGTGCGCGTCGCCGGACGTGCCGATAGGGGCTACAGAGGAATAGGAGTTCGGTTAGCATGACGGGGCCGATCGGCGCGCACTGTCGCCGAATGCGGACCGCCCGAAGGAGCACGGAACGGCACGATGAGTTCGTCGCGGGTTGCGGTGGTGATGATCGCGTATCGCGCGCGGAAGGACGTTGAGGCATGCCTCAACGCCGTCCTGAAGCAGACGCATGCGCCGGTCTCGATCCGCGTGATCGACAACGCATCCGACGACGGAACGCCGGAAGCGGTCCGCGGCTACCCCGAGATCGAGCTGATCGAGAACGAGCGCAACGTCGGCTATGCGGCCGCGG
This sequence comes from bacterium, assembly GCA_030426805.1. Classification (GTDB taxonomy): domain Bacteria; phylum Planctomycetota; class JAFGQW01; order JAFGQW01; family JAFGQW01; genus JAUHXU01. Next base: position 859,885 of record JAUHXU010000002.1, read on the forward strand.
CGAACCAGGGCATCCGGCTCGCGCGCGGCGACGACGCGGACGCCGTGCTGTTGATCACGCCGGACGTCGTCCTGGATTCCAGCCACATCGCGACCCTCGTCGACGCACTGGTCGAGTTCCCGAGAGCGGCGTGTGCGTGCGGGCGGCTGCTCCGGCCGGACGGTGTCACGGTCGATACCGCCGGGATCGTCGGCTCCGACGGGCGTGACTTCCGCGACCGCGGGCAAGGGCGATCGAGCTCGAGCATCTTCGAGCGGCTCGATACGCGCGTGTTCGCCGCCTGCGGCGCAGCCGTGCTGCATCGCATCGAGGCACTGGACGACGTCGCGGTCGACAACGAGTTCTTCGACGAGTCGCTGTTCGCCTACAAGGAGGACATCGACATCGGCTGGCGCTACCGGCTGCGCGGCTGGCAGATCGTCTACGCCGGGACCGCAACGGCGACGCACAACCGTCGCGCCGCCTATCCGATCGGGCTCGCGAAGAACCGGCGATCGCTGCTCGAGATGCGGCACGACCGCGCGGCGATTCCGCGGATCGTGCGGCGCTTGTCGACGCGCAACCAGCTGCTCCTGCTCGTGAAGAACGAGCATCCGCTGACCTTTCTCAGCCTCACGGGCCTGAAGATCATCGGTCGGCAGTTCGCGCGCCTGGCATACGTGGTCGTCATGGAGCCGACGACGCTGCCGGCCTACTTCGGATTCCTCCGCCATCTGCCCGGGGCGCTGCGCCGTCGATTCCGGATGAAACGGGTCGTGAATCGCCAGGAAATCGCCAGCTGGTTCAGCGTCTGACGCGACGCTTGCATCGACCGGCCCGGTCGCGTTGACTGGGGACTTCTCCGAGGTCAGATCAGAGGAGTCTTGGCGATGAGAATGACAATCGGCGGCCTGCTCGCGGCCGCGATCCTGGGCGGCGCGACGGCGGCTACCGCGCAACTACACCCGAACGGCTACGCGGGAACCGCGTCGTCGGGACGGCTCTACTTCTTCAGCCCGCAGGGCGTCGCGACGTCGATGTCGATCGGCTCGTCGACCGGCTACGGGCTCGTGATGGGGCCGCAGAACCGGGAGTTGTACGCGGTCGGCAGCGGCGGCGCGATCCTGCGTGTCGACCCGCTCGCGCAAGTGATCCTCGGTACGTTGGCGACCGTCTCCGGCGCGAACGATCTCGCGGTCGACTGCGACGGCGACGTGTTCGTGACGACCTCCACGTCGGTGATGAACGTCGATCCGTTCGGCGCCGTCACCACCGTGGTCACCGGACAGGCCGGGCTGAACGGTGGGATGACGATCGATCCGCGAACCGGGGCGCTGATCGTGCAGAGCAGCAGCGGCACCGATCCGCTGCTGAGCATCGCGCGCGACGGCTCGAGCGTGACGACGCTCGGCACCGGGTTGGATGCGCGCTATGGCATCGACATCCACATCCCGACCGGCGCCGTGTTCAGCGGCAGTTGCTGCGGTGATCAGACGCCGCCCGAGAACGTCTTCGTGCTGAACGCCAACCAGAGCGTCGCGACGGTCTTCCTGTCGACGCCCGCGCCGCCGGTCGGGGTCTACTCGCTGAAGGTCGACCGCGCCAGCGCCGCCACGCAGCAACTCGTGCTCGGCTCGTTTGCGCCGTCGTCGGCGGCGCGCGGGCCCGGGGGGATCTACCACGTCGACGTCGGATCGAAGATCGTGACGACGTTCTCGACGCTCGCGTCGGGGGCGAGCCTCTACGAGACCGAGATCCTCTACCGCCGCAACGTCCACACCTACGCGACGGCGCGCGGGCAGTGGACGATCGGCGTGAAGGTGCCTGAGGACGCGGGCAAGGTCTACCAGATCGCGATCAGCGCGACCGACATTCGGCCAGGCGTGCCGGTGCCTGGCCAGCGCACCGCATATCTGACGCCGGACACGTTCACGATGTTGAGCTTTCAGAATCTGCTCGCGCCGTTTGCGACCGGGCTGCAGGGGACGCTCGACGGGCTCGGCGAGGCGAAAGGCGCGATCAACCTCGCGTCGCTCGGTTCCGTGATCAACGGGCTGCGGCTCTACATGCTGGTCCTCACGTTCGATCCGCAGGCGCCGGCCGGGATCCGCACGATCACCGACCCGACCGTGCTCGTCGTCTCCGGGGTCTGACGGGCTCGGGCCCGGTCGCGCGAACTGGCGGGCGACCGGGCCCGACGCTATCCTTCAGCGCCGGCACCGCCGCGCATCGCGCGCCCATAGCTCAGCTGGATAGAGCATCGGATTTCTAATCCGAAGGTCCCAGGTTCGAGTCCTGGTGGGCGTGCCACTCCTCGCCGCCGCCCGCGCGATTTTTTGAGATTCGCTGTCGGTAGTCCGGTCGGATCGGGTTTCTTTGGGTCGGACCGGTTTCTCGACCCGAGGAGGAGTGCCCGATGTACCGGATTCTCATCGCTGCCGCGGCCGTCGCGGTACTCGCCGTACACGTCCAGGCCCAGCCCACCGTCGGCCAGCCGGTCGTCGTCGCCCAAAACGCCACCGGCTCGTACGGCATGCGCGTGGACACGACGAGCCAGACGCTGAGCACGCTGAACTTCGGCGTGAACCAGACGACCCACGCGGTCAGCGCGGTGCAGATGGACTCGAACAACATGCGGGTCCTGTTCGCGGCGAACGCCCGCGGCGCGGGGACGAGCTACATCGGTGCCTACGACCCGTCGAACCAGAGCGTCACGACGTTGGCCACCGCACCGAGCAACCGCTTCAACGCGCTCGTGCCCGGGCAGGACGGCGGCTACTACAGCTACGACGGCACGACGGTGCTGAAGATCTCGCAGACCGGCCAGATCTCGACGCTGCGCGCGAACTTGCCCGCGACGATCAGTGCGCTCGGGCTCGACGCGGCGTCGGCGGCGCTGTTGGTCGGCACGGTCAGCGGCCACCTCTGGTCGATGCCGCAGAACGGCCAGACACTGTCGACAGTGGCGACCGGCCTCGGCAACGTTCGGAGCGTCGACTCGTCGGCGCAGACCGGCAACTACGTGGTCACGACGACGCAGTCGCCGGAACTCCGCGTGCTCAATCGCACGACCGGCGCGCTCGTCGCGTTCTACGTGCTCGCGAACATCACGTCCGCATGGGTCGATCAGGTCACCGGCCACGTCTGGATGACCGAGCTGTACAAGATGTTCGAGCTGACCGCCGCGCTCACGGTGCTCAACTCGTGGCAGTGGGCGAATCCGCAGCTCGCGATCCTGTCGGGCATGTTCTACGCGTGGCGCGTGATCGCCGGCAATGGCGTGCTGACACCCGGGGTGCCGTTCTTCCTCAGCTTCTACTTCCCGTCGATGCCGGCGGCCGCGTATATCGCTGCGCTCGCGCTCTCGACGCGACCGGGCATCCTGATCGGCGGGGGGCGACGCATCAACCTCGCGCTCGATGCGCTGTTCCTGTTGACCGTCGTCAACGGACTGTTTGTGTCGAGCTTCCAGGGCTTCCTGAACGCCAACGGCGGCGCGATGGCGAGCGTGACGATCCCACGAGGGCTGCCACCGGGGATCCTGTTCTTCTGCGCGGTGATCGCCGTGCTGCAGAATCGGATCGAGGTCAGTAACTCGTTCCCGATGATGTGTTGAGCCGCGCGGCGGGTCAGGCCGTGGCGGCGGTGGCGGTGAGGGGGGTGCCGCAGTCGCGGCAGAAGCGCGCATCGCCGGGAAGGATCGCCGAGCACGCCGGGCAGCCGAGGCGGCCTGGCGGCGTCGGCACGTGGCGTCGCAGCGGGGGGCTCGCCGGTCGGGCCACCGCGGCGAGTGGCCGAGCGATCGCATCCGGCGGGGGGTAGGCCGCCATGCCGGCCTGGTTGCGCAGGGCCTGGCCGACCTCGGACGGCCAGTGGCAGCTCACGCACTCGTAGTCGCGATTGGCGTCGCACAGTGCGATCAGCAGCCAGACGGGGATGAAGAGGCCACCCGTCAGAAACGTCCAGAACAGCCCCCAACCGACGCCGAGCCGCCTGCGCTGGTGCAACGTGATGAGCCCGCAGTCGCGGCAGTGACGGGCGGTCTGGGATATCGCCATTCGGGTGCCGACCTCTCGCAACGAAGACCTCGGGGGTTCGTCGGCGGGGGCGGGCTATTTCAGGCGGGGTCGGATTTTTTCGTCGCCCGTTCGCGCAGTTCGGCGAGCAGCGCCGGCATCGCCTCGGTGATCGCGTCGCGGGTGCGACGGTAGTCGTCGAGATCGCCGCCGAACGGGTCGACGATCGGGCGGCGGACGACCTGCTGCTCGGCCAGACGGGTCGGGAGCACGTCCGCGAGGTCGACGATGACGTCGGCGGCTTGTGCCCGCTGCGCCTCGCTCAGCGACTTCGAGGACTGCCCCTCGGTCGTGCACCCCACTTCGTTCATCACCATCTCGACCTCGGCCGGGATGTAGCCGAGCGGACTCACGCCCGCGCTCGCGACATCGAGCCAATCCGCCGCATCGCGTCCGGCAATCGATTCGGCCATCTGGCTGCGGCACGCATTGCCGTAGCAGAGGAAGACGACACGAAGTCGCGTTGCGGGTTCGGATTGCGTGTCCGGAGGCGAGTCGGTCATCAAAGTGAAGGCCTTTCCTGTCGGGAAAAATCGACTCGACTTCGGAGCCGGCTTGAGCCGGCCGCCCGGATTATCGAAGAAATCCCTGGTGCGACCTGCTCGACGGCGGGTGGTGCCGACCGTCCGATCGACGACGGCGCACAGGGGGACAGATGAACGACCATGCCGCGTCCGGCGACCCGAGGGGGCCGGGCAATCAGCATGTCCTGGTAGTCGACGACGAGCCGCAGATGCTCGGCGTCTACCGGACATGTCTGACGACACACGGCTACCGGGTCACCGCGGTCAGTGACGGCTCGACGGCGTTGGACGTTGCGAGCGTCGATCGCCCGGACGCGGTCGTCCTCGATCTCGTGATGCCGGGCATGGGCGGACTCGAGGTTCTCGACCGATTGCGCCGCACGCCGACCACCGCGCACATCCCGGTGCTGATGGTGACCGGCCGCCTCAATCCGGAGGACCGCGCCGAGGGATTGCGTCGCGGCGTCGACGACTTCATCCACAAGCCGTTTCGCTACGACGAGCTGCTTTCGCGCGTGGCGGGGTTGCTCCGGCGCCGCGACAAGGCGGAGCCCGAGCCGCGCGAGATCGAGCATCCGCAGGACGATCGACGGATCCAGATCCTGCGGCAGGCCGCGGCGGGCGGACCCGACGCGCTCGTGCCGGTCTACGACCCGTCGAGTCCGAGCGGCTTCCGGTATCCGGCGACCGACGGCCTGGACGACTCACCGGACGCCGGCGACCCGATCGACGATCTGGACTTCCTCCGCCGTCGCAACTACCTCGAGCGCCGGTTCCACGACACGGTCATCTCGTGTCCGTTCTGCACGCACCACGACCTGCACGTGCGTGAGGTGTGTCCGGCGTGCGGCAGCGCGGACCTGCGCGCGCTCGAGATGATCCACCACTTTCGCTGCTCGTTCGTCGGGCCGATCGACGACTTCCGCCGCGGCGACAAGCTCGTCTGTCCGAAGTGCCGTGGCGTGCTGCGCCACATCGGCCTCGACCACGACAAGCCGACCGACACGGTGCAGTGTGCCAGCTGCAACTCGGGCTTCCAGGAGCCCGACGTCGCGACCCGGTGCCGGAGCTGCTCGCGGCCGTTTCCGCCGGAGCAAGCCCAACGTCGCCGCATCTACGCATACAGCCTCACCGCGGCCGGTCGTTTCGCCGCCGAGGTCGGGTCGTTCATGCACGCAGCCGTCGGGCCGGACTTCCTCGAGGAGGACCTCCAGGTCTACCGGCCGGAGTTCTTCCGCGAGATCGTGTCGCACGAGGTCGCCCGCGGGACGTCGCTCGGGCACTCCACCGCGGTGCTGCGGATCGGTGTGCGCGGGCTCGATCGCGTCGCCGAGCGTCGCGGCCGCGTCGCGTCGCACCGAACGCTGCTCGAAGTCGCGCGCCTCGTCCGCAACATGACGCGCTCGGTCGACAAGGTCGGGCGCTTGCACCCGACCGAGTTCCTCGTGTTGCTCCCGGGCGGGGACACGCGTGGCGCGGTCGCGCTCGCACGGCGGATCTCGGTCGCGTTCGACCGCCTGCGCCACGACACGCTCGAGGACATCGCGCTGAGCTACGCGTGGGCCGTGCACCCGCACGAAGTCGCCGACGCGAGCGAGCTGATCGAGCGCGTGCTGCGCGAAGTCGCGGATGCCGACCTGACCGTGGCCGGTGAGGTCGACGACGTGCGTCCTGTCGAGACGCAGGGGCGACGGTCGACCGACACGATCGACGGGCCGCCACCGACGCAGGCCCCCGAGCCGGTGTCGCCGCTGGAGGAGCCGGTCGTCGTCGTGCCGCCGCCGCCGGTGGTCGAGGCGCCCGCGCCGCCACCACCGCCGCCGCCGCCGCCCGCGCGACCCGCGCCGCCGCCCGCCCCGGCCACGGTCGAGTCCGCCGAACCGAGCTGGTGGGACGATGACGAGGGAGACGACACGTGAAGAGTACGTGGCGCGTCCGACTCCGCCGTCCCGAGTCACGGGTCCCGACCGAGGGCACGTCGCGGTTCACCGTGCCGGCAAAGCCGCCGTCGCGGATCCGGCGCATCAAGGGCTGGGCGATCCCGGTGCTGCTGCTCGCCGGCGTACCGAGCCTGTTCTGGATGCGCACGCACGGCGTCGTCGAGGCGCGCGGCCGGATCGACGGGACGGTCACCGAGGTCGGGAGCCCCGATCGCGGCACGATCGCGTCGATCGACGTGCGGGTCGGCGACTACGTGCGCGCGGGGCAGGTGCTCGCGCGGCTCGACTCGGCCGAATTGGACGCGGTCGTCAAGCAACGGGAGGCCGACATCGCGCGGGCGAAGGCCGATCGGGCACGGCTCGAGTCGGACTGGCGCCAGACGCGTTCACTCGCCGCGCGGGGCTACGAGAGCGCGCGCAACGCGATCACCGCCCGGCACGCGTTCGAGGCGGCGTGCGGGGCGGTCGCTGCGGCCGAAGCGGCCCATGCCGCGGCGCTGGCACGATGCGAGCGCCTCGTGTTGCGCGCCCCGGGGCCGGGGCAGGTGCTCTGGGAGCCGCTCGCCAACGGCAGCGTCGTCGATCGCGACGTGCCGGTCGTGACGCTGCTCGACGAGAAGACGCTTCACCTCGTGGCCTACGTGCGTGAGGCGCACCGCGACAAGATCCGGATCGGGCAGCGCGTGCACTTCGTGCTCGACGGCTTTCCCGAGCGCGAGTTCGAGGGGCGCATCTCGTTCCTGTTCCGCGGGGTCAAGTTCCGACCGAAGGAGGTCTCCGCGTTCGACGATCCCGACGAGACCTACCAGCCCGTGCGGGTGATGCCGAACGATCCCGACGCGTTGCGCCAACTCGTCGGCTACGGGATGCGCGCGCGCGTCAGGATCGACGTTCGCTGAGCACGACGTCGGCGGAGAAGTCGATCGGCGCCGGCACGTGCGCCCGAACCTCGTCCGCGTCCAGGGCCACGCGCGCGTCGATTTCGATCGCGATCGTCGGCTGACCGTCCGCGCCTCGAGGGACCGCATGCCCGGCCGCCTCGAGCCAGCGCGCCGCACGGTCGACCATGTGCGCGCGTGCGGTGTCGGCCGAGTCGACGCCGGTCAGGTTCTTCACCGGGCTGAACTCCTCGGCCCGGTCGACCATCACGGTGGTGCTGCGGGCGGCGAGGCCGAGCGCGTCGAAGATGAACGTCTCGAATTTGATCGCGTTCGGCTCGGTCGGTTCGACGAGTCGGCCGTCGGCGTTCAGGTGGGGGACCTTCTTGTTCGCGCGGTGATACGGGAGCTGCAGGCCGCCGTCGGTCACGCGGTCGAGGAACGCGACGTCGAACGCGTGGATCGCGATGTTGCCGGCGTCGAACGAGAGCGTGCCGTCGTCGTCGCGGCGCCGGGCCGTCTCGGCGTCGAGGTCGGAGTACTCGATCACGCCGAGGGTGCCGTCGCGTTCGACGATGATGCCGACCTTCTCGTCGGGGTCGGTCTTCGCGACGACCTTCGAGCTCATCTCGGCGCGCCCGAGCACGTGGTGGCCGATGAAGGCCGGGTCGGCGATGCGGGCGAGCGGGTTGTCGACCTGGAAGTAGTAGAGGGTCGTGATGCCGGCGTCCTTCAGGCGGGCGAGCTCGCCGGAGTCGCGGAGCGCGAGCAGCGTGCCGCCGTGGCCGTTCGGGTTCAACGCGAGGCGATCCGGCGCGGCGAGGAGCAGTCGCCCGTCGCTGTCGACCGACGGCATCATCCCCTGGGTGAAAAACGCGATCGTGTCGCGGCCGAGCCCGAAGCAGTCGTTCGACTCGAAGAACGCGACGGTGGCGTCGTGGTTCGCCTCGCTCGTCATGATCAGCCACGGCAGTGCGGCGCCGTGGCGGGCGCGGCGGGCGGCGATCTCGGTCGCGAACAGCTCGAACAGCGTCTTGCCGGTCACCGGCGCGACCGGATACGCGCCCTTGGGGCCGTCGAAGCCGAGCCGCGTGCCTTGACCCCCGGCGACGGTCAGCACCGCGACGCGACCGGCCGCGAGTTCGGCCTCCCCGGCTTCGTGCGCCCGGCGGTCCGCGTCGGCGTCGCGCCCGGCGTGGATCACCGGCGGGGGGGCGAGGCGTCCGGGACCGCCCGCGTCGGTGTCGCCACCGTCGACGAGCGTGCCGAGTTGCTCCAGGTCGACCGCGTCGAGTTGGGCCGTGAGGCGCGCACGTCCGGTGTCGTCGAGGCGCTCGAGAAACGGCAGCACATGGGACTGACCGAAGCGGGTGAGGCGGTCGGCGAGTGCGGGGTCGGTGGGTGCCACGGTGTCGTCGTCCTCCGGCGGGCAAGGCGTCGTCGAAACGCTGCCGGTTCCGGCCGGCGCGTCCCGCTCTTATAGTCCCTGAGCCGCCGAAGGTCCCCTTGACCGACCGTGCGATTGCACCTACCTTCAACCGGCCTCTGGCGACCCACCCCGGTCGCGTCGGAGAGAGTAGCTCAGTTGGTTAGAGCACCTGACTGTGGATCAGGAGGTCGGGGGTTCGAATCCCCTCTCTCTCCCCAATCTTCTCGAGGCCGATCCCGGGAGCCGCGCGCTCAGTGCAGGGCGACCGACACGCCGTTGCTGAGCCGCTTGCCGATCAGCGCTTGGGTCGGCGTCACGCTCACGGGGAACTGCGCGGGGACCGGCAGGGCCAGGCGCACGACACCCGACGCGGGGGCGACGCCGAGCGAGACCGGCCGGATTGTCGCCGGATCGAGGACGAGGACGCCGAGCAGGCCTGGAATCGGGAGCGGCGGCGTCAGCTCGCCGCTGGCCGCGGCCCAGGTGACCGCCGCGCCGGGGAACCCGATCATCCGGATCGGAAGCGTCTTCCCGCGCTGTGGATCGTCGGCGAGGTAGAGGTGGGGGAATACCTCGTCTGCGCCGATGTCGACGCTGCCGTAGGCGCTCCGCGGATTGCCGTCCAGATCGAGTGGCGCGAGCATCGGCGCGTTCGGGTCGCCGGCATTGATGCACGGCGACGGTGCGGTCAGGTGGTAGTCGCCCGCGGTGACGTCGACGACGAGCGGATCGGTGTCGAGGTTGCCGGCTCCCCACTGGATGAACGCGAGGTTGTCCGAGGCGACGCGCGCACGGCCGCCCGGCACGAGGCATCGGTCGAAGCTCGCCGACGCTTGCCAGCCCGACGCCCGGACGAGGGTCCCCGCAGCGTTGTCCCAAAAGAGCGTGTTCGTGAACCGAACCGACGACTGGTTGCCGACGATTCGCACCGCGGTCGCCCCCGCGCCGGACGGATGGCCGGCGATCGTGCAGTTGGTCGCGACGATCGCACCGCCCGCGCAGTAGATCGCGGAACCGTCGCCCGCGCCCACGCGATTGCGGTGGAACACGTTGCCGGTCAGCACCGCGTTGCCCAGGCAGTAGAGGCCGGCGCCGCGGCTCAGATTGTCGAAGGTATCGTTCTCGGCGATGACGTTTCGCTCGATCCACGGCGCGCCGATCGCTCGGATGCCGACTCCGTCGGAGAGCGTCTGCCGGTTGCGCACGATCCGGTTGCCGACGATCGTCGGTGACGCGAGGCTGCACAGGATGCCGCCGGCTCCGTTGCGGATCGTGAAGCCCTCGAGCACCGAACCGCGACCTTCGTTCGAGCGGAACGTGACGACCCAGTCGAGGCGCCGACCATCGACGACTGTCGCGCGCGGCCCCCGTGCGCTGCGGACGACGATCGCCTTGCCTTTGAAGTCGAGGTTCTCGGCGTAGACCCCGGGGGCGACGCGCACCACGTCGTTCCCGTTTGACGCATCGATCGCGGCCTGGATCGTCGGATACTGCAGCGGTACGTCGCGCACGACCTGTGCGGGAAGCGGCATCGTCGTGAACGCGACGAGGGCGACCGCGAGGGGCAGGATACGATGGCTCATGCGACCGACCCTACCGCAGGTGCGCCAACCCGTCGAGTACCGGATCCGTCGACCCCGGAGCCCGGCAACCCCGGACCCGTCGACCCCGGAGGGAGGGGGTCCATGGCGCCCCCTCCCTCGCCGCGACGGTGCTCGCGCGACGCACCCGCAGCGCGAACACCGACGGAGTGGGCCGAGCGGCCCACCGTTGCCCCACCCGTCTGCGATACCCATGCCTTCGGAGCGGGAAAGCGCCCGCGAAATCACGCGGAATCGAGTGACTTTCTCGCCGCGGGCGCGATCAGGGCGCGGCGGCGCCCGATGCGTCTTCGTGTCGCTCGAGCTCGACGTGGTGGGGCCGGCCGACCAGCGCGTTCGGCGCCGGGGGGGCGGCGAGTTCGAGCGACGGGTCGAAGCGCAGGTGCATGTGCCGCACCTTCAGGCGTTTGGCGGTCACCGCGCCGTAGAACGTCGTACCGTTGTCGCGGAGCGTCACCTCGTGACCCGGCGCGTAGACGGTCAGCGCGCTGGCCGGGCCGCCGCCGAGTCGGGCGGCAGGCTCGCTCGGTGGCGAGATCGAGCCGAGGTCGTACGGGTAGGCGATGATCTCGAGATTGCGCGCGTCGAGCGTGCGATTGATGATCGTGCCCGCGCTGCAGTCGATCTCGCCCGTGACGTAGACCTTCGTCTCGCCGCCGACGACGAGCCACGAGTCCGCAGCCAGGCGCAGGGAGCTGAAGAGGAAGACACCGGCCGGCAACTCGACGACCGCACCGCGATCGACCGCGAGGGTCAGCGCATCGGGGTCGTAGCGGAACGTGCCCCGCGTCGCGCGGATGTCGTCGTTTCGGTTGTCGCGGAGCGCGGCATCGAACTCCGCTTCCGCGGGCGGTGCGAACGCGATCGCGGCCTCGCTCGCGATGTGCTCGCCGATGTGCCGGCTCGACTCGTCGAGATAGAAGCCGTCCCGGGCGCTCGCGCGAACGACGCCACGGATCACCGCGTTGGCGCCGACGTAGATCGCGGCGTTTGCGGTCAGGCGACCGTGGTCGGCCGCAGCGCCGCACGAGTCGACGATCGTGTCGTCGCCCACTTCGATCGACTCGGCCGACGCGAAGCCGTGGCGATACGCGCGACGGTGACCGGTCGGCTCCGCCTGCACGACGACCGACGTTCGGCGTTGGATGTCGCCGACCACGCCGACGCTCTCTATCCGGTAGCGCCCGCGGTCGAGCAGCGTGGACGCGACACGAAATGCCCCGTCGGCTTCCTCGCCGCGTAGCACCTCGAACGGCTCGCCGCGGTCGAGCGCATCGACTGCTCGTGTGATGCCCGCGCGCGCCAGAGCGAGTGCGCGCTCGGCGTCGCGCTCGGCTCGCACGCGCTCGTCGTCGCCCGAGGAGAGCAGCCATAAACCACTGACGACCACGAGCACGGCTGCGACGTAGGGAAGCAGCTCGGTCAGCGCGAAGCCGCATTGGTGGCGGCGGTTCGTACGGACGCTCTCCGTCATCAGGCTCGGACTCCTCCTCGATTGCAGCGCTGAAGCGAGCGCTACTTATCTTTCCGGCGGAATCGCGCGCGACTTTACCGCGAGCACAAATCTTTCCGCGCGGCGGGGGCGCTCAGAGTGCGTTGAGAAGCCATCCGAGTGCGACGACCTGTGGGACGGCGATCGCCGGGAGCAACAGCGCGAGCGACCAGCGCTTCGTCGTCTCGCGCAGCACGAGCAACTCGGTGTAGTCGGTCGCGGCCCCGGCCATCAGGAACGCGAAGCCGTTTCCCGGCGCGCCCGCGCGCGTGAACAACTCGGCCGCCAGGGGGGTGGATCCTTCCGAGCAGACCTCGATCACGGTCGCGGCAGCCAACGTCAGCAACAGGCCGACGAACGTCGGGCCGAACCAGTTCGCGAGGCTCGCGTCGGAGAGGAGCCCGCGGATCGCGGCTGCGAGGATCGCGCCGAAGAAGATCCACCGCAACACCATCCGGGACTCGACGAGCCCGTCGCGCAGCGCGCGCCCGACGCCACGCCACGAGAAGCGCAGGGCGCCGAGTCGTGTGCGCGCCTCCGACCAGAACCGGAAGTCGGTCGGCAACTCCTGTCGATTCGGGTTGTCGGGGACGACGCCCCGGCGCACGAGGAGGTCTGCGACGACACCGGTGACGACCGCGATGACCGCCGAGAGGCCGATGATCACGAGCGTCCACTGCCATCCGATCAGCGCGATCAGGATCAGCGTCGTCGACAGCGAGTTCCACGGGCTCGCGACGAGGAACGCGAATACCTGCCCGAGCGTCGCCCCGCGTTCGTACAGCTTCGCGCCGACCATCAGGATCCCGTGGTTGCACAGGTCCAGCGTGAGGCCCGCGGCGGTCGCGCGGAGCGCACCCGACAGGCCGCCGCGCGAGCCGAGCGCGCTCATGACGAACTCGCGCGGGATCCGGCCGAGGATCGCGAGCGCGACGACGCCGGCGGCGATCCCCCACGCCATCCGGTCGATCAATTCGTGGATCCCGTGCACGAACGGGCCGATGAACGCGACCGACGCGAGCCGGTCGCCGAACGCGAGGTGTGCCCCATAGGCGAGGGCGCACACGGCGAGCGATCCCCAGAGGAGCCAGTCGCGGCGTCGAGGGCCGTCTTCGGGATCGCCGCAGCAGCCGGTTGCGGCCGGGGTCGGCGTCGGTTCGGGTGGGGGGCAGCAGCCACTCATCGAGGGAAGACTAGCGCATCCGCTGCGCCTCGGCCACGCGACGGGGCGCCGGGGACACGCGGGAAATCCGTGCATTGCCCGCGAAACGCGGTACCATCCGAAGGGAAGTCGCAATCCGTTCGGGAAGGAACACTCCGATGATCCCCAGCCGACCGATTCGCCGCGCGTGCGCGATCCTGCTGCTTGCCGTGGTCGCCGGGCCGGTCGCTGCGCAGGGCTACACGCTCGACGAGGTGGCCCTCAACTCGGTCCTCGACGCGCGCAAGAAGGTCGATCGCGTCGAACGACTCGCGAAGGATGCGGGGCGATGGGGCGTCGGCAGCGACCGCTGGCGCGGCTTGATGGCGAGCGGCAGCCGGCTGCTGCGGCTGGCCTACAAGCAGGTCGACCGCTTCGAGCGCGCCAAGGTGGCCGACGTCGTGCGCAAGCGGATCGGCGAAACGAAAGCGTTGGTGATCGAGCGATTGCGGTCGATCTACGACGCGCGGGTCGCGGTGCTCGAGGCGAGCGGCAACGCGCGGGCCATCGCGAAGGTCGCGCGCGAGGTGCGCAAGATCGATCCGGCGCTCGCCAAGGCAATCGCCGATCGGGCCCGCTGGGTGCGCGCCGGTGCGCGCGGTCCGCGACCGTCGGACTCGATGCTCGACGGAGGACGGCGCTACTTCAACGGCCGCGGCGTCGGCCGGCTCACCGGCGACCAACTCCGCTGGCTCGGCCGGCGTGGCTACGTGCCGGGACGTCGCGCGCAACCGGGACTCAAGGGCAAGCCGGGTGGCCGTCCCGTGCCGGGCGGCGGTCGGATCGGCGGCAACGCGGGCGGCGGGCGTGTGCCGGCCCGCGCCGTCCCGCGCGCTCGCTAGCACCTACGGATAGACGACCACGGCGCGGGTCAGCTGCGTGCGGCGCGCGCGTTCCCACGTGCGCGGATCGTAGTCGTCGCCGACGATGGCCTGTAGCGTGAAGCCCGTCTTCGTCGGCCGACGCGGCAGACGAATCGTCGCCGTGAGTTCACCGACCCCGGGCGTCGTGGTCGGTGCGAGCGTGCCGAGCCATCGCACGTTGGGGCGGCTGTCGACGATGACCCGTCGCCCGAGCCCGGGTGCGGGCACCTGCGTCAGGCCGTTGGCGGCGATGCTCAGCGTCACCGGGTAGCCGACCGGCCCGCGAACGACGACGCGCGCCGTCGGGTGCGCGCCGACCGGCGGCTGGGTGGTCGCAGCGAGGCGCGCCCAACGCATCACGACCGGCGTTCGGCGCGCGGTCCAATCGCGCAAGGCGGTCGCGAACGTCGGGTTCTTGACCGTGTAGCGATAGCCGGTCGGTTGGTTCGTGTCCGGCGTGCGGGCGTAGACGCCGGTGTCGTGCACCCACCATTTCGTCGGCGTCGACGGATAGGCGACCGACATCAATTCGGGATAGCGAACGACGAAGATCCGGTCTTGCACCGCGCTCCACATCTGTGCGCCGACGCCCGCGGCGGTCAGCGTCTCGAGCAGGTGGGGGAGTTGGCCCTGTCGCGCGGCGGTGAAGAACTCCGAACAGACGACCTCGAGTTGCTCCGCTTGCCCCACGCCCACCGCGGACGCGACGTTCGCGACGAACGCTTCGTCCGGTGAGTAGTCGTGAAACGTCAGGTAGCTGAGCCCGCCGGGGATCGCCGAGCGGATCGCCCGATGCACCGCCGCGCAGAACGAGGGCGACGCAGTTCCGATCGTGAACCTCGCGCCCGGGTGCAGCGCGTGGATGCGCTTCATCGAGTAGGTCGTCAGGTCGCCGGCGATTCGGACCGCGTCGAGGCGACTCGGACCGACGAGCGTGAGGTTGTCGGGTTCGTTGATGACGTCGTACGAGAGGAAGACGTCGGGGAACCCCCAGCGAAACGCGTTCGCGTGGTCGTCGAGGTAGCGGTCGGCGTCGGCGCGTCGGCGGGTGCTCCAATTGCTCGGGCTGCCCTTCTCGGCGAGGTACTTCATGCCCGGCGCGGCGAACCACGTGCCGCCCATCGCCGCGGGGAGTGTCGGGTTGCGTTGCTTCCACGCGAGTCGATCAGCGTCGACGACCGCGACGATCGCTGCGCCGGGCGGGCCGCTCGCGCGGTAGGCGGCGTCGCCGAGGCCGTCGATGCCGAAGCAGTCCCACACGACGAACGTGACGAACAGCCCGTGACGGCGACACTCCGCGAGGACGGCCGCGAGGTTCGTCAGGTAGGCGGTTCGGTTCGTCAGCCAGGCGTAGTAGGAGCCGAACAGTCGGATCGAGTTCAGACCGGCAGCTGCGATCGTCGTGAGTTCCTGCTGCACGAGCGGCAGGTCGAAGAAGCCGCCGTCGGGGCCCGGGTCGAGCCACATCTGCACGTTGTTGTCGGAGCGACCGGCGTTGACGACCCAGTTCGTGCCGCGCACGTCGGACCAGTTGCCGAGTGCGGTGCCGGTCGTGCCCTGGGCGTGGGGCGTCGTGACCGCGAGCAGCCACACGGTCGCCCAAGCGAGCAGTGCCCCCGGAATGCGCAACGTGTGCCGCATTCGTCCTCCGAGTCTCCCGGCGTGCCCCCGCACGCCTGCAGCCTTTCAAGCGAGCCCCGAGTCTACGGGGATTCCGGCCGCGGACAAGTCGACCCCGTGTGAATTCCCCCGGACCGAGCGGCTCGATTCGAGACCTGGCGACCCGCACCTCTCGGTGCTATCCTGCCCCCGCCGTGCGAGGATGGCGGAACTGGCAGACGCGCGAGATTTAGGATCTCGTCCCGCAAGGGGTGAGGGTTCGATTCCCTCTCCTCGCACCATGGCTCTTCATCGGGTTGCCTTTCGGCGAGCTTCGATCTTGTCCGCCAGATCAGGTGCCGGGCGGAAATGCCATGTCTTGCCGATACGCTCTGCCTCCAAGAGCCCGAGTTCTCGAAGTCCGTGAAGGTCGCTTCGGGCTGTTTCGTAAACGACACCGTTGCTTTCCCGATGAGAAGCGACCGTGTAGTCGTGGTTTGGATGCCGCAGTGCATGGGCCAGCAGGATGCGCTGGCGCACATTCAGCTCGGGGTGGTCGCGAAGCTTCGTGTCCACTTGGCGCAACTCACGCGCCTTGCGGTGTACGTGTTCCTTCAGGGCATCCATCGACCGTTCGAGCACTTCGAGTTGGTAGAGGACGAAGTAGGTGAGATCGTTCTCGTCGGTTTCGGTGTGGAGGAAGCTGCGCGCGTACTTGGCTGGGGCCTTCACGAGGATCTCCGAGATGGAGAGAAACTCGGCCAGCCACATCCTGTGCCGCAACATGCACCAGTAGAAGATCGCGCGAGCCGTTCGTCCGTTGCCGTCGACGAATGGGTGATCGAACGCGAGCCAGAAATGGAGAATGATGGCTCGGAGTGCGGGGTGGATGAAGCGCCCCTTGTCGTCGCTACTGTTTGCGAAGTCGCACATTGCTGTCAGGCGCGTCGGAAGCTCCGTCCAGTCTGGCGGAATGTGCAGTACCGTCCCGTCGTCCTTGGACTCGACACGCACGGCGTTGTCGTCAGCGCAACGGAGCCGTCCACAATGCGACGGGTCGTCGAGTGTTTCTCTCGTGACCAACTCGTGGATGTGGAGGAGGAGGTCGGGGGTGAGGGGCTGGTTCCTCGCGTCTTCAGCGATGAACTTCATCGTGAGGTAGTTGTTCAGGATCATCCGCTCGCTACGGTCCCGAGGCCGGCGGCCGCTCCGTAGCATTTCTTTCGCAACTGGCCGGGTGGTCGTGGCGCCCTCCAGCTGGCTCGATGTGATTGCTTCCTCGATCAGCGAACGGATGAAGTAGCGGTCTCTCGTGCCATCGTTGAGGACTTGATCGGGAACTTGGATGGACCCGCCGACTTGTAGGGAGACCGCGTGGAGGAGTCGCAGCACAGTGTCGGGTGTCGAGTAGGTGAATGGTCGCCCCGCGGTGTCCCTCAGCGCGATCGGCGTGCGACTTCCGAAGCGCTGGAGCTTGAGCCGAGCCCACCAGGACGGGTGGTTCAAGCCCTCCGGCGGCTTGCGGCGACGCAAGTCATCCCAGTGCAGGTACTTCGAGTCATCGAGGACCGTCTCCAGGTTTGGGGAACTCGCGAAGTCCCTGGAGAGGATGGCGCGCCATGCGGGCGGGTGCTCTGGGAGTTTCATCGTGAGATTGTCCAAATACCAATTCGGCCGTGATTAGTGTAATCGGAGGATGTCCCAGGAACTACTAAATTATTCAGAATTGGTATTCGGGGTGTCGCGAGGGCGATCTCCCAGAATCCCCCAATTTGAGCAGAATCAGTAGATCTCGCCGCGGTCAGTCCCCTTGCTCGCTCCTGATGGACCGCTCGGCCTGGACTGCCACGGGCAGCGCGCCGAGCCCGGCCGCAGCGAGCGGCGAGTCGGGCTGCTCGGTGATCGCCCGTATCGCCGTCTCCTGCACGAGATCGGTTCACGCTGCGTGTCGGTGTCTTTCCTGCTCTCGCCCTGATTCGTTTGGATCGTATCGACGACCCAGGCAGAGCGTGAGGCCGCGTCGAGCGGCCCACTCGGCGACGGGCGCGAGGACGGCCCGCACGTCGGCGTCGCGATGCGATTCGGTCGCACCGAGGTAGGCACCGATCGGATCGACGATCACGAGCCGCACGCCTCCGATCTTCGGAACCTCGACGTCGAGGCGGCTCAGGTGATCACGGAGAGAGAGCGAGGCGCGGCGTTCGCCGACGCGGATCACGGGGGGAATCAGTGTGACGAGATCGAGGTTGGCGGACGCCGCGGTCGTGTCCTCGGGGTCATCCTCGGCCGACAGGATGAGCACATGCCCTCGCACGGTCGTGGTACCATCCGGCCAGGTTGTGCCGGTCGATACGTGACCCGCGAGGCCGGCCGTGAGCATCGACTTGCCGACGCCGGGGTCGCCCCCGATCACGGTGACCTTCCCGAGCGGAATCCGGTCGGGCCATACCCAGCTCACGGCACGTGACTCGACCGCGGAGGCAACGGTGCCGAGCGACGGTGTCACTTGGATCACCGCGTCGCCGAGTTGCTCGACATCCTGGACAAGGCTTGAGACAGGCGTCCGGAGACGGCGTCGAGGTTGGTGAGTCCGGCCATGACTCAAGGACGAACTCGCGCTGTTCTCGACCAGTGTCGACCGTTGGTACCGCCATTCGATGAATCCAGGGGCAGCGCGCCGGACACGCGCGGGTCGGAGGCGACTCTCAGACCCCCGGCCCGACTTGGCTGTTCGATCCATGCACGATGACAACGTGGCGGGACCGCGGCAGCGGCGTCGGTGCGGACCTCCCCGTCGCCGGTCGACGTAGGCGCAACGCCGAGTGGCCGCGTGGCGACCTGACGGGTAGTCCTGAGAAAGCACTCATCCGTCGAGAAATGGGCTCGCGCATGGGAACCGAGTCGGTGTATTTCTCTCTCGGTTTGGGCAGGTGCAGGAGCCCTTGAAATGCGATCACACGTTTGGCGCGTCGCCGCGTGTTGCGGCCTCGCGGCGATTGCTGTGGTGTCTACGGTGGCCGGCGTAGTCGCCGAGCGAACCGGTAGCTTCCCCGCAACCCTGTTTCGAACCGAAGCGTCGCTTCCCGCTCCGGGCGGAGGCGGTGGTGGGGCGGCCGGAGGCACCGCGCCACGACCGACGCCGATCGAAGCCGACGGTGGCATTTTCGACCGCACGATCCGCGGTTATCACCCTCCGCCCGGCGACGGGGGCGGAGTCGTTCGGTCGACGCCGCGAACGCAGGCCGGGCCGACGCTGCTCGTCTCGGCGGACGCCGCAGAGGTTCGCCTGATCGACGTTTCGGGCAACGTCGTGCACTCGTGGACGCGAGCCTTCGACGACGTCGGCTCGTGGAGAGGCGACTCGCGATGGGGGCCGACCTGGCCGCCACGGCATCAAGGGCGCTTGTTCTTTCGTGACGCGAGGCTCCTCGGGGATGGCGGCCTACTGGCCCTGTTCGAGGGTCTCGGTCTCGTGCGGCTCGATGTGAAGTCCGAGGTTCAATGGGCCTCCCGCGTTGGACAGATGCACGACTCGTTCGACGTCACCGCCGATGGGACAATTTACGCGCTGTCGCGACGAGTCGTCGTGCGTCGCTTGGGCCTCGCGACGTTTCGTCCGCCCGGCGATCGGATCGTCGAAAGCGAGTTGGTCGTGCTCAAGGGCGACGGTCGGGAAGTCGGCCGCATTTCACTACTGGACGCTCTCCTCGACTCGGACCATGCACTGCTGTTGGAGTGGGGCAAGCACGTCGATCCGCTCGGCGCCGTATCCGTTCACGTGGCAAGGCACGGCCGCTATCGCGGTCAGCTGGTCGTCTGCCTGCGCAACTTGGGGTCGATTGCAATCATCAACCAGGTCTCGCGTCAGGTGACGTCGGTGTTTGCCGGGCTGGTGGACTTGCCGAGTTCCGCGACCGCGTTGCGTAGCGGACACATCTTGGCGTTCGGCAATGCGAGCCATGGCGGTCATGCCTCGGTCCTAGAGTTCGAGCCGCTGACCCAGAAGATCGTTTGGCGCTACCCCATGCCTGGCGAACCCCCACTCCGATCAACCGAATTTGGGACCTGCCAACGATTGCGAAACAACAACACGCTGATCACCGAGTCGTTTGCGGGGCGTGCGATCGAGGTCACGTCCAACGGCGAAATCGCATGGGAATACCGCACCCCGTACCGCTTCGGCGAAAGTGCGGCCACGCTGTTCCGGGCCGAGCGAATCGACCCACGTTCGATGCGATTCACGCCTCGCGGAGCCGGGAGCGTGGGGCGATGAGGATTCCTCGGCCCTTGTGGCTCGGTCTCGCCGCGATCGCTGCCGCGTTCGTGGGCGCGTCGTACGGCGTCAACTCGGAAAAGTCGCGTCGTTTTCCTGCGACACTCATTCTCGATGCGCCGGTGGTCTCGGAGTCGGCCGTGAGCAGTACGGTAGTGGCGCCCGGCGATACCTCGACGGTGTTCTCGCTTCCGTACGTGCGGGGCCGAAGCAAGGCGAACGCTCAACGTCCGCGCGGTGTCGTCACGTCGCTTCCCCAGGCGCAGGTCGGCTACAACCTCGTCGTGTCGGCCGACGGGACGACGGTGCGGTTGATGGACCTCGCGGGCGCGACACTTCATCGGTGGTCGTGCAAGTTCCGCGACGTAGAGCGATGGACCGGCGAGTCAGCGTGGAGCCCATTCCCTCCGCCCGATCACCCTGGCCAGACTACGTTTCGGCGAGCCTATCTCGCGTCGGACGGATCATTGCTTGCGATCTTCGAGGATCTCGGCCTCGTCAAGCTCGATGAGAACTCGACGCCCGTTTGGGCGTACCGAGGCGGCTGCGTTCACCACGCCCTCGACGTCGGTCCGGACGGGACGATCTACGTGCTGTCCAAGCGCCGGTTCAAGGGCGAGATTGGCACGCGGACCTTCCAGTCGCTGGGCGCGACGCTAACCGATGATGAGCTCGTCACGCTTGCGCCCGACGGCATTGAGCAGCGCCGGTTCTCGATCCTCGATGCGATGCGCAAGGGGGGGCTGGCGTCCATCTACGAAGGCGCGAAACACACCGATCTGAAGCACACGAACAGCGTGCACTACGTGCGCCACGGGCGACATGCCGGGATGATCTTGGTCTGTTTCCGGCACCTGAACACGATCGCGATGCTTGACCCGAAGAAGGGCTCCGCTGTGTGGGCGCTATCCGGCATGTTTCACGCGGCACATGAGCCGAGCGTGCTCGACAACGGAAACATCCTGTTGTTCGACAACCGAGGCAATCGTGGTTCCTCCCGCGTGATCGAGATCGAGCCAGCGTCGCAGAGGATCGTGTGGCGGTACCCGGCCGCTGGCGAGGATGCCATCTTCTCGCAGACCTGCGGTACCTGCCAACGCCTGCGGAACGGCAACACGCTGATCACGGAGTCCGAGAACGGCCGGGCCTTGGAGGTCAACCCCGAGGGCCAGGTCGTATGGGACTGGTATAGCCCCTACCGCTTCGACAACGACCTCGTAGCGACCCTCTACGACGTGCATCGCGTCTATCGCGACGAGGTAGCGTTCGATTTCAACGGGGCGACCAACGCCGGTGCGCGCTAGCTCGTCGCGTCCGTGACAGAGCCTTGCGCCGCTCTGTTACCGGCACGTCGGGGAGATTGCTCCGGGGGCTCGGCGCTGTGTTCGGCGAGCCGCACGATGGCGTCCCGAACTGGCTCGGGTAGCGAGTCCCAGAGGTCCGCGAGACGAAGCAGGACCGGGGCACAGCGATGAGGCTGGGCAACCTGCGCGTCGAAGGGTGGCTGATCTCGGCGCAGTCTGCCCCCGATTCCGCCCCCGGTCGAACCCGCGAGATTTAGGATCTCGTCCCGCAAGGGGTGAGGGTTCGATTCCCTCTCCTCGCACCATCGGCCCCCTCGGGGCGTGACGGCGCGTTTCACGCGGGTTTTCTCGGGTGAAACGCTCGGCTCCGTCCTCGACGTTCGCCGCGCTTGGCTCGCCCGTTTCGGACCATCGATCGACATCGCTGCTCACGAGACTGCCCCCATTTCCGCCCCCGGTCGTGCCGGTCGCGGCTTCGCGGTTTCGCGGTCGCGCGTCGAGGTCGGGCAGCTTCTTGATCGCGGCCTCCTCGTCGACCCGGAACGGGTGGGTATAGCGGTCCATCGTCATGCTGATCGTGCCGTGGCGCAGGATGCGCTGGATGATCCGCGGGTGGACGCCGGCCGCAGCGAGCCACGAGCCCGTCGTGTGTCGCAGCGCGTGGAAGTTGAGTCGCCCGGCCTCGGTCTCGACCGCGACGCCGGCAGCGGCCAAGTCACGCTTGAGAACGCGGCTCAGCGTCGTCCGAGCGGGAACGTCGAACGCCGAGGCGCCGGGGAGTCGCGTCCGCAGGTGGTCGCGCAGCAAGGCGGCGGTCTCGGGCCGGAGGGGGAGGCGTGCCTCCGTCCGGTTCTTCGTGTAGGCCGACGCGACCGTGACCTCGCCCGCGTCGAAGTCGAAGGACACGGCAGTGAGGGCGCGGAGTTCCTTGGAGCGCAAGCCAGTCTCGATGGCGAAGCGGTAGAGGAGCGAGCGCGACGGCGACGAGGCGCCGGTCGCGTCGAGGAGCTTGCGGGCCTCGTCGAGCGTCAGCGGACGGCGTGGATACCGCCGCTCGGCGCGTACCTTCGCCGCGTCGAGCGGCCGCAGCGCCGCGACCGGCGACTCGGCGAGTCGGCCGGCCTCGACGCACCACTTCGCGAACGCTTTGAAGTCGCGGAGGTGGTAGTTCTTCGTCAGCGCCGACAAGCTCCGCGTTCCGCGCTTCAGCCCGGCGATCGCGGTTTGGACGTCGGTCGGCTTCACGTCGCTCCAGTGCCGGGCCTTCGTCGCTTCGATGATCCGATCGACATAGAGCATCGTCTTGGCGACGTGCTCTTCGCAGTTGCCACGCTCGCGGAGGTGGCGCTCGAAGGCGTCGCGATGTTCGGCGAGCGGACGCACGCCGTTGTCGAGGAGTCCGATCTGGGCGAGCCGGTTCTTGATCCGCGCGGGGAGCCCCTCGAAGTACTCCCGGAGCCGGGGTGGGGCGGGGTCGCCGGCCGAGCGGTAGTCGACGAGCTTCTCGATGTTCCGCGCGAGGTCGTTGCTCAGGTCGCGGCGCTCGAACGCCGGGCACGTCCGGTCGATGCCGAGGTGATCTACGCCCCGGACGGTGTAGGTGCGCCGCGTCTTGTCCTTGCGGTAGCTTCGCCACTTCATCGCGTCCGCCTCCCGTCCCGCTTGCGTCGGATCACGAGTTCGAGCCCGAGGTAGTCGAGGAGCCGCTCCGCCGTCTCGAAGCTGACGCCGTCGTGGCCGTTGACAAACCGCGACAACTGCCCCTGATCGACGCCGGTGTCTCGGCTGATGCGGTACCGACTCACGTCGGCGTTGCTGACGGCTTCTCGGACCGCGTCGACGATCGTGCTCATGCCATCGATCTTGCCGGATAGTTGACTATTCGTCAAGTGTTTCCTCCGATCCCTGGCGAATCGCCCGCTCGGCCTCGACGGCCACGGGCAGCGCGCCGAGCCCGGCCGCAGCGAGCGGCGAGTCGGGTTGCTCGGTGATCGCCCGCATCGCCGTCTCCTGCACGAGACGGAGCGCGATCAGGTGCCGTGCGTCGCGATCGGCCCCGTCCTCCAGGTCCCCGGTTGCAGCGTCCCTGGCGCGTGCCCTCGCTGGCCACTGACCGCGCTTGCCACGGCGAGCGACGGCGGTGCGTGAGAGCCCGAAGCGCGCCGCGACGCGACCGTAGCTTCGAGCGCGCGGTGGGAGGCTCGCGTAGTAGTCGAACATCGCGTAGTCCTCGATCATGCCGACCTCCTCTGTTCACGCCGCGTGTCGGCGTCGTCCCTGCTCTCGGCCTGATCGGCGGGCTTGGCGTGCTCGTTCGTGCCGTGCCCGTGGCCGCCGCGAACCCGTTTGCCCTCCATTTCATCGGGCTTGGCGTCGCCGTGCGACAGAACATCCGAGCGATCTCCTTCTGCGTGGCCACCCGCCACTCAGCAGCATTGACGCGAGTCGAATCGGTAGCCTTCGGGGTCGAGACCGGCTCTGACTCCTTCGTTGAGCGCGGTCGTTCTCGTCGTGAAGAACCGCCAGCAGTGCGTCGCTGTCTCGATGGATCATCCACATCGGCCAGTCCTCCGGCGGCGGGACGAGACTCGTTCGCATGTTCTCGATCGTTGTGTCGCGCCATGTCACCACTCGCGGGTCCGACTCGAGGTCTACGAGGTCCCAGTCATGTGCTGCCAGTCCTTCGCCTTCGATCCACGCAGGGCCGAGCGAGAACGACGATCGCGTGCGACCGTAAACGGCACCACCGTGGATCGTGTCGGCGAACTGGTTCGCGACATCCGCGCCCGAGCTTCCGCCGTGCCAGGAATACTTTGTGCCCGGAGTAGCCGGCCAGTCCGGTGGGCGACGGCAGTATTTGAGCCAAAGCTCAAGCCGAGCGTACTGCTGTGCGAAGACGGACGCGGTCGGCCATTGGCTTCTGTCGGATTCGCGCGTGAGCTTCGCGAGTTTGAGTGCCGTAAGGAACGATCGGAGTGTGAAGAAGTAGAACACCCGTCGATCCGGTGGGCGAGGAGCGGGTATCTGGCGATCGAGATGCAGGCGCGCGAAGCGCGCGAGATCGATGCCCTCCGAGGGATCGCAGTAGGCGTCTGTGTTGAAGGAGTGAACGTGGCGCAGTAGGAAGCGAGCGAACGCACTGGCATCGAGAGACGTGATCTTTGTTGCCGCGATCTCGGCTTCAGCGAAGAAGTTCGCGCGGATGTTCAGGAGTCGGATCATTGGGTGGCTCCAACCCTGCGGACGCGCAAGTGAGCGTCGAGACCGTTCGCGAGAGAGGAGTAGATCCTACCCGCCGCCGCGCGAGGGCGGCAAGGTTGGGCGCCGAGTTCGCTGGCTGTCGTGAGATGGGATTGGGTAGAATGCGCTGTAGAACGCATGTGCAGCGAAAGGGATCTTGATGCGGCCTCGCTTCGCAAGTCTCTGCATGGTCTCAACGAGCATTCTGATCGCGCTTGTCGGGTGTGGCGCGACGCCCCGACCGGTTGTGGATGAGAGTTCTCCCGCGCGTTCGAGTGCGATCGATCCGGTGTGCGCTGCCCTGGACGCAGAAGGGGTGCAGCCAGGAGAGCAGGCCGAACTGCTGGGAGTGGTCGACGGCTTGGCCGACTCTGCTCGCGATGTCGTCCCCTCGGCAACTCGCTCACGGGACCGCATCGCCGCCGTGGTGGCCCGTGTGCTCGGTGACTCCGGTTTGCAGCCCGGAACAAGCCGCAGCGTCTCGGAGGCAATCCAAACCAAGCGCGGCGCCTGCTTCGAGCTCAGCATAGTAGTCTCGGGTGTACTCCGGCGCTTGGGCGTGCGGGCTGACCTCGGAGACGCGCCTGGGCATGTGTTCGTTTGGGCGTCGGACGAGCAAGGGGAGGACGTCCTGATCGAAACCACCGACGGCGGCCGTCAGGTTTCGCGAGACTACTATCGTGAGTGGTTGGGTGCGCGCGACCCGAAGAGCATCCGAAGAGTCCACGGTGACGGGCTTCGCGCACTCATTCTCACCCAGGTAGCGGTGAAGCAGTTTGCGCGGGGCGACTCGCGGTCCGGCGATGCGCGCCTCCGTGCCGCCCTTGCGCTGGATCAACAGCAGGCGGCTGCGTGGCTCGCCACGGCGTTGCGACACCTGGAGCGCGGTCAACTCCCCGGCGCGCGTGACGCCGCGCGTCGCGCGGTGCAGGAGTGCCCCGACTGGTTGCCGGCTTGGAGTTTGCTGGCCGTCGTCGAGTCCAAGCAGCAAGGGGCTTCTGTCTCCGAAGAGGCCCAGTTGCGGATTCGTCAACATCCAACGAGGCTCGTCGACGAGTGGATGACCGCGGTTCGGTTGTTCCACGACGCCGCCATGGTCGAGATGGCGAACTCCTGTGCGGGGCGCTTGATCGACGTGATCGGCGAGAAGTTGCCCGACGCACCGAAGGCCACCCGCGATCGCCTCGGTGTGCTTGGCGCAATCGCACTCGGTGCGGCATACAGCGATGACCTGGAGTTGATGGCCAAGGTCATGAGGCAAGCGGTTCGCGAGGACCGCCGTCACGTCCTGCTCACATCCTTCTGGCCGTTGGAGGTTACGCCGCCACACGCTCGCGCCTGGGTCGTGGTCGCCCTTGCTCGAAGGCTACTGGGTCGCGATGAGGCCGCGCTCGACGCCGCACGGAACGCCATCGCGTCTGACGAGAACTGGGGCGTTGGGCACCTGATCCACGGCATTCTCCTCCACCGCGGAGGCAACGTTGATGCAGCCACGCGGAGCTTTCAGCGTGCGCAGGAACTCGGTGTTGATCTGTCAGACCTGCCTGAATCGATGGCGGATCGACGCTAAGACGAGTTGCCGAACTTAGCTCTCGTCAAGCCAATCGCCTCAAGTCTGTCCGCGTACTCGATGATCAGTGCCTCCAAGGCGGGGTCTTCCGGGAGAAGCGGGGTGTTTGGAGGTGTGGCTGCCTGATAGGCATCGCGCAGGACGTCACCGAGCAGGACCTTGGCGACGATCACGTTGAAGACAAGTGGGTCGATCCCACGTGAGCGAAGAATGTCGTCGCGCACGAAAGCGGCGGGTGCGCCGTGTTGACGAAGGGCCTCGGCTGCCGCGAGGACGCGCTGAAACAGCTCCCGTGTGGTCGGAGACCGAATCGCTTGGTCAGCCTCCACGTTGAATTCCGCGTGGTCAGGCATTGAGTGAGGCCCTGTGTGACTACACCCCGGACCGACGCTCATCGACGCCAGTGCGAGCGCAATCGGAATGAGACGCCGGACGGGGCGTCGGCGTGAAGTTGTGGCCATGACAAGGATGCTACCTCTGGATCGCAAGGGTGGCAAGCGCGGAGGCCGCACCGTCGCTCCCTCGCCGCCTACGTCCCGACCGCCGTGAGCTGTCCGTGCGTGGATCGGCGTACCCGGCAGGAGCCTCGCCACCACGACACGCGAGGGCGGCAAGGAGCCGAGGCTACCGAACATCGATCGTCACCCCGTTCCACTCGAACGTCCGCGATTCACCGGGTTGGGCGAAGACGACGAGCCGCTCACCCTGCCAGTCGACCGTGAGCGAATGGTGCTCGTGCCAGCGTATCACTTCGTGCCAATCGCTCTGCGCCAATCCCGGACGCGCGATCCAGACCGCTTCGAGCAGGTCCAGATCGCCGCCGCGACCAACGATCGCCACCCATTTGCCGCAGTGTGAGGGGTGCTCGGAGTAGGTTGGTGAGCGCGGGCCATCGCGGTGCGACTCGAACATCAGCGCGACGCCCCCGGCGATGACCAGGGCCACTAAGAGTGCGATCGGGACCGTGAGAATCCCGAACACGATGGCGTAGCCGGGCGTCTTGACAGGCGGTCGACTCGGTTCGTCGGACATTGATCCGATCCTACCCGCCGCCGCGCGAGGGCGGCAAGGTGGAGTGTTCCGTCGTGGGGTAGAAGTAGCTCCGACGTGACGAGAAAGTCGGACACTACCCGTTCCCGACCGCGCCTGACAGTGACCGTGACTCCGCTCTCCGAATCGAGGAGTTCGGCGAGTTCGTAGCTTCAGTGCCTGCGTTACCGGATGCAGTCGAGGACGCGAACTGGGGCTTGCTCACCTGATCCGCGGCGTCCCTCACGGTTCGACTTCCTCCAGCCTGCCGGTCACTAAATTCGGTGGCCTTGGCGGCGCCTTCACCGATTCTCTTGGCCCATGACGTTCGATGGTCGCATCGGCGAGGAGCAGTGAAGCTGATCTTTCGGAGGTCGCGTCCAGGGCCAGGCTCGCGCGGCGAAGTCCGCTACTTGCTGCTTTGACCCCACCGTGGCACTCTCGTCGGAAGGGGCGCAGTCTCCTCTGTTGCAAACAGCTGCATTCAGCGCCTGGGGAGCTCACGGGGCTGGTTGCCGTCTTCCGCACCTCTTGAGAGCTGACTGGATAGGACGGAATGATGAACGGAATCCGACGAGTCGCTATGGTCCTCTTCGTGGTTGGCACGGTTGTTGGTTGTCGGTCAGGGCGATCACTGGTGGGCAACTACGAGACGATCGAAACGCGGCGCGACGACCAGGTCGTACCACCCGAGGAGTGGTCAATGAAGTTGCGGCTTGGTAGCGACGGCGAGTACGAGTGCTGGGAGACGGATCACGGCAGGCTGAAGACGTGGGGAGGGACCTACCGAGTGCTCGACTCCGTCGTGCGGTTTGCAGACTTCGAGAAACGCGACACAGAGTTTGGCTACGTGGTGTCTGGAGATCGGCTCACACTCACAGCACGCAGCATCGATGGGATCAGCGCACTGCCTCACCCGATGACGATTACGCTTCAGCGCGAATGAGGCTTGGGCTGCGGTGTCTCCGTATCGCGAGGCTCGGGCGACGGAGCCCAGGGGCGCGCACTTCTTGGATGAGTCGTGGGCTCATGCTCGCTCGGCGCTGTGCTCCGCCAGTCGGAGAATCGCCTCGCGGACCGGCGCGGGGAGCGCAGGCCACAGTGTCGCGATGCGCCGTAGGTCCGGTGCAGTCAGCCCCGAATCGCACCGCTGCTCGCCACCCTCACCCGTCCCGACGGCATCCAAACCGCCCCCGATTCCGCCCCCGGCGTCCCCATCCGCAGACGTAACCTCCGCCCCAGTTGCCGCTTGCGGAGAATCGCCGCGAGATTTAGGATCTCGTCCTGCAAGGGGTGAGGGTTCGATTCCCTCTCCTCGCACCATGGCTCTCCTGGGGGGCGTGAGGGCCTCCACTGCTCGCCGGCCCCGGGTAGCGCTACTGCGTTGCTACAGCGTCACCGAACCGTGACGGGGGTGCTCACGTGCCGCACGCTAGCGGCCCGGGATCGGGTCGGTTTCGCCTGGTCTGCATGCGGTACGCAGTTTGCGATCCGTCGGCGAGCGCCTCGCGACGTTTCGTCGCACATGAGTCTTCGAGGAGTCGATTCCATGCCCCTGTCTACCCGGATTGCTCGGACCGTTGCGACGATCGTGTTGATGACGGCCACCCTGTCCGACAACGCCGCGCAAGCTCAACCGCATGGCAACGGCTACCTCGTGGTGAACGGCCGCTGCTGGTACCGTGATTGCGCCGGCGAGTTGCTGCGTGTCAATGCATCGGGCGCCGCAGCGACACTCACGACGTGGTCGGGGTTGTCTCCCTTCGCATCGGTGACGATGGACCATCGCAACCGCACGGCGCTGTTGCTGACGTCCTACTTGAGCTACTTGGTCGCCTACGACCTCACCACCAGCACGTCGCTGCGGGTTGCGATTCCAGCGCCGTATTACTGGTCGGGCCGCGTCGAGCCGGCGCAGTCGGGCGGCATTGCGATGGTCGCGGTGGACACGGGGTACACACACGCGCTGATACGTCTCGATCCAGCGCTGCGTGTCGTGACGAAGGTCCGATCGATGCCGCCCACCGGATCACAGCTCATCGGGCGAGACCTGGCCACTGGCGACTACGTCGTCGGCACACAGCAAGGGACGATGCGGATCTCGCCGGATGGCTCGGCGATGACCACGCTGACGTCGTTCTTTGCCTCGTGTGGTGCCCAGAGCCACTACGACGGCAGCTGGTTTCTGAGCAGTGCAAACTCGATATTGCGGGTTGCACCGAACCGCACCGTGACCACGGTTGTCTCGAACGGTCCGTATTACAGCGTGCGGTTCGACCGCGCGACCGGACAAGGCGCACTGTCGGTGATCCAGGGCTCGTCCACGCTGGCGTCGAGCCTACTGCAGCTGGATGCGAATGGCAGTGTGCTCACGTCGATGCAGCCCGGCGCCTTTACGATGAGGGACCATCGCCACTACCGTGATCGCAACGTCGCGACCGAGCGCCTCGCCGCGAACAACCGATGGGCGTTTCACGTGAGCTTCCCCGGCGAGCAGGCGCGGCCCTTTGTGCTCGCGCTTTCGGCAACCGGGTTCTCGCCCGGCGTCCGTATCGGCGGGCGCGTGCTTTCACTGACCCCGGACGCTCTCACGTGGGCGAGCATCTCCGGCGGACTCGGGAACCTGCTCGTCGGGGCGAGTGGCGCGCTCAGCTCGCTCGCCGAAGCCACGGCGACTCTCGACCTTCGCCGCTTCGGTCAGGCGCTCCGAGGGCGGCGCTTGTGGGCGACCGCCGTGACGCTGGACCCGAATGCGCCCGGAGGCATCGCGACCATCGCACGCCCCGTCGTGCTCGTGCTCGAGTAGGCGGGGGATCGGTACGCCACGCTTCTCACCGTCGAGCGCGCGATAGCGCCGACTCGCGAATCGACTCGCGATTCAGGTCGGCGGCAAAGCCCTCGCCGCCTGCGGCACCGTCCGCGCCCAGGCAGACGACGTCGAAGTCCTCGGCGTCGACACGTTCGTAGACGTAGGCGTTGCCCCACGGATCGTCCGGGATGAGGAAGTCGAACGCCACGGCGATCTCGTCGAGGGAGACCGGCAGGCGTTTCCTGTCGATCTGGAACCGCTGGATCGCGCCCACGATCTGACCGAGGTCGAGCTTCACCTGAGCGACGCGCAGCCGGTCGCCGTCTCCGATCAACCGACTCGGTCCGTACGGGACGAGAGCGGCGTAGGCGGCGCAGATCGAGAGCGCGATCACGAGCGCGCGAAGGTTGCGAGCGGGGGAGGTCGGGTGGTTCATCCGCATCGCGGGCTTCGACGGTCGTCGCCGGCACGGTATTCCGTAAGGCCGCGACGATTCGCGACTCACGGCCCGATGGTCAGCGCGACCGGCGAACTCGCATGCACGCCCGTCGTCTGGAACACCGCGTAGGCGTGGTAGAAGCGCGAGCCGACGAGTGCGCTGGGGAGGCCGGCCGGGACGCGAATGGTCGCGGTCGCCTGACCGGCTGAATCGAGCAGTCCCGCAGAGCCGGCGATCAGGGTGTTCGGGTTCGTGAGGTTGAACCAGAAGTAGCTGTCCGGGTGCAGCAGCACCGTAGTGGCGCCGAGCGGGATACCGCGGCGCGCTCCGTCGTCGATGCAGCCGGTGATCGCATACGGCCTGTTCGCGCGGGCGGCGGTCGCGTCGAGCTGGAGCAGGACCGGACCGCCCTGTGCGGCCGAGATCGTATGCGCCGACGCCGTCAGATCGGCGGGCGCGTAGACCCAGGTGTCGTTGAGCGCGACGGTGCCGGTGGACAGCCCGCCGAAGATCATCGTCTCGCCACGGATCTCGTCGTAGACCGCCGCGTGATCGTATCGTGCCAGTGGGCTCGACGGAACCTGCATCCGTTGCCATGTGACGCCGTCCCATTCCCAGGCGTCATTCTGCTGCGTCGAGCCGATCAGTCCGCCGAACAGCACGACCCGTTGGCGCGCGTCGTCGTACGTCATCGTGTGCCGGTATCGGCTCGACGGGCTCGTCGGCGGAGTGACGCGGGTCCACGTCGTGCCCGACAGGAGCCAGGTGTCGTTGTGGTAGGTGATCGTCGGGCCGGGGCCCGGCCCGACGACGGTGCGGCCGCCGAACAGGACGAACTGCCCGCGCGCCGCGTCGTAGGCCATCGCGTGATCCGTGCGCCCGGACGGCCCGGCAGGGAGGCTCCGCCACTGGGCGCCATCCCACGACCAGCAGTCGTTGAACGACTGGTGCATGTCGTTCGGCGGTGTCCCGGTGATCCGGTAGCCACCGACGAGCACGACCCTGCTCGACGAGCGGTCATAGGCCATCGCCATGCCTTGGCGTCCGGCGGGTCTCGTCGCGACGGTCGGATTCGTCCAGCGCGCGCCGTCCCACTCCCAGAGGTCGTCCAGCCACGCCGCCCGCGTCGTATTGCGCCCGCCGAACAGCACGACGCGTTGGCGCGAGGGGTCGTACGTCATCGCATGATCCTGTCGCCCGGACGGACCGGCGACGGACGTACTGGCCCAACCAGCGGGCCCACGGATCCACGTGTCCGACGTCGCCGGCGTGCCACCGAATAGAACGATGCCTTGCCGGGCCGCATCGAACGCCATCGCGTGCTCGCTCCGTCCGGCGGGTGCCAGCGGTGGAACCCACCGTGTCCACCGCACGCCGTCCCACCCCCAGACGTCGTCGAGCGGCGCACTCACACCGCCGCTGCCGCCGAACAAGACGATCCGGCCGCTCGTCGGATGGAACGCGAGACCGTGGTAGTTGCGCGCCGGGGGCGGCGATGCCGTGCGCCGCGACCAGTCGATGCCGTTCCACTCCCATGTGTCGTTCAACCTGGACGTCAGGTTGTAACCACCGAACAGCACGATGCGTTGCCGCGTCGGATCGTACGCCATGCGATGGTCGCGGCGACTCGGTGGCGAGGTCGCGGGATTCAGTTTCGTCCATTGGTTGCCGTCCCACGCCCACGTGTCGTTGTGCACGGCTTGGGATCGATACCCACCGAAGAGAATGACCTGCTGGCGTGCGGCGTCGTAGCACATCGCGTGCGCGTCGGTCGGCGGCGGTCCCGCGACCGCTCGCTGGGTCCAATTCGTCCCGTCCCATTCCCAGGTGTCGTTGAGCAGTGCCGCGCCGAACGCGCCGCCGAACAAGACGGTTCTCTTTCGCGCGGCGTCGTAGGCCATTGCCGGCGACCGGCGACCCGGAGGGCTTGTCGCCGGGTTGGGATTGGACCAGTTTCGGCCGTCCCACTCCCAGGTTCCGGTGTGCCAGTTCGCCGGCGCGCCGAAGCCTCCGAACAAGACGACCCGTTGTCGGCTCGAGTCGTAGGCCATCGAATGCCACTCGCGTGCCGGCGGGCTCGGTGCCGGGCTCGGCGAGACCCACGTGCCATCCCAGAGCCACGTGTCGGCCAGGTGGGAGCCGCCGCCCGCGCGACCGCCGAACACGAGCACCTTTCCGCCGAACCCGTCGGTCGCCATCGCATGACCGGATCGCTTCGTCGGGTGGCCGATCTCGCTCCAACGCATCTGGGCGACCAGCCGGCCGGGGATCGGGGCGAATGCGAGCAAGGCCAGGACGAGGGCACCGGCCGATCGTGGTCGTCGCATGAGGGCGTCCTCCTCGTGGTCGCGGCCGTGGTCTCGCTGCTGCGCGTCTCGAGACGACGATCATCGCACGTTTGCACCGTCGCGGGGTGTGTTTGTCGGCGTTCGCAGAGCATCGACGTCCTTGCCAGGCGGTTCCCGATCGGGTCCATTCGAAGCGGATCGGGCGGTCGGTGGCCAGCCGGGCATGTTCCGGCGACGGCAGACGGGTCGGAGAGGAGCCGACGAGGTGCCTACTCGGCGCGACCGTCGCGTTTCTCTCGAGCCTTCGCAGGTCCACCGGGGCGTTCGAGCCGGTGTTGCTCCTTCGATGGGGGGCCGCCGGGTGTGGACGTGTGGCCCAAGAGTACTCTCCAGGCGTTCTTCGCCGGGTCCCTCTCCAGTAGCCACGTAATCACCCCGCCGTACTCGTGATCGTCGCGGCCGGGGATCGTCAGATGTGTTCGGAAGGTCGATCGCACCGATGCGAGCGACGGCGAGAGTTCGACGACGCGCACCTTCGACAGCGTCGTCTTGAACCGAACGTTCGCGAACTGCCGCATCCCCCGCAGGACGTCGTCGGCGGTCGAATACGACCGCGCGCCATCGGTGTACCACGAGAAGCGGTCGTCGGTGACGAATAGATCGCGGATGGCGCGCTCGTCACGCGACTCGAGCGTCGTGAGGTAGTGCTTCAGGAAACCGTTCACACCGGACTCGAAGTCGGTCGGGCCCGACGACGTGCGATGCAATGCGAATGCGGTCAGGGTCGTGCTCGCGAGGAGTGTCACGATCACGATCGATGCTGTGGCGTGCCGGATCATGTCGCTTGCGCCCCGTCGCCTATCGGGTTCGACCGCGCCGAGGCCAGGTATTCCATCGCGCCCGCGCGGTTGCCTTCGGGGTCCTCGAACGTCACGAGCGTCCCGACCGTCTCGATGACGAAGGGCTGATTCGTGATCGTCCCCCCGTGCGATTCGATCGCCTTCGCGATGGCCACGACGTCGTTCACGGCGATCGTGCACTCGTAGCCACGGACGCCGGTGCCCGCGAGCGGTTCGCGGCGCTGATGGAGTGCCCCGTGAACGGCACCCGGGCTCGTGTGGATCCGCCAGAAATCGGGTGGCCCCCACGGTTCGAACGTCCATCCGAAGACACTCTCGTAGAACGCCTTGGCGCGTTCGCAGTCGTCCGCGTGGATCGCGAAATGAGCAACGTCGTTGGGCATGGCCCTCGTCCCCCGGGCAATGGCGGATTGCGGTGGTGCTTCCGCCCTCACAGCTGGGAATTGTGCGCTTTGCCGTGCTGGCTGTCTCGCGGTATCCTGACAAGTAATGACGCGAAACCGACATCCTGTCGCGATGAGCACCGGCGAGGTCGTCGTCCGCACGCTGGGGCTGCGGTTGCCTACGGGCCACCGCATCGACGCCCACGCGCACGGTTGGCATCAACTGGTCTATGCCACCGAGGGCGTGATGTCCGTCGTCACCCCGGGGGGCACCTGGGTCGTGCCGTCGAATCGTTCCGTGTGGATTCCGGCGCGCTTCGAGCACTCGGTCCACACGGCGGCGGCCGTGCGAATGCAAACGCTCTACGTGCGACCGGACCTCTGCGAGCGGTTGCCGATGGCCTTGGCCGTGCCCCTGCCCGAGACCTGCCGCGTTCTCGGCGTGACACCCCTCGTCCGCGAACTCGTGCTCGAGACGATGCGCGTGAAGATGCTCCTCGACAGCGTGCCGGAGCACGGACGCCTGATCGCATTGCTCTTGGATCAGCTCCGCCACGTTCACGACGTTGCACTCGAGGTTCGCTTGCCGGAGGATCGTCGTGCGCGTCGTGTCGCCGAGCGGGCGGCCACGTCGCTCGGTGTTTCGTGGACGATCAGCGATCTCGCGCGGGGGAGCGGTGCGAGCGCGCGAACCATCGAGCGGTTGTTCGTTCGGGAGACCGGTGCGACGTTCTCCCGTTGGCTGCAACGGGTTCGGGTGCTGCGCGCGTTGGAGCTGCTTGCGATGGGGAAGTCGGTGACCCAGACCGGCATGATGCTCGGTTACGAGAGTACGAGTGCGTTCATCGCGATGTTCAAGCGGGTGCTGGGGACCACCCCCGGCCGCTATTTCACACGACCCGGGCCCTAATGGCGGGATTGCGCGCTGGCCGCGACCTCGGTCGCGCTCCTTCGCCTGTCGCCGCGCGATGATTCTACGCGGCGGCGGAACCGAACGCGCGGCCCGTTTTCGAGCGAGAGGGGCTCGTTCGAGTCGTGCGCGTGAACGCGCGAGGGGCGAATGAGCCGCTGGTGCTCGTTCGAGCCCGGCGCGTTGGCCGGCGTCAGCCGCGGAGGCCGGCGCGCGACTCGGCGAACGTCTGGATCTCGTGGAGCGCCACGCCGCGCTCGAGTTCGACGATCTGCCGCATCGCCTGCACCTCGTCGGCCTCGAGCGTCCCGGAGCGATCGAGGCGGTCGAGTTCGCGGTGCTCGGCGCGCCGCGACGGGATCGACCGCTCGAAGCCGCCGAACAGCGTCAGCGTCCGGTAGGCCCGCGGGGCGTTGGCGCCGGCGCGTTCGAGCCACAGAACGCGAAAGTTCGGCAGGTCGATCTGGCCGCTGGAGAGCAATCGCTTGAGGTCGAGGTATTCCTCGGTCAGCAGCGGGAAGTGGATCGAGGTGCCACCGAAGAGGGTGAAGAAGAACGGAGCGTTCTCGGGGGGCGGCGCTTCCTCGCGGTCGAGTTCCTGGAGCAGCGACTGCGTGATCGTCGGGCAGTGGATCTCGGTGCCGCCGAAGAGGGTCCACACCGCGCCGAGTTCCCCGTTGAACTCGATCTCCGTCCCGCCGAACACCGTCAGACTCATCGCTGCACTTCTCCCGGTTGCCGAGCGTCGCGTCGCTCACGCGGGGCCGATTCGCACGTGCGGGACAAGATTACCGAGTTTTCTCGAACGAGACGATCCAGAACTCGCGCCGATAGCGCGCTTGCGCGTCGGCGCCCACGAGGCGGAGGCCGTGTCGCGCCGCCTCTGCCGCGATTCGCCGGACACTCGTCGCGTGCCGGTCGCCGAGGTGCCCGCGTAGCACGCCGCGTGCACGCCGCTCGATCGCGTGCCACGAGACCGGATGGCGGATGCTCAGCACGACGTGGCGGGTCGTGACCCGGGCCAGTTCGGCGAGCAGCCGCGCGCGCGCATCGGCCCCGTCGAGGTGGTAGATGAAGCGAAAGCACAGCGCGGCGTCGAAGGCGCGGTCGCGAAACGGCAGCGCGAGTGCGTCGCCGACGACCGGCTGTGGCGCCGCCTCGGCGGCGGTCAGCATCGCACGCGAGATGTCGCACGCGGTGACCGCGTGGCCGCGGCCTTGGAGCACGCGCGCGATCCGGCCGTTGCCGGCGGGGGCATCGAGCCAGCGAGCGGTCGTCGGCAGCCGGTCGAGGACCCGTTCGAGCACGGCCAGTTCGGCCGCATGCCGCGCGCCCGAGCGTCCGACGTAGGAGGCGGCGCGGGCCGGGTCCTCGTAGCGCGCCTTGAGTGCGTCGCGGTGGCCGTCGCTCATCGTCAGCTCCCCGTGCTCCGGTAGCTCCGCACGCCGATCCGCCAGAACGCGAGCGCGACGACCGCGATCCCGATCGCGACGACCGGCGTGAGGTAGCACAGCGTACGGTAGCCGGTCTTGTCGAGGAAGTGCGTCGCCGGGTAGAAGCTCACGAATGCGAACGGCACGACCCAGCTCAGCACGGCGCCGATCCACGGGCCGAAGATCGGCACCGGGAAACGACCGAACATGATCAGGTTCCACACCGGCGCCCCGACGCCGATCCGATCCTCGAAGAAGAAGCTCAGGCACGACAGGATCGTGAACACCGCGGTGTAGATCACCGCGCCGGAGACGACGAGCACGGCCGTCCACGCGAAGTCCGCGACGCCCCAGGCGAGGCCGAGGTCGACCGATGCCCACGCCGCGACGACGATCCCGACGATCACCTCGCCGATCGCGGTCAGGCGCGACTTCTCCATCAGGAGTTGCGCGAGCGTCGGCATCGGGCGCAGCAGCAGCCGGTCGAATCGCCCCTCGATGATGTAGCGATCGGCGAACTCGTAGAGGTTGACGCTGATCACGTTGAAGAGCCCGAACGGGATCAGGCTCAGCCCGTAGATCAGGAACACCTCCGCGCGCTGCCAGCCGAGCAGGTCCGGCACGCGGTGAAAGAGCATCAGGACGAACACGATGCCGGCCGCGGTCGCGAGGACGCTCGCGACGATCTCGCCGAAGAAGTCCGCCTTGTAGGCCATTCGCGCCTTGAGGCTCTGCGCGAAGAACCCCGTGTAGAGGGCGAGCGTGCGGCGCATCGCGTCAGCCTCCCTGCACGACGAGGCGTCGCGCGAAGTAGCGCCATGCACCGACCGAGAGCGCGAGCAGCGCCGCGGTCCACAGCACCTGCCAGCCGAGCGCCTGCCAGGCGGCGGCGCCGTCGAACCGGCCGAGGTAGAGCGCCACCGGCGTATGGCTCACGTGGCGAAACGGCAACCACGCCGACGCCTCGCGCAGCCAGTCGGGGAAGAACGCGAGCGGCATCAACAGGCCGCTCAGCAGCTGCATCGCGTAGTTCTTCGCGCTGATGATCCCGGCGGTGGACCGCGTCACGAACGCGACGAGTCCGATCAGGAAGTTCAGGTAGGTGAGCACGAGGAAGCTCAACACCGCGCTCACGAGAAACAGCACGAACGCGAGTGCGTCCTCGGGGCCGCGCACCGGGAACAACCCGACGATCACGAGGCTGATCGGGCCCGTGAACGCGGTGATCCGGAACAGGCTCTCGCCGGCACCGAGTCCGGTCATCGCCGTGAGCAGGTGGACCGGGCGTGCGAGGTAGCTCGTGATGTGCCCCTCCTGCACGAGGGCGGCGATCTCCCGGTCGATGTTGTTGAAGTGGAAGCTCCGCACGACCCAGCCGAGCGCGACGTAGGTCGTGATCTCCTCGAGGCGAAAGCCGCGCAGCGTCGCATCGGTGCCGGCGTGCGCGAACACCGCACGCCAGATGAAGTAGTAGACCGACACGTGAATCGTGTAGGTCAGGATGCCGGTGACGTAGCGCAGGCGATAGGCGAGCAGGCGGAGGAAGCCCGCACGGACGAACGCGACGAACGCGCTCATCCGTCGGTGCCGCCGCGCCGGGCACCGCTCTCGCGATAGATCCGGCCGATGATCCGCTCGATGCTCGGTTCGGGGATCGCGAGGTCGGCGACGTCGAGTTCGGCGAGTGCGGCGCGGGCGAGGTCCGGCGGGCGGATCGCGCGGCGGTCGAACGTCGCGCGGTAGCGGAGCGGGCCCTGCTGTTCCCAGTGCACGCCTTCGCCGCCGATCGCGTCGATCGCGCCGGTCGGTGGCGAGAGCAGGTCGAGGACCAGGTGCGTCTCGGCGGCGTGCGCGGACTTGATCGCGTCCAACGGGCCGTCGAACAGGAGCGAGCCGTGATCGATGATCAGGATGCGCTCGCACAACTCCTCGATGTCGCGCAGATCGTGCGTCGTGATGATCGCCGTCGTGTTGAACTCGCGGTTGATGTCGCGGAGGAACGAGCGGATGCCGTCCTTCGCGACGATGTCGAGGCCGATCGTCGGCTCGTCGAGGAACAGCACCCGCGGCATGTGGAGCAGGCTCGCCGCGAGGTCGCAGCGCATGCGTTGGCCGAGGCTGAGTTTGCGCACCGGCGTGTGCAGCAGTTCGCCGATCGCGAGGATCCCGTCGAGTTGCTCGATCCGTTCCGCGAGCGTCTTCTCGTCCACCCCGTAGATCTTGCCGAGCAGGTGGAAGCTCTCGATCACGGCGAGGTCCCACCAGAGCTGGGTGCGCTGTCCGAACACCGCGCCGATGTGGCGGACGTAGTCGACCCGCTGGCGGTGGGGGACGAAACCCGCGCTCTCGATCTCGCCGCCGGACGGAACGAGGATCCCGGTCAGCATCTTCAGCGTCGTCGACTTGCCGGCGCCGTTGGGGCCGATCAGGCCGACCATCTCCCCCTCGCCGACCTCGAACGACACGCCGGCGACCGCGCGGAGCGGTTCGTAGCGGCGGTGGACGAGGTCGCGGATCGCGCCGCCGAGGCCCACCCGGCGACGGAACACGCGAAAGACCTTCTCGAGGTCGCGGACACGGATCGCGGGGGCCGATTCGGTGGGCATCGCGAGGCTTCTCGTCTTCTCGGCCGGGTCGGCGTAGGGGCGTCGGGGGGCGAGAAGAGACTTAGCGCCCGGCGGCGGCTGCGATCAAGCCTCCCCGGCCCGCGGTCTCGATCCGGGAAAGATCACCCACCGGTCCGACACTCCTGGCGAGCCGGCGCCGGGAGCTGCTATACTCGAGTGCCACGGACGAGGGCGGCCGCCCGTTCGGTCCCGGTGACACCGGTACCGAGCGACCCGCTTGGAGGTCCGCGGGTACAGGGTTTAGCGGAGTAGAGGGAATGACCATGCGCAAGATCGTCCTCGCGTTGTCGATCGGCGCCGTGATTGCGGCTGCCGCCCCGGCGCAGAAGATCAACGACGCCGTTCCGACGCAGAGCGTGACGCCCGGCGACTACATGAACCCGTTGTTCATCGACAACGTGGACGTCAACATCCATACGCCGTCGACCGTCAACGCGTCGACCGGCCTGCTCGTCGTCTGCCACGGACTGGGCGGCGACTACGACGACTACGATTCGGTCGCGCAGATCTGGGCCGACACGCACAACGTCTACACGGTCCAGATGAACTTCCGCCACAGCGGGCGGCCGAACAACGCCGACTTCGGCAAGCTCCAGGCGATCGACGTGCTTCGCACGACGAAGTACATGTTCGACACCTTCCCGGTCAACCGGCAGCGCGTCTTCCTTTGGGGCGCTTCGGCCGGCGGGTTCGTCGCGCTGAACACCGCGAAGATGGCGCCCCGGACGTTCG
Organism: bacterium; assembly: GCA_030426805.1. Taxonomy (GTDB): domain Bacteria; phylum Planctomycetota; class JAFGQW01; order JAFGQW01; family JAFGQW01; genus JAUHXU01. The sequence continues at coordinate 899,364 of JAUHXU010000002.1, forward strand.
CGTTCGTCGCGGCGCTCTCGCCGATCACGCGACCGTCGACCACCGCTGACGTGCAGAACAACGGCTACGAGGCCGATCCGCCGCAGGGCTGGGAGGGGCAGATCCTCTCCGGCAAGACCTACACGACCGCGGAATACGACATCCGCGACGCGCAATACTCGGCGGCGCACTTGAAGCCGACGACGGTCTTCCTGTTCCACGGCGACGACGATGGCGTCGTCGACATCCAGCACTCGATCGACATGCACGCGGCGCTCCTCGCCGCGTCGGTGCCGGTGACGTTCACGACGATCGCCGGCGGCGACCACAACTTCGTCGGCGCTGCCAACGACGAGAACTCCCGCCACCTCGTGACCCAGAAGTACCTGTCGAACGCGTTCGCCACGATGACCCGCTCCGGCCCGTCGAACTTCGACGAGCAGGCGAAGGTCACGTTCGCGACGCGCGACGCGTTCGCGTGGCCGGTGAAGTTCGACCACCTGGGCCTCCCGACGATGGCGTCGATCAACAAGCCCGGGTCGGTCGTCACGCTCAAGCTCGGCCAGAACTCGGTGCAGATCGGCAACTCGCTGCCGCTCTCGTTCGCGATCGCGAACTGGGCGGGTAGCTCGCTGCCGAACACCTATCTGATGGCGGCGCTCGTCCACCTGCAGTCGGGCGCGGTCTACACGCTGTTGCCGCCCACGCCGTTCACGTTGCCGACGGCCGGTGTCGGCGGTGGCGTGTCGATCCCGATGCTCTCCGGGCTGCCGACCGGCGACTTCCTGTTCGTCGCCGTGACGTTCGGCGCGTCGCCCACCTCGTACGTCGATCTCGACTACGTGCAGTTCAAGCTGAACCCGTGATCACCACCGCGCGTGCGGCGGCCTTGGTCGCCGCGCTCTGCGTGGTTGCCGCGGGATGCGCCTCGCCACCGCCCGCTGCCCCGGCGACGCGCGCCGCTCTCGACGACGACGAGTCCTCGGGTCCGCCGTTTCTCGTGCAGGCGGCGATGTGGATCCCGAACCGAGTGCTCGATGCGCTCGAGATCGTCCGCGTCGGCGTCGGCGTCGGGCCCGGGATCGGCGTCGACCTGCGCGCGACCGAACTCGCTCAGCTCTCGGCGATGTCGGGCTTCGGTGCCGGTATCGGCTGGCAGGGACGCTGGCATCCGCCGGTCTTGCTCGACTCGCGCGCGTTCGTCGCGGTGGGCCCGCTGACGATCGGCGCGACCAGCTCGAATCCGCTCACGGCGTGGAAGCGGACGTTCTGGGAGGTGCGCGTCGAGGCGCACGCGGCGCTCGTGCTCGCGGAGGTCGCGGTCGACTTCGCGGAAGTCTGGGACTTCCTCGCGGGGATCGTCTTCGTCGATCCCGCACACGACGATATCCTCGGGCCGCACTGGCTGTAGCGCTTCAACCGGCGTCGCGATGCCGGCCGTCGGCCCGGAGCCGTTCGGCGATTCGGTGTCGCATGCGTGCAGTCGCCTCGCGATCGAGCCGCGCGTGCCACCCGGCGATCGTCCGCGCTCGCGATGCGGCGTCGAGCAGTGGCGCGAGCCGAAGCGCCGCGTGGACACGAAGCGCGCCCGGCGCACGACGGTCACGCACCACCGAACGGAATCGGCGCCGGGCGGTCACGGTCTCGCCCAAGGCGACCGAGCAGCGAGCCGCCCACAGCCGGGCTCGTGCCGCGATCGCCGGCTCGTCGGGGAAGCGCGCCGCGACGAGGTCGAAGTAGTCCCGCGCCAACCGGTGCAGACCACCGCTGTGGTAGATCTGGGCGATACCGCGATACGCGCGCGCGACGTCACGGTCCGACGGGCGGGAGCGGTCGTCACCGCTCATCGGCGATCGCGCAACAACTGGCGTGCGCGGTGGATGCGAACGCGGACGTTGCCCCGCGACGTGCGGGTCAGCGCCGATATCTCGTCGAGGCTCTTGTCGTCCATCGCGTGCAGCAGCAGCGGCAGCGCGAGACGCTGCGGAAGGCGCGCGAGCGCCTGGACGACGTCGGGCAGCACGCGCTCCTCGTCTCGGGACGACGCCTCGGCTTCGAGTTCGTCGGGCAACGGCTTGCGAGCGGGGCGGCGGGTGCGTTCCCGCAGCAGGTCGATCGCGCAGTTGCGGGCGACCGTGTGGAGCCACGCAGCCGGGGAGCGTCGCGCGTCGAGCCCGGACCATTGCGCCAGCACGCGCAGGAATGCGTCGTGGACGACGTCCTCCGCGTCGTCGGGATCGTCGACGATGCGCCGGACGCGCGCGAGCGTCGGAGCGCGCTCGTCGCGGTAGAGGCGCGCGATGCGGGGGTCTCGGTGGGCAGCGGCTGCGCGGGCGGGGCCGGGATCGAGCATGGGTCCTCCTATCGGGCGCGCAGTATACCTACAGCGGTGAGCATTGCACATGTAAATCAAAAAGATTTGCATGGCGCGGACTGGATCGCGCGATCGGGGATGCCGATAGGACCACAGCCGGCGCCTGTCGGCGCCACCATGGGGGAATCGAGCGTGGACAAGATCGAGCAACCAGCGACCGAGCGGCCCGACGACGCGTCGACGAGCGAGTCCTGCCGCCGCCACGGCCACGATCGTCGCCGACGACCGACGCCGATGATCAGTCGCTACACGTTCTTCGGTGGCCGACGTCGCGCCGGCCGTCGCCCGGGCGAGACCGAGAACATCTACGTCGACCGCTACGACCCGCGCATCGTCACGATCTTCCTCGCGATCCTCACGCTCAACGTGCTCGACGCCTACTTCACGCTCGTGTTCATTCAACGCGGCGGCACCGAGGCGAACCCGATCGCGCAGTGGTTCCTCGATCTCGGCACGCTTCCGTTCATCCTCGTCAAGAGCGCGGCGATCGGTGGGTTCCTGCTCGTGCTCGTGCTCCACAAGACGTTCTTGTCGGTGCCGCGCATGATGACGATCGTGATGGTGTTCTACACCGCGCTGTTGATCTACCACCTCGCTCTGCAACTCACGGTCGTGCCGCGGCTGTGACCGATTGACCGTCGATGGGTGCCGCTCTATACCACGAGTGGACCTTTCGGAGGCAATCGCGATGCGGACTCGTGCCCGGCTCGCCTTCTCGATCGCGGCCGGCCTACTGCTCGCCGGGTGCGGTGGCCCGGAGACCGGGCTCACGCCGCCGGACGCCGCACCGGCCCGCGCCCGCACGCTCACGGTGATCGAACGGATCGAGCGCGACCGCGACCTGCGCGGTGCGACACTGCGTCGGCTGCTCGCGAGCCCGGACGCGGTCGTGCGCGCCCGGGCGTCGCTCGCGCTCGGCCGCGTCGGCGATCGCGATGCGAGGCTCGCGCTCACGACCCGGCTCGACGACAACGAGCCGCGCGTGCGCGCGACGGCGGCCGTCGCGATCTCGATCGCGCGAGACGGCCGGTTCGTGCCGGAATTGCTCGGGCTCGTCCGCGATCCGGATGCACGGGTGCGCGCCGCGGGGATCGCGGCCCTCGGCCACCTTCGCGCGGCACGCGGCTTCGAGGCGATCGTCGCGGCGCTGGCCGATCGCGACACGGCCGTCGCGTGCGCTGCGGCCGACGCGTGCTTCCGACTGCGCGACGCCCGCGTCGTCGAGCCGTTGGGCGAAGCACTGCGGGATGCGCGCCCCCGTGTCCGCAGTCACGCAGCCAACGCCCTCGCAACCATTCAGTCGACCCGACCGGATCCGATCACCGGCGAGGCCCCGCCGCTCGAGCGGGACATCGACGCCGCGATCGCCGTTGTCGTGCCGGCACTCGTGGCAGCCCTGTCGGATGCGGACATCGACGTGCGGGCCGCCGCGTTCGACGCGCTGCGACGCCGCTCCGAACCGCTGGACGACGCGCCTGCGATGAAGCGTGCCCTCGCCGGCTCGGCACCGGAGGTCGCGGTCGCCGCGGCGCGACTCGCGGCGGTGCAACCCGACGGTCGATTCGCGACGCTGCTCGTCGATGCACTTTCCCACGAGCACGCGTATGTTCGCTGGGAAGCCGCCGCCGCGCTCGCGCGCCTCGGCACACACCTCGATGGCGCGACCCGGGCCACGGTGCTCCGGGCGCTGCGCGATCGGCTCGCGAACGACCGCGAGGCGACCGTGCGCGGTGCGGCGATCACGGCGCTCGTCGCCATCGACCCCCGCGTGATCGACTCGCTCGACGAATACGGGACCGCGTCCGACGCGTGCGTCCGCGCGGCCTACTACCGCGCCGCCGGCGCGTCGACGCACGATGGCCTCGGCGACGCCGACGCGACCGTCCGGCTCGCGGCGCTCGACGGGTGGGCCGCGGCCGAGGACGCGAGCGGCGTGACCGCCCGCCTCGCGCGCGTGCTCGACGATCCGGTCGCGGGCGTGCGCGCCCATGCGGCCGAGTGCCTCGCTGCCCGCGGCGACGCGGCGGCGATCCCCGCGCTCGCCCGGGCGGCCGATCGAGCCGCGCGCAATCCCGACATGCCGACCGCCGAGGCGCGCCTCGCGATCCTCGCGGCCCTCGTCCGGCTCGGCGGCACCACGCAGCGGCCCCGTCTGGAAGCCGCGCTCGACGACCCGTCGCCACTCGTGCGCCACGGCGCGACCGTGCGCCTCGGCGCGCTCGACGGCGGTCGCCCCGAGGTCGACTACCGCGGCGTTCGACCGGAGCCGCCGGTGCCGGGCACCCCGGTCGGCCGTCGGCCGGAGGTCGTACTCCAACTCACGCGAGGCACCGTTCGCCTCCGCCTCGATCGCGACCGTGCGCCGGCACACGTCGAGGCGTTCTGCGCCCTCGTGGATCGCGGGTTCTACGACGGCCTGCCGATGCACCGCGTCGTGCCGAATCACGTCGTGCAGGGGGGGGATCCCGAGGGCACCGGCTACGGCTCGGCCGCGTTCACGCTCGGCGACGAGCACTCCGCGGCGCCGTTCGAGGCCGGCACGGTCGGGATGGCCAAACTCGGGCCGGACACGGGGTCGTGCCAGTTCTTCATCTGCCTCGTCCCCCGGCCGCACCTCGATCAGCGCTACACGGTGTTCGGCCGGGTGGTGGAGGGGATGCAGGTGGTCGGGCGGACGCTTCCCGGCGACCGAATCGTCAGCGCCCGCCGCGTGTCGGGCTCCGAAACGCCCGAGGAAGGCGCTCCGAAGGCGCCCTGATCGACGTCGCAAGTCCATTTCATTTAACGACTTGCGAAATTGTCGATCATTTCGGGATTCCGCTACAGTCCCGGCGGGGCGTTTCCGATAGCGGCGCTACTCAACACGTGGGTGGGCGACCATCGCCTGACATTCGACAGAAGCCGAAAGCGTCGTATTTTGAGAGAAGCCCTCTTGACTCTGGGAGCCGATCGGGTAGAGTTCTCGCCCCGAGATTGCTCTCGTCCAGCGCTTGCCGCCACAAGTTATTGCTGGAGAAGTGGTTATCGCCAAGATAGCCGCCTCGGTCGAGAGGGTTTCGGGCGCGTCGAGCCCCGAGGGACGTCGGGATCGGCTCTGTTGGAGTCAGGTGAGGCATGCTCCCCACGGAAACAGGCGGTATCCGGGAAGGGTTCCGACCGAGCTTTCTCAGGGCGTCCGGCCTCAGTCCGGCCAGTGGTCTGCCCTGTTATCGCTTCGGTTTGCGAGCCGAGCGCATGACGGGAGACCTCACAGTGAAGAAGACCGTGACTGAGACCGGGCTCGAGGGCATCTGGGCGACCTACAAGCGGACGGGGGACGAGAACCTCCGCAACCTGCTGATCGAGCGCTACCTGCCCCTCGTGAAGTACATCTCCGAGCGGTTGCTCGCGACGCTCCCGAAGTCGATCGAGCTCGACGACCTGACGAGCGCCGGCATCTTCGGCTTGATGGACGCGATCGACGGCTTCGACCTCGAGCGCGGCATCAAGTTCAAGACCTACTGCACGACGCGCATCCGCGGGTCGATCCTCGATGAGCTGCGCTCGCAGGATTGGGTCCCGCGTCTCGTCCGCCTCAAGGCACACAAGATCGACAAGGCGTACAAGGCGCTCGAGAGTCGTTACGGTCGCAAGCCCACCGACTTCGAGATGGCCAAGGAACTCGACATCTCGCTGGCCGAGTTCAACGCGATGCTCGAGGAGGCGAGCGCCGTCACGGTCTACTCGCTGAGCGAGAAGTGGGACGACGGCGACGACGACAAGTCGGTCGAGAAGGTCGACGTGCTCGCCGACAAGGACGCGGATACACCGCTCGACTGCCTGCACCAGAAAGACGTGCTCGAGTTCGTGACGCGCAACCTCACGAAGAAAGAGCGTCTGATCATCATCATGTATTACTTCGAGGGCCTGACGATGAAGGAGATCGGCGAGGTGTTGAACCTGACCGAGTCCCGCGTCTGCCAGATCCACTCGAACATCCTGACGCGCCTCAAGGAGCAGCTGAAGAAGAACCGCCAGGAGCTGCTCTCGTAGACGCACGTCCGACGCATGCGTGATCGACGGGCTCGGGGATTCCCGGGCCCGTTTGCGTTACTCCGGCTGACCGTCGCTCGACTTGTTCGCGCTGCGGATCATCTCGCGCAGGAAGCGGATCGTCTCGATCTTGATCAGCCCCTGAGAGGCCATCTCGTCGAGCGCGTCGGAGAAGCAGGCGCGCAGGGCGGCACCGTCGCGGGACGTGCTGCGGCGATCCTGGCAATGCTCGATCAGCGTCGCGCCGCAACGGCACTGGCGGACCAGCTCGACGAACGGCATCTCGCCGACGCTCGTCGACTCGCGAAGGCAGCCGGCGCCGGGGAAGTTCACGGTCTCGACCAGCAGGGCGTCGAGCGACTCGTAGACGTGGTCACACTGCGAGCAGTGGCGCGGGAACGAGTCGAACAGCGACCGAAGTCCTTGCGTCGTCGAGAACGTGCGAGCGAGATCGTCCATGGGGTCACTCCGTCGGGTGCTGGATGGGGGCCGGCGCCGTGGCCGCCCTGTGGTTTTTTCGATACGATGCGCGCCGGTCTTGACCGAGACCGGCGGTTTCGGCCGGCTCGGGAAAAAAACGGACTGAACAGGTCTCGTTTTGGGCACCCGACGGGGTGCGCCCGTTTTTTGCGCAGGGCTCGCGCGCTGCCCGTCGTCGAACCGCCCGGACCCGCTCCGAAGGACGCCGACTCCATGATCACGACCCCTCGCCTCGCCGCGCTCGCCGCGGCCCTCCTCGTCGGCTGCTCCTCGGCGCCCCAGGAGACGGCCAAGCCCGAGCCGCCCCGATTGCGCGTCGCGCAGCCGGAGGCGTCGACCGTCGGCAACTACGGCCGCGAGGAGAGCCCGGAGCGGCTCTTCCTCACCCTCGACCAGCAACTCCGCAACGCCCGGGATCCGGGCACGAAGGCACTCGCGGGCCGCCAGCTCGACCGCGTGCTCGCACGCTACGTCGACGCGAACTTCGACGCCATCGCTTCGACGGTGGGGGGCGACAACGAGGATCGCGAGCTGATCGCCGTGTGGAGCCTCGGCTATGCGACGAATCCGCGCGCGACGCGGATCCTGTTGCGCGCGCTCGACGAACGGTCGCCCGAGGTGCGCGCGAATGCGCTCCACGCGCTCGGCCATCGCGCCGACCCGACCACGCCGCTACGCCCCATCCTCGAGCTGTTTCACGACGAGGACATCGGCGTGCGGTGCAACGCCGCGCGCGCGGTGCGCGACCTGGTGACGCGCGAGTCGCTCGAAGCGGTCGTGCCGCTGACCGGGCTGCTCGCGGATCCGGAGCCGCAGGTGCGCCTGCCGGTCGTCGGTGCGCTCGGGCAGATCGGGGCGCCCGAGTGCCGCGGCTTCCTCGTCAACGCGCTGCGCGACCCGGTGCCGCTCGTCCGCGGACAGGCGGCGCTCGGCCTCGGGAAGTGCGGCGACCCGAACCAGGTGCCGGTGTTGCTGACGTTCCTCCGGGCCGAGCAGCACGACCTCGTCGTGCAGTCGCTCGTCAAGGCGATCGGCGCGCTGACGAACAACCACTTCGAGTCGCGCCAGGCGTGCTTCGAGTGGTGGCTCGCCAACCGCGCCGACTTCCAGTAGCTCAGGCGAGCCCCTGCGGGTCGACGTCGAGCTGCATCGACACGCCGCGCCGCCACGTGGACGGACTCTCGTGCAGCGCCGCGAACGCGCGCTGGATGCCGGCCGGGGTCGGTGCCTTCACGAGCGCGTGGAAGCGGTAGCGGTTCTTCAGCTTGAAGATCGGTGCCGGCGCCGGACCGAGCACTTGCACGTCGGCGGTGCGTGTCGCTTCGAGCAGGTCGGCGCAGGCGCGCGCGGCGTTGCGCACCTTGGCCTCGTCGGTCGCGTGAAGCGTGATCCGGAGCAGTCGCATGAACGGCGGCAGCCCATAGCGCTCGCGCATCCCGATCTCGCGTGCGGCAAAGCCTTCGAAGTCCTGTGACTGCGCGGCGGTGATCGCGTAGTGTCCGGGGTCCAGCGTCTGCACGATCACGCGTCCGGGGGCGTCGCCGCGTCCGGCGCGACCCGCGACCTGCGTCAGCAGCTGAAAGGTCCGCTCGGCCGCGCGAAAGTCGGCGAGGCCGAGCGCGGTGTCCGCCGAGATCACGCCGACGAGCGTCACGCCGGGGAAGTGCAGCCCCTTTGCGATCATCTGCGTGCCGACGAGGACGTCGATCTCCCGCGCCCGAAACCGCGCGAGCACGTCGCGATACGACTCGGGCTTCGTCATCGTGTCGCTGTCCATCCGCTCGATGCGCGCGTCGGGGAAGCACGCGGCGACGATCTCCTCGACGCGTTCGGTGCCGAGCCCGTAGAACGACATCGCCTCGCCGCTCTGGCACTCCGGGCAGCGCGTGGGGGGGCGCATCCGGTGTTCGCAGGCGTGGCACGCGAGCAGGTTTCGTCCCTTGTGGAACGTCATCGTCAGGTCGCAGTTCGGGCAGCGCACGGGGGTCGAGCAGTCGCGGCAGACGTTGACGGTGTGGAAGCCTCGGCGGTTGAGGAACAGGAGCGCCTGTTCGCCGCGGACGAGTGTCTCCGACAGCGCGTCCTGCAGCGTCTGGCCGACGATCGACGACTTGCGCTTGAACGCGGAGTCCGACGCGAGGTCGACGACGGTGATCGACGGCAGGGAGCGACCCGAGACGCGCTCGGGCAGGCGGAGCAGCCGGTAGCGATCCGTCGACGCGTTGTGGTAGGACTCGATGCTCGGCGTCGCGCTCCCGAGCACGACCGGAACGCCGGTCTGGTGGGCGCGTTTGACGGCGATGTCGCGCGCGTGGTAGCGCGGGGCGTTTTGCTGCTTGAACGTCGGCTCGTGCTCCTCGTCGACGACGAGGATGCCGAGGCGGGGGCACGGCGCGAGCACGGCGCTTCGAGGCCCGATCGTCACGTCGACCTCGCCGCGGCGGATCGCGAGCCACGCGTCGCTGCGTTCGCGCGGGGTGAGCGCACTGTGCAGCACCGCGACCGAACGGAAGCGTCGCCGAAAGCGGTCGACGGTCTGGGGGGTCAATGCGATCTCGGGGACGAGCACGATCGCCTGCTCGCCGGCGTCGATGCGGCGGGCGATCGCCTGCAGGTAGACCTCGGTCTTGCCGCTGCCGGTCACGCCGTGCAGGAGAAACGGCGCGAACGTGTTCGCGGCGCCGTCGATCGCGTCCACGGCTTCGCGTTGTTCGGGTGTGAGTTCGAGCGGCGTCTCGGTGCCGTCGCCGGTGCCGGCGGGACGGGTCGGGAGCGCCGCGGTCGCCGGGCCGCGAAGCACGCGGATCCACCCCTGCTCGAGGAGTGCACGGTAGGCGCCGTCGGAGAAGACGTCCTCGCCGCGGAGCGTCTTCAGCGGCATCTGGTCGGTCTTCGCGAGGTAGCGGAGCAGCGCCGCTTGCTTCGGTGCGCGTCGTTCGCGATCGGCGGCGGTCGCCTCCGGATCGCCTCGGTCCGGGTCGAGGCTCACGGTCGCGACCGCCCGCTGGGTCCGCGCGACGCTGCTCGGCAAGAAGCTCGCGAGCACTTCGCCGAGCGGGCACAGGTAGTAGCGCGCCATCCACTCGGCGAGTTCGAGGATCTCGGCGGTGAACAGCGGTTCCGCATCGATCACGTGGTGGATCGGCTTGAGCGCGCCGGCTTCCGACGGCGCGGTGTCGTCGAAACCGACGCACACGCCGGTCGATTCGGCGTGACCGAACGGCACCGAGACCCGGCAGCCGACGCGGAGCGTGTCGCGGGCGGCGTCCGGGACCGTGTAGTGGAACCGACCGAAGACCGGACGGTTGACCGCGATCAGCGCGAGGGCGTCGGCAGGGGGGCGGGCGTCATCGGCGTTCACGTCGGTAGTGACGCGCTGTCCTCGGTGCAGTTACACGGAATCGCGCTGCACTTCGGACAGCCGTCGCCGTACTTCGCCGCCACCGCCGCGTCGAGTTCGACGCCGGACAGGCTCGCGAGCGTGCTCAGCCACGCGAGCACGTCGGCGGCCTCCTCGGTGATCTTGTCGCGGTCGCCGAGCCGGATCGCCTCGGCGAGTTCACCGACCTCCTCGGTGAACCAGAGCCACGTCCCACCGATGCCGCGGGCGCGGTCCTTGTCGAGGTAGAGCGCTTCGATCCGCCGCTGGAACGCCGCGATCTCCATCGTCACACCCTCTTCAGCGTGATGATCGTGTAGTCGCCGGTCTCCTCGCCGCCCTCGCGGAACTTCTCCATCTGCCGCTCGACGAGGTTGATGAACGCGGCCGAGTGCATCGGTGCGTTCTTCGCGACGAGCTTGTTGAAGCCGGCCTCGCCGAGTTCGTCGCCGTCGGCGGAGCGGATCTTGTAGACGCCCTCGGTGTAGAGCACGATCCGGTCGTTCTTGTTCAGCGTGATCGGGCTCGCCTTCAGGCGGGCGTCGAAGATCGGACCGTCGTCGAAGCCGAGGGCGATCCCGTCGGTGCTCGCGACGCGGAGCTTTCGCTCCTCGGCCGACCACATCAGCACCGGCAGGTGGCCGGCGTTGATCAGTTGCACCTCGTCGGAGCCGGGTGTGACGAGCACCATCAGGCACGTGACGTAGATGCCCTTCTTCACGTCGCGGTTCAAGTGGCGGTTCACGCGCTCGAGCATCGCGATCGGGTCGTCGGCCCACGCGGTCTCGGCGTGCACGAAGCCGCGGAACAGGTTCATCGTGAAGCCGGCGAGCACGCCCTCTCCGGCGGTGTTCGCGACGAGCACCGCGATGCGGCCGTCCTTGAACTCGAGGAAGTCGTAGTAGTTGCCGCCGACGCGCGTGGTGGGGCGGTAGCTCGCTTCGATCTCGAACCCGGCGACGTCCGGCCGTTCGTTCGGCAGCAGGTTGCGGCGCAGGTCGGCGACGAGCGACATCTCGCGGTCGCGTTCCTCGAGCGCAGCGCGGTTCTCCTCGCCCTCGCGAAGCGATTCGGTCATCGCGTCGATCGACTGTGCGAGCACGCCGATCTCGTCGCCCGAGCGCACGTGCACCCGTCGGTCGTAATTGCCGCGCGCGACCGCGTCCACGGCGTCGACCAGGTTTCCGAGGGGCGTCGTGAGCGCGTTGGCGAGGACCAGACTCACGGCGACGCCGGCGAGGATCGTGCCGAGCGTCACGACGAAGATCATGATCGCGAGGCGTTGCTTGCGCGCGGCGACGCGGTCTTCGCTGAGGATCAGCCGCACGTGGCCGATGCGGCGACCGCCCTCGTAGATCGGGTGGACGAACGAGCGTGCGGGCACGACCCGGCCCTCGAGTTCGATCTCGCCCTCCTCGATCTCGGTCGCGGTTTCCACGCTCGTGCCGTCGGAGCCGACCGCGATGAAGTTGCGCGTGCCGCGGGTCGGGGAGAACGTCGCGGAGCGGCGCTTCGCCTTCGCGACGAACTTCTTCGTGCGGTCGTCTTGGATGAACACGTCGATCACGTCGACGTCGATGTCCTCGTCGCCGGCGCGGATCGTCGCGAGGCTCGCGAGTCGCTGGGGTGCGGTTTTCTGCAGCCCCTGCCACGTGTCGATGCCCTGCAGCGCGATGCTCCGAGCCACCGTCGTGCCGGTGCTGTCGACCTCTTCGTCCAGCGCCGACGATGCCTGACTGTAGATCACGAACCCGCCGGCACCCATAAGCACCGCAATCGTCGCGGCGAACGCGGATGCGATCTTCGCCGCGAGTCCGCCACCGCGCCGGCCTCGCCGGGCGCCGCCACCCCGATTCGCACGGGGACTCGCAGCCGTTCGTCTCGCCATCCTCGACGTCCTCTCCTCTGGCAGTGTGCCCGGGCGGTCCCGCTACGTCCTACGGCCAGAGAAACACCCGGATCGGCACCATCGCCGCGAGCGTGTAGAGGCCGGCCACCACATCGTCGAGCATGATACCCCATCCGCCGCGCAGGCGTTCGAGCCGGTTGGCCGGGTAGACCTTGCCGACGTCGAACAGCCGGAACAGGAAGAAGGCCGCGACGATCGCCCGCCAGTCCGGGGGCGTCCACCACGCGACGCCGATCAGAAAGCCGACCACCTCGTCGGCGACGCACTGGCTCGGGTCCTTGCCCCAGCGGCGCTCGCACCAGGTGCCGGCCGGGACGCCGAGCACGAAGTAGAAGAGCGCCAGTGCCGCGCAGGTCGCGAGATACCACTCCGGCGGCACGACGAGCGTGAGCCCGAACACGACCACGGCGATCGCCGCGCTGCCGACGGTGCCGGATGCGAACGGCGCGTGCCCGGTCCCGAAGAACGTCCCGATGACGTGGTGAATCGCGTTCATACGTCGCTGGGCTCGGTCTCGTCGGCGGCGTCGTCTTCGCGGAGGATGCGCATCGCGCCGCGCACGTAGGCCCAGCCGGAGTAGACCGTGACCGCGACGGTCGCGAGCATCAGGGACAGCAGGATGAAGTCGATGTGCGTCCAGTCGCGGCCCGGACCGAACTTGAAGAAGACACCGCCGACGAGCACGGACTGCAGCAGCATCTTCAACTTGCCGGCCGCGCGCGCCGCGAACGACTTGCCGCGCGCCTCGATGAAGCCGCGGATCCCGGTGACGAGGAACTCGCGCCCGAGGATCACGACGACCGCCCACGGCGGCACGATGTCGGCGAGGCCGTCGGTCGCGCAGATGAACACGAGCGAGCCGCAGATCAGGATCTTGTCGGCGAACGGGTCGGCGATGCGGCCGAAGTCGCTGACGATCTTGCGGCGACGCGCGAGGTAGCCGTCCAGCACGTCCGTCAGCGCGGCGACGATGAACAGGATCAGGCCGGTCCAGCCGAATGCGGGCAGGCCTTCCTGCAGCACTTCGTTGCCCGCCTGCGCGCGGCGGATCAGCGCGAACAGCACGAAGACGCCGATCGCCATCAGGATGCGGCTCATCGTCAGCCGGTTCGGCGTGTTCATCGCGCGTCTCCGGCGGCGCGGCCGATCAGGTCGAACTCGTGGCGATCGATGATCTCGACCGGGACGGGGCCGCCCCGCGTCCAGCCGTCGCCTTCGAGCAGGACGACGCAGTCGACCTCCGGGGAGTCACCGGCGGTGCGTCCGATCGCCCAGCCGTCCTCGCCCGCGTCGGGCAGGTCGACCATCACCGGGAGCACCTGGCCGACGCGCGCCTGCTGCGACTGCTTCGTGATCGCCGACTGGCGTTCCATCAGCGCGTGGAAGCGCGCTTCCTTCGTCTCGTCGTCGACCGGGTTCGGCAGGTCGATCGCGAACGACCCCGGTTCCGGGGAGAAGCGGAAGCAGCCGAGGCGGTCGAAGCGGATCTCGTCGAGGAAGTCGAGCATCTCGCCGAACTCCCCGTCGGTCTCGCCGGGGAAGCCGACCATCACGGTCGTGCGCAGCGTCAGACCCGGGATGCGGTCGCGGGCGGCCAGCAGACAGCGGCGGATGCCGTCGGTGCCCGGGGCCCGGCGCATGCGTTTCAGCGTCGCGTCGGCGGCGTGCTGGATCGGGATGTCCATGTAGGGAACGACGGCCGGGATCTCGGCGATCGCGTCGAGCGTCTCGTCGGTCGTGAACGCCGGGTTCATGTATTGCAGCCGGATCCACTCGATCCCGTCCACGGCCGACAGCTCGCGGAGCAGCGTCGGCAGCGCGAACGCACCGTCGTCGCGGCCGTAGTAGGTCGAATCCTGCGAGACGACGACCAGTTCCCGCACTCCGGTCATCGCGAGCGCCGCCGCCTCGCCGACGATGTCGTCGATCGGCCGGCTCTTGAACGCGCCGCGGATCGCCGGGATCACGCAGAACGAGCACTTGAGGTTGCAGCCCTCGGAGATGCGCAGGTAGGCGAAGCTCTCCTGCGTCAGCAACAGCCGGTTGCCGTGGATGCCCTGGTGCTCGCGGGCGCCACGGTGCGACGGCGGTGGGGGGGCGTTGCGACCGCCGCTGTCGGCGTCGCGCACGACGTCCTCGACGCGCTGGTAGTCGTCGAAGCCGAGGAACGTGACGTCCGGGAAGTCGGTCTGGAGTTCCTGGCCGTAGCGTTCGACGAGGCAGCCCGCCATCGCGACCCACTTCACGCGGCCGGCTTCCTTGAGCGCGAGCATCTCGCGCGTGATCGACTCCGATTCGTCGCGCGACGATTGCAGGAATCCGCACGTGTTGACGATCACGCCGTCGGCACCGTCCGGGTCGCCGACGATCTCGACGTCGCCGTGCTCGACGAGGCGGCCGAGCAGCCCCTCGGAGTCGACGAGGTTCTTCGCGCAGCCGAGGCTGATCATCGCGACTTTCATGCGCCGTTCCTGGTCGAAACTCGGGACGTGGGTCGCGGCCGGGCGGCGGCCGTCGGTCAGGACGCGCTGGCGTCGTCGAGCTCGTCGAACTCCTGGCGAGTCAGGAGCACTTCGCGGGCTTGGCGCCGGCCGACCTGCGGCCCGACGATGCCGTCGGATTCCAGGCGCGCCATGATCTGATTGGCCTGGATCACGTCGACGTTCAAGGCTTTCTGAAGGCCCTGGGTGCTGGCGCGCGCGCTCGTGACGACCTCGCGGGCCGCCCGACGGTAGAGCGCTTCGCTGTCCTCGTCGGTCTCGAGATGAGCGATCTTGTCGCGCATCCGGTCGAGCGACGGGACCAGCTCGTTCATCGCGGACTCCAGCGCGGCGTTCGCGCCGCGTCGCCGGCGCTTCGTCTTCGGCGCGGGGGGCGTGTCGTCGTCGAAGAGATTGCCGGTCGTCGGGGCGTCGGCGAACGGGTCGGCGTCGTCGTCGTCCGCCGGCGCGGACGCGAAATCCTGGGCGGGGTCGCTATCGAGCGCGGTCGCGGCCTCATCGGGCTCCGCCTCGGCGGCGTCGAAATCCTCCGGGTCGTAGTCCGCGAGGTCCGTCACGCCGAGGTCTTCGTATGCCTGCTTGGTTGGCGGCGCTTCGGCGGCCGGCTCCTCCTCGTCGGGAGCGTCCTCTTCGTCGGCGTCGGCTTCCGAGAAGATCATCTGCGGCGCGGCGTCGTCGTCGTCCTCGTCGAGGTCGAGAGCGAAGACCTCTTCGGTCTCCGGCTCGACGTCGGCTGTTTCGTCTTCGGCTTCGTCGACCTCTACCGCCTCGGCCTCGACCGGCTGGGTCGCGACGACCTCGTAGTCCGCCTCGTCCTCGGCGACGGTCTCCGGCTCGACGAACGCCGGAGCCTCCGGCTCCTCCTCGTCGGACGACTCGTCCTCGTCGGCGAACGCGATGCGGAAACCGTCGCTGACGACGGGCTCGTCTTCTTCGACGTCCTCATCGGCTTCCTCGTCGACTTCTTCGTCTTCCGCCTCTTCGTCTTCTTCCTCTTCCTCTTCGTCTTCGTACTCGTACTCTTCGTCGTCGGACTCGGCTTCGTCGCCGTCATCGTCCTCCTCGTACTCGTACTCGCTGTCGTCTTCGTCCTCTTCCTCGGCTTCGTCTTCGTCTTCTTCCGCGTCGTCTTCTTCTTCTTCTTCGTATTCGTACTCTTCGTCGTCGTCAGCGTCCTCTTCGTCCGCCTCCTCGTCGTCGACGTATTCGTACTCGTATTCCTCGTCTTCGTCCTCTTCGTCTTCCTCTTCTTCGTCCGCTTCGTCGCCGTCCGCTTCGTCCTCGTCGACTTCCTCGTACTCGTATTCGTACTCGTCGTCTTCTTCGGCGGCGTCTTCCGAGTCGGCTTGTTCCTCGCCTTCGTCTTCCTCTTCCTCGTCGACGTCGTCGCCTTGCGCCTCGGCGGTCGGCATGAACAGCCGGATGCCGTCGGAGCCGACCGCGTGGTCGTCGTCGACGTCGCTCGTGACCTCTTCGACGTCCTCGTCGGGCTCGGCGTCAGCGATCTCGTCCTCGTCGACGGACTCGACGACCGGTTTGGCGGTGTCGACGTCGGGGACGATCCGCCGCATGATCCGCGGTTCGTCCGCGTCTTCGCCAGCGCCTTCATCTGGCGCCGGCTTCGGCCGGACCGCCGGGTCCGACGTGGGATCGATCGCCGGCGCCGGTGCGGCCGCCGTGGCGGTCGCGGTCGCACGACGCGGCGTCGCGTGACGGTGCGTCGGCGCGGTCGTGTGGGGGAACTCGCGGTCGCCGCGGAGGAGTCCCTGGAAGAACCAGTCGGTCGCGAAGACCGCCGAGATCGCGAGCACGACGCCGACCAACGGCACCGACAGCCATGGACTGAGACCGCTGACGCCGCGGGCGATCGCCGCCCCGATCGTGCCGCCGTATTGCACCTCGAGCGCGCGGTCCGATGCGAGGATCGCGAACAACGACGCGAGCGACACGCCGAACACGAGGATGCCGAAGACCTTGAGCCACACCTCGCCGACCCGTGCGCGGAAGTAGATGATCGCGCACCAGATCGCGGTCAGCAGGCAGATGCCGTAGACGCCGGCGCCGAAGACGCGGTAGACCGGCGAGAAGATGCCGCCGCCCTCGACCGTGTGGCCGAGCGTCGCCGGCGGGTCGAGCAGCAGGCTGACGAGCATCAGCACACAGATGCCGAACAGCACGAGCGCGACCGCTTCGAGCGGCGATGGAAGCCGCTCGGACCAGACGCGGCTCGCGGACTGCGTACTGCGGTCGGACTGTGCCATGGCGTGCTCCGCTGCTGGATGCTCCGGGTGTTGACGGACCGTCTCCGGGTCGTGGGGGCGGGGTGATCGCGACGAACGTCGACCGAGAATCGTCGACTGATCGTGTCCGTTGTGGTGTCGTTCCCCTCGCACCGCCGCGACCGGACGGGCGTCATTATAGCGGGCGCCCCCGGCGTTTGGAACAAAAACGGCCCCGTGAACACCGCCGGCGAACACCACCGGCCGGGCGACCCAAAGCGACTACTTCATGCGCCTGTCCGGTGGGTCCGGCGGCGCTGACGCAGGCGCGCAATCGACTCGGATGCTTGCACGTTCTGCGCACGACTTGGCGACCATCTTTTGGGCCAAGACCTGCCGGAACCGCGTTTGGCGGGGGTGAACCGGGCCCTTTTTGCGCCGGACTCGTCGACGGACGGCGGAATCGGCCCGAAGTTCGCCCGCCAAGTGCGTCGCGTCACGATTTCGACCCGAAACCGCGTCGCCAAGTCGCAACGACGCGTCGGGTGCGAGTTCGCTGCTACGAATCCGCCTTCATCTTCTCCCAGTCTTCAGAGCTGATGATGACCTCGCGGGCCTGGCTGCCCTTGTATTTGCCGACGATTCCCTGCTCGGCCATGATGTCCACGAGGCGGGCGGCGCGGGTGTAGCCGATCTGGAACTTGCGCTGGAGCAGCGACGTGGAGCCGCGGCCGGTCTCGAGCACCGTCTCGACCGCCTGCTCGTAGAGCGCGTCGTTGATCTTCTTCTTCTTCGCCTGCTCGGTGAACGGCGTGACGCCGGTCAGCTCCTCGTCGAACTGCGGGGCCGACGCCTTCGTCGCGTGGCGCACGATCCGCCGGATCTCCTCGTCGGAGACGTAGGTGCCCTGGCAGCGGCGGAGGATCGACGAGCGGGGCGGCAGGTAGAGCATGTCGCCCATGCCGAGCAGCCGCTCGGCGCCGTTTTGGTCGACGATGATTCGCGAGTCGGTCTTGCTCGACACGCGGAACGAGATCCGCGTCGGCATGTTCGCCTTGATCAGGCCGGTCAGCACGTCGGCGCTCGGTCGCTGCGTCGCGAGCACGATGTGGATGCCGACCGCACGCGACTTTTGCGCGAGCCGCGTGATCGACGCTTCGACCTCCTTGGCCGCGGTCATCATCATGTCGGCCAGCTCGTCGACGATGATCACGATGTAGGGCAGGTAGGGGGGCGCCGTCTCGGGATCGCGCGCGTTCTCCTCGAGGCGTTCCGCGCGCTCCTCGGCCGACAGCCGGTTGTAGGCGGTCAGGTGGCGCACGCCGGCGTCGTGGAGCAGCGCGTAGCGATCCTCCATCTTCTGCACCGCCCAGTCGAGGATCCCCGGCGCGCGGCGCATGTCGGTGACGACCGGCGTCATCAGGTGAGGGATCTTCCGGAACTGCGACAGCTCGACCATCTTCGGGTCGATCAGGATCAACTGCGTCTCCTCGGGGCGACGCGTCAGCAGCACGCTCAAGATGATCGTGTTCAGGCAGACACTCTTGCCGGCGCCCGTCGCACCGGCGACGAGCAGGTGTGGCATCTGCGCGAGGTCTTCGATCAGCGGCGCACCGTTGCCGTCCTTGCCGAGCAATAGCGGGATCGCCGCGGTCGTCTTGCGGAACGCGGGATCGCGCACGAGCGCCTTCACGCTCACGGTCTCGCGATACTGGTTCGGCACCTCGATGCCGATCGTCGACTTGCCCGGGATCGTCGACACGACGCGCACGTTCGGCGCCTTGATCGCGCGCGCGATGTCGTCGGAGAGGTTCGTGATCTGGCGGACCTTCGTGCCGGGTGCGAGGCTCAGCTCGTACATCGCGACGACCGGGCCCTTCTGGATCTCGACGACCTCCGCCTCGACCTTGAAGTCCGACAGCGCGGTGACGAGCCGCTCGGCGCAGCGTCGCACCGATGCGGCTTCCTTCAACTCGTCGACCGGTTTCGGCTCGTCGAGCAGGTCCCACGACGGGAACTCGTAGGTCGAGTCCTGCGGCAGCCCGGCGAAGTGACCGAGGTCCGGCGGCTCGATCGGCGCGTTCTTGTCGGGCGCCGGACCGCCTTCATCGGAGCGGTGCTGCCCGCGGATCACCGGCTCGGGCACCGGCTTCGGCAGGGGCGCCTCTTCCTCGACCTCCGGTTCGGGGTCCGGCTCCGGTGTCGGCTCCGGCTCGGCGGCCTTCTTGCCCCGCTTCTTCGAGCCGTTCTTCGCGGCCGCGGCCTTCGGCGGCGTCACGGAGCGCGCCTTGCGCGACGGCTTCGGCGGGGGGGCTTCGTCTTCCTCCTCCTCTTCTTCCTCTTCCTCCTCGTCCTCGTATTCGTACTCCCACTCGTCGTCGTCGCCGGCTTCCTCGTCGTCGTCGACCTCGACGTACTCCCACTCCTCCTCGTCGGCGTCTTCCTCTTCGTATTCGCCGTCCGCTTCGAGCGGCCGCATCTGCGGCGCCGGCGCCGTGACGAATCGCGCGAGCGACGAGAGACCCCGCTTGATCAGCGGCAGCAGCGCGCGGTCGGTCGCGAAGATCAGCGCCACCGTGCACAGCGTCAGCGCGATCAGCGTCGCGCCGAACGTGTGGAAGAACGCGACGAGAAAACGCGCGATGCCGCCGCCGAAGATGCCGCCCAGTCTGACCGCATCGTCGGTCATCACCGGCGTCTTCGTGTCGATCTCCGGGATCGCGACGAGGGTCGCGAGCATCAGGACACTGCCGGCGACACCGAACGCGACCGATCGATTCACGGTGATCGAGCGCTCGAGCAGGTTGATCACGCCGAGCGCGAACAGCATGCAGACGAGCAGGAACGAGCCCGGCAAGCCGAACAGGTAGGTCAGCACGTCGCGCGCGACCCCGCCGATCGGGCCGGTCAGCGACCGTCCTGCCGACAGGCTCAGGAACAGGTAGACGCTGATCGCGAAGATCAGCAGCGTCAGCGCGTCGCGGACGAGTGGCCGTCCGAACAACCCGACGTCTTCGGTCTCTTCGTGGGCGCGGCTACGTTTCGAGCCGCCCGCACTCCGTTTCGATGACTTCTTCGCCACCGGTCACTCCCTCCCCTGTCGAACCGAAGCCGCCCTCGCCTCGGTCCGTCTCGTCGAACCGTCCGCCCTCGTCCCACACGACGTGCAGCACCGGCGCGACGACGAGTTGCGCGATGCGCATCCCGCGTTCGATCGCCACCGGCACCTCGCCGAGGTTGATCAGGCAGACCTGGATCTCGCCGCGGTAGTCGGCGTCGATCGTCCCCGGTGCGTTCACGACCGCGAGGCCGTGGCGCACCGCGAGCCCGCTGCGGGCCCGCACCTGCGCTTCGGTGCCCGGCGCGAGCGCGATCCGGATGCCGGTCGGCACGAGCGCGCGCCCGCCCGGCGCGATCTCGAACGTCTCGGCGACCGCTGCCCGGAGGTCGACCCCCGCGGCGAGCGCGCTCTCGTAGCGGGGGAGCGGCAGATCGGCACCGTGGGCGAGGCGCTCGATCGCGACCGTCGTCTTCGGTGTCGTCATCCGTTCGTCTCCCCGCCCGTCCGGGCCTCGACCAGCCGCACCAACTCGTCCGCGAGTTCGTGTTTCGGCCGGTCCCGCCACGACCCGACGACGCCGTCGGCGTCGAGCACCGTCACGGTCGCGGTGTCCGAGCCGAGGTTGGCCGGGCCGTTCGCGACGATCAGGTCGAGGTTCTTCGCCGCGAGTTTTCGCCGCGCCTCGTCGTGACCGCCGTCGGTCTCGAGGTTGAAGCCGACCAGGATCTGGTCGGCCTTGGCCGCCCCGAGCCCCCTCAGGATATCCTCTGTCTTGCGAAAGGCAAACGTCTGGACGTCGGATGCGGTCTTCTTGATCTTGCCGTCGCTGAACGCGACTGGCGTGAAATCGGCCACCGCGGCGACCATGAACAGCGCCTGAATGCCCGCGAACCGCTCGTGGGCGGCGCGGCTGAGGTCGGCGGTGCTGACGATCGGGACGCGCTCCACCGCGTCCGGGAGCCGCCCGAGGACCGCCGAGTCGATCGGGCCGTGCAGCAGCGTCACCGCGTGCCCGCGCGCCGCGGCTGCCCGGGCGATCTCGACCCCGAACCGGCCGCTCGACGCGTTCGACAGGTAGCGCACCGGGTCGAGGTGTTCGCGCGTCGGGCCGGCGGTGACGAGGATGTGCATCGGCTACGTCCGTCCGGTCGCGCCGTGCACCTCGGGTGCGGCCGTGCGGTTGTAGTGGACGCGCAGCCCCGGGGTCACGGCGAGCGCGAGCGCGACCGCGGCGAGGAGCACCGCGATCTGCGTCCGGACCGCCTCGGGGATGCGCCCGGGTGCGGCGAGCGTCGCGGCGCGGACGACGATCCGGATCGCCGTGTCGAGGCCGAGGCCGGCGAGTGTCGCGAACGCGGGGACGGCGGGCCACGGGACGGTGCCGAGGCCCGTGAACGGGCTTGCCCACCACGCGAGCAGCGGGGCGACGAGGCCGGGCGCGACGACGAGCCACGTGCCGAGCGAGCGCGGCAACGTGCACAGGCGGACGAGGCCGACCGCGGCGGCGACCCACGCGACCGTCGGAACCGCGCCGGTCGACACGCCGGCGGTGAGCCACGACCACGTCGGCGGCGTGCCGGTCGCGCCGGCCGGCAGCGGCGCGAACAGCCGGAGCGCCTGCACCGTCGCGACGATCGCGACGACGCTCAGGAACGCGCGCAGGTGCGGGGCCGGCCGGCCCGTGACCGCGACCCCGACCGAGACGCCGACGACGAGGACCGCGTGGCCGACGATCAGCGCGGTGGCCCACGGCCCGAGTGCGATCGCCGCGGCGAGCAGCACCGCGTAGACCCACCACGCAACCGCGTGGTCGCGCTCGATCGCGGCGCGCAGCGCGACCGACGCCGCGACGCACAGGGCGCCGGCGATCGCGGCGCCGCTGACGGCTTGCGACAGGATCACGTGACCGGGCGCGACCGCGAGTGTCGCCGCCACGAGCAGCGCGGAGCCGTGGCCGGTCGCGCGGCGGACGAGTGCGTAGAGGAGCGCCGGGGTCAGCGCGCCGGCGATCGCGTTCGGCACGAGCGCGAGCTGGGTGACCGGGTCGCCGACGAGCCACGGCGGCAGGAACGCCGCTTCGTCGCCGACGGTCGGGCGACCGAGCGTGACGAGCCGAAGCGCGAGTGCCCCCGCGAAGACGACCCCGAACCACCCGAGCGCGCCGAACCCGTCGAGCGACTCGGACGTGCTGCCGCCGTAGCCGCGGCGAAACGGCCCGGGGTCGGCGTGGCGCTCGCGCTTGCCGCTCAGGTAGAGCAACACGAACGCGCCGCCCGCGATCAACAGCGTCCACTTCTGGTCGGGCCGGTCGAGGCCGACCCGATCGGGAAATGCACCGGCCGCCCACGCCGCGGCCGCGAGCACGAGCAGGAGCGGCCCGGGGATCGGCATCGTCAGAGGCGCTCCGCGGTCGCGGCGAGGATCGTCTCGACCGGCGCCATCTTGCCCTGGCCCTGGACGCGACACGCCAGCTCGCCCGACACCGGGTCGACGATCGTGATGCCGTCCTCGCGGAGTCGCGCGACGTTGCGCTGCACGGCCGGGTGCTTCCACATCTCGACGTTCATCGCCGGGGCGACGACGACCGGGCAGGTCGCGCAGAGCAGCAGTGCGCCGATCAGGTCGCCGGCGAGGCCGAGCGCCGCGTGGGCGATCACGTTCGCCGTCGCCGGGGCGACGATCACCGCATCGGCGTCCTCGACGAGCGAGATGTGCGGCATCGAGTGGTCGGCGTCGCCCCACATGTCGGTGTGGACGGCCTCGCCGCTGAGCGCCCGGAACGTCTCCGCGGTGACGAGCTTCGCGGCTGCCGCGCTCAACGCGACGACCGGGCGTGCGTCGGCCTTGCGCAGCGTGAAGACGAGGTCGCACGTCTTGTACGCGGCGATCGAGCCGGTGACGCAGACGACGATGCGTCGGTCCCGAAACGCTTCCACGCGGTCCGTCCCTTCCTGAGCCGCGCATCCGATGAAGGCGGCGGCCCGCGCAATGCTACCACCGACGCGGGTGGATTTCAGCGGTCGCGCGGGATCCCGAGCTGCGCGAGGATCGCGTCGACCGTGCCGTCGACGGTGACGTTCGGGATGCGGTGGTCGAACGACGGGGCGGCGGCGATCTCGCGCTCGGCGGTTTCGAGCCGACGCGCGAGGTCCTCCGGCGACTCGGTGCCGCGGCCGGTCAGCCGCTTTACGAGCGTCTCGCGATCGGGCGCGTCGATGAACACGAACGTCGCGTCGAAGTCGATGCCGCGGAGTTGCTGTGCGCCTTGCACGTCGATCACGAGCACCGCGTGTCGGCCGCGCGCGAGGATCGCGTCGACCGACTGTTTGGGCGTGCCGTAGTAGCGACCGTAGACCTCGGCCCACTCGAGGAACTCGCCGCGGTCGCGCGCCGCCTCGAACGATGCGGCATCGTGGAAGTGGTAGTCGCGCCCGTCCGCTTCGCCGTCGCGCGGTGCGCGCGTCGTCGCGGTGATCACGCGCTCGAAGCGCGGGTCGCGGAGCAACCGCTCGGCGACGGTCGTCTTGCCGACGCCCGAGGCGCCCGACAGGACGATGATGCGCGGCGCGTCACTCGAGGTTTTGGATCTGCTCACGGATCTTCTCGATCGCGCTCTTCATCGTGACGACGCGTGCCGAGATGTCGGTCGTGCCCGTCTTGCTGCCGAGCGTGTTCACCTCGCGCTGGATCTCCTGCAGCAGGAAGTCGAAGCGCTTGCCGCACTCACCGCCGGCCGCGAGCGTCTCGTCGAAGTGCACGAGGTGCGCGTCGAGTCGCGCGAGTTCCTCGCTGACGTCGGCGCGGTCGGCGTAGATCGCGACCTCGCGCATCACGTCGGCCGGTTGTGCGGAATGGCCGATGCGCGCGAGCGCGTCGTTGACCCGTTCGAGGAGGCGCGTCTCGTAGCGACTGGCGATGCGCGGTGCGGCGCGCACGAGTGCCTTCAATTCGCGACCGAGCGTCCGGCGGTGCTTCGCGAGATCGCGGCCGAGCGCCGCGCCTTCGCGGACGCGATCGGTCGCGAGCGCGGCGACCGCATCGTCGACCGCACCGAGCACGACCTTCGTCTCGGCGGCGGGTATCGTCGCCCCGCGCGCGTCGTCGCGGACGACACCGGGCAGCGTCAGCAGCACGCTCCAGTCAGTCGGCGGGTCGACGTCGACGTCTCGGCACAGGCCGCGGATTTCGGCTGCGTAGTGCGCGGCGATCGCGCGGTCGAGCGTCGCGACCGCGTCGTCGGTCGCGAGCGGGTGGTAGAGGCTCACGGTCACCGACCCGCGCGTGAGGTGCCGCTTCACGACGGACTCGATCTTCGGCCGCAGCGCCTGGAGGTGGTCGGGCGCCTTGATCGAGAGCTTGAGGAAGCGGTTGTTGACCGACGACGCCTCGACGACGACCTCGCGGGCGGGTGCGTGTTTCTTGCGACCGGCGGGCAGCGGGCGGACGGCGCGCCCGTAGCCGGTCATGCTCGCGAGCGGGCCGGGAGCGCGGGCGGTCATCGGCGGGTGCGTCGCCGGATCAGTTGCCGCCCGAGCCGCCTGCCGGGGGCTGAGCGCCGCCCGGCGCGCCACCCGGTGCGCCCGCGGGGGGAACGGCGCCCGCCCCGGGGTTCGTCTCGATCGCCGGCTTCGACGGCAACGTGTCCGCGACACTCGCGTTCGACTTGTTCATCCAGCCGAGCACCAGCGCCGACATCACGAAGACGGTCGCCAGCGTGGCGGTCAGCTTGTTGATCCCGCCCGACTTCACGCCGAACGCCTCGGTGCCGGCGCCGCCGAACGCCGCCAGGCCACCGCCCTTGCCCTCCTGGAGGAGGACGATCACGATCAGCAGCAAGCTCGACGTGAAGAACACGATGTAGAGCAGCACCCGGACGATGTCGCCGAACGCCGCGAACGTCGGGGTCAGCGAGAGCAGTGCGTTTTCCACGGGGGAAACCTCTCCGGTCCCGAGGGACCTCAGCCGTTGCGGCCGTAGTTGACGAGTTGCGCGAAGTCCGCCGCCTTCAGGCTCGCGCCACCGACGAGCCCGCCGTCGACGTCCGATTCGGCCATCAAGCCGTCGATCGTCTTCGGGTTGACGCTGCCGCCGTACAGGATGCGCGTCCGGGCGGCGACCGCGTCACCGAAGCGCTCGGCGAGCCACCCGCGGATCTGCCGGTGGACCTCCTGCGCCTGGGCCGGCGTGGCGGTGTGCCCGGTGCCGATCGCCCAGACCGGCTCGTAGGCGATCGTCAGCGTGTCGCACGCGGCCGCGTCGAGTCCGTCGAGGCCGCCCGTGAGCTGACGCTCGATCACCGCCCACGTCTCGCCGGCTTCGCGCTCGTCGAGCGTTTCGCCGACGCACAGGATCGGGCGGATGCCGGCGTCGATCGCGCATCCGACCTTGCGGCGGATCATCGCGTCGTCTTCGCCGAACACGTGGCGGCGCTCGGAGTGGCCGAGGATCACGTCGGTCGCGCCACAGTCGGCGAGCATCGCCGGGCTGACGGCGCCGGTGAACGCGCCCTTGGCCTCCCAGCCCATGTCCTGGGCGCCCAGGCGGACCCGGGTCCCGGAGAGCCGTTCGGCCGCGAGCGCGAGATACGGAAACGCCGGGCACACGAGGACGTCGCGGTCCTCGACGCCGTCGACCGCCGGCACCAGTGCATCCAGCAACGAGACGACCTCGTCCCGGACGAGGTTCATCTTCCAGTTGCCGGCGATCAGGGGTTGGCGCATCGGGCGCTCCGCGAGAAGGGGGCGAAATCGAGCGGAGCTTCTAGTCGATCCGCCGCCCCGAATCAACCGCCCTCGGGGGGCGGGTCCCTACCGGCCGCCGCCGAGCATCTCGGCGATGTCGGCGTCGTCGTCCTCGTCCGCGGCGAACGGGTCGATCGCCTCCGGATCGAGGTCGACGCGGGGGTCCGTGCGCAGCTCGCGGAGGAGCGTGTAGGTCTGCTGCTTCTCGCGCCGGACGACGTAGCGGACGCGCCGCGTGATCTTGTTCAGCTTGGCCGTGACGAAGACGCTGAAGACCTGGCTGCCGGTGCCGAGAAACGGCGCCAGTTGCTGCGCGTCGCGGTTGTCGATCGCGCCGGCCTTCGCGAGTTCCTCGAGGCTCTTGATCCCGACGAACGACTCCTTCCCGCCCGGGGTCGCGCCGCCACCGAGCGCACCGGCCAGCGGGTTCGCGCCACCGCCGGTCGGCTGTTGCGTCGTCGTCGTGGAGGCCGAGCCGCGGCCGAACTTCGACGCGTTCTCCGGGTCGGCGATGTCCTCGCGCGCGTCGATGATCCGCTTGGCCTTGTCGGGCCCGTCGCGCCCGAAGAACGACGCGAGCACACAGGACTCGGCGGTGTTGACGTTCGTCTTGCCGTCCGACCAGATCGTGATGTAGCGCTCGAGGCCCGCGAGTTTCTCGCCCTCGTCGGTGACCTGGTCGTAGTAGACGTGCTCGGGCACGACGGCGAGCAGCTCCGACAGGCTCATCAGCGCGTTCTTCGTCGTGGGGGGCAAGATGATCCGGTTCTCGTAGGTCTTGCGCTTGCCCTCGCGTCGCACGCGCACGTAGTTCGCGATCTGCGCGGCGATGTCCTGCGCTTCGTGCGGCGCGATGTCGTGATCGGTCTCGTCGCGCATCGTGTCGATGATCTGCGTGAGCCGTGCGACCGCGACGCGCTTCTCGCTCGCGTTGCCCTTGAGGATCCAGTAGAGGTTGTACTTCCGGCTCTCGTCGACGATGTCGATCGCGACGATCGTGTCGCCGAAGTCGAGCTTCATGTAGTCGTCGGGACGGGCCCACTTGTCGTTGAACCCGTCGTGTTCGCCGTCGTTTCCGTCGGACTGCAGCAGCGCGAGCGCGCAGTCGAAGCCGCCCCGGATCGCGTAGTCGAGCGAGAAGCCGTCGAACTCGTTCTTCGCGGTGCGCATGTCCACCTTCGACGCGAACATCAGCTCGGTCACGACGATGATCACGAGCACGAGCACCATCATGACGAGCAGCAGCGCGATCCCGCGCTCGTCGTCGCGGCCGGGCGGCGTGGGGGGCAGGTCGGGTTCCGGGGCTGGCATGTCGGCAATCATAGACGGCAGGGGGGGCGTCCGTATTCCTATCGGTCGGGGCGGAGCACCCACAGGCGCGGCTTTCCGTCCCGATCCGCGCCGTGGGCCACGACTTCGGTGCGTCCGTCGCCGTCGAGATCGGCCGCGAGGACGGCTGTGATCGAGCCGATCGAGCGATCCCGGAGGACGGTCGTCGGGGCTCGGGCGAAGCGGCGCGGGCCGCCGGCGTGGACGCGCACCGAGTCCCGGCTCGCGACGACGAGGTCGACGTGCCCGTCGGCGTCCAGGTCGGCGAGCGCCACCGCGTCGGTCCGCGGCCGAGCCTTCTTCGCGCGGGTCACCGAGCCGCCGACCGCGATCGGGATCCGGATCCGGCCGATCGGCTTCGCCGCCGACAGCGTCCGTTCGGCATCGACGTCGATCGCCGCGACCCCGACCGGCAGCGATTGGCTGAGGAAGATCCGGGCCCCGCGGGCGAGCGAGATCGCGTCCGTCGTGAACAGGACCAGGCGGCTGCCGACGCGTTCGACCCCGACGATCAGCCCCTGCAGGCGCGCCGTTCGGACGACCGGCGACGCGCCTGCGCCGACGAGCGGGCCGAACGTCACCCGGATCCGGCCGGCGTTCGCATCGACGTCGATCAGATCGGCGTGGCCGTCGCGATCGAGGTCGGCGAGTCGCGCCGGGACGACGAGCCGCAGGAGGCGTGTCGACGGCGCGCGCCACGGGCGGTCGATGCGGCCGAGCGCAGTGGGCCGCCACGCGCCGTCGTCGTCGCGCCCGAACGCGTCGACCCGCTGATCGCGGATCGCGGCGACGTCTTCGCGCCCGTCGCCGTCGAGGTCCGCGGCGGCGATCGTCGGCACGCGCAGTTCGGCCACGATCCGGTCGAGCGGGTCGCCGCCGGTGATCGACACCCCGCGCTCGAGCGGCAGGTCGATCGTCGCCGCCCGACCGTCACCGGCGAACGCGAGTGCGCCGCGCACGTGGGGGAGCACGACCGTCTCGCCCACGGCGAGCGCGGTCCACGGAACGCGGTCCGGTGCGACCGGCAGCGTCACGACGTCCGCCGACCACGGCTCGAGCGGGGCGAACGGGCGCGGGCCGTCGAGCGCCCAGCGTCGGACGCCGCCGTTGCCGATCGCGACGAGCACCGGGGGGTTCGATCGCACGTCGAGCGCGGCGACGTCGTCCGGGAGGGAGAACGGCGCGTCGAGGTTCGGTGTGCGCCCGCCGCGCAGTCGCACGACGCTGCGGCCGACGCCGAGCAGCACGTCGTCGTGGTCGTCGCACCGCACCACCCGCCACCCGGTGACCGTCGCCGGCAGGGCGAACGACTGCGCCACGCTCGCGGCGGAACACGCGAGCACGAACGAGGCGAGGGCGGCGGCGCGCATCATCGGCACACGATCACCGTGACGCGTCGTCCGTCGTGGGTGACGACGTCGGCGCGTCCGTCGCCGGTGAGGTCACCGATGTAGAGCCGGTCGGGCGAGTAGCCGGCGTCGGGTATCGTGAACAGGATCGCGCCGCGCGTATCGGTCCGCCTCGCGACGAGCGTGCGTTCCCCCTCGACCGCGAGCAGGTCGGCGACGCCGTCGCCGTCGAAGTCGCCGTGGCGGTAGGCGAGCGCGACCGGGCCGTGGCTGAGCAGGCCGTCGAACGAGAGCGACCGCTCGCACACCGGCGACGGCGGCTCGAAGCGGCGGCGCTTCGCGTCGAACGTGTGCAGCGTCAGTCGCGCCGGGATCCCGTCGCCGAGGATCCGCCGGATCGCCGCGAACGCGTCGAGCTCGAGCGTCGTCAGCAGCAGGTCGACGTCGCCGTCGCCGTCCACATCGGCGAGGCGTGGTCGGCGGCTGAGCCCGCGCACGCGGATGAGTTGCGTCGGTCGGGTGCACTCGTGGATCGGGCCGAGGTAGAGCGCGACGCGCGTGCGCAGGGAGTCGAACAGTCCGATCTCGCCGCGTTTGACCATGTGGATCAGGTCGGCGGTGCCGTCGCCGTCGACGTCGGCGACGTTGAGGCGCGCGAGATCGATCGGTCCGTCCTCGTCGCGCCCCAGCGGGAGGTCGCACTCGATCGGATCGGTCGCCGCGATGCCCGTCGTCGTGCCGCGGAACGTCCGCATCCGTCGGCCGTCGACGACCATCAGGTCGGTGTGGCCGTCGCCGTCGATGTCGGCGAGCGTCGGCCACGGCAGCGACGCGCGGCTCCCGGCGACGCCGTCCGGCAGCGCTTCGCGGTAGAGCGGACACGGCAGAAGCGGCCCGAGGACGAAGCGCCCCGGCTCGCGCTGGTAGGCGACGCGGTAGCCGTCGGCGGTCGGGACGACGACGTCGCGCCGGCCGTCGCGGTCGAGGTCGTCGGTCACGCGCCACGGAAAGCAGATCGCGCGGTGCGCGAACGACGGAAACGTCGCGACGCCCACCGCGAGGGTCGCTGCGCCGAAGCCGTCCTTCGTGATCGGGCGGAGCGTCAGTCCGTCGCGCCCGAGAAACGCGATCGCGTTGCCGCTCTCGGCATACGGGCCGACGAACCAGTAGGCCGCGTCCTCGGGAATCTCGACGGTGTCGGTCGGCGCGTCGGGCAGCGCGCTGCCGCGACCGCGGTAGACGAGGAGGCGCCGCTGTTTGCCGGGCGCGGTCTGCAGCACGACGTCGAGTGCGCCGTCGCCGTCCACGTCGGTCGCCCGCGCGCCGAAGATCCAGTCGGCGCTGTCGACGTGATGCACGACGGGATCGGACTGCGCGAAGGTCGTCGCGGCGAGTGCGACCGCGATCAGCGCGCCGAGTGCAGTCGACGGATGCGCCACCAGCGATCTCCGTTTCCGCGTTCGGTGTGGACCTCGTCGGCGTGTGCCGCGAGCCACCGCCGAAGCGGCTCGCGCTGACGACTCGATTCGACGACCAGCGTAACACGCGCGGCGCGCAAGGCTGCGGCCAACGCGTCGAATCGTTCGCGGCTCGCGTCGTCGAACCAGACGTCCTGGTGGGTGCCGAGGATGTCGAGCGTCTCGCGGCCGGCGTAGTAGCTGACCCACGGAAAGCCCATCGGCGCGATGCGCTCGGTGGCCGCCGTGTTCGCCGCGACCCACTCGCCGAGCCGCTTGAGCGGCAAGCGGCGCTCGTCGTTCGAGCGGAGCGCGACGGGTGCGAGCGCACCGACGAGGAGCGCGGTCGTCACGACGAGCGCGGCGCGCCGACCGGCCCGTGCGCCGAATCGCCCGCCGAATCGCACGCCGAGCCATGCGACCGCGGCGCCGGTCCACGCGAGCGTCAACAGTCCGGGCGTCAGCGCGTGGCGCTTGTCGAGGTAGCTGTAGGTGAGTGCCAGTCGGAAGAGGACCGCGACGTGGAGCGCGACGATCGCGAGCACGAGCCACTCGCCGCGTCGTCGCGGGCGACGTGCGACGAATGCACCGAGGATCGCGAGCGCGAGCGGCGCCCAGGTCATCGCCTCGAACAGGTGGCGCACGACCGACCCGGCAGCCGCGGCCGGTCGGTCGACGAGGTTCTCGTCGCTCAACCGTTGCACCCGGCGCTCGGCGTCGACGCCGGCGAGGATCGCGACGTCTTTCTTCGCCGTGAGCCGGAGCCGCCCGGCGTCGGCGCTGAGCCACGCGATGTAGGGGCCGGCGACGACCGCCGTCGCGAGCCCGACCGCCGCCGCGGCGCGCCACGCACGCGGCCGCCACACGACGAGGAACGCCGCGACGACGAGCGGCACGCCGAGCCCTTCGGGTCGGCCGAGGTAGGCGAGTCCGCCGGCGATGCCGCAAGCGGTCGCCGCCGGGAGCCGACAGCCCTGGAACGCCGCGACGCCGGCCGCGGCCGCGCTCAGGAATGCGAGGTGGAACACGCCTTCGGACAGCGGCTGCGCGTGCACGCGGACCGCCTGCGGCAGTACCGCGTAGACGAGCCCGGCGACGAGCGCCGCGGGCTGGCCGACGAGCCGCCGCGCGAGCAGCATCACCGGCACCGCCGCGAGCCCGCCGCAGACGACCGACACCGCGCGGCCGGCGGTCTCGGTGTCGAGGCCGAACGCGTCGGCCACCCACGCCGTGAGCACCGCGAACAACGGGTGCTGATACCACCCCAGCGCACCGGCCCAATCCCCGCCGCGCACCTTGTCGGCCTGCGCGACGAAGTAGATCCCGTCCCGCCGGATCACCTCGACCCCGGCCGACGCCGCCGCCCGCACCCCGACCGCAATCGCCGCCACCGCCGCGACCCACGCCCAGCGCCCACGCGCGTTGCCGTCATCCGTCCTCATGCGCGCGGCACTCTACCACACCACGTTCGCGACACCCCGAGCCGGACCGCTACCGTGGCCGATCACGCCAGTCCGCCCGGGCTCGCCAGGGAACGGTCGGCCTGTTCGGGGGTGTGGGGGCCCTTGCGAGCGATATAGGCGCGAGCACGTTCGCTCACGCCGATCCACCGACTCTCGACCCGCGGCCCGGGGCGGCTGCATCACGCGCCGCCGCCGTGCTCGCGACGGGACGCCTCTTCGAGCGAGCGAGGGCCCCCACACCCCCGAACTACCCGCCCCCGCTCCCTAGCGATCCTCGGGCGGAATGACGAGGCGGCCGCGGCTGGCTTCGGACTCGATGATGCGCGGCTGCAGGAGGAAGAGGATCTCGGACTGCACGTTGCGCTTGTTCGTCGACTTGAACAGCTCACCGAGCACCGGGATGTCGCCGAGCAGCGGGAGCTGGCTGACGGTCGTGATCTCGGTCGTCGCGAGCAGCCCGCCGAGCACGAAGACCTCTTGGTTCTTCACGTTGACGACGGTGCTCGCGCTCCGGGTCGAGATGAACGGGACCGCGAGGCCACCGTTGGTCGCTGGCTCGGTGTAGCCGGTCACGCTCGACACCTGCGGGTCGACCTCGAGGCGCACCGTGTCGCTGCCGGCGATCACGGTCGGGCGCACCTTCAGGGTCACGCCGGTGCTCTCGAACGCCGCCGAGACGGTCGTGATGCCGCTGCCGTTGTAAGCGACGGTCGACGTCGGCGTCTTCTCGCCGGTCTGGATCGTCGCGAGGTGGCCGTTGAGGACGCGGACGGTCGGCGCGGACAGCACGTCGACGTCCTGGGTGCGCTGGAGCAACTCGATCGCGACGTCGAGTTGCAGGTCCTGCTGCACCGTGTCGAGCAGCACGCGCGTGCCCTGGAACGCGAGCGGCCCGGTCTGCGCGCCGCCGGGGCTGAGCGACCGGAGGAACCCCTGCGACGAGAACGCGCTCGTCGCCTGGTTGAACAGCGTGTTCGGGTTGGCCGGGTTGACCTCCTGGACCGCGACGTTGATGCCGCGTTCGTCCTGGCGGCTGCGCGTGACCTCGACGACGCGGACGTTGATCTCGACCTGCGGGACCTCCGCCTCGATCATCGAGAGGAACTCCTCGACCTCCTCGACGTTCTCCGGCGGTCCGGTGATGACCATCAGATCGAGGCCGCCCAGCTTGGTCGCGTGGAAGTCCGGCTTCGTGACGATCCGGACGTGGCCCTCGGGGTAGGAGGTGTTGATCAGTTCCTTGAGGGTGTCGGCCTTCTTCTGGCGGATGTAGTGCATCCGCACCATCTCGCCTTCGCTCGTGATCAGCGCCGCCGCCTCGTGGGGGGCCGCGTCCTCGATGAAGTCGAAGCCGCCCGCGCCCGGGTCGTCGGCCGTGACCTGCACACCGCGCTCGGGGCGCGTCGTGCTCGACTGGCACGCGGAGAGGATCGCGAGCAGCGCCGCGAGGGCGGTGATCGCCGGGAGCCGCGCGCTCATCGCTTCGGCGTCTGCGTGCCCTCGATCGCGTGGATCGCGGCGATGACGTGCGCCGTGACGTCGGCCGGCGGCGAACCGGGCGACTCGATCGCCCGCTTGCCGGCGATCACGTCGATGTTCGCGTCGCGGGCGACCTGGCGGAGCGCCTCGCGGAAGACCTGGTTGGCCTTGCGCATCAGGATCCAGTAGCGGCCGCTGCGCTTGCGGATGCCCTCGGACTTGATCGAGCGGTAGTGGGTGATCGCTTCGAAGACCTTCTGCGTGTCGATCTCGCCGGCGGTCCGGAAGCGGCGGTAGTCGCCGAGGTAGACGTCGCGCGTGCGGATCCGGATCGTGAAGCGGCGGTTGCCCTGCGAGACCCGGCGGACGCGGACCGACGCCGGGCGAGCGACCGACGTGTGGAGGCGGCGGAACGTCGTCTTCGCCTTGGCCTTCGTCTTCGCCTCGGCCGTGGCCTTGGGCGCTGCGGAGCCCTTGGTGGCGGCCTTCGTGGTGCCCGCGGCAGCCGGCTTGGCGTTCTTCGCGTTGTTCGCCGCGCCCTTGGTCGAGTTGCCCGCGGCGTGTGCGGTCGCGCCGATCGAGACGAGCGCGGCCATCGCGAGGCCCACCCATTGGCCTGTGCGGCCGGCGCTGTGGCCAGAGCGGCCTGTGCGGATAGTCATTCGAGCGACACTCCATCTACGCGCTGAATCGCGCGCCCACCTTTCGCGGCTCCTCGTGAGTCGTCCCACCCCCGGTCCGCGGGAGTGGGTTGCAGTCGGTCGCGAGGAACCACGCCATCTGCTGGTCGGCCCCCTCGCGCAATCCGCATGCCAGGACCGGTGAGTCATCCGGGAAAGCGTAGGATCCGATCATTTTTCCTATCGAATTCCGGGTTTGTCGCTAACGGACGGCCCATCTCCGCCGATGGATCTCGCCGTTATTCGCCATGATTCCGCCATCCGGATGGCGAAAAGGCACGTGGCGGAAACGCCTCAGGAGCGCTTTCGGAGCCGATATCGGGCGCCACGGCGCGATCCGACGCGCTCGAGCACGCCGGCCTCGATCAGCTCGTTCAGGTCTCGGAGACCGGTTCGAGGTGAGACGTCCACCATCGCGTGGTAGGTCTGATTCGTAATGGACTCGTGAGTCGTCAGGTAGCGAATCAGCTCCTGGTGTCGGTGATTGGCCGATTCGGGGAGTGCGCTCTGCGGTGGCGTCGGCCTTGGCGTCGCGGGCGCCAGCGGGGTCGGGGAGGGCGCCCGGGGAACGGTCGCGGGCTCCGTCGCCGGCTGGAATCGAAGGTGGCTCGCCCGGATCCAGCCGTCGCCGGGGTCGACGTCGAGCATCGCGCGGTCGAGGACGTTCTTCAGCTCGCGGATGTTCCCGGGCCACGGATGGCTGCCGAGCGCGTCGAGCGCCTCGGGCGACACGCCGGCGATCCGGTCGCCGTGCTCCTGATTGAAGTCGGCGACGAACCGCTCGACCAGCACCGGAATCTCGTCGCGGCGGTCGCGCAGCGGCGGCACCTCGAGGTGGATCACGAGGAGGCGGTAGTAGAGGTCCTCGCGGAAGCGGCCTTCCCGGACCAGGGCCGCGAGGTCGCGGTTCGTCGCGGCGACGATCCGCACGTCGAGGTCGATCGACTTCGTGCCGCCGATCCGTTCGATGCGCTTGTCCTGCAGAACGCGCAGAAGCTTCACCTGCGTGGCCGGCGGGATCTCGCCGATCTCGTCGAGGAACAGCGTGCCTCGATGGGCGCGCTCGAAGCGACCGATCTTTCGCTGGTGGGCACCGGTGAAGGCGCCGCGTTCGTGGCCGAAGAGCTCGCTCTCGAGGAGCGGCTCCGGGAGCGCGGCACAGTTCACGCGCACCAGCGGCTTCTCGGCCCGATCGCTCAGGCGGTGCACCAGCTCCGCGAACAGCTCCTTGCCGGTGCCCGTCTCGCCGGTGATCAGGACGGTCGCGTCGGTCGCGCGCAGGCGGCGGATCGCGTCGACGAGCGCCAATGTGTGCGGGTTGCGCAGCACGAGGGTCGGATCCGCAAACGGCGCGTGGCCGGCCGGGGCCGGGCGTTCCGCGGCGGGGTCGGCGATCCCGAGCCGCGACTCCGCCTCGCTCAGCAGGAACTCGGCGCTGCCGGCGTCGTCCGGGAACGCGACGGACGCGACTCGCGGCACGATCTCGAGCGGTGCGCTCGGTCCGGCGAACGGTCGCGCGCGGACGGCCGCGGCACACCGCGCTGCGAGATCGGCGCCGGCCGCCGCGGTCCCGTCGGGGATCGCGAACGCGAACCGGCGGACGTCGAGCCGGGTGGCGAAGCCGCCGTCGACCGTCGCGAAGACCTTGCGCAGGCGCGCGGCCAGCTCGCGATGCAGACGGGCGACGGCGTCGGCACCGGCGTTTCGCTCGACGATCGCGGGCTCCTCGACGTCGAGCAGCACCAGCGCGAGCGTGCGATCGTGGCGCGACGCGCGCTGGAGCTCTTCGCGCAGCCGCACGTCGAAGTAGGTCGGCAGGTAGAAGCCGGTCGTCGGGTCGGCGATCGCGAGTTGGTAGAGCCGCGCGGTATCGAGCGCGCTCGCGATCTGACGCCCGAGTGCGCCGAGGACGAGGAGGTTGTCGTCGTCGATGCGACCGTCGTCGGCCTCCCCGGCGCGGAACGACAGGACGATCAGGCCGACGAGGTCTTCCTGCACGTCGAGGGGCAGCGTCACGACCACGTCGGGTCGCTCGTTGCCGAGTCGCAGCGCGGCGGATTCGCGGCGCTCGAGCGAGAGCCAGCGGAACGCGCGGATCCGGAGCGGCGCGCCGTGGCGCATCGCGCGGTCGAAGAAGCCGTCGGTCGCCGGGAGTTCGCCCTCCGGCACCGGGCGGCCGTTGCGCCGGCCGCCGACGATGCGGAAGACGCCACGATCGGGGTCGTGCAGCACGACGGCGATGCCGGCCGGTGCGAGGGCGTCGTCGAGCACGTCGATCGCGTGCGCGACGATCGCATCGACCGTGTGGGGTGCGCCGACGTCGCGCATGCCGCGGTTGAGGAGTTCGAGGCCGTCCAGACGCCGGAGCATCTGGGCGGACATCTCGTTGAACGCGGAGGTCAGGTCCCCGATCTCGTCCGGCGCATCGATCGGTACGCGCTCGCCGCGGGAACGGCCGGTCGCGAGCGCGCGGGCCGCGTCGCTCAGCCGCTCGATCGGTCGGACGAAGCGCTGTGCGACGAGGAACGTGATCGCGACGAACAGCGTCATCAGTGCCGCGACGAAGAACAGGGCCGAGCGCCGCACCGAGTCGCGTAACGCGAACGCACGGCCTCGGTCGATCGCGGCGCCGACGGCGAGCGCGGGCTCTTCCATGCCGTCGAGCAGCACGCGCACGCCGGCGGTCGTCGGCGCGTCGCCGATCGGGTAGTCGAGCAGCAATCGGTCGTCGGCCATCGCGCGGAGCGCGGCGATGCGTGCGCGCCGCGCACCCTGCAGCGTGAAGGCGACGTCGCCGCGCGGGAAGCCGGCGACCGGATAGCCCGGGGTGGGGAGGAACGCGAACGCGCGCGTCTCCGCGTCGTCGGTGAACAGGCGCTCGATCATCGCCGGTGCGACCGGGCGGATCGCGATCAGCACCCAGCGGCCGGTCTCGCGCGTGCCGGGGATCGGCGCGTGCCCGACGTGCAGCACGCGTCCGCGGTCGCGCACGAGTCCCGAGCGATCGATCGCCGCGAGTCGACGCGGGTGGGGCCGCTCCGGGGATTCCGGCGTCGCCGCGCGACCGAGGGCGCGGTCCCACACGAGCAGGGTCGTGTCCTCCTCGTCCGCATTGGTCGCGAGGCGCCCGACCAGCGACCCGAGCCGTTCGGTGAACGCGGTCGGTGCCGTCTCGGCGAGCTGGCGGATCAGCGTCGGATCCTGGGCGGCTTCCCGCGCGAACGCGTCGACGCGGGCTTGCTCCGCACGGACGTCGCGCACGACGATGTCGGTCGCGCTGCGCGCGCGTGCGCGGACCTTTCGCTCGATGTGGTCGCTGATCTCGCGATCGAGGTAGAGCACGAGCAACGCGAGCGGCGGAAGCGTCGTCAGGCCGATCGTCACGAGGAGCTTGCGCCGCACCCGACGGCCCTGGCCGACCGCGTCGGCGAGCAGCACGAGGATCAGCGGCAGCAGCGCACCGATGAGCACGAGACTCGCCCAGCGGGTCGCGCCCTCGATGTGCGGGCGACGGACGAGCGGCGCGGCGACGCGCACGCCGTGGTCGTGGTCGATCGGCACATACGCGGCCGCGTCGTCGCCCTCGAGTTGGGCGGCGCGGGCGGCACCCGCGGGGACGACCGCACGGGCGACGTCGACGCGGCGGAGTGCAGCGGCGGCGTCCGTCGAGAGCGCGACCGACGCGGCGCGGGCCACCGGCACGATCAGCGCGTCGGTCGGGCGGCGCAGCGCGGGTGCCTCGCGCGCGATCCCGCCCGTGACCGCGACGAGTTCGATTTGCTCGGGGCCGTCGCAGTCGGCATTCCACTCGAGGTGGACCGAGTCGATCACGGCGGCCTGCACGCCGATCGCGAGGCCGTCCACCCGGGACCGGGCGAGGCGGTCGCCACGCGCGTCCCACAGGTCGTTCGTCGCGACCTGAGAGCGCATGCGCGCGGTGTGGCGGACGCGGAAGCGGCGGTGGTCTTCGAGGTGTTCGCCGGCGTGCAGCGCTTCGCGCTGTTCGGTCCCGTCGCGGTAGCGCACGACGACGTCGGCGACGCGGGTGCCGCGCGGCGAGCCGTCCGGGTAGCCGTTGCGGCACACGAAGAAGACCCACAGTCGGTCGAAGCGTTCGCCGACGCGGACCGAGGGCGTCGTCGCGGTTTCGGTCGAGACGGTCGTCGGGTCGTTGTGTTGCACGATCGCCAGCGGCGGACCGAACGGGGCGGTCAAGCGCACCGGGATCGCGCGCCAGCCGGCGCGGCCGGAGCCGGAGAGTCCGTGCACGCGGAGTTGCCACGCCGGGTTGGCATCGATCGAGACGTCGAACGGACGATCGGCGAGGCGGCGTGCGTCGACGACGATCTCCCACGTCGTCGCGTCGACGCCGAGGACGGAGCGGACGGCGACCCGACGCGTCGACACGAGCGAGGCGTCGCGGCCGCCCGGGACCAGTTCGTATTGCTCGTCGAAATCCAGCGCCGCCGCGATCGCGCCGTCGCCGTCCGTCGGCATCAGGCGCAGCGACGCGACCGCAGCGCCGGGCGGCTGGAGCGCCGCATCGATGCCCGAGCGTCGCCACACCGACACGAGCACCGCGATGAAGTCGGTGGGGTCGCCGCGGACGAGCCGGAGCCGCGTGTTCACACCGACGTCGAGCGGCAGCGGTTGGCCCGCGTAGCGCGGGCGCGTCGCCGGCGCGGGCGCCTGAGCGCCGAGTTCGGTCGCCGCGAAGGTCTCGGGCGAGCCGACCGGCAGGTGGCGGTATTCGAGCGGTGTCTCGATCGCGGCCGCCCCGGTGCCGCCGCGGAGCAACTCGACCAGCGGGGCGGTCCGCACGCGAGCGCGCGTCGCGTCGACGACCTCGCGCACGACGCCCGCGGCCTGGTCCACGCGGTCGACGACGAGGCGGTCGGAGACGCGGCGCATCACCGCACCGAGGGCCGCGATCCCCGCGAGCGCGACGATCCCGGCGATCGCGAGGCGCAGTCGCGTCGCGGCGCGCCACCCGGCGATCCATCGCACGACGATCGTGAACCCGACCGCGCCGATCAGCAGCGCGCCGATCGTGCCGGCGACGAGCGGCCAGAGCCCCGAGCCGAGCGGCGCGATCGGGGGCGGCGCGAGGACGCCGTCGGGGTCGGCGACCCGGACCTCGACGAAGCGATCCGGCCGCATCCAGAGGTCGGCCTCGCCGTTCCACGTGAGGTAGACGTACTTGTCGAGCGAGCGAGCGCCGGCCGTCACGATCTCGCGATCGCCGAGGGCGATGTTCAGCGCGAGGACGGTTCCGTCGGCAACGTCGGCGAGGCGGGGGAAGTTGACGAGCGGAATGCGCGCCTCGAACGCGTAGCCGCCGTCTTCGTCGCGAAACGCGGTCTCGATCCCGACGACCGCACCCGGACCCTCGATCCAAGCGCCCGCGCGGAGCGCGCCCCAACTCGCGACGCCGGTCGCGCCCGGCCAGAGGAACAACTGGAAGTCGTCCTCCGAGTAGCGTGGCGGGCCGTCGTCATCCGCGCGATCGGTGTCGATGAAGATCTCGATCGCGTCGCCGCCGTTGTAGGCGCCGGGGTGCGGGGGGCCGCGGACGACGTCGTCGCGCACGTGGCCGAAGACGTAGAGAGCGGTCCGGTCGATCGCGAAGCGGATCCGGCCGGAGACGTCGTCGGGTCCGTTCCAGCGGCCGTCGCGGGCGACGACGACCTGCGCGGCCGACTCGATGCGAATCTCGGGGTGTCGGCCGAGGTCCCACTCGCCGAGCAGGCCGTCCACGACCGGACGGACGCCGGCCGGGACCGTGGCGAGCCGATAGGGCTCCTGGGCGGCGGCCGGCGGCGTGGCGAATAGCGCGAGCAGGATGGCGCAAATCGGCCATCCGTGAGCTAGACCACCGTATCTCATTGCTTGGCCGGTCATTATATCGGCCATTTCGGCCACGGCCAGGGGTGGACTCGAGGGGTTCCTCGGCGGATTCGGTCGGTACGTGAAACGGCGGCGCGCCGCTCCGGGGAGCGACGCGCCGCCGTCAGGGATCAGCGTCGATCAGCGGCGACTGCTGCGACGCCGGCGTCCACCGCGGCTGCGGGAGGAACCCTCGTCGCGGCTTCGGTCACCGCGGTCGCCCCGGTCGCTGCTCGGGGCGTCGTCGCGATCCCGGCCACCGCGGTCCCGACGCTCGCCACGCGGCGCGCGGTCGTCGCGATCCCGGCGTCCGCCGCGATCGTCGTCGCGTCCACCGCGCCGGTTGCCGCCGCGTCCGCCGCGGTCACCCCGGTCGCTGCGCTCGCGCCGATCGTCGTCGCGCCCGCCACGCCGACGGCTCTCGCCGCCGTCGTCCCGGCCGCGCCCGCGTCCGCCGCGGTCGTCGTCGCGTCCACCGCGCCGGCCGCCGCGATCACCGCGATCACTTCGCTCGCCGCGCTCGGGTCGGTCGTCGTCGCGTCGGCGTTCGCCGCCGCGGCCACGACCCCCTCGACCGCCGCGACCACCACGGCCGCCGCGCTCTTCGCGGTCGTCGTCCCGGCCACTTCCGCTGCGACCACGATCGCCGCGACCACGATCGCCGCGACCGCGATCGTCGCGCCCGCGGTCGTCGCGACCGCGTCCGCCGCGGCCCCGTCGGCCGCCACGCTCGGAGCGACGCGGCTCCTCTTCCTCTTCTTCGACCTCTTCGACCGCCTCGTCGTCGTCCTCGAAGGTCTCCTCGTCGGCGTCGAAGTCGTCTTCTTCTTCGTCGAAGACCTCTTCCTCGTCGACGACCTCCTCCTCTTCTTCCTCCTCGACGGGTTGCTCGTCGCGACGGCCGCGCGGCTTGCGATCGTCGCGCTTGCGGCCGCGGCCGCGGCCACGCGACTCGCCGTCGTCGTCACCGCCGCGGTCGGCATCGCGTGCTTCACCGCTCGGCGCGCCCGACTTCGTCAGCACGAGCCGGATCTTGCCGAAATCGTTGATGTCCTCGACGCGGACCTCGACCTCGTCACCCGGCTTGTAGATGTCGCTGACGCGGCTGACGTAGCCGTCGCCCATGTCGGAGATGTGGAGCAGGCCGTCTTGGCCCGGGATCACCTCGATGAACGCGCCGAAGTCCTTGATCGACTGGACGCGGCCCTGGTAGACCTTGCCGACCTCGGCCTCGGCCGTGAGGAGTTCGACTTGGCGCTTGGCCGCCTGCAGCGAATCCTCGCTCGACGCGTAGATCGCGACGTTGCCGGCCTCGTCGACGATCTCGATCTTCGCGCCGGTCTCCTCCTGGAGCTTGCGCACGGTCTTGCCGCCCGGGCCGATCAGCGCGCCGATCTTCTCCGGGTTGATCTTCAGCGTCACGAAGCGCGGCGCGTAGCGGCTGAGCTGCTTGCGCGGCTGCGCGAGCGCCTTCTTCATCTCCTTCAAGATGTGGAGGCGGCCGTCCTTGGCCTGCTCCATCGCGCGGCTCAAGACCTCGCGGTTGACCCCGTCGATCTTGATGTCCATCTGCAGGGCGGTGATGCCCTTCTCGGTGCCGGCGACCTTGAAGTCCATGTCGCCGTGGTGGTCCTCGTCACCGAGGATGTCCGAGAGCACGATGAAGTCGTCGTCCTCCTTGAGGAGGCCCATCGCGATGCCGGCGACCGGGCGCTTCAGCCGCACACCGGCGTCCATCAGCGCGAGCGAGCCGCCGCAGACGGTCGCCATCGAGCTCGAGCCGTTGGACTCGAGGATGTCGCTGACGATGCGGATCGTGTAGGGGAACTTCTCCGGCTCCGGGAGCATCGCGGCGATCGCGCGCTCGGCGAGGGCGCCGTGGCCGATCTCACGACGGCCGGGGCCGCGGATCGGGCGGCACTCACCGACGCTGAAGCTCGGGAAGTTGTAGTGGAGCAGGAAGCCCTTCTTCACCTCGTCGCGCAGGCCGTCGATGATCTGCTTGTCGGCGGTCGTGCCGAGCGTGACGGTCGCGAGCGCTTGCGTCTCGCCGCGGGTGAAGAGCGACGAGCCGTGCGTGCGGGGCAGCAGGCCCACCTCGCTCGTGATCGGACGCACGTCGGCCATGCCGCGGCCGTCCATGCGCTTGCCCGCCTTGAGCATCTTGCGGGCGACGACGTGCATCGTCTGGTAGAAGATCTCGCCGAACTCGCCCTTGAGCGCGTCGCGCTCCTCGGCGTCCGGCAGGAACTTGTCGAGCATCGCGTCCTTCAGCTCGGAGACCGCAGCCTGACGGTTCTTCTTCGCCGGGACGGACAGCGCCTTCTGCATGCCCTTCTCGAGCCACTTGCTCACCGGCTTGAAGTGCTCCGACGGCGGCTCCGGGACGAACTCGACCTTCTCCTTGCCGATCTTCTCGGACAGCTCCTCGATCATGTCGACGAGATCGAGGATCGCCTTCTGCGCGGTCTCGAGCCCCTCGATCACCTGGTCCTCGGTGAGCTCC
Source organism: bacterium (assembly GCA_030426805.1). GTDB lineage: Bacteria > Planctomycetota > JAFGQW01 > JAFGQW01 > JAFGQW01 > JAUHXU01. The sequence goes on from JAUHXU010000002.1 coordinate 941,188, forward strand.
TGCGCACCGGCTTCGACCATCGTGATCGCGTTCTTCGTGCCCGCGACGATCAGGTTGAGGTTGGACTCGTCCATCTGCGCGAACGTCGGGTTGACGACGTACTTGTTCTTCACGAGGCCGACACGGACGCTCGCGGTGGGGCCGTTCCACGGGATGTCGCTGATCGCGAGTGCCGCGCTCGCGCCGAGCATCGCGAGCACGTCCGGCTCGTTCTCGTCGTCTGCGCTCAGCACCATGCACTGAATCTGGACGTCCTTGCGGAAGCCGTCCGGAAACAGCGGGCGGGTCGGACGATCGATGACGCGCATCGTCAGGATCTCTTTGTCCGTCGGGCGCCCCTCGCGCTTGAAGAAGCCGCCCGGGATCTTGCCGGCCGCCGACGTCTTCTCGCGGTAGTCGCACGTCAGCGGGAAGAAGTTGATCCCCGGTCGTGCGTCGTCCATCGTCGCGGTGCAGAGCACGGCGGTCTCGCCGTATTCCACCATCACCGCGCCGTTCGTGAGCTTGGCCATCTTGCCCGCCTCGATGGAGAGCGTTTTGCCATTGATCTCACGGCTTACTCGAATCGCCATTTGCGTACTTTCTCTCTAACCGCTCGACAGCCGTCGTGCGTTCCACCTGGAACTCGTCGCCCTCGTGCGACGTACGAACGGACCGTCAACCGCATGCGAGCGCATCGTGCGCTCTGAAGATGAACGGGCGGGACCGCGGTGCCGGGCAGCAACGTTGCCGAAGGCCGTGCGGTCACGAGGGAGCCCGTGGTCGTGGCGGCCCGCCCGGGCCGCCGCACAGGTGCGCGTCGCACCGACCGCGTGAGCACGGTGGGGCGCGACGGGCGGGCGCGCGCGAGAAGGCGCGCGCCGGGGTGCGCGTGAAACGCGCGTGATTGATTTGCCTTGTTGCATTCGTCCTTGGGAGCGGGCGTTTATCGCCGCAGGCCCAGGCGCTTGATCAGCTCTTGGTAGCGCGTCGGCTCGTTCTTCTTGAGGTAGCCGAGCAGGCGCGTGCGCCGGCCGACGAGAATCAGCAGGCCGCGCCGCGACGCGAAGTCTTTCTTGTGGGTCTTCAGGTGCTCCGTCAGGTGGCGGATGCGCTCCGTCAGGAGTGCGACCTGGACCTCGGGGGAACCGGAATCCTTGTCGTGGTTCCGGTAGTTCTCGATGACGTCCTGCTTGCGGGCGTCGACGATGTAGGACATGGAGAATCGTCTCTCGGTGGGTCCGCGGTGGGGAAGCAGACGGATCACGGAAGGCTCGAAGGGAGGCCGCGGCGGAGGCCCGGGAAGGGCAATCCCCACATCGCCGCAGCGCCGGCCCGGATCGGGTCGGCCCGTTGGGGGAGAAGTAACCCCGGTATCGGCTGAATTCAACCGGGGACTGGATCTTTGCACGGCCACGGTATGATCCGGAATGCTCCGCATCGCCGGAATCCTCGCCTGCGTGGCGATCGCCGTGGTCGCGCTGCGCGGCGGTGAGCCGGCACCGCCGGCCGCGCCCGAGATCCCGGTGGCCCTGGATGACCGCAAACCGGCCATTGAGCCGCCTTCGGGTGGTTCAACCCCGTCGAATGACCGGTCTCCGGCCATTCGCGTCGCCGAGCCTGCGCGTGCGCCGGCGGCGCCGCGCACTGCGCCCGCCGTCGTCCGGCTCGTCGCCTACGGACCGGACGGCACCCGGTGGCGCTGGCCGCTCGAGGCTCGCCTCGGCGCGGGCGGGCCGGTGCTGACGTTCGTGGATGGCGTCGCGACGATCCGCGACCCGGTCGTCGGCTCCCGGATGTCGGTCGTGGGCGATGCGTATGAAGCATACTACGCGATGCGGGACATCGTCATCGACGGGCCCGCCCGCCACGGCGCGTCGGTCGAGCGCCGGGTCGAGGTCGAGTTGCACGGCCCGTTCGTCACCGGCCGGGTCGCGCCGCATGCCGAGTTGCGGGTCCAGCGCGTGTTCGCGTGGCGTGGCGGCCCGGTGCGTGGCCGAACCGCCGAGGTCGTGTGCGACGTCGACGGGCGCTTTCTCGTGCCGCTTCGCCCGGGGCGTGTCTATCGCTCGATGCGGATCCGTCGCGTCGAGCACGGTCGCGTGACCGGCGTCGCCGAGGTGCCGCTCGACGGGCGACCGGTATGGGGCATTCGCGACCTCGGTGACGTGCGCCTCGAGCCGGCGCGCCTGCTCGCCGCAGGGATCGTCGTCAATCCCGACGGCGCGCCGTGGTCGACCGAGCGAAGTGGCGGGGCATCGGTCGAGCTGCACCCGCTGGGCGTCGAAGGCGACTACATCGAACTCGATCGGGACGAGGAGGATTGGCCGGTCATCGCGGTCGGGATAAGCCTCCATCCGGGCGCCCCGTTCTACCGCTGTGGGCTCGAGACCGTGCATGTCGGTTCGGATGGGCGCTTCGAGCTGTGGGGGGTCCACGACGCGCCGTTTTCGTTGTGCGTGCGCTCGCCGTTTGCGGCGTCCGCCGATCTCGCGGGCGTCGTCCCGGGCACGCGCGGGATTCGTCTGGTCGCGGCTGCGCGTGGCACGCTCGGCGGGAAGCTGCTCGTGTCCGACGGCGTCGAGGCGGGGGATCTGACGATCGCGGTCTACTCCGCGGGGCGGGTGGTCGAGGGAATCGGTGTGCAGTCGAGCGGTCGGTTTCGCTCGCCCGGACTCCCCGCCGGGTCGGTCGACCTCGTCGTTCGACTGCGCGGCGACAGCGCGGTCCTCGCGCGCGTCCCGGGCGTGGAGGTCATCGCCAAACGCGTGCACGCGCCGCCGTCGCTCGCGGCGATCGACGTGCGGGGCCGCATCGCGATGCGCGGTGTGCGCATCGTCGGCACGGAGGGTGCCGCGATCGTCGGCGCGACGCTGGAACCGATCGGCTCGGGCTTCACCGCGCGCAAGACCGACGGGCACGGATCGACGACGATCCCGGCGGCCGCCGGCCGATTCGTCGTGCGCGCAGCGGGGTATCGAATGCAGGTCGTCGACGGGCGTGCCGCGACGATTGCGCTCGACCGCGGCATGCCGGTGCGGCTGCAACTCGACTTCGGGCGCACGCCCCCGTCCGACGCAGTGGTCGTCCTCTACATCGATCCGGTCGCCGCGATCGGTGCCGAAGGCCCGCGGCCGGAACGAATCGAGGCGACGCTCGCGCCCGGGTGCAGCGTGTTCGGGTGGACCGCGGTCGCGCCCGGTCGTTACCACGTGCTCGTGCGATTCGCGAATGGGTGGGGGCGGTGTGCCGACGCCGGCATGGTCACGGTCGTCGACGCGCCGCCCGGCGTCGAGCAGGACCTGCATGTGCGAGTGCCGATTCGCGATTGACCGGGTATCCTGACGGGCATGCGCTGGGTCGTGCTTCTCCTGGTCGTCGCCATCGGTGGGGCTGCGATGTCGTTCGCGGTCGTCGAGCCGGACGCACCGCAAGAACTGCAGCCGGCCGAGGCCGTGGACCGGCGTGACGCGGCGCGCACCGATGCGGACGTCACGATGCCCCGGCGAATCGCTGGCGAGCCGGCTTCGGTTGCGGTCGAGCCGGCCGTCTCGACGCCGTCGACCGACGTTGCGGCGCCAGAGATCGAGGTCGTCGGCTACGACGGATTGCCGCGCGTCGGGGTTCCGGTTCGGATCATCGGCAAGCGGGTGTCCGGGCGTTCGCAGACGCAGTGCACCGACGCGCACGGGCGGGTGCGCTTTCTCGTCGTCGACCCCGGTGACGACTGGATGGGTGTGGAAGTCTCGGTTCTCGGCGGTCGAGACGTCACCGCGCAGGTGTGGCCGCGACCCGACGACGCGCCCGCGACGCGACTCGAGTTGCCGCCGATCGGGGCGGTGCGCATCGAGGCGTTCGGCCCGGACGGCAGGCGGTGGCGTCATCCGCTCCGATTGAACTTCGACGACGAGGCGTGGCGCGACGTCGTGGACGGTGGCGTCACGCTCTTTCCGGTCCGCGCGGGTGCGCGCGTCGTGCTGTACGATCGCACGTCGCGCACCACCGCGGTCGTCACCGGTGCGTTCGCCGGCCCGTCGCCCGACGCCGTCTCCACGCGCCGCATCGACGTCGCCTACGCCGGTCGGACGTTTCGCGGTCGCGCGCTCGCACCGTCCGGCGAGCCGATCACGCGTGGCGAGTTGCGGATCCAGAGCGTCTTCGTCGACGCGGTCGGGGATGCGCGCGGCATGACGAAGTCGGTCACGGCGACGACCGACGGGCGCTTCCTCACGTCGATGCTCGCGGGCGCGTCGTACCGTGCGATGCGCGTGCGCTGGTTCGACGAGGGGCGCGTGCGCGCCGAGGCCGAGGTCGCGATCCCGCCGGGGCGAGACGGCCACGACGCCGGCGCCGTTCACCTGTTGGCGACGCGCCTTCTCGCTGCCGGCCGCGTGCGCTGGGCCGATCGCGAACTCACCGCCGACCAGGCGAAGCGGATCCACGTCGAACTGCACCCCGGCGGTGCCGAGGGGGATCGCACCGACGACGATCGCTCGCTCGAGTGTGACGAACCGGACTTCTATCCCAATCTCACGGGGGTAGCCGAGCCCACGCGCGACGGCCGATACGCGGTCGCCGTCGCGCCCGACGGCCGCTTCGCGATCCACGGCCGCGTCGACGGTCCGTTCGCGCTGTGTGTGCGCGGCAATCCCGGCTCGACCGATCTGCGCGGGGTGCACCCCGGCACGCGCGACGTCGAGTTGGTCGTCGATCGCATGCGTGCGGTGTGCGGCCCCTTCACCGCGGACCCGTGGGCCCGTGACGTCGTGCTCGAGGCGTGGGCGGCGGGCCGGTGCCTCGCCCGCGGCCGTGTCCATCGCGGCCGATTCCACGTCGGACCGATTCCGTCGGGTCACGTCGGATGCGTCGTTCGGTTGCGCGGGCGTCGTGAACCGATCGCGACGTTCGCACGGATTCCGGCGGCGATCGACATCCGGGGGCTCGTGCGTGCGGCGCGGATTCGTGTCGTCGATCCGGACGGAGAGCCGATCGCGCACGCGACTATCGCGCAGGGCGACACGACGAACCCCCGCTGGACGGACGCCGACGGGGTCGCGATCTTGCCCGCCGGTGCCGAGGCGGTGCGGATCAGCGCCTTGGATCACCGAGTCGCGACGCTCCCGGCGTCGGTGGATGCGACGGTCACGCTCGAGCGCGGCATCGACGTGCGCATCGTCTTCGAGCCGGATGTCCGCCCGCCGCCCGATACGTGCGGGATGGTCGTCCTGAACCGCATCGACGACGCGTCGGGTGTCCAGTCCTCCGACACGCTCGGCTTCGTATCCACGCAGCGACACATCGATTGGGGCGCACCCGTTGCGGGCCGGTATGAAGCGATCGTCTACTCGTTGTCGGACGACTGGTCGATCGTCACCGACGAGACGACGTTCGTCGTCGCCGAATCGACCCGCGAGCAGCAAGTCGTTCGGCTGGCGATTCGCGCGGCGCGCTGACGAACCGCGCCGGCGTCAGGCTCTCGGCGAAATGCCGGGTCGGCTCTCGGACGGGTAGGGTGCGTGATCGGTCTCGACCGGTTTCTGCGTGACGTCCGGCGCTCGACGGCGTCCCTGGCGCGTGACACGATGCGCGTCCATGACGCAACGAGAGGAGAGTTGTATGAAGACTCGTGCATGGCTGTTTGCGGCGCTGATCGCCGCGCCCCTCGGGGCCCAGCAGAATCTGTCGACGCTGACGGTCTCCGTCGACAACGGCGAGAACTGGACCTTCGGCCCGGTGACCGGACACGTCGACGCGATCCAGATGAAACTGGTCGCTCCGTCGGGTGAGTGGATGCTGCCGGCGTTCGATTGCTACCTCGCGTCCCCGCCGACCGGCATGACGTGGCTCGCCGCCAGCCCCTACGGCCCGATCCAGAGCCCGTCGACGTTCGGACTCCACAGCGTCGCCGGCGCGGATGTGGCCCTCGATGGCGACGTCTTCGAGTTCCAGGCGAAGCTCGGCTACGTCAACGAACAGGGAGGCGGGAACGCCGAAGGGGTCCGAAGCCACTACGTGCCGTTCTGGGATGATCAGGACGACTACGTGTGGAAGTCGAGCTCCGAGATGTGGACGCACTTCAGCGGCGGCAACTACAACGGCGGGAGTACCGCAGAGGGCTGGCAAACGCTGAATCACATCGATGCCGAGGGCAACACGGACCCGGAAGTGTTCAGCGTCGAGTTGATGTTTCGGAGAGCCGTTCTGACGCGCGCATGGAAGGCCGGCCAACCGAACAGCGTCGCGAACGCGTTCTTCACGACCCCCGAGTACGAGTCCGCCGTCACGTCGCCGACCGGCGGCGAAGCGTTCCTGACGATCCAGGGGATTTCGCTGATGGCCCCGGCATTGGTCGGCACGACGACGACGATCAAGAAAACGCATCCGGGGGCGATGCCGATCATCACGACGACGCCGTTCGCCCGCCTGTCGAATCCGCTTCAGCTCAACCTGTCGCTCCCGCTTCCGGACGAGACGACGGTCCACGCCCAGTCGTTGGTCGGCACGTTCTTTCCCGGTGGCTGGCGCTACTTCACACTGACGAACACGTTGCCGCCGGTGAAGCTGTTCTTCCCGACGCAAAACGGCCTCGTGCTGTTGACGGCCGTCGGCGCGGCGACGATGACGGAGCCCTGTCGATACAAGATCTGGGTGCCCGACGACGTCGTGCAAGGCAACATCTACGTCACCGACAAGCGTCAATACGACGCGTTCAAGATCGGGTCGGTCGACGGGGTGGCGTCACAGTAGTCCGCTCATTGCCGCCCGCGCGTATCCTGCGCGCGGGTGGCCAGCCGCTTGAGGTTCTCGAGGTTCCGGCTCTCTTGCTCGCCGAGCAGACCGGAGTCGAGGCCGCGCGTCGCGAGCGCCACGCTCTCTTCGGTATCGCCCGCGTAGTGGGCGAGCAGTGCGCCGAGATACTCGGCCGAAGCGCGATGCTGGCGGGTGACGCGTCGGCCGCCGCTGTAGTCGCCGCGTTGCAGGCGCTCGAGTGGTGGGCGGCCCGCTTGCGCGATCAGCGCGAGGGTCGCGGGGTCGGTCTTCGCTTCGACGGCGCGTTGCGCGCGCAAGAACGCCGTCCACGCGACCGCAAGGGCTGCATCCGGGGTCGGTGAGGCCGCAAACGCCTCCTCGGCGAGTGCGTCCACCGCATCGGGTTCGCGCGAGAGCGCGCGCGCCGCGTTCCAGGCGATCACGAGCGCGCCCGACCGGACGCTGCGTGCTTCGGTGCGGTCGGCGAGGGCGACCGCGTCGTCACGCAGCGACTCGATCGCGGCCTGGCGTTGCTCGTCGTCGGTCGGCAGTTCGCCGCCCATCGCCCGGTGCCAGCGCACCTGCAGGAGCATCTGATCGGTTTCGTCGCGTTTTCGCCGGACGCGAGCGAGGTCGCGCGCTCGCGTGAGCGCGGACTCCGCCGCGGCGATCTTCCCGCTGGCAGCGAGCTGACGGGCGCCCATCATCACGAAGAACCAGTCGTCCGTCCACCGCTCGCGTCCCCACTCGAAGAGACGGGTCGACGCGGCCTCTTGCCCGAGGATTCGCTTCGCTTCGATCACCGTCGACGCGTCGATCGCGATCCAGCGATCCTGCGGGAAGTTCGCCACGAACGTGTCGAGAACCCGAGTCGCCGCCGCCCGGTCGCCGAGGGCCAGGCACTGCCGAAGCAGCAAGCGGAGTATCGTGCGGGAGGTCGGCCGCAGTTCGCGGAGCCACTCGAGCCCTTCGCGGATCACGGCGGGCTCGTCTCGGCCGTCCGCGTCCCACAGATACCGGAGGATCGCGGTGCGCGGGTCGCGTGCGTCGACGGCCTCCGCGAGTCCGATTTCGTTTGCGATCGACGCCTCCGGGTAATCGGCGTGGAGCATCGCGATGACGGTGAACTGGTGTGCGAGGCGGTCGCCGTCGCCAGACGGAAGCGTCCAGGGTGCGGCACGATCGTCGGCAGCCGCCAGCAGCGCCGCGCGCCCTCGACCGGGCGCGACCGATTCGAGCGCCGATCGCGTCGCGTCGCGATCGTCGACGAGGAGCCAGGCGGCCGCGCGCGCGAGCTGCCACGTGCGCTGCCGAGTCGCGTCGCCCCCCGGTCCGCCGAGCCCGGTGATGTCGTCGACGTGGTCGCGCAGGATCGCGTGGTCGACGCCGTTCGTGCGCGACGCCAGCAGATCGATCAGCTGCTCGAGCGTCTCGTTCGCGCGGATCCGGCGTTCGATCGCGTCCGACGTCCGGGGGTCGTCCGCACGCGCCCGGACGCTGTCGAGCATCGCGCGTGCGAGCGGGTAGCGTCCGCGGTCGACCTCCCGTTCGACCGCGCGAAAGTCGGCCTCGATCGATCGACGTTCCCGGTCGGCGCGCCACACCAGGACAGCGGTCGCGAGCAGGGCGGTCGCGACCGACGCGCCGATCGCGGTCGATGCGCGGGGATGACGACGGACGAGCTTGGCGAAGCGGCCGAGGGCGCCGATGCGCCGCGATTCGATCGGCCGATCGGTCACGTAGCGCTCGAGGTCGTCGGCGAATGCCGCGGCGGACCCGAAGCGACGTTCGCGGTCCTTGTCGAGTGCGCGCACGATGATCGTCTGCAGGTCGCGATCGATCGACTTCATCGCGGGCGGCTCCGCGAGCAGGATCTTCCGGATCAGCGTCGCCGGTTCGGGGCCGACGAAGGGCGGCTCGCCGGTCGCGAGTTCGTAGAGCGTCGCGCCGAGCGAGTAGATGTCGGTGCGTGCGTCGACGTTCGCGACCGCGCGGCCGGCTCGGAGTTGCTCGGGCGACATGTACGGCAGCGTGCCCGACACGTGCTGATCCCCGGTCATCGTCGTATCGTCGACGAGGCGGGCGAGGCCGAAGTCGAGGATGCACGGGTCGTGGCCGTCGAACATGATGTTGCCCGGCTTGACGTCGCGGTGGATGATGCCGGCGGCATGGGCTTCCTGGAGCGCGCGCGCGATCGCGATCCCGATCCGGGCGACCTCGCCGCTCGCGAGCGGGGTCTCGACCTCGTCGAGCGCCGGTCCGCCGAGCCACTTCATCGCGATGTAGGCGCCTTGGTCGGTCTCGCCGACCGCGTAGACCGGCACGATGTTGCGGTGATCGAGCGACGCCGCGATCTCCGCTTCGCGCAGGAAGCGCCGGCGTTCGTTCGCGTCGCCGGCGACCTCGTGCCGAAGCAGCTTGATCGCGACGAATCGGGACAACGCGACGTCGCGAGCGAGGAAGACCTGGCCGCGGCCGCCCACGCCGAGGGGCGCGACGACCTCGAAGCCCTCGATCGTCGGATAGGTGGTGTGCTGCGACGGATCGGGCGGCGCGAGCGACTCGAACACGGCTTCGCTGTGTGCGTCGGCGGCGATCATCCGTTCGAGCAGCGGGAGGAGGTCCGGACGATCATCGCAGATCGCCGCCGGGTCGACCGGCTCTCCGGCGTCGCGTCGTTCGAGCCACGCCGCGAGCCGGTCGATCAGCTCGCGTTCGGCGTCCCCGCCGGGGTCGTTACTCACGGTCCGGTGACTCCGCCAAGCCGATCGCGAGCGCGGCGCGGGCGCGGAAGTAGAGCATGCGCGCGGCACCGACGGAGCGGTCGAGCGCCTCGGCGATCTCGCGGTAGTCCTTGCCCTCGACGAGGCGCATCACGATGATGCGACGCTGCGTCTCGTCGAGTCGGTCGAGCGCTTGTCCGACCGCCTCGAGGCTCTCGACCTGGATTGCCGCGCGGCTCGGCGTCGGTCCGGGCGCCGCGACCGAATCGGGTTCGACGCGCCCGGTCGACGTCGGGCCCTTGCGCTTGTCGCGGCCGAGTGCGCGCGCCTTGTCGCGCACGTTGTTCTCGAGGATCGTCGTCAACCAGGACGCGAAGGTGTCCTCGTCGTTGCCGCGGAACGTGTGGATCTTGCGGACGACGTCGAGATAGGTCGTCTGGATGACGTCGGAGGTGCCGAAGTGCCGCCGGCCCGAGCCGTTGAGCCGGGCGCGGGCCGCTGCCCGGACGCGCGCGTCGACCCGTCGCAGCGCGCGGTCCAGCGCGCCGCGATCCCCGCGACGTGCTCGCCGCAGGTCGCTCCGGAACGACTCGTCTCGCATGTCTTTCAGTTTATCGCATGCCAGGCTCATGCGTCACCCGCGCGGTCATCGCTCATCGGACCGGTCCTCTCGACCCTCCCGACGCCGACGAGATCCGCGCGTCACGCGGTTTTTGGGATCAGCGTCGGCTCGGGAACCACACGGCGGCCTCGTTCGTCCTCGCCGCATCGGCTCGCGCCAAGTCGTCCGCCTGCACCTCGCCCGCGAACGCGGAGCCAACCTTCACTTCGCTTTTTGTCCCTCAACCGGGACAAAATCGCGTTTGAAGCGCTTCAAACCCGAATATGTCCCGCTTGAGGGACAAAATCCCAGGACAAGCGCCGCGCGCCGGAGTGAGCCGGTCGGGGATCAGCCGCTCAGGTAGTAGACGAGCAGATAGCCCACGAGCAGGATAAGCGCGATCAGCACCGAGGCGCCGGTGACCCAGCCGCGGTGGGCGCGTTCTTCGGCGTGGGCGAAGCCGGCGAAGGCGACGACGCGCGCGGGGATGCGTTCGAGCACGGCGGAGTCGATCGCCTTGCCGAGGTGGGCGAGGGGGACCGTGACGATCCACCAGAAGCCGCGCGCGAGGGCGCGGTAGAGGCGGTCGACGTCGAGGTTGATCTTGCGCTCCTCCGGCGGGTAGATGCCGGCTTTCATCAGCCACCAGACCGCGAGGATCGCGAACAGCAGGAGCTGCATCTGCGTCACGACGTGGGTCGCGTCGTACGGCGTGTAGGCGTGGCCGTGGAGCATCGGCTCGTAGGGAAGCAGCCCGTAGAGCAGCGACGGGAAGCTCCCGATCACGATGCACAGCACCGAGCCGATCGCCATCGCGACCAGCATGTTCCACGGCGCCTCCTTCGGGCGCTTGCCCGAGTCGTGCGCGAAGAACGCGAAGTAGGGGATCTTGATGCCCGCGTGCTCGAGCACGCCCGCCGACGCGAAGAGGAGCACCCACCAGACCAAGTAGTGGTGCTCGGCGAGCGCGGCCGACAGGATCATCGACTTCGTCACGAACGCGCTGAACAGCGGGAACGCCGAGATCGACGCCGCGCCGACGAGGCAGAATCCGGTCGTCCACGGCATCGACTTGTAGAGGCCGCCCAAGTCGGTGCCGTTGGCGGTGCCGGTGCGCATCAGCACCGCGCCCATCGCCATGAACAACAGCCCCTTGAAGATCACGTCGGCAAACGCGTGCGCGACCGCGCCGTCGATCGCGAGCGGCGTGCCGATCCCGATCCCGACGACCATGAAGCCGACCTGGTTGATCATCGAGTAGCTGAGCACGCGCCGCAGATCGTTCTCGATCACCGCGTAGAAGATCGGGAACGACGCCATCACGAGGCCGATCCAGATCAGCGGCTCGGCGCCGGGGAAGACGCGCGCGAGCAGGTAGACCGCGGCCTTCGTCGTGAACGCGCTCAGGAAGACCGTGCCGGTCGGCGTCGCGCGCGGATACGCGTCGATCACCCAGCCGTGCGCGAGCGGGAACGCGCACTTGATCCCGATCGCGAGGAAGATCAGCACCGATGCGGTGTCGCCGAGGAGCATCGGCTCGATCGAGAGCGAGCCGCCGTCGTTCGTTCGGAAGAGGATCCCGGCGAGGAGCAACAGCCCGGACGCGATGTTGACGAGCAGGTAACGCACGCCGGCGGCGTAGGTCTTCTCGCTGCGACCGGCCCACACGAGGAACACCGACGTCAGCGCGAGCAACTCCCACCAGACGAAGAGCGTGATCCAGTCGCCCGCAGTGACCGCGCCGATCGCGCTGCCGGCGTAGGCGAGCGCCGCGACCTGTTGGACCGTGTCCTTCACGTGCAGCGAGTAGATCACCGCGAGCAGCGCCGCGATGTGGAACAACAACCCGAACAGGTAGCCGAGCTTGTCGACCCGCCCGAGTTCGAGCGTGTAGCCGAAGACGCCGACCTGCCAGTGCGTGCCGTGCTCGACGCCGACGAAGTTGACGAGGGCCGCGACCGCGACACCGACCATCCACGCCGCCCGGAGCGGTCCGCGCAGGAACGGCACGACGAGCGCGCCGGCGATCAGCAGCAGGGCGGGGGGGAGGTCAACGATCATCGTACGCCTCGTCCCGGGCCACGACCTTGCGCAGCCCCTTCGCGACGATCACGAGCGCGACGATCCCGGCGAAGCCGTAGATCCCGTAGAAGCCGGGCACCTTCTCGGCGCCGAGGTGGGTCTCCTTGTGGTAGCCGACGCCGATCAGATCGAGCACGTCGAACGCGAGGGCGACCGCGCACAGTACGAAGAAGATCCGGAAGAACCAGCGGGTCTTCACCGGATCATCGAAGAAGTGGCGGGTGCCGTCGTCGTTCGGCGGTGGGGTGTGGTCGTTCGAGTGCATCAGGGAATCCGACTCGCGAACGAGTAGACGAGATCGGGGAACAGAAAGAGCGCGACGCAGCCGATCGACGTCACGACGATCGGCAGCAAGCACGCGATCGGCGCCTCCTGGACGCCCTTGTCCCACGTGCCTTCGTCGGGGGCGACGAAGAACGCGCGGATCACGATCGGCATCAGGTAGGCGACGTTCAGGAACGAGCTGACGAGGAACACGACGAGCAGTGCGACGTGCTCGGACTCGAGTGCGCCGAGCGCGAGGAACCACTTGCTCCACGCGCCCCCGAACGGCGGCAGCCCGATGATGCTCAGTGATCCGATCGCGAAGCAGAAGAGCGTCACCGGCATCGTGCGACCGATGCCCTTCATCTGGCTGATTTCGGTCTTGTGGTGCGCGACGTAGATCGCGCCGGCGCAGAAGAAGAGCGTGATCTTGCCGAACGCGTGCATCGCGATGTGCATCGCGCCGCCCTCGATCGCGAGGCGCGAGCCCATGCACGCCGCGAGCACGATGTAGGAGAGCTGCCCGACCGTCGAGTAGGCGAGCAACGCTTTCAGGTTGTCCCGCGTCATCGCGACGAGTGACGCGATGATCACCGTGGCGCCGGCCATCCAGCAGAGGACCGTGCCGAGGTCGTGTGCGGCGATGAAGTCGACACCGACGACGAAGACCGCGATCTTGAGCGCGATGAACACGCCCGCCTTGACGACCGCGACCGCGTGCAGGAGCGCGCTGACCGGCGTCGGCGCGACCATCGCGTTCGGCAGCCAGAAGTGAAACGGCATCACCGCGCACTTGCCCGTGCCGAGGATGAACAGCACGAACAGCGTCGCCGCCACGCCGGGCGTCACCACGCCGGCGAGGATGCCGCCGGCCTTGAAATCGACGGTGCCGGTCGCGACGTAGGTCCAGATGATCGCGAGCAGGAGCAGGCACGTCGACGTGAAGAGCAGGATGCCGAGGTAGATTCGGCCTGCGCGGACCGCGGCCGGCGTGCCCTTGTGCGTGACGAGCGGGAAGGTCGAGAACGTCATCACTTCGTAGAACACGAACAGCGTGAACAGGTTCGCCGAGAACGCGATCCCGAGCGCGCTGCCGATCGCGATCGCGAAGCAGATGTAGAAGCGCGTCTGCTTCTTCTCGTTGCCCGTGCGCATGTACCCGAACGAGTAGATCGAGTTGAAGATCCACAGGAAGCCGGCGACGAGCGCGTAGATCATCCCGAGCGGTTCGGCGGCGAGCGCGAGTTCGATGCCCGGCACGACCTCGACGAGCGACGCGGTGGGACGCCCGCCTCCGAGCACGTCGGCCGCGAGGCTCGCGACGACGGCGAAGAGCGTGCCGGCCGTGACCATCGTCACGGTCTCGCGCAGGTTCGGCCATCGGCCGGCGAGGCCGATCAGCAGTGCTCCCGCGGCGGGGATCACGAGTGCGATCACGAGCGGGCTCACGGGATCACCCCGAGCAGCGTTTCGGCTGCCGTCCGCGCGGTCGACGCCGTGAACGTCGCATCGATGCCGAACCAGACGGTCGCGCCGATCAGGAGCCACGTCGGGATCAGCAGCGAGAGCGGTGCCTCGCGCACCTCGACCTCCGGCTGCGACGGCGCGGTGAAGTAGGCGAGTTCGACGAGTCGCCACACGTAGACGACCGCGAGCACCGAACCGCCGAGCACGACGATCGCGACGACCCAGCGGCCGCTCTCGATGCAGCCCTGGATCAGATACCACTTGCTGATGAAGCCGGCCGTGAGCGGCACGCCGACCAGGCTCAGGCCACCGACGACGATCGCCGCCGCGGTCAGCGGCATGCGCCGGCCGATCCCCTGGAACTCGCCGACGGTCACGTCGCCGAGCCGGTAGACGATCGCGCCGAGCGCGAGGAACAGGCCGCCCTTCGTGATCGCGTGATTGAACACGTGTACGATCGAGCCGGTCAGGCCGTCGGGGTTGTGCAGCCCCATTCCGAGGACGATGTAGCCGATCTGCGCCACACTCGAGTAGGCGAGCAGCCGCTTGATGTGGTTCTGGCGGATCGCGACGAACGATGCGAAGACGATCGCGATGCAGGAGAACGTGATCAGGAAGATGTCGACCGTGAATTGCCCCTCGGTGAACGTACGGCCGAAGATCGTGAACATGAACCGGTAGGCCATGTAGGCGCCGACCTTGGTCGCGGTCGCCGCGAGGAACGCGGTGACCACCGACGGGGCGTAGGTGTAGGCGTTCGGCAGCCACATGTGGAGCGGGAACAGCGCCACCTTGAGCCCGAGCCCGACCGTCATGAACGCGAACGCGGTCAACACGACCCGGTTGTCGTGCAGGTCGTGGAGGCGGACCGCGAGGTCTGCCATGTTCAGCGTCCCGGTCATCATGTAGAGGTGACCGATGCCGAGCAGGATGAACGTCGCGCCGACGGTGCCGAGGACGAGGTAGCGGAACGCCGCCGTCAGCGCCCGGCGGTCCTTGCCCATCCCGAGCGCGATCAGCGTGTAGGTCGACAGCGACGAGATCTCGAGCAGGACGTAGAGATTGAACGCGTCGCCGGTGATCGTGATGCCGAGGAGCCCCGTGAAGCAGAGCAGCCAGGCGGAGTAGAAGAACCGCCACCGGTAGTCCGGGACCTCGGCGGCGATGCTCCGGCGGGCGAAGACGGTCGTCACCGCGGCGATCCCGGCGACGATCAGCAGGATGAACGCGTTGACCGCGTCGACGCGCAGGGCGATCCCCCACGGCGGGGCCCATCCACCGATCGCGTATTCGACGGTCCCGTCGCGCAGCACGCGCGTCAGCAGCGCGATCGTCAGCCCGAACACGGTCCACGTCGTCGCGAGCGCGAGCATCCACGGCTGGTGGCGTCGGCCGACGAACAGTGCGCCGAGCCCCGCGAGCAGGGGGAGCACGACGATCAGGATCGGAAGGTGCTTCTGGACGAAGTCGATCATGGCTCCGGTCGCTGGGACTCGAAGCCGCAAGAATACCCGGTTTCAGGGCGAACGCAAGGCGAACCGGGCGTGCCGCAACGTTCGCATCGCGCGGTCCGTTTTGGCGCGAAGCGGAGCAGGCGGCGTCAGCGGCGGACGACCTCGACGTTGGAGATGTCGAGGCTCGTCGGGAGCGACGGGTTGACCGCGGCCGCGCCGATGTAGAAGCGAATCCCGCTCGGGATCGTCGACGGGACGGTCGCGCGTGCGGTGGCGGAGCCGGCCCGGTCGAGGATACCGACGAAGCCCTGCGTGAGGCCGGGCAAGTCGCGGCAGACCGTCGTGAAGAAGAGCGCGTCGGGCGCGAGGGAGAGCGTGCGTCCGTCGGGGAGCGCGATGCCCGGTCGGTTCGCGAGCGACATCGCGACGCAGTAGCTGCGCGCCGACGAGCGCGGGAAGCGCAGGTCGATCGCGATCGTGACCGCGCGTTGTCCGCTGGCGACGGCGCTCAGATTCCGCGAGCCCCAGACCGCGATGTCGCGGAACGCGTAGCCCGCACCGTAGCTTCGAGTCGACGTGATCGACCCGTCGGGCGCGACGCGGAGAACGCGACCGTCGTAGGTGCCGACGAGGTGCTCGCCGGTCCATGGATGCACGGCGACCGCGCCCGCATTCGCGATGCCGACGACAATCGGCGAGGAACTCCGCGACGAAATCAGCACGAGCCCGCTTCGCGTGCCGAAGCGCGAGACCGCAATGCGCCCCGTGATCGGGTTGTAGGCGATGCCGGTCAGCGTCCCGAGGTTGGTCGCGATCGTCGAGTAGAGCCCGGTCACCCGGTCGAGTCGGAGCAGGTCGCCCTGTGGCTGCCGGGTGACGACGAAGTCGCCGGTGTCGCCGTCGCGGACGATTCGATCGAGTCCGAGTGGGCCATTCACCCAATCGGTCGCGGTCGTGCCGTCCCAGCGCACGATCCGGTTCGACGCGGCGAGCACGAAGCTCCCGTCTTGGTCGAGTGCGAGGTCGCGCGGCGCGAGCGATGCGAACGTCGTCACGACCGACGGCGTCGCGTTCGCGCGGTAGCGGAAGAGCGCACCGCTGGAAAGCGTCGTCAGCACGAGCATCCCGTCGTTCGCGAACCCGGGCACGACCGCCGCCGGCCACAGTGTGGTCGTGCCCTGCACGGTGCGGAGTCCGAGCAGCCGGGTCTCGGTGTGAAAGACGCCCTGCTGCGCGCCGACCGACACGAGCACGAGGTCACCGTCGGCGGGCTGGGCGGTCGCATCGGGCGCGCTCCAGACGAGCACGACCGCGAGAGTCGCACGCACGAGGGGTCGCATCATCGTCATCTCCGGAGTCGGTGCATCCAAGGTGGCGCAACCCCATCAAAGGGTCGCCACCGCCTGCGAGACAACGGGAATTCTCGAAAAGACGCGCATCGAACGCGGCCGGCGCGGGCAGAACGTGGGCACCTCGAGGGCTGTCGACGCGGCACGGTGCGTCGTCCTGCTACAATCCACCCTTCGTTCGGAATCGGCATCGGGAGCGACTCCATGGATTGGGCGACCGTCTGGCCGGCGCTTCTCGGCGGCACGTTGATCGGCGTGTCCGCGTCGGCATTGCTCGTATTGACCGGCAAGACCGCGGGCGTGAGCGGCATCGTCGACGGCGTGTTGCGCGGGGAGAAGGGGGAGCTTGGCTGGAAGGTGGCGTTTGCCGCCGGGCTGATCGTCGGCGGGGCGGTCCTCCTCTGGCTGGCGCCGGACAAGCTGCCGGCGGCGGCGCCGCGGTCGCTGCCGCTCGCGTTGTCGGCGGGACTGCTCGTCGGGTTCGGCACGCGCGTCGGTGGCGGGTGCACGAGCGGCCACGGGGTGTGCGGCATCGGTCGGCTGTCCGTGCGCGGCATCGTGGCGACGTGTGTGTTCATCGCCGTGGGGGCAGTGACGGTCATCGTGCTCCGAATGATCGGAGTGTGAGATGCAGATCGTGATCGCGTTTGCATGCGGTGTCGTGTTCGCGCTCGGGCTCGGCGTCTCGCAGATGACGGTGCCCTCGGTCGTCATCGGCTTCCTCGACTTCTTCGGCGAGTGGCAGCCCGCGTTGCTGTTCGTGATGGGGCCTGCCGTCGGCGTCTACCTGGTCGCGTGGCACCTCCGTCGCGGCCGATGCTCCCCGTGCGGCGCGACGCTGCCGGCGACGGCGGCGCACCGACTCGACGCACGGCTGTTCGTCGGCGCCTCGATCTTCGGGGTCGGGTGGGCGATCGCGGGCGTGTGCCCGGGTCCGGCGCTCGTGAATCTCGCGCGCCCCAACACGTTCACGCTCGGCTTTCTCGCCGCGATGTTGGCGGGGGTCGGCCTCAGTCACGCGGTGCGGCGGTAGGCCAGTCGGGAGTCCGCGAATTGCGAACCGCGCAGCGTCCGCGACCGTAGGATCACGGTGTGCGAACCGTTGTCGTCTCCTTCTGCTGCCTGCTCTTCAGCGCTTCCGCGCTGATGCCCCAAGGCGCCGGCGGGCTGTCACCCGAATGGCGCGAACACCTGCGCGCCGGCTACGGAGCGCGGTCGCTCACTCCGCGCGTCCGCGGCGTGATCGCCGGGTTGCGGTCGGAGGAGCCGGGGCTGCGCAAGCGGTCGGCCGAGTTGGCGGTGCAGTTGCTCGCGCAAGCACTGGCCGACGACACACCCGAGCCGGCGCCGTTCAAGAAGGGCTACGGGTGGGGGCTGGACGCGTGGTGGAGCATCGGCACGCCCGCATGGGGCCGCGGCACCCGGGCGGCCGCATGGCGTTATCGACTGATGAGCGCAGTCGGCTGCGGCGGGTTCAGCGAGGCGACGATCCCGATCGTGCGCTGGTTCATCCGCAACGAGCGCCCTCGTACGATGCCGTTGAAGAAGCGGATGATCCGCGTTCTGACCTCGTCACGCGGGGCGGCGTGGGACGCGCTGCGGGTCGAGACCGCGGTCACGGCCACCGCGACGTCCTTCGCGAAGGTGGCGGCCCTCCGAGAGATCGTGCAGCGCGACGTGCCGATGGACGCCGACGTCGTCCGGCGGCTCGCTCACTGCTTTCAACCCGACGTGCGGGCGCTCGCTCGCGGCCTCGCCAAGAAACTCGGTCATCCCGATCCCGGTCCGTTCGACGCGGTCGCCGCGGTGAAGGGCCCGGCGCTTCAGGCGCTACTCGAGACGGTGCGTCCGTTCGTCCCCTACCTGCCGCCGGCCGACGCGACGCTCGTCGTGGCGACGGTCGCGGGAGAGGGCGAGCAGCGCGGCTGGCTGATCGCCGAGGACGAGACGTCGTGGACGATGTTCACGGCACACGGCATGCGGCGCCGCTGGCCGAAGGCGGGGCGGACGGAGGTGACGTTGACGTCGCGGTCGATCACCGAGGAGGTCGCATGGGTCGAAGCCCAGCGGACCGCGTTCCCTGGCGACGGGTGCTCATTGACGGGCATCCGGTTGAGAGGTTGTTCCCTCTACGAACTGCTCCTGTCCCTCTGGCTGGCGGATCGCGGGGACCACGGGTCGGTCGCACGGGTGTTGCTGCCGGCGCTCAGCATGAAGCACTTCCCCAGGGACATCGATCTGCCGGGCCTCGCCCGTGACGTGCTCGGCCACCGTCAGGGCGTGCAGATGTTGATGGCCTTCATCGCCGACCGGCGTCCGACGCACACCGTCCGGCTCGCGCGCGAACTGCTCCGGCACTTTCCGTTCGGCATCTACCGTCCGACGGCCCAGCGACTCCTGGCGGAGATGCCCCGGCACGCGCACGACTTCGAGACGCTCACGCTGCCGACGCCCGAGGCGTGGGGGGCGCTCGAGGCGACCCTCTCGCGCGAGGAGGCGATCCGCTACCTGGCGACCCGACTTCGCTTGATCACGAGCATCGTGTCGGTCGAGCGTTGGGGCCGGGATGATCGCTACCGGTACGCGCGCCAGCGGCGTCGAGTTGCCGGGCTGGATCCCGCTCTCGCATCCTGGCTCGACTGCCCGACGATTCGCTGGGACGGCGATGAGGTGATCAACCCGTTCCTGCAACTCGTCGGCGTCGACGATCCGTCCCGCCCCCGTCGCCAGGGAATGAAGCTCGAGCGACGCGACGTCGCGGTGCTCGCACCGTTTCTCCTCGACGACGTCTTCACGCGTTCCGTCACGATGATCGACGTGGAGCAGATCTGGGAGCTCGTGCGTACCCGGGAACTCGTCGCCGCCCTGATCGAGCACGCGGCCGGTCGAGCGATGGTCGATCTGAAGGCGTTCGATGCGATGTCGGCGGAGGCAGGTGAAGCGGAGGTCGACCGGCTCATCGCGTGGGCTCGAGCGAAGTAGTTTGTCCCGCCGATTTGTCCCTCAGGCGGGACATTTCTTCGTTTGAAGGGCTTCAAACGCGAATCTGTCCCGGTTGAGGGACAGAATTCGCGGTGAAGGCTAGTCGCCGAAGCGGAGGTGGACGGCGTTGGTCAGTTCGACGCCCGAGTGGGGCGAGGGCGTCATGTGCGCTTGCACCGTCGCGGTGAGCCCCTTCAACGCGGTGGCGTTCGGTAGGTGGAACGCGAGCGTCGCGCTGCCGGTGCCGTCGACTCGCATCGTCGCGATGCGAGTGATCCCGACGGGGTTGACGTAGCTGAACGCGCCGGGCGCGATCGCGTAGGGCTGCGCGAATCCCCAGTTGAACCAGACCGTGGCGATCGACCCCGGGAACGCGTTGGCGATCGTGATCCGAACGGCGCGGCCGACGATCGGATCCGTCACGGCGAGTTCCGGCGCGTTGCCGGCGGGGTTCGAGCCGGCGCCGACGCGTCGAGCGGACGCGGACTCGTCGAGGATCCACAACTCCGCGTGGTTGGTCGGTTCGTACGCGCGCGTGAACACCCGACCGCCACTGACGACCGGCGGCGTCGGTCCGGAGGGGGACGTGCCCGGGTTGAGGTCGAGGCCGGTCATCGTCGTGCCGTCGGTGCGGAAGGGCTCGACGTCCGCCGGCCCCTGCGCGACGAACCACGACCGGCGACTCCCGGCCGGGGTCGCGCCGACTCGCACCGTGAACGAGCCGCTCGGCATCGTCGGCGTCGGGATCACGACAGGGCCAGCCGATGCGTCCACGACGGTCACCGAACGCCCCCCGTTGTGGGCGACGAACAGCTTGTCGCCCGCGGCCGGCGAAGCCGTCACCACGTCGGAGGTCGAGGCGACGACGCGCGTACCGGTTCTCGTGCCGTCGGTGGTCCAGAAATTGTGCACGATCGCCGGTGTGAACGTCACCAGTCGAAAGAACAGCCGGGTGCCGGAGCGAATGAACGCGACGTTCTGCGGTCCACGGAGCGGGCCGGGCGTCAGCACCGCGGTATCGCGGAGGACCCTGGTGCCGGCGGTCGTGCCGTCCGTGACGCGCGGCTCGGTGCCGACGAGCCCGTCGGTTGCGAAGAAGTAGACGCGGCCGCGCCAGACGGTGAGTTGCTCGGGGTGGCTCGAGCCGGGACCCGGTTCGATGTCCGCGAGCAGCGTGGTGCCCGCAGCGGTCCCGTCGGTGATCCACAACTCGCGACCGCTTACGCGGTCGTCCGCGGTGAAGAGCAAGCGCGAGCCGAAGCGGGTCAGTTCCAGTGGCTGGGCGCCGCCGGGGCCCGGCACGATGTCGCGCACGAGGCGCGTGCCGGCCGGCGTGCCGTCGCTGAACCACAACTCGACGCCGTTCACCGGGTCTCCGTAGACCGTGAAGTAGAGGTCGCGGTCGAACGCGGTGAGGTGCGCACACGACATCGGCTTGGCGAAGGTGCGGACGAGCCGGGTGCCCGTGATCGTTCCGTCGGTCACCCACAGCTCATGGCCGGCGTTGACGAAAAAGAGACGGTTGCGTGCGACCGTCAGGCGCGACGGGTCGGCGCTCTCGGCACCGGGTGCGATGTCGGTGAGGCGGCGCGTGCCGTTGGGCGTTCCGTCGCTTCGCCACAACTCGTCACCGTGGATGCCGTCGCTCCCGACGAACAACAGCGTGCCGTTGAAGTCCGTCAGGTGGCGGGCGCCGGAGCCGCGAGTGCCGGGCAGGCTCGTCGGGTCGATGTCGACGAGCAGGGTCGTGCCCGCCGTCGTGCCGTCGCTCGTCCACGGCTCGCGGCCGACGATCCCGTCATCGACGGCGAGGACGAGCTTGCGTCTCCCCGCGACGAGTTCGAGCACGCCCGGAGCGTTGGCCGGGAACGACCGGAGCATCCGGGTGCCGGCGACCGTGCCGTCGGTCACGAAGAGTGCGCGGGAGTCCTTCGTCGTCTCCGCGGTGAAGTAGATCTGGCCGCTGTAATGGACCGGCGACTGCGGGTAGCTCGGCGTGGGGCCCGGGCGAACATCGGTGAGCCGGGTGATCACGCCGGATGCATCCAGGCGGTGGAGTTCGTCGCCGGCAATACCGTCGCGGGCGCTGAAGAAAAGCCCGAGCGGGGTCGCGGTGAGGTGCCCGACGCCCGTCGGCGCATTCGCGACCGGCGCGGTCCCGGTATCGGTGCCGTCGCTCGACCATAGCGTCGGCCCCGACAGGTCGCGCGCGGCGAAGTAGACGCGGCCGTTCCACGGGACGAACGCGTCGATTGCACCGGGCTGCGACGTGTAGCTCGCGAGTGGCGCGATCTGTGAGCCGTTGCCGCGGTAGATCGTGTATCGCGTGCCGACGACAAACGCGACCAGGAAGCCGCTGTTCGCGCCGAGCGAGACGAACGCGGCCGGGCCTCCGGCCAGCCGGGGGACGAGGTTCGTGACCCGTGTCGTGCCGGCGCTCGTGCCGTCGGTGACCCACAACTCGCTGTCGAGTGCGCTGTCCGTGGCGGCGAGGTAGGCCTTGCCGAGGTGAGTGCCGAGGACGCGCGGGCGACCCGAGCCTCCGGGCGCGAAGTCGTGCACCCGGTAGGTGCCGCTCGCCGTGCCGTCGGTGCGCCACAGTTCGCGATCGTTCGACGGTCCGCCCTCGAACAAGACGGTCGAGCCGACGACGAAAAACTGCGCGCCGTAGAGCGCTGCGGCGATCTGGGTCGTCCCGGCCGGCGTCCCGTCGGTGATCCACAGGTCACCGCTCGACGCACTGATCAGCAGCCGAGCGCCGAATGGCGTGATCGCCGTGGGGCCGACGCCCGCCGCGCCCGGGATGATGTCGAGCACGGTCGTCATCGCGCGCGTGCCGTCGGTGCGAAACACCTCCGTGCCCGCGTTGGGTGAAGTGGCGACGAACCCGACGAAGGCGCTCGTCGCGACGAGTCCCGCGGCGCCGCTGCCCCGACCGTTGAACGGCGTCGTGTTCAGGTCGGTCAACAGGCGGGGCGTCTGGGCGACGACGGTCGACGAGACGAACACGATTGCGATCAGCGCTCGCAACGACATGGCTACCTCCTCCGGAAGCTCCTCGAGTCGTGACCTGTTGGCATCAGACGACGGGCGGCCCCCGAACTTCCTGTCCCCCGGTATCATTCCCGAGCCGGCACCGACCGCGAAGGTAGGTTCTCGGTGCCGAGCGCCCGAGCGACCGGCGTGGTATCCTGCTGTCGGCCACGCAGGAACTCATGCCGCGCTGAACGTGCGACGATCGCCGAACGCCTTGTCGCGCGAATCTGTCCCGTTTGACGGACAGAACTCGGATGCCAAGTGCGGAGCTTCGGTCAGTTCGCGCGAATGGTGTCCGTCATCGAACCGAGGCCACCCACCCGGCTGACGATGGCGGCCGCCCACATCCTGCCGAGCGAGAAACCCGGAGGGATCGGCAGGGGGGTGGTGGTCGCGCTCCCGTTCGTGATCGGGCCGGTAATGACGATCGGCCCGAGACTCAGCGCCGCGAACAGGAACGGATCGGGGTCGATCAGGAGCCGCCGACCGCCCGGCAGCGGAAGGCCGCCCGACGCGGTGCCCGGCCCCGTCAGGCTGAATCCGACGACCGCCGCGGCGCCCTCGTCCGATGCCTCGCAGCCGTCGATGCGATACGACACCGACTGGCCGGGCGCGTAGGTTCCGACGCGCGTGAGCCACGGCTGATGCAGCGAGTTGACGTGCCAGCCGGTGAACGAGGGACCGGCCGCAGTCACCCCGCCTTCGCCGTTGTGTGCGAGCGCGATCGGCCGCGCGGAGATCACGAGCATGTTGCCCGTGAAGATCGGTTGTTCGCCCGACCACGTCGCACCGCCGTCACGCGACACCGCCGCGACGGCGACGTCATTGGGTTGGCTCGCCCACTCGTCGATCCATGCGACGACGCTGCGTTCCCCGGCGAGGGCGCACACCGGCCAGAGCATCGGATACCCGCTCGTCGCCGGCCGCTGGTTCAACCGCACCGCGGTGAACGTTTGGCCGCCGTCGGTCGACGTCGACGCATAGACGTCGATCCTGCTCGGCACACTCCTCGGCGCCTGCGAGTAGGCGACGAGAATGCGCCCGGCAGAGGCCGCGAGGTCGATGGTGGCTCCGGTACTACCGGTCCCCTGAGAAACCGACACGCTCGCACGGCGGGGCCCGCTCCACGTCGTGCCGTCGTCGGACGAGACCGACACCCAGGCGTCCGAGTTCGACTGCCCCCGCACCCACGCCGCGATCAGCGTTCCACGGTCGCGCACGAGGCGGGGCGTGCCGAGGGCGTGCGTGCCCGGCGGGTCGAGTCGCGTCGTCGACCACGTCGCTCCGCCGTCCAGCGAGCGCCAAAAGAAGAGTTGGTCCCCATTGCCGACTTGACGTCGGTCGAGGCAAAACAAGCGACCACTATCCGCGACGAACGTGTCTTGAGGGATCCAATTCGGGATCACGAGCGGCGTGGGACGCCACGTCACGCCGCGGTCGGCCGAGTGTTGGAGGAGTGACTTGCCGTCCTCGCCCCAGAACACCCAGACGTCGTTTCCGTCGAACGCGATGGCCGGCGGGTTGTCCACGTCCTTCACGTTCGGGGTGTGCAGTGTCGTGCGCTGGAATGACTGGCCACCGTCCTGCGAGACCTCGACGTAGAAGCTGTCGGGTTGCTTGGGGGTGCTGCCGTGTCCGCCGCCGGGGCCGAGCAACTGAACGGCGATCACGACGGATCGGCCGTTCGCGGCGATGTCACGCCATCCGTTCATCGGCGCAACGGCACGAAGGCTGCTCCACGTGCGGCCGCCGTCGGACGATGCGGCGAACCCGGTACCCGAGACGTTTGCATGGTGCAGGCAGAGCAGGTAGCGATGGTTGCCCGATGCCTCGACCTCGCACGTAAAACCGGCCGCGATGCCGGCGTACAGATGCTCGCCGTGCCACTGGGCGACCGCAGGCATCGCAAGGCTGAGGAGGATCGCTGCAAATCGTTTCATACCCCGACTCCGCTCGCGTGTCGATTTCGGCCCGCAACGAGCATATCACGGCCGCCTGTGGCCCGCATCGTCTGGCCGTGCATTCGACCGTGTCCGGACGGTCCGATCGCGTCTTCGGCGCGTGTCCCGTTCGGAGGACGGGTTTGTGGGCGAGGTGCAAGAGGCCCCGTGATAAGGTCTGGAGCAAGACGCGGTCGTTCGTGGCGAAGCGGAGGTTTTCGATGAAGCACACAGTGATGGCGCCCACGGTGGGCCTGGCTCTCCTTGCGACGACGGCGATCGCCTCGTCGCAGGACGACGAGGCCGTGCTCGCGACGAGCGGGGACTCGGTCGAGATTTCGTTCACGACGTGGGCGCCGAGCGGTGACGCCGTCGCCTTCGTCGACAAGCGCGGCAAGTACTACCACGTCGTCGTCAACGGCGTGGCGGGGCCGAAGCTCGAGCACGCGGACTGGCCGGTCTTCAGTGAGACGGGCAAGCACATCGCGTATCGCGCCCGCGAAGGCGATCCCGGCAACTACCGCTGGTTCATCATGCACGACGGAGAGCGGCAGCCGTCGTATTCGTGGGTGAGCGAGCCGGCGATCAGCCACGACGGCTCGATGGTTGCCTATTGGGCGACCGAGAACGGCGGGGCGCCGTCCGGTGGGCTCCACGCTTCCGGCGACTACTTCGTCGTCTACGGAAAGAAGAAAGGGCCGGAGTACTCGGGGCAATCGATCTCCGGTACACCCCCGGTGATCAGCCCCGACGGGAAGAAGGTCGCCTACGCCGCACCGGAGAAGCTCGGCCAGTGGCACGTCGTGATCAACAAGAAACCGAGCCGCAAATCGTTCTCGATCGTCGGCCGAGTCGGCTTCAGTCGCGATGGCAAGTACTACGGGTATCCGGCGGTGGTCAAGGACCTCAAGTGGGCAATTGTCGATCCGCGCGGCAAGGCGGGTCCGCTGTTCGACGGGGTGAGTGCGCCGGTATTCGGCAAGGGGCGGAAGTACGCGTTCATCGCGCGGGAAAACGGCGCGACGTTCGTCGTGATGGGAAAGAAGCGCTACACCGGCGACTACGTGACGGTGGGGCACCTCGCGGTGAGTCCGAACGGAAAGCGCGTCGCGTTCGCGGCGAACCGGGGCGGCAAGGACCCGTTACCCGGTGCGAGCTTGCCGCTGCGTGGGAGCTTCGTCGAGGGCGGCGAGTGGGTCGTGGTCGTGGACGGAGACGTCGTCGGTCGCGGCGATCAGGTCTCGGGCGTCACGTTCTGCCCCCGCTCGCGGCACGTCGCATACGCCGTCGAGGTCGGAGGTGAATCGCGCGTGATCTGCGGGAAGAAGCAGAGTGCGCACTACTCCCGGGTGAGCGACCCGGTCTTCTCGGCGGACGGAAAGCACGTCGGCTTCGGTGCGTCCCGCGACGGCAAACTCCTCTGGGTGCGCATGAGCCTGGACGACGCCTAGTTCCGCTTGTCCCGCGGATTTGTCCCTCAACCGGGACAGATTCGCGTTTGAAGCGCTTCAAACGCAGAAGTGTCCCGTTTGAGGGACAAATCTCGAGGTCAGCCGCGGAGTCCCCATTGAAGAGAACCCCACGATGAGTCGGATCCACCCCCTCCGTGTCACGGTCTGTGGCGCGCTGTGCTGCGCATGGGTGTGCTTCACGGGCTCGGCGCGCAACGCGAACGCGCAGGATCGATTCGCGATCCTCGGAATGGTCAACCCGACGACCACGGGCGTATTGACGATTACGTCGAACGGCAAGGTCGCGAATACGATTGCGGCCTTCCCGACCGGCACGGTTCCGTTGATGGCCGCGCCGGCCGGCGACAACGAGACGTTCTACGTGGTCTCCCACACGTTTCGCAATCCCGCGTTGCACACGTTATGGCAGACGCGCGCCACGGGCGGTCTACGACAACTGCTCCAGGTCGCCGTGAGCGTCTCGTGGATCGTCCCGGACGGGGCCGGTGGGCTGTATGTCGGGTTGAGCAGGCCTGGCTCGTCCATCGTCGTTCAGATCAACGGGACGGCCTCCGTAGGGAGCGCGACGTTGCCCGCCGGATTCGCGCCGGACGCGATCGGGATGGACCCGGCCAACGGCCAACTGTTCTTTCGCACGCCTCAGAACGGCAGTTACCTATATGGGCATCTCGATCCGAAGACCGGCACGACGCAGACGTTTCCGAGTCAGGCCAACGGGCTGTTCAGCGCGACACGTCAACTGGTATACGACCGCCGAAACGGCGGTTCGTTCGTCGAGGCCCTGCAGTCCACCACTGGTGCGGCGTCGCTGTTCCTCGTCGCGCGGGGCGGGCCGATCGCGGTGTTTGCGCAAGGGCCTGCATTCGGATACGTCCGGGCGATTGCTCGCGCAGGGGACCGGAGCTGGCCGATCGTGTATCACGGCCTCTCGCTCGTGCCGGGGCACGACCCGCGGATCTTTCGCGTGGATACGAATGGCCGTGCGTCACCCCCATACCGGATCCACGCGTCGGTGCTCTCCTGGTCGCCGATGCTCCGCGTGGGCGGTGCGGCGCTGACCGAGCGGCTTGTGAACCAACCGAATGACCGTGACCTGCGGATCCGTCTTCCCGTCGAGGCCGGCCGGCGGTATGCGATCGCCTTGTCGGCGAGCGGGCCGGGCCCCGGACCGCGCCTTGCAGACGGTCGCGAGGTCCCGTTGACGCTCGACGCGTTCGTGCCTGTCTCGCTCGCGGGCATCCCCGGCGTGCTGCGGGGATGCGTCGGGACGCTCGACGCACAGGGCGAGGGGGTGATCGAGATCCGTGCGAACCGCTTCGCCCGCTCGGTCGCCGGAGCCACGCTGTGGGCTGCCGGGGTGGTGTTCGATCCAGCCGCGTCCGCCGGTGTCGCCGAAGTCGTCGGGCCGGCGCGCGTCTCGCTACGGTGAGGTGAGCGCGAATCGCGGGCTCAGGCGTCGTCGAGGTGTTCTTGGAGGACGATGCTCGCGGCGACCAGGTTGACGGCGGTCTTGTCGGCTGCGTCGCGGTGTCGGCCCTGGGCGCGAAGGCGGGAGGCGGCGTCGGCGGAGGTGAGGCGCTCGTCGCGCAGGGCGACGTCGACCGGCGCGACCGCATCGCGCAGCCGCTCGACGAACGCGCGGACCGACGCGGCGCGCGGTCCCTCGGTGCCGTCCATGTTGAGCGGCAAGCCGACGACGATCGCCGCAACCTCGAGCGCGGCGGCCTCGGCGGCGACCGCGGCGACCATCTCGTCCTCCGACCCGGCGCGCACCTCGACGTGCGGCTTCGCGATCATGCCGAGCGGATCGCTCACCGCGAGGCCGGTGCGGCGCTCGCCGTGGTCGACACCGAGGACGCGGGCCACCGGATCAGAGCCGATCGTCGAGCCCGCGCTCGCGCAGTGCATCGACGACCGCCTTGATGTCCTGGGCGTTTCGCTTGTGCGCGACGAGCGTCGCATCGGGCGTGTGCACGATCACGAGATCCTCGACGCCGATCGTCGCGACCAGGTGGTCGCCGTCGCCGAACACCGTCGTGTTGCGGGTGGACGTCAGGTGCGCGAGGCCGCGCACCGCGTTGCCGCCGGCGTCGCGCGGAAGGTGGTCTTCGATCGCGCTCCAGGCACCGACGTCGTCCCATTGAAACGGCGCTTCGAGCACTTCGACCCGCGGCGCGCGCTCGAGGATCCCGTAGTCCACCGAGATCTTGTCGAGCCGCTCGAACGCCGGACGCAGCGCGTCGGCGCTCGGAAACGGGTCGTCCGGCGTGACGAGGGGCTCGAGCGCGGCGAGCGTCTCCGGGATGAAGTCGGCTGCGAGGTCGAGGAGCGTCGACGCCTTCCAGACGAAGATCCCGCTGTTCCACAGGTAGTTGCCGGCCGCGACGTAGCGTTCCGCGGTGGCGCGGTCGGGCTTCTCCTTGAACGACTGCACCGCGTGGAAGCCGTCGGTCGCGGCGGCGTCACCACGCTCGATGTAGCCGTAGCCGGTCGCCGGGTGATCGGGACGGATCCCGAACGTGACGAGCGTCGGGCTCGCGGCGGCGACCTCGGCCGCGCGCGCGATCGCGTCGGCGAAGACCGCGGCCGGCTCGATCACATGGTCGGCCGCCAGGACCGCCATCACGCCGTCGGGATCGAGGGCGCGCACCGCGAGCGCACCGAGCACCGCGGCGGCCGCGGTGTCGCGCGCGATCGGCTCGCGCAGCACGTGCGTCGGGTCGATCAACTCGCCGAGCTCGTGCACGACCGCGTCGGCCTGCTGCGCGTTCGTCAGCACGAGGCGGCGTTCGCGCGGGACGAGCGCATCGAGGCGGCGCTGCGTCAGGCGGACCATGCTCTCGTCACCGGTCAGCGCGAGCAACTGCTTCGGTCGACGCGTGCGGCTGAGCGGCCAGAACCGGGTGCCCGAACCGCCGGCGAGGATCACGGAGTAGAGCGACTTCATCGGTGTCTCCGACTGACGTGTCGTGGTACGCGCGACGCTGTCACCAGCGCGAGACCGGCCACAGTGGCGGGTCGGCGATGCGCAGCGGTTGCTTGCTCGATTCCTTCGGGTCGCCGATGCCGAGCACGACCGGTTGGACGTCCACCCGTTCGACCGTGCCGAGCACGTAGACCTGGCCGGCCTCGCGCAGCACCAGGTTGAGCACGCTGCGCAGCCCGGGGATCGGCGTGCTGAGCCAAGTGTCGTGTGGCTTGAAACGAAATTCCAGCTCGCCCCCGAAGTTGACCGTGCCACGTCCCTCGAGGCGAATCGCATCGCCAGACGCGGTGAACGACGGCCGTTCGGGAACGCCGGTCCGAACGAGTGGATCATCCGGCGCGAGGTGACCACTCGACCCGAGGTGGACGGCGCGACCGGTCACCTCGAAGTGGTCCGTCTCGAGTCGGTCGAGGTGGTCGTTGAAGAAGTTGAACAGCGTCACGAACGCCGGGATCGAGCCGAAGCGACCGTCGGTCACACGCCCGTCGCCGACGCCGACGAGGTCGGCGAGGTTGCCGGTGTCGGCGCGGAACTCGAAGCGGCCGGCCAGCCGACCGTTGAGGGCGTTGTTCCCGTCGCCGCCGCCGCTGAATGCGCGCACGACGCGACCGACCTCGACGTCGCGCACACGGAGCGTCCCGGAGAACGCATACGGCGCATCGAGGACGACGTCGAACGAGCAGTCCGGACCGAGCGTGCCCCCGTAGGCATTCGCGCGGACCTGGTCGATCCGCAGTGCGGTCGTCGTGTGGTCCCCGGCGGTGATCGTGTCGCAGCGGATCCGACCGCGGACCTGCTCGAGCGACAGCCCGAAGATGTCGAGCGCGCTCCCCTCGAACGTCCCGCGCAGCGCGAGCCCGGTATCCCGGCGCCAGATCGAGCCGGCCTCGATGCGCACCGGTCCGTCGAAACGCTCGATCCGCGTTCCGACGTTCGCGCGGACGTCGCCGAGCCGGATCCGCGCGTCCTCGAGCACCGCGACCGACGCGTCGCCGGACTCGGGCATCGTCACGCGGATGTGCAGCGGCGAGACGTCGATCCGACCCTTCCACTCCAGCCGTGTGTTCGTCGCGTGCAGCGACTCGCCGAGCCGTCGGATGACGCCACCGTCGGGCGCGAGCCCATGGGCGTCCGCGCGCATCGTGACGACCGCCGGCGGACCGGGCCGATACGACAGATCGACGTCCTCGAATCGCGCGTCCCCGATCCACGCGGCGCCATGGCGAAACTGCCAGCCGTTCTGCGCGTCATATCCGAGGTCGCCGGACAGCCGGACGAGCGGTGTGCCCTCGGGTACGGGCGCGTCGTCGAGCAGCGTGCGCGGCGGGTCGATGCTCACGTCGTCGAGGGTCGCGATGACCTCGGGCGTTCGCGGGTCGGCACTGTCGAGCCGCACGCGGAAGCGCTCGACGCGCCCGCGGGCACGCAGCGTCTCGAGCGCCTGGACGACGTCGATCAGCGGCCCCTCGGTGGGCGGCGTGATCGAGTCGATCGCGAGCTGCTGGCCCTCGACCGTGAACCGGCGGTACCCGTTTTCGCCGCTGCGCTCCTCGCCACGAATCCCGACCCAGCCGCTGCCGCGCCAGGCGACGAGCCGGTCGATCCGCAGCAGCGAGCCGTCGTGGCGCAGCCTTCCGGTGATCCCGTCGAGGCCGAACGGCAGCGCGGGACCCGCCGCGCTCGCACCACGCAGACGAATGTCGATCTCCGTGCGCGGGTCCTCGAGGCCCCGGACGATCGCGGTCGCGTCGGCCTCGCCGCGCAACCCGAACAGCGACAGTTGTTGGCCGACGTTGCGCAGGTGCGGGCTCGGCGAGCGGAGGAACGCCCGCGACAGCTCGCCGCCGAAGACGTGCCCGTCGAGGGTGACGGTCAGCGCGTCGTCGGTCAGCGCGCTGAGCGTGCCGTCGAGCCGCACCGTGCCGAGGTGCACGCGGCCGCGAAGGTCCTCGAAGCGCGGGAATCGCCAGCCGCTCCGGTAGACGACGACGCCGCTCACGTCGCGCACGGGAATCGGGATCGTCGCGTAGGTGAACGTCGCGCGCTGATCGAACTCGAGCCGCACGTCGACCTCGATCGGCACACCGTGCGTCGCCTGGTAGAGCTCGACGCGGATATCGGCCACGCCTTGCGGGTGGATCTCGTCCCACAGCGAGTCGCCGACGAAGTCGCGCATCGCGTGGCGGAGCACGTCGTCGAGCGGCACGTCGTCGCCCTCGATGACGAGGTGCAGCGCGGGCCCGTCGCCGGTCGCCTTCGACGAGTTCAACTCGCCCGATCCGCTCAGGCGGCAGCCCGAGCGCCCCCGCCCGGTGAACGAGAAGCGCGAGACACCGAGGTGCGTCTCGAACGAGCCGCGGACTTCCTGGGCGGGGTAGGGGAAGCCCCGGCGTCCGGACTCCTCCTCGAACCCGATGAAGCGCAGTCGGCAGTCGCGGAAATCGGCGCGGATCGCGGCGCGCACGCGCTCCGTTTCCTGCGACTTGTAGAGCAGGCAATCGAAGTCGAGGTGGCCGGTGGGTTCGAGCGCGTCCCACACGCGTGCGAGTTCGTCGTCGACCTCCTCGATCGCGTGCCGCAAGTCGCCGTCGAGCGGGACGTCGCGCCCTTCGAGCAGCAGGTGCACCCACGGGCTCGACGGCGTCTCGAAGTAGCCGAACACGTCGCCGGAGATCGTCGCGATCGCCTCTCCGTGCGTGCCGCGCAGGCCGGCGAGCCGCAGTCGGCCGCGCCGGTCCGCTTCGCCGGGCAGCATCAGCGTCACGCCTTGCACGTCGCCGATCGAATACGGGAAGTCGCGGATCTCGAGTCCGAGGCCGTCGGCGTTGTAGATCGACACCTGGTAGTTCGGCAGGCCGTTTTCGCCGCGCATCAGGTCGCCCTCGACCTCGAGCTGCACGCTGCCGCGGGGTTGCAGCCAGTCCCAGCCGCTCGCGGCGATCACCGGGTGTAGCGCTTCCCGCAGCCGGGGATCGAGCCGCACGCCGCTGCGGTCGGTGCCGAGCTTGAATGCGGTCGTCGTGACGTCGAACGTGCCGCGCAGGTGGATCGGCTGCAACGTCTCGCGCGCGCCGTCGCCGTCGAACGATGCCGTGACCGCCATCCGCACCTCGGCCCGCATCGGATCGAGGCCGGACGGGATCATCTCGCCGCGCAGCGCGACCTGCACTTCGCGTGACAGTGCCATCGGCGCGCGCACCGCGACGCGGCAGTCGTCGAGCACGAGGTGGGGGATTCGGCCGGGCGGTTTCGAGCCGCCCTCCGGTGCGCGGTAGCTCGCCTCGAGGTTCGAGCCGCTGCGGTCGAGCGCGAGGTGCAGATCGGCGCGGTGCAGGACGACCGTGCGCGGGATCGGGTCGCCCGCGATCAGGTCGTGGAGCGAGAACCGTGCCTCGGCCCGTTCGACGACGATCAGCGACTGGCCGCGGGCGTCGCTGACCGACAAGCCGTGGACCACGAGCCGACCGTCCGTCAGATCGAGGTCGACGTGGTCGACGGTCGCGTCGCCGGCGAGGACGTCCTCGAGGATGCCGACCAGCCGACGCTCGACGAGGCCCGGCAGGATCAGCCACCGCGCGAGCAGCGCCGCGACGACGAGCACGAACACGCCGATCGCGGTCCAGCGGAGGATGCGGCGGACAACGCGAAACCGCGGCTTGTCGTCCGCGGCGTTCACGCGTGCGCGCTCGAGGGGACGCGTGGGGCGGGCGGCGGGTGCATCGACGGGAAGGTAACCCCGCGGCCGTGGCATTGCAACCCAGTCGCGCGTGCGCGCGACGCGGTCGCCTACCGAAAGTAGGTCGCGCGGAGTGCGGCGGGTGTGGTCGCGTCGAGGCGTGCGCCGAGGGCGGCGATCGTCGCCGCGCGGATCGTCGCCTCGGTCTCGTCGCCGGCCGTGAGCGCGTCGGCCGTGAGCGCGTCGGCCGTGTCGACGACGCGCGCCGCTCCGGTCCCGATCACGCGCGTGCCCGGTGCGAGGGACGCGGCGAACCGGTCCGGTGCACGAAGCGCAGGGGCGATCGCCCAGTCGTCGCCGTCGAACAGGCCGCAGAAGACGCCGCTCGCACGCGCGTCGATCGCGGTCGCCACGGGGCGGTCGGCGTCGGGCGACGGCGTCGCCTGGGCCGCGAGGGCGTGGTTCGCGTCGACGCCCGCGACCGGGCATCCGAGTGACCACGCGATCGCCTTCGCGGCGATCAGTCCGACCCGCAGCCCGGTGTGCGACCCGGGGCCCGCGTTGACCGCGACTCGGGCGAGGGCCGACGGCGCGACCCCGGCGTCGGCGAACAACCCGTGCAGCGCCGCGACGATCGATCGGCCGTGGACGAGGCCGGGGGGCAGCGTCGCCTCGGCGATCGGCGCGCCGTCGTGGAGGAGCGCCGCGCCGCCGGTTCGCGCGGACGTCTCGATGCCGAGTACGAACCCGGCGCGTCTGCCGTCACTCATCGTCTTTGGACGTCGTGATCCAAATCGGCTTGATCTGCTCGCACTGGATCCGACCGGCGGCGAAGTCGGGGAAGAGGAAGCGCGGGCGCAGCGGCGAGCCCTGGGCCTTGAGGCGGTCGAGGCTCGACGTGTCGAGGCGCGACAGATCGATCTGCGCGCGGATTTCGTCGTGCGTGCCCTCGAGGGCCTTGCACCGGTTGAGTACCGCCGTCGGGCCGATGAACGTGAACGTCTCGCGCGGCTTCGGCGGATGCGGATAGTGGGAGCGGAACGAGCCGTCCGACGGCAGGATCAGGTCGATCGGCACCTCGATCTCGAGCTTCGTCGAGCGGGGGACGATCGGTACGTTGACGTCGATCACGGCCGGTTCGATCTCGACCGGGTCCTCGTCGGTGGCGCCACGGATCGCAACCCGGAACTGCACGGTGTTGTCGCCGATGGCGAGGCCCGGGGCGCGGCCGATCCGTTCGGCTTCGGCCGGCGTCGGGTCCGCCACCGCCCGCGCCGCGCGGACGAGGCGCGCCGGGCCACGGATCACGACCGAACGCGTGATCGGGACCGGCTGCCCGATGTCGTGATGTTGCGGCCGGTGCACGGTGAGATCGCCCTCGATCGTCACGTCGACGCGCCGCTCCTCGATGCGGGAGGCCTTCAGCGTGACGTCGGGCGCGTCGATCGTGACGACCCGTTCGTCGACGCCCGAGAACGCGATCTTCGACGCCGGGATGGTCCACGACTCCTCGTCGTTGCCCGGTCGCATCTTCCGGTCGACCCGCAGAATGCCGGAGATCGTCCCGGAACGCAGGTCGGCGATCGCCTGGCGCGGGCCGGAGAACCGCACGACGATCGAATGGCGCTCCAGGCGTGGCTCGTCGGGGCGCGGCTCGATCGCGATCGAGTAGCTCGCGCGACTCTCGGCGGGGAGGACCACGAGGGTTCGGTCGGTGCCGCGCGTCACCCGCTCTGCGGTCGTCTCGATGACGAGCGTCTCCTCGATCGTCGCGGTGATCTGTCGGTCGACGACCCAGAAGATGATCGCGGCGAACAGGAGCGCGAGCAGCTTGTCCGGCCAGTTGCGTGTGAGGAAGCTCGGGCCGATCATCACGCGCCCTCCGGCTGCGCCGCCGGGGCGGGAGCGCGTCGCTGCAGCATCTCGCGCAGCGTGCGCTCGAACTCGTCGGCCGACAGGCGCTGGTGCAGCTTGCCGCGATGGGCGATGCCGATCGCGCCGGTCTCCTCGGACACGATGACCGCGATCGCGTCGGTCTCCTCGGTGAGGCCGAGGGCGGCGCGGTGACGCGTGCCGAGGCGGCGCGAGATCTGCGGGTTGCCGGTCAGCGGGAAGATGCAGCTCGCGAACGTCAGGCGACCGTTCTGGATGATCAGTCCGCCGTCGTGGAGCGCGGAGCCCGGCCAGAAGACCGTCTCGAGCATCTCGCTCTTCACCTCCGCGTCGATCGCGACACCGCCGTCCACGACGCTCCGCAGGTCGACTTCGCGTTCGATCGCGATCAGGGCGCCGATCTTCTCGCGGCCCATCGTGTTCACGGCCTTGACCAACTCGGGCACGAACCCGGGATCGGTGTGCAGGAACTGGCCGACGAACGGACTCTGACCGATCTTCATCAGCCCGCGTCGGATCTCCGGCTGGAAGATCACGATCATCGAGATCGCCGCGAGCGTGATCAGGTTCTGGAAGACGTGCTGCAGGTGGGGGAGGTCGACGAGCTGGAACCCGACCCCCATGATGATGAACCCGAGGATGATGAAGAAGAACAGCCCCTTGATGATTCCGCCGCCGCGCGTGCCGCGCAGGAACGACAACACGCCGTAGATCACGAAGAACAGGATCGCGATCTCGATGATCGTGCGCGTCGTGTCGGAGAACACGATCATCCGTTCACCGCCATCACGGTCTGCACGACGTGGACGGTCTCGCGCACGTCGTGCACGCGCAGGATGTCCACACCCGATGCGGTCGCGATCGCCGCGATCGCGAGCGACGCGGCCACGCGTTCGTCGGCGGCCGCGACGCCGGTGATCTCGCCGAGGAACGACTTGCGACTGGCGCCGAGCAGGATCGGCCGGCCGAGCGTGCGGAGGTCGCCGATTCGGGCGATCAACGCGAGGTTGTGATGCAGTCGCTTGCCGAACCCGATCCCGGGGTCCACGACGATGCGCTGCGGGTCGACGCCGGCCGCCTCGGCGCGCTCGATCCGCACGGCGAGGTGCGCGCGCACGTCCCGGACGACGTCGTCGTAGCGGGGGTCGTTCTGCATCGTTCGCGGCTCACCCTGCATGTGCATCAGGACGAGGCCCGCGCCGGTGGACGCGGCGGTCGCGGCCATCTCGGGGTCACCGAGCGCGGTGACGTCGTTGATCAGGTGGGCCCCGGCCACGATCGCCGCACGCGCGACGGCCGCCTTCGAAGTGTCGATGCTGATCAGCGCGTCGACACCGCGCAGCCGTTCGATCACCGGCAGCACGCGGGCCCGCTCGGTCTCGGCGTCGACCGCGGCCGCCCCGGGGCGCGTCGACTCGCCGCCGACATCGATCAGCGCTGCGCCGGCGTCGACCATCGCGCGAGCGTGTGCGACGGCGCGGTCGACGTCGACGAAGCGACCGCCGTCGGAGAAGCTGTCGGGCGTCACGTTGAGGATGCCCATCACGCGGGGCGCGCCGTCGAGTGCGAGGTGCGCGTCGTGGGCGAGCGGAACGGATCGGAGGGTGTCGTTCGTCACTTCGCCGTCCCCCTCCCTTTCTCGCCCGACGCGCCGTCGCGGTCGCCGTCGTCTCCGCCCTTGTCGTCGACGCCCTTGTCTTCGACCTCGTCGTCGCCTTCCGCGTCCGCGTCGCGCGCCCACGTCTCGAGCGCCTGCACGAGGTCCTCGGCCAGCTCCGCGAGGGACTGGTCGAGCGCCGTCTGCAAACTCTGTCCACGTGCCGTCACGTACGCGACCGTGCTCGTGCGCTGCGCTTTCTGCAGCGTCGCGCCCGACGCGAGGTCGACGAGTCGAATCGACGCGGTCACGACCACCGACGACTCGATCACGAGGTCGTCGCGGCTCTCGCTCAGCGGGATCTCGCCGACCGAGAGCAGCGTGCCGCGGATCACCGCATCGGCCCGCCCGTGATTCTCGACGCGCCACGGGCTCCGCTGACGGATCTCGGCCGCGACGCGCCGCGTCAGCACCAGCTCGAGGTCCCGGCGGAACGTCGAGTTGTCGAACACGTCGATCGCCACCGTACGGATATCGGGATCGAACAGGGGTCGAGTGGAGTAGCCGCAGCCATTTGCGGCGAAACCGACGATCGCGAGCAGGGCAGCGAGCGCGAGGGGGGCCCGGGGCCGGCTCACTTGGCGTGGACCTCGACCGTTTCGGCAGCCGAGCGTGCCGCGTCGGTGCCGGGGTAGTCCGTCATCACGTCGCGCAGGCCGTCGATCGCGTAGCCCGCCCACTCCGTCTCGGGATAGTCCTGCACGGTCGCCTTCAGGTAGAAGACGCCGGCCTCGCGACGCAGGTTCGCGAGGTAGAACATCCCGGTGCGGTAGCTCTTCTCGGCGAGCAACTCGTGCACCTCCTTGGCGTGCTCACGAGCCTGGTCGACGTAGTCGCCGTCGGGGTGTTTCTGCTCGTAGCTCTCGAAGCCCTTGAGCGCCGCTTCGAGCAGGCGGCGATCGTATGCGGCGCCGCGGCTGTAGCGCAACTTGCACAGCGCGACGCGGTACTCGGCGAGCGGCTGCCAGATCCCGCCCGGATGGTCCTCGATCAACGTCTGATACTCGACCTCGGCGCGGTCGTATTCCCCGTGCTCGAAGTAGTATTGGGCGATCAAGCGGAGCGCGTTCTGGGCGGATGCGCTGTTGGGACTCACCTGGCGGAGGTAGTGCAGGACGTCCGGTCCTTCGAGCGCCATGCCGAGCGCGCGCGGGATGCCGAGGAAGCCGCCGCCGGCCCCGTTCATCAGCTCGACACCCAGCTCGAAGAGTTCCTTCTGCACGCTCGGGAGCCAGCGCGAGATCGGGTAGTCCTCGACGAACCGCTTGAGCTGCGTGTACGACGTGTCGTAGTGCCCGAGGCGGCGATTGCTCGCGGCGCGGAGGAAGCTCGCCTCTTCCCGATCGGCGCCGAGGTCCGCGACCTCGACCACCGACTCGGCGAGATCGCGGGTGCGCGACCACTCTTGCTTCTCGAACGCCGCGCGGGCGTCGGCCAGGAGACGAGGCACGCCACCCGACACCGACGTCGGCGACGACGCGCACGCCGCGAGCAGCAAGGCGGCGGTGAGCATCGCGCTCCGACCCAAACCGAACGTCATCGGCGAACAGAACCTCCCTGGTGCGGCACGCCGGAATTGTAGCGGGTGGGGGCGCGGATTTCCCCCCGAATCGGTCAGCCGGCGTCGGCGGGGGTCTGCTCGGGGCCGACGGTGATCTGGACCGTGTTCACGCGGCGGGTGTCGGCATCGACGATCGTGAACTCGGCGCCGTTGTGGCGGAACTGCTCGCCGGTCTCGGGAACGCGCCCGAGCGTCGAGAAGACGAAGCCGCCCAGCGTTTCGTAGCCCTGGTCGTCCGGCAGGTGCAGCGGGTAGGAGGCGTTGAGGTCGTAGACCGGCACCTTCGCGTCGACCCGCAGCGTGTTCGGCGCGATCTCACGGATCGGCGCGTCCTCGGCCTTGTCGAACTCGTCGCGGATCTCGCCGACGATCTCCTCGAGGATGTCCTCCATCGTGATCAGCCCCGACGTGCCCCCGTACTCGTCGAGCACGATCGCGACGTGGCTCTCGGTGTGGCGCAACTCGTGGAGCAACTCGCCGACCCGTTTGGACTCCGGGATGAACATCGGTTTGCGGCTCAGGCTCCGCACGGATTCGCCGGGGTTCGGGTTCAGCAGGTCCTTCACGTGGAGGATCCCGATGATCTGGTCGCGATTGCCCTCGAAGACGGGGAGCCTCGAGTAGCCGGACTCGGTCGCGATCGTGCGGGCCGCATCCAGCGTCGCGCCGACGTCGATCGACACGACGTCGATTCGCGGGGTCATCACCTCTGCCGCCTCCGTCTGCCCGAGGTCGATGATGTTCTCGATCATCTCGCGCTCGACGCCCTCGAGCACGCCGGTGCGCTCACCCTCTTCGGCCGCGTCGGAGATCTCCGCCTGGATCTGGTCCTGCTCGAACGTCTCGGGATTCGCACCGCTCAGTCGCGCGACCGCGGTCGGCAACCACCGCATCGCGCGGGCGATCGGGGCGGCGATCGCCGTGATCGCGCGCAGGAGCGGGCCCAGCGTGACGAGGATCGACTCGGCGTTGTAGCGGCCGATCAGGTTCGGGATCGCCTCGCCGATGACCATCAGCGTCAGGGCACACCCGAGGAATGCGGACATCCACGGCAGCCAGTCGAGCCCGGAGAAGAGCAGGCGCTCGAGACACGCGATCCACATCAGGAAGGCGGCGAGGCGGAACCACTCCAGCGCACGTGCGGCGTGCTCGTCGCCGTCGCCGTCGAGCCATGCCGAGTAGGCGGCGCGACGGCGTTCGGAAGCGATGCGCTCGTGGAGCTTCTTCCAGCTGAAGTGCTCGATCGCACTTTGCCCGATGCGCAGCAGGATGCCCACGACGAGCAGGGTCGCGGCGAGCGTCCAGAGCACGCCCGGTGCGAGCGTGGCGAGCGGCATCAGGTCGATAGAGCCGGGTAGCGGGTCTTCCAACCGCCGAACCTCTTCCGCACGGCCGCGACGGCGTTCGGCAGGGCTCCGCAGGAGGCGCGGCGGGCCGGGGCCGAAACGCGTGCGAGCGAGCAATGCCTCCGGGGGAATTATCGACCATCGCCGGGATTTCGTAAACCCCCGGTGGGGTTGCGGTGGGACCGCTGTAACGCGCGGTGGTGGCTACTCTTGCGAGAGCTTGTCCTCGTTGTCGAGGAACCAGGCCCGCCACTTCGCCGCCGCCGGAGCCCGCTTGTCGGCGTCCGGCTCGGCGGGATCGTAGCCGAACGACTGATTCGTCAGCGCGCGCAGCGCGTCGTGGCCGGCCCGTCGCACGGCGGCGTTGTCGGACGCGAGCAGCTTGATCAGGTTGGCGACCGTGTCGGCGTCCTTGAACTTGCGCTTCGTGACGAGCGCCGCGGTTTCGATCTTCACGGCATCGTGGTCGTTGCGGAGGAAGCGGCCGATCTCGTCGAGGTGCTTCGCCTTGCCCTTGGCGCCGAGGTAGCGCAGCGCGGCGACGATCGCACTCGACCCGCGGAGGTAGTCCACCGCGTCGGCGACGGCGGCGCAGCCGGCATCGGTGTCGCACGCGAGGAGGTAGCGCGCGATCTGGTAGCGGACGCCCTCGGACTCGGTCTCGCCGTAGAGCGTGACCGCGCGCGCGATCCCGCGCTTGCTCTTCATCGCCGCGAGACGCTCGAAGACGATCTCCTGAATGTCCGGAACGTCGCCGTCGAGCGCATCGGTCAGTTCGTCGGCGAACGTCGGGCCGAGCTTGCCGATCTCGTCGATCATGACGATCCGCACGTCCTCGCTCTCGTCGCGCAGGAGCGGTCGTGCCCACGGCACGCCCTTGGTTCCGCGCAACGCGAGCATCGCGAGCCCCGCGGCGGCCCGGACTTCGGCGTCGCCGTCGGTGATGCGTTCGTTGATCGCGTCGTAGACGCGCTGGTCGCGCGCCGCATCGCCCGATGTGCCGAGCTTCGTCAACGCGGTCCGGCGTGCCGCCGCGTTGCCGTCGCGAACGGTGACGAGGAGCGCGCGGACGTCCTCGTTCAACGCGTCGCCGTCGGTCGAGGCGGCCGACGGCGAGTCGTCCGTCTCGGCCGGTGGATCCTCGGTGGCCGGGCGCGTCGAGCGCTCGGTCGTCGAGTCCGACGACGTCTCCTTCTCGCTCGTTCGCGGGGCGTCGCCGCCGCAGCCGATGAGCGACACCGTGCAAGCGAGGCAGCCGATCGAGAGCCAGAGTCGAGTGCGCATGCTGGGCCTCCGTTCCGCCGCGCAGGATAGCACCGCGCGCAACGGACCGGAAGGCCGCTCAGACCGTGCTGGGCGACGCGCCCATCACCGATCGCACCGTGTCGATCATCGCGCGGATCTGGAACGGCTTCGCGAGGGTCGGGGCCCCGAGTCGCTGTGCCGCCGCGAGGAAGTCCGGCGCCTGGTCGTCTCCGGTGGCCAGGACGACCCGAGCCGCGAGCGCGGGACGCTCGGCGACGAGGAAGTCGGCCAGCTCGGTGCCCTGCATTCGCGGCAGGTGGTAGTCGAGCACGATCACGTCGAAGTCGTCGGTGCGCAGCACCTCGAGGGCTCGCGCGCCGTCGTCGATGCCGATCACCTCGAAGCCCTCGTTCGCGAGGACGCGTTCGATCAACCGGACGATGCGCTCTTCGTCGTCGACGACGAGTGCGCGCGGCTTGGACTCGGTCGTCGGCGCGGGCTCGTGCATGAGCGTGCCCGGCGCGGCGGTCGTCGGACTCGGGGGGCGGGTCGCGACGTGCGGCAGCTCGACGGTGAAGCGCGTCGTCCCGCGCTCGGCGTTCAGACGCGTGCGCGTCGTGCCGCCGTGTGCACGCACGACCGCGTTGACGATCCCGCGCGCGAACTGCGCCGCTTCGTCGTCCTCGCCGTCATACGAGAACGGAACCCACGGCAGCGTCTCCGGGCGGCCCGCCGGGTCGAGCGGTGCGAGGTGGAAGTGGATGCGCAGGCGCGCATCGCGCTCGTCGGTCTCGATGACGAGCGTGTGCGGCGGCACGTCGGCGATCGCCGACTCGATGTCGGCGAGCACCGAGAAGAAGACCTGCTGCAGCTGCACCGGATCGACGACGGCCTCGCCGAGCGCATCGTGCGGACGAAACGCGACGTCGAGGTGGATCCGGTTGAAGCGGTTCGCCTTGAGCGACAGCGCCTGCCGGATGAGCTGCTGCATGTCGGTCGATCGGGGTTCGGCCGGCGGCCGGTGGGCGAATGCCTTGAGGTCGTTCAACGCGCGATGGCAGCGATCGACTTCCTGCTCGATCGTCGCGAGGGATGCGCGCGTCGTGGCGTCGAGGTTCTCGTTGCCGAGCACTTGCGCGTAGCCCGAGATCGTCGTCAGCGGGTTGGC
The DNA here is from genome assembly GCA_030426805.1 of bacterium. Classification (GTDB taxonomy): domain Bacteria; phylum Planctomycetota; class JAFGQW01; order JAFGQW01; family JAFGQW01; genus JAUHXU01. The sequence goes on from JAUHXU010000002.1 coordinate 982,819, forward strand.
GATGAAGTGCGCGACGCGATCGACGAGTTCCTCCATCGCCTTGAGGCGTTCCCCGAGGATCACGCCCGGTTGCGCGAGGCGCAGGCGGTGAAGGGATCGGCGCAGCTGGTCGCGTCGGTGGGTGAGTCGCGCGGCCAGCCGCGTGTTCTCGATCGTCGCGGCCGTGACGCGCGCGATGATCTCGACGAGTTGGGTGTCCCAGTCGCCCAGGCGATGACCGTTGCGACCGAGTTCGGCGACGATCGCACCGCCGATCCGTCGGCGCAGCAGAATCGGCGCGCCGATCACGGTGCGGCCCGAGCCGTTGTCGGGCGTCTTCAGCAGTGCGGCGCCGGTCGCGACGATCGCGTCGGCCCGCTCGACCAGCGCGTCGACGGGGTGCTCGGGATCGGAATCGACGCGCAGTGCCTCGCCGGTCCGCTCGTCGCGAAGGATGACGACGCAACGGTCGGCGCGCAGCGACGTGAGGGTCGCGTCACGGATCTCCTCGGCGATTCGGCGCTCATCGGAGAGGCGGCCGAGGCGCGTGATCGCCTGCAGCGTCGCGCCGAGCGCTTCGTTGCGTTCGCGCAGCCGTTCGCTCTCGAGCATCTGGTGGATGTGACTGCGACGCGCGCGTCGCAGTTCGCGTCGGCGCTGGCAGAAGTAGGCGAACGTGAGCAACAGCAGTAGCGACTGACCGACGAGCGCACGGCGCTCCCACGCCCGGGCGGCGTCCCCGTCGTCCGACGACAGGCCGAGCAGGATGAACCCGGCGGCGAACGCGACGAGCAACACGCCGCCGAGCACCCAGAGCTGGGCGTCCCGACGGTCGACCGCCGCGAGGTCCGGAAGCGGCGGGGTCGGCGGGCTCACTGGTCGTGGCATGCCCGGTTCCTCCCGCGAGCCTTCGCGCTGTAGAGGCGCTTGTCCGCGCGTTCGATCAGGTGCTCGAGGCTCTCCTCGTTGGGGTGGTGGATCGCCGCGATGCCGAGCGAGATCGACAGGCGGCACTCGGGGAAGAGCTTCTGGATCTCCTTGCCGTAGTCCTCGACGACCTGGCGGAGTCGCTCGGCGTAGCGAATCGCTCGCTCGAGCGGGGTGTCCGGCAGCACGACCATGAACTCCTCGCCGCCGTACCGACCGATCACGTCGACCTTGCGGCTGACGCCTTCGACGCGCTTGGCGACCTCCTTGAGCACGAAGTCGCCCGCCTGGTGGCCGTGCGTGTCGTTGAAGCGTTTGAAGTGGTCGATGTCGAACATCACGACCGACAGCGGTGCTTCGGTCGCGTTGGCGTGTTCGAGGTGACGCCGTCCGAGTTGCATCGTGCACCGCCGGTTGTTGACCCCGGTCAGCTCGTCCTTCTCGGCCAGCTCCTGCAGTTGCTTGGACCGATCGATCAGCTGGCGGTTCTCGATCGCGAGGCCGGTCTCGAGGCAGACGAAACCGAGCGCCTCGGTCTGCTCGCGGGTCGGCGTGCGACCGGAGAGGGCGTGGTCGGCGATCACGACACCCTGCGCGCGATCGTTGACGATGATCGGTGCGACGAGCGCTTCGCGGACGCCGAGCAGATCGACGACCTTCGCGTCGAGCGTGTTGCGCTTGAGCAGCACCGGCCGTTGCGTCATCAGCGCGCGCGAGATGCCCTCCTCGTCGATGCCGAGCACGAAGCTGATCTTACCGGTGTCGATCGGGATCTCGGTGCAGTCGACGCGTCGTTGGCCGACGACCTCGTTGTTCGCGCGGTTCAGCCCGAGGTAGAGCACGCGGTCGAAGCCCAGCGTCTCGTGCAGGCTCGACAGCATCGTCGTGAAGATGCGGTCCTCGCGCTCGAGTCGCCGGATCTCGCGGACGAGTTCGTTGAGCGCGCTGAAGCTGCGGACCTTGGGCTCGCGGCCGGCGTTCGCGTCCCGTCGTGCGGTCGTGCGCGGGTGGTGTCGACGGAAGACGTCGCCGAAGTCGTAGATGCCGCTGGTCTTCAGGTCGAAGATCGCGCCGATCTCCTTGAGGCGCGAGTTGACCTCGTCCATGATCGACTCGAGGTCGGAGCTGAGCACGTTGATGATCTCGCGTGGCGGGTGATTGTGAACCGGCACGTGACCGTTCTCGATGCTGCCCAGTCCCTGGCTCCACGCGATGAAGTCCGCGTAGGTCGTGATCGCCGCGAGTTCGCGACCCTTGTCGCTGACGTCGCACGCCGCGAGTTCGTCGGCCGGCGTGTGGTGGTAGCGGATCGCTTCCTCGAGCGTCGTCGGCAGGTTCCAGCGCGCTGCGATGTGGCCACCGAGTTCGGCGTGCGTGATGCCGAAGCGACGCATCTCGATCGTCGGCAGCGGGTCCTCGTTCTTCAGCATGTCCCGCGCGACCGCGGCGTATCCGGCCGGGTCGTGGAGTTCGAGCGAGAGCTTGCCCATGTCGTGGAGCAGGCCGGCGAGGTAGGCCTCTTCGGGAATGTCGTAGCCGACGCGCTTGGCGAGCGCCTGCGCGATCGTCGCGGTCGTGATCGCGTGCTGCCAGAAGAAGTACTTGTCGATGACCTCGACTTCGGTCGGAAGCGTCGGATACTCGCGCGCGTCGCTCTCGCGGACGAGGATCTGGAGGGCGTTCGGGCCGAGCATCGCGACCGCGTGCGACAGCGTGCTCACCTTGCCGCGCAGGCCGTAGAACGGGCTGTTGACGATCTTGAGGATCCGGAGCGTGAGCGCCTGGTCGGTCTGGACGATTCGCACGACGTCCTGAAACGCGGCACCCGCCTCGATCGACGCATCGAGCAAGCGAGCGCCGACGAGCGGCGAGATCGGAATCCCCTGGTCGCCTGCGAGGATGTCTGCAGCCGGTTCGAGCATCGAATCGTGCGCGTCCCCGGTGCGACCGGAAACACGCCACTCCCCTCCGTCAACGGATTGCGTGCAGGCCGGGCGGACCGCACGACCTCTTGCACTTTCGGAAAAATCGCGGTCCCGCTTCGAGCAACGGGCGTGCGGCGGGGGATTTCCGGCTTGCGAACCGACGTCGGATTCGCTTTGTTTAGGCTCCCCGAAGGGGTTAGGAACGAGTGCCGATCGTTCCCGGTCGGCGATGGTCGCTCATCCGCGAGAGGATCCACACGCGATGTCAGAGATGAACCCGTTCAAGATCGCACAGGCGCAGCTCGACGAGGCGGCCTCGATTCTCGGCCTCGACGAGGGAACCCACCAGACGCTGCGGCGCCCGATGCGCGAGCTGTGGGTGAACCTGCCGGTCCGGATGGACGACGGCAACGTCAAGTCCTTCCAGGGGTTCCGGGTCCAATACAACGACGCGCGCGGGCCCACGAAGGGCGGCATCCGGTTCCATCCCGACGAGACCGTCGACACGGTCCGCGCGCTCGCCGCGTGGATGACGTGGAAGACCGCCGTCGTGGACATCCCGCTGGGCGGCGGCAAGGGCGGGATCATCTGCGATCCGAAGTCGATGAGCCAGGGCGAACTCGAGCGCCTGTCGCGGCAGTACATCCGTCAGGTCGGTCGCATCGTCGGGCTCGAGAAGGACTGCCCGGCGCCCGACGTCTACACGACGCCGCAGATCATGGCGTGGATGATGGACGAGTACTACTGGCAGAAGGGCCACAACGAGTTCGGGATGATCACCGGCAAGCCGATCCCGCTCGGTGGCAGCCAGGGCCGCGGCGACGCGACGGCCCGCGGCGGCGTCTACACCGTTCGGGAGGCGTGCGCGCGCCTCGGCATCGACGCCTCCTCGACGAGCTACGCGATCCAAGGCTTCGGCAATGCCGGCCAGTTCGCGGCGACGCTTCACCGCGAGATCCTCGGCGGTGGCAAGCTCGTCGCCGTCAGCGATTCGCGCGGTGGCGTCTACTCGGCCGACGGGCTCGATCCGGATGCGATCGTCAAGCACAAGCTCGACAGTGGATCGGTCGCCGGCTTCCCGGGCACGACCGAGATCTCCAACGAGAAGCTGCTCGAGTTGGACGTTGACGTGCTCTATCCCGCCGCGCTCGAGAACGTCATCACCGGCGACAACGCGTCGGCGATCCAGGCGAAGATCTCGTGCGAGCTGGCCAACGGGCCGACCACGCCGGAGGCCGACCGGATCCTGCACGACAAGGGCGTATTCGTGATCCCGGACTTCCTCGCGAACGCCGGCGGCGTCACCGTGTCCTACTTCGAGATGGTCCAGGACAGCTACAACTACTTCTGGGACGCCGAGACCGTCTACGAGCGTCTCAACCAGAAGATGACGAAGGCGTTCAACGACGTCTTCGAGATGCGCGAGCGCTACGAGTCGAAGAACATCCACATGCGGACGGCCGCGTATCTCGTTTCGGTGCAGCGCGTGGCCGAGGCGATGAAGCTCCGCGGCTGGACGTAGCTGCCTCCGGTTCGATAGCATTGCAGTAGTTGAACCGCTTCACCGCGGTGCAGGTCGCTCGACCGGCACCGCGGTTTCACTTCACCCGGAACACGACCGATCGATGATCCGCCGAGACTTCGGTATCTTCCTCCTGAGCGTGGGCGTGCTGCTGCTGCAGATCTGCCTGACGAAGATCTTCAGCTTCATCCTCTGGTACCACTTCGGGTTCCTCGCGGTGAGCTCTGCGTTGCTCGGGTTCAGCGCCTCCGGCGTGTTCCTCGCGCTCGCGCCGAAGGTCCTCGCGCGCTGCGGTGACCGCACGCTCGGGGCGCTCGCGATCATCGGCGGCATCGCGACCGTCGCGGTATTCGCCGGCATCCTGCAATTGCCGTTCAACCCGTTGTTGATCCTGAAACGGGTTCCACCGAGCGACATCGCTGCCGATTGGGGCGAGCTGGGCAACTTCGCGGGTTTCGTCGCGTTGCTGCTGGTGCCGTTCTTCTTCATGGGGTTGATGCTGTCGATCGCGATCGCGAAGAACCCGGCGGGCGTCGGGCGGATCTACTTCGCGAACCTCGTCGGCTCGGCGGCCGGCTGTCTCGTCAGCATTCCGGTGCTCGACTACGTCGGGGGCGACAAGGCGGTCGTCCTGTGTGGCGCGATGGTCGCGCTCAGCGGGATCGGATTTCTGCGTCGCGGCTGGTGGCTGCCGGTCGCCGTCGCCGGCGGGCTCGCGGCGCTCGGGTTCTTCGCCCCGGCGGCGTGGTTTCCGCTGAAGAGTCCGGAGGGCAAGCCGCTCGCGAAGGTCGAACCGGAAGACCGGCTCGGCCACGAATGGACGAGCCTCGCCCGCGTCGACTTCTACGAGATGAAGGGGGCGCGCAAGGCCGACGGGTTGTGGGGGCTCAGCTCGCGCGTTGCGAACGACGACCTCGTCGATCAGTACGTGCCGCCGCGCAAGGGCGTCGTGATCGACGCCTGGGCGATGACGAGCATCACGAAGCTCGAGGGCGAGCCGAGGGCCAATCCACAGCTCAAGTTCATCGACTACCTGCCGGCGACGCTCGTGTATCGCGTGAAGCCCGACGCGGCGCCGCGCGTCGTCGCCCTCGGCGCCGGGGGCGGTCTCGACATCCTGAGCGCGCTCTACTTCGGCGCGTCCCACGTGACCGGCGTCGAGATCAACGAGTCGATCATCGACGGCGTGCGCGGTCGATTCGCCGACTTCGCCGGCAACCTCTACGCGCGGCCGGACGTGACGATCCACACGCACGAGGGACGCCACTTCCTGATGCGGTCGGAGGAGCAGTTCGACATCGTCCAGGTCTCCGGCGTCGATACCTACAGTTCGACGCAGGCCGGCGCCTACACGCTGTCGGAGAACTTCCTCTACACGGCCGAGGCGTTCGACACCTACTTCGATCGCTGCAAGGACGGCGGCATCGTCACGCTGACGCGCTGGTACATGCCGAGTCCGTGGACCGGGTTGCCACGTTTCAGCATGCGCCTCGCCGTGCTCGCGTGGGAGGCGCTCCAGAAGCAGGGCGTCGCCGATCCGTCGAAGCACATGGTGTTCGCCCAGTCCGGTCGGTTTACGGTCATCCTGCTGAAGAAGGGGTCGCCGTTCGCGAAGGAGGAGCTCGACCGCCTCCAGGCCGCCGCGGACGAATACGACTACGGGTTCTTCCACCTGCCGGGACGCACCGCGAAGTTGAACGCCGCTTTCGCGGCCGAGCCCGGCATGACGAGCGCCGTCGAGAAGGTCGGGAAGTTCGACGAGTTCTTCGCCGCGACCGACAAGCAGGCGTTCATCGACGACTACTACTTCGACATCAGCGCACCGACGGACGATCGACCGTTCTTCTTCGAGCTCTACAAGTTCCGCAACGTGCTCGACCGGGAGAGTTTCGTCGGCGACGCGGGCGTCACCGGGCACGGGATCTTGCTCGTGGTCTTCGCGGAACTCGCGATCCTCGGCCTGTTGTTCGTGCTCGTGCCGCTGTTCATCGTGCGTCGACGCGACCTGAAGTCGCCGCAGACCGGCGGCGTGCTGCTCTACTTCGCCGCGCTCGGGCTCGGGTTCATGCTCGTCGAGATCGTGCTCAGCCAGCGGTTCATCCTGTTCCTCGGCCACCCGATCTACGCGCTGACCGTCGTGCTGAGCGGGCTGTTGTTGTTCAGCGGCCTCGGCAGCCTCGTCGCCGGCAAGCTCGGTCTCCGGGGCGGTGTCGCGGCGCGTCTCGCGATCCTCGGGATCGTCGTCGTGGGGGGGCTCTACGCGCACTACCTGCCGCAGGTCTTCGAGCGCTTCCTACGCGAGGACGCCGCGTTCCGCGTGCTCCTGAGTTTCGCGTTGCTCGCGCCGCTCGGCTTCCTGATGGGGATGCCGTTTCCGCTCGGGATCCGGCGGCTCAGCGGTCGTTCCGACCTCGTCGCGTGGGCGTGGGGCGTCAACGGCTACTTCTCGGTGCTCGGGTCGGTCGGCAGCATCATGCTGGGGCTCGCCGTGGGGTTCACCTGGGTGCTTTACATCGCACTCGCGATCTACGGGATCGCGCTTCTCGTAGCGAGCCGGTTCGGCACGACGGAGCCGGCCACGGCGTAGGCGGGCCGCTCGGACGCGCCTCGGAAACGACAACCGAATCCGGTCATGTAAGTCGTTTTCGAGCCGTGGCTTGCGCCGATTTCGGCAGCGGGCCTTCCGGCCGTGCGTTGACACGGCACCCCAATTCGCCTACAACTCCGCCCCAACGGCCCGGGGACCCTGGCTCTCCCAGAAGGAAGAACGGTTGGCGACTCGCAAGAAGAAGTCGGCGAAGAAGACCCCCGCACGGGCGGCGAAGAAGGCCGCGAAGACGGCTCCGGCCCGGAAAGCCTCCAAAAAGGCTGCCCCCAAGAAGGTCGCTGCGAAGAAGGCCGTGACCAAGAAGGCCGCCCCCCCCAAGAAGGCGCCCGCCAAGAAGGCCGCCGCGGGCAAAACGGCCGCCAAGAAGACGTCTACCAAGACGGCTCCCAAGACGACAGCCGCCAAGACCGCGGCTGCCAAGAAGGCTACCGCGAAGAAGACCACCGCGAAGAAGGCGGTGGCCGCGAAGGGCGCGTCCAAGAAGGCCGCGAAGAAGGCGCCCGCGAAGGCCGCGAAACCGGCCCAAGACGAGTCCGCTCGTCGCGAGCGGGCGCGTGCCCTGCGCGAGAAAGTCGCCGCGGCGAAGCCGAAGGCCCAGCCCAAGGCGCGCCCGAAACGTCGTCGCCCGACGAACCTGATCGAGGCTGCCGAGCGAGCCGCGAAGGGCGCCCTGCGCGTCAAGCCCGGTGAGCGCACCGTGATCCTGACCGACACGGATCGGCTCGACGTCGCCGAGGCGTTCGCGCATTGGAGTCATCACGTCCGTTCGGACACGACGTTGCTCTACTACCCGGACTCGATGCGGCCGATTCGCGGCTTCACCGGCCAACTCCGGACGCTCGTCACCGACGCCGACATGACGATTCTGCTCGTGGGGAAGCACGACGAGGAGAACGACTTCGCGACGAAGGTTCGCGCTGCCGGTGTCGACCGTGGCCGACTCGCGGACCTCGCGGCGCTCGACGTCGATCAGGTCGAGCGTCTCGTCAACGTGAACTACGCCGAGATGCAGGAGACCGGGCGCAAGATCATCGAGCACATTTCCGGTGCGCGTGAGGTGCGCGTGACCGCGCCGGGTGGCACCGACGTGACGTGCTCGGTGCGTGGGCGCCGCTGGGTCAACGACAACGGCGACATCAGCCAACGCGGCCACGCCGGCACGCTGCCGACCGGGGAGTGCTACACGGCACCGGTCGAACAGGGCTTCTCCGGTCCGATCCACTTCCAAGCGCTCGACGCCGAGCGCGTCGACGGATCGGTGACGTTCGACAACGGTCGCGTGTCCGATTCCGACGGCGCGGCGATCGGTGCGGTGATCAAGGCGCTGGGACGCGATCCCGGTGCGAAGATCATCGGCGAGATCGGGCTCGGCACGAACCCGAACGCGGTCGTCAGCGATCACCCCGAGGAAGGGGAGAAGGCCTACGGCGTCGTGCACTTCGCGATCGGCAACTCCGGCGGGCTCGGCACGAGCAAGTCGAAGCACCGCCACGTCGTCTTCGTCGAGAAGGCGACCGTCATCGCCGACGGCGTGACGATCCTGCGCGACGGCGTCTACGACCTCTGATCCGCGCCGCCTGAACCGCTGCCCGCGCCGGGCGGCTCCGGCAGGGCTTCGGCCGGCGGCTCGAGGTCGTCCAGATTCGGCAGGTTCGGCTCGCGATTCTCGAGCCGCGCCGTGATCTCCTCGACGACGAGTCCCTCGGTCTTCTGCGTCGACTCGTTGCGCTCGACCGGCTTCCACACGACGATGAGATCGTCGTCGTCGAAGCCCATCACCTCGGTGATGATCTCGACGTCGAGCACCGGCGGCGCTTCCCCGGTGACGCGGACGTCGGCGAAGAAGCGGGTCGGGCCGACGGTGATCGGTGACGTGATCAGTCGCCCGGCCTCGCGATCGACCGAGCGAAAGTAGCCGAAGCGGTGCGTCAGGACCCAGTGGGCGGCCTCGATCACCGCTTCGCGCGAGTGCCCCGCGAGCGGCGACGACGGCGTGCGTGCGGGGGTCGAGCGACAGCCGGCCGCGAGGACGACGATGAAGCCGATCGCGGCGAGGCGGGTGAGTGTCGTGTTCATCGGGGTCGCTTTCCGTAACCGCCGCCGCCGGGCGTCTCGATCGACAAGACGTCGTCGACATCGCCCGCGACGGTACCCTTCGCCGGCAGTGTCTGCGTTCGGCCGTCGCGGATCAACCGATTTCGACCGCGTGCGCCGGGTTCTCCACCGTCCAGGCCGTAGGGCGCACCCTGACGGCGTTCGGTGAGCAGGCCGATCGCGAGGCGCGCGCGGAGGCGGATTCGCCGCACGAGGCCGTCACCGCCGCGCTGTCGCCCGCGGCCACCCGATCGCCGTCGGATCGCGGTCGACTCGACTTCGACGGGCAGTTCGTGCTCGAGGGCTTCGGCGGGGGTGTTGCGCGTGTTGGTCATGTGCGTCTGGATCGCCGGCGTGCCATCGGCGTTCGGCGTCGCGCCGGCGCCGCCGGGGAGCGTCTCGTAGTAGGCGATCGGCCGGTCGTCGGCCGGGTGGCGCCCACCGAGCGTGACGTTGTTCATCGTGCCCTGCGATGCGGCGGGGATCCGGTCGGGCGCCGCGCCCGCGAGGGCGCCGAGGACGACGTCGACGATGCGTTGGGACGTCTCGACGTTGCCGCCGGCCACCGCCGCCGGTGGGCGTGCGTCGACGAGCGTACTCGGCTCGGTGACGATGTCGATCGGCGCGAGGACGCCTTCGTTCGTCGGCGTGTCGTCGTCGAGCAGGCAGCGGAACGCGTAGAATACCGCGGCGGTCGTGATCGCGCGGTTCGCGTTGACGCTGCCCGGCACTTGCGGGTGGGTGCCCGTGAAGTCGACCGTCGCGCGGCGCCCGCGGATCCGCAGGCGCACGCGGATCGGGTAGGGCCCGCCGCCGAACCCGTCGTCGTCGAGCGCGTCTTCGAACGCGTAGGTGCCGTCGGGCAGGTCGGCGATCGCGTTGCCGACGGCGCGTGACGCGTGGTCGAGCAGCGCCGCAGCGACGCGGTCGACCCGCGCGCGTCCGTAGCGCGCGAGCAATTCGTGCATGCGCGCGACGCCGCGTCGGTTCGCGGCGACCTGTGCATCGAGGTCCGCGCGGCGCTCGTCGGGTGTGCGGACGTTGGCGAGCAGCACGTCGACGACGTCGGCATTGAATCGATCGTCGCGCATCAGGTAGACCGGCGGGAGGCGCAGACCCTCCTGGTAGATCTCCGGAACCGAGACCATCGACCCCGGTGCGGCCCCGCCGACGTCGGCGTGGTGGGCGCGCGTCGCGACGTAGTAGAGCGGCGCGAGTCGTTTCGCCGCGACAACCGGCGTGACGATCGTGATGTCGGGCAAGTGCGTGCCGCCCGCATAGGGATCGTTGACGACGACCGCGTCGCCCGCCCGCATCGGTCGCGCGGCGATCGCGGCGCGTACGCCGATCGCGGCGGAGCCGAGGTGCACCGGGATGTGTGCCGCCTGCGCGAGCAAGCGCCCGTCGCGGTCGAACACGGCTGCCGAGTAGTCGCGTCGCTCCTTGATGTTCGGGCTCGCCGCCGCGCGCTGCAAGACGACGCCGACCTCCTCCGCGATCGACGGCAGGAGCTGCGCGAAGACACCGAGTTCGATCGGGTCGACCGTGGCCATCAGCGCCTCCGCGTCCGCTCGAGCACGATGCCGCCGAACGCGTCGAACGTCCCGCGCCACCCATCCGGAATCCACACCGCGCACGTCGGGAAGCGCACCGCGGCGGGGCCGCTGCGGCGTCGTCCCGGTCGTTCGTCGCGCGGGCGATCGTCGGTGGCGGTCGGCAGCGGCGGGCCGGACCACGCGCCGGTCGCGCGCGCGCGGACGTTGACGACTTCGAGCGGTCGATCGGGCGTCGCGAAACCGAAGGCGTGCTCGTGGGCCGCGTCGAACGCGCGGCGGAAGTCGCGTGCGTACGGGATGGTCAGCTCGAACGACTGCCCGACGTAGCGGCAATCGAGGAAGCGCGCCACCGCGATTCGGCCGCGCGGCCGGTCGGCCCGGACGGCTGCCGTCGCCTCGGCCGCGACCGAGCCGAGCGCGGCGGAGAATGACGGCCGCGCCCCCAGGGCCACGCGCTCGAGGACGGTCGTCGCGACCTCGTGCGACGGTGGCGCGGTCAGCAAGCCGTAGGCGCTGAGCGCGCCGGCGTGGGCCGGGACGGACACCCGCCTGATGCCGAGCAGGTCCGCGAGGTCGGCCGCGTGCAGCCCGGCTGCGCCGCCGAATGCGACGAGCGTGAACGCCCGCGGGTCGTGGCCGCGCGCGAGCGTGATCGCGCGCACGGCGCGGGCCATCCGGTTGTTGACGACGTCGACGACCCCGCGCGCCGCCCGCTGCGGCGTGACGCCCAGCGAGGCCGCGAGGTCGCGCATGCCGCGCGAGACGGCGGCCCGGTCGAGTGCGACGCCGCCGGCGAGGGGGGCCGCAACGTCGAGACGGCGCAGGTAGACGTTCGCGTCGGTCACGGTGACGTCCTCGCCGCCGCGGCCGTACGCGATCGGCCCCGGCTGCGCGCCCGCCGACTCGGGCCCGACGCGGAGCGCACCGCCGCGATCGCGACGAGCGATGCTGCCGCCGCCGGCCCCGATCGTGTGCACGTCGATCATCGGGGTCTGCACCGGTACGCCGGCGATCTCGCCGCTTCGGGTGAACGTCGGCGTACCGCGGACGAGCGACACGTCGGTCGACGTGCCGCCCATGTCGAGCGTGATCAAGTCGCTCCGCTCCGCAGCGCGTTCGAGGGCGAGCGCGCCGAGCACGCCGCCGACCGGACCCGACAGGAGCGTGCGGACCGGTGCCCGGGACACGGCCGCGACCGGGGCCGCGCCGCCACCCGATTGCATCACGCGCAGCGCGGTCGGTGCGAGCGCCCGTTCGAGGCGACCGAGGTAGGAGGCCATCTTCGGCTGCACGAATGCGTTGAGCACGGTCGTGCTCGTGCGCTCGTATTCGCGAAACTCGCCGACGAGTTCGTGGCTCACGCTGACCGGGACGCCGATCGTGCGGAGCGCGCGCGCGAGGCGGCGCTCGTGTCGCGGGTCGGCGTAGGCGTGGAGCAGGCAGACGGCGATCGCGTCGGCCCGCGCCCGGCGAACCCGTTCGACGACGTCGTCGATCGCGGCCCGGTCGAGCGGCCGGTGAACGGCGATGCCGGAACGGTCGAGGCGGGGGAGCAGTCGTTCGTCGACCTCGAAGCGTCGGCTCGCGGGGACGAACGGTTCGGGGCGCGGTGCCGCGAGATCGTAGAGTGCCGCGCGGTCGCCGCGGCCGATCTCGAGCGTGTCACGAAAGCCCCGCGTCGTGACGAGCGCCGTCCGTGCGCCGGACCGCTCGAGCACCGCGTTCGTCGCGACGGTGGTGCCGTGCGTGATCGTGGTCGCGTCCACGGCGAGGTCGCCGAGTCCGTCGACCACCGCGCGTTCGGGTGCGGGGGGCGTCGAGGGTCGCTTCTCGACGCGCAGCGCATCGCCGTCGATCGCGACGAAGTCGGTGAACGTGCCCCCGGTGTCCACGCCGACGTGCGTCATCGCCCTCGTCGCCCCAAGTCGTCAGGTCCGCGGGTCGACGATGTCGTGTCCGGTGCGCTCCCGCGGCGCCGGGCGGATCCACTCGCGGACGAGGTCGTCCTCGTCGGTCAGGCCTTCGGGTCCTTCGGCGATCGCGACGACTTCGTCGAGGGATTCCGCCTGCGGCGCCTCGCGGGCGGCGCGCTCGCTATCGATCGCGTCGAGGACCTGCTCGTAGGCGAGCTTGATGAACCAGTGCTCCGGCGCGATGTCCGCCGGCCGCTTCGTGGCGTCCTGGAGCGCACGCATCGCGACGTCGTCGACGAGTTCGGTCGCCTCGATCGACCCGGCCGTGAGGTTGCCCGCCGTCTCGTGAAGCGCGATCTCGCTGCCGACGAAGTCGAGGAGCTTCGCGTAGTGCGTCTGCAGGTGCTGTTGCATCGTCGCTTCGGCGACGCGGTCGACCGTGTCGCGCCGGGCCTGGGCCGACTGGCGACGTGCGCGCACGCGGCTGCCGGCAAACCGCGCCTTGTGGCGCTCGATCCGCGCGACGAGCTCGTCGGCGACCGCGGTCCATGCGCTGAGCCGTGTGAAGCCGCGGCCGGTCGCGTGGAGCGAGCCGGTCGGAAGCGCGACACGGAGGCTCGCTTCGAATCCCCGTTCGCGGGGCAACGCCTCGATCGCTCCCCACACGTCGACGAGCTCCGGGTTGAAGTCGGTCAGGTGTCGGGCGAGTTTGGCGACCTCCCGCGAGAACGTGCTGTCTCGCGGGAGTGTGTTCGTTTCGTCTGTCGTTCGATGCGCGGCCTGTCGGTGCAGGTCGCGGAAGTTCACATGATACCGCATGCGCAACTGCTCCGCGAAGGCACGGCGGCGTCGTGCGGACGTCGCCTCGATTGACGGCGGGCACATCCTATGAAGTTCGTCCCCGTCGCGAAACAAAAAAAGCGGACCCGTGTGCACGTCCCGCACGCTATACCGATGGCATGGACATCGCGCTCGTCTTGCTCGCGTATTGCATCGGCTCGATCCCGTTCAGCATTCTCGTCGCGCGGTCGCGCGGCGTCGACCTTCGCACGGTCGGCTCCGGCAACCCGGGCGCGACGAACGTCGCGCGTGCGCTCGGCATGGGGTGGGGGATCGCGGTGCTCGCGCTCGATGCGGCGAAGGGGTTCGTGCCGACGTGGTGGTTTCCGGGCCTCGCGCCCGGCGGCGTGATCGGCTCGCCCGCGCTGATGACCGCGCTCGTCGCCGGTGCCACGATCGTCGGGCACGTGTTTCCGGTCACGCTCGGCTTTCGCGGTGGCAAGGGCGCGGCGACCGGACTCGGCGCCTGCCTCGCGATGGTCCCCGGACCGACCGGCGTCGCTGCGGCGGCATTCGCGCTCGTCTTGCTGCTGACGCGGTACGTCTCGCTCGGTTCGATCGTCGGTGCGGTCGCGCTCCCGGTCGCCTACGCGCTCTTCACGCCGGCTCACGCAACCGGCGAGGGGCTGCCGATCCTGGTCGCGCTCGTCGCGCTCGCCGCGCTGATCGTACTCCGGCACCGGGCCAACATCGCGCGCCTCGTCGCCGGCACGGAGTCCAAGCTCGGCCGCAAGTCCGGGTAGTGTCCTAATTTGACGGGTCCGCCGGTGGCCGAGACCCAGGAATTCGGATCTCCGCCGAATTCTTTTTTGGCGCCCGGCAACAGAGGGCGGAACACGTCGCGCGAGGTTGACATGGATGTCCATGGATATCCATCGACGACCCAAAGTGCTACCAATCAATGCTTTACGAGCGTTTTTGGCCGGACGCACACGGACATCCACTTCCGCCTCATCCCGCCCGGCGTTCCGTGTCCTTCCTCTGGTCGCCAACGATGAGCGACCGGAAAGTCCCCCGCGCTTGACGCACCGCTCCGACATGCCATGATTCGCCGTTGACACCACTCGAAGGGCCGATCATCAACAGAACGGAGTGACCGGCGATGGCGAAGCGATCCTACCAGGACGTGATCAACGACCTCGTCGCCGAGGTCGAGACGAAGGAACAGGACGTTGTGTCCCTCAAGCGGATCATCAACGACCTCCGCGTGCGCAGCGGTGACGCGCCGCTGTACGACGCGCAGGACCTCGACCGGGGTTCGGGGCCGAGCACCATCAAGGACGACCAGTTCTACGGCCGCAAGCTCGCGACGGTCGTGAAGGAGGTCCTGTCCCTCAAGGGAAGCGCGTGCAAGGTCACCGAGATCTACAACACGCTCGTTGAGGGCGGCTTCAAGTTCGACACGAAGAACGATGACAACGCGAAGCGAAGCCTCCGCATCTCGCTGTCGAAGAACCCCGCGTTTCACCGGCTACCCAACGGCTCCTACGGGCTACTCGACTGGTACCCGGCTGTAAAGGCGAAGGGGGACGGCGCGAGTGACGCCAGCGACAAGGCGAGCCATGACGGTGGTGATGACGACGTGGACAGCGAGGAAAAACAAGGCCCGGACGACGAGTGATCGTCCGGGCCAATCCGTAACCGTTCGACACCACTCGATCCGGCGACGGTTGTTCCTGTTTAGAGGGGAGGGTGACATGCCCCCGCCATGCCTTGGCCGGTGTTCGGCGGCCGCGAAAAACAAGATAGGTGCTGAGGCTCAACGTTAGCAGCGCAGACCTCAGCACCTACCGAGCGTGACCCGGTCTCGGCGCAAGCCGGGGCCGGACCCTACCGATGGGCGGAGCATAGTGCCGGGCGCGGATTTTGGACCCCTGCCCGACGGGTGCAAGTCCCGTTCCGTCCACCATTCCCACCGGGGGCAGCAGGTTCGCCGGGATGGGCCGTTACACTCCTCCCCGACGGGTTCGACTCCCGTTGCCTCCATCTATCGATTTCGGCACCAGGGGCGATCTACCCTCAGTGGACTGCCCAAGGATATCTTATTGGGCGTTACCATCAAGTAGTTTACGGCGACACCAGGACGAGAGCGACTCGTCATTCTGCTCGGCCTCGCGCGCGATGCGCCTCTTCTCGCTGCGCGTAACCCGAATTCGGATGGTGTCTTCCAGCGCCTCGCCGTCGGCGAGCGCGGGCCGCCCTGGTCTCTTCTTCGCCATGAAGAAATCGTAGCACAAAAACGATTCTGTGCCACAAAAACCTTGCCCCGCCTCAATTCCTGTGGCACAATAAACCCATGAACAAGCTCAAGCGCGAGAAGCAGGCCGCCGCGATCACCGCCCTCCTCGAAGGTTGCTCGATCCGCTCGACCGAGCGCATGACCGGAGTCCACCGCGACACGATCACCCGCCTCATGCTCCGCGTCGCGACCGGCTGCAAGGCGATGATGGACGACACGCTCACCGGGCTGACGTGCGAGCGCGTGCAGATGGACGAGGTCTGAGCGTTCGTCGGGAAGAAGCAACGCCACGTCAAGGCGACCGACGACGTGAACGAGGTTGGCGATCAGTGGACCTACGTTGCGATCGACGCCGACTCGAAGCTCGTCCCGTCGTTCCTCGTTGGCAAGCGCACGGCCGAGAACACGAACCGCTTCGTCGTCGATCTCGCGTCGCGCATGGAGGGCCGCATCCAACTGTCGAGCGACCTCCTCGCGCAATACGTGGACGCGGTCGAGCGCGGCTTCGGTGGCGACGTCGACTACGGCCGGATCGTAAAGCAGTATGAGGCCGAGCCGATCGGCCCTGGTAGGTATTCGCCCCCGAAGGTGACCGGCATCCGCCGCGACGTCATCGTCGGCACGCCGGACGAGTCGCACATCTCGACGAGCTACGTCGAGCGGTCGAACCTCTCGATGCGGATGAGCATCCGCCGCATGACGCGCTTGACGAACGGCTTCTCGAAGAAGCTCGACAACCTCAAGGCGGCCATCGCGCTATACTTCGCCTACTACAACTTCGTTCGCATTCACCGCAGCCTCCGCGTCACCCCGGCGATGGCGGCCGGTGCCTCTAAGACCCTGTGGAGCATCGAGGATCTCATTGACCTCCAAGCGCCCTACGGTTCCTGATCCACCGATCAGCGCCTACGCGGAGGCCGTTCGCGGCCTTCACGGGGTCGGTGCCGAGCATCGCGAGACGGTTCGCGTCGTCGAGATGTTCCGCGACGAGCCGGTGTGGGAGGGCGACGTCCACGTCTTCGACGTGACCGGCCACGGCACCGCGTCCACGGCCTACGCTTGGCACGTCCCGAAGGCCGACGACGACGGCGTCACCTTCGTCGCCGTGCTGCATGAGGGCGCGGTCGACAGCCCGCAGAACGCAGTCCGCGCGTGGATTGTCCAGAGCTTTCGCGGCGATCGGCCGTGATTCGGTTTGTCGGAGCGAATTAGGACACTACCCAAGTCCGGGTCCGCTTGACTTCCGATCGGGGGACGACTACTCTGGCGAACCCCCTGCCGGACGGGCCAATCGCGTGCGTCCGGCCAATCGAATCGACCGATCGGATTCGGGGCGTGGCGCAGCCTGGTTAGCGCGTTTGACTGGGGGTCAAAAGGTCGCTGGTTCGAATCCAGTCGCCCCGACCAACCCGCCTCGCTCTCGCTCACCCACGTCGCCGCACGGGGGTGGCATCCGTTCTGGAGACGCATGACGAGCCGAGTCGGCCCGGGCGCCGAGAACGACTCTTCAGGGCCGGACCCGCTGCAACGCGTGTCCGCGGGGTGGGGGAAGATGGCGGCGTGGACGCGCCGCCAGAACTGGCTTCAGTCTCCGACCATCCTCCGGCACGTCAACCGGCTCACCTCCGGCGACGAGCGCAACAGCTGGTTCGACGCGTTCCTCGGACGGCACTACCCGCCTTCGCGGTATGGCGGCGAGGCGCTCAGCATCGGATGCAACTGGGGGCCGTTCGAGCGCCAAATCGCTGCGGCCGGCGTGTGCGAGCGGATGGACGCGTACGACGTCTCCGAGGAGGCGATCGCGATTGCGCGTCGCGAGGCGGCGGCGGCGAACCTCCCGATCGACTTCCACGTCGCCGATTGCAACCGGCTCGAGTTGCCCGAGCGGCGCTATTCCCTCGTGCTGGCGGCGATGGCTCTCCATCACCTCGAGGCGCTCGAGTTCGTGCTCGACCAGATTCACGACGCGCTGCGGGACGACGGCTTCTTCGTCTTCAACGAGTTCGTCGGGCCCACGCGCTTCCAGTGGACCGATGCGCAGCTCCGTGTGATCAACATGCTGCGCCGGGAGCTACCGCGCGAGATGTTCGTGACGCCGGACGGCGACTTCTCGATCGTCGAGCGTCCGACGATCGAGTTCATGATGGCGGACGATCCGTCGGAGTCCGTCCGCAGTGCGGAGATCATTCCGCTCGTGGAGGAACGGTTCGAGATCGTCGAGCGGCGAGACTACGGCGGCACGGTGTTGTGCATGTTCTTTCATCAGGTGATCGCGAACTTCGATGAGGAGAACCCGGATCACGTCGCGTTCATCCAGCTGCTGTGCAACGTCGATGAGACGATGATCCGGGCGGGGGTGCTCCCGAGCGACTTCACGTCTGTCGTCGCGCGCCGTCGATCGTGACGGACGACGGACATGGTGCCGGTACAAACCGCGGGCCGGCGACTCGATGGCGCCGGCCCGAAGTGTGGTGTCCCCGCTCAGCGCGAGTTGCGGTAGGCGCTGTGGCAGTTCTTGCAGTTGTTGCCGACGATCGCGAACGTCCGGTCGATCAGGTCGTCGGCGACCGTCTCGCCGTCGCGGCGCATCACGAGCAGTCGGTGTAGCGAGCGGCTGGCCTCGGTGGAGGCGCGGTGCCAGCGCTTGAAGTCGTCCGGCCGCTCGGCGTAGTCCGCGACGGTCTCCGCGCGAGCATAGTAGTCGGCGAGCTTGTCGGCCTCGTTGATCGCGTCGACGTCCGGGTGGTCGGGATCGGCCGTCCAGCCGCGCTTGGCGAGCAGCTTCAACGCGTCGGACGCGCGGACGATCTTGATCATCGCCTCGCGGTAGCCGCCGAGGTCGTTGCGCGCCGGGAAGTCGAACGCGAGAGAATCGGTCTCGTCGCGCGTCGGGAGCGGCTTCGTCGCGATGTCGTGGTAGAGGCCGCCGTATTTCTCCGCAGTGCCGCACCACTGGCGCATCTCGGCGAGGGCGACCGGGCGCTCGACGCCGTCGAGGACCATGCGTCCGAGGGCGGCTGCGGCCGGGCCGCGGTGACGGCCGTGGAAGCAGTGCACGTAGAACGGGCCGTCGAGTTCGCGGAAGGTCTTCGAGAGGCGCAGCCACTCGGGATCGGTGATGCCACGATAGCGGATCGGGATGTGGACGTAGCGGAGACCGTGGCGCGCGGCGGCCTCGACGGCCGGCGTCTTGCCGTCCACGGTGATGATCGTGCGGACGCCCAGTGCCGCGAGCGCCTCGAAGGCCGCGTCGCCCTCCGGCTCGCTGCCGGAGATCACGCGGTCGCCCAGGTGAAAGACGTTGTGCAGTCCGGACTGCTCGATCGGGGCGGTCTTCGGCAGCGGGACGACCTTGGCCGCTGCGAGCGCGCCGTCGACGTCGACGACGAGCGGTGCGGGGCCGTCGATCTGCGTCTCGGCGACGGACGAGCGGCCGGAGCAGCCCGCGGCGATTCCGAGCGCCAACACGCCGGTCGACAGTACGGCGAGTGCAATCCTCGCGGCGCGCGGTGCCGCTTTGCTTTCGGTCGGGGCTTGCATCCTTCGGTTCCTCCTCGTGGCCGTCGCACCAAAGCGCAAAGGGCGGGCCAAACCGTTCCGGACGCTCGGGAAACAGGGAATCGCGCGGCAAACGGCCGCTTGCGGGAGGCGCGTCGATTGCGACCGTTTCCGAGCGGTAACGGGTGTAATCGGCGCCGACAGGGCGTTTCGGAGGCGATTTGGGACTAAGAGAGAGGACCCCGGCCTCGTCGCGCCGCGCGTTCGCCGCCTCCGCCTCGGAGGCTCACCGATTCCCGGAGTTGCCGCTCGCATGGAAGTGCTCGAGTTCGACACCCTGCAGGACAAGCTGCTGCTGAAGAACGGAAACTACCTCTACAAGATCCCGTTCCGCGACGGCGAGGCGGTGTTGAAGGTCTACTACGGCAGCCGGCCGCTGTGGCGCTACATGACCGGGACGTTCGGCAACATCGTGTTCTCCGGCCAGACGTCGTTCATGCCGAAGGCCCGGCTCAAGACGGAACTCGAGTGCCTCGCGTTGTGGCGCGAGCACGGCTTTCGCGTGTTCGACGTCTACCCGGACGTCGTCGTGAAGGCACCCGAGGCGCCCGAGGGGGGCTACGCGGTCTACGAGTACGTGCCGGGTCGCCGGTTCGTCGACCTGTTGCCCGATCCGTCGGTGCCCGAGGACGAGAAGTTCGAACTCTACCGCCGCTTCCTGAAGCAGTGGCACCGTCGTCACGAACTCGCGATCGAACTGCGTGAGCCGCGGCTGATCCACGAGAACGGCGACATGAAGCACGTGATGCTCTGGAAGGACGACCTCGTCTGGTTCGATTTCGAGATGTGCTTCCGGTCGCGCAACCGCGTGCGCGAGTTCGTCGCGCGTGAGATCCTCGCGTTCCTGAAGTCGCTCGGCAAGACGGTCGAGGACGACTTTCCGCGCTACCTCGACGAGACGATCGAGCACTACCCGAACCGCGAGTATCTCGAGTACGCGCACACCTACATCTGGCGCAATCCGAACCCGTTCCGCCGGGTGGGGCGATGGCTGGACTTCAAGCTCAAGTCGCGCCCGAAGAAGCCCTACTCGAAGTATCGGGTCGCGATGGCGATCCAGGACCGACTGGGGTAGCGGGTCAGAAGTCGACCTGGGCGCGGAGGACGAACGACGTGTCGCGTCCGCCGCTCCCGAAGGCGGCCGGCGCTCCGTCGGCGATCGTCCGGACGATCTGGGCCGTCACCCGTGCGCCTCGGGTCAGGTGCCAGTTCACCGCACCGGTGATCGTTCGGAACTCCTGCGACGACAGCGTTTCGTCCGTGAAGCCGGCCTCGAAGAAGCCGCGGTCGATGTCCGCGTTCGCGTAGCGGAACACGGCTTCGATCGCACCGATCCCGCGCGTGTCGGGATCGCCGCCGAAGACCGGCCGCGCCGGGAACGCGCCGGCTCGTCCACGATGCTCGCGGGCGCCGAACGGTCGCGAGTCGTACGGCTCACCGGTGATCGTCCACCGTGCGGTCAGCTCCCACGTACCCACCTGGTCGAAGTCCTGCGGTCCGGTCGGCGTGTCGACGCCGAAGTAGCCGCTCCCGGACCCGAACCACTGCTCGAACGTCTCCCCGGGAACGGACTCGACCGACACGTGCACGGGCCCGGCGTCGATCCCGATCGCCAGGTGGAACGTGCGCGAACGGTCGGCGTCGAGGTCGCGCACGAGGAAGGCGCGGTTGTCGAGCGGCGTGAGGATCGCGAGGTCGCCTCGGTAGCCGTCGGTCCACGCGACCGCGCCCGACAGGTAGAAGCCCGCGAGTGGCGCGACCGCGAGCGCCCGGAACGGAAACGCGACGAGCTGCAGCGCCAAGCGCGGATCGTCCTGAACGCCGCCGGTGAGATCGAACCCCTCGCCGAACGCGGCGGTCGCCGCCCAGTAGAGCGCGCCGTCTCCGACCTCGCCGTCGATCCGCACCCCGAGGTCGGTGCGGAAGTC
This sequence comes from bacterium, assembly GCA_030426805.1. Taxonomy (GTDB): domain Bacteria; phylum Planctomycetota; class JAFGQW01; order JAFGQW01; family JAFGQW01; genus JAUHXU01. The sequence goes on from JAUHXU010000002.1 coordinate 1,003,908, forward strand.
GATGTAGGATCCCGACGAGTAGCCGACGATCGCGAGGTCTTCCTCCGCGACGGCGTCGTCGATGCCCATCGGCATCTGCAGCAGGCCGGCCGACACGCGAAACGCGCGCGCCGGCGCGTACGCGAGCCACGCCTCCTCGAGGTTCGTGCGCGTGTCGGTGCCGCGCAGGTCCGCGCCGACGCGCCACCGCCACGCGTCGCCGTGGCGCCCGTCCACACGCGCCACGACGCGGTCGGCGCGGAGCCCGGAATCCCGGGTGTTGCGCGAGTCGTATTGGCGATAGTCGAGCGCGACGACGCCGCCGGCGTGCAGGCGGTGCACGCCGTGTTTGACGACGAGCCCCTCACTGGGCGAGAGGCGCGGCACCGGCGCCGTGGCGCACGCGCCGAGCAGGAGCGTCGCGGCGAGCGCGACGGCCCTCAACGCCGGTCCTCGAGCGCGACGACCGCTTCGGCGATCGCGGTCGCGAGCAGCGCGTTGCCCCGGTCGTTCAGGTGGACCCAATCGGTGAAGACCCAATCGTCGCACCGGTCGAAGATCGTCGTCGCGTCGAGGAACCCGGCGGATCGTGCCGCGGCGACCTCGCGGGCGGCGGTGACGTATTGCGCGTAGATCGGCGCATACGCGCCGTAGCCATCGGCGGCCTTGCGTGCGCGGACGTCGCGTTCCGGGTCGGGGATCGGCTCCGCGCGCGCGAACAGCTCCGGTTGGACGACGAGGAGGACGCGCGCGCCGTTGGCTCGACCGAGTCGGACGATCTGTTCGAGATTGCGCCGATACGCCGGCACGGCCTCCGGGCGGTGCGCGAAGTCCTCGATCGCGGCCCGTGCACGCCTGCGCTCGATCCCGCGGATCAGCGCCGACGCCCGCAACGCGTTGCGCAGCGGATGCTGCGCGCGGGCGACGAGCATCTCGACCTCGGCGAACAACGCGTGAAACAGCGGCTCGTCGCGCGGGCGGAACCCCGCCTGATAGAAGTCGTTCCAGCCGTCGAGCACGACGATCACGTCGGGCGCGAAGTCGACGACCTCGGTCGCGAAGACGATCAACTCCTGCTGGGAGTGGTGGGCGATGCACGCGGCATTCAGGACCTCGTGTGCGCGACCCGTGCGCGTCGTCAGTTCGGCTTCGAGCCGCCGCGCCACGGTCGCGTCGGCGGTCGATGCCCCGTGGCCGAACGCGGTCGACCCGCCGAGCAGGGCGACGCGGGTGACGCCGGCCGTCTTCGCGCGGGCGATCTCGGGGCCTCGGAAGCCGTGGCGGTTGATCGTCACCGGTCCGATCGTCTGCGCGGGTTGCGTGCGCGCGGTCAGGATCGGTGAGAGCGAGAAGAGGAGTCCGCCCGGCTTGTCGGTCGCCGGCGTCCCGTCACGAGTGACGATGCGGAACGAGTAGGGGTTGGCTTCGCGCTTGCCCGCCTTGCGCCAGTCCGAGACGCGTTGCCCGATCTCCAGCGCGCCGAGTCCGACGAGGAGAACGGCGCCGCTCAAGAACCATCGTTTGGATAATCGGATCGAAATGTGCGCTTTTGGCATCCCGTTCCCTCCTGCGGCGCGACCGTTTCGGCCCCCGGAAGAATTCCTCCGGATTCCGATCAGGCTGGCGCGCCCCGTTGGCGCTTGTGCAGGTGACGCGGCCCCGTTCGAAGGGGGGCCAGCGAAGGCCTCGCATAGATTACGGAGTGGAAACGAGAACACCAATGATGATCGAAGCACCTACGCCCACCCGCCCCGAACCGTCCGCCTCCCAACTCACCGACCGGGAGCGCGAGATCCTCAAGCTCATCGCCGACGGCCTGCGCACGCGCGACGTCGCGGGGACACTGTCGATCAGCACGAAGACCGTCGACACGCATCGCCAGAACATCATGAAGAAGACCGGGATCGAGAGCATCGCCCTCTTGACCAAGTTCGCGATCCGCGAGGGGATCAGCTCGCTCTACGAGTAGCCTCGCGACTCGCTGGCGTCCGCGGCGCCGTTCGCCTATACCTCCGGGGGACACGAGGCGCGCCGACCGCGGAGAAGCACCATGCAGGACGTCGTCTGGACGCCGGAGGGGGACTACCTCGAGCAGTCCAACGTCCGGCGCTTCATGCGCAAGCACGGCATCGACACGTACGAGGAGCTGCTCGCGCGTTCGACCGCCGACATCGATTGGTTCTGGGCCGCCGCCCTCGAGGACCTGGAAGTCCAGTGGCAGCGCCCGTATGACGCCGTGCGCGACTCGTCGCGGGGCTTCGAGTGGACGACCTGGTTCCCGGGCGGCCGGACGAACATCGTCCTGAACTGCCTCGACCGGCACATCGCGGCCGGCCGCGGGGACCGGCCGGCGATGGTCGACGAATCCGAGGACGGCACGGTCCGGACCTGGACGTACGCCGAACTCGCGGCCGACGTGAGCCGACTCGCCGACGCGATGCGGGCCGACGGGATCGCGCCCGGCGATGCGGTCGGCATTTACATGCCGATGTGTGGCGAGGTCGTCGTCGCGTTCTTCGCATGCCTGAAGATCGGCGCGGTCGCGATCCCGGTGTTCTCCGGGTTCGCCGCCGCTGCGCTCGCCGTTCGGTTGCAGGACGCCGAGGCGAAGCTCCTGATCACCGCCGACGGTGGGACCCGGCGCGCGAAGCCGGTGCCGATCAAGGCCGAGGCCGACCGTGCCGTGGCCGAGGCCCCGACCGTGCGCCGCGTCGTCGTGCTGCGCAAGATCGGCGGCGACTGCGCGATGACCGCGGATCGCGACGTCTGGTGGCACGACTACGTCGACGGCCGCCGCACCGACGCGCCGACCGAAGAACTCGACGCCGAACACATCGCGATGATCCTGTTCACGTCGGGCACGACCGGGCGGCCGAAGGGCTGTCTGCACACCCATGCCGGCGCGCTCGCGCAGATCGCGAAGGAACTCGCCTACGCGTTCGACGTGAAGCCGGACAGTCGCTTCTGCTGGGTCACCGACATCGGCTGGATGATGGGCCCGTGGATGATGATCGGCGTCGCGCACGCGGGCGGCTCGTTCCTCGTCACCGACGCGCCGCCGAATTACCCCGATCCCGATCGCCTGTGGCAACTGGTCGAACGGCACCGGCTGACCCACCTCGGGATCTCGCCCACCGCGATTCGACTGCTCCGCACCTACGGCGACGACATCGTCGATGCGCATGCGATGAAGACGCTGCGCTACCTCGGCTCGACCGGCGAACCGTGGGACGCCGACTCGTGGATGTGGTTCTTCGAGCACGTCGGCAAGCGGCGCTGCCCGATCCTGAACATCTCCGGCGGCACCGAGATCGTCGGCTGCCACTTGTCGCCGCTGCCGATCACCGCGCTCAAGCCGTGCACGTTGCGGGGCCCCGGGCTCGCGATGGACGTCGACGTCGTGGACGAGAACGGCGACACGGTGCCCGAGGGCATCGGCCACCTCGTGTGCCGGCAGCCGGCGCCGTCGATGACGCGCGGCTTCCTGAACGACCCGGAGCGCTACCTCGATACGTACTTCTCGAAGTTCCCCGGCATCTGGTTCCACGGCGACTGGGCCGAGCGCGACGCCGACGGCTTCTGGTTCCTGCGCGGTCGCTCCGACGACACGATCAAGGTCGCCGGCAAGCGGACCGGGCCGGCCGAGGTCGAGGCGGCGTTGATCGAGCACGAAGCCGTGGCCGAGGCCGCCGCGATCGGCGTGCCGCACGACATCAAGGGCGAGACGGTCGTCTGCTTCGTCGTGCTCGCGCCGGGGCACGAGGCCGACGAGACGCTTCGCGCTGCGCTGAGCGATCAGGTCGTCAAGCACCTCGGCAAGACGCTGCGCCCGGAGGCAGTGCGGTTCGCGGCGGCACTGCCGAAGACGCGTTCGGCGAAGATCGTCCGCGGCGTGATCCGCTCGCTCTACCTCGGCGAGTCCATCGGCGACGTCGCGTCGGTCGAGGATCCGTCGACGCTCGACGCGATCACGAACGCGCAGTGATCCGTTGATCGACGCCCTGATCGAGTTCATCCGGGTCGACCACCCGCTCTGGAGCGCCGTCGTCTTCCTCGGCGTCGGGCTCGTCGCCCTGATCGTCGGGGCCGAGGGCTTCGTCGCGGGCAGCGTCAAGATCTCCAACCGGATCGGCCTGCCGCGCGTGACCGTGGGCCTGACCCTGGTCGCGATCGGCACGTCGCTGCCGGAACTCGGCGCGTCGCTCGCGGCGATCCTCGAGGACGATGCGGGCGGTACGAGCCTCGCGCTCGGCAACGCGCTCGGCAGCAACTCCTCGAACATCGGCTTTCTGTTCGGCCTGTCGGCGTTGATCGCGCCGATCGTCGCCGATCCCGGGCACAGCCGGCCGCACCTCGCGGTGATGGTCGGGTCCGCGTGTGCGTTCGGCGTCCTCGCCTGGAGTTGCGGGGCGATCGGTCGCGTCGCGGGGATCGTCGGGCTGACGATCTTCTTCGTCTACACGCTGTCGATGTTCCGATCGAAGTACCGCCGCGTCGAGGACGAGGGCGCGGCCGAAAAACCCGCCGGGCACGTCGTGCTGGATCTGTTGCTGTTCGGGGGCGGGTGTACAATGGTGCTCATCGGTGCCGACCTGCTCGTGCTCGGCGCGTCGAGCCTCGCCGAGCACCTCGGCGTCTCACCCGACGTGATCGGGGCGGCGCTCGTGGCGGTCGGCACGTCGGTGCCGGAACTGGCGGTGTGCTTGAGCGCGGCGCGGCGGCGGGAGGGCGAGATCCTGGTCGGGAACCTGATCGGGAGCAACATCGCGAACCTCCTGCTCGTCGTCTCGACGTGCGCGGTCGTCGTGCCGTTGCCGGCGGGAGGCCAGATCCTCGGGCTGCATACGCCGGTGATGTTGCTGTTCTCCGTGTTGATGGCGGTGCCGCTCGCGACCCGCGGGCGCGCCGGACGGACCGTGGGCCTCGTGCTCTTCGGGCTCTACCTCGCGTATCAGGGAATCCTATGGACTCGCCCGTAGACGGAAAGAAGCCGAAGCCCACGCCGTCGCCGAAGATCGTCTTCGAGTCCGACGACGATCGGAATCCGCTCGCGTTCCTGAACAAGCCGCGGGTCCAGAAGGCGCTGTTCTGGGTCGCGTTGCTGGGCGTGCTGCTCTACCTCCGCACCTTCTTCGCACTGATCTTCCTCACCTTCCTGTTCGCGATCCTGATGGAGGCGGTCGTGCAGCGCACGCCGTCGCTCGTGCCGACGCGCCGTGCCCGGGTCGTGGGCGTGTTCACGCTGCTGATCGCGACGTGGGTGCTGCTCGGGTTCTTCATGATCCCGCGCATCGCGAGCGAAGTCGACCGCGCGCGCGCGCAATTGCCGCGATGGCGCGCCAACGTCGTTCGAACGCTGGAAGAACTGCGCTCCGAGGAGAAGGAGGGCATCGTCGAGATCGACTCGTCCGGCACCGTGCGAGAGGCGATCGAGGACGACACCACCGAGCGCGCGAAGCGTGACGCCGAGGTGGGGCCGCCGTTGCTGCGGAGCCGCGACACGAAGCAACGGCAGTGGTGGGCGAAGATCCTGCTGCAGACCGGCATTCCAGACTACCTAACCGAGGCGCGCCTCAAGGAGGCGGTCCAGGCGAACGTCGGCGGGATCGTCGGCTTCGTGCCGAGTGCGTTCGGGCACCTGATGTGGGCCGTCACGGTGTTCTTCCTCGCCCACATCTTCGCGTTCCTGATCGTGTGGGACTGGCCGGCGCTCGTCCGTGGCTACCGCAAGCTCGAGCAGACCCGCGCCGGCCCGTTCTTCCAGCAGGCGCGCGAGACGTTCTCGCCGTTCGGCACCGTGCTCGCGCAAGCGCTCGGCGCGCAGTTCGTGATCGCGCTGCTGAATACGGCCCTGACGGCGGTCGGGATGGCGCTGCTCGGGATCCCGATGATCGAGGTGATGAGCATCATCGTGTTCATCTGCTCGTTCATCCCCGTCGCCGGCGTGTTCATCTCCTCGACGCCGATCTGTCTCGTCGCGCTCGCGAACAACGGCATGATGACGATGGTCTGGTTCATCGTCGTCGTGATCATCGTGCACATGGTCGAGGCCTACATCCTCAACCCGCGGATCTACGGCGCCCACCTGAGCATGAACCCGTTCGTCGTCTTGATGCTGCTCGTCGTCGCGCACCACATGCTCGGCTTGTGGGGGCTGTTGCTCGCGACGCCGGTCACCGCCTACGTCTTCCACCACGTCCTGAAGAAGGGCGACTCGGACGACGACGCCGGTGGTGAAGCGCTGCCCGACCCGGGCGGCGGCGATCCGCCGAACGCACCCGACGCATCCGGGACGCCCGCGACGTCGTGACGATGCCGTCGGCCGAGGCCGCGATCGGTCCGCGATGGCTGCCGTGGGTCGCCGTGGCGTTGCTGCTCGCGGTCGTCGTCCACATCGGGCGCGGGTACCGCGAGGAGGCGCTGTCGCAGACGCCGGCGCTCAATGACGAGGCGCTGCACGTCGCGCTGCTTCGAGCGACCGACGAGGCGTTCGAGCACGGCCTCGACCCGACCGATTTCTGGTTCCCCGACGTCGCGTTCGGGTATCCGGTCTTTCATCACTATCAGCACGCGCCGTACGTCGCCGTCGTCGCCGCGACCCGCGCGTGGAACGCGGTCGCGGTCGTCGACCCCGACGAGTCGGCGTCCGATTCGACGTCCGGGCGCGTGAATCCGGTCGCCGTCTGGCGCTGGGTCGCGTGGTTGCTCGTCATGGTGCTGCCGCTGTCCATCGCATGGTCGGTGTGGCGCTTCGCACGAGATCCGATCGCCGGGGCATTCGCCGGCATCGCGGCGGCGGTCGTCGCGGCGCCGCACGCGCTCTACGGCGGGCTCGACCTGAACAACTTCGGCTGGAGCGGCGCCGGGCTCACGACGCAGCTCTGGGGCGCGGTGCTGATCGGCCCGGTGTGGGTCGCGATCCACCGCGCGATCACGACGGGGCGTGGCCTCGTGCTCGCCGGCGCGGGGATCGCCCTCACGACCGTGACGCATCTGTTCTTCGGCTGGCTCGCGGCGGCGGTCGCGGTGCTGTTCGCGCTCGTCGGCCCGGTGGCCTCGCTCGGCCCGCGGATCGGACGGCTCGTCGTCGTCGGCGGGCTCGCGTTCGCGATGTGCGCCTACTTCGTCGTGCCGCTCGTCGTCGATCGGGAGGCGATGAATCGCAGCGTATTCGAGCCGGCCTGGAAGTACGACGGCCTCGCGCTCACCGACGCCGCGACACGCATTGCGGACGGGCGACTGTTCGACTACGACAGTGCCGGGTGGTATCGCGGGTCGCTCGAGGGCAAGGCCGACGACGGCGCCCGTTTCCCGGTCGTGACGCTGCTGCTCGCGGTCGGACTGGTCGTGTCGGTGGTGCGCGGTGTGCGGCGACGGGCCGTGGCGCCGGTGCTTCTCGTGTTCGTCGTCGCGTTCGCGCTGTTCGGTGGCCGCGCGACCTGGGGCGGACTCGTCGACTGGCTCCCGTTCGGCGAGTCGATGCACTTCCACCGCTTTCTCGCGCCACTGCACTGGGCGGGCGTCGCGCTCGCCGGGATCGGTGCCGCGCAACTCGTCCGTTGGGCGAGCGCCCGGATCGGTCGGCCGTGGGTGGCGCCCGTCGTCGTGCTCGCGCTCGCCGGGGGGTTCGTCCCGGCCGCACTCGAACGCTTCGACGGCGCGGTCGAGCCGGACGATCGACCGTTGGCGCCGCCGGGGCCGGGATCGGGCGCGCTCGACTACCGACGCCTGGTCTTGCGTTCGACGTGGGACGCGGTCCGGGCCGGCAGCACGCCGATCGCGGCACTGATCCACGCGGCGAAGACCGCGGGGCCGGGGCGCGCGTTCGCGGGCCCGCCGAGCGGCTGGGGGCGCGACTACCGGCTCGGAGCGTTGCACGTGTACGACCTGTTGCCGGCTGCCCGGATGCCGTCGGTGGGCTACACGTATCACGCGATGTCGCTCAACGCCGACATCGCCGGTGCGTTCGACGAGTCCCGATTCGCGCACCACGACCTGTTCAACGTCCGGTGGCGGATCGCCCCGACCGCGCGCCTGGAACGCGACGCATTGCCGTTCGTGTATCCGCGCAACATCCAGGGCTCGCACTCGCTCGCGGAGGTGAAGACCTCCGGTGCGTTCGGGCTCGTTCGGTCGGCCGGCGCGTTCGCCGGGTCGAGAGCGGACTGGTTCAGCGTGATCCACCGGTGGCTCGGCACGGCGCACGTCGAATCGGGACGGTTCCCGGTGCTGTTCGTCGATCGCGAGCCGGACGGACGATTCGGCGAGGTGACGCCGCTGGCCCGGTTGACCGATCGCATCGGCACGCCGGACGCGCCACCGTCGGCGCCACCATCGACGCGATTGGGACGCATCGTCGGCGAGTCGGTCGGCCCCGGGCGCTACGAAGCGCGGCTCGACGTGACGACGCCGTGCCTCGCGATGCTCAAGGAGACGTTCCATCCGCGCTGGCGGGCGACGGTCGACGGCGTCGCGGTGGAGCCCGTGATGGTCGCCCCGGCGTTCATCGCGGTTCCGGTCGACGCGGGCGCGCACGAGGTCGTGTTCGTCTACACGCCGCCGGCGTGGCGGTGGCCGGCGGCCCTCGGTGGGCTCGTGCTCGCCGTCGTCGCGGGCGTCGGGGAGACGTGGCGCCGTCGGCGGCGCGGATCCGTCGCGTGATCACGCTCGCGCGCGGGACCGATCCGGCGTGGGTCGACGTCGTTCGCGCGAACTTCGACACGTTCCTCCAGGATCACGCTACGTGCGAGCGGAAGGCCGCCGCGACGGGGATGATGTTCGTCGTGCGTTACCCGGATCGCACGCCGCTGATCGATCCGCTGATCACCCACGCGCGCGAAGAGCTGAAGCACTACCACGACGTGGTCCGGCTGATCCTCGCCCGCGGACTCCCGCTCCGATCGATCCACGAGGATCCGTACGCGGTGGGGCTCCTCGAGCACTGCCGTCACGGTCGCGACGACCGGCTGCTGGACCGGTTGCTCGTCGCCGGCATCCTCGAAGCGCGGGGGTGCGAGCGGTTCGGCCTGCTCGCCGACGCGTTCGGCGACGACGAACTCGGTCGCTTCTACCGCTCGCTCCACCATGCGGACGCGCGCCATCAGGCGCTCTTCTTCGACCTCGCGCACCGACTCTTCCCCGGCGAGGCGGTGGAAGCGCGCGCGACGACGTTGATCGCCCGCGAGGGCGAACTCGTCGCGCGCCTGCCGGTGCGCGCCGCGCTCTACTGAGCGATCACTCCGCCAGCTCGTCGAGGAGGTGGACGACGGTCTCCATGCCGCGGTGGTAGTCGTTCAGGTTGAACTTCTCGTTGGGGGAGTGGGCGTTGTCGTCGTTTTGCCCGAGGCCCATCAGGATCGTGTCGATCCCGAGGACCTCCTTGAACGTCGCGACGATCGGAATCGAGCCGCCTTCGCGGATGTCGACCGGCTCGACGCCGAAGCCCTTCGCGAGTGCACGTTTGGCGGCGGCGACGAACGGGCTGTCGGTCGGCACCTTGACCGGTTTGCCGCCGTGCAGGTCTTCGACGACGATCGTGCACGTCGGGGGGCAGATCGACTCGAGGTGCTCGGTCACGAGGCGCGCGATGCGGTCCGGGTCCTGGTTCGCGACGAGGCGCATCGAGAACTTGCCCATCGCCTTCGACGGCAGCACGGTCTTCGCGCCTTCGCCTGTCCATCCGCACAGCAGTCCGTTGACGTCGAGCGTCGGGCGCGCGCCGGTGCGTTCGAGCGTGCTGAAGCCGGTTTCGCCGTGCAGCGCCGGCACGCCGACCGACTCGCGATACGCGTCGGCGTCGAACGGGAGTTCGGCGATCGCCGCGCGCTCCGCGTCCGTCAGGTCGACGACGTCGTCGTAGAAGCCGGGGATCGTGACGCGGCCGTCGTCGTCCTTCAGGCTCGAGAGCAACTTGCACAGCACGTGCCCCGGGTTCTCCACGGCACCGCCGAACGAGCCCGAGTGCAGGTCCTTGCTCGGCCCGGTCACGGTGACCTGCATGTAGCACAGGCCCTTCAGCGACACGGTGAGCGCCGGCTGCTCGGGGCCGTACTGACTGCAGTCGGACACGAGTACGACGTCGGCCGCGAGCGCATCCAGGTGCTCGCGGATGAACGGCTCGAGGTTCGGGCTGCCGATCTCCTCCTCGCCCTCGAGCAGGAACTTCACGTTGATCGGCAGCGAGCCGTTCGTCGCGAGGTAGGTCGCGATGCCCCGCACGAGTGCGAGCGCCTGGCCCTTGTCGTCGGTCGCGCCGCGCGCGACGATCACCTCGCCTTCGATCGTCGGCTCGAACGGGCCGTGGCGCCACAGGTCGATCGGGTCCGGCGGCTGGACGTCGTAGTGGCCGTAGACGAGCAGTGTCGGCTTGCCGGGCGCGTCGCACCACGACGCGGTCACGACCGGGTGGCCGGCGGTGTCGTGCATCGCGGCGTCGAAGCCCGCGCCGGAGAGTGCGTCGAGTGCGAACTGCCCCGCGCGGCGGACGTCGTCGGCGTGCGCCGGTTCGGTCGATACGCTCGGAATGCGAAGCCAGTCTTCGAGTGCCTGCACGTGCGCGTCGCGGTCCGCGCGTAGCGCGGCGATCACCGGGTGGTCCATGCGTCGAGCCCCTTTCGTGTGCTGAGCATACGGCGTCGTGGGGCGACGCTCAAGGGGCGGTGGGGCGCTTCGAAATGTGAGTGGGGACGGCTCCGAGCCGTCCCCGACGAGTCAATGCGATCGGTAGTTTGAATCGTTCGTTCCCGACCCGTTGGAGCCAGGACAACCGTATTGTGGGCCTTTTGCCGATCGAGTTGAGGCCCATTCAAAAAAAGGCGGCCGATGGGCCGCCTTCGGTGTGTCGATTCGATCGCGCGTCGTTACGGCAGGATCAGCGCCTGCACCGCCGACTTCGCGACGCGTGCCCCCGGATCGCCCTGCGTCGCGGTGACGACCGCGGCTTGGAAGTAGATGATGACGCCGGCGAGATGGCTCGTGTTGCGCGCCGGCACCTTGAAGCTGACGAGCGCGTTGCCGCTCGGGCTGACCCATCCGCCGAACGTCACGCGGGGATCCGCGATGTCGATCGAGCGAGCGCCACCGAAGTTGGGCGGCAGGTGGAACACGCCGCGCTTGAAGCCGGACACGCACGCGAAGAGTGCGCCCGGGTTGGCGCCACCGATCTCGACGAACACTTTCGTCCCGGGCTGGCCGTTACCGGTGATCGTCATCGACGGGGTCTGGGCGGTCGCGGTCGCCGCGGTGAGCACGAGCGCCGTGACAGCCGCCATGATCGTGGTGATACGCATGGCTTGGTCTCCTCCTGATTTTCAGTCGAACTCGAAGCACGCAACTGGGCCGCGAGGCGGCGTGCTGCTTGCATCGCCCGATTCCCCCGACCCGACAGGGCATTGATAGGAATCGGGTGCGTGCGACTTGAGGCGATACTTCGGCTCGAAACGGGCCGCGTCGCTAACCGCTCTCGGCGGTGGAGGCTTGCGTGCGAAACCGATTGGGGACGCGCGTCGGAATCCTCACGGACCGTGCTGTGGAGACGGACCCGGAGCCGTGTTTCGGTGCGGAAAACGCTTCGCGGTGGCGTGTCAGGCGGAGGCGGCGATCGCCTGTTCGAGGTCTTCGAGCAGGTCGTCGACGTCTTCGATTCCGACGCTCAGCCGCACGAGCGCATCGGGGAAGCCGCCCTTGGCGCGCTCCTCGGCCGGAATCGACGCGTGGGTCATCGCGGTGGGGAGGCAGACCAGGCTCTCGACGCCGCCGAGGCTCTCGGCGAGCGAGAAGACCTTCGTCTTCGACGTGAAGCGGACGTTGCGCTCGTCGCCGCCCTCGAGCACGAAGCTGATCATGCCCCCGAAGCCGCTCATCTGGCGCTTCGCGACCGCGTGGCCGGGATGCGACTCGAGCCCGGGGTAAATCACGCGTGAAACCGCATCGTGTTCCTCGAGGAAGCGGGCGATCCGCTCGGCATTCGCGCAGTGCTGGCGCATCCGCACGCCGAGCGTCTTCGTGCCGCGGAGAACGAGAAACGAGTCCATCGGACCGAGTATCGCGCCTGCGGCGTTCTGGATGAAGCGGAGATGCTCGGCGAGCGCGTCGTCACTCGTCACGACCGCACCACCGACGACGTCGGAGTGCCCGCCGAGGTACTTCGTCGCGGAGTGGACGACCGCGTCGGCGCCGAGTTCGAGCGGTCGTTGCAGGCACGGCGTCGCGAACGTGTTGTCGACGATCACCTGCACGCCGCGCGCGTGCGCGATCTCGCAAGCCGCGACGATGTCGGTGATCGCGAGCATCGGGTTCGACGGTGTCTCGAGCCAGAGGAAGCGCGTGTTCGGCCGGATCGCGGGCTCGATCTCGTCCAGGTCGAAGACGTTGATGTGGGTGAACGACAGCCCGAAGCGCGTGAACACCTTGTCGAAGACGCGATAGGTGCCGCCGTAGACGTCGCGGCCGCACACGACGTGGTCGCCGGAGCGGAGCGTCTGCATCAGCGCCGTCTCGGCGGCCATCCCGCTCGCGAAGACGATCCCGTGCGACGCCGACTCGAGCCCGGCGAGGTTGCGCTCGAGCGCGTCGCGCGTCGGGTTGTGCGTGCGGGAGTACTCGTAGCCCTGGTGCTCGCCGGGCGCGCGCTGCACGTAGGTCGACGTCAGGTAGACCGGCGGCATGATCGCGCCGGTCGACGGGTCCGGGTGTTGTCCGGCGTGGATCGCCTTCGTATCGAATCGCATGGTCGGCTCCTGGCGGCTACGGGCGTTCGCCGCGGCTCTGGTTCGCGATGCCGTAGACGACGTCGGACTTCGTGATGATGTCGTATTGGCCGGCGTTCGCGACCAGGACGGCCTCGTGCCGGTTCGGCACGAGGGCGGTGATCTCCTCGATGGTCGCGTTGCGGGCGACGACCGGGAACGGCTCGCCCATCACCTCGCGGACGACGACCTTGTCGACGTCGACGCCGTCGAGCATCCGCTGCATGATCAGCGTCTCCGACAGGCTGCCGATCGGTTGGCCGTCCTCCATGACCGGAAGCTGCGATACCGCGAACTCGCGCATCCGCTCGGTGACGCTGCGGAGCGACTCCGACGGGTTCGCCGCGAGCATCTCCTTCACCTTGCGCTTGTTCTCGACCATCTGCTTCGCGCTCAGGTGCACGCGCGTCTCGAGATACTGGTTCTCGCGCATCCACTCGTCGTTGTAGATCTTCGACAGGTAGCGCATGCCGGTGTCGGGCAGCAGGATCACCATCACGTCGTCCGGGCCGAGTTCCTTCGCGACCTCGAGGCCGACCGCGACCGCGGAGCCGCAGGAACCGCCGGCGAAGATGCCGTCGAGGCTCGCCATCTTGCGGGTGACCTGGAACGAGTCCTTGTCGGTGACCTGGCGCACGTCGTCGACGACGCTGAAGTCCATCGCCTTCGGCAGGATGTCTTCGCCGATTCCCTCGACGACGTAGGTGTGCGCCTCGCCGATCGTGCCCTCGTGGAAGTACTCGTGGTAGATCGAGCCGATCGGGTCGGCACCGATGATCTGGACCGCCGCGTTCTTCTCCTTGAGGTAGCGGGCGACGCCGCTGATCGTCCCGCCCGTGCCCATGCCGGCGACGAAGTGGGTGATCGTGCCGTCGGTGTCCTCCCAGATCTCGGGGCCCGTCGTCCGGTAGTGTGCCTCGGGATTGGAGAGGTTGTCGTACTGGTTGGGGTAGTAGCTGTTCGGGATCTCCATCGACAGCTTGCGCGCGATCGAGTAGTAGCTGCGCGGATCCTCCGGCTCGACCGCGGTCGGGCAGACGATCACCTCGGCCCCGAGCGCCTTCAGCAGGTCGATCTTCTCGCGCGACTGCTTGTCGGTGATCGTGAAGATGCACTTGTAGCCGCGCACCGCGGCGACGAGCGCGAGCCCCATGCCGGTGTTGCCGCTCGTGCCTTCGATGATCGTGCCGCCCGGCTTGAGCAGGCCCCGTTTCTCGGCGTCGTCGATCATGCTGACCGCGATGCGGTCCTTGACGCTGCCGCCGGGGTTCAGGTACTCGGCCTTGATGTAGATCTTCGGCGCGAGTCCCTCGGCGAGGTGGCGCAACCGGATGATCGGGGTTCGGCCGATGGCCTCGAGAATGCTCTCGTATCGCATGGGTCTCCCTCGTGGCGACGACGCGCCGATGACCCTCTCTTACTGCACATCCCCGGGATTGGCCACCCCGGCCGGGGCGGGGTCGACGTGGATCACGAGGTCGGCCAGCGCCGGCACCGCCGCGACCGCCCGCCGCTCGAGGCGGTGGGCGATCTCGTGCCCCTCGCGGACCGTCTGATCGCCGTCGATCGTGATGTGCACGTCGCCGACGACGACCCCGCCGACGCTGCGCAGGCGCAGCCGGTGGGCGTCGAGGACGCCGGGGTCGGCCTCGAGCACCGCGCGGACCCGATCGGTCGTCTCCGCATCGGCTTGACGCTCGACGAGGTCGCGGAGCGCGGCCCACGTGAGGTGGCCGGCGACCCGCACGATGAACAGGCTCACGACGATCGCCGCCACCGCGTCCATCCACGGCAGCCCGGCGATCGCGCCGGCCACGCCGATCGTCGCGGCGATCGAGCTGAGTGCGTCGGATCGGTGGTGCCACGCGTTCGCGATCAACGCACGACTGCGCACCCGATGGCCCACCGCGACGGTCCAGCGGTAGAGCGCTTCCTTCGAGACGACCGCGAGCGCCGCCGCCGCGAGTGGCCACGCCGTCGGCGTCGTGAACGACGCGTCTCGGAGCCGCCCGATCGCGTCGGCGCCGAGGCCGAACGCGACGACCCCGAGGGTCGCGCCGACGAGCAGGCTCGTCACGGTTTCGATTTTGCCGTGGCCCCACGGGTGGTCGTCGTCCGGCGGCGCGGCCGAGAGCGTCAGCCCGACCCACACGGCGGCGTCGGTCGCGAGATCCGACAGGCTGTGGACCGCGTCGGCGACGAGCGCTTGGCTGTGACCGAGCAGTCCGGCCGTCGCCTGGACGACGGCGAGCCCGAGACTCGCCATCGCGCCGACCAGCGTGACGCGGCGCGCCGCGCGGTGGTTCCGGTCCGGCGGGCCGTGCATCGCTACGCCGAAGGCGGCGCTCCGAGCCCCGAGGCGTCCCGCGCCCGGTCGAGCGTCGCCCGCGCGACCGCACGGGCGCGGGCGGCACCACTCGCGAGCACGTCCTCGAGGTAGTCGGGGTCCGCGAGCAACTCGCGCTTGCGTTCGCGGTGGGGGCCGAAGCGCTCGTCGATCTTCGCGATCAACAGCTTCTTCACCTCGCCGTAGCCGCAGCCCTCCCGGTAGCGACCGCGCAGCGCTTCGGTCTCGGCCTCGTCGAGGAACAGCTCGGTGAGCTGGAACACGAGGCAATCGTCCGGGTCCATCGGCTCGCCGAGGGCCTTCGAGTCGGTCGTGATCCCGCCGACGGCACGCTTGAGCGCCTTGCCCTCGGCGAAGATCTCGATCGTGTTGCCGTAGCTCTTCGACATCTTCTGCGGCATCCGGCGGCCCGCCTCGTCGCGCTTGAACTCGCCGTCGGCGTCGCGCTCCCAATCGGTGCCCGGCACGCGGGGCACGGGGCTCATCCGCGGCTCCGGGCGATGCAGCACCTCGCCGTAGGCGGCGTTGAACGACGCAGCCATGTCCTGCGTCATCTCGATGTGCTGGACCTGGTCCTTGCCCACGGGCACGAAGTCGGTGTCGAACGCGAGGATGTCGGCCGCCATCAGCGCCGGATAGGCAAACAGCCCTCCGGAAGGGCGGATGTTCTTCGCGACCTTGTCCTTGTAGGAGTGGGCGCGTTCGAGGAGGCCGACGCCGGTGACGGTCAGCAGGAGCCACGTCAACTCGCACACCTCCGGGACGTCGGACTGGCGCCAGAACACCGCGCGCTCCGGGTCCACGCCGAGGGCGAGGTAGGTCGCCGCGACGTCGCGCGAGTAGGTGCGCAGCCGATCACGGTCCTGGATCGTCGTCAATGCGTGGTAGTCGGCGATGAAGTAGTAGCAGTCCAGCGTCTCCTGCAGTTCGACGAACTGTCGGATGGCGCCGAAGTAGTTGCCGAGGTGCAGATTGCCCGACGGTTGAATGCCGGACAGCACGCGCTTGCGGGCCGCGGGTTGGGTCACGGGGGCCTCCTCGCCGCAATCATAATGCGCCGATCGGCGTGTGGCGAACGTTGCGACGCGCGCTCCATCGGCTATACTCGCGACCGCGCCACGACGGCGCGCGGACCCTCGGCAGGGAGAGCACATGCTGGACGTCCTCGGCGTCATTCTCGGCGGCGGGCGTGGGACGCGCCTCAATCCACTGACCCGATACCGGGCGAAGCCCGCGGTGCCGATCGGGTGCAAGTATCGGCTGGTCGACGTGCCGATCTCGAACTGCCTGCACTCCGGCGTGAACCGGATCTTCATCCTGACGCAGTTCAACTCGCGGTCGCTGAATCAGCACGTCGCGCGCACCTACACGCCGCACACGTTCTCGACGGCGTTCGTCGACGTGCTCGCGGCACAGCAGAGTTTCGCGCGGGAGGACTGGTACCAGGGGACCGCCGACGCGGTGCGCCAGAACCTCGATGCGTTCGACCAGCCGAACGTCCGCGACCTGCTGATCCTCTCCGGCGACCAGCTCTACCGGATGCCGTTCGACTGGATGATCAAGTTCCACCGCAAGCGCGAGGCGGACATGACGGTCGCCGTGTATCCGGTGACCCGTGACGAGGCGTCGCGCTTCGGCATCGTGAAGCTCGACGCCGATCAGCGGATCGTCCGTTTCGAGGAGAAGCCGCAGGATCCCGCCGTGCTCGACGAGATGCGTTCGAGCGACGAGGTACTGCAGCGCTTCGGCCCGGTCGCGCCCGAGCGGCAATACCTCGCGTCGATGGGGATCTACGCGATCAAGCAGACGGTGTCGGGCGCCGTTCTTCGCGAGGTGGAGGGCGATGACTTCGGGCGCGACGTGTTTCCGCGTTCGATCGATCGTCGGCCGGTCTTCGGGTTCATCTACGACGGCTACTGGGAGGACATCGGGACGATCCGGAGCTTCTTCGACGCGAATCTCGCGATGGCCCTGCCCGACGCGCCGTTCAACTTCTACGACGCGCTACAGCCGATCTACACGCGGCCTCGCTTCCTGCCGCCGGCGCGCGTCCTCGACGCCCGCATCTCGCACGCGATGATCGCCGACGGCTGTCAGGTCACCGGTGCGTCGCTCGACCGGGTGTTGCTCGGCGTGCGCGGGATCGTGCGCACCGACGTGACGCTCGAGAACGTGATCCACATGGGCGCGGAGTTCTACGACGAGGACGGTCGGGAGGGGGTTCCCCTCGGCGTCGGCGAGGGCTCCGTCATCCGCAACGCGATCCTCGACAAGGACACCCGGATCGGCCGCGGCGTCCAACTCGTCAATGCCGCGGGCCACGAGGAATACGAGAGCGAAGAGCTCTGCGTTCGCGACGGGATCATCGTCGTCCCGCGGCGCACGACCCTCCCCGACGGCTACGCGTTCTGACGCCGCGCGCGGGCGTCACTCGGCGTCGAAGGCGGGGTGCTTGTATTCGACGGTGACGGTCGTCGCGAGGCCGCCGCGGACCGCGAACTCGCCGGAGATCTCCATCCAGCGCGGTGCGATCCGGTCGACGAGGTCGTCGAGGATCTTGTTGACCGCCGCTTCGTGGTAGATGCCGCGATCGCGGTAGCTCCAGAGGTAGAGCTTGAGGCTCTTCAGCTCGACGAGCAGCTCGTCCGGGACGTAGGTGACGCGGATCACCGCGAAGTCCGGCTGACCGGTCTTCGGGCAGACGCACGTGAACTCGGGGCACTCGATGTCGATCTCGTAGTCGCGATCCGGATTCGGATTGGCGACGACGTCGACCGACTTGCGGGGTTGAGTGGACATCGGCGAACCTCGTGATGCGGACGGGAGCGAAGGGTAGTCGCTCCCGCCCGCTCGGGCAACGGAAGAGCGCGCGCGGCTACGGCTGGATCGTGTAGCTCGCCGGTGCCGAGACGTGTCCGAACCCGGTCGGGGAGGCCGGGTCGAACGTCACGAACGCGTGGTGCAGCTTGAGCCCGACGAAGGCCGCTTCCGCGGGCAGGTTCGCGGTCGCCGTCGCCTGCGCACTGCCGTCGAGCACGCCGTAGAAATTCGAGAACCACGGCAGCTGCGGCGACAGGAGAAACAGGAAGTCGAGCGTGAGCGGGATCACGACGCCGCTGCCGAGATCGATCGGCGGGCTCGTCGCGAGCGCCGCATGCATCCCGTAGACCTTGTTCGCCATGCCCGGCGCCGACAGCGCGAGCGTGACCGCGGTGCCGATCTTGCCGCTTCCGGTGATCGCGATCTGCGCGCTGGGTTCGAGCTGGACGTCCAGCTCGGTGCCGCTCGCGGTGACCTGCACGTTCGTGACCGTCTTCGGCTGATAGCCGGGGGCCGTGAACGTCACCGAATACGTACCGTTCGGCGCCCAGTAGTGATAGCGGCCGTGACGCGGTTCGCTGAAGTGTCGCTGACCGCCGGTGAATGCAAAGCCCTGGATCGCGACGTCGGCGACGACCGGTGCCCCGGTGTAGCGGTTCGTGACGTTGCCGGTGAGCGGGACCGGTCGCTGCAACAGCCACAGCGTGCCGGGCCAGACGCGCTGGGTTTCCGGCGCGACCGTCGTCCAAGACGGCTGAAACGCGGTGCTGCTCTCGACGAGCATCGTGTAGGCACCGTTGTGCCACGCGCACCACTGATACCCCTCGCCCTCGGCGCTCGCGTCGCGGCTCGCGTAGTTCATCTGCGCGGCCATCGTCGAGTCGAGGGACGACCAGAACTGGTAGATCGCCGACGGGACCGTCGCCTTCGTGCAGACGAGCGGGTTGAGCACCTCGCGGCCGTAGTTGTGGTGGTTGCACACCTTCTGGAAGTGCTCGCGCTGATGCAGGGCGACGATCGCCTGGGTCTCGTTCTCGCTGAACGGGGACGGGCCCTTGTAGGTGGACGACGAGGCGCGGGTGGAACCGGCGCACGACGAACTCCAACCCGGATCGAAATTGCGGTTCAGGTCCACACCGTAGCTCGTGCTCGTGATCTGCCGGCGGTTCTTCCGCCAGTTCTCGTTCGTCGACCAGACGTAGGCGAGCCCGTCGGGGTTCGCGTTCGGGATGACCCAGATCTCCTTGTTGTCGACGATCTGTCGGATCGCCGGGTCGTTCGCGACGTAGCCGTTGACGAGTCGCTGGATCGTGTCGAGTGCGACTTCGATCGCGACCAGCTCGCGGCAGTGCTCGTTCGCGTAGATCAGCACGGCCTCTTCGTCTTCGTCGACCGCCGGGTTGTCGGAGATCTTGAGCGCCCAGATCGACCGGTTGCCGACCGTCTTCGGGACGCCGAGTTCGACGCAGAGGTCGACGGCGCGGCAGAAGGAGGGGTTGGCCGCGGCCCACGCCTGGAGCTGCTGGACGACCTCGACGTCGGTCTTGTAACGGGTGTCCGGCGGCAGGTCGGTGTTGAAGCCGCGAACCACCGTGAGCCGACCGCCGAAGCGGCCGAGCGCGTCCAGCTCGAACGGCGTGACGATGACGTCGACGTGTTCGCCGTGGTGGCAGCCGCACGGCACGTCGAAGCCGGCCGCGATCAGCTCCGTCCGCACCGAGGCCGCGTGCGGGTGGTGGAGGCGGACCCAAGCGGTGGGGGGCTCCTGCGCGGTCGCGTGACCGCAGACGGCGACGGCCAGGGTCACGATCAGGAGCGCGGCGAGGCGGAGCGGGGTCTGGCACGGTCGGCTCATGCGGGCGGGGCTCCTCGGGGCGGCGACGCAACGGTCGCCCGGGTCGTTCGCGCTTCGCGGGCGCGGGTCGAAATGTCCGGTCTCTCCGGGTGGTCGGGCCACCCGTTGAGAGTCTATCAGATCGGCCGGGCGGAGCCGGCGTCGACCCGCTGTTTCGGAGCCGCGGGTCAATAATGGCCCGTGGGCGGAAACCGGTGGTCGCGGCCTTCAGGGGCGCCTATCCTTCCCGCCGCCACCGACGCCGGTCGGGGCGACTGGCATCCCGCTCGAGAGGCACCCATGAAGGTTCGCATCCGCAAGTCCAACTTGAAGGCGAAGAAGCGCTACGGCTTCCGCACCCGGATGAAGACCCGCGGCGGTCGCGCGATCATCAAGCGCCGGCGTCGTCGCGGACGCAAGATCTGGGACAAGTACAACGACCGGTAAGCCTGCGGCCGACGCGCCGCTTCGCTGAAACCGAATCGAGCCGCCGGGAGTGATCCGGGCGGCTCGTCGTGCGTACCGCCTGCCCCGCCCGCGGAGAAAATCCGGATCGGATGAGGGGGCCTCGCTTCGGATCGCGTGTCTCCGGTCGAGACTTCGCGTCGGGCATCGCGCTGCAGTGAAACAGCGTGGTAGCCTGACGTCCGATCCGAGCGCATGAAGGAGTGACGATGAGGTCGATACTGGGGCGCGGTGCGTATACCGCGATCACGATGCTGTGGCTCGCGACGGCGAGCACGAACGCGAACGCACAGGTGAACATCGGCGGCACGATCGCCGACGGCAGCGGCGGACCGTTGTTGTCCGGCACGGTCTACGTCGTCACGTCGGCACTCAACGTCGCGACCGGAACGACGCTCACCGTGCAAGCGGGCGCGATCGTGAAGTTCCAGTCGGCGACGCGGCTGACCGTCGACGGCACGCTGCTCGTCAACGGCACGCAGCCGACGCCGGCGGTCTTCACCGCCTACACCGATGACAGCGTCGGCGGCGACACGAACGGCGACGGCCCGTCGTCCGGCGTCGCCGGCTACTGGGACGCGCTGATCTTCAACGCGACGTCGAGCGCGAGCGTCGTTCGTCTCGCGGAGGTCCGCTACGCGTCGCGATTCGGTGCGTTCTCGAACGCTTCGATCGAGATCAACACCTCCGGCGTGACCCTCGACCGCTGCACGATCCGCGACGGGCGCGAGGAGGGGATCGACTTCAACCGACTGCCCTCCACCGCGACGGTGACCGGGTGCACGATTCGGGACCACGGGAAGATCGCGATCCGCGACGTGCAGGTCGCGACGGTGCCCGGCTTGGTCAACAACGTCGGCAGCGGCAACGGCTCGAACTACGCCCGCGTCTGGGGCGGCAGCCTCTCCGCCGACTCGACGATCACGGCCGCGAACTGCTTCGGTGGCGCGCTCGTCCTCGCGAACAACGGGATCACGGTGCCCACGGCGCGCACGCTGACGCTCGGCGCCGGCGTCGTGATCAAGTTCTTCCAGGGCGTCGGTGTGGTCCCGATCGTCGTCGACGGGACGCTGATGTGCAACGGCACGTCGACCGCGCCGGTCGTGTTCACGTCGATCAAGGACGACACCGCGGCGGGCGACACGAACGGCGACGGCCCGTCGACCGGGGCGCGCGGTGATTGGGCGCAGATCCAGTTCAACACGACCGCCGACGCGAGCGTGCTCACGTGGACCGAGGTCCGCTACGGCGGCGCGCTCACGGCCGCATCGAACGCGTCGGTCGAGATCCACGGCGCCGACGTCACGATGACGAACTGCACGATCCGCGACGGCAACGAGCACGGCATCGACTTCAACGCGACACCGTCCGCGACGACCGTCACGAACTGCGCGATCGACGGTCACCGTAAGGTCGCCGTGCAGGCCGGATCGCTCGAGGCGATCCCGAACTTCGTCAACAACACCGCGTCCGGCAACGGCCAGAACTACTTCGCGATCGGCTGGGGCCAGACGACGACGAACGTCGCGATCGGTGCGCACAACATGCTCGGCGGCGCGTTCGTCGTCACTGCGTCGGTCTCGGTCCAGAACGGGCCGAAGATCGTCGTCGGGCCGGGCGTCGTGTTCAAGATGATGCCGAACACCTTCTTCCGGTGCATCAACGGGACGATGCCGCAGATCTCCAACGGCGACCTGCTCGGCACCGCGGCCGAACCGATCGTCTTCACGTCGTTCACCGACGATTCGATCGGCGGCGACACCAACGGCGACGGTCCGTCGAGCGGCGCGCCCGGCCAGTGGCTCGGCGTCGGCTGGGACGACGGCGGAGCGGGACGTCCGTCGCGCGCCGAGCACGTGCTGATCCGCTACTGCGGTGCCGCCGGGCAGCAGGGCGGGACCGGGATCGACATGCGCGGGTTCGCCGGCGAGTCGATCCGCGTCGAGCACTCGGCCGGTCACGGGTTCGGCGCGCTCGTCGCGCAGTCCGGCCGCAACCTCGTCGCGTATCGGTGTGCGGCTTCCGGGTTCATCGCCGGCGGGAAACTCGAACACTGCACGGCCGCGTACTGTGCGACCGGCTTCGAGGTCCTCGCGGGCGCGATGGCCCCGTGCACGCCAGTCGGGCAGCCGAGCGTGTTCAACTGCATCGCCGCGTTCTGCAACACGCCCGCCTACAAGCGCATGCACGATTGGCAGGTGAAGAACTCGTTCGGCGTCCCGACCGGCAACCAGCCGTTCGGTGGCTGCTGGCCGAACGGCGCGTCGAACGGAAACGTCGTCGGCACCGACCCGATGATGGTCGACGCGGCCAACGGCGATCTGCGGCTGAAGGCCGGTTCACCGTGCTTGAACGCCGGCGACATGCCGACCGCGATCGCCGTCGGCAAGGACGCATTCGAGAACTCCCGTGTCCTCGACCACGACCTGACCGGCACCTACCTGCCGGACATGGGCGCCTACGAGCGCTCGGTGTGGGTGATGCCGGTCGCCGGCAAGCCGACGCTCGGCGCGACGCTCACGGCTGCGGTGCTCGGCCCGGCCGGCACGTCGATCTACGCGATCGGGCTGCTCGACCTGCCCGGCGGCGTGTCGATCGCGCCGTACGGCATCCTGACGGTCGGCAACCCCGCGACGTTCCTGTTCGTCTCGGGGCCGCGAGCGGTCGGCACGCCGTTCAACGTCGTGCTCCCCGGCGCCGCGACCCTCGTCGGTGCGCGTTTCGGGCTGCAGACCCTGACGCTCTCGGGTGCGAATCCGTCGCGCGGCAACGTGACGAACCTCTACCGGGCGACGTTGCGCCCGTAGGTCAGTCGGCGATTCCGCTCCGCGGCTCGACGAGTTTGCCGCGGAGCTGACCGCACGCCGCCTGGATGTCGCGGCCGCGGCGGAACCGGATCGTCGCGTTGACGCCGAGGGCGCGAAGCCGATCGCGGAACGTGCCCTCTTCGTCGGCGCTCGGCGTTCGGAGCTCCGCCTCGTCGACCGGGTTGTAGGCGAGGAGGTTCACGGTCGCCGCGAGGCCGCTCGCGATCTTCGCGAGCGCGCGTGCGTCTTCGTCGCCGATGTTCACGTCGGCGATCATGATGTACTCGATCGTCACGCGGCGGTCGGTCGCGCGGATGTAGGACCGCGTTGCGGCGAGGACCTTCTCGAGCGGATACTGCCGGTTGATCGGCATCAGCTCCTGGCGCAGGTCGTCGTTCGTCGCATGCAGGCTGAGCGCGAGGTTCACCGGCCGACGCAACGTCGCGAGCCGCTCGATGCCCGGCACGATCCCGACGGTCGAGACGGTGATGCGGCGCGGCGACAGCCCGAACTTCTCGCGGTCGGTCAGGCACTGGATCGACCGCATCACGTTGCCGACGTTCAGCAACGGTTCGCCCATCCCCATGTAGACGATGTTGTGGGGCGGCGCGATCGTGCGCGCGAGCACGTGGATCTGTTCGACGATCTCGGCGGTCGTCAGGTTGCGCGTGAAGCCGGAGTAGCCGGTCGCGCAGAAGCGGCACGCGAGCGGGCAGCCCGCCTGCGACGAGATGCAGTAGGTCACGCGCTCGTGGTCGCGCATGAACACCGCTTCGATCGCGTCGCGTTCGGGCAGGCGCAGGAGGAACTTCTCGGTGACGCGCTTGCCGCTCTTCTGGCGGTGGGCGATCTCGAGCGCGCCGAACGAGTAGGTCTCGGCCAGCCGCTGCCGAAGCGGTGCCGGGAGGTTGCGCATCGCGTCGAAGTTGTCGACGAGTCGCTTGTAGACCCACTCGAAGATCTGCTTGGCGCGGAAGGAACGCTCGCTCGAACGGCCCAGGAAGCCGTTCAGCTCGTCCATCGAGACCTCGAAGATGCTCTTTTCGTATGCCATCGCCGCAAGGATAGCACGTCGGCGACGCGCCTTCGGTCAGCCGCCGGCGTTTCGGCGCCGTCGCACCCGGGCCGTGACCCACTCGCGGTCCTCCGCGGCGAGGCCGAGGAACCAGCCGGCGACGCCGAAGACGGCGGCGACGCCGAGCGCGAACGCGAGCTGGTGGCTGAGCCGCCAATGCGCCTCCGCGTTGGCGTCGAGCAGGAGCAGCGCGCTCGCCGTGATCGGCGCGGCGAGGACCGCGGTGCGGAGCATCGGTCCGACGGCACCGGCGAACAGGACGCCCCAGCCGACGTCGAGCTCGCGACGCACGAAGATCGGCAGCACGAAGAGGTTCGTGATCACGAGCGGGATCGCGGTGCCGATCGCGATGCCGATCGGGCCGTGGCGAAGCCCGAGGACGATACTGAGCCCGACCTTCGCGACGGCCTGGCAGAGGTTGATCAGGGCCGGCAACCGCACGCGGCCGCTGCCGACGAGGATCGCCATCGCCGGCATCTGCAGGAACATCAGCAGGAACGACGGGGCGAGGATGATCAGGATGTCGTGCGCCTGGGCGACGAGGCCACGGTCGAACTCGGTCGGGTCGAACATCCACGCGCCGATGAAGCCGTGCCCGGCGACGACGACGTAGGTGACCATCGGTGCAGCCAGCAGCAGCGTGAAGCGCGCGGCTCGGGTGACCGCTGCCGTGAGCGCGGCGCGGTCGTCGCGCGCCGCCCCGGCGGCCGCATACGGTACGAGCACCTGCGCGATCGCCCACAGCAACTGCTCCATGCCGATGATCGGCATCATCGCCGCGTTCATCAGCGGCGCGAGCGCGGCCTCAGACGTGTACTGGACGATCATGTTGTCGGACAGCATCAGCAGCTTGCCCGAGAGACTCCACAGGACGACCCACAGGCTGAAGCCCAGGATCGCTCGGCAGGTCGCGCGGTCGGCGCCGCGGAAGCCGATCGGCAGCGCCGGCATCGAGCGCCGGAGCAGCCACGTCTGCAGCAGCCCCTTGAAGACCGACTCGGCGACGACGACGAGCCCGAGCGTGACGACGCCGTGCCCGCGGAAGACCAGCACCGCGAACGCGATCCCGCGGAGCGCGCGTGCGATCGTCGACGCACCGCGCGCGAGTTCGTAGCGTTGGGTGCCGAACAGGGCCGCGTTGAGCGGGGCGAAGAACATCTCCATCGCCCAGTGGAGCAGGATGAAGCCGAGCACGGTCGTCGCCGTCTCGAACGTGATGCCCTTGAGGGCGAGTGCGCCGGCGGGGATCACGGTCGGAATCAGCCACACCGTCGCGGCCGCGAGGGCGAAGATTGCCGCGATGCCGCCGAACATCAGCCGGCTCGCCGCCATGACGCGTCCCGCGCCGGCGAGATCGCCCTTGCCGATCGCGTGGGCGACGTGGCGGACGGTCGCGTTGTTCAACCCGAGATCGGCGAGCGAGAAGTAGATCGCGAT
The DNA here is from genome assembly GCA_030426805.1 of bacterium. Lineage (GTDB taxonomy): Bacteria > Planctomycetota > JAFGQW01 > JAFGQW01 > JAFGQW01 > JAUHXU01. The sequence continues at coordinate 1,029,418 of JAUHXU010000002.1, forward strand.
GTTGACGAGGAGCAGCCAGTCGGCGAACACCGGCTTGGTCAGCTGCTCGTTCAGGATCGGCGTGAGCAGGAAGTTCACGCCCATCCCGATCACGAAGTAGCCGTAGTTGGCCAGCACGTTGATCACGACCTGGCCGGGGCGGGTCGGGCGGGAAGCGTCGGATGCGTCGGCCATCGGCCGTGAAACCTCCAGGGGGAGTGGGCGAGGGTAGCGCCGGCTCCGGGTGCCGTCAATCGCGTGAATCGGCGCCCGCTCGCGGCTATCCTTGCCTCTTCGTCACCCGGGGCGGTTTGCCTGCAGTCCGGGGCTCCGAGGACGACTGACGCTACGGAGAACGCCGTCGCATGACCGAGTCGACGCCCGAAACCGGCCCCGGGTCCGGCCCCGAGGCCGGTGAAGTCCGGCTACGCGGACTGCCGGTTTCCCCGGGAATCGCGGTGGGGCGCGTCTACCTGATCGGCTTGCCGGTCGGGGAGAAGGGGCGGACGGCCATCAAGCCGGGCGAGATCGAGGCCGAGCTCGCGGCGATGCGCGCGGCGGTCGAGGAGTTGTCGGGCGAACTCGAGCGGCTCGCCGATGCCGCGACCGGCCCGGAACAGGGGATCCTGCGAGCGCACCTGATGTTGCTCGAAGATCCCGCGCTGCTCGGCGAGATCGAGCGGCGGATCGCCGAGGGACAGCAGAGCCTCGGCGCGTCGATCCTCGACGTGATCGCGACCTACGAATCGATGTTCGAGCGCTTCGACGATCACATGATTCGCGAGCGTGCACTCGACATCAAGGACGTCTGCATCCAACTGCTGAACGTGCACGTCGATCGGTGCCAACGCACGCTGCTGACGCCGGACGAACCGATCATCGTCGCGGCGCGCGAGCTGCTCCCGTCGCAAACGGCGCGCCTGGATCGAGGCAAGCTGCTCGGCATCGTGTCGGAGCGCGGGGGGATGACGTCGCACACCGCGATCCTCGCCCGCTCGTTCGGGATCCCGGCCGTGTGCGGCGTGCCGGATCTGCTGCCGGCGTTGCACCCCGCGGCGATGGTCGTCATCGACGGGACCACCGGCGACGTGGTCGTCGATCCCGACGACGCGACGATCGAACGGTATCGCGCACGTCGTGACGCGCTCGCGGCCGAGCGACTCGCCGTGGAGCCGGTGGACCGTGGTCCGCTCGCGACCGCCGACGGCACGCCGATCCAGGTGCTCGCGAACATCAACCGACCCGACGACCTCGCGCTCGATTCGATGGGCTTGGCCGAGGGCGTGGGGCTGTTTCGCACCGAGTACTACTTCATGACGTCGCGACGCCTGCCCTCCGAGGAGGAGCAGTATCAGCAGTATCGCGACGTGCTCGAACGCGCGGACGGCCGCGAGGTGATCATCCGCACGGTCGATGCCGGCGGTGACAAGGCGATCCACTACCTCGATCCGGGGCACGAAGACAACCCGATGATGGGGAGCCGCTCGATCCGGCTCTGCCTGCGCAAGCCGGAGGTCATCCTCCCGCAGATCCGCGCGATTCTCCGTGCGGCGATGCACGGCGAAGCGCGTTTGATGTTCCCGCTCGTCAGCACGCGCAGCGAGTTGGAGGCCGCGACCGCGTTGGTCGCGCAGGCGCGCGAGTCACTGCGCAACGACGGTGTGGAGCATCGGAGTGACGTTCCGATCGGACTGCTGATCGAGGTCCCGGCGGCGGCGCTCAACCTCGAGAGTCTCCTGCCGTTGCTCGACTTCGTCAGCGTCGGCACGAACGATCTGACGCAGTTCACGCTCGCGGTCGATCGCGGAAACCCGGCGGTGTCGCACCTCTACCAGCCGTTGCACCCCGCGGTACTGCGACTGCTCGCCCACGTCGCACGCGTCGCGCGGTCGACCGGCACACCGGTCTCGATGTGTGGCGAGATGGCGAGCGATCCGGACCACGCGGCCCTGTTGATCGGGCTCGGCTACCGACGCTTGAGCGTGTCGCCGTACCTCTTGCCGGAGTTGCGACGCCGAATCTCCCGAATCGACCTGTCCGCCGCGCGGCGGCTCGCGGCCCGGGCGCTTCGATCGGGCTCGAATCGCGAGATCAAGTCGCTCCTCGAAGCCGAGAACCGACGCCTGACCGGCAGTGGGTCGTGAGCGTTCGGGCGATTTCGTCCGCAGGCCGAAGAACAGTGGAAAACGGAAAGCGGGCGGGGCTATGCTTCGCTCCGACACCCCGCCCGAACCGTGGAGGCAAACCCGACCGATGACGGATTCCTCGTTGCCCGCAGTCTTCCCGAAGAAGGTGATCACCGACAACCTCGAGGCGACCGATCCCGAGGGCGTGATCCGCGAACTGGTCGACCTGATGGTCTCCGCGGGAACGATCGACGCGGCGTCGGTCGACGACCTCGTCGCGACGCTTCTCGTGCGCGAGCGCGAGGGGTCGACCGGCATCGGTGGCGGTGTCGGGATTCCGCACATCAAGACCGACCTGCACGACACCGTCGTCGGCGCGATCGGTCGCAGTGAACACGGCGTGGACTTCAACGCGGTGGACGGCGAGCCCGTCTACCTGTTCTTCCTGTTCTTCGTCCCGAAGGACCAGCCGGACGTGCACCTCGAACTCTTGCGCAAGATCAGCTCGATGGTGCGCAACAAGCTCTACTGCCAGTTCATGCGCAACGCCAAGCGCAAGGGCGACATCCACGACGTGCTCAAGGAGTTCGAAGAGCAGGTCGGGTAGGTCGGGCGCGTCGCTCCCTCGCGTTGTTACTGCGCCGCGCGCAGCTGCGCACGCTCGTCGACGACGTGCTCGACGATCTTCCACAGCGGCGTCTGCGCGTAGGCCGTCACCGACTCCGGCACGTCGACCGGGCCGCGGAAGCGCAGGTGTCCGGTCGCGTCGACGACCACGAACATCGGCGCGCGGTCGACGCCGTGACGGATCGCGAGTTCGTGCAGCCGCCCCCAGGCGTCGCCCGCCTCGATCCACGGGTCTCGCTGCTCGGCGACGCGTGTCCGCAGGCGCTTGAGGTCGCCGTCGAGGCAGACCCCGAAGACGTGCAGGCCGCGCGAGCCGTGGTTCTGACGCATCACGCCGACGAGCGAACGGATCCGGTCCAGCTCGGCCGTACGAGACGACCAGTAGCACACGACGTAGACGTCACCGGCGAGGCGACGCGTGTCGATCGGGGTCTTGCCGTCGGTCGCGGTGATCGCGAAGGCCGGCGCGGGTGAGCCCGGCTCGAGGGCCTTCGGGTCCTGCCGCACGAGGCGCTGCCAGCACTGGCGGCGATAGGTGCCGTCGTCGCCGGACGCGCCGTGGCGGAGGTAGTCGGTCTTCACCTTGCCGTCGCTCATCCCGGCGAGTTCGAGGTAGGCGCGTGCCCGGCTGTCGGCGTCCGTCTTCGGGTCCGAAGCGGTCTCGAGGAGGAGCGCGCGCGCCTGCACCGGATCGTGCTTGCGGTAGACGCCGGCCAACGCGAACTTCGCGTCGCGTTCGAGCGATGCGTCACCCGACGTCAGGAGCACCATCTTGAGCAGCGACGCCGCCTCGTCGTGGCCGTCGCGGTAGAGGAGCGTGCGTGCGAGCATCAGGCGGCCGCGGTGCGCCTCGTCCGCCAACGGGTAGCGGGTGAGGAAGCGGCGCAGTTCGCGCTCGCGGCGCTGCAGGAACTGTTGCGACATCTCGCGGTATTCGTCGCCGTCGAGGTGCCGAAACGCCCGCACGAATCGCCGCTCGGCCTCTTCGCCGTAGTCGCCGACGATTCGACGGAGTTCGTCCGCTGCACTCGGTCGCGTTTGGGCGATCGCGAGATCGGCGATCGAGACGAGCGCGATCGTCAGCGCTGCAAAGTGGAATGCCCGTGCGTTCATCGTCTCATTCCCGTCCCTGAGCCCGGTCATGGGCCCCTGTCCGTGGTCTCTCTACGGAACGGCTTTCGGCATCTGAGCCGCGCGAGTTGACCCCGTCTCGAAACGAGCCGGGGTGCGGTCAGGCGTCGTCGGGAATGTTCGTCTGGATTCGTCGGGCGCCGGGCGTCGCGTCGAGCACGCGGTCGGCGATCCACGCGACCGTCCGCGCGACGCCGGCGGTACGCTCGACCGGCGTCGTCGGCTCGATCCGGACCGAGACGTGCCCCTCCTGCTTGCGCTCGATCCGGGTCAGGAACGAGCGATTCACGCCGCCCTCGACGACGGTCGACTCGACGAGGAGGGTCTGTCCGTCGCGGCCGAGGAAGACGCCGCGCGTCTTGCGGACACCCGCGCCGGTCTGCACGGCGGTCGGCTCGAGCGCCTGCTGCAAGTCGGCCGCATCGATCGCGCCCTCCAACAGAACGTGTGGCATCGGGGTCTCGCTCCTCAGCGTGGGTCGGGTTTCGCTTGTGTGGCGGCTCGGCGGCGGGCCTCGATCAGTCGTCCTTCGGCACGACCGGCTTCGTCGAGGAGGCCGTGGCGCCGGTAGGCATCGCGCAAGCGCCGGAGCAGATCGACGTCGTCGGGGCGGTGCTCGGCGAGGCGGGCGAGTCGCGGCAGCGCCTCGCGACCGCGGTTGACCAGCGGATCGCTCGCCAACGCGAAGTAGTCGATCGTGTAGGGGCGCGCCGTCGGCGCGAGATCGGCTGCGCGTGCGAGTTGCTCGAGTGCCGCGGCCGGCTGTTGGGCCCGTCGCAGCATCTGGCCGTACGAGTGGCGCAACGACGCGTTGTCCGGCGTCATCGCGACCGCGGTCTTCATCGGACCGAGGGCATCCGCGACACGGCCGCGGCGGTAGCGCAGGATCGCGAGTTTCGACGCGAACGCACCGTCGTTCGGGTAGGCGGCCGCGGCTCGGGTGACGAACGGCTCCGCCTCGACCCATCGCTCGCGCGACAGGAAGTAGGTCGATGCGTCGGCGAGCGACTCGTGATCGTTCGGTCGCACGTGCGCGCTCGCGACGAGGTGGGGCTCGAAGCCCGCTGCGTGGTTTCGGGCCTGGTAGATCCGAGCGAGTCCGCGATGGTAGGCGACCGCACGCTCGGGCAGCGGATCGACGGCGGTGAGCCACCACGGGACGGCGCAGTAGAGCGCGACGGCGATACAGACGCCGTGTACCCGCGCGTCGGCGCCTGCGAACACGGCCGCGCCGAACCAGGTGACGAGCAGTCCGGCGAGCGCGAAGAGATCCCAGTCGCGATCGACCGGGTAGCTCACGTTGTGAACCGCCGTCCAGACGACAGCGACCGCCGCGCAGGCGCGAAGCAGGCCACCGCTTCGATCGCTCCGGCGCCCCGCGATCAACGCGAGCGCCAGGCCGACCGGCGCGATCCGCAACAGGACGTTCAGGCGTTGGATCCAGTGGTCCGCCGTGCCGAGTGCGTAGCGGTAGCCGTCCTGCGGCAGCAGTGGCGTCCACGGCGTTTGACCGGCGGCGCCGAGGAACGTGCCGTAGCGAAGTGCCGGCTCGGTCGGCGGCGTGAAGTTCCACGCGATCGCCCACAACCCGACCGCGGCGAGCACGATCGGGAGTGCGAGCAACGCGGCGAACAGAGCGACGGCGCGGGTGCGGGGCGTTGCGGCCGATCGCCACGCGTGCCACGCGAGGATCGGTGCGAACAGCGCCGCGAGTCCGTGAATGCAGATCGCGACGCCGACCACGAGGCCGAGGGTGCCGGGACGCACGCGGCCGGCGTGTGCGAGCAACGCGGTGTCGATCACGATCGCGAAGGCCGCCAGCAACGGCGCGTAGACCTCGATGTGCCCGAAGAACACGGCGGTGGCGCCGGTCGCGATCGTCATCAGCGCGATGAAGCGCGCTTCGCGGGCCGTCGTGGCGAGCCGCCCGGCGATCCGGAGTGCGTAGGCGACGAAGACGCCGCCGCAGGCCGCGGACGTCGCGCGGATCGCCGCGTCCGGCGGCAGGTCCGCGGCACCGGTCGCGAACGCGGCGATGCGGAACAGCACGTTCGCGCCGAGGTTCGACGGGTAGTAGACGCCGTCGAGGAATCGACCGAGCACGAGGCCCCAGTCGCCGACGAGATCGTGTCCCGGGAGCATCCAGCACGCCACGGCCGCGACGGCGCCGAGCACGAACGGGCCGATGCCGCGCGTCGGCAGTGGCAGCGCGGCGATCGCTCGCCCGGCGAAGCGGCCGATCGCCGGGACGGTCACGACGAGGAGCAGCAGGGCCGTCGCGATCAGCATCTCGATCGCGCGACGATCGCCGAAGCCGTCGAGGCCCCAGAGGGCTTTCGTCTGGTCGGTCGCTGCGAGGATGCTCGCGACGGCGACCGCGAACGTGAACCCGACGAGTGCGATCGTTCGCATCATCGCTCCCGCGCCGCAGCGAGGAGCGTCGGAAAGTCGGCGTAGCGGTAGCGGAGCCCCGTCTCCTCGTGAAGGCGTTGCAACGCGTCGTGGGCCCAGGCGCCGATCGTCGCCATCGCTTCGGTGTAGGTCGGATCGCAGTAGTAGACCCGACAGCCGGTGGGCCGCAGGTCGCGCAACTCGCACCGGCGAGCGCGGTAGAACGGGCACCAGCCCTCGCGCTCCGGCTCGGGGATCTCACGCGCCTCGGCGACGATGTCGGCTTCCAGCTCGGTCGCGTAGAGGCGGTGGCCTGCGTTCGGGAAGTCGCAACAGTGCCCCGACAGCGCGCAGTGCGGTCGCTCCGCGGCGATGCGGGCGTCGAGGGCATCGTAGAGGGCCGCGAGGGCGCGCCGCGCCGCTGCGCGCTCGGTGGCGTCGAGCGTCGGAAGGCGCGCGTCGCTCATCGAGTCGCTCCGGTCGCCCGCAGTGCGGTGCGAATCGCCTCCGCGTCGTGGCGTCGGCCGCGGCCGATGCCGGGGCAGCGCGTGCCCTCGCGGGACCACGCCTCTTCGTCGGCGACGATGCTGCGCCAGAACGGGTAGGTGCGGCACTGGGTGGGGCGATCGTCGTAGATCGTGCAGCGCCGTGACGCGGGGTCGAGCAACGCGCACGAGCCGTCGGGGCGCTCGACGAGGCTCAGGCGTGCGCCGACGCGACGAAGGTAGCGTCGGCCGAAGTCGTCGATCGAGAGGTCGAGGCGCGCGGCGATCGCCGTCGCTTCGGTTTCGTCGACCCACACGTAGCCGGACGCGCCGGTGCAGCACTCGCCGCACCCGGTGCACTCGAAGCGGAGGCCGTCGGCGAACCAGTCACCCATGCCCCCTCTATACCACGCGTCAGGCGGGTGGGCCAACCGATCGGTCGGGGTCGTCGTTGCAGCGGCGAATCGCGATCGCCGCGTGGTCGACCGTCGCGTTCGGTCCGCCTTCGGTCGCGAGTCGACCGAGGCGCGCGACGAGGTCGGCCGGTTGGTCGCCGAGCAACGCGACGTCGCGCCTCAGCTCCTCGGCACCGCGCGTGCCGTCGCCCGCGCCGGCGGTCTCGGCGAGGCTGCGAGAGAAGACGAGCAGTGTGTCGTCGTTCGCGAGGTCGATCGCCTGGAGGTCGAGATTCGCGTCGAACACCTGGCTCTGCGAGAAGCCGAGCATGATCCCCGATGCGACGTCGACGGCTGCGGTGTCCGCTGCGGTACGACGGCGTAGCGGCCGCGGTGCGCCGGCGAGGGCGCAGTCGATGCGTCCGGTTTGCCCGTCGAGCGTCAGTGCGATCGCCGCGACGAGCGGTGGCGCGTCGTAGGCGCTGTGCAGGACGTCGTTGAGCGCACTCAGCAGCGCGGTGGGCGTCTCGTATTCCGCGAGTGCGGCCCGGAGCCGTGCGCGCGTCTTCGCGTTCGCCGGGCCGTCGGCGCCGCGGAAGCCGCCGGCAAACAGGATCGCCGTCCGCTGTGGCTCGATTCGATGGGCCTCGAAGAAGACCGTCTGCGTCCCGTCGCCCGAGGCGTGCATCGTCCAGACGTCGAAACCGGGCACCGTGAGCGTCCGGTTTTCGAGATCGTTCGCGGGGCGGAGCAAGTCCCCGCCGATGCTCGCCGGGCGCGACGCCGGCTCCCGGTCGCCGAGCAATTGATGCACGTGCTCGACGACGCGCGCGGGGCCCTCGCGTTTGAGCGCGTATCGCGCGTTCGGGTAGGTGCCGACCTCGAAGTCGTGGCGGAACGACTCCTCGGTGGTGTAGACGACGAGGGGGACCGGGTAGTCGCCCCCGGCGCGGCGGAGCTCCGCGATCAACTCGAGGCCGGAGACCTCGCGCATCTTCGGCTCGATCACGACGACGTCCGGGTGCAGCTGGTCCATCGCGGTGGCGAAGCGTCCCGGGTCGAGGAGCAGGTGGACGTCGGCGTGCTCTCCCGCGAGCTCGCGACGCAGCGCGATCCCGTCGTCGGGGTTCGGGTCGACGACGAGGATCGTCGCGCGGCGCCGGTCGGTCTGCTGGGGCTCGGGTTCCGGGTCCGGCGTCGGCTCGGGCGGGAGTTCGATCGAGTCGAGCAGGTGGCGCAGTTCGTCGTCGTCGCGGGCGAGTGTTCGGACGAGGCGTTCGATCAGCGAGCGCTCCACCCGGGCGGCCAGTTCGGCCTCGAGGATATCGACCTTCAGCCCCGGCGAGAACCGTCGGAGCATGTGGTCGGGATCCGGCTGTCCGTCGCCGTTGGGCGGCAAGAGCCGCTGGACGAAACGGCTGTCGAACGGATCGAGGAGCTCGAGCACGAGCGCACGAGCACGGTCGTAGCCCTCGCCGTCGAGGCGCTGACCGACCAGTTGTTCGAGGACGTGCGCGAACGCGCCGCCGAGCGCTTCGGTGCCGGGCGCCGCGTCGGGATCGATGTCGCCGGGCACGAGGCGCTGTACGGCGGCGAGCATCGCGTAGGTCAGCAGATTGGGTTGGGCGTCGGTCGGAACCGCGTCGCCGGCCGCGTCGCCGGCGACGAGCGACTGCGCCACCCGCGCGACCGATGTCGCGCCGAGACGCGCCTGGAGCGCATCGGGTGTCAGCGAAGCGGTCAACGCGCTCAGCAGGATGCGCGGGATCGCGATCGTATCGGTCGCCCCGGCGACTCCGGGGGGCTCGGGCGCGCCGCCGGGCATCGTGGAGCCGCGCGCGATGTGCACGCTGCGCAGGCCGACGAGCCGGTTCGGATCGAAGTCGTCGCGTCGAAACAGGTCGTCGTCGGTCTGGGCGAGCAGCTCGACGAGGTCGCGCAACTCCGAGAACGGCGTCGCAGGCGTGACCCAGATCGCGTCGATCTGCTTCTCTTCGAGGATCTTCTTCAGCGGCTCGATCGAGCGGGGTGCGTGGAACAGTTCGGTGCGATCGGCGTAGACCGAGCCGTTGCGGGACTCGAAGCCGATGCGGTGCTGTCCGGTGTTCGCGACCTCCCAGCGGGATTCGAGCTCCTCGAACGCCCGAGCGATCAGCGGGTGCGCGGACGGGTAGAGACGCAGGAACCGCACGGCCTTGAGCAGGCACGTGAAGAAGTCCAGGATCGGTTGGGCGTCCGCCGACGTGGAGGTCGACGACGCGGAATTGCGCTCCATCGTATCCTCCGAGAGACCCCGCGGCGCGTTCGGTCGCGATCGCGCACCGGCGCCACCGGGGACTATCGTCACCGGAGGGGGCGGCCCTTGAGCGACCGCGATCTCAGCGATGGATCGTCAGCGTGGATCGGCCTGCCGGCACGGCGACGAGGACGTGGGGGCGCCCGTCGATGCCGATCGTCGTCGTCGTCGCCGGTCGGCCGTCGATCCGAACCTCGGGGCGGCCGGCGAGCACGACGGCGAGGTCGGTGCCCCGCGCATCGAGCTGCCATCCGTCGCCCGTGCGTCGGATGGAACTCCCTGCGCGCCGCTCGAGGTAGTCGTAGTAGTCGCGGACCGTGAGCGCGGGGTGGCGATGGGCGGTGGCCAGTCGATAGACCGCCTTCCACAGCCGATTGCCGTCGGGCTCACGCACGATCAGGTGGGGGTGGAAGATGCACGCGATCGCGCAGTGGTAGCGGGCCTCGCTGTCCGCGAACAGCCGTGCGAACCACGCCTCGTCCTCGCCGCCCCAATCCTCCTGGCTGACGAACGGCATCTCGCGGACCGGGATCGGCTGCCCGTCGGTGTCGATCGGCAGGAACGGACGGCCGGTTCCGAAGAGGTAGCCCCGTCCGTCGCGGTTCGGTCCATACGTCGAGTCGACGACGATCCCGTGGCGATACATGCGGCGGAAGTTGCGCGTGTAGTGGGTGTCGCCGCTGGCGTACTCGGCGGGGGAGGCCCACGTCAGGTAGTGATTGCGATTGAGGATCGGTGCCGAGGGGATGCCGGCTTCGCTGCGCAGATCGCGAAACCAGTCGACCTGATCGATCAGGGCGAACTGGCGTGAGATCGGTTCGACCTTCCAGATCCCGGTCAGCATCGGGAGTTGGTTCCAGTGCAGGGCGAGGTCGGCGCCGTCGTCGGCGAATCGTCGCGCGTCGGCGGCCCGCCACCCGTCGGCGAGTCGGCGCCCGGCGATCAGGAAGTAGGTCGACCGCGCGCCGATCGCACGCTCGTGCTCGCGCAGAATGTCGCAACGCTCGGCCCCGTACTCGTCCTCGTCGTGGGTCATCAGCAGGATGCCCGGTGCGCGATCGGGAAACGCCCACCACCCCGGCGTCGTCTCCCGAACGCCGGTCGCCGCCAGGAGCGACCGCTCGAGTACGTCGGCGATGGGGATCGCGTTCTTCAGCAGCGATTCGTCGCAGACGAGGTCGTGCGACTCGAGCACGTGCTTGTAGAAGCCCCATCGCTTCTTGGTCACGCGGTAATCGGGCTCCGGCAGTCCCTGTTGCACCGTGACGAGGAGGCGGCCGACATCGATTCCGCAGGTGACGACGCGGCCGCGGCCGACCGCGCGTGACCAGACGACCGGTCGTCCGTCCAGGTCGAGCATCGGGCGCACGTCGTCGCCGATCGGCGCGCCGGGGCGTGCGGTCGCCGTGGGCAGCGCGATGCCGGCGCCGGCGATCGCCTCGCGCTCGTCCTGGGCGAGCACGTGCGCGGGGGCCCCCGTGATGCGAGCGGGGCGAGCCGCGCCGAGGGGTTCGAGCGAGACGCCCGTGGTCGCACGCCACCGGTCGCCCGGGCACTCGACGATCAGTGCGCCACCCGCGGTTGCGAAGGCGTGCAGCGCGTCGACCGGCGCCGCATCGGCCGCGCTCCTCGTCACGATCACGAGTGTGCGCCCCTCGAGCGTCTCCGGTCTCAGGGTCCGGACGTCGACGTGCGCGTAGTCACCGAACTCCTGGCGGACGAGGTTGAGCCACGCGACGCTCCAGTCGGCGTTCGGGAAGCGGTCCGCGCGCGCGCGCTCGCTGATCCGTTCGAGTGACGTGACGACGAGGACCGGTGCACCGACTTCGCGGTAGGCGGGGCGCGACGGCGCTTCCGGGTCGATCGCGTCGAGCGCCGGCACGTGCACGGGGTGGCGATCGAGTCGGTAGAGGACCGCCGCCGCGGCGAGCACGAGGACGAAGACGACGAGAAGCGGCCAGCGGAATCTGCGCATCGGATACCTCGGGGCGATGTGGGCACCAGCATAGCACCGATCGGAGCGCGTTCGAACGCACGACGCCGCCGGAGCGGCGGCGCGTGGGAAGAGGGTGGATCCGGGCGGCGCCGCCCGGATCCCGAATGAACGTGGCGTGTGCGTTCAGCGCACGTCGAGTGCCGAGGCGGCGGCGACGCGTGGCGCGTCATCGGACGATCCGCCGAGGTAGTGATCGACCTCCGCGAGGACGTCGCGCGTCGCGGTCGGCTCGACTTTGACTGCGGGCACCTCGACCGCGGCCGGCGCGCCGAGGCGGTTCGCGATCTTCACGCGGTTGACCTCGAGCTTGCGTTGCACGCGGGCGGCGAGTTCACGCGCCTGAGCGAGCTTGCTGTCGTCGAGGTTCACGTCGATGCAGTTCGCGGCGAGCGTCTGTTGCTCGGCGAGCTGCGCGCGAAGGGTCTGGACCATCGCCTTGAGACGCGTGCGCTCGGCGTTGAACGTGAGCATGCGGGTCTTGGCCGCGTCGAGCGCCCGGCGGCGGGCGACGAGCAGGCGCTGGTTGCTGTCGATCAGGCTCTCGTCGGCTTTGAGCTCGTCCAGCCGGCGGGCGAGGTCGACTTCGACGTGGTCGCGCGAGTAGACGAGATCACCGAGGCGGACGCGCGGGGCGGAGCCGTCGAGCGATGCGCGGATGACCTTGATCTCCTGCGTCTTGCCGGTGCGCATCGTGCGAAGCGCGGTGATCTTGTTCTCGAGTTCGGCGACGGCCACCTGCTCTTCGGCGACCTGGTGCTCGACCGCCGCGACCTCCGGCCCGATCTGGTCGATCAGGTCCTCGATCCGGTGGATCTCGAACTCGGTCGGGATCGAACTCTCGACCCGGTTCTTCACTTGCTTGTATCCGGTCCGGAGCACGTTGCCGACGCCGGTCCCGAATGCGAGATACGTCCCGATCCCGACGACGGCGCCGAGGATCACCATTTTCTTGATGAAGCGGAACACGGTTCAACCTCCGTTCATTCGCTGCGCCCGGCTCGGGGGGCCCACGCCTCCGCCACCGGGTCACGATGGCCGGGCGATACGGGGGGGCGGGAGCGATATTTCGGGAGGGAGGCGTTTTTTGGCGTGCGCCGGGCTCAGTCGCCGATCGACTCGCGCAGGCGGGTCAGAAAGCCCGACGACGCGGCGAGGCTGCGGTCGCGCGCCTCGGCGACCTGGTGGCGCATCGTCTCGCGATCCGAGCGGGCGGCCGTCTCGAGATCCTCGACGTTGGCGAGGCAGAACGGGCATTCGATCACGCCGAGGTGGAACCGGAGGTAGTCGCCCTCGCCCTCGCCGAGACCGTCGCCGAGGTGCGCGCGCAGCAGGTCGCGGTGGGGGCACGACACCCGGTGGTGCACCCACAGCTTCGAGATGCTCAGATCGAAGTCCCCGTCCTCGCGATCGGGGTGGGGAGAGATGTTCGGGACGTCGTCGACGACTCGACGCGTCGGTGCGTCCTCGGTCCACAACTCGAGGAACAGGCTGCGGTTCGGATCGCGGTCGCGGAGGAGCCCCTTCAGCGAGCGAATCGCGCGGAACTTCAGGCCGGCGATCGCCTTCTCGTCTTCGATGCCCAGCAGCTCCGCGATGCGCGCGTGCTTCCACCGCTTGAGGAAGACGAGCTCGACGGCCTTGAGCTTCCGGAACTCCTGTTTGCGCCAGTATTCCTCGACGAGCGCGCGAAGCGCCCGGACGAGTATCTTGCGGCGCCGTTGGAAGTTCTCGTCCTCGACGACGATCTTGCTCGGGGTGCCCGTACCGCCGGGGACGCGCTCGAAGTAGTCGGTGCGGTCCTCGTCGTCGTCACCGCCGCCGAAGACGACCGGCGATCGGCCCTGCTTACGCAGGTGATCGATCACCTTGTTGTGCGCGATCCCGAACAGGTACTGCTCCATGTTGTAGGCGGGATCGTAGTTGCCGATCGCTCGGATCGCGTTCAGAAACGTCTCCTGCGTCAGGTCTTCCGCTCGTTGGAAGTCGCTGACGAAGCGGCGGACGTAGAAGAAGATCCGTTGGAAGAACTCGGCCTCGATGTCGGCCCACGCGGTGCCGTCGAGCGCCTGCAAGCGCTTGTAGTCGACCATGCCCACATCCTACTGGCCCCTGTCGGGAGATTCCACCGACGGGCGTGCCTGCGCGACCGGGCTCCGAGCGGGGCAGCCGCCCGGGGCCGCGGGCTCAGATGAACCAGAGCAGCAGGCGGAGGAGCTTGAAGAGCAGGTGCAGGACGATGAAGAAGATCGCGATCATCAGGAAGAAGACACCGAGCTGCAGCGCGCCGGCGATCAGGACCGCCGGGATCTTCAGCACCGATTGGACCGCGCCCCGCACCGCATTGGTCGCGCCGGCCGCGCCACGGTGCACCGCCCGGCCGGCGGGCATCGGACGGGCGGGCTTGGCGGGCGGCTGCTTCGCGGGACGCGGCGGCGCCGAACGAGTCGTGGGCGCGGCTGCGAGGACGGCCTGGCGCATCGCGTTCACCGACTCGAACCGCTCCTCCGGCTCCTTGTGGAGCGCGCGACGGATCGGTCCCTCGAGATCCGCAGGGAAGTCGTCGGGGAACGACACGTCCGCGGTCTCGTGTTGCTTGAGGACTTCCCACTCGGTGTCGCCCCGGAACGGAACCTCGCCGGTGAGCATCTCGAACAGGATGATGCCGAGCGAGTAGACGTCGGAGAACTGGTCGCCGCGCCGCTTGAGCATCTCGGGCGCCATGTAGTACGGCGTGCCGCGGCCGAAGCTGAGGCTGCGTCGCGTCCGGCTGATCAGCTTGCTCAGTCCGTAGTCTCCGACCCGCGCGAGTTCGCCCTTCAGATAGACGTTGGCGGGCTTCAGGTCGAAGTGGATGATCGACCGGTCGTGCAACGCCTGCACGCCGGCGCAGATCTGACGGAACAGGTCGAGGGTCCGTTCGATCGCGATCGGCCCCTCGTCGTTGAGCAGGGCGCGAAGCGTGCGCTCACCGGCGTAGCTCATCACGATGTACGGGATCCCGTCGACCTCGCCTTGATCTTCGATGCTGACGAGATTCGGGTGGTCGATCTGGGCGAGGAGCTTCACGCTCTCGAGTTCCTTCAGGACCGCGGTGCGCAGCGAGGAGTCTTCGACGCGCAGGAACTTCACGGCGTAGAACTTGCCGATGCTCAGCTTGCGGATCTTGTAGACCTCGCCGAACGCGCCGGAGCCGAGCTTGGTCAGCACCTCGTAGCCCGGCAAGTAGTTCGGCCGGCGGTAGTTCTGGTAGAAGTGTTCCCAGTCCATCGTCGGTTACCGCCAGACCCACCAGGCCAGGAGCGTCGCCGCCACCAGGCCTACGGTGCGCAGGAGCCCTCGAAAGTAGCCGCGCGTTCTCGCGTCGAGCGCCGCGTAGGCCACGACGATTCCGACGAGCCCGAGCGCGAACAGCGCGAGCCGCGGCGGACTGCGGTCGAGCGTCGCGAGCAGCGGCGTGAGCATCATCGGCCCGAACTCCCGATGTGGAAGCGGCACTCGCCGCACTGCACGAAACGGCCGCGACCGACCTCGGCATCGCCGCGGTGGAACGTGCCGTCGACCTCGACGCCGGTGTCCGAGCGGACGGTGAGGCGCGGGACACCGCCGGGTGCGTCGAGCACGAGTTCGGCGAGGCCGGCAGCCCGCGGCGTGTACAGGTGCACGCGTTCGGCAGACCCGATGCGCACGCGCCCGTCGAGCCCGGGGCCCTTCATCAGGATCACGGTGCGCAGGTCGTCGACGAGGTACCCCCGCGTCACCGTCAGCACGGCCGACGCGCTGCCGGGGTCCGGCAACCGGAATCGCATCACGACGCCGTCGCCGAGCGCGATCTCGTCGTCGTGCGCCAACTCGTGCTCGCGGACCGGGGCGCCGTTGACCGTACACGCCTTGCCGTCGGTCGACCGCAGTCGGTAGGAGACACCGCCGTGGAAGCTCGTCTCGCGGTGAATCGTCGCGTGACGGGACGAGATGTTGGCCATGATGGCGATGTGGTTGCCGGGGTCGCGGGCGTTGCCGATCGAGATCGTGTCGTCGGTGAGGAGGAGCGCTTCGGGGCCCTCTTCCACCCGGACGACGAGCGGCGCGGTTTCGGAGACGGGCGGGGGCGCGGGGGGGTGCACGGCTGGACGCTTCGTCGTCGATGCGTGCCGGCGGCGCAGGCTCGCGACGCGTCGTGTCGCATCGAAGCTCGCGTCTGCGAGATCGGCCGCGCGGTCGAGCAGCGCTTCGGCCGCCTCGGGGTCGTCGACGTCGAACCGGCGGGCGGCGCGTTCGATGAGGTCGGATGCGAGCCGCTCCGTCGACTCCTGAAGGAGCGCACGCAGGCGCGGGTGGTCCGGGGTGTGGCGCAACCCGTTGCCGCAGGCGGTCCGGGCCTCCTCGAACGCGCCGGCAGCCAAGAGCCGGAGTGCTTCGTCGACCGCATCGAGTGCCTGGCGGCGCGCGCCGACCGCGCGATCGACGTCGTCGAGTTCGCCGCGGTCTCGATCGAGCGCACGGGCTTCGGCGACGTGACGTTCGGCATCGGCGAGGTGGGCCCGATCGTCCGCGGCGGCGAGCAGTGCAGACTCGGCCCGCGCGAGCGCTTCGGCGGCCCGTCGCGACCGCACCTCGATCTCGCTCCACGCCTGCAGGGCCGCGTCGCGACTGTCGGTGCCCGAGAGCAGTGGCAGCAGTGCCGCGCGGGCGGCTTCGAGTCGCCCTTCGCCGATGAGCCGCGCGGCGTCGGTCAGCGCGGTGGCTCCGGCGTCGAGGCGGCAAGCCAACTCGGTCCGCAGCGGTTCGACCCAGGTCGGGGCGATTCCCGCCGCGCGCAGTGCGTCGAGGCGATCGACGGCCACTCGGTCCTCGCCCCGTGACAACGCGTCGCCGATCGATTCGAGCGCTGCGTCTCGTTCGACCCGCGCCGACGCTGCCGCGGCCAGTTCCTCCGACAGGGGGGCCGCGTCCGGCAGGGCGCTCGCGGCCCGCTGGAAGACGGGGATTGCGCGGTCGAGGTCACCGGCGGCCCGCAACTCGCGGGCCCGCAGCCAGCACGCGACGCCCTCTGCGAGCACGGCGCCCTCGCCACCCGCCTCGCGCAACGGATAGACGAGGTCGCGGACCGTCTCCGGCGCTCCGCGCCCGACGGCGCCGACGGTCGCGGCGGCCAGAGCGCGCCGGAGCACCCCGGTTGCGTCCCGCATCGCCTCGGTGTCGCCGAACGCGGGATCGTCCCGGACGGCGTCGGCGCGAATGCGCCACCGCTCGTCGAGTGATTCGCCGGTGTCGTCACGCCCGAGCCGTGCGACGACGTCCGCCCGCCACCGTTCGGTGACGTGCTCGCGGAGCGCCTCGAGTTTGCGGTTCGCCGGGAACGCGGAGAGTGCGTCGCGCAGCAGGCGTCGCGCTCGGGGAAGGTCCCGTTCTAGGGCCGCCTCGATGCGGGCGCCGAGGCGCTCGATCTCGGACGCGTGCTGCTCGATGCACGGTTCCACACGTGCGGCGACGTCCGGTCCCTCCCGGCGGAGCTGGTCGCGAGCGCCCACGATCGAACCGGCCATCGCACGGTTGCGAATTCGGGCCGCCGCGCGATCGTTCGCCGCCGCGTCGTCCGCCGCGGCGCGGCGTGCCTCCTCGAGCCGGGCCTCGGTCGCAGCCAGGGGCGCCGTCGGCGCACCGTGGTCGCGGGCCGTGAGCAACAGGTGGGCTGCCGCCGCGAACTCCCGGCGCTCGACCGCTCCGTCGGCGGCGGAGAGGATCTCGCGCGTCAGCCGATCGCGAAGGTCACGCGTGTCCCGGTGATCGCGGACCGCGGGATCGTCGAGGCAGCGGAACGCCTCGCGGTAGTCGCCGTTCCGGGCGGCGCGCTTCGCTTCTCGGATCCGGATCAGGCGCTGCAACATCGGGGCGGTCGGTCTCGGGCGAGGGAGAGGTCGCCCGGCGGTTGGCTACGTCCTCGGCCGGGCGGGGCCGTCGGTGGACGAGCGGCGTTCGACAGCACGCTTGGAATATTACGGCCGATTCCCGGCGGAATCGAGGGGTGGCGCCCTTCCTAACCCCATGCTCCGGCGCCGCTTCGGCGTTCCGAGTCAGGATCCGGCATCTCGGGGTGGGTACACGAAAACGCCGCGGGAGCGAGGCCCGCGGCGTTTCGGTCACTCCGCTGGTGCGGAGCTGTGAATCAGCGCTTCTTCTTCTTCGCCGTGCGGCGCTTCGCGGTCTTGCGCTTCGCCGTCTTCTTCTTGGCGGTCTTGCGCTTGGCCGTCTTGCGCTTCGCGGTCTTGCGCTTCGCCGTCTTCTTCTTGGCGGTCTTGCGCTTGGCCGTCTTACGCTTCGCGGTCTTGCGCTTGGCGGTCTTCTTCTTCGCCGTCTTGCGCTTGGCCGTCTTCTTCTTGGTCTTGCGCTTGGCGGTCTTCTTCTTCGCGGTCTTGCGCTTCGCCGTCTTCTTCTTGGCGGTTTTGCGCTTCGCGGTTTTCCGCTTGGTCGTCTTGCGCTTGGCCGTCTTCTTCGCCGGGCGACGTTTCGCCGTCTTGCGTTTCGCGGTTTTGCGCTTTGCGACTTTTCTCTTGGCCATGGGAATCCCTCCTATGAAGTCCATGCATGGATACCGCAGTCGGTAACTACAAAGAGTAATCGAGCCCGCTCGCGAAAAAATTTTGTGGAAAATCACTTTTCTTGTGTGCGGCACACTTCGCGCAGGGTGCGCGCGGGTCGTTTTCGTTTGGTGCGCACTGGTGTGATCGGTATCATCCACGACCGTTCGAGGGGGTGTCACGACGTGTGTGCTCGATGCACGTCGGTCGGTTGCAGCGCGTGTTTTCGGTGTGCGTGCGCGGCGAGTTTCGGGCGGGGCGTGGGATGGATTCCAGGCGGCTTGTGGCGGGGCTCGTGACCGGAGCTGCCGCGCTGTGCGGGGGACTCGGACTCGCGATCGCGTCTCCGTTGCCGGGCGTGGTTGCCGCCGTCCTCGCGATCGGTGCAGCGTGGTGGTCGGTGTCGCGCCGCGCGGAATCACCCTCGCGCTCCGACGTCGCGGACGATCGCGTCTCCGCCGATGCGATCGATCGCGCCGAAGCCGCGCGAACGCGTGCCGAGGGGCTCGTCGCGGGCCTGGAGCGCGAGCGGGATGGTGCCGTCGAACGGCTGGCGGCGCTGAACGAGCGCGTCGAGGCGTCGCGCGCGAGCGCCCAGGAGGAGGCCCAACGCGCACGTGCGGAGTCGGAGCGCGCGCATCGCTGGCTCGACGCGGTGCCGGGCGTCGTCGTTCGAATCGACGCCGACGGTCGGATCGCATGGATGTCCCCCGGCGCCGAGGCGGTGCTCGGCGATGCGGTCGGCCAGCCGCTGTCCGAGCGACTCGGTGACTGGCGACCGGGGCGCAGCGGAGAGCACGTCCTCGATGGCGATGCGAAGCGGACCGTGCGCGTGGCGACCGGCCCGGAGACCGGCGACGGATGGCTCGTCGCGCTGCACGATCAGTCCGCGTCGCTCGCACTCGAGGCCGCCCGGGACGCCGCCGCCGGTGCGCGGGCGCGGTTCGCGGCGTTGACCGAGGCGATCGTGCCGGAAACCGATCCGTCGCGGGTCGTCGCGGGCCTCGCCCCGCGACTCGGGTCGCTGCTCGGCGCCTCGCACGTCGCACTCGAATTGCGCAGTGCCGCACCGGACGGCACCGCTCGCACGTGGCAGGGCGGGGTCGACGGCGCACTGGTCGCGGGGACCTGCTCGGTGGAGGCGAGCGCGTTTCGCGACGTGCACGAGCGGGGCGAGGAGCGCGTCGCACTCGACGGGAGCGCCGCGTGGCAAGGCGTCGGCGCGTATGCCGCGTTTCCGCTCGACGGCGCACACCGATCCTCGGGCGTCTTCGCCGTCGGCTTTCGCGATGCGTCGGTGATGAGTGCCGCGGTCGTCGCGACCGTTCGGGGCGTCGTCGACCGGCTCGCGTCGGCCGTCCGGGCGGCGCTCGCGTTCGAGCGGGCCGACGCGCAGAGCCGCGCGTGGCGGGACACGTTGGATGCGCTTCCCGACCCGGTGCTCCTCGTCGGTGCGGGGCGCGTCGTCGAGTTCGCGAACCGGCGGGCGCGAACGTGGTTCGACGATCATCCGGTCGACGGTCGACCGCTCGACGAGTTGATCGGGCGCGACGGGGACTCGGCGTTCGTCGCCGAGCGCCGTGCGGCGCCGGCCGGCGGGCCTCCACGGACGTTCAAGGTCGCCGGGCGCGATGCCGAGATGACGGTCTCGCACGTCGCCCGCGACGACGGCGGCGTGGCGATCGTGGCCCTGCGCGACGTGTCGCAACTGCGCGCCGAGGCCGAGGCGGGCCACCGTCGGGAGGAGGAGGTCGAAGGGCTCTATCAGCTGGCGCTCGACCTCGGACGCTCCCTCGACCTCCCGTGGGTGATGGAGCAGGTGTTCGCGAAGGCGCTCGACGTGACGCAACTCGACTGCGGTTGGGTCACGTTGATCGAGCACGAGACCGATGCCCGGGACCTCGCGGCGAGCCACCGCGTCGAGATCGAGACCGTCCGCTCGTTCTACGACCCGCACGGGCACGTCGGTTTCGAGGACCGGGTGCTGCGCACGAAGAAGCCGGTCGTGCTCGAGAGCTTGTCGGAGGACCCGACGATCGACGCGACGGCGGCCGCGCGAAGCGGGTTGCGATCCCTCGTCAGTGTGCCCCTGGTCCTGAACCAGGAGGTCGTCGGGATCTTGAACCTCGCGAGCCGGGGCACCTACCAGTTCCGCATCCAGGACATCGAGAACCTCGGCAACTTCGGCCGGATCTTCGCGCGAGGCGTGGCGAACTCGAAGCGCTTCTACGAGATGCGTCGGCGCGCGGAGAAAGCGCGGGAGCTGATCGCCGACCAGCTCGAGCGAATCCGCGCGCTCTCCGACCAGGTCGGCGACACGAGCGCGCGGGTCGAGACCTATCGCGAGTTGCTGGTCGCGTTGTGGGGCGCGGGCGGTGCGCTCGCGACGGTCGCGGAGCACGTCTCCCCGCCCGATGCCGCCGACGCCGATCGTTCGGCGTGGCAACTGCCGTTCGCGATCGGGCGCGTCCTGCCGCGTTATCTCGACGAACGTGCGACGCATCCGGCGGCGTTCGATCTCGTCGCCGTGGCACGCGACGCCGGGTTCCGTGACGGGGATCGGCTCTCGATCGACGGTGACCGTGTCGGGATACACGGCGATTTCCGCGATGCACTGTTGTGCGTGCGCGCGGCCGTGGACGGGCTTCGGCCGATCGGCGAGCACGGCTTCGACGCGACGATCGCGTCGCGCGAGCAGGACGCCGCCCTCGTCCTCGCGTTCGACGCGACCGAGCAGTTCGGCAGTGCGGCCGACCTGACCCGAGCGATGCGATCGCTCGAGGACATGCCGCGGGGGCGCGCCTACCTCGTGCTCGTGCTGCTGCACCTGCTCGACCGCGTGTTGTCGCGCTCCGGCGGCGGGGTCGAGATCACGCGTGGCGAGGGACGTCGCCTCGAGATCGCGCTCGCGTTCTCCGGCGGGAAGGAGAACGGACCGGATGCCTGACTCCTCCGATCCGACCGATGCACTGCTGCGCGACGCGCTGCTCGCCGATCGCCCCGTCGACCTGGAGTCGGCCGCGACGGCCAGTGGTCTCGGCGAGGTCTTTCGGCAGTTGCTCGCGGACGACGCGGCCGTCGGCCGCGCGCGCCTCGACGCGCTGGTCACGGGCGGACCCGGCCGCGCCGGTGACGTGGCCGCAGAGGCGTTGGGCAAGTGGGGTGGCCCCGAGGGGATCGACGTGCTGCGACGGGCGCTCGATCGCGATCCGCCGAAGGCGCGGCGCAAGGCGATCAAGCGTGGCCTGCACTTCGCCGGATCCCCGACGGCCGAGCCACCGACGCCGGCGCCCACGGTGTTGCGCGAGACCGCGTGGATGGGCGCGCCCGCCGGCGCGCACGGGGAGCGCGTCTGGGCGTTCCGCCGCACCGGCGATCCCGGCGGGGCGACCGATCGCACGTTGACGATCGCGGTGCTCGATGCCGGAGTCGGGGACTACGCGTGGCGCGACGGCGACGACCACGCGTGGTCGGTGACACGCGACCGGCTCGCCGGGCTCGGCGTCACCCTCGTCGAGGTCGAGTGGCGCTGGCTCGTCGCTCGCGTCGCCCGAGCGGCGTCGGTCAACGGTGCGCAAGGCGACATCCTGCCCGCCAACTGGGACGTCGTCGCGAAGTGGCTGGACCTCGGAGCACCCGACGAGCCGCCTCCGCCGCACCCGAGTCAGCCGTCCGTCGCGTTGCTCGATCTTCCCGAGCCGCCTTCGCCCGATGCGATGCATGCGGTGCTCGAACTGCCCGAGACGAGCGGGTGGATGCTGCCGCCCGAGGCGCTCCGCGATCACCTCGATGCGCTGCGGGCGGCCGACGCGAGCCAACTCGTCCTCGAGGGCCGCGATCCGCGCGAGCGGATCGAGGGGTTGCTGCAGACGATCCTCGACGAGTTGACCGCGCGGGGCGACACGGCGCGCTGGGCCGATCGCCTGCTCGACCTCGCAACGGTGCTCGAGGGCACCGGTCGCGGGGACGCGGCGCGCACCGCGGCGCTGCTCGCGACCGACGTCGCGGGATCGCCCCGTTCACCGGTCGGCGACGCGTTCCTGTGGGCCGTGACCACGCGCAGCCTCGCGATGATCGTGCCACCGCCGCGACCCGACGCCGGCGATGCCGGCGGCCCGTAGGCTCAGCCGAAGTACTCTTCGCCGGAAGCGACGTCGTCCACTTCGTGACCGTGGGTCCGCAGGTCGTGGGAGACCGCGATCCCCATCTCGATCGAGTGGTCCATGTTGTTGTACTTGAACAGCCCTTGGCGGCCCGCCGTGTAGAGGTTCGTGAAGCGCTCGACGAAGTCGCGGGCGCCCTGCAGTCGCCCCTTGTAGTCGAGGTCGTAGATCGGATACGCGTAGCGCGTGCGGTGCGACCACGACGTATCGACCTCCTCGGCGCGGATCAGGCCGATCTTGACGAGGTCGTCGACGGCGATACGCCGCAGCTCCTCATCGGGGAGATTCCACACCTCGTCTTCGAAGTCACACGTGATCTCGGTGCACAGCAGCGTCTTGCCGGGTGGGGCGCTGTGCTCGCTGAAGTTGCGGAACTCGCTGATCCGGTGGATCGTGAGGTGGTCCTCCGGCAGGTAGATCCAGTGGTCGTCGGTCACCGACTCGCGATCGAGCGCGACGTAGACGAACACCATGCTGCGGTGGCGCATCTTCGCGATGCCGTCGAGCACCTCGCGCGACGGTGCGGGGTTCGTCATTCGGCACAGGATCGTGATCGGGATCGTCGAGATGATCGCGTCGGGTTCGAGCGAGTGGTCGGCGCCGTCCTTCGCGTAGACGACGCGTTCGATGCGGTCGCCGGCACCTTTCAGTTCGCGGACGTCGGCGTCGAGGATCACGCGACCGCCGCCGCGTTCGACCTCCTCGGCCAGTCGTTTGCAGATCATCCCGATGCCGCCGCGCTTCGGATACCAGAACTTGGAGACGTAGGTGCGCGGTTGGTCGCCCGCCTTCGGACGGAAGACGGTCTTCTTCACGGCATCCCACAGCGACAGCAGCGTGATCCGCTGCGACGCCCAGTCGGCCGAGATCTCGGTGCAGGGAATGCCCCAGGTCTTCTCGGTGTAGACGCCGAAGAACTTCCGGTAGAGCGTGTGCCCGTAGCGGTTGTGCACCCACTCCTCGAAGTTGCGTTCGGTCGGCTTCTTGAAGACGTGCTTCGCCTTGACGCACAAGTAGTCGAAGAACGCGCGAAGGAGGAACCCGGCGGGCAGGTTCTTCACGAGGTTGTCCAACTTCAACGGGTAGAGGAAGAACCGCTTCTCCATGAAGATGCGGCTCTTGCGGTCGCGCACCCCGAGGTTGTCACCCAGCAGGCCCGAGACGAGTTCCTGCAACTCCGGGTTGTTCGAGTGGAACCGGTGCGGCCCGAAGTCGTAGGTGTAGCCGTCACGCTCGTAGCTGCGTGCGAGTCCACCGACCATCGGTGACTTCTCGACGACCGTGACGCCGAGGCCCTCTTGGATCAGGCGGTACGCGGTCGTCAGACCGGCGATTCCGGCCCCGAGCACCACGACGTGTCGTTTCTGCATGACTGATGTCGGCGGTCCCGATCCGGGGGTCGGTTCCGCGCGTCCTTGCGAAGCTTCCATTCAGGAAATGGTAACAAGTCCACGGGCGACGCGGACCGGGTTCTCGGCCGAGAACCGGAGGTGGGATTTCTTTTCGTCCGTATAGTATCGAGCCGAGCCCGAGTCCCCTGCGCCGCGGAGGTGTGTGCATGATCGAGTGCATCTTGTTCGACATGGGGAATACGCTGATCGACTTCGAGCCGGAGCCGTTCGCGTCCCTGCATCGAGAGGCCTTGGGGCGTGTGCATCGGGCGCTCGCCCCACGGGTCGATGCCGATGGCTTCTCGGACGCATTCGCCTCCGTGTGGGGGGCGTTGGAGCGCCGGCATCGACCGGACGGCCGCCAGCCGCACCTCGGCGATGCATTCCGGGGGGTGCTGGATCGACTCGAGATTCCGGCGGATCCGGGCGTGTTGACGCGGATGGAGGACGCGCACTTCAGCGTCTTTCGCGAGCGCATTCGCCTCTATCCGGAGGTGCCGCGACTGCTCGATCGCTGTCGCGATCGCGGACTCAAGCTCGCCCTCGTGTCGAACACGATCTGGCGGAGCGACGATCACCGCGCGGACCTCGCTCGATTCGGGATCGCCGACGCGTTCGATCATCAGGTCTACTCGCGAGACTTCGGCTGGATGAAGCCACACCCGTCGATCTTCCGCGACGCACTCGACGCGGTCGGGGTCGCGCCCGAGCGGTCGGTGATGATCGGCGACCGGTTGTCCGTCGACATCGCGGGGGCGCGGGCGCTCGGATGCCGGACGATCTTGCGCCGTCACGAGCACACGTGGGAGGGGCGCGATCCCGCGTGCGTGCCCGATGCCGAGGTCGACGACCTGGCGGATCTCCTGGAGCGACTCGACGCGCTCGCGGCGCAGTAGGCGTTACGCGTCGTCGAGGCCGGCGCGGGCGAGCGGCGCGGCGAGGTCCGCCGGCAACGGACTCCGCACGACGACGCGACGGCCGTCCACCGGGTGGGGGAACGTGATCTCGGCGGCGTGCAGGAACATCCGGTGCAGACCGAGTTCGTGCGCGGCCCGTTCGTTGTCCGCGGCGCGGCCGTAGTCGGGATCCCCGAGGATCGGGCAGCGGCTCGCGGCGAGGTGCACGCGGATCTGGTGCGTGCGTCCGGTCGTCGGTCGGGCCTGCACGAGCGCGCGACCCTCGGCCGCTGCGAGGCGCTCGAAGTCGGTGGTCGCCGGCTCGCCTCGACCGCCGGCAGCCACTTCGACGACGAGCCGCCCCCGGCGTCGCTGTCGCGACAGGGGTGCGTCGATCCGCCAGTCGGGTCGCGGCGCGCCGACGACGAGGGCGAGGTAGCGCTTCTCGACGCGACGGTCCCGGAACGCCGTCCGCAATTCGTCCAGCGCGTCGCGGTGCTTGCCGACCAGCATCACGCCCGACGTCCCGCGATCGAGGCGATGCGCGAGGCCGTGGTCGAGGTGCGCGAGACCGTCGACGATGTCCGGATCGGAGTGGGCGAGTGCGTGGACCAGCGTACGCGAGCGGTGGCGCGGCCCCGGCTGGACGACGAGGTCCGCGGGCTTGTCGATCGCGAGCACGTGCTCGTCCTCCCAGAGGCGCGACAGCACGAGGCCGTCCCACGGCTGCACGGCTCGATCGCCGTCGTGGTCGTCTTCGATCGTCAGGCGGTCGCCGGCCACGACGCGGTCGGCCGCGGCGAGAGGGCGACCGTCGACCGTGATGCGTCGCTCGCGGAACAGCCGTTGGATGCGGGCGAACGGCAAGTCGGCACGCCATCGGCGCACGAAGCGATCCGCGCGCTGGCCGGCCGCGTGCGGATCGACGGGGGGACTGGTGCGGCGGGGCTCCGGTGGACGCGACATCGAAATCGGACTAAATGTAGTCGAAATCGGAGGTTCGGCAATCCGGTCCGCACGCGCGGTCGCCGGTCGAGAAGGCCGCGATCCCTCCGGGCAGAAAGGGGAATCCCACCATGTCGAAGCTACTCCACATCGACGATTCGAACTTCGAGACCGAGGTCCTCCAGAGCGAGTTGCCGGTCGTCGTCGACTTCTCGGCGACCTGGTGCGGGCCGTGTCAGCGGCTCAAGCCGATCGTCGAGGAGATCGCGGAGGACTACGACGGCCGCGTCCGCGTCGCGCACGTCGACATCGACCAGGCGCAGGATACCGCGGCCAAGTACTCCGTGATGAGCGTCCCGACGCTGAAGTTCATCAAGAGCGGCGAGATCGTCGACGAGGCGTTCGGCCTGATGAGCAAGTCCGACCTCTCCGCACGGATCGACCAGCTGATCGGCTGATCGGTCGGCGGTTCGGGCTTCGACCCGGCACCTGCTGTTCTTCGGCGCGGCGGCGGCTACAATGTGCGCCCGCCGCGTCTCTCCACCGCACACCGCAACGCACCCGATCGCCATGAGCCTGCCGACGATTCCGCTCGAGACCTTCTGCGCGTGGCGCGCGACGCGTGCCCGCCTCGATCGCTGGGGCGACGACGTCGCGCTCGTCGACGTGCTCCGCGCGTCGGGATGGCTGCTCGCGCCGGGGTCGTCGGCGCCGTATCTCTCCCTTCGCGGCCGCAGTGCTGCCGGGACGCGCGCTGCGGTCGACCAGGCGGTCTTGAAGGACCGGTCGATCGTTCGCGTGACGGGCGTGCGCGGCGAGGCGTTCTACGTGCCTGCGGATGAAGCGGTGCTCGCGGTCGCCGCGAAGGGGCGTCGGATCGACGCGCGGATTCGCCAGATCAACAAGGTCGTGCCGATCAGTCGCGGCGAGATCGAGACGCTCGGCATGGCGATCGCGGAGTTCCTCGACGAGGGGCCGGCCACCGTCAAGCAGCTCGAAGAGGGGTTGCCCGGCGGCATGCTGCGAAGCTTCGGCACCGACGGGCGTCGCGCCGGTGTGAGCGGCGTGTTGCCGGTGGCGATGGACTACATGGAGGAAGAGGGCAAGGCGCTCCTCCTCGACGAAGGGGATCGCATCGACGCCGACGAGTGCCGCTACTACGCGGCGCATCGCGTCGTCGAGGGGTTCGCCGATCCGCTACCCGATCAACTCGACGTGCTGCCCGAGGCGCTGCGGGTCTACCTGCGCTCGTTCGGGCCGGCCCGGTTCGAGGACTTCGTGTGGTGGGCGGGCACGACCCTCAACCGCTCGAAGACCGCTGCCAAGACGCTCGCATCCGACACCGGGGAGCTCGTGTCGTTCGAGGTCGAGTCGCTCGAAGGCACGTTCGTCGCGTTGCCCGACGACTTCGATGCGCTTCAGGCGTTCGAGCGCGGTGAGCCGGTCGTCGCGTTGTTGCCGAATCGCGACGCGTTCTACCTCGGTCGCAAGTTCCTCAATCGCGAGTTCATCGACGTCGAGAACCACGAGCAGTTCCTCGCGCGCTTCCGCGGCAAGGCGATGGCGGCGCGGGTATTGCCGTCGGTGGTCGTCGACGGCCGCCTGGTCGGCATCTGGGAGTGGAACCCCGACGACGGTGCGATCCGGTGGACGCCGATCGAAGGGGAGGGCGCCGACCCGACGGCGATCCCCCGCGATCGCGTCGATGCCGCAGTCGCCGATCTCGCCGCCTACATGCGCGATGAACTCGGCGGGACGTTCGTGCTCGACCTGCGCGATCACGGCCAGCACTGGGCCTACGGGATCGACGAGATCCGCTCGTTCTGGTAGCCGGGGTCAGCGCGGCCGCGTGAGCCGCGCGCCCTGATGCGTGCCGCGTGCTTCGAGCGTGGCGTGCAACCCCGGAAGGTCGTCTCCGTCGCGGACCCAGTCGGGCGCGAGGATCGCGTCGGCGGGGGCCATGCGGCCGAGCCCGAGCACCTGAATCGACGGCTCGAGTCGTTCGACGACGTCGGCGGCGACGTCGAGGAACACCGTGTGCTCGAGCAGTGCCGGCGGGTCCGCGAACGGATCTTCCGGCCGTCGGCGGTCGGGTGCGACGTGTTGCGGGGGCAGCAGGTTCACCGCGCGCAGTCGCAGCGCGTTCGCTTCTCGTGCGACGGACGCAGCGTCGTCGCCCCGCACGCCGATTCGGCCGACGATCGGAAGGCCGGCATTGCGGCCGGTCGTCGCGGCGCGTTCGAGCCCGGACCAGCCGGCTTGCGCGTCCCCCGGCGCCTCGATCCACACCGGCTTGGTGCCGTCGCCGACCGCGAGCGCCGCCGCCCGCTCGGCCGTGAACGCTTCGCCCGGCGCGACGGCGACGACGCCGACGATCGGGATCAACGCGAGGAGCGTCTCCGCTTCCGCGCGCCACGCTGCGGCGCCGGCGTCCCCCCTCGGCCGCCACGCGACGACGAATCGCTCGATGCCGGAGCCGAAGTTGCGTCGCGCGATCGCGCGAATCGCCGCATCGCGGAACGCGTCCGGTGCGCCCGGGGCGTCGCGCAACTCGACGCGCGCGGCGCGGGCCCCGACGCGGCTCCGAAGCGCGCGCGCGAACGCATGGTAGCGCAGACCGTGGTGGCGCTCGTTCATGCGGTGCTTCCGATTCCGAAACGACGACGGGCATTCGCGCCCGGGGCGTGCAAGATATACCGGACACCCCCGCGAGACCAGGACGACATCGGAGGCCGAATCCCGTGGCATTTCGAATCACGCGCGTGACCGCATTCCATGTCCGGATGCCGCTGGTCCACCCGTTCGAGACGAGCTTCGGCCTCGAAGAGGTCAAGGACTCGGTCCTCGTGCGTGTGACCGCCGACGGCGTGGACGGTTGGGGCGAGTCGCCCGTGCACGCGCGCCCGTTCTACTCCGCCGACGATGTGACCACCGTCTGGCACGTCCTGCGCGACCACGTCGCGCCGTGGCTCGTGGGACGCGAACTCGAGGGACCCCATGGCCTCCCGCCCGACCTCGCCGGGGTTCGCGGCCATCGCTTCGCTCGCGCCGGCGTCGAGTGCGCGATTGCCGACCTCGCCGCGCGCCGGGCCGGCGTGCCGCTCTACCGCTACTGGGGCGGCACGCGCGATCGGATTCCGGTCGGCGTGTCGATCGGGATCCAGCCGACGGTCGACGACCTGGTCGAGCGCGTCGCGGGATTCGTCGCGCAGGGCTACGGCCGCGTGAAGATCAAGATCAAGCCGGGCTGGGAGGTCGAGCCGCTCGAGGCGATCCGCGCGCGCTTTCCGGACCTGATGCTCTACGCGGATGCGAACGCGGCCTACACGCTCGGCGATGCCGACGTGCTCGCCTCACTCGATCGCTTCGACCTCGCGCTGATCGAACAACCGCTCGCGCACGACGACCTCGTGGACCACGCCCGCCTGCAGGCGCGGATGCGCACGCCGGTCTGCCTGGACGAGAGTCTGGCGGGGCTCGCCGCGAGCCGTGCCGCGATTCGACTCGGCGCGGCCGGCGCGATCAACATCAAGATCCCGCGGATGGGGGGCCCGGTCGACTCGCGTCGACTCGCCGAGATCGCACGGCGGCTCGGCATCCCGGTCTTCTGTGGCGGCATGCTCGAGACCGGTGTGGGGCGCGCGCACAACATGGCGCTCGCGACGCTCGACGGCTTCTCGTTGCCGGGCGACATCTCCGCCGCCGACCGCTACTGGGCCGAGGACATCGTCGATCCGGCGGCGGTGCTCGGCGACGACGGATGCCTCGCGCTGAGCGATCGTCCCGGCATCGGTGTCGACGTCGTCGAGTCGCGTGTGGAGGCGTGCGCGGTCGACCGGCTGACGGTCGACGCGTGAGGTCCGCTCAATCGTCGAAGAAGCAGACCGTGTAGCGATCGCCCATCTGTTCGAGGGCGACGTCCGCCGCGTCGAACTTGCGTCGGTCGGGGAACGCTCCCTGCAGATGGTCGAGCACCGCGACGAGACGGTCGCGGTCGGCGCTGAAGAAGTCGGTCTCGATCTCGTGCACGCCCTGGATGAAGTCGGGGTGAAAGCACGTCGCGGACACGAGTAACGGCTCCGGTCGGAACAGGTCGCACTCCAGCGTCAGGAACGCGTGCTCGCGGTCGCGGTAGACGAGCTTCACCTGGCCGCTGCTGTCGTCGGCCATCGTGGCGATCTCGTCGTCGTCGAACGCGACGCGGTAGCGGAACTCGCGGCGATACCCCGCGACGTAGTACTCCTTGAACTCCCACTGCCCGATCAGTCGCCGGGCGAGTCGATCCAGTTCGTAGGCCCGCTCGTACGCCGTGTCGCCGTC
Source organism: bacterium (assembly GCA_030426805.1). Lineage (GTDB taxonomy): Bacteria > Planctomycetota > JAFGQW01 > JAFGQW01 > JAFGQW01 > JAUHXU01. The sequence continues at coordinate 1,059,134 of JAUHXU010000002.1, forward strand.
GAAGTGCCATGCCGCGGTGATCTTCGCGAACGGAACTCCGCGGTAGTGCGGATCGATCGGCGCCGGCGGCGGCGAGAAGAGGTCGCCGAGCGCGGGGTCCTCGCCGAGCGGACGGCCGAGCAGGGCCTGGTAGAGGGCCAGCACCGCCGGGAGTGTCTCGGTGTCCACTCCTTGCCGTTTCAGGTCCTCCTGGATTGCTTGATAGGTCTCGAGTGCCGGTGTAATGGACTGGATCAAGCTCTTGGCGTTCATGCGTCGGTGCGTCCTCGATTGGAGCCTGTTCACCTCTTCGGCTCCCGCCTCCAAGCGACCCAAGCCCATGCCCACGATTCGCGACCATGCGGCGTTACGCTCGGCGACGCAGTCGTTTCTGCGCCGCCGGTCGTGGCTGAACCCGGACCTGCGACTGCTCCGGTGGGACGGCGATGCGCTCGCAGTCGCGAAGGACTGGTCGGAGGCGCCCGCGCCGCTGCGGCTCTACGGCCGTTGGGTGCTCGCGCGGGAGTGGCGGATGCTCGACCATCTGCGCGGCGTCGACGGGATCCCGGAGCCGCTGCTACGGCTGCCGAACGCGCTCGTGATGACGTTCCTCGACGGCGACACCCTGTCGAGTCGCGTCGCGTCGCGAGTGTCGGGGGCGTATTTCGACGAGCTGCAGGCGATCGTCGATTCGCTGCATCGTGCCGGCGTCGTGCACCTGGACTTGCGGCAGCGCCGCAACACCCTCCTCGGTCCGGACGGACGGCCGCGGGTGCTCGACTTCGGCGCGGCGCTGCGCACGGGACGACTCGGTGTGTTGGGGCGGCCGCTTCATCGGCTGCTGTGTGCCGTGGATCGCATGGCCGTGCTCAAGCTCAAGGCGAAGTACGCGCCGGAAGCGTTGAACGACGACGAGCGCGCGCGTGCGCGGTGGGCGCGGCGGCTGCGCTACGCGTGGCCGCCGAACTGGTTGCACGGGATCAAGACGCGCCTGAGGCGACGCGCTCGATCCGACTGATCACGCCTTGACCAGTTCCTTGAGCTTCTGCTGCTCGAAGCCGAAGAGCTTGCGCTTGCCCTTGATGATGATCGGGCGCTTGATCAGGTTGGGGTCTTCCATCATCAGCCGGATCGCCTCGGACTTGGTCGGCGGGGAGGCTTCCATCTTGCGCTGCTTGAACAGCACGGCTGCCGGGTTGAGGAACTCGCGGATGTCGGTCGAGCCGATCAGATCGGTCAACTCGTTGCGATTCAGCGGCTCGCGGATCAGGTCCCGCACGTCGAGCATCAGGCCGAGCGACTCGAGTTCCTCCTTCGCCATCCGGCACGCGCCGCACGAAGACTTCTGGTAGAACCGGACCCTGCGTCCCGCCATCGTGATTTCTCCTCGTCGACCGGGGCCGCGCCGTCCCGCCGTCCCACTTGCGGAGCCGAGGCCCCCGGCATTCTGGCGCGATGCCTCCAGGGGATTCTTTTCGGCACGATCGGCGCTTGACTGAAGGGGCTGCGGGTCGGATCGACGGCCGGACGCGAGGCACAAAAAAAAAGGCCGCTCCGGGCCAGGGCGGCCCGAGCAGCCTTTTCGAGGCGCGCGTGGCGCGCCGTGCGTGGGGTTCGGAAGCTTGTTGGTTTCGAAGAAGGGAAAAGAAGGTGTTGAGAGAGGTTCCGAACCCCACGGCAGTAGATACGGCGGGGGGCTCCCCGGGTTGGCGCCAAACCGAGAAAAGAACGTCGAGGTCGGTGAGATTCACCGACCCATGACAGATCCTGTACAAATCCCGCGGCCCGGCCTCGCTCCGGCGAATCTGACCCACTTCGCGTCAAGATCGCTCGAGCGACCCCTCGCTGCGCCGACCCTGTCCCGTTTCGCGCCAGATTCGCCCCGCGAGCGCAGTGCGATCTGCGGCGTTTGGACCGGTAGGCGTTAGAACGTCGTACGATCCGTGGAGCGAGCGGGTCGCCTGGGACCGCGCCAGAGCCCCTCACGGGGGCGCGAGCGGAAGCGAGCCGGGGGTGAAGACGACACGCGGCAGCACGAGCGCCCGACCTGCCCGCGCCTACGCACTCGGCCGGGGACGACTACCCCCGGCAGTTGGGGATCATGCAGTGCGATCTGCGGCGTTTGGACCGGTAGGCGTTGGAACGTCGTACGATCCGTGGAGCGAGCGGGTCGCCTGGGACCGCGCCAGAGCCCCCTCACGGGGGCGCGAGCGGAAGCGAGCCGGGGGTGAAGACAACACGCGGCAGCACGAGCGCCCGACCTGCCCGCGCATTTGGACGTCACGAGCCGGGCGGGCGGCAACCCCGTGCATCTCGTAGGACGGGGGCGGCCGGGTCGCTGGAACGACGCCCAGCGTCAACCGAAAGAAATGGTGCCGAAGAAGGGACTCGAACCCTTACCGGCCGTTAGGCCGACTAGGCCCTCAACCTAGCGCGTCTGCCAATTCCGCCACTTCGGCGAGCGGGGATGAGTCTTATAACCCATCCGGTGGCCTTGGCAACCCCGGACGGGTGAATAACCGAGATCAGCCGGCGGCGATTCGGTTGAGCACGTCGATCCCCTCGCGGAGCCGATCGTCGGGCGCTGCGAAGCTGATCCGGAAGTGGGTGTCCCGTGCGCTGAACGCGCTGCCGGGCACGACGAGCACGTTGTGCTCGAGGCACGTCTCGACGAAGGCCACGTCGGACTCGAACCGCTCCGGCACGCGGGGGAATGCGTAGAAGGAGCCGCCCGGCGCGACGAGGTCGTAGTGGTCGCGAAGGCCGTCGACGATCAGATCACGCTTGTCTCGGTACTCGAGCCGGTAGGGCTCGACGTCGACGTCGAGGGCGGCGACACAGCCGTGCTGCGACATGCTCGGCGCACAGACGTACGAGAACTGCTGCACGGTCTTCATCTTGTCGACCAGGGCCTGCGGCCCCGCCGCGTAGCCGACGCGCCAGCCCGGCATCCCGTAGGTCTTCGTGAAGCCGCTGACGACGAGCGTGTTGTCGTAGACACTCGCGATGCTGAAGTAGGGCGCGTCGAACACGAACAGGTCGTAGATCTCGTCCGAGATCACGACGATGCCCCGGCGTTCCATCACGTCCGCAAGCGCGCGCAGGCTCGACTCGGGGTAGACGACACCGGTCGGGTTCGCCGGGCTGTTGACGAGGATCGCGCGCGTCCGCGGCGTGATCAGCGACTCGATCCGATCGACGTCCAGCGCGAAGTCGGGATACGTGTCGTAGAACACCGGCGTGCCGCCGCACAGTCGTACGAGCACGTCGTACATCGTGAAGTAGGGATCCGGAACGAGGACCTCGTCGCCGGGATTCACGAGGCAGAGCATGCCGAGAAACAGACCGCCGGAGACGCCGCTCGTGATCAGCGTCGCCTCGGGGGCCCGGCCGTGCGTGCGCTCGAGTCGCTTCCGGATGCCCGCGTTCAGCTCGGGCAGACCCTGGGTGACCGTGTAGCGATTGTCGCCGCGTTGGATCGCGTCGATCGCCGCCGCCTTGACAGGGTCGGGGACGTCGAAGTCGGCCTGGCCGATGCTGAGGTCGATCGGGTCTTCGAGCTTCGCGCCGAGCTCGAAGATCCGCCGAATCCCGGAACTCGAGATCCCGTCGAGGCGATCGGCGAGGCGGAGGGGGTCGTTGGGCATCGCGCGGACTACGAGTCGGTCGACTCGGCCGCGTCGTCCGTCGACGCCGTCTCCTTCTCGTCCTTCTTCTTCTTGCCCTTGCGCACCTTGAACTCGGTGCGCGTCATCGGCAGTCCGAAGACCGAATCGCCCTCGCTCCACTTGCCGCGCTCCTGCAGCGTGTTCAGGCGCTCGATGCGCGTCAGGACACTGCGGCGCCCGACGAGGTTGTTTCCGAGCTTCAGGCTCTTGTGGGTCGACATGACTCTACTCCGTTCGTCCGGGGCGCTGTTCCTGTTGGCGCACGAGCGCGGTCTCGATCCGGGGATCCGCCGTGATCGTGCCGAGGCCGATCAGCTTGTTCAGCGTCACGTCGAGTCGTCGCTTGAGCGGCTCGAGGCTCGCACGGGAACGGCCGCGGCCGACGATCGTGCGGTAGCTCTCGACACCGTCCATGCGGAGTCGACTGACCTGCGCGCTCCGGTATCCCTCTCGTTCGAGGATTTCCTGAATGTCCCACGCGAATTGCCACTCGCTCTCGGGCAGCGGTCGCGTCACCTGTATCGTCCAATACTGGTCGACCGGCACCGCGAGCGGGCCGTAGTTCTCCGGTGCGCCGGAGCGCCCCATCGAACCGACCATGTAGGACATGATGTTCGTCAACACGAACGCCACGATGAAGAACAGCAGCAGGTTGAGGGAGACCTCGACCCGGCGCTGGCCCATCGGGGCGTCGGCGACGAGCACGCCGTCGGCGTCCTCGTCCTCGGCGCGGGCAGCCGGTTCCGGCTCGCGTCGCGCTTTCGTTCGCCCGGCGGACCGCTTTCGCGGTTCGCTGTCGGCCCGGGCGCCGGCCGTCTCGTTCGGGTCGTCTCGCTTCGGGGTGCCCGTCGAGCGAGCGGCGTCGGTGCCGCTGCGCGAGCCGAGCAGCTCGAACAGTTCCTTCGATCGTTTCGCCATCCGAAATCCTCCCCGGCGCTCCGTTGTCCGACCTCGGGCCCGCCGCGACGGCGGGACTCCGGGCGGAGTCGGGGCGCGATGGAAGCCGGGAACGGGCGCTTGTTGGGCTCTGGAGTCCGGTGGGTTATACCGTCCGGTGGGTTATACCAGAGCGCGACGATCCCGAGAACCGGCGACCGGGACAAGGATTAGAGCAGCGCTCGACGACGAACAAGGGGAGGGGGCCCTCCTGCGCCAGTGAAGGTCGACGACATGCGCCGGGTCGGACGTGGCACCGCCGGCTGCCTGCTCCTGCTGCTCGCCCTCGCCCCGCTCGGGTTGTTCCCCGGCGTAGCGGATGGCGAAGTCGTCTACCCGAGGGGCGTCCTCGACGGGACCCATGAACCGTGGGTGTCGATGGCGCCGCGGGGGTCCGTCGTCGCGGCCAATCCGGTGCTGTCCGACGCCGTCTACCAGTTCGTCCCGTGGGACCGCTTCTGTCGCCGCCACGGCGGCGTGGGCCCCGCCTGGAATCCGTACTCCGGTCTCGGCGTGCCGTTTCGCGGGAACCCCCAAGCCGCCCAGTTCGACCCGGTCCGCTTGATCGCGCTCGCGATTCCCGAGCGGCACGCAGGCACCGCACGGGCGTGGCTCCGGCTCGTGATCGCCGGCTGGCTGATGCTCGGGTTCCTCCGGTCGCAGGGGCTGGGATGGGGACCGGCGGCGATCGGCGCGGTCGGCTTTCAACTCGGCGGGTTTCTCGTCCCGTGGCTCGCCCACCCGCACGCCGGGGCCGCCGCGTGGTTGCCGGGCGTGCTGTGGGCCGGCGACGCCGCGTGGCGCGGGGTGCGTGGCGCGGTGCCGGCGCTCGCCGCGTGCTACGCGGCGCAGTTCCTAGCGGGCCACCCCGAGACGTCCCTTCACCTGACCGCGATCGCGGGCACGTTCTGGCTCGTGCGCCGCGGGTGGGGCGGGTGGCGTCGTTGGGCGCGCCTCGTCGCGGGCACCTGTCTCGGGGCCGCACTCGCCGCACCGGTGCTCTTGCCGTTCGTCCACTACCTCCGCGACAGTGCCGCGCTCGCGGGCCGGGGCCACCGCGTCCCGCTGCCGCTGCCCGGGGACGCGCTCGGCGCGTTCGCGCTCCCGCACGCGCTCGGGTGGCCGGCCGGCGGCGCCGCGTGGCGCACGGCGCTGAACGCGACCGAGTGTGTCGCGTACGTCGGCGTCCTGCCGTGGCTGGCCGCGCCGTTCGCGTTCGCGGCCGGGACCCGTCGCGTCGCGCTCGCGTTCGCGGTCGTCGCGGTGATCTGCGGGGCGACGATGCTCTCGCTGCCGGGGCCGACCGCGCTCGTCGAGTCGTTGCCGGGGTTTGCGTGGTCCGCGAATCGACGCCTCCTGCTCGGGGTCGCGTTCGCCGGTGCGGCGCTCGGCGGGATCGGCATCGCGAACGTCTCCCGGTGGGGACGTCCACGCGCGGGTGCGGTCGTCGCGATCGCCGGCGTGGCGGGTGCCGCGCTCGCGGGCCTCGGAGCGACCGTCGGTGGCGAGCGCGCCGACTGGTTGGGGTTTGTGGGCTGGTCGATCGCCGGGGTGGCCGCGCTCGCGGCGTGCGCGTTCCGGCCGCGACTCGGCGTCGCCGTCGCCCTCGCGGTCGCGGCCGCCGACGTCGTCACCACGTGGTCCGGCTACCAACCGACGGCGCCCGCTCACACGATCTTCTCGACCACGCCGAGTGCCGAGGCGCTGCGAGCGCTGCGCGCCCCGGGGGATCGCGCGTTGCCGGTCGGGGCGCGGGGGCACGGGCTGGTCTTCCCTCCGGACATGTTGAATCGCTTCGCGGTCGGGCAACTCCACACGAACGACGCGCTCGGCGACCCGGCGCTGATGGCGCGCGTGGAGCGCGGCTTCGGTGCGCTCCGCGTCGGGGCGCCGTCGTCCGCGCTCGCGCCGTTCGGGGCGCGGTGGCTCGTGCTGCCGACGACGGCGGAGCGCTTCGCGACGACGGCGCGACTCGTCGCCGGCGAGGAGATGTTCGCCGCGTTTGCGCCGGACGCGCGCACGCCGACGGCGGTCGTGATCGACTCGTGGCTCGTCGACAGCCGTCTCGCCGACGGGGACCGCGTCGGGACGGTGACGATTCGCTTGCCGACGTCGGGCGGCGGCACGCGCGACGTCGACGTGCCGATGCGTGTCGGTCGCGAGACTGCCGACGGCGCGCGGCCGGATTCGCTGACCGGACCGGCGATTCGCGTCGAGCGTCCGCGGCTCGTCCGCGACCACGCGCGCGCCCCGCACGCGCGGTTCGTCTATCGTGCGCGGCTGCCCGTCGATGGGATCCCGATCGGGCTTCGCATTCGTTGCGAGGCGCCCGGGGCGCTCCTCGAGGTGGACGGCGTCGGCGTCGCGTTCACCGACGGCACGACGACGCTCGATTCGCGTCGCGAGGCGCGGGCGGCCGACGAACTCCGGATCTACGGGGTACCCGACGCGTGGCCGCGGGCGATGGTCGTGGCGCGGAATCGGATCGGCGAGCCCTTTCCGGGGGACGGGGGCCCAGCACCCGGGCGGCCAGCGCGGATCGTCCGCTACGCGCCCGAGCACGTCGTCGTCGAGGGAGAGGCGGCGGCCGACGAGGCGCTCGTGCTGAGCGACGCGTTCCGTGACGGGTGGCGCGCCGTGGTCGAGAGCCCGCCGGGCGCATCTTCCGTCGCCGTGCCGATCGAACGCGCGTTCGACGCGTTCCGTGCGGTGGCGGTCGCGCCGGGCCGGTTCCGCGTCCGTTTCGACTACACGCCGCCCGGGGCGACGCTCGGCGGGGTCCTCGCGGCGGTCGCGGCGCTCCTCGTCGCGATCGCGTCCGTTCGCGCCCTGGGGATCAAGCGGGAGCGCCCCGACGGTCGATAAACGGGGTGTCACGGCCCGAAGGGCCACAACCCGTTGCGGCAAGGCGGCATCCGATGCAGATCCTCATTACCGTTCCGATGGGCACGGACCGTACCGAGGTGATTCGTGGACTCGAGGCGCGCGGACATCGCGTCGCGGTTTGCGACGATCCGTCCCGGACGATCGACCGGATCGAGTCGACGCGTCCGGATGCGGTCGTGCTCGACGCACCCGACGGCGAGGCCGTCGCCGGGTGGATCAAGGACCACACCGAGTTCTACTCGACGGTCACGATCCTGCTCGTCGACCGCGATCGCTTCGAGGGGGACGAGCGTCTCGACCGAATCGGTGCCGACGACGTCGCGCTCACGAGCGCCGGCGCCGGCGAACTCGCGATGCGCATCGAGCGGCATCGTCGCGCGGCGATCCCGAACGTCCTCGCGGACGCGGGCGCGACGCGCATCGACGTCCAGGAGGCGGTCGACCGCTTCATCATGCGCCACCGCGATCGCGAGGAAGAAGTGCTCGCACTGTTCCTGACCGATCCGGACACCGGCCTGCACAACCGCGCGTACTTCAAGACGAAGATGAGCGAGGAGATCAAACGCGCCGATCGGCACGACGTGCCGCTCAGCGCGGTGCTGATCAAGCTCGCGACCGCCGACGGCGGACGGCTCACGCCGATGACGAGCAAGGAGATCGCGAGCGTCCTCCTCCTCGAGTCGCGCGACATCGACGTCGTCGGTCGTTACGACGACTGCGACTTCTCCCTGTTGCTTCCGAACACGCCGGTCGACGGCGCGGTGCAGGTCGCACAGCGGATCGGCGAGCGCATCGCGACCCGCGAGTTCACCGATCACGCGCCGGGGGAGGTTCGCGTTCGCGTCGGCGTCGCGACGTTCCCGATGGACGGCGTGCGACGCGCCGGCGACCTGATCGAGCGCGCGCAACGTGCGCTCCTGCAGGCCGAGACCTACGGTCGCCCCGAGATCTGCATCTGGGAGGCGACCGCGAAGTAGCGTCGCCTACGGGACGAGGTCGAGGAAGCGAAGCACGGCGTCGCGATCGTCGAGCGTCGGTATGACCGCGGCCGCGCCCTCGCGCGCGAGCGCGTCGGGGTCGGCGCCCGACGTGAGGACTGCGAGGCAACGTGCGTCGGCGGCGTTCGCCGCGCACACGTCGAGCACCGTGTCGCCGATCACGTAGGCGCGCGCGTCCGGTGCGGCGCGGTCGCGGCCACGCCGAACGGCCGCGCGGGTCAGCGCCGCCCGGTCCTCGTCGTCGCACCCGAAGCCGCCGAACGCGAAGTAGTCGGCCATGCCCGCGCGCCCGAGTTTGAGGCGCGCCGCACGCTCGACGTTTCCGGTCGCGAGGCCGAGCACGACGTCGTCGCGTGCGGCGAGCTCCGCGACGAGCGCTGCCGCGCCGGGCATGACCCGATATCCGGGGGCGATCGTGAGTTCGTCGGCGAGGCGGGGGAGATACGCGTCGATGATCGCGTCGATCTCCGCGTTGTCGGCCGGGCGTGCGAGGTGGTGCTCGATCATCTGCCGCACGATCGATCGATCGGTGCGGCCGTGCGGGTCGACGCACGCGAACGCATCGGCGACGCCGTATCGCTCCTCGAACAGTCCGTCGAGCGCGCGCTGGCCGGTCCCGCCGGTGAGGACGAGTGTGCCGTCGATGTCGAAGAGGACGATCCGCACGCTACGCGTCGCCCGACTCGTCGACCCAGTGCGGTTCGCTCGCCTTGCGCTCGACGCGCTTGCAGCGCTTGCACTCGACGTCGAATGCGTGATGCCGCAGTGCGAGCGCGACGACGACGAGACCACCGATCGGCGGCATCAACCACAGCATCCACAGCGCCGGGGTGTTCGCGTCGAAGCGGACCCAGCTGTGTGCGAGCAGGCCGAGCGTGATGAACCCCGCGAGCCAGAGCAGCCGGCGGCCGACCTGCGACAGTCGCCGGGTCGACGCGTGGCGCTCGACCGCATCGCACTGCACGCAGTAGCGGCGCCCGTAGGTCGTCTTCGGGGTCGCGACCGGATCGCTCATCGCTCGTCGGATCGAGCGGAGGCCGCGTCGCTGTCCTCGCCCGCGCCGGTCGCGTCGGCCTCCGCCTCCGCCTCGAGCGCCGCGCGAGTCTCGGCGTGCCACGCGTCGACGTGGGCGCGGAACGCGTCGTGGAGCCGACGACCGATCGGGCCGAGCGTGTCGCTGAACTCGGTCTCACCGATGCGCGCGACGGGCGCGACCTCCCGACTGACCGACGCGACGAACGCCTCGTCGGCCGCGAGCAGATCGTCGAGCCGGTAGGCGCCCTCCTCGATCGGGATCTCGAGGTCGGCCGCCAGCCGCCGCACGATGCCGCGCGACGTGCCGTCGAGTCCACCGCAGTCGAGTGCCGGTGTGCGTAGCACGCCGTTGCGGACCCAGAACGGATTGCCCGACGACACCTCGACGACTTCGTCGCGCTCGTTGAGGAACAGCGCCTCGTCGAAGCGGTTCTTGGATGCTTCGCGCCGCGCGTGCGTGTAGAGCGCGTTCGCGACGAGCTTGACGCCGATCAGCGGCGACGACGTGTGCACGCGGTAGGGGGCCACCCAGACGCTCTCCGCTTCCGGTCGGTCGAGCAGGCCGCTCGTCAGCAGGAGGAGATTCGACGTCGGCTTGCCGTCCTCCTCGCCGGCGAGCAGCATTACGCGGCCGCGTCCGGATTCGACGTGGTTGCGTCGCGCGAGATCGGTCAGGTCCGCGCCGAGATTCTCGATCGCCGACGCGAACGGGATCGACATGCGCGCGGCGTCCTTGCGCAGTCGCGTCACGTGGGCGTCGACGTTGAACGGCAATCCGTCGTAGATCCGGACGGTCGTGTAGATCGCCCACCCGGACAGGATCCCGGAGCTGGTCGGGTTGAGCCGCACTTCCCGCACCGGGCGGAAGTGGCCGTTGAGAACCGCGATCTTGTCGTAGCTCAACGCGCGCCTCCGGGTCGGGTCTCGGTGATCACCGCGATCACGCCATCGTCGGTTCGGACGACGAACAGGCGTGCCGCCGGGGGACCACCACGGGTCCACGGGGCCAGCTCGCGCGGGGCGATCGACACGCCGTGCGTCGAGACCGTCACGCAGGCGATGCCGCGGGCCGCGAACTCCCGCCGGCAGCGCGCACGGGAGAACGGAAACGCCGCGACGACAGGATAGCACCGGGTCCACGGGCTTCCACCATCGACCTCTTCGCCGGTGAGAAGCGCGATTCGGGGATCGAGAAAACGCAGATTTTCGGCTCTGGCGACGTCGGCGACGAGATGCGCACGGACGAGGGCCGGGTCGGGGACGGCGATCCACGCGCCGAGGGGCCCCCGATCGTCGTCGCCGGCCACCTCGCCGGTGCCGGTGAGCGATGCCCCGCTGTCGAGCGTCGTCGCCCGGCGCCGGGCGGTCGCGAGTGCGCCATACCACAGGGTCATCGCGCGCACCTCGCCCCGGTGCGACACGACCTCGATTTCGTCGGGACCGAGGCGCGCCGCGTCGCTCGTCATCGGTCCGATGCAGATCGCGCCGTCGGGAACGCGTGCCAGGACGTCGCGGATCACGTTCGGCGGCGGCTCGTATTCGTCGACGCGGGACCGTCGCTTGCCGTCGCGGCGCCGGACCGGATCGAGGTGGAACGCGTCCGCGTCGATCGTCGGATCGTCGACCGACGTCTCGCGAAACGAGACGCGCCCGGCGAGACCGTACGCCGCGACGTTGGCCTCGGCGATCGCGAGCCGGAGCGGGTCGCGATCGACCGCGACGACCGGTGCGACGCCGGCGAGCGCGATCGTGTCGCCGCCGATGCCGCAGCCGAGATCGGCGACGCGGCGTCGGCCCGCGAAGCGGCGTGCCTTGTGCGCGGCGACCGCCTCGCCGGTCGCTTGCTCGAGGGCCTCCGGCAGGAAGTACATCGCATCGGCGCGTGTGAAGCGTTCGGCGGCCCGACGTCGCAGGCTCACGGTCAGGTGCGCGAGGGTCGCGAGATCGCTCGGAAACTCGTCGCGAAGCGCGGTCAAGCCACGCAGGCCCTCCGGCAGCGTCGCGGCGCGTCTCAATGCGGCCTGGCCCTCTCGGGCGAGCAGTGCCGCGAACGTCGATCGGTCGTAGGCCATCGCTTTGGATTGTTTTCCGGTTCGCACTCATCCCGTTTCGGGTGCGCACGATAATAACGCGTGAACGGAGATCGACGACAACCGCGCCGCACCGCGGTGAGCCGCACGACGAACGACGGGCCCGCGAACGAGGGCCGACAACCGCACGAGGGAGATCCCGAATGGCCGATTCGACCGACCGCTTCTTGGAGGACCTGAGCCGCCGCTTTCCGGTGGACGCGCTCTTCGTCTCCAACATCCGTCCGCTGGTCGATCGTATCTTCAAGGATACGACGCCCGGCGACGAGCGCGATCGGTTGCTGGCCCTCGTGACGAAGAGCTTCGAGCGGCAGTCCCAGGCGCGCGAGACGATCGACGACGCCCGCGACGGGATCCGGCGGATCTTCTCGAACCTGTTCGATCAGATCGTGCAGGACGTCGGTGCCGACGGCGAGACGTCGGGCGCCGAAGCGAGCGCCGATGCCGGAGGCGACGAGGACATCTTCGGCGAGGACGCCTCGTTCGAGGAGTGGCCCGAGGACGGCGACGGCCAGCCGGTCTGGGGCGAGCAGGCGCGGACCGACGGCATGCCACGCCGCGGCGACGTGCTGTTCGGTGAGTTCCTCGTTCGGCGCGGCGTGCTCGATCGCACGGCACTGCTCGGCGCGCTCGAGGAGCAAGTGCGCAACAAACCGATGATGGGCTGGGTCGCGATGCGTCGCGGCTTGCTCGACGAGTCGCAACTGCTCGACGTGCTGACGCGTCAAGCACACGAAGACCGCCGCTTCGGCGAGATCGCGGTCGAGGCCGGCTTCCTCGACGAGGCGTCGCTCGATCAGCTCCGCCGAGTGCAGAAGAAATACACGCCGAAGTTGGGGCGAATCCTCGTCCAGCGCGGCGATCTCAGCGCGGAAGCGCTGACCTACTTCCTCGAAGAATACAGCGTGGAGATCGGTCGCAAGGACTGAGCCGCGTTCAGAATAACCTCCCTGTGCGTTGGGGTCGCTCGCCGACAGTCGGCGGGCGGCCTCATTTTTTTGTACTCGTGGCCGGCGCCACCGTGGGCCTATACGTTGCGCCGGGTCCGGTCGGGGGAGCGTTCAGCAGAGGATGATCGGTGTCGGGTTGTTTGGAACGCGTCGGGGTGCGCCTCGACCTGGAGCGCGGCGAGCGTTTCGATCCCGTTCGCGTGTTCGGTGTTCGTCGGCCGCTCGAGGTCGAGATCGGTTCGGGCAAGGGCGAGTTTCTCGTCGAGAGCGCTCGACGCGAGTCGGACGCGAGCTACCTCGGCGTCGAGGTGTCGCGCAAGTATGCGGAGCGCGTCGCCGAGCGGATCGATCGCTCGGCGGTCGCGAACGCGCGCATCGCATGGCTCGACAGCCGGTTCCTGTTCGCCCGTGCGATCGATCCGCGTTCGGTCCGGACCGTACACATCTACTTTCCCGACCCGTGGCCGAAGCGTCGGCATCACAAGCGACGCCACTTCACGCCGGCGTTCGCGCGTGACGTCGCGCGCGCGCTCGTGCCCGGTGGGTCGGTTCGCTTCCTGACGGACGACATCGACATCCTCGCCGCCGGCGTGCGCTGCTTCGAGCGCTGTGCGGCGTTCGCCCGCCAGCCGATCGACCTCGACGCGCCGGGACGCGTCCGAACCGGCTACGAGCGCAAGTGGCGCGCCGAGGGGCGACCGATCCACGCCGAGCGCTGGGTGCGCCGCACCCGCTGAGGCCGGTCTCTCAGAACTCGCGGCCGGCGAAGCGGTGCCAGGCGACGGCGATGAACACACCGGACGCGAGCAGCAGGAACGCGAGCGCATCGGTAGCGGGGGGGACGAGTTCGACGTCGCGAAAGAGGACTCGCTCCGCCCAGCCGCCGATCTCCGGATGCTCGAAGAACAGCGCCCGCACGTTCTGTGTCAGCGTGTAGCGGCCGATCGAGCCGGGCAACGTCGCGACGATGCCCTCCCAGACGAGTGCGTGGCTGACGCCGACGACGAGCGCGACGACGGGTCGCCGGCAGTAGAGCGCGATCGCCGAGTAGAGCGACGTGAACGCGAGCCCGCCGATCGCACCGACACCCGCGAGGTGCCACCCCAGTGCCAGGGTCGGCTTTGCACTCGCGGTGTTGCCGGCCGCGAGGCCGACCGCGAGCACCCCCGACGTGAACAGCGCCGCGAGCGCGAGTCCGGTGACGGTCGTGCCGGCGAGCACACGGCCGACGAGCAACGCGATCCGGGGACAGGGGCGGGTCAGCAGGTAGCCGAACGTCCCGTCCTCGATCTCGCCGCTGGTGAGTCCGAGCGACGAGACGAGGGTCAGGAACGGCAGGATCGTGTTCAACACGAGCAGGCCGTTGATCACGACGTAGAGGTCGACCGGCGAGCGGTGCCGCGTGCCGCCGATCAGGACCGCTTCCAGTGCGACGACGACGGTGATCGTGCCGAGACCCGCCCAGAGACGCCAGCCCCGCAGCATCAGGCGCAGGCCTTGCTCCCACGACAGGCGCGTGCCGAGCACGAATGCGCGGATCGGATCGAGCGCCGGGGGTGGGGCTGGGGCGGTCATTCGACGGCGTACCGAAACAGGGCCTCGAGATCGCGATCCTCGACCGCGACCGATCGGATCGGCACGCGCTCGGTCGCGGCGATGCGCGTCAGCGCGCGAAGCGTCTCCTCGGGATCGAACGTCTCGACGACCAGGGCACCCGTCGCGCGCAGCGAGACCCCCTCGGTCGATTCATGATCGAGGATCGACTTCGCGAGTGCACGTGCATCGTCGACGTCGATCCGGACGCGGTAGGGCGTGTCGAGCAGCGCGGCGCGCGCGTCTTCGATGCGCCCGTCGGCGATCAGGCGGCCGTCGCGGATCAACACGACGCGAGCGGTCATGCTCTCCACCTCGTGGAGCACGTGGCTCGACACGACGACCGTGCGTCCTTCCTCGCCGAGCCGTCGGACGAGGTCGACGACCGTGCGGCGGCCGATCGGGTCGAGTCCGGTCAGCGGCTCGTCCAGGATCAGCAAGCGCGGACGGTGCGCGAGCGCTTGCGCGAGTTTCAGGCGCTGGCGCATCCCCTTGGAGTAGGTGCCGATTCGGCGGCGTGCGACGTCGGCGAGCGCGACCTGCTCGAGCGCTGCATCGGCGGCGTCGCGAGCCGCGGAGCTGCCCAGTCCGTGGAACCGCAGCAGTCGTTCGAGGAACGCGCGACCGGTCATGAACTCGGGAAGCGCCTCGCGGTCCGTCGCATACCCGACGACGATTCCGAGCCCCGCGTTGCGCCACGTCGAGCGCTCGTCGATCAGCACGCGACCGCGGGACGGGTGCAGCAGCCCGACCGCGAGCTTGATCAGCGTCGTCTTGCCGGCGCCGTTCGGCCCCAGCAGGCCCGTGACGCCCGGACCGATCGTCGTCGACACGTCCATGACGCCGAGCACTTCGCCGTAGAACTTCGACACGGTGTCGAACGTCAGGATCGCGCCGTTCATGCGACCTCCCGTTCGCGCTGGCGCAGGAAGCGGAAGAGCGTGATCGCGCTGATCGCGACGAGCGCCCCGAGGACGGTCCATGCGAGCCACGCGGCGACGGGGACCTCCGGCGCGCGGTCCTGAATCGTGCGTCCGACGCGCACGAGGAGCTGCCGCGGGTCGAGCCACGCGAACGCGGCGTCGCGTCGGACGACCGACATGACGCGCTCGGCCGCGACGGCGCCGAAGAACAAGCCGAGCCACGCGATCGCGAGCACGAGCCCGTTCGGCGAGATCGTCCCGAACGCGAGCGCGAACAACGTGAGGGTGGCGCTCAAGACGACTGCCTGGAGCAGGAGCGGCGGCAGCCACGAGAGGTGGGCCGTGAAGAACCCCTCTTCGGGGCCGAGCATCGACGTCGTCAGGTAGAGGCACAGGACGCCGCCGCCGGTCATCGCGAACAGCACCGTGAAGATCGCGACGAACTTCCCGAGGAAGTAGGTCCCACGGTCGATGCCGCGCGAGAAGTAGACCTCCCATGCGCGGCTCCGCAGGTCCCGAGCCACACTCGGCACGCCGAGAATCGCCGCGACGAGCAGCAGGAACGTCCAGAGGAAGCCGTCCTCGAGGTAATCCGCGTAGAAGTCGAACGCGTCCCACCGCATCAATCGCGCCATCGGGCCGCCGACGCTGCTCATCTGGTTCATCAGGTTGACGCGCACGGGGGCGACGACGAAGCGTGCGTAGAGGATCGCCTCGCGGAACAGCAGCGGGGCGAGGACGATCAGCGCGACCGGCAGGTATCGCCACTTGAGAAACCGCGACGCGAGTTCCGAGCGGGTGATCGGCCACCAGGCGGTCCAGCGCCGCGCCCGGACCGATCCCCCGAATCCGCGGTAGCCGCTCGCGGGCCGCGCGCGATTCACGAGGTCCGCTCCACGGCGTCGATGCGCGCGAAGAACGCGTCCTCGAGCCCGACCCGCAGCGGGACGAGTCGCTCGACGACCGAGCCGGCATCGTGGGCGATCGCGAACACGAGCGACGGGTCCGCGTCCTCGGGCAGCGTCAGCGATCCCGTGCCATCCGGGTCGAGCGTGCCGCGCACGCCTGCGGCCGCGAGCGCCGCGTTGATCACGGGGGCATCGCCGGTGATGTGCGCCGAGAACGTCCCGCCGGACGGCGTGACGAGCGTGTCGACGTCGCCCGCCGTCACGAGCTGTCCACGCTCGACGATCGCGACCCAGTCGACGACCGCTTCGGCGTCGCGCAGGATGTGCGTGCTGAGGATGACGTCCTTGCCGTGATTCGCGGTCAGGTCGGCGATCAGCCCGAGCATCTCGGCGCGCCCCTTCGGGTCGAGTCCGTTGGTCGGCTCGTCGAGAAAGAGCAGCGGCGGATCGTGGACGAGCGCTTG
The DNA here is from genome assembly GCA_030426805.1 of bacterium. Lineage (GTDB taxonomy): Bacteria > Planctomycetota > JAFGQW01 > JAFGQW01 > JAFGQW01 > JAUHXU01. The sequence goes on from JAUHXU010000002.1 coordinate 1,075,564, forward strand.
CGCGAGCTTCACGCGCTGTCGCATGCCGGTCGAGTAGGACTCGACCGGGCGATAGCGCGCCTCTCCGATGCCGGCGTAGTGCAACACCTCGTGCGCCCGAGTCATTGCGTCCCGTCGCGCGAGGCCGGACAATTCGCCGGCCAGCGTGACCGCGCGGTAGCCGGACAACCCGGGAAACCACGCGTCGCGTTCGGGCATGTAGCCGATGCGGCGACGCGTATCGCGACCCGGTCTCACGCCGTAGATCGCGATCGAGCCGGCCTCGGGGCGCACGAAACCGAGGATCGACTTCAGCGCCGTCGACTTGCCGGCGCCGTTTCGCCCGAGCAGCCCGACGCACCCCCGCGGCAACGTGAGGTCGAGCCGCTCGAGCGCGACGACGTCCCCGTAGCGCACGCGCAGGCCTTCGATACGGATCGCGGGGTCGACGTCGGTCATGCGGTGGGGCGGCTCGCCTCGAAGGGGGCCATGCGCCCCGTCACTTCAGCAGGATGTTGCTCTCCATGATGATGCCGACACCCGGCTTGAAGTCCATCACGCTTCCCGCGTAGCCGAAGTACTTCTCGAAGACCTCGCTGCTCGGGACGTCCCACTTCGCGAGGTCCGTCACGTCGGTCTTGGCGCCGAACGCGCCGCGCATGTCGACGAGGAGCTTCACGAGGTTGGCGGTGTTGGACCACCACTTGCCGTAGTTGACGACGTAGACGCCGACGCCTTCCTTCGGCAACCCCTCGAGCGCCTTGCGCACGCCGCCGATCGCGCCGAGGCCGCCGCCGGTGCGGCCGAGACCGCTGAGGACGGGCCGGATGATCGACGTCGTCCCGATGGACGCCATCATGAAGTCGTTCGTGATCGCGAGGTCGAGCGCCATGTCCATGCCGGTCGGCGGACTGATGATCCGCGCGGGGCCGTACTCCGACACCTCGGCGCCCATGCCCTCGGCGTACTCGAGCAGCCGCTCCCACGGGTTGCGGTTGCGGATCCGAACGCCGATCAGCGTCGAGCCGGCGCCACCCGGCGGGAAGACCATCCGCTGCTCCGAGAGTGCGTCGGAAAGTGCCGACGTCGCACCGTAGCGCATCATGATGATCGGCCCGACGAGCGAGCCGATCAGGTCGTCGCGCAGTCGGATGCCGAACGTGTCCTCGAACTCCTGGAACGTGTCCTGCATGTCTTCATACGGCTCTTCGCCGGCCGCTTCGACGAGGGACAACAGCGACCCGAACGCCTTGTCGAAGTCGTAGTCGACCATCCAGAAGTCCATCACGTCGTCCGGGATCCAGTTCGGCACCTGGAGCTTGTGGCGGTTGAACTGGAGCAGGGCGCCGAGGCCGGTCGTCGTGTCGCCGGTGTAGCGCAGGATCGCCTTCGTCCGGATGCCGTTCGGCATGTAGCGACCGCTGAACGCGATCGACGGGAACTCGTCGAGCCCGAGCGCGCTGACGACCGGCCCGACGTCGTCCGGCATCATGCCGGCCGCGGCTTCGATCACGCCGGTCAGGCCGGTGATGTTGCCGTAGAGGAGGCTGTCGCCGGTGCCGCCGAGCTTCTCCATCGTCTGCACCCAGTTGGCGGTGTCGCCGAGTGCCTTGACCTGTTGATCCTTCGTCGCCTTGAGGAACTTCTGGAAGCCCGAACGATCGTTGCTGATCACGAGCGTCGAGTCGATCCACGCGGTCTGGATCACGCCGACGAAATCGATCCACGCCTCACGGTTGCGGCGACGCCGCGTGCGCCGCGGGTTCTCCTCTTCGCCGTCGGCCTTTTCGTCCTTCGGCTCGGCCTTCTTGCGCAGCGGCTGGTAGCTGACGGTCTTGTAGCCCTCGATTTCGCGCTCGACGGTGCGCAGGCGCCCCTCGGGCACGAGCTTGAGCAGGGTCTCGATGTCGCCCTGCATCGCCTCACGTTGGTCGCCGCAGTCGATCAGCATCATCAGCCCCGGGCGCGGACCGGACATCGTGATGGACAACCGCGTGAGCGCCAGGGACGCTTCGCCTTTGACCCGGCGGAGCATCTCGAGGAAGTCGACGCCGGTGCCCTCCTTCGCCGACGCGCGGAACTTCTCGACGTAGCCCATCGCCGTGTCCCACATCGGCTTGATCTCGGGGTCGGCGACCATCCGACCGAACGGGCCGTCGGTGAACCAGGCCACGTCTCGGCTGACGTTTCGCGACCGAAAGACGACGAGCGTCGACTCCGGGAAGCGCTCGGTCAGCGTGCGCACCGCGGTCGGAGCCGCTGTGGGCGCCGTGGCGTCTTGCGCGTGGATCGGCAGTGCGGGGAGGGCGAGCAGCGCGACGAGCGCGATCGTTCGACCGGGGCGGGCGGCAAAGGGCATCGTGGAAACCTCGCTTTCGGCTTGGATTCGGCTCCAAGTGTAGGAGCGTGCGCGACCGGGGGCAACGCAGCGGGCGCCGGGTCGGTCCGACCCGTTCGTCGGCCGTCGGGCGGTATTTCTCGCTTTTTCGGCGTTTGTGCCGAGGTCAGCGATTCGCGGCGGCACGCGCCGCGAACCAAGCGGTCGCGCGCGCCGCGGCGGCCTTGCGCGCGGCCGGCTCCGCGTCGAACGCGTAGCCGAAGTCCTCGTGTGCGAGAAAGAGGACCGCTTCGGCCGCGTGGGCGCGCTCGATCTCCGAGCCGTCGACCAGGGCGCGGAGCACGGCGTCGATGCCCGTCGCGTTGCCGCGGCGGTAGAGCGCGGCCGCGCCGAAAAAGCGCACCGCGGGATCCCGGTCGCGCAGGAGCTTCCTCAGCGCGCGGTCGACCCGGGACCCCGTGCCGACCATCAACCAGTGTGCGGCCTCGATGCGTACGGCGCGGGCCGAGTCGCCGAGCTGTTTGATCAGGACGCGTTCGGCTGCCGGACTGAACAGGTTGCCCAGGGCCCGCACGGCCCGGACGCGGGTGTAGACGTCGTCCGCCGCGAGCGGGCTGCCGAGCGCCTTGATGCGCTCCGTCGTGCTGCCGCGTCGCGCGAGCACGTCGGCGGGGTGGCGCCACGCACCGTCGACCTGGGTCTCGCCCAGGAGCTCCCGCATCGCCGCGTCGTCCGGCGATCGCGCCAGGACGTGTTTCGCCTCGCGCTCCATCGCGCGGACGAGTCCGTTCCTCGCGGCCCACGTCGCGAGCGCCCGGCGGGCGGCGACGTCGCGCTCCGACACCGATCGGCTGCGCGTCACGTACGTCCGCCAGTCGACCTTCGCGTTCGCGTCGGCCTTCTGCGGGTTGCCGCCGCCGAACATCTGCGTCCAGTGGCCGCCTTGCTTGGACTGACCGACCCCGATCACGCGGTGACGCCCGAGCATGTTGCGGTGGTGGCCGGGGCTGCCGTACCAGCCGCGGTGCGCGCCCTCGGCGTTCGCCGCGCGCGCGATGTTCTCGGCGCATCCGCCGCCGTAGCCTTCGAGCTTCGCGCGGTTGCCGGGCGACGCGCGACCCGGCGTCGGCGACGTATGGGAGAAGTAGCCGAGGTCGTGCATCTCCTGGGAGTGCTTTCGCGCGGCTCGCATCAACGCACGGTGCGGCGCGAGCGCACGGCGGCCCATCATCCGCCGGTAGTCGTTGAGCAGTGCGACGACCTGCATCTCGCCCGGGCTCGCCTCGGTCTCCGCTGCGGTGACGGCTGCGGCGACCGTCTCGTCCCAGCGGCTGCCCGCGTCGTCGCCCGGGCGCGCCGATTCCTCGAGCGCGCGGAGCGCGGTCGCGGCGTCCGGGATCCCCGCCGGGCGCACGGCTTTCGGCAGTCGGTCGGCGGTCGCGAAGGCGAACTCGATCTCCCGGCAGAGTCGATCGGCGGCCGCGACCTCGGTGCGGAGTGTCGCGACCGGGTGCGCGTAGAGCGCGCGGACCGCACCGACCAACTCGTCGACCTTCGGCTGCCCGACGGTCTTGCCCCGCTTGTAGTAGCTGCTCTCGTCGAAGACGGCCGCGAGGGCGGCCTTCCGCGCGTTCTCGAGGCGGCTCTGTGCCGTCGCGCGGAGGCGTTTGCCGGTCGCCGATTTGCCGAAGCCACGGACCCGTTCGGCGAGCGCCTCGAGCTGTTTCTCGAGGAGCGGCCGCAGGATCGCGCGTCCGGTCTCGCCGGCCGCGAGCAGCGCCTCGGTTCCGCGGCGGCGGACCGCGAGGTCGTCGGATCGCGCGTCGCGACGGGCCGCGACCAGTGCAGGGTCGCGCTGCGATTCCAAAATCGTGGGAACCGCGACGAGCCCGGCGACGATGCCCGTGAGGATCGGGACGAGGATGCGGAGTCGTGTCGCGTGCATGATCCGAGGATTATCGGCCGTGGACGCGCGACGAACAACGACCGTCGTGCGCAGGGACCGGTTTTTCTCGAATCTCCTCGTCGCTCCGCGTATCTCCGATCTACCTATCGACATCGGGGTCGCCGTCCGCACAGGGGTGGGCGTGGCCCGGATTGGACGCCGCCCGCGGGCCGCGTCTTCGGGTCAGACGAGAGCCTTCAGAGAGGAATCCGCCCATGTCCACCGGACTGTTGCCGACCCCGGTCGGCCGGGTCGCGTCGGCGCTGGCGCTCGGCGTGGCGATCGCGACGGCGCCTGCGGCCCAACCCGCCACCAACGGCGAGGCGTTCGCGCTCGAGCGCGCGCTCCCCGCCGACACGTTCGCGTTCGCGACGTTCGCCGGGCTCGATGCCCTCGCCGGTGCCGGCGAGGAACTCGGCCTCTACAAGCTCTTCGCCGAACCGGATCTCCAGGCGTTCCTGAAGCCGGCGCTCGACTACTACACGACGGTGGCCGGCGCGCAGGAGGAGCGAGAGGTCGCGGAGTGGGGGATGGTCAAGGGACTGCTTCGCGGTCGCCTGTCGGTCGGCGTCTCCGGGCTCACCGTGCTGTGGACGCGGGACGGTCCGATCCCTGTGCCCGCGGTCGCCGCCTCGCTCGAACTCGGCGATCGGCGCGCCCAGTTCGACCAGATGATGTGGCCGATGCTGCGTGCCCGTGTTCGCGGCCTCGAAGAGCACGAGCACGAGATCGGCGGCGCCTCGGTGCGCGAGTTGCGGCTCACCAATCGGCGCGGACTGCGGTTGTCGTTCTACACGACGTACGTCGGCGACACGCTGCTCGTCGCGACGAGTCGTCCGCTGATCGAGCGCTGCCTCGCGGGGGGCGAGGGGTCGCTCGCGACGAGCGATTCCTTCCGTCGCTCCCGCAGCAAGCTCGGGACGGTCGCGTTGAACGAGTTGTTCGTCAACGTCGCGGCGGTGACCCGGCGCCTGCGCGGCCTGATGCCGCAGGAGTGGATGGGCGCGCTCCAGCGCCTGGGTGCCGATCGGATGGAGGCGTTCTACCACGCCTCGGGCGTGGATCACGGCGACGGCCGCGACGTCTTCTACGTCGACGCGCCGGCCCCGCGCGCCGGTCTGCTGACGGCGACCGAAACGCCGGTGGATCGGACGATGCTCGAGTTCGTGCCGGCGGGTGCGAACGCGGTGATCGCGGGCCGGTCCGAAGACCGCGCGTCGTGGAAGCTGATCGACTCCGTCTTTCGCGAGCTGATGCCGTCGCACGAATACGCGATGTTCCGCAAGTTCCTCGACCGGGAGATGCGCCCGTTCGGCTTCGCGATCATCGAACAGGCGATGGACGCGCTCGGCGACCAGGCGGTCGCCTACGCCGACGTGCCGAAGAACGGCCTGATCCCGAACGTCGTCGCGGCGTTCTCGGTGCGCGACGAGCAAAAGCTGCGGGCGCTGCTCGCGACGCTCCTCGAAGCCGGCGGCGTGGAGGTCCGCGACGTCCAGTCCGGCGGCAGGACGCTTCACCTGCTTCGGCTGCCCAGTCGTGACGTCCCGATGCGCCCGGCCTACACGATCGTCGGCGATCGGCTCATCGTGTCGATCTCGCTGAACGGATTGCGCAACGCGCTCCGTCGGGTCGACGGTGGCGTCGAGGGGTCGATCCTCGAGAGTCCCGCGTTCAAGGAGGCCTTCCGCAACCTCGATCACCAGGGCGCGTCGTCGCTGATGTTCGCCGACGCGAAGACGATCGCGGCCTACGGCCACAACGTCTTGGGCTCGATGCTCCCGACGTTGGTGGACCATTCCGATGCGCCGGTCGACCCGGCGATGCTGCCGCTCGTCGAGACGTTCACGAAGCACCTGCACGGTTGGGCGTGCGTCGGGCGGTCGGACGGCGACGGTCACGTGACCACGGTGTGCGCCCCGATTTCCCCGGGTGGCCTGCTGCCGCTGGTCGGTCTGTTCCTGCTCCGCGCCGAGGGAAACCCGATCGGGGTGATCGAGTCGCTGACCATGCGGGGGTTTCGGCCGCCGCCGCCACCCCGGCGAGAAGGATAGTCCCCGCGCCTCGGGGTGATGTCGCGTATAGTCCTGCGAGAGCCCGCAACGCGGCGAGTCGGCGGGAAATCAACCGCCGACCGCCGCGAATCGGTCGCCGAGTGGTGGCGACATGCGGCGAGGACGAACCGCAGGGACGAGCGTCGCACCGAGTGGAGCGACTGACCGGATGGACTACGAGACGTTCTACCAGCGCCTGCGCGACCCGGACCTGATCCCGGGCTACGAGATCCTGCAGAAGATCGGGGGCGGTGTCTTCGGCGAGGTCTTCAAGTGCCGCAAGACGAGCATCTCGCGGATCTACGTCGTCAAGTTCCTCAAGCTCGACAGCGACGCCCAGCGCGCGATCATCGAGAAGGAGCTCGCGCAGCTCCGCAACTTCGCGCAGATCGATCACCCCAATCTCGTCGGCATCGAAGACCAGGGGACGGTCCACGAGATCCCGTACATCATCATGACGTTCGGGGGCGACGAGACCCTCCAGGACCGCACCGGCGCCGGCGCGATGGCCGGCGAGGAACTCGCGAACGTCTTCGACCAGATCCTCGCCGGGGTCGCCGCGCTGCACGAGCGCTCGATCGTCCACTTCGATCTGAAGCCGGCGAACATCTTCCTGCGTGAGCAAGCCGTGCGCGTCGGGGACTACGGCCTCTCGAAGATGCTGACCGAGAGCCGGCAGAGCCTGAGCTTCGGGCGGGGCACGCCGTACTACATGGCGCCCGAGGTGATGCGCCGCAAGGGCGACCTGCGCGCGGACGTCTACAGCCTCGGCGCGATCCTCTTCGAACTCGCGACCGGCCGCGTGCCGTTCGAGGGCGAGTCCGACTGGGAGGTGCTGCGCAAGCACGAGGTCGCGCCGGTACCGTTTCCCGACGACATCGATCCGCGCCTTCGACCGTTGATCGAGCGCGCGATGCAGAAAGATCCCGAGGCCCGGTATCCGAGCGCGGTCGAGTTCCGCGCGGCGTTTCGCACCGTCTTCGGCCGTGAGACCGCGGAACTCGCCATTCCGGTCGAAGCGATCGCCGCCGCTGCGCACGCGACGACTGGGGCAGCGACCCCGGTCGCCGGCGCCGCCGATCGAGTCAATCGACTCGCGCAGGCGCGGACCTCCCGAATCCGGGACCGTCTGTCCTCGGCCGGCGGGGGGCTGTCCGCGCCCGAACGACCGACACCGCGTCCGCTCGAGGCGCGCGCGTCGACCGCGACGCGGAACGATTCGTCGGTCGAGGCGCCGATCGAGCCCGCCCGGCCGCGCGGCCGTCGCTGGGTGCACTTGATGCTGCTCGTCGCGGTGTTCACCGGCGTGCTCGTCGCGATGATGACCGCACGGCGCGGCTCGCAGTCGTCCAGCGACAGTGCCGACGCCGCGAGCACCGAGCGCATCGTCCCGGCCCCGGTCGCCCCGGTGCCCGCCGACGATCGCATGCGGCAACTCGAGCGGATCCGGGATCAACTGCAGGAGGGCGGTCCGCTGTCCGAGGAGCGGGCGGCGGAGGTCAAGGCGGTCCTCCAGGGACTGCACATGTGGTTCAACGACCAGGCCAAGGTGATCCGCAAGATCGAGGGCCTCGTGCAGGAACGACTCGCCGAGCCGGACGTGGACGAGGGCGACCGGTAGCTACCGGCGTCGTTCGAGCGCTTGCACCTTGCGCTCGAGCGCCGCGAGTCGCCGCTCGGTCGCTGCCCGCCCGTCGGTCGTCGGCGCGTCGAGTCCGCGGAGCAGGCGGGCGATCGCCCACGCGTCGCGACCCGGTGCGCGGACGACGACCGTGTCGAGCTTCGGCATCGGGATCACCGTCTCGGCCGCTGCGGTGCCGGGCGGGAGCGCCGCCGCGACCGCTTCGAGCACAGCCGGCGGATCGACGTGCGCGAGTCGGACGACGGTCGAGATCGGCAACGGCGAGTCGCGATGCGCCTCGAGCGCATCCGATTCGACGAACGAGAACCGCGCGGCCGCGAGGGTCGGCTTGGTCAGGCGCTCGGCGAGCCAGATCCCGCTGCCGGCGTCGACGAGCGTCAGGTCGTGGGCGATCAGCAGTGCGCGCGCGAAGCCGATGACGCGGTCCCGCGGGAGCCGCACCGGCGACTCGACCGTGATCGTCGCGTCGGCCGCTTCGACGAGGGCGAGCGCGGCCGGGGCATACGAGATCGCCCCGTCGACGTGTGACGAGACCCACTGGATGAACGCGCGGATTCGCATGCCGTCGCGTCCGGTGTCGAGTTCGACGTCGTCGGGTGAAGCGAGCGCGATCCATAGCGGGGCGAGCAGCGCGAGTCCGGCGACGATCGCGGTCGGGCGGTTCAGTCGCATGGGCGTTCCTCTCGATCGGAGTCGGCAATCCACAGGTATGGACGGGGTTCGGGGAGGGTCGCGCCACCGCGATGGCCGCGCAGGCCGAGCGACCAGAGGAGCATCGCCGCGGCCAACGCGACGGCGGCGACCATCGATCGCGATGCGAGTGACGGGGCGTGATGACGGGCGACGACCGTCGTCGGCGGGCCGGGCGCGACCTCGGCGCGGACGAAGGTCGGGTCGTCGTCGCGCCGCGGTCGGGTCGCCTCGTGCGGAAACGCCCAGCCGGCGTCCGCTGCGACCGCGAGTACGAGGACGGACGCGCGTTCGCGCGCCGGCAGCCGTACCCGGACCGCACCGGGTGTATCGACCGTGGTCGGACACGGGGTCGCGCCGCGATCGTCGACCAGGAGGGCGCGGGGCGGCGCGGGCGGTTCGGCGACCGGCGGCCGGTTCGGTGGCGAGAGCGCGCCGTGTGTCCCGAGTTCGACGAGCAGCAGCACGACCGGCGCGATTCGCCACGCGGCGTGCGACCACGGGAGGCGCGCGCGTCGGCACGCGGTGAACATCGCGAGTCCGAGTGCGATCCCGCCGGTCGCGTAGCCCACGAGTGCCGCGAGTCCGCCGTCGCGCCACAACGTCGCGATCGGTTCGTCGGCGTGTCGGCCGACGAACCGCGCGATCGCGACCCCGATGAGGACGAGCGGGACGATCGTCGCGGCGGCGACACGTGCGCCCGAGGCGGTCGGCGGCCCGAACAGCGGCCAGCACCGTTGGAGACCGAGTGCGCCCAGCATCGCGAGTGCCAGCGCGAAGACCGTCGTCGCGGCGTGCGTCCAACCGACGGTCGCGGCGACGACCACGGCGGCGCTTCCGGCGAGGACCGCCGACGTGACGCGCCGGTCGCGACCGAGTGACGTCAGCATCGCGATCGCCACGGGGATCAGGACGACGACGCCGACGTAGCCGCGCCCGCCGAGCGCGAGCGGTGCGACGAGCGTGAGCCACGACGACCCGTCACGCGCGGCGCCCACGGGACCGAGCGATGCGGTGAGGGACGCGCCGACCTGGGGCCACGCGATCGCGACGCCGAGCGCCGCCGCCCCGACGAGCCACGCGAGTGCGCGGCCGCACCGGCGGATGCCCCCGAATGCGGTCGACCCGGTCGCGATCCGGACCGCCGCCCAGACGAAGGCACTGGCGCCGACGCCGATCGCGCAGCTCGGCTCGTCGGCGAGGGCGATCAGCGCGAACGCGAACGCGGCGGTGGCCGCCCGGCTCGCCTCCGGCCGACGCAGCAACCGCTCGGTCATCCACCACAGCGCCGGGGTGAGCGCCGCGACGCGCACCCAGGCGTCGTATGCGGCGTCGGCGAACCAACCGTGCATCGCAAACGCGAGCGCGCCGAAGAGCGCGGTCGTTCGGAACAGCCCGAGAAGCCGGAGCAAGCGGTAGGTGGTCCACCCCGCGATCAGCAGCACGAATGCCGCGCGCCATGGCGCACTTCGGGTCGGAGGCAGCAGGGCACGTGCCGGATCGAGCGGGTTGAGGGCGCCGACCCGGCGCGTCGCGATCACCGGGGCGCCGAAGCCCGGCGCGTGGCACCAGTCGCGCAGTGCGCCGGCCGGGCCGGCTCCGCGCAGCGCCCGGGCGACCGCCGTATCGGCGGCCTGAGCAGCGGTCGGCTCGGTCGTCATCGGCGCGTCGGCCACGAAGGCGGCGGGCGCCCAGAGGAGCATCGGCAGCGCGAGCGTCACCGGGACGACGAGCGCGCGGAACAGTCGGATCGGTTTCATCGCCGCTTCGCTCCGAGCGCGAGCGAACCGAGCGCGACGACGGCGGCGCCGGCGCACCACAGGCCGAACGGGCGGTGCGACGAATCGGGCGCCGCATGCGGCTCGGTCGGTCGGACAGCCGGTTCGGCGTGGGCCGGCGTGAGGGTCGCGTCGACGGCGACGAGTGCAAGTGCGGCCGCCGCCACCCAGGGCGCGCGCAGCCACCCGCGCAGGAACAGCCCGACCGCGACTGCCAGTCCGCACGCGGCCGCAGCGCCGACGGCGATCACCCGCCACGCGTCCCGCACGGCGCCGTCGCCGGCGAGGGTCCGGAACGTCGCCCGGGGGTCGTCGTGCACGGCGGTGACGACGACGCCCGCCGCCCCGACGACGGCGGCGAGTGCGATCGCGGCGGCCAGGCGCGACGCGAGCCCGGGAGGACGGCCACCGTCGCCCCGTGCGCGGCGCATCGCGTCGAGTCGATCGCACGCGATCGCACTGCCGAACAGCGCGACCCCGACGGTGGCGCGCGCATCGAGCGCGAGCGCGGTCGCGAGCGAGCCGGTGAAGCCGAGCAGGTCGAGCATGCGCGGCGGGCGAACCGCGGGGAGCCACGCGACGGCCGCGAGCAGCAGCACCGCGGTCGCGAGCGACAGGCCGATCGGCACGAGTCCGACCGCGAAGATCGCAGTCGTGCTCGCTTCGTGCGCGAGGAGTGGTGCGCTGCCGAGACCGCTGTCGAGCAGTCCGCGCAGCTCGGGGAGCAGGCGGGGCGCACCGAGTGCCGCGCCGAGTGCGGTGCCCAGAAGCGTCGCCGTGCGCGCGCCCGTCGACGGAGCGGTGACCGCGGTCCACGCGGCGAGGGCACCGACGACGACGAGGTCGCCGAGCCAGGTGCCGATGCCGACGAGGACGGCGGTGCCGGCGACGCGGTGGGCACCGCGGGCGCCGAGGGCGAACAGCCACGCACCGACGCACGCCGCGGCGAGCACGCCGTCGTGCGCCGCGCCGGCCATCCGCGGCGCTGCGACCGCGAGGGCCGCGCCGCCGAGGGCGGACGCCGACAGCGACGCGCCGCGGGCCCGGAGCCACGCGAGGCCGCCGATCCCGGTCGCGGCGGGCACCGCGCCGCCCGCGACGAGCACCGCCGGTGCGGCCGCGGCCACGACGGCGGCCACGCGTCGGCCGGCATCGCGCACCGGGACCCTGTCGGGGTTCGTCAGGGCGATCTCCTCGTAGCGGTTCGGCGGCGGGCGAAGTCTACACGCGTGACCCGGCGATCGTCAAACCCGACGCGGCGCGCTACTCCTTCGTGACGATGACCGACCGAACCGACTCCCCCGATCGCGACGTATTGCACTGGCATCTCGAGCGCGGCCACGGCCGCGGCCTCGAGTTGCTGCGCGTCGCCGACCCCGCCGACGCGGCCGATGCCGTCGAGGCGATCTGCTGCCGTGAGACGCGTTGGGATGCCGACGCCGAGGACCGCACGTTCTACTTCGCCAAGGCGCTCGCGATCGCCGACGACCGCGCGCTCGAGGAGCGGGTGCTCGACCGGTGGGAGCGCGAGCTCGTGTGGTCGTATCGCGGCCCGTGGTCGGAGGTCGGGCTCGTGCTCGCGGGGCGCGGCAACCCGCGTGCGATGGAGCTGATCGAAGCCGAGTCGCGTCGCGACGCGCTCGCGTTCGGCCCCGGAGCGCCGGCGCTGCCCGAGGGGTTGACCGACGCCGCCGAGTGGCTCGACGCGATTCGCGAGGATCCGCGGCTGCGGGTCGGTGCCGGACTTCGGCTCGCGACAGTCACGAAGCCCGACGACTTGCCGAAGTTGCGGCGCGCCCTCGCCGACCGCGAGTGCCGCCACCTGCAGGAAGCCGTCGCGGTCGCCTACTCGCGCACCGCGGACGACGACGCGCGCGAGTGGCTGCTCGACACGCTGTCGTTCGAGGATTCCGAACGCACGTTCTGGTGGTGGCAGGCGCTGTCCGGCCAGCGACCGAGCACGCGCAGCCGCGACGCTGCGCGCCGCGCGCTCGCCGACGCCGACACGCGCACGGCCGACCTCGCGTGGATCCTCCGCGTGCTCGAGCGCAACCGACAGCCCGGCGACGAGGCGCTGCTCGCCGGCGGTGTGCGCCGCGGGCTCGTCGAGGGGGCCGAGGACGCGGTCTCGGTCGGCATCGCCGCATTCGCCCGCGCGTTCGATCCCGCGTTCGCCCCGGTGACCGTGCAGGTGCTCGGCGCGTCGGCGTTCGGGCACAACCGCCGCGATGCGCTCGCACTCGCCGTGGAGCACGGGATCCCGATCGCGTCCCGGGACGTCGAGGCGCTGCTCGAGGACGCCGACGACGACTGCCGTCGCGCCGCACTCGCGATCGTCGACGCGGACTCGGCGCCGCGCCTTCGCGCGCTCGCTGCAGACGATGCCGACGATCCGTCGTTTCGTGCGGCCGTCGCCGAGCGGATGCGCGAACTCGACGTCGACTGACGCCGCTACGACGCGAGTCGGCGAATGCCGATCTCGATCGCGAACAGCAGCGGCGCGAGCAGCAGCAGGTAGGGCGGCATCGGTTCGTCGCGCGTCCGGCCCGGTTCGCCGGGCCACGGCCCCCGCACGAGCCGCGGCAGCGGGCGCGCGTCGAGGACCCGTTCGAGTCGGGCGATGCCGAACGGATCGGTGCCGGTGCGATCGAGCTCCGGTGCATGGACCCGACCGGCGCGTTCGTCTCGCGTCGCCGTCGGCGCCGCGCGACCGACGAAGCGAACCGTCTCGGCGACGACCGACGAGAACGACGGCCATTCGACCCACGACGGGCTCCACGCGCCCCCGCCGTCGAACGAGAATGCCGCGACGTGGCCGAGCCCGAATCGTCCGGTCGTGATCACCGGCGTCCCCGCGTCGGTCTCCGCCGCGATCCACGCGAGCTGGCGCGCCTCCGCGCGGTCCACACCGTGCAAGGGCGGCAGCGGGTCGATCGCCGGGGCGAGCAGCGGGTGGGGCTGGGCGCGCCGCACCGGAATCGGGTCGCGCTTGGGCGGCATCGGGTCGGCCTGGCCGCCGTCGTCGGTCGGTCGGTCCGGTGGGGGCGTCCGATCGGGCGTGGGCGTGGCGTCGACTTCGGGGAGGCTCTTCGGGTCGACGTCGGGCACGTCGGTCTTGTCGTCGCCGATTCGCGTCAGCAGGGCGTCGACCTCGAGCGTGAAGATCTCCGGGATTTCGCGCGGGGCGACCTGGGCGTGCAGCCCGCGTTCGCGGCCGTTCCACCGGACGAGCTTCGCGAGAAACGGCGTCTCGGCGTCGGCGCCGATCGCGACCGCGGTGACGGTGATCTTCCGATCGACCATGCGACCCATCAGGTCCTCGAACTTCGCCTCGAGGTTGAGTTCGTGGTCGAGCCGCGAGCCGTCGGTGAGCAGAATCACGTGCTTCACCCGCGCGCGCTCGTCGGCCAGGGCCTGCATCGCCGCGCGCAGCGGCGGCAGGAACGCCGTGCCGCCGCCGGCCCGGATCGATGCGATGCGTCGCGCGATCTCGGTCCGCCTCGTGCCGACCGGGCCGATTGGCACGATCGTCGCGACCTCGGCGTTGAAGCCGATCACGCCGATGCGGTCGTGCGGCCGGAGCTTCTCCGCGGCCGCGATCGCGGCCTCGCGCGCGTAGGCGATCGCCGCGATCGAGTCGCCGCGGTCTTTCTGCTTCATGCTGCCGGACGCGTCGATGAGCAGCATCATCGCGATCGTCGACGACGGGCCGTCGGACTTCTTGACGACCGGGTCGCGGTCGGGCACCTCCGGCGGGTCCGGATCCTCGGCCTCTTCCGGCTTCTCGGGTGTGGGCGGCGGTGGCGGCGGCAGTGGCCGCAACGGCAGCAGTTCGTCGATCGGCGTCTCGGCCCACCCGTAGAGCCCGTCGCCGGACGGGCCACCGAACACGACGAGACCGCCGCCGCGGTCGACGAACGTGCGGATCGACACGAGTGCCGCGGCCGACGGTCGCGATTCGCGGTTGCGCAGCACGACGGCGCGCACCCCGTCGAGAACGCCCGGCGCGACGTCGGGTGCGACCGTGCAGACGATGCCCTGCGCCTCGAGCGCGGCCTTGATCGGTCCACCGTCGCGCGCCGGGTCGTCGACGATCAACACCCGCGGCGCCGCGCCGACCGTCAGGCGCGACACGAGTGCGTTGTTGCGCGGCTCGCGGTCGTCGTCGCACGCGAAGTCGACGCGCAGCGTGTAGTCGCCGGCGGCGAGTGGCCCGAGCTCGAGGGTGACGAATGCATCGGTGACGCCGTCGAGTCGCAGCGGTTGCGGCGGGATCTCGACGCCGAGGCCGTGCACGCGGACGGTCCCTGCGACCGGTCGGTCGGTCGCGTAGCGGGCTTCGACCACGAAGCGTTCGCCGGCGTCGATGCGGCCGGGAAGGCGGAGCGCGCGCGCGCGCGGATCGGGCGCGCCTCGTGCGCCGGGACTCGCGTGGTAGACGTCCGCGGCGGTCGCCCCGAGAGTCGGCCAATCCCGCGCGAGGAGGTGGCGCGAGAACCGACCGTCGGTCAGGACGACGATCCGGTTGCGCCGATCCGGTCGAATCGCCTCGCGGGCGCGGCCGAGCGCGCGCTGGGGTGCGCTCGCATCGGTGTCGGACGCGCCGTCGTCGGCGAACGGGATCTCGACCACGGACGCGTCGGCATCGTCGAGCGCCGCGAGTCGCGCGATCAGCGCGTCGTCCGCCTCGGTCGATGCGTCGCGACTCGCGCTGCGGTCGCGGACGACGATCCAGCGGACCGGGTCGTGGTAGGGCACGCGGGCGTAAGGTGCCGCCAGCGTGACCAGCAGCGCCGTCGCGACGATCGCGCGCAACAGCGCCGTGACGAACCGGGGCCGGGCCGCGAGTGGCGCCCGGGATCGCCACGCCAGCCCGAACGATGCGATCCACACGAGCGGCACGAGGTAGAGCACGGCCGGGTTCTCGAACCCGGCGAGGTTGAGTTTCTCGAGCACCGCGCCTACATTGCTCCGACTTCGCGTTCGGCCGTCGCTCGGGAGAGACCCGCTCGATTGCCGATGAACCGAGCGTGGATGATACCAGCCCAATCGGCAGGCGGGTGATGCGATGACCGAACTCGACGGCGTGCTGCTCGGACTCGTGCAGGGACTCACGGAGTTTCTGCCGGTGTCCAGCTCCGGCCACCTCGCGCTCGCGCACCACGCGCTCGGCTTCGACGAGCCGAAACTGTCGACCGAGGTCATGCTCCACGCCGGCACGCTGCTGGCGATCCTCGTCGCGTTTCGCGTCGACCTCTGGAACGTCGTCTGCGGCGTCGTGCGCGGCGCCGGCCGCGCCGTGCGCGGAGACCTGGCGGGCGCGTGGCGCGACGACGACCACTTCCGGCTCGGCGTGCTCGTCGCGCTCGGCACGGTGCCCGTCGCGATCGCCGGCCTGGCGATCAAGGACAGCGTCGAAGCGCTCGGTGCGCGCCCGGCGATCGTCGGGTTGATCCTCGTCGCCAACGGCATCGCGCTCGTCGCGAGTCGGTGGCTCCGCGGGGGGGAGCAGACGCTGCGGTCGATCGCGCTGCGCACCGCGCTGTTCGTCGGCGTGCTGCAGATCGCGGCGCTGCTGCCGGGCATCTCGCGCTCGGGCACGACGATCCTCGCCGGCCTCGCCGCCGGCCTCGGTCGCGACGCCGCGGGACGCTTCTCGTTTCTCCTCGCGATCCCGGCGGTGTTCGGTGCGACCGTGCTCGAGGTCGTCGATCTCGTGACGAGCGACGCGCCGGCCGACCCGATGCCGGCGGTGCTGATCGGCACCGCGGTCGCCGCGGTGAGCGGCTACGGAGCGATCCTCGTCCTGATGCGCCTCGTGCGCGGCGGGCGGCTGTGGGTGTTCGGGCCCTACTGTATCGTGCTCGGCGCGATCGCCGCGATCACGATTTGGGCTTGAGCAACAGCGGCATCACCCAGTCGGCCCGGTCGCCGGCGTGGCTGTCGTCGCCGAACTCCACGACGAGCTCGAGCGTCTTCGCCCCGGTGAGGTCGATCGGCGGCAGCCGGCGCGCCGGCTCGAGGCCGCGCACGAGCGGACTCCGGTAGCGCTCCTCGCCGTCGACCTTGACGACGAAGACGACCGCGCCCTTCGCGCGCATCCGCCGCACCTCGTCGTCGATGCCGATCCACGAGCGAAACGACGCGAACCGGCCGCCGAGGTCGTAGCGCAGCGCACAGTAGGCGTGGACACCGAGCCCCTTGGGGTAGGTGACGCCGCCGATGCGCAGCGGTCGTCCGTCGGTCGTCCGGTCGCGGCCGTGGCGCCACACCGTGCCGGGCCAGTAGGCGCGTTCTTCGACCGCGGCGGGCTCGAGGTCGGACGCGAAGACGAAGTCGCCGCCTCGGAAGTAGACCGTGCGCACGTGGCGCAGCGCGACCGTGACCGGCGCGCGCGACAGCGGCGTGCGCAGCGTCAGCGAGTCGGCCGCCAGCGCGGTGATCTCGCCGGCGATCCGCGTCCCGTCGGCGCCGAGGACGACCGCGTGAAACGCCGGCAATGGGTCGGGTTTTTCCGGCTGCCCGAACGCGATCGCGACGACTTCGGACATCCGCAACGGCACCTCGCCGAGCGCGGTTTCGAGGAGGATGCGCCGCGGGCCGATCGTGTCGACCGTACCGGCCACGCGGTCGACCGTCTCCTTGCCGCGGCGGAACACGACGTCGCGCGTGCCGTCGGGCACGATCGGCGGGATGTCGCGCAGCCCGGACTCGGCGCCGGGAAAGCGCAGCGTGCGGATGAACTCGATCGGCACGGTGACCGAC
Organism: bacterium; assembly: GCA_030426805.1. Lineage (GTDB taxonomy): Bacteria > Planctomycetota > JAFGQW01 > JAFGQW01 > JAFGQW01 > JAUHXU01. Next base: position 1,092,755 of record JAUHXU010000002.1, read on the forward strand.
GGCAGCGTCGAGCCGCCGATGACGATGCCGTCGTCGTTCTCGTCGCGGATCAAGCCGAAGACGGTGTCGCCGCCGGCGAGTTCGAGGCGCATCGGGTGGGTCGCCGCGCGGGCATCGGGAAACGACAGCGTCACGACCTCGCGCGCCGGCAACTCGACCGTCTCGCCGCCGTCGAGGGTCACCCGCAACGCGGGCGCCGGGGTCACGCCGGTCAGATGGCCGCGCAGGGGCGCGTCGGCGGTGATCGTCGTCACGATGACGGGGATGTCGCTCGCCATTGCGGGCGCGGTGGCCAGCCCGAGGGCGAGCACGGCGAACAGGACGGGTTTCAGGGCCATCGGTCTCCTCCCACGGCACATCGTGCGGCGCGGCGCGGGGGGCGTCAACGGGGTGGCCGGACGCAGCGGTTGGGGTCCGGCGCCGATGCGCCTAAGAGATGTCGTGCCCCGTCGCCCACCATTGTCCTTGGAACCCAGCCCGTGTCGACTGCCGAACAACCGCCTTCCGTCGCGATCGTCGGCCGACCCAACGTCGGCAAGTCCTCGCTGCTGAACCGTCTCGCCGGGCGACGCATCTCGATCGTCGACGCGATGAGCGGGGTCACGCGTGATCGCGTCACGACGACGATCGACGTCGACGGTCGGACGATCGAGATCGTCGACACCGGGGGGATCGGCATCGTCGACGAGCACGCGCTCGAACCCGAGGTCGAGCACCAGATCGAGATCGCCGTCGGCACGTCGGACCTGATCCTGTTCGTCGTCGATGTGCGCGAGGGGGTCGCGCCGCTCGACGAGGAGGTCGCACGGCGGTTGCGCCGCGAGAAGCGCCCGGTGCTGCTGGTCGCGAACAAGGCCGACACCGATCGCACCGCCGAGGTGGGGGCCGGGGAGTTCCACGGGCTCGGGTTCGGCGAGCCGATCCCGATCAGCGCCCAGCACGGTCGCGGGATTCCGGAACTCCTCGAGCAGGTGCTCGAGCAACTGCCGGTGCGCGACGTGGCGCCCGATCCGAACGCAGCGACGCGGCTCAGCCTCGCGTTCATCGGGCGGCAGAACGTCGGCAAGTCGTCGCTGCTCAATCGCCTCGCGAAGGCCGATCGCGTCATCGTCAGCGAGGTGGCCGGTACGACGCGCGACTCGGTCGACCTGCGGTTCGAGATGGGCGGCCACCACTACGTCGCGATCGATACCGCGGGGATGAAGAAGAAGGGGCGGACGAAACGCGCCGTCGACTTCTTCAGCCAGGTGCGCACCGAGCGGAGCATCCGCCGCGCCGACGTCTGTTTCCTGCTGATCGACGCGACGCAGCGGCTGTCGATGGTGGACAAGAACCTCGCCGCCTACGTCCGCGAACACGCCAAGCCGGTCGTGATCGTCGTCAACAAGTGGGATCTCGCCCGGGAAACGACGACGCCGGCGCAGTATGAGCGCTATCTCCGCGACGGCCTCCGGAGCCTCGGCTTCGCACCGATCGCGATCATTTCCGCGAAGACCGGGTTCAACGTCGCCGGCCTGCTCGACCTCGCGCGCGACCTGCAGCGCCAGGCGAGTCAGCGCGTGACGACGGCCGCCGTCAACAAGGTGCTCGAGTCGGCGCGCGAGCGGCATCTGCCACGCTCGAAGAAATCGAAAGAGCCGAAGGTCTACTACGGCACGCAGGTCGACGTCTGCCCGCCGACGTTCTCGTTGTTCGTCAACGACCCGTCGCTGTTCCACGACTGGTTCACCCGCTACTTCGAGAACCGGCTCCGTGACGCGTTCGACTTCGCCGAAGTGCCGCTCCGCATCCAGTTCCGACCGCGCGGCGGGCGCGGCGGCGGCGGCGGCACCGACGGGGCCCGCCCCTTCGACGACGACGACGCCGATCCGGCAGGGTGACGCGCCCGCGATCGCGGATACAATGCTCGCGTTGCCGAGGGAGGGCCGTGCGGTGGCGACACCGGCGATCGAAATGCACGACGTGGGTGTTCGCTACGGCCGGCAGGTCGCGGTCGACGGGCTCGCGTTGCGTGTGGAGCCCGGTGACATCTACGGCTTCCTCGGGCCCAACGGCGCCGGCAAGACGACGACGATCCGCGCGCTGCTCGGCCTCGTGCGGCCGCAGCGCGGTCGCATCGCACTCTTCGGCCAGGACGTTCGCACCGGCGGCCGCGCGCTGCGGGCGCGCCTCGGCGCACACCTCGAGGGGCACGCGTTCTACCCGTATCTCTCCGGCCGCACGAACCTGCGCGTCTTCGCCCGCTACCACGGGCGCCCCGACAACACGCGGATCGACGCACTGCTCGATCGCGTCGGCCTCGCGTCCGCCGCGCGCCGCCGGGTCGCCGGCTACTCGCTCGGGATGCGGCAGCGACTCGGCCTCGCGCAGGCGCTGCTCGCGCGTCCCGACGTGCTCGTGCTCGACGAGCCGGTCAACGGCCTCGATCCGTCGGGCGTCGTCGAGTTGCGCGAGCAACTGACGTCGCTGAATCGCGACGACGGCATGACGATCTTCCTGTCGAGCCACCGGTTGGACGAGGTCGAGCGGCTCTGCAACCGCGTCGGGCTCGTCAGCGACGGCCGCCTCGTCCGGGAGCAGCGCGTCGATGAACTGCTCGACGCGGCCGCCGAACCGCGGTTGCTCGTGCGGTCGAGCGACGACGCACGGGCGTCGGCGGTGCTCGGCGCGTGCCCGTGGGTCGATGCGGTCGAGTCGCTGCCGAACGGCCTGCGCGTCGCGCTCGGACGGGACGCGGTCGCTCGCGTCGCGCGGACCCTCGTCGAGGCGGACGTCGACGTGCGCGAACTGACGCCGATTCGGCCGACGCTCGAAGACGTGTTCGAACGGGCGGTCGCCGGGACGGCGATTCGATGATCGGTCCGATCGTTCGATTCGCGCGCTGCGTGCGCGCCGAGTGGACCAAGGGTGTCCGGCAGCGCTTGCCGTGGGTCGGGCTCGTCGTCGTCGCGGCGGCGGCGGCGCTCGCGCCATGGGCGGCGGCGTCGATCGACCAGGGGGCGAGCGGCCCGGCGCGGCTGCCCGACAACGCGTTCCGATTCGCGGCGGTCGGCCTGCAGTACGGCCTCGCGTTCGGCGGGCTCTTCGTCGTGCTCGTCGCGTCGCTCGCGATCGCGGCGGAGGCGGGACACGGCACGTGGAAGATGATCCTCGTGCGCCCGGTCGCGCGCGGCGAGGTCGTCGCGGCGAAGGCGTTCGTCGCGCTCGGCTACGCGCTCGTCGTGCTCGCGGTCGTCGTCGTCGTCGCACTGGCGGTCGGCGGCGCGGTCGCGGACTACCGCGCGGTGATCGACCCGGAGTTCGACACGCCGGACGACCCCTACGTGTTCACCGAAGTGGAGGCGATGTGGGAACACCTGTGGCGCGCCCTGTGGCTCGCGATCCCGGCACTGCTCGCGACCGCGGCGTTCGGCCTTGCGGCATCGGCGACGTTCGACGCACCGGGCGGTGCGGTGGGCGCCGGGATGATCGGCTTCTTCGCGCTCGGTGCGGCGCGCGTGCTGTTCGACGGACAGGACGCGGCCCGTTGGATCTTCATCCGGTTTCTCCCGACGGCGATCGACGACCGGAGTTACGTTCAGGTCATGAAGGCGACGGCCGAAGGGTTCAGCGACGCCGGGCGACACTGGCCCGACGACAACGCCTGGTGGGCGATCGTCGTGCCCGCTGCGTCGCTCGCGCTGCTGCTCGGCTACTGCTGGCTCCGCGTCCGCCGGCGGGCGGTGCTGTCGTGATCCGTTCCCTGTTCGTCGGCCTGGCGATCACGGCCGCGCTCGCGACCGGCGCGGCCGCGCAGGCCAAGGGGTTCCTCGGCGTCCGCGTCGAGGCGAACGCGGCCGAACTGGAGGACGTCGGCGAGCACGTCGGCGTGCGGATCGTCGAGGTCGTCGCGAACTCCCCGGCGCAGGCGGCCGGGCTGAAGACCGGCGACGTGATCGAGTCGGTCGGTGGCACGTCGTATCGCTGGCCGGACGCGTTTCACGCGGCGATCGATCGGTTGCCGCCCGGCGCGCCGGTTCGGCTCGAGGTCGTCCGCGACGACGTCGCCTTCACCGTCGACGTGACGCCGGTCGCGCGCACGCGTGCTCGCCCCGAGCACGTCGTCACCCACCTCGTCGACCGTGAGCGCATCGGCGTCCGGTTCGGCGTGCTGACGCGTGCCGAGGCGCGCGCGGCCGGGTTCCGCCCGTCGGAGGGCGTGCGCATCGCCGGGTTCTGGGGGCAGAGCCCCTGGGCGCGCGACGGCGTGCGTGCCGGCGACCTGCTGCACCGGATGAACGGGCGCCCCGTCCACGATCCGCGCGAGGTGATCCGGCGGGTGCGACTGCTGCCGGTCGGCGCGCCGGTCGAACTCGAACTCGTGCGCGCCGGCGCGAAGATCCGAGTGCGCAGCACCGTGTCGCGGCGGGCGCGTCGAACCGAGCGCGTACTCGTGCCGCTGCTGTTCAACTACCGCTCGCCGTCGGAGGAGGAGAGCGAGTGGGGCGTGCTATTCGACGTCTTCCAGACGCGCTTCAAGGATGGCCAGCGACGAACGAAGCTGTTCTGGATCATCTCGTGGACGACCGGCGAGGCGCAGTCGCTCCGCGAGGTCGACGTACCCGATGCCCCGGCCGGGAGCCCGCGATGATCCGAGTGCTCGTCGTGGTTCTCGCGCTGTTCGCGCCCGCGCCGGCGGTCGCGTCCGACTTCGTCCGGCAGACGCGCGACGTGCCGGGGACACTCGATGCGATCGCGCTGCGAGACGTCGACCGCGACGGCGTGCAGGATCTCGTGTTCACGGCGATCGACGCCGAGGTCCGCCGCGTGGGCTTTTTTCGCGGCCGTCGCGTCGGCGGCTTCGACGAGCGGCCGGCGTGGACGCTCGACCTGAAACCCGACGTCGTGATGGTCGCCGTCGGCGACGTCGATCCGGCGCCCGGTGCCGAGTTCATCCTGTTCACCGGCCGCTCCGTCTTCGCGGTACGGTGGGGCGAGAGCGACGCGTCGAAGCGCTTCCGTCGACTCGTGCGCGAGGAGATGTTCTTCGCGTCGCCACCCCGCCGCCGCGCGCCCCTGTGGCCCGATGTGCGGGACGTCGACGGCGACGGGCTCGACGATCTGTGCATTCCGACCGCCGAGGGCCTCGTCCTGCGCCGGCAGCGTCGCACCGAGGACGTGTCCGACTTCGCCGAGCGCGTGCGGCTCGCGATGCGCGTGCACCACTGGTCGGAGGACGCGAACCGGCGCGGGCGACGGATGACGTTTCGCTTCGGCGGGGACGGGTCGTCGCCGCAGGGCGGTGACGAGCCGCCGATCGCCGGCGTGCTCGTCGATGCGACCCGCCAGATGGCGGCACCGCGCTTCGTCGACGCCAATGGCGACGGTCGGCTCGACGTCGTGTTGCTCGAAGGCAAGACGGTCGCCGAGTGGCACCAGCGCGAGGGCGGTGGGTTCGCGGCGGCACCGACCGTGCGCCGAGCCGGCGAGCAGCTGCGTCCGTCGACGCCACGCTGGTCCGGCGTGGGCCACGTGTTCGCCCACGACGTCGACGGCGACGGGAAACTCGACTTCCTCGTGCGCGACGAGTCGCCGCAGGACCTGCGCACGCGGCTCGTCCTCTACGCGGGCTCGGGCGACCTCGCGCGGCCGAGCGTCGTGTTGATGCTCAGCGGGTTGACCGCGACGCCGCGGTTCCGCGACGTCGACGGCGACGGCCGCGTCGACCTGTTGATCCCGACGTATCGGCTCGACCTGTTGCGCGGTGCGACCTCGTCGGCGTCGTCGCTCGACGTGACGCTGCACGTGTTCCTCGGGCAGGCGAGCGGACCGCCGTTCGGCCGCGAACCCGACTACAGCCACGACCTGCGCGTGCGGACCGACGCCCTCGCGGTGAGCGGAATCGAGCCGATGATCTACCTCGACGGGGACTTCAACCGGGACGGGCGCGCGGACCTGCTCGTCGTCGACGAGCGCCGTCGATTGCGCGTGCACCTCGCGACCGAGACGACGGGCGGATTGCTCGCGTCCGGCGGCACGTTCGCCTTTCGCGACGCGCCGGCGGTGGATGTCGAAGTCGACGTGCCGAACCGGATCCGATTGATCGACGTCGAGGGCGACGGCCAGCACGAGATCCTGCTCGTCTACCCGCGTCGCTTCGTGCTCGCGGGCTGGGGCATCCGAGAGCGGGTGGGGCGGTGATGCGCGTCGTCGTCGCCGTCGGCGTCGTGCTCGCGGCGCTGCTCGCCGGGCTGGGGGGCGCGCAGTCGTACGAGCGCGTCGCGTTCCACCTCGGCGTGCGGCCCGACGACACGCACTGGGTCGACGTGGACGGCACGGGCGGCGCGGAACTGCTCACGCGGAGCGGCACGACGCTGACGCTCTACGACGTGTTCGGCGGCGACGCGCCGCGCGTGATCGGTCGCATCGGCCGGCCGCGGGCGTTTCTCTACGATTGGGGGGACGTCGACCGCGACGGCCGGGTCGATCTGGTCGTCGTCGATCGGGAGGGCGTGTGGGTGCACCGCTTTGCCGACGGGAAACTCGTCCCCGCCGAGCGGCCGACGATCCGCGCGCGACGCGGCTTCGACTGGCCGCTCGTGCGCCGCGTCGAGTTGCTCCGCGACATCGACCGCGACGGTGCGATCGACCTGGTCCAACCGGACGGGGTTCGCTTCCGACTCACGCCCGGGCGATCCGAGGGCGGCTTCGACGTCGCGCGATCGTGCGTCCTGCCGTCGGGGATTCGCGTCGAGATGCAACTCGGCGGCGCCGCCCTCGATCGCGAACTGAAGACGTCGTTTCGGATTCCCGACCTGATCGTACGCGACGTCGACGCGGACGGTCGAGGCGATCTGATCGCGCAGCTCGGCGCCCGCATCGACGTGCACCGCGGTCATGCCGACCGATTCGGCTTCGCGGACGCGCCGACGTGGACGCTCGACCTCGGCCGCTTCTCGGCGCGCGATCGCGATCGCAAGCGCGGCGACGACACGAAGCGGCTGCGGATTTCGATGGGACGGGTGCAGGTCAATCAGGACGACCTCGACGGCGACGGCCACGGCGACTTTCTCGTCGCGTCCGGCCAGAAGGTGTGGCTCTACTTCGCCGGAAAGGGGTTCCGCGGCTTCCGGCGACCCGACCGGATCCTGCGGGTCAGCGACGACATCGCCGGCGTCTTTCCGGCGGACGTCGACGGCGACGGTCGGACCGACCTCGTGCTCGTCAAGTTCGCGATGCCGAGCATGACCCGGCTCGTCGCGGCGATGATCGTCGGCATCGACCTCGAGATCGAGGCGCTCGCGTTCCGCAATCACGGCGACCGCACGATCAGTCGTCGACCGGACCGGACCAATCGCATCGAGTTCGCGGTGCCGCCGATCCTGTCGATCCTCGGTGACCTCGGCCGCTTCGAGTCGAAGATGGAGCGGGCGCGCGAGGCGGCGAAGCGACTGCGGGTCGGCGACATCGACGGCGACGGCATCCTCGACGTCGCGCTGCGGGCTGCGGACGCCGATCGCGTCGACCTCTACGCGTGCACGGGGCGCGGCGCGGTCGCCGGTGCGCCGGGGAGTCGCGAGGTGATGGATCGCCTGATCCGCGACGTGCTGTTCGATGCGAAGCGTCCGGAGTGGACGATCGACCGGCTCGTCGAATACGTCGGCGACCTCCGGTTCAGCCTCAATCGCGAGCAGATCGCCGGGCGGGAGCCGAGCGCGTCACTGCCCGTCGGTGACGGCGACTTCGCGCTCACCGACGTGAACGGCGACGGCCGCGCCGATCTGGTGACCTGGGTGGACAGTCCCGACGGGCGACGCTACGTCGTGCACCGGACGCGCGGATCACGCTGATCGCGCCACCGCGTCCCCGCGAGCACCGCGATCACGAAGAGCCCGACGAGTGACGTCCACGTCCGGATCGGTCGGAAGTGGACGTGCGCCGTGCCATCGGCGACGACGCGCGTCCCGTCGTAGCGCCCGCGGAGCGAGATCCGGTCCGACGCGACCGGGGGGCGGCCGTCGGTCGTCCCCCAGCGCTCGAAGCGGCGCGCGAACGCGTCGACGCGGTGTTCGCCCTTGCGGACGGTGATCACGACGCCGTCGCCGTCCGGGCGGACGCGTTCGACGCGCGCCTTGCTCAGCGCGATCGGCTGCCCGGTGTAGCCGGCGGGCGCGCGGTAGAAGTCGACGTTGTTCACGTTCTCGGCGAAGAAACGGTCGACCGTCAGCACGCACGGGGTGAGCGCCGCGGCGAGGGCGAACGCGAGCGCCGGCCATCGGCGCCAGCGCCAGCGGATCGCCGGGCCGGGGTGGACGCAGGTCCACGCCAGCGCCAGCGCGCCGACTGCGAGCAGCGCGAGGTTGGCCATCGACTCCGGCCAGAACCAGTCGAGGCTCGGGCTGTCGAAGCGCCACGGGTAGGCGAGGTAGATGCCGCCGCCGTAGCGTACCTGGCACAGGTCGAGCGCGTAGTGGACGACGATGCCGAGCGACAGCGCGACGAGCGCCGGGACGAAGCGGGGCGCGAGTGCCGCAATCCCCGCGGCGAGGATCCACGTCGGCAGCGGCGCCTGCAGCGGTTGCACGACCGCCTCGAAGGCGGCGGGCGCGAGGTCGAGTTCGTTCGCCGCGACGATCAGCGGCGTTCCCGCATCGGGCAGCACGCCGCCGAGCAGTGCGAGGCGCAGGCTCGCCGTCGGCAGCGCGCGCGCCGGCAGCGACGCGAGTCCCAGGTGCGTGATCCAGTCGGCCAAGAGCTCCTCCGCGCGGTCGGCACGCATTATTCCCGACGCCCGGTCGACGGGGAAGCCCGCGCGCAAATCCCCGGTCGTCGCGGCGTGCCGGTGGTATAACTTCTGCCGATCGCCTTCGAGGAGAACTCATGCGAAATCGCACCGCATCGCGCATCGCCGCGCTGGTGCTTCCGGTCGCGGTCGCCGCCGGATTCGTCGCCGGATCCGTCGGCTGCTCGTCGACTGCCGAGCAGTGGCAGGCGATGGAGGCGCAGTATCAGGTGCCGTTTCCGGTGATGTGGAGCGCCGTCAAGCTCACGCTCGTCGAGCAGTTCGACACGATCGAGTACGAGCGGTCGGCGGACGGCGACCTGCGCACCGGGTGGAAAGAGGACCTCAACTACCTCGTCGGCTACGGACTCCGCGAACAGGCCCACGTGCAGGTGCGGAAGGGCGAGAAGGGATGGCGCGTCCGCGTGCGCGTCACCCGCCAGGAGAACGAGGAACCGATCTACACGACCGATTCGAGTCGTGCTCGTTGGGCCGAGGCCGACGACAACGCGGCGCGGGCGCTGCACCTCGTCGGGCTGATCCACGTCAAGCTGCGGCGGGCGACAGACGACTCGTAGCGACGCGATGACGACGGAATCGGCGACGGCTGACGACGAGGGCGAGCGCTTCATTCCGATCGCGCGTCGGGAACTGTCCGCGCTGCTCGCGGCGCACCCCGCGATCGGCGACCGGGGGCCGGACGTCCGGCGCCTCGCGGACATGCTCGCGCACGTCTTCCACTTCCTGTTTCATCAAGAGGTGCTCGCGCTCAAGCGCGACTACGCGCCGCTCGACCCCGACGCGCCGTATCGCTCGCTCTCCTCGTACGACGACGGGGAGCGGGCTGCGTGTGCCACGGCGTTCACCGAGCGCTTCGAGGACGTGCTGCGGCGCGCGAACTACCGGCGCGTCGGCGAGGCCGAACTCCAGGAGTTGCTCGACATGGCGTCGCCGTGGGCGCTCGACCTCGAGGTCGACTTCGACCAGTTCCGGCACTTCTGCTTCTACTACCGCGGGCTCGGCGACGAGCAGCGCGACTACCGGAGCGCCGGCACGCTGTTCCGGATGCGCAAGCACGACACGGTCGTGTTTCGGCGCCTCGTGCTCCTCGCACACTTCCAGAAGGACGCCGAGTTGCCGAACGGAATCGACCCGGACTTCGTCTACCTGAAGATCTTCAAGAACATCCCGCGCGGCGACATCGAGATGCTCTTTCCGAACACCGAGCCGCGGATGAAGCTCTTCGACAAGTTCCGGGTCATCGCGCCGCTCGCCGGGGGCATCGGCAGTTCGCTGCTCAAGATCTTCCTCGCGGCCGTGATCAACACGTGGGCCGCCGTGATGTTCGCGATCGCGTTCATCGTCTACGGCGTGAAGGGCTTCCTCGGCTATCTCAACGTCAAGCGCAACTACCAGGGCACGCTCGTCTCGAGCCTCTACTTCAACAGTCTCGACAACAACCTCGGCGTGATCCACAACGTGATCGACCAGGCCGAGGAGGAGGAGTGCAAGGAGGCGCTGCTCGCCTACGTCTTCCTGCTCGTCGACGACGCGTCGCGGGAGAGCGAGGCGGCGATGGACCGGCGGATCGAGGCGTGGCTCGACGAGCGCTGCGGGGTGCAGCTGAACTTCGAGGCACCCGACGCCCTCGCGAAGCTCGAGCGCCTCGGCCTCCTCACGCGCGACGGCGATCGGCTCGACGTCGTCGACGTGCGCTCCGCGCTGGCCAAACTCGACGCCACCTGGGACGGTTACTTCGACTACGCCGTCGAGGACTGAACGCGGGGCGCTATTTCGCGTGGCCGTCGCCGGGGTAGTGGCGGGGGGGTGTCTGGTCGGCGTCCGGGTCGTCGACGGCGTCGGTCCAGTCGGCGATCGCTTCGATCTCGTCGCGGGTGTAGAGGGCGCCGGTTCCGACGCCGGGGCAGACGTCGCGGATCGGTCCGTCCCACTCCTTGCGGTCGAGGTTCTCGCGCCAGAACGGCCACGTCCGGCACTGGCGGGGGCGGGCCGGGTAGACCGTGCAGCGCATCGCGTCGTCGAGGAAGATGCATCGGTCGCCGTTGTCGAGGAGGACGACTTCGCCCTGGTCGGTGGTCGTGTAGCGTTCGAGGAACGCGTCGCGCTCGAGCCCGAAGTGCGCGGCGAGCGCGTCGATCTCGATCTCCGCAAGGTAGACGTAGGCGTAGTCTTCGCCGTGGTTGACGCAGCACTTGCCGCACGCGGTGCACGTGAACCGGAGCCCGTCGGAATACCAGGGGCGTCGCTTGGCGCTCATCGGTCGTCGTCCTCCCCGGTCGTGCGCCACAGCGGCTCGACCGCGGCGCGGAATGCGGGCTCGAGTTCGATCGCGTCGAGCGACCGGAGGCCGAGTCGTCGCGCGGTCGCGAGGTCGTCCCGGGCGCGAGCCGCATCGTGCCACGGCGCGTCGTCGACGCCGTGCAGGGTTCGCGTGGCCGCGAGGTAGACGTGGGGGTCGATCGCCTCGGGGCGTTCGAGGCTCGCGAGGGTCAGGCTCTTGATCGCCTTGTTCCAGACCTCGTCGCGCCGCAACCGTTGGGCGAGCGTCGCCATGTCGATGCCGCGACGAAGCAGGCCGCGGTAGCGGTAGCGCTTGGCGGCGTCCGTGTCGCCGCGGTCGGCGTGGTGTTTCGCGAGCGCGAGGTTCGCCTCGCCGTGGCCCGGATCGTAATCGAGCGCCTCGCGGTAGACGTCGAGCGCGTCGGCCGGGCCGCGTTCGACGCTGACCGCGAGCGCGCGACGCCCGAGCGCCGCGCCGACGCGGCGGGCCGCGGCGCGGATCAGCGGCATCGGGGGGGCGGGCGCGGCGCCGCTTCGGGCCGCGCGGTCGGCATCGACGGCGGCTCGGTCCGCATCGATCGCGTCGTCTTCGCGGCGGAGCGCGCGCAGCGCTCGCGCCCGAACGACGTGCGGGAGCGGGTTGTGGGGCTGGACGTCGCGGGCGCGCGTCGCGATCGCGAGCGCCTCGCCCGCATCGCCGCGGTCGAGTGCGACGGCCGCTGAGAAGAGCGCGATCGTCACGTCGTCGGGTGCGCTCGTCGTGGCGTTCTCGATCGCTCGATCGGTCGTCGTGCGGTCCTGTGCGGCGAGCGCGAAGACCGCGACCCGCAACCACGTCGCGCTCGAGTGCGGCGTGTGGTTCGCCGCATCGTGCCACGCGTCCCGTGCGGCCGGGTCCTGTCGCGCGACGAGGTCGCGGGCGCGGATCCGATCCCGCTGCGCGAGCCACTCGGGGACCGTCGCGAACGCGGTCACGACGGCGAGTACCGCGACGGCGATCCGCGCGCTCGGACCGCGACCGAGGACCGACGGGATCCCGGTGGCCGCGCCGAGCACGAGTGCCGCATTGACGAGCGCCGCGTGGTTCAGCAGCGGCGTGCCGATCCACGAGTAGAGGCCGAGGCCGATCGCCGTCACCGCGGCGGCTCGCGCCAGGTCGCCGCTCGCGGGATCCTCGGCTCGCCACGCACGTCGGCTCGCGCCGAACGCCGGCAGCCAGAACAGCGCGAGCATTGCGAGTGCGCCGAGCCACCCGGTCTCGACGCCGCTGTGGAGCACCTGGTTGTGTGCGTCGGGCACGCGCGATCGCCAGCCGCTCAGCCGATGCTCCGACGGCTCGCGGTAGCGCATGAACCGATCCTCGAAGCGGCCGTGGCCGACGCCGAGTGGATGGTCCGCCATCGCGCGTGCACTGCCCGCCATCACGCCGAGTCGCACCGCGTTGGACGGATACTCGGCCGACGTGCCGGCGCGGGCACGCTCGAACGCGAACGTCAGCCGATGGCGCGTCGTCGGCACGACCCAGAGCGCGGCGACGACGAGGGCCCCGAGGGCTACGAGCGCGACGAGTCGCCGGGGGGCGCGCGCCAGCAGGCCGACGAGCACCAGCTCGATCGCGCCGACGAGGAGCCCGCCGCGGGACGCGGTGACGAGGGTCCACGCGAACAAGAGTGCGAGTGCCCCGGCGCCGGTCGCGACCGTCGCCGCGCGACGACCCGGCACGGCGGTGAACACGAGCGCGGCCGCCGCCGGGATCACCGTCGCGACGAACTCGCCGACGCGGTTGGCGTTGCCGAGCGCGACGACTCCTGCACCGCCGCCGACCGTGTCGACGAGGCCCCATCCGGCGACCGCGACGCCGCCGGCGACGAGCGCCCACGGCAGCATGCGCGGGCGTGTCGCGAGGATCGGCGCGACGGCGGCGAGGGTCGCGGCGAGCACGAGGGGGGCGGCGTCGATCGCGGTCGCGACGTCGCGCAGACCGAGCACCGCGATCACGCCGACGCCGAGCGCGAAGACGGCCGGCCCGCGGGCGGCGCCACGCAGGAGTGGCCCGACCGCCGCGACGAGGAGCACCGCCTGGACCGCGAGCAGCCGCAGCGCGTCGCCGCCGAACGGATCGGTCGTGCTGCCGAGGAGCGGCACGCACACCACGAGCGCGAGCAGTGGCGCGAGCGCCACCGGCGACGGCACGCGGGCGGGCGCTCCGCTGGTCACTCGAGGATCGCCGCGACGAACTGGTCGGCGTCGAACGGCTCGATGTCCTCGCTCGTCTCGCCGAGGCCGACGAACTTCACCGGCACGTCGACCTCGTTGCGGATCCCGATCACGGCGCCGCCCTTCGCGGTGCCGTCGAGCTTCGCGAGGAAGAGCCCGGTGACGCCGGCCGCCTGGTTGAACAGCATCGCCTGGTTGATCGCGTTCTGGCCGACGGTCGCGTCGAGAACGAGGATCACCTCGTGGGGCGCGTCGGGGATGCGCTTGCCGATCACGCGCTTGATCTTCTCCAGCTCGGCCATCAGGTTCGCCTGCGTGTGGAGTCGACCTGCGGTGTCGATGATCAGCACATCGGCCTTGCGCGCGACCGCGGCCTCGACCGCGTCGAACGCGACTGCGGCGGGGTCGGCGTCCTGACCGTGCTTGACGATCTCGCAGCCGATGCGCCCGGCCCAGACCGTGAGCTGCTCGACCGCCGCCGCGCGGAACGTGTCGCCGGCGCCGAGGATCACCTTCTTGCCCTGCGCGGCGAAGTGGTGCGCGAGCTTCGCGATGCTCGTCGTCTTGCCGGCGCCGTTGACGCCGACGACGAGGATCACGGTCGGGCCGTCGGGTCGGAGCGTGATCGACGCGTCGTCACCGCCGCCGACCATGTCGAGCAGCGACGACTTCAGGAACGGCATCACGTCGTCGGTCGTCTTGATCTCGCGCGCCTTGTAGGCCTTCGTGACGCGCTCCATCAGCGCCATCGCGGTCGTCGGACCCATGTCGGACGTGTGGAGCTTCTCCTCGAGTTCCTCGAGCAACTCGTCGTCGAGGTTGCGGCCGATCGTGAGGATCGACTTCATGCCGGTGGAGAACTTGTCGCGCGTCTTCTTGAGACCCGCCTTGAGCTTGCTGAACAGTGCCATCGTGCTGCGTGCCGTCGTGGTTCGTGGGTGGTGGGGCGTTACGACTCGACCTCGTCGGCCGCGCGGCGAATCCGGTCGAGGATCCCGTTGACGAACGATGCGGTCTTGCCCGAGCCGTACTTCTTGCCGATCTCGATCGCCTCGTTGATCGCGACCTTCGCCGGGGTCTCGCCCCCGTGGAGCATCTCCCACGCGGCGATGCGGAGGATGTTGCGGTCCACGGTGGCCATCCGTGCGAGCGACCAGTTCTCGGCCGCCTCGTCGAGCTTGACGTCGAGCGACGCGCGGTTGTCGAGGCAGCCGAGGGCGATCCGCTTGGCGAACTGCTTCGACTCGTTGTCGGCGTCGCTCTGTACGAGGAAGTCGGTCAGCTCCTCGCGCACCTCGTCGCCGCGGATGTCGTGCATGAACAGGAATTTGAGCGCGAGTTCGCGAGCGACCGTGCGCTTGCGCTGGGGACGGTCCACGTCGCTCACCGGTCCGTGCCCATCGCGTCGATGGCATCGAGCAGCCCGGCCATCTCGAGCGCGGCGCGCGCGACCTCGGCGCCCTTGTTGCCGCTGCGGGTGCCGGCCCGTTCGAGCGCCTGCTCGACCGAGTCCACGGTCAGGACGCCGAACAGCGTCGGGACGCCGGTGTCGTCCGACACGCGGGCGATGCCGCGCGCCGCTTCGCTGCACACGTAGTCGAAGTGCGCGGTCGCGCCGCGGATCACCGCACCGAGGCAGATCACCGCGTCGAAGCGCTTCGTCGCGGCGAGGCGGCGAGCGGCGAGCGGGATCTCGAACCCGCCCGGCACGTGGACGATCGTGACCGCGTCGTCGTCCACGCCGTGGCGCGCCAACTCGAGCAGCGCGCCCGAGAGCAGTTTCGTCGTCACGAACGCGTTGAAGCGGGAGCAGACGATCGCGATGCGCCGTTCCCGGCCGTCCGTCGAGCCCTCGATCTCGTGCGCCATCGCCAGTCCTCGGTCCCGTGTGTGTCACAGAGCGGTGCGGAGGCGCGCTGCCCCCGGCGTGCCGGAAAGGTAGCAGTGGGGAGGCGCGGAATCCACCGCGGCTCAGGTGGCGCGCGTCGCTCCGTCGTCCCGACCGCGGCCGATGCGCAGCAGGGCGCCGGCGAGGCGGCGCGACCACATGCGCAGGTCGTCCAGCACGGTGTAGGTGAGCGGCACGAGGAACAGCGAGAAGACCGTGGCCGCGACGAGCCCGCCGACGACGATCCGGCTCATCGGCAGGTAGTCGAGCCCCTCGCGGGCCGGCTCGGAGAAGACGATCGGCAGCAGTCCGCCGATCGTCGTCATCGCGGTCATCAGGATCGGGCGGAAGCGGTCGCGCGCGGCTTGTCGCACCGCGTCCGTGCGCTCGAGTCCGTCGGCGCGCAGCCGGTTGATGTAGTCGACGAGGACGATGCCGTTGTTGACGACGATCCCGACGAGCAGGATGAAGCCGAGGAACCCGATCCCGTCGAGGCTGGTGCCGGTGATCGCGAGTGCCCACATCCCGCCGACGAGTGCGGTGGGAATCGTGATCAGGATCGTCGCCGGGAGCACGAACGACTCGAACAGGATGCCCATCAGCAGGAAGACGAAGATGATCGACAGGGCGACCATCTCGAGCATCGCGTCGCGTTCGCGGGAGATCGCCGCGACCGAGCCGGCCGCCTCGCGCGTGTAGCCCTGCGGGAGCCGGTAGTCGGCGAGCGCCTGATCGATGCGGATCTTCGTCTCCCAGATCCGCTTCGGGTCGTCGATGCCGACCGACAGGCGATAGAGCGTGCGCCGGTTCTTGCGGCGGATCCGGTCGTAGCCGCGCGAGAAGCCGTAGCCGGCGACCGTCTGCAACGGCACCTCGGCGCCGTCGCGCCCGCGAACGAGGAACTTCTCGAACGTCTCGATCCCCTCGGCGTCCTCGGCGCGGAAGCGCATCACCATCGGGATGTCGCGGTCGCCTTCCGGGTAGTCCATCAGGCGCGTGCCCTGCAGCGCGTAGGCGATCGTGCCGCGAATCACCTGCGGGTCGACGCCGTACTTGCCCGCGCGTGTTCGGTCGACGCGGAGGTGGATCTCCTCGAAGCCCTGGTCCTCTTCGGTCAGCACTTCGGTGACGTTCGGCAGGCCGACGAGGCGTGGCTTGATCTCGGCCGCGATCTCGACGAGCCGGCGGCTGTCCGGTCCGTAGATGTCGATCGGGATCGTCCGCCGCTCGTCGCGACTCTCTTCGTCGCCCTGGAACTCGACGTTCCGCACGACGCCGGCGTGCACCGGCAACAGCGGCGCGAGGTCCCGCGCGAGATTCTCCGGCGTGTAGCCCGGCGTCTTCTCGAGGGTCACGCCGACCCGCCCGTCGCGGCGGTTGAAGTAGGCGTGGAAGAAGGAGATGTTCTTCTCCTTCGCGACGTCCGCGAGCATCGTCTCGTAGTCGGCGACGACCTCGCTCGCCTCGCGCAACGTGAACTGGCGCGGGAAGGTCAACCGCACCTGGTAGTTCGAGCGCTGGCGCATCGACGATCCGGTCATCGAGATGTGCTTCTGTGCGATCGGGGCGCTCGCGAGGAAGAGCAGCGCGAGCAGCGCCACCTTGAAGCGGTGGTGCAGGCAACCGGCCAGCACGCGATCGTAGCGCGCCGCCCAGCGCCGCCCGAACCGCACGAGGCGTCCCGGCTGCTCCGCGTCCGCCGCGGCCTTCTTGCGCCGGCCGACGAAGTAGATCGTCGCGAGCGGAATCGCGCCGAGCGAGATCGCGAGCGACGCGACGAGGCTGAGCACGAGCGGGACGACGACCTCGATCAACGGGCTGCGCGCCGGCCCGCCGCTCGACAGGAAGACGAACGGGACGAAGACGACGATCGTCGTCAGCGTCGACATGAAGATCGCGAGGCCGACCTGGCGGGCTCCGAGCAGCGCGGCCATCGACGGCGTCTCGCCGAGCGCGCGACGCCGGACGATGTTCTCGACGACGACGACCGAGTTGTCGACGAGCATGCCGATCGCGAGCGTGAATCCGACGAGGGTCAGCAGGTTGATCGTGCCGCCGGTGAAGTAGAGCGCGCCGAGCGCCGCGAGCGCCGACGTCGGAATCGCCGCGGTGATCAGCACCGTCATCCGCACGCGGCGGAGGAACACGTAGAGGATCACGAGCGCGAAGAGCGCGCCGTAGAGGGCCGTGTCGCCGACCTGCGACAGGCTCGCCTTGATCGTCGTTCCCTGGTTGAAGAAGATCTTGAAGTCGAGGTCTTCGAGGCGGGGGTCGGCCTTCAGTTCGTGCTCTAGCGCGTGCTCGATCTTCGCGCACACGTCGACCGCGTTTGCCTGCGCCTCCTTGTAGAAGGCCATGCCGACCGCGCGCTTGCCGTAGGCGCGGAACATGTATCGCTCGAGTGCGTAGGCCTTCTCGACGGTCGCGATGTCGCCGAGCTTCACGCCCTCCTGGACCGGGTAGTTCCGCACCTCGTCGAGCGATTTGAAGCGCGACATCGACCGCACGTAGTACTTCTGCTTGCCGTCCATCACCCAGCCGCCGCTGACGTCGGCGGCGTTCTCGCCGCGCAGGCGCTGCACGAGCGGGTAGAGCGCGACGCGGTGGGCGCGCAGCGCGTCGGGGTCGATCTCGACCCGGATCTCCTCGGCGGCGAGTCCCCAGATCCGCACGTTCGCGACGCCGTCGATCCGCTCGAGCTTCTTGCGGACGATCTCGTCGATCAGCGGGCTCACCTCGGTGAGCTTGCGGTCGAAGTTGACGCCCATCCACAGGATCGGGATGCCGCGCATCCCACGCTTTCGGATGCTGTAGCGATCGGCGTCGGCCGGGAGCGTGCCGCGCAGGCGCTCGAGGCGGTCGCGCACCTCGATGTAGGCGAGGTCCATGTCGGCGCGCTCGCTGAACTCGATGTCGACCTCGCCCTCGTCCTCGCGCGCTTCGCTCCAGATCTCCTGGATCTCGGGGACCGTGCCGAGCGCCTCTTCGATCGGCTTGACGATCTCCTCTTCGATCTCGCGCGGGCTCGAGTTCGCGTAGTCGACGTCGACCGACAGCGACCGGCCGCCGAAGATGCCTTCGGGGATCAGCTCGACCGGCATCTTGAGGAACGCGATCGTCGCGATCGCCATCGCGGCGGTGAGCGCCATCACGACCGACACGGGGCGACGAAGCGTCACGGCGATGAAGCCGCGGCTCGGTGGCGTCGAAGGGCGGTCGGCGCTCATGCGGTGTCTCCGTCGGCCTCGTTCGCTGGCGACGCGTCACGTCGGAAGTCGAACAGATCATACACGACCGGGATCACGACGAGCGTCAGCAGCGTCGCGGAGACGAGGCCGGCGATCACGGTCACCGCCATCGGCGCGCGGAGTTCCATCCCCTCGCCGTCGCCGAACCCGGGGAGGAACGGGAGCGCGCCGGTCAGCGGCAGCAGGCCGAGGATCGTCGTCGCGGTCGTCATCATGATCGGACGGAGGCGGACGACGCCTGCGGTGACGAGCGCCTCGTGCCGATCCATGCCGCGGCGTCGGAGCTGGTTCACGTAGTCGACGAGCACGATCGCATCGTTGACGACGATCCCGCTCAGCATGATCGCGCCGATGCCGACGACGACGCTCAGACGGATGTCGAGCGCGTAGAGCACCGGGATCACGCCGACCGTCGCGAGCGGAAACGTCAGCAGGATCACGAACGGGTGCAGCAAGCTCTCGAACTGCGACGCCATCACGACGTAGACGAGGAACAACGCGAGGAGCAACGCGGTCGTCATGCTCGCGGTCGCGGTCTTCATCTCGGCGCTCTGGCCACCGAGCGACGTCACCGCATCGGCCTCGGAGGCCTCGATCTCGCGCAGCCGTTCCTCGATCCGCGCGCCGGTGTGTCCGAGGTCGACGCCGGTCAGGTTCGCCCGCACGAGGGCGGCGCGCTGCTGATCGATCCGGAAGATCTCGGCCGGGCCGGTGTCGCGGGTCACCGTCGCGACGTCCTCGAGCGGCCGCGGGAACGCCTCGTCCGGGTTGATCACGAGTCGGCGCAGTTCGTCGAGGCTCGTCTGGATGCGTTCGTCGAGCCGCACGAGCAGGTCGACCTTGCGGTCGCGATCGTTGAAGCGCGTCGCGACCTCGCCCTGGAGCGCGGTGCGCACCCGCTTCGCGACGACCTCGAGTTCGAGCCCGAGGTCGACGAGCTTGCGCCGATCGAAGCGAATCAGCACCTCCGGGTTGCCGGCGCGCAGGTTCGACCGCACGTCCTCGACGTTCGCGAACTCCGGTTCGTTCAGCATCGCCTCGACTCGGTCGGCCACGCGCCGCAGGGTCTCCGGGTTCTTCGACTTGATCACGACTTCGATCGGCGTCCGTGTCGCGAAGAGGCTCGGGTTCTCGAACTGCGGCGTGCCCGAGACGTCGGGATCGCCGCGCGCGATCCGGCGGATCCGCTGCTTCGTCTCGGCCTCGACCTCGGGCGATCGGGAGCCGTCGGCGAGCTGGACGAGCATGCGGGCGGAGTGTTCGCCTTCGTCGGACTCGGCGACCTCGTCGCGGGCGACGCCCGACGCGACGACGACGTTGCGGACCGCGTCGAGCGCGCCGATCGCGTCGGCGAGCGGGGCGACGACCGCATCGGTGCGCTGGACCGGCGTCCCGAGCGCGAGCCCGAGTCGGATCGTGAACTCGCCCTGGTGTGCCTCGGGCACGAGGTCGACGCCCACGTCGCGGACGAGCCACGCCGACCATGCGACGAGCGCGAGGCAGACGACGACGACCGCGAGGCGCATCTGGAGCGCGGCGCGGATGACCGGCGGGTAGAGCGCGGCGAGCATCGCGTAGGCCGCGTTGAACGGCTTCACGAGCGCGAACCGGACCGCCGGGCCGACGACGAACGCGACCGCGCGGCCGACGAGGAGTCCGACGGCCGCGACGACGAGCACGACCGCGACGACGAGTCGCGCGACGATTTCGAGCGCGAGCTGGACCGGCGCGGTGACGACGTTGATCAGCAGGGCGAGGGCGCCGCGGATGCGCGCCGTGCGGAACGTGCGCCACGACGCGGCGATGTTGCGGAATGCGAAGGGCCACGACCAGAGCGTCGCGACCGGCCGCGAACCGACCCCCGCCGGCCGCGCCCAGCCGGCGCCGCGCGCCGCGAGCATCGGCACGAGGATCAGTGACACGACGAGCGAGGCGACGAGGCTGAACACGACGGTCAGCGCGTGGTCGCGGAAGATCTGCCCGGCGACGCCCTGCACGAACACGATCGGCAGGAAGACCGCGATCGACGTCAGCGTGGACGCGGTGACCGCGCCGCCGACTTCGCGCGTGCCGCGGATCGCGGCGTCTCGGACGCCGTCGCCCTCCTGGCGGCAGCGGAAGATGCTCTCGGTGACGACGATCGAGTTGTCGACGAGCATGCCGATGCCCATCGCGAGCCCGCCGAGCGACATGATGTTCAGCGTGATGCCGCCGAGGTAGAGCGGCGCGAATGTCACCATCGCGCTGATCGGGATCGCCGTGACGACGATCAGCGTCGGCTTGAGGCGACCGAGGAACAGGAACAGCATCAGCGCAGCGAGGACGCCGCCGTAGATCGCCGACCAGACGACCTCGCGGATGCTCGCGGCGATGAACGTCGACTGGTCGCTGAGCACGATGGCCTCGGTGCCCGGCGGTAGAAAGCGGGCGACGAAGTCGACGTCGCCGCCGCGTCCGCCGCGCCCGCCGCCGCCGCGTCTGCCGCCGCCACCGCGGCCACCGCGTTTCGCACCGTCGGCTTTCGCGCCTTCGCGTTCGGCCTTCGCGAGGCGCTCGGCATCGCGGACCCGTCGCGCGTCGCGCTCGGCGAGCGCCGCGCGCTGGGCGTCCGACCCGAACAGGCGCGTGCGGATGTCCTCGGCGACCTGCACGGTGTTCGCGCCGGCCTCCTTGAACACCATCAACTCGACGCTCTCGCGCCCGTTGAGCCGCGTGATGATGTCGCGCTCCTTGTGCGACACGATCACCCGCGCGACGTCCGACAGGCGGACCGGCACGCCGTCGTCGTAGGTGAGCGTCAGCGTGCGGATCTCGTCGACCGAGCGGAACTCGTTGAGCGTGCGCACGAGATATTCGGTGTCGCCCTCGCGCAACAGGCCGCTCGCGAGGTTGACGTTCTCCTGGGCGAGTCGCGCGCGCAGCACGTCGGCGGTGAGGTTGTAGCGACGGAGGAGGTCCGGGTCGGCCTGGATCTGGATCTCCTTCTCGAGGCCGCCGCGGATGCGCACGTCGGCGACGCCCTCGACTTGCTCGAGGCGCCACTCGATCTCGCGATCCGCGATGTCGCGCAACTCGACGAGCGGCATCCGGTCGCTCGTCAGTCCGATTCGCATCACCGGTTCTTGCGACGGGTCGTAGCGGAGGATGCGCGGCGGGTCGATCTCGCGCGGCAGGTTCGTGCGGTCGAGCTTCTCGCGGATGTCCTGCGAGATCGCCTTCATCGGCGTGTCCCAGTCGAACTCGAGCACGACGTCGCTCGCGCCGGCGCGACTGGTCGAGCGGACCGTGACGAGGTTGTTGAGCACCGCGAGCCCGCCCTCGATCGGACGCGTCACGCGATCCTCGACCTCGAGCGGTGCCGCGCCGGTCAACTCGGTGCGCACGGTCACCGTCGGGTAGTTGATCTCCGGCATCAGGTCGATCGGCAGCTTGCGGATCGACAGCGCGCCGAACACGACGATCGCGACGACGCACATGCAGACGCCGACCGGCCGGTCGGCCGCCAGGCGAAAGATGCTACGCGGGTCTTCGCTCATCGCCGCGTCGAATCGTCGACGACGCGCACCGGCTCACCGCCGCGCAAGTCGTCCTGGCCGGCGATGATCACGTCGTCGCCGACGGTGGGCGGGTCGTCGCTGACGGGGATGATCTCGACGTGGTCGGTTCGTCTGTAACCGATGTCGACGCGCCGCTTCTGCGCGACGCGACGATCGCCGTCGGGGCGGACGATGAAGACGAACGGCGCGCCGCCCGCGGTGTCGTAGACGACCGCGCGTTTCGATGCGAGGAGCGCCTTCTCGCGCGTGTCGAGGACGATCGTCGCCGCGACGTACATCCCCGGTCGCAGCAGCAGCGCATCCTGATGCACCTCGATCGTGACCTTGATCGTCCCCTTCTCGCCGACGACCGGGCTGACGCGACGCAGCACCGCGTCGAACGTGCGTTCGGGAAACGCCTCCGTCTCGAGCGTCACGATCTGTCCCGCGCGCAGTCGCGGCAAGTAGCGCTGCGGGAGGTTCACGTCGAGCCGCAGCTTGCTGACGTCGACGAGCGTGTAGGCGACCTGGTTCGCCGCCAGGTACTGGCCCGCTTGCACGTGCCGCAAGCTGATCACGCCGGCGAAAGGCGCGGTGGGCGTCGCGTAGTCGAGGTCGATCTCGGCCTTGCCGACTTTCAGCGTCGCCGCTTCGTGTTCGGCCACGGCGATCTTGGCCTCGATCCGCACGCGCTCGAGTGCGTTCTCCGCGGCCTCGCGTTCCTTGCGCGTCCGGTCGCGTTCGAACCGCCGCGCCTCGAGTTCCTCGACCTGGATCACGCCGGGCGGCAGGCGGTTGTAGCGGTCGAACTCGGTCTGCGCCTTCGCCTCGACGAGTCGGAGCCGGTCGACGGTGATCTGGGCGTCGACGATCTGCGCGCTCGCGAGCGTCGCGCGACGCTCGGCGAGGTCGGCGTCCGCGCGCGCCTGCTCGAGGAGGATCTGCGGTTCGGCGCGATCGAGGTCGAGCAGCGGCTGCTTCGCCTCGACGACTTGCCCCTCTTCGACGCGCAGCCGCTCGACGAGTCCTGCGCGTCGCACGACGACGTCGGTCCACTGCTCGGCCTGCAGGTCGCCGGTCGTTTCGAGCGTCTCGGAGATCGGGCCGACCGTCAGCCGAGCGACGCGGACCGGCGCGGGATCGGCGGCGGCCGCGGCCTTCGACTTCGGCTTCCCCGCGTCGTCGGCGGGTGGTTTCGGACCGCGGGTACGGTCACAGGCGGTCAACGCCACGAGCGCGGCGCCGAGGACGAGGAGGGCTGGTCGCATGCGGGGGCGGGATCCAAGTGGGGTGGTGGCGTGGAGCCGATCCGAAGGAAATACGGCCTTTTCGGGCGCGGTGCGAGACGCTATCCCGATTATTCGCGCCGCGACGGGCGGCGGATCTGCCTCCCGGGAAGGGTGACGACGTGAGACGACCGGACGCGACCGACCGACCGTCGCTGCCCGCTGGGCGGACGGCCCTTCTCGGCGCCCTCTCCGGGGCGCTCGCCGGAGCGGCGTTCACGCCGATCGGCGCGTGGCCACTCGCCTGGGTCGCGCTCGCCCCGTGGTTCGTCGGCCTCTCGCGGACGAGCGTCCGCGGCGCCGTGGGCTCCGGCTTCGTGTTCGGCACCGTCTTCTTCTGGTTCGCGATGGCGTGGCTGCGCCATCCGACGTGGTATGCCGCGCTCGGGCTCGGGCTCTACCACGGCCTGTTCTTCGCCGGGGCATCGCTCGCGCTCCGGCCCCTGGCGCGGTCGCGATCGGTCTTCGTGCTCGCGTGCGCGTGGGTCGGTATCGACCTACTGCTCGGCCGGCTGTTCACCGGCATCCCGTGGCTTCTCCTCGGCTACTCGCAAATCGGCTGGCCGACCGTGATCCAGATCGCCGACCTCGCCGGTGTGCACGGCGTGACGTTCCTGCTGGCGCTCACCGGTGCGGCGGTCGCGGCCGCATGGAGGGCTCCTCCCGGGCGGGCGCTCCGCGGTGCGATCGTGCCGGCGTTGTGCCTCGGCGCCGCCGTTGCATACGGGCTCACCCGTCCGACGACGTTCGCCGCCGTCGACGGACCGCGCATCGCCGGGATCCAGCCGAACATCCCGCAGGCGTTGAAGGACGCGACACCGAAGCCGGGGACCGACGGCGTGTTCGAGCGCAACGATCGACTCACGCGCGCCGCGCTCGCGTCGCCGCCCGACCTGTTGATCTGGTCGGAGACGATGAATCCGTTCCACAACCTCGGGACGCCCGACGTCCCCCGATTCGCGAACGGTGCGGAGGCATTCGGTCGACTCGCACGCGAGACGTATCGCGTTCCGTGGCTGCTCGGGACGCC
Organism: bacterium; assembly: GCA_030426805.1. Lineage (GTDB taxonomy): Bacteria > Planctomycetota > JAFGQW01 > JAFGQW01 > JAFGQW01 > JAUHXU01. The sequence goes on from JAUHXU010000002.1 coordinate 1,117,022, forward strand.
GTATTACTTCGGTGCCCCGCAGGCGGACGGCTGGCCACCGTACTCGAATGCGGCGGTGCTGTTCGGCGCCGACGGCCGGATCCTCGGCCGCTACGACAAGCTCCACCCGATTCCGTGGGGCGAGTACGTGCCGCTCGGACTGGGATTCATCGCCGACTTCCTCGAGGGGTTCACCGGGTTCCCGCTGCGGATGCAGCCCGGACGAGAGGCGACCGTGCTCGAGGCCGCCGACGCGCGCTTCGGTACGCTGATCTGCTTCGACGTGATCTACCCTCGCTACGCGCGGCAGATGGTCCGGGGGGGCGCGCAGTTTCTCGTCAACCTGACGAACGAAGCGTGGTTTCTCGAGAGCGCCGAGTTCGACCAGTTGCTCGCCCAGTCGGTGTTTCGAGCGATCGAGAATCGGATCGACGTCGTCCGGGTGACGAACAGCGGGATCAGCGCGCATATCGACGCCGGCGGCCGGATCGTCGCCCGGGTCGAGGAGGGGGGGCGCGACCGGGCCGTGCAGGGGGTGCTGCGCTGTCGCCCGGGCCTCCGCGGGCCGACGACGGTCTACACCCGGGCCGGGGACGGGTTTGCGATCGGGGCCGCTGCGGTGGGGTTGATCGGCCTCTTCGTCGGACGGTTTCGAGCGCGTCGCCGCAAGTCCGGATCATGAGGGCATTTGTGGCGCGAACGTCCGGAGGAATGGCGCTTGACACCCCTCGGGGCCTGGCTATAATCAGCGACGCTCGGCGGATCGGCCGTCCGGGGTCCGTGCGCCAACTGCACGTTCCACGCGGCAAGCCGCGTTCGATCCACCACATGCAAGCAGACTCAAAGCAATCAAACGCACAGCCGGTACGCATGCGTGCCGCTCGAGTTCGATATCGAAGAAGAACCTCGATCAGCCTCGCCTGAAGAAGAAGGGATCCCGATGAGCAACGTCCTCAAGATCTTCGTCGTGCTCAACTTCGTCCTCGCAGTCGTCTTCGTCGCGACTGCGGCCACGTTGCTCGGCAAGGCCGACGACTGGAAGAAGAAGCACGATACGGTCAAGGAGAAGGCCGCGACCGACGTCAAGGATCGCGACGACCGGATCAGCACGCTGACCGGTGAGAACAAGCAGCTCGAGGATGCGCGCAGCTCGCTCAAGAACCGTCGCGACGAGCTCGACCAGGAGCTGAAGTCCTCCGAGACGCGTCGCGAGGAGAAGAACCGCGAGAACGCCGATCTCCGCGGCTCGCTCAAGAAGTCGCAGGACAACCTGTCGACGCTCGGGCAGAACCTGTCGGCCGCGCAGACGGACCGCGAGACCTACGAGAAGCGGATGACCGCTGCCGAGAAGTCCGCGCGTGACGCGATCGCGGCGAAGGAAGCCGCCGAGGACGAGGCGCGTCGTCTGACCGCCGCGCTCGAGACCGCGAACGAGCTCAACGGCCAACTCGAGACCGACCTCGCCACCGTGCGCGCGAACCTCGAGAAGCAGACGAACCTCGTCAAGCTCGCGATGGCGGACGGCTGGAACCCGCGCAACGCGATCAACGCGCCTCCGATCGATGCGGTCGTGCAGCGCGTGAACACCGAGCTGAAGTTCGTGATGCTCAGCGTCGGCGGCGACGACAAGGTCACGAAGGGCATGCGTTTCACGGTCAGCCGTGGCGGCAACTACATCGGCGACGTCATGGTCGACGCGGTTTACCCGCAGGCCTCGGCGGCGCAGATCGTCGTGACGAACCCGGGGGCGAAGTTCCAGGCTGGCGACAACGCCACGACCCGCGTGAACTGAGCAGACCGACGACGAACGACCCGCCGTCAAAGACATCAAGGAGACTTCCATGGCTGATGACATGATGGACTTCGATGACGTCATCGAAGAGGAATCGAGTGGCGACGAGGGTCTTGTGATCGCGCTGAGCGTGTTCACGACGATCTTCATCCTCGCCGCGATCGTGGTCTGCCTGCTCAAGCTCGCGCAGGACTACAACGCCGGGCTGCTCGCCTGACCAGACCGCGAACAACAACGGCTTGAAACTGCCGGGCTCGGTTCCCAGAATCGAGCCCGTTTACTTTGGGGTGGCGTGCCTCGGGCGTGGTGGCGCCGGGCCGCTGTGCCGGAGTCCTGGTTGTGGTGGTCGTGGTTGTGGTGGTCGCGATGCTCCTGGAAGGGCGGGAGCGAGGCGACGGGAGGGAACCGGATGAAATCGATGTTCGACTGGCTGCTGCGGCGGCTCTCGGCGGATGTCGGGATCGACCTCGGGACGGCGAACACACTCGTCACGTTGCGGGGCTCGGGTATCGTCGTCAACGAGCCGTCGGTCGTCGCGGTCAAGCGCGGCACGAGCCGCGTGTTGATGAACGGGACCGCGGTCGGCGCGAGCGCGAAGCAGATGCTCGGCAAGGCGCCCGGGAACATCGTCGCGGTGCGCCCGCTGAAGAACGGTGTGATCGCGGACTTCGAGGTGACGGAGGAGATGCTCCGCTACTTCATCCGCAAGGCGCATCCGGGCTCGTGGATTCGACCGCGCGTGCTGATCTCGATTCCGTCCGGGATCACGGCCGTCGAGAAGCGCGCCGTCGTCAACTGCGCGGAGCGCGCCGGCGCGCGTCGCGTCTTCCTGATTCGCGAGGCGCTCGCGGCGGGGCTCGGCGTCGGCTTGCCGATCAACGAGCCGCGCGGCTACATGATCGTCGACATCGGTGGCGGCACGACCGAGGTGGCGGTGCTGAGCCTCGCATCGCTGGTCGCGAAGTCGAGCATCCGTGTCGCCGGTGACGAGATGGACCACGCGATCATCCAATACGTGCGCAAGAAGTACGATCTGCTGATCGGCGAGCAGACCGCGGAGCGCGTGAAGATCGCGATCGGCAGCGCCCACCCGACCGATCAGGAATACACGATGGAGATCCGCGGTCGGGATCTGAAAGACCACTTGCCGCGCAAGGCCGAGATCTCGTCGGAGGAGATCCGCGAGGCCCTTCAGGAGCCGGTGCGGCAGATCGTGCAGGCGATCAAGGCGACGCTGGAGCAGACGCCGCCCGAGATCGCGGCCGATCTCGTGGACACGGGCATCACGCTCGCCGGCGGCGGCGTCTTGCTCCGCGGACTCGACGAGAGGATCGCCGAGGAGATCAAGCTCCCGGTGCAGGTCGCGGGCGACCCGATGACGGCCGTCGCGCGGGGGATCGGCGAGATCCTGGAGCAGCTCGACCTGCTGCATCAGATCCTCGAGACCGCGGAGAGCGAGTAGCCCGTGCGGCGTTGGCCGCGGCTGATCGTCCCGGCCGTCGCCGTCGCGTATTTCCTCGGATTCTCGCCCGAGAGTCGCCGCTCGTTCGAGCTGTCCGTGCAACGCGTCGCCCAGCGGGCGCGGGCCTGGATCGGCGCGCCGACGGTCGACGGTGCGCCGCGACCCGCGCTCGATCGGTCCGTCGCGGCGGTGATCGGCCGACGCATCGATCCGCGCTTCGGACGCGCGCGCGTCGCGCGAATCGACGCACGTGGCGAGCGACTCCGGCTCGTCGTCGAGCGCGGTCGGCAGGATGGCGTTGCGGTCGGCGACGTCGCGGTCGTCGAGGACGGCGACGAGAGTCAACTGATCGGCGACGTGGTCGCGTGCGATGCGCACTTCGCCGCGGTGCGAACGTTGCTCGACGTCGATGCGTGGTGGCTCGCGCGCGCAGGGGAGAGTCGTTTCATCGCCGGCGCCGACGTCGCGCGTGGCGTGCTCCGTGCGCGGCGACCGGAGCGCCTGACGCGACTCCGGGACGGGGCGCCGGTCGTGACGGCCGAGGACCTCGACGCCGATCGGATCGTGCCGGCGGGCCTGCGCATCGGGACCCTCGTCGTCGGAGCGGGCGACGTCGATCGCGCACACGTCGTGCTCGATCGCGACCCCCGGAGCGTCCTCGCGGTGTCGTTTCTCCGGGCGGGGCAGGCGGTCGAACTCGGTCCGGCACGGCGCGCGGCGCGTGCGCGCTGGGTGCCGATCGCGGTCGCGGTCGGCCGCGACGCGAGTCGGACGCGCGCGTCGATCGTCGCCGGCGGCGCGGACCCGTCGTTCGTCGCGGGACTGCCGGTCGCGCGCGGCGCCGACCTCGAAGGGTGGGTGCGCGTCGTCGGCGACGGCGAGGTCCACATCCGCCAGCTCGCGGATCCGGGCTTCCTCGCGCACGTCCTCGTCCTGCGTGACCGTGAGCCCGGCCCGGCGGTCGTCGGGAGTGCGGTCTTCCGCGGCGCCGGCGGGCGCGATGCGGTCGAGGGCGTGCTGTCGGCCGTCGTCGGCGCGTTGCGCGTGGGCGATCGCCTCGTACTCGGTCCCCACGAGGGGGCGGGCGGCGTTGGCCTGTCCGTCGGCCGCGTGGTACACTCGGCGCCGGGCGGACGGATCACCCTCGATCGTCAAGCGCGGCTGTCGCGCGGGGACGTCGTGTGGGTCGGTGTGTTTCCGCGTCCGCCGGAGTCGTTCGGGGAGGGAGACGCGCGTCCGTGAGTGTCGTGATCATCGCACTCGGCTTCGCGGCCACGGTCTTCGCCGGTGACCTGCCGGCGTGGTTCGACGGACACCTTGCGCTACTCGCGTTCGTCGCGATGCGTGCCGAACGGCTGCACGCGATGCCGCTCGTGCTCCTGCTCGCGTTCCTCCGCGCGACCGCGTCGCTCGACCCGACGGTGCTGCACGTCGCCGCGGGGGCCGCGGTGGCGGTCGTCGTCCTCGTCGTTCGGCGGTGGCTCTTCGCGTCGCGCATCGCCAATCAGATGGTGACCACGTTCGTCGTCGTCGCGGCGATGGAACTCGTGTCGGCGGTCGCGATCACACGCGCCTATCCGACGGTCGGCGTGCTGTCGCTGTGGCGGCCCGGTCTGCAGGGGGCGGCGCTCACCGCATTGCTCGCGCCGATCGTGTTCGCGCTGCTCGACCGCGTGTTGCTGCGGCCGCGCTGGTTGCGCCGGGGCCTGCTGCCGGTGACCGGGGCATGATGCTCGCGTCTCGCCTGCGGCAGATCCTCGTCGTGTTCGCGCTCGCGAACCTCGCGATCGTCGCGCACCTCGTCCGGCTCCAGGTCGTCGACCGCGGGGTGTGGGTCGCGAAGGGCGAGGAACAACGCTCGCGGCGCATCCTGCGCGAACCGATCCGCGGCCCGATTCGCTTCGCCGACGGGAGTGTCGCCGCGGAGACCGAGAACCGATACGACCTGCAGTTGCGACCGACGCGCTTGCGAACCGTCTGGCCGATCGGAGCGCTCGCGGTCGTCGTGCGTGGGTTGGAGCGCGGCGAGGGCTTCTGGTGGACGGTTCCGGCGGATTCGACCGCGCGGGCGGCCGCGATCGCCGAGGAGGCGTCGCGACTCGCCGCGGTGCTCCGCTACGTCGCGGGTCGGCCGGAGTTGGCGTTGCGCGCGCTCCTGGAGCGACCGGTCGACGCGGTGATCGACCGCGCGACGTGTCCGCTCGATCCGTCCTTCGGCGACGCCTTCGCCGCGGTGTTCGGCCGGAGGACGTACGGTCGGCTCGTCGTCGGGGCGCGCGAGGGCGCCGCGACGGTCGGCGAGGCGCTCGCGCTCGAACGGGAACGACTGTCGGCGATCCTCGATCGCCTCGACGACGAACGGCGGTCGTTTCGCGCGGTCGTTCGTGCGCTCGGCGTACCGGCCACCGATCTCGTCGAGCGCCTCGCGCGCAACGTGCTCGCCGCGGAGAACAACGCGCGCGCGCGCCTCGTGCGCGAGGGGATCGACCACCGGATCCCCTCGTTCGACGGCGTGTCGCGCGAGACGCGCCGCCGCTACCGCGAGATCATCGCCGACTATCGGATGCGCGAACGTGTCGCGTTCCGCGGGGTACCGTTCGAGGCCGTCGTCGAGGTCGACCGCGCGACCGGACGCGGGCGGCTCGCCGGCTTCGAGTTGACGCGCTACCTGAGCCGCCTCTACCCGAACGACCTGATCCCGCAGCTGATCGGCAATGCCGGGACCGTGACCGAGCGGGACGCGCCGGATCCGACGGCGGATGCGCTGGAGGGCCGCGTGATCAACGCAGCCCGCGTCGGGCGCCTCCAGGCGGAGTTGCTCGATCGCTCGCCGTTCGGCGAGGCGGAGCGAACCGAGGTCCGCGCGCTGGAGGACGCGATCCTCGAGAAGGCGCACCTCGCCGATCGCAACGTCGGGCAAGCGGGGCTCGAGTTCGCGTACGACCGGCGGTTGCGTGGCGTGCGCGGGTCCGAGCGCCTCGTGCACTTGCCGGGGGCGGAGCGTTCCTACTCGGTGCATCGCGTCGAGCCGGTGGACGGTGAGCCCCTCGACCTGACGATCGACTCGCGGCTGCAGCGCTACGGCGCGATGCTCCTCGCACGCGATCGGGCGTCGCGCGTCGGCGACGAGCAGTGGGCAGGGCGCGCCGGCGGCGCCCTCGTCGCGCTCGAACCGCACACGGGGCGGATCCTCGCGCTCGTCACCGATCCGACCTACACGCGCGACGATCTCCGCACGCGCCTCGACGAGTTGCGGGCCGACCCGGCGCAACCGTTCCGCAATCGGGCGCTGGAGTGCAACCTGCCGGGGTCGGTCTTCAAGCCGTTCACCGCGCTGTGGGGTCTCGAGTGCGGCGTCCTCGACCCGGCGAAGGCGCTCTCGTGTTGGGCGCGGAATCGTCGGGGGGCGCTGCCGCGGTGCTCGGCCCACTCGGTGCCGACCGACGTCGCGCTCACACCGGCGCTCGGGGATTCGTGCAACGCGTATTTCAGCATCGTCGGTGCGTCGGCCGCCGCGAAGACCGGCCACGAGTCGATGCGGGCGTTGTTTCGGCGCTTCGAACTCGATCGGCCGCCCCTCGCGACGAACACCGGCCGCGCGCACTGCGGGGTGCTCGGCGACTGGGAGAAATCGCTCGGACGCTACGTGTTCCGCCGCCGCAACATCGCGCAGGTCTCGATCGGGCAGGGACCGGTCGCGGTCTCGCCGCTGCACGTCGCGTCGCTCTACGCGATCATCGCCAACCGTGGCTTCCACCGTCCGGCCTACCTGACCGAGGCGAGTCCGCGCTTCTCCCGTGAGCCGACCCGCGTCGTCGCGAGCGAACACGTCGAGCCGCTGATCCCCGGTCTGATCTCGACGATGACGACCGGAACCGCCGACAAGCCGATGGTCCGGAAACTGCGCGACGCACTCGGCGGGGCGTTCGAGATCGCCGGCAAGACCGGCAGCGCGACGTACGCCGGTCGGCGACGTCCGAAGCACTCGTGGTTCGCCGGGTTCGCCCCGGTCGCCGATCCGACGATCGTCGTCGTCGTCTTCCTCCAGAACCGCGGTCTGGGCGGCGGCGACGGGGCGGCGCAGGTGGCGGCGGCGTTCCTGTCGAAGTACTTCGCGTTGCAGGGGCTGGTGCCGAGTGCACTGGTGGCGAGCGATGGTTGAGTCGACGGCGCATCCCTATCGCGGTTTCATCGTGACGCTGTGCGTCGCGTTGTGCATCGTCGGGTTCGTCTTCTTCCTGTCGGCGTCCTACGATCCATCGAGCGGGCGCCACTCGCCGCCGGCGTCGTCACAACTCCGGTGGATCGGGCTCGGCATCGCCGCGGCGATCGGGATCCAGTTCATCGACTACCGGAAGCTCGGCCGCTTCGCGTGGGCGTTTTATGCCGGGTTGATCGTCCTGCTGGTCGCGACCGCGCTGTTCGCGCCGACGATTCAGGGCGCGCGCCGGTGGCTGCGCTTCGGGCCGATCGCGCTGCAGGCGTCGGAGTTGATGAAGGTCGCCCTCGTCCTCGTCCTCGCGCGCACGCTTCAGCACGTCGAGCAGGGCTACTCCTGGCGGGGACTCGCGGTGCCGGTGGGGGTCGTGTTGCTGCCGGTCGCGTTCGTGATCCGCCAGCCGGACCTCGGGATGTGCCTGCTCTACACGCCGATCATCGGCGTGATGCTGTGGGCGTCGGGCGTGCACCGCCGCGTGCTGCTGACGCTCGTGCTCCTCGTCGCGGTACTCGCGCCGGTCGGGTACGTGTGGGGGCTCAAGGACTACCAGCGCGATCGGATCCGAACGTTCGTCGCGTGGGACGAAGCGGGGGAGGGCAAGGCCGACCTCTACCAGCCGCTGAACGCACGCATCGCGGTCGCCAACGGCGGGCTGATCGGCATGGGGCTGTTTCGCGGCCATCAGAACACCGGCGGCTACCTGCCGGCGAAGCACAACGACTACATCTTCGCGATCATCGCCGAGGAGACCGGGCTCGCCGGCGCGGTCGTCCTGCTCGGGCTCTACTTCCTCCTCGTGGCGCTGTTGTTCGCCGGGGCGATCGAGCACCGCGACCCGTTCGGGCGGCTGATCCTCGTCGGCATCGGGGGGCTGATCGGCACGCAGGTCCTCGTGAACACCGCGGTCGCGAGCGGGGCGCTGCCGACGACGGGGCTCACCCTGCCGCTGATCAGCCACGGGGGCTCGAGCATGCTGACGACGTGCGTGCTGTTCGGCCTCGCGATCAACGTGCTGAGCCGCCGACCGATCACCGTCGCCCGCCCGCGGTTCTGACGCCAGCCGGGCGAGAGCGTCGGCGAGTTGGTACAATCCGGCGAAATGTTGCAACCCGGGAGCGACCGGAGGGTCGAACGCACCTTGGATTCGCCTCAGCAGGACAGCGGTGTCGCCGACGAGGCGCTCGTCCGCGCGGCGCAGGCCGGAGACCGGACGGCGTTCGATCGACTGATCGAACGGCATCACGGGATGGTATTCGGTCTGATCGTGCGGGTGCTCGGCGACCGGGAGACGGCGACCGACGCGACGCAGGACGCGTTCGTCAAGGCGTATACCGGGCTCAAGCACTTCCGCGGGGAGGCGAAATTCTCGACGTGGCTCTACCGCATCGCGCTGAACCAGGCGCGGTCGGTGATCCGGAAGCGCAAGACCGGGGGACCGAAGGTCTTCTCGCTGTTCTCGCGCCGAGACGACGACGACACGCGTAGCGAGGACGTGAGCGATTTGACCTACGAGCCGAGTGCTGCCGCCGACCGCCGCGAGACCGCGCGGACGATCCACGCGGTGCTCGATACGCTGGACGACGACGATCGCGAGCTGATCGTGCTGCGCGACGTCGACGGGATGAGCTACGAGGCGATCGCCGAACTGCTCGAGAAGCCACTCGGCACGGTCAAGTCGACACTGCACCGCGCGCGGCTGAAGTTCGTCGCGCGCTACCGGCTCGTCGCCGATGGCGCGGCGGGCGCGCCGGAACTCGATCGGGGGATCCTGGGGTCATGAGCATCGATCGCGAACGCGTCCGCGAGCATCTCGTCGACTACGTCGACGGGACGTTGCCGCCCGAGGCACGCCGCGAGGTCGATGCCGCACTGGCCGATGATTCGGCGCTCGCGGCCGAGGTCGCCGACCTGCGCGAAGCGATCCGGCTCGCGTCGACGCTCGCGACGCCGATCGATCCACCGCGCGATCTCGAGGCGCGCGTCCGGAGCGCGGTGGACGGATCGACGCGTTCCGTCGTCCGTTGGGTCGTGACCGGCGGCGCCGGTCTCGCGGCTGCGGCGATGCTCGTCTTCGCGCTCGGCGGACCGTACGGCGCCGACGACCCGTCGAGGGACTCCGTGCGCGTCGAGGCGAAGAGCCCCGAGGGCGAAACGCTCGGCCGACGCAACCTGCAGCACGACTTCGATCGTTTCGAGCCGAAGGGCTCGGGGCCCGAGGCCGAGGAGGAGGAAGCCGAGGCGCCGAGGGAGCCGGCGGCGGTCGCGAAGTCGAGCGATGCGCCGGCGCCCGCGGCCCCGGTCGCCCGGCCCACGCCGGGCGCCGTCGACGGCGGCGCGCGACGCCTGCGCGGTCAGCCCGGTCAGCCCGGCCCGGCGCGGGGCGGCGGCAAGAAGACGGAGGCGTCGCCGGGTGCCGACGAGCCGGTGCAGTGGGGGCACAATCGCGTCTCGGCGGACGCGGCGGTCGTCGAGGTCACGATCGCGTGTCCGGTGACGGCTCGACCTTCGGTGATCGAAGCCCTCGTGCGCACGATCGTCGAGCGCCGGCTCGCGACGTCGGCGGTGCGGCTGAAGGATGGACTCGCGCTTCGCGTCGACGTCCCGGCGACGGCGCGCGCGGCGTTGCTCCGCGCGCTCACCGAGGCGGGGGCGACGGGCGGTTGGCCCACGCCGGCGATCGACGGCGCGTGGCTCGTGCGCATCCCGACGCGATGACGACGCCGTTGACCGCCCTTCGGGGTGTCGGTGCGCGCACGGCCGAGCGGCTCGAGTCTGCGGGCATCTCGGATGTCGAGGCGCTGTTGTGGCAGTTTCCGATCGGCTACGACGATCGACGCGAGCCGATCCCGATCGCGTCGGCCGCGGCCGGCGAGCGCGCGTTCGTCCGCGGCGTCGTTCGGCGGGTCGGGGGGCGGCGCTTCGGCCCGCGCACGACGCTGCGCGTGACCGTCGAAGACGACAGCGGCTCGATCGGCGTCGTCTACTTCAACCAGCCGTACCGACGGACGCAGTTCACGGTGGGCGAGGCACACTGGTTCGCCGGTGACGTCGTCGCCGAGCGGGGGGGCGGCCTGGTCCTGCAGAATCCGGATGCCGCGGCGTCGGGGGACGCACTCGGTGTCGGTCGCATCGTGCCGCGCTACGCGCCGCCGGACGGGATCGGCGCGACCCGCCTGCGGGATTGGATCGCGCAAGCCCTCGACGACGTCGATCGCGTGCCGCCGTTTGCGCTCCCGGGCGCCGACCCGGACGGCGAACCGTGGTTGTCGCGTCGCGACGCGTTGCGCGAATGCCACCGCCCGACGGACGACCGCCGACTCGAGCGCGCGCGAGCCCGCTTGCGATTCGAGGAGTTGTTCGCGCTGCAGCGCGCGCTCGCCGCGCGCCGTTCACGCTTCGTCGCGACCCACGGCGTCGATGGACTCGAGCCGGCCACCGCGATCGGCCCGCTCGTCGACGCGCTGCCGTTTGCGCCGACGGCCGGCCAGCGTGCGGCGCTCGACGCGATCGCGGGCGACCTCGCCTCGCGACACCCGATGCACCGACTCGTGCACGGAGACGTCGGTTGCGGCAAGACCGTCGTCGCGGCGATCGCTGCCGGCATCGTCGCGAACGGGGGGTGGCAAACCGCGGTGCTCGCACCGACGGAAGTGCTGGCCGAACAATGGGGCCGGGCACTGGCGGCGCTGTTGTCCCCTTCCGGCGTCGAGTGCGTCGTCGTCACCGGACGGCTTCCGAGTGCCGAGCGGCGCGCGGTGGAGTCGGCGATCGTCGGCGGACGTGTGCCGATCGTCGTCGGGACGCACGCGCTGTTGTCGGCGTCGGTCGCGTTTCCACGACTCGGGCTCGTCGTCGTCGACGAGGAGCAGCGCTTCGGCGTCGCGCAGCGCGATCGACTTCGCGGCAAGGGGCCGGCGCCGCACCTGCTCGTGTTGTCCGCGACACCGATCCCGCGCACGCTGGCGCTCGCCGCCTACGGCGACCTCGACGTGACGACGATTCCCGACCGCCCGCCCGGACGCGGGCCGCGCAAGACCGTCGTCGTCGAGCCCACGCGTGCGCCGGGGATGTGGACGTTCGTCGCGGAGCGGATCGAACGCGGCGGGCGCGCCTTCGTCGTGTGTCCGTCGATCGACGCGGAGGCGGCGTCGACATCGGCCGTCGCCACCGCAGAGGCGCTCACGGCCGACGGCTTCGACCGCTTCGGGATCGCGGTGTTGCACGGACGGATGGCGAGCGACACGAAGGCGGAGACCGTGGCGCGGTTTCGAGCCGGCGACGTCCGCGTGCTCGTCGCGACGACGGTCGTCGAAGTCGGCGTCGACGTACCGACGGCCGACGTGATCGTCATCCGGTCGCCGTCACGCTTCGGGTTGTCGCAACTGCACCAGCTCCGCGGCCGGGTCGGCCGCGGCGAACGCCCCTCGTGGTGTCTCGCGGCGCTCGACGGCGACGAGGCGCCGGATGCGCTCGCGCGGTTGCGGTTGTTCGCGGCGCACGACGACGGCTTTCGCCTCGCCGAAGCCGACCTCGACATCCGGGGGCCGGGCGAGTTGCTCGGTCGCCGGCAGCACGGCCTGCCCGGGCTGCGCCTCGCCGATCCCCGGACCGACCGGGCGATGCTCGAGCGTGCGCGCGCTGCGGCGTTCGCCGACGGGGCTCAGCCCGAGAGCTGATCGACGTTGATGCCCATCAGGAACTCGGCGTTGTTCGTCGAGCTCTTGAGCTTGCCGAGCAAGAGTTGCATCGCCTCGGTCGGGTCCATCTCGTTCAGGACCTTGCGCAGCATGTTCACGCGGCGGAGCTCTTCGGGGTCGAGGAGCAACTCTTCCTTGCGCGTGCCGGAGCGGTTCACGTCGATCGCCGGGTAGATCCGGCGCTCGGCGAGCATTCGATCGAGCACGACCTCGGCGTTGCCGGTGCCCTTGAACTCCTCGAAGATGACCTCGTCCGCACGGCTACCGGTCTCGATGAGTGCGGTCGCGATGATCGTCAGGCTACCGCCGTTTTCGACGTTTCGCGCCGAGCCGAAGAAGCGCTTCGGCTTCTGCAGGGCGTTCGCGTCGATGCCGCCGGAGAGGATCCGGCCGCTGTGCGGCTGCTCGGCGTTGAATGCACGGCCCATGCGCGTGATCGAGTCGAGGAGGATCAGCACGTCGTGACCGGATTCGACGAGGCGCTTCGCCTTCTCCTGCACCATCTCCGCGACTTGGACGTGGCGTGACGGCGGCTCGTCGAACGTCGAACTGATCACCTCCGCCTTCGTCTCGCGGCGCATGTTCGTGACCTCTTCGGGCCGTTCGTCGATCAGCAGGATCAGCAGCTTCACGTCCGGGTCGTTCTCGGCCACCGCGTTCGCGATCTTCTGCAGCAGCACCGTCTTGCCGGCTCGCGGCGGTGCGACGATCAGCGCACGTTGGCCCTTGCCGAGCGGTGCGAGCAAGTCGATGACACGCGTCGACAACTCCTCGGTCGTCGTCTCGAGTATGTAGCGCTCGTTCGGGAAGAGCGGCGTCAGATCGTCGAACGGTTTGACGTCGACACCGGCGTCGGGGTCGCGGTCGTTGATCGACTCGACCTTGAGCAGCGCGAAGTAGCGTTCGTTGTCCTTCGGCGGCCGGATCTGACCGGCCACCGTCGTTCCGGTCTGGATCCCGAACCGGCGGATCTGCGACGGCGAGATGTAGATGTCGTCGGCGCACGGCAGGAAGCTGTACTCCGGCGACCGGAGGAAGCCGAAGCCGTCGGGCAGGACCTCCACGACGCCGGAACCGAACAACTCGCCACCCTCACGCACGTGTTGCTTGAGGATCTTGAAGATCAGGTCCTGCTTCTTCAGCGAGACGGGGTCGGGGATGCCCCGTTCTTCGGCGAAGTCGATCAGCGCCGCCGCCTTCATCATCTGGAGGTCCATCAGCACGAGGCGCTCCGGCGGGTCGCGGTGTTCGCGCGGCTCCCGCTCGGCGGCGCGGCGCCCCCGGCGGCGCGGGCCGCGACGACGTCGACGGTCGCCGTCGGAATCCTCGTCGTCGGCGTCGTGCTCGTCGTCGTCGCGATCACGGTCGCGGTCGCGGTCGTCCCGATCGGGCTCATCGCGCTCATCGCGCTCATCGCGATCCCGGTCGTCGTCGCGCGGCTCGTCGAGATCGTCTTCGTCCCGATCCCGGTCGTCGCGTTCGTCGCGGTCGTCGTCGTGTCGATCCTCGTCGCTCGACACGCGCCGACGGCGCTTGACCCGCCGCTTGGTTCGGCGGCGCGGACGCGGTGCGTCGTCGTCGCGATCGTCCGCGTCGTCGTCGCGGTCTGCATCGAGTTCGGCGTCGTCGCGGTCGTCGGATCGCGCCTCGTCGGCGCGCCGCGCGGGTGCGCGCTTGGCCGTCTTGCGCTTGGCCTTCTTCTTCGACGTCGACGGGGTCTTCGATCGGGGTCGCTCGCGGGACATGGCGCCCAGTCTTTCTCTCTTGGGAGCAGGCGGTGCGGCTCGGTCGACGGATCGACGGACGATGCGCGGGCCGGACTTGGTGGAACGAGGCGGTAATTGAGTCGAGGCGGGGGTGGGAATCGAACGGGTCGGCTCAGCGGGGCGTGCGCCGGGGGCACTCGCCGGTCCAGGCCGGGCGGCCTGCCGAACCGGGGATCTCCTGACGCCGCGATTCTACGCCTGGGGTGGCGCGCCTTTCAACTGCTCACCGGCGCGGGCGCGTCAAAAATCGCCACAGCGCGTCGATCTCGGGATCCTCGCCGTCGGCGGTGCCGCCACTGGGGACGACGCGGTCGGCCCGGCGACGCTTTTCATCGAGCGGGAGTTGATGCGCCTCGCGGCGCGCGAGTTCGCCGTCGTCCCAGCCACGGTGTGCGACGCGGCTCCGTCGGACCTCGTCCGGCGCGTCGATGTAGACGATCTGGTCGCACAGGGCGTCCATGCCCGATTCGAGAAGCAGCGGCGCGTCGATGACGACGAGCGGTGCCTCGTCGGTCGTCGCGCGGCGGATCGCGGCCAGTGCCTCCCGGCGCACGATCGGGTGCAGGATCGCTTCGAGATCCCGGAGCGCGTCGTCGTCGGCGAACACCGCGCGAAGCGCGGGGCGGTGAATCCGCCCGTGGCTGTCGACGACCGATCCGAATCGCTCGAGAATCTGCGATCGCACGGAGGGGCGCTCGAGCGCATCGTGGCAGATCGCGTCGGCGTCGACGACGACCGCGCCGCGCGCCCGGAGGGCCTGCGCGACGTGCGTCTTGCCGCTGCCGATCCCGCCGACGAGGCCGACGACCGGGGGGGTGGAGGCCGCCGTCGCGGCTTCATCGGATGAACGAGTCACGTGATTCTCTCCCGCGGAGCCGCCGGACCCCGCAGGATCCACGATTTCGGGCGATTCCGCACTGCAAGGGTGGTCGGCGGAACGGGTCGCGGCGAGCACTTTTTGGCGTTGACCGCCTCGCGGAGCATCCGTAGAATGGCGCCACGTTTGGGATGAACGGTGCCGCCGGCCACGCCGCGCCGTGCCGCTCGTCCGTCGAGAAGGGAAAACTGGGAAGGCGTGTTCCCACGCCGGAGCGAACGTCTCGGTGGGAAGGTCACCGAGTCGGCTCCGGAAGGATCACCGAAGAGGATCACGACGACGACCGAGCAATGGTCGCACGCGGTCCCTACCGACGTGATCGCTCCCGTAGCGGAGTGTGTATCGCCGAACCCACTCGTCCGTGCCACATCGTCCCTTTGGAGGGCTGGAGTTCATGGCTTCGCAACGCGGTATCGCAATGATCTGGTGGGTGATCGTTCTGCTCGTGCTGTTCCTCGCAGCTGCGGGGTATGCGTACGATCGATACGCGGCCGACGAGGAGAAGGCCCTGCGCATCGCGCAGTTGAAGGAGAAGAACGGCGAGCTGATCGCGGCCAACCAGGCCGAGATCGAAAAGCGTCGCGAGCTCAGCCAGTACGTCGGCTACACCGACGGCGGCAGCCAGAGCCAGCCGTCGGCCATCGCCGCCGCGATCGATCGTCTGAAGCAGGTCTTCGTCGACAGTGACCAGGACGGTGTCGAGAACACCCTCCAGGCGATGGTCAATCGCGCGGAGCAGAAGATCGCGATCGTGAGCCGTCGCCTCTCGGACGAAGAGAGCAAGGTCAAGCAGGCCCGCGACAACGAGGACGCGGCGCGTCAGTCGGCGCAGAACACGATCCAGGAGAAGGACGCCGCGCTGCGCACGTCGCTCGCCGAGAAGCAGACGGTCGAGACGAACCTGAGCAACACGACCCGCACGAAGGATCAGGAGATCGAATCGCTCCGCGAGCGCATTGCGCAGAAGGACGAAGAGGTCGCGAAGATCCAGAAGGACAGCAAGGAGCGGATCCGCGTCGTGATGCAAGAGCGCGACCGGCTCGCCGCCCAGGTCAAAGAGGTCGCGACCCACTACGCGAGCGTCCGTCAGAACGACGGGCCCGACGGGCGGATCACCGCGCGCGCCGCGGGCGGCAACACCGTCTGGGTGAACGTCGGCTCGCGCCACGGCCTCAAGGCCGGCACGCAGTTCGAGGTCTTCGAGTACGTCAAGGGCAACATTCCGCGCCGCAAGGGTCAGATCGTGATCCAGGAAGTGGAAGCCAACCAGGCCCGCGCCGCGTTGATCGCCGAGGTCGACCGCTATGATCCGGTCGCGACCGGCGACAACATCCGCAACCCGCTGTTCGAGTCGAACAAGACGCCGAAGTTCTACCTGCTCGGCGACATGACCGGCCGCTGGTCGAACCAGCAGACCGCCGCGATGATCCAGGACATGGGTGGCGAGGTCGTCACCGAAGTGTCCGCGAACGTCGACTTCGTCGTCGTCGGTCGTCGCGAGAGCGGCCTCGCGGTGCCGTTCGAGAGCCGTCCGGAGTGGGAGAAGATCCAGAACTTCAAGCTCGAGATCATCGACACCGACTACCTCGAGAAGTACTTCGGCAAGTAGGCCGACCGCGAATCATCGATCGTATCGAGAGCCGCTCGTCCCTGAGCGGCTCTCGTTGTGTACGGTCGGGCGATCGACTATAAGCCGAGCATGACGCAGTCGCAGCACGACGACGCGGGGCGGATGAGCTTCGGGGATCACCTCGAGGAATTGCGGCGTCGCGTCCTTTGGTCGGTGCTCGGCGTGATCGTGCTCTTCCTCGGCGCGTTGTTCTTTCAGGACACGTTGCTCGACGTGATCAAGCGACCGCACCGGGTCGCGATGCGCGAACTCGCGTCACAGGACGACGATCGTGCGCCCTACTCGGGACCGTACGGCTGGATCGCGTTCGCCGTGGACGAACACGAACTCGACCGCTCGAGCGCGCCGCGCGAGCCCCGGCCCGACCTGACGCCGGAGGAGCGGGCCCGCTTCGATCGAATCGTCGAGAAGCGCAAGCGCTTCTTCGCCGACCCGCGGGCGTCGGCCGATGAACTCGTCGTCACGAGCTATCCGGAGGGCTTCGTCACCGGACTGAAGGCTGCGTTCATCTTTGCGCTGATCGCCGGCACGCCGTGGACGCTGTTTCAGCTGTGGTTGTTCGTCAGCGCGGGGCTCTACCCGCACGAGCGCCGTTGGGTCCTGCTCTTCTTGCCGTCGTCACTGGCGCTCTTCCTCGGCGGCGCGACGTTCGGCTACTTCGTGCTGATCCCGTACGGGCTGTTCTTCCTCGCCGGCATGACCGACGCGCCGGCGATGATCACGCTCGGCACCTACTTCAGCCTGTTCGCGACGCTCACGTTCGCGCTCGGGGTGATCTTCCAACTCCCGCTCGCGATGGTCGCGTGCACGATGATCGGCGTGGTGCGTGCGCGGGTCTACTCGGAGAAGCGCCGCTACTTCATCCTCGCGGCGTTCGTCGTCGGGGCGATGCTCACGCCCCCGGATCCGGTGACGCAGCTCTTGATGGCGATACCGATCCTGCTGCTCTACGAGTTGGGAATTCATCTCGCGCGTGCGATGGAGCGGCGGGGCGTCGACGCCCCCGAGGCCGACGACGGCGGCAGCGCCGGTTGACGGCCCCTGTGGCCCGGACTATTCTCTCGTCGGGCCCTTCGGGCCCCCCTGGCTACCCGGTGGTGTAATGGTAACACCCCACTCTTTGGAAGTGGTGTTCAAGGTTCGAGTCCTTGCCGGGTAACCAACCTCCTCCGTAGCCCGCCGTTGTGGCTGCTCGGCCGTCCTCGGCCAATGGCTCAAGCCGCCCGCCGCCAGCGGTCGAAGTAGCTTCCGGCTGCGCCGACCCGACGCCGAGGAGCCACGCCATGCCGTTTCGCGCGATCCTGTTCCTGCTCGTTCTCGCCCAATCCGCGCTCGCGGTCGGTGCGCAGAAAGACCGCCACGACGAGGTCCATCTCAAGAACGGGCAGGTGATCGAAGGGCGCCTCGTGTCGGACACACCGGCCAAGGTCGTCCTCGAACTGTCGTTCGGTGGCACTGTCGAGTTGCGCCGTGGCGACATCGTGCGCGTGGAGCGACGGCTCGGTGCGCGGACCGGTCGCACCGCGAGCGGCCGGCAGGTCGCGCGCTTCCTGCTCTACCACGGCGGCGATGCTGTCGGCCTGCGAACCGTGACGCACGCGTGGGGGGTGCGGCGTGACGGGCGTGTCGGCGACCTGTGGCACGAGGAGATCCGGTTCTACGATCCGTCGGCCGACGTGATCGACGCTCCCGAGTGCCGGATCGAGGCGATCGAGTTCGCTTCGAGCGACGGCTCGCATCGCCGGATCTATCACCGCGTCGCCGACGTGGCCGGCGAGCGAATCGTCGACGGTCGATGGCAAAACGGGCGGCTCGAATACTCGCTGCTCGAGGGCGGCGACCGGACCCACCACGAGGCGCGACTCGATCCGTCCGTGCGCTTCCCGGTCGAACAGTGGTTTGCGACGAATCGCGCCGAGCCGGGCAAACGGATCGCGACGCAGGTGTGGGACCCGACGACCCGGCGGCTGATCCTCGCGACGGTGCGCGCGAACGCTCCGATCGCGGTGCCGCTCCAAGGGCGGGACGTACGGGTGCGCGTCGTCGAGAGCGCGGGCGCTCGTGGACGACGGGTTCGGTGGGTTGCCGACGACGGCTCCGTGATGCGCGAGACCCTCAACGGGCAGGCGTTGATCGCTGTCGCGTCGGGGCGAGAGCGCATGCCGACGATCGCGCCCGGCGAGCGCCGCCCCGATGAAGGCGAACGGCAGTGGCTGCGCGTCGTGGTCGACACCGAGTCGCGGTCGGTGCTTCGCCTGCCGTCGCTCGGCTGGCGCGTCGAACGACCCGAGCCTGGTGTCTTCTCGCTGACCAACGCCGAACTCGGAGCGACGATCACCGTGCACTGGCGTGTCGACGACGAATCGTGGCCGGGGCCGCAGCCACCGGAGGGGGTGACCGCGGCGCCGGTGCGCGTGGGCGCGTGGGGCGGGAATGGCTGGGAACAGCCGATCGAGGGCGGCGCGCGTCAGCGCGTCGTGCGTCGACGCGCGGTCGACGCCGGCCGGCTCGTCACGGTTCTGGACGTGCCGGAGTCGATGCTCGCGCCCGCGCGCATCGACCTGCGCGCACTGCTGACCGAGAGCCGCTTCGGCGTCCGCTGATGCGCGTCAGCGCGTGACGGTCATCGCGATCGTCCCGTCGACGACGCTCACCTCGACGGTGTCGCCGGCGCGCGCGCGACCGTTCAGCACCAGATCGGTCAACGGGTCCTCGATCCGTCGTCCGACGATCCGTCGCAACTCGCGTGCGCCGTATTCGGCGTCATACCCGTCGCGGACGAGCTGCTCCTTCACCTTGCGGTCGAAGCGCGCGCGAATGCGCGAGCGCTTGAGCAGGCGACCGACGTCCGTGAGCATCTTGCCGACGATCCGGACGCACTCCTTCGGCGCGAGGGCGTTGAACACGATGACGCGATCGAGGCGGTTGATGAACTCGGGGCGGAAGAGGCGCTTGAGCGCCCGCGTCGTCTCCTCTTCGACCGCGTGGCGATCGACCGCATCGGCGGTTCGCTCGAACCCGATCCGCTGCTCGAGTGCCGACAGCTCCCGGGTGCCGGCGTTGGACGTCATCAGGATCAGGCACTCGTCGAAGTGGATCCGGTTGCCGTGCGCGTCCGTGACGAAGCCCTCGTCGCACAGCTGCAGCAGCAGGTTGTGCAGCTTCTCGTGGCCCTTCTCGATCTCGTCGAACAGGACGACGCAACTGCCCAGCTTCTTCGCGCGCTCGGTCAGGATCCCGCCTTCGTTGTGCCCGACGTAGCCCGGAGGGGCGCCGATCAGCTTCGCGTATTCGTGCGGCTGGCCGTACTCCGAGCAGTCGATGCGGATCATGTGTCCGGCGTCACCGAAGACGCACTTCGCGACCGCCTTCGCGAGCTCGGTCTTTCCGATGCCGGTCTGGCCGACGAACAGGAACGACCCGACCGGCCGCTGCTCGGGCTTGAGCCCGACCGACGCCTTGCGAATCGCGCGCGTGACGGCCTCGATGGCCTCGTCCTGGCCGACGACGAGGCGACGCAGGCGCGCGCGCAGGTCGCCGAGGTTGTCGGTCGGCAAACGATCGTGTCGTTTCTGTTTCGCGGGCTCGCTCTGCGGCTCGCCGACGAGGTGCAGTTCCGCGTCCGTGGGCGGCGCGTCGTCGCCGTCGATCGGCAGCACGACGTTGTGGATCTCGAGGTGCGGGTTGACCTCGACGCACAGGTGATAGAGGAACTCCTCGACGATCTCCGGCTGGCCGGCGTCCGGGCGAGCCTCGATGCACGGGAGCACGGTGTCGCAGTAGTTGATGATGCACGACGTGACGATCAGCTGCTGGTAGGCGCGCTTGTTCGGCAGCGCGTCGACCTTGAGCAGCAGGTGGGCATCCTCCTCGTTGAAGACGCGCACCTTGATGAACTCGTCGATCACCTCGCAATACTTCAATACGACGTTGTATCCAACCCGGCTCATCGTTGTCCCCCTCCAGAGCTTCGCGGAACGAAGCGTTCGCTTGCCTATACACTCGGTCAGGCGTCGTTCGAGTCGAGGGGCAGGATGGCAAACGGCGTGCCGGTGCCGGCCGCGCAGGGCCAAGACGTCGGTAAGTCGCGGCCCGGTGGCCATTTGCCGATCGGCCGGAAAGCGTTGCGCACTCGCGGGGCGGCGAGGCGTGTCCAACCGCATCGACATGATGTCGATAGCCATTCCTGGCCGCGAGGCCCACGCGGAAGGGACTTCCCGGTCGCTCGAGCGCGTTGCTGAGCAGCGAGGACGGCGGTAGACTGCCCGGTGGCGCAGGCATCGGCCACGAGTAGGCGTCGGAGTAACGACAGCGGTGATCAGCAAGAACGAGATTCGGTTCGCGGCGCGACTCGTCCACCTCGGACTCGTCTCCAAGGAGGACATGGAGTCGGTCCTCGCGGACCTCAACTCCAACCGTGATCGGCAGCTCGACTCGTCGCTCGACGACATCCTCGTCGAGCGCGGTCACATCACGAAGACCGAGATCCCCCTGATCCGGGAAGAATCACAGCCGACGATCGCCGGCTTCACGATCGAGAAGATGATCGGCGAGGGCGGGATGAGCCGTGTCTACAAGGCACGGCCGGACGGCCGGGCGCCGCGGGTGGCGCTCAAGATCCTGCGCCCGCACATCGGCCGCAACCCGGTGCACGTCGAGCGCTTCTACGCCGAGGCGCGGATGCTGATGGGCTTCGACCACCCGAACATCGTCAAGGGGCACGACGTGTGGGAGGCCGACGGCCTGCACTGCTTCTCGATGGAGTTCGTCGACGGGCAGTCGCTCCTGGAGGAGATCGAGCGCGGGCCGCGCTTCGCCGAGGACGAGGCGTTGAGCGTCGTGTTGCAGGCGGCGCGCGCACTCGACTATCTCAGCACGAAGGGCGTGACCCACCGCGATGTGAAGCCCGGCAACCTGCTGCTCAGCTCTGCCGGCGACGTGAAGCTGATCGACCTGGGGCTCGCGTGCACGACGTCGGCCGGTGGGGAGGAGCCGGCGGAGACGACGGTCGGGACGGTGCAATACCTCTCGCCGGAGCAGGCCCAGGGCGACGCGCTCGATGTGCGCGCGGACATCTACTCGCTCGGCGTGTCCTTCTACCACATGGTGACCGGGGAGCTCCCGTTCGAGGGAGAGGACGATCGCGACGTCTTGCGGCAGCAGATCTACGCGTCGCTGCGATCGCCGCGGATGAAGAACCGCGACACCTCGCCGCTCGTTCACTACTTCATCGAGAAGATGATGGCGAAGGACCGGGCGCTGCGGTACCCGAGCGCGACCGCGATGATCGCGGACATCGAAGAACGCATCGCCGGCCGCGAGGAGATCCTGTCGCTGCGCGGTCGCGGACCGACGGCGCCGAAGGTCCAGTCCAAGCCGACCACGCCGAAGGCAAGCCCGTCGACTCGACGACGCACGGGCGGGAGCCGGTTCGACCGACGCCGACGCGGTGGACGTTTTGGCCGCTAGCCGACTGCTGCGCCTCGCGTTCGTCGTCGCGTGGGTCTCGCTCGGCGCGGGGGGCGTCGCGCAGGACCGCGCATCGCGCCTCAACGAGGACGGGATCCGGCACCTCGAGGAGAAGCGCTACGCGGAGGCGATCGACGCGTTTCAGGAGGCGCTCGCCGCGCGGCCGACGAGCGAGACGATCCGCAAGAACCTCGCCGGTGCGTGGTTGCACCGCGCGATCGACGCGATCGTCACGCGGCGTTTCGCCGATGCGAAGCGCTGCCTCGGCCAGTCGATCGGGATCGGCGGGCACACGCCGCGCACCCACTTTGCCGACGGCTATCTCGCGTTTCGACGCACCGACTATGCGACGGCGCGTCGCAAACTCGAGGCGGCGGTCGAGGGCGAACCCGACTACCGGTCGGCGTGGGAGATCCTCGGCCACGTGCGCTATCGGCTCGACGCGCTCGACGAGACGGTGACCGCCTGGGAGCGCGCGCAGGCGCTCCGACGCGACGCGCGCCTGGAGAAGCTGCTGACGCGGGTTCGCGCGGAGACGCGCTACGGGTCGATCGTCTCCGCGGGGCGCAGCGCGCACTTCCGGATACGCGTGGACCGCAAGGTGCCCGGCATCGAGGCGATCGCGCACGACGTGCTGCGGATGCTCGAGGCCGGCTACGATCGCGTCTGCTCCGACCTCGGGTTTCACCCCCGCGAGACGACGACCGCGGTGCTGCTCGCGGGGGAGTCGTTCTCGAAGTTGATGAAGACCCACCGATGGGTCGCCGGCACGTTCGACGGCGCGCGCATCCGGATTGCGGTTCGCGACTTCGCAAAACAGCGACGCGCGATCGAGCGGACGCTCGCGCACGAGTATGCGCACATGGTGGTCCACCGGCTCGCGGCCGGCGCACGGGTGCCCGCGTGGATCGACGAGGGATATGCACGGCTCGCGGAGGGGCGGACGCGCGCGGAGATGGACGCGGTGCTCGCGAAACTCGGTGGGCAGGCGGCGCTCGCGCCGATCGAATGGCTCGCGAAGCCGTTCGTGACGATCCGCGACCCGATCGATGCGCGCCGGGCCTACGCCCAGGCGGGGTCGTTCGCTGCGTTTCTCGCCGAGGGCTACTCGACGCGCGCGATCGGTCGGTTCATCAAGGCGCTCGGGACGACCGACGACGTCGATCGTGCATTCCGACGCGCGTTCGGCGTCGACCTCGATACCGCGTTCGACCGCTGGAAGAACACGATCCGGTAGGCGCCGCTACTTCGCGCCCTTGCCGGTGATGCGTCCGAACGTCAGGAAGATGATGCTCAGGTCGAGGAGCATGCACATCTTGTTGAGGTAGAGCAGGTCGTAAGCCAGCTTCTTGCGCACGTCCTCGTGGGTCTCGTCGTACTTGTAGCAGACCTGCGCGAGGCCGGTGATCCCGGGGCGCACCGCAAGGCGCTTCTCGTACTGCCGGAACGAGCGGCGGAACTGGTCGACGAAGACCGGCCGCTCGGGCCGCGGGCCGACGAGGCTCATGTCCCCGCGGATCACGTTGATCAACTGCGGGAACTCGTCGAGGTGGGTCTTGCGCAGGATCCGCCCGATCGGCGTGATCCGCGGGTCGTTGGCCTGAGCCCAGACCGGACCGGTGTCGGCCTCGGCGTCGACGCGCATCGTGCGGAGCTTCAGGATCTCGAACGGCCGGCCGTGGAGGCCGACGCGACGCTGCCGAAAGAAGACCGGCCCGGGCGATGTGAGCCGGACCAGCACGATGCACACCGCGAGGATCGGGATGCAGACGATCAGCATCACGATCGCGAGGATGGTGTCGAGTGAATACTTGAGCTCGAGCCACCCGGCCTGCTTCAGGGCGTGCGCCGTGATCGGTCGATTGACCTCGTTCACGCTGAGCGCGATCGCGTCTTCGGTCGGTGGTGTCAAACCTCGGTCCCCTAATCTACGGTCGACCTTGCGGGTCGCGTCCCCCGGGACGGTGTTCCACGATTATCGCGACTCTCGGCTCCGATGACCAGCGCGATCCGACCGGTGCGGGGGTGGTCCCCACATACATGCCCGGTCCGTCGCCCGCGATGCCCCTCGGTTGCCGCCCGTGTCGACCCACCCATCCGGCCGATCGACTTCGCGCGTGGTCTTCGAGCCCCTCGAAACGGTGGGCTCATCGACGCCGTCCTTGTAGGTCCGATTCTATCGATCGTCAGGTGAGCGATCCATAAAAAACTGCGCCACAAGGCCTTTACGAAAGCTACACGTCGGTCGCATCTCGATGATGGACCTAGGCATCTCGCGGAGTCGGTCGACCCGACCGGACGCCGGGGCGGGAACGTCTTGCCGTCGGACGGTGCCGTCGATGAACCGCTTTCCCGAATCGATCGCGAAAGCCGGCGTTCGGCCGACGTCGGGGGCGCTTGAAAGCGCGGGCGAGTGTGGTATCGCTTTGCGGCTTCCCCGCGCGCAGGGCTCCAAAAAAAATCGACGGGTGGGTCGTTTTGGGGTCCGCGCGACGCCGGTCGTCGCACCGGTCGTCCCGTCCGTCCCGGCAGAGTGCAGCGGCCGATCCTCTTGATCTCAGGCGCCCAATGAAGGCCATCCTCTCCGACATCCACGCGAACCTCGAGGCGCTCGAAGCGGTGCTTCGCGATCTCGAGCGCAAGCGGATCGACGGGTTCGTGCTGCTCGGCGACGTGATCGGATACGGACCCAACCCGCGCGAGTGCATCGAGCGGGTGATGAAGGCCGACGTCGCGCTGCTCGGGAACCACGAAGAGGCGCTGCTCTACTACCCCGAGAACTTCAACGACAAGGCGCGCGAGGCGCTCGAGTGGACCCGCGAGCAACTCAACTCCGGCACGCACGACCGCGAGTTGAACTACGAGATGTGGGACTTCCTCGGCGGGTTGAAGGAGCGCGACACCGATGGGAAGCGCTACCACTACGTCCACGGATCGCCGCTCGACCCGGTCCGCGAGTACGTGACGCCCAAGCTCGTCCACAAGCCGGAACGGCTCGCCGCGATGTTCGGGGCGTTCGAGGAGCAGTTCTGCTTTTGCGGCCATTCCCACATTCCCGGCATCTACCTCGAGGACGGTCGGTTCGCGTCTCCGAAGGCGTTCAAGCACGAACTGTCACTCGCCGCGCTCAAGGAGCGCCGCCTGATCGTCAACGTCGGCAGCGTCGGCCAGCCCCGCGACGGGGACCCTCGGGCGTGCTACGTGACGATCGACAAGGAGCGGTTGCGCTTTCACCGCGTGGAGTACGACTACCGGCCGACGCAGGAGAAGATCAGACAAGTCCCGCAGTTGCCGGACTATCTCGCCAATCGCCTCGAGAAGGGGCGATAGTCCACCGCGGACTTCGAACGGGGACCCATGGAGAAACGTGTCACGCTGGCGATTTTCTTGTGCGTCGCGGTCTACATCGCCTGGATGGCGATCTTCCCGCCGCCCAAGCCGCCGAAGAAGCCCACGCCGGAGCCCGGTACGACCGCCGAGCAGAACGAACCGGCTCCGAAGCCGATCGGCCCCGAGCCGGCACCGGCGCCGGTCGCCGGGGGCAGTGGCGAGACCGACGGTGAGAAGGCCGCCTATCCCGCGATCGACGATGTCGTCGTCGACACCGATCGGATGCGCGTCGTGCTGTCCGCCCGCGGCGCGGCGCTGGCGTCGGTCCGGCTGGTCGAGCATTTCGTGCGCGCGCAGCTCAAGGAGGCCGAGCGCCGGGACCCGTCGAACTGGCTCGAGGTGCTCGCGGAGGTCGAGGCCGACCGCCGGAGCCTCGGGCTGGCGCTTCGCGCGGCGGACGAGGTCGACCTCGCGCGGGTGAACTGGGCGATCTCGACGCCGCTGACGGAGACGGCGCCCGGCGAACAGCGGATCGCCTTCTCCCGAAAGCTCCGCGACGGCGCGACGATCGAGAAGACGTTCACGTTCCGCGACGGCTCGTTCTCGATCGACCTCGCCGTGACCGTGCATCGCGCACCGGGCGACGGCATCGCCGACTACTCGATGCGATTGCTCGGCCCGGCCGGGCTCGTTCGCGAGGTCGGCGTGATGTTCCAGCCGTTCGCGATCGTCGATCGCGGGACGCTCGACGAGCCGGACGTCAAGGAGGTCGGTTCGCTGTTCGAGGGGCAGCGTCCGATCCGCGTCAACGTCGTCGCGCCGAACGCGCGCTTCGTCGGTGTCAGCGACCGCTACTTCATCTCGTTGCTCCGCCTCCCGGACGTCCAGCCCAACGCCAAGGTCACCGAGCCTTACACGACCGCGGTGATCGACGAAGCCGAACTGGCGAAGTCCAACGGTGGGGCGCCGTCGCAGTTCGGCCGACTCGCCGCCGGTGCCTTCTGCCGGATCGTCGTGCCGGAGGGAACGCC
Organism: bacterium; assembly: GCA_030426805.1. Classification (GTDB taxonomy): domain Bacteria; phylum Planctomycetota; class JAFGQW01; order JAFGQW01; family JAFGQW01; genus JAUHXU01. The sequence continues at coordinate 1,143,274 of JAUHXU010000002.1, forward strand.
TTCGCAGACGATGGAGTTCTCGCTGTTCGCCGGGCCGCGTGACAAGCGCGCGTTCGCCGCGTCGGGGATCGAGTCGTTCACCGACGTGCTCAAGGTCTCCAACTACCCGTTCTGCGGGATGGGCTGGATCGTCAAGCCGATCGCCGCACTGTGCCGCTGGCTCCTGAACCTCTTCTACGGCCTCGTCCACAACTACGGCGTCGCGATCCTGATGCTGACGCTGCTGGTCAAGGCGTTGATGTTCCCGCTCACGCGCAAGTCGATGGTCGCGATGCACGGCTATCAAGAGCGGATGGGGACGCTCAAGCCCGAGATGGAGGCGATCCAGGAGAAGTACAAGAGCGATCCGCGCAAGAAGAACGAGAAGATGATGGCGCTCTACAAGGAGCGCGGCGTCAGCCCGGTCCCGCCGATGGGCGGATGCCTGCCGTTGCTGGCGAACCTCCCGATCTTCCTCGGCCTGTTCACCGCGCTCCGCACCGCGCCGGAGCTGCGGCACGCGCCGTTCGTCGCGTGGATCCAGGATCTCTCGGCGCCGGATGCGTTGATCACGTTCAGTCAGCCGATCGCGCTGCCGTTGTGCACGACGATCGCGTCACTCAACGTGCTGCCGATCCTGATGGGGCTCACGTGGTTCGTGAACATGTGGATGCAGCCGCGACCGTCCGATCCGCAAGCGGCGCAGCAGCAGAAGATCATGATGTTCATGCCGATCGTGATGTCGGTGCTGCTCTACAACTACGCGTCCGGCCTGAGCCTGTATTGGACGTTCTCCAACCTCCTCGGCATCATCGAGCAGAAGTTCATCCGCAAGCACCGCGAGCAGCTCGCGGCCGCGAGCCCGACGGCGCCGCCGCCGGCTGCACCGGCGCGACCGCGGCAATCGCCGCCGAAGAACAAGGGCAAGAACAAGAAGAAGAAGCGGTGAGCGAGGCGATCGTCGCCCGGGCGACCGCCGCCGGTGGCGCGACGGTCGCATTGATCCGGGTCAGCGGCGATCGCGCGATCGAGCACGTCGCGGAGCGGTCCGACGGAACGCTGGCGGTCGATGCACCCGGGCAGTCGGTCACGGTCGGCTGCGTCGCGCTGGACGGTTGCACGTGGCCGGCCCGCTTCACGGTGTTTCGCGCGCCGCGTTCGTACACCGGCGAGGACGTCGTCGAGATCGCGCTCCCGGGCGCGACGCCGGCGGTCGGTGCGCTGCTCGATGCGCTGCATGCGGGCGGCGTACGCCCGGCTGCGCCCGGCGAGTTCACGCGCCGCGCGTGCGTCGCGGGGCGCCTCGACCTCGCGCGCGCGGAGGGCATCCAGGCGCTCGTGCGGGCGCGGGACGATGCGGCGCGACGTGCGGCCGTCGAGTTGACCGGCGGTGCGGTCTCCGGCCGGATCGGCGCGCTGCGCGCCGCCCTGATCGACGTGCTCGCGGACCTGGAAGCGTCGCTCGACTTCCTCGAACACGAAGTCGATCCGGCAGAGGCGGACGACGTCGGGGCGCGGATCGACGCGCTCCGCGACACGATCGCTCGTCTCGTGCGCGGCGCGGAGGCGCGGCAGCGTGTCGACGCGGCGCCGCGCATCGTGCTGCACGGACGCACGAACGCCGGCAAGTCGACGCTGCTCAACGGACTGCTCGGACACGAGCGCGCCGCGACCGGGGCGACGCCGGGAACGACGCGCGACCTGATCGGCGCGCGCGTCGCCCTCGGCGGGGCGACGGTCGTCGTATTCGACGCGCCGGGCGTCGGCGGCGCCGCGTCGGTCGGGGACCGCGCCGCGCTCGAGACCGCCGAGCGACTGCGCGCGGACGCGGAGTTGTGCGCGGTCGTCGTCGACGGGTCCGACCGGGAGCCGCCCCCGCCGCCGTGTGCGACCCCCTGCATGCTCGTCGTGACCAAGCGCGACCTCGCGCGTCGCGTCCCGATCGACGGCTGGTGCGACGCACATCGACCGATCGCGGTCGTCGACGTCCACGCGCCGTCGGGAGGGGGGCTCACGGCACTGCGCGACGCGTGGCGCGGGTGGGCCGTCGGTGCGGTGGCGGAAGATCCGGCCGCGGTCGTCGGCTCGGTGCGGGCCGCGGTCCTCGCCGCCGATCGGGCACTCGCCGCCGCCGCCGAGACGTGGCGCGCCGGGCTGGGTGCGGAGATCGCCGTCGTCCACCTCCGGGAGGCCACCGACGCGCTCGCGGGGCTCACCGACGGGATCGACGACGAAGCCGTCCTCGACGTGGTCTTCGCCCGCTTCTGCATCGGGAAGTGACGCAGGCGTCGGTTTTCGTCGGAAACCGGGTCGATACCAGCGCTTGTGCGCAATCGGGGGGCCGCCTCAACATCTTGACAACCGCTGCCGTACGACTATCCTCCTGTGATTGCCGCCAGCGATCCGGGGCCCCGATGCGCATCGACGCGGCCGGTTCCGGACGAGAGGATCCGAAACGGCGCCCGGGCCGCGCGATCGGCGGCGGGTGACCGAGGGACCCGTCCGAAAGCGATAACCGACCCGAATGCGCTGTCCGTTCTGCAAGGCCGACAAGGACAAGGTGATCGACTCCCGCTCGTCGGCGGGCGGCGCGGTCATCCGGCGGCGGCGACAGTGCCTGATGTGCAACCGGCGCTACACGACCTACGAGCGCGTCGAGGAGTTGCCGCTCCGGGTCGTCAAGAAGGACGGCCGTCGCGTGCCGTTCGATCGCAATCGCATCTTGCGCGGCATGCTGACCGCATGCGAGAAACTCCCGATCGGCTACGATCGCCTCGAGGAGATCACCGATCGCGTCGAGTCGCAGATCAACGAGATGTTCGAGCGCGAGGTCGGCTCGAAGGTGATCGGACGGCTCGTGATGAGCGAGTTGCGCGGACTCGATCCGGTCGCCTACGTGCGGTTCGCGTCGGTGTATCGCGAGTTCAAAGACGTCAGTGACTTCGTGGAAGAAGTGCAGCCGTTGATCGGGGATCGACCCGAAGGGTCGAGACTCGCCGGCGCGGACGACCGCGAGGGCGCGACCGGTGCCGCTGGGCAAGCCGCCGACGGGGCGGCCGGCACCGGATCGAGTGGGGCAGGGAAACGAGCCGGAGCACGCGCACGGACGACGTCCGGGCGGGGCTCCGACGGCGGCAGCACGCCGCGGGAGCAAGAGCTCCCGCTGGAGGAACTTCCATGATCTTGCGCAAGCTGGAGGTCTACGGCTTCAAGTCGTTCTCCGATCGCCAGACGTTCACGTTCGCGCCGGGGATCACCGCGGTGATCGGCCCGAACGGCTGCGGTAAGTCGAACGTCGTCGACGCGTTCAAGTGGATCCTCGGGGAGCAGGCACCGTCGTCGCTACGCTCCAAGGGCATGACCGACGTGCTGCACCTCGATCGCGACGGGCGCGAGGCGGTTCCGTACGCCGAGGGGACGATCTCGTTCGACAACGCGGGCGGCGTGCTCCAGAGCGACGCCGCCGAGGTCGAGGTCACGCGACGGATTCACCGCGACGGTCGGAGCGAGTACCTGATGAACGGGCGCCCGGTGCGCCTGCGCGATCTGCGCGACCTGTTCCTCGGCACCGGGATCGGCACGCGGTCCTACTTCGTGCTGGAGCAGGGCCGGATCACCGAGATCATCAAGAAGTCCCCGGTCGAGCGCCGCGCGATCTTCGAGGAAGCCGCGGGCATCGGGAAATACAACAAGCGTCGTCGGGAGGCGGAGCGAAAGCTCCAGGCCGTCGACGACAACTTGTCGCGCGCGCGCGACGTGATCGCGGAGGTCCAGCGGCAGATCCGCAGCCTCCGGATCCAGGCGGGCAAGGCGCGAAGCTTCCAGGAGGGGGCGGAGCGCCTGCGGGAGGTGCGCCTCCAGGCCGGTACGATCCGCTACTACCGCACCGAGAAGGACCTCGGCGAGATCGCGACCCGCCTCGCGTCGATCGGGGGCGACGAGGAGCGCGCATTGGCTGCGTATGCCCGGGCCACCCGGGTGCGCGAGGAGAGCCAGATGCTGCGCGAGCGCGTCGAGCAAGCGGTGCGTCGTTACGCGAGCGCACTCGACGCCGACGCCGAGCGCGTCGCCGAGTGGCGCGCGGAGATCGACGAGCAGCGGGCGCGTGCGGGGAACTTCGAGGCACAGGCGGAAGCGAAGCTCGCCGAGCGCGAACGCCTCGACGGGGAACTCGAGTCACGCCGTGCCGAGGTCGCACGCGTCGACGAAGAACTCGGGACGGTCGCTGCGGCGCGCGGTGCGTTCATCGAACTCCGCTGGGACAAGTCCGCCGAACACGACGAGGCGATCGAAGCGGTCGCCGACGTCGATGGCCGCGCGCTCGCGCTTCGTGCTCGCGCGGAGGTGCAGGAACAAGCACGCGTCGCGATCGCGAACCGCCTCGGCGAACACCGCGTGCGCCGCGGCAATGCCGAGGGAAGCCTCGAGCGCCTGACGCGACGTGCGGCGGCGCTCGGCGAGCAACTCGGGCACGTCGTCACCGAGCGGACGTCGGCCGAGACGGCGTCGGCCGAGTTGTCGTCGTCCCTCGAGACGATGCGACGTTCGCTGGGCGAGCTCCGCGAGGAGGCGGCGGCGACGCACGAGCGCGTCGAGTCGCTCGACGAATCGATCGCCGGTGCGCGCGTCGACCTCAAGGAGCGGCTGGGGCGCCTCGAGGTGCTCCGCGATCTGGAGACGAGCCGCGAAGGCGTGAGCGAGGGGGCTCGCTTCCTGCTCGAGGAGGGGCCCGGCGGGTTCGCGCTCCTCGGCGACCGCATCGGCGTGGCACCCGAGCACGCCCGCGCGATCGAGCGCGCCCTCGGCACCGACGTCGAGGCGCTGCTGGCCGACGACGTACCGTCGGCACTCGATGCGGCGGAGTTGCTCAAGGGGCAGGGCAAGGGCGGCGCGATCTTCTGGGCCGGAGACGCGAGTACCGCGCCCCCGCCGCCCGGATCGCGCCCCGAGGGCGACGGCGTCGTCGGGTGGGCGCCCGATCTCGTCGCCGACGGCGACGAAGCCGGTGCCGCCCGGGCCGTGCGCGCGTTGCTGCGCGACGTCGTCGTCGTCGAGTCGCGTACGGTCGCGCTCGGCCTGCGCGATCGCGGTGTCACCGACAGCTGGCGACTGGTCACCCTCGACGGCGAGGTCTTCGGCCCGATGGCGCGCATCGTCGCGGGCGAGTCGGTGATGGCGCGCGGCCTGATCAGTCGGCGGATCGAGATCGGCCGCGTCGAGGGCGAGGTGGAGCAGCTCGAGCGTCGCATCGCCGAGTTGGACGCCGAGCGCGACACGGCCGCGAGCCAGCGACTCGCGCTGGAGGAGCGCGTGCGCCAGGCCGAGGCGCGGCTTCGCGACGGCGACCTCGATCACGCCAAGCAGACGAAGACCGTCGACGAGCTGAAGCGGCGCGAGGCCGAGCTCGGCGAGGAGCGTTTGGTCGGCGAGACGGAGATGGCCGAGCTGCGCACCGAGCTCGAGTCGATTCGTGCCGCGGAGGCGGAGAGCGAGCGCGAACTCGCGACCGTCGACGCGGAGCTCGATGCGATCGTCGCGAAACAGGTCGAACTCGATGCAGCCGCCGCGCGAGCGCGTACGACATCGAGCCGCGCAAAGGCCGAACTCGATCGCGTCGACGCGGTGCTGTCGGGGCTCGGCCAGCGCGAGCAACAGCGTCGCGACGTCCGGTTCCAGCTCGAGGAGCGCGCGACCGAGACCGAGGCGGCGCGGGCGAGCCTCCAGGCGGAGGCCGAGCGTTTTCGCGAGTGGGCGTCGAAGAGCGTGACCGACGTTGCGCAGATCGAGTCGAGGATCGAGGCCGCCGACCGGGCCGCCGAGCGCTGGCAGTCGTTGCGCGATCAGGCGCGCGGCGAGGCCGAGTCCTTCGAGTCGACGCTCGCCGACGCGCAGCGCGACGAAGACGAGGCCGGCGGCCAGGTCGAGGCGTTGCGGCGGTCGCGCGAGGACGATCGCGTTCGTCAGGGCGAGCTCCGCACGCGGCTGGAGTCGTTGGTCGAGCGGCTGCGTAGCGAAGAGGGCGTCGAACTCGCGGAGGTCGCGGTGGAGCGCACCCCGGACGGCCTTCCCGTCGTCGTGGCGGAACAGACGACCGATGCCGACGCGCAGGAATCGACCGACGTGACCGCGGAAGCCTCGGACGAGGCTTCCGGCGAGGATCCGGCCGACAAAGATCCGGCCGGCGAGGACTCGGGCGGCGAGCCGTCTTCGGCTCCGGAGGCGCCGACCGCCGAAGCGCCGACGCCGCGCTCGCTCACCGAACTGGACGAGGAGGCGTCTCGCCTCAAGCGCAAGCTCGACCGTCTCGGACCGGTCAACACCGACGCGATCCGCGAACTCGAGGAGCTCGAGGAGCGCGAGGAGTTCTACACGCGCCAGGAGAACGACCTCGTCGAGTCGCAGCGCGCCCTCGAGGACATCATCCGCCGGATCAACAAGCGCAGCCGCGAGATCTTCGTCGAGAGCTTCAACAAGATCCGCGGCGAGTTCCGCAACATCTTCCGCAAGCTGTTCGGTGGCGGCCGCGGTGACATCCGTCTGCTCGACGAGGAGAACGTGCTCGAGAGCGGCGTGGAGATCGTCGCCCAGCCGCCTGAGAAGGGCGCCAAGTCGATCGACATGCTGAGCGGTGGCGAGCGCGTGATGACGACGACCGCGCTCCTGTTCGCGATCTTCACCGCGCGCCCGTGCCCGTTCTGCCTGCTCGACGAGATCGACGCGGCGCTGGACGAGGCGAACATCGAGCGCTTCCTCGACATGGTCCGCGGCTTCCTCGGCACGACGCAGTTCATCATCGTGACGCACAGTCGACGCACGATCGCCGAGGCGGACGTGATCCACGGGATCACGATGCCGAAGGCCGGCAAGTCGTCGCGCGTCTCGGTGAAGTTCGAGAACGGCGAGATCCGCGCCGAAGGCCAGGCGACACCGGCGTTCGCGTTGGATGGGTGATGACGTCGAGCCCCGATCTCGCGGGGCTGGCTTCTTCGCGCGATACACCGCGCCGCTGCTCGCGTATCTCGCGTGCATCGTCTGGTTGTCGCACCAACCGGGCCGGCCGGGATCACTGCCGTTTCCGCACCTCGACAAGCTGATCCACCTCGTGGAGTTCGCGATCGTCGGCGTGCTGATCGTCCGTTGGCTTGCGCGCCACCCGCGCCTCCGTCCCGCCACGCCCGGTCGCACGATCGCGTTCGCGGTCGTGCTCGGCATCGCGTTCGCGCTGCTCGACGAGTTCCACCAGTCGTTCGTACCGGGACGCTCCACCGAGGCACTCGACCTCGTCGCCGACGCCGTCGGCGTCTCCGCGGGCGCGTGGCTGTGGACCGTCGCTCAAGCTCGCTTCGGCGCCCGGGCGATAAGGGGATCGTGAGGTCATCTCGAGACCGTTGCCGACCGGCGCGAGCCGGTGTACGCTCAATAGTGGGATGGCATCGCGTGTAAGTCGCTGCTCTGAAAGGGGCTGCGCGAGGAGCGCGAGGCGGGCTCCGCCGGGCGGGCGGGGCGAAGTCGAGCGGGTCGCGACGGCGCGACCCGGCGCGACGACCGAATCGTCTCCTCTGAGTGAACATCGCTGGGAGGCGCCATGGACAGCTCCAAACGGGCGGACGACGTTCTCCGGACGATCACCGAGGCGGTCGATCCCCAGGAGTTCCGGGATCGGAACTGGACCGGGTCGTTCAAGGACTACTTGGACATCCTCTTCGAGAGCCCGGCGGTCGGGCGGAATGCCCATCAGCGCCTCTACGACATGATCATGTCGTACGGCACCGAGACCTACACCCGCTACAAAGAGAAGATCACCCGCTACAAGTTCTTCGACGACCCGTTCGACGAGGGCAAGGACGCCGTCTTCGGCCTCGACCGCTCGCTGATGCGACTGGTGCGGATCTTCAAGAGCGCGGCACACGGCTACGGCACCGAGAAGCGCGTGCTCCTGCTCCACGGCCCGGTCGGTAGCGCGAAGAGTACGATCGCCCGCTTGCTCAAGCGCGGCCTCGAGAACTACTCGCGGACCCGAGAGGGCGCGCTCTACACGTACGAATGGCGCGTGCGCGAGAACGGCGAGGATCGGTGGGTTCGCAGCCCGATGAACGAGGATCCGCTGAAGCTGATCCCGGTCGCCGCCCGCACCGAGATCCTCGACCAGCTCAACGAGCGCTTCGGCGAGGAGCGCGGCTATCGCTTGACCGTCGACGGCGACCTCAACCCGTTCTGCCGCTACTACTACAACCTCTACATGCAAGAGGGCGACGGCCGCTGGGAGAACGTGATCGAGAACGTGCGGATCCGTCGGTTGATCCTCAGCGAGAAGGACCGCGTCGGCATCGGCACGTTCCAGCCGAAGGACGAGAAGAACCAGGACTCGACCGAGCTGACCGGCGACATCAACTACCGCAAGATCGCCGAGTACGGGTCGGACTCCGATCCGCGCGCGTTCAACTTCGACGGCGAGTTCAACGTCGCCAACCGGGGACTCGTCGAGTTCATCGAGGTGTTGAAGCTCGACGTGGCGTTTCTCTACGACCTGCTGGGCGCGAGTCAGGAGCACTCGGTCAAGCCGAAGAAGTTCAACCAGACGCACATCGACGAGGTGATCCTCGGTCACACGAACGAGCCCGAGTACAAGAAGCTGCAGTCCAACGAGCTGATGGAAGCGTTCCGCGATCGCACGGTCAAGATCGACGTGCCCTACAACACGGTGCTCGAGGACGAGATCAAGATCTACCAGAAGGAATACGCCGACGGCCAACTCCGCGGCAAGCGCGTCGCGCCGCACACGATCGAGATGGCTGCGATGTGGGCCGTGCTCACGCGCCTCGCCGAGCCGAAGAAGGCGAGTCTGACGCTGCTGCAGAAGCTCAAGCTCTACAACGGCAAGACGCTTCAGGGCTTCACCGAGGACAACGTCAAGGAACTCCGCGAGGAGGACGAGCGCGAGGGGATGGACGGCATTTCGCCGCGCTACATCCAGGACAAGATCTCCAACGCGCTCGTGCGCGACGACGGTGAAGACTCGATCAACCCGTTCATGGTGCTCAACGAACTCGAGCGGGGGCTGCAGAACCACAGCCTGATCTCGAACGAGGACGTGCGCAAGCGCTACCGCGAACTGCTCGCGGTCGTGCGCGAGGAACTCGAGGAGATCCTCAAGAACGAGGTGCAGCGCGCGATCTCGGCCGACGAGGAGGCGATCGGTCGCCTGTGCGGCAACTACGTCGACCACGTCAAGGCGTACACGCAGCGCGAGAAGGTGCGCAACAAGTACACCGGCCAGTACGAAGAGCCGGACGAGCGGTTGATGCGTTCGATCGAGGAGAAGATCGACATCCCGGAGAGTCGCAAAGACGACTTCCGCCGCGAGATCATGAACTACATCGGGGCGCTCGCCGTCGAGGGCAAGACCTTCGATTACAAGACGAACGAGCGGTTGCAGCGCGCGCTCGAGCTCAAGCTCTTCGAGGACCAGAAGGACTCGATCAAGCTGACGAGCCTCGTCTCCAACGTCGTCGACAAGGAGACGCAGGAGAAGATCGACGTCGTGAAGCAGCGCCTGGTTCGCTACTACGGCTACACCGAGAGCAGCGCGACCGACGTCCTGAACTTCGTCGCGAGCATCTTCGCCCGCGGCGACGTGAAGGAAAAGGAGTAGCCGCGGGAGCGTCGAGATGGTCCACCGCATCGACATCGATCACGCCCGTTTCCGGCAGATCGTTCGCGGCCGTGTGAAGCGCGACCTCGCGCGCTACATCACGCATGGCGAACTGATCGGCCGGCGCGGCAAGGAGTCGGTGAGCATTCCGCTTCCGCAGGTCAGCCTGCCGCGTTTTCGGTTCGGCGAGAACGGCAAGGGCGTCGGGCAGGGCCCCGGGGAAGAAGGCTCCCCGATGCAGCCGGGGGAGGGCGACGGCAGCGGGCAGGCGGGGGCCGACGCGGCCGAACACACGCTCGAGGTCGAGGTGACGCTCGAGGAACTCGCCGCGATCCTCGGTGAGGAGCTCGAACTCCCGAACATCGAGCCGCGCGGTGAGCGCGAGGTCGACAGCGCGCACGACCGCTTCAGCGGCATCTCGAACGTCGGGCCCGAGGGGCTGCGCCACTTTCGCCGGACGTTCCGCCGTGCGCTGCGGCGCGAACTCGCGTCGGGCCAGTACGACCCGCGCAATCCGATCGTCGTGCCGCACCGCGAGGACCGCCTCTACAAGAGCTGGACCACGCGCGAGGCGCCGGAGTCGCGCGCCGTCATCATCTACATGATGGACGTCAGCGGATCGATGGGCAACGAGCAGAAGGAGATCGTGCGTATCGAGTCGTTCTGGCTCGATACGTGGCTCCGCTCGCAATACAAGAACATCGAGACGTGCTACATCGTCCACGACGCGGCGGCGAAAGAGGTGGATCAGGAGACGTTCTACCATCTGCGCGAGAGCGGGGGCACGAAGATCTCGAGCGCGTACGAGCTGTGTGCGCGACTGATCGATGAGCGCTACCCGCCGTCCGATTGGAACATCTACCCGTTCCACTTCTCCGACGGCGACAACTGGAGCGGCAAGGACACCGAGCGCTGCGTCGCCATGCTCCGGGAGCGGATCCTGCCGAAGGTGAACCAGTTCGGCTACGGGCAGGTGAAGAGTGCCTACGGCACCGGCCAGTTCAAAGGCGACCTCGACGCGGCGTTCCCGGACGAGCCGCGGGTGGTGACGTCCGACGTGCAGAACCGCGACGGCATCCTCGATTCGATCAAGACGTTCCTCGGGAAGGGCCGCTGAGATGACGCTGACCCCCGAGCTGCGTGCGATCAAGGAGCGGGTCGAAGCGTTCGCCCGCGACTACGGTCTCGACTTCTTCGAGACGCACTACGAGATGATCGACCACGAGTCGATGAACGAGATCGCCGCGTACGGCGGCTTCCCGACGCGCTACCCGCACTGGCGACACGGGATGTCCTACGAGCACTACTCGAAGGGCTATCAGTACGGGTTGCAGAAGATCTCCGAGCTCGTGATCAACAACGACCCTTGCTACGCCTACCTGATGCGGTCGAACTCGACACTCGACCAGAAGATGGTGATGGCGCACGTCTACGGCCACTCCGACTTCTTCAAGTGCAACCTGTGGTTCAAGAACTCCAACCGCAAGATGGTCGACCAGATGGCGAACCACGGCGTGCGAATCCGCCGCCACGTCGAGCAGGTCGGCGTCGACGAGGTCGAGCGCTTCATCGACTTGTGCCTGTCGCTCGAGAACCTCGTCGACCTGAACAACCTCTACGTCGCGAGCGATCACAAGACGCGCGAGGCCGAGGACTCGGGCCGCGGAGATGTCTCGGTTCGCAAGCTCCGCTCCAAGGGCTACATGGACCGCTACATCAACCCGCCTGAGTTGATCGAAGCGGAGAGGGAGCGACTCCGCGAGGCGAAGGCGACGCCGCAGCGCGTGCCGGCGCAGCCGACGCGCGACGTGTTGGGATTCCTGCTCGAGCACGCACCGCTCAAGGGGTGGCAGCGCGACGTGCTCGGCATGATCCGCGCCGAGGCGCTCTACTTCGCGCCGCAGGCGATGACGAAGATCATGAACGAAGGGTGGGCGAGCTACTGGCACTCCAAGCTGATGACCGAGTGCCTGCTCGAGGATCACGAGTTGATCGACTACGCCGAGATGCACGCCGCCGTGCTGGGCACCCAGCCCGGGCAACTGAACCCCTACAAGCTGGGCCTCGAGCTGTGGCGCGACATCGAGGACCGCTGGAATCGTGGCCGCCACGGCAGCGCCTTTGACGCGTGCGACGACATGGCGGCGAAACACGACTGGGACACCGGCGCGATGGCGGGGCGCGACAAGATCTTCGAGATCCGCACGGTGATGCACGACGTGAGCTTCATCGACGCGTTCCTGACCGAGGACTTCTGCCGCGAGCAACAGCTGTTCGTCTTTCAGCCGAACTCGCGGAGCGGTCAGAACGAGATCGGCAGCCGCGACTTCGACGAGGTCAAACAGCAGTTGCTCTTCTCGATGACGAACATGGGCAACCCGATCATCGAGGTCGTCGAGGCCAACCACCGAAACCGCGGTGAACTCTACCTCCTGCACCGGTGGGAGGGCCACGATCTGCAGTTCGACGAGGCCGCCGAGACGTTGAAAAACGTCTGCGCGATCTGGGGCCGCCCGGTCCACATCGAAACGCGCGACGAGGGGCGCGGCCGCCTGATCACGTTCGACGGCGAACGCGTCGAGAGCGAAGACATCACGCCGACGTTCGCGTAGGTGTGGGTTTGCGGGTGCGCCGCTACCCGATCGGGCGCTCGTAGAGGCGGATCGTCTTGGTGCGTTCGCCGCCGATGCTCTCGATCGTCGTGACCATCACGGTGTTGGATTCGAGCACCCAGCCCAGTTCGCAGGGGCGCGTCAACCGGTGCTTCTTGCCCGACGCGAGCATGTGGCGGTAGAGGAGGGCGTCGATCCCGCGTCCCTGCCACTCGGGCAGCACGCCGAGCGTGAGCAGACGGAACGCGTCGACCTTCTTGCGCCAGCCGAGCATGTGACGGAATCCGAACGGCAGGATGCGCCCGTTCATCCGCTTGAGCAGCGGGTTGAGGTCGGGCGCGGCGATCGCCGACGCGACCGGCTTGCCGTCGATCTCGGCGATCGGGATGAAGTCGGGGACCGCGAACGGCTTGAGTTCGGCAGACGCGAAGCGAAACGCGTCGGCATCCATCGGCACGAAGCCCCAGTTTTCGGCCCACGCGCCGTTGTAGATCTCGCGGAGGCGCTCGAGCTCCTCGTCGAAGCGCGCGAGGTCGATCGGGCGGATCTCGATCCCGAGGCGGTCGCGCACGCGGTCGGCGATGCGGCCGACGCGCTCGGGGAAGATGATCGACGCCGAGAAGCCGTAGGCGTAGAGGTCCATCGACTTCTCGAGTCCGCACGCTTCGAGGAGCCCGAGGTAGTAGGGCGGCGTCCACGGCATCAGCAGGAACGGGTCGCGATCGAAGCCGTCGACGAGCACGCCGCACTCGTCGTTCGTGGACGGGCTCACCGGGCCGCGCAGCACGGTCGCGCCCTGCTCGGCGAGCCATCCGGCCGCAGCGTCGATCAGGTCCCGCGCGACGGCGGCATCGTCGATGCACTCGAAGAAGCCGAAGAACCCAGCGCGCTCGTCCCACGTGCGGTCGTGCGCCGGGTTGACGATCGCGAGGATCCGCCCGACCGCCTCGCCGCCGACGCTCGCGGTCCAGCCGGTGCAACGCGCCTCCCGCCAGAGCGGGTTCTTCGCCGGGTGCAGCAGGCGCTTGACGGAGTGCAGCAGTGGGGGCACCCAGCGCGCGTGGTCGCGATGGACGCGCCACGGCACGCGGAGGAACGTCCCGTCGGCGTGCGGGGCGTCGACGCGGCGGAGGCCGCGGTCACTCACGCGCGCTGTTGCGCGGCCGGCGTCGCGGCGGAGCGCGGGATGATCTCGAGCTCGCGACCGATCGTCGCGAGGATGTCGAGCGCCCGGTCGAGCTGGTCGCGCGTGTGCGTCGCCATCAGGCTGGTCCGGATCAGTTCCTTGCCCGGAGGTGCCGCCGGCGGAATCACCGGGTTGACGTAGACGCCCGCCTCGAAGAGCCGCTTCCAGAAGACGAACGTCTTCATCTGGTCGCCGACGATGATCGGCTGCACCGGCGTGTTGCTGTCGCCGTTGTCGAAGCCGAGCGCGCGCAGACCGTTCTTCCAGTACTCGACGTTGGCCCAGAGCGCCTCGCGGATCGTCGGGTCGGCCTCGATCACGTCGAGCGCCGCGAGCGCGGTCGCCGCGCAGGACGGTGAGATCGACGCCGAGAAGATCAACGGTCGGCTGTGGTGCTTCAGGTAGTGGATCACCTGCTCGGGGCCGGCGACGAAGCCGCCCATCGACGCGAACGACTTGCTGAACGTGCCGACGACGAGGTCGACCTCGTCGGTCAGGCCGAAGTGCTCCGCGGTGCCGGCGCCGGTCGGGCCGAGCACGCCGAACGCGTGCGCGTCGTCGACCATGATCCGGCTCGGGTAGCGCTTCTTCAGCTCGACGATGCGCGGCAGGTCGACGACCTCGCCGATCATGCTGAAGACGCCGTCGACGACGATCAGTTTGCCGCCGGGTGCCGACTCGCGTTCGAGCAGGCGCTCGAGGTCATCGAGGTCGTTGTGGCGGAACTTGCGCAGTTCACCGAAGCTCAGGCGGCAGGCGTCGAAGATGCACGCGTGGTTTTCGCGGTCGGAGAAGACGACGTCGTCCCGTCCGACGAGCGTCGCGATCACGCCGAGGTTCGTCTGGAAGCCGGTCGAGAGCGTCAGCGCCGATTCCTTGCCGCAGAAGCGCGCGAGTCTCGTCTCGAGTTCCTCGTGCAGGGTCAGCGTGCCGTTGAGGAAGCGCGAGCCGGTACAGCCGGTGCCGTAGCGCTCGATCGCTTTCGCGGCCGCCTCCTGGACGACGGGGTGGTGCGTCAGGCCGAGGTAGTTGTTCGAGCCGAGCATCAGCAGTCGCTGACCCCGGACCGTTGCCTCGGTGCCGCCACGCGACTCGGAGATCGGGCTGAAGTACGGGTAGTATCCCGCCTTCATCACTTCCTTGGCGCGGCGGAATTTCCCGCACTTGTCGAATAGGTCCAAGCCTGCGTCCTCGCCGTGGGCCTCGCGATGAGGCCCTTCGAAGGTTCCCCGCCTCGTGCGGCATCGATCCACGTGCACCTTCGGCACGCCCGACCATCGTCCCGCCCGACCACCGCTGCGCTCGCGACAGGCGCGCGCGCAGCACGCTCCGACTCCCGACGCTACAGAAGCGGCAATTCCATAGTGCCGGGGGGGTAGCGGATCAACGCTGTTGTTGGGCGCTGCACCGCCGACCGCAGCCAACTTACGACCGTCAGTGGGGGGTGTCAACGTGGGATCGTCGCCAGAGCCTTGCCCTGACACGGGTTACGACTCGTGTCGTTGACGGGGGGCGAGGTGGCGTCGTAGGATGACATCGCGTTGTAGATAACCGGCAGACAAGGAGTTAGGCCCCACGACCGGGCCCTTCCAGGGAGTCCCTCATGCGCATTCTCCGACTGGCCGCACTCGCGAGTTGCGTCGCGGCGAGCACCGTCGTTTCCCCGTCCGCCCAGACGATCCACCGGTCGCCGGTCGTGCTCGACGGCACGCAGGCGTCACCCGGCCGGACCTTCCAGGCGACGGTCTCGTTCCCGGCCGGGCCCGGTTCGACCTACGTGCTCGGCTTCGACGCGCTGCGCGCGCCGGCCCCGATTCCGCTCGCCGGGATCGGCGAGGTCGGGATCGCGCTGTCGCCGGCGTTCTTCTTCCTCAACGTCGGCACGCTCGACGGCTCGGGGGCTTCGTCGGTGTCGTTGCCGCTGCCGGCGAACAACGCGCTGATCGGCTTTCAGTTCTATCTCCAGGCATTCGTTCAGACGGCGCAGTCGTCTGCCGGCGCCTACTTGTCGAACCTCTACGCCGGGTTGATCCAGGGCGCGGACACGCGTCGTGTCGCCGGCGCCTCGCTGTCGTTCTCGCGCGCGTTGCACACCGCGACGAAACTCGCCGACGGCAGCGTGCTCGTCGTCGGGGGCGGTGGCGGCTCGCTGACCGCGCCGGTCGGCACGCAGGTCGCCGAGCGCTACTACCCGTGGACCGACCACGTCGACTTGACGCGTGCGCCCGGTGGCCCGGCCACCCAGACGACCGTCCCGCGCGTGATGCACACGGCGACGCTGCTCAACGACGGCCGCGTCTTGATCACCGGGGGTGTCAACACGGTCGGCACGGTCGTCGCTTCGGCCGAGATCTACGACCCCGCCAACGGATCGTTCACGGCGGTCGGCAACATGAACGTGCCGCGCGCCGGGCACACCGCGACGCGACTGCCCGACGGTCGGGTGCTGATCGCCGGCGGCACGAACGCGCCGTTCGCGTTCCCCGGCGTCTTCGGTGGCGCGCAGAGCACGAGCGAGATCTACGACCCGAACGCCAAGACGTTCACGCCGGGTCCGTCGATGCTCGAGAAGCGGATGTTCCACGCGGCGTGCGCGATCAAGCAAGGCGGAAACGACTACGTGCTCTTCGCGAGCGGCGTGAAGGGGCTGTTCCTGTTCCTCTTCCCCGACTACACCGCGACCGCCGAAGTCTACGACGTGCAGAGCGGCACGTTCCGGAGCCAGATCGGATCGACGACCGTGCAGCCGCTGAACACGGCGCGGATCGTGCCCGGCGCGACGGTGATGCAGAACGGCCGCGTGCTGATCGTCGGCGGCGTCAACGGGAGCGTGCCGGCCGCGATCGGTGCGACCGAGGAGTTCGATCCGTCGACCGGCGGCTGGACCGCGCGCCCGACGCTGGCGGTCCCGCGCGCTCTGCCGGCCACGACCGCGCTGCCCGACGGGCGCGTCCTCGTCGAGGGCGGTGTCCAGGGGTCGTTGACGGCGCCGACCGCGACCGCCAGCGCGCTGCTGTTCAACGGCGCCGCGTTCAACCCGACCGCGTCCTACTCGACGACGCGTGGCGCCCACGCGGCCGTGCTGCTCAACAGTGGCGCGGTGTTGACGCTCGGCGGCGGCGATACGGCCGGCACGCCGCTTTCGAGCCTCGAGATCTATACGCCCTGAGGCGGGGTCGCGCGGCGTCGACTCCGGCGCCGCGCTCCCGTGGCCTCGATCGTCGGGGTATACTCTCCGGTACCCGATGAAGATCGCGCTCGTCCTCCACCAGTTCCCGCCGCGGCATACGACCGGTACGGAACTCTACGCCCTTCGCCTCGCGAAGGCGTTCGAGCGTCGAGGTCACTCGGTGGTGGTCTTCACCGGTGAAGACGGGGGTGGGGCGGCCGTCGGCAGCGACTCGTACGCGATCGACGGGATCCCGGTCACGCGGTCGTGGCGCAAGCGCGCGGTCGAGGCCGACCCGATCCGCGCGGGCTACGATTCGCCGGTCGCCGCCGCGGCGTTCGCGGCGTTTCTCGACCGCGAGGTGCCCGACGTCGTCCACGTCTTTCACCTGCAGGGGCTCGGCGCCGCGGTGCTCGACGTCGCGGCGGCTCGCGGCATCCCGCGATTCGTCCACCTGATGGACTATTGGCTCGCGTGTCCGCGCACGCAGATGCTCGATCTCGACGGGGCGTTGTGCGAGGGGCCGACCGACGCCGCCCGGTGTGCGTCGTGTGCCGGCGAGATCGACGGCGACTACGCCGAGGTCGCGGGGCGCAGCGACCCGGTGGCGCGCGATGCAGGCCTCGCCGCGATTCGCGAGCGGTGGCCCGCGATGCGCGCACGGCTCGACGCGACGACCGCGGTGTTCGCGCCGTCGTCCGCGATTCGCGACCGCTTCGTCGCGAACGGTCTCGCCGCCGATCGGATCGTGTTGCTGCCCTACGGCATCGACCGCGCGTCGGACACGGCGCGCGGCCCCCGCGAGGGCGGCGGGCCGTTCCGCTTCGGGTTCCTCGGCAACCTCGCGAGCTTCAAGGGCGCGCACGTGTTGCTCGAGGCGTTCGCGGGGTGGGCGCGCGACGACGTCGCGCTCCGGCTGCACGGCGACTTCTTCTTCCGCGAGCCGGCGCACGAGTCCGCGTGTCGGGCATGGGTCGAGGAGGATCCGCGGATCGAACTCGCCGGGCGCTTCGAGGCCTCCGCGCTGCCCGAGGTGCTCGCCGATCTGGACGCGCTCGTCGTGCCGTCGATGTGGTACGAGAACACGCCGTTCGTCGTACTCGAAGCCCTGTGCGCCGGGGTGCCCGTGATCGGATCGCGGGTCGACGGCATCGCCGAGGCGATCGAGGAGGGGGCGGACGGCCTGCTGTTCGACCGCGGGGACGTCGACGGCTTGCGCGACGCGATGGCCACGGTCGCCGACCGGCCCGAGCGGCTCCGGCCGCCGACACGGACGATCCCGACGACCGACGACAACGCCGAGGCATTGCTCGAGCGCTACGCCGCGGCGGTCGCCGCCCCGCCAGCGGCGGTCGCGGGTGGGGAGCGCGCGCTGCGCGAGAAGCTGTTCGACGCGTTCGTCGCCCTCGCGAATCTCGCCGGCGGTCACGACGGCGAGGGGTTCGCGCGCCTTCGCGAAGCGGCCGCCGCGACCGAAGAACTCGAAGGGTTGCGGCTGACGGCCGCCGAGTTGCGCCGCGAGCGCGACGCGCTCGACGCCGGCGTCGCGTCGCTCGAGGCCGCGATGCGCGAGGCGGTCGATGCGGCGGCGGCGGACCGGGAGACGCTCCTGCGCGATCTCGCCGGACATCGGGCGAGCGTCGATGCAATCACGAACGAACGCGATGCGCTGCGGACGCATGCGTCGACGTTGGAACGGGAGAACGAGACTCTTCGGGAGCACGGTGCTACGCTTTCGCGCGATCTGGACGGACACCGGGTCGCGCTCCGCGACGGGCGCGCGGCGTTGGCGGACGCGGAGCGTCGCGAAGCCGAGGCCCGGGCGCGTGCGGATCGCATCGCGGCGGACCACGAGGCCGCGCTGGCCGTGACGAAGGCGCTCGAGAACGAACGGGACGACCTCCGCGCTCGCCTCGAGCGTGCCGAGGCGCTCTACGACGATCTTCAGCGAATCGCCGAGGCCGATCGCGTCGGGCACGCCGAGGTGCGCGCGCGGTTGAACGCGTTGCAGCGCGCGCTCGAGTCGACTGCGCTCGGACCGAACCTGTAGGCGTCGAAGATGGGGTTGATGAAGCGAGCAGGGCGACATGCGCCGGCGGTTTCGGTCGTCGTGCCCACGTTGAACGGGATGCCGGAGTTCGAACCGGCGATGCACGCCGTTCGACGCCAGCGGTTCGACGGCGAGGTCGAGATCGTCGTCGTCGATTCCGGGTCCACCGATGGCACGCTCGACGTCGCGGCTCGCTACGCCGATGTGCTGCTGCACGTCGAGCGCGACGCGTTCGATCACGGGGACACGCGCAACCTCGCGATCGCTCGTGCGAGTGCGCCGTTCGTCGCGATCCTGAGCCAGGACGCCGAGCCGGTCGGCGACGATTGGCTCGCCTCCCTCGTCGCGCCGCTCCGCGCCGACCCCGCGGTCGCCGCCGTCTGCGGCCGTTGCTTGCCGCGCGAGGGCATGGATCCGTTGCTCGCCCGTGGTGTCGAGGGCGACCTGAACTTCTCCACCCAGCGTCGCGAGGTTCGCGTCGACGACCGCGAGGCGTTCGCGTCGCTGTCGCCCTACGAGCAGCGGCTCCACCTCAATTTCCACGACGTCGGCTCGTGCCTGCGCCGAACGGTGTGGGAGCGGATGCCGTTTCCACGCACCGCGTTCGGCGAGGATCTGATGTGGGCCCGCGCCGCGGTCGAGAACGGTCACACGCTCGTCTACGAACCGGCCGCGTCGGTGCTGCACGCACACGACTACACCCCGCGTGAACTGCTGCATCGCACGCGGCTCGACGGTCGGCTCAACCGCCGGTTGCTCGACCGACGACCGATCGAGAAGCTCCGGCACGTCGGTGTGATGGTGGGGCGCAACGTCGCTGCGGACTGGCGTTACCTCCGCGACCGAGGGGTCGCGGCGGCCGATCGACTGCGGGCGCTGCCCCGCAGCGTCGCGTTGCAGAGTGCGACGTTCTGGGGACTCTACCGCGGCGGGTGCGAGGCGCGTCATCGTCCGCAGCCGCGCATTCCCTCGCCGTCCCGGCCGCTTCGCGTGCTGTTCGTCGTCCACGGCTTTCCCCCGTTCGACGTCGCCGGCACCGAGGTGCACACGCACGCGGTCGCGCGCGGCATGCAGGCCCGCGGGCACGCGGTCGCGGTGTTTCACCGCGTGTCGGCGCTCGACCGGCCCGCCTACGAAGTGACCCGGGATACGTTCGACGAACTCACCGTCTATCGGATGGCGAACGACTTCGCGTACAACGGGATCGGCGAGACGGTCGAGAATCCGCGCGTCGAGGCGGCGTTTCGCGACGTGCTCGAACGCGAGCGCCCGGACCTCGTGCACTTTCAGCACTGCCTGCACACGTCGGTCTCGTTGATCAGCCTGTGCGACGCCCGCGGCATCGCGACGACGGTGACGCTGAACGACTTCTGGTTCATCTGTCCGACGGTGCAGTTGATCCTGCCGAATCGGTCGCTGTGTCGGCCGAGTCGCGCCGGCATCGCCTGCGTCGGGTGCGCTCGCCGCGAGGGCACGGGGGTCCGGGCGATCGGGCGTGCGGTGTCGGCGTCCGGGCCGATCGCGCGGGCCGGCGTCGGGGCGCTGCGTCGTCTCGCGCCGCGCGTGCCGGCGTTGCGGCGCGACGTCGTCCGCGACACGATCGCGCTCGCCGATCGGCCGAAGACCGTGCTCGGCCATTTGCGTCGTGCCGGCCGCGTGCTCGCCCCGTCGCGCTTCTTGCGCGGCTTCTACGTCGAGTTCGGGCTCGACCCGGAGCAGATCATCTACCAGCGCTACGGGATCGACGTCGCGGCCTGCGGCGACGGCTCGAAGTCGGCCCGCACGGGACCGCTGCGCGTCGGGTTCATCGGTTCGTTCGTCTGGTACAAGGGTGTGCACGTGCTCGTCGACGCGTTCACGCGGCTGCGGCCCGACGAAGCGGTGCTGACGATCTGGGGCAACGAATCGTCGCCCCCGGAGGTGCGCGACTACGCGCAGGACTGCCGCGCTCGGGCGGGCGACGCGCCGGTCACGTTCGCCGGCCCGCTGCGACGCGAGGATCTCGCGGCCGCGCACCGGGACATCGACGTGCTGGTCGTGCCGAGCATCTGGTACGAGAACTCGCCCCTGGTGATCCTCGAGGCGCAGGCGGCGCGAACGCCGGTGGTCACGTCCGACTTGGGCGGGATGGCCGAACTGGTGCGCGATCGCGTGGACGGTCGGCACTTCCGGCGCGGCGACGCCGATTCGCTCGCCGGCGTCTTGCGCGAACTCGCGGCGGATCCGGACGCCGTGGGCCGCCTCCGCGATGCGATTCGGCGGCCGAAGGACGTCGCGACGCACCTCGACGAACTCGAACTCCTCTATCGGCAGCTGACGTCGATCGCGCGACCGCTCAGCGGGACCATCCCGTTCTGGTCGGTCGACGGGCGCGACTGGACCGGGACCGAGGGGCCGGTCGAGCCCCAGGGCGAGGGGCTCGCGCTCCTGCGTCCCGACGGCGGGAACGGGACCCGCGTACACTACCGACTGTCCGCACCGGCGGCGGGCGCCGCGCGGCTCGTCGTCACGACGCGTGTGCTGCCGGCCGAACCCGACGTCGTCCTCGCCGGACGCCTCCGGGTCGACGACGCCGTCGTCGGCGAGATCCCGCCGCACCGCTGCGAGAACGGGCGGGGCCGCGTCGTCGAGCACGCCTTCGTCCACGCGCTCGAGGCGGGCGAACGGACGCTGACCGTCGAAGCCGGGCCGGGCGCGGCGTTCCTGCGCATCGAACGCATCGCGATCTTCCACGCCGAGACGAGCGCGGTCGGATGCTGAACACCCCCGACGTCACGGTCATCGTGCTGAACTTCAACGGGCGCGAACACCTCGGCCCGTGCCTCGAGAGCCTCGACGCCCTGGACTACCCGTCCGAGCGACTCCACGTTCGCGTCGTCGACAATGCATCGGTGGATGACTCGCTCGCGTTTCTCGCGCGGAGCCACCCGACCGTGCCGGTGATCCGGAACGACCGGAACCTCGGTTTCAGTGCGGCGATGAACCGCGCCGTCGAAGCGGCGGAGACGCCGTTCATCGCGCTCCTGAACAACGATGCCCGCGTCGATGCCGCCTGGTTGCGCGAGTTGATCGCGCCGGTCGCAGCCGACGACGCGGACTGCGCCGGTTCGCGTCTCGTGAGCTGGGACGGATCGCAGACGTTGTTCGAGGGGGGCGGCTGCAACTTCCACGGCATCGGGTTTCAGTGCGGCATGGACGCACCCGAGGGGGCGACCGACTCGCCGGAGATCCTGTTCGCGTGCGGCGCCGCTCTCGCGATGCGCCGCGAACGCTTCCTCGAAGCCGGCGGGTTCGACGAGGACTACTTCGCCTACTACGAGGACGTCGACTTCGGGTGGCGCCTGTGGCTGCTCGGGCACCGCGTCGTGCTCGCGCCGCGCTCGATCGTCTATCACCAGCACAGTGCGACCGCGTCGCGGGTGCCGGTCCACAAGCTGCGTGTCCTGCACGTGCGGAATCCGATCTGGACGATCTTGAAGAACTACGAGCACTCGTCGCTCGGTCGCACGCTGCCGGCGGCGCTGCTGTTGTCGCTCGCCCGGACGTCGTATCTCGCGAACGTCGACGTCGCGGACTACCGGATCGCCGACGAGGCGCCCGCACCGGCACCGAAGCGGCGCTGGTGGCGCCGCGCGGCCGACGCCTCGAAGACGACGGTGCCGAAGGTCGCGCTCAGCGACATCGTCGCCTACCGTGACGTCACGATGCTGCTCGACCACTTCCTCGCGAAGCGTGCGGCCCTGCAGGCGCGACGCCGACGCTCCGACGCCGAGATCGCACCGCTGTTCCGCGACCCGCTCTGGCACGCCGAGTCGTCCGACGAATACCGCCGTCTCCAGGCGACCCTCGTCGACTTCTTCGGCGTCACCGACGCGTTCGCGGACCCCGCCGCGGGGCGTTGACGGTCGACTGGCCGGGCGTTACGGTTCGCGCATGGTCACGCTCGATCTGCTCGACCGCGACGAGAACCGCGCCCCGGCGTTGAGCATCATCATCGTCAACTACAACACGCGCGATATTCTCCGCGACTGCCTCCAGTCCATCACGACGCACGATCACGGCGTCGCGCTCGAGGTGATCGTCGTCGACAACGCGTCGCACGACGGATCGGCGGCGATGGTCGAGTCGGAGTTCCCCGAGGTGCGGGTGGTCGCGAACGAGGAGAACGTCGGGTTCTCGGCCGCGAACAACCGGGGGATGCGCCGGTGCCGCGGCGACTTCGTGCTCCTGCTGAACTCCGACACGATCGTGCTCCCGGGCACGCTGCGCCGGATGGTCGAGTTCGCTCGCCGGCATCCGGAAGCGGGCATCTGCGGATGCAAGCTCGTGCGCCCCAACGGCGAACTCGACTGGGCGTGCCGGCGCGGCTTTCCGACGCCGATGGTCGCGCTGTTCAAGTTCCTCGGCGTCCACCGCGTCTTTCCGCGCTCGCGGCTCTTCGGCCGCTACAACATGACCTACCGCGATCCGGACCGGACCTACGAGGTGGATTCGGTCGTCGGCGCGTTCATGCTCGTGCGCCGGCCGCTCCTCGAGAAGCTGCGCGGCCTCGACGAGTCGTTCTTCATGTACGGCGAAGACCTCGACCTGTGCTTCCGAGCGAAGGAACTCGGCGCTCGCGTGTTCTACGTGGGGAGCAACCACGTGATCCACCACAAGGGCGCGAGCTCACGGCTCGAGAGTTTCCGGATGAATTACCACTTCCACCGCGCGATGATCCTGTTTCATCGCAAGCACCTGCGGAGCCGGTATCCCGCCGTCGTCAACGCGATGACCTACTCGGGGATCGGGCTGCGTTTCAGCGCACTCGTGTTGCGCCACTACCTGCGACAAGGCGCCGGCTGGATCACCGGCCGATTCCGCTCGGCCCGCTCGGGGCCGCCACCCGAGGGCGGGACGCCGGTGCCGGTGGGGGGCGACGTCGTCGTCTGAAGATATCTCGGTTGATTCCGCCCGAGGGTGGTGTTACCTTCCCTCGCCTTGCCCCCGATCGGGGCAGGCCCGGTGCGCCCCTAGCTCAACTGGATAGAGCACCTGACTACGGATCAGGAGGTTGCGTGTTCGAATCGCGCGGGGCGCGCCACCCGTATCACCCTCTCCTCTGGCGATAACAGCGCCTGCTCGCACGATGGAATCGAAGGACGCCTTCCCGTCGTTTCTCGCGCCGCCCGACGAGCGGTTCATGCGCGAGGCTTTGCGCGAAGCGATCCGCGCCGGCGAGGCCGGCGAAGTGCCGGTCGGGTGCGTCATCGTTCACGACGGCCGGGTCATCGCACGCGCCCACAACCAGCGCGAGCAACTCGCCGACCCGACCGCCCACGCGGAGATGCTCGCGCTGACGCAGGCGGCCGCCGCGCTCGAGTCGTGGCGCCTCGACGGTACGACCCTCTACGTCACGCTCGAGCCGTGCCCGATGTGCGCCGGCGGGATCGTCCTCGCGCGCGTGCCGCGCGTCGTGTTCGGTGCGACCGACCCCAAGGGCGGCGCCTGCGGGACGTTGTTCGACATCTGCCGCGACGACCGACTCAACCATCGGGCCGAGGTGGTCGGCGGCGTCCTCGGCGAGCCGTGCGGCGACGTGCTCCGCGCCTTTTTCCGGGAGAGGCGTCGAAAAACGGACGAGCCGTCCCTATAGTTGTCGCCGCCGGAGAGGTGCCTGAGTGGCTTAAAGGGACGGTCTCGAAAACCGTTGACTCCTCACGGGGTCCGTGGGTTCAAATCCCACCCTCTCCGCCATTTTGTGCCTTTGGTCGTGGGGGGGTGTGGGGGCGGTGGGAGCGACCGTCGGGGGTGGTCGGCTCACTTCGGCCGGAATGTGGATGTCGTGCCGTTTTGCGTGACGGTTGCGGGTCCGGCCTCAAGGTCGCCTTCCACCCCCGACGGCCGCCCCCACCGCTCGACGTCCTCCCGCGGCAGAGGCCCGAGTTGGCGGCGCGGGCGGGAATTGGCAACGCCCCGGAGGGGTACGGTCCGCGTGAGGCGCGGCTCGGACGGTCCGTTGGCGTCGACGGGTGTTGGACCCGAAGGGGGCGGGGCGTTGGCCCTCGGCGTCGATGGCGTGTGACGCGTTCGAGTATTTGAGCACCGTCGACCGATCCCTCACGGGGCGCCCTGTCCGTCGCGGAGCGTCGTTCGACGCGTCCCGGGCCGGCGTCCAATCCGAGGTGGGGCGTTGTAGCCGGGGTGCCTGCGTAGGTGGGTGCGGGCGACCTTGAGGCCGGACCCGCAACCGTCACGCAAAACGGCACGACTCCGTTATTCCGGCCGAAGTGAGCCCGCACCCACCTACGCAGGTAGCCCGGCCCCCAACCACCCCCACCCCTCCTGGAATTGGACCCGGCCGCGGCGATGGTGTAGAACTTCGCCCCTCGACGGAGAGGTGTCCGAGTGGCTTAAGGAGCACGCTTGGAAAGCGTGTGTATGGGAAACTGTACCGTGGGTTCGAATCCCACCCTCTCCGCCAAACTCGCCGCAGTCGCGCTCGGCGGCCCGAAGGGTCGCCCGGGCACGGGGCGTTCGAGAGCCGAGTCCTATGCAATGCAGCGACGTGAATCGGGTCAGGGGCGGAAGCCAGCAGCCCTAAGCGACTCGTAGCATGTGCCGTAGGGTCACTCGGCTCGAGCCACCGACCCGGACGATCTTTCCGGCCGCCGCGCGCGACCGCGCCGGCCCTTGACCGGGGCGGCCCTGGCGGCGACCCTGCAGGGTCCGTAGCGTGTCTGTCCGGGCGCGCATCGCGGCGGGCCCCGATCCCCGGAGACCTCGATGGGTTACCTCGTACTCGCGCGGAAGTATCGACCGCAGACGTTCGGCGACGTCGTCGGACAGGAAGAGGTCGGCCGTACGCTCAAGCGCTCGATCGAACGCGATCGCGTCGCGCACGCCTACCTGTTCTGCGGGCCGCGCGGGGTGGGCAAGACGTCGATGGCGCGAATCTTCGCCAAGGCGCTGAACTGTCCCGAGGTGCGTGACGGCGAACCGTGCAACACGTGCGACGTGTGCGAGGACATCGCGCAGGGGCGCGACGTCGACGTGCTCGAGATCGACGGTGCGTCCAACCGCGGGATCGACGAGGTGCGCGGGATTCGCGAGGGAGCGAAGTTCCTGCCGGCGCGGGCGAAGCACAAGATCTACATCATCGACGAAGTGCACATGCTGACCGGGCCCGCGTTCAACGCGTTGCTGAAGACGCTCGAGGAGCCGCCGGCGCACGTCTTGTTCCTGTTCGCGACGACGCATCCGCAGGCGTTGCCCGGGACGGTCCGTTCGCGGTGTCAGCGGTTCGACTTCCGCCCGATCGGTCAGCCGCAGATCGTCGAACGCCTGAAGCAGATCTGCGGCGCGGAGGGGGTCGAGGCCGACGACGACGCACTCGGGCTGATCGCCGATCGCGCCGAGGGCGGGATGCGCGACGCGCAGTCGTTGCTCGATCAGATGATCGCCTACGCCGACGATGCGATCACGCGTGACGCGGTCGAGGCGATGCTGGGCCTTCCGACCGGCCGTCAGGCGCTGGCGATCGTCGAGGCGCTCGCGGACGGCGATGCCGGAGCGGCGCTCGCGCGCGTCGATGCGGGGATCACCGGCGGGACGACCGTCGAGGATCTCACCGAACTGCTCGAGCGGCTCGCGCGGGATCTGTTGATCGTCGCGTCGGTCGACGACGCATCCGCGGTGCCGCTGCTCTCCGGCGTCGATCGAACGCATCTCGACGCGCCCGCTGCGCGGTTGCCGGCCGACGCGTTCGGTTACCTCGCGAAGCTGTTCGGCAACGCGCGCGTCGCGATGCGCGAGCCGGGGTCGAGTCGCGTCGCGCTCGAGATCGCGTTGCTGCGTGCTGCGCGGCTGCGCGACTACGTGCCGCTGGACGACGTGGTCGCCGCACTCCGCGGCGCTGCGCCCGCCGCACCGACGGAAACGGCACCGGCGGAATCGGCTTCGCCCGCACCGCAGCGGCAACCGGCTCCGCGGCCGCGCGCGGAAGCACCGGCGTCGCCGCCGTCGGCGCCGCCCGTGGCCACGCCGAGCCCGCCACCGACGACATCGACGCCCGCGGCGCCGTCGGTCCAGGACCCGGTGGCCGAGTGGGAACGAGTGGTCACGGCGATCGCGGCCCGTCGACCGTCGTTGGGCAGTTTTCTCGCGCGGTCCCGCTGCGCCGGTCTCGACGGCGGGCGGCTCACGGTCCTCGTCGCCGGCAAGAACCGCTACGGTCTCGACCGGCTCGACGAGAATCGGCAGGGGCTGCAGGAAATCGTCGCGTCGGTCATCGGCCGCAAGGTAACATTGGCGTTCGCGCCGGACACCGAAGCCCCGGCTGCTGCGCGACCGGACGACCGGGCGGCACGACCCGGCGACGTCGACGCGGGTGTGACGCGCGTCAAAGAGATCTTCGACGGCCGGGAGATCCGGCCCGGCGATCGGCGATGAGCGCCGGCTGCCGCTTGCGAGCGACGACAGGAAGGCAACGACGACGATGAGTGGATTCGGAGGCGCCGACATCGGCAACCTGATGCGTCAGGCGCAGCAGATGCAGAAGGAGGTCGAGCGGACGCGGGCGGGGCTCGGCGACATGGTCGTCGAGGCATCGTCCGGTGGCGGAGTCGTCACCGTCCACGCGAACGGCAATCGCGAAGTTCTCGCGATCAAGATCAAGCCGGAGGCGGTCGACCCCGACGACGTCGACATGCTCGAAGATCTCGTCCAGTCCGCGGTCAATGCTGCGCTCAAGAAGGCGCAGGAAATGGCGGACAAGGAACTCGCGAAGGTCACCGGAGGCATGAACCTCCCGGGGATGTTCGGGTAGAATACCCCTGTAGTCCCGGCCCGGTCCGGGACACTCGATCCGCCCGTCGGCGGATCTTGAAACGCGACACACGGGACGACCCGGACCCACGACACGACGGCTGAACGGACATGCGGCTAGAGCTCTCGATGAAGGCGCGGCTGGAACAGCAGCTGCGCCTCGCTCCGCAGATCATTCAGTCGATCGAGATCCTGCAGTTGCCGTCGATCGACCTGGCGGAACTCGTGGAGAACGAGCTGCTCGAAAACGAGTTGCTCGAGCGGCAGGATCAAGCCGAGGCGTCCGAGGCGGAGGCCGACACCACGACCGAGGCGGACTCCGAGGTCGATGACTTCCTCGACGCGTTCGAGCGCTACGCGAACGACGACTGGAGCGACAACTACGGGCTCAAGCGGAGCGGTGGCGACGAGGCCGACAAGAAGCTCGAAGCGCTGCAGAACACCGCGTCGCCGCCGGCCAGCATGTCGGACTTGCTCGTCGGTCAGCTCCACCTGCTCGACGTCGAGCCGCGCGTGTCGGAGTTG
Source organism: bacterium (assembly GCA_030426805.1). GTDB lineage: Bacteria > Planctomycetota > JAFGQW01 > JAFGQW01 > JAFGQW01 > JAUHXU01. The sequence continues at coordinate 1,171,252 of JAUHXU010000002.1, forward strand.
TGCGAGTACTTCATCAACAACCTCGACGAGCACGGCTTCCTGCCGCAGGATCCGCTCGATCTGGTCTCGGGCCTCGAGGAGGCGTATACCGACGACGAAGTCGAGCAGGCCGTTCACGTCCTGCAATCGCTCGAGCCCGCGGGGATCGGCGCACGCAACGTCGTCGAGTGCCTCGTGCTGCAGCTGCACCCCGAGTCGCGCGACTACTACCTGATGCGCGAGCTGATCGAGCACCACTTCGAGGACCTGATGAAGAACAAGCTGCCGCGCGTCGCGAAGGCGACCGGGCAGACGCTCGACAAGGTCAAGGAGATGCGCGCCGAGATCGGGCGCCTCGATCCTGCACCCGGTGCCCGCTTCCACGACGAGCGCGCGGCGCCGGTTTCCCCCGACGTCGTCGTCGAGTGGGTCGACGGGCGCTACGAGGTCCAAATCCAGGATCACTTCCTGCCGCGGCTGACGATTTCGCCGCGGTATCGCGAGTTGCTCGCGGCCGAGCGCGACAATCCGAAAGTGCGCGAGTACGTCAAGAAGAAGCTCGAGAGCGCGCGCTGGCTGATCGAGAGCATCGAGCAGCGTCGCAGTACGTTGAACAAGGTTTGCTGTGCGATCGTCGACCGCCAGCAGGAGTTCTTCGACCACGGAATCCACTCGCTCAAGCCGCTGAAGATGCAGGACGTCGCCGACGTCGTCGGGATCCACGTCTCGACCGTGAGTCGCGCGATCTCCGACAAGTGGATGCAGTCGCCCCAGGGCATCCATCCGCTGAAGTTCTTCTTCACCGGCGCGACCGACGTCGCCGGTGGCGGTGTCGAGAGTCGTGTCAGCGTGAAGTCGCGGATCAAGGAACTGATCGACCGAGAGGACGCGACGGCGCCGCTGTCCGACGAGGACATCGTCAAGAAGCTGTCCGAAGAACTCGGCCTCAGTATCGCGCGACGCACCGTCACGAAGTATCGCAAGGCGCTCGGCATTCCGTCGTCGCGCCAGCGCAAGCAGTTCTGACGCGGGCGCGTGCCGCCGTGTCCGACGCGTCGCCGCGCAACCTGAAGCTCACGATCGAGTATGACGGGAGCCGCTACCTCGGGTGGCAGGTCCAGCCGCAGGGCGCGACGATCCAAGGCGTCATCGAGGACGCCATCGAGCGCGTCACCGGCGAGCGGCGGCGGATCAACGGCAGCGGCCGAACGGACGCGGGCGTGCACGCGTTCGGCCAGGTCGCGAACGTGCGCGTGCGCACGCGCATTCCGACCGACCGGCTCGCCGGCGCCCTCAACGCGAATCTCCCCGACGACGTCGTCGTTCTCGCGGTCGAAGACGTGCCGTGGGCGTTTCACGCGCGCTACGACGCGACGGCGAAGACGTACGAATACGTCGTCGAGACGCGTCGCACCCGTCCGGTGGTCGGCCGTGGGCGCGTACATCATCACCCCGCTGCGCTCGACGTCGATGCGATGCGCGCGGCTGCGACGGCGCTCGTCGGGCAACACGATTTTCGTTCCTTCGCGACCGTCGATCCGGTGCGCGCGGGGCGAAGCGCGGTACGCACGCTCTTCGAGGCGGGCGTCGAGCGCGACGGGACGCGCGTACGATTTCGATTCACGGCCGACGGTTTCCTCTACAACATGGTCCGCGCACTCGTCGGAACGCTGCTCGAGATCGGCGTCGGTCGGCGCCCGGCGGACGACGTCGCGCGGGTGCTCGCCGCGTGCGACCGGCGGGTCGCCGGGCCGAACGCGCCCGCGCGCGGCCTGACGCTCGTCCGCGTCGAATACGCCCCCGATGCGCCACCCGGTTGCGCTTGACACCAAGGGGGCGCGGGGTATCATCGGACAGGTCGATGAGGCATGCCGTCGAACACCGATGCCGTGTGAACAGACGCTCGAATGAGCGCCCGCTCATCGACAAACCCGCCCCGTCGCATCTCGCGACATTGCGATCGCCCCGTTCCGCATCACCCGCTCGGCGACCGATCCGATCCGCGTCGCAACGCGTCCGTGGGTCGCGCTCCGGGAGTCGCCGTCAGAGAGGAGTCTCGCGATGAACGTCAACATCACCGCTCGGCACGTCGACATGACGCCTGCGTTGCGTGAGTACATCGAGTCGAAGGTCGACCGCATCCAGCGCGTGTTCGATCGCGGGACCAACTTGCAGGTGACGCTCGACGTCGACAGCGACCAGCAACGGGCCGAGATGATCCTGACCGGCACGAAGAACACGTCGGTCGTCGCGCACGACGTCGCCGACGACCTCTACGCGGCGATCGACGGCACGGTCGACAAGCTGGTCCGCCAGCTCAAGCGCTACAACGCGAAGATCGGCCACGGGCGGCGGGGCGAAGGGCTCGCGGAGGCGAGCACGCCGCTCGGGGAAGGCCGCGAAGACGACGACCTCCCGACCTACCAGGACGCCGTCGACGACGTGTAGTCGCCGGCCCGCGGACCCCGGCTCGACGGGCCGGTCCGCGGGTTTTTTTGTCGACGCTCCGCCCGACCACGGTCCGCCCTGAGCGCGCCAGGCGCCGGACGTGGATGCCCTGCCACGACTTGCGCGCCTCCGCGGTGCCGCCGTGCCCCTCGTCGCCGATTCTCGGGCAACCCGCCGCCGTCTTAAGTCGACTTTCGCTGATTGTCGATGACTTCCCACGTCGTGGGGGCATTCCGAGCCTCACCGTGAGAACGAAAGGACGGCGCCCGCTCTGCCGGAGCGCGGCGACGGGTAGGGGACCATGGTCTTCAAACGCACCAAGAGTATCGTCGGCCTCGACATCGGCTCGCACGCCGTCAAGGCAGTCGAGATGAGCCTCGTCGGCAACGAGTTCGTCCTCACCGAGTTCGGCCAGGCGCAGGTCTACGCGGAGGGGAGCATCTCCGACGCGATCAACGAGGTGATGTCGAGCTGCCGCTTCCGCACGAAGCGCGTCGTCACGTCGGTCAGCGGCAAGTCGGTGATCGTCCGCTACCTCAACCTCGTTCAGATGAACGACGACGAGTTGAAGAACGCGATCCGCTTCGAGGCGGACAAGTACATCCCGTTCGACGTCGACGAGGTCGTGCTCGATTGTCAGCGCCTCGACGACCTCGACCAGGCGGTGCGCGTCGAGGCCGGTCAGGACGCCGAGATGCGCGTTCTGCTCGTCGCCTGCAAGCGGAGCCTCGTCGAGGACCACTTCGGGATGCTGACGGGCCTCGGCCTGCAGCCCGAGATCATCGACGTCGACGCGTTCGCGCTCGGCAACGCGTATGAGTTCATGGCGACCGGCGGCGAGGCGATCGCCGACGACGACCGCGTGGTCGCCCTGATCGACATCGGTGCGAACAAGACGAACATCAACATCGTGCGCGGCACCAGCTCGTTCTTCACGCGCGAGATCTACCTCGGTGGCGACGACTTCACCGGCGGCATCTCGAAGAAGCTGAGCGTCGACCTGCACGAGGCAGAGCTGCTCAAGCGCGATCCGGGGGACCAGATCGAAGACGTCAAGGACGCGATCTTCCCCTACATCGACGACATCGGAAACGAGATTCGCCTGAGCTTCGACTACTACGAGAACCAGTTCGATCGCGAGGTCGACGAGGTGTTTCTGAGCGGCGGCGCATCGCGCCTGATGACGCTCGAGGAGTCGCTCGAGCGCATCTTCGAGAAGAAGACGTCGCTCTGGAGCCCGGTCGAGTACCTGAAGAGCTCCGATCGCGTCGACCGCGAGTTGCTCGAAGAGAACGCGCCGCAACTCGCGATCGCGGTCGGTCTCGCGTCCCGTCTGCAGGTCGCGTAAGGGGGTGGCACGATGATCACTGTCAACCTGATCCCGCAGGACTTCACACCGAAGCAGCGGACGCCGATCGGCCAGTTCGTCGGCATCCTGGTGTGCGTCCTGCTCGTCGCGGGCTCGTTCGCCGCGTTCCTCTACATGGAATACGGCCGCCTCGCCGAGGTGGAGAGCGAGCTGAGCAAGGTGACCGCCGAACTCGAACTCGTCAAGCCGCACCGCGTCTACGCGGAGAAGCTGCAAGCCGAGAAGAAGGAGTTCGCGCGTCGCACGGAGACCATCCAGGGCATCGGCGCCGCGCGCGTCCTCTGGTCGAAGAAGCTCGACCAGTTCTGGGAGGTCGTCGAGAACAAGGGCGACACCGAGCGTCACCTCGTGTGGATCAACTCGCTGTCGGCGCGCAGCCCCGGCAAGGGCAAGAAGCGCAAGCAGAGCAAGCCGGGCACGTTCCGGTTCGCCGGCTACAGCGCCTCGCAGCACTCGCGCAAGCTGAGTGACTTCCACCGGGATCTGACCGAGTCGCCGTTCTACTCGAGCGGGCTCTACGACATCGATTACCCCGAGGGTAAGCAGCAGTCGTTTACCGACGGCCTCGAGCCGAACGTCGCGTGGAAGTTCGACTTCTCGATGAAGCTGCGCTCCAACGAGCCGGCGAAGAAGAAGTCGAAGAAGCCGGCCAAGAAGGCGCCGGCGAAGAAGAAGAGCAAGTGAGTGAGGAACGACCGAGCACGCTCGGCGGACACGTAGAAAAGCCGGAGGTGGCAGGTGGGTAACCTGGGCGAAAAGAAGGCGCTCCTCGCAGTGGTGGGGGTGACGGTGCTGCTGACTGCAGGCGCACTGTATCTCACCTACAGCTCGTACGAGAAAGCGGAGCAGGGCAAGCAGAAGATCCAGGGCGTGCGCAACGACATCGTCAAGGCGCTCGCGAAGAAGCGGATGATCCCTGCGCTCGAGCGCGAGGTGATCATCCTTCGCGAGAACGTCGAGGAGTACGTCAAGATCCTGCCCGAAGACAAGCAGATCAACAACTTCGTCAACCGGATCAACGAGTTCCAGACGGACGCGGGGATCGAGCTGACGGGGTTGGACGCGCCGGCGCGCCGTAGCGCGAAGAAGAAGGGCAAGAGCGCGACCGCGTTCGAGCGCTTCGTCTACAAGCTCAAGGTCAGCGGCACGTTCCGCGACCTGGTGCGCTTCATCAACAAGTTCGAGAACTACGAGCGCTTCGTCGCGGTCGAGGACTTCTCCTTCAAGCCGGACAAGCGCACGCCCGCGGACGAGGACATGCGCCTCACCGGCGGGATCACGATCGAGACCTACGCGTATCACGCCGGGGCCGCCGCGTCGGACCGCGTGAAGATCGCGAAGATCGACGACAAGCGCGAGGCGCTGCGCGACCAGATCATGGCGCAACGCAACGAGATCGAGATTCTCCGTCACCACCTCGACCCGGTCGTGGTCGACGGCCGTCGCGACCCCTTCAAGGATCCGCGCCGACCGAAGGTCGCCGAGAACGAGGAAGGCGAGGGCAACGGTGCCGAGCGTTTCGCGAAGCAGAAGCGTTTCGTCGCCTGGGCGGTCGGTGAGCTGAAGCAGATCAACGACATGATCGTCGCGGAGGAGAACGAGCCGCTGATCATCCGCCAGATGGAGATCAAGAAGCAGATCGACGAGCGCGTGGGCAACCTGAGCGCGCAGTTGTCGAACGCCCGCAACGATCGCCTCGTCACCGCGGGACCGCTGCAGCGTGAACTCGAGCGCGAGGTGCTCGATCCGCTCGCACGGATCATCAAGGACCGCCGCATCGCCGTGAAGACCGGCCTGTCGGTGCAGGACCTCGAGATGATCCTGACGAAGATGCAGCACTACTTCAAGAAGGGTGAGCTCGGTCAGGTCGTATCGCAATTCGACCTCGTGGCGAAGCAACTCGGCACGACCGACACCGGCGATCCCGACACGAAGGCACTCGTCGTGAAGATCTACGGCCTGAAGAACAAGGCCATGGTCATCAGCGAGTTCTCGAAGCGTCCGATCGCGATCAGCGGGATCATCTCCGTCAAGGGGAGCCCGGTCGCGATCATCAACGGGCGCGTCTTCGAGAAGGGCGAGATGCTCGACGAAGACGTGAAGATCCATGACATTCGCTCCGAGGAGGTCGAGTTCGTCTTCCGCGATGTGCGAATCATCCGGAGGTGGGAGTAAGACCTCACACAGGGTGGAATGAACGACTTGGGGAGGTTCGAAAGATGGTTCTGAATCGGACGGCACGCGGCGCTACCGCTTGTGCCCTGATTCTCGCACTCGCCGGTGGTGCGTTCGCTCAAGGGGGCGACGACGGCGAGAAGAAGGTCGAGAGTCGGGCGAAGATTCGCCGCGCGAAGATCACGATGGATGTGAGCGGTCGTGCGCTCAAGGACGTGGTCGATCACATTCGGACGGTTACCGGCGCCAACATCTTCGTGATGTCCGGCGGCGACGAGCCGGTCGACTTCAAGTGTGACCAACTGGAGTGGTTCAAGGCGCTCGAGTACGTCGCCGAGATCGCCGGTTGCGTCCTGATCGAGGAAGGCGTGAACGTCTACCGCGTCGAGAAACCGCCGCGCGTGAACTTCTTCTTCGAGGATGCGGACGTCAAGAAGGTCATCGACGCGATCTCGCGCATCGGCGGGGCGAACATCATCGTCAGCCCCGAGGTGCAGGGACTCGTCAACGTTCGCCTCACGGACATCCCGTGGCGCGACGCGCTCGAGACCATCGTCAAGACGCTCGGCTTCACGATCGTCGAGGAGGACCGCGGCATCCTGCGCGTCGTCTCCCCGTCGAGCTTGCAGGAGCAGCTGGAGACGCGGATCTTCCGGTTGAAGTTCCTGCGTCCGCCGGGCACCTACACCGCGACGATCAAGACCGACTACGCGGTCGGCCAGCCGATCGAGAACCGTGCGAAGGACGCCAAGGGCCTGGAGAAGAACTTCTTCCTGCTCAACGCGTTGCGCAAGGCGCTCTCGCCGCTGGGTGAGCTCGACTACATCCTCGAGCGCAACACGATCATCGTGAAGGACACCAAGCCGACGCTGGACGCGATCGACAGGATCATCGAGCGGCTCGACGTGGAGCCGGCGCAGATCTTCCTCGACGTGAAGTTCGTGTCGACGCGCAACACCGATCTGTTCGACTTCGGTGTCGACTGGGCCAACGGCTTCCAGGTCTTCACCAACGGCGGGATCGTGCCGTCGCGCCTCCCGTTCGACGTCGGACGGGGTGGCTGGGACGACGACATCATCCCGAGCATCTCGGACGGTCCGCTGCCGCTGAGCGACGATCAACTCGCCGCGGCGACGACCTACGGCATCCTCGACTTCTCGCAGACGATGGCGACGCTGCGTCTGCTGAAGGACGATGCGAAGTCGTCGATCGTTCAGGCGCCGAAGCTGATCGCACTCGACCACCAGGAGGCGACGATCTTCGTCGGCGACACGGTGCGGTATGCCGAGTCCGAGGCCGAGCAGGGCCAGGCCGGCGGCCTCGAGTTCTCGATCAAGGAAGCGCGGAACTCGCCGGTGCAGACCGGCTTCCAGCTGCTGTTCATCCCGCACATCATTCCGGACACCGAGAAGATGATCATGACGGTCATCCCGGAGTCGGAGTCGTTTGCGACCGGAACGAACAGCCCGACGCTGCCCGGCTTCAACCGGTTCCAGATCGGCGACCTGTCGATCGACTTGCCGCAGATCCAGAGCCGGACGCTCGTGACGAAGATGATCCTCGAGAGCGGCCAGACGGCCGTGATCGGTGGTCTCGTCACCGAGGACGAGTTCGAGCAGGTGCGCAAGATCCCGTTCCTGGGGGACATCCCGATCATCGGCTACGCGTTCAAGTGGAAGCGTGTCCGCAAGACGAAGGAGTCGCTCCTCGTCTTCATCACGCCCTACCTGATCCGTTCGCCGGAGGAGACCCAGAAGGTGATCGAGCAAGAGGTGACGCGCCGTCGCGAGAAGCTGCGTTCGGAGAACGAGCGCATCTTCGGCCCGACCCAGGCGTCGCCGGACGAGAAGCCGGCCGAGGGCGCGAGTCAGGACTGAGCCTCCCCTGACGAACCGTCACTCAGAACCAAACGGCCGGGATGCCCGCGAGGGTGTCCCGGCCTTTTTTCATGTCGCTTCGCGGGGGATCAGGCGAGTCCGTGGTCGTCGAGTCGCGCCGCGAACTGGTCGGTCGGCATCCCGACCGCGGCGGCGGCGCGCGCGACGTCCCCGTCGGCTGCGAGCGTCGGCGGATCAGCTTCTCGCCGACCACCGGGTCTCCCGAGCGGAAATCGGCGCCTGTCGCGGGGTTTTGATTTCGGGGCGAAAGCGGCTATTCTTGTCGGCGACCGGCGGACGGGCGGGCGGCCCGTGGCGCCGCGCATCGAAACCCATTCACTTGTGGCTCGCGGCCGGTCCGGTCGTGGGCAGGACGAGGATCTCCGGTAGGTCCGTGAACCGCGAACCCACCTTCCGCCTCCGTTTTCGGCGGGACGGCCGCGCTCGCTTCACGTCGCATCTCGACCTGGTTCGCCAGTTCGGATGGGCGTTCAGGCGCGCCGGGCTACCCGTCGCGCGCTCGCACGGCAAGCAGCCGCGCCCGCGCATCGCGCTTCCGCACCCGATTCCGGTCGGGGTCGGCGGGGCCGCGGAGGTGCTCGAAGTGGCGTTCTCCATTCCGCTGCGTCGGGCGGGCATCGTCGCTCGTTTGAATCGGCATCTCCCGGCGGGACTCGAAGTGATCGGCATTCGGCCGATCCGCCCCGGGGAGAAGCTCGTCGCGAGCGGAATGGACTACGCGATCACGGGACCGTGGCGACCCCAGCCGGGCGCGATCGAGCGCTTCGTGGCGGCCGCATCGGTTCCGGTCGAACGCGTGCGGCCCGATCGGACGACGGAGGTCGATATCCGGCCGCTGGTCGAGTCGATCCGCGACGATGGCGAGCGACTGCTGCTCGCCGTGCGCGCGGAAGAGGGGCGATCCACGCGCCCCGAGGAAGTGCTGCGCGCGCTGGGGGCCACCCCGGCGAACCTGGCGGCACTCGACGTCGTTCGGATCGCGGTCCGGGAGCGATCGCTCGCTCCCGCCGCGTCCCGACCCGACCGCCCGCGCAAGGCCCCGCCCGATCGACGTGGGCGCAGCGGCAAAGGCAACAGACAGAATCCGGGGCGCAGGAGGCGCCCGACCCATGGTGAGACGCAAGAAGACGGCCGCGACCCGCGCGGCCACGGTGGCCGACGGGGACGCCGGCGAGAGCGTACGGGCTCGCAGCCGACGGAGTGACGCCGATGGTGACGACCGGGACCGCGACGACGATCGCCGGCGCGTGAAGCGCCGTCGTCGGTCCGACGCGGCCGATGACGACGCGTCGCCGATCGTCAAGCGCAAGCGCCGCGCGCGCGCCGAGCGCGATGACCGGGACGACCGGGACGACCGCGATGAGCGGCGATCGCGCCGCGGTCGGGATCGCGACGACGACCGGGATCATGACCGGGACCGCGACGACGAGCCGCGCTCGCGTCGGGGGCGGTCTCGCAGCAGGCGTGCACGCGACGACCGGGACGACGACCGGGACTGGGACCGCGACGATGATCGCGACCGCGATCGGGACGACGATGCGCCGCGTCGGTCGCGCGGTGGCAAGCGCGCGTCGGGCAGGCGTTCGCGCCAAGACGACGACCGGCGCGACGACGACCGTTCGGACGACGACTCGCGCGACAGTGGCGGCGGCCGCGGTCGCCGTTCGCGGCGCGCGTCCGGCAGTCGCGGGGGGAAGTCGTCCCGGTCCGGATCGCGCTCGAAGGCGCGCTCGTCCCGACGCTCCGGCGGCGGCAAGTCGACGCCGCCCTCCGAGCGCAAGCCGACGCGCCCGCCGGCCGCGGGCACCGAGGCGGCGGCGCAGCGCCGCTACGCGCCCGGCGAGGGCAAGGCCGGGCGGCGGATTCTGATCTCGACGCGCGACGATCAGGAGGATCGCGTCGCCGTCGTCGCCGAGGATCGGCTCGAGGAGTTCTACGTCGATCGCGTCGGGGACGATACGTGCCTCGGCAACATCTACCTCGGTCGCGTGGTCAACATCGAACCGTCGATCGGGGCTGCGTTCATCGACTACGGCGAGGGCAAGAACGGCTTCCTACACGCGTCCGACGTCGCGCCCGTGGTCGATCAGGATCGCGTCACCGACTTCCTCGAACTCGCGGAGTCCGGGGACGCCGACAAGCGCCCCGACGAGAAGCAGAACATCGACGAGTTGCTCAAGCTCGGCGACTCGGTCGTCGTGCAGGTGACGAAGCAGGGCATCGGGCAGAAGGGCGCGACGCTGACGACCTACGTGTCGATCCCGGGTTGCTACCTCGTGCTGATGCCGAACCTGCGCCGCACCGGGGTCAGCCGCAAGATCGCCGACGAGGAGGAGCGCAAGCGCCTCAAGGAGATCTTGCAGGGCTTCGACATCCCCGAGGGGTTGGGCTTCATCATCCGCACGGCCGGCGAGGACCACCCGCGACAGGATCTCGAGCGCGATGGCGAGTTCCTGCTGAAGATGTGGAACGTGCTCGTCAAGCGGCTGAAGACCGCGAAGGCGCCGGCGTGTCTCTATCGCGAGTCCGACCTGATCTTGCGGTCGGTGCGCGACCTGTTCACGCCGGACACCGAGGCGGTCGTGATCGACACCGAGAAGCACTACAACCGCTGCCTCGAGTTCACGAAGAACGTGATGCCGCAGTACGCCGATCGCGTGCAGCTCCACGACAAGCCGAAGCCGCTGTTCACCGAGTTCGATCTCGACGGCGAAGTCGAGAAGATCTACCAGCGCAAGATCCAGCTGAAGAACGGCGCGTCGATCGTGCTCGACCAGACCGAGGCGCTCGTCGCGATCGACGTCAACAGCGGGAAGAACAAGGAGGAGACCGACCTCGAGGAGACCGCGCTGCGCACGAACGTGCACGCGATCCCCGAGATCGTCCGGCAACTCCGTCTGCGCGATCTCGGCGGGCTCGTGATCATCGACTTCATCGACATGAGCAAGGAGCGCCACCGCCGCCGCGTCGAGCGGGCGATGCGCGACGAACTCCGGAAGGACCGCGCGCGGTTCCGGATGGAGGGGATGAGCATGTTCGGGATCATCGAGCTGACGCGACAGCGCGTGCGCCCGAGCCTCTTCGCGTCGTCGACCGGGCCGTGCCCGGCGTGCCACGGGCTGGGGACCGTGAAGCGAGCCGAGTCGGTCTCCCACACGATCCTCCGCCGGATCCGGGGCGAGATGACCCGGCCGAATTGCGCCGAGATCGAGGTCCGGCTGTTCCCGGAGATGGCGAGCTTCTTCCAGAACGCCCGGCGCAAGGCGCTGATGGAGATGGAAGACACGTTCAACAAGGTCGTGCGGATCACGCCGGACGCGATGCTCCGGTATGACGAGCTGCGGCTGATCTACCACGAGCGGGTCCACGACCTCTCCCTGGATCTCGAGCACTACCTGTAGCGGGCCGCCGCCCTTGCCGTCCGTCCGGGATCGGCTATGTTTCCCGTCCACGACTCGGGCTCTGCCCGGCGAGGTTGGAACCGGGCGACGCCCCGGTCCTCGGCGGCGGGTGGCGGGTCGGCGCATCGGAGACGGCGCAGAACGATGACCTACGCGATCTTCAAGGCGGGGGGCCGACAGGTCCGCGCCAGCGAGGGCGAGACGATCCGTGTGGACCGGGTGGCCGGCGAGGCCGGCGACGAGGTCCGCTTCGACGCGGTGCTGCTCGTCGGGGGCTCCGGCGAGCCGCGGATCGGCACGCCGACCGTCGACGGCGCCGCGGTCGTCGGCGAGATCGTCCGGCAGGCCAAGGGCGACAAGGTCGTCGTCTTCAAGTTCAAGCGGCGCAAGAACTACGCCCGCAAGCGTGGCCACCGCCAACTCCACACCGACGTCCGCGTGACGCGCATCGAAGGGTAGATCTCATGGCGCACAAAAAAGGTCAGGGCTCGACCCGCAACGGCCGCGACTCCAACCCGCAGTACCTCGGCGTCAAGCGCTTCGGTGGCCAGCGCGTCACGGCCGGTTCGATCATCGTCCGGCAGCGCGGCACGCAGTTTCACCCGGGCGACAACGTCGGACAGGGGCGCGACTACACGTTGTTCGCGCTGGTCGACGGCACCGTCGAGTTTGGCTCGCGTCGCCGCATCAACATCGTCCCCGCGGCCGAGTAGTCTCGGCGCTCGCGCCGGCGATCCGGGTGCGGGTCGACCGCGCGCGTTGACGGGCGGATTCCATGTTCCACGATGAAGCCCAGGTCTACGTCGAAGGCGGCAAGGGGGGCGACGGTGTCGTCTCGTTTCGCCGCGAGCGCTACGTCCCGCGTGGCGGTCCCGACGGCGGTGACGGCGGGCGCGGCGGCAACGTGATCTTCGTCGCCGATCCGACGGTCGGCAGCCTGCGCCACCTGCGGCAGAACGTGCACGTTCGTGCGACCGCCGGCAAGGCCGGCCAGGGATCGAACTGCGTCGGCAAGCAGGGCGAAGATCGCGTCGTGCAGGTTCCGCTCGGCACGATCGTCCGCGACCGCGATACCGGACTCGTGTTGCGCGATCTCGTCGCCGACGGCGATCGCGTCGTCGTCGCCAAGGGGGGCAAGCCCGGCAAGGGGAACAAGGCGTTCGCGACGTCGACGAACCGCGTGCCCCGCGAGTGCACGAAGGGCGAGCCCGGCGAGTCGCGATGGCTCCGCGTCGAGCTCAAGCTCATCGCCGACGTCGGCTTGATCGGCTACCCGAATGCCGGCAAGTCGACGTTCCTGTCGCGCGTGTCGGCGGCCAAGCCGAAGGTCGCGGACTACCCGTTCACGACGCTCCAGCCGAGCCTCGGTCTCGTCGAGTTCGCCGATCGTCGCACGGTCGTGATCGCCGACGTCCCCGGGCTGATCGAGGGCGCGCACGAAGGGCGGGGACTCGGACGTCGGTTCTTGCGCCACCTCGAGCGGACCCGCGCGCTCCTGTTCCTGATCGATCCGGTCGGCGAGGACAGCCCCGACCCGATCGAGGCGTATCGCGTGCTCGAGCGCGAGGTCGAGCGCTTCGACCCGGAGATGGCGACCAAGCCGCGCGTCGTCGCCGCGACGAAACGCGACCTGTGGGGCGATGTCGACCACGCCGCGCAACTGTCCGACGCGCTCGGCCTGCCGGTCTTCGGCATCTGCGCACCCACCGGTGACGGGCTCGCCCCGTTGCTCGACCGCCTGCTGCGCGTCTGCGAACCCGACGACTGACGTCGCCGAGCCGGAAGTTCGCTGCCGCCAATCTGTCCCATTTCGCGCCAGATCCGTGCCAGCGACCCCTCGGTGCGACGATCCTGTCCCATTCCGCGTCAATTTCGCGTTAGCGAGCTGTCGCGCGTTCGTTCACTGCGTTTGGTGGCCCGGTTGTGCACCGAATCTCGTGATGCGTGCGCTTGGCGGGGTGATTCTGCACCTGATGCCGGTCATTTGCAGCGGCTTCGACGCGCCTTGGTGCAACATCGGCCCGCGACCCGCATGGATGCCCCGTGAGTGGTGCAGAACCCGCGCGCCAAGCGCACTCAAACGCACCAGCGGCCCGCCGCCTGCCTCGAAGCCTGTACCATCCCCAGCGTGGTAAACGCTCGGCCTCGGATCGAGCTGGATACCATCAGCCCGGCCGCCGGTAGCACCACCCGAAGCCCTGTGCTTCGAGCACCTGTGACGGACAGGTGCGCCGGCGG
>JAUHXU010000003.1 GCA_030426805.1 bacterium
CGCCCGCGATACGACCGGATCTGCACCCCGTCTACCCCCCACCGCCGGCCACTGAAGACGTTGGAGGAGGAAGACGCAGACTGGCGCGGAGGGCTGAGCGGGGCGCGGGCTGCGAGCGACCGACGATACTGGTCGTGCTACGGGAGTGCGGGGCGGACTTTGAGGGTGGTCTCTTTGCGGATCTCGACGGTGCCGGTCTTGGCGCCGCGGGGTTTCGTGACGTGGCGGGCGCGGGTGCAGGAGACCGGGACGACGCCGCCTTCGCGGGCCTTGCTGTGGTAGGCGGCGATCGCGGCGGCGCGCTGGAGAACGTCCCGCGGCGGGTCTTCGTCGCCGACCCGCAGCACGACGTGGCTCCCCGGCATGCCGTGAACGTGGAACCAATAGTCGTTCTGCGCGGCGACGCGCAACGACAAGATGTCGTTGTCGACGTTCGTCTTGCCGGCGAGCACCTCCCAGATTCCGTCGATCTCGTAGCGCCAGAGCTTCGGCTCGATCTCGCGTTCACGCCCCATCGTCACGCCCCTCCTCGGTTCAGGCGATCACGCCGCGACGACGTCGGTCGAGAAAGAGCGCGGCGGTCTCGCGGATCGCGGCCTCGCACTCCGCGCGCCGCTCGGCGTCGCGTGCGAACGACCACTCCCGCTCCCAGTAGACGAACGCGTCGAGACTCCGATCGCGGTCCTCGTCCCACCGCGCGTATGCGTCGCGGATCAGCTTCCGGGTGAGTTCGAGCCGGTCGGTGAACTCGTCGAGCATCTGCTCGGCGTAGTGGTCGGCCACGCGGAGCACCGCGTCGCGTTGCCGGGGAACCGGGATGCCGCGCTCCTCGAGCGCGTCGACGAAGAGTCCCGCGACCTCGCCGGGATCGAGGTCGCGGGCCGCGCCGAGCCGCGCGAGCGCCGGCGAATAGAGGCCGGCGGCGAGCCACGCGCGCGCGACGTCGCACAACTGCACCGGCCGGAGCAGCCCGAGCGCGTGACGCGCGGCGAGCAGGCGCGGGTCCATCGTGTTCTTCATCCGCGCGGCGGGTAGCGACCGAGGAGACCCGCGATCGCGAGCCGGATCCGTTCGGCGCGCTGCTGCGGCGTGTCGCCTCGATCGACGACGTCCTCCGCGACGCCGTGCCAGATCACCCGCTCCGTCTTCGCGTCGATCAACTCGACCGAGATGCGCCAGACCGGCCGGACGATCGGTCCGTCGTCGTAGACCGGGCCCCAGGCCGTCGCATACCGATAGCCGTAGGGGACGCCGTAGCCGACGGCCGCGCCGGGCCATGCGCCGTAGCCGACCGCGACGGACGCCGGCGGTCCCGGCGACCAGCGATCCCCGTGGTCGTAGCGGTAGCGAACGAGCACGTCGGGGTCCCCGGCACCGGCCGGGGCGAGGCCGCGGCGGTCGAGTTCTGTTTCGAGCGCATCGCGCACGCGGCGGAGCTGCAGGTCGTCCTGCGGCGGCCCGCCGTCCTTCGTCGGCGGCCGGGTCGCCCAGCGGTAGGTCGAGTAGCCGGCGAAATCGGCTGAGAGGTCGTGGTCGACGTCGAGCCGGAGCGACGAGCAGCCGGCGACGAGCGCGAGCGCGACGATCAGCGCCCCGTTACGCATCCTCATCGTCGTCGTCGTCATCATCATCGTCGTCGTCATCGGGCTCCGGACGATCGTGCTCCTCGTCGTCGACGCCCTCGGGCATCGAATCGCCGTCGTGCTCCTCGTGGCCGCAGAGCGTGTCGAGGATCGCATCGACCGCCGCGTCCTCGGTGCCTTTCTCGCGCACGTCGCAGCAATAGGTCGCGTAGAGCAGGATCCGACCGCAGCGTAGCACCCACTCGCGCCACCACGTGTCGCCGTCCTCGTCGCTCTCGGTGTAGTCGATCGTCAGGCCGTCGAACGTGCCGAGGGTCACCCGCTCGCTCACCGCGGACGCGTCGAGCCGCTCCTCGGCGAACGCGTTCAGGTCCTCCTCGGTGACGACGGTCTCTTCGTTCTTGAACGCGCTGACCTGCAGCGCCCCGATCTCGTCGGGCGAGACGATCGTCGCGCAATCCTCGTCCTGGTCGCCCCGCCACCCCTCGGGCAACTCGATCGACCACCACGCTCCGCCGAACGCGTCCGTCATGTCATCTCCCTCGCGACACTCTTCGCGTCCTCGCACCGGCAGCGGCGCCCACACGCTCGGGCCCGCCGTCCTGAATCCTACTCCGTCCGCACGGCGGTTGAAAGACGGACCGCGACGCGATAGCGTTCGGCCATGGCCGGCACGCCGACCGACCGCGTCTTTCGCGATCCGCTGCACGACATCATCGTCGTCCCCGCGGCGGAGCGTGCCCTGCTCGATCTGCTCGAGACCCGATCCGTGCAGCGTCTGCGCCGAATCCGCCAGCTCGGACTCGCGCACCTCGTGTTCCCGGGCGCCGAACACAGCCGGTTCATCCACAGCCTCGGCGTGCTGCACGTCGCGGGCAAGATGCTCGACCGCCTCGCCGGCTTCGCGCGTGACGACGACGCGATCGCCGCCACGCTCGACAAGCGTCGCGAAATCCTCGTCGCCGCCCTCCTCCACGATGTCGGCCACGGGCCCTTCTCGCACACGTTCGAGCACGTCCTCGGCGATGTGATGGGCGAACACGAAGCGTGGTCACGGCGCATCGTCCTCGACGAGTCGAGCGAGGTGCACCGCGTGCTCCAGCGCCACGACGTCGACGTCGCCTTCGTCGCGGACCTGATCGCCGGGGACGCCGACGACCTCCTCGCCCAGGACATCGTTTCGAGCCAACTCGACGCCGACCGGCTCGACTACCTGCGCCGCGACAGCCTGATGACCGGCGTCGCGTACGGCGTGATCGACCTCGCGTGGATCCTGAACGTGCTCCGCCCCGGACGCGGTCGCGACGGCCGACTGCGCCTCGGGATCGACGTGATCAAGGGGCTCCACGCGGTCGAGTCCTACCTGTTCGCGCGCCGCAGCATCCACCTGCAGGTCTACCATCACCGCACGGTGCGCGCGATGGAGGCGATGCTCGGCAACCTGCTCGAAACGGCGCGTGCGACGGTGCGCGAGGGCGAAGCGCTCCCGGTCCGCACGCCGCCCGGCGTCGCGGCACTGCTCGGCGACACGCCGCCGACGACCGAGTCGTTCCTCGACCTCGACGACAGCGACATCCACGTCGCGCTCAAGGCGTGGGCCGCCGACGGGGCGTCGAGCGCGCGCCACGACGCGATGCGCCGGATGGCGCGGGCGATCCTCTGCCGGAAGTGCATCTACGCGCACGTCGACCTGAGCGGCGCCGACACGCGCATCGCACGGGTCGAAGCGGCGATCGCGGACCTCGACGACGAGGCACGGCTCCACGTCACGCTCGACGATTGGCAGGGCACGCTCTACCTGTCGGCGTCGGCGGCACTCGCCGAGGGCACCGAAGCGCGCGCGGCGTTCGCGAAGGTCATCCCGACCGTCGACGCCGACGGCGTCGTCCGACCGATCGAGCAAGACGCACCGTGGCTGTCGATGATGCAGAACTTCCCCGGCCGACAGACACGCCTCTACTACGACCCCGCATACGGCGACGCGCTCGCCGCCGTGCTCGACGCCGCGACCCGGTAGCAAGCGCGGCTCGGCCGGTCGATCAGACCGTGACCTTGATCACGTTGCTGACGTCGATCAAGCGGTTCGGGCCCAACGCCCCGGCGATCCAGTAGACGCCGCAGGCGCCGAAGTGGCGCAGGTTCCACGTGACGTCACGCTCCCCCGTCGTCGGCAGGCTGCCGAACGGCTGATAGGGAAGCAGTCCCTGCAGCCCGAGCAGCGTGTTCGCGTCCGGGTCGAACCAGATCTCGAGGTTGCCGGCCATGATCGGCCGCCGACAGGTGCGGGTCAGCGACGGCACGAGCACGTAGCGCGTGCCGGCCGGCACCGGACCGAAGTTCAGATGGAACGTCCGGGTCCCGCCGGGCGCGTTCAACCAACTCGTCAGCTGGTTCTCCTCGACGGAGTTCGCGTTCGTCGGGGCCACGATCCCCGACCGACACATCGTCGTGATCGTGCACGTGTTGAGGTCGATCGTGTAGAGCATGCCGTCGTCGTACGCGACGTAGGCCGTGTGGCCCGGCCGCTCCGGCGGATCGACCCACACGCCGGCGTAGCCGGCACCCGAATGGGTGATCCCGACCGAGCACGTCTGGCACGTGCCGGTGCGCGTGTCGACGCGGGTGAATCCGACGTTGCCGGCCGGCGAGCTGTTCCACACCCACACGTGACAGTCCTGGCCGAGGAACGCGTCGTACTGCGCGGGTTCGGTCATCGAACACACGGTCGACGTCACGCAGGAGCCGAGCACGCCGCCGGACAAGCCGTAGCGAGTCACGTTGAAGTCGCTCGTCGTGAACCCGACGCCGATGAACTGCCCGCAGTTGAACGGGTCGCGGCCGCACCACGACAGCGGGATCTGCGTGTTCGGGAACCAGCAGTCCATCGTGCACGCCGAGCCACGAATGTCGACGATCGCGGTGTTGCGCTGCCCGGCCGGCGACGGCGGCGACGGCGGCGCGTTGCCGTCGACGATCCACAGGCCGGGTCCCCCGACGGCTTCGTTGTTGACGACCGGATCGTACGGCGCACCGAGGACCAGGTTCGTCGTGTCCGTGCAGATCGTCGTCACGGCGCATGTGTTCGGATCGACGCGGAGGATGCCGTTGGTCGTCCAGCCGCTCAGGTAGATGCCGCCGTCGTGCCCGACGGTGAGCCCGCGGCTGGACTCCGAGCCGATCGTGCACGAACTCACCCGGCACAGTGTGGGATCGACGAGGTAGACCGGGCTGGTCGTCGTTCCGGTGACCCAGGCGCGCTGCGCCGCGGCCGCGCCGGCGAGCAGCAACACCGCGAGGCTCGTCATCAGGCTTCGTCGCATCGCGTGTCGGCTCCTCTCGCTCGGCCGCACGAGCCACGCTCGTGTTCGTTTCATCCTACCGTGCCCCTACCGCCGCGTACAAAAAAAGGGAGGCGCGCGGTGTCGCCGCGCGCCTCCAGGTTCCCGTCACTTCTTTTCCCTTACACCACCGCTTGCGCCCAGGGGGTCATTCCGGCCTCGATGTCATCGAGGAGAGTGCGGGCACCGAAAGGATCCCCCTCATCCAGGTCGAGGAGGTGGGTGAGCACCTCCGTCGCGGGAGTGGACTTACCGACGCGCCAGAGCTCCAGGCCATACCCATGGCTGGCCCGGAGGAACGGGCGGTTCGAGGGGAAGGACCAGGGGAGTGGTCCCGGCAGCGTCGAGGGGAGTGAACGCGTGCCGATGAGGAAGGCGAGTCGGTAATAGCGCAGCGCACGACGGTGCAACCCGTCGCGCTCGGCCAGAAGGCCGAGATGGTTGTAAGCGTCGATACAGGACGGTTCCGCGTCGAGGACGCGGTGCAGAAGATCGGCCGCTTCTTCGAAGCGACCCAAGCGAATGTGGTCGGCGGCATCATCGACCAGTCGGGATAGAACGGTGTCGATCGGGAGCGTCTGGAACGCGTAGAGATTGCCTTCCTGCTCCTCGAGTGGCCTCGGTTCGACGTGCAGCAGGTCGACGTCGACGCGGCTGCGCACGACGTCGCCCGACAGATGCTGGGTGCCGCCGAGGGTCCAGCGTCGGTCGACCTGGATGCCGAGGACTTCCCCCTCGGCGTAGTCCCAGGTGTCGTCGAGATGGAAGTAGGAGACCACTCCCGACTCGACGCCCTGAAGGCGCATCACGCGGCGTCCGACGCGGCGTACGATGTGCTCTTCCATGGTGATCCGACGCTCCCCTGCCCGAGACCGAGCGAATCGAACTCGATTCGCCCCAGAGACTTATGTGACCGAGGTCGCCCGCCGTCGGGCTCCCGTTCGGTGGCACATGTTTCGGCTATTCGCGCCGGACGGATACGGCGATTTCGGCAAAAAAGCCGGGGAGGTCACATGGCCCCCATATCTTGTGGGGGCCGTGCGTTCGGCGCTCAATCGGTGCGCGGGCTCGCGAGGCGAATCCGGGCTCGGATCACACGAGCCCGGGCGCGCCGGCCCGGCGCAAGGCCGGGAGGAGGGCTTCGAGGGGCAGTCCGAGCACCGTGTGGAAGTCGCCGTCGACGCGTTCGACGAGTTGCCGCCCCACCCCTTCGTAGCGCGAGCACCCGCACGAGCCCTCCCACTCACCGGTCGCGACGTAGCGGTCGATCGCGTCGCCGTCGAGGTCCCGCGTCGTCACCGTCGCGATCGCGACGCCGGACTCGAGGATGCGCCCGCTCCGGGCGAGCGCCCAGCCGCACACGAGTTCCTGTGTGCCGCCCGAAAACAGCGCCAAGCGCGCCCGCGCCTCGTCGGCATCGGCCGCCTTGCCATAGACGACGCCGTCGAACCACAGCACCTGATCGGCCGCGATCACGAGGCGGTCGCCGCCGTCGACGCTCAGCGCCTTGGCCTCCGCGAGGCGCCGGACACCGTCGCGCACGTCGTCGCCGAGATCGAACGCCGCCTCGTCCACCCGGTGCGCGACGCACTCGACCTCGATTCCGACGTTTCGCAGGATCTCGCGGCGCCACGGGCTCGAGGAGGCGAGGAGCATCAGGCGCCCCGTCTCGATCGGAGCCGCCCGGGACGGCCGAACTCGACGCGCCGAAGGCGACCTGCTACGCTCGGGGCGGCATCCGCAGGGATCCGAAAGGAGTCGATCATGAGAGAGGTCTTCCTCGCCGCCACCGCCGTGATCGCGATCGCGGCCGCGAGCGCCACCGCACAACCGTTCACCGGGGACTTCATCCTCGGCGGCCAATTCTACAGCCAATCCGACGGACTCGTCCGTGTCGATCGCCAGGGCAATGCGACGACGATGGCGACCGGCATGCTGCCCGGCACATCGTCCTACGTCTGGGAGGTCATCCAAGCGGAGGACAACCGGGACTTCTACGTCCTGCTGCAAGACACGACCGCCGACGCGATCCTGCGCGTGGACGCGCAGGGTTCGGTCGTGCAGACGGTCTGGTCCGACGCGAACACGCTGACCGGCAACCCGGTCAACCTGCACCTCGATCAAAACGGTCGCCTGCGGCTGCTCTACACGAACGGCTCCAGTAGCGAGCTCTACCAGATCGACCCGGCGAGCGGCCAGCTCGCGACCGTCACGACGATGCCGATCGGCGACAGCTTCTACGGCGCCGCCGCGCGCGACATCGACACCGGCGACGACCTCGTCTGGGTGAACAACGTCGTGTTCCGGGTCGACCGG
This sequence comes from bacterium, assembly GCA_030426805.1. GTDB lineage: Bacteria > Planctomycetota > JAFGQW01 > JAFGQW01 > JAFGQW01 > JAUHXU01. Next base: position 7,238 of record JAUHXU010000003.1, read on the forward strand.
ATCTTCGGCACGGTGACGACCGCCGCGACGAACGCCGCGCGGATCGCGCGCATGGGCTTCGCCCAGGACACGATCACCGGCAACGCGTACGGCGGCACGTGCTGCTCCGACACGCTCTATCACATGGACCTGCAGACCGGCGCGACGTCGCTGTTCGTCGGCCCGATCGGGCTCTACGGCAGCTACGGCCTGAAGTTCGAGCGCCGGGTCGCCGCGACGACGAACCTGATGTTCATCGCGAACAACGGCTTCTCGTCGAGCGCCGTGCGCAACCAGATCACCGGGATCGACACCGCCGGCGTGATCACGACGATCTACACCGGCGTTCAAGCCGGCACCGGCCAGATCGCCCCCTACAGCCTCGAGATCGAAGGCACCAACGAGATCCAGCCGTTGCTCGTCCTCGCGCCGAACGACCGGCAGGTCGCCCTGTCGTTCCCGACCGGTGCCGGCCTGCAATACGTCTGCGCGATCAACGTCACGGGGATCCGCCCCGGTTTCGTGCTGCCGGACGGCCGACGCGTCAACTTCAACCTCGACCAGATCGCGCTGGCGACGCTCAACGGCGCGTTCGACTTCCTGATCACGAACCGCGTCGGCACACTCGCCGCGAACGGCCGTGCCGTGGTCGGTCTGAACTGGAACGCGCTGGGTCGCGCCGTCGCGGGCGTGCCGCTCACGCTGCAGGTCGTCGTGTTCGATCCGCAGGCGCCGCTCGGGATCGCCATCGTCTCCGAGCCGTACACGATCCGCCTCGAGTAGCGGCGTCGACTCGGGGAGGGAGGTCGCGCGTTGACGACCGACATGGCGATCGTGTTCGCGGTGCTGCTCGCATCGCTCGTGATGTTCGTCCGCGAATGGGTGAGCGTCGACGTCACCGCGCTGCTCGGGCTCGCGGTGCTGCTCGTGACCGGCGTGCTCGAGCCCGACGATGCGCTCGCCGGCTTCGCGAACCCCGCGGTGATCACGGTCGCCGCGATGTTCGTACTCTCGGAGGGCTTGTCCCGCACCGGTGCAGTCAACGGCATCACGCGGGCGATCAGCGGCCTCGCCGGGTCGTCGGGGCGCGGGTTCGCGGTGCTCGCGCTCGTGATCGTCATGACGACGTCGGCGTTCATCAACAACACCGCGATCGTCGTGCTGTTCATCCCGGTGATGCTCAACCTCGCGCGACGCTTTCGCACGGCGCCGTCGAAACTCCTGATCCCGATCTCCTACGTGTCGATCCTCGGCGGCACGTGCACGCTGATCGGCACGTCGACCAACCTGCTCGTCGACTCGGTCGCGCGAGAGCACGGCCAACCCGGCTTCGGCATGTTCGAGTTCGGCCAGGTCGGCGCGATCGTCGCGACGGTCGGGTTCCTCTACATCCTGCTCGTCGCGCCGAAGCTCCTGCCGGAACGCGCGACGATGATCGCCGCGACGGACACGGACGCGCGTCAGTACGTGACCGAGGTCGAGATCCTCGACGGCAGCGGCTGGGTCGGCAAAGTGCTCGGCGAGACCGCACTCGGGAAGATGAAGGACCTTCTCGTGCTCGAGGTCATTCGCGGCGAGTTGATCCTGACCCCCCGGCCCGACCTGCTGCTCGAGTCGGGTGACCTCCTGCTGCTGCAGGGCGACGCGAACGCGCTCTACAACGTCGACCAGTCGGGTCAGGTCAGCGTCCTGCCGGAGCTCGCCGGCGAAGGCGGTCGCCTCGGCCAACAGGTGGACATCAGTCTGACCGAGATCGTCATCACGCCGAACTCCCGCTTCGTCGGCACGACCGTGCGCGAGGCGGGCTTCCGCCGCCGCTACAACGTCAGCGTCTTCGCGCTCCAGCGTGGTGGGCGCCACCTCCGGCGCAGCATCGGCGACGTCGAGCTGCGGATCGGGGACGTCTTGCTCGTACAGGGCAGTCAGCGCGCGTTCGAGAACCTGCAAGGCGCGAAGAGCTTCCTCGTCGCGAAGGGCACGGACGCCGCGCTGACGCGGCCCGCGCGTGCGTGGCTCGCGGTCGCGGTCATGCTCGCCGTGATCGGCGGTGCGACGTTCGGCGGGCTCAAGATCGAGGTGTGCGCATTGCTCGGCGCGCTCGCGATGATCGTCTTCCGCTGCATCAGCACGCGTGAAGCGTACGGCGCGATCGACCTGACCGTGCTGCTGCTGATCGTCGGAACGCTCGGCCTCGGCAAGGCGATGGACACGTCCGGCGCCGCGGCGTTCGTCGTCGACAAGGGCACGACGCTCGTCAAGACGCTCGGCCCCCACGGCATCCTCGCCGCCCTGTTCGTGATCACGGCGACGCTGACGTCGCTGATGAGCAACAACGCCACCGCGGTCCTGCTCACGCCGCTCGCGATCCAGCTCACCGCGAGCCTCGGCTTCGACGACGCGCGACCGTTCCTCCTCGCCGTCGTCTTCGGCAGCTCGGCAGCGTTCGCGACGCCGATCGGCTACCAGACGAACACGCTCGTCTTCGGCCCCGGCGGCTACTACTTCCGCGACTACATGCGCGTCGGGCTGCCGCTGACCGTGATCACGGGGATCGTCGCGTGCGTGACGATTCCGATCTTCTTCCCGTTCCGGTAGCGAGCCAGATCCCGGCGAAGATCAGCGCGGCCCCCGCGAGCAGGCGTGCATCGACGCGCTCGTCGAGCATCGCGACGGCGAGCACCGCGGAGACGATCGGCTGCAGGTAGACGTAGATCGAGACGAGCGTCGCGGTCGCGTACTTCAGCGCCCACAGGTTCACGACGTAGGCACCGATCGTCGGTATCGCGACGATGAACGCGAGCGTCCACCAGCCCCGCGCGTCGAGCCCCGGTGCATCCGCGACGAGCGCCGACCAACCGAGCGGCGCGGTGAACATCGCACCGAACGTGAAGATCCACGTGATCGCGGTCAACGGCGAGTAGCGCGCGAGCAGCGGCCGGCTCCAGATCAGGTAGAGCGCGTAGGCAAGCGCATTGACGATGATCTTCACGTTGCCGGTGAACGTGCGACTTCCGAGATCGAACCGGTCGAGTCCGCCGACGACGACGGCGCCCGCGCACCCCAACGCGATCCCGATCAACGTGTGACGTCGAGCGCGCTCTTGCCGAAGCACGATCGCCGCGAGCGCGGTGAACACCGGGATCGTCGTGACGAGCACCGACGCCTTGACCGCCGCCGTGTCGCGCAGACCGCCGAGGAACAGCACCTGGTTCACGAACACGCCGAGGAATCCGAACAGTGCGAACCGCGCGACGTCGGCACCGCTCGCGATCCGAACGGGCCCCCGCGTGAGCAGCAGCACCAGCCACAGCGCGACGGCCGCCCCGACGGCCCGCGCGGCGGCAACCGCCATCGGCGTGAGGTGGGGTCCCTGCTCGTCGTAGATCAGCTTGCCGGCGATCGGCAGCGTCGCGAACATCAGCTGCACGGCGATCAGGCCGAGGTGAACGGACAGGGCAGACGCGTGGGGCATGATCGGTCCGGTGGGGCTCGGCACCTTGTAGTCCCCGAATTGCACGGATACACTGCAAAAAACGGCAAGCGGGGACGCGCGGCAGAGGGGATGCACATGCGCATGCGCAGAGTCGTACGACCGCCGTCGATGGCGAGGATCGTCGCCGTCCTGTGCGCGCTCTCGGCGCTCGCGGGCGCGCAGGTCGAAGAAGAGCCGGTGCGGATCTACCGCGACGCCCTCGGGATCGGCCACGTCTACGCCGACAGCGACGAGGCGGTCGCCTACGGCTTGGGTCGGCTCCACTTTCGCGATCGCCCGGTCCGTACGATGATGAACCTGACGTCGGCGGCGGGCATGCTGCTCGAGACCGTCGGTCAACGCACACCGGCCGCGACCCTCGCGAACGACGGGCACTTCGTGCAGGATGCGCGCGCCCTTCGACATGCACGACCGGCACGTGCCCGCGCGCTGGCGCAGCGATACGCGGGGAGCGGCGCGACCGCAGAAGAACGCACGATCGCGCGCCTGGTCGATGCGTTCGTGCGCGGGATCAACGACGAACGCGCCGCACGCGGATCGGGCCTGTCGGCCTACTTCGTTCAGAACGCGTCGGCACTCGCGCCGGCGAACCGGCTCACGCAGGCGCAGTACGATGCGCTCTTCGCGCGCACCGTCAAACCGTGGGAGGTCTTCGCGCTGGGGCTCGTGATCGTGCGCAGCCAGTGGGACACGATCCTCGAGTCGTTCGGCGGCAACACGGTTCCCGCCGCCCCCCGTCTGATGCCGGCGGGCTCCAACGCCTACGTCGTGCCGCCGGGCGGCAGCGCGACCGGACACACCTACCTGTGCAGTGACTCCCACCAGCCGCCGCGCTGGTATCTGTCGCTTCGGTTCAAAGCGCGCCACGGCACGCTCGACGGCGGCGGGTTCACGGTGTCCGGCTACCCGTTCTTGCTGATGGGGTTCGGCCGCGACGTCTCGTGGACGATGGTGCTCTCCGGCAGCACCGGATCCCTCGACTTCGACGTCTTCGACGGCGACGACGGAAGCGTCCCCGGCACCTGGATCGACGAAGCGGGCACGACGCGCCCGATCCTCGACGTCACCGAGGGAATCCACTACCGCACGACGCCTTCGGGCCCGTTGCTGACGACGCTCGTGACGCACCGCTTCCTCGACGCCGCGCGAACCCGCACCGTGAACGCCGTGGGCGCCGGTCGCGGCGAACACCCGAACCGGATCTACACGACCCGCACGACCCTCGGCGATCCGACGCCGCCGTCGCCGAACGACCCCGGCCAGGAGACGGAGAAGATGTTCTACCGTTTCCTCGTCGCCGCGGACGCCGACGCGGCCGTGCGCGACGGGCTCGACGCGACGCTGTCGGCGAGCGGTGTCTACATCACGTTCGCGGACAACGTACGCGCCGTCACGGTTCAGGGCGAACGCGCGCCGATCCGCCGCAACGAGACGCCGTTCGAGCGCACGTGGCGCAACGCCCGCCAAGCGGGCCAGCGGTCCGGACAGGGGCCGACCTGGGTCTCCTCACCCGCGGGGCGCACGCTCCACGGCGTCGCGTCGTATCCGGTGATCCGGAGCGACGGCACGACGCCGGTCCGCAACGGCAAGCCGCTGAAGTTCTGGGCGAACTGCAACGCGAGCTTGCTCTGGTTGCTCGGACTCGAACAGCCGCTCGGCCAGCCCGGCCCCGAAACGGACCAGCCGTACGAGGACGCCGACCCCGACTACACGACGCCGTTCGACGCGAAGACGCTGCGCCTGCCGACCGGGCCGCGACGCGCGTTTCACCTCGGACCGCCGTGGGGGGTGCTGACGATCCGACAGGAGTGGGTCGCCTCACGACTCAAGGCGGCGTGGGCGGCGCGTCGGCCGAACGGCATCGCCGACGCCGATCTGCGCGCGCTGATGACCGATCACCGCTCGCCACTGCCGATCCACCTCGAACGCGTCGGCTTCTTCACCGCGCTGGAGAGCGTGGCGCGGGACGCCGGCACGCGCGCACTCGCGCAACGCCTGCGCGCGTGGGCCCGGCGCGGTGCGGTCTACTCGGTGACGTCGGCGAACGACGCGGCCGACGCAGCCCGCTTCCACGTGTTCTGGTGGTTCTTTCGCAAGGAGGTGCCGGGCCCGTGGTCGCGGACCTGGCATCAACCGTTCGCGTGGGCGTTCCCGCTCCCGACGGTCGACCCGTTGCTCGCAACGGCCGCGGCCGACGCTCTCGCCAAGGCCGACGCGACGTTCACCCTGCACGCCTCGCTCGATCTCACGTCGATGAAGCGCTACCCGATCCCGTTCGGCGGTCCCGACGTGCCGGTCCCCGGAACCGAAGACAGCGGCCACGTCACCGGTTTCCTGTGGAGCACGCCGCCGGGCGGTGCGGCACCGCCGAGGATCGACGCCGCAGGCGGTGGCCGCATGCCGATGCTGATCCGGATGCGCACCGGCAACGAGTCGCACCACGCGGTCGCGCTGATGACCCCGGCACTCGGCGGGCGTGTGCGGACGCTGCCGGAGTGGAATGCCGCGCACGGGCCGGCGTTCGCCGCGGCACCGCTCGCGTGGGCCGCCGCGACCCTCTACGACCTGCCGATGACCGAGGCGGCACTCGCAGCGCTCGGCTACGACCCGTCGGTCACCCACACGGTACACTACACCCGATGAACAACCGATCGACCCGCATCGCGATGCTGCTCGTCGCGCTCGCGACCGCCGCTGCGGCCCAGCCGGTGCCGCAGTCGATCGTGATCGCGGCCAACCCGCCGATCGCGATCGCTCCGGGCGGCGCGATCACGACGCTCGCCCCGCTCACGACCGACGACGAGATCACCGCGATCGTTCCGGCGGCGGACAACCGCGGCTTCCTCGTCGCCGTCCACCGCCATCGGACCGGAACGATCATCGCGCACCGCGCAGGCGGCAACCTGACGACGATCGCGACCGGGTTCACGTTGCCCTCGCCGTCGTCGCTGCGCGTGGACTCGCGCGGCAACACCCTCGTCGCCGGGACGACGCCGTTCGGGTTCGCCGGTTCGGGGGACCTCGTCGGAAGCGCGTTCACGCTCAAGTTCGAGTCGATCGCCGGTCACCCGACGAACGTCGCACCGTTCCGAACGGCGATTGATCCGATCACCGACGAGATCCTCTGCGTCTCGGCGTCGGGCGAGGTCATGAGCCTCGGCCGCGAGATTCCCGCGTCGATCACGACGCTGACCGTCTCGTCGTCCTACGCGTTTCCGGGCGGCGTCGGCGTCCTGCCGCGCGCGTGGCAGCTCGCGATCGAAGGCACCGGAGGCGACTTCTGGATCTTCGACCGGGTCGCGGAGGCCAAGCACCGCTTCCACACCGCGCCGGGCGACGTCGTCGACACGATCGACTGGGTCGTCGATCCGTATCGAAACGCACTCGTCGTCCTCCGTCGGCGCACCGCCGGCCACGAACTCGTCGCGATCGACCTCGACACGGCGGCGGTGACGACGCTGTGGTCCGGATCGACGGCGCTGCCGAATCGACCGATCGCGTTGGCCGGGGGGCGATTCCTCGCGCATGCCGGCGGCGCGCCGCGCGCGGGCAACGCCTACCGGCTCCGTGTTTCCGCACCCGCCTACCCGAACGCGTTCTACCTCGTCGCGGCGTCGATGACGCCCGTGCCCGGCGTTCGGATCGCGAACCGTCACTTCCCGGCGACACCCGACGCGTTCTTCAACGCATCGCTGACGAAGCCGGCGATCTTCGAGAACTTCTCGGGGCTGCTCGACGCGAACGGCGAGGCGATCGCGACCTACCACGTCGAAGCGGCCGTCGCGGGGCTCCGGATCTACTTCGCGGCCGCGATCGTCACGAACGCGACGATCCGGGCGGTCTCGCTCCCCTACGGCGTGACGATCGAGCCGGCGAGCTGAAGTCGGCGAACTGCGACCGGCGAACGTTGACGCCGCGACGACGCTGCTCTAAGCGAACCGGATGAACCCCGGCGCAAACACCGACGTCGACCACCTCGTGGTCGGTCCGTTCCAGGAGAACACCTGGCTGCTGCGCGCGGCCGGCAAGCCCGAGACCGTCGTGATCGACCCGGGCGACGAGGCCGAGCGGCTGTGTGCAGCGATCGATGCGGCGGGGCTCCGGCCGGTCGCGATCGTCAACACGCACGCGCACCTCGATCACGTCGGAGCGGTCGCCCCACTCAAGGCGCACTACGGCATCCCGTTCTACCTGCACCCCGACGACTTCGGCGTGCTGGAACGCGGTCCCGCGTCCGCGATGGCCTACGGCCTGCCGCCGTTCGAGGTCGCGACCGTCGACCACGAGCTGGCCGACGGCCAACGCCTCGCGCTCGCGGGCCTGTCGATCGACGTCGTGTTCACGCCGGGCCACTGCCCGGGGCACGTGAGCCTGCACGTCGACGGCCGCTGCTTCGGCGGGGACTGCCTCTTCGCCGGGTCGATCGGCCGGACTGACTTGCCCGGCGGCGACACCGCCACGCTGATGGCCACGCTGCGGGACCACTTCCTCACGCTGCCGGACGAGACGATCGTCCACAGCGGCCACGGCCCGGACACGACGATCGGCGACGAGCGCGCGACGAACCCCTACCTGCGCTGACGTCGCGCATCGGGGCGAGGCGATCGGGGCCCCGCCACAGCGAGGCCCCGAGATCCGAGACGGATCAGAAGTCGATCTGGAAGCGAACGCCGGCGAACTGCACGGGGTCCATGCGGTCGCGGTTCGCGTAGACGTAGTTGAACATCACGCGCGTGTTCGGGTTCAGGTACCAGTTGAGCCCGAGCGTGACGGAGTTCAGCTCGCCGCCCTGCACGACCTGTTCGTTCAGGTTCAGGTTCGAGTAGCGCGCCGCGAACTCCCACGCGCCGCAGCCGCCGTCCTCACCGAGGTTCGCGTTCGGCTGCACGCGGGAGAAGACCTTCTTCTTCATGTCGTACGGACGCGTCTCGCCCGTCAGGAAGAAGCTCGCCATCAGATAGAACGCGCGGAACTCGGGATCCGAGAAGCTGCCGTTCTGCGCGTTCACCGCCGCGTGGGTGTACTCGCCCTGCGCGGAGAAGGGGCCGAAGACGACCGCGGCTTCGGCGTTGTAGAGCGAAACGCTCTCCGCCATGCCGGTGCCGGTGTCGACGATCCGGTTGATCGTGCGGATCTCCGGGCGCGCGCGGTAGCGCACCATGTCGTCGTTCGGGTTGCGGTGGCTCGCCGCCGCGCCGATGTGGAACACGCTGTTTCCCTTGTCGGCGTAGAGCGGTGTCGCCGCGACGCGACCGGTGAAGTTGAACTCGCTACCGACGCCGGTCGGGCGGTCGCGGTCACCGTAGTCGTCGGAGTCGAAGAAGACACCCGCCGCCCAGGCGATCAGGTTCTCCGCCGCAGTGCCGTGGGCCATCAGGCCGGTGCTGCGCGACGGTGCGAGCGCGTTGCCAGCGAAGCGCTCCATGAACGTGATGTAGTTCGAGCTGGTCAGCTCCTCGAGGCCGAACGGTTCCTTGAACTGACCGACGCGGACCGCGAACGCACCGAGGACCTTCTTCAACTCCATGAAGACGTCCTTGAAGTCGGCGTCGCCGTCGGTGAAGTCCATCTGGATCTTGAACGCGAGGTTGCCGTAGATCGTGCCCGACAGGTAGAGGCGGGCGCGACGGAAGATCGCGCGGATGTTCTCGTCGAACGGCACGACCCCACGACTGTCGTCGTCGTCGATCGGGAAGATGTAATCGTTGTGGATCCGGAAGCCGATCTTCAGCTTCACGAGTCCGTCGGGCGACTCGAAGCGCAGGCCGCGCTTGAACATCACCCGCAGGTCGTCGTCCTCACCGGCCACCCGATCGGTGACCTCGGCCAGCCCGGCTTCGACCCGCGTCAGCCGGTCTTCGATCGTGCCCTGTGCGAGCACCGCCCCACCTGCGATCGCCGCGATCAGCGCGGCCAAGACCACCACACGCATTGCAACCGTCCCTTCCAAGAACGCAATCGTGCCTGTGCGGTCGGGCTGCACGTCCCTCCCGCCGCCCCGACGCCCGGGGCAATTCGCGCGCAATGTTAAGAAGGTCGGGCCCGGACCGAACTGGGAACTTTGTAAAGATCCGGTAAAGAGGTCCGGCTGTCCGGAATTGGCAAGAGGCCGACCCCGGCGGTCACGAGCAACCGCAGGAATCGGCCTCTGGCTGAATCAGCTCTCGAGCGATCGCCGGCTTAGAAGAGCGTGTAGATGAACGGCGTCGCGCCGGTTCCGGCGATCACGACGACCGCGACGAACAGGAGCACGAGGATCAACGGGACGATCCAGTAGATCTTGTTCTCCATCGCGAACTTGCAGAACTCGCCGATCAGGCCGCCGCTGTGTTTCAGTTTGCCCATCGCTTCGATCCCCCGATCTCGGTCAATCGAGTTTGAACTCGGTCCGCCAGTCGTCCTTCTCGTGCCACTCCGGCTGCTTCTCCTTCTCGAGGATGAACGAGCCGAGCACGAGTCGGTCCATCTCGGTGCGCATGAAGCACCGGTAGGCGTCCTCCGGCGTGCACACGATCGGCTCGCCACGGACGTTGAAACTGGTGTTGATGATGATCCCCTGCCCGGTCAGCGCTTCGAACGCTTCGATGATCGCGTAATACCCGGGGTTGACGTCCTTGTCCACGGTCTGGATGCGCGCCGAGTAGTCGACGTGCGTGATCGCCGGGAGGTCGGAGCGTGGCCGGTTGACCCACTCCAGCAGATCCGCGGAGCGCTCGTCGCCCTGCTTCGCGATGCAACGCTCTTCGCGCACCGGCGCGACGAGCAGCATGTAGGGCGACTCGTCGTCGATCTCGAAGAAGTCCGCCACGCGCTCCTTCAAGCACGACGGCGCGAACGGCCGGAACGACTCGCGATACTTGATCTTGAGGTTCATCACCGACTGCATCTTCGGGGAGCGCGCGTCGCCGATGATCGAGCGATTGCCGAGCGCTCGCGGGCCGAACTCCATCCGCCCGTGACACAGGCCGATCACCTTCTGATCGTCGATCGCCTTCGCGATCGTCTTCGCCCACTCGTCGCGTTCGAACCGCTGCGCCGGGTAGCCCTTGGCCTCCAGGAACGCGCCGATCTCATCGTCGGAGAACACCGGGCCCAGGTAGCTTCCGCGCATCGAGTCGCGCCCGTTGGCGGGCGCGGGCCGCGGCTTCTGCTCGGCACCGTGCCACGCCGCCAACGCGGCACCGAGTGCGCCCCCCGCGTCGCCGGCGGCCGGCTGGATCCAGAGACGATCGAAGATCTTCTCCTTGAGCAGCTTGCCGTTGGCGACGCAGTTCAGCGCGACACCGCCGGCCATGCACAGGTTCTTCTTGCCGGTCACGTCGCGCGCATACCGCGCCATCTTCAGCACGATCTCTTCGGTCACGACCTGGATCGACTTCGCGAGGTCCATCTCGCGCCGCGTGATCGTCGACTCCGCCGGACGCGCCGGACCGTCGAAGAGCTTCGCGAAGTTGTCGTTCGTCATCGTGAAGCCGTCGAGGTAGCCGAACAGATCGAGGTTCATCCGGAACGAGCCGTCGTCGCGGACGTCGATCACGTGGTCCTTGATCTTGTCGGCGTAGATCGGCTCGCCGTACGGCGCGAGCCCCATCAACTTGTACTCGCCCGAGTTGACGCGAAATCCGGTGAAGTAGGTGAACGCCGAGTAGAGCAGACCGAGCGAGTGCGGGAAGTGCATCTCGCGGACGACTTTCAGGTCCTTGCCGTCGGCGTCGCAGATCGTCGACGTGGCCCACTCGCCGACGCCATCGACCGTGAGCACGGCGGCATCCGCAAACGGCGACGGATAGTAGGCGCTCGCGGCGTGTGACACGTGGTGTTCCGGGAAGTAGATCTTCTCCGGCATCGAGACGCCGAGCGACTCGAACACCGCTTCGATCTCGGCCGGGATCCACAACTTCTGCCGCAACCACAACGGCACCGCCTGAAGGTACGACCGCAAGCCGCGCGGCGCGCACGACAGGTAGGTCTCGAGGATGCGGTGGAACTTCGTGATCGGCTTGTCGTAGAACGCGACGCCGTCGAGTTGGTCCGCACGAATCCCGGCCTCCGCGAGGCAGTAGGCCATCGCGTTCTTCGGGAACTCGTGGTCGTGCTTGACGCGCGTGAATCGCTCCTCCTGCGCCGCGGCGACGATCTGACCGTCGTCGATCAACGCAGCGGCGGAGTCGTGATAGAACGCGCTGACGCCGAGAATCCTCATGCGACGATCACCTCAGAACTGCCGGAGGTAGTGTTCGGGCTTCTGTTCCTCGCCCGACCGATCGACCCAGAACGTCGTCTCGGACGGATCGGGGAATGTGCGTAGCATCTTGTCGCGCTTGCCTCGACGGAACAGGAACCGGAACGGCACGAAGAAGAACCAGTAGATCGGCGGCATGAGCAAATGCGTCAAGCCGACGCCGACCCAGTGCGCGACGACGAAGATCCCGCGCTCGATCTGCGCGAAGAGGCCGGTCGGCGACACGAGGGCGGAGAGACCGATGAACGACGCGATGCTCGCGCCGATGATCCCGACGATCTTCCACTTCGGGTAGTAGGCCCCGAGTCCGAAGTAGAACGCCGCGGCGATCGTCAGGCCGATGCAGGCCTGAATCACGCCGCGCTTGCGCAGTTCGGCTGCGTGATCCACCGCTGCCTGCGCCGCCTCTTCCGGCGTCGGCTCCTTCGCCGCACGCCAGTTCCAGACGGTCTCTGCCACTCGTTTCGAGGTGTCACTGCCCATCGCGCGCACGTCGTCTCTCTTGCGACTCGACTTGGATACGACCCATCGCTCCGACTTCGAGGCTAAGATGTAAGCCCTTTACCGTCAAGAGCTTCCGCGTTTCCGGACCGATGGGTCCCGGGCCGTGCCCCGGGGTCGGACTCCCCGGCCGGACGGAGCGGCCGCTGACCTCTTAGTAGCGGCCGCTCCCGAGGGGCAATACAGGGGGTCAGTCGATGACGATCGCCTTGGCGCCGGGCGCCGAGAACACGACGTCGATCGGCGGTGTCAGCGCGCCCGGCTCCGACGGGAGATGTCCGAGTTCCTGCACGGATCGGGTCGACACGTCGATCAGCCGGATCCGCGCACCCGGCGACGCCTGCAATCGTCGGGCGCTCAACCGGAGCCTGACGGTCACGGTCGCATCGTGCAACGGGTGTCCCGCCGGGCGCGCCTCGCGGTGGGCCATCGTCGGATCGGTCCACCGATAGAGCACGAGGCAACGCGTGCCGGGCCGGCCGGCCGGTTCGACGAGCCCGGTGAAGACCGCCGACGACCCGGTGACCCGCCGATCCGGCGGCACGCAGCCGCTGCCGCCGACGCGCGGCCGATAGCCCGGCAACCGCCAGCGATCCGTCACCGGATCGCGATTCGCGAGTGCCGACGGCTGCGGGATGTAGGGCGCGACGATCTGCGCCGGGTCGAGCGGCTGCAACACGCGCCCCTCGATGATCCCCCTCCAGAACGACGCGTAGTTCTGCACGTAGTCGCGCAGCATCGAGACGAGCGGCGCGAACTCCGGGTCCGAGCGGGGATCGGTCGGGAAGACCCCCACGTCCTCCGGCCAGAGGATCACGGGCTTGGCCCCTCCCGCCAGGCAGTTCGCGAACTCGCGCGCATACTCGGTGCCCGACGGCGCGTTCTGCGCGACGCTCCACCCGTAGACGACGGAGTAGCGCGGCCACTCGACCCCGTCGTAGATCATCGCGAAGACGTTCCAATAGTCGGGGTCCCAGTTGTTCAGATCGATCGCGCTCGCATCGGTGTGAACGCAATCGGTCGGCGTCTCGCAGAACAGCACCGGCCCCCGCCCGACGAATCGCCCGCGGATGTCCGCGAGCAATCGTTCGATTCCGAGCCACTCGGCGTTGCGGCCGGGCGGATGCGCGTCACGAAAATACGAGAAACTCTGCGGCCACGGCGACAGAGCATCGAGGTAGGCGCCGTCGAAGCCGAGTTGCGTGACCATCCGGTCGTAGACGCCGCCGTAGATCGTCGTCGTCGTGCTCGGGTAGTAGGTCAGGCCGTGGTAGACGTGGTTCGGAAAGTCCGGGAGAACGACGGTCGCGATCGATCCGTCCTCGTCGAGACGAGGCGGCGCGGCACCGGCGTAGATCGACAGCGTCGAGAGCACGCCCGGCAACGTGTAGCCGACCGATCGGGTGCCGACGCGGACGCCTGCGTTGATCAACGCGCGATGGCCGGGGGTGATCGCGCCGAAGGCATCGGGGTAGACGTCGGCCACGGTGGGCACCGCCTCCCACCACCCGAGGTGATAGAGCTGCATCCCGGGCCCGTGCAGGCCGCGGAAGTAGCTCAGCACGTCGTTTCGATACGGACGCGTGAGATCGTACTGGCCGCTCGGCCGCTGCAACGTGGACGTCACCGCGCCGACGCCGACGGCGAACATCGCGTTCGCGAGGTCCGGGTGCTGACCGACCGCCTGTCGACGACTCAGAAACGACGACGGGCGCCGCGATTGCTCGGTTCGATACCACGCAATCGCGTCCGCGAGGTCGGCCTTGCGATAGCCGAAGCGCATCGAGTAGCCCGGAAGCCACAACGGGGGCAGCGGGTTGCGCTCGCCGCGCTGCGGCACGTACTCGGCGACGAAGCTCAGCTGGTTCGTCGCGCCGCCCGAGACGAATCCGATACGCTTCGGACGACCGAGATCATCGTCGGCCGCGAGCGCGAGCGCGCCCCCGTTGACGACGTCCTCGATCGCGACGAACTGCGCCTGGAGGAACGTCGGGTAGGCGCCGATCACCGACTGCGCGACGCTCGCGTCGTAGTGTGTGGGGCCGTAGACGATCGGCGCCACGAAGCGCAGGTCGCCCACGCGTGGGTTGCCCGCGAAGGCGATGTCGAAGTACTGCCGCAACCGCACGACCTGCCACCCCGGCGGCACCCCGCCGAGGTGCACGAACCCCATGAAGTGGGCGAGGCTCGGGACGTCGTTGAACGCGCCGATGATGACCTCGTAGCCGGCGCCGAGCGTCACGTGCCACACCGTGACGAGGACCGGCCCGGCGCCGACGTAGTACTTCAGCCGAGCGTCTTGCTCGGTGAACAGCCGAGTGCCGCCACCCGGTCCCCGATACTCGATCTCGAAGCGCTCGTAGCTCGACAGCGCGATCGTCGTCTGCGCTCCGACACGAGCCGCGCCCCACCCGATCCCGATCGCGACGACCGCAGCCGCCAGTGCACAACGCGTGCGTCCCAGGGTACCCATCAGTCACCCCTTTCGAGTCCTGCACCACGCGGGCGCGCGGTGCACCCGCTCGACTCTCGACCCCGGCGGGGTCTCTGAATGAGAATAGCGGAATTGTCACGGCTTCGTAACGGCGAATCTCGAATCCGTACGAATGCCGGATGGGACTGGAGCCGGCCGGGGGGCCGACGGTAAGCTTGGGCTCGGCGCACAACAGGGCGGGAAAACGACGGAATGCGGATCGACGACAAGCGCGAGCTGATCGTTGTCGGGGATCGACTCTTGATCTCCGTGGACGAGGGCGAGCAGTGCACGGCCGGCGGGATCCTCGTGCCCGCGACCGCCGTCAACCAGCGCGCCGTTCAGACCGGGCGCGTCGTCGCGGTGGGCCCGGGCACGCCGGTGCCCCAACCGAACGACGTCGCCGACGAACCGTGGAAAGAGGTGACCCGCGCGGACGAGCCGAACTACGTTCCGCTCCAAGCACGGGTCGGCGACACCGCGGTATTCCTGAAGAGCGCGGCGGTCGAGATCACGATCGATCGGCGCGCCTACCTGATCGTCCCGAACGGCGCCGTGCTCGTGCTGCACCGCGACCACGGGCGGGCGAGCTGACGACGAAACACCGGGCGGCCACGGACGAAGGACAGGGGAGGGAAACCCGATCATGGCGACGACGACCTTGGCGCGTGCGAACACGCCACGCGACCGCGTAGATCCCGCCGCGTGCTGGAACCTGACTGCGATCTACCCCGATCGCGCCGCGTGGGAACGCGACAAGGAAGCACTCGGCGCGGCGATCCCCGCGCTCCAGGAACATCGCGGCCACCTCGCGGAGAGCCCCGCCCGACTGCGGGAAGCACTCGACGCACTGATGGCAGTGCACCAGCGCCACGAGCGCCTGAGCCACTACGCGGCCCGGTGGCGCGACCAGGATCTCGGCGAGGCCAAGCCGTCTGCGATGGCCGACGAGATGACGCGCGCCGGCGCGCGGATCGCAGCCGCGACCGCCTACCTCGAGCCGGAACTGCTCGCGATCGACGAGGCCACGCTGCGCGCGTGGGTGGAGACGCCGGAACTCCGCGACTACGACCGCTACGTCGAAGCGGTGCTCCGCAAGCGACCGCACGTCCTGACCCCGGCCGAAGAGACGATCCTCGCGAACGCGTCGACGCTCGCCCCGTCGAACTACTACACGTACAGCACGTTCGCGGACTCCGACCTCGAGCCCGCGACGTTCGTCGATCACGCCGGAAACGAGGTCGAACTCGGCCCGGCCAACTACCGGATCTACCGGCAATCGCACCACCGCGACGACCGCAAGGGCGCGTTCGATGCCCTGTGGGGCAAGTATCACCGCTACCGCAACACGTTCGCGCGCCTGCTCTCCGGCGCGGTGACCTACAACACGTTCGTCGCCCGGTCGCGTGGGTACGACAGCGTCCTGCACATGGCGCTGCACGGCAACGAAGTGCCGGTCGACTTCTACGATGCGCTGATCGAGCGGGTCCACGAACACCTGCCGAGCTTCCACGCCTACCTGAAGCTCCGCCACCGGATGCTCGGCATCGAGGGGCGCCAGGAGTACTACGACATCTACCCGTCGCTCGCCGGCCCCACCGATCGCAGCTACCCGATCGACGAGTGCTATCGCGCCACCCTCGAGGCGCTCGCGCCGCTCGGCGACGACTACGTCGCGCGTCTCGCGCAGGCGTTCCTCCCCGATGCGGGCTGGATCGACGTCTACCCGAACAAGGGCAAGCGATCCGGCGCCTACATGGCGGGGTGTTACGGGCTCCACCCGTTCGTGCTGCTCAACCACAACGACGACTTCGAGAGCTTGTCGACGCTGGCCCACGAAATGGGCCACGCGATGCACAGCGTCTACTCGCAGGAGCGGCAACCGTATCCGAAGCACGACTACACGATCTTCGTCGCCGAGGTCGCGTCCACGCTCAACGAAGAGTTGCTGACCGAGCACCTGCTCGCGACCGAGCCGGACGAAGCGGCGCAGCGATTCCTGCTGAGCGAATACGTCAACGGCTTCCGCGGCACCGTCTTTCGCCAGATCATGTTCGCCGAGTTCGAGCGCGAGATCTACGCGATGCTCGATCGCGACGAGGCGCTCACCGGCGAGGCACTCGACGCGCTCTACCTGTCGCTGCTCCGGCGCTACCACGGCCACGACGACGGGGTGATGCACATCGACGAGCGCTACGCGAGCGAGTGGGCCTACATCCCGCACTTCTATTACGGCTTCTACGTCTACCAGTACACGTCGAGCAACATCGCGTCGGCCGCACTCGCCGAGCGCATCCTCGGCGACGACGGCAGCGAGTCGGCCGGACGCTATGTCGACGCGTTGCTGAGCGCGGGGAGCGCGCGGCCACCGCTCGACATCCTCGGTGCGGCCGGCGTGGATCTGACCGACGCGGCGCCCTACACGACCGCGTTCGGCAAGTTCGATCGCTACGTGGAACGCCTATCGGCGCTTGCCTGAATCGACACGCCCACCCTGGAATCTTCACGATCACATCGATAGACTCTCGCGCGTGAATCCGAGACGGGCCCACGCGGCCCCGCGGGCCGCGCGATGGCCGCCCGCGACGACGATGTGAACGGCGACGACCTCCAACCGCGCCAGGGCTCCATCCACGCGCGGCGGAGGCGTCACACCAGGTTGGAGGAACTGATGTCGATCATCGGACGCCTTTCCGTGCGCACTGCACGATCGTGCGTGCTGCCCGCGGCACTGCTCGCGGCCTCGATCGCCCACGCCCCGGCGCAACAACCGGGCGACGTCGTGATGAGCACGTTCAGCGGGCTCTATTCGACGGGCGCGACCGCCGGCGGTGCAACGGCGCGAATCGCCGGCCTCACCGTCGACTCGGTGCTGATGGGTAGCGGCAACCGCGAGATGCTCGTGTCGTCGTCGAGCACCGGCACGATCTACCGCGTCTTCACGAACGGCGTCTACTCGACGCTCAGTACGCTGACCGGTCGGATCTCGCAGATGGCGCGTGACCAAGACGGCAGCTACTTCGCCGCGAGTCTCTCCGGCAACGCGCTGCTCCGCGTCTCCGGTGCGGTCGGCACGACCGTCGCGACGCTCGCATCCGCGAACGGCATCTGCCGGAACTTGCAGGACGGGAGCTTCTGCGTCGTGCAGTTCAGCAGCCGCGGCGTGGTCCGGTACGACCCGCGAACCAACACCCTGTCGACGCTGACGACCCTCCCGTCGTCGGGCTCCGGTCCGAGCAACATCTGCTACCTGCCCGACACGAACGCGTTCGCGGTGTCGCAGCTGAACACGACCGGCGGGATCGTCCTCCTCTCGACCGCCGGCACCGTCACGCGCACGATCGCGACGCCGGGCTCGGTCAATGCGATCACCTACGACCAGATCCGGCAGACGATCTACGCGGGGACGACCACCGGCCATCTGATCCGCTACTCGAACAACGGCACGGCGCTCCAGACCCGCCAGTTCACCGGCCTGAACATCAGCGGCCTCGAGATCTTCGGCGACCGCAACGTCTCGGTCTCGACGACCGGAACCCGCGGGGCGCTCTGCGGGATCACCGGGCACTGGGACAGCTCGCCGAGCCAGCAAGCGTGCTTCGCGCTGTCGACAGGACTTCGCCCCGGCATCTTCCTCTCCGGCTCCGGGCGCAACCAGCCGATCCTGCCCGACACGCTGTTCTTCCGGACGGTGTGCGGCGGCCTGCCGTTCTTCACGCAGGGCTTCGCCGGATCGACGAACTCGAACGGCACCGCGTCGGCGGCGTTCACCGTCCCGTTCGGCGTGCCGCTCGGAATGATGTTCTACGTCGCCGGCACCGCCGTGAACCCCGCCGCGCCGGAGAGCCTCGACCTCGGCACCGTCGACGCGGTGCAGGTGCGGTAGCGACGTGCGGACACGACAGAGAACCACGAAAACGGAGTCAACCATGAGAACCCTCGGAACCATCCTCTGCGCGCTGACGCTGTTCGGCGCGTGGCACACGAGCGCCGGCGCGCAGCCGGGCGACGACCCGATCGCGAAGGCGACGCGCAAGGCCGACACGATCGTGCTCGGTCGCGTCGTCGGCACCGTCGACACGAAGCCCGGCGCACAGGCGCGCAAGGCACACGAAGCGCACTGGATCGTCGTGACGAAGACGCTCAAGGACCACGACCTGAGCGGCCAGCGCATCAAGGTCCGGCCCAACGGCGTGCATTGGAACGACGGCGCGACCGTCCTGCTGTTCCTCGCGTATCGCGGCACCGGCTTCTATGACGCGGCACCGACCGTCGTCGACCCCGCCGACGTCGAACACGCCGCCGCGACGATCCGTGCGATCGCCGGCGCGCCGAAGCCGAAGCTCGCGCTGCGGATGCGCTACGTCTCGTGCGGCTGCGGTCCGACCGCATGCGCGTGCACCGGCACCGCACGCAACGAGTTCGCGATGCAGAAGAACGGTGCGTTCGTCTGGACGAGCCACTACGCCGCCGACCCCGCGCGCGGTCTCCCGGCTCGCACCGAGCGGCGCGTCGGCACGCTCGAGCCGACCGTGGCTCGCACGCTGCTCGCGCGCATCACGCGCACGAAGCCGATGCCGCTCGCCGACTGCGGCGGCACCGTCGAGTTCGCGATCACCGGCGACGACGGCTCGACCCGCTACCACACGCATTCGCTCGTCGCACCCACGCACGCGAGCACGCTCGTCGCGTCGATCGACGACCTCGTCGCGACGTTCGGCAAGACCTCGGAGGACCGGCGATGAAGACCCAGCGCACGAAAGGACTCGATCCGATGAAGCCTCTCGCTCGATTCGCAGCGCTGGTGCTGCTCGTCACGGCAGCCTCCGGCGCGAGCGCCCAACTCACGATCATCCGCAACTTCTCGGGCGGCACGCCGCCGGCGAACGCCGTCGGTGGCGGCGATCTGCAGACGATCTTCAACGCCGCCGCCGACCTGTGGGAAGCCGCGATCCAGGACAACCACACGGTGACGATCACCTACAGCTGGGCGGCGCTCGGCGGTGGAACACTCGGGGTGCACAACCTCACGTCCGAGGGCGGCACGCCGCACCGTGAGACCGCCGGCACGATCCGGTTCGACAACGACGGCTCGTCGGTCTTCTTCCTCGATCCGACACCCCGGATGAACGAGGAATACACGACGTTCACGGCGACCAACAGCACGCTGCCGGGAACGATCAACAGCGGCCGCGTGTGGACCGGCGCAACCGGGCTCGCGTCCGGGCGCACCGATCTGTTCTCGGTCGCGCTGCACGAGATCGGGCACGCGCTCGGCCTCAGCTCGGCAAACGACGCATTCGTCGCCGAAGCCGGCGACAGCGACGTCGACCTGACGAGCCCCCGCGCGCCGGCCGGCTCGGCGATCCCGGTGACGTCCCCGACGAACGCGCACGTCGCGATCGCCAACGCGCTGATGTTCCCGAGCATCGGCACGAGCCTCCGACGCACGATCTCCGACGCCGACATCATGGCGAACGCACAGATCAGCCAGTTCGCGAACGTGACGCTGAACCCGGTGTTCCCGACCGCGGCCGTGCAAGACGAGATCGTCATGTCGTCGGTCGGGACGGCGAGCGGGCTCTACAAGCTGAACTGGATGTCGTCGTCATCGACGATCTCGCCGGTCGTGCAGGGCATCTCGATGAAGTGCGTGATGACGAACTGGGGCAACGGCTCGTTCTTGACCGCGACCGGCGCCAACCTGCTCCGCGTGACGACGGCCGGATCGGTCTCGACGATCGCGACGCTGCCGAGTACCTCGTCGGGCCAGGCGCTGGCGCTGAACCAGGACGGGCAAGTCGCGATCGGCAGCTTGTCGGCGGCCGACGGCCTCCTGCACGTCAACTACACCGGCACCGGGCTGCAGACGCTCACGACCGGCAACGCCTACAACGGCATCTGTCGTAGCCGCGACAACGGCGCCTACTACGCGGTGACGTTCACGCCGCCGACCCTCTATCGCGTGACGACGGCCGGCTCGACGACGTCGCTGGCGACGATCGGGACCGGCGGCCTGTCGGGCATCTGCTACATGCCGGACCAGGACCGTTTCGCGATCTCCGACCTGTCGAACAACGCCGTGCACTACACGAGTCCGACCGGCACGGTCCTCTACTCGACGCCGACGCCGGCCGGCTGCCAGGCGGTCACGTATCACGAGAAGTATCGCTCGCTCTACGCGGTGACGACGCAGGGGCACGTGATGCGACTGTCGACATCGGGGACGATCGTGCAGTCGTGGCAATACACGGGTGCGAACTTCTCCGGCGTGGACGTCGCCGACGACCGCAACATCTCGGTGTTGACGAAGGGCGACCGCGGAAGCCAGGTCACGGTGCGCGCGAGTTTCCCGCAGTCACCGAGCCAGCCATCGTGCCTCGGGTTGTCGCTCGCGTTGCGACCCGGCCTCGGGTTCGCTTCCGGGCGTTACCAGCACATCCAGCCCGACACACTGTTCTTCCTGACGGTGTGCGGCGCGCTGCCGTTCTGGACCCAGGGCTTCGCGTCGACGACGTCGGCGGGCGGCGGGGTCGCGGCCTCGTTCACGCTCCCCTACGGATTGTCGAGCGGGATGATGATCTACTGCGCCGGCTCCGCGGTGAACCCCGCGTTCCCCGAGGGCCTCGACTTCGGCACCGTCGAAGGCGTCCGCGTCCAGTAGTCCAGACCGAGCGCCCCGGCACGCACGCGTGTCGGGGCGCCTCGCATCGCGCCTCTGCACGGCGTATCATGGCGCGATGCGAACCCCCATCCTCCTCCTCGCGATCGTCGTCACCACGATCGCTTCCACCGTGCCGGCGCAAGACTCGGTCGACCGGACGCTCGAGCGCCTCGACGCGCTGACCGGCCTCACGCTCCGCGACTGGCGCTTCAAGCGTGCAGCCCTCGATGACGGCGGTGCCCTCGATTGCGATGACGCCGCATGGGAGATCGTCTCTCCCGAACACTCGTGGCGCGGCGAGAACCGCGATGCGTGGTATCGGCTGCGCTACACGATTCCGGAGACGCTCGCCGGCCGTCCGATCGCGCACTCGCGATTGACCCTGCGCATCGGCGTCGACGACTACGGGGAGATCTGGGTCGACGGCGCGAAGCGCGCGACGTTCGAGTGGGACAAGGGCGAAGTCGTGCTGTCCGACGACGCGCGACCGGGCCACACGCACCTGATCGCGATCCGCGCGCAAAACCGCGGTGGACCGGGCCGCCTGCTGCACGCGACGCTGCACACGAGTGCGCTCGACGACTTGTCCGAGCGCGCGGCGTGGTTCGTCGACGCGCTGCGACTCGGCCGGCTGATCGTCGACAAACTCGGCGGTGATGCGCGGCGCGGCGCCGAGCACGTCGCCGCCGCCGCGAACGCCGTGGACACCGACGCGCTCGACCGCGGCGACGCCGACGCGTTTCTCGCATCGCTCGATACCGCCTACGCGAAGCTCCGCGGCCTGAAGGCGCTGACGGCCGACTACCACGTGCGCGCGGTCGGCTACTCGCACATCGATCTCGCGTGGCTGTGGCGCTGGGAAGAGTCGGTCCAGGTCACGAAGGAGACGTTTCAGGCGGCGATCGACTTCTTCGACGAGTTCCCCGAGTTCCGCTTCTCGCAGAGCCAATCGCACGCCTACCGCTGGATCCTGCGGCGCTACCCGGACCTGTTCGCGGCGATCCAGCGCGAGGTCAAGGCGGGTCGATGGGAGATCGTCGGCGGGACGAACGTCGAGCTCGACTGCAACCTGCCCGGCGCCGAATCACACATTCGACAGCTCCTCTACGGTCGACGGTGGTTCCAGAGCATGTTCGACAAGGACGTGCGCATCGGCTGGTGCCCGGACTCGTTCGGCTACAACGGCAACCTGCCGCAGATCCTGAAGAAGGCGGGCGTCGACTACTTCGTCACCGCGAAGATCTCGTGGAACGACACGAACGACTTCCCGCACAACTGCTTCTGGTGGGAGGCGCCCGACGGGTCGCGCGTCCTCGCGTTCCTGCCGATGGGTGGCTACACGTTCAACATGGACGGCGAGAAGCTGCTCGGCCACATCGCGCGGCTCGAGAAGCAGTGCGACGTGAAGAAGGTCATGTCGGTCTACGGCGTCGGCAACCACGGCGGCGGCCCGACCCGCGCCGAGATCAAGCGCGCGAAGGCGCTCGCCGAGCACGACTTCTACCCGAAGGTCGAGTTCTCGACCGCCCTCGACTACTTCGAGAGCCTGGACGACGACGATCGCGCGAAGCTCCCGACGTGGAAGGACGAACTCTACCTCGAGTATCACCGCGGCACGTATACGACGCATGCAGCGGTGAAGAAGGCGAACCGCCAGGGCGAGTGCGGCCTGATGACCGCCGAGAAGCTCGCGGTGTTCGCGCAACAGGCGGGCCCGGAGTTCGGCTTCAAGGGCACCCTCCTCGACGACACCTATCCGCGAAAACGCCTCGGCGCCGCGTGGGATCTCCTGCTCTTCAACCAGATGCACGACATCCTGCCCGGCTCGAGCATCACGCCCGTCTACCGCGACGCCGCGAAGGACTACCGCAAGATGTACGCGGCGATCCGCCGGACGCAGCGCGACGCGTTCGCGACGATCACCAGCGCGATCAAGACGTACGGCAACCTCGCGGTGTTCAACCCGACGAGTTGGCCGCGGACCGGCGTCGTCGCCGTGGAGACCGACCTGCCGGTGGGCGAACGTTGGATTCAGGACGACGCGAGGATCATCCGCCCCGCTCGGGTCGACGCGGACGGCGCGCGGCACACGCTTCGCTTCCTCGCGAACGACGTGCCCGCTCACGGCGTCCGCTGCTTCCGCGTGCTCGAGGACGCCCCACCCCACGCCGCCGACCCACCGGCGGTGCGGGCGACGCGCACGACGCTCGAGAACGAACACCTCGCCGTCACGCTCGACCCGAAGACGGGATGCATCACGTCGCTCGTCCACAAGGCGACGGGCCGCGACGCGATCGCCAAGGGCACACAAGCCAACGAGCTGCAGTTCCTCGAGGACAAGCCCGATCAGTACGACGCGTGGAACCTCGGCTTCACAGGCAAGGAGTGGCGTGCGGGCGATGCACGCTCCATCGAGCTCGTCGACGCCGGTCCGGTCCGCGCCGTGGTCCGCGTGAAGTACGCGTTCCTCGGCCCGACGAAGAAGCGCCGCCACCCGACCGAAGACTTCCCCAGCTCGTTCTTCACGCTCGACCTGATCCTCGAGGCGGACTCGCCGATGCTGAAGGTGCGCATGCACGCCGATTGGTGGGAAGACCACGTCTGCGCGAAGGTCTCGTTTCCGCTGTCGGTCACGCCGAAGACGTGCGTCTACGACGCGCCCTACTGCCACATCGAACGATCGACCCAGCGCGAGACCGATTGGGACAAGGCGCGCTACGAGGTGTCCGGCCAATACTGGGCCGACATGACCGAGGGCGACTTCGGGGTCGCGATCCTGAACGACTCGAAGTACGGCTACGACGCGCTCGACAACCGCATCCGCCTGACGCTGCTGCGCTCGCCGACCTCACCCGACCGCACGGCCGACCGCGGCGAGCACGAGACCACATGGGCGATCTATCCGCACGCCGGCGACTGGCGGCAGTCGATGACGATCCGGCGCGGCTACGAGTTGAATCACCCGATGATCGCCGGGCGGATCCGTGGAAGCGCGTGGCCGGGACTCCGCGAGATGTCCGGCGCGAGTCGCGCGCTTCGCGACGGCACCCTACCGAAGCCGCCGCTCGCCGAGGGCACGAGCTTCCTGACGGTCGACGCGGACAACGTGATCATCCCCGTCGTCAAGCGGCACGAGGACAGCCGCGGCGTCGTCGTGCGGCTCTTCGAGTGGCGCGGCGACGAGAAGACCGATGCGACGTTGACGTTCGCGCAACCGATCCGCTCCGCGCAGCTCGTCGACCTGAACGAGCGCAAGCCGCTCGGCCGCCTCGCCGTCGACGGTCGAACCGTCACGGTCCCGATCGGTCGCTACTCGATCGAGACCGTGCTCGTGCACTTCGACCCACCGCTGAAATAACGCCTAGCCCGCATCCCGTCGTGAGCGCCGCGCCGGGCGTGGCGGCGTCGTGCGTTCGACGATCCGGTCGGCGAGCGTGCGGAGCGCGTCGTCCTTGCCGGCGCGCCACCCGGCGAGCCGCTCGTCGCTTCCGTCGTCGGCGACGAACGCCTCGGCCATCGAACGCGTCGCGAGCATGCCGATCGCGGTCTCGCGAACGAGCGGCTTCTCGACCGGATTCTCGGCCAGCACGACCAGGCGCCGCACGGCCTCGAGTCGGTGCAGTCGTGTCCCCGCGATCGCGACGACCGCCGCCGAACGCGTCGCATCGTCGCCGAGCGAGAGCGCGTTGTCGTGGATCCGCAGCACGGTCCGGTCGACCGCGCCGGCGTAGAGAAACGACAGCAGCAGAAACACGCAGCCGATGCGGACCCAGTGGACGGAGTTGACGAGCAGCAACAGCGCCGAGACGAACAGCAGCAACGTGCCGGCGAACGTCACACTGCCGCCGCCGATCGTCATGCCGTTGCCCCACCCGCCGGTCGCGTAGTTCGGCAGGTCCCGATCGGTGACGAAGCGCGCGTGCAGGGCGTCGCCGTGGAGCGCCCACCACGCGGCCGCATCGACCTGTTCGATGCTCTGCATCGAGTCGAGCGGGGTCACGTAGAACGCGACGTAGCTCGCCGCGCTTCGGTCACCGAGAAGCGACCCGTGCGGCGCGCCGTCGAGCGGGATGTGATCGACGACGGCTGCGAAGATCGGGCGGTCGGCGCCGTCGAACCCGCTGCCCGCCGGAACGACCGGTCCGTCGAACGACCGATACGAGGCCCCGGAACGCCAGTGGCAGTCGAGCAGCGGCAAGACGTCGGTGAGCGGCTCTGCCTGCCCGACGTCGAGCCGCGCGCGGATCGTCGAGCCGTCCGGCAACGGGACCGCGAACGACGCCCCCCGGCGAACGACCTGCCACGCCGCGTCGATCGGCCGTCGCTCGCCTCCCTCGGCGAACACGAAGCCCCGGACGAGGAATGCGGGCGCCTGCTCCGGCGCGACGACCACGCCCGTCGGCTTCGCGAACGGCTCGCCCTCGGGAAACGGCTCCGGCGCGAAGAACGGACGTATCGCGACGACCAGCGTGATCGTACCCGGAATCGCGAAGACGACGATCGCGAGCACGTTGAGCCACGGCTTGAGCGCCCCGCGGCGGAACGGATGCGCGAGGAACAAGCAGACGATCGCGACGATCGCGGCGACGAGGAACACGACTTCCACCATCACTCGCCTCCCATCTGCGCCGGCGCGCCGACGAACAGGTACATCAGAACCCCGACCACGACGATCACGACGAGCAGCGCGCCGACCCAAGCGAGGTTGCGGTCGCGACCGCCGCCCGAGCCGGGCACCGGGAGGGCACGTCGCGCGTAGATCTCGCGGGCGAGCCAGTAGAGCGCCCCCGCGGGCACCAGCGCCACGGCGAAGCTCGCGACCGCGAAGGCCGGGGTGCGCAAGTCCTCGGCGAGCGACGGTGCGCCGCCGAACACACTGCGCAGGAACGGCATCGCGAACCCGAGGTAGATCCCGACGACGATCGTCGACAGCACACCGTGCGCGACGAACGAGTCGCCGCGTTCGGTCGTGCTGATGCTCAGGAACATCATCGCGAACGCGAGCACGATCACGCTCGCACCGAACGCTCGCTCGACGAGATCGATCGGTCGCGCGGCGAGGTCGATGCCGACGGGATCCGTGATGAGCGTCATGAACCACTCGCGCACGTTGACCAGCTCGAAGAGCGTGCACACCCCGATGAACGCGAGCAGGATCGGCAGGCCGAAGAAGAACTTCGCGCCGATGTAGCCGCGCCGATCGATCGGCCGCGTGAACATGAACTCGTGCGTGCCGTGGCGCGCGTCGTCGCCGGCCGTCTGCGACGCGAGGTCGAGCGCGAGCAACAGCGCCGCGAACGCGTGAAACCCGGTCACCCGCGCCTCGGATCCGCTCAGCACGGACACCGTGAACGCGAAGATCGGATAGGTCCAGACGCGCCCCTGCATGTCGAGCCACTGCTTGCGGAGGATCGCGAGCGTCATTCGGCCACCTCCATCGTCACGTATTCGACGAACAGATCCTCGAGGTCGACACCGTGCACCTCGACCGCGGTCGCGCCCATGCGCTCTTGCCACGCCGCCTCGACGCCGGCGACGTAATCGCGCACGGTGACGAGCAGCTCGCGTTTGCCGCGGCGCAGGCTCATCGCCTGATCGATCGGCACGTAGGCGGGCGGGTCGCCGTCGAAGACGAACCGGACCCGCTTGACCGACTCCTTGAGCGCGTCGAGCGGTGCCTCGAGCACGATCTGCCCCTGCGCGAGGATCCCGATGTGGTCGGCGAGGCGCTCGACGTCGGGCAGGATGTGCGACGACAAGACGACCGTCATCCCGTCGCGGATCAGCAGGTCGAGCACCGAGTCGACGAACTCGCGACGCAACACGGTGTCGAGGTTCGCGGCGGGTTCGTCGAGCACGAGCAGGTCGGGACGCGGCGCGAGCGCGATCAGCAGGCCGGCCTTTTGCCGCTCGCCGCGCGACAGCCGGCCGAGCGGCCAGTTCAGCGGCAGACCGAGCCCGTCGCGCAGCTCGTCGAAGTAGCGGCCGTCCCAAGACGGATAGAGCGGGGCGACGAAGCGCGCGAGCTCGGCGACGGTCATCCACTCGAACATCCGCTGTTCCTGCGACAGGTAGCCGACCCGCTCGCGCAGTGCGACCGACGCCGGAAACGCGCGCTCGCCGAGCACCGTCACCGATCCCGCCGTCGGCGGGAACAAGCCCATCAGCACGCGGATCAGCGTCGTCTTGCCGACGCCGTTGCGGCCGATCAGGCCGTAGACGCTGCCACGCGGCACGCGCATGTCGAGTCCGTCGAGCACCGGACGTTCGTCGCCGTATCGCATCACGAGCGCCCGCGCTTCGATCGCCAGCTCAGGATCCATCGCGTCCCCCCTTCGGGACTCGGTTCAACGTGTCTTGCACGATTCGGGCGACCTCCTCGTCGGCGACGCCGAGTTGACGCGCCTCGACGACGAGCCGCTCGGCGGCCTGCTCGACGATCGACCGCGCCTCGACGCGCCGATCGACGCGTTCGGCCGAGACGAACGTGCCCATGCCGTGGCGCGTCTCCACGAGGCCGTCGTGCTCGAGTTCCGAATACGCCTTCACGATCGTCGTGGGATTCACTTTCATCTCCCCGGCCAGTCCCCGGACCGACGGCAGCCGATCGCCCGGCGCGAGCGCGCCGCTGGCGATCGATCGCCGGACCTGCGCGACGATCTGCCGGTAGATCGGGACGCCGCTGGATGGGTCGATCCGAAGGAACACGGGCTCACCTTTCGGCCAGTGTGTATCACTGTATGGGTTCACCCAAACAGTGGCGCCCCCTACGCGTCCCGTCCTGGAGATTTCCGAGAAAGTTCGGCGACCTGGCTACAGCGTGAAACTCGTCGCGAGGCCGATCAGCCCGCCGAAGACGCCGCCCCAGACGACCAGCCACCCCAGGTGGCGCCGGATCATGTCCTGCATGATCTCCTTCACGAGTTCGGGGGTCAGTTCGTCGAGGCGCGCCCGGACGATCCCGTCCACCTGCTCGGCGATCCGGTCGGCGGGCGCCGCGGCCTCGAGCCCGGTCCGGATCGCATGCTGGACCGAGTCCGACGCGGCGACCCGGCCGATCATCGAGCGCATCTTCGCCTTCACCGGTTCGCGCAGCGGCTCGAGCGCCCGCTCGCCGCCGGCCATCGCGAGCATCGGGCCGAACTTCGACTCGCGGATCGTCGAGACGAGCGTCTCGTAGGCGTGTTCGTAATCCACCGCATCGACGATCGGGGCCGGGTCGAAACCGGCGCCGAACGACTCGCTGCTCATGAACCGGCGGATGTTCTCGGCGGTGAAGAACTGCCCCATGATCAGCCCGTGGATGCCCTGACGAAAGTCCTCGAAGCGGGCCGGAATCACGCCGGAGCCATAGAGGAACGGCACCTTCTCGAACAACATGTGGATCGCGAGCCAGTTCGTCACCGCGCCCGCGAGTGCGAAGTAGCCGGTCGCCAGCACGTGCGTGCCACCCGCCGGGATCGCGAGGCCGACGCCGATCAGCGCCAGCGCCGCGAGGTTCGTCACGAGGCTCTTGTTCATGGCATACTGATTAGCTCGATTTCCTCGCGAATCGTCGCGTTTCCGATCGAATGGCGCCGCCGTACCACCCCACCGTCGAGAGGTTCGAGCATGGACACCCGTCTCCTCCGCGCGGCCGGCGCCGCGCTCGTCTGCGTGCTGCTGTCGGCCTGCGGACACCACAACGGCACCGTC
Source organism: bacterium (assembly GCA_030426805.1). Taxonomy (GTDB): domain Bacteria; phylum Planctomycetota; class JAFGQW01; order JAFGQW01; family JAFGQW01; genus JAUHXU01. The sequence continues at coordinate 36,285 of JAUHXU010000003.1, forward strand.
TACCTGACGACCACGACCCGCGACGAGAACGGCGTCGTCTCCTCGGTCCGAGTCGAGCGCGTCGGCGGCGAAGCGCGGTTCGCGGCCTACCGCGACGGCGAGTTGCTCGGCCTCGACGGCTTCGATCCCGACCGCCTCGACTGGGTCGACGCGGACCGCTGGGTGGACCATCCGGATCTCGACGCGTGGCGCCGCGCGCTGCAGGCGGCGCAACGACTCGCCGAGGACCCGAGTGCCTCGCCCGAAGCCGTCGCGAAAGCCGCGTCGGCCGTACCGTTCCGCGTGGCCCGGGGCGACGTCCTCGTCGGGTGGGCCGGCGACGACGTCGGCCGCAACGCCGCACTGCTCGACGCGCTCGCCACGATGGACGACGAGTTGCCCGCATCGCGCGTCGACGCGATCGCCGAAGGCGCCCTCCGCGCCGACGGGCTCGACGACGCACGCCTCGCTGCGTGGGTCCGCTACGCGTTCAGCGCCGATGCACGCGACGCGGCTCGGCGCATCGCCGCCGCCCCGCAAGCCGGCCGCGCGACGGCGCGAATCGTGCTGGACGACATCGACGAGTTCCTCGGGTCCGAGCGGAAAGCCGCCTACATCGCGGTCGGCAAGCAACTGCTCGGCAACGCCGACGACGAGCGCGCGCTCGCCCGCGAGATCGACGAGTTGCTCGCATCGGACCGGTGCACCGCGATGCTCGCGCTGCTCGACGCGCCGGGCGCAACGCCCGCATGGCACCGCGCGCTGATCGACGAACTCGACGAGTTGCTCGCATCCGACCGCGCGAAGGTGTTCGACGCACTCGCCGGGCGGGTCCAGGGCGACCCCGAGTCGATCGATCGCCTCGTGGGCGAACTCGACGAACTGCTCGCGTCCCACCGCCGCGCGGCGGTCTTGCGCCTGCTCCGGTCGTCCGACGGGAGCGGCGTGCTCGAGCAGCGGTTGCTGCGCGAGATCGACGAGCTGCTCGCGAGCGACCGCGCCGCCGTGATGGACGCGATCATCGCCGGCCGCGCGTTCGAGGTACCGGCGGTTCAGCTCGCGGTCGTCGACGCGACCGACGAGCTGCTGCTCAGCGACCGAAAGCGGATGGTGCGGCGGATCGCCGACGACGCGCGCACGTCGCCCGCCGCGAAGGACGCGGCTTGGGAAAAGCGCTGACGGGTCAGAACCCCAGCTCGGTCTTGCGCTCCTCGGCCCCGGGGAGCGGGTCGAGCTTCTCATTGCACACCGGCAGGTCGGGCGCCTTGTCGGCGTTGATCTGGATCCACTCCTGCTTGTCGTCCGGGACGTCCTCTTCCATCAGGATCGCTTCGACCGGGCACTCCGGCACGCACGCACCGCAATCGATGCACTCGTCCGGATCGATGTAGATCATGTCGTCGCCGAGGTGGAAGCAGTCGACCGGGCAGACGGTCACGCAATCGGTGAAACGGCAACGTTGGCAATTGTCGATGACGACGTGGGTCATGGTTCACTCCGTGGACTGGTGGGGCCGCCCGCGGCTCGCGCGGCAGCATGAGACTACCGCCGATCAGGCGCGGGTCAAGCGACCGTTTCGGTCGCCGGCACCTCCCCGTCCGCGCTTGACCCGCGCCCGGGACCGGTCGATGATGTCCGGCTCGGGCATCCACCCAGAGGGCATTGAAGAGAGCCGCACATGCGCAACCCGGCGATTCTGATCACGGGCGCGTCGGGCGAGATGGGCACCGGCCTCATCGAGCGACTGGCGCGACTCGGCACGCACGAGATCATCACGCTCGACATCTCGCCGATGGCGCCGGAACTCCGCGACAAGGTCGCCGAGGTCTACACCGGCAACATCCTCGACCAGGACCTGCTCGAGCGGCTGCTCGCCCGGTTCGAGGTCGTCGAGGTCTACCACCTCGCGGCGCTCCTGTCGACGCGCGCGGAGTTCAGCCCGGACACCGCCCACCGCGTGAACGTCGAGGGCACGATCAGCCTGCTGAACTTCGCGATGAACCAGGCGACGTCGCACGGCAAGCCGGTCAAGTTCTTCTACCCGTCGTCGATCGCCGTCTACGGCATGCCCGACCTCGACGCGAAGGCCGCCTACCCGCGGGTCAAAGAGCACCAGTGGAACGAGCCGACGACGATGTACGGCTGCAACAAGCTCTACTGCGAACTGCTCGGGCGCTACTACGCGAAGCACTACAAGCAGATGGCGGCCGACTCGTTCCGCGACCGGATCGACTTCCGCGGCATCCGCTTCCCCGGCCTGATCAGCGCCGTGACGATGCCCACCGGCGGCACGTCGGACTACGCGCCGGAGATGCTCCACGCCGCGGCCAAGGGCGAGCCGTACGCGTGCTTCGTCCGCGAGGACACCGCGATCCCGTTCATGACGATGCCCGATGCGGTCGACGCGATCCGCCGGCTGATGGAGGCCCCGCGGGACGCGTTGACGCGCCAGACCTACAACATCACCGCGTTCAGCCCGTCGGCGGCCGAGATCCGGGACCTGGTCGTCGAGGCGTTCCCGGCTGCCGCGATCTCGTTCGAGCCCGATTTGAAACGCCAGGCGATCGTCGACACGTGGCCCGCCGACGTCGACGACACGCCGGCTCGTCGCGATTTCGGACTCGCGCCGAAGCACGATCTGCGGAGCGCTTTCGCCGACTATCTGGTTCCGGAGATCCGAGCGCGTTACAACTGAACGAGCCCCGTTTCTCGGAGAATCGATGTCCACCGAACCGATCCAGCACTTCGTCGAGCAACTGAACGCCGAGTTCGCCCGAGACATGCGCGGCCCGAACGTGCTCGCGCTGCTCGAGGACTACGTCGCGAAGCACGACGACTGGCGCCGGTTCGCGATGTTCCGCGAGGACGGCACGCGCTACTCGCGCAACCTCGTCGAGCGCAACGACGCCTACGAATTGCTCGTGCTCTGCTGGGGCCCCGGGCAGACGAGCCCGATCCACAACCACGAGGGCCAGAACTGCTGGATGGCGATCCTCGAGGGGGCGATCGAAGAAGTCTATTACCGCTTCCCCGACGGCAGCGGATCCCCGCTGGCCCAGGTCGGCGAGCCGACGACCTACCGCGCCGGCCAGGCCGGCTACATCAGCGACGAGATCGCGCTGCACCTGATCCGCCCGGCCGGCGAGGCCCCGGCCGTCTCGCTGCACCTCTACTCGCGTCCGTTCGACAAGTGCAACCTCTACTGCCCGGAGACGGGCGAGGTCACGCTCTGCCGCCTCGGGTATCACTCGCGCCACGGCGAGCTGGTGCCCGCCTGATCGCGCCACTGTTCACGCCCCCTGCCGCGCGCTAAGATCGCCCGCATGAACTTCGGCTTCGTCATCGATCAGCGCAAGTGCATCGGCTGCCACGCGTGCACCGTCGCGTGCAAGTCCGAGCACGACGTGCCGCTCGGCGTCTACCGCACGCACGTCAAATACGTCGAGAAGGGCGCCTATCCGGACACGACGCGCTCGTTCAGCGTTCACCGCTGCAACCACTGCGCCGACGCGCCGTGCACGACGATCTGCCCGACGAGCGCGCTCTTCACGCGATCCGACGGGATCGTCGACTTCGACAACCGCCGCTGCATCGGCTGCAAGGCGTGCATGCAGGCGTGCCCCTACGACGCGCTCTACATCGATCCGAAGACGAACACCGCCGCGAAGTGCAACTACTGCGCCCACCGCGTCGACCACGGCTACGAGCCGGCGTGCGTGATCGTCTGCCCGGTCGAGGCGATCGTCTCGGGCGACGTCGACGATCCGACGAGCAAGATCGCGCGGACGGTCGCCCGCGAGAAGGTCAGCGTCCGCAAGGCGGAGAAGGCGACCGTGCCGAACGTGTGGTACGTCGACGCCGACCACGCGTCGCTCACAGCGGCCGCGGCCGACCGCGAAGCGCAGTACGCATTCACCGACCAGGCCAAGGGCGTCGGGCACCACGCGAAGCACCACGGCGGCGACACGCTGCTCGCGCTCGCGATGGAGCATGCCCGCGCGACCGGCCAGCCGCTCGACGACCGCGCGGTCGACCGCGTGTCGCAGGAACTCGAGCGCGAGGCGCAGTTCGCGAACCGCCGCGTCTACGACGCGCCGTCCAAGGGCGTGCTGTGGGGCTGGGAGGTCACGGCCTACATCTGGACGAAGGCGGTCGCGACCGGCGCGCTCCTCGTCGGCTACCTGCCGTTCGCGATCGCCGGCACCGCCGACGCGATCCCGCGCGGCTTCGAGCTGACGATGCTGCTCACGACGCTCGTCTTCATGGCGCTGACCGGCGCGCTGCTCGTCAAGGACCTCGACCGCCCGGACCGCTTCCTCTACGTGATGCTGCGACCGAACTGGTCGTCGTGGCTCGTTCGCGGTGCCTACATCATCGCGGCGTTCTGCGGCGTCGTGACGGTGATGTTCCTCGCGCACGTCGTCAAGTGGCGCGGATTGATCGATCTGCTGCTCTGGCCGTCGATCGCGCTCGCCGCCGCGACGGCGATCTACACCGCGTTCTTGTTCGCGCAGGCGAAGGGGCGCGACGCGTGGCAGTCGCCGCTCGGCGCGGTGAAGATGCTCGCGCACGCGGTGATCGCCGGGTGCGCGTTCACGGCGCTGTTCGGCGCGATGCCGACGGGGCTCTTCGTCACCGCGTGCGGCATGCACCTCTTCGTCCACGCGATCGAGCTGTTCAGCACGCACGCATCGAAGGACGCCGCACGCGCGGTCGAGATCATGACCGACAAGCGTGGCCGCTTCTACCCGATCCTCGTGCAGGGAATCGTCTACGCGGGCATCCTCCCGATCGCGCTCGTCGTGTTCTGGCCGAGCACCGCGGTCGTCGCCGGCCTCTTCGCGCTGATCGGCATCTACCTGTCCGAGTTGGTCTGGGTCCGCGTGCCCCAGTTGATCCCGCTCGACTAACGGCTCATCGGTCGAGCCAGGCCTCGACCCGTTCGGCGTCGCGTCGCGCGGGTGCCGAATCGGGCGCGAGCGCCTGAATCGCGCCGATCGCCGCGCGAAGGAGCGCGTCGTCGCTCGTGGCGCCCGACCCCAGCGATGAGCGCCGCTCGAGGAACTGACGCAGGAACACGAGCGCCGCGCCGCGGTCCTCGCGGCCGACCGCGACTCGCGCGAGCGCACGCAGCGCGGTCGCCCCCACCGCCGGATCGTCGCAGAGCGACTCGAGCACCGGGATCGCGCGACGCGCGGCGGGCCCGATCGAGCCGAGCAACCGGATCCAACGCTCGGCGACCGGGACGGGCAGCCACGACGTCCCGTCGAACCGCGCGATGAGCAGGTCGACCGCGGGCTCCGCCGCCGGCCCCATCCGCGCGAGCGCCCGATCACCACCGTGCTTCGCCAGCGTGATCGGATCGACGCCATGGGCCCACAGGAGCGGCGGAAACAACGCGAGGAAGCGGGACGCATCGCTGCACAGGCGTTCGTCGTTCGCAAGCCGTGTGACCGCCGGGACGGCGAGCGCCACCGCGGGGTCGAGCCGGACGCGACGACCGCGACCGCGCGGCGGCGCCGGCGCCACGCACGTGATGGCGGACAACGCCACGATCGCGCTCTTGCGCACGGACACCGATGCCCCCTCGCCGGCGGGCCATCGCCCTTCGGCGATGCCGACGAGCAGGTGGACGCGGTCGGCCGGGTGGACTCGCAGCGCCGCGATCGCACGGGTCACGATGTAGCCGTGTGGACGTTGAAGGCGCGCCTCACACCACGCGCGCACGTGCTCGGGGACGACCCGGGCGAACGAGATCGCGAGGTTGCGTTCGAGCGGCACGGTCTCGAGCGCGGTGTGCGTCGCGTCGTCGATCGACGCGAAGCGCGCGAGGGCATCGAGAGCGACCTCCTGTAGCTGGACGTCGTCTCCGGTCGCGGCGGCCGTGAGCACCGGCAGCGACGACGCATCGGGCGTCTGCCCGAGCGACCACGTCGCGAGCACCCGCAGCGCTCCCGTCGCATCGCGCGCGAGCCGCTGGCGGTCGGCCAGCCCTGCATCGAGCGCGGTGAGGGCTCGCACGGAAGCGCCGCGCACGCGCTCATCCGGATCGGCGAGTGCGTCGTGCGCAGCGCGGATCGCGACACGCGGATCGACGATCCCTTGCTCGGCGACGACCCGGAACGCGAGCGCGCGGACGACGGGATCCGGCGCGGCGATCGCGGCGACGACCGCGTCGGCGACGGGCGGCGTACGCGGCGGGACACGCATCTTCGCGAGCCGCGCCAGGGCAGCCGCCCGCGTGGCGCTCTCGTCCGACGAAAGGTCGGCGATCACGAAGGGCCGCGGGGGCGATTGCGGCTCGTCGATGCCGAGCGCGTAGCGCGTCCGCCACGCATCGCGTGCCTGCGCGTCGTATGCACGCGCGAGAACCTCGCGCACACCGGGTCGATCGCCGAGCCGGCGCAAACTCCGGCGCACCTCGACGCGCTCCTCGGGGCGATCGCTCCGCGCCGCGAGATCGAGCGCCGCGACGGTTCGCTGCAGGAACGGCGACGCGTCGGGCAGCGCGCCGAGTGCACGGACCGCCTCGATCCGGAGCACGCGGTCGCCCGACCGGATCGCGTCTTGCAGTCCGTCGACGGCCGCCACCGGCAACCGACGCAACCGGTGCGTGGCCCGGGTGGCGGCACGCCGCACGTCGAGGTCCGGGTCCGCCAGCAACCGCGCGATGTCGAGGCGATCGGCGGCGCCGATCCGCGCGACCGCGACGGTCGCCGCCGCACGCGCGCCGGCGTCGGGATCGCGGGTCCCGGCGAGCAGGGGCTCCAGCGCCGACGACGCATCCTCGAACAGCCAGCCGAGCGCGGCGGCCGCGCCGCGCCGCGTGGTCGCGTCAGCGTCGCGCAACATCGGTGCGAGCGTTTCGGCCAGCCGCGACGGCGGGACGCCGAGCCGCGCGAGCACGCGCGTCGCGACGGCCGCGTTCTCCGGGTCGCGGACGAGACGCGGAAACAGCAGGCCGACCGTGTTCGGCCATCGCGCCCGGGCGAGCGTGTGCATCGCGCCGCGCCGCGTCATCGCGTAGGGGTCCTCGAGCGTCATCGCCCAGAACCGCGCCTCTGTGCGATCGATCGCGCGGGCGATCGGCACGGTGACGGACGGGCCGGACAGACACGGGCCCCGTGTCCTGGCCGCGAGTGCCCGCCGCGGACGTTCCGGCCGCACGCGCAACCACCAGTCGAGGATCGTGGCCTCGGGCGAGGGGGCCGGGGCCTGGACCTGGGCGGCGATCGTGCCGGCCGCCGACGAGGCGATCAGCGCCAGAGGGATGAGCCACGCAGACGTCGCGCGCATCGACGATGCATCCTCACGTCGAGGGTCCGATCCATGGCTGTCCATCAGCGTAGCACGCGACCGTCGCCCCCACAACGCAGCTCGATGGTGTTCTCCGACGCCACGCGGTATCCTCGTCCCGGGCAGCCGAGGAACGGAGCGGCACATGGCGAACACGCGCGGACCCGTCGCGGCGGCGCTGGCAATCGCGATCGCGTGCGGCGTCGGCGCACAGCCGGCGGACCGGCGCACCGCATCCCCGATCCCCGGCGACCCGCCGTCCCTCGTCCGCTTCGCACCCGACCACCGCGCCGCGCTCGAGACGGCGACGAAGACCGGGCGGCCGATCCTCGTGTGCTTCAGCGTGCGTCGATTTGCGGACCCTCGGAGCGACGGCCACTGAAGCGGCTACTACGGGTTGTGGGTCCACATCCTGAACGACGCGACGATCGCCCGCCGGATCGAAGCCGCCTTCGTGCCGCTGCGGGTCGACGCCACGGCCGGCTTCCCGCCGTTGCCCGGCCTCGACCGCTTCGCGCGCGAGTTCGACGAGAACCCGTGGCACCGATTCTTCTACGCACACTTCCTCGCGACCGACCCGACCGGCACGATGCTCCTCGGCGGCACCGGCTGTCAGATCCGCGACCTGAACGACGAATCAGACACTCCGCTCGACGCGTTCATGAAGTGGTTGGCGACGATCGAGCGGCGGCAGGCGCGACTGACGCATGCGCGACGCCGGAGCGACCGCGACGAGCTGACTAGCCTCCGCACCGAGATCCGGCGCGCGATCGACGGCGCGTACTCGTGCATGCACGACCGGCGCGTCGTGACGATGCGCGCGCTGTTGCACCTCGGAAACGACCTGCCGGCCCTTCTCGACCCTGCGAGCGCGGACTCGAAGCGAGGTGTTCCGGCCGACGTCCGCGGCGACGCGATCGAAGCGCTCGGCGCCCTGCTCACCGATACCCGTCCGTTCGCACCGTGCGTGCGCGACCATCTCGAAGTACTGGCGATGCAGATGGAGCCCGCGGACCGTGACGCGATGCGCATGGACCTGTGCCGCGGCGGCTACGATGCGGTCCGCGTGCCGCCGGGGCTCGCGAGACGCGCGGCGACGATGCTCGGGATCGCGCTCGGGCAGTCGCGCGAGTCGGCCGCTCGCGCGTCGGTGGCGGACGCGGTCGCCGCGTGGCGCGACGCGCGACGCGCGAAGGGTTCGCGACGATGACCGAGCCGGTCGTCGGCGCCCTGCTCGAGCGCGGCTTCGCGCGGATGGCGGGCGGTCTCGACGGCGACGCGGTCGCGACGTTGCGCGCGGCGGCCGACCGGCTGTTTGCGTCGCAGCCCGCAGAGCCGTGGTCGAACGCGGCCGACTGGTTCGCACAGGCGGCGTGGCGGCCCGCGCACTTCTGCGGCCCGGGAGAGCACACCAACCTCTACGACTGCCTCGGGCTCGACGAACGCCTCGACGACGCGATCGAGTCGTTCGTCGCCGCGCCACGCATCCGCGCGATCCGGGAGACCGTGCTCGGCCCGGACCATCGGCTCTGGTACGCACAGTATCGTCGCGCCGAACCCGGCGCGCCGACGTATCGGCTCCACCAGGACGTCTACGGCGAGCTGGCGTTCTGCGTCTACCTCACGCCGCACGCGACGCGCGCCGGCTCGATGGTGTTCTGGCCCGGTTCGCATCGCTGGCCGCGCGTCCTCGATCGACTGCCCCACCTCGATCCGGCCGTCGTCGCGCCGTACCTCGCATCGGTCGAGGGCGACACCGGTGACTGCTGCCTGTTTTTCAACAAGACGTGGCACGGCCGCGCCGCGGCGGTGGACGAACCGCGCCTCGTGTTCCTGATCAGCTTCATCCCGTCCGGACCGATCGAGAAGAAGCGGCGACTCCCCGCCGCGGTTCGCGAACGCCTCGGCCCCGAACTGCAACGCGTCACCGCACCCGACGCGGCCCTCACGTTCGGCGACACGCCGCCGACGTCCCCCCCGCTGTCGTGCTCGTTCGAGGAGTGGCCGCAGGGCGAGGCCGACCCGACGTCGGCCGCGCACCGGGCGTTCGCCGTCGCCATGCGCGCCGCGGTCCGCGACATGGCACCGGAGGTGGGCGCGCTGACGGAGAACATGCTGCGAGACGCGGGCCTCGCGTAGCGCATCACGCGCGAAGGTCGCGCGCCCGCTCCGCGAACCACCAGTAGAGGCAGAGCGCCCACGCCCCGGAGCCGCAGAACAACGCGTAAGGCACGAGGGTCGCGGGTGCGTTGGCGGCGAGCACGACGGCCGACCCGCCACTGAACGCCGCCGCGGCCAACTCGATGCGGGGCGGTGACGTCGAGCGCGCGCGACCGCGGCTGCCCTGCTTCGGCGTGCGCACGAACGTGCGGATCGGTCGAACCAGGCCACGGAACACCGCAACGGCGTTCGTCGCACACATGCCGAGGCCGAGCAGGGTCGCACCGACCGCCGCCGGAATCGACACGCCGCGTCCGGCCGCGCGCTGCCCGACGACGGCGACCGCGAACGGGCCACACGCGGCGAGCCAAACGGTCGTCCACAGGGGCCACAGCCACGCGTGCGCAATCGCGAGCGGCAGATGACCGAACCCCAGAGGCAGCAGCCCCGTCAACGCCACGACCGCGACGCACACGCCGTAGCCGCACAGCTGAAACGACGCTTCGACCTTTCGCGCGAGCGGAAAACCCGAGCGCCACACCGGTCCCAGGAACCGCCGGGCGCACTGCATGCTTCCGCACGCCCAGCGGGCCTGCTGCGACTTGAACGCTCCGAGCGTCGGCGGCAACTCGGCCGGAACCGTCAGCGTCGGATCGAACAGGATGCGCCAACCGGCGAGTTGCGCGCGATACGACAGGTCGAGGTCCTCGGTGAGCGTATCGCCGCACCACCCCCCGGCGTCGTCGATCGCGGCTCGCCGCCAGACGCCGGCGGTGCCGTTGAAGTTCAACAGCCCCGGTCCGGCCGCACGCGCGAACTGCTGGACGAGAAAGTGCGCATCGACCGAGACCGCCTGTGCCCGCGTCAGTCGATTCTGGGATCGGTTGAGGTGGACCCAGCGTCCCTGGACGCACGCGACGCGATCGGCCGCGTCGAACAACGGCAATGCATGGACGAGGAAATCCGGCCCCGGGACGAAGTCGGCGTCGAACATCGCGACAAACGGTGCCGAGGATCGCTCGAGACCGGCTGCCAACGCACCCGCCTTGAAGCCGGCGCGATGCTCGCGCCGAACGACGTCGATGCACAAGGCCGGGTCGAGCGCGCGTGCGCGCGCGACGGCAGCGTCGACGATCCCACGGGTCTCGTCATCGCTGTCGTCGAGGACCTGGATCTCGAGTCGGCCACGCGGCCACGCGAGCCCGGCGAGGGCCTCGATCGCACGCCCGGCGACACTCGGCTCGTCGTAGATCGGAAGCTGCACGAGTACCGGCGGGAAGGTCGATCGCCCGAGCGACGACGCTGCGCGCGCACGGTCGAGGCGCGCGAGATACGCGGCCCCGCGACGCCGACGCCACGCCAAGAGCACGAGGGCGTGGAGGCCGTACGCGATCAGTCCGAACGTCGCGGCGCCGTAGGCGAACCACCAGAGCGTCATCCGTTCGCGGCCCCGCGCCTCAATGCGGCTCGACGAGAACGCGATCTCGGGGTGCGGTGCGTTCCCAATAGGCGCAGCGCACCCATGCCGTGCGTCGGAATGCCTCGTCGTCCCCGAAGCGCCACGACGCGACGAACCCGCGTGCATCGTGCACGACCTCGAACGCGACCGATCCGTCGGAAGCACGCAAGCGGGTCGTCGTGCCGACTCGCTCCACGCAAAGCCCCGTCGCCTCCACCCGCACGGTCGGGTCGCTCCCGATGCGCCCCGCATCGACGATCGATCGGACCGCGCTCAACGGGGCGAGCACCGTGATCGACGCACCCACCGGCCACGCCGCAGCGACGAACGGCAACTCGTCCCGGAAGTGAACGTGTGGCGGCAACTCGAACGCAATGTCGCGAACCCCTTCCCCTTCCCAATACGACTCGACGTGCAACGCTTCGTCCAGACGATCCCAACGGTGCAATACGATGCCGCACGCGTTGATGCACGTGCCCACGCCGCGGACGAGCGCGCCGTCGCTCCGTCGGAAGAACAGCGAGGCCATCCGATCATAGTCGTAGCTACCGGTCGCGAACGCGAGCTGACGGTTCACCTTGAGCACCGGCAAGTCGGTCGCAGTCGGCGCATCGCGCTTGGTTCGATCGTCGGGCGACAAATACTCGCGGACGACGTAGTCACGCACGATCGCGGCGCGCCGGAGTCCGTAGCGTTCGACGTGCCCCTCGTAGACGGCCACGACGGCTCGACCGTCGTCCCACGACGCGTCGCTGAAGTCGAACGCGCCGTCGGACGTCGGTCCGGCCACGCGGAACCCGGTGCCGCTGCACGATGCAAGGATGAAGAGCGCGGCCGCCAGACCGCCGAGCCGTATCACTCCGCCGCCGACACGACGGGGGCAGCGGTTGGCGCGACGCGATACACGACACCGTGAATCTCGCCGTCGGCGAGCACCTTCTGGCCGGAACAGATGTAGAGGTTCCCGTCGGGGTCGAAGCAGATGTTCCCGGACTTCTTGGCGCCGACGAGGGCTTTCAGATCGACGTAGGGCGTCGGATACGTGGCGCGTGCATCGTAGACGTGCGACGGATCCGGACGGAACCGGTAGATCGCTCCGTCGTAGCCCGGCGACACGTAGAGCAGCCCGTCATGCCCGAACGTCATGTCGTAGATGTTGGCGCTGCCGCCGCCCTTCTTCGCGTCGTACGGCTTGAACAGCGCGACGAGCTGCCCGACGAGCGGGCGCTCGAGGTCGCCGTTCGGCTGCAACGGGAAGCGGACGATCTGCGAGGTCGTCCTGAACGCGACGTAGAGCCAGCGGTCGTGCACGGCGAGTGCACAAGTCCCCTCCACGTAGGTCTGGCCGAGGCCCTCCAACTCGACGAAGACGTCGCTCTTCCAGTCCGCGCGGCGAAACGCGTAGCGGCCCTGGGGCGGCGGTGCGGCCGCCTGCCGCCGGATGTCGCGCATGTCGTACTGCACGAGCGCGGTGTTGTCCTTCGCGCCGACGTAGAGGCAGTCCCCGGCGATCGCGGCACCACAGGCGCCGTTGACGAAGCCGTGCGGCGGCGGGTTCTTCCTCGGGTCGTGGTGCGGGTAGTAGTGCGGCGCCACGACCTTCTTCAACGCCGCGTCGGGCACGACATCGGGATCATGCTGATCGATCACGTGCCAGCGTTTGTCGCGCATGTCGTACCGAAGCACGGAGTCCGTCGCGTTCTTGCGGAACCCCGCCGGCTTCGGTAGGTCGATCCCCGAGTAGCCGCAGATGATCGCGTTGCGCGACGCCGCATCGAACACGAGGGTGCAGTAGGGTCGATCCGTGCGCGTATCGGTCGTCGACGGCATCCGCCGATCCCACAAATAGAACGGCGGACGCGTCGGCGCGGCGACGACGACCGCGTTCGCGCGCACGGCCTCGCCGACCACCCCGGCCCGTCCGACGGCCGGCTCGAACACCGTCGGATCTACCGAGAAGAGCGTCCCCGCCTGATCGGGGATGTCCGGATTCGGCCCGCCGGCGCTCCGGTGAACCCCGCGCGCGAGCACGAGGAGTTTCCCGTCGTGCCACGCAATGCCGCGAGGCCACGGAACCGCTGTCGTCACTCGGTCGACGTGCGTGGCCGGCGACCTCTCGGTGAACGGTTCGCTCGGTTTCGCGGGGGTCTGTTCGGCGACACGTGTGCCGCGGTCGTTCGCACATGCACACGTGATCCACGCGAGCGCGAGAATCCACGCCCCGCGCCGTTGAGCGCGCGGGGCGCACCTGTCGAGAAACGTCATCGATCTCCTCTTCGAGCGTTGCCGTCGCCCCGACGCGGGGCGAGCGTCGGCCGTTCGCAAAGCGCGTTCCGAACTGCAGATCGCCAACCTGCGAACAGAACGCGATCCAGGAACGCGCGGCGACCGTTACGCTAGCGCCACGCTGTATCGGATCCGTACACCGCAGCCAAGCGGCGCAGCAGTCGCACCGCGAACCGACGCGCCGCGCGGTGCATCCCGGCCGCGTCGCCTTCCGGCGGGATCGTGTACGTTCCTCGTGCGTCGGCCGCGCCGAGCACCAGCAGTCCGTACGCGGTCGCCGCGACGAACGCGAAACGACGTCGCCCCGCCAGCGTGCGGTCGATCCGGATCGAAGGCGGGTCGACCTCCACGCGCGCCAGGACACTGCCGCCCCGCCGCGTCGAAACCGGCCGTGCGTTCAGGTCGACGTAGACGCCATCGCAGACCGCCGCGTGCAGCAACACGTCGGAGACCTCGGTCGGCCTCGGGGCGAGGCGCCGAAAGACCTGCTCGGCTGCCGCGTCGATCTCCCTCTCGGTTCGCAGCTCATTCATCGCGAACACCACCTCAGAAATCGACCTGGAAGCGAGCGCCGATGAACTGGTACGGGTCGATCCCGCTGCGATCGGCGTAGGTCCAGTCGAGCATCACGCGGGTGTTCGGATTCAGATACCAGTTCAAACCGACCGTCACGGCGTCCATCGTGTTCGCGTTCGCCGCTACGACCGCCATCTCGTCGAATCGGAGGTTCGACACGCGTGCCGCCACTTCGACGGCGCCGAAGCCGTTCCCGTCACCCAGGTTCGCCGCCGGCATCGGCCGGCCGAACGCGCCCTTCTTGCGATCGTAGCGGCGGTGCTCGCCGGTCAAGAAGACACTCGACTGAACGTACCATCCCCGAAACTCCGGGTCGGAGATCCCGCCGTTGTCCGTGTCGATGAGCGCGGTCGTGTACTCCGCTTGAGCCGCGAACGGACCGAGCACGATCGCCGCCTCGGCGCCGAGCAGCGTCACACCCTCGGCGCCGAGCGTGCCCGTGTCGAGAAACCGATTCGTCGTCCACTGCTCGGGTCGCGACCGATAGCGGATCATGTCGTCGTTGGGGTTCCGGTGGCTCCCGGCCAGACCGACGTGGACGACCGTGCGCCCCTTGTCGGCGTAGACCGGGCTCATCGTGACGCGGCCGGTGAAGCTGAACTCGCTCCCCACCCCGGGCGGCCGCGTTCGGTCCCCGTAGCTGTCCGACGCGAAGAAGACACCGCCCGCCCAGGTGATCAAGTCATCGGCCGCAGTGCCGTGGAGCATCGCGCCAGTGCTTCGACCGGGCGACAAGCCGTAGGCGAGCGATCGTTCGAGGAACACGATGTAGTTCGCGCTCGTCTGCCATTCGAGACTGAACGGCTCCTTGAACTGTCCCACCCGGACCTTCACGGGACCGAGCACCTTCTTCAACTCGAGGAACGCATCGGCGAAGTCGGCGTCACCGCCGGCGAAGTCGAACTGCAGCTTGTAGCCGAGCACGCGATAGATGTCGCCCGACATCGCGAAACGCGCGCGACGAAACCCGACCCGAAGCCCCTCGTCGAGATCGACGTTCGGGTCGCGATCGCTGTCGCCGGAGAGCGGAGACAGCACGTCGAGGTGGATTCGTCCGCCGATCTTCAACCGGAAGTTCTTGTCGGCGGTGTCGAGCCGAAGCCCGTTGTTCCAGTAGACACGGAACGTGTTCGGGTCGTCGCTCGTGTCTTCGATCTCGGCCAGACGCTCCTCGACCGACCGTACGCGCTCGTCGATCGTCTGTGCCGTCACGACCGTCGTCGACAGCAACAGGTACGCACCGGTTGCCGCGATGAAACCGTTCATCATGGGACCACCTTTCGCAGTAGGTGGCCGCGGTCGTTCGCAATCGCGATGCCAATTGCGATCACAGCGCGAGACGCGGGTTTCTCGGCCCGCTCGCATCCGACGTGGCGACGCGGACGGGTAACGCGTGTCCGACCGTGTTACACGGCGACCTCGACGCTCGAATCCCGCGACGCGCATCGTTAGAATCGCCGCATGATGACGACCCGCGCACCTGGATACCGATTGCGTAGACGATGATCGACGCCATCGTCCTGGCGGTCGCGGCGGCCGCGACGGCGGTGCTCGCGCTGTCGCCGCGACTTCGCCGATCCGAGGACTGGCACGCGACGGTCACGCCGCTCGCGTCGATCATGGGAAGCGGGTTCCTCGTGTGCGTGCCGTTGCTCGCCGGCGCGGTGGGCGGACTCGCGCCCGCGTTCATGATCGCACTGCTGGCGCTCGCGTTCGCGGTCGGCGGCGTGATCCGGTTCAACATCCGCCACTTCGAGCCGATCGAGCACGACGAGGGGCGCGCGCAGACGATCGCGTTCCTCTCGCGGATCGCGCTCGCCGCGGCCTACCTGATCTCGGTCGTCTACTACCTGCAGTTGCTGGCCGCCTTCGCGCTCGGCATCGCCGGCGTGAAGGACCCGACAGCGGCTCACGCGCTGTCGACGGCCCTGCTCGCGGCGATCGGGCTGATCGGCGCGTGGCGCGGGTTGGGCATGCTCGAAGCGGTCGAACGGTGGGCGGTGAGCCTCAACCTCGGGATGATCTGCGCGCTGCTCGTCGCGCTCGTGATCCACGACGGCGGCGCGGCGATGGCCGGCACGCTGTCGCTCCCCGGCATTCCGACGATCGACCTCGCTGACTGTCGTGTCGTGCTCGGCCTGCTGATCATCGTGCAGGGCTTCGAGACGTCGCGCTACCTCGGCGACGAGCACGCCGCGGACGTCCGGATCCGAACGATGCGCCGCGCACAGCTCGTGTCCAGCGGGATCTACGTCGCGTTCGTAACGCTGGCGATCGTGCTCTATCGCGACGGACTCGGCACCGACGTCACCGCGATCATCGAGATGACGCATCCGGCTGCGGCCGTGCTGCCGCTGTTGATCACGATCGCCGCGGTCGGCAGCCAATTCAGCGCCGCGGTCGCCGACAATGCGGGAGCCGGCGGCCTGATCGAGGACATCACGAATCGCAAGGTCCCGCTGCGACTCGCCTACCTGTTCATCGCGCTCGTGACGATCGGAATCACCTGGGAGACCGACGTCAACGAGATCATCGCCTACGCGTCGCGCGCGTTCGCGCTGTTCTACGCGCTGCAGTGCGTCGTCGCGTGGCTCGTCGTCCGCAGCGACCCGACCCTACCGAGGCGAGCGCTCCGGCTCGTCGGGTTCGCACTTCTCGCCGTCGCGTGCCTCGCCGTCTTCGCCCTCGGTGCCCCGGCGGGGTGATCGGGTCCTACCCGCTCGCCGGAGTCGGCTCGACGTCGCTCGCGTTCGACGCGCGCCCGCTCACCCACACGCGCACGTCCATCGCCAAGCCGAGCAGCAGCGGCACGAGGAGGAGCGTGAACACCGTCGACACGAGCAGCCCCCCGAGCACGACGCTGCCGAGCCCGCGGTAGAGTTCGGAACCCGAACCCGGCATCAGCACAAGCGGCAGCATCCCGCCGACCGACGTCAGCATGCTCATGAAGATCGGTCGCACGCGGGTCCGCACCGCCTCGGCGATCGCGCGGCGCGGCGTCATCGGCTCGGCGCCGTCCTCGCCACGGAGGTTGTTCAGCGACTGGTGGACGATCAGGATCGCGTTGTTCACGACCACGCCGATCAGGATGATGAAGCCGAGCATCGTCAGGACGTCGAGGTTCTGCGTCGGCATGTAGCGATCCGCGAGGCTCCAGACGTGCACGCCGTAGAGCGCCGCGAACCCGCCGAGCGTCGCCAACGGCACGCTGAACAGGATCACGAACGGGTAGACGAAGCTCTGGAAGAGCACGCACATCAGCAGGTAGACGACGAGCAACGCGACGACGAGCGAACTCGCGGCGATGCCGCTCACGCTCCCGTCGCCGAGCAGCGCGCGCTGCACCGCGTCGAGCTTGCTCGCCGAGCCGGCGAAGTTCGACGAGACCGACGTCGGGATCCGACCGTCGGCCCGCATCGACTGGAGCAGCGATCGAATGTCGTTCATCGCCTGCTCCAGCGGGATGCCGCCGGGCGGCGTGAACTCGAGCGTGACCGCGCGCTGGCGTCCGACGCGGTTGATCTGCGGCGGACTCGTCACGCGTTGCACCGACGCGACCGACGCGAGCGGCAGCGAGCGACCGCCGGGCGTCGCGACCGGCACCTCGCCGAGCGACTCCACCTCGCGAGCGGGGCCGAGCGCACGGAGCGTGAGGTCGATCGTCTCGCCGCCGAGGCGGTATTCGCCGATGACCGCACCATCGCCGCTCGAGCGCACCGCGAGCGCGAGGTCGGCCGGCGTGATGCCCGCCTCGGCGAGCCGCACGTCATCGGGCACGATGCGCAACTCCGGCCCGGGCAGGTTGAAGTTCGCAGGCTCCGGTTGGACCGCGAACGGTCCGTAGCGACCGACGAGTTCGCCGTAGACCGCGCCCGCCGCGCGCGAGACCTCGTCGAGATCACCGCCCGAGAGGTCGATCTTCACCGCCGAGCCGGTACGACCGCCGAGGCGGAACAGCGGCATCTGGAACGGGAACGCGAGCACGCCGGGGATCAGGTCGGCGCGACTCGAGAACTGGAACAGCGGCTGCAGGTCGACCGCACGACGCGGATCGACCGCGACACCGCCCTGAAACACGCGGCCGTCGAACGAGACGAGGAAGTAGTTCTCGAGCGCGGGCGGGACGATCGGCTCGCCGGGCGCCATCTTCGCCATGTCGAACGTCGGCACGGCGGGGAGTTTCGCGACAGCCTCCCGGAAGCGATCGGGCTCGTCGACGAGCTTGCCCGCCTCGAAGTAGGGACGCACCGTCTCCTCGATGCGCGTGCCGAGCGCGGCCTGTTGCTCGAGGTTGTAGCCGGGCGGCGGAATGACCATGCCGAGCACGAGGTTCCGGTTGCCGGTCGGCAAGTAATCCGACGGCGGCATCAGCGCCGCCGTGCCGAAGATCGCCGCCGCGGTCAGTCCGGCGACGATCAGCACGCGCAGCACGAGACCGCCGTTCAGGCGGAACACGATCGCGCCCAGCGCAGTCGGGATCCCGCCGACGACGCGGAGCGGCCAACCGAGCACGCGCCGGACGACACCGGGCCGCCGCTCCTCGTCTCGCGGTCGCAGCGAGCGGAGCCACCGGCTCGACGCCGACGGGATCACCGTCACGGCGACGAACATGCTGATTGCGACGGTCGCGCAGATCGCGAGCGAGATGTCGCGGAAGAGCTGCCCCGCCTCCTCCTCGACGAGCAGGATCGGGATGAACACGACGATCGTCGTGAGCGTCGACGCGAGCACCGCGAGCCACACCTCGCGCGCGCCGTCGTAGGCCGCCCGCATCGGCGTCTTGCCCATCTCGAGGTGCCGGTAGACGTTTTCGAGCACGACGATCGAGTTGTCGACGACCATCCCGACCGCGAACGCCATCCCCGCGAGGCTGATCACGTTGACGCTGCGGCCCATCATCACCATCACGACGACGGCGCCGACGATCGACACCGGAATCGCGAGACCGATGATGCCGACCGAGCGAATCGATCGGAGGAACAGCAGCAGCACGAGCACCGCGAGCCCGCCGCCGAGCCAGATGTTGTCCTGCACGAGATCGAGGGCGTCGCGGATGTAGATCGTCTGGTCGTAGACCTGTTCGAGGCGGAACGAGCCGTCGATGCCGAACTCGCGTGCCGCCGAGTCGAGCAGCCCGCCGTCGCGGTTCAGCTCGGCGATCTGCTCTTTGAAGCCGGCCATCACCTGCATCAGGTTCGTGCCGACCTCGCGGTCGGCGTTCAGGATGATCACCGGCTCGCCGATCGAGCGCACGAACGTCTTCGGCTCCTTGTAGGTCTGGACGACGTCGGCGACGTCGCCGACGAACACCGGTGCGCCGCCGCCGTACTTGATCACCGTCCGCTCGATCGACTCGAGCGTCTCGTACTGCCCCGTCGCACGCACGCGGACGTCGAGCTTGCCCTCGGCGATCTCGCCCGCTGAGACGTTGCGGTTGCGCACGCGGAGCGCATCGGCGAGTTGCATCGGCGTCACGCCCCGTGCCGCGAGACGCACCGGATCGTAGCGCACCTGCACCTCGCGCTCGCGCCCGCCGAGGACGTTCACCTCGGCGACACCCGGGACGCGCTCGAGCAGCGGCTGCACCCGATCGCGCACGAAGTCACCGAACGTGCGGACGTCCACGCTCGCGTCGGAGCAGCGGAACGCGATCCACGCCATGTAGTCGGTCGACTCGGGATCGGACGCGACGATGAACGGCTCATCGGCGTTGTCGGGATACTCGGGCACCTCGCGGAGCTTGTCGCTGACCTCGCGCAGCGCGACCTCGCGCGGCGTACCCACACCGAACTCGAGGCGGATTTGCCCCTGCCCCTGCTGGCTCGTGCTCGTGACGCCCTTCAAGCCGGAGATGCCCTGGAGCTTCTCCTCCTGCTTGTCGACGATTTCCTGTTCGATCTCCTGGGGGCTCGCGCCTTCCCAGAGGGTGCGCACCTGCACGACGGTCTGTTCGACGTTCGGCGTCAGCTCGATCGGCAGACGCCCGAGCGACAGGAGGCCGGCGAGCACGATCAGGATCACGCCGACGGTGATCGTGACCGGTTGCCGGACGGCGAGCTTGACGAGATCCATCGGTCAGCGCGCCTCCCCGTCGGCCGACGCGTCACCCGGATCGTTCGATGCGGGCGGCGGTGCGGCGGGTGCGCCGATGATCGACACGGCCGCGCCGGGCATGAGTCGCTCGTTGCCCTCGACGACGACGCGCGCACCGGCGCGCAATCCGTCGCCGCGGACCGCGACGCGATCGCCGTGCGCGAACAGTCGGGTCACCGGAACCGGTACGGCGCGGAGTTGATCCGCACTCGGCCCGGCAACGAGGTAGACGTAGGAGCCCGCGTCGTTGCGCAGCAGCGCGTCGACCGGTACCGTCACGTGCTCGACGTCGCTCCCGGACGGCACCCACGCGGTTGCCGACATCCCGGCCGCGAGCGCGCGGGTGTCGTTCGCGACGTCGACGATCAGCGGGAACGTGCGCGTCTGCGGGTCGATCAACGGGACGACCCGAAAGCGCTTCGTGCGCACGGTCCGTGCGGCCGCCTCGATGCGCACCTCGACCTCGACGCCCTTTTCGCGGAGCGGTCCGACGAGGCGCTCGGGCAACCGGAACCACGCTTCGACGGCGCCGACCGAGACGAGCTCGACGACGGCACCTCCGGCGCCGAGCCATTCGCCGCGCTCGGCGTGTCGCGCGACGACGACCGCATCGAACGGCGCGGTGATCCGCATGTCGCCGATGCGCTGGTCGATCAACGCCTTCGCGGCGTCGAGCACCTTCATCGCCTCCTCGGCCTGACGCTTGCGGGCGCGGGCGACCGCGATCGCCGATTCGGCCTGGCGGACCTCCTGCTCGTGGCTCGAGCCCCGCTCGGCGAGCTTCTTGAACGCGTCGTATTGCCACTCGCGAAGCGACAGGTCGGCCTTGCGCTCCTCGAGGGTGGCCTCCGCGACGATGCGGTCGGCGGCGATGCGCTTCGATTCGAGTTCGAGGTTCGCGGCATCGAGGCGCGCGAGCAGCGTGCCCCGCTTGACGAGCTGGCCTTCACGCACCGGTGCTTCGAGCACGAGTCCGGGCTCGCGGCCCGCGACGCGTGCGCGACGCATCGCGCGGAGCTCGCCGGTCACGAGACGCCGGTCGCGAATCGTCGCCGCCTCGACGTCGCCGACGCGCACGGGTGTCGGCCGCCCCTGCGCGATCGCTCCGCCGACGAGCACCCCGATCATCGGCCCGAACGCCCATCGCCACTTCGTCGTCATCGTTCTGATTCCTCTCCGCTCGGTGCGGCGTGCTCGTTCCGGATGCGCTCGACGTCGAATCCGCCGCCGAGCGCGAGGTGCAACGAAATGCGGTTGTCGAGCCGAAGCCGACGCACCGCGATCAGTCGGCTCTCGTTGTCGATCGCGCGTCGCTGCGCCTCGAGCACGACGAGAAGCCCGTCGACGCCCAGCCGGTAGCGATCCGCGGCGAGGTCACGTGCCTCGTTCGCCCGGACGACCGACTCGGCGAGTTCCTTTTCCTGCGCCGCGAGCACCGACTCGATCGCGAGGGCGGTCTCGACCTCGCGCAACGCCGTCAGCACGGTGTTCGCATACGACTCGAGCGCCTCCTTCGCCGTCGCCGACTCGAGGTCGATCCGGGCGCGGAGCCGGCCGCCCTCGAAGATCGGCTGCAGCAGATTGCCGGCGATCGACCAGACGCGAAAATCGCCGTCGAGCAAGTCGGAGAACGAGTCGCTCGACGTGCCTCCCGACGCGGTCAGGCTCAAGCGCGGGTAGAGCGCCCGGCGCGCGGCGACGACGCGCGAATCGGCCGCCGCGACGCGTCGTTCCGCCGCCGCGACGTCGGGTCGGCGTGCGATCATCTCGGCCGGCAGCCCGGCGGGCACCGGCGCGCCAGTGCCGGGCAGATCGGTCGACGGGTCGATCGTCCCCGCCGGGTAGCGACCGAGCAGCACCTCGAGCAGTCGACGCTCCCGCGCATAGGTCGCCTCGCGCTCGGCGAGTGCGGCCTTGCCGCGTGCGAGGTCGGTGCGGGCGAGCCGGTCGTCGAGGGCCGGCGACAAGCCTGCGACGACGCGGTCGCCGACTTCTTTCGCGGCGCGCTCGTACGATTCGACGGCACGTTCCGCGAGATCGACCTGGTGGCGGGCCGCCGTCAACGCGAAGTAGCCGCGCACCGCGCGCGCGCTCAGCGACAGGCAGGCCGCGGCGAGGTCCGCTTCGCTCGCCTCGACGTCGGCGAGGGCTGCGGCGTGCGACGCGCGCAACCGCCCCCACAAGTCGACCTCCCACGAGACGCCGAGCCCGAGGCCGAAGCTGTTGTAGGTCGTGCTCAGCGGCTCGTCGCCGCCGCCGGGGATCGGAAAGCCGACGAAGTTCTGGCGCTGCCGGCTGCCGTCGAGCCCGGCGGAAACGTGCGGCACGCGCTCGGCGCCGACGATCGTCGCGCCCGCGATCGCCGCGTCGACGCGCGCGGCGGCGATGCGCAGATCGCGGTTGTTGCGCAGCGCTTCGGCGACGAGACCGTCGAGCGCCGGCGCGTCGAACGCGCGCCACCACGGCCCGCCGACCTCGCCCGCGACGGCCTCACCGGCGATCCACGCGTCCGGGATCTCGAGTCCGATGTCCGGGGTCGTCACCGCGGGTGGCACGGCGCACGCGGCGATCACCGTCGCCATCGCGAACAACCCGGCGCTTCGACGGCGCGCACTCATGCGTCGGCTCCCTCGCTCCGGAGCCCGGCCGCACAGAACGCGACGAGCTGCCGGACAATCGTCTCGACGTCGACGTCGTCGACGTCGGGGTCGATCCAGCGCACGAGTTCACGGCACGCCATCGTGTGCGACATCGCGCCGATCGTGAAGTGGATGCGCCACGCGATCGTCGTCGTGTCGAGTGCCGGTGACGCGCGGCGCAACAGCGAGGCGAACCGCTCGACGATCGCCCCGAACGACTCGCGGAGCACGTCGCGCGCCTCGTCGGCCGACTCGTGGTAGAACCGCCCCATCAGGCGCATGAACTGCTCGCCGCCCCGCTCGGGCGTCCGGCTGAGCATCAGCGCCGGCGCGGTGAACGCCTCGATCACGCGCTCGAGCGGCGGCGGCGAATCCGGATACTCCGCCTCGAGCGCGTCGAAGCGTTCGGCGCGCTCGCCGTTGACCGGACCGACCCGGCGGTCGATCACGGCCCGCACGAGGGCTGCCTTGCCGCCGAAGTGGTAGTGGATCGCGGCCGGGTTCACGCCGGCCTCGGTCATGATCCCTCGGAGCGACGTCGCGCCGATGCCGTACTCGGCAAAATGACGCTCGGCGACGTCGAGGATCTGATCGCGGGTGTCGGTCATCGGATTCCTGGGCTCCTCATCGGGTCAGCCATCTGATTCAATCAATCGACTGATTCAAGTGTCTCTTCGAGAGACGCGCGAAGAGCCAGATCGACACCGGTTGCTCCGAGCCCTTCCGGCCGGGTAGCCTGAAATTACGGCGGTCGGGAAGAACAAAGAGAGGACGGGGTCATGAATCACCTCCTGCGCGGACGCTGCTCCGCGGTGCTCGTCGCGGCTCTCATCGCCGCACCGGTGGCGGCACAATCGGTCGTCGTGCCGAATGCGAACACGACGACCAGCGGCGGCCTGTCGCTGAACTCGTTGTTCCGCGACGCGCCCAACGCCCGGACGGTCCAGCAATTGGTCCGCGCCTCGGAGCTGAGCGGGATTCCCACGGGCGCGTACCTCGTCGGGATCAGTCTCCGCGCCAGCATCACGACGTCGAACCCGGCGACGTGGCCTGCGACGCCGGCGACGTTCAACAACTACGACATCACGCTCGCCCAATCGGCGGTGTCGACGTCGACGTTGACGTCGAACTTCGCGGCGAACATGCAGAACCCGGTGCAGGTCCGCAGCGGCCCGTGGACGATCCCGGCGAACCACTACGTCAACAACGGGTCGCCCGGCCCGAACCCGTTCGACCGGCTCTACTTCGAGTTCCAGAAGCCCTACCAGTACCAGGGCGGCGACTTGATCATCCATGCGACCCACGACGGCCAGGCCGCCGGCGCCGCGATCTTCGCCGACTGCGTCACGTCGAACACGTCGACGTACGGCGAACTGCTCTATGCGACGAGCTACCAGGCGACCACGGCCACGAACAACAGCAACTTCAACGTGATGCGCATCCACTACGGCGTCGGACCGGCCGGCCTCGCGGGGGCCAACGGCAACAGCCCGCGGCTCGTGCTGTCCAGCAACCTGGCGCCACCGACGCCGGTTCCCGGCACCGCGCACTTCGCCGTCGTCAGTGCGGCGCCGAACGTCGGTGGCGCGCTGATCGTCGGCCCGGGCATCCTCCCGACACCGTTCGGTCTGCCCAACGGCGCGAATCTGCTCGTCAGCCCGCCGTTCCAAGTCGTGCCGATCGCGATCGGTCCCAACGGACGGTTCGACCTGACGCTCGCGTTCCCCGCGAACATCGTCGGGCGCTTCGGCGTGCAAGCGGCGGTCTTCGACCCCGGCGCATCGGGCGGCGCGGTCGCGACGAACGCGGTGCTCTTCCAGCTCAGCCCGTAGCCCCGACCCGTTGACATCGGGCCGCCTTTCGGAGAAGACGGAGCGGAGCCGCACCACGCGGCCCCGCTCCCGTCCGTCCCCCCGAGAGGCGCCCCGATGGCCCACGCCCCCAAGCACGCCGCGAAGTCCTGGATCGAACGCTGGGCCGAGTCCGTCGGTCTGATCCCGGCGATCCCCGAGCGGGACGCGGCCCGCGTGCCCGACGGCCCGCTCAAGCGCTATCCGACGCCCGAGGAGTGGGACGACTTCCGCGAGCTCGACGCGAACGCGTGGCCCGAGCGCGTCGAGCGCTCGTATTCGATCGTGCCGACGACGTGCTTCAACTGCGAGTCGGCGTGCGGGCTGCTCGCCTACATCGACAAGGAGTCGGGCGAGATCCGCAAGTTCGAGGGCAACCCGCACCACCCGGGATCGCGCGGGCGCAACTGCGCGAAGGGCCCCGCGACGATCAACCAGATTCACGACGCCGAGCGCATCCTCTACCCGCTCAAGCGCGACGGCGCGCGTGGCTCCGGCAAGTGGAAGCGCGTGAGCTGGGACGAGGCGCTCGACGAAATCGCGGCGAAGATCCGCGCGTCGCTCACCGCCGGCCACAAGGACCGCGTCGTCTACCACGTCGGTCGCCCGGGCCACGAAGGCTACGCCGAGCGGGTGCTGAAGGCGTGGGGCGTCGATGGCCACAACAGCCACACGAACATCTGTTCGGCGGGCGCGCGGACGGGTTACGCGCTGTGGCACAAGCTCGACCGGCCGTCGCCCGACCACACGAACGCGCGCGTGATCCTGCTGACGAGTTCGCACCTCGAGACCGGCCACTACTTCAACCCGCACGCGCAGCGCATCATCGAGGGCAAGATGAAGGGCGCGAAGCTGATCGTGCTCGACCCGCGGCTGTCGAACACCGCGTCGGTCGCCGACTACTGGCTGCCCACGCAACCCGGCAGCGAGGCGGCGGTCTTCCTCGCGATCGCGAAGATCCTGCTCGACGAGGGACTCTACGATCGCCACTTCGTCGAGACGTGGACGAACTGGCGCGACTACCTCGCGGCGGAGCACCCCGACGCGCCGCTCGACTTCGACGTGTTCATCGAGAAGGTGCGCGACGTCTACGCGCGCTTCACGCCCGAGTTCGCGGCGGCGGAAGCGGGCATCCCGGCCGAGCAGATCGTCGAGGTCGCGCACGTGATCGCCGGCGCCGGCTCGCGGCTGTGCACACACGTGTGGCGCGCGGCGTCGATCTCCAACCTCGGCGGCTGGCAGGTGTCGCGCACACTGCACTTCCTGAACGTGCTCACCGGCTCGGTCGGCACGAAGGGCGGCACCTCGCCGAGCGGCTGGAACAAGTTCCACCCGACGTTCTTCGACGTCCCGCCGCCGCCCGACGCGTGGAACGAGCTGCACTTCCCGCCGGAGTACACGCTCAACCACTACGAGATGAGCCACGTGCTCCCCCACCTCGTGCGCGACGGCCGCGGCACGATGGATGTCTACTTCACGCGCGTCTTCAATCCGGTCTGGACCTACCCCGACGGCTTCTCGTGGATCGAGATGCTCACCGACGAGTCGAAGGTAGGCTGCCACGTCGCGCTGACACCGACGTGGAACGAGACGGCGTTCTACGCCGACTGGGTGCTGCCGATGGGCCACGCGTCCGAGCGGCACGACATCAACAGCTACGAGACGCACTCGGGCGTGTGGATCGCGTTCCGCCAACCGGTGCTGCGCGAGAAGGCGCGCCGCGAGGGCAAGGACGTCACGTTCACCCACGAGGTGAACCCCGGCGAGGTGTGGGAGGAGGACGAGTTCTGGATCGAGCTGTCGTGGCGGATCGACCCGGACGAGTCGCTCGGCATCCGCGAGCACTTCAAGAGCCCCTACCGCGACGGCGAGAAGATCACGATCGACGAGTATTACCGCTTCCTCTTCGAGGCGACGAAGGGGCTGCCGGAGACCGCCGCCAAGGAGGGACTCAGCGCGCTCGACTACATGCGCAAGTACGGCGCGTTCGAGGTCGAGAAGATCGTCTACGAGAAGCACCGAGACGAGGTCGCCGCCGACGCGATGGACGGTGCCGAGGTCCGCGACGACGGGACGATCGTCAAGGACGGCGCGGTGATCGGCATCGCCGACGGCGGGAAACACTGCGTCGGCTTCCCGACGCCGTCGAAGCGCCAGGAGTTCTTCTCGAAGACGATGGTCGACTTCGGCTACCCCGACCAGGCGATCCCCGGCTACATCGAGTCGCACGTCCACCCGAACAAGCTCGACCGCGACGCCGGTGAGTACGTGCTGCTCCCGACGTTCCGCTTGCCCACGCATATCCACTCGCGTTCGGCGAACGCGAAGTGGCTCGCCGAGATCGCGCACCGAAACCCGATCTGGCTCCACACGACCGACGCGAAGCACTTCGGCGTCAAGACCGGCGACCTGCTGAAGATCGAGACCGAGATCGGCTGGTTCGTCGACAAGGTGTGGGTCACCGAGGCGGTGAAGCCGGGGGTCGTCGCGTGCTCGCACCACATCGGCCGGTGGCGCCGCAAGGAAGACCCGGCCGGCAACGGCTGGATGACGAACACCGTCGCGATCACGAACCCGGAGCCGGGCGTGTGGAAGATGCGCACCGACGCCGGGATCGAACCGTGGGCGAGCGACGACGCCGATTCGTCGCGGATCTGGTGGCGCGACGGCGGCGTGCACCAGAACATCACACACGCGGTACACCCGGACCCGATCTCGGGTGCGCACTGCTGGCACCAGAAGGTGCGGCTGTCGAAGCCCGGCCCGGGCGAGAACTACGGGGACATCGTCGTCGACACGAACAAGTCGTTCGCGGTCTTCAAGGAGTGGAACGACTGGGCGAAGGCGCGCGAGACGCACCCCGACGGCCTCCGTCGCCCGCTGTGGATGAACCGCCCCCTCTCGCCGAAGAAGGAGCGGTTCTACGTCGAGTAGCGCTCAGCGGAGCGTCACACCGATCGGATCGCCGATCACGGCCATCCCCAGCGACGCCGCGGGATCGAAGACGATCGGCTGCGCCCACACGCGCACCCCGGCGACCGCCGGCAACGCGCGCACGTCGAGGCGCATCTGCGCGCGACCGCCGGCGTCCAGCGCGCCGACGCTCCCGCTCAGCAACGGCGGGATGCCGCCGCCGACCGACAGCGCCGTCAACGCGTCGGGGATGATCGCGAACGCGCGACCGTCCGGAAGCGGCACGCGCAGGCCGGCGCCGGTCAGGCTCATCGCGACCGCATACGTCTTGCCCGGATGCGACGGGAAGCTCACGTCGAACCGGTAGTCGAGCGGAGCGACGCGACGGCTCGCGAGGTTCCGGCGCCCGTAGATCACGAGGCCGGTCTTGTAGCTCAGGCCGCCCCCGGCCCGCTTCTGCACGACCGTACGCGTGTTCAGGTCGACCGTCATCAGCCCGTAGTAGTTGCACACGTGCATGACGGGGCTCGACGCACTCGAGCGGTCGATATCGAGCGCATCGAAGATCTCCTGGCTCGACGAGCTCGTGACGAACGTCGACGTCGACTGCCCGATGTCGAGCCGATGCACGGACCGATACCCGCTGCAGAACCACGCGCCGGTCGTCAGGTCCTGTGCGATCGAGCCGCGCGAATCGAACCCGGTGCCGAGCGTCCGAATCGTTCCGGTCGGATCGATCGCGAGCAGCGGCTCCGGCGCATTCTGATCTTCGAGGACCATGTGCCCGCTGAGCAGGTCCACGCGCATGCCGCCCGACCATTTGCCCGGCGCGAGCGGCGACGGCACCGCGACCACCGTATGCGACGAGTAGTCCGGTGCGAGCTTCAGGAGCGCGTCGCTTCCGAACGTCGTCGTCGAGAGCCACAAGCACCCGTCGCCGTCGAACGCGATGTTGTTCGGGCGCGCGATCAGATTCGTGTCTCGGTAGAGCGTCTCGACCACCTGCGACGTCGGGTCGTATCGATAGACCCCCGCCGGGAAGCCGCTGCTCGCCTGGTTGGCGGTGAAGACCACCCGCCGGTTGTCGAGGTCCATCGTCACGTCGTAGGCGTTGACGATCCCGGAGAACAGCTGCCGCACCGTCGACGTCGAGCCGTCGATCGCGTGCATGTAGGGGCCGGTGGCGAAGAACGTCGGCGCGTACGGCTGCGCCGCGACGGGCGCGGCACACACGACGAGCGTGACGAGGGCGAAGACTCTCTTCATCGGTTCACTCCGGGTCATGGGACGATCGCCTCGAGCGCGTTCGTCGCGCCCCACGCTTGTGGCGCGGACGGGTCGGCGACCCACGCCTGAATGTAGAAACGCGTGCCCGTCGCCACACCGGCCCACGGGAGCTTCAACGTGAAGCGCCCGGCGGCGTCGGTGGTCAGCGGCAGCACGAACTGCGGGATCGGCACGAGCGTGCCGCCGAGAAGCAGTGCATCGAAGCGGGCGAGGCCGATCGCGAGTGCACCGGGCGCGAGCGGCACCGCGCCGGTCACGCTCAGGGCGATCGACGTCGACGGTTGCATCGTCCCGCTCCCGGTCAGTCGTGCGGCCCCGAGCGCGAGCCCGAGGTCGCGCCACGGGGACGGCACGCGGCCCGTCGCACGCGTCGCGACGCGGAGGCTCCCCAACGGGGCCAGCGGCGCGAGCGTCGTGTAGGTGTAGATCGCCTCGCCACCGGCCGCCGCGACCGACGGGGTGAGGTTCGCACCCAACCCGGCCGTGATCGCGTAGTGGTTCGGATCGAGCACGGTGTTGCTCGTGTCGACGCGCGCGCCGAAGATCTCGAACCGTCGATCGACGAAGAACGTGGCCGCGCGCTGATCCTGCCACGCGACGTGGAAGACCGAGCCGTCCCACGCGACCGCCGGCGCGACTTGATCGCCCGGCGCCGTCGCGATCGGTCGCCCACCCGGGTCGGGTTGCGATCCGTCCGGGCGCACGCGCGTCGCGAAGATGTCGCGGTTGGCTCGGCCGTTTCGCTCGTCGTGCCAGACGACGAGCGCGAGCGATCCGTTGGACGCGATCGCCACCTGGTAGGGGCTCACGCCGCCACCCATCGGAAACGACTGGGTCGCCTGCCCCGCACCATCGACGAAGACCGCGCGCAGGTTCGTGTTCGGATTGTCGTGCGAGAAGTGCTGTTGCCACGCGACGAGCCAGCGACCGCCGAGTGCGGCGACCGCGGGCACCCGCGCGAACGACCCGCCGAGTTGCAGCGGCGAGCCGACGACCGCGCCGTCGGCACCGCGGACCCGTGTGCCGTAGGCATAGCGGAGGTGCAACGTGGTCGGCGCGTGCGTGCCGACGACGAGAAAGACGTCACCGAGCGCCGCGACGTCGGTGACGGTGCCCGGCATCACCGCGGTCGGCTGCGCGTCGATCGGCGTGCCGTCGGCGGCGACGCGAACGGCACGACCGGTTCCATCGCTCCACGCGACGAGGTAACACGAACCGTTCCACGCGACGCACGGACCCGACGTGATCCCGCGCCCGACTTCGATCGGCGGCCCGCTCGCGATGCCCGCGCCGTCGAGCGGCTGCGCGAGGATGCGCTCGACGCCCGACGACTCGCTGCGGAACACGACGAGGAACCCGGTGCCGTCGGACGCGATGTCGGCCGGCCACTGCGCGGGCGCCGCGATCGAAACCGGGAAGTCCGCGCCGACTTGCCCGGCCGCGTCGACCACGGCCGCCTGCACGTCTTGCGGGAACGGACCGCCGGACCGCCGGTCGATCCACGCGACGACGGCACCCCCGCCGGGCAATCCGCCGATCGTGCTCGCCTGCGTCGACACCGACGCCGCCGCGGGGCTCACCGCGATGCCGGCCGTGTCGAGCACGATGCCGGCGGCCGAGATGCGCGCCGCGGTCATGCCGATCTGACCGAGGCCGATGCTCCGCCCCCACGAGACGAACCACCGCGTGCCGTCCCACGTCGCTTTCGCGCGCGCGTTGACCGCGTCGATCGCGGACGTGACGAGGAAGCCCCCCGGATCGAGAACCGAACCGCCGGGCGTGAGTCGCGTGGCGCGCACGCTGCCACTGAACGGCTGCGTGCTCCGCTGCTGCCAGGCGATCAGGAACTCGGCGCCGTTGGATGCGACCGAGAATGCGCTCGCGGCACCGCCCGGCTGAAAGGCCACGCCCAACGGGGTCAGGTCGCCGCCGAGGCGTCGCGCATTGACGACGCCCGACTGCACCCACGCCGCGAGCACGACGTTCTGTGCGAACGACAGCTGCAGGTCGAACACGAGTTGGGACGGCGACGCGTGAATCGTCGTGCCGCCCGGGTCGAGCACCTGTCCCTGCGGGGACACGCGAGTGGCGACGACGTCCGACTCGCCGGCCGACGTGCCGCGGGCGGCGACGATCCAATTCGTTCCGTCACTCGTGATCGCGACGTCGGCGTCGGAGGAGTTCTGATAGGTCAGCACCGGGATCGGCACCGCATCGAGCACCTGCCCCTGCGCGGACACGCGGACTGCGCGAATGCCGGCCGCGTAGAAGAACTGCGTCGGCTCTCGACTGACCCACGCGACGAGCCACGCGGTGCCGTTCCACGCCGCGACGGGCTTCTCCTGCAGCGAAGCGCCGATCGCGATCGGAAACGACGTCGCATCGAGCGGGCGCCCGGTCGCGTCGAGCCGAACGCCGAACACGTCCTGCTCGCTGCCCGCGGCGTACGCACTCGACGGCGCGACCGCCCCGCCGAGATCCGTGCGCTCGTCGGTCCATACGGCGAGGAGCGTCCCGGCCCCCTGCGCGATCACCGGTTCGGACTGGTCGCCGGCCGAGGCGGTCACGGCCCGGTCGCCGGCGAGGAACACCGGCGATCCGAGAGACGGACTCTGCGCGGCGACGCTCGCAGCGACGACGATCGCCGCCACGGACGCGAAGCACACTCGGCGTACTGTGTTCACCGATTCGAGCAACATCGTTCACATCCTCCCGGTGCACAGGGCCCCGATTCCCCGCACGCGACTGGGCCGCAGCGACTGGGCCGCGGCGAGGTCGCCCGACAGAGCATGTCGCGTGCCAACTACGAGACGGGTTGGGCGCCGAACGCGACGCCGGCCTTGCGCAACAGGTCGAACGGGGGAATCCCGCCGGCGAACACGAACACGAAGTCGTTTTGGATCGTGAGGTCCGCGTCACCGTCGGGTGTGGAAATTCGGAGCGTGACCGTGTCGGGCTCGATGCGATCGACGACCGACCGATACCGCACGTCGACGCGGCCACGCTTGACGGCCTCGTCGAGCCGGTCCGCGTTTCGCGCCTTGATCCGGAAGAACGCCTCCTTGCGATACGAGAGCGTCACCCGGTTTCCGGGCTGCGCGGCGAGCGCGAGCGCGGCTTCGATCGCGCTGTCCCCGCCGCCGACGACGAGTACGTCGCAATCGGCATAGCGCGTCGCATCGGTCAGGCGGTAGGCGACCTTGGCCTGCTCCTCGCCCGGCACGCCGAGCTTGCGCGGCGTGCCTCGGCGACCGAGCGCGAGGATCACGAACCGCACGCGATGTTCGGCACCCGTCGTGCGCACGAGGAAGCCGCCGTCGTCGCGTACGAGTTCGACGAGGCGCTCACCGGCGCTGAGGACGATCGGCTGACGGGACAGCGTGTCCTCCCACAGCTCGATCAACTCCTCCTTCGTGTAGTCGCGCCGCCGGAGCCGGCCGACGAGCGGCAGCGCGACCGGCTCGGTCATCACGAGCTTCTGCCGCGGGTAGTGTCGGATCGTGCCGCCGGCCTGTTGCTGCTCGATCACGATGTGGTCGATCCCGAGTTCGATCGCCCGAAGCGCCGCCGACAGGCCGGCCGGCCCGGCACCGATGATGCCGATCGTCGCTCGACCGTCCCTCGCCCCGCCCGAGGCGCCGTCGGCGTCGAGCCGACGCGCGATCGCGTCCACACAAGCGACGCCGTGCGTGACCGCATTGCGAATCAGCGCGATGCCGGTCAGTTCGCCCGCGAGAAACAGCCCCGGCACGGTCGACTCGTGCTCGTCGGTGACGGTCGGAATGTCGTCGCGCTGCGCGACGGCGCCGAGGCCGATCCGAATCGCACCGACCGGGCAGGCCGTTTCGCAGCGCCCATGCCCGACGCAACGCGCGCCGTTGACGATCACCGCGACGCCACCGCGGACCGCGAGTACCTCGCCCTCGGGGCAGGCGGCGACGCAAGCGCCGCATCCGACGCACTGTAGCGGGTCGATCTGCGGGTGCTGCATCAGCGGCTGCCGCGCCGAGATCCGCTCGGCTTCGTCGATCGCGCGATCCACGGCGTCGTCGGTCCGCCGGGCACGGAGGCGCTCGAGCAGCCCGATCGCGACGAGGGCGAGCGTCAGCACGGCAGCGAAGATCGCGATCGTCTCGGTCACGGCCCATCCCCGGGTGAACGTGTTAACCCCGCGTGCGCAACGCGCACGGTGAAAACGCGGCGCTCCGGTGCGTCTCGGACCGCCCGCGAGCCCAATGAGCGAATCCCGTGCCGGTCCGGCGGCACGGTATGGCGTTTGCTTTCGTCGTGCGGCGGATGATCGTGGAACCGAGGAACGACCGTACGACGACGAGCACCGCCGGCCGGCGACCGGTGCGGCCATGGCTCTGGCTCCTCGCGGTCTCCCTCGGAGCGGCGTTCGGATTCGTCGCGTCCCAGGCGGACTACTACACGGCGCCGCTGATCGAGAAGGCGCTCCACCCCCGCCATTCGACGCTCCGCTCGTCGGGCCCGACCGGCCTGGCGTTCGGGGTCGCCGCCGTCGGTCTCGTGCTCGCCAACCTCGGCTACCTCGCGCGACGACGCCTCGTCGCCCGCCGCTGGCTGGGATCGCTGCGGTCGTGGATGGACTTCCACGTCGCGTCGGGGATCGTCGCGGCCGCACTCGTCGCACTGCACGCGGGCTTCGCGCTGCGCAGCGCACTCGGGACGATCGCCGCGACCGCGTTCGGAATCGTCGTCGCGGCCGGTATCGTCGGCCGCTACATCTACGCCCGCGTCCCGCGGTCGCTCGAGGGACGCGAGTTGCACATCGACGAGGTCGAGGCTCGCTTCACCGAGCACTGCGAACGGCTCGACGTCCGGGGCGTCACGCTCGACGGCGCGGCGCTGACCCGCGCGCCCCGCACGCGCGGCCGGCTCGCGACGCTCCTCGCGATCCTCTTCGGCGACCGCGAGTTGATCCGCGCGCGCCGCGACACGCTGCGTCGCCTGGACGCCGCCGACGGCCCGCGGTTGCCCCGCCACGACCGCCGAGCGCTGCGCCGGCTGGTGCGGACGCTGTTCCGCGAGGCGGGCTGGATTCGCCGCTACCACCAGTTCCGCTCGCTGATGGCGGCCTGGCGCTTCCTGCATCGCTGGCTCGCCCTCGTGATGCTCGGCACCGTCGCGTTTCACGTCTGGATCGCGCTGCGCTACGGCGATCTCCGGTTGCCGGGAGTTCGACCGTGAGGGGCGGCGCCGCGACGAGCCTGTTCGGCGGCGCCGCGATCGTCGCGCTCGCCGGCTGGGTCGCCGTACGTGAGCCGTCACCCGGCCCGCTCGCGTCGCCCCACGCGGGCGTCGCGGCACTCGCCGGCCCCGCGAACTGCGGGGCCTGCCACGGCGAGGGCGGCTTCACGAACAAGTGCCTCGCGTGCCACGGCGAAATCCGGGAGCAAGTCGAGAGCGGTGCGGGGTATCACGGCGCGAAGTGGCGCGACGGCGAGCGCGACTGCGCGGCGTGCCACGGCGAGCACTACGGCGGCGCGTTCCCGCTCGTCAACGACGTCAGCTGGCAACGCGAGGACCCCGCCGCCTTCGATCACGGCCACGTCGCGTTCGGACTCACCGGCGCGCATGCCGAACTCGGTTGCCCGCAATGTCACCGCCCGGCGTTCGCCGGCGACGCCTGGCCCACCGCGACGGGTGCGCACGCGCCACGGGCGTCGTCGTTCCTCGGCCTCACGCAGGCGTGCATCCGTTGCCACGAGGACACGCACGGCGCGGCGACCCACGGTCGTTGCACCGAGTGCCACGACCAGTGCTCCTTCGAGGCCGGGCGATTCGACCACGCGCGCGTCTTCGCACTCGAGGGGGCACACGCGACCGTGGCCTGCGAGGCGTGCCACCGTGGGTGGCGACGCGGCGCGCCCTCGACGAACGAACCGGCGATGCCGTTTGACCGCGTTGCGGGTCGGCGGTGCGAGCAGTGTCACACGTCGCCGCACACCGCACCGAACGAAGCAGGCTTCGGCGCCGAGTGCCGGCAGTGCCACACGACGTCGCGGTTCACGCCGCACACGTTCGCCGCGAACGCACATCCCGAGCGCTTTCCGCTCCGAGGCGCGCACGCGACGATCACGTGTGCGGCATGCCACGGCCGCGCGGAGCCACTCGCCGACGTCTCGCCGCGCGCGTGCGTCACGTGCCACACGAACCCGCACGGCGTCGGCGGCACCGAGATGCCGCTCGCGAACGCGAACGACTGTGCCTCCTGCCACCGCGAGGATTCGTGGCGGCTCACCGCGGCGGTCGCGGCGATTCACGCCGACCGCGGCTTCCCGCTCGCGGGCGCCCACGCATCGGTCGACTGTCGGGCGTGCCACCGGCCGGGGCACGCGTTGCCCGCACGCGCCGCGACCCGCTGCGATGCGTGCCACACCTCGCCGCACACGACCGCGTTCGAGGGCGACTGCACGTCGTGTCACCGGCTCGACGACGCCGCGTGGCAGCCCGGCGCGCGCACGCGCATGCGGGTCGCCGATCACGCGCGCACCGGCTTCCCGCTCACGGCACCACACGAGCGACTCGCATGCGACGCGTGCCATCGTGCCGAACCGGCGGTGCCGTACGCGACCCGCTTCCCCGGACGCACGCCCGACGACTGCGCCGCATGCCACCGCGATCCGCACGCCGGCCAGTTCGCCGGCCGCACCAACGGCTGCCGGGCCTGCCATGCCGCGACCCACTTCATGCCGTCGACGTTCGGCCACGCCGAGCACGACGCGTTCCCGCTCACCGGCGGGCACGCCGGCGTCGCGTGCGTGCGGTGCCACGTGCCGGATGCCGCGGGCGTCCGGCGATTCCAGGGCACGCCGCGCGATTGCCGCGCATGCCACGCGGATCCGCATCGCGGTCAGCTGACCGACCGTTCGGCCAGCTGCACGCGTTGTCACACGAGCACGGAGCGCTGGAGCGCCGACGGGTTCGATCACGCGACGCACAGCCGCTTCCCGCTCGTCGGCGTTCACCAGGGCGTCGCCTGCCGGGCCTGTCACGTCGAGCGCCGCGCGCCCGACGGATCGCGCTTCGTGCACTACCGCCCGCTGGGCACTCGTTGCAAGGACTG
This sequence comes from bacterium, assembly GCA_030426805.1. GTDB lineage: Bacteria > Planctomycetota > JAFGQW01 > JAFGQW01 > JAFGQW01 > JAUHXU01. The sequence continues at coordinate 71,913 of JAUHXU010000003.1, forward strand.
TCACCGTGTGCGATGACCACGAATTCCCCACCGGATCGACCGGTAAGCCGGCGACGATCGTCGCGCTGATCGGCATGACCGGCCTCGTCGCGATGCTCGTGACGGCCGCGTGTCGCACGATTCAGGACCCGGTGCCGTCGCATGCGTGGGACGACGCCCGCTTCGGCCCGCTCGTCCCGCACGACTCGTTCCCCGGCGACTGTGGCCTCTGCCACATCCCCGAGCGCTGGGACGAACTCCGCGAGGACTTCGCGTTCGATCACGAGGCGGAGACCGGCGTCGCGCTCGAGGGCGCGCATGCGCAGGCGGCCTGCCTGCGGTGCCACAACGACCGCGGACCGGTGAAGCAATACGTCTCGCGCGGCTGCTCGGGGTGCCACGTCGACCCCCACGAGAGCCGGCTCGGAAACGACTGCGCGCACTGCCACCACCAGCTCGACTGGCGCCCGACCGGCATGATCGCCGAGCACGCGACGACGCGGTTCCCGCTGACGGGCGCGCACGCCGGCATCGCCTGCGACGCGTGCCATCGTCGCGCGAAGCTCGGTGACTTCCGTGGCGAGCCGACCGAGTGCCACCTGTGCCACATGGACGATCTCGCGCGCGCGACCGACCCGGACCACCGACAGAGCGGACTGATCCGCGACTGCCAGCGCTGCCACGCGACGACCTCGTGGTCCGGCGCGGCGTTCGACCACACGACGTTCCCGCTGACCGGCGCCCACGCGCGGGCCGACTGCCTCGACTGCCACGTCGGGGGACGCTATCGCGGCACGCCGCGCGCCTGTGTCGCGTGCCACCAGCAGGAGTATCAGCAGACGACGAACCCGAACCACGTGACCGCGCAGTTCCCGACGACGTGCGAGGTGTGCCACTCGACGGTCGCGTGGCGCCCGGCGAGCTTCAACCACGACCCGTACTTCCCGATCTCGAGCGGCGACCACTCCGGGCTCTCGTGCATCGACTGCCACCCGGGCAACAACTACAACACGTTCAGCTGCATCACCTGCCACCCGCACCGCCGTTCGGAGATGGACGACGAACACCGCGGCGTGCCCGGCTACACCTACATGTCGGCCGCGTGTTTCCAGTGTCACCCGCGGGGGCGTGAACGATGAGCCGCGCCATTGCCCTCCTCGCCCTCGTCGTTGCCGGGGGCGTGAACGCGCAGGACGCCGCGACGCGTGCGGTCGACGTCGCGATCGTCTACGCAGCCGGCGGCGGCTACTACCTCGACGGCGGCACGGACCAGGCCCTGCGCCCCGGACTCGAGGGCGTCGTGCGCGGCGACGGCGGCGTCGTCGGCACGGTGCGCATCCGGAGTGCGTCGCGCACGTCGGCGTTCGTCACGGTCGTGCGTCGCACCGGCACCCGCGCACCGCGCGTGGGCGATCGCGTCGGGTTCACGATCGCGGTCGTCGCGCCGGCGCCGACCGAGCAGACCAAACCCGACGAGCCGTTCACACCGTTGCTGGCGCCGGCGCCGAACACCGCGATCGCGCAGACGCGCAACGTGTTTCACGGGGACCTGCGCGCCGGCATCGCCTGGACGCACGACCACGAGGGCGGACGCGAATACGTCTACCCGCGGCTCGCGTCGTCGGGGTCGGGCGAGCGGATCGGCGGCGGTCCGTGGTCGCTCGAGTGGGATGCGGTGCTCGACACCCGGCTCGGCGACGGCTACGACGACCGCGACGACTTCCGGGACCTGCGCTTGCGCGTCGACCAACTCGTCGTGCGTCGGCACTTCGCCGACGACAGCGTCGCGGGGATCGGCCGGATCCAACCGCTCGCGCTCCCGGGGATCGGTCTGTTCGACGGCATCTACGGCGAGTGGAACGCGAGCGACGCGGTGCGCGTCGGCGGCATCACCGGGCTGCGCCCCGATCCGGAGGACCTCGGACTCAGCGGCGACGCGCCGGGCATCGCGGGCTGGTGCGCGATCGACATCGGCTCCCCCGACGCGATGCGCTTCTTCACGGCGTTCGGCGCGCTCGCGACGTGGTTCGAGGGATCGCCCGATCGCCACGCGGCGTTCGTCGATGCGCGGCTCGTGTCGGCGGCGGGGTGGCGCATCGACATCACGAGCGAGATCGACCTCTACCGCGGCGACGACGACGAGTCCGGGCTGTCGCTGACGCGCTTCGGCGGCCGCTTCGACCTTCCGCTCGGGGCGGTGTTCGGCGTGTGGCTCGACGTGCAGCACTTCCAGCTGCCGGACACCCTCGCCGCGCGCTCGACGTTCGACCTCGACGAGACGCTCTACACCTACGGCGAGATCTTCGACAGTGGCTACCGCCGCACGTCGGTGGGGTTCCGGCAGAATGCCGGCCGCGGCTGGTACTTCGAGGAGGAGGCGACGATCATCGTCGCCGACGACATCGACGACCAGTTGCAAGTGCGCCTCACCGTGCGCAAGAACGCGCCGTTCGGGTGGACCGGCACGTCGGCAGACGCGACCGCGTTCAACGTCGTCGGTGCCGATCTCGACGGCTTCGGCGGGCGCGTCGGCTTCGGCGGCATGATCGCGGAGACGCTCTACGCGCGCCTCGGATACGCGTTCACGCGCGTCGAGTCCACGCTTCCCGGCCACGACCCGCTGACGAACCACTTCCCGTCGGTCGACCTCGACTGGCGCGTCGCCGCAGCCTGGTCGATCCACTTCCGCCTCGGCACCGCCTTCGGCGACGGCACTCGCTCGACCACCGTCGACACCGGCGTCACCTGGCGCTTCTGACGACGAACGTCCAAGGCCCGCCGAGCGCGACGATCGAACGCGCGGCCGCTCGCCGCAGCGAGAGGGCCGACAAAAAAAGGGCGCAGCGCCGAGGGGGTTCGGCGGTGCGCCCAGTTGATCCCACGGCGGGATCGATGGGAACGGGAGTGGTTACTGGAGCATCAAACGGGCCGGGGCGGAAATCGTCGCGATTCCGGCGGATGCGGTCGCGTCGAACGTGACGAACGCACCGAAGACGACGACGCCGGTGAACGGCCCGGCCGGGATGTTCAGGCGCGCGGTGGCGACGCCGCTGGAGCCGAGCGTGCCGATCGAGTCGAGCAGGATCGGGTTGACGCCGGTGGTCAGCGCGAACAGCGGCGACGGCGTGAGCGGAATCACGCGGTTGTCCGGCAACACGATGCCCGGAGTCGCGGAGAACGAGAGCGCCGCCGCGTAGAGGGTCGCCGCGTCGGCGGTGCTCTGGAGCAGCAACGGAACCGTCGTGCCCGGGGTGAGCGATGCGCCGGCCGTCAGCGTCGCGACCGCCGCGCCGTTCGCCGTCGTGTTGCGGAGCACGCTCGCGTCGCCGCTGAACTTGTTCACCGACGCGAGGTCGAGGCGCCCGTCGCCGTCGAGGTCGGCCGCGACGACGTCGTCGGGCCCGGTGCCGGCCCCGAAGCTCTGCGGGGCGAGGAATCCGCCGGAACCGTTGCCGACGAGCACCGACAGGTTCGCGCCGTTCTCGTTGCCGGTGACGATGTCCGGCACGCCGTCGCCGTTGAGGTCCGCCGCGGTGATCACGCTCGCCTCGCCGCTGGTCGGGAAGAACGACGGTGCGCTGAAGCCGCCGGTGCCGTCGCCGCGCAACACGCTGACGTTCACGTCGTCGCCGTTGCCGGTGACGATGTCGACGCGACCGTCGCCGTCGACGTCGACCGCGGTGATCGCTTCGGGGCGCACGTTGCCGCCGACCGAGAACGTGCGGGACGTCGCGCTCGCCCCGTTGAGCAGCAGCACGGTGACCGTGCGGGTGTCGTGGTCGGCGGAGACGAGATCGGCATCGCCGTCCCGATCGACGTCGGCCGCCACGACGTCGCGCGGCTCCTGGCCGACCGGCAGCGTCGCGACGGCGCTGAACGATCCGGCTTGGTTGCGGATCACGGTGACGCTGTTGCCGTCACGATTCGCAACCGCGATGTCGACGTCGAGGTCGCGATCGAGGTCGAACAGCGCGAGGCCGCGCGGGTTCGCGCCGACCGCGATCGTCATCGGCGCCGCGAACGTGCCGTTGCCGTTGTTGAGCAGCACCGAGACGGTGCCGCGGCTGCTGTTCGCGGAGACGATGTCGTGGTCGCCGTCGCGGTCCAAGTCCGCGGTCTCGAGGCGGTTCGCCCCGGCGACGGTCGCGACCGTGATCGCCGCCGCGAACGTCCCGTTGCCGTTGTTCCGCAGCAGCGCGATCGTGTTCGCCGGGTCGTAGCTGACGATCAGATCGCGGTCGCCGTCGCCGTCGAAGTCGGCGGCCGCGATGCCGCCGGGATTCGTGCCGAGCAGATAGTTCGTGGCCGGCGTGAACGTCGGCGACTGGGCCGACGCAGCCGTGGCGAGCGACGCCGCGAGCAGGGTCATGCGCAAGCTCATCGAGGTGTCCTTCCTGTCCTGGATTGCGGGTGCGAAGCGGAACGCCGGGCCGAACGACTCGGCCGGCGTGAACGCGGAATCGCACATCGCAACGCGCGTGCCGTTCAGGAAGGACCGCGACAAACCGCGAGAATCGCCGCCTCGGGGGCGGCGCATGCCCCGTCGTTAACGCAAACGCCGCAACACCGTAAGCGGACGGCTCACTGCACGACGAACGTTCGCGACGCCGACACGGTGCCGAGACCACCGGGGTGGCGCGGGTCGATCACCGCGAACGCGCCGTGCACGCGCGTGCCCTTGAGGTCGTAGAGGTACGGCAGCGTGATTCGGAGCTTGGAGCTGCTGCCGGTGCTGCTCAGGGCGGCCGACAGACCACCGAACACGGGACTCGTCGACAGGGAGAGGTAGAGCAACGGCGACGGACCGAGTGGGATCGTCCGGTTGCGCGCACCCGGAATCGGGATCGCCGGGCCGGCCACGGTCGAGAACGCCGCGACGTATCGAAGGCCGGCGTCCTGCGGGCTGTGGATCGCGAGCCGCGTCGTCGTGCCGATTCGCAGGGCCGAAGGCGCCCCCCCGAGTGCGGTCGGCGCCGTGATCGGCACGGCGCCGGGCGTCGTGTTCAGGCGCACCGCGATGCCGGACACCGCGTCGTCGGTCGTCGCGACGTCGAGGTCGCCGTCGCCGTCGATGTCGGCGACGACGATCGCCTCCGGGTCCCCCCCGATCGCGTACCGGACCGCCGGCCACAGCCCGCCGGCACCGTCGGCGCGCAGCAGCGACACGTCGTCGTCGCCCTCGTTCGCGACGAGCAGGTCGACGAACCCGTCGCCATCGAGATCGCCGACGGCGATCGCCGACGGCTTGTCGCCGACGGGGTGCGACGTCGGCAGCCCGAAGCGTCCGGCGCCGTCGTTGCGCACGACGAGCACGCGCTCCCCGTCCTCGTCGACGACCGCGATATCGAGGTCCCCGTCGCCGTCGATGTCGAACGCCGCCATCGCGACGGGCTCGACACGCGATCCGAACGGGATCACGATGCGCTGGCCGAACCCCGCGCCCGTGTTCGGGATCACCGTGACGGCCGCATCGTCTTCGTCCGCGGTCAGCACGTCGACGTCCCCGTCGTGATCGATGTCGGTCAGGAGGACGTGGGTCGGCTTCAGCCCGGCGGCGAGCGTCGCCGCGCTCGCAAAGCCGGCGCCGGTGTTCCGGAAGAGCGACACGCTGTTCGCGCCGCGGTTCGCCACCGCGATGTCCAGACGGGTATCCCCGTCGTAATCCGCGATCGCGATCGCGTCCGGCTCGCGGCCCGTGGGCAACACGACCGGCGTCGCGAACGTACCGTCCCCACGGCACGAGAAGATCGAGACCGCATCGCCGAACTCGTGCGTCGCGACGACGTCGGCATCGCCGTCCCCGTCGAGATCGGCCACCGCGACCCTCGAGTAGCCGCCCGGCGAGCCGAACACCGAGCCGGCGACGAAGGCGCCGTTGCCGGTGTTGCGCAGCACGGCCAGCGCGCCGCTCGATCCCGCCTCGGCCGCGACGATCACGTCGAGGTCGCCGTCACGGTCGACATCGCCGACCCCGAACGAACGCACCTCTCCGACGCCGGCCCCCGCGCGCGACATGCCGCTGAGCGTCACGCCCTGGGCACCGAGCGGGCAGGCGATCATCAGCGCCACGACCACGCCCCGCACACCGCCGATCCCTCGTCGATTCACCATGTGATTCTCCAAACCAGCGCGACGCCGATCCCGAACGGATCCCGTCGACTCCTCATCGCATGCTCGTCTCGGTTTGCCACTGCTCGATCCGCGCGCGGATCGCCTCGGCCTCGTCCTCGCGATCGGAGGCGACCAACACGCGACATTGCCGCTCCGCGATCGCGATCCGCGTCATCGGGTCCGCGTCGCCCGCCTCGCGCGCCACGGTCGCGAGCAGCCGCTCCGCGCGCTCGACCCGATCCATTGCCATCCAGCAATCGACGAGTTCGAGTGCGGCCACGCGCACACGCGGGTCGTCGAGCCCGCCGCGCGTGCGGAACGCGCGCAACCCGTCGTCGAGGAACGGTTCGGCGAGCTCCGCACGACCGGTCTGCACATAGAGCGACCCGAGGCTGACCATCAACGGTGCGAGATCGACGTCGTCCCCGCCATCGAGGCGCGCCCGTTCGACCGACGCCCGAAGCAGCGCCTCCGCCTCGTCCCGGGCGAGGTCGTCACCGACCGCGGTCAGCATCGTCGCGAGCCCGGCGGCCCCGCGGAGCACGAGCGGGTGCGAGCCATCGAGCCGCGCACGACGGATCTGCTGCGCCGCCCTCGCCTCGGTGATCGCACGCGCGACGTCCCCGCGCGTCCACGCGACGCCGGCCAGGTTCGCCCGCGTCTCCGCGACGACGAGGTGCATCGCGCCGAGCCGCGCCACCCGCGTCTCGAGTGACTTTGCGTAGAGCTCGGTCGCCGCATCGAGTGCGCCGCGCCGCGCGAACGTCGCCGCGAGGTTGTTCTCGAACTGGGCGGTGAGCAGGTGATCGGGGCCGAGCACGCGCCGACACGCCGCGAGACCATCGGTCAGGACCGACTCCGCCTCGTCGAGCCGATCGGCCGCGTGCAGCACGACGGCGAGTTCCCCGGTCCGCTCGAGCACGAACGGCGAGTCCGCGCCCCCGGTCGCGACCGCATCGGCGATCGCCGCGCGGAAGTGCGTGATCGCGTCGTCGTGCCGCCCCTGCGAGAGGCTGACGCGCGCGATCGTCGTGTGGATCACCGAGCGCACCCTCGGCTCGTCACCGAGCTCTTGCGGCATCCGGGCCGCGGCTCGAGCCATCGCGTCGCCGACCGTGTAGCCGCCTGCGCCGGAACTCAACACGTCGTCGAGGAAGCGAAACGCCGCGCTGGCGGTGTCGCGTTCCCGCGCCGCGTCGCGGGCATGGGAGAACGTACCGTAGACGCCCGCCGCCGCCGTCGCCGCGAACAACCCGGCCGCGACGACGCGCGCCCGATTGCGGCCGACGAACCGACGGGCCCGATACGCGACGCCGCCCTCACGTGCGCTCACCGGACGACGCTCGAGGAACGCGCGGACGTCGCGGCGCAGCGCGTCGACGGACGGGTAGCGCGCATCGGGGTCGCGACGAATCGCACGGAGCGCGATCGCGTCGAGGTCGCGACCGCGTCGACCGAGCGACGCGGTCGTGCTCGGGGGCGGCGGCCGCCGAGTCGCGACCGTCTCGCGAACCTGCGCTGCGTCCATCCCGTCGAGCACGAACGGTCCTCGCCCGGCGAGGAGGCGGTAGAGCAGCAAGCCGAGCGTGTAGACGTCGGTGGCGGTCGTGATCGGGCCGCCGTCGAGTTGCTCGGGGCTCGCGTGCTCGGGCGTGAACGCCGAGCAGGAACCGCCGCCGTCGAACGTCACTCCTCCGTCGAGCACGTGGGCGATCCCGAAGTCGAGCAGTTTCACGACGCCGTTGGGTGTGACGAGGATGTTGCACGGCTTCAGATCGCGGTGCACGATCAGTTTGGTGTGGGAGTAGTTGACGGCGTCGCAGACCGCGAGGAACAGCGCGAGGCGATCGCGCACGCCGAGACCGCGAGACTCGCAGTAGGCGTCGATCGCATCGCCGGTGACGAACTCCATCACGAGATACGGCAGCCCGTCGGACGCGACGCCGCCGTCGAGCAACCGCGCGATGTTCGGATGATCGAGGTCGGCGAGCGTCTGTCGCTCGCGACGGAAGCGACGCACGTCGCTGTCGGTGACCGCGTGACGGATCAGCTTGATCGCGACGGTCTTCTCGTACTGATCGTCCGCGCGGACCGCCTTGAACACGATCCCCATCCCGCCGGTCGCCAGGTGCTCGACGATCCGGTAGGCACCGATCCGGCGCCCGACGAGCCCCTCGGCCGGACGCTCGAGCGCCGCGAGGTCGATCCGCTCCCCGAGCGCCGGTCGGTCGAGGAAGCCGTCGTCGACCGCGTCGTGCGCGAGCAGACGCTCCACCGCACCCCGCAGCACGACGTCCTCGCCGCACAACTCGGCCAGACGCGCATCGCGGTTCGTCGGCGTGAGATCGGCCACCGCGTGGAACACGCGCTCGACGCTCGATTCGGTGGTCCTCATCGGCCACCCTCCCCGATCGCATTGCGCAGCCATGCGCGCGCAAACCGCCACTCGCGACTGACCGTGCTCCGCGAGACGCCGAGGGCATCGGCGGTCTCGTCGAGGTCGAGGCCCGCGAAGAAGCGCAGCTCGACGATACGCGCCTTGAGCGGATCCTCGGCGGCGAGGGTGCCGAGTGCTTCGTCGAGCGCGACGAGCGTCGTCGTGTCGGGCACGGCGGCCGGTTCGACGCGGTCGAGGGGAACACGCTGCCAGCGCCCGCCGCCGCGACACTCGCGCTGACGGCGCCGGGCGTGGTCGACGAGCACGCGTCGAATCGCACGCGCCGCGGTCGCGACGAACGCGCCCGAACCCGGCTCGGTCCGCTCTGCCCCGGCCAGGCGGAGCCACGCCTCGTGCACGACCGCGGTGGGCTGCAGCGTCTGCGATCGCTCCGTCGCCATCACGCGGGCCGCGATCCGACGGAGCTCGCGATACACGCGCGTGGTCAGCGACTCAGTCGACACAGACGTCTCTTTTTTGGAATCGGGGCGAGAGATCCTCAGGATTTCTGACACCGCGTGCGGCGCGCTGACGCGTACGGGAGTTAACCTCGTAAGCACTGTTAAGCAATGCCGCATCGGTGCAGGGAGCGAAGACAGTAGTAGGCATGCGTTCGACTCCAGACGGGCCGCCGTTTCCGGGACGGCGCCGTACCTCTCTCCTCGTGACGCTCGGTGGCCTGATCGTGGCCGGTTTGGCCGGCCTCGGGCTGATCGTCTACTCGACGTCCCTCACCGCGGCGCACCACACGGCCTCGACACCGCTCCGACGCATGACCGACCACGTCGGCAAGAACGTCGTCGAAGCACACCTCTGGCTCGAGGAAGCGCTCATCGGGGATGCAACAATCGTGCCGGAGCGGGACGTGTTCGACCGCTTCCAGGCCGCGATCGACGTCATCGATGCGGCGCTCGCCGGCGACGACTCGGTGATCGGTCGGTTCCGCCCGGTGTCGTCGCCGACGTTGCGTCGCGAGTTGCGCGTGATCCGCGGCATGGTCGGCGAACTCCGCGGCATCGCGCGGACGCGGTGGGCGAACAAGCAGGTCAGCGGCGGCGAGGCCGACCGACGCTTCGACGCTCGCTTCCGCGACCTGACCGATCGCTGCGACGCGTTGATCGCCGACGTGGACACGGAGGTCGCCCGCGATCGGCGTCTCCTGTGGTGGATCAACGGCGCGCTCGGGACCGCGTTCGCGCTCGTCTTCTTCGGCGTCACGGTCGTCGTGGTCCGTCGTCGGCGCCTCGATCAGGAGCGCCTGGCGGAACTCGAGCGACGCGTCGAAGAACGCACGCTGCTGCTGTCGGAGAAGGAGAGCCGCCTCCGCACGATTCTCAACGCCGCCGGCGACGGCGTCGTCACGGTCGACGCGACCGGTCGGATCGAGTGGTTCAACCGCGCCGCGGAGCAGATGTTCGGGCTCGACGCGTCGGCCGCGCGCGGGGCGCAGGTCGTGACACTGCTCGCGGGGTCGCCGACCGAGCAGGAGCAGGCGTGGCGCCGGATCCGCGAGGCCGACGGCGTGAGCGAGACGAACGCCCGTCGCGCCGACGGCGAAGCGTTCCCGGTCGAGGTGACGTCGAAAGCGGCGGAGGCCGCCGGGCGCACCCTCTACACGTGGGTCGTGCGCGACGTGTCCGCGCGCAAGCGCCTCGACGAGGAGCGGCGGCGGGCGCGGACCAAGCTCGAGCGCGTCAACCGCGACCTCGCCGCGGCACGCGATGCCGCCGACGCGGCCAACCGCGCGAAGACCGCGTTCGTCGCGAACATGAGCCACGAGATGCGGACCCCGCTCAACGCGGTGCTCGGCTTCACCGAGCTGCTGCAAGGCGGCGAGCTCCCCCCGAACGAGGCCGAACTCGCGCGCAAGGCGCACGGGTCGGGACAGGCGCTGCTCGCCGTGATCAACGACGTGCTCGACTTCTCGAAGATCGAAGCCGGCGGCATCGAACTCACGGTCGCGCCGTTCGAGCTGCCCGCGTTGCTCGACTCGATTCGCGACTTGCTCGCCGACCAGGCGGCCCGCGAGTCGATCGCGCTCGGGATCACGATCGCGGACGATGTGCCGACGCGCGTGGCGGGCGACGCCGACCGCGTGCGCCAGATCGTCCTGAACCTGCTCAGCAACGCGCTGAAGTTCACCGAGCGCGGCTCGGTCACGCTCACCGTCGATCGCGCCCCCGGGGGCGGCGACGACGTGCGCTTCGTCGTCGAGGACACCGGCATCGGACTGCCGGACGATGTCGACCGGCTGTTCGCACCGTTCGCACAGGCCGACGGTTCGACGACGCGTCGCTTCGGGGGCACCGGGCTCGGACTCGCGATCTGCCAGCAACTCGCGACGCTGATGCACGGCCACATCGACGCGCACGCGCGCGAGTCGGGCGGCAGTCGCTTCACGTTCACGGTGCCCTTGCCCGTCGCGAGCGGCGCACCGGCGCCGGCGCCGACGCGCTCGCCGACGATCGACGGCGCTGGGCGTGCGATCCTCGTCGTCGAGGACCACGCGCTCAACCGGGAGGTCGTCGCGCGGATGCTCGCGCGCTTCGGATTCGCGGTCGACACCGCGGAGAACGGGCGCATCGCACTCGACCGCTTCGATCCCGAGCGCCACGTGCTCGTGCTGATGGACTCGCAGATGCCGGTGATGGACGGCTGCACGGCCGCCCGCGCGATCCGAGCCTCCGAGTCGCCGAACCGGCGCGTGCCGATCGTCGCGCTGACCGCGAACGCCACCGCCGAAGAGCGTGCGCGAACGCGGCGCGCCGGCATGGACGACTTCCTGTCCAAGCCGATCGCGGCGGACCGCCTCTCGACGATCCTCGCCCGTTGGGCAACGCCGGGCGCCGCCGGCGACACGACGCCGGAGCCGACCGCGGACGATCCGGCATTCGAGGGCGAGGCGCTCGCGCGCCTCAACGCGCTCGGCGGCGACGACGACCCGGCGTTCGCGACGCGAATGATCGAGCTGTTCATGCGCGACGCCCCGCCGATGGCGGAGGAGATCGGTGCGGCGATCGACGCGGAGGATCGCGACACCGTGCGCGCGGTCGCGCACCGGCTGAAGGGCGCCGCGCAGCAGATCGGCGCCCGACGCGTCGCCCGCGCCTGCGTGACGCTCGAGACGACGCTCGACGGCGCCGAGCGTCCCGCCGACCTCGCACGCGCAGTCACGGCCGAGGTGCGCCTCGCCCACGCGTCGTTCGAACGACTCCTCGCGCTGGGTGCCTGACCGGATGCGCGTGCTGATCGTCGACGACGAGCCGATCGGACGCGAGGTCCTCGCCCGCGCGCTCGACTCGCTCGGCATCGCGTTCGACGCGGCCGAGGACGGCGCCGAGGCATGGACGCGGTTCGACGCCGCGCCCTACGACGTCGTGATCTCCGACTGGCGCATGCCGGAAGTCGACGGCCTCGAACTCTGCCGTCGGATCCGTTCCCGCGCCGGCGACCGCTATCCGTACTTCATCCTGCTGACCGCGTCTGGCAGTGCCGACGACGTCCGACCGGCGATCGAACTCGGCGTCGACGACTTCCTGAACAAGCCGCTCGACGTCGCGACGCTCGACGTGCGCCTGCGGGTCGCCGAGCGGATCTCGCGGCTCCGCCACGAACACGACGCCGCTCGTGCCCGCATCGCGACCCTCGAAGCCCAGACGACGACGCCGGGCGCGGAGCTCGGTCTGATCGGTGACGGCGATGCGATACGACAGGTCGCTCGGCGCCTCTCGCTCGCGGCGAAGAACGACATCGACGTGCTGGTCGTCGGCGAATCCGGCACCGGCAAGGAACTCGCGGCCCGTGCGCTGCACGCGCTGAGCGGTCGTGCGGCGCGGCCGTTCCTCGCGATCAACTGCGCCGCGATCCCGGAGACGTTGCTCGAGAGCGAGCTGTTCGGCCACGTGAAGGGCGCGTTCACCGGCGCGGACCGCGACAAGGTCGGTCTGTTCGAGGCGGCATCGGGTGGCACGCTGTTCCTCGACGAGATCGGCGACGTGCCGCCGATGGTCCAGGTCAAACTGCTGCGCGTCTTGCAGGAGCGCGAGGTCACGCGCGTCGGCGAGAGCACGCCGCGCGCGATCGACGTCCGTCTCGTGACGGCGACCAACCGCGACATGGCCAAGCTCGTCGTCGACGACAAGATCCGCCGGGACTTCTTCTTCCGGATCCGCGTGTTCGAGGTGCGCATGCCGCCGCTCCGCGAGCGTCGAAGCGACATCCCCGAGCTGGTCGACCACTTCCGGTGCGCGTGCAACGAGCGCCACGACATGGCGATCGAGTCGGTCGACGACGACGCGATCCGCGCGATGATGAACTACCCGTGGCCCGGCAACGTCCGCGAGTTGCAGAACGCGATCCAGCACGCCTTCATCGTCGCCGACGGGACGACGATCACCGCGGACCACCTGCCGCCGGAGGTCCTCGATCCATCGCTCTACCCGGGCGGCCTGCTGCCCGCACCGACGTGGACGCCGGAGCAGGAAGCCGAGCGCGACGAGATCGTCGCCGCGCTCGAGGCCACGGACTGGAACCGGACCGCCGCCGCGACGCGACTCGGCGTCAGCCGGGTCACGCTCTGGAAGAAGATGCGCCGTTTCGCGATCGAGCGCGCTTGAGCGCCGCGCACGACTCCCCTATTCTCGGGAGCATGCGAACGCTCATCTTCCTCGTCGCCCTCGCCGCCGCGGCGATCGCGCAGCCCCATCCGGGACCGATTCTCGTCGGAGCGGGCTACCCGCTCCCGACCGATCAGAACTTCCTCCAGGGGCACTACGCGATCGACTGGCGCACCGGTGCGCTGTCGACGTTCGTCGACACCGTCGCGGGCCCCGGCACCCCGAACTACTTCTGGGGCTCGGGCATGGACGTCGACAACCGCAGCCTCGTGTTCGGCACCGCGGCACAGTCCGGCCCGTGGAGCATCAACTTCGGCGTATTCCGCTACGATCCGCGAACGAACCGCTACACGACGCTCGCGCACGACCCGTCGAACATCTTCACGACGTTCGGCGTGATCCCGGACGAGAACGGCGACTACTTCTTCACCGCGCGCTCGCAGCCGCCGAACTTCTGGAACCTGTTCAAGATCACGTCGGGCGGCAACTACTCGACGTTCCTGTCGACGGTCGCACTCGGCCACAAGCTGTCGATGCACTACCCGATTCGACGCGACGTCGACACGGGCGACATTCTGCTGCCGACCAGCGGCACGATCTCGCCCGGGCTCGTCGAGCACCCGGTCTACCGCGTCGGCGACGACGGTTCGTTCGCGACGTTCAACTGGAGCGCGCACGGGATCAAGCCGTCGTGGGGCTGGACGCAGGAGATCGCGACCGGCGATCTGCTCTACCAGTTCGCGAACGAACTGTTCCGACTCTCGACCGGCACGACCGCGCAGCAGCGGATCACGACCCTGCACGTCGCGTTGTCGCCGGAGTACGCGTACGGCATCGTCTACGACAATCAGGCGCAAGCGAGTCCGCAGCTGATCGCCTACTCGCGCTACCAGCGCAGCTTTCTGTCGTCGGTGAACCTGCGGTGGCTCGATCCGCAAACCGGCGCGCTCACGCGCACGGTCAACGTGATCCAGACGAACACGTTCTCGCCGATCCCCTACCCGCACCGGCACATCGCGCAGTACGCGACCCGATACGTACACACGGTGCGGACGGCACCCGGGGTGTGGGACGTGCTGATCAACTTCCCGACACTCGCGGGCAAGCGCTACGCGATCGCCGCGACCGCTTCCGGCATCCGACCCGGCGTCACGCTCGCCGACGGCCGGCGCCTGTGGGCCAATCCCGACGTCGTCCTGTTCGCGACCGCCGCGAACGCGTTGCCGGGCGTGTGGAACCCCGGCCCGCTCGTGCTCGATGCCGACGGCAGCGCACGCGGTCGAATCGACCTCTCGGCACTCCCGCGGCCCCTCGGCCGCGTCCTGCACCTGGTCGCGCTCGTCCTCGACCCGGCAGCCCCCCTCGGCATCGCGTTCGTCACCGAGCCGTTCCCGATGCGCGTGTAACGACCGCTACTGGTCGTCGCGAACGGCGCGGGTGCCGGGGTCGGCGAACGGCGCGAACGACGCGGCGTGGAGACTCGTGCGGAACGAGACGATCTCGAACGACGCGGCGCCCTCCCGCACGAACGGATCCTCGCGCATCACCGCGTCGAGCGCGTCGCGGTCACCGCCGCGTGCGAGGATCACGCCGCCGGTCCGCGGATCGCGACGGCCGGCCGCGAGGAAGACGCCGGCGTGGAAGCCACGCTCGAGAAAGCGGACGTGCTCGCGCATCAGGCGATCGATTTCGTCGAGCGGCTTCTCATAGGTGAGCAGGACGATCAGCATCGCCCCACGGTAGCGCGTCGCGACGCGCGCGAAAACCCGTCGCCTACGGCGTGAGATCGATACGCAGGCCGTTGGACGCGCCGATCGTCGGGTAGAGCTGGGCGCCTTGCAGGAACAGCGTCGTGCCGTAGCGTGCCTGCAGCGGCACCCGCAGTGGCAACGCGATCGTGCTCGCGCCCGCCCCGTCGAGCGTGATCGGCGCGATGCCGACGAGTCGGCTCGGCGCGAGATCGACGAGCACCGTGAACGCCGGCAGGGCCTGCATCGCGTCGCACGTGCTCACCGCGAGGAGCGCGGGCCGCCCGGCGCCGCCCCCGGTCAGCGACAGCTCCGCGGTCGTCGCGGTCGGGAGCCGCCCCGCGAGCGCGAGCGACGGCGAACCCGACGCGGCGCCGTATTGCGTGAAGCCGGTGATCGCGGGCGTGCGCAGTCCGCCGGCGGCGAACAGGATGCCGCCGAGCACGTGCTGCTGGAAGAACGGCTGCGCATACGTGTCGATCGTGTGCCCCAGTCCGGTGTAGAACGCGCGCCCTCCGACGGCCGGCGACTGCGACCACGCGATCGGATGCACGGCGCCCATCGTGCCGCCGCTGTAGGTGCTCTCGTCGAGCGTCATCAGGACGTTGATGCTCGGATTCGTCGCCGGATTGGTCCGGTAGTTGTACCACTCGTCGTTGTGCGAAAAGCGCGCCGGCAAGTGTGCCGTCGCCGGGTGGTTCGGATCGACGACGACGACGTCCGCGGCTTGCGGCACCGGGTGACTCAAGAACCACGCCCCCATCAGTTGCCCGTAGAACGGCCAGGCGTATTCGGTGTCCGCCGCGGAGTGGATGCCCACGTAGCCGCCGCCCGCGCGGCTGTATGCCTCGAACGTCGCCTGCTGCGTCGCATCGAGCACGTCGCCGGTCGTGTTCAGGAAGACGACGGCGGCATAGCGCTGCAAGTTCGCGGCCGTGAACGCGTTCGCATCCTCGGTCGTATCGACCGCAAAGCCGTTCGCCTGGCCGAGCGCGCCGATCATCGCCTGGCCGGCGGCGATCTGCGGGCCATGGCGGAAACCCGCCGTCTTCGAGAACACGAGCACGCGAAATCCGCCGCACGTCTGCTGTGCGGGGCATGCCGCTGCGATCGCGGTCACGACGGCAATCGCGAGAATGGCGAATCGGGTCATCGGGAACCTCCTCCTCTGCCGTCACCCTACCTCGGGGCGGACGGATCCGCACGCGTTTTGCCCCCCGCGCGTCCGCTGGTCGCGGGTATACTCCGGATCACCACCTCCAAGACGGAAAGTAGAGAATCGGGATGAAGAAGACACTGCTTTGCCTCGCGCTCGCGTGCGTCGCGAGCCCCTCGCTGACGAGCGCCCAGCCCTACGGCAGCGACATCATCGCTTCGACGACCGGCCGCGTCGTCTACCGGATCAACCCGGCGACCGGCGCGGTCCAGACGATCGCGAGCAACTTCCGCACCACCGCGAACATGGTGTGCATGGCCAACGACAACCGCGACCTCGTCGTCGGTCTCGCGAGTGGCCCGCCCGAGTTGATCCAAGTCGACGCGACGACCGGCGCGATCAAGAACACGATTCAGTCCGGCGGCATCGCCTACGTCGACTACTTCAACCCCACCGGGGACGGCGACTTCGTCGTCGGCTCCAACAACGACCTGCTGCTCGTCGACGGAAGCGGCGCCGGCGTGACGACGATCCGCACCGGCTTCAGCGGGCTGCAAGGCGTCGTGCAAGACGTCGCGACCGGTGGCTACGGCGCGTGCGACCTCAGCGCGAACGCGTTCTACCTCGTCGCACCCGACGGCACGCTGCTCGCCACCTACGGGCAGGGCGTGGTCTCAGGCTTCAGCCTGACGCAGGACCACCGCACCGGTGCGTTCATCGTCGGAAACGGCGGCCAAGGCACGGTCTTCAGCATTCCGCAGAACGGCCAGGTGTCGACGATCACGTCGAGTTCCGGCAACGCGAACGCGATCGCCTTCGACCGGTGGACCGGCACGGGCGAGATCGCGGTCGGCACGAGCCCGGTCTACAAGATGGACGTGCAGGGCACCGTGTTCACCGCATACTCCGGCGTCCCGACGACGAACTCCGGCATGTGCTTCGAGAACGACCGCAACCTCGTCGCGACGCGCACGGCGCCGCCCAACCGATACCAGATCGCGATCGACGTGCCCACGCAGCCGGGCCGCGTCTACCTGCTCGCGATGTCGGCGCTCGGGTTCCGTCCCGCACTTCCGCTCGGCAACCGCGCCGTGCCGCTCGTCTTCGACGACGTGTTCAAGCTCACCGCGCAGGGGCTCTTCCCGTGGCTCGCGAACAACATCGGCACGCTCGACTCCAGCGGCCGGGCCACGGCGACGCTCGACCTGAACGTCTTCGGCAACGTGCTCAGCCGCGTGCCGGTGTGGTTCGCCGCGATCACGCTCGACACCGGCTCGCCGCTCGGCATCGGCGTCATCACGAAGCCGATCGTCGTCGTCCTGCGCTGAGGAACCGCCGCCGATGATCCGACTCGCCATGCTGTTCGTCGGGCTCGCGCTCGCATCGCCGGTCGCCGCCCAGGCGTCCGGCGACGCGCGCCAGGCGGTCGACGCCGTGCTCGACAGCTTCCACGACGCGGCCGCGAAAGCGGACGCCGACCGCTACTTCGGCCATTTCACGTCCGACGGCATCTTCCTCGGCAGCGACGCGACCGAGCGCTGGACCGTGCCCGAGTTCCGGAAGTGGTCGAAGGAGTACTTCGCCCGAGAGTCGGCGTGGGTATTCGTCCCGCGCAATCGCTTCGTGATGTTCAACGACGCGGGCGACCTCGCGTGGTTCGACGAGATCACTCGCAGCGAACACATGGGCGACTGCCGAGGCACCGGCGTGCTGCGCAACGTCGACGGGACGTGGCGGATCGCCCACTACAGCCTGACCGTGCTGATCCCGAACGACGTGATGAACCGGGTCGCCGGAATCGTCCGGGCGTGGGAACGCGACCCGAAGGCGCCAGCGCCGGTGACGACGGTCTACGTCGTCCGCCACGCCGAGAAATCGAAGGACGACCCGCGTGATCCGTCGCTGAGCGAGCGCGGTCGCCATCGCGCGACGGCCCTGGCGCTCCTGCTCTCGAAGGCGGGAATCGACGCGGTCTACTCGACGGAATACAAGCGCACGAAGGAAACCGTCGCGCCGATCGCCGCCGCCGCGAAGGTCACGCCGACGGTCGTGGGCGCACGCAAGCTGAAGGAACAGGTGCGGCTGCTGCGCACGGCACACGCGGGCGACAGCGTCGTCGTGGCGGGGCACTCCAACACCGTGCCGATGCTGCTACGCGCGCTCGGCGTCAAGACGAAGGTGACGCTCGGCGAGAGCGACTACGGCGACCTCTTCGTCGTGCAAGTCCGCCCGGGCGACGCCCCGACGCTCGTCCGTCTCGCGTTCGGTCCCCAGTAGCACCGGTGATCAAGAGGAGCCCGATGGACACCAAACCGAACGACCCGCCGCTCGCGGGCCGACGCATCCTGATCACCGGCGGCAGCGCCGGGATCGGCCTCGCGACCGCGAAAGCGCTGATCGACCGCGGCGCGAAACTCGCGCTGATGGCGCGCACCGAGGGGCGCCTCGAGGCCGCCGCCGAACACCTCGGCGCGCACGCGCATTCGTTCGCGGGCGACGTATCGAACGAAGAGGACGCGGCGCGCGTCGTCGCAGCCGCGGCCGAAGCACTCGGCGGCCTCGACGGCCTGATCAACAACGCGGCGGTGTTCTACGGCAAGCCGCTCGAAGCGATCGGCGCACCGAGCTTCCGCAAGCTCCTCGACGTGAACGTCGTCGGCCCGGCGCTGATGGCACGCGAAGCACTGCCGCATCTGCGCGAAGCGGGCGGTGGCGACATCATCAACGTGTCGAGCACCGCAGGGCTCGGCGGCGGCCCGAACTTGACCGCCTACTCGGCGAGCAAGTTCGCGCTCCGTGGCATGACGATGTGCTGGCAAGCCGAACTCCGGCGCTCGAACATCCGCGTCACGCTCGTCAACCCCAGCGAGGTGCAGACCGGCTTCGGCTCGGACAAGGGTCCGCGGCCGCCGGAGAAGCCGAACAAGCTGTTCCCCCACGACATCGCGCACGCGATCGTCGGGGCGATCGAGATGAACCGACGCGGCTACGTGCCCGAAATCACCGTGCACGCGACGAATCCCTGGTAGCCTCCCCCGCGACGGTGTAGGCTCTGCAATCCCCGCAGATCCGTCGCTCACGGAGGTATTCGAGATGACGTATGGCCCGACGTTGCGGCTCCCCCTCGCCGCAGCGCTGCTCACGACCCTGATCGCGACGACCGGCGTCGCACAGAACGAGACGTTCACGCCCGAACACGTCGCCAAACTCAAGGCCGTCGTGTCCGCCGAGATCTCACCCGACGGTGCGCGCATCGCCTACGTCGTCGCGTGCCCGCGAACGCCGTTCAAGGACGCGGACGGCGGCTCGTGGACCGAGTTGCACGTCGCGGACGTCGACGGCACGTCGCGCCCCTACATCAGTGGCGAGGTCAACGTCGGCGGCGTGACGTGGGCGCCCGACGGCAAGTCGATCTGCTTCCTGACGAAGCGCGCCGGCGACAAGGGCACGTCGCTCTACCGGATCCCGGTCGGTGGCGGTGAGGCGCAGCGCGTCTTCGCCCACGACTCGTCGATCTCCTCGTACAGCTGGTCGCACGACGGCAAACGCATCGCGTTCCGCGCCGTCGACCCCGACACCAAGCGCATCGCGAAGCACAAGAAGGCAGGCGTCTACCCGATCATTTACGAAGAGGACTTCCGCTACCCGCGCTTGTGGGTGCACGATCTCGCGACGGGGAAGTCGCGCAAGATCGGCCTCGACGGAGCCGTGCACGACATCGCGTGGAGCCCGACGGACAATCGCATCGCGGTCTCGCTCGCACCCACGCCGCTCGTCGACGACAGTTACATGTTCAAGCGCCTGTCGATCGTCGACGCGAACGACGGCGAGGTCGTCTGCCAGATCGAGAACCCGGGCAAGCTCGGCGCGATCGCCTGGAGCCCGAACGGCAAGCAACTCGCGTTCATGTCCGGCGAGACGATCCACGACCCGAGCGACGGCCGCATGATGGTCGCGAACACGTCCACCGGTGCGTTCCGCAACGTGTGGCCCGGGATGGAAGGCTCCGACATCGGCAGGGGGTCGGACACCGGGTCGTTTGCGTGGCAGGACGACAAGCACCTGATGATGGTGATGAACACCGGGCCGTGGACCGAGTTCTACAAGGTCGCGGTGGACGGCTCGTCGTTCAAGAAGCTCTTCGGCGACGAGTCGCTGTGCATCAGCGGGTTGTCGCTGTCGGCGAACGGACAGGCCGCGGCGCTGCTCGGCGAATCCGCACGGTCGCCGAACGAGCTCTACCTGATGCGCCACGGCGACACCGCACCGAAGCGCTTGACCGACGTGAACCCGTGGCTCGCGAAGATGCGCTTCGCGAAGCAGCGCGTCGTGCGCCACCCGGCCCGTGACGGGCTCGAGCTGCAGGGCGTGTTGATCGAACCGCTCGACCGTGTCGAGGGCAGGCGCTACCCGCTGATCATGTGCGTGCACGGTGGGCCCGAGGCGCACGTGATGAACGGCTGGGTCACGCGCTACGCCTATGCGGGTCAGGTCGGCGCCGCGCGCGGGTTCGCGGTGTTCTACCCGAACTACCGCGGCAGCACCGGACGCGGCGTGAAGTACTCGATGCTCGGCCAGGCCGATGCGGCCGGCAAGGAGTTCGACGACCTCGTCGACGCGAAGGAGCATCTCGTCAAGAGCGGCCTCGTCGACCCGGCGAAGGTCGGCGTGACCGGCGGCTCGTACGGGGGCTACGCGACCGCGTGGTGCGCGACGAAGCTCACCGAGCACTTCGCGGCCGGCGTGATGTTCGTCGGCATCTCGAACAAGGTGTCCAAGGCCGGCACGTCGGACATCCCGATGGAGATGTATCTCGTGCACGACCGCTCGTGGCCGTGGGAGAAGTTCGACTTCCTGTTCGACCGGAGCCCGATCAAGTACGTCGCGCAAGCGAAGACGCCGCTGCTGATCATGCACGGCGAGAAGGACCCGCGCGTCCATCCCGGTCAGGCGCTCGAGCTGCATCGCATGCTCAAGCTGCAGAAGAAGCCGGTGCGGCTGATCTTCTACCGCGGCGAGGGACACGGCAACCGCCGCGCGGCGACGCGCTACGACTACAACCTGCGGATGCTCCGCTGGTTCGAGCACTACCTGAAGGGCGACGGCGGCAACCCGCCCCCGACCCGCATCGACTACCCGCTGGAGTCCCGCGCCAAGTAGTCGCAGATCGTTCGAAACCAAATCGCGCGCCGCCCGACATCCATAGGCGGAAACCAGCCGCCTGCGGCAGCGACGGCGGCGCGCGATTGAAAGGAACGTTCATGCGAACCGAATCGATTCCGAATGGCACTCGGCACGAGTGGATCGACGGCATGCTGCACGTGCAGTCCACGCCGACGCCCCGCCATCAACTCGTCGTCGGCGACATCTACCGACAGATCGCCGACGAACTCGAATCTCGAAACGACACCGTCTTCGTGGGGCCGATCGACGTCGAGTTCACCCCGAACGACGTGCTCGTTCCGGACATCGTCGTCGTTCGGGACTCGAACCACTCGATCATCACAGCAAAGCGGTTGATCGGCCTTCCGGATCTGATCATCGAAGTCACCTCGACCGAGACGGACTGGTACGACCGCGCTCAGAAGTTCGGACTCTACGAACGCGAGGCGGTCCCGGAATACTGGGTCGTCGACCCCGAGAAGCGCGTCATCGAGCACTTCATCCACGACGACACGCGCTATCTGCGGCGGGAATCCGACGGGCCGTTCACGACGTCGATTCGGGTCCACGGCCTGACCGTCGACCTGGAGCGGGTCTTCCGACAGTAGCCCTTACGCGTCGTCGGCTTCCTGGATGCGGTACGCGACGCCGGCGAGCAGTGCGCCGACGATCGGGCCGACGACGTAGATCCACAGGTCGCTCAGCGACGCGCCGTGCAGAGCGCCGTAGCCGATCGAGCCCACCGCGACGGCGGGGTTGAACGCGGCCCCGGACACCGGGCCGACCACGTAGGCGCCGGCGACGACGACGAGCGCGATCGCGATGCCGTAGTAGTCGTTGCCCTTCGTCTGCGCCGACACGCCGACGTGGAAGATCGTCAGCATCAGCGCGAACGTGAACAGGACCTCCGCGCCGAGCGCGGTCGCGACGTCGTGGCCCGCCCCCGGTGCCGGGCCGAACGTGGCGCCGAGGAGCGCGTGCACCGCGAACGCCGCGAGTGCCGCACCGGCGAGCTGCGCGATCAGATAGCGGACGAGCAGGGACACCGACAGCGCACCGTGCGCGAAGAGCGCGATGCTGACCGCCGGGTTGTAGTGCGCGCCCGAGACGTGGGCCCCCATGTAGATCAGGCTCGCGAGCACCGCACCGACCGCGATCGGCGCGGCATCGGCATTCACGGTGACGGCGAGGCCGATCGTCAGCACGACAAAAAAAGTGCCGAGGCACTCGGTCAACAGCTTGGGCATCGGGTCCTCGCGGTGAATCCAGCCGGAATCGGCGTCGAGCATGCATGCTGCTTGCCCCGCTGTCGACCTCGACGTATGTTCTTTACACACTGCTCCATCGCTGGGGGCGTCCCGCGCCTGCGGGGCTGAGAGGCACCCCTTGAACCTGATCCGGATCACACCGGCGTAGGAAACGCGGAAGGCGAGCCCACACGATGCCCGATTCCCTCCCCCCGATCGGCGGCAACCCCGCGACCGATCGCGAGACGACCAACCCAGGCAGCTTCGCCCGTCGCCCCGAGATCGGTGGCCCGCGGACGTTCGCGAGCCCCGACACCCCCGGCATGCCCGAGCCGTCGACCGTGACCGCCGAGGCGTGGCAGAACGAAGCGGGCCGCACACCGGTCACCCAGCTCGAGCACGCACGGGCCGGCACGATCACGCCGGAGATGCACCGCGTCGCCGAGCGCGAGCCGCACCTCGACGCCGAGGCGATCCGTCGCGAGGTCGCCGCCGGACGGATGATCATCCCGGCCAACCGCGTGCATCTCGGCCACGCGCTCGACCCGATGTGCATCGGCCGCGCTTCGAAGACGAAGATCAACGCGAACCTCGGCGCGTCGCCGGTCTCCTCCGGGACCGACGAAGAGGTCGAGAAGATGCGCTGGTCGGTCCGCTGGGGCGCGGACACGGTGATGGACCTGTCGACCGGCGGCGACCTCGACGCGTGCCGCGAGGCGATCATCCACGCGAGCCCGGTGCCGATCGGCACCGTGCCGATCTACTCGATGATCATCGGCCGCAAGATCGAAGACCTCACCTACGACCTGATCCTCGAGACGCTCGAGCACCAGGCGAAGCAAGGCGTCGACTACTTCACGATCCACGCGGGCGTGCTGAAAGAGCACCTGCCGCTGATCGAGAAGCGCTTGATCGGGATCGTGTCGCGCGGCGGGAGCCTGCTCGCGAAGTGGATGCTCACGCACGACAAGCAGAACCCGATGTACGACATCTTCGACGACATCTGCGACATCATGCGCGAGTACGACGTGTCGTTCAGCCTCGGCGACGGCCTGCGTCCGGGCGGCCTCGCCGACGCGACCGACGCCGCGCAGCTCGCGGAGCTCGAGACGCTCGGCGAGTTGACCGAACGCGCGTGGGCCAAGGGCGTGCAGGTGATGGTCGAGGGTCCGGGCCACGTGCCGTTCGATCAGATCGAGTACAACATGAAGCTCCAACGACGCGTCTGCCACGGCGCGCCGTTCTACGTGCTCGGCCCGCTCGTCACCGACGTGTTCCCGGGCTACGACCACATCACGAGTTCGATCGGCGCGACCGCAGCCGGCTACCACGGCGCCGCGATGCTCTGCTACGTGACGCCGAAGGAGCACCTCGGCCTGCCGAAGCGCGAAGACGTCAAGCAGGGCTGCATCGCCTACAAGATCGCGGCGCACGCGGCCGACGTTGCGCTCGGCATCCCCGGCACGCGCGACTGGGACGACGATCTGACGCGCGCGCGCGCCGCGCTCAACTGGGAGAAGCACTTCGAGCTCGCGTTCGACACCGACACCGCGCGGGCGTTCCACGACGAAGACCTCGACGTCGACACCGACTTCTGTGCGATGTGCGGCCACGACTGGTGCAGCGTGCGTATCTCGCGCGAGATTCAGTCGTTCGCGTCGGGCAAGGCGGCCGAGTTCCAACCGGACGCCCGCGCGAAGGTCAGCGCCGCGCTCACCGACGACCAACGGGCGATCCTCGAAAAGCGCGGTGTCCTGTCGCCCGAGCAGATCCACAAGCTCGCGAGCAAGAGCGGCAAGGCGGCGTGCCACTCCGACAACGTCGCGGACGCCGAAGCCGCGCAGCGCGTGCAGACCGAGACCCTCGACCCCACCGCCCCGTAGGTGCTGCTCCGTAGATGACCGACGACGCGCTCCCGCAGGTCCCCTACCACCCCGCGTGCCCGACCGACGCCGAAGCCGTCGCCCGGGCGCGCGCGTTCTTCGAGCGGATGGACACGCGGCGAAGCGTTCGTGCGTTCTCCGACCGGCCGGTGCCGCGCGCCTGCATCGAGCACGCGCTCGCCGCGGCCGGCACCGCGCCGTCGGGTGCCCACATGCAGCCGTGGACATGGGTGGTCGTCGACGACCCGACGCTCAAGTCGCAGATCCGCGAAGCGGCCGAGGCGGAGGAGCGCCAGAGCTACGAAGGCGGCCGCATGAACGAGGAGTGGCTCGAGGCGCTGCGCCCGCTCGGCACCGATTGGCGCAAGCCGTTCCTCGAGGTCGCGCCGTATCTCGTCGTCTGCTTCGAGCAACGCTGGGGCGTACGCCCCGACGGCTCGCGCCGCAAGCACTACTACGTCTCGGAGAGCGTCGGCATCTCGTGCGGGCTGTTCATCACGGCGATCCACGAGATGGGACTCGCGACGCTGACACACACACCGAGCCCGATGCGCTTCCTGAGCCGCCTGCTCGGTCGGCCCGACAACGAGCGCCCGTTCATCCTGTTTCCGGTCGGCTTTCCGGCCGACGACGCGACCGTGCCGGCACTGACGCGCAAGCCGCTGCCCGACTTCGTCCAGTGGAACCGACCCGATGACGCCCCCGCCTGATCCGACCGCACCCGCACGCTGGGGCCGCGGCCGGGTCGCGACGCTCCTGCTCGCCCTCTTCGCGTTCTACGCGTTCCCGATCGGCTTCTGGCCCGATCTCCCCGGGGCGAACGAGACCGCACACATGTACCTCGGGATGGCGCTCTACGACCGTGCCGAGCCGTTCGTCGACGCCGAGGTGCGCGACTACTTCTTCAGCCACGACTGCACGTTCGACGGCGAGCACTACCGGTCGAACAAGCAGCCGGGCCTCGGGATCTGGCTCGTCCCGGGCGTCGCGATCGTCGACTGGCTCACGCCCGGACCGCCGGAGATGGTGCACGTGCACTACGGCGCGCGCGTGCTGATGATCGCGATCCCGTTCGTGCTGTTCCTGCTCCTGCTCGGTCGCACGCTCGAGGGACTCGTCCGCCCGTCGGTCGCATGGGCGATCGTCATCGCGTACGCGCTCGGCTCGAATGCCGGCGTCTACGCGACGCGCCTGTTCAGCCACGACGTGACGGCGCTGATGATCGGCACCGCGTTCATCCTGCTCTGGCGGGGCCCCCGACTCCGCTGGCTCGCGGGCGCCGCGTGCGGCTGGGCGGTCCTGTGCGAGACCCAGACCCTCGGCGTCGCGCTCGTCCTGACCGTGCTCGCCTCGTTCGACCGCGACCGCAAGTTCCGACCGATGGCGCTCGTCTCGTTCGGCCTCGGCGCCCTCGCGGTGGCGGCGATCCTGTTCGGCTACAACGCCGCCGCGCACGGTGGCGCCGCGACGACCGGCTACGCGAAGGAGTTCGACAAGTTCGCGGTGAAGGGCTCGTTCTACGGCTTCGAGATGCCCCAGTTGCACAAGCCGGCGAAGCTCCTGTTCAGCCCGATGGTCGGCCTGTTCTTCCACGCGCCGTGGCTCCTGCTCGCGATCCCGGCCACCTGGTGGTGCGTTCGGCGGAGCCGCGGGGATCGCTTCTTCCTGATCGGCGCGGCCGTCGCGGTCTTCGTCCAACTCGCGCTCGTCTCGTCGCACCAGTACTGGCTCGGTGGCGCGACCGTCGGGCCGCGCTACATCACCCCCGTCGTCCCGTTGCTGCTGATTCTGATCGCCGCCGGATTCGGCGCACGGCGGCTCCCGAACCCGACGCCGTGGGTCGCGGCCGCGGCGGCGCTCGTCGTCTCCGGTATCGCGTGGCACGTCGTGCTGATCCTGACGACGACCGACATCAACACCTGGGGCGACCAGTGGGCGCTCAACCCGATCGACGGGTTCGCCTATCCCCTCCTGGGCAAGGGGATCACGACGCTCACGATCGGTCGCGTGCTGTTCGAGATGAGCGCGGTGACGTCGGGCATCGTACTCGTGCTCCTCGCCCTCGCACCGATCACGGCGCTCGTCTGGTGGGCGCTACGCGACGGGGCGCCACGCGTCGCGCTGCTGGCCGGTGCGGCCGGAGGACTCGTGCTCTTCTTCGCGCTGAGCCGGATCGGCGTGGACACGTCGTGGCTGACGAACACGCACCACCCGCGCCTCTTCACGTTCATGAGCGAGAAGCACCTTCGCCGCGACGGCGACATCGCGTTCAAGTGGCGACCGAGTGCCGGCGCGCCACGAACGGTGCGCTACACGCGAACGGAGCACGATCCGCGCTTCGCCGAGCTGCACGCCGCGAACGCGCCGCTCGAGGAACTGGCGCGCAACCTGAACTACGCGACGCGCGCGCTCGGACTCGCCGACGGCACGGTTCTCGTCACCGAGATGATGAAGAACGTCATCTACCGAATCCCGCCCGACGGCGCGCTCGAGGTGTGGCGCGCGAACGCGGGATGCGCGCACCGCCGCATCGCCGACATCCGCTTCCCCGGCGTCAACGACATGATCCGGCACCCGATCACCGGCGAGTTGCTGCTCACGGAGCAGGGCCGACGACGCATCGTCGCGCTGTCCGAATCGGGCGAGGCGTCGGTCGTCGTCGAGCGATTCGGCGACAAGCGACTCAACATGCCGAACAGCATGTCGGCGCGCCGCGACGGCTGGATCTACTTCACCGACCCGACTGCCGCGATGCCGCAGGTGCCGAAGGGCATGCCGCCGATCCCCGGCTTCGAGCGCGAGTTGCCGTTCGCCGGGATCTTCCGGACGCGCGGCGGGACGGTCGAACTCGTCGAGGGACGGGTTCCCGGACCGCTCGACCTCGCGCTCTCGCCCGACGAGACCACCCTCTACGTCGTCGACCTCGGGCAGCGTGAGGGGATCTGGGCGTTCCCCGTGCTTCCCGACGGAAAGCTCGGCGCCCCGCGCGCGTTCGGCCAGGTCACCGGCAAACCGAACCGCCAGGACCAGAGCGTCGCCGTCGACGAACGCGGCAACGTGTGGATCGCGGGCACCGACGGGGTCCGCGTACTCGATCGCGTCGGCTCGCCGCTCGGCACGATCAAAGGGCCCCGCCCGTTCATCGGCATCACGTTCGGCGGCGCCGACGGCAAGACGCTGTTCCTCACGGACGGGATGGGGGCGTATCGGATGCCGGTCCGCGTCGCCGGCGCCGAGCCTCGCTGATCGCGTAGCGCACGTTGCGCAGCAGCCCGGCGAGTTTCGTCCGCTTGACCGGGCTCCGCCGGAACCGCGCGCGAAACGCGTCGTCGTCGAGCGCGGCGAGCGACGCCAACGACGGCCCGACGTTGCCGGGGCGGGGCGCGAACCGCGACTCGTCGGTGGGCGTGGCGAACTTCCCGTTCCACGGACAGACGTCCTGGCAGACGTCGCAACCGAACACCCAGTTGTCGAACGCGCCACGCCCCTCCAGCGACGGGCCGCGATGCTCGATCGTCCAGTAGGAGATGCACTTGGTCGCATCGAGCCGATACGGCGCCGGAAACGCATCGGTCGGGCAGGCATCGAGGCAACGCGTGCACCGCCCACACCGATCGATCCCCGGCGCGTCGGGCTCGAGTTCCCAGTCGAGGACAAGTTCGCCGAGAAACACCCACGACCCGAGGTCGCGCGTGATCACGTTCGTGTGCTTTCCGAGCCAGCCGATCCCCGCCGCGACCGCCCAGTATTTCTCCATCATCGGCGCCGTGTCGACACAGCACTTCACCCGAACGGTCGGGTCGATGCGCTCGAGCGCGCGACGCACCGCGAACAGGCCGTCCTTGACGATGTCGTGGTAGTCGTCCCCCCACGCGTAGCGGGACAGCTTGGCGCCCTCGGGGTCGTCGGGGATCTCGTCGGGCGTGTAGTAGTTCCGCGCGACCGCGACGACCGACCGCGCACCGGGCAGCAGCACCCGTGGGTCGAATCGCTCGTCGCTTCGCTGTTCGAGGTAGCGCATCTCGCCGTGCCGACCATCGTCGATCCACCGGCGGTAGGCGTCACGATGCCGATCGGCGACCGCATCGGCGCGGGCGATGCCGACGCGGTCGAACCCCGCCTCGCGGCACAGTCGTTTGACGAGGTCGGTGCGGGCGGCCGGTGACGTGTCGTTCATCGGGCGACGGCGGCAGCGGCGGCCGCGAGCACCGCGTCCTCGCCCGCGAGCAACTGCGCGCGCGTCTCGCGCACGACGACGTCCGGCGCGACGCCGACCCCCTCGATGACCCGGCCGTCCGGCGAATAGACCCGCTGCGTGCAGAACGTCACCGACGTCTTCGTCCGCGGCAGCACGACCGCGCGCGGCGCGCCGGTCCCGGCACCGTCGCGACGCCCGATGAACACGCACGACGGATGCTCGTCGCGCAGGCACGCGGCGACGTTCGACGCGGTGCTGAACGTGAACTCGTCGATCAGCACGACGAGCGTGCCGCGGAACACCGGCTCGCGACGCGCCGGCGACGGCGTGTAGTAGTGCGGCGTGGACCACCCACCGTCGTGGCGCGCGCTCAGGCCGAAGTAGTGATACGGCGGCTCGACGAGATGCGCGACGAGCGCCTGACCGAGCAGATCGGTCCCGCCTGGATTGCGGCGCAGGTCCAGCACGAGTGCGCGCGCATCGCCGATTCGCGTGAACGCGTCGCGGATCCGGTCGTACTCGGCCGCGAGAATCTCCTGCCGCCGTGCCGGCGAGGCGCCGCGCCAGTCGCTGTCGCGCGGCCAGAGGAAGCTCCCCGGCCGGTAGTAGGCGATGCCGTCGTCGACGGTGCCGACCGTCGCGACGCGCAGCCGATCGTCGGATTGCGGCACGACGTCTCCGGGATCGCGGGTCGCGAGTTCGACCGTGAACGCGTCGGCACGATCCCGTCGCAGCGTGAGCGTGACGCGCCGCGCGGGCGTCGCGGTGAGTGCGCGGATCGCCGACGCCCGTCGGGCGTCGCGGGTCGACGCGAAGCAGCGGCGCGCGGTGCGCGCGATCGCGTCGGCGATCGGCACGCCGTCGATCGCGACGACGAAGTCGCCCCGTCGCACATCGTCGCGTTCGACGATCGACGCGTGCCGCTTGTCGACGACGACACCCTCCGCGACGTCGGCGAAGCTGAGCGGCAGTTGGCGGCGCGCCGGCTCCGCGCCGGGAACGAACGCACCGCCGTGGCCGTCCCACAAGTCCGCAGCGTAGCGGTGGATCGCCTCGCGGAACCCCCGCAGTGTCGGCTCGAGTTCCAGGCGGACGAGCGCACGGCGCTCGAGCCGCTCGAGGTCGAGGCCCGAGATCGCGCGGCGGTGTTCGAGGTAGGCGTAGCGCTCGCGGACGAAGCGCGTCAGCGCTCGCACGTCGTGCTCGAAGTCGGCCGCCGTTTGCGCGCCGGCGACCCCGCCGAGCACGAGCAGCAGGATCGCCGCGCGCGTCACGGGCCGGTCTCCGTCGCAGCGCGCGCGGCGCCGACCAACGCCGCGTCGTCGTTGAGGATCGCGCGCACGGGGATCTGCTGCATCAACTCGCGATACCGCCCCTTCGCGACGAACGCATCGGCGAACGACGCCTGGAATCGATCGAGGTGCCGAACGACGATCCCGCCGCCGATGTAGACCCCGCCGAGCGCCATCACGACGAGCGCCTGGTTGGCCGCCTGCGCCGCAACGAGCGTCACGAACCAGTCGATCACGTCGCGGCAGACCGCGCACGAGCCGTCGGCACTCGCGGCACCGATCCGCGCCGCCCGCTCGTGCGGCGCGAGGCGCGCGACGTCTCGCGCGACGTCCCCCGCCGGCACCCGCCCTTCGACCTCGACGAGAAAGCGGTAGAGGTTGTCGAGTCCGAGCCCGGACGCGACCCGCTCGTACGAGACGTGGCCGCCGAGCGCCGGATCGTCGAGCAGGAAGCGAAGCAGTGCGATCTCACGCGCGTCGCGCGGACCGAAGTGGGTGTGTCCTCCCTCGGTCGCGACCGGCCGCAGCGCGCGTCCGTCGTGGTGCAGGTAGGCGAGCCCGAGCCCGGTGCCGGGCGCGACGAGCCCGATGTGCCCCGGACGATCGACCCCGGACAGGAGCGTCGCGCACGTCAGGTCCGCGGGATGACGGACCGCGTTCGCCAGCGCCTCGAGGTCGTTGAGCAGGCGCACGCGCTCGGTCCCGCACGCCCGCGCGACGTCGCCGATCGTCGTCGCGGGCCAGTCGAGGTTCACCGGCTCGACCCGCCCGTCGAGAATCGGCCCCGGAACCCCGAGCGCCACCGCGTCGACCGGTGCGGGATCGTCCTCGCGCACGCGTTCGAGCAGCGCGTCGAGCGACGCGAACGACCGGCTCGGGTAGCGCCGTCGCTCTCCCGCGGTTTCGAGACGATCGCCGTCCCACGCGAAGCGGCCGACGAGCGCCTTCGACGCGCCGATGTCGATCGCGAGAATCCGCATCGTCAGCGCGTGCGCGGGCGCGGCGGCCGCGGGGTCGGCGCGGTCGAGAACACGAGGTCGTCGAACAGGCGCCTCGACGCGGCGGCGATCTCGACGACCGCACGTTCGAACGGGTCACGATTCGCCGCGGACGGCTCGCGATACCCGGACAGCTTCCGCACGAACTGCAGCGCGGCGGCGTTCAACTCCTCGTCGGTCGGCGCCGACTCGAGTCGACGCAGCGTCTTGATACTCCGGCACATCGCCGAACCCTTCGATCTCAGTGCACCACCGCCGCCGACGAGTCTACCACCCGCTCCGCTCGATCCGCCGCGGGTTCTTGCGCAGATCGAACGCGTCGAGGAGGCGTCCGGTGACCGTGAACGCTCGAAACCGAAGCCGCCCCGGCTCGACGGTGATCACCTGGTAGAGCTGGGTGTTTCGCGCCATGCACTGCATCGAGCCGCGCAACTCCGGGTTGATCGAGTACATCTTCGGGCCGCTCACCGACACGACGTAGACCGGGCCCACGCGATCGGCCGGCCGACGCGGCGGGTCGGCGCGTCGGCCGTACGCGTGGTCGTGTCCCTGCACGACGAGGTCCACCCCGTGCTTCTCGAACAGCGGGCGCCAGGCATCACGCATCGCCGGGTTGTCGCGCGACGCCTTCGTCGAGTAGATCGGGTGGTGGCACGTGACGATGGTCCACGGTTGCGGATCGTCCGCGAGCGCGCGCTCGAGCCACCGCGTCTGCTCCGCGATGCGTTCGTTCGAGTTCAAGCTGATGATCCGCAGTCCCTGCACGTCGAGCCGATAGTTCGTCTCGGCGAGCGCGCGCACCCCGTTCGTCGGAAACGCGAACTGGGGTCGCCACATCGGCGTGAGGCGCCGCTCCGGGACACCGTCGGGTCCCGCGGGCACGATCCGTCCGGTCGGGTTCGGCCGGTCGAGGCGGTAGTACTCGTGATTGCCCGGCGTCGCGAGGCACGGCACGCGCCGGTGGATCCAACCCGAGCCGCGCAGCCACTGGCCCCACTGCGCATCGCTCGCCGACGCATCGACGAGGTCGCCGGCGTAGAGGATGAACTTGCAGTTCGGCGCCTTCGCGAAGGCCGCCCGGATCGTTCGCGGCCACAACGAGTCGAGTTCGTTCTGGGCATCGCCCACGTAGATGAAGCTGAAGGCCTTCGGGCGGGCCGACGCCGTGCGGAAGTGATTCCACTCGCTCCACGCGCCGGCGGCCCCGACGCGATACGCGTAGAGGCGATCCGGGTCGAGTCCGGTGATCTGCGCGGTGTGGTAGACGACGTGCCGCCCGCGATCGGTCACGAGCGGCGCCGAGACCGCGGCGACCGAACGCACGTCCTGCCCGGTGCGGAGCAACGCGGGATCATCCGGTGCCGGGCGGACCTGCGCGACCGGTCGTTCGACCGGACCGGCGGTCCGCCACGTCACCGCTTGCGTCGTCGCCGGATCATCCGCCCAGGTCAACACGATACGCTCGGGCGTCGAGGCCTGCGCCGAAAGCGAGGGCACGGCGAAGACCAACGCGACGAAGCCGGCTCGTAGGATCTCGTTCATGGCCGCGAGCGTAGTCGGCTGCGGCCGGTCGTGCAACAGGCGGGTCAGCCGCCTCGGCGTCCGCTGAGCATGCCCCGCTTCAGTCCGTCATCCGGCGGATGGGCGCCGAGATAGAGCACGAAGAACAGGCGACTGAATGCGGGGTCGCGGAGCCACCCCTTCGACTTGCCGTCGACGTGAACCTCGATGCCGCGGGCGGGCACGTAGTCGAACACGATCGACTCCCCGCGAGCGATCGGCTCCATCATCGCGCACAACCGACGCAGCGTCGCGCGGTAGCGCGCGATTCGCTTGCCGGCGTTGTACTCGACCGCTGCCGTGAACGCGCGCGAGAGTTGATCTCGCGTCAGGCTCCGGACGAAGTGCAGGTGGATGCGCTTGCGCTGCTCGGACTCGATCGCGGTCTTCGCGATGCGCGTCGGGCGCTCGAGATACAGCGCCCCCCAGTAGATGTCGATCGCGAAGATCCCGTACTCGCACAGGCCGATTCCGTTCAGGCGCAGCGGTGCGCCGGCGACGGTCACTTGATCCGGCATGTGCTTCGGCGACGGCTGCGCGAACGCGTTCGTCGCGACGACGGCGAGGCACGCGGCAAGAACCGTGATGCGCATGGCGCTGACTCCTCTCCGGCACCGACGATCGGCGCCGGGAGAAGAGTCGTGTGCGGCGGCCGGCGGGTTTCGAACGGGGCCGGTCGAGCTGGACGGCCGTCCGGATTTGCAGCCGGGCGCCCGTCTCGTCAGCGGAGCGCGTCGAGCGGCACGACGGCGACCGAACGGCCGTGCGTGACGAGTGCCTGCAGGTCGCCGATCGCCTGCGCTTCGGCGAGCGTGCGGAACGTGTAGGGCTGTCCGGGGACCGGCACATCGGCGTCACCGGGGTCGCGCAGTTGGACGAAGACGCCGTTTCCGCGGTCGCCCTTGTGGAACTGGCCGGTGGAGTGCAGGTAGCGCGGTCCGTAGCCGAACGTCGTCGCGAGCCCGCGCGTCTCGAGGAGGCGCCGGCGAAACGACTCGACCACGGACTCGACGTCGTCGCGCTGGTCGGTGTAGGCGAGGATCGCGACGTAGGCGTCGTCGGCGGCGGTGGCGAGCAGGGCGTCGACGCTGTCGTGCGAGCCGGCGACATCGGGCAGCGCGCCGTCGGCCTCGTACGCGGCGAGCACCCGCTTGGTGTTGTCCTTGGACTCCTGCACGTTCGGCTGATCGAACGGCTGGATGCCGAGCACGTGGCCCGCGACGGCCGTCGCGAACTCCCACTGCAAGAAGGCGCCACCGAGCGCCTCGGGCGTCGCGAGCGGCAGGTCGATCACCGGGTGGCCGGCCGCGCGCAGCGCCGCCACATGCTCCGTCTCGTCGGACGTCGCGTCGCCGGCGAGGTGCACGTGCACGAAGATCCGGTCGGCCCGGTAGTGCTTCGGGTCGACGCGCGGCTCGCCGGCGATCGGCAGGACCCCGGTACGCTCCTTGCCGGTGCTCTCCGCGACGAGTTGCTCGGCCCACCAGCCGAACGCGTCGAGCTTCGGGCTCGTGATCAGCGTGAGCTTCTCGCGCCCCGTTCGCGCACCGGCGCCCATCAGCGCGCCGAGTTGCGCGCCGGGGTTCTCGGCGAGCACGTCGGAACGGCACGCGTCCTCCATCGCCACCGCGGACGCGAGCATCGCCTCGAGATCGGCACCGAGCACCGCCGCGGCGACGAGGCCGAAGTGCGACAGGACGCTGTAGCGACCGCCGATGTCCGGGTCGTTGATGAACGTCCGTCGGAAGCCGCGGTCGGCGGCGAGCGACGCGAGCGACGTCGCCGGATCGGTGATCGCGACGAATCGGCTGCCCGCTGCATCGCCGAGCGCTTGTCGGGCGAGCGCATCGAAATGCGCGAGCAGGGACATCACCTCGGTCGTGCCGCCGGACTTGCTCGCGACGAGGAAGATCGAGCGGGGGAGATCGATCGCGCGCGTGACGCGGTCCACCCACGCCGGGACGGTCGAGTCGAGCACGTGCAGACGCGGCCGGCGCTCGTCGGACCCCAGCACCGTGCGCAAGACCTCGGCGCCGAGGCTCGAGCCGCCCATGCCGAGCAGCACGACGTCGGTGACGTCATCGCCGGCGAGTTCGTCCGCGAACGCGTGGAGGTCCGCGACGGCACCCCCCATCCGCGACGCGATGTCGATCCATCCGAGTCGGTTCGTGATCTCGGTCGGATCCGGCTTCCATACGGTGTGATCGCCCGAGTGGATGCGCTGGACGATCCGCTCGTCCTCGAGACGGGTCGTCGTCTCGTGCAGCGCGGCGTCCAGCGGTCCGGCGTCGATCCGCACGGATCAGCTCTCCTGCAAACTCGCGCGCTTGGCCTGGAGTTCCTCCAGCAGCGCCTCGAACGGCTTCGCGAACTTCGCGACGCCGTCGGTGAGCAGCGCGTCGGTCACCGCGTCGAGGTCGATCCCCGCATCGGTGAGCCGCTGCAGCAGCGCCTTGGCACCCTCGACGTCGTCGGTGAGCGTCACCTCGGCGACGCCGTGATCGGCGAACGCCTCGAGCGTGTTCGGCGGCATCGTGTTGACGGTGTCGGGACCGATCAGCGTCTCGACGTAGATCACGTCGCGGTAGCTCGGGTCCTTCGTGCTCGTGCTCGCCCACAGCACCCGCTGCGTCTGCGCGCCGCCGAGCGCGGTGAAGCGCTCGCTCGTGAAGATCCGGCGGTAGAGGTCGTACGCGAGCTTGGCATTCGCGATCGCCGCCTGGCCGCGCAACTCGGCGAGTTCGGCCTCGCCCGTCGCCGCGCGCTCGTCGAGGATCGCGTCCACGGCGGTGTCGACACGGCTGACGAAGAACGACGCGACCGATGCGACACGGTCGATCGGGAGGCCTGCGGTCTTGCGCATCTCGAGGCCGGCGAGGAACGCGTCGGCGACGCGCTCGTATGCGTCCAGCGCGAAGATCAGCGTGACGTTGACGTTGATCCCCTCCGCGATCAGCGTCGTGATCGCCGGGAAGCCGGCGTCGGTCGCGGGCACCTTGATCATCAGGTTCGGCCGATCGACGGCGCTCCAGAGTCGCCGTGCTTCGGCGATCGTGCCCTCGGTGTCGTTCGCGAGCAGCGGACTCACTTCGAGGCTGATGTAGCCGTCGTGCGTGTCGGTCGCGTCGTAGACCGGGCGCAGCACGTCGGCGGCCCGCTGGATGTCCTCGATCGCGATCGCCTCGTAGAGTTCCTTCGCTTCGAGCCCTTGGGCGCTGAGCTCGAGAATCGCCGCGTCGTAGTGGTCGGACCCGGCGATCGCTTGCGCGAAGATCGCCGGATTCGACGTCATGCCGGTGACGCCACCGTCGACGAGGCGTTGCATCTCACCGGACGCGAACATGTCGCGGCGGATGTAGTCGTACCAGATGCTCTGGCCGAGTTCGCGGAGTCGCGCGA
The DNA here is from genome assembly GCA_030426805.1 of bacterium. Lineage (GTDB taxonomy): Bacteria > Planctomycetota > JAFGQW01 > JAFGQW01 > JAFGQW01 > JAUHXU01. The sequence goes on from JAUHXU010000003.1 coordinate 107,700, forward strand.
TCGAGTCAGACATGATTCGGTTCCCCCCGGGGCCGCAGCCCATTCGAATGAGAGCTTGACGTCCGATGCCCGCCGCCGGCCGAGCGGAGCGACCGCGGCGCACGGAATTGTAGCGAGTGGCGAGGGGTCCGGAAAGGCGCGGCGGTCAGCGGGTGCGCTCGATCGACACCGGGGCCGGCACGGACTGGCAGACCCGCCCGTCCGTATCGCGCGCGCGGACGATCACGAGCAGCTCGAGCGGGGCGTAGAGGTCGGCGAGTTGCCCGAGCATGCGCGTGACCGGTTTGCCGACGACGAGGCGGCCCCCCGGGTCGACGGTCGGTTTCGCGCGAATCGGCATGCCCTGGGTCACGATCCACAGCGTGACGTCGCGCCACGCGGCCGGATCGGCGAGTCGCACGTCGAGGGCTCGGTCCGCGACCGCGATGCGCGGGCGAGGCGCATCGCCCGGCGGCGCCGCCGGGATCGCGTTCGCACGCCCGGCGGCGTCGAGCGCGAAGACCGGGATGCCGCTCGCGCGGATGACGGTCTCGAACGTCGGCCGAAGCGACCGCGAGTAGGCCGTCGAGAGCGCGATCCTCGTGCACGCCCGGTCGGCGAACGGGGGCCGCATCGCGAACGGAAACCACGAGCCCGAGTCGACGAAGCCGAGCGGGTCGGGCGGTGTCGCGAGCACGACCCACGCGCCGGGGCGCGCCGATGCGAGCGCACGCGCCGTCGACGCGGTGCGCTCGGTCACCGCGCCGACCGCGCGGAGTCGCGCGAGGGTTTCGGATGCAACCGGGATCGACAACGCGATCCATCCGACGAGTGCGACGACCCGCACACTCGCGACCGCTCGGCGCGGCACGCGAGGTGCGGCGAGGAGCCAGAGCAAGCCCGCGAGCGGCAGGTAGAGGAGCCGGTTGTTCGCGACCGGCAGCGCGCCGTCGAGGGCCACCCACAGATCGGCGGCGAGCACGATCGGCGCGACGACGAGACACGCGGCCGCGACGGCCGCGCGCCACGGCCGACGGGCAACCGCGAGCACCGCGACGCATGCGCCGACCGCGACCGTCGGCGCGACGAGCCACTGCAGCCCGTGGGCGACGTGCACGATGTTCTCCCATCGGGCGGCGACCGCGATGCGCGACGTCAGCGACGCACCGGCCGCGTCGCCCAGCGCGAGCCGTCGCACGACGAACCAACCGACGGCAGTCGCGACGAGTCCGAGCGTCCGCGCCTTCGAGCGACCGACGAGCGCGAGCGCGGGGAGCGCGACGATCGCGACCTCTTTCGTCAGCAGGCCCGACGCGAATGCGACGATGGCCAGCGCGCCGGCGCGCCGGGATCGGCGGTGCGAAGCGACGAGCGCGAGGAGCACGAAGAACGCCGAGAGCACATCCGGTCGGAGGACGGCCTCGCCGGGCCCGGCGGCGGCGATCGGGTGGACGAGGAACAGCACGCCGGCGCCGGCCGACCACAGCGCGGACGCACGCCCGAGGCGTCGCACGACGGTCGCGACGAGCAGCGCATTCAGCGTGTGGAGGAGCAGGTTCGTGAACCGGATCGAAAACGGCGTGAACCCGAAGAACCACGCGTCGATCGTCACCGACGCGGCGACGAGCGGTCGGTAGTAGCGCGCGTCGCGTACGCCGCCCCACGGACCGGTGAACTCCGAGGCGAGCCGCGCCGGATCCGGTCGGCCGCCGTCGAGGACGGTGCCGAGCGCGTAGTCGTCGCCGAAGAACGGCGCGTCGAGCGAGGGGCCGTAGAGCAGCGCGGCGACCGCGAGACCGGCAATCAGGAGTGCCGGCGTGGCAGCGCTACGCCAGCGCATCCCGGAACGCACGAACGCGATCGGCGACGGTGCCGTCGCCGAAGATCGCCGAGCCGGCGACGAGCACGGTCGCGCCGGCATCCGCGATCTCTCGTGCATTCGCGGTCTTCACGCCCCCGTCGACCTCGAGTTCCGCGCTCGATCCGATCGCGTCGAGCATCCCGCGCAGTCGGCGGATCTTGTCGGTCGCGCCCGGAATGTAGCGCTGCCCGCCGAAGCCCGGGTTGACGGACATCACGAGCGCGAGGTCCAAGTCCGGCAGCACCTCGCGGAGCGTCTCGAGCGATGTCGCCGGGTTGAGCGTGGCGCCGGCTTTGACGCCCGCTTCCTTGATCTGCTGCACGGTGCGGTGCAGGTGCGGGCACGCCTCGACCTGAACCGTGATCACGTCGGCGCCGGCCTTCGCGAAGTCGGCGACGTAGCGGTCCGGGTTCTCGATCATCAGGTGCACATCGAGCGGAAGCTGCGTGATCGGCCGGATCGCCTCGACGATGAGCGGTCCGATCGTGATGTTCGGGACGAAGTGGCCGTCCATCACGTCGACGTGGATCCAGTCGGCACCGGCCGCTTCCGCCTCGCGGATGTGGTCGCCGAGTCGTGCGAAGTCGGCGGACAGGATCGACGGGGCGAGCTTGACGTCGGGCATGGTTCCTCCGGGAGTCGGCGGCGGTGCGCCGGTCGCCCGACTCTACCGTTTCCGACGCGGGATGCAACCCGCGCGCGTTGCCGCGACCGGACGACCGTGCCACAATGACCGCATCCCCTGCAGGAGGTTCCGATGACCGACCCCCACCGTGCACAAGCGATCACGCGGCTCCGCCGGCGTGTCGAACGACTCGAGCAGCGCAGCCGTCGGCGCAGCGCACTCGTCGCGATTCTCGCGGCGGTCGTCGTGCTCGGCGGCGCGGCTGTCGGCTACCAGGCACTGACGACCGACCACCTGCGGCTCGAGTCGAGCGCGACGCCGGCCGGCGCCGACATGCAGTTCGACACCGACGGGATGCCGCGGTTCACGATGCACGACCGCGAAGGGCTGCGCCGTGTGGACCTCGGCCTCGATGCCGCCGGCAAACCGGAACTCGTCTTCTACGGCGACAACGGCAACGCCCGCGCGAGCATCCGACTCGCGGCCGCCGATGCGCCGGTCTTCGCGGTGCACGACCGGCTCGGCAAGCCGGTGCGGACGTTCGACCTGCTTTCGGACATCGACATGCCGCTGCGCGAGCGCCCGCGCATTCAGGTGACGACGTCGCTCGGCGCGTTCACGCTCGAGCTGCGCCCGGATCGAGCGCCCGCGACCGTGAAGAACTTCCTGCGCTACGTCGACGAGAAGGCCTACGACGGCACGATCCTGCACCGCGTCGTCGCGAACTACCTGATCCAGGGCGGCGCCTACACGAAGGCGGGCGAGCGGCTCAAGACCGGCTCGCCGGTCACGCTCGAAGTGCAGCGCGGCCTGTCGAACCTGCGCGGCACGATCGCGATGGCCCGGCAGCGAAGCGTCCCGCAATCGGCGACGTCGCAGTTCTTCATCAACGTCACCGACCGACCGGAACTCGACAGCGCCGACGGTGGCTACGCGGTGTTCGGGTCGGTGATCGACGGCCTCGACGTGATCGACCGGATCCGCCGCGTGAAGACGACCGGTGCGGACGGCCAGCCGGCGGACCGGCCCGAAGAGGCGGTCATCATCGAGAAGATGCAGCGCCTCGAGCCGGAGAAGCCGTGAGCGACGCCGGCGCCCCCCGGTGGGAGTGCCTCGCCTTCGCCGACCTCGACGCACGACGCCTGCACGACGCGCTCGAACTGCGCGCCCGCGTCTTCGTCGTCGAGCAGGCCTGCGTGTTCAACGACCTCGACGGCCTCGACCCGGTCGCCGAGCACCTGTTCGCGTGGGACGGCGATGCGCTGGTCGGCTACGCACGCCTCCTGCCCGTCGGCACCGCATACCCGGACGCGGCGAGCATCGGTCGGATCGTCGTGCCGGCCGAACGCCGTGGCACCGGCCTGGGCACCGACCTCGTCGCCCGCGCGATCGCGATCCTCGACGAGCGCGGCACGGCGAAGATCGTCCTCAACGCCCAGCACGCACTGACCGACTACTACGCGGCGTTCGGTTTCGCCTCGACCGGCAAGCCCTACATCCTCGACGACATCCTCCACATCGAGATGATCCGCACGCGCTGAGCGCGGCGGGGTGGCCCCTCCGCCCTGCTCGCTGCCGCGGACTTGACGCGAAACGGGACAGGATCGCAAAAGCGAGGGGTCGCTCGAGCGAATGTGACGCGAAGTGGGACAGATTCGGCGCAGCGAGCTCGGGAGCGCGCGTCGATCAGTCGGTGTGGAAGATGCCGAGGCTGAGGGTGTGGCCGTGGATGAAGGCGCGGCCGCCGAGGGTGCCGAACTCGCCGGCGGCGAAGTGGCCGACGATCGGGATCGGCCCGCACGCGTCGTGGATGCGCTTGGTCTCGTGATGCGCGTCGTCGAACATCCGCTGACCGCGGCCGTTGCAGCTGAAGCACAGGCCGGCGAGCGGCGTGTGCCCGCTCGCCGCGAACGACGCGAGCATCGCGTCGAGATCCTCGTCGGCCGTCGCGGCGTCACGGACGTGAAACTGGATCGTCTGGCCCGCGCGGAAGAAGTCGCCGGCGATGACCGCACCGCTGTCGCGATCGAATCCCATCACGTTGCGCACGAGGAAGTCGCCACGGGCGAACGTCTCACGATGCTCGTCGATCACGCGCCCGAGCAACAGCCCCGACGCCATCAACGCCTGCTCTTCGGTGTCGGCGGCCGCATACGCTTCCTGCACACACTCGAGCGCCGGCTTGCCGCCGAGCGTCATCACGATGTTGCGATCGGCCTTCGTGACGACGAGCGGCTTGCCGACCGGCCGGCACCCCTGCGACACGAGCGTGTGCATGCGCAGCGCACCGCCGATCGCGAGGCCGACGACGCCGTCGCGCACGACCCGACCGTCGAGGAACAGGCGATTCGCCCCCTCCTGCATCACGCTCGCGAGCCCGCCGACGACCGGTCGGCCCGGACAGACGGCGTTGACGGCGTCGAGCAGCAGATCGACCGGTGTCGAGAACGGCTCGGCGAGCAACACGATCGCCGACGGGTCCCCCTCGGCGTCGCCGACCCCCGACGCCTCGAGCGCCGCCGCGGTTCGATCGGCGCTGAGTTCGTCCTTGCCGACCGCGAACGGCCGAAGTGTCGCACCGGGCACGGACGCGGCCAGCAGTGCAACCGCCGGCGTGCCGTCGAGTTCGCCGCCCCCACCGAACAGCGCCTCGCCCGTGCATCCGATCACGTGCGTCGGCGACAGCGCCGCGTGCACCCGCGCGAGCATCGGCTCGTAGTGCCCGCGGTAATGCGGCGTACAATGCAGCACGACGAGATCGACGTCGCCGTCGATCTGCGAGCGGACACTCGACGCGACCTCGCCGAGTGCCGCCTCGGCGTCGATCGCGGTCGACACAGCTTGCGCGAACTTCATTCGACGCGCCTTTACGGAAACGACCCCGACAAAACGGTAGTATACCGAAGACCCTGACCCAAGTGCCGACGAGGCCCCGGAGACGCGCCATGCCCGACCCGACCCCTTGGATCCGATGGATCCGCGACGACGAAGCCACCGGCGCGCTCGCGCGTTTCTACGACGCCGCGATCCGACGGGCCGGCCGCGTCTGGAACATCGTGCGCGTGATGAGCCTCCGCCCCGAGACGCTCGAGCCGTCGATGACACTCTATCAGAGCGTGATGCACCGCACGACGCCGCGGCTGCCGCGCGCGACGCGCGAGATGATCGCGGTCGCCGTGTCGAAGACCAACGCGTGCCACTACTGAGTGCAGGCGCACCTGCACGACCTCCGGTCGGTGGTCGATGACGATGCCCTCGTCGCACGCTTCGCCGAAGACTGGCGCACCGCCGGTCTCGAGCCCCATGTCGTCGCGATCCTCGAGTTCGCGGCGAAACTGACCGACGCGCCGGCGACGATGACGCGCGCCGACGTCGATGCGCTCCGCGCACACGGCTACGACGACGGTGACATCCACGACGCGACGCAGGTCGTCGCCTACTTCAACTACATCAATCGCGTCGCCGATGCGCTCGGCGTGCCGCCGGAGGCCCAGATGACGCCGTGGCCGCGCGAGGACGGCACCGGCATCGCATGACGACGCGCGTCGTCCGATCCCGCGACTTCCCGGTCGCGACCCGATTCGGTCCCGGCGCGGTGCTGCTCTACGACCGCTCGCTCTCGCGACGCGTGCCGGGCTTCGCCGCATGGTCGCGCACGTTCCCGCACCGGGTCGCGGTCGCCGCCGGCGAATCGCTCAAGGACGCCGATCGCTTCGGCGACCACATCGAACCGATCGTCCGCGCGACGACCGGTCGCGCGCGTTCGGAGGCCGTCCTCGTCTGCGCGGGCGGCGGGTCGGTCGGTGACTTCGGCGGCTTCGCGGCAAGCGTGATCCAACGGGGCATCCGGCTCGTGCACGTGCCGACGACGTGGCTCGCCGCGGTCGACTCGGCCCACGGCGGCAAGACCGCGCTCAACGTCGGCGGCCGCAAGAACTCGATCGGCACGTTCTACCCCGCCGAACGCGTCTGCCTCGTGCGCCGCGTGCTCGACGCGCTGCCCGACCCGCGCGCACGCGAGGGCATCGCGGAGATGGTCAAGATCGCACTGCTCGACGGCGGCGCGTGGGCGAAGCGGTTTCTCGCGAGCGAAGACCCGCGCGACGTGCTCCTGTGGCGGCACCTCGCCGCCGCGATCGACGCGAAGCAGCGCGTCGTCGACGAGGACGCCCGCGAGACGAGCGGCCATCGCCAGATCCTGAACTTCGGCCACACGGTCGGCCACGTGATCGAGGCGCACGACGGCGTTCCGCACGGCCGCGCGATCACCCAAGGGCTCTACTTCGCGCTCGCGTGGAGTTGCCGCCGCGCGTGGCTCACCGAAGCCGACCATCGTCGCTTCGCCGCCGCACTCGCCCGCCTCACCGGCGACCGCATGACCGGGCCGCGCGCGCCGATCCCCCGCGCGCGATTCGTCTCGCTGCTCGCCGCCGACAAGAAGGCCGCCGGCGCGGCGCGCGTGACGTTCGTCTTCCTGCACGCGCTCGGCTCGCCGACCCGACGCCGTGTGCCGATCGAAGCCGTCGCGGACGAAGCGGCATTTCTCGGGTGGGTTCGGTGACCGTTCGCGACTGGCGCGGACGCCTCCCCGAGTCGAAGTCGATCCGACTGCGCGACGAAGTGATCCGTTCGCACCGCACCGGGCCGGGCGCGGTCACGGTCGATGCCCCGGACGACGTGCGCACCGCGACCGAAGGACTCGCGGCGCTCCTGGACGGCGAGCCGGCCCGTGGACTCACCGGCGCCGCACCGCTGCGCTTCCTCGCATTGCGCGCGTCACGCATCGAAGGCGACCATCGGATCGAAGGCGACCCGTCGCTGTTCGCGCGCCCGATCACGCCGCTCCTCGACGTGCTCGCGCGACTCGGCGCCGAGGCTACCGCAGGCGCCGACGCGCTGACGATCCGCGTGCGGGATCCGTGGCACCTCGAGCACCCGATCGACGTCGACGCGACCCGCTCGAGTCAGTTCGCATCCGCGGTGTGCCTCAACGCCTGGTCCCTCCCCGAGCCGCTCGCGATCCGCCTGCGCGGCGACGCCGTATCCGCGCCGTATTGGCGCATGACGCTCGCGCGATGCCGAGCAGCGGGCATGCGGATCGAGGAGGCCGACGACGGCATCGTCATCCCCCCCGCGCAGCAGCCGAACGCCCTCGACAACGCCGTCGAGCCGGACGCGAGCGCGGCGTTCGCGCTCGCAGCGGTCGCCGCGGTCAGCGGCGCGGCGCGCCTGGACGCGATCCCGACCGACAGTCTGCAGCCGGACGCCCGCTTTCCGAGCCTGCTGCGCGCGATGCGGGTCCCGGTCGCGACCGCCGGGGATGCGCTGCGCATCGAGCCCGCCGCGCGCCTCGAGCCGATCGACGCCGACCTCCGCGACGCGCCCGATCTCTTCTGCGTACTCGCGGTCCTCTGTGCATTCGCGAGCGGGCCGTCCCGGCTCCGAGGCGCACCCCACCTGCGCATCAAGGAGTCCGACCGGATCGCCCGAACCGCCGAGCTGATCCATCGCCTGGGGCGCGTCGCGACCGAGTGCGACGACGGCCTCGCGATCGCCGGCCACCCGGGCGTCGACGCGATTCGCCCCTTCACGTTCGACCCGACGCCGGACCACCGCCTCGCGATGGCCGCGGGTGTCGCGCGCGCAGCCGGAGCGCCGATCGCGATCGACAATCCGCACGTCGTCGCGAAGAGCTTCCCCCGCTTCTTCGACGTGATCGCATCGGGGTGAATCGGATGAGAGCCATCGGATGAGAGCAATCGTCCTCGCCGCGCTCGCGCTCACCGCATGCACCGGTGCGGAGTCCGCGACGCCCGAGCTCGCGCCGTACCGCATCACGGTCATGACCTACAACATCCACGTCGACAATCGCGACGTCGAGGGGACCGTCGCCGCGATCCGCACGAACGATGCCGACGTCGTGTGCCTCCAGGAGGTCGCACCGGCCGCGGCGGCGGTCCTCCGGCCCCTGCTCCGCGACACCTATCCGCACATGCTCGTTCGCCGGTCCCGGTATTCGGCGGTCGCGATCCTGAGCCGCTACCCGCTGACCCCGCGCGCGTTCGTCGAATCGTCGTCGGGATGGGTGCCGGGATTCGTCGTGTCGGTCGCGCACCCCGCCGAGGCGATCCAGGTCGTCGGGGTGCACATGAAGCCGCTGTTCCTGACCGACGACTTCGAGACCTCGCTGCTCGAGATGCCGCGTTCGTTCCGCCTGCATGCGTCGGTGATCCGCGACGTCTGGTCCCACGTCGACCCGAGCCGCCCGCTCGTGTTCGCCGGCGACTTCAACGAGGGTTCGCGCGGACCCGCCGTACGCTGGCTGATCGAGGACCGTGGCATGCGCCACGCCGTGCGCCCGTTCGATCGGTCGATCACGTGGCGGCTCGTCGGCGCACCGACCCGAATCGGCACGTGCCTCGATCACATCCTCCACTCGCCCCACTACGAGTCGCGCGGGGCCGCGGTGCTGCAGATCGGCGCGTCCGACCACTTCCCGGTCGTCGCGACGCTGAAGCGGGTCCCGCGAACGCGGTAGCGGCGGTGGCGGTCAGCGCGGCGCGGGCACGTCGAACCGACCGCTCACGAGGTAGTCGCTGCCGTCCTCGCACTGGAACGTGAACACGTAGCAGGCGATCGCCTCGTCGTTGCCGACCGGGCGCGCCAACGGGCCGCCGGGCGCGGCCGGAATCGTGAACCGCAGTTGTCGACGCTCGGCGGGGATCGTCTCGCCGCGGGCGACGAACAGCTCGCCGTCGTCGTGCTTCGCATCGCCGTCGGTGTCGTAGAACGCGACCATGCGATACGACGACACCCGCGCGCCGTCGAGCGTCGCGATCCGGACCGCCGCCCAGGAGACGCGGCCGTCGGCGCCGAGCACGGGCTTGTCGACCGAGATCGACTTCGTGTCCGTCCGGATGCCGCCGGCGCTCCCGTCGTTCGGAGGCATCGACGGACCGCAGCCGGTGGACGCGAGCGTGATCGCGACGATCAGCAGCCCCGCGAGCCAGCGGCGAAAGTGACTGGCGAGTGCCTCGTAGACCGGCACGCGAAACGGCGTCGTCTCTCGCATCAGCTCCTCCATGCGCATCCATCGCCATGCGCGAAACTCCGGGTGGCCGCACCCATCGAGGCAGATCCGCGACGCGTCCCCGACGAGCCGGTAGCAGAACCACTTCTGCACCTGGCCACGACCGAGGTGCGGGCGGCGAAGCCCCTCGGGCAGCTCGTAGGCGAGCCACCCCGGACACTCGCCGAGCGGCTCGAGGTCGTCGGCCTCGAGACCGGTCTCCTCCGCGACCTCACGCAACGCCGCCGTCGCCGGCTCCTCGCCGACGTCGAGTCCGCCCTGCGGCATCTGCCAGAAGCCGTGGCGATCGATCCGCTCGAACGCGAGGATCGCACCGGTGTCGTCGAGGATCATCGCGCCCACGTTGGCGCGGAAGAACTGGGCATCCGTTCGGTCGCTCATCACGGCCCTCTCGCTACCCGGCGCCGGCCGGGTCGACTACAACTTGGTCGATCGCTCGAGACCAACCTACGCACGGACCCGATGAGCGCCAATACCCTGGGACACCTCTTTCGCGTCACGACGTTCGGCGAGAGCCACGGCGTCGCGCTCGGTGCGGTCGTCGACGGATGCCCGGCCGGTGTCGCGTTCGACCCGGCGCTGCTCCAGGCGATGCTCGACCGGCGCCGTCCGGGCCAGAGCGCGGTCGTCTCGGCGCGCGACGAAGCCGACGTCGTCGAGGTGCTGAGCGGCGTCCACGACGGCAAGACACTCGGGACACCGATCGCGATGTGCGTCCGCAACCGCGACGCGCGCCCCGGCGACTACGCGGCGATCGCCGCGGCACCACGCCCCGGCCACGCCGACGACACGTGGCGCACGAAGCGCGGACACGTCGATCCCCGCGGCGGGGGTCGCGCCTCGGGGCGCGAGACGGTCGCGCGCGTCATGGCCGCTGCGGTCGCACGCATGCTGCTCGCCGAGGTCGCCCCGACGCTCGCCGTCGTGGGCTACGCGCGCGCGATCGGACCGTTCTCGCTCGACGACGCGGACGCGGCGGCCGTCACCGACACGGCCTCGGTCGATCAGCACCCGACGCGCTTTCCGTCGGCCGACGCCGATCGCGTCGCGGCGCTGCTCGCCGACGCGAAGCGCGACGGCAAGAGCTACGGCGGAATCGCCGAACTCCGGATCGAAGGCGTGCCGGCCGGCCTCGGGCAGCCGGTGTTCCGCAAGCTCAAGGCCGACCTCGCCGGCGCGATGCTCGGCGTCGGTGCGACCGCCGGCGTCGAGTTCGGCGACGGGTTCGCTGCCGCACAGGCCGAGGGAAGCGAGTTTCACCGCCGCGAGAGCAGCACCCACTACGGCGGCATCCGCGGCGGCATCGCGACCGGCGAGCCGATCGTTCTGCGCGTCGCGTTCAAGCCGACCGCGACCGTGCTCGACGAAGCCAAGCGCGGGCGACACGACCCATGCATCGTCCCGCGTGCACTCCCCGTGCTCGAGGCGATGGCGTGGCTCGTCGCTGCGGATCACTGGCTCCTCGCGCGGACCGATCGGACGGACACGCTGCGATGACCAGCGAAGCGAAGAGCGCCAACTGGGTCGCGCCGCTCGTCGCGGTCGGCACGTTCTTCCTGATCGCGAGTTCGATCGGGATCGCGCTCTACTTCTACTTCACCGGCGAGTTCCTGCACCGCGACCGCCAACCGGAACGCGGCCCGCTCGACGTCGAAGTTCGCTCGGACGCGGGACCGCTCGCCGATGCGTGGCTGCTCGTCGAGAGCAGCACGGACCGGCGCGTCCTCGACAGTTACAAGAAGACCGTCGGGCTCAGCGCGATCCTGCGCACCGACGCGAACGGCCGCCTGACGATCCCGCCGCGGATCACCGCTCACGCAAACCTCGACATGCTGTGCTGGGCCCCGGGCCACGCGACCGGCGCGTTCCGGCGATTCCAGCGCGGTTCGGCGAACAAGCAGGATCACCTGCTCGAGCGCGGCAGCGCCGATCCGAGCCGACCGCTCCCACCGGGCACGGTCGCGACGCTGACGCTCGTCCCCGATCCGAGCGGCGGCGGCCGTGCGCGCATCGAGCGGCGACTCCGCCTCTTCGATCCGACGCGCCTGCACGACGAGTCGCGGACGATCGAGGACGTCCGTGCGGCGCTCGCCGGCGCCGAGCGAGCCTATCCGACGACGCCGCGATAGACGTAGGCGATGCCGCCCATCCGCGGGCGGACATCGACGTCGGTGATGCCCGGCACCGCGGCGAAGATCCGCGCGAAGGCATCGCCGCACGGAAACGCCGCCGACGACGACTCGAGGTAGCGGTAGGCGCCGGGCTGGCCGGTCAGCCAGCCGCCCAGCCGCGGCAACACGTGGCGCGCGTAGCACCGATAAGCACCGCGCAGCACCGGCGTACGCATCTGGCCGAACTCGAGCACGAGCACCGAACCGCCCGGCCGCGTGACGCGCGCCATCTCCGCGAGCGCGCCCGGCACGTCGGCGACGTTGCGGATGCCGAACGCGATCGAGGCGTGATCGAAGTGGTCGTCGCCGAACGGCAGCGCGGTCACGTCCGCCACCGAACACGGCACGGCGACACCGGCCCGCGCCGCCTTGCCCGGTGTCGGCTCGAGCATCTCGCGGCAGAAGTCGGTGGCGACGACCGCACCGTCCGGCCCGACCGCGTGCGCAAACGCGATCGCGAGGTCGCCGGTGCCACTGGCACAGTCGAGCACGCGCTGGCCGGCCGCGGCCCCGCTCATCCGGACGAGCGTCCGGCGCCATCGGTGGTGGATCCGAACCGACAGCACGTCGTTGGCGCGGTCGTAGCCGGGCGCGACCTTCGCGAACATCGCGCGGATGCGCGTCGGATCGGGACCGGTTCGGTCGGTCTCGGCGGTCGGGTCGTCGCGCCGAGCCGCGTTCACCGCGACGGGACGGACGACGGCGTGCCGACCGTGCGGCCGGTCGCTTCGACGATCGGCGTCACTTGCTCGACGAGATCGCGGAATGCCGCGAGATCGAGCGATTGCGCGCCGTCGGACTGCGCCTCGTCGGGGCGCTCGTGCACCTCGACGAGGAGTCCGTCCGCGCCGACCGCGGCCGCGGCGAGCGCCAACGGCGTGACGAGCGTCCGGTGACCGGCGGCGTGCGACGGATCGACGATGACCGGCAGCGCGGTCGACCGCTTCGCGATCGGCACCGCCGTCAGATCGAGGGTCGCGCGGGTGCCCGGCTCGAACGTTCGGATGCCGCGCTCGCACAGTACGACGTCGCAGTTGCCCTCGGCGGTGACGTAATCGGCCGCCTTCAGCCACTCGTCGACCGTCGCGCCGAAGCCTCGCTTGAGCAGCACCGGCCGATCGGCGCGCCCGAGTTCGGCGAGCAGGTCGTAATTGAACATGTTGCGCGTGCCGACCTGGAAGACGTCGACGAAATCGCGCATCGGCTCGATCTGGCGGGGGTCGGTCAGTTCGCTGACGAGGGGCATCCGCATCGCGTCGCGAACCGCCCGCGCTGCCTCGTAGCCGGCCTCCCGGAGGCCTTGAAAGCTCAGGCGGTCGGTCCTTAGCTTGAAGATGCCTCCGCGCAGGGCCACGGCGCCCGCCGCGCGAACGCCCTCTGCGACGGTCCGAAATCCGTCGGCAGACTCGATGGCGCACGGTCCGGCGATGATCGCGAACGCGTCACCGCCGATCGTCACCGGCGCCACAGGCGCGAGGCCGACGGTCACCGGTCGCGTGCGGGGCCCGTCGGGCACTTCGCGGGGATTTGGCATGGAGTACGTGTAGCATCGCGGTGTCGGAATGCCAAGGCAAGCGATGAGTGAATCGGAAGCCCGCGCGGTCGACCTCCCGTTCCCGACCGACGGCGCGTTGATCGGCGAACGACCGGGGCGCGTGCGGCTCGCCTGCGGTCCACTGCGCCGCGCTCGGACACCGGCCGACGACGCACCGAGCCTCTACGCGCCCGACTTCTTCCTCGACGACGAGACGCCGTGGCTGCACGCGAACGCGTGGCGCGACGTGGACGCGCGCGACGTCGTCGACGCGATCGCCCCCGCGCTCGCGGTCGACCGACCGGATCGCGCGCCGTGGGACGTCGCGTTTCGGGACGCGCTCGACGCGATCGCACGCGGCGAGATCGAGAAGCTCGTGCCGGTCGTCTTCGCCGAAGGGACGCTCTCGCCGCCGCCGGACCCGGCGGCATTCGTCGAGCGCGCGCTGCGCCACGTCGCCGACGCACCGGCGCAGATCCCCTACGGGCGTTGGCGCGACGGCTCGGGCGTCGTCGGCACGACGCCCGAGGTGCTCTTTCGTCTCGACGCCGACGGCACGATCGAGACGATGGCGCTCGCCGGCACCGCGTCGCCGGCGGACGCGGCCGGTCTCCTCGACGACGCGAAGCAGCGCCACGAGCACGACGTCGTCCTGTCGTTCATTCGCGACGCCCTCGAAGGACTCGGCGCGGACGTCGACGTCGGGGCGACCGACGTGCTTCGGCTGCCCCACCTCGCACACCTGCGCACCCCGGTCCGCGCTCGCGCGTCGCGCACGCCGTCGTTCGACGCGATCGTCCGCGCGCTGCATCCGACGCCGGCCCTGGGTGGCCAACCGTCGGCCGGTGCGCTCGCGCGTCTGCGGGAGCTCGACCGCGACGTTCGGCGCGGGCGCTTCGGTGCACCGTTCGGCATCCTGCACCCGGACGGTCGCGCGCTCTGCGTCGTCGCGATCCGCAACATCGCTTGGCGTGGCGACCGCGTCCGCATCGGTGCGGGCGCGGGGCTCGTCGCCGGCAGTCGCGCCGAAGACGAGTGGCGCGAACTCGAGCGCAAGATCGCCTCGGTCGCGTCGGTCTTCGGCTCGTGAGCGCGCAGACCAACGTCGCGCGCGCGACCTCGCTCGTCGCAGCCGCGGCCGCCCGCGGCGTCACGACGTGGTGCGTCGCACCGGGTGGCCGTAACGCGCCGTTGGCGGCGGTGCTCGACGCAGCGGACGGCGTGCGGGTCGTCACGCACTTCGAGGAACGCGCGGCAGCGTTCTTCGCGCTCGGCCGTGCGCGGCGCGACCGTGCGCCGGTCGCGGTCGTCACGACGTCCGGCACCGCCGCGGCCGAGCTGCTCCCGGCCGCGATCGAGGCGCGCTACTCGGGCACCCCGCTCGTGTTCGTGACGGCCGACCGACCGCACGACCTGCGCGGCACCGGTGCCCCCCAGGCGATCGAACAGAACGGCCTCCTCGCGCCGTGGGCCCCGACGATCGTCGATGCGGACGTCGGCGCCGCGGTCGCACTCCCGCCACTCGATCCGTGCGGCCCGGTGCACGTGAACATCGCGTTCGGCGAGCCGCTCCTCGACGCGACCCCGAGCGCGTTCGGGGTGCGGGCGGTCGACGAGACGGACGCGATCGACGCGACACCCCCCGCCGCTTTGACCGCCCTGCTCGCACGGGCCCGGCGACCGTTCCTCGCGATCGGCGGCCTCGCGCCCGACGACGTTGCGCCGGTGCGTGCGTTCGCGGAACGACTGGGTGCGCCGTTGCATGCCGATGCAACGTCGCAACTCCGCAACGACCCGACGCTCGCCGCGCTTCGACTGACCGGCGGGGACGCGTCGATTCGCGCCGCGTTGGCAGAGGCCGACGCCGTCATCCGGATCGGCGCGGTCCCGATCGGCCGCTTCTGGCGCGACCTGGAACGCGACACGCGCCCGATCGCGTCCGTCGCCCGCGCGCCCTATCCCGGTGTCGCACACGGGGCGATCGATCGCGTCGCCCGGTTCGATTCGCTCGCGGGGATCGACCTCGCGCCGACCGGCTGGGACACCGACGCCCTGCGCGCCGCCGATCGCGCACGTACGACCGCGATCGACGCGCTGCTCGATTCGCACCCGCGCGCCGAGCCCGCGCTCGTCCGCGCGCTGTCGCGAATCGCCGACGGCTTCGTCTACCTCGGCAACAGCCTGCCGATCCGCGAATGGTGCGCGTTCGCCGACCGCACCCACTCCCCCGACCGGGTCGACGCGAGCCGCGGGGCCAACGGGATCGACGGGCAGCTCTCGACGTTCCTCGGCGGCGTGCGCGACGGCGAGACCGCATGGGCCGTCGTCGGTGACCTGACCGCGCTCTACGATCTCGCGGCTCCGTGGGTCGTCGACGCGATCGGCGCGACGCGGCTCCGGATCGCGATCGTCAACAACGGCGGCGGCCGCATCTTCGAGCGCGTCTTCGGAGACACCGCGCTCGCGAACGAACACGCGCGTCGCTTCGACGCCTGGGCGTCGATGTGGGGCCTGTCCCACGTGCGCTGCGACACGATCCCGACGCGCGACGAGTGGCCGGACCGCACGGTGGTCGAGATCGTGCCCGACCGCGAGCAGACCGGTGCGTTCTGGCGCGCGCACGACGAGGTCGCCGGGTGATTCGCTGCCTGCACGGCTTCCTCGGATCGGGTCACGACTTCGCGCCGTTCGTCGACGCGCTCGAACGGACCGGCTTCGGTGGCGTCGACGCGCCGGACCTGTTCGCTGCGCCGCGCGAGCCGTCCTCGCTCGCGGACGCGGGCGCCGCGCTCGCGCGCGATGCCGTCGGCGACGTCGTGATCGGCTACTCGCTCGGCGGACGACTCGCGCTCCACGCGCTGCTCGCCGCGCCGCGCGCGTGGCGTGCCGCCGTGATCGTCGCCGCGCATCCGGGACTCGCCGATCCGGAGGCCCGTGCCACACGCCGGCGGGACGACGAGGCATGGGCACGACGGTTCGAATCGGCCCCGTGGCCCGCGCTGATCGACGCGTGGAACGAACGCGCGGTGTTCGGCGCTCGGCGACCACCGACACGCGACGAGCACCGCTTCGACCGCGGCGCCCTCGCCTCCGGCCTGCGGGCGTGGTCGCTCGGCGCCCAGGCGCCCCTCCTCGACCGGCTCGCGACGATTCCGTGCCCGGTCCTGTGGATCGTCGGCGGCGACGACTATCCCTTCCGAACGCTCGGCGAGCAGGCGGTCACGCGCCTGCCGCGCGGCGAGTTCGTGACGATCCCCGGTGCGGCGCACCGCGTGCTCGTCGACGCGCCCGACCGCTTCGCCGACGAGACGACCGAGTTCCTGCGTCGCGTGAGAGGTGACTGAATGGCGACCCGCAACGCATCCACGAAGCGATCGACGAAGAAGCGCACGACGAAGAAGCCCGCCGCGACGAAGCCCCGCGCGAAGCGCACGACGTGGGCGTCGATGCGCGCGTTCGAGGACATCAAGCTCGAGCGCACCGACGACGGCATCGCGAAGGTGACGATCAACCGACCCGAGGTGCGCAACGCGTTCCGGCCGAAGACGGTCACCGAGTTGCTCGAGGCGTTCTCGATCGTGCGCGAGGATCCGGCGATCGGCGTCGTGATCCTGACCGGCGAGGGCACGAAGGCGTTCTGCTCCGGTGGCGACCAGAAGGTGCGCGGCGACGCGGGATACGTCGGTGGCGACGGTGTCCCGCGCTTGAACGTCCTCGACCTGCAGAAGGCGATCCGAAGCCTGCCGAAGCCGGTCGTCGCAATGGTGGCCGGCTACGCGATCGGCGGCGGGCACGTGCTGCACGTCGTCTGCGACCTGACGATCGCGGCGTCGAACGCACGCTTCGGCCAGACCGGCCCGAAGGTCGGCAGCTTCGACGGCGGACTCGGATCGAGCTACCTCGCGCGAATCGTCGGCCAGAAGAAGGCGCGCGAGATCTGGTATCTGTGTCGGCAATACGACGCGAAGCAAGCGCTCGAGATGGGCCTCGTCAACACGGTCGTGCCGGTCGCGCGCCTCGAAGCCGAGACGCTGACGTGGTGCCGCGAGATGCTGCAACACTCGCCGCTCGCGCTGCGCTGCCTGAAGGCGTCGATGAACGCCGACTGCGACGGTCAGGTCGGCCTCCTCGACCTCGCGGGCAACGCGACACTGCTCTACTACATGTCGCAGGAAGCCCAAGAGGGTCGCGACGCATTCGTCGAGAAGCGCAAGCCCGACTTCTCGAAGTTCCCGCGCGTGCCGTAGGCGTCGCGCCGTGGCATCCGACACCCGGCCATCGACGCTCGTCGCGTGGCTGCTCGCGACGCGACCGAAGACGCTGACCGCGGCGCTCGTCCCGGTCGCCGTCGGCACCGCGCTCGCCGCGCGTCTCGGTTCCGCGGGCCCGTGGTGGGTCGTCGCGTGCGCACTCGGCGCGGCGTTCGCGATCCAGATCGCGACCAACCTGTTCAACGACGCACTCGACCACGAGAAGGGGACGGACACCGACGCCCGCCTCGGGCCGACGCGCGCCGCGCAAGCCGGCTGGATCCCGGCGAGCACGCTGCGCGCCGCCGCATGGGCATCGCTCGTCGTGGCGCTCGCACTCGCCGCACCGCTGGTCGCGCGCGGCGGCTGGCCGATCGCGGTGATCGCGATTCTGTCGTGCGTGTTCGCCTACGGCTACACCGGCGGTCCCTTCCCGCTCGCCTATCTCGGGGTGGCCGACGCATTCGTGATCGCGTTCTTCGGCCTGATCGCGGTCGGCGGCACGGTCTGGCTGCAGGCCGGCGTCGTCGGGGCCGACGCGATGGTCGCGGGCTTGCAGGTCGGATCGCTCGCGGCCGCGCTGCTCGCAGTCAACAACGTCCGCGACATCACCGAGGATCGCGCTGCGGGGAAGCGCACGTTGCCGGCGCGTTTCGGACTCGCGTTCGGTCGCGCGGAAGTCGTGACGCTGATCGCACTCCCGTTCGCGCTCGGCGCATGGTGGCTCACACGAGGTGCCGTCGTCGCGGCATTGCTGCCGTGTCTCGCGACGCCGCTGGCGTGGAGCGTCGGTCGCGGCGTGTGCACGACCGAGCCGAGCACCGCCTACAACAAGCTGCTCGCGCGCACGGCGGCAGTGCACCTCGTGTTCGGGGCCACGCTCGTGATCGGACTCGCCGCGTGATCGTCGACTTCGACAGCGACGCGACGGAGCTCCTGCTCAACCCGCGGCTCGCGGCCGATGCACGCGACGCCCTCGTCGCCCTCGCGCGCGATGTTCCGACGCCGCCGGCGCACGTGTGGTTCGCCACGTCGGGGAGCGCGGGAGCGCCGAAGCTCGTCGCGCTCGCCAAACGCGCACTGCTCGCCTCGGCCGAGGCGGCCAACCGGCACCTCGAGGCGAACGCTCGGGACGTGTGGGTCCACGCGCTCCCGCTCGTGCACGTCGCCGGCATCGGCATCCTCGCGCGCGCCCGGCTCAGCGGGGCACGTGTCGTCGGGGCCCACGACGCCGACGGCATGCCGCCGCGATGGGACCCGGCCGCCTTTCGCGACACGATCGACCGGGCCGGGGGCACATTGACCGCGATCGTGCCGACCCAGTTGCACGACCTGCTCGCGCGCAAGCTGCCGGCGCCCGCCTCGCTGCGAGCGGTGATCGTCGGCGGCGGTGCGATCGCGCCCGAGTCCTACCGGGCGGGGCGCGCGCTCGGGTGGCCGCTGCTCCCGAGCTACGGCGCGACGGAGACCGGGTCGCAGGTCGCCACCGCGTCGCTCGCGTCCCTCGCGTCCAGCGACGACGAACCGCCGGCGCTGACGCCGCTGCCACACGCGACCGTCCGCACCGACGGCGGACGCATCGCCGTGCGAGCCACCTCGCTGCTCACCGGATACGCGTCGACCGCGAACGACGCACCACGGCTGATCGACCCGAAGGTCGACGGCTGGTGGATCAGCGCGGATCGCGGGCGTGCGACGGATGCCGGCCTGCGCGTCGACGGGCGCGAAGACGACGTCGTCAAGTGCCGCGGCGAAGCGGTGTCGCTCACGGATCTCGAGGCGCGACTCACGGCGCTCGCCGCGGCGCACGGCGTCGACGCAGCGCTACTCGCGGAGCCCGACGCGCGCGATCAGCATCGCATCTGCCTGGTCGTCGCCGGCACGATCTCGGATGCCGCACGACAGCTCCGCGCGCACTTCGACGCCGACGCCGCGCCGTGGGAGCGGATCGCGCGCATCGTCGCGGTCGACGCGATCCCGCGGAGCCCGCTCGGCAAGGTCCGCCGTGCAGCGCTCCGCGAGCGGGTCAACGCGTAGGGTCCGTTACCACCAGCCGTCGAGCACCGCGAGGACCTGAACGGTCCAGATGTTCCGCCCCCAGTCGAACGGGTTGCCGGTGAAGTCCCCGACGTGCACCGCGTTGCGCAGGCGGTTGACCGGATCGTGCTTCAGATCGACGACGTCCTTGACCTGGCCGACGAAGAGCGGGCCGGACGCGCTGTGCATCCGCGACAGCATCGAGTAGACCGCGAGGTCCATGTAGGCCGCGTCCTGCGTCACGAGCGCGGTCCAGAACATCAGCGACGGGATGCCGAAGTCGTTCGAGCGGCTCAGGCAGTTGAAGCCGTCGTAGGTGGTGATCCACTTCTGGTCGATGTAGCTCTTCGTCGCGGTATTCGACTGGCGCACGATCGGCTTCGCGCGAGGATCGTTCGCGGGCAACTCCGCTTTCGTCGACGGGTCGTGATAGTAGAGCTGGAACTCCTGCGAGTGTCCCTTCGGGTAGCGCACCGTCGGCGCGTACGGGGATGACGTCGGCGTCTCCGCCCACAGCTCTTCCAGCGAACGAAGGTGGATCGCCTTCATATTGGGATCGATCGAATACGCCTCGCGGAACAGCGCCGCACACGTCATCTTTCGCGTGCGCTCGTCGTTCCACTCCTGCGTCATCCGGTATTCCTCCGGCCACAGTCCGCCACCGGCGAGCGACGTCGGCATCGCCGGGTAGCTGCGGAGTGCCGGCTTCGGCTGGTAGTAGCCGCGTACGATCTGCGTGCCGACCGGCTGCGTGATCCAGTTGCCGAACGTGCCGCCGGCCGAACCGGCGTTTTGCAACGGCTTGTTGTCACCGTCCAGGACGAGGCTCGTCCCGTCGGAGCGCATGTACGGCATGTCCGATCGATACCGGTAGAGATCCGCCGTCTTCTTCAGCAGATGAGCCATCTGCGTGCGTCGCGCCCAGTCGTTCTCGTCGACGGCATCCCACATGTTCAGCATCGCGGGCCCGACGAGCGACACGCCCCACACCCAGACCGAATCGAGGAACGCCCACGAAGCCCAGCGCGGGAACGACGTCGACTGCACGTCGCGTTCCCACTCCGGCGGGTTCCAGCCGGACACCCAGTTCTCGTACTTGCGGCCGCTGAGTCCCTGGAAGCGCCGCGGCCCCATCTGCATCATCCGGTCGAACAGATACTGCATCGTGAGCTTCGCGCGCAGCGCGGTCGACTCGTACTGTGCATCGCCGCGGAGCGCCTTCACGCCACACGCGAGATTCATCAGCACCTGAAAGAGCCGGAGTTTTCCGAACGCGGTCTCACGCTCGAGCTGATAGTCGGCGCGGAATCGCCCGCCGATTCGATCGTCGATCAGGTTCTCGAGCAGGAGCGCGACGCCCTTGCGAACGAGCGCGCGGTTGATGTTCAGCGTCGGATCGCGCAGCGCTTCGTACGCGCCCGGGATCGTCATCATGTCGTGGCGGTAGGGATCGCCATCCCAGTTCTCGACCGGCTTGCCGAGAAACCACCCGAGCGACGCGTGGAGCTTCAGCGGGTTGTTCTGGATGTCCTGCGCACCGACCGCCGGGTGGCCGCCGAGCGGCTGCGCCTCGCCGATCACCTCCCACGTGTTCGTCGCGGTTCGATGCGCGAGCCCGAAGCGAAACGCGTGCTCGACCGCTTTCGCGGCCCACACGCCGAAGCGATTCGTGACCGGGTCGTTGGGATAGATCCGCTGCAGCAGGCGGTGCAGCTTGACGATGTGCAGCAGGCCGTACGGGTGCCCGCAGCAATACAGGTTCGTACGCGTGCGGAAGCAGCCCTGATACTCCGGGTCCGTGTAGGAACGCGTGTCGTAGAGGTAGACCTGCTTCTCCTCGTCCCACCCGACGACGACGCGCAGCGTGGTCGGCGCGTCGTACTTGTTGAGCATCTGCAACGCCTGGTAGCGATACTCGGCGTAGATCTCGTTGCGAACGGCCGGGGTCAGGATGTTGTTCATCCAGTCGTTCAGCACGACTTGGCCGGCGGCGGGGAAGATCTTGTTCAACCCGGTCCACGGCTGCTGGGCCGGCGAGGCCTGGCCGATGAACAGCACGAGCAACGCCGCGGACAGCGACGCGCGTGGTGTGGATAGAATGCGTGTGGACAGAATGCGAGACGGGCGGGTACGAGAGACGTGCATCGGGGGCCAACTTTCCTGCCGAGTGCACCCGCGCACTTCCGCTCGATGCGAACGACCTACCCCCCGGTCGACTGCAACGAGCCCCTGACTGCAAGCGCGGCGGGCGGGGGTTCGGATGCGTAGCACGACGAGAAAGACGATCGGAGCCGTCCGCCTCGTTGGCCAGGACAGTAGGTATTCTGCGCCGAACCGTTAGCGAGAGACTGAGGTTTTTTGCTCGAGCGCGAAAGTCTCAGTCAGGGATCGCGCCGAACGACCTGCAGGTCCTCGAGTCCGCGGTGCAGCACCAACAGCGCGCCGGGTGCGGCCACGGCGTCGAAGAGCGCGCGGATCGCGTGCTCTTCGCCCGGCCACGGGTATGCGAACACGACGTCGAAATCGCGCGGGTCGAGCCCCAGCTCGCGATAGGCGTCGTCACCGCCTTCGTCGACCCACGCGAACGATCCGGACGAATCGAAACACGACTCGTGGCCGGCGGGGATGTAGGTCCCGCACGCGAACGCGACCGGCAGATCGAAATCAGCGACGAGCGACTCCGCTTCCTCGACGAGCGTGGACTGGATCTCGATGCCGCAGGCGTCGAAGTCGAGCATCGCCGCGAGCCCGGCGACGACCCCGATCCCGGCGCCCCACTCGCAGAAGCTTCGGTTCGGCAGATCGTCCAACCGCGCGACGCCCTCGAGCGCACGGTAGACCTCGATGAAGTCGCTCGGCACGAACCCGTGGATCGGATTGCCGCGTCGCTCGTCGAGGATGCGTTGAATCCGCTCCTCGGCATCGTCGATGAACGCGCGCACGTCGGGCGGCAACGGACCATCGGCAGGCGTGTAGGGGACGTCGACGAGCGGCATGCGACAAGGGTAGCGCACCGATCGCTTCTCGACACTCGCCTCGGGCAACCGAACGCATTAGGTCTCGTGTGAACCCACTTTCGGAGCCGACCCGTGCCCCATCCGCACCTCGCCGACCTGCTCGCACGAAACGACGCGACGATCGCATCGATCGAAGCGACCGTGACGCCGCTCACCGCGGAAGCGCTCGCGTGGCGCCCCGCGCCGGATCGCTGGAGCGTGGCCGACGTGCTCGCGCACCTGTCGCATGTCCTCGCGGTCTACGAACCGCGGATTCGCGACGCGATCGCCGCACAGCCGACCGGCGACGCGCCCTACCGGCCGGGCTGGCTGCAGCGCAAGTTCATCGCGATCGCCGGCCCGGGGGGTCGCTCCGTACGCGCGCCGAAGGCGTTCGCACCGGCCGTCGCACCCGGCGACGAGACCGACGCCCTCCCGCGCTTCCTCGGGCACGCGGCCACGCTGCGCGAGTTCCTCGTCGCGGCCGACGGCCGATCGCTCAACGGCAAGCGCTTCGCATCCCCGATCACGCGTCTGATCCGGTTCACGCCCGGCGAGGCACTCACGTTGATGGTCGCGCACAACGAGCGACACGCGGGGCAGATCGAGCGGCTCGTCGCCGATCAGTGCCCGACCATGTAGGGCTGCAGTCGCTCGCGCAACACGTCCGGCACACCGCGCTTCTTCATCCCCGGCAGCGAGACCGCGGCGGCGACCATCCGCACACAACACGCCTCGTCGCCGGCCTCGTCGTGGAAGTGGACGCGGAACGCGACCGAACTCTGACCGATCCGCTCGATCGCGAGCCGCGCCTCGGCGGTCACGCCCGGCTCGAGCGGCTTGAAGTAGTCGGCGTCCGCGTAGCGATACGGCATGCCCCAGTCGTCACGGGCGAAGTAGTCGTCCCACGCGAACCCCACGTGCAGGATGAAGTCCTCGAGCACCTCGTGCGCGAGGATGAACGCGTTCGCGAAGAAGAGGATGCGCGCGTGATCGGCGAGCGCGAAGCGCACCGAGACGGCCTTGACGAACTCGCGTCCGATCGGGGAATCAGGCATCGGAGTCCTCCTCGACGAACGGCGTCAGCTGGGCGCGAATCGACGCGGGCATCGGGATCTTCCCCGTCGCATCGGCATCCGTGAACACGTTGACCGCGACGAGTCGGCTCAGGTGTTCGCCGTCGAGATCGTGGAAGTCGATCCGCATCGTCAACGAGGTCTCGCCGAGCGATACGATCGCGAGCGTCGCCTCGACTTCGCGCCCCGGAGGGTGCGGCCGGAAGTAGTCCGCCTCGACACGGCGGAACGGCGCGGTCCATTCCGGGTTCGCGAAGAACTCGTCCCAGCCGAGGCCGACGGCCTCGACGACGAACCGCTCGAGCACCTGGTGCGCGAGCAGGTAGAGGTTGCCGTAGAACATCACCCGCGCGCGGTCGGCGTGGTGGAACCGGATCAACAAGCGCGTCTTGAACATGCGCCCATCATAGTCACTCCTCGACCCGACGCCAGTGGATGCGGGCGAGGTCGAACTTCCGGCGGCGCATCGTGCTCGCGAGCTCCACTTCGATGCGCGTCCGGCGCCCCTCCCGGAACACCTGAGTGACCATGCCCGTGCCGTGGTGGCGGATGTCGATCCAATCGCCGCGGGCGAGGCCGTCCTCCGGACGCCGCCCAGCGCCCTCGATCGGCTGGCGCTCGTCGACCGGCAGGTGGGTCGCCAGCCACGCGTTTCCGTCGACGCACGCGTCGCACGCGCCGCAACCGTCGACGAGTGGCTCGAAGCCGAAGTGCTCGTGCAACACGCTCTTGCGACAGCCGGGCGCGGTCGCGTAGCGCGCCATCTCGAGCAGGTGCTGCAGGTCGCGCTCGCGTTTGTCGTCGTCGATCCACGAGTCGATCTCGTCGCGATCGGGCGCCCGGACGAGTTCGAACGTCCCGCGGCCGAACACGCCTCGCGTGCAGCCGGCGGTCTCGAGCAGGTTGAGCGCGGTGTCGACGCGGCCGTCACGCCGGTTCTTGATCAGCAGGGTCTCGCGCAGGTCTTGCACGTCCATGACCGGCCACCGATGCCGGTTCTGCTCCAGGACGTGCACGACCGACTCGACGAAGTCGCGGCCGGGGTTCGCCCACTCGGTGAACTCCTTCTGGATCAACACGTCCTCGTCGCAGAACAGCAGCTCGCAGAGGCTGCCCCGCCCGTCCCGTCCCGCGCGACCGACCTCCTGGTAGTAGGCCTCGAGCGTGCGCGGGATCTGGTGGTGCAGGATGAAGCGGATGTCCGCCTTGTCGACGCCCATGCCGAACGCGTTCGTCGCGAGGATCAGCGGGTTGGCCATCGTCATGAAGCGCTGCTGCATGCCGCGTCGTTCGTCGGGCGCGAGGTCCCCGTGGTAGATCAGCGGCTCGAGCCCGCGCCGCTTCAACTCGACCTCGAACTCGAGCAGATTGCGAATCAACGCGAAGTAGACGATGCCGGGACCGCCGATCTCGTTCGCTCGCTCGACGATGCGGTCGACCTTGTCCTCGTCGTTCGCGACCGGGTGCACGCCGAGGAAGAGGTTCGCGCGCTCGATGCCGGTGTGGAACGTCGTCGCGTTCGGCGCGCCGAGCCGATCGAGGACATCGCGCTGCACCGCGGGCGTCGCGGTGGCCGTCAACGCGAGCACCGGCGGCGAACCGAGCCGCTCGCGAATCGCGCCGACGCGCGCGTAGTCGGGACGGAAGTCGTGCCCCCATTGACTGACGCAGTGCGCTTCGTCGACGGCGAGCAGCGCGATCCGCGCCTCGGTGATCCGCTCGACGAATCCCGGCACGCGGAAGCGCTCGGGCGTGACGTAGAGGAGCTTCACGTCGCCCCGGACCGCGTCCTCCAGCCGGCGTTCGCGGGTCGCTCGGTCGATCGACGAGTTGATGAACGTCGCCGGAATCCCGCGCTGCCGCAACGCGTCGACCTGATCCTGCATCAGCGCGATCAACGGGCTGAGCACGATCGTCAACCCGTCGAGCATCAGCGCGGGAAGCTGGTAGCAGAGCGACTTGCCCTCGCCGGTCGGGAAGATCGCGAGCGCGCTGTCGCCGGCGAGCACGGTCGCGATCACGTCGCGCTGCTTGCCGCGGAACGCCTCGAAGCCGAAGTGCCGGCGCAGTCCGGCGAGCAGCGCGTCGTCGTCGGGCACCGGCTCAGGCGAGCGGGATGTGCACGTCGGTCAGGAGATCGGCCGGGGCGGTCTCGAGCGGGTTGTTCAAGTAGCGCTCGAAGCACGGCCCTTCGCGCGGCGTGCGACCCGACTCGGGAATCCACGTCTCGAACACGTGGCGATAGACGTCCGGGATCTCGGTGTAGGGCCCCTGGTGGCGCGCGACGGCGTAGTCGCCCCCCTCGACGGTCCGGATCTCGACGCCCGCCGCCGGGTCCCCTTCCACGTCGTCGGCGACCGCGACGCACGCGTCCGAGCGCAGCTCGGCCTCGGGCACGGTGGCCGGGTCGTCCCGGTAGAGACCGATGGCCTTTGCGTCGGGGCCCGCCAAGCCGCGCGGGCCCGCCCACATGAACAGGCGCATGAACGCCTGCCCGGTCTCGGTATACGGTCCGACGTGGCGGATCGCGGCGACGCGCATCGGCTCCAGCGTCGCGGTCGTGACCTCGGGCATCGACTCCTCCTCGGGTGCTGCTCGCTACGGGATGACTTGCACGAACGACATCATGCCGCGCGACGCATGCTCGAGATTGTGGCAGTGAAAGAGCCACCCCCCGGAGGTCGTCGCCGTCGGCACCTTGTTCGACGCGTAGATCTTACCCTGTCGGCCGGTGTCGTCGAAGCGAATCGCGAGTCGCATCACGGTTCGGCTCGCCCCACGGACGAGCCCGGGGCGCCGCGGCACGATCACGACGTCCTTGTTCTCGGTCGGCCCCCACGCGACGGTGCGATTGTTCGCCGGGGTGAGCGAGTCGATGTACTGGACGTCGATCGGCTGGAAGAAGAAGCCGTGGATGTGGAACGGGTGGTCGCCGCCGGTCATGTTCGTCACGCGGATGATCCGGACGTCGTTCGGCTTCACGGTCGGCGCATCGGCCGGCGTGACCATCGGAAACGGCAGCGGCGCCATGTTCTTCATCTGCGCGAAGAACGTCACGTTGCCGTCCTGGGCGGGAAGCGAGTGGCCGAACATCACGTCGATCGTCGGCGCGTTCTGCACGTTGATCGGGGTCACCGGGCGCAGCGTCGCGGGCGGCACCCACGTCACCGGCGGGGTCGTGCCCGGCTTGACGTCGATCGTCACGAGCGTCTCGGGCGCACGCGTGCCTTCGTTGTGGCTGTGCGTCAGCACGAGCATGTTGCCCTGCTTGGCGACCGTGTGCAGCCCCCGGGCGATGTCGTGCCACTGGAGCGCGATCGACGTCCCCGCCTTCGCGAGCGGCGTCCAGACGAACTCGGCGCGTTCGCCGGGCGACAGCAGGATGCCCTTGGTCGTGTCGGGATTCGAGACCTTCTGCACCGGCCACTGCCACCACGGGATCAGATCGATCGGCGGGCGCTTGTCCGGCGCGGCGATCAGCCCCGCATCACCGCCGATCCGGTAGAGGTCGTGCCCCGGAATCGACAGGCGCATGAAGCGTGCGCTCGATGCGTTGACGACGCGCCAGCGAACGGGCACGCCCTCCTGCACGTCGATGCGCCGCGCATCGCTGCCGTTGACGAGGAGCACGTTGCCCTCGCGACCGTTCAGCTGGCGCTCGGCGTTCTTCGCCGGGTCGGTCGGCCAGATCGTCGCGTGCGTGCCGTCGAGGAACAGGAGCACGTCGTCGAGCACGAACGTGGACTCGGCAGCGGGGAGCCCCAGTCGCTGGTCCTCCGCGGGGTCGCGGAAGACCACCGCGCCGTACATCCCCTGCTCGAGCTGCACCATCGTGTTGAAGTGCGGGTGGTACCACGCGGTGTGGGCGCGGAGCACGTCGAACTCGTAGCGACGATAGCCGCCGTGCGCAGGCACGCCGAGCTGCGAGATGTGACTGCCGTCCTCGGTGGCCGGCACCTCGATGCCGTGCCAGTGGATGCTCGACGGCTCGGGCAGGAAGTTGAAGTAGTGGACGATCAACTTGTCGCCGACGTTCGCCTCGATCCGCGGCCCCGGGACGATGCCGTTGAACGTCTTGCACATCGTCGTCTGGCCGGTGCGCAGCTGCGCCGGCCATTCATACGCCGCGATCACGACCTCGACGACGTTCGCCGCCGGGTTGAAGTCGATCGCCTTGCGCTGACCGGCCGCGTCGGGCGGCATCGTGAACACGCCCTGCAGCTGCGCCGTGGCGCCTGCGCCCAGCGCGCCGAGGAGAGGGCCGACGAGGGCCCCGACGAGGGCGATCGTGAGCGCGCTTCGAGTGAATCGGATCATCGCTGTCGCTTCCTCGCTACGGGATCAGGGTCAGGCTGGCGGTGTTCGTGCACCCGGTGATACCGCTCGTGTCGTACGTGACGGCGGCATGGTAGATCGGCAGGCCGAGCAGCGTCGTGTCGCGTGGCACCCACAGGTAACTCGTCGCCTCCCCGAACCCGTCCACGACGCCGGCGTAGCCGTTGAAGAACGGAGCACCCACGCCGAGCGAGTAAGTCGTGATCGGATCGAGCGCGAGGTTCAGTGCGCACGGCCCGATCTGCATGAACCCCTGACCGAGCGACGCGATCAGCTGGAAGCCGTCGCCCGGCGTCGCGCGCTTCAGCTCGAACCGTTCGAACAACCCGATGTGCGCGTGGGGTGCGACGTGCAGCTCGGGGCCGCGGCGATCGAGCGTGAGTCGCATCTTCGGCCCCCACGTCTCCGGCCCGGTGCTCGCGCACTGCGCGGCGAACGGGTCCGCGGCGACGTCGTTGTAGATGCGGGTCATCGACGAATCCGAGTGCACCGGCATCGCGACGGTGCCGCCGCGGTAGCGCACCTCGACGACGAGGTGTTCCCAGCCTCGCGTCATGTACGGAAACTGCAGCCCGATCGGACTCCACGCATCCTGCATCGTGTCCCAGTCGAGGCGCCCGCGGTAGACCGTGATCGGCGCGCTCGTGTTGCTGGCGAAGCAACCGGCGAGACGCGACAAGGACGAACCCGACATCCGGATCTCGCAGTAGACCGCGCTGAACCGCCCCGTCGCACACGGCGAGAACGCGAGATCGGTGATCCGAACCGGCGTGCCCAACTGCTGATGGACCGCCGTGTTGCGCACCCAGCACTGAAAGCGCATGTCGCCCTGGTCAAACGGGACCGGGTGACACGGACCCGCAGCGGGCGTGTCGCTCGGCACGTAATGCATCGTCTGCGCGGGCGCCGGGAGTGCATGCGGCGCGAGCGCGAGGACGAAGAGCGAGAACAACCTCTTCAATGTTCTCTCCTTCGGTCTGCCCTGCGATCAGTATAGCAGGCGCATCGGTGATCAGCGCACCTGGAGCGTGCGAACGAGGAACGCCCAGCGATCGGCCGCCTCCTCGATCCGCATCGACGTCGGCTTCCCGGCGCCGTGCCCGGCCCGCGTCTCGATCCGAATCAGGACCGGCGCATCGCCCTTGTGGCACTCCTGAAGGCGCGCCGCGAACTTGAAGCTGTGCGCCGGGACCACGCGATCGTCGTGGTCGCCGGTCGTCACGAGCGTCGCCGGGTAGGCGACGCCCCGCTTCAGGTTGTGGTAGGGCGAATAGCCGAGCAGGTAGCGGAACTCCTCGGCGTTCTCCGGAGAGCCGTAGTCCGACGTCCAGGCGTGGCCGATCGTGAACTTGTGGAAGCGGAGCATGTCGAGCACGCCGACGGCCGGCAGCGCCGCGCCGAACAGCTCCGGTCGCTGCGTCATGCACGCGCCGACGAGGAGACCGCCGTTGGAGCCTCCGAAGATCGCGAGCTTCGCGGGCTTCGTGTAGTTCTCGGCCTGCAACCACTCGGCGGCCGCGATGAAGTCGTCGAACACGTTCTGCTTGCGGAGCTTCGTTCCGGACAGGTGCCACGCGCGGCCATACTCGCCGCCACCCCGCAGGTTCGGCTGCGCGAAGATGCCGCCCATCTCCATCCAGACGACGTTGGCGACCGAGAACCGCGGCGTCAGCGAGATGTTGAAGCCGCCGTAGCCGTAGAGCACGGTCGGGTTCGAGCCGTCGCGCTTCAAGCCGCGTTTGTGCGTGATGAACATCGGCACGCGCGTGCCGTCGGCGCTCTCGTAGAACACCTGCTCGGTGACGAACGCGTTCGGATCGAAGTCGACGTCGGGGCGGAAGAACAGCTCGCTCTTGCCGGTGCGCACGTCGTAGCGGTAGATCGACGGCGGCGTCGTGAAGCTCGAGTAGCTGTAGAACGTCTCGGTGTCGTCGGGCTCGCCGCCGAACCCGTTCGCGGTGCCGATCCCCGGCAACGCGACGTCACCGCTGCGCGTGCCGTCGCGCCCGAACACGGCCACGCGGGTGTGCGCGTCCTGCAGGTAGCGCGCGATGAACTTCCCGTCGAGCAGGCTGACCGATTGCAGCAGGTGCTTCGACTCCGGGATGATCTCGCGCCACGCGTCGCGCGCGGGTCGTTCGACGTCGATCGCGATCAGCCGATTCCGCGGCGCGCCGTCGGACGTGAGGAAATAGAAGAGCGACCCCTCGTTGCCGACGAACGAAAAGGACGCGTCGAACGCGTCGATCAGCCGCACGATCGGCCCGCCTTCGCAACCGCTCTCGCCGAGCGTGCGGTAGTAGAACATGTTCTTGCGCTCGGTGCCGCGCCACACGCTGATGCACAAGTAGGCGCCGTCGTCCGTGACCTCCGCGCCGAAGCCGTGGCGGGGGTGTTCGCGATCCTCGAGGATCAGCTCGTCCTCGCTCTGCGGCGTTCCGAGCCGGTGGAAGTAGAGCTTGTGGAACTCGTTCTTCGCCTGGAGCTTCCCCCCGGCCTCGGGCTTGTCGTAGCGGCTGTAGTAGAAGCCGGAGCCGTCCGGGCTCCACGACGCGCCGGAGAACTTGCTCCACTCGACGCGGTCGGTGCGGTCCGCGCCGGTCGCGACGTCACGCACGCGCCACTCGCGCCAATCGGAGCCGCCCGACGACGTCGCATACGCGATCTTCGATCCGTCTTTCGACACCGAGTAGCTCGCGAGCGCGACCGTGCCGTCCGCACTCAGCGTGTTCGGATCGAGCAGCACGCGTGGGTCCGCATCGAGTGCGTCCGCGGTGTAGAGCACCGACTGGTTCTGCAGCCCGGAGTTGCGCGTGAAGAAGTAGCGACCGCCCCGCTCGTACGGCAGGCCGTGCTTCGCGAAATTCCACAGGTCGGTGATCCGCTTGCGGATCGCCTCGCGCTCGGGAATCGCCTCGAGGTAGCCGAACGTGATCTTGTTCTGCGCCTCGATCCACGCCCGCGTCGCCGGTGCGTCCTCCTTCTCGAGCCACCGGTAGGGGTCGGCGACTTCGACGCCGTGGAGCGTCTCCGTGAACGTCGACGGATCGGCCTTCGGGTAGGTGACCGGCTGCTCGGTCTGACAACCGGTCGTGACCGACGAGAGGGCGAGAGCGAAGATGGCGAGTGCGCGGCGCGAGCGGCGCTGGAACATGAGAAACTCCTCGAAAACAAAGGCCTGAAAACGGCGGCCTTTTCCGAACCCGATCGAGATTCTACAACGAATCGGGGCACGGTCCCCGACGGCCCCCGACGAAATCGCCCACCGAGCGGGACGTGCACCCCGGTGCACGGCATCGACCCCTGACGAAAGGACAGTCACCAATGGCTCAGCCGATCATCGACGGCCTCGTGAAGGCCTACTGGATGGAGATCGAGACCGTCCAGAACTACCTCGCGAACTCGGTCAACCTCGACGGCGTCCGCGCCGAGGAGATCAAGGCATCCCTTGGCGCCGACGTGACCGAGGAGTTGACGCACGCCCAGAGCTTCGCCCGGCGGATCAAGGAGATCGGCGGCACCGTGCCGGGTTCGATGGCGTTCAAGGCGGAGCAGTCGTCGCTGCAGCCGCCGGCGAAGTCGACCGACGTCGTCAGCGTGATCCGTGGCGTCATCGAAGCCGAGGAGGGGGCGATCGCCCACTACAAGGCGCTGATCAAGACGTGCGAGGAGCACAGCGACTACGTGACCGCCGACATGCTCACGACGGTCCTCGCCGACGAAGAGGGTCACCGCCGCCAGTTCATCGGCTACCTGAAGGAATACGAGGGCTAGCCCGCGGCCCCGGTCGCTCGGGATCGAGAGCTTTTGGGGTCCCCCCCTTCGCCCTGTCCCCATCGACGCCGACCCGAGCCTCGAGGGTGCGATCGACGTCGACGGTGACAGGGCGGCGGGGGAGGTCGCCGGGCCTTGGTGCGTTTGAGGGCGCTTGGCGCGCGGATTGTGCACCACGCACGCGGCATGTTTGCGTTTGGCGGCATCGTCTTGCACCCATGCGCCCGTGCAGCACCGACATCGACGCCGATCCGGTGCAGAATCGCGGTGCCAAGCGCACGCATCGCGAGAATCGGTGCAGAACCGGCCCGCCAAGTGCAAAGAACGCCGCGCTACCGCCCCGGAGACCCCTCGCCGTCTGCGTCGGCGGAGCTCCGTGCTGGAGCGCGGCGGTTGCGCTCTTGCCTGCTACGCCCAAGCGTCGGCGTCGGCGCAGGCGCGGCGCTCGAGGGCCTGCCAGCGGGCGAGGCGCTCGGGGTGGAGGCGGCCGACGAGGGAGCGCATCCCGCCCCGCACACGGCGCCGGTCGTGCGGCGCGGCCGGGGTGATCCCCCACCACGCGCCGAGACGCTCGTCGTCGTCGAAGACGAACGGAATCGGCGCCGGCCGTTTGCCCGACCGCGCGGCGAGTGCTCGCGCGAGTTCGAGGCCGGCGGCGACCGACGCGTCGAAGCGCCGGCCGACGCGGATCGGAAGCAGCGCGACCGACGGGCCGGCCTGCCGACGATCGGACGCCGGGGCGCCCGGCGCCGCAACCACGGCCTGGCCGTCCGGGACGCGCCGCGCGACGCTGGCGAGCCAATGCTCGACGGTCCACCCGACCGCGGCCTCGTCCTCGACGACGTCGAAGCCGCGCCGCTCGAGCCGAGCGCCGAAGGCACGGCCACGGGCACTCGCCGGCACCCGCACCGACGCGATCCGATCGTGCGCGAGGTCGTCCGCGACCTCGTCGATGGTGCGCCGGCCGCCGACGAGCGGTGCACCGAGGTCCCAGACGAGGGTCCCGTCCGGGAGTCGTTCGGGGACCTCGCGACGGAGGTAGCGCTCGACCTCGAGCAGGCGCGGGTAGAGGCGCATCAGCGCGCCGGCCGGGGGCAGGATCAGGACGGACGTCGGGCGGGCGATCATCGAACGGGGGGAACCTCCTGGGGACCTCGATCTACCCATGATGTCGGTTGGACCGAGGTGCGTCAACAAACCCTGTTCTGCCAAGCAGTTCCGTTCAGAGACGCAGCCCGCGACCGCCGCGAATGACGATATTTCCGGTGCGGATCCGCCGCCGGAACGGGATGCTCTGCAACCGGCTCCGGAGTCGATGGGTATAGAGTGGAGCCGGCCCCGTCGTGGAAGGAACGCTGCGCATGAGAACATCGATCGCTGCCCCGGCGCGGATCGTCACTGTGCTGATGGTCGCCGCGCTCGCCGCTGCGCCGGCTGCGCAGACGACCCGCGGCACGACCCTGACACCGGCCGATGCCGAGCATTTGCTCAATCGCGCCGGGTTCGGCGGCACCCCCGAGGCGATCGCCGCGCTGACGCAACTCGATCGCCGCGCGGCTGCGCTCCTGCTCGTCGACGGCCCGAAGGGCTGGGATCCCGAGGTCGAACTCGCGCCGTTCGACGCGACGCTGACCGAGCGCCCCGCTCGGCAGGAGTTCATCGGCAAGTCCGAGGACGAGCGCCGCAAGCTGCGCCGCGACTACCGGCGCAAGGACCGCCGTCAGTACGAGCAATTCCGCGCGTGGTGGTGCGACCGGATGCTCGCGACGCGCCACCCCCTCGTCGAGAAGATGGTGCTGTTCTGGCACAACCATTTCACGTCGAGCTACCGCGACGTGCGCAACTCCTACCACATGGCGCTGCAGAACGAGCTGTTCCGCGACGAAGCGCTCGGCAACTTCGGCGATCTCCTGCACGCGGTGTCGCGGGACCCGGCGATGCTCGAATACCTCGACAACCGGTCGAACCGCAAGCGCAAGCCGAACGAGAACTTCGCGCGTGAGGTGATGGAGCTCTTCACGGTCGGCGTCGGCAACTACACCGAGAAGGACATCAAGGAGGCCGCGCGCGCGTTCACCGGCTGGACGTTCCGCGGCAACGAGTTCGTGCTCGCGCGGCGCCAGCACGACTTCGGCAAGAAGACGTTCCTCGGCAAGACGGGTCGCTTCAACGGCGACGACATCCTCGACGCCCTGCTCGAACAGCCCGCGACCGCGCGATTGATCGCGACGAAACTGATCCGCTACTTCGTCGGGCCGAATGCACCGAAGCCGATGGCGGCGCGGTACGCGACACTGCTGCGGGCCACGAAGTACGAGATCCGCCCGGTGCTGCTGAAGCTCTTCCAGGACCCGGACTTCTACCGCGAGGAGGTGCGCTGCTCGCGCATCATGGGGCCGATCGAACTACTCGTCTCGAACGCGCGGCGCCTCGGCGTGAAGCCACCGGGGGCGCTCGTCGCGAACACCGGCGCGCTCCTCGGCCAGACCTTGCTCGCCCCGCCCAACGTCAAAGGCTGGGATGGTGGTATCGCGTGGATCTCGACGTCGACGTTCCTGATGCGCGGCAACCTGACGAGCTACCTCGTGACCGGCGTGACGCCGCAGCGCATCCGCCGCGACTTCGGCGGCGGTGATGGCGGCATGTCGCGCGAGATGATGCAAATGCAACGACGGTCGCTGCCGCGGCTGCAGGGCGGCACACGCTGGAACCCGGACGTGCGCATCAAGGACCTCGTCGCCGGCAAGACGACGCCCGAGGCGATCGTCGACACGCTCGCCGACCGATTGCTCGCGGTGCCGATCACCGAGGAGGCGCGCAAGAGCGTGACCGCCTACTGCCACACCGTCGGCACCCGTGTGAGCGACGACTTCCGCGTGCCGACCGAGTATCAGCTCAAGCGCATCGTGCGCATCCTGCTGAGCCTGCCCGAAGCGCAATTGAACTGATCGACGAGGTGAGACGATGGACCTGACGAGACGAGACTTCATCGGCCGGAGCGCAGCGGGCGGCCTCGGCGTGTTCTGCTTCGGCCCGAGCCTCCTCGCGGCGCAAGGGCAGCAGGCGAACGGCGAGCCAGGCGACGACCGGATCCTCGTCGTGCTGCAGCTCTCCGGCGGCAACGACGGGCTGAGCGCGGTCGTGCCGCACGGCGACGACGCCTACGGGCGCGCTCGCCGCCGCACCCGCGTCGACCTCGACAAGCTCCACCGGATCGACGAGCACATCGGGCTCCACCCCGCGCTCGGCGACCTGCACGCCCTCTACGAGGCCGGCGACCTCGCGATCGTCCAGGGCGCGGGCTACCCGAACCCGAACCGTTCGCACTTCAAGTCGCTCGACATCTGGCACGCGGCCGACCACCGCGGCCGCAACCGCAGCCACGGCTGGATCGGCGCGCTCGCCGACACGAGCTACGCCGACACCGCCGACCCGAACCTGATCGTCCACGTCGGCGGGCGGATGCCCTACTCGCTGCACGCGGTCGTCAACAAGCCGGTCGCGTTCACGGCCCCGCAGGCCTACAAGTGGATCGGCGCCGACCGCGAGGCGTTCGCGCTCGAGCAGGCCGCGCCGATCTGCGAGCACATGCCGAACATGACGCCCCAAAGAGCGATCGAGGTACCGCACAAGGGGCGCGACTCGGCGCTCGCGCGGCTGCGCGAAGTCCTGCACGACGCACAGGCATCGTCGACGAAGGTACGCGAGGCGACCGCGGCTTTCTCGCCGAAGGTGAAGTACCCGACGTCGGCCCTGTCGGCGCACCTCGCGACCGTCGCGGCGCTGATCACCGGCGGGCTCGGCACGCGGATCTACTCGGTCGAGATGGGCGGCTTCGACACGCACAACGCGCAGCGCAACCGCCACGACAACCTGATGAACCAGCTCGGTCCGGCGGTCGGTGCGTTCCTGCGCGACCTCGACGCGCACGGCGTCGGCGATCGCGTCGTGTTGATGGCGTTCAGCGAGTTCGGCCGCCGCGTCGCCGAGAACGGTTCCGGGGGCACCGACCACGGCGTGGCCGGTCCGATGTTCATCGCCGGCAAGCCGGTCAAGGGCGGGCTCTACGGCAAGCACCCGAGCCTGACCGAACTCGACCGAGGCGACCTGATCCACACGGTGGACTTCCGGAGCGTCTACGCGACCCTGATCGACGACTGGCTCGGCCAGAAGCACGTCGACGCGCTCGGCAAGCGCTGGAACAAGCTCGGCTTCATCGGCTGAGGCCGCGAGGTCACGCCTTCTTCGGCTTCTTCTTGCCCCAGATCATGTACGCGAGGAGCGCGAGCGCGGTCGGCACCGCGAGCACGCACATCGTGCCCGCCGGGAACCAGTCCTTGTAGTCGAGGAAGACCGGCAGGAACCGGTAGAGCAGCCCGCCGGTGACGAGCAACGCGATCCCCGCGACGACCTTGATACGCACGTAGCGCGAGCACAGCAGCAACACCAGCCCGCTGATCCCGCCCGCGATCAGCGACGGCATCGAGTCCTGCGCGAAGTAACCGTAGATCCCGCCCCCGAGGCTGTAGAGCCCGAGGACGAGCGTGAAGAATCCGGCGATAGCACCCATGGGGTTTGTCGAACCTCCAGGTTCCTAGTGGATGCCGTGCATCCACCTCTTGAGCATCGGCGACAGCACGAACAGGAACACCGCCGACCCCGCGACGACGAGCACACCCCAGATCCAATAGGTGTGGGTGAACGCGGAGAGCGCGACCTGCGGGTCGGTGCCCGGCTCGGGGCTCGTCGTGAGCTTGCCGAGATACCCGGCCACCTTGTGCGCGAACGCGATCGACAGGAACCACGTCCCCATCACGAAGCCGACGACTTTCGGGGTCGAGAGCTTCGTCACGACCGACAGGCCGACCGGTGACAAGCTCAGCTCTCCTGTCGTGTGCAACAGATACATCCCGATCACGAAGATGACCGGCACGATCGCTCGGTCACCCGCCAACGACGCGCCGCCGACGATGATCGCGTAGCCGATCGCGAGTTGCAGGAGTCCGAGGACGAACTTGTTCGGTGTGCGGGGCTCGATGTTCTTGCTCCGCAACCGGATCCACAGCCACGAGAAAACCGGTGCGAGCAGCATGATGAACAACGGGTTGAGCGACTGGAACTGCGACGTCGGCACACCGACTTTGGTGTTCGATCGCGCCCACTCGTGCGCGATGTTGATCGCGCGACGCCGAACGTCCTCGTCGTTCTCGTCCTTGAGCTTGTCGAGCGTCGACTTCGCCGCGTCGTCGCCCTTCGCCTTTCGATCGAGGTACTTTCGGAACTCGCCGATACTCAGGGGAACTTCGAGCTTGGGTTCCTCGTCCTTCTTCGCCTTTGCAGCGTTCGCGTCCTCCGACTTCTTCGTCTCGAACCCCGGCGCGGTGATCAGCAACTTGTCGGGATCGGTCTGCGCGAACAGGTTCGGCTTGGTGATCTGAGATTCGTCGACCGTGTAGACGACACCTCGGTTCACGTGCCGATCGGTCAGGATGGTCAGCGATCCGCCAGCCTGCTCGAAGAGCGCCCAGAACATCATGTGGAAGAAGAACAGCACGACGACGACGAGCAACCGCTGCCCTTCGACCTTGTCCTTCGCGTTCATCGCCGAGTAGACGACGTAGCCGAGCACGCCGAGGCCCGCGATGATCAGGATCCAGTCGACGATCTCATCCTGTTTCAGGAGGAACGCGAGCAGCGGGACCACGGCACACGAGCCGAGTACGACGAGCCCGAACTTGCTGGCCTGGAGCGGTTTCGGAGGCAGGCCCTTGTCGTCGAACTTCCGCATGTTGAACCAGAAGACGATGACGCCGAGGACGATCCCGATCCCGGCCGCGAGGAAGCCGTAGCTCCAGTCGACCTGCTCGCCGAGATAGCCGCACGTCAACGGTGCGAGGAACGCACCGATGTTGATCCCCATGTAGAAGATCGTGAAGCCGCCGTCCTTGCGCGGATCGTCCCGCTCGTAGAACTCCCCGAGGAAGCTCGAGATGTTCGGCTTGAAGAAGCCGTTGCCGACGATGATCAGTCCGAGCCCGATGTAGAACGGCAACTCCTGGCCGATCGTGCCCGAAAGCGTGAACTGACCGATCGCCATGAACAGCCCGCCGAGGATGACGGCGTAGCGGAATCCGAGCATTCGATCCGCGAGCAGCCCGCCGATCACCGGCGCTCCGTAGAGCAGGGCGTTGAACGCGCCGTAGATCCCGTAGGCCAGCGCATCGGCCTTGCCGGTCTCCATCTGCTCGAACAGGACCTTCGTCATGTAGAGCGTCAGGAGCGCGCGCATCCCGTAGAACGAGAAGCGCTCCCAGAGTTCGGCGAAGAAGAGCGTGAACAGCGCCTTGGGGTGCGTCTTGCGCTGGGTCAGCACAACGATCGGCACCCAGATGAGCACGAAGATCCACCCGAAGATCAGGGGTCCGGTGGCCCAGTTGAGCATGCGAATCCAGCCTTGTCGGTGAGGGAGTTGGGGGAATCACGGCGGGATGCGACGGGGTGCCGCCGCACGAACGTCCGGCGATTCTGACCAGTGGCGCCGGTCGATGGCAAGGCAAAACCGGGCGGATCGCGTCAGATCGGCTCGCCGTGGGCGTCGATGTCGCGGTCGAGGGCCTGGAGGCGGCGGGGAACCGACGTCCGGTCGGCGGTGACGCGGCGGAGGAGGCCGAGGCTCGTCGCGAGGAGTTCGGCGAGGACCTCGTCGATCACTTCGGTGGCGACGCCGTAGAACATGAAGTTCACCGGCATCATGTTCGCGAGGAAGATCAGCTCGCGGCGCCGGGGCTCGTCGCCGTCGATCGCGATGTCGAAGCGGTGGCCGTAGATTCGGCCGGTGATCGGGTCGATCACCGTGCGCGGCGTGATCGTCGCGGGCCGGCCGCCGATCGTCGGCGCGTCGGCCGCGAGCAACCCGTCGAGCCACTGCGCGAGGTCGACGAACTCCGCGGTCTTCGTCGAACCGCTGGCGAGCACGAGCCGCCGGCGCGTGCCCGAGAGGAGCCACGCCTCGAGGTCCGCGCCCTGCAGCACGCTGTCGCCGGTGACCCCGATCACGAGGTCCATCCCACGCCGCACGTCGTACGGCAGATCGGCGAACCGCGCCGCCTCCGCGACCGGCTCGGTCGCCGGCGCCTCGACCTTCAGGTCGACACCCGCGAGCTGTGCCTCTGGCGCGTCGAGCCGCGCGTCGAGCTGGTCGATCAGGTGCTGCCCGATCGCGCCGCGGTGGCCGAGCACGACCGCGTTGCGGCGCGCCGGCACGTGGCCGGTCGCGTTCAGCGCGTTCTCGATCGCGTTCAGGATGCTCGTCGCGACCTCGCGCGATTCGACGCCGATCTTGTGCCGCGAGATCGCGATGCTGAACGCCGGAAACGCGAGCCCGCCGTGTGCGGCCTCGACGCCGGCGACGCGGTCAAAGCCGTTGCGCGTGTGCTCGACCGTGCCGACGAGCACGCCGTCGAGGCGCGTGGCGAGCGGTTCCGCCTCGGCGTGGTCGCCGACCGCGCGCACCGACTCGCGCAACGCCCCGGTCGTCAGACCGCGCAGGCACGCGTCGTTGATCAGTGGCGCGACGTAGCCGCCGTCCTCGATCAGCAGACACGGCTCGCCCGCCTCGCGCGCCCGATCGATCGTCTGCAGGAACGCGGTCGTCGTGACCGCCTTCATCGCGTCGAAGAAGCGCATGCGCTCGCGGTCGAGCATCGCGTCGATCGCGTCGTGGTCGTCGAGCACCGAGTAGCGGCGGGAGAGCCGGTAGTGCCCCTCGACGTTGTGCGCCTCGGCGACGTTGACGAGCGCCATGCAGCGGAACTCGTCGACGGGCAGCTCGAGCAGCGGATCGAGATAGCTCGACGGCGCCTCGCCGGCGTAGGCGACGAACACGGTCGTCAGGTCGGTGCAGCCCGCGCGGCGGAGCGCCGCGATCAGCCCGAGCACCTCCGACGTGATGTGGTGCACGAGGAAGACCTTCACGCCCGCGAGCGGCTTCGCCGTCGCGCCGTCGCCGATCGCTCGCGCGAGCGCGGGCATCCGATCGAGGTAGGCGTTGATCCCGACGCGCTCGCGTGGCCCGCCGAGGCTCAGCGACAGCACGCGGCCGAGCTGCGAACGGTCGACGCAGACGAGGAAGTCGCCGCACGCGACGCGCACCGTCTCGCGCGCACACAGTCGCTCACGGACGAACCGATCCTCGAGCGCCAGCAGCACGCGCTTGAGGCCGTGGCTCGTCTCTTCGGGATCGGCGTCGAGCAACCCGTCGATCAGCCCCTCGCTCCAGTGCAGCGCAATCGACTCGACGTCCCCCAGCCCAGCCTTCGCGAACTGCCGGAAGACGTGCCGGTGGGGCCGCTTCACTTCCGTGAACTCGCGCCGCCCGCGCTCTGCCTCACGCCGAAGCCCCTCGGCCCATGTCTGCGCGATGCGCGTCGACCCGGCGATGAACGTGCGCTCGTCGAGATCCTCGACGACGACGTGCGGCAACCGGCCGAGGTCGAGTCGTGGGCGCGCCGGGTTCTCGACCGTGATACGTAGGTAGCACACGTCGCTTCGCTGCGCCGGCACGAGTCGTTCGAGCAGGAACGTCGCGTCGGTGCCGCCGGGAAACGCGAACGGGAAGACGAGTGCGGTCAGCGGGTCGTCGTCGAACAACACGCCGCGGTAGCGCGGGCGCTGCAGCGTCCCGAAGAGCGCGCGCAGCCGATCCTGAAACGCGTCGGGGTCGGTGACGAGGCTCGCGACGAACGCGTGATCGCCCTCGAGTTTGACGCGCTCGACGCCTAAGTGCTCGAGCAGCTCGGGGTTCTCGCGCGGCCGGAGCGCGCGGTCGACCGCGATGTCGATCCGGTCGTCGGTCGCCTGCTCGATCACGATCTCGCCGAGCGCACGGGCGAGCACGCTCAGCCCGTGAAACAGCGGGAGATCGGTCAGATCGAGCATCCAATCGGAGCCGCGCCGTACGCACGACGTGCCGAGCGACGTCTCGATCGGTGCGGGCGACCGATCGCTCATGCGGGCGCGCCCGTGCGGCCGTCGTGCCACACGACCGCCTTGATGCACTCGGGCGACCGCGCGACGCGAAACACGTCGTTCATGTCGCTCGCGTCGAACCGATGCGTCGTGAGTTTCGCGCCCGCGTCGCGAAAGCGCTCATCGGCGACCATCAACGCCACCGCGTCGCGGAACGACCCGCAGCGCGACGACGTGAGCCGCACGCCCGACCCGGCGACCACCGCGGCGAGGTCGTCGCCACCGGCCGCCTCGGGCGTGATCCAGATCGTGCCGCGCGGCGCGACGATCGACTCCTCCCGCCCGGCGATCGGTCGGATCGCACGATCGACCCCGGCCGCATCGCCGACGACCGCGGCGTCCACGCGGGGCAATCCGCCGTCGGGCGGCGAACGCTCCAGTTCGCCGAGAAGCGCGTCGAACGGCTCGGTGCGCACGTCCGCGCGCTCGGCGAGCCACGCGGGGGGCGGCGTCGAAACGCCCCACGCGACGATCGGCCGACGGTCGAAGACCGGCAACGCGTCGGCGCCCAACGGAAGCGGGGCGAGCCCGAGTTCGTCGACGACGAGTTCGGTCAGATGCGCGACGCCGAGCACGGGTCGACCGTGCGTCGATTTCACGTGCACTTCGCGCCGCGCGAGCCGCAGCGCGAGGGCGAGCGCGTCGGGGTTGCCGGTCGTGTCGATCACGACGTCGTGCGTGTTCTCGCCGAGCGAGGTGCCGTCCCCGTCGACGATCGCACCGCCATCGGCACCGAACTCGCGAGCGAGCGCGATCATCGCATCGCGGCGGGCGAGTGCGGCGATCTCGAAGCGCGCACGACCGGTCGACCGCGCGGCCGCCAGCGCGGCGACGACGAGCATCCCGAGCCGACGCGGCCCGAGCACCGCGATCCGATCGCCGTCCCGCGGCGCGACCGTGTGCACCGCGTGCAGCGCGGCCGCGAGCGGCTCGATCAACACGGCCGACTCGTCGGGGATCGCATCCGGCACGTCGATCGCCGCACCGACCGGTGCGAGGACGTGCGGGCCGAAGCCACCGGGCAGATCGTGAATCCCGAGGACGAGGCGATCCGGGCAGTGGGTCGGCAGGCCGCCCCGACAGAACGGGCACGACACGTCGACACCGCGCGCCGCGTGCGACGCGTTGATCTCGAGCGCGACACGCCGGCCGCGCTCGTCGATCGCGAGCACCTCGTGGCCGGTGACCTGCGGCAGCGGGAACGGCAGGAAGTGCCGCGCGAGGTCGGTCGAGCAGACGCCACAACCGACGACGCGGAACGCGCGGTAGCCGGCGCCGAGTGAGAGCGACTCGACGCGATCGCGCATCACGCGCCACCCGGTCTCCGGGTCGCCGTCGAAGGCGAGCGCAACCGGCCGAAACTGCGTGTCCGCGTGATACTCCGCGGCCTCGAACGCCAGCGTCATCGATTCGCTCCCGCACGGATCGCGTCGAGGACCGCCGGCTCGTCGACCGAGCGAGCGCTCGCGAAGTCCGCCGGCGGGTCGACCGCGACCGTCTCGATCGTGCCGAGCAGGTCGCGCGCGGCGAGGCGCCCCGCGTCGAGCGCTTGCACGACCGCGTCCCTCGCCGACCGATGGTAGAGCGCGAAGACCGGCATCCAGCGTTCGGCATCGCGGAACGCGACCGCCGCGGCACCGGACCGACGCGCCTCGAGCAACCGGTCGATCCAGACCGACCGAGCACCGACGAAGTCACCGGCGGCGAGCAGGAGCCATTCGGTGCGCGTGTCGTCGAGCGCGGCCTCGAGCCCGGCGAGCGGCCCCATGCCGGGTC
This sequence comes from bacterium, assembly GCA_030426805.1. Taxonomy (GTDB): domain Bacteria; phylum Planctomycetota; class JAFGQW01; order JAFGQW01; family JAFGQW01; genus JAUHXU01. The sequence continues at coordinate 150,231 of JAUHXU010000003.1, forward strand.
GCCGATCGGCGATCGTGCGAAAGCCGAGGTCGTCATACGCACCGGCCCGGCCGGCGACGACCGTCGGCGGACCGAAGCGCTCGAGGGGCCGCGCGGCCCACGCGAGCAACGGCTGGCCGTCGAGCAACGCCCGCACCTTGTCGGCGCCGAATCGCCGGCTGCGCCCGCCGGCGAGGAGGTAGGTCGAGATCGCGTCCACGGAGTCGATTATAGCAACCCGCCGGGCCGGTTCGACGTGAGCGACGTGCCTTCGATGGCGCGCTTGGTACGCGAGATCTGCACCACCGGCGCCCAATGGTTGCGCTTGGCGACCGGAACCTGCACCGAAACACGGGCGAATCGGCCGCACATGCACGGATCGGGTGCAGCTTCCGCGAGCCAAACGCACGCTTCGCAGAATCGGGTGCAGGATCGGCACGCGAAGCGCTTCGAATCGCTCTGCGGCCGCGCGATGACCGCTCTCCGGGGACGTGGGCGACGCCGTTGAGTGGGCGCAGCCGCGCTCACTGCGCGATCGACGCCCTTACAGTTCGCGACGGTTGGCGGCGGCCGCCTCGCGCTGCTTCGTCTCGTCGGAACGCACGTCCCAAGCCGGGAACCACTCGACGCCGACCTTCTTCACGCCGAGTTCCGACTGGAGCCGCTTCTCGAGGTCCGGCATGTGCCCGCCCCCGTAGAAGATCGCGATCTTGCGCTTGCCGGCGTCGAGCGACTGCTTGAGCACGGTCATCGCGGTCTTGTTGCGTCCCTCGATGATCACGGTGCTCCCCATCGCCGACAGCATCTTGTCGACCTTCGACATCTCGCGGGCGAAGAGGAGCTTGAGCGCGCGCGACGAGTCGTCCTTCATCAGCGCACCGAGGACCTCGAACATCGACATCGACGAGCCTTCGCTACCCGCCTGCGCTTTCCACTGCGCGAACACCGACTTGAACATCAACTTGAACAGGCTCTCACCGCTCTGTTCCTGCGCTTCGAAGAACGCCTCGGGCGTCATGTCGGCGTGGACGAAGTTGTCCTTGCCGTAGTCGATCGCGTCGAGCTGGAAGTCGAGGTCCAGCACGTCTTTCATCTTGCGCTGGATGAAGCTCAGGCCGCCGGTGCCGCGCTTTGTCGGGTCGGCGTCCTTCGGCTTGATCATCTCGTAGAGCACCGCGTCGTAGCCTTTGAACATCGTGTTCAACCGGTCGTAGTAGACGCGGTCGCCGATGTGGACGACGCTGACGAGCGCGATCTCGCGGCCATCGGCGTCACGGTAGGTCACCGTCGCGGTCTCGAGCGCCCCCTCGTCGTCCCCGGTGCCGCGGTAGCGGATGAACTTCGTCTCCGCCTCGGCCGTCGCGGCGCGGGCTTCCGGAACCGGGGTCTCGACGTCGGTCTGTGCGACCGCAGGACGCATCGCCCAGGGCGCGACCGCGACGCCCAGCGCCGCGATCATCCGGGTCCATCGTTTCAGCATGCTCATCGTGAGACTCCTCGGAACGCTCGGTCCACTCGTTTCATCGTCTTGTGGCGGCCTCGTCTTGTGGGCGCCGGATCCGCACCGCGATCGATTTGAACGCCGGCGTCTTGGAAAGCGGATCGATACGGCGCGGCACGAGAATATTCGCCTCGGGGTAATACATCGCCACGTTGCCCGGGCGGATCGTCGCGATCGAGATCGCCGCCGTCATCCGGCCGGTCTCGTTTTCGACCACGACCGGGTCGTCCTCGCCGACCCCGAGCCGGGCGGCGTCCTCGGCGGCGATCAATATCGCGTCCCGACGCGTCGCGCCGCGGTAGAGGTCCTCTTCATCATACACGACCGAGTTGAACTGCCCCTCGGAACGGATCGTCATCAGCCGGAACTCGTCGGCGGCGATCGGCCAGTCGGGGAGCGGCGTCACCGCGAACTGCGCACGCGTCGACGGCGTCGCGAACGACGGTGTGTGGAACGTCCGGCCCGGGATCTGGAACTCACCGCGGTACGGCAGTGCGTCGTCGCCCACGCGATCGAGCGGCCCGTATCCGGGGACGACCTTCGCGATCTGCTCGCGAAGCGTCGCGTGGGAGCGGAGCGACGACCAATCGAAGCGGTCGCCGGGCAGAATCCGCTCGGCGAGCGACGCGATCACGTCGACCTCGGAGCGCAATTCGCCGTCCACCGCCGGCGTGCCGCCGTCGGACATCCGGACGAGGTTGAACATCGACTCCTGCGTCGTCGCCTGGCTCTCCTCGTCGCGCGCGAGCACCGGCACGAGGATCGCGGTCTGCCCGCGGCCGTGGACGTGCCCCTCGTTGAGCTTCGTCGTCGCGTGGAGCGCGACCGGCACGCGCATCAGCGCCTCGGCGGCCCACGTGCGATCCGGGTTCGACCCGAAGAGGTTGCCGCCGAGGAGCACCGCGGCACGGATGCGACCGTCGTGCGCGGCGCACATCGACGCATAGGTGTCCTGCCCGCCTTGCGGCGGGATCGTGATGCCGTAAAGCGACTCGAGCTTCTCCGCGAACGCGCGCTTGACCGCCGGCCCGACACCGACCGAACCGACGCCCTGCACGTTGGAGTGGCCCCGGATCGGCATCAGCCCGGCTCCCTCGCGGCCGAGCCAGCCGCGCGCGAGCACGACGTTCGCGAGCGCGAGGACATTGTCGACGCCGAACGTGTGGTGCGTGAGCCCCATCGCCCAGCACGCGATGCCCCGCGGTGCAGCGGCGAGCATCGACGCGATCTTCTCCATGTCGGCGCGCGTGACACCCGACGCGGTTTCGAGATCGCCCCACGTCGCCGCTTCGACGTCGGCGAGCACCGCATCGAAGCCGTCGGTGTGCGCGTCGACGAACCCGCGATCGACCCCGCCCGTCGCGACGAGCGCCTTCAGCACGCCTTTCAACAGCGGCACGTCGCCGCCGATGTGCGGCGTCACGTAGAGGTCGGACACCGTCGTGCCGAACAGCATGCTCCGCACGCTCGACGGGATCTTGAAGCGCTTCAGCCCGAGTTCCTCGATCGGGTTGATCACGATGACCTTGCCGCCGCGCCGTCGGAGCTTCATCAGCAGCGTCAACAGCCGCGGGTGGTTGCTCGCCGGGTTCGCGCCGATCACGATCACGAGGTCGGTCTTCGCGACGTCGTCCAGCACGACCGACGCGGTGCCCGAGCCGTAGACGCGGTTCAGCGCGACGCCGGACGCGTTGTGACAGTAGTACGAGCAGTTGTGGATATTCGCGGTGCCGAACGCGCGACCGACGAGCTGAAACAGAAACGCCGCCTCGTTGCTCGACCGCCCCGATGCGTAGAAGAACGCCTCCTCGGGCGGCGCGTCGCGGAGCGCGGCCGCCGTGCGATCGAGCGCCTCGTCCCACCCGATGCGGCGGTAGTGCGTGTCACCGGGCTCGGCGATCACCGGGAACGTCAGCCGCCCGAAGCGCTCGAGCTCGGCCGGCGTGCATCGCGCGAGGGTCGCGATCGGCGTCCGCCGGAAGAAGTCCTCGTCGATCGCGCCGGCCATGTCGCCGGCCTGCGCCTGCACCGACTTCTTGCACACCTCGGGGAAGTGGCCGGCCTCGTTGACCATGCCCCCCTGCTGCCCGCCCATCCCGAGCGCACACGTCTTGCAGACGTTCTTCGTCCGAAGCCGGCGGTAGAGCTTCCACACCCCGCCCGACTCGCGGCCCTTCGACCAGACGTAGCGGAGCGCGGGCCAGCCGCCTCCGGCGCGTACGCGGGGTTTCGCCATCCGTCGTGACTCCTCCGACCGTCCAGCATACGCGCGCCGGTGCGAGGCGCAATCAGTCGTCGTGGGCGACGCCCACCCAGAGGCCGTCGCCGATCGGCACGATCGCGGCCTGCAGCCACGACTGCGCGGCGACGTGGTCGTTGAAGGCGCGCACCGCGGGCACCTCGGGGTCGCTCGGCTTCTCCGCGAACAACTCGCCGAACGCGAACGCGTTGTCGGCCATCACGAGCGCACCGGGTCGCAGGATCCGTCGGAGTTCGTCCAGGTAGCCGACGTAGCCCCCCTTGTCGGCGTCGAGAAAGCACGCGTCGGCGCTGTCGGCGTCGAGCGTGCGCAGCACGTCGTCGCCCGCCCCCTCGATGACGTCGACCTTGCCGGCGACGTCGGAATCCGCGACCCAGCGGCGGGCGAACGCCGCGTGCTTCGGGTCGATCTCGATCGTCGTGACGCGCCCGCCGTCCGGCAGCGCCCGCGCCATCGCGATCGCGGAGTAGCCGCCGAGCGTGCCGACCTCGACGACGTGCTCGGCTCCCTTCAGTCGGAGCAGGATCTGCATCAAGCTCGCCTGCGCCGGCGAGATCCAGATCGCCGGGATCCCGTCGGCCGCCGCGGCGCGCTTCAGCGCCCCGAGGAAGTCGTCCTCCGCGCGCGTGTGGTCGCGCACGTAGTCGAAGTGTGCGGCGGTGACGAGCGTCGGCTCGGCAGACACGTTCGTCAGGCCGCCTTCGCCGACGCGAGCTGCGCCTGCGCCTCGCGCATCAGCGCCTCGGCGCGGGTCAAGCTCGCCCACACCTCGTCGACGTAGCCGTCCGCCGACGCCGACCACGCGCGGTTGATGTTGCGCTCGCCCACCGCGAACGCGCTCATCACGTCGGCGTAGCGCTTCATCCCGTAGAGCGGAATCATCGACTCGCGCGCGTCGGCGAAGTCGGCGAGCGGCTGCGCGAGTTCCGCGTCGATCTTGCCGTGCACGTCGTAGACGAAGATGTCGTCCTTGTTCGTCGTCATCGCCTCGAGGCGGGTGACGACCTGCCCGACGTTGTCGAGCAGCGACTGCACGCTCGCCTCGTGGACACCGGCGTCGTCGCCATGGCTCTTTGCGGCGATCCGGACACAGACGAGCCCGACGAGCATCGCGCCGCCGGCGACCGCGAACAAGCCCCAGTTCACGCCGTCGTGAAGCTGTGTCGCGAGGAACGAGCCGGCGAGGAAGCCGCCGAAGAGCAGAACCAATCCGACGCGCTTCATAGCAGCACCTTGATCATCGCATTGATCACACCGATGAGCGCCTCACCGACGATCAACCCGGCCGCGATCGGAATCCCGACGTCCTCGACCCACGCGCGTCCGCGGCTCTTGTCCGCCCACATCCGCAAGAAGTTGCCGATCGTGTAGGTCAACACGATGTCGAACGGCATGTAGAACCCGAGGCCGACGAGGACCCCGATGCCGCCGAGCCCGCTCAGTGCGAACAGGAGCCCGAGGACACCGCCCGCGAGGTAGCGGTATTCGGGGATATCGCCGCCGACGATGCCGCGGATCATCTCGGCGAGCGCGGTCCCCTGCGGCGCGGGCAGCTTCTCGCCGCCGAGCCCGCCGGTCGCCGCGTTCGCCTTGTCGAGCATGAAGATCAGCCCGATGATGATGATCGGCCCGATCCACGTGCCGAGGAACTGCGCGATCTGCTGCATTCGGGGACGCGCGCCGACGAGGTAGCCCGACTTCAGGTCGAGCATCATGTCGCCGGCCTGCGAGATCGCGACGCAGATCGCCGCGCCGAGGATCACCGACGAGACGATCATCTGGCTCTTGTCGAGGTCGGAGCCGAACGCACCGACGACGATCAGCAGGATCGTCACGGCGATCAGCGTCATGCCCGACAGCGGCGACCAGTTCGTGCGCCCGAGGCACTCCGACACGATCACGCCCGCGACCCAGACCCAGAGCGTGCCCAGGATCGCCATCGCCGCAGCGCACCCCCAGGTCATGTTCTGCACGCTCATTGCGGCGATGACGATCAGCGCGACGAGGCCGGCGATCACGCCGGCGTAGAGCACCTTGATCGGCATCTCGCCGGTCACGTCCTCGCCGCCCTCGGCGCGCTGCTTCGCGGCCTGCTGCATCGACCGGATCGCGCTGAGGATCAGCGGCGCAGCGAACACGATGCTGCCGATCGCAGCACCGATCAGCATGCCGATCCCCGCGGGCCGGAAGAGCGCACCCCGCATCGCACCCGGAGCCGTGCTCCCCTGCGTCATCGCGACGACCTCGGCGTCGCCGAATTGCGCGAGAATCGGCGCGAGGAAGAAGTAGCAGAGGAAGCCGCCCGCGCCGAACCAAAGGCCACCCTTGCCCGACAGGAAGCCGACGCCGATCGTCATGATGCTTAGGTAGAACGTGACGTTCAGGAACGGCGGCAGCCCGAGCCACTCGCCGACCGGCGCGGACTCCTTGTGTGTCATCAGCGCGACGATGTGCACGGCGCCCGAGACGGCCGCACCGAGCAGCAGTCGCTGGGACTTCGCGAGCCCGGCGCCCGGCGCCTTCAGGATCGACGCGACCGCGATCCCACCGGGATAGGCGAGCCGGTTGAAGTCGATCATCTGCTTGCGCAGCGGGATGATGAAGCTCAGCCCGAGCACGCCGCCGGTGATGCACGCGAACACCATCAGCACGACACTGAAATCGGTCACGCCGGGGAACTCGTCGTTCAAGATGAACAGCGCGGGCACCGAGAACATCATCCCCGAGGACGCGCCGTTGACCGCCGACGCGATCGTCTGGTTGATGTTGTTCTCGACGATGCTCGTGCGGCCCATCGCGCCGCGGAGGATCCCCCAGCCGAGGATCGCCGCGAGTTCGGAGCCCTCGATGCTGAAGCCGAGGATCAGCGCGGCGTAGCCGATCGACACCGCGATCACCGCGCCGAGCAAGTAGCCGATCAACACGGCCGGCCACGTCAACTCCGGATAGGGTCCGTGCCGGATCGGCTTCGACCCGGCGCCGTTCGGTTCAGCCAACGCGCTGTCCCTTCCTCGCTCTCATCGCGACCTCGATTTCGGAAGCGGGCATTCTACCGGCGGGGTCCGTGCGGGGGAAGCGATCCCGCTCAGCGGCGCCAGAACGACGGCAGAAACAGCACGAACACCGTGAACAGCTCGAGCCGCCCCATCACCATCAACAGCGACAACAGGAGCTTGCCGAGCGTCGGGACGCCGGCGAAGTTGTCGGTCGGCCCGACGGTGCCGAGCCCGGGGCCGATGTTGTTCAGGCACGTGACGACGGCCGACGCGCCGGAGACGATGTCCATCCCCATGCCGACCATCACGAGCGTCGCCGCGCCGGTGACGACGATGATCAGGCACAGCAACCCCATCACCGAGTTCATCACGTCGTCGCCGACGACCTTCTGGTCGAACTTGACGTGCTTCATCGCGTGCGGGTGCACGTAACGGAAGACCATCACGTACGCCTGCTTGAAGACGAGGAGCACGCGCACGCACTTGAACCCACCCGCCGTCGACCCGGCGCATGCGCCGAAGAACATCAGCGCGAGGATCAGGAACTGTGTCACGAGCGGCCACGTCTCGAAGTCCGCGGTGCCGAAGCCGGTCGTCGTGACGATGCTGACCGTCGTGAACAGCGCATCGCGCACCGTCGCGGTCGAGCCCTCGGGGAGCGCGACGCAGCCCGCGAGGAACCCGGCCGCGAGCACCGTCACCATCGCGTAGAACACGAACTCCTCGTTCTTCGCGTAGCGCGTCAAGCGGCCGCGCAACGCGAAGTAGTGCAGCGAGTAGTTCACGCCGGCGACGAACATGAACGCGATCGAGATCCAGTGCACCGGCGCCCCATAGGCGGCCAGGCTCGCGTTCTTCGTGCTGAACCCGCCGGTCGCGAGGCAGGTGAGCGCGTGGCACACCGCATCGAACACGCGCATCCCCGCGAGCCAGTAGGCGACCGCGCACAGCACCGTCAGCCCGACATACACGCCGTAGAGGAGCTTCGCGGTGTCCTGGATGCGCGGCAGCAGCCGATCCTTGACCGGCCCCGGCACCTCGGCCCGAAAGAGCTGCATGCCACCGACGCCGAGCAGCGGCATGATCGCGACGGCGAGCACGATGATCCCCATCCCGCCGAGCCACTGGGTGAGCGAGCGCCAGTAGAGAACGCCGGCCGGGCATTTCTCGATGTCTGTTAGAATCGTCGCACCGGTCGTCGTGAACCCGGACAGCGATTCGAACAGCGCGTCCACGACGCTCGGGATCGTCCCGGTAAAGAGGTAAGGCAACGTGCCCAGGACGCCGACGAAGAACCAGCCGAACGCGGCGATCGCGAACCCCTCGCGAATCGTCATGTCCGGGGGTTCGTCGGAGCGCGTGAACCGTCGCATTGCGAGCCCGACGCCGGTCGTCGCCAGTGCGGCGAGGCCGATGCCGAGCCAGGCGCCGTCGCCGAGGATCAGCGACGGGAGCAGCGCGGTCGCCATCGCCGCGCCGGTCAACACCAGGACGCTGCCGAGACAGAAGATCGTGATCGGGAAGTTCATACCGCGTGCCGGCCGTCCTCGAAGGCGGCGGATTGTATCATGACGAGCCCCCCCGACGAATCGCCGCCGAAGACTCCAGCGACGTCCACGATCGCGGCGCGCGCACGCGGTCTCGTGGGACGAATCGCCTCGGCGGTGACCGCGTGGGTCCGCGCCAACCCGCGAACCGCGCTGGTCGCCGCCATTGCCATCACGTTCGCAATCGTCGGCTGGATGCGGCTGCGCGGCGAGATCACCGAAGCCGAGCGGGTTCGCAACGCGGCGATCGCGACCGACGAACGGACGCGAGCGCGGCTCGCGGCGACCGAGGCCGCGCTCGAAGGCATCCTCGATCGCCTCGGCATCGACGACCCGCGCTTCCCTCGGGTCGCGGCGTCCGACCCGGTCGCACGCAACGCGCTCGAGCGCACGCGAGACCTCTACCTCGCACGGACGACACCGCTCACGGACGCCGAGCCGGACCGGCTCGCGGCGACGCACACGAACCTCGCACTGGCCGAAGTCGAGTTGCGGCTCGGGCTCGATCGCGAGGCAGCCGACCATGCGGCCACCGCCGCGGCCGGGTTGCCGCCGGGGCCGGATCACGCCCGCGCGCTGCTCACCGGCGCGATCGCGCAGCGCCGCCTCGGTGAGGCCAAGGAGGCGACCGTGCTCGGCGACCAGGCGATCACCCACGCGGAGCGGTGGCTCGCTACCAATCCGGACGACGCGGATGCCCTCGCGGTCGTCGCACGCGTATGGGTCGAGCGCGGCGACACCGCCGAACACGGGGCAAACGTACCCGCCGCAGCCGACGCGTATCGGCGCGCACTCGACGCCGTCGCGATCGGCAGCGCCACCGACCCGATGCAACTCGCGTGCGCCGGGCAGGCCGCGATGCGACTCGGCGCGCTCGCGGCGTGGCAGGGTCGCCTCGAGGACGCGCGTGGACACTACGACAGCGCCCACGTCCAACTCCGAACGCTCGCCTCTGCAGTGCCCCACCGCCGCGGCCCGCGCCGCGCCCTCGTGCGCGTCGCGATCGCGAGAGCCCGCCTCGCGCTCGAAGGCACCGACCCGACCGACGGCATGCGGGCCCTCGTCGAGGCGGTCGCCGAAGCGCGGACGCACGAGGCCGAGTGGCCCGACCGCGAAGCGACCGCCATTCGCGCCGAGGCCCTGTTGGCGCTCGGCGAAGCCCTGGCCGACGTCGACCCGAAACGTGCGGATGCCGCGCTGGCCGAGGCGACGACGACGCTCGATGCGCTCGTCGCCCGCGCACCGGACGTCGCGCGCTTCGCGACAAACCGCGCCCACGCGGTGATCGCCCGCGCGGCGTTCCGGCTGGATCGCGGCGACGACGCGACCGTGATCGCGCGACAGCTGCGCGACGGCCTGCGGACCCTCGAGCGGCTCGCCGACGACGCGCGCACGGTGGCCGACGAGGAGCGGATCGCGGTCGCCTACCACCAGCTCGGTCGCGCGCAGGTCGCACTCGACGACGCCGAAGCGGCGAGCGCGGCACTCAAACTCGCGATCGGCCGACTCGACACGCTCGCGCGCCAACTGCCGCACGTCCGCCGACTGCGCAGCCGCCTCGCCGACGCCCGCCTGTCGCGCGGCGACGCGTTCGTCGCGCTCGACCGGATCACCCCGGCGATCGGTGCCTACGACGCGGCGATCACCGAACTCGGGCGGATCGCGACCGACAGCGAACGCCCCGCCGACCGGCGTGCCCTCGCCGCCGCGCTCGCGCGACTCGGGACGATCCACGCGCGGGCCGGCGATCTGGGCCGCGCGCGCAGCGCGATCGCCGGCGCATTCGACGCGCAACGAGCCGTCGTCGACGCGCTGCCCGAATCGAACGCGGACCGCGACATGCTCGCCGACTACGGGCGCCGCCTCGCCGGCACCGCACTCGCTCTCCGCGACCACCGCGGCGTCGCGGAGGCGATGGAGCGACTCGACGAGTCGATGCCCGAGATGCGCCTCACGCAGGCCGGCTTCTTCGCGGCCGCCTGCGGCGTCGCTCGCGAGGACTCGGCGATCGGGGTCGGCGATCGCACCCGACTCGCGAACCAGTACGGGTCGCGCGCCGTCGGACTGTTGCGCAAGGCGTTCGCGCTCGGCGACATCGATCTCGCACGCCTCAAGGCGCTCCGTCGCGTGCTCTCCCCGATCGAGAACCGCGACGACTTCCGCCAACTCATCACCGAGATGCTGGCACGCGAGGCGCAGCGCGGCGAACGCGGGTAGTCCGCCGACTCGACCGCTACGTCGGCCGCTTGCGCACGAGCAGATCCTCGAGCACGAGATACTCGAGCCCGCAGCCGAAGAACATCTTCACGGCGTCTTCGGGCGAGCAGACCATCGGCTCGCCGCGGCGATTGAGCGACGTGTTGATCACGCACGGGATGTCGGTCTTCGCGTGGAAGCGCTCGATCAGCGCGCGGTAGCGCGGGGCGCGCTCGGCGGTGACGTATTGCGGCCGCGCCGAGCCGTCGACGTGGACGACCTCGGGGATGCGCTCGCGCCACTCGGGTTTCACGCCGTAGCAATACGTCATGAACGGCGAGTCGTGGCTCGACTCGAACACCTTCGGCCCCCACTCGGCGAGGATCGACGGGCAAAACGGCCGCCACGCCTCGCGGAACTTGACCCGCAGGTTGATGTTGTTCGTCTGCCCCTCGACCGCCGGATTGCCGAGCACCGAGCGGTTGCCGAGCGCCCGCGGCCCCCACTCCATCCGCCCGTGGAACCACGCGACCGCATTGCCGTCGGCGAGCAGCTGCGCGGTCGTCTCGACGATATCCTCGGGCTCCTCGTACGGGATCCGGAACTTCTCGAGCACCGCCCGGCACTCGTCGGTCGAGTATTCCGGGCCGAGTCGGACGTCGGTCATCGGCTCGATCCGCTCGCCGCGCTTGGCCGCCGACCACGCGGCAGCGCCCAGGCTCGTGCCCCCGTCGCCGGCGTTCGGCTGCACGTAGAGTTCCTCGACGAGCGGGTGCTCGATCAGCTTGCGGTTGAAGACGACGTTGAGCGCACAACCGCCGGCGAACGCGAGCCGGCCGCCGCACCGCTCGAGTACCGGACCGAGGTGGTGCTCGACGACGTGCATCGCCGCGTCCTCGAAGAGCTGCTGCGTCGCGGCCGCGACGTGGGTGTAGGGCTCGGCGATCGCGTCACCGGTCCGCGGCGGCCCGAGGCGGTCGACGAGCGCCTTCGAGTAGTGCTTGCCTCGCTCATACGCGTCGTTCGCCTCGACCTGGACGTAGTCGATGTCCAGCTCGTACTTCCCGTCGCCGAAGCGCACGAAGTCGCGCATGTCGACCTTCGACGGGTCGCCATACGGCGCCATCCCCATCAGCTTGTATTCGCCGTCGTTCGCCTTGAAACCCAAGTACTCGGTCATCGACGAGTAGAAGAGCCCGAGACTGTCGGGCTTGAGCACCTCGTCGATCAGCCGAAGCTCCGCGCCCTGGCCCTCGGCGTAGATCGTCGTCTGCACCTCGCCGACGCCGTCGATCGACAGGACCGCGGCGTGATCGAAGCCCGAGAAGTGATACGCGCTCGCGGCGTGCGCCATATGGTGGTCGACGTACTCGACCGTGGTGCGCGACCGGTCGAAGCCCGCGGCGCGGAGCGTCTGGTCGAGCAGGCGCTCGCGGCGCCGCTGCCGCTTGTAGAGCCGCATGTGCACCATCGACGCGCGTTGGGGCCGGCGGCGCACCGTGTTCGCGAAGTACTTCCAGCGCCGGGTCCGGAGCACGTCTCGGTTCCACGGATAGGAGACGAGGTCGACCTGTTCGGGGCGGATGCCGGCAGTCTCGAGGCAGAATCGGATCGCGTTGACCGGAAGCGCGCCCGGCGCGTGCTTGACGCGCGTGAACCGTTCCTCGTCGGCCGCCGCGACGACACGGCCGTCGACGATGAGTGCCGCGGACGCATCGTGCGTGACCGCGTGAACCCCGAGAATGATCATGGGCCACGAACCTCCCGGGGCGAAGTGTAGCAGGGAGCCGGGCGAATGCCACCGCGTGCCGGAACGCCCGACATCGCGTATGCTTCACGGCGATGTCCGGACCCTCTTTCGCCCGCTCGCTGACGTGGCAGCTCCTGATCTGGATGGCCGCGATCGGCCTCGGCCCGCTGCTCGTCGTATCGGTGCTCGGCTACCGCGATGCCGAGAGCGCGATCCGCGAATTGGGTGATCGCTACCTCCGCTCCGTGCTCGACTCGCGCAAGGCGCGGCTCGAACGGTGGCGGGTCGAGGTCGAGTCGGACTTCAGCTTCCTCGCGGTCGCCCCGTGCACGGTCGGTGCGTGCAATCGCCCCCCCGACGACGGCACACCGCTCGGCGCGGCCTGCTGCGACTTCCTGAAGAACATCTGCCAGCACGACCGCATCTACCGGACGATCGCGTCGTTCGACGAGCGATGGCAGCGCGTGAGCGACACCGCGGCGGACGGCGCGATCGATGCGACCGAGCTGCCGGAGCCGTTCAAGCGCGCGCTCCAGGCGTCGGGCGGATTCGTCGTGTCGGACGCGCGCCGTCGCGGCGACGCTACCGAAGCATTCGCCGGCCACGGCATTCAGCAGTCCGATCGGACCGTCGGCTACGTCGTCGCGCGGCTCGACCTCGCGTCGGTGATCGCACCGATCCTGGCCGACCCCAACGGCCTCGGCACGAGCGGCCGCGCAAGGCTGCTGCTCGCGGGCGACGCGGACCCGGCCAGCGCGCTTCCGATGGACGGTCCGCCGTCGAAGTATCGCGACGGCGACGCGATGCGACTCGGCGTCGCAACGGCGGTCGACGGCCTCGGCCGGCTCGTCGTCGACGTGGATCCGGACGAAGCGTTCGAGCTCGTCGACACGCTCGGCAGCCGCGCTCGACGCACGGCCCTGTTGACCCTCGCGGCGATCGTCGCGCTCGCGTTCATCGGTGCCCGCCGCCTGTCGCGGCCGCAGCGCGACCTCGCCGACGCGTCGCGGCGCATCGCCGCGGGCGAGCGCAGCCGTCGCCTCGAACCGCGCGGGACCGCCGAGGACCGCGACGTCGCGACGGCCTTCAACGCGATGCTCGACGAACTCGACGCGGCCGAAGCACGCGTGCGGCGCCAGGCCTCGCTGGCCGCGGTCGGCAGCCTCAGCACGAGCATCGTCCACGAGATGCGCAATCCGCTCGCGTCGGTCAAGCTGAACCTCGGGCCGCTCGCCGCGCGCGCGGGCGACGATCCCGCACACGCCGAGCTGGCCGCGATCGCGACCGCGCAGGTGGCGCGCCTGGAGAGCATGCTCGCCGACTTGCTCCACTACGGGCGCCCGCTCGAGCCGGCGCCGGTCGACCTCCCGTTCGGCGACCTCGTCGACGACGTGCTGATCGACCTGCGCGGCGAACTCGATGCCCGTGGCATCGCGCCGGTGATCGACGACCGCCTCGGCGATCGCCCCCTCCGCGCCGACCCGGAGCTCATGCGGCGCGTGCTCGGCAACCTCGTCGAGAACGCACTCGCCGCCGTCGGTGCGGGCGGCCGCATCGAGATCGCTGCCCGGCCGATCGCGTCGGGCGTCGAGGTCACCGTGTCGGACGACGGTAACGGGATCCCGCCCGCGAACCGCGCGCGGATCTTCGAGCCGTTCTTCACGACCCGCGACGGCGGCACCGGGCTCGGTCTGGCAAACGTCAAGAAGATCGTCGAGTATCACGGCGGCCGCGTGGCCGCCGAGGACGTCCCCGGCGGCGGGACGCGATTCGTGATCACCTTGCCCGGCGCGCCATGACCGCGATCCTGATCATCGACGACGATCGCGCGCTGTGCCGCTCGCTGCAGATCCAGCTCGCGGCCCACGGCCACGACGTCGCCTTCGAGAACCGTGCCGCCGACGGCATCGAGGCCGCGCGCGACGGCGACGCGGAGCTCGTCCTGCTCGACCTCGGCCTGCCGGACGCGACGGGCCTCGACGTGCTCCGCGCCTTCGCCGACGAGGGCATCGACGTGCCGGTCGTGATGGTGACCGGCCAGCAGGACACGAAGGCGACGATCGAGGCGATGCGCCTCGGCGCGTTCGATTACGTGCGGAAGCCGTTCGCGCTCGACGACGTATTACTCGTGCTCGAGAAGCTCGAGCGCCAGCGCCGGCTGGCGACGCCGGGGCCGGACGCCCTCGTGATCGACACCCCGCCCGCGCCGCCCGGCGAGATCGTCGGCCGCGACCGGCGGATCGTCGAGGTCGTCAAGCAGATCGGGCTCCTCTCGCGTTCGCCGGTCACGGTGCTGATCGAAGGCGAGACGGGCACCGGCAAGGAACTGGTCGCGCACGCGCTCCACGAGGCGTCGGCGCCCGGCAAGCCGTTCGTCGCGGTCAATTGTTCCGCGATCGTGCCGACGCTGATGGAGAGCGAGCTGTTCGGCCACGAGCGCGGTGCGTTTACCGGCGCGGATCGCACGCGCGCCGGGCGCTTCGAGCAAGCGGGTTCGGGCACGCTGTTCCTCGACGAGATCTCGGAGATCTCGCTCGAACTGCAGGCGAAGCTGCTCCGCGTGTTGCAGGAGCGCACGTTCGAGCGCGTCGGCGGCGACGCCACGCTCGCGCTCGACGCCCGCGTGATCGCCGCGACGAACCGCGACGCGGCCGCGCTGGTCCGCGAAGGACGATTCCGCGAGGACCTCTACTACCGGCTCGGCGTCACGCGCATCGAGTTGCCGGCGCTGCGGGAACGACGCGACGACTTGCCGCTGCTCGTCGCGCACCTCGTCGAACGACTCGGCCGCACGCTCCACCGACGGATCGGGTCGGTGTCCGACGAAGCGATGCGCCGACTCGCCGCCTACGACTGGCCGGGAAACGTGCGCGAACTCGAGAACGTGCTGACGCGCGCGATCGCGATCGCGCCGGGAGACGCGCTGACCGAAGAGGAACTCGCGGTGCCCCTGGCCGACCCCGATCGCCCCTCGACGGACGAGGGCGTCGTGCCGCTACGCGAGACCGAACGTCGCGCGGTGCGGCGCGCGCTCGACGCGAACGAGTGGAACGTGACACGCACCGCGAAGCAGCTCGAGATATCGCCGACGACGCTGCGCAAGAAGATCGCCGACTACGGCCTCGAACCGTGATCCGCGTCGTCGCGTGCCTCCTCGTCGCCGCCGCGACGGCGACGGGCCAGGCCTTCACCGAGAGCGGCAGCATCACGTCACGTCTGACGCCGGACCTCGGCGCGCGCATCGAAGCGTACGAGACGACGAACGTGTTCGATCTGCGCACCGCGACGCGACTCAAGATCGGCTTGTCGCAGTCCCTCGAGTTCGAGGCCGAGAGCCAGTCGGTGTGGTATCGGCGCGTTCGCTTCGTCGGCGCCGACGGGTTCGGCGCGCGCGAAGTGCTCGGTGGGCTCGCGGACCCGCATTTCCAGCTCAAGGCGTCCCTGCTGCGACACGACGGCGAGCAGGACGCGACGCGTCTCGCCGCGTTCGCCGAGTTGGGCGTCCCCGTCGGCCGCGACAGCCAACGCGCCAACGGCGTCGTGATCCCGCGGCAGCTACAGATCAGCTCGGGCGGCTGGACCTTCGGTGGCGGCGGCGCGTTCACCTGGATCCGGGACCGACACCGCTTCTCGACCGAGGCGCGTTTCCGCCACTACACGCGCCACGACGGCTTCCGCCTCGGCGAGACGATCCACATCAACGCGGCCTGGCGTTGGCGCGCGACGCCCGACGTGATCGACGTCGAGCAGCGGCAGCTCGAAGTGCGCCCGATGTTCGAAGTCCTCTACGAACACCGCTTCGAGTCGCGCGCCACGCGCGGCCTCGACGACGACGGCGATCGCCTGTGGCTCGCGCCCGGCGTGCAGCTCTTCCCGTTCCCCAACCTGCAACTCGAACTCAGCGTCCGCCTCCCCGTCTGGCAGACGATGGAGGGCCCGGACGGCAACGCCCGCTGGGGCGCCCTCGCGTCAGTGCGCGTCTGGTTCTAACCGTCACGCCCGGCGCCGTGGCCGGCCTGCTGGGTTTGAATGCGTTTGGCGCGCGGATCCTGCACCATTCACGTGGCATCCATGCGGGTCGCGGGCCGATGTTGCACCAAGGTGTATCGAATGCACTGCCAATGAACGGCATCGGGTGCAGAATCACCGCGCCAAGCGCACGCATCGCGAAAATCGGTGCACAACCGGCCCGCCAAGCGCAGCAAACGAACGCGCGATGGCTCGCTGGCGCGAATCTGACCCGAAACGGGACAGATCCGCCGCAGCGAGCGTGGCTACTTCTTCAGGCCGAGCTTCTCGAGCTTGGGGGCGATCACGGCGGGGCAGTACGGGTTCTCGTTCTTGTTCAGCCGGTAGTAGTCCTGGTGTTTGACCTCGGCCTTGTAGAACGTGGAGGCCGCCGTGATCTCGGTGACGATCGGATCGGCGAACGCGCCGGACGCGTCCTTCTTCTCTTTCGATGCGATCGCGGCGGCGCGTTGCGCGTCGTCGTGGTAGAAGATCGCCGAGCGATACTGCGTTCCCCGATCGCCGCCCTGTCGATTCAGCGTCGTCGGATCGTGCAGCTTCCAAAACCACTCGAGCAGCGCCTCGTAGGACAGCACGTCCGGATCGAACGTGACCTGGACGACTTCGGCGTGCCCGGTCGCCCCGGTGCACACCGCGTTGTAGGTCGGATTCTCGACGTCACCGCCCATGTAGCCCGAGGTGACGGACAGGACGCCGTCGACCTGCTCGAGCACCGCCTCGACACACCAGAAGCACCCGGCGCCGAACGTCGCGATACGCGACACCTCCGCCTTCGAATCGCTCATTCGCTCGACCTCCCCCGCCCGCTCCGGCGGTGCGGATTGACTGCACGACATCAGACCGACGACCGCGACGGCCATCACGACAAGGCGAAGCATCGGCTACCTCCGGGCTGGGGTCTCGTGTTCGCACGCCGAGCGTAGCACGCCGGCGACTCCACGGGAAACGTGCGCACCCGGCCCGATCCGCGACGCGAATCGTGCAAATTCGCTCACGCACCCCCCGATCCCGCCGATCCTAACAAGCGGTATCCGATGGGGTTGGGCGATTTGATGACGGGCTCGGTATCGACATCCGGCGGCGCGCTCGCACTCGGGCCCACGATCCGCCATCACGCGGCGGAGTTGCTCGGGCCGGACGCCGCGGCCGCGCTCCATGCCGCGGCACCACTCGACGACGACCGCATCGCGATCCTCCGTGCCCGCGCGATGCGCCGCCGGCGCCGCGCACACGAACGGATGCCGATCGGGTTCCTCGATCCGAGCGCGACGATCCCGCGAACGTCGATCGCTGTCGCAGCCGCGCGCGCCGGGGACTTCGAGGGCATCGAGATTCCCGCCGACCTCCGTCGGCAATGGATCCAGGGGACCGGGCCCGCCGCCCGGCCGGGCGCGTCGATCGAGACGAACCTCCGCAACGTCGCCTACGCGCTGCTGTCCGGCGCCGACGGCTGGATGTTCGACGGCGAGGACGCCCTCGGCCAACTCGGTGCGATGGCGCTCAAGAGCCAGCGTGCGATCCGTGCCGCGATCGGCCGCGACCCGCGATTCCTCGACGTCGCGGCCGACGTCGCAACGGCGATGAACGCATGGGCCGGGGACGCCCTCGGCCGCACGCTGTTCGACGACTGGCGGCAGCAACTCGAGCGAACGACACTGATCTACCGACCGCGCGGCCTGCACCTCGACGACCGCCACGTCGCGCGCGCCGACGGCCGCGGCTTCTCGGCGTCGATCGTCGACGCGGCCCTGTTCGTCGGGAACAACCACGCCCGACTGCGCGCCGCCGGGCGTTCGATCGTCCTCTACCTGCCGAAGATCCAGACCGCGGAGGAAGCCGCGCTCTGGCACGACATCCTCGCGGCGATCGAAGGCGCACTCGGCCTCGCGGTGGGCACCGTGAAGACCTACGTGCTCGTCGAGCAGATCGAGGCGAGCTTCCAGCTGATGGAGATCCGCGCCGCGCTCGCGCCGCGATTCGTCGGGTTCAACACCGGCCGCTGGGATTACATCCACAGCGTGGCCGACGCGATGGCGTGGGACCCGGCGTTCCGGCACCCGAACATCGACGCGATCACGATGACGTTCGGCTACATGCGCGCATACGAAGACCGCGTGCGCCGCGCCGCGAACACGCCCGACCGCAACGGGCGCCACGTGCTGTGGCAAGGCGGCATGGAACCGAACATCCCGGTCGGCTCGCCGGCCGGCGTCGCCGCGGCGATGGAACGCGCCGTCGCCGGTGCCGAGCGCGAGGCGGCCGCCGGCGCGAGCGGCAAGTGGGTCGCGCACTGGAAGATGGTGCCGATCGTCCGCCCCGTCTGGGAACGACTCGGACGCGACAACGCGCTCGACCGGACGTTTCCCCCGCTCGGCTACGGCGAGGAGGACGCGGACGCACTCGTCGCGCTCGAGGCCGGGCCCCGCACGGTCGCCGGGGCGCGTGACCTTCTGAGCGTTGCCCTGCAATACGCGAACGCGTTCGGTCGCGGCCTGCAAGCAGCGGCGCTCAAGCCGGCCGACGCGTTCGGCGACGACGACGTGCTCTTCCTGATGGAAGATCTCGCGACCGCCGAGATCCGACTCGGCATCCTGTGGGAGTGGCTGCACAAGGCGGCGCCGTTCACCGAGGACGACCCAGCCGTCGGCATTCGAGCCGGCGACGCACTCAACGACACGCTGCTCGCGCGACTCCTCGACGAGGAGTTCGCGAAGCTCGTCGCCGCGGACGACCGCGACGTCCACGACGCATCCAAAGACACGACACTGCCGATCGCACGCGCGATCGTCGACGACTACGTGCGCGCGGACCCGAAGCCGCCGTGGGCCGTCGACTTCCTCAACATCACGCTCGGCGTCGACGATTCCGCGACGGCACGAGAACGAACCGACCGGATCCTGGAGGCCCTTCGCCATGACGCGACCCGCATCACCCGGAACCTCGACTTCAACGTCGCCTGACGCCGCACCGCTCACGCGCGAGGACGCGATCCGCCGCACCCGCGCGTGGCTCGAGAGCGAGCGCTTCGACGGCATCGTGCGCCTCTACACCGCGCGGCAGGTCGTCGCGCAGCGCGGCTCGATCGAAGTCGACTACCCGGTCGCCCGCGCGTGCGCCGATGCGTTCCATCGCCGCCTTCGCGAGTTGTTCGAAGCCGGCCGCTGCATCACGACGTTCGGCCCGTACACACCCGGGCAAGCGGTCGTGATGAAGCGGCTCGGCATCGAGGGCATCTACGTCGGCGGCTGGGCGACGTCGGCGAAGGGGTCGCTCTCCGAGGATCCGGGGCCGGATCTCGCGAGCTACCCGCTGAGCCAGGTGCCGGACGAGGCCGCGGTGATCGTCCGTGCGCTCCTCACGGCCGATCGCAACCAGCAGTTCGCGCGCTCGCAGATGACCGAGGAGCAACGGGCCGCGACACCGAAACACGATTACCGCCCGTTCCTGATCGCGGACGCCGACACCGGGCACGGCGGCGACCCGCACGTGCGCAACCTCGTCCGACGCTTCGTCGAAGTCGGCGTGACCGGCTACCACATCGAGGACCAACGTCCGGGAACGAAGAAGTGCGGCCACCAGGGCGGCAAGGTGCTCGTCGCGTCCGACGAACAGATCAAGCGGCTCAACGCCGCGCGGTTCCAGCTCGACGTCATGGGTGTCCCCGGCATCGTCGTCGCGCGCACCGATGCAGAAGCCGCGACGCTGCTCGACGGCCGCGGCGACGAGCGCGATCAGCCGTTCCTGCTCGGCGCGACCAACGTCTCGCTGCCGCCGTACAAGACGTGCGTCCTCGCGCTGCTACGCGCGTTCCACCGCGCCGGGATCGACGAGCTGACCGGCCACCGCCTCTACGCGATCGCCGACGAGGAATACGCCGCGGCCGACGCCTGGCTCGACAAAGCCGGCATCGCATCGATGGTACGCACGAACGCCGAACGCTTCGCATGCGGCGACGGCACCGTCGCGTCGCTCTACGACGAGGCCGCCACACGACTCGTCAGGACCTGGGAGACCGAGGCGGCGCTCAAGACCTACGGCGACGCCGTCGCGTCGGTGCTCGAGTTCCGCGAGAACGAAGGCGAGTCGTTCGCGATGTCGGTCGACGAGTGGCGCGCGTTCGCGAAGACGGCGTCGCTCGACGTCGCGAAGGCACGCGCGAAGGCCCTGGGCATCCACGTGATCTGGGACTGCGAACTCGCGCGCACGCCGGAGGGCTACTACCAGGTGCGCGGCGGGATCCCGTGGGCGATCGCGAAGTCGCTCGCCGCAGCGCCGTATGCCGACGTGCTGTGGATGGAGACGAAGACCGCGAACCTCGCCGACGCCAAGCGCTTCGCGGACGCGATCCACGCGGTCTACCCGGACAAGATGCTCGCCTACAACCTGTCGCCGTCGTTCAACTGGGACACGACCGGCATGACCGACGAGGAGATGCGGCACTTCGCCGAGGAACTCGGCAAGCTCGGCTTCGTGTTCAACTTCATCACCTACGGCGGCCACCAGGTGGACGGCGTCGCGTCCGAGGAGTTCGCGACCGCGCTGCGTCAGGACGGGATGCTCGCGCTCGCGCGGCTCCAGCGCAAGATCCGGCTGCTCGAGTCGCCCTACCGCACGCCACAGACGCTCGTCGGCGGTCCGCGCCTCGATGCGGCGCTCGTCGCGTCGTCCGGCCGCACCGCGACGACGAAGGCGATGGGCAAGGACTCGACCCAGCACCAGCACCTCGTGCAGACCGAGGTGCCGAAGTCGCTGCTCGCCGGATGGTTGGCACGGTGGGCGGAGCACTATCGGCTGCCCGCCGGCCTCGCGGTCGCGTTGCGGCCGCACCGCGCGGGCTCCGATCTGCTCGAACTGTCGATCCTCGGAGCCGATGGAGATCCGGTCGCGAACGTGATCTTCTCGACGATCCAGGACCGGCGCGGCCGCACGATCCTGTCGGTTCGCGACCAGAACACGTTCGACGAAGCGCTCCGCAAGAAGCGACTGATGACGCTGATCCACCTGTTCCTCGTGCACCGGTACAACGCCGATGCGGTGCACTACGTCAGCCCGACCGCGGACAACCGCTACCAGACCGCGAAGATGCGCGACCACGGGATCTTCGAGACGGTGCACGACGAGGTCGGCGACATCATCGTCGCGGGCGTCGACGGCCCGCGGGTCCAGGAGTTGCTCGCGACCGACGGCGACGCGCTCGACCGGTTGATCCGCAAGGAAACGTAGCGGTGCTATAAGGGCGGCATGCCCGCCGCCCGCCCCGTCGTCCGTGCCCTCTGGGTCGCCCTGCTGATCGCGATCGCGACGCTCGTCGCGACGTGGATCGTCGGGCCGCGATCGCCGTCGCGCTTCTATCGCACGGCGATCGCGATCGGCCTCGGCGCATGGGCGGTCGTGCTCGCGGTGCCGCCGCTGCGGCGTGCCGCCGACCGTGTGTGCGACCACATTCTGCGCCCGGTGACCACCGTCGTCGCGATCGCGGCCGCCACGCTCCTGCTCGGCGAGGTGGCGTTGCGCGTCGTCGCCGCGACCTCGTCGTCGCCGATCTTCGCCCCGATCGATGCGACCGCGGCCGCACACCTCGCCCACTGGCGCGGACGCCCGAACCAACCGTTCCTCGGCACGCGCCTGAACCCCCAGGGGTTCTTCGACGAGCCGTTCGTCGTCGCGCGAACGCCCGGCGTGCGGCGAATCGTCGCGCTCGCCGACTCGTTCGGACCGGGCATCGTCCCGATCGAGCAGAACTTCCTCACCCTCGTCGACGAGGGACTCGACGCGTCCACGCCGACCGAGGTCTACAACTTCGGCGTGCCGGCGATCAACCCGGGCGACTACCTGCACCTGTGGAATACCGACGCGATCCGCTACGACCCGGACCTCGTGCTCGTCTGCGTGTTCGTCGGCAACGACTTCGACGTGCGCAAGTCACGGTCGTTTCTGCACGCCGACGCGCTGATGAGCGTGGCGGTCGTCAAGCGGTTGCTCGCATCGCGCGGCGGTGCGCGGGGTCGCGGTGCCGGCGCGCAAGAGCCGGTGGCGCTGACCGAAGCGGCGTTCCTCGACGTCGAACGCGGGCGCGCCCGCATCTGCGAACGCGAGCCGTCGCGCAAGACGAGGCGCCGCTACGCGTCGACGCTCGCAGTGCTCGAGCAGATGCACGAGACGATCGGCGACAAGCTCCGCATCGTCGTGATCCCGGACGAGTTCCAGGTCAACGACACGCTGTGGGAATCGGTCGTCGGCGAGGACGCGGCGCGCTTCGATCGCGATCGCCCGCAGCGCGTGCTCACCGAGTTCTTCGCCGCGCGCGGCGTGCCGTGCCTGGACCTGCTGCCGGCCTTGCGTGCAGCCGAAGCCGACGGACGCACATACGAACCGCGGGACACGCACTGGAACGCCCGGGGCAACCGCGTCGCGGCCGACGCGATCATCGCGTGGCTCAGGGGCGTGTGACGCGCAACATCGGCGGGGTCAGGAACGGCGCGCGCGCGGCTTCGTAGGCCTTGAGCAAGTCGGTCCGGCTCGACAGCCGACCGACGTCTGCCTCGTGGCAATACCAGTAGTCGGCCTGGATCCCCTTCGTTCCCTTCCACACGTCGAACTGCTCGAGCCAGAGCCAATCGAGCCGCTCGGCGATCCGGTAGAACTGCACCGGGACATCGAGCCGCCAATCCGCAGCGAGCCGCACCGCAGCGCCCCCGTGGTAGACGTGACGGTGTCGATCGACGTCGGCGATCATCTCGCGTGTGCATGACTGCTTGCGCCAGTCGAGCGCGTAGAAGCCGTTCATGCGGCCGATCGCATGTGCGGCGATGAGCACGCAGACCGCCATCGCAAGCGACCCGCTGGCCCAACGGAGTCGCGGCACCCGGAGAGCGGCAGCGGCGACGAGCGTCGCCGTCACCATGAACAGCACCTGAAAAAACAAACCGGTTCGCAGCATCAAGAAGCGTGTGTCGTTGATCCGAAACAGCACGATCGTCGCCAGCGCCGGCACGAGCAGCAGCGCGAGCGCATACGGCAACGCGGTCTGCATCGGCGTGCGACGACGGGCCACGCGCCACAGCAGGATCATCCCGGCAAGCGCGAGCACCCCGATCACGAACCACTCGAGCGCGGGGAGCGCTCGGCCGGCGGTCAAGCCGATCGCGTCGGGCAACGCGAACGCCGGATCCGCGTAGTCGTAGAGAAAGCCGTAGATCTGCGACTGCACGGTGTCCGTCCAGAACCCGGTGGTCCCTCCGAAGTAGAGCTCCTTCTTCGCGAGCAGCTCGGTCAGCGGCCGCCAGACGATCGCGGCGAGGTCGATCGCGATCACCGCGGTCGGCACGTTTCGCTTGCACACCCACTCGACGAACGCAGCACGACCGGTCGGTGCGCTCGCGAGCACGTAGAGGTTGAACGCGACGATCATCGCCGCGTGGTAGTGGAGCAGCGAGAAGTTCGCGAGAACCGCGAGTGCGCTGAGAAGTTGCGCGAGCCAGCCGAAACCCCATCGGCCGGTCTCGACGAGGCGAAACAGGCTCACCGCGCTGGCCAGCGTGAAGGCACATGCGAGCCCGTAGCCCCGCGCGAGCGAGAAGAAATCGAGCAGGTAGGGATTGACGTTGAGCAGGACGAACCCGCACGCGAGCACCGGCGCGCTTCGGAAGCGACGAAGCCAGAAGACCCCGACGACCAGGTAGAGCGCGTGCGCGAGCAGGCTCTGCCACCGCAGCGCGAGCTGCGTCGGCCCGAACAGATCGGCCCCCGCCTTCATCGCGACGGTGTTGAGCAAGTGGTTCGCGGCGGTGTCCGCCCGCGTCATCGCCTCGTGATAGGTCCATTGCCGGGCGTACTGGATGTAGGTCGTCGCCTCGTCGTGGGTGATGTCGACCGCGTGCGCACGCCACGCGCTGTATGCAAAGAGCGCGATCGCCGCCACGGTGACGAGGACGTTCGTGACGATCCAGGAACGAGAGGGCTGGGGCATGGGTCGCTTCGGGACGGGAGACGGCGGGACGAGCGGGTCCATTGTAGCAGCCCGCCGGACGACGCCGAAGCGACCGCGATCCGCGCATGGTAGAGTGAGCCGGATGGCGGGCGAAGATCGATCGGAGCCGACGACGAGAGGGCGCATCCACGCGCTCGGCGCGCTCGTCTTCGCGATCGCGGTCGGGGCGTCGCTGCCCGGACTCGATGGGGTGTTCGTGTTCGACGACTGGCCGGGCCTCGTCGAGAACCCCCACGTCCGCCGCGTCTGGGCGCCATGGGTGATGCCGCCCGCCCCGCCGTTCACGCCCCTTGACGGCCGGCCGGTCGCCGCGCACTCGTTCTCGTGGAATCACGTGCTGACCGGCGACGACGGGCGCGGGTACCGCGCGGTCAACATCGCGATCCACGCACTCGTCGCACTGCTGGTGTTCGGCATCGCCCGCCGGACCCTCGTTCGCGTCGGCGCCGGCAGGGCCGCGGCGGGGCTCGCGTGCGTCGGCGCCGCGATCTGGGCCGCACACCCGATCCAGACCGAGTGCGTCGGCTACGTGACGCAGCGGACGACGTCGCTGATGGCGCTGTTCTTCGCCGGGACGCTCTACGCGACGATCCGCGCCGACGCGGAGCGTCGCCGCGCGTGGGCCGCAGTCGCGATCGCGGCGTGTGCGCTCGGCATGGGGACGAAGGAGTCGATGGTCACGGCGCCGATCGTCGCGGCCGCATGGCTCTTCTGCTTCGGTGGCGTCGGGGCGATCCGTCGCAACCGCGCACTGCTCGTCGGCCTGGCGGCGACCTGGCTCGTGCTCGCCGGCGTGCTCTGGCCCCGCGACGGCCACGGCGACCGGATCGCCTCGGTCACCGCCCCACGCGCGGTCGATGCGAACGACGGCGACGCGACGGCCCCGGCGCTCCGCTACCTGCGCAACCAGGCGCAGGTCGTCCCGCACTACCTCCGACTCATCGCCTGGCCGACACCACTCTCGATCGACTACGGCCGCCCCCGCGACGTTCCGTGGCGCGACGCCGCGCTGCCAGGCGCGCTCGTGCTCGCCCTGCTCGCGGCCACCGGCTGGTCGCTCCTTCGCCGGTCGCCGTGGGGATTCGTCGGCGCGTGGTTCTTCCTGACGCTCGCACCGACGTCGAGTTGGATCCCGATTCACACCGAAGTCGCGGCGGAACGACGCGTCTACCTCGCACTCGCCGGTCCGATCGCGATCGCGCTCGGCGGCGCGTGGTTCGGCTGGGCGCGGCGGTCGGTCACCGCCGGCCGCCTCGCGTGCGCCGTCGGTGTCGCCGTCGTCGTCGCCCTCGCGCTCGCGTCGGCCGCGCGCTACCGCGACTACGACTCCCGCGTCGCGATCTGGCGGAGCGCCGTGGCTGCGGTGCCGGACAACGTGCGCGGCCACACGAACCTGGGCGCGGCGCTGGCGATCGCCGGTGACACGACGGGCGCGATCGCCGCTCTCGAGACCGCGCTCCGCCTCGAACCCGGCTACTGGAAGGCCGAGTACAACCTCGCCCGCCAGCTCGAACGCAGCGGCGCGTCGGCCGAAGCGCTGCGCCACTATCGCGCCTTGGCCGCGCGTGACGGCCTCGGCCTCGCGGAGACGCGCCTCGCCGCACACGCGATGAGCGAGGGGCGCAAGGCCGACGCGCAACGCTGGCTCGAACGCGCGGTGCACGAGCGGCCGTCGCTCACGGACGCCCACGTCGCACTCGCGCGCCTGCACGCGCTGGACGGCCGGCCCGACGACGCGCTTCGCCACTATCGCCTCGCCGCAGCACAACGCCCCGACCTCGCCGAAGCCCGCGAGGCGCTCGGCAACGACTGCCTGCTCCGCGGCGCGTTCGACGAGGCGATCGAACACTTCGAGGCGGCGCTCGACGCCGCGCCGGCGTTGGTCGGCTCGTTGAACGGGCTCGCGTCGGCGTTGCTCAACCACGACGACCCCGGGAAGCGAGACGCGTCGCGCGCGCTCGACTTGGCCACTCGGGCGAACGCCCGAACCGACGGTGCCTCCCCGCCACTCCTCTACACGCTCGCGGCCGCCCGCCTCGCGACCGGCGACGCCGACGGCGCCCACGACGCGATCCGCCGCGGCCGCGACGCGGCACGGCGCACCGGCGCGGCCGGCCTCGTCGAACGATTCGACGCACTCGCCGGGATGATCCCGACCGGCCGGTAGGCTGCCCCGCCGCACGCTCCGCCGAATAATCGGCGCGTCGCGCGTATCCGACGCCACTGCTCGGTCGCCAACGACCGGGCCGTTCTCTACAATGTGCGCGTCACACCGGGTCTGTCACGAGGCGAGGTTGCATGCACCTGCTCAAACTGCTGTTCGATTTCGACGCGCTTCTCGGGCACGGCCCGGACGTCGTCGCCTATGCGATCATGGCGCTCGTCGGTAGCGGCTTGTTTCTGATCCGCCTCGGAATCGCGGCGTTTCTCGGCGGTGACGACGGCTTCGACACCGATCTCGACGGCGCCGACAGTGACAGCGCGTTCGGGTTCTTCTCGGTGCTGTCGATCCTCGCGTTCTTCATGGGCGCCGGCTGGATGGGGCTCGCGTGTCGGATCGATTGGGATCTGAACGGGTTGATCACCGCCGTCGTCTCCAGTGGCTTCGGGATCGCGATGATGCTGTTCTCGTCCGGGCTGATGTACATGACGAGGAAGCTCAACGCGCACAAAGACTACGACGTCACGACCGCAATCGGGGCGATCGGCCGCGTCTACCTGACGATCCCCGCGAAGGGCGAGGGATCGGGCGAGGTGCAGGTCACGGTCTCCGGGCGGCAGAAGATCATGCGCGCGCTGAGCACGGGCCCCAAGCTCGAAGCGTTCACCGACGTGCGGATCGTCGAGGCTCGTCCGGACGAGACGATGGTCGTCGAGCCGGCCGACGGGTAACGGCCACGCGGGGGGTGGAGTGAACACAATAACGCTGCTCTGGGAGGCGATGGACTGGACGCAGATCGTGATCGTCTTCGTCCCGGTGATCATCGTTCTCCTGGTGCTCTTCAGCGTCAGTCGGCAGTACGTCCGGTGCCCGGCGAACCGGATCCTCGTGGTCACCGGCCCGCGGGGCCCCGGCAAGCCGAACGAGGTGCAGTGCCTCCACGGCGGCACCACGTTCGTCGTTCCGCTGCTCCAGGACCGCGACTATCTCTCGCTCGACCCGATCGAGTTCGACGCCGACACGTCGCCGGTGCTGACGAAAGAGCGCGAGGTTCGCGTCGCCGTCGGATCGAGCTGGACGGTGGGCATCTCGACCGAGCCGGCCGCGATGAAGCGCGCCGCGACGCGGCTCCTCGGGCTCGACGACGACGCGATTCGCGAGCAATGCCGCGGCCTCGCCGACAGTGCGATCCGCCAGGTGACCGGGCGCTTCACCGACGCCGAACTCGACAGTGATCGCGAGCGCTACTGGGACGCCGTACGGCAACAGGCACAAGACGAACTCGCCAAGATCGGCGTGGACGTCGTGCGGAGCGACATCGTCGACCTCCGCTCGATCGACCCGCCAACGACATAGACAAGACGAAGCGGAAGGAAACCCGAATGCCCGATACCCTGATGGCGCTCTTTGCGCAAAACAGCATGGCACCGACGCAGATCGCACTCGTCGTCGTGCCGTTGATGCTCGTCCTGGCGATCCTCGTGATCGTCGTCAAGCAGTACAAACGCTGCCCGTCGAACAAGATCCTCGTCGTCTACGGCAAGGTGCGCGACGAGCGCGCGGCGAAGTGCCTCCACGGTGGCGGCACGTTCGTCGTCCCGCTGCTCCAGGACCACGCCTACCTGTCCCTCGAACCGCTCGCGATCGACATCGACCTCCAAAGCGCGCTGTCGCAGAAGAACATCCGCGTCAACGTGCCGTCGACGTTCACGATCGGCATCTCGACGCAACGCGAGATCATGAACGCCGCCGCGGAGCGTCTGCTCGGACTCGGCGACAAGGAGATCCAGCACCAGGCGCGGGACATCATCCTCGGCCAGATGCGCCTCGTGATCGCGACGCTGACGATCGAGGAGATCAACCAGGACCGCGAGAAGTTCCTCGACCTCGTCAACAAGAACGTGAACTACGAGCTGAACAAGATCGGCTTGCAGGTCATCAACGTGAACATCCGCGACATCACCGACGAGTCGGGCTACATCGAAGCGCTCGGCCGGAAAGCGGCAGCGACCGCGATCAACCAGGCGAAGGTCGAGGTCGCCGAGGCGGATCGCTCCGGTGAGATCGGCCAGGCGGCCGCGAACCGCGACAAGGAAGTGCAGGTCGCGACCCAGCACGCGCAGTCGGCGATGGGCCAGAAGGAGGCCGACCGCGATCAGCGTATCACGGTCGCGAAACTCGAGGCCGAGACGGTGTCGAGCGAGGCCGAGGCGTCGCGGGCACAGGACGTCGCGATCGCGGCCCAGCAGGCGATCGCCGTGCAGGGCAAGAAGCAGGCCGAGGCCGAACAGCGCGTGCGCGTCGCGTCGCTCGAAGCCGACGCGACCAAGGGCGAGAACGAGTCGCGCGCATCGATCGCCGACTACGAAGCGACGCTCGCGGAGCGCCGCGCCGAAGCGAAGCGCCGCGGTGAGGTCGCGATGGCGCAAGCCGAGCGCGACGTGCTGCAAGCCGAGCGCGAGCGCGAGCAGGCCAAGCTCGAGAAGGAGCAGATCGTGCTCCAGAACATCGAGCGCCAGAAGATCGAGATCGACGCCGACGCCGAGGCGGAGCGGATCCGCCGCGTCGCGCAGGGTAACGCCGACGGCGTGCTCGCGAAGTACAAGGCCGAGGCCGAAGGTGTGCGGAGCGTCCTCGAGGCGAAGGCGAAGGGCTACGCAGACCTGATGGCGAGCTGCGCGGACCGGAAGGACCTGGCCCCGGCGCTGCTGATGATCGAAAAGATGCCGGAATTGGTCGCCGAGCAGGTCAAGGCGATCCAGAACCTGAAGATCGACAAGGTGACCGTCTGGGACGGCGGCGACAACGGCGGCAACAGCTCGACCGCGGGATTCCTCCGCGGACTGATCGGGGCGCTCCCGCCGATGCACGAGCTCGCCGAGCAAGCCGGGATCGACCTGCCGCAATACCTCGGCAAGTTGAATCCGGTGGCGGACGAGCGGAGAACGCCGACCGAGAAGGCACCCGACTCGACCGACGAGTAGCGAAGGAGCGCGCATCGCAGTGGCCGAGATCGACCGGTTTCTCGACGAACTGACCACGAACATCGGCGTCGAGCAGCCGCTCGATCGGGCGGCGTTCGAGCTGAAGTCCGCTGTCCGACGGATGCGCGCCGGCGTCGTCGGCGTGCATCACGTGACGTGCAGCGACGAGGCGGAACACGAGGACGCCGACGTCTTCTACCGGCTCGTCGCGAAGGACCTCTCGCCCCGCCTCAAGCTCGGGGTGAACGGCGTGTTCCGCACGGCGAGCCTCGGCGCGCGCTACGAGTGGGGGAGCCTCGGCGCCGCCGAGGGGAACTTCGGCACGACGCCGCGTGGCGGCTTCAAGCTGATGCTCCTCAAGATGAGCACGCACGTCGGCTGCATCGAGGAGCACACCGAACGGCAGTTCGGATCCTTCGAGCGCTACGGCACGCCGACCGAGACGTGCAAGGCGCTCCACCTGTTCGCCGACGGGCTGCGCGCGCCGTTCGCCGACGAGCTGCACGAATTGTTCACGTCCGAAGGCATCGATCGCGTCGCCGCGCTGGCCGATGTCGATCCGACTTTCCGCAGCGTCGCGCTCGCGGTCGTCGCCGCGAGACTGCAGGCTCGCTCCGCGGTACTCGAGGCGCAGGATCACGCACCGTTGGTCCCGACCGTGTATGCGATCGTCCCGGCGGTCACGATCAACAAGCCGGGGCGCGACACCGAGATCCACGTCGGCACCTACGTCGTGGACCGGCGCAGCGGGAAGTCGCGGGACCGCTACCGCGGCCTGGGCGACGATCCGTCGAAATACCGCTTCTCGATCGACCATGGCCACGTGCGCATCGAGCAGGACGGGGCCGGCGAGACGCGCGACGCGCGCGACCACCGTGCGATCGCCCGGCAACGACTCGCCGAGATCGGCACCCGGGCGATCGGCACCGACGCGCGCGTGAATGCACTGCTGCGCGAGGCCGAGCACAACACGACCGGCGACGGCGCGGTCGCCAAACGCGTCGCGCTGTCGCTGCTGCCGCTGCTCGCCGAGCTGACGCCGGTCGGCGCGGCGCTCGCGCTGTTCGGCGGCGGCGCGACCGGGATCTACGAGGCCTACCGGGCGCACCGGGTGATGCGCGACGTCGAAGACTCCGCCGCCGCTCGGGACATGCTGCACGACTTGAGCGCCCGCCTCGAGCGCCTGCCACCGGCCGAAGCCCGCAAGGTCGTCGAGGTGCTCCTCCGCGCTCGAAAGGGCTGACCGGGCGTAGGCGGCGGGCTGAGAATCCTCTCAGATCGAGACCAAAACGCCGAATTCCGTCCAAGTTGCGCATCCCCTTCGCACTCGCGTCGCCCGATCGTTTGCAGATTCGCGCGCAACCGTGGTATCGTAGACCAACGAATGAAGAGGTGGCGGACATGCCGTTCCGCCCCACCCCGGATCGGATTCGTGTGGTTTCCGACCCGGTTCCGGCGCGTCACTCGATCGTGCAACGCGATCGACCGCGCCGATGCAGGTTTGGAGTAAAGAGGAGAAGTCTGATGCGACGACTCGCGTTGTCGCTGTGCCTGGCCGTCGGTCTCTTCACGACCGGTGCATCCGCACAGCATCTCGGAATGAAGGGGCTCTTCTGCACGAACGGCGGCCAGCCGAACGAAGAAGGCATTTACAAGCTCCACAACTTCAGCACGACGCCCGGCACCGTCGAGGTCGTGCTCGTCGCGTACAACTGGACGCACGAGTGGATCAAGGGGCTGCCGAAGCTGTCGATGACGTACAACGGCGTCGTCCCCGGCCCGCAGATCGACGCCAACGTCGGCGACCACATCATCGTCCACTTCTACAACTTCACCGGCGAGGACACGACCGTGCACTGGCACGGCATGGAACTCCCGGCGACGATGGACGGCAGCCACATCTCGCAGCCGGCCGTCCCGAAGTTCGGCGGCTACTTCAAGTACGAGTTCGACGCGCTGCGCGCGGCGACCTACTGGTATCACCCGCACGTCAACACGCGCTGGCAGGTCGAGCGCGGCCTCTACGGCTCGTTCCTCGTCCACGACCCGGCCGAGAACACGAAGCTGAGCCTCCCCGCCAAGGAGCGCACGCTCTTCCTCGACGACATCCTGCTCGACTCGTTCCTCGCGCTGCAGCCCCAGTGGCCGGCTACGCCGATCGACCGCGCGCTCGAGCAACTCAACGGTCGCGAGGGCTCGCACCTGCTCCTCAACGGCCAGACGAGCCGCACGATCAACATGACGGCAGGCGTGCCGGAGCGTTGGCGCATCATCAACTCGTCGAACGCCCGCTTCCAGCGCTTCTGCATCCAGGGCCACACGCTCTACCAGATCGGTGGTGACGGCGGTCTCCTGTCGGCACCGCTCGCGAAGCAGCCGATCGGCAAGGTCCTCGACCTGAGCCACAGCCCGCCGAAGCTGATCTCGGATCCCGATCGCAACCTCGGCATCCTGCTCGGCCCGGGCGAGCGCGCGGAGGTCGTCTTCACGCCGCTGGCATCGGGTTCGGTCACCGTCGAGTGGCACGACCTGCACCGCGGGCGTCACTCGCTCGTGCAGAACGGCTCGAACTGGATGATCGGCCACCTCCACGCCGACGGTGAGAGCCAAGAGTTGCCGCTGTTCACGGCGAACGTCGCCGCGGGCCAGAACCCGCAGACGTGGATCCCGCCGCAGTCGCTGCGCCCGGTGACCCCGATCGCGGTCGACGGCAACACGCCGCTGCTGATGGTCATGCTCGGCCACGGCCTGCCGGACGCGCAGGGCGAGGTGCCGATGTTCGCCGCGATGAAGAACGGCGCGCCGCTGCCCTTCCCGAAGGTCACGTCGGCCGACGCGATGAAGGTCAAGGTCGGCGATACGCGGATCTGGATGGTCATGAACATGGGCGGCGCGGACCACCCGTTCCACGCCCACGGCTGGTTCTTCCAACCGCTGGCGCTGATGTATCAGGACGACAACGACCCGACGAAGAACAAGATGGTCCCGTTCCCGACGCGCGAGTGGAAGGACACGATCATCATTCCGAAGCGCCCGGGTGCGAAGGGCTCGTCCCGCACGATGCTCCGCGCGGCGGTGAAGTTCGACGACACCGGCCGCGTCGGCCAGGTGTATGCCGACGGCAAGACGCCGACCGCGACGAAGTCCGGCGGCTGGCTCTTCCACTGCCACATCATGGAGCACTCGGCCAAGGGCATGATGTCGTTCTTCGAGGTCGTGCCGTAACCGACGATCCACTCCTGACCTGAACGGTATTGGCGGGGCGGCTCACACGAGCCGCCCCGCTTCTTTTTTTGGGCCGCCGTGTCGATACGGGACGCGTCGGCGGCGAGGCTTAACCGCTTTCTGGGGAACGATTTAGTTGGACCCTTGGCGGTCAGATTGGTGTAATGGGATCAGTGGTTGGTCGCCCGGCATGCACCCCCGAAATCCGGGGGCGGGTCCGAACCGCGCACGGGGGAGGAAGAGAAGAAAGGTACAGGGACGAAACGGACGATGTCCGTACGCCCTCCTCTTCTCGGATTGCGCGACAAGGCTGCCATGAACAAGCGGGATGACAACAAGCGGGTCGTGATCGTCGGCGGGGGACCCGCCGGACTCACTGCGGCCTACGATCTGACGAAGCACGGCGTCAAGCCGCGCGTGTTCGAGAAACTCGACCTCGTCGGCGGCATCTCCTGTACGCAGGAGTACAAGGGCTACCGCTTCGACATGGGCGGGCACCGCTTCTTCACGAAGTCCAAGGCGGTCCGCCAGATGTGGGACGAGGTGATGGGCGAGACGTTCCTGCTCCGCCCCCGCAAATCGCGCATCTTCTACCGGAGCAAGTTCTTCGACTACCCGCTGAAGCCCGGCAACGCGCTCAAGGGGCTCGGCTTCTTCAACGCGGTGCTGATCGTGCTGAGCTACATGCGCTGGCAGATCCTGCCCTACCGCAAGGTCGAGTCGTTCGAGCACTGGGTGACGAACCGCTTCGGCAAGCGCCTGTTCAACACCTTCTTCAAGACCTACACCGAGAAGGTCTGGGGCATCCCGTGCTCCGAACTGAAGGCCGAGTGGGCCGCCCAGCGCATCAAGAACCTGTCGATGCGCTCCGCGGTGAAGAGCATGTTCTTCAAGCCGAAGGACACGATCACGTCGCTGATCGAGCAGTTCCACTACCCGAAGCACGGCCCGGGCATGATGTGGAACATGTTCCGCTCGCTGATCGACGAGCGCGGCGGCCAGGTCCAGATGAACAGCGACGTCGTGCGTCTGAACCGCGACGGCCAGCGCCTCACGAGCGTCGTCGTCGCGAAGGACGGCGTCGAGGAGGTGGTCGAGGCGGACGCGTTCATCTCGAGCATGCCCGTCTCCGAGTTCCTGAAGAAGCTCGACCCGCCGCCGCCGCCCGACGTGCTCGAGGCGGCGCACAAGCTCAAGTACCGCGACTTCCTGACGGTCTGCCTGATCATCGACAAGGCGGAGATCTTCGACGACAACTGGATCTACATCCACGATCCGACCGTACATGTCGGGCGCATCCAGAACTTCAAGAACTGGAGCCCGTTCATGCTGCCGGACGAGTCGAAGACGAGTCTCGGGCTCGAGTACTTCTGCAACGAGGGCGACGAGTTGTGGACGACGCCCGACGAGGATCTGATCGCGCTCGGCAAGGTCGAGGTCGAGAAGATCGGCCTCGCTCGCGGAGCCGACGTCGAGGACGGCTGCGTCTTCCGCGTGCCGAAGTCCTACCCGGTCTACGACTCGGACTACACCGAGTTCATGGGCACGATCCGCGACTACGTGAACTCGTTCGAGAACTTCCAGACGATCGGGCGCAACGGCCTGCACCGCTACAACAACCAGGACCACGCGATGCTCACGGGCATGTTGGCCGTGCGCAACCTGATGCTGGGCGAGTCGAACAACCTGTGGGTCGTGAACGCGGAGCAGGAGTACCACGAGGAGATCAAGGACCTCGAGGACGACGACGCAGAGGAGGGCGAATCATCGCGCCCCCCGGTTGCTGCGGAACGGTGAGACGGCGGGCGTGCATCGATGAGTCTATCCCCCGCCAAGCGCGACCTTCTCGCTCGAATGCTGCGGGAAAAGGGCGCCGGCCGGCCGGGTGACACACAACCCCTCGGCCCGCGCGCGGCCGACGCGTCGGTGCCGCTCTATCCGAACCAGGAAGGCCTCTGGTTCATCGACCAGCTGAAACCCGGCGAGGCGAACTACAACGTTCCGGGTACCGTGCGCCTGCGGGGTGCACTCGACGTCGCGGCGCTCGAGCGCGCGCTCGGCGCCGTCGTCGCGCGCCACGAGTCCCTGCGCACGACGCTCGACGCAGACGCGGACGGCACGCCGCACCAGATCATCGCGGCGCCGACGGCCTTCGAGCTCGACGTCGTCGATCTGACCGGACACCCGGCGACCGAACGCCGGGCCGAAGCGACGCGCCTCGCCGAAGAGGAGGCCCGGACGCCGTTCGACCTCGCGACCGGCCCACTGATGCGGGCGCGCCTGATCCGGCTCGCCGCGGACGACCACGTCTTCCTCGTGAACTTCTTCCACGGGATCACCGACGGCGTGTCGATGGGCGTCTTCTCGCGCGAGCTGCACGCCCTCTACGCGGCCTTCATCGCCGGGCAGCCCGATCCGCTCCCGCCCGTGCCGTTGCAGTACGGCGACTTCGCCGCGTGGCACGCCGCGCGCGAACGCAGCCCCTGGCTCGAGCGCGAAGTCGATGCGTGGCGAACGCGTCTCGCCGGTGACCCGGCGCCGCTCGAGCTGCCGACCGATCGGCCGCGACCGCCGGTGCGCTCCTACGCCGGCGCGCACGAGGCGCTCGTGATCCCGCGGGACCTCGCCGATCGCACGCAGACGATGGCGCGGACCGTCAACGCATCGCTCTACCAGGCGCTGCTCGCCGCCTACGCGGTCGTGCTCCGCCGGGCGACGAAGCAGACCGACCTCTGCATCGGCTCGACGTTCGGCAACCGCAACACGCGCGACCTCGAAGCGGTGATCGGCTTCTTCGCGAACACGCTGCCGCTGCGCATCGACGCGTCCGGCGACCCGACGTTCGCCGAGCTGCTCGCCCGCGTGCGCGACGTGAACCTCGAGGCGCACGACCACCACGAGGTCCCGTTCACGACGCTCGTCAAGCGGCTCCGTCCCGAGCGCAACCTCGGCGAAAACCCGTTCTACCGCGTCGTCTTCGACTACCTGACCCCCGACCACAACCCCGCGGTCTACGGCTACGGCCTGCGCTCGACGGTCCGCGAGTCGGTCAAGCTCGGGCCCGTCGACGTCACGCCGATGGACGTCGAGTGCGGCGTGTCGCGCTTCGACATCGCGGTGTTCCTGTGGGACATGCCCGACGGCCTCGTCGGAACGATCGAATACAGCACCGAGTTGTTCGAGGCCGCGACCGTTCGCCGGTTGTTCGAGTGCATGGAGCAAGTGCTTCGCACCGTGATCGACGCGCCGGACACGCGCGTCGGCGCGCTGATCGCCGCGATCGACGAGACGGAACGCACGCACGATGCCGAGCGCGAGGCGAGCGCGAAGCAGTCGATGCGCGCGAAGCTCGGCCGCGTCCGCCGTCGTGCCATCCGCCCGTCGTCGCCGGAGCAGTCGTCATGACCGGCGGTGGCAGCTACGACGCGGGGATCCAGCACGGCAAGGAGCGCCTGCTGTGCCTCCACCGCAACGAGAACCTGTTCGTCGGGCCGGACTGGATCGTCGAGCGCGCGCGCGACGTCGCGGCCT
Source organism: bacterium (assembly GCA_030426805.1). GTDB lineage: Bacteria > Planctomycetota > JAFGQW01 > JAFGQW01 > JAFGQW01 > JAUHXU01. The sequence continues at coordinate 186,380 of JAUHXU010000003.1, forward strand.
CGATCGACGTGCGCTCCTACCCGGATCCCACCGCGTCGACGCTGCGACGCAGGCTCGCCGAGCACCACGGCGTCCCGGTCGAGCACGTGTTCGTCGGCAACGGCTCCGACGAGGTGCTGGCCCTGCTGTTCGCGACGCGACGCGATCGCTACGACGCGATCTCGATGCTCGACGTCTGCTTCAAGGTCTACCCGATGCTCGCCGCGCGCCACGGCTACGCCGCGCGAACGCTGCCGGGCGACACGTTCACGACCGGGCGCATCGACACGCCGACGGACTTCCGCGGCTTCGCGGTCGTCGACTCGCCGAACTCGATCACCGGCGTGCACATCGCACCCGACGACGTGTTGGCGCTCGCAGCCGACCCGGCGGCGTTCGTCGTGTGGGACAACGTCTACGGCGAATACGCCGGTGACCGAATCCCGGCGGACCTCCCGGCCAACGTCGCGGTCGTCCGGAGCTTTTCGAAGTTCTACGCGCTCGCCGCGCTGCGCGTCGGCTACTGCATCGCCGATCCGTCGGTCGTCGCGGCGCTCGACGCGCGGCGCGACGTGTTCAACGTCAACGGGTTCGCCCAGGCGATGGCCGTCGACGCCCTCGCGCGCCACGACACCTTCGAGCGCCATCGCACCGAGATGATCGCGTGCCGGCACGACCTCGTGGGCCTCCTCGAGGCCCGCGGGTTTCGCGTGCAGCCGCCGGCCGGCCACTTCGTCTACGCGGCCCATCGCGAGATCGACGGACCGGAAGTGCAGCGCCGCCTGATGGACCGCGGCGTCGCCGTACGCCATTTCTTCGACCCGCCGGTCGCTGCGCCGTGGGTGCGCATCACGGTCCCGCCGCGCGCCGGCATCGACCAGTTGACCGAAGCCCTCGACGACGTGCTCGCGGCGACGCGCGGGTAGTTTGGAGCCTCGACGATGTCCGGTGAAGCCGCTCGCCTGTTCAACGCCGCGATCGACGCGGCGTCCATCTCCGCCCTCGACGAGGTCGGCTTCTTCGACGCGCTGAAGGCGGACGGTCGCCTCGACCTCGACGCCTACTGCACGGCCGAAGACCTCCACCGCCCATCGGTCGAGGCGATGCTGCACGGCTTGCAGTGCTTCGACGTCGTGACGCTCGCCGACGACCGCGGCTCGGTCGTGCCGGGCGCGGCGTTCGACGACGTCTTCCGCAACAAGGGCTACTTCCTGTGGATCGTGCGCGGCTACGGCCGGATGCTCGAGAACTTCGGGACGATCGTTCGCAACGGCGCCCGGACCGGCGACTACTACGAACGCGACGGCGCGTTCATCGCCCGCGCAGGCAAGGACTACGGCGGCCAGTTCGTCGACGCCGACTTCGACGCGGTCCTCGCGCAGGCGGCGTTCGCGAAGGCCGCCGACCTCGGCTGCGGGAGCGCGGGCCGGCTGATCGGCCTGCTGAAGCGGGATCCGGCACTGCGCGGCGTCGGCGTCGAGCGCAACGCCGGCGCGGTCGAGGTCGCCCGCGGCCTCGTCGCCGACGCGGGCCTGTCCGATCGACTCGAGATCGTCCACGCCGACGTCGGCGCGCTCGAGGCGCACCCGGCGTTCGCGGACGTCGATCTCGTCTTCTCGTTCTTCATGGCGCACGACCTGTGGCCCCGCGACAAGTGCAAGGTCGCGCTCGACAACATCCACGCGGTCTTCCCGAACACCGCGCGCTTCCTGCTCTGCGACACCTACCGTTCCGATGCGCCGGCCTCGCCGGACTACCCGATCTTCACGCTCGGCTTCGAGGTGACGCATGCGATGATGGGACAGTACATCCCGAACGTCGCCGAGTGGCTCGACCTCTTCCGGGACACGAACTGGTCGGTCGCCGGGCAGCACCCGATCGGTATCGCCTACAGCTGCGTGTTCGACCTCCGGAGAAGCTGACTCATGGGCGAAGCGTTTCCCCTGTCGCCGCTGCAGGCGCACATCCGGGATCGCGGGGAGGGAGCGCCGCTGACCGTTTCGGGCATCGCGTCCATCACCGGGCCGCTCGACCGCGCGCGACTCGACCGCGCGATCGAGGCCGTCGTCGCGGAGCACGAGATCCTGCGCACGACGATCACCGACGTCGACGGGATGCCCGCGCAGGAGATCGGCGACGCGTCGGTGCTCGAGGTCCACGTCGACGACCACGACGGCGAGACGCTGCTCGCGATCACGGCGCCGGCGGTGTGCGCCGACCCGACCGGCATCGGCGAACTGATCGTCGCGATCGCGCGCCACTACGCGGGCGAGACGCCCGACGACGAAGGCCCGATGCAATACGCCGACGTCGCGGCGTGGCAGCTCGACCTGCTCGAAGACGAGAGCGACGACACGGGCCGGCGCTTCTGGGCGCGCCGCGCGCTGCCGGCCGACGATCCGCGAACGCCGTACGATCCGACGAGCGCGAATCGCGCATTCCCCGCCCTCGCGACCGACGACGATCCGGCCAACACGGAGGCCGTGGGGCAACTGGCGAGCGAACTCGGCGTCGAACCGTTCGACGTGTGGCTGACCGCGTGGGCCGCGGTGCTCGCTCGCGTCGTCGAGCCCGACCGGCAGGGCGAGATCGTCGTCGGCGTCGAGCACGTCGGCCGCGATCTCGACGAACTCCGCGGCGCGATCGGCCCGCTCACCCGCCAACTCCCGCACGCGTTCGGCGCGCACGGCGACCGACCGTTCCGCGACGCGGTGCGCGACGTGCATCGCGCACGCGTCGACGCAGAGAAGTGGGCGCCCTACTTCCGCTGGTCGCCGACGTCCGATGCCGAGCGGCACGGCTGCGCGTTCGCGTTCACGGTGGTCGACGTGCCCGAGCCGATCGAGGCCGATGGCGTCCGCTTCGCGATCGAGCACCTCGGCGGCACGGTCGATCGCAACCGCTTCCGGCTCTCGCTGCTGCGGATGGGCGCGGACGTGCAGAGCTGGATCCTGCGCGGCGGCGACACCGACGACGACAAGGCCGACGACGATGCGCTCCGGCTGCTCGACGCGTGGGGCGCGCTGCTCGCCGGCGCGCTCGCCGACCCGTCGACGCCGCTCGACCGCTTGCCGCTGCTGAGCGACGATGAGTACCAACGCCTCGTCGTCGACTTCAACGAGACCGACGCGGACTATCCCCGCGTCTGCATCCACGAGCAGATCGAAGCTCAGGTCGACGCGACACCGGACGCGGTCGCGATCCGCGCCGGGGACCGCGCGATCCCCTACGCCGACCTCGACGCGGCCGCGAATCGACTCGCGCACCATCTGCAGTCGCTCGGCGCGAAACCGAACGCGCTCGTCGCGATCGCGCTCGACCGGTCGCCGGAGATGGTCATCGCGATCCTCGGCGTGCTGAAGAGCGGCGCCGCCTACGTGCCGATCGACCCGGACTACCCCGAAGACCGGATCCGGTTCGTGCTCGAACAGACCGGCGCGACGATCGTGCTCACGCGCGAGGCGTACGCCGGCTTCTTCGCCGGCGCCGAGCACGTCGTCTGCTTCGACCGCGACGCCGACGCGCTCGCCGCCTGCTCGGCCGACCGCCCGACGGCCGCGGTGACGCCGACGGACCTCTGCTACGTGATCTACACGTCGGGCTCGACCGGCCGGCCGAAGGGCGTGATGATCACCCACGAGGGGCTCGTGATCTCGAACCAGGCGCGGATCGCGTTCTTCGGCGAACCGGTCGGCACGTTCCTGCTCTTGTCGCCGCTCGCGTTCGACAGCTCGGTCGTCGGCATCTACTGGACGCTGTTGACCGGCGGCACGCTGCTGCTCGTGCCGAAGGCCGCGCAGCAGACGCCGGACCGCCTCGCGCAGACCGTCGCCGACGAAGGCGTCACGCACCTGCTGACGCTGCCGTCGTTCTACGCGCTCGTCCTCGAGCACGGCACCGCCGAGTCGCTCGCGTCGCTCCGCTGCGCGATCGTCGCCGGCGAGGCGTGCCCGAAGAAGCTGATCGAACAGCACCGCACGATGCTGCCCGACGCCGGGATGTTCAGCGAGTATGGCGCGACCGAGACGACCGTGTGGGCGAGCGGCACCGACTGCCTCACGCAGACGCTGAACTTCGCCGCGCTCGGCACGCCGATCGAAAACGCGCAGATGTACGTCGTCGACGAGAACCTCGTGCCGTTGCCGGTCGGGGTCCCCGGCGAGGTGTGCTTCGGCGGGCCGGCGATCGCGCCGGGCTATCTCAACCGACCCGACCTGACCGAGGAACGGTTCGTGCCCGACCCGTTCCGCGAGGGCGGCCGCCTCTATCGTTCGGGTGACCTCGCGCGCCACGTCGCGACGGGCGAGATCGAGTTCCTCGGCCGCATCGACAACCAGGTGAAGATCCGCGGCTTCCGCGTCGAGCTCGAGGAGATCGACGCAGTGCTGACGCAGCACGAAGATCTCCGCGAGGCGATCGTCGACGCGCGTGCGGCGTCCGACGACGGCGTGTCGAAACGGCTCGTCGGCTACGTCGCGCCACTGCCGGGCAAGACCCCGTCGATCGATGCGCTGAAGAGCTTCCTCGCCGAGACGCTCCCCGACTACATGGTGCCGTCGCAGTGGGTCGTGCTCGCCGAGCTGCCGAAGACGCCGAACGGCAAGGTCGACCGCCGCGCGCTGCCCGATCCGGAACACGCGATCGGCGAAGGCTTCGAGGCACCCGCGAACGACGCGGAGCGCACGCTCGCGACGATCTGGTCGGCCCTCCTCGGCGTCGATCCGATCGGCCGCCACGACAACTTCTTCGAGCTGGGCGGCGACTCGATCCTGTCGATCCAGGTCGTCGCACGCGCGAAACAGGCCGGTCTCGCAATCACCGCGCGCGACGTCTTCGAGCACCAGACGATCGCGGCACTCGCCGAGTGCGCCGGCGGCACGGTCGCGCCGACGACCGCCGAGCAGGGTGCGGTGACCGGCGACGTTCCGCTGACGCCGATCCAGCACTGGTTCTTCGAGCGCGAACTCCCCGAGCCGCACCACGCGAACATGTCGCTGTTGTTCTGCGCGAACGAAGCGATCGACGTCGACGCGCTCCGCCGCGCGGGCCAGGCAGTGCTCGACCACCACGACGCGTTGCGGATGCGGTACGCGCACTCCGACGGCGCGTGGCACCAGACGATCGCGGACGCCGAGACGGTCGTCGTCGAGACGGTCGACGGCGCGGACACCGAAACGATCGAATCGCGCGCCGCCGAGGTCCAGGCCTCGCTCGACATCGCCGACGGCCCGCTGCTGCGCTTCGTCGTGTTCAACGCAACGACCCCGGAGCCGCGCGTGCTGATCGCGGTGCACCACCTCGTGTTCGACGGCGTGTCGTGGCGCATCCTGCTCGAAGACCTCGAGGCGGCCTACCGCGGTGGTGCGCTCCGTCCGAAGTCGACGTCGTTCAAGGCGTGGGCCGAGCGGCTCGGCGCCTTCGCGCACGGCGAGGCCGACGGCACGATCGACCTCGACGCTGAACACGATCACTGGCTCGCGCCGATCGGCGACGTCGCGACGCTCCCGACCGATCGCGACGCGCCCGCCGAGGACCACACCGTCGGCACGCAGCACATCCTGTCGCGCACGCTCGACGCGGCCGCGACCGACGCGTTGCTCCACGACGTGCCGCGCGCCTACCGGACGCGCATCGACGACATCCTGGTCACCGCGCTCCTGCGCACGCTCGCCGAGTGGACCGGCTCGAATCGGATCCACCTCGACCTCGAAGGCCACGGCCGCGAGGAGATCGTGGACGGTGTCGACCTGTCGCGCACGATCGGCTGGTTCACGACGACCTACCCCGCCGTGCTCGACCTGCCCGCGGGCGACAATGCCGGCGACGCGATCGAGTCGGTGAAGGCGCAGCTCGGGGCGATCCCGAACCGCGGCATCGGCTACGGGCTCTTGCGCTACCTGCGCGACGACGACACGGCACGCGCGCTCGCCGAGCAGCCGGCCGCCTCGATCAACTACAACTACCTCGGCCAATTCGACCAGGTGATGGCGGAGTGGCTCCGCCCCGCACCCGAGTCCGCCGGCCCGGACTTCAGCCCGCGCCAGCCGCGCAGCCACGTACTCGAAGCGTGCGGCCTCGTCGTCGACGGTTGCCTGCGGATGGACTGGACCTACAGCGACCGGCTGCACGACGAGGCGACGATCGCGCGGCTCGCCGATGCGTTCACCCGCCACCTCCGCGCGTTGATCGTGCACTGCACGGGCTCCGGCCGGATCGTCGGCGCCGACGCGGCGGACCTCGGCTGGACCGACGCCGACGTCGACGCGGTGACGCGCGCGGTCACCGCTGCCCACGGCGGCACGACCGACCGCGTCGAGGACGTCTACCCGGTGTCGCCGCTGCAGCAGGGGCTCCTCTTCCACGCGCTCGCCGAGCCCGACCACGACACCTATTACGAGGGCTTCACGTGCACGCTGCGCGGCCCGGTCGACGTCGACGCACTCCGCGGTGCGTGGCAGGCGGTCGTCGACCGCTACCCGATCCTGCGCACGGGCTTCGTCTGGGAGGGCGTGCGTCGGCCGGTACAGGTCGTCGAGAAGCAAGTCGCCGTCGTCGTCCGTGAACTCGATTGGCGCGACGTGCCGCCGAGCGAGCGCGCCGATCGCCTGGCCGCGTTCAACCGCGCCGAGCGGCGCGACCGCTTCGACCTGACGCGCGCGCCACTGATGCGCGTCACGCTCATCCGCCACGACGACGACACGCACACGTTCGTCTGGGGCTTCCACCACCTGATCATGGACGGGTGGAGCATGTTCATCGTGCTCGAGGAGGCGTTTCAGAACTACGACGCGCTCGCGGCCGGCGAGAGCATCGCTCGCCCACGCCCGCCGGCCTACCGCGACTACATCCGCGAGGTCGCGCGTCGCGACACGACCGACGCGGAACGGTTCTGGCGCGAACGCCTCGCGGGCTTCACCGCGCCGACACCACTCGTCGTCGACCACGAGCCGACCGCCCCACCGGCGCAGGGGCTCCGGCAGCGCAAGCTCTCCGCCGACGCGACCGCGCGCCTCGAAGCGTTCGCCCGCGAGCATCGACTGACGATGAACGCGATCGTCCAGGGCACGTGGGGGCTCTTGCTCCACCGCTACGCCGGCACGGACGACGTCGTGTTCGGCGCGACGTCGTCGGGACGGACGAGCGGGCTGGCCGGCGTCGAGGCGATGGTCGGGCTCTTCATCAACACGCTGCCGGTCCGGATGCGGATCGACCCGGAGCGGCCGGTCGTCGAGTGGCTTCGCGACACGCAGGTCGAGCAGGCCGAAGCCCTCGAACACGACGCCGTATCGCTCGGTGAAGTGCAGTCGTGGAGCGACGTCGCGCCCGGCCAGCCGATGTTCGAGACGATCTTCATCTTCGAGAACTACAAGAAGGACACGCCGATCGAGGCGATGAGCGACGCGCTCTCGATCGACGACGTCGACTGGGACGAGTCGACGAACTTCGCGATCCGCGCCCACGCGATGCCCGGCGAGCAGATCGAGCTGAGCCTGCTCTACGCGATGGAGCGCCTCGACGCGGCAACCGTCGACCGGATCGCCGGCCACTGGATCGCGCTGCTCGAACAGGTCGCGGCCGATCCGGCGCGCGCGATCGCCGACCTGCGGATCGTCGCGGGCGACGAACGCGACGCGCTGCTCGCGACCGCGCGCGCGACGAAGTCGTTCGACACGACCGGCCGCGCGATCCACCACCGCTTCGAGGCGCACGTCGACGCGCGGCCCGACGCGACTGCAGCGGTCTGCGGCGACGCATCGCTCACCTACGCCGAGTTGGAAGCCGCCGCGAACCGCCTCGCGCATCGGCTGCGGTCGCTCGGCGTCGAACGCGGCGCCCGCGTCGGACTCGCGACCGACCGGTCGCTCGACACGGTCGTCGGCATCCTCGGCATCTTGAAATCGGGCGCGGCCTACGTGCCGATCGACCCGACCTACCCGGCCGACCGCGTCCAGTTCATGATCGAAGACAGTGACGTCCACGCGATGGTCACGCAGCGCGCGTTCGCCGCGCAGGTGCCGCACGGGCGCACGATCGTCCTCGACGCCGACGACCTGTCGGCCGAACCCACGACGCGGATCGATACCGGCGTCGGCGACGACGACCTCTGCTACATCATCTACACGTCGGGCTCGACCGGGCGCCCGAAGGGGGTGATGCTCCCCCACCGCGCGCCGATCCGACTGCTCGAAGCGACGCACCACTGGTTCGGGTTCGACGAGACCGACGTCTGGTCGATGTTCCACAGCTACGCGTTCGACGTGTCGGTGTTCGAGTTGTGGGGCGCGCTCGCGCACGGCGGCGCGATCGTCGTGATCCCGTACGAGGTGAGCCGCACGCCGGACGACTTCCACCGCGTGCTGCGCGATCGCGGCGTGACGGTGCTGAGCCAGACGCCGTCGGCGTTCTACCAGATCGACCGGGTCGACGAGCAGCGCGGCGCACCGGACGAGCTCGCCGCACTCCGCTGGGTGATCTTCGCCGGCGAGGCGCTCGACTTCGCACGTCTCGCGTCGTGGTTCGACCGGCACGGCGACGAGCAGCCGCAGCTCGTGAACATGTACGGCATCACCGAGACGACCGTGCACACGACGTTCCGGCGCGTCACGGCCGACGACGTCGCGTCCGGCCGGCGCGGGCGCATCGGGGTGCAGATCCCGGACCTCGACCTGCACGTGCTCGACGAGCGGATGGAGCCGGCGCCGATCGGTGTCGTCGGCGAGCTGTACGTCGGCGGGCCCGGCGTCGCGAACGGGTATCTCAACCGCGCCGAACTCACCGCCGAGCGCTTCCTGCCCGATCCGTTCCGCGGTGGCGACGCGCGGCTCTACAAGTCCGGCGACCTCGCGCGGCGCACCGACGACGGTGACCTCGAGTACGTCGGCCGCAACGACCACCAGGTGCAGCTCCGTGGCTTCCGCGTCGAGCTGGGCGAGATCGAGAGCGCGCTCGCGACCCACGGCGCGATCCGCGAGGCGGTCGTGCTCGCGCGCGAGGATACCCCGGGCGACGTGCGGCTCGTCGGCTACGCGATCGCGACCGGGGACGCGCGGCCGACGATGACCGACCTCCGCGCGCATCTGCTCACGACGCTGCCCGACTACATGGTCCCGGTCGCGGTCGTGTGGCTCGACGCGTTCCCGCTGACCGGCAACGGCAAACTCGATCGTCGCGCGCTCCCGAGCCCCGACCTCGGCGCCGCGGTGGACGCCGACGCCTACGTCGCGCCGCGCACGCCGAGCGAAACGACGCTCGCGGCGATCTGGGCCGACGTGCTGGGGATCGAGCGCGTCGGCGTGGACGACAACTTCTTCGAGCTCGGCGGCGACTCGATCCGGACGATCCAGATCGTGTCGCGCGCGACCGAAGCCGGACTCACGCTGACGCCGATGCAGCTCTTCCGCCACCAGACGGTCGCCGAACTCGCGCGCCTCGCCGACGACGCGGCATCGGCAGCACTACCGCTCACGCCGGCGCAGGCGGTCGCACGCCCCGGCGCCGCGCGGGCGATGCTGCTCGACGTGGACGGCGTCGACGCCACGACGCTCGAACGCGCAGTCCGGGCGCTCCTCGATGCGCACGAAGGACTCCGCGTCCGGATCGCCGACGAAGGCGTGACGATCGCGTCGACACCCGGCGACGTGGTCGTCCGACGGCTCGACGCGCCGGACGTCGATGGCCTCCGCGCGGAACTCGACCCGGCGGCGGGTGACCTCGTTCGCGCCGCGCTCGTCGACGGCGGCGTACTCCTCGTCGTCCACGACACCGGCGCCGACGACGCGTCGTGGCCGCTCGTCGTCGCGGATCTTCGGCGCGCGATCGCCGGCGAGCCACTCGAACCCGCGCCGTTCTCGGCATGGGCGCGGACGCTCGCCGACGTCGACGCGCCGGCCCTTCCCGAGCCGTGCGACCACACCGACGCGTGCATGCGGCCGCTCGACCCGACCGACGCCGACGCACTCTTCGGCGATGCGAACGATGCCTACCGCACCGCCCCCCTCGACCTGCTCGCGGCGGCCGTCGCGCGCGCCCACGACGCGGCGCTCGCGATCGAGCTGACCGCCGACGATCTCCGCTCGCTCGACGGCTCGTCCGCGCCGGCACGAACGAGCGGCGCGTTCGCCCCGCGCATCGCAGTCGGGTTCGACGCCCCGAACGACGACCTCGCCGCACACGTGAAGGCGACGAAAGAACGCCGCCGCGCACCCGACGACATCGCGCCGAACGCCGACGTCGCGCTCGCCGCGCTCGACATCCCCGGCGTCACCCGCGTGTGGGCAACGACTGCAGCCCCGATCGCGATCACTGCAACGCGCGAGGCGCTCCACGCGACGTTCGGCCCGACGGCGATCGACCGCCCCGCCGCCGAGCGCCTTCTCGCCGCGACCGCGGACGCATTACGCGACGTCCTCGCCCACTGCCGCGACCCGCAAGCCGGCGGCCTCACCCCGTCGGACTTCCCCGACGCCGGCCTCGACCAAGGTCAACTCGACGACCTCCTCGGCCGGCTGTAGCCCTCAAACGCGATTCTGTCCCTCAACGCTGACAGATTCGCGTTTGAAGCGCTTCAAACCAGAATGTGTCAGCGTTGAGGGACAGATTCCGGTTTGAAAGCGCCCACAACAGCTGCTCGGTCACCCCCGCATGACGGGACCCGCGAGGACCCGCGGTGCGGATCGACGGCGTCGGGTTCAGGCGGTAGACTGACCGACTGTCCTTGAAGAGCCTGGAAGAGGAGGGAACATGCCAGACGCCCAGAAGACCGGTGGCGGATTGCTCGGCGCGGTCGAGCGCGTCGGCAACAAACTGCCCGACCCCGCGATCCTCTTTGTCGCGTTGCTGGGCGTCGTGTGGGTGCTTTCCTGGCTGTTCTCGTACGTGAGTTTCGACGTGATCGACCCGCGCTCCGGGGAGAATCTCGTCGTCCAGAATCTGCTGGCGGGTTCGGCCATCACCGAGTTTCTGTCGGTCATGGTGACCAACTTCTCGCACTTCCATCCGGTGGGCGTGGTGTTGGTGGCCATGCTCGGTATCGGCGTGGCCGAGCACACGGGCTTCATCAACGCGGGCTTGCGCGCCCTTCTCAATGTCACCCCGGCCAAGCTGATCACCCCGATGGTCATCGTCGTCGGCATCGCCAGCCACGCCGCAGCCGACGCCGGTTACGTGCTGGTCATCCCGCTGGGTGGCGTCATCTTCTATGCCGCCGGGCGGCATCCACTCGCGGGAATCGCCGCCGCCTTCGCGGGCGTATCGGGCGGATTCTCCGCGAGCTTCATTCCCTCGTCCATCGACCCGCTGTTGCAGGGCCTCACGCAGGCGGGTGCGCAAATCCTCGACCCGAAGGTGACGCTCAACCCGCTCAACAACTACTTCTTCACGACGGCCTCGTCGGTCCTGATCATCGCCGTGGGTTGGTTCATCACCGACCGCATCGTCGAGCCCAGACTGAAGCGTCAGGAAATCGACGGCGACGCCGAAGACCTGCCGGAGATGAAAGACCTCGACGAACCGGAACGCAGAGGGCTGCGCTGGGCCGGCATCTCGATGCTGCTCGGCGTGGTCGTGCTCGTCGCCACCGCGCTGCCGGCCGGCTCGGCCTGGCGTGATACCACCGGCGACATCTCGAGCTTCCAAGCGCCGCTCATGCGCTCCATCGTGTCGCTGATCTTCCTGCTGTTCCTCGTTCCCGGCATCGTATTCGGTGCGGTGTCCGGGTCGCTCAGGAGTTCGAAGGACGTCATCGACGGCATGACCAAGTCGATGAACAGCATGGCCTACTACCTGGTCATCATGTTCTTCATCGCCCAGTTCGTATACGCCTTCGGTCAGTCCAATCTGGGCGTGCTGCTGGCGCTCAAAGGCGCCGCGGCGCTCAAAGCCATGGCCCTGCCTTCATCGATCACCATCGTCGGCATCATCATGCTGACGGGGTTCGTGAACATCTTCGTCGGCTCGGCGAGCGGCAAATGGGGACTGCTCGCACCGATCTTCGTGCCCATGCTCATGCAGCTCGGCATCTCGCCCGATCTCACGCAGGCGGCGTACCGCGTGGGCGACTCCAGCACCAACATCATCACACCCCTCATGCCCTACTTCCCGCTGGTGGTGGTCTACTGCCAGCGTTACGTGAAAGACACCGGCATCGGCACGCTCACCGCACTCATGCTGCCGTATTCGCTGTCGTTCCTCGTGCTGTGGTCGGCGTTCCTCTTGCTCTACTCGTTCGCGGGCGTCCCGCTCGGCATTCAGTCGACCTACGTCTACCCGTAGGACGAGACCGCGTATCGATGCGGTCGCTTCGGTGAACGTGCCGCAGCGAGCGAGCATGCTCCCGTGCCAAGGCACGGCCCTCGCGACAGAAAACTGGGACGCGTCCGGATGTTTCGTCGGAAAGGGGCACTGCACCCTCCCACTACCGGGTTGAGCGGGAGCCGCCGGCCCCGCGCATCCGACTGAATCCGCACAACCCAGGAGATAACCATGCACCGCATCGCAGCTTTCGCGCTTCTCGCTTCCATCGGCGCTTCGACGCTCACGGCCCAGATGCCGGACAAGCACTTGATCATCACGTCGCACCTCGGCGTCTTCTCCGTCGATCGCACGACGGGCGTCGCGACGACGATCGCGACCGAGAGCAGCTCGCTTCGGTTCTACAAGACCCGAATGGACGTCGGGAACGACCGCATGATGACGCTGTTTACGCCGGTCGCCGGCGCGAACAGCTACCTGATTCGCGTCTACCCGAGCGGCGCCCAGACGACCATCGCCTCGATGTCCGGCACCGCGAACGACCTGACCATGGACCAGGACGGGCAGTGGCTCATCACGACGACCGAGGGCCGTCTCTACCGCACGCAAGGCATCCTCAACAATCGCACCGTCACGACCGTGATGAGCGGTCTGGGCACGGCCCGCGGCCTGTGCCTCGACCAGGACACCGGCGACTACGTCATCGGCACCTATAGCTCCGGCACCGGGCGGATGCTGCGCATCGACCGCCAGACGCTGAACATCACGACGCTCAAGGCGAACCTCCCGCAGATCACGTCGATCGAGCACAACCAGCGCACCGGCCACTTCACCGCGGTGTCCGGCAACACGACCTACATCGTGAACCGGGTCGGCGGCACGGTGACCACGATCTCGCGTGCCGGCTCCTCTGTCGCCTACGTCGACGACATCACGGGTCACACGTTCATCGCCGGCGGTTCCACGATCACCGAGTACGACCCGAACTACCAGGTCGTGCGCTCGCACTTTCCTCCTTCGATCGGTTCGGTCACCGGCATGACGATGTTCGGCTCGCAGGTCCTCGCGCCGGCGACCAACGCCAGCTCCGCGGGCGGCAACAACTACCGCGTCGTGGGCTACTTCCCGGACTCCAAGAACGCCAACTACGTGTGCGCCATGAGCTTCAGCGGCATGAGGCCCGGCTTCGACGTGGCGTCGACGCGCCGCATCAACATCGTGCCCGACGCGGTCTTCTTCGCGACGTTCAACGGGCTGCCGCTGTTCACGAAGAACTTCCGCGGCACCACGAGCTCCGTCGGCTTCTTCTTCGCCGAGTTCCTCCTGCCGGTCGTCCCGAGCTCGACGCCGCCGGTCACGTTCACCGCTGTCGCGATCAACCCGAGCAAGCCGGGCGGACTCGACATCGCATCGTCCTGGACCGTCAAGATCGAGAACTGAGTCCGAACGAACGAGTGATTCACGAGAAGGTGGCTCCGCGAAACGCGGGGCCACCTTTTTTCGGGTACCAGCCGATCGCGATCCTCGAGTGCGCCCCTACCGCATCCCGACGGTCAGCAGCGTTCCCGCGTCGATGCGCCAGCGATCGCCGGTCTCCGACGCGGGCAGCGTCAACCGCTCCTGCTCGATGTCGCGGAAGCCCGCTCGTGCAAACGCATCGCGCCATTCGGCCTCGCCGAGCAGGTTCATCCCGATCCCGACGTCGGTCGGCCACGTGTGGCTCGCCGGGTTCTCCGTGTAGTAGTTCAACGCGCACGCGAAGCGTCCGCCGGGCCGCACGACCGAGTGCACGCGGCGAAGCGCGCCGTCGAGGTCGTCGATGTAGTAGAACGCCTCCATCGAGAACACCGCGTCGAAGCCGCGCTCCGGCAGCGCAACCTCCAGGATCGATCCGGTGATGAAGGTCGCGTTCGCGAGGTCCTCGGCGCGCGAGGTCGCGTGCGCGATCATCTCCGGCGCGAGATCGATTCCGAACGCGCGCCCCTCCGGTGCCGCCTCCGCGGCCCAGCGGACCGCGTATCCGTTGCCGCAGCCGATGTCGAGGAACCACTCCGCGGGCCCGAGTCCGAGCCGTGCGAACGCGCGACGCGCCGTCGGCGCGTGGTCGGCTTCCATGCCCTCGGCGCGGCCCCGTCGCGCCCAGTCGTCGAATACTTCGCGCACGCGTGTCGGCGGGCGTGCGGGGTCGTTGTGGTCGGTCTCCATGCCGATAGGATAGTGTATCCACCGCCTTGCCTTGCCGGCCGGAACGGTCGATCATGCCTCGTGGCCTTCTTGCTCGAACCCCGCACCTGAGGAACCCTCGTGGCGCTGTCCCGATCCGCGACCATCGTGATCCCGCTGGTATGCGCCGTGCTGATCGGCGTCACGTATATGATCCTCGGTCCGTCTGACGGTGGGTTCGCTCCGGTCGCGCCGAATACGCCGAACACCGAGCCGGCGCCGACCGGGCCGACGCCAACCGGACCGTCGTCAACCGGACGGGCCCACACGACCGACCCGGACAACAACGGCACCGCGGGTTCCGGCGCCGGCAACGCCGACGATCCCGAAGCGAAGGATCCCGAGGTTCTGATCCCGCCCCCGCCGATCCGCAAGGAGCTCACTGTCGACGTCGGCTGGACCGCACCCGCGCCGGACGCGCCGGGCGGAGCGGACGTTCCGCGCGTCGGGCCGCCGCCGATCGCACCGCTGCCGCGCGACAAGGTGTTCGAGTGCTCGATCGTCGTCGAGACCGATCCAGGCGTGCAGCCGCCGGTCCAGATGCGCGTGATCAACGGTCCGCCGTGGGGCGAGGCGCTGTTCTCGCCGGAAGCCGACGGCAAGACCTTTCTCTTGCGGGATCCCTACGGCGCGGACGGGCCGCGGATCGTCCGCTTCGAGATGGACCTCGCCGGCCAGAAATTCGTCGAGCGATTCCTGCCAGCGGGCGTCGAGCACACCGTCTTCCGGATCGGCCGACCGGCGACGCTTCAGGTCAAGGTCCTCTCGCCCGGCAACCGAACGTCGATGGGCGCGATCGAGGTCGACGGGAAACACCAGCAGGGATCCGGCGTGCTCACGATTCAGGGCGTCAACGCCGGCAACTCGGTCGTCCGGGTCGCCGCGAAGGGGTACACCTGGCTGCGTCGCGTGCTCGAGACGCCGGGCGGTCCCTACGAACTGATGGTCGAGGATGCGGCCGAACTGCGGCTGCGCGTCGTCCGCAGCGGCGACGGCGGCGACGCGCGCAAGTTCTGGGCCTGCGCGGTGCCGAGCCGCGGCGGTGAGGGCGCGGGATTCTACGCAGCCGGCCGCGACTACTTTCGAGAGCAGGACGACGAAGACGGCATGTTGTCGTTTCTCAACCTCCCGCAGGGTTGGAGCGGCACGATCGTCGTCTGGCATCCGCTGTATGCGACCCAGGCGCTTCCGACCGCGTTGTTCCGCAACACCGACCGGATCATCCGGCCGGAACCGCGCCCTATGGTCGACGTCGCGATCGTCGACGCAAGGACGAACAACGGTATCGCCAACGCGATCGTGCAGACGTCGGCGGACGCAAACACCGTCTACGACGCGATGGTCGCGAAGTCTCTCGTGTTCGCGCCGCGCGACAAGTGGCGTCAACCGGCGCCATACCTCGGGTTCCCGATCGTCGCACGCGAAGAGAATCCACCCGGCGGCGCGACGATGCGCCTACATGTCGATCCGCTGATCGAATCGCTCGACGTGCTCGCCCAGGCGCCAGGGTACGCACCGTCGCTTCGACGCGACGTCAAGGTCGCGGGTGTGCGTCAAATCCAGTTCCGCCTCGAGCCGCTCGGCCCGGAGCAGGCCGGGACGATCACGCTCGCGCTACCCGAGCACGTCGCGTCCGAAGACGTGACGCTGCCGGCGATCTATCGCCGGTTCGTACGGACCGATGGCGACGCGCGCACCCTGACGCTGGAGCGCCTCGTGCCGGGGCGATACCGTCTGCGGTTCCCGGGCGCCGAACCCGCGCTGGACGTCGTCGAGGTCGACGTCGGCCCGGGCGAAACGAAGCGCGTCTCACTGCGCTGACCGGATCCGCGAAGATCGACGGTCAACCCGTCGCTCTCACCACGGCGCCAGTCGTTGCACCACACCGCTTGTCGCTACACCGCCTCCCCGTTACACTCCGTCGATCGAGACAGCGGAGCCGATAGCACGATGCCACACTACGAGGTCCATCCCGAAGACGAGATGCAGCTGTACCTGAAGGGTCTCGGTCGCAACGACGACGAGACGTTTCGCGAGTACATGGATACCGGCTTCGGCATTCGCTCCGCGATCCGCGAGTTGTTGCAACGCGTCGGCCGCCCGCTCGCTCGAGTCGACTCGATGCTCGACTTCGCGTCCGGGCACGGTCGCGCGACGCGGTTTCTGCTCGAGGACGTGCCGGTCGATCGACTGACGATCAGCGACCTCTACCCGACCGCTGTCGCGTTTCAGCGAGAGTCGTTCGGCGTGCGAGCATTCGAGTCGCATATGGACCCGGACGCGCTCGAGATCCCGGACCGTTACGACGTGATCACGTGCATCTCGCTATTCACGCACCTGCCGGAGTCGCTGTTCGAGCGCTGGCTCGGCAAGCTGCTCGCGGCGTGTCGCGACGACGGCGTGTTGTTGCTCACGACGGTCGTGCCGGATCAGCCGGGCGAGGACTACGAGTTCGAGGGCTATAGCGAGTCGCGCTCGATCGACACCGAGCTCTACGGTACGACGCGCGTATCGTTCGCCTGGGTCGATGACCTCCTCCGGCGCTCGTTCCCGGGGCGCGCAATCCTCGCCTACGCGCCACGCGGCCTCGTCGGGCATCAGGACATCTACGTGATCGGGCCCGCCGGCCCGGCGCTTCAACGCGTCGATCGGCTCGCGACGCCGCGCGTCGAGCTGGACCGGATCGACATCGAGGGGGACCGGCTGTTGCTCGCCGGCTGGGCGAGTTCGCTGACGCAACCGGCACCGGTCCGCACGATCACGATCCGGATCGACGACCGCGACGACTGCGAGGTCCACTACGGACTCGAGCGCCCCGACGTCGTCGACGCGATCGGCAACCCCGGTGCGCTCAAGTGCGGTTTCCACGCAACGATGCCCTACGACGACTCAATGCGCGACGCGGTCGTGTCGATCGAAGTCGACGTACCCGGCGAGTTGCCGCGTCGCCGTCACTGGCGCGGAATCGGTTGAGCGATCAGCGCGCCGCCCCTCGGGCAGCAGCGGCTACCCGGGATCATCCCATCCTGCCTCGACCGAAGCCCTGACCGGACCGGGTTCCCGTTCGAGCGGTGATCGACGTCACGCCTTCGACACGTGCGTCACCGCGCCGCAACGATCGAGCGCCCACCGAATCACGCGCTGGGTCCACCGTGCTCGGAACGGCACGCGGCACGTCGCTTGCTGGGTGGGTGGCGACCGTTGGCCATTTCCGAGGAACCATGCATGCAAACGATCAAGATCACGCTGGTGGCGGTTGCACTTGCGATGTCGAGCGACGTCGTGGCCGCACAGCTCGCGCCGGCGGACTACTTCATGCCGGGTGGAAGTCCCTCGTCTTCGCCTCACTGCTACGGGATCGCCGCGCTCTATCGCGTCACTCCGACCGGCCTCGTAACGACACTCCAGAGCGTGGCCGGGCGAGTGGGGTGCTGGCCGCAAGCCCACCCCGTGGTCGACCCTGCGACAAACACGATGGCGTCGGGGGTCGCCGGCGCCTTCTACCGGTTCGATACGTCGACAAACACGTTGCTCACGCAGCGATGGCTTCCACTCGTCTCCGGCGCGACACGTCATCACGCGCTGGGAATCACCTGCATCAGCTACGGGACCCTGACGCAGATGAGCTACGACCTGTCGACGATTACGACGATCGGCACGCTCCCCGGCCAGACGCCCGTGGCGCCGATCTTGCATGGTCGGGACCTGTGGTCGGGCGACTACATCGTGTCCGACCTGTCCGGTACCATTCAGCTCGTCTCTCACGATGCACGCGTTGCGCGACGGATCGGCGCGTACGCCGCCACGCCCGCGAGGATTCCTCCCATCGTCGTCCAAAGCCACATCGACGGCGACTTGCGGGTCGTCTCCGTGGGCAGCACTACGAACACGTTGTGGACACGAATCGACCCACGAACCGCTCAGTCCACGACACTCGCGACGTCCAGCGCAGGGATCATCGCGGCGACGTTCGAGTCGTCCTTCGGCAGCGGCGTCATCGAAGCGGTCTCGGCGGTGAGTTCCGCGTACTCCATCGCGACGCTGACGAGCAGCGGCGCGTTGATCGCAACGCGGCCGATCAACGGTGCGCTGTTGGCGCTGCCGTCTGCGATGGTGCGAGCCGACGGCGGCGGTCTGATCGCGCAGCGTGTGTCGTCGCCGAATCGCTGGAGCCTGCGGCTACAATCGCGCACGGACGTCGGACGCGGCTACGTGATCGCCCTGTCCGCCACGGGGTTTTCGCCGGGAATCCGGGTCGGCGCGCGCACGGTGCCCCTCGTGCCGGACCCGCTCTTCGCGCTCTCGCTGAGCAACGGACTCGGGGCACTCTACACCGGGGGAATCGGCGTGCTACCGGCGACCGGGATCGCGACCGCGGTGCTCGATCTCCGTCGCTTCGGCAACGCGCTCTCCGGCGCGCGGATCTGGGCCGCAGCAGCAATCCTCGACCCGAACGCACCGAACGGTCTCGCGCGAGTCACGCGACCGGAAGTGCTGATCCTCGACTGACCCACTCCTTGGACCGCCCCGGTCACGTCGCAGATCCGAGCGCGCGTCGCGGAGGCCCGGTATACTCCGCACTGGGTTCGGAATCGGGTCGATGGAGGGTAGCCATGCTTCGTCTTGCGATCACCGTCGCGCTTCTTCTCGCCGTCTCCGCGACGCTCGCACCGGGGCAGTCGTCCCCCGGCGCCCCGGTTCGGAATCCGCTCGTCTTTCTCGAAAGCGGCGGGCGCATCGGCGGCGACACGTCGCACCTGCTGCACGCGGCTGACCGCACGCTCTTCTTCACGCCACGCGGCGTCACGTTCTCGCTCTTCGACCCCAGAGGGGAACGCGACGACGGATGGGCCTACCGGCTGGAGTTCGTGGGCGCGCGGCACGCTGCACCCGAAGTCGAAGCGTCGACGACGACGCGCTACAGCTACTTTCGCGGTGATCGAAGCAACTGGCGGACCGGGCTGCGCGCGTACCGCCGGCTCCGATACCGCGACGTGTGGCCGGACATCGATGTCGTCTTCCACACCGCGAATGGCCGCCTCGAGTACGACGTCGTCGTGCGGCCCGGCGGCGATCCGAGCGAAGCCGCGTTTCGCTACGTCGGCGTGGACGTTGCCCTGCGCGACGACGGCCGGCTCGCCGTCAATGCCGGCGGCCGCCGTTTCGAGGACAGCGCGCCGATCACGTATCAGCAGGTCGATGGCCGCAAGCAGCCCGTCCCGTCGCGCTATCGCGTTCACACCGCTGAGCCCGACACGTTCGAGTTCGGTTTCGACGTCGGCGACTACGATGCCGCCCTCCCACTCGTCGTCGATCCGATCTTGCCCGTCTACTGCGGCTACATCGGTGGCGTGAACGACGACGACGCCTTCGGTTGCGCGGTCGATGCGAGCGGCTGTCTGTACGTGATGGGGCGCACGTTCAGTGGACCGACCAGCTTTCCGGCGACGACAGGGCCCCTCCTGAACCTACGCGGATCGTCCGATGTGCACGTGGCGAAGGTCGCCGCCGACGGGAAATCGCTCGTCTACTGCGGATACATCGGGGGAAGCGCCCACGACACCGGATACGGCTTGGCCCTCGACGCGCAGGGGCGCGCCTACGTGGTCGGCTATACGCGAAGTGGGGACTTCCCGGTCGTGCAGGGCCCCTATCTCCGGTTCAACGGTCAAGACGACGGGTTCGTCGTGCGCGTGAACGCCGCCGGCACGTCGCTCGACTATTCCGGATTCATCGGCGGCACGGCGAACGACTTCGCATCGAGCGTCGCCGTCGACGCGACGGGCCGCGCCTACGTTTGCGGCGCGACGAAGAGTAGCGAAGCGTCGTTTCCCGTCAAAGTCGGGCCGGTGCTTCGGCACCGGGGCGATTACGATAGCTACATCGCATGCGTTGCGCCCGACGGCCGGCAGTTCGAGTGGTGCGGCTACGTCGGAGGCGCGCAGCGCGACCAGGCGTGGGGGATCGGGCTCACGACGGGCGGTGCCGCCGTGATCGTCGGGGCGACGACGAGTAGCGAGAGCACGTTCCCCGTCCGCCTCGGGCCGGACTTGACCTACAACGGGGGACGCGACGCGTTCGTCGCGATCGTCGCGAACGGCGGTGGCACGATTCTCGGTTGCGGCTACATCGGCGGAGGCGATCTGGACGACGCCCGCGCGGTCGCCGTGGACAGGAACGACGACATCTACCTCACCGGGTTCACACGCAGCCTGCGGGACGATCGCTTCCCGGTGCGGGTCGGCCCGCGGTTCCTGCCGGGCGGACCGAAGAGGCGGTCCATGGACGGCTTCGTCGCGAAGGTGAGCGGGGGCTCCGGGCAACTCGTCTACTGCGGCTACATCGGTAGCGAGGGGACCGAGACCGGCAACACCATCGCGGTGAATGCGCGCGGGGAGGCCTACGTCGGGGGCTACGCGTCCGGCTCCCGGGCGTTCCCGCTGATCGTCGGACCGGTGTATCCGAACGCCGCGCCGAGCGGTTTCGTCGCGCGTGTCGCGGCCGACGGCAGCCGCTTTCATTCGATCGGACGATTCGGCGGCAACGGCTACGACGACGTCCGCGGGATCGCGCTCGACGCGACCGAGAACGTCTACATCACCGGCTACACGAGGTCGACGACGCCGAGTTTCCCCGCCGTGGTCGGGCCCGATCTGACGTTCAACGGGGGCCAGATCGGCGACGCGTTCGTGGCGAAACTCGAGCAAGTCGTGCTCGACGTGAACGGCACGCCCCGACCCGGCCGGATCGTAGCACTCGACATGATCGCGTCCGGCGATGCGGGACGCGCCTATCAAGTGGCGACGGCGCTCAACACGGGCCGCATTGCGATCGGTTCGCGCACGATCGGGCTCGCGCCGGACCCGTTGTTCGTCGCGACGATCAGCGGTACGCTCGGTCAGGTCTTCCGCAACTACAGCGGCACGATCGGTAGTGCGGGACGAGCCAGCGCGTCCATCCGAATCCCGCCATCGACGGCCCTGATCGGCGTCGACTTCCACTCGGCGTTCGTCACATTCGACACCGCCGCGCCGTTCGGCGTGCAATCGGTGTCGAACGTCCGGTCGTTTCGCGTGATCCGATGACCATCTCGCCGCGGCCGGCGTCGCCGCGTGGGGGTCGATGCTCGTCCCGTAGCCGGTTCGGTCACGACACGCGTCGGCCGGTCCAGCGTGGCAACGACACGAGCCCCACGATCGCGACCAGCGCGAGCGTGATGCCCAGCACCCAGCGACGCGGCGCGAAACGCAGCGTCACGACGTGCTCCCCCGCCGCGACCGGGATCGCGCGAAACGCGTAGTTGGCACGGAGGATCGGTGCCTCGGCGCCATCGACGCGAGCGGTCCAACCCGGATAGAACGTGTCGAGCACGACGAGAAAGCCGTCGGCCGGGAACGAGACGCGCCACTCGAGGACCGCACCGTGCGACGACTCGCGGGTCGGGGACACCTGCGGTGGCGGCGCGTCGACCGGAGGGCTCCCAGCGCCCGGATGGTCGGCGGACGCGACCCACACCGTCGCGCCGTCGCCGGTCGCGAGCGCGTCGAGGATCTCGTCCTGCGTGTCGCGCGTGCCGAGGGAGTAGACGCCGAAAGCGCGCGGCATCGCGTCGGGATTCTCGTACACGAGCACACCGGATCGCTCGTCGTCGAACCGCTGCACGAGCCCGGTCGGCTCGAGATAGGCCGCCTCGAGCGCCGCGTTTTCGACGCCGATGCTCAGCGAGACGCGCCGCGCCCCGAACCGCGACAGGTCGATGCGCACCTCCAGCGCCTCCGATCCCCCTGCCGTCGCCGACGCGAGCAGTGTCGCCGGCTTCCAGGAGAGCCCGACCTCCAACCGTCGCGACGCGTCGACGGAGCCCGTGATCGCGAGCCGACCCCGATCGGCATCCGGCAACGCGACGATGCCGTTGCGATCGAACCGTGCCGTCCGTCGACGATACGTCGACCCGTGCGCGGCCGATGCGACGTCGACGCGACTGCCGTTCCACGTCACGTCGCGGATCTCGATCGCTCGCGAACCGGACCGGAACGCGAGATACGGGAGTCGCCCCGCCGCCGGCCGACTCCCCTCCAACGCCAAGTCGATCGTCGGCCCGGTCCCATGCGCGATCGTCGACAGCAGGCCGCCGGCATCGTCGAGCGCCCACACGCGGAGCGCGCCGGCGCGAGAGCGGTCGCGAGGCCGACCGCGCAAGACGAGGGTCGAACGATCGGCGCGAACCGGCACCGTGACGTCGCGTCGACCGGCGCGAAGCAGCGGCGTCGGAAACCCGTTCTTCGCGACGAAGCAGTGACGCACGCCGAGGAGCGTCAACGCCCGCTTCGGCACGCGCGAATCGTCGCGGATGTTCGGGAAGTAGTCGTAGGCGCGCGGGCTGTCGAAGAGCCGGCCGACCAGATCCGAGTAGATCCGAGGCTTCAGGGCGGCCGAGTAGCGCACGTCGCGCAGGCCGAACGCCGCGGCCGTGTTCGGGTAGAGCACCTTGTCGGGGGAATAGACGCGATGCGTCGCCGCGTCTGCCTCGACGGCACGGACGAAGTCGGGTTTCTCGAAGAGCGGGCCACGCGCCGGATACACACGCGGGACGCTCCGCACCGCCTCGACGCACGGAACGAGCGCGACGAGAATGCTCGCGCCCCACGCGGTCCGCGCACGACGTCCCCGGCCCGCGAGCCCCCACGCGATCGCGAGACCGGCGACGACCGCACCGAACGCGAGCAACGGCGGCGACGCGTTCGCGGGCGTCGGCGCCAAGTTGAACAAGCCCGTCGCCCGCAGCCCGCCCGTGCGCCACAGGATCCAGTGCACGACGAAGATCGCGACGACGAGCAGCACCGCGATCGGCAGCCACGTCATCGCACGCGGGTTGCGCCGTCGGATTGCGTCGACACCGAATGCGGCGAGCAACGACGGAAACAACGCCAGGTAGGGCACGAGATACTTGTTCAGGTGGATCTGGTTCAGCACCGGCACGCGGGACAGTTCGCGGACGATCGGCACGCCGAAATAGACGCAGTAGACGACGACGAGCGCGAGCGCGCACGGGCCGACGATCCGGCGCGGACCGACCGCGACCCCGACGACCGCGAGAATCCACCCACCGGACGCGATGCCGTACATCCCTCCGATCTCGCTCAGTTCGAGGCCGGTGTACGCCGACGCGTAGAAGCCGGGGACGAGCGTCGCGATCGCGAGTGGCCACGGCATCGCCTGCACGTGCGACACGGGCTCGTGGCTGTGGGTCGCGAGGGAGACGAACTCGAGGAACGGCAACAGCTGCGGCATCGCGAGGAGGCCGCCGCACGCGAACACCGTCACGACACGACACACCGCTGCGACGCGCGGCACTCCGGCGCCGAGGATCCGGACCGCCGCGTAGCCGCCACCGACGACGCACGCCAGGAACGACGACTCCGGGTTGCCGCCGACGAGCACGACGAAGACGCAGAGCGCCGCCCCGACGATGTGCCGGCGCGCGCCGCGACACACCGCGCCGTCCAGCGCGAAGAGCAGCATCGGCACCATGCACTCGACCGCCGCGTTCGACAGGTTGCAGCCGGTGACGAGGTAGCCGCAGAGCTGGTAGAAGACTCCGCCACAGAACGCCGCCACGATGCCGAGGCCGAGCGCGCGCAGGAGGAAGTAGGCGCCGACGCCGGCGATCAACAGGCGGCAGAGGTAGGCGAGGTCGATCCCCACTTCGAGCGGCTCGACGAGGAACAGCGCGTTCGGCGGGAACAGCAGTCCGGGCAGCAGACCCGCGAAGTAGGGCAGGCCGCACGCCTCGTGCGGCGACCAGGTCGGCACCTCGCCGTCGCGGAGGGCGGACAGCCGATACGGCAACGACGCCTCGTGGATCCAGCCGGGCCCGTACGGATCGAACAGCGGAACCGGCGCGGTCGGCGGTGTCGCGGGCTGGACGAACGGGATGTGGGGTGCCGACGCAATCGTGCGCCCCCCGAACACGACGCCGGGGAACGCGGCGACCAATACCGCAGCGAAGGCCACGATCGCCGCAGCCCCCTCCCGCCATCGCAAGACCCACCCGACCGGTGTCATGCAGCCTCCCTCGCGCGGGCACCCGCTGCCCCTGCGCGGTGCATTCTACGGACGGGACCGGGGCGGTCCAGGGACGGGTGCACGGCCATCGACGCGGCCCGGCGGCAAAGAATCCGGAAAACCCATAGGGACGCCGGCACCCGTTTCCGCGGGAGGGATCGAGGCGGCTCCGGAACCGAGCCGCGGCCCCACATCATCGATTTCGCTCACGGAGATTCCCCGATGAAGATGCTCTCCTGCGCCGCCGCGATGCTGGCGCTCGTCTCGCTCGCCCCGCTCGGCGCCGCCCAGCGGGGCTTCGACCACTACCTCCTCGCCCAGGGCAACACGATGCTGAAGGTGAACCCGTCGACCGGTGTCGCGACGACGCTCGCGACGCTGTCGAGCGGCTCGTATGACAACGTGACGATGGGAACGGGCAACCAGTATGCCCATGCGCTCGTGGTCAACGGCTCGACGAGCTACATCGTCCGCCTGCACCCCAACGGCGGCCAGACGACGCTCTCCTCGATCCCGACGAGCGGCCGCGCCAACGGCATCACGATGGACCAGGACGGCCGCTCGATCGTCTCGCTGAGCGACGGTCGCATCCTGTCGGTCTGGCTCGGCTCGAAGACGACGATCGCCCAGAGCGCCGGCATCTCGCCGAACGCGGTGTGCATGGACGACGACACCGGCGATTACGTCGTCGGTCGCTACCTGAACTCGTCGAGCGGCAACCTGATCCGCGTCGACCGCGCGTCGGGCACGATGACGACGTTCGCCGGCACGCCGGGCGTCACCGGCTGCGACCACGACCAGTGGACCGGCCGCTTCGTGATCACGACCCGCGCCGCGCCGCAGCTCCGGGTGCTGAACCGCAACGGCACCGTCCACACGACGAAGGCGTTCACGCACGACCTCGAAGGCGTCCAGGTCGACGACATCACCGGCCACGTGCACGTCTACGGCGGCGGCTTCCTCTACGAACTCGACGAGGCCCTCGGCACGGTGCGCACCCACGGCTCGTTCGGGTTCAACTCCGGCATGACGCTCTACGGCGCCCGCCTCATCACCGGCAACGGCACCGGCAAGCCCGGCAGCGTCTACACGGTGGACGGCGGCTTCACGAACCACCCGAACCAGTTCTACGCCGCGTCGCTCGGGATGAGCGGCCTGCGCCCCGGCTTCACGAGCGGCTCCGGCGCCCGGATCAACATCGCGCTCGACCCCCTCGTCTTCGCGACGATCGGCGGCCGTCTGCCGCTGTTCACGCAGCGCTTCGGCGCCTACACCGACGCGAGCGGCACGTTCAACGCCCGCTTCACGATCCCCGACATCGGCAAGCCCTACCGCCTGACCTTCTCGACGAGCGTGCTCGACACGAGCGTCCCGGGCAACATCGTCCCCGCCCCGTCCCTGACGATCAACGTCCGCTGATCGACACGATCCGGGCAGCGGGTCGACCGAGCGTTACGACGCGGACGCTGTTGTGGGCACGGAGTGTATCGCGAGCGTCGCGGTCCCGCGGGCGCTCGCGGAGCCGACGTATCCGGTGATTGCCGCCAATCGAGAGGAGGGACAAGGCCTCGGCGTGGAGGTACGCTTCGACGGCCCGATCATCTGCGGCGATTGTCCGAAAGACGCTGCCATCCCGTAGTTGCCCCGGCGCCATCCCGTGCAGCTTGGAAGGCCAGGATCGAGCCCTGCCAGAACCCGCGAGTCGAGCGGTTTTTTTTGCGCATGATGCAGCGCTGGCCCTGCAGAAATCCCATCATGGACACGATGGACAAGGCAGGACGACACGACACCTCACACGGCGAGAGCACGGGCTCCGCATCGGTCGACGCTCGGGCCGAGGCGTTGGTCGCCGGGTATCTCGAGGCTGTCGAGGAGCATCTCGAGAACGAGCGACACGCACTCCTCGAAGCCCACCCCGACAAGGCCGGCGCGATCCGCGACGCGATCGAGGCGCGCCGGGTAGGCGGCGGTGCCGGCGTTTCGGGCAGTGACGGGGCGTCCGACCGCATCGGTCGCTATCAACCGCTCGAGGAACTCGGGCGCGGCGGGCAGGGGCTCGTCTACCTCGCCGAGGACACTCACTTGGGCCGCGTCGTGGCGCTCAAGGTCCTGCGCGGATTCGGCCCGCTGTCCGAACAGCTGATGGAGCGCTTCAAGCGCGAAGCCGAGGTGACCTCGAAGCTCGATCATCCCGGTATTTGTCGCGTGTACGACGCCGGCGTCACCGGGGGCGTGCCATACATCGCGATGCAGTTCATCCGCGGGACGACGCTGGCGGACACGATCCGCAACGCGAAGTCGAGCGCCACGCCGGAGCCGTCGATCGCGAGCTACATCGACTTCGACGACGAGGCCCTCCTGGAGTCGCTCGACTCCGACGAGGCGGCGCCGGCGTCCACGGGCAAGACGACCCGGGCAGACGTCATGACCGTGATCCGCATCATCGAGCGAGCGGCGCGGGCGCTGCACGTCGCACACGAGGCCGGGATCATTCACCGCGACATCAAGCCCGGAAACATCATGATCACGCCCGCGGGAGAGCCCGTGCTTCTCGACTTCGGCCTCGCGGGCGAAGAGGCCGACGAACTGGCTCTCACACAGACCGGCGACATCTTCGGGACGCCTGCCTACATGAGCCCGGAGCAACTCGAAGCGCACCGCATCCGCCCGGATCGGCGCACCGACGTGTTCAGCCTTGCAGTGACGCTGTACGAATGCGTCACGCTTCGGCGCCCCTTCGAGGCGCCGACTCGCCACGGTCTGTATCGCGCGATCCAGAACGACCATCCGCCCGACGTCCGCCGCATCAACCGGGCAATTCCGGCGGACCTCGCGGTCGTGCTCGAGAAGGCGCTCGAAAAGGACCGCGACCAGCGGTACGCGACGGCACTCGAGTTCGCCGACGATTTGAAACGCGTCGGCGACACGCTGCCGATTGCGGCCCGGCCCGTGTCGCGAGCCGGGCGTTTGGTCCGGTGGGCGAAGCGTCGACCGGCGCTGGCGGCCCTCGTCGTCGTGCTGCTCGTGGGTGCGCCCACACTCGCATCGCTGATCGCCTACGCGATCGCGAAGCAGCCCGAGATCGCCGAGGCGGAGCACAAGCGCCTGCGCGACGAGATCGAGGGGTATCTCGAAGCCGGCTTCGCCGAGATCGGCCACGGCGATCGACGCGTCGCGATCGAGCGATTCGACGATGTGCTCGCGCTCGATGCGTCGAGTCCGGAGGCGATCGGCGGCAAGGCGCTGGCGTTGATCGGCGCCAATGAGCACGAGGCTGCGCTCGCGATTCTCGGGTCCGCAGACACGGGGACGGACGCGTCCGGTGCGCTCGATGGCATCCGCGCAACCGCGCTGCGCGCGCTCGACCGCGCCGACGAGATCCCGCCCGCCGACGACACGCGCCGGGCCCGGTCGGCGTTGGCAGTGTTCCTCGGATCGTTGCCCCTGATGAACCATTGCGAGCGTCAATCGAGTCGCGACGTCTTTCGACGCGCCGCCGAGGGCTTCTCGAACGCGGCGATGATGGCGCCTCGTGCCCGCCTTCTCTATCACGCCCAACTGCTGCACGCGTTGGGGCATCTTCTGGAAGTCGATCGGAAGCGGGGCACGACCGACCCCGAGTTGACGGAGCAGATCCGCAACGAAGTCAGCGCGATGTTGACCCTGTGGCCGGACTCCGCGCGTGCCCATATCGTTGCGGGCCGCGCGCTGCGTTCAATCGACGCCGAACGCGCCGCGGGCCTGCTCGAGCGCGCGATCGCGCTCGATGCCACCGACGACGAACCGCGTGTCTACCTCGGTGGCATCTACGTCACGCAGGGGCGCTTGGACGAGGCGATTGCGGTGGTGGAACAAGCCATCGCGATTCGCGGGACGCCGATCGCGTATGCCAACCTCGCCGACGCCTACGAGAAACGGGACGGCGTGGATGCGGCGATTCGGACGTTGCGTGAAGGCCTCGATGCATGTCCGAAGAACGGGCGAATCCAGGGCCGACTCGCTCAGCTGTTCGAGAAGCAAGGCGAGGAGGCCCGTGCGCTGGCGGCGGTCGAGCAGGCGTGTCGTTGGGCGCCGGACGACGCGCGCTTGCGGCACAACTACGCGCATGCCCTCGCCGAATCCGGCGAACATCGCCGAGCCGTCGAGGAGTATCGCGTCGCACTGGCGCTGGACCCTCACCTCGCGATGTCGAGCTTCGGGCTCGGCAATGCGCTGGTGGCGCTCGGTCGAGACGACGATGCGATCGCGGCGTTCGAGCGAGCGATCGAACTCGATCCGGGGCACGCTGCCGCCCACGCCAACCTCGGGCCGCGATTGTTGGCGCTCGGACGAAACGACGAGACGATCGCACTCGCGAAGCGGGCAATCGAACTCGACCCGTCGATCCCGGTTGCACACGGCGTACTGGCGCGGGCGCTCGCGTCAACGGGAGAGCTCGATGCGGCGCTCGCGGCGGCTCTGCGGGCCACCGAACTCCACCCAAAGAGCGGCGCGGCTCACTTCAGCCTCGGCTTCGTGCGTGTCGCAATGGCCGACTACGACGCCGGTGCCGCGGCATACGCGTTGGCCTGCAAGTTCGAGCCTGCCGAGCGCGAGTATCACCACAACCACGGGTACGCTCACGCGCGTGCCGGCCGTCACGATGCGGCGATCGCGGCGTACCGAGAGGCACTCGACTGCGACGGTGACTTCGCGAAGGCGCACAACAGTCTTGCCCTAGCCCTTCAAGCGCGCGGCGATCGCGAGGCGGCGGTCGAGAGCTTCGAGCGCGCGATCCGGCTCGCACCGAAGGCGGGCTACGGCGCCAACCTGGGGCATCTGCTCGCCGTGATGGGGCGTCCAGACGATGCGATCGAAGTACTCGAGAAGACGATCGAGCGCAACGCGACGCTGGCGATCGCGCACAGTTACCTCGGCAACGCGCTGGAGGCGAAAGGACAGCTCGAGGACGCGATCCGGGCTCAGCAGACGGCGGTCTCGCTCGATCCAACTAGCGCACCCGCACACAACAACCTCGGCAACGCATTGCGCAAGAGCAAGCGGCTCGACGAGGCGTTGGCCGCATACCGCAAGGCGGTCGAGTTGGATTCGGCACTGGGCTTGGCGCATCTGGGGGCGGGGCTCGTATTGCGGGATCAGCGCAACCTCGAGCTCGCTCGGGAGGCGCTCGGTCGCGCCGTCAAGTTACTGCCCAACCGTGCCGACGTGCATTTCCAATACGGGCTCGCACTCGTTCGCACGGGTCGACGCGCCGCGGCGGCTCGGCACTTTGCGGCGGCGGCGAGGCTTCGCCCGTCGTTCGTGGATGCCCATCAGAATCTGGCGTTCGCGTCGTTGGAACTCGAGCGAAACGACGATGCGATCCGGGCCGCGCGTGCAGCGCTCGAACGGCGTCCACGATTCGAGCACCACTACATCATCGGGACGGCGCTCGTCCGCAAGGGCCGCGTCGCGGACGGCGTGGCTGCGCTACGCGCCGGGCTCGCGATGACACCGCATCCGATGGGCTACAACGCCCTGGGTGCGACGCTCTGCGATCATGCCCGTGACTACGCCGGGGCGATCGCCGCGTTCGAGCAGGCGATCGAGCGCATGCCGAACAACCCGTTCCTCCATCGGAATCTCGCGCGTGCGCTCCGCTGCGACGGCCGCATCGACGACGCGATCGCCGCCTACGAGCGCGCCGAGGCGATCGCCACCGACGCGATGACGAAGCAGTTGCTCGCGGACACGCGCGCGCTCGCTTCGATCGAGGCCCGGCTCGCCCGCCGAGGCAACGACGACTCGGAGCCGAAGACCGCGGCCGAGGCGTTCCGCTTCGCCGAGGCCGCGGCGCTGCGGGACCGACACGCCGACGCGGCACGGTTCGCGATCGAGGCCGTCTCGACGGTCGACTTCGCTGCGAGCCCCGACGGTCTGTTGCTGAACGAGGTGTATGAGTCCGCGGCGATCGTACTGCGCGCCGCCGAATCGGACGGCGTCGATGCCGCGACACGGACCCGTTGGCGACGCAGCGCGATCGGCTGGCTGACGCAATTGCTCGCGGCCCACACCGCGCGCTTCGCCGAGTCGAGCGGTCCTCGCCACGTCCTCGCGTCGGCGCTCCGGGTCTGGCGCAATGATCCGGCGTTGCGGGCCGTCCGGGGCAACGGCATCGCTCGACTTCCCGAGACCGACGGGGCTGCGTGCGAACGCATTTGGACCGACGTCGACGCGTTGCTCGCCCGGATTCGTGAGGAGATGCGATGACCGCCGCGCGCGATCCCGACCGAGTGGATCCGGCCATCCTGGCCCTCGTCTCCGACTACTTCGAGCGCGCGGATCGCTTCACCCGCGACGTGTTCGCGAACGGCTGTGCGGCGAACCCGAACGAGTCCGCGGCGATCCAGCAGCAGTATGACGCCCTCCGGCGTGCCGGCCTGCTGACCGCGGACGCGATCGACGGACCTCGGCCCGATCCGTGGACGAGTGGTGCGCGGGAGTCGCACCTCGATCCCGACGCCGGGCCCGCGTTCGATGTGATCGGACCCTATCAACCGTTGAAGGAACTCGGCCGCGGTGGCCAAGCGGTCGTCTATCTGGCCGAGGACGTGCGGCTGAACCGTCCCGTTGCCCTCAAGGTGATGAAGAGCCTCGGCCCACTGTCCGAGACGATGATGCGTCGATTCCGCCGTGAAGCCGAGGTCGCGTCTCGACTCGATCATCCCGGGATTTGCGCGGTGTACGACGCCGGCGTGACCGACGGAATTCCGTACATCGCGATGCGCTTCGTCGAAGGGCAGACGCTCGCCGACTGTATCGACGCGGGGAAGAAGCGCAGGCGAAGCGACGGGTCCGGGGCAGACGGTTCGATCGCGCTCGGGTCGTCGACGAAGGGGGAGATCCAGCAGATCCTGAAGACGATCGAGCGCACAGCGCGTGCACTCCACGTTGCGCACGAGGCGGGGATCATCCACCGAGACGTGAAGCCCGGCAACATCATGCTCACGCCGACCGGTGACCCCGTGCTGCTCGACTTCGGTCTCGCAGGCGACGAGGACGGCGGCCTGATGACGCTGACCGCGAGCGGCGAACTCCTCGGCACGCCGGCCTACATGAGCCCGGAGCAGTTGATGGCGAGACGAATACGGCTCGATCGCCGAACGGACGTCTATTCTCTCGGGGTGACGCTGTTCGAGTGCCTCACGTTGTCGCGGCCGTATCGAGCGACGACGCGAGAGGCAATCTACGAGGCGATCCAGTTCAAGGATCCGCTCGACATCCGAAGGCTCAATCCGGCGTTGCCCGAGGACCTACGCGTGATCGTCGAGACGGCGCTCGAGAAGGACCGCGATCGTCGCTATCAAACCGCCGAGGACCTTGCCGAGGATCTCCGTCGTGTCCGGGAGCACGAGCCGATCTCCGCCCGCCGCGTCAGTGCGATCGGCCGGGTGTGGCGATGGGCAAGGCGTCGTCCGGTGGTCGCAGCGCTCTGCGGCGTTCTCGCGGTGGGCGTGCCGGCGCTTGCGGCGGTGGCGAGCTACATCCTTGCGACGCGGCCCGCGGTGCTGCAGGCCGAACGGCTTGCGGTCGATGCGACGGTCGAGCGATTGCTCGCCGTGGGATACGACGAACTGAACCACGGCGACAAGCGCGTCGCGCTCGAACGCTTCGACGCTGCGGCCGCGCTGCGGCCGGCAATGCCGGCGGCGATCGCCGGCCGCGTCTCGGCGCTGCAGAACCTCGGGCGCCACGACGAGGCACTTGCAGCCCTCGAATCTCCCGAGCTGGACGCGTCGCGGGATGCGATCTGGTTGCGTTCGCTCCAGGCGTCAGGCCTTCACGGCCTCGGTCGACACGACGAGGCCAAGGCCACGATGGCGGGCGTCGACCGGTCGGATCCGACGGCGTTCGATCTGTTCACGCAGGGGCGCGCCATCTCCAGTCGATGCAGGTCGATCACCGACCCGAGCCGGTTTCTCGCTGCGCACCGACTGATGCGCCGTGCGATCCTCGTCGCGCCGCGCGCGCGGAACCTCTACCACTTCGAGCTTGCGCATATCGCCTTCCACTACGCAGACGAGCGCCTCGCTCGGCAAGCCGTGGATGCGATCGACGCGTTGTTCCCGAGCTCGCCGATCGGATTGGTCGCGGCCGCGAGGTGCGCGACCGTGTTCGATGACGAACGGGCGAAGGAACTGTTCGACCGGGCGGAGTCGCTTGCCGCGGACGACGTCGATGCGTTGCGGTTCCTGGCCAATGCGCTCGGTGTCGCGTATCGGCCGCGCGACGCGGTTGCGCAATGGCGCCGGGTGATCGCGTTGGACGAGGCGCGTGAGCACGACTACCGAAGCGTCGTGCAATGCTGCTGCGATGCCGGCGACTATGCGTCCGCCGTGGCCGCAAGCCGGCGCTGGATCGAGCGGCTCGGCGAATCGGAGGGCGCCTGTATCCACTTGGCGGGTTCGCTTCTGGAACTGGAGCGCTTCGAGGAAGCCGAGCGCGCAGCGAAGCGCGCGGTGGCGCTCGCGCCCGATTCACCGGACGCGATTGCGACGCTCGCCCATCTCTACTTCCGATGGGATCGAGACGAGGCGATGCGAACGGACGCGGTCGCGCTGTCGGAGCGTGGCCTCGCCACGCACCCCGATTCGTCCGAGCTCCTGAGGACGCTCGGGAATCACCTGGTCTCGCACGGGCAACCCGAACGCGGGGTGGCGTTGCTGGAGCGAGCGGTGCGAGCGGATCCCCGGTCCGCAACGACGCACGGCGACCTGGCGCGGGCGTTGCGGGACCGGCGGCGCTTCGACGAGGCCGTCGTGCATGCGCGGCGCGTAGTCGGGCTCACCCCGGGTTACGGTGACGCCCACGACTTGCTGGGACAGTGCCTGCAGTTGGCCGGCGACTACGAGGGCGCGATCGAGTCTCTTCGCACGGCGATCGAGTGCGAGCCGGACGTCAGCGAATACCATCGCCACCTCGCTTGGTCGCTGTTGGAGTCCGAGCGAAGCGACGAGGCGCTCGTCGCGGTTCGTCGAGCGGTTGAACTCGATCCGACGAACGCGAAGGCGCATGAGAGCCTGGGCCTCATCCTGCAACGAGGCGGGGACAAGGCGGGTGCGGAGTCGGCGGTGCGTCGATCGATCGAACTGGACCCCTCGGCCACCGCATATCAAGCGCTCGCGGAAATCCTGGTGGCGGCCGGGCGCCGAGACGAAGCAGTCGCCGCGTATCGCACCGGGCTCGATCACGAGCCGCGAGGCGCGTGGGGGACCCTCCACCGCGATCTCGGGATCCTGCAGTGCGATCGGCTTCGGGACTATCCAAACGCCCTTCGGAACTTCGAGAAGTGGATCGAGTACGAGCCGGACAGTGGATGGGCGCGCGCGTGTCTCGGCCACGCGCTTCGTGGACTTGGCCGGCATCGCGATGCCGCCCGTGCCTATCGAGAGAGCCTCGAACGTCGGCCGGCCCACGAGGCGACACTGATGAGCCTCGGCGTAGTCGAATGCGATCGGCTCGGCGAGTTCGACCGCGCGGTCCGCACGTTTCGCGCGTGCATCGACGTGAATCCACGCAACGAGCACGCCCACTACAATCTCAGTCTGGCGTTGGGTCGTGCCGAGGGCCTCGCGGCTGCGATCGGCGCGCTTCGAGCGGCGCTCGAGCATTGCCCGAAGTCCGCCATGGTGCATGCGCAACTCGCCAAGTGTCTGCGGGCAAACGGACAGAATACGGAGGCGATCGAGATGGCCGCGCGGGCGATGGCGCTCGCCCCGGAGGACGTGTCCTATTGCCTGACACTGGGCAGTATCCTGTTGAACGCGGCTGCCGACGGCTCCGCGTCGGATCGCCAGCGCTTCCTCGAGCGGGCGGTCGGTGTGTTCGAAGGCGCGGTCGCGATCGCACCGAACGACGCGTGGGTGCACCAGTCACTCGGGATCGCGCTCGAACAAACGGGTGACGGCGACGGTGCGCTCGTCGCGTATCGACGCACGATCGAGCTCGATCCACAACGTGCAGAGGCGCACTGCAGCGTCGGGCGAATCCTCGCCGCGCGGGGCGACTCCGCTCGAGCACTCGCTGCCTATCGCCACGGACATGCGCTCGGCGCGAAGCAGCCGGGTTGGCGCCATCCGTCGGCGGATTGGGTGCGCGCCCAAGAGCGCGAGGTGCTTCGGGTCGTTGCACGACTCGCCAGGGAAGGTCTCCCCAATGACGGCGACGCTACTTCGCCGGATGCGATCGAAGCGCGCGGCCGCGCCGCCGCCTACTTCGACGTCCTGATCGGTGGGTGGCGTGCCGAGGTGGCCGAGCCGGGTGACCACGCGCGGATCGCGGCGGCGCTGCGGCGAGTGCTCGCCGACGAACGGTTGCTCGCGCTTCGAGACGACGATGTGCGCGTCCCCGTGTCCGAGCGAGAACAGTGGCGGCGGCGATTCGCGATTGCGGAGGAGGTGCTCCGCACGGCTCGCAAGTAGCGACCGTCGGGGTTCACGCACACCAGCGGTTTGACCCTCTCGTCCTCGTCGCAGCGGACGTCGGCAAGCCCTACCGCCTGACGTTCTCGACGAGCGTCCCCGGCAACATCGTCCCCGCCCCGTCGCTGACGATCAACGTCCGCTGATCGACGGCGCGCGCGGGCGAACCGCCCGATCAGCGACCCGTGAACTCGTCGGCGCCGATATCCACGCGGCCGTTGACGATTCGCGGGTCGCCGTCGATGTCCGTCGGCGGCACTCCACGCCGCACCGTCGCCGCGAACTAGCCCGGCGCTGCCGCGCCTCAGTCGAGCGTGATCCGGACCGTGTTCGTGCCGGGCCGGATGCGCACGGTGCGCCGGTCCGCGGCGTGACCATCCGCCGCGGACTCGATCACGTACTCCCCCGGGACGAGCACGAGCGGCGCGAGCCGTCCGTCCGATCCAGTGACGGTCAGCGCCCGCCGCGCGCGGAGCCACTCCGCGTTGAACGCCTCGCGACTCCCCTTTCGGTTCTTCTCGAGCCAGGCGTCCCAGATCCGGCGGTAGAGCAGGCTGGAACTGCCGTTCATCACGATCGACGCACCGTCGGGCCGGTTGATCGTGACCGTCGCGCCGGCGATCGGGCGATCGCGGCGATCGGTGACGGCGACCTCGACCGGTGCCCGTGCTCCGACGACGACGGAGACACGATGCTCCGCGCGCGCCGCGACGTCGACGACCAGCGTCCCCTCCGCGCTCGTGCCGTCGTGGAGCGACGCGGTCGCGACGAGCAGGAAGCGGCCGGGCGGGAGCGGCCGCACGTCGATCTGCCCCGTGTCGTCGATCTGTGCATTCCGGACCCACCGCGCCGGGTGCACGCCGAGATCGTACAGCGTCAGCGAACCGTGATACCGGATCGACCCGGTGCGCGAACGAACCTCCCCGACGATCGAAGCCCCGGGCCAGACCCTGAGCTCGATCGGTTCCGGGTCGCCGGTCTGTGGAACGACGAACGGATGCTCGTCGGAGCGCTGGCCGTCCATCGTCTCCGCGACGAGTGTGTAGCGTCCGGGCTCGAGCGGGAACCGGAAGCGACCGTCCAGTTCTGTGAACCGACCAGTCGGGCGCGGGAACCGAATCGGCTTTCGTCGCTCGTCCCCCGCGGGCACGGACGCCCCTCGTAGCCGGAACTCGATCACCGGCTCGCCGGTCGCACCGGCGAGGATCCGACCGCGCACGACGCGCTGCTCGGCCATCTCGATCCGCACGTCGTCACGACCGGGCTGGATGCCGCGCGCGAACGCACGCTCGTGTCCGTCGCGCTTCGCGACCAGGTAGTACGTCCTCTCCGGCGTGAGCCCGCGCACAACGAACCGCCCCTGGTCGTCCGTCGCGGTCTGCCGCATCCTCGGCGGGCGCCCGCCGAAGTTCGCGAGCAGCTCCGCGCCTGCACTGCACGCGGCCCGCACGACGACGCCCTCGAGCGGGCGCCCCTGCGTGTCGACCACCTCGCCGGCGATCGTCGGGCCGAGCTGCAACGTCAGGTCGACATCGGTCCGACGACCCGCGGCGACGCGGACCCCCGTCCGGGACAATCCGGTCAACGGCGAGTCGTACTCGAGCGGCGTGCCGGGCGGCAACACGTAGACGGTGTACTCGCCCGGCGAGACGGCCGGGAGCTCGTACTCGCCACCGGTCGCCGAGAAGGTCTCCGCACGGAACGCCCGGTCCTCGAACAGGCTCACGCGCGCGCCGACCACGGCCTCGCCGCCGGAAGTCCGCACGCGGCCGCCGACACTCCCTGCTCGCGGCAGCCGCACGACGATGCCGTCGTGGCTCGCGCCGGTCGTCCGAAACGGCTCCGATACGGCCCAGCCCAGTCCGTCCTTGAGCGCATGGATGCGCCGCTCCGCGTCGCTCCGCCGGGTCCGCCACGCGAAGCGTCCGTCGTCGTCGGTCAGTGCCGGCGGGTAACGCATTCGCGACGAAACACTCCAGGGCCCGACGACAAACGAGGCCGTGCCGACGCGAGCGCCGGCGACGGGTTCACCGTCCGCGCCGACCACCCGCCCGCCGATCACGACGCCCGGCTTGAGCTTCACGTCGTGCCGCCCGGTCTCCCGGCGCGCCAGCTGGCGGGCGTGGGGCGCGTAGCCCTCGGCGAGGACCCGGATCTCCTGGTACAGAAACGGCGTCGCTTCGATGCCGGTGAGTTCGTAGCGCCCGTCCGCGTCGGTGATCACCGGCGGCCGATCGCGACGCAGCGTCGAGACGAGGGCACCCGCGACCGGTTTGCCCGTCTCCTCGTCGGTGACCCGCCCCGCGATACGGATGCCGCGCCGCACGACCACATCGAGACGCGCTTCCGCGCCCGCACGGACCTCCGCAACGCGGCCGGCATCGCCGATCTCGGGCCGCGCGCGGGGCACGACGCGCACCCGATAGCGGCCCGGCCGAAGCGCGCCGAACCGAAACCCGCCGTCCGTTCCGGACCTCGTGACCGCGACCGGCGGCCTCGTCCACGCGAACTCCAGCGTGCCGTACTGTTCGAGCTGCTGACTCGGCCGCCATGGGTAGAGGGCGACGATCGCGTCGACACACGGCGACCGGTCGGGCGCGCAGATCAACGTACCCGCGAGCGCGCCGGGCGCGCCCAGCGTGAAGTCCGCCCGCGTGAACGGCTCGACGACCCGCCGATCGGTGTAGTGACCGGCCGCGGAGACCTCGACGACGAGCCGGACGCGCACCGGCTTCAACGCATACCCGCCGTCCCGGTCGGTCGTCGTGGACAGCACGGCAGGGAGTATCGTGCCGCCCGGGACGAGGCGAAGTGCACGCACCGACGCGCCGGCGATCGGTGCGCGCGACGCATCGACGACACGTCCGACGATCGCACCGCGCGCGACGTCGAGCGCGACCGGCGGCGCGACGACGGGCGCCTTCTCGGGGACGACGGGCGCGGAGTCGGCCGGTCGCTCGGGCGCGTCCGCGGGACTCGCGCCGCGCTCCTTCGGCGTCTCCGCGACGATCGGTCGCGAGGCGGTCTCGCCCGCCGGCGGCGTCGGCGGCTCCTGGTCGGTGTCCGGCCAGAGGACGAACGCGGTCCCGCACACGAGTGCGACGACGACCGCGGCGAGCTTGAGCTTGGTGCCCATCAGCAGTGCTCCAGTCACGACGGAAGATCCGGCCGCGGCGCTCGTCGCACCGCCCACCGCGGCGACGGACGAGAGCGCGGCCCGCCACGACGATCGATCCTCGAACCCGTCGTCGAGTCGGGCCCGCAGCTTCTCCAGGCCGCGCAGGATCCGCTTCTTCACCGTCTCGACCGGGACGCCGAGCTCGGCCGCGATCGCCCTCGGCGGGAGATCGCGGAAGAACCGGTACAGCACGGCTGACTGATACGGCTCCTCGAGTGAGAAGACGGTCTCCACGACGCGACGCCGGATCTCCTCGTGCTCGCGGAGTTCGCTGAGCGCCGGTAGGCGGACCGGACGCGCAGCAACGCACTCGTGCTCCCGCCGGCGCCCCGCGGAGCGCTCGCGCATCAGCACGAGGTTCCGAACGACCCGCTCGAGCCACGCCTTGAACGAGCCGGCGCGCGCCGGCGGGCGCTCGAGCGCGGTGACCCAGGCATCCTGGACGATGTCCTCCGCCAGGTGCTCGTCCGCGACCAAGTGGCGGGCGAGCGCGCGCACCCTCGCATCGTTCGCCAGCAAGTCCCGCACGACGATATCGGGTCGGTTGACGCTCATCACCCTATACAATGCCGCAGCCCGACGATCGGGGACAACTCCGAAGCGTCGAGGCCTCGACCACGCGACCTTGCCGCGCCGAACCGGAGGGGGAAGCCGCTACGAAGTGAACTCAGTGCACTCTTCGAGGGGTCGCCCGCGTTGCTCGCAGCCGTGATCTTCCTCGCGCGTGGCGACCGCGATCCCGCGGCTCGCCGCAAGCACCCCTTCGCCAAAGCCCCCCAACCGACCGCATCGCGCAACACGCAGAAGCGGGAACGCGTTCAGCGGCAGATTTGTCCCTCAACGCTGACAGATTCGCGTTTGAAGCGCTTCAAACCGGAATGTGGCAGCGTTGAGGGACACATTTGGATTTGAAGCACGGGTCGCCGCACGGCCCGGGGCGCGTCGGTCACCCCGACAGCGACTCGCCGGCGCAGCACTTCTTGTATTTCTTGCCGCTGCCGCACGGGCACGGGTCGTTGCGGCCCAGCTTCGAGCCCGGGCGGCGGATCGGCGCGGGCCCGCGCGACGCGGTGCGGTAGGCGCCGCGCAGCGCACGGACGAAGCGCCCGAGCGACGCCCCGCCGCCGATTCGCCCGGCGCGCTCCATCTCCTCGAGGAACGCCGCGACGGTGTCCGGGACCGCATCGTGCGCCGTGTCGGGCAGGTCGAGCCGGCTGACCCGATCGACGAGCGCACTGCGGAGATCCGCCTCCTCGATGTCGCCGAGTTCGACGTCGCGCACCGCGCACGCGCGGACGATCGCTTCCCGCACGACCGCATCGGCGTGCGCCTTCGCCGCGGCCGGCAGCGCAGCGAACGACGTCGTCTCGGCGAAATCGCCGATCCACCCGTCGAGGCGTTCGAGATCGTAGGGGTTCATACCGGCAGCGTGACGCTCGTCTCGATCGGCGTCAACCGCTCGGGAAACGTTTTCCCTCGCCCCCCGCGACGCTTCCGAGCCCGGCCGCCGGTTTGCTACCTTCGAGTCGTGGCGCCTCGCAGGCGCCGGAACGACCGACACGTGGAGAGACGAGACGATGAAGTGGATCGCGCGAACCGCGGTCGTGGTCGCAGCGCTGTGCGCGCTGCCCGCGAACGCCCAGGTCACCGGGGACACCGTCCTCACGAACACCGGCGGGCTCTACGGCAACGCGCTCGTCGCGATGGGCCGCTGGGGCGGCATCACGACGATCTATCCGCTGCCGGGCGGACCGGTGGGCGGCACGACCGTCAACCACATCGGCAACGAGGTGTTGATCGTCGCGGGCACCGACCTGTTCGGCGTCAACAGCGGCGTGATCCGCACGCTGGCACGCAACTTCCCGACGCCGCTCAAGGACGTCGTCGTCGATGAGGACAACACGTTCATCGTGGCCGGCGGCACCGCGCTCTACGGCGTCAATCCGGTCGCGTCGACGCGATCGACCGTCGCGGTGGGCTTCGGCGACGCACGGCAACTGATGTGGCACGGCGGATCCGGCGCGATCTGGGTCGTGGACGGCAGCGACGACACGATCTACGCGCACGCACGCGACGGTTCGCGGTCGACGATCGCGACGATCCCCGGCATCCGCTGCCTCGAATGGGATCGCTACACCGGAAACGCGTTCGTCGGCGTGCCCGGCGCTCTCCTGTCGGTGACGCCGAGCGGGCAGGTCACGACGCTCGACCAGAACAAGCCGGGCCTGTTTTCCCCGTCCGACATGTTCCTGCGCTCCGACCGCACGTTGATCGTCACCCAGGACTCGACGTCGAGCACGGTCACCGGCGTCTACGCCTACTACGGTCGCACCGGGCGCTACAACCGCCCCTATCACGAGGAGACGTCGGCCGCGACCGGCATCAACCCGGTCGGCATCACGGTCGACCACTTCCGCGAGCTCGCGCCGGTCGGCACGATCGTGCAGGTGGGCGGCACGCACCAGTTCCAGGCGAACTTCTCGCGCTTCGGCTTCAAGTCGTTCTACACCGCGATGAGCTTCAGCCACCTGCCCGGGTTCCACGTCGGCTACTTCCACATCCACCTCGACTACGACCCGATGTTCCAGGCGACGTTCAACCAGCCGGGAATCCTGCAGGGCGGCGTGGGCGTGCTGAGCCAGCACGGCACCGCGCGGATCACCCTCAAGGTGCCGAACTTGAAGCCGCTCGCCGGGATCCGGCTCTTCATGGCGACGCTCGTCGTCGACCCGAACCGCTTCGGTGGCGTGGGCGAGGTCTCGAACCCGGTCGCGTTCACGATCCAGCCGTAGCGGACCGGCGCCGCGACCCGTGCTATTGGGTTCGTGGCGCCCTTCGCCCCCCAACGAGCGATGAACAAAGAGAACGTCGAAGCGATCTATCCGGTCCCCGCCGCGCACCAGCCGATGCTGTTCCACGCGATCCGCGGCGGTGACGACCGGGGGTTCCTGCACTACGGCTGCGTGATCGACGGCGCGTTCGACCCGGACGCGTTCCGCGCCGCATTCGAGCACGTCGTCACCCGCCACGCCGCACTGCGCACGTCGTTCCACTACGAAGGGCTCGACCAGCCGCTCGCGGTCGTCCTGAAGCGCGCCCCGCTCCCGGTGGACGTGCTCGACTGGCGCGACCGACCCGCCGACGAGCACCGGTCCGCCCTCGACGCGTTTCTCGCCGAGGACAAGGCGCGCGGGTTCGACCTGACGAAGGCGCCGCTGATGCGCCTCACGCTGATCCGTCTGAGCGACACCGCGTGGCAAGAGGTCTGGAGCCTGCACCACCTGCTGGTCGACGGCTGGTCGGCGTTCCTCGTGCTCGGCGAGTTGTTCGCCGCGTACGATCGCCTCGCGCACGGCGAAGCCGTCGACGACGCACCGGCGCGCCCCTACCGCGACTTCGCGCAGTGGCTGGGCCGACGCGACGCCGCGCGCGCCGAGGCGTGGTGGGCCGAAGCACTGGCCGGCATCACGGAGCCGACGCCGATCGACGCGATCGCCGGCCCCGCTCGCGCGACCGACGCGATCCGCCCCGAGCGGCTCGACGTCACCCCGGCGACGACCGAGGCGCTCGAGGCGCTCGCGAAGCGCGAACAGCTGACGCTCAACACGATCTGCGCCACCGCGTGGGCCCACGTGCTCGCGAGCTACGCCGCGCACGACGACGTCGTGTTCGGCACGACCGTCTCCGGCCGCCCCGCGGACCTCCCCGGCGTCGAGCGCATGGTCGGCGCCTTCACGAACACGGTCCCGGTGCGCATCGCCCTCGATCGCGGCGAGTCGCTCGCGAGCGGACTGCGGCGCGTGCGCGACGAACAGCTCGCGATGCGCGAGCACGAGTGGTTGCCGATCGCCGAGATCCAGGCCGCGAGCGAGATCCCCGCGCGGCACACGCCGTTCGAGACGCTCTACCTCTACCAGAACTACCCGTGGGACGGCTCGCTCGCCGATCTCGTCCGCGACTGTGACGTCCGTGACTTCCGCTGGGACAACACGACCGACGTCCCGCTGACCGCCGTCGCCCTGCGCGACGCGACGCTCGAACTGTGGATCCACCACGACGCCAACCGGATCACCGCCGACGCGGCGCGCGCGATCCTCGCCGACTGGTCCGCGACGCTCGACGCGATCGCGGCCGACGCCCGGACGTTCGCCGACCTGCCGGCAGCGACGCGTGGCCCGGCGGCCGAACGCCCCGCGGACACGGCCGCACCGCCCGCCGACGCATCGCCCGCTCCGGCGCCCGGCGATGCGTTCGTCGAACCGCGCACCGACGCCGAGCGCCTCGTCGCGGAGCTGTGGCGCGAGACACTCGGTGTCGACGACGTGTCGATCCACGACAACTTCTTCGACCTCGGCGGCTCGTCGGTCCTGCTGATGAAGGCGGTCACCCAGCTCGAGAAGGAGCACGGCTTCAAGCTCAACCCGTGGGAGATGGTCTTCCAATCGCTCGAACAGGTCGCGACCGTGTGCGACGAACGCATGAAGGCGGTCGCCGCGAGCGGGGGCCCGCCGAAACGCGGCCTCGCCGGCCGCCTCTTCGGTCGCAAACGAAAGTCGTGAGGGACCGGTGATCGAGCCGAGCTACTTCCCCGCCGGCGATCGCTCGCTCTTCGGCTGCGCCCAGGCGCCGCTCACGACCGCGTCCGGGCTCGGCGTCCTGCTCTGCTACCCGATCGGCGACGAGTACATTCGCTTCCACCGCGCGTGCCGCCAGCTGACGATCCGCCTCGCCCGGGCGGGACACGCGGTGCTCCGGTTCGACTACTCCGGGACCGGCGATTCGAGCGGCGACCTCGAAGACGCCCGCGTCGACGCGTGGGTCGACGACGTCGCGGCCGCCGCCGAACGGCTCCGCGCGATGCCCGGCGTCACGCGCGTCGCCGCATGCGGCCTGCGCGTCGGCGGCACGCTCGCGATGCTCGCGGGGGCGCGCGGCACCGCCTTCGACGCGCTGTGCTTGTGGGACGCGGTCCACGACGGCGCGGCCTACGTCGACGAACTCGTGCGACTGCACGCCGCGATGGTCAAACAGTCGCACGTCATCCCGCGACCCGACGAGACGCCCGCCGGCGTGACGGAGATCGTCGGCTTCCCGTTCGCCGATGCGCTCCTCGACGACCTGCGTGCGATCGACGCCGGCGCGATGCAACGCGCACCGGCGCCACGCGCCGCGCTGATCGAGAGCCACGCCGACGCGCCGTCGGCACCGCTGCAAGAACGCCTCGCCGCGCTCGGAACCGACGCCGCACTCGAACCCGTGCCGATGCCCGACTTCTGGCGTTGGGTCGAGGACTACGACAAGGTGCTCGTGCCGAACCCGGTGCTGACTGCGATCGTCGCCTGGGCGCAAGGGCTCGCCTCGTGATCGCCGAGCGGACCTTCGTCTTCGGCGACCCGGCCACGCAAGTCGCGGTCGTCACCGAGCCCGACGCGCCCCGCGACGACCTGCCGGCCGTCGTACTGCTCAGCTCCGGCATCATCCATCGCCCCGGCCCGAACCGACTCTACGTTCGGATCGCGCGCAGTCTCGCAGCGCGCGGCTACCGGGTGATGCGCTTCGACTTCTCCGGTATCGGCGACAGCGGCCAACGGCGCGACGCGACGCCGTTCGTCGAGCGAGCGGTCGGCGAGGCGCGCGAGGCAATGGACCGGCTCGAGCGCGAGTGGGGGGTGACCCGCTTCGTCCTCACCGGCCTCTGCTCGGGCGCCGTCGTCGCGTATCGGACCGCGCTCGTCGACCCGCGCGTGGTCGGCGGCGGCCTGATCAACGGCGGCGGCTTCTTCATCGGCACCGACACCGAAGCGGTCGTCGAGGCGACGCTCGCTCGGCACTACAAGCGCATGACGTTCTCGAGCTCGTTTCGCGCGAAGAACTGGAAGAAGGCGCTGA
Source organism: bacterium (assembly GCA_030426805.1). GTDB lineage: Bacteria > Planctomycetota > JAFGQW01 > JAFGQW01 > JAFGQW01 > JAUHXU01. The sequence continues at coordinate 230,423 of JAUHXU010000003.1, forward strand.
CCGGCGGGGTCGACTACCGTGGCATCCTCGTCAACGCCGCGCGCGCACCGCTGCGGATCCTCGCGAGCCTGAAGCCGAAGACCACGGCGTCGTGGAGCGACGGCACCGACGAGTTCACCGCGCTCGATGCACGCGGCGCAAAGCTGTTGATGATCCACTCCGAGGGCGACGACGGGCTCGACTACGTCGACGTCGTGCTCGGCGAGAAGAAGCAGCAGTGGATCGACCGCGGCGTGCTCCGGTTCGAGGTCGTGCCGGCGGCGAACCATACGTTCACGCTGCTGTGGAGCCAGCGCCGGCTGCTCGACCGCCTCGACGCGTGGTTCGCGGAGACGTGGGGCTGATGGTCGCGCACGCGCTCTCGATCCTGACGTTCCACGCGATCGACGACCGCGCGAGCCCGATTTCGTTTCCGCCCGCGGCCTTCGAGTCGGGCCTCCGCCACCTCGCCGACGCCGGCTGGTCGACGATCCGTCTCACCGACGCGGTCGAGCACGTGCGGCGTGGCGCGGCGTTTCCCGACCGCCGGATCGTCATCACGTTCGACGACGGCTACCGCTCCGTGCACGACGTCGCGTTCCCGCTCCTCCGCGAGCACGGGATGACCGCCACCGTCTTCCTCCCCACCGGCGAGGCGCCCGACACCGGTGACGGCTCCCGACTCCCGGCGATGGAGGAACGCGAGATGCTGTCGTGGGGCGAGATTCGCGAGATGGCCGCCGCCGGTATCGACTTCGGCGGGCACACGATGACCCACCCGTTCTTGACGCAGGTCGATCGCGCGCGGCTCGAACACGAGGTGCGCGGCTGCCAGGCGGTGATCGAAGACGCACTCGGGCGACCGGCGTCGACGTTTGCCTACCCCGACGGACGTCACGACGTCCAGGCGCGCACGATCGTCGCCGACCACTACGACTGCGCCGTGTCGACCCGCCTCGGTCAGGTCACCGCCGACAGCGACCCGTTCGCGCTCGAACGCATCGAGACGTTCTACTTTCGCCGCCCCAAGGACTTCGCCCGCCTGACGTCCCCACGCCTCGGCGCCTACCTTCGCCGCCGCGCGTTCCCACGCGCGATCAAGCGGCTGCTCCGCGGCGGCTGAACCGGCCGCGTCCGATCACGGCACGATCGTCACGACGTGGGCATTCGAGATCGCGCGAATTCCCAGCGGCGCGCGCGGCGCGAGCGTGACGAACGCGGTGTGCACCGCTTGCCCGACGAGCGCGGCCATCGCGGGCACTCGGATGCTGGCCGTGGCGTTTCCGGCAGCGTCGGCGGTGCCCGCGTAGCCGACGAACAGACTCGGCAGCGCGCTCGCCATCGTCGCCGCGAACAGACCGTCGAACCCGATCGGGACCTGGCGCCAGCCGACCGGAACCGAACCGGGTCGTAGCGACGACACGAGGCGATACGGAACGTTCGCGTCGCCCGCGCTGAACGCGAGCGCGACGGTCGTGCCGGGCCGGGCGGTCGACGGGCCGCGAAGGTCGGCGAGCGCGATCCGGGCGACGAATCCGTCATCGCCGCCCGCGAGCGTGCGCCCGATCGCACCGGTCGTCGTGGGCAGGTCGGTCGACGTCGTGTCCCCGACGATCACGACCTCGCCGGTCGCGTCGGCCGCGATCGCGCGCGGCGTCTCGTCACCCGAACCGCCGAAGTAGGTCGCGTGCAGCAGCGTCGCCCCCGCCGCGTCGAGCCGCACGACGAACGCGTCCTGCATCCCGCCCGCGTATCGCGGCGCGAGCGCCCCCGCGGTCACCGGAAAATCGGTCGACGGGGTGATCCCCGCGACGGTCACGACGCCGAGCGGATCGATCGCGACCGCATGTGCGCCCTCGTACGCACTCGGAAAAAACGCGCTGCCGCCGACGAACGTCCCGTAGACGAGCGAACCGCCGCCGGGCGCGATTCGGGCGACGAAGGCGTCGTGGCTGCCGCGCAACGACGTCTGATACGCACCGGGTGTCGTCGGGAAGCCGGGCGACCACGTCGTGCCGACCGCGTAGATGTCGCCGAACGGGCCGACGACGAGGTCGCACGTGCAATCGTCGGCCGTGCCGCCCAGGAACGTCGAGAAGACGACGCCGCCGGTGCGCGTCAGCTGCACGACGTAGGCGTCGGTCAGCCCTCCGTAGGTGCGGTCGAACGCGCCCGCCGTCGTCGGAAAATTCGTGGACCACGTCTCGCCGCCGAACGTCACGGCGCCCGACGGATCCGTCGCGATCGCGTAGCCACGCTCGGTGAACGGGCCGCCACAGTAGGTCGAGAAGACGAGCGCGCTCGCGTCGGCCGCCAACCGGGCGACGACCGCGTCACCGCCTCCGCTGTGGTTCGCCTGAGCCGCGTTCCGCACCGGAAAGTCCGGCGACCACGACGTCCCGACGACGAGTGTCTCCCCGTTCGGATCCACGACCGCGTCGACGAGATGCTCGGAGCCGCTGCCGCCGAGGTAGGTCGAGAACACGAGCGACGAACCCGTCGGGTCGAGCCGCGTGACGTAGGCGTCCTGAAAGCGGAGCGTCGACTGCACGACACCGGCGGTGACCGGGAAGTCCGCCGAGTCGGTCTGGCCGACGACGGTGACACGCCCCTGCGTATCGACGGCGCCGCCGAGACCGTGGTCGTTGAGGCTGCCGCCGAGCAACGTCGCCCAGCGGAGGGTTCGGCCGTCCCGCGCGAAGCGAGCGACGACGACGTCCTCGTTGCGCAGCGTGCGCGAGTAGGCCCCGGGCGTCGTCGGGAACGCGGCGCTCGCGGTCGTTCCGATCACGATCACGTCGCCCCCGGCGAGCGGCAGGACCTCGTCGAACCGATCGAGCGCCGCGCCGCCGGCGTAGGTGCCGAACACGAAGCGCGGATCGATCGTGAGCGCGCGCGACGGATCGCGCGTCGGTGCCGCGAACCCGAACGTGCACCCGTCGATCGTGAACCGAACCGGCACGTCGACCCGGCGGCCGTCCGCCAGGGTCTGCCACGCGACCGGCGCGGTCATCACGAGCGGCCCCGCGGGAGTGTGCAACACCAAGGCACCGTCGGTCCGCGACTCGAGCGTCTCGACGCCTTCGCATCGCACCGACAGCGCCGAGACCCGCGCGCCCGCCGCGACGGTCACGTCGTACTCGATCCCGCCCGTCGCCGCGCCACGAAACCGCACGTCGACGCCGGGCCGAACGGACCGGTAGTGGACCGACGCACACGTTCGCGCGCGCCGACGCCAGCGATCGCGATCCCCGACGAGGTGGTGCACGACGCCCGGCAACGGCGCATCGGGCTCGAGCCGGGGCGCGCGGTCTCCACCGAGCGCGAGACGGACGACCGCATCGGGTCCGACCGGGTCGGGGTTGCGCAAGTCGAGCGAAACCGCGGCACGCTCCAGGCGCACCGTCACACCGGCGCTGCGCGCGACCCAGCGCGCCTCGGGCGACCACTGGCCGCGGTTCTCGACGAAGACCGAACCGGACCAGCCCGCCGGCCGTTCGGCGGCGGGCACCGGCGGCACCCCCCGTGTGACCGGCGCCGGGCGGCGCTGCGCGACGACGATCGACCCGACGAGACACAAGAGCAGCGGAACAGCGCGCATCGGTCACCTCCGCCGCCGATCCTATGGGACAGCCGCCGCGCGCGCCAGCGTTCGTCAGCCCGAAGTCGAGCCGGCGTATCGTGCGCGCTCGTGCGCCGCGGTCGCCGCGACGAGCGCGGGGAGTCGGGGATGATCCGGCCGAGTCGCCCGTGCCCGGGCCAACAGCTCCCGCGGCGTCTCGTGCGGGTGCCGGCGGATGCCGCAGCGGCGCGTCGCACGGGCCCACGCGAGGACCGGCGCCGGTGTGCCGCGACGACGCCGACGCCGGAAGATCCACACCGACGCGACCGCAAACACGACGGCCAGCGCGATGGACACCGCAGCCCCGAGCGGGTGTGCCCGGACGGCGTCCACGCCGCGTCCCGGCAACCCGGCGACCCACCCGAGCAGCGCGGCACGACGCTCCGCGTCGAAGCCGGCGACGCGCTCCCACGCGCCCCCGAACCACGCCTCCGCCGACGCGAGCCACCCGCTCGTCGCGGCCGTCGCGGCGTCCGCGGCCGGCGTCGGGTCGACGATCGTCCAGCCGCGCGCTCGATCGAAGACTTCGACCCACGCGTGCGCCGCCCCCGACGTCACGAGGCACGCCCGCTCACCGGCCGGCCACGGGTCGATGCGATAGCCGGTGACGAGCCGACTCGGAATGCCCTCGCTCCGAAGCATGATCAAGAGCGCCGACGCGAAGCGCTCGCAGTGCCCGCCCCCTTCGCCACGGATGAACGCATCGAGCGTCGGTGCGGCACCCGGCTCGCCGGGCGCGACGTACGGATGATTGGCCGCGAGGTGCGCGCGGAGTCGCTCGACGCGCGCCGCCTGCGTCGCAGCGCCGACGTCGCCGAGGAGGCCGCGTGCGAGCGCGCGCGCGGTCGTCGATGCATCGGGAGGCAAGGCGAGGTGGGTCGCCAGTCGATCGTCGGCGACCGGTGTGATCGCGGCGTCGGAACGCGGTGCGATCGCGACCGAGTAGCGAAACGAGTACCGGCGGCGGAGTCGACGCACGTGGCGAAAGGTGCGATCGTCGGCGACGTCGATGCGACGCCACGGTTCGCGGTTCTCGACCCGCAGCTCGGTCGCCGCGAGGGGTGCGAACAGGTGCGTCGGCACCGGCCCGATCAGCGTGACGTCCACGCGCGCCTCCGGCGACGGCCCGTCGCTCGTCCACGCGCGCTCCCCGACCGCCCGCCACGGCCGAACGACCGCGACCGGGTCCCGAGTCGCGACCCACTGGCGTCCGTCGAAGTGATCCTGAGTGGCGCCGCGCCAATAGAGTGGAACCGCCTCCGACGAGCCGCCGCGCAGCCGAAGCTTCATCACGACGCGCTCGCTGCCGTCGACCTTCCCCCCGGCCTGCGTGTCGATCCGGTCGGTGAACTCGACGCGCGTCAGCGTGCCGTTCTGGTCGATGCGGAGATCGCCGAGCAGTCCACGACGCTTGAAGTCGCGCGGCATGAAGAGAAACACCGCGAACGTGAGCGCGGTGACGACGGCCCCGCGAACGAGCCCGCCGGTCACGCAGCGTCGCACGAGCCCGGGCCGGTCGGTCGCGCCGATCCGCACGAGCGCCCAGAACTGCAGCGCGATCGTCAACGCGAACGCGTACGCGACGAACAGCGCGCAGTAGACCGCGTCGACGACGAGGAAGCTCGTCATCACCGTGATCAGGAACGAGTTGAAGTAGAGCAGGTCCGGGCGCTGCTCGTCGGAGAGGTTGTTCAGCAGGTGGACCTGGCAGAGCGCCGCGAGGAGCAACCCGTCTTCGAGCAACCGGTCGATGCCCGTGCTGCTCACGTGGTGTACGAGCAGCGCGAAGGCGCCGACCACCGCGAGGTTCCACGCGATGCGATAGGCAAGCCACCGCGTGAGCGACCGAAGCCACGGCCCGGCGAGCGTGCAGGCGACCAGCGGCACGAGCCACGACGCACTCGCCCGTTCGCTCTGCGCGACGAACGCGAGGTTCAGCAGGACCAGCGCGACCATCGACGCGCGCTGCGCGCGAACGAGCTGGGTGGCAGCGCTCATCGTGCCGTCCCCGGACCGAGGCGCAACGCACCCGGCGACACCGGCGGCGGCGCCGCCCCGCCGACCGGCAGCGGTTCGGCGGTCGCGAGCGCCTCGAAGAGCCCGCGCCACGGGCGTTGCGCATCGCCGAACGACGTCGACGCACCCTGGGTGTGCAGCGTGAGGACCGACTCGTCTTCGCGCGATGCGTGCGCGAGGGCCGCGACGACGCCGAGGTTGTGCTCGAGCGTCGGTTCGTCCGTTCGGCGATCGAGCACGATCTCGCGGCCGCTGCCTCGACCGGCTTCCCACTCGCTGACGACCGGCGCGCCGCGTCGCGCCGTCGCGCGCCAGTGCACGCGACGCGGCGAGTCACCGGGCCGATACTCGCGGACGCCCGCGGGTTGCACCGTTCCGGCATGCCCCCCGGTCGCGGCCGCATCGTCGCCGGCCCCGACGCCCGTCGCACTCGACGCATCGGGCACCGGTGCGGGGTAGACGATCAGTGCGCCGTCGAACGGAATCCGTCGTCGCGCACGGATGAAGCCGAACGGCCACGTCGAGACGAGCCACGCGCCGGTGATCTCGGTGCGCCCGCGCGGCCGCGCCGGGATCGCCCCGGTGAATGCGGTCTGCCCGTCCACGAAGGGGATCGGCCAGCGAAGCGCTCCCCGGTCCGCCAGGGAGACGACGACCTCCAGGCCGAACCGCCGCCGTCGGCCGCCGTCGACGACACCGCGCACGAAGCTCGACGTGCCGGACGCGAACGGCTCGGGCACCGCGATCGCCGCGTGCACGCCGCGCACGTTTCGCCACGACGACCACGCATCGAAGGCGACGACGATGCTCAGGAACACGAGCAGCAGGAAGTAGAGATTCGCGTACGGCGACGCGAAGAACGACGCGACGAGCACCGCGTAGAATGCGGCCCCGCGCAGCGCGAGCCCGCTCGGTCGCGTCACAGCGTGACGGCGACGTCGTCGAGGATCGCCGCGAGATGCTCGGCCGCGTCGCCACCGCCGGTGAGCACGATGCGATGTGCGAGCACGGGACGCGCGAGACGCTTGAGGTCGTCGGGGACGACGTAGTCGCGACTCTCCATCCGCGCGAGTGCGCGGGCGGCACGCACCCACGCGATCGCCGCGCGTGGGCTCACACCGAGCGCGATCGCGTCGTGGGAGCGCGTCGCCGTGACGACGCGGTGCGCGTAGTCGGCGAGTGCGTCGCTGACCGTGACCGCGTCGACCGCGGCCATCCACCGTCCGAGCGCACCGGGCGCGAGCGCCGGGCGAAGCGCATCCACGCGCGACGCCGGATCGTCGCCTTGGTAGAGGGCCTGCTCGCACGCCGCCGACGGGTAGTCGACCGTGACGCGAATCAGGAAGCGATCGAGCGCCGCCTCGGGCACCGGGAACGTGCCGTGAAACTCGATCGGATTGCGCGTCGCGAGCACGAAGAACGGATCGGCGAGCACGGTCTCGTCACCGTCCACCGAGACCCGCCCGCGCTCCATCGCTTCGAGCAGGCACGAGAGCGTGCGCGGGCTCGTCCGGTTGATCTCGTCGGCGAGCACGACGTTGGCGAACAGCGGCCCGCGGACGAACTCGAACCGGCCGACGTCGGGGCGCCACACCGACGAGCCGACGATGTCCGACGGCATCAGGTCGTTGGTGAACTGGATCCGCTTGAAGTCGAGACCGAGCACACGCGCGATCGTCCGCGCGAGCAGCGTCTTGCCGGTCCCCGGAATGCCTTCGATCAGCACGTGTCCACGCGACAGCACCGCGACGAGCAGGTCGCGCAGTGTGTCGTCGTCGATCGCGACGACGTCACGGACCGCGGCAGCGATTCCGTTGACGACGTCGGTCAGGTCGGTCTCGATCGTCAGGCTCATGTCGGGATCCCCTCGAGTTACTTCGGCAAAGCGCCGAAACGGCTGTAGGAGGCCCGTCCGTGCCCGGTGGGCTGCTATACTGCGTACCGCTTGCCAAGCCCTCTCGAGACGACCCCGCGTGACGCCTCCCCGCCGACGGATCTGCATGGTGACGACGTTCTACCCGCCGTACAACTTCGGCGGCGACGGCATCTTCGTCGAGCGGCTCGTCCTCGAGCTGGCCGAGCGCGGGCACCACGTCGAGGTGATCCACTGCGTGGATTCGTATCGCGTCGGGGGCGGCCCGGAGCCGACGCGCGGCTATGCCGAGCACGAGAACGTCGTCGTCCACGGGCTGCGCAGTCGCTTCGGCGCGCTCTCGCCCCTGGTCACCCAGCAACTCGGCGTGCCGGGCCTCAAACGGCGCGCGATTCGCGATGTGCTGGGGCGCGGCTTCGACGTGATCAATTACCACAATGCGTCGCTCGTCGGAGGCCCCGGCGTCCTTGCGTACGGCGACGCGATCAAGCTCTACACGATGCACGAATACTGGCTCGTGTGCCCGACGCACGTGCTCTTCCGCTATGAGCGCGAAGCGTGCACGCGGCCGACGTGTCTTCGCTGCCAGCTCGTGCACCGGCGTCCGCCACAGCTGTGGCGCTACACCGGCGCGATCGCGCGCGGCGTTCGCCACGTGGACGCGTTCATCGCGCCCAGCCGCTTCAGTGCCGACCGGCACGCCGGACTCGGCGCGCGCATCGAGTACCTGCCGAACTTCGCACCGCCGATGCCGGAGCACGCGACCGACGCGACGACGGACCCGCATCCGGAGGGCCCCTACTTCCTCGCCGTCGGACGACTCGAGAAGCTCAAGGGGCTGCAGGACGTGATCCCGCTGTTCAAGCGGTTCGATCGGGCGACGCTGCTGATCGCCGGTGACGGCGACTACCGCGGGACGCTCGAGGCGCTCGCGGACGGGTCCCCGCGCGTCCGCTTCCTCGGTCGCAAGACGAGCGACGAACTCACCGCGTTGTTTCGTCACGCGGTCGCGGTCATCATGCCGTCGATCTGCTACGAGAACTTCCCGCTCGTGACGATCGAGGCCTTCCAGCAGCGCACGCCGGTGATCGTTCGCGATCTCGGCGGCATGCCGGAGGTCGTCCGGAACTCCGACGGCGGCCTGACGTTTTCCGACGAGGCCGAACTCGCACGCGCGATGACGACGCTGCTCGACGATCGCGCGCTGCGTGATCGACTGGGCGAGAACGGCCATCGGACCTACCGCGAGCAATGGACGGCCGACGTCTATCTCGAGCGCTACCTCGGCCTGATCGACGAATTGGAGGTCCGTCGCCGATGAACGACAACCGCTCGTCTTCGACGCCTTCCACCCCGCCGCTCGGCGCCGCGGCACTGATCGCCGGCCTCGCGGTCGCGGCCGCGCTGTTCGCGCTGTTCGTCGTGGGGCAGCGCTACTGGATCGACGACTCGTTCATCTCGTTTCGCTACGCGCGCAACTGGGTCGCCGGCAACGGGCTCGTGTTCAACGCCGGCCTGCCGCCGGTGGAGGGCTACACGAACTTCCTCTGGCTCGCGCTGACGAGCCTCGGCATGCGCCTCGGGTTCGACGCGATCCACGTCGCCCAAGCGCTGTCCGTCGTCGCACAGGGCGTCACGTTGATGCTGACCTTCGCGCTCGCGCGCTCGTTCGCCGGCACGCGCCCGGCCGCACACGCGTTGATCGCGCCGCTGTTGCTCGTCGGGCAGGTGTCGTTTCTCGTCTACCCGATGACCGGGATGGAGACGACGTTCTTCACGATGCTCGTCACTGCGGGCGCCGTGCTGCTCGCGCGGGGTCGGCATCGCACGATCGGCGGGCGCATCACGACCGGGCTCGTACTCGCGGCGCTCTCGACGGCGCGCTTCGACGGCTTCGTGCTCGCGTTCCTGCTGATCGGGGCGCGCTGGCTCGTCGATCGCGACCTCCGGTCGGCGATCGCGGTCGCGTGCGTGATCGTCGTCGCGCTCGCCGGATACCACCTCTGGCGGCTCGGCTTCTACCCGACCGCGCTGCCGAACACGTTCCATGCGAAGACGCGCGGCCTCACCGCCGAGAAGCTCTACGCCGGCGTGCGATACGTCGGCGGCTGGGTCGTGCTCGTCGCGCCGGTCCTCGCGGTGCTCGCGACGATCGGCACGGGCACCGGCATCCGAGGGGCGGCGCGCGGATCGCGTCCACTCGTGCGGATGCTCGGCATCGTCGTCGCGGTGCAAGTCGTCTACGTGATCGTCGTCGGCGGGGACTGGATGCCGCACAAGCGGTTCCTCGTGCACGTCGGACCGCTGATCGCCGTGCTCGCCGGTGAGGGACTGATCGCCGTGCTGCGCCACATTGGTGCGTCGCGCGTCGTGACCGCCGGACTCGTGTTCGTCGTGTTCGTCGCGACGCTCGCGCCGTGGCTCGACAATCGCTCGCTCGACGGCGATCGCTCGAAGTTCTTCCAGCCCGAAGACGCGCGCACGATCGGCGAGTTCCTCGATCGCGCCCGGCCGGCCGACGACGTGATCGCGATCGAGTGGGCCGGCATCCTGCCGTTCCACTGTCGCCAGACCGTGCTCGACACGTTCGGCATCACCGACCGCGCGTTCGCCGAGAGCGACCGCCGGGCCGATGCGCACGGGCGCTGGATCACGGTCGAGGACCTCGTCGCCCGCGCGCCGGACCTCGTCGTACCCGCATGCGCGGTCTACCCGAGCGCCGAGGCTGCGCGCGCGGCCGTCGCCCCGGGCGGCGCGAGCCACTACCGCGCGGCGCTCTACCCGAAAGTCCTCGAGCACGGCTACCGAGTCGAGGTCTTCGAGGTCGCGCCGGGCGCGTTCTGGGCTGCCTACGTGCGGTAGTGTAGACTTCGCGCGAGGAGGTCGCCGAATGCGCCTACGCTGTCTCGTGCTGATCACCGCGACGTTCGCCGCCGGCTGCACGTCGCCGTCCGGATGGACGCTGACCGAACACATCCCGACGCCGTCCCCCGTGCGGGTGCAACTCGAGCAACGGGAGACACCGGACCCCGCGGAACCGCCCTACGCGCACCCCGCGGCGGGCCTCGACGTCGCGCTCGCCGACTACTTCCTGAACACGACCTACGAACGCCGTGGGAAGCGACGGCCGGCGGTGCACGCTGATCGCGCGCCGATCCTCGCCCGCGCGATCGCCGACGCGCTCGCGATGGCCGGACCGAGCACGCGGGTGCGCTTCTCGGTCGACAATCCCCCGCCGTCGCTCGGCGTCTTCAACCCGGGCGGCACGACGCGCGGCGTCGTGTTCGTTCGGCCGGCCGGCACGCTGAACATCGTGTGCGACGTCGTCGACGATGCGATCGAGTTCGAGGACGACACGTGGGCCGATCCGGTCGACGTGGCGCTCAGTCGCGGCAGGATCGTGCCGCCACCCGGCAGCCGACGCCACGTCGCGCGCGCGGGCGAGCCGACCGAGTTCTGGATCGAGATGGCGGTCGAGGCGCGACCGGTCGCGGTGGACACGCCGCCGACGGAAGCGGCCGCCGCAGCCGAGCCGACCGACCCGCCAGCGAAACCGACCGCGGCCCCCGTCGACCCGAAGCCGACGCCGGCGCTCACCGACACGCAAATCGTCGAGCGCCTTCGCTACCTCGACGAGTTGCGCGGACGCGGTGCGATCTCCGCCGAGGAATACGAGCGCCAGCGCAAGGCACTGCTCAACGGGTCGCGGTGACGATGCATGCCGCGATCGGTCGCACACTCGCGCTCGCCTGCGTCCTCTGGGCGGGCGCCGCGGCCGACGCGCAGGTCATCGGCGTCCGCCTCAACCCCGAGCGTGACTTCCGCGCCCTGCAATCGCCGGTCAAGAACCAGCGCGGCCGCGGGACGTGCACCGCGTTCGCGATCACCGCGGCGCTCGAGACGTTTCCGGGCGTGCCGCACGACCTGAGCGAGCAGTCGATCCACGGCCTCGCGAAGTTCGAGCAGGTGCGCGCCTCGCGGATCGCCTACCTGCTGTCGCGCGACGGGAAGGTCCTCGAGTCGCTCGACGCCGACGGCTTGCCGTCGTTCGAGCCGTACGCGCAGGTGCTGCGCGAGTACGGCGTCACGCGGGAGTCGGTGCTCCCCTACAACCCCGACGGCGTGGTCGTCAGCGAAGCACTGCGGCGCGCCCTTCCGTCGGCGGCGGCGGACGCGCTCGCACGCGTCGTCTACCGGCGCGGCCAGATGACGCGCGCGTTGCGCGATCGGATGGCCGCGATCGCGAAGTACCGCGTGCCGCAGGTCGAGTTCGTCCCGTTCGCGACGCTCCGCACGATCGCGAATCCGGCGAAGCGCCTCGCCGCACTCGACGCGTCGACCGAGCGGCTCAAGCGCTGGTTGCGCACTCCGGCCTACGGGCACCAGGCGATCCCGATCGCCTACGTGATGCACAACGAACTCTGGGGGCGCTACGCGTACGCCGACGAGACGCCGGTGTTCACGCTCGCGCCGATGCTCGCGAAGGCTGCCGAAGAGCGCACGCGCCGCGCGGCGGCGAAGGACACGGCGGCGGTGCCATCGCAATTCGGCCAGCATGCGGTGACGATCGTCGGCTACACCGAGAACATCCGGCGATTCGTACCGACCGTCGCCGATGCCGACGCCAAGCAAGGCTATTGGATCGTCAAGAACTCGTGGGGCCCCCACTGGGGCGGCGCCGGCGGTTACGGCTTCATCGGCCTCGACTACCACCGCGCGTGCGCGAGCCAGGCGATGCTGATCGGTCGCGTCGAGATCGACTTCCGCAAGATCGCGGTCGACCTCTCGGGGCTGATGATCCAACCCGGCGCCGAGGCGAAGACACCGGAGCGGATCCTCCACACGTTCACGAGCGCCGACATCCATCTGAAGGTGCAGCCGAGCGCGTTTTGGCGGATCGTGTCGCAGAAGGGACTGCTGATCGGCGCGCGGCGCTCGGTCACGCTGTCGACGTCGGTCGACGAAGCGGTCGAGCCGGACATCCGCGGCGTGCGCTACCGGATCGTCTACCGCGAGGGCGAGGTCGCCCCCGATGGATCGATCGCGTGGTCGCCCCGGCGCGCCGTGACGAGTCCGTTGATCACCGGTGGCATCGGTGCGAACGACCGGCCGCGCGACCACGCGTTCGCATGGACGGTCTCCGACGCCGCGCTGTCCGACGTCGCGAAGCGGTTCGGGGCCCGTCGACATCGCGGTCACCTCGACCTGCGCATCCTCGCGGCCTACTACGGCACGAAGGTCGGCGGCGGCCTCGAAGTGCGCACCGGGCGCTTCTTCGCGACGCGCTACGACGGCGGCGTGATCGGCGCGCGCGACCTCGGCGAAGACGCCGCGGGACGCATCGACGCGCGGCTCGCGGCGCGACTGTTCGCTGCCGATCGCTGATCGATGGGCGCGCCGACACTCTCCTCGAGCCTGCGGCGACTCGCGCCCTGGGCGGTCGTCTTCGTGCTGATGCACGCCGGCATGACGCCGCCGACCGCGTTTCCCGGCGGCGCGGCGAACGCGTTGTCCCGGATGGCGACGATGCGGGCGATGGAGCACGGCACATTCGCGATCGACCCGTGGGTGTCGTGGATGATGGACCCCGACACGCCGCACGCAGTGCGCGGTGAGGATTGGGCGCAGACGCCGGACGGTCACTTCTACTCGAACAAGGCGCCGGGCAGCGCGTTCGTCGGCTTCCCGCTGTTCGCACCCCTCGACCGCGGCGAAGGCCAACCGCCGCCGTGGCTGCACCGCGTGCTCGCCGCGGCGTTCCAGATCGCGCCCTACCTGGTCGTCGTCGCGCTCGCGCTGACGCTGCTCCCGGCCGCGGCATTCGCCGGCGCGGCGTTTCACTTCACGGCGCTCGCGCTCCTGTTCGGCAACACGGCCGCCCTCTACATGGGGTGCTATTTCGGGCACGCGCTGACGGGCTGGCTCGTGCTGGCGGTCGCCGTCGCGTTGCTCCGCGACCGTCCGGCGCTCGGCGGACTCGCCTACGGGTTCGCGCTTCTCAGCGACTACAGCGTCGGCCTGTTGCTGCCGGGGTTGCTCGTCGCGTTCGTCGTGCGCAACGGCCGGTCGGTGCGCTGGCTCGTCCCGTTCGCGCTCGGCGGTGTCGTGCCTGGGGCGCTGTGGGTCTGGTATCACACCGCGGCGTTCGGCGGGCCGTTCGCGATCGCCAACCACTTCCAAAACCCGATGTTCCAGGACACGAAGGCGTCCGGGACGAGCTTGTGGGGCATCTTCGACTTGTCGTTACGCGGCGACGTCGTGGGCGAATTGCTCGTCGGTTCGCGACGCGGCCTGCTCGTCACGCAACCGTGGATGCTCGTCGCGGTCGTCGCGGCGGTCGCGCTCGTCCTTCGTGGAAAACACCGCGCCATCGCGGTGTTCGGCGTCGTCGGGTTCGGCGCGCTGTTCGTGATGAACGCGTGCTTCGGCGCGTGGCACGGGGGCTGGTGCCCCGGGCCGCGCTACATGAGTGCGATCTTCCCGGCGCTCGCGCTGCTCGCCGGGCTCGCCTACGCCGAGGCCGGTCGACCGGTCCGGATCGCGCTGTGGCTCGGGCTCGCGGTCGCGGTGCAGCTCGCCGCGCAGGTCTTCGCGACCCACGTGCTCCCGGCACGCGACGAGGCGCTGTGGATGTGGCAGTGGGCACGGATCACCCGCCTGGACGCCGGCTGGACGTCGCTCGCGAAGCTCGTCGGGTTCTGGGCGTGTGTCGCCGCCGCCACGGTGTGGGTCGCGCGACGCGAGCGCGGGGACGCACTATCCTTGGAGGGTCCCACCGGAGGATCCTCACGATGACGACACGACGCTTCGTGCTTCTCCTGCTGCCGCTTCTCGCCACCGGCTGTGCGGTCGACTCGGAACTGCACCTATCCGATCGACCGGCGCCCGTCTCGCCGCACGCGCGGATCACGCTGCTGACCTCGCGCACCGAGCCGGCTCCGCCGCGAGAGCGCGAGACCGACGGCGACGAGCGTGCCGAAGAGGCAGGCCGCTCGGACGCGTCCCCCGCCACGACGGTCCCGCACGCGAGCCTCGACCTCACGGCCGACTGGGCGGTCGGCGAGGACGACGTCATCGTCGGGGCCGGACGGACGCTCGCGTTCGGACGCTCGGTCTATCCGGGGCCGACGTCCCTCGAGGCGCGCTTCGAAACGCTCGCGATCGGCGCCTCCGGTCGCGGCGGCTTCACGATCGCCGACCTCGTCGAGATCGAAGGCATCCTCGGCGTCGAATACGTCGACCTCGACGTGCGCCTGAAACAGGCGGGCACACGCGAGAGCGAATCCTACTCGGCGATCGCCGCAGTCGCCGGCGCCCAGGCGGGACTCCGGCTCCTGCCGCAGCTCGGCATCTTCGGCCGCTGGCAGCAGAGCGCCGGTTTCGCACTCGACGACGACGACATGCACCGCGAGGAGGGCGCCGTCTTCCTCGAGTTCACGCCGGTGCGCGGCGTCGGCCTCATCGGCGGATGGCGCTGGACCGAAATCGAGTTCGACGAGGGCCTCGCCCGCCTCTTCTCGGTCACGACCCCCGGCGAGATCCGCGCCCGCCTGTCCGGCGCATTCGTCGGCTTGCACCTGACGTTCTGAGTCGCGGCGGCTCGCTGCAATCTCCGTCTCGGGATCGAGAGCGTTCGGGGGAGGTAGCGGCGCCCGTAGGGTTTGAGTGCGCTTGGCGCGCGGATTCTGCACCACTCAAGCGGCATGTTTGCGCTTGGCGGGCCAGTATTGCACCAACACGCGTGCGAAACGCCGCCGGGGACGCCGATCGGGTGCAGCATCGCCTCGCCAAGCGCACGCATCGCGCCAACCGGTGCAGGATCGGCCCGCCAAGCGCAGCGATCGAAGGCGCCGCAGGTCGCTACAGCGAATCTGACGCGAAACGGGACAAGATCGCCGCAGCGAGGGGTCGCTCGAGCGAATCTGACGCGAATCGGGTCAGATCCGGCGCAGCGACCTTCCGTGGATACAACGCAAGCCCCACCACCTCCCCGGAGAGTCCCTCACCGTCGGCGTCGGCCGCACCCCGCAAGTGCCGGCGTCGGCGGTGAGGGGTTCGGAGGGGAGGCCCCGGAAGAGCTCTGAGCCGGAGCGCAGAGGCTGTAGTCCAACGCGCATTTCAACGCTGCAATCTCCGTCTCGGGATCGAGAGCTTTCGGGGGGCCTCCCCCTCCGCCCTGTCCCCGCCGACATCGATCCAAGCCGCGTTGGGTGCGATCGACGTCGACGGTGACAGGGCTTCGGGGGAGGTGGCGGCGCCCGTTGCGTTTGAGTTCGCTTGGCGCGCGGATTCTGCACCACTCACGCGGCATGCTTGCGCTTGGCGGGCCCGTATTGCACCAACACGCGTGCGAAACGCCGCCGGGGACGCCGATCGGGTGCAGCATCGCCTCGCCAAGCGCACGCATCGCGCCAACCGGTGCAGGATCGGCCCGCCAAGCGCGCCGATCGAATCAGATCCGGCGCAGGGAGGTTCCGGTGGCTACTTGGATCGGGCGACGAAGATCGTGCCGTCGCCGAGGGTGCCCGGGAAGTGGCGCACGTGGGTGTAGTGACGCTCGATTCGGTCGAGCAGCTCGGGGTAGACGCGGTGCATGTCGCGGATGAACGAGTAGACGATCCACACGTTGCCGTGGGTGCGTTCGAGGGCGTCGATCTCGGCGAGTGTCGTCGGGAACGGCATCGTCGGGGCGTAGTAGTTTCGGTAGGCGATGCCGGCCCAACCGACCGCGCACACGACGTCGTTCGATCCCATCTCCGCCCGGACGAACGCGAGCGCGCCGCGGTAGTCCTGCTTCGGGTGGCGGTAATTCCGGACGAGCATCGCCGACGAACCGACGATCAGCAGCGCAACCGCGATACGCCATGCGGCCGCCGGCTCACCGGTCCGACCGAGCGCACGCCACCCGGCACCGACGAGCACCCACACGCCGCGCACCGCGAACAGCAACGCAAACGGCAACACGTAGAGAAACGCGCGCGGATAGACGCCGAAGTTCAGCGACAAGTTGACGACGACGTTCAGCACGACGGGCAGCACGAGCAACACGTTGATGAACGGGCTCTGTCGCCAGTAGCTGACCCACCCGACCGCACCCACCGTCGCGCCGACGACGAGCGCGACCACGCCAGCCACCGACCCGCCCGTGAACCCGCGCCAGATCACCGTCGCGAGCGCGCCGAGGTCGTGCCAGCCGTGGCTCGGCTGGCCGTGCGTGAACGTCTCGACCATCGCCGGCAGCGCGAGGCCGTAGCCGACCAGGCACCCGAGGCCGATCCCGATCGTGCTGGCGACCACGCGCCGCGTGATCGGCGCACGCCCCCCGGACGCGGGTCGCCACCGACGCATCAGCACGGCGTAGGCCGGCACGTGGGATGCGAGCAGGAACGCGGTGTTCAGCAGGCTCAACGCCCCGAGCGTCGACGCGACGGCGTAGCCGACCCAGGCGCCCGACCGATTGCGGGCGAGCCCCCGGAGCAGCCAGCCGAGGCCGAGGAGCGAGAAGAGGATCATCCCGCTGTAGCCGCGCGCATTCTGCGAGAACCACACATGGTGATACGAAACACAGAGCAGCGCCGCGGCGGCGAGCGCCTCGCCTTCGCGGGTGAACGCACGACCGAGCCAGTAGAGCGCCGGCACCGACGCGACGCCGAAGAGCATCGCCGGCAGCCGCACCGACCATTCGTGCTCGCCGAACACCTCGATCGACGCCCAGCCGAGAACCGTGTTCAGCATCTGCTGATTCGGCGCCGGGAACGTGTGGAGGATCTCCGGCAACCCGAGCCGCATGTATTCGCGGACGGTCGTGATCTCGTCGAGCCACAGGTCGCTGTCGAGTCGCCAGGCGCGCAGCACGGCCGCGATCGCGGTCAACGCGAACAGTGCGCGCCACGAGATCGGCGCGGTCCACTCGGGCGACACGTGCAGTCCCGACGCCGACGACGGCACGCCGGGGTGACGCCACCAGCGCTCGGGCGAGACGCCGAGCGCGATCAAGAAGACGCCGAGCGCGACGAGTGCGGTGTCGAGGATCGAGACGCCGAGGGCGATGCGATCCGCGTCCGGCGCGGTCGGATCCGCGACGAACCACCCGGTGCGAATCGTGAGCCCGAGCACGCACGCGAGTCCGCCGGCGAGGCAAGTCGGGAGTCGCATCGGGAGACCTCGCACACGAACACCGGAGCGCGCGTCGCGCTCGCTTGACGCACATTCTCTGGTATCAAATAATCGCCGCTCGAGGAACCTTCATTGCCTGACCCGACACCCGCCGCCCCGTCGACACGACCCGCCCTCGCCCTCGCGGCGCTGTTCGGCATCGTCGCGCTGCTGCTCGCGCCGCCGGTGCTCTCGCGCGCGATCTCGCTCGACTGGCAACTCGGCGACATGCGCGTTCCCGCGTGGATCGCCGCCGCTGCCTGCGCGACGATCGCGCTCGCGCTCGTCGCATTTCGCGGGCTGTTCGGACGTGTCTGGGCGCGCGTGTTCCCGACGCGGAAGCACCTCGCGTTCAAGCTCGGCGCGATCGCTTTCTCGCTCGCACTCGCCGTCGTGATGGCCGAGGTCGCGTTCCGGATGATCGGCTACCCGTTCCACTCGTCCTGGACACCGTCGGAGTTCGCGATCGCACGCTTCGACGAGGAGATCGGCTGGTCCTACAAGCCGAACACGCGGGCCGTGCAGCCGTTCGGCAAGGACGAACGGGACGTCGCGATGCGGTTCGACGCGATCGGCGCGCGCGTCCCGGACGAACCGCCCCCGGCCGCGGAGCCGCCGCGAAAGCCGACGGTCGTCTTCGTCGGCGGGTCGTTCACGATGGGACACGGCGTGACCTACGAGGAGTCGTTCGTCGGTCGCGTCGCCGCCGCGCTCGCGCCGCGCTACGCCGTCGTCAACCTCGGCGTGCAAGGCTTCGGCACGGATCAGTCGTGGCTGCTCTTCGAGCGCCACGCCGACGCGTTCGACGTGAAGGCGGTCGTCTACACGTTCATCAGCGACCACGTCGCCCGCAACGACAACCACGACCGCCGCCTGCTCTTCCGGCAGGGCCGATTCCTCGGAACGAAACCGCGCTTTCGCCTCACCGACGACGGCGGGCTCGAGCAGATCCACCGGCCGATTCGCTACGAGGACTACCCCTACTCGCGCGTCCTCGCCGCGATGCAGCTGTCGTTCATCCACCGCGGCCCCGCCCCATCGATCCCGCTCACCCGGGCGCTGATCCGGGCGATCGACGACGCGGCCTCGCGGCGCGGCGCTCGCTTCCTCGCCGTGCACTTCCATCAGGCCCGGCCGAGTTCGGCCCGCGGCGACCTCGTCTTCGACGGACTCGACGGCTTCCCGATCGTCGATACGCGCACCGACGCGCCGGCGGACTGGCCGAAGTGGATCATCCCCGGCGACGACCACCCGACGCCGCGAGCACACGCGCGCGTCGCGACGATGATCACCGCCGCGCTGTCCCGGCTCGGCATTCGCTGACCCGTTTCGAGCCGGAGCGCCGCGCCGATTGACGGTCGCTCGCGAAGGTCGTAAGCTCGGGATTGGCAATGTGTTCAGGTCGTCATGAGAGCGCGACTGCATGGGTATCGATTCGAGCCGCTGGTTCGCGCCGCCCTCCCCCGATCCGGGCGGTCCGCGACTGATCTGCCTTCCCTACGCGGGCGGCGGCACCGCGATCTTCCGCGACTGGCCGGCGGCGCTGGCCGGCGTGGTCGTCTGCCCGGCGCGACTGCCGGGTCGCGAAGCGCGTTTCGGCGAGCCGGCGGTATCGCACATCGACCCGCTCGTCGACGCGTTGGCCGATGCACTCGCGCCGTGGACCGATCGCCCCTACGCGCTCTTCGGCCACAGCATGGGGGCGATCGTCGCGTACGAACTCGCGCGACGCATGCGTGATCGCGGGCAGCCCGCACCCAGCCACCTGTTCGCCGCCGGCCGACAAGCGCCGCACATCCCCGAGCCGGAGCCGATGTGCCACGAGCTGCCGGACGACGAGCTGGCGGCGGAACTCCAGTCGCGCTACGGCGCGACGACCGCATTCGAACACCCGGAGCTGGTCGAGCTGATGCTGCCGACGCTCCGCGCCGACTGCGCGATCTGCGAGACGTATCGCCACGAACCCGCCGCACCGCTCGACTGCCCGATCCACGCGTTCGGCGGCACCGACGACGCGACGGTCTCGACCGACGACCTCGAGGCGTGGCGCACACACACCGCCGGTGGCTTCACGAGCACCCGGGTCGACGGCGACCACTTCTTCATCGACGCGAACCCGGCTCCGGTCCTCGCTGCGATCCGCACCGCATTGGGCGCCGCGTGAAACCCACCGTGACGATCGTGATGCCGGCCTACAACGCGGCCGCGCTGCTGCCGCGTACGGTGCCGGCCGCCTGCGAGGCCGCCGGCGCCGAACACGTGCTCGTCGTCGACCCCGGCTCGACCGACGACACCGCAGCGGTCGCGGAATCCCTCGGTGTCCGCGTGCTGCGCCTCGGCCGGCGCGCCGGCCCCGCCGAAGCGCGCAACGAGGGCGTCGCGACGATCGACACCGACGTCGCGCTTTTCGTCGACTCCGACTGCATCGCGCACCCCGACGTCGTCGCCCGGGTGCAAGACGCGTTCGCGGACCCGACGCTCGTGACGCTCACCGGCTCCTACGACGACGACCCGGCCGGCCCGGGCTTCTTCTCGGACTACATGAATCTGCGCCACCACCACACGCACCAGCACGCACAGCGCGACCCCGCGACGTTCTGGGCCGGCTGCGGCGCGGTGCGCGTGTCGACCTACCGCGCGGTCGGCGGCTTCGACACCGAGCGCTACCCGCGGCCGATGATCGAGGACATCGAACTCGGTCTGCGAATGGGCGAGCACGGTGCGACACGACTCGACCCGGCGCTGCAGGTCAAGCACCTCAAGGCGTGGACGATGCGATCGGTGATCGTGACCGACATCGTGCACCGCGCGATCCCGTGGACGCGACTGATCCTCGAGCGCGGCATGCCGAACGACCTGAACCTCCGCACGTCGCAGCGAATCGCCGCGATGATCGCACCGCTCGCGCTCCTCTCGGTGCCGATGCTGCCGCTGCTGCTGTGGTGGAAGCCGATCACGGCGATCGTTCCGGCCGCGTTCCTCGATGCGTCGCTGATGCTCAACTGGTCGCTCGTGCGCTTCTTCGGCAAGCGCCGCGGGTTCGGCTTCGCCCTCGGCGGATGGCTCTTCCATCAGGTGCACCTCACCTACAGCGCGGTGACGTTTGCGCTCGTGAGCCTCCGCCATCGCCTCGCGGGAGCTGACGCGTCGTGATCGCGACGATGCTACTCGTCGCGGTGCTGTTCCTCTACGTGCCGGGCCACTTCGCGCTGCTCCTCGCGACGCGCGGCCGAGGCCGGGACGGGCGGCGGATCCCCGCGGAGCAATTCGTCCTCGCGGCCGTGACCTTCAGCCTGCTGTTCACGACGTCGGTCGCGCACGGCCTCGGTGGCGTCGGCTCATTCACGCCCGACCTCCTGATGATCGTCGTCGCGGCGACGAGCGCGCTCTTCGCGATCGCTGCGTTCGGGCGCCGCGCGCGCCTCATTCCGTTCCGCATCGGGGCCCCGGCGCTCGTCGCGGTCGTGATCGTCGGCTTTCTCGGGTGGATGTACTCCCCGCCGTCGGAGTTCGTCGGCGGCAGCGCGGACGAGGGGATCTACTTCAACGCCGGCGTTCTCCTCGCGAAGTCCGGCGCGCTGTGGTTCGAGGAGCCGTTTCTTCGCTCACTCTACTCCGACCTCGCCGGATTCCAGTCACCGACCTACCTGAACGGCTTCTACTTCGAGAACGTCGAAGCGCGCACCCCGATCGTCTCACACGGGTTTCACTACCTGTCTTCGTTCGTCGCCGTCATGCACACGATCGGCGGCGTGCCGTTGGCGCTCGCAGCGCCGATCGTTCTCACGTTGCTCGGGGCGCTGGGCCTGTTCGTGATGGTCACGCGTAGCGGCGGGCCCTGGGTCGCCGGCCTCGTCACGCTGCTCGTGGGCCTCAACCCGGCGAGCTTCTTCTTCGCACGGATCACGTTTGCCGAGACGATGTCGGCCGGACTGTTGCTCGCCGCAACCGGACTGCTCGTCGCCGGATGGCCGCGGACCGAGGCGAGTCGCGCGTGGTCGCGCGTCGTGCTGCTGCTCGCCGGCGCGGCACTCGGCTCGCTGCACCTGATCAAGATCGACTTCTTCCCGCTGCCGGCCGTGATGCTCTTCGCGCTGTTCGCCCTGTGGATGAAGGGCGTGCCCAACGCGACGAGCCTGCCCCTCGTGATCGGATACGGGGCGAGCCTCGTCGTCAGCGCGGGGCACTGGCTCACGACACACCGCGTCTACTTCTACGGCCAGTTCCGCGACATCGCGGCGCGGATCCAGCAGGTGGACGCGCGAGAGGTCACCCAGATCGACAACGCACCGTGGTGGGTGCTCGGGCTGTTCGTCGCGTTCGGGTTGTGCGTGGTCCTCGGCGCGTTGGTCCGGGGGAAAATCGCCCGGCTCGGTCGCATCCGACCGGCGGTGCGCCGCGTCGTCCTCGTGCTCGGCGGCGCGGCGACGGTCGCGCTCCTCGTGCTGTGGGTGGTGCCGGCGAAGGACCCGGCGGGCTACCTCGCGTTCGACATGTGGACGCGTGCGTCGCAGACGGTCAAGAACCTCGCGCTCTACGTGACCCTGCCGGGGCTCCTCGCCGGCGTCGTCGGCGTGACGGTGTGGGCGCGGCGTGACGACGCGACCCCGCTCGTGCCGGTGTTCCTGCTGTTCGCGGCACTCACGACGGTCGCGTTCGCGATGGCGGTCACCGTCGATTGGGGTGCGCAGCATGTCAACTGGGCGCGCCGGTTCTTCAACATCACGATCCCGCTGCTCATCGCGGGGGCGCTCGTGCCTTGCCTGCGCCCGGGTGCGCACACGTGGTGGCGCGCCGCGGCGGGCCTCGCCCTCGCGGTCTGGATCGGATTGCACACGATCGACGCATCGAGACCGTTCGCCAAGCGCCCGCCCTACACCGGCATGCTCGCGGCACTCGAAGAGCTCCGCGACGCGGCGCCGGACAACGCGCTGTGGATGTGCTCGTATCGCGACCAGATGGCTCGCGACTACCTCGTCCCGCTGCGGTGTCTGTACGGGCAACGCACGTTCGTCGTGCTCGAGCACGGCCACATCGAGTCGTTCACGAAACTGCTGACGTTGATGGAGGACGAGGGCTACGACCCGACGCTCCTGATGGGGCCGTGGTTCGATTGGCAAGGTGAGAAGTTCCACACCACGGGTCGCTCGTTCTTCCCGCACGACGACGTCTCCGCCGCCCCCTTCCCCTACACACCACGCCGTGCGATCCTCTATCAGAGCGGGTCGAAGGTCCGCGTCGTGGAGCGCCCGCTCGCGCGGCATCACACGCGGCTGCCCGACGCGAAGGACTTCACGACGTGGCGCTATCCGATGGTCGTCTTGCGGACGTGGTAGCCGGCCCGGTGAGTGCGGATTGACTTCGAGCCATGCGAGCGATTTACTTTGAGTCGATCGGAGCGGCCCGCCGACGGCGTCGGCCGCACCACGCGCACCACCGGAGGGATTCCGCGAGGAAGGCATCGATGAGTCGAGGACGCATGACGGCCGCCGATATCCGGCGCATCTTCGCCCGCTACGACCCGATCGCGCTCGGCGTCGCGATCGGCGCGGTCGCCGCGATCGCGATCTTCGGCGCGACGGCGCTGCTGCTGCTCAAGGGCGGCGAGGTCGTCGGTCCGCGGCTCGCGCTGCTGAGCAATTACCTGATCAGCTTCGACGTCTCCTGGACCGGCGGACTGATCGGCGCGGTCGAAGCCGGCATTCTCGGATTCGTGTTCGGCTGGATCCTCGCGGCGATGATCAACCTCGTCGTCGCGTTGCACGAGTCGGCCTTCTGGTTCAACGCCGACGTGACGCGCACGCACGACTGACCCGAACGAGCCCGAACGGAGAGACGACAAGTGCCCACCCCACCCCCCACCGGCCCGGGAACGCCCGGCGACGAGTCATTCGACGCGGCGGATCTCCAGGTCGCGATCGCGAAAATGCGCGCGTCGGTGATGGCGGTCGTGTTCGCGATGGTCGGCGGGATCGGCCTGTTCCTCGCGACCGTGTGGCTACTGATCCAGGGCGGTACCGACGTCGGCAAGCACTTGGGGCTGCTCGGCCAGTATTTGCCGGGCTACCGCGTGACGTGGGGCGGGGCGTTCCTCGGCCTCGTCTACGGCGCCGTCATCGGCGCCGTGATCGGATGGCTCGTCTCGACGATCTACAACCGCATCGCCGCCCGCCACGATTGACCCGCGCGGGCGCGGCTACTCGATCACGCCCCGCTCGCGGAGGAAGTGCTCGAGCGCGAACAGCTTCGTCTTGAACGTGTTCGCGGAGCGAAACGCGTGCTCGAACACCGGCGGATAGTGCGCCATCAGCCCGCCGAAGAACGCCTGCATCCGCGCCGACCGCGCCTTCGCCGCGGCGTAGTAGGCACGCGCGGTGTCGAGATCCCCGGCCCGGACCGCGCCGTAGACGAGGACCTCGCAATAGAGGAACGACGACGTCCCGCCGGGCGGGATCCGGATCCCGTCCTTCCACATCGCGTAGATCTTGGCCATCCGCTGCTCGGTGACCTGCGCCGGGGGCAACGGGCTGCGCGCGAACTCGCGGAGCACATCGTTGATCGCGTGGACGTGCCCGGCCTGCACGAGTTCGCCCCGACGGCGGGCGTAGAGCGCCTTCACGGCGGGGTCGAGCCCCGGCGTCGCCGCGAGCGCGTCGTAGACGTCGAGATCGTGGTCGGTGCGCTTGAAGAACGCGCGGCACAGCGTGAGCCCGGCCTTGGCCGCCGCGCCGCCGCTGGTGCGCGCGACGCGCTGCATCTGCGCGGCGGTGAGCGTCGCGAGCGCGAGGCTCTCGTCGAACGCGGCCTCGGAGCGCACGTCGACGGCCGCGACCCCCTGCCCCCACTCGTCGATGAAGAAGAACCACGGGAAGCTGTAGTAGCCGTCCTGGGTCGACAGGAACCGCTGATCCGGCAGGTCCGGCAGGCGCGCCTCGATGTTCAGGTACAACGGGAAGTCGCGCGCGCGGCGCAGCCACCACTCCGAGACGAGGGGGCCGTCCTCGAGCGCCTCGCTGACCGGGCACGCGCAGTAGCAGGGCGTCACGTAGGCGATCCCGAACCGCTTCGCCCGACGGATCGCGACGGTGGCCTCGTCGATCGTCCGAAGCCATGGGAGCTTCGTCGCGAACGGCTTGGCCAGCTTGCGCGCGTAGGCGGCCCGTCGCTGCTCGGGGGACGGTGGGGCCCAGCGCTGCGCCGGGACCAGCGGCGCATGACTCCACGCGACGAGGGCGACGATCAGCAGCTTCGCGAAACGATACACGGCCGGGATACCTCCTGCCCCGATGATACCAGCGCGGCCGCCGGTCACTCGGCTTGACTTTCGGCCGGCACTCGGATGGGATGAATACGTGCATGCGGGAACCTCGACCACGTCCACGACCAGCCGACTCGACGCCTCGCTGCTTCTGACGCTCGCAGCCGGCGCGATCGCACTGCTGTGGATCGCCGGCCTGCCCGACCGGCCGGTGTCCGTGCTGTTCCCCGAGGAGCTCTACCAGGCGCAGGCCGCCCGCGACATCGCCGCCGGCTCGATCCCGCGCTACAACCGCGACGCCGCCGCCCGCGTCGAACCGCTCTACGCGGCCCTGCTCGCACCGGCACGCTGGATCGGCGGCGCCGACGGATTCCGGTGGTGGGCGCGGATCATCAACGTCGTGCTTCTGCTCGCGACGGTGTTCCCGGCGTATCGGCTCGCACGCTACGCGATCTCGCGCGGCCCGGCGATCGTGGTCGCGACCGCGGCGGTGCTCTGCCCGGGTGCGATCCTGCACCGCATCCTCGTCGCCGAAAACCTGCTGCTGCCGTTGCTGACCGCGACGACGCTCGCTGCGGTCGCGGTCGTCCGGCGGCCGCACGTCGGCCGTGCCCTCGTCGCCGGTGCGCTGCTCGGCGCGGTCGCGCTGACCGACGCGCACCTGATCCCGCTCGTGCCGGCCGTGCTCGGCGCACTTCTCGTGCTCGGCGGCGGCCGACGACCGGTCGCGACCGCGGCCGGCGCTGCCATCGTCGTCGCGCTCCCGTGGTACGGCGGCCGAGCGATCCTCGGCGACGCGACGGTCGGCACGGCGTCGCAAACACTCTTCGACGAGTTCGCGCGCACGGGGCTCAAGCCGATCGGCACCTATGGGTCATGGCTGCTCGACACCGGTGCGACCGCGATCGCCTCGGTGGGCGCCGTCGTCGCGGCGCTCGCGATCGGGCACTGGCTCGGCGCATTCTCGCGTTCGACATCGACGCGCCGCGCGACGGCAGGCCTGTCCGCGACGATCGTCGTGGGCGTCGTCGCGATCGCCGCGTTCTGGTCGGCGCAGTACGCCGAGCATCGCGGGGTTCTCGACGGTCGATCGCTCGCCGCGGTCGCACCGCTGTGGATCGTCGCGTTCGGCTCGGCGCTCGGAGCGCCGACGCGCCGCCCCGTCGCGACGGTCGTCGCCGCCCTCGGCGTCGCCGCGATCGTCTACGCGTTCGCGGACTCGCACACGCCGAACGCACTCGGCGACGTGACCGACTTCCCGGCCGCCACGCTGCTCGGGTGGTTGTGGTCGAGCGACCTGATTCCGGGCAACCCGACGCCGATCCGCTTCGTCGTGCTGACACTGCTACCACTCGCGCTGCTGCCGCTCGCGTTCCTCCGACGCCGCCTGCCCCGCCTCGTGCTGTTCGTCGCGCTCGCATGGCCGTGCGCCGGACTCGCCGCGGCCGCGTTCACGATGAACGACCTCCGTGCCCGCGACGACGCTCGGATCACGCCGCTGATGGCGTGGCTCGAGGAGCACGTCGAACCCGGCGACGCGATCGTCCATCACGCCCTCGACACCGACATCCCGTTTCAGACCGCGCTGCACTTCGACAACGAACTGTGCGCCGTCGCCCGCGACTTCGTGCCCACGGCGGACTCCGCGGTGCGGTTCGACGGTGCGACGGGCCGTTTCGTCGTGCCGACGTGCACCGGTCGCACACTGCTGCTGACCCAGTCGCTCCCGGGCTGGAGCCGCGCCCATTTCGCGAAGTTCTTCGACTTCCGACTCGTCGACGTGTCCGACGGCCTCGCCGGTCGCGGGTCGTGGTTCGGGCTCGCCCCGCCGCCGCTCCACGAGCCACGCTCGGATCAGGTCACCGCCGACCGGATGTGCGAGCCGGACACGACGATTCGGTGGTCGGTCGAGTATCCGCACACGTACGCGATCGGCATCGCACTCGAGCACCCGGCCGACTCGCCGATCGACGGCCCGGTGACGGTGACGATCCGGAGCCCCAACGGCGGCGTGATCGAGCGTCGGATCGAGAAGGGTGCGACCGCCCGCCTCGACGCCGAGGTCCGGCTCTGGGCACCGGTCGTCCACGTGCGACTGCGATGCGACCGCTGGTTCGAGCGCGACGGCCGACGCCTGTCGCTGCGGATCACGGGCCTCTACCTCGAACGACGATAGGAGGAAGCCGATGGGACGCGTGCTCCTGCGGATCGTGTGTGGACTCGTGCTGCTCGGCGCTCCCGTTTCGGCCGACGAGATTCCGGTCGGTCGCGGCGTGGGCGAGCGCTTCCCGGCGGTGCGACTCCCCGCGCTCGCGAACGCTCGGATGACGTCACTCGCGTCGTTTCGCGGGCGCAAGGTCCTCCTGTTCGAGTTCGCGTCGTGGTGAGTGGGCTGCCGGCGCAAGGTGCCCGTGTGGTACCGCCTCGCGAAGCCGTTCGTCGAACGCGGTGAGCTCGCGCTCGTCGGGATCGTGCAAGATCAACACCCCGACCGCGCGGCGCTGCTCCGTCAGTGGAAGGGCCTCGATTTCCCGCTCCTCGTCGACGCGCTGAACACGACCGGGATGAAGGTCGTCCCGTTGCACTACCTGATCGACGAGCACGGGGTCGTCCGAGGCACGCGCATCGACATCGACGCGCTGACCACCTTCGTCGACACCGCACCGCTCGGAACGCGCCCGCCGGAGGACGCCGCGCCGCTGGCGGCCGATCCGACGCGCGATCCGATCGCGTTCGGCGACGCCCGCTTTCACCGCGCCGGCCCGGGCGATCTCGACGCGGCGATCGACGCGTTTCGTGCCGCGGTCGCGCGCGATCCCGCCGACGGCGCGGCGCAGTTCCGGCTCGGCGTCGCGCTTCGGAGACGCTTCGAGTCCGCGGATCGTCGGCCGGGCGACTTCGCCGATGCCGCGCGGGCGTGGACCGCGTCGCGCGTGTCCGACCCGGGACACTACATCCGACTGCGACGGCTCCAGCAATACGGTCCGCGGATGACGAAGCCATACGACTTCTTCGGGTGGGTCGCGACCGCACGCGAGGCGATCATCGCCCGCGGCGACACGCCGGTGCACGTCGCGGTCGAACCGATCGGCGCCGAGTTGGGGCTGCCCGCGAAGTCGCTCGACGTGCGCGACACCCCACCACCGACCGATCTCGACCGTCACGCGCGCCGACCGGACGCGCTCGAGGTCGAGGCCGCGGTGATCGCACCGACCTTCGCGTCGCCCGGACGCGCGTTGCAACTGCACGTGCACGTCTGGCGGCGCGACGACAGCTCCCGCACGCCGCCGCGTGTGTGCATCACGCTCCCCGCGGGCTGGCGTGCCGACCGGACGGTTCGCGACACCGGCCCGTCGGGCATCGGCGGCGGCTGGGTCGCCGAGTTCGCGGTCGGCATTCCGGCGAGCGAGCGGCCCGGCGAGCGCGACGCAACCGTCACGGTCCTCGCGGGAGGCGACGGCGCCGCGCGCATTCGCGCCGACCGGACGGTCACGATCGAGGTGCGTGAGCGCCCCCGTCGGCGCTGATTCGCCGATTCCGAGCAGCCGCCCGTTTTGACTCCACTTCGCCGGCCTCGACGGTCGATCGGAATACCGGTTCCGATTCGCCAGGAGGCCCGCGATGCCGTCCCGTATCTTGCTGTTCGCCCTCGCCCTCGCCGGGTGCGCCGCGACCGCGGCCGCGCAACCGGCGCTACCGAAAGACTTCGTGCACGACGTCCTGGTGACAAACCTCGCGCGACCGACGGGGTTTACGACGTTGCCGGATGGTCGACACCTGATCATCGAACAACGCACGGCGCACGTGAAGGTGCTCGCGGCCGGTGTCGTCGCGACGATCGCGACGATCCCGAACGTGCGCGCCGACACGTCGGAACGCGGGCTGCTCGGCGTCGAGGTCGATCCGAAGTGGCCGACGCGGCCGTACGTCTATCTCTATTACACGTCGAGCAAGTCCCCGACGGCGCATCTGATTCGAATGACCGCGACGGGCGACGTCGCGAATCCCACGAGCACAAACCTGATGCTCGTCAGTCCCTACTGCATCATCGACGACATCCCGTCGGCGACGCAGAACCACAAAGGGGGCACCGTGCGCTTCGGCCCGGGCGGGATGCTCTTCCTCAGCCTCGGCGACGACGGCACGCCCTGCACCGCGCAATCGATCGACGATCTGCGCGGCTGCATCCTGCGACTCGACGTGTCGAAACTCCCGACGACCGGCACCGGACCGGCGCCGAAATCGTTGCTCGTGCCGCCGGAAAACCCGTTCCGCGGCCCGTCCGTCAACGCACGGCTCACGTTCGCCTACGGCTTGCGAAACCCGTTCCGCTTCAACGTCGACCCGAAGACCGGGCGGCTCTACATCGCCGATGTCGGCGAAGCGCTGATGGAGGAGTTCGACGAAGCCGAAGGCGGTGAGAACTTCGGATGGCCGTGGCTCGAAGGCACGGTCGCCGGGCCGGGATGTGGGCCGAACCCACCGAAGACGACGCCCCCGCTCGCGACGCTGTTGCGCACCGAGGGGCAGTCCGTGATCGCGTTCGGGCTCTATCGAAACCGCACCGGTGCGCCGCACAACTTCGGCCTGGCCTACGAGGGTTGCGCGTTCTACGGCGACTTCTACACCGGCTTGGTTCGCCGACTCCGCCACGACGGCAACGGCTGGATCGCCGCGCCCCAGGTGCCCGGTCAGCCGACCGCCGCCGACTGGTGCACCGGCAGCCCGTTCGTCTCGCAGGCCGACATCGGCGCCGACGGCGCACTCTACCTGACGAACCTCGTCGGCGGATCGATGCACCGCATCCGCTACGTGCCGCGTCTGCCTCGTTTCACGTCGCCGACGATCGCGACGAGCGGAACGCGGCATGCGCTGACGCTCGAGCGCGACCCCGGGGACCTCGCGATCTTCTACGTCGCGCTCGGCGCCGACGCCCCACGCCCGGTCGAACGGCACTTCGGCATGCTGGAGCTGGGGGAACGCGGCTTCTCGTTCGCGGGCATGCGCCTCGACACGCACGGCCGGGGGACGATCACGCTGCCACCGGTGCCGCACGAACTCGTCGGCCACACGGTGCACTTCCAGGCCGTCGTCGTGTCGGGACCGGACGCGTTCATCTCGCCGCGACACGCGGTGACGATCGAATACCCGCGACGCTGACGCGCCGGCGCCCCGGTCAGACGAGCAACGACGGCGCGTCGATGTTCTCGGGCACGCCGGGGAAGTGGTCGCCGACGAAGCGGCCGAACGTGTCCCGCGTCGCGCGGCTGAGTCGCTGCTGCACGGCGTCGTGGCACGGCTCGCAGACCGCGATCTGCCGCAACAGCACGCGGCCGGTGAGGAAGTAGCCGGCGATCACGAAGCCACCGTCGTGGTCGCGCGGTCGGTGGCAATTCGCGCACGCCTCGCCGTCGGGGTCGCCCGACTCCGCCCACTCCTCCTGCACGGAGCGCAGCACGTCGGTCGACTCGCGCGACAACTGCTCGGCGACGTCGCCGCAGCACGCGGCACACATCGCCATCTCGATCACCGTCTCGCTGTTGCGCACGATCTTCTCGACGACGTGCACCTCCGCCTCTTCGAGCCCCGTTTCGCACACGAGACACTTCGCGAACGGCAACCCGCTGTAGTCCGACCGCAGGATCACGGGAACGTCATCGGGCTCCGGCGGAGACCAAAACGCCTCGAACGGATTGTCGTGCTCGTCGCTCATGATGCGTAACGCTACACGCACCGCGACCGGAGGACCAGCGGGAACCGGGGATCGGCAGTGCGTCGATTCGGATAGGATGCGAGGATGAGCGTCACCGCGGTGCTGGCCGACGAGCGATTCGACGTGACGACGCTGCGGGAAACCCCGGCGCCGGGCGAGAAGCCGGCCGTCACGACCTACACGTGCCCGAGGTGTAGGAAGCGAACGCGCTTTCGCGTCAGGCACTTCGTGGGCGGCCGTCGCCTGCAGTTCGTGCCGGCGGTCAACGAGGCGTTCGACGATTGGGCGGCGGGCGCGGGCTTTCTCGACACATCGTTCGTCAGCTGGCGCTGCCGTAGCTGCGGCCTCTACGTACGTGCCTACGTACTGCGCGGCCGTGACGCGCAAGGTGCTCCCGCGACCGCGATCGCCGCGGTCGTCGAGGGTTCGTTCTCCGAAGAAGAGCGCCTTTACAGCCGGTGGCGGGCGCTCCTTATCGGCGCCGTCGCCGGAGGGCTCTTGGCCTTCCTGTTCGGGGGGACGCTGTTGACCTGGCTCGGGCTCTTGCCCAGCGCTCGGATCGGCCCCGGAGTCATCGTGCCGAGCGGCGTCGTGATCGGCGCGCTACTCGCTTGGCGCTTCCCGAAACCCGTCTACTGGATCGGCGGCACCCTGCTCCGCGGCCCGTAGCGTCATCGCCCGTTCTACGCGATCGACGGATCGGGCACGCCGGCTTCCGCAAACCCCGCGGCGCGCAACCGGCAGCTCTCGCACGCACCGCACGGGCGCGCGTCGTCGGTCGGGTCGTAGCACGACCACGTGTCGGCGTAGTCGACGCCGAGGGCGATGCCGCGCGCGATCGTGTCGGCCTTGGAGAGCGCGATCAGCGGTGCGTGGATGCGGAAACGCGCGCCCTCGACGCCCGCCTTCGTCGCGACGTTCGCGAGCGACTCGAACGCTTCGATGAACGCGGGCCGGCAGTCGGGATAGCCCGAGTAGTCGATCGCGCTCGCGCCGATGAAGACGTCGCGCGCACCGAGCGCCTCGGCCCACGCGAGCGCCATCGAGAGCAACACGGTGTTGCGCGCCGGGACGTAGGTCGACGGGATCTCGTCGGCCACGGGGTCGCGCTTCGGGACCGCGACGTCGGCGGTGAGCGCCGACGGAGCGAGGTCTCCGAGATCGACCCGCGCGACCCGGTGCTCGACCGCGCCGAGTCGTTCGGCCACACGACGCGCGGCATCGAGCTCGCACGCGTGGCGCTGGCCGTAGGCGACCGTCAGCGCGTACGGCGCGAACCCCTCGTCGCGCGCGACCGCGAGGCACGTCGCGGAGTCGAGGCCGCCGCTCAACAGGACGACCGCCGGCCGCGCGTCGCTCATCGCCGGGCTACGATCCGCTGCGCGCGAGGTCCGCGGCGAGTTTGTCGTTCACGCGGTCGATGATCGTCCGCGCATCGGTGCGCACCGCCGCGAGCGTCTCGTTCGCTTTCGCGGCCGTCGCGTCGCGCCACGCGGCGTCGCGGATGCCGGCCAGGTTGATCATCACGTTCATCGCCGCGCCCTCGGCCGCGGCGAGAAGCATCGCCGCCGCGACGCCGGCGTCGGACACGGCGTTCGGGTTGCCGTGGTCGCCCGCGAGCGCCGCGAGCCCGAGCGATGCCCGACAACGCTCGAGCGTGTCGAGCGGGACCTGCGTCGCATCGCGCGTCGCCCGCTCGCTCGCCTCGGCCTTCGCGGCCTTCTCCGCGTCGGTCGTCGCCTTGATCCGCATCGCGGCCATCAAGCCGTTGAACGCGTCGGTGTCGCGGTCGACCGCATCGAGGAACCACGCCTTCGCGGCCTGCGCATCGACGCCGACCCGCTCCATCACGTCCCAGTCGTCCTCCTGGCCGTAGCGCCCGTGGGTGAGCGCACCGACCATCGACGCGAGCCCGCAGCCGAGCGCACCGGCGAGCGCCGCGACCGAACCGCCGCCCGGCGCCGGCGAGTCACTCGCGAGTTCGTCGACGAACCCGCGGCAGCTCTTCTCGACGAGTGAATCACCGCGATCGCGGATCGCGTATTCGATGATGCGCTCGTTCGGATCGAACGGCGCGAGGTCGTCGAGCCCGAGCGAGCGCACCGCCGTGTGCACGAGTTCCGCCTCCGACACGCCGGTCGACTTGCCGGCGCGCCGCAGGTAGTGGCGACCGGCTTCGAGGATCGCGTCGAGCGGCACGAGCCCGACGAGCTCGGAGCCGGTCACGCGAACGCCGCGCTTCGCGGCCTCGTCACACACTTCGTCGAACGCGACGTGGATCGGTGTGACCGCGTAGTTCGTCAGGTTGAACGACACCTGCGCGGCGCCGTATTCCTCGACGTACCACCCGATCCCGGCGACTTCCTGCAGCTTGCCGGCCACCTTGACCGGGCTGCCGTCGGGGTTGCGGATGATCGGGCCGTCGGGGTACGACTCGCGCTTGGACCGGCCGGACTCGCGCAGGTCGAACGCGATGTCGAGCGCCTTCTTGCGGTCCCGCGACGCGAGCGTGATGTTGTAGGCGATCAGGAACGGACGCGCGCCGACCTGCGTCGCGCCCGAACGCGCGACCGACTCCGTGAACGCGGTCGGACCGAAATCCGGGGGCAGCTTGCCGCCGAGCTTCGACTCGAGCGCTTCGTACTCGCCCTGGCGCACCGCCGCGAGCGGACGGCGCTCGGGCGACGAGGCGGCCTCGCCGTAGAGGTAGACCGGAATGCCGAGTTCTTCGCCGATGCGGCGGCCGGTCTCGCGCGCCCAGCCGGCGCAATCCTCGAGCGTGCAGTTCGCGACCGGCACGAACGGGCACACGTCGGTCGCGCCCTGGCGCGGGTGCTCGCCCGAGTGCTTGCGCATGTCGACGAGCGACTGCGTCGTCTTGACGAGCTGGAACGCCGCCTCCTGCACCGCCGCCGGCGCACCGACGAACGTGAACACCGTGCGGTGCGTCGCCTTGCCGGGATCGACGTCGAGCAGACGCACGCCCTCGACCGCGCGGACCGCAGCCGCGACCTTGTCGAGCACCGCCTTGTCGCGGCCCTCGCTGATGTTCGGAACACACTCGACGATCGGGGTCATCGGCCTCTCCTCCGGACGGGCGAGCCTCGGCTCGCGGACGTCGGTAAATGAAGCCGCTTTCCCGCGGCCGATCAACCATCGACGAGCGTCAGTTCGACCGTGCGATCGCGCGCCCAGCGCGAGGCCGCCGCGAGCACCTCGGGCGCGTCGGGATCCTCGGTCGGGCCGTTCGCGAACAACGCCCGGGCGGACGGTGCGCCGCCGGCGAAGCGGACGACGATCAACGCCGGCCCCCCCGCCTCGACCGGGAAGGCGAGCGTCTCCGGGTCGAGGTCCGGTGCACCGAGCCCGGTCGTGCAGCGATTCGCGTGCCCGTAGCCGGCGACCGGCAGTCGATGCGCGCCGACCGTGAGCGTGTGCACGTCGCCCCACCGCGGTCGGCGCGCGGCGCACCAGACCGACCACGCGGCTCCGAGGGTGCGCATCGCGACGTCGGCCGCCCGTGCGTGGATTCGGTCCGGCACGAAGTCCGGGCGCTGCCACGCGGCGCTCGGCCAGCTCGTGTGCCGCAGCGTGCGCTCGAACCAGATCGCCGCGAGCGTCGCCTCGCGGCTGCCGCGCGTGAATCGCCCGCGCCACCGGCCGAGACGATCGAGCGCCTCGCCGTGGCGGGGCGCGCCGGGTCGAGACGCGACCGCTCGACCGACGGTCCGCACGAAGCATGCGACGCGACCGTCGTGCGGGTCGATCGCGAGTCGGAGCAGCGCGGGTGCATCGACCGGACCGGCCCGGAGGCGTCCGATGCATCGCTCCTGCCGGAACGACGTCACCGAGTCGACGCCGTCGGCGACGCGTACCGGGTAGTCGCCCACCGAAGTGCCGATCGACGGTCGGACGCGATCGAAGTGCGCGTTGTTCTGCACGACGTAGCCGTCGGCGCCGCCGTCGTCCCACGGGAGATCGCGCACCGAGTCGAGGTAGCCGCCGCCGATCTTGGGCACGCGCCCGTACCATGCGCACCCGATGCGGCCGTCGCGGTCGGCGACGACGAAGTTCGTGCACGCGGCGCCCCGCGTCGCGAGCACGCGACGACGAAACGCGCGAGCGGTGCGCACGGTGGCCGCGCGGTAGAGCTGTGTCGACACGTCGCCGGCGGTCGCGACCGACGGCGAGACCGCGAGGCGTCGACCACCCGACAGCCCGCACCACACCGGCCGCGCGAGAGACCCGGCGAACTCGATCGTCGCGCGGTGCGGCCGACGACCGACGATGTCGATCGCGACGTCGCGTGCGATCCGCCGGCGCGGCGCGCGATCGACCTTGACCTCGTCATACGCATCGCCGCGCCGGCGCAGCACGAACCAGCGGAGCGTGTCGGGCCAGTTCGTCGTGATCGCCCAGCCGACGTGGCGTGAGAAGCCGAGGAAGACGAGGGGGTTGCCGAGGCGTGCGACCCCCGACGCGCAGTAGCCGCGCGTGCGGAGGCGCACGGGGAGCAAACGCAGCTCCGGCGTCGCGGAAAGCGGAATGTGCGGGTCGATCAGCAGCAGCGCGTCCGCATCGCGGGCCCGTTCCCGCGCGACGGCAATCGCATTGGACGCTCGTGGCGCATCCTGCGCGACACCGCGGCGCATCGCGTCGAGTCGGCCCAGTTCGTGATGGCTCGCGACGCGGTAGTCGAGCGCGGCGATCGTCGCCGGCGTGACCGGGCGTGCGGTGAGTCGATCGAGCACCGGGTCGGGATCGGTCGCGCGCAGCGCCCTGCGCGCGCGCTCGACCCCGGCCGCGAATCCGTCGACCCACGCGCGCACCTCGTCGGGCATCCCGCGCAACACGCGGCGTCCGTGCTCGGCGAAGCGGAGCCGCCGCACGTCGAGATCCCATTGCACGCGCGGATCGTCGGGCGGCAAACAGCCGGCCGTCGGGCCCAGCGTCGCGGCGAGGTGCCCGGTCGCCGACGCGAGGGCGGTGAACAATGCCCGGGGGTAGGCGGTCGCCTGGTGGTGGCCGAAGCACTCGGCGACGTCGCGCGGCTCGCGACCGACGATCGTCACGATGCCGTCGTCGCACACGTCCAGTCGCGGGGTTCGGGGAAGCGCCATCGGACGCTCGTATCGCGTCCGACACCGCGAATCAAGACCGATCGCCGTCGATCAGTCCGAAGCGAACCGCCGCTCGAGATCGCCCCAGTCGATCGACGCGATGTCGTTCGCTTGAATCGGTGGCAAGCCGTCGAACCGCATCAGCTCGTCCGCGGTCATGAACTCGACGTAGCGCGCGTACCGCGAGCGCGGAATCCCCGCCGCCGGATCCACGCGCGTCGGCTTGCGCGACACCGCACGTGCTCGCTCGCGCTGCTCATCGTTCGCCAGCCGCGGCGCGCGCGACTCGAACTCGGGCCGTTCGTTCATCCTCGTCTCCTCATACCTCCACGATGCGAATCTCCATCGTAACAGACGAAGAACCACCCGACCGACGTCTCCATTCGAGCACACGCGCGCCGCAGCCTCGGGCCACGAGCTCTCTCTGGGCCTCCCCCGCCGACGCCGGCACTAGCCGGGTGCGGCCGACGGTGACGGGTGCGCGCCGGCTCGCTAACGCGAATCTGACGCGAAGCGGGACAAGATCGCCGCAGCGAGGGGTCGCTCCAGCGATTCTGGCGCGAAACGGGACAGATCCGCCGCAGCGACCGGGCCGTCCGCGCATTGTGTCGGTCCGGCGCTTTCGCTACTGACGGTGACGGTCAATCGGCGCGTGATGCGCGGGTTGACGTTGCCGACGGTTCGGAGGGTGTGGGGGGCCTCGCGCCCGACATGGGCGCGAGCACGTTCGTCCGCCCCGGCGCACCGACTCTCGACCCCGCGGCCCGGCGCCGCTGCACCGAACGCCACACCCCTGCTCGCGACGGGACGCCTCTTGAAGGAAGCGAGGCCCCCCACATCCTCCGAACTGCCCCGCCCGCCCCCCGCGCGCAACCACACGCCGACCCGGCCGCCACCGCCGGTACACAAAAAAACCGGGCCGACGCAAGCGCCGGCCCGGCTCTACCCCTTTTCGCCCCTCGAATCTATGTCGCAGCGGCGGCGATGCGGGCCCTACTCCGCGATCGCGGCCGCGACGAGGCAACCCTTCGCGACCGAAGTCAACGGGTCGTCCGCGCGGCGGATCTCGTTGATCTTGATCGGGAAGTCGAGCTTCTTGAACTCGTCGCGGAACAGCTCGATGAAGCCGTTCGGCGACGACGTGCCGCCCGAGGTCACGATGTCGATCGGCGCCGGGAACTCCGGCATGCCGGACGAGCCGAGGAACTGGCTCTTGATGTTCGTCAGCGTGTAGTTGATCAGGTTGCGGTAGTAGATGCTGACCGCTTCCTCTTCCCGGTTCGTCGGGTTCATCAGGTCCATCGACTGTTCCTTGATGAACGTCGCCTTGGACACCGGCACGCCGAGCACCTGCGAGACGTTCTTGTCGATCCAGTCGCCACCGCGGCTGGTCGAGAACGTGAGCGCCGGGATCGACTTGAACGCGACGCAGACGTTGAACATGCCGCCGCCGCAGCTGATGCCGATGCCCGTGAAGTCCTGGTCGGCCAGCTCGGCGAACACGACGGCATGCGCCTCGTTCATCGAGCGCGGCTCGTAGCCGAGCTTGGTGAGCAGACCCGAGAAGACGCCCTCGTGGTAGACGACGTTCGCCTCGGAGTCGATCGGCTCACCGGGCACCGAGAAGTAGACCACCTCGCCGGGCGCCTGCGGCTCGCCGAGCACCTTCTGGATGATCAGGCGGACCATCGTCATCGCGTCGGCCTCGGACGGGCTGATCAGGCCGTCCTTCATCGGGCGACGGGTCGTGCGGTTGAAGATGTTCGCGAGCTGGAACGACTCGTCGCCCAGCACGACCATCGTGTTGTTGTGCACGACGTAGGGAACCTTCAGCTTCGTGAGCAGGTTCTTCGAGTGCACATCGTGCTCGATGTCGATGAACGCGTTGCGCTCCATCTTCACCGTGATACCACCGTCGTCGTTCTGGACGGCGGCGACGAGGTTCGCGGTGCCGACGTCGAGGCCCTTGCCGAGCGCGACGGCCTGCGAGCTGGAAGCGGTCTCCGTCGACGCGGCGGAAACGCCCGCCGAATCGCTCGGGTTCATGGCTTCGTGGTCACCGGAGTTGCTCATTCGTCTACCTCTCTTTTGAACGCAGTCGGGCTACGCCCGCGACCTTGCGGTCGGTCCTATCCTTATTTCTTTCCCAGATTCTTGAGTCGCGCCAAGTTGCCGGCGATGCCGCCGGACTGCTTCTCCTTGACGGTCACGTCGTCGAGGTTGCTGTCGATCTCGCCATCGAGATCGTGGCTGAAGATCGCCGCGATCGTGTTCTTGATGTCCTCGGGGCTCGTGCCGCCGACGGCACCGCCGCCGCCGCCCGCGACGCGCATATTCGAGAGCTTCGCCGACAGCTCGGTCGAGATCTGCGACATCTTCGCCTCGAGCAGTTCCTCGAGCCTCGACGTGTCGGCCTGCGGTGCGCTCTGCGCCTGCGCGGCCTGCATTTCCAACTCGCGGTTGCGCAGCTGCAGTTCGGTCATGCCCTCGCGCATCTGGCGGAGCTCCGCGACCAACGACTCGGTCGCCGGCTGGCTCTCGCGCATCGTGCGGATCTCGGCGTTGAGCTTCGCGATCTCGGACTGGTAGGCATCGGCCTTCGCGACCGCTTCCTTCGCCGCCTCGACATCCCGCTCCTGGCGGAGCAGGTGCTCGTTCATCCGGTTGACCTTCTCCGACGTCTCCGCGTCGTGCTGCGCGCGCTCGGACTCGAGCTTCTGCGCACGGGCGCTCGCCTCTTCGCTGCGGGCCCGCCACGTCGCGAGTTCGGACTCGAGCGCGGCGGCGCGCGACGCCTTCGCGCTGAGCTCGGAGAGCTGCGCGGTCTTCTCGGCGACCTCCTGCTCGAGCGCGTTCGAGCGCTTGCGTTCGCTGGCCAGCTCGGCCTCGTCGACGACCGGGGTGCTCGCAGCCGCCGTCGCCTGGGCGCGCAGCGACGCGATCTCGTTCTCCTGGTGCTCGATACGGGAGTTCAGGTCGGTGATCAGCGCCTTGTAGTGCGCGATCTGGGTCTGGGTCTCTTCGAGGGCGCTCTGCTGCGACTGCTTCTCCTTGAGCAGCCGCTGGAACTCCTGGCCGGTCTCCGCGACCATTTCGTCCTTCGGCATCGGCCCGTCCGCGTTGCGCTGGACGTTCTCGACGGCCTGGTCGATCAGCTCACGGATCGTGGACGTCTTGATCACCCGAACGTGGCGCTGCCCCCGCTTTTCGAGGTCTGCCACGGAGGTGACGTAGGCGTTCTTCTCGATCGCCCGCCGAACGTCGATACTCATCGCATCTCCTTGCGCACCCGGACACGCTCCCGGACCCAATCGAATTTTTCATCGTCTTCGGCGGATCGAGACTTTAAGTCATTCGAGACGGGGTCCGTGGACCTCGAAACGGCGGCAGTTTCCGGCTGTGGCCGCGACGCCGATTCGGAGGCGGATGACCAGGCGTGGAATGCTACGAGTGCGGCAATGACGCGGTCCGGCCCCGTCAGCAGGGCGACCGCACCGTGTACGAGTGCACGTTCTGCGGGGCGCTCGACGGCGACGCCTCGGCCGTCGGCGAGGCGTTCATCGACCGGGAGGCGGCCGAGCGGGCCGTCGATCGCGACGTCTTCCCGCTCGTGCGCGTGCTCGAGCGGATCCCCGGCTTCCACGCCCGCGACGCGTCCGGCGGATCCCCGGCGGAGCTGATCCCGCCCTACGTCTCGGTCTACATCGAAGACGCCGACGGCGCCCTACGCCAGCTGGAGCACCTGCTGCAGTCGCTCGAGATGAGCCATCGCAAGACGAACTGGGTCTGGGCGATCGAGGCGCACTACGACCACGCCGAGTTGCGCTTCACGATGCGTCCGCGCTTCATGAAGCCGGTGCGCGAGCTGACGGCCGACGAGATCACGCAGGCGCAATCGGACCTGCGGACGCTCGCGTCGCGGATCGACCGCGACCTCGCGCTGTCGTGGTGGACGGCTCGCTGAGCAGCTACGGCTTGCGGGCGTCCGCGGGCGTATCGGCCGGCGCTGCGGGCGCCGCCGCGTCGGGTCGCGGGGCTTCGGGCGCGCGCTTCTCGCCGTCGTCGAAGCCGGCCGCGGGCGTCCGGACGGCCGGCTCGAGCCGCTCGACGGCCGGCGTCGGCATCGCGACACCGGTCAGCTCGGTCGCGAGACAGAGGTAGTCCGCCGCGCCCTTGGACTCGGGGTCGTAGTCGAGCACGGTCTCGCCGTGACTCGGTGCTTCCGCGAGTCGGACGTTCGAGCGGATCCGCGTCTTCGTGACCTTGTCGCCGAAGTAGCGCAGGATCTCGTCCAGCACCTCCTTCGCGAGGTTCGTCCGCGGGTCGTAGCGGCACGGCACGATCGCCGAGATGTGCAGGTCGGGGTTCAGACGCGACCGCACGAGTTCGACGACGTCCATCAGCTTCGTCATCCCCTGCAGCGCGAAGTACTCGGTCTGCATCGGGATGATGACCTCGCCCGCGAACGTCAGTGCGTTCAGGCTCAGCAAGCCGAGCGACGGCGGGCAGTCGATCAGGACGAAGTCGAACGGCGCCTCGCCGGCCTTCTCGCGATCGGCGAAGAGGGTCGCGAGCTTGTCGCGCAGGATCGTCTCGCGGCCCACCATGCTGACGAGCTCGACCTCGGCACCCGCGAGGTCGATGTGCGACGGCACGACCGACAGGCCCGCGCATTCGAGCATCACGTCGGCGACCGCGCTCTTGCCGCAGAGCACGTCGTAGACCGACTTGTCGACCCCGGACGGATCCACGTTCAGGTGGATCGTCATGTTCGCCTGCGGATCGAGGTCGATCAGCAGCACGCGGAAGCCGAGTCGGAGAAGGGCCGCACCGAGATTGACGGTGGTCGTCGTCTTCCCCACTCCGCCCTTTTGGTTGATGACGGCGATGGCGCGCATGGCGGCGGAATTATAGCAGACTCACCGCTCGGGCTCGACCAGCTCGAGGGGATCGTCGTTCTTCGTGATCTCGCGCAACACGAGCGTCGCGTACGAACCCTTCGGCAGCGTGAACGCGAGTTCCGCGACGCCGTCGGCGAACGCGAGCGTCGGCGTCTCGATCCGGAAGCGATAGGGTCGGCGCACGCCGCGCGAGCGCAAACCGCCCTTCAGGTCGAAAGCTCCGAGTTCCAGGCGTTCCGCGTCGAGGATCGCCGCCTCGGCCTCGCCCGGACGGTGCGTCGCGAGCATCAACTGCGTCCCGTAGACCGGGCCCGACGGGCTGATGTCGAATGCGGCCGCGCGCTCGGCGAGCGACCGGCCCTCGTCGTCGCGGTGATCGACGTCGTCCACGCGGAAGACCGCGCCGTTGCGGTGCAGCCACGCGATGTCGCCGAGTTCGACCGCGTCGATCGTCTCGATCCGATCGATCAACAACCGATTGAACAACCAGCCCTGGTAGGCGGAGACGAAGAAGCGACGGCGCTTGCCCTGGATGCTCGCCATCGCCTTGCGCGGGTTCTTCGTGCGGCCGAGCACCGAGAGGTAGCGTTTCTCGACCGTGAACAGTCCCGGCAACGCCTCGGCCGCCGCACCGTGGTCGCCGGCGCGGTAGTGCGCGAGCGCGGCGTCGAACCGCTCGTCGACGCCCTCGCCGTCGCCCAGGATGTTCGCGGCGAGCAGCTCCGGGTCGTCGTGGACGATCGCCTTGCCGACGATGTGTGAGTTCTTGAGCAGCCCGAATCGCTGCCGATCGAAGAAGTTCGGCACGCCGCGCTCGACGAGGCGCGCGAGCGTTCGCTGCGCGTCCTCGACCGCCGACTCCTCGATGTCGCGGATCCGGAGTCGAAAGCGGTTGCCGGCGAGGTGTCCCACCTTGAGCTTGTTCTGGTGCCGCGTGACCTCCAGCACCTCGAGCCCCTCGATGTCGAGCGATTCGATCAGCGGCACGTCGCCGTATTCCAGGCTCAGCCACTGCGTCGTGACCGCCTGCTTGTCCTTCATCCCGGCGTAGCTGAACGCGTCCTCGGGCAGGCGCATCGTGCGGGCGATCTTGCGCACGGCGTCGAACGTGCTCATGCCGCGCTTCTTCAGCTTGAAGAGCACGTGATTGCCCTCGCCCGAGAACGGGTAGAGCGGGATTTCGTCCACGACGAAGTCCTCGGGCGTGGCCTTGATCGTGCCTCCGAGCCCCGGGATGTCGTGCGTCAGATACGGGAGTTCCACGCCGACCGTATAGCACGGCCGTGCCGGCCGGGGCTAAGCGGGGCGTCCGAAACACGTTACCGCCGCGGGTTTCGCCGGCCTTGACCCCTCGCGGGGCGCGCTTAGAATCAACGGGTCAGGGCCGGACCGGGCGGTTCGGCAACCGGAGATTCCGCCGCGACCGAACCGGCGCGGCGAACGACTGCCGGGGAGGGCATCCATGCAACCCGCATTCTGCACCATGATCGGCCGGACCATGATCGACCGCATTGGGCTGGGCCGAAGCTGCGCGCTCATCGTCGGCGCGCTCGTGTTCGCGAGCTGTTACTCGCCGCCGCCGCCGGCCCCGCCGGTCGAGGTCGTCCGCACCGACAAGGTCAACGACTTCGAGAAGCGCAGCGAGGACCTCGTCGACCTCGTCGTGCTCGCCGCGCGCCCCCCGCAGGGCGATCCGCGCGAGAACGGCCCGCACCTGCGACGCTTCCGTCGCCTCGTCTACGAGCGCCTCGTCGACAAGGGCTACAGCCCCTATCGACTGAACTACGTCGACCAGACGTACGGCGATCAACCGCTCGGTGTGCGGGTCGACCCGGATCACAACGCGAAGCGCTTCGACGAGGACGCGCTCGTCGCGTTGAGCATCAACGAGTTCGACCGGCGCTACAAGAACGAGAACGGCATCCTCGTCAGCGCGACGATCTCCCTGATCGCATCCGACTCCAAGCGCAAGCTGTGGATGCACGAGATCCGTCACCGGCTCTACAAGATCCCGTTCGACGCCGACGAGCGAAACCTCACCCAGGAGGACGCGGTGATCGACCAGGTCGTCGAGGACCTCCTCGCGACGCTGCCGCCGCGAGCGTAGCCGTCGGGCGGGAGACCGGATGCAGGCACCCGGCTCCCGCGCACCCGTCGTCTGGTTGATTCTCGACGGCGTGACCCACTGGGTCGCGTCGCGCTTGCTCGCCGAAGGGCGCCTGCCGAACCTCGCACGGCTCGCGGCGAGCGGTTCGTTTCGCGCGACGCGCCCGGTCGGCCCGAACTGCGAGACACCCGTGCAACTCGCGACGCTGTTCACCGGCGAGCCGAGCCGGGTCCACGGCGTCCATGGCTACCACGTCCCGGTCGACGGCGAACCGCACCGAACGCGCAGCGGATTCGAGGCGGACGGGTTGCGCGCGACGCCGTTGTGGCGGGACGCGTTGGACGCCGGGCGGTCGGTCGCGCTCGGGCACATCGCGTTCTCGACGCGCGGCGGCGACGCGCGCCATACCGGTTGTCGCCTCCTCGCCGACGGCTACGGCAGCGCCGGCGACGAGACGTTCGTCGCGCCCCACGACGACAAGCCGGCGTGGCTCGACGCGGTCGGCACGTTTCGCGGCAACG
Source organism: bacterium (assembly GCA_030426805.1). Lineage (GTDB taxonomy): Bacteria > Planctomycetota > JAFGQW01 > JAFGQW01 > JAFGQW01 > JAUHXU01. The sequence continues at coordinate 273,688 of JAUHXU010000003.1, forward strand.
GCGAACTCGGCGCGTATCTGAAGGGGCGCTTCGGCCCCCGCTTCGCCGATGGCCGCGCCGAGGACGACTACCTACGCACGCTGCTCGACACGTCGGACTACTTCGCCCGGGTCGCGCGCTTCGTGCTCGAACGCGAGCGCGCCGACCTGACGATGCTCTACTACCCGTGCACCGACGAGATCGCGCACGCGGTGATGCACTACCTGGGCGACGAGACGCACGCGCGCTCGCCGGACACGTCGGCGCGCGCGTGGGCGATGGTGACGACGGTCTACGAGGCCGCCGATACGCTCGTCGGCGAGGTCGTCGCGCGGCTCGGCGGCGGCGAGCGGCTCGTGGTCGGCTCCGATCACGGGGTCGCCGGCATCGCGCGGCGCCTGCACGTCAACCGCGTGCTCGCGGATGCCGGGCTCTGCCGCTTCGGCCCGCAGGGGCGACTCGTCCGCCGCGATGCGCGCGTCTTCTACTCGCCGGCGAACAACGGCTTCCTCCATCGCGGCGCGCGATTCGAGCACGGCGATCTCGACCGCGCGTGCGAAGCACTTCGCGCATGCCGAACCGATGGCGGCATGGCGGCCGTCGACGGCATCGACCTGCCGGGCGACGCGTTCGACGAGACGACGGGCATCGCGTTCGTCCGCGCGACACCGGGATACGAGGTGTCCGCCCTCGACGCGCCGCGGCCGATCACCGCGTCGGTGATGAAGGGACACCATCAGTCCGGCGACCAACGCGCCGACCTGCGCGGCGTGCTCTTCACCGACACGCCATGCGACGATCCCGACGCGATCGTGCCGAACACCGCGGTGCGTGCGATCGTCGAGGCGACGCGCGCCTGACTCGGCTACTTCGGCTTGCGTGCGACCGTGACGGTCGCGAACAGCGTCTCCTTCAGGTCGCCCATCTTCGCCGGCCAGCCGAACGCCTCGCCCATCGCACGCGCCCGGTCGCCGTCGTCGGTGTCGGAGTGCACGATCTCGAGTCCGGCGCGTTCGAACGCGTCGCGGTCGAACGGGCAGCGGCCGTCGGCCCACGGCAGGTAGCGCTCCTCGGGCGGGTTCTGCTTCGGGCTCAGGTTGTAGATCACGAACAGGCCGCCCGGGCGGAGGATGCGCGCGACCTCGGCGACGAAGCGGGCATCGTCGACGCCGAGCTGGACGAGCATCCGCGGGTCGACCTTCTTCGCCGGGTGGATGTAGCCGCGCTTGAGCGTGTTCTTCGACAGCACGAGGTCGTAGCCGCCGCCGACACGCTCGACCGTCTTCTCGTCCGCCGGCCAGCGGCCGTCGACGAGCGTGACGCGACCGTCGGTGCTGCCCGCGTTCGCGACGGTGCCCTGGTCGGTCGACGCCGAATAGAGCGCGGTCAGGAACGGATCGACGTCGACGCCGACCGCGTCGGCGCCGAGTTGCGCGATCAGGCGCAGGTGGCCGATCGTGCCGTAGCCGAAGTCGAGGACGCGCTTGCCGGCGAACGCGTCGAGGCCCGCCTCGGCGGCGTACTCGAACGCGCGAACGTAGGCGAGCGGCGTGCCGTACTTCGTCGTGTAGTAGCGGTCGGCGGGCATCGCCGTGCGCTTGTAGGCGCGCTGCTCGGCCGGCGCGAGCGCCGCCCACGCGTCGGGTGCGAGGTAGCGTCGCCGCGCGGGGTCGATGTGGAGCACGCGTGCGTCGGGCATCGGCAGCCGTTGGGTCGAGCGGAGGAACGCGCGCGTGAGGTCGCTCGACGCGAGCGGCGCGAGCGCCTCCGCCTGGGCGCGCATCCGCTCGACGATCGAATCGGACTGGGCGTGGGCCACCCCTGCAACGAACGCCGCGCTCGCGGCGATCACGGTCAAGACGGAGCGCATCGGTCACCTCTCTCGGCATCGACCCGACACGGTTCGTTACGCACGGCCCGCGGGTTCGTTGGGTCCGATCGCGATGCTACAGAATCGCGAAGACCAGGCCGAGGCTCCGTCAGGTCGCCGAAGCTCGCTCGATCGATGCGTTTGGCGCGTGTGTGGTGCATGATTCGCGCGCGAAGCGCACCAAACGAACGGGTTCGGCCACCTCCCCCGCGGACAGCAACCTCTGCGCTCCGGCTCGGAGCTCTTTCGGGGCCTCCCCTCCGAACCCCTCACCGCCGACGCCGGCACTTCTTGGGTGCGGCCGACGCCGACGGTGAGGGGCTCTCCGGGGAGGTGGCGGCGCTTGCGTTGTATCTGCAGAAGCTCGCTGCGCCGGATCTGTCCCACTTCGCGTCAGATCTGCGCCAGCGACCCCTCGCTGCGGCGATCTTGTCCCGTTTCGCGTCAGATTCGCGTTAGCGAGCTGCCGCGCGTTCGATCGATGCGTTTGGCGGGCCGATTCTGCACCGATTCTCGCGATGCGTGCGCTTGGCGACGCGATGCTGCACCCGATCGGCGTGCCGGGCGGTGTTTCGCACGCGCGTTGGTGCAATACTGGCCCGCCAAGCGCAACCATGCGGCTTGAGTGGTGCAGAATCCGCGCGCGAAGCGCACCAAACGAACGGGCTCGGCCCTCTCCCCCGAAGCCCTGTCACCGTCGACGTCGATCGCACCCTCGCGGCCTGGATCGATGTCGGCGGGGACAGGGCGAAGGGGGAGTCCCCCCGAAAGCTCTCGATCCGGAGACCGAGATTGCTCGTGTGGCTCAGACCGCGTCCAATGCGCGGGCGGCGCGGCGGCGTTCACCTTTGTCGAGGAGCTTCTTGCGCATGCGGAGGCTCTTGGGCGTGACCTCGACGAGTTCGTCGCGGTTGACGTAGGCGAGCATCTCTTCGAGCGACATGCGAACCGGTGGGTCGATGCGCAGTGCGCGTTCGGCGGTGGCGGAGCGCATGTTCGTCAGCTTGCGCGTGCGCTGGATGTTGACGTCGAGGTCTTTGTCCTTGCAGTGCTCGCCGACGATCTGGCCCTTGTAGACCGGCTCGGTCGGCTCGACGAAGAAGCGGCCGCGGTCGCGCAGGATGTCGAGCGCATAGGTGACGACGGGCCCCTGCTCCATCGACACGAGCGCACCGGCGGAGCGCTGCGGGATGTCGCCCTTGTGCGGCTCCCAGCGATCGAAGCGGTGGTAGATCACCGCCTCGCCGTTGGTCGCGTTCAGGAGCCGCGTGCGCAGTCCGATCAAGCCGCGCGACGGGATCGAGAACTCGAGGTGCGACGTGACGCCCTTCGCCTCCATCTTGTCCATCACGCCCTTGCGCAGGCCGACGACCTCCATCACCTTGCCGGACGACGCCTCGGGCACCTCGACGACGAGCTGCTCGATCGGCTCGCACTGCTGGCCGTCGATCTCCTTCAGGATGACCTGCGGCTGCGCGACCTGCAGTTCGTAGCCCTCGCGGCGCATGTATTCGATCAGCACGCTCAGGTGCAGAATCCCGCGGCCGCTCACCCGGAACGTCTCGGCCGATTCGGTCTCTTCGACCTTCAGCGCGACGTCCTTCTCCATCTGGCGCCACAGGCGTTCGCGGAGTTGGCGGCTCGTGACGAACTTGCCCTCCTTGCCGGCGAACGGCGAGTTGTTGACCGAGAAGAGCATCGTGATCGTCGGCTCGTCGACCGGGATGACGGGGAGCGCCTCGGGGGCCTCGAAGTCGGCGAGCGTGTCGCCGATGTCGATCGTCTCGATCCCGACGACCGCACACAGCTCGCCCGCCGGCACGACGTCGACTTCGCGCTTCTGGAAGCCGTCGAACACGAAGAGCTGCTTCGCGTCCGCGCGCACGCGCGTGCCGTCACGCTTGATCAGCGTCAGCGGACGCCGAGCGCGCAACTCGCCGCGGAACACGCGGCCCACACCGATGCGACCGACGTAGCTCGTGTAGTCGAGCTGCATCACCTGCATCTGCAGGTTGCCCTCGGGCGGCCGCGGCGCCGGCACCGACCGCAGGATCTCCTGCATCAGCGGGACGACGTTGCCGTCGCGTGCGGTCGGGTCGTCGCTCGCCCAGCCTTGCCGGCCGGATGCATACAGCGTCGGGAACTCGAGCTGCTCGTCGCTCGCCTCGAGCTCGACGAACAGATCGAACACCTCGTTGAGCACCGCGTCGTGGCGCTCGTCGGCGCGGTCCATCTTGTTGATCACGACGATCGGACGGAGCCCCAGGTCGAGCGCCTTCTTCAGCACGAAGCGCGTCTGCGGCATCGGCCCCTCGAACGCGTCGACGAGCAGCAGCACGCCGTCGGCGAGCTTGAGCACACGCTCGACCTCGCCGGAGAAGTCGGCGTGCCCGGGCGTGTCGATCAGGTTGATCTTCACGCCGTCGTACTCGAACGCGACGTTCTTCGCGAGAATCGTGATCCCGCGCTCGCGCTCGAGGTCTTCGGAGTCCATCACGCATTCCGGCACGTCCTGGCCGTCGCGGAAGAGGCGCCCCTGACGGAGCATGTGGTCGACCAGGGTCGTCTTGCCGTGGTCGACGTGCGCGATGATCGCGACGTTGCGGATCTCGGGTCTCGGGGCGGACATGGTTCTCGGGGCTCCTGCGGGATCGGGGCGGTCCGGACCGCCCGCGGCGCTGTCCGTCTAATACATCTGACGCCCACGTCAATTCGGGCGGGTATGATGCCCGGGACCATTTTCGGAGGGTCCGATGCCTACATTCACGAAGTACTTCCTCCGCGGCGTCCTGGTGCTGCTCCCGATCGTCGTGACGATCTACCTCATCTACTTCGTGGGCAAGTCCCTCGAGCCGGCGTTCAGCTGGGTGGGCGGGATCGTCACGAAGGGTGCGGCCGAGTGGGCGCAGACCGTGCTCGGCCTCGCGGTCACGCTCGTCCTGATCATGTTCGTCGGGCTCGTGGCGACCAACTTCCTGGGCGCCCGGATCGTCGCCGCCGTCGAGCACCTGTTCGACCGGCTGCCGTTGATCCGGATGCTCCACGGCGCGGTCAAGGACGTCCTCGGCGCGTTCGTCGGCGACAAGAAGAGCTTCGACCGCCCGGTGATGGTGGCGCTGTCGGCCGACGGCCAGACCCGCGTGGTCGGGTTCCTGACCCGCGACGACCTCTCGTTCCTGGGCAGCGCGGGCGACGTCGCGGTCTACCTCCCGCAGTCCTACAACTTCGCCGGCAACCTGATCGTCGTGCCGGCCGACCGCGTGAAACCGATCGACACGCCCAGCTCGGACGTGATGACGTTCCTCGTGTCCGGCGGCGTGTCGGCGCACGCCAAGGAGGCGAAGAAGGCGGCCCCGCCCGAAGCGTTGCCGTAGGGCGCGCTACGCGTCGTCGTCGGGCAGCCCGCCGACGAGGTCGAGGAACGCCTCCTCGTCGAGCACCGGGATCTCGAGTTCCTCGGCCTTCTTCGCCTTCGACCCCGGCCGCCCGCCCTGCACGACGTAGTCGGTCGCACGGCTCACGCTCGACGAGACGCGACCGCCCAGCGCCTTGACGCGCTTCTGCGCGGGCGCGCGCTTCACGTTCGGCAGCGTCCCGGTGAACACGAACGTCTTGCCGGTCAGCGGACCGGCGGAACGCTTCGGCGCCGGCTTGGGTGCGACGCCGTTCTCGAGCAGCCGCTCGACGAGCGCGATCGAGTTCGGATCGTCGAAGTAGTCGCGCACGCTTCTCGCGACGATCGGCCCGATCCCGTCGACGACCTCGAGCTCTTCGACCGTCGCCGTGCGCAGCCGCTCGAACGTGTTGAACTCGGCGGCGAGGATCTCGGCGACCGTCTCGCCCACGTGGCGGATGCCGAGGCCGAACAGGAACTTCGCGAGCGACGCCTCGCGCGTCGCGTCGACCGCGTCGCGGAGCTTCGCCGCCGACTTCTCGCCGTAACCGGGCAACTCGGCGATCGCATCGAAGTCGAGGGCGTAGATCCCGGCGACGTCTTCGATCATCCGCTCGTCGAACAGCTTCTCGACGAGCTTCTCGCCGAGCCCCTCGATGTCGAGCGCGCCGCGCCCCGCGTAGTGCAGGACGTGCGCCATCCCCTGCGCCGGGCAACGGCGATTCGGACAACGGGCGACGACGTGCGCCTCGTCGACGACGACGTCCGTGCCGCACTCCGGGCACGTGGTCGGCATCTTGAACTTCCGCGGCCGGCCGACGCGCTCGTCCTTGCGCACTTCGACGACCTTCGGGATCACGTCGCCCGCGCGTTCGATCACGACCGTGTCGCCCACGCGCGCGTCGAGCCGCTCGATCTCGTCGGCGTTGTGCAGGCTCGCCGAGGAGATCGTCACGCCGCCGACCGCGACCGGCTCGAGCTTCGCCACCGGGGTGAGTGCACCCGTGCGGCCGACCGAGACCTCGATCCCGACCAGCTTCGTGATGCCCTGGCGCGCTTTGAACTTGTAGGCGACCGCCCAGCGCGGGTTGCGCGATCGCTGCCCGAGCGTCGTGCGCAGCGCGAGGTCGTCGACCTTGACGACGACGCCGTCGACCTCGTATTCGAGCGTATCGCGCTCAGCTTCGATCGCGTCGATGTACGGCCACACGCCGTCGAGCGACTCGACGCGCTCCAGGCGCTCGACGACGCGCAGCCCCATCGCGCGCAGTCGCTCCATCTGCTCGAGGTCGGTCGACGCGTCGAAGCCGTCGGTCGCGCCGACGCCGTAGACGAACGCGTCGAGCGGTCGCGAAGCGGTGACCCGTGCGTCGAGCTGCTTGAGTGTGCCGGCGGTCAAGTTGCGCGGATTCGCATACGGCTTCTCCGCACCCTCGGCGAGAAGCCGCTCGTTGATCGCCGCGAAGTCGCGCTTGCGGAGGAAGACCTCGGCGCGCAGTTCGATGAGCGCCGGCGGCGTCTCGGTCCGAAGCCGCAGCGGAATCGCGCGGATCGTCCGGAGGTTCTGCGTGATGTCCTCGCCCTCGTCGCCGTCGCCGCGCGTCGAGCCGCCGACGAACAAGCCGTGCTCGTAGATCAACTCCACCGCGACGCCGTCGATCTTCGGCTCGAGCGTCAGCGCGACGTCGAACGGCTCGCGATCGAGGTGGTTGAAGATCCGCGCATACCACTCGCGCAGCTCGTCGCGGCTCGCGGCATTCGCGAGGCTGAGCATGCGCTGGCGGTGGGCGACGACGGCGAATGCCCCGGACAACGGTGCGCCGACGCGCTGGCTCGGCGAATCGGGCGTGACGGCATCGGGATACTCGCCCTCGATCGCGAGCAGCCGACGCATCAAGTCGTCGTAGGTCGCGTCGCTCACGGTCGGACGCGCGAGCGCGTAGTAGGCGTGGTCGTGCTCGCGGATCTCGTGGCGCAGGCGATCGAGTTCGCGCAGCGTCTCCGGCGGAATCGTCGGGCTCAACAGCGGGTTCCTTCGCCTCGTCAGGTGATCAGCATCGCGTCGCCATACGAAAAGAAACGATAGCGTTCCCGGATCGCGAGCGCATAGACCTCGTGCAGCCGTTGGCGACCGACCATCGCCGCGACGAGCATCAGCAGCGTGCTCTTCGGCAGGTGGAAATTCGTAAGGAGCGCGTCGACGGCCGCAAACCGATATCCCGGTCTGATGAACAGGTCGGTCGTGCCGGACCGGGCCGCGAGCCGGCCCCCTGCCGCGGCGGCTTCGAGCGCGCGGAGGCTCGTCGTGCCGACCGCGACGACGCGCCCGCCGCGTGCGCGGGTCTGCGCCACCGCATCGGCCGCGGCGTCGGACACCGTGTAGTGTTCGACGTGCATGCGGTGCTCGTCGAGCCGCTCGCACTTCACCGGGAGAAACGTCCCGGCCCCGACGTGCAGCGTCACCCGCGCCGTCTCGACGCCCCGCGCGGCGACGGCGGCGAAGACCGCATCGGTGAAGTGGAGACCGGCCGTCGGCGCCGCGACCGCACCGGGCGCCTGGGCGTAGATCGTCTGGTAGCGCTCGAGGTCGACCGCATCACGCGCATCCGGTCCCCGGTCGCGGCGGATGTAGGGCGGCAGGGGAGCTCGCCCGACCGCGCGGAGGTGGGTCGCGACGTCGAGCCCGCCGACGTCGACTCGCCACGGCTCGCCGGGGCCGGCGGGCCGCTCGATCCGGGCCGGCGCACCGGCCAGATCGACCGTCTCGCCGGACTTCACCCGTGCCCCGCCGCCGACGAACGCGCTCCACACTCCGGCCCCGGCGTGCTCCAGCAACAGGACGTCGAGACGCGCTCCGGACGCCCGCCGAGCCGGCACCCGGACGGGCACGACCCGGGTGTCGTTCAGGACGAGAAGGTCACCTGGCTCGAGGAGATGCGGGAGATCGCTGAACCGGTGGTGTCCGACCGGCCCACCAGCCCTTTGAAGGTGCAGCAGCCGGCTGCTATCCCTTCGGTCTGGCGGCTCCTGTGCGACGAGATCGGGCGGCAGCTCGAAGTCGTAGTCGGAGAGCCTCTCGGAACCGGGTCGGGCGTGCGTATCCATCGTCTGAGCACGTAGAACAAAATCCGGTGCATTTCCGGGGAACGCCGCCGCAATGACACCGATCGTCGACCGAATGCGCCCGTGCAACGTCGACGGGCACCCCGCGAGGTGCCTCCGGGGAAGGAAACCGACCGCGACATGACCGTCTTTCAACTCGCGCTGATCGGTTACCTCGCCGTACTGACGATTCTCGCGATCTACGGCGCGCACCGTCTCCACCTGATCTGGCTCTACAAGCGCTCTCGCCGGCCCGACGCCCCGCCGGCCGGCCGCTTCGAGGAATTGCCCGTCGTCACGGTGCAACTCCCGCTGTTCAACGAGCGCTACGTCGCCGAGCGACTGCTCGATTCGGTCGCCGCCCTCGACTACCCGCGCGACAAGCTCGAGATCCAGGTCCTGGACGACTCGACCGACGACACGACCGAGATCGTGCGCGCGAAGGTCGACGCGCTCCGCGCCGAAGGCGTCGACGCGGTCGTCATCCACCGCACCGACCGCACCGGCTTCAAGGCCGGGGCGCTCGAGAACGGGTTGCAGTCCGCACGCGGCGAGTTCGTCGCGATCTTCGACGCCGACTTCGTCCCGAAGCCCGACATGCTCGCCCGCACGGTGCACTACTTCGCCGACCCCGAGATCGGCATGGTGCAGACGCGCTGGGACCACCTCAACCGCGACTTCTCGCTCCTGACCCAAGTGCAGTCGATCTACCTCGACGGCCACTTCGTGATCGAGCACACCGCGCGCCACCGCTCCGGCCGCTTCTTCAACTTCAACGGCACCGGCGGCGTCTGGCGACGCAGCGCGATCCAGGACGCCGGCGGCTGGCAGCACGACACGCTGACCGAGGACCTCGACCTCAGCTACCGCGCACAGCTCAAGGGGTGGCGCTTCATCTTCCTGAAGGACCTGACGTCGCCCGCCGAAGTGCCGGTCGACATCAACGCGTTCAAGTCGCAGCAGTTCCGCTGGGCGAAGGGCTCGGCGCAGACGATGAAGAAGCTGTTGCCGCGCATCTGGCGAAGCGACTACCCGCTGCGCAACAAGATCGAGGCGACGTTCCACCTCACCGCGAACGTCGGCTACCCGTTGATGGTCGTGCTGAGCCTGCTGATGCTGCCGGCGGTGCAGGCCCGGGCGACGATCAAGCCGGGCTCGCTCGACCTGATCTACGATCTGTCGCTGTTCATGCTCGCGTTCGTCGGCGTCTGCTACTTCTACGTCTACTGCCAGCGTGAGAACGACCGTTCGTTCTGGGATCGCATTCGCTTCTTGCCCGCGTTGCTCGCGATCGGCATCGGCATGTGCATCAACAACACGAAGGCCGTGCTGGAGGGCTTCTTCGGGATCGACAGCCCGTTCATGCGCACGCCGAAGCACAACGTCACCGCGAAGTCCGCCGACTGGAAGAAGAAGGCGTATCGCGGCGTGCGCTCGTTCCTGCCGGCGATCGAACTCGGCATGGCCGCCTACTTCGTCGTCGTCGTGTTCGTCGCGCTCCAGAACGGCCTGTTCGCGATCGTCGCGTTCCTGCTGCTCTTCCTCGCGGGCTACCTCTACGTGGGCTGGCTGAGCCTCTTCCAACGCGGCCTGTTCACGACGCTCCGCTCGCTGGCCCGCACCGCGTAGCCGCGCGGTGGCCCCGTCGCGTTCCGCTCGCTGGCCGCTCCGCCGCGCGATCGCGATCCTCCTGCCGGTCTTCGCGTTCTACGCGCTGCCGCTCGGTTTCGCCCCGGCGCTGCCGCCCGGCTACGAGAGCAGCCACGTCTTCCTCGCGATGGCGATCGAAGAGCGCGGCTCGCTCGACGTGGACGTCGAAGCGGCCGAGTGGTTCATCGACCACGACCTGCTGAAGATCGACGGGCACTACCGCTCGAACAAGCCGCCCGGCCCGGCGCTGTGGCTCGTGCCGGCGGTCGCCGCGGTCGACGCGCTGACGCCCGGCCGCCCCGATTTCTGGACGATCGCGTGGGTCGGGCGCGTCGCGATGCTGAGCCTCGCGTTCGTCGTGTTTCTCTTCGCGCTCGGCCGCGGGCTCGAACGGCTCGCGCCGCCGGCAGTCGCGTGGGGGCTCGTGCTCGCCTACGGCCTCGCGTCGAATGCCGCGGTCTACGCGACGCGTTACTACGGCCACGACCTGGCCGCGATCGCGCATGCGAGCGCGTGGCTCGTGTTGCTCCGCGCGAATCGGCGCCCCCTCGATGCGCTGTGGGTCGGCCTGCTCGCCGGTGTCGGCGTCGCGTGCGAGTATCGGACGATCGGCATCGCCGTCGTCGTGTTCGCGACCGCGGTCGTGATCGGTCCGCGCCGCGTGCTCGCCACGCTGCTCGGCGCGATCGGAGCGGCGCTTCCGGCGATCGCCCTCGTCGCCTACCGCGACGCCGCCTTCGCGACGAACGTGATCCACGCCCACCGGGAGACCGCCGAGATCGCACGCTTCGGCCTCGACGGCGCGCTCGGGTTCACGTGGCCGTCGCCGCGCAAGTTGGTCGCGCTGCTGGCGAGCCCGGCGATCGGGCTGTGGTTCCAGGCGCCGTGGCTGCTGCTCGCGATACCGGCGATCGTCGTGGCCGTGCGCCGCGGGGGGCGCGCGGGACGCGGCGTGGCGGTCGCCGCCGGGATCGCGTTCGCGGTGCACCTCGTGCTCGTCGCGTCGCACGCGTTCTGGATCGGCGGGGCGACCGCCGGGCCGCGCTACCTGACCGCCGCGCTGCCGCTGCTCCTCTTTCCGATCGCGGGTTGGCTCGGCGATTCGCACACGCGTCCTGGGATGCGGGTCGCACTCGCGGCCGGCGCCGTCGCCGGGCTCGTGTTCCATGCCGCACTGCTCGTCACGTGGCCGGCGGTGCACACCGACGCCGACTTCCTGCTGCGCAATCCGTTCCGCGCCCACGCGATCCCGCTGCTCGCGTCGGGTCACGTCGCGCCGACGGCACTCGAAGTCCTCGGCATCGGCCCGGTCGTCGCGACGATCGCCTGGCTCGGCTGCGCGTCGATTCCGATCGCGCTGTGGGTGCGGTTCGCGCGCGTCCCCGTCCGGGCGATCGGGATCAGTGGGGGCATCGGCGCGCTGCTCGTCCTCGCTCAAGCGACGATCGGCGTCGACGATCGCCCCGCCGACACCGAACGGCGCGATCGCATCGCGAGCGCCCTCGACCGCGAGCACTTCCCGCGGCGCGACGGCCGCATCGCGTTCGCCCCGCGACCGAGCGCGATCGAGCCCCGCCCGGCGGGTGCGACGATCGAGCGACTCGACCCGCGCGCATCGGCGGTGCTGCCGGGGAGCACGCGCATCGAAGTCGTCGCGGAGCCGTTCGGCTATCTGCGCGCGCCGCTGTGGCACGCCGGGGCGCTCCTCGTCGCCGACACCGCGCGCAACACGCTGCTGCGCTACCGCCCCGGCGCCCTCGAAATCGTCGCGTTCCACTCCGGCCACGCCGGCGCCAACACCGCGTTCTACCCGCTGCCGGGAACCGCCGACCTCGCGGCCCTACCCGACGGACGCATCGTCGAAACCGAGCACGGCGACCGCTGCGTCGCGACGCTCGACGGCGAGACGCTCGTCGACCGAATCGGTGACGCTCGGCTGAACAGCCCGAATCACGTCGCGGTGCGCGGCGACGGCACGATCTACTTCACCGACCCACCGTTCGGGCTGCGCTTCCTGCACGGCGACCCCGCGCGCGAAATCGACGTGTGCGGCGTCTACCGGATCCGCGACGACCGCACCGACCTGATCGTGGACAAGATCGCGGCGCCGACCGGCATCGCGCTCTCGCCCGACGAGCGCTACCTCTACGTCGGCGACTGGTCGGCGACACGACGCGTGATTCGGTTCACGCTCGACGCCGCCGGTGGCCTGGTCGACGCGGCACCGTTCGCAGACCTGTCGAACACGCGCGGGGTCGACGGGATCGCGGTCGACGACGGCGGTCGCGTGTGGGTGTGCACGCCCGGCGCGCTGCTGCTCTTCGACGCCGACGGGACCGCACTCGCGCGGGTGGCGATGCCGGGCCCGGTCACCGACGTCGCGTTCGCCCCCGACGACGTCGTCTACGTCACGACGCGCGGTGCGCTCGTCCGGATCACTCGCTCGGCACGCCCGCACGACTGAGCGCGATCCCGGCCGCGTCGTCACGCATCACGACCTCGCCGCCGATCGCGCTCCCGTCGGGCCCGACGATCCAAGCCGCCGCAGCGGGCGGTTGATCCACGACCTGCACGATGCGCCGATTGAAGAACGCGAGCATCTCCGCGGCCGGCGACCGGACCGCGACGACTTCCGTGCGCGGCGGGACGGTGCGGTCGACCCAGTCGCGCTCGCGGCGGAGCACCGGCCAGCGCACGCCGTACGCATGGGCGACGATCTGCCGCTCGACGCCGATGTGCACGACGACGAGCACGAGCGCGACCGCGGCGGGGAGCGAACGCGCGAGTCGCGGTAGCGCGAGCGCGGCCACACCGACGAGCGCCGCGACGACCGTCGCGATCCGGATCACGGGCGCCCACGTGTCGCGCAACGCGAACAGTCCCAATGCATCGGGCGTGCCGGCGAGCGAGTACGCCGGCAGCAACCACGGTGCGAGCGATACGCCGCCGGCGAACAGCGCGACCGGCACCCGCACGGCTGCCCGCACGCATCGCCCCTCCGCCGCCCACCAGGCGAGCGCGATCATCCCGAACGGCGCGAGGGCGAACACATCGCGCTCGAGGATCGAGAAGCCGTCGCGCGATGCCGCGGTGAGCGCGGCGGCGGTGACGAGCGCGAGCGCGAGCGACCCCATCGCGACCGCGACCGGGCGAGCCCCCACCGCGACGAAGCCGACGAACGCCGCGAGCGGGACGACGCCGTGCACGAGTGCGAGCGCGCCGACGTGGCGGCCGGCGAGCTTCGCGACGAGGGGCGCCGACGCGGACTCGATGTGGATCGCGCCGCACGCGACGAGCGCCGCGCCGAGGCCCACCGCGCCGAGCAGCGACGGGACGAGCGCCGCCGGTGCGACCCGTCGAGCCGCGACCCACGCGACGAGCGCGACGACGACGCCGACCCCGACGGCGGCGGCCTCAGGCCGCGTCGCACACGCGAGCGCGACGACGACCCACAGGAGCACCTGCCGACCGATGCTCGGGCGCTCGAGCACGCCGACGAGCGCGAGCGCGGCCCACGCGACGAGCGGAAAGAGCAGGTTGTCCGGCACCGCGGCACTCGTGTAGCCGAGCGACGGGATCCCGAGCGACAGGCCGGCCGCGACGAGCGCCCAGCGCGCGGCGACGACTCGGCGGGCGAGCGCGTAGATCGGAATCGCCGCGAGCGACACGAGCACCGCGTTGAGCAGTTTGACGAGCGCGTACGCCGTCGGGAGCGACGGGATGCCGAACAAGGGCGCGATCACGGTCGCGTAGAGCGGCGCAGATCGAACGGACGCCGGGACGGCCGGCACGGGTGTGTCGGGTGTCGCGATCGATCGCGCCAGCGACGTCTGCGCGAGTTCCTCGTCGACGAGCCACGGCGTCGGCAACTGCGCGGCGGTGACGGCGCGCAATACGACCGAGAACAGGAGAATGCCGCAGAGCCACCGACGCGACGCATCGGTCGCATCGCCGGGCAGGGAAGTGCTCGCCGAATCCAAGGTCCACTCCGGGAGTAGACCTCTTCCTCCTTCACGATCGCGCGGTACGCGAGAGACCCATCACCACGGCTCGTCCGAGGGCACGTCGGCCGAGCGCGCTCCGGTTCTACCCCAGCGCGCCCGGGATCGTCAATCGCCGGTCAATCGTCGGACGGGTAGCGGCGCAAGTCGTCGATCGTGGGCTGCAGCCCGAGTCGGTCGATCGTGCGCGGCACGTCGAGGCGCAGTCGCTCGGGCGCGAGGCCGAGTGCGTCTCGCATCGAGTCGACGAAGATCTCACTCAGGTAGACGACGCCGAGGCGCGTCGGGTGCAGGCGGTCCCACTGCAGCGCGCTCGTCGCATCGAGCGAGACCGGCGTCGTGCCGCCGGGCGGCGTCACGACCCACTCCCCCGCCCGCAGGCGGTCGACCGACGACGCCAACGGCAGCAGGTGCACACGAGGCCGCTCTGCCGCCCACGCGCGGACACGCGCGTTCAGTTTCGCGAGCGTCGACGCCTCGGGAATCTGCGCGGGGCGGATCATCCACGGATGGGCGCCTGCCATGTTCGGAAAGTCACCGACGACGATCGGGCACGGCACGCGGTCGAGTTGCGCGAGGCCGATCTCGAGTTTCTCGAGCCGTAGCTTCGCCGACTCCTCGCCCGTGGGGCGTCGGAAGCGGATGTGGTTCGGCTCCGGCTCCTCGCGCACCCACTGGTAGCCGTAGCCGTACCAGAACAGGAAGTCCGCCGCGACGACGAGCGTCGGTTTCGCGGCGAGCGCACGGTCGATCTGCCGCTGGCCGATCGTCGTCGGCCGCGAGAAGAACATCACGTCGTGGTGCGATCGAATCCGCGGCGCATCGTCGGGCAGCGCGGCTTGCAGCACGTCTCGCAGCGGCAGCCACGAGCCGAATCCCGCGGTCAGACTCGCACCGACCGTGACGACGCGCGCGAGGGGATCGGGCGCTTGAGCGGTCGCGGGCGCCGCGAACACCGCGACGAGCAGGCACAGGACGATTCGCATCACGCTCGTGCTTTCGCATGGGCTCGCGCGTAGTCCGCGAGCCGGTCGACCTGACGGTGAAACTCGGGTTCGTCGACGCCGAGGGGGTTCTTGAAGAAGCTCGCGAGGTGCGTGAGCGCGCCGGTCTCGCCCCGGCGAGCCGCGAAGTCGACGAACCGCACGAGGTCGAGCACCAGTGGCGCGGCCAGCGCACTGTCGCAGCCCTGCCACGTGAACTGCAGCGCCATCTTCGCGCCGAGGAACCCCTCGAAGTGGATGAAGTCCCAGGCCGTCTTCCAATCGTCGAGGCTCGGGACGTAGTCGATCGAGACCTTCGACTGCACGTCGCCTCCGACGATCCGTGCGAGCGACGCGTCCTTCGAGCGCAGCTTCGCCTCACGGCGTGCCGGGTCCGCGAGCGACGCGCCGTCGGCGTTGCCGAGCATGTTGTAGCCGTGCCACGTGAGAACGCGCAGGTTGCGCGCGACGAACATCGGCGCGAGGACCGTCTTCAGGAGCGTCTCGCCGGTCTTGCCGTCGTTGCCCGCGTAGCAGATGCCGGCCGCGTCGGCGCGGTCGGCCAGCGCGGGCACGTCGAACGCCGGCGACGGCGTGAAGTTCACGAACGGGACGCCGAGTTTCGCGGCGGCGGCCGCGTAGAGCATGCTGTCGGTCAGCCCGACCGGACGCTTGCGGTCGAACGCGCGGGTGAGTGCGCGACCGTCGAATGCGTAGGCGTCGTCGCTCGCGGGCGCCTCGGTCGACGCGAGGTGAACGACGACGACGCGATCGAGTCGCGCCTCGGATCGGAACGCGTCGATGTCGGCGACGATCCGCTCGATCGCGTGATTCGCCGTGCGAGCGACGCCGTTGCGGCGCGGTCGGTCGCTGAGCGAGACGCCCGGCCGGATGCGCGCGTCGTGGGCGCGCAGATCGCGCCGCACGCGCTTGAGGGTCTCGTCGCGCATCACGCCGGTGCGGTCGCGGAAGTCCGCGGCGGCGTCGACGAGCGGCTGGGTGCGCAGATCGTGACCGCCGAACACGAACGCGCCCGGATCGGCGAGATCGAGCGCGGCGAAGTCGCCGAGCGCCGAGACCATGCCGGTCGTCGATTCGCACCCGGCGCGGATCGCGGCGGCCCCGACCATCGAGCAGACCGCGACGGCGCCGCGTGCGCCGACGATCCACACGCCGACCCTGCCGTTGCCTCGTCTGCTCATCTCGCGTCGATCGCCTCGAAGTAGCGCCGGAGCGCCTCGCGGAGCACCGGCCGTGCGTCGGCGGCCACGTCCATCGCGTGGGCGCCTGCAGTAGGTATAGGCGCTCGCGCTCGCGGAAGCGACGGAGCGAGAGCACGCGCCGCCGAGCGCGCGGCGTCGAGCGCCGGTGCCGATCCGCCGGTCGCACGTCGAACGTCGGCCGCCGCGCGTGCGAACGCCGCCGAGTCGTCGCGGCGCGTCGCGTCCGCGAGCGCGGCGAGTGCGGCGGTCACGTCGGGCGGTAGGTCATCCCGACGGGAAGCGGCGGCCAGTGCGGCTGCGGTCTCCGCCGCGCCATCGCCGCGGCCGGCGGCGATCGCACCCCGCGCGGCCGCCCCACCGGGCTCGCGGTCGAGCGCGTCGTCGAGCGTCCGCGCCACGGCCGCGCTTCGGTCGATCCGATCGAGCACGGTCTCGACGGCGGCGGCGCGCTCATCGGCTCCACCGGTCGCCGCACCACGGAGCGCTCGGGCGAGCGCCGGGTCGCCGGCGGCGACGAGTGCGTCGGCGGCCCGCGCCGCGAGCCGCTCGGCTGCGGACGGGTCGGCCTCCGCACGCGCCCGCGACGGCACGACGAACAGCAGGGCGCCCAGCAGCGCCGCACCACCGGCGATCGCGAACCGTCGCCGCGCCGACCGCCCGACGCACGAGCGCGGAGCCGCGGGCAGCAGCCGCTCGCACTCCTCTTCGACGACCCGGGTCAACGGCGAGTCGGGCACCGTGGCCAACGTCGTGACGCGCCCCCCGCCGCCGACCACGCGATCGACGTAGGCGGCGATCGCCTCGCGCCCCGGGCGGGCGCGACGGGACGCGGCGGCGACGAGCAGCGCCACCGTCGCACCGACCGACGCGAGCGCGATCACCCACGGGTAGTCGGGCGCGACGAGTGCGCGGTAGGCGAGCAACGCCGCCATCGCCACCGCGATCGACGCGACGGCGACCGACGCGACGTCGCACCACCACGCACGCCGCACGGCGCGCGTCCATCGATCGAGGGCGCGGTCGACGACGCGGTCGCTCAACGCGCCTCGTCGCCGTCGGCCTTCGGCTTCGCCGAGGCCGGCACGCGGATCGTCACGGTCACCGGCGTTCCCTTCGGCGGCATCTTCTCGTTGTTCGCGACGAACGAATCGTCGAACGGCGCCTCGGGATGCGGGCAGTCGATGATCACGTTCGGGCTGTTCCACACGCCGATCAAGTCGCGCGTGACGTCGGCCGCGTAGAAGCGCTTGCCGGTGGTGCTGTTCCGCTGGTGCCTCGAACCGTGGTAGACGAAGCCGGTGCGGGGAATCGGCGCCTGCGCGTTGAGCGAGATCACGAGATCCTCGACGCGGTGCTCGACCGTCGTGCCCTTGTCGGACCACGACGCCGACACCTCGACGACCGGCCCGGTCGGCAGGACCGGCTTGCCGCCGGCAAAGCGGCCTGCCTGCCCCGGCTTGAGCCCGAGCGCGAGGATCGCCGCGTTCAGCGCGCGCGGCTCGGCGCGCAGCATGAAGAGCGACTCGTGCGCCTTGCCGCCCTCGGCGACCGCCGCGAACTCGAGCGGCCCCGTCGGCGTCGCGACGATCCCGTCCATCGTGATCGTGCGCTTGTCCGGGTCGACCTTCACGCCCATCTTCGCGAGCTTCTCGACGAGCGCCGCGAGGTCCTCGGCCGACAATTCCTCGCCGCCGTCGCCCTGCTGCATCGTCAGCGAGATGTGGTCGCGGAGGCCGGCGATCGCGTCGCCGTTGGCGCCGCACTGACGCCGGGTGAGCTTCACGAGGTCCTCGATCACGTCGAGGCTGTCGACGAGGTCGGTCATCCCCTGCTTGAGCTGCGCCATCTCCTGGGCGACCGCCTGCAACTCCTTGCGAAGCGTCGCGATGTCGTCCTTGCCGGCCGCCTCCTGAGCGGGCGGCGCGTCCTGCGCCTCCTCGGGCGCGCGCATGCACCCGGCGACGACGAACAGCGTCGATATCACGAACGCGGCGAACAGGGTCTCGAAATGACGCTTCATCGGCTCCTCCAGGACTCTCGGGCCGGACCACGGCCTTCGGGGCAATACGAGCCGTGGTCGGCAGCGGTTGGCTCGATCCTGGGCCAGTCTACCGCGGCAGGGGTGGATTTGCGCGCGGCGACCGCTACGCGTCGTCCTCGCGGAATCCGATCGCGACGAGCAGGCACGGGCCGCCGGCGATCACGTTCATCCCCGCCGCCTCGGCGCGCGCGACGGCGGTGTCGCTCTCGCTGCCCGGCTGCATCCAGACGTGCTCGATGCCGGCCGCCACCGCCTGCTCGACGATCCGCTCGGTCACGGCCGGCGGGGTGATCACCGAAATGCCGTGCACCGGCTCCGGCAGCGCGCCCAGGTCCGCAAACGCCGGCAATCCCTCGACGGTGTCTGCGGTCGGATTGATCGGGTGGGCGCGGCGGCCGTTCTGGAGATAGGCCCGCAGGACCTTGTTGCCGTACTTCGAGCGGTCCTTGGACGCGCCGACGACCGCGTGCGGGGTCCCGGCCAGGAAGGCCTCGATTCGTTCGTTCGGAGTCATCGTGGCCAGGATACCACCGGTTCGCGATCACGTCCGCGACGTTGCGGCCGGCCCGACCGCGCGCGTGCGGCAGCACGCCCGAGCCGCAGCGATCGTCAGGCGCCCCGGCCCGGTCAACGCGAGCCCGAGGCTCACGATCGCGAGCGTCAGCGGGTATTCCATGCCGCCGCCGGCGGCGCCGAAGCCGCTGTGTGCCGTGAACGACGCGACGAGCATCGTGAACGCGAGGATCGCCGCCGCGCCGCGTGCACCGAGCCCGAGGAGGAGCGCGAGGCCCCCGAAGAACTCGGCGCCGCCGGCCGCGACGACGCTCAGGGTCGGGAACGGGATGCCGAGTTGCTCGAAGAAGCCGGCGGTACCCTCGATGCCGTGGCCACCGAACCAGCCGAACAGCTTCTGCGCGCCGTGGAACAGGAACACCACACCGAGCATCACGCGGATGAACAGGAGGCCGAGGCCTCGGTCGTCGAAACGGGTCATGACACTACGTCCTTTCGGGTCTACTTCGCGAGGATGTTCCTCGCAACGAATATTTGGGCGCGGGTGCGCCCATGGGTCCAGCGTTCGGGTCTAGTCTTCGCGTGCTGCCTCGAGCAACGCGCGCAAGTGCCGGAGATCGGCCTTCTTCAGGTGGCGCAGCGGGCGCCGGTTCGCATCCCGCACCGGCTCGTCGAGCCGTTCGAGCAGCGCGAGCCCGGCCGCGTTGATTCGCGCGACGACGACCCGTCGGTCCTGCGAGGATCGATTGCGCTCGACGAGGCTTCGCCGCTCGAGCGCATCGAGCAGCCGGGTCGTGTCGGAGTCGCGGGTGACCATGCGCTCGAGGATCTCGCCGCACGACAGGCCGTCCGGCGAGCCGCGCAGGATCCGCAACACGTTGTATTGCGACAGCGACAGCCCCTCCTCCCGGAGGACCTCTCGCACCGGCTGAACCAGCTGTTCGGCCGTCCGCAGGAGGTTCAAGATCACCTCCTCTTCGGCGCAGGCGAACGGCTTGGTCTGCTTGATCTGGTCTTTCAGCGAGCGACTCATGCCCGGAACTTACTCCTCGCGAGGACTTTCGTCAAGAGGAAAGTCGGGCCCGTGCGTCGCCGGCGATCCGTACGCACCGCGGGCCGGCCTCGGGGAGGCCGGCCCGCGGTCGAGCGAAGCGGTCTCGGCACCCTACGGCGCGAGCGCCTCCTCCGGCTCCTTCGGGCCGTTGCCGTCCTCGTCGTTCGCGACCTTGGCGACGCTGACGACGTTGAACGACAGCTCCTCGGCATCCGTGTCGACACCGACCGCGAGCGTCGAGCCCTCCTCGATCATGCCCCGCAGGATCTGATCGCTGAGCGCGTCCTCGATGTAGCGCTCGATCGCGCGCCGCATCGGCCGTGCGCCGTAGTCCGGGTTGAAGCCCTTGTCGACGAGGAACGCCTTGGCCTCCTCGGTCATCTCCAGCTTGATGTGCTTCGACGCGAGGCGGTCGAAGACGTCGACGAGTTGCACGTCGATGATCTTCGCCATCTCCTCCTTGCCGAGCGGCTGGAACGTGATGACCTCGTCGACGCGGTTGAGGAACTCCGGCCGGAAGTGCTTGTCCACCTCGGCCATCAGGTCCTGCTTCATCCGGTCGAACGACTTCGCCTCCGACGGCGCCTGGAAGCCGAGCGACTGCTGGTTCTTGATGATGTTGGCGCCGATGTTCGACGTCATGATCAAGATCACGTTCTTGAAGTCGACGTGGCGGCCGAAGCTGTCGGTCAGACGTCCCTCCTCCATGATCTGGAGGAGCATGTTGAACACGTCGGGGTGCGCCTTCTCGATCTCGTCGAGGAGCACGACCGCGTACGGCCGGCGGCGGATCTTCTCGGTGAGCTGGCCGCCCTCCTCGAAGCCGACGTAGCCCGGAGGCGCGCCGACGAGCCGGCTGACGTTGTGCTTCTCCATGTACTCCGACATGTCGACCTGGATCAGCGCGTCTTCCTCGCCGAACATGAACTTCGCGAGTGCCTTCGCGAGGTGCGTCTTACCGACACCGGTCGGGCCGAGGAAGATGAACGAGCCCATCGGGCGCTTCGGGTCCTTGAGCCCGGAGCGCGAACGCCGCACCGCGCGCGCGATCGCCTTGATCGCGTCGTGCTGGCTGACGACGGTCTCGTGCAGCTCGTCCTCCATCTTGAGGAGCCGCTTCGCCTCGTCCTGGTCGAGGCTCTTGAGCGGGATGCCGGTCATCGAGGAGACGGTCTCGGCGATCATGTTCGCATCGACGGTGCCGTTGTCCTCCTTGGCCTGCTCGCGCCACTCCTTCTGGACCTCTTCCTTCTTCTTCTTGAGCTTGTAGGCCGTGTCGCGCAAGCGCGCGGCCCGCTCGAAGTCCTGGTTGGCGACGCTCTCGTCCTTCTCCTTCTCGAGCTGCCGGACCTCCTCTTCGAGGTCCTTGAGGCCCGGCGGCTGCGTCAGCGCCTTCAGGCGCACGCGGGCCGCGGCCTCGTCCATCACGTCGATCGCCTTGTCCGGCAGGAACCGACCGGTGATGTAGCGCGAGCTGAGCTCGACGGACGCCTCGAGCGCTTCGTCCGGGATGTTCACCCGGTGGTGCGCCTCGTAGCGGTCGCGCAGTCCCTTCAGGATCTCGACCGCTTCCTCCTTCGAGGGCGGATCGACCAAGATCGTCTGGAAGCGACGCTCGAGCGCCCCGTCCTTCTCGATGTACTTGCGATACTCGTCGAGCGTCGTCGCGCCGATGCACTGCACCTCGCCGCGCGACAGCGCGGGCTTCAGCACGTTGGACGCATCGATCGCGCCTTCGGCACCACCGGCGCCGACGAGCGTGTGCAACTCGTCGATGAACAGGATGATGTTCTTCGCCTTGCGCACCTCGGTCATGACCGCCTTGATGCGCTCCTCGAACTGCCCGCGATACTTCGTGCCGGCGACCATCATCGCGAGGTCGAGCACGACGAGGCGCTTCGCGTGGAGGATCTCCGGGACGTCCTTCTTGACGATCCGCTGCGCGAGCCCCTCGACGATCGCGGTCTTGCCGACGCCGGCCTCACCGAGGAGGACCGGGTTGTTCTTCGTGCGGCGCGACAGGATCTGCACGACGCGCTCGATCTCGCGCTCGCGACCGATCACCGGGTCGAGCTTGCTCTCGACGGCGAGGTCGGTCAGGTCGCGACCGAACGTGTCGAGCGCCGGCGTCTTCGACTTCGACGGCGTACCGCCCGAGCCGCTCTTCTCGCCCTTTTCCTGCGCGGGCGGCGGCTCGGCGCCGAGGAACTCGAGCACCTCTTCGCGCACGTCCTCGAGCTTGATGCCGAGGTTCATCAGCACCTGCGCGGCGATCCCTTCGCTCTCGCGCAGGAGGCCGAGGAGCAGGTGCTCGGTGCCGAGGTAGTTGTGACCGAGGTTCGACGCTTCCTCGAGCGCGAGTTCGAGCACCTTCTTCGCCCGTGGCGTGAACGGGAGCTGGCCCATGGTCACCATGGTCGGCCCCGTCTTGACCATCTTTTCGATCTCGCCCCGGATCTTCTTCAGCTCGATGTCCATGTTCTTCAGGACGTTGGCAGCGACGCCGCTGCCCTCCTGAATGAGCCCCAACAGGATGTGCTCGGTCCCGATGTAGTCGTGGTTGAACCGCTGGGCTTCCTGCCGCGCCAATCCCATGACCTTGCGGGCTCGGTCCGTAAACCGGTCGAACATAGTCGAAGATCCTCCTCGGACGGCGCGGGCTCCCGGGGTGGCGCCCGCCGCCGCTCTCGCTCGTGTGCTGTCGCTGTCGATTCGTGTCGGGTCGGTGCCCGGTTCAGTTACGGCCCATCGCTCGCTGAATGTATCGCGCGCGTGCGACGTCCCTCTCTTCGGCATCGAGGCCCGTCCCGGCTTGCTTCATAATGTGGGCCGGCTGACAGTTGATGAAAATGCTGTTCACCGCTGCGACGCCTAAGTCGTTGATGACGCCCATGTTAACGCCCAGCCGAACCAGGCTGAGCAGGGCCATCGCCTCCTCCGACGAAACCGTCGCAGCCGTACGAAGTGTACCACAGGCTTCGGCCACCCGGTCTTCGAGGCGCTGGCGGTCCTCCTCGAAGAGCCGTTCTCTGACCTGCCGCTCATATTCGATGATCCGCGGCACGAAGTGCTGCAGCTCGTCGAGGATCTCCCGCTCCGAGCGCCCCAGCGTCACCTGGTTGGACACCTGGTAGAGATCGCCGCTCGGGTCGGTCCCCTCACCGTAGAGCCCGCGCACCGCGAGGTTGATCTTCGTGACGCTCGTGACCATCCGGTCGCGGTGCTTCGCGAGTCTCAACCCAGGAAGATGTAGCATCACCGAGGCTCGGATACCGGTCCCGACGTTGGTCGGGCACGCGGTGAGGTAGCCCAGGTCCGGGTCGAACGCGTAGTCGACGTGCTCCTCGATCGCGTCGTCGAGCCGGTCGACCGCCTCCCAGCACGCGTCGAGATCGAGCCCGGAGCGAAGGACCTGAAGCCGGAGGTGGTCCTCCTCCATCGTCATCACGCTGACGTTGCCCGTCGACGTGACCGCGACCCCGCGTCGTCCTTCTCCGGTCGCGTGCTCGCGGCTGATCAGGTGGCGCTCCATCAGCAGGTCCCGCTCGACGGACGGGTAGTCGTCGAGGTTGGAGTAGTGCAGCCCCTCGTCGAGTTCGGTGCGCCGGATCGCGTCGGCGAGGTGATCCGCCAGCTCGCCATGACGGGTCTCGTCGAGCTTCGCGCGGAACGAGTAGCCCTGGACGTTGCGCGCGAGCCGAATCCGGCTCGACATCACGACGTCGGACTCCGGCCCCGACCCGCGGAGCCACTCTCCGGTGTTGCGCTCGCTGCCCATGCTCAAGCGACCTACTCGGGCGCGTCGACGTCGGCGCCGCGCCGCGCGAGGTCCGTGTCGACCTGATTGATCTCGTCGCGCAGCTGCGCGGCCCGCTCGTAGTTCTCGACCGCGATCGCCTCGGCGAGTTCGCCCTCGAGCGATGCGCGCAGGCGCCGCAACTCGATCAGCGCGCCGCCCCGACGCGGCACCTTGCCGGTGTGCTTCGTCGCGCCGCCCTGGACCTGGTCCAACACGACACGAATCCCGTCGGCGAAGACCGCGTAGTCGTCCGGACAACCGAGGCGGCCGCCGGCGCGAAACTCCGCGTAGGTCATGCCGCACGTGTCGCACCGGGCGGTCAGCACCGTGCGCAGTTCATCCGGCAGACTCGACTGCTTCAGAATCGTCTGCACGATCTCGAGCGGCTGGACCGTCTTCGCCGCCGGCCCGGTCAGCTCGAGCGCCTGCGCGCACGCCTCACACACGTGCGTCTCCTGCTTGACCGCGTAGTCGGCGATCTCGGTGAAGTGCACGGTGGCGATGTTCTTCTTGCAGCGTTGGCAGTACATCATCGGTCGATCTCTCGACGCGTCCGCGGCGTCCCGTAGTGGAGCCTAAACCCATTCGCGAAGCCCGTCACCTCGTTTCTGGACGCTCCCCGCGGCGGCCCCACGCCTCGACCGTCGTGCGGAACGCGTCGCCGCGCTCCTCGAACGAACCGAACTGGTCGAAGCTCGCGAACGCCGGGCTAAGCAGCACGGTGTCACCCGGAGACGCCATCGACAGCGCGCGCTCGACCGACTCCTCGAACGGCTTCTTCCACAACAGCAGCGGTTGCGACGCGGTCCCGCGCGTCTCGGCCATCGCGCGGAACGCTCGGTTGCCGCCCTCGCCGTAGCAGACGACCGCCTTCGCGCAGCGACACAGTTCGCCGGCGAACTCCTCGAGGCCCAGGTCCTTGTCGCTGCCGCCGATCACGACGATCACCGGGCCGGAGACCGCGTCGATCGCACGCAACGTCGACGTCGGGTTGGTCGACTTCGAGTCGTTGTAGACGCTCACGTCCCGCCACTTCCCGACGAACTCGAGGCGGTGCGGCAAGCCGCGGAAGTTCTGCACGGCGGTCTGGATCGCCTTCGGCGAGCAGCCCTCGAGGAGCGCCGCGCCCGCGGCGGCCATCGCGTTCTCGAGGTTGAACTCGCCGGTGAGGGTCACGTCGGAGACCGGGAACAGTCGACCGGAGAGGCCCTTGTAGTCGTACTGCACCCACCCCTTGTCGATCGTCAGGCCGGTCGGTCGATCGCGGTAGGCGTCGTAGAGGAGGCAGTCGCCGCCGAACGACCGCACCCACTTCGCGATCGTCGGATCGTTCGCGTTGACGACGAGGCGCTTGGCCGGGTGTGCGCCGCCGAAGATCCGCGCCTTGGAGCGGTAGTAGTCGTCGAGCGTGATGTGTCGGTCGAGGTGGTTCGGCGCGAAGTTCGTGAGCACCGCAGTCTTCGGCGACGGCGCGTCATCGTCGAGTGCCTTGAGCTGGAAGCTCGACATCTCGAGCACGACGAGGTCGTCCTTCTTCAGCTCGAACAGCCAGTTGAGCACGTCGCCGCCGAGGTTGCCGCCGACGCGCGCGTCGATCCCCGCACAGCGGAGCATCTCGCCGAGCAACGTCGTCGTCGTGCTCTTGCCGTTGGTGCCGGTCACGCCGATGACCGGGCACGGGCAGTTCTTCATGAAGAAGTTCAGCGCCGTGTCGGTGTGCACGCCCGCCTTCTGGGCCGCGCGGATGTAGGGCGAATCGTCGGGGACCGCCGGGTTCACGAGCACGAGGTCGGCCGACTCGAAGTCGCGCTTGATGTGGCGACCGAGCACGTAGCGCACGTCGAGGCCGTCGAGGTCGCGGAGCGTCGACGCGAGCGCGCGCTTGCCGCGCAGGTCGGTCACGGTGACGTCGGCCCCCAGATCCGCGAAGAACTTCGTCGCGCCGGCACCGCCGCCGTGCGTCCCGAGCCCCATCACGGTCACTTTCGCGCCCTTGTAGCGCTCGAAGTCGGTCTGGGCCTGATCCATCTGCGTCATCCCTCCCCGCGCAGCACGTCGCTGCGCATCCGCTCCGAGCGGCGAATCACCTGCTCGGTCGCGTTGTCGTCGGACGTGGAGCCGCCACTCCCCGCCCGCTTCAGGTCGAACTCGAAGAGCCGTTCATCGGTGATCGTGAACGGGTTGAGATACTCGAACACGAAGTCGAGTGGAAACCACTGGTAGACGGGCGGCGCGAGGAAGCGCTCCTCCCGTGCGGTCGCGAAGCGATCGTCCCAGTCCTGCTCGAACGGGTCCCAGCGCACCTCGACGACGCGGCCGCCGTAGTGCACGAAGGAGGTCTCGAACGGCGTCGTGCCGACGATGCGGTTGTCGAGCAGGACGACCGCGCCCGGAGGATCCGAGCGCACGATCAGCTTCCGCTCGACGCAGCCGGGCAGGACGGACAGCGCGACGCAAGTCGCGGCGAGCGCCGCGACGCACCACCGGCTGCTCCGCTGGAGCATGATGCGCCCTCCCCAGAGTCGATCACGCGGCGACGTCGGAGAACCGGGCGGAATGGCGGAGAGGCCGGGATTCGAACCCGGGGAGCCGCTAATCACGACTCACCTGATTAGCAATCAGGCGCTTTAAGCCACTCAGCCACCTCTCCGGTCCGGCTCGAGTCCGACAGGGATAGCGCATCGGCGCCCCCCGCGTCAAACCGCCGGGGAGGATCATACCAATCGGGACGCGGCGGGGGCACCTTCGTGCCGGGCGGGGTGGGGTGAGGTGGGGTGGAGGCGCAGGCGGGGTCGGGTATCGTGCGGGGCTCCGTCTCGGCTCGCGGGGGCGTCGTGCCGGTTGCCGGGGAGGGCGTGGGCGCGAGCCTCCAATGTCGCTCCCGCACGACACCCGACCCCGCCTGCTCCACCGTCCCACCGCCCCACGCCGACGGCGCGAATGGGCGCCTGCCGCGGGTCGATCGGGATGATCGTGTGCCGACGGAGGGGTGGGATGCGCGCGTGCGTTGTATCGACAGAAGCTCGCTGCGGCGGATCTGTCCCCTTTCGCGTCAGATCCGCGTCAGCGAGTCTCGGCCTGCGCCTTGATGATCGTGTTGCGTCCGGCTCTCACATCGACCGTTCGCTCGAGAATCGCCGCCGACCCGTGCACGAGCCGGATGACGTATCGCCCTGACGGAAGCCCGACGGTGCGGACGAAGATGCGCGGACCGTAGACGTCACGCGCGCCCGTGGGCGGCTCGATGACCGCTCCCGCCGCGGTGCGTAGATCCACCGTCATCGCCTTGTTGATCCGCTCGGCCTCGCCTTTCTTCGGAAACGTGAGCGAGACGTCGATGACTCCACGCCCGGCCAGCCGCGCGGTGAACTCGTTCTCTCCGGGGCCGATGTCGACGACGCGATCGACTCGCTCGAAGAACGACAGCCCTTCGGGCCGCCCCCAGTTCTGCGGCACGGAGACGGCAACCTCGTAGCGACCCGGCGGAATGCCGTCGATTCGCTCGCCGGTCCCGAGTCGCGACGAGGCGAGCCCGTTCAGCAAGGCGAGTCCTCGGGTCGGACGAAGCCGCACCAAGACCTCCTCCAACGCCGAACCACTGTCTTTCCGCACGTCCAGGACGAGCGACCCGGACGCGGCTAACGGTCGGAGGTGCAGCGGGACGGACACGTGATTCTGACGCGGCGGGATGCGCACGACACGCCGCTCCGGCACGAGCCCCGCGGCGTGAACCTGCACGAGCCACAGGCTCCCCGCGGGCGCCCGCACGGCGAACGACGCGTGGGGCGGTTCCGCGGCATACTGGCCTTGGAACATCGCCTGCTTCTCGAGGGCCTCGGCCTCGTTGCGTCCCGGTGACGAGAGCTTCGCCTCGACTCGCTCGGCAATTGCCTCGGGCCACCCGACGACGTTGACGAGGACGCCGGCGCGCGGCTCACCGGCAAAAAACGTCCGTACGACCAACCGAGGCTGGCGTAGCGTGAGAATGACGAGGCCACGCCCCGGCCAGGCCTTGATCTCGTTGTCGCTCCCGACCGGTGCGATCTCGTACGGCCGGTCGGAAAGCCCACTGACGCGGAAACGCCCGTTTCGATCGGTCGTGACCTCGAAGTCCTCGCGCGCGGTCGGGAGCGGCTGCTCCGCTTCCAAGTCGACTTCCACGTCTTCGGCTTCCTCGTCGGCACACTCGTCACCGTAGATCGTGACGAACGACGCCGGCGCGCCGTCCGCATGCCGCACGACCCCCTCGATCGTCCGGAGTGGTCGCAGCACCAGGTCGGGCACGGCGTAGTGCTTGAAGTCGTTCACGTCGACGCGCACCGGGCGCGAGAAACCGCGGTTCGAGCGCGCGACGAATCGCACTGCCCCCTTCTCGTGCCGATGAACCGTGAAGTAGCCCGTGGCGGTGTCCAGATCGTCGGCCTCCGGAATGTGCAGTTCCGCATCGGGGACGAGTTGGCCTGCGGCGTCACGAACGGCGACGGTGATCACGGCGCCGCGTTCCATCTGCACGTGAAGCGCCGGCTGGTAGCCCACGTCGTCGCGAAACGGCGGTTGCAAGGGGCGGGGGTCGCGACCGGCAAAGAACGCCCACCCTGCCTTCACGACATCGACGCGCCACCGCGCGCTCCTCCGAAACGCGGCGGGCATGTGCTGCTTCAATGGTTCGAGATCGACAGAGAACCGACCATCATCCCCCGTCGTGACGGCGGGAAACGTCAGCCAGTCCCGCCCACCGGGGCCGGCGCACGAGATCGTGATGCGCGCCCCGGCGATGGGCTTCGGCGGCTTGCCGTCGTCGTACGTCGGCGTCGTGCAGCAACCGCGCAGGCGCCAGGCGGTCGGCGTCGGTTCGTCGTCTTCAGTCGATGGGACCGCCGCGACCTCGTCCCCTTTGGGTTCGCCCGCCAGCGGGGCTTCCTCGCCGTCCGCGACGGGCTCTGCGGCCGCGGACGGCAACTCGGGCGGTCGCTTCGCCTCGAAACCCGCCCCACCGACTTCCGCGACGTCCGGTGGCAACGCCACCCGTCCCCACGGCGACCACGCGAGAAGGGCGCCGAGCACGATCAACGGCACGGCGATCATTGCGACGAGCAGGCCGGGATGCCGCTGTCGAGCAGTCATGGGCGTGCCTCCACACGGCAGGCCTCAACCTCAACCGCAGAATACGCGATCGGCGGCGAAGCCGCGACAGAGCGGAGCCACGCGCCCGCCCGTCGGACGCCGGTGGTTCGAGTGTGGCGTTTCGCGCTCATCGCTACGGCGGGGTAACACCGGGCCCGGGCCGACGGCGGGTGGGCCGAGCGGGGATTGCCGGGTTCGGCCGTTTCGCGGGCGGGGATGCGATGGAACGGCTCGTGGAACGACCTTTGCGTCGGTTCGGGCGGTCATGGCTCTTGGATGAGGTTGCAGATGATCGACCCTCGCACGTGGCGCGTCTCTCGCCTCGCGATGCTCGCTCGGATGACGGCTGCGGCCGCCTTCTTCGCGGTGCCGCTCACCGGCCTGGTCGCGGCCCAGCCGGACTGGCAACTCGCGTCGGCCCCCTACCCGCGGCCCCGCACCAGTCACGCGATGGCCGACGATCCCGGACGACAACGGGTCGTACTCTTCGGCGGCGAAAGCGGCGGCGTGTTGGGGGATACGTGGGAGTGGGACGGGGTGACGTGGACGCAGCAGAAGCCGCTGACGAGTCCGCCGGCCCGGTCGGGGCACGCGATGGCCTACGACGCGGCGCGACAGCGAGTCGTCCTGTTCGGCGGGTTCACCGGCTACTACGCGCCGGCGCTCGGCGACACCTGGGAGTGGGACGGGGTGGACTGGCGCCGACTCCAACCGCCCGTCGCGCCGACCGGGCGGGGCGATCATCGACTCGTGTATGATCCGGTCCGCCAGCGGATCGTCCTCTACGGCGGCTCGACCAGCGGAACCAGGCCGACGTGGTTCAACGACACCTGGGAGTGGGACGGCTCGACCTGGTCGAAACGAAACCCCGCGCGCACGCCGCCCGCGTGCGCCGACCACGCGATGACCTACGACGCGGCGCGAAATCGAATCGTCCTGTTCGGTTCGGGCGGGTTCTGGAACCCCTCGAACGACCTATGGGAGTGGGACGGCAACAACTGGCAGCCTCGCACGCCGCTCACGCAGCCGCCCGCGCGCTTCGCGCACGCGCTCGCGTACGACGCCGCGACGCAGCGTGTGCTGCTCTTTGGTGGATTCGGCGGCTCGGTGTCGAGCATGATCCTCCTGGGCGATACGTGGGCGTGGAACGGTCAGGACTGGAAGCGGGTCACCCCCGCGATGACCCCGCCGCCGATGGCGGGGCACGCGATGGCGTTCGATGCGACGCGGCGTTCAGTCGTCTTGTGCGGGGGCTACGGTCAACGCGACACGTGGGTCTGGCAGAGCACGAACTGGGTGCATCGTCCGAGGCCGGGCGTCGCACTGCCGCGCCGCATCGGCCATGCGATCGCCTACGACGATTCGCGACGCCGCACGCTCGTGTTCGGGGGGAGGGGCGTGGTCACGACAACGCAGTTGTTCAGCGACATGTGGGCGTGGGACGGCGCGCGGTGGACGCCGGAGACCCCCGCGACGCGTCCGCCCGCCCGGCAATTCTCGGCGATGGCCTACGACGCATCGCGCGGGCGCGTCGTGATGTTCGGTGGTCTCGCGGCGACGCGGCTCGCCGACACGTGGGAGTGGGACGGCGCGAACTGGACGCAAATGAGCCCCACCGCGAGCCCGCCCGCGCGCGATGGGCACCGCATGGTGTACGACGTGGCCCGACGTCGCGTCGTCCTGTTCGGGGGCGGCACCGGCGTGCGGAGCTATCTCGGCGATACGTGGGAGTGGGACGGGGCGACGTGGCGGCAGCGCACGTCGGCCACGAGCCCGACGCCCCGCCGGGACTTCGGACTCGCGTACGACCGCACCCGTCGTCGCGTGGTGCTGTTCGGGGGAGACACGGGGTTCGGCACCGCCGACACGTGGGAGTGGGACGGCACGAACTGGACGCAAATGAGCGCGAACGGCGCGTCGGCCCGCTGGAACCATGCACTCGCGTACGACGAGGCCACCCAGCGCGTTGTACTGGTCGGCGGTTTCTATTACGCGCGTCGGCCGAACGAGCGGCCAGTATTCCACCAGGACACTTGGGAATGGGACGGCCAGAGTTGGTGGCAGCGCACACCTGCGCATTCGCTTCCGACGTCGTTCGACGCGATCCCGACGACCTACGACCGGACCCGCGGGGAGCTCGTCTCGACCCAGCTTCACGAACAGGAGACGTGGACCTACGCGCCGCGCGATTCGGTCGCGTCGACGCACCGGGTCTCGGTGGCAACGGGCGGCCGTGTGACGCTCGTGCTCACGCCGGGCCTGGCGCACGCCGGAAAAGCCTACTGGGTGTGCGGGTGCGTCGATACCGGCGCGAAGCGCGGCATCGCGATCGGCCGCGTCACGGTGATGCTGACGCCGGACCCGTACTTCTGGCTGACGGCGCGCATCCCGAATCCGCTCCACGTGAATACGGTCGGCCGGCTCGACTCGAGGGGTCGGGCGACCGCGACCCTGCGCGTGCCCCGGCTCCCGTCGACGCTCGTCGGGATCCGGTTCTATCACGCCTATCTGCTGGCGGGCACGAGCATCGACTACGCGGGCTTGCCGGTGCCGCTGACGCTCACGCCGTAAACGCGTGCGGCCTATCGACAGAAACTCGCTGCGCCGGATCTGTCCCCTTCGCGTCAAGTTCGCGCCAGCGACCCCTCGCTACGTCGATCTTGTCCGGTTTCGGGTCGAATCCGCGTCAGCGACACCGGAAGCCACACAACGCGCCCGCCCGCGTCCACCCCCGTTCGACATCATCCGGCCCCACCCCATTCGGAACCGCGCGTCGACAGGTCCCCCTGCGGCACGCGGAGCGGGCGGCCTGGGGGTCGGGCGGCGCGCCCGTCGCGCGGGAGCGAGGTTTGAGGCTCGCGCTCACGCCCCACCCGGCAACCGGCACGACTACCCCGCGAGCCGACACGAGTCCCCGCGCGATGGGCGCGTTGCCCGACCCTCTGCACCCCCCGCCCTCCCCGCGCCACAGGGGCCCCCGTCGTCGCCCTCGATCCAAATGGCGGTGGGGCTGGGATTCGAACCCAGGAGGGAGGAAAACCCCCTTCGGATTTCAAGTCCGATGCAATCGGCCGCTCTGCCACCCCACCGCGGGTGTGCGCCGAGACGCGGCGCCAAGTATCGCACGCCGATCGCGGAGGGGCGAGGGCGGGCTACCGTGTCCTCGTCTGCTCATCGCTGCCCCCTTCGATGCCGCGCGACCGCGGCGAGGAAGCCGCGGACACCGAAGGCCGGCACGAACAGCTCTGCCTCGCGGACGCGTAGGCGAAACCCGGTGTCGCGGGCGGCCTCGAGCATCGCGCGCGGGACGATGATCCGGTGTCCACCGCGCGCACCGGCCTCGACGCGGAGGCGACGACCGGCTTCGTCGCGCACCGGGTCGAACGCGAGCCACTCGTCGAGCTTCGTCTGCTCCTGCGGCCAGCACTCGACCCCGAACGTGATCCCGTCGGGCGACGCGCACAAGGCGCCCCACACGTGGTCGTCACCGCCGAGGTTCATCGGCGCGGCTCGGCTCCACCCCTCCTCGTCGACGACGGTGGTCCGACGGACCTCCGCCTCGGTCGTCGGCGGTGGATCGAATGCCGGCGTCGTCATGCATCCGAACGACGCGGCGACCGCAGAGCCGATGCCGACCACGGCGACGACGAGCGTCGCGGCGACGCGTCGTGCGCCCGGACGGCGGGCGGTCACTCGTCTTCCGGCTCCGGGTCGGTGGCGACTTCGTCGAGGACGGACTCGTCGACGAAGATCGGAACGTGGGTGTGGCTCGCGACGGCGATCGCGTCGCTCGGTCGGCTGTCGATCTCGATCTCGCGGCCGTCGTGCTCGACGACGAGCTTCGCGAAGAACGTGTGCTCCTCGAGCTTGTGGACGACGACGGCCTTGACCGTGCCGCCGAGCGCGGCGACGACGCTGACGAGCAGATCGTGCGTGAGCGGTCGCGGGGGCTTCACGTCGCGGACCTTGCGGTCGATCGCGGCGGCCTCCGGCAGGCCGATGACGATCGGGAACGTCCGGGTCCCCTCGCGCTCGCGCAGGTAGACGAACTGCTGCTCGCGATTCTCGAAGATCACGATCCGGTCGAGATCCATCGGCACCATCCGAATCGCCCTTCCGGCCGCCTTCCGCGCGCCTCATCAGTCCGAACGACGCGGCGATTGTAGCCCCTCCACGCCGGTTCGCAAACGGCGCCGCCGGCCCGATTCCAGCGAACGCCGAGCGCCCGCCCCTCGTTGGAGAGGGGATTCCGGTAGACTGACCCGACGATGCCCGCTGCGACACCACGCCCCCGCTCGACGCTCCCACGCGCGCTCGCACTGCTCGCGTGGCTCGCGACCGTCGTCGCCGCCCAGCCGACCGCCGACCCGTTCGCGGACGTCGCCAAGACCCTCACGGAGCGCGGCGCGACGACGATGCACATCGAGTGGGCCGGCCGAATGCTGTCTCGAGCGCCCGCGGAACGCGCCCTCGCGATCGCACGCGACTCGATCGCCCGCGGCGATTGGGAAGCCCGTCGTCAGGTCGCTCGCGCCCTCGCCGCGATCCCCGGTCCGGCGGCCGCCGAACTCCTCGTCGGGCTGACGAACGACCCCGCTTGGTCCGTGCGCAACGACGCGGTGCGGTCCCTCGGACTGCGCGGCGATCCCGGCACGACCCCGGTCGCGATCGCACTGCTCGACGACCCCGTGTGGAGCGTGCGGTGGCAAGCGACCCGCACGCTCGCGACCGTCGCACCGAGCCCCACTCGGGACACGGCACTGCTCCGCGCCGCCGACGACGACGCGCCGGCCGTGCGTATCGAGGCCGAGCGCGCGCTGCTCGCGGTGCCGATCGCAGCCGCGCGCGACCGCTACCGCACGATCTTCACCGGTGGCGACCGCGACGTCGCCCGACGCCTCGCGGCGGCCCGCGCCCTCGTCCGAACGGGCGACGCGTCGACCGACACGTGGCTGCGCGCGTTGGCCGACACGCGAGCACCGACCGCCCCGATCCTCGCGATGCGCGCACTCCAGATGCGCGGCCACGACGCGCTCGACGGCGATGCCGGTGCGCGGGTGCGCACCCTGCTGATCGCGTGGACCCGCGAGACCGGCGCGCTACGCAGCGCGGCCGAAGCGACCGTCCGCAACCTGCCGCCGACCGCCGCCGACCGCATCGTCGCCGCGCTCCGGGCCGAACCGGCACTCGGCGACGGCGCATGGCTCGAGATCGGCCACTGGGTCGTCGGTGCGATGCTCGCCCGCGAGCGGGATCCGTTCGCGATGCTCGCCGAGCCGCGCACGCCGCCCCCCCTCCGCACGGCGATCGTCGAGGCGATCGCCAACCGACGCCCCGCGCCGTTCGCGTCCAAGGCGGTCGACGAATACCGACGCATCCGACGCGAACGCGCGCGCCCCGACACGACCGTCCTCCTGCGCGCCGCGCTGATCTCGGTGATCCACCGCGGGGCGAAGCCCGCTGCCGACCCCGGCGTGCTCGCGATCGCGGTCGACGACCCGGCACCGATCGTGCGCGCGCGCGCCGCGAACGCCTGGCTCGACCTCGTGACCGGCGACCGCCCGTACGATCCACTGGGCGAACGGCTCGCGAAACACCGGTCGAGCCACTTCGGCTCGACGTTTCCGAACCGCGTCGCGCGACGCCGAACACCGGTCGCGCTGGAGTTCCTGATCCGCGTCGCCGAGGGCCGCTTCACCGACCGCGCGAAGATCCGCCTCGCCGCACTCGCCGGGTTGACGTCGATCGAGTGGCCCGACGCGCAGGCGCAACGCGTCACCGACTGGCTGCGCGCCCGACTCGCGGTCGAGGCCGACCCCGACGGCCGCATCCGGACGCTGCGGCTGCTCTACAACCTCGAGCGCGACGACGCGGTCCCGGCGATCGCGTCGGTCGCCGCGTCGAGCGCGGAGCGCCTCGAGGTCCGACTCGCCGCGGTCAGCCGACTCGGCTACTCCGCACGCGCCGCGGCCGCACCGACGCTCCGCGCACTGACCGACGACCCGTCCGCCCCACGGGAGTTGCGCGACGCGGCGCGCCTGAACCTGATCCGGCTCGCGCAACCGGAGGACACCGCGCGGGTGATCGCCGCCCTCGGGTCCGGCACCGCGCGCGAACGCCGCTTCGCGCTCGCCGCCCTCGAGCGACTGCGGGCGAGGGCTGCCCTCCCGACGCTGCGCAAGACCGCCGCCGACGGCCTCGTCGCGACCGAGAGCCGCGGGCGCGCGCTTCGCGTGATCGCCGCGACCGAAGGGGACGCCGCCGCGGAGCGCCTGCTGCGCCACCTCCGCGAGGAGCGCCTGCCCGAGATGCGCGTCGCGGCACTCGATGCGCTGGGGCAGCTCGAGCCGGAGAGCTACACGGCCCGACTGCTCCACTATGTGAACGCACTGAAGGCCGGCCGGCAGCACGACGAGCGGTCGCGCGAGCTGTTCGCCGAGATCGTCAGCGAACTCGGCCGCGCGCCGTCGAACCGGATCACCGACTTCTTGATCGCGTTCATGCTCGAGGACGAGATGATCCCCGATCAACCGCCGGCGCAGAACCGTCCCGAGCGGCCCCTCGCGATCGCGGCGCGCACCGCGCTCTTCGGCCACGGCCCGCTGCTGGCGCGCCGTCGATTGAACGCGGTCCTGCGCGAACGGATCGAAGCCGGCGGGGGCGCCGGCATCCCCGAGCGATTCTTCAGCGAGTTCTTCGAGCAGTGCCGGCGCCCGGCACGGCGCAAGAGCTGGTCGCCGCTCGCGATCGACCTCGCCGAGCACGTCGTCCACGCCGCGCCGCACGGCACCGGTCGCGACGCGCGCGCCCTCGCCCTGATCGCCGGCACCGCCTTCGACGGTGCGGCCTGGGCGCGGGCAGCCGACGCACTCGAAGCCCTCCGCCGGCTCGTGCTTCAGGAGGCGCACGTCGCACGCGACGACGAACCGGTGGCGCTCGAGATCGACCCGCTGCACCGCCTCGATGCACGCGCGACGATCGCGCGTGCGCTCGCCGGCGACGACGCGGTCGCCGGTGCGGCGGCGATCCGCGCGGTGATCGACGCGTGGCCCCACGACGCATACGCGGTGGTCCTCGGTGCGCACGCGATCGCGCGACTCGGTGCCGACCTCGACTGGGCGATCGACCGACTCGCGTCGCTGGGCGACCGTGGCCCCGACGCCGCGCATGCCCGCTACGCGCTCGCCGGCGCGCTGGCGGACGCGTCGCGCAACGACGACGCGGTCGTGCAGTTGCGAACGGCGCTGCGCGACCACCCACCGTTGGCCTACCGCCTCGCGTCCGACAAGGCGTTG
The DNA here is from genome assembly GCA_030426805.1 of bacterium. Taxonomy (GTDB): domain Bacteria; phylum Planctomycetota; class JAFGQW01; order JAFGQW01; family JAFGQW01; genus JAUHXU01. The sequence continues at coordinate 309,716 of JAUHXU010000003.1, forward strand.
CACACGGCACTCGGACCCGCGACAATCGAACGCCTCACGCGAGGGAGCCGCCGATGAACGCCGATGCAGTCCGCCGGGTGCTGGACGAGACCGCGCACGCCGAAGGTGTCGAAATCGTCGAGGCGTCGATCGACACCCGCAACCCGCGCATCCGCGCGACGATCGACCGCGACGACGACCCGGTGAACGTGGACGACTGCTCGCGCGTGACGCGTGCATTTCGGCGGGCGCTCGATGCGGCCGGCTACGATGTCGACGCCGCCCACGTCGAGGTGATGTCGCCGGGGGTCTACCGTCGCCTCGTGCGCGACAAGGACTTCACGCGCTTCGCCGGCGAGGCGGTGCGCGTCACGCTCGCGCAGAAGCGCGACGGTCGCCGACACCTCGACGGGACGCTGGTCGGCCGGACGGACGCGGCCGTCGTGATCCGCGACGAGGCCGACGGTGAGCGCAGCGTCCCCCGCGACGCGATCACCGAAGTTCGGCTCGATCCGTTCCGCGACTGACGCCGGAGCCCCCGACGCTGGACATCGGGAGCCGGCGCGCCACAATTCACGGTCGCAGGGCCCGAGGACAGCCCCGACGACAGCAGGGTCTCGAATTGCAAATGCAGCCCCCGAACACAGAACCCGTTGCGGGTCGTTCCCCGCCCGACGTTGACGACCCGGCAACCGGGGCGCCCGACGGCGCATTGGAATCGGAGATCGTGGCCGGCTGCCGACGGGGCGACGCACGCAGCCTGGAACGCCTGATGGCGCTCCACGGAGGCCCGGTCAGCGGGCTGCTGCGGGGCATCGTGATGGACGCGATGGCGGTGGACGGACTCGTGCAGGAGACGTTCCTGAAGGCGTTTCGCGGGATGGACAAGTTCCGCGACGGAACGAACCTGCGCGTCTGGCTGCTGACGATCGCGCGCAACGCGGCCTACGACCAGCTCCGCCGAGAGAAGAAGGAAAAGCTGCAGCCCGTGGACATCGCCGAGGTGGCCGAACCGGCCGCACCAGCGGTGGATCCCGGCGAACAGCTCGACGCCGACGAAGCCCGTGCGCGGGTCCGCGCGGCGCTCGAGTCGCTGCCGGAGAGCGAACGGACGATCGTGCACCTGCGCGTCTACGAAGGGTGGACGTGGGACGCGATCGCGGCCGATCTCGCGATCCCGGAGGCGACGGTGCGCGCCCGGATGAATCGGGCACTCCAACGGATGCGGGGACACCTGAAGAACGGTCCGACAGCATGAGCCGATACGAAGACGTCGACCTCCTCGACATGATCCTCGACGGCCGCGACGACGCGATCGCGGCCCTCGACGCGGCCGACCGTGCACGCGTGGACGAACTCCGCGCGATCCACGGCTGCGTCGTCGCGATCGGCTCGGAGAACGCGGCCCCGATTCCGGACGACGTCGTGCGCCGGACGATCGCACGGGCGACCGAGCCGGCAACGCGCGGTCCCGCGCCGATCCCGCTCGCGTCGCGCCGGTGGGGTGCGGTCGCGGCGCTGCTCTTGATCGCGGTGTCGGTGTGGGTGCTCTTCGTCGGCGGCTCGTCGCGCGTGGAGGCCGACCCGTTCTTCGGCCACCTCGACGTCTACGAGGGCGACCGACGCATCCTGAAGAACGTCCGCAACAGCTTCGCGCTCGGCGAAGGCATGACCGTCGACACGCAGCTCGGCTGCGTGCTGAACCTCGGGCGCGGTTTCCGGATCCGCATCGGCCCGAAGACGCGACTACGGTGCGGGCGGCTGGATTCGAACCGCATCGAACTCGGGCTCGAACGCGGGCTCGTCCGCGTGGGCGGTACCCCGCGCGACGTCGAGTTGGTGATACGCGTCGGCGGCGCTACGCTGCGCTCACGCAACGCGATCTACGCACTACAGCGGCTCGGCCAGCCGAGCGACTACCTGCAGGTCGACTTCGGCACGGTGGCACTCGGCTGCGCGAACAAGTCGGCGGAGGTCACGCCGAACGACGGCGCGTTCCTCTACGAGCAAGTCTGCCCATGCCCGTGCCCCGAGGGCGGAGAACCACCATCGGGGATCGCCCCGTGGATCGATGCCGACGAAGTCTGCGTGAGCTTCCCGATGCAGCGCGATCCGGAGACCGCGATGCGACTCGCTCGCGAGCACGACGTCCCGGTGCTCGTACTGCGGCGGGACGGCCCCGAGCACTGCTTCGACGGGGAGTTCAAGATGTTCGTCGATCAGGCGCGCGCGACGTGCGGCGTCGTCTGGCTCGTCGTCGACCCGGAGAGCGACGGTGCGTTTCTCGCGCAGTACGGCGTCGCGGACCCGAAGACGATCGTCGTGCTCGGAGCTCGCGGCGACGAGCGCGAACGGATGACGCTGCGCGGCATGGAAGGCCACTGCGCGCGGTCGATCGTCAGCGCGCTTCGCACGCTCAAGGAGAACGGCGCGCCGCGGAAGTAGTCCGCGACGCGCCGACGTGCATCACGCGCCGCGCGAGACGCCCATCTCCTCGAGTAGCCGGGTCGCGCCGAGGAACTTCTCGGTCACGAACAGCACGTAGCGCATGTCGACCGAGATCGTGCGCGTCTGCTTGCCGTCGAAGCGGTAGTCGCTCGTGATCGCCTCCCAGTTGCCGTCGAAGGCGATGCCGATCATCTTGCCGTCGGCGCCGAGCACCGGCGAGCCGGAGTTGCCGCCGGTGATGTCGGTGTCGTGGACGAACGCGATCGGCACGTCGTCGACGTGCGCGTCGACGTAGTTGCCGAAGTCGCGCTTCTTCCACAGCTCGATCAGCTTGGGCGGGTTCGCGAACGGCTCTTCGCCGGTCTCCTTCTCGACCGCGCCGCCGAGCGACGTGATGTAGTCGTAGGTGACCGCGTCGCGCGCCTTGTAGCCCCGGACGAGCCCGTAGGTGAAGCGCAGCGTGCGATCGGCATCCGGGTAGGCGAGCGACTCGGGCTTCCACGCCTGGCGCACCTCGTAGAAGCGGCGCCGCTCCTCCTTCAGAAGCCGGCCCACCTCGGCGTTCGACAGCACCGAGCGACGCGCCGCGAGCACTGCATCGGCGATCGCGACGACCGGGTCGTCGACCTTGACGACGTGCTCGGCGTCATGGCCGAGCATCCGGCTCGCGACGGCCTTGTCGAACAGTTCGGTCTTCTCGAGCGCGGCGCCGGCGATCGCGGAGAGTTTCTCACGGCGCGCATCGCCCTCGAGACCCTTCAGCGCCTCGAGCGGGCCGTGCAGCGCCGTGTCGGGCAGCTTCGCCAGCGAGAGGATCCGCTTCAGGAAGTCCGCGCGGACCTCCTCCGCGTCCATCCGCGCCTGACGATCCTCGGCACGCTTGAGCGTGCGCTCGAGCCGCTCGCCGCGATACGCCGACGACCGGTCGCCGGGCTCCTTCGGCAACTCGACCTTGAGCGACGCGATCACGTTCGCAAAGCGCATCAGGTCGTTGCCGGCCACGCCGGACGCCGCCTCTTGGATCGCCGCGCGCGACTCGATGCTCGTGTAGAGCGTCGCGAGTCGATCGAAGATGTCGCCGTGGGTCTTCGCGAGCTTCGGGTGCGACGCGACGAACGCGCGCGCCGCGGCCTCCTCGGCCTGCATCGCCTCGACGAGGCCTTTCTTCTTCAGCCACTCGGCCTTCCCGGCGAAGTTCTTGCGGACGTTCTGCAGGCTCTTGATGCGCGACGCGAGTTCGAGCTTCTTCGACTCGTCGTCGCCCGCTTGCTTCAACAGCGCGTCGATCATGCCCTCGAAGCGTGCCGCTTGCGACGGCAGCATCTGGTCGCGGTGGTAGCGCGCCGAGAACGACGTGCGGTGCCGGTTCGTCGAGCCCGGGTATCCCATGATGAATGTCAGGTCGTCGGCCTTGACGCCGGCCGTCGTGACCTCGAGCCACACCCGGGGCTTCAGCGGCACGTTGTCCTTGCGGTACTTCGCGGGGCTGCCGTCCGGCGCCGCGTAGACGCGCATGTAGGAGAAGTCGCCGCAGTGGCGCGGCCACATCCAGTTGTCCGGATCACCGCCGAACTCGCCGATCGCCGCGGGCGGCGCGCACACGAGCCGCACGTCTTGGTAGGTCTTCGAGTAGTAGACCATGTAGCGCGCGCCGTTGTAGATCTCGCGGACCGAGCAGCGGAGGTGCTCGTCGCGTGCCTTCGCGAGTTCGCGGTGCTTCTCGGTGACGCGGTTGACCGCGTCGCTGATGAACTTCTCGCGCGCGACCGGATCGAGGTCGACCCGCATGCCCTCGAGCACGTCGGCGGTCACGTCGGCGGCGTAGACGGTGATCGACGCGGTGAACCCCTGCGCGCGCTTCTCGTCGCCGAGCGTCTTCGCGACGAAGCCGTCACGAACGTAGTTGTTCTCTTCGTTGCTCAACGCGCGGATCGCGTCGAACGCGACGTGGTGGTTCGTCAGCACCAAGCCGTTCGACGAGACGAACGAGCCGGTACCGCCACCGAGATTCAGGATCGCGTGCGCGAGGCACGGTCCGTCGTTCGAGAAGAGCTTCTCGGGCGGGATCGCGAGCCCCTTCTCCTTCAGCGGGAGCTTGCCGATCTGGGTCACGAGCCACATGCCCTCGTCGGCACGGGCCGTGAGCGTCATCGACGTCACGAGCACCGTCGCGAGCGCGAACCGAACTCTCATCTGCGGATCCTCTCCGGTTGGATAGCTGCGTCAATTGCTGTTTCGATGCGACCCGCCCGCGGATATACTCGCGCGGAGCCCCGGGCGGTTCAAGCCACGACGGTCATACGCGCGCCGAATCCACGGCGTGGGACAAATCGACGCCGCACCCACCGGAGACACCCGATGCCCACGACCCGCCGAATCGTCACGCTCGTGTTTGCCGTCGCGCTCGCCGGTCTGACCGGCTGCGGAAACGGCGAGCCGACGAAGCCGGGCACGCGCACGATCGCCGTGATCCCGAAGGGCACGACGCACGAGTTCTGGAAGTCGATCCACGCCGGCGCGGAGAAGGCGCGGCACGAACTCGCGCAGCGCGGCACGCCGATCGAGTTGATCTGGAAAGGCCCGCAGAAGGAGGACGATCGGGAGCAGCAGATCCGGATCGTCGAGGACATCGTCAACGGCGGCGTCAGCGGCATCGTGCTCGCGCCGCTGGACGACAAGGCGCTCGTCCGTCCGGTGCGCGAGGCGGTCGGCTCGAACGTGCCGGTCGTGATCATCGACTCCGGCCTCGCGACGGACGCGATCGTCAGCTTCGTCGCGACCGACAACTACAAGGGCGGCGCACTCGCGGCCGAACGCCTCGGCGCCTTGCTGAACGGCAAGGGGCGCGCGATGATGCTGCGCTACCAGGAGGGTTCGGACAGCACGATGCAGCGCGAGCGCGGGTTCACCGAGACGCTCGCGAAGGACTTCCCCGGCATCGAACTCGTCTCGTCGAACCAGTACGGCGGCGCGACGACCGAGACGTCGTATCAGAAGTCCGAGGCCCTGTTGACGTCGTTCCCCGACGTGGACGGCGTCTTCTGCCCGAACGAATCGACGACGTTCGGGATGTTGCGCGCGCTACAAGACGCCGGACGTGCGGGCACGTGTTTCTTCGTCGGGTTCGATGCGAGTCCGAAGCTCGTCGCGTCGCTGCGCAAGCGTGAGATCCACGGCCTCGTGTTGCAGAACCCGTTCCGGATGGGGTTCGAGGGCGTGATGACGCTCGTCGCGCACCTCGACGGCACGACCTGCGACAAGCGCATCGACACCGGTGTCGCGCTCGTCACACCGGACAACATCGACGACGAAGCGATGAAGGCACTCCACAGCCCCGACCTCGATCGCTGGCTGAAGTAGCCGGGCCGGTCCGCGCACGATGAGCCGACGGATCGAGATGCACGGCGTGACGAAGCGCTTCGGCGCGACGGTCGCGCTCGACGGTGTCGATCTCTCGGTGGGCGCTGGCGAGGTGCACGCGCTGATCGGCGAGAACGGTGCGGGCAAGAGCACGCTGATGAAGGTGCTGAGCGGCGCGATCCGTCCGGACGGGGGCACGCTCGCGATCGACGGCGTGCCGATGCGGCATGCATCCCCGATCGACGCGCGCCGCGCCGGCATCGCGATGATCTACCAGGAGCTCAACCTCGCGCCGGATCTCAGTGTCGAGGCGAACGCGGTCCTCGGCGCCGAACCGACACGCCGCGGCATGCTCCGGCGCGGGGAGATCCGACAACGCGTGCGCGAAGCGCTCGCCGAACTCGATCACGCCGAGATCGATCCGGCCGCACGCGTCGCGGACCTGACGATCGGCGAGCGCCAGATCGTCGAGTTGACCCGCGCGCTGATCGACGACGCGCGCGTCGTCGTGCTGGACGAGCCCACGAGTTCGCTGTCGGCCGCCGACACGGAGCGACTGTTCGCGGTCGTCGACCGGCTGCGCGACCGCGGCAAGGCGGTGATCTACATCAGCCACTTCCTCGACGAGGTGACGCACCTCGGCGACCGCTACACGGTGCTGCGCGACGGCCGACACGTCGCGACCGGCGCGATCGCCGACACGACGATCGACGCGATCATCGAGCAGATGGTCGGTCGGCGGATCGACGCGCTGTTCCCGCCGGCGGATCGTCCCGCGGGCGAGCCGCTCCTCGACGTCGCCGGGCTGTCGGGCGCGATCCGTCCACGCGACGCATCGCTCGTGCTCCACCGCGGCGAAGTGCTCGGGATCGCCGGCCTCGTCGGTGCCGGCCGGTCGGAGTTGCTCCGCGCGATCTACGGACTCGACGCCGTGCGCGCCGGGACGATCGCGGTCGACGGCGCAGCCCCGGACCGCGGCGCACCGCCGCCGGTGCGCATCGCGCAAGGCGTGGGGATGTTGAGCGAGGACCGCAAGGGCGAGGGGCTCGCGACCGAACTGTCGATCGAAGACAACCTGACGCTCAGCCGCCTCGATCGTCACGCGCGACGCGGCTGGCTGTCGCGGAAGACGCAGCGCGGCGCCGCACGCGAGTGGTCCGAGCGGCTCGGCGTGAAATGCCGCGACGTCACCCAGCCGATCGGGGACCTGTCGGGCGGCAACCAGCAGAAGGTCGCGCTCGGTCGCTTGCTGCACCAGGGCGCCGACGTGCTCCTGCTCGACGAGCCGACGCGCGGCGTCGACGTCGGCAGCAAGGCGGAGATCTACGCGCGGATCGACCGGCTCGCGCGCGACGGTGCCGGCGTGCTGCTCGTCAGCTCCTACCTGCCCGAGTTGCTCGGCCTCGCCGACCGGATCGCGGTCGCCCACCGTGGCCGGCTCGGCGCCGCACGCCCGCGCGACGCGTGGACCGAGGCGACGGTGATGGCGGACGCGACCGGGAGCACCGCGTAGTGCGCGCGCCGGCACGACGACTGCTCGAAGCGGTCGGCCCGTTTCTCGGGCTCGCGTTCATCGTCGCGCTCTTCGGCGTGCTCGCCGGCGACCGCTTCCTCAACACCGGCAACCTGACGACGGTCGCGACCCAGAACGTCGTCGTCGCGATCGGCGCGATGGGAATGACGCTGATCATCATCAGCGGCGGGATCGACCTGAGCGTGGGCTCGCTGATCGCACTGTCCACGGTCGTCACCGCGCTCGGCCTGCAGTCGGGGCTGCCGGTCGGCATCGCCGCGCTCGGCGGTGTCGCGGCGGGCGGCGTGTGCGGGTTCGTCAGCGGCACGCTCATCACGCGACTTCGCCTCGTGCCGTTCATCGTCACGCTCGGCATGCTCGGCATCGCGCGCGGGCTCGCGAAGTACTTCGCCGACGAACAGAAGGTCGACGCGCCGCTGACGTGGCTCAACGAGCTGATGTACAAGAAGCCCGACCCGGCGTGGCTGATCGTCGCGCCGGGTATTTGGATCACGCTCGCGCTCGCGATCGCCGTGTGGGCGCTGCTCCGATACACGGTGCTCGGGCGACACACGTTCGCGATCGGCTCGAACGAAGCGACCGCACGGCTGTGCGGCGTGCGCGTCGAGCGGGTGAAGGTCGTGCTCTACACACTCTGCGGCCTCTTTACCGGACTGGCCGGCGTGTTCCAGTTCTCGCGCCTGTCGGTCGGCGATCCGACCGTCGCGATCGGTCAGGAACTCGACATCATCGCCGCGGTCGTGATCGGCGGCGGGTCGCTGCGCGGCGGCGCCGGCAGCGTGCTCGGCTCGCTCGTCGGGTCGTTCATCATGGCGTTCCTCCGCAACGGCTGCACCGTCCTCGGCCTGCCGAACTTCGTGCAGGACATCCTCGTCGGCACGATCATCATCGCCGCCGCGGCACTCGACCGCGTTCGCCAGCGCAGCTGACCGCGCCCGCTCGTTCAGAGACGGCGCGAACCGTTTTCCGCCTCGCCCGCCCGACGCCATTCCGATGGCAGTGAGGCCGCTGGGTGCGGCACCGGGGGGGTGAGGGGGAGAACATGCCGGGCATCGCTGGAATTCACCACTTCGGAGCCGTCGACGAGGCCCAGGTCGGCCGTCGCGTGCAGTCGATGTTGATCGCGATCGACCCGCGTCACGCGGACGGGACGCAGACGGTCGCCTACGGGCAAGGCGCGGTCGGCCACGCGACGCTGCCCTCGCCGCTGCACGCGCCCGAGGTCGCCGTCGACGGCGAGATCGTCGCGACGGTCGACGGGATCGTGTTCGGCGACGGCGACCGCTCGTCCGCGCGTCGCGCGATCGACGCCTATCGCGCACACGGGTCGGCGTGCCTGCGCCACCTTCGCGGCCTGTTCTCGCTCTTCCTCGTCGACCGTGCGCAGGGCCGCGTGATCTTCGGCACCGACTGGCTCGGGCAGCGGCCGCTCTTCTACCGAATCGACGGCGACTCGATCGCGGTGGCGAGCGAAGCGCGCGCCCTCGTGCATCCGTTCGGGCCGCACGCCGACGTCGACCGCGGCGCGGTCGCCGACTTCCTGACGATGGGAATGCCGCTCGGCGCAGACACGTTCTTCGAAGGCGTCGCAGCGGTGCCGGGCGGCACGATGGTCGAGGTCCGTCCCGGACGGGCGAAGGTCACGCAGTACTGGCGCCTCGACTACGGCGACGCGGCGTCGAAGCGCGACGTCGGCGAGGCGGCGGAAGAACTCGCGGATCTCGTGTCGAACGCGGTGTCGGCGTGTGTGCGCGGCGCACCGGTCGTCGACGTCCCGCTCGACGGCGACCTCGGGTCGCGCTTGCTCGTCGCCGCGCTCCATGCGGCCTCCGCCCCGATGCGCCTCTACGCGACCGGCGCTCCCGGCAGCGCCGACGACGCGACTGCCCGCGCGATCGCCGACGCGCTGTCCCTCGACATCGACCGCGCCGACGACCCCGCGCTCCCGGCCGAGCAGTGGCTCCTCGAAGGCGTCGGCCTCACCGACGGCGCGTGCCCCGCGCTCTCCGCCGACGTGTTGCGCCTCGCGCACCGACTCCCGCCGACCGCGTCCTTGCTCCTCGACGCCGCCCATTGCCTCGGCGGTCACCACACCCGCTTCGGCCGGCCGCGTGCGCTCTCCGGCGCGCACTACGCGCCGCGGGCGCGGATCGTCCAGCGCATCTGCGACGAACCGCTGTTCGACGGACGCGGCGTACTCGCCGACGGCGGCTGGTTCACCGACGACTTCCGGCGCATGGCGCGCACCCGCCTGTCGACGCGACTCGCGTGGCTCGGCGCCGAGCTGTTTCCGGGCTACACGAGCGGCTACGACGTGCTCGATCACCTGCATCACACCCACCGGGCACGGGGCGCCGACGCGCACCGGATGCGACTGCTCGAGCGCCGCGCGATCGCGATCGCACCGCTGTCCCACCCCTCGCTCGTCGACTTCGCGCAGCGGTTGCCGTCCGTGCACCGCGGGGAAGACCAGCCCGTCGTCGCGCGCGCGATCGAACGCCTCGCCCCGGCGATCGCCCGGATCCCGCTCGCCCGGACCGGCCAACCGCCGATCGTGGGCCGCGTGCAACGGATCCTCGGTAGCCGCGGTCGGGCGGTCGACACGGCCGCCCAGTCGAGCCCGCTTCACGACCCCGCCGTTCGCGACTTCCTCGTGGAGGTGCTCCGGTCCCGCGAGTGCGTGGAGCGCGGCATCTTCGACCCGGCCTTCCTCGAACGCACCGCCGACCGGCTCGAACGCGACCAGCCCGTCCCGACGGCGCCGCTCGGCCGCGCGATCGCGGTGGAACTCTTCCACCGTCAGCACGCGTCGAGCGCAGCGCCCGAAGCCCCGCGCACGCCGACGTTCACCGCCAGCACACGCGACTGAGCGCGAGGATACGCTTTTTTTTTCGGGGATATCGCGAGTCAGTCGCGCCACGCCCGGCGCACGCGAGCCCCGTCGACGAGCGCGGTCTCCGTCCGTGAAACACACACGATCGGTGCCCCGTACGCAGCCGACGCTGTGCGCCCAAAACCCTTGAAAACAAGGGTTTTCGGGCGATTCGACGCGAACGACTCGTCGCGACTTCGAGCCCGTCACGTCGACGAGCGGCCCGTGACCGACACGGCACCGCACCACGACGGGGTCCGAAAACCCCTATGTACGTAGGCTGAAACGATCCTCCGTTTCGCGCGACGCTCGAAAAAAACGAGTTGCCTCGCTGCGGGGCAACCTGTAGGGTTCCGAGCGCGCGGGACCAGGGCGGTACCGCACGCTTCGAGGCGCGTGCTGAAGCGCGTCTCCAAGACGCTTTGCCAGGGACGCTCTCGTGCAGAAGCGAGAGAGAGCGGACCCTCCGAAAATCGCGACGTTCGACGCCCCCGTTGCAGCCTGACCCCGCGTCCGGTTCGCTCCGGTCGAGCGCCGCAGGAACCGTTCCGAACTGCTCATCGAAAGGAGCCCCACGATGGCCCGAGCGAAAGCCAAGACCGCGAAGAAACGCCCCGCAAAGAAGGCGACCAAGGCCGCCCCGAAGGCGCGCACCAAGAGCCAGATCCTCTCCGACCTCGCCGAGAAGACCGAGCTCGCCAAGCGCGACGTCGCCGCCGTCTTCGACGAGATGGCCGGCCTGATTAAGAAGGACCTGTCGCGTCGCGGCCCGGGCACGTTCACGGTCCCCGGCCTGCTGAAGCTCCGCGTCGTCCGCAAGCCGGCGACCCGCGCGCGCAAGGGCATCAACCCGTTCACGGGTGAGGAGATGATGTTCAAGGCGAAGCCCGCCCGCAACGTCGTCAAGGCGACCGCCTTGAAGGGTCTCAAGGACCTCGTCAGCTAACGAAGCCGACGATCCGGGGAGAGGCACCGGCGCGCGTACGGTGGGGGCATGACAGCCCCTGCTTCGCTTACAGAGGCGTCCCGTCGCGAGCAGCGACGGGGCGACCGAAAGCGACGCGCCGGGCCGCGGTTCGGCTGAGCGCAGTGCGCTTGCGCGCGAATGTGCTCGCGCCTATGCGCTCAGCAGGGGCTGTCACGCCCCCACCGGATGCGCGGGTCTCTTCCCGAACAACGGCCTCGTCACCCGGCGAGGTCTGAGACTTCTGCGTCGCTCGAGGGGAAGCTAGCCCTGCAAGGGGTGGCCGTCGCGGGTGGTGCCGCAGAGGTGGACTCGGAGGCCGAGGCGGTGGGCGAGGCTCGCCTTCGCCGCGACGAGTCGATCCGCCGAATCCGCCGTCGTCGCGTAGGCGACGTTGACGTGGTTCGCGCGATGCTTCGCCATCATCGCATCGCGATCGACGCCGTAGGTGACGGCGTGCATGATCGGCCACTGGGGCGTGGTTTCGCGCCAGCGACGGTCGGTCTCGTCGGCCGGTAGCGCAACGACCTTGCCGCGACCGACGTCCATCCACAGCGCATCGTCCTCGACGTAGATGCGCGACCAGACGATCTCACCCGGGCGGCTCACGCCCTTGAGCGTCCCGCCGCCGCGCCGGAAGTAGACCGGTGGTTGGCGTTCGCTCGACGCGCCGCGATACCCGTCGATGAAGTGCGCCGGCGGAGCGGCTCCGCTGATGAGCCAGACCCAGACCCAGTCGTCGACGCTCCCCGACCGGTCGACGTCGCCCCAGCGAAGATCGTGCAGCGTCGTCTCGGGCGGCTCGCCGAATGCCCGCCAAACGCGATTCGTCAGCAACGCGTCGAGACCGGCGCATTCGTCGACCTCGTTGAAGTGCGGCAGCGGCTGCCCGTCGAAGAGGACGCGTGATCCGTCGCGGGAGCGGACCGGCGGGCGATCGCGGTTGTTGAGCAGCCCCTCCGCGAGGTCGGATGCCGGCGCGAGGTCCTTGAGCCCCTGCTGGTACTGGATCCCGATCGCGTCGCAGCCGAAGTCGTCGGCGATCCGCACGGCGGCGACATACATCTTCAACTGCTCGCGAATCTGATCGTCGGTCAGATCGGTGGCCGGGTCGTCCCCGACGACGAAGCGCATTCCGGCCTCATCCAGCCACGCCCGCGCGGCGTCGGCGTCGGCATCGGCGGTCGCACACATCTCGGCGTAGAGCGCCGACTGGCTCAGCCGCTCCTTGAAGACGCCGGTCGGGTGCAGGAGGTGGTCCGGGATGATCGCGTTGAACATCCCCATGCAGCCCTCGTCGAAGACCCCGAGGATCGCGCGGCGCCGGGACAGATCGTCCGCCAGCGCATCGGCGACGCGCGCGGCCTCGGCCGGCACGCACGTCGGATCGAACGGGACCGCGTGCGACGTGTCGTACGGGATCGCGCCCGTCGCGAGCCAGGTCGCGAGACGATCGCGGAAGACCGGCGCGGCGAAGTCCTCGCCCCACAGCGATGAGTACCGGACGCCGGCCTTCGCGAGCGACCCGTTGAGGTTCAGCGCGCCGACGAGCCCCGGCCACGCACCCGACCAGTTCGCGAGCGTCAGGATCGGCCCGCGATGCGCGATCAAACCGGCCAACACATGGTGCGAGTACTGCCAGACGGCCTCGGCGACGACGAGTGGCGCGTCGCGATCGATCGTCGCGAAGACGTCCATCCCCTCGCGCTGAGACGCGATGAACCCGTGGCCGGCGCCCGGGCGCTCGTCGTGCGCACGGACGAGCCGCCAGCCGGCCGCCTCGAACGCGGCGGCGGCCTCGCGCTCCATCGCCTGCTGCGCCGGCCAGCACGCGCGGTTCGCGTCGAGTCGGAGGTCTCCACTCGCGACGAGCAGCGCCGTATTCGGCGCGACACGCGGCGGTTCGTCGATCGCCGGAAGGTCGGGCATCGGTTGGTCCTTCGCACCGGTCAAGCGCTACAATAAAGGTTGTATCGCCAACGGCCCGAGGATACGAACTGGAGCCGTCGTCGAAAAGCGCGTCGCCGAGGAGAACGCCCATCAAGATCCGCTACGTGACTGCCGGCTACCTGCCCGCGAGTGTCGGCGGCACGCAGGTGCACATCCGGTCGCTCGTGCGCGCGTTCGAAGGCGATCACGACGTGCGCATCCTGTGTCGGACGTCGGACCCCGAGGACGAGGAGTACGGGCTCCGCCACTACACCCACGACGGGATTCGCGTCGACACGATCAACAACACGTTCCGCGACGCGCGCGACTTCTCCTACCTCTACGCGGCACCCGGCGTGGACCGTGCGTTCGCCCGGCTGCTGGACGACTGGCCACCGGACCTCGTGCACGTCCACCATCTGACGTGCCTGAGCACGGGCATGCTCGACGAACTCGCGCGACGCGGGATTCCGACCGTGATGACGTTGCACGACTTCTGGATGGTCTGTCCGCGCGGGCAGCGCGTGGACACCGACGGGGACTTCCAGGATCCGATCGACCGCGACCACTGCCTCGACTGCATGCGGCGAACCTGGCCGGGGTTCTTCCCGGACCCGGCCCACCCGGTCGGCGACCGCGCGGCGCGGGAGGTGATCGCCGCGTGGGACGACGAGATCCTCCGCCGCCTTCGCCGCGTCGATCGCATCATCGTGCCGTCGCGAACCTACGCGGCATTCTTCGCCGACTGGGGCCTCGACGCCGACCGCATCGACGTGATCGAACACGGCCTCGAGCGCGACGGTTTCGCGGACGTCGCGAGGACCGAGCCGGCCGACGGCAAGCTGCGCGTCGGCGTGCTCGGCACCGTGATCCCGTCGAAGGGCGTCCACGTCCTGCTCGAAGCGGCCGCCGGCCTCGGGGACGCGATCGCACTCCACGTCCACGGCGAGTTCGTCCCCTATCACGAGGACGACGGCTACCGTGCCCGCCTCGAGGCCGCGATCCCCGACGACGTCGAGACGACCCTGCACGGCCGATACGAGCCGAGCCGCGTGCCGGAGATCCTCGCGAACCTCGACGTGCTGGTCGTCCCGTCGACGTGGCACGAGGCATTCGGCATCACGCTGCGCGAGGGGTTTCTCGCCGGCCTGCCCGTCATCGCTGCAGATCACGGCGGTCTCGGGGAAGCGATCGCCGACGGGCGCGGCGTCGGCTTTCGCCCCGGCGACGCGGCCGACCTGCGCGCGAAGCTCGAAGCGCTGATCGCCGATCCGCAGTTGCGCGAACGCGTGCGTGGTCGGACCGAGTGGGTTCGTGACGTCGCTGCAATGGCCGACGACACGATGGCGACCTACGAAGCGGCACGCGCCGCCGCCGCCGAAACGCCCGCATCGCCGGACGACGCCTTTCGCGAGCCGTTCGCAGCCGCGGTCGAATCCGTGACCGCGCGATCCCGCGCCGACCTCCTGCGCGCGGCGGCCGACGGCCTTCGCGCCGTGACGACCCGCCTCGGCGTCGAGGTCGACGTCGCGTCCCTGCTCGCCGCCTTGCCGCAGAACTCGTGGCCGGTGCGCGACGCGTATGCGACGCACCGCACGGAAGCCGGGTGGCTGCGCGACCAGTGCAACGCCCTCGAGGAGGAGATCCGCGCGCTGCGGCAGACGATCGCGTTGCGCGACGAGACGATCGCGTCGAGCACCGCGGAGCTGCGGTATCACCGCGAGGAGGCCGAGCGGCGCTCGGAGACGATCGCATCGCTCGAACGCGACGCCGAGGAACACCGGGCGGCGTCCGACCGCGAACGGGCGCACCACGCCGAGACCGTCGAAGCCCTTCGCGCCGAACACGACGCGGCGCTCGCGCGCGTTCGCGACGAACTCGAACGCGAGGCCGACCGTACGACGCGTGTCCTCCGTGACGAGGTCGGGGCGCTCACGACCGAGGGCGAACGGCGTGCCGAGCAGATCCGCGCGCTCGAACGCGAAAACGCTCGACTCGCCGCCGACCGGGCGGCCGACATCGAGGCAGAGGTCAAACGGTGCACCGACGCGCTCCGCGACGAGATCGAGGCCCACATCGCCGAGGGCGAGCGGCGTGCCGAGCAGATCCGTGCACTCGAACGCGAGAGCGAGCGACTGACACGTGACCTCAACGCCGAGATCGACGCACAGAAGGCCGAGAGCGAACGGCGCGGCGAATCGATCGAAGCGCTCCGCGCGCAAGTCGAACGCGTCGAGGGGGAACTGACGGCGCAGCTCGACGGGCTCACCCGCGAGCGCGACAGCTTGCGCGCCGACTTTGCGAAAGCCTGCGACGCGCTCGATGCCGCCGCCGAGGCGAAGGCCGAATCCGACCGCGCGATGACGCGCATCGAGGCGCATGCGCGCGACCTCGACGCGCGACTCGGCGAGGCCCTCGCCCACGCCGACGCACTCCGTTCCGAACACGACGCCTGCCGCGACTTGCTGCGCGCCATCGCCGCATCCCGTGCCGCCCGACTGACGCTCCGCGGCGAGTTGGGCCGACGACTGAAGGACTACCGATCATGACCGACATCGCGGTGATCATTCCCTCGTTCGAGGGCGCGCCCCTGCTGCGCAAGTTCCTGCCGCCGCTGTTCGACGCGCTCGATCGGTGCCCGGGTGACCATCAGGTCATCGTCGTCGACAACGCGAGCAGCGACGAGACGCCGCGCTTGCTGGCCGAGCAGTTCCCGCGCGTCACCGCCCATCGCCTCGACGAGAACCGGGGCTTCTCGACCGCGGTGAACGATGGGCTCGCGCTCGTCGACCGGCCGTGGACGCTGAGCCTGAACAACGACATCCACGTCGAGGCAGACTTCCTCGCACCGCTGCTCGCCGCGACCGACGACGACAACTTGTTCAGCGTCGTGCCACGGATCCTGCTGCCGGCATACGGCGGCGCCGTCGAGTCGGTGGTCGACGCCGAGTTCCGCGACGGCTTCATCCAGTTCGTGCAACCGGGTCTCGAGGCCGCCGGGCCGAGTCAAGACGAGCCGCGCACGATCTTCTTCGGCGTCGGCGGCTGCACGCTCTACCACACCGAGCGGCTGCGCACGCTCGGCGGCTTCGATGCGGACTACTACCCGTTCTACTGGGAAGACATCGATCTCGGCTATCGTGCGTGGCGCCACGGATGGGCGGTGCGCTACGAGCCCGAGAGCGTCGTGCATCACCGGCATCGCGGCACGATCAGCCGGCGATACGAAGATCGCCAGATCCAACTCGCACTGCTGAAGAACCAGCTGCTCTTCCACTGGAAGAACATCCACGATCCCGACCTGCTTCGCCGTCACATCGAAGGGGTCGCACTCCGCGTGCTCGCCGACGACGCACGCGCCGATCGGCTGTTCCTCGAGGCACTCGTACTCGCCCTCGACGACGCGGACACGATGCTCGCCAAGCGGGGCGTCGAAGCCGACCTGACCGGGGTCGTGCCGATCCGCGAACGCGATACCACCGACGCCTAATCGGCGAGCAAACCGATCCGTCAGCCGCGCGAGCCCCACGCGAGTTTGAGCGCCATCCGCGCGACCGAGAACGGGTGCGGCGTCCACCGGCGCACGTCGTAGGGATCGCCCTGCGGGCGGTTCGGCTCGAGCCCACGCGACCCGGCGCACCGAAAGCCGGTCGCGACGAGATGCTCCCGGATCGCCGGGGAGAAGTCCTCGGCACCACCGTTGGGGTAGGCGAACGCAGTGACGTCCGCCCCGATCTCGGCCTCGATCGCGGCCTTGCCGTCGTCGATCTCCCGGCGCGCCTGTTCGATCGGAATGCGCGTGAGGATCGGGTGCGTGACGGTGTGCGCGCCGATCGCGAAGCCGCGTCGTGCCGCGTCGCGCACCTGGTCCCAGGTCATCATCAGGCCGGCGACGTCGCTGTAATCGTGCACCCCCGCCGCGCGGCGAACGTCCTCGACGGCGAGCCACTTGTCCCCCTCGGGCAGCTTCTTCAGGGCGCGGTGGGTCTGGTCCATCGCACGCAGCCGCGACTCGCGCCCGTTCACGCGCAAGTCGAGATCGACGTCGCCGACGCGCAGCGCGACACGCTCGCGCATCGTCGCCTGAAAGACGTAGGTCACGCGGTCGTGCCACAGCGGCTCACGCGTCGTCACGGGTTCGGTCACGACGAAGATCGTCGCGGGCAGCCCGTACTTCTCGAGGATCGGCAACGCGACGTCGTAGTTGTCGCGATACCCGTCGTCGAACGTGATCGCGATCGCGTCGGCGACCGGCTCGCCGGCCTGCGCCCGCGCGACGAGATCCTCGAACGGGAGCACGCGATAGTGGTGCGCGAGAAAGCGGCACTGCGCCTCGAACTCCGACGGTCGGATCCCGAAGAACAAGCCGCTCGGCTCCATGACCCGGTGGTAGGCGAAGACGTTGTAGGGGCGGCCCCGCGCCGGATCGTTCTCCCCGCGCCGAATCCACCGGATCGCACCCGACCCGAGTGCGGCGAGCGCGATGCAGTCCTTCGCTGCGATCGCGGCCGGCTCGTACCAGTCGCCCCGGGCCACGGCTAGCGGGCGGTCTCCTCGACCGCGGCCGACTCGACGGCCTGCGCGTCGGCAGCGACGAGGAAGTCGTCGAGGACGAGGTAGGGAAGCCGGCCGAGGCGAAACGCGCGGATCGCGTCGTCGGGCGTCTTGACGATCGGCTCCTCGTGCATGTTGAAGCTCGTGTTGATCACGGTCGGAATGCCGGTGCGCGCGTGGTAGGCGGCGAGCAGTCCGTGGAAGCCGGGGTTGCGGTCCGGGTGAATCAACTGCGGGCGCGCGGTGCCGTCGACGTGCACCGCTGCCGGACTCGTCTTCTTCATGTAGTCCGTGCAGTCGAACGTGATCGTCATGAACTCGGCGGTGTGGGATGCCCCCTCGTGGCCGATGTAGCATCGCGATGCATGGTCGATCAGCGTCGCCGGCGCGAACGGCATGAACTCGCTGCGCTGCAGCCGGCGATTCAACCAATCGTTCACGGTCGGGTCGACCGCGGGGTAGAGGATCGAACGGTTGCCGAGTGCACGCGGACCGTACTCCATCGCACCGGCGCACCGGGCGACGACGTGGTTCGAAGCCAGCAGTTCCGCGATCCGCTCCGACGGGTCGGCCATGCGCTCGTAGCGAAGGCCGCTGCGCTCGAGCGCGGCGACGATGTCCGCCTCCGGTGTCGGCGGCGCGAGGAACGCGTTGTCGAGCCGGAACGGGCGGACGCGGCCGCGGCGCGCGAGCGCCGCGAGCGCAGCACCGACGCCGGTGCCGCCGTCCCCCATCGCCGGGTGGACGTAGACCGACTCGACCTCGGGAATCTCGTAGATGCGCTGGTTGAGCTTCACGTTCGCGAACACGCCGCCCGCGAGTGCGACGCGCCGCCGACCGGTCTTCGCGACCCAGTGCGCGACGAAGTCGCGGACGACGATCTCGAGCGCCGCCTGCGCCGCCGCCGAGACCTGCTCGCGCGTGTAGCGCTCGGCGAGGCCGCGGGTGAAGCGGTTGTCGAACGCGCAGCGACAGCGGAAGTCGCCGTCGCTTCGGTCGAACCGATCGAGGAACTCGGGGAGCACGTCGTTCGGGTCGGCGTACGCCGCGAGCCCCACCACCTTGCCCTCGTGCCGCTGTGGCGTGAATCCCAGCGCCTGCGTCACGCCGGCGTAGAACATCCCGAGGCTGTGCGGGAACGCGACGTTCTTGATCCGCTCGAGCCCGGTCGACGCATTGGCGAGGCTCACGCTGCCCGCGAGCCCGGAGCCGTACCAGTCGACCGTGACGACGAGCGCATCCTCGTAGCCCGACGTGTAGAACGCCGACGCCGCGTGCGCCTCGTGGTGCTCGATGATCTCCTTCTTGCCGCCCAGGCCGAGCGCCGCGAGTTCACGATCCAGCTCGTTGTGAAAGCGCCGGTGCGCGGCGATCGCACGCTTCGTCCACAGGCCGTGTCGGGCGACGTGCGTCCACTTGCTGCGCCACGGTTGACCGCACGCGAGCGTCGGGCCGAGGTCGCGCAACCAGGCTGCCGCGATCTGCCGCCCCTCGCGCAGCCACGGGCTGAACGGGTAGGCGACGACGTCGATCGCCGACGGGTCGACGTCCGCGCGGTCGAGAATTTCGGCGACGGCGCGCCCCGGAAACCCGGCGTGCATCTTCTGCCGAGAGATGCGCTCCTCGCCCATCGCGTAGCGGAGTTCGCCGTCGACGAACAGCGCGGCGTGACAGTCGTTGTCCAGCGCCGAGATTCCGAGGACGTTCACGGCCGGCGCCCCTCGACGCGATCCCGCAACTGCGCGACGCGATCGAGCATGCGGGTCGAGAACAGATCGGCGCACACGTGATCGATGCAGTTGAGCGGCAACACCACCGCGTAGCCGAGGAACAAGAACATCGTGGCGCTCGTCCACGCGGGCCATGCCGCCGGCATCGGAAGCAGGAGGTCGACGAGCGCGGCGACGAAGAACAGAACGAGGTAGAAGTCGAAGTTGAGCACCAGTTCGCGAACGACGCCCAGGCGGGACGGCCGCGCCGGCGCTGGTTCCGATGCCGGCGACGCCGAGGACCCAGCCGACTCGACCGCGGGACGCGCTTCGTCGAGCCGACGGATCGCCGGCTCGTCGCGATCGACGAGGAACTTGCTGCAGAAGATCTGGTAGTGCACGTCCGACGCGATCTTCGAGAACAGGATCGCGAGCGTCGGTGCGAGCGCGACGAAGAACGGCCACATTGCACCGATCTCCCGCGACAACCCGTAGCCGAGCGCGAGGAACATCGCCGACTTCACCGCGACGTGCGCCATGTAGTCGTAGTAGGCGGCCTTCAGGTGACTCAGGCCGTGGTAGCGCGCCAACTCGCCGTCGACACAGTCGAACAGGTAGTAGGTCTCGAGCAGGAAGAAGCCGACGACGGTCCACACCCCGCCGAACATCAGCATCGCGGAGCCGACGAGCCCGTTGACGAGCATCAGCGCACTCGCGACGTTCGGGTGCCAGCCGCGCGCGAGGAAGAAGCGCGTGATGAAAATCGAGATGCGCGACCCGTAGAGCTTGCCCGTCAGGTCGTTGCGATGCTCGACCGGGCTCTGCACGAGTCGCCGCAACTCGGCGATCGACTCGACGCGAGCGGGCATGGATTCGGCGGGTTCCGAAATGGGTCCGTCTTCCCTCCGCCCGGGGTGGGGCCGGTGGCGCGTGGCGGCGGGCGCCGCGGTGCCACCCGTGCGCGGCTTTCCGACCACTGCCGCATCCTCTCCGGGCCAACCCCGAGTGTCACATTTCGGCCGTCTCTCGGCAAGTCCGCCCCGGCGCCGACTGCCTCCCTCTCCTATCGGAACGAAGCCGCTCGGACGCGACCCCGGATCCCGGGGCGGTTGACGCGCGCCGGTCGCGGGACGATGTTTCAGACTGAGCCGAGCAGACGCCGATAGGGATCACCGGACGGTCCGGCCCTCCCGGCCGGTCGGCCCAGACAACTCGCGAACCCCGGGGAGACGACGATGCAGCGATCCGAAACGACGGCCCAGCACCTGGCCGACGCGGCCAAGGACGAGAGCAAGGGTGGCGGCGCCTGGATGAGCAAGGCGCTGATGGAGAGCCGGACGATCATCGCCGGCAAGCAGGTCACCGACAGCCTCGCGCAAGACGTCATCACCCGTCTGCTCGTGCTCGAACAGAACGACCCGAAGGCCCCGATCCACGTCTACGTGAACTCGCCGGGCGGTTCGGCCGACTCGGGCTTCGCGATGTACGACATGATGAAGTTCGTGTCGTGCCCGGTCGTCACGGTCGCGACCGGCCTCTGTGCGAGCGCCGGCGTCACGATCTTCATGGGCGGCGACAAGGGCAAGAAATTCGCAACGCCGAACGCGCGCTTCCTGTTGCACCAGCCGTCCACCGGCGCGATGGGCCAGGCGAGCGACCTCGAGATCACGGCCAAGGAGATCCTCCGCATCCGGGAGGTCTACGCGGAGATCGTCGAGCACGAGACCGGCATCGCGAAGGCGAAGATGATCGAGGACGCGTCGCGCGACTACTGGCTCTCGGCCAAGGCAGCGCTCGACTACGGCCTGATCGACGGCATCATCGATTCTCGTTCCGATCTGAAGTAACCGCCTCCGTCCACCGCGGATTCGCCTGACACCCGCATGGATCGAGGCTACCCTTGATCCATGCGTTCCCCGTTCAGCCCGATCCCCGAAATCCTCGACGAACTGCGCGCCGGCCGCCCGATCGTCCTCGTGGACCACGAGGATCGAGAGAACGAGGGCGACCTCGTCATCGCGGCCGAGAAGACCACGCCCGACGCGATCAACTTCATGATCACGCACGCGCGGGGGCTCGTGTGCATCGCGATCGAAGAGGGGCTCGCGGATCACCTCGCGCTGCCGCCGCAGTGCGAGCGAAACACCGCGAACCTCGGCACCGCGTTCACGGTGTCCGTCGACGCGCGCGAGGGCACGACGACCGGCGTGTCGTCGTCGGACCGCGCGCGCACGATTCGCCAGATCATCGACCCGTCGTGCACCGCGGACGACCTGCTCCGCCCGGGGCACATCCACCCGCTTCGCGCGCGCGACGGCGGCGTGCTCGTGCGACCCGGACAGACCGAAGGATCGGTCGATCTCGCGCGCCTCGCGGGGCTGCACCCGTCGGGCGTCATCTGCGAGGTGATGAACGAAGACGGCACGATGGCACGCGTCCCGCAGCTGGAGACGTTCATCGAGCGACACGGGCTCAAGATGTGCGCGGTCGATCAGCTCATCCGCTACCGGATCGAAAACGACGACGGCAACGTCCGCCACGACGTCACCGTGCAACTGCCGTTGCCGGAAGGCCAATTCCGCGCGCACGTGTTCAGCTCGAAGGTCGACCCCGCCGAGCACGTCGCGACGACGCTCGGCATCGATGCGAACACCGACGAGCCGGCGCCGCCGATCGAAGAGCCGGTGCTCGTGCGGCTGCATTCGGAGTGCCTCACCGGCGACGTCTTCGGGAGCCTGCGCTGCGACTGCGGGCTGCAGAAACAGTACGCGCTCGATGCGATCGCGAAGGAGGGGCGCGGCGTGCTGCTCTACCTCCGGCAAGAGGGACGCGGCATCGGGCTGACGAACAAGATGCGCGCCTACCGGCTCCAGGAGCACGGCTACGACACGGTCGAAGCCAACGAACGGCTGGGCTTCCCGCCCGACGCACGCAACTACGGCATGGCCGCTCAGATGCTCCACATGCTCGGCATCCGGCGCGTGCGCCTGATGACGAACAACCCGCGCAAGGCGGCGGCGCTGACGGCCCACGGCGTCGAGGTGGTCGAGCGCGTGCCGCTGCTCACGCCGTCGACGGCGGAGAACGTCCGCTACCTCGAGACCAAGCGCGACAAGCTCGGCCACGACCTGCCGCCCCACGAGTCCCGCGGCTAGCCGCGGCCCCGCGGGTCTCGATTCGAGGCCGCAGGCCCTGGACATCTGCCTCCGCACCGGCAGAATCCGGGAAGAACCCCTCCCGGCACCCGGTCAAAGACGCCCATGACGGACCGCGATCCGACGTCTGACGCCGAAGTGGTCCGCCGCGTCCTCGCCGGCGCCGTCGACGACTTCGAGTTGCTCGTAGAGCGCTACCAGGACAGGATTTACAACCTCGTCTGGGGCATGGTTCGCGATCCGGGCCAGGCCGAGGACGTGACGCAGGAGGTGTTCGTCAAGGCGTTCCGCAAGCTGGCGGACTTCGAACAGAAGTCCCGGTTCTACACGTGGATCTACCGCATCGCGATCAACCGCTCGCTCGACTTCATCAAGAGTCGGGACCGCGCGCGGACGCACGCGGTGGACGTGATCCACGAGATCGAGCCGGCCGCCCCGACGGAATCGACCGATCCGTCGGCCCCGCTTCTGGAGCGTGAGTTCCTCGAGAAGATGCACGAGGCGCTCGAGGCCGTGCCGCCGAAGTTCCGGGAGATCCTCGTGTTGCGCGAGGTCCAGGGACTCAGCTACGAGGAGATCGCCGAGGTGCTCGGCTGCTCCAAGGGCACGGTCGAGTCGCGCCTGTTCCGCGCCCGGGCGCGGTTGAAGAGGAAACTGGAAGCCTACTGCCGGGGATGACGTCGAACGGCATGGAAGACGAGATTCGACCGATGGACGACCGAGAACGACCGACCGACGACGCGCTGCGTCTCGGCCGCTACCACGACGACGAGGCGACGCCCGACGAGCGCACGCGGGTCGAGCGCACGCTGGCCGCATCCGAAACGGAGCGCGAGACGCTCGCGTTCTTCGGCGCGCTCGGCGGCGGACTTCGCCACGGGCGCCCCAGCGGCGCGCCGGCGGGTCTCGGCAGCCGGGTCATGGCGACGATTCGGCGCATCGCCGACGACCATCCGCTGATCCGGCTGCTGCCGTCGATGCGACGGATCGCGGCGGTCGCGGCTGCGGCGATCCTGATCGTCGGCGCGCTGTGGTGGCTCGGGCGCGACGCGTCGGATTCGATCGGAACGGTCCGCGCCGGCTGGCAAGCCGTGGCGCGCCCCGACCCGATCGGCCGCGGCACGGCACCCGATCGCTTCTACCTGCCTCGACTCGACGCGCTCTACCGCTTGTCGGGCGACCGCCCGGCAACCACCGAGGGAGACGACCGATGACCAACCTCTCCAAGGCGAAGATGACGCTGGCCGTCGTCTGCGTGCTGTTCTTCGTGCTGGGCGGCGGCGCCGTGTTCGCCGTGTCGCCGTGGCTCGTCGAGATCGGCGTGTGGCGCCCGATCACACGTGTCGAAACGCAGCCGGACTTCGACGCGAAGCTCGGGCTGACGCGCGCGCAGATCGATCAGCGCGAGTCGCTGTATCGCGAGTGGGACGCGGAGCTCAAGAGCATCGACAACGAGATGAAGAAGGGCTACTATCCGCGCATTCAGGAGGTCAACAAGCGCTATGCGGACCGTCTGTATCGCGAGATCCTGACGCCGGCGCAGCGCGCGACGCTCGACGAGCTGTCGACCGGCCGCCAGTAGAGAGTAGAGACCGCCCATGGCACGTTCGGTCGGCATCGATCTCGGCGCATATTCGACGAAGGTCGTCGGTCTGGAGACCGCCGGCAAGGGCTACCGGATCTACCACTTCTCCGACACGCCGGTGCCGCAGTCGACCGACGAGGCGTCGCCGTCGGAGCTGCTCGCGTCGACGTTCAAGGACGGGCGGCTGCCGCGCGACCAAGCCGTGCTCGGCCTCGACGCGCACGCGTCCGTGATCCGCGAGATCACGGTGCCGTTCACGTCGAAGGAGCAGATCCGCAAGATCATCAAGTACGAGTCGGAGAGCCACCTCTTCAGCTTCGGGATCGACGAGGTGATCGTCGATTTCGTGCAGGTGCGCGAGGGCGCCGACTCGAGCGACCTGATCGTCGTCGCGGTCGTCAAAGAGGTGCTGCGCGAGAAACTCTCGTGGGGCGAGGCCGCGAAGGTCGAACCGATCGCCGCCGACATCGACCTGCTCGCGCACTACAACAGCCTGTCGATCACGCCGTATCCGAAGGAGCACGGTGCCATCGCACTCCTCGACATCGGCTACCGCTCGATGAAGCTGATGGTCGTCGAGGACGGCAAGCCGATCCAACTCCGCGGCATCCGCGGCGGCTATTCGTCGATCATCTCGGCGGTGGCTCGCGAGACGAACCTGACGCTGCCGGCCGCCGAGACGAAGGTGCGCACGCGCATCCCGGAGATCGCCGACGCGGTGCGCCCGGACCTCGAGGGAACCGAGGAGATGGTCGTCGTGGACGACGACGAGTCGTTCCCCGAGCCGTCGGACATCGATCGGGATCGCGACGAGTTGGAGTCCGAGCTGCTCGTGCAACGGATGGCGGCGTTTCGGCAGCGCGTCGTGCGCGAGGTGAATCGCTCGCTCGCGCGCGTACCGACGAAGAAGCCGGTCGAACTGCTCCTGCTCACCGGCGGGGGCAGCACGATCCCGGCGCTCGACGAGACGATCGCCGCCGGCATCGGGCTCCCGGTCCGGCCGTTCGACGTGCTCGAGTACGTCGACCACCCGTTCGACGACGACGAGCGCGCGACCGTCGAACCGTTCGTATCGGTGCCGCTCGGGCTCGCGCTCAAGCCGCTCGGCGGCGACGCGTCGGGCACGCAGTTCCGCCGCGAGGAGTACGCGTTCCAGAAGCGCTTCGAGGCGATCAAGGTGCCGCTCGCCGCGTGCCTGGTCGCGCTGTTGGCGTTCCTCGGCGTCGTCTGCTACGTGTTCCGTTCGCAATACGACGTGAGCCGCGACGCCTACGACCGGATCAACTACCGCGTCGCGCAGACGGCGGCGCTCGACCTGAAGGTGCCGGGCTTCGAGAAATACGTCGAGCCGAACCGCCCGGACGGCGAGGGACGACCGCGCATCCGCGTCAGCAAGATCGGCAAGGAGCCGCTGCGGCGCCACAGGACGTTGCAGAGCAAGCTGACGACCGCGCGGCACAACGCCGATCGCGACATGGGCCAGACCGACGCGGTCGACGTGCACCACTGCGCGCTCGATACGTGGAACGAGGTGTTCCGCTGCATCGCCGAGATGCAGAAGATCACCGGCAAGACGACGTCGCCGATCATCCCGTCGATCCGGTTCGATCAACAGGGCGCCGTGTGCAACATCATCCTGCGCGACCCGGCCGAGCGCGTACCGCTGATCAAGGTGCTCGAGTCGTCGGAGGTGCTGAAGTTCGGCAGCCAGCGATCGGCGAAGGCCTACGACAAGATCCCGGACGCGCCGAAAGCCACGCTCTACTCGCAGTTCCGCTTCGAGTTCCGCGACGGAGGTGGACAGTGATGATGAGCGTGTTCAAGGACCCGTGGCGGCTGCTGGTCGCGCTGCTCGTGCTCGCGAATCTCGCGGCGGTCGTGTTCTTCTTCCTGATGATGCAGGAGCGAAACGCCGCGCGCGATGCGCTCAAGGACGCACAGCTCCGCGTGGATCACTCGAAGAGGGCGACGATCTACGACGCGATCAAGCGGCTCGGCGAGGTCAACGCGATCAAGGCGCGCTCGGGTCTGACGAGCACGAAGCCGACCGACGTCGAGGACTACCTGCGAAACGCCGCCGCCAAGGCGGGGGTCCCGGTTCGCGAGATCCGCTCGAGCGATTCGCCGGGCCGTCGCATCGGCGACATGCGCGTTCGCCACTACAAGTTCATGATGACGTTCCAAGCCGGCAACACCGGCATCGACCGCCAGCGACTCGCGGCGATGCTGTGGGAGATCAAGACGCGAACCCCGCAGATCAAGATCACGTCGATCGAGTCCGGCGGCAGCAGCGACGACTGGCAGAAGGCGGACAAGTGGGATCCACGGGTCGAGTTCATTCTGTCGAAGGAAGAGGACGCGTCGGACACCTGAGGGTCGGCGTCCGACAGTTGCCGTTGCTATAATCGCGGGCCTTCGCCAGGAGGTCGCCAATGCGCTGTAGCTCGTTCCGCGTCGTCGCGTTTATCGCACTGCTCGCGCCTGCCGCGAGCCTCGGATCCACGCAAGCCGACGGCCTCGACTGCTTCGCGGTCGTCGCCGGGCGGGGCACCACCGCCGACGGCAGCGTGCTCTTCGCGCACAACGAAGACTCCGGCGAGCACCCGACGATCAACCACTGGAGGGTGCCGCGTCGCAGCCACGCCGACGGCGCGACCATCCGGCTCGTCCGCGGCGGCCAATTGCCGCAAGTGCGCGAGACGTTCGCCTACGTGTGGAGCCAGATGCCGGGCTTCCACTACTCCGATGCCTACCTGAACGAGCACGGCGTCGCCCTCGCGTCGAACGCGTGTCGGTCGCGCATCACGGAGCCCGAACTCGAGCACGGCGGGATCGGCTACATGCTCCGGCGGCTCGTCGCCGAACGGGCGCGCACCGCACGCGAGGGCATCGCGGTCGCCACCGCACTGCTCGACCGGTTCGGTTACGCCGACTCGGGCCGCACGCTGACGATCGCCGACCC
Organism: bacterium; assembly: GCA_030426805.1. GTDB lineage: Bacteria > Planctomycetota > JAFGQW01 > JAFGQW01 > JAFGQW01 > JAUHXU01. Next base: position 336,767 of record JAUHXU010000003.1, read on the forward strand.
GACCGAGGCGTGGCTGCTGTGCATCTGCAGCGGCAAGCACTGGATCGCCGCACGCGTTCCGGACGATCGCCTCGTCGTCATCGCCAACGCCTACCCGATCCACGAGGTCGATCCCGACGATCGATCCCGCTTCCTGCTGAGCGACGGGTTGATCGAGCACGCGCGCAAGAACGGCTGGTACGATCCCGAACGCGACGGCGCATTCAACTTCACGGTGGCATACAGCGCGCCGAAGAACCGGCTCGACGAACGGAACTTCCGGCGGCAGTGGCGCGGCCTCTCGTTGCTCGCGGCCGAACGGATCCACGAGGACTGGCGCCTGCCGACGTTCGTCGCGCCGAAGGAGAAGCTCCGGCCCGCGCACCTGATGCGCGTCGTCCGTGATCACTACGAGGAGACCCCCTACGACCTGACAGACGGCTACCGGATCGGCACGCCGAACGGCACCGAGCAACGCACGATCTGCACGAGCTCGACGATCAACTCGATCGTGTTTCAACTCCGCCCGTCGTTGCCGCCGGCGATCGGCGCGCTCGCGTGGATCTCGATGCGTCGGCCCGACGGGAGCGTGTTTCTCCCGTGGTATGCCGGCATCGACGACGTCCCGCCGTTCTTCGCGCTCGGCGATGCCGACCGGGCGCTCGAGACGCACTTCACGCAAGCCGCACGCATGCGCCCCCAGCCGCCGTCGTTCAAAGTCTTCGCCGACGTCTGCCGCACGCTCGAAGCCGGCTACGGGCGCTGCTTCCCGCTGGTCCGCGCGACCCGCGAGCGCCTCGAGGCGACGTTCTTCGACCTCCAGTCCACCACCGAGCGCACCGCGCTCGCCCTGCACGAGACCGACCCCGCCCGCGCCCGCGCGTTCCTCACCGCCTACACCGCCGGCCAGACCGCCGTCGCGATCCGAGCGTTCGAGGACCTGCAGCGCCGACTGACCGCCCCGCCCACCCGCTGACCGACGTCGGTGAGGGGAGATCGTCAGTGCCCGCATCGGCGGCGGGCTCGCTGGCGCGGATCTGACGCGGAATGGGACAGATCCGCCGCAGCGACCGTCCGCCCACACAACGCAAGGCCCGCCACCGCCCCGGAGTGCCCCTCGCCGTCGGCGTCGGCCGCACCCTGCCAGTGCCGGCGTCGGCGGGGAGGGGTGCGGAGGGGAGGCCCCAGGAGAAAGCTCCGAACCGGAGGCCGAGGCTGGGTTCAACGCGCATCTCACCCAGCAATCTCGGTCTCGGGATCGAAAGTCATCGGGGGAGGTGGCCGGCCCTGTGCGTTTGAGTACGCTTGGCGCACGGGTTCTGCACCACTTAGACGGCATGCTTGCGTTTGGCGGGCCGATCTTGCACCGAGGTGCATCGAAAACGCCGCCAATGAACGGCATCGGGTGCAGAATCACCGCGCCAAGCGCACGCATCGCGTGATTCGGTGCAGAACCGGCCCGCCAAACGCAAACAACGCCCGCCACCGCCCCGGAGTGCCCCTTGCCGTCGGCGGCGGCCGCAGGGTCACCGCTTGTGCGGGAGCTTCTGCACTGCGAAGAAGTCCCAGGCCAGCGCGCCGGGGCGGGTGGCTTCGAGGACGAGGAAGAAGTCGCCGATCCCGAGGCGAACCGGGGCGAACGCAACGGTGACGAGGCGCGGCGGACCGTTCGATGCGAGGTCGATCGGCGTCGCGGGATCGAGGCGGCGGCCGTCGACGACGCGCACGAGGGGCTTGCCGGCGACGCGAGCGCGGAACGCGGCGACGTCCGGACCGGTGCGCATCACGAGGGTAATGCGGTAGTCGGCCTCCTCGGCTGTCGACAACGGCGTTCCGAAGCGGTCGCCCGCCTTCTTCGGTTGCCACGAGAGCCCGCCGAGCCCCGACATGCCGGGTGCGCCGAACGGGACGGCATCGCCGCTGAACTCGCACGCCTCGAGTTGGTGGAAGCGCGCACCGGCACTGCCGAGGCGTGCGACCGGCAGCCAGGGCACCAGCGGCGGCACGACGAGATCGCGCTGGCTGAGCGGCGACCGTGTCTCCGCGACGCCCGGCGCCGCGTACCAGTATCGCGTCACGCCGACCGATACGCCCGGCGTTCGCGTGTGGTGCAGCAGTTCGATCCGCGTGTCGATCGAGCGACGGAACGAGACGTCGTCGAGCACGTGCCAGCGGACGTTGCTGACGTAGCCGCGGTGCCCCGGTCCGGTCGCGTGCGGCATCGCGCAATACGGATGCGCGAACGGGGTCGGTCGGCTCCACGCGTAGTTGAAGTAGTCCTCGGCGCCGGTGCCGAACCACGACGGCTCCACTTCGCCGTCGATACGGAACTTCTCGTCGCCCTCGCCCCACCAGTTTCCCCACGCGGTCGGCACCGGCGACGGGTTCACGACCGTCATCGAGATCCCGACCAGGCGACCCGGGCGACCACTCGCGACGAGCCACGGCACCTCGACCGGGCGCTTCGGATCGGCGGTCACGTCGCCGGCCAGCGACCACCCGGCGCGGAAGTAGAGCGACGAGTCGTCGCGCCACGGCGTCTCTGCGACGATCGCTTCGCCGACGACCGTGACCGGCGACTGCGTCGTGTTCTCCAGTTCGATCGCCGCGCGCGCACGAAACGGCATCACGAAGTCGCACGTCATCGTGCCGTCGGGTGCGACGCGCATCGGCTGCGAACCGTACGGGATGACCCCGGGCGCGGCCCCGAAGAAGTCGCCGAGCGGTGCTTCGACCTGCGCGACGCTCGCGCCGTCGAAGTGCATCCGCAACACGACGCCCCGAAGTGCCGCGTCGCGGGCGGGCGGCTCGGTCGGCGCCTCGACGCGGAGCCGCAACCGTCGCACTGCGCCGGGGCCGTCGCATGCGTGCACGACGTGGCGGCCCGGGCGCAACTCGAAGCGCAACGCGACGCGAGTGCCGGCGGGCTTCGGCGGGGTGCGCAACGCGCCGAGCACGCCGCGAACGGTGTCGAGCGCGACCTCGTCCAGTTCGCTCGGCATCGAACGAACCGAGACGCCCGCTTCGTATCGCCGCAGCGCGACGTGGTAGAAGTGGCGCTCGCGGAGGTCGCCGCGATACTCGATCCGCAGTCGCTTCGCGAACGGCACCGGGAAGTAGTTCGCCTCTTGCTGTCGGAACGCATCGCCGACGTCCACGCCGACCGCGTCGCGCAGCACCCACGCGCCGCGCGCGGTCAGGAAGCGCTCGGCCGGGCCGCGGTACCACGGCTCGGACGCCCCGTCGATCCACACGCTGAGCGTGCCCGGCATCGCCGCGCTCCACGTCCGCACGAGCGCCCCGGGCCCTTCGACGTCGCACACGAGATAGCGGCCGACGCCGTCGTCGCCGGGTGCGTCGAGCACGCGCTCGAACGCGGGCGTGGGCGACGCGCCGAAGCCGTCGGCGTTGCCGAACCAGTGCGGTGCGTCCGGCGACGTCGACCGTCGGTCGCGGCTCGAGATCTGCGTCGTCTTGTAGCGAGCCGGCCCGACCGCGAGCCGGTCGAGGTCGACCATCTCGCCGACCAGCCGCTCGAGCGTGACGTCTTGCGCGCCAAGTGGTGCGGCGATCGGCGTGGCGATCGCGACGATCGCCGCGACCGCCAGCGCGACCGCGCTACGCCTCGACGACATCGCCATCGACCGGCTCGACCGAGACCTCGCCCCCGACGACGCGCACCGCACGGTAGACGTACGGGGCGTCCACGATGTACGCGCGGATCCCCACCTGCTGCAGGTGTTCGATCGCCTCGGGCGTCGCGTAGAAGTCGCGGAAGAAGACGCGGCGCAACGACGGCAGGTTGCTCAGGATCTTCGCGCAGTGAATGCACGGGCTCACGGTGCAGTAGAGCGCCGTCGCTTCCTTGATGTTGCGCGCCTGCGCGATCGCGTTGACCTCGGCGTGGATCGCGATGCACTTGTCGAGGCTCTCGCCGGACGGCGCATGCGCCCCGCCGCACCGCACCTCGGTGCAGTTCGGCTGCCCACGGGCCGGCCCGTTGTAGCCGGTCGACACGATGTAGCCGACCTCGTCGACTACGACCGCGCCCACCGCACGTCGCGCACACGAACTGCGCGTCGCGACACACTCGGCGATCTGAAGAAACCAGTCGTGCTTGTCGTTCGCGCGATCCTCGCGCCCGCGTAGGGGTCGGCTCATCGCCGCATTATTGCAAAGTGCCGGGAGTGACGGAAGGCGGTGCCTCTCCCGACGCCAGCCCGACCGATCAGCGCTCGCGGCGTAGTTGCACCCAGTCGTTCGTGCGCATGCTCGGATCCGTCGAGGGATCGAAGTTCGTGTCGTTCGTGAGGATGATGTTCCCCAGCCGATCCTCGAACACCCGGTCGTAGCCGTGGTCGAGCGGCACGGTCAGTCCGTCACGGGTGCGGTAGTCGTGCACTTCGGCGATCCCGTTGATCGTCCGCTTGTGCCCGCCGTCCCGCATCGATTGCTGACGCCGCCACGACGCCATCTGCGAATCGGAGATGTCGCTGTTGGTCTGCGCGATTTGCCGGGCGCTCTCCGCCATGATCCGAGAGCGCTCCATCGCGCCGCGATGACGGATGCGCGCGATCTGTTGCAGCAGCTTCGTCCGGCAGATCGACCAACGCGGCGTCTCGCGCAGCGAGCCGGCGACCTGGAACATCGTCGCGAGACACGCCGCGAGTTCGCCGGCGGGAGCGCGATAGCTTCGCGGGGCGAGCAGTCCCCACGTGAACATCGGGGCCTGCCCCATGACGTCGTTCAGCCGCGTGACGTTCTGGATGTACCAGAAGAACTCCTCGTAACGCTTGCCGTTCTCGGTGTAGCTGACGAGCGCCGCCTCGATCGTGCGGCGACTGTTCAGGCCCGCGGGGATCGGGCTCAGCTTCTCGAACATGCGCTCGCTCTGCTCGTCGCGACCGGCCTGCTCGAGGCGGACGTCCGTCGCACGGGGGCGAAGAACGCGCATCAGCACCGTGACCGACGCTTCGCCCAGTCGCTGCGGCGGCGCGATGTTGTTCGCGACCGCCGCCTGGCCTTGCGAGCGCAGCACCTGGAGATACATCGGATCCTGCGAGTAGGTGAAGTTGCGCGCGCGGTCGAAGCGAATCTGCCGCCCGTCCTCGCCGTCGATCGTCGCGATGAAGTGGTTCGTGATGGTCTCGGTCGGCGTCCAAACGCTCGCACCGCGGACGCGCCAATCGCTGGGCACGAGCATCACGTGCGAGACCATGTCGCCGAAGCTCTTGTCCTTGAACTGCTCGCGCCGGAGCCGCAGTGCGACCGGCTTCTTCGACTGATGCTTTGCCGCGTCGCGGAGAATCGTGAGCGAACCGGGCTCCGCGGCGTTGCCGGTCGGCGTGTCCCCGGAGGGGGCTCGGCTCGCGCCTCGGGTCACGCGGATCTGCATCCGCGGGTCCGGGGCGCGCCCCGGACGATAGACGAACAGCGTGAACGTCGCGCCCCGAACGAGCGCGGCGAAAGCACGCTCACCGCCCTGGCCGATGTCCAGCCGGCGCCCGTTCGCGTCGATGCCGCCGACGACGTAGTCCCCGGCGCGAATGCCGTGCTTCGCGGCCAAGCTCCCCGGCGTCACCTGAGCGATCACCATCGCCCCGTCCATCGGTGAGAACTGCGCACGGACGCCGAACGGCGCCTGTGCGAAAGCGGACGTCGACACCACCAGGGTGAGCGCCATCGCAGCGAGGAGTCGGATACGCGAGTTCGAGAGGGCCATGGTGCGGGCTCCAAGGTGGCTTCAGGGGCCGAATTGCCCCGTGATTGATACCACGCGAACGCCTCCGATGCCCCCTCAGGAAAATCCCGCGGCGGCAGACGGCCAGCTCAACGCGCCGCCGGAACCTCGCTGTGGATCAGCCTTGTCCCTACCGAGAACTCAGCGCAGCAGGCGACACCGACCACCGTTCAGCACGGGCGTCGCGACGCCCCCCTCCCTCCACTCGACCGGTCTTGGCTCCGGCGCGTTTCGTTCGCGACTCACGCGGTGGGCTCGGGGATCCGTCTACGGCACAATCGTCGTGCTCACCGTATTCGAGATCGACTTGATCCCGCTCGGCGAGCCGGGCCGCAGCGTGACAAACGCTGAGTAGAATCGTTGACCGACCAGAAACGCCCACGACGGGATTGCCAATGCAGCGGCGGCGCGCCCCTGCTTGCCTATCGCTCCGCGGTAACCCTGAAACACCCCCGGAAGCAAGCCCGATGTCGACAATCCCAGCAAGGGGTCCGGGCTCAGCGCTATGATGCGGTTTCCTCCCACCGGAATCGGTCCGGTGCCCAAGGCCGTTCCAGCCTGGTACGTCGTCCCGAGGTCGGCGCTCGCCAAGAGTTGCAGCTGCAGTGTCGAACCAGGTCGCGCCGTGCCAACCGATCGTAGCTCGATTTGCGCGAACCTCAAAACGAAGCCATCCCCGCAGCTGCACGTGTCGTTGAAAGTGAGATCCGGGCCGATCGAAACCGGGAACGTGGCCTCCGTCGACTGCGTCTGTCCAACGACGTGGAGATGCCCCGTCACGTCTACGGAAACCGCCCTTGCAATCTCCCGCCCGCTTCCACCTATGAACCCGCTGAACACGACCGTCGAACCGTTGGGATCCACCTTCGTCACGAACGCATCCGCGACGCCGTTGAACGTGGTATCAAGTCCGCCTCCGGTCGGGAACGTCACGCGCGAGCTCGTGTCCCCCGCCACATATGCTGCGCCGTCCGAGTCCACGTCGATACCAAAAGCGGTCTCCCCCTGCTCCCCACCGATGTATCCACAATAAACCAGTGAGTTTCCAGTCGCAGACACCTTCGCGACGAAGGCGTCCCATGATCCTCCGTTGTGTGTCAGATCCGGACCGACGGCCACCGGGAAGGACGATTCATCAGCCGCCGCTGCGCCCGCCACATACGCGCACCCAGAACCGTCGACGGCAATCGCCTCTGCAGAATCCAGTCCATCACCACCGATGTAGCCACAATACTCGATCGTCGTACCGCTCGGGTCAATACGCGCGACGAACGCGTCCCCATTTCGAAGGGGCTGACTCGAAGCGTGATATGTGAGCCCCGGTCCTATCCGAACCGGGAGATCGGGTGAGAACGTCGCGCCAGTCACGTACGCTCGATTCCCCGAATCCACAGCGATGTCCGCGCCATAGTCACGCAGTGTCCCGCCAAGATAGCCACAGAACACAAGTGCGGTGCCATTCGCATTGATCTTTGCAATAAACGCGTCGTCGAACGGAGGACTGTTATGGGTGAGATCCGGCCCGGTTCGAACCGGGAAAACACGCTCATCCGCGCCGGTGGACCCGGTAATATAGGCACACCCCGAAGCGTCCACCGTGATCGCCGATGGCACCGTCGTAGGGTCCGCGTCCCCAAGGAACCCACTATAGACGAGAGCGTTCCCTTGCGCATTGACTTTGCAGACAAACACACCACTGACCGCACTGCTCCAACCGCCCACGACCGGAAACCCCGAATCAGCTCGCCCTACGCAATAGACCGCGCCGGACGCGTCCACGGCGACATCCGCCGCCTGGTCCACACCCGGGCCACCGATGAACCCGCAATAGTGAAGAAACTTGCCCGACGCATCGACCTTGGCCACGAACGCGTCCGCTCGGCCACCAAATGTTGTGCTCGGGCCAACCTTCGCAGGGAATCCACCGCCCGAATTTGTCGTGCCGCACACGTAGAGATTGCCACTAGAGTCGACCGCGCAGCCAGTGATGTCATCGCCTCCTACTCCTCCCAAGAATCCGGAGTAGATGCGAACGGCTGGATCGATCACGAGAGTTGATCCCGACGGGTAGTCGCCGACGTCGAACCCGGCAACTACATCACCTCCGGCTCCACCCACGACGGCCGAGACAATGCGATGCCGAGATTCGACGTCAAGACGGGCGCCATCCACCAGGGCATACGCTACGGGCGCAGCGTCACGAATATCGCCATCGCTCGTTGTCACTCGGAGCCACCCCGCATCATCGATACCTACGGTGGTCGCGCCCGCATACCGAAGCTTAATGCTCTCGACTCTGCCTCCAGGCCGCACGTGAAACTCCGTCTTCAGCTGTTCACCGTCGACGGCAAACACAATGTCGATGCCTGGCCACACTTCGCGATAGGCCAGTCGCCTGCACGCGACAAGGCGCCGAGACTTCCCCTCTTCGTCAAGAGCGGTGTAGGTTCCTCCAACGGGAACCGACGCTACAATTCTAGCTCTCGAGCATCCGCCTACAAAATCCACACCAACGACCGACGAGCGCCCTGGCCGCCCAAGCACCCACTTCAACCCCATCGGCGAGAAATAGACAGTCCGTCGGGTCCCCCGCAGCACAAACGCGGCCGGAGACTGACTCGGAAGCGCCTGAATAAAGGGTGAAAGCACCCTCGGAATCGGTCGCCCCTCGTTAAGTCCGCGAGCCTGGCACTCCGCACCTCCCGCGGCGGCACACACCGTCGATATCGCCACGACAACCAGTGGTCGAAGATCCCACTTCATCATGTGTTGTTCTGCAAAACGATGGACCATGGGTTTGCCACGAACTGCGTGTTCACCAGATCTGTTGTCGTCAAAGGGAGATTATAGAGTGTTGGAACTGCCATCTTGATCAGTCCGGCCTCAAATCGACCCAAGCCCGCGCTGCCCGCCCACTCCGGGAGCGCCGCGCTGAGGTTCCTTAAGTCGGTTGGGATTCCCTTGTTCATGATCCACACCTGACGCCCCAGCCCATTCATCGGCAACTTGACAAGCGTTGGCATGCGCCCTTTTAGGGCCCACATCGTTCGGAGAGGGTGATCCCGCGCTACGAGTCTGCCCAGGCCATACGCCACCGAGTTGTCGTCCGCTGCGTGGACGTGCCCAATACCCAACTCGTCTCGGTACAGAGTAGCTGTATAGCTGCTCGGGGAATCTCCTGCCCAATGAGCTGCGCGCAAACGAGCACCACACTTGATACACAGATAGCCGAATGCCAATGCATCACTGTGCTACTCCTTGCGAAACCATACGAACCATGCACATCACCAGGCCGCAACAAGGCGGCCCTGACCTCGGATGATACCAACCCCACAGTTGACGGGTATCACCAGGCAAGAAGGAGCGACGCGTGCCTGGCGGACACGACCCCATGGCGCATGGCTAGGCAAGAGGCCCCTGGGGTTATCGCTTGCGTCACCAGCGCAACGGCTTCGGGGCCTTCTCCATGCACAACTCATGGGCACGAGCCTGGACGAATCGGGGATGGGACGCGGTCCTGGAGCGCCGACCCAGCTTAGCGCGCCGCCGACACCTCGCGGTGGATCAGGCGGCCCAGGACCCCCGCCGCATCGGCGAGCCGCGGGCCCGAGCGGGTTACGAGGGCTTCCCGTACCGGGAAAACGCGGCCGGCTTTGCCGGCCGGGGTGTCGCGCAGGCCGTCGAGGAACGCGGAGGCCGCCGCCGAGGATCCGTCCGGCGTCGCGTAGAGGATCACGTCGGGCGCGGTGCGGATTACGGCTTCGAGGGAATAGACGGGCCAGCGACCGCGGGCGTCGCGGCCGACGTTGGTGCCGCCGACGGCGTTGATCAACTCGTCGACGAAATTGCCGCGGCCGGCGACGACGCCGCTCGATGCATCGACGCAGAATAGCACGCGTTGCGGTTCGCGACCGCGCCACCGGGCGGTTGCTTCGTCGATCGCGCCGCGCACGCGGGCTGCGAGCGCGCGCCCCCGCTCCGGTGCACCGAGCACGGTGGCGACGCGTTCGTACGCACGATACGCGTCGTCGAGCGTCTCGGCCCGGACAGACTCGGCGGCGATGCCGAGCCGACGAATGCGCATCGCGAGTTCCGGGTCGTAGACGAGCACGACGTCGGCGTCGATCCGGAGCAGCGCCTCCATGTTGACCGTCAACCCGTCGCCGAGCGACGGAAGTGCGCGCACCGCATCGGGGTAGTTGCAGTGATTCGATCGGGCGACGAGTCGATCGCCGAGGCCCATCGCGTAGACGGCCTCGGTCCACGACGGGAAGAGCGAGACGACGCGTGCGCGCGACGACGAATCGGTCGACGGCTCGTCGCCACCGCACCCGACGAGTGCGGCGATGGCGACGAGCAGCGCGAGCGCGACGGTCGCGCGCGCGTTCACTTTGTGAGCACGATCGTCAGCGGGTCACTCGCACGATGCGAACGGTCGCGCCGCTGGACCAACGCCTGCGCATACACGCGCAGTCCATGGAGCGCGGGCGCCGCCGGCACAGCGATCGAACCGGTCACGAGCCGCCCGCGGGCATCGTTCGTCCCGCTCCACACCGGCACGATCGGCGCCGAGAGGAAGATCGTCTGGCCGAGAATCGTCGTCGGGCCGGCGCCGGTGATCGACAGCGCGACGAGCGCGCTCGAGTAGGCCTCGGCGCCGCGCAGCGTCATCGTGAGCTGCGTACCGAGCTTGGCCGGATTCGCGCTCGCGAGCAGGCGAAGGCGCGGCTCCGGAAGGCCGGTCACGACGTGCACGCCCGCCTGGTTGACCTGCATCGTCACGCACGCCTCGCGCCCGTCCGGCGCGAACACCGCGTCGTTCGGTTGGTTGCCCAGTGCGAACCGCAACGTGGACAGCACCGTGCCACCCTGCGTCTCGAGCAGCGCGATCGCGTCGTCCGTCAGCGACGTGACGAGCACATGCCCTTCACCGCTGGCCGCGATGCCGTGGATCGCGTCGCCACCGAACGTGCCGGTCAACGGGATCGAACCGATCTGCACGCCCTTGACCGGATCGATGCGGCGGATGGTCCGATCGCCGTTCATGAGCGGAAACCACAGCTCCCGGCCGTCGGCCACGACCGCCACGTCCTCGCTCGACGGAAACGTCGACGACGGGCCGTAGAGCGGAATCGTCACCGCATTGCCGGGCTTGTCGAGGTCGAGGATCTTCGCCTCGACCGTCTGGCTGAACGTCGACATCCCGAACGCAACGCGGCCGTCCGGCAGAAACACCGCGCGCCCGTGAAAGCCGGGCACGGCGATCGTCGACAGCACCGTGTGCGCCGACGCGTCAATCGCAAAGACGACGCCGTTCTTCGTCGTCACCGCGAGCCGACGTTGGTCCGTGCTGACCGCGATGCCGAACGGGTAGTTGCTCGTGCCGAGCGGGATCGTCGTGACCGGGTTGCCGCTTGCGTCGAGCACGCTGACCGTGCTGTCGGTCGAGTTCGTGACGAACATCGACTGCACCGACGGCGCGAGCCCGCCACCGTGGGTATACGCGATCTCCTCCGGATACAGTCCGACCGGATACCGTCCGACGAGCTGTCGCAGCGAGCGATCGTAGACCGCGACGCTGTTGTTCGGGGTCGAGAACGAGCCGGCGATCGCGACGTGATACTGCGTGCCGTCCGGCGTGACGTTGAGCCCGAACGGATGGTCCGGCGCACCGACTTGGTCGTCGAGCGAGACCCACGTCGACGTGAGCTGCGCGTGCGACGGCGCGGCGAGCGGCAGTGCCGCGAATGCGGCGATGGCGGCGAAGCGGAAGCGGCGGGAAGACAAGAGAAGCATGAGACCCTCCTTGCGAGGGTCCGCCGGCGGCGCCGACGCGGGAACGCACGGCGCTCGCCGCGGACTCGTTCCACGAAGTCAGCGACGGTTCACACCCCACGGCGCGGATATTCTGACTTCGGGGGATCGAGCCTCTCGTCGGCCTTCCCGGGGGCGGCGCGTGCCGGCCTCCAGTGGCGTCATCGACGATCGTACCCCCTCACAGCGGCGGGACCGTGATGGATTCTCACCATCTTCCCCGCATCCGAGGAGCGGTCGCCCGCACGGGCGACGGGAGGAAGCGTAGCAGCAATCGCGCCGAGCGCAAGGGGGCAGCGCTCGGGCGCCGCTACGGCTCGAACGTGATCGGCAGGCGGTTGCCGATCACCGAAACGCCACTCGGCGCGCCGTTGTCGAGCAGCACGAAGCTCGTGACGATCGTCTGGCCGACGAGGCCGGCGAGGTTCGGGATCGCGACGGTCGCGGTCGCCGACCCATTGCCGTCCGCGACCTGCGAATAGCCCTGGAAGATCGACGGGGTCGCCTGCGAGAAGAAGAACATCGCGTCCACGTTCAGCCACAAGCGTCGCGCACCGATCGGGATCCCGGCGTCGCCGGTGAACGAAGCCGCACCGAGCACGTAATCGCTCGGCGTCGCGGGCGACCGAATCGCGATCCGCGCGTTCGTGCCGACCTGCGGACGATCGATCCAACTCGCGATGCCGCCATAGACGACATACGCCGCGCCCGCTTGCGACAGCGTCGAGTGCGTGTGTCGCGGCGCACCCATCAGCACGTCGTCGATGTCGTCGCCGTTGAAGTCGCCGATCGCGAGCGCCGCGTTGTACTCGTCCGACAGGCTCGCCGCACCGCCGCCGAGATACGCGTCGGTCGCCGGACCGATGATCGCCCAGTCGGGCGACGCGTTCGCGAAGTCGAGCGTGCCCGCGCTGAACGGCCCGCGCATCGCGAAGACCGCGCCGCAGTCCGTGCGCGACAGCGCGTCGTACTCCGGTAGCGTCATCACGATGTCGCGCTGCCCGTCGTTGTCGACGTCGGCGGTCGCGACGCCGAAGCCGAGTTGATCCTCGACGTTCGCGCCGTAGTAGGTCAGCCACGGCGCGGTCGGCGTGATCGCGAGGTCGATCACGTGGTTCGCCGGAAACGACGTCGAGCCGAGGAAGACGTAGGCCTTGCCCCCTTCGGCGACGCGCGTCGGATTGCGCGGATCGGCGCGGTGCGCACCGACGAGGATGTCGTCGACGGTGTCGCCGTCGAGATCGGCGCACGTGATCGTCCACGAGAGGCGGTCGTAGAGCACCTCGCCGGCGATCAGCAGATCGGGCCGCGGGCTCGTGCCCGCGATGTCGATCGCGAGCGGTGCGCCCCACGACGAGCGCCCCCACACCGCGTAGACCTCGCCGGCGTTCGCCCGCCCCGACGGTCGCGCCATCGGGCTGCCGCACAGGAAGTCGTCGATGCCGTCGCCGTTGGGATCACCGGTCGCGACGCTCAACCCGAGCCGGTCCGCGTAGTCGCGTCCGGTCACGGTGACGTCCGGCGTCGTCGTCCCGAGGTCGATCGTCGCCGGATACGACTGCGCCGGGTTCGTGAACAGCGCGTAGGCCTCGCCGACGCGGGTGCGCGTGCCACCCACACCGACCTCCGACGCACCGATCAGCAAGTCGTCACGCCCGTCGTTGTTCACGTCGCCCGCGGCGACCGCCATGCCGAGGCGACCGAACTTGCCTCCGAGTACGGTGAGGTCGGCCGCGGCGCTCGTCAGGCTCGACGGCCACGACGCGCGGCCGCGGAACACGTAGACCGCGCCAGCGTCGGTGATTCCCGGTCGGCCGAGGAACGGCGCGCCGACGATCAGGTCGCGGCGGCCGTCGGCGTCGACGTCGCCGCTCGCGAGCGACCGGCCGAAGCGCGCCCCCGCGGTCGCGCCGCGGAGGACGATGTCCGCGGTCATCGACCCGAGGTCGATCGACTGCCGACCGCGCAGGCGGTCCCCGAAGAACACGTAGACCTCGCCCGCCTGGTTGTTCGCGCCACTGGTCGCGTTCGGATCGCCGATCACGAAATCGTCGACGCCGTCGCCGTCGAGGTCCACCGCATGCACCGCGCTGCCGAGCCCGTAGCCCAAGCTCGGCGACTGGGCGCCGCGCACCTCGAAGTCCGCGTGCACGCCGGCGAGATCCGCCGTGCGCACCTGTGCGGCGATCGGCATCGCGCACAACGCGATCCACGCAGCGACTCGGAAGCCTCGCATCGAATTCATCTCCTCAGGACCGACCCTCCATGATACCGGGTCGATCCGCCCGATCCCCGAGAAACGTCTGCGCGGGGCCGGTCTCGGCGCGAGACTACGCGCGCAGACGGAACGCGCGTTCGAAGCCGGCGGTGCGGTTGCGGATCGTCACCTCGATCGCGCCGGTCGCATCGCATGCGTATTCCTCTTCGATCACGACCTCGGTGCCGGCCGCGAGCCGATGCACCGGGCGGTTCGCGAGGTCCGCCGCCTCGGCCAACGACGGATCGATCGGGAAGCGCACCTCGTCCCACGCGCTGACGTCCCCGGCCGGCGCGTCGCTCGCATCGATCTCGGTACACTCCAGGTAGCGGTAGTGGCCGACGTCGTGCGCGGCGCGATAGCGTCGTGCGTGGCGCAGCGGCTCCTCACCGGTCGCGGGCAGCGGCGTGTCCTTCGGGAAGATCGAGTCGAACACGATGCGCGCGCCGTCGTCGGCCTCCCGCCACACGCCGAAGTGGCGCGTGAAGCGCTCGGCCACCGCGACCGGCGCCGCGGTGTCGGTCGCGATCGCCAGCCCCACGGCCGTCGCCGCGAACGGATACGGCGAGCGCCGCACGCGACGCCCCCACCGCTTCTTCACCGCGCGCAGCACCGCCGGCAACCCGGTCGCACCACCGACGAGGTAGATCGCACCGACCGTCGCGTCAGCCCGCTCCACCGCGGCGTCGAGCGCGTCCATCGTGCGCGCGATCAGCGGCGCGACGCGCTCCTCGAACGCCTTGACGCGCACGGTCGCGTCCGGCGCGTCGTCGATCGCGCGGCCCACGTCGATCGCGATCTTCCGGCTGTTCGCGTGGAGGCCTTCCTTGCGCTCACGGCACTCCGCGAGAAGCTCGGCCCGCGCCGCATCGTCGATCGGCGCGTCGATCCCCGCCTCCTCGAGCGCGAGCGCGAGGAGTGCATCGTCGAAGTCGTCGCCGCCGAGCCGCCCGATCCCCTCGCTCGCGATCACTTCGTAGGCGGATCCGTCGCCGACGCGAATCACCGACACGTCGAACGTGCCGCCGCCGAGGTCGTAGACCGCGAGTGCGTCGCCGCCGCGCCCGAGCGCTTTCTTGCCGAACCGTTGCACGAACTCGATGCCGGCCGCGCTCGGCTCGTTCAGGAGCCCCAGCACGACGAACCCGGCGGCGCGGAACGCCTCGAGCGTCAGGAAGCGCTGGTTGGAGTTCGCGTTCGCCGGCACCGACACGAGCACCTCGATCGCCTCGTCGTCGTCCACGGTCGCGCTCGACGTGGCGACGACCGCCTCGCGCAGTGCGCGCAGGTAGCCGACGAGCACCTCGCCGACGGTCGTGCGTACCGCGCCGATCTCGACGACCGTGTCGACCGACGCCGCGGCGAGTTCGCGCTTGATCCCGCGCACGACCTGCCAGCCCGCCTCGCCGATCCGCCCCTCGGCATCGAATCCGAACCGGAGCGCCGCCGACGGATCGTCCGTCGGTGCGGCGACGTATGCCGGAAACCACTCCCGCACGCCGTCGTCGCCCGCGTCGAACGTGACGATCGGGAAATTGCCGCGGTCCGCGGCGGCGACGACGGTTCGCGTCGTGCCGAAATCGATGCCGAGTCGCATTGGGGCCTCCTCCTCGTGCTCGCCTCCGAGGCCCTTGTAGACCGAGCGCGAACCGGGACAACCCCGATTCGCGACCCGATCCGCAACCCGCGTCAGCGCACGAGGTTCGCGCGCCGGGGGTAGATACCGCGCGGCTCGATCCGCACGTCGGCGCCCGCCGGAATCGTCACCGTCACGAGCGAGCCGTCGAACACGGCCGGCCCGCCGACGCGCTCCCGTCGGATCAGCTCGACGACGATCGGGCGGTCGGTCGGTCGGCGCTTCATCAGCGCGGCGAGCTCCTTCTCGCTCTCGACGAGCACGCCGCCGATCGCATGGACGTAGTCGCCTCGCCGGATGTCGAGTTCGAGCCCGGCCGGCGCCTTCACCCGTCCGACGATCGGCCAGTTCGGGTCGCGTTCGCTCTTCAGCGCGTGCACGAACGCGCGCCACTCCTCCGCGAGCGCGAGCGGCTCCTCCTTCACCGTGCGCGCGAAGATCTCCTCCGGCGTGCGCTTCACGCCGGCGCCGTTCATCTCGCGGAGGAACTTCATGTAGCGTTTGCGACGCTTCCCGTCGGCGCCGTGCGTCATGAAGTAGGTGAAGCTCCACGACAGCGCGTAGAACTCCGCGCCGAAGTTCTCGTCGGGGCACGTCAGCACGTCGTAGAGCGTGTACTTCGGCACACCGTCGCGGCGCTGCCGGAGCAAGTGCTTCGCGAGACGCAGCCGAGGCGGTGGCAGGTAGTCGACGGCGACTTCGCGGGTCGTTCGCGAGTACGTGCAGCCCTCGAAGTAGGTCGCGAGCGCCTCGTTGATCCACAGCGGAAAGCGCGCGCCCGGCAGCATCGCCGCGACGAACTGGTGCGCACCCTCGTGGAACATCGCGCCGTAGAACTGGTCGGGCTCGGCGAGGTCGTAGTAGAGCACGAGCTTGGAGCCGCCGATGATGAAGCCCGGGTTCGTCCGCGGGCGCGGCTCGCCGCCGACCGCGTTCGCACGCGCGTAGCTCTCGTAGCCGAAGTGCAGGTTGATGAACTTCTTGTTCGCCGCCTTGCTCTTCACGCCGAAGTCGCTCTTGAAGACGCGCGTGTAGGCGCGGTAGAGCTCGTCGAGGAACGGTCGGATGTCGGCCTCGAACAGGTAGCGGGGCATGTCGGTCAGCACGCGGTAGTGCTTCGTGTCGAGCCGCCGTGCGTAGGCCCACCCGGACCCCTTGGCCTCGTCGCGCGCCCACCGCGCGAGCTTGCGCTTCATCGCCTTCGGGAACCAGCGGCCCCGGTATTCGATGTAGCCGGCCGCCCGCGCGACGTCCGGCGTGACCCAGCCGCGTTTCGGGACGAAGACGTCGCCCGGCGTGGGCAGCGCACCCTGGCCGGGGCCGCTTTGGGCGGCGACCGTGCCCGGCAGGAACGACGCGAGGAAGACGAAGAGGAGCGATCGGGGCACGCAGGGCATCGGACGGTCTCCGGCGGAGCCCGATCCTCGACGGCCGCCCCCGGCGACCCGACACCAACCACGTCGATTCCGCACCACCGCCTCGCCCGGGCGACACGGCTGTGCTAACTCGATCCCATACGAAACCCCGCGGTCGCACGAGGGAAGAAAAATGGAAACCTACCCGGTTGTCGAAGACGGGCCGCTCTGCGCGCTGCTGAGCGATCCTGCCTTTCTCGCCGAGATCTTCCACCGCCCGGAGGATCGCCAGGCCGCCAAGCGCGCCGCCAAGCGACTGCCGCGCCGCGCCGGCGTCGGCAACGTGATCAAGACCGAGCGCGACGACGTGATGGGCAAGGTCGTGCTGACGCTGCTCAAGACGCCCCACGGGCGCAATGCGCTGCACTACGAGCTGACCCGTCAGCTGGACGACTACCAAAACGCGCCCGAGGACATGATCGCCCAGACGATCTTCCAGTCGCTCTCGGACGCGCAGGAGGCGTGGTTCAAGCCGCTCGAGGCCGAACTCGAGGAAGACGACGACGAACTGCGCTTCCTCACCGCGCGCGGGCTACGGGAGTACCTCGACGAGGAGGGCACGCCGACCGACCCGGAGAAGGCGCGCTGGCTCGCGGGAATCGTCGCTGCGTTCGCACTCGTGTCGCAGGAGGATCCGGAGGCGCTCGTCGAGGTGCTGACGAGCCGGGGCGAACCGTTCGCGTCGATGTTCGCCGAAGCGGACGAGTAGCCGGGCGGGTCGGCGGAGTCGCCGCTAGCCGAGCGCCGAACGGAGCGCGTCGAGCGCCTTCTGCTCGTCCTTGCTGACGCGCTTGCCGCCGAGCCCGATCACCTTCAACAGGCCGCCCTCACGAGCGGCCTCGGCGACCTGCTGGCCGATGTCGAGCAGCCACCGCTTGAACTCCGCCGCCTCGGCGGCGTCGCCCTTCGCCTCGAGCACGCCGCGGACGAAGCCCGCCTGCGCGATCGCTCGTTGCAGCACGGCGGAGGGCTCCTCGGCGAGGTGCGACTCCGCGAGGTCGAGGGCGCCCTTCTCGAGGTCCTTCACCCGGGCGGCGACGACGGCACCGACCAGTTCGTTCTCCGGGTGCTCGGATCCGCCGGCGAAGAGCGCCTTCACGAGCGCGTGCGCCTCTTTCAGCGTGTCGGCCCCACTCTCGCCGGCGACCATCACGGCCGCGCCGACGAGCGTCGGAATCTCGGTCAGGGCCGCCCACTCTTCGGGCGTGTAGTTCGCTTGCTCGGTCATGCTCTCGCTCCCGGCTGCGCCACGCACGGATCGGCCGCCGGGCGGCGGTCAACCGAGCGCGCGAAGGCGTCTACTTGATCTTCTTCTCTTTGAAGAGCACGTGCTTGCGGGCGACCGGGTCGTACTTCTTCAGCTCGAGCTTGCCCTCGGTGTTCCGGCGGTTCTTCTGCGTCGTGTAGAAGAACCCGGTGCCGGCAGTGCTCTCCATCTTGATCAGGAGGCGGGGGCCGTCTTTCTTCGCCATCTCGGAAGTCCTTTTCAGGGCGTGTCTTGCGTCACCGGCCGGGTCGGGCGGCGACGGGCCTGAACGACTAGGCCCCGCGGGGCCTTCCGGCAAGGAGAAATCAGGCCGAGTCGGCCGGGAGCCGGGCGGCTCGTCGCCCGCCCCGAACGACGATCCCGACCCCGGTCAGCACGACCGCTGCACCGACGAGATCGACCGGCGACGGGCGCGTGCCGAGCAGCACGAACGCGAACAGGAACGTCAGCGGCGTGTTCAGGAAGACCGTGAACCCGACCGTGCTCGCCGGCAGGTGCTTGAGCAGCCAGTTCCAAAGCGGAAAGGCGAGGACGGCCGACGGAACGACGAGGTAGCCGACGATGCCCCACTGCGACGCGGTCAGCCCGCGGGCCCGCCCCCACAGGTCCGCGTCGACGAAGAGCCACAGCGGCAGTCCGGTCAGACTGAGCGCGACGAAGAGCACGAGCACGGGGCTCTCGCGGACGAGCATCGGCTTGAGCACGGTCGAGTAGACCGACCAGCACGCCGGCGCCCCGAGCGCGATCACGATCAGCAGCGCGTACGACGCGCGCCCCGGCCCGAGGTCCTTCGCGCTCGCGACGATCACGAGGCCGACCGCCGCGACGACGAAGCCGACGACCTTCGCGGGACCGATCCGCTCCCCGAGAAACGTCGACCCGAGCACCATCATGAACAGCGGCGCGGCCGCGGTGCTGAGCGCCGCGATCGCCGGCGGCACGCCGTGTTGCTGCGCGTAGTAGAGAAAGACGTTGTAGCCCGGCACCATCATCGCCGCGAGCACGAACACGCGCACCGGGTGGCGCCGGAGCAGTGCGATCGACTCGCGCCCGCGCACACCGAACGCATACGCTGCGGTGCACAACGCGATCAGCCCGTAGCGGACGACGATCATCTCCCACCAGTCGAAGACACCCCCGGGGACGCCCGGCTTCACGAGCAACCGGTCGATGCCGAGAAACGCGCAGCTCCACAGCGAGAAGAGCGCGAGCGTCACCGCCGCGAGGAGCCAGCCGGAAGGGCGCGTCACCGCAGGCGCAGCGTGACGGTGTGGGTCGACTCGAGGCCGACGTCGACGTCCGCTTCGGCGTAGCCCTCGGGCGCCGAGACCGAGACGCGATAGCGGCCGGGTGGCAGATCCGTCTGCGTGTATTGGCCGGTCGCGTCGGTCAGCGGCGCGCGTCGCACCGAGCGCCCACGACGTCCCGTGAAGGGCGACACGGCCGGTCGACCCTTGCGCCGCATGGACACGCGCGCCCGCTCGACCGGGCGATCGCCGGCGAGGACCGTCACGTGCAACGTCGCGCCGCGTTCGCGCAGACGGATGTCCTGCGGCGGAAGGTCCTCGGTGACGTGCACGGTTCGCTCGACACCGACGCCGTCGCCGTGCGCAACGTCGATACGCACCTGCTCGCGGCGCAGCCCGTCGATCCGAAACGCGCCGTCGTCATCGGTGAAGGCGTGCGCGATCACCCCGCCCGGCGCAGCGACGCGCGACACGGTCACCTGCGCGCGCGTGAGCAACTCCCCTTCGGGCGAGAACACGACGCCCTCGATCGCTAGCCCCATCGCGACGGACAACTCGATCGGCGGCGGCTCGACACCGGGCTCGACGCGCAGTTCGACGACGTCGGACACGCCACCGCTGCGGGTCGTCGCGACCACCCCGATCGTACCGGCCGGCACGCCGTCGATCGTGAAGCGGCCCTGACGATCGCTGAACGTCTTGGCGGGCCCCCCCGCGGCACCGACGACGGCGATCCTGAACTGGCCGATCGGGTGGCCCGTCACGCGATGGTGAACGACGCCGCGGATGGCACCGGAGTTGCGCACCAAACGGAGAACGACGCCGTCCGTTCCCGCGCGCGCAAAGGTCGGGCGCGACGACGCCGTGTGGTGTCGGTCGGAGAAGCACCTCACCCGGTAGCGACCGGCGGCGAGATTGTCGATCGTGAATCGACCGGCGGCATCGGTCTGCGCGTGCCCGAGTCCGAGGCCGGGGTCGGCGCCGACCCGTGACGCGCGCACGTGTATCTTCGGCACCGGCGCGCCGAGGTCGTCCTCGATGCGGCCGGCGATCGAGACGCCGCGCGAGAGGCGCACGTCGACACCGGTGATCACGCGCGGCGCATCGACGACTTGCGTCCGCTCGACGGGCGCGAACCCGCTCGCCTGGACGATCAGCGTCATCGAACCGGTCGGTACCCGCTCGAGCCGGTAGGTCCCGTCCTGCGCCGTCTGCGCGGTCGCGACCGGCAGCGGGACCGACGCGCGGATCCGGACGGCCGCCTGGGCGACCGGCACGCCGTCGGGATCGGTCACACGGCCCACGAGACTCGCGGTCGGCGGGATCGTGACGCGCACCTCGCGCGTGTCGCCGGCCGCGACGGTGAACGCGTCGGACTCGCCGACCTTGCGCATGTGCCATACCGCGTAGACCCGCAGCGCGCGACCGGCGGCGACCCCGTCGAGCGAGAACGTGCCGTCCTCGCGGACGACGACACCCCGACGCCCACCGAACACCGGTCCGTCCAACCCGTCCGGCCTCGCGACGACGCGCAACTTCTCCGGCAGCGACGCACCGCCTGCATCGACGACGGTACCGGTCACGATCGCCCCGGGGTCCAGCTCGACGACGCACGGGCGCTCGCGCGTGCCCCGGTCCTCCGCCGGGTCGAGCCGCTTCGACACGTACCCCTTCGCGACGGCGCGCCCCCACCCGCGGAGCCCGCTCTCGATCGTGAAGCGCCCGTCGGCGTCGACCGGCGTGATCACCTCACCGCGCGCCCAGTGATCGATCCGCGCCGTCGGAATCGGTGCGCCGGTGACCGCGTCGCGCACGATGCCGTGGAACGCAGGCCGCCGCGCGATCGAAAACTCGACAGCCGATTCGACGCCCGCCTCGACGGTCACCGCCCCGGTCCCGTGGTGCTCCCGGCCGACCCGAACCGACGACGCGAGCAACCCGGGCTTCAGGCGCTCGAGGTAGAACCCGCCGTCGGGTCCGGTCGTCGCGGTCGCCTCCGGCGCACCGCGCCCGTAGAGGCGCACCGTCGCGCCGTCGATCGGCTTGCCCGTGCGCTTGTCGAGCACGCGACCACGCACGGCCCCACCGAGGCCGATCGTCAGGTCACACGAGACGTCGGGTTCGGCGACCGCGACCGCGCCGTGGTAGCGCGGATGCGTGCACGTGACGCGGAATCGTCGCGCGCCGTCGGCCGCGACGCCCTCGAAGCGAAACCCGCCGTCGGGTCCGGTCACGCCCTCGCCGAGCGGCTCCCCGCTGGAGACGAACCCGCCGAGCGGCGCGACGACGACGCGCGCACCGACGACCGGGGTGTTCGCGGCGTCCCGAACGACGCCGAACAGCGAGCACGTCTCGCCGGTCGGCTCGGGCGCCGCATCGGGACGGTCCGGATCCCGCGTCGCCGGCGCAGCGGCCGGCACCGTTCTCGGCGTCGGTGCCCGCTCGGGCTCGACCGGCTTCGGCGGCGAGTCGTGCGAGTGCGCCGGAGCCGGCACCGGCGCGGGCGGTTGCCCCCCGTCGGCCCCTTGGAGCACGCCGTACAGCACGATGGCCACCGCGACGCTCGCGATGACCATCCCTGCTGCGGCGACGCGCATCACGCGGCGCTCAGAGCGACTTCTTGTTCAGATAGAAGTCGAGCTTCTCGTAGCTCTCGTTCGTCTTGCGCTCCTCGACGTCGGCGACCGTCTTCGGCGGCGGCACGATCACCTTGTCACCCGGCTTCCAGTTGACCGGCATCGCGACCGCGTGCTTGTCGCTCGTCTGCAGACCGTCGATCAGGCGCAGCAGCTCGTCGACGTTGCGGCCGACGTTGAGCGGATAGTAGACCGTCGCACGAATCGTGTGCTTCGGATCGATGATGAACACCGCGCGCACGGTCACCGTCGACGACTCGCCGGGGTGGATCATGCCGTACTTCGACGCGACCTTCGTGTCGAGGTCGGCGATCATCGGAAACGGAATCGCCGTGTCGCAGATCTTGCCGAGGTTCTCGCACCACGCGAGGTGGCTGTGAATCGAGTCGATCGACAGGCCGATCAGCTTCACGTTGCGCTCGGCGAACTCGTCCTGGCGCTTCGCGAGCGCGACCAGCTCGGTCGAGCAGACCGGCGTGAAGTCGGCGGGATGGCTGAAGAGCATCGCCCAGTCGCCGCCCTGCCAGTCGTGGAACGAAACCTCGCCGTGGGTCGTCACCGCGGTGAAGTCCGGTGCCGGGTCGCCGAGGCGCGGCATCGGCGTGCGCGCGGGCGTCGCTTCGGATGTACTCATGGGTTCCCTTTCGCATTGTGCCGGCGGGGGTCACGTCCGACGCCCGCAGCCGGTGGAATCGTGACGCGTTTTGACCGAGATGTCGAGCGTGGACCCGAACCCCGTTGTTAGACTCGCGCCCATGACTCGAGCCGTGATTCTCCTCGCCTTCGCCGCCGTGCTGGTGGCCGGCTGCTCGTCGACCGAGCCGACCTACGCCGACGACGTCGCGTTCCTCCGCCGCCACGTCGACGTCGTCGAACTCGTCGGCGACGAGGGCAACCGCGTCGCCGTCGTGCCGGCCTATCAGGGCCGCGTGATGACGAGTGCGGTCGACGCGCGCAAGGGCCACGGTTTCGGCTGGATCAACCGCCGGCTGATCGCGTCGGGCGAGCGCCTGAAGCACATGAACCCGTTCGGTGGCGAGGACCGCTTCTGGCTCGGTCCGGAGGGCGGACAGTTCGGCCTCTACTTCGCGCCGGACGCGCCGTTCGACTTCGCACACTGGCAGACGCCGGCGGCGATCGACACCGATCGATACGAGGTCGTCGACAAGTCGATCACCCACGTGTCGTTTCGCCACCGCGCCGTGCTGCGCAACCGCGCGAACACGACCCTCGTCATCCGCATCGACCGGACGATCCGTCTGCTCGACCGGGCCGCGGTCGCGCGCCTGCTCGGCGTGTCGATCGGCGGCCTCGCCGCGGTCGGCTTCACGTCGGACAACCACCTGACGAACGCCGGTCGCGACGCGTGGACGAAGGAGCGCGGCGCCCCGTCGATCTGGATCCTCGGGATGTACCGCCACTCGCCGCGCACCGTCGTCGTGATCCCGTACGTCGCGGGCGACGAGTCGGCACTCGGCCCGGTCGTCAATGCGGATTACTTCGGACCGGTCCCGGACGACCGACTCGTCGTCGGTGACGCGACGGTCTTCTTCCGCGCGGACGGCAACCACCGCTCGAAGATCGGTCTGTCGCCGCGACGCGCGAAGTCGTTCCTCGGCAGCTGGGATGCCCAGCGCGGCACGCTGACGATCGTCCACTACGACGAACCGCCCGGCGATCCGCCCTACGTGAACTCGATGTGGACGCTGCAGGACGCACCGTTCGCCGGCGACGTCGTCAACAGCTACAACGACGGACCGCCGGACGGCGGCGAAGCCCCGCTCGGCCCGTTCTACGAGCTCGAGACGTCATCGCCCGCCGCCCTGCTGCTCGAGGGCCGCTCGATCACGCACCGGCACACGACGATCCACCTCGAGGGCGACCGCGCGACGCTCGACCGCGTCGCGCGAACGGTCCTCGGCGTCTCGCTCGATACGATCGAGAACGCGTTGCCGTAGGCGCTACGGCAGCGCGACGGGCACCTTCGCGGTCCCGCCGGTCTTGTTCTCGACGGCGATCCAGAGCTGCGCGCCCTCGGGAATCGTCTCGGCGGTCTCGACGTGCCCGTGCGCGCCCTTGCCGTCCTTGTTGATCGCGGCCTTGCACTTGAGCGCGCCGGTCGCTTCCTCGTCGCCGATCCACATGCGCACCGCGGCGACGTCGAGGACGTTCTCGCACGACACCTCGACGACGACCTCGGCGTTCGGCTTCACGTCACCGATCATCGTCACGGCGAGCGCGTGGCCGTCGGCCTGAATCGTGCCGAGGTCGTGGTGCGTGCCCTCGTGCACGTGGGCGTCGCCGCCCCCGGCGGTGTGACGTGCGCCGCCACCGTTGCCGTTGCCGCTATCCGCGGGCTTGTTGTCGCCGCATGCGCCGAGCGCGAACGCCACGAGCAGCACGATCCATCGGGCACTAATTCGATTCTGCATCTTCTGCACTCCGTTTCCGATCGAAGATCATCAGGTATCCGGCCGGGACGACCACCAAGTTCAACAGCGTCGACGTCACGAGCCCGCCGAGCACGACGATCGCGAGCGGCGCGAGCAGCTCGCTCCCCGGTTCGCCCGCGGCCAACGCGAGCGGCAACAGTCCGAGGATCGCCGTGATCGCGGTCATCGCGATCGGGATCAGTCGTTCGACGCTTCCACGGCGCACGGCATCACGCACGGACGCGCCTTCGTGTTCGCGCAGGTGCGCGTAGTGATTGACGAGGAGGATGCCGTTTCGCACCGCAATGCCGAACAGCGTCACGAATCCGACGAGGCTCGCGATCGACACGATCGGCGGGCGGTAGGCGCCGGCGCCGAAGAGTCCGAGCAGGTTCCCGATCACCGACGGCGACTCGGTCAGGAAGATCGCGACGAGGCCGCCGAGGATCGCGAGCGGCAGGTTGACCATCACGAGCAACGCGGCGCGGGTCGAGCCGAGCGCGACGCGCAGCAACAGCAGGATCAGCAGCGCGACGACCGCACCCATCGAGTAGATCGTCCGGCTCGCGTTCTGCTGTGCCTCGAACTGCCCGCCGTAGGTGACCGTGCACCCGGCCGCCTGGACGATCGGGTCGACGCGCTCGCGCACCGCATCCACGAGGTGCGCGAGATTGGCCCCCTCCGCGACGTTGCACGAGACGACCGCCTTCCGCCGCGCGCCCTCCCGCAGGATCATGAACGGCGCGTTGTCGGGGCCGATGTCGGCGACCTCGCCGAGCCGCACCCGCGCACCGCCGGCGCCGCGCAGCTCGAATCGCTCGACGTCGCGAGGCGTCTGTCGCTCGGCCGGATCGAGGCGCACGACGATGTCGATGCGACGCGACCCCTCGTTGACTTGCGCGACCGTGCGACCGAGGAACGCGGTGCTCACCTGCTCGGCCGCGCCCGCCGGCGTGAGTCCCCAGCGCGCGAGTTCGGCCGGGCGATAGTCGATCGGCAACGACGGCACGCGCACCTCGCGGTTCGCCGCGACGTCGCGCGCGCCCGGCAGCGCCTTCAACGCGGTCTCGATCTCGCCGGCGACCGCGCGCAGTTGCGCGAGATCCTCGCCGAAGATGTTGATCGCGACGGCCGCCGGCGTACCCGAGAGGATGTGGCTCAGGCGGTGCTCGATCGGCTGGCCGATACTCGTCGTGATGCCGGGGATCCGACCGAGCACGCGATCGATCTCGCGGCGCACGGCGAGTTTCGAGACGCCGGGTTCGACCGTGACCTCGAGTTCGCTGTTGCTGACCGGCTCCGCGTGTTCATCGCGCTCGCCCCGCCCGGTGCGACCCGCGACGCGCGCGACGCCCTCGATCTTCATCAACTCGCGCTGCACGTGAAGCGCGAGGCGTTGACTCGCCTGGAGCGACGTCCCGGGCGGCGACCAGAGAAAGACCGTGAACGTTCCCTCGTTGAACTCCGGCAGGAAGCTCGCGCCGAACGTCGTCGCGACGACGAGCGCGAGCACGACGACGAGCGCCGCCGCCCCGATCACGACGCGACGACGCCGCAACGCGAACTCGAGCGCCGGCGCATACGCCGCCTTCACCCAACGCGAGACCACGCCCTCCTTGCTCGCCTCGCCGGCGCGTCCGCGAAGGAGCAGCCGGCACAGCGCGACCGTCACGGTCATCGCGACGACGAGCGACGCGAGGATCGACGTGATGTAGGCGATCCCGAGCGGGAAGAAGAAGCGCCCCTCGAGCCCTTCGAGGAACAAGAGCGGCACGAAGACGAGCACGATGATCAGCGTCGCGAAGACGACCGACTGGCGGATCTCCTCGCCGCCGTGGCGGATCACGTCGATGCGGTCGAGTCGTTCCGACTCGGGGCGCGCCTCGTTCTGCCGCAGCCGACGGTAGATGTTCTCGACGTAGATGATCGCGTCGTCGACCAGCTCGCCGATCGCGACCGCGAGCCCGCCGAGCGTCATCACGTTGATGCCGAGGCCGAACTGTCGCAGCACGAGCAGCGCGAGCGCGAGCGACAGCGGCACCGCGAGCAACGTGATCACGGTCGCCCGCACGTTCATCAGGAACAGGATCAGGATCAGCGCGACGAAGATCGCCGCGTCGCGAAGCACGTGGAGCACGTTGTCGATCGAGCGCCCGATGAAGTCGGCCTGGCGGAAGACGCGCCGGTCGACCTCGACGCCGGCGGGAAGCGACGCCGCGAGCCGGTCGATCGTGTGCTCGATCTGGGCGGTCAGGTCGAGCGTGTTCACGCCCGGCGCTTTCTGCACCGAGATGATCACCGCGGCGTGCCCCGACGCGGTCGCGGCGCCCCGGCGCGGTGCCCCGGCGCGCACGACCTCGGCGACGTCGCCGAGCGTGACGGCGGCGCCGTCGGCATAGCCGACCACGGTGCCGCGGATGTCGTCCACCGAGCGAACCCGACCGCTCTGGATCAGCGGCAGCTCCTCGCCGCCGACGTCCACGAGATACCCCGCCCCGGCGGTCGTGTGCGCCTCCCCCGCCGCGCGCGTGATGTCGTGGAGCGTCAGCCCGTACAGCCGGAGCCGCTCCTGCATGACGTTGACCTGGTACTCGGGCAGCTCGCCACCGATCACGACGACCTGCGCGACGCCCGGCACGGCCAGCAACGCGTTGCGCATGTCGAACTCGGCCAGCGATCGCAACTCGATATCGCTCCGCTCGCCCCCCGGCGACGACAGCGCGACGAGCATGATCTCGCCGGTGATCGACGCGATCGGCGCGAGATCCGCGTGGATGCCCGGTGGCAGGTTCTCGCGTGCGATCGCGAGCCGCTCGCCGACGAGCTGGCGGGCGCGGTAGACGTCGAAACCCCACGCGAACTCGACCCAGATCATCCCCAGGCCCATCACGCTCGAACTGCGGACGCGGCGCACGCCGGGCAGCCCGTTCACCGCGCTCTCGATCGGGAACGTGACGTGCTGCTCGACCTCTTCGGCCGAGCGCCCTTCGCTCTCCGCCATGATCACGACGGTCGGCGCGTTCAGCTCCGGGAAGACGTCGACCGGCATCGTCGGCACGAGCACGCCGGCCGCGACGATCGCGAGTCCCGCGAGTACGAGCACGATGCCCGGGTTGTCGATCGACGCGTGTAGCAGTCGCTTCAGCATCACGCGCCCCTCAATGGTCGCCGGCGTGGAACGTGCCGTCGGCGTGGAAGTGGCCTCCCACCGCCTTGCCGGCTCCGCTGAGCTTCAGCTCGTATACGCCGTCGCGAACCACTTCGTCGCCGGCCCGAAGTCCGCTTCGGACCACCACCCAGCGGCCGTCGGACGGACCGAGGTCCGCTTCGACGCGGATCACCTCGTCCGGGTTTCGCGGATTGCGGCGGAACAGCACGCGCTCGACGCCGTCGCGGGCGACGCACTCGGTCGGGATCGCCAACTCGGGAGCCGCGGTGCCGTCCACGGTGAGTTCGAGCACCGTCGCGACGCCGGCACGCACCCACGGCGCCGTACCGTCGGGCGTCGCGAGCAGCGCGATCGTCCGGTGGTCCGGATCGGCTTCGATGCCGAGCCGCACCGAGCACGGCACGCCGTCGCTCGTCGCACGCGCGGTCGGGGGCAGCAGGGTCCCGCGCGAGAGTCCGGTGAGCTGCTCGATGTCGGCCTGGAGCGCGACGGCCCGGAAGCGAACGCGCGCCGGGTCGACGACGCGGAGCACGAGCCCGCCGTCGTCCACCCACTGGCCGGACGCCGCGTCGATCGTCTCGACGACGCCGTCGGCCGGCGCGCGGACTTCGAGCGTGGCGATCGCCAACCAGCGCGCCGGGCCGGCGTGGATCGTGCCGCGTGCCCGCTCGTCGCCGAGGATCGACGTGACCCGGGCCATCGTGACGTGGTAGCGCCGCCGCGCGACGTCGAGTTCGGCGACCGCGCGGCTCACGTCGAGTTCGAGCCCGACGAGCATCTTCGTGTGGTCCTCGAGCGTGTCGGCGAGTTCGGCCTGCGCCGTGCGCCACGCCGACAGCGCCGCCGCGAGTTCAGCGGCGCGACCGCCACCCTCGCGGTTGATCTGCTCGAGCGCGGCGTGGCGCTCCTTCCACAACTCGACCGTCGCGCGCAACGAGCGGAGGTGCGTCTCGGCGCCCTCCGGCCCGTCGGACTCGTTGAGCCGCTCGAACATCCGCGCCAGTTCGAGGCGCCGCTTGGCCGCCGCGAGCCGGGTCTCGGCGAGCCGGACCGCGCTCCACTCCGTCTCGATCTCGCGCTGCAGGTCGCGCCATCCGGGCGCGTCGACCCGAAACAGCAGATCGCCGGCCGAGACGCGTTGCAGCTGCTTCACCGCGAGTTCGACACGACCGCCGAGCGGCACGCGCGCCTCGTGACGCGCCCCCGGCTCGAACTCGAACCGACCCGGCAGGCGCACGGTCTCGGCGACGTGCCGCGGCGCGACCGTCGCGAACGTGAGACCGAGCGTTTCGCGAACGGTCTGCGGCACCTGGATCCGGTCGCTCGGCGGCATCGGCGCCTCGGTCGACGGCGCGGACGCCGGCTCGTCGTCTCGCGAGCATCCGGCGAGCGCGGCGAGTGTGAGTGCGGCGATCGTGATCGCTCGTTGCGTATTCATCGTTCCCTCCTCTCCTCGACGGCGCGGCGCGCGAGCACCACGAGTCGATGGGTCGCGCGGGCCACGTCCGCGGTCGCGTCGAGCAGTCGTTCTCTCGCACCGAGCGCGCGCGACACCGCGTCGGCGAGGCGCAGCACGTCGAGGTCGCCGAGCTCCGCGATGCGCCGCAACGCCGCGACGTGCTGCGCACTGCGGGCGACGAAATCCTGGTCGAGCGCGTCGCGACGAGCACGCGCCGCGTGGCGGTCCATCGTCGCACTCCGGTAGTCGGCGACGAGTGCGACGTACGTCGCCTCGACGGCCGCCTTCGCCGCGTCGCGCTCGGCCGCCGCACGCGTGATCCCGTGGATGTTCCGGTTCCACAGCGGCAGTGGAATGCCGAACCCGAGGCCGAGCCGGGTCTGCCCGTCCTCGTCCTGGACCCGCGGACCGATCAGCAGGTCGGGGTATTGCTTCGCGAGTTCGCGGCGCAGGTCGCGGTCGGCGGTTTCGAGGCGCGCTTCGGCGAGGCGCAACCGCGGGTGGTGGCGCACGGCGTCGGTCGCGAGTCGCACCGCGTCGGGCTCGACGATCGCCGGCGCCGGCGCGAGCACGACGTCGGCATCCGGCGAGAGCCCGAGCAACGCGAGCAGCCCGCGGCGATCCGCGGCGGCGCGCGCGGCGAGCGCGCGACGACGGTCGGCCAGCGCGAGCGACTCGAGTTCGAGCACCTGGAGATCGCTCCCCGGGATCGCGGACGCAGCGGCGAGTCGACGCGCGATCACGAGCAACTCGTCCAGCGATTCGGACGCCTCGCCGACGAGTCGTCCGCGCTCCACGGCAGTCCACCACGTAATCCACCGCGTCCCGAGTCGGGCGAGCAGATCGTGCTCGGCCAGGACCAGGCGGGCGCGCGCCTCGTCGGCAGCGGCACCGGCCGCGCGGCGCTCGGCGGCCTTCGAGCCGGAGAGCGGCACCTCGAAGCCGATCATCGCGCCGAGGAGCCACGGCTCGTCGGTCGCCTCGAGGTAGCGCAGCACATCGACGCTCAGTTCGGGGTCGGCCCAGCGACCGGCGACGTCGGCCGCCCGCGCCGCGCCGACCGTCTCGAGTCGCGCGACGGCGAGTGCGGGGTTGTAGGCGAGCGCGACGATCTCGGCTTCGGCGCGGTCGAGACCGTCGTCCGGCGCGAAGCGATTGCGGCCGACCTCGGCGAACGCGCTCGCGACCGCCGTGGGGTCCAGTTCGCGCACGGTCCGCTCCGACCACTCGCGCGCGAAGCGCTCGAGGTCGAGGTCGACCGGCGTGTAGTGGATGCAGCCGCCGAGCAGCAGCAATGCGATCGTCGACAACGCGGCCCGCCCGATGCGGGACGTGTTCGTCATGCGGAGATTCCGTTCAGAGCTGGATGAAGATCGAGAACCCGACCCGGGATCCGGGTCACGCGGCGGGTCGATCTACAAGCGCAGAACGGTGGTGCGGAGCGAAGCGCGTTCGGACGGTGGTGACGGGTGTGGCGCGGGGCGAGCGGCCGTGCGCGTGTCCGTCGGCAGCACGACCGCGCAGACGATCCGCGATGCCGCCGCGACGATCGGGTCGCGATCGCCCTTGGACCCGTCGGTCACGAGGCTGTCGACGGTCTCGATTGGCACGTCCTGGCAGTCGCACGGACAGGCGTCGAGCGATTCGTCGGCGACGTCGTGGTCCTCGCCGCGGGCGTCGTGGCCGCAACCGTGGTCGCAGCAGGTGGATGCCGGCGCGCGCTCGGCCTCGTGGCACGCGCAGTGGTGATGCCCGCCCGCGACGCCCACGGTCCAGTGGCCACACTTCGGCAGGCACACGACGAGCGAGGCCCCGACCGGCAACACCGGCAGAAGTGCACAGGCGACGAGCGCCAACGTCAGGCGAATCGAGCGAATCATCGGCAGAGACCAGTCTCCCTCCGAGATGTCGACAACGCAACCCCCCGCCTTGACGGTTCACCTCGGGATTTGTCCCTCAGCGCTGACAGATTTCGGTTTGAAGCGCTTCAAACGCGAATATGGCAGCGTTGGGGGACAGAATCGCGGGTGAAGGGTCAGATGTCGACCGGGTCGACCTTGTCGGGGTCGAGGCCGAGCTTCGTGATCGCGTCGGCGACCTTCTTCTCGGAGACCTTCTCCTCGTCGAGGAGTGCGGACAGCGCGGCGATCGCGATCGACTCGGCGTCGACCTCGAAGTGGCGGCGGAGCGCCTCGCGCGTGTCGCTCATCCCGTAGCCGTCGGTGCCGAGCGCGACGAACGTGCCGGGCACCCAGCGGTGGATCTGATCCGGGATCGCCTGCATGTAGTCGGTCGCGGCGATGAACGGGCCCTCCACGCCGTCGAGGATCCGCTCGACGCGCGGGATCCGCGGTTCGTCGGTCGGGTGCAGGCGGTTCCACCGCTCGCACGCGATCGCGTCGTTGCGCAGGCGCTGGTAGCTCGGCGCTGACCAGACGTCGGCCGATACGGCGAAGTCCTTCTCGAGGATCTCCTTCGCGCGCAGGACCTGCTGCAGGATCGGTCCACTGCCGATCAGCTGCACGTGCGCGCGCTTCTTGCGCTTCGTCTTCTCGAACCGGTAGAGCCCGCCGAGGATGTCGTCCTTCGTGACGCCGGACGGCAGCGCCGGCATCGGGTGCACCTCGTTGTAGAGCGTGATGTAGTAGAAGACGTCCTTCTGCTCGTCGACCATCTCGCGCAGCCCCGCCTCGATCACCGCGGCGACCTCGTAGGCGAACGCCGGGTCGTACGAGCGGATGTTCGGGACCACGCTCGCGAGCAGATGGCTGTGGCCGTCCTGGTGCTGCAAGCCCTCGCCGTTGAGCGTCGTGCGACCGGCGGTCGCGCCCATCAGGAAGCCGCGGCCACCGGAGTCGCCGAACGCCCACGCCTGGTCACCGATGCGCTGGAAGCCGAACATCGAGTAGAACGTGTAGAACGGCACCATGATCTTGTCGTGGCTCGTGTGCGCGGTGCCGGCGGCGGTGAACGACGAGATCGACCCGGCCTCGGTGATGCCCTCTTCGAGCACCTGACCGTTGGTCGCCTCGCGGTAGTAGAGCAGCATTCCCTTGTCGACCGGCTCGTACTGCTGGCCGTGCGCCGCGTAGATGCCGACCTCGCGGAAGAAGCTGTCCATGCCGAACGTGCGCGCCTCGTCCGGAATGATCGGGACGATCCGGGCGCCGAAGCCGTCGTCGCGGATCAGCTTGATCAGCAGGCGCACGTAGGCCATCGTCGTCGACGCGCCGCCCTTCGCCATGCCCTTGTAGAACTCGTCGTAGACGTCGCTCTTCGGCACGTCGAGCTTGTCGGTGATCTTCGTGCGCCGCTTCGGCACGAAGCCGCCGAGCGAGTGGCGACGCTCGAGGACGTACTTCACCTCGTCGGAGTCCATGCCCGGGTGATAGAACGGCGGAAGGTCGGCGAGCTGGTCGTCGGAGATCGGGAGCTCGAGCTTGTCGCGGAACGTCTTGAGCTCGTTCTCCTTCATCTTCTTCTTCTGGTGCGTGACGTTGCGCGCCTCGAACTCGGCGCCGAGCGTCCACCCCTTCACCGTGTGGGCGAGGATCACGGTCGGCCGCCCCTTGAACTCGGTGGCGGTCTTGTAGGCCGCGTAGACCTTCTCGTAGTCGTGACCGCCGCGGCGGAGCTTCTCGATGTCGGCGTCGCTCAGGTGCTCGACGAGCTTCGCGAGCTCCGGCGACTTCCCGAAGAAGTCCTCGCGCGTGAAGCTGCCCGGCATCGTCGCGTACTTCTGGAACTGCCCGTCGACGATCTCGTTCATCCGCGCGCGCAACAGCCCGTGATCGTCGGCGGCGAGCAGCGGGTCCCACCCGTTGCCCCAGATCACCTTGATCACGTTCCAGCCGGCGCCGCGGAAGATCCCCTCGAGTTCCTGGATGATCTTCGAGTTGCCGCGCACCGGCCCGTCGAGGCGCTGCAGGTTGCAGTTGATCACCATCGTCAGGTTGTCGAGGCGTTCGCGGCCCGCGAGCCACAGCGCGCCGAGGCTCTCCGGCTCGTCCATCTCGCCGTCACCGCAGAACGCCCACACGCGCGACTGCGACGTGTCGGCGATTCCGCGCTGGAACAGGTAGCGGTTGAACCGCGCCTGGTAGATCGCCGCCATCGGGCCGAGGCCCATCGACACGGTCGGGAACTCCCAGAAGTCGGGCATCAGGCGCGGGTGCGGATACGAGCTGAGTCCGGCACCGCGTTCGGTCTCGCGCCGGAAGCGGTCGAGTTGCTCGTCGTTCATCCGCCCTTCGAGGTGCGCGCGTGCGTAGATGCCCGGCGCCGCGTGCCCCTGGAAGTAGATCTGATCGCCGCTGCCTTCGCCGTCCTTGCCACGGAAGAAGTGGTTGAAGCCCACCTCGTAAAGGCTCGCCGCCGACGCGTAGGTCGAGATGTGACCGCCGATGCCGTCGAACTGCGTGTTCGCGCGCACGACCATCGCCATCGCGTTCCACCGGATGATCCGGCGGATGCGGCGCTCCATGTCGACGTCGCCGGGGAACGCCGGCTCCTCCTCGACCGGGATCGTGTTCACGTAGTCCGTGATCAGGATCTCGTCGGGCAACGCATTGACGACGTTGGCCCGGTCGATCAGCGTCTCGAGAATGTAGCGCGTGCGCTCCCGGCCGCGGTGGGCGAGGACGGAGTCGAGCGAGTCGACCCATTCGCGGGTCTCGATCGGATCGGGGTCGTGGTGCGTCGGTTCGGTCGTCATCTTGTCGTCGTCGGACGTGAGAAAAGTGCTCACGCGAGGCCTCTTCCGGGTCAGTGCGAGATCTGCGAGAGAATGGACGAATGCGCCGCCGGCTCGGGCGCAGTCGCGCAAAGTATAGGGTGTCGGATGGGTCGGCCGCGCGCGCGGCTCGGCCGATCGGACGCAACCGGATTCGCGATAACGACTTATGCAAGATCAGAATGAAGGCCCGGCCGGGCCGACGACCGCGACGCGCCTCTACCACGCGTTCGGACCCATCGTCGGCGCACTGATCCTCGATGCGGCCGACTTCGTCACGTTCGGGCCCGTGGGGCTCTATTGCGGGGTGCTCGTGGGCGGGCTGATCGGCTGGTGGCTCGGGAGCTTCTACGCGTTCGACCGGACGACCCGGCTGGTCGTCGTCGCGCTCGCGGCGGCCTACACGACGATCCCGATGACGGAGTTCATCCCGCTCGCGACGATCGTCTCCGCCATCGCCCGCTACCGCGCACCGGAGCGGTAGTTACTGGCCCGCGATCACGTCCAGGGTCTGGTCGACGAAGGTCCCCGCGAGGACACCGAGCAGGGCACCGACGAAGCTCGCGAAACCGCTCTCGAACGCGTCGAGGCCCCCGAAGGCGAGCCCGGCGATCGCACCGAGCACACCGAGGCCGGCCGCGAGGAACGCACAGCGGAGGCTCGCGGGCCGAATCCCGAGCGCCGGCGGCACGATCCGCTCGGCGCGCTCATACCAGCGGATCAGCCCACCGGTCGCGGCCGCGATCGCGAATCCGAGCCCCGTGCCGAGGGCCCCGGCCCCACCGGCGACACTCGCGCCCAGCGCCGCACCGGGCAGCGCCGCGAGCAGCGGCATCCAGGCGAGCGCGACGACGAGGCGACGCCGGAAGGCCGGCTGCAGGTGCGCGGGCAGGGTCTCGAGCTTGGCGCCGACCTCACCGGTCGCGAGTGCGAGGCGGGCTTCGGGGCAGCAGGCGTCGGTGGCGTTCATCGGGGGCGTCCTCTCGGGTGATTCGTCTCACCCGGGACCACGCGATCGGCGTGCACCGCCCCTCGTCATTCCCCGAAACCGCTATACTCGGCACCATGCGCATCACGAACTCCCTCCTCGCGCTGGTGGTCGCCGCCGCCGTCGTCCAGGCGGACGAGATCCCGATCGGGAAGAAGAAGGTCCGCGGCGTGATCGTCAAGCGCGAGGGCGACTCGACGTGGATCAACACGTTCAACACCCGGATCCCGCGGGTCGTGAACGGCACCGAGCGATTCCCGAGCGCCCGCGTCGGCGAGCCGGTGCCCCCGAAGGAAGCGCACGTCGTCTATCTGCGGGCGCTGCATCAGAAGTGCCCCCTGGGAAAGCGCCCGACCGCCGACGCGGAGTTCGCGATGGGCGAGTTGGCCGAGTCGCTCGAACTCGAGTCGGTCGCCGCGCGCCACTACACCGCCGCGCTGCGGGTCGACCCGTCGCACGCCGGTGCGACCGCGAAGGCGGACGCACTGCGGCTGAAGCCGCGGCTCGCCGCCGATCCGCGATCGAACCCCGCGCTCGCGAAGGCGCTCGACGCGTGGTTCACGACCGAGTCGCTGTCGGACCGCAAGCAAGCCCTCGCGACACTCGCCCGCGATCACGGGTTCGCGCACGACCTGCGCTACATGGAGCGCGTGCGCCGCAGTCGACAGCAGCCGAAGGGCCGCCACGACGACGTCGCGCTGACGTTCCGATCGAAGGACAACAAGGGCGTCTACACGATCTTCGTGCCGAAGGGATACGACCCGCTGCGCCCGTGGCCGCTCGTCGTCGGGCTGCACGGCGGCGGCGCGGACGGCCGCGACGGCAAGGACGTCGTCGGTTCGGGGCGCGGCGCGATGAACTTCTACCAGTCCGGCGCGGCGCGCTACGGCTACATCGTCGTCTGTCCATCCGCTCTTCGTGCGCCGTGGGCGAACCGGATGAACGACCCGTTCCTGCTCGCGGTGCTCGACGAGGTCTGCCTGCTCTACAACATCGACCTGAACCGCATCTACCTGACCGGTCACTCGATGGGCGGCTACGGCACGTGGCACTACGGCCCGCGCTACGCCGAGCGATGGGCCGCGATCTCGCCGATGGCCGGCGGTGGCCACAACGGTCTCGGCGTGCTCGAGAAGACGAAGACACCGGTCTACCTCTACCACGGCGCCGACGACCAGGTCGTCGGGTGCGGCGACTCGCGACGCGCGGCCGACAGCATGCGCGCGAAGGAACTCGACTTCGTCTACGCCGAGATCCCGGACAGCGGACACGGCTTCCCCAACGACGTCTGCGCCGAGATGTGGTCGTTCTTCGCGCAACGCCGGCTCGCCGCGACGCCGCGACGCTCGCGCAAGGGTCGCTTCACGGTGCAGCTCGATCCGCTGTCGTCGTTCGAGCAGAAGGTGTCGCGCGACGAACGGCTCTACTTCGGCGCCCCCGGCGAGGATGCGAGCGGCGACAAGAAGACGCTGCTCGCGCGCATCAAGCTCGGCGGCGGCGCGGCGAGCGACGCGGCCGACGCGCTGATCGAGTTGAAGGACAAGTCGACCGTGTCGCCGCTGGCCGGCCTACTCAAGAGCAAGAAGGTCGCGGACGACGTCAAGGCGCAGGCGATCCGCGCGCTCGGCGGCATGGGCATCGCGGGCGCGGTCAAGCCGCTCGGCAAGTCGTTGCGCAAGCTGTCGGTCGACCTCGTGCCCGCCGCGGCCGACGCCCTCGCGGCGCTCGGTGACCGCAGCGCGGTGTCGGCGCTCGCGAAGTGCCTCGGCCGCATCGACGACGAGTTCGAAGCGCGCCGACTCGGCAAGGCGATGGCGTTCTCCGACTGGAAGCGTTGCATGGACGCCTACGCGGCGACCGCGACGGCACTCGGCACGCTGGGCGACGCGAGCGCCGTCGCCGCGATGCGATCGTCGGCCGACGCGGTTCTGCTGCAGGATTGGAAGCCGCGCGAGAGCGAGCGCTCGGGCCTCGATCCGAAGCGCCCCCTCGGGCGCGCCGTCGCCGCGATGATCGCTGCGTCGACGAAGCTCGGCGGCGACGACGGTGCGGCGCTCGCCGCGAATCTCCGCGAGAAGCACCGCGGCTCGCCGGGCGTGAAGTAGACGCGACAGCCAGCGCGGCAGTCAGCGCGACGTCGCAGCGATCGCGGCGCGGACCGAATCGCGCATCGGCGACGACGGCGGGAGCCGCTCGAGCGTCGCCCGCATGTCGCGGAGCGCATCGCCGCGCCACGCGTCGACCTGATCGGCGAGACCGGCGCTCACGAGGTGGGTCGCATGGCGCGCCTTCGCCTGCCCGCGGTTGAAGCGCGCGGCCGCACAGTCGGGATCTTCGCGCACCGCGCGGTCGAAGTCGGCGAGCGCTTGCATGCGCAGTCCGGTCGACTCGAACGCGCGCCCCTGCGACGCGAGCAGGCGCTCGAGTTCGGCGCGGGCGACGCCGCGTGCGTTCAGGCACGCCGCCGCGGGTTCGCCGGCGTCGAGCGCCGCACCGGCCCGCGCGATCGCGTCGCGCCACGCGACCGCCGCGCCGTCGACGTCGCCCTCCTTGCGCGCGACCCGTGCGCGAAGCAACGCGTCGATCGCCTCGGCGAGCCGTTCGGCACCGGGCGCGTCGACCAGCGGTCCGGTGCCGGGCACCTCGAACGAGGCGAGATCGGCCGGCGCGACTCCGGCGAGCGCCGCGACGAGCCCGACGCCGCGCTCCAGGTCCATCGCACGCGCACTGAGCCGTCGCGCCTCGTCGACGTCGGTCTCCTGGAGCAGCGACGCGTAGGCGCGGATCGCACCGACGTGCGTCGGGTCGAGCTTGTAGACGATCGCCTGCAGCCGTTCGCGCGCGGCGTCGACGTCGCGGTCCTCGAGCAGCGCGAGTTGCGCCTCTGCGTAGAGCAGGTCGACGCGACGCACCGGCAGCGACGACTCCCGATGGGCGCGCAGATCGCGGCGCGCCTGCTCGAGCAGGTGCCCGGTCGCGATCGTCGGCGGGCCGCCACGACCGGGGGTGCGCGACGCGTACTCGATCAGCACGAGTCCGCGCAGGAAGCGCGCTTCGCCGAGGTCGGGCTCACGTGCGAGCGCGCGATCGAGGGCGTCGATCGCGGCCTGGTAGTCGGCGCTCCGAAACAGCAGCGAGCCGAGCAGGAAGTGCCCTTGCGCGACGTCATGTCGCTCGAGCGCGGCGCGGCACGCATCGATCGCCTCGCGGAGTTTCTCGTCGTGCACCGCGACCTGCCCGGACCGAAACGCGTCGTCGGCATCGCGGACGAGCGCCGCGACGTGATTCGAGAGCCGAAGCGCGTCACGGGTTCCGGTCCGCGCCGCGCGCTCGCTCGCCGCGTAGAGGCCCGCGCCGATGCCGGTGACGAGCGCGGCCACGGCTGCCGCGCGGAGGGCGCCGCGGTGCCGGCGCGCGAAGACGCGGAGCCGGTAGGCGATGGACGGCCGCCGCGCTTCGATCGGTTCGTGCGCGAGCCAACGGCGGAGATCGGCGGCGAACGCAGCGGCCGTCGCGTAGCGTCGCTCCGGGTCGACGGCCATCGCCCGCTGCACGATCGTCGACAGATCGCGATCCACACCGGGCACGATGCGCGCGAGCGGGGGCAGCTCGCCATCGGCGACTCGCGCGAGGACGCGCACGAGGTCGTCGCCGTCGACCGGTGCCCGCCGAGCGATCCGCGCGTAGAGCGTCGCTCCGAGGCCGTAGACGTCGGTGCGCTCGTCGACGTCGTGCACGCGCCCGCTCGCCTGCTCCGGCGCCATGAACGCCGGCGTTCCGAGGAGGTGGCCGGTCATCGACAGCGACGACTCGACGCGTGTCTCCTTCGCGAGGCCGAAGTCGAGGACGTAGAGGTGCGGTGCGTCGGTGTCCGCGCCCTCGACCATCAAGTTGCCGGGCTTCAAATCCCGGTGGACGATGCCGTTGCGGTGCGCGTAGTGGACCGCGTCCGCGGCGGTCGCGACGAGGCCGGCGAGTGCGCGGGCGTCCAATTCGAGGGCGTCGAGCGGGACACCGTCGACGAGTTGCATCGCGATCCAGTTCGGCGTCGCTTCGTGGATCGCGGCGATGTGCGGATGCCGCAGCCGGGCCGCCGCCATCGCTTCGCGCGAGAATCGCTGGCGCAACGACGGACTCGCACCCGCGCCGGTCGCGATGACCTTGAGCGCGACGCGCCGTGCGAGCGCGGGGTCCTCGGCTTCGTAGACGACCCCCATCCCGCCGCGCCCGATCTCCCGGACGATGCGGTAGCGTCCCACGTCGACGCCGAGCGCGTCGAGCATCGGATCGGGCTCGGCCGCGACGTCGAGCAGACGCCGGAGCACCGCATCGTCGGGTTCGACGCGGCTCACGCGCCGTCGGCTCCGAACAGCCACGCGAGTTCTTCGTCGAGCGCTTCGTCCCCGTCGACGGTCTCGGCGACCGCCTGTCGGAGCCGTGCGCGATAGCGACGCTTCACGTTCTGCAGGTAGTTCGACACGTCGGTGGCCGAGATCCCGTGCGTCGCCGCCAGCGCGCGGTGGGTCGGCGGATCCGCCGCGAGAAACGCATCCGCGAAGACGGCGTAGTAGACCGGCTTGTCCTCCTGCTCGAGCTCGACGCGCACGTCTTCCAGCGCGCGACTCAGCAGCTCGCGTCGCCACACGTCGTCGAGCACCTCTTCGGGCGTGCGGCTCTTCGGATCCGGCAGGGCCGGCGCGCGCTCGTCGTCGAACTCGACGTCGAGCGACAGTCGCTTGCGGTCGCCGCCGCGCTTCTGGGCGCTCGCCGCACGATGCCGATCGATGACGTAGTGATCGAGCGACGTCTTGATGAATCCGCGAAACCGACCGCGACGCCGATCCGCGCGCTCGACGACGCCGCCTTCGAGCACCTGCACGAAGAAGTCCTGGGTCGTGTCGCTCGCCTCTTCGACGTCGAGGCCGTGGCGCATCCGCAGGTACGCGTGGACCGGCCGCCAGTAGGCGACGAGCAGCGACTCCATGTCCGGGTCGCGTCGCCCGTCGGCCGCGTGCCCGAGCACGCGCGACCAGCACGTGTTCGGAAACGCGTCGGCGCCCTGGGTCTCGTCGGTCATCGCAACTCCTCCGGGAATTTCCTCGCCATACCCTCTACGAGTTCGCGGCGGAATCTCGTAACGGCACCGGACCTCAACTCGATGGAGACCCTACGATGATCCGAACCGCAACCCCCATCCTACTCGCCGCGCTCGTCGCCGGAAGCGGCCACCTCGTGTCGGCGACCGCCCAGGAATCCCACCCGCTCGACCGAGCGCTCGCGCCGTCGCTCGAGACGAAGGCCGCCAAGGGACCGCTCGCCGCCGCCGGCACCGCGACGGCGTTCTGGCGCACGAGCGAGCAGTGCCTGCCGATCGCGAAGGGCACGGTCACGCTCGACCGCGATCGCACAGGCGGCATCGCGGTGCGGATCGCACTCGGCGCACTCGGCCGCATCGAGTACGGCGCCGATGCCGCACGCGCGTGGTCGGTCGAACCGGAACGGGGCGCCACCGTGTTCACCGGCGACGCGGCGAGGCCGGTGCGTCGACTGCTCGCCGCGATCGTCGGCGATCCGCAGTGGCGCGCACACTACGCGACCGCCACGGCGACCGATTCGCCGGCTGCCGGCAGCGCGGCGTTCACGCTCGGTGGGCGCGATCGGTGGGACGTCTCATCCGATGCCGGTCGACTGGTCGCGGCGACGATTCACCTCGACTCGCGCGGGCAACCGACGACGACGATCGCGATCACGCGACGCGACTTCGGCGATGACGGTGCGCCGCGTGCGATCACGATCGACCTGAATCATCACCGACTCACGCTCGCGATCACGCGCGTGACGCTCGGCGACGCGGTCGGCGACAAACCCGTCGCGCCGACGAAGGCGCTGCTCGCCGAAGCCGAGACGATCGAGGAGTCCGGCGACGGTGCGATCGCCGTGAAGACGCGCACCGTCGCGACGGTGCACTTCGCGAGCGTGCGCAAGACGGTCAAGTTCGCCGAGATCAGCAAGGCGCTGGGCGAGATCTTCCCCGAGATCATGTTCGCGCTGCAGAAGCAGGGTATCCAGCCGATCGGCGCGCCGATGACGCGCTACCACCGATGGGGTCCCGGGGAAGCGGACATCGAGGCCGGCTTCCCGCTCGCGAAACCGATCGAGCCGGTCGGGCGCATCGCGGCGAGCACGTTGCCTGCGGGGCGGGTCGCGACGACGTGGCACATCGGCCCGTATCAGACGCTCGGTCAGACACACCAGAAGCTCCGCGGCTGGATCGGCGAACACGGCCTGCGGCCGAACGGCGCGCCGTGGGAGATCTACTGGACGGATCCCGGGCTCGAACCCGATCCGCGCAAGTGGCGCACGCAACTCGTCGCACCGGTCGCGCCGAAGTAGCGACGACGCCCGTGCCTTGCCCCGCGGGGCGATCGCGACGACAATGACGTCCGGACAATCGCCCCGAGGGACTCATCATGATACGCCACGCGATCGCGCTCGGCGTCGCCGTGCTCGCAATCGCGGGCGCGCCCGTCGCCGCGCAACTCCCGGCCAACGCGGCCTACGTCGCCGCGAACATCTCGCCCGGCAACGGGATCCTCGTCTACGACGCGGTCGGCAACGTCACGACGCTGATCGGTGTGCCGGGCACCGGACTCGCCGGTGCGCTCGCGATGGACGCGACCAACGACGGCTTGATGATCTGGTCGACGAACGGCGTGCAGCGCTACGACATCGCGACCGGCGCGCTCACGTCGACGACGCTAACCGGGACCGCGATCGCATGGGGCTGTCTCGACGACGACGGCGGGATGCTGTGGGTGGACGGGACGACCTCCGGCTCGCTCTATCGCTCTGTCGACACGGCCGGCACAGCCACGACGATACTGTGGACCGGCGCGACCATGCCGTTCACGAACGCCGTCTGCTGGGATGGCACGACCGGCACCTACGTCGTCGCCGAGTGGGGCCAGCCCGGTTTGGCGACCTTCCTCACGCGCAACGGAACGGTGATCCGCACGGTGGGAAACCTCGCGTTCTTGAGCGGCCTCGATTGGAGCCCGTGGACCGGTGACGTGATCGCCTCGGCGTTCGGCAGCCTCATTCGATTGCCGCGAGCCGGCGGCCAGACACCCCTCGGATCGGGCGCACTACCGCTCGTGACGACGAACGGCGTCGAGGTGCTCGAACAGAACACGCTGAATCAGGAGCAGTTCCTCGCGGTCGATTACGGAAGCGACAACACCTACCTGAGCCTCGTCGATGGGGCGGGGATGATCTCGACGCTCAACGGTGGCCGCTTCGCGCCGGTCGACTGCGAGGTCGTGCGCGGCCGTCCGCTGTGGACCGCGAACCGATGGCTGGTCGGCAACACCGGCCGGATGCACCTGACCTTCGGTCCGGCACGCGCCGGCGACTCTTACCAGGTCGCGATGTCGACCGGGCATCGCCCCGGCCTGCCGGTGGCGGGTCGCACGTTGCACCTCGCGCTCGATCCCCTGTTCCTGCTGACCGCGCGCAACCTCGCGCCGGCGCTGTTTCAGAACTTCACCGGCACGCTCGACGCCAACGGGCGCGCGACGCCGGCCCCGCAGGTCGCGATTCCGCAGCTCACCGGGCTGCGCGGCGTGCGCGTCTTCGCCGGCGCGGTGTCGTACAACGCCGGTGGGATCAGCGCGGTGTCGAACTGCTGGGGGACGACGATTCAGTAGCGGGTCTCAGTATCGCGCGGGCGCCCCGCCGCCCCGCTCGATCACCGCCGCAAGCGATCGACCGTCGGTGGCACCGAGTCCGGACACGACGATCGCGGAATCGGACGCGAGCGGCACGGTCGCTTCGAGGCGCTGCGTGAAGCGAAGCGGCACCTCGATCTCGACCCGCGACCACGCCACGTCGAACGGCAAGCGCGCCAACGGGCTGGCGAGGCGGCCGACGACGAGCGCGAGCGACAGCTCGACGACTCCGTCGCTCCGCGGCGCGCTCGGAGACAACGAGACGACGATCCCGGACTCGACGACGTCGATCTGCGGGTCCGCGATCGCAGCGCCCTGCACCGCGGTGTACTCGAAGGACGACACGTAGGCGCGCTCGTCGATCGCGACCGCATCCGCCCAGCCGCCGACCGGCGCGGCGAGGTCGATCGTGTTCATCCGCGTCGCTTCGGCCGCGTGCAGCGCGCGGTTCACCCGCTCACGCGTGGCGCGGACGACGCGGGGCGCGATGCGGCCGGCGAGCAGCTGCACCGCGTCGTGATCCACCTCGTAGAGCCGGACGCGAATCCCCACCGTATCGACGCTTTGCGGCAGCGGCGCCGCCCGGCGCGGCCGGAGCGACGTCGTTTGCGGCGACGTGTCGAGCGCGCCGCTGCAGTCGAATGCGATATCCTCCTCGATCACGAGCGGCGCAGCCGAGTGGGCACAGCCGAACGCCATCCATGCGAGCGGCAGGAGCAACAGTCGTCGAAACACGCAACACCTCCGAGCAGTCGTTACAGGACTGCCGGGGCACGCGGGGGCGGGAAACCGGAAATGCGCCGCTCGCCCGTTCAGAGGTCGCGCAGTCGATGCAGGGGTGTCAGCGTGCGCCACAGCGCGCGGCGCTCGACACGGCGCTGGAACGCGGCCCCGCCGCGCCCCGCGTCGGAGTTGAACAACAGGCAGGTCACCGACGCGTAGGTCGGTGCGATCTCTCCGTGCAGTCGAGCAGTCGGTCGACCGTTGAACACGAAGAGTAGCTCGCCGGACCGGCTGTTGCTTCGCGACGAGTCCGAGAGCAACGAAAAGCTGGCCCCCATCAGCAGCTTTGCGGAGAGGACCGAGTAGCGAGTGACCGACTTGTCCGTGAAGCGCTTGCGCAGCGACGTGAACGCGCCGCCGTCGAGCACGTCGTCGTCCAACCCGTGCGCCCGGGAGTGCGGGAAGAACTCGAAACGCGGCGCATCGCCGTGCGACGCCGGGATCAGCCAGTTCGCCGGGTTGCGGTAGATCGGCACCGGCCGGTAGACGGGGAACGGTCGACCGTTTTCACGAGCGGTTCCGCAGCGCTGCGCGAGGCGCGCGTACACGGTGTCCCGAAGCGCATCCGGGTCGAACCCCTTGCCGAGCGAGCCCCGCACGTCGCGATCGGCGACCACCGCCGCGCAGAGGAAT
Source organism: bacterium (assembly GCA_030426805.1). Lineage (GTDB taxonomy): Bacteria > Planctomycetota > JAFGQW01 > JAFGQW01 > JAFGQW01 > JAUHXU01. The sequence goes on from JAUHXU010000003.1 coordinate 380,681, forward strand.
CGGTCCAACCGCGCGAGCCGGTCGTCGACCACCTGGATCGTCCGCGTTCCGGTGTCCATCGCGACGCGAATCGTCCGCTTCTCGGCATCCCGCTCGATCGACGTCACGACGACGCCGATCGCACCGAGCCGCACCCGCACGATTTCCTCGACCGCCCCGAGAACCGGATCGTCCATCGGACCGTTCACCCGGTAGGATACGGTCGTCTGCCCAGCGACGGTCGACGCCGCCACCAGGAACAGCAACCCGGCTGCGACCGCGGTGATGCGAACAATCGTGTCCATGCAGGTATTGTAGCCGGTAGGAGGCGAGCGCATTGAGTCGGAACGCGAGCGAACGACAGCCGGCGCCGATTCGGCGGCGGCTACTTGCCCCGCTGGCGCTGCTCGTCGTCGCGACGGGGGTCGTCGCGAGCGCAGTGTCGACGTCGCCACCGGCCGAATCGGTCACGGTCGAACTGCACTTGGAGACGCGCGAAGGCCTGCCCTACGACGGGCCGTGGTATGCACGCGTCGGCATGAACTTCCTGGAGTCGCGAGGCGGTGCCGTGCGGACGGCCGTGGCGCCCGGGGAGTACCTGCTCCGCGGGTGGCTCCCGTCGAACGCGCAGGTCACCGACCGGCACGTCGTCCGCGTGGCGCGTGGCCGTCCGCGCCGCTTCGCGCTGCGCCTGAACGACCGCCTCACGGCCATCGTGCTGCGTACCGACTGCCCGAACGCGACGGTGCGCGGTGCGCTCCTCCGCGGCGACGGCAGCTACTCGAGCGTCCTCAACCGCAGGGACTGCGGCACCGGCATCTACGACGTGCGCGTGAAGCGCGGCGATCGTCCGGTACGCGCCGAGTTCCTGTTCGAGTTCGAGCGTGACGGCAACACCCACGTTCGGTTCGCCGCGCTCGACTTGCCGCCGCTGCGCCCCGGCCTCAACGACCTCGGTCGGGTGCGAACCGAACCGACGTCGATCCTCGCGAGCGGCCGCGTTCTCGACACGACCGGCAACCCCGCACCCGATTGCCTCGTGCGCGGTCACACGCCGGACTCGTGGTACGAGTGCGCTGACTCGACGTCGCCCGACGGGCGATTCACCCTGCGTGGACCACCGACGACAACGCTCCTGTTGCAGGCATCGGACATCGACCCGAGCCGCTCATCGCCGTTCGCCCGCGTCGTCACTCCGGCGAGCAACCTGTCGCTGCGCCTGTTCCGCGATGCACGGATCGAAGGCCGGATCCTGTTCGACGCGCACGTGCCCCCGGCCGCGCTCGAGTGGACGATCACCGGCCCCGACTGGCCGACGATCTGGGCGGAGGGCGTCGCCCCGGACGGCGCGTATTCACGGGACTGCCTGTCCCCCGGCCCATTCGTCGTGGCGGTCGCGTTGCGCCGCAGCGACGAGCCGTTGGATCGGATCGAAGCGACGATGCGAGCGGGCACCGACCAGTGGTTGCGCGACCTCGACGTGCGCGGAGCGATCCGTGCGATCGACGTGCGCGTCGTCGACGACGAGCATCGGCCCGTGCGCGACGCGAAGATCAGGTTCGTCGACGCGAACGGCGTCGGTGAGACCACCGGCGACGACGGCACCGCGCGCCTCTTCGTCGCCCGACGCGATGCGGGGCCGTGGCGCGTCGCGGTCCGTCAGGGCACTCGCCACACGACCACGACGTTGCCCGGCCTCGCGACGATCCAATCGATCGTGCTGCCCGCCGCACCGCAACGCTCCGATCGACGAGAGTGACCTCGAGCAGGCGCGCTCGTTGCCGGGGCCGGAGATTCCCCGTAGTCTGATTGCGAATCTCGACCTCGACGAGGAGTCCGACCGCTTGCAGACAGACGCCCGACCCGATTCGATGGCAGCTCCTGTGAACCGGAACGTCGCGATGAGCGAGCCCGCGCCGAGCCCGCCGACGATCTTCCACCGGATCGTGCGCCTACGGCCCCGGCGTGTCTGGCGCATCTACTACGGCATCTTCGCGGTGGCCCTCGCACTCCTCATTGCCGTCATCGTGTGGCAACCGCCACGCAAGCAAGTCGCCGCGATCTACCGTGCGATGTCACCCGAAGCACGAGCGCGAATCGCGGTGTCGGACATGAGTTCCCTTTCGCGGCTCGCCGGCGATGGAACGTTCGTGATTCTCGGACTCGAGGACACGCCGGCGGTCGAGAAGCCGGCGATCTGGTTCGTCCACGATCGCTGGCGGGTATGCGCGAACGCGGCGGCGAAGCAGCTGACCCCCGACCTGCCGACACTCGACGAGTCGGGCGCGATCGACTGGGACCGCGCAGGCCTCAGCCGGGATTCGCTTCGCGCCGAGACGATCGGTGTCGAGCAGGTGATCGACGCAACACGGCAGACGAGGTGACATGACCGACACGCGCTGGTCGATCTCACGAGCCCGCCATGGCTGAGGCTCGGTCCGGCGCCGCCGACACGCGCGTGCGGTTCACCGACGAACACATCGCGTTCGATCGCTACCCCTACCCGGCAGCGTCGGTCTACCCGCACGGCGCGGTTGCATGGGCGGACGTCGCGAGCGTCGATGTCGACGCGACGCCGCCGGAGATCCGCCGTCGTGACGACGAGGTGCTCTTCGTGCCCGCGTCGGATCGCGAGCCACTCGCCCGTGCGGCCGCTGGGCATCGGATTCCGATTCGCCGGCGAACCGACGTGTGGGCGCTGCTGCTCGAACCGTTCCTCGATACCGAGTTCGACGCCGACCACCGCGAGAGGACCCTCGCGTGCCTCGCGGCAAGCGGCCTGCAGCGCGAGGAAGTCGCAGCCATTCGCCGTGCGCACGCACGACGGATGCTCGCCTACAACGCCACCCACTGGGCGTGGACGCACCTCGGCCTGGCCGACCTGCTCGATGCCTACCGCACCGGCATCACGCGGTGGCTGCCGGGGGCCGACGGACGGTTCAAGACGCTCTACGATCGCGCGATGACGATCGCAGCGCGCGGCCGCTGGCTGGAGCCGGCCGATGCACGGCATTCGGCAGGATGACCGACATGCGCGAGAACCACGAGCGCGAACAGTATTTCTTCGACGCGGACACGATCGATCGCGTGGCGCAATTCGCGGCCGGATTCGCGGACCCGTGCTGCTTGTGTGCGCCGCGCGTCGGCGAGGCGCTCGTCGCACGCGGGGCGAAGCCGACGATCCTCGACATCGACGAGCGATTCGCGGCCGTGCCCGGATTCGAGCGCTTCGATCTCGCACGACCGCACTGGCTCGGCAGGACGTTCGGGATCATCGTCTGTGACCCGCCGTTCTTCGGGCTTTCCCTCAAACAGCTCTACGCCGCGGTCCGCACCGTCGCCGCGAACGACGTCACTCGGCCGCTCCTGCTGTGCTACCTGCGTCGGCGTGCGGACGCATGCCTCCGTGCGTTCGAGCCGTTCGCCCTGCAGCCGACGGGCGCGCTCGCCGGCTACGAGACCGTCGACCCGTCGGCGAAGAACGAAGTCGAGTTCTTCGCGAACTGCGACGTCGAAGAGCTGTCCCTGAGACGGGACAGCTTCGGCGATCAAACCGACATGTCGCGGCCGTCTTCGCTGTAGTGCACGCGATAGAGGTCCGTGCGACGGTCCTTCCAGTTCTGGACCGACCCGGCCTCGCGGTGGTGGCGAAGCAGGTCGAGGTCGAGGTCGTGGACGATCATCGTCTCGACGTTCGGGTTGCACTCGGCCGCCACCGCGTCGCGCGCGAACTCGAAATCGGCCGGCGAGTAGATGCCGGACTGCGCGTAGTGAATGTCGGCGTTCTCGACGAACGGCAGGTTGCCGGTGCACCCGGAGATCGCCGTGTAGACGTGGTTCTCGACACACCGCGCCATCGCGCAGTGGCGCACCCGGAGGTAGCCGTGCCGCGTGTCGGTGTTGAAGGGCACGAAGATGATCTGCGCGCCCTTCTTCGCCGCGATGCGTGAGGTCTCCGGGAACTCGATGTCGTAGCAGATCTGGATCGCGACGCGCCCGCAGTCGGTGTCGAACGCCTCGACCCTGGACCCCGGCGTCACGCCCCACCACTTCTTCTCGCTCGGCGTGATGTGCAGCTTGTACTGCTTGCCGATCGCTCCGTCGCGCCCGAACAGATACGCGATGTTGTAGAGCTCGCCGTCCTCGACGACGAAGTGTGAACCCGCGACGATGTTGACGTTGTACTTGACCGCACGCTCGGCGAAGAAGTCGAGGTATTGCGGCGTGAACTTCGCGAGCTCCCGCGCCGCCTGCCCCGGCCCATGTGCATCGACGCACGACAAGAGCTGCGTCGTGAACAGCTCGGGGAACAGCAGGAAGTCGCCGTTGTAGTCGGCCGCGACGTCGATGAAGAACTCGCACGCCTGGGCGAACTCGTCGAAGCTGCGGACGGTGCGGAACTGATACTGCACGACACAGACCCGAATCAGGTCGTGTGCGGGGCGGAAACGACGGCGCGGGCTGCGCTGGTAGTCCAGGTTGCGCCACTCGAGGAACGTCGCGTAGCCGCGCGACGCGTCGTCGCTCGGGAAGTAGTTCGGGATCAGCCCCTGCAGCGCGAACCCGTTCGAGAGCTGCGCGGTCAGCACCGGGTCGAAGATCGCCTTGGCCTGAACCTCCTCGATATACTCGCGCGCGGTCATCCGGTCGGCGTACTTGTGGTAGCCTGGAATCCGCCCGCCGACGATCATCCGCGCGACGTTGCGGCCGCGGCACAGCTCCTTGCGCGCATCGTAGATCCGCCGCGCGAGCCGCATCCCGCGATACTCGGGATCGACCATGATCTCGATGCCGTAGAGCGTGTCGCCCTTCGGTTCGTGGTTCCGGATGTAGCCGCCGTCGGCGATCGCCTTCCAGTCGTACCACTTCAACGACGCGTCGTACTTGAGCAGCAGGCTCGAACTCGACGCGGCGAGCTTGCCGTCGATCTCGACGCACAGCTGCCCCTCGGGGAACACGTCGAGCTGGCTCTCGATCTGGTCGCGGCCCCAGCACTGCATGCCGGGGAAGCAACGCTCTTGCATCGCGACGATGTCGTCGAAGTCGTCGATCCGCAACGGGCGGACGACCACGTCCCACTTGTGTTGCTCGAGGTCGATCGGTCTAATCGACTTGTCTTTCATCGGTAGTCCTCGCTGAAGTGCCCCGGATGATAGCGCGGGGCGGCGGCCGGAGCAAACGACACGATCGATGGACTTTCTCCGTTCCCCCGCCCGCAGGCGCCTCTTGTTCGCGAGCCTCTACCTGAGCGAGGGCGCCCCGATCGGGTTCATCTGGCTGGCGCTGCCGACGTGGCTGCGCGCGGCCGACGTACCGTTGACCGAGATCACGAGCCTCGCCGCGGTCCTCGTGCTGCCGTGGACGCTCAAGTTCGTGTGGGCCCCCGCGATCGACGTGCTCCGCGGTCGTCGCTGGACGCACAAGCACTGGATCCTGACCGCACAGGTCGTGATGGGCCTCGCACTGGTGCCGCTGCTGTGGCTCGACTTGTCGGCCGACTTCGGCTGGATCGTCGGACTGCTGCTCGTCCACGCGTTCGCGGCGGCGACCCAGGACGTCGCGATCGACGCGCTGTGCATCTCGGTGACCGACCCGTTGGAGCGGGGCGCGCTCAACGGCTGGATGCAAGCCGGCATGCTGTTGGGGCGGGCCGCGATGGGCGGCGGAGCGCTGATCCTCGCGGAGCACGTCGGCTACACGGGCGTCGTCGTCGCGCTCCTCGCGCTGACCACGGGCTCCGCGATGCTCCTGCTCGGGAGCCGGCCGAACCCGAGCGGACGGCCCGCCCCCGCCGCCGGCGCGGCGCTGCGTGCCGTCCGCCGCGCACTCGTCGATCGGTCGACGTGGATCGGGCTCGGGTTCGCGCTCCTCGGCGGCGCGGCCTTCAAGGGACTGGAGGTCGTCGTCGGCCCGTTCCTCATCGACCGCAAGTACACCGAGACCGAGATCGGCTGGTTCACCGCGGTCCCGATGATCGGCTTGATGATCGTCGGTGCGCTCGTCGGCGGGCGACTCGCGGACCGGATGCCCCGCCGACGGTTCGTCGCACTCGCGTTGCTCGCGGTGGCCGCCTCCGCCGTCGGCCTCGCGGTGAGCGACGCGATCGCGGGCGGCGTCGCCGGCGCCCACCTGTTCGTCTTCCTGGGGACGACCGCGTTCGGGATCGGCCTGTTCACCGCGGCGTCCTACGCGCTGTTCATGGACCTGACGCGACCGGCGATCGCGGCCACCCAGTTCAGCGCGTTCATGGGCGCGACCAACGGCTGCGAGTCGTGGTCGAGCGAGGTGCTCGGCAGGATCGCGTCCGCGTGCGGCTACCCGATCGGGTTCGGAGCGATGGCCGTCGCGTCGCTGCTCGCGTTGCCGCTTCTCGCACTGCTGCCGACCGCGCAGGAGCCGTCGAACGACGCGCAAGCGTGACGCCCGGCTCTCGGCCGTGCTACGATCGGCGCGGGTCGCCGTCGTGAAGCCGACGGACTGCGCTCGCCGGGACGACGGCACGCCCGGGATGGTCGCGAGCGGGTCCGCGCATCTTCTCGAGGTAGTCACCATGCTCCGCCGTCACCCGATCGCCGCGTCCGTCACCCTGTCGCTCACCCTCCTCGCCACGACCGGCGCCGCGCAAGCGGCCGGCTTCCGCGCCGCCGGCGACGCGGTGGCATCGGTCGTCCGCCTCGCGATGCCGACCGCCGGCGACGCCGAGCGCGTGATCACGATCGAAGCCGTCGCGGAGGTGCGCGTCGTCCCGTCGCGACTGCGCGTCGTCTTCGCGGTCAGCGCCGAGGGCCCCGACACGGCGGGTGCCTCGACCGCGGTGCGCACGCTCCTCGCCGAGACCCGGACCAAGCTGCAAACCGCGGGGGTCGCGCCGACGGACATCGACGCAGACTTCATCGCCGCGCGTCCGATCTACGGCTGGCGCGTCGAGAAGCAGGGCGGTCACGACGTCCTCGCCGAGGTGCGCACCGGCGTCCGCGTGCAGCACAACTTGCACGTCGCGGTCGCGGACGAGGGCGCGGCACTCGCGGCGATCGAAGCGGCCGCCGCCCGCGACGGCGTCGAGTTGCTCGCGGTCGACTACTGGAGCCACGAACTCGAAGCGCAGCAGGTCGCGGCCCGCCGCAAGGCGATCGCTGCAGCGCAGGCGAAGGCGCAGCTCCTGCTCGCGGTCTTCCCCGAGCCGCCGATGCCGATCAACGTCGCCGAGACGACGCGGATCTTCTACCCGCACCAGCTCTACCACGGCCTGTCCGCATCGGCCGAGACCGTGCGCACTTACTACTCGCGCGACGAGTTGCCGCGCGTGCCGGCCCAGCGGCCGATGCGCGTCTACTACCGCGGCCTGTTCGACGACATCGACGCGCCCGTCGCGGCGATGCCCGGCAAGCGCGAGATCGAGATCGTATCGACCGTTCGCCTCTACTACGCGGCACCCGGCCGCCCGGCCCGCGACCCGAAGTAGCCGGCGGCCGTGGACTACTCGCCCTACTACTTGTGGTGCGTGACGTCGGCGATCTTCTGGCTGTCGCTGATCCGATCGATCCACGACTACCGGCACGGCCGCGGCCCGAAGCCGCTCGCGCTGATCGTGGCCGCGATCGGCATCGCGCCGGCACACATCCTCGTCGCCGGATACGGCTGGTTCGTCGTCGGCGGGCGGTCGGTCGCGCTGGGTGACGCCGGTGCGTTGTTGTTCCTCTTCGGCGTCTGGGGGTTCCTGCTCGGCACCCCCGCGACGATCCTCGCCGCGACGCTCCCGCCGTGGGAGCCGGACGCCCGCACGATCTGGGCCGGCAAGCTCGCCGCGCTCGCGTTCATGTTCGTCGGCTGGTTCGCCGGGGGCGCGATGCGCTGAGCTATTCCCCGCGGACGAGGGGCGCCAGGATCTCGGCGACGCGCGCGTGGCCGGCGGCGTTCAAGTGGACCGCGTCGAGGAACAGGGTCTCGGTCGCGTTCGTGATGCGCGTGTCGGCACCGACGTCGATCCAACGGATGGCGGCCGCGTCGCACCGCTTCTTCGCGATCCCGAGGAAGCGCTCGTACTCGGCCGACCGCTCGGCGGAAAACGCGATCGCTGCCTCCTCGGCGGAGCGCGTCTTCTGCCCGACGACCGGTTGGAACGCGACGAGGAAACGGGCGCCGCGCCCGACCGCCCACGCGTGCATCTTCTCGAGGTTGTCGGCGTAGGCGTTCGCGCTGCGCACCGTCGCATCGCCCGGCGGGGGCGCGGGAAACTCGAGCGGCACCGGCGGCTCGTCGGGATTGCCGCCGAGCAGCAAGTGGTGACTGCGCAGACGCTCCGCGAACATCCGATAGGCGGTCGCGGTCGCGACCGGGCGCTCGAGCGGCGCCATCTCGCAGAAGTCGTTCCACCCGTCGAACGCGACGTAGACGGACGGTCGCCAGTCGTCCAGCCGGTGGACGATCGTCGCGAGTTCCTGCCCGCTCAGGAAGCCCGACACCCCCGCGTTCAGCAGCCGCTGACCGGTCGACGATTCGAGCGCGCGGCAGAACGTCTGCTCGCCCGGCGCGAGCCCGTGACCGAACGCCGTCGATCCGCCGACCACCGCGACGAGCGGCGCATCGCCGTCGGTCACGCCGTCGCGAAAGCCGTTCTCGTCGATCGTGAAGTGATCGTCGCGCTGCCCCGGCGCGTTGCGGTAGTGCGTCCACGGGTCGAGCAGCATCCGCAGCCGACCGTTTTGCTCGGACAGCCGACGCCCCTGCTCGTCGACGAACGTGAAGACGTACGCGTCGCCGCGATCGAAGTAGCCCTGCTCGGCCGGCGGACCGACGAGCGACCACGCCCCCCACGCGAGCGCCGCGGCAACTCCGGTCGTCGCGGTCGCGAGCGCGAGCCGTCGCGCGACGACCGGCCGGCGGCGGAGTGCCCGGCCGGCGAGCAGTGCGCCGATCAGCGCCGCGACGAGCGCGATGCATGCGCGCTCGCGGAGCCGCCCGCTCGCGATCGCGTCGCGAACGGTATGGCACACGACGAATGCACCGGGGCTCGTCGCGTCGAGGGCGAGCGTGTCGCCGTGACGTACTTGCCCGAGGTGCTGCGCGGTCAACCAGCCGCGAAACCGGTTCGACGCATCCCAGCGGGCATGGGTCGTGAGTCCACGCACGGTGATCGACTCGACCGATGCGGTCCCCGGCGTCGAACGCAACACGAGGCGAAGGGAACGCGTATCGGCCGGAATGCCGGTCGTCAGCCGCGCGCCGGCGACCGGCGCCGTGAATACCGCCCGATCGTTCTCGAACGCGCGCCCGCGGCGCCATCGGATCTCGACCCGATCGGTCTCGCTCGCGAGCACGACCTCGACGCGCACGGGCTCCACCCACGGCCAGGCGATCCACGCGAGCACACCCGCGATCGAAGCTCCGACGAACCATCGCATCGGCTGAGTCTATCGCCGTACCCGTCGGCACGGAATCCCCTTGACCGACGACCGGGCTCCACCGGTAATGCAGCGGTCGCGGCTCGCCGCCGCCCACCGATATCGAATCGCCTCCGCGAGGACCCGCCATGTCCACCCGACTCCACCGCCGGTGCGCCGCCGCCCGACTCTTCACCGCCATCGTGATCGCTGCGCTGGGCGCGTCGGCCCAACAGCCGCTCACGCGGATCGCGTTCGGCTCGTGCGCACGAGAGAACCGGCCGCAACCGATCTGGGAAGCCGTGCACGCGTTCGCGCCCGACGTGTTCGTCTTCGCCGGCGACAACGTCTACAACGACACCGACGACCCGGCGGTGATGCGCCGCAAGTGGGCCGCCCTCGACGCCGTCGAGGGCTTCGCGCGGTTGCGCGCGAAGACACCGATCCTCGGTACGTGGGACGATCACGACTACGGCGCGGACGACGCCGGCCGCGACTACGCGCAACGCGACGCATCGCAGGCCGCTTTCCTCGACTTCCTGCGCGTCCCGGCCGACTCGCCACGACGCGCACGCAAGGGCGTCTACCATGCGGAGATCCACGGTCCGCCGGGGCGCCGCGTGCAGGTGATCCTCCTCGACACGCGCTACCACCGCAGCCCGCTCGAGACGTTCCGCGGCACGAGCAAGCGAAACCGCGCGTATCGGCCGAGCGGCAATCGCGACCAGGCGATGCTCGGCGACGAGCAGTGGACGTGGCTCGAGGCGCGCTTGCGCGAGCCGGCCGAGCTGCGGCTCATCGTCAGCAGCGTCCAGTTCGTCGCGGGGCAGCACCGCTTCGAGAAGTGGATGAACCTGCCGCGCGAACGGTCACGCATGCTTCGGCTGATCGACACGACCGGCGCGACCGGCGTCGTCTTCCTGAGCGGCGATCGCCACCACGCCGAGCTGTCGCGGCTCGACCGGGGCGAGCGCTATCCGATCTATGACCTGACCGCGAGCGGGCTCAACCAAAGTGCCGCGCCGAAGGCGACGACGCCGGTGCGTGCCGCGGAGCCGAATCTGTGGCGGCTCGGCCGCGTCTTCAAGGGACACCACTTCGGCGTGGTCGAGGTGGATTGGGCACGCAAGGATCCGCTCGTGCGGCTGTCGATCCTCGACCGCGACGGCGCCCGACCGATCGACCACCACATGCGCCTCAGCCACCTCGGACGGCGCGTGCGCGACGAGGGCGAGATCGCGCCCGCCGGCCGCCTGCCGGACGGTGTGCGCATCGTGATCGACGGGCGACTCACCGACTGGCCGACCGGCGCGCCGCTCCTGTTCGACGACGACCACCTCTACGTGGCATTCACGTTGCCCGACGTGCGCTCGATCGGACGCCACCGCTCCACGGTGCGCATCGAACTCGACGTGCTGGACGGCGACGGCGACCCGGGCGCCGACCTCGTCGTCGAATACAGCCCGCAGACCGAGCGGCGTCGACGTCGTCCGTGGGAACCGGTCATCACCGTGCGCCGCGGGCGCCGGTGGGAACCCGTGCACCAGTTCGAGCAAGCCGGCTTCCACGGCCTGCCGACCCACGCGGCCGACTCGTTCGAGCTGCGCCTCGACCGACGGTCGCGCGTGCTCCGCTCGATCGGCCTCGACGGAGCGGTGCGACTGCGACTGCGCGTCACCGACCGGCGGGGCGCCGAGCCCCCACGTCTGCTCGCCGACGCGACGGCGAGGCTGACCGAGTCGGCCGCACCTGCGTCCGTCCGCCGCGCGCTGCCGGACCGCGCACCGGGTGCGATCCGCGTCGTCTCGCTCAACGTGCTGTGGTCGAAGCCGCGCGAGAACCCCGCGCCGTTCGGACGCGTGCTCGGCCGACTCGCCCCGGACATCGTCCTCGTGCAGGAGTGGGATCGCGACCGCTACTCGGCGGGCGAGATCGCCGCGTGGTTCACCGAGCACGTCGACTCGAGCGCGAACTGGCAGGCGATGGTGACCGGCGCCACCGACCGCGGCCAGGGTACCGCGGTCGTCACCCGCCATCCGATCGTCGCGCGCGCACCGGCGCACCTGCCGGTCGTCGGCGGTCGGTGGGGTTTTCCGATGCGCCTCGCAGCCGCGGCGATCGAAACGCCGGCCGGCGTCGTGCTCGCATCGAGCCTGCACTTGAAGGCGGCGGGATCCCTCCGCTCGGAAGAGGACGAGCGACGACTCGCCGAAGCGCGCGCGGCGAACGCGCTGCTGCGCGGCATGGCGGCCGCGATCCGACCCGCGGCGATCGTCGTCGGCGGCGACCTCAACATCGTCGGCACGCCGGCGGTGTTGCCCGCACTCACCGCACACCTCGACACCGATCGCAGCGCGCTGTCGGTCGCGACGCCGACGCACGTCGGCGACCCGTCGCTCACCTACACGCACGGGCGCGGCGGCGGCAAGAGCCGACTCGACTACGTCACCTACTCCGACACGACGGCAACCGTCACGGCCGCGTTCGTCGTCGACTCGACGATCCTGCCGAAGGGGCTCCGCGAGCATCTCGGCTGGGAGACCGCAGACTCGCACGCGAGCGACCACTTCCCGGTCGTCGTCGATCTCGCGATCCGCGCGCCCGAACGAATCGGCCGCTGACCGACGCCACGTCAGCGTTCGATGAAGAACGCGTTAGAACCTCCGGTGTGCGCCCTCGCGCCTTGAATCGCCGCGACCCGATGCGCGAGATGCGCGTGGATCGCCGTGCGTTCACGGCGAGATGACAGGCCCCCTTGCGACTCGGAGGAACCCGATGAAACTCGCTCGACTCGCGAGCGCTGCGCTGCTGCTCGGCGCGCTCCCGCTCACCGCACAGAACCACCCGGAGACGTTCATTCTCAGCGGCTCGAGCATCCAGATGCTCACCGGCACCGGCACGGTGACGACGCTGATCAACAACCCGGGCTCGGCCCACGGCGTCGCGATGGACGTCGACAACAAGAACGTCCTGTTCGGCGTCACCGCGACGAACACGACCGTCCCCGCGATCGGCTTGTTCAGCCTCGACCCGAACACCGGCACCTACACGACCGTCGTCACCGACACGGCACTGTCCGCCGAGGTCACCGAGGTGATCGTCGACGGCCAGGGCGACTACATCGTCGGCGGCGAGGGCGCGACCGGCTACGGCGTCTACCGCGTGCGCGGCGGCTCGGTCATCGGCACGATCTTCACGACGCTCGCGAGCGGCGTGACCGGCTCGGTCACCGGCGGCCTGATCCAGGACATCGATGACGGCGACTTCGTCCTGCAGCTCTTCGGCGGCAGCGGCCCGCACGCGCTGATCAAGGTCGCGGCCGACGGCGGCGCGGTCACGTCGATCCTCGCGCTGCCCAACGGCCCGCGCTACGACTTCGCGCAGAGCTACGCGACCGGCAACTACCTCGTCGGTGCGAACGACTCGAGCGTCGGCATCCTCTACGAGGTGACGAAGGCGGGCGGCGTGACGACCGCGACGACGCTCACGAACCGCTTCGCGTTCAACGTCCCGACCGCAGACCGTCAGAGCGCCGCGGCACCCCGACTCATCCACCCCTACATCGGCGACATCCACTACACGGACATGTCGACGTTCACGGTCACGTCGGTCGCCGTCAGCGGCAGCTCGGTCTCGCCGCGCGGCATGACGGTCTACCAGAGCCGCAACATCCAGCCGGTGCGCACCGGCGCCGGCACGTGGACGATCCGCTACAGCTTCCCCGGCGACGCCGGCAAGGGGCTGCTGTCGTGCGCGTCGCTGCTCGGCGTGCGTCCCGGCGTGACGCTCGCCGACGGCCGGACGATCCGCTTCAACTTCGACGGCCTCGCCTACGTGTCGCTCGCCGGCGCCGCGGCGCCGTACTTCACCGGCAGCCCGACGTTCCTCGACGGATCCGGCGAGGCGACCGGCGGGATCGACGTGACGTCGCTGCCGACCGGCCTCGACTTCGTGATCCACATCATCGCGGTCGTCGTCGACGGCGCGGCGCCGCTCGGCGTCGGTGCGATCGCCGACCCGGTCGTGCTGCGCATCACGACGTAGCCACCGGCCACCGATCGGAATCACGTCGGCGCGCGGCGATCACCGCGCGCCGACGACGCCCCAGCGCCCCCAACGATCGGCCGGCCAGAACACGTACGCCGCGCGACCGACGACGTCGCCGAGCGGCACGAACCCGAAGTGGCGGCTGTCGTGCGAGTTCGACCGCGCATCGCCGAGCACGAAGCAGTGCCCCGGCGGCACGACCGCATCACCCGCGGGCACCCGATCGCCCGGCAACGCGACGACGCGCTTGACCCAGTGCTGCGCACGATTGCCCGGGGCGCGGAAACAGACGACGTCGCCGCGACGCACCGCATCGCGACCGAGTTTCGTCACGAGCACGCGATCGCCGGCGACGAGCGTCGGCGCCATGCTGCCGGCCGCGATCTCGAACGCCTCCACTGCCGACGCGCGGACGAGCCAGCCGGTCACCGCGGGATACGTCACGCCGACCGCGATGAACAGCGCGACGAGCGCCCACGACGGCTCGAGCGCGCCGCCACCGCCACGAGCGACCCACCATGCGTGCGCGGCACCACCGACGTAGAGCGCGACGAGCGCAGCCGCGCCTGCGCCGAGCATTGCGAGCGCAACGGTCGACGTCGGTAGCGCAGCCGCTGCGAGCGCGACGGCCGGAAACAGCAGCGACACGAGAAACAGGACGAGGCCGACGCGAAGCCGGCCGGCGTAGACATGGCCGAGACCGGTGCAGAACAGCGACAGCACGAACGCGAGCCACGGGCGAGGCGCGGAGTGGATCATGGCAAGAGCACCGAGAGGGACTGTGCGAGACGGTATGCGAGCGCGAGCCCGCCCAGGGCCGACAACCCGAGGCGGACCGGCACGCGATCCCACCGGGAAGGCGACGGATCCTGCGCCACCGAGTCGAGCACGCGGGTCGTGAACGACGGCGACGGTTCGGGTGCGCGGCGCGCCGCGCGCCACACGTCGTAGCGATCGTCGGTCATCGGGTTCCTCCGAGTCGGGTCTCGAGCGCTTGGCGGAGCGACGCGCGTGCGCGGGCGACGCGCGACTTCACGGTGCCGATCGCGACGCCCTCGATCACGGCGATCTCGGCGTGCGGCAGCGCCTCCAGTTCGGCGAGCACGAACGCGGTCCGCTGGTGCAGCGGCAGCGCGGCGAGCGCGGCGTCGAGCGCGCGGAATGCCTCGTCCGCTTCGGCGCGAACATCCGGGCCGTCGGCGTGCGTCGGTTCGTGCTGGAGCGACTGCGGTCGCTGTCGACGAAGCCGGTTGATACACCCGTTGCGTACGATACGCAGCAGCCAGGAGCGAAACGCACCGCGCGCGGCGTCGAACGACGAAAGGCGCTCGAATGCACTGACGAAAGCGTCGTGCGCGGCCTCCTCGGCATCGTCCCGGTCGGGCAGCATCGCCCGCGCGAGCGCGAATGCGTCGGTCCGATAGCGGTCGACGAGCACCGCGAACGCGTCGCGATCCCCGCCGAGCACCCGGTCGATGGCAGCTCCGTCATCCATCGCCGGCCCTTACACGTGAGTGCCTCGGAGGTTCCCACCAAACGAGCGACGCCGCGAGTTTCTCCTTGCCCGATCGGCGAGTAGCGTCTTTCATCATGCCCGAAGGACCATCGAAACATGACGCCAGCCAAGCCCCGCTGGCGTCGCCCGCGCTCGTAACACGCGCTCACTCGCGCTGACACGGGCCCCGGCGACGCCCCTCGCCCACCCCCGCCGCCCGTGTGCTTCTCGTTTCGACCCCCTCGGGTCGGGCCGCCGGCGGTCGCCGCGTCTTCAGCGAGAGTTTCGATCCGATGGCCTCCTCCGAACGACATTCCCTCCGCGACTCGATCCGCGCCGCACTCCGCGGTGAATCCCACGACTACACCAGCGGCAGCACCACGCGGGCCGTCTGGCTCCTCGCGATCCCGATGATGCTCGAGATGGCGATGGAGAGCGTCTTCGCGATCTGCGACATCTACTTCGTCACGTGGCTGGGCGATCCGGCGGTCGCCGCGGTCGGCCTCACCGAGTCGATGATCACGATCGTCTACGCGATCGCGGTCGGCTTCTCGATGGCGACGACGGCGCTCGTCTCCCGCCGCATCGGCGAGAAGAACGTCGCCGGTGCCGAAGCCGCTGCCCGCCAAGCGATCCTGATCGGCTTGTGTTTCGGTGGCACGATCGGGCTCGGCGGCGCGTTCTTCGCCCGCGATCTGCTCGGGCTGATGGGCGCGTCCGACGAGGTGATCGACGTCGGGCACGGCTTCACGTCGGTGCTGCTCGGCACGAACGTCGTGATCATGCTGCTGTTCATCCAGAACGCGATCTTCCGCGGGGCGGGGGACGCGGTGGTCGCGATGCGATCGCTGTGGCTCGCCAACGCGATCAACATCGTGCTCGATCCGTGCCTGATCTTCGGCTGGGGTCCGTTCCCCGAGATGGGCGTGACCGGCGCGGCCGTCGCGACGACGATCGGACGCGGCAGCGGCGTCGCGTACCAGTATTGGATGCTGCGGCGCGGACATGGACGCGTCGGCCTCGGGCATTCGCGCTTCGCGTTCGACTGGCCGGTGATGCGGCAGCTCCTGCGGCTGTCGGTCGGCGGTGTCACGCAGTACCTGATCGCGACCGCGAGCTGGGTCGCGCTGATGCGCCTGATGGCGAACTTCGGCGACCAGGCGGTCGCGGGCTACACGATCGCGGTGCGGATCATCATCTTCGCGCTGCTGCCGTCGTGGGGGCTGTCGAACGCTGCGACGACGATGGTCGGCCAGAACCTCGGCGCGCGACGACCGGATCGAGCAGAGGAGGCGGTGTGGATCACCGGCCGGATCAACAGCGCGCTGCTCGCCTGCGTGACGGTCGTGTTCGTGTCGCTCGCCGGACCGCTCGTGTCGATCTTCACCCAGGAACCCGAAACGCTACGGCACGGCACGAACGCGCTGCGGATCATCAGCCTCGGTTACGTGTTCTACGCCTGGGGCATGGTGCTCGCGAACGCGTTCAACGGCGCCGGCGACACGATGACGCCGACGCGCATCAACCTGCTGTGCTTCTGGCTCTTCGAGATTCCGTGCGCGTGGCTGCTGTCGCAGTCGATCGGCCCGAACGGCGTGTTCTGGTCGGTCGCGATCGCCGAGACACTGCTCGCCGTCGTCGCGGTGACGGTGTTCCGGCGGGGCAGCTGGCGGACGAAGGGCCTCCCCGACGAGTCGCCGGACGAATCGTCGGAGGAGCCCGCGCCGTCGGTCACGTCGTGACGAGCGCGGCCGCGAAAGCGGCCGCGTCGTCGTCGCCGAGATCGGGCGTGAAGTGTCGGGCGCGCGCGACGACGTCGGTCGTCTCCAGATAGTCGGCCGCGCAACGCGCGTGAATGAAGCCGGACGGCTCGAAGCGCACTTCGTCGAAGTAGACGAGCCGGATCCGCCACGCGTCCTTCTCGATCATCTCGCGACACTGCCGGCAGCGCGCGCGACCGGTCGGCGCCCGCTCGGCGCCGTCGACGCGCGGCGCGCGGCGGTGCTGGATCCCGTCGTCGACGATCGTGGCGAGCCCCTCGCGGTCGGGCACGTCGGCGGCATCGTCCAGGACCTCGCGGAAGGAGGCCGGCCGCTTGTATGCGGCGCAGACGAGGTGAAACCAGAGCGTCATTTCGCCGTCGCCGTCGCCATACGGATTCGGGAGTCGCTCGCCGAAGCGCAGCTCCCCCTTCGCGATCGCCGCGCCGCAACCCCGGCACTTCGCCCGCCCACTCGATGCCGGCTCGATCACATGACCCATCGCCACCTCCTGCCGGGTTTCGGAACGTGCATTCGCGGATACGATAGGAAGTTCTTCAACCGCCGAACAGACGGATACGGCACCCGCACTGAAGGTGAAGCGGTTGGAGGCGGGGTTACCCCGGTTGTGCAACAGCCGCAACCGGATCACGAAACCAAAAGAGCAGCCCCGATGTCTCCCAACCGTGAGTTGATCGAAGCCCGACACTACTTGCACGTTTCGGCAGCCGTCGTCTTCGTGGCGTGCGAGTACCGGGGCCCGTTCCGAGTGCTATGCCGGTTCGCGGTGCATGTCGTTGTGCCGAACTCGGATCACGGCCGGAACGGTTGGACCTTGTTGCCGGGCTCGGTTTCCCGAAGGTGACCGCAGATCCTGCCACTCCGGGAAGCCCTCCCTGTTGCCCCTTGAGTCGCCGCTGCGCTTGACCGATATTACCAAAATATGGTAACACTCGAGGAGGCAGACAGGAGCACCAACCATGGGCAAGAACACCAGCATCAGCCTCGGGGACCACTTCGAGGATTACGTGGCCGCGCAGGTCGAGTCCGGACGGTTCGGGAACCGCAGCGAGGTCATCCGCGACGCCCTGCGCGACCACGAGGAGAAACAGCGCAAGATCGAGGCGTTGCGGCAAGCACTGATCGAGGGCGAAGAGAGTGGGCCTTACAAGCCGTTCGACATGGACGAAGTGATCGCATCGGCACGGCAGAAGGCAGGCCTGGATGCGTGAGGTCGTCATACGACCTCGGGCCTTCAGCGACCTCGAAGGGATCTGGCTCTACACCTACGAGAAATGGGGCGAGAACCAAGCTGCCCGCTACCTGGGACGGCTGAACGAACGGATCACGGAACTGGCGGAGACCGCGGAGCAAGGCGAGGCTCGCGACGCGGTCCGGCCTGGCTACTTTTCCATCCACGTTGGGAGGCACCTGGTCTTCTACACGCTCACGGAGGAGATCGTGGGTATCGAGCGAGTGCTGCACGACCAGATGGACTTCGAGCGCCACCTGTAGCCAGAGAGAGGTCGCTGCACGGAGAGTGCGTGCAGGGGGGCACCGGGTTGCCGGAACGCGCATCCTGCCGCATGTTGTCTTCAAACGCCGCCGGGGCGGGTCTCGAATCGACCGGAGACAGACGATGCATCAGATGCTGGCGATCCTCGCCCTACTCATCGCGACGACCGGAACCGTTGCGGCGCAGCAGGCCGAGCCGACGCCCGCGGCTCGCGATGCCGCGATCAAGAAGGCGATGCACTACCTCGACCAGGAGATCTGGTCGTTGCAGGAGTACGGCTCGCCGATCAAGCAGTATGCGGTGGGCGTCGCCGCCTGGGCCTACCTGCTCGCCGGCGATCGCGCGCCGAAGGCGAAGCGGCTGCCGAGTCGCACGAAGCCGCTCAAGCGGATGCGGGGATTCCTCGACCGCTACGTCGAGTCGGTCGAACGCGACTACGCGCGCAACGACGAGCGCGAACGGCAGAACCCGACGTCTCCCGCCCCGCCGGGCGTGGGCCCGGGCGGGATGCCGCCGATGACGCGCGAATCCGCGATGCGGCCGAAGCAATACGTGTGGACGCTGGCGATGGCCGCGCACTTCTACGCGGAGAGCGTCGCGCGCGGCAAGAAGAGCGGCGCGTCGAAGAAGCGGCTCAAGACGACGGTCAAACTGCTCGAGAATGCGCAGCAGCCGAATGGCGGCTGGGGGCACGACGACGCGCGGCGCCCGGGGATGGGACTGCCGGCGATCCGGATCCCGAAGCCCGGCGGCGGCCACTTCGACTACCCCGGCACGCTGCTCGCCGCGGCCAACTGTGCCCTCTCCGGCATCGGCGTCGGCCACCGCGCGCTCCGGTCGAAAGGCGCCGAGTCGCTCGCACGCGGCCGCAAGTACTTCGGCGGCGCACAGAACGCCGACGGCACCTACCCGTACGATCCGTCGCAGAAGCACGACGTCAAGACGAAGACGGCGATGGCCGGTGGCATCGAGGTGGCGCGCACGACCGGCGCGGTGTTCGCGCTGCTGTGCGCCGGCGGCGACGCGAAGAGCGCCGAGGTCACGAACGCGCTGGCGGCGGTCGACGCGTCGCCGGAGTTGATGGCCGAGGGCCACGGCTCCGCCTCGATGGCGCTGCAGTTCGGTGCACTGCTGAGCAAGGCGCGCGGGGAAGAGGCGTGGAAGACGTTCCGCAGGATCTACTTTCCGCGCATCCTCGCGAGCCAGGACGACGCCGGCGCGTTTCGATGCGTCTGCCTCAACAAGAGTCCCGGCGTCACGTGCGACACCGACCACTCCGGTGGCGGCGGCCCCGGCGGCGGGGACTACGCCCGCCAGCAAGAGGTCTACGTGACCGCGATCTACACGCTGATCCTGTTGCTCGACCGCGCGAAGCTCGCCGCGATCCCGACGATGCCGCCCCGCCTGGCCCCGACGACGGAATCGCCTGCGAAACGCTGACGACGCCCCCGGCCCTCGAGGCGCTATCCTTGGGCCCATGCGTTTGCTCCCGCGTTCACTCGTCCGCTGCGTCGTCGGCGTCGCCTTCGCTCTCGCGATCGCGCACGCCGCGGCGGCGCAGCGGCACCCGTGGGAGTGGCGGACGATCGCGGCGATCGAGATCGTCGGCAACGAACGAATCCCCGACGAGGCCGTGCTCGCGCGGATCGGAACCGCGGTGGGTGGGGTGTTCGACGCCCGCGTGCTGTCGGCGGATCTCCGCACGCTGTCCGGCGCGGACGGCTACTTCGACGACGCGCGCATCGACGGCTACCTGCACGAGGACCGACTGATCCTCCGCTTCATCGTGCGCGAGCCGCCACTCGTGTCGACGGTTCGGATCCGAGGTGCCCACCGGCAACGCGAGCGCGACGCCCGTGACACGCTCGCGATCGCACTGCCGCGACCGGTGAGCGCCGCGCGCGCCGACGCGCGCACGCATGCGTTGGCCGAGTGGTATCGCGAGCAGGGGCACGCCCACGTGCAGGTCGGCTGGCACCGAGACGGCGACGTGCTCGTCGTGACGATCGACGAGGGGCCGCTGACGCACGTCTCCGCCGTTCGCTTGCTCGGCACGGTCGTCCTGCCGGAGCGCGACGTGACCGCCCGTCTCACGTGCCGTCGGGGCGAGCCCTACCGCGACGACGACGTCGTCGAGATCGAAGGCGAGATCGAGCACGAATACATGCGCCGGGGCTTTCTCGACGCGCGCGCGGATCTCGTCGATGTCGACTGGTCCACCGATTACCGCAAGGCGACGATCACGGTCGAGGTCGACGCCGGGGTGCGCTACCGCGTCCGTTCGGTCGCGTTCGAGGGCACCGAGCGATTCACCGACGTCGAGTTGCACGCGCAGATCGAGATGCGGGCCGGCGAACCGTTCGACGGCGACGCGTTCGCGCGCGACGCCGAAGCGGTGCGGGGCCACTACCGACACCACGCGATGATCGACGTGCGCCTCGTCGGCGGGAGACCGGCACTCCGCTACGCGCTCGACGAGCCGACGGTCGACGTGGTCTACCGGATCGTCGAAGGGTCGCCGATGCGCCTGGGGTTGATCCGGATCGAGGGCAACGTCACGACCCGTGATCGCGTGATCCTACGCGAGTTCGACGTCGGCCCCGGACAGTGGATCGACCAACGTGCGATCGAACGGTCGCTGCGGCGGCTCCGCGACCGCGGCTACTTCGCGACGATCTCGTCGGAGTGGGTCGCGACCGACGACCCGGAGAGCCGAGACCTCCTCGTGCGCGTCGAGGAGCACAAGACCGGCCGCCTGCGCTTCGCGATCGCGACCGACCTCGATCAGGGGGCGACGGCGGCGATCCGCTTCGACAAGCGTAACTTCGACCTGTTCGGCCCCTACTTCACCGGCGGCGGGCAGCGGCTGCAGGCGGAGCTCGCGCCCGGCACCGAGTTCAACGCGTTCCGCGTGCGCTTCACCGAACCGTCGCTGGTCGGCACGCCGTGGAGCCTGACGGTCGGCGGACTGCGACGCGCCCAGCGATACGACACGTATCGCACCGCGGGCACCGGCGGCGACGTCGCGATCGGACGCCGTCTCGACCGAGACCTCGGCTGGGACGACCGGCTCGACGTCGCGCTCGCGTTCGGCCTCGACTCGACCGACTTCGAGGACCGCGATCGGCCGGACGACGTCACGGTGCCGGTCGACCCGTGGCGCGTCGAGCAGGTGATTCGCACCCGGCGCCTCACGCCGAGCGTGCGGTATCGCGGGGGCTGGACGGTCGTCGACGGGGTTCGCGGCCTCGGGGCACAAGCCGCCGTCGACTACGGCACGGGAACGCACCGCTACCTCCGGTGGACCGCGCGCGTCGACGCGACGATCCGCCTGGCGGGCGACGACGCGACCGACCTGCACACGTTGCGGCTCGAAGCGGCGACGGGCTGGTACGATCGCATCGGCGGCACGGACGTGATCCCGCTGGCCGACCGCTTCTTCATCGGCGGCAGTCGCACGCTGCGCGGCCTCGACTACCAGGGTGTCGGCCCGCGCGGCTACGACGGACGCATCGCCGGCGGCGAGGCGATGTGGAGCGCGACGGCCGAGTGGCAGTTCCCGATCCTCCGCGAGGCCCTGCGCGGCGTCTTGTTCACCGACGCCGGCTCGCTCGGCGATCGCCCGTTCGACGACGACTTCCGTCGCACGCGGATCACCGCCGGCGTCGGCATTCGCTCGCGCCTGTTCGGCGTCCCGATCGGCATCGACTTCGGCGTGCCGGTCCTCCGGCAGCGCGACGACGACCGACGACTGGTCAGCCTGGTGGGTGAGATTCGGTTCTAGTCCGGCGGAATGCGCGGGGCTGCCGGACACGCCCGCCCCGTGCCTCGACTTCGTCCCGATCGGGGAGTATCACGACAGTATGAAGAAGCTCTGTCTGCTCGCGCTCATCGCGATTCTCCCCGGTTGCGGGGTCGGTGTCGGCATCGGCGGTTTCGGATTCGCGGTCGGCATCGGTGCACCGCCCGAAGCGCCCGCGTCCGACGACCTCCCGACCGGGTTTCGCATCGACGACGCGACGATCGCGATCACCGTCGCGGACGACGGCACCTATACCGGCACCCGGACGCTCGCCCGTACGGTGACGGCGCCGGCCGGTGTGCGGCACGTGCAACGGGCGACGATCGACTTCGACCCGGAGACGCAGCGCGTCACGCTCGTCGACGCGTCGGTCACGCAGCCCGACGGCACGCGGATCGCGGTCACCGCCGACAACGTCTTCACCGCCCCCAGCGAACAGGCGCAACGCACGCCGCACTTCGCGCGGTCCCGAACGACGACGGTGATCTTCCCGCAACTGCGCGTCGGTTCCCGCACGCACGTCACGTGGCGCTTCGAGCAGCGCAGCCCGACGCCGTTCGGTTTCACGCAGGTCTGGCGGGCCCCCCTCGCGGTGCCGGTCACGCGCGCGACGATCACGCTCGACGTGCCCGATGCCTCGCCGGTGCGCTGCGCCGGGTTCGACGTCGACATCGCGCGCGAACGACGCGGGTCGCGCCGCCGAATCGTCGCGACCCTCTCGGACTACCGAGGCCACGAGCCCGAGTATGCGCAGGTCGTCGCGGAGGACGTCGTGCCGACGTTCGTCGCGTCGAGCGTCGACGCCTGGGAAACGGTCGGCGCGCGTTTCGCCGAGGCGTGGGCCGACCGCGTCGTCGTGACGCCGGACGTCGAGGCACTCGCCGCCGAGATCGTCGGCGACCGAACCGGACTCGACGCCGCGCGCGCGATCTACCGCTGGGTGTGCCGCAACGTCCACTACGTGCAGGTCTACCTCGGCACCGGCGACCGGTCGCTCCCCCACCCGTCCACCGACGTGATGCGCGACCGCTACGGCGACTGCAAGGACCACTATGTCCTGTTCGCCGCACTGCTCCGCGCACGCGACATCCGATGCGAGCCGGCGTTCGTGCGATGGAAGCGGTCGTGGCGCACGCTCCCGCTGCCGACGCCGCTGCAGTTCGACCACTGCGTCGCCTACCTCCCCGACTTCGACGTCTGGGCGAACCCGACGGACCCGTTCGCCGACCTCGGCGTGCTCGACCAGGCCCTGAGCGACCAGTTCGTCGTCGTCGGCACGACCGACGGCCGCGTCGCGCGCACGCCGACCGCGCGACCGGACGACAATCGCTACACCTGTGACCACGACGTGACGATCGAGCCGACCGGCACGGTCCGGGGCACGAGCCGGATCGGTGCGACCGGGCGACCCGCGACCCGCTTCCGCGCGCGCCTCGCGCGGAACGCCGATCCCGCGGCAGTCGCGACCTCGCTGCTGTGGCGCACGTCGCTCGGTGGCATCGGCGACATCCAGAGTTCCGATCCGACCGACCTCGACGCCCCGTTCACGTGCAGCGGCGCATGGGTGAGCCCGAAGGCGCTCGACGTCGACGACCGGATCTACCTGACGACGCCGACCGGCGTCGACTTCCTCACGCCCGACGTCGCACGTCGCTTCCTGTCGGCCGCGGCACGGACGATGCCGATCGTGATCGGTGCCGTCGACGTCACGCGCACGTTCACGATCCACCTGCCCGACGGCTACACCGCCGAGCGCGTGCCTCCGGACCGAACCCGCGAGAACGCAATCGGTCACTACCGCTCGACGGTCCGTGTCGCCGACGACGGCACGATCGCGATCCGCCGCCACCTCCGCCTCGCCCGTGACGTCGTGTCCGCGGCCGACTACGGTCCGCTCCGCGCGCTGCTCCGCGACCTCGACCGCGACGCCCGCGCGACGATCGTCCTCCGCCGCACGGCCGCCCCGTAGCGTTCGCTTGCCGGTCCGCGCGCGGCGTGGCATGCTCGTCGGTCCAGGAGGCATCGCATGACGCACCTCGCTCGATGGCGCGCCCTCGGCACGCCCTGCATTCTCGCACTCACCGCCCTGCTCGCAGCCGGGTGCGGCTCGACCTCGTTCGGCCCGGCGAGCGGCTCGGAGGGACTCTACGCCCTCGACGATTCGGTCCGACGGGCGATGGAACCGGAGATGTCCGCGGACGACGAAGCACCGGCAGCCGACCCGCGCGGCCCGGCACGCCTCGTCATCCACACCGCCGACGTCGAGGTGCAGATCAAGAACGCCGACCGCGCCCGCCGCGACGCCCGCGCGATCGCGAAGACGCGCGGCGGTCACGTGCAGTTCGAGGGGGACAACCGCGTCGTGCTGCGCGTGCCGGCCGCCGAGTTCGACGCGGCACTCGCCGAGGCGATGGCGCTCGGGCCGGTCTTGTCGCGTGAGGTCGCCGCACAGGACGTGACCGAAGAATACGTCGACCTCGAACTGCGGCTGCGCGTGCGCTCGCGCTACCTCGCAGAACTCGAGCGCCTCTACGAACGCGGCGGGTCGATCAAGGACCTGCTCGAGATCAAGCGCGAGATGGAGAAGGTCACCGAGGAGATCGAACGGATCAAGGGACGCATCCGCTTCCTGAAGGACCGCGTGTCGATGGCGACGATCACCGTACGCTTCCGCGTCGTCGTTCGCGCGGCGGTCGACCCGGACTTCAAGTTGCCGTTTCCGTGGCTGAACGACCTCGGCATCGACGCGTTGCTGGGGGTGCGCCGATGACCGCCCGACTCCTGCTGATCGCGCTGCTCGTGCTCCCCGCGTGCGGAACGACGTTCGCGACGCCCGCCGGCTACGCCGCACTCGAACCGGTCGTCGGCGACTACGCGTTCGAGGCCGTGTCGCCGGAGAACTGCCGCTATCGCATCCGCCGCCTGTCGCGCGGCGAGGACAGCGACGCCGCCTATTGGGAAGCCGCGATCACGAACCACCTCGTGCGCACCGCGGCCTACACGCCGGTGTCGGCCGCGGACCTCACGACCGTCGAGGGACTGTCCGGACGGGAGTTGCTCTTCGAGGCGACGTCCGGCGGAGTCGACTACCGCTACTGGATCGGCTTCCTGCTCGACGGCAGCCGGCTGTGGCTGATCGAGGCCGGCGGCGTCGCGAGCACGTTCGAGGCGGACCTCGACGCGGTGCGTGACGCCGCGCGCGCGATCCGCTGATCGGATCGATCAGGCACGCTTCTTCGGCGGGCGCTTCTTCGCTTTTCGCTTCGGCTCGATCCGCGTGCGGACCTCGTCGTCCTTCAGGTCGAGCACGATGCGCTTCACGTCGTCGCGCGAATACGCCTCGTAGGCGGCATCCTCGAGGAAACGGATCAACCCGCCACGCAGCCCGCGCGCGCCGGTCTGCTTCTTGAGCGCGGCGTCGACGACGCGCCCGAGCACCGCCTCGTCGATCGCGAGCTCGATGTCCGCGAGCTGGAATTCGAGCGCGTAGTTGCGCACGACGTTGCGCTCGAGGATCTGCTCCAGCGTGTCGCGCGACAGCGGCTCGAACGCGACGATGCGCGAGAACCGCCCGATCAGCTCGGGCAGGAAGCCGTACTCCTGGAAGTTGACCGTGTCCTCGAGTTCGGCCGCGGTGTAGCGCACCGCGATCTCCTCGGGATTCGCGCCGGATTCGTCCCCGTGAAACCCAATGCCGGCGCTCGCGCGTTCGTGGGTGATCGACTTGAGCCCGCTGAACGCGCCGCACGCGATGAACGCGATGTCGGCGGTGCTCAGCAGCACGCGCTCCTGATAGGTGTTGTGATCGAGTTCCGACGGAACCGGAATCGTCGCCGACTCGAGCATCTTGAGCAGCTCGCGCTGCACGCCGGCGCCGGTGACGTCCTTCGTCGTCCCTTGCCCGGCGAACACCGCCCGATTCTGCGAGCTCGCGATCTTGTCGAACTCGTCCAGGCAGACGACGCCGGCTTCGGTCTTGCGCCGGTCCCCCTGCGCTGCGAACAACAGCCGCGTGATCACCGTCGACACGTCCTGACCGACGTAGCCCGACTCCGAGAACGCCGTGATGTCGATGATCGCGGTCGGGATCTTCAGCACTTCGCGAAACAGCAACTCGACGAGGAACGTCTTGCCGCAGCCGGTCGGACCGACGAGCAACAGGTTCTGCTTGTCGGGCAGCGAATCGCGCGGGATGCCCTGGTTGTGGATCGCCTTCAGGCGCCGCACGTGGCGATGCGCCGACAGCGAGACGGCGCGCACCGCGCGATCCTGGCCGACGTACCCCAAGTCGCGCAGCGCTTGCGTGATCGCGACCGGCGTCAACGCCGGCAGCGTGTCGACCCACGTCGCGAAGTCGTCGTCGTCCTCGTAGTCGCCGAGGCCGTCGAGCTCGGGGTCGAGCGCATCGTCGAAGTCGGGTCGATCGGTCATCGGGTCGTCTCTCCTCTTCCGTTCAGCGGCCGAGCGATGCGAACAGCGGGTCGAGCCGCTCGAGCCCCGCGGCGAGCGCGTCGGGGGCGGCACCACACGACAGTCGGATCGCGTCGGGCACGCCGAAGAACGCACCCGGCACGACGTAGACGCGTGCCTCGTCGCGGCAACGCGCGGTGAATGCGTCGCCGTCGGTTCCGTCGGGCAGCGACACGAGGCCGCAGATGCCGACGGCGGGACGCACCCAGTGCGCGGTGTCGTGCCGCGCGACGAACGCGTCGAGCGCATCGCGTCCGGCCGCGGCGCGGCGTGCGATGTCGGCGCGCAGCGCGGCGAGTGCGTCGGTGTTCGCGAGCACGCGCTCGGCGAGCCACTCGCTCGGCACACAACCGCGACCGAGCAGCAGGTGGTTCGCCTCGGCGACCCGATCGAGGAACGCCGGCGCACCGGCGATCCAGCCGATCCGCAGACCGCCGAGACCGTACGCCTTCGTCAAGCTCGACGTCACGACAACGTGGTCGCCGTGCGCGGCTGCGGTGCCGACGCCGTCGGCGCCGGGAAACTCTCGGTAGACTTCGTCGACGACGAGCGTCGCACCCGCGCGTTCGCACGCACCGGCGAGCGTCGCGATCGCCTCGTCGTCGAGCAGACACCCGGTCGGGTTGTGGGGATTCGACACGAAGCAGACCTCGCAGCCGGCGAGCCGCTCCGCCAAGCCGGCCGGATCGATCGCCCACCCGAGTGCCGCTCGCCGCGGCAGCGAGACGATGTCGCCGCCGAGCGCCTGGACGAGGCGTGTCATCGGCGAGTAGACCGGATGCTCGAGCGCGACCCGGACCCCGGGCGCGACGAGCGCGGAGAGCGCGAGCGCATTCGCGCCGGAGGTGCCCGGCGCCACGACGACGTGATCGACGCCGAGGCCGAGGTGGGCGGCCAGCCGCGCGCGCAACGGCTCGATCCCCCGCCAGTTCGGCTGTTCGGCGGGCATCGCGGCGAGGTCGACCCCCCACGCACGCCAATCCCAGTCCACCGCGAGGCCGCTCGACCCGAGGTCGTAGTCGAAGCGGTCCGCCGGCTGGGTCTGCACCCATTCGATGTAAGGATCGTGAAGGAGTGGGCGGGGATCGTGCATCGGCCCATTGTCGGCGGTCGTCGGGAGCGACGCAACCGGGTATGCTCGCATCGGAAGAGAGGAGGCCCCGATGCGCCCAGGACGTCCGACCCCCGTGCGACTCGCACTCGCGATCGCACTCGTGTGTGCACCGCTCACCGCCACCGCGCGAACCGCCGGAGCGACCGACTACTACGTGAACATCCTGGTGATACCGGGAACCGGCACCTCGTGGAGTTCACCGTTTCGCACGCTGCAGAGCGCGCTCGCGGTCGCGACCAACGGTGACCGGATCTTCGTCGCGCGCGGCACCTACACCGGCACGTTCACGATCCCGGCCGGCGTCTCGGTCTACGGCGGCTACAGCGGCGCGCCGCTGCTCCTTCCCGGCCGACGGCCGATGCAGTGGGCGACGATCCTCGACGCGCAGAGCGCCGGTCGCGTGCTCGCACTCGGCAGCGGCAGCACGGTCGACGGCTTCACCGTTCGCAACGGCGTGGCCGCGTCGCCCGGTGGCGGCGGCGCGCTCGTCCAGAGCGGCTCGCCGACGATCGCGAACTGCATCTTCGTCGCCAACAGCAACACCGGGGGTCGCGGTGCCGCGCTCTTCGTGACCGGCGGCGCCACGCCGCTCGTCTACAACACGGTCTTCACCGGCAACACCGGCGCGGGGCACGCGGTGGACGTCTTCGGCGCCGGCGGTGACTACTTCCACATCGTCGTGGACGGAAACACGAGCAACGGGTTCCACATCCAGAACGCGGCGAACCCGGTGATCGTCAACAGCGTCTTCACGAACAACAGCGGCCGCGGCGTCTGCGATCTCTCCGCGAACAACCAGCCCGTCGTCGCGCGCTGCCTGTTCGATGGAAACGGCATTTCACACTTCCACTTCCGCGGCAACGAACTGATGACGATCGCGGCGGTCAACGGCGTGAGTTACGCGCGCGACAACTTCGGCGGCGCACCGGGCTTTGTCGCCCCGGCGATGCTCGACTACACGCCCACGCCGACGTCGCCGCTGATCGACGCGGGCGAGATCACGGCGGCGCCAGCGCTCGATCTCAAGCAACGCGTCCGCCCGTACGACCAGCCGGCGATCGCCGGCCCGGCCGGCGCCCGCGACGTCGGCGCGGTCGAGTTCCAGGGCATGGTGCTCGGGTTGATCGGCGCACCGATGATCGGCACGACCGTGACGCTCGGGATCACGGCGCCGGGCGAACCGCTCGAGGTGTTCAACATCGCCGCGAGCCTGCGTGACGGGACCCTGCAGGCCGGTCCGCGACAACTCCGACTCGGTTTCGACGCGCTGACCTACCTGTCCCTCCTGGGCCTGCCACCGTTCCGCGGCACGATCGGACTGCTGAACACCACAGGCACGTCCACGTCGACGCAGATCACGATCCCGGCCGTGCCCGCACTCCGCGGCACGACCGTCTACACGATCGGCCTCATCCAACGCGCAAGCGCCCCCGGCATCATCGACGCGGTCAGCGACCCGCTGGCCTTCACGATCGTGTAGGGAGACGGCCAGATGAGACCGAACTCGATCGGCCTGATCTTCGCGCTGATCGCCGGGGCGGCGTGGGCCGGCGCCCAGCAGCCGAAACAGCGTCCCGAAAAATCGCCGGAGGAGTTCACCCGGCTCTTCGAGGAGAAGTCCGCGAAGCCGTGGATCCGGAAAGGTGCCTGGCTCACCGACTTCGACGAAGCGTGTGCGCAAGCGAAGAAGCAGGGCAAGCTCGTCTTCGCGTACTTCACACGGTCTTACGCCTACTGAGGACCGTGCGACGCCGTGGAGGGCCGTGCGCTCTCCGACGACGGGATCGTGGCATTCAACGCGACCGTCGTTCCGTTCGTGCACATCACGACTCGGATTCCGGGGAAGAAGCGAGACGGGCTGCTGAAGGAAAAGGGGTTCACGGGGTTCCCGACGATCTGCTTCATGAACCCGCAAGGCGACGTGCTCTACAAGATCGCGGGCACGGATCGCACACTGGAGGGATTCCAACGCGCGAAGAGACGAGTCGACGAGTTCCTGACGCTGAGCCGGAAGGCCGCAGCCGGGGACCGCGATGCGGCGAAGCGACTACTGTGGCTCCGGTTCGAACTCGGCAACATCACGTTCGCCGACGCGACGGCGCTCGCAGCCAGCCTTGACCTGAACGAGGCCGAGACGCGTCGATGCAACGACCGCCTCATCGAACTCCTCCCGCAATTGGACATGGACGAAGCCCGCAAGCGACTTGCCGGATTGGCGCTGGACGCTGCGCAGCAGCAGCGCGCGGCGCGCTTCATCGCCGACATCCGGATCCGCGACACTTGCCGTGCCGCACGCGAGTCGGCGCGAGAGAATGGTCAGCGCGCGGACCTTCGCCCCGTTTTCTACCGGTTGTTCAAGGACGGGGTGCTCCCGTCGGACGAGCCGCGCGCGGACTTTCTCTACTGGAGCGCCGTGATGCAGGCCGCGGAGGGCGCCATTGATCCCGAGGCGTTCGCCGCAGCCTGGCGCAAGCTCGCACCGTTCTACGCGAAGAACGAGAGCTACACCGAACTCATGCGCAAGCGCCTCTCGGCCCTGAGGGCCAAGGCCGCGGCAGAGAAGCGGTAGGCGCGCTTCCTACTTCGACTCCCCTTCGGGCTGCTTCTTCGCGAGCGGCTCGAACGATGCGAGGGTGCGCGCGAAGCCGGCGCGGTATTCGTCGAAGGTCTCGTCGGGTGCAGTGCACGTGACGAGCCACACGCGCTCGGCACCGATGACGGCGAGGGCGAGGAAGCGGAGGTCACGGTTGCGCTGGGAGCCGGTGTACTCGAGCGTGAGCGCCGGCATCGAACCGACGGTCTTCTCCTTGGACGACACGAGCGTGAACCCCATCGAACCGAGTCCGTCCTTCGTCTCGGCGATGTAGTCCTCGGCGCTCTTGCCGCCGGGCTGGCTCATCACGTTCACGTTGACCGGGAAGCCGTCTTCGGTCGGCCCGTAGAATATCGTACGCAGCGCTTGGCGGTCGGGATCGGGGCGATCGAACCCGGGCAGCTTCAGCGAATAGCCGGCGAGGCGATCGACACAGGTGCCGGGATCGGGCTTCGGGTCACGGGATCCGGCGATCGACACGGCGACGACGAGCAACCACGGAGCGGCGGCGAAGAGGCGTTTCATCGGGGGCGTTCCTCGGAAATGAGTCGAGTGACAAGAACGCCCCGGATCGTCGCACGATCGCGGCGGATCGTAAAGCGGCTACTCGGCGGTCGCGGTGCGTGCGGCCGTCGACGGTTCGGCGGCGATCTTCCGTCGCACGCGGCCGGCGTTGACCTGCGAGGCGACCCACGGGTAGGTCTTCCCCATGCCTTCGGCGAGCGAGACCTGCGGCTCCCAACCGAGGACCTTGCGCATCAACTCGTTGTCGGAGTTGCGACCGCGCACGCCTTGCGGCTTGTCGAGCAAGTAGTTCTTGCGCAACCGCTTGTTGCCGAGGCTCATCGCGAGGTTCGCGAGTTCGTTGATCGTCACGGACTCTTCGGAACCGATGTTCAGCGGCTCGCGCCAATCGGAACGCATCAGCCGGAAGACGCCCTCGAGGCAATCGTCGATGTAGCAGAACGAGCGCGTCTGCTCGCCGTCGCCCCAGATCTCGATCTCGCCCCCGTCGATCGCTTCGGCGACCTTGCGGCACATCGCCGCGGGCGCCTTCTCGCGGCCGCCCTCGTACGTTCCGTACGGGCCGTAGATGTTGTGGAACCGACCGATGCGCGTCTCGAGCCCGTAGTCGCGGTGGTAGGCGGCACACAGGCGCTCGGTGTAGAGCTTCTCCCAGCCGTACTCGTTGTCGGGGTCGGCCGGGTACGCTTCGCCCTCGGCGAGCGCCGGCACCTCGGCCGTCTCCTGGCGGTAGCGCGGATAGATGCACGCCGACGACGCGTAGAAGTAGCGCTGCACGCCCGCGAGCCGCGCGGCCTCCAGCATGTGCGTGTTGATCAGCACGTTGTCGTGCATGACCTCGCCGTGCACGGTCTCGATGAAGCCGATCCCGCCCATGTTCGCGGCGAGCGAGTAGACCTCGTCGATGCCGTCGCACGCGGCGACGCAGTTCTCCCAGCGGCGCAGGTCGAGCAACTCGAACTCGTCGGCCGCCGAGCGCATGAACGACGACTGGACGACGTCCACACCGCGCACCCAGTAGCCGCCGTCTTTCAGGAACTTCACGAGATGGCTGCCGATGAATCCGCCGGCGCCGGTGACGAGAACTCGCTTGCTCATTTCCACACCTCCCTCACCCGGTCCGACCGGGCCTCACCCCGACTCCACCGGACGCCGCCCCGACGCCCGACGCCGCAGCCCGAGCCACTGCCCGGCGATGCTCAATATGAAACGGGGGTTGTTCCCCAGGTATCGGCGCCAGAGCCGTCTCGGCTCGACACAAAGTCGGAAGAACCACTCCATGCCGATCCGCTGCATCCAGCGCGGCGAACGGCGCAGCAGGCCGGCGTTCAGGTCGAATGCCGCGCCGACCCCGAGCATCACGCCGGCGCGCAGCCGCCCGACGTGCGCCGCCATCCACCGCTCCTGCTTCGGTGTGCTGAGCCCGACCCACAGGAAGTCCGGCGCGAGCGCCTCGATCTCCGCCGCCAACGCCGCCTCCTCGGTCGCGTCGAGCGGCCGAAACGGCGGCGAGTGCGTCCCGACGACGCGGAGCCCGGGGAAGCGTGCGCACAGCGCATCGCGCAGGCGCTCCGGCACCCCGTCCTTGCCGCCGTAGAAGTAGTGGGTCCATCCGGTCTCGAGCGATCGACGACACACCTCCACCATCAGGTCGGGGCCGTAGACGCGCTCGATCGCGTGACCGCCGGCCTTGCCGAGCCACACCATCGGCATGCCGTCGGGCACGCAGAGGCCCGCGCGCCGGTGGATCGCGAGCAGTTCGGGGTCGCGTTGCGACTCCATCACGCCGTGCACGCCGGTGACCGTCACGTAGGTGCGGTGCCCGTCGGCGAGCCACTCGGCGAATCGATCGACCGTGCGGTCGTAGTCGGTCGCGGCGATCGGAACCCCCAGCACGTCAAAGCGCTTCATCGCGCACCTCCCGTCGGGCGGTATCGTGCGACGCGATCGCGTCGGCGTAGATCGTCTCCAAGCGTGCGACGTTGGCCGCCGGCGTGTAGTCGCGCAGGTAGCGGGCCCGCGCCGTGCGCCCCATCCGCTCGGCCAGCGACGGGTCGCGAAGCAGGCGGTCGACGGCGCCGCCGAGCGACACCGGGTCGCCGCTCGTGAACGCGAGGCCGGTCTCGCCGACCGACACGAGTTCCCGCGGTGCGCCGAGATCCGACACGATCACCGGCCTCGCACACGCGAACGCCTCCGGCACGACCCGACCGAACGTCTCGTACGACTCCGACGGCACGACGACGAACGCCGCGCGCTGCATCGCCGCGAGCACGTCGTCGCGCGAGCCGCGCCCGGCGAACACGACGCCGGTGAGGCGGTGATCCACCGTGAATTGCTCCAGCCGCGCGCGCTCGGGGCCGTCGCCGACGATCTCGAGCGGCGCGCCGGGTGTCCGTCGCCACGCGTCGAGCAGCGTGTGCACGCCCTTCTCCGCCGAGAGCCGGCCGACGAAGAGAGCGCCTCGCCCGTGTCCCCCCGGCGCGCCCGGATCGGGACAGCAGTTCGGCTTGACGACGATCCGATCCGCCGGCAATCCGCCGGCGACGAACTTCGCTCGTGCGAACGTCGACGGCGCGACGAAGCGGTCGACGTCGCGCAGCCACGTGCCGCGACGCCGGTTCTCGAGGATCATCCGGGCGACGGCCGCCGACAACGGGGTCGAATCGCGGTAGCAACGGTTCGCGACACCGGGCCACGGGGAACCGCCGACGCATCGCTCGCACGGCGCACCGTCCCGCATGAGCGTCGCACCGACGCAGAGCAATCGGTAGTTCCGCAACGACTGGACGGTCGGGACGCCCTCGTCACGACACGCGCGGTGCACCGACGGTGACAGCGCGAACCACAAGTTGTCGGCGTGCGCGACGTCGGGGCGAAACGCACGGCAGCGCGCGCGGACCTCGGCGTAGAGGCGGCGGTCGAACGCGGTGCGCCACAGCTGCGCGGCGGCGCGCGCGGCGCCACCCGAGACCGCGTCGTCGTTGGCACGGAAGAACGTGTCGACCTCGTGGCCGGCCGCGCGGAGTGCGGCGACCTCGGTGCGCACCGACACGTCCTCGCCGCCGAGTTCACGGTAGCTCGCGTGCAACCGCATCACGCGCATGCGACCGCGCTCCCCTCCGGCGCACCGACACCGTGGGTGTCGCACCACCGCATTACCTGCGCGAGCAGCCACACCCGACTCCACGGCACGCCCGCATCGCCTCGCACGAACGCATCGCGGAATGCCGCGACCGCCTCGGCATCGAGGCCGATGCTCTCCGCGAGCGCCGGATCGCGCAACGCCGCGTCGGCCGCGGGGTCGAACGCGTCGCGCAACCAGCGGGCGAGCGGGAACACGAATCCCCGCTTCGCGCGTCGCGTGATCGTCGCCGGCAACCGTGCCGCGAACAGCGCGGACTCGTATCGCTTGTTCGGCGAGCCGGCGGTCCGATCGGCGGCCGCGACGCGCAGCGCGCACTCGACGAGTGCGTGGTCCGTGAACGGTGCCCGCACCTCGAGCGACGACGCCATCGACATCTGATCGGTGTCGCGAAGGCAGCGTTCGCCGAGGAACAGGCGCAGGCTCAGTCGCGAGGTCGCGTCGCGCACGTCGCCGGACGCATCGGCGTCGACCCCGTCGGGCAGGCCGCAGTAGTCGGGCGAGAGCGCTCGGCCGGTCAGGCGCTCGATCGCGTCGCGGCGGAACAGCGCATTCGCCAGCTGGTAGGCGTGGACCGCACCGACCGGCGCCGCGCCGATCACGTCGACGAGCTTGCCGCGGAGCGTCTGGGCTCGCGATCGATCGTCGAACGCGGCGCGCAGCCATCCGCGTGCCCGCGACGGCAACGCTCCGGCGAGGCGCGACGCACGGACGATCGCCGGCACCGCGCCGAAGTGCGGGTAGCCGCCGAACAGTTCGTCGGCCCCGAGCCCCGAGAGCGCGACCGTCAGCCCCGCTTCGCGCGCCGCGCGCGAGACGAAGTAGGTGTTCAGGCCGTCGAAGCTCGGCTGGTCGTACGCGGCGACCGCGTCCGGCAGCCACCGGCGAAACGCGTCCTCGGTGACCCGCACCTCGTGGTGTGTCGCGCCGACGTGCGCCGCCACCGCGGCAGCCCACCCCGACTCGTCGAACGCGGGATCGTCGAACGCGATCGCGAACGTGCGCACGTCCGCACCGGCGCGCGCCATCGAAGCGACGATCGCCGACGAGTCGAGTCCGCCGGAGAGGAATGCTCCGAGCGGCACGTCCGCACAAAGCCGGCGCGCGACGGCCGCGTCGAACGCATCGCGCACGTCGACCGGCTCCGCCGGCGCGCCGCTGCCGTCGGGCAACGACCAGTAGGCACGCTCGCGGCCGATCGACGCGCCTTCCCCACGGCCCGGATCGACCCACGTCGCGTGCCCGGGTCGCAACGACCGCACCGCAGCGACGAGCGTGCGCGGCGCGACCGAGAACCCGTTCCAGAGGATCGCGGCGAGACCGTCGGGATCGACCGCCCGTGACACGAGGTCGGTCGCGAGGATCGCGCGGACCTCCGATGCGAACACGACCGCTCCGTCGCGACCGTGGGCGACGTAGAGCGGCTTCAAGCCCAGTCGATCGCGCGCGAGGAGCACGCGCCGCTCCGCGGCCGACCACCACGCGAGCGCGAACATGCCGTCGAAGCGATCGAGCGCGCGCTCGCCCCACCGACCGAGCGCGCGCAGCACGACCTCGGTATCCCCGGACGACGTGAAGCGCTCCCCCTCCGCGATCAGCGCATTCCGCAACGCCGCGTGGTTGTACAACTCGCCGTTGTAGACGAGGCGATTGCCGGCCGCATCCCCCATCGGCTGCGCGGCCGCCGCCGTCGTGTCCAACACCGCCAACCGCGTGTGACCGAGGTCGACCGCGACGCCGGCAGCCGCATCGATCCGCTCGACGCCGTGACCGTCCGGCCCCCGGTGCACGAGCGCGTCGACCATCCGCGCGACGGCGTCCGGTCGCGGCCCGGGCGCGGCGGCGATGCCGGCGATCCCGCACATCGCTACGCGTGCCCCTCGTCGCCGACCGTCGCCGACGACGACGCCAGCCCGTCGCGCACCCGACGCAGTCGGTCGGCGAAGTGCTCGAACGTGAAGGTCGCGAGCACACGCGCCCGACCCGCACGCCCCATCTCGTCGCGCAGCATGCGTGCGCCGAGCAGTCCGTGCAGCGCCGACGCCATGCCGTGCACGTCGTGCGGCGCGACGAGCAGTCCCGCCTCGCCGTCCGGCACGACCTCGGGCGTCGCGTCGGCGTTGCCGGCAACGACGGGCAGCTCCCACAGCATCGCCTCGGCGAACACGATCCCGAACCCCTCGCCCGCCGAGGGCAGCACGAACACGTCGGCCTGCGCGTAGGCCTTCCACAACTCACGCGTCGAGACGCGGCCGAGGAATTCGACGCGATCGTCGAGGCCGAGCGTCGACGCCTCGTGTTCGAGTGCCTCCCGCTGCTCGCCGTCGCCGACGATCGTGTAGCGGAGGTGCGGGTGCGCGTCGATCAGTTCGAGCGCGGCGCGCATCGCGCGCGAGACGCCCTTCTCCGCGGCGTCGAACCCGAGTCGCGTGACGGTCAGCAGCCGGTTGCCGCGCCGGTCGCGATTCGCCGTACCGAGCGCCGCCGACACCATCCGGGAATCGACGGCCGGTGGCACGAGCGACACCAACGACGACTCGATGTCCTGGACCTTCACCATCCGGGCGCGCGTGTGCTCGCTGATCGTCACGATCGCATCGGCGCGCCGGAGCAGTGCGCGGGCCGCGAGCGGAAGCGGCTTCCACACCTCGAGGCCATACGTCAACACGACGATCCGCGCGTTCGGGCAGAGCGCCCGGATCACCGGCGTCGTCGCGAGCAGCAGTGCGTGGCCGACCCAGACGACGTCGGGCTTCTCGCGTCGAAGGAGCGCGCGAAGGTGCTGCAGAAACCGGAGCTTCGAACGCGCACAGGCGGTGACTCGCCCGCGTTCGCTCTCCGGCACGTCGCGCGGATCGTCCCACAGCGACAGCGTGTGGACGCCACCGTCCGCGAGCGCCTGGTGCGCGTCGCGTACGTAGGTCTCGATTCCGCCGGTCTCCGACCAGCAACCGAGGTTCAACACGAGCGATTTCACGAAACGCCCTCCCGTTCACGGTGCCGTCCGGCACCCACGACCGCATCGAGCGCCGCCTCGACGCCCTCGACGGTCCGTTCGATCGAGTAGTCTTGAATCCGCGCGAGGGATCGCGCGCCCATGCGCGCGGCGACGCCGTCACTCCCGACGATCGCGTCGAGTCGCGCCGCGAGCGCCTCGACGTCCCCGACGTCGTAGCGAAACCCGTTGTCGCCCTCGCACACGAGATCTTCCGCCGCGCCCACCCGGTCCGTCGTGACGATCGGCAAGGCGAAGTTCATCGCTTCGTTGACGACCAACCCCCACGTCTCGTGCGCCGACGGCAGCACGAAGCAGTCCGCGGCCGCGTAGAGCGCGCCGATCTCGCCCTGGTTCAGGAAGCCCGGGAACGACACGTTCGCGAGTCCCCTGCGTCGCACCCAGTCGCGGCACTGCTCGAGCATCGGTCCGCTCCCGGCCATCACGAGCGCGCTGCGATCGCGCGACGGCATCGCCTCGAACGCGCGGAGCAGATCGAGCGGCCGCTTGTTGGCGACGAACTTCGCCGCGAACGCGATCACCGGCCGATCGTCACCCACCCCGAAGCGCAGCCGGATCGTGTCGCGCTTGCCACCGTAGTGCACCGCGGCGCGTCGGAAGTGCTCGTTGTCGACGCAGCACGGCGCCCAGTGCAGCCGCGCATCCGGCACGCCGTAACTGCGGTAGAACGCGTATTGGGATCGGCTGATGCACAGGCACGCGGCAAAGCGCGCGAACAGGCGGCTGCGCTGGACGTGCGCGACCGCCGATTCGAGGCGCGTCGCCTTCGGCGGCGGCGTGTCGGCTCGATAGAGCACCGGGATTCCGGCGCGGTGCGCGCGTGCGATCGCCTGCTGGTAGAACCAGTTCTCCTTGCCGACGAGCAACACCGCATCGAAGCGGTCGCGATCGAGGACGCCGCGGACGTCCGGGCACCGATACGCGAAGCGCCATCCGAGCGATCGGATCGGTCGGTTGTCGAGCACGCGCCAGTCGTAGCCCTCGCCGAGCGGGACGTCCCACGCCACCTCGCGCCCGAACCCATCGTCGAAGTAGGGCTCCAGGCCCTGCCGCGACGCGTAGATCACTTCGACGTCGACCGACGGGCGCGCGGCGAGCGCACGCCACAGCGGCACCTGATACTGGATCGGGTGGGTCGCGATCACGGCGAGTCGGCGGACGTCACGCATCGAGGGCCTCCCCCCCGACCGGCGTGCCCGCGACGAAGCCGTACCACGCGACGAAGAACCCCGACACCATCGTGTCCGACGCCGCGACGCCGCTCAGCAGCAAGCCACACGCGGCGGCCGAGTACCAGCACGCGCGCCCGCGAAACGCCGCGGTGCGGCGCAGCACGAGCAACAGGAACGCGAGGAGCGCGATCAAGCCCGGCGCACCGGCGCGCACGACCTTGTCGACGAGGAAGTTGTGCGCGTCGTTGAAGAGCGGGTCCTCGAGTTCGCTCGCGAGGTGCCCGGAGAACTTCGCCCGCAGCGCGTACGAACCGGATGCGTCGCCCGCATCGCCGAGGAGCGGATACTCCGCGACGGCGTTTCCCATCGCGAGCAGGCCGTCCCGCCGCGCGTGCAGCGAGCCGACCGAGAACGCGCGCGCCATCGTGTCCGACTCGAACGACTGCATCGGGAAGACGCGCTCGTAGACGAGGTCGATGCCGAACGTGACGGCAAAGTAGAGCGGCAACACCGCGAGCGGCAGGATCCGGCGGAATCGACCGGAGCGCTCGAGCGCGATGCCGGTCACGATGATCGCGATCAACGCGGCCCACGCCGTCCGGGTCAACGCGACGCTCAGGCCGGCGATCAGCAGTCCGGCACACGCGATACGCACCGAACGGTGCCGCGGCCAGCCGGTCGCGAGCATCGCGACGAGCCCCGCGACGCTGAAGTAGCCGAACGTGAAGTGGTCGGCGAAGACCGAGTAGGGGCGCAGCGGTACGCCCTCGTTCATCGAGCGCCACACGTTGGCCGCCTGGATCGAGAACGCGTGCGAGCGCGTCGCCCATGCCCGGTCGATCCACGACGGCCCGAAACAGCTCTGCGCAATGCCGTAGCCGGCCGCGACGACCGCGATCGCGACGAGCGCCCGCAGAAAGCGCACGCGATCCGCCGCCGACGCCGCGATCTCTCGGTACGCGAAGAACGCGAGGTACGGGCCGATCCCGAGCACGAATGCGACCGCCTTCGCCTTCAGCGGGAAGTCGGTGGCGACGAATACGCCCAGCGTCGTACACGCGAGGAACGCGAGCATCGCGCGATCGATGCCGTCGAGTCGCCCACGCCGCATGCGTCCGGCCAGACCACGCACGCCGATCGCGACCAACATGCACAGGCGAATCCCGAACGGGACGAGCTGCACGATCGGCGCGTCCTCGGCGAAGATCGCGATCACCCGCTTGAACGTGTCGGCGAACGCGTAGACCACGAGGTAGATCACGACCGCCTGCGCGAGCGGTCGCGTCAGGCTCCACACGAGCAGGAAGAACACCGGCGCGGCGAACACGGCGCCGGCGATCGCGCTCGGGTGGTTCACGGCGACCCAACCGAGGAGCGGTGCGCCGAGGGCGGCACCGAGCAGCGGCGCGACCGGCGTGCGGGTGCGGGCGAGATCCACTACGTCCCCCATCCCACGACCGGGCGTCGCTCGACACCCTCCCGCGAGTAGCGCGAGACGAGCACGACGGCGCGACCCAGTTCGGTCACACCCCACGCGACGAGTACCCCGTGCGCCCCGAACAGCGGCACACACGCACCGAGGAGCGCGAGGAACGCGAGCGCCGCCCCCACCGCGACCCTACCGACGACGTCCGGGCGTCGCATCGCTTCCAAGCCGACCGAGGCGGAGAACGACGCGTGCGACACGAGTTGCACGAACACCCACAGGCAGACGTAGGCGCCGGCGCCGGCGAACTTGTCACCGTAGAGCAGCCAGAGCATCGACTCGGGCAGCACCGCCGCGACGACGCCGTAGACGGCGGACAGCACGCCGACGAGGCCGAGCGCGCGCGTCACGAACGCGTGCAGGCCGTCCCGCCCGCGGTCGGCGAACACCGACGCGGCGCGCGGCATCAGCAGATTGCCCGACGCGGTGCGCAGGATCGCCACCGGCGCGAGCACGTGGCGCGCGGCCTCGATCGCGGCCAGCCCGACGAGCCCGGTGAACGCGGGAAAGACGAGGACCGGCAGCTGCGTCGTCGCGAAACCGGCCACCGTGATCACGGCCGCCCAACGACCGTAGGCGACGTTGCGCCGCGCGGTCGCCGCGAGGTCGATCGCACCGAAGTCGAACGCGCCACGGATCTGCCACAGCCCGAACGCGAGCGTCACCGCCCCCACCATCGCGTTGCACCGAAACACGGCCGCGGCGTCGAGCCCACCGGCGCGCGCCAGCACGACGAGCAATGCGAGCGTGCCGGCGACGTTGAGCACATCGTTCGCGAGGACCGCGCCCGGTCGCTGCTGCGTGAACAGCACCTGACGGATGAACTCGCGCCCCTGCCACGTCACGACCGCGGCCGCCGACCACGCGAGCGCGCCGGACGCGACATGCCACGCGTCGACCGACGCGGAGGCGCCGGCGATCGCGAGCAGCAACACCGCGGACGCGGCGCCGGCGACGACCTGCCACACGGCAGCCGATGCGACGAAGCCGCGAAACGCGCGCGGCGTCATCGACGGGCCGAGCACGGTGAGCGGTCGGGTCACGAACGACCCGGCGAGCCCGGCGGCGAGGAGTTGCAGCATCAACACGAACGCGTAGAGACCGAACTCCACCTTCGCGCACGACCATGCGAGCAGCACGGCGGTCGCGAAGCCCGCACCGGAGAGCACTGCCTGGTCGATCGCGGCCACCGCGCCCTTGCGCACGAGCGCGCCGCGACGTTCGGGAGTGTTCGGCGTCGCCATCCCTACGGCATCCCGGCGCCGGGCCACGGGATCACGACCGCGCGATCGTTCCACGGGACGCGCAGCGGCTCGACGTCGGTCGTCCCGGCCGCCGGCGCGACTTCGATCCGCAGCGCGGTCGCGCGCAGACCGATCGGAGCCGCGACGTGCTGCACGACGACGTCACCGACACGCGCGGATCCCGGCGTCCCGGCGTCGAGCGTCGCGAGCCACGCGACGACGCGGCCTCCGTCGTCCACCGCCGCAACGGCCGCGCGAACGCCGGCGGGCCATGGCTCGTCGATGCGCCAGCGAAGGGCGATCCGGGGTCCGTCGGCCTCGACGTCGAGCAGCGTCGCACACGCACCGAAGGCGAGCGCGATCCGGCCGGTCGAACCGTGGTCGACGACGTCGCCGTCGACGCCGGCGGCGAGCAGTCGGCGCCGGGCGGCACCGCCGAGACCGAGCGCGCGTTCCCCCCGCGCGAGTGCCCGTGCGATCACGACGGGGTCCCGCGCCTCGGCCGGGAGCAGCCTCGCGACGCGGCGGGTGCGGGCGAGCGCCGCCTGCGTCCAGCGGACTCGGACGCGGGCGCTGCGCGCGAGCGCGTCGAGCGGCGACGATCCACTCGGGCGCGCGAGGCCGGGCAGCGTCGCGAGTTCGGCGGCGATCAGCAACAGGTCGGCGTTACGCGGGTCGTCGACCAGCAGCGCTTCGACGCGTGCGAGCGCCTCTTCACTGCGACCGCGGCGACGCAACGCGGCCACCGCCGCGACGTCGTCCGCACGCGCGGCGCGCAGGCGCTCGATGTAGTCGTCGATCGCGGCCGGCAGTGCGACGAATCGACCGCGCAGCGCCGTCACGGTGCAGCGCCGCCGCGCGGTCTCGACGCGGGTGTCCGGCTCGTCGGCCGACAGTTCGTCGATCACCGCGAGCGCGTGCTCGAAGCGCGGCCAGTCGCGCGCCTGCTCGAGCGCGATCGCGAGGTTGCCGTAGCCGGGCACGGTGCGCGGCGTGATCCGCTCGAACGAGTCGATCGGCGCGCCCGCCGCCGCGAGCAGTGCGTAGGCGCGCGACGCGTAGGCGGTGTCCCCGCGGACCGCGATGCGCAGGTGATCGCACAGCTTCGCTTCGTCGATCGGCGCGCCCCGCGCTTCGGCCGCAGCCGCTTCGACCCGCGCCATCGCGAACCGGCGCGCGGGCCGACGCGGCGCGAGCGCGAGGGCCGCGTGCATCGCGTCGACGGCATCCACCGACGCGGGGTCGCGCGCGACGAGCGTCTCGGCGAGTCCGGCGTGGTGATCGGCGACGGTCGGTGCGAGACGGATCGCGGCGCGGTAGTGGCGCTCGGCCTCGTCGAGCGCCGTGTCGCGCTCGGCGTCCGGTTCGGCAGCGATCGTCGATTCGAGTGAGCGTGCGAGTGCGTCGACGTCGGCATCGTCCCCGAACGCGCCGGCGAGCGCGACGGCCCGGGCCCGCGCGGCGGCAGCGACGCGAGCGGCTGCACGGGCGCGCGCGGCCTCGCCGAGTCGATACCGGTAGGTCGCGTTCGAGGGGCGCGCGTCGGCCGCGCGGTGGAGCGACTCGAGGGCTCGATCGGGCGCCGCAGCGGCGATCGGCAGCACGAAGTAGTCGCGCGTCCGTCCGTCGGTCGACGCGACGTAGCGGTTGAACGCGACGTCCGCGCGAACGTCCGGCGCTACGACGAAGCCGACACCCACCGGCACCGCGATCGCGGCGAGCGCGAGCACGCTGCGCACGGCGACCGGCTGCACCGACATGCGCCACGTGGGCCAGACGACCGCATCGGCCCGGCCGTCGCTCTGCCGCGCGATCGCCCGCCATCCGCATGCGATGAGCAGCGCGAACACGATCCCGTTGGCGGTGATTCGCGACAGGTTGTAGTCCGCGACGCTGTGCACGAGCATCGCGACGACGCCACCGGTCGCTCCGATCGCGAGCCATCGCTCCGGCGCACTCGTCCGGCGCACGATCCCGCGGACGACGCTCGTGCCGAACAGGAGGAGCGTGAGCGCGACGAGCGCGACGCCGACGAGCCCGATCTCGCACGCGATCTGCAGCCAGTCGTTGTGCAGGTAGTCCGTCCAGCGGTCGCCGAATCGCGACGACTGGTAGATCGGGAAGACGCGACCGAACGTGCCGAGTCCGGTGCCGAACCACGCGTGATCGGCCGCATAGGCGACACCGCTCTCCCACAGGTCGAGCCGATCGTGCCACTGCGCCGCCTGTCCGGTCGCGGCGGCGCGCAACCCGGCGGCCGCGCGGCCGAGGCCGAAGAACGCGCCGAGCGCGATCGCGGCGGCGCCGACGCCCAGCGGGACGACGATCGCACGACGCGCGCCGAGGGCGACGAGTCCGAGGAGCGCGAAGGTCGCGATGCCGGCGACGAGCGCGACCACGCCGCCGCGCGACAGCGACAGCACGACGCCCAGGACGAGCGCGACCGCGATCAGCGCGAGCGCGGCGCACGCGACGCGGTGCGGGTGCGCGGCCGCGCGCGCGAGGCGCGTCGGCAGCGAGCGCACGCGCGCCGCCGCATCGCCGCGGAGCGCGAGCAGCGCGCCGAGCGCGACCGGCACGAGCATCTCGAGCAGGCCGGCGAAGTGGTTCTTGTTCAGGTAGGTGCCGGTGACGGCGGCGGACGCGTAGCGGTGCGGCTCGAACAAGAGGCCGCCGCGACCGCTGAACCGCTCGAACGCACCGTAGCCGAGTTGGATGCACGCGCCGACGAGCAACGCGCCGAACACGAAAGCGATGCGCCGTCGCGATCGGAGGACGTGCGCGGACACGAAGAAGATCGCGACGATCGCGAGGCAGCGGAGTGCCTCGCCGCGCGTCGCGTCCGTGTCCACCGTGAACGCCGTCGCGGCACCGCCGTTCGTGCGGGCGAGTTCGACCGTCTGCGGCTGGACGGCGCCGAGCCACGACGACGGGCCGAGTTGCACCGCGACGACGACGCCGATCAGCGCGATCGCGAGCCAACCGGGGTGCCGCGAGACGCGGAGTTCCCCGCGGGCGACCGCCGCCAGCAGCCACAGGGCGACGAGGCACCCCGCCGCGACCGCGACCGCAGCCCGCGCCCACGGCGCCACGGCGCCCGACGCGATCGGCGCAAGGACGCCCAACCCTCCCAGCGCCAGGACGATGGCGCGCTCGAACGTGCGGTCGGTCGGCATGATCCGGCTCTTCTCCCGTGTCTCGACAGGAGACTCTTCGCGCCGCGAAGGCCCGGGACTTTACCGCTGGCGGGTTTTCGGCGGCGTCACGCCCCGGTAGCGCCGCTACCCCGCGGCACGATCCGGCGCGGAAGATCGCCCCGGCGGGGCCGATCGGCCCATGGGCACGGTCGTTGCGAAGAGCGATCCGCGATGACCCGCCTGACCGTAACTCTCGCGCTCGTGTTCGTCGTGGCGCCGCTCACCGCGCAGCCCCGAGCCCAACTGGCTCAGTGGAAGGCCGACGGCGGCCCGGCGCGCCTTCGCGACGAACTGGCGCGCTACCGCATCGTCTACCCGGCCGTGCGCGATGCACTCGCCCGCCTCGCCGACGAACTCGCGACGACGCCACCGGTGAACGCGCGCCTCGCGGCCGCTCTTCGCACCGAACGCGGTCGCCACCGCTTCTGCGTGGACCACGTGTTCGCACACGTCGAACCGACCGCGGCCCACACCGTGCTCGCAGCCCTGTGCACGCCGGTCGGCCACCGATTCGCGATCCCGGGTGAACGACGCGGCGCAGCC
Source organism: bacterium (assembly GCA_030426805.1). GTDB lineage: Bacteria > Planctomycetota > JAFGQW01 > JAFGQW01 > JAFGQW01 > JAUHXU01. The sequence goes on from JAUHXU010000003.1 coordinate 425,165, forward strand.
GAGCGATGGCTCGCGGCGCTCGAAGCGACCGTCGAACGCGCGCCTCGGCCGTGGCGGCTTCGTCATCGCGACGTCATCCGCCGATCGCTCGACGCACGGTGCCGGCGCAATCGCCTGACGGCCGCACGAATCGTCCGACGGGATGCGCTGCACGTCCGGCTCGCGACCGCGCTGTCGTCGCGCCGGTTCGCCGTCACGTCCCGGCCGACGGTGAGCGGCGCACCGTTGGTCGAGCGTTGGGTGGTGGCGAATACCCACCGGCCGCCCCACCGCCTCCGTCGCGTCCACCCCGATCACGCGCATGCCGTCGACGCATGGTTGCGCGCGCCGATGCACGCCGACGCCGCGGCGGCCGCCACGTCGATCGAAGGTCGCTTGCTCGCCGCCCGCGCAATCTCGGTCTCGGGATCGAGAGCTTTCGGGGGGCCTCCCCCTCCGCCCAGTCACCGCCGACATCGATCCGAGCCGCAAGGGTGCGATCGACGTCGACGGTGACAGGGCTTCGGGGGAGGTGACGACCCGGTTGGGGTTTGAATGCGCTTGGCGCGCGGATTGTGCACCACTCACGGGCATGGGTGCGGGTCGCGCGCCGATGTTGCACCAAGTCGCCTCGAAAACGCCGCCATTGAACGGCACCGGGTGCAGAATCGCCGTGCCAAGCGCACGCATTGCGTCATTCGGTGCAGAACCTGCCCGCCAAACGCAACGAACGCCCCACCACCGCCCCGGAGAGCTCAGAGCCCGAGGCCGATGCGGTAGGCGATTCGCCGCAGCGAGTTCGCTACGGGCTGATCGGGCCGCTGGAGCCGCTGCTGCCGCCGCCACCGCCGGCGAGCAGCGCGATGCCACCGCCGACGACGACCGCGGAGCCGGCGCCGATCGCGACCCATTGCCAGGTCGTGAGGCCGGTGCCGGCGGCTGCGGCGGCGGGGGCCGCGGCCGGGGCGGGCGGGATGATCAGCAGGCGCGACACCTTCCCCGCGTTGGTCATCGTGATGCGCAGGCGCGTCCGTCCGTCGACGACCGCGACGTACTGTCCGGGATCGACGCCCTTGAACGCGTACTCGCCCTTGACGTTCGTCTTCGTCGACGCGACCGGCTTGCCGGCGTTGTCGTAGAGTTGGATCGACACGTTGTCGAGCGGCTTGCCGCGCGTGCTCTTGACGACGCCGGTCAGGTCACCGGCCTTGAGCACGATCGTGCGCGTCAGCTTCGGCGCGGGCTTGGGCGCGACGCGCTTCGCCACGGGCTTCACGGGACGTTTGACGGCCGCGGGTGCGACCCCGCTCACCGAAACGATCATCAGCGCGACGAGTGCAGTGCGCTTGCAGTTCATCCGAGTCTCCCTGTCCGACGTCGATCAGAACCGACGCCATCTCCGGTAGTAGCCCTTGCGGACGGCCGGCCGCGCCGACGGTCGTTCGCGCTCGACCCGCGTCGATCCGCGCACGCGCTCGCGCGGCGACTCCTCGGGACGCCGATCGCGCCCGAGCCGCCGATCGTTCAGCCGCCGGAGCGGTCCGAGCCGCGTCCGCTCGAGCCGGGCCGACGATCCGAGCGAACGCCCGGTGACGCGCGGTCCCCCGGTGTCGCCGCGGTCTGCGGCGACTGCCGACGGAACGGTGATCGCGATCCACGCGAGTGCGATGGCGGCGATACGCATCGATTGTCTCCCTGGCACGTCGAGGCCTCCTCTTCTCGCATCGGAGTGGCTACGGGACCCGATTGAGTACTTTCTTCCGACACGGCGATGCGCTCACCGGCAACGCGACCGAGCAAGCGCGCGAGCACCGCGGCCTTCCCACGCCAGCCGCACGCCGACGCCGCACGCTTCGCGTTGCGCGCCATCCACTTGTGCCGCACCGGGTCGTTCGCGAGACCGACGAGTGCCGCCGCCAAGCCCTGCACGACGGACATCGGCGACCCGACCGGCACCCGGACCCCGGCGTCCTCCGCGACGAGCGCACCGGGTCCCGCGTGGTCGAGCGCGATCACCGGCACGCCATGCGCGAACGCCTCGAGGATCGCGACGCCGCCGGAGTCGCGGACGCTCGGAAACAGCAATGCGTGGGCACCGGCGAGTCGCTCCGACACCGCGTCGCGCGGCAGATGGCCCGCAAAGGTCACCGCCCCGGGCGCGACCGCGTTCGCGAGTCGCTCGAGCCGAGCGCGCTCCGGCCCGTCGCCGATCACGACGAGCCGCGCCCCGTCCGGCAGCGCCGCACGCGCGCGGCCGAATGCGCGAATCGCGAGCGCCGTCGCCTTGCGCGCTTCGAGCACGCCGACCGTCACCGCCGTGAACGGCCCGCCGCTCGACCGCGACGGCACCGCACGCTCGTCGTGCCCCGCCGCCGGCAACACGAACGCGTCCCGACCGAACCGCTCGGCGATGAACGTCGCGGTGTCGCGCGACGCGGCGACGATCGCGTCGGCCCGCGCCATCGAGCGGCGGACGAACGGGTCGACCCGCGCCGCCTGCTGCGCGAGCGCGCGCACCCCCTCGACACAACGACCGCGCCACCCGAGCACCGACCGGAGCCGCGGCGGCACACACTCGCCGCCACCGATCGGTCCGAAGACGAACGGGATCTCGAGGCGCCCGAGCTGCGACGGGTAGCGCCACGTCCCGAGCGTCAGGCGATGCGCGACGTCGAAGCGACGCGCGCGGTGCAATCGTCGCGCGCATCGCCACGCGAACCACGGCCAGACGTACGCGTGCACGAGGCGCAGCCCCCGCACGGCCGCGAGCCACTCGAGCCCGCGCGGCAACGCGACGCCGTGAATCCGCACGCGCGAATCGCGACTCGCCGCGCGTTCGATCGCCGCGCGATTCCGCGCCGAGGTGATCACGTCGACGTCGTGCCATTCCGCGAGCGCGTGCGCGACGTTCCACCCGATCCCGGGCTCCGACCCCATGTCGGGCCGACACGCATACGCCTCGACGACGACGCGCAGCCGCCTCATCGGCCGCGCCACATCGCGGGAACCGTCCGGCCGAGGATGTAGAGGTCGAACAGCAACCCCTGCTCCTTCAGGTAGGTCAGATCGTGCGCGACCGCGCCGGCGAGCGGCTCGTTGCGCGCGACGACCTGTTGGAACCCGGTGATCCCGGGCTTGCCCTTCAGGCGCCGCCGCTGCAACGCGTCGTAGCGGGCGACGAGTTGCGGGATCTCCGGCCGGGGACCGACGAGCGACATCTCGCCGCGCAACACGTTCACGAGCTGCGGAATCTCGTCGAGGCTCGTGCGGCGGAGCCACCGGCCGATCGGCGTGACCCGCGCATCCGCATCGAGCTTCACGCCGGGCACCGAGAGCGCGTCGACATCGACGAGGTCGCCGAACTCGGCCTCCGCGCCGACCCGCATCGAGCGGAACTTGTACATCTCGAACGGCCGACCGTGCAGCCCGATGCGCGTCTGCCGGAAGAAGACCGGCCCCCGGCTCGTCACGCGGACGACGACGGCGATCGTCGCCCACAGCGGCATGCCGACCGCGAGCACCGCCGACGCGGCGACGACGTCGATCATCCGCTTGACGACCGACCACGCGGGGTGCACCGCCGCGTCGCGCAATCGGATCAGCGGCACGCCGCTCAGGCTCGCGACTTCGCGCTCGGTCACGACGACGTTGAACGCGTTCGGTATCGCGTAGAGCGAGATGCCCTCGGCCTCGCAGAAGTTCAGCAGCGCGATCCACTGCGGCACGCACGCATCGCGCGGTGTCGCACGATCGAGCGCCGGCAAGCTCAGCACGATCTTGTCCAACGGATGGGCGCGGTGGACCGCTTCGATCCGCTCGAGGTCGATCGGCGCTTCGCCGTCGGGCGATTCGAGGATCGAGTAGATCGGCGACTCGTCGCGGAGCCGCTCCGCGAACTCGCGTGACGCCGCGTCGCGGCCCAGCACGAGGATGCGCCGCACGCCGACGCCGCCGGACGCGAGGTCCCGCTCGACCGCGCGGATCGCCCCCCTCGCGGCGATCATCGCGCCGAGCGCAAGCGCGGTCGTCGTCAGGTAGACCTGCCGCGACAGCAACAGGTCGCGATAGAGGAACGAGATCGCCATCAGCACACCGATCGCGGTGCAGCCGGTGACGAGCAGCGTCCGCAGCCGGATCGCCGGCGCACCCGCACCGCGAAAGCCGCGCGCGTAGCCGTCCTGCCGCCAGATCAGCGCGACCCAGATCGCCGTGAGCAGCGAAGCGCCCTTCGCGTAGTCGCCGGCGCCGACGGTCGTGACGGTGTGCCACGCCGCACCGAAACGCACGTGATACGCGATCCAGAACGCGCTGGGGATACACGCGAGATCGAACGCGAGCAACGCGAGCCCCATGTGGAGCCCTCGGTGCGCGGGCCGCGCCGCCATCACGCCGCTCACGGGTTCACCGCCGGACGCACGACGATCGACGTCTCTCCCGCGCGCGTCTGCCAGACGCGCGGCACGCCCGCGTCGTCCACGCCGCGGATCGCGAGGGAGACCGCATCGGTCCCCCCGACGCGCACGTCCACGCGATGAACGACGCCGCATCGCCATCCGCCCTCAGGATCGATCAGGCGACTCGTGTCGCCGACCGCGAGGCAGACGTCGCGCACCGCAGGCGTCCGCGCGCGCCACCACGTCGAGAATGCGCGTTCGCCACCGGTCGCCGTACGCACCGCGGCCGCGACCAACTCGACGCGTCCCGCGAAGACGACGCCGATCGGGATCGCACCGTCGCGGATCGGCGCGGTCGCGTCGCCATGCCGCGGCATCAAGTCGGCGAACGGGCCGGCCGGTGCGCGAGCCGCCAACCGCTCGATCCGCGCGCGCGCGCCGCTTCGCCCGAGCCGGTGCGCACACCACGCGTCGAGCAGGTCGACGACCCACCCGTCGACACCGCGCCCACCCACGCGCGCTGCGTGGCGACGCACGCGGCGCCACGCGGGCGCGTCGCCGGTCTCGACGCCGATCAACCGCGCGAGTACCGCGATGCGTTCGCGCGGGCCGCGCAGCGTGTCGGCGAGGACGAGCGTGGCATCGACGTGCACCGGGTCGACGGCGAGCACGGCGCGGCAGTCGTCCGCCGCCTCGTCGACGTGCCCCGCCGCAATGCGCGCACGAGCACGGGCGACGCGCCGCGCGAGCACCGGCGCTTCGATCGCGACGAGCGTGCGCTCGGCAGCCGCACGCGCATCCCAGCGCCCGAGCCGACCGAACGCGAGACAGCGCGCCCGCGCGGCCGCCAGCTGCGCCGCATCGGTGCCGAGCGCCGCGAGACGGTCGGCGACGACGAGCGTGTCGCGCCACGCACCACGGGCACCGAGATACTCGATCAACCGGCGATGTGCGTCGACCGTACGGGGCGTCGCCGCGACGAGTGCCGAGACGCCGTCGGTCGTCGCCGCGAGCGCGTCATACGCGGCCGTCGTTCGCTCGGGGGCCGTCGCGAGTGCAGCGCGCAGTGCTCGGCTCGCGCGCGCGACGGCACGACGCCGCAGCGCGGGTCGTCCTTCGTCGGCCGCGTCGGCGAGGAGCAGCATCGAACCGCGATACCGCACGTCGACCCGCGTCGGTCCCAGCGCGATCGCGGCGAGCACGGCGTCCGCGTCGATGCCGAGCCCGCGTCGCGCAGCGAGTGCCGCACGCTCGAGCCGGGGCAGCGGTCGCGTCGGTGCGAGCCGAATCGCGCGTTCGTACGCGGCATCCGCACGGGCCAGTGCGTCGGCGACCGCGGTCGTCGGATCGAGCGCGAGGCTCGGCGCGACGGAACGAGCGACCGCATCGACGGTCGCGGGTTCGCTCGCGATCCCGAGCAGCGCCCGCGCGGCACGACGCGCCTCGGTGTCGATCAGCCGGTCCGCCGCACGACGCGCGGCGCGGGCGGCGCGGATCGCCGGGTCCGCCGCGAGTGGATTGTGCCGACGCGCCGCGGCGAGCCACGCTTCGGCACCGGCCGGATCGGCGGCGACGGTCCACGGCACTTCGCGCGCTCCGGATTCACCCGACGCGACGAGGTGCCGGTGAAACGCGATCTCGGCACGGGCACGGGCGATCGGGACCACGATGCCCGTCACCGCGACCGCGACGACGCACGCCCCGGCGACGAGTCGCATCGGCACGCGCCACGCGATCGCCGACGCGGCTTCGGTGCGGGCGACCGTCATCCGCCACACTGATGCGCCGACGACGACCGCGACGATCCCGATCGCGGGCACGCGTAGCAGCGTCGCGTCGAACGCGGCCTGCACGACGAGAAACGCGAGCGACGCGATGCCGCCGATCGCATGCCACCGCGTCCGCGGCTCGACGATCGCGATCGCGCCGGCACTCACGCGCCGAACGAGTGCGATCCCGACGAGCACGACGCACATCGCACCGACGAGGCCGATCCCGCACGCGAGTTCGAGCCAGTCGCCGTGGAGGCTCATCGCCACGCGGTCGCCGAAGTGTGTCGACTGAAAGCGTGGCAGCGCCGCGCCCACCGCGCCGAGTCCGCAGCCGACGAGCGGATACGCCGCGAGCATCGCGAGACCCGAGCGGTACAGGTCGACCCGATCCGACCAGTCGAGTGCACCGGGCGCCGCACCGATCGCGATCTCGCCCGCGATCGCCGCGCCGACGAGGAGAAAGCCGCCGAGCAGCGCGCATCGCACGAGCGTCCGCGGGCGCGCACCCCACGCCGCGAGCGCGAGCCCGCCGAACACGCCGAGCGCCACCGCGAGCGCGACGCCACCCGATCGTGACCGCGTGAGCAGGAGCGCCCCGACGAGGATCCCGATCGCGGCGATCCACGCCCCGCGCTGCCGGCGCGACTGCGTCGCACACGAAGCCGCGACCGCGAGCGGTATCGCGGCACCGACGCACGCCGCGAGATGCGACGCGTTCGCGAACGGTCCCGACGGGGTCGGCGACGGAAACGACGGCGCATGGCCGAGGATCGTCGTCGTCCCGGTCGCCCACCGCCACGCGGCGTAGCCCGCGACCGCGACCGCCGTGGCGACGACCGCACCGAACAGGGCGGTGGCCCGCCGAGCGTCGATCGCGTGCGCGACCGCGACGAAGAGCACTGAGAACGCCGCGAGGCGAATCGCGATCGCCCACGTGCGATCCGGGTCGACGCTGATCGTCGTGTGGCTCGCCCCGACCGAGCGCGCCGCATCGGCGGCATCGGGCGAGAGGATCGCGACCACGTCGAGCGGCAACGGCGTCAGCTGCACCAGCACGAACGCGACGCCGACGATCGCGAGCACCGAGGCACGGACCGGCGGCACGACGACGCGTGGCGCGACGAGCAGCGGCGCGGCACATGCGACGAGCACGACGACCGCGGCGATCGCGATGCCCGCCTGCGCCGACGCATCGAGCGCACCGAGCGGCCACGGCGTCGCGGCGACGAGCAAGGCCGCGACCGCGAGCGCCAAGCGCCGCGCGACGCTCGGCATCAGTTCCCGAGCACGCGCTTCCACCACAACGCCTTCCCGCGCGGACGCGGTTGCTTGAACGGGCGCCCCTCGAGGATGCGCAGCGGACGATCGCGCACGAGGCGATACGCCTCTTCGGCGCCGACGAGTCGGACGAGGCGATCGCGCGCCGCGCCGAGCAGGCACGGCCGCTCGACGGCGTCGTGCGCATCGGACGCGACGACGTGGACGAGGCCGCGTTCGAGCAATCGCACCGCGGTGCGCTCGGCGTCCTTTCCACCCTGGCCGACGAGGCTCGCCGCGTTGATCTGCACGAGGGCGCCGGCCTGCACGAACGGCTCGATCGACGACGGGACGCGCTGGATCGGGAACGAGCGTTCCGGGTGCGCGAGCACCGGCGTCACGCCCTGCAGTTGCACGGCGAAGAGCACCTGACGCACGCCGACCGGGACGTTCTGAAACGGCATCTCGATCAGCACGTAGCGGCCCAGCGCGCCGAGACTCGGCACGGTGCCGCACCGAATCGCCTCGGAGACGTCGGGGACGAGCGCGACCTCGCCGCCCGGGAGCACCGTGACCGGGATCTCCTCGTCGACCGCGGCGCGGTTGACGCGCTCGACTTCGCGGTGCATCTGATCCACCGTGACGTCGTAGTGGCCGTCGCGCATGTGCGGCGTCGCGACGACGGTCGTGATGCCCTGGTCGGCCATCTGGCGGAGCAACGCGAGCGCGTCGCGAATCGTGCGGGGCCCGTCGTCGAGCCCCGGCAACACGTGCGCATGCAGGTCGATCATCCCTCGAACCTCGCTTTCTCGGTCGCCTCGGCCGCGGGTGTGCGGAACGAGACCGATGCGCGCTTCGTCGTGGCCGAACGATCAGTGGCGACCTCGTCGGTGGCGCGGTAGTAGGCGTAGTTTCGGTAGTCGGCGTAGCCGACGCCGCGGCGTTTCGGAGCATCGACCTGATTCAGGATCGAGCCGAGCAGGCGGGCGCCGGAACGGCGCAGCAGTTCGATCATCCGGCGCGCGTCGTCGCGACGCGTCGAATAGCCGCGCAACACGACGACGGTTCCGTGCACGAGTTCGGTCAGCACGACCGGGTCCGACACGGCCATCACCGGCGGCGAGTTGATCAGGAGCACGTCGAAGTGCTGCTCGAGTTCGTCGAGGCGCTCGCGCATCCGCGACGACGAGAGCAGCTCCACCGGGTTCGGCGGGATCGGCCCCGCGGTCAGCACCGAGAAGCCGTCGACCGGCGTGCGGTGCACGAACTCGAGCGCGGACCGGTCGCCGTCTTCGGCGAGCAAATTGCTGAGCCCGGGCGCGAGCGGCAACGCGAAGACGTTGTGCTGGCGCGGGCGGCGCAGGTCGCAGTCGATCAGCAGCACGCGCTTGCCGCTCTGCGCGAGCGTGATCGCGACGTTGATGCTCGTGACATCCTTGCCCTCGCTCGGCGACGCGCTCGTGACGAGGATCCGGCGGAGCGGCGCGCCCGCGGCGGCGAACCCCAGCGCCGTGCGCACCGAGCGGAACGACTCGGCGAAGTAGCCGGTCGGCTCGTCGACGGCGTGCAATTCGTCGGCCCCGGCCGGCAACGCGGGCACCTGCCCGAGCACGGGCAGCCCGAGGTCGCCCTCCACTTCGTCGACGCTCTTGACCGTACCGTCGAGCCCGTGCAGCAACAGGCTCACGCCCACGCCGAGCACGAGCCCCGCGAACAAGGCCATCAACAGCGCCTCGCGCTTGCGCGGGAATGACGGCTGCCCGGGCACCTTGGGCGCCGCGATCTCGAAGACGTTGTCTTCCTTCGTCCCCGCCGCGCTCGCGATCTCGATCTCCTCGATCCGCTTGATGATCGAGCGGTAGGACGCGTTCGTCGACGCATAGGTGTCCTTGAGCATCGAGTAGCGGACCGACAGCCGGTTCTGCTCCATCACGAGCCGCTCCTGCTTCGAGAGCGCGGCTTCGAGGTCGCCCTGCTGCGTGCGCACGCGATCGAGGTCGGCGGTGACGCCCGCGAGGATCCCCTCGATCTCGCGCTGGATGCGAACTTCGAGCGTCTCGACGTTGCTGCGGATGCGCCGCATCTCGGGATGCCGGTCTCCGAAGCGGTCGGTGTAGTCGGCCTCGAGTTGCGCGAGCTTCGTCAACTCCACCTTCAGCTCGCGGATCAGCTCGCTCTGCATCACCTCGGGCAAGTCGGTGACCGACCGCTTGCCGTCGAGCGCTTCGCGGATGCTGCGACAGCGGCTCTCCAACGCGATGCGCGCCGCCTCGATCCCGGTGAGGTTCGCGTTCGTCTCCTTGAGCCGCTCGTTGATGATGTCGTGGTTCTCCTCCAGCGACACCATGTTGTGCTCGGCCATGAACGACTGCAGCGCGCGCGCTTTCGCTTCGACGGTCGGACGGAGATCGGCCGCCTTGCGGCGCAGCGCGCCGAGGCCGTCGACCGTCACGCCGAGGCGCCGGCGGCGATACTCCTCGATGTACGTCTTCACGACCTGACTGAGCGCCCGCGCCGCCATCTCGGGTTCGGTCCACTCGAACGTCACGCGCGCGAGCCGCGTGTTGCGGACGCGCTCGACCGAGAAGAGGTCCTGGAACGCGGCGACCGGATCGGCGGCGCCGGCAAACCGTGCGTGCGCGCCGAAGTCGAATCGATCGAACACCTGGCGAAGGACCGGACGACTCAGCATCAGCTTGCACTGCGTCTCGATGAACTCGCGCTGGTCGGCGCCGGAGCGCGTCGTCGGGTCGTAGACGTCCTTGAACTCGGTGACGTTGAGCTTGTTCGGCTCGATCAGCACGAGGCTCTCGGCGGTGTATCGCGGCGTCGCGCTGAACACGAACACGAGCGTCGCCGCGACCGTGAGCAGCGTCACGATCCCGACGACGCGTCGGTAGCCGACGAGCAGATCGATCGCCTGGCGGAGCGGGCTCGTCCCGTGGGGTTCGCCGGTGTCGGTGCGGGTCGTGCGGTCCATCAGACGATCGCTCCCAACGGCACGCCCACCATCGCCTTGATCGTGTCCCAGATGCCGAGCAGGATGCTGCGTCGCGCCGTCTGCTTGACCTCGAGGATGTCGCCGGGCTCGAGGTAGCGGTTCGGCTCCTCGCCGTCGGAGACCGCGACGAGGTTCACCGGGATGATCCGCTCGCCGCTCGCGTCGCGCCGCTTGAGCACGCACGACGTCGGCGACGCTTCGCGCGGGATCAACCCGCTCGCGAGTGCGACCGCATCCAGCACCGTCGTCGGGCGCTTGAGCGGGAACCCGCCGGGTTCGCGGACGAAGCCGCGCACGTAGAACTGCTCCGCCTCGGGGATGTGAACGACGTCCCCGCTCGCGAGCACCATGTTCAGGTCGAGGTTGCCGAGTTCCATCAGCTCGAAGAGGTCGATCGTCACGCGCAGTTCCGCGCCCTCGGCGACGACGACGGTATCGGATGCGCGACCCCGGACGAGTTCCTGGCGGATCACGTACGCGACCTGCCCGGCCTGTTCGCTGGCCCCACCGGCCAGTGCGATCACGTCGAGCAGCGTCGTGACGTTCGTCTGCAGCGTGTAGACACCGGGCTCACGGACGGCGCCGACGACCGAAACGCGTCGGCTGCGGTAGGCCTTCACCTCGACCGACACGCGCGGGTTCTTCAGGATGTCGCCTTCGCGCAATCGCGACTCGATCGCGACGCGCACGTCGCCGGTCGTGCGGCCGGCGGCGACGACCGCGCCGATCGTCGGCAGTTCGATCGCGCCGACGCGCGACACGCGCACGTCGAGCGTGCGCGTCTCATCGCGCAACTCCCACTCGAAGATGCTGACCGACAGCACGTCCTCGGGGCCGATCCGGTAGTCGTGGCTCTCGTGGACCGCCTCCTCGAAGCTGCGGCGGATCGCCGCGCGGCTCGCGGCATCGGTGCGCGACGTCCAACGCGCGACCGACGCGACGTCGATCGTCTCGGTCGACGTCGACCCGCACGCGGCGAGCGGCAGCAACGCGAGGGCGAGCAGCCACGGCGTTCGGTGGCGAACCGGGCGAACGGTCGTCGGCACGGGGTCGGCTCCTTCGATCGAGAACGGCGTCGTGCGGCGCGATGGCCGCGTCGTCGGTTCTTTCGACCGCCCCCGGTCTCAAACAGAAATGCGAGCTCAACCCATTTGATTTCACATAGTTAGGTACGATACTGTCGAGGAGGCCGATCATCGGCCAGGGGGATCCGAACCATGCGCGGCGCCGACGGTGCGCGCCCGCATCGGCTCCCGGGCATCCACGCCGGAGGCTTCGTGGCGAACGCCAAACGACGACTGCTCATCCTCGTCGGCATCGCGATCAGCGTGCTGTTCCTGTGGCTCGCGCTGAAGGACACGAACTTCGCCGAGATCGGCGCCGCGCTCGAGCGTTCGCAGCTCTGGCTGATGGCACCGCTGCTCCTCGCGTACGGCGCCTACTACTGGCTCAAGGCGATCCGGTGGCGAATCCTGCTCAAGCCGATGGCCGAGGTCCGCACGAACGAGATCGTCAGCCCGATGATGATCGGCTTCATGGGCAACAACATCCTGCCCGCACACCTCGGCGAGTTCATTCGGATGTACCTCGGCGCCAAGCAGCTCGGGCTGCGCAAGACGCAGGTGCTCGCGACGATCGTGCTCGAGCGCATGTTCGACGTGTTGTCGGTCGTGCTGTTCCTCGGGTTGGTGCTGATCGTCGGCAAGAACGTGCCGGAGAAGCTCGTGACGGTCGGCTACGTCACCGCGGCGATCGGGGTCGCGGCGATGGCGCTCGTCGCGTGCTACGTGAAGTGGACGGATCGCTTCCTGCGTGAGCTGCGCCGGTTGCTGTTCTTCATGCCGGGCAAGATCCGCGAGGCGATCCTGCATCAGCTCGAAGTCGGCGTCGAAGGCCTTGCGGCGATCAAGCGGCCCGGTCTGCTGTTCGGCATCGCGACGACGTCGCTCGGACAATGGGCGTGCATGGGCGTGTCGAACTACCTCGCGATCCGCGCGATCGGGATCGACACCCGGATGTCTGCCGCGTTCGTCGTGCTCGCCGCGACGACGTTCGCGGTGACGCTGCCGACCGCGCCGGGTTTTCTCGGCACGGTGCAATACGCGTTCACGGTCGCGCTCGTTCCGTACGGCATCGCGGCCGGCGACGCGGTCGCCGCCTCGGCGTTCTTTCACGTGCCGACCTACCTCGCCGTGACGATCGTCGGGCTCTGGTTCCTCAAGCGGACCGGCTACCGCCTCAGCCAGCTCCGCGAAGACGCCGAGGACGAGTTCGAGGACGCGGTCGACCCACCCGCGGCTTGACACGTCCGGACTCGCCGGTCAAAATCTCCGGTCGAGACGGGATCGCGCAACGCACCTGCCGTGCTCTCCGTTTCTACGCCTTGGGCAGAACGGGTTTCATGGGGAGCGCACCTCCATGAAGAGGTATGATCAAGGGCCTGCGAAGGACCGCCCGACAGGGCACGAGACGAAAGGAGACGTCCCCTCCGGCGATTCATGCCCGCCCGAGAGGACACCGCACGCGATGCGCGACACGGGCTTGCTCCTCGTCGCGCCGCACTACACGACCCGTCCGTCGTCCGCGTTGTCGCGCCACGTACGCCAGCAGGCGCACGTCGCGAACGAGCGTATCGCCGTGCTGTGCGCGGTGGAGAGCGACGAGGATCGCGAAGGCGCGGTGCGCACCTTCAGCCGTGACGGGGTCACCGTCCATTCGATCAACCGCGCGTTCGACCAAGACGCGCCGTTGCACGGCCGCTACGAGTCCCCCCGCGCGCTGGCGGCGGCCGACCGCGTCCTCGCCAAGACCCGCCCGACGCTGATTCACGTCTACGACCTCGACGGCATCGGCGTCGGCCTGCTCGACGCGGCACGCCATCGCGGCATCCCGGTCGTCGTCACCGCGCGCGATTCGTGGCTCGTGTGCCCCCGCAGGGACCGGATCGCAGTCGACGGCACGCCGTGCCACGACATCGATCGCGCTCGCTGCCTCGGGTGCCTTCGGAGCACGGACGCGGCGCTCTTCCCCGGCGGTGCGCACCGCTTGCGGGACGTCGCGGACCGCGAGGCGATCGCATCGTGGGACGATCGAGTGCGCGCGGTGATCGCATCCGTCGACCATTGGATCGTCACCGACGACGCGGCGCGAGACGCGTGGGTTCGCTACGGAATCGCCGCCGACCGGATCACGGTGATCGCCGGCGCGGCCGGGCCGGCCCAGCCGGCGACGCTGGCGGCGATCGACGCGACGATCGGTGAACGCCAGCGGCGTGCGGCCCGCGTCGTGGCGCCCCAGGGATCGGACGGCTTCGGCGAACGGTTCCGCCGGGACGTCGCGCGCGTCGGCGCGATGGCGCACGACGACCTGCTCGCGCGAGCGGGCGAGGGCCTCGTGTCGCTCGCCGAGCGGCTGCGGGTCGATGCGCGGCGGCTCAAGGGCATCTGCGAACTCGGTGCGCATGGCGCTCGCGTGGGCGACGCCTATCGCGCGGCCGAACGCGAACTCGAGTGGCTCCGGAACGAGCGGGCCGCGATGACGGCGTCGCGCACCGAATTGCAGACGCGCAACCGCTACCTCGAAGACACCGTCGCGCAACTCAACGCGTGCCACGACTCGCTGCAACAGGATCGCGAGGCACTGAAGGGCCGCGTTGCCGCGATGGAATCCACCGTGCGGACCAACGCGGAGCATACCGAACGCACCGAGCAGCATGCGCGCCACCTCGAGTCCGAGCGCCACGAACTCGCGCGCCATGCCGAGTCGCTGGAGCTCCACACGCGCGCGCTCGAGCGGGAACTCGCGCAGCGCGAGGCCGCGCTCGAACGACTGCGGCGCTCGCCGATCGTCCGTTTCGTCGCCTGGTGCAAGCGTGTCCGGTGGCTCGGGACGTTTCGTCGACCGGGTGCATCCGAACACGCGCGCCCGTCGACGCCTCGTGGTGCGCCGACCTCGACGGCGGAGTCGACGGCGGAGTTCACCGAGGACGCGGCAAAGCGAGAGCGGTGCGCCTGACGCACCCCGCGAATCAGCCGGCGGCGCCGGCGTCGAGCACCGCGAACAACGCGTCGACGACGAGCGCGTCCCACGCGCGGCCGCGACCGTTCTCGAGGATGCCGCGAATCTCCTGCGGCGACTTGCCCTTCTGATACGGGCGGTTCATCCGCATCGCGTCGTAGCTGTCGCACACCGCGATGATCCGTGACAGCACCGGGATCGACTCGCCGGCCAAGCCATCGGGATACCCCCCGCCGTCCCAGCGTTCGTGGTGGTGACGGATCGCATGCGCGATGCTCTTGAACTCGGCACCGATCTTCTGGACGATCTCCTCGCCCGCGACCGGATGCATCTTCATCTCCTCGAAGTCCTCGGGCGCCAGTTGCGGCGTCGTGTTCTCGAGGATGCGTTCCGGCGTTCCGATCTTGCCGATGTCGTGCAGCAGCGCGGCGTAGTGCAGTTCGCGAAGCCGCTTGCGCGTCAGCCGCAAGTGCTGACCGACCCGAACGGCGAGGCCCGCGACCCGGAACGAATGCCCCGCGGTCCACTGCGACTTCGCGTCCTCGGCGGCGACGAGCGCTCGGATCGTCCCGGTGACGAGACCCTCCAACCGGATCTCCCGCGCCTCGACACGGCCGAGCAACAGCGTGATCGCGTCGACGAGTCCGTGCATCGCCCCGTCGGTCTCGAGACGCCCGAGCGCACTCAACGCCGACGCGTAGCCGCCTTCGGCCGCTTCGCGTGCGACCGTCGCGAGTGCGTCGATCATCGTTCGGTCGGTGGTCGTCGTCATGGATCGCTTCCCTTTCGACCCCACCTGTATCGACATCGGGATCGCGGGACTGACTCGCACGTCGGTTTCTCGTTTCGAGCCGCAAGGCCGCCCGAATGCGCGTGTCAGGCGATGCGCGGAAGCGGGTGCTCGCGCCAGTCGAGGTTCGGCTTGCCGGGCCGGAAGAGGCCCGGGTCGCGCTCGGCGATCGCGCGAGCGAGCGAGCGGAAGACTCGCGTATCTCCGGGGCGCGTCGCCCAGAAGCGGTCGCGTCGCGTCACGACTTCGGCGGTGGTGCCGACGACGTGCGCATAGTCGTCCGTGTCGAGGATCACGTGCCCGTCGTCGATCCCGACGAGTGCGGCGATCGCTTCGGCGGGCCGCCGGAACGCGCGCGGATGCTCGGCGAGCACCGCGCGGACACTCAAGACGAATGCCTGCGACGCGTGCGGCAGCGACGCGATGCCCTTCTGCTTGAGACCGAGCCGGCCGACGTCGTCCTCGGTCAGATCGAACGCCCCCTTCGGCCCCTCCACCCGGCACGGCAGCGCGGCGTCGGCCTCGGCGGGGGTGACCGTGAGCCCGAGCGGCATCGAGGCGTCGGCGGCGCGGCCGGCTTCGACGTGCGAACCGTAGCAGTACGCTTCGACGGCCCCCGTCTCCGGCGTCGCCCCGGCGACGCGTTCGATCACGACGCCCCACCGGTTGTCCGACCGACTCCGCACCGCGACCATGCGCATCGCGTGGTAGATGTCCGCGTCCGATCCCTTCGCGTGGAACATCGGCCACTCGGCACCGACCGCGCCGATCTCGCCTTCGGCGGCCATGTCCAACACCGCGACGATCGACGCCTCGGTGAGTTCGCGGATCACGCAGAGGGCTTCGAGCAGCGCGTCGGTATCCTCGGCGCCGCGCGACGACGCGAGTTCGCGCGCGACGCGATGCGGCTCGAGGTTGGCGAGGTGGCGGAGCAGCTGACGTGCACGCACGCCGTTACGCTCGGCGCGGTCGGCGAGCAGCGAATAGCCGAGCGCCGGATGCGTCTCGATCCACTCGCGCAGCAACCGCTCCGCGTCGCTCCGGTCGCCGCCGATCGTCTCCACGTCGAAGAGCAGGTCGAACGCGCGCGGCGTGCCGACTTCGAGGAGGCACGCGAGCATCGTCTCGGGCCGCTCGGCGAGATCGCGCTCGCGGATCGCCGCCTCCGGCCACGCGAGCACCGCGTTGCCGTAGCGCTCGAACGCGGCGATGTCATCGGGCGCGGCAGGCTCCGCGCGCCACCGGAGTCGACGCGCGTGCTGGACGAACTCTCGCGCATCCTCGAGGGAGAGCAGCGCCGCCCACAGTCGCGCGCGCTCCTCGTCGGAGCCGTCGAACGCACTCGCGGGCTCGACGATCGCACGCGCTCGATCGAGCGGGATCAGCGATCGATCGTCACGTGCCTCGCCGGCGCGATCGAGCGCGAGTTCGAGATCGTTCGGTTCGGCCATCGGCAGGATCCGGCTCCGGGCAACGCGAGCGCGCGCCGGCAAAATCCCGCGCGCTTCGCCACGATGCCGCGGATCGGGTCGAGCGTCAACCGCCCTCAGCGATTCCCGTCGGCCTCCGCTTCGTCGCGCTCGGCGGCCCGGAGTTTGCGCAGCACCCGGCTCAGCTCGCGCATCGCGACCGCACGTCCCGGTTCGCGCTCGACGACCGCCGACAGGAGCGCGCGAGCGCGCTCGAGATCCTGGCCGGATTTCCCCAGCATCATGCCGAGGTTCTCCATCGCGTGGATGTGCGTCGGGTCGAGTTCGAGCGTGCGTTCGTAGAGTTCCCGCGCCCGCGCCTCCGGGTCGACCACGGTCACGGTGTAGTAGTGGAGCAACATGCCCGCGGCGTTGACGATGTCCGGGTTGTCGCCGGCGTAGGCGAGCGCCTTCTCGTAGGCCCACCACGCTTCCTTGTAGCGACGTTGCTCGGTCAGGAACTTCGCGAGGTTCGCCCACTCGCCGCCGACTTCCGGCTGGGCGTCGATCATCATCCGGGTCACCGCTTCGGCACGCACCGGGTCGTTGCGCCCGATCGAGCGCAGCACGATGTTGCGCAACACGCTCATCGCGCGTGTGTTCGCGGGGTTGATCTCGAGGGCCCGTCGCGCCGCCGTCTCGGCGCCGGCTTCGTCGTCGTTGTCGAAGAAGCGATACTCGCCGACGAGCATCCACGCGTCGTCGAAACGCTTCCCGCCCGCGTCGGTCGCGACACAGCGCTCGAACGCCGCGAGTGCCGCGGCGCGGTCCTTCGCCTTGTCGTGGATGTAGCCGAGGTAGTAGGTCGGCAGCGGCGACGTCGGGTGCGCCTTCGCGAGCGCCTCGAGCAGATCGACCGCTGCCGCACGGCGCGTCGGGTCATCGCCCAGCGCACGCCAAATCGCATCGTAACCGACCGGGTCGTCCGGGTGCGCGCCGACGACCGCGCGCAGCCGGGCGACCGCGACGTCCGTCTGGCCCGCGAGACCGTACTCGATCGCGGCCGCACGACGAGCGCTGTCGGCGAACGCGACATACTGCTCGGGCGTCACCTCGACGACGCGATCGTACGCCGCGGCAGCCTCGGCGTGGCGACCGGCCGCCGCGCACGCATCCCCGTGGATCTTGAGGTAGGCCGGGTCGTTCGGCTTCTGTTTCAACGCGGGCTCGAGCGCCGCGAGCACCGCGGCCGCCGTCTTCGCGTCCACCGCGACACCCGCGAGCTTGATCTGTGCGAACGTGTACCGCGCCTCGGCGTCGTCGGGCGCGACCTCGACCGCGCGCTCCGCGGCGATCGCCGCGTCGAGCAGGCTCGCGTCGGCACCGGACGCGTCGTTCGCCTGCCGCCGCGCGAGGCCGTTCCAGTAGTGCGCCTGCGCGGTCGCGACGAGCGCCGACGCCACCGGCGGGTCGCGGTCGGCGAGCGGTGCGAGCGCGTCGATCGCATCGTCGTTGCGGCCGAGCGCGATCAGACAGCGCCCCTGGCCGACGACCGCCGCGTGCATCGCCGGGCGTGCTGCGGCCACCGCGCGGTAGGCGCCGAGGGCAACGTCGTATCGGCGCGACGCGTAGAGCTCGTCGGCGAGTGCGAGCAACGGTTCCTTCGATGCGGCCTGCGCCCGCGCCGTCGGTGCGAACGCGAACAACGCGACGATGGAGACGAGTGCGATCCGGGTCATCGGCGACCTCCAACCGAACCGAGCGCCCGCGCGGACTGGTTGTCGCCGAGAGCGGCCGCCTTCTCGAAGCAGTCGCGCGCCTCGTCGGTCTTTCCGATCTTGCGGTAGTAGTAGCCGAGGTTGCGCAGGGACTGGACGTGCTTCGGGTCGATCGCCAACGCCTCGAGCCACAGCCGCTCGGCGGTCTCGCCGCGATTCGTGTCGTTGTAGAGGTTGGCCGCGTTCGCCTTGATCTGCGGATCCTTCGGATCGAGCGCGAGTGCTTTCTCGTAGAACGGCTCGGCTTCGCGAAGCTGACGGCGCATGTGATAGAAGCCCGCGAGCGTGCTCCACTCCTGCGCGTTCTTCGGCTGGAACTCGAGCAGGCGCTTCGTCAACGTGATCGCCCGCTTGGTATCGCGCGACTCCACCGCACGACTGACGAGGCGCTGGACGTTGAGCGTGCACGACGCATCGTTCGGATCGGCCGTGAGGCCCTTGAATGCGGCGCGCTCGGCAGCCTTCTCGTCATCCGCCGTGAGACACGCCTCCGCGAGCGCGCCCCAACCGGCCGCCCACTTCGCGCCCTCCGGGGTCTTCACCGCGCGCTTGAACGAGGCGCGAGCCGACTTGGCATCGCCGAGCGCGTTGTGGAAATAGCCGAGGTAGTAGTGGGGATAAGCCGCGCGTCCGTTCTTCTTGACGAAACGCTCGAGCAGCGCGATCGCGGCGCGCTTCTTCGCATCGTTCGTCGAGTAGAGCTGCCACAGACCGGTGTAGAGCGCGCCGTTCGACGGGTCGACGGCGAACGAGTTCGCGTAGGCATCCGCCGCACGCTCCGGTGCGCCGTTTTGATCGTGGGTGAACGCGGCCCACAGCCAGGCGTCACGACGCTTCGTCGCCGACGCCTTCGGGTACGCCTTGGCTGCCGCTTCGTATGCGTCGGCCGCCGCCGACCGCGCCGACAGCGCGGCGTGCGCGTGACCGAGTTCGAGCTGGTTGTCGCCGTCGCTCGGGTTCAACTCGACAGCCTTGCCAGCGGACACGAGCGCCTCGTCGACCTGCCCTTTCGAGCGCTCGACGCGGGCGCGCACGCGGTAGGCCGCGGCAAACCCGGTGTCGCGCTCGAGCGCCGACGCGCACTTCGTCAGCGCCTCCTCGAGCTGTTGGAGACGGAAGAGCTTGTCCTGGCCAGCCTGTTCCGCGGATGCGTGCAATGCCTCGGCGAGTGCGACGAGCGCGTCCGGCCCCGCGCCGTCTTCATTGGCGACGGCCTCGAGCATCTCGAGCGCCTCGCGAACCCGACCGAGGGCCAGCTGGCAACGCCCCGCGCCGACGCGGGCGGCCACAGCGTGGTCACCGTCGCTCTTGGTGCGATACGCGGCCAGCGCCTTCTCGTAGTCGCCGCGCTCGAAGAGGCGCTTCGCCGCGTCCAACTCCGCCTGAGCGGCGACCGGGACGGCCGCGAAGACCACGATCGCGGCAAACCGCGCGAGCGATGCCACCATGCTTCTTTCTCCCTGGTTGTTCTGTCGTCCGGCCCCCACCCTACAAAATCGGGGCCGACCGCGGCCGCCATGGCCGATCCGCGACCCTACCGGCGGGGCCGGGGCTTTGCAACGCGAGGCGATGGTCCCGGAGAGCCTCTAAATCGGACCTTTCCGTGATTTACGACGCCGTGACGAGCGTTCCCGATCGGTAACACCCTGTCACGGGAGCGGACACTTGCCCGATTTGGCCATTCCGGGCCGGAACGCTCGCCCGGGGCCGATCCGGGCACTTTCACGATTTCCTCGCGACGAGATTGGGGTCGTTGGCCCGCCGCTTGCTATTCCATGGGTCTCGGGGTCTGATGTGGACGGTGAGCCGTCCGCGTCGGATCGACACTGACGAACACCAAAACCGATGAGAGTCGGCGCTCCGGACCGCAGAGACGGGCGGAGCACCTCAGGAACCTCGGAGACCGGGACCCGACAGGGCCTGGCGATGAGGAAGGAGAGGAACCAGATGAAACGATTCACGATCCTCGGCGCAGTGCTGTTCGGCTTGATGGCCGCAGACTACGCCTACGCCCACGGTGGTGGTCACCCGGTGCCGTACACCGGACCCGCCGGCCGCGTGCCGCCGAACAACCAGCCTGGTGGCTCGCCGAAGCCCCCGCCGGCTCCGACGCCGACTCCGACCCCCACGCCGGGTCCGACGCCGAGCCCGAGCCCGAGCCCCAGCCCGTCGCCGACGC
This sequence comes from bacterium, assembly GCA_030426805.1. GTDB lineage: Bacteria > Planctomycetota > JAFGQW01 > JAFGQW01 > JAFGQW01 > JAUHXU01. The sequence continues at coordinate 445,741 of JAUHXU010000003.1, forward strand.
CTGCACCGGCGCCGAGCACCGGCGCACCGTCGCGTGGCGGCGGAGCGGCGATCCCGGGTGCGGTCACGCGCCGCAACAAGGGTCAGAGCAGTGCCTCCTACGAAGACTGGGATTTCTGGTGGGCTCACAACAAGGAGCCGTGGCTCAAGCTGAAGCAGAGCCTCTACGCCGATCGCGGCGCGTCGGAGTCGGTCGATTCGTTCTTCGGCAAGAAGGTCAAGGCCGGTGCGAAGGACACCGCTCGCCCGAGCGCTGCGTTCCTCCGCGAGGAGTTGATCCCGCAGCTCGTCAAGACCGTCGATGACAAGCACCCGGACGTCGCGGACAGCGCGTGCATCGCACTCGGCAAGGTCGCCGAGACGTCGGAAGTGATGAAGTTCGTCGAACTCTTCAGCCACAAGAACCAGAGCGTCCGCAAGGCGGCCGTCATGGGTCTCGGGCTCGTCGAGTCGAAGAAGGCGATCGAGCCGCTCGTGGCCTTGCTGCGCGCGAACCAGTCGGGCGTCAAGCTCCGCGGTGGTCGTGAGCCGGAGTTCGGCATGCGCGCCCACGCGGCGATCGGCATCGCGTTCGCGATCCGCGCCGAGGGTGACCTCGACGGCGCCGCTGGCCGCGACGCACTGCTCGAGTACGCGCAGGACGAGCGCTCCAACAAGGCGATTCGTGTGAACGCGACGGTCGCGCTCGGCCTCTTGAAGGGCGACGATCAGTACCTCGCGCCGATCACGAAGACGCTCCTGGACCTCGCGAAGTCGAAGCGTCGCGACGACTTCGTGCGCGCCCACGCGATCGTCGCGCTCGGCCGCGTCCACAAGTTCAACGGCAAGGACGTCGACGCCGACACGCTGGCGGAGATCATCAAGCTCTCCAAGCGCGACCAGGTCAGCCACGTCCGTCGTAGCGGCACGATCGCGCTCGGCTCCCTCAACGAGGGCAAGGGCGACGCCTGCAACGCAGACGTGCTGACGCTGCTGAAGAAGCAGGTCACCGGCAAGGCCAAGGGCTCCGGTAACATGGAGAAGAACTTCGCTTCGATCGCGCTCGGCCAAATCGGCGGCAAGGTCGCGGTGGACACGCTCGAGAAGATCGCGCGCAAGGAGAAGAACCAGAAGGGTGCCTACGCGGCGCTCGCGCTGGCGATCCTCGCGAGCAGCGACTCCAAGGATCCGGCGGCTGCGAAGTACAAGGCTGATGCGCTCAACGCGATCCGCTTCGGCTTCGAGAAGCAGAAGAACCCGGCGGTCAAGAGCGGCTACGCGATCGCGCTCGGCATGGCCCGCGACAGCGAGTCCGGCGACGAGATCCTCAAGTCGATGAAGAAGGTCTCGGACTTCGAGTACAAGGGCTACGCGGCGGTCGCGCTGGGCATGATCAAGTACGGCACCTCGGTGGAGTACCTGCGTCGCGTCCTCGACAACGCCAAGAACCAGCCGGTGCTGAAGCAGCAGGTCGCGATCGGCCTCGGCCTCATGGGCAACCGTGAGGTGTCGGGTCTGCTCGTGAAGAACCTCGCCGAGGGCAAGAACGCCTACGTGCAGTCGTCCATCACGAAGGCACTGGGCTACATCGGTGATCGCAACGCGATCAAGCCGCTCGTCGAGATCATGGTGAACAAGAAGGATCACCAGGACCTCACCCGCGCGTTCGCTTGCGTCGCGCTGGGCACGATCGGTGACGATCACGACATCCCGCTGCTCTCGGAGCTGTTCGTCGATCACAACTACCTGGCGAGCACGAGCACGCTGGTCGAGCTCTCGCGCATCCTCTGATGCCGTGAGCCTCACGATCGAACGATCGTAAGACGGTTCGATAGAAGCCGCCGGCGCAAGCCGGCGGCTTTTTTCGTGCGACCGTTTTCGGCGACCTCGCGCGACGAATCGGCGGTGCGGAACGGGATTCGCGACACCATTCGCGTTCCCCAGGACCCGAGGTATGATCGACGCCATGAAGACCCGCCTGTTCGCCATCACGCTCGTCGCACTCGCCGCGACCCTCACCGCGCAGCCACGCACGATTCCCGGGTTCACGCCGACCGGCTCGAACCCACAGGGCCGAGCCGAATACCGGCACGACGCGACGGGCATCGTGTTCATCCTCGTGCCCGGCGGCACGTTCCGAATGGGCTCGCCGGAAGACGAGGAAGGGCGCTTCCCGACCGAAGGTCCGCTGCGGACCGTCACGGTGAAGCCGTTCCTGCTCGCAAAGACCGAGCTGACGCAGGGCGCGTGGCGCGCCGCGATGAAGTCGGCGCCGTGGCGCGGGGTCAATTACGCGCGCTGGGGTGAGTCGTTCCCGGCCACCGACATCTCGTGGGACGACACCCAGGCCTTCTGCAAGCGCACCGGGCTGCGCGCGCCGTCGGAGGCGGAGTGGGAGTATGCGTGTCGCGCGGGCACGACGACGCGTTTCTCCTACGGCGACGACGAGACGATCCTCGGCGACTACGCGTGGATCGAGGCGAACACCTGGGACATCGGCGAGCGCTACGTCCGACGCGTCGCGTCGAAGAAGCCGAACCCGTGGGGCTTCTACGACATGCACGGGCACGTCTGGGAGTGGTGCGAAGACCACTGGCACCCGAACTACGAGGGCGCACCGGCCGACGGGAGCCCCCGGCTCGACAGCAAGGCCCGGGTCCCGATGCGCGTCCAGCGCGGCGGCAGCTGGCTCTACGGCCCGTGGAACTGCCGGTCGGCGTCGCGCATCCGGAACGTGCCGGGTTTCCGCAACGGCCACCTCGGCTTCCGGCCCGCCTGCTCCGTCCCGTAAGGCCGCCCGACTCAACCGCCTCGCCCAGCCGGACTTAGGGGCCGGCCGGACGGACGGACCGGGCGAATCCGCACGCGCAACCACGCCCACAGCAACGAGTTAGAGCGTTTTCGCTCGAGAAAAATCCGTCGGGGATCCGTTGACAGGCTCCGGCGGTCGAAGAATACTTCGGTAGGGTTTGGATCTCGGGGGACATCGCGAGCGGAACCATGCGCCACTCGATTGGCAACCGTCGACACCCGCACGCACGGACGCGTTTCGCAGCAACCGCCGTGGTGCTGGCTGCACTCTGCGGCATGGGCTTCTCGTCCGTCGCGTCGGCGCAGACCTCCGACGAAGGTCGGAACAAGCTCCCGAAGACGCGGCCGCACGACAAGCCCGACGGAACCGTCGACCCGATCCGACCCGCGCCGGCTCCGGACCCGACGAAGAACCGCCCCCCGAAGAGCCCACCGGCCCCGGCTCCTGCACCGGCACCCGCGCCGGCCCCGGCGCCCGCCCCGGCACCGAAGACCGGTGGCCCGGCCCCTGCGCCGAGCACCGCACCGCCGAGCCGCCCCGGCGCCTCCCCGTCGAGCCCGTCCCCTTCGGCAGCGGCGGCCGCCGCCCGGCGCCGGCGCTCATCGACGAGCAACGCCGAGATGTGGCCGCTGTGGTGGCAGTTCAACCGCGACCAGTTCATCGTGCGTGCCCGCTACCGCAAGCCGACCGCGACGCCGCAGTCCAACGACACCGGCGTCTTCCTCGGCGGCCGAACGCAAGGCAAGGCGCCGACGCCCGGCGGGATCGACTGGAACCGGCTCCAGGAGAAGATGTTCCCGGTGCTGCACGCGGCGCTGCGCGACTCGAACCCGTCGGTCCGCGCCGACGCCGCGATCGCCCTGGGCAAGATCGCGCGGGTCGAAGACGTGCCGGTGTTGATCGGCGCGCTGGCCGACACGACGACACGCGTCCGCGAAGCCGCGGCGCTCGCGATCGGGCTCAGCGAGCACACCGAGGGAATCGCGCCGCTGCTCGACGTCCTCCGCGCGAACGCCCGTGGCAACAAGCTCCGCGGCGGTCGCGACCCGGAACACTCGCTGCAAGCCGTCGCCGCGCTCGGGCTCGGCCTGATCGGGCGCGATCCGAAGGGCGAGGTCTCCACCGCGCTGATCCGCGCCAGCGGCCACCGGAACGCGCCGATCGAAGTGGCGATGATGTCGACGATCGCGCTCGGGCTGATCCGTGACGGGGGTCCGGTCGAAACACACCTCAAACGCCTCGCGAGCAGTCGCAAGCCTCGCGCCTGGGTCCGCGCGCAAGCGGTCACGAGCCTGGCGCGTCAACTCGGCGCCCGCGGCACGTCGCCCGACGCGCAGACGCTCACCGGCTTCACGCGCCTGATGCGCAACGGCCGCTCGGTCGATGTGCGGCGCAGTGCGACGAGCGCGTTCGCGCTCCTGCTCGGCGACACCGGCCAGGGTCACCCCGATCGCGTGCTCGACGCGGCGTCGAAGCTGCTCGCACGCATGCACGACAAAGCCGCCGACACCCACGTGCGCAACCTCGCGGCGATCAGCATCGGCTTCCTCGGCCGTGACGCCGGCATTCGCGCGCTGTGCTCGTCGGTGCGCACGGCCAAGCGCGAGGCGAGCCGCACGTATGCGGCGCTGGGGCTCGGCATCTCGATCCGACGGGCACGCGAGCAGCAAGCCGACACGCCGGCGATCGCGCACGGCCTCGAGGCGCTGCGCCGTGCGTTCATGAAGGAACGCAACCGCAGCACCCGCGCGGCGCTCGCGCTCGCGCTGGGGCTCGCGCGCGACAACGAAGCCGGCGAGCCGATCCTCGCGGCACTCCGCAAGAACAACGACCAGCTCTTCCGCGGCTACGCCGCGATCGCGCTCGGCATGATCGGGCACAAGCCGGCCGCAGCCGACCTGACGGCGATGCTGACGCAGGTCGACTACCAGCCGCTCGTGCGCGAGCGCATCGCGCTCGGTCTCGCGATCATGGGCGCCGGCGACCTCGGGCCACTCTTCGATCAGCTTCGCGCCCGCCGGTCGTCCTACGCGCTGCAGGCACTCGCGAAGGCGGTCGGCCTCGTCGGTGACGAGAAAGCGGTCGCGCCACTGCTCACGCTCGCATCGGATCGGCGCTCGACGGCACTGACGCGCGCGGCCGCGTGCAGCGCGCTCGGCACGCTCGGCGACCCGCATCCGATCCCGGTGCTCGCGTCACTGCGCGCGCACTACAACTATCTCGCGTCGACCGGCTCGATCAACCGGACGCTCACCGCCGACGACTGACGCGCAAGCGCTCGACGACGTCCACGACCGTATCGATCGCGCGCGTGACGTCGTCGTCGGTCGTCGTCTCGCCCAGCGAGAGTCGCAGCGCCCCTCGCGCCGCATCGCGTGACTCGCCGGTCGCCGTCAGCACGTGCGACGGGTCGATCTGTCCCGTCACACACGCGGAACCGGTGGACGCGCAAACGCCGCGCAAGTCGAGGCCGACGACGAGCGCATCGCCGTCGACGTGATCGAACACGAACGACGCGATTCCCGGGAGCCGCTCGTCACGAGCCCCGGTGATACGTCCGCCCGCCTTCGCGGCGATCGCCTCGAGCAGGCGATCGCGCAACCCGGCGAGCCGCGCCGCCTCGCGCGCGACGTGATCCGGGTCGAGCCGCGCGGCCGCGACGCCGAAGCCGACGATCGCCGCGGTGTTCAACGTGCCGGCGCGCAGCCCCTCCTCCTGGAAGCCCCCGTGCAGCAGCGGCGCGAGCGCGATCCCGCCGTCCGCGCCGCCGCGGACCCAGAGCGCGCCGACGCCGGTCGGCCCCCCGAGCTTGTGCGCCGACACGCTGAGCAGGTCGCAGCCGATCGCGCGTACGTCGACCGGCACGTGGCCGACGCTTTGCACGGCATCGACGTGGTAGAGCGCACCGGTGCCACGCACGATCTCGGCGATCGCCTCGACCGGCTGAATCGTGCCGATCTCGTTGTTCCCGTGCATCACCGACACGAGGGCGGTGCCCGGCACGATCGCGGCCCCGACGGCCGCCGGCGCGACCCGGCCCGCCGCGTCCGCACCGGCGATCGCGAGCGGATGCCCGAGCGCCTCGAGGAACCAGGCCGGGGCGAGCACCGCCTTGTGCTCGATCGCGCTGACGACGAACGGCGCCCCGCGACGATTCGGGTGCAGCAGCACGCCCTTGAGCGCGAAGTTGTTCGCCTCGGTGCCGCCGCCGGTGAAGACGATTTCGCCCGGCTCGCCGCCGACGAGGCGAGCGACGTGCGTGCGCGCCTCCTCGACCGCCCGCGCCGCGGCACGCCCCCGCGCGTGCTGGGACGACGCGTTGCCCGCGTCGTCGCCGAGCCACGGCAGCATCGCCTCCCGCACCGCCGGCGCGAGCGGCGTCGTCGCAGCGTGATCGAGGTAGATCGACGGCGTCGCCATGCGTCGCCTCCGGCGCTAAACGTTCGAGGAGTCCGTTCGACTTCGCTTACTACTCTACAGCCGGAACCGACGCGATGCGAATCATCGGAGGCGCGTTTCGCGGAACATCGCTCGTCGCACCGAGCGGCCGCGGGACCCGCCCGCCACTCGACCGCCAGCGCGAGACGATCTTCAACATCGTCGGCCCTCGCGTGCGGGGCGCGCGCGTGCTCGACGTCTTCGCCGGCTCGGGGAGCTTCGGCCTCGAAGCGCTCAGCCGTGGTGCGGAGTCCGCCGCGTTCGTCGAGACCGGTCGCCCGGCGCTGCGCGCGCTCGAAACGAACATCGCGACGCTCGCCGTCGACGAGTGCGCCACGGTGCACCGGACCGACGCGTTGCGACTGCCGAGCGACGAGTCGATCGGCGGACCGTACGATCTCGTCTTTCTCGATCCGCCCTACGCGTGGCTCGAAAACCCCGGCGCGCTGATGCGCTTCGCGACGATCCTCGATGCGCTCGACGAACGCGTCGCGCGGCCGGGTCTCGTCGTGTTCCGCTTGCCGCTCGGCTCGGGCCTGCCGCGCACCGCCCGCGGCGCGACCCACGTGGACATTCGCGACGACGGACGCTCCCGCGTCCACTACGTGCACTACGAACCGTCGGCCGACGCCGACGGTGGAGAGGATACGCAATGACGACGATCTCGATCGCCTACCAGGGCGACTTTCACTGCGAGGCCACCCATGGCCCCTCCGGCGACCGCCTGCAGACCGATCTGCCCGCGGACAACGGCGGCCGCGGCGAGGCGTTCTCGCCGACCGACCTCGTCGCGACCGCACTGGGCACCTGCATGATGACGATCATGGCGAAGGTCGCCGAACGCAACGACGTCGACCTGCGGGCGGCCACGGTGCGCGTGGAGAAGACGATGGCGGCCGACCCCCGGCGGATCGCCCGGCTCGCGACCGTCATCGAATTGCCACAAACCCTTACAGAACGCGACCGAAAGTCGCTCGAACGGGCCGCGCTCACGTGTCCGGTGCACCGGACGCTCGGGGAGACGGTCGAACTGCCGGTCGACTTCCGGTATGTGCGCTGAGCGGACCCGATCTCCGTGAAGTTTGGTGCCGGTCGTGATACGCTGAAGGGCAAAGCGTGTCCTCTCGCGGGGCCCGGCCGACGCTTGTTCGACGGCGACCCGACGCGAGACAATGGAGAATCGAAGTGAAACAGATCCACCGCTACGCACTACTGATCAGCACGTTGGCCGCCGTTCTCGCGGCCGCGCCGACGGCGACCGCGCAGAAGAAGAAGAAAGACGAACCGTTCACCGCGCCCGAGGGCATGAAGATCATCGAGCTCAAGCCCGGCAAGGGCCCGACGCTGATGGTCGTCGTCCCGGACGACAAGGCCTACCGCAGCCGTGGTGGAACGAAGCTCGGCGCCGCGATGGGCATCCGCTTCAAAGAAGAAGGCCACGTGTTCCTGATGGCCTACGGCACGACGTACGAGCCCAAGCACGAAATCACGTTCGCCCCGGCGGTCGTCGGCTCCTCCGAATCGGCGCAGAGCTGTGCACGCGCCTGCCAGAAGGCGAACCTCGAGCGCTTCAAGAAGGTGAAGAAGTCCAAGGGCAAGCGCTTCAAGTCGCCCGCGGGCAAGGGCGCCTACGCCGACCTGGTCGTGAGCGATCCCATCGAGAAGATCGGAACCCTCTACATGGAGGAGTTCACGAAGGGCGCCGCGTCGATCGATGCGACGAAGAGCTACGACCCGCGCACGATCACGATGGAACTTCGCTTCCTCTACATCCAGAGCAAGCACGGCTGCCACGAACTCGTCGCGATGGGCACGAAGGGCTGCTTCAAGAAGTGCCGTAAGCAGATCCAGAAGCTCTTCGAGAGTTTCCGCCTGAAGGAATAGCGAGCCCAGCGGCTACGCGAAGAGATCGGGCGTCTCGTGCGGGCGACGAAAGGTCGTTCGGCGGGACGCCCGTTCGTCGTACTCCGGCGTCCGCCCTCCTTCGGCGCGGAGGCCGAACCGCCGGCACGACGTCTCGAACAGCCGGTGCAGCACCGCCCACCGCTCGCCCGCCCCGGCCATCCGACGCCCGAAGCGCGCATCGTCGAGGGCGCCGTCCCGCATCGACCGCTGGGCATGCTCGATCTTCGACCATCGGTCGGGGAACGCCTCGCGCATGCGCGCCTCGAACACGCCGCGCACCGGTCCGGGCAGACGCAGCAGGATCGAAAACGCACGGGTGGCACCGGCGTCCCGGGCCCGCTCGAGCAAGCGCGGAATGTCGGACTCGTTGAGGCCGGGGATGATCGGTGCGACGGCGATGCCCGTCTCGATGCCCGCGTCGGCGAACGTGCGTAGCGCGTCGAAGCGACGGCTCGGCGGCGGCGCATACGGCTCGACCGCGCGGCAGACCGCGGCGTCGTCGAACGGGATCGACAGGAAGACGGTGACCCGGGCGCGCTCGTGCAGCTCCGCGAGCAGCGCGACGTCGCGCTCGACGAGCACGCTCTTCGTGATGATCGCGACCGGGTTGCGGTAGTCGCGGCACACCTCGAGGCACGCGCGCGTGAGACCGTAGCTCGCCTCGAGCGGCTGGTAGCAGTCGGTCACACCGGAGAACGAGACCAGTTCGCCGCGCCACGACTTGCGGTCGAAGGCACGACGAAGCGCCGTCGCGGCATTGGTCTTCACGACGAGCTTGCGCTCGAAGTCCGTCCCGGCGCCGAAGTCGAGATACTCGTGGTACGGCCGCGCGTAGCAGTAGGCGCACCCGTGGAAGCAGCCGCGGTACGGATTCACGCTCCACGAGAAGTCGACGTCCGGGCTGTCGTTGTGCGTCAGCACCTCGCCCGCGGTCTCCTCGTAGACCTCGAGCTGCGCCGCCGGCGGCTCGCCGATCCACTCGACGTGCGCGGCGTGCCACGGGTTCGGCGGGTTGCTGACGCGGCGGACCATCGCCGCCGAGTATACATCGACGCGGGGCCTGCTGCGGAGTATGCTCGCTTCGCAACGCCGAAGGACGCCCATGCCCGCACCGCACATCACGATCGCCGCGCCGGCGCGCGAGCCGCTGATCGGCAACCGGATCACGGCGCGCCGCTGGACCGCGATGCTCCGCGACCTCGGCTATCGCGTTCGCACGGTCGAACGTTGGGACGGTCGCCCGACCGACGTGCTGATCGCCGTGCACGCACGCCGGTCGCATCCGTCGGCCCGGGCGTTCAAGCGCGCGCATCCCGATCGATCGCTCGTCGTCGTGCTGTCCGGCACGGACGCCTACCGCGACCTGCCGGACGACGCTCGGGCGCGTGAGTCGCTGCGGCTCGCGGACCGGATCGTCACGCTGCAAGCCGACGCGCTCGACTGCATCCCGCGCGACGAGCGCTCCCGGGCGACGACGATCCTTCAATCGGCCACGCCGACGCCCGACGTCACGCGGCCGCGATACCGGCGCGGCGACCGGCTCGAGATCGTGCAACTCGCATCGCTCCGACCGGTGAAGGACCCGTTCCTGATCGTTCGTGCCCTCCGGCACCTGCCGGCCGACGTCGCGGTCCGGGTCACCCACGCCGGCCCGTCGCCGACCGCCGCCGCGACACGTCGCGCACACCGCGCGGCCGAACGCGACCCGCGCTATCGGTGGCTCGGCGCGGTCACGGCCGCGCGCGCCCGGCGCCTCCTCGCGACGAGCCACCTCGCGATCCTGACGTCGCACTCCGAGGGCGGCGCGAACGTCGTCGCCGAGGCAGCGGTCGATCGGGTGCCCCTGCTCGCGACGCGGGTGGGCGGCACCGTCGGCCAGCTCGGCCCGGACTACCCCGGCTACCTCGCGGTCGGTGACGCGCGCGGCCTGGCCGAGCGCATCGGGGCGCTCGCCGCCGACCCGCGCGCGCTGGGCGCCCTGCGCACGGCGATGCGCGAACGCGCGTCGGCGTTCTCGCCCGCCCGCGAACGGCGCGCGCTCGCGGCACTCCTCCGACCGCTGTGCGGACGCCCGGCGGGGTGATACGATCGGCGGCATGATCCACCGACACCACCTCGCACTCGCCGTGGCGCTCGTGCTGGCCGCATGCGCCGGCAGCCCCGACGGCGAAACCTCCGTCCGGCCCGGCATCAACCAGGCCTACTACGACGACCCGAGCATCGACACGTGGCGGGCGCGCTTCGAGCGTCCCGACCGCGAGATCTTCGCCAAGCGCGACGAGATCGTGCGGCGCATCAAGCTCCGCCCCGGCCTGTCGGTCGCCGACATCGGCGCCGGCACCGGGTTCATCGCGCTGCAGATGGCGCGCGAAGTCGGTGCGGACGGGACGGTCTACGCGGTGGAACTGATGCCGACGTTCATCGAGCACATCGACAAGACCGCACGCGAGCAAGGCGTCACGAATCTGCGCACCGTGCAGTGCACCGAGCGCGACCTCGCGCTCGCACCGAACTCGATCGACCTCGCGTTCGGGTGCGACGTCTACCACCACTTCGAGTATCCGCAGTCGTCGCTCGCATCCCTGCGCCGCGCGCTGAAGCCCGGCGGATACTTCGTGCTCGTCGACTTCCACCGGATCCCCGGCCGCAGCAGCGACTGGGTGATGGGGCACGTCCGCGCGGGTCAGGAGGTCTTCGAGCGGGAGATCGAGGCCGCGGGCTTCGAGAAGATCGGCGAGGAGCGCTTCATGCAGACGTGCTACTTCGTGCGCTTCAAGAAGACGTCGGATCCGCCGACCGACCCGTAGGCCGCGCCGCGACGATCCAGTCCTCCCCGAACGCGAGCCCGCCGTTCGCGCGCGCGAACGCGGTCGCCTCGCGCCGCATTCGTCCGATCTCCCGCGCCAGCGCCCGCGCGAGCCCACGATTCTCGACGCTCGGCAGGTAGCGCATCCCGACGCGCAGCTGCTGGCCGACGAAGTCGGCCCCGTAGCGGATCGGGAACGAGCGCGCCTCGACGATCTCGTAGCCCGAACGCTCGAGCGCGTGGCGCACCCAGTCGATCGGATACTCGCGGTAGCAGCGGCCGCCGCCGAGCAGGATGCACGCGTCCCGCAGCCGAGCGATCCGACGCACGACCCGCCCCGCCGGCGTCTCCGGTCCGGGCTCGTACGGCGCCAGCCCGACCGCGTAAAGCATGCCGCCGACGTGCGGCCGCAGCCGCTCGAAGAGCCGCGTCTGAAAGCTCGGCGCGAACCCCTCGACGGCACCCAACAGGTAGTCGGCGATGACCGTCTCGAACCGCTCGCCAGCGAGCAGCGCCTCGTCGGTCCAGTTGCCGACGACCATCCGGCCGTCCGGGTGACGCCCTTCGAGACGCCGCCCCTCGCGCGGGTCCCCGGTGACCGCGACCCACCCGTCGGTCGCGAGCGACTCGATCCACGCGAGCGAGTGGGAGCCGGTCCCGGCATCGAGGACACGCCCCCACGGCTGCTCGCCCTGCAGGTGCTCGATGAAGTCGAAGAGCGTGTCGGCCACGGGAGTGCTCGCGAGGTTGTCGCCGACGCGCGGTGCGCGGCTGCTATACGTTCCGGAACCCGGCCGCCCACTTTACCAGCCCGGCCGGATCGACGGGAGCTCAGCGTGGCGCGAACGACGACGGTGCACGTGATCGGAGCCGGCCTCGCCGGCACCGAAGCGGCATGGCAACTCGCCGAGGCCGGCGTCGCGGTCGTGCTGCACGAGATGCGACCGGTGCGCTCGACGCCGGCGCACCACACCGCGGACGCCGCCGAGCTGGTATGCAGCAACTCGTTCGGCGCACGCGCGGTCGATCGCGCCGCCGGGCTGTTGCACGAGGAGCTGCGCCGCCTCGGCTCGCTCGTGATCCGCACGGCCGACGAGCACGCGGTGCCGGCCGGCGGTGCACTCGCCGTCGACCGCGCGACGTTCGGCGCCGCGCTGACCGACGCGCTCGCGTCGCACCCGCGGATCGAGTTCCGGCGCGAGGAGGTCGAGGCGCTTCCGGCCGACGGCGTCGCCGTGCTCGCCACCGGCCCGCTGACGAGCGATGCGCTCGCCGACGACCTCCACCGCTTCACCGGCCTCGACGCGATGAGCTTCTTCGACGCGGCGAGCCCGATCGTCGACGGCGAGACGATCGACCGCTCGATCGCGTTCGTCCAGTCGCGTTACGATCGCGGCGAGGCGGCCTACCTGAACTGCCCGTTCGACCGGGAGACCTACCGCGCGTTCCGCGACGCGCTCGTCGCCGCCGAGCAAGTCCCGCTGAAGGACTTCGAGCGCGAGTCGGCGACGTTCTTCGAGGGGTGCCTTCCGATCGAAGAGCTCGCACGGCGCGGCGAGGACACGATGCGCTTCGGTCCGCTCAAACCGGTCGGGCTCTCGGTGCCGGGCAAGACCGACGACCGCGGCCGCCCGCTCCGACCGTACGCCGCGGTGCAACTCCGGCAGGAGGACCGGGCGGGCAAGCTGTGGAACCTCGTCGGCTTCCAGACCAACCTCAAGTGGGGCGAACAGACGCGCATCTTCCGGATGATCCCGGGGCTCGAGCGGGCCGAGTTCGTCCGCCTCGGCGTGATGCACCGCAACACGTTCCTCAACGCCCCCCGGCTCCTCGACCCGACGCTGCAGTTCCGCGCCCGCCCGACGCTGCTGGCGGCCGGCCAGCTCGTCGGCACCGAGGGCTACGCATGCGCGGTCGGCGGCGGCTGGCTCGCCGGGACGAACGCGGCCCGGCTCGTGACCGGCCGCGAGCCGATCACGCTGCCGACGACGACGATGCTCGGTTCGCTCGCGCACTTCATCGCGACCGCGAGCCCGAAGCACTTCCAGCCGATGCCGGCGAATTTCGGGCTGCTGCCGGAACTCCCGGAGCGGGTTCGGAACAAGCGGGAGCGCTACGGTCGCTACGCCGAACGGGCCCTCGCCGATCTCGCGCCGTTTGGCCCGGAGCGCCCGCTTCGAGACGTTCCGGGCGCTTGAAGGCGCCCCTCCGGGCGCTTATATGTTCGACCGAAACGGGTGCATTTCCGCGCTCGTTGAGACGCCGCGCCCTCCCTGCCCACCGGCCTCCGGCGGCTCGGCCCAGCCGTCCGAACGGCGAACCCAATGATCGAACGCCAACCATCGGAGGATTGACGTGCCAGCCCATCCAGACCACGCCGAGCTCCACTACGGAGACAAGGTACTCAAACTCCCGGTCACGGTCGGCACCGAAGCCGAGGCGGGCATCGACATCTCCTCGTTGCGCAAGGAGACCGGCGCGATCACGCTCGACCCCGGCTACGTGAACACCGGGTCGTGCGAGAGCGCGATCACCTACATCGACGGGGAGAAGGGCATCCTGCGCTACCGCGGGATTCCGATCGAGGAGCTGTGCGAGCGGTCGACGTTCCTCGAGGTCTGCTACCTGCTGCTCTACGGGGAGCTGCCGACGAAGGACGAGCTCGACGACTTCACGAACGACATCCGCACGCACACGATGTTGCACGAAGACGTCAAACGCTTCTTCTCGGTCTTCCCGAAGAAGGCGCACCCGATGGCGGTGTGCGCAGCCGTGATCGGCGCGCTGTCGACGTTCTATCCGAAGTCGATGGACCCGCGCGACCACAAGCAGCGCGACATCTCGACCGCGCGGATCATCGCCAAGCTGCCGACGATCGCGGCCTATTCGTTCAAGCACTCGATCGGCCAGCCGTTCATGTATCCGCAGAACAAGTTCGACTACTCGTCGAACTTCCTGCACCTGATGTTCGCGACGCCGACCGAAGACTACGAGGTCGACCCGGTCATCGCGAAGGCGCTCGACAAGCTGCTGATCCTGCACGCCGACCACGAGCAGAACTGCTCGACGAGCACCGTGCGGATGGTCGGCAGCTCCGGTGCGAACATGTTCGCGTCGCTGTCGGCCGGCGTGATGGCGCTGTGGGGCCCGCTGCACGGCGGTGCGAACTCCGCAGTCGTCGAGATGCTGCAGCGCATCCACGAGAGCGGCGACGGCGGGCGCGCCTACATGCAGGCGGTCAAGGACCGCAAAGAGGGCATCCGCCTGATGGGCTTCGGCCACCGCGTCTACAAGAGCTACGATCCGCGGGCGTCGATCCTGAAGACGACGACCTACGAGGTCCTCGAGAAGCTGAAGAAGTCCAACCCGCTGCTGGACGTCGCGGTCGAACTCGAGGAGATCGCGCTCAAGGACAGCTACTTCGTCGAGCGCAACCTCTACCCCAACGTCGACTTCTACTCGGGCCTCATCTACCAGGCGATCGGCATCCCGGTGAACATGTTCACGGTGATGTTCGCGCTCGGCCGCCTGCCGGGCTGGATCGCGCAATGGCGCGAGATGCAGAACGATCCGGCGACGCGTATCTCGCGGCCGCGGCAGATCTACACCGGCTCCGCGAAGCGCGCCTACGTGCCGCTCGAGAAGCGCAGCCCGCGCCGCGAGTAGCACCGGTTCGACCCGTTTCGAGACACGTACACGCCGGGCCGAGATGCCCGGCGATTTCGGTTTGGAGATCGTGAGATGGTGACGAGCAACGAGAAACTGAAGGCGTGGGTCGAAGAAGTCGCCTCGCTTTGCCGGCCGCACCGCATCGAGTGGTGTGACGGGTCGCAAGAGGAATACGACCGCCTCGCAACCGAGATGGTCGCGACCGGTGCCGCGACCCGACTCGACGAGTCGAAGCGGCCGAACAGTCTGCTCATCCGCTCCGATCCCGCCGACGTCGCCCGCGTCGAGGACCGCACGTTCATCTGCTGCGACAACGAAGCCGACGCCGGGCCGACGAACCACTGGCGCGATCCCGCCGAGATGAAGCGCGAGCTGACGAGCCTGTTCGACGGGGCGATGCGCGGCCGCACGATGTACGTGATTCCGTTCAGCATGGGTCCGATCGGTTCGCCGATCGCACACATCGGCGTGCAGCTCTCCGACTCGCCCTACGTCGTGTGCAACATGCGGATCATGACGCGCATGGGCAAGGACGTGCTCGACGCGCTCGGCGATGGCGACTTCGTCAAGTGCCTGCACTCGGTCGGCGCCCCGCTCGAGGGCGGCGAACTCGACGTCGCGTGGCCGTGCAACGCCGACAACAAGTACATCACACACTTCCCCGAGACGCGTGAGATCTGGAGCTTCGGCTCGGGCTACGGCGGCAACGCGCTGCTCGGCAAGAAGTGCTTCGCGCTGCGCATCGCGTCGTGCATGGCGCGCGACGAGGGCTGGATGGCCGAGCACATGCTGATCCTCAAGCTCACGAGCCCCGAGGGCGCGGTGAAGTACGTCGCCGCGGCTTTCCCGAGCGCGTGCGGCAAGACCAACCTGGCGATGCTCGAGCCGACGATCCCCGGCTGGAAGGTCGAGACGATCGGCGACGACATCGCGTGGATGAAGTTCGGCGACGACGGACGCCTCCGCGCGATCAACCCGGAATACGGCTTCTTCGGCGTTGCGCCGGGCACGAGCGACCACTCCAACCCGAACGCGATGAAGACGCTCCACGCGAACTGCATCTACACGAACTGCGCGCTCACCGACGACGGCGACGTCTGGTGGGAGGAGATGTCGGAGCCGCCGGCACACGTGATCGACTGGCACGGCGAGGACTGGACGCCCGGCGGCGGCAAGAAGGCCGCCCACCCGAACGCGCGCTTCACCGCGCCGGCGGGCCAGTGTCCGGTGATGGCGCCGGAGTGGGAGAGCCCCGAGGGCGTCGCGATCGACGCGATCCTGTTCGGCGGCCGTCGCGCGACGACGGTGCCGCTCGTCAACGAGTCGCTGTCGTGGCAGCACGGCACGTTCCTCGGCGCGATCATGAGCTCCGAGAAGACCGCGGCCGCAGCCGGCAAGGTCGGCGAACTGCGCTTCGACCCGATGGCGATGCTGCCGTTCTGCGGCTACAACATGGCCGACTACTGGGCGCACTGGCTCACGCTCGGCGCCGAGCACGGCGACGCGATGCCGAAGATCTTCTACGTGAACTGGTTCCGCAAGTCCGACGACGGTCGCTGGCTGTGGCCGGGCTACGGCGAGAACAGCCGCGTGCTGAAGTGGGTGTGCGATCGACTCGACGGCAACGCCGAAGCGGTCGAGACGCCGATCGGCTACCTGCCGGCCAAGGGCAGCCTCGACACGAGCGGCCTCGACATCGCCGACGCCGACCTCGACGCACTGCTCGCACCGAACGCCGCCGCCTGGGCCAAGGACCTGCCGGCGATCCGCGCCCACCTCGCGAAGTTCGGCGACCGGCTTCCCCAGGGCATCCGCGACGAACTCGACGCCCTCGAGGGGCGACTGTCCGCGTCGGTGTAGTTCGCCCCTGGATTCGATCTTCTCGCGCTGATACAGTCCGGTTCGATTGGGCCCTGGATCAGTGTCTTTGCGTGAGAGGTATCGGAGTCATGAAACGCACGAGTCTATTGCTGCTGGCAGGTGTCGCCGCCGTCGTCGGGTGTTCGTCGAAGGAGACGCACCCTTACCTTCACAAGTCCGAGAAGCCCAAGGCCGCGGAGTGGGGCTACACGGGCGACATCGGGCCCTCCCACTGGGGCGACCTGTCGCCGAAGTACGCGCTCGCCAAAGACGGCAAGCAGCAGTCGCCGATCGACATCCGCGGCGCCGCCTCGGCCGACCTTCCGTCGCTCGCGTTCGACTACAAGCCGTCGAGGATCAACCTCGTTTACAACGGCCACACCGTCGAGGAGATGGAAGACGGCAAGAGCAGCGTCACGGTCGGGGGCAAGCGCTACACGCTCGAGCAGTTCCACTTCCACTCCCCCAGCGAGCACACGATCAACGGCCGCCACGCCGACATGGAGATGCACCTCGTGCACAAGGCCGCGGACGACACGCTCGCCGTCGTCGCGGTGATGATCAACGAGGGCGCCGAGAACGCCGCGTTCGCGCCGGTCTGGGACAACCTCCCGTCGAAGGACATGGCCAAGCGCGAGGCGTCGGCGACGATCGACGCGTCGGCGCTGCTGCCGAGCGACCACGGCTACTACCGCTACATGGGATCACTGACGACGCCGCCGTGCACCGAAGGCGTGCACTGGATGGTGCTCCGGACGCCGATCGCGCTGTCGCGCTCGCAGATCGACGCGTTCCGCGCGGTGATCCACGGCAACAACCGGCCGGTGCAACCGCTCAACGGCCGCGCCGTCGACACGTCGCGCTGATCGAGGTCGAGCGCGCGCCGGGCCGATGCGACACACGGAGATCCTCGTCGTCGCGGCGGTCTTCGCCGCCGTGCACCTCGCCACGCCGCTGATCGCTCGAGCGATCCGAAACCCGGAACGCTTCGAGTCGTTCAGCGGCGGCCTCGCGGTCGCCTACGTGTTTCTGCACCTGCTGCCCGAACTCGACGAGGGCCATGCGCTGCTCGGGACGCGGATCTACTTCGTCGCGTTGTTCGGCTTCGCGGCGGTCTACGCATTCGAGTACCGGATGACGCACCGCGATCGCGACGCCGAAGGCGCGCACTTCGCGCTCCACACGACGCTCGCAACGGTCTACACCGCGTTGCTCGTGTTCACCCTCGGCGCGCAACTGCCCGCGACACTGCCGATGACCCTCGTGTTCATCGTCTCGATCGGCATGCACCTCTCGAGCGGCGACGTCGGATCGCTCAACCGCTACGGGGACCGGTTCCGAAACCGCGGGCGCTACATCCTCGCCGCTGCGGCGATGGCCGGCTACGCACTGAGCCTGTTTCGCCGGCCGCACGAGGCCGCGATCGACGCGCTGACGGCGCTGCTGGCCGGCTTCATGCTGTTCCGCGTGTTCCGCGAAGAGCTCCCCCACCTGTCGAAGGCGAAGCTCCGCCCGTTCTTCGCCGGGATGGTGACGTTTCTGCTCCTGCACGTGCTGCTCGCACTCGGCGCCGAGCGATGAAGCGTTGGCACCTCGCATTCGCGATGGTGCCCGGCGGGTGTTGGCGGACGATTCGCCTTTTGTCGGATCCCGGTTAACGATTCGGCCTACGATCCGTGCAGGCTCCTCGCGGGGACGTCCCGCACGATCGGAGGACGATGCACGATGGCCGATGACCTCGCGAGACGGGCGCTGCCCTACTGGGCCGAGGCCCACGCGCTCGCGCGCCTGTTGCTGCGGGATCGCGGGCGTGCCTACGACGTCTGTCAGGAGGCGTTCGCGCGGTTGGCCGCCCGGGAGACCGACGACCCGCGGCGCGACGTGCGGCCACTCCTCTTCCGCGTCGTCCGCAACCTCGCGATCGACGAGCAACGACGCGCGGGCGCGATCTCGCTCGAGTCGCGGATCGCATCGACCGGTCCGATCGCCGATCTGCGCTCGCCGGACCCCGCCGAGGAGGCGAGCCGCCGCGAGCAGGTCCGCCGCCTCGAGCGTGAGCTCGCGGCCTTGGACCCGGTTTGGCAGACCGTGCTCTACCTGCGCGACGGCGTCGGCCTCTCGTATCGCGAGATCGCTTCGGTGATCGAGCGCAGCGAGGACGTCGTCCGCGTGACACTCCACCGCGCACGCCGTCGGATGCGCACCGCCCTCGGCGCGACCGAAGAGAGGAAGTGCTCATGACCCGCCCCGACTCCGACCGGCTCGACGCCTACGTGGACGGCGAGCTGCCCCCGGCCGACGCGGCCGACGTCGAACGCGCGATCCGCGAGGACGAAGCGACGCGCGACGCACACGCGGCACTCGTCGCGACTCGCGCGGCACTCGGCGACGTGTTCGCCGACGCGATCGCCACCGCTCCGCTGCCACCCGCATCGATCCCCGGCGCCGCATCGACGCACGTGCGCCGTCGGATCGCATGGGTGCCGTGGCTCACCGGCTGCGGCATCGCGGCAGCGCTCGCGATCGCCGCGTGGATCGGAACGAGCGGGCGCAACGCAGCGCCCGAGCCGGTCGACGCACCGAGCACACCGAAGAGCCTGCTCCCGCGCGACGTCGTCGCCCGTGCGGCGAAGGAGTTCCGCTCGCTGCGCGACGCCGAGCTGCTCGTGACGATGGAGAGCGCGGCGATCGACCTGCTGAAGGCGCTGCTGGACGACAAGAAGCCGGAGGATCGGAAGAAGACGCGGTTCTTCTTCCGCACGCGCGTGCAGTCGCCCGATCGCTTCGCGATGTTCACCGTCGCGAACCGGCGTGACCCGATGCCGGTGTTCGGTGAAGACGCGAGCGGCAGCGACGGCGAGTGGCGCTGGTCCTACGATCGCGAGAACGCCGAGGTCGTCCGCTATCCGGCCGACGGTCCGGCCCCGGCGATGCAGTGGTCGGTGAAGTCGTCGTCGGTGACGAAGTCCACGACGACGTTCGATACCGACAACGGCGCCGACGGCGTGCTGCGCTGCCTGAACTTCGGCTTCCTCGAAGAGCTCGAAGCGAACGACCCGCACCTCGTCTACGAAGAGACGACCGGCCCGTCCGACGAGCGGGCCGGCCGCCGCGTCTTCCGCGTCCGACGAACCGACAAGGCCGACGAGTGGGTGACGGATGCGATCGAACTGACGGTCGACCCGATGCGCGACCGGCTCGAGCGGGTGCGCTTCGACGTGCGCCTCACGGTCGTCAGCCTGATCTCGTTCACCGTGGACGTCGCCGCGACGAATCGCGGCTTCACGAAGCGCGATTTCGACCCGCGCCGCTACGTGGCCACGGACGTGACGGTCCGCGACGCGACGCCCGAGGAGATCGAGAAGGCGCGCAAAAAGGACAAGTAGCGGCATACCGTAGCGGACGCCGCGCCCGTCGGCGATGATACGGTATGCGAAACGGGCTCGCTTTGGCGGCCGTGCTCGCCGTCGCGGCGATCACGGGCCTCGTCCTCTGGCTCGGGATCGACGATCACGAGCGCGCACCCCCACCGTTCGAGGTGCCGCTCGATCCACGGCCGGAGGCACCGGCGAGCGTGCCGCCCGAACCAGGGCCGGCGCCCGCGCCCGAAGCGAAGCCGGCCACCGCACCGAACGAGCAGAGCGAGCAGAGCGAACCGAACGAACCGCTCGCCGACGAGACGCCGGCGCCCACCGCACCGCGCTTCGACGGACCGCTCGTCCGCGTCGTCGACGCCGCCGGCGGACCGGTCGCCGGTGCGACGCTCCACTTCGCGGCGACCCGCGCCGGTTCGTGGCGACGCAGGCGCGACTACGAACCGACACGAACGTTCGAGACCGACGCGGCCGGCGAAGCGCGCATGCCGTTCTTCCGCACCTACGGCGAGATCTGCGCAACCCACCGCCTCGGCGCCGCGCGCTTCTCCGCTCGGGCATCGCAGTGGTACGACGGCGACGCGGTGATCCTCCGCCTCGCGCCGGCGCGCACGCTCGCCGTGGACGTCGTGGACGAACACGGCGCCCCGGCGGCCGACATCCGCCTCCTCGCGACGCCGGGAACCATCGGTTCACTCTACCCGCTCCGTGCGACGACCGACCGCACCGGCCGTGCGACGTTCGTCTTCCCCGAGGCGACGCTGCCGGTCGCGACATTCGTCGAGGTCGACCTGCCGCTCGCCGTTTCCGTGGACGCGACGGTCACCCAGGACGCGTGGCCGTCCGAACCGATCCGCCTGCAGTTGCCGCCGACGATCGCGCTCGTCGTCGAGATGCAGACGACGGACGGTCGGCGCGAGACGCGCCCGACGTCGATCCGCCTCCGCACCGGCACCGACACGCGGGAGCAACGTCGTACGACCGTCGACGGCCGCGCGGTCTTCCCGCGAATCGGTGTCGGTGCGTCGATGCGCCTCCTCGCCGTGCGGCAGTTCATCCGTGCCACGACGACCGTCACCGCGGAGAAGACCGCCGCCGGCACGCAGACGGTCACGCTGCGATCGCGGCGAGCCGACGCCTGCTGCCTCGTCGGTCGCATCGCATCCGGTCGCTGGACCCGCGTCCGAGCGGTCGGCCGGATCGTGCATCCGGCCAACGAGCGCCGTCCGTCGCCGCGCGAGGTGGGGTTCTCACGCGACGTCGAAATCGCCCCCGACAACTCGTTCTCGATCGCATTCGTGCGGCCGATCCATGCGCTGCGAGCCCTCCGGATCCTCGCCTACACCGACGACGACCTCGTTGCGATGAGCGCGATCATCCCGGTCGCGATCGAGCCCGACGCAAAGACGATCCCCCTCGGGACGGTCACGCTGACCGACGCGCCGCTCTGGGTATCCGGCACGGTCGTCGACCGTCTGGACCGACCGGTCGCGCTCGCCCGGGTCAGCGCCGAGGGCACGACGGACGACGGCACGAAACTGCGTCGCACGGTCACCGACCGACACGGTCGCTTCGTCCTCCGCGGCGTCGCTCGCCCCGCGACGCTGACCGTCGTCGCGAGCCGCCCGGACCACGCCGACTCGGTACACGACGTCGCGTGTGGCACCGCCGACATCGTGCTCCGCATCGCGCGCTACGGCGACTTCGGCGGCCTCGTCATGCTGCCGAGCGGCTTCGACGCCGACTGGTTCTATGCGGGGCTGATCGGGTCGACCCTCGCCGACTCCCGGCGGCGATGGCTCGAGTCCCTGTCGATCGACGCCGCCGGCGACGGCCGTGGGCGCTTCGCCGCGAGCGCGGTCGAACCGGGCACCTACGACATCGCGTTCCACGTCGTGGGCGGCGACACGCCGCTGCTCACCGTCCCGGGCGTCTCGGTGACCGAGAACGGCAAGACCCCCGACAACCGGCTCCGGTCGATCGATCTCCGCGGCTCGATACGCGCGATCACGCTGCGCGTCGTCGGCGACGACGGCACGCCCGTCGCGAACGCCGCAATCACCGCGTGCCGCGCGACGAACGGCCGCTACGACGCGCGACGCACGGTTCGAACGGATGCGCAGGGCGAGGTGCGACTGCCGGCCTCGGCCAACGGCTCGGCGTTCGAGGTCGCGGCCCCCGGCTACCGGATCCTCCGAACCGAAGCGCGGTCCAGCCGCACGATCCCGCTCGAACGCGGCTTCCCGGTCACGTTCGACCTCGGCTCGGGCGTCCGGGCCCGCGACCGCGCCAAGGCACTCGTGATGCGACTCGCCCGCGAGGACGAGGACGACGACGTCGCGACACCGGCCCGGCCACTCTACCGGGTGCTGCCGGATGACGACGACGCGATCGCATTCGTCGTCGATCGACCGGGCACCTACAGCGCGACGCTTCGCCTCTGCCCGATCACACGCGGCGCGTCGCCCCGCGATCTCTACCGCGCGCGCCGCAGCCGCGTGCTGCGCAGCACGCGCGTGACGCTCGCCGACGACCGGGCGAGTCGGATCGCGATGCCGATCGAGCCGTCGCTGCTCGCACGGTAGGCACGAAAAACGGGACGCGCCCGAAGGCGCGCCCCGTAAGCGATGCGGCGCGAATCGTCGCGTCGACCGCGCGTCCGTTACGGACGCTGCTGCGGCCAGGTGCTGGTGTTCGCGTTGAAGTTCTCGCCCGGGTGCTGGACCGCGAAGAAGATCGTCCGCTCGTCCGTCGTCAGCGCGGGCCCGGTGGCCTCGCTGTCGCTCGGACCGGCGATCACGCGGAACGGCAGGCCGTAGGTCGCCGTCGTGACGCCCGGCTGACCGCTCTTGTGCATCGGGTCCAGGTCGAGGTAGTAGAGGCCGTCGGCCGTGCCGTTGACGCCGAAGTTGCCGTCGGTGCCGAACCAGACACCGCCGTTGGCGTCGAGCATCAGGTTGTCGGGGTCGGCGACGTCATACGGGCCGGTGCCCTGCGTGCCGAGCCACGCCTGGAAGTAGGTGAACGTCTTCGACGACGCCGGCGCAGCCGGGTTCGCCTCGTCGAGCACGAAGATCGAGCCGACCGGATCCGGGCGCAGCGGCGAGTTCGCCGCGTGCTGCTGCGGGTCGTAGAGCACGCCGTTCTGGTCGAGCGCGACCTGACGGCCGTGCTTCGTGAACGCGATGTAGAGGCGCGGGTTGCCGCTCGGGTCCTTCGCGTTCCACTCGAGGTCCTCGGGGCGGTTGAGCTCCATGATGCCGAGCTTGTTCGCCGCGGTGTAGAGCGCGAGGCGAACGTAGTCGTCCGTCGGGAAGCCGCCGAGGCTGTTGTAGTTGCGATCCTGGAGCGCCTGGCCCACGGTGACGTTCGCCTGGTTCAGCGCGACCGCGTTCGGCGGGGTGTCGGTCGACGTCGTCGACATGTGGATCCACTGACCCTGGCCGGGCGCGGCGTCGGTCGGGACCTGCTTCGTCGCGACCAGCGTGTTGCCGGTCGTGTTGTCCAGGCCGGCGAAGTGCGCGACGTAGATCGAGCCGCTGTCGAGCAGCGCGCGGACCTGACCGCGGGTCATGCCCTTCTGATACGGGTTCGACGACACGAACTTGTAGATGCGACCGCCGCGACGATCGTTGGCCGCGTAGATCACGATCGGCTGACCGTCGAGGAGGCGACCGTCCTTGCCGACGACGAACGTGCAGTTCTCCCAGCGTGCGCGACCGAGGGCGCCGAGCTTGCGGTGACCGAGGCCGTCGCCCTGGTTCGCGACGCTCGTGTAGGCGCGGTTCGCGGCGACCGTCGGATCGATCTCGACGAGGTAGCCGTAGGCGTCACGGTTGTGACGCATCTGGATCTTCGAGCCGCGCGCGAACTGACCCGAGCGGCTCGAGTCGAAGATCGGGCAGATGTCGTTGCCGGCATCGAAGCCGTTTCCGGGGAGGAACTGGCCGCCGCTCGTCCACGACGCTTCGAGGTCGCCGTAGTACGACTGCACGTTCTCTTCGGCGCTGAACACCGTGCCCCACGGCGAGACGCCGCCCGAGCAGTTGCCCTGGATGCCGGCGATCGTGCCGGTCGGCAGGTCGGTTCCGTCGTCCTTGTGGTCGGCGCCGAGCGGGAAGAGCGGCTGGCCGACGAGCGCGACCTGCGTGCCACTGGTCGCGTCGTACCGACGGTTCGCCGCGTTTCGGTTGACGCGCCACGCACCGTTTTCGTCGCGGTAGACGTTGAGCCAGCTCCCGCCGACCTGACGCTTGAACTGGCGGATGTAGGTGTCGATCTCCGCCTGCGGCCACGTCGGGCTCGTCGGATCGATCGTCAGAATGCCCGACGCCTTGAGGAACTTCGCGTAGGTCAGGTGCTGGCCGTCCGGCGCCGACGTCGGCGTGGGCTGGCTGTTCGAGATGTACTCGTGGTTGACCCAGATCCAACCGTGGTCGTGCGCGCCACGGAAGTAGGGGGCGGCTCCGACGATGTCGCCTTGCCAGCCCGCGTTCCAGCCCGCGCCGAAGAACGCGATGAAGTCGCAGTTCGCCCCGAAGACCGGTGCGTCCTTGACGTTGGCGTTCGTGATCGGGTCGAGCCACTTGATCACGACGTTGTGGGACAACTCCGGCAGCGTCCGAACGGTGTCGGTGGTCGCGTTCGGCAGCGGGAAGACCGCGTTCGGCGGCAATGCGCCCTTCGCGACCTCGTCCACGCGCTGACGCACGAGAGCGGGAATGCTCTGGTTGCCGCTCGCGTTGACCGCGACGACGGACGAGAGCGGATCTTGCTGTGCGCCGGCCACACTGGCGCCGACGAGCGCCGCGGCGATCGCCGCAGCCCGACCGAGATGACGTTTCATGTTCGTCTCCTGAGAACTGTGCGACGACCCGACGACGTGCCTGACATCGGACTCCGTGCCGCCACTGAGCGGAGAACGTAGAGAGCGCGCGCTAGGGTCCGGTGCAGACTCGGTTCAAAACCGGACAACGACTCGTGAAGAGATCTTCTCGACGCGTTGACGAAACGCTCGACTCGGCCTTGTTCGTCCGTTCATCAAACGGTCGTAGCCTTCGCGTGATTCCGAACGGAGGTTACCGAGATGCCTGACTACGCAACCCGCGCGCCGGCCCGTCGAGCACTGCTCGCACTCGCACTCGGCGCGGCGATCTTCGCCGCATCGACATCCGACGACGACTACGATCCCACCGCGGAGGCGCGAGCGAGCATCGGCCGCACGAAGAACTACGAGGCGGTCATCCCGCCGCAGTGCTACACGAAGACCGCCGGCGTCGCGAACCCGTGCTGGACGTGCCACGTCGACTCGGAATACCCGAACGTGATGGACGACTGGTCGCTCCAGGAGGAATACGCGTTCAGTGGCTTCGCCTTGACCAACCGCTGGTCCAACCTGTTCGTCGATCGCACCGAGAAGATGCGGGCGATCGCCGACGACGACGTCCTCGCGTGGATCCGCGCCGACAATTACGCTCCGCTCCGCCGCGCGATGCGGCGGGTCGAGGACTATCCCGGCTACCGCCCGGACTTCGACCTGCATCGCGGCGTCGACGCCGAGGGGTTCGCGGCCGACGGCAGTCACTGGCGCGCAGTCCGCTTCAAGCCGTTCCCGGGCACGTTCTGGCCGACCAACGGCGCCGCCAACGACGTCTACATCCGCCTGCCCGAAGCGTTCCGCACGACCGCCGACGGAACGCCGTCGCGCGCGGTCTACAAGGTGAACCTCGCGATCCTCGAGGCATCGATGGCGTCGCCGCCGAAGGCCTACGGCCGCCCGATGGCGCGCACGGTCGAGCCGATCGACGAGGCGCTCGCCGGTGCCGACCTCGACGGCAACGGGGCGATCGGCGGCACGATCACGACGATCCGCACGCTGCCGCCCCACTACGCCGGCGGGGCAGCCGGCATCCGCGTCGAACGGCTGCTCTACCCGACCGGCGTCGAGTTCCTCCACACCGTGCGCTACCTCGACCCCGACGTCGCGACGCTGCACGCGCGGCGGCTCAAGGAGCTTCGCTACGCGCGCAAGACGCGGTCGCTCGACACGTGGGGCATCCTGCACACCTACGAGAACGAGGTCGAGAACAAGGAGCGCGGCAAGCTCCCCCACTTCGCGGGCACACCGCTCGTCGGCATGCTCAACGAGTTCGGCTGGCAGCTCCAGGGCTTCATCGAGGACCGCGTCGGTCGCCTCCGCGTGCAGACCGAAGAGGAGACCTACTCGTGCCTCGGCTGCCACACGAACCTCGGCGTCACGGTCGATCAGACGTTCTCGTTTCCGCGCAAGCTCCCCGGCGCGGCCGGTTGGCGACACCAGGACCTGCGCGGGATCCAAGACGCGCCGCAGGTCGGCCACGCACAGCCCGAGATCCTCACCTACTTCGAGCGGGTCACCGGCGGCGACGGCTTCCGCGCGAACACCGAGATCCTCGAGCGCTTCTTCCCGAACGGTCGCCTCGACAAGGCCCGCGTCCGCCGCGCTGCGATCGGCGGCGAGGACGACATCACCGCTCTCGTCTATCCCTCGCGTGCGCGCGCCCTCGACCTCAACCGCGCATCGATGCTGCTCGTCCGCGAGCAGGCGTTCCGCTTCGGCCGCGACCCGATGCTCGCGCCGCCCGAAAACGTCCACCCGACGATCGAGAACGAGGCGACCGATCTCTCGCGCACCGGTCGCGTCTTCCGCGACGGGCGGGCGTGGCTGGACTGGACGCCGCGGGCGCCTTGACGACCCTCCACCGGGCATTCGGCGACCCGATCGGATATGGTGTTCCTCGTGTTGGTGTCACGAACGAGGAGAACCCGCATGTCATCCACGACCGCTGTGGCCGCCGCCAAGAAGGTGCTCGCTGAACTCGAAGCGCTCGGCGACGAGAAGCGCCGCCGGCACAACGCAAAGACCGGCCCCGACGGGATCGCGGGTGCACCGCCGGATATGCAGTTCGGCTGCAAGACCGGTGACCTGCGCAAGGTCGCGAAGACGCTCAAGGCCGATCACGAGCTCGGACGCGCGTTGTGGAAGACCGGCAACATGGACGCCCAGATGCTGGCGATCCTCATCATGAAGCCGAAGCAGCTCTCCGCGGAGCAGCTCGACACGATGGTTCGCGAGGCTCGCTTCGCATGGGTGGCCGACTGGCTGCAGTCCTATGTCATCAAGGGCAGGCCCGATGGCGAGAAGGAGCAGCTGCGCAAGGCATGGATGAAGAAGAGCGAGAAGGACGGTTGGGTCGCCCGAGCCGGCTGGCAGCTCACCGCATCGAAGATCAACCGCGGCGACGAGACCGACGTGGATGCGCTGCTCGACCGCATCGAGAAGGAGATGCCACGGGCCGCGCCGGAAACGAAGTGGACGATGAACAGCACGCTCGCCGCAATCGGGATCAAGCATGCCGAGCACCGCGCGCGCGCGATCGCGATCGCCGAGGCGATCGGTCTCTACAAGGACTGGCCCGTGTCGAAGGGCTGCACGATTCCCTACGTCCCGGTGTGGGTCGACGCGATGGTCGAGGGGAAGAACTGATCGGACGCGTCACGCGTCGCGCAGCAGTGCGCGCGCACCCGTCGTCCGAATTGCGGCGATGAGCGCGGCGGCGATGACGAGCAGGCCGATCGTCGGCGGCACGACGGTGCCGAACCGGCTCATGCCGGCTTCGTTGAACGTCGCGAGCGCGTCGACGAGGCCGATCGGCCCGAACCACGCGGCTTGGGGCAGGACGTTCGCGGCGAGCCCCGGCAGCGTCGCCCACGCGAGCACGGTCATCGCGGCGATCACGACCGCGTGGGTCGCGCGTCGCGAGACCGCGCCGATGAGCAGGCCGATGAGCGCCATCGTCACGAGCACGAGCAGCATCGCGACGACCGGCACGACGAGGCCGAAGCCGAGCATCCCCGGCCAGCGGCTCCCGATCTGCGTGTGGACGCCGTTGAGCAGCAGCCCGCCGAGCCACAGTGCGCCGGCGATCCCGACGACCCGCAGGGGAAGCGCGAGCTTCTGCGCGAGAATCGCGCGCGGGCCGAGCGGCGACGCGAGCAACACGCCGAGGGTCGCGTCGCGTCGCTCGCCCGCGATCTCACGCGCCGCGATGACCGCGACGACGACGCCCGCCGCAAGTGTGAACACCGTCGCGTAGACGTGGAACGGTGCCGCGAGCGCGACGATCACGATCGGCCCGATCGCCCAGTGCGGGCTCACCGGCATGTCCTGGAGCGGCGAGCGCGCGACCGCCCGCCATGCGACCGGTCGATCGCCCGGCAGCCCGCGAGCCCGTAGGCGACGGCTCGCATCGAAACGCGCGAGTCGCGCGACGCCGAGCGGATCCTGCGTCGGCACGAGCGCGACCGACGCTCGGCGAAGGTAGATCGTCACGAGGATCGCCGTGATCACGAGCACGCCGATCAGGGCACCCGGAGTGAGCGCCTCGTCGGCGACGAGAAACGCCGTCATCGGGGCGAATCCGGCCCCGACCCACACCGTGCCGTAGAGCAGGAGGCCGATGTGCATCAGCGCCAACTGCCCGGCGGTTCGTACGAGCGCGACGCCGAAGCGGTCGGTGCGAATCGCGACGTCCAGCGATACCGCACAGACGGTCGTCGACGACGCGGCGAGCGCGACGAAGCCGCCGAGCAACTCCGCATCCGACACACCGCCGTACGCGAATGCGAGCGCGAAGATCGGAAACGACACCGCGACGCAAGCACCGACGTGCACGAGTCGTGCGAGCAGTTTCTGGACGACGATCGCCCCCGGACCGAGCGGTGTCAGGCGGAGCAACTCGAGCTCGCCGCGCACGGTGCCCTCGTGCACGGACCCGATCACGATCAGCGGCCCGACGAGATGCACCGTTGCGGTCAACAACCCGAAGAACGTGTAGAAGATCGTGCGCCCGCCACCGATGACGTTGCCCTCGCGCGCGATCGACGGGCCGATCCACGCGAGCAGCGCGCCGGCGAACGCGATCCCGAACGCCACGCGGAGCGCCGGCGTGCGTCGGCCGAGTCCGAGTTCGCGGAGTTCCTTGCCGAGCACGATCATCGGGCGGCGGGCTCCAGCCGACGGTAGACGCGAATACCGCCCTCGACGGCGACCACGACGAACAGCCGCACCGCGCCGGGTTCGACGACGAGATCGTCCAACGAGCGGCCGCCGGTCGGCGCGACCGCGACGAACCCGCGGAACGTACCCGACCGCCTCGCCCGCGACCAACGCTGCACCGCGACCACGGCGGCAACCCACCCGGCAGGCGGCTGCGCCGGTGCCCGCGCGCGGCTCCGGTCGGTGAACACTTCGAGCGCCCGATCCCCGACGATCGGCGCGAGTCGCGACAGCACGTCCGCGGCGCTCGTATCCGGAGGCAGCGCCGCGATCGCCCTGGCGATCGGGTCGTCACGCTGCGGGGCGATCTCGAATGACCGCAGCGCGCGCGGCGCCCACTGCCGCAGCCGCACGCCCATCCGGTAGTTCCGCGGAAACGCGCCGTGAAACTCGATCGGCGCCTCATCCACCGCGGCGAGTCGACCGGACGCGACGCCGGTCGCGAGGAGCACCGGGGTGACGAGTCGGTTGCGCACCCGCTCCTCGTGTCGTCGATCCTTCGAGGAGAACAGCATCCGCACGCCCGACTCGCGCACGATGCGGCCGGCCGAGCCGACGTCGGTGATCCACACGGTCCGATCGGCGTCTCGGCCACCGAAGTGTCCGTGCGCGAGCGCGACGACCGCGGCGACCGCGGCAGCGGTCCACCCGACGAACAGCGACCAGTTCAGCCACGCGCGACGAACCCAGCGCGCGACGAGCCAATCCACCGGGCCGATCCCGAGCAGGTAGAACGCGAGCAGCAGACCGACGGACATGAGCGGCACCGGCGTCAGCTCCGGCGCGTAGTCCGACGCGTCGAGGTCGACGTCGAACAGCGGTTCGAACGACGTCGGCGGGAGCATCGGTCGCTGACGTCGCATCGTGTCCGCACGGAGCGTGTAGCGCACGACCGCGCGCGCCCGTTCGGGGGCCAGGGGCGGGGCGTCGGCCGGTCGGTGCACGACACTGACCCGCCCGGCGCCGGCCCGACCGCTCACCTGGTAGTCGGGCGCCGGATCCCCGCTGCCGCGAAGGCCGCCGATGCGGTGACTGCCGCCGTCCGGCGTCATCGCGAGGACGCGCGCGCCGTCGACGGAGTAGACGAGCCCGGTCGCGGCGAACAGGCGATTCAACGCGGGGACGACCTCGTCGTCGAGCACGCTGCTGCAGAACGTGAAGAGCGCCGACCCGCCGGCTTCGACCCACCGCACGAGCACGTCGA
This sequence comes from bacterium, assembly GCA_030426805.1. Taxonomy (GTDB): domain Bacteria; phylum Planctomycetota; class JAFGQW01; order JAFGQW01; family JAFGQW01; genus JAUHXU01. The sequence goes on from JAUHXU010000003.1 coordinate 475,884, forward strand.
GCCGCTCGGGCCCGAGCACGGCGAGGGCCGCCTCGTCGAATACGAGCGCGTCGAAGCCGAGAAGGGCGAGCGGGTCGTCGGGAAACGCGTGCGGATCTACCTGCCGCACGTCCGCCCGGAGGAGCGGCTCGTCGTCCTGCACGCGACTCGAACCGAGCAGCGACTGCTCGATCCGGAGCGCGCCCCGCAGCTGCCGATCGAGCTCGCGCACGCCGGCGAACGCGACGCCCACCGCGACGTCGCGCCGCTGGAGCGAGCCGAACGGAACCCCGGCGAGGCGAACGCGGATCACACCACCCCGCACACTGTGGAACGACACCTCGCACCACGACGTCTTGCCCAGTCGCGGCGCTGGCGCGAGCATCAGCCGCACGGTTTGGACCGGGGACGCGATCGCGAGCTCGGGGCCTTCCCATCGGTGCGGCAAGGCGTGGTCGGCGCCCCACGTCGCGACGAGGCGCCCGCGCAGGATGCCATCGTCCGTCGTCGGCGCGGCAGGCGCGAGACCCGACCGCCGCGAACGGTCCTCGCGCGTGATCGTCACGTCGAGCACGAGGGATCCCGCGGAGCGCTTCGCCGCAAACGGCGCCACGACCTGGAGCTTCTGCGCACCCGCACCGCACGCGCTCACCACAGCGATCGACACGATCGCGTACACGATCCTCAGACGCCTCATCCACCCAGCCTACCCGCTGTGCCGGGACCATGCTTGTCCGAAAACCCGGACACGATCGGCGGGGGTGACAGCGCGCGGCCATGCGAGTAGAATCCCGCGTGGGGAGGATGCCGATGCCGGATCTGGTGACGATATCCAGATCGCTGAGGCGCGCCGTCGATGCGCTCGCGTTCGGCGGCGACGTCAGCCACGTCTACAACCCGCTCGCGTACGCGTGGGCGCCCCACCGCCGCTACCTCGAGACGTACGGCACCCCCCCGAAGTCGATCGTCCTCGTCGGGATGAACCCGGGCCCCTACGGCATGGCGCAGACCGGCGTGCCGTTCGGCGAGATCGAGCACGTCCGGGACTGGCTCGGGATCGAAGCGCCGGTCGAGCAGCCGGATCCCGAACACCCGAAGCGGCCGATCCTCGGCTTCGATTGCCCGCGCAGCGAGGTGAGCGGCCGGCGCCTGTGGGGCTGGGCGCGCGAACGCTTCGGCACGCCGACCCGCTTCTTCTCGCGCTTCTTCGTGCACAACTACTGCCCGCTCGTCTTCATGGCGTCGACCGGGCGGAACATCACGCCCGACAAGCTGCCGGCCGAGGAGCGCTCGCCACTGTTCGCGGCATGCGATCGTGCGCTCGACCGGGTCGTCGATACACTGAAGCCCGAACTGGTCGTCGGCGTCGGGGCGTTTGCCGAACGCCGCGCCTCGGAGGTCCTCGCCGGGCGCGACGTCGCGATCGGCCGGCTGCCCCACCCGAGCCCGGCGAGCCCGCTCGCCAATCGCGGGTGGGCAGAGGTGGCCGATGCGGCGTTCGAGGCATTAGAGGTTCGCATTCCGTGAGCGAGCGCCGGACACTCGGGCGTGCGCTCGCCACCCATCGAGGAACGCTCGAGTTGTCTGACGTCACCCTCGCAGGACCTGCGGCCGCGATCGACCTCGGGTCGAACAGCTTCCACCTGATCATCGGGCGCTTCGTCGACGACGATCTCCACGTCGTCGACCGCGTGCGGGAGAAGGTGCGCCTCGCCGCCGGCATCGGCGCCGACGGGCGACTGGACGATGCGTCCCAGCAACGCGCGCTCGCCTGTTTGCGGACGTTCCGCGAACACCTCGACCGCTACGAGGTGACCGACGTTCGCGTCGCCGCGACGAGCACGTTCCGCCGCGCCGCAAACGCGGGCAAGCTCCGCAAGCGTGCCTCCCGGGTGCTCGGCCATCCGATCCGTGTGATCAGCGGCGAGGAGGAGGCGGCGCTCGTCTACAAGGGCGTGCATTCGATGCTCCAACCCGGCGACGTCGTCGCGGATCGGCGACTCGTGATCGACATCGGCGGTGGCAGCACCGAGTGCATCGTCGGCAAGCGGGAAGAAGCGGTCTACGCCGAGAGCTTCGAGATGGGCTGCGTGTCGTTCAGCAACGCGTTCTTCGAGGACGGGCGCGTCAAGCGCCGTTACTTCGAACGCGCGATCGACGCCGCCAACGACGTGTTCGACGACCTCGCTCGCTTCGACTCCGAGCGCTGGGACGTGTGTCTCGGCTCCTCGGGCACGGCACGCAACCTGCACCGGATCCTGCTCGCCAACGGCTGGATCTCGTCGGACGTCACGCGCGCGGGTCTCGAGCGGCTGCGGGACGCGCTCGTCGACGCGGGCAACGTCAAGCGCGTCGTGCTCCTCGGACTCAAGGAGAACCGTCGCCCGGTGCTCCCCGGCGGGCTCGCGATCCTGATCGCCGCGTTCGAGCGGTTCGGTATCTCCTCGCTGATCCCGGCGCGGGGCGCGCTCCGCGAGGGCCTGTTGTTCGCGTGGCGCGAAGAGGCGGCGAGCGCCTGAACCCGTCGCTCAGCCGCGGCGCGGCTTGAACGTCGCGAACAGCTCCGAGATGCGTCGCGCCGATTCCGCCTCGTCCGACGTCGAGTCGTCGCGAGTGGGATCGACCGGTGGCGCACTCGCGGGCGCATCGTCGGCCGGGTCGACCGGAAGCGGCGGCGGCGCGGGCTCGTCGCCCTCGGCCGCGTCGTCGGGAATCGGGCCCGTCGCGAGCTGCTTCAGCAACACGCGATGCGCGGCGACCGCCGGCTCGTCACCGGGCGTGAGTCGTTCGTAGCTGCCGTCTCGGCGCAACGTCCACGTCTGGGCGTTGTCCGTGAGGTAGGCGAGCAACCCCTCGTCGATCACGCGGCGGCGGAGCTTCTTGTCCTCGACCGGAAACGCGACCTCGACCCGGCGGAAGAAGTTGCGCGGCATCCAATCGGCACTCGACAGCCACAGCTCCTCGTCGCCGCCCGCGTGAAAGTAGAAGACGCGCGTGTGCTCGAGGAACCGACCGAGGACCGAACGCACGCGGATGTTCTCCGAGACGCCGGGCACCCCCGGCACGAGGCAGCAGATCCCGCGGACGATCAGGTCGATCTCGACACCCGCCTGGGACGCTTCGTAGAGCGCCTCGATCGTGCGCGCCTCGATCAGCGAGTTCGTCTTCACGATGATGCGCGCCTCCCGACCGGCGCGCGCCTCGGCGGTCTCGCGACCGATCGCGTCGAGCATGTGCTTGTGCAATGTGAACGGCGACTGCAGCAGCTTCTCGAGCTTCTCGACACGGCCGAGCCCCGTGAGTTGTTGGAACAAGCGGTGCACGTCCTCGCAGATGCGACGGTCGCTCGTCATCAAGCCGAAGTCGGTATACGCGCGCGACGTGCCGGTGTGGTAGTTCCCGGTGCCGAGGTGCGCGTAGCGGCGGAGCTTGCCGTCCTCGCGGCGAACGACGAGCAGCATCTTGCAGTGCGTCTTGTAGCCGACGACCCCGTAGACGACCTTGGCTCCGGCCTCCTGGAGCTTCGTCGCGAGCCCGATGTTCGCCTCTTCGTCGAAGCGCGCCCGCAGTTCGACGACCGCGGTGACCTCCTTGCCGGCACGCGCCGCCTCGATCAGCGCCGCCGCGAGCGGCGAGTCTTCGCCGGTGCGGTACACCGTCATCTTGATCGCGAGCACGCCCGGGTCGCGCGCCGCGTCGTTGACGAAGCGGACGACCGGGAGGAACGACTGGTAAGGATGGTGCAACAGCAGGTCGCGGCGCCGGATCGTCCCGAACAGTGTGCGCGACTTCGCGCTCGGCGGCATCGGGTTCCCCTGCGTGAACGCGGGGTACTTCATGTCCGCCCGGTCGACCATGTCGTAGAGCGCGCTCAGCCGGTGCAGGTTGACCGGCCCGTTGACGATGTAGAGGTCTTCCTCGGTCAGGCCGAACTCCTTGAGCAGGTAGCGCTGCATCTCCTCGGAGCACGTGTCGGCGACCTCGAGCCGGCAGGCGCCGGCGAACCGGCGACGCGACAGCTCGCCCTTGAGCGCGCTGAGCAGGTCGTCGACCTCCTCCTCGTCCACCCACAGATCGCTGTCGCGCGTGACGCGGAACTGGCTCGCCGCGACGACCTTCATCCCGGGGAACAGCTCGTCCATCTGGTCGTGAATCACCGACGAGATCATCACGAACTCGTGCGCGCGGGTCGCGACCTCGTCCGGCAGGGCGACGAGCCGCGGGAACAGCCGCGGCGCCTGGACGACGGCCATCCGGCTGCGCCGCCCGAACGCGTCCTTGCCCTTCAGCGAGACGATGAAGTTCAGACTCTTGTTGACGATGCGCGGGAACGGGTGGGCCGGGTCGAGCCCGACCGGCGTCAGCACCGGCAGCACTTCGCGAAGGAAGAAGTCGCGGATCCACGTCCGCTGCCGATCCGTCCACTCTTCGCGCTTGAGCACGAAGATGCCGTGCTCGTTGAGTGCCGGGAGCATCTCGTCGTTGAGCACGCGATACTGATCGGCGACGAGGCCGTGCGCGACGCGGCTGACGCGCTGGAGCACGGTCTGCGGCGCGAGCGCATCGGGGCCCGGGAGCCCCAGCTCGAACGCGACGTGTTGTTTGAGGCCGGCGACGCGGATCTCGAAGAACTCGTCGAGGTTCGACGACGAGATGCACAAGAAGCGAAGGCGCTCGAGCAGCGGCACCTTCGGATCACGCGCGAGTTCGAGCACGCGACGGTTGAACGCGAGCAGGCTCAGCTCGCGGTTGAAGAACAGGCGCGGCTGCGCGCCGCTGTCGATGTCGTTCATCGCTCGCGCGCCTTCTTCGCCGGGCGCTCCCCGCCGAGCGCGCGCAACGCGCGCGGCGACAGGTGCCAGACGAGTTGCGCGTTCGCATCGAGCCCCATCATGAAGTCGATGTAGGCGGTCGCGCACTTCTTGAAGCGCAGCGCTTCACCCCGTGTACCGATCGCCTCGGACGCGAAGAACGAGAGGTGCGGCAGGTGGCCGCTGCACAGCACCGGCTTGCCCTCGAGCTCGAGGAGTTCCTTCATCAGTTCGCGCGGCGCGCGGTCGGGTTCGAGCACCGGTGTGCATCGGATGATCCCGCGATCGAGACCGAGTCCGTCGGCGACGATCTCCGCGGTCTCGCGCGCCCGCACGTAGGGACTCGACAGGATCACGTCGGGCGACACGTCGAGTGCGGCCAAACCGCGCACCGCGCGCTCGGTGCGGACGCGACCGCGATCGGTCAGCGGACGCTCCGGATCCGGCGGACAAGCCGGGTCGGCACGGTCGAACGCGGGACCGTGGCGCATCAGCCACACGTGCATCGATTCGTCGTCCTTTTCTCCCCGGCCGCGCAACCGTCACCCAGGTAGAAAGCCGGAGAGCCGCTGCGGTTGCATGTGAAGATTCCATAAAGACCGCGGGCGCCGGTCTCGTCGACCAGGACTATCGGCTCGAAACGGAACTCCGGTGGAATCTTATCACGTTTTCGCTACGCTGGTCGGTCCACCGAGCGGGGACCATGGCCACCGAAACCGAACTCAAACTCTGCGCCGGCGCGATCGACTTCGACTTCCTCGATCGTGTCGATCCGGTGCGTCGCTACGCCCGCGGCCCGGCGAAAGACCGACAGCTGACGTCGATCTACTACGACACGCCGGACCTCGCGCTGCGCGACCGCGACGTCGCGATCCGACTGCGTGAAGTCGACGGCCGATGGATCCAGACGGTCAAGGCGCGCGACCAGGCGCACGCCGGGTTGCACCGCCGCGCCGAGTGGGAGCACGAGGTGTCCGGCGAGTCGCTCGAGCCGGACCGAGTCGCGAGTGCAGCGGTGCGCGAACTGCTCGCGACCGAACCGATCCGCAGCGGGCTGCATCCGGTCTTCACGACCGAGTTCCGCCGCAAGACGTGGGACCTCGTCTTCCCCGACGGCACCGAGATCGAACTCGCCGCCGACCGTGGCACGATCCGCGCCGGCGACGCCGCGACACCGATCGCCGAGATCGAACTCGAACTGCGAAACGGGCGACTGTCGCACGTCTACGAGGTGGCCACCGCGCTCAACGACATCGTCCCGTTGAAGCTGTCGAGCGTCAGCAAGGCCGCGCGCGGATACGAACTGGTCCAGCCCAACGGCGTGCCGGAACCGGTGTTCGCGTCGGGCCTGCAGTTCGACGGCACCGAGTCGCTCGAGACGACGTTCATCGCGATCGCGACGGACGCGATCGCACAGTTGCACGGCAACGAGCCGGCGATCCTCGACAACCCGGTCGACATCGAGGGCGTGCACCAGATGCGCGTCGCGGCCCGCCGCACACGCGCCCTGTTCGCATTCTTCCGGCCGTGGATCCCGCGGATCGCGACGCGCGCGCTCGAAGCGGAGCTGCGCTGGCTCGGCGGACTGCTCGGCCCGGCGCGCGACTGGGACGTCTTCCTCGACGAGACGCTGCAGCCGCTGATCGACGACCTGCCGGACGAGGCGGCACTGCTCGACGTGCGCCGCGCGGCCGAGCAACGGCGTCGAGCCGCCTACGAAGCGGCCGAGACCGGTTTGCGCAGCCAGCGCTACACGCGGCTCGTGCTGCAACTCTCCGCGTGGATCGAGTCGCGGGGGTGGCGCACCGACCCGGACGCGGATCTCCAGACGCTGCTCGGCCCGGCCCGGCCGGCGGTCGCCGCACGGCTTCGGAAGATGCACCGCCGCGCGGCGAAGCTCGGCGCGACGCTCGACGAGCGCACCGACGAGGAGCGCCACCGCGTACGCATCACGCTGAAGAAGCTCCGCTATGCGGTGCGCGCCTACGAGTCGCTGTTCGCGAAGAAGATCGCGCGGCGCTACCGACGGCGCGTCGCGCGCCTGCAGGATTCGCTCGGCGTGCTCAACGACCAGGCGGTGACGTCGACGCTGCTCCGACAGCTCGCGACGGACGCGCCGCCGGTCGGGATCGCGATCCTGCGCGGTGCGACCGTACGCGCCGCGCGCCTCGGCCTCACGTCGCTCAAAGCCGAGTGGCGCGAGTTCCGCGACACGCCGCGCCCGTGGGCGTGACCGAGTCGCGCCACGCGATTCCGTTCGGCGACGCGCCGCTGGACGCGCTGGCGATCGTCCCCGATGCCCCGCGCGCGCTCTACGTCTTCGCTCACGGCGCCGGTGCCGGCATGGAGCACGCGTTCCTCGTCCACGCCGCGCACGAACTCGGCGCACGGGGGATCGCGACGCTCCGGTACGACTTCCCGTATCGCACGGCCGGCTCGCGCCGACCCGACCCGCAGCCGAAGCTCGTCGCGGCGGTGCGCGCCGCGGTCGCATTCGCGCGCGAGACCTACCCGGCGCTGCCGTGTGTCGCGGGCGGCAAATCGATGGGCGGTCGCATGACGTCGCTCGCCCACGCCGCCGCGCCACTCGACGGCATTCGCGGCATCGCGTTCTACGGCTTCCCGCTGCACCCCGCCGCGAAGCCCGGCACCGCGCGCGCCGACCACCTCGCATCGATTGACGTCCCGATGCTCTTCCTCCAGGGCACGCGCGACAAACTCGCCCCGCTCGACACGCTCACGCCGATCGTCGGCGGCCTCCCCAACGCCCACCTGCACGTCGTCGACGGCGCCGACCACGGCTTCGCCGTCCTCAAACGCTCCGGCCGCACCGAAGACGACGTGCACGCGGAACTGGCCGACGCGACCGTGTCGTGGATCCAGCACCTGCCGTAGGCCTCGCGGCCGGACCTCGCTCTTCGCCTCGCGGGAATCCGCGAATCGGCTGTCACCGATCGAGGCCTCGCCGAACCGGATCGTTGCGCCGACGAATCGGTCGTCGGCACGACGTCATCGCAAGGCACACGAGGAAGGTTCGAATCATGAGGAAGTCACTCGGCATCGTCGCCGCGGTCGCAATCGCACTCACCGCGGCGCACGCCGCCCCGACACAGCAGGTCAACTACACCGGCTTCACGCTCGAATCGACGCAGCAGGAGAAGACGAGCTACACGCTCCTGCAAGGCGGCGCGATCGCATCGATCGTGTCGCCGAATATCTACAGTCGGTCGTACTACTACAGCCCCTTCACAGTCGCCGACTGTTGGATCTCCACCGAAGTACGCGTGATGCGTGGCCTCGACAACGACTTCTTCGGGTTCGTGCTCGGATACCAACCGGGGGACATGAACACCGACCGCCCGGCCAACTACGTGCTGATCGACTGGAAGGCAGGACAGAGCGCACAGAACGGTGCAAAACCCGGCCTCGCGATGATCCAGTTGCTACGCGGCGGCCCGATCAAGGGCGGTGAGCAGCAGTCCGTTTTCTGGAAGCACGAAAACCCGACGAACGCACCCTACACCTACATGCGTTCCCTCGCGCGGGGCTCGTCGCTCGGTGGCATCGAGTGGCAACCCTTCACGACCTACGTGTTCGACATCCGCTACGCTCCGACCAAGGTCGAGGTCTACGTGAACGGGAAGCTCGAGATGAGTGCCGCAGGGAGCTTCTCGCCGGGCCGATTCGGGCTCTACAACTACTCGCAGAACTGGGTCGTCACGGGCCCGACCTACGTCTCGGTTGCCCGCGTCGGCCGCCCCTTCAACGGCACCGCGATGCTCTCGACCGCGCCATGGCGACCGGGACAGCCCTACGCGATCGACGTGACCGGTGCGGCATCTCGCAGCCCGGGGAGCCTCCTCGTGACGCTGCAACCCTCGGCACCGACGGTCGTCGCTCCCGGCCTCGTCGCGCACGTCGACCTGACGCGGGTCCTCGTGCGGGCTCCGCTTTCCACCGACTCGGCCGGCCAGGCCCGCCACGCGAGTCGAATCCCGGCGATTCCCGCGCTCGCCGGGATTCGGCTCGCCTGCCAGGCGGTGTTCACGGGCACCGGCTCGCCGCCGATCGCCACCACCGATGGCCTGAACATCACGATTGCGAAGTAGGCCGGCCACTCGTCGCCACGGCGCGGACCCCGGCCGCCCACCGGAGTCCGCGCCCCTCTGCGGCGATCAGTTCGTGTAGAACGCGGCCATCTTCTTCACGCCGGCGCCCTGGAGGCGCATCAACTCGCGCCCGAGCGCGAGGTCGATCACACTGACCGTGCCGTCGCCGTTGGCCACATACATGCGCGCCGGCGCCGACGTCTGCGACGCGTTCGGCACGTCCGGCATGTGCTTGAAGTTGTTCGATTGGCACGTGACGTACGGGTCGCGCAGCACGACGTCGCGCGGGCGCGCACCGACCGTGACGACCGTCGTCGTCTCGAAGTCGACGCCGACGAACGACGGCGGCGGGTTCGGGAACGGCGAATAACGGAACCGCGTGGCCCGGAGGTAGCGCGCCGTGCCGTCGTCACACGTCACCCAGAAGCCGGTGAGGCTCGAGGACGGCGGGATCGGGTCGTGGCTGCCGGAGCCCACACCGCCGGACCGCTCGTCGGCGTTGACCGACGTCGGACCCGGGAGCTGCCCCAACACCTGGACGATGTTGTCGCGGCCGTAGCCGTTGACCTGTTGCGGCCCGGACTCGAACACCGACACCGAGTCGGCGCCCTGGTTCGCGAAGTAGGCGTAGTTGGGGAACGGCGACAACGACGGCAAGAGCGGCGGGATCCGTCCCGTCGCACAAACGTCGACGCAGTTCGGCCCGACGTTGCCGCGCAGCGTCAGGCGAACCGGGTCGTTCGACGCGACCTGGTTCAGCTGGATCACGCTGACCGAGTTCTCGAGCCGGTTGACGACGAAGAGATCTTCGTTGTCGGGCCCGACGGTCAGTGCATCGGCACCCTGACCCGTCGGAATCGTCCGCACGAGCGAGCCGCGCGGCAGGCTCGTCATCGGGTCCGCGGTGATGTCGAACACCGACACGCTGTTGCCGCCGAAGTTCGACACGAACATGAACTGCAGCAACGGGTCGATCGCGATCCGCCGCGGATCCGGCGCCGGGATGTCCTTGTAGAGCTGATACGTGTTCGAGTTGAACACGTGGATCACGTTGCGGTCCTCGTTCGCGACGAACAGGAAGTTGCCGATCGCCTGCACCGGAACCGGGAGCGTCCCGCACAACCCGGCGGTCGGCGCCGCACCCGGCAGCGAATACTCGGTGATCGGAGGCGCGGGGGTCGTCGTGATGCGCGGCGGGTTCGGGACCGGCGGGTTGCCGATCACGTTGCCGCTACCCGGCGGGTTCAGATACGGCGCGATGAACGGGCCGATCACGACGTCGCTGAGTCCGCCCTGCACGAGGCGTGCGAGGTCGTTGCGGTCGTTGACCGGGACGATGAAGTCCTCGTTCTGCGCGCCGTCGGTGTCCACGACGTTGATCGCGCCGATCTCGCTGTTCGTCGTGACGAAGTGCACGACACCCGGCGCCACCGGGTTGTTCGCGAGGTCGGGTCCCCTGCCGGTCGTGAAGCTGTAGGCGCCGTCGGTGAACGCGCTCGCGGGCAGCTCGTTGTTCGCTCGGTCGAGGTGATACGGCGCGCCGGACACGATCGTCACGCGGATCAGCGTGCTACCCGGCAAGTCGACCTGCGGCGTGAAGCGCAGCTCGTTCGTGAGCCCGGAGGTCGGCGCGACCGACCCGACGAGCTGAACCGTCTGCGGACCGTTCGGCCCGGTGCTCAGCGCCTGCACGAGCAGGCTGTACGGCGGCGGCGGACCGGTCGTCGGCAGCAGCGGCGCCGAGATCACCGACGATGCCTCGATCGGCTCGGTGAGGCGGATCACGATGTCGCTCTTGATGTCGACGTTCGTCTGGTCGTTCGCCGGCGTCACCGAGTCGATCAGCGGGTAGACGTAGTCGCGGTCGCCGACGTTGAAGCTCGCGGCGAAGCGGGACGAGAGCGCCTCTCCGCCCGCGGCGCTCTTCACGCCGGCCTGCACGTCGACCTGGATCTGTGCGTGCGGCAGCGCCGCGTTGAAGAGATCCGACGGGAGGAACGACTCCGGCGTCCCGAGCGCGCCGTCGGTATCGGCGATGAAGTAGGCGACGTTCGCCGCGACCTGATACTTCGCCGGCGCGATGCCGAGTTCCGTCGCGGTGACCGAGCGCAGCACGCCGCCGTAGGTGCTCGTCGACGGGTCGAAGTTCGTCCGACCGTTCAGAACGAGCACGCCCTGCAGCCGTCGGCTCGACTGCTGCGACGCGGCGCCCGGCGGATTGGTCTGCGAGAACTGCCCGAGGTAGTAGCGGTTGATCAGCCGCAGCGCCGAGGAGACGCCGTTGGACGTCGTGGCGTCGAACAGCGTGGCCGGATCGACCGCATCGGAGAACTCGATGCGCAGGAACTGGTTCTCGGTCGACGGGCTCGGCTGTGCGGGGAGCATCGCGCCGTTCGGCTCTGCCGCCACGGCGATGACGCGGAACACGCCGCCCACGCCGGTGCCGCCTCCGCTGCTTCCCCCGCCCCCACATCCGGCCAGCCCGATCGTCGCGGCGAGACCGGCGATCACGCCGACGCCGCGCAACGTCTGAAGTCTCATGGTACGTTCCTCCCGGGGGCGACCCCCCGGTCACGTGACGACCCGACTCCAGACTGCGGCACGGAAACGCAAACGACGGGCCATCGACGCAATCGACCCGAGAAACGGCGCCAGTTGGCCGCAATTCGCGGATTCAGCGCCGTTCGCGATACGGCAGTTCGAGCGTCGAGGAGGCGCCGACACGCCGAGCGTGCGGATTCACACGTGCGATCGCGCTACAGCGTCAGTGAATCCAGAGGGCCAGCGGGTTCGTGAGCCGACTGCCGACGAGCGCCTGCACGATGAACGGGGTCGGCGTCGGGAAGGCCGCCGGCAAGCGCACCGTCACGGTCGTGAAGCCGCCGGCGCCGATCGGACTCAGCGGAACGAGCGTGAACGGATCGGGCACGACGAACATACCGGCGCCGAGGATCGTGGCCGCCGGCGTCCGCGGCGTCGCGCTCGGTGCGATCGCCGCGACGACCGGTGCGCCGGGCTGACCGACCACGCGGAGCGCAAACGGCATCGCCGGGCGCGGCTGACCGACGACGTAGAGGTGCATCGCACGCTCGTCGGCGCCGATGTCGGCGGTCCGCACGCGACGGCGACGATCCCCTTCGAAGTCGACGGAGAAGGCGCTCTGCGTCGCATCGATCGCCGGCGACCCCACTCGCAGGTGGACGTCGTTCGAGCTCGGGTCGACGAACAACGGATCGGCCGACGACATCCCCGGCCCCCAATTGAGCGTCGACAACGGCGACGGCACCGAGACGCCCGCGAGGCCGCCGTCGACGATCGAGTCTCGAATCGACAGCACGCTCAGTGACGTTGCCAACTGCCCGAGCCCGATCTGCGCGCCGGCCGGTGCCTGGTTGCCCCAGAGGATCGAGCGATCGATCACATGCGTCCCGCCGTCGATCAACGACACGCCACCACCCGAGTTTCCGGCGCGGTTGTAGGCGATCGTGCAGTGCGACATCGTGCTCACCCAACCGCTCGTCCACGAACGGAAGACGCCGCCGCCGTCCCGCCCGGCGCTGTTGCCGACGATGACGTTGTTGTCGCAATCGCAGTTCCACGGTTCGTAGTAGATCCCGCCGCCATCGCGCCCGGCCGTGTTGCCGACGATCGTGTTCTCGAAGATGTCGCAGCCCCAGTTGCCGCCGTTGAAGTGGATGCCGCCGCCGTCGAGCGACGCGTAGTTGCCGGCGATCACATTGCGGTAGACCTGCGTCCACCCGCCCGACTGCCCGCCGCTGATGCCGCCGCCCACGATCGCCCAGTTGTTCGCGATCGTGTTGCCGACGATGTGAAACGCCCCACCACCGGCATCGATGCCGCCGAGCCCGTTGCCATGGATCCGGTTGTTCCGAATCACGCCGGTCCCGCAGTAGGTCAACTCCACGCCGTAACGACCGTTCGTGATCGTGAACCCGTCGATCACGACCGCGTTGACGCAATCGACGCGTATCGGGCTCTGGCCGCCGCCGTCGATCGTCGTCAGGAACGCACCGGCCGAACTGCGCAGCACGAGGTCCTTGTTGATGTAGACGCTCTCGTTGTAGCGCCCCGGCGCGACGACGATCGTGTCGCCGGCCGGTGCCGCGGCGAGGACCGCGCGCTGGATCGTCGGATACGGCCTCGGGACGTGCAGCGTCGTTTGGGCGCCGACGCTCGTGATGCCGAGAACGCCCCAGAGCGCCACGACGAGCGCGAGTGTTCGACCACGCATTTCACCACCTCCTATGCCCCGCATTCTCCGACACGGGTGCATGCCGCGCAACGCCCCGGCCGTATAATCGGCGCGATGTACGCCAGACTGCTCCTCGCCGTGCTGCTCACGGCCCTGCCCGCGGCCGCGCAGACCGGCCACCGCCTGATCGCCAACGGCAACCGCTTCCTGCTCGAAGATCGGGCGACGGCGGTGAAGCGGCCGTTCGAGATGTGGACGACGCGGCTCGCGAACGCGTTCGTGACGCAGTCGTTCGCCGATCGCGTGATCGCCGCACTCGACGACTACATGCGCTACGGCGTGAACACGGTCTGCGTGTCGATCCAGGGCGGCGAACTCGGGCCGGGCAACAACGCGCTCTACCCGTCGACGCTGAACGCCGACGGCACCCTCGATCTCGCGAGCCCGGTGTGGGCTCGGCTCGACCGGTTCCTCGACGAGACCGATCGGCGCGGGATGGCCGTCAACGTGATGATCTGGTATCACCGCCGCGCGATCGAGGTGCCCGACGACACGAACGCGCTGGCCGCGACGCGCGCGGTCGCCGCGTGGCTGCGCGCAACGGGCCACGAGCACTACGTCTACGACGTCGCGAACGAGTTCGACCACAACGCCTACCGGTTCCCGGACAACGGGCCGAAGCGACCGCTGTTCAGCACGCTCCAGGGCGCGCTCGCGCTCGTGCACGCGGTGCAACAGACGGACCCCGGTCGACCGGTCGGCGTGAGCCCGCTCGGCCAGCTCTTCTGCCCGAGCGGCACGCTGCTCACCGCGCCCGGCCAGCCGTTCGTGCAGGCCGACGTGATCTACAACCACGGCTGGGCGGTCGACCCGCTGAACACCGCGGCCTACCGCTTCAACGTCTGGCCGACGAACCCGAGCGCGTTCCCACTGATCAACAACGAGTTCTTCACGCAGCTCGGCTACGAACTCCGGCCCTATCAGAATCCGCGGACGAACGTGCTCAGCTACGGTCACTGGGACGCGACCACGACGCAGCGATACATCGCGGAGCTCGCGACCGTGCGCGGTTTCGGCGGCGCCCCGAACGTCTTCTCGCACTTCCAGCAATACGCGCCGCCGTTCGGCGTCGAGCCGGAAGCCGAGGTCGGGCCGGCCGGCACGCAACCCGAGAGCACGTTGACGCCGAACGAGCCGAGCATGCACTGGATGTTCGACGCGATCGCCGGGCTGCGCGGCTTCGCGGGGTTGCCGTTCTTCCTCGACATGGACGCGCACACCGGCGGCCTCGAGACCGCGCTCGCCGGCACGTGGACGATCGCCGGGGGCGAACTCGCGCAGACCGACACGAACGCCACGCCGGCATGGGCGCGGATCGCCGCCGACGACGGCGAGTGCGAGGTCGCGTTCGACGTGCGGTGGATCGCCGCGCCGGGGGCGACCGGGTCGGCAGGCATTCGCGTCGGTGACGAGACGCCGGTCGGTGACGCGTGGGCGGCCGACGTGTTGCGCGATCGCCTGCGCCTCGTGCGCGGTGCATCGATGACGACGCTCGCGCATGTGCCGCGTGCGACGAGTCGCTATGCGTTCCGGATGCGCCGCGGGCGCGTGCAACTCGATGTGGACGGCGTGACCGCGATCGACGTCGCTGGCGCACCGGTCGGCGCCGACCAGAATCTGCTGCTCGTGACCGGCGGCGCTGCGGCGGCGTTCGACAACGTGCGGCTGACGCCGTTTCGCGACACCGATTTCGAGGACGGGACGAGCGGGGCATGGCAGGTGCAGACCGGCGCGTGGTCGGTCGTGCCGCGGCCCGGCGTGCCGGCGGAACGCGTGTGGGAGTCGACCGCACCTGGATTCGCCGCCGACGCGCGCCTGTTCGCTGACGTGCGCGTGGACGTCCGCGCGGACATCGCGGCCGCGACCGGCGCGCTCGGGATCCGGTGGCGCGCTGCCGACGCGACCGACGCGGCGAGCGACGGATACGCGCTGTTCGTCGCGCCGAACGGCGACGTGCGGCTCGAGCGCACGCTCGCGTCGGTGACGACGACGCTGGCCACCGCGCGCCCGACGATCACGCCCGCCGACGTCGCGATCACCGTCGTCGCCGAGGGCGCGCGCATCGCGGTGCGCATCGACGGCGTCACCGTGCTCGACGTGATCGACCCGTCGCCGACCGCACCGGTTCGCGGGGCGCTACAGCTCGTCGCGCCGACCGGCACGACCCGCGTCGACGACGTGTTCGTCGCACTCGGCCCCGACCGCTTGCCGGAAGCGCGCTACACGCCCGCGGCCGGCCCGGCGTTCGCGAAGGGATCGACGTTCGAGTTCACCGACCCCGACGGCTTGAACGACGTCGCGTTCCTCGCGTTCGCGCTCGCGCCCGGCACGCAGACGTTCGTCGACCTGACCGTGTTGATGCACCCCGCGTTCAACCTGTTCTCGTTCGCCCCCACCGCGGACGGCCGCGGTTACCGTTTCCGCTCCCTCGTCGACGTCCCCGTCACGAACGGCCCCTGGCGCATCCGCCTCACGACCCGCGACCGCGCGGGGCAGACGGCCGTGCGCATCTTCTCGATCGGATAGCGATGACCAACGCCCTGACCGCACCCGTGGCACCGACCCCGATCGCCACCTCCACGGCGGCTTCGAGACCCGCGTCGTGACCCAGGTCTGGGCCTTCGGGGCGACGGGGCAGGGGTAGCCGGGCACGCGGGCCATCAGTAGATCCAGAAGCTCTCCGTGTTGGAGACCGACTGGATGCCCAGCGGCGCGCTCGGCTTGAACGTCACGAACGCCGAGTGGACGACGACGCCGGCGAGGGCCGGGACGTTCGGAATCCGCAGCGACGCCTGGCCGAGCCCCTGCGCATCGAGCGTGCCCGTGTAGCCGACGAACGTTCCGGGCAGCGTGCCGCTCACGGAGAGCGCGAGTAGCGGATCGGGGCTCAACCCCAGCGGCCGCGCACCGATCGGAATCGGGCCGGTGCCGAGTGACGAGCCGAGCTGGTAGGGAAGGCCGGGCTCGTCGTTGATGACGAGCGTCATCGTCGCGCCGGGTCGCGGCGTTCCGGTGACCGTCAGTTCAGTAAGAGCGACCTTCGCCGCAAACGTGTCCTGGCGCCCCCAGCCGTTAAACGTCAGGTCCGGACCGACGCGCACCGGAAACTGTGCCTCGGTAGCCATGGTACCGCCCACGATGTAGATCCGGTTTCCGAGAGGATCGGTCGCGACGTGGGTCGCCCCGTCGGCCAAAGGGCTGCCTACAAAGGTGCTGTACTCGAGCGCCGCGCCGGTCGGATCGACCCGTGCGATATATGCGTCACCCCCGCCGTTGTTCGGCGTCACGGCCGGCCCGATTGCCGGGAAGTCCTGACTGGCTGTTCCGCCGGCGACCGTCGCGCGTCCGATCGCATCGACGGCAATCCCAACGGCATTGTCGGGCCCGACCCCACCGAGGTAGCCAAGATACTCCCAGCCACTGCCGTCTGCACGAAGCCGCCCAACGAAGCCTTCGCCATCGTTGCTATGGGTCAGGTCCGGGCCAACCCGGACCGGAAAGGTGTGCTCGTCACTCAGCGTCCCGCCGCACAGGTAGGCCCGGCCGAGGCGATCGACGGCGACGGCGCTGACGGTAGCCCCGAACCTCCCGCCGATGTAGCCGCAATAGTCGAGTCCGCTCGCATCGGGTTTCACCTTCGCGATGAACGAGTCGGGAAAGTTCGGCGAGTTGTACGTGAGATCCGGCCCGACAGCGACCGGGAACCCATCGTTCTCGGTGCTCAGGGTTCCGCCAACGACGTAGGCAGCGCCATCGCCACCGACCGTGACTCCGACTGTCCAGTCCCTTTTCGACCCGCCGAGGTAGCTACAGTAGTCGAGCCGCTTCCCGTCAGACGCTACCCTTGCGACAAACCCGTCCACGTAGCCCCCCGGAGACGGGTCGCGCAAGAACGGCCCGACCTTCACCGGGAAGGTCCCATCGTCGCTCTCGGTGTTGCCAACGACGAAGGCGACGCCAGCGACGTCGACGGCGACATCGATGAGTCGATCGCCCAGAGCCCCGCCGAGATAGCCGCAGTACACGAGGCCGGTCCCGTCGGGTCGGACCTTTGCGATGAACCCGTCGCCGGTCTGCAACGGCGCACCGATGTCGTTCTGCGTCAGATCCGGACCGACCGCGACCGGGAAATTTGACTCGAGGCTGTCGGTCGCTCCGACGACGTAGGCGGCGCCCGCCGCATCCACCGCGACCCCATGCCCAACGTCGCTACCTAGGCCGCCGATGTAACCGAGGTAGACAACTCCGGTCCCGTCGGGCCCTATTCTTGCGACAAACGCGTCCGGGTTCGGTGCGAGGTTCGGCGGTGGCCTGAAGCTGTTGAACGTGAGATCCGGGCCGACCGTGACCGGAATCTTCGTCTCGTCGAGGTTCGTGTATCCGGTGAGGTAGAGCGCGCCGTCCGGGCCAACTGCGATGTCCTCGATGTTGGCCAGCCCGAAGAGGTAGCCGCAGTAGACGAGCACCGGCGGGTCGATCACGAGCGGTCGCGTGCGGTCGTAGTCACCGAGCGTGAACGCGATCTCGCAGCCGGCTGGCGTTTCGATCAGGTCGAGCGTCGCCTCGACGGGCACGCGTGCCCCGCCATCACAGGCCGGCTGGAACACGACCGGCGGCCCCTCCTCGATCTCGCCAGCAGGCGTCACCACACGCAGACCACCCGCGTCGGTGCGCTCGACGCGCTCGGCGCCCTCGTACCGAAAGCGCGCCTGCGCCGGGTCCGCGCCTGGGTGGACAATGACGTCGTACTTGAGCCGCCCGTTCTCGAGCGCGTAGACGACATCGATCCCGGGCCAGACCTCGCGGTAGACGACGCGCTCGTACGTCCGGAGCCCGGTCTGGGAGTCATCACCGCCGCGGAAGTAGCTCACGACCGTCTCGGCCTGCGCCTCGCCTTCCGGGGTGACATCCGCCCCGTCGACGAACGAGAAACGCACGGTCCACGCGGGCTCCCCGGCGAGCCGGAACGTCACGCCGCCAGCCGTGAACAGTACCGTCCGGCCCCCGGCCTCGACGTGGAAACGCACGGCCGGCCCGTAGCGCCCTCGGCTCTCGACGAACGGCACCGGCAGCCCGCGAACCACCGCCTCCGCCTTCGCACGCGACACCGGCTGGGCAACCACCGCGCTCGCGAGAAACACGAGCACCAACGCGCAAACTCGACCCATCGTGGCACCTCCATCCTTGCACTCTACCCGTCCCGCGAGACACGCGGAAGAGAGGCGACCGCCGCCGCGTATGCCGCCTACGGCACGATCGTCGTCGGGGTGGCGTTCGAGATCGACTTGATGCCGCCGGGGTGGCCCGGCGCGAACGTCAGGAAGGCGGTGAACAGGTTCACGCCGACGAGCGCGGGGAACGGCGGCAGCACGATCGTCGACGTCCACTGGCCGTTCGCCGGCACCGTGCCCGCGTAGCTCCGGAACACACCCGGCAACGTCCCGTCGACCGACACCTGCAACACGCCGTCGGGAGACAGATCGACGCGCCGCTGCCCCGGCAGCGTGATCGGGCCACCGCCGAGCGCGGTGCCGACCTGGAACGGCAAACCGACGTCCTCCGACGCGACACAGTCGATCGCGATCGACGCACCGGGCCTCGCAGCGAGCGGCGTTGCCGCGACGGTCTGGCCGACCTTCGTCAGGAAGCTCCCCTGCAATTGGCTGCCGTAGAGAAGGTTCGGACCCACGCGAACCGGGAACGTGCCACTGCTTCGCGTGACGCCGGCCACGTGCACCGCGCCGGTCGGACCGAGGGCGACCGCATGCGCGGAATCGACGTGATGGCCGCCGAGATACCCGCCGTACTCAACGTGGCCACCGTCTTGGGCGATCCGCAGCAGCACCGCGTCCGGCGCTACCGCGATCGCCCCCGACAACGCACCACCGACCGGGTAAGGCGGCGTGGCGATTACGTTGCCGGCGACCGACACGCGACCGCTCGTATCGACGGCCAGCGCGAGTGGCGCGACACCGCCGAGGAAACCCGAATAGTCGAACCCGCTTCCGTCGGGCTTGATCTTCGCGAGGTAGCCGTCGCCGCGTTGGCTCGGCGGAACCGCTGCTCTCGGCCACGGCCCGCGGACGATCGGAAACGTCGCCTCGTCACTCTGGGTCTGGCCGCATACGTACGCGGCGCCCTGTCGGTCGACGACGATTCGCGCAGTCCACTCGTCGAGTGCGCCACCGACGTAGCCGGCGTAGTGGATCGTGCCGCTGGTGCCGTCGACTTTCATCACGAACGCGTCGAACACCCCCTGCAGCGTTGTCATCGGACCGATCATGACGGGGAACGAACGCTCATCGCTCAGGGTCCGCCCCACGACGTAGGCATCACCCGCGGCGTCGACGTCGACGTCCGTGCAGTATTGGATCGCCGGCCCGGCGCCGCCGATGAAGCCGGAGACGAGCAAGGAACGACCGTCGGGTGCCACCTTCGTCAGCGTCCCGGGCGCAGGTCCGGGCATCGTGGTTTGCGGCCCCCCGCGCGTCGGGTAGTCGGGACTGTCCGTCTGCCCGGCAATCCACAACGCGCCCATGCCGTCGACCGCGACGCCGCGCACGCCCTCGACCTGAGTGCCTCCGACGTACCCGCAGTAGCGTATGGACTGGCCGTCCAGTGACAACTTGCAAACAAACGCGTCGAGGCCGCCACCCGCGTACACAAGCGACGGGCCCGCGCGCACCGGGAAACTCTGCTCGTCGGAACTCGTGTTGCCCGCCGCGTAGACACCGGTCGCATCCACGGCCACGCCGGTGACGATCGATCCCTTCGCCCCGGAGACGTAGGTGATGAAGTCGAACGCCGTGTAGTCGGGCCGCACCTTGGCGACGACCCCTTGCAACATTAGGGCCGCGTCCAGAACGGCGCCGCCGACGTAGACCGCACCCGTCGCGTCGACGGCGATGTCCTGCAGCGACGTCATGTTCGGAATCAGGTGGCCGCTCGCGACGATGAACGCCGGGTCGATCACGAGCGTGCGCGACCGGTCGTAGTCGCCGACCGCGAATCCGACCTCGTCCGTCGCATCGCTCGCGAGCGCGAACGCCGATGCGACCGGCACGCGTTCGGTGCCTTGCCATGAGACCGGCGCCGGGTCGGTGCGTTCGGTGTCGCCGCCGATGTGCAGCGAACCGTGGGCGCCCACGGCCAGCTGCGCGCCGACCCAGCGCATCCGGATCGCACGCGGGTCCGCACCGGGCGCGACGTGGAACTCGTATTTCACCTCGCCGCGCGCGCCGTGGAGCACGAGGTCGATGCCCGGCCACAACTCGGCGTAGCGGATCCGCTCGAACGTCGGGACGCCGGTGCGCCAGTCGGGCTCCCGGCCGATCAGGTAGTTCACGCGGGTCGGGAGCGCCGCCTCGGGAGTCGCGTGTGCTGCCGCGCTCGAGCCGGGGAACTCGACGCGCAAGTCGGCGCGCCCGTGCTCGCGGAAGACGATCGCGCCATCCTTGATGAGCACCGCGCCCGTGGTGTGATCGACGTGGTAGCGCACCGACGCCTCGTGGCGATCGCGGTTCTCGACGAAGAACACCGGGATCCCGGTCGGGGCGGACTGGGCGGCTGCAGTCGCGCCGACGAACATCGCGGCGAACACGAGCCCGGCGCGCGTACGTCGACTCCGCATCGGCGACCTCCTCTCACGCTTCCCTGGCGTCAGGCTATCACGCACGCGGGTTCCGTGCGCTTGGCGGCGCGGATCTGCACCCTGCGGGGGTGATCGGCGCGCTTGGCGGGGCGATCTTGCACCGAAGGGGCTTGGGCCGGGTCGATTCGGGGGTGTTTGGGTGCAGGATCGGGCCACGAAGCGCGGGTTTGGCGGGGATGGGGGCAGAATGGGGCCGCCAAGCGCATCGGAAGGACCGGCGGCGGGAAATCCGGATTCTCCCTTGTCGAGTATGCGCATTTTGAACGATATAATGCGCATATGCCTGCTCCTGCCGAACTTCGCCTGCGTCGCCTGGACGCGATCCGCGAGCTGCTCGCCCGCGCCGACGTGCGCGCGCAGGAGCAGATCGTCGCGTCGCTCGCGGAGGCCGGCTTCGACGTCACGCAGTCGAGCGTCAGCCGCGACCTGAAGGAACTCGGCGTCGCGAAGGTCGACGGGCGCTACACGCTCGCCGCCCCCGAGACCGACGACGCCGAGGGCACGCGCCGGCTGCGGCAATACGAACACCTCCTCCGCGCCGCGACGCCGGCCGGACCGAACCTGACGGTCGTCCGCACCGCGGTCGGCGCCGCCCCCGGCGTCGGGCTCGCGATCGACGCGGCCGACTGGCCCGAAGTCGTCGGCACGATCGCCGGCGACGACACGATCTTCGTCGCGACCGGCGACGCCCGCGGACAAGCGGTGCTCGTCAGCCGGCTCGAAACGCTGATCGACTCTCGTGGAAAGCGCGACTCATGACCTCGCCGATCGTCCTCGCCTTCTCCGGCGGACTCGACACCTCCTACTGCGTCCCGTGGCTCGCCGAACGCCACGACCGCCCGGTGATGACGCTGACCGTCGACACCGGCGGCCTCGACGCCGACGCGGCCGCGGCGCTCGCCGACCGCTCGAAAGCCCTCGGCGCGATCGACCACGTCACCGTCGACGCGCGCGCCGCGTTCTTCGACGAGGTGCTGCGCTTCCTCGTGATGGGCAACGTCCGCCGCGGCGAGGTCTACCCGCTGTGCGTCGGCGCCGAACGCGGCCTGCAGGCGCGCGAACTCGCTCGCGTCGCGCGCGAGATGGGCGCGACGACGGTCGCCCACGGCTGCACCGCCGCCGGCAACGACCAGGTGCGGTTCGAGGTCGCGCTCCGCACGCTCGCGCCCGAGCTCGAGGTGCTCGCCCCGGTGCGCGACCACTCGGTCGAGCGCGCGGTGCAGGTCGCCTACCTCGAGAAGAAGTCGATGCCGGTCCCGCCCGCCGGCGGCACCTACTCGATCAACCGCGGCCTGTGGGGCATCACGATCGGCGGCCGCGAGACGCTCGACTCGAAGGGCTCGATCCCCGAGGACGCGTGGGTGCTCACGCGCGGCGCGTTCGACACCCCGCGCACCCCCGAGCGCCACGTCGTCCGCTTCGAGCGCGGCGTCCCGACCGCGTTCGACGGTGAGGCGCTCGACCCGGTCGCGCTGATCGAACGCGTCGAAGCCGCCGCCGCCCCGTTCGGCATCGGCCGCGGCATCCACGTCGGCGACACGATCCTCGGCACGAAGGGCCGCGTCGCGTTCGAGGCGCCCGCCGCCGACGTCCTGATCACCGCGCACCGCGAACTCGAGAAGCTCACGCTCTCGGGCCGCCAGGCGCGCGTGAAGGCACACGTCGCCGGCGTCTACGGCGACCTCGTCCACGAGGGCCAATCGCTCGACCCGGTCTGCCGCGACATCGAGGCCCTGCTCCTCTCGTCGCAAGCGACCGTGACCGGCGACGTGGCCGTCCGCTTCCAGCCCGGCAGCGCGTTCGTCGAGGGCGTCGACGCGCCACACTCGCTGATGGCCGCGAGCAAGGGCGTCTACGGCGAGGCGGCCGGCGAGTGGACACCCGCCGACGCGCTCGGCTTCTCGAAGGTGCTCGCACTGCCGGGCATCCTGCACCGCCGCGCAACGGAGGCGTCGCAATGAAGAAGGTCCTGCTCGACAAGATCGCGTCGTCGACGCGCGGCTGCGACATCGAACGCGAAGCGCGGATCGGCATCGACATCCCGTGCGAGGAGGGCGTCATCGTCGCGGTGCGCGTGCTCAACGACAAGACGACCTACAACCAGCTCGAACTGCCGAGCGGGCGCATGGCGAACGTCAAGCGCGGCGACGTGATCGCCGGCGTACTGGGCCACCGCAACGCGCTGTTCGGCTACTCCGGTCGCCTCCCCGAGACGTGTGCTCCGGGCGACACCGTGCACTTGCTCAACCTCGGCGGCGTGATCGGGATCTGCGACAGCGTGAACCCCGACCTCGGCCGCCCGTTCGAGTGCGAGGTGCTCGGCACCGTGCTCCATTTCCCGGTGCTGGGCGAGCGCATCGGCGTCCCGGCGCGCATCGGACAGACCCCGGTCGACCCGAACGCACCGCTCGTGCTCGACGGCGTGCCGCTCGTCGTCGTCGTCGGCACCTGCATGAGCGCCGGCAAGACCGCGGCCGCGTGCGTGCTCGTCCGCGAGTTCGTCCACGCCGGCCGCACCGTCGACGCGCTGAAGGCGACCGGCGTCAGCCTCCGCCGCGACCTGCTCGCGATGCAGGACGCCGGCGCGCGCCACACGGCGCTCTTCACCGAACTCGGGATCGTCGCGACGACCGAGAAAAACGGCGCCGCGATCACGCGTCAGCTCGCGACCCGGCTCGCCGCCGGCCGCCCCGACCTGATCATGGTCGAACTCGGCGACGGCCTGCTCGGCGCCTACGGCGTCCAGGCGATCCTGTCCGACCCGGCGATCCGCGACGGCTTCGGCGCGGTGATCCTCGCCGCGAACGACCCGGTCGCCGCGTGGGGCGGCGTGCGAATCCTGCGCGACGACTACGGGATCGAACCGGTCGCGATCACCGGCCCGGCCACCGACAACCTCGCCGGCACGCGCGTGATCGAAGAGCGCGTCGGCGTCCGTTCGATCAACGCACGCACGCACGGCGCCGAACTCGCGACGCTCGTGCTCGACCACATCGACGGAGGTGCAGCATGACGACCTCGACGATCCTCTTGGGCGGCACCGGCTACGTCGCCGGCGAACTGCTGCGGTTGCTCGCCGGCCACCCGGAACTCCGCGTCGACGCGGTCGTCTCGATGAGCCGCGCCGGCGACGCGATCGCCGACGTCTTCCCGCATCTCGCGCTCGCCTACCCCGACACGCGGCTCGTCGACCGCGACGCGCTCGACAAGATCTTCGTCGCGACCGACGCGGTCGCGATCTTCTCGGCCGGCCCGCACGGCGCGTCGGCCGGCGAGATCGACCGCATCCTGTCGCGCGCGGCGGCGGCCGACTGCGACGCCCACCTCGTCGACCTGAGCGCCGACTTCCGCTTCGCCTCGCCCGAACGCTACACGTCGATCTACGGCGTCGAGCACGCCGCGCCGCAGCGCATCGCCGAGTTCACGTGCGCGGTCCCGGAGCACGCCGACGTGACGACGAAGCACGCGTGCCACCCGGGCTGCTTCACGACGTCCGTGACGCTGCCGTCGGTCGCGCTCACCGAACTCGGCCTGATCGAGCCGCACCTGCGGGTCAGCGCGGTGACCGGCTCGACCGGCGCCGGCCGCGAACCGCGCCCGACGACGCACCACCCCGAACGCGCGAACAACCTGTTCGCCTACGGCGCGCTCACCCACCGCCACGCCGCCGAGATGAGCGGCCTCGTCGCGCAAGCGACCGGCGTCGAACCCGACGTGTCGTTCGTGCCGCACTCCGGCCCGTTCGCCCGCGGCATCCACGCGACGATCTTCGCGACGCTCGTCGAACCCAAGCCGGCCGACGCGATCGCCGCGGCACTGGCCGACTACTACGCCGACCACCCGTTCGTCGCGGTCTCGACCGAGCTGCCGAAGCTCAAGTCGGTCGTCGGCACGAACCGGTGCGCGATCGGCGTTGCGGCGAGCGGCACGCAGCTCGTCGTCTGCTCCGTGATCGACAACCTGATCAAGGGCGCGGCCGGCGGCGCGATCCAGTGGATGAACAAGCTCAAGGGCTTCGACGTGCGCGCGGGGCTCACGACCCCGGGACTGGGATGGGTGTGATGAGCGTCGGAGAGGACCGCTTCCTGCTGCCGGTCTACGCGCGGCAGGCGATCGAACCGGTGTCGGGCCACGGCGTGTGGCTGCGCACGCGCGACGGCCGCGAGGTGCTCGACCTCTACGGCGGCCACGCGGTTGCGGCACTCGGCTACGGCCACCCGCGCCTGCTGCAAGCACTCGGCGCACAGGCGGAGTCGCTCGTGTTCCAGAGCAACGCGGTCGAGTTGGACGTGCGCGTGCGCGCCGGCGAGCGCATCGCCGCGTTCGCGCCCGACGGCCTCGACCGCGCGCTGCTCGTGAACTCGGGCGCCGAGGCGAACGAGAACGCGCTCCGGATCGCGTTCCGCGCGACCGGTCGCACGAAAGTCGTCGCGCTCGAAGGCGGCTTCCACGGTCGCACCGCGGCGGCCGGCGCCGCGACGTGGGGCTCGTCGAAGTGGTATGCGTTTCCGCAGGCGCCGTTCCCGGTCGACTTCGTCCCGGTCGACGACGAGGACGCACTCGCCCGCGCGGTGGACGACGACACCGCGGCGCTGATCGTCGAGCCGGTGCAAGGCGTG
Organism: bacterium; assembly: GCA_030426805.1. Lineage (GTDB taxonomy): Bacteria > Planctomycetota > JAFGQW01 > JAFGQW01 > JAFGQW01 > JAUHXU01. The sequence continues at coordinate 501,326 of JAUHXU010000003.1, forward strand.
GCCGGTGCGCGCGACCTCGCGCCCGCGTTCGTCGAGCGCTGCCGCGCGCTCGCGTCCGAGCGCGGCGCGATGCTGATCTTCGACGAGGTGCAGTGCGGCGTCGGCCGTGTCGGCCAGCCGTTCGCCGCGCAGCACTACGGCGTCACCCCCGACATCTTGACGACCGCGAAAGGCCTCGGCGGCGGCTTCCCGACCGGCGCGGTGATCATCGGCGGCGCGCTCGCCGACCGCTTCGGCGTCGGCGACTTCGGGACGACATTCGGCGGCGGGCCGCTCGCGTGCGCGATGATCGCCGCCGTGCTCGATGCGATCGTCGAGGAAGGCCTGCTCCAGAACGTGCGGGCACAATCGGCGCGCATCCGCGAGACGTGCGTGACCGGTCCGGTCGAGTCGATCCAGGGGCTTGGGCTCCTGCTCGGCCTGCGCACGACCCCCCCGGCGAAGGAAGTCGCCCGCGCGCTCCTCGAACACGACATCCTCGTCGGCGGCGCGTCCGACCCGCACATCGTCCGCATCCTCGCGCCGCTCGTGCTGGCCGACGAACACGTCGACCGACTCGCCGCCGCGCTGGAGGCGATCGGATGAAGGACTTCCTCGATCTCGCGGCGCTCGAACCGGAGCGGGTGCGCGAACTCGTCGCGCGCGCGCGGCAGTTCGAGCACACGCCGCACCCGGACGCGCTCGCCGGCAAGGTGATCGCCTTGCTCTTCATGAACCCGTCGCTGCGCACGCTCGCGTCGATGCAGTCCGGCATCGCGCGGCTCGGGGGATCGAGCTTCGTGATCACGCCCGGCCAGGGCACGTGGGCGTTCGAGACGCGCCCCGGCGTCGTGATGGACGGCGACCGTGCCGAGCACGTGCGCGAAGCGCTGCCGGTGCTCGCGCGCTACGCCGACGCGATCGGCATCCGCGCGTTCGCCGACGGGGTCGACCTCGACGCCGACGTCGCCGAGACGACGTTCAACGCGATCGCCGGGCCGTGCCCGAAGCCGGTGATCAACCTCGAGTCGGCGATGAACCATCCGTGCCAGGCGCTCGCCGACTTCAAGACGCTCGACGACCTCGAAGTGCCCGCCGACGGTCGCTTCGTGCTGACGTGGGCATGGCACCCACGCGCGCTCCCGCTCGCGGTGCCGTCGGCGACCGTGCAGATGGCGGCACTCCGCGGGATGGACGTGACGGTGCTGCGCCCCGACGGCTTCGACCTGCCGGACGCGGTGATGGCGCGCGCGCGCTCGATCGCCGAGAAGACCGGCGGCCGCGTCGACGTCACCGACGACCGGCGCGCGGCGCTCGACGGTGCGCACGTCGTCTACGCGAAGTCGTGGGGATCGACCAAAAACTACGGCGACACCGCGACCGACATGCAACTGCGCGACAAGCTGCGCGACTGGTGCGTCGCCGAGTCGTGGTTCGCAAACACGCGCGACGCGCGCTTCATGCACTGCCTGCCGGTGCGGCGCAACGTCGTCGTCGCCGACGAGGTGCTCGACGGTCCGCGCAGCGTCGTGCTGCGTCAAGCCGAGAACCGCATGTGGGGACAGATGGCGGTGCTCGACCGCCTGCTCAACGAGGACGAGACACGATGAGCGATCACGGAGAGCGGGCGATCACCGTCGCCGCACTGAAACACGCGGTGCCGTATCTGCGGATGTTCCAGCACAAGACGTTCGTCGTGAAGGCGGGCGGCGCGGTGTTCGCCGACGCGCGGCGCACACGCCTCTTGATGGAGCAGGTCGGGCTGCTGCACCAGCTCGGCATCCGCACGGTGCTGATCCACGGCGGCGGACCGCAGTCGACCGAACTCGCGAAGAAGCTCGGCATCGAGGCGCGCTTCGTCGAGGGGCGCCGCGTCACCGACGAGCATGCGCTCGACATCGCGACGATGGTGCTCAACGGCACGATCAACACGCGATTGCTCGCGGCGGCGCGCGACCTCGGCGTGCCGGCGATCGGCATGAGCGGCGTCGACGCGGGCATGATCCGCGCCAAACGTCGCCCGCCGGTCGAGGTCGAGCGCGACGTCGTCGACTACGGCTTCGTCGGCGACATCGTCGACGTCGATGCGACCGCGCTCGAGAAGACGCTCGCGAGCGGACTGTTGCCCATCGTGAGCCCGCTGTCGGCGGACGAGACCGGTACGGTGCTGAACATCAACGCCGACACGGTCGCCGCGGCGATCGCGGCGCGGCTCGGCGCCGAGAAGCTGATCCTGCTGACCGGCGCCCCCGGGATCCTCGCCGACGGCGGCGACCCGTCGTCGCTGATCTCCTACATCGACCGGCGCGGCCTCGCCGCGATGCGCGAGAAGAAGCAGCTCGCGGCCGGGATGCTGCCGAAGGCCGACGCGATCGACCGGGCGCTGAAGGACGGCGTGCGCCGTGTGCACGTGATCTCGCACGACGCACCGGACAGTCTCCTGCTCGAGGTGTTCACGAACGAGGGCTCGGGCACGCTCGTCGTCGACGACATCGCGGCGCTCTCCGACGCCGAGCAGGACGCCGCGCGGTGAGCGCGCTCGCCGACGCCGAAATCCTCGCACTCCACCGCGATCTCGTCGCGACCCGTTCGGTGTCGGGCGAGGAGGCGGCGATCGCCGATCGCGTCGAGGCGTGGATGAAGGAGCGCGGCTGGACGCCGCGGCGCACCGGCAACACGGTGATCGCAATCCGGGGTGAGGGGCCGCTGCTCCTCCTCGACACGCATTTGGACACCGTGCCGGCCGGCGACGGCTGGTCGCGCGACCCGTGGACACCGACGGTCGTCGACGGCCGCGTGCACGGGCTCGGCGCGAACGACGCGAAGGCGTCGGCCGCCGCGATGCTCGCCGCGGTCGCCGCGACCGACGCCGACGATCTGCCGATCGCGGTCGCGATCGCACTCGTCGAGGGCGAGGAGACGAGCGGCAAGGGCACCGAAGCGACGCTCAAATGGCTCGATTCGCGCGGGCACCGGCCGGCGGCCGCGGTGATCGGCGAGCCGACCGGTCTCGACGTCGCGATCGCACAGAAGGGGCTCTGCGTGCTCGAACTCGTCGCCGAGGGCGACGGCTGTCACGCGGCCAACGCCGGCGCGATCGGCGCGAAGAACGCCGTTCGGGAACTCGCGCGCGCGATCACCGCGCTGGACGACGTCGACGTCGGTCCGCCCCATCCCGAGCTGGGCCCCACGACCGTCGAGCCGACGCGCCTCGTCGGGTCGCCTGCGAAGAATGCGCTCCCGCCGCGCGCGACCGCGTCGCTCGACGTGCGGACCGTGCCGGGGCTCGGCCACGACGCGCTGGTCGACCGGATCCGCAACGCCGTGAAACCCGCAACGCTGGAGGTCATCAGCACACGGCTCGAACCGATCGCGACCGACGCCGACACGCCGATCGTCCTCGCCGCACGCGACGCGCGCCCGGACGCGACGTGCTTCGCGTCGGCGACGATGTCGGACATGGTGTTCATGCGTCGGTGGCCGGCGATCAAGGTCGGCCCCGGCGAGAGCGCGCGATCGCACACGCCGGACGAGTGGGTCGCGGAATCCGAGATCCTCGCCGGCGCGGCGTTCTACACCGAGTTGATCCGCGCGTTCGCCGCGCGCGTTGCGTAGGGAGAATCGCGATGGGACGACTGTGGGACAAGGGCGAGCCGCTCGACGCGCTCGTGCTTCGCTACACCGCCGGCGAGGACCACGTGCTGGACGACCGACTCGTCGCGTACGACGTGCGTGCGTCGACCGCGCACGCGGAGATGCTGCACGCGCAGGGCTACCTCGACGACGACGCGATCGCCGCGATCCGCGACGGGCTCGGCGCACTCGCGGCGGAGCACGCGGCCGGCGCGTGGCACGTCGAACTCGCCGACGAAGACTGCCACACCGCGCTCGAACGGCGCCTCGTCGACCGGATCGGCGAGGCCGGTTCGCGGATCCACCTCGGGCGCTCGCGCAACGACCAGGTGCTCGTCGCGCTTCGCCTCTGGATGCGCGACGCGGTCGCCGACCTCGCGGACACCGCCGACGCCGCGGCGGACGCGCTCGATCGGCTCGCCGAACGACACGCCGACGTGGACCTCCCCGGCTACACGCACCAACAGCGGGCGATGCCGAGCAGTGTGCCGCTGTGGGCGCGCGGCTTCGCGAGCGAGTTGCGCGACGACGCGCTCGGGCTCCGGCTCGCGGCCCGCCGCGCCGAGAAAAACCCGCTCGGCTCGGCGGCCGGCTACGGCGCGCCGGCGCTCGACCTCGACCGCGACGCCACCACCGCGCGGCTCGACTTCGCCGAGGTGCACGACCCGGTCACCGCGGTGCAGCTGTCGCGCGGCAAGGCCGAGGCGGGCGTGCTCTTCGAGGCGGCGCTCCTCGCGCAGGACCTCGGGCGGCTGTCGGCCGACGTGATCCTGTTCGCGACGCAGGAGTTCGCGTTCGTGACGCTCCCCGCGGCGCTGACGACCGGCAGTTCGATCATGCCGCAGAAGCGAAACCCCGACGTCTTCGAGCTGGCGCGTGCGCGGACCGCGACCGCGACGGCCGCACTGCACGAGGTGATGGGCGTCACGCAGAAGCTCACGAGCGGCTACCACCGCGACCTCCAGCTCATCAAGGCCGCCCTCTTCCGCGGAGTCGACTCGGTGCTCGACACCGCGCGCGTCATCGCCCACGCGATCGACGGCATCGCGTTCCGACCGGACGCGATCGCGCTCGCGCCGGAGCTGTTCGCGGCCGACGACGCCTACCGGCTCGTCGTCGACGAGGGGATTCCGTTCCGCGAGGCCTATCGCCGCGTCGGTGAGCGCTACCGCACCGGCGGCGATTCGGTAGAATGAGCGCGTCGAGGAGGCACAGTCGATGAGCGAGACGAAGCGCAGGGCGCAAGCCAAACGGGCGACGCGCTGGAGGCGGTTGTTGCTGACCTGCACGGGGATTTCCGCCGTGCTGATCGTCGCTGCACTGATCTTCTTCCCGGAGCACCTGTGGATCGCGGTCGCCGCGGTCGCAGGGATGGCGTGCTGGCTGCTCGCGAAGATGATCCGCTGAGCTGACGCGGCTCAGGTGAAGAAGCGGAGCGCCTTCACGAGCGGGATCGCGAGCTTCGGCGCGGTGTAGCGGCGCGGGCGTTTCGCGATCACGCGCTCGATGTGGTGCACCGCGCGATCGACCGACATCATCATCGGGCGGACGTCGCCCTTCGCCATTTTCGTGTCGACGAAGCCGAAGCGCACGGTCGTCACCGCGACGCCGTGCGGCTTGACGGCCTTCGCGAGACCGGCGAGGTAGTTCGAGAACCCCGCCTTCGTCGCCGGATACGACGGTGCTTCGTGCGACACGAGTTCGTCCGCGAGGCTCGACAGGCCGACGAAATGCCCCCGCTCGCGAGCGACCATGCCGGGGATGATGCCGGCCGCGGTGCGCACCATACCGGTCAAGTTGACCTCGAACGTGCGCACCTCGTCGCGCATGTCCGCGAGGTCGATCGCCTCGCCGATCCCGACGCAGTAGAGGCACAAGTCGGGCGTCGGCTCGGCGGCCTCGGCGAGGACCGCCGCGTAGTCGGCGGCCGCGACGTCGACGACGCGGTGGCGGTAGGCCGCGTGCTCGATCGGCGATTCGCTGCGCGACAGCCCGGTGACCGACCAGCCGGCGTCGAGCAGGCGGCGGGTCGTCGCGAGCCCGATCCCGTCGGAGTTTCCGATGATCAGCGCGGTCGGCACGGCGATCCTCCTCGATCGTGGCGGCGCCATCGTATCCGGGGACTTTGCGGCGCGGGCCGGGGATTCTATAGGTTTCCCCCCGCGGCGCGCGCGCCGACGCGCAGTCGCGCTACCCCACAGGCCCAACCAGTGATCGAATTCCGATGACGCAAACCACCGAAACCCACGCCTTCAAGACCGAGCTGAAGCAGCTCTTCGACATCATCGTCCACTCGCTCTACTCGAACAAAGAGGTCTTCCTGCGCGAGTTGATCAGCAACGCGTGCGATGCGATCGACAAGGTTCGCTTCGAGGCGTTGACGAATGCCGACTTGCTCGGCGACGACGACGACTTCAAGATCAAGCTCATCGCCGACAAGGAAGCCGGCACGCTGACGATCGCCGACAACGGCATCGGCATGACGCGCGAGCAGATCACCGAGAACCTCGGCACGATCGCGAAGTCGGGCACGCAGGCGTTCATCGAGCAGCTGCGCGAAGCGGACGCCGCCGACCGGCCGGAGTTGATCGGCCAGTTCGGCGTCGGGTTCTACTCGTGCCTGATGGTGGCCGACAAGGTCACGGTCGTGTCCCGCGCGGCCGGCGACGACGCGAAGGCGGTCGAGTGGTCCACCGACGGGCAGGGCTCCTACACGGTGGGCGACGTCGTGAAGGTCGGGCGCGGCACCGACGTGATCCTGCACCTGAAGGCCGACGAGGCCGACTACCTCGAGCCGTTCCGCCTGCAGGCGATCGTGAAGAAGTACTCCGACTTCGTCGAGCACCCGATCGTGATGGACGTCGAGCGCGAGGTCGGCGAAGGCGACGACAAAAAGACCGAGGTCGTCGAGGAAACGTTCAACTCGCAGAAGGCGCTGTGGCTGCGACCGAAGAGCGAGATCTCGGACGAGGACTACACCGAGTTCTACCGCCACCTCACGCACCACTTCGACGAGCCGGCGAAGACGATCCACTACTCCGCCGAGGGGACGCAGGAGTTCACGGCGCTCGTCTACATCCCGTCGCAGCGCCCGTGGGACTTCTTCAACACCGAGCCGCGCTCGGGGCTGAGCCTCTACATCAAGCGCGTCTTCATCATGGACGACTGCGACAAGCTGCTGCCGCCCTACCTGCGGTTCGCGAAGGGGCTCGTCGACTCGTCGGATCTGCCGCTGAACGTGAGCCGCGAACTGCTCCAGGACAACCCGCTGCTGACGAAGATCCGTGGCGCGCTGACCAAGCGCGTGCTCGGCGCGCTCGAGGAGATGAAGAAGGAGAACGCGGAGCAGTATCGCGACTTCTTCAAGCAGTTCGGCGTGTCGCTGAAGGAGGGCGTGAACCACGACTTCTCGAACAAGGACCGCATCGCGGACCTGCTCCTGTTCGAGTCGTCGAAGACCGAGCCGGGCGAGTTCACGACGCTGCGCGAATACGTCGATCGCTCGCCGGTCGCGCAGAAGGAGATCTACTTCCTGATCGGCGAGTCGCGCGAGTTGCTCGACGCGTCGCCGCTGCTCGAGCGCTTCAAGGCCGACGACCAGGAGGTGCTCTTCCTGACCGACCCGGTCGACGAGTGGCTCGTGTCGGGGCTCGGCCAGTACGACGAGAAGCCGCTCAAGCCGATCGACCGCGGCACGATCGACGACGAGGAGAAGAGCGACGCCGACAAGGAAGCCGAGAAGGAGATGGCGGGGCTCTTCGAGTTCCTGCAGGGCAAGATCGGCGACGTGAAAGCGGTTCGCGTGTCGGACCGGCTCAAGGAGAGCGCCGCGGTGCTGGTCTCCGACGAGGGCGACATGGGCGCGCACATGGAGCGGCTGATGAGCAAGCTCGGGCGCGGCGAGGACGTGCCCGAGTCCAAGCGCATCCTCGAGATGAACGCGAGCCACCCGGCCGTGCAGGCGATGAAGCGGCTGTTCGACACGAACCCCGCCGACGACCGCATCGAGACCTACGGCAAACTCCTCTACGATCAGGCGGTGATCGCCGAGGGATCGAAGGTCACCGACCCGGCCGGGCTCGCGAAGCGCATCAACGCGCTTCTCGCGCGCGACGCCGAGGCGGGCGCGGCGAAGGACGGCGAGTGAGCCGAGCGGCCGCGCTCGTCGATCCGCTGCCGACGCACCCGGGCACGCGCTCGGGTGCGATCAAGGTCGACGGGCGCCAGCGTGCGTTCATCGTGCACGTGCCGAAGGGGCACGACGGCACGAAGGCGCTTCCGATGCTGCTCGTGCTCCACGGCGGCCGCAGCACCGGCTGGGAGATCCGCGGCTTCACGCGCATGGACAAGGTCGCCGATCGCGAGGGCTTCATCGCGGTCTATCCCCACGCGACCGAGAACCGCTGGAACGACGGACGCGCCTACGGCGAGAACGTCCGCGTGGACTCCGGCGTCGACGACGTCGCGTTCCTGCGCGCGCTGATCGAGGTGCTGTGCGACGCCCTCCCGGTCGACCGCACGCGCGTCTATATGACCGGCGCGTCCAACGGCGGGATGATGGCGTTTCGCTTCGCGTGCGAAGCGGGCGACACGATCGCCGGCGTCGCCCCGGTCATCGCGTCGATGCCCGAACCGGTCTACCGCGCCGCACGCCCGTCGGACGGCGTCCCGGTCCCGATCGTCATCATCGCGGGCACTGCCGACCCGCTCGTGCCGTGGAACGGCGGCGACGTCGTCCTGAATGGCATGCCGCTCGGTCGCATCGTGCCCGTCGAGGACTCGGTCCGCTTCTGGGTCGAGCGCAACCAGTGCGTCACCGAGCCCGAAGTCGTGCTGCTCCCCGACCTCGACCCCGACGACGGCATGCACGTCCGCGTCGAACGCTACGCATCCCGCACCGGCGACGCGGACGTGCTCTTCTACGCAGTCGAGGGCGCAGGACACACGTGGCCCGGCGGGCGGCAATACATGCCGGTCGACGTCATCGGCCCGACCTGCCGCGACATGGACGGCAACGCCGAGGTGTGGGGCTTCCTGCAGTCACACGCCAAAGTTCGCAATCCGTGAACTTTCGGGCGCCAGCACGAGTGCTCAGGGCCTGAAGTTCATCGTTTGCGAACTCAGAGCAGCCAGCCCCCCCAGACGACGAGCACAATCGGCACCAGCGTGAAACACACTGCCGCGACCGCGCGCCCCGTCCCTCGGAATGGCGCGAGGGCACCGCGGGCGACATAGAAGGCGATGACCGGCAGGACGACGAAGAGGTAGCGGGTTTGGAAGTGGGCGAGGCTCAGGCTGCTGACGACGAAGAACGCCGCCGTCGCCACGAGTGCTGCGACGAAGAGGAGGGTCGTGCGGCCGGCGACGCGCGGACGTCGTCGACCCAGCGTGGCGCCGGCGAGTAGCGCGGCGCCGGTCGCGATCGCCGTCGCGAGGTAGACCCAACTCGGGTAGAGACCCGGCGGGATCGAGTGGTTGTCGAACACGCCGACGAACGACGCCCAAAGCGTCGGGAGGTGCTTCAGCGCCACTCCCTTTTCGAAGTCGCCGGAGAAGCCTCGGAACGACTCCTGGAAGCCGCCGTATGCGAGCGGATCGCCGTAGATCACCGCGTTCCGAACGCACCACCCGCCGACGAGCACGATCGTGGGGAGCGCGAACAGCGCGAGGCTCAGCCCGCGTCGTTGCGCGCGCCAGACGATCGGCAGCATCGCGAGCCCACACACGGCGACCACCGGCGCGGCGGTGACCTTGGCCAGCGGCGCGAGACCGAGCAACAGCCCGAGCAGCCCCGCGCGGCGCCAGCCGATCGGCCCGCTCGCCTGCAAGCACGCGACCGTCACGAGGAGCACCGCGGCACACAGCGCATTCGCAGCCATGCCGTTCGCGATGCTCGTCGACAGGTGCAGGAACATCGGCAAGAACGCGACGAACGACGCGGTCAGGAACGCGAGCGGAACATCGTCGGGCGCCAGTCGGGTCGCGAGGGCAAACGCGAGGATCACCGTCGACATGCCGAACAGCACGAGCGTCGCCAGGCGGAACACGCGGTACGCGTCGTCCACCGCGCGGTGTGCATCGGCGCCGGGTGCGATCGTCGGTCCGACTGCGGCGTGCACGAGCGCGAGCACGGCGTAGTAGAGCGGCGGCTGGTGCCCTTGCCCGATCCCCTCGGCATCGGGACGCCACATCTCGGGCAGCGTCCGCTTCTCGTGCACCAGCATCACGTAGATGAAGTGCTCGTTCTCGTCCGGCGCGTGCATCAGCGGCTTCGCAACCACGTACCACGCGCCCAGGCCGCCCTGCACGGCGAGGACGAGGAGTAGAGCTGCCGTTCGCCAATTCATGCCCGCCATCCGCCGATGCTCCCGCGCGTTGCACTCGAGTCGTCCGTGGATCGAGACGCGCATCGTAGCCGGCCACCGCGCCGGTAGCGAGCCCGTGCCGTCGCGTTACAGGCGCTGGGGAACCGAGACCGCAATCAACGCGCCGGCGTCGTCGAGCAGGCCGTAGGCGAGCCAGCGGGCGGTGCCGACGTCGTTCACGCTCGCGGTGAAGTTGCCATCGGCGTCGACCCGAACCGGCGCGCCTTCGTGTCGCGCCTGGCGAAACCGGGCGCGCTTGAACGGCCGCCGTCGCGTCCAGTCGAGCACCGCCGGGTGCGCGGCCAGCGCGATCGCGACGCGCCGCCCGTGCGCGTCCCGCAGCTGTCTGCGGAGGACCAGGCCGCGGCCGACGCGCTCGACCGGCGCCGGCGGGAGCGGGCGAATCGCGTCCGGCCTCAGGCGAACGATCCGGTAGACACCGACGTCGCTGCTGCGATGCATCGCCGCGCCGAGACGGCGCATGAGCGGATCGTGTTGGTTCCGGATCGCGAGCGCCGGGAACCCATGCACGCGCTCGACCTCGTACGCGGCGTGCAGCGCGCGAGCGACACCCGGCGCGACGTAGTCCGAGAAGTAGACCGGCACGCGACGCACGAGCGACCGCCGGATCATCAACATCGCCGCCGGCCCCGACCGCGCGCGCGGCTCGGGCCACCGGCCGTACTGCTGCCGCGAGACGAGGTAGGGCTCGCACGTCGGGGCGAGCACCTGCACGCTCACGAGGTCGTCGCCGACGAGCAGCAGACTGCGCGCCGGCGCATGCCGGCCGTACCACGCGCCGGTGGCGTGCCCGACGTGGTCGCGGGTCCGCAGGCACACGAGGTCCGGCCATGCGTGCCACGCGGCGACCGCGATCAGCCCGAGCGCACCCGCCGCAGCGGGCACGGGACCGACTCGGCGCGCGACGACGCGAACGACGAGCGCGAGCCCGAGCGCGACGATCGGCACGAGCGGCACGAGGAACCGGATCTGAAACGGCGTGTTGCGGTTGACCATCGGCAGGCCGACGAGCGGGATCGACCACAACGCCGCGACGATCAGCAGCCGGCGGTTGCAGATCGCTGCGACGACCAATCCGATCGCCGCGACGACGAGCCAAACGTCGCTGAAACCGTGCCGCGCGTCCCGAAGCACGATGCCGCCGCCGTCGGCCGACGTCAGCAAGCTCCAATCGAGGACCGCGTTCAGCGAGGATCGGTGGAAGTAGCCCGCGAGTGGGCGGTCGGGGGCAAACGCCGCGCGATGCAGCATCGCGCACCCGACGACGACGACCCCGGCGAGCAGGCCGTAGCCGGCCGAGAACCAGCGTCGATGCCGGTAGGCGCCGAGCGACCACAGGTAGACGAACGCGGGCAGCAGCAACACCGTCGACACGCGAAACAGCGTCGCGACGCCGACCGCGATCGCCGCACCCGCGAGCCACCCCCGGCCGCCCCGGTCGCTCCAGCGCGCGAGGCACCCCGCCCCCCACATCGCGGCGCCCATCGCGGCGGCATCCGACATCAACTCGCCGGCCCACCACACCGAGACCGGTGCAACGGCGTACAGGATCCCGACGAGCACGCCGCCCGGCCAACTCGCGAGCAACGATCGGCCGAGCCAGTAGGCGGGGACGACGCCGCTCACGCTCAGGAGAATCCCGGCGACCTGGCCGGACCACAGGATGCTCTCGGCCGACTCGCCGCCGCCGCGCACGACGTGCACCGCGGCACACCACGCGACGTAGAGCGGGTGGCCCAGTTCGACGGTGTTGAAGAACCAGTCCCCGTCCAGGAGCTGCCGCACCCGCCGCAGATACTCCGCGGAGTCGGTGCGCATGCTCGTCGTCGGCCGCACCGAAAGCGCGTGCGCCACCGCCGCCGCGGCGCTGAACGCCACGAGCAGGGGGAGAACCCACCGCGGCGCCTCCGAATCACCCTGTCGATCTCGCATCGCCCCGCGAGCCTACCGCCGAAGCGGCTGCGCGGAAAGCCCCGGGTGGCCGCCGGGTCAGCTCCAGACCTTCATCCGCTCGATCGTCGGCTTGCCGATGCCGATCGCGTGGGCGACGTCGATCTCGACCGGCTGGAGCGTGTCGATGTGCTTGCCGTAGATCGTGCCCGTGACGTCGAGCTTCCACCACGGTCAACGCGAGCCTCGAGAACGACGCCTTGCTCGCGTCCGAGAAAAGCCGGCTCGATTGCACGCGGACCGGATTTCTCGTGAATCCGCGTGGCCTCCCCCACGGTCGCGACACCCACGGGGCAGACCGCCGCGATGGTCTCCTGATCGCCGGCCGAGGACGAGGGCGCACGACGCGCCCGCTCGGTGGCCGACCAAGCGGCACCCGACAGGGGGCAGCAACCATGCGTCTCGCTTCTTCTCTTCTCCTCCTGGGTGTTCTGGCCGGCTCGGCCTCCGCCCAAACCCTCGTCATGTCGTCCATCAGCAACTCGCCCGGCGTGATCCGGTGGACCTGGGGCGGGCGGCTCGCCGTCATCCGCAGCACCGAAGCCGCGAACAACGTCCGGACGTGGGTCACGAACGGTGGCACGAACTACGTGACGAGCAGCAGCCCGGCGTCGCTGAAGTACATGAGCGCGCCGTCCGGGTCGCCCTCCACGTCGCGGACCTACCCGTCGGCGATGGGCGTCTGCAACGATTTCGAGGCCGGCCAAAACGGCGACCTCTACGCGACGTTCTCCAGTGGGATCTTCGCGCAAATCTGGCCGAGCACGAACACGCTCCGGACGATCTCCGGCGCCGGCACGCTCAACGCGCTGACGCGAAACGGGGCCGACGGCAACTTCATGTGCGGCACCTTCAGCGGCTACCTGATCAAGGTCGACAGCCGGACCTACGCCGCTACGACCGTGCGCAGTGGCCTTCCGAACATGACGGGGCTCGAGTACATCCCGTCGAGCCGCAACCTGCTGATGACCGCCCAGACCGGCGCATACATCATGACGACCACCGGCTCGATCGTCCGCACGATCACGACGAGCGCGGGCTTCATGAACGCGTGCTGCGTGGACGAGGTGCGCAACGAGCTGTTCGTCGCGAACAACCAGGGCGTCGTCTACCGCTGCAACGGCGCCGGCACGATCCTCGCGTCGAACGACTTCGGCAGCGAAATCTGGAGCGGCCTCGACATCTACCAGGACAAGAAGGTTCGCATCACGACGACCGGCGTTCGCGGCAGCACCGCCTCGATCGGCCTGAACTTCCCGACGTCGACGAGCCGCCCCTACTGCTGCGCGCTGTCGCTCGGACAAACCCCGTTCCAACTCGGCACCAACAACTACCTGAACATGCGCATCGACAACCTGTTCCTGCTCACGGCGTGCGGCGGGCTGCCCTACTTCACCTCCGGCTTCGCGGGCACGCTGTCGTCCTCGGGCACTGGTTCGGCGAGCTTCGGCATCCCGGTCGGCCTCCCGCAGAACTCGACGCTCTACGTCGGCGCGGTCGCGCTGAACCCGAGCGCGCCGAACGGCTTCGACGTCGGCAACGTCGCGGTCGTCCGCGTCAACTGATCTCATCCGATCCCGATCTGCCCGAGAGGGGTCACCGAGCGGCTCGCCAATTCGGCGGGCCGCTCGTTTTTTGCGTACGCACGGAATCTCGCGAACTTCGCGTTAGGATCGGGGCGGTCGCGACACCAATCCCTCGGACGCCCACGGAGAGCCGCATGCACGAACCCGACGACGACTCCCTCGCGATCGTCGCCGCGTTCCTCGGCGAGTTGCTCGACGACCAGGCCAGCGGCCGACAACGGACGCTCGCCGAGTATCAAGCCCGCTACCCCGCGTTCGCCGACGTGATCGCCACCGAGTTCGCTCGCGCGACCGAGGGGGACGACTCGCCGCGTCCGGCGGACGACGACACGCTGTCGATCGGCCGCTTCCGCGTCGAGCGCGAGCTGGGGCGCGGCGGGCAAGGGGTCGTCTACCTCGCGACCGACCCGACGCTGAACCGGCGCGTCGCGCTCAAGGTGCTCCCGCCCCTGTCGGCCGATTCGAAGACGCTGCGCGAACGACTCCGGCGCGAAGCGGAAGCGGCCTCGCGCATCGAACACCCGAACCTGTGCGGCGTACACGAGATGGGGTTCGTCGACGGCGCGCCCTACGTCAGCATGCAATACATCGAGGGCACGACCCTCGCCGAGCGCATCCAGCGGACCCGCGCGACGACCGACTCGACGACGTCGGCCGAGGCACGCCGCCGCGTGCTCGAATCCGTCGAGGTCGCGGAGCGGGTCGCGCACGCGCTGCACGTCGCGCACGAAGCGGGCCTCGTCCATCGCGACGTCAAGCCCGGCAACATCCTCGTCACCGACGACGGCACGCCGGTACTCGTCGACTTCGGCCTCGCACGCGACGACGCATCCGACGCCGCGACACTCACGCACTCCGGCCTCGTGCTCGGCACGCCGGCGTATCTCGCGCCGGAACAACTCGCCGGTCCCGCGCGGGTCGACCGGCGGAGCGACGTCTACGCGCTGGCTGTCACCCTCTACGAAGCGACGACCGGCGAGCGGCCGTTCGCAGGCGCGACGCGCGAGCAGCTCTTCCGTGCGATCCTCTCCGACGAACCGCTCGATGCCGCGCGGCGAAACGCCGCGATCCCGACCGATCTCGCGTCGGTGCTCGCGGTCGCGCTCGCGAAGGAGCCGGACCACCGCTACGCGAGCGCCGCCGACTTCGCCGAGGACCTCCGCCGGGTGCGCATCGGCGAGCCGATCCTGGCGCGTCCGCCGGGCCCGCTCGCGCGCGCACTGCGCTGGTGCCGACGCCGACCGGCGAGCGCCGCGCTGATCGCGGTGCTCGCGATCGGCGTGCCGGTCGTCGGTACGCTCGCGGGCTACCTGTTCGCGAAGGCCGACGACATCGCTGCCGCCGAACGCGCCCGCGACGAGGCCGCGGCCGAAGAGCGGCTCGAGCGCGCGTTCTTCGCGTTCGGCCAACTCGACTGGCCCGGCGCGATCGATGCGTTCGCACCGCTACTTGCGCGCGACGACACACACGGCGCCGAAGCGATCGCGGGCGCCGCGCTGTGCTGGATGCACCGCGGCAGGTTCGACCAGGCGACCGCGGTGCTCGAGAACCACGGTGCGCTTCGACACTGGTATCCACGCCTCGCGGAACGCCTGCACCATGCGGCGCAGGTCGGCGACGCGGCCGACGCGCTGGGCGACGGACCCACCGGCCCGCCGAGCGAGACGAGTTCGTTCGAGTGGTACCTGCTCAGCCAACAGGGCCTCGATCCGTCGATGGTCACGCACGTCCCGGATGCCGAACGCCGGCTCGAGGCGATCGACCGGGCGATCCTCGGCACGAGTGCGCCGCGCGCGCTCTACTTCCAGGGAAAGGCGCGCGTGATCGCCGGCGCCGGCGGACCCGAGCGCGACTTGCGGATCATCTCCGATGTCCTGGTGCACCATTGGGCCGACTCGGCGAAGGCGTGGTTGCTTCGCGGGTTGTGCCTCCACGCCGCGGACGACCTGGACGGCGCGCGTCAGAGCTATCGGCACGCGATCGAACTCGACCCCGGCGCTCACGGCGCGCGCGCCAATCTGATCGGCATCAGTACCGACGCGAGCAAGCCCGAAGAGGCGATCGAAGCCTACGAGCGCGCACTGGCAGACGGTGTCGACGCGGTCACGATCTACACCGGCTTGCTGGACGCGCTCGCCCGCACGGGCCAGTTCGAGCGGGCGCGCCGCCACCTCGCCGTCGCTGAGACGCGCTGGCCGAACGACCTCATACTCCTGCGCGTGCGCTCGGTCCTGCGGCTCCGAGACGGCGACGCCGAGGGTGCCCGCGCAGATCTCGAGGCCGCGGTACGGCGGGCGCCGCACGACCCGTTCATCCGCGCCTGGGCGGCGACGATGCGCAACGAGTTCGGCAACGTCGAGGGTGCCCGCGCCGACGCGGAAGCGGCGATGGCACTCGCACCGGACGAGGTCGAGGTGCGAATGGCAATGGCCCTCCTCTCCCAGTCTCGCGATCCCGCATACACACGGCAGCTCGTCGACGGCGTCCTCGCCGAGCAACCCGACAACCCCGAAGCGCTCGCGATCCTCGGCTACCTCCACACGCGCGAGGAGCGGTGGCCCGAGGCGATCGCGGCGTTTCGCGGCGCGCTGAAGCGCACCGCGGAGCCGGTCCGCGTCGGCATCGACCTCGGCAAGGCGTACCACAACGCCGGCGATCTGGAGCGGGCGCTCGAGGCATACCGGAAGGCCGCGCGCCTCGCACCGGACAACGCGCAGGTGGCCTACTCGATCGCGTTGACGCGCGGATTGCTCGGCACCCCCGAGGTGGCACTCGCCGCAGCGGAGGAGTTCGTCGAGCGACATCCCGACGCGGCGGAAGGCCACCAACTGCGCGGCAAGCTGCTGCTCGCGGCCGGGCGGCTCGCCGATGCGCGGCGTGCATACCGACGCGCGACGGAGGTCGCGCCGAACGACGCGCTGGCGGCCTACGACCACGCGGTCGCGCTCGAAGACAGCGGCGCGATCGCCGACGCGCGTAGCGAATACCGACGCGCGGTCACGCTCGATCCGACACACGCGAGCGCCTGCTACAACTACGCCCGCCTCCTGATCAGCGCGGGCGCCTTCGAGGACGCGATCGTCTGGTTCGAACGCGCCGAGTGCGCCGAACCGACCCATTCGCACGCGGCGAAGAACCTCGGCTACGCGCACGAGTGTATCGGTGAGTGGACGCAAGCATGCAGCGCTTACACACGGGCGCTCCGCATCCGACCCGACGATCGACGGGTCGTCGCGAATCTCGCGCAATGCCGGCTCCGAAACGGCGAGTTTCGCGCGGCACTGCAGACGCTCGTCGATGCCGCCGAGGCCGACCCCGGCCTTCTGGACGAGCGGGCCCGCGCGTGGATGCGGTTCGTTCGACCCCTGGCGCAGGCGGCGCGCCGCTTCGACGCGGATCCATCGGACACGGCGCACCTCGGTAGCGCCATCGAGTGGCGCGACTGGGCGATCGTCGCCGCCGGCCGTCGCGACTGGCCCCGCGCGGCCGCCGCCTGGCGACGGGTGTTCGAACTCGAACCGGCGCGCGAGAGCGCCGACCACCTCTACGCGGCGCGCGCCGCGACGATCGCGGTGCTCGAGCGAGACGGCGACGCGGAGACGACCGCTTTCGCATTCGCCCACTGGCGGTGGCTCCTCGAACGCCGGGACGACGACGCAGTCGCTGGGGCACTGGCCGCCCTTGCGCGCGAATCGGCGTGGCGCGGGCTCGTCGAGCGCACGACGCCGACCGCCGCTGCATCGTGGCGACGGCTGTTCGAGCGAATCGACCGGGCGCGGACGCGTTGACGCGGACCGCCCTCGTGCTCCACAATGGGCGCAGGCGGCAACTCGATGGAGCGCGCGCACCGATGGAAGAGCGGTCCCCCGGCGACCAGACGTCGGTTCATGTTCGCTTCGCGATCGATGGCGCGACCGACAGCGTCGCGTGGTTGATCGAGCGCTTCACCCCGTTGCTGCGCACCCAGGCGCGCTATCGCCTCGGCCGACACCTGCGCAGCGAAGTCGACCCAGAGGATCTCGTCAACGAGGTGTGGCTGACGGCGCTCTCGCGCTTGCCCGAACTCGCACCGACGGGTGACGGTCACGCGACCACGCTGATCCGCTTCCTGTCGCGGACGCTCGTCTACAAGGTCAACAACCTCGCACGGCGGCGCATCCGACGTGGCGACGTCGCGCTCGACGACGGCGACGGTGCGCCGCGGGAGGTGACGGCCGAGATCACCGGCGTCGTCTCTCGGGTGCTCCGCGACGAACGCCACGACGCGCTGCACGAAGCGCTCGAAGCCCTCGGCGACACCGACCGCGAGATCCTCGTCCTCCGCGGCATCGAACAACAACCCAACCGTGTCGTCGCGACCCTCCTCGGCATCTCCGAAGAAGCGGCCACGATGCGCTACCACCGCGCCCTGCAGAAGATCCGCTCCCGCGTGCCGGGCTCGGCCCTCGACGAGGTCGCCGGGGAAGGGCCGAAACGTCCCTGACCCGCGCCCGCAATCACGGGCCCTCGCGCCTCACTTCGTCGCGTCGACGTAGAGGGAGAGATACGCGCCGTCGGGGCCCGTCGTGGCACGGTAGTCCACGCGGAGTTCCGGCACCGTGCTCGCGTCGTAGTCGCTGAGCCGGACGTCGGTGAAGCCACCGAGGCCGAGCAGCTTCGCCATCGTCTCGAAGTCGTATCCGTAGCGGTGCTCGCCGTCCTGCTGCAGCGCGTAGAGCAGATGCTCGAGCTTCGTCGTGCACCAGTCGGGGTGCATCGTTCGCTGGACGGCGAAGAACGCGTCGTCGCCCGCGACGTAGGCGCGCAGGATCTTCTCGATGCCGGGGACGACGACTCGGAGCGTGCCCCCGGGCACGAGGATCCGGTGGCACTCGCGCGCGAAAGCGACCGCGTCCGTTCGGTAGTCGAGGTGCTCGAGGAAGTGCGACGCGTAGATGCACCGCGCCGAGTCGTCGTCGAAGCGCCGGAGCCCGCCGGGCAGCCCGAGCGCGAGCACGCGGCGATCGATCCGGCGATCGACGTTGATCCAGCCGTCGAGGATTCGATCGCCGGACCCGAGGTGGAGCCGCAGGTCGTCGCGCGCGCGCGCCTCGTCGATGCGCGGTCGAAAGCGTCGAAACGAGACGGCCTGGTAGCCGCGCCACAGCGGGCCGGTGTGGATCACCCGGCCGACGAACTTCCGGGCGGCCGTCGTCATGTCGTTCCTCTCGAGCCTCTCGAACGCAGCGTCTCGTCGGTCGACGCTACCGCGCGATCGGGCCGAGCGTCAACCCCGCGACGGTGTCGCCTCGCGTCGCCTTGTTCACACCCTGCGGCCCGACGATAATGAACGCATGCGTCCCCTCCGGATCGCTTTCCTCGTGAACCGCTTCCCGGTCGTCACCGAGACCTTCATCGTCGGGCAGGTCACCGGGCTGCTCGCCCTCGGCCACCGGGTCGACGTCGTGTCCCGGGAAGCGTCCGATCCGGACGCGACGTTCGTCGCCGACGGCTGCACGGTCGTCTCGGCCCGTGTGCCGACGACCCGGGGTCGGCGCGCGCTCCAGGCGATCGCCCTTGTCGCACGGATCGCGCTCCGCCATCCGGTCGCGCTCCTCCGCATCGCGCGTCTCTACCTCCGCGACCGCAAGACACCGGCGATCGACGCGCTCTTCTTCCTGCACGTGATCGGCCGGCTCCCCGCGCGTCCCGATGTGGTCCACGCGCAGTTCGGCCCACTCGGCGCGGTCGCTGCGGTGCTCCGCGACGCCGGCGTGCTCGACGCGCCGTTCGTGACGTCGTTCCGCGGCTACGACCTCTCGTGGTCGCTCCGCCGACACGGGCGCGACGTCTACCGGCACCTGCTCGCGCGGGGCGACCTCTTCCTCGCGAGCTGCGACTACTTCCGGCGTCGCCTCGTCGCCGAACTCGACGCGGACCCCGAGCGGATCGTCGTGCATCGCTCCGGCATCGACGTCGACCGCTTCACGCCCGCGGCCGGCGACGATGCCGAACCGACGCGGATCCTGACGATCGGCCGGCTCGTCGAGAAGAAGGGTGTCGCATACGCGATCCGCGCGATCGCCGCGGTCGCGACCGACTGCCCGGACGTCGACTACGCGATCCTCGGCGACGGCCCCCTTCGTGCCGAACTCGAGGCACTCGTCGCGTCGCTCGGGATCGCGGACCGCGTGCGCTTCCTCGGGGAGCAGACCCACGACGAGATCCGTGCGCACGTCGGTCGGTCGGCGCTGCTCGTCGCGCCGTCGGTGACCGCCGCGAACGGCGACGAGGAGGGCATCCCGAACACCCTCAAGGAGGCGATGGCCGCCGAGCGGCCGGTCGTCGCGACGCGGCACGCCGGCATTCCCGAGTTGGTCGACGACGGCGTCTCGGGCTTCCTGGTCCCGGAACGCGACGTCGACGCCCTCGCCGACCGGATCCGGGCCTTGCTCGGCGATCCGGCGCGACGCGTCGCGATGGGAAACGCGGGGCGACGCACCGTACGCCGCGACTACGATCGGGACGTGTTGAACCGCGAGTTGGTGGAACTGTACACTCGATTGCTCGACGCTCGCACGACGCCCCGGAGACCCGCCCCGTGACGACGGCCCGACCCGACATCGCGATCTTCCTGCTGTGGGTCGGCCCCGGCGGCAAGGAGACCGTCGTGTGGCACCTCGCCCGCGCGTTCGTCGATGCCGGCTACCGCGTCGACCTCGTGCTCGCGAACGCGGACAGCGAGCACCGCGACCGGATCCCGTCGTGCGTGCGCGTCGTCGACCTGAAGACGCACGGCTACCTGCGATCGACGTTGAAGCTCGCCGTCTACCTCCGGCGGCACCGACCGCGGGCACTCTTCTCGACGCTGCCGTTCGCCGCGCTGCCGGCGATCGTCGCCCGGCGGCTGTCGTGCGTACCGTGTCGCGTCGTCGTGCGCGTGTGCAACAACCTTCGCCGCCGGTTCGAGCACGAGGCGGCGGCGTTTCCGCGCCACGTACGGCGCGGCCTCCGAACGCTCCCCCGCCGCGCCGATGCGGTCGTCGCGTGTTCGGCCGGCGTCGCCGACGAAATCGCGGAGATCACGTCGATCGATCGCGATCGCATCCACGTGATCTACAACCCCGCGATCACGGCCGCGATCGCCGCAAAAGCGGCGGAACCGGTCGATCACCCGTGGTTCGCGGAACCCGGGCCGCCGATCGTGCTCGGCGTGGGACGTCTCGCGCGACAGAAGAACTTCCCGCTCCTGATCGACGCGTTCGCAGCGGTGCGTCGCGACACGGATGCCCGCCTCGTGATCCTCGGCGAGGGGCCCGAGCGGCCGCACCTCGAACGCCGCATCGCCGAGAGCGGCCTCGCCGACGCGGTGTCGCTGCCGGGCCACGTCGCGAACCCGTACGCGTGGATGGCCCGGGCCGCCGTGTTCGTGCTGTCGTCGTCGTGGGAAGGGTTCGCGAACGTGATCGCGGAGGCGCTCGCGGTCGGCACTCCGGTCGTCGCGACCGACTGTCCGAGCGGACCGGCAGAGGTGCTCGACGGCGGCAAGCAAGGCCTGCTCGTGCCGATGGACGATGTCGCCGCGATGGCCGAGGCGATCCGCCGCGCGCTCGACGGCGGCGCGCCGCCCCCGGACGATGCATGGCTCCGTCGCTTCACGATCGACGACGTGGCCGGTCGCTTCCTCGAACTGCTCGGCCTGCCGCTCGAGGCGCCCCACGCGGAGACGACGTCGTGACCGAGTCGACCGGGTTCACGAACGACGTGGAGATCTGCATCGTCGCGTGCAAGCGCTCCGGCCATCACGCGATTCTCAACTGGATCGCGGAACAGTTCGCGGCCGAACCGTACGTGCTGAACAACTGCCGCGTGGGCGAGAGCCCGTTCACCGAGACGCGCCGTCGCCTCGAACGGCGCGGGTCGGTGGACGAGGCCGAAGCATGCCGCGCCGAGGAGAGCGGCGCGCTCACCGAGAAGCGCCTGCTGATCTACAACTTCGAGGATTGCGACCTGCGCGCGGTCTTCTCGCCGGAGGAGCGATCGCGACGCGAACGGGCACTCGGGCCGAGCCGGACGCGCCTCAACGTCGTCGTCCTCCGCGATCACTACAACCTGTTCGCGAGCCGGCTGCACCGCGTGCGACTCGGGTCCGACGTCCCGCGCGAACGGCTCGACAAGGCGCTCGCCGCGCGCGACCTCTACGTGCAATACGCGCGCGAGTGCCTCGGGGAGACGTCGATCGTCGACGAGCCGTGCATCCCGGTGCTCTACAATCACTGGTTCACCGACGCCGCCTACCGGCGTGACCTGTCGGCGCGGCTCGGCGGCACGTTCCGCGACGACTCGATGCGCCGGGTGGCCGCGCACGGCGAAGGCAGTTCGTTCGACGGCGTCGCGTTCGGCGGCCGCGCCGACGAGATGGCGGTGCTCGACCGGTGGCGCGGGCTCGCGTCGAACCACTTCTACCGCGCGATCGTCGGCGACGCCGCGATGCGGCGCTGCACCGCCCGCCTCTTCCCGGAGCTCGACGGTCCCCCGCCGTCACTCACCCGCCAGACGATCGGCCGCGTCAGCGGCCTGTTCCTCCGGGCGCTCGACGGCCCGGCCCGCTTCCTTCGCCGACGCGGCGTGCTGCGCTGACCGAACGACCGCGTCAGTCGTACGTGTAGCCGAACGCGTCGACGTCGTCGCGCCACAACTCGGCCACGAGGTCACGCGTCTCGTCGGTGTAGTAGCGGTGATACGCCTTTCGCCGCGTGCGGTTCAACCGCGGAAGCTTCGCCTTCGGGATCGCCGCGCGTTCGCAGATCGTGTCGAAGTCGTCCTGGATCCGCTCGAGCTTCGCGACGAAATCGACGAGCAGATTGCCGTCGGGGTCGGAGAGTCGGCTCTTCTGCGTGATCGTCTCGCTCCACGTCACGCCGCGGTGGTAGTGCTCGCGGAAGAGGTCGCGAAGCTCGCGGATCTGCTCCGCAGTGACCTTCTTTCGCGGGTGAAATGGCGTCGTGAACGGGAGCTTTCCCTGGTTGTAGGCGAGGTTGGAGATCGCCCAGTCCCATGGGTTGCGCACGACCGAGAACGTGAAACAGCGCGCCCACACGTCGGGCCCGAGTTTCTCGCGCGCATGGTGCGCGGGGATGTTCCGGTTGTAGAGCGCGAACTCCTCCGCCGTGAGCGGCCACGCCTCGCCGTATTGCTCGAGCACGCTCCGGAGCGTCGTCGTACCGGTCTTGCCGATGCGGATGAATGCGAAGCGACGGTCGTGTGCGACGATCATACCGAGATCCCCGTTCGAGAGCGAAACCCCGAGTCTACCAGGGCAGCAATGCCGGGATCGAGCCGGATCTGGTATCGTACGTCGGTCTCCTCACCGCCGACGTCTCGTCGGTGGACGGCGGGCACGTTCGCGGCAACGCCGTGACGCCGAGTGCCGACCGACCCGACCGTGGATCCCGACGATGCCCGAACGTCCCGAGCGCCGATCGCTCTTCACGAACGCCCACGGCGCCGACGACCTGAAGTCGCGATCGGTCGGCGGGGGCGCGGTGACGATGGTCGCGCAGGCGGGCAAGTTCGCGATCACGCTCGGCAGCACGGCGGTGCTCGCCCGAATGCTCGCGCCCGAGGACTTCGGGCTCGTCGCGGCGGTCCTCGCGGTCGTCGGCCTCGCCGATCGCTTCAAGGACTTCGGGCTCCCGATGTCGACGATCCAGCGCAAGGAGATCACCCACGACCAGGTGAGCACGCTCTTCTGGATCAACGCCGGCATCGCCGCCGGCCTGACCGCGCTCACCGCCGCCGCGGCCCCGATCGTCGCGTGGTTCTACCGCGATGCGTCGATGGTGGCGGTCACCCTCGTGCTCGCGACGACCGTGATCGCCGGCGGCCTGACCGTGCAGCACCAGGCGCTGCTCCGCCGGTCGATGCAGTTCGGCCGCCTCGCGGCGCTCGACCTGACCGGCATCGTCGTCTCCGCCGTGGCCGCCGTCGTCGCGGCCGCCGCCGGAGCCGGCTACTGGTCGCTCGTGGTCCTGCAACTCGGCTATTCGATCGTGAACCTCGTCGGCGTGTGGTGGCTGTGCCCGTGGCGCCCCGGCCGCGCGGTCCGCGGATCCGGCGTGCGGCCGATGCTGTCGTTCGGCGGCTACCTCGGTGCGAAGGGCATGCTGCAGGTCCTCGCGAAGAGCCTCGACAAGATGCTGGTCGGCCGATTCTGTGGCGCCGACGCGCTCGGGATCTACAGCAAGGCGTGGCAACTGCTGCTGATGCCGGTCGCGCAGCTCAGCGTGCCGCTCACCGCCGTCGCCGTGGCGACGTTGAGTCGGCTCCGTGACGCCCCGGAGCGCTACCGCGCGTTCTTCGAGAACGGTGTGCAGGTCCTCGTCTTCGTCGCGATGCCGCTCGTCGCGTTCCTCTTCGTCGCCGCCGAAGAACTCGTGCGGCTCGTGCTCGGCCCCCAGTGGGGCGAGGTCGTGCCGATCTACCGCGTGCTGGCGCCGGCCGCGCTGATGACGACGTTCAATGTCGCCACCGGCTGGGTCTACCTCTCGTGGGGGCACACGCGCCGACAGTTCCACTGGGTCGCATTCGCCTCGACCGTGCAGATGCTCGCGTTCTTCATCGGCGTGCGGTGGGGCACGATCGGCGTCGCGGCGGCGTTCAGCATCGCGGTGCTGCTGCTACGTCTACCGGGCGTGGCCGTTTGCTTCCGCGACACGCCGCTGCGGATGGGCTCGTTCCTGCTCGTGATCGCTCGCCCCGCGGCGACGTCGATCGGCGCGGGCGCGGCCACGTGGTTCGCGCGCGCGATCGTCGTGCCGGACGCCCCGCTCGTCGCGCGCCTCGCGCTCGACGGCGTCGTGTTCGCGGTCGCCTATCTCGCGCTGTGGTGGGTGATTCCCGGCGGCCGGGGTGTGCTCCGCGACATCGTGCGGCTGTGGCCGATCATCGCGCGGCGCCAATCGCCGGAGGCCGCCGATGCGTGACCGAATCAAACGCGTGACCGGTCGCATCGAGAAGCGGCTCTATCGGCTCGGGTGGCTCCGACGCGACGGGCTCTGCCTCCCCGATTTCCTCGGCATCGGCGCGCAGAAGTCCGGCACCACGTGGCTGTGGGAGAACCTGCGCTGTCACCCGGAGATCTTCCTGACGACGCCGAAGGAGTTGCACTTCTTCGACTGGCACTTCGAGCGATCGCTGCGCGCCTACGCGGCGCACTTCGAGCCCGGCGCGGGCAAGGTCAAGGGCGAGATCACGCCGGGCTACAGCATCCTGACGCCCGATCGAATCGACTTCGTGCACTGGCTGGTGCCCGACGTCCGCCTGATGTTCCTGATCCGCAACCCGATGGAGCGTGCGTGGTCGCAGGCGCTGATGAACCTCGTCAAGAAGCCGAAGGTACCGTTCGAGTCCGTGTCGGAGCAGACGTTCATCGAGCACATCGATTCGCCGCGGTCGGTCCAGCGGGGCGACTACATCGAGATCGTCGACAACTGGCTCACACGCTTCGCCGAGGAGCAGCTGCTGATCGAGCCGTTCGAGGCGATCCGCGACGAGCCGCGCGCGCTCCTCGGCCGGGTGCTCCGCCACCTCGGCGTCGACCCCGAACCCGACTGGCGCGCGTTCCCGGTCGACGAGGTGATCTTCCGCGGCGTGGGCGTGCCGCCACCGCCGCGGATCCGCGACCACCTCCGGCGAATCTACCGCGACGACCTCGATCGACTCGCGGCGCGATTCGGCGCGGTCGTCGAACCGTGGCAGGCGTGGTGACCGCTCAGCGCCGCGCGCGACCGCCGAGCAGGAGGCGCCACCGCTCCCACGCCTCCATGTAGCGCGCGAGCACCGTCACGCCCGCGACGCGCGCGCGCTCGCCGACCGTGCGCAGCTCCGGGTGGCGCATCGCGGTGAGGGCGTAGCGAACCGGCGGGACGAAGTCGAGCACCGGGTGGCGGTCGATGCCGAGGAAGCGGCACGCCTTGCGGCCGCGCATGTCGTGCACGCCGCCGATGATCCGCGCGGTGCGCCGGTGCAACTCGCCGACCGTGGCGCGCGCCGGGTGGCGAACACACACGTCGTCGGCGTAGACGAGCCGGCAGCCGGCGGCGGCCGCCCGCTGCCCCCACTCGACGTCGCCGCCCGACTTCACCGCCTCGTCGAACCCGCCGACCCGCTCGAACACGTCGCGGCGGACGAACACGTTCGCCGTCGCGGCGAACCCGCCCCGCTCGACGTACTCCCGCTGCCGGAGCGCGGTCGCGATCTCGAACAGCTCGACCGCGCTCGCCCGGTCGCGATCGGCGGCGAACAGCTCGATCCGACCGCCCACGACGACGTCGCCCGCCTCGGCGAGGAGTCGTGCGACGCCGGCGGTGATCCAGTCGGGCGCCGGCACGCAGTCGGCGTCGGTGAACGCGAGGATCTCGCCCGTCGCCGCACCCACGCCGCGGTTGCGTGCGATGTAGGAGCCCGGCCGCGCCTCGTCGACGAGACGCGCGTCGGCAAACGCCTCGACGACCGCGGCGAGGGGTTCGGTGGACCCGTTGTCGACGACGACGACGTCGAGCGCGTCCCGCGGCCACGTCTGCGCGTCGAGTGCCCGAAGACACCTCGCGAGCCCGGCCGCGTCGTTGAAGACCGGGATCACGACCGACACCCGCGGCCGTCGCGCATCCGGTGCATCCACGCTGTTCTCCTCGTCGCCGCGACGACACCGCCGCCGGAACCATCCATCCTCGACCCGCGCGAGGTCGGCGTCAACCCGCGATCCCGGTGCACGCGAACGGCGCGGGCTGTTCGCGACGCGCCCCGATGAAGTAGAGTGGCGCCGCATGTTCACCGTCGAGCGACTCCCGGGCAATCCGATCGTGCGCCCCGGCATGGCCGGCCTCTCCGACGACGAGGGCGCGAACATCAACGGCCCGTCGTTGATCCGCGTGCCCCCGTGGGTCGCATCGCCCCTGGGCAGCCACTACCTCTACTTCGCGCACCATCGGGGGACGCATATCCGCCTCGCGGTGGCCGACGCGGTGACGGGCCCCTACCGCATCCACCCCGGCGGCACGCTGTCGCTGGGCGAGACGCCGTGCGACGACCACATCGCGTCGCCGGACGTGCACGTGGACCACGCCTCGCGCACGATCCGCCTCTACTACCACGGCGTCGCCGACGGCGAGCAACGGACGTTCGTCGCGACCTCGGAGGACGGATTGCACTTCACGTCGCGCTCCGAGCCGCTCGGTCCCTTCTACTTCCGGGTCTTCGGGCATGCGGGCCGCACCTACGCGATCGCGAAGGACGGCAACCGCTCGGGCGTACTCCTCGCATCGCCCGACGCGTACACGCCGTTTCGACGCGTGCGACGGATCCTCCCGGCGATGCGGCACGCCGCGGTGCACGTCGAGGACGGACGCGCGTTCGTCTTCTTCACGCGAATCGGCGACGACCCCGAGTCGATCCTCGTCGGGCAGGTCGACCTCGCCCGCTGGGCATGCCGGTGGCGTCCGACCGGCGTCGTCCCGATCCTCCGACCCGAGACCGACTGGGAGGGCGGCGACCTGCCCCGATCGACGTCGCGTTCCGGGCCGGCGTGGGAACCCGAACGCGCGCTGCGCGATCCGGCGATCCACTGCGAGGGCGACGCGCACTACCTGCTCTACGCGGTGGCCGGTGAACAGGGCATCGCGATCGCGCGTCTGCACCGGCGCTGACGCCGCGTCACGGCTGCACGATCACCATGTCGTACTTCCAAACCAACCGGTCTCGGGCATCCGGCACGCGCCGCCGGCGACCGACGACGGTCTTCTCGACGACGCGGACCTTCGTGCGCGATGCACCGAGATGCCGCTGGGCGAGTGCGATCCATGGCGCCTCCCCCGACCCGAACAACAGCACCGGCGTGCGACCGAGCCTCCGACAGCGATCGAAGACCGCCGCGAGGGCCGGCTCGTCGTGGAGCGGATCCCGCACGACGAACGTCTCGCGCCCCTCGATGCAATGGAGCGGCACGAGCAAGCGCAGCGCGAGCGCATCGTTGGCGGCGGCGAACCAGACCGCGTCGTCGGGCGCGCGGGACGCGAGATCCCGCAGCGTCTCGCGCGACGACGTCCAGAATCGATAGGACAGGTGCGGCTCGGACGTGCGCATGGCGGCGATCCCCATCCACGCGACGAGCGCCATGCCCCCCACGACGCCGACGATCGTCACGAGCCGGCGGCGTCGCCAGTCGTCGATCACGAACCACGGGACGACCGCGCCGAGCACTACGAGCGGCAACGTCACGTTGAGGAACCGCCGATAGCTGTGGAAGTGCGGGAACATGCCGCTGTCGACGCCGAGGGAGACGGCCAGGTAGAGGAGCGTCTGCACGAGGCCGATCGCGAGGAACGGCACGAGCGCGAACGCGCCGCGACGTGCGAGCAACACGAACACGCCGATCAGGCCGACGAAGAGTGCGGGCGTCGTGGTATAGCGCGCGAAGCCCCGCACGACGTGGCCCAGGCCGCGCTCGGTCTCGCTCGGCGTGCGCAGCGCCGCGACGAATCGCTGTGCGCGATCCGGTTCGACCTTCGCGGCATTCTCCCAGGACAGCAGCTGCGGCGGCACGCACCACAGGTAGGCGACGCCGAGCATGAACACGACACCGGCGATCGCGATGACCGCGCGGCCCGGGGTTCGCGCAATCCTGCCGCGACACACGCGGCCGAACACGAGAAACACGGCCGCGCACGCCCCGAGCGACGCGAGCCCGATCCACGCCGCACGCCCGACTTCCTCGCGAAACGGCGACCCCCATGCCTCGCCGGTCGCAGCGAGGAGGAACTTGCTGATCGTGCCGCGCGTGTAGAGTTCGTGCGTCGTGCCGGCGAACCACAAGCCGAGGGCGAGAAGCGTCGTGTAGCCGATCGGCACCAGGCGCGTCGTCCGGTCGGACAGGCCGCGGGCGCCGACGACGACCACGAAACCGACCATCACGAACGGCAGCGGCAAGAACTCGATCTTCGTCAGGTGCACCGCGCCCAACGCGGCGCCACCGACGAGGAGTTGCAATGACGACACCGCCGCCGCCCGCGGCCGCGGCGCACGACCGGACGGCCAGCCGCACAGCAACAACGCCCCCGCCGAGACGAGCAGCGCCTCGCACATCCCCTCGGCGAACGTGATCCGAGAAAACCACAGGCTCATCGGATTCAGCCCGAGGAGCGCGCCGGCCGCGAAACCGACGAACGGTCCCGCGAGACGGGTGGCGATCACGGTGAACGCGGCGAGCGTAACGAGCATCAGGATCGTCGGCCCCGCCAACGCCCACTCGAGGCCACCGACCGCATGGAGCGCGGCGAGGAACGCGGTGAAGAAGTGAAAGCCGTGCGGCGCGATCGTCGGCCGGTCGACGTCGGCGAAGTAGAATCCGGGCAGGAACAAGTCGTCGTGCGCGCGCCACCACGACGGGTCCAACTGAGCGCGGAAGGTGCTGTCGAACCAGATGCCGCCCTGCGTCGCAATCCGAGCCGCGGCGTTCAGGTACGTGCCTTCGTCGTGCTGCCCGAAGACGTACTCCGATGGCGGCGAATAGACGACCCCGAAACCGATCAACAGCAATACCGCACACACGTCGCGCGGGCGGGTGCGCCATCCGGGCGCTCGGGCCCGCCGTCGGTTCGCGAGCACGGCGAGCGGAACCACGAACGCACCGACCGATGCACACAGCGACAGCCGCGAGAAGGCGCCGATCGACGCCAATCCGTGCGCAAGCCCGGTCGTGAGCAGCAGGCTGATGACGACCGACAGCAGCCCCGCTTCGAGCAGCGTCGGCAGCTCGCCGTGGGTGCGTCTCTGCGTGCACGCGAGCACCGCCAGGGTTCCCGGGACGAGGAACAGGAAAACGAACAGCAGCGGAGCGACCAGGAGCATCGGCGTCCTCGGGGGCGGGAACGACCGGGGATTCTACTCTGCCTCGTCACCGATGCACCACTCGGTCTCCGCGTGAGATGCCCGGCTCGACTCGAGAGACTTGGGCACCCCCGCAGGAGCTGGTATCGTGACTGACGAAGGAACGGAAGCAAGAGGAGCGCGCAGCCAGCCGACGACGGGCAGATCGTGGGCGCGCGTCGGGAGCGCGTGCGCCCGCACCGCACGCAGGGAGGCGCACAGACCGTGCCCATCCGTCGAGTCCAGGAAATCTGCCGATGACGAGCCCACCGGACGTCACGCCCGGCTTCTCGATCGTCGTCCCGACCTACAACCGACCGGACCGTCTCGCCGCGTGTTTGGACGCGGTGGCAGAGATCGACTACCCCTCCGATCGCTTCGAGGTGATCGTCGTCGACGACGGCAGCGATGACGCCGCGGCGATCGAGGCGGCGTGCGCGCAACCCCGCGCCATACGCGCGAACCTGATCCGGCAGCCGCGCTCTGGCCCCGCCGCGGCCCGAAACGCCGGCGCCGCCCGCGCGGATCACCACTACCTCGCGTTCACCGACGACGACTGCCTGCCGCGTCCCGATTGGCTCCGCGGGTTCGCCGACGCGCTCCGCCAGGCGCCGGACGCGCTGTGCGGCGGCTCGACCGTGAACCGCCTCGAGGAGAACGCTTACTCGCGCGCGAGCCAGCTCCTCGTGTCGTACGTGTGCGACTACTACGTGAAGAGCGGAAGCCCGATCTTCCCGTCGAACAACATGGCGCTGCCCCGCAAGGACTTCCTCGACATCGGCGGGTTCGACACGCGCTTTCCGCGCGCAGCCGGCGAGGATCGGGAGCTCTGTGATCGCTGGCACGCGACCGGTCGTCCCCACGTCCGCGTCCGAACGGCCGTGATCGAGCACTCGCACAAGCTTCGACTGCGGACGTTCCTCAAGCAGCACATGAACTACGGGCGCGCCGCCTACGTGTTCCATCGGCTGCGCGCGGAGCGAGACGCCGGCACCGTGAAGGTCGAGCCGCTGCGGTTCTACATCCGCTTGATCGGCGCGCCGTTCGCACAGCGGCCCCGGGTCCAGCCGATCCGGACTTCGATCTTGCTCGTCCTCTCGCAGGCGATCAACGCCGCGGGTTTCTTCTACGAGCGCGCGCGGCGGCGCAAGGCGCCGATCACGGACGCACGACCCGACCCGGCTACTTCAGGGCCGCCCGATCCCGGGTCTTCGTGAGCGTCGGGTCGAGCGTGCGCGGGCCGTCGGTTCGCGCTTCCTCGGGTAGTGAACGCACCGAGACTTCCGGCAGGGCGCGCCTCGCCCGACGGATCGCCTCGCGGACCGCAGGGGCCTCGCTCCGGATGAGGTTGTCGTGCTCCGTCGGGTCGGTCGTGATGCGGTAGAGTTCGTCGGCGCTGTCGCGGCGCCGGATGTAGTGCCAGCCGTCGACGACGACCGAATGCTCGCCGGGCCCGCCCGTCGTGACGCTCGCATGGGGCCACGCGGACGTCGGATCGCGGAGAAGGGGCACGAGGCTCCGCCCGTCGAGGTCCGGTCGCGGCGGAAGCCCGCACGCCTCGATCAGCGTGCGATGCAAATCGAGCAGGTTGACCGCCGCATTGCAGTCCCGTCGACGCGTCATGCCGGGCGTGCGGACGATCAGCGGCGCGCGCGTCGACTCGAGCCAGAGCGTGCCCTTGCGGTACCGCAGCTTCTCGCCGAGATGCCACCCGTGGTCGCCCAACAGCACGACGATCGTGTCGTCGGCGTGGGGCCCGCGCGCGAGGCCGTCGAGGATCGTACCCACGCAATCATCGGCGAACGACGTCGCCGCGAGATAGGCGCGCGTCGTCCGGCGGAAGAGTTCGTCCGACTGCGTCGCCCACCGGTAGTCGAGCGTCGGGCCGAACGGCGGACGGCCGTGTCGATCGAGCACGTCGTCGAGGTCGTCATGCCTCACACGCGGTGGGCGCACGTCCTCGAGCGGATACCGATCGAAGCAGTCCTGCGGTACGTGCCACGGCAGGTGCGGCCGGAAGATCCCGACCGCGAGAAAGAACCGGCGTTCGCTCGGCTTCCCGAGTACCTCGGCGGCCCAGCGTGCGGTGCGAAAGTCGGTCGTCGCCTCGCGATCGCCGAGCGTCGGGCCCCACCCGAACTCCGAGCCGCGCGGCTTCGTGAACCGCGCGTCCTCGCGTGTCTCGCCCCCGAAGATGCCGTTGCGACGCGAATACCGCCTCGCGGGGTCGACCGGCGTTCCGCCGTCGGCGACGACGTGCTCGTCCCACGCCCACTGCCCGCAGTCGATGCCACGCACCCCGCGGTGGGCGTGAAAGACCTTGCCGCGCGCCCGGGTCACGTATCCATGCTTCGAGAAGTACTCCGGCAGCGTCGCGTACGATTGAACGAGCGACGCCCGGCGCATGTTCTGCCGATTGCCGTAGACTCCGGTCCGGTCCGGACGGAACCCCGAGAGCACGGCCGCCCGCGACGCACCGCAAACCGGTCCCGGACAGTGCGCATTCTGGAATACGACCGACCCCATCGCCGCGAGTCGGTCGATGTGCGGCGTCTTGGCCTGGGGATTGCCGCCGAACGGCCCCGCCCAGTCGTTCAGGTCGTCGACGACGATGAACAGCACGTTCGGCGCCCGCTGGCTCTCGAGCGTCGCGCCACCGACGAGCGAAACGACGAGCAGTGCGAGGAGGCGCATGTCTTCACTCCCGAGCGCGGACGATTCCTGGACATGGACACTGTCGCTCCTCACGTCGACCGTGACCAGTCTCCGCCACGGTCGAAGGCGTTTTTCTCGCCGGCGCCGCGCGCTATACCATCCCCATGATCTTCGGCTGGCTCAAACGACGGCGGCGGACGAAACTCCGTGCCCGGCCGTTCCCCGACGCGTGGGATGCACATCTCGCGACGCACGTCCCGCAGGCGGCGCAGCTGCCGCCGACGCTCGCGCGCAAGCTCCGCGAAGACGTGCTCGTGTTCGCCGCGGAGAAGACGTGGGTGGGCTGCAACGGGCTCGCGATCACCGACGAGATCCGCGTGACGATCGCAGCGAACGCGTGCCTGCTGCTGCTCGGCGCGACGCGTCCGCACCACTACTTCGACGGCGTGCTCAGCGTGCTCGTCTACCCGGACTCGTTCCGCGGCTCTGTCGGTGGCGACGACGACGCCGAGACGATGGGCGAGGCGTGGCAGCACGGGCCGGTGATCCTGTCGTGGTCCGAGATCCTCGACAATCGCACCGACGACCGCAACGTCGTCGTGCACGAGTTCGCGCACCAGCTCGACGGCCTCGACGGCGAGATGGAGGGCATCCCACCGCTGTCGCGACAGCAGCATGAACGCTGGGAGGCGATCGCCGACCGCGAATACCGCGAACTCGTCGGCCGCGCCGAGCGGGGCGAGCCGTCGCTGCTCGACTACTACGGGGCCGAGAACCGCGCCGAGTTCTTCGCGGTCGTCTCGGAGTGTTTCTTCGAGCGGCCGAGCGAGATGGCGCGCGAACACGACGAGCTGTTCGACTGGCTCGCGCAGTTCTATCGCCACGATCCCCGCGACTGGCTGCGCGACGCGAGCCGCGGCGCGCGCGACGAGGAGCCGGAGGACGACGCGCCGTACGAAGTGGACGGCGAGCAGTTCTCGCTCGGCGCCGACCACGACGCCGCGTTCGCCCGAGCGGCGATCCTCGAGACGACCGGCGAATACGAAGCGGCGCTCGCGATCTACGACGAGGTCGCCCTGCACGACCCCGACGATGCCGAGGTCTGGGCGCGGCGCGCGTCGACGCTGTCCGAACTCGAGCGCGACGACGAAGCGATCGACAGTGCCCACCGCAGCATCGAACTCGACGACACGTGGGCGGACGGACGCCGCATCCGCGCCCGGGTGCTCGTCCACGCCGGCAAGTCGCGCGACGCACTGGCGGACCTCGGTTGGCTCCTCCGGGCGAACCCGGAGGACGCCGATGCGCTCTACCTCCGCGGCTCGGCGCACAACGACCTGAACGAGCACGGCCGCGCGATCGCCGACCTCAATCGGGCGATCAAGAACGCGCCGAACTGGGCCGATGCCTACGCCGAACGCGCGGCCGCCTGGCGGGCGCGTGGCGATCGACGCCGCGCGGACGCCGACCAACGACGTGCGCACGAACTCGACCCGACGATCGATGCCGCCGATTGAGGCGTCCCATCGGCGTGACGGCGCGCTACAATCGCGCCGATGAACCTGCCGGCCCCGATCACCGGACGCACGATTCGCGATGCGCTGCTCGACGCCCGCCGCACGACGCTCGCGCTGTGCGACGACCTCAGCGACGCGCAGCTCCAGGTGCCGCATCTCGACATCGTGAACCCGCTGATCTGGGAGATCGGGCACGTCGCGTGGTTCCAGGAGAACTGGATCCTCCGCCATCTCGGCAAGGTGCCGGACGCATGCGCGGACACCGACGAGCTCTACGACTCGATGGCCGTCGCGCACCCGAGCCGCTGGGATCTCGTGCTGCCGACGCGCGCGAAGGTCCTCGACTACCTCGCACGGATCCTCGACTGCATCCTCGAGCGCTTGCCCGACGGCCCGCTCGACGCCGACGACGCCTACTTCTACCGACTCGTTCTCTTCCACGAAGACATGCACGCCGAGGCGATGGCCTACACGCGGCAAACGCTCGGCTACGCGGCACCGTCGTGGGTCGATTGGCCGCAACCCGCCCCGCCGGCGCCCGGCGGCGACGTCGCGATCCCCGGCGGCCGATTCCGACTCGGCGCCGAACCCGATGCGCCGTTCGCGTTCGACAACGAGAAGTGGGCGCACGACGTCGACGTCGAACCGTTCTCGATCGCGCGCCGCGTCGTCACGAAGGGCGAGTTCGCCGATTTCGCCCGCGACGGGGGCTACCGCGACCGACGCCATTGGTCCGACCACGGCTGGGCGTGGCGCGAGGCGCACGCGCGGGAGATGCCCGTCTACTGGTCGCCGGACGGCGCGGGCGACTACACCGAGCGGCGATTCGATACGACGCACCCGCTCGACGCGCACGCGCCGATGATGCACCTCACGTGGTTCGAGGCCGACGCCTACTGCCGCTGGGCGGGCCGCCGACTGCCGACCGAGGTCGAGTGGGAGCTCGCGGCGGCCGCGACACCCGAGCGCGACGGCTTCTCGGCGACGAAGCGGACCTATCCTTGGGGCGAGACGGCGCCCGACCCGTCGACGGCCGCGCTGGATTTCCGTCCGCTGACGGACGCGAACGCGCTCGCCGACGGTGACAGCGCTTTCGGCCTTCGCCAGATGCTCGGGACCGTCTGGGAGTGGACCGCGACCACGTTCGAGCCATACCCCGGATTTGTCGCCGACCCGTACAAGGACTACTCGGAACCGTGGTTTCACACCCGCCGCGTCTTGCGCGGCGGCTCGTGGGCGACGCGCGGGCGCATGATGCGCAACACGTGGCGCAACTACTTCACCCCCGATCGATACGACGTTTTCGCCGGATTTCGAACGTGCTCCGACTGACTCGCTTCATCGCTTCGCTCGCCCTCGCCTTCTCGGTCGTCGCGTCGCTCACCGCGCAGGGCACGGGCGAGACCAAGCCCGCGTTCGAGCCGCCGCCCGACGCGTTCGACTGGGTTCAACTCAAATCGGGCGAGTGGCTCAAGGGCGAGTTCATCGGCATGTACGACGACGAACTCGAGTTCGACAGCGACAAGCTCGATCTCTTGAAGATCGACTGGGACGACGTCTCGCGCGTGCGCACCGAACGCATCGTCGAGATGCGGCTCTCCGAGGACCGCACCGAACGCGGGAAGCTCGACCTTCGAAACGGCGACGGCACGCTGCGACGCGACGATCCGTACGCCTTTCGCCGCCAAGACATCATCGCGATCGCACCGGGCGCACGCAGCGAGTGGGAGTATTGGTCCGGCAAGATCTCGCTCGGTTTGACGATCCGTCGCGGCAACTCCGAGCGCACGGAGGCGAACGCCCATGCGACGTTCCAACGGCGAAGCGCGCTCGATCGGATCGTGGTCGACTACCTCGGTGCCTACGACACCGACACCGGCGACACGGTCGCCAACAACCACCGCGCCACGGGTGACTGGAACCGATTTCTCACCGATCGCTTCTACGTGATCCCGGCGAGTGTCGAGTACTTCCGCGACCCGTTCCAGAACATCAGCCAACGATGGACCGGCTCGGTCGGTGCGGGCTACGAGATTCTGCAGGGCAAAGCGGACTGGCGCGTGTTCGGCGGCCCGGCGTTCCAGTGGATCAAGTACAAGGACGTTCCGCCGGGGCAGGAGCGGCGCGAGAGCGCTGCCGCGCTACGCGTCGGCACCGAGTTCGAGTACGCCCTGTCGAGCGCGATCGATTTCACGTTCGAGTACACGGCGAACTTCACCGAGCGAGACCTCGGCCGCTACACGCACCACATGGTCGCGATGGTCGAGACCGAGTTGACGTCCTCCCTCGACCTCGACGTCTCGTTCGTCTGGGACCGGATCGCCGACCCCCCGCGCGAATCCGACGGTACCCGCCCGGAAAAGGACGACACGCGAATCATCGTCGCCCTCGGCCTGGACTTCTGACTTACCAGACGGTCAACGAATAGACGTTCGTCAGCGCGTTGTTCACGAGCCCCTGCACGACGTAACTGCCGCGCGGGAACAGCGGCGGGAGTTTCATCGTCCAGTAGGTGATGCCGGCGGCGGGGATCTTCGGCAACCCGAAGACGAACATCGCGGCGGGGTCGATCCCGAGCCGGCCCATCAGCCCGGGCACGAAGATCGGCTGAGGCGGGGCGCGGAGCCCGAGCGCGAGCAGCACCGTCGCCCCGGGCGTGCCCACTACCTTGAACACGAGGGACTGGCCCGGCGTCGGCACGCCGTAGACGTAGGTGTGCGCGTGAAACAGATCGGCGCCGATGTCGGGGGCACCGACCGCGGGCCAGGGGTCGAGGTCGGCGTCGTACGGCACGGCGCTCACCGCGTTCGACGTGCCTTGACCGATCAGCGGTGAATCCGCTCGCAGCCGGAAGTCGCCACGCCCCGGATCGATGAACTTCGGATCCACGTTGTGGTTCGTGCTGCCGAGGAACCCGCCTTCGACGTTGGAGTAGGTCACGACCGGCGGAAGCGTGCTCGCCTGCCAGATGTGCGGATCCTGCCCCGCGGTGTTGCCCCAGATGCAGCAGTTCGTGATCAGCGGCTGCCCGAAGATCACCGTGATTCCGCCGCCGACCGGAGCGTTGTTCCGCGCAATCGTGCAGCCGGTGAGGATCCCGTTCCACATCTGGAGCCCGCCGCCGTTGACGGTGCCCTGATTGCCGTAGATGAAGCAGTTGCGCACCAGGCCGCCGTTCATCAGCACGCCGCCGCCGAACGGACCGGTCCCGTTCGTGATCGAGAAGCCCTCGACGACCGCGCCGGGGCCCGTGCGCACGACCGTATCCCGGTCGAGTCCGTTGATCTCGGTCGCCGCGGCCCCGTGCGTGCTTCGCACCGTGATCGCCTTCATGACGCTCACGGTCTCGACGTAGACGCCGGGCCCGACCAGCACGATGTCGCTCGGGATCGCCGCGTCGATCGCCGCTTGGATGGTCGGGTATTGTCCCGGGACGAGGCGCTGCTGTTGCGCCGGGGCCAGCGCCGCGAGCGCGATCGTGGCCAGTGCGAACCGTCGAAGCATCGTCGCCCTCCGATCTCGTCACCCGTCCGCCGGCGCCATTATCCGCGCGCGGCACCGGAGGCGCAACCAGCCGGCTGGCGACCTCGTCGCTCCTGCGCTACCTTTCGGCTCGAATCCAGCCGATCGTGGAGACTCCGACCGATGCGCTACGACCCGAAGACGATCGAGCCGAAATGGCAGGCCGCCTGGGAGCGGGACCGCACCTACGCAGTCCCGAACGACGGCACGAAGCCGACCTACTACGTGCTCGACATGTTCCCGTACCCGTCCGGGCACGGGCTGCACGTCGGTCACCTGAAGGGCTACGTCGCGAGCGACGTCGTGTCGCGATACAAACGCGCGCGCGGCTTCGACGTGCTGCACCCGATGGGCTGGGACGCGTTCGGCTTGCCCGCCGAGCGCCAGGCGATCAAGGACTCGATCCACCCGGCGGTCATCACCGAGAAGAACGTCAACACGTTCCGCGCGCAGCTGAAGAAGGTCGGGCTCGGCTACGACTGGGCGCGCGAGATCGCGACGTGCTCGCCCGACTACTACAAGTGGACGCAGTGGATCTTCCTGAAGCTCTACGAGAAGGGGCTCGCCTACACCGCCGAAGTGCCGGTGAACTGGTGCCCGGCGTTGTCGACCGTGCTCGCGAACGAGGAGGTCAAGGACGGCGTCTACGTCGAAACCGGCGATGTGGTCGAACGGCGCAGCATGCGCCAGTGGATGCTGAAGATCACGGCCTACGCGGAGCAGTTGCTCGAGGGCCTCGACGACCTCGATTGGCCCGAGAGCGTCAAGGAGATGCAGCGCCACTGGATCGGCAAGTCGATCGGCGCGCGCGTGCGTTTCGCGGTCGCTGACGCCGACGCGTCGTTCGAGGTGTTCACGACGCGGCCCGACACGTTGTTCGGCTGCACCTACTGCACGCTCGCGCCGGAGCATCCACTCGTCGCGTCGATCACGACCGCCGAACAGAAAGCGGCCGTCGATGCCTACGTCGCCGAAGCCGCGAAGAAGTCCGAGCGCGACCGGATCGCGCAGGCGGAGTCGAAGACCGGTTGCTTCACCGGGGCCTACGCGATCTGCCCGGTCAACGGCGCGCGCGTGCCGATCTGGATCTCGGACTACGTGCTGGTCAGCTACGGCACCGGCGCGGTGTTCGCATGCCCGGCGCACGACGAGCGCGACCACGGCTTCGCCAAGCAGTTCGACCTGCCGATCGTCGAGGTCGTGCAAGGCGGCGATGTGAACGCCGAGGCGTACACCGGCGACGGCCCGCACGTGAACTCCGACTTCCTCGACGGCCTCGACGTCGAATACGCGAAGGCGCGTGTCATCGAGTGGCTCGAGCAGAACGGTCACGGTCGTGCGGAGACGCAGTATCGGTTGCGCGACTGGCTGTTCAGCCGACAGCGCTACTGGGGCGAGCCGATCCCGGTCGTGCTGACCGACGACGGCGCGACGCACCCGGTCCCCGAGGCGGACCTGCCGATCACGCTGCCCCACCTCGACGAGTTCCAGGCGACGAAGGACGGCGAGCCGCCGCTCGCGCGTGACCGCGGCTGGGTCGAGACGACGCTGCCCGGCACCGACCGGCCGGCGACGCGCGAGACGAACACGATGCCGCAGTGGGCGGGTTCGTGCTGGTACTACCTGCGCTTCATCGACCCGAACAACGACGCGACGTTCTGCGATCCGACGGCCGAGAAACGCTGGATGCCGGTCGACCTCTACATCGGCGGGGTCGAGCACGCGACGCTGCACCTGCTCTACGCGCGTTTCTGGCACAAGGTGCTGTTCGACGCGGGCGCGGTGTCGACGTCGGAGCCGTTCAAGAAGCTCGTCAACCAGGGCATGATCCACGCGCGCAGTTTCCGCGACGAGCAGGGCAAGTGGTACTACCCCGAAGACGTCGAACAGCGCGGCGACGACTGGTTCGCGAAGGACGGGGCCGGCCCGCTCGAGTCGAAGATCGAGAAGATGTCGAAGAGCCGCTACAACGTCACGACGCCCGACGACGTGATCGCGAAATACGGCGCGGACAGCCTGCGGCTCTACGAGGCGTTTCTTGGCCCGGTGCAGGAGAGCGCCGAGTGGCAGACCGACAACATCCAGGGCGTGCGGCGGTTCCTCGACCGCACGTGGCGGCTGTTGATCCCGGACGGGCGCGGTGAACCGGTCTTCACCGACGCCGACGCGGCCGACGACGCAGACCTCGACTCGCTGCTGCACAAGACGATCCAGAAGGTCACCGACGACATCGAGTCGTTGTCGCTGAACACAGCGATCTCGCAGCTGATGATCTTCGTCAACGAAGCGACGAAGCGCGACGCGCTGCCGAAGGCCGTGCTCGAGCCGTTCGTCGTGTTGCTCGCGCCGTTCGCGCCGCACCTCGCCGAAGAGCTGTGGCATGCACTCGGCAACGAGTCGTCGGTCACGGCGGCCGAGTGGCCCACGTTCGACCCCGCGAAGACCGTCGACGACACGATCGAGGTCCCGGTCCAGGTCAACGGCAAGGTCCGCGCGACGATCGCGATCCCCCGCGGCGCCCCCCGCGACGACGTCGAGTCCCTCGCCCGCGCCAACGAAAACGTCGCCGGTCACTTGGGCGGCAAGACCGTCCGAAAGGTCATCGTCGTCCCCGACAAGCTCGTGAACTTCGTGGTGGGCGGGTGAGGCATCGGGGGGTGGTTCGCTCCCATTCGAGTCCCGGTGAACGTCGACTCGCGAGCGAAACGGGCGTGAGCCGTGCCTCTCAACGTCCGCTCACCACCCCCCGATGCCGCACCCGCAACACGCGGTTCACGAAGTTGCCGGCCAGCGCGCCGAGGACGGCGGCGCTTCACATGGGGATTTGTCCCTCAACGCTGCCATATTCGCGTTTGAAGCGCTTCAAACCGGAATGTGTCAGCGTTCGGGGACAGATTTCGATGTGAAGCGGCGGAGGCGTTCGTCGCCGAGGCATAGAGCGACCGCTTGCAGCGCGGTTTCGTCCACTGGGTCGTGCGTACATCGGCTGATGGTTCGGGTGCTGCACTCGAGGGCGGTAGCGAGTTCTGTGCGGTCACGCCAGCCGTAGCGGTGCGCCGTGTGTACGAAGAGGCGCCGTGCGTTGCAAGCGCGGCAGGCCGACTCGGGATCGCGGCGGGTGGCAGCAGCGACGGCGTCGATCACGCGGGCGAGCGGGACACGCGCGATCGGTCCCGTCGACTCGGCAGCCGCTTGCGGCGTTCCGGCGACGTCGACGGCCGAGTCGCGCGTCACGTAGCCATGGAGCCGCGCCACGAAGTCGGGGCGCCGGTCGTCGAGCACGTTCGCGAGCCGGCGCGCATCGACCCACGGATCGATGATGGCGCCGATGACGTCGCGATACGTGGACCACGCCCACTCGAGCGGATCCGCGCACAGGGGGCCGTGTCGGCGGGTCGGTCGGCACGGGTTCAGTGCGACGTATCGCACGACCGTGGCGAGCTTCTGCGGCGCGACGAGCGACGGCGCCTCCAGCGGCCGGAACGCGCTGCCGACCTCGAACACCGCGGCAAACCGCCCGACCGCACGAGCGAGCGCGATGTCGCTACGCGCGGATGGCGGCGCGAGCACGTGAAAGTGGTCGGGCATCAGGCACGCCGCGATCGCATCGGGAAACACGCGGCGAAGGCTCGCCCAGAGCCAGGGTGCAAACGGCGCCTCAGCAAGCGACGGCAACCCGGGCCGCCGCAACACGGACCAATGGTGGTACTTCATCGCCTACAGCGACGAACCCACCCCCGCTCCGTTACAGAGAGAGTCCGCTTCACCTGGGGTTTTGTCCCTCAACGCTGACAGATTCCGGTTTGAAGCGCTTCAAACGCGAAAATGGCAGCATTCGGGGACAAATCCCCATCTGAAAGCGTGAAGCGCGAGGCCGCGCTGCGCCGGGCCGGCACCCCACTGTGCGCAAGTCCCCGTCACGCCCGCACGGCAACCACGCAAACCGCCGACCCACCCGAGTGGCGGGTCGGGGTGGTGAGCCGACGTTGAGAGGCCCGGCTCACGCCCGTCCCACTCGCGAATCAACGCCCCCCGGGACTCGAAGGGAGGCGAACCACCCCGACCCGTCACGCTTCACATCGAAATCTGTCCCTCAACGCTGACAGATTCCGGTTTGAAGCGCTTCAAACGCGAAAATGGCAGCATTCGGGGACAAATCCCCATCTGAAAGCGTGAAGCGCGAGGCCGCGTTGCGCGAAGCCGGCACCCCACTGTGCGCAAGTCCCCGTCACGCCCGCACGGCAACCACGCAAACCGCCGACCCTCCCGAGTGGCGGGTCGGGGTGGTGAGCCGACGTTGAGAGGCCCGGCTCACGCCCGTCACACTCGCGAATCAACGCCCCCCGGGACTCGAAGGGAGGCTAACCACCCCGACCCGTCACTCGACTTCCCACGTCGCCCCACCCCGGATCAACGCGTCCAGCGCGTCGTCGTCGTGG
Source organism: bacterium (assembly GCA_030426805.1). Classification (GTDB taxonomy): domain Bacteria; phylum Planctomycetota; class JAFGQW01; order JAFGQW01; family JAFGQW01; genus JAUHXU01. The sequence continues at coordinate 542,896 of JAUHXU010000003.1, forward strand.
GGCTTGTTCGCCCGGGCGTCGTCGACCTGGCCCATCAGCTCGGTCTCGTAGGTGGGGCGGTCGATGTCGCGGAAGACACCGAACGGGGTCGGGAGCGAGTCGTGCCGATCCATCTCGGCGACGATCGCGGCGAACGCGGTGCCGTCGGCCTTCTCGTCGTGGATGATCAGATCGTCCACCGCGACGCCGCCGTCACCGAGCGGCACGGCCTCGGGCATGAAGCCGGTGAGGCGCACGCCCTTGTCGCGCTCGTTGCCGAACACGAGCGGCTTGCCGTGCTCGAGCATCACGCGATGCTCCTCGCGGGTCTGCTTGTTCGTCACCTGCTCGAATGCGCCGTCGTTGAAGACGTGGCAGTTCTGCAGGATCTCGACGAAGCTCACGCCGCGGTGTGCCGACGCGCGACGCAGCACCTCCTTCAGGTGCGGCTGATCGACGTCGCTCGTGCGCGCGACGAACGTCGCCTCCGCGGCGAGCGCGAAGCGGATCGGGTTGATCGGCCGGTCGATCGAGCCCATCGGCGACGACTTCGTCGTCTTGCCGACCTCGGACGTGGGCGAGTACTGCCCCTTCGTCAGGCCGTAGATCCGGTTGTTGAACATCAGGATGTTGAGATCGATGTTGCGCCGGATCGCGTGCAGCAGGTGGTTGCCGCCGATCGAGAGCCCGTCGCCGTCGCCGGTCACGACCCAGACCGACAGGTCGGGGTTCGCACACTTCAGCCCCGTCGCGATCGTCGGCGCGCGGCCGTGGATCGTGTGGAAGCCGAACGTGTTGACGTAGTAGGGAAAGCGGCTCGAGCAGCCGATCCCCGCGACGAACACGATGTTCTCGCGCGGCACGCCGATCTCGGGGAGCACGAGCTGGACGTTCTTCAGGATCGCGTAATCGCCGCACCCGGGACACCAACGAACCTCCTGGTCCGTCATGAAGTCCTTCTTCGTCAGCGTCGCGACGTCCCCTTTCTTCGGGGTGCCGTTCGGGCCTGCAGCGCTCATCCGTTCAGCTCCTCGAGTTGCTCCTGGATCTTGTCGCGGATCTCCTGCACGTGGAACGGCTTGCCCTCGAGCTTCGGGAAACTCACGGCATCCACGAGGAAGCGGTCGCGCAGGATCGAGCAGAATTGGCCCGAGTTGCACTCGGGCACGAGCACGCGCTTGAAGCGCGGCAACACGTCGCCGACGTTCGACGGCAGCGGGTTCAAGTGGCGCACGTGCAGGTGCGACACGCTGCGACCGTCCGCTCGCGCCGCCTCGACCGCGGCGGCGATCGCCCCGTAGGTCGAGCCCCATCCGACGACGAGCAAGTCGCCCGACTCGTCGCCGGTCAGCGTCGCGTCGTCGATGTCGTTGGCGATGTTCGCGATCTTCTTCGCGCGCAGCTCCACCATCCGGCGGTGGTTGTCCGGCTCGTAGTTCACGTTGCCGGTGCCGTCGATCTTCTCGAGGCCACCGATGCGGTGTTCGAACCCGGCCATGCCCGGCACGGCCCAGTCGCGCGCGCCGGTCACCGGGTCGCGGCGATACGCCTGGTAGCCGTCGACATCGATGTTGTCGTGGCAGCGCAGGTCCGGCAGCGACGCGAGCGACGGCACGAGCCACGGCTCCGCGGTGTTCGCGAGGAAGCCGTCCGACAGGTAGATCACCGGCGTCATGTACTTCGTCGCGAGGCGCACGGCCTCGACCGCCATCGTGAAGCAATCGGACGCAGTGGACGGCGCGACGACGACCGCGGGGCACTCCCCGTGGCGGCCGTGGATCGCCATCAACAGGTCGGACTGCTCGCTCTTGGTCGGCAGCCCGGTGCTCGGCCCGCCGCGCTGCACGTCGATCACGATCAGCGGCAGCTCGACCATCACCGCGAGCCCCATCGCCTCGCCCTTGAGCGCGAGGCCCGGGCCCGACGTACCGGTCAGTCCGATCGCGCCGCCGAACGACGCGCCGATCGCGGCGCCGACCGCGGCGATCTCGTCCTCGGCCTGGATCGTGCGCACGTCGAACTGCTTGTAGGCCGCGAGCGAGTGCAGGATGTCGCTGGCCGGCGTGATCGGGTAGCTCGCGTAGACGAGCGAACGCGCCGCGCGACGGGCGGCGCACACGAAGCCGATCGCGGTCGCCTGGTTGCCGGTGATCTTGCGATACGTGCCGCGCGGCAGCTCGGCGCGCGCGACGGTGAAGTTCGTCGGGATCAGGTCGGTCGTGTTGCCGAAGTTGTATCCCGCCTGCACGGCCGCCTTGTTCGCCTCGGCGACCTCCGGCTTGTTCTTGAACTTGCGGTCGAGCCAATCCTGCACCGGCTGAGTGGATCGGTCGTACATCCACAGCATGATGCCGAGCGCGAACAGGTTCTTGCAGCGGTCCTTCGCGGACGTCGGCACGTCGACGTGATCCACCGCTTCCTTGTTGAGCTTCGTGATCGGCACACGCACGACTCGGTAGCCGTCGAGCGAGTCGTCCTCGAGCGGGTTCGCGTCGTAGCCGGCCTTGCGCAGGTTGCCCTTCGTGAACGCGTCGGTGTTCGCGACGATCATCCCCTCGCGGCGCACGTCGGACAGGTTCGACTTCAGCGCCGCCGGGTTCATCGCGACGAGCACGTCGACCGCGTCACCCGGCGTGTGGATGTCGTGGTCGCCGATGCGGATCTGGAAACCGCTGACGCCGGCGATCGTCCCCGCGGGTGCGCGGATCTCGGCGGGGAAATCCGGGAAGGTGCTGATGTCGTTGCCGACGTGCGCGGCGACGTCGGTGAACTGCGTTCCGGCGAGCTGCATCCCGTCGCCCGAGTCGCCGGCGAAGCGCACAGTGACGTCGGACAGGGTGAGCAGCGGTTTGTCGCTCATCGATCGTTCCGGTGATTTGGCGTTCGGTTCCTGCGGCGGGTGCGCGAAAACGCGGGGCGCGCGGCCCCGACAGTACGCACCATCTCAACCATATCCCCTACCCGTCCGGTGGTTCCAGCGGGATCGCGGAAAAATGCGTGCCTCCGCGCGCGCTCCGAATCCGCGTCGGCGATCAACGGTCCGCGGACCGAAGCGGGACGGATCGGTGGGAAGCCGGTTGTGTGAGCGGACGCGGACGTTACGCTGGACGGCCATGCGTGTGCTCCTGACCGGCGCCGGGGGATTCCTCGGGCGGTACGTCGACCGGACGCTCCGCGCTCGCGGCTTTCGTGTCTGGTCCACCGCCGCCGAGCCGGCCCGCCGGATCCACCTCAACCTCACCGATCCCGGCGACGTGGCGACGCTCGTCGCCGCGGTCCAGCCCGACGCGATCGTCCACACCGCGGCGATCAGCGACGTCGCTTCGTGCGAGGCGGACGCGGCAGCGACCGAGCGGATCAACGTCGAGGCGGTCGCGGAACTCGCCGCAGCGGCCGATTCCGAGGGCGCCTGGCTCGTCTTCTTCTCGACGGACCAGGTCCACGACGGCGAACACGCCCCCTACGCCGACGACGCCGCGCCGGCCCCCCTGCACGCCTACGGGCGCTCGAAAGCCGCCGCGGAAGGCGCCGTTCGCGAGGTCGGCGACCGGTGCACGGTGCTCCGGGTCGCGCTCGCGTACGGCGACTCGCCGACCGGGCGCCGATCGGCCACCGAGATGGTGCTCGAGGCGGCCCGCACCGGCAATCCGGCCGGGCTGTTCACCGACGAGCTCCGCAGCCCGATCTACGCGGCGGACCTCGCCGAGGCGGTCGCGCGAATCCTCGAGCGGGAGACCGCCGGCACGTTCAATCTCGGCGGTCCCGAGGCGCTGAGCCGCCACGCGTTCGGCGAGCGGGTGTGCGCGGCCTACGGGCTCGACCCGGCGACGATCCGCCCGGTCCGCGCGGCCGACCTCGACCTCGCGCCCCCCAGACCCCGCGACCTGCGACTCGTCAGCGACCGACTGTGGCGCGCGCTCGACGTCGAGCCGCACACGATCGACGATGCGCTCGCAGCCCTCGCCAACGGAGCCGACCGATGAACCGCACCCTGAGTATCCTGTTCCTGCTGCTCGTCACCACCGGCTGTGTCAGCGGCGACAACGTCGAGACGGACATCGGCTACCTGCAGTTCCTCGGGGACACGCGCGGCGCGCGCTTCATGCTGCGCGCCGGCGTCGACGCCGTCCCGATGACGCGCGTGCAGACGCAGCAGCGCTACCGGCTCAGTCCGGGGCGCTACACGCTGTCGGTCGTCCGCCGCGGGCGCACCGTGCTCGACCGTCCGATCGACATCGTCGCCGGCGAGACGGTCGACGTGCCGCTGCCGTAGGATCGCGTCAGCGCTTGCCGCCGCCCCGCACCGGCGGCGCCGGCCGCTTCGGCCGCGTCGGCGGCTTCGTCGCGAGCATCTGCGTCACGTTCGCGATCGCCGCTTCGAGCTGCGAGTCGACACCGCGTCGGAAGTCGGCCGGTTGCAACTCGATCATCCGATCCGGCTCCACGCCGACGTTCTCGACGACCCATCCGTCCTCGGCGGTCCAGATCGCGAGATCCGGCGCGGTGATGTGCCCGCCGTCCATCAGTACCGGCATCGCGAGCGCGCCGACGAGCCCGCCCCACGTCGGGCGGCCGACGATGCGGCCGAGCCGGAACTTGCGGAACATCCACGGCAGCAAGTCGCCGCCCGACCCCGCGGTCTCGTCGATGATCATCACCTTCGGGCCGGCGATCAGTGCGCCGGGCGATTCGAGGTCACCGTTGCGCGTGGCCCAGTAGGCGATGTGCCGCCGACGCAACACGTCGATCAACCGATCGGCGACCTGGCCCCCGCGGTTGTAGCGCTCGTCGAGGATCAGCGCATCGCGGTCGGACTGCGCGTAGAACGAACGCGTGAACGCGGCGAGCCCCTGGCGCGTCGTGTCCGGCAAGTGGATGTAGGCGACGCGGCCACGGGTCGCCTCGTCGACGTATCGACGATTCGCCTCGACCCACGAGCGGTGGCGCAGCGGCAACTCGTCGGCGATCGGGACGACTTCGATCGTGCGGGCATCGGTGCCGGCCGCGTCGGCGGCGACGGTGATCTCGATCACCGAGCCCGCCGTGTTCTCGAACGCGGCGTAGACGTTCGTCGATGCGGTCACGTCGCGGCCGCGCACCGCGATCAGGAACTCGCCGTCGGCGACACGTGCGCCCGGCTCCGCGAGGGGTGCGCGCAACGTCGGGTCCCACGCCGCCCCGCGATACACCTTCGCGAACCGATATCGGCCGTCCGACACGACGAAGTCGGCACCGAGCAGCCCGACGCCGATCGACTCGACCGCATCGAACGGCTGGCCGCCCCACACGCGATGGTGCCCGACACCCAATTCACTGCACATCCAGCGGATCACGCGGTCGAGGTCGCGGCGCGTCGCGAGGTGCGGGAGGAACTGCGCGTAGCGCGTGCGCTGCGCGGCCCAACGAACCCCGTGGTGCTTCTCGTCGTAGAAGAAGTCGCGATTGATCCGCCACGCCTCGTCGAAGATCTGCACCCACTCCTGCGGCGGGTCGATCCGGACGCGGATCCGGTCGACGTGCAGCGACGCGGCCGTCTCCGGCGACCCGGCGTCGCACACCGACCACGCGTCCCCGTGGCGGAACACGAGATGCGTGCCGTCGCGCGCGACGTGGTAGGCGTCGACGTCCGTGCGGAGGGTCGTCACGACACCCGACGAGAACCGGTAGCGACACAGCGCCGGATGCGCGCCGACGTCGGTGCGGAAGTAGACGTCCCCCGCCGCGCCGGTGCGCAAGTCGTCGTAGTCGCCGGCGGGAACCGGGAACCGGACGATGCGCGACGGCAATCCCTCGACGCCGATCGTGCGGCCGTCGCCCGGGGTGGGCTCCTTCGGCGGGTCTCCGGTGCGACGCCGTTTGAACGGCGAGGGCAGGTCGTCGTAGAGCACCGCGCAGTAGAGCGACCGGGTGGACGACGCATCGCCGCTCGACTGATCGAGCCACCGCCGCCGCGGGCCGGCATCCGTCGAACCGAGGAAGAACAGGTAGCTGCCGCTCGCGTCGAACGCCGGCGCGCTCGCGTCGAGCACCTCCGGCGACACCTCGACGGTCTCCTGGCGATCGAACCCGTGCAGCTTCAGCCGGCGCACGAGCGTCTCGCCGGTCTCGACGAATGCGATCCACCGCGAGTCGGGCGACCAGGCGAACTCGACGCGCCGCAAGTCGCGCGGCCCGTAGACCGACGTCTCCGCGATCGTCGCGAGCGTGCCGGACTCGACGTCGATCGCGAAGAGCGTCGCGCGGTGGTCGGTGAACGCGATGCGCTTGCCGTCCGGCGACCACTCGGCGTCGCTCGGCACGACGCCGTCGGCGAGCGCGAACGTCGTGACGGTGTCGTCCGCGAGCGTGCGCACGTGGAGGCGATAGGCACCCGGCGACTCCGGCCCGACCCCGTCGGGGCGCTCGTCGGAAAAATACGCGAGTCGCGCGCCGTCCGGCGAAAACGCCGGCGCACGCTCGTGCGCACCGGGGGTCGCCGTCCGGTTGCGCGCCCCCCCGTCGGCGACGGGCAGCGTCACGATCTCGCCGCGGAACGCGAGCGCGACGCGCCGGCCGGCGGGATCGATCGCGACGTGTCGCACGTCCTTCGGCGAGCCGACCCAGCGCGGCCGCCGTTCGCGCAACTCCGCCGGCACGCGTGCGCGCACGGGGCCGACGACCGGAGCCGTGTTCCCGTCGGGCACCGCGATGCGGTAGAGGCGTCCCTCCCGCTCGAACACGATGCGCCCGTCCCCCGTCGACGCATCGACGATCGGCCACTCCGTCGCCGGGAGCAAGCGGGTCGGCTGCCCGCCCTTCTCGACGTCGTAGCGAAACAGCGTGAACTCGCCCTCGCGGTCGGAGCGGAAGACGATCGTGCCGACGCCGGGGCCGATCCACATCGGGTCGGTGTCGTTGCAGCGGCCCGCCGGCTGCGGGATTTCGCGCCACTCGAACGTCGAGAGGTCGAGGATCCAGATCCGCGACGCGCGGCCGCCGCGATACCCCTTCCACTGCTCGAACGCCTCGGGCAGCGGCACGTATGCGAGGAACTTGCCGTCCGGCGAGAACGTCGCCTTGTAGCCGGTCGGCACGCCGAGCGAACGGGGAAACCCGCCGTCGGTCGCGACGAGGTAGAGCTGGGTGTGGCGATCGGTCGTGCACGCGCGCGCGGAGCGGAACAGCACGTCGCCGCTGAGGGGATGAAACCCGAGCACGTAGTCGTCGCCGGGGTGCCACGTGAGTCGTCGCGGCCGCCCGTCGGCGAGATCGACGACGTAGACGTCGAGGTTGCCGTCGTAGCGCGCCGAAAACGCGATCGATCGACCGTCGGGCGAGAAGACCGGATTCACCTCGTCGCCCGGCGCGCTCGTGAGCCGCTGCACGCGAAATCCCTCGGGCGACGCGAGCCAGATGTCGCCGTCGAACACGAACGCGATCAGGTCGCGCGCGATCGCCGGTTCGGACAGCAGTACCTCACACGGCTGCGCCGCGGCGCGAGGCGTGGACATCGCGACGAGCAGCGTGAGCACCGTCGGGACGAGAAGGGGGCGGGCAAGAATCACTCGTGGTCTCCGTCGCGAATCTATGACGTCCTGGGACCGATGACAAGGGGCGGCGGCCGTTGCTCCGCCGGGCGACGGCGACTACACGGACAGCATGAGCGACGCGCGCCGCAATTTCCTCGCGATCTACTCCTCGCACCTCGCGACGGCGATCGGGATGTCGGCGTTCATACCGTTCCTGCCCTTCTACCTCGAGGAACTGGGCATCGAGGACGAGGCGACGCGCCTGATCTGGGCGGGGCTCGTCTTCGCCGGTGCGCCGGCGATGGCGTCGATGATGGGCCCCGTGTGGGGCGCCCTCGGCGACCGCTTCGGTCGAAAGATGATGGTGCTGCGGAGCCTCGCGAGCGTGGCGCTGTTCGTCGGCGCGATGGGCTTCGTGACGGCCGCGTGGCAGTTGCTCGCGCTGCGCCTCGTGCAGGGCGTGTTCTCGGGATTCGTCGCGGCCGGCAACACGCTCGTCAGCGTCGGCACGCCGGACGACCGGCAGGGCACGGTGCTCGGCCAGTTGCAGACCGGGCTCCTGTTCGGACTCGCGCTCGGCCCGGTGTTCGGCGGCTGGGTCGGCGACGAACTCGGCTACCGGCCGGTGTTCTTCGTGACCGCCGGACTCGCAGCGACTGCGTTCGCGGTCGTCGCACTCTTCGCACGCGAGGTGCGTGACGACGGACCGCCTGACACGCGCGGACTCGCGCGCGGCATCGGCGCAGACTTGCGGGCGACGGTCGCGCGCCGTCCGATTCGCCACCTGCTCGGATCGCTGTTCCTGTTCCGGGCGGCGCTGTCGCTGATGCTGCCGATCCTGCCGGTCTACCTGCTCGAGACGTTCGACCTGCCGAAAGCGCAGGCCGGGCGGTGGTCGTCGTGGTTGTTCTCGGCGGTCGCGATCGCGGTCCTGTTCTTCTCGTCGGCCTGGGGACGACGCGCCGATCGCGTCGGGCCCGGCCGCACGTTCGTCGTGTGCACGACGGTGAGCGCCGTGGGCTTTCTCCTCTACGGGCTCGCGACGTCCGCGCTGCTGCTCGTCACGGTTCGCGCGGCACAGGGCATCTTCATCGCGGGGATCCTGCCGGCGGCCTACGCGGCGGCCGCGCGCCTCACGCCGCGGCGCCAACGAGGCTCGAGTATCGCGCTGACCCAGTCGTCGATGCAGATCGCGATGGCGGCCGGTTCGACCGGCGGTGGCGCGCTCGCCGCCGCGTTCGGCGCGCACGCGGTCTTCTGGATTGCGGCGGGCATGTTCGGAATCGCTGCGGCACAATGTCACCGGGGGTGGCGCCCGGCGACGGATCCTGCAACGGAGGTCGCGTCGCCCCCGTCCCGGTAGTCGGGAAGTCAACGAGGAGGCCACGGATGCTCCAACGGCTGATCGCGATCATCGCCCTGCACGGCGCGTGTGCGGCGTCGGTTGCCGCGCAAGACCACGCAGACGGCTGGTATCTGGCCGGGGGGACGGGCCCCGATCTGCTCCACGTCGACAACGCCGGCAACCAGACGACCGTGCTCTCCCCGTCGGCGCTGCCGGTCGGCGGTGTGGCGGTGTCGGTCTGCCACGACATCGACAACCGCACGCTCGTCGTCGCCTACCGCACGTCGGGGATCGGCTTCGGTGGCGTCGCGCACTTCGACTCCGCAGGCACGATGCTCAGCGATTGGCGGCCCCGGCAAGGTGGATTCGTCACCGGCGTCGCGATCGATCGGGACGGGAACTACATCGTCGCGTCGCTCGGGACGACGGGCGCCGCATTGCTGTCGGTCGACCGCGCGGGTCGGGAGGTGACGCTCTCCGCCGGGCCGGCGCTGAACGGGCCGAGCGCGATCGCGATCGACATCGAGACCGGCGACTACATCGTCGCGCAATCGTCGACGACGAACGCGCTGCTCCGCATCCCGCGCACCGGCGGCACCGGCGTCACGATCGCGACGATGCCGATGGGCTCGGGCAACCAGATCTCCCAGGACTTGACCAACGGCGACCTCTACGTGACGTCGGTCCGCCAGCCGTTCTCGACCGGCGGTGTCCTTCGCGTCGCACGCGGTGGCGGGATCTCGACCTTCGTCGTCGGCTCGATTCTGGGCTCCGACCGGGCCGTGCATCTCGACCGCGCGAGCAGCGCGCAGCCGACCGCGCTCGCGTGTTTCACGGCGACCGGCTACACCCTCGCCCGCGTCGACGTCTTGACGACCGCGATCACGACGATCACGACGATCGCGAGCTTCTCGTGCCCGCACATCACGCCTCGCCACGGCCGCAACACCGTGACCGTCCAGCGAGCCGCTCGCGCGTGGGACGTGCTGATCAACAGCCCGATGGACGCCGGTCGCAACTACGCGCTGGCACTGTCGCTCACGCCGCCGTTTCCGGGCATCCGACTGCCCGATGGACGCCGTCTCGCGTTTCGCCCCGACGCGTTGAGCACGGCCGGTCTCGCCGGCGCGCTCGGCCCGTTGCTGCGCAACTTCACCGGCGTGCTGAACGCCGCGGGTCGAGCGGTCGCGACGATCGACCTCGGCTCGCTGCCGCCGATCACCGGCGTGCCGATCTGGATCCAGGTCGTCGCCCTCGATCCCGCCGCCCCGATCGGCCTGCAAACGATCTACGACCCGATCGTCCTCCCCCTCTGACCGCGACGAAACCGTCCCGAACTGTCCCGTTTGAGGGACAGTTTGCGAAGGGTGACGAGGACGACGAGTGCGATCGCGCCGAGCGCGGCCAGGGCGAGGGACACGGGCCAGTGGGTCGGGCGGTAGTCCATGCGCACGACGTGCGTGCCGGCTGCGACCGCGACTGCGCGGAACGTGTAGTTCGCGCGCACGATGTCGGCGGGTTCGCCGTCGACGGTCGCGCGCCAGCCGGGGTAGTGGTTGTCGAGCACGACGAGGAGGCCGGGCGCCGAGAAGCGGCATCGCACCTCGATCCACGATCCCGCGGGGTCCTCACGCAGCGCCTCGATCACCGGCGCGGCCGCCGGCGATGCTTCCGGAAGCGTCAGGCCCGCCGGCGCGCGTTCGAGCACGACCGTTTCCCGGTAGGCGAAGTCGGGTTCGAGGATGCGCTCAAGTTGCCGCTCGGGCGCCGCGATCAACTCGGCTCGATGGACACCGAAGACGCGCGGCAGCGCACCGGTGTTCTCGTAGGTGCGGACGCCGCCGGCCACCGATCGGCGTTCGAACGCGGCCGGCTCGAGTTCGATCGCGAGCAGCGCGCCGCCGACGTCGGCTTGCACGCTCAACGCCACCAGCCCGTCGGTCGTGATCCGGGCACGGCGCTCACCGTCGCCACCGCGCGTCTCCCAGCGGATCGTCGTCGCCGGCGTCCGGACGAGCGCGAACCGTCCCCGCTCGCAACGGCCGCGCAACGAGACGATCGGTGCGGTGGCGTCCACCGGTAAGTCGAGGAGCACCGGGCTACGAACCGCGAACGCCCGCGACGGTGCGGGGCGGAGCGACCCGAGACGTCGCAAGCGACCCGGCCCCGGTGCGAAGGCGCGTCCGCCGACCGTGACGCCGTCGATCGTCGCCTCGCCGTCGGCGTCGGGCGCGGCGACCCAGACCAGCGTGTGGAGCCCGGGTGCCTCGGCCGCGAGTTCGATCGCGAACGTCCCCGCGACGGCGCGCTCCGCGACGACGCGCGCCTCCGCCGGGCGCGGTCGCCACACCGTGACCGCATCCTCCGGTCCGCGCATCGTCGCGACGATCGTGTAGTCACCGGGCGTCAACCGGGCCTCGACTCGACCACGCGCGCCGGGTTGCGGCAGGGCGCCGCTGAACGGCTCGAGCGGGCCCCGGCTGAAGACGTGGCGCACCGCGAGGAGCGACAGCGCGCGCGCCGGGCACCGCGTGTCCGGCTCCGGACGCGCGAAGTAGAGCCCGCGCGACCGCAGGGTTCGGCGGATCAGCCGACGGTAGCGATCGACGACGAGGTTCTCGCGCAGCCGAATGTCGTCGAGCCCGTAGATCGTCGCGGTGTTCGGCGGCAACACGTCATCGGGTGAGTAGACGCGCGACGCCGGACGCGGATCCGGCAACGCGCGGACGAACGCGGGCTCGCGGTAGACGTCGAACCGCGGGGGCTGTCCGCCGGGGCGGTGCGACGCGACGTCGGTCACGAGCAGTGCGAGAGCGACCACGCCCGCCGCCCGCGACAGCCGCGGGCGCAACGCCGCCACGCCCATCGCGACGAGCGCTCCCAGCGCGAGCCACGGCGCGGCGCCGAAGTGCGGCGCGAAACGGCCGGTGTCGATCGTGCCTGACCGGATCCCGTCGAGACGCCCCCCCGCCCACAACAGCGTGTAGCCGACCACGACGCCGAGCACGACGACGGCGGCGATCGCGAACGACCGCGCCGGGTCGCGGCGTCGCACGAGCGCGTCCGCCCCGATGCCGGTCAAGATCGCCGGCAGCAACGCGAGGAATCCGCACAGGTAGCGCTCGAGCGCGATCCGGTCGAAGATCGGCAGATCGTGAAGCCGTGCGAAGCCCGGCGCACCGAAGTAGCACAGCGCGACGACGGCGAGGGCGACCGCGGCGAACCGGGCGAGCGGCGACCGGCGCCAAGCGACGATGCCGACACCGGCGACGATCCACGCGAGTGCGGCCTGCCCGAAGAAGCCGCCGCTGTCGCGGAGGACTTGCCCCCACCACACGTTGCGAAAGAAGCCGGGGAAGAGCCACGTGATCGCGCCGTGCCACGACGGGTTCGCGTTGGACCGCGCATCGCCGTGCGCGTGCGCCGCCTCGCCGACGAACTCGAGAAACGGCACGAGCTGCGGCGCGGCGAGCAGCGCACCGATCGCGCACGCACCGCCGACCCGGAGCGCGCGACCGGCGAGCACCCGCACCGACGGCCGGCCGGACACGCCCCGATACGCCGCCCACGACAGACCGAATCCCAACGCGAGGAAGGCCGCCTGCGGGTTGCCGGCGGCGAGCACGCACCAGACGACGAACGCGCCGAGAACGACGTCGCGCACCCCGCGCCGCGTCGCGGCCCGCCCGAGCGTGAGCATCAACGCGGGGATCAGACACTCCACGCTGATGTCGGACAGGTTCATGCCGGTGACGATTCGCCCGGACGCGAGAAACGCGATGCCGCCGACGAACGCCCCGACACGACCGACGCCTTGGGCGCGCAAGAGCAGAAAGAGCGTCCACCCGGCGAGCACGAGTCGCGCGAGGTAGGCGAGGTCGAAACCGCGCGGTGGCGCGGCGGCGTGCATCAGCCAGTTCGGCGGGAACAGGATCCCGGGCAAGTAGCCCGCGAAGTAGGGATTGCCGCAGCCTTCGTGCGGGTTCCAAAACGGCAGCGCCCCACTCGCGAGCGCGCGTCGGCGAAGCGGGAAGTTCGCCTCGTGGATCCACCCCGGCCCGAACGGGTCGACGAGCGGTACGCCGTGCGTGCGCGCCAGTTCATCGATCCGGTCGCGCATCGCCGGCGGCAACTCGTCGCACGCCGGAAAGTCGAGGTGCGGCGCGGCGGCGACCGTCGCGTCGCCGAGCGTGACGTCGTGAAACCACGCACCGACGACGACGACGAAGAGCAGCAGCGACGCGACGCCCTCGAGTCGACCGGGCGCCGACGTCGCGTGCATGGGTAGCCTCGGGTCAGCCCCGGAGCTTCGAGAGGATCGCGTCGACGTTGGTCTTCGCGTCGCCGAACAGCATGTGCGTGTTGTCCTTGTAGAACAACGGGTTGTCCACGCCGGCGTAGCCGACCGCCATCGAGCGCTTCATCACGACCGCGGTCTTCGCCTTCCACACCTCGATGACCGGCATGCCGGCGATCGGGCTGTTCGGATCCTCGAGCGCACCCGGGTTCACGATGTCGTTCGCACCGATCACGAGGATCGCGTCGGTCGACGGCATGTCGTCGTTGATCTCGTCCATCTCGAGGACGATGTCGTACGGCACGTTCGCCTCGGCGAGGAGCACGTTCATGTGCCCCGGCAGACGCCCCGCGACCGGGTGGATCGCGAAGCGAACCTCCTTGTCCTTGTCGCGGAGGATCTTGACGACCTCGGCGAGCGAGTGCTGCGCCTGCGCGACCGCCATCCCGTAGCCGGGGACGATCACGACCGACTGCGCCTCGAGCAGCATGTCCACCGTGTCGTCGACCGAGAACTCGGTGACCGTGCCCTCGACCTCGGCCGCCGGGCCGCCGCCGCCCCCGTCGGTGCCGAAACCGCCGAGGATCACGCTGACGAAGCTGCGGTTCATCGCCTTGCACATGATGTAGGAGAGGATCGCGCCCGAGCTGCCGACGAGCGCGCCGGTGACGATCAGCAGGTGGTTCTTCAGCATGAAGCCCGCCGCGGCCGCCGCCCACCCCGAGTAGGAGTTGAGCATCGACACGACGACCGGCATGTCGGCGCCGCCGATCGCGACGACCATGTGCACGCCGAGGAAGCACGCGATCGCGGTCATCACGAGGAGCGCCCACAGGCCGCCGTGGTCCGGCGACCCGCAGAACATCGTGCCGAGCCAGACGCACACGGCGACCAGCGCGAGGTTCAGCAAGTGCCGCCCCGGGACGGTGATCGGCTTGCCGGACATCGAGCCCTTGAGCTTCAGGAACGCGATGATCGAACCGGTGAACGTGATCGCGCCGATGAAGACGCCGATGTAGATCTCGATCTCGTGAATCAGCGCCTCGCTCGGCAGCACTTTCACGCCGGGCGAGATATAGCTCGCGAACCCGACGAACACCGCCGCGAGGCCGACGAAGCTGTGGAGCAGCGCGACCAACTCCGGCATGCCGGTCATCGGCACACGCGCGGCCATCGTCGCACCGATCGCGATCGCCGGGAGCATCGCGACGACCGCCCAGACGAAGCCGCCGCTCATGTAACCGAACAGCGTCGCGCCGATCGCCAGCACCATGCCGACGATTCCGAGTACGTTGCCGCGTCGCGCGGACTCTTGGTTGGACAGGCCGCCGAGGCTGAAGATGAACAGCACCGCGGCGGCGATGTAGGCGACCGTGGCGAGCGCCTTGCTCGTCTCCATCGTCATCGCCATGAAGGTCGTGTCGATCGTCATCGTGCGCGCACCCCTACCTGTGGAACATCTTCAGCATGCGCTGAGTGACGAGGAAACCGCCGGCGATGTTGATCGTCGCGACGAAGATCGCGAGCGCACCGAGAATCACCGCCGGTGTCGAATCGACGCCGACCTGCACGAGGCCGCCGATGATGATGATCCCGCTGATCGCGTTCGTGACGCTCATCAGCGGCGTGTGGAGCGCGGCCGTCACGTTCCAGATCACCTGCCAACCGACGATGCACGCGAGCACGAATACCGTGAAGTCGGTGATGAACCCGGCATCGCGCGTGAGTCCCACTCCGAGGAGGCCGGCGCCGGCGAGGATCAGCCAGATCGGGTTGCCGCCCTTCTTCGCCGGCTCCGCGGCCGCTGCGACCGGCTCCGCCTTCGGGGCGGCCTTCGGCGCCGCCGATACCGCGATCGGCGGCGGCGGCCACGTGATCTCGCCGTCCTTGACGACGGTCGCGCCGCGCACGACGTCGTCTTCCATGTCGACCTTGAAGCCCTCGGCCCCGCCCATGTCGTCGAGCAGGTGCACCATGTTCGTGCCGTAGAGCTGGCTCGACGTGTTCGCGAGGCGACTCGGCAGATCCGTGTAGCCGACGATGTGCACACCGTCGTGCATGACGACTTCGTTCGGCTTCGTCACGGCGCAGTTGCCGCCCTGCTCGGCCGCGAGATCGACGACGACCGATCCGGGCTTCATGCTCTCGACCATCGCCGTCGTGATCAGCTCGGGTGCTTTCTTGCCCGGGATCAGCGCGGTCGTGATGATGATGTCCACTTCCTTGGCCTGCTCGGCGAAGAGCTTCATCTCCGCCTCGATGAACTCCTTGCTCATCGTCTTCGCGTAGCCGCCGCTCGTGCCGCCCTCTTCCTGCGGGAAGTCGAGGTAGAGGAACTCGGCGCCCATCGACTTGACCTGATCTGCGACCTCCGGCCGCACGTCGAAGGCACGCACGATCGCGCCGAGACCGCGCGCCGCGCCGATCGCCGCGAGGCCCGCGACGCCGGCGCCGATGACCATCACCTTCGCCGGCGGCACCTTGCCGGCCGCGGTGATCTGCCCGGTGAAGAAGCGCCCGAAGAGCCCCGCCGCCTCGACGACCGCCCGGTAGCCGGCGATGTTCGCCATCGAGCTGAGGGCGTCCATCTTCTGCGCGCGGCTGATGCGCGGCACCGCGTCCATCGCGAGGGCGGTCGCCTTCTTCTCGGCGATCGACTTCAGCAGCGCCTCGTTCTGCGCCGGATAGAGGAAGCTGACGAACACCTTGCCGTCCGTGAGCCGTCCGATCTCGTCGGGGTTCGGCTCACGCACCTTCAGGATCACGTCGGCGTCACGCCACAGCGCGTCGACGTCGTCGACGATCGTGCAGCCCGCGTCGCGGTAGGCCTGGTCCGGGAAGCTCGCCGCTTCGCCGGCGCCGGCCTGGACCGACACCTCGAAACCGAGCTTCTTCATCAACCGGGTCGCGGTGTCGGGCGTCGCTGCGACGCGACACTCGCCGGGATGCACTTCCTTCGGGATGCCGACTCTCATCGAAATCGCTTTCCGGGGGAGGGGTGCCGGGCGGCACGTGGGACTCGGTCGGGCCGGCGATCGCTGGCCGCGAGAGTCGCATCTTAGATGAGAGCCGACCGGGAATCCACCGCGAACGGCCCGGTTCAGAGCGCTTCGGTCGGCGCGTCCCGAGCCGGGAACTACCGTCCGACCGCGCGGGCGATCCGGGCGTTCGCGTGCTCGAGCGCGGCCCTGGCGGCCTCGCGCAGCGCGGGGCCGTCGGCGTTGCGGGCCAGCTCACCGAGGATCGCGCGGAAGGTCGCGTCGTGCAGTTCGGCGCGATCGAGCACGTCGATCGCGAGCGCCCGCTGGTCGCTGGGCGCCGAATCGTCGCGGACGATCGCGAGGACGGACGCGGCATGCGGTCGAGCCGCGACGCCGGCGATCCGAAGGATGTCGAGTGCGGCGCTCCGGAAGTCGTCCGTCCCGAGGACGGCGCGCGCCCCGTCTACCGCGTGAACCGCGTAGTCCGGCCGCGCGACGAGCAGCGCAGCAGCGCGCTCGCGATGTGCGCGCAACGCCCCGGGGTCGGCGAGCAATGCCGCGAGTCGACGCGCCGCCTCGCGGACGTCGCGGGCGCGCCGGGGCGGCTCGTCGGCGAGCAGCTCGAGCGCCATCTCCCGATCGTAGCGGTCTCCGATCGCCAGCGCGGTGAGCGCGACCTCGGTCCGGTCGCGGTCCCGATCGGTGCCGCCGTCAGAGCAGCCCGCGAACATCGCGAGCACGAGCACCCCGCAACACGCGAGGCGGCTACGGCTTCGGCGCATTCGCCTCGGAGATGTGCAGGTGGTAGATGCGCGAACGATCCCGCACCGCCTTGCCGGTCGGCCGGTTGGACGGCGCCATCAGCGCCGTGCAACGGTAGCGCTCGGTCGAGCCGGGCGCGACGCTCTTGCCCGGCACGCGACGCTCGAACTCGATCACCGTGGCGGTCGGGCTGTCGGCCTCGCCGATCACCTGGCAGTCGGTGATCACCGTCTGGGCGGTCGCGTCGGCCGGGCTCCAGAGCTGGACCCAGTCGGCGACCGCACGCTCGCCCTCGAGCGTGATCGGCTTGCCGTCGTTGCCGGGGACGAAGAGCAGCGGCTCGGCGCTCGTCTTGTCCGCGAAGAAGCCGTTGAGCGCCTTCACGTCCCGCCGGTCGAGTGCCTCGAACAGATCGTGATGGTAGTCGAGCGCCGGTTTGGCAGGCCCCTCGTCGCCGCGCGACACCGCCGATGCCATCAGCACGCCGACGCCGACCACCGCAAAGAACATCCCCAGGTTCGTCACGAAACGCTTCATCGCAAGACTCCCGAGATTCGCGGTCGCCGGAGGCCGCCCTGACCCGCCGCACGACACACGCGCACTACAACGCTACTTGATCCGACCACTTCGACCTGCTCGCCTCGATCCGCCAGGGCCGTCACAGCCGCCCGCTCAGGCAGCTCCGGCAGCTCTCACTGGTCGGAGATGACGTGGCGGCCGTCGCCGCGCTTGGTCCGCTCGTCCGGCTTCGGCTCGTCGCCCTTGGGACTCGGCTTCGCGACCGGAGGCGCGGTGCGGGTCGGGCGCTCGACGACCTTGTCCGTGCGGTCCACGTTCGTCGGCTCGTTCTGCATCGTCCAGCCGAGGACCGCGAGGACCACGGCCGCGGCGACGCCGGCGGCGAGGGGAAGGTAGCGGACCGTTCCGGTCGTGCTCGACCGGCGACGGGTGCGCACGTCGCGCAACGCGTGGCGCGCCCCGCTCGATCCGAGATCGAGCGGCTGCACCCGGTAACGCTTGCACGCGAGCTTGCGCTCGAGGTCCTGCACGAACGGGTCGGGCGTGTCGCTCGACGCGTCGGCTGACCAGAGGTAGCGGTCGTCGCTCATCGGGCCGCTCATCGGTACTCCTCCCGCTCCAAGCGCTCGCGCAGCAGCTTCATCCCTCGGAAGAGATTGACGCGAACCGAGCCCGGGGTCATCCCCGTGCGGGAGGCGATCTCGGGCCCGGAGAGCTGGAGCACGAGACGCAAGGTCAGCGGCTCGCGATAGCACTCCGGCAATGCCCGGATGTGGTCGAGGATCTCGTTGGCTTCCGCCTGCGCGGACGACGACACCTCGATGGCGACGTCGACCTCTTCGCAGGACTGGAGGGGCTCCAGGTCGGCGCGTGCGCGGATCGCGTCCCGTCCGGTGTTCCGGGCGATCGAGCAAAGCCAGGCCGCAAAGCGGTCGGGCTGCTTGATCCCCCCGATCGAACGGAGCGCTGCGACAGCGACGTCCTGCATCAAATCCTCGGCCTCCTGGTCCGCCATCATGCTCAACAGGATGCCGTGCACCGTCTGAGCGTAGCGGTTCCACAGGACTTCAAACGCCCCCCGATCGCCACGCTGCGCGCAGCGGACCCAGTGGCTGTCTGAATCACGTCCTTCTTGCCTGTCCGAATCCACTCGGTCCGAATCCGGATCACTCCGGTCCGAACCGCCGACCGGCGGCGGCGAGGTTGGCGCTGACATCGGGTCCGTGCGAGGCCCCCGACGGCGTGCGATCGATCGCATGCTTCGCCTCCGACGGGCCCCGACGCCCCGATTCACGACGTTTCGTGAAGTCGAAGCCGCGTGGCCCATTCCCTCCGAGATCGCTTGCAGGAGAAACCCCCGAGAGCTCCAAGCCCAGCGGGATCCTCGCATTGTAGCGCGTTTCGGAGTCGACGTCTCGCGCCAATACTCGATCGCTTCCGGCGGGGAATAGACCGGAACCCCTACCCGGTCGTTAGCGAGCTTTTGGCAGTTCTTTGCCTCGGCCCACGGCCCCTCGCTCGTCGAACACGAAACACGAGCCGCGCCAGCGGCCGGCGTGCGCATCCGCGGCGTCCAGGTAGCCGAGGATCCCGCCGTCGAGTTGCACGACGTCGTCGAAGCCCCGCGCGCGCAGCCACGCCGAGGCCTTCTCGCACCGAATCCCGCCGGTGCAGAACATCGCGATCCGACGGTCGCGCGCCGGATCGAGGTTCGCCTCGGCCCACGCCGGGAAGTCGCGGAACGCCGCGGTGCCGGGATCGATCGCCCCGTCGAACGTGCCGAGTGCGACCTCGTAGTGGTTGCGCACGTCGATCACGGTCACATCGCGTTCCGCGAGCAACGCGTCCCATCGCGCCGCGTCGGCACGTGCGCCCGTTCGCTCGGGATCGCTCTCGCAACCGAGCGCGACGATCTCGTCCCGCACGCGCACGCGCAACCGACGAAACGGCGCCGCGTCGACCGGCGCACGGTGCACGCGGAGATCGGACCAATCGAAGCGCCGACACACCGCGGCGACGAACGCGTCGATCGCGTTCGCGCACCCGGCCACTTGTGCATTGATCCCTTCGCGCGCGACGAGCACGGTGCCGCGCAGCGCGCCGTCGGTGGCGAGTGCCTCGAGCGCATCGCGCGCCGAGGCCGGGTCGGCGATCGGCGCGAAGCGGTAGAAGCTCGCAATCGTGTCTGCCATCGATTCGGTCCGTACGTGCGCGCGGCGAGGCCGGGCGTTGTCGCTCCGGCCTCGCCGCGTCAAAGACGGCGCGTTTCCGCGCTGGGTCTTACCAGCGACGGCCGCCGCCGCCGCCACCACCGCCGCCGCCGCCACGCGGCGCGCGCGGCTTGGCCTCGTTGACGGTGAGCGTGCGTCCACCGAGCTGCGAGCCGTTGAGCGCCTCGATCGCG
Source organism: bacterium (assembly GCA_030426805.1). Classification (GTDB taxonomy): domain Bacteria; phylum Planctomycetota; class JAFGQW01; order JAFGQW01; family JAFGQW01; genus JAUHXU01. The sequence goes on from JAUHXU010000003.1 coordinate 562,691, forward strand.
GCGCGACCCTGGCCCTCGTCGCGCATCTCGACGAAGCAGAAGCCGCGCGGGCGGCCGGTCTCGCGGTCCATGACGATGCTGACGCGATCGACGTCACCGTGCGCGGCGAACAGATCGTGCACCTCGGACTCGCTGATTTCGTAAGGCATGTTGCCGACGTAGATGTTGAGCATTCCAGTCAACCCAACCCCGAGAGACGAAAGCCGGACGAGATCCTCGGGGAGTGATCGGCGTCTAGGCATGAAGCGTGGCACTCCGTAAGGAATCGAGTGCCGTATTCGGCCGTTCGGACCCGAGGGTTCCGGCCAGCCATCTCAATCCAAGAGGCAATCGGCACGGATATCAACCAGGATTCGCCGGCTTGCAAAGCGTGAACCGGACAGCGCCCGGTTCCAAAAAAGAAGGGGAGTTCCCGCCGGAGGCCCCTCCGATCGACGTGACGCGGCCGAAGATTGCGGCCGGATGACGCCGGGAGGGGGCTCGGGAACTCCCCTGCGGCCCTTCTCTATCCACTATGGGAAGGACACTATGTCGGATGTAACCACAGATCCGGGGTGCGCCGGATCGCAATCCCGGGGAATCCGAAGCCCCTACGCGAACTTCTCGAAATGAACCCGATGGCGAAGGCGACCGCCGGCTATTCCGGCACCCCGCTCGCGAAGAAACTCGGCACGAAGGCCGACGATCGACTGCTCCCGGTGCGCGCGCCGGACGGATTCGGGGCGTCGATCGCGCCGCTCCCGGCGGGCGTGACCGTGCGGTCCCGGGCCCGGGCCACCGACGGGACGTGGTCCGGTCTTCGGTTCGTCGTCCGCCGCGAAGCCCGCACGTCGTGGCCCACCCGCTGATCCGCCGGCTCGTGTTCTGGATCCTCACCGCGCTCTCGCTCTACGTCGCGATCTGCGCGGCGATGTGGTTGTTTCAGGCGCGGCTGATCTTCCTGCCCGGCGGCGGGGACTGGGACGAGTCGCCGGCCGACCTCGGGCTCGCGTTCACCGAGTTGCGCCTCCCGGTCGACGACGGCGCGACGATCCACGCGTGGCACGTTCCGCACGCCGATGCCCGCGGCACCGTGTTGTTCTGCCACGGCAACGCGGGGACGTTGCGCGGTCGACTCGGACTCGTCGAAGCCCTGCATCGTCGCGGCCTGGCGTCGCTCTTCTTCGACTACCGCGGCTACGGCAAGAGCGACGGTTCGCCGTCGGAACGAAACACGTATGCCGACTGCGACGCGGCGTGGACGTGGCTCACGACGACGGGCGGCGTGCCGCCCGAGCGCATCGTGCTGTGGGGGCGCTCGCTCGGTGGCGCGGTCGCCGTCGAGTGCGCATCGCGTCGACCGGTCGCGGCGCTGGTCGTGGAGTCTTCGTTCTCGAGCCTCGTCGACGCCGCCGCGCACCACTACCCGTGGGCGCCGGTCCGGCTCCTGCTCCGGCATCGGTTCGACGCGGCCTCCCGGATACCGTCGATCGACGTGCCCAAGCTGTTCGCGATCTTCGACGACGATCGCGTCGTCCCGCCGCACCTCGGCCGCCGCCTCGTCGACGTGGCCCGCGAGCCGAAGACGCTGCTCACCCTCACGGGCGACCACGACACGGCACTCGTCCACGCGGTCGAGGCCCGCACGCCGCTGACCCGTTTCCTCGACGCGGTGTTGCCCCCGATCGCCAAGTAGCCGCCGCGTCTCGACTTGCGCCCTCGTCTCGAGACAGGCTCATCCTTTTCCCGGCTGCGCGCCGATAAAGGACAGCAGAGGGCTGCTGCCGTGGCGCAAACCAAGCGGGCGCCGCGCAGCAAATGGCCGGAAGGAGTCCAGCGTGAGCGAGCTGGCCGTGCTCGTCGTCGACGACGAGCCCGAAGTGTGTCGGTTCATGGAGCGTTTCCTGGTGTCCGAGGGGCACCAGACACGCACCATCGACGATCCGACCACGGCGATCGATGCGCTCAAGGAAACGGTCTACAACGTCGTCATCCTCGACCTGGCGATGCCGGGTTGCTCGGGGATCGATCTGTTGAAGAAGATCCGTGAGGCCGACCCCGACATCGCGGCGATGATCATCACCGGCAACCCGTCGGTCGAGTCCGCCGCCGAGTCGATCCAGCACGGCGTGTCCGCGTATCTGCGCAAGCCGTTCTCGGTGGACGAGCTGCGTGAATCGCTGTCGCGGATCATGCAGGCGAAGGGGCTCGCGCCGCGCACGGAACTCGACCTGCAGCGCACGATCGGCGAGAACCTGCGGCGCGCCCGCAAGTCGCGCGGACTCACGCTGATGCAGGTCGCCCAGCGCAGCCAGCTCTCGATCGGACTGCTCTCCAAGATGGAGCGCGCCGAGTCCGGGATGTCGCTGTCGTCGCTGTTCAAGGTCGCCAGCGCCCTCGAGGTGAAGCTCAGCGACCTCGTCGACGATTTCTGATCCGTCAATCGCGCGCGCGTTTCGCTCGGATCGAGGCCGCGACTTCGGCCGCCGAACGATCGAACGCCGCGCGCACCGCCGCCGCATCGACGGCGGCGTCGCCGGCACGCATTCGGTGCCACCGGCGATCCGACGGAACCCGCGTCAACCCGGCGAGGAAGCCGCGCAGCCACGCGATCGGATGGCGCTCCTTCAGCGCCATCTTCGCGAACCAGTAGGCGTGCCCGGCGAGAAGCCGATGCACCCGCGGCCAGACGACGGCGGCGGGCAGGTTGCGCGCCTGCACGCGGACGAGGTTGCGCGTGCTGAGGCGGACGGTCGTCGCGTTGATCATGCTGCCGGTCGTCGCACTGCCCACGTGGCGGCACCGCGCCTCGGCGACGAAGCGCGCGCGCAGGCCGGCGCGATGCGCGCGCAACCCGAAGTCGACGTCCTCGAAGTAGGCGAAGAGCGAGCGCTCCAGGCCACCGACCGCGTCGTACGCCGCGCGCCGCATCACGACCGCGCACCAGCTCGCGCTCAGGACGTCGCGCGTCGCGTACTGGCCGCGGTCGGTCTCGAAGCGCCCGATCGGATACGGCAGGAACCAACGGCCGAGACCGTCGCCGGCGTTGTCGAGCCGCGTCGGGTCGGCATCGGCGACGATCGTCGGTGCGACGATCGCGACGGTCGGCTCGGCGTCGAGCACCCCGGCGAGGGTCGCGAGCCACGACGGCTCGGGGCGGGCGTCGTCGTTGAGCACGGCGACGTACGGCGTGCGGGTCGCGCGGATCGCGTCGTCGACCGCGGCCGCGAAGCCGCGATTCTCGCCGGCGCCGATCACCGCCACGTCGAGCCCGGGCGGCACCGCGACCCGCTCCGCCGCCCCGTCGGCGCTGTTGTCGGCGACGACGACGCGGAAGTCGCTGCGGCGCTGCGCGGCGAGCGACGCCAGGCACGGGCCGAGCCATCGCACCGGATCCAGCGTCGGGACGATCACCGCTATCGCGTGCGCGTCGGGCTGTCTCATTCCGTGATCTCGGCGGCGGTCGGCAGCAACGGGAACCTCAGTTGGTAGACTGTAGCGTGCCGGCGTTGCCGGTGACACCACGACCGCGAACTTCTGTGACGGACGACCATGGCTGACTTCTTCGACCGACCCGGCGTCAATCGGCGCTTCCTCCGGGTCAAGCTCGACCTCGCGAACAAGTGCCAGCTCAAGTGCGTGATGTGCCACTTCGCGCACCCGGAGTTCGTCGGCAACTCGGCCGACATGGACGTCGAGTTGCTCGAGAAGGTCGCCGCCGAGACGTTTCCGCTCGCGCACGAGGTCGTGCCGTCGTCGAGCGCCGAACCGCTGATGGCGCGCAACCTGCCGCGCGTGCTCGAGCTGTGCCGGGAATACGAGGTCCCGCGCTTTCACTTCTCGACGAACGGCCTGAGCCTCAACGATCGCATCATCGACAAGGTCCTCGAGACGGGCATGACCGAGATGACCTTCTCGATCGACACGCACGTCAAGGAGACGTTCGAGGAGATCCGGACCCCGGCGCCGTTCGACAAGACGATCGCCAACCTCGACCGGATGATCCGACGCAAGCGCGAGTTCGGCTCCGGCAAGCCGAAGATCTACGTCACCGCGGTGTTGATGCGGAAGAACATCGAGGAGATGCCCGACTTCATCCGCTTCATGAAGGACCACGGTGTCGACGCGCTCAACTTCGTCCACATGGGCGTGATCGGCGGGCTCGGCATCGAGAACGAAACGCTGCTGAAGCACCCGACGATCGCGAACGCGACGCTCGAGGAGATGCGGCGCGTCGCCGACGAGATCGGCATCGAGGCGACGATGCCGGGGCCGATCCCGGAGCACCTCGGCGACGCGGTCGACGGCTCGGACGCACCGCAGGCGCACGAGAGCGAGGGCACCGCGCTGATCCCCGAAGGTGCGACGATGTCGAGCGAGGAGGTCGCCGAGTTCCTCAATCGCAAGAACCGCGAGTTCAACCTCGCGGTCGGGGAGAAGCGGCGCCACACGCGGCCGTGCTACTTCCCGTGGTTCTACATCCACATCAACCCGGACGGCACGGTCTTCCCGTGCGGCTGCTGGTTCGAGTTCACGACGTTCGGCGACTTCAAGACGCAGACGTTCAAGGAGATCTGGACCGGCGAGAACTACCGTGAACTCCGCAAGCAGCTGACGTCGCTCGCGTTTCGACCGGTGTGCGCGAACTGCTCGGTCGCGAACATGGGGCGCCCCGACGTGCTCGCGTCGTTCTCGCACCGCGGCAAGGTCCACAAGGACCGCCTCGACACGAAGATGGCGAAGACGGTCGACAAGGCCGCGCGGTGAGCGGCGACGGCGCCGTCGCGATCGTCACCGGCGGCGGGTGGAACATCGGTCGCGCCACCGCGATCGACCTCGCGCGGCGTGGCTGGCGCGTGACGCTCGTCGCGCGCACGGCGTCCCGACTCGAAGAGACCGCGGCCCTCGTGCGCGAGGCGGGCGGCACGGCGCTCGTCCATCCGACGGACCTGCGCGACACGGCCGGCGCCGACGCGATGGCGCGCGCGACACGCGATGCGTTCGGACGCATCGACGCGGTCGTGAACTTCGCGGGCGGGTTCGGCGCCGAGGGGCGGCTGGACGAGGTCGACCCCGCCGCATGGGTGGACGTCGTCGCGCGCAACGTGTTCGCGACGTTTCACGCGACGCGCGCCGCGTTGCCGGCACTGCGCGACGCGCCGAACGGGCACGTCGTGACGTGTGCCGGCGCCGGCGCGTTCTTCCCCCAGCTCGGCTGGCCGATCACCGCCTACGCGACCGCGAAGGCCGCGATCTGCCGCTTCACCGACCAGCTCGCCGCGGAACTGCTCGACACGGCGATCCGCGTGAACTGCGTCGAGCCGGGCATGGTGTGGGATCCCCCGACGCTCGAGCGGATCGCCGCCGAAGAGCGCGCGAGCGGTGCGCCCCATCCGGAGCGCGAGCACAACCGCCCGCCGGAGGCGGCTGCCGAACTCGTCGCGTGGCTGTTGTCCGACGCCGCGGCCGGCGTGACCGGGCGGCTCGTCTCGGTCAACGACCCGTGGTGGCGCGACGCCGCCGCGACGGGCGCGGTGATCGAATCCGACGCCTATCGACTGCGACGCTCGGCGCCGTAGTTACGCGTCGCTCTTCAGGTCGGCGATGAACTTATCGGCCTCGGCCATCGAGGCTTCCATGTCGGCGATCAGTGCGTTGACGTCGGTCTCGACCGATGCGAGCTCGTCCTTCAGCGCGCCGACCACCTTCGCGTTCAGGTTGTGCTTCAGGTAGAGCACCTGGTCCTTGAACACGGTCAGCACCGGCGGGATCTTCGCCTCCGCCTGTTTCATCTTCGCGATGAGTTGCTGCGACTTCGCCTCGGTCGCCTCGAGCTTCTTCTCGCTGGCGGCACGCAGGTCGGCGTTGCTGTACTCCGCGAGCTCCTTGCGCCACTCGGCGAACAGGTAGTCCGACGACTCCTCGACCTTCGCGATGCGACGCTTCACGTCGGCCGCGCGCGTCTCGCTCGACTCGTAGGCCGCCTTCAGCTTCTTGTAGTTCGCTTCGAGCTCGCCGCCGTCGAAGTTGACGACGCTGCGGAACTCCTCCAGCGCGTCTTTGATCTCGTCCTTCGCCTGGTCTTGCGAGTCGCGGGCCTTCTGCACGTTCTCGACGAGCAGGTCGCGGGCGTGGTAGCCGAGGGCCTCCCACGTCTTGTAGGAGAGCGAGTTGCAACCGGTGAGCGCGCAGGCGGCGAAGCCGGCGAGCACGAGGGAGCGAAGCGAACGTCGATGCATCGGGGACCTCCAATCGGGATCGGCCGGAGGACGACTTGAAAGCGTCCGAAGCGGCTGCCAGCTTCTTAGCAGGCTCCACGCCCCCTGTCACGTCGACCCCGGTCGAACCGTCCGTTCGAGGAGATTTCCATGGCCGCGATCCGCGACTTCATGGAGCGCTACTACCTGCACTTCAACGCGCGCGAGACGACGCACGCCGCCCGCGCGTGGTGTGACCACCTCGCGGCCGGCGGCAAGATGATGGTCACGCTCGCCGGCGCGATGAGCACCGCGAAGCTCGGCCAGCTGCTGGGACCGATGATCCGCGACGGTCAGGTGCACGCCGTGACGTGCACCGGCGCGAACCTCGAAGAGGACGTGTTCAACCTGCTCGCGTACGACGACTACGAGATCATCGACGACTGGCGTGCGTTGCGTGCCGAGGACGACAAGGCGCTGTTCGAGCGCGGCATGAATCGCGTGACCGACACGTGCATTCCCGAGACCGTGATGCGCCACCTCGAGGAGCGCTTGCTCGCGAAGTGGTCGGAGGCGTGCGCATCGGGCACGCGGCTCTTCCCGAACGAGTTCCTCTGGTCGATCCTGCGCGACGAGTCGTTGCACGAGCACTTCCAGATCCCGACGTCGAACAGCTGGCTCTACGCGGCGATGGAGGCCGACATCCCGGTCTACACGCCCGGCTGGGAAGACTCGACGACCGGGAACATGTTCGCGGCCGCGGTGTTCCGCGACGCGATCCCGCACCACCAGTGCGTCAAGAGCGGCACCGAACAGATGGAGTCGCTGATGCACTGGTACCTCGCGAACTGCGGTCACCCCGACAGCGACAACGCCGGCGCACCGAGCGTCGGGTTCTTCCAGATCGGCGGCGGCATCGCCGGGGACTTCCCGATCTGTGCGGTGCCGACGCTGGTGCAGGACCTGAAGCGCGACGACGTTCCGTTCTGGGGCTACTTCTGCCAGATCGGCGACGCCCCGACGAGCTACGGCGGCTACTCCGGCGCGGTCCCCAACGAGAAGATCACGTGGGGCAAACTCGACGTCGACACGCCGAAGTTCATGATCCAATCCGACGCCTCGATCGTCGCCCCGCTCGTGTTTCAGTACGTGATGGAAACGCGCGCCGACGCGTAGGGGCGCTCCGACAGCCTCGGCCTCGGGCTCGGAGCTCTCCTGGGGAGCCTCCCCTCCGCACCCCTCCCCGCCGACGCCGGCACTTGTCGGGCGCGGCCGACGCCGACGGTGAGGGGCACTCCGGGGAGGTGGGCAGGGCGTTGTTTGCGCTTGGCGGGCCGATCCTGCACCGATTCGCGCGAAGTGCGCGCTTGGCACGGCGATTCTGCACCCGATGCCGGTCATCGGCGGCGCTTCACCCGGACCTCGGTGCAACATCCGCGCACCAAGCGCACCCATGCCGCGTTTGTGGTGCACGATCCGCGCGCGAAGCGCATTCAAACGCACCGACGCCTCGCCAGCTCCCCCGGGGGGTGTCGGGCCTTGCGTTGTACGCACAGAAGCGCGCTGCGGCGCGTTCGAACGACTGCGCTTGGCGGCGCAGTTTCGTCCGTATTCGGGGGTTCCTTGCGCTTGGCAGCCCTCGAATGTCCGTCTCGCGCCCAAAACACAGCCGAAACGGACGTTCAACCGCCGCCAAGCGCAATCAACGCCCGAATACGGACGTTCGAGCCCCGCCAAGCGCATTCAAACCCCAACGGGTCCGGTCACCTCCCCCGCAGCCCTGTCACCGTCGACGTCGATCGCACCCTCGCGGCTTGGATCGATGTCGGCGGGGACAGGGCGAAGGGGGAGGTCCCCGCAAAGCTCTCGATCCCGAGACCGAGATTGCCGGCCGCCAGGGCGCGTGCCGCTACTGCTTACCGATGCAGTAGAGGTGGCGGTCGCCGCGGAGGAAGAGTTGGTGTCCGGCGATTGCGGCACAGGAGTAGACCGACTCGTCGATCGTCGCCTTGCCGATCGTCTCGAACGTGCGGCCGGCGCGGAGGATCGTCGTCTCGCCGTCGACCGCGGTGAAGTAGACCTTGCCGTCGCCGGCGACCGCGGAGCCCTGGTAACGATTGCCGAGACGCGCCCGGTAGACGACGGAACCGTCCGTGGCATCGAGGCAGTGAAGGACACCGCCGTCGTGCACCATGTAGATCAGCCCGTCGTAGAGCACGGCCGACGGGCACTGCGGGATGCCGCGCTTCATCGTCCACCGCACGTGCGTGTCGGTCACGTCGCCGGTGCCGTCGATCCCGATCGCGACCGCGGCGCACGGGCCGTGCGTGCCGCCGATCGCATAGACCGTGTCGGCGTCGCGAACCGGGCTCGGCACGCATTGATCGATCGGGATCCGGCAGGTCCAGATCTCCTCGCCGGTCGCGGCGTCGAACGCGGTGCACGCGTTCCACGACACGAAGACGACCGCGGTGCGCTGCCCGATCGGCACGACGAGCGGCGTCGTGTACGATTCGCGCGCGCCGCGTGGGCGCACGGTCCAGCGCACCTCGCCGGTCGCGAGGTCGAGCGCGGTCAGGTGACCGTGGCGCTCGATGTCCCCGGCGTCGGTCGATCCCGGCCACTCGGGCATGAACGCGTAGATCACGACGTCGCCGACGATCACCGGTGACGACGCAGCGCCATAGCGCTGGAATCGCGCATAGGCGGGCTCCATGCGGGACCAACGCAATCGGCCGTCGATCCCGGTGCAGAACAGCCCCGGGCCGAACGACGCGACGACGTGGCGGCCGTCGGTCACCGGCGTCGGCGTCGCGTAGGAGTTCGTCTTGTACTTCTTGTCGGCCGGCGCGGTGAAGCCGGCGCACCGCCAGCGCTCCGCGCCGGTCGCACGATCGAGGCACAGCAGCACGCGATCCAGACCGGCCGAATCGCGCAGGAAGTTCGGGTAAGCGAACACGAGCGCGGTCGCCGCGAGCAACACGCTCCACCCGAGTGTCGCCCAGCCGCTGCGCACCGACAACGGCGTCCGCCGCGCGACGGCGAACAGCACGAGGTAGCCGACCGCGGCGACCGCGAGCGGCGCGCTCGTGACGAGCAGCTCCTTCAGCGGGATCGGCTGGGTGTAGCCGCTCGGTGCGAACCGGTGGTAGAGGGCCGCCGCGGCTGCGAGGATCAGCGCCGATGCGATCCGGCCGGGGCATCCCGGCGCGAGCATGCCGGCCGCCGCGACGAGCCCGCACACGCCGACGAGGCCGGTCACGCGCCAGGTGCGCGCGAAGTTGCCCGGCGGGACGAGCTCCGGCTGCACGAGCATCGCGACGACACCGCCGACGAACCCCAACAGCGCGGCGATCGAGACGAACCGATCGAGGCGGACGAGCCACGTCGGCCGGGCGCCGCCGCGGCGGACGAGCGCGACGAGGGCGATCGCGACGAGCCCGCCGACGATCGCGAGAAACGCGGCTTGCGACAGCAGCGGCGACGCCGGCACCGCGGCCGTGACCCAGACCGCGTCCCCCGCGACGATCGGCGACGAGATCCCCTCGCCCGGAATCGGCGCGGTCCACGCGATGTTCTCCGCGGGGCCCCATGCGGTGGGCAGCTCCGCGCCGGACGCGACGCCGCTGCCGTCGCCGCGCCATCCGCGCCAGTCGTCGGTTCCGTTGCCGTTCATCCGTTCGAAGATACGGCGCCGCCGGAGGCGAGTAAAGCGGCGTCGGCGGCCGGAAGTGCTACGCTTTGGGCATGACCACCGCGTCCCCCCCCCCCACGAACCGACTCCCGATCCGGGACCGCCGCCCGTTGCCGATGTCGCGCGACGAGGCGCGCGCGCGCGGGTGGGACGAAGTCGACGTCGTGTTCGTCACCGGCGACGCGTATATCGACCACCCGAGCTTCGCGATGGCGATTCTGGGACGGGTGCTCGAGGCCGAGGGGTATCGCGTGGGGATCGTCGCCCAGCCGGACTGGCGCAGCGCGGACGCGTGGAAGACCTTCGGTCGCCCGCGCGTTTGCTTTGCGATCAGCGCCGGCAACATGGACTCGATGATCAACCACTACACGGCCAACCGGAAGGTGCGCAACGACGACGCCTACTCCCCGGGCGGCCGGATCGGCCTGCGTCCCGACCGCGCGACGATGCCCTACTGCCAGCGCGCCCGCGAAGCCTACAAGGGCGTGCCGGTGATCGCCGGCGGCGTCGAGGCGAGCCTTCGGCGACTGGCGCACTACGACTACTGGAGCGACACGGTCAAGCGCTCGATCCTGCTCGACGCGAAGGCCGATCTCGTCGTCTACGGGATGGGCGAGTCGGCGCTCGTCGAAGTCGTCCGTCGCCTCGCGTCGGGCGAGAACGTCAGGGACCTCCGCGACATGCGCGGCGTGGCCTACCGGCTCGGCGCAAAGGAAGCCGTCCCCGACGGCGACGACGTGATCGCGATCCCGAGCTTCGAGGCGACCCGCGACGACAAGCTCGCATTCGCCGAAGCGACGCGTCGCATCCACCTCGAGACGAATCCGTACAACGCACGCACGCTGACGCAGCGCCACGGCGACCAGACCGTCGTCGTCAATCCGCCGCGGCTGCCCGAGTCGCGCGCGTCGATGGACCACTACTACGACCTGCCCTACACGCGAAAAGCGCACCCGCACTACACCGAGCCGATCCCGGCCTTCACGGTGATCAAGGACTCGGTGACGATCATGCGCGGCTGCTTCGGCGGCTGCACCTACTGCTCGATCACGACGCACCAGGGACGCGTGATCCAGTCGCGGAGCCCCGAATCGATCGTGCGCGAAGTGCGCGAGATGGGCGAGGACCCGGACTTCAAGGGCACGGTCAGCGACCTCGGCGGACCGACCGCGAACATGTACGAGATGCGCTGCTCGCGCCCCGACGTCGAGGCGAAGTGCCGTCGCTTGTCGTGCGTGCAGCCGAAGATCTGCAAGCTCCTGACGACCGAGCACACCGAGCTGATCGGCGTGATGCGCGACGCGCGCGCGCAGCAGGGCGTGAAGAAGGTGCTGATCGCGAGCGGCGTGCGGATGGACCTCGCCCGGCGCTCGCCCGAATACATGCGCGAGTTGACCGCACACCACGTCGGTGGCCACCTGAAGGTCGCGCAGGAACACACGGACCCGGAGACGCTCAAGAACATGAAGCGCCCGGCGCCCGAGAACTTCGTCGACTTCGACGCGAAGTTCCGCGACGCGTCGTCCGAGGCCGGCAAGGAGCAGTATCTCATCCCCTACTTCATCGCGTCGCACCCCGGCAGCGACGTGAAGGCGATGATCGACCTGGCGGTGTTCCTGAAGAAGAACGGCTACAAGCCCGAGCAGGTGCAGGACTTCATCCCGGCGCCGTTCGACATCGCGGCGTGCATGTATCACACCGGCCTCGACCCGATGACGATGCAACCGGTCACGGTCGCGCGCAAGATGCGCGAACGCAAGACGCAGCGCGCGTTGATGCAGTTCTTCAAGCCGGAGAACTACTTCGCGGTGCGCAAGGCGCTCCTCGAACACGGCCGCAAGGACCTGATCGGCACCGGCTGCGATGCGCTGATCCCGCCCAACCCGCCCCGCGAAGCGCTCGACGCACGACGCGCCGACGCGACCCGCGAACTCGCCGAAGACCACGTTCACTCGACCAACCGGCGCCCCGGCACCGGCTACCGCCCCGGCCGCAAGGGCGCGGGGCGAAGGCGGCGCTGAGCCGTCGCGATCGAACCGGCGGCGCGAACCGCGGCGGCGCCCGTCGATCTCGGGTAGGATACCGACGGTCGACACCGTGCAAGGGAAGAGGTATCCGATGCGTCTCTTGATCGCCGCGCTGCTCGTCGCGTCGTCGCTGGCCACCGCGATGGCGCAGAGCCCGTACGGACACGGGCAGGTCCGCGACTACTACCTGACGCTGTCGCAGCCGAACTGGTGGAACGCGCTGCTCGCGACCGCGAACACCGGCACGGACTTGAAGGCCGATCTCGTCGTCGGCAGCGTGACCTACAAGGACGTCGGCATCCGCATCAAGGGCGCGAGTTCGCAGCTGATGCCGGGCAACAAGAAGCCGTTCAACCTGACGATGGACAGCTTCGTCCCCGGCCAGACGCTCAACGGCGCGACCGTGCTGAACCTGAACAACGGCGCCGTCGACCCGACCCTGACGCGCGAAGTCACCGCCTACCACATCTACCGGAACTACCTGCCGGCGCCGCGCACGGCGTACGTCCGGTTGCACCTGAACAACCAGTTCTGGGGCGTCTACATCGTCGTCGAGCAGCCGAACAAGGCGATGCTGCGCGAGTGGTTCACCGACGAAGACGGCGACCGCTACAAAGGGGACCGCCCCGGCAGCGTCCAGATCAACTCGTCGACGCTGCAATGGCTCGGCACGTCGCCGTCGAACTACCAGTCGAGATACGAGATCAAGACGCCGTCGCATCCGAACGCGTGGACCGACCTCGTGACGCTGTGCGACAAGCTGAACAACACGCCGAATGCGCAGTTCAAGACCGAGATCGTCAAGTACCTCGACGTCGACCGGGCGCTTTGGTACTTCGCGTGCAACAACCTCGTCGTCAACTCCGACGACTACATGGGCGCCGGCCACAACTACTTCTTCTACTTCGATCCGACCGACGGACGGATGAACATGATCCCGTGGGATCAGAACGAGGCGTTCGGCGTGCACGGTCCGTCGACCAACCCGGAACGCTACTCGGTGCTCACCGGGTCCACCTCGAGCACGAAGCCGCTCGTGCGTCGCCTTCTCGCCGAGCCGGAGTGGCGGGAAGACTACTACGCGCACTACCGCACGCTGCTGCGCAACTGGAGCGATTGGAACACGCAGATCGGCCCGCTGACCCAGCAGCTTCAGAACTCGATCCGCGCCGACGTCCAACGCGACCCGAACTACTTCTACACCCAAGCGCAGTTCAGCCCGACCGCACCGCGCTTCTTCTCGGTCTTCCACTGGGTGCCGACGCTGCAGACGCTCGTGATCAACCGCCGCGGCTACCTGATGCAGGACCCGAACCTGACGAAGCCCGAGCCGCAGTTGAGCGGCATCGCCCACCCGCGCGGGCCGGTCGCACCGAACACCCCGGTCCAGGTCACGGTGACCGTCACCGGAAACCCCGCCGTGCAGTCGGTCACGCTGCGCAGTTCGGTCTTCGGCGCGTTCGCGGACAACACGATGTTCGACGACGGCCTTCACGGCGACGGGCAGGCGAACGACGGCGTCTGGGGCGGCACGTTCCCGGCGGGCAACGCCGGCGATCGCATGCGCTTCTACATCGTCGCGCAGGACACCGCCGGCACGCGCGCGTTTCTGCCCGAGGGCGCCGAGCACGTCCACTACACGGTGGACGTCGCCTTCCCGACACCGACCGGCCCGCTCGTCGTGAACGAACTGCTCGCCGACAACGACACCGGCGACACCGACGAGATGAACGAGTTCGAGGACTGGGTCGAGCTGCACAACCGGGGCGCGACCCCGTACGACGCGAGCGGCCACTGGCTCAGCGACGACGTCGCGAACCCGCGCAAGTGGCAGATCCCGGCGAACACGACGATCCCCGCGGGCGGCACCCTCCGGATCTGGTGCGACGACGAGCCCGGCGACGGGCCGATGCACGCGACGTTCAAGCTCTCGAAGGACGGCGAGTCCGTCGCGCTCTACGACACGGACGCGAACAACAACGCGCTCCTCGACGGCATCCGGTTCGGCCCCCAGGAGGGCGATCGCTCTTTCGGCGCGATGCCCGACGCGGGAGCCCACGATTTCTACGTCTGGTCGCCGACGGGCGGTGCGGCGAACCTCGCGCCCGCGACCTACACGCGCTACCACCCCGCGAAGAACGGCAGCGCAAGCGGCCTTCGCGTCGACGCGACCGGCAGCGCCGCGGTCGGCCAACGCTTCACGCTCGAAGTCTCGCGGGGAACCCCGAACGGCGCCGTGTTGCTGATCGTGTCGACCGCGACGGCGTCCGTCGATCTGGGAAACCTGGGGCACCTCGCCGTGAATCTCGCCGGCACGAACCCGGCCCTGCTGCCACTCGACGCGACCGGTCGGCTCCGCATCTCGTTCACGGTGCCCGCCGCGCTCGCCGGCCTCGCGTTCTACTGCCAGGCGTTCGAGACCGACCTGAGCGACGCACTCGCCGTCCGCTTCTGAGCCGAGGTCGCCGACGCGCTCAGCGCACAGCGAGTCGCTTGCGGAGCCAACCCGGCCGATCGGTCGTGATCGAGTCGACGCCGAGGCGGCGCATCCGCTCGGCGAGCGCCACGTCGTTGACCGTCCACACGTGCAGTTCGAGCCCGGCATCCCGCACGTGCTTGACGAACGCCGCGTCGATCGGACCGCGTGCATCGACGTCCAGTCCGTCCACACCCGCCGCCTTCGCGTCACGAACGAGCGACTCGACCGTCGGCGTCGTTCGCCCCGCATCGTCGCGCTTGAAGCCCGACAGCCAGTAGACCTTTCGATCGGGCAGCTTCCGCTTCGCCTCCTGCGCGGCAGCGCGGTCGAACGCGATCACGATCGTCTGGTCCGGCGCGAGCTTGGACGCCCGCACGTCGCGTACGAGCGCAGGAACGATCTCCGGACCGGCTTTCAACTCGATCAGAAAGCGCTTCTTCGGTGGCACCGTCGCGAGCACCTCCGCGAGCGTCGGCGGCCGCTCGTCGCGCCAGCGCGCCCCCTTCCACGACCCGACGTCGAGGCGACGCACGTCGTCGAACGCCATCGCCTCGATCCGCCCGTCGCGCTTGCACAGCCGCTTCAGGTCGCGGTCGTGAAACGCGACGATGCGGCCGTCGCGCGTCAAACGGAAGTCGCCCTCGCACGCGTCCGCACCGCGCGACCACGCGAGCGCGAACGCGGCGAGCGTGTTCTCCGGTGCATCGTGCGACGCGCCACGGTGCGCGACGATCATCGGGGTCGGTCGGGGTTCGTCCACACCGCCGATCGTCGCGAGTAGGACCGCGATCATCAAGACGTTCATTCCCACGCGCTCCCTTCGAACGCCCACCGGGGGCCGATCGCTCGGCCCCCGGTGAACGAAGCGGACTCCACTACCGCCGTTACGGCTTTCCGCGCCCGTTCCCGTTGCCGGGCCGCTGGATGCGGAAGGCCGTCGTCGTGCCGCTGACCTCGTTCGAGACGATCAACAGCGGCGCACCGATCGGGCTGTCCGCACGGGAGACGAACGCGAGGCCTTCCGGCCCGAGGTCGCCCGCGGTGCCCTGCTCGGGGTCGCCGTTGAAGTCACGGTTGTTGACGTAGTCGACGAAGCGCGGCCGGTTCGGCTGCGTGACGTCGTAGATCATGATGCCGCCGATGCGCTCGAGGCCGATGAACGCATAGGTCCGACCGTCGATCACGCCGGTCGTGACCGCCTCGGGCTCGGGGCCCTTCGCGTCGCTTCGGCTGTCGAAGTCGTTCTCGTCGTTGGTCGCGTTGAAGTTCTTGCGATACCGACGGGCGGTGATTCGCTCGAACGCGTCGCCGCTGTCCCAGACGATGTTGCCGTAAGCATCGAGGATCGTGAACGACCGGCCGCCATACGCGACCAGGCGATCGTAGTCGTTGTCGCCGTCGAGATCGCCGTCGATCGTCGAGACGCCCAGGCGGCCGACGTTGCCGTCCTCCTGGAGCCACGACGCGGCGGGGAACGCCGTCGGGTCGAGCGCCAGATCCTTGATCCGCTCGTCCTCGCCTCGATCGTCGCCCTCGTTCGCGGTCGCGTAGTAGGTCTCGCCACCGACCGAGAACGCGGCGATCGCGTCCGGCATGTGCAGCCCGAAGACCGGCCAGTTGCGGAGCCGCACGGTGCTGTCTTGCGAGCCGCGCATGTCGCGGTCACTCGCGTCGAGCTTGTTGCCGCGCGGGAACGAGATGATGCCGATCGCCTCCGGCGTCGGGTTGGCCTGGAAGATCACGGCGCCGTTGGTCAGCGGCGCACCCGTGCCGTTCTGGAACAGCGGATCGTCGGTGAGCTGGAAGTCGTTGTCGTTCAGCACCGCGAGGCGGTGCTTGTCGATCACGGCGATCCCCTCGGGCTTGTCGCCCGCGAGGTAGCCGATCGACGGAAGGTTCGTCACCTTGCGCTTGTCCACCGGGCGGATGCCCTGCGCGACCAGCTCGTCCGCCGTGTGCTCCTCGAGCGTCTTGCCCGGGAGCAGCGGCGGCGACGCGGCGCCGAGAACGTCGGTCGCATGGCGCAGATCGATCTCGAACAGGAACTTCTTCGCGGTCGCGGAGACCGCCGAGTCACGCTCGAGGACGAGCAGCTTGCCGTCGTGCCAGACCGCGTCACCGATCTTGTCGACCTTGCTCTCGCGGTGGTCGGCACCCTCGAGCAGGTAGACGTATTCGGCGACCGGCACGCCGTCCGCCGCACGGATCGCGAGGATCCGGATCACGTCGGAGTTGTCCGACGCGGCGCGGTTCGGGTTCGCGAGCGGCGTTTGGATGAACGCGTAGACGATGCCGTTCGCGGGATCGAGCGCGATCGCTTCGAAGCCGCGGTTGCGGCGACGCGTGACGTACTCCGCGGGCAGCGTCTCGGACCCGTAGGTGCCCACGGCCTGTCCGCCGAGCGCGGCCGTGCCGGCCGGCACGAAGCGATCGATCAGGACGCCGGTCGGATCGACGTGGTAGATCGCGGGGCGATACTCGTCGCAGAGCCAGAAGCTGCCGTCGGGTGCGATCACGACGCCCTCGAAGTCACCGCCGTACGGATCGAGCGGCAGCGGCGAGCCGTTCATGTCGACCGGATACTCGTCGATCTGGTTGCCGGCGGTGTCGAACACGAGGTTCGGGCGTCCGGTGATCGGCACGAGCTGGTTGCCGACGCGGCGCGACAGCGGCAGCTGGTTCGTCACGTCGACCGATCCGGTCTTCGTGTCGACCTCGAAGAAGACGAGTCGCGCCTGGTAGTTCGGCAGCGCGAGCGGTCGGACGGTCTCGGCGCCCGGCGCACCACCGACGTCCATCGTGAAGGTCGCCGGGTTCGGGCCGCGATCGGGGATCGTCACGAAGCGCAGGCGGTTGCCCGACTTGCCGACGTAGTAGAGCCCCGAGAACCCGCCGAGGCGAACCTGCTGGTTCGCGGGCGTCGCGCCGGCGAGATACGGCAGGTTGTCGAAGGTGTAGGTCTCGACGCGCGCGTCGCCGCGGCTGTGGTCCTTCAGGCCCATCGGCAGGACGTCGAGCACGGTCGCATTGGCGAGGTCGACGACCGCGACGGCGCTCGCCTCCTGCAGCGTCGCGAACGCCGTCTTGCCGTCCGGCGCGACCGCGACGTACTCGGGCTCGAAGTCGCGGGACGCGGTCATGCCCGGGAAGATCCGGACGCCGCGCGCACGCAGCTCGTTCTCCCGGCCATCGAACGCGCCGAAGCCCGCGAGCTTCACGGTCGCGGCGGCGGGTCCGCCGCTCACGTCGACGATCGCGATCTCGCCGACCGGGTCGATGTTGTTGTCCGGCTCGCCCTCGCAGGCGACGACGACGGCCTGGCCGTCCGGCGTGAACGTCAGCATGTCCGGCAGGGCGCCCACCTGCACGGTCCCGGCGAGCGTCGCCGTGCACGTGTTACCTTGGCGCTGAACGGTGTAGAACGCCACGAGACCCGGCGACGTGACGACCGACGCCTCGAGCGCGACCGCGACGAGGCCGTTGCGAACTGCGACGCTGTTCGGCCCGCCGAGGGCCGAGACGTCGATCACGCCGAGCTTGGCGCCGGTGCGCGCGTCGAGCACGTCGATCATCTCGGTCGTGGCGTTCGTCACGAAGACACACTGGGTCGTCGGGTCGTGCGCGACGATCTCGGCGGCCGAGCCGTCGAACACGCCGGACGCGTGCGTCCACATCGGCTTCAGCGTGATCTTGCCGGGGCCCAGCGTCGGCTGAGCGGTCAGGGTCGCGCTCAGTGCGAGCGCGGCGGCGAGGAAACGAAACGGGGTCATCAACGGTGCCTCTCTTCTACGGTGGTCGCTTCGAATGCGTCCCTGCCACGCATCGAGTTGCGCAACGGTAGGCACGACGTGTGACGGTTCGATGAAGGCGGGATGTGCAGGGCGTGTGGTTTGATCGGTGCTTTCCAAAAAGGAACCGGCCGCTCACCGAGGATGTGAGCGGCCGGTTCGGGTCGGAAAGAGCAGCTGTGAGAGCTGCTTGGCAGGGTCGAGTGTTACTTGTACGGGATCGGGTCGGTGTACCAGACCCGACCGTTGCCGAAGCCGATGGCGATCGCCTCGAATGCGAGGCCGGTCGGCACCGACAGCGCGCTCGGGAAGTGCGCCTGGCCGTTCGCCGCGATCGACGAGTAGAGACCACTGAAGCTGAGGTAGAGCGTGTAGCTGAACGGCGTCGCGCGGAAGTTCGGCCACAAGCCCGTGTTGTCGAACTTGAACGACGCGGTCGAGCCGCCGCGCCACGCGAGTTCGGTCACCGCGACGATCACCGAGTCGCCGTCGAAGCGCTTCGGGATGTCGTAGCAGCGGAACCCGAAGCCGTTGCCGAGATACTCGAGCTTCGGCGTGCGTCCGCCGGAGACGAACGCCTCCTTCTGGCCGCCCGAGTTCGGGTCCCAGCCGAACGACACGGTGTGGTCGCTGCCGCCCGAGCCGTTGCCCGCCGACGCGGCGACGATGCCGATGTCCGCGTCGGTCGTGCCGGAGGCCAGCGAGCCGGACGCTGTCACGAGGCTCAGCGACGTGGGCCATGTGAGGCCACCGTCGCTGCTCGTCGCGCACGCGATGTCCTCGGCGAGCGCGGTGCCGGACTGATACTGCGAGGCCTCGAGGAAGACGGTGATCGCGTCACCGGCGATCGTCGCGTAGGGGTTCTCCGTGCGGATGCGGTTCGTCTGCGGCGAGTAGCCGAAGTCGAGCGGGACGTTCGGCAACGGCCCCTTCGCGAGCGTCTGCCCCTTGTTCCGGTCGACGACGATGAACGAGCGGTTGCCGTTGTTGCTGTCGCCCAGACGGTCGTCGTGCCAGAGGAACGCGACGGTGTCGCCGTCGGCGAAAACGCGCGGCGCGTCCGCATCGATACCGGCGATCGGCGTCGGCAGGTCGGAGAGGAGGACGTCGGTCGTCCACGTCGTGCCGCCGTCGTTCGAGAACGACATGACCGGCGTGTCCGCGAACACCGACGTCGCCGAGTTCGTGTTCAGGTCGTAGACCACGTAGACGTTCTGGCCCGAGATCGCGCACGCGTTGTTCGAGCTGATGTCCGAGCCGGTGCCGCCCTGCGAGATGCTCGTCGGGGCGCCCCACGTGAGGCCACCGTCATTGGACAGCACGACGAACGTCTGGTTGTTGACGTTGATCTCGTCCATGTAGGCGCAGACGACGTTGAGGCCGTCGGCGGCCAGCGACGGGTTGTCGATGTCGAGCGTGTTCTTCAGCGGCGTCAGCGTGTTGACGCGCGTCTCGTTGACGACGAACACCGGGACGCCCGTCGCGTCGGTGCCGACCACGGCGCGGTAGAGGTCTTCGTCGCCCTGCACCGTCGGCACCTGCTGGTCGGCCTCCCACACGACGACGGCGTTGCCGTTCACGCCGATCGCGCGCAGCAGGTCGGTATCCCCGACCGTCGACGTCGACGTGTTGACGATCAGCGGCCCCTTCCACGATTGGCCGTCGTCGCTCGACGCGTAGGCGTAGACATCCTGGTAGAACACCGATGTGTTCGTCGCGTTCGTCTGGACGAGGAGGTAGCACTTGTTGAACGTCGCCGCGAGCGCGATCGTCTCGATCGACTCGTTCGGCACGCCGAGGTGCACCGGGATCGGCGGGAACCAGTTGATGCCCCCGTCGTTCGACGTGCGCACCTGCACCTCGAGCAGGTTCGCGACGCTCGTCTCGACCCACGCGCCGTAGACCAGACGGGCCGGCGGGGTCAGGTTCGGCGACGCCGGCGGCACTTTCTCCTGCGGCGCCGCGACGACGGTCGCAAACGCGGTCTCGACGGTCGCGTTCGGACTCAGGTTGGTGTTCGCACGCTTGCCGTTCGATTGCGCGCCGACGGGTAGCGCCAGCGCCGCGGCGACGAGCGCGAGTGGAATGAAGCGTCTCATACGTGGTTCTCTCCGGGGACGATGCCTCACATGACGTGTTCGCAACACGCCACGAAGCTAAGGCGGCACCGGCGACGAACCCAATCAACAGCGCGTCAATCCTCGTTGAGCGCGAGATGAACAACGTGAAGAACGACGGGCGTTCGGTGAAGAGCCCCGGCCGCGAGTGAAGTTCTGCACACAACCGGAGCGATTCAGGAAGTCGTGCTCCCCTTCGATGCGGTGCGGCACTACGATGCGACGCGAAGGAGACCACCGATGCACCTACTGCGCACGATCACCCTCACGCTCGTCATGACGTGGACGGCTTCCGTCGTCGCGCAGAACGCACCGCCGCCGGTTCACGCCGGCACCCCGAGCGGGCAGTCGCTGCGCGCGCCGCGCGAGCAGGACAACTTCAGCATCGTGATCTACGGCGATCGAACCGGGGGTCGCGAGTCCGGCCTGCAGGTGCTCGCCGAAGCGGTGCGGATGACGAATCGCCTTGCGCCGGACTTCGTGATGACCGTGGGCGACCTCGTGCAGGGCTACAACAAGCGCGGCAAGTGGCTCGCGGAGATGCGTCAGTTCAAGCACTTCATGAAGCCGCTCGCGATGCCGTGGTATCCGGTCGCCGGCAACCACGACGTCTACGGACCACGCAGCGGTGGCGACCGCGTCGCCGACTACCGCGCGCACTTCGGTCCGCTCTACTACTCGTTCGACTACAAGTTCGCCCACATGATCTGCCTCTACTCCGACGAGCAACTCGGCTATCGCCGGCCGGAGCAGCAGGACATGAGCGCCGAACAGCTCGCGTGGCTCGAAGCCGACCTCGCGAAGACGAAAGCGGCGATCGTCTTCGTCTTCCTGCACCACCCGCGCTGGACCCGCGGCTACCGCGGCTGCAACTGGCCCAAGGTGCACGAGTTGCTCGCCCGCGACGGCCGCGTCAACGCCGTGTTCGCCGGGCACATCCACCGCTACCGCGACGACGGCGTCAAAGACGGCATTCACTACTACACGCTCGCGACGACCGGCGGCAACACGAGCGGGCTCGACGCGATCTCGTTTCACCACATCAACCACGTCCGCGTCTGGCGCGACCGCATCGAGATGGCCGTGCTGCCGGTCGGCTCGGTGCACGGCGCCGACACCGTGCTCGGCAGCGAGACGGACGAGATTCAACGCGTCGCCGGGACCGGATGGGTCGACACCGACGGCGACGTCGTCGTATCCGCACGCGCACGGCGGACGAGCCGCATCGCCGTGACGCTCCACAACCCGTCGAGCCGCGAGTGCCCCGTCGCCGCGCGCTTCGACGTCCCGGCGACGTGGCGGGTGACACCGCCGCGATGGGAGGCGACGCTCGGCGCCGGCGAGAAACGCACGTTCACCGCGAAGGTCGAGGCGGCCGAGTTGGCCGACCTCGCAGGACGGCCGCGCGTCGAGGCGACGATGACCTACGCGCTCGCGAGCGGGCGGACGCAGCGGATCCGCCGCAGCGCGCAGCTGCGGATCGGCCTCGAAGACCTGTCGACGTCGCTCGCCGACCCGGCCGACGGCAAGAACCGCGTGCTCCGCCTAAACGGCGACAGCGCGTTCCGGGTCGACCTCCCCGCGCTCGAGAAGGCGGTGACGCTCGAGTGCTGGGTGCGCGGGCGCGCGCCGCGCGGGCGGGTCGGTCTCGTCGCACGGACGCAGAACTGCAACTTCGCGCTCTTCTGGACGCCGAAGCCGCACGCGAGCGTCTTCGTCGAGCGACCCGAGCGCGCCGACCCGAAGCCGGGCTACCTCGCGCTGCACGCGAAGGCCGACTGGGCGTGGTCGAAGTGGACGCACCTCGCGTTGTCGTACGACGGCGAGACCGCGCGCTACTTCGTCGACGGGAAACTGCAGTCCACCGCGCGCGGGCGTTCGCCGCGCTTCAACGACGACTACCCGCTCCTGATCGGCGCCGACCCCGACCGCGGCGGGCGAGCCGTCAGCTTCTTTCGGGGCGCGATCGACGAGGTCCGCGTGTCGACCGTGGCTCGCTACACGCGCGACTTCACGCCCGAGCGCCGCTTTCGCACCGACGCGAAGACGCTCGCGCTCTACCACTTCGACGGCCCGCTTCGCGCGATCGCGATCGACGCATCCGGTCGCGGCCACCACGGCTGGGCGATCGGCAACCCGACCCGCGCACGCGAAGCGCTTCCGACGGCCGACCGCGCGCTCAACCGCTGACCGACCCGGCGGGTCGGCGTGGTAGAGTCGGTGCGATGACCGATGCAGACCCGATCCGAATCCTCGTCGACGCCGACGCCTGTCCGGTGAAGGACGAGATCTATCGCGTCGCGCGTCGGCTCCAGCTCGCGGTGACGCTCGTCAGCAACTCGTGGATGCGGGTGCCGCTCGAGGAGTGGATCGAGCTGGTCGTCGTGAAGGCCGGTTTCGACGAGGCAGACGACTGGATCGCGGAGCGCGCGACCGACCGCGTGGTCGTCGTGACCGCCGACATCCCGCTCGCCGCCCGGTGCGTCAAGGCCGGCGCCCGCGTGCTCGGCCACAAGGGCGACGAGTTCACCGACGACAACATCGGCAACGCGCTCGCGATGCGCGACCTCCTCGCCGACCTCCGCGAAGCCGGCGAAGCGACCCGCGGCCCCGCCCCGCTCCAAAAGCGCGACCGCTCCAACTTCCTCGAAGGCCTCGACCGCGTGATCGTGTCGATGCGCCGCGGGACGGGCGGGTAGCCGCGGCCACGCCGCAATCTCGGTCTCGGGATCGAGAGCTGCGGGGGAGGTGGCAGCGCCGAGTTCGTTGGTGCGCTTGGCGCGCGGATTCTGCACCATTACGCGGCATGCGTGCGCTTGGCGGGCCAGTATTGCACCGATGCGCGTGCGAAACACCGCCAGGCACGCCGATCGGGTGCAGCATCGCCGCGCCAAGCGCACGCATCGCAACAATCGGTGCAGGATCGGCCCACGAAACGCAAACAACGCCTCGCCGCCCCTCCCCGGAGAGCCCCTCGCCGTCGGCGTCGGCCGCACCCCGCAAGTGCCGGCGTCGGCGGTGAGGGGTGCGGAGGGGAGGCCCCGGAAGAGCTCTGAGCCGGAGCGCGGAGGTTGTAGTCCGACGCGCATCCTGAGCGCGCAATCTCGGTCTCGGGATCGAGAGCTTCGGGCGAGGGTGGCCGGGGCCGGTTGGGTTTGAGTGCGCGCGGCGGGTCGCTGGCGCCGATTTAACGCGGAATGGGACGGAATCGCCGCAGCGAGGTTCGGGCTGCGGGGGCACCGGATCGGGAAGTCGGATTCCAATCCGGGACGCGGGGCGGCGGGGGCGGTCGGGCTGGAAAACGGGGCCCCCCGGCACCATCTTTCCTGCCGCCCCGCGCCGGGCGTCGTGATGAGTCTCCCCGCCCCCTGTCCGGGGCCGCTTTCCGGTTAGAATGCCCCGCCGATGACGCGCACGTACGACCACCTCGAGATCGAGCGCCAGGGTCCGGTCACCCGGGTCTACCTGAACCGCCCCGAGATCCACAACGCGTTCGACGACACGTCGATGCGCTCGCTGACCGAGTGCTTCCGGGCGCTGGGCGACGACGCCGATACGCGCGTGGTCGTGCTGGCCGGTCGCGGCAAGAGCTTCTGCGCCGGCGCCGACCTGAACTGGATGAAGCGGATGGTCGGCTACTCCGAAGAGGAGAACCTCCGCGACTCGGCGCTGCTGCAGACGATGCTCGACACGATCGACCGCTGCCCGAAGCCGGTGATCGCGCAGGTGCACGGCGCCGTGCTCGGCGGCGGCACCGGGCTGATCTCGACGTGTGACAGCGTCGTCGCGACACCGACCGCGCTGTTCGGCGCGACCGAGGTGAAGCTCGGACTCCTGCCCGCGGTGATCTCACCGTTTCTGATCGCGAAGATCGGGCCCAGCCACGCACGCGACATCTTCATGACCGGCGAGCGCTTCGGCGCGGACCGCGCGATGCACATGGGCCTCATCCACCACGTCGCCGAGGGCGACGACCTCGACGCGTGGGTGAACAAGAAAGTCGAACGGCTGCTGTCGAGCGGCCCGCAGGCGCTCGCCGCGGCGAAGCGGATCGTGCACGACGTGTCGTTCCGCTCGCCCGAGGCCGTCAAGGACATCACGCTCGCGGCGATCGCGAAGGCGCGCGTGTCCGAAGAGGGCCAGGAGGGCATGGCCGCGTTCCTCGAGCGGCGGCCACCGAAGTTCAAAGTGGACTGGAACGCCGGCGACTGAGCCGGCGCGACGGGAAGGGACCCACCGTGCTCCAGAAAGTGATGATCGCGAACCGCGGCGAGATCGTCGTTCGCGTGTTGAAGACGCTCCAGGAGATGGGCATCACCGGCGTCGCGGTCTACTCCGAGCCCGACGCGAAGGCGCCGCACGTGCTGGCCGCCGACGAGGCCTACCTGCTGGGCCCGGCCGAGGCGGCGCAGTCCTACCTCAATCAGGACAAGCTGATCGAGGTCGCGAAGGCGACGGGCTGCGACGGCATCCACCCCGGCTACGGCTTCCTGAGCGAGAACGCGACGTTCGCACGGCGCGTCGAAGCCGAGGGGCTCACGTGGATCGGTCCGCCCCCGTCGGCGATCGACTCGATGGGCGGCAAGGTCGGCGCGCGCGAGATCATGATCGCGGCCGGCGTCCCGGTCGTGCCCGGCACCGACGGTTCCGAATCCGAGGTCGACGCGCTCGAGGCCGAGGCGTCGACGATGAAGTATCCGGTGCTGATCAAGGCGTCGGCCGGCGGCGGCGGCAAGGGCATGCGCGTCGTCCACGACCCGGCCGACTTCCGCAACGCCGCCGAAGCCGCGAAGGGCGAGGCGAAGAAGGCGTTCGGCGACGACACCGTCTACGTCGAGAAGTATATCGAACGCCCGCGCCACATCGAGTTCCAGGTGTTCGCCGACGGGCACGGCAACTTCATCCACCTGTTCGAGCGCGAGTGCTCGATCCAGCGCCGCCACCAGAAGATCGTCGAGGAGACGCCGAGCCCGGCCGTCACCCCGGAGATCCGCAAGGCGATGGGCGACGCGGCGATCGCGGCGGCCAAGGCGGTCGACTACCGCGGCGCCGGGACGATCGAGTTCCTGCTCGACGACGACGGCAGCTTCTACTTCCTCGAGATGAACACGCGCCTGCAGGTCGAGCACCCGGTCACCGAGGAGGTCACCGGCCTCGACCTCGTCCGGATGCAGATCGAGGTCGCGTCGGGACTGCCGATCGCGCCGGAGGCGCTCGACGCGGTGCAACGCGGCCACTCGCTCGAATGCCGCGTCTACGCCGAGGACCCGGCGATGAACTTCCTGCCGATGAGCGGCACCGTCATCAAGGTGGTCCCGCCGACCGGCCCGGGCGTGCGCGTCGACCACGCGCTGCGCGACGGCCTCGAGGTGTCGGTGCACTACGACCCGATGCTCGCGAAGGTCATCACCTACGGTCGCGACCGCAACGAGGCGATCGAGCGCATGCGCCTCGCGCTGCGCGAGTTCGTCGTGCTCGGCATCCGCACGAACCTCGGCCACCTACAGGCGGTGCTCGACTCCGCGCCGTTCGTCGCCGGGGAC
Source organism: bacterium (assembly GCA_030426805.1). GTDB lineage: Bacteria > Planctomycetota > JAFGQW01 > JAFGQW01 > JAFGQW01 > JAUHXU01. The sequence continues at coordinate 588,515 of JAUHXU010000003.1, forward strand.
ATGTCGACGCACTTCCTCGACGAGCACATGCCCGGGTGGAAGCCCGACGAACTCGAACTCACCGAGGAAGCACGCGCAGGCCTGATGCTGCACGATCTCGTGACGGTCGGCGCGGGAGACGCCGGCGGACCGGGCGGCGCGCCCGGCCTCGGTTCACCATGGCGTACGCTCTCCGGGTGGCGCCACCTGTCGTGGAGGGAGCGCGTCTGATGGAACGGCAATTCCAATGCGGTGACGAGGTCTTCAAGATCTCCGCGAACCGGGTCGGCGACTACGTCAAGCTGATCGACGGCGACGGCAACGACCGCGCGTTCGACTTCGAGCGACTCGGCGAGGGCGAATACGTCCTCCGCGACGGCGGCAAGCAACACCGCGTCGTCGTCGCGCGCGACGGCAAGGAGCGCTGGCTCTGGATCGACGGTCGCATCCACCAGATCAAGGTCGTCACCGGTGGCCGACGCAAGAAGGACGAAGACGAGGGTGGCCTCACCGCCCCGATGAACGGACTCGTGCTGAAGGTGCTCGTCGCCGCGGGCGAATCCGTCACGAAGAAGCAACCGCTCGTCGTGCTCGAAGCGATGAAGATGCAGTACGAGATCACCGCGCCGCGTGACGGCGTCATCGAGTCCGTTCACTGCAACGAGGGCCAGCAGGTCGAGGGCGGCTTCAATCTCGTGTCGCTCGAGGAAGTCGCCGCCGAGGCCGCGCCCGAGGCGTGATCCCCGATCGCGTCACGCTCGTCGAGATGGGGCCCCGCGACGGGCTCCAGAACATCGACGCGGCGATTCCGACCGACGCGAAGATCCGCTTCGTCGACGCGCTGACCCGCGCCGGACTGCCGGTGATCGAGGTCGGCGCGTTCGTCAGCCCGAAGGCCGTCCCGCAGATGGCCGACTCCGCCGACGTCTTCGCCGGAATCACGCGCACGCCGGGCACACACTACACGGCGCTCGCGCCCAACCTCCGCGGCTACGACGCCGCGCGCGCGGCGGGTGCCGACGCGGTCGCGGTCTTCACCGCGGCGAGCGAGACGTTCAACCAGCGCAACATCCGCGCGTCGATCGCCGAGTCGCTCGAGCGTTTCGCACCGGTGCTCGAACGGGCGACCGCGGACGGCGTGCCGGTGCGCGGCTACGTGTCGTGCGCGTTCGGCTGCCCGTACGAGGGCGCGATCGACCCGGCCGCGGTCGTGCGCGTCACGGCCGACCTGTTCGCGATGGGCGTCGCCGAGGTGTCGATCGGCGACACGATCGGCGTCGCGACCCCGAACCGCGTCGACTCCGTGCTGACGCGGCTCGCGGCCGACCACCCCGCCGATCGAATCGCGTTGCACTTCCACGACACGCGCGGCACCGCGCTCGCGAACGTGCTCCGGGCGCTCGAGCTCGGCTTCCAGACGTTCGACACGTCGGCCGGCGGCCTCGGCGGCTGCCCGTTTGCGCCGGGCGCGACCGGCAACGTGGCGACCGAAGACGTCCTCTACCTGCTCGACGGGATGGGCATCGACACCGGCGTGGACTTCGATCGCGTCGTCGACGCGTCACTCGTCATCGAGCAGGTGCTCGACACGCCGCTGCCGTCGCGGGCCCTGCGAGCGGCGCTCGCCCAACGGGCCCGCGAGGCAGCGGAGTAACGCTCCGTCAGATCCCGATGCGCAGCCGCCGCAAGACGATGCGGTTCGGCAACGGCGCGCCCTTCTGCACCGGACCGAGGTCGAACTCGATCTTGAATCGGATGAAGCGCAGGTTCTGGCGTCCGGCGATCTGCGAGATGTCGGTCGCGAACGCGTTGTTCGCCGGGAACCAGTTCGCCGGGTTCGGGTCCGGCTGACCGTTGACCGCCGGCGCACCTTGGAACGAGACCTTCACGGTCTGGCCCGGTGCCGGCGGCGTCGTGAACAGGATGTCGTTGCCGGGCCGGACGAAACCGGTCGCCGGGTTGCTCGCATCGAACGACCAGTTCGGCGCGTTCGACATCCCGTCGTAGAACTTCGACACCGCGACCGAGGTCGACGGCACCGCAAGCGTCGCGCGCGCGGCGATCGGCGTCGGCGTGATCGTGCCGGCGACCTGCGGCGTGCCGCCGCTGTCGCGGATGATCACGTAGCCGTCGCCACCCTTGCCGCTGCGACTAACGACCGGCGGCGCGGGATTGCCGGTGCCGCCGCGCGCGTCGATCACCGCGCCCGTTGCAACGCGGACGTCCGTGCCGGACAGCCAGACCGAGCCACCGGCGCCGCCGCCACCGTAACCGGCGCGCACGGTGACGAGACCGACGAGCGTCGAGTGACCGACGCCACCGCCGCCGCCGACCGCGAGGATCTGCGCGGTCGGTGTCACGTCGAGGATCCCGAGCGCCGAGACCTCGAGGCCACCACCCGCTCCGCCGCCGGAGCCGGCGACGATGTCGTTCGTCGGCGGCGGGCCGCTGGTCAAGGTCGCGGCGGCGTTGCCGCCGGCGCCGCCGCCGGAGCCCGCGCTCGGACTCGTGATCTGATTCGGGCCGCCGGGGAGCGCCCAGGTATCACCGAACGCCACGCCGAACGCGCCGGCGTTGGCGCACAGGAAATCGGTCTGCTCGCCCGGGGTCGCATGGCCGCCGCCGTTGCCCGCGCAACCGTCACGGAAGAGCGAACCGACCGGCACCCCGCGGTTGCCGCCGGTGCCGCCGCCGCAGTTGATCTGAAACACGATCAACGGGAAGTTCTCGGACGTGTTCACCTGATTGCAGTCCGTCGTCGACCGCGGCCTGCCGGGCGCGCCCCGCAGGTCGGTCGGCAGCGAACCGAGCGTCGCGGTGGGCTTCGTGTTCGACGAACCGCCGGCGCCGCCCCCGGGGCCGCCGACACCGCCCGGCAACGCGCCGACCGCGACCGCGCTCCCCGGCGGAGCATTCGCCCCGTTCTGACCGCTCGCCTGGATCGTACCGGCGATCTGACACGTCTGCTCGACGTTCAATCGGATCGGATGCGTGCCGGTGAGCGCCAGCGTCGCGCCGTTCTGCACGACGAGGTTGCGGAAGTTGAACTCGACCACGCCGTCGGCGCCGGGCGTCCGCGGACTCGAGTCGAGCGTCGACGTGCCGGTGACGGTCAGGTCGCCGTCGGATCCGTCACCGCCATACCCGAAGATCGCGGCGAGGCCCGGTTGCCCGCCCGCCCACCGCGCCGTCGACGCGTTCGCGTCGAGCTGCGACTGGTTGACGAAGGGCTCGCTCACGGCCGGCCCCGCGGTGCGGAACGAGACCACGTCCGCGTTCGTCGCCGTGCCGCGCAAGCCGCCGTTCGTCGAGTAGACGACCGCCTGCACGTGCACCGACTGGCCGAGCAGCGCCGGCGCTGCCGGGACCGGAAGCGTCACGCCGGCGGGCACGATGCCTTGACCGACGACCGCAAACGGCAGCCCGAGCAGGATGGGCCCGAACGGTTCGAGGACGAAGTGACCGGCTGTGGCCGACGCCGCGACGACGTAGGACGATCCCGCCGGACCGTTGACGAAGAGCGGGAACCCGCCGCCGATGAACGCCGCGCGGGGCGCCGTCAGCCGCGCCTGCGCGACCTCGTCCGCGCCGACGTCCACGCGGGTCGGCTGGCCGTCGAGGTCCCCGTCGAGTCGGCGCATGTCGCCGTCGAGGTCTCTCGGTTCGGTCGCTGCGATCGGGGTGTTGCGCCCGGCGTCGATCAACGGCGAACCGGCCGCCAGGTGATAGTCCGTCGCGCCGACGAACATCGGGTCTACGGACACGTCGTTCGGGCCCGCGCTCACGCCGACGTAATCGCCGCCCGCGTTGTTCCACACGTCGTTGTCATCGATCGTCGGTGCCCCGCCGACCACGGCGATCCCGCCGCCCCGGACCGAGCGCGCGACGATCGTGTTCTGCACGCGACTTCCGGCCACGGCGGTCGACGCAAAGAAGACGCCGCCGCCGGTCGCCGTCGGGCCGGTCACGGCGTTGTCGGCGATCGTGCAGTGATCGATCGTGACGGGGCCACCGACGATCGCGACGCCGCCGCCCTCGGCCGTACTGAGACCCGCCGCCGCATTCGCGGCGATCACGTTGCTCACGAGCAGCGCCCCGGTTCCGGGCGCGCCGCCGACGTAGACGCCGCCGCCCCCGGCGAACGCGGCGCCGGCCGCCGTGTTGTTGACGATCTGGTTGCCGACGAGGGTCGGATTCGCGCCGGCCCGGATGAACACGCCGCCACCGAATCCGTTGAGGCCGCCGGTCGCTTGGTTGTCGCGGATGACGTTGAACTCGATCCGCGGCGACCCCTGCGACACGTGGATGCCGCCCCCCTCGTTTTGCGTCGTCGCCAACGCATCGTTGCCGGCGATCACGTTGTGCCGGATCGTCGGCGACGACAGCACGCGGATGCCGGCGCCGTCACGCGCTCGGCCGTTCGTGATCGTGAACCCCTCGAGGACCGTCGCGGTCGTCAGGCCGGTCGGGAAGTTGACGGCGCGCGCGAGCAGTCCGCCGTCGATCGTCGTCGCGACCGCGCCGACGTCCGAGACGAGTCGGATGCCGTCGACCGTCGGCCAGAACAGGTTCTCGGTGTAGACGCCCGGGGCGACGCGAATCGTCGTGCCGGGTCCCGCGGCGAGCAGCGCCTGCTGGATCGTCGGATGCTGCGCGGGAACGCGGATCTCGCTCTGGGCGGACGCGGGCAGCGACGCTATCGCGACGAGCGCTCCGATGGCGAGCAGTTGAATCGACTTCATCTCACAGTGTCCTTTCGCTACTGCTCAATACCGGATACGAAGCATCGAGATCGTCGGGAACGCCGCGCTCGGCGGCGTCGTGCTCGGCACGGTGAACTGCACGCGGAACCGAATCCAGCGCAAGCCGCGACCGCGGAGTTGCGTGATGTCGTTCGCGAACGCGTTCCCGGCCGGGAACCAGTTCGCCGGATTCGGATCCGGCTGCCCGTTGACGTCCGGCGCACCCTGGAACTGGATCACGACGTTCTGCCCCGCGCCCGGCGGGACCGCGAACGTCAGGTCGGTACCGGCGGTCACCTGGCCGGTGCTCGGGTTGTTCGCGTCGAACACCCATTGCGGGTTCGTCAGGCGCGTGCCGTAGAACTTCGACAACGCGACGCTCGTGCCGGCGTTTGCGGGCTGATAGAGCGATCGTGTCGCCTCCGGCACCGGCGTGACGGTTCCGTTGACGGTCGGCAGCCCGGAGAGGTCGCGAACGACCGTGTAGCCGTCGCCGCCCTTGCCGCCCTGCGTAACGACCGGCGGGCTCGGGTTTCCGATGCCGCCGAGCGCGCTCATCGTCGCCCCTGCACCGACCGTCACCGTGCCGCCGGTCATCCAGATCGACCCGCCGGCGCCGCCGCCGCCGAAGCCGGCCGCCACGGTCAGGATCCCGACCGACACCGTGTGCCCCACGCCGCCGTTGCCACCGTCTGCGCGAACGGTCCCGTTCACGACGAGGCGGTTCGCCGCGACGATTTCGACACCGCCGCCACCACCGCCACCGGCGCCGGCGACGATGTCCTGCGAGGGCAGCGGCGTCTGCCCGGTCGTCGTCGCCGCGTTGCCCCCGGCGCCGCCGCCGGAGCCGGCGCTCACGTCGGTGGTCTGGCTCGAGCCGCTCGGGATCACCCACTGGTCACCGAACGAAAGACCGAATGCGCCGACGTTCGAGCAACGGAAGTCGGTGCGCTCGCCCGGCGTCGCGTGACCGCCACCGTTGCCGGAGCACCCGCTGCGGAGGAGCGTGCCCGACGGCACCCCGCGGTTGCCGCCGGTGCCGCCGCCGCAGTTGATCTGGAACACGATCAGCGGGAAGTTCTCGGACGAGTTCACCTGGTTGCAGTCGACCGTCGCGCGAGGACGACCGGGGCCGCCGCGGAGATCGAGCGGAAGCGCGCCGAGCGGGTTGCTGTTCGGCTTCGTGTTCGCGTCGCCGCCCTGGCCACCGCCGGGGCCGCCGATGCCGCCGGGCAAGCGCCCCACGGCGCCCGCGGTGCCGGGCACGCCGTTCGCGCCGTTCTGCCCGCGCGCGTCGATCGTTCCGTCCACGGTGCAGTTGCCCGCGACGAGGATGCGGATCGGATACGGTCCGGTCAGCAGGAGTCGACCGGTCGGCCGGATGTTGACGCTCGAGAAGTGCCACTCGACGACGCCCGCAGCGTTCGGCGCACGCGTCGACGAGTCGAGGGTTTGAGTCGTCGCCACATCGAGCGGTCCGTCGATGCCGTTGCCGCCGAACCCGAGGGTGGCCCGCAGGCCCGGTGCCGCGCCGCCCCATGCGGCCGTCGACGACGGATCGAGCTGTTGTGTCGTCGCGAAGTTCTCGACGATCGGGTTCGTGAAGCGCTCGACCATCCGGATCTCGCCGCGATTCGTGAACTGCCCGACGGTGCGGCTCCCGGACTGCGCCGTGAGAAGCGCCTGGGTGTAGACGCGAACGCCGACGAGGCTGACCGAGCCCGGAATCGACAACTGGGTCTGCGCCGGCGTCACGCCGCGGGCAACGACCGCGATCGGCGGTGCGATCAGCAACGCCCCGAACGGATTGATCGGCACGTTCAGGGGCCTGAGGCTCAGCCCGAGCGAGTAGGCGGTGCCGGCCGGCCCGAAGACGTCGATCGTCGCCGTGCCACCGGGGAAGTTCGCGCCCCCGACCACCAGGCGACCGACGCCGTATTCGTCGGCACCGATGTCGGCCGAGACGGTGCCGTCGAGGTCACCGTCGAGCCAGCGAGGATCGCCTTCGACGTCGGTCGAGCCGCCACCGAACGCGGTGCTGCCACGGTCGATGCACGGGGACGTGCCGGACAGACGAAGGTCGTTCGTGCCGCGATAGCGCGGGTCGACCGAGATGTCGTTCGCGCCGGGCGCGCACCCGAAGTAGTCGAGGCCGACGTTGTTCCAGACGCAGTTGTAGTCGATCGTCAGCGCGGCCGCGGCGCTCGCGCAGTGGATCCCGCCGCCGTTGCCGGAGATCGCGAGGACCGAGTTGCCGGTGAGGATGTTGTTGACGACGGTGGTGCCGGTCGGCGTCCCGTCCAGCGCGATGCCACCGCCGTACGCCGCCGTCCCCGAACCCGCTGCGTTCTGCGCGATCGTGTTGCCGACGATCGTGACCCGCCCGCCGGCCACGGCGATCGCACCGCCGCGCGCGACGGCGACGCCGAAGAGACTGTTGCCCTGAATCAAGTTGCTGTAGAGCGTCGGCGACGGCGTCCCGGCGACGTCGCAGAAGATACCGCCTCCGAACGCGCTCTGCGCCCCGACGACCTGGTTGCCGGCAATCGTATTCGCACGGATCACCGGTGCCGCTCCGGTCTCGACGAAGATGCCCGCGCCGCGACACGTTCCGTTGCGCAGTTCGCAGCCGACGATCGTGTTGTCGCGGATCATCGGCGAACCCGACGCGACGTAGATCCCGGCGCCCTCGTTCGCGATCGGATCGCGCCCGACGCACTGTCGGATGACGTTGCGCACGATCGTCACCGACGACTCGGTGTAGATCCCGGCACCCATCCGGTCGTCGCCCCGGACGAGTGTGAACCCCTCGATGCGCGTCGCTCGCGTGAGTCCGCGACCGAACTGGACGACGCGACCGCGACGGCCCGCATCGATCGTCGTGTTCGCGGGTCCGTCGACCGCGACGAGATCGATGTCGCGCCCCGGCCAGATCAGGTTCTCGGCGTAGGTGCCTGCCGAGACCTCGATCAGCGCGCCGGCGGGCGCGGCGTTGAGCGCGGCCTGGATCGTCGCGTGATTCGCCGGTACGCGAATCACCTGTGCGACCCCGGTCGCCGCCGTGCACAGCAGCGCGAGCGCGACGGCTCCGAAACGGTGCGTCGTCGGCTGATGCGAGCGAATGCGCATCGTCGTCCTCGCTTCCCTGTTCGACCGCACGCGGTCGCGACCAGCGAGTCCGACGATCGTAGCCCTCCGCGAGGGCACGTGACCCCTGGCGGCGACCGGTTCGTTACGAGGGTGCCGTCCCACGAGAAACGGCGTGACACCCCTCACGACGAGCGCGTCGGTCCACCTTCTTCGGCGTTCCCTTGACCCTTCGCGGGGAGAATACCCGTGATCGCGAAAACGCGCAACACGATGCCGCAGTGCGGAATCGCACGGTCGACACGGAGGCGCGGCTCCAGGAGCCACACACAGTCGGAGCGCGCGCCCCGCGACGACCTTTTGTCTTCTTCTCATCGCTCGGGACGCCGAAACCCGCCCGGCGTCACCGCTTTCTCCGATCAATTGCGCCCGTGCCGTTGCACGCGTCGAGTCGGTCGGTAGGGTGGGCGCCATGGCATCGAAGCTCGACCTCACGGGACGCTGGGCGCTCGTCACCGGCGCCTCGTCCGGCCTCGGCCGCGAGATCGCCCGCGTCTTGGCCCGGGAGCACCGCGCGAACCTCGTCGTCACGGCGCGTCGGCAGGATCGCCTCGACGCGCTACGCGAGGAAGTCGTGCGCGAGTTCGGGATCGAGTGCGTCGCGCTGCCGGCGGACCTGACCGACCCGGCGGCTCTCGATGCGCTCTTCGCCGACGCGACCCGCGACCGCGCGATCGACGCGGTCATCGTCAACGCGGGCATGACGTTCTACGGCGCACACGACGACGCGACCGACGACGTGATCGACGCGATCCTCGCGACCAACGTCGACGCCGCGGTACGACTGACGACCCGCGCGCTCGCGGACTTCGACCGCCGGGCGGCCGACGGGGCGGTGCTCCTCGTGTCGAGCCTCGCCGGCGAGTTCGGCCTGCCGTATCAAGCCGCCTACAGCGGCACGAAGGCGTTCGTGACGCGCTTCGGGCGCGCGCTGCGCAGCGAGCGCCGCGGTCGCCCGAGTTCGATCACGGTGTTCGCGCCCGGCGGCATCGCGACCGAGATGCTCGACGACTCCGGCCTCGCGAAGAAGTTCGCGCCCGGGTCTGCCGGTGTGATGGCGGCCGATCGGTGTGCACGCGGAGCGGTCGACGCGCTCGTCGCACGACGCGGCTTCGTCGTGCCGGGGTTCGTCAACAAACTCGGCTACGTCGCCTCGCGGCTCTTGCCGACCGCGTGCACCCAAGCGCTTCTGCGGCGCGCCTACCGCTTGTAGATCCAGGAGACCGGCAGCGGCGCCGCACTCGCCGCGTCCGGCCGCGGCATCAGCATCTGATCGACGATGGACGTCCAGCGTTCGGCCGCGTTGATCTCGGTGCGCAGCTTGCGATCGGCGGGCGGCTGCGCGGCCGGCGTCGGTCGATAGCGCACCGCGAGGATCCCGACCGGCGGATCGGCGTCGGCGATCGCGTAGTGCTCCGCGAGTTCCGTCACGGTCAATCCGTACGTCTTCGCGAGCCAACGACGCATTCGTCCGTCGATCTCGATCAGCACCGCGCGCGACACGGTCTCGCCGCTCTCGATCTTGATCAGGCTCCGCGCCTCGGTGCTGCCGACGTAGATCGTGTGCAACCCGCGATTGCGTTCGAGCAGTGCATGCGCGGTGATCGCAGCGGTGCGTCGACCGGACGCCGTCGCCTTCATCCCATAGCTCTCGAAGAACTTGTCCTCGAGTGCGGCGGCGTAGTCCTCGCCGTGTTCGTAGAGGTGTTTCGACAGGTAGCGAAGCTCGATGCCCTTCGCCTCGATGACGCGATCGAGCACCTCGTCGATCTTCACGTGAAAGTGCGTGAACGCGTAGTTCAGTCGGTCGCGCGCATTCGTGCGCGGCTGGATCAACAAGCCGTAGTCGAGCGAGAACAACGGCCGCAGCTGGTCGAGTTGCACGCGACTCTCGATGTCGCGGATCAGTGCGACGCGCTCCGGAGACTGCCCGGTGCGCAACAGGTAGCGCTGCAGGTTGCGCTGCACGACTTCCTGCGGTCGACGGGCGCGGATGTTCGACTTCAGTGCCGGGTCGAGTTCCGACTCGAGCAGAAGCACGAGCACGGCATTGTGGTGGGCGTACTCGGTGACTTCCCCCACGCCGCCGGGACGCAGTTCCGCCGGACGCACGAACGGATACGCCTCCCCCGCTTCCCGAAACCGACCGTACGACTCCACCAGCACGTAGTCGAGCAACCCCCGATCGAGGGTGATCCCGATCGCCCGGTAGTAGCAGCGCTGCAGCTTCTCCGACCAGGCAAGCCCGATCGCCGACGGATCGACGTGCTCCGACATCCGCTTCCCTTCGTGGCACGGCCCGCGGCCGGTTGATTCACCCGATCACTTGCGGTACATTTCGGCGCCCGCGCGCCGTCCCGCCACCGCATCCAGGCCCTGCTAAGAAGACGCCATGCTCAAGGATCTGAGGGCGTTCCTCCGCGAGTTCCGCGAGAACTACCACACGACCGGTGCGGTCGTGCCGAGTTCCCGCTACCTCGCGAACGAGATCACGTCCCGCCTTGCCGAGCGGCCGTCCACGCCGGTGCGCGTCCTCGAGATCGGCCCGGCGACCGGCGCGTTCACGCGCAAGATCCTGACCCATCTCGGGCCCGAAGACACGCTGGACCTCTGCGAGATCAACCCGAAGTTCGTCGCCCACCTCGAGCGGTGGCTCGGCAGCCTGTCGGGCACCCCGCAGGTCCGCATCTTCGCGAAGAGCATTCTCGATGTCGAGCCCGAGGAACCGTACGACTACATCATCTCCGGGCTGCCGCTGAACAACTTCGAGCCGGATCTCGTCGGGGCGATCCTCGAGCACATCGTGTCGCTCAGTCGGCCGGGCACCGAGTTCAGCGACTTCGAGTATTGGAGCATCCGACGGCTGAAAGCCGGGATCTCGAGCCGTCGCGAGCGCGAGCGCCTGCGCGCGATCGAACAACTCGTCACCGACTTCACCCGCCGCCACGGCAATCAGCGCTCGGTGATCTGGCGGAACTTCCCGCCGGCGAGCGCCCTGCACTTCCGCTTCGAGCGGGCCGACTCCTCGCCCGAGGAGTAATTTAACCAGTCGGTTTACTTTCTCGTTGACCCGACCCGGTCGGCGCAGTAAGTTAACCACATGGTTAAACAAGATGGCCTGTCCTTGATCTATGGAGCGCTCGCGGACCCGACGCGGCGCCGGATCCTCGAGATCCTCGGCGCCGGCGACCGCTGTGTGACGGAGCTCGCGAAGCCGTTCTCGATGTCGCTGCCGGCGATCTCCAAGCACCTGCGGGTGCTGGAGCGCGCCGGGTTGCTGATCCGCGAACGGCTCGGCCGAACCCATCGGCTGCGTGCGAACCCCGAAGCCGTGCGCGAGGCCCGCGCGTGGATGGACGCCTACGCCGAGCACTGGACGGGCCGTTTCGACGCGCTCGACCGGCTGCTCGCCGCGACCGAAGACGACACCCCCCCGACCGAGAGGAACCCCGACCGATGAGCATCGAGATCACGAAGACCGACGACACCCTCACCCTCGTCCGCACGTTCGACGCACCCGTCGAGCGCGTCTTTGCCGCGTGGACCACGCCCGCGCTCGTCGAGCAGTGGTGGGGCTGCGACCAGTGCGAGTCGGTCACCGCGACGATCGACGCGCGCGTCGGCGGCACGTTCACGACCGTGATGGCGATTCGCGGTCACGGCGACCACACGTCGGTCGGCGAGTACGTCGAGTTCGAGCCGAACCGCCGCGTGAAGGTCCGCTCGGACTACGAGGGCAACGAGATGGTCGTCACGGTCGACTTCGAGTCGATGGACGACGACAAGACGAAGGTCACCCTCGAGCAACGCGGCTTCCCGTTCCCGGGTGCCCAGGACATGATCGCCGCCGGCTTCACGCACTCCCTCGACAAGCTCGAGAAGACGCTCGCCGCGTAACGCGGCCTATTCGACGACGCCGAGTTCCTTGCCGACCTCGGTGAACGCCTCCACGGCGCGGTCGATGTGCTCGCGCTCGTGGACGGCGGACAGCTGCACGCGGATCCGGCTCTGCCCCTTCGGCACGACCGGGAAGTAGAAGCCGACGACGTAGATGCCCTTGTCGAGCAGCTTGCGCGCAAAGTCCTGCGACAGCTTCGCGTCGTCGGGGAACTTGCCGAGCATGATCGGCACGATCGGGTGCTCGCCGTCGACGATGTCGAAGCCGGCGTCGGTCATCCGGCGCCGGAAGTAGCGCGTGTTCTCCTCGAGCTTGTCGCGCAGCGCCGTCGTCTCGCTGATCAGGTCGAGCACGGCGATCGACGCGGCGCAGATCGCGGGCGCGAGCGTGTTCGAGAACAGATACGGCCGCGACCGCTGGCGCAGGATCTCGATGATCTCCTTGCGCCCGGTCGTGTAGCCGCCGAGCGCGCCGCCCAGCGCCTTGCCGAGCGTGCCGGTGATGATGTCGACGCGGCCGAGCACGCCGCAGTGCTCGGTCGAGCCGCGGCCCGTCTTGCCGAGGAAGCCGGCCGCGTGGCAGTCGTCCACCATCACGAGGGCGTCGTATTCCTCCGCGAGATCGCAGATGCGATCGAGCTTCGCGATGTCGCCGTCCATCGAGAAGACGCCGTCGGTCGCGATCATGCGGTACTTCGCCGCCTGCGCCTCGCGCAGCTTGCGCTCGAGGTCGTCCATGTCGGCGTGCGTGTAGATGTAGCGCTGCGCCTTGCACAACCGGATGCCGTCGATGATCGATGCGTGGTTGAGCGCGTCGGTGATGATCGCGCACTCCTTGTCGAGCAGCGGCTCGAACACGCCGCCGTTCGCGTCGAAGCAGGCGGCGTAGAGGATCGCGTCTTCGGTGCCGTGGAACGCGGCGATCTTGCGCTCGAGTTCCTTGTGCACCGCTTGCGTGCCGCAGATGAAGCGCACGCTCGACATCCCGTAGCCCCAGCGATCGAGCGCCTCGTGCGCGGCGCGGATCACGTCGGGATGGCTCGACAGCCCGAGATAGTTGTTCGCGCAGAAGTTCAGGACCTCGAGATCCTCGCCCACCGTGATCTCGGCGGCCTGCGGCGTCGTGATCACGCGCTCCTCTTTGTAGAGCCCGTCCTCGCGGAGCTGGGCGAGGGTCTGCTGCAGATCGTCCTTCATCGCGCCGTACATCGCATCTCCCAGTCTTCGGGTCGCCCCGCACCGGGGGCGGGGTCAGGGCTCCAGGGTAGTGCCGCACGCGCGCGCGGGCAACGATCGCGGTCTACGCGCCGCGGTGCACCTTCGCGAGTCCGGAGACGAGCGCGTCGAGCAGGCGCAGCACGTCATTGCGCGCGCGCTCGAGTGCGACGCGTCGCTTCGCGGCCGCTGCCGTCTCCGCACGGGCGGCGTTGCGCACCGCGACGAGGGCGACCTCGTGGCGCTCGTCGAGCCCGGCGAGGAAGCGGACGAGCTTGGCACGCTTGTCGTCGGCGATCTCGTCGCCGTGCACGACCGTCGAGATCCCGGCCCGCCGCTCGACGAGCCTCTCGTTCGCCTCGAGAAAACGACGTGCGACCCCCGAGGGGATCGACCCCGCCCACGGCGTGCCGAGGGCGCGGGCGAATCGCGTCCGGAGATCGCGCTGGCGGTGGCGCACGAAACCGGCACCGCCGACGAGCGCGATCAGCGCGGCGGCCGCCCCGCCCCACAACGCCCACGGCCCCTCGGGGAGCGGGCCTGGCGCCGGACGTCGGGTCGGGGGCGGCGGCGAGGCCTCCTTCGCGGCCGGCGCCGCGGTCGGAGCCGCAGCCGGTTCGACTGTGGGCTCCGGCGCAGGCTCGGGCGTCGGCGCCGCGACCGATTTCGGCTCTGGCTTCGACGCTGGCTTTGGGTCTGGCTTCGGCTTTGGGTCGGGTTCCGGTTTCGGGGCCGCGGCCGTCGGTGACTCGCTCTCGAGCGCGGGGGCCGGGCGAGGCCGGGTCGGCTCGGGCTCTGGATCCGGTTCCGGCTTCGGCTTCGGCTTCGGTTCCGGGGCGGTTCGCACCTCCGGCTCGGGCTTCGGCGCCGGCTCGGGCTCCGGTTCGGGCTCGGGCTCGGGCAACGGGAGGGGCAACGGCGTCGAAGCAGGCTCGGTCGTCGCGGGCTCGGGCCGGGGCGATTCGGGTACGGGCGACTCGGCCGGAGACGGGTCCACTGGTTCGGGCGTGGGCTCGGGCTTCGCGACCGGCTCCGGTTCCGGCGACGGCTCGGTGGACTCGGGCGGCGTGACCGGCTCGTCGGCCGCGGGCTCCGGTGCCCCACCCGCGCCCGCGAACAGTCGCTCGACGTCCGGGTCGACCTCGGGGGCCTCGCTGGCGGCGGCCGGCCAGAAGGACGGGTTCGCCGCCGGCGGCGCCTCGTCGACGACCTCGACCGGCACGCCGATCGCGCCGCTCGACAGCGACGACGGATCGCTCCCGCAACCGGGGACGGCGAGTAGCGCGCTCCCCACGACGATCGTGATCCAGGTCCGTTGCGAGACGTCCATCGAGACTCCTCGGGTCGCACCATGCGGCCCCGCACCCATGATAGCGCATCCCGTCGCCCCGGGGCGGGACCGGAGACGGCGTCTCAAATCGTTGCCGAGCAAGGGGTTCAAAAAGTTCTCGGTTCCGTACGGGCGCGGCTCACGTTTTTTCGCGCCCGTGGCGATAAGGAAGGAGCGAACCAACGTTGTCCGCTGAGGAGCGAGCTCGTGACTGAATCGACTGTCAAGCAGCCAGGCCAAGGAGTCGACCTGCACCGGCTGATCTTCGACCTGACGTCGAGGGCGACCGAGGTCCCGTTCGATCAGTTCGTCGGTGAGGTCGTCGCGAAACTGGCCGACTTCTACGGCGCCTCGATCGGTCGGATCTACCTGGGCAATAGCCAATCGCCCGTCGGCGCGGTCGATCGCAACGATGCGATGGCCGGCTTCGACGCGCAGCAGAACAAGGCCGTCGCCGACGCCGACGCGCGCCTGTCGTTCGAGGTGCGCAAGCAGAACCGTCCGCTCAAGCTCAGCCAGTTGCAGCAGAGCAGCGCCGCGCTCGGCGCGCTCCGCACGGCCAACGTCGGCGAGGGCTACGGCCTCCCGATCACCGTCCACGGCAAGGCGAAGGGTGCGCTGTGCCTCTACAGCAGCAGCCCGCTGAAGTTCACGAAGGACGACCTGAAGTCACTGCAAGCGCTCGGCAACGTGCTCCAGGGCACGGTGAAGCAAGAGGACGGCAGCAAGCGTTACCTCGAGGACTCTCGAGAGAACGACAAGAAGCTCAAACACTACAAGAAGCACCTCCAGCGGATCGAGCAGATCCTCGAGGAGCTCCGCGCGCTGACGATGGCGCGCAGCATCATCCTGATCGAACGCACCGCGGAGTTCATCGCCAAGCGTGGCGAGGATCTCCCGTATGACGAATCGCACCTCAACGTGCTTCTCGCCGGTGGCTACGAGTCGGCCAAACGTCTGGCCGGTCTCGTCGGCTCGAGCGACGAGCGCATGGTGGTGCACGAGGGGGAAGAGGAGAGCGTCCTGGTCAAGGAGGTCGCGGACCGCGCATTGCTCGCGATCATCTACCAAGACCACGACGTTCCCGCGTTGATCGCAGAGTGGGCGAACTCGGCGGCCGATCGGCTCGCCGAAGAGCTCAGCGCACTCGGGGAAGTGAAGCTACTGTGATGCAAGCTGCAGGACCGAAGGTCGGGACCAACCGCTTCCTGCTGAAGAAGGACACGCACCAGATCGGCCTGATTCTCGGCCGGTTCCAGGAGGCGTCCGACTGCAAGACGGTGCTCCTGATCGACGAGGCCGGTCACCTGGTCTCGAAGAAGGGGCAGAACCCGACGCGCCGCGAAGCGACCTACATCGCGTTGCTCGCCGGCACGTTCCAGACGACGCGACGGTTGTCCGATCTGCTCGCCGCGTCCGAGTTCTCGTCGCGCGTCAGCTGCGGCGAGGCCGGAAGCCTGCTGATGATGCAGGTCGGCGAGACCGCCCTGCTCGCGGTCACGATGTCCGACGACGTCCCGAGCAGCACGGTCCGCACCTACGCGCTCGAGGCGATCCGTCGCCTCGAAGAGGTATTCAAGAAAGCCGAAGCCCGGTCGCAGGAGAACGCGATCGCGGAGTCCGGGTGGAAGGGGAGCGACAGCTTCGCAAACGCTGTCGAACAACAGCTGGACGCACTCTTCGGATAAGCGCAAGGCCCACGAAGGAAGAGCCTGGACGCCTGAGACCGGAAGCCGCGGGGAGTTGGGGCCTGTCGCTTCCGGTCGTTTTACGTACGCACCGAAGCTCGCTGGGTGCGTTCCTGTCCGCTTTCGGGTCAGCTTCGCGTTGGCGACCCCTGGCGGGCCGATTCTGCACCGATTGTCGCGATACGTGCGCTTCGCGAGGCGATGCTGCACCCGATCGGCGTCCCAGGCGGGGTTTCGCACGCGTGTCGGTGCAATACTGGCCCGCCAAGCGCACGCATGCCGCGTGAGTGGTGCAGGATTCGCGTGCCAAGCGCACCGAACCGACGAGGCCGGCTACTTGATGTAGCCGTGCGCGCGGAGGAGCTTGCGGGCGGCGTCGTCGCGGGTGATGATCTGCGCGCCGTCGGTGCCGAAGCGGGCGCGCAGAGCGGCCCCCCACCGTTCGTATTCCTCGATCGCCTTGCGGCCCTTCGCACACACGTCGGGGTGTGCGTCGGCGACGGAGTCGATCTCCGCTGCACCGCCCGTCACGCGGTAGAGCGTCTCGGTGCCGTCGTCGAGGCGCCGCTCGTACTTGAAGTCCGTGCCGTCCAGGTAGCACGCGATCCGCGGCGGCCCGTAGAGCATCGACTCGCAGAACACGTGCGGCGGCGCTTCGGGCCACCGCTCGCCCGCGCGCGGCCCGAGCAGCGCCGGTGCCATCCGCTGCGGCGCCGCGACGTCGATTCCGCACAGGTCGAGCAGCGTCGGGAACAGCGACGTCGTCACGACGCGCTCGCGAACGCGACGCGCGGACACGCCCGGACCGCGAAGGAGTAGCGGCACCCGGACGACCTCTCGGTGCAGCGAATGACCGTGCTCGAAGTCGCCGTGGTCGAACAACTCCTCGCCGTGGTCGCTCGTCAACGCGATCAGCGCGTCGTCGAGGCGGCCCATCTCGCGCAGCCGATCGAAGACGCGAGCGAGCCCCGCGTCGACCTCCCGCACCTCGGCCTCGTAGAACGAGCGGATCAACGGGCTCAATCCGCGCAGCGTCTCACGCCCCTTCTCGCGAAACTCGACCAGCACCGGATCGACGGTTTCGCCGCGCCCTTCGGCGAGCCAGGAACCGCGGGTCGCGTTCATGAAGTTCGCGAGCGAGTTGTTGAACTGCGCGGTGAACGACACGAACTCCTCGTCGTCGCGCGGCACGGTCCACCGGTAGTTGAAGTCGGCGTCGTGGAGCGACGCCCGCGCAGGGTGATACGGCAGGTGCGGATCGTAGTAGTGCACCCAGACGAAGATCGGTTCGTCGCCGACCCCGTCGAGCCACTCGAGCGTCTCGTCGGTGACCCACCCGGTCACCTTGTCGGCGGGGACGTGCCCCTCGTCGCCGACCTTGCCGGGCTTGAACACGTAGTCGCGGAAGCCGGCGCGGAAGTCGGGCGTGAGCGACAGGAACGGGTTGTAGCCGAACGCGGCCGTGCGGTAGCCGGCGTCGGTCATCGACTGGGCGAGCGTCTTCATGCCGCGGGGCAGCGGCGCCTGCTTCTCGATCTCGCCATGCGTGTTGCCGTGGGCGGACGGCACCAGCCCGGTCATCAGCGACATCACGGCGGGCCGTGTCCACGGCGACGGCGAGATCGCCTCCTCGAACACGGTCGCGCCCGGCACGAGACTCGCGATCGCCGGCAGCTCGAGGCGCGGATTGCCGTAGATCGGCAGTGCGTCGGCGCGCAGCGTGTCGATCGTGATCAGCACGACGGTGCGCGGGCGCGACGCCGGCTCGTCGGCGTGATCACGGCGCGACCACCACACCGCGGCGGCAACGGCGGCCACCGCGAGGAGCGTGACGACAATCGGGAACGCGCGCCGCACCATCGTCGATCAGTGAACCGTGTCGAGTGCCGCGCGCGCTTTTCCGAGCGTCGGCGCGTTGAGCAGCATCAACAGGATCGCGACGGCCGGCGCGACGAACCCGACGGGGTCGGCGCTCTGGAAGAGGTAGACCGCCCCGAGCAGCCCGTACCCTTCGGCCATCGCGAGGCCGATCAGATACGCGGCGACGACGGTCGGCGGGATCAGCCCCTCGCGGATCGTCTCCCGCGCCGCATCGGCGTCGTCCCGGATCGCGCGCGCCCGCGCCGGCGGCAGGAAGAGCGCCACCGGCCCGATGACGAGCCAACCGAGCGCGACGATCCAGCGCAACTCGGGGCGCTGGAGATCGCCGGTCGTGAACACCCAGCCGACGACAGTGAACAGCACGAGGCCGCCGACCAATGCCGTGGTCAACGTCCGAGCGACGCCTTCGGGCATCCCGGACGCGGTGTAGGTCATCCCCGGCTGCCTCATTCGCGCACCGGTTCGCGCGAGAGGTGCGGATACGGGTCCTTCTCGATCGCGAGGTTCAACACGATGACGAACGACGCGGTCGTCCAGACCGGGCCGAGCGTGCGATCGGTGTTCGAGCGCAGCGCCCGCGTCTCCGCGGTAGGCCGCGCCCCGAACGCGCCGTCGTGCAGGCGCGTGCTCATGATGTACGGCCGATACTCGCGCCAGAACTTCGTCCACAGCTTCGTACCGCCGCCGTACCGCGACGCCATCGCCCCGGCGAGGATGTGCATCGTCGGCGAGACGTGCCCCGTCGGGAGCTTGGGCATTTCGCGACTGAAGTACTTCAACATCTGCCGCGCGCTCTTCGCGCGGCCGCGTCCGTTGCGGTGCATCGCGTACCAGGCACCGGCCGTGCGGCCGGGGTCGCCGGCGCCGAACTGGCCGCGACGGGTCGAATACGAAACGCCGCCGCCGGTCGTGCAGGAGACGATGTAGGCGATCCCGCTGCTGACCTTTTCCTCGTCCACCGCGATGCCCGCGTCGCGGATCAGACCGAGCGCGGCGAGCGCGTAGTTGCTGACGATCTCGAGTTCGAGGTAGTCCAACGCGTTGGGCCCCCCGGGGCCGTGCGCGTAGCCGCCGGAAACCTCCTGGTTCTTCGCGAGTCGCGCGGCGATCTCGGTGAGCTTCGCACGCACGGCGCGCTCTTGCGCGAACGCGGTGAGGAAGAACGGCGCGTAGCCGAGCTGCCAGTTCGACTGGTTCCAGTTCGCACCGTCGGACGGGCGCAGCCGGTCGTACCGGCTCTCCGCGCCGGCGCGCGCGCACACGAAGTCGCGGCACTTCGCGACCGCGTCGTCGTGACCGCCGGCACCGAGGAGGGCGAGCCCGGCGAGCGACGACACGACGACGAGCCCGTTGTCGCCGCCGAGCTTCGTCGGGAAACTCCCGTCGCGCGACTGCTGCGCGAGGAGGAACTCGACGGCGCGCTTCCGGACCGCCTTCAGACGCGCGCAATCGGCCTCGCGACGCGCATACGGCCCGAGGACCTCGACCGGAATCGTGAGCTTCTCCTTCTTCGCCCCGCCCTTCCTCACGACGACCGCGGCGAGCGAACCGGACTTCGTCTCCGCGGCCTCGACCGCGCCGTGCAGACGCAACACCGGATCGCCTTTGCCGGCGAGTTTCTTGCCGCCGAGCGACACGATCGAGTCGCCGACCGCGAGGCCGGCGCGGGCGGCCGGTCCGCCGTCCGCGACGACGCCGAGCCGAAAGACGAGGCCCTGCTCGGTCGTCGCGACTTCGCCACTCGCGCCGATGCCGCCGAGCGGCGTCCAGTCCGCGGGCGCCGACGGACGTCCCTGGGCGGCGACCGGGGTCGCGAGGGCGAGGAGCAGAATCAGCCGTTCGAGGAGTCGCATTCGGGAAGTCTCACGGGGACGGGGGAAGGCCGAATTGTAGTCCCGCGTGCGCGAGACGGCGGGCGGAAATCGGCGCCTGGCGGCTCGTCGTCGCGAAACCGTACCGTATCGGGCCGAGATCCCGTTGACACCCCTCCGGACCAGGGACTACGTTCGAAGGAACCCCGGACACCGGTTGGCCCCGGTCCCCCGCCTTCCCGTCTCCCGCTCGCGCCGTACCCCACGCGCGTACGGCTGCACGGAAGTCGCCGGACTCCCGCCATCGAAACGCCGGGGACTGGCTCGCCGCCGCGTGAGCCGACGTCGAGACCGCGCCGTGGTAGCGGGCTCGTGGGAGAAGAGGACGCGCCACTCGATGGCGCAGGGGTTCGATCGGCGCGGTCACTCGCAATGGGCGTTGCGAACGACGCGTCGCGAACATCGACTACGGAGAAGGCAGTTCCATGCTTTCAGGACGCTCGCTGATCGTCGCACTCGGTGCACTCCTCCTGGCGCACGGCGCCACCGCGCAGATCGCGCCGATCGGCACGAAGGGGGCCTACCCGGACCTCGCGATCGACAAGAACGGCAACCTCCACCTCGTCTACGGACGAAGCGGCAAGACCTACTACCGCGTGCTGTCCAAGGGCAGCCCGCTGTTCGGCGCCGAAGAGTCGACCGGTGTCGGCGCGTCGGCCGACCACCGCCAACAGCCCGACGTCGCGATCGACTCGACGGGCGGCGTGCACGTGCTCGGCGGCTCGCTCTACAACCGGAAGATCGGCACGAGCTGGGGATCGCCGCAGGCACCCGGCATCTCGCGCGATCACCACATGGCGATCGACTCGAACGACCGCATCTGGGTGGTCTACCGCGGCGGCCAGGTCGCGGTGAAGAGCAAGCTCGCGAGCGCGAGCGTGTGGACCGGCGGGACGAACATCTACACGTCGGGCGCGACCGATCACATCTACCCGGACATCACGGCCGGGACCGATGGCTCGGTGCACCTCGTGTTCCGGATGCTGCACCCGAACAACTACGACTGCGGCTACCTCCGCTACAACGGCTCGACCTGGTCGAGCGTCCAGTGGGCGTGCAAGCAGGGCAGCCCGAAGATGGAAGAGGGCCCGCACATCGCGCTCGACAAGAACAACATCCCCCACGTCGCGATGCCCGAGGGCAACCTGCGCTACAACCGCCGCGTGAACGGCCAGTGGCTCACGCCCGTGACGGTCGCCGCCGGTGCCGCGCACTCGCGCTCGGAGCCGACGATCGCGGTCGACAGCGCGGGCAACCGCTACATCGGCGCGTGGGGCGGCAAGATCTGGATCTACAACGCCGGGACGCAGGCGTGGAAGCAGTATCAGCTCCCGAGCGTCGTCCCCGGCGGCATCGGCTTCGTCGACGTCGTCAAGCAAGAAGGCGTCGGCGCGTGGATGGTCTACGAGAACAGCCAGGGCGTGAACAAGACCGGCGCCGGCGCGGCCGACCTCGTCGTCGTGCGCGTGCAGCCGGACGGCACGATCCAGCCGTATGCGTCGACCAACAACTCGGGTCTCAGCACGACGTCGACGGTCGTGTCGGCGAGCGCCGGCGGCACGATCCTCTACACGATGGACGGCGGCACGGCCGAAGCCAACAAGTTCGCCGCGCTGCTGATGTCGATCAGCGGCACGACGCCCGGCACCGCGCTGACGAACAACGGCCTGCTGCCGCTCAACCTCGACCCGATCACGGTGCTGTCGCTGCAGCTCGCGAACACGCCGATGTTCGCGAACTTCGCCGTCACGCTCGACGGCCAGGGCAAGGCGCAGGCGACCCTCACGGTCGCGCGCGGCTTCCTGCGTGACTTGATCGGCATCAAGTTCCACCTCGCGTTCCTGACCTTCCCGGTCACGGACTTCGCGTCGAACTCGGTGCTGCTGCAGGTCGGCGCGTAAGCGACCGTCCGCGGTCCGA
Source organism: bacterium (assembly GCA_030426805.1). Taxonomy (GTDB): domain Bacteria; phylum Planctomycetota; class JAFGQW01; order JAFGQW01; family JAFGQW01; genus JAUHXU01. Next base: position 610,185 of record JAUHXU010000003.1, read on the forward strand.
CGAGACGGGAGCGCCCCGACGGCGCTCCCGTCTTCGTGTACCGACCGTGCGTGCTACGATGCGTCCGATGCGATCCCTTCGACGCGCGCTGCCGTGGGCGGCCCTCTTCTCGATCGTGCTGCACGGCGCGTGGCTCGTGCTCGCCCCGTCGCGCGGCTGGGCCGAAGCGTGGGCGACCTCGATCTACCCGACCGCTGCGCGCGGGATCGGCTTCGTGCCGGACCTCGTGCCGTTCTCGATCACGCTCGTGCTCGGCGGCACACTGATCGCCGGAGCAGTCGGTTCGCTCGTCGCGCTCGGGATCGCGTGGCGCCGCCGACGAATCGGCGCCGCCGCACGTCGACTCGGCGGCGCGTGGCTCGTCGTGCTCGCGCTCGTCTTCCACGGCTTCTTCGTCGGTTGGGGCTACCACTACCTGCGTCCGCCCCTGCCGGTGCGGGCGGGCTGGGAGGCCGCCGACCCCGACGCGATCGCCGCCTTCCGACGCACGGCGGTCCAAGCGACGAACGCCGCGTGGGTGCCGATCGCCGACTGGGATCCGGACGACCTCGCGACGCGCGTGCGTGCGGCCGTCGACCGCGCCGCGCGCCGCCTCGGCGACGCAGGCCTCCCGGTCGCCCACCGACTGAAGCCGCCGCTCCCCGCGGGGCTCCTCGCGATGATCGGGACCTACGGGTTCATCAGCCCGTGGCTGCTCGAGGCACACGTCGACCTGCGGCTCCCGCCGCCGATGCGCGCGTTCACCGCCGCGCACGAACAGGCGCACCTCGCCGGCTACGCGCCGGAGGGCGACGCGAACTTCGTCGCGTGGCTCGCGCTGACGACCTCCGAAGACCCGCGCCTCCGCTACGCCGGCCACTTCGGCGTGCTCCCCTACGCCGTCACCGCGGAGACCGCGGCGACGATCGCGCCGTCGGTGCGCGACGACCTCGCCGCGTTGCGCGCGTATCGGCGGGCGACCGTCTCACGCCGGATCGAACGCGGCGCGAAAGCCGCCTACGAGGTCTACCTGAAGGCGAACCGCGTCGAGGGTGGCCTCGCGAGCTACGCGACCGTCGTCGGACTCATCGCGCGCTACGAGCGATCGCGAACCCGAACCCCACCCACGCGCCGATGATCGGCGTCATCTGCTCGAGCAACACGTGCTCGATCGTGAACGCGAGCAGCGACCAGCCGACGAAGACGGCGAGCACCGCGACCGCGACCGCCGGGCCCCTGCGCGCGGCGCCGACGAGCCGCCACACGACGACACCCCAGATCCACGCGGCGAGCGCCAAACCGATCACGCCGAGCTCGAACGCGATCTCGAGCGGCGTGTTGTGCGCCGAGTTGTAGAGCGCGTCGGGGCGCGACGATCGCCGCTCCCATGCGGCGTGGAAGTTCTTGTAGCCGTAGCCATGCCCGACCCACGGCTGCTCGAACACCATCTCCCTCGCGCCGGCCCAGATCTCCGGGCGGTGGTGCAACGACTGCACGAATCGCTCCGGCGTGACCATGTCCCGGACGCGATCGCCGACGTAGCCCTTCGGTGCGAGCCACGCGGTCAGTGCGACCGCGACGACGAGCGCCGCCCCGATCGCGAGCGCACGCCGACTGCGCAGCGCGCCGAACACGGCGGTCGCGACCAGCGCGGCGACCCACGCGCCCCGCGACAGCGTGAAGAAGAGCGTCGCGAGCACCGGCAGCGCGAGCGCGACACGCACCCACACCCGCCGGATCGGCAGCGCCGCGACGAGCATCAGCCCGACGAGCATCCAGTCGGCGCAGTGGTTCGGGTGGTCGAACGTCCCGAACACGCGGTAGCGATCGACACCGATGTGCAGCAGGCGCTGCACGAGCGCGACGGCGACGCACACGCCGACGCCGACCGCGAACGCGTTCGCGAACGCCGGGACGCGACGTCGTGCATGGGTCGCGACGAGCCAGAACATCCCGACGCCGCGCAGCAGGTCGCGCCACAGCAGGTTGCGCGTATCCCGCGGCAACTCCGCCCAGCCGAGGCTCGCGACCGCGAGCACGCCGAACAGCACCAGCGGCAACTCGAGGCCGGTGCGCGCGAACGGCCACCGCCGCGTCCGCACACCGCGGAGCGCACCGAGCGCGACGGCGACCGTGAACGGCGCGGCGAACAGCAGCGTCGGCCCGTCGTCGAACGGCAACGCGGCGACCGCACACCACGTGACCGCGGCTGCGGCGCGCTCGAGCACCGGCCCCCGCGGGAGCCGTCGGCGAATCGCGGTGCACCTCATCGCGGCCAGCTTACTCGCTCCACCGGCGATCCCCCAGTATGATGCCGCGGATGACACGTGCGCATGCCGAACTCCTCGCGGTCGTCGCGACCGGCGCCGTGCACCTCGTGTTCGAGGAAGTGCTCGGGCAGAAGGCCGCGTTCATCGCGGTCGCGGCGGTCGGCTGGGCGGCCTACATCGCGTGGTCGGTTCGTCGCGACCGAGCGATCCTGGACGAATGGGGCCTCGGCCGACGCGGTCTTGGCGACACGGCTCGCGCCGCGGCGCTCGTGTTCGTCGCGGGCACGATCGCGCTCGGCGGCACCTCGATCGCCCTCGGCCATTTCGGCGTCCACTGGCACATGCTGCCGCTGCTCGCGCTCTACCCGGTGTGGGGCGTCGTGCAGCAGTTCGTCGTGCAGGCGCTGCTCGCGCGCAACCTCGAGCGATGCGGCGCCCCGCCGGTGGCGACGACCGTGGTCACGGCACTCCTGTTCGGCATCGTGCATTGGCCCGACCGCTTCCTGATGGCCGCGACGGCGGTGCTCGCGCTGCTCTTCACGCCGATCTGGCTACGCCACCGCAACGTCTGGCCACTGGGTGTCGTCCACGGATGGCTCGGCGTGCTCGCCTACTACTGGCTCCTCGGGCGGGATCCGTGGAGCGAGCTGTTCGGCTGACCGCGGTGCCGCACGCCTACGCGTGGCGCCACAGCATCACGAGGTTCGCGCCGAGGTAGACGAAGTAGCCGATGAGCACCGCCCGCAACCGCATCTCGCGCTCGTGCGCGCGGTCACGGCCCGGCGGCGTCGGCGCGATCGCGTCGGCCGCACGGAAGAAGCGCATCAGGATCGCCCACTCGGCGATCGCGACGACCAGCCACGGGTAGGCCGCGAACACCGACGCCCACACGAGCCGCGAGCCGGCGGGCAGGCGCGTCGCGTAGCCGAGGAGCATGACCGCCAACGGGCACACGATCGCGAGCCATGGCAGCCACGGGTAGTCGTTCGCGAAGCGCTGCACACGATGCTCGCTGCACACCGCCGTCTCGAGGAGCGCGCCGAACGCGTCGTCGTCGACCGCCGACGCACGCCCCGCCGCGACGAGGCCCGAGCGAAGGCGGCGGACCAGGCGGTCGGCACCGGCGAGGCTCGTCGCGATCTCGATCCGCGCATCGTGCGACACGACGGTCGCCGCACCGCTCACGCCCGGCAACACGCGCACCGCGACGCGCTCGACGTCCTCGAAGCGAATCGTGCGCTCCGCCCACGGGCTCCGCTCCTCGACGCTCTCGGCGGTCACGACGATGCGACGCTTCGACCAGCCGAGCGCGGTCCAGAGCGCGCCGCCCGCGACGAGCGCAGCCGCCGCGATCAAGCCGAGCACGATCCACCGCGTACCGGCATCGACCGGACCGATCGAATACCACAGCACGGCGAGCGCGACGACGCCGGCCGCGATCAGGACGATCGCGAACCGGTAGGCAGCGAGCCAGAACGGGTCGATCGCGAAGGGCACGGCGCCCGGCGCGGCCGACGTCACCGGGTCAGGCGTCCCGGTCCGCGCGCATGCGGTGCTCGACGACCGCGCGGCGATCGTCGTCGAGCGAACTCCACGCGTCGGAACCGAGCCAGCGGCAACCGCGGTCGAGCCAGCGCAGAATCGTCTCGCTGCCGAGCACCGCGTCGTGGTCGCACATCGCGCGGAGCGCATCGACCGCCGCGGCGCGCACGGTCGGATGTGCTTCGTCGGCCAGTGCGTCGAGCGCGGCGGCGAGGATCGGGAGCACCTCGGGGCGACGCGTCGCGAGTCCGCGGAGAAACGCGTGTCGAACCGTGCCCGCGACGCAACGACGGAGCCACGGACAATCGCGCTGCACCCACGTCTCGAGCACGTGCCACCCGAACGTCTGGTGGTGTTCGAGCAACGGGATCATCGCGCGGCGCGCAGCCGCCTCGGACACCCACCAGCGCTCCCCGCTCGTGACGAGGAACTCGATCTCGGTGACCGCGAGACGCGGGTTGCGCACGGCCGTGCGCCCGTAGAACGCGGTCGTGATGACGACCATCCCGACGTCGGTGCGGGCCGCGTGGACGATCTGGCGAAAGGCCGGCGACACCGCGTCGATCGCGATCGGCGCGTGGGCCGCCATGCCGTCCGCTGCCGCCTCCAGGCTGGCGAACGGGATCCGGAGCGCCGAGAGTTCGCGCAGGATGCGGTGGGACTGGAACCGCTCACCGCGGATCAGGCGGTGCATCGCCTCCCGACCCCGGTCCCGCACGAACTCGGCTGTCGCACACTCGGTCATATTCACCTGCCCGGTCTCTGACGTTCATTCCCGCTTGCGAGCGGCGTCAACGATAGCGGGGGCTCCGCTGCGTGCAAAGCGCAAAGAACGAGAAAGACGTCTCATATCGATCCTGTAACCCCTTCTTTTTCAAGTGGTTATATCCAACCGGCTTATCAGCTGTGCGAATTCGCTTCGCGCTGGATAACCGGGACATCTTGTAGAATCATGTTGGCGAAGCCGACACGTGAGGTACGGTTTCGCAGGTGAGTGAGCCCCGATCTCGGGGCGCCTCGATTCAGGGCAAACCGCTCGAAAGGGCGGGACGCAAAGCCAAGGGCCTACCCCCGGTCTCACACAAGTCCGGGCATGGCAGCCGGTTGCCGAGGAACAGCGGAGGTCCGCACGGACCGCCGCGATGGATTTCCGTACGGCGCCGGCTCGGCACGGGAGACGGAAACCCATGACGACGGGACGCAAGCGCCTGGCAGCGATCGCGCTGCTCTTCGGGCTCGCCGTCGCGACCTCCGCGACCACGGCCACATCGCAACAGCACCGGATCTTCTCGGTTCGCAACCGCTTCTTCATCGAAGAACTCACGACCAAAGAGGTTCGCGAATTCGACATGTGGAGCACGCGACTCGCGAACGCGTTGTTCGACTCGCGATTCACCGACCGGGTGATCGCCAACCTGGACGACTACCTCCGGTACGGCGTCAACACGCTGTCGGTCGGGATCCAGGGCGGCAACCTCGGCACGCCGGCGTTCAACACGGTCTACCCGCGTGTCTACAACAGCGACGGCACGCTCGACACGAACAGCGTCGTGTGGAAGAACCTCGACCGACTGCTCGACGAGACCGATCGTCGTGGCATCGTGCTGATGGTCCAGTATTGGTACTTCAAGCGCGACGAGAACGTCCCGAGCGACGCCGACGCGCTCAAGACGACGCGCCTCGTCACGCAGTGGCTCAAGCGCACCGGCCACCGGAACTTCGTGCTCGATCTCGTGAACGAGTTCGGCCACACCGAGTATCAGTCGCGGCCGCTGTTCACGACCGTCCCGGGCGCACTGCAACTGCTCGACGAGGTCTACCGCGTCGATCCGTCGCTGCTCGCGGGCATGAGCCCGCCGGGCCGCCTCTTCTGCCCCGAGGGCATGGTCGGCAGTCGGTTCGTCGAAGCGACGATCATCTACTCGCACAACCAGCCGGCGGACCCGCAGAACCCGAACGCCTATTATCTGACGGGTCTGCCGAGAGACCCGCTCGGCAAGCCGTACGTGAACAACGAGTTCAACAAGCAGCTGCGCTACGAGAACTACCTGCAGCGCAACCCGCGGACGGGCCTCTACACGCTCGGCCACTGGGACCAGACGACGGTCGACCTCTACCTCGCCGACATGCGGGCGATCCGCGCGCTCGGCGGATATGCGAACGTCTTCTCGCACCACCAGCAATACCTGACGCGCGACACCGACATGCCGGTCGCCGAGATCGGCCCGGAGGGCGAGCAGCCCGAGGCGTCGCCGGGCGCCGGTGAACCGTCGATGCACTGGGTCTTCTCGGCGATCGCCGAGATGCGCAAGAGTGCGCCGCTGCCGCGCCACGCCGACTTCAACGACGGCTGGGCGAGCGGATTCGAGCTCGACCTCGCCGGCACGTGGTCGGTCAGCGGTGGCGTGCTGATGCAGACCGACGCGAACGAAACGCGCGCCGTCGCCCGAACGAGCACCGCGGCCGACGACGTGACCGTGAGCGTCGAGACCGGCTTCATCGCGACCCCCGGCCCGAACGCACGGATCGTGCTCCAGCTCGGCGCCGCGTCGGAGGCCGGCCCCGCGTATCGCGTCGCGCTGACCACCGACGACGTCACGCTCGACCAACTCGGCGGTGCGCTCCAGCCGATCCGCGTTCCGCTGCCGCCGCGCTACTGGCAGCAGGTGCGGCTCGTGCGACACGAAGATCGCGTCGAGGTGTGGCTCGACGACGTGCGCGTCATCGACGCGTCGGACACGACGCCGCTCGACGGTCGCAACCTGCTGCTGATCACCGAGAACGCGGCCGCCGCGTTCGACAACCTGCGCGCCGGGCCGCACCGCGCGGTCGACTTCGACGACCGCAAGACCGGCGGCTGGGAGCCGGCGAACGCGCAGGCGTGGAACATCGTGACGCGCACCGCGAACGACAGCCACTGGGAGGCGTCGCTCGCATCGACGACCGCGCGCCACTCGGTGCTCGACCAACGGCTCGCCGACTTCGACTTCGAGTTCGACGCCGACCTCGAGCGCGGCACGATGGCGGGGCTGCGCTTCCGCACGACCGACCTCGACGGTGCGATGGGTGAAGGCCACTTCGTGCGCGTGATGCAGGGCGGCGTGGTCGCGCTGGACCGAACCGATGCGAGCGGCACGACCGTGCTCGGCACCGCCGTCGCGCCGGTCGCCGGCAACACGATGCGCATCCGCGTGAACGCGGTCGGCGATCGCATCCGCGTGCTGATCGACGGCAACCCGGTACTCGCGGTCACCGATCCGGTCGACGCCGACGTCGAAGGCGGCCTTGTGCTCGTCGCGCTCGGCTCCGCGGTCGACTTCGACGACCTGCACCTGCAGACCGGACCGAACCGCTTCCCGGAGGTCACGGTGACCCCCGGTGCGGCCGGCCCGCTCGGCGCCGGCATGGCGATCACGGTCGCCGACGGCGACGGCGCCCACGACGTCCAGCACGTCCGGGTCTACCTGAACAAGAACGACAGCTACGGCTGGGGCGACATCACGTTCCTGCTCTGGACCGACCTGTTCACGCACACGCGAAGCGCCGACGGCAAGTCCGGCACGGCGACGCTGCAAAAGACAATCATCCCCGGCGGCGAATGGACCATCCGGTTCGTGAGCCGCGACCTCCACGGCAACGTGACGACGAAGGACTACTCCGTCCGCTGAGCGTCACACCCCTTGCCAACTCAAGGGCGGGCCCACCCGGGCCCGCCCTTTTTCGTTCGGTTCCCGATCCGACTGCTATACTTCGGGCCCCGAAACGGTCCTTTCGTCGCTCCCGATCCACGGAGAATCCGATGCGCTCGCTCGTCGTCCTGTTCCTGATCGCCGTCGCGGCGCCGGTTGCGGCGCAGTTCCCGGGCCAGCAGCCGGCCGAAGAGCTGGTCTTCCCGGAGATGGAGGCCGTCAAGCAGCAGATCGCGGAGGCCCGCGGGGTGAAGGGCGTCACCGTCCCGACCGCCGAGGAGCGCACGCGCGTCGTCGCGAAGGTCAACGGCGAGCCGGTGCAACTCGGCAACCTGCTGGACGAGATCGTCAACCGGTTCAGCGCGCAGCTGATCCCGCAGCTGTTGAATCAACAGGTGATGAACCTCGAGACGACGCGGCGCAAGGTGACGATCAGCGACGAGGAGTTCGCCGACGCGGTCGCGATCTACCTCGCGCAGAAGAAGGCCGTGCAGAACAAGACGACGCTGCGCGACATCCTCGTCGAGTCCGCGATCGGGTGGGACGACTTCGAGCGCCTGATGGCGGACAACGCGAAGATCGCGAAGCTCGTGCGCGGCGACCTGAAGCTGCCGAACAAGAAGCGCGAACCGCTCAACCCGCTCTTCGTGCAGATCTGGGCCGGCCAGAAGATGCGCGGTGCCTACCAGGTCGAGATGGACGCCACGAAACTGCCGGACGGCGTGGCCGGCCGGATCAGCGCGACGCGCCCCGTCAGCGACGTGCTCGAATCGCTGCCGGGTTCCGGTGCGACGCTCACCGTCAACGAGAACGAGCCGAAGAAGCAGCCGCGCCCCGACACCGTGACGATCACCCCGGCCGATGGCGGCTGGCCGCGCACGACCGTGCCGCTCGTCGACATCGACGGCCCCGGCGACGACGGTTCGATGACGAAGGTGCCGGTCACCGTCGCGCTCGAGAAGGCGCTCGCCGGGCCGGTCAAGCTCGAGCGCTACGTGTGCATCACGGTCGACGGCGCCGCGACGCGCTTGGAGGCGCCGGTCGTCGAGGTCGAGAAAACCGCGATGAAAACGGCCCCGCAGGCACCGGGGCAGCCGCCGCAGAAGCCGGCGGAGACGACCGAGAAGGTCGCGCTCGCCGAACTCGTCTCCGCCGTCGCGAACGGCACCGTCGTCGTGGGCGAGGACGGTACCGCGAAGCCGGCCGACGCGCCGCACCCGCGTTTCGTCGTGCCGGACGTCGACGTGCGCAGCGCCGACGGCACGGTCAAGCTCGCCGCAGCGCTCCGGACGCTCGCCGGCAAGAAGGCGGTCGCGATCCAGCGCGTCCGGATGAACGGCACCTACGACATGCCCGACGCGCCGGTCACGCTGAAGAGCATGCTCGACCGCGACTCGGTGCTCCGGTTCGTGTTCGGCCGCCTGACGAAGCAGCACTTCGACGAGGCGCTCGAGAGCTACGCGACGTTCGTCGCCGCGAAGCAGGCGCTGAAGGCCAACGGCGTGACCGTCGACGAAGCGGCCGTCGCGAAGGTGATCGCCGAGGAAAACGCGCGCTACAACAACCCGTTCTTCAACCGGTCGACGATCCTGCAGGCCCTCGGCAAGACCGAGTTCGAGGAGGACCGCCGCCTCTGGATCGGCAACGGCGTGGACCAGATCATCGGCACCGACAACAGCGAGGACGCGATCGCGGCCTACTACGAGAAGAACATCCTGCACTTCGGTCGCGCGACGGTCGAAGCGTCGCACATCCTGATCGACAAGATCGATCCGAAGACCGGCAAGGAGGACTGGGCCGCGGCCGAGGCGCGTTGCGAACCGGTCGCCCGCGAACTGTTCGGGGCCCGCAACCCCCGCGCGGTCTTCCCCGATCTCGCGCGCCGCTTCTCCGAGGACGCGATGACCGCGAAGCAAGGCGGCGAACTCGGCGAGTTCGGCGTCAAGGGCCAGATGGTGCCCGAGTTCACGGCCGCGGCGTTCGCGCTGCGCCCGGGCGAGGTGTCCGCGCCGGTGAAGACCGTCCACGGCTACCACTTCATCCTGTGCACGAAGCGCACGCCCCCGGACCGCGCGAAGAACTCGCTCGGCGACGAGGAGGTCCGCCGGCAGGTCGTCGCCGACCTCCAGCAGGAGCGTCGCGACGCGTGGCTCGCCGAGAACACGAGGGTCGCGATCGAGCGCGTCGGCGCGTTCCTGCCGGGTCTCAAAGAGAAACCCTGACGGCCGTCCGGGCCCATTTCGGGCCCGTTCCGGCCGATCCCATCCCATTTCGCGCCGGATCCCGGGCGAGGCATCAAGCCCCGTCTCCCCGGATGCCGATCCGATGAAGTGGACCGCAAGGACCACAGCATCAAACGCGAGGAATGGGATGATCCAGGCCGACTCTGTCGACCGGCCGGCTACGCGGCCGTGGGTGCCCGCGTGCGGAGGGAGTCCGCGCGCGTGATCGACATCCTCGTCATCGAGCCGGACGAATCGGCCCGCCAGCGGACCGTCGCCCACTTCAAGGCGATCGACGACTACGACGCCGAAGGGGTCGCGGATCCCGACCACGGCATGGACGTGTTCGACGACTACGAGTCGTTCAACGCGGCCGTCTGCGGCGTCGACGATCTCGAATCGGCGCGCCGCGTGATCAAACGACTGCGCCGGCGCCGTTGCGCGATCCCGATCGTCGTGCTCGTCGAGCGTGCCCCGTCGGCGGAAGCGCGCGCCGAGATCGCCGAGATGCCGATGGTGGCGCTCCAGGTGAAGCCGGTCGACATCGACGTGATCCATGCGGCACTCGACGAGGTCGTGGCGGAGTCCCGGACGATGGGCTTCCAGGGCCGACTCGAGCGGATCTCGCTGATCGACATGATCCAGCTCTTCTGCCAGACCGGAAAGACGGGTCGACTCGACATCCACCACTGGGGCCAACGCGGGCACGTCTACTTCGGCAACGGACTCGTGATCCACGCCGTCCAGGGCGAACTCGACGGCGCCGAAGCGTTCTACCGGCTCGTGAGCTGGGAATCGGGAATGTTCGAGACGGAGTTCGGCGTGCTGCCGGCGATCGACACGCTCGGCAACGAATCGCTGCACGGCCTGCTGATCGAAGCCCTGCGCCGCAAGGACGAAGCGGCGCGCACCGACGAGTTGCTCGTCCGCCGCGTCGAGGCGGCCCCGGAGCCGGATCCCGCACCACGGCGACTCGATCTGTTCGAGGGCACCGCCCCGTCCGGCCGACGCCCGGTCCTCGATCCCGACGTCGTGACGCGACTGCTCGACGTCGAGGGCGCCGAGGCGCTGGTCGTCGTGAGCCGCTCGGGCACGCTCCTGCAGACGACCGGTCTCGACGCCGACGAGGAGAACCAGCTCGCGACGCTCACCGCGTTCGTCGGCTCGTCGTGCGAAGCGGCCCGCAAGCCGATCCGCGCGAAGCGATTCGGATCCGCGATCGTCGTGCAGAGCGACCAGCGCAAGCTGCTCGTCGTCAACACGCGCAACTTCTTCCTCGGCTTCGTCGGCTCCCAGCACGTCAACGTCGAGGGCTTCCGCCACAAGATGCTGCGCGCGGTCGCTCGCGTCGCGTCGCCGAACCGCCGCCGCCGCCGCGCCGCCGCCGGGGAGCCCGTCGAGCCATGAGTCGCTTGCCCGAACTCCTCGAGGACCTCGGCTCGATGCCCGGCGTCGTGAGCGCGTGCTTGTTCGCACCCGAGGGCTTGCTCGCGACGACGTCGACCGGCGACGCGATCGACGACGATCGCGTGGGCCACCTCTACGCGAACCTCGTCCACGGCGCGTTCACGCTCGGCCAATACGTGCAGGACCTCTACTGCGACTTCGACAACGCGGTGGTCATGGCGCGCCCGGTCGGACGCGGCTGCATCCTGATCGCCCGCTGCCAGCCGGGCGTCTCGATTCGACTCGTCGAGATCTCGCTGACGATGACGGCGAAGAGCGTCGAGTCGGAAATCGCTTCGCTGCACCGCCTGCCGACGCCGATTCGATCGGGCCAACCGCCGCGGGAGGCCGTCCGCGACGCGCTCGAAGAATCCGCGCTCTTCCGCGACATCGAGGACCAGCCCCGGGACGATAATGACGATGAAGGACCCGAGAGGGAGCTGACAAGCGTCGACGCCGTTGTCGACGAGTTCGCGTCCGACGCGAATTAGGGGCTGCAAAACAGGGGTAGGATCCGATGAAAACCGTCACGAAACACGAGCTGGCGTCGGAGATTCTGCCGAAGCTCGTCGAGGGCAACGGCGAAGCGAACGACGCGATCGCCGCCCAGGCGGAGTGGGCGTCGAAGGTACTCGATCAAGCATTCACCGCGATTCTCACGCACCTCAAGGACGGCAGCCGCGTCGAACTCGACGACTTCCTGAGCCTCAGCGTCACGAAGCCGCAGGGCCCCGAGCTCCGCGAAGACGACGACAGCTTCTTCGCCTACGCGCCGATCTCCGGCACGCTCAAGGCCGAGCCGATCGGGACGTTCGCGCGCACGCTGCAGCACGGACGCAAGGCGACCGTCTACTACCTGACGAACTACGTCGACCGCTTCGCCGAGGTGCTCACGCACCACTTCCGCAAGCGCGGCTGGAACATGGTGATCGGCACGAACGCGGTCGAGGCCCTGTCCCGCATCGACACCGACGTTCCCTACACGGTGCTCATCGAGGGCGACGTGCCGGGGCTCCAGGATCTCGTCCGCGGCATCAAGTGCAACGCCGAGACCAACGGTGTGCCGGTGTTGATCATCGGTGAACCGAGCGGCGAGAACGCATCGTTCGCGGTGCGCCACGACGAGACGATCGAGGAACCGTTCGACGTGCTCGACGTGCTCGAGAAGCTCGAAGACCGGCTGGCCACGCGTGTCGCGACGATCGACGAGCAGATGCTCACGCTCGCCGTCACCGTCCCCGGCTCGACCGCCGCGCGCCGCCACACGTGCTCGCTCGTCACCGAGATGCTCGTCCGGGCCGGCATGGACGCCGCATTCGCACAATCCACGACCGCTTCCGTCAACGAGCTGTTGACAAACGCCCACATCCACGGTCACCGCGGCAACGAGCACACGACGACGTCGCTGCGCGTGCTCGTCGATCCGCGCCGCCTGATGATCACGGTCAAGGACCAGGGCGAAGGCTTCGAGCACACCGCCGTGATGGCCGAAGCGCGCAACCACAAGGCCGACCCGAACGCGGACCACGGGCTCCTTCGCGTGCTCCGCGGCGTGGACCGGATCGAGTTCAACAAGCCGGGCACCGAAGTCGTCGTCACGCGCTTCCGCCGCTGATCGTCGAGCGCCGGTTTCACCGACCGGCGATTCTTTTCGGATTCCGGTCACGTCGACCACCCGTCAGCCGAAAGTATTCTTGTCCCGACGCAACACGCGACACGGAACGAGAGACACAAACACGGATGTGGGAGGGCCTCGACGGCTGAGTCTCAGGGGAGCGCCTTCTTCCTACGAACTCACTCACGCAACTCACTCACGCAACTCACAATCTCACTTCTTTCGCTGACCTCAGCGCCGGATCGAGAGCAACACATCCTCGACAGGCACGCGCCCCCCAACGCGCGTGCCTTTTTTATTTGGTCGGGGTCGGGCGGAGGAGCCACGCAGCTACGGCCGCCTCGCGGGCGCTGGCGGCGTTGCCGTCGCGCTTGGGTTTCTCTGAAGCGAGGCGCGCGACGGCGCCTTGCCAGCGCCCGCGAATCGGCCGGATCTGCGCGGCTCCTCCGCCCGACCCCGACCACGACGTATTTGGGAGGAACAGAGAAAGAGAAGAGAAGAGAAGAGAACGGAGAAGAGGAAGAGGAAGAGAAGAAGAGGTGGGTGTTGCGGGTGGGTGACGGGGGTTACTGGCGCGGAACGGCGTGGCGCTGCCGTGGGTGGCTATTGCCGGATTCCGGGGGGGTGTGGGATTGGCGCGGTTGTTGCTGCGCGTGCGGGCACGATGTTCTCGTGGAGGAGTTCGAGGATGAGTGGCAGCAAGCTCGGCCGGACGGTCGGCGTCGTATTCGCGATGGTCTTGGCGACGGCGGCCGTGGCGCAGCCCTACCCGGATCGGCTCTATGTCGGTAACGGGGGGTGCGGGCGCCAGTTCTGCTACTACGGCCTTTGGCACGTCGTCGCCGGGCAAAGCACACTGCTGCACACGTTGAACAACAGCGCGATCGTCACCGACGTCACGAACACTGAGACCGTCATTGCGGGCAACCATGGCTTCGCGGTCATCGACGATCGCGGCGCCGCGACGTTTCGTCGGGGCGTGCTGGTCGGCACCGCCCCGATCGCTCCCCACCAAGACGGGGACTTCGTCGCCGCTACCGGCGCGTTCCTTCAGGTCCATCGCTCGCTCGTCACGGCGACGACCCTTCGAAACGGGCTTCCATTCGGAACCGCGATCACCCGAGACCTCCACACGGGCGGCTACGCACTCGCGAGCGGTATCGGCGTGTTGTCGCTCGATCAGCAGGGCACCCTGCTGTCCACACTGACCGGCGCGACCTACTTCACGCTCGTCCAGAGCCACCTCGACGGGCACTTCTACGCAACGGACCTGACCACTGTGTTCCGAATCGACCGAAGCGGAGCGGTCACCACCGTGAGCACGGCGATCAACGGCCCGGGCACCGGCATCGCGTTCGACCGGGCGGCGGGGCGAGGCGCTCTCGTCGTCGCGAACGGCCAAGGCACGGTCTACCGCTTCACGCCGACCGGCACGCAGACTTCGGTCCTCCAAACCCCGGCAGTCGTGTCCCCTCGGGTTCACTTCCCGCGCGACCGCAACCTCGCGACCGAACGGCTCGGGACGAACAACCACTGGGCGTTCCGGGTGAGCTTCCCCGGCGAGGGCAAGCGTCGCTACCTCGTCGGACTGTCGACGACGGGGTTCACGCCGGGCATCCCCGTCGCGGAGCGCACCGTCGCACTCGTGCCGGACACGGTGACGACACTCGGGCTGTCCGGTGCACTGGGCGGGCTGTGGCGCGGCTACGCGGGCACCTTGGACGCGACCGGATCCGCCCGTGCGACCCTCGACCTGAGACGGTTCGGCAGCTCGCTGCGGGGACTCCGGATCTGGGGCTGCGCGATGACGTTCGACCCGGCCGCCCCCGGCGGGATCGCCACGGTCTCGAAGCCGGTCGTCCTCGTGCTCGAGTGACCCAAGACCACCACCCTGCGGGCGGGAAATGCCACGGAAGCGAGTCCGGGGCGTTTCACGTGACATCGGGGGCCGGATGGCGTCCGATCGCCTGGATGAGATGCTCGAGAGGAGCGGAGCCGATGCGGATTGCGATCGCGAGTGCCTTGTTGATGGCGGTGGCGGCGTTCGGCGTCGGCGCGCAGCCGCAGGAGGGCGACATCGTCTTCGGCCCCGGGGGTTCGCTCTTCTACGCCGACAGCGAGTTGACCACCTCCCGGGCGTGGCCCCATCGCGCCGGTGGCGGTCCCACCGACGTCACGACGTCGAGGCGCAACGACCAGGTCGTCTTTCCGAACGGGATCGGCGTGTTTGCCGTGGACGAAGCCGGCGTCACGACGACGCTGTCCACGATCGGCCAACTCGGCCCGATCGAACTGACGCCCGCCGGATACGTCGCGCTGAACGGGAGCCGGCTCGTGGACGCGATCCGCGGCACGACGATCGCGTCCTTTGGCAACGGGACGTGCATCGACCTCTGCCGCAATGTGGGCACGGGCGACCTCGCCGTCACCGGGCAGATCGGTTGGTGGGGGTTCCTCGCGGTCGTCGACTCGACCGGACGCGTGACCACGCTGACGAAGTCGCTCCCGGTGCGGCCGACCGGAATGTGCTACATCCCCGACCTCGATCTCTACTGCGTCACGACGAGGGCATCCCCCACGCTGCTCCTCTCCAGCACGGGTGCCTGGGTCGCGTCGATCGCGATGGGTTCCTGGCGCTGCGCCTACGATCAGCGCACCCGCCGCCTCTACCTCGCCACCGCGCTGGGCACGATCCATGCCTACTCGATCGACGGCGTGATCGTGAAGTCGCTGCCCACGAGCGTGTGGGCACCCGCGCTGCTCGATGTATTCGGGGATCGGAACGTCTCGCTGCGCTCGAGCTCGAAGCGCGGTTCGACGGTCGCGGTCGATCTGCGGTTCAAACGTGCGGGTATCGGTCGGCCGTATTGCGCCGCGCTGTCCTTCGGGATCCGACCGGGAATTCCGACGCCCGCGGGCTACATCCACATGCGGCCCGACGCGCTCTTCTTCGCGAGCCTTTGCGGCGGCCTCCCGGGGTTGACGAGCGGGTTCGCAGGCACGCTCGGCCCAGCGGGCGCCGCGAGCGCGTCGTTCTGGATTCCCCCGTCGACGCCGGTCGGCACGACGATCTACGTGCAGGCGACCGCCCTCGATCCGAGCCGGCCGGGCGGCCTCGAGATCGGCAACACGGAGTGCATCCGCGTCGCCCCGTAGCCGGCGCTACAGCTTCGCCAGCGCGTCGGCCATACGGCCGAGGCCGCGGGTGATGTTCTCCGTGGAGCACGCATAGCTGAGGCGGATGTTGCGCTCGGCGCCGAACGCGGCACCGGGCACGATCGCGATCTCGGCTTCGTCGAGCAGGTAGCGGGCGAGGCGCACGGTCGGCGCGCCGTCGGCACCCGAGCCCGGGACGCGGTCGAGCAACCCCTCGACGTTCGGGAACGCGTAGAACGCGCCGTCGGGTTCGAGGCACTCGACGCCCGGCATCGCGCGCAACGCGGCCACCATGTGAGCCCGGCGCTCGCGGAACGTCGCGACCATCTCGTCCACGACCTCCTGCGGCCCGTCGAGCGCCGCGACCCCGGCACGCTGCGCGACCGAGCAGAGACTCGACGTCGTCTGGCTCTGGATGCTCGTCATCGCACCGATGATCTTCTTCGGGCCCGCCGCGTAGCCGAGCCGCCAACCGGTCATCGCGTACGCCTTCGACAACCCGTTGATCGTCAGCGTCCGTTCGCGGACCTCGGGCGACAGCGACGCGAAGCAGACGAACGGCTTGTCGTAGAGGAGCTTCTCGTAGATCTCGTCGGCCAGCACGATCAGGTCGTGCTCGATGGCCAGTGCGGCGAGTGACTCGAGTTCGGCCCGATCGTACGCCATCCCGGTCGGGTTCGACGGGTTGTTCAGGAAGAGAAGCTTCGAGCGGGGCGTGATCGCCGCGGCGAGCGCGTCGGCGGTCACCCGGAAATCGCTTCGCTCGTCGGTCTCGATGAACACCGGTTCGCCGCCGGCCAGCCGGACCATCTGCGGATACGACAACCAATACGGCGTCGGGATCAGCGCTTCGTCGCCGGGGTCGAGCAGCGCCATGCACGCGTTGAACAGCGAGTGCTTCGCACCCTGCGAGACGAGCACCTCGTCGATCGCGTAGTCGAGCCCGTTGTCGCGCGCGAGCTTCGCGGCGACCGCGCGGCGCAGCTCCGGGATCCCGGCGGCGGCCGTGTAGTGCGTGAAGTTCGCGTCGATCGCGGCCTTCGCGGCATCCTTCGCATGGGCGGGCGTGGGAAAGTCCGGCTCGCCGATGCTGAAGTCGATGACGTCGCGGCCGTCCGCACGCATCGCCTTCGCCTGCGCGGAGATCGCGAGGGTGATCGACACGCCGATCTGATCGAGTCGTTTGGCGAGCATGCTATTCTGTCCTTGCGGAACGACGCCCTGACGATAGTCACTCGCAACGATCGGATCAACCGCGGATGGACGTGATCCTGCTCGGCATCGGCGGCATGATGCCCATGCCGGGGCGCCCCCTCGCGAGCGCTCTGCTCCGCCACGAGGGGCGCTCGACGCTGTTCGACTGCGGCGAGGGCACGCAGGTCCCGCTCAAGGCCGGCTCCCTCGGCGTCGCCCACCTCGAGCGGATCGCGTTGACCCACCTGCACGCGGACCACGTGACCGGCATCCCCGGGCTGCTGATGCTCGTCGCGCAAGGCGGGCCGCGCCGCCCGCTGGGCATCGTCGGCAGCGACGACGTCTGCGCCTACGTCCGGCAGACGCAGGCGCTGCTGAAGTTCCACATGCCCTACCCCCTCGCGTTTCAGTCGCTCGATCCGGCGGGCGGCTCGTTTCGCGACGCGCACGGAACGCTGTCGTGGCAACCGCTCGAACACCGCGTGCCGACGGTCGGCTTTCGATACGAGGAGGCGCCTCGTCCCGGGGCGTTCTCGGTCGAGCGGGCGGAGGCGCTCGGCATCCCGCCCGGGCCGCTGCGCGCGGCGTTGCAGCGCGGCGAGTCGATCGTCGTCGACGGCCGCCGCGTCGCCAGCGCCGACGTCGTCGGACCGCCACGACCGGGGCGGTGCGTCGCCTACGTGACCGACACCCGACCGTGCGCCGGCGCGCAGGCGCTGCTGGACGGGTGTGACGTCGCGATCGTGGAAGGGATGTTCCGCGCGCACCACGCGGACCAGGCGCGCGAAAAGGGCCACCTCACCGCGGTCGAAGCCGCGACGTTGGCCGCGGAGGCGGGCGTCGGGCGCGCGCTGCTCACGCACGTGAGTCCGCGCTACGACGACGCCGAGCTCGTCCTCCTCGAGCGCGAAGCGCAGGCGGTCTGCCCCACCGTCGAACTCGGGCGCCCGCTCGAGCGTATCCCGGTGCCGCTCCGGTAGGTTGCACCAGGTTTTCGTCGCCTCTCAGCGGTCAAGCGCGGCGCTTCTCGACCGACAATTCTTGTAACGGAGCGAAAATCAAAACGGTGCGTCGGCCCAGGGCCGAGCAGGAGGGGCGAACGAATGGGGATGCGGACACCGCGGACGGTCATCTTGAACTACGCGCTCGGCGTGTTGTTGCCGGTCGCTGCCGCGGTCGGCGCCGCGTGGCTCGTCTGGGGCCAACGCGTCGGCGGGTCCACCGCTCCGTCGGCACCGCCGATCGCACCGATGGTGCAGTCGGTGGTCAAGGCGACGGTCGGCAACTACGCGCGACTGGCCAACGAGATCGGCTACCTCGACCGCGCGACCCTCGACGGGCTCATCGGCTCGAGCGCGGAGATCGACTTCATCCAGGTGCACGACGCGCGCCGTCGCATGACCGCACGCGCGGCACGCAACGGTGGCCAAGCGGTGCGACTGCAGCGCATCTGGACCGTCGACCAAGCCGCCTTCGGCTTCCATGCGGTCGACCGCCCGATCGTCGTCGCGCCGATCGCCGCGGGCGGGTGGCTGATGGTCGGGCTCGATCTCGACGCGGTCAAGTCGGCGTGGGGTCTTCCGCGCTCGCTCGCGTTCGAGCCGGTCGAGCCGCAGGACGAGCCGCACCAGATCGTCGGCCTCGGCGGCATCGCGCTCCCGGGCGAGGGACCATGGCGCTCGTCGGTGCGCACGGTCACGGCCTCCCCCGACGCGCCCGCCTTCGATCGTGTCGCGCTGGGCCTCGGCCTCCTCGTCCTGTTCATCGGTTTGCTCTCGGCCCTGCTGATGGCGCGCGGCGTGCGCGCACGCATCGAGCGGCTGCGCGCCGAGATCGACGATGCGTGGGACGGCGCAGCGAGTCGACTGCCGACCGGCACGCGTGACGTCGGCGTCCGCGCCCGTGCGATCGCCACCGAACTGAACGAGTTGCGCGCCCGCGAGGACGAGCTGTCGACCGAGGTGATCCGCCTCGAGCACGCGGAGAAGGACCTGAGCCAGCGCCTCGCCGATGCAACGCGCGCCGCGACCCGTTGGAAGGGCGAGGCCGACGAAGCCGGCCGCGCCCTCGCACAGTCGCGCGACGAGATGCGCTCGCTCGACTCGGAACTCGCGAGTCGCGACCTGCCCGAGGGCGACACGTGGTTCGCCGCGGTCGTGCGCGACGCACTGTCGCATCGCGGCGACGGCGTCGACGCGCAAGAACTGCTCGATCGCGTCGCCGGCCTCGCCGACCAGGCGGGCAACGGCATGAAGGACGCGGTCCAGCTCGTCAACCTCGGCGAGCGCGTCCAGGCCCGACTGGATGCGGCCGACACGAGCAAGACGCTGCGCGTTCTCGTCAGTCCGTTCGCGACGCACGTCTTCGCGAACGAGCACGCGGTGGAGCTGTTGATCGATCGCGTGCTGGCGACGGTTCGCGACAACAAGCTCGGCGAGATGACCCTGCGCGTGTGGCGCCACCGCTCCCACCAGGGCACCGAGATGGTGCGCCTCGCGCTCGAGCGCACCGGCGCGTCGGCCCGGGTCGACATCGTCTACCGCGGACTCGCGGCGCTCGCCGGCGCGACCGTTCAGGCCGAGTCGTTCGGCGACGACCGCAGCGCGATCGTGCTCTACTTCCAGGCCGCGAAGATGGGCGCCGACGGTCAGGCCCAGCGGCGGACGATCGACCGCGAACAGCTCTTCGCCCACGACCGGGCGCTCGACGAGCGATTCGCCCCGGACGCGCCGAACGAACCCGCGTCGCACGAAAGCGATGACGCACCCGCCGACGAGCCGACGTCGGCGGACGAAGCGACGGTCGAGTCGAAACCGCGTGTGATGCAGCTCGGCTCCGGCTACGCCGCCCACGACTTCCGGCCGGAATCGGCGCTGACGACGGACTGAGATCGGGCGTCAGCGGCCCTCGCTCGCCCGATACGCCTCCGCGATCCGCTGCACCTCGGCGTCGGGCGTCGCGTCGTCGAACGCGATGCCCGCGGTCGTGAAATCGACGACGCGCAGACGACCGTCGGCGCTCGCCAGCCGCACGTCGACGCGCGTCGCGCTCCCGCGCGCACCCGAGCCGTAGATGATCGGCACGGCGCCGTAGAAGCCCGACGTGTCCATCGCCGTGAATGCGTCGTCGCCGTCACGCGGCGGGCGCCCGAACGCCGGCGCGGTGCTGTACACCGCGTCGACCGTCCCGGCCGCGGCGATCTGGCGTGCGGTCAGCGGGTCCAGCGCACCGACGGCGATCACGAGATCCGCCCCCGCGGCGCGCGCCTCCGCCGCTGCGTCGCCGGCACGTTGCACCGGATCCGCGACGGTCACGTCGAGTAGCGCCTCCTCGTACCACGACAGGCGATACCGACGGCGGGGGAAGTCGGCGAGGCCGACCAGCGCGACCCGGTGCCCTCCACGCTCCACGACGACGAACCCCGCCGGCTTCGTGTCACCGACCGCGACGTTGGCGCCGACGATCGGCGGCCGGGCCGGCTCGGCGAGCCGCGCGCGCAGCCACGCGGCCCCGGCAGCGACCTCGTTCGGGCCGACGACGAGCGCGTCGAGGCCGGCGATCGCCGCGACGCGACGCGCGAGTTGCACCCGCGCCTCGTCGACCGTCGCGTCGACGCGATCGAACACGAACGGCGACCAGTCGCCCGCGTCGAGGCGGATCGACGGCACGTCGGCCGACAGGGCGCGACAGCGCGCGACCCACTGCGCGAGCGTGCCGGGCGTCGGGCAACCGCCGCAGCCCTCGACCTCGGCGTGCAGTTCGCTCGACACGAGCAGTCGCAGGTCCGGGCTGTCGATCGCGCCGGTCGGCACCCGCAGGGCCTCGTACGGCAACGCCTGCCGGAAGAGGCTGTCGCGCATCAGGTAGGGGCGCGCGCGCAACGCCTCGAACGCCTCGCCGATCGCTTGTGGCGGTATGTCGAGTTGATCGCCGACCGCGCGCTCGAACGACACGCGACTCGCCGAACGCGCCGGGATGCGGAGGAGCCGCACGCTCTTCGCATTCGGGCGCGTCGTCTGGCGATCGGCGAACCAACCGGCCGCGCCGAGCGCGCGCGCGTCGCCCCCGGTCGACCACGCGCGTTCCAGGTCCTCCGCAAGGTCGCTCCACGCGCCGCGCCACGCGGGCTGCGGCAGCACCTCGATCGCTTGCGCGAGACGAGCCGGGGCGTAGTGCTCGAGGAACGACGGATACCAAATCGCGTCGTCACCCGGTGGCGTCTCCGACGTGCGCTCGAGAAACGGCCCGACGAGTCCGCGCGCGATCCGGACGACCCGGTGGCGACAGACGGGTCCGTGCTCGACCGCCGACCAGCGGCGCTGCGGGCGAACGCGCAGGCGCAAGTGCGGTGCCGGCAGGTCGAACACGAGCACGCGGTGCGCGATCTCCTCGCCGCGCGCGATCACCTGGTCGATCATCTGCTCGACCAGCAGTCGGACCGCGCCGAGGAGCGGGTCGTTGATGCCGGTGCGGCCGACGAACGTCAGCGCGACGTCGTGCGGCCGCGAGACGACGCCGTGCGACGCCGAGTGCGTCCACGCGAGCACGCCGTGCCGAAACGCCTCGTCGTCGAGCAGACCGTCGGGCAACATCCCGTCCGCTCGGTGCAGTCGCCAGCCGGTCGGAAGCACCGCCTGGATGCGCATCGGGATCCGGTGCGACACGGAGCGCGCGACGAGCCGCGCGATCGGTGCGATCCCGCCGAACGGCGTATTCAAGCTCTCGAGCGAGGCGCGCTCGATGCCGCCGAGGGGCACGCTGTAGTGAACGACGCAGGCGCCGTCGCCCGGCGCGTCGAACGCGATCTCTCGGCGTGTCGCGGTGACGGCCAGCCCTCGTCCCTCGGCATCGCTCGCGCGTACGCCGTCGAGCAGGTCGACCGCTTCGAGGCGCACGCGGCCGCCGACGCCGGTGAACCGCGCCTCGACGTCGACCCGCTCCGCCCGGTTCGGATCGATCTGCAGCGCGTAGACGATCGACGCGTCCACGACCGGTGGCGGTGCGGCGTCGCGACGGGCCCACCACCACGCACCCGCAGCGAGTACGAGCACGGTCCACACGACGAGCACCCAACGCACCCGGCCCCGGCAGTTTTGATACACTTCGCGCCCGCTGCGTCGCGACGCCTTCGGTTCGCTCGATGGACAATCCACTTGGCTGACGACCTCCGATCGCTGAATCACGAATTCTACGGCACCGCCGAGCGGTTCGGCAACCGCGTCGCGTTCACTCGTCGCGACGCCGACACCGACGAGCCGACGACGTTCGCCGCCGCGGCCCGACGCGCGGAGTGCTTCGCCGCCGGCCTGCGCGACCTGGGCCTTCGGCCCCGCGGACGCGTCGCGCTGATCGCCGACAACAATCTCCGGTGGTTCGTCGCCGACCGCGGCACGCTGCTCGCCCGAGGCGTCGACGTGCCACAACCGCGCGACGTCGCGCCGTCGGCGCTCCAGCACGTCCTGTGCCACAGTGGCGCGACGATCGCGATTGTCGAGGGATCCGACAACCGAGCGCGCATCCACGGGTGGGCGCGCGAGGGTCGCCTGCCGCGCCTCACCCACGTCGTACGGTTCGAGGACGCCGAGCCGACGCCCGACCCGGCGCTGCCGGAGCACGCGTTTCCCGACGTCGAGGCGCGCGGCGCGTCGACGCGCGAGCGCGTCCGCGAACACGCGGAGTCCGCCCGGGCGCAGAACCTCGCGACGATCGTCTACACGTCGGGCACGACCGGCGCGCCGAAGGGGGTCGTGCTCACCCACGCGAACATCCTCCACAACATCCGCGTCATTCCGAAACACCTCGAGCTGCACCCGGGGGACCACTACCTGAGCATCCTGCCGGCGTGGCACATGTTCGAGCGCACGCTCGAGTACACCCTGCTGCACTGCGGCGCGCACGTCACCTACACGTCGCGGCGTCGGTTCCGCCGGGACTTGGCCGAGATCGGCCCGACCGTCGCGGCCTTCGTGCCGCGCATCCTCGAGATGATCCACGCCGACCTGACGAAGAAGGTCGATTCCGCGCAGGGCTTCCGCGGGCTTCTCGCCCGCACGGCGATCGCCGTCGCGCGGCGGCGCCATGCCGCGCGCCTGACCGCGCGAGGGCTCGGCGATCGCACGGGTATCGTGGCGCGTGCCGGAGCGATGCTGACCGTGGGCGCGCTCGCCGCCCCACACGCGCTCTTCGACCGCCTCGTGCACCGCAAGATCCGCGACGCGCTCGGCCCGACGTTGCGCATGACGGTCTCGGGTGGCGGCGCACTGGCCCCGCATGTCGACGCACTGCTCAACGCGATCGGCTACACGGTCGTCGTCGGCTACGGCCTCACCGAGACCGCTCCGGTCGTCTCGGTTCGCACACCGACGCGCAACCCGGTCGGCACGATCGGCCTCCCGTTGCCCGAGACCGAGATCGCGATTCGTCGCGACGACACCGGCGACGGCCCCGGGCGCATCGCGATCCGCGGCCCGCAGGTGATGCGCGGCTACTTCCGCGATCGCTCGCTCACGGCGTCGGTAGTCGACGCGAACGGCTGGTTCGACTCCGGTGACCTCGGCACGCAGCGCGCCGACGGCGAACTGCGCATCACCGGTCGCGCCAAAGACACGATCGTGCTGCGAAGCGGCGAGAACGTCGAACCACAGCCGATCGAGACGAGCCTGCTGCAAAGCCCGTGGATCGAGCAGGTCGTCGTCGTCGGGCAGGACCACAAGGAGCTCGGTGCGCTGGTCGTCGTCGATCGAGAGGCACTCCCCCCGGACACGACGGATGTCACGGGGCTCGTCGAGGCCGACGTGCGTCGACGGAGCGGACCGGCGGCGGGATTCCGCGCGTTCGAGACGGTCCGTCGGGTGCACGTGCTGGACGCACCGTTCACGGTCGAGGACGGCTCACTGACGCACACGCTCAAGCTGCGCCGCAACGTGATCGCGGAGCGCCACGCCGCGGCGATCGCGGCGCTCGCGACGCGCTGATCCGGCCTAGCCGAGACGACGCTCGGTCGCGAACGCGATCGACTCGCGCAGCGCGTCGGGCCCGAACTTCGCATCGACGTGAACGACCGACGGACGAGCCCCCGCCGCGAGTTGCGCCGCCAGGCGCCAGTCGACCTCGCCGGACCCGAGGGGCACGTCGTGCTCGGTGCCGCCCGTGTCGCGGAGGCCGAGCCCGGCGAGGCGGCGCGCGTCGACGTCGCACCACGCATCGAGTGGCACGCCGCCGGCAGCGGCAGCGCGGTGGGTCGTCGCGGTGTCGAACCACCAGCCGACGTTGCGGCGTTTGAGCTCCGCGAGGAGCAGCGCCATGTCGTCCGGGGTCGGCCAGCCCCCCGCGTCGGGCGTGCGCACCGCGAACACGACGTCGGGCGCGGTCGTCGCGGCGTCGTGCAGGGCCGGCAGCACGCGGTCGAGTGCCCAGGCCCGCGCGGCCTCGCGCTTGGTCGCGTCGTCGCCGGGACCGTCGAGCGCCGGGAGCACCCCGAGGTCGATCGGCACGACCGGCGCACCGAAGCGAGCCACCCCCGCCGCGAACGCCCGCAACCCGTCCACCGCACGACGCGCGATCGCATCGTCGGGGGCGGCGAGCAACGCCGCGCACGGGGTCGGCGTGTCCGTCAGGCCCGGCACGACCGGCTGGGCGACCCCGCACACGCGGACGCGCAACGCTTGGAGCCGACGCACCGCGCCCGCACCGACGAGGTCGCTGCGTTCCCCACCGACGAACACGCGGCCGGCGGTCAGTGCGGCAGCCCGGGCGACGGCATCGAAGCCTGCTGCGCTCGGCGGAATCGAGTCGGTGTCGAGTGCGAGAATGGTGCGATCACTCCGGTTCGAGGTGTGCGGAACCGCTCGGACGCAGCGGACTGACGAGTCCGATGGGCGGCGCCCCCCGGCTCTGGAGCCACGATCCGGCACGCGATGCGGCGGCGTGCGCCGTGTCCGACCGATTTCCTCCGGCCGGAACGGCCGTTGCTCCGACGTCCACGGGGCGTGATCACCACGCGGTGATTTTTCCCCTGCAAGCCTGCATTTTCAATCGCAATTATTCTAAGATGCACGCCCGCCTGGATATGGGCGGGGCAAGAAGAAGGGCGCTCGCGAGCCCGACCGGACTCCGTGAGCCGACCGCGGCATCGGTCCGCGCGAAGTCGGCTCACCGATTGCGAATCGATCGCACATCGACGCACAATCGGCGGAGACCGGCGCGCGCGGCAAACGCGAGCGAGCAGAAAACGGCACCGCAGTTCGCCGGCGCGCACGCGCGCCGCGAATCGGCGTCCACCTGGTTTTTGGGACGTATGCAATGAATGATCGCGCTCTCGCCACCCGGAAGCAGTCCGGATTCCTGGCCCGGGTGTTGTGCCCGGCGATGATGGCCGCCGCGCTGTTGCTGCCCGCCGGTTGCGGCGGCGGTAGCAGCGGCTCCGGGGAAGAGCCGGCCCTCGTGGTCGTGAACTTCAACCAGAACCTCCTGCCGGGCGTGCTCCTGAACTCGCCGCTCGTCTTCGTCTTCAGTGCGCCGGTCGACCCGCTGACGGTCAACGGCAGCACGATCGAGATCTGGACGACCGTGAACTCGCAGCGCGTCGACGCCGTCGGTCGCTTCGAGGTCGACGGTACGCGGGTGACCTGGCGACCGAACGCGACGAGCCTGGTCTACCCGGTGCACAACGGTTCGGGGACACCGACCGTCCCGCTGATGCCCACCGACGCCGGCCTCAACACGCTGTGGCAGCAGGGGCTCACCTACAACGTGTCGATCGCGTCCGCCGCGACGACGCCGAACAGCGTGAAGTCGGTCAGCGGTCGTCCGCTCGTCGAGGCCTTCGTCTCGCAGTTCGAGACCGCGCAGGCTCCGCAGCAGCTGACGGTCGCGAACTCGAACTCGATGCAGTCGGTGTTCGACACCCGCGCCGAGTTCTTCCGCGACTCGATCCGTATCGCCGACCCGTTCATGTATTCGGGCACCGCGAGCCCTGCCGTCGATTACCTCGGCTGGCTCGCGAACCCGACGACGACGAACGGCGAGAACCCGCTCTTCGTGAACGCGCAGATCGTGCCGAACGGAATCGCACAGTGGGTCGGCCGCGACCGCACGGGGCTCGACGCCGACCTCAACCTCCGGGTGCAGCTCGTGCCGCCGATGACCGCGCAGGACATGGCGACCAACGTCTTCCCCGCCGGCGCGCCGCGCGAAGAGCGCTACGTCTCGAACCTCACCGGTGCCAGCCAGGGGCGCACGGTGCCGGTGACCGGCATCGTGATCTACCTCTCGCAGCCGATCGCGCCGGACAGCTTCCTGACGTCGACGAACAACCCGAAGCCGGGCGGCGGCACGTCGCAGAACGCGAGCCCCATCCGGATTCGCAACACGATGACGGCCGACCCGAACCCGACCGTCACGCCGCTCACCTACACGCTGTCGTTCCAGAACGATACGCAGATGCAGGCGGCCCGCATCGAGTGCACGTTCACGCAGCCGATCACGCAGGGCTGGATCCACGTCGACGTCACGACGTCGGGCGTGAAGGGCACGCCGGGCGGCGAGCTGGAGGGCAACGAGTCCGCCAGCGACATGACGTTCATCTGGCCGGTGCGGATCAACGCACCGTAGCCAGGGGCGGGCGGCGCACGCTAACCCACTGCGACCCAACGGGTCGGGCGCGGGTCGGATAATCCTTCCGACCCGCTCACGGCGCCGGAGGCGATATTCCGAAAAACCGAGTTCGGGCCCGGCGGACCACTCGTAGTGCACGCCGGACCCCTTGGGCGGCATGTGTGCCGCCCGTGATCTCGGGGCCCTGAGAGCTCGGCGACGGCCGGCGAGGGGAATGAGCGTTGAACGTCAGGCTGACACTCGCGATCGCGCTGTGTGCGCTCACCGGCTGCAAGGACCGATCCGGCTCGTCGGAGTCGGTCGGTTTCCGGGTCGAGCGCTTCAGCCACGAATCGGTCACCGAGGTCGCGCTCAACGCCGCGCTGATCTTCGAGTTCACCGAGGCGATCGACCCGGCTTCGGTCAACAGCGACACGATCCAGATTCGCCGCGTCGTCGACGGCGCAGCGCGCGAGATCGCCGACGGGACGTTCGAGGTCGCAGGCGCCGTGGTCACGTGGTTCCCGGCGATGCCCAGCCGCAGCTACCCGATCCGCGGCGGCGAGGCCGTCCTGCCGGAGGACGCCGGACTCAACGCGGCCGGTGACGGTACGACCTACAGCGTCGCCCTGCCGTCGGTGCCGCACCCGAATACGATCCGGAGCCGGACCGGCCGCGGCCTGCGCGTCGCATACGAATCGCAGTTCCGCACCCGAGCCGCCAACGTCGACGACGTCGAGCGGCTGTTCACGCGCGACGCGCCGTACTTCCGGAACACGCTGCGCGTCGCCGACGTGCTCGCCTATTCGGTCGGCGCACCGACCGATTGGTCGCCGACGCTCGCGGAGAACCCGCTCTTCGCCGAACCGTCCCGACTGAGCGATGCGAAGCGGCGCTGGATCAACCGGGACAACACCGGCGAGTGGGTGGACCAGGCGTTCGGCATTCGCCTCGAGCCGCGCGTCCCGCGCGCACGCCTCGCGGATGCGGCGCTGCCGACCGGGCGCCGAGACGAGCGCCTCGTATCCAACGTCCGGGGCGCGACCGCGGGTCGCAGCATGGCCGTGACGACGATCACCGTGCCGTTCACGCAGCCACTGCCGCCCCACACGTTCAACGACCCGCGCATCGTGCAGGTCGAGGTCGCCGAGACCCCGGCGGGCGGCGAGGCCCGTACGGTGGGTCACACGGCGACGTTTACGAACGATCCGACCGCGTCCGCCCTCGTGCTGACGCTCGACGAGCCGATCCGCAGCGGCTGGCTGCGCATCACGATCGACGCGAGTGCGGTGCGCGGCATGCCGGGTGGCGAGCTCGAGCCGAACTGCGCGCGCGGCTTCTCGTTCGTCTGGCCGGTGCGGATCGCCGCGACCGACGCGACGACGCGCTGAAGCGCGTCAGACGCGCGTCCCCTCCGCTGCAACGCGGATCGCGCTCGCCTCGCGGGCGAGCAGCGGCTCGACGTGACGGTCGAGGTAGGTGACCGTCTGCTCCTCCGAGCGGCCGGTGAAGCGCGACGGATCGCGCATCGCGTCGAGCTGATCGTGCACCGCGGCGAACGCCGGATCGGCGGCGACGCGATCGAACAGGTCGTTCGGCGTGCCGTCGTCGAACATCCGTTTGCGGACGTCGACCGCGTGCTGCCGAAGTTGCTCGTGGAGCGCTTGCCGATCCCCGCCCGCCGCGACGGCGGCCATCATCAACTCCTCCATCGCCAGGAACGGGACCTCCTCTTCGAGGCGCCTCCGCACGACGTTGTGGTTCACCTCCATGCCGGAGACGATCTCGTGGAAGAGCAGCAGGATCGCGTCGATCGCGAGGAACGACTCGGGTAGCGCGAGGCGTCGGTTCGCGCTGTCGTCGAGGGTGCGTTCGAACCACTGCTCCGCGGCGGTGAACTGCGGATTCAGGCCGGACGCGAGCACGAAGCGCGAGAGCGCCGAGATGCGCTCGGCCTTCATCGGGTTGCGCTTGTACGGCATCGCGGAACTGCCGATCTGCTTCGAGCCGAACGGCTCGAACATCTCGCGGAACGCCTGCGACAGCCGCATGTCCGACGCGAACTTCGCCGCGGACTGTGCAATGCCCGTCAACACGCCGATGACCCGACTGTCGATCTTGCGTGGGTAGGTCTGCCCGGACACCGGCAACACGTCCGAGAACCCGAAGCGCTCCGACACCGCCCGGTCGACGTCGTCGACCTTGTCGCCGTCGCCGCCGAAGAGCTTCATGAAACTCTCCTGCGTGCCGGTGGTCCCCTTCACGCCGAGGAACGGCAGCGTCGACCGGACGTGGTCGAGGTCGTCGAGGTCGCCGATCAGATCCTGGATCCACAGGCATGCGCGCCGACCGATCGTCGTCGGCTGCGCCGGCTGCAGATGCGTGTAGGCGAGCGCGCTCTCCGCACGGTGCTGGCGCGCAAACGTCGCGAGCGACTGCACGACCGCGAGCAACCGCCCGCGGACGAGCCCCAGCGCCTCACGCAACAGCACGAGGTCCGCGTTGTCGGTCACGAAGCAACTCGTCGCGCCGAGGTGCAAGATCGGTCGCGCGGCCGGGCACTGCTCGCCGTAGGCGTGCACGTGCGCCATCACGTCGTGGCGCAACTCGCGCTCGAGTTCGGCCGCACGCGCGAACGGGATGTCGTCGGCGTGCGCCTTCATCTCGGCGATCTGCTCGGCGGTGATGTCGAGGCCGGCGTCGCGCTCCGCCTCGGCGAGCGCGATCCACAGCGCGCGCCACGTCGAGAACTTGCGCTGCGGGGAGAAGATCGCGAGCATCGCTCGGCTCGCATACCGCTCGACGAGCGGATTCGTGTAGCTGTCGTTTCCGGTCATCGTGGGCATCCGAGTGGGGGTCCGGGCGAAGTATAGCACCGCGCCGGCGGTTCAGCGGCGCGGCTGCAGCGTCACCTCGACCGAGCGCACGCGTCCGGCACGGTCGATCCGCATCCGCACGACTTCCCCCGCCCGCCGGCCGTCGAGCGCGGCGATCGCCGCGTCCGGCGTGTCGACCTCGTTGTCGCCGATCGCGAGGATGCGGTCGCGCGGCGCGAGCCCGGCGCGATCGGCGGCGCCCCCCTCGTCGACGCCGACGATGCGGCAGAATCCGAGGAGCCCGTCCACGGATGCGCCGAGCGCCCCGGGAATGTCGGTGGCATCGACGAGCGGCACATCGGTCGTGCCGGACAGGCCGGTCACGAGTCCGCCCTGCGCGAGCGCCCACGCGACACCGCCGTACGGCACCGGTGCAAACGCGTCGACCCGGAAGCCGTCGTCCAGACGGCGGATCGTCGCGGCTGCGGGTACGAACGCGCCGACGACCAGATCGGTCGGCGGCAGGCGCCCCCAGTCGATCCGCACGATGCGGTCGAACCAGACGAACGCCAGCGGCTCGCGGCCTTCGACCAGCGGCGCGACGTTGTTCATCGCGAACGCGAACAGGCGGGGCACGTCGACCCATGCCGCCGCGCGGGCGGTCCCCAGGTCACCGTCGCCGAGGCGGGCGAACGCGTCCCGATAGGCGTCGCGCGTGGAGAGCGCGGCACTGCGCTGGCGAATCCACCTTCGCGCGACGGACGGCGACGATGCCGCGACGAGCCAGTCGCGGGCGACGGCGAGCGTGGGCTGAATCCAGTCGAGCGCGCCGAGCCCGCGCCGCCACACGATCGTGCGCGTGCGATCGCGCAAGCGACGCCACGGATCGATCGCGGCGAGCAGGCCCAGTGCGCGGTCGCTCGCGGCGGCGTCCGGGCTGCTCGCGAGCGCGACGATGCGCGGAACGAACCCCGCTGACGGGAGCGCCACGCCGAGGCCGACCTCGCCCCCGAGCGTGCGCAGCCACGCGGCCGAGTCACTCCGGAGCCACCCGCTCACCACGTCGGCCCAACCCGCAGCGGGGACGACGCCCAGCTCCTCCCCGAGCCGTCCGACGACCGACTCGCACCACGCGAGCCACACCGGCACGTCGACGCGCTGGCCGAACCACGCGACGACGTCGTCGCCGATCGCGTCGGCCGACGTGATCCCGGCCTTCGCCACGACCGCATCGGCGGCGGGCCCCTTGCCGCCGATGTAGGCCCGATCGCGAAACCCGCCCTCGACGGCCGAGCACGAGAACGCGAGCGTGTGGATTCGCGCGAGGTCGAGGGTCCGAACGAGATAGCCGATCTCGGGATTCGTCGCGCCGATCGAGCCGTCGATCTGCGCGAGCACGCGCGGCAGATCGACCCACGCGAAGTGGTGCGCCCGGTCGGCCTCGACGTGGATCACCGCGCGCTGGAAGTCGGGTCGGTCGCGGAGCGATCGGTCGCGCGGCACCAGGCAGCCGGCGAGCACGTCCGCGTCGGTCCCGATCCACACCTCGCCGTCGCCGGCGACCGCGTGCACGGCGAACCGGTCGCCCCAGCACAGCGAGAGCCCCTCGCGCCCCCCGATCGTGCGCATCTCGACGGTCGCGTCGAACCACACCGCGAGCGCACCGAACAACACGCGGACGGTCCGTTGGGCGGCCTCGGCGTCCGCGGGCCCGCACAGCGCGAGCGTGAGGGGCGGCAACGGCGCCGGGCGATCGCCCGGCGGCGCGTGCACGACGAACGCGACGCGGCCGGTCAGCAGCCCCGGCGACCCGTTGGCGCGATCGATCGCGTCGCTCGCCGCGCTACGCACCCACTCGATCGTGTCGAGCATCGTCGCGACGCACGCGCGGCCCTCGGGGTCGGCGGCGAGTCGTCCCCACGGCGTCGTGCGCCACGCCGCCGCGAGAGCGGCGACGTCGCGCACCTCGGTGTAGACGAGCGCGTCGGGGGCGATCCGCGTCGCCGGATCGAGCGCGGCCGGCCCGCTCGGTGCCGGGTCGTTCGGCGACTGCGCCGGCGCGCCGACCGCGATTGCGATCAGCGCGCCGACCAGGGCGACGCGGATCCGTTCGGTCACTTCAGCGTGACTTGGAAGGCCATCTTCGTCTCGCCGCGCTTGATGCTCACCTCGACGCGGTCGCCCGACTTCTTGCCGGTCAGCGCGGCGGCGATCGTGTCGATGTCGCTGCCCTTGCCGTCGATCGACTCGATGATGTCGCCCACCTTGAGGCCGGCGGCGGCAGCCGCGCCGCCCTCGTGGATCATCGTGATCTTGCAGACGCCGCCTTCGCCGTCGAGTCGGAGCCCGAGCATCCCCGGCTTCTTCTGCTCCGACTTCGGGGCCGGTGCCGGCGTGGGCGGGGCCGGCGAGAACGGCCGGGCCTCTGCGCTCTCGAAATCGCGCATCCGCCGCGGCGCCATCGACACCCCGGCGAACACCATCACCTCGAGCACCGCGACCGGCACCGGGCCCTGCGCGTACGCCGTGATGCCGTCGGCGTCGAGCGTGTGCCCGATCACCGCGGTATCGAACGGCTTCACGATCGCATCGGACGACGGCAGCATCGCGAAGTCGAGCGGGATTCCGATGTCGTCGGGATCGATGCCCGACAGGAACGGCGTGCCAGCATCGTAGCCGAACAACAGCGCCTGTTTGACGTCGAGGAACATCACCGAGATCGCGTTGGTCGTGTCCTGCCACCCGATCGACTTGAGGGCGCGTGCGAACGTCGCCGAGTTCGACAGCGGCTTCGAGACGCCCTTGCGGACGTAGGACTTCACCGAGCGGATCTGGACGCCGACGACGAGCTTGTTGCCGACGATCGACACCGCCGGGCTGATCGGCAGCATCGAGTCCTTGAACAGGATCGTCCACAGCGGGTAGGTCGCATCGGTCGCGGCGCCGTCAGGGCCGACCGCGCCGGCGCCACGCACCTTGACCGTCTGCTTGCCGATCGTGACTTCGTCCTTCGGCGCCATCTCGACGAGCTGGTCGAGCAACGTCTCGAGCTTCTTCGCGTCCTTGACCTGCCCGAGGAGCAGCACGTCCGGGATGAAGCCGCCACCCGACGGGAGGCGGCAGTTCAGCGCGAACTCGTCGCCGAGGTTCGCGAAGACGTCGTCGCGCAGCTTGAAGCCCCACTCGCCGGAGTTCGCCTCGGCCATCGCCTCTTCGATCCCGGCGGCGTCGCGCTCGCCGAAGACCTCGCCGAACAGCGGGACGTACGACCGGAACTTGTCGAACGCCTCGAGCAGGTCGGCCTTGAAGCCGATGTAAGCGACCGAGTCGCCCTCGACCGCCTTGTGCATCGCGACGCCGGGCTTCGAGATGTCCAGCATCGACATGTAGCCGTGGCGCTTGCCCGTGCGCACGTGGTAGACCTCGTTCGCGCCGCGCTCGTCGAAGCGGATCGAGCCGGCGGCGAAGCTCAACGTGTCGAGCCCGAAGCCGGTCATGATCTTGGCGAACTTGTCGTCCGGCGTCTCGGACATGACCTTGACGGTCTGCGCGATCGACTGCGCGCCGAGTGCGAAGTGGACGTGTGCGGCGCCGGCGCGGATGCGCTCGGCCGTCGCGCGGTAGTCCGCGTCGGCACCCAACCGCGCGTCGTCGGCCAGTGCGCTACCGCCGACGATCGCCGTCAGCAGCTCTTTCGACGAGGAGACGACGAACGTCGGTCCGACGAAGCCGACGGTGATCTTGAACGGCGTGTCGTCGATCTCCAACTCGCGGAACGCCGTGCCGCCGATGTCGATGGACTCGGCGACGACGGCCCCCTCCTGGATGCCCATCTCGAGCAACCGGTCGACGAGTGCCTTCGCCTTCTCGACGTCGGTCGCGGTCCACCCCGCGGCGAAGGTCGGCGTCACGGTCCAACCCTTGCGCTCGAGCGACAGCAGCGACAGCTCGACCGAGCCGCCGAGGATCTGCTTGAGTTCCTCGATGTCGTGCCCGACGAACATCTTCATCCGGGCGAGGCCCTCCTTGACCATCGAGGTGACGGCCGGCTGGAGGAAATCCTGCATCTCCGGGTCGTCCCAGAGTTGCTTGAACGGGCTCTTCTCGATCCCGTTCATCATGTCGGCGAAGCTCGCGATGCGCGCGTAGGCGAGTGCGTCCTTCGGTGTGTGATCGCTCAGCCGGACCTGCCCGGCCGCGGGAACCGCGGCGGCCAGGACGACCGCGACTGCGGTCGCGGCGAATCGTCGGGTGCTCATCCGTCGTACCTTTCGTTCAAACCAGTTCTTCCACGCTCAACTCGAAACGTTCCAGGCCTTCTCGCACCTCGGGCGGGAGGCGACGCAGGCGCCGATCCCGATCGAGGCACGCGAGGTCCGTCCACCCGTCAGCCACGATGACGTCGTCCGCCTCGCGCACCACGCGGTAGTGGAACCGGATGCGCAACGGACTCGGGCACGTCCCGGCGGTCTCGATGCGCAGCACGTCGTCGTAGCGGGCGCTGTCGCGGTAGCGGCAATTCGCCTCCACGACGACGAGCAATGCGCCACGACGCTCCATCTCGGAATACGGGAAGCCGAGGTGGCGCATGAGCTCGGTTCGTCCGACTTCGAAATACTTCAGATAATTCCCGTGATAGACCACGCCCATCTGGTCGGTCTCGTCGTAGCGAACGCGAAGCGTCGGGGCGTAGGGCTTGTCGGTCACGGGATTCCGGGGTGTCGGGCGAGTCAACAGGTGAAAACGGCGGCCTGGCCGTCTATATATAGCAGCCATCCCCCGCTCCGACCCAACCGTCCCATCGGGCCCGCGCATGAAGCCGACCGTCGCCGTTCTCCTCGCCTGGCTGATCCCCGGGGCCGGTCACTGGTACCTCGGCCTACGCCAGAAAGCGGTCTTCTACGCGCTCGCGATTACGGCTCTCTTCGTGATCGGCGGCTTGCTGACCGACTTCCGCCACGTCAATCCGACGCGGCACGAGTTCTACTTCTGGGCGTTCCTGCTCAACGGCGGCGAGACGCTCGGCGCCTGGCTCGCGACGCAGCACCTCCCGATCGAGGAGGCGATGTTCCGGGTGCACCTCGCGTGCCTCTACACCGGTGTCGCCGGACTCCTGAACTTGCTCGTGATGATCGACGCACTGCTGTTCGGCGCGGGCTGGCTCGCCGCGGATCACGGCGCCGGCGGTACGACCGGTGAAGCGGCGCCCGCGGAGGGAGCCGCCTGATGCACGGCCTCGGCGACCTGCTGTTGTACTACCTGCCGATCACGATCATCGGCTGCCTCGTCTACGCATCGCTCAAGCGACCGACCCTCGCCGGGATCGTGCCGATCGCGCTGCGCTACTTCGTCGGCTTCACCGCGATCGTCGTCGGGTGCATCGTCGTCCTCGAAGTCGTGCCGCTCGTCTTCCCCGGCTGATCGCGATCACCCGTCGAGCGCGACGACACGTCCGCCGCCCACGTCCCGCACGCGGTCCTTCAGCTCGAGCGTCGTGATGACCGACGCGACGCGTTCGGCCGACAAGCCCGACTCGCGCACGACATCGTCGACCGGCGTGGGCATCGCACCGACGCACCCGAGAACGCGCGCCTCGTCGTCGCTCAACGCGACCGGTGTGGCGACCGAGTCGAGACCCGGCGTCGCGCCCACCGCCTCGACGACGTCGTCGAGGTCCTGGAGCAGCCGCGCCCCTTCCTCGAGCAGCCGATGCGCACCCCGGCTCAACTCGCTCGTGACCGGACCCGGCACCGCGAACACCTCGCGCCCCTGCTCCAGGGCGAGCCGCGCGGTGATCAGCGACCCACTGCGCGCCGCCGCCTCGACGACGACCACCACCCGCGACAGCCCGCTGATGATCCGGTTGCGCTGGGGAAAGTGATACGGCGCCGGGGCGGTCCCGAGCGGGAACTCGGTCATGACCGCGCCGCGCTCGGCGATCGACACCGCGAGGGACTCGTGCCCTCGTGGGTAGCACCGGTCGATGCCGCAACCGAGCACCGCGACCGTCCGACCGCCCGCGTCGAGTGCGCCTTCGTGCGCCGCCCCGTCGACGCCGAGCGCCATGCCGCTCACGACGGTGATCCCGGCGTCGGCGAGTCGCTCGCCGATCCGCCGCGCGATGTGCCGCCCGTACGGCGTCGGCCGTCGCGACCCGACGACCGCGACGGCCGGATCGTCGCCCGAGGTCCACCCGCCCCGCACGTAGAGCACCGCCGGCGCACCGACCGTGTCGTAGAGCGGGCGCGGATACCCGGCATCGGCTCGGGTGACGATCGTCGCCCCGATCGACGCGGCCGATTCGATCTCGCCCCCGGCCGGTCGCCGACGCGCCTCGTCGACCCACTCCTCGGCCCGCTCGACGGACACCCCCGCCGCCGCGGCGATCACTTCGGCCGACGCGCCCGCGAACGGCGCCAGCGCGCCGAATCCTTCGACGAGCGCGTCGACGCACCGAGAGCCGAGGCCGGGCAGCAGGTTCAGTTGGATCAGCAGTTCACGCACACCGCGTTAGTCGGGAGAACCGCCGATCGGTTACGCACAAACTCCCGCAATCTCGGTCTCGGGATCGAGGGCAAGCGTAGCGATCGAACCCGCGGCCACTCGCTGACGCGAATCTGACGCGAAACGGGACAGGATCAGCGCAGCGAAGGGTCGCTGCCGCAGATTTGACGCGAAAGCGGACAGATTCGCCGCAGCGAGCTTCCGTCGCTACTCCGCTTCGGCGCGGAGGCGGCGTTCGCGGCGGCGGCGGATGAACTCTTCGTTGTGGCGCTTGAGGTCGCGGCGGTCGCGGTAGATCAACAGGCCGACGGCGATGATCGCGACGAAGACGCCGACGACGAGCACGATCATGATGTGCTCCCACGGTCCCGGGTCGATCTTGCGCAACGTCAGCGACTTCGCGACGACGACCGGGGCCCGGATCGTCTTGCCTTCCTCGGTGATGTAGCGCCACGGCTTGAAGAAGATGCCGGTGACGTCGACGTAGTCCTCGTAGGGTTTGAACCCCTTCGGTTTCTCCGCGAGGAACACCGGAAGCAGCACGCGCCCGGGCGTGAAGACGTACGCGCGGTAGTGGTGCGTGATCCCGGCGGGGTTCTCCGGATCTTCGTGCTTGTAGATCGGTCCCAGCCGGCCCCAGATCTTGACGAACTCGCCGCGGTACTTGTCGAGCCGCGAGTTGACGAGGAGGCGCTCGGCCATGTCCTCGTAGTTCGGCGCGTCGGTCGGGAACGTCGACGCGTCGGCATTCTTCATGTAGCCGAGCAGGTGGTAGAGCGGCCGAAGGTCGAGCTGGAGTTCAGTGGTGCGCATGCCCCACAACGCGGTGCGCACGAGCTTCTTGTCGAGCGCGGTCACCGGCTCGATGCGGTAGCTCGACTCGACGCGGCGGCACACGAGCAGCGGGAGGTGATCGACGCGATCCGGCAGGTTCTTCAACTCCATCGGCGTCCCGGGACGCTTGATGTAGGCGAAGTCCTTCATGAACAACCCGCGCGCGACCGTGATCTCGCCGATCTCGTACGCATCGGGCTCGAACAGCGTCTCGTACCAGAAGCGCTTGCCGTCGAAGTCCTCGATGACGCCGAAGTAGGCGATCTTGTGCTCGCCGATCGGGCGCTCGAGCAGCCGCTGCGAGTAGTCGACCAACGTGCCGCGGACCCACACGGGCTTGGCACGGTGCTTCGCCGGGTCGGCGAGGAGCGCGTCGTGGTCCGCCTTCTCGTAGCCGATCACCTCGCGCATGAACCGCTGCGTGCGGTTGATCAGCTTGCTCAGCAGGTCGCGGTAGGGCTCCGGCTCGATCGTCGAGCGGGCCAGCGGCGTCGACTCGTCGATCGTCGCGGCGAGCGTGTCCGCGAGCTTGATCGGCTCCTCGGGGTAGAGCGGGTTCGCGAAGTCGTCTTCCTCGCGAGGCGCTTTCTCCGCCTGCGTGAGCGTGTCGCGCCGCTGGCTCGCGGTGATACTGAAGAGGTAGAAGATCGCCGCGCCGAGGAAGACCGTCAGGCCGAGCATCCAGACGAGCCGTGTCGTCGGTGCGCCGGCAGGGCGCCGATTGATGTCCATGAAGGCCTTTCTCGTCGTCGATCGGGTGCGGCACCCGCCACGCCCGGTACGCTACATGTTACTGCACGACCGATGACCGGACCAAACGCCGCCTCCCACCCCTTCGCCGAACCGGCCGACGCCTGGCGATTCCTCGCCGATGTGACCGACTGGGAGAAGATGCGCAAATTCGGCGCGGGCAAGGCCGAGTGGAGCCTGGAGCCGACGCGTCGGCTGCTCGCCCACCTCGGCCGGCCCGACCGTGCGATGCACGTCGTGCACGTCGCGGGGACGAAGGGCAAGGGGTCGACGTCGCGCTGGATCGCGACGGCCCTGTCCGAATCCGGTGCCAGCACCGGCCTCTACACGTCCCCGCATGTGGACGATGCTCTCGAACGAATCTCGATCGACGGAAGTTCACTCGGATCCGACGCGTTCGTCGCGGGAATGAACCGCCTGCACCCCGCGCTCGACGGAGCCGACGGCGCCGCCCCGACGTTCTTCGAGATCTTCACCGCGCTGGCGCTCGGCGCGTTCGCCGACCGCGCCGTGGACGTCGCGGTGCTCGAGACGGGACTCGGCGGGCGCTTCGATGCGACCAACGCGATCGACCGCGCCGCGGTGTCCGTCATCACGAGCATCTCGCGCGACCACACGCACCTGCTCGGTGACACCGTGCGCGCGATCGCGGCGGAGAAGGCGGGCATCGTCCGCGCGGGCGTCCCGCTCGTCTGCGGCGTGCGCCCCGGCGAGGCCGCGCTCGGCCCGATCGTGCACGCGGCGCGCGGGAGTGACGCGCCGCTCGCGGTGCGCGGCTGGTCGTTCGACGTCGTGCGGTACGAACCGACCGACACCGGCGGTCGCCTCGATGCGTGGGTCGGCGAGCGACGGTGGGACGACGTCGAACTCGGCGTGTTCGGTGCCGTACAAGCGGCCAATGCGGTCGTAGCCCTGCAGACCCTCTCGATCCTCGAACACACGCACGGCATCGTCGTGGACGACGCGTGCCTTCGCCGCGCGTGGCGGACGATGCGCCTGCCGGGGCGCATGGAGCGCACGTGCGCGCCGGGCCACCCCGCACCGATCGTCATCGACGGTGCACACAACGCGGCGTCCGCGATCGCCCTCGCCTGCACGATTCGCACGCACTTCCCCGGGCGACCGGTGCGGCTCGTGTTCGGCCTCGCCGGCGACAAGCTCGTCGCCGACACCGCGGCGCCGCTGTTCGCACTCGCCGCGTCCGTCCACGCGACGCGCACACAGAATCCGCGGAGTCTCGACCCCGCCCGCCTCGCACCGCTCGCGGCCCGTGCCGACACGCCCCTCTCGACGCACGACGACGCCGCCGGCGCCCTCGCGGCCGCGCTCGATGCCGCCGCCCCGAACGACGTCGTCGTCGCCGCGGGGTCGCTCTACCTGGCCGGAGAACTGCGTGCGCATCTCGGATTGAGCTGAGCGCTTTCTCCGTCAAGGCGCCTCGGCCGGATCCCGATACCTGACCGGGAGAGAGTGCGCATGGAAACGCAGGTCGTCTACAAGGACCTGTTCCTGACGGAACGGTACTTCATCAAGGGCACGGTCTACCCGATCAACGGCCGGCTGTCGAACTACCTCGACCGGCTCACGCGTCGCTTCATCCGGATCCAGGACGCGCTGATCATCGACCTCGAGGACGGCACGCACACGTCGGTGCCCTCGATGCAACTCAACGCCGACGAGATCCTGTTCGCACACGAACTCGTCGAGTCCGGCGGCGACGTATTCCGCAAGCACGAGCGCCCCGAGTTCGACCTCGACCACATCAAGGTCGTCCTCAACGGCGCGCAGAGCGTCACGCTGCTCGGCAAGGTGCGGCC
This sequence comes from bacterium, assembly GCA_030426805.1. Taxonomy (GTDB): domain Bacteria; phylum Planctomycetota; class JAFGQW01; order JAFGQW01; family JAFGQW01; genus JAUHXU01. The sequence goes on from JAUHXU010000003.1 coordinate 649,613, forward strand.
CGAGTCGGTCGACTCGAGCGCATTCAGCCAGCGGTTCTCGGTCCTGCTCGACCCGCAGATGGAGAACCTCCCCGAGGCGCTGCGCTGCGAAGTCGACCTGCTCGGCAGCCTGAACTACCTGATCATCAACAAGCAGCGGATCGGCTACCTCTTCCGGGACTGATCGCCGTGTAACCCGCGTCCGACTATCATGGTGCCATGAAGTCGATCGCCGAGTTCCGCTGCACCGCGTGTGACCACCGGGCCCTGAAGTGGCAGGGTCGATGCGACCGGTGCGGCGAGTGGGGCACGGTCGCCGAGATCGGCGACGACGCGACGCTCGCCGCGGTCGCGCGCCCGATCACCGAGATCGACATCGAGTCGGCCCCGCGAACGACCACCGGGTTCGACGAAGTCGACCGCGTCGTGGGCGGGGGCCTCGTCGCCGGGAGCACGCTCCTCGTCGGCGGCGATCCGGGGATCGGCAAGTCCACGCTGATGACGATGCTCGCCTACCGCCTCGCGGCGCGCGGCGAACCCGTGCTCTACGTCACCGGCGAAGAGTCGGCGGCGCAGGTGCGCCTTCGCGCGATGCGCGTCGGCGCGCTCGACGAACGGTTGCACCTGCTCGCGACCGACGACCTCGGTGCGATTCTCGGTGCGATCGAAGCGACCGCACCGGCCGTCTGCATCGTCGACTCGGTGCAAACCGTGCACTGCAGCGACGTCGCGGGGGTCGCCGGCACCGTCACGCAGGTGCGCGCGGCGACCGCGGCGTTGACGAGCGCGACGAAGCACCGCGGGACGACGCTCTTTCTGATCGGCCACGTGACGAAGGACGGCTCGCTCGCGGGGCCGCGGACGCTCGAGCACGCAGTCGACGTCGTGCTCAACTTCGACGGCGACCGCTACCAGTCGTTCCGTATGCTGCGCGCGCTGAAGAACCGCTTCGGCGCCGCCGGCGAGGTCGCGGTGCTGGAGATGGCCGAGGACGGTCTCGTCGAGGTGCCGAATCCGTCGCATCGATTCCTCCGCGGCCGTCAGCGTGACGCGGCCGGGTCGGTGATCGCGCCGGCGATCGTCGGGTCGCGGCCGTTTCTGATCGAACTGCAGGCGCTCGTCGCGCCCGCGCCGCACGGTGCGCCACGGCGCGCGTTGACCGGCGTCGATCCGAAGCGCACGCAGCTCGTGCTCGCGATCCTCGAGCGCACGGCCGGGCACGCGCTCGCGTCGCAGGACGTCTACGTCAACGCGGTGGGCGGTCTGCACGTCGACGAACCGGCCGCCGACCTGCCGCTGGCCCTCGCAGTCGCGAGCGCCGCATCCGGCCGCGCGGTCGCGCCGGACCTCGTCGCGCTCGGCGAACTCGGGCTGATGGGCGAGGTTCGCGACGTCGCCCGCCTCGACGTTCGCCTCGCCGAAGCGGCGCGATTCGGCTGCCGGCGCGCCCTCGTACCGCCGGACAGCGCGAAACGAGGTCCGGTCGGCGTCGAGCTCGCGGCGGTATCGAGCCTGGCCGAAGCATTGGATCTCGCCGGTGTGGCGTGAGAAGGTGCTGATCACCGCCGTGCTGTGCGGGATCGGACTCGCGCTCTACTGGTCCGTCCGCCTCGAACCGACCGGCCACGACCACGCCGTGCGCGGACCGCTGTTCCTGCCGCCGTGCGCTTTCAAGATTCGCTACGACATGCCGTGCCCGACGTGCTACATGACCCGCACGTGTGCGCTGATGGCGCGCGGCCGCGTCGCGACCGCATTCGCGATGCAGCCGTTCGCCGCGACGATGTTCGCGGGGATGCTGCTCGCGACGCCGATGCTCGTCGTCGCGCTGTTTCGTCGTCGGCCGGTGTGGCCGATCGTCGCGAGTTGGCCGTGGCGCATGATCATCGCGATCACGATCCTGCTGTTCGCAGGGTCGTGGGGGTATGCGATCCTGCGCGACGCGCTTCGGTAACCGGGAGCCCGAATGGACGGACGCACGATCCTGTTCGCCTCGATCGTCGGGGCGCTCACCGGCATCACGTCCACGCTGATGCTGGGAACGGGTGAGCCGACGATGTGCTGCCTCGACGTCGTCTTGCTCGCATCGATGACGCTGATCGGCTCGACGTTCGCCGTTCGTCTCTTCTCGCGGGTGCCGACGACCGGCGCGACGCTGCTCGCCGGCGCGATCCACGGGGTGTGCATCGGCGGACTCGCTGCGATCACGACGTGGATCGTGATCAGCCTGATGACGTCGGACGAAACGGTCGAGACCCGCGCGCTCGAGTTCATCGATCGCAACATCGCGATGTTCGAACAGTTGCCCGAGGAGCAGCGGTCGGCCGAGATCGACGACTACCGCGAGCCGCTCGAGGACCTGCGGGAGGAGATCCCCGGCAACCCGCAATTCGTCCGCAGCGCGGTCTACGCGATGATGTTCATGTACGCGCTCGTGATCGCGCCGCTGATCGGGCTGATCGGCGGCTGGCTCGGACTCGCGATCTTCGGACGTGGCATAGAAGCGCGCGCGCAAGCAGACGACCCCGATCGTCAGGAGAACGACTGGTGGTCGGATTACAGCGACTAGTGGTGTGTCTCAGAACCTCGCGGCATTTCTTCACGCGCCTCGCCGCCGCTCACCGCGTTGCGCGCACGCTGGAGGATCGCTGATACGAGGCGCGCGCACGCGCCTTGTGAGCGACGACGAATCACCCGAACAAATGACGCGAATCTCTGAGACACACCACTAGACGCCGACGCGCGTGGCGGTCACCCGCTGCGGCCGGGGGTCTCGCCGGACTCGAGCGATTCGACGATCCGACGGTAGCTGTCGTAGCGGCGCCGGTCGATCGACCCGTCCTCGACGGCGCCCTTGACCGCGCAATCCGGCTCCGCGCCATGGGCGCAGTCGAGGAAGCGGCACTGCCCTTCGAGCGCCGCGATCTCGGTGAAGAAGCGGTCGACGTCGGCGGGGCCGATCTGCCACAGCCCCATCGCGCGGATACCCGGCGTGTCGATCAGGCAGCCGCGGTCGAGTTCGTGCAGCACGACCTGTGTCGTCGTGTGGCGCCCCTTGCCGGTCTTGCTGCTGACGTGGCCGGTCCGGAGCGCGAGGTCGGGGACGATCGCGTTGAGCAGCGTCGACTTGCCGACGCCCGAGTGGCCGGAGAAGACGGTCACGACGCCGTCGATGCGCGCCCGCAACCGCTCGATGCCGTCCCCGCGCAATGCCGCGGTGTAGTGCACCTCGATGCCGAGTCGCTCGTAGACCGCCATCGCGTCGCCGACCGCGTCCATGTCGGCGAGGTCGATCTTGTTCACGATCACGATCGGCTCGAGCGACTCGCGCGCCGCGACCATCAAATAGCGGTCGATCAGCCCGGTGCGCAGCGGCGGCTTCGCAGCGGCGACGACGATGCCGAGCAGGTCGATGTTCGCGACGATGACCTGCTCCTTGCGGTCGATCGCCTCCACCGCCGGGCGCGAGAGCTTGTTGCGCCGCGGCTCGACGCGCTCGACGACGCCGCTGTCGGGGCCGTCGCGCACGATCGCGACGCGGTCGCCGACCGCCACCGGGTGCTTGAGTGCCGTCGCTTCGCGGAAGAGGCGCCCGCGGATCGTGCACTTCAGCAGTGCGTCACCCGCGCGGACCCAGCACACGCGCGCGTCGACGCGAATCACGTGGCCCGGTTCCGGCGACGCGCCTACCATCGATCAGACGCTGGCATCGATCAGAAGTAAACGGTCGCGCTCAGCCGCGGCAGCAGCGCCTGGCGCAAGTCGTTCATCTCCGCGCCCGGCCGCAGGATGTTCTCCGCCTCCGACGCGAGGTCGAGGCCGAAGTAACGCTCCGCGCCGACCGACAGCTTCAACGCGAAGCCGCTGCGCGTGCGGTATTCGATGCCGACCTCGACGCCGGCGTAGGTGTGGAACCCCCGGTCGATCAGGTCGTACTCGAACGGCGGGCCGCCCGCGAGCTGATCGCGGATCGACACCTCCATGCCGTCGACGAACACGCCGCCGACCTGCCCCTTCACGAACGGAATCACGCCGTAGGAGAGGCCGGCCTGGCTCGTCGAGAACCAGTCGCTGAACGGGATCGCGAGCGGGAAGTTGAGCCGTCCGCCGACGTAGAACGGGAACGCGTCGAGGCCGGTCGTCTTCGTCGTGACGATCGACGGCGAGGTCGCGACGATCTTCTCGTCCCCGCGCCAGTTGTCGTACTTCGCACCGGCGAAGATCTCGAACGCCGGCACGACGTCGTGGCCGATCTCGAGACCGGCGCCGACCCCCTCCTCGACGATGCCCTTCCACTCGAAGTTCGACGGGAGACCGCTCGTCGCGTCGCTGTCGGCGGTCGTGTTCAGGCTCATGAACGCGGTGACCGACGTGCGACGGCGCTGGTAGTCCTCCCAGTGCGGCTGGTTCGCGGCGGTCATCTGCTTGCGCATCACGGCGAGTTCCTGCTCTTCCGGCCGACGGTCCCAGCGGACGTCGTCGGTGCGCGTGTCGGTCGACGCGCGCTTTTCCTGCGGCAGCGATCCGGCCGGCTGCGAGGCGCGCTCGTCGTCGTCCGGGGTCTCGAGGATCGCGACGTCGTCCGCGGTGGCCTCCGCGAGCAGCGCGGCCCGCACGGGCGTCGAACGCGACGTCGCGCACCCGGCGAGGGTCGCGAGCAGTGCCGCGCCGGCGACGCCTGCCGCCCGGACTCCCAGTCGTCTCATCATGAGCGTCGTCTCGTGTTCACGGGTTCCCGCGAGCGGCGGGCAAAATCGGACCTACAACTCCAACGCGCGGCGCCGGCCGGCTGCCAAACGTAGCCGCTTTTCGACGGTCGGTCCCGCCCCTCAATTCCCGGCTTCCGGATCGGGCACCGGGGCGTCGACGACGACGCGCTCGATCCGGACCCCGTCGCCCCGAGGCACGAACCGATACACCCGATCGGCGGTGGCCGCGAATCGGCTCGGGTCGTGGTGGCTGATCAGGAGGACCTGGAAGCCCAGCGCGCGCCCCGCGTCCCGGATGATCCGGACGAGTCGCGGCACGAGGTCGGGGCGGAGCCAGCAGTCGGGCTCGTCCAAGACGAGGAAACGGCGGTGCGTCCCCGCGTCGAGGGCCTTCAGCGCGAACATCCGCAGGCCGACGCTCAGCACGTTGAGCACCGAGCCGCCCTGCCCCTTCAGGATGTCCTCGCGCTCGCCGCCCCGCTCGATGCCGAAGCGCATCGCGACCGCCCCGCGCGAGAAGCGACGGTCGACGACGAACGAGATCGGTTGTTCGAGCACCTCCTGGAGCGCGATCGTCAGCTTCGACTCGAGCGTGTGGGCGAGCCGACCGAAGAGCCGATCGCTCAGCAGCTCGAGTGCGCGACCGACGTCGTCCGCGATCGCGAGTTGCGCATCGATGCGCTCGATCTCGCGGCGCCGGCTCGCGAGGTCCCGTCGCCGCACGTCGCGCACGTGCCGCAGCGCGTCGAAGCGCTCGCGGACCGCAGCGAGGCGCGGATCGGTCGACAACGTGCCGCTCACCCTGCCGCTCACCGTTCGTCCTCGCCGCCGGCATCGCGGTGGTCGACCTCGGCGTCACGGACCGCGGCCTCGACCTCGACGAGGTGTGCCTCGTAGTCCGCCACCCGGCGCGCATTCTCGGCGCGCAGCGCCGCGAGTCGATCGCGCAACTCGGCGATGTCGTCGGTGCCGTACGCGTCGCGCGCTTCCCGTTGCAGCGACTCGAGCCGTTTGGTCGCGTGCTCGAGATCGCGCCCCGCCTCGATGCGACGCTTGCGCAGCTGTTCGTAGCGCGACCGCAACCGGTCGAGTTGGTCGGGCGCCGTCGAGCGCCCGCGATCATGCGTCATCGCCCAGTACCTCCCCTGCGAGCGATCGGATCTCGTCGGCGATCGCCGCGTCGAATTGTGTCAGGTTCTCGTCGAGGAAGCCACGAAGGCCGGCGCCCGATGCGGTGCGCAACGTCTCGAGCTCCGCGAGCCCGCGCACGAACGCCGAGCCGGGCGCCTCGCTGGTCGACGCCTCGGCGATCGGGTGGAACACGGCGTCGAACGGCTCGTGCGGCACCTCGACGTCGGTCGATCGCCACCCCGCCGCGGACGGGTCGACACGCAGCGCCGTCGGCCGACGCTCGCGCACGACGTCGCTCCGCTTGACGCGTGCGATGTTGCCCGGGTTGATCCACGTCGTGCCGTCGACGACGACCGGCTCGTACGGCCGGTGCACGTGGCCGTTCACGACGACGTCGACCCCGTCGATCGCCGTCGGCTCGACACCGTGCTCGTAGCCCCCGAAGCGAACGTCGTGGTGCGTCACCCACGCGACGAACCCCGCGCCGTCGCGCGCGAACGCCTCCGGGATCGGCTGGCGATACGAGCTGCCGCCGACCGCGCAGGCGACCCCGCCGACCGTTCCGCGCCACACGTCCTCCGCCGACAACAGGCGGACGCGGCGGGCGGCGACGAGCACCCCGAGCGTGTCGTCCGGCGAGAGCGCGTTCTCGGCGCAATCGTGGTTGCCGTAGATCGTCAGCACCTCGTCGTCGAGGCACTCGAACAGTTCGGCCAGAAGCCAGTTCGCATTGTCGCGCGGATAGTGGAACCAGTCGCCGAGCACGATTGGCACGAGGCGTTCCTCGCGCGCGTGGCGCAAGCACCAGGCGAGCTTCCCGAGGATCGCCCGCGGGTAGTCGTCGCACCGGAAGCCGGGCACGCGGCTCGCGAGGTGCGGATCGCCGATGAACAGGAAGCCGACGGGATCACGCATCGCCCACCTCCCCCCGGTCGAAGCCGCCGATCGCGTCAAACAGCCGCGGCGCGTCGACCGGTGCGCCGCACGTCGGGCAGTCCGGGTTGTCGTGCGCCCACGCGTCGAGCGCGTCGTGGACCGTCGCCCCTTCGCGGTCGATCGTGTCGCGACGATCCCGCGCGTCGGTGACGAGTCGCGCTTCGTGCTCGAGCGACGCGACGAGCGCGGCGAGTTCGCGGCCGTCGTCGATCCGGGGCGGCTCGTCGATGTCCGCCACCGCGGCGCGCACGGCGGCCGCGCGATCCCGCGCGGATGCGACGTCGACGAGTTCACGGCCGAGCCGCTCGAGCGCCGCGGTGTCGTCGAGCGGCGGCGGCGATGCGAGGGGTGCGCTCGCATCGCGCACCGCCTCGGCGCGGACGACAGCCGCACGTGCGCCCTCCAGCGCGTCGATTCGATGCGCGAGCCGCGCCTCGTCGGCGGCATGTTCCGCCACGGTCGACGCGTGACGCTCGAGCGACGCGACGCGCGGCGACAGCACCTCGACCGCTTCGAGCGCGGCGAGTTCCGACTCGAGGTGCTCGACCTCGCGGCGCAGCCGACGGCGCGCGGCCTTGCGGCTCTTGACGCGCTGCTGATGGCGCCGCTGCATGTCGAGCAAGTAGCTCGCATCGGACGACGACGCGAAAAACGTCGCCTTCTTGTTGTCGCTCGCGTCGAGCAGGAACACCGGGGCCCGCTGAAACGCGAAGTGGATCTCGACGTCTTCGTCGCCGGCGCGCACGCGCGGCAACCGCAGTTTGCGATCGAGGTCGTCGGGTACGCCACGGCCGAGACGGTCGATCTCGCGGCCGTCGATCGTGTAGCGCACTTGCCCGCGCGTGCGCTCCCATACGAACGTGTGTTCGTCGGTCTCGACGGTCACGCGCGCGGTGCGCTCGCCGTGGCGGACCATGTAGTCGCCGGCCGCGTTTCGACAGAGCGTCTCCAGGGCGTCGACCACCGCCGATTTGCCGCAGTTGTTCGGGCCGGTCAGTACCGTGAGCCCGTCGGCCGGTTCGATCACCGTCCGCGCGTGCGACATGTAGTTTTCGAGGACGATCCTCCGGATCATCGGGGACTCCAACCGCCAGGCGAGCTAAGACATTGTTCCGCGACCCACCGGGGAAGTCAACGCCGACGGAGGCGGCACGCGAATGACCGACGAGCTGTTCGAGACCGATCCGACGCAACGGACCGCAGAGACGACCGTGACGCGTGCCGGCGACACCGACGGCGCGGCGTGGGTCGAACTCGCGGCGACGCCGTTCTACCCCGAGGGCGGCGGGCAACCGGGTGATCGCGGGACGATCGGCGACGCCGCCGTGCTCGACGTCCGGCGCGACGAGGGCCGGATCGTCCACGTCGTGGATCGGCCGGTCGCGACGGGATCGGTGGTCGCCTCGGTCGACTGGGCGCGGCGCTTCGACCACATGCAGCAGCACACCGGCCAGCACCTGCTGACGGCGATCGCCGAGGATCGGTTCGGGTGGAAGACGACCGCGTTCCACCTCGGCTCGGACTACGCGAGCATCGACCTCGACGTCCGCGCCCTCCCGCGCGACGACCTCGCGCGCCTCGAGGACGACGCCAACGCGGCGATCCGCGACGCGCGACCGGTGACGGCACGGCGCGTGGACCGCGCGACGTTCGACGCGTCCGACGTGCGCACGCGTGGCCTGCCTGAGCACGTCGGCGATTCGATTCGGCTCGTCGAGATCGACGGCATCGACTGCAACACGTGCGGCGGCACCCACGTCGGCTCGACCGCGGAACTGCAGGTGTGCCGCCTGCTGCGCGCCGAGTCGGCGCGTGGCGGGCAACGACTCGCGTTCTGGTTCGGCGGCCGGGTGCGCGACGCACTCGCGGCCGCGCAAGCGCGCGACCGAGCGATCACCGACGTCCTCGGCACGGGACCGGACGACTTCGTCGACACGATCGGCCGCTGGGCCGAGGAGCGCCGCACGAGCACGAAGGCGATCGCCTCGCTCGAGGCGGCACTCGCACGGGCGACCGCGGCCGAACTCGCCGCGAGTGACGAGACCGTGCTGGTGCACCGCTTCGACGACCGGGGCGCCGCGTTCCTGCGCGCGACCGGAAACGCACTGGTCGCCGCCGCGCCGACGAAGCTCGCCGTGCTGATCGGCACCGCGGGCGACGCGGTCCACTTCCTCGTCGTGCGGGGCGACGCGTGCGACATCGACGTCGCCGCGGTCGGCCGCGCGGTCGCCGACGCACTCGGCGCACGCGGCGGCGGCAAGGGCTCGATGTTCCAAGGACGCGGGGACGACCCGACCGCGGTCGACGCCGCGCTCGACGCCGCGAGGGAGGTATCGTGATGCGATCGTTGCACTGGGCGGCGCTCGTCCTGCTGCTCGCGATGGCCCCGGGCTGTGGCGGCCCGGCCGATCCGGATCCGGCCCGCGTGCGCGCGGCGCAAACGCGCGCGGACGGCGAGCCCGACTACATCAAGATCCGCTGGATCCGCGTCGCGTTCGAGGGCATTCCGGCGGACGAGCCGGTCGAGCGGGCACGCGACGACGCCGAGGCGCGGGCACGCGACGCGCTCGCACAGGCGAGCGCCAGCGGTGCCGACTTCCAAGCGATCGCCGCGACGCTGTCCGACGAACCGGCCGATCGCGACTACGGCATCGCGAACGAAGGAGCCGTCCCTCGCGTCGGCTATCAGCCGCGCAAGGTCTTCGTGCCGGCGCTCGCGAAGGCGGCGTTCGCGTTGCCCGTCGGCGGCGTGGTCCTCGTCGAACCGGACGACGACCTCAACCGTCACGGCTACTTCGTCGTCGTCCGGACGAACTGAACCGCTGTCTACGCGGTGGCCGCGCGCGCGATCGCAGCGGCCAACTCGTCCTCTTCGCCGGCGAGCACCGTACGCAAGTCGAAGACGAGCCGATCCTCGACGATGCGCCCGAAGACGCACGGCTCGCCGAGGCGCAGTCGCTCGGCGATCCGCTCGGCGCTCGCGTCGTCCGAGCGCACGCCGACGCACACGGTCGGCATCCGTCGCGTCGACAACGACCCGCCGCCGATCTCGGAGAAGTCGTCGAAGACGTCGACCGTGGCGCCCGGAAGCGAGCGAAGTCGGTCGGCGAAGCGTTCCGCGCGCACGCGCAACCGGTCCGCGTCGGCGCTGATCATCCGCAGCACCGGCACGGTCTCGAACAGCCGATCGGGATCGCGGTAGAGGCGCAACGTGGACTCGAGCAGTGCGAGCGTCACCTTGTCGGGGCGCATCATCCGATAGAACGGGTTCTTCCGGATCGCGGCGATCACGTCCGCATCGCCGACGATGAGTCCGGCCTGGGGACCGCCGAGCAGCTTGTCGCCGCTGAAGAAGACCGCCGCCGGCCCCTCGGCGACCAGCTCCCGCACGCTGTGACCGTCGTAGCCGTGTGCGGAGACGTCGACGAGCGCGCCGCTGCCGAGATCGTAGACGACGGGGATCCCGTGCTTGCGCCCGATCGCGACCAGTTCGGCGAGCGTCGCGTACTTCGTGAAGCCGACGACCTGGTAGTTCGACGTGTGGACCATCACGATCAGACCGGTCCCGTCGCGAATCCCGCCCTCGTAGTCCGCGGCGATGCAGTGGTTCGTCGCGCCGACGGTGTGGAGCGTCACGCCGGCTTCCCGCATGCAATCGGACAGCCGGTAGGAGCCCCCGATCCCGACGAGATGCGCGTGTGAGCAGATCGCCTCGCGACCGCGGCCGAGCGTATTCAGCACGATGTGCGTCGCCGCCGCGTTGTTGTTCACGACCGCCGCGTCCTCGGCGCCGGTCAGCTCCTTGAGCAACTCGGTCACGAGGTAGTCGCGCTTGGAGCGCTTGCCGGTCTCGCGGTCGACCTCGAGGAGGCTGTAGCCGCGGAGCCGGTCGGCGACCTCGGCGAGGACGGTGTCGGGCAGGACCGCGCGCCCGAGATTCGTGTGGAGCACGACACCGGTCGCATTGATCACACGGCACTGGTTGGGACGCTGCGCCGCCTCGGCGGCGTCGCGCACGGCCGCCGCGACCGCGGCCGGATCCGGGAGCGCATCGCGCTCACCCGCCAGGACCTCGGCCCGCAGCCGGTCGACCGCCTCGCGGGCGACGCGCGCGAGCAGCGACCGCGGCAGCGCCCCATCCCCGTCGGTCGCCGCGCGGATCAGCTCGTCGACGTTCGGGAGGTTTCGCAGCAGCCCGCGGGCATCGGCCATGCGTCAGATCCGGGTCGGGTGCAGAAGGCAGTCGGGTGCAGAATGGCGGAAGCGGATGGGAATCGAACCCACCAGAGACGGGATTATCGCCTCTCGCCGGATTTGAAGTCCGGAGGGCACACCAGCACCCTGCCGCTTCCGATGTCCGCCGGTGCGGACCTCGGTAGATATACGGCACGACCGAAGGCCGGTCAACGCGCGGCACTTCGAACGGAAACGGGCCCGCGACCGAAGTCGCGGGCCCGTCGATGGTCTGAGACGGATCTCCGACGCGGAGAAGTTACTTCTTCGCGACCGGAGCCGGAGCCTTCGTGTGGCCGACCGCACCTGCACCGCGGAGCATCTCGCCCTCACGCTCGGTCAGGTCCTTCTGGGTCTTGGCCATCTCGTCGGCCTTCTTCTGCAGCTTCTTCATCTTCGACTTGCTGTCGCCGGCGCGCGTCATCTTGTCGGCGTGCACCTCTTTTTGCTTCTCGAGCTTGTCGATGTCGTTGAGCAGGCTGCGGTACTTCTTGACGAACGCGTTGAACGACAGCTTGCTGTGGCCCTTCGCGCCCTTCGCCATCGCGCGGAGGAGACCGCTCGGGCTCGCCTTGTAGCCCTTGAGCGTGACGTCCGCGGTCCGCTGGCCCTTCGCGTTGAACACGATGAACTGCGGGAGCTTGTTGCCGGCCATCTCCTTCGCGACGGAGTCCTTCGACACGTCGACCTGGATCCGGTTGAACAACTTCATGCCGATGCCGACTTGCTCGTTCTTGAAGAGCGTGTCCTCGAACTTCTTCAGCTTCGCATCCGACGAATCGAAGAGGTAGAGAATGCTCATCTCGCCGCGGTGCTTGGCCTTCTGCACCTGGACGATCGAAGCGAAGTAGTCCGCGGTCTCCGATTTCGCACCGGTGCCCGGCGCGTTTCCACGCGTCCAGTCAATCTTCGTGCGGGCCGAACTGGCCGCACTACGGGCGCCGCCCTTGGCGCCTCCACCGCATCAGCCCTTGGCGAATGCGTAGTCGGCGGTGACGAGGCTGAGAATGCTCGCCGCAGCCGCCACGAGAAGACTCTTCTTCATGACGAGGTTCCTTCCTGTCGAGTCCGGTTCACCGGACCCCGATGCCAGACGTTTTTGGATTCAGTATCAGACGATTGAGGCCGGTTGCCCGCGCGAACCGCGCGGGCGAGAGGATGCCCGCGCACACGGCGCGGGCAAATCGGCTCTAGCTTCAGCCACCGCCAGCGGGGGCGTTTGCGACGTCCTTCTTCGTCGGCGGCAAGTCCGCCGCCTTCGCTGCCGTCAGGACCTTCTTCTCGTTCTCGAGAATCTTGGCTTCGTCCTTCTGCAGCTCGTCGCTCTTCTTGCTCAGATCCTTGATCTTCTTCGCGTTGCCGTTGGCACGCGCGATCGCGGCAGCGACGTTGCCCTTCTTGTTCTCGATCTGGTCGATCTTGTTCAGGATCGAGCGGTAGTTCTTCACGAACGACTTCAGGCTCATCTTGCCGTGGCCCTTGGCGGCCTTGCCCAGCAGGCGCATCAGGCCGCTGAACTTCGGCTTGTAGCCGCGAAGCTCGGTGTCACCGATCCGAACGCCCTTGGCGTTGTAGGCGACGAACAACGGCACGTTGTTGCCGAACTGCTCGCGCGCGATCGCGTCCTTCGCGACGTCGACACCGACGCGGCGGAACAGCTTCAGCGCGATGCCGAGCTCCTCGTTCGCCGTCATCGTCGTGTCGAACGAACGCTGCTTCGCGTTCTTCGAGTCGAAGATGTAGACGAGCGCGAGCTGACCGTTCTTCTTCGCGTCCGCAAGCTGCTTGAAGGACTCGAGATAGCCCGCGGTCTTGTCTTGGGCTTTCTCACCGGTGCCCGGCGACTTTGCCGGATCGAACTTGGCGGAGATGCGAGCCATACTGGCCGCGCAACGACCGCCTCAGCCCTTCGCGTATGCGAAGTCCGCGGCGGCGAATGCGAGCACGCCGGCCGCTGCAATGAGCGTCTTCTTCATCGTAGAATACTCCTCGGACGAGAACGGGCCCCGAAATCGTTGTGGCGCCCCACTTGAGTTGCCTCGTTACGGAAGCGTACTTCGTCTTCCGCCAGCCTCAAGATCCACCGTGGACCCCCAAAAAGCAACGGCAGGTGGGTGGTGTTACACACCTTTTACTCTACCCCGACGTCCGGTCTTCGGGCGCCCCCCCGCCTGGCTGAACCTAACGTATTGATTTGAAACATGTTCCAGTCGATCTGGGGGTGACATTCGCGGGTGCGGTCGCCCGAGTCACGAAAACGGCGGAATCGACCACGGCAACCGGCGAATGCGGCCGTTTCCGCCGAACCGAGAACGGAGAAGAGATGATCGTCACGAACCTCGAAACGGTACCGGGCAAGCGGGTTGCCCGGAACCTCGGGCTGGTCATGGGCAACACGATTCGGGCCAAGCACGTCGGGCGCGACCTGATGGCGGGGCTCAAGAACATCGTCGGCGGCGAGTTGCGCGGCTACACCGAGCTGCTCGCCGAAGCGCGCAAGGAGGCGATGGACCGCATGCTCTCGGCGGCGGAGCAGCTCGGTGCGAACGCGGTGGTGAACGTTCGTTTCTCGACGTCCTCGGTCACGCAAGGGGCGGCCGAGCTCTTCGCGTACGGCACGGCGGTGACGGTCGAGGAACTCGACGGCGCGGAGGCCGGCGCATGATGTTCGCGATCCTCGAACAGCTCGCGCCGCTGATCATCTTCCTCGTCCTGCTCGCGATCGGCTTCGGCGTGGGACGCACGAAAGAGCGCCGCCACCTGAAGAGCCTCGACGAGCGCGAGTCGCAAGCCCGCGAGTTCACGGTCGACTCGCTGAAGCGGCCGCCCGAAGGAGTGGTCGTGCGCGAAGCCTTCCTGTGCAGCGGCTCGATCGTCATCGGCTCGGACTACTTCAAGAGCGTCGGGGCATCGCTGAAGTCGCTCGTCGGCGGACGGCTCGGGACTTTCGAGTCGCTGCTCGAGCGCGCGCGTCGCGAGGCGACGCTGCGGATGATGGCCCAAGCGAAGCAACGCGGGGCCGACATGGTGATCAACACGCGCTTCGAGACGAGTTCGATCGGCCGGATGACCGGCAACAACGGGTTGGCCGCCTCGGAGATCGTCGCGTATGGCACGGCGCTCACGCTCGATCGAGCGTAACGAGTTCGCGGCCTACGGGGGCGACGTCGCGGTCGACGCGGCCGACCCGACCCCGCCGTCTGCCCCGCCACCCGGCCCGAGGTCGCGCTGGACCACCGCGAACGTCGCGCTCGCGTTCGCCGTCGCGGTCTTCGGCAGCGTGCTCGGCATCCCCGCCGCGTTCGCCGAATCGCTGGTCGGTGGCGGCGGCGCGTCGCTCTTTGCCGTGATCCTCGTGATCGTGATCGGTCCCGCGGTCGAAGAGGTCGTCAAACCGATCGCGCTGATCTTCCTGCTCGAACGCGCGCCGCATCGGGTCCTCGGCCGAATGCAGATCTGGCTGTCGGCAGCGCTCGCGGGCGCCGGCTTCGCAGTGGTCGAGAATCTGATCTACATCCACGTCTACATCCCCGCGATGGACACGCCGCCGACCTTCGACGTCGCGGCGTGGCGGTGGACCGTGTGCACGACGCTGCACGTCGTGTGCTCGAGCGTGATGGGGATCGGACTGGCCCGCGAACACACCCACGCGATGCGTGAGGGTCGGTCGTTCGAGCTGGAGCGCGTCGTGCCGATCTACGCGGTCGCGGTCGTGATCCACGGCCTCTACAACGCCTACGCGGTGTTCGGGCTCCCGTAGCGCTTTGCCGAGTTTCTTCTGGACTCCGCCACCCCTTGTGAACGATCATCGCCAGGCGGTGCCAAGGGGGCCTTCTTGAAGCTCTTCCACGTCCTCAAGTCGCAGCAGTTCGACCGCGAGCGCCTCGACTATCTCTGCTCGCTGTCCACGGTCGTTCGAAAGGTCGCGAAGAGCCGAGCCGGCTCGGACTTCCTCCGGTCGCGCCTCTCCCACCGGCGCGCGATGCTCTACTTCACGCAGCCGTCGACGCGCACGTTCCTGTCGTTTCTGAACGCGTGCCAGATCCTCGGGATCCAGACGAGCGAGATCCGGGATCCATCGACGTCGTCCGAATACAAAGGCGAGGATCTCAAGGACGCGCTGCGGACGTTCTCGAGTTACGTCGACCTGATCGTGATGCGCACGAACCGCGAGGGCGTCGCGGACCGCATCGCGGACCACCTCGACGCGACCGATCGGCCGATTCCGGTGATCAACGCGGGCAGCGGCAAGGACCAGCACCCCTCGCAAGCGCTGCTCGACGTCTACACGCTGCACCGGTCGTTCCAGTTCAAGGGCGGCATCGACGGCAAGACGATCGCGATGGTCGGCGACCTCGCTCGCGGGCGCACGGTCCGGTCGCTGTGCTACCTGATGAAGAACTACGAGGACGTGCGCCTCGTCTTCGTCTCGCCCCACGGGTTCGGGATGCTGCCCGACCTCAAGGAGTTCCTGACGAAGCGCTCGATCGCATTCGAGGAGACCGACGACCTCCGCGACGTCCTCCCCCGCTGCGACGCCCTCTACATGACGCGCGTCCAAGACGAACACGACGTCGACGACGAGTCGCACTCGTTCGACGCCGACCGCTTCACGCTGCACTACGACGACCTCGCGCGCCTGCGCGAGGACGCGGTGATCATGCACCCGCTGCCGCGCCGCCAGGAGATCGACCGACGGATCGACGGTGATTCGCGGGCGATGTACTGGCGCCAGGCCCGCAACGGGATGTGGATGCGCGTCGCGATGATCGCGACGATCTTCGACGTCGCCGGTGAGATCCTCGATCACGCCGCCGACGTCTACACGACGAGCGAGTTGCGCGACGTCGGCCCCTGAGGAGGGACGCGCCACGCCATGGTTCCAGCCCGCACGGAGAGACCGATGGTCGAGACCGTCTTGCTCGCGCTGCTGACGGGGTTCCTCGTCGGCGTGATCTTCCGCGCCGTACACCTGCCGTTGCCGGCACCGCCGGTGCTCGCCGGCGTCATGGGCATCGTCGGGATCTTCCTCGGCGGCCGCGCCTACGAATGGGTCGTCGGGCGCTACTTCTCGTGACCGAACGCGACCCGTTGATCGCGGCGGCGACGCGCGCGCGCGACAACGCGTACGCGCCCTACTCCCGCTTCCGGGTCGGCGCGGCGCTCCGCGGGGAGGACGGGTCGATCCACGCCGGGTGCAACGTCGAGAACGCGTCGTTCGGCATGACGATCTGCGCGGAACGTGCGGCGATCGTGCGCGCGGTCGCGGACGGGTGTCGTCGCTTCTCGGCGCTTGCACTCGTGCTCGACGGCGACGGGACGCCGTGCGGCGCGTGCCGACAGATGCTGCACGAGTTCGCGCCCACGTTGCCGATCACGATCGCCCGTCCGGACGGAACCGTCGTTCGGGAGACGACGCTCGACCGGCTGCTGCCGGAGCCGTTCTCGACGTTCGAGTAGGCCTCGGCCGAAGCGCTGCAGACACGAAAACGGGGCGGTCGGCATGGCCGAGCCGCCCCGCGATTCGGAGAGCGACCTACTGGAGAGTGATGTGGAGGTCGGGGGCGATCTCCGACACGGCGCTGCCGTTGAGCGACACCGCGCTGGCGAAGATCCGGACGCCCTTGAGCGCCGCCGCGTTCGGAGCGTTGATCGTGAGCGAGAACGCACCGTTGGTCTGCGCCGTGGTGCCGGTGAAGTTCGAGAAGACCTGCGGCACGTTCAGCGACGCGAACGTCAACGCGTCGAGCGAGAGCGGGATCGAGCGGCCGCCACCGATCGAGACGCCGGCGTTGCCGAACGAGCACGCGGCGACGTAGGTCTCGCCGCGTCCGAGGCGACCGTCGATCTGGATCGCGGTGCCGACCACCGGCTGCGACACGAGGAAGAGCGCGCCGTTGAAGTAGTTCAGGTCATCGATCACGCCGTCGCCGAAGCCGGCGGCGCCGACCTTGCCGGTCGCGCCGAGGCCGAACGTCGTCGCGGCCGAGCGCGAGTAGTCCCACCGGCCGTCCATGTCCCAGTCGACGAACGCCTCGACGAGCACGCTCGAGGCCTGCTCGACGACTTGCATGCGGATGCGCGCTTGCTTGAACGCGGTCAGCGACGTCGCGGTGAACGGCACGAGCGTCTCGTAGCCGTGGATGTCGTGGAAGTAGAGGAAGATCGAGTCGAAGCCGTCGTACGGCCCGAAGCTGTCTTGCACCTTGAGCTGGAAGAAGCCGGCGGTGCCGCCGCTGCCGGAGTGACGCGCGATCACACCGCTGTAGCACAGCGTCGTGGCCGTGTGCGTCGCGACGACCTCGATGCAACAGTCGTTGTCGGTGATCGAGTCGTTCGTCACCTCCTGGAACGTCAGCGCCGAGTCCTGCACGAGGGTCGTGCCGGAGACGGTCCAGTCACCGCGCTCCTCGGTGTAGCCCGGCACGCTGGTGCCGGCGCCGTAGTTGAACGGATCCGTGAACTGCTGCGCGATCGAACCGCCGGCCGCACCGATCAGTGCGGCGAGGGTGAGCGCGACGCGTGACATACGCATCGTAGACCTTCCTTCGTCGTTGGACGGCACCTCGGGCCGTCACTCCTCTCTCCGGACGGTCGACTCGGCGGTTGGTTGTGCTTGGCATGCACGCCGGGACGACCACTATCTCTGAAGTCTGCTTCCAAGCTACTCCAGGTGTCCGAAGCCTGCAATCCCCAAAGGGTTGGAATGCACCGAGCAGAGAATTCCGACGCCAAGGGCGGGGTCGGGGGTTGACGGATCCGGGAAACATCCTAATATCCGAATATTCGGATACCCGGTTTCGCGAATCGAGACAGATCGGCAGACACGGACGATGGACGACCAGGCGGTCTTCAAGGCGATGGCAGACGCGACGCGGCGCAACATCCTGCAGCTCGCATCGCGCCAGGAGCTCAGCGTGAGCGAACTGGTCGACTGCCTGCGTCAGCCCCAGTCCACCGTTTCGCGCCACCTGAAGGTCCTCCGCGATGCAGGACTTCTCCACGACCGACGCGAAGGCACCGCCGTGCTCTACGCGGCGCCGGAGAACGCGACGAACGGCAACGGCGACGCGGACCTGCAGGGCCACCTCGTCCATTGGCTGGCCGACCGGCCGCTGCCCCCGTCGCTCGCGCGGCGCCTGCGCGGCATCGTCCAGCGGCGGGCGGGGCGCAGTGACGCGTTCTTCTCGCAGGTCGGTCACCGCTGGGACCAGATGCGACTCGACGCCTTCGGCGACGCGTTCCACCTCGAGGCGCTCGCGATGCTGCTGCCGGGGGACTGGACCGTCGCCGACATCGGAACCGGGACCGGCTACCTCCTGCCGACGCTCGGGCGTGCGGTCGAGCGCGTGATCGCGGTCGACCCGGTCGCGGCGATGCTCGACATCGCCCGCGACCGCGCGGCGGCCGCGGGCGTCGACAACGTCTCGTTCCGCGAGGGCGGACTGTCGCGGCTGCCGCTGGACGACGGTGCGGTCGATCTCGCGCTCGCCGTCCTCGTCTTGCATCACGTGCCGTCGCCGGCCGATGCGCTGGCCGAGATCTGCCGCGTCGTGCGGCCCGGCGGCCGCGTGCTGATCGTCGAGCAGTATGCGCACAGCCTCGAGGCGTTCCACGATCGGATGCAGGATCGCTGGTGGGGCTTCGAGCCGGAGGCGCTCGCCGAGTCGGTGACCAGCGCCGGCTTCGATGCCGTGCGCCACCGACGCCTGCCGGCGAACGGCGCGGCGGACGCGCCCGACCTCTTCGCACTCACAGCCACTCGACCGGACGGCGCGACGCCGAGCCGGAATTGACTTCTTTCGACTGTTCCCAACGAACCCACGGCCCCGGGCCAAGGAGACTTCGATGACGCAAGCGACGCAAGACTACAAGGTCAAGGACATCGGCCTCGCCGAGTACGGCCGCAAGGAGATCACGATTGCCGAGCACGAGATGCCCGGCCTGATGGCGCTGCGCGAGCGCTACGGTGAGTCGAAGCCGCTGACCGGCGCGCGCATCGCCGGCTGCCTCCACATGACGGTGCAGACCGCCGTGCTGATCGAGACGCTCGTCGCGCTCGGCGCCGAGGTGCGCTGGAGCTCGTGCAACATCTTCAGCACGCAGGACCACGCCGCCGCGGCGATCGCGGCCGCCGGGATTCCGGTCTTCGCGTGGAAGGGCGAGACGCTCGAGGAGTACGACTGGTGCATCGAGCAGACGCTGCACTTCGGCGACAAGCCGCTCAACATGATCCTGGATGACGGCGGTGACCTCACCGTCCTGATCCACGACAAGTATCCCGAGCTGATGAAGGGCATCCACGGCATCAGCGAAGAGACCACGACCGGTGTCGCGCGCCTCTACCAGATGGTCGAGGACGGCTCGCTCGGCTGCCCGGCGATCAACGTCAACGACAGCGTGACGAAGTCGAAGTTCGACAACCTCTACGGCTGCCGCGAGTCGCTGATGGACGGCATCAAGCGCGCGACCGACGTGATGATCGCCGGCAAGAAGTGCGTCGTCGCTGGCTACGGCGACGTCGGCAAGGGCTGCGCGCAGGCGTTCCGCGGCCTCGGTGCGACCGTCTTCATCACCGAGATCGACCCGATCAACGCGCTGCAAGCCGCGATGGAGGGTTTCCAGGTCGTGCGCATGGACGACGCGTGCGCGTGGGGCGACATCTTCGTGTCCAGCACCGGCAACCGCGACATCATCACGCGCGCGCACATGGACAAGATGAAGCACCAGGCGATCGTCTGCAACATCGGCCACTTCGACAACGAGATCGAGGTCGCCGCGGTGTTCGACGATCCGACGATCCAGCGCGTCGAGGTCAAGCCGCAGGTCGACCAGGTGATCTGGCCGGATGGCAAGACCGTCACGATTCTCGCCGAGGGCCGCCTCGTCAACCTCGGTTGCGCGACCGGCCACCCGAGCTTCGTGATGAGCACGAGCTTCACGAACCAGGTGATCGCGCAGATCGAGCTGTGGGAAAACCGCGACGGCGACAAGTACGAGCACCGCGTCTACATGCTGCCGAAGAAGCTCGACGAAGAGGTCGCGCGCCTGCACATCGACAAGCTCGGCGTCCAGCTCACGACGCTGACCCAGGCGCAGGCGGACTATCTCGGCGTCCCGGTCGAGGGTCCCTACAAGCCGGAGCACTACCGCTACTGATCCGGCCCGCCTCGATCGGCGCGAGCGCGGCCCGGCACCGACCGGGCCGCGCTCGTGTACGCCCCGGAACATGTTCGCAAAACGCGGTTTCGGCGACACGTTTGAGTTGACGTGTCGCCGCAGACGACGTATCTTCCAGATATGTCGTCAAAACGCCATTCTGCGAACATGACCTGGGCTCCCGATCGCCCTTACAACGACCTGCCGCCCCTCCCGCCGGCCGCAGACGTCGAGACGAAGCCCGTCCTCCGGCGGTGCGCGACCGCGCGAGCCGCCCTCGGCGAGCTCAAACACGCCGTCGACCTGATCCCGAATCAGGGCATCCTCCTGAACACGCTCCCGCTCCTCGAGGCCCAGGCCAGTTCGGAGATCGAGAACGTCCTCACGACCGCCGATGCCCTTTTCCGCCACCTCGAAGCGGAGCGGGACGTCGACCCGGCCACCCGCGAGGCACTCCGCTACCGGGAAGCCCTGATGGACGGCTACCGGGCACTCGCCGACCGTCCGCTCGGCACGCGCACGGCCGAGGCGATCTGCACGCGCATCAAAGGCGTCGACATGCGCGTCCGCGTCGTGCCCGGCACCACGATCGCGAATGCGGCGACCGCGGAGACGATCTACACGCCGCCCGACGGCGAGTCCCGGCTCCGCGACCTGCTCGCGAACTGGGAGCGCTTCCTGCACGAACCCTCCGAGCTCGACCCGCTGATTCGGATGGCGATCGCACACTATCAGTTCGAGGCGATCCACCCGTTCACGGACGGCAACGGCCGCACCGGGCGGATCCTGAACAGTCTCTACCTCGTGCAGCAGGGGCTCATCGCACTGCCCGTGCTCTACATGAGCCGCTACATCATCGCAAACAAGCGCGACTACTACCGCATGCTCGCGGCGGTCACGCGCGACGACGACTGGGAACCGTGGATCGTCTACATGCTGTCGGTGATCACCGACACGGCGCAGTGGACCACGGCCAAGATCTCGGCGATCCGCTCGCTGGCCAACCAGACGAACGAACACGTGCGGCGCCACCTGCCGAAGATCCACAGTCGCGAGCTGATCGACGTGCTCTTCGAGCAGCCGTATTGCCGTATCGGCAACGTCACCGACGCGGGCATCGTCAGGCGGCAAGCGGCGTCACGCTACCTGCAGCAGCTCGCGTCGATCGGCGTGCTCGAGGCGCACCGCATCGGCCGCGAGTTGCTGTTCACGCACCCCCGCTTGCTCCACCTCCTGACGACCGACGCGAACGACTTCGCGCCGTTCGAGCCTACTGCACCGTGAAGCCGGCGGTGTTCGCGACCGCTTGCAGGCCGGCGCCGGTGAACGTGACGAAGGACACGTAGAAGCGCAGCCCCTGGAGCGGGCCGTTCGGGATCACGACGCCGGCGGCGGCGGTGCCGTTGGCGCCGAGCGTGCCGACGAAGCCGGGGAAGAGTGCAGGCACGTTCTGGCTCAACAGGAACAGCGTGTCCGGCGTGAGATCGACCGTGCCGATCGGCAGCGCAAACCCCGGTGTGTGCGAGAAGGACGCAGCCGCGACGTAGTTCGCGCCGGCACTGCCAGGCTCGCTGAAGCGCAGGGCGAGCGTCGTACCCGGCGTCGGGTCGGCGGCCGCGACGACGTTGCGGCTTCCATAGACCTCGACGTCGAGCGGGAACGGAATCGCGGTCAGCGTCGTCGCGTTCCCGCTGCGATCCACACGAATCAGGTTCGCGTTCGCGGTCGCGCAACTACCGCCCATGACGAACGCATCCCGCGTGCGATCGTATGCGAGGCCCGGGAAGCAGCCGTTGAACCCGCCGACGATCGTCGTCATCGTGCCGAGCGTCAGGTTCACCGAGACCAGGCTGTTCTGCTGGCTCACGATCGCCTCGCCGGTGCGGGCATCGCTGATCATGTCGATCGAGTTGTTGATCGCGACCGAACCCACCACGAGCGACGACGTGCCGTCGCGTCGCACCGAGAAGAGGTTCGGGATCTCACCCACGAGGTAGCTGCCGGTGCCGATGTCGACCGCCATTCCGCGCGGCTTGCCGTTGCCGATCGACGGCGCGGGCATGATCGTCGTGACCGCGCCGGTCGCGTCCATCTTGCCGATCATGATGCTGCTCAACCCGATCAGCGGCACGAGGTAGCTGCCGTCCTGGTCGACCGCGAGGTTCTCGCTGAAGCTGACCGGCAGCGTACCGACGGTCGCGACCGCACCGCCCGGCGACACCTCGGCGATGAACGCCGCCGAGCCGGAGCTGCCGAGGACGGCGACATCGCGGTTGTTGGGCGCCATCGTCGCGGCGCTGATCCGGAAGCCGAACGTCGTCATCGTCGTGATCACGCCGTTGGGCGTCACGGTGAGCAATGCCGCCCCGCCGGTGACGCTCGCCGGGACGACGTAGTCACCCGGGGCCGGTTGGGCCGTCGCGCGAGGCGCGCCGATCGACGTCGCGAGCGCGAATCCGGCCACGAGCAGCCGCTGTCGGAAAGAGTGGATCATCGGGCGTTCTCCTGTTCTGTCATCTCGTCTGCCTGTCCCTCGACCCCGAGTGTCCCTCGCCCCGCCCCCCACCGCAACCGCAAACCCCACAGCCGTGCACGCGACACTACAATGGCGCCCGACGACATCCCGGAGGTTGATGATGCGCACACTCCTCGGCGCCGCGGTGATCGCGAGCGCGCTCGCCGGTGCCCTTGCGGCCCAATCGGCCCGATTCGCACTCGACGTGGTCTACGTCGGCACGCCCGACTCCGACCGCGGCCGCGCGTTCGAGTCGTTCCTGCGCGAGCGATTCGCGTCCGTGCGGGTCGCCGATCGCACCGCGTGGGATCCCTCGACGGTGGGCGAGGCCTCGGTCGTCGTCCTCGACTGGCCGCAGGACATCAAGGACATGCCGCCGAAGCATTGCCCGCTCGGCCGCTTCGATGCGTGGAGCACGCCGACGGTACTGATCGGCAGCGCCGGGCTGATGCTCGCGGTCGCCTGGGACGTGCGCGGCGGGATGGGCTGAACCTGCCTCGACCCGCTCGCGTACGGGCTACGCGACAACGACGCCACCTTCCGGCACCCTGTCTTCCGTGAACCGATTCCGATCGATACGACCAAGACCGTCGAAGCACGCGTGCCCAAGTCGTGGGGCGCCGGCGACGGGCCATACCGCTTCCTGCGCCTCACCCGTGACGACGCGCCTCGCTCGAGGCCAGGCTGGTGCGTCTACCCGTCCGGCTTCGACGCGACGCCCGAGGTCGAGGTGATCTGCGGCGGACGCAACTCGAAGAAGCCGAGCGCGGCCGCGATCTGGCGGCAGGGCAACTTGCTGCACTTCGGCTTCGAGCCGGACCCATCGGCTTACAACGAGGTCGGACGCGCGCTGCTGACGAACGCGATCGTCTACGCGTCGCGCTTCGGCGACGACCGGCCGCTGTTTCGCGAGAAGAGCCCGTTCAAGTCGAAGGGCCGCGGTCGGCGCCCGATCACGCCCGACTTCGTCGGGCAGTGGCGGGACAAGTTCAACGTCAAGATGATCGACTACTGGTTCGAGCCGGAGTTGCTCGCGGCGGTCCCGCGCGACGATGCCGAGATATTCTGGGCGTGGTTCGATGCGAACCGCCCGTTCCTGCGCACGACCGAGGCCGGCAAGCTCGCCTTCGACGAGGAGGCGCGGGCGCTCGGTGCGAAGCCACGCGCCGCGTCGTTCTTCGCCGACACGATCGCGATGCTCGATCGCGGCGACCGCGCCCGGGCGCAGAAGCTGCTCGCACGGTACGCCCCCGAAGGCGCGCCGAAGAGCGAAGCGGGCGCCGAGATCTGGTCCACGTGGTGGCGCGACAACGGGCCGTATCTCTACTGGTCCGAGTCCGACGGCCATCGCTGGGCGCTCGACCGGCTCGCAAAGCGTCGCGGCATACCGACCGGCGAATGCCGCGGCCCGAAACGCGCGGGCCCCTATCCGCTACCCCGGTAGCTTGTCGCGGTCGTCGTCGCGGACTTCGACTTCGACGTCGATCACGTCGGGGCCGGGGCCCCGCGGGGACTCGCCGCCGGGGAAGCCACCCCCGGGGAAGCCACCGAACGTCCGGACCTCGACCTGCTTCGCGAAGTGGCGCTTGAGGCTCTCCGCGCCGCTGCGACGCGCGCCCGGTGCCAGCAGCAGGAAGCCGAGCGCGTCCGTGACGAAACCCGGTACGAGCAGCATCACGCCGGCGACGACGAGGATCACGCCCTCGAGAATCTCGGTCGCAGGAACACGCCCCGCCATCGCCTCGGCGTTCACCCGTTGGAGGGTGAGTCGCCCCTGACGTCGCGCGATCGTCCCGCCGATCACCGCGGTCAGCAGGCACAGTCCGACGGCCGTCAACGGGCCGAACGCGCCCGCGACCTTGACGAGCAACACGAGCTCGACGAACGAGAGCGCGAGCGCGATCAGAAAGAAGAGTCCGACGAAGGGCATGGAGCAGTGTTCGCGCCGGTTCGTGCTCGGGTCAAGGAGCGACCAGCTTCTGGCCACCGGTCACCAGTTTCTGGTGCCGCGCGCGCGATCGGGCCCGCGCCGACTCGACTTACGGCTCGATTCGCGAACGGCCCGACGTTTGCGCTGTGTCGGCCATGCTCGATCGATCCCACCGCGTGGCCATCGCCGCCGCGCTCCTGACGCTCGCCGGCTGCGCGGCTTCGGGCCCGGGTTTCCGCGCCGACGAGACGCCGGCACTCGCGCCCGCGCGCACGACGCCGGCCGCGCCAGCCGCGGTCACACCGCGGAAGCGATCCGACGAGCCTGCGCGGCTGCACGACTCCGACGGTCGCCTCTCGCTCGCGGGCGCCCTGCGCACCGCACTGGAGACGAGCCCGCGCATCCGCGCCGCGCGCGAAGCCGCCGGCGCAGCGGCAGCCCGCGAAGGACACGTCGCCGCATTGCCGGATCCGATGGTGCGCCTCGGCTGGTACGCCGAACCGATCGAGACCCGAACCGGCCCACAACGCTGGTCGCTCGCCGTGCAACAGGCGATCCCGTGGCCGGGCGCGCTCACGGCCACCGCGCGGGTCGCCGAGGCGGGCCGCCGTGTCGCAGAGACGCGGGCAGCGATCACGACGCGCGACGTGCTCGTCGACGTCGCGCGCACCTACCACGAACTCGACTACCTGCACCGTGCCCGTCAGACGACGACGGCGATCACGCGCGCCCTCGAACGGCTGGTCGCATTCGCCGCGCGAGGTGACGACGACGGACAGGCACGCATCCCCGAGACGGTCCGCGCCGAGACGTGGCTCGTGCGCACACGCAACGACGCGCTGATGCTCGAGGAACTCGAACGCACCGAACGCGCACGACTCCGCTCCCTGCTCGGCCTCTCCCCCGACGCGTCGATCGGCACGCCTCGCGGCATCATCGCGATACCGTTGAATGCATCGGTCGACGCTCTGGCTGCACGCGCGGAGCAGGGCAACCACGATCTCGCGCTCGCCGCGCTCGAGGCCGAACACGCCGAGCGCGACGCCGAGCGCCTCGCGACGCGCAGCTATCCCCAACTCGCGATCGGCGGCCGCTACATCGCGACCGAACGGCGCGACGACGCGGACCCGCGCGGCAACGGGGACGACCCGCTGTTCCTCGAACTCGGGGTGTCGATCCCGATCTGGCTCGGCGCGAACGGCGCGGCACACCGCGAGGGCGCGAGTCGTGCGCGCGCCG
The DNA here is from genome assembly GCA_030426805.1 of bacterium. GTDB lineage: Bacteria > Planctomycetota > JAFGQW01 > JAFGQW01 > JAFGQW01 > JAUHXU01. The sequence continues at coordinate 675,444 of JAUHXU010000003.1, forward strand.
CCGCGCACGCGCACGACGCGATGCGTCACCGGCTGCGTGCCGACATCGCGCGGGCCTACTGGCGCGCCGCGAACGCCGAACGGTTGTGGCACCTGCATCGCGACGCGTTCGTCCCGCAGGCGCAGCGCGCGGCTGCATCCGCGGAAGCGCTGTTCGACGAGGGCCACGCGTCGTTCACGGCCGTCGTCGAGACACTCGCCGCGTGGCACCAACTCGAACTCGCGATGCACCGCGCCCGCGCCGACTACTTGCAGACGATCGCCGCGATCGAACGCCTCGTCGGCGCGCCGCTCGCTCGCACCGGAGACGACCGATGATCCGCGCAGCACTCGCGCTCGTCGTCGTGGTCGTCGCCGGTTGCGCCCACCCCGCGCCGGCGCCGACGACGACGCCGTTCGCGCGCGACTTCATCGATGCGGCAGACGCGGCAGACGCGGCGGCCGCCGAAGAGCCGGCGAGCGCACCCGTCCCGTCGGCCGAGCCCGCCGAGCGACCGGCGGTCCGCGGCCGCGACGACGAACTCGCCGCGACCCTCGGCGGCTCCGCGCCGCCGATCGACCTGACCGACGACGACCGCTTCGCGTCGTGGCTCGCTGAACCGCGCACAGCCGACGCGCTGATGCGCGCCGCCTGGTTGCGCCATCCGGCCGTCGCCGCTGCACGCGCGAAGCACCGCGCCGTCGCCCATCGCTACGACCAAGCGCACTACCTCGCCGACACCGTCGGCCGCTACCGCACGTTCACCCGCACCCAGATGCAGCGGATCGGTCCGTCCGGCGCCGCGGGCACGCGCGCCGCCGAGTCGATGCTCGTCCCGGCGCCCTCGATCGCGACGCTGCGTGAACGCCTCGCGACGCTCGCGACCGACGACGCCTGGCAACGACTGCGCAAGACGATCGTCGACCGGGCGGCGGACGTTCTGGACGCGACCGCGGCACTGCGACTCGCCGCGAACCTCGAGCGGATCGCGACCGCGCATGCGGCGCTCCTCGGCGACCTCGAACCGGTCGTGCAGCGACGCGTGTCCGCGGGGCACGGCAGCCGCGCCGACGTGCTGCGCATCCGCGCCGCAATCGCCGACCTCGAACGCGAGGCGACGGTCCGCGCCGCGGAGCGGACGCACGCGACGACGTGGCTGCGCACGGCACTCGCTTGCGACGGCACGCCCGAGGTCCGACTCGCGTCCGCGCCGCGCTGGGCGGCGCCGCCGGCAGCCGCCGACCTCGAGCGCGTCGCGCGCACCGACGCACCGGCAAGTCGAATCGCGGCGATCGCCGAGGCGCGGGCCGATGCGGCGATCGCGCTCGCCGAACGCATGACGATCCCGCAGGTCGACCTCGGCTCGACACGCGTGGAGCGCGGGATGACCGGCGACGCCGGCGACGCGCGCACGCCGATGTTGACGCCGACACGGCCCCGCGTCGACGTCGGCCCGATCGGCTTCGCGCCGACGACCGCGATGCTCGACGAGTTGCGCGAGCGACGCGCGGCGGCGCGCGAACACGTGCGGAGCGTCGCGCGCGACACGACGACGGCGGCGTCCGCCGCGCGCACGCGCGTGATCGACGCCGATGCACGCTTCGCGGTCCACGAATCGCGGCTCGTCCCGCTGAGCCGCCAGGCATACGACACGCTGCTCGGCGCCTATGCGGGCCGTCGCGCCGCGTTCGTCGACGTGATTCGCGCCGCCGAGGAGCGGCTGCGCGTCGACCGCGGCCTCGCGCAAGCACAGCACGACGCGACCCGCGCGCGCGCGACGCTCCTCCGAGCGACCGGCGATGCGCGCACGATCCCCTTCGCACCCACCGCCGGAGACGACCGATGAAGACACTCGTCGTGCCCGTAGTCGCCGCGATCGTCGCTGGCGTCGCGATCGCGATCCTGATTCGCGCGGGCGGATCCCCGCCGCGACCGACACCCGCCCCGGCGTCCCACGCGCATGCCGGCCACGCGATGCCGGACAAGCCGAAGAAAGCCGACGCGCACGCGGGACACGCGAAGCCCGCTACACCGACCGACCCGAAACCGGCGGACCCGGCACCGTCTCCGCCCGACACGCTGCTCGCCCGCCTCGTCGACGCCGGCTACCGGGACGCCGGCAACGAGACGTGCCCGATCATGGGCAACGCGTCCGACGGCGACGACCCGACCGTGATCGCCTACAACGGCTGGCTCGTTCGCTTCTGCTGTCCCGGCTGCGACACCCGATTCCTCGCGTCGCCGCGCGACCACCTGCGGGCACTCCGCGACGGCGGCGACACGATTCCCGACGCACTCCTCGCGGCGGACGCGCACCCCGCGGTCGTCCGCGCGAACAACACCGCGTGCCCGATCACCGGCGCACCGGTCGACGACAAGAGCCCGACGATCGTGCACCGCGGAGTCGTCGTGCGGGTGCGCGACACCGACGCGCTCGTCGCGTTCGCGAAGGCGCCCGACCGTGCGCTCGCCGAGGCCGCAAAGACCGGGACCGTCCCCGCGGACCGCCTCCCCGGCGGAGGTGAACGATGACCGGACTGCGACTCGGCTTGGTGCTTGGCGGAATCGTGCTCGGGCTCGCGGTCGGGTTCGTGCTGCCGGACCGGTGGCTGTTCGACGGCGTGACCGCGGAATCGGCGCCATCGGGCGCCGGCACTCAGTACGCGTGCCCGATGTTCTGCGTCGTCGAGAAGACGCTTCCCCCCGACGGCAAGTGCTCGGTGTGCGGCATGGAACTCGCGGCGATCTCGTCGGCGCCGACGATCGACCGGCACGAGCGCGCGATGATCGGCCTCGAGCCGGCGCGAATCCGGGCGCTGCCGCTCGTGCGTGAGGTACGCCTCTTCGGCGAGGTCGACTACGACGACACGCGCATCGTCGCCGTGTCGGCGCGCGCCGACGGCTGGCTCGAGCGGGTCGACGCCCGCGCGACGTGGACCGACGTGAACGAAGGCGACCCGTTGTTCGCGCTCTACAGCCCGGCGCTCTTCGAGGCGCAGCAGGAGTTCTTGAGCCTGCGCAACGCCGACGCGACGCTTCGCGACAGCGCGGTCGAACGACTCCGACTGCTCGGCCTCGACCGCCGCGAGATCGACGCGATCGCCGACGCCGGCGCACCCCAGCGCACGCTCACCTACCGAGCGCCGCGCGCGGGCACGATCGTTCGGCGTCGCGCGGTCGAAGGTGCCGCGGTCAAACAGGGCCAGGAGATCTACGCGATCGCCGACCTCGATCGGGTGTGGCTCCAGATGGAGGCGTTCGAGAGCGACCTGCCGTTGCTCCGGCCCGGCGTCGAGGTGCGCATCACCGCCGATGTGCACCGCGCCGACGAACCGGTCGAACGCACCGGCCGCATCGCGTTCGTCGACCCGGTCGTCGATCCGCGTGCACGCACCGTCCGCGTGCGCGTCGAGATGGACAACCCCCGCACGGACGGTCGCTACGCACTGCTGCCGGGCCAGCGCGTCGTCGGCGTCGCGCGGTTGCCGCTCGGTGCCGACGAGCCGGACGGCGAACCGGTCCCGACGCTCGCGATCCCGCGCGACGCGATCCTGCGCACCGGGGAGCGCACGATCGTCTACGTCCTGCACGGGATGACCGACGAGGGCGCACCGGACTACGCGATCGACGCCGATGCACTCCCCGACACGCTCGGCTACGAACTCGTCGAGGTGGCGCTCGGTCCGCTCGCGCGGCGCGCGGACGCCGAGACCCGTGAGGACTACTATCCGCTCGTCCGCGTCGTGCCGCCGCCACCCGGCGAGGGCAACGACCTGCGGCTGCGCCGCCTGCGCGCCGGTCACGTGATCGCGCGCCACGGCGCGCTGCTGCTCGACTCGCAGGCACAACTCGCGGGCCGCCCGTCGCTCCGCTTCCCCACCGGTCGCGACGGCGCGCCCGCCGACCCGCACGCGAACCACTGATCGGGAGTCGTCCGTGCTCAACGCGATGATCCGCTTCTCCGTTCGCAACCCGGTGCTCGTGCTGGTGTTCACCGCCGCCGCGTTCGCATGGGGGTGGTCGGCGTGGACGAACAAGACCGTCGACGCGATCCCGGACATCAGCGAGAACCAGGTGATCGTCGACGCCGCGTGGCCCGGACGCTCACCGAAGGACGTCGAAGACCAGGTGACGTTCCCGCTGTCGACGCGACTCGCGGGCGTCAAGGGCGTCAAGGAAGTCCGCGGCCTCTCCGGCTTCGGGTTCAGTCGGATCTACGTCGTGTTCGACGAGCCGATCCGGCTCTTCGAGCGCTCGGCGATCGACGACTTCTACGAGTCGCGCACGCGCGTGCTCGAGCACCTCGCGACGGTCGCGTCCGATCTGCCGCCGGACGTGACGCCGGAACTCGGCCCCGACGCGACCGCGCTCGGGCAGATCTTCATGTACACGGTCGACGGGCCGTACGACCTCGCCACGCTGCGCAGCGTCCAGGACTTCGTCGTGAAGTACGAGCTGCAAGCGGTGCCCGGCGTCGCCGAGGTCGCGAGCGTCGGCGGGCAGGTGCGCGAATACCAGATCGACGTCGACCCCGACAAGATGCGCCACTACCACGTCGGCATCGCCGAGATCGCGCAGGCGATCCGCCGGGCGAACCTCGACGTGGGCGCGAAGACCCTCGAACAGGGCGGCGAAGAGGCGATCCTCCACGGCCTCGGCTTCATCGATTCGATCCGCGACATCGAAGAAGTGCCGATCCTCACGCACCAGGCGATGACGCCGGATCGCGACGCGCGTGCGGGGTTGCGCACGCTCGTCGTGCCGCGAACCGACGGCGGGATCGTCGCCGGCGACCGCGGCGCGCCGGCGCACCGACCGGTGCTCGTGCGCGACGTCGCGACCGTGAAGATCGGGCCGGCGTTCCGGCGCGGCGCACTCGCGGACGGCGCCGGCGAGCGCACCGGCGGCATCGTCACGATGCGGCTCGGGGCGAACCCCCGCGACGTGATCGAGGGCGTGCGCGCGGCGATCCTCCGGATGAACGAACCGGCGAACTCGATCCTGCCGCCGGGGGTCCGGATCGTGCCGTTCTACGACCGCACGCAGCTGATCGACGAAACCGTCGAGACGCTCGAGACCGCACTCGGTCAGGAACTGTGGATCACGATGTTCGTCGTGCTCGTGTTCCTGCTGCACTTGCGATCGGCGCTCGTGATCTCGGTGACGCTGCCACTCGCGGTGATCTCGAGCTTCGTGCTGATGGACCTCACCGGCGTCGCGTCGAACATCATGAGCCTGACCGGCATCGCGATCGCGATCGGCACGATGGTCGACATGGGCGTCGTGATGACGGAGAACATCTACCAACGGTTGCAGGCCGACGGTGGCGCTCGACCGCGACGCGAGGTGATCGAGGAGGCCGCGTGCGAGGTCGGACCGGCGCTGCTGACCGCCGTCGCGACGACCGTGATCAGCTTCATCCCGATCCTGTTCCTGACGGATCAGGAAGGCAAGCTCTTCCGACCGCTCGCGTGGACGAAGACGTTCGCGCTCGGGATGGCGGCGATCGCCGGCGTCTTCGTCGTGCCGGTGCTGTGCCGACTGTTCCTGCGCGAGGGCGCCGCGGTCCGCGCGCCGGGACAGGGTCGCGCGCGACGAATGCTGACGGTCGCGGCCGTCGCTTCCCTGCTCGGATTCGTCGCCGCGCGGCTGGGGCTGCTCGGCCTCGAGCCGCTCGTCGCATTCGCGGTCGTCGCCGTGCTCGTCGCGACCGCGGTCGCGTGGATGATGCGCGAACGGCTCGTGCCGATCGACGACAACCCGGTCACGCGCGCGATCCACGGCGCCTATCGTCCGACGATGCGGTGGATCCTCGACCACAAGCTCACGTTCCTCTCGATACCGCTGCTGATGATCGTCGTCGGGCTCGTGGTCGCCATCGGCCTGCCGACTGCGCTGCGCCCGGTGCGCGCGATCGTCGGCGACGGCGTCGACCGACTGAAGCCGGTCGCGTGGCTGTCGGAGAAGTTCGGCGGCATCGGCCAGGAGTTCATGCCGCCGCTCGACGAGGGCAGCCTCCTCTACATGCCGTCGCTGCTGCCGCGCGCGTCGCTCGACGAGGCGCTCGCGGTGATGCAGCGGCAGAACGCGCAGATGGAACGCGTGCCCGAGGTCGCCAAGGTGATGGGCAAGCTCGGTCGCGCGGAGACCGCGCTCGACCCGGCGCCGGTCGGGATGTTCGAGACGATCGTCGTGTTGAAGCCGCGCTCGGAATGGCGGCCGGGCAAGCTCAAACGCGACATCGTCAACGAACTGATGCGTGTCGCGCACACGCCCGGCGCGGCCGCCGGTCCGGGTGCGTGGCTGCAGCCGATCGAGACGCGCGTCGTGATGCTCAGCTCCGACGTGCGCGCGCCGCTCGCGATCCGGCTGATCGGCAGCCCGCGCGACGCGAGCGGCCGCACGCTCGACGCGAAGGAGGGAATCGTCGAACTCGAGCGCGTCGCCGCGAAGATCCGCGACGTCGTCGCGGCCGTCCCCGGCGCGGCCGGCCCCAACGTCGAGAACCTCGGCGGCAAGCCCTACATCGAGTTCGAGATCGATCGCGAGCGCGCGGCGCACTACGGCGTGTCGGTCGGCGACGTGCAGGACGTGATCGCGACCGCGATCGGCGGCATGGTCGTCGGGCAGACGCTCGAAGGGCGCGAACGCTACGGCATCCGTGTCGCGTACGAGCGTGAGCGCCGCGACCGACTCGAGTCACTCGACCGCGTGCTCGTTCGGACCGGCACGCGCGGTCACGTGCCGCTCTCGTACGTCGCGACCGCGAAGCAGACGACCGGGCCGGCGATGATCAAGACCGTCGACGGACGGCTGCGACTCCACGTGATGTTCGCGGCGCGCGACCGCGACGAGCGCTCGGTCGTGCTGGACGCGATGAGCCACATCCGCGACTGGCGCCAGGGCGAGATCGCCGCCGGACGGGTCGATCCGATCCCGGCCGGCGTGTCCGTCGAGCCGGCCGGCCGCTACGAATCGCAGAAGCGCGCGCGCGACCGCTTCATGGTGCTGATCCCGATCTGCTTCGCGCTGATCCTGCTGTTGCTCTACCTCAAGTTCAACGACTGGCTGATGACGGTCAACGTACTGCTGGCGGTGCCGGTCTGCGTCGCCGGCGGCGTCGTGCTGATGGCTCTCTTCCCCGACCTGAAAGACGCGATGTTCGCGATCGGCCTCTGGGACCAGCCCAGCACCGGACCGGTCTACTTCACGGTGGCGGTCGTCGTCGGGTTCATCGCGCTCGCGGGCATCGCGACCGACGACGGCGTCGTGATCGGTGCGTTCCTCGAGCAGTCGTTCCGCGAGCGCAAGACCGACACGATCCGCGGCATCCGCGATGCGACGATCGAAGCCGGCCTCCGCCGCATCCGCCCGTGCCTGATGACGACCGCGACGACGATCCTCGCGCTCTACCCGATCCTCGCGAGCACCGGCCGTGGCTCCGACGTCGCCCAGCCGATGGCGATCCCGGCGGTCGGCGGCATGATCGCCGGACTCGTCTCGCTGTTCATCGTCCCCTGCGTCTACTGCTGGGTGCAGGAGGTGCGCCTGAAGCGGAGCGGCTGATCCGGCCGATCAGCGCGCCGCGGCCGACGTCGCGGTGCCGTTGGCCGCGGGTGCGACCCGCGGGAAGACGACGTGGTCGCGCTTGACCCAGCGGTGCAGCAGGTAGCGGGCGCGGGCGCCGGCGATCTGGAGGCCGGAGTAGCGCTTCTCGCGCAGGTTGCCCCGGTAGGTGCGCTCGAGCGCGGCGACGTCGAGGTCGGTGCCGACGAACGCGGCGAGCTTCTCGACGGTCGCCTCGGGCTCGCAGATCAGGTCCTCGAACGTGATGCGGACGAACTTCGCGCCGGTGCGCTCGAAGAATCGGTGGCAGCTGTCCCAGTAGTTGTCGAGGATGCGGACGTTCTCGGCGTAGCTCATCGGCACGCGACGGCTGAGCAGTTGCCCGGCGTAGGACTGCCCCGCCTCGCGCCCCATGTAGATGAAGCGCACCTGCGACCAGTCGACGATCTCGTTCCAGAAGTGGATCGTGTAGCAGAGGCGCGGGTCCTTCCAGACCCACGGCTGGTGCTTGTCGCACTGCTCGGCGAACGCGCGAAACGGCGCGACGTCGATCCGTTCGGCGACCGCGCGCACCGCGTCGGGGTCGGGCGCCGGCAGGTCGGTGCAGATCGTGTTCGCGTAGCCCGACTCCTTCAGGATGCGGATGTCGAGGTCGACGAGGCCGGCGTTCTCGAACGTGTCGAAGTCGAGCTTGGCGTCCTCGCCGGGCTTGAAGATCTTCTTCGTGTCCCCGCCCACCCAGTAGCCGTGCTCGGCGAGAAAGCCGCTGAGCACCGAGCTGCCGCTCGAGCCGGGCGTCAGGATCACCAGGTTCGCTGCCATCGTCGTTTCTCGTTCCCCATCGTGTGAACCGCTGCCGCACCCACCGGCCGCGCGAACGGTCACGCCCCGACGTCAATCATCACGATCACGCGGTCGTCGTTCAAGTGCAGGAGTCGTGAATGGTGTGCAAAACGACGCTCCCGGAATTCTTTTCAGGGGCCGCCGGGGTTTCGGCTAAGGGAATGTCCTGCGGGCTGGGGAGCCCGGACCTCGACGACGGACGCGCACATGCACCGAGAACCACATCTTCTCCCGAGCGACGCGATGGGTCGCAAGCTCTACCTGTGGCAGTACGGCCACTTCGGCCCGCCGCTGCTCGTCTTCCCGTCGGCGTCGGGCATGGCGCACGAGTGGGAGTCCCACGGGATGATCGAGGCGCTCGCGCCGCTGATCGACCGCGGACGGCTCAAGGTCTACTGCGTCGAATCCAACGTGTCGGAAGCGTGGACCCGGCGCGAAACCGATCCCGCGTGGCGCATTCAACGCCACCTCACCTACGAGCGGTTCGTCATCGACGAACTCGTGCCGGCGATCCGTCGCGACTGCCGTACGCCCGACATCCCGATCGCGGTGACCGGCTGCAGCCTCGGTGCGCTCTACTCCGCCAACGTCGCACTGAAGCACCCGGAGATCTTCCGCTACGCACTCTGCCTGAGCGGCCGCTACGACATCACCGAGTTCACCGGCGGCCACGACGGCGTCGACTTCTACTACAACAACCCGATCGCGTTCGTCCCGCAGCTCGACGGCCCGGCCCTCGACCGCGTTCGCCACAACACGCACCTCACGCTCGTGTGTGGCCGCGGCAAGTGGGAGGACGGCAACTGGCAGGAAGCGCAGCGCTTCGCCGGCATCCTCGACGCCAAGGGCATTCCCCACTACCTCGACCTGTGGGGCACCGAGGTCGCGCACGAGTGGGTCTGGTGGCGACGCCAAGCGGCGATGCACCTGACGCAACGCTTCGGCCGGTAGCCTACGCGCTCAGCGGATCCACGAGAGGCGCTTGAGCAGCGGGCTTCCGAAGAGCGACCGCCCGCCGCTCACCGCGAGCAGCACCTGCGCGGTCGCGACCGCAATGCACGCCTTGATCACCGCGAGGCCGAGTGAGGGCTCCGGCGCCCACACCGTGACCGCGAGCGCGAGCACGAGCGTCCCGACGTAGATCGCGACGAATCGCCCGACGTCCCAGCGGACGAGGTTCACGCGGCAGGAGATCAGGCCCAACACCGTCGTCTGCGCGACCTGGCTGAGCAGCGCGACGAGCGCTGCGCCGACGATGCCGTAGCGCGGAATCACCAGCACGTTGACGGCCGCGCCGACGAGCACGCTGGACACGCCGGTCACCGAGATCCAGCGCGCGGTGGTCGTCGAGTAGAGCAGCTCGCGGCTGAAGATCGACTGGATGCCGAGCGCGGCGAACGAGAACGCCAGCGGCAACACGACGATCGCCGCCTCAGCGTAGCCCGGGCCGGCGAGCAGCGCGACCGCTTCTCGCGCGAACAGCGACACGACGAGCGCGAGCGTACAGTGCACCGACACGAGCAGCCCGGCGACCGAGCGCATCTCCTCGATCCGCGCCGGCTCCGACGAACGGATCGCCTCGATGAAGACCGGAAACAGCGCGCGATTCACGCACGCCACCGCGACCTGCACGAGCGCCGCCAACTGGAACCCGATGCTGTAGACACCCGCGGCGGTCAAGCCGACGAAGTGATTCAGGAAGACGCGATCGAGCACGCCCTTGACGCCCATCGCGATGCTCTGCGGCGCCATCACGCGCCCGAACGCGAACGCGCGAGCGAGCAGCGCGCGATCGATCGTCCACGCGATGTCGTGGCGCAGCGCGACGACGACCACCACCGACGTCGCCGCGAGCGCGAGCGCCTGAGCGAGCAGCGCGCCGGCCGCGCCGAGTTCGGCGCCGACGACGAGCGCGACCGCGAGCCCGACCTTCAGCACGAAACTCGTCAGGCTGACGATGCTGTAGCGCACCGAGCGGTGCGTCGCTTGGAGGTAGCAGAGGAACGTGTCGTACGCCGGCGCGAGCGCGACCGTCACGAGACCGATCGCGACGAGCGGGTAGAACGGCACGTCGCCGAGGAACGGCCCGAGCACCCACGGGCCGACGAGTGCGAGCAACGCCGCTGACGAGACCGAGACGAGCGCGAGCACCGAGATGACCGTGCCGAGCAGCCGCTTGCGCGCGACCTCGTCGTCCTTCACCTCGGGGTAGAGTCGGACGAGTGCGGTGTCGAGCCCCATCGAGCAGAGCACCGCGAGGATCACGCCGACCGCCGACACGACCGCCAGTGCGCCGTAGTCGTCCGGCACGAGACAGCGCGTGTAGAGCGGCAGCAGGATGACGCCGAGCCCCTTTTGCAGGAGCGTCGCCGCGGTGTAGACCGCGGAGTGGAGCCCGACGTGGCGGATCGGGGTCACGATCGCCTCACGTCGCCGAGACCGCCTCGGGGGTCTCGATCGGCACACGGCTGCGACGCCCGTTCCGGCGCGCGCGGATCAACAGGTCGCCGACCTCACGCACACATCCCTGCCCGCCCGCGTGTTCGCACACGTAGTGCGCCGCCCGGCGAACCTGCTCCACGGCGTCGTGCGGGCACGCGGCGAAGCCGACCGCGGTCATCACTGCCAGATCGTCGACGTCGTCGCCGATATAGCAGCACTGCGACAGCTCGATCCCCTCGGATTGGCAGATCGCCTCGACGATGCTCTTCTTGTCGCGCACACCCTGGTGCACGTGGTCGGCACCGACGACGTCCGCGTGCCGCGACACGAGTTCGGTGATCTCCCCGGTGACGATCCCGGTCCGAAATCCAGCGGCACGCAACCGGCTGAACGCGAGGCCGTCACGCGAGTGGAATCGCCGCAACTCGTCGCCGTGCTCGCTGTGGTAGACGCCCCCGCCGGTCATCACGCCGTCGACGTCGGTCAGGACGATCCGGATGCTGCGCGACGCGAGATCGGGGCCGATCACGTGGCGACGCATCAGGACCTCGATCACGTCCCAGTCGTCGGGCTCGCCGACCTCGATCGCGTTGTACGGCGCCATCTCGTGCACGACGACGCGACCCGGCAACCGGTGTCCCGCTTCACGCAGCGCTCCGACGCGCGTGATGCAGAACGCACCGTTCTCCATCAGCTGCCCGTCCAGCTCCCGGCGCCGCGGCCGGGATGCGGGATCGTAGTTCTTCGCGGTGCCGTCGGCGTTCCAGAGGAAGCGCCGGATGCGAACCGCGGTCACGAGCGAATCCGCGTCGGACGCCCAGAACCGCTCGAGCCCGGCGACGAAGTCGCGGCGCCGCGTGAGCGGAGCCGCCGCACGCACGAGCAGAAACGTCGTGTCGTCGTCCAGCGGCTCGCGCGCGAGCACGTCGTGGATCGCGTCCTCCGCGGTCGCACCGTCGGCCGCGGTCGCGGGATCCCGATCGAACAGCTCGACCTTGCGCAACCGGAAGCCCTGCACCTCGCGACGGATTCGCGGACATTCGGTCGAGACGACGATCCGTTCGACGAGCCCCACCCGCTCGAGCGCGCGCAGCGACCAGTAGATCAACGGCCGGCCGCAGATCGGCTCGAGCATGCTCCCGTGCATCGGGCTGCCACGCGCCGGCGTCGGAACGAACGCGACGACACTCATCAGTAGGTCTCCACTCCGGGCTCGGCCGTGATCGGCCCGCGGTCGTCGTCTTGTTTCGACCGGATGTCCTACCGAACTGAACCCCAAGGCTGCCGGCGGGTTACTCGCGGCCGTGGGCGATCGCGACCGCGGGTTCCTCCGGGGCGACGGCGTCGTAGCCGAGCTGCCGCATCGCAGCCGATCCGCCCACCGATTCCGCGAATGCGACCAGCCGCGGATCCGACCGCCACGCGAACGCGCGGGTCGCATCCACGCCGTCGCACAGGCGATCGACCACCGCAGGCGCCGGATCGACCCCGACGAAGGACGCGAGTGCCTCGACACCGCGGCGCGGCTCGGCGAGGAGCGCTTCGTAGCCGACGGTGAACAGTCGATCACCCGGGATCGCGTCGAGGTTGCGCACCGCGAACGCCGCGTATTCCTCCCACAGCGCGAACGCAGCGTCGAGCGACCGGAAGCGAACCGAGTCCGCGATCCGCGCGCCGACACGCGCGACCCGCTCCGGCAGGCGCCCGTGCTCGGCGAGCCGGCGGCGCGTCGCCTCCAGCTGGCGCTCCATCCGGGTGACGAGGCTGTGTGCGACGTCGACGCCGTGACGATGCACGAACACGACGCGCGCCTCGGGGAAGAGGTCGAGCCACAGCGGGAGCGTCAGCGTCGCGCGCGGGTCCTTGAACCCCCACGGCTCGGTCATCCGCGCGAGTCCGCGACAGCGCATGTAGCGCGCGAGGCCCAGGTAGCGAACCGCACGCGGTGACGTGACGAAACCGCGGAGCGCGTCGACCGCAATGCCGCGCACCGCCGGGACGTCGAGCAACTCGGCCGCGAGCGCCGGGCGATCCCAGCTCGCACCCACCTGCTCGAGCAACCACTCGTTGAGCCGCAGGAAGAAGAGGGCCTCGTGGTTGATCTCCTTGCGCGCACCGAGGAACACGCCGAACGCATCGAGTGCGCGCGTGACCATGCTCGTGCCGCTGCGGTGCATGCCCACGACGATGATCGGAGGGTTCGCCGCGTTCATCGATCCCCCCCGCCGAGCAGTCGCTCGAGCGCTGCGCGGCGCTGCTCGCCGATCGCGTGCCACGAGCGCTCGCGCTCGACCAGCGCGCGCCCCGCGGCGCCGATCCGGCAGCGGTCCGCGTCATCGCGCAGCCCACGCAGCGTCTCCGGGAAGTCGGCCGCATCGCGCACGAACAGGTGCACGCCGTCCCGTGCGTCGATTCCACGCGCGCCGAACGGCGTCGTCACGACCGGATGGCCGGTCGCGAGATACTCGAGCAGCTTCACGTTCGCACCGGAACCGTCGGTGACCGGGTTCACGCACACATCGGCGGCGGCGAACCACGGCGCGAGGTCGGCGACCGGTCCGGTGACGCGCAACCGCGGGCCTGCCTCCGGTCGCGCCTCGACCGAGCCGGCGACGACGAACAGGAAACGATCGTCGAGGCGTGCTGCCCACTCGCGCATCCGCCGCGCCGCGGCGCGATTCGGCACGTGCCAGCCGCCGGTGAAGAGCACGACGAAGCGATCGTCGACACCGAGCGCGTCGCGCGCGGCGGAACGCGCCGCGGCGCTCGGCGGGCGGAATGTGTCGAGGTCGACGCCGAGGGGCACGACGGCCGCGTCACGCGCACCGTAGCGCGCCGCGAGTTCGTCGCGGTCGGCGTCGGTGAAGCAGAACACGAGATCCGACTCGCACCACGCGCGCCGTTCGAGGTCGGCGGCCCGCCGAACGCTCGACGCCGGCGCGTCGGGCAGTCGCTCGAGCAGTGCCGCTTCGCAGTTGTGCGCGACGAGCACGCGCGTGTGCCGCGCTTCACCGAGCGGAAAGAGCCACGGGCACTCGAACTGCACGATGTCGGCCTCGTCGCACCGGCGGCGAAGCAGTCCCGAACGGCGGCGCGCGAGATGCGCCGCAGCGTCCAGGCCCGGCAAGCCGCTTCGGCCCCGGCGGAGGTAGTCCAGCCAGTTGAAGAGCGAGACGTGGCGCTCCTCGACGAGGCGGGGCTCGATCTCGCGCACGAACGACCGGACGTGCCGGAACGCCTCGAAGCGCCGGACCCCCATCCCGAACAGGTGCACCTGCGTGCCGAGCCGCGCGAGCGCACGAGCCGGCTCCAGCACGGCGACGTGACCGCCCGATCGGGCCGGATAGACCCCGAACGGGGACAGGATCGCGATCCGGTCGAGCGTGCGCCCCCCGGCCACGGCCCCGGCGGGACGCGGCTCACGGACCATCGGGCGTGCGCGCGTGTTCATCACGAGTTCCTCTTCGACGCCGGCCGGCGAGGCACTGCAGCCCGAGCCACAATCCCTTTTTCGTCATGGTGTTACGTCGCCCGGACCGCCACGGCCCCCGGCCACTGCAGACGCCCGCGCCGAACTGCCGATGATGCGGCCATGAGCGATACGGCCACCCGCCCCGCGCCCCCGACGGACGCCGCCCCGGTCGATCCGGCCTCCTCGGTGCTGACGATCGCGGTCCACGAACCGCCCGGCCAGCCGCTCAGCATCACCGGCTACGCGACCGCGATCCGGCGCGAACTCGCGGGCGACCGCGTCGTGTTCGCCCCGTTCACCGGCGCCACGCCGTTGCCGGCCGCGGACGTCTACTGGGACCCGACCGTCTCGGGCGGCAACGCGCCGACCGACGCGCTTCGACACGCACCCGGCCCGGTCGTGCTGACGGTCCACGGCGCCGCGCCGATGGCCGTGCCCGCGCGCGACTACTTCCCCACGATGCTCGACGCGATGCGCGGCCTCGTCCACAACGCGACGAACCGTCAGCGGTGGCGTCGCATCGCCGGCCACTACGCCGCAGTCATCGCGGTCTCGAACTACGCCAAGGGCGAGCTGGTCCGTTGCCTCGGCATCGCGCCGGAGTTGATCACGCCGATCCACCACGCCGCCGACCCCGAGTCGTTCCGACCGGCACCGGCCGCCGACGGCGTCGCGCCCTACCTGCTGCACGTGTCGCAGTACCAGCCGAAGAAGAACCTCGACCGCGTGCTCGCCGCCTACGATCGCCTCGCCACACCGCGACCGCGACTCGTCGTCGTCGCGCCGGGCTTCCCCGAGCGACGGGTCCCGAATGGTGTCGAGGTCGTTCGCAACGCACTCGACCACGGCGCGCTCGCCGGTCTCTACGCCGGTGCGATCGCGTTCGTCTTCCCCTCGCTGCACGAGACGTTCGGCATGCCGATCGTCGAGGCGATGGCGAGCGGCTGCCCTGTGATCACCGCGCGCGACACCGCGTGCGGCGAGGTCGGCGGCGACGCAGCGATGCGGGTCGACCCGCGCTCAATCGACGAGATCGCGGCCGCGATGCGCCGCCTGGTCGACGACGACGCGTGCCGCGCCCGCCTCGCCGACGCGGGACTCGAACGCGCCCGGTCGTTCTCCTGGAGCGAGTCGGCAGCGCGCCACCTCGCCGTCTTCGAACGGGTCGTCGGGCGATGAGCGCCGGCCTCGTCGCACCGGTCACCGACGCGCCGACGCCTCCCGCGGCCGATGCGCCGACGGTCAGCGTCGTGATCCCGCTCTACCAGGGCGAGCGCTGGATCCGCACCGCGATCGAGAGCGTCCTCGCGCAGCGCGGGTTCGACGACTTCGAGATCGTCGTCGTCGACGACGGATCGACGGACGCCGGCGCCGATGCCGTACGCGCGATCGCCGACGATCGAATCCGCGTGATCCGCCAGCCCAACCGGGGCATCGCGGCGGCGCGCAACGAAGGCATCGCGAAGAGCCGTGGTCGGTTCATCGCGTTCCTCGATCAGGACGATCTGTGGCAACCCGACAAGCTCGCGACCCAGATCCCGATGTTCGCCGACGCACCCGACGTCGGGCTCGTCCACTGCCAGGCGGCGCGGGTCGATTCGCAAGGCCGGCAGATCCACTCGGGCCCACGCGTGAACCCGGACCGGATGCGCGGGGACGTGCGCTCCGACATGCTCGTGATGAACATCGTCCCCGGCACCGCCGGCGTCGTCGTGCGCCGCGAGTGCTTCGACGCGCTCGGCGGGTTCGACGAGGCGCTGTCCGGCGCGGACGACTGGGACATGTGGTCGCGCATCGCCGGGCGATGGGCGTTTCGCTACGCCGAAGCGCCGCTCTGCTGCCTGCGCCTGCACGAGCACAACACGTCGCTCGACGTCGAGCACATGCGCACCGTGTCGGCCGCCGTGCGCGATCGGCTCTTCGCGAACCCGGACATCCGACGCGGCTTTTCGACGCGAACCCTGCGCCGCCTTCGTCGACGCAGCGATGCGCGGATTCACCACTACTGCGCGACCTGGTTGCTTCGCGCGGGGCGACGCACCGATGCGCGGCGAGAGCTCTCGGCCGCGCTGCGACTGCACCCGACCCGCCTGCGCCACATCGTGCTCTGGACCTACGCCGTGATCGGCTGGCTGCCGGGGCCACTGCGTCGCCGCCTGATCTGACCCATACCCGCAATGAACGCCACCATGACCCCGCACTTCATCATCATCGGCGCGCAGAAGGCCGGCTCGTCGAGTCTGCAGCACTACCTGAACGCTCACCCCGACATCAGCCTGATCCGGCAGGAGGCGAACGTCCTGCAGGATCCGTTCTACTCGGAGGCCGCGGTCGACGAGTTGCTCCGCCGCTTCCCCGCCGACGCTGCCGACAAAGTCCGCGGGATCAAGCGACCGAACTACCTGAACCTGCCCGAGGTCCCGGCGCGCATCGAGCGCCACTTCCCCGACGCGAAGCTGCTCGTGACGCTGCGCGACCCGGTCGAGCGCATCGTCTCCGCCTACTTTCACTACATGCAGTACGGCGTGATCCCGGTCGTGCCGATCGAACGGGGTTTGCGCGCGATCCTGCGCGGGGACTACGACGACACCCATCCGGCGGCGATCGAAGTGCGCGAGTACGGCTTCTACGGCGCCCACCTCGCACGCTACTACGACCGCTTCCCGGCCGAACGGATCGCCGTGATCCTGTTCGCCGACCTCGTCACGGACGGGGCCGCGACGGTGCAGCGTCTCTACGAGTTCCTCGGCGTCGACCCGACGCGCGGCCCGTCGGAGGCATCGCGGGTCGTCACGAAAGGCACCTACTCGCTGCCGCGCGCCCGATTGCTCGCGCAGCGTCGCCGGTTCACGCACGACTTCGATCGCGCCCGGGGCATCGTCTCCCCGAAGCGGGTGACGACGGTCGGTCGCTACGCGGTGTCGGCGATCGACGCGGCCGACCGGATGCTCTCACGCGTGTTCCCGAGCGACAAGCCGCGACTCGACACGGAACTCGTCGCGATGATCCGCGGGTTCTACGCCGAAGACGGACGCACACTCGAGCGCGTGCTCGGCGCGGACGCCGCCGTGAAGCTCGGATACACGACCGCAGAGCGACCGACGTCAACGCCGGTATCCCCGAGTCCTTCGAGCGCTTCGCCGGCGTTCGCCGACGACGCCAAGACGCCCCGGGCCATCTGCCGATGAGCACTTCCATGAGCGAATCGATCGTTTCCACTCTGCCGCGCGCGAGCGTCGACACGACGATCGACGTTGGACCGACCGAACGCATCGATCGGCACGACCCGGTCGGCAAGCGCGACTACCTCTCGCAGCAGCACGTCGGTCGGTATCGCTTTGCGACCGAGCGGTTGCGCGCCGGCATGCGCGTCCTCGACGCCGCGTGCGGCACCGCGTACGGCACCGAACTGCTCCTCGGTCGCGGGTGCGTCGCGATCGGCGGCGACATCGACACGGCGCAACTCACGGCAGCCAAGCGAGCACGAAGCGGCGACGACTACGTCTCGTTCGACGTGCTCGACACGCCGTTCCCCGACGCCTCCTTCGACGCGATCGTCAGTTTCGAGACGATCGAACACGTCGTGGACGGTCAGCGGTTCCTCGACGAGATGCATCGCATCCTCCGGCCCGGCGGCACGCTGATCTGTTCGACGCCGAACATCGCCTACACGTCGCACCCCGCGTATCACCTGCACGAGTATCGCCCCGAGGAGTACTACCGGCTCGTCGAAGCGCGATTCGCGTCGACGGAGCGCCACGCGCAGTACTTCACCGCGATCGACCGTCTGCAGGATCGCCTCCAGTTCATGCCGCCGACGTCGCGCACGTGGGTCCGACTCGCGCGCTATCCGCTCGAACTGTTGGGCAAGGCGTTGCGTCGGGTTCGCGGAACAGGGAGCGGCGACGGGGCGGCACGCGCCTGCTACGGCGTGGCGCCGTGCCGCGGCGACCGGCTGCTGCGAATCATGGTCACGGTGTCGACCAAGTCGTAGCCGTCCCGATCCGGGACCCGGATTCCCCTTTTTCGCAGCTTGCAACACAACTTTCCCCGGCGGATTCCGAAGATCCAGAGGGAGGGATCGAAGCGGAGGAGCAGGGGATGAACGGGCAACGTGGCTTTACACTCATCGAGCTGATGATCGTCGTCGGGATCATCGCGATCCTCGCGTCGATCGCGATTCCCAACCTCGTGAACGCGCGAGTGCTGTCGAACGAGACGGCCGCGGTCGCGACGCTGCGCACGATCACCTCGGCGCAGGCACAGTTCCAGACGTCGCGGGTGATCGACGTCGACGAGAACGGCCAAGGCGAGTTCGGCTACTTCGGCGACATGTCGGGCGCCACCGCGGTGCGCACGAACGCCGGGGTCAACGCCGGCGAGGTCGTGATGACCCCCGTGCTGAGTTCCGCGTTCCGCTCCATCGAGTCCGGCGTCGTCACGAAGGCCGGCTACATGTTCCGAATCGCGATCGCCGACGTCGACGGCGTCGGCGTGCTCGAAGCGGCCAACGGCGGGGCCACGCAGCTGCTCGTCGGCGGCAACGCCGAGATCTTCTGGTGCTGCTACGCCTGGCCGATCACCTACCGTACGTCCGGCACGCGCGCGTTCTTCGTCAACCAGGAGGGCGACGTGCTGATGACGAACAACCGGGCGACCGAATACAGCGGCCAGTTCGCCTCGCCGGAGATGGACGCCGCGTTCGTCGCTCCCTCCACCGACGACGCGATCGTCGGCCTCGTCGCGGTGAACACGACGGGCACCGACGGCAACCTCTGGATCCCGGTCAACTAAGACCGGCGCTCGGATCTACCGAATGGTCGGGTTGTCTCGGGTCTGTTCGCCGAACGATCGTCGATCGTGTCGGTCCAACGCGTCCGCGATCCGCCGGCGCGGCCGGTAGGTCGCGACCTCCCACACGGAACCGAGGCCGTCGAACAGGACGAACGCGACCGCACCGATGATCAAGCCGAGCGTCCAGCCCAGGAGCAGGCAAGCCACACCGGTGCCGATCGCGAGCACGATGAGCGTCGCGACCGCGATCTGGAGCCCGAAGTGTTGAACCATCCGTCGTAGCATGGGGTCTCCGCAATGGGCCGCGCGTAGAATGAGTCTATCATGCGCGCGAGCCGAGCGAACCCGCTGAGGATCACCTCCTACAACCGATTCGCAGCAGTGGGTGCGCTGGCACTGATCGTCGCGACGGTCACCCTCGCGATCTACGGGCACGGCAAGTCGGCCGGGGCAGTCGGCCGCGCGCAGATCGTCGGCGTCGCCCTCACGGTGCTCGCGGCCTATGCAGTCGGACTGCTCGTCGTCGAGGCGCTTCTCGCGCGTTATCGCCTGCTCGGCATCGTGGCCGGCACGCTCTTCTCGCTCGGATGCGCAGCCGGCGTGCTGCTCGCGCTCACCGAGGGCCCCCGCCTTCGCGGACCGTCGGAGGTCGCCTACCTCGAAGCGGCGTTCGGCCTCGGCTGCGGTTGGGCGGTCGCGACGACGTGGGTGACGCGAGCGCTTCCGCGAGCGATGTTCGACGGGCTGTTCGCGGTCGCGCTGACGATCGGGTTGCTCGTCATGGCCGCGACGACCCTCGCACCCCTCGTCCCGAGCCTTCGCTCCCTCGACGACGGGCGCGATCAGGTGAATCCGGCGTGGCGCGTCATACTCGGTATCTACACCGGCTGCGCGCTGTGTCTCGGCGGTGGCCTTCGCCGATGGCCGCGGACGGTGTTCGCGATCGTCGCGCTCTTCGCATTCCTCGGCGTCCTGCTCGCGTTCACCGTCGCGGCGTTCTCGGCGGAGACGAGCCGGCCGTTTGCGCTCGCGTGGGCCGCGGGGCTCGGCCTGACGAGCGCCGCACTCGGCGCCCGCCTGGTGCGATGGGCGCTCGACTTGCCGGCGCCGAAGAGCTTCGAGGACCCGGGCTACCAACGGTTGCTCGCGTCACGCGATGCGGCGGCCGCGACGAGCGACGACGACGCGCCTCGATTGCGAGTCGACGACGACGGGCTCCTCCACTGCGACGGGCGCACGTATGAGTTCATCACTGGCTACGGTCCCGACTTCGTCACACTCGAACTCGTCGACGTGACCGACCGGCGCGCGTCGCGTGAACTCCTGTTCGCGATCAAGGGCGAGGGCCGGCCGATCGGGTTCCTGGGCGTCGCCAACCGCGGCAAGAGCACCCACGAGAACCACTACCTCCCGCTCGAAGTCGTCGACCATTTCATGTCGGTGGCCCGGGAGCTCCGTGACGAGGACGAGTAGCGCCGGCCGCGAGATCGTGCGAGAATCCGACGCATGGGCGTCCGGAAGCACCTCTTCGTTTGCGCGATCACGGCCTGGCTCGCGCTGGTGGGCTCGGCGCAACCGGACGCGGCGGCGGATCTGCTGCCGAAGCCGCTCTTGCGGGACATCGAGAAGCTCGCGAGCGCCCTCGCGCGCAAGGGACAAACGGCGCACGCGGCGGAGACGGTGCAGTTGCTCGGACGGCTCGGCTACGAGTCGACGACGCTGAAGAAGCTCGACAACACGCTCCGCTCGAGCACCGCCCGCGAACGGCGGGCTCGGTCCGCGAAGTCGGAAGCGCGCAAGGCCGAGGCGATCGCACGGCGGATCGCGCGGCTCGTCGAGGAAGCGCACGAGCCGAACCGCGAGAAACTGGCGCGGCTCGCTCTGTTCTTCGACGCCGACGTGGAGCAGGCGCGCAAGGCGCTCGGCCACACCCGGTCCGACGGCGTCTGGCGGTCCGCGGCCGAAGCGAAGCGCCTGCAACGCCGCGCGGACATCCAGGCCGCGTTGCAGCGTGCGCGCCGCTTGCCGGTCGACCTCGACGTCACCGACAGCACGGACCCGGTGTTTCGGTTCTTCGGCCGGCCCGCGACCGCCGTGCGCTACGGCGGGCTCACGATCCACACCGACATCGGGCGCGGGCGTGCGGTGAGTCTCGTGCGTGCGGCGCTTCGCGCGAGCGCGCTCTCCGCGTTCATCCGGGGCAAACCGCTCCGGTTGCCCACGTGTGCGGCGAGGCGGCGCATCATCGTCGTGAAGACGCACGTGTCGTTCGTCGCGCTCCTCGACGAGCTGATCAAGCGCGGGAAGATCGCAAAGGACAAGCGGGCACCGTTCGAGACGCAGGCGTGGTTCTACGTCGACCGATTTTTCGAGCCCGGCTTTCGCATCTACGAAGTCCGCGAGTACGAGGCGTTCTTGCCGACGTTTGCATACCTCGCGTATGACCTCAGTGTCGACTGGACCGAAGTCAAGGGGCGCAAGGTACAGCCGTGCTTGCACTTCGGGCACCTGAGCTGGGTCTGCCTCGCGTATCTCGGCGCGGAAGCGCCCACGCTGTGCGGCGAGGAGATCGACGAGAAGCGCATCGCGGCCCGCTACCCCGACGCCGTCCAGTCGCCGGAGTGGCGACGCGTGAGACACCTGCGCGGCGCGGGACTCGCGGGCACACGCGCGTGGCTCCGCTACATGGCCGGGCATCGAGCCGATCCCGCCTGGTCGCACGCGATGGTCGACAACGCGGTGAAGCTGTCCGGCGTGGACGTCTTGAAGAGCACGTTCGTCGTCGAATACCTGCAGGAGGAAGGGCGTTTCGTCGATCTCCTCGAGAAGTCGGCCTTCACGCCGGGAAGCTCGGCGATGCGCGCGAAGATGGAGAGCGCGCTCGGCGAGCCGATCGCGGCGTTCGACGAACGCTGGCGCGGTTGGCTGATCGGTCGGACCGTCGGGCTCAAACAACGCCTGACTCCTGCCGATCGTGGGGCGCTGCCCGCACGAACGAGCAAGGCGCTCGCGTACTTGGAACGGATCCGCGCCGAAGCATTCGAACCCCAGTTCTCCGGGATCGAGCCGCTCGAGATCGAGCCGGAACTCAGCGCCGGCGCGCTCGCTCACGCGCAGTACCTCGCGAAGCACCGCGCGCAGCTCGCGAAGTGGCCGGACGCGCACGAGGAATACCCCGACCGCGAGGGCTTCTCGGCAGCGGGTGCGTGGGCAGGTCAGCATTCGGTGATCGCGCCGGGCAGCCGCACGTCGAAAGACGCGATCGATGGCTGGATGGGCACGTTCTACCACCGCCTTCCGTTGCTCAACCCGTGCCTGCTTCGAATCGGGTGGGGCATGCACGACGACATCGCCGTGCTCGACGCGACGTCGGTGTCGAATCCGTCGCTCCAACGCGGTTGGGTCCCGTGGCCCCCGCCGAACATGCGGTCGGTCCCGGTCGCCTTCCAACCCGAACTGCCGAACCCGGTGCCCGGGGCGAACCAGGCCGGCTTCGGCTATCCGGTCACGCTGCAGCACTTCGGATGGAGCAGCGAGGCAACCGCGACGATGACGCTGCACCACGGCGGTTCGCCGTCCGCGCCACAAGTCGATTGCTGGGCCATCACGCCCGCGACCCCGATCAACCCCGAACTCGTGCCCCCGGGCGCCTACTGCCTGATTCCGAAAGCGCCCCTGAAGCGCGCCTCCCGCTACACCGTCGTCGCACAGCTCAGCACCGGCGACGAGCCCTGGGTCTGGACGTTCTCGACCAGATGACGGCGCTCGAGACGCTCACCTCGAATCCGACTCGCGCGAAGCCGCCTCGAGCCGGATCCGGACGTGTTGCTCCGACCCCGCGACGAGTGCGAGTGTGCTCCGATGCGGGGCGTGACCGGGCGCGTTGACGCCGATCGTGTAGTCGCCAGGAAGCACGACAAGCGGCACCAGGCGACCGTCCGCACCGGTCTTCGTCAGCCCTTCGAGCGCGCGCCGACGGGCTGCGAGCACTTCCGCGCGTGACGTCGACCCACTCGCCTTGCTTGCCTTGCGCGACCATGCGATCAGCGCAGCCGAACGGCTGAGGTCCAGGGCGAACGGAACCGCGTCGGAACGAACGATCGTGACGGTTGCGTCCGGGCACGGACGGCCGTCCGCCCCGAGCACGAGGACTCGCGCCGTTGCCGGCGGATCGACGTCGAGTGTCACGTCGGTGGCGGCGCCGTTGCGCAACACGACGCGCGTGGTCGCGACGAGCCGACGGTCGTCGCTGTCGACGGCGTTCGCGTAGAGCACGTGTTCTCCGGCATCGAGACCGCTCGCGGTGAATTCGCTGTCCAGTCCCAGCGTGACCTGCTTGACACGATGCAGCCCGGCGGGACGCCGCGCGTAGATCTCGATGCGTGCGTGACGAAGCTCGCCCTCGGGTGGGCGGAGCCGACCGCGCACCGTCGCACCGGTCGAGACGAGAAACTCGAGCGGCGGCGGATCCCCGGACGCGGGTACGTCGAGTCGAATCGCGTCGGAACGACGGCCGTCGCTCGCGGTCACGGCCAAGGAGTAAGACCCCGGCGATACGAGCAGCGTGAAGCGGCCGTCTGTCGTCGTGAAGTGACCGCCCATGCGAGCGCTTTGGGACCACTGCGGCTTGGTGCCTTCCGCATCCGCGAGCGGCCGCGTGCGAATCAGGAACGCGGTCACCGGATCGCCCGTTCGCGCGTCGACCACGCGGCCGGCGACCTCGCGAAGTGCGTCGAGCGTAATGGTCAGGGGCGCGCTCGACGGGAGGACACCGCTTTCGATGCGGTCGTGATAGCCGCGCTTGAACGCACGCACGTAGTACGGCTGCTCGACGTCCCAGAGCCCGTCGATCTTGAAGCGGCCGTCGCCGTCGGACTGCGCGATCCGTTGGCAAGGAACGGTCACGTCGCGTACCCGACCGGGCTGGGCGACGGTCGCGCGGATGATCGCGTCCGCGATCGGCCGTCCCGTTGCGTCGACGACGCGACCCGTGATCGCGGTCCCCCGCTCGAGTGTCACGTCGACGCGTGGCGCCGCGCCGTTGCGGACGACGACCGGCGCGTAGATCGCACCGCGCCACGGGGAGGCGTCGCCGTCCACGACGCCGGGTGGGATCACCCGCACCTCGTATTCACCATCCGGCACGCCCGGAATCGAGTAGTGCCCCCCCGCGTGGGACTCGATCGTGATCCGCCGAACGAACAGGCCGCCTCGCCGAGCGTGCGGAGCCCAGAGACTCACCCGAGCACCGACGACATCGGCGCCGCCGGCCGTTCGCACGCGCCCGACGATCGTCGCGCCGGGCAAGAACCGGACGTCGAGTCCATCGACGGTCTCGCCCGCCGTCACGCGGACTTCCGCCGAACGAGTCCACCCCAAGCCCGGAGCCGTCGCATACACCCGCAGCGAACGGCCGTTCCCGGCCGGTGCCGGTATCGAGAACGCCCCGTCGGCGTCGGTTCGCCAGACGATCGGCGGGAGCGGACCGCCATACGCGTCGACCATCGCGGGGTTGGTCGACACGCGCGCGCCCGGCACCGGTCCGGCGGGGCCGACGACCCGACCGCGAATCGTCGCGGCCGGACGCAGCGCTGCATCGAGTACGCGCTCGACGTCGTAGTGGTTCCATCCCAGCATGAACTGACGCGGGTAGTAGCCCGGCGCCACGACGATCGGAACCATGTGGCGGTCGTAGGGATTGCGAGCGAATCGTACCAGCTCGAACGAGCCGTCGGCGGCGCTCGTCGTGCGGTGGTGACGGCCCGCGACGATCGACGCGCCTGCGATCGGCTCACCGGTGACGCGATCGGTCACACGTCCGGCGAGGCGGATCGTCGGCGCGAGCACGACGTCCCGTTCGACCGTGGCGCCGGCAGCGACGACGATCGCATCGCTGTGCGTCTGGGGACCGTTGTCCGGCACGACCCGCAGCCGCACCGTGCCCTGCGCAACGCCGTCGAGTCGGAAGCGTCCGTCATCGCCCGTGCGCGTGCTGCCGAGCGGTGCCCGCGAGCCCGCGTAGTTCCGTCGGTAGTCGAACGCATCGTTCGCCCGCCAGTGGTAGAGTGCGACCCGCGCACCGGCGACCGGCGTCGATCCCTCCGCGAGCAGGACGCGGCCCCGCACCGTCGCGGCCCGGTCGAGCACGAAGTCGACGCGAGTGTGCGGGGTCGCGTGTCGACGAACGCGACCGTGCCCTTCGGCCGACGCCTCGACGACGCAGCGCGTGTCGAGCGACCCGAGGCGATAGTGCCCCGCATCGTCGGCGCGGGTTTCGGCAATGACCTCGAGATCGACGGCGTATGGTTCATACGCGAGCGCTCGCACCAATGCTCTCGCGAGCGCGGCGCCGTCGACACCCCGCACGACGCCGCTGACCGCGCCCGGGCCGGGTTCGATCGACACCGGCGGCGTCGCGGCCGGCTCGCTCGTGCGAGGTCGAGCCGCCGGTGTCGATGTGACCGGCGGAGCGGCAGCAGTTGGAGCCTCGGGCGCCCCGTCGTCGCGCGCGACGCCGGGTGCCGCGCCGGTCGGACGTGTCGGGTCGGGAGATCCCGGCCAAAACAGCACGGTCGCCGCAACGGTCGCAACGGTCGCAACGGTCGCAACGGTCGCGACGGCGAACTTCGTCTTGATACCCATCAGCACGACTCCAGTCGGGATTCGGGGGAGAAACGTCGACGCGACGGGGGCGATGATCACACCGAGCGCGCGGTCGCGATCGGAGTCGCCGCCGAACTCGCGCCCCAAACGCGCCCGCAACTGTGCCAAGCCTCGCGACAGTCGCTTTTCGATCGTCCCGACCGCCACGTCGTGACGGCGCGCGATCTCACGCGGCGGAAGGTCATTGAAGTAGCGGCGCAGGATCGCGCTTCGATACGGCTCGTCAAGCGCGAAGACCGCGTGCACGACGCGCTGCCGAACCGCTTCTCGCTCGCTCATCTCCGCGACCGACGGCAACGTCTCCGCGCGGGCGACTCGGGGCTCGAGAGCACGACGCCGCTCGCGTTCCCTGTGGTGACGGCGAGCGAGATTGCGGACGACACCACGAAGCCACGCGCGGGGATGGGACGGAGAGCCGGCGGAGCGCTCGAGCGCCGCGACCCAGGTCTCGTGGACCAGGTCCTCCGCTGCATGCTCGTCGGTGACGAGGCGCATCGCGAGCGCACGCACCCATGCGTCGTGCGCGAGGAGTTCATCGAGGCTGATCCGCATCGCTGCTCCGGTCGTGTCCGTCCTCACAGTGCCTCGGCCGCCGGAATCCCGGACCGATCGGCGCCCGCAATTTTCGAAAACGTGCCGAACGCCCGGGGGTTCGACGGCGGTTCCAACCGCTGCCGTGTACGGGTGGTGGCTACCTGACGCGCCGTTGACGATCGTGCGTGGGCCGGCTACCGTCTGGGCGGTGGTGGCGGGAAGTGACGGGAGCGCAACGATGGGGTATCGACTCGCCGGGATCGCGTGCATCGTGTGGGTCGCGTGTGCCGTTTCGGCGCGCGGCCAGGAGACGGTCAGCGACGGTGTGCGACAGGCGCAGGCGTGCTTCGATCGGGGCGAGATCGACGACGCACACCGCCTCGTGACGGACGCGATCGACGCCAACGGTGACGACGTCGCGGCGCGCATGCTGCGCGCCGAGATCGGCATCTTCCGCTTCGATCTCGACGAGGCGTCCGCGGACGCGCGCGCGATTCTCGCGCGCAACGCCGAGCACGTCGGTGCACGCTACATCCTCGCGCGGGTGATCGGACGCCGCTTCCACGATACCGAGGCACTCGCCGCGCACGAGGCGCTCGCCGAGTCGGCACCCGAGAGCGCGCAGGCGGTGCGGGGTCTCGCCGTCGCGCTGGCGGCCGTCGAACGCGAGGAAGAGGCGCTCGCCGCCGCGCAACGGGCTATCGAACTCGACGACACCGATGGACGGGCGTGGGTCGTGCTCGCACGGATCCGCGCCGAGCTCGACGACACCGTCGGCGCGGTCGCCGCCTACGACAAGGCGATCGAGCGCCTGCCGAAAGCGCACCGGCCGTACCAAGGCCGGGCGCTGGCCCTCGCCGAACTCGGCCGCCTCGACGCGGCACGCGAGGACGCCGAGCGCGCGCTCGAGCAACCGATCGAGCGGCCGCGCGCGCTGCTCACGTTCGCCTACGTCATCGGTCAGGCCGATTCCGTGCAGCCGAAGGCCGCGAAGGACGCGATCGACGAGGCGTTCGCCGCGGAGGTGACCGACCCCGACGACCGGTTGGACCGCGCGAGCTGGGCGAGCTGGCTCGGAGAACCGTGGCGCGGGAAGGCCGATCTCGCCGCCATTCTCGAGACCCACCCGCACTCGGTGGATGCGCACCGCATCCACGCGCGCTCGCTGCTCGCCCGCTACCGCACTCACGACGCGCTGCAAGCCGCTTCGGCGATGCTCGAGCGGCTGCCGGGGAGCTGGCGCGCGCACCGGATCCGCGGCCGGGCGCACCTGCGCCGGCGCGACTACGACGCGGCGATCGAGGCGCTGGACACGGCCCTCGAGAAACACCCGCGCAGCTACCCGCTGCTCCTGATGCGGGCGGCGGCGAAACACGAAGGCAAACGCGAAGGCTACGATGCCGACCTCGCGACCGCGATCGAACTCTTCCCCGACCGGCCGGATGCGTATGCCCAACGCGCGTACTACCGAGAGCGAGCGGACGACTGGAAGGCCGCGCTGGCCGACCGCGACCGCACGGTCGAACTGCGACCGGACAACACGCTGCTTCGCGCCTTTCGTGCGGTCACTCGAAAGCGCCTCGGCGATTCCGACGGGGCGGCCGCCGACCTCGAGCGCGTCGGCGCCCGCCGCACGTTCGAAGCCGGCGCGATCGCGCGACACGCCGCAGAGCTCGCCGAAGACGCGCGCCACGCCGAGGCGGAGCGTCGAATGAAGGACGCGCTGTTCGTGTCGGCCGACTCGGACCTCGTCTACTACGCCAAGGCGCGAATGGCCGACGACGCCGAGGACCCGAAGGAGGCGTTGGTCGCCGCGAACCGGATGATCGAACTCCGCGACACCGCCGCAAACCGTGCGCTGCGCAGTCGGATCTTCGGCTCGCTCGAACGACTCGACGATGCGGTCGCCGACCTCGACCGCGCCCTCGAGCTCGAGCCCGGCGATGCCCGCACCCTCGTCTCGCGCGCCTACCTCCACCGCAGTCGCGAGGACACCGAAGCGGTCAGCCGCGACTTCAAGGCCGCGCTCGCGGCCGCACCCGGCAACGACACGATCCGGTGCCAGCGCGCATACGCGTGCGGCCCGGAGCGCAGCGACGATGCCCTCGACGAACTGGACGCCGTGCTCGAGAAGGACCCGCGCAACGCGTTCGCGCTCTCGATCCGCGCGCTCGTCTACATGATGACCGACGAGAGCGCCAAGGCGATGAAAGACGTCGAGCGCGCCCTCGCACTACGCCCCTCCGTCCCGGACGTCCTGCTCCGCATCGCCCAGGTGCAGCGCGGCGCCGACGAACGGGATGCGTCGATCGAGACGCTCGACGACGTGCTCAACCGCTACCCATACTCGCTGCGGGCTCGCGAGTTTCGCGCCTACGAGCGCACGGTCGACGAGGACTTCGAGGGTGCGCTCGAGGACGTCGATGCAGCGCTTCGACGCGCCCCCAAGTGCGCGCGGTTCCGGATGCGACGCGCGGACATCCTGATGCGATTGGAGCGGCCCGACGACGCGCTCGAGGAACTCGACGCGGTGATCGCGGCGGACCCGAAGAACCGCGACGCGCGCAGCCAGCGCGGCTACCTTCTCGCGATGCGCAAGGCGTTCGACCGCGCGCTCGAGGACTACGACGTGCTGGTCAAGCTCGACCCGAAGGACGCGCAATCGCTCGCGACGCGCGCCTGGATCCACGTCCAGCTCGAGAACTGGGACGAGGTGATCGAGGACTGCGACGCGGCGATCGAGGCCGACCCGAAGCTCGCCGTGGCCTACCACTACCGCGGCCAGGCCCGCGCAGCGCTCGGCGACCAAGTCGGTGCCGGCGAGGACTTCGAGCGCTACGAGGAGCTGCGCCAGCGGTAGCCGTCAGTGCTGCACGACCGTCTCGGTGTTTCCGACGAGGAACCCCCCGGGCTGCGCGGGATCGATCACGACGCCCGACACGTGGATGGGCGTGCCGACCGGAACGTGTGCCGGGATCGTGAAGTAGCCGTTGGCGCTGTTCGTCGGTCGCATCGTCCCGGTGAAGGCCTGTGTGAAGAACGGTTGGCCGCCGCACACGGTCGCGAAGAACAATCCGTCCGGCGCGAGGTTGATGCGGCCGGCGCCCGGGATCGTCAGGCCGGGCGCCACGCCGAGCGATAGCGCGAGGCAGTACGGCTTCCCCGCCGATCCGGCGAAGTAGAGGATCACGTTCACGGACGACGGTCCCGTCGCGACGACACGCACACTGATCCGCTGGTCACCGAAGACATCGATGCCGGAGATCGAGCCCCTCGTCGTGGAGCGTCGTCGCACGAACGCCCCGGTGTTCGTCAGCTCGTAGAGAACACCCTCGGCGGTTCCGACGTAGAGTCGGCTCGTGCGCTGGTCGTAGGCGCAGCAGTTGCCGCGCACGTTCGTCGGCAGGACCACGCTCCGTTGCAACGTCCCGCTCGAGCTGTAGATCTGCAGCGGTGTCGTGGTCGACAAGAACGTCACCGCGTACTGATCGATGTCGGGCATGTAGCAGATGCCCGTCGCACCGCTCGGGATCAACGAAAGCCGCGTCATCGACTGCCCGTTGAACGGAACGACGGCGAGAACCTCCGGGGCCGGTGCGGTCGTGACGAACGCCCAGTCCCCGGTTCGCAGGTTGCGGCAGATCCCGTTGACCGTCGCGCCGGACGCATTGTGGAAGACGGAACTCCCGCCGGAGATCCCCTTCGTCACGAGCCCGGCGGTGCTCGCCGAGCAGATGTAGCGGTGCTCGGTGTCGAGGTCGATGCCGGTCGCCCACCCGCTCGTGAGGCTGGTCAACGAAAACACGGTGCCGGCGACCGTCAGCTGGAACATCGCGCCCGTCGCGCTTCCGCCGACGACGCTCTGGTTGCCGCTGGCGGTCTTGATGCACTGCAACCGGATCGACCCGACGCCGGTGCCCGGCCACACGCTCTCGGCGCTCGAGAAGTCGGCCGGCAGGTGAAACACACCGGCCGTCGTCGAGAAGACGATCTCGCCTTCGGCGGGTTGTGCGTGGGCACCGGCCACACAACCGATCGCGACCGCGACCCCAGTCAAGAGCCGCTTCATGTAGGTCTCCATCAATGCTGCACGATCGTCTCTGTGTTGCCGAGCAGGAATCCGCCCGGCTGCGCGGGGTCGATCACGACGCCCGATACGTGGACCGGCGTGCCGAACGGCACGTGCGCGGGGATCGTGAAGAAGCCGTTCCCGCTGTTCGCCGCGCGCATCGTCCCGGTGAACCCTTGCGTGAAGAACGGCTGGCCGCCGCACACGGTCGCGAAGAACAGCCCGTCCGGCGCGAGGTTGATCCGGCCGGCGCCCGGGATCGTCAGGCCGGGCGCCATCCCGAGCGAGAGCGCGAGGCAGTAGGGTTTCCCCGCCGACCCGCGGAAGGACAGGATGACGTTCATGTCGACCGGTGAAGTCCCGAACACGCGGATGCTGATCCGCTGGTCGCCGAACACGTCGATCCCGTTGATCGCGCCGCGTGTCATCGCCCGTCGACGAACGAACACGCCGGTGTTCGTCAGTTCGTAGGCAACGCCCTCGATCGTGCCGACGTAGAGTCGGCTCGTGCGCTGGTCGTACGCGCAGCAGTTGCCGCGGACGTTCGTCGGCAGGAACACGCTCTGACGCAGCGCTCCGGTCGAGCTGTAGATCTGCAGCGGCGTCGTGGTGGACAGGAACGTCACCGCATACTGATCGACGTCCGGCATGTAGCAGACGCCGGTCGCCCCGCCTGGAATCGTCGCGAGCCGGGTCAGCGACGCACCGCTGTGGGAGACGACACCGAGGTAGGTCTGCGTCGGCGCCGTCGTGACGAATGCCCAGTCCCCGGTTCGCAGGTTGCGGCAGATCCCGTTGACGGTCGCGCCGGACGCATTGTGGAACACCGAACTTCCCGCGGAGATCCCCTTCGTCACGAGCCCGGCGGTGCTCGCGGAGCAGATGTAGCGGTAGTCGGTGTCGAGGTCGATGCCGGTCGCCCAACCACTCGTGAGATTGCCGAGCGTCACGATCGAGCCGCCGGTCGTGATGCGATACATCGCGCCGGAGATGTCCCCGCCGACAACGCCTTGGTTGCCGTAGGCAGTCTTGATGCACTGCAGGCCGAGGGAGCCGATACCGGTGCCCGGCCAGATGCTCTCGGCGGTCGAAAAGTCGGCCGGCAGATGGAACACGCCGGAGGTGGTCGAGAAGACGATGTCGCCTTCGGCGGGTTGCGCGCTCGCGCCGGCCACACAGCCGATCACGATCGTGAGGGCGATCAGAAGTCGCTTCATGTCGGTCTCCCAAGAACGGACGAGCCGTCAGACGGCCCGCGGGTCGGAAGCCCGATGTCACGAGTGCCCTCCGGATATCAGGAAAGTGCGTCGGGAAGTTGAACGATAGAGAATCGCTTGACACCACGCGCGCGACAGCGGTCCAATGCGAGCCCAGCCGACGATCGCGAGGAACCGATGATGCGTGCCGTGCTCTTCCTACTGATGCTGGCCGTCGGCGCGGTCGGGGCGCAATACCAGCCGGGCGACCTGCTGTTCGCGGTCGATACGCAATCGCCGGGCACCTACCTGCTCATGCGGTACACGCCGACGTCCAACGTCCCTTCGACGGTGGTGGGCTTCCCCGGGGCGCCCCGCACGATCTTGTCGAGCCCGGACAACCGATCGATGCTGATCTCGACGTGGGGCAAGACCCTCGCCGTGCCCCCCAACGGCGTCGTGCAGACCGTCTCCGGAACGGTCCCCGGTGCACTGATGGAGCTGGACGGCGCTGGACGGCTGTGGGGAAGCGACTTCGGCGTGCGCACGGTCGATTTCTTCGACTTCACCCCGGCGGGCCCCGCCCGGCTACGAACCTACAACGTGTTGGCATGGGGCAATCCGGTGTTGGAGCCGCACTCGGGACACGCGATCGACACGTTTGCGAATCGGGCGTACACACTGCACGGGCCGAGCGTGACGACCACGCTCAATCTGCCGAGTTTCGCCGGCGCCAACGCAGAGTGGTCGCCCGAGCTCGCAGCGATGGTCGGCAAGCACGGCGACCACCTCGCGGCGTTCACACTCGCGTCACCGCCCCTCGTGACGACGTTGGTGACCAACGCCAAGCCGAACGTGATCGAACGCGGACCCCGGGGCACCCTCTTCTCCATGAGCCTATGGCACAACCGCATCGACGAGTTCGATCCGATCCAAAACGTCACGATCCGCAGCCTCCCTCTGCCGCCCCGGTCGCAACCGCTGATGGCCGTCGCCCGCGGCCGCACGCTGGCCGGCCTGGGGCCTGCGACCCGCGGTTCAACGTGGCCGCTGCGCATCTCGTTTCCCGGCGAACCGGGCGCCCTCTACATGTCGGCGATCGCGTTCTCGATCCACCGCGGATCCCCGATCGGCAACGGGTTTCGCCTCTTCCTGGCGCACGATCCGCTCCTTCGGCTCTCCGTTACCAACGCCGGCCTCTTCACCGGAATGCACGGCCAATTGGACGCGCGCGGCGAAGCCTCCGCACGGGTGACCATTCCGCAACTCGCCGGGCTCGCCGGCCTGCGCATCTTCGCCCAGGCGATCGCAATTCGTAGCGGCCGGGTCGTCGGCGCATCGGCGCCGGTCGGCGTGACGATCCCGTAGGCCGCCTACCCTCGTCCGCCGGAAAGGCAGGGTTCGATGCCGTACGCTCTCCGCGCATTGCTCGCGGTCTTCGCACTCCTCGTGTCCGGCTGTGGCGGCGGAGAAGCGCCCGAGCCCCCGATCGCGACGGCCGTCACGCAACTGCGGGTTCAGGACGTCGTCCGCGACGAGAAGCTGATGGGGCTCGACATCAGTTGGCGGGGCAAGCTGGATCCGGCGGCAGTGAAGGCGTTGCAGGCGCACTCGGCGATCGCCGGCGTCGACCGGCGCATGGACGAAGCGTCCGGGACGATGCGCGTCGACGTTCGTGCGAACCACGGCGACCTCGCCCGGCTGATCCTCTACACCGACCCGAAGTCCGATGATGTGCTGGGCTACTACTGCGAGTTGCGGAGTCCGGCACGCAAGCCACGTCGCCCGGGCCCCGACGCGTGGGGTGAGCGATGCCGTCGTCAGTTCGAGATGAGGCCGCTCGGTTTCTTCGGCACGGTGGACTCGCAAGGACCCACGCTGGTCTTCGACACGGACCTGCCCCGTCGGTATGCCGCGGTGCGGGATCGGCGCCTGGTCGGTTTCCTCGTCGCGACGGCAGACTTCTTCCGTCCGGATTGCCACGGCTTCCAGTCGCGGGCCGAGATCCTCGCCGACGCGAAACGACGGATCGAGGAGAAGCGCCCGCGCGAGAACCCGCTGATCGACTACGAGATCGCGGGCGTCGAGTTGAAGGAGGTCGGCCGCCAGTTGGCGGCACTGCGCAAGACGATCGCCAAAGAGCGCCACCGGGAGCAGCAGCGAGAAGGCGCGAAGCGGTGGGAGGCGTTTCTCGCGGAAGTGCGCGACGAGCCGTTCGACGTGAAGATGCAGCGCTACGCGGATGCGTACGGGCGACTGCCGACGTCCGGACGGTTCGCCGTCGACCGGGCGCTCCGCGCCGACGCGCGGCGCGAGCTGGAGGCGACGGACGTCGGGGTCGCGCGGCGTTCGATGCTATCCAGCCTCGCGAAGTCGGGCTACCTGTCCCGGGCGAAGACGCTCCTCGCGTATGCGAATACGATCGATGGTTCACCGAACCTCGAGGCACTCGGAGCGTGGTATGCAAATCGCGACCCGCGCGCGAACAAGCGGTTCGCCCAACGCGTCAACCAAGCGGTTCGGTTGCGCGCGTTGCACTTGCTCGCGGCCGAACGCAAGGCGCTCGCGAACCGAACGGGCGGCGCAACGTACACCGCGCTCGGCGCGGTGAGGCGCGCGCTGAACGCACGACGCACGACGGTGACGCTCGACCTCCGCGCGACGGAGCGCTGGCTGGAGACGTGTCGCGCGTTCGACACGCTCACCGATCCGTTCGAGCGGGTCGCCGCAGCACCGTGGCTGACCGCGCCGACGAAGGCTGTCGGGGAGCGGGTCGCGCGGGCCGTTTGCCCCGCGTTGAAGCGCCAGCTGGTCGAGCGGGCGGGCGCCGCTGCCGAAGCCGGCCGGAAAGCGACGGCGGCAGCGTGCTGGCTCGCGGCGGCCGTCGCGGGCCGCGACACGTGGCCGACCGCGACGACCGGGGAGCAGCTCATCGGCAAACGGGCCACCCCGGACGATCCGCTGGCGCAAGCACGACACGCGTTGCTGATCGAGAGCCTGCAGTTCGTACCGACGCCCGACGACGGCGCGCGCGACCTCGACCCGGTGCTGATCGACGGGGCGGCGCTGGAGTGGCCGATCGTGTCCAAGCTCGGCATCGCCTACTCGCCGAGCGCGAGGCGACGAAAGGCGATCAACGAGATCGGTGGCCGAACGGACAAGGTCACGCGCCTGCTCCGTCGCAACGGCCGTGTCGCGTGGGTCGACATCCTGCGCTCGACGCCTGACGAGCGCCTGCCCGGGACACCGGTTCAGTTCCTCGCGCCGACGCGTGACGCACTGTCGGCGAAGTCGCGCAGAGAATCCGACGCGCTGAACCGCGAGAGCGAGGCATTGCGTGCGCGGGCGAAGGAACTCGAGGACTTGCCGCCGACCAAGGACTCCAACGAGTTCGCGCGGCGATGGAAGATGCGCGAGGAGTTCGCGAAGCGACAACAGCGCTACAACGAGCGTACGGCCGAATGGGCCGACGCGGCGGCGAAGGAACTCGCGCCTCGCTACGCCCGCGTGCGCTACGCGCGACGCACAGTGCTCGACGACTACGTCGACACGAGCTTGTTGGTCTACTCGCGACAGGTGGGCCGCAGCCTCGGCGGCGGCGAGGCGAACGAACGCGAGGTCGCGTGGATGCGCTGGTTCTTCGGGCGATCGACGCCGGGGTTCGAAGGGCTGCCGATCGAGCGGGGTGACAATCCGAACACACGCATGCGACGGTGCGATCGCCTCGAGCGGGAGGCACTGGAGCAGCCGGGCCGAGCCGAGATGGGGCGTGCAATCGCGCGCTTCTGGGACGCGGCCGAGGCGTGCGACCTCCCCCGGCGCGCCCCGCGCACGCGCAAGCTGCTCGATCAATACCGGACGACGTTCACGGCCGCACATGTGCTCGAGCACGTCGTCAAGGCGGCGAAACACGGCAAGACGCTCGAAGCCGAGGTTCTCTCGAAAGACGAGCGCCAGGAACTCGAGCGGAGCGAGCAGCGAAAGAAAACGCGACGCCGCTAATGCTCGTCGTCACCTCCTCATGGAGATGATTCAAACCCGAATCTGTCCCCCAACGCTGCCATTTTTGCGCTTGAAGCGCTTCAAACGTGAATATGTCAGCGTTGAGGGACACTTTTGGATGTGAAGCTGCCGAACCGTCCGGCGGACGTGCTCGCGCACGTCGTCCGACAAGCGAAACACCGCAAGACGCTCGGGAGCAGCGTCCTCGACGACGCGGTTGACGCGCCGAGCGCGTCGCGATTGGATGGGGTCGGGCCTCGTGTTACCGCGAGCGCCGGTCCACGACTTCGGCGAGGAGCGACATCGATGAGAACCCGGGCAGCACTCCACGCGGCTGCACTCGTCGCGATCACCGCGATCGCCGCGCCGAGCCAGGACCGCTTCGTCGTCGCCGGCTGGACGACGTCGACGCCGCAACCGCTCCTCGAGATGGACGCGACCGGAACGTCGTTCACGACCGTCCTGACGTTTCCGTGGAACTTCGGTGTCCACGAGATTCGCATGGCCGACGACAACCGGTCGTATCGGATCTTCGGCCGCGACACGCAGCTCGGGCCACAGGCGATCCTCGACGCCACCGGCGGCGTGCTCACGACCGTCGCGAGTGGCGGGCCGTTGTTCCTCGCGTTCGGCGGCGTCAGAAACAGCGACGGCGACTGGTACGTGCTGAACCGCACCCCGCTCAGCGACCTGACGATCCTGCGGCTGCGAGGGAACACACTCACCCAGCTCTCGACGGCCGGCAAGATCACGCCGATCGCACTGACGCGCGACGAAGCGACCGGCCAGTTGATCGTGCGTGGCACGATCATCGGCGGGGCGTCCGGCTACTTCCGGATCGACCCGAACACCGGCACGGTCACGAGCCTCGCCGCGCGTGCGGCGAACACCACCGCGACCGGCAGCGTCGAGTTGCTGTACGACCCGGCGACCGGTGGCGTCATCGACGGACAGCGGATCAACCTCGCCGCGCAGGTCATGCTCGTCGATCCCACGTTCGGCGAGGTGCCGTTCGGAGCGGCGCTGCAAACCCATGTGCCGATCGGCATGGCGCGGTCCGGCCCGCGCCGGCACCCGGTGGCCTACTACCTGCTCACGCACCAGACCGCGGGAAATCCGCACGTCTTCCAGTATCAGGGGGATGGGTCGATCACGGTCACGTCGTCGTTCCCGACCCCGATCTTCCCCGCTGCGTTCGCCCGCATCGGCGCGCGCCACCTCGCGTGGTTCGTCAACCGCGCGCCGAACGACCGGCGGCTACGCGTGTCGTTCCCCGGCGAAGGGGGCAAGGCGTACACGGTCGCGTTCAGCCTGACCGGAATGCGGCCGGGCATCGGACTCCCGGACGGCCGCACGATCCCGCTCGTCGTCGATGCGCTGACGGTGGCGTCGCTGGCCGGCGGGATTCCGAACGTGCTCCAGAACACGGTGGGATTCCTGAACGCGCAGGGGCAGGCGGTCGTCACCGTCGACACGAGTCGCTTCGGGAGCGCGCTGAAGGGGCGCAAGGCCTGGGCCGTCGCCGTGCTGCTCGACCCGGCCAGCCCGACGGGAGTGGCCTACATCACGAAGCCGACGCTCCTCGAAATCAACGAGTAACGCTCGAGCCTGCGCGCGTCAGTTGATGCGGAAGCTCTCGGTGTTGGAGATCGAGTGGATGCCCTGGGGGGCGCCGGGCTTGAACGTGACGAACGCGGAGTAGACGAACAGCCCGATCAGGGCTTGCTGGTTCGGGACGCGCACCGTCGCGAGACCGGCACCGTGGTTGTCCAGCACGCCGCCGTAGCCGGCGAACGTGCCTGGCGCGAGACCACTCGTCGACAAGAGCAGCAGCGCATCCGCGCTCAACCCGAGCGGACGCGTGCCGATCGGCGTCGGCCCCGTCCCGAGCGATGAGCCGACCTGATACGAAAGGCCCCCGTCGTCGGAGAGGTTCAGCGTGACGAGCCCGCCGATGCGCGATGAGCCGCCGACCTTCAGATCGGTGGTTTGGATCTTCGCGACGAACTGGTCGGCGCCGCTACTGCTCCGGTTGTACGTCAGGTCGGGACCGACACGCACCGGGAACTGCGTCTGGTTGGCCCAGGTCGAGCCGGCCACCCAGGCGTTGTTTCCGAGCGGGTCGGTCGCGCACGCCCGTCCATCATCGGAGAGCGCGCTGCCGAGGAGCGTGCAGTACTCGAGTGCGGCGCCTGCGGGGTCGACGCGCGCGATGAACGCGTCGCCGTTGCCGAGGTACGGAAACGACGGGCCGACGACCAGGAAGTCCGAGCTGCGCGTCACCCCGACGACCGTCGCGCGACCGCCGGCGTCGACGGCGACCGCATCCGCCGAGTCGTACGCCGATCCTCCGATGTAGCCGAGATACTCCCAGCCGCTCCCGTCGGGTCGGAGCCGCCCGACGAATCCGTCGTGGGTCGCACCGGAGCTGCGATGAACGAGGCCCGGTCCGACCGCGACGGGAAAGGTCGACTCGGTACTCAGCGTCCTGCCGCACACCGAGGCCCGGCCGGTGGGGTCGACGGCGATGCCCGAGAAGTCGGCCCCGCGGATGCCACCGATGAACCCGCAGAAGTCGAGCGACGCACCGCTGGCGTTCACCTTCGCGACGAAACCCTCCGGGGGCTGCGTCGGCGACTGGCGCACGAGTAGCGGACCGACGCGAACGGGCAGGCTCTGCTCATCGCTCGTCGTTGCGCCGACCACATACGCGGCGCCCCACGGGTCGACCGCGATCGCCCGACCGGTCTCCTGCCCGGCGCCGCTGATGAAACCGCAATAATCCAGACCGCTTCCGTCGGGCTTCACCCGCGCGACGAGGACCGACTGGGAGCCGTTCGCCTTCAACGACGGTCCCACCCTGATCGGGAGGGAGGCCTGCGGACTGGTCGTCGCGCCGACGACGTAGGCGCTACCCAGCGCGTCGACGGCGATCCCGGTAAGCTGATCGAGCCCCGTACCCCCGATGTAGCCGCAGTAGTCGAGCAGCCTTCCGTCGGGGCGAACCTTGGCGACGAACCCGTCATACCCGCCGGCGATCGTCAACGACGGTCCGCCGACGACCGGGAAGGTCGCCTCGGTACTGTCGGTCGTTCCGGTGACGTACGCCGCGCCGGTCGCGTCCACCGCGATCCCGATGCCCGAATCCCTGGAAGCGCCCCCGATGAAGCCGCAGTAGACGAGCCCCGTGCCGTCGATCCGCACCTTGGCGACGAATGCATCGCTGAAGGAGCGACTGTTGTGTGTCAGATCCGGTCCGACCTTGACGGGGAATGTCGTCTCGTCGGAGAACGTGCTTCCCGTGACGTAGAGCGCACCCTTCGGGTCGACCGCGACATCCGTGATGGAGCCGGACTGTGCGCCGCCGAGGTAGCCGCAGTAGATCAGCATCGGCGGGTCGATCACGAGCGGGCGCGTTCGGTCGTAGGCGGCCACGTCGAACGCGACGTCGCATCCATCCGGCGCCGGGTTCACGACGAGCGTCGCTGCGACGGACTCTCGCGTATCACCCGCGAGCTGATGCACGACCGGTGGCTCTTCCTCGATCTCGCCGGCCGGCGTGATCACGCGGAGCCCGCCGGCGTCGGTGCGCGCGATGCGCTCGGCTCCCTTGTAACGGAACCGCGCACGCGTCGGGTCGGCGCCCGGGTGAACGACGGCATCGTATTTGAGTCGACTGCCGACGATCTTGTAGACGACGTCGATCCCCGGCCAGACGTCGCGGTAGACGATGCGCTCGTATGTCGGGAGCCCGGCCTGCGATCGGCCGCCGCCTCGGAAATAGCTCACGACCGTGTCGGCCTTCGCTTCGCCCACCGGCACGACCTCGGCGCCGTCGACGAACGAGAGCTTCACCGTCCACGCCGGTTCGCCCGCGAGCCGAAACGTCACGCCGCTCGACGTGAAGAACACGGTCCGTCCGCTCGCTTCGACGAAGTAGCGAACCGCGGTCGGATAACGACCGCGGTTCTCCACGAGCGGCGTGGACAGGCCGCTCATGATCGCCTCGGCCTTTGCCCGCGAAACCGTCTGGGCAGCCGCGGAGCACCCAATGGCTGCGAGCAGAAGCGCAACCGAGCAATCTCGAACTCGACCCATAGTGCACCTCCGTGCCTGCACTCTACCCGCGTTCCGCGAAGCGCGAAAGGCATGTAGGCGAGCGGCCGAGGGTCTCGCCCGGGGGGCGAATCTGGGCTACCCTTGCGAAACCGACCCCCGTCGCAAATGCGGGGCCGTCGGGGGATCCGGGAGTACTATTGGCATCGGAGGAATCATGAAGAAGATCGCTCTCAGTCTGCTCGTCGGTATCGCGGCGTTCGTCACGTCGTGTGGTGGCGAGGGTGGCACCGGCGGCGCGGCAGCCAACTTCGCGAAACAGACGAAGATCGTGTCCGACCTGATGGCCGAGGTCGGCAAGGTCGACACGCAGGAGAAGGCGACGTCGCTCGCGAAGACGTTCGAGCAAAAGGGCGGCGAGCTGAAGGTTCTCGCCGACAAGGCGAAAGAGCTGACGAAGTCGCTCGGAAAGCCGGCGCTCGACAAGCTCACCGCCAGCCTCCACGGCGCGACGGGCAAGCTGAGCGGCGCGGTCGCGAAGCTCGTCGGCTCGAACCCGGCGGTCGGCAAGATCGTCCAGGACGGGTTCGACAAGTTCAAGAGCCTCGCCGGCCTCTAGGCCGATCCCTCCTCGTCCGCGAGCGGCGACCCCGCTCGCGGACGGTCACGCGCTTCGCTCTGCGTGCGCGTTCAAGTCGTCGAGGTCGCGCTCGAAGAGCTTGATCATCGGCCCCTTCATCAAGGCACCGAGCGGCGACATCAGCTTCGCCGCGAACGTCACCGGCTTCGACGTGAACTCGACGTCGACCCGCGTGCCGTCGCCGTCCGGCGAGAACCGGAAATCCGTCCGGTAGTGCGCCCCGCACGAATCGGCCTCGACCGAGTAGCCGCGCCCGGGATCGAACCGCGTGATCTCCATCTCCTCGGTCGCCTCGCGCTTGAAGACGATCC
This sequence comes from bacterium, assembly GCA_030426805.1. Classification (GTDB taxonomy): domain Bacteria; phylum Planctomycetota; class JAFGQW01; order JAFGQW01; family JAFGQW01; genus JAUHXU01. The sequence continues at coordinate 716,011 of JAUHXU010000003.1, forward strand.
GCGTCTCGCGGAATCGTGTCCCCTCGCGAACCGGTCCGTCCGTCAGCATCTCGAGCCGCGTGACGCCGCTCAACCGCTCCTCGGCGTTGGCGAGGTCCGTGTAGATCGCGAACACGCGCTCCGGCGGCGCGCCGACGCGCTTGGTGAGCTTGAATCCGGCCATCTCGGGCGCTCCTCTCGATTCGATTCCAGGGGCGGATTGTAGCAGGCCGTCAGGGCCACGGTCCTGTTGCGCAACCGCCCTCCGGCGGCGGCGTGTTTCGCGCCGAGACGAAATCCGCCCGAATCTTCGTAGCCGCGGCGGCCGAATTTGCGGAAGGGTAAGGCTGGCCGCCCCCGGCGGCCGAAGAGACCGATGCCGCTCGTCGGCTCGCTGAAGACAGGTGCGGGCCGTGAAACCACACGATATAGTCAGGATGGAGCGAACAGACGGCGCGATGATCGACTCGCCCTACGACGCGAGCCCCGGCATGCCACCGGATCCGACCGCCACACGCTCCGTGCGACCCGGCTGCGCGACGGCGCACCCGGCGAGGTGATGGAGAAGACGACGATGCGAGTGCGGGCCTGGCCGGCGTTTGCCAGCCGAACGCGAAATCCCTACAACTGGCTGCTCTACACGACGCTGCGCGACATGGGCGTGGAGGTCGACGAGTGGTCTCCGGCCGAGTCGATCACACCGGGCGACTCCGAGGAGCCGACGGTCTACCACCTGCACTGGCCGGAGCACCTGTTGCTGCTGCCGAGCGCGGCGCAAGCCAACGAGATGCTCGTCCGTCTCGGCGATTGGTTCGACCACGCACGCGCGAACGGGCACAAGGTCTTCTGGACCGTCCACAGCCTCAAGCAGCAGCGCACCCACCACCCCGAGCTCGAACGGCCGCTGTTCGACCTCGTCACCCGCCGCGTCGACGCGGTGATCCACATGAGCGACGGCGCCCGCGGTGCGGCCGAACACGCGTTCCCCGCGATCCGAAACAAGCCGAGCTTCGTGATCCCGCACGGTCACTACCGCGACGTCTACCCGAACGCGATCAGCCGCGAGGACGCGCGGCGCGCGCTCGACCTGCCGAGTGACGCGACCGTGATGGCGTTCGTCGGGTGCATGCGATACAACAAGAACCTCCCGAGCCTCGTGCGCGCGATGCGCGGGCTCGCCGATCCCAACACGTTCCTGTTGCTCCACGGCGAGGTGCCCGATCGCACGCTCGCTGCCGAGATCGCGTTCATGGCCGGCGGCGATCAGCGCGTGCGCTTCACGCCGATCCGCGTCGAAGAGAACGCGCTTCAACGCAACCTGAAGGCGGCCGACCTCGTCGTGCTGCCCTACACCAACTTGTTGAACTCCGGCGCCGCGATGCTCGGGCTGTCGTTCGACCGCCCGGTGCTCGTCCCGGCGAGCGGCGCGATGCCGGACCTGCAGGAAGCCGTCGGTCGCGACTGGGTCTTCACCTACCAGGGCGAACTGAGCGGCGTCGACCTCGCGGTCGCGCTCGAGGCGTGCACCGCGGTGCGCGACCGACACGCCGACCTCTCGTTCGCTTCCTGGGATCGCATCGCGGCGAAGACGCTCGACGCCTACCGCGAGATCACCCCGCAGGTCGAAGTCACGAGCGTCTGAATCGCCGGAGTCCGGCGCTCAACGCACCGAGAACGCGGCCGACGGGGCGACGTCGATTCCCCCCGGAAACGCCGGGTTCTCCGCGACCGCAGCGACGAACAGCCGAAGCCCGACGGGCGCCGACGCCGGCAGCTTCACGGCGATCGTCGCCGAGCCGTTCGCATCCAGCCGCCCGCGCAACCCCTGCGTCACGCCCGGGATGTCGCCGTTGCCGATCGTCACCCGCGCGAGCGCGTCGATCGCGAGGTTGATCGTCCGGCGACCCGGCAGCGGAATCGCCGGCCGCAGTCCGGACAGCGACATTGCGGCGCGATACGGTCGGCCGGCGCTGCCCGGCATCGACAGGCGAAGCGAGTACGTCGTGCCCGGGCGCGCGCTCCCGCTCCCGACGAGCTTGTGGCTGCCGTAGATCGCGATCGACCGGAACACCTGACTGTGCTCGCGTTTCACCGGCCACGTGCGCAACACCGCGCCCTTCAGGGTCACCTCGAGGATATCGTCGAGCCGCACGAGGAAGAGGTTACCGGTCTCCGGGTCCGTCGTCACCGAGTAGAACCCACCCGGCCCTTGCCATTGCAATACGGTTCCGCCGTTCTGATCGAGCACGAGGTAGTCGCTGACGGTCGAGGAGGCGTTCCCCACGACGGCGTAGTTCCCGCTCGCGTCGTCGAACGACACGACACCGGGAAACGGCAACGTCGTCAGCGTCGTGATCGCGGATCCCGTCATGCGGAGCAGATGCGCCCCACTCGGAGAGGTGGTGCCGCTGCGAGCCACGACGATGTCCCCGGAGTCGCGATCGATCGTCGGAAAGCCCGCACCACTCGAGAACAGCGCCACGGTGCTGAAGAGCCCGGAGGCGGACAGGCGGACCACCGCCGCCGATCGCGACGTCACGAACCCGGCGATGAAGCGCCCGTCCTGGTCGAGCGTCATGCCGGCCATGCCCGAATACATCGACGTCGCGTACGACTGCGCGGACACGAGCACGCCGCTCGGGGACATGCGTCCGAAGATCAGCGGCCTGGCCTGGTCGACGATCCGAATGTCGGTGTTGTTCGCCGCCATCCACACACTTCGTCGCGAGTTCGACGGCAGCGGACCGACCAGCGCTTCCGCGCCGGTCACGCGATCGATCGATCGCACGCCGGTGTCGGACGACACGAGGAGGTCGCCCGGCTTGGGCTGGGCCCCGACGCCGGCCGTGACGGCGGCGAGCACGAGCGGGGCGAGGACGATACGGGCGATCATCAGGGACTCCCGGATTGCTGTCGTGGCCTCGACGCACCGAGTATAGCCACGATCGGCGCCGGTCGGGGTATCATCCCGGGGTGATTGTGCTGCTGATCGCCTTCCTCGCGCTCGTCGGCGTCGCTGCCGAACCCGGTGCCCAGACCGTCGTATTCGACGAACCGGGCTTCCCGTCCATCGGAATCGCCGGTCCGGTGATCACGGCCGAGACGATCGGCGGCCGCGTCTGCAAATCGAGCGACGCGTTCATCCGCGAACTCGAGACGACGTCGGTCGTGATCTGGCGGCACGGATCGGCGTTTCCGGCCGAGGCGTGGCCCGCGTTCGTGCGGTTCCTCGAACGCGGCGGGTCGTGGGTCCATCTCGGCGGCGCACCGCTCGTGCATCCGGTCGTCGGCGAGGCGGGCGCGCGCATCGTGCAGCCGCGCACGCTCGCGCTGCTCGAAGCGCTCGGAATCAACCAGTGTCGAACGGTCAAGGTCGCCGGGGACGCGCAGTCGGTGTCGATCCTCGAACCGCGCCTGACCGACGCGCGCGACTACGACGACGAGGACGGATCCGCCGGCCCGCGCGACGGCGTGATCCGCACGCTGATGCCCCTCGTGTCGACGAAGGCCGATCGCAAGGAGGCGATCGCGGCGGCCGCGGTCACGATCGATCGGCTGCGCGGCCGTTTCGCCGGCGGCAACTGGACGCTGTTCCTGCTCGGACGCTCACCGACGAACGAAGAGACCGTGCGCCTGCTGCGCGCCACCGCATTCGACGCGCTCGACGGCGTGCGCATCGATCCGACGTTCGCGTGCTTTCACGCCGGCGAACAACCGTCACTCCTCGTGCGGCGGTCACGACCGGCAATCGGCGACACGTCCCTGCGCCTGACGCTCCACGTCGGCGAGCGCGTCTACCGAGTCGTGCTCGCCCCGCCGCTCGGCCAGACGCGCGTCCCGCTCACCGGGACGTTCGCCCCCGGCTACCACGCGGTCGTCGTCGAAGCCGGCGGCAAGAAGCTCGACACGCCGTCGACCGGATTCTGGGTGTTCGACGAGGCCCTCTTTCGCTCCGGCCACCCGATCACGACGGACGGCGAAACGCTTCGACGCGACGGCAAGCCGATGCCGCTCGTCGGGACGACCGTGATGTCGCGCACGGTGCACCGCAAATTCCTGTTCGAACCGAACGCCGCGGTGTGGGACGCGACGTTTCGCGACCTCGCGGCACGCGGGATCGACTTCGTGCGCACCGGGCTGTGGACCGGTTTTCGCAAGGCATCCCTGGACGCGGGCCACGTCGACGAGTCGTTCCTCCGGGCCCTCGAAGCCTACTACCTGACCGCCCGCCGCCACGGCGTCGCGGTGCTGTTCACGTTCTTCGCGTTCGTCCCACCGGCCTTCGGCGCCGACAACCCCTACCTCGACCCGCGCGCCGTCGAGGGGCAACGCGCGCTGGTCGCCGCGATCGTCGGTCGCTTCGGCGGCGCGCGCGAGATCCTGTGGGACCTGATCAACGAGCCGTCGTTCGCGAACCCCGAGAAGCTGTGGGTGTGCCGCCCGGTCGGCGACCGCCACGGCCGCGCGGCGTTTCGCGCCTGGCTCGCCGAACGCTTCGCCGACGCCCCCGGCGGCTGGGAGGCGCACGTTCGCGCGCGCTGGCGCCTCACGCCCGACGCCGCGATCGACGTCCCGACCGACGCCGACTTCGCCGAGCCGCATCTCTTCGGTGACGCGAAGCCCTACCGTGCGCGCGACTGGCTGCGGTTCGCGCAGCATGCGTTCACCGGGTGGGCGGACCGGCTCCGGCGCGTGATCGACCTCCACAGCGGCAGCGGGCAGCTGGTCACCGTCGGACAGGACGAGGGTGGCCTGATCGAACGGCCCCACCCCCAACTGCACGCCGGCGCGGTGGACTTCACGTCGATCCACACCTGGTGGCTCAACGACGCGCTGCTGTGGGACGCCGTTTGCGCGAAGGCGCCGGGCAAGCCGCTGCTCGTCAGCGAGACCGGCGTCATGGGACGCGAGCGCCTCGACGGGTCGGCGCACCGCTCCGAGGCCGACGCGGCGGCGCTCCTGTCGCGCAAGATCGGCTACGCGTTCGCCGGCGGTGCGTGCGGCGTCGTGCAGTGGTGCCTCGACGTGAACCCGTACATGCCGAGCGACAACGAGGTCGCGATCGGTGCCCGCCGCGCCGACGGCAGCGTGAAACCCGAACTCGCGGAGCTGACCGCGTTCGCGAGCTTCATCCAGCGCAATCGCGAACGACTCGACGGCCGCGTCGAGCCCGACACGGTCGTGCTGATCCCGCACGCCGACGGCTTCCCGCCCCGCGGCGTGTCGATCGCGGCGAGCCAGCGCGTCGTCGACCTCGTCGGCCGCCAGTTCGCCGAGCCGCTGCGAGCCGTCTCGTCGGAACGCACCGCGACCGACCTCGGCGCCGCGGCGGTGATCCTGCTCCCGACGTGCCGCGGACTGCACGACGACACGTGGCGCGACCTGCGCGCGGCGGTCGAGCGTGGCGCGACGCTCGTGTGCGGCGGCTACTTCGAGGCCGACGACGCCGGGCTGCCGGCCCACCGCATCGGCACGAAGGACGCGCCGCTGCGGTCGCGGCCGCTCGCGCGCGAGGAGACGGCGCCCGAGGGCATCGTCCGCTTTCCGCGCAGCGCGACGGAGTCCGTGCGCGCGGCCGATCGCGACAAACCGGCGACGATCACGCTCGGCAAGGGGCGCATCGTCCACCATCCGCTACCGCTCGATCTCGCCGAGCCGGGACCGATCGTGCGCTTCTGGTTCGCGACCGCGGTCGGCACCGACCCGAGCGATGCGTTCCATCCGTTCGTCGTCCGCTATCGCAACGCGACGCTCGTGATCGCGGTGAACGAGGCGAGCGTTCCCCGGCGATGCTCGCACGCGGAGACGACGCTCACGGTCCCGGGCGGCCACGCCCGAATGCTCTTGTTCGACGCGCACGGCCGGCTCGTCGATCGTTCGCACCCGGAGTGATCCGATGAAGCTCGCATCCGCGCTCGCCGTCCTGCTCGGCATCGCCGCGTCGCTCGACGCGCAGCCGAAGTCGCCCGACGACGACGTGTTGACGTGGGTGAACCCGTTCATCGGCACGGGCGGCCACGGCCACACGTTCCCCGGCGCGACCACACCGTTCGGCATGGTTCAGCTCAGCCCCGACACGCGACTGGACGGCTGGGACGGCTGTTCGGGTTACCACTACAGCGACACGACGATCTACGGCTTCAGCCACACGCACTTGAGCGGCACCGGCGTCGCCGACTACTGCGACATCCTGTTCATGCCGATGGCGGATGCGTACGAACTGCACAACGGCGCCGACGGTCGACCGGGATACAAGTCGACGTTCGCGAAGGAGAGCGAGGTCGCGTCGCCCGGCTACTACGCGGTCACGCTCGACCGCGGGCCGATCCGCGTCGAGCTGACGGCGACGCCGCGCGTCGGCGTGCACCGCTATCGGTTCCCGAAGACCGAGAACGCGTTCGTCGTGATCGACCTGACCCACCGCGACCGGGTGCTCAGCTCGGGGCTCGCCGTGCACGGCACCCACGAGATCCGCGGCTTCCGGCAGTCGTCGTCGTGGGCCAAGGACCAGCGGGTGTGGTTCGTCGCGCGGTTCTCGAAGCCGTTCACGATGCGGCGGATCGTCACGCCGGATGACCCCGACGGCGATGACAATAGCGCCCGTGGCACCGACGTGCGCGCCGCCCTGCGATTCGACGCGCGCGACGGCGAACCGCTCGTCGTGCGCGTCGGGCTGTCGTTCACCGGGATCGAGGGGGCGCTCGCGAACCTCGATACGGAGGCTGGCGACGCCTGGTTCCACAACGTCCGCGAATGGGCACGCCAGCGATGGCGCCGCGCGCTCGAAACGATCGCGATCGACACCGACGATGATACCGTGCGGACGAACTTCTACACCGCGCTCTACCACTGCTGCCTCGCGCCGACCCTCGCGGGTGACGTGAACGGCGCGTTTCGCAGCAACTTCGGCCCGCACACCGGCTACCGGGACTATCACCACTACTCGGTCTTCTCGCTGTGGGACACGTTCCGAGCGTTGCATCCGTTGCTGACGCTGATCGAACCCGAGCGCTCCGTCGACTTCGTCAACGCGATGCACTTGCACGCGAACACGCACGGGCGGCTGCCGGTCTGGGAGTTGGCCGGCAACGAGACCGACTGCATGGTCGGCTACCACGCGGTGAGCGTGATCAACGACGTGGATGAGGCAGGTTTGCTCCGCCGCACGTTTGCCCACCCGCTGTTGCTGCCCCAACTGGTGCACAGCGCCGACCGCAAGCAGGCCGGATTGAACGCGTATCGACGGCTGGGTTACATCCCGACGACCGTCGAGGCGGAGTCGGTGTCGAAGACGCTGGAGTACGCCTACGACGACTGGTGCATCGCTCGGTTCGCCGAGCGGGCCGGCAAACCCGAGCTCGTGAAGCGCTTCGACCGGCGGGCGCAGCACTACAAGAACCTCTTCGATCCGAAGACCGGCTTCTTCCGTGCGCGCCGCGACGGCGGCTTCGTCGAGCCGTTCGACCCGACGGAGATCAACTTCCATTACACCGAAGCGAACGCGTGGCAGTATCGCTTCTTCGTGCCCCACGACATGACCGGCCTGATTCGGCTGCACGGCGGCCCAGCGCGCTTCGAGAAAGCGCTCGACTCGCTGTTCACGACGTCGTCGGCGATGACCGGCCGCAAGCAAGTCGACGTCACCGGGCTCATCGGTCAATACGCACACGGCAACGAGCCGAGCCATAGTTTCGCGTGGCTCTACCACTACGTCGGCCGGCCGGACAAGACGCGCGACCGCGTGCACGAGATCCGCACGAGCCTCTACAAGCCGACCCCCGACGGGCTGTGCGGCAACGAAGACTGCGGACAGATGTCCGCGTGGTACGTGCTCGCCGCGCTCGGCTTCTATCCGCCGTGCCCCGGCGACGACATGTGGCTGATCACGACGCCGCTCGTACGCCGGGCGACGATCGACCTCGGCAGCAACGAGTCGCTCCGAATCGAGCGCAAGGGCGACGGGCGGTACGTTTCGCGTGTGCGGCAGGACGGCGCCGACTACCGGTGGTCCTACCTCACGCGCGACGCGATGCGCGCACACATCGTCATCGAAACGGCCGACGAGCCCGGGACATGGGGCACCGAGCCGTCGGCCCGACCGAAGTCCGCCGTGGCCGCGACGCTCGTGCCGGTGCCGTTCGTCGCCGAGGGCTCGACGGTGTTCCGCGATCGCACCGCGGTGCGCTTCGACGTCGCCGAGCCGGGCGCGATCGTGCTCGTCGCACGCGACGACGGACCGTTCGAGGCCCGCGCGAAGCCGATCGTGCTCGACCGCGACGCGACGCTCCGCGCCTACGCCGAGTGCGGCGACCGGCGGAGCGAGACGGTCACGGTGCGCTTCCGTCGGCTGTCGCACGACTGGACCGTGCGCCTCGCGTCACGCTACGCGAACCAGTATTCGGCCGGCGGGGATCGTGCACTCGTCGACCTGCGCTTCGGGGGCAGCGACTACCGCACCGGCGGCTGGCAGGGCTACCACGGTGTCGATCTCGACGCGGTGATCGACCTCGGCGCACCGACCGACCTCGACGGTGCATCGCTCGGCTGCCTGCAGGACCAGCGCTCCTGGATCTGGATGCCGACCGCGATCGCGTTCGAGACGTCGCTCGACGGCGACACGTTCACGCCGTGGGGGCGCGCCACGCCGAAGACCGACGCGCGTGCCGAGGGGACGATCGTCAAGCGCTATCGGGTCGACGGCCCGCGCCGCGCGCGATTCGTCCGCGTCGTCGCGAGCACGCGCGGCACCTGCCCGGAGTGGCACCCGGGCGCCGGCCACCGTGCGTGGCTGTTCGTCGACGAGATCGGGCTCGATCCCGCGCGGTAACCCGCGGCTCAGACGCGACGCCACTCGAGCGACGCGACGACCGGCCGATGGTCCGACAGGCGGACGTCCGGCGCCCCGTAGTCGACGAAGCGAAACTCGGCGCTCGCCCACACGTGATCGATCGCGCGGCGCGGACGGCGTGACGGAAACGTCGCGGCCTTCTCGAACAGGAACGGATGCCCCCGCAGTCCCATCGGCTCCAGCGCGCGGAACAGGTCGCGCTCGGCGATCGTGCACGCGTTGAAGTCGCCGGCGAGGATCAGCGGGGCGCCGTGCTCGTCGCCGAGCAGCTCGACGAGCGTCGCGACCTGGTCGGTGCGCGTCCGGGCGCGCGCGAAGTCGAGGTGGAGGCTCACGACGTCCACGAGGCGCTCACCGATCTCGACCGTGCCGGCGCAGAACCCCTTGCGGCCGGTCAGCCGCCGCGGAAACCGCGCCGCGTGCTTCTGCTGGATCGGAAAGCGCGACAAGATCGCCGAGCCGTAGCGAAACGGACCGACGGGGCCGCGTCGAATCTGCACGTAGTCGCTCCACGTGACGTGGCGCAGGTGCGTCGTCCGCTCGGCGAGGAACTCGAGGTGGTTCAGCCGACCGCTCCACGCGCAATCGATGTCGACTTCCTGCAGGCACGCGACGTCGGCGTCGACCTCGTCGAGGAACGACGCGACTGCGGTGAGGTTCTGCTCGAGCCGCGATCGGCTGACCAGCGCCTGATGCGCGGCGACACCGCGACCGTGCGCGAGGTTCAGGCTGACGACGCGCAGCGTCATCGTTCGTCTCCGTCGTCCGGCAGCTCGAGGGGCGGCTGACCGTAGCGCGCGCGCATCCAGTCGATGCCGCGATGCACCGCGGGGATCCGCACGATCGCGAGTTCGAGGCGACGCTTGCCGGGGAAGTTCATCAGTGAGATCCCGATCAGAATCGTCAACACGCCTTGGCCGGGGAGCACGAGCATCGCGATCCCGGCGATCACGAGTATGACGCCGAGCACGTTCTTCAACACGACGGCGAGTTGCGCCTGGACCGGGTGGCGCCCGACCCACGAGTCGCCGGGACCGCGGTCGGGCATGAAGTGATCGGCGCGCATGCGAACGACGAGGATCGGCAGGATCACGAGGCTCGCGACGAACGTCGCGACCGACAGGCCGACGAGCGACCAGAACAACCACGGGTGCGCGCCGAGCCAGTCGGTCAGGGTGCCGAACCACGCGGCCAGCGTGTCGGTGACGGTTGCTGCGACGGGAATCGGCACGGCACTCACAACAACGGGGACAGGAGACGCGCGGTATTCTGCGCGAGCCGCGCGACGAGGCCGGCGCGTTCCGGCCGCATCACCGGCCGGCTCGCCGCGAAATCGGCATCGAGCGCGCGGTCGATCGCCGCGGTGACCGCCGGGTCGAACACGAACGCACTCACCTCGTAGTTCAACCGGAGGCTGCGGATGTCCAAATTCGGCGTGCCGACCGCGGCGAAGCGGCCGTCGACCGAGAGGACCTTCGCGTGCATCATCCGCGGCCCGAACTCGAACACTTCGATGCCGGCCTGAATCAGCTCGGGGTAGTAGGAGCGCGCGGCCCATTGCACGATCCGCGAGTCGCCCTCCGCGGGCACGAGCATCCGGACGCGCACCCCGCGTAGCGCGCAGACGACGATCGCCTGGAGCATCGCATCCGACGGGATGAAGTAGGGCGTCGCGATCGACACCGACTCGCGCGCCGAGTGCAGCGCGGTGAGATAGGTCTTCTCGATGTGGTTGACCCACGCGTCGTCCGGGCCGCCGGCGATCAGTTGCGCACACGACCCTCCGTCCGCCGACGGCTCCGGAAACTGGTCCGGCGTCGCGAGCATCCTGCTCGTCGACAGGTGCCAAATGTCCATCAGGCAGCGTTCGAGGTCGTGGACGAGCGGCCCCTCGACGCGCAGGTGCGTGTCGCGCCACGGCGTGTCGTCGCGATCGGTCTCCAGGTAGTCGTCGCAGATGTTGATCCCACCGACGAACCCGACCCGCCCGTCGATGACCTTGATCTTGCGGTGGTTGCGAAAGTCCGGCCGACGCCGCCACCGATGCAGCCGGACCGGACTGAAGAACTCGACCTCGGCGCCGCTGTCGAGCAGCGGTTTCACCCACGCCCACGACGTGCGGATCGAGCCGAACGCATCGGCCATCATCCGGACTTCGACGCCGCGCTCGGCCGCGTCGCACAGCGCGTCGCGAAACCGATCGGCCACGAGACCGGGCTCGAAGATGAAGTACTCGAAGTGCACGTAGCGCTCGGCGGCTTCGATCGCCTCGATCATCGAGTCGAACGTGTCGGGGCCGTCCTGCAGCACGTCGATGCGGTTGGCCGGACGCAGTTCGAAACCGTCGAGGCCGTTGATCAGATCGGCCACCGGTGCGTCGCGGGGATCGAGTGCACTCGAATCGCACGCGACCGCGGTCGGATAGCCGCCCTCGCGGGTCGAGTCGACGAACTGCCGCGTCGCGGCCGCGCTCTTCTTGATGTTGCGCCGGACGATCGTCCGGCCGAAGAGCAGATAGAACGGCAGTCCGACGATCGGCACGAACACGAGGATCATCAGCCATGCGAGCGTCGCGGTGGGGTTTCGGCGCTCCATGACGATGCCGATCGCCGCCTGCACCGCGAGCACGATCACGACGAGCAGCGCGATGTTCCACCAGTTCATGGGCGGATCGTACGTCGGTCCGAGGCGCCGGTCAACCGGAGCGGTGGCGCGCTACAGTCGCCCGAGCACCCAGGCAGCCGCGTCGTCGGCCCCCGCGAACGCCTCGACCGGCGACGCCGAGCGAGCGATCGCCGCGCGCGTCTCGTCGTCGAGTTCGTCCACGCACCATCCGACGAGTGCCAACGGCCGGTCGTGCTCGACCGCGAGCCGGATCTCGGACGCGGTGCCCGCGCGCCCCCGAAACGCGACGACGACATCCGACGCGAGCACGTTCACGAGATTGCGGCCCGGCGCACCGGTCTCCGGGTCGAGCGCACCGAGCCCGGTGAACACGGCCCGGTCGACGAACGCGTTCGGATACCCGCCGCCCGGCACCGCCCCGGGCAACACGCCGACCGCGAACGCCGCCCCCCGACACCCCGCCTCCATGATCCCGGGCCCACCCCCGGTCAACACCGCGACATCGTCCCGCGACACCGCCCGCGCAAACGCCTCCGCGAGCGCCGCATCCCCCGCCGCGACGTCACGCCCACCCCCCATCACCCCCACGACCCGCCGCCCCTCCGCCACCTCCCACACAAGCTCGACCCACCGGCGTGCTTCTCCTTCTCTCGCCCGGCACACGGTCAGCGATTCCCCGCGCAAGAGATGGGCAGCACGAACGAGCGGTGGTGAGGGGGCCACGGTTCGCGTCCGTTGAGGCTCGCGCCCATGCCCGCTCGGCAGACCGGCACGACTCCCCCGCGAGCCGATAGAGAGCGAACCGAGGTCCCCTCACCACTGCTCGCTGCCGCGCGCCCCGACTCGTCTGGGCGGCAATCGCCGCTGACCGTCGCGCCAAAGAAAGAAACCGGGGCCGGACGAAGGTGTGGGGTGATCGGTCTCGTCATGGGTCGTCTCGGTCCCCCGAGGGACCGGGAAGCCGTCCGGCCGCCGGTTGCAACTGATCCGGGAGCCGAACCGCTTTCGCGGCAGGAACTCGAAAAAGTCTCAACGCGCGGCGAGGCGGAGGCGGTAGATGCGGGTCTTCGCGGTGATGAAGAGCGCGCGGCCGTCGCGGCCACCGATCGTCACGTCGGTCGGGATGCCGGGGACCGCGACGCGACCGACGAGACGGTCGTCCGCACCGTAGATCCACAGGCCACCGGGGCCGACCGCGAACACGGTGCCGTCCGCGTCGACCGCGACGCCGTCGGCGTCTCCGGTCTCGCCGAGCGCACGATCGAACGTCGCGACCTTGCGCGCGGCGCCGAGCGTGCCGTCGGCGTTGACCGGGTAGCGGTAGAGCGAATCGTCCGCGTCGTCGGTCACGTAGAGGCGCGAACCGTCGGGCGAGAACGCGAGTCCGTTCGGCTGCTTGCGATCGCGCGCGAGGCGTTCGGCCGCGCCGTCGGTGCCGACCCGGTAGATGCCGCACGCGGGCAACTCGGGCTCTGCCGAGTCCGGCCCGTTGCCGGTGATCGCATACGTCGCGTCCACGAAGTAGATGCGCCCCTCGGGGCCGATCGCCACGTCGTTCGGTCCATTGAGGAGATGGCCCGCGTGTCGATCGGCGATCACGATCGGCATGCCGCGTTCGTCGGTGCGCGTCACCGTGCGATCGTGCTGCGCGGTGACGAGTCGGCCTTCGGCGTCGAACACGTTGCCCGCCGGGTGACCGGACGGGCTTCGGAAGACGACCGGCGGACCCGGCTCGTCCCACAGGTAGAGTCGATCGGCGAGCGTGTCGCTGAACAGGAGCCGGCCACCGCGCGTCCACACCGGGCCGTCGGCGTGCGCGAAGCCGGTCAGCACGAGCTCGACACCCGCGCCCGACGCGAGCACGTCGCGAAGCGGCCCCTCGACCGCTCGCGGCGCCTCCGGCTTCGATCCGCAGCCGACGATGCACACGAGTGCGCATGCGAGCGCCGCCATCGTCCCGATTCGCCTGTGGTCGTTCATCGCGTCGACGCTACTTCGCCGACGCGGGCGCGTCAACGATCCGAGCCGCCGACGGTGACCGACAGTGCGTCTTCGTCGTTCTCGGCGAGGTCGCTCGGCAACCGGATGGTCACGGCGGCCCCGTCGCGCACGACGACGAGCGTCACGCCGTCGATCTCCGCGCGCGCCGGTGGAACCGCCCCGTCGGCCCGGCGCGCGCGCTCGAGCCGAATCGCTTCGCGGATCATCGCCCGCCGCGCGCTCGCGCGACGCGTGCTCGTGCGGATCCCGTCGACGCCGACGACGACCGTGCCCGAGAGGAGCGCATACCACGGTGCCGGCCCGGGCGCGGGTGCACCCATCGGGTCGTCGACGAGCGGCAACATCGCGTCGAGGTAGAACGACTTGTCGAGTTCGACGAGGAACGACGCGGCGTGGAACGACGCCGGCCAGCCACGGCGCTCGCCGGAGGTCACGGTCTTGCCCTCGGTGAGCGCCTGCACCGAACCGCTGCTGACCGCATCCCAGCACCACAGTCCGAAGAAGACCTCGCCGCGGAATGCGCGTGCCAGCTCGGCTTCCGGCGCGAACCCGGCGAACCACGCGTCGAGTTCGACGAGCGCGTCGTCGGACATCCGCGCGAGGCCGGAGGCGACGACGCGACAGACGTCGCGGTGGACCGCCGCACGCACCATCATGCTGATCAGCGTCGGCTCGACGATCAGGCCGTCGGTTACCGCGCGCACGTCGGCGAGTCGCTCGGCAGCCGTCGCCGCGTCGCCCGCCGCGAGCGCGTCGCGCGCGGAGTCGCACGCGACCCGTCCGAATCGCATCGCCGAGAACAGTTGCGGGCGCTCCGCGAACGGGTTGCCCCAATCGATCACCGGCACGGTCGCGTCGGCCGCCGCGGCTTGCAGGACCGCCGCGTGCGCCGCATCGAGATCCGCCTCGCGGGTGCGCACCGCATCCGCCGACGGTTCCGCGTCGGGGCCACGCCCGGCGAACGCGTCGACCGTCGGCTTCGTCAGGGAGGCCGTCGCGGCAAGCAGGTGATACCAGCCGTTGCCGGCGATGTCGGTCTCCGCCGCGGTCGGCCGCGCGAACTCGGCATAGCTCCGCACCGCGCCGGACGACTCGAAGAACGCTTCGATTCGCGCCTGGTTCGCCCGCGCGAGCCACCAGGTCGCGATCAAGTTCACGATGACGCCGACCACGAGAGCGATCGCGACCCACTTGAGAATCCGAACGATCATCGTTGCACCGTTTCCACGTCGAGTCGCGCCGTCCATGCCGCCAACGCCGGGCGGTCCGCGGGTGCGCGCCACAGATGCCCGTCGATCTCGACCGACGGAAGCCGGGATCGAGACGCCGGCATGCACACCGCGAGCACGAGTGCCGCAGCCGCCGCGCCCCACAGCCACGGCCGCACGATCGGGCGCACCGGTTCGTCGGCGAACAAGCGCTCGGCGACCCGCGCGCCCGGCCGGGCGGCCGACGCTGCGCGCAAGCGATCGACGAACGCGTCGTCCTGTCGTTCTCTCATGTGTCCAGCGCCCCTTTCAGCAGCCGCCGCAACTTCTCGATCCCGTATCGCCATCGACTGCCGACCGTGTCCTCGGGCACGTCGAGCGCCTCGGCCACCTCGCGCGCGGTCATCCCGTGCCACACGCGCAGCACGACGACGTCGCGCTGGGTCGCGGGCAGCGCCGAGAGCGCCCGGTGGATCGCCTCGACGTCCACGTCGGGCGATCGATCGAGCACCGCGAGATCCTCGGGCGCCGGCGCGTCGTCCGCGACGAGCGCGACCGGCAGCGCCCGCCGCGCGGCGCGGAACAGGTATGCCCGCGGCCGCTCGACGAATCGCCCCGCCGCGATCGCCGCCGCGAACACGTCGTGCACGACGTCCTCGGCGCGACCGCGGTCGAGCCCACGCCCGACGAGGTAGCCGAACAGCGCCGCCGCGTCCCGGTCGTAGATCGCTCGCCAGTCCATGCAATCCGTTAGAGTCGCAACGCCCCCCGATCCGTCTACGATTCCGAGATTCCGCCGCAATCTCGGTCTCGGGATCGAGAGCTTTCGGGGACCTCCCCCTTCGCCCTGTCCCCATCGACATCGATCCAAGCCGCAAGGGTGCGATCGACGTCGACGGTGACAGGGCTGCGGGGGAGGGCTGCGGGGGAGGTGGCCGGCGCGGTTGGGTTTGGGTGCCCTTGGCGCGCGGATTGTGCACCACTCAGGCGGCATGTTTGCGTTTGGCGGCCTCGTCTTGCACCCATGCGGCCGCGAGGCACCGGCATGGACGTCGATCGGGTGCAGGATCATCGTGCCAAGCGCACGCATCACGAGAATTGGTGCAGAACCGGCCCGCCAAACGCAGCGAACGAACTCGCGCGGGGTCGCTGGCGCAGATCTGACGCGAAACGGGACAAGATCGGCGAAGCGAGGGGTCGCTGGAGCGATTCTGACGCGGATTGGGACAGATCGGGCGCAGCGAGCTTCTGCCCATACAACGCGGGCGCCGCCACCTCCCCGGAGAGCCCCTCGCCGTCGGCGTCGGCCGCAACCGAGACGTGCCGGCGTCGGCGGTGAGGGGTTCGGAGGGGAGGCTCCCCGAGAGAGCTCCGAACCGGAGGTCGAGGCTGTAGTCCGCCGCGATCAGTCTGTCGACGGGCGGGGGAGTCGGATCGCGATCCAGAGGGGGATCACGAGAGCGGCGGCGCCGATCGCGTAGGCGCCGGTCGCGCCGCACCGCCAGTAGAGCACGCCGGCCGCGAACGGGCCGATCGCGCGGGCGAGGGAGCCCATCGACCGGAAGATCCCGAGGATTCGGCCCTGGTGGCCGGCCGGGGTGTAGAGCGAGACGAGGGCGGTCAAGCACGGCATCACGCACGCGCCGCCGACGGTCAACACGAACAGGCCGGCGTAGAGTGTCCACGCATTCGGCGCGAACCCGACGATCGCGAGCCCGGGAATCGTCAACGCGATGCCGGCGCGCGCGAGCCGCGCCTCGCCGATCGCGTGGGCACGCCTGCGGACGAACCCGCCCTGCACACCGGCGATCACGACGCCGATGAACGCGAACATCAGCGCGTTCTTGCCGGGCCCGTAGCCGAAGCGCTCGGCGGCGAGGAAGACGAGCGTGAACTCCATCCCGCTGAACAGCAGCAGGTAGACGAAGTAGCTCGTGATCCCGCGTGCCGCACCGGGGAACGCGCGCGCCTCGCCGAGTCGGAACGGGTTGATCGTTCGGCGGGGTCGGTCCGACGCTTCATCGCCGGGCTTGCGCGTCTCGTCGAACACGAACAGGACGAACGCGAGGTTCGCGAGCGCGAGCACGAGCGAGCCGGCCGCCGCGAGCGAGAACGGGCTCAGCCCGAACCAGCGCCCGTCCGCCGATCCGGCCAGCTCCCACTGCGCGAGCGCACCGCCGATCGCCGGCCCGAGCAGAAACCCGAGCCCGAACGCGATGCCGATGATCGCCATCCCGCGCGACCGGTTCTCGGCGCTCGTCACGTCCGCGACCGCCGCGGTCGCGACGCTGATGTTGCCGGCCATCGCACCGGCGAGCACCCGCGACACGAAGAACAGCGCGAAGCTCGCCGCGAAGAACCACAGCGCGTAGCTCGCGACGAGCCCGGTGACGCACAGCGCGAGCACCGGCTTTCGGCCGATCCGATCCGACAGGCCGCCCCACACCGGGGCGAAGACGTACTGCAACAGCCCGTAGATCGACCCGAGCAGCCCGCCGAAGAACGCGATGTGCACGTGCGACGCATCGCCGCCGCCGATCCAGCCCACCGCGTCGACGACGAATCGATCGAGCCAGGCGAAGACACCGCCGGCATCGTTGGCCGCGACGCGGTAGTGCTCCAACATCCGCGGAAACAGCGGAAAGACGACGCTGAAGCCGACCAAATCGAGAAACAGCGTCACGAAGACGACGCCGAGCGTGCGCTTCGTCGCGGGCGTGGTGGTGGCCTCGGTCGACATTGTCGTGTTCGTCCCCGTCGAATCCGACCGCGGGCTTGAACCGCGAACGGAACGTCAATACGAGTTGTGAATGATGAGTTGGAATCTGGTTTTCTGGTGCGGCGCGTTCGTCGTGATGTGCAGCATCGTCACGGGGCTCACCGTCGGGGTTCGCGCCGCGAAGCGCCGAGACATCGATCGCCACCTTCGCGCGGTCCGATTCGTAGCCGGCATCGTCATCGGATTCGTGCTCGCCTATGCGGTCAAACTGATCGTGCTGGGCCGCGAAGACCGAAGCGCCTGGACGAGTCTCGACCTCGTCACACTCTACGTGCACGAGTTCTTCATCGCGACGATGCTCGCGTTCGGTGTCGTCGCGGCCGTGCGCGGGCGGGCGCTACTGGCCGGCCGCGCCGAACGGAGCGACGACTGGATGCGCGCGCGGCGCCGTCACGCGATCGCCGGTCGCATCTGCTACGGCGCTGCGTGGCTCGCGCTGCTGACCGGCGGCGCGGTCCTCGCGCGGATGTTCGTCCGCGCGCCGTGACCGCGCCGCTGCCGGCCGCTCACTCGCCGTAGACGATCGTGCGGTAGACCGAGTAGACGCCGAGGACGCTCATCGACTCGTGATCGATGTGGTGGATCTTCGTGATCCCGCCGTTGCGCATCGCGGCCTCGATCGACGCATCGCCGATACCGACGAGCACGATGCCCTGGGCCTCCGCGACGCCCTTCTTGTCCATCGATACGTCGTTGTCCACGCCGCTGACCGGCCCCTTCGTCTGCGTGAGCAGGCCGCCGAACACCGGCGTCATCGCCGCGGTGCACCCGGTCATCGCGAGACTCGACACGAGCACGAGCAGGGCTGCGAACTTCTTCATCTTCAAACTCCGTTTCGTCATCCATGCGGGCCGTCCGCGCGCCTGTCGCACGGCTCGACACCGCCACCCAGCATCCCGATTCGCGCCGGGGCTTCAAGGCCGCGTGCCGAATCGCACAGGCGCTTGGTCCGCCCTCGACAACGGGATAAGATCCGGCTGCAACGCAAAAGGAGAGCCCCGATGATCCGCCTGTTCCTGGTGGCGCTGTTCGCCGCTTCCGTATCCGCGCAGGACTTCGTGCAACTCACCGACGGGCGCAAGCTCCGCGGCGAGGTCATCAAGCGCGACGATACCGAGACGTGGCTCGTCACCCCCGACGCGGTGCTCGAGAAACTCGCGTCGAAGGACGTCGCGTCGATCCGTAACGCGCAGAAGCTCCCGGCCGGCGTGGTCGACCGACTGGGCGAGGACGGCCTGGATCCGAAACACGTCTACGCGGTGGCCGAGTGGGTCGCGAAGGACCCCAAGCGCAAGCGGATCGCGCAGCGATTGCTCCGCCGGTGCGTCGCGCTCAAACCGGACTTCGAGCCGGCGCGCGAAGCGCTCGGCCACGTCCTGTTCGAGCGCACGTGGTACACCGAGCGCAAGGCCGCCTACAACGCGAGCAAGGCGAAAATGAAAGCCGATGGCTTCGTCTACTACCGCGGCGGCTGGATCAAGAAGGAGATGCTCTCCTTCCTCAAGAGTTCGTTTCCCGAGTGGATGCGCTACCGTGGACTCACGTGGCGGCTCATCACCGAAGTGCGGCAGGAGCGCGGCGACAAGCTGTGGCTGCGCGAGTGGTACGTCGGCCGCGAGACGAAGCTCGTCCGCTCGTTGAAGTCGGTGTGGGAAAGCGCACAGGAGGACATCCACGGCGCCGACGTCGGGCGCTGCCGCGTGTTCGGCGCGTTCGACCGCGACGAGGTGCGCGCGATCGCGACGCGCCATCAGAAGGCGAGCGACTGGTTCGCGACGACGTTCCACCTCGCCGAACGCGACCGCCGACTGATCACCGCGCCGCGGCTCGACGACTACATCTTCTCCGGCCCCGAGTCGTTCATTCGCTTCCTCGAGAAGAACCGCCGCCGTTTCGGACTCGACTCGCCCGAGGCGTGGGCCCTCGCGAAGCAGACCGAGAGCCAATCCAAGGGCAACCTCTTCGTGCAGCACGCCGGACGGCCGGCGTGGGAGTGGGGCGCGGTCTCGTGCGTCGGCACGCGTCTGATCCGGCGGCTGTGGGCCGGCGGCGATCCGCCCGCGTGGATCTGGGTGGCGACCGGCCACCACGCCGAGATCGCGGTGATGGGCGACGTGCGCGTGCAGTGGGTCAAGACCGAGACCTACGGCCGCAAGACGAAGGTCCCGGAGCTCGAAGGCCGCAACATGGACGAGCTGAAGGCGGCCCTTCGCGAGGTGTTCGCCGGCTCGCCACTGCCCGGCTTGCGCGTCCTGATGAACAAGGAGCTCAACGACCTCGACGCCTCCCTCGACCTGCTCGGCACGTGCTACCTCGCGTTCCTCCTCGAGGAGCACCGCGAGACCTGGCTCGACTTCTGTACCCGCACGAAGGGCCACGGCAAGGACATCGCCAAGCGCTTCGAGGCCCACTTCAAGATGACCTACGAAGCGTGCGACCAGCTGTTCAAGAAGTGGTTGGGGTGAAACGAGCGCGCCCAACACCCCGCCGCGCCGCACGTTGCGTCGGCACAACGGCGCCGACCCGCCGGCGGCCGATGGGATGGGCATGTCGTACACCCCCACCCGCACGACGAACGCCGTCCGGCGCGCGTTCATCTTCAACTGCCTGAACCCGGCGATGGTCCGGGTGTTCGTCGGCCCGCGGCGGCTGACGATCGCGGGTGCGATCGAGCGGCTGCCCGAGCACGAGGCGACGATCACGCACTCGACGATGTGCGCGCTCGAAGCGGACATCGTGAACTCGACCGGAATTCGCAACGTGCAGTGGCGGCTCGACAACTGGATCCACGAGCTGGGCGTGTGGCGCTCGACCCAGCCGGAGCGCATCCGCAAGCGCCGCCGCGACGACGACGTCCGCGAGGTCGACGCGTCGTAGCTCGCGTCCCGGGCGACGATCGGGCATCATGGCGCGTATGCACGAGCCGCTGCCGATCGACGCGATCCTCCGCACCCCACCGATCGACGCCGAAGCCGGTGGTGCGATCGGCGCCTCCCGCGACGGGCGCACGTTGCGTGGCTTCCGGATCGGCGACGGCGCTCGACGCATCTCGCTGATCGGCGGGTGCCACGCCGACGAACCGGTCGGACCGTGGATGCTGCAACGCTTCGTCGCGTGGCTGCTCGCGCACGATCCCGCCGGTCCGTGGCGTCGCGACCGGACGTGGCTGATCGTCCCGCACGCAAACCCCGACGGCGACGCGGTCAACCGGGCGTGGGCCGAACCGGCACCGCCCGACGATGCGGGCTTCGACCTGCGCCGCTACGTCGACCACCGCGTTCGCGAGGCGCCGGGCGACGACGTCGAGTTCGGGTTTCCGCGCGGCGACGACGACGCCGGCGCGCGACCGGAGAACCGAGCGATCGCCGCGTTCCTCGACGGCCCGCCGCTCAAGCTGCACGTGACGTTTCACGGCACCGCGTTCACCGGCGGGCCGTGGTTCCTGATCGAACCGGCGTGGATCGAACGGACCGACGCGCTTCGCCGAACGCTCGCGGACGCGGTCGCGCGCCTCGGGTATCGGCTGCACGACGTCGAGCGCGGGGGCGAGAAGGGTTTCGTCCGGATCGGTCGCGGGTTCTGCACGCGTCCGAACGCCGACGCGATGCGGGATCACTTCCTCGCACTCGACGACCCGGACACGGCGGCGCGCTTTCGGCCGAGTTCGATGGACTGGGTGCGCGCCCGCGGTGGAGATCCGCTGACGCTCGTCTCCGAGATGCCGCTGTTTCTCGTCGACGGTATGGGCGAGACGATCGTGCCCGCCGATCCGATCGCGATCGACTTCCGCGACGCGCGCCTGCCCGCGTTCGCCGCGGACCGAAGCGCCGCGACGCTCGACGCCGTCGAAGCGATGCCGATCGGCGATCAGATGCGGCTGCAGCTCGCGATGCTCGACGCGGGGCTCGCGGCCGTCCGGTAGGCGACTACCCGTCGCGCGGCCACAGCTCGCCGTTGCCGACCCACATCGCGAAGTAGGGGTTCGCCTTCCCGCGTTCGCGGAGCACGACGACGAACGGCCCGGCGAACACGAGCCGCTTCTGCGGGACCGCCGACATCACGCCCACGGCGTACGTCGACTCGAGCGTGACGCCCTCCTCGTTCATCTCGAACCGGATGCGCTGAAACGCGCGCCCGATCGATGCGCCGGCGAACCCGTCGTTCGCGAGGCGCTTGCCGGCGATATCGCGGTAGTCGTGCGTCAGGTCGAAGTCGAATCGCGGAATCGAAAGCACGTCGCCGGCACCGAGCTGCTCCGCCGGCGCCGTCGCGACCCGCGCGAGCGCCGCATCGACCGTCGCGCGCAACGTCGCGGCCGGCGCGAGTCGCGCGAGCACCACCTCGTCCCCTTCCTTCGTGTCGACGACGACTGCGAAGTCCTCCGGCGACGTGTAGCCGTGGATGCGGACCTGCTTGCGAAGCTCCCGATGGCGGGCGTCGCCGTTGTCGTAGTCGTCGACGCCGAACGAAGCCACGCGGGCCTCGCCGCCGGACCACACGAAGCGCAGCCGCTCGTCGAAGCGGTCGAACGGCGTCGGGAATCGCAGCGCTTTCTGCAGTCGCGCGTACGCGACGATCGCGTCCGGCGGTAGCGCCCGGAAGCTCGCGAGCAACGGCTCGCTCGCGTTGAACCGCGCACGGACCGCGCGCTCGATACGATCGATCACGCCGTCGGACACGCGTCCCGCGTCGCACACGCGCGCGGCGGCCGCAACGTCGTCGGGCCCGACCGGCGAGCGGTTCAGCGCGTCGACCCACGCCGGACCGTCGGTGACCGCGACCGGGCCGCCGAGTTGCTCGGTGAGCGCGCGCCACGCGAGCGGCGCGGTCGCGCACCACAGTGTGTTCTTCGTCGGATCCAGCGGGGACTCGAGGGGAGCGACGAACGTCGTCGACGCGAGGGCGTCGGTCGACGACACGATCCGGACGTCGGTCCGCGCGCAGCCGACGAGCGCGCAGAGGAGCGCGCAGCGGAGCGCGAAGACCAGCGCGCCGTAACGGTTGCGATGCATCATCGGGGGGTCCTCCGTCGGGTGAGGGGCGCTCAGAGGCCGTCGTGCCGCGTCGGGTTCCCGCTTTCCGGGGGATTCTCGGCGAATGCGGCGGCGCGGTCGATCGCTACCGGCAGGCTCGTGATCAGCGCTTGCATCGCGTCGGTCTGGCGTTCGATGTGGGTGATCGCGTCGCGGTAGCGTTCGCGCAGGTCGACGAGATAGCCGTGGAGCAGCGGCTCGCGACGCTCGAACAGGAGCGGCCCGAAGTGCCACGTGTCGTCGTAGGGGCGCTCCTCGCCCGGTTCGACCGCGGATGCGAGCGTGTAGCGGCCGCCGTCGCGCGTGAGGCGTTCGTCGACGACCCGCCAACCCGCATCGGCGAGACGCGGCTTCAGATAGCCGAAGTTGCTGACCGGCCCGAACACGATCCGCCGCAGCCCGCGCACGACGTCCGGCGCCGCGTCGAGCAGTGTCCAGATCTTGCGTTCCGCGAGCCCGGACAGCACGACGCACTCGACCTCGGCCGGGGCCAGGGCGCGCAGCCCGTCACCATGGCGCAGCTCGATCCGCCCCCGCACGGCCGGGTCCCCGAACCGCACGTCCCGGTCGAACCGGGCGGCCGCGTCCGCCTGCCGGTCGACGCCGATCAGGCGGGCGTGCGGGCGCGCGTAGGCCAGGTCGCGCAGCAGGTGGCCGTGGTCGTAGCCCACGTCCGCGACCGCGCCGACGTCGTGTGGGACCATCTCGAGCAGCGCGCCGAGTCGCGTCACGCGGGATCGTCCGACGCGGCCGCGCGAATCAGCATCTCCTGCAGCAGGCCGTAGTAGTGCAGGTGCAGCGCCGCCCGGGCGCGCGCCGGGGCGCCGATCGCGGCCGGGTCGGCCTCGACCTCCGCCGAGGTGAGGCCGTGGGTGATGAACAGGATGTGGCGCGCGGCGTTCAGCCCGGAAAGCCACGCCGCACGATGGGCCTCGGGGATCGACAGGCGAAGGGCGCGCGGCCTCCCGGCGAGCCCGGCGAGGTCGCCGGCAATCGTCCGCTGGCGCGACTCGAAGAGGTGGGCCAGCTCCGGCTCGGCCGACCGCTGCCAATCGGCTTCGTCCGCCTCGTCATCGTAGGTCCGCGGCACGCGCCAGTCCGCAACGGCCGGGTCCTCGGACGCGAGCAGCCCCGGAATCGCGCGGAGCGCATCGGCGACGTCGCCCGGGATCCGGCTCAGCAGGAGCGTCTTGTCGGGCAATCGCCGAAGACGCATCAGTCGTCCACGCGCTCGAGCGTCGTCCGCAGGTGGCGACCCTTGAGCTTCTGCGCGTAGACCTCGGCCCGCTCGCGCCCGCCGGTCCACACGATCGCGCGGCCCTGCGTGTGGACCTCCATCATCAGACGATGCGCTTTCTCCCGCGCGTATCCGAAGATCTCCATGAGCGCGTGGGTCACGTAGCTCATCAGGGTGACCGGATCGTCGTGCACGATCACGTTCCAGGGGCGGGCGGTTCGCGTCTCGGTGACCGTCTCGACGACGGTGTCGACGCCGGAATCGGCTCCGCGCGCGCTGCGGGTCGACGAAGCCCTGTTCATGGCGCTACGATACTGCCATGAACCGTCGCGAGCAACCCGCACGCGCGATCGCCTGGGCGCTCGCGATCGTCGCTGCCGGCGCGTCCGCGACGGCACTGACCGCGGCGCTCGGCCACGCGTTGCTGTCCGACGACTGGGGACTCTTCCGGAACCTCGGCGCGGACGGGATCGCCGCGGATTTCACGCGCACGTGGCTCGGCCAGTCCGCGGTCTACTACCGCCCGCTCGCGACCGTCGCGCTGACGCTCGACTGGCTCGCATTCGGCACGATGCCGCTCGGCTACCACATCACCGCGCTCGTCTGGTGGTGTGCCGTCGCCGCCGCGGCCGCCGCCTACGCGCACCGCCTCGCGGACGGCGCGCCGCTCGCCGCGCCGATCGCCTTCGGCCTGTGCTGGCTGAACCCGATCATCGTCGAACCGGTCGGCTGGATCTGCTGCCGCACCGTGCTGATGGCGGCGCTGTTCGCGCTGTTGAGCGCCCTCGCGGCCGGGCGCTTCGCGCGGTCGGGCGGTGTCGGCATCGCCGCCGTCGCCGCGCTCGCCCACGTCGCGGCCCTGCTGTCGAAGGAGGACGGGCTGCTCGTGCCGGCGCTGTCGCTCGTGCTCGCGGCGCGCGCCGGCCTCGGCCGACGCTTCTGGACCCTCGTCGCGCTGCACGGCGTCGTGACGATCGCCTACGTGCTGTGGCGAAGCGCGATCGACGCGCCGCTGATCGCCGGCGAACACGCGGCGCGCCTCGCCCCCGGCGCTTGGGGCGGATCCGCTGCGACGCTGATCGAGCTCGCCGCGCTCGCGACGGCCCCCCGCGTCGACGCGACCTGGCCGGCCTTCGTCGTCGGCGCCGCAATGCTCGCGCTCCTCGCCGCGCGCCCCGGCTGGACGCGGACCGTCGCGGTCGTCGCGCTCGTCCTCGGCTGCCTGCCGGCCACGCTCCACGCGCAGATCGACGTCGTCCACGGGTCGCGCCTGCTGACGTTCGCGGCGGTCGCGGTTGCGATCGGGATCGCGACGTGGGCGGCGGTGTCACCGCGCGTCGGCCGGTTCGCGGTGGCCGCGATCGCGGTCGCGTGGGTCGCGGTCGGCCTACCGGTGCTCGACCGGTGGCGGGCCGCCGGCGACGAGGCGCGCGACGTCGCCGAAGCGCTGACCGCGCTCCACGATCGCGTGCCGCCGGACGAGCCGATTCTCTTCGTCGACTCGCCGCGCTTTCGCGACGGCGTGCCGGTGCTCGATCAGACGATCGACGCGATCCTGAGCCCGCCGTTCGTCGATCGACCGCGCGCACTCGCGGCGGTGTTCGACGCACTGGCGGGACGCATCGCGCGTGAGGAGGACCGTCGACCGATGCGGCACGTCGAGTGGCACGACGGCACGCTCTACGACGCGCCGCTGCCGCGCACGTCGATGCCACTGCCGACGTGGCGCGGATCCCGATCGCCGCGGATCGGTGTCTCACGCCTCGCGATGTCGGGCCTGCTCGTCGAGACGACGCCGATCGTCACGACGCTCACGTTCACGGTCGACGTCACCGGCCCCGTCGCGACGACGCTGACGATCCGGTCGACCGCCGATGCCACCGGACGCCACGACCTCCGCTTCGGCACGGCACTCCACACGGCCGGCGTCGTGCGCATCGATCGGCTGTCCGTCCGCGCGGCGGGCGTCACGGTCGACGCGGTCGTTCCGGTCCGCGCGCCGCCGACGATCGAGTTGCGCGGCGGCATCCGCCAGATCGAGGACGACGTCGAGCTGTCGCTCGAGACCGATCTTCACTGGCCGGTCGAGACCGACCGCATCAGCGTCCGAATTCACGCGCTGCGCTCGCTCGTCACGCGCATCGATCGCCCGGCGGCGACGTTCGTGCGGGACGAGGCCGGTCGACACTACCGGATCCGGGTGCCGCTCTCGAAGCTGCGCGAGGGCGGGATCCGTCCCGGCACCCACCTCTACATCACCGTGACGGGTCACGCCGACGGCGACCGGACGACGCTGTGGGACACGAGCGCGATCGCGATCCGGCTACCATGAGGCACGCGTCCCCAACTACAAGGAGCCGTTGCGGTTGAGTGCTCCCACCGACAAGACCGAGCAGTCCTTGAGGGCGGGTGAGCGGTCGGCCGACAAACCAGGGGTGATGTTGCAACCCGCGCAACCGCCCGCCAAGGCCACCGGGACCCTCGGCACGTTTCTCGGCGTCTTCACGCCGTCGATGCTGACGATCCTCGGCGTGATCATGTACCTGCGCTTCGGCTGGGTCATCGGCAACGCCGGCCTCGGCCACGCGCTGTTGATCATCGGGCTCGCGAACGCGATCACGTTCCTGACCGCGCTCAGCGTGTCGGCCGTCGCGACGAACATGCGCGTCGGCGCGGGCGGCGCGTACTACATCATCTCACGCAGCCTGGGGATCGAGATCGGTGGCGCGATCGGCATCCCGCTGTATCTGTCGCAGGCGCTGTCGGTGACGCTCTACGCGTTCGGTCTCGCCGAAGCGATGACTTACGTCTGGCCGACGCTGCCGCAGACGCCGATCGCGATCGCGACCGTCATCGGCGCGACGCTGATCTCGATCAAAGGCGCCGAGCTGACGCTCAAGTTGCAGGTCCCGCTGCTCGTCCTCGTCGGGTTGTCGATCGTCTCGCTCGCGCTCGGCACGACGTTCGATCACACGCCGACGATGGTCGGTCACTACGAGACCGAACCCGGCGGCTTCTGGGCGGTGTTCGCGATGTTCTTCCCGGCGGTGACCGGGATCATGGCCGGCGTCAGCATGTCCGGCGATCTGCGCGATCCGCGGCAATCGCTGCCGCGCGGGACGATCGCCGCGGTGCTGTGCGGCGCGGCGATCTACCTGGCGCTGCCGTTCGTGCTCGCGACGAGTGCGTCGCCGTCGGCCCTGCGGCAAGACGCGCTGATCTGGACGAAGATCGCGATCGTGCCCCTCGTCGTGATGCCGGGGCTGTTCTGCGCGATCCTGTCGTCGGCGATCGGCAGCATCCTCGGAGCGCCGCGCACGCTGCAGGCGATGGCGAACGATCGCCTGCTGCCGCGTTTCCTCGGCCGCACGACCGAGAGCGGCGAACCGGTCACCGCGATCCTGCTGTCCGCGGCGATCGCGCTCGGCGCGGTGGCACTCGGCGACCTGAACGCGGTCGCGCCGGTCGTCTCGATGTTCTTCCTGACGACCTACGGGATGGTCAACCTCGTCGCCGGCCTCGAGAAGTTCGTCGGCGATCCGTCCTACCGGCCGACGATGCGCGTGCACTGGGCGGTGTCGTTCATCGGCGCGATCGCGTGCTTCGCGGTGATGTTCGTGATCAGCCCGACCGCGTGTATCGCCGCGGTCGTGATCGAGCTCGTGCTCTACTTCGGGCTGCGGCGGCGTGCGCTGAACGCGACGTGGGGCGACGTCCGGCACGGGCTGCTGCTGACGATCATTCGGCGGTGCCTGATCGGTCTGAAGTCGCTGCCGGCGCAGGCGCGCAACTGGCGCCCGAACATCCTCGTCTTCTCGGGCCACGCGTGGAAGCGCGTCGGACTGATCCGGCTCGCGTCGTGGCTGACGGTGGATCGCGGAATCGTGACGGTGTGCAATCTGTTCGAGGGCGACCTCGACGAGCCGGTGGACATCCCGCGGCAGCGTGAGGAGATCGAGCGCGTGCTGCGCCAAGAGGGCATCACCGCGTTCGCCGAGGTCAGCGTCGTGCGCGATTTCGTCGACGGCGTCGTCGACATGGCGCAGGGCAACGGGATCGCGGGACTCGAGTCCAACACCGTGATGATGGGCTGGTCGGAGCACCGCCCGCTGCAGGTCGCGTCGCTCAAGATGCTGCGCAAGCTCACGAACCTGCACAAGTCGATGCTCCTGTGCCGGGTCGAGCAGTTCCCGCAACCGTCGGAGCGGCCGGAGATCGTGATCTGGTGGGGCGGCAAGCAGCGCAACGGCGACATGATGCTCCTGCTCGCCCACCAGCTGACGCTCAATCCCGAGTGGATCGCCGGCCGCATCGTCATCAAGAGCATCGCGTCGAGCGACGAGGCGCGGGCGGACATCCTGAAGAGCCTCGACGAGATGATCCCCGAGACGCGGATCCAGGCCGAGCGAAAAGTGATCGTCAAGTCCGATGGGCGAGGCGTCTTCGATCTGATCCACGAGGAGAGCCGGACCGCGGATCTGGTCCTGATGGGGCTCGCGGTCGTGCCCTCGGGCGAGGAGGAGGGCTACGCCGAGCGCATCGATGCGCTGATCGAGGGCCTGCCGCGCGTCGTGCTGGTGAAGAACTCGAGTCCGTTCTCCGGCGAGTTGATCTGAGCCGACAATCGGATTGACACCCTCGAGTCCGGTTGTTAGGTTTCCGGCCGTCGCAATCCCTGGCCACGGGACGACATCGGGCAATGCGGGAGGAAGCTCGGGCAGTGGTCCCCTCCCCCCCGTCCGTCCGTATCCGCGCCCCACGGCCGCCATCGCATGAGGAGTTGGGCATCCGATGACGTTGAAGACCGGAATCGCCGCGGCACTGACGCTGGTACTCGCCAGCGCGTCCGTGGCGAGTCAGAACGACGTGGAGGCCCGGCTGCAGCGGGCGCTCGACGAGATCGAGATCCTGAAAGGCCGCATCTCGCAGATGCAGTCGACGGGCGGGACGGTCAGCGCCGCCCAGCAGAGCAGCCTCGACGCCGCGATCGAGCGCGCCCTCGAAGAGAAGATCGAGCGCAACTTCATCGACGGCAAGTTGACGAAGTCCGGCAGCCCGATCCGCTTCTACGGCTTCATGCGGCTCGACGCCTACTACAACACGGCCCGCGCCAACAGCGTGATCGTGCCGATGTGGGTGCTGCCGGAGAACGACATCGCCGCGGACGACAACGACGACGAGTTCGCGTTCGATCCGAACCTGACGCGTGTCGGGCTCGACGTCGATGCCGGCGAGATCGTCGGTGCCGAGGTGACCGGCAAGCTCGAGGTCGACTTCGCGAACGCCAGCGCGTCGCGTTCGCGCCCGACGCCGCGCATCCGGCTGGCCTACATCAACATGGACTTCGGCAGCCACTGGTTCCGGTTCGGCCAGGACTGGGACATCATCTCGCCGCTGTATCCGAGCATCAACTCGGAAGGCGTGATGTGGAACGCCGGTAACCTCGGCGATCGTCGCGCGGGCGCGAAGTTCGGCCTGACGACCGGCGGTGGCGAGGATGTCGAGATCAGCATGGTCGGTGGACTCCTGTTCGCCGGTGCGGTGAACAACCTCGACGCCGACGTCGTTGCGGCCGGTCCGTTCACCAGCTCGATCATCGACGGCTCCGACAGCGGCCTGCCGATGTTCCAGGGCCGCGTCGGCGTGAAGACCGATGCGCTGAACTTCGGGTTCTGGGGTCACTACGCGGTCTACGAGACCGACCACTCGTTCCCGGTCGGCATCGGCGGCACGACGCACCACAAGGCCTACAGCCTCGGCATCGACCTGCTCGTCAACCTCGGCGACACGCTGTCGCTCGCGGGTGAAGCGTGGCTCGGCGAGAACCTCTCCGACGTGCGCGGCGGCATCGGGCAGTCGATCAACCCGGTGACCGGCCGCGGAGTCGAGTCGGCCGGTGGCTGGGCCGAGGTCCGGGTGCAGGCGAGCGACATCGTTCGCGTGTCGGTCGGCGCGACGCTCGACGACCCGCGCAACGACACGATCGCACCGGGTGGCGCGCGCCGGAACTGGACCGCCTACGTCGCGACGAAGCACGACTGGGGCGGCGGCTTCATGACCGGCCTCGACATGATCTACTGGGAGACGGACTGGCGTCCGGGCGGCGCCAGCGGCGGCGGCGTCGGCAACATGTTGCGCTTCAACGCCTACACCCAGCTCAACTTCTGATCCGACCGACACCCACCCACGAGCCGGTGCCTGGCGCCGGCTCGTGGCACGTACGGGTTCGGACTCGACGGTCCGGATGAACCGCCGGGGGGCGCCCCTCGTTGACCTGACCCGATGGGGTCCCTACAATCCAGACGGTCTGACAGAAAAGAAGTTGTGACGCGCGATCCGTCGGCCACCGTCGCCGACCCCGCTCGATCGCGATCCACCGTGGGCGCTCATGCGCCTGATCTCGGGAGAAAACGACCCATGAGCCGTGGCATCTTTGCCTTCGTACCGACCGTGCTCGTCGGCGCGTTTGCGCTCACCGCCGCCGCGCAGACCGACGTGATCGTCAAGCGCGACGGCAGCACGCTGCCCCCGGACCCCAGCCGCGGCCGCCCGGTCGAGGTCAAGCGCGAGACGGTCAAGGAGGTGACCTACCAGCTCGAGGGCATCCCGGCGCCGTTGCGTCTCTCGTCGGCGCAGATCCGGACGATCCGCTACGCGAAACAGCCCCAGGCGTACCGGGATGCGGAAGCCGCGTTCGCTCAAGGTGACTTCGAGACCGCGATCCCGGCCTACCAGGCGGCGCTCGACAAGGCGTCGCGATACAAGTGGGTCGACCAGTATGCGCGCTATCGCCTCGGCCAGTCGCTGGCGAACCTCGGCGACAACGCCGGCGCCGCGAAGTGGTACCGCGAGTTGCTCGACAAGGTGCCGAACACGCGTTTCCTCGCGCCGGCATGGCTCGGCATCCTCCGCGCCGAGGCCGCCGGCGGCAAGAAGAACGACGCGGCGTTCAAGAAGTCCGCGAAGGCGTTCACCGCGGCGATCGAGGAGCACGGCCTCGGCAAGAGCTGGGGCTACGAGATCGACTATCTCGAGTTGCTGATGATGCAGGCCCGCGGCGACTCGGGCGTGACCGAGGCGGCTCGGACGCTGACCAACCGCGCCAAGGACGACAACCCGAGCGTCGCGAAGCGTGCGCAGATTCTCGTCGGCCTGAGTCTGCTCGACGCGGGCAACCTCACGGAGGCGAGGAAGTTCTTCGAAGCCGTGCTCGAGACGGCCACGCAGGAGCAATACGGCGTGCGCGCATCCGCCTACGCCGGTCTCGGCGAGTGCATCTTCAAGGGCGGCGAGGACAAGCAGACGTCCCACCTGCCCGAGGCGCGCGACCTCTTTCTCCGCTCGATCGTGATCGCCGATCGCCACCCCGAAGAGGTCGACCGGGCCGTCGTGGGGCGTGCGCTCTTTCACGCCGGTCGCTGCTTCGCGCTTCTCAAGCGCGACGAGAAGGAGAAGGCGAACAACGCGACGCGGCACGCGCGGCGCCTGTTCCAGGAGGTCGAGCGGCGTTTCCCGGGCACGAAGCTCGCGCAGCAGGCGCTCGAAGAGCGACGCAAGCTCTGATCCGCGGATGACCGCGGCCGAACGGGGCGTGTCATGCTCGGCGTGACACGCCCCGTTTTCGTTCGAAATCGGAGAAGTCAGGGCTAACCAAACCGACTCGGCGACGACATCAAGACCGCGCACCCCGGTCCCCGTCCCGTCGAAAGCCCATGAACGTCCGCGTGCCCTCCCCCGCCGCCGGCGACGCAGCGCTGATCGCGCGCGCCCGGCGCGGTGACCCGACCGCATTCGAAGCGTTGCTGCGTCGATACCGCGGCGACGTCGTCGCCCAGCTGCTTCGCATCGTCGACCCGATTACCGCAGAGGAGCTGCGGCACGAGGTCGCGATCCGCGCATTCCTCGGCCTCGCGACGCTGCGACGCTCGGACCGTGTCCGGTCGTGGTTGATCCGGATCGCGCACTACGTCGCGGTCGACTGGATCCGCGAACGAGTCGGGCGACGCGACGACCCAGACATCGACCCGATGACGCTCGCGGCGGCGACGCCGGCTCGGGCGACGCGCGCGCCCGGCGAACACGAGTTGCCGCGCATCGTCGAGCGCATCGCTCGCCTGCGCACCCGCCCGGCCACCGTGCTCTTGCTCCGAGGCCTCGAGGGCAAGTCCTACCGCGAGATCGCAGGCTTGCTGTCGATGAGCCTGCCCTCGGTGAAGACCGATCTCTACCGCGCTCGCCGTACGCTGCGCGACCAGCTGGCGCGTCGTTGCGACGGCGTCGAACCGCACGTGGGCGGGCGCACCACGCGAAAGGAACGATCATGAATCTCTCCACCGGACTGTGTGCGACCGCGCTCGCGACCGTCGTCGCGCTGTCGGCGTCGCTCGGCGCGCAAACGCCGGAGAAGGCGCCGGAGAAGACGCCCGCACGGGCCCCGACGGTCGGGCGCGCCGAGTACGCGGCGGCCAATGCGCAGCAGAAGACCCTGCGCGGAAAGAAGGGGGTCGCGCGGCGGACCGCGCAGCTCGCGGTCGCCGACGCGTTCGCGAAGATCGCGGACCTCGAGGGCGTCGGGCCGGACCTCGCCGGGCGGGCGTTGCTCAAGGCGGCGCGCCTGCTCGAACGGGCGAAGGACCGCGAGCGGTCGGTCGCGTGCATCGAACGCGCGTTGAAGCTCGACGTCACCGCCCGTACGCGGGCCAATGCGCTGAATCTCCGCGGCCACGCGTTTCGGCGCGCCGAGAAGTTCGCGGCGGCGATCGACGACTACGGCCTCGTCGCGACGAAGCACACCGACGTCGCGTCGGCGCTCGTCGTCGCGCTGCGGTGGCTCGGGACGTGCAAGGAGCGGATCGGCGACCACGCCGGCGCCCGCGCGGCGTGGGACGAACGCGCCAAGCGATTCGCACAGCGGACGCGGGTCGTCGTCGAGAGCCGCGACCTGATCGCGTGCAGCTTCCTGCGCGAGGGCAAGGTCGCGGATGCCCGAGCGGTGCTGGACGCGTGCCGTGCGCAATTCGCCGAGGCCGCGAAGGCACCGGGCAAGCAAGGTCGGTCCGTTCGCCGGGCGCTCGCGTCGATGCGGATCGTCAAACGCCTCGCCCGCCACGACGCC
Organism: bacterium; assembly: GCA_030426805.1. Classification (GTDB taxonomy): domain Bacteria; phylum Planctomycetota; class JAFGQW01; order JAFGQW01; family JAFGQW01; genus JAUHXU01. The sequence goes on from JAUHXU010000003.1 coordinate 748,836, forward strand.
GAACCCGCGCCGGCCCCGTAGCCCGATTCGAGACGTGGCCGACGCGCACCCGGCCACAACCCCGCCCACCGCACGCCGGGCCGGCGAAAAAACGGCCTCGAACCGGGATTTCTTGTAGCCACTCTATAGGCGCGATCGAACGCCCCACCGGATTCCTTTAGAATGGCCGTTTAGCGGTGGTTGTCGCCCGAGAGCTGAGGGCGCAGTCATGCGAGGCGGTTCAGCTTGTGACCAAGTGGCTCTGGGCAGCCAAGTTGACACAAGACGAAGGCATCCTAATCCAGCAGGCTCTGGCAGGGGAAGAACTGGCGACCAGAGCGCTGGTGGATCGGTACAGCGGGCAACTCGCCTCGTACCTGAAGGGTCAGACGGCGGATGATTTCGTCGTCGAGGACCTGACGCAGGAGACGTTCCTGCGGGCCTTCGCCTCGCTCGAGAAGTTCGACGCGAGTCGTAGTTTCCGCGGGTGGTTGTTCGGCATCGCGAACCACGTGTATGTCGATTACCTGCGGAAACGGCGCGAGAAACCCGCTCAGAGCTTGAGCAACGACGAGTCGCTGTTGACCCGCATACGGGGCGGGTCGCCGGACGAAGCGGAGCTCGATGAAACGCAAGACAAGCTCTCGTGCCTTCGGGAGGCACTGAGCCAGATGAACCCCGAGTATCAGGCGGTGATCTCCGCGCGGTATCTCCAGGAGATGCCGAGGCACGAGATCGCGGACCTCCTCGGGATCAGCGAATACAACGTCAAGATGAGGCTCTACCGCGCAAAGAAGGAGCTCGTGGATCGCTACGAGCGCCTTCGGCGGTAGGAGGAAACGGGTCACGATGGCTTTCGAGCACGACTGCGACACGATCGAGCGATTGATCGCCGAGCGTTCCGAGCGCACCCTGCGTCCGGACGAGGCGGTCGGTGTCGCTCGTGCAGTGGCGTCGTGCGAGTCGTGCAAGCGCTTCTACGCGATGCACGACGAGGTCGTCGACCTGTTGCCCGAGACGCGCGTGGACGGCGCGAGCCTCCTGTCGGACGGGTTCACCGATCGGTTGATGGCGAAGCTCGCGGCACAGCGAGCGGAGACCGTCCCGAATCGGGACGCCGACGAACCGGCCGAATCACGGGACAACATGAGCGGGGCCCGGCGCATCGCGCGAGTGCCTGATGACGCACCCCCCACCCGCACCACAATCGAATTGCCTGTCACCCCCTCCGTCCGCAAGGACGGACCAGGCACAATTCGCCACATGCCGCGCTGGCGCGCCGTCGCTGCGGTAGCCGCTGTGCTACTCGCGACGCTGTTCGGGATCCGACTTCTCTCCGAGTCGGGCTCGATCGGTGCGACGACGCGTTGCGGCAATGTGATGGTGCGCCGGGCCAGCGCTTCTACACCGGCATGGGAGGTCCTTCCGGACAGCCCGACGCTGCGGACCGGCGACGCGGTATACGTCGCGGCCGACAGCGTCGCCGAATTGCGACTCGCGGACGACGTCACCGTGCAACTCGCGGACGACTGTCTCGCGACGCTGCGGGCCAACGCGATCGAGGTCGCGTGCGGCACCGCGATCGTGCGGGCAGCCGACGGGCGTGACGCATCGGTGGCGACGCCGTTCGGGCGCGTCACGGCACGCGGCGGTGAGACGGTCGTTCGCGTGGATCGGCCGTTCGCGTCGACCGCCAACGGGGCGGCGGGCGGCGAGTTGGTCGCGTGGGTGCGGTCCGGCAGCGCCGCGTGGTCGCGCGAGGGCAGCGCTGCAGCCGCGACGCTCAATGCGGGCGACGCGCGCGTGGTCGGGAGCCGCGGAGCTGCGACGGCACTGTCGGCGTCGGAGGCCGCACTGCTGGCGGAAGACGTCGAGCGGATCGGCGCGAACCCGCCGGCGTGGTCGCCGAATCCGGTCGCGGCGCTCGAGGGTAGCCTCGCGCTCGCACTGACCGACCGAACGTATCCGGAAGCCGTGACCGCGGCGGTGTCGATCGCCGGGCGCCTCGGCTACGCGGACATCGTCGCCAGCGCACCGGACGCGCTCGCCGAACCGAACACGACGTATTCCGCAGCACTCGCGAGCGCGCTCGTGCGAACCGACACGGCGACGCGCGAGTCGCGCCTCACGCGCCTGCTCGTCGACGGCGACGAGTCGGTGCGCGTCGTCGCCGCACAAGCGCTCGGCGCGATCGGATCGCCGACGGCGATCGACACCCTCGCGCACACCGCGCGCGACGAACGCAACGATGCCGGCGCACGGCTCGCAGCGACGCTCGCCGTCGCGGCACTCGACCGACCCGCGCCCGCCGACGCGGCCACCCTAGCACGCCAGGCGGAGCACGCCGCCGCCATGCGCGCGATCGGCAAGCCGCGCCCCGGCTTGACCGGCGACCGCGACGCTCTCGCAGCCCTCGCGACCGACGCATCGCGCTCGGCCCTCGATCGCCTCGAAGCCGTCGCCGCCCTCGAGGCCCTCTGCGACCCGACCACCGAACCGACCCTCATCCGCGCCACCACCGACCCCGACCCCCGCGTCCGCGACGCCGCCACCGCCGCCCTCGGCAACCGCCGCGTCTTCGAGAGCGAACTCCCGGGTGCCGCACGGGACGCGCTGGTCGCTCGGGTGCACGACCGCTCGGTCGACGAGCACTCGCGTCGGATCGCGATGAACGCGCTGGCCAAGCGCGCCTTCAGCAACGCTGAGCTGCTGCCGATCATCCAAGACCGGTCGCTTCCGATCAGCGTCCGCGCAATCGCCGCGCGCGCTTTGGACAAGGCGACGATCGACGGCAGCCAGGTCGACTATCTACTCGCTTCCATCGAAGCCGAACGCCCCGCGACGAACGTAACGCCGATCATCACCGGGCTCTTCAGCCCCGCCACGCCGCGCACCACACTCCTCGACCGCCTCGAAGACCGCGACCCCGCCGTCGTCGAAGCCGCAGCCAAGTTCCTCTCCCGCTCGCTCCGCAACAAGACACCCTGGACGACCACCGAAGTCGAGCGGCTGAGCGGCGTGCGCTTGCTCGCGTCGTCACGGTTGGCCCGGGATTACTTGCGCTCTACCATCAGTCGAGTAGCGCCGAAGCGCGCCCTTGACTTGCTCTTGGAAGAGTGGCCGGCACTTGAGGGCCTCGATGAGCGCGCAAGCGTACTGGTTCGACTGCGTCGATACGAGGGCGATCGCACGAATCGGTTCTTCCGCACCGTCCTCTCTTCGGATGCCGATGATCTCCTTCGATCCAGCGCAGCTCTGAGTCTAGCAATGCGCGGCGCCCCGGGACGCGGCGTCGTCGGCGAGATCAGCGCGATATACTCCCGACTCGTGCAGCACGATCGAGTCATGGCATTGGCGGCAACGATGTTCGCCGCGCGGGCACTACTGCTTATCGAGCCGACACTGGTCGTCGAGGACCTGCGAAGTGTGGTCTTGAGCGGCGGCCCATCTGCCGCCAACGCAGGTCGCCATCTCGCTTCGGCCCTCCCGGCGCCTGAGCTCACTCGTCTGTTGGTGGACGCTCGGCATTCACGCGATCCCTCGGTTCGCTATCACGTAGCCCGCCTGTTCCAAGACTTCGGCTTCGATCCGGCAAGTGCCGCAACCATCCGCGACTGGTTCCACACCGAGCTTGACCCGTGGACGCGCGTCCTCTTGGCGAACTCTCTTTCGATGATCGACGGCGAGCCCTTGGCCACGGTGCTGCGCGAGTTCGCGGCGAGTAATGCGAATCACGCTCAGCGAAAGCTGGCGGCCCGATGCCAGATCGAGCTTTTTGCCGAGCTCGTCGGTGCGGCCGAATCGCGGACGCTGACGCGCCAACAACGCGCCCGCTTGACGGCTGCCCTAAACACGATGGCGGTGCCTGGCCGAACCAGCCTAAGGACGCACGGTGTGTCCGAGAACCAATCAGCGTGGCGACACTACTCGGACGTTCGGTCCACGCGGATCCGCCTGCTGCGAGCTGGACTCCGAAGCACTTGCGGCCGCGCGCGTGCGGCGGCGGCCAACGCAAGCAACGGGACACCGGATGCATCGCTCTTGCCGATTCTCATTCGGCTACTCGATGACGAGGCATCCCCCGTTCGCGCGGCCGCGCTCGGGGCAGTTGATCGTGTTGCTCCCGGGTTGACCGACGGCTACGACATTTCCGCGACCGGTCCGGCACGGCGCGCGATGGTTGATCGTGTCCGTGACCGCTTGTCCGGATCGCCCAGCTACGTTTCGCCCGAAACGAGAGCTGTCTCCTTGCTGGACGCACGCAAGTAGAGAAGCACCGGCTGGTTGCGCGGCCGTAATCGCGCCACGCGAATTTTTTACCTCAGCCCCCACCCAGCTTCCTGCCGATACACCACCCAGCGATCGGTGCCTGGAAGCAAGTGGTCGTTCCGCGATCACAACTGGTGAGGGAATCCAATGACTCAGCTTACGAGAGTGCTCGGGGCCGCCGTTGCGGTCGTAGCGCTCATCTGTATCCCCGTCGCACCCGTGCTCGGGGCCTGTTCGTCGGGAGGTGTGACGATCTCCGCGCCGTCTTCTGCGTCCGGCAACGACTGCGTACCCGTCTCAGCCAAGTCCTCGTCCGGTGTCGAGTTGCGTGTCACGGACGCCCGCGGGAACGTCCTCTTCGACTCGACGGAGTCGAATGAGCAAAGCACTCTGGTCGAAGCCGAGATCTGCCTCGATTCGGACGTCGAGGGGCCGATTGAGGTCGAGGCGACGGACGCGGCGGGCAACGTTACGACGCACACGATCACGATCCAATGACCCGGTCGGTGGTCATCGGCGCGGTGGCGGCGATGGTCGTGATGTTTGTCGCGTTGCCGATGCTCGATGAGGAGCCGTCGGCGCCAGCGGTTTTGGAGCCCCATGACAACGGTGGGGCTTCTCCCACGTACCGGCCCGAGCCCCCGGATGCCGGGCAGGACGAAGCGACGACGCGCGGCACGGAACGTCGAACCGACCCAACGGGCGAGGCGGTCACACGAGCGCAACCCGCCCGCTCGCCGTCCACCTCCGGCGACCCGGCGTGGCTCGCCAAGGTACCGTCGATTCACCGGCCCGACGTGCGCGAGCTGACGATGCTCGCCTGGCGCTGTGCCGCCCGGAGCGAGGACTTCCCGGAGCACGCGATCCTCGCACTCGCCGCACGCATCGGAGCCGATCCGGAGCTAGGACGCACGCTCGCGCTCGTGCTGCGCGATCACCGAGACGAGCTCGGCCACGCCTACGGACCGCTCGCACAGGCCGGCCGTCGCAGCGGCCAGCCGACGTTCATCGGCCCGCATCGCGACGCCGTGTTCGCGCAACAGCGGGGTCCGAGTGACGCAACACAACTGCGCACCGCCCTCGCCTCCGACGATGCCGGGCAACGCGTGGACGTCATGCGCCGCCTCGACGCAAACGCGCTCACGGACGACCCGGCGCTCCGAGCCCGGCTCGAGTCGATCGTTCGCGACGCGACGAGTGATCCGCGCCTCCGAAGCGCGACGATGCTGGCACTGTCCCGCATCGCCGACGCACGCACCGAGGGGTTGCTGCTCGACCGCTACGCGGTCGCCGACGCCCCCGAACGCGCAGACATCCTCCGCCGCCTCACGCGCTTCCCACCGACGTTGCGCCTGACCCAGACGCTCCTGGACGCCGCGGCCACGCCGGAGTCGCTCGCGATCCAGCGCTTCGCAGTCTCCGCACTGGCGCGGCACTCGTCGATCGCGGCACGCGATGCCCTCGTTCGGGCACTCGACTCGGCAGACGACGCGACGCGACGCGCCGCGGTCATCGCACTCCGCACCCGCGTCGACGATCCGGTCGTGCGCGGCGCACTCGAAGTGCGGCGCATCCGAGAGACGACGCCGAACATCCGCTCACGAATCGAGCGGATGCTCCGCTGACGGCCGCAGCCGTCAACCCTGCTTGACGCCGATCCCGTAGTAGGTGAAGCCCTTCGCGCGGGCGCTGTCACCTTCGTAGATGTTGCGGCCGTCGAAGATCACCGAGCCGCCCATGCGCTCGCGCATCTCGTCGAAGTCGGCGCTGCGGAACTCGTTCCACTCCGTCGCGACGATCAGCGCGTCCGCACCGTCGAGGGCGTCGTACGGCTTCTGCACCATCGACACCGAGTCCGGCACGTGCGGTGCTGCGGCCTCCATCGCCTTCGGGTCGAACGCACGGAACTTCGCACCCTTGTCGCTCAGAACCCGGATGATCTCGAGCGACGGCGCCTCACGCATGTCGTCGGTGTTCGGCTTGAAGCTCAGCCCCCACAGCGCAAACGTCTTGCCGGCGACGTCGTCGCCGTAGTGCTTGAGCACCTTGGTCGCGAGCACGGTCTTCTGCAGCGCGTTGACCTCCTCGACCGCGTCGAGGACCTGGAGCGAGTAGCCGAGCTCCTTCGCGCTGCGCACGATCGCCTTCACGTCCTTCGGGAAGCACGAACCGCCGTAGCCGATGCCGGGGAACAGGAACGGGAAGCCGATTCGGCTGTCCGAGCCCATGCCGCGGCGCACCTGGTTCACGTCGGCGCCGATGCGCTCGCACAGGTTCGCGATCTCGTTCATGAAACTGATGCGCGTCGCGAGCATCGCGTTGGACGCGTACTTCGTCAGCTCGGCACTCGGGATGTCCATCGACAGGATCGGGTGCTCGGTCCGGCAGAACGGCTTGTAGAGGCGCATCATCACGTCGGCGACTTCCGGCTTGTCGCAGCCGATCACGACGCGGTCGGGCTTCATGAAGTCCTCGAGCGCCGAGCCCTCCTTGAGGAACTCGGGGTTCGACGCCATGTCGAAGTCGACGTCCGTGACCTCCTTGATGGCCGTGCGGATCTTCTCGGCGGTGCCGACCGGCACGGTGCTCTTCGTGACGATGATCTTGTGGCCGTCCATCGCGCGGCCGATGTCGCGCGCGGCGGCGAGCACGTACTTCAGGTCGGCCGAGCCGTCCTTGTCCTCGGGCGTGCCGACGGCGAGGAAGATCACCTCGGCGTGCTTGACCGCGCCTTCCTTGTCGGTCGTGAACCGCAGCCGCTCCTCGCCGACGTTGCGCTTGACGAGCTCCTCGAGCCCCGGCTCGTAGATCGGAATCACGCCGTTGTTCAGCGCCTCGATCTTCTTCTCGTCCACGTCGACGCAGATCACGTCGTTGCCGCTGTCGGCGAAGCACGTGCCGACGACGAGGCCGACGTAGCCGGTGCCAAAGACTGCGATTCTCATCCCTCGTTCTCCGGAGGTGGGCGAAGCACGCAAGTGCGCACAGAAAAGCGGATTATGGTGTGCCCGCGCGTCTCGAAACGCGCGCGGAACGATAGCACGGTCCCCCACTCCAGAAAAGCCGATCCGGCAGGCCGATTTCAACCCCCGGCACCCAGGGTGCGAAAGCGTTTCGCGTATCGATTCGGGCCGTCCCCGGGTTGGACCGACGCCGCGGCTGTGGTATCCGTTGCCCCGCGGCGCGCGATCTCTTCGTTGCACCGCCCTCGGGCGATTAGCTCAGTTGGCTAGAGCACCTGCCTTACAAGCAGGGGGTCACTGGTTCGAGTCCAGTATCGCCCACCACCCCTCCCCTGCCGCAGAGTTCGCAATCCGTGAACTTGAGCCGGCCAGCACTCGTGCTGGGGCCCGAGAGTTCACCGATCGCGAACCTCGCCGCGAAACGGGGCGCGTGCGGGGATGACTCTCCGAGAGGAACAGCACCATGAGAGTCACCCGCGTAGTCGTAGCCGCACTTTCGCTTTCCGCGTTGGCCATCACTGCGAGCGCGCAACCGCGACCGTCGGTCGTGACGCCGCCGGCGGGGCCGCAGGTCGCGTGGTTCGGGACGTGGGCCGGCGGGTTGGCGGAAGCGAAGCGGACGAAGCGTCCGATCCTGCTGGTGTCGGCCGCGCCGCATTGCCGGATGGTGCCGGGGGTTTGGTGACCGGGCAAGCAGAGCATGGACAGGAGTTTCCTGTCGCAGAAGGACGTGATCGAAGCCTCCCGCGACTTCGTGTGCATCCGGCTCGCCACGTACGAGAGCGCTGCCGAGGCGAAGGTGCTCAAATCGATCTGGGTGTCGCGCGACGGCGACATCAAGAACACGACGTTCGCAATCCTCTCGCCGGACGGGCGCCGCCTGCTGACCGATGCCGGCCGCGGACCCGACTGGGCGCTCGGCCGCGGTAGCGCCGCCGAGCATGCCCAGCAGATGACGCGAATCGCGCGCGAACACCGCACCTCGCAGTCGCCCGCGGCGCTCCCGACGTGCGCCGACCTGCGACGCGCGCTGAACATCGCCGCGTGCGACATGCAGCCGCTCGTCGTCGCGATCGGCAAGCCCGGCGAACCGTGGATCGCGAAGTCGCTCGCGAAGCTCGCGTGGAACGACGACTTCATCGGCCGCTTCGTCTGGGCGACGGCGTCGCGTGATGAACTCGACGCGATCGACGGAGTCGGCGCGAAGGACAAGCTCATCGTCGTCCAGCCGGACGACTACGGGCTGACCGGGACGGTGATCGCACGCAGCGCATCGCGGCCGACCGCGATCGCGAAAACACTCCGCGCCGGGCTCGACGCATTCCGCGTCGGCGAGAAGGACTCGCGCCGCCACATCCGCCGCGGGCAGCGCACCGACAAACAGTGGAAGCCCGCGATCGAGGTGACGGACGGCCCGACCGCCCGCCGCCGCGACCGCTGACCACCGGCCCCGATTTCTCGACACCGCTGTAACCCCGAGCGGCCGACCGACCCCGCACCTCCACGCAAGTTCCGAATCGAACGCTCTTTCGTGGAGGTCTCAAATCCGATGTCTACGCTCCGACTCCGTTGGCTGCCGATCTGCTTCGCGGCCACACTCGCGACGACGGCGCACGCACAACCCGCACCGGGCGATGTCGTGCTCAGCACAGCGAGCCACATCCTCTCGGTCGACTGGGGAATGGCCCAGGTCACGACGCTGAAGCAGGTGCCGTGGACGGCCACGGTCGTACAAGACCGCAACGTCGGCCTGATCGGCACCGCGAACGACGAGATCCATCGCCTGACGATCGCCGGCACGTTGAGCACGGTTGCCCGACTGCCCGACGGCGCCGTCGCCCGCGCGATCGCAACCGACCAGACGGTGAACGCCTACGTGTTCGGGACCCACAAGGGCATCTACCGCGTGGCCGGCACGACCGTGACGACGCTCACGACGCTGATCAAGCCCAACGCGATCTGCCGCGACCGGAACACCGGTCACTACGTGGCCGCGAGTCTCTTCGGCGCCATCTGGACGGTCGACGCGGCGACCGGCGCGATCACGACCGTGCGCACCGACGTGCCCGACGTGACCGGCCTCGCCTACTTGCCGTCGATCCGCGGCTTCGTCGTCGGACGATCGAGTGCCTCCGACGGTGTCCTGCTACTCGACTCGAACTTCAACACCGTGAAGACCTTCAACGTCGCCGACGTCAATGCAGTCACGGTGGATGAGCGTATCAACCGGATCTGGACCGTTTCCGGTGCGCCTACCCGCGCTGTAACGCGCATCGCACCGCAGGGCGCGATCGAGGGGTCGATTCCGATGCCGACCTACGCCTACACCGGGATCGCCGTGTGGCAATCGCGCACGGTGTCGGTGGCGACGACCGGACTCCCGGGCAGCACGGCCAACTTCCACATCCGCTTCCCGAATGCGTCGACCGAGCCCTACTGCGTCGCGTTGTCGCTCGCGGCCGGCCCGGGACTCGACCTGCCCGGTTCACAGTACCTCGGCCTCGCTCCCGACGGCCTGTTCTTGATGACGGCGTGTCAGAGCATCCCGGGACTGACGGCCCGCTTTGCCGGAAACCTCGCGTTCGGCGGCGCACTCGCGGCGCTGACCATCCCGGCTGCGGCCCCGCCCGGCTTCGTCGTGCACGTCTCGGCGGTGATGATCGACCCCGGTGCACCGGGCGGCATCGTCGCGGGCAACGCCGACAGCCTGCAGATTCGCTGATCGTCGGCGCGCCCCGAGACTACCGCTCTCGGGGCGCGCCGATGACGCCGACTCTCGGTGGTCACCGCGGCTCAGTCGATCGGCGGGCTGCTCGACTTGGCGAACACGCGCACGAACTCGCGGCCCGGTGCGATGACTCCACTGAAGGACGCGAGCGTCTCGTCGTAGTGATGCCGCATGCCCTCCACGTCCGCGGTCTTGCACGCGATCGCGCCGAAGAACTCGCCGACGGCACCATGGCGCTCGACGTGGTACTCGGGCCCGTAGATCGTCATCGACCCCGGGGTGACGCTCGACAGCTTGATCGTCGTGTCTACACCGGCCGGTATCCCACGGACGTCGAAGGGGTGCGCATACACCTGTAGATTGCGCGGGACGTTGGACGTGTTCATCACGAGGCCGAGCGATGCATCGAACGACCCGGTCACGAAGATCCTCGTCTCGCCCGTCGCCCAGAGCACGGAGCCGAGGCCGAGTTCGAGCGACGAGAAGAAGTACGTCCCCGGCTGCAGGAACAGCTCCGTCCCCGCCGACAGCCGGAGCGACTTGTCCGTCGCGCCATAGGTATAGCCACCGATCGCGGTCCACGAGCCGTTGGCATTGGTATCGTGTGCGCGCTCGAACGCCTCGATGGGCGGCGCCGGCATCTCGACCGGCTCGGCGAGTTCATACTCCTCACCGGCCACATGGGTCGCCGCTTGCGACTCGAACGACTCGCCGGCCCCGAACGCGACGTCGCCGCGAAACACGCTCGTCCCGTCAGCCGTGATCGTCCCGTTCGACGAGACGCGCGCATTCTCGTTGCCGTGCAATCCCCAGAAGTCGAGGTTCAGCGCCTGCAGCGTGTAGAGGCCCTTGTCCGAGTCGTAGCTGTCGTAGTGCACGCGAGCGATCTCGGCACCCTCGCGGGTCCGCAGCGCATCGGTGAACGCGAAGCCGGGCCCCTTGCGCACGACGAGTTCGATTCGACGCGGAATCCCGTTCACGGCGCCTTCCGACAAGACTCGGTAGTGGCTCCGCGCGAGTTCGGTCGTCTCCGCCTCGTACACGCCGCCGCCGAAGTCGCCGGCGACGCGGCCAATGCCCTTGCGCGCATCGAGGTCCCGGTTCTCGCGAACCTCGTCGAGCGCCCGCAGCGCACCGGCCTCCGCGATCGCAAGCGCCTGGACCGCGCAGCGACTCACCTCGACCCGCTTCATGTTCGACCGACCGGCGAGCAACGCCGACGAGCCGATCGCGATCAACAGCACGACCGCCGCGAGAACGGGGACCATGATTACACCCCGCTCGGACGCCCTCCATACTGGCTCAGTTGCGTGGCTGTACATGAAGCCTCCTCTTCACCGCGACTCTGCGGCCGTCCGGTGTCGTCGTCTCGATCACGAGGCACGCGACAAGGCGCGAGCCATCGCGGGCGAACGCCACAGCCTCGATTCCGCTCGCGAGTCGCACCCTGGACGGCCCGCTCTCCAACCACAGTTCGCCATCGACGAACGCGAGCGTCTCCGCGCGTCGAACGACCGGGTCCTGCCCGCGCGTCGCGTTCGTGTCGAACGACTCTGCTCGTTCGTACTCGAGCCGGTCAGCCGTCTCGGGCCACGTGGGCAGCGCATCGAGCGCATCGGCCGGCACCGTGCGCAGGTGGTGCCGGATGCGTTGCCCCACCCGTCGGGTCCGCTCCGCCGCTTGCTCTCGGGTCATCATCGCGCGGTCCGAGGCGACACTTCCGTGCATCGCGCTCAGCACCGGAATCGCCGCCGTCGCCGCGAACGCCGCGGCGACCACGACTTCCAGCACACTCAGCCCGCTCTGGCCGCACATTCGCATCCTCATGATCAGTCTCCCGCCGTGAGTACCGCGGCGAGCTGCAACCGCTGATCGCCCCCGCTGCTCCGCCAGCGCACTTCGACCAGCACCGGGAGACACGCGTAGCTCGTGTTCTTCGTCGACGCGTCGATCACGCCGTCGTGATCGAGGTCGCGGGGCATGCCGAGGCACCTGTCATGCACGTCCTCGCGCAACGCACCCCCGATGGTCGGAAACCGAATCGCGCCGACGCGGCCGTCTTTGTCGCCTGTCGCCGGCTCGAGCCCCTCGACGTCGAACGACGCGCTCGCCCCACTGCCGTAGTGGGAGAAGACGCTCCCGAAGGCATGCCCTCGGATTTCCTCGAGCTTGTCCTCGGCCGCGGCGAGCGCGTGCCGCCGCGTGTCGTTGAACGAGGTCTGCGAGAGATTGGTGACCGTCAGCGACGCGTGCGAGAGGATCCCGAGTGCGAGGATCGCACCCCCGAGCATGATCTCGATGAAGCTGAATCCGCGCTCGCGTCGGCGCTTCGCCTTCCTGTCTCGTCGCATGGTCGTGCCCTCCACATCGATCCCGCTCACCTGTCCTTATCGTCGGCGTCACTCGGGTGAACTGCATTTGCTTTACCGGTGCAAGGAATTTCGTCTCCGTGCAAATGGCGCTCTATGGCGCGCTCCGGTGGCGAGTGCGACGCGATTGGCCGCCGAAGAAACTCTGCATTGTCTCGCGTTGCAGGCTCTGATTGTCATCAGAAGAAAAGCGCCTTCGCGCGGGAGGCAAATCGTTGACGGGACGCGCGCCACCGGCATTGTCCAGAACGATAATCACGCGTGATTCTGCAGTTTTCATGAGCGTGTAAACGCGCTCGAAACCGTCGTTTCGCCCGCGACATCCGCACGCTCTCGTAGCGGAACGAAAAACGTGATGCAACGAGTGCGATCGAGGAGTCGTTCCGCCGCGTGAATCGAACGAACCCGAGAAGAACTCGGCGGTTGGGACGACTCTTGGAAGGGAAAAACCCCATGCGAAAGTACCTGCTACTCACGGCACTGGTTGCGACGATCGGAAGCGTCGGCAACGCACAACGGAACACGGCCGGATGGCTCTACACGAATACCGCACTCGGCGGTGCAGAAGTCGCGCACGTCACCGCGGAAGGGGTGGTGAAGGCGGTCGTGTCGAAGGGCCTCCTCTCGTCGGTCCTGCCGTCGTGCATCGCAATGGACCGCGACAACACACATTGTCTGCTCGGTCGCGCCAGCGGGGGATTACTGCGAATCGACCTGGCGGGCACCATCAAGGAGACGATCTGTACGACCGCACACGCAGTGACCGACGTGTGCATCGACGGTGACGGCAGCTACATCGTCACGGCCGCTGCCGGGCTGACCAAGCCGGCCGCGCTGCTGAAGATCACTGCTGCGGGCCAGATCACGACGCTGTGCGAGGGTGCCCCGCTGAGTGTCCCGGTGTCGGTGTGCGTCGACGTCCGGACGGGCGACTACGTCGTCCTCGACGGCGCGGTCTCCGGACGTCTGATCCGCGTATCACGGGATGGCGTGTCGACCGACGTGTTCGCGCGGCTCGCATTGCCGATCGCCAACAAGTGCCGGCAGGACCTGCGGACCGGTGAGTTCCTCGTCTGCTCGAGGGTGAACGTCTCGCAGACGATCGCACTGGCGCGCGTGAGTGCGTCGGGTGTCGTCAATAGCGTGATCGGCCTGGAACTCGACGGCAAAGGCATCGCGAGCGCCGCGTGTGACCGCGTCAGCGACGCCGTCGAAACCGTGTGTGTCGCCGCGCAAGACGCGCTTGGCTGCGCGATTTACACGGTCGAGCGCGCGACGAAGAAAGTGAAGAAGGTCGCGGACCTCGGCATACAGGCCGTGTCGTGCGTCGAAGCGATGCTCTGCCGCGAACTCCAGTCGGTGTGTGTCGCGCCCGGGACGTGGGACATCCGGCTCAACATCACCGGCGACGCCAGCCTTCCCTGCGTCATCGCCGGCTCGCTTCGCGGGTCGATCGGTTTCCGCCTTCCCGATCAGCGCTGCGTGGCGCTGACGCCGGACATCCTGACACAGCTCTGCGTTCAGGGCGGCCTGCAGCCGATCCTGAGCAACACGACGGCGCGCCTCGATCTCACCGGGCGCGCGAAGGCGCGGCTCGACGTCACGTCGATGCCGTTTCTGATCGGATCGGGCGTACGCGTCTGGTTCACTGCAGTCACCCTGGACGCCAATGCCGCGTTCGGCATCAAGACCATCTGCGATCCGATCGTGATCTGCCTCTGATCGAACAGTAGGGCAAGGTCGCCCGGCGATCCGGACCGGAACTCGCGAACGGGTTCCGGTCCGCTTTCGATTCCACGGCCCCGTCAGCCCGGCGCGTTACACGTCTGATCTCGGACGAGCAATCGCCACCGCCAACGCGTAGAATGCGCCGATGCTCGACCTGAAGCACCTCGTTTTCGTGATGCTCGGCGGTGGCCTCGGATCCGGGGCACGCTACGCGATCGGCATCGCGCTGGGACGCGTCGGCAGCGACTTCCCATGGGCGACGTTCGGGGTCAACGTCGTCGGCTGCCTCGCGTTCGGCGGCGCGTTCGGGTTCGTGCAAGCGCGCGGGGGGGCCGGCAGCGCGTGGGCGGTGTTCCTGCTCGCCGGCGTGCTGGGCGGGTTCACGACGTTCTCGAGCTTCGGATTCGAGACGATCACGCTACTCGCGCGAGACCGAATCGGCACGGCGACGCTCTACGCGCTCGCGAGTCTCGTCGTCGGGCTCGCGGCGGTGTGGGCAGGGCTCAGAATCGGCGGAGCGGGGCCGCTCTAGACGCCGACCGTCTCCTCTTCCTCGTCCTCGGCGTAGACCTCCATGCCGAGGTAGGGGATCGCGCGAACGATGTCTTCGACGCAGAGACGATCCTCGGTCCTGTGGTGGGCCGAGTCGCCGACGGGCAGCAGGTCGAGCAAGTGGCGCTCGTGCTGTCCGGGCGTGAGGTCGCCGCGGTGGCGGCGGTGAACACGTGTCATCGGGACACTCCTCTCCGGTGAAATAGGGTCAGGCGTTGCTTGTCGATAACGCAGCGCCATCAAGAGAGAAGTGCCCCGATCGTGAAGATTGGGGTCTTACAGGCCCCACGCCTTGCGGTAGCGATCGAGCACCTCGCGCTCGGCGCCGCGCAGCGTCAGGCCGTTCGGGCCGGCGCCGACGAGCGTGACGCTCTTGGCCGGCTCGCCGACGCGCTGGAACTCGGCCAACGCCTCCGAGCCCTCCTCGAACACCCACAGGCGCCCGTCCTCCATGAACACTTTGAAGCCCGGCTTCACGTAGTCCGCCGCCGCGTTCGCCGCGTCCATGCCCGCCTTCTTCGCGGTGTCCATCATGTCGGTCGACTCGACCTTCGCGTTCTCGGCGGTGCCTTCGGTCGACGACTTCGACGACTCACACCCGGTGACGAACGCGATCAGCGCGATCAGCGCGACGATGTTCCACTTCATTCAGATCATTCCCTTCCAAAGCCGGCCGCTCGGGTTACCCGAATCGGCCCGTGATGTAGTCGCTGGTCTCGCCCAGCCGTGGTTTCGTAAACAGCTCGGCAGTCGGCCCGTACTCGATCAGCCGGCCGAGATACATGAACGCGGTGTAGTCGCTGGTGCGCGACGCTTGCTGCATGTTGTGCGTGACGATCAGCACCGTGTACTCGCCGCGCAACGCGTCGATCAGGTCTTCGATCTTGTCGGTCGCGAGCGGGTCGAGCGCGGAGCACGGCTCGTCCATCAACAGCACTTCCGGCTCGGCGGCGATCGCACGCGCGATGCACAGGCGCTGCTGCTGCCCACCCGACAGGCCGAGCGCGCTCTCCTTGAGGCGGTCCTTCACCTCGTCCCACAGCGCCGCGCCGCGAAGGCTCTTCTCGCACACGTCGTCGAGCAGGGCGCGGTTGCGAACGCCGTCGATCCGCAGCGGATAGATCACGTTCTCGTAGATGCTCATCGGGAACGGGTTCGGCTTCTGGAAGACCATGCCCATCCGCTTGCGCAACTCGATCACGTCCACCGACCGGCCGTAGATCGAATCGCCCTGCAGCACCATCTCCCCGTCGATGCGGACCGACGGAATCAGGTCGTTCATTCGGTTCACCGAGCGGAGCAGCGTGGACTTGCCGCATCCCGACGGGCCGATCAGCGCCGTGACCTTGCCCTTCGGCACGCGCATCGACACGTCGAACAGCGCTTGCTTCTCGCCGTAGAAGAGGCGGAAATCGCGCACCTCGAGCACCGCCTCTTCGGTCGCGACCTCCGGGTGCGTCTCGGTGGGCGGCGTCTCGCCACGATCGATCATCTGCAGGCGCTCGGAGCGCGCCGCGGTTTCTTGTTGGCCCACCGTCACTTGCTCGCCTTCCATGAAACGCATCACGTCACCGCCTGTCGATCAGAACTGCCCCGAGACGAAGCGCCGGCTCAGTCGGGCGCGCAGCCAGATCGCCGCGAGATTGAGGGACGCGACGATCCCGATCAGCAGCAACGTGGTCGTGTAGACCATCGGCTTGGCTGCCTCACTGTTCTGGCTCTGGAATCCGAGGTCGTAGATGTGGAACCCGAGATGCATGAAGCTGCGCTCGGGGTGGAGATACGGGAAGAACCCGTCCATCGGAAGCTCGGGCGCGAGTTTCACCGCACCGACGAGCATCAGCGGCGCGACCTCGCCGGCGCCGCGCGCCATCGCGAGGATCATCCCGGTCATGATGCCGGGCATCGCCCGCGGCAGGACGATGCGCTTGATCGTCTGCCACTTGCTCGCCCCGCACGCATACGAGCCCTCGCGCATCGAGTTCGGCACCGCCGACAGCGCTTCCTCGGTCGCGACGATCACGACCGGGAGCGTCAGCAGCGCCAGCGTCAGCGACGCCCAGAGGACGCCGCCCTTGCCGTACGTCGGGTTCGGCAGCTTGGCCGCGAAGAACAGCTCGTCGATGCCGACGCCCATGATGTAGCAGAAGAACCCGAGGCCGAACACGCCGAACACGATGCTCGGCACGCCTGCGAGGTTGTTGATCGCGATTCGCACCGCACTGACGATCGGACCGCCCTTGGCGTATTCGCGGAGGTAGAGCGCCGCGAGAACGCCGAACGGCACGACGAAGAGGCACATGATCAGCGTCATCACGACGGTGCCGAAGATCGCCGGCCACACGCCGCCTTCGCTGTTCGCCTCGCGCGGCTCGTCGACGAGGAACTCCCACCAGCGACCCGTGTAGATCCCGAGCTTCTCGGCGAAGCCGATCTGGTTCGCCGGATACGCGCGCACGACGTCGCTCACCTTGACGCGAACCTCGCGATCTCCGGTGGGACCGACGGTGTCGAACACGAGGTGATAGCGGTCGTTTTCCTGCTCAAGGGCGACGATCTCCTTGCGGATCGCCGCGAAGCCGGTCTGCGTCGCGGCGCGCTGCGTCTCGAACGCCTTCTTCGCCGCGCGGTAGTCGTCCGACTCCTCGCCCGACTCGAGGCGCGCCGCACGCATGTCGAGGCGCGCCGCCTCCACCGCGTGGTTCAACACGCCGATCTCGTCCTTCTCGAGGCGCTTGCGCTCGTGGTAGCGCGCGCGCGCGTCGCCGTGGTGCTTCTCGTATTCGGCCCACGCCTCGGCGGGCGTCGACGCCGTCGACTTGCCGTCGACCTCGAAGCCCTTCAGCTCGCCGTAGAACCGGCCGTTCTCGAGGCGCTCGACCAGGATCGCCCACTCCGGGCGCGACTCCTCGGTCACCGTGAAGTCGTCGATCCAGTTGAAGTGCTCGTTCGTGATCTCGTAGTTGCCGATCCGCAGCAGCCGCCGGACCACGACGTGGTCGGGCGCGATGGCCTCGACCTTCGCGCGCTGCTCGGCCGTCAGTGCTTTCAGCTTCGCCGGATCGAGCGCGTAGTCATCGGTACGGGTCACCTCGCCGAGCCGCACGTCGTCGCCGGCGGTGATCTTGACGATCGGATCCGGCCAGAACGTCGTGAAGCCCTGGACGAAGACGAGCAGCAGTAGTCCGAGGATCATGAACAGCGCGACCGCGAGCGCGCCGCCGGTGAGCCACACCATCGGCTCGCCGTGCGCCATCAACGACGCCCCGCCACCGCTGCGACGGCGGCGGACTTGCTTCGGCTCGGTCGTCCGGGTCGTCTCAGAGCTCATGCGACCGCTTCCGGAAGCGCAGGCGGACCACCTCGGCGATCGTGTTCAACACGAACGTGATCGCGAAGAGGACGAGTGCCGCGAGGAAGAGTGTGCGGTAGTGCGTGCTGTTCTGAACCGCTTCGGGAAGCTCGACGGCGATGTTCGCCGACAGCGTGCGGAAGCCGTTGAACAGGTTCATCTCGAGCACCGGCGTGTTGCCGGCGGCCATCAGCACGATCATCGTCTCGCCGACGGCGCGGCCGAGCCCGATCATCACCGCCGAGAAGAGGCCGCTCATCGCGGTCGGGATCACGACGCGCACGGCGGTCTGCCACGGCGTAGCGCCCGCGCCGAGCGACGCCGAACGCAAGTGCTCGGGGATCGTCGACAGGGCGTCTTCGGCGATCGTGTAGATGATCGGGATGATCGCGAACCCCATCACGAAGCCGACGACCATCGCGTTGCGCTGGACGTAGGTGTCGAACACACCGCCACGCGGGTCGACGCCGACGACCGACAGGAGCCCCGCGCCGACCACCGCGAGTCCGACCGCGACCGCCGTCGCGATGCCGAACTTGATGAACGACAGCGTCGCCGCCTGACGATGGGTGCGGCCGGCCATCGCCTCGCGCAGACGCGGGTTGATCCGCGAGCCGAGCAGGAACGCGACGCCGAACGCCGAGATCGGCAGCAACAGCATCACGAGGCCACCCATCCCCGAACCGATCTGACCGCTCAGCCACCGTTTGATGTCGCCCGCGAAGAAGACGGTCTCCATCAACGGGCCGACGACGAGTGCGCCGACGATGCCGATCGGCAACGCGACGCACATCATCGGAAAGCGCAGGTGCGTCCACCGCAGGCTCTTCTCCCGCGGGAGCAGCTGCCACAGGTAGGCGCCGACCAGAAACGCCAGGGGAACCGTGACGAACAGCCCGAGCGCCGCCGGCACGTAGTCCTCGATGAACGGCGCGAAGACGAGCCCGGCGAGGAAGCCGAGGACGACCGACGGGAGGCTCGCCATCAACTCGATCGTCGGCTTGATCGCCGCGCGCGCACGCGGGTTCATGAACTCGCTCGTGAAGATCGCCGCGAGCAGCGCCAGCGGCACGCCGAACAAGAGCGAGTAGATCGTCGCCTTCAACGTGCCGAAGACGAGCGGCCACAACCCGAACTTCTCCTCGAAGTCGTCGGTGCCGCTCGACGATTGCCAGACGTGTTCGGGTGCGTCGTACCCCTCGTACCACACCGGCGTGAACAGCGAATCGATGGTGACCGCGGGGTGGCCGATGTCGATCGCGCACGTGTAGAGACGGCCGTCGGCGATCGCCGCGAGCAGATCCTCGCGCGGCGCCACCGCGAGCGCGTCCACCGACGCGCCCTCGACCGCGGCGACGTCGAGCAGCTCTGCGCGGTTGGTCACGAACGCGAGCTGGACGCGGCCGTTCGCGTGGCCCGCCGCGAGCAGGCGCGCGCGCGGACAGGTCGCGATCGCCGTGACCGGCGACGACTCGCGGGCGAACGTGTGCGCGGCGACGAGCACCGACCCGTCGTTGGTCGTCGCCCCTTCCGGCTTGGTCAGGAACCACGCGCGAATCCGGCCGCTCGAGTCGCCGACGAGGAGCGTGCGCCGCCCGAGCAGCCACTTCACGCACGTCAGCTCGATCGCGTCTTCGGTCAGGTCCGCCCGCTCGGCGACCTTCGCGTCCTCGAGGTTCCGCGAGTCGTAGCGGACCAGCGTGCCGTCGCGCCAGATCGCGTAGAACGCGCCGCCCTGTCCGACGAGGCGGACGAAATCCGGGATGCGACCGTCGAGCCGTTCCACCGGATACGTGCGGCCCGACGACTCGTACTCGATCTCGCCGGTCATCATGTTCTCGGTCTGCTCGACCGAGCTGAGCTGCAGCGTGCCGCGTTCGGTCAGCGCTGCGAAGACCGGGCCGCGCGCGCCCTGTGCGAGGTCGATCTGGACGATCGGCGCGCCGTCGATCGGATCGAGCGCCGGCTGGATCGACGCGACGACGCGCTGCGCGCGGAAGCGCCCCTCGGCGGTTCGGAACACGAGCCCATCTGCGAAGCGATCGTACGTGGACTTCTCCATCGCACGCATCGCATCGGTGATCTCGTCGTCCCCGAGAAAGCGGCTCTCGAAGCCGATCGAGCCGAGCCGCACCGAGCCGTCCTCGAAACCGAACGCGACCTTGTTGCCCAGCACCGGGAACGACCAGGCAGTCGGCTTGGCACCGCCCTCGAACAAGGGATCGTCGCGGAGCGGCTCGCCGGTATCGAGTCGGCGGACGACGAGTCGTCCGTCGCGCTCGACCGACCATGCCATCGCGCGCGACTCGCCGATCGAGAGGTGCAGCGGCGGCGTCGGGTCGGCGAGGGGGTTCGTCTTCTCCTCGACGACGGCCGTCCCGACGAACAGCGGGACCACGACCCATACGAGAAAGACGCAGACGAGCAGGACCGACAGGATCGTGCCGATCCCGCCGACCGTGATCATGAAGCGCGAGACCCGATCGGCAAGGCGCACGGACCCTCGGTTGCTCAGGTCGCGGCGGTAGCCGGAGAAGCTCTTCTGGTCGTTCATGACCCCTCGTGATTCGTCGGGGCGAGACGAAGCCGGGACGGCCGAACGGCCATCCCGGTTCTCGTTGGCGTGCGGCGGTTTCGCTTACGGCTGGCCGGCGCCCGGCACCGCGATGCCGACCGCGTGGAGCTGCTTCTTCGCGACGTTCATCGGCACGGGCAGGTAGCCGTCCTTGATCACGGCCTCCTGACCCTGCTTGCTGAAGATGAACTTCACGAACTCGCGGCGAAGCGGATCGAGCGGCTCGTCCGGCGCCTTGTTCACGTAGAGGTAGAGGAAGCGCGACAGCGGATACTTGCCGCTGTAGGCGTTGTCCGGACGCGCCTCGATCAGCTTGCCGCCGTGCTTCTTCGCGAGCGGGATCGCGCGGACGTCGGCGGTCTTGTAACCGATGCCGCTGTAGCCGATGCCGCTCATGTCGCTCGCGACACCCTGGACGACCGACGAGCTGCCGGGCTGCTCCTTCACCGAGTCCTTGTAGTCACCCTTGAACAGCGCGTGCTTGCGGAAGTAGCCGTAGGTGCCGGACGCAGCGTTGCGGCCGTAGAGGCTGATCGGCTTCTCCGCCCAATCGCCGGTGAGACCGACGTTGCCCCACATCGTGCAATCGTCCGGGAAGCCGCCGGTGCGGTTCTTCGAGAAGATCGCGTCGACCTGCGGCAGGGTCAGACCCTTGATCGGGTTGTCCTTGTTCACGTAGACCGCGAGCATGTCGATGCTCGTCGAGAGCGGAATCGCTGCGTAGCCGAAGCGCTTCTTGAACTCGTCGATTTCCTTCGACTTCATCTTGCGGCTCATCGGGCCGAAGTTTGCGGTGCCCTTGACGAGCGCCGGCGGCGCGGTCGACGAGCCCTTGCCCTCGATCTCGACGGTGACGTTCGGGTAGTACTTGCGGAAGCCCTCGGCCCAAAGCGTCATCAGGTTGTTCATCGTGTCCGACCCGACGCTCTTGATCGAGCCCGACACGCCCTGCACCGGCCGATAGGTCGGCAGCTTCGGGTCGACTTTCAGTTGTGCGGCGCCGGTACCGGCGACGAGGGCGGCGACCACGGTCGCGGCCAGAGTCCTTTGCATCATCGATCTTCTCCTCTCAAAGAAGATGGGAGGAGGGCGCTTGTCGCCCCTACCTGCGACCGACCTCTAGCTCGGCAATGTGAAGAACGTGTAAAGAACCGATGAATGTCGGGACATGCCGGAGGACGCTCACGCAGCGGGCTCTTTGCCCGCTCGCCTCGCGTGGGCCCGGACCCGGCAGATCAGCTCGCGGACGCTGAACGGCTTCACGACGTAGTCGTCCGCGCCGGCCTCGAACCCCGCCACCCGATCGTTCTCCTCCGTGCGCGCGGTGAGCATCACGATCGGCACGTCGCGCCAGGCCGAATCGGCCCGCAGCCTACGGCAAACCTCGATTCCGGACAGGTCGGGCAGCATGACGTCGAGCAGGACGACGTCCGGCGCCACCCCGCCCTCGAGCATCGTGAGGGCGTCGGCGCCCGAGGTCGCGAAGCACGTGTCGAACCCGGCGCGCCGCAGCCCGTACTCCACGGCCGCGACGATGTCGAGTTCGTCCTCGACGTGCAAGACCAGCGCTCCCATAAGCTCCTTACCTACCCTGAAAAAGCAGCCGGAACAGCGAGGCGGGTAGACGGTTTGGTCGAAAATGTGCAGGGAAGGGTAACTGCCTGATCCACGCCCGCTGTTCCGGTAGCGTCGTGTTGAAATACGCCGTCGCCGTGAAGGGCGCGGTCAGCCGGCTGTGAAGTTCGTGTGAAAGCGGACGACTTCCGCTTGCCGGCGAGCGCGCTATACGTTGAGCGTTCCACTCGACGGACCGAAGGGAGCGACCCGATGACGATCCACCTCCACCGCGACCTCGACGACATCAAGAAGCAGTTGATGGATGTCGGCGCACTCGTTGAACAGGCGATCCGCGACGCGACGACCGCGCTGCTCGATCGTCGCATCGAACTCGTCGAACGCGTGCAAGCCGCAGACGACGCGATCGACGCGAAGGAAGTCCAGGTCGAAGAGACCTGCCTGAAAGCGCTCGCGCTGCATCAGCCGGTCGCGGTCGACCTCCGCTACATCGTCGTCGTGATGAAGGTCAACAACGACCTCGAACGCATGGGCGACCTCGCCGGCAACATCGCGGCCCGTGCGGCCTACCTCGCCGCGCACGAGCCGCTCGAGTTGCCGGTCGACCTGCGCGAGATGGTCGGCGTCGTGCAGCGGATGGTGCGCGACTGCCTCGACGCGCTCGTGCGCAGCGACATCGCCCTCGCGCGCGCGGTTCTCGCCGCCGACGACACCGTGGACGACTTCAACCGCGAGATGTTCACGCGGATGCAGGACGACATGATGGCCGACCCGCAGAAGGTGAAGCGGGCCGTGCACTACCTGTCGGCGTCGCGTCACCTCGAACGCATCGCGGACCTCGCGACCAACGTCGCCGAAGACGTGATCTACATGACCGAGGGCGAGGTCATCCGCCACGGCCGGGCGCTGTCGGTCGGGTCGGACAAGGAGTGACGGGCCGCGTCAGGTCCGCGGGAAGCGTGCGATGAACCGCGAACCGACGCCAACCGTGCTCTCGACGCGCACGTCACCGCTGTGCGCGATCATGATGTGCTTGACGATCGAGAGCCCGAGCCCGGTGCCGCCGAGTTCACGGGAGCGCGCCTTGTCGACGCGGTAGAACCGCTCGAACAGGCGGGGCAAGTGCCCCGCGTCGATCCCCGGGCCGTTGTCGCGGACTTCGAGCGACACGTGCCGCTCCCCCACCGCGATCGTCACCCATACCTCGCCGCCGCCGGGTGTGTACTTGATCGCGTTGCCGAGCAGGTTGTCCGCGACCTGTCGCACGGCTTCGGCATCGGCGACGACCGGCACCGGCTGCTCGGGCAACGGCGCGTGCACGGCGATCGACTTCGCCTCCGCGCTCGACGCGTGGTTCTGGAGCGACGAGCGCACCGGATCGCGCAGGTCCATCGACCGGCGGTCGAGCGAGACGCTCTCGGACTCGAGGCGCGACAGCGTCAGCAGATCGGTCACGAGCGCCGAGAGGCGATCGGTCTGGCGGCTCGCCATCTCGAGGAATCGGCCGCGCGTCGTCGGCGGCATCGCCTCGTCGTCGCGAATCGTCTCCAACAGTCCGCGAATCGCCGTCAGCGGCGTCTTCAGCTCGTGCGAGACGTTCGCGACGAAGTCACGCCGGATCGTCTCGAGCTTGCGCCGCTCCGTCACGTCGTGCAGCAGGACGAGCGCCCCGACGGTCTGCGACTCCGCGTCGCGCACCGGCGATGCCTCGAGTTCGACGACCCGATCTCCCGCGCCGACCGGCGTCACGATCTCGCCGCGCTGCTCCTCCCCACTCTCGAGCACGCGAGCGAGCAGTTCGCACACGGTGCGCTCGCGCGTCGCCTCCCAGATGCGCGAGCCGACGGGGTCGACGGTCGTCACGCCGAGCAGGCGCATCGCGACCGTGTTGATCTGCACGACTGTCTCGTCGCGATCGATCGCGACGACGCCCTCGACCATGCTCCGGAGAATCCCGATCAGCTTGTTGCGCTCTTCGGTGATCGCCTCGACGCGACTCTCGATCAGCGACGCCATCCGGTTGAACGAACGCGACAGCTGACCGATCTCGTCTTCCGAATCGACCGGCACGCGCTCGTTGAACGCGCCCGCGGCGAGCTGTTCGGATGCCTCGGTCAGTCGGCCGACACGTCCCGCGAACAGGCGCGCGAGCACGTATGCGACGACGAGGCCGAGCAGGCTCGCGATCGCCGTGCCGAGCGCGATGCCGGCGCGGATGTCGGCGAGCTTGCGCTCGATCGTCGCCTCGTCGACCGCGACACGCGCGACGCCGACCGGCTTGCCATCGACGTCGATCCGCTCGGCGTAGTAGATCAACCGCCGACGCACGGTCGCCGAGAACCGCGTCGCCGTGCCGACCCCGTCGCGCATCGCCGCGACGACCTCCGGACGTCCGCTGTGATCGTCGAGCCGCGACGGGTCCTCGCGCGTATCGACGAGCACGCGCCCGTCCGGCGCGATCACCGAGATCCGCTCGCGCATCAGCGAGCGCCGCTCCCAGAGCGACGATTGCAGCGCCTCGACGCTGTCGGAGGCGATCGCGTTCGACGCCATCTCCCGCGTGAGCGCGGCGGTCGACGCGAGCGTGTCGCGCAGTTGGTCGTGCTCGGAACGCGCGATCTGACTCGCGACGAAGTAGGCGACCGCGGCCGCAGTCACGACGATGACGACGGCAAACCCCGCGCACAGCTTCCACAGCAGGCGGGAGCGCGGCACGATCAGCTTCGGACGTCCTGGAAGCGGTAGCCGACGCCGCGCACCGTCTCGATCAGGTCGCGGTGGTCACCGAGCTTCTTCCGCAGCGACCGGATGTGCACGTCGATGTTGCGCGACAACACGATCACGTCCTCGCCGATCACGCGCGAGATCAGATGGTCGCGCGGGAAGACGCGGCCGGGATACGAGGCGAGGAAGTGGAGCAGCTTGAACTCGGTCGGCGTCAACGCGAGCGGCTCCCCGCCGATCTGCGCCTCGTGACGCGTGAGGTCGATCACGAGCACGCCGCGCTTGATGATGTCGCCGGGCTGCGCCTCGTCGCTCACCGTGCCGCGACGCATCACCGCTTTCACGCGAGCGACGAGCACCTTCGGGCTGAACGGCTTCGTGATGTAGTCGTCGGCGCCGATGCCGAGTCCGAGCACGACGTCGCTCTCCTCGCCCTTCGCGGTGAGCATGATCACGGCGATCGAACTCGTCACCGGATCCGAGCGCATCCGGCGACAGACCTCGATCCCGTCCATCCCGGGCAGCATCAGGTCGAGCAGGACGAGCCGGGGTCCCTCGCGCTTGGCGCGGAGGAGCCCCTCCTCGCCGTTGGCCGTCGACGTGACGGCAAAGCCCTCACGCTCGAGGTTGTAGGTGATCATCTCGAGGATGTCGGGTTCGTCCTCGATGATCAGGATCTTCTCGCGCTTCATCGGCGTGGGCTCATGGGGGGCCTTCTGGTAAACAACCTGACGTTTGTCGGCTGTGAATCAAGGCCCTGTGCAGCACGGATGAAGAAGCGATGAATGTGCAGCGGCGGCGTCGGGGGTGAGGAGGGGCCCTAAAGAGGGCCCGGGGACGGATGCACTAATGCGGACCAAGCGGGTGGATTCCGCATCTCCTCGCGGGTCGACGCACCACATTCCCCGGACCCTGGACGCCTGAACCGGATACAGGCGTCGCGCTCGCCCCTCGAGCTCCCCTCGGGGCAGCGGGCACGACGAACCACCTGGGGCCGTCCGCGCGCGGCGGACGAGCCGGGCAAGCGACCGCCGAGTCGACGACGCATGCCCATCCAGGGTCGTCATTCGGAGGACCTCCGGATCCGGCTACAGAAATATCCGGATTTCCGGACGGGCCCTCGCGCCGGTCTTCAGTGGGCCGCGGCCGCCGCCTTCTGGCGACTCTTCTGCCATCGCCGCCACGCCGCCGGATCCGTGCCGATTCGGGCACCGCTGATCGACCGGAGGGCACGCGCGACGGCGAAGTGGTATTCGCGGACGATCCGCCGCGTCTGGAGCACGCGCGCATCGAGCACGGCCCCCGACTGGACGGTCCCGATCACCGGCTTCGCGATCGCCGCGCCGGTCGCGACCTCGGCGTCGTAGTCGCGAACGTAGGCCTGCTGACGGCCGGCGAAGACGTTCACGCGCGGCCCACGGCCGCCGATGTACTCGAACTCGCGGATCAGCACCGGAATCGCGGCCTCGTGGCGAAGGACGCCGAGCGCGTCGACCGCCCGGGACCGCTTCGCGATCGACCGGGTCTCCAGCGCCTGGACGAACGGGCCGGCGACCGCCTCCGGCCAGCGTCGGTGCATGCGCGCGAGGCTCTGCATGCAGCTCCGGCGAACGGTCCGCTCGCGATCGATCAACGCCCGCCGCGCGAGCGGCCGGATCGCGTTCGGCACCATCAGCTCCCCGAGCGCTCGGGCGGCGAACTCGCGCGAACGCGGTCGCCCCACCGACAGCCCGGTGATCAGCGGCACGCACGCCTCGCCGCGGTAGCCGGCGCGATACCAGCGTCGGGCCGCGTCGGCCCGCACGTCGTGGCGCGTGTGGCCGGCGTCGCGCACGATCCGCAGAATCGCGATCCGCGTCTGCGGATCCGCCTTCGGCAACTCGGCGCGCACGACCCCTCGTGACGCCTTCGCCCTGCGACCGTCGGCCTGGCCTTCCGCGGCCGGCCCGAGCGTCGCACATGCCCCGATGACCCCAACCCCGATCCACAGTCTCCGTCGCACCGGTCTGCCTCCTTGTCGGATTCCGGACTACGCGTGGCTCGTCGGTCGCCGATCGGCTCCGACGACGGGTTGGCAGCCCGGAGTATACCACGGTCGGCAGGGCGCGGCCGTCGGACCGAGCCGGACCGGATCGGGATCGAGGAGATTGGCATCCGGTTTGCCGATACGAGCCGGTTCGAACGTCGATACGCGCTGGCCCGCCCGCGCGTGATCGGCACGGAATCGGCCTCTCGCGCGAGGATTCGGGATGTTTCGCTCGTTCGCGATCGGCGCACCGTTCGGCGTGTGCGTGCGGATCCAAGGACTGTTTGTCGCGTTTTTTGCACTCCTGTTCGGCTACACGCTCGTGGCCGACGGGTGGCGCGACGGCCTGTGGTTCGGGTTCGTCTTCGGCGCGGCGTTCACGTTCGTCTGGATCCACGAGATGGCGCACGCGCTGGTGGCCCGTCGCCTGGGCGCCACGGTCGTGGACGTGACGATCTGGCCGCTCGGCGGGATGGCGCGGCTCGAGGACGTGCCGGACTCGGCCCGCGTGGAGGCCTGGATCGCGGCCGCCGGACCGGCCGCCAACGCGATCGCCGCCGGTGTCGCATTCGGCCTCGCGGCGCTGATCGACGCCCCGACGGCACTCGGCGGCGCCCTCTACCTCGCCGGCTGGATCAACGCACTGCTCGCAACGTTCAACGCCGTTCCGGCGTTTCCCCTCGACGGTGGCCGACTGGTGCGGGCCGCGCTGACCCCACGATTGGGGCTCCATCGGGCGACGATCGTCTCGATTTGGATCTCCCGGGTGGTCTGTCTGGCCCTCGCGATCGCCGCCGTCGCGGCCGGCTTGCCGTTCCTGGCGCTGATCGCGGTGGCGATCGTCGTGATCGGCGCGCGGCCGGACGGCCTCGACGACGATCCGATTTCGGACGACGAAGGCGCGTAAGCGGCCGCGAGGCCGACCGGTTAGCGCGCCGATCCGTTGCCGAATCCGGAGCGGTCGGTTACCCTGAAGAGCAGGCATGAGTGCCGATGCGCGCCCGGGGTCCCTGTGCGGACCCGGACATGGGTTGCCGAAGACGCGCGCGATGAGCGCGAGAGGAAAGAGTCGATCGAAATGGTGAAGCGCTGGGAAGCGTGCTGGGCTGGTCTACTGACCGCCGCGACCGTGCTGGTCGCGTGGGGTTTGTGGAACACCGCACAGCCACGCGTCGCGCTCGCCGACCCCACGCCGACGCTGATCGACACCGACGGTGACGGTCTGCCGGACGTGCTGGAGACGCTCTACAACCGGCTGTCCGCGACGAGTGCCGACACCGATGGCGACGGCCATTCGGACGGCTTCGAGGTTTGTGGCGGCACGAACCCCAACGACCCCGGATCGCGCCCGAGAGCATCGAGCGGCACGCAAGTCCTCTGCGCCACCGAGGGCAACAAGGTCCACATCGGCTTCGTGTTCGCGTCGAAGCGCAAGTTCACCGACTTCCTGCGTTCGCGGATCGTCGTCGCCAAGAATCTGACGAAGACGCCGATGGTGATGAAGTTCGACGTCACCCCGCAGCTCCTGCGCCGCATGAGCGTCGTCGTGAGCCGCGACGGCACGGTGCTGACGCTCGTGCTCACGGTCAGCCGCTCGCAGGTCGATCTCTGGTCGATCGGCTCGAGCATGCGCGACTCGGTGCATCAGGCCGGCGACGCGATCGTGATCAACCAGCGCATCGACGACACGATCTATGCGTTCGAGTTGCCCGACGAGGACGAGCCGGTCCCGTCGCGCCTCGAGCCGATCGAATCGCCCGGCGACGCCGGCGGCAACCCCGCGTCGTCCGCGTTCCTCGAGTGCCAGCAACAGGTGCTCGGCCCACCGGGGACCGGTTACCGCTTCATCTCGAGCGAGCAGTGCGTGTCCAACGATCTGTTCGAGTGCGTCGCCGACTGCGGTGCGCTGACCGGAACGATCGTCGTCGATCCGCAGGCCTTCGAGATCCCGTAGCGCGACTACCGCGCGAGCACGGATTCCAGAAATGCGCGCAACCGCTCTGCGCGCGCGTCCCACGACCATGAAGCGACCGCCTCGCCCGCTGCACGGCCGAGCGCCGCGGCGCGGTCCGGCGCGTCGAGCAATCCGCGAATCGCGCGCGCGAGGGACTTCGGGTCGTCCGCCTCGAAGAGGGATGCATGCACGCCGTCCTGCACGAGCTCCCGGATCGCCGGCAGGTCGGTCGCGACGATCGCACGGCGCGACGCCATCGCTTCGAGCAGCTTCATCGGACACGTGAACTCGCGGCCCTCGCGACTGCGCCCGCTCGTCAAGACGCACACGACTCGAGCGCGCGCGAGTAGCCCCGGCACGTCGCGGTGCGGCACGTAGCCGAGCCAGTCGATCCGAGAGCCCACGCCCGCGTCCGCGATGTGTCGCCGATGTTCATCGACGAGCGCATCGGCACCGAACCCGGCGATCGCGACCCGCGCGCCGTCGAGGTCGTGCGCCGCGTCGATCAGCGTCTCGACGCCCTTCCACCCGTCGATGCTTCCGGTGTAGAGCACGTCGATCGGTTCGCCGGTGGGCGCCGCGTCCCGAAACCGGTCGACGTCGACGCCGTTCGGCAACGCGAGCGCGTGCTGCGGTGCGCCGCAGCGCTCGGCGATCGCAGCGAGGGTGCCGCGACTGTTCGTGACGAGCCCGTCGAGGTGCGGGTAGGAGGCTCGCTCGGTCCGATCGGACCACGCCGCACGACGTCGGAGGTGCGCGGCGCGTTCCGCGTCGGCCGCCTGGCGCTCGGCTTCTTCTTCGAGGACGACCGACGTGAGGTTGTGCGCCTCGAAGACGACCCGGTGGCCGTAGCGCCGGCGGCTCCGAAGGAACGTCGGGGTCATGCGGAGACCCGGAAAGTCCATCGTGTAGACGACGAGCGGCCGGCGCCGCCGCATCACGCGTGCGATCGCGACCCGTTCGGCCGCGCCGGTGCCGAGCCAGCGGCGGACCCGCGAACGCCGCACGCCGACGATCTCGAGGCGATCGTCCGGCGCGATGTCGTAGGGCGCGAGCGCATCGGCCGCGGTCGGCGCGTCGCGCAACAGCATTGTCACCGGCACGCCGGCCCGTGCGAGCGACGCGCAGGTGTGGATCGCGTGCACGCCGCGCGCCTTCTCGTCCGGCAGCTTGAAGCCGCCGTAGTAGAGCACGTCGAAGTCGGCGACGGTGCGCGACACGCGCTCGCTCAGTCCAGCGCTTCCTCGACGATTCGGCGGAGCAGATTGCCGTCGACCTCGTCGCGGTGCGCGGCCATGATCGCCCCCATGACCTTGCCCATGCCCTTCTTGTCGGTCACGCGCAACTCTTCGAGGTGACGCTTCACGAGCGCGCGGGTCCCCGCCTCGTCGAGCGTCGCCGGCAGGTAGGCCTCGAGCACGCGGTACTCCGCCTCTTCCTTGTCGGCCATCTCCGGTCGGCCTCCCTGGCGGAACTGGATCGCGGCTTCGGTGCGCGCCTTCATCGCGCGGCGGATCTCGCCGACGACCATCGACTCGTCGGCGGTCGTGCCGGTGTCGATCTCCTTCTTCTGGATCGAGCTGAGCAACATCCGCAGCGTGTCGCGCGTCATCGCGTCACCGGCACGCATCGCCGCCTTCACGTCATCGCCGATCCGCGCGCGGATGCTCACGCTTCGTCCTCCGTCGCCGGTGCGTCATCGGCCGCAGCCCCCTCGACGGGCATCGCGTCGTCGGGCGCGTCTCCCTCGGGCGCTTGGTCGTCTTCGGTGATCTTCGCGACCGCGACGACGCGATCGTCGCCCTTGAGCCCGATCACGCGCACGCCTTGCGTGTCGCGACCCATCGTGCGGATCTCGTGCACCGGCGTGCGAATCGTGATGCCACCCGCGGTGATCACGATCAACTCGTCCTCCTCGCGGACGTCCTTGATCGACACGACGTCACCGTTGTTCGCGGTGCGGATGTTGCGCACGCCCTTGCCGCCGCGCTTCGTGCGCCGGTAGTCGTCGAAGATGCTGCGCTTGCCGCGGCCGCCTTCGCAGATCGTGAAGATCTGCGACGCGCCATCGCCGGGGATCGGCACCATACCGACGACGCGGTCGTCGGCGCCGAGCCGGATCCCGGTCACGCCGCGCGCGACGCGACCCATGCCGCGGACGTCGCCCTCGTGGAAGCGAATCGCCTGGCCGTGCGCCGTGCCGATGACGACCTCGGTCTCGCCGTCGGTGCGAATCACGCTCATCAAGCGGTCGCCTTCGTCGATCTTGATCGCGATCAGGCCGTTGGCGCGCGGCCGTCCGTAGGCGCTGAGCTCGGTCTTCTTGACGACGCCGCGCTCGGTCGCCATCAGCAGGTAGCCCTCCTCGAAGCTGCGCACCGGGATCATGTTCGTGATCGTCTCGCCCTTGGGGGTTTCGAGCAGGTTCACGATCGCGCGGCCCTGCGCGGTCCGCGAGAGTTGCGGGACGCGGTAGACCTTCAGCCAGTAGACCTTGCCGGCGGACGAGAAGCACAGGATGTAGTCGTGCGTCGACGCGGTGAAGATCCGCTCGACGAAGTCGCCCTCTTTCGTCGTCGAGCCCTTCAGGCCGACGCCGCCGCGGCGCTGCACGCGATACTCGTCGAGCGCCATCCGCTTGATGTAGCCCGCGTGGCTCACGGTGACCGCCATCGTCTCGTCGGGGATCAAGTCCTCGATGTCGATCTCGTCCAGGACCTCTTCGATGCCGGTGCGCCGCGCGTCGCCGTACTTCTCCTTCAGTTCGACGAGTTCCTCGCGGATCAGCTCGAGCACCAGCTCCTCGCTCGCGAGGATCGACTTCAGGTAGGCGATCTCCTCCTGGACCTTCTGATACTCGGCCTGGAGCTTCTCGATCTCGAGGCCGGTCAGGCGCTGCAGGCGCATGTCGAGGATCGCGTTCGCCTGGATCTCGCTCAGCTCGAAGCGCGCCATCAACCGCTCGCGCGCCTCGGCCGGATCCTTCGACGTCTTGATGATCTCGACGACCTCGTCGATGTTCTGGACCGCGATCAGCAGCCCCTCGAGCACGTGCGCGCGCGCCTCGGCCTTCTTCAGCAAGAAGCGCGTGCGGCGGACGATCACGTCCTTGCGGTGCTCGATGTGCGCGACGAGCATCTCCTTCAGCGTCAGTTGCTTCGGCCGACCGTTGTCGATCGCGAGCATGATGATGCTGAACGTGTCCTGCAGGCTCGTGTGCTTGTAGAGCTGATTGACGATGATGTTGGCGTCCTCGCCCTTCTTCACGTCGAGGACGATCCGCATCCCGTCCTTGTCGCTCTCGTCGCGGACGTCGGAGAGGCCGACGACGCGACCCTCCTTGACCTCGTCGGCGATCTTCTGCAGCAGGACCGACTTGTTGACCTGATACGGGATCTCGGTGATCACGATCGCCTCGAGATCATCGTTCTTGCCGCGCGACTCGATCGCGTAGCGGCACCGGACGGTGATCTGGCTGCGCCCGGTCGAGTAGGCGCGCTGGATCCCCATGCGCCCGCAGATGATGCCGCCGGTCGGGAAGTCCGGACCGGGGATGATCTCCATCAGGTCGGGCAGCGACAGGTCCGGCTCGGACGTCAGGCGGATCAGCGCGTCGCACACCTCGGTGAGGTTGTGCGGCGGAATCGACGTCGCCATGCCGACCGCGATCCCGGTCGCGCCGTTGACGACGAGGTTCGGCAGGCGGCTCGGCAGCACGACCGGCTCGTCCATCGAGTCGTCGAAGTTGCGCTGGTAGTCGACCGTGTCGAGGTTGATGTCGGCCATCATCTCGACCGCCGGCGACGCCATCTTCGCCTCGGTGTAGCGCATCGCCGCCGCGGGGTCGCCGTCGACGGAGCCGAAGTTGCCCTGGCCGTCGACCATCGCGTAGCGGATGTTGAACGGTTGCGCCATCCGCACGAGCGTCGGGTAGATCGCCGAGTCACCGTGCGGGTGGTACTTCTTCATCGTCTCACCGACGATGCTCGCGCACTTCGTGTAGCGACCGCCCGGGCGCAGGTTGAGGTCGTTCATCGCGACGAGGATGCGCCGTTGGGAGGGCTTCAGGCCGTCGCGCACGTCGGGCAGCGCGCGCGACATGATGACGCTCATCGCGTAGGTCAGGTAGGAGGACTTCATCTCCTCTTCGATGAGGAGATCTTTGACCTGCGGTTCGTGATCGGCCATGTGCCACCTTGCTCGCGGGCCGGGGGTGCGGAACGGGGCCGTACGCGCCCTCGAAACCCGACCCCGGCGAAGGGGGAAACCTACTCCACACGGACGTCGAAGTCAAGCGACGAGCAACGGCGCAACTTCTTACATTCCGGTGATTTACGGTGTCGCGAGCGCGGCGCGAACGGCGCCGCGGAACACCTCGATCCACGCCCCGATCCGGTCCTGCGCGAACGGCAAACCGGACTGCCAGATCGGCGTGTATTCGAGCACGGTGCGGAGCCGCTCGCGGGCACCGTCGACGTCACCGTCGCGGAGGTCCGCGAGGCCCTCTTCGACGACGCGGCGGAGGTGCATCGCGGCTGCCGCTTCGAAGCGCAGCGCGGTCTCGACGTCCTCGAATCCGAGGGGGCCGGCGGCCCGCAGCAAGATGTCCGCGGCGACGACCGCTTCGAGGCCACCGACCGGTTGCGACGCGGCGGCGACCGCCGCGTGGCCGCGCACCGCCGGATCCGCCATCAGTCGATCGACCTCGCGGCGGGCGGCCACGATGCCGGCGTCCCGGACCGTGTCGATCGCGTGCAGCACCCCGCGCCCGGCGCGGATCTGGATCCCGACGTCGCGCGCCGCGTAGGCCGCCGATGCGACGAACGTCGCGACGACCAACGCCTTGACCACCCGCACGCGAGCGCGGAACCGCTCACGCACGGCCTCGTCGGCGAACGCTCGCGCGAGGAAATCGGCGCGTTCGGCGATGCTGTAGTGGCGCCACGACGGCTGCGTGCGCGCCGTTCCGCTGCGGCGGGCGACGGACTCGAGCGCGCCGATGAACGTCTGCGGGTCGCCGACCGACGACGCGCCGAGAAAGTCGGCTTCGCGCTCGAAGGTGCGGCTGACGACGCCGAACACCGCGCGCCAGTAGATCACGACGATGACCGCGAACAGCGCGTACTGCTCGATGCCGGTCAGGCCGTCGCCGAACCACGCGAACGCGGCCTGCCACAGGAAGACGAGGCTCCCCGCGAACAGGAAGTAGAGGTGGATGTGCGCCCCGCGTGCGTGCCCGAGTTCGTGCGCGAACACCGCGACGATCTCGTCGTCGTCGAACTGCTCGAGCATGCCCTCGGTGAACAGCACGTACCGCAGGGGCGGACACGCGCCGACGATCGCCGCGTTGATCAACCCCATGCCGGTCGGCCACACGAGCAGATCGCGGTAACCGACGCCGGTCTCGGCCGCGAATGCGGTCAGGCGGTCGCGCAACGGACCGTCGGGCAGCCGCTGCGCACCAAACGTCAGGCGGAGCAGCGGTCCGCTCGCGAGGTAGACGCAGCCGAGGATCACGAACACGATGACGAGCGACAGGAACGGAAACGCACCGATCACTCCGATCGCGGTCGGCGATGCCATCAGCAGGTCGAAGACGAGGACCGCGAACACGACCGGGGCGACGGGCAGCAGGATCTGGCGGGCGTGGAATCCGACGAATCGCGCCGCGGACACGCCGTCGCGGAGGCGGCGTCGTTCGAGGCGGTACTGCAACAGCCAGCTCAGCACCAGCAGCGCACCGAACGGCGCGAGCGCGGCGGCGTCGTCGAGCAGGATCGTGCCGCGCAGCGGTCCGCGGCCGATCCATCCCGGCCAGCCCACGACGAGCACGATCGTCGCGAACAGTCCGAACGGCATCATGCGGAACAGCGCGATGATGCGCATGTGGCTCCGTGCCGCGCGGTCGCGCGTCGGGCGGTCGGCTTCGTACGTGCCGCGATAGGCACGGCGCAGCGCGTTCTCACACCACCACGCGATCGGGATCAGCGCGGCGACGAGGAGCGCCGTCGCGGTCACGACGCCGACCCCGCCGAGTTCGAGCATCGCGGGCAGCTCGCCGTGCAGCGCCATCACGGCGAGCGACATCGCGAGCAGGATCTGAATGATCGGGGCCAACGGTCAGCGTCCGTTCGGCCGCGGCGTCATGCGCGCGGCTGTTCGCGCCCCCACACCTCGACGTGGCACGCACGGCAGGTGCGATACGAGAGCGGGTGCCGCCGCCGGTCGGTGCTCGCGCGCTCGCCGGTCGGGAAGATCAGCCCGCACTCGCGGCAGCGGAACTCGGCCCGATTCGGGATTCCGGTTCGGGGATAGCGGCGCGTGTTCATCGGTCGGTCGGGTCCCCATCGTCGCAGCGAATCGGCGGCGCGAATCGTAGTGCTCCGCCCGGGCGAATACCAGCACGAAACGCGGGGGTCGCAGGCCGGTCACGCGTCGCACGCGTCGGCCGAGACGCGCAGCCCGTCGGGCCCCTGGACGATCCGGAGCCGGTCGGGGAAGAACAGGTCGAGCACGTCGAGCGCCGCCCGAATGTGGGCGCTCCACCGCGGTGCGACGTAGGCGCCGCCGTGCGTCGATGCAGCGAGCGGAAACAGCAGCTGGTCGCTCGTTCGCAACTCGGTCGTACCGGTGCCGTCGAGGAAGCCGATCAGCTCGCGCACGGCGCGGCCCGCGACCTCCTCGGCGCGTTCGCCCTTCATTCCCAGCGCAGCGAACACCGCGGTCGTCGGCTCCGTGAACTCCGCGCGCAATTGCACGACGGTCCCCGGCGCTTCGGTCAGGTGGGTCTCGGTGCCGCCGACCACCGCGACCCCGCGCGCGCTCAACTCGCTGACGACGCGATCGAGCTGGCGCTCGACGACGTGAAACGGCAGCGCACCGGTGATCGACCGTGCGAACACGCCGGTCAACTCGCCCCGGTCCATCTGCTCGAAGCGTCGCGTCGCACCGCCGCCGCCGAGCGCGATCTCGATCCGCCCCTTCTCGCGCGGGTAGAAGCCCGGCCGGATCGACCGGATCGCGATGTCGATGCCGAATCGATGCAGCGCGGGGACCCACGCGTCCTCGATGAACGACGCGACCGGCGCGAACGGAACGTGCGTGGCCCCGTCGATGACGATCGTCGAAGGGCCGTCGGCGAACACGAGCGGCAACGCGACCGACTGCATCAGCAGCACCGCCGACGAGATCGTCCCCGCGTCGAACGAGTAGTCACCGGGTGCGAGCGCCGTCGGCTCGAACCGGACCTCCGACGCGTGCAGGTCGTTGCCCTCGACGCGTGCGCCGCAGATCTCGGCGACCGCTTGCACGACGATCTGGTGCTGCGACTGCACCCCGGGGCGATCGCGGGCCGCGCGCACGTCGCGCATCACGAACCCGCGGCCCGTCACCGCGGCGGCACCGAGCGCGACGCGCAGTGCGTGGCCGCCGCCGCGCGAACCGTCGAGCCGGAGCAGTCGGCCATTTCCGGTCACGCGTTCGCCTCCGCCCACTCGCCGCTGAACACCTCGACCGCCGGACCGGCGACACGAATCGGTGCCGTCGCGCCGGGCCACGTGACGCGCAGCCGGCCGCCTCGCAAGTGCACGTCCACCGGCGACGTCAGTCGCTGCGACGCGATGCCGGCCGCGACGACCGCACACGCGCCGGTGCCGCACGCGAGCGTCTCGCCGGCACC
The DNA here is from genome assembly GCA_030426805.1 of bacterium. GTDB lineage: Bacteria > Planctomycetota > JAFGQW01 > JAFGQW01 > JAFGQW01 > JAUHXU01. The sequence continues at coordinate 785,308 of JAUHXU010000003.1, forward strand.
GCGCTCGAACGTGCGTTGCGCAACGCTGTGTGCGTCTCGCACGGTGGCGAACTCGACGTTCGTGCCGTGCGGGTAGCGCGCGTCGCCGGCGATCGCCGCGCCGACCGTCGCGACCGGATGCGCATCGAGGTCGTCGCCGGCATCGAGGAAGACGACGGCGTGCGGATTGCCGACGTCGACCTCGTGCACGACCGTCGCCCGACCATCCACATCGAGTGTCACGGTCGCGCCAATCGTCGGTGGCAGGAGATCGGTCGTGACGCACCCGGTCTCGCGGTCGCGATCCACCGCGATTCGTCCCGCGCGCGTGTGCGCGATCGACGGCCCCTCGGGGATCCGTTCGCGGTCGACCAGGTATCGATAGGCGCAGCGCAGCCCGTTGCCGCACATCTCCGCCTCGCTGCCGTCGGCGTTGAACACGCGCATCGCGAAGTCCGCGGACGCGGACGGTTCGACGGTGATCACACCGTCGGCGCCGACACCGAAGTGGCGATCGCTCATCCGCACCGCGATCGAACCGAGGTCGGCGGGGAGTGGCGCGGCGAACCCGTCCAGAAACAGGTAGTCGTTGCCGGCGCCTTGCATCTTCGTGAAACGCACGCTCATCCGATCCCCTCCCCCGCTCGGCACCCGCACCACTGTCGCACGAACGACGGGGCCCGTCGAGGCGCTTCGCCCGTCAGTCGGGATCGGGCGACGCGTCCTGCGCCTCCATCGCCGATTGCAGCATCCGATCTCGCCGGCGCCGACGGCGAAACGCGAACAGCACCAGCACCGCCGCGACCCCGAGGGGCGAGACGATCTCCGCGATCGCGAGCCAGCCCCGGCGGCGCCGGCGCTCGCGCTCGATCCAGTCGCGCTCGAGGTCGACCATCGCGCGGCCGGTGCTGGCGACGAACGCCTCCGAGATCGAACGCCCCTCCGCGGTTGCGTCGATCAGCGACCGCAACAGTGCCGCGCCACCGGTGCGCTCGAGGTGCGACACGAACGCGAACGACTGCTCGTACGCGAGCGCGGCGCGGCGCGCATCGCGTGGAAAGTCGTCGGCGATACTCCGCCACGGGATCAGCGAATCGAGGTCGAGCGGCGGCGCGTTCGCGAGCGTCCCGGCGAGGTAGGCCCGGCCACCGACCGCCTGGCAGATCCCCTCTTCGAGCCAGCGCGGAATCGACCGGCCTCGGGTGCGGACGCCGATCGCGAGGTGACACAATTCGTGGCGCAGGACGGACGCCGGTGTCGAACCGCGCTTTGCAAAGCTCGCGGCGTTGAGACCGACCGTCGCTCGGCCCTTCAGCGCGACGCCGGCGATCCACGACGGCAGCGGGACCGCGAGTCGTGTGGCGACGTCGGACGCGTCGCGCCCGATGACCACGCGTGTCGGTGTCGGCGGGGCGAACGCGATCACGTCGGTCACCCGCTCGTGCGCACGCCGCCACTGGGTCGCGAGCTGTTCGGCGAAGCCGCGTTGAAACGCGCGCACTTCGATCGTGCCGAGCGGGCCGTCGACCGACACCCACGCGTCGTCGCGCTGCGCCGGCGCCAACGCACAGCCGATGACGAGCGCGAACAGCGCGGCCGCCGGCCCGCCGCGCATCAGCGTGAGGCGACGATCGGCACCGTCGTCGAGACGACGCGGCCCACCGGCGCGCCCTCGGCGTCGAGGCACTGTGTGCGGAGCGTGACCGCCGACGCACCGGTGGCCGCGCCACCGAGCGCGAAGCGCGCGGTCACGGTCTCGCCCGCACGACGCACGTCGACGATGCGACTCTCGGGCGCCACGGTCGCGGCCTCCGGCGCGTCGATCCACACCTTGAACCGCATCGGACGGTCCTTCGGGCGACCGCCGAACGCGAACATCGGGCCATCCGTGCGCAACGAGGCCGTCAACTCGCCTCCGATGCGCGCCGGCGTCGCGGTCAGCGTGACCGGCGCACGAACACCGGGCATCTCGATCGGGACAGTGAAACCGAAGTGGTGCCTGCGAAACCGGCCCGAGATCGTGCATTCCATCGCCAGTGGCGCGCCGGCTCGCGTGAGCGTGCGCGCGGCCGCAGGTGCGGTCGGCGTCGCGTCACCCTTCACGGCGACCTTCATCTCGGCGACGACCGGTCCGGTCGCGCTCAGTGTGCGCCGCCCTTGCGCGTGGTAGACGACGCGGAACGACTCGGTCTCCGACAACATCACGACGAGGTTGTCGAGGGTCTCCTCACCGTTGATCGAGACGCGGATGTCCACCGCGAAACGTTCGCCCGGTGAGAACGTGCCCGACTCCACTTCCGGCTTGACCGAGATGCCGAGCACGTGGCGCATCACTGCGCTGATCTGCGGAAATCGCTGCCGCAGGTAGGCCTGAAAGCCGATCTCGTCGATGTAGTCGCCGACCGCGAGCGCACGAGACGCATACGGCCGATCGTTCAATTCCCGCATCGCGAGAAACGCCGCGAGGCCTTCGTCGATCGACGCCCCGTCGTCGAGCAGACTCCGCCCCGCCTTGACGACGCGAGCCTCGATTTCGCGGACACGCGCGTAGTCCTCGTCCTTTTGCAGGCCGAGCTCCTCGCGGTCGAACGCTTCGATCCCGCCGAGCATCACGTCGACCGCGGCGCCGCCACGCGCGACCTCGCCCTCGGGCCACGCGATCCGATACGCACGCGACGGCGGCGGCCCTTCGACGCCGAGCGCCTCGGCGGCGAGCATCGCGAACGACGCCCCGCCGGGAGAAACGCCCGTCGCCGGCACGCGAAACGACGCCGCGACGTCGTCTTCGGCGCCCACGGACGCGCGCACGAACGCGCGTCGCACGCGCCACGGATACAACAGGTCTTGCAGGTGATCGTCGAAGCGATCGCGGTCGGCCGCGGCGGCGACCGCACGCATGACGAGCGTGGACACGGCGCCTCCGCCGCCATCGCCGGCGATCAGGACGACGTGCGGACGGACCGCGCGGATCGCGCGCACGGTCGCCTCGAGTGCACCGTCGTCGTCGAGGCGCCCGAGGTGGCCGAAGTGCGGGGTCGCACCGAGTGCTCGCGCGACGCGACACGCCTCGTCGATCCGCGCGATGCGGGCGACGTGATCGGCGGTGGCGGCGCCGTCGGTCGCGTGAAACACGGCCGTCGACAGCCCGAGGCCGCGACGGCACCACGCGAGCGCGACCGGATCGACGTGATCGGGATCGCCGGCGACGAACAACACGCGGTGCGCGGCGGTGAGGTCGAGGTAGGCCTGCTGGGCGGCCGACGTTGCATCGCCGGCCTGGCTCGCCGCGGTCGTCGCGCAGCAAAGACCCACGAGCGCGAGACGCGCGATCGTGTAGCTCATCGTGAAGAGGTCGCCTCTCGAATCCCCGACTTCCGCTGGACCCGGCGCGGTCGGTCGGGGAACTATACCCCCGGATTCGACCCGAATCCAATCGGGCAGCTCACGACTCGTCGGCTTCGTATCCGACGAGCATCGCGTCGCGCATCGGCCCCGTACCGTCGCGCGATGAGATGCGGACCCAGCCGATATCGGGCGCGAACCAGTAGGTGCGCATCACCGTCGTGTCGACGCCGCGGACGTGAAACTGCACCTCGGCGACGGTGGTCCACTGCCCCAGCACGCGCTCGTATCGAACGCCGGTCAGCTGCGCGAGGCCCTCGGGGCGTTGTGGGTGATACGGCCACGTGTCGCCGACGCGCGCGCCGAAACGAAGCAGGACGATCTCGTCGTCACCGATCACGAGGCGGACCGTCCGGTCGTCCTTGACGAGGCGCATCTTCGGGCGCGGCGCTCCCGGCTCGGGCGACGTCGTCTCGACCGGCCGCGAACCGTCTTCGAGCGCGCGTTGGCTCCGGAACGTGAATCGACTCGCCGCCCGCGATGCGTGCTTCGCATCGCGAATCTCGAAGTCCCAGCGCGCACGCGTGTCGATCGGAAAGAACGCGGCGCCGACGCGCGACGGCAACGACGACGTCGCCGGTGGACCGGCGCACCCGGCGAGGAGCCACGCGAGCGCGAGCACGACCGGGCGCATCACTCCTCGCACAGCTCTGCGTCCCAGTAGCGATCCGAGATGAACTTCTCCCAGCTCTTGCGACGGTAGCCGAGCGTCAGCTCGAGGTAGGGTTTCCAGTCGGGCTTCTTCGGCGTCGATATCAGTCGCATACCGGCCTCTTCGAGCGTGCGATTGCCCTTGCGTACGTTGCACGCGAGGCACGCGATCACGCAATTCGTCCACGAGAGTCGACCGCCGCGCGAACGCGGCACGACGTGGTCGATGCTCAGGTCTTCGGTGCCGTATCGCTTCCCGCAATACTGGCACGTGTAGTTGTCACGCTTGTAGATGTTGCGTCGGGAGAAACTCACACGCCGCACCGGCACGCCGTCGTAGCCGTTGAGGACGATCACCTCCGGGATGCGCAAACGGAGCCGAACACCGGTGACCGCGGGGCCGCTGCGACGGCGATGCGTGCTGAGTTCGGCCCACGAGTCGAAGTCGTGCATCTCGAACGTCTCGGGCGTCACGACCCGCGCGGCATCGCGGTAGAGCATCGCGAGCGCGCGGCGCACGGTCGTCACGTGGATCGCGTGCCACGAGCGATTGAGGACGAGTGTCTTCTGGTCCAACAGGCTCATCGTTCGCGCTCCGCCAACAGTCTATCCCGCGCGCGCTGCAGCTGGATGAATTTCTCGTGAGCGAGCCGTTGGAAGTCGGGGTCCAGATGCGCGAATCGATCCGGGTGCAATTGCTTGGAGCGTTCGCGAAACGCGGCACGGATCGCCGCGCTGTCGGATGACGCATCGACGCCGAGCAGGGTCCGGCACGCGGTGATGTCGAGCTGCTCGTCCGGCGGCTCGGGCACGCGCGGCGGCGGTTCGCGGCGCGCGTTCGCGCGGCGATGCGCACGGGCCGCCTCTTCGGCGCGGCGGTGCGCTTCTCGCGCGGCTTCGCTCGGATCGTAGTCGTCGGCTGCGTCGGAGTCGGCGACGGCCGGCTCGCGCTCGAGTCGAGTGGCCCAGCGGTCGAACCACGATGCATCCCGGACGGTCGCGACCCACCGACCGCCACGATGCGTCAACGCGAGCGGCGTCTCGCACGCGGTGCAAAGCGACTCGTAGAACGGCCCGCCCGCCGCGCTCGAGCGGGGACGGAGAATCGCGTCGTCGCGGAACGACTCGCTGGAGAAGGCAGCCGCGCACCGCGGACACGTCAGCGGTTGATCTCGTCGCATCCCCTGCCGCTCAGTCGTCGCGACCGCTCTTTTTGATTTCCGGAGTTTTTCGGCACGGCTATAATCTCCCAGTCCGGTCCGCTCGGCGTTCAGGGTGCCGAGTCGCGTCCGATTCCGCTACCCCGTCGCGCCGTGCGCGCTGCGGTCGCGGCGGGCAACGGCCGGTCGAATGGACATCGAGATGAAGGGCGGTTTCGAGATGTCGAAGATTGTTGTAAGCTGTTTCCTGTCAACACTTTGTGTCGTTGTTGCCGCTGGATGCGGCACGGTCGTCGAGCGCGAGCTCGGCTGGGACGCTTCGCCGGAGTACACCGTCCTCACGCAACAACAGCTCGAGGACATCCCGGCGCCGGACGGATTCGAGGTCGATCGCGCCTCCAAGCAGACGTTCTCGTACGCGCCGGCAGGCTCCAGCTTCCGCGCGGCGCGCTTCGTCTACTACGGACGGGACTCGGTCAACTCCGTCGTTCGGTTCTATAAGAGGACGATGCTGCTACCGACGTACGGCTGGCAACTCGAGAACACGCAGAAGGTCAAGGACGCCGTCGAGATGCGTTTCGCGAAGGGGCGCGAGATCTGCACGGTCGTCGTTCGGCAAAACAAGGGTTCGTCGATCAAGCGCACGAGGGTCGACGTCGACCTGAAGGGCACGCCGTAGCGCCGAGCTTCGCCTCCCGCGCGGTCGGTTCCCGCAAGCCCCCCACGGACGTTCGGAAATCACCATGGTTGTGAAGAACACACCGCGCAACCCGCAACAGGCGGGGACCGCGGACACGCATCCGCTCGACAAGCTGCTCGAGTACAAGGTCCCGATCATCGCAATGATCGCGCTCATCGCAGTCGGCGCAATCGTCATCGCGATGCTCCGCTCCTCGGCCAGGCAGGCCGAGCTCGACGCGTGGCACGATGCGAACAGTGCCGCGAGTCGATCGTTCGAGGCGCTCCTCGAGGGCAAGGGCAAGGACGACCTGCAGGGTGCGCTCAACGAGATCGAGGCCAAGCTGGCCAAGTACTCGGACGCCACCGTCGCGCCGACGCTGCTGCTCTACAAGGCTCGCCTTCAGGCGGGGCTCGATCAGGGCGCGGCCGCGAAGGAGACGATCGCGGCGATGCGCGCGAAGTATCCGGCGCACCCGTTCGTCGCCGCTGTCGGCGATGCGCCGTCGCCGGCCGATGCGCTCGTGGCGGGGATCGAGGCGAAGGAGAAGTTCCTCGCCGCCAACGGCAAGCCATTCGCCGATCGCCCGAAGCCGCAGGCCGGCCTGTCGGCGACGATCACGTTCAAGGACTTCGGGGACGTGAAGCTCGGCTTCTTTCCCCAGTATGCGCCGGAGCACGTCGCCAACTTCTTGCGTCTCGCGCGGGAGGGCTTCTACGACGGCACGACGATTCACCGCATCACGGCGTTCTGCATCCAGGGCGGCGATCCGAACTCGAAGAACGACGATCCGAAGGACGACGGCCAGGGCGGACCGGGCTACACGGTCGAGAACGAGGCGCGCCTGAACCCGCTCCAGCACACGCGCGGAACGCTGTCGGCGGCACGCGCCGGCCGGGACGCGCCGGACAGCGGAAGCCAGTTCTTCATCTGCACCCGCGATGCGAAAGAGGACGACTTCCTCGAGAACGACCGCTACACCGCCTACGGTGAGGTGCTCGAGGGCATGGACATCGTCGACAAGATCTTCCAGCAGCCGACCAAGGGTCAAAACACCGACGGGGTCGCTCCCGACCGGCCGGTCAACCCGATCGTGATCGAGAAGATCGTGATCGAGGGCGACTTCTCGCTGCCGGAGACCGAGATGCCCGGGTATCTCGAGCGGAAGAAGAAGGCCGAAGAGGACGCCGAGAAGAAGGACGAGTAGCTGGCCTGATCAGCCGCGCTACAAAAGAAGCCCGCCAACCGGCGGGCTTTTTTCGTGTCGAGAGATGTGGGCGACGGGTCGAGGGGTCAACCGCCGCCGTGTTCCACGTGGAACGTTCGGGGGGTCAGACGATCGGCTTCATCAGACGGGCGAAGATGCGATCGAACTCCTTGTTGTCCTGGAACCGGATCACGACCTTGCCCTTGCCCTGATTCTCGGTGATGTCGACCGGCATGCCGATCGCTTCGGCGAGCTTCTGCTCGAGGTCGGTGACGTAGGGCTCCTTGGCCTTGCCCGGAACGATCACCCGGGTCGCCGCCGCGCGCTTCTCGACCGCACGGACGGACAAGCCGCCATCGACGATCTCCTTCGCCAGCGCGCGGCGCGCGTTGTCACCGGGGACGCTGAGGAGGGCCCGCGCATGGCCCATCGTGAGTGTTCCACGTGAAACAAAGTCCTGTAGATCGCGCGGAAGCTCGAGCAGGCGGAGCAGGTTGGCGACGGTCGAGCGCTTCTTACCGACCTTTCGAGCCGCCTCCTCCTGCGTCAGCTCGAGGGAGTCCATCATCTCGCGGATGGCCTCTGCGCACTCGATCGGGTTCAGGTCTTCGCGCTGAATGTTCTCGATCAGCGCCAACTCGAGCCGACGGTCGTCGTCGACCTCTTTGACGATGACCGGGAGCGTCTTCCACCCGAGGTGCTTGCACGCGCGGAAGCGCCTTTCGCCGGCGATCAGCTCGTAGCGCTGGTCCGCGAGGCGACGCACCATCGGCGGTTGCATCAGTCCGGCGCGCGCGATCGAGTCGGCCAGCTCGTCGATCGCCGCTTCATCGACCTTGCGACGGGGCTGATTCGCGTTCGGAATGATCGCGGCGATCGGGATTTCCCGAAGGCCGGTGGCCGAGGCCGGCGGCGAGGCTGCGGGGGCCGGCGATGCGGCCGCTGGCTCGGGGGCCTTCGTCGGGGCCGCCGGATCGCTCTCGGCGAACGCCGGCTGCGGGGGGGTCGCCGCCGCGGACGGGGCCTCAACGCTCTGCTTGATCAAGTAGTCCAATCCACGTCCGAGCTTCTTCCCGGCCATCGTGATCCCTCCCGGTTGCGCCCTTTCGGGCGGGCCGTCGCGCCCCCCGCTCCGCCCTCGGATCAGGCTGAGTCGCGTCGGTTTCGCCCGCGCCTGTGATAGCCCGCGGCGCCCTACCTGCGCAATAGAAATGTCGGTAGAATCCCCGTGGCGAGGTCGGAATCGAGACAGGGAGGCCCGATGATCGCGAGACACATCCGATTCGAGGGCCGGGTCCAAGGCGTCGGCTTCCGAGCCCGAACCCGACGGGTCGCCCAACGCTTCGCGGTGACCGGAGACGTCCGCAATCTCCCGGACGGCGCGGTCGACCTCCACGTCGAGGGCATCGAGTCCGAGGTGAGCGCATTCCTGGAGGCTCACCAGGAGGCGCTCGGGCACCTCATCCGAGCAACGACTTCGGCCGATGCGCAGCCGCGAGGCGACAAGACGTTCGAGGTGACCTGGTGAAGCCGTTCATCGGCTCCGCGATCATCGGCTGGCGCGCGGTGCTTCGGGCGAACTCGTTCCGCTGGTGTGCGCTGGGGGGGATCGCCCTCGCGACGCTCTCGGGTTGCTTCTTCGCCGGCTTCCTCGTGTTCGAGGACAAGCACACGCGGGTCGAGCTGGTCGCATCGACGCTGCACCTCTGGACGGTGGTCTGTATCTGTCTCGTCGTGCCACCTCGCCTCGTCGCGATCGCCCGCCGACGGGGAGAAGAAGGCGGAGTCTTTGATCCGAATATCATGTTCCTGGACGTCGCGGTCCGAGGCCTCGGTGTGTTCGCGGCCTACGCGATGACCACGGCGGCGCTCGCGGTCGCCGGTTGGATCGGGATCTCGGCATCGGGCGGGCAGGCGCCCGGACTTCTCCACGTGACGGCGGCCGAGCTCCTGTTCGGCGGGATCCTGCTCTCGGGCGCGATCGCCGTGTCTCAAATCGGGACCGCGCTCGCGACGACATGCGTGACCGTGGGGTGGCTCCTGCTCGGCACCGCCAAGCACCTCGGCGACCCGGGGCCGCTCCGGTGGGCGGTCGCCTGGGTCCCGGACTTCGCACTTCTTCAGCCGACGGTCGATTCCGATACCTCTGTGTGGACGATCGCATACGGCGGGCTCCTGATCGCGCTCTACATCGCGGCGGGCGCGACGCTCGCCCGAATCCGCAGCGCCAGGCGCCCGGCCCGGCTCTGACCCGCGCGGTCGTCACGGGACCGGGCAGGGGGGGGGATCGACCGGTGCGATACGCGCTGCTCAGTGATGTGCACGGGAATCTCGAAGCGCTCGACGCGGTGCTCGCGGCGTGCTCGCGCGCGCGGATCGACCGATTCGTGTTCCTCGGCGACCTCGTCGGCTACGGCGCGGACCCGAACGCGTGCTGCCAGTGTGTGCGCGCACTCGACCCGATCGCGGTGGTCGGCAACCACGACGCGGCGGCGATCGATCGCCTCGACACGTCGTATTTCAATCCGCACGCACGCCGCTCGATGGACTGGTGCCGCGCCGCACTGGACGACTCGCACAAGCGATACCTGCGCGCGCTACCCTACGTCGTCCGCGTCGACGACGGCCTGACGTTGTTCCACGCGACGCTGCACGACCCCGAGTCCTTCGGCTACGTCACCGACGAGATCGACGCGATGATGTCCTTCCATTGCCTCGACTCGCAGCTCGGCGTGTTCGGCCACTCGCACGTTCCGGACGCGTTTCGCTGCGACACGACCGGGATCGTCGAGCGCATTCCGGTCGACGCCGTCGCGCTCGAGGCGGGGGCGCGCTTCCTCGTCAACCCGGGCAGCGTCGGCCAGCCGCGTGACGGCGATCCGCGCGCCGCATTCGGCATCCTCGATACGGACACGCGCACCGTGACGACACACCGGGTGCCGTACGACATCGAGACCGCACAGCGCAAGATCCACGCCGCGGGATTGCCGCGTCTGATCTACCGACGACTCGCGGTCGGGCAGTAGGCGGGGTGACTCAGCGCAGGTAGTCGAGTTGCGGGGGGAGGGTGTCGAGGCCGTCCTCGCCGAGCTTCGCCTCGAACAGCGCGCGGATGTCGGCGAGCGGTTTCTCCTCGCCGGAGAACGTCACGCGGCGTGCATCGGGATTCGCCCCCGACACCATCAGCACCTGAATGATGCTGTTCGCCTGCACTTTCTCGCCTTCGATCTCCATGTCGACCGGCGCGCCGTGGTGCTGCACGACACCGACGATCAGCGACACGGGCCGCGCGTGCAGGTAGACGCCCTCGGGCAGGTCGAGTTCGAGCGAGACCATCTCGGAATACTCCTGTTGCAGCGCCTCTGCGTAGGCTCGGCCCCGCGTGATGTAGTGGCGCGCGAATTGAAACCCGTAGGTGGCGATCAGCCGCAGGATCTCGTTCTTGTCGACGACGCGCGCGATTCGCCGCTTGGCGTCGACCGATCGGATGTCGTTCTCGTGGCGTTCGTAGAAGTGGACGAGTCCCGTCGTGAACTCGAGCAGGTGCAGCGCCATCGAGACGTGCCCGCGCAGCTTCTTCAGCAACGGCGTCGCGTTCTCGACGTCGGTGTTCTTCAGGTAGGTGTCGTACTTCGACTGCAGACCGTGCACGGCTGCCTCGAGTTCGCGGCACCGCTCTTCCGGGAGATTCTCGGTCACGAAGCGACGCACCGTGTCGGGGTCCGCATCGTCGGCGATCGTACCGATCCCCTCGATCGCCTGCGCGGCGCGCAGATACGCGTTCGTGATCTCGAGGATCTGCTTGTCGACGTCGCCGGCGGTCTCCTCCCCGAGGTTGTGGGGGAGGTGCGATCGCGGCAGCGCGTCGGTGAGTTTCTTCAGGTCGAGCTTGTCGTCCGGGATCGCCAGACCGACGGCCTCGGCCTCCGTGAGCGACGCACGGATCAAGTCGCACACCGAATCGGTGATGAACTCGAACGCTTCGCCGCTACGCAAGTGAAACAGCGCGAGCTGCGCGACGTCGTCGTCGAGGTGATACTTGAAGTAGCGCCGCCGGACGTGGCGCAGCGTGTAGCACACACCGATCAGGTTGCGGATCGAGGCGACGATCTCGGTGAGGTTCGAGAAGCTGCGGTTGTAGCGGGCGTCGTAGTCGTCGAGGAAGCTCTCGAGCAGCTCGGCCTCTTCGTTGACGTGGCCGATCACGCGTTTCGTGATCAGCTCGCGCTCGCAATCGAGGAAGAAACGGCCGGTCGCGACGAAATTCCGGACCGCCCGCTCCAAAATGGGGCGGAAGTCCTCTTCCTGGATGACCTCGGCGAGCGAGGTCTCTTCGCGTAGATGCGCTTCCATCAAAGGCTCGGTATCCGGAAAGCCTGCCCGGCTGTCGGCTCGTCGAATCTGCGACGACCCCTTGCGCCCACGGCGATTCGCTCCACTAGACTATAAAGCAAAAGCAGAGGTCCCTGAACCGCGAGCATGATCAGCCGGAGAAGCTTTCCCCTCCTTCTCGTCTTGGCGGTCGCCGACGCCGTCGCCACGGTTGCGGCGCTGGTGGTCGCGTATCGGCTCCGATTCTCGTCCTGGTTCCCGATCGAGGCGACCAAAGGCGTCCCCGATTGGAGCACCTACCTCCAGGCGGCCCCCGTGCTGGCGGTCCTGGCACTCCTCGCGAATCGCTGGGGGCGCCTCTACCACCCGGGTGAGCTCTCGTCCCTGCTCGCCGAAGCCTGGGCGATCGTGAAGAGCACGGCCGTTCTCGGCGTGCTGATCGCGGCGACCTCGTTCTTCTATCGGGACGAAGAGTACTCCCGCCTGACCCTGCTCCTGTTCATCATTGTCCACGTCCCGTTCGTGCTCGGCATGCGCCTGCTCGTCCGGTTCGTGATCCAAACGCTCGGCCTGTCCCGTCTGTTGCGTCGGAACTGCCTGATCGTCGGCGTCGGACGCCAGGCCCAAGCGATCTTCGACCGGATGGGGGAGTCGCCCTACGCACAATTCCGACCCGTCGCATTTTGGGATCCGAACGACGACGGCGAGCGGGCGGATCTGCGCGGCTTGCCGGTGTTGCGCGGCCGAGACGCGTTGCCGCGCATCCTCGCGGAGCACGGCATCGAGCTCGTGATCGCCGCCGTGCCCTACCGGCTCTACGACGAACTCCACGACCTCCTCGAACGGCTGACCCAGGAGACACCGGACGTCGTCCTCGCGCCGGACGACTTCGGTCTCTACGTGCTGCGCAGCCGCGCGTTCGACTTCCAGGGCCTGCCGATGATCTCGCTGCTCGAGACGCCGCTGTCCGGACCGGACCGGTTCATCAAGCGCGCGTTCGACGTCGTCGTCAGCGCGACGCTGCTGCTGTGCCTGCTGCCGGTGATCGTCGTGATCGCGATCGCGATCAAGTTGGGATCGCGCGGCCCGATCCTCTATCGACAGACCCGAATGGGACTCGACGGGCACACGTTCCGCATGATCAAGTTCCGGACGATGCGGGTCGACGCGGAGCGCGACGGGCCGCGATGGGCGAACGCCGACGACGACCGGCGCACGCGTCTCGGTCGGATCCTGCGGCGCACGAGCCTCGACGAGATCCCACAACTCGTCAACGTCGTCGTGGGCGACATGAGCCTCGTCGGTCCGCGCCCCGAACGGCCGGTGTTCATCGAGGAGTTTCGCGAGACGGTCCCGAACTACATGCTCCGCCACCGGATCAAAGCCGGCCTCACCGGCTGGGCCCAGGTCCACGGATGGCGCGGCAACACGAGCCTGCGCAAGCGGCTGCAATACGACCTCTACTACATTCGAAACTGGTCGCTCGCGCTCGACGTGCGGATCATGGTGATGACGCTGTTCCGAGGCATGGTGAACCGGAATGCCTATTGATGCGCGGGGTTGCCGCCCGCGACTCCCATGGCGTCCAGATGCGCGGGCATGACGAACGCGTCTACTGCCGCGTGTTGTCTTCACCCCCGGCTCGCTTCGCTCGCGCCCCCGTGAGGGGGCCGTGGCGTTGCTCCAGGCGGCCCGTGCGCCCCACGGATCGTGCGAAGCTCTGGCGTCTACCAATCGAACGCCGCAGGCGCCGTACGTGCCGGCACACTACGGTGGGTAGTGCTTCCTGACCGCGTGAGTCGGCGCTTCTCCGCGACGTGTCGCGTTTCGGGCCGTGGGGGCGACGATTTCGGTGTCGCGATACCTCAATCGACGGGCCGTCGATTTCGATAAGTTCCCACAGGGACGTGACACGGGTAATCAAAGCGATAACCCGAGGGAACGAATCAGGATAGAGCGAATGGCGCGTCGTGCGGGCGATCCCGAAGGGGTCCTCGAAACCTACCTCTCCGAGATCAAGGAGATCCCGCTGCTCACCGCGGAGCAGGAGCGCACCCTCGGTGCGCGCGTGCAGAGCGGCGACGCGGAAGCGCGCGAACGGATGATCCGCTCGAACTTGCGGCTCGTCGTCAGCATCGCGAAGCGCTACGTCAATCGTGGCCTCGTGTTCATGGACCTGATCGAAGAGGGCAACATCGGCCTGCTCAAGGCGGTGGAGCGTTTCGACCCCGAAGCGAAGACGCGCTTCAGCACGTATGCGACGTGGTGGATCAAACAGTCGATCCGACGCGCACTCGTCAACACGGTCAAGACCGTTCGCGTGCCGTCCTACATGGTCGAGATCGTCAGCAAGTGGCGCGCCGCGAGCGACGAACTGTCGCAGCAACTCGGGCGCGACCCGACACCGCTCGAGGTCGCGACGAAGCTCGGCGTGCCGCGCGACAACATCGAGATGGTCGGCCGCGCCCTCGACTCGACGACGACGAACTCGTTCGCCGACGACTCGTCGTGGTCGATGAGCGACTCGATCGAAGACGTGCGCCACGTCCCCGCGGACGAACAGCTCTTCCAGGCGCAAGACCTCGCGCGGATCGCCGAGTTGCTCGACGTGATCGACCCGCGCGAAGCGAGCATCCTGAAGATGCGGTTCGGCCTCGGTGACCAGGACCCGATGACGCTCAAGCAGATCGGCGAGCGGATCAACCTGACGCGCGAACGCGTGCGCCAGATCGAAGCCGCCGCACTCAAGCGCCTGCACAGTCGGCTGACCTCGCACGAATAGCGGCGACACGGGCACGCGATCGCGTGGCCGACCGTGCCGGTGGGCACTATCATGACGTCCGGAGGACGCCATGAATTACGCCCAGCGGTTGCACGCAGCGATTCGAGCGAAGAACAGCCCGCTCGTCGTCGGCCTCGACCCGCGCCTGGATCGTGTGCCGACCGAGATCCGCACCGCGGCGCGCGATGCCCGCGGCGACGACCCCGCGTGGATCACCGATGCGCTGACCACGTTTTGCACGGGCATCATCGACGCGATCGAGCCGTTCGCGCCGGCGGTCAAGCCGAACATCGCGTTCTTCGAGCGCTACCACCTGCCCGGCCTCGTCGCGTATGCGAACACGGTCGCCGCAGCGCGCGCACGCGGGCTGCTCGTGATCGGCGACGTCAAGCGCTCCGACATCGGGTCGACCGCCGAGGCCTACGCGGAAGGCCACCTCGGCGACGCGCTGCCCGAACTGACCGACGGTCGACTGACGGTCGACGCGGTCACCCTCAACCCGCTGCTCGGCACCGACAGCATCCGACCGTTTCTCGACGCGTGTCGCACCCGCGGCGCCGGGCTCTACATCCTCGTGCGGACGTCGAACCCGTCAGCGACCGAGCTCCAATCCCTCGACACCGGGGGACGGACGATCTCCCAGCGAATCGCCGAACTCGTCGAGGCGTGGGGCGCCGAGGCGGGGATCGCCGACGGCTACTCGCCGGTCGGTGCGGTGGTCGGCGCAACCGCGCCGGCGGAGTTGCGCGCACTCCGAAGCGCGCTCCCGCACGCCTCGCTCCTCGTGCCCGGCTACGGTGCGCAGGGCGGCACGGCGGACGATGTCGCGCCGGCATTCGACGACGACGGAGTGGGCGCGGTCATCAACGCGTCGCGATCGATCTGCTTCGCGTTCGAGAAGCGGCCGGACGTCCCGTGGCGCACGGCGGTCGCCGACGCGGCGCGGGCTGCCGCGGAGGAGCTCGATCGGGTCCGGCGTGGCCGCTGATCGCCCGTCCGCGGCGACCTGGTTCGCCGACAGCTTCGGCGACGACTACCTCGCGCTCTACCGCCACCGCGACGCGCGCGAGGCCGAGCGGGCCGTCGCGTTCGCGGTCCGCCACCTCGCGCTCGGCCCCGACGACGTCGTGCTCGACCTGTGCTGCGGCGGCGGGCGACACCTCGCGGCGGCGACACGCCACGACGTGCACCCGATCGGCCTCGACCTGTCGCCGGTGCTGCTCGCCCACGCCCGCGCGAGCGGCGTCACCGCGCCCCTCGTCCGCGCCGACATGCGGCGCCTCCCGTTTCGCTCGGCCCACTTCGACGCCGTGCTATCCTTCTTCACCAGTTTCGGTTACTTCAGCGACGACGGGGACGACCTCGCGGTGCTCCGCGAGGCCGCCCGGCTCCTCCGACCCGGAGGCCGGATGATGCTCGACTTCCTGAACCGCGAACACGTGCTCGCGCACGGGCTCGGCGACACCGTCGACACGATCGACGGGCTGCGTGTCGAGCAGCGGCGGCGCTACGATCGCGACCGGAACACCGTAGACAAGACGATCACGATCACCGACCCGCGGCAGCCGACGGCGCCCCGGGAATACCTCGAATCGGTCCGCCTCTACCCGGCGGACGCCTTGCACGCACTCTTCGAACGCGCCGGCCTGCGCGTGACGGAGCGCTTCGGCTCGCTCGAGGGCGAGCCCTATCAGCGTGAATCGACCCGATGCGTGATCGTCGCCACCGCAGACCACGACACCCGAGAGTGACGACAGCATGCCCCTGCATCGGACCGTATCCTACGACGCCATCGGCGCGTCGAAGCTGTTCACCGACTACCTCGCCGGCGAGCTGGCCGACCGCTTCGCCGGCGACCCGTTCGACCTCGAGAACCACGTCGCGCTCGCCCGCGAGCTGAAGAAGCGCGACTACCCGCGCGTCGAACTGCTCGAGCGCCTCGCCGGATACAACCAGGAACTCGGCGCCGGCGAAGCGACGCTGCTGAACATCGACCTGATCAAGAAGCCGCACACGTTCGTCGTGTGCACCGGCCAACAGCCGACGATCGGCACCGGGCCGCTCTACACGATCTACAAGGCGATGACGTGCACGATCCTCGCCCGGCAACTCACCGCGCTCGCGGGCGACCTGACGTTCGTGCCGGTCTTCTGGTGCGCGAGCGAAGACCACGACCTCGAGGAGATGAACCACGTCTGGGTGCCGACCGACGGGGAGCCGAAGCGGATTCGCGCGAAGCTGACGAACACCGGTCAACCGGCCGAGACCGTGCGCGTCGACAAGCGCGTGCGGGCCGCGTTCGACGAACTCGTCGCCGCGATCCCCGACACCGACTTCAAGCGGGACGTCGTCGCGCTGCTCACGCCGGAGTCGCGCGACACGCTCGGCACGTGGTTCAACCGCATCCTGCTGCGGCTGTTCACCGATCAGGGGCTGATCACGCTCGAGCCGCGCCTGATCCGCGAATTCGGCGTGCCGGTGCTGCAGCACGAACTCGAGACGTGGAACGAGTCGTCGGAGCAGCTCGCCGCCGGCGCGGAGGCGCTCGAGGCACGCGGCTACGACCCGTCGTTCGACGGCGACCCGAAGGTGCACTGCTTCTACATCGAAGACGGCAAGCGCGGCCGCATCAAGACCTACGCCGACTGCTGCATCCTCGGCGGCGCGATGGTCGAGCGGCGCGAATTGCCGGTTCACCTCGACGACCACATCGACCGCTTCTCGCCCGACGCGTCGCTGCGGCCGATCGTGCAGAGCTCGATCCTGCCGGTCACGACCTACGTCGCCGGACCCGGTGAAGTCGCCTACTTCGCGCAACTCGCCGAGATGCACGCCCACTTCGGTGTGCCGATGCCGCTGATCTACCCGCGCGCGAGCGTCACGCTGCTCGAGGGCTCGGTGATTCGCGCGATGGAGAAGTACGGGCTCGCGCTCGAGTCGCTGTTCGAGGATCCGAAGAAGCACCTCGACGCGGTCGAGCGGCCGTCCGGTGACGACGCGCTCCCGAAGGCGATCGACGCGCTCCGTGAGGACTTCCGCACCCGGATCGATGCGATGCGCCCGGACGTGGAGGCGCTCGGTGAGGGCACGGCGAAGGTCTACAACAAGGTCACCGCGAGGATCGCGAAAGATCTCGACTACGTGCACAAGCGCGTGACCGGGGCGATCGACGAAGCGGCCGGCGTGGGGGAGCGGCAACTCGAGCGCGTGTTCCACAGCGCGTTTCCGCGGGGCAAGCCGCAGGAGCGCGTGCACAACGTGCTCTACTACCTCGCGAAGTACGGCGTCGAGATGACGCGCAGCCTCGCGCTCGCGGTGCAGGGGCCGCCGCGCGAGCACGTCGTCTACAGCGTGAATCCGCGCCACCCGCTGCCGGATGACGACGCGTGAGTGACGCGGTGGACATCCTCGCGATCGGCGCGCACCCCGACGACGTCGAGATCGCGTGTGGCGGCACGGTGCTGAACGTCACGCGCGCCGGCGGACGCGTCGCGATCGTCGACTTGACGGCGGGCGAGCTCGGGACGAACGGCACCGTCGACGAGCGCCGCGCGGAGGCCGCGCGCGGGGCCGAGGCACTCGGCGTGACCGAGCGGCTGCAGCTCGGCTTGCGAGACGGGGGGCTCCGCGACGACGACGACGCCCGCATCGCGCTCGCGAACGTGATCCGGCGTTTCGCGCCGCGGATCCTGCTCGCGCCCTCGGCGGTCGACGACCATCCGGACCACGCGGCCGCGGGGCAGCTCACGATCGCCGCGAACTTCCTCGCCGGGGTCGGCGGCTTCGCACCGGATACGGCCGATCGGCGCGGGCGGGCCGGCGCGATCCTGTTCTACATGATGCACCAGTCGTTCACGCCCGACCTGATCGTCGACGTCACCGAACACTACGACGCGAAGATCGCGTCGATCGAGTGCTACGCGTCGCAACTCGCGCGACCGGGTGCGCAGCCGACCAACATCGCGTCGGGCGACTTCCTCGAGCGCATTCGGGCGCGCAACCGGCGTTACGGCGACCTGATCGGCGCCGCGTACGGTGAACCGTTCGCATCGCACCACCCCCCGGGGCTCGTCGACGTCCGGTCGTTGAGGACGCGATGAGCGAGCCGCGACGCACGCCACGCCGGCGGATCGGCATCGTCTGCTACCCGACGTTCGGAGGCAGCGGCGTCGTCGCGACGGAGCTCGGGCTCAACCTGATCCGCCGCGGCCACGAGGTGCACTTCGTGTGCTATGCGGTGCCGCTGCGGTTGCGCGAGTATCACCAGAACCTCTACTACCACGTGGTCGAGGTGCTGCCGTATCCGCTGTTCAAGTACTCGCCGTACGACCTCGCGCTCGCATCCACGCTCGTGGACGTCGTCAAGAAACACGAACTCGACCTCGTGCACGTCCACTACGCGGTACCCCACGCGATCAGCGCCCACCTCGCACGCGAGATGGCGGGGGAGAAGCACGCGTTCAAGACCGTCACGACGCTGCACGGCACCGACATCACGATCGTCGGCGCCGAGCGCTCCTACCGCGTCGCGACCGAGTTCGGGCTGCGGAAGTCCGACGGAGTCACCGCGGTCAGCGACAGCCTCGCGGCGACGACCCGACGACTGTTCGGGAACGAGACGCCGATCGAGGTGATCCCCAACAGCGTCAACCTCGAACGCTTCCGGCCGCGCAAGAACCGGCGGGAAGCCCGGCGACGGCTCGCTCGTCCGGGCGAGAAGATCATCGCGCACGCGTCGAACTTCCGGCCGGTCAAGCGCGTGCATGACGTCGTGAAGGTGTTCCGCAAGATCCGCGAGAAGGTCCCGGCGCGCCTGATCATGCTCGGCGACGGCCCGGAGATGAGCAAGGTCGTGTCGCTCGTCGATCGCTACGGGCTACGCCAGAGCGTCACGTTCTTCGGTCCGATCGAGGACATCGAGAACGTGCTGCCCTACGCCGACATGTTTCTGCTGCCGACCGGCAAGCCGGGCGAGAGCTTCGGCCTCGCGGCACTCGAGAGCATGGCGTGCGGCGTGCCGGTGATCTCCACGCGACTCGGTGGCACGCCGGAAGTCGTCGTGCACGAGGAGACCGGGTTTCTGTGCGACGTCGGTGACGTCGAGTGCATGGCGGCGATGGCGGTCAGTGCGCTCACGGATCCGCGGCGGTTGCGGAAACTCGGAAACGCGGCGCGGCGGCGGGCGGAGCGGCTGTACGACCCCGCCGACATCACCGCGCTTTACGAGAGCTACTACGAGCGGATCCTCGCGTCCTGAGGCGCGAGCGCGATCGCGAGCTGATACCCGAGCAGCGTGATCGCATCGAGATCGTCGCGGCGGGACGCGCCGTCGATCGGCGTGTCGAAGTAGACCGCCAGCAACCCGTGCGAGCCGGTGGGCCCGGGGAGCCCGACGACGAACGCGTCCTGCAGCGCGTCGTTCTTCGCGCGGACCGCTGCGAGGTCGTCGGCGTGGGCGCCGGCACCGAGGTGCAGCGCGTCGACCTCCTCCTCGTCCAGCGCGGTGCTCAGCGTTTCGGCGAGGCCGCCGGTCGCGATCGGGTCGCGACGCAGGCCCCACACCATCCGGGTCTCGAACGTGTCGCCGTCGCGGACGAGCACGCTCGCGCCACACGCGTCGAACACCTGGCACACCGACGACAGGACCGCGGTGGAGACGCGGTCGAAGGAGGCACCGGACGCGAGGTCGCGGGCCGTGTTGATCAGGCAGCGCATCGCGCGGGGGTTCGGGCCCCTCGGCGACCCCGCGGGGGCCGGGGCCGGAACGTCGAGCGGCGCGGCCAGCGGCGGCGGCGGGGCGGCCGGCTCCGCGACGCGGTCGACCGGGAGCGACACGGCCGGCGCGACCTCGGGGGCCGGTCGGGGCTCGGGTCGGTCCGGCCGGATCGGGGAGACCGCCTCGGCGGGCTCCTCCGGCGGCATCTCGATCTTCGCGCTCTTCGGCGTCGCCGGGGCGGCCGGCCCGTCGGTGCCGAAGGAACCGAAGAAGTCCGTGGCCTCGGTGTCCGCCGACTCGCCGCCGGGCGTCGGCGTCTTGCGCATCGGGGCCTTCGGCGCCTCGAGGGACGCGCGAAGCGCCGCGAGCGGGTCGGCGGGGTCGTCGCCCGCCAGCGGAGCGGTCGTGCCGATCTCGACGTCGGTTGCCGGCGCCGCGATCGGCGTCGCGGGCGGTGCCACGCTCGTCGGGGCCGTATCGCCGGCCTGCAGCGCCGACAGGCGCGTCTCGACGTCGGCGAGGATCCGATGCTCGTCGGCCTGCTCCGGGCGCAGGTTGTAGGTCTTGATGACGCGCGAGATCATCAGCTTCGCGACCGCCTTGAACGCGTCGAAGACCCCGTCGCCCTCGATCGCGACCGTCGAGAAGCTCGGCACCTTTCGGAAGTTCAACTTCTCCTCGAGCTCGCGCGGTGCGAGCGCGTTCGGCAGATCCTGCTTGTTGAACTGAAACACGAGCGGGATGTCGTTGACGTTGAGACCGTGGGCTCGGAGGTTGTCGCCGAGGTTGATCAGGCTCTCGACGTTTTCGACGAGCCGGGCCGGATCGCTGTCGGCGACGAAGACGATGCCGTCCGCGCCGGTCAGCACGTAGCGACGGGTCATGTTGTATTTGACCTGCCCGGGCACCGTGAAGCCCTGGATCTTGACCTTGAAGCGGCCGACGAGGCCGAGGTCGATCGGCAGGAAGTCGAAGAACAGCGTCCGGTCCTGGTCGGTGTCGAGCGCGACGAGCTTGGTCTGCTCGGTCGGGTCGATCACCCGGTGCACCTGCTTCAGGCTCGTCGTCTTGCCGCCGACGCCGGGCCCGTAGTAGACGACCTTCAAGCTGATTGTCTTATCTCTTGGATCCAAGAGACTCATCGCGATCTCCACGTTCCGGGAACGGCGTCCCGAGCTCGCACGGACGCCGAGGGTTTCATCGGAAACCGCCGCTGAAAAACTGACCCTCGGAGCGAGATCGTCGGCAACCGAAACGCGCAACCGCAAGGTCTTGTGGTGAGACGAACGCGACACACAATTGCGATTCGCACCCCGTCATCGCGCGTCGCCGCGCGCTCGCGCGACTGTCGCTCGACGCCTCCGGTGTCACGTGCGGAAACTTCTTTCGCGTGCGGAAAAACTTCGCGCGTCAGTGCGTGCGCAAACCGAGTCGTGACGAGAGCTTTGCGTCGCGTTGCACGCGCAACCGTTTTTCGGTGCTCGTGGTCACATGGGTTTTTGATTGCGTGCTCGCACTCGACTCAATATGGTTAGCCCCGCCTGAACGTCGAACCCGACGAGAGGGCGGTTGGAACACCTCACCCCGCCGGAACGAGTCACTGGGAACCGACTCGTTCGACAGGCTCCGGAGCGCGCGTCTGGCGTCAGGTCGCGTGCGTCTGCGTGTCGAGTGTGTTCGTTCGTGTCGTCATCGGCTCGCAACGCCGTGTGTCGACGCCCGGGTGGGGCGTCGGACCGGTCGCCGAAGACGGCTCGCGACGACACCGGTGTGCGGAGGTGCCCGCCAACACCGAAGACCCCAACCGCAGAGAAGGTCCGTACTCGAATGCCGCTACGGTCCCGTCTGGAATCCACGTCGCACCGAGCTCGACTGTGGGAGGATTTCCTCGCACGGATTCGCAACGCGATCGACAGTCACAACTACGCAGCGTGGTTCCGCGGGCTGCAACTGCACGAGCTGAGCGGCACGCGGATCACGGTCGCGGTACCGAACCTCTTCGCGCGCGATCTGATCGAGAAGCGCTTTCATGCGCAACTCCTCGACGCGGCGCGCGCCTGCCTCGGGGACGACGCCGAGGTCGCGATTCGCTTCCGGCCGCGCACGTCGCAACCCGCGCGGCCGTCCGACGTCGCGGCGCCGAAGCCGCCCGCCGACGACGAATCCGATACCGACGAGATCGACGTCGCGCCTCCGCCGAGCCCCGTTTCGCCGCTGGCGGCCGTCCCGACCAGCACCGCCGCGAAGACGGCTCCCGCTTCGAGCAAACCCGCCCCGACGCACGACGACGAGGCGTGCCGGCGGTTCCGCCTCAACGAGGCCTACACGTTCGACGACTTCGTGATCGGACCCAACAACGAGCTGGCGCATGCGGCCTGCCTGCAAGCCGTCGCACAGCCGGCGCGCTCGTATAATCCGCTCTTCATCTACGGACCGTCCGGTCTCGGGAAGTCGCACCTGCTGCACGCGACCGTCGCCGCGACGATCGAACGACATCCCGACCTCCGGGTGATGCTCGTCAGTTGCGAGGAGTTCGTGAACCGGTTCGTCGCGGCGCTCGAGTCGAAACGGCTCACGTCGTTCCGCGAGACGCTGCGCAACGTCGATTGCCTCGTGATCGACGACGTCCACTTCCTCGCGAAGAAGAAGCGGATGCAGGAGGAGTTCTTCCACACGTTCAACGCGCTCTACGACCGGCAGAAGCAGATCATCCTGTCGGCCGACTCGCGACCCCACGACATGGCGCACTTCGAGGAGCGCTTGCTCACGCGCTTTCAGTGGGGGCTCCTCGTCTCCGTCGAGCCGCCGAACCGCCCGACGCGCGAGGCGATCGTGCGTCACAAGGCGCGTGCGCTCGGGGAGACGCTCACCGACGACGTCGTCGAGACGATCGCCGGCGCGATCGACCGCAACGTCCGCGAGCTCGAGGGCGCCGTGATCAAGCTGCTCGCGACCGCGACGCTCTTCGGTCGGACGGTCGACCGTGGGCTCGCCGAGCGGGTCGTCGCGGAACTCGGTCCGTGCCGCCCCGTGCCGGTGACGATTCCCGAGATCGCACGGGTCGTCGCGACCGAATACGACGTGGATGTCCCCGGCTTGCGCTCCCCGTCCCGCGTGCGCTCTCTCGTCGTCCCCCGTCAGCTCGCGATGTTCCTCGCGAAAGCGATGACGAACGCCTCGCTGACCGAGATCGGGCAGTGGTTCGGCCGACGGGACCACTCGACGGTCGTCTATGCGATCGGGCGGGCCGAAGCCCGTCTCGCCGACGAAGACGTCGCTTTCCGCCGCGCCCACGACGCGACGCGCCGGGCCTTCGGATACCGCACCGCGGACTGAGCCGGCACCGCCGCGTCGACGGGCCGTCGCGCACTCCGAAACCAGCGTCGCCACCGGTCCGGATCGACCCCCGATACTCGTTGTATTGAGCGCGTCCACGACTACAATTTGTGGTGCGTCGAGGGCCGCCTGTTCCGGTGGGAAACCCGGGAAACGAGGCTCGGAAACGCGCTCGAACAGGACGCGTTCTCCCGGGGCGCAGGGTACCCGGCCGACAGCCGTGAACTCGTCCACGAGAACCGTCGGGTTCGGACCCTCGATTCCACACGGTCACGATCGCACGCATCGCGACAGCCTGCCGTGGGCCAACGAGTTGCGGCGTCGGGAAGGCAGTTTTCCACAATCGCACGGGTCTGAAGAATACGAGTTCTTTCGAAGACACTCTCTTCTTCTCACTCATGCACGCGCAACGGCTTCGAGGCCTCGGCCATCGTCAGGGAGATAAGGGACATGGAGTTCACGGTCGACCGGAAACGGCTGCACGACGCGCTACAGGTCGTCGGCGGTGTCGCGATGATGCGCACGCTGAAGGACACGCTGCAGAACGTCTACGTCGAAGCGCGCGACGACACCCTCACGCTACAGGCGACCGACTACGAAGTCGGCGTGTCGCTGCGCATTCCCGACGTCACGGTCGAGAAGCCGGGCGTCGCGTTCCTGCCGTCCGCGCAGACCGTCGGCATCTTCCGCGAGGTGTCGGAGCCCGAGGTGACGTTCAAGGCCACGCAGTCGCGCTGCGACATTCGCGCCGGACGGAGTCGCTTCAAGGTCGTGCTCGCCGATCCCGAGACCTTTCCCGGGCTGCCGTCCTTCCCGACGACGCTCGCGACGCGGGCCAAGCGCGACGACCTGCTGCACATGCTCAAGCACATCGTGTTCGCATCGGCCGAGGAGCGCACGCGCTACGCGTTCGACGGCATCAAGCTGTTGATCGGCGACGGTCTGGTCCGCATGGTGTCGACCGATGGCAAGCGGCTCGCCTACTACTGGCTGCCGTCGGACCCGGAAGACGCGTCCGAGATCGAGGCGCTGCTGCCGGCGCGCGCGCTCGGCCACTTCATGAAGGCGCTCGCGGGCGACGACGAAGACCTCGAACTCGCGGTCGAGTCGAACCGGTTCGCGATTCGATCGTCCAACGTCGAGGTCCACTGCCAGCAGATCGAGGGAGCGTTTCCGAACTTCGTTCCCCTCGTGAACAAGGAGCTGTCGCGTTCGGTCACGCTCGACGGTGAGGAGATCCTGGCCGCGCTGCGGCGGGCGAACCTGTTCGCCGGCAGCGAGAGCCGCGTGATCCGTCTCCGGTTCGAGGCCGGCAACGTGAACGTGAACTCGTCGGAGGCCGAGGTCGGCGAAGCGCAGACCGACTTGCCGGTGGATTACGACGGCGAGGCGCTCGAGCTCGGCTTCAACCCCGACTACCTGCTCGACTTCCTGAAGATCGTCGGGACCGGTCCGGTCCGGATGGAGTTCCAGGACGATCAGACCGCGTCCCGTTGGACGTGCGGAGAACACTTCAAATACATGGTGATGCCGGTCTCCCGCTGATGCGGAACATCGGCCGCTCGAACTACGCCGCGAAGTATGCGCCCCCGCGCGTCGGGTCGGTCGTCGGACGCGTGCTCCGCGACGCGGGGCTCGACGACGTCATCCGCGCGCAGCGGATGGTCACCGCGTGGCGGCGCGTCGTACCGAAGCACGTCGCCGAGGGAACACGGCTCCTTCGCGTGCGGGAGGGCGTCGTCCACGTCGCCGTCGATTCGTCGGCGCTGTTGTTCGAGTTGAAGAGCTTTCTGTGTGCCGATGTGCTCGCCGGCCTGCGCGCCGCGGATGTCGGCTACGTGCGCGATCTGAAGTTCGTGCTCGACACGTCGGAGGAGGTCGATGCGCTCGGCGCCGTGCCGCGAGGCTCGCGCGTCCGGTCTCCCTCCGGCGACTACAACCCGGCGCACTGAGTTGACGCGACCAACTGGCACGACCGGAATGGCACGACCCGACCGGCACGACCCGACCGGCACGACCCAACCGGCACGATTGAACTGAGATGACAGACAAACCGAGCAACGACGACAAGCCGAACAGCGACGACAAGCCGAACCAGGGCGGCAAGCCGAAGAGCGACAAGCCTTCGAACTACGATGCCGAGAGCATCAAGATCCTCGAAGGCCTCGATGCGGTTCGCAAACGTCCGGCGATGTACATCGGCGACATCAGCACGCACGGCTTGCACCACATGGTCTACGAGGTCGTCGACAACTCGATCGACGAGGCGCTCGCCGGTTTCTGCACCGAGGTGAGCGTCACGATCAAGCCCGACGGGAGCGTCGAGGTCGTCGACGACGGTCGCGGCATCCCGGTCGGGCACCGCAAGGACCAGAACAAGTCGGCGCTCGAGGTCGTGATGACGACGCTCCACGCGGGCGGCAAGTTCGACGACAACTCCTACAAGGTATCCGGCGGCCTGCACGGCGTCGGTATCAGCGTCGTGAACGCGCTGAGCGAGTGGCTCGAGGTCGAGGTGCGTCGCGAGGGCAAGCTGCACTTCCAGACCTACGCGCGCGGGGTCGCGAAGGGCGCGATCGGCATCAAGGGCGATGCGACCGACAGCGGCACGCTCGTACGCTTCAAGCCGGATGCCGACATCTTCGAGGTCACCGAGTTCGAGTATTCGGTGTTGGCGAAGCGTCTGCGCGAGCTCGCGTTCTTGAACAAGGGCATCAAGATCGTGATCGCCGACGAGCGCACCGGCACGTCGGACGTCTTTCAGTACGACGGCGGGATCAAGGAGTTCGTCCTCTACCTGAACAAGAACAAGGACGCGATCCACGAAGAGGTCGTCTACATCGAGAAGGAACTCCCGGACTCCGAGAACCGACTGAGCGTCGAGATCGGGTTCCAATACAACGACTCGTTCACGCCGACGGTGCTGAGCTACGTCAACAACATCCACACGAAGGAGGGGGGCACGCACGTCACGGGCTTCCGCTCCGGGCTCACCGGCACGATCAACAAGTACGGCAAGTCGAACAACCTGATCAAAGACAACCAGAAGCCGCTGTCGGGCGACGACCTGCTCGAAGGACTCACGGCGATCGTGCACGTCAAGATCGGCGGTGACCCGCAGTTCGAGGGGCAGACGAAGGCGAAGCTCGGCAACCGCGAGGTCGCCGGGCAGGTCGAGACCGTCGTGCGCGAACAGCTGTCGACCTACCTCGAGGAGAACCCGTCGGCGGGTCGCTCGATCATCTCCAAGGCGATGCTCGCCGCGCAGGCGCGCGAAGCCGCTCGGAAGCAGCGCGAGTTGGTGCGCCGCAAGGGACTGCTCAGCGGGAGCGGCTTGCCGGGCAAGCTCGCCGATTGTTCGAGTCGCAACCCCGAGGAGACCGAGCTCTACCTCGTCGAGGGTGACAGCGCGGGCGGAAGCGCGAAGGGGGGGCGTGACCGCAAGTTCCAGGCGATCCTCCCGCTGCGTGGCAAGATCATCAACGTGGAGAAGGCGCGACTCGATCGCGTGCTCGGCCACAACGAAATCCGGACGATCATCACCGCGCTGGGCACGAGCATCGGCACCGAGTTCGAGCTGGCCAAGCTCCGGTACCATCGGATCATCATCATGACCGATGCGGACGTGGACGGCTCGCACATCCGGACGCTGCTGCTGACGTTCTTCTACCGCCAGTTCCGCGAATTGATCGAGGCCGGACACCTCTACGTCGCGCAGCCGCCGCTCTACAAGATCAAGAAGAAGAAGACCGAGCGCTACATCCTGAGCGATCAGGAGTTCACCGAAGCGATGATCCAGCTCGGGTTGGACAACGCGAAGCTCGTCGTCGATCGCGACGGCGGATCGACCGAACTCGCCGGCGACGACCTCAAGGCCGTGCTCGATACGTTGATGGAGATGGCGCCACTGGTGCTGTCGATGGGGCGCCGCTTCCTGAAGATCGAGGAGCTGCTGACCGGCGAGCGGCACACCGAGCTGCCGCACTTCTTCACCGAGGATCGCGGCGAGGGCGGTCGCGCCGCCCGGCGCTTCTACGCCGACCGCGCTGCGTTCGAGGCCGACCTCTCGGTGCGTCGCGGGGAGGCGGAAGGCGAGCTGGTCGTGTGGGAGTTCGGCGACGATCCGTCGGACCGCGCGGCTGCGGACATCGAACTGCACGCGATCCGCGAGGCGCGCAAGCTCGAGCCGATGCTCGAACGGCTCCACGAGGCCGGGCTCGATCCGCGGACCTACGAACGGCGCGCGCAGGACGTCGGAAGCGAGACGATCCGCGTCGTCGAATCCGACGAGGAGGACCTCACCGTCCGCGCGCTCCATCAGCTGGTCGAGATCTTCGAGCGGATCGGTCAGAAGGGCGTCGACGTGCAGCGCTTCAAGGGCCTCGGCGAGATGAACCCCGAGCAGCTCTGGGAGACGACGATGGATCCGACGAAGCGCTCGCTGTTGCGCGTGCGCCTCGAAGACGCGATCAAGGCCGAGGAGATGTTCACGATCCTGATGGGCAGCCAGGTCGAGCCGCGCAAGGAGTTCATCGAGACGCACGCGCTCGAGGTCCGCAACCTCGACATCTGAGCCGGCGCGCGATCGGGCAGGCCGTCTCACGACGGGAACCCCCGGCCGCGCGCGAGCGAATCCCGCCCGTCGCTAAACTCCGCCGAGTCACTTCCCGATACGTCCCGAAGAGAGCGGACGGAGCGCGACGGCGGCATGAAGCACCTTCAGAAACTCACGCGGAAGACCCTCGGCGACCTGCTGGTCGACGAAGGGTTGGTCACGCAGTCGCAGGTGGCCGACGCGCTCGAGGAGCACCGGCGAACCGGCTATTCGATGGTGGACGTGTTCGTCACGACGGACACGCTCACCGAGTGGGACGTCGCCTACGCGGTCGCGAACCAACTCCAGCTGCCGTTCATCCACCCGGCGCAGTACAAGATCCTCAACGACCTGAAGGAAGCGATCCCGGCGGACATCCTGCACCGCAACGACTGCGTGCCGCTCGATCGCTTCGACGACGCCGTGACGCTGTGCGTCTCGAGCCCGATCGACCCGCGCCTCGTCGAGAACCTGCAGAAACTGACCGGTTGCGGCCTCTACCTCTACGTCGGGCTCCTGTCGGAGATCCGCCAGGTCCTGGATGCCGAGTTCCCGGTCGAGGCGGACGGCCCGGCCGTGGCGGCCAGCCTGAGCGCCGAACAGGACCAGATCGCCGGTGAATGGGAGCAGCTCTTCGATCTCGCGAACGAGAGCGTGCTGAGCGAGCAGCCCGAGGACGAGGACGCTCCGTAGCACCGGTTGACGGTTCTCGCCCGATCGCTTAGACCTTCGGGAGACCTACGGAGAACCGGCCGTGTTCGCATTCTGGAGCCCGGGTCCCACCGAGCTCATCATCCTCCTCATCGTCGCGCTGCTGCTCTTCGGCAAACGACTGCCGGAAGTCGCTCGCTCACTCGGCAAGGGCATTGTCGAGTTCAAGCGCGGCGTGCGCGGCATCGAAGACGAGATCGACACGGAATCGTTGCGCCAGCTCCCGCTCCCCGAGGAGAAGCCGGAACCGACGCCGGCGCCCGACAAAGCGTCGGAACGCGCGGAGCCGAGTGAAGCGCAGGCGAACGACGCCGAGCCGAACGAGGCCGCGAAGGCCGAAAAGCCCGCCGGCTCCGACTGATCCCGCCCGCCGCTGCCACCCTCGACTCGGCGCGGCTAGTGGTGTGTCTCAGAGATTCGCGTCATTTATTCGGGCGATTCGTCGTCGCTCACAAGGCGCGCGTGCGCGCCTCGTATCAGCGATCCTCCAGCGTGCGCGCAACGCCGTGAGCGGCGGCGAGGCGCGTGAAGAAATGCCGCGAGTTTCTGAGACACACCACTAGTAATCCCCGCGGTAGATGCCCTGCTGCGCTTCGCGCTCGATGCGGGTCAGCGAGTTGAACAGTTCGATCGGGGCGAAGGTGAAGCGAATGCCGCGGTCGCCGTTGCTGCCGTCGACGTAGATCTCGGTGCCGAGTTTGAAGCGGTGGAACGTGCGGTAGAGGTGGTAGCGCTGGTCGGCGGTGCGGTTGTTGCGGTAGTCGTACTGGAAGCGGCCCTGGAAGCCCCACTTCGGCCCGATCTGGGCGATGGTGCCGAGCGTGAGGACGTTGGAGATGCCGCGTGTCATCCGGTGTCCGAGGAACAGCTTCACGCGACTCGGCTCGATGCCGGGGATGCGGCCGAGACCGGCGAGAAAGCCGGTGTTCAAGACGACCGCGTCGTTCTCGTACCAGTCGTATTGCGCCTCGGCGAGGAAGCGGTAGCGCAGCGTGCCGGCTTGGAACTCGACGAACATCGGGCTCGCGCTGCGGCCGCCGTTGTCGCGATCGTCCTCGGGGAAGAAGACGTTCTCGATGGTCAGCTCGGCGACGTCGAGCGTCGTCTTGCCGAGCTGGACCTGCACCTTCTGCTGCAAGCGCGCGGTGATCGCCTCGAACTCGGTGACGAAGTCCTTGCGGTCGAACAGGATCACCTGCGACGGCGGCAGATCGACGCTGTAGGTGTTCGTGTAGCGGATCTCGGGCATCACGAGGTGGCGTGCGTCGAAGCCGAGGATCGCCTGCGGATAGACGCGCCAGAACTGCGTGAACACTCGCAACCCGCCGGTGAGCGCCAGGCGCGCGTCGTTGTCGGTCGTTCCGGCCAGCTCGCTGTAGCTCGTGTATTGGGTCTGGAAGAACGGGTTGATGTGCACGGGCCCGATCGGGACCGGCATCTCGACGCGGGCGATCGCGTCACCACGGTTCGCCTCACGGTCGCGCAGCATCAACGCCTCGTCGAACCGCAACCGCATCGACGCGGCCTCGGCATCGACGTCGAGGTAGAGGTTCGTTCCGAGCACGCCACCCGGCACGAGCGGCTGTGAGATCGCCGTCGCCGACAAACGCGGCAGATACTCGGTCCGCGTGTAGAACTCGTTGATCCGCGGGCGGTAGAGCAGGCGCACGGACGTGTTGCGGTAGTCGCGCTTCAGGTAGCCGTAGTTCTCCTGGATCTTCCCGTTGCGCTGCTCGGCTTCGTAGTACTCGCGGAGGAAGTTGCGGTCGCTCAGCCACGCCGCCTCGACGTCGAGTTCGAGGCCGAGCCCGAGGTCGTGGCGGTGAAACGCGCGAAAGCGACCGCGGTCCTCGTTCGGCGGCACGAACGGCGGCGGGGGACCCGAGAGATCGGTCGTGTCGTCGCGCTGGTAGTAGCCGAGCAGCGTGCCGTAGTAGTCGTCCGTCGCGTAGTCGAGCGACAGGCCCACACCGGGGCCGCGTCGCGTTCGGTTGTCGAGTTCGAGCTCCCAGGCGCCCCACTCCCGCCGATGGCCGGTCGCGTCGCGAAACCGGATCGCGTCACCCCACGTCGTCTCGAGCTCGGTGCCGAACTTCTTGCTGTCGCCGATGCTGATGCCGCGGAGCGGGAAGTACTCGATGATCGACGTGTCGCCGCTCAGCCCCGGCAGCCAGAACACCGACTGATCGAAGACGTTCAGTGTGGTCGAATCGAGGTCGAAGATCGGGCGTTCGGTGTCGTCGTCCACCGTCATGTCGAACGAACTCGCCTCGATGTGGTAGTGGGGACAACCGAAGTCGCACGTCGTGACGCGAACACGCTCGGCCTCCACGCGCGCGAGTTTCGCCTTCGTCTGCGTCTGTCCGATCAGGTTGTCGGTCCACTCGACGCGGAGCCGCTCCGCGCGGAGCACGAACGGCACGTCGGTCTCGATGGTCGGCCGCCCGGCGCGTCGGGGTGGCGGCGGCTTCATCGCACCGGTGACCAGCCCGTCGACCAGCACGGCGCGCTTGCGGATCACGTCGAAGTAGACCCGTTCGGCGCGCACGACCTGCGTGCCGTGCTGCAGGTGGACGTCGCCCTCGGCGTAGATGCCGTGCACGGCGCGGTGGTTCACGACCTGCGCCGAGTCGCGATCCCGCGTGAACGCCGGCTGCCCCGGCGCCTCGCCCTTGTCCTTCTTCTTCTTTCGCTCCCGCTCCTGCCGCGCGATCTCCGGATCGAACCAGATCACGGCGGTGTCCGCGCGGACGATCGTCACGCCGGCGCGAATCGCGATCCCCTCCGTCAAGACGATCCGCGCCCAACGCAGGTTCTCCGACGTGTCGGACGTCCAGTGGCCGGCGGCGTATTCAACGTCGAGGTCGGTGACGCCCTTCAGCTGCTTCGCGAGCCCCTTGACGTCGGTCGCGGGTCGCCGCGGCCGACGGGGTTCGTCCTGCGCCGCGACGAACGTCGCGAGGATCGTCACCGCGAGCGCGAGCGCGATCGTGCGCACTACGGCCGCCGATCCCGTTCGTCGAACCGGCGCCGGAGCGTGCCCGAGATCCGCGTCGCTTCGAAGCGGCCGGTCACGAGATCGTAGGTCGCCGTCTTGCCGCGAATCGGGTTGCCCGCGTGCTCGATCTGAACCGGATCGCCGGCGACCGTGATCGTGTTCGTGCCGCGCTCCCACGTCAGTGCGTCGCACTCGCCTTCGGTGTCGTCGAGGTAGCGGAACCGGACGTTGCCTTCGGCGAACCCGCTCTCGACGACGCGCGCGTTCTCGTCCTCCTTGCGCTTCGTCGTGCCGACGCGCAGCGCGAACGCGTCGTCGGCCGTGAGCCAGCCGTTGGTCCGTCCGTCCAAGCTCGCCGATCGCACCTCGCCGCCGCCGGGAAAGTCGATCCGCGAGCGGTGGCGCGTCAGGTCGCGCATCGTGAAGCCGTTTCGGAACCGCATCGTGATGCGCTCTTCCTGGCGCGAGCCGCCGGACATCTTCGTGCCGAACAGATTGTCCTGCGACAGGAAGAACAGCGTGCCGGCACCGTGCCCCGTCACCGAGCGGCCGACCTTGCCCGGCGGCTCGTCGATCACGAGACGCGGGACATCCAGGCGGTAGTGGTCGCCGGCGTGGCGAACCTTCGGGTCGCGGAACGCGAGTCGCACCGGCGCCTCGCGCGTGCCGATCAGCGTCGTCGTCCGATGCACCTTGTCGCCGCCGCCGTCACGCGCGACGTGGTGCAATTCGTCGGCCTCGCCCCACTGCAGCAGTCGCGCCGAGGCATCGTCCGTGCGACGGTCGAAGCCGCGCAGGCGGACCGCCTCGAGGGCTTGGAACGACGCGAGCCCACCGCGCTCGGCCCACTCGATCTCGGCGCGCTCGGCGTCGAGCTCCAGGCGCGCGACGTAGTCGCGGTTGCTGCCGGGCACGGAGAGATGCTCGCCGAGGCGGCCGCGCACGCGGGCCGCGGCCGGCAGCAGGCGCGCCTGCACCCCCTCGTTCACGATCGCGCGCCGCGTGGCGGGGGAGAGTTCGATCGTGCGCCCGTCGACGACGACCTCGTCGCCGATGTCACTCTTCGCACTCAGCCGCGCCGGCCATCCGCGAATCCGCGCGTGCGGCTCGGCGTCGCGGCTGGGGCGCGTCGCGACGAGTTCGTCGCCGGCGATGCGTGTGCCACGCCCGGCATCGAGGACGACGGACCCGGTCGCGACCGCTTCGATCGCGAGATCGCTTCGCCCCTCGGTGTCCTTCCCGGCCGGCGCGAACCCGAGGCGAAGCGCGTCGCAGTCGAGCGTGATCGGGTCCGCGCCGCGTTCGTGCTGCACGATGCGGACCGGCCCGACGAACCGGACCAAGCCGGCGTTGTCGTCGTCGACACCGACGCTCTCGAACACCGTGCGTGCGCTTCGAACCGTCAGACGACCCGCCGCTTCGCCGGCCCTCGGCTCCGGGCCGCCGCGGTCGAGCATCAGCGTCTTCAGCACGTCGTCGACGCGGTCGCCGCCGCCACGCCCCAGGATCGGTCGGTCGAGCACCGGCGCGCCGTCGGCGACGAGCCGCCACCGGCGCGATCCGTGGATCGTGCCGTAGAGATGCTGCGCACTGAGCTGGCCGAGCAGCGAGCGCAGCCGCACGTCGCCCTGGCCATCGAACGCGATCGCCTGCGTCCGAGGATCGGGCCACCGAATCGCGATCGTGTCGGTCGCGGTGAGTGTCGAATCGCCGGGTACGAGTGCGTCGGGTCGCGTCGCGCGCAAGCCGCGCAACTCGAGCCGCGGGTGGTCGTGCAACATGACCTCGCGCAGCGCGAGACTCGACCTGCCCTCGGGGTCGGCGGCGTCCTTCGGGATCGAGTCGACCGTCGCGGTCACGTCACCACGGCAGGTCGCCTCGAAGCCGCCGTGGTCGACGCCGTCGAGTTCGAACGACCCGGTGATGCGCGGTGCGCGGTGCACCGGCGACGGCATCGGCGGCACGCCGAAGCCCGAGAACGGCGTGCGCACCGGACGCGTGCCGATCGCATACGCGCGGATCGTGCGCGGCTCGCCATCAACGAAACCGATGCGTGCGCGCTCGGCGACGAGCGTCGCGCGGTTCGGCAGCGTCGTCACGTCGCGCTCGGCCGTCTTCGCGTGATCGGCGACGAAGCGGAACGAGCCGTCGAGGTCGATCGCGCGCATCGTCTGTTCGAGGAACGACACGCGTGCGCGCTCCGACTCGAAGCGCTGGCGCAGATGGTCGAAGCCGTCGGGAGCCCCGTCCTTTCGCCGCTGGACGACCGAGTCCATCGCGCCGCGAACGCCGCCGGTGAACGAGAGGTGCTCGATCCGCGACGTCGTCGCGGGTTTGCCGTCGACGACGGTCGCGATCTCGCGCATCCGCATCGTGGCCGGCCCGTCGCACTCGACCCACCCCTCGGCGGCCACGACGCGCCGCTTCGACTCGTCGTCGCCGGCCTTCGGTGCCGGCTCGGCCCGCGGGAACGTGAACCGAACGGCGCGCGCGAGCCGCACGTGCACGGTGCGCTCGCCGTCCTTCTCCGGTTCGATCGCGTGCGCGGCGAACCCCTGTCCGCGAAGCGTCATCCGGCCGTCGGCCGAGAAGAGGCGCACGAGCCGGTCGGTGGTCACGTGGATGATGCCACGATCGTCCCGCTTGTCGATCGCGCACGTGAGCTGGTCCGTGCGGCCCTCGAAGGCGGCGATCCCGCCGTCGACGAAGACCGTGATCGCGACACCGTGCGGCGGCTCGCCGAGGAAGCGAACCGTCGGCTGCCCGGTGTCGAGGTCGGTCACCTCCGCGCGAGCGGCCTGGATGCGCAGGTGCGTCGGTCGACGCTTCTCGATGTCGTCGGGCAACACGCGCGACGGCGACGCCTCTTCGGGGACGTGATTGACGACGCCCTCGAAGCGCGCCCGACGGTCCGGTCCGCGCAGGTCGGTGCGCGGCAATTCGTAGACGAGCACCGGATCGACGAAGAGCTGCTTGCGGTCCGAGAGGTATTCGACGGTGCGGCCGCGCACCTCGGCGACCGGCTCGAACACCTCGACCGCGTCACCGGTCGGCGTCGTCGGCTTCATCAACCGCACGACGACATCGCGCGCCGGGTTGACGAGGATGCGTCGGCCGCGCGAGGCGCCGAGGCCGCTGCCGACGTCACCGAGCGGGCCGGTGTGGATCGTCGGCGACTCGACCGACTCGGTGTCGCTGTCGAGTCGGGACAGGACGAACAGGCCGACCGCGCCGATCACCGCGACGATCGCGACGCGCAGCGCGGTGCGATTCACCGCTGGAACTCCTTCACGACCCGGTCGAAGTGGCCGCCGCCGCGCAGCACCGCCTCGGCGACCTCGCGGACCGCGCCGTGGCCGCCCGGGTTCTTCGTGACCATGTTCGCCGCCTCGATCACGAGCGGGTGGGCGTCGGCCGGGGCGACCGCGAATCCCGCGCGCGTCATCACCGGCAGGTCGATCAGATCGTCGCCGACGTAGCACACCTCGCTCGCGGTGAGGCCGTGGCGCGAGAGGATGTCCTCGAGCACGACCAGCTTGTCCGACGCGCCCTGGTGCACCTCCTCGATTCCGAGCTGCTTCGCGCGCACCTCGACGACCGGTGCGCTTCGCCCGGAGATGATCCCCATCTTGTAGCCGGCCGAGCGCAGCATGTAGATGCCGAGGCCGTCGCGTGCGTGGAATCGCTTCGCCTCGCGGCCCTCGTCGTCGATCGTGAACGTGCCGTCGGTCAGCACGCCGTCGACGTCGAACAGCACCATCGCGATGTCGCTCGGAGCTTGCACGGGGCTATCCCTTCCCGAGGTCGAGCAGGTCCTGCACGTCGACGAGTCCGATCGGTCGCCCGTCGGCGTCGACGACCGGCAACTGGTCGACGCGCTTTTCCTGCATGATGTGGTAGGCCTCCGACGCGAGCCGGTCGCCCTCGATCGTCTTCGGATCGGCGGTCATCAACGCCTGGACGGGCAGGTCGAGGAATCGATCGTCGCCGTCGGTCAGGCGTCGCACGATGTCGCCGTCGGTGATGAAGCCGACGACGCGCCCCTCGCCGCCGACGACGGTGGCCGCGCCCGGTCGCCCCGGCGTCTGGTTGATCCGCCCGAGCGCCTCGCGGCAGATGTCGTCGGCCCGCACGACCGTGTGGCGATCGCCGTGTCGCATGATCTCGGAGACGCGCAGCAGCTTTCGCCCGAGCGCGCCGGCCGGGTGGAAGAACGCGAAGTCCTCGCGGCTGAAGCGGCGGGCGTGCGACACCGCCATCGCGAGCGCGTCGCCGAGCGCGAGCATCGCGGTCGTGCTCGTCGTCGGTGCGAGCTGGATCGGGCACGCCTCGAGTTCCTGGCCGATCTCGAGCACCGTGTCCGCGTGGCGCGCCAGCGCCGACTCCGGCTTTCCGGTGATCGCGACCAGGTGCACGCCGAGCCGCTTGATCGGGTCGATCAGACGTCGGATCTCGGCGGTCTCGCCGCTGTTGGAGAGCGCGATCACGACGTCGCCTTCGCGCACGCGCCCGAGGTCGCCGTGGATCGCCTCGGCGGGGTGCAGGAATTGGGACGGCGTGCCGGTGCTCGCGAGCGTCGCCGAGATCTTCTGCGCGATGATCCCGGCCTTGCCCATGCCCGAGAGCACGACCTGGCCGTCGCACGCGAGGACCGCATCCACCGCGGCCCCGAATCGGGCGTCGAGGTGATCGATGATCCACTCGAGCGCGCGGATCTCCTGCCGCACGACCTCGCGGCCGTACTCGGCGTGCGTATCGGGACTCGTCGTCACCCGCGGCCTCCCCTGCGGTGAGCCGTCTGGCAAGCGCGGCGGCCGGTCCGGCACGCCGCCGGTGCGAAGGGCTCTCCGGCCGGCGGATTCTACCCGCGTGCGGTCGGACCGGCAAGCGAACGACGCGGCCGGCACCCATCGACGTCTTAGTATCGAACGTGCGTCGATTGAAGACGTTGGGTGCCGCTCGACAGCGCGTGTCCTATAATCGGACCTATGGGCAGCGATCTCCTCCTGTTCGGCGTCTACCTCTTCCTGATCATCGCGAGTCTCGGCTTCCACGAGTTCGGCCACGCGTGGGTGGCGTCGTTGCGCGGCGACGACACCGCGAAGGACCAAGGGCGCGTCACGCTGAACCCGATCGCCCACATCGATCCGATCCTGACGATCGCCGTGCCGATTCTCGCGGTCTTGCTGATCGGCTTTCCGTTCGGCGGCGCCAAGCCGGTGCCGGTCGTGAAGGAGAACCTGAAGAACCCGCGGTGGGACGACCTGTGGGTCACGCTCGCCGGGCCGGGCGCGAATCTCGTGCTCGCGGTCGTGTTCGGGATCGTGCTCGTCGCGGTGTTCGGCACCGAGGTCCTCAACGGCGGCGGCATGACGCAGGATCGGTTCACCGAGCTGATGGGCAACGGCCTGTTCAAGGTGCTGTGCGGGCTCGTCGTGATGAACCTCCTGCTCGTCGTGTTCAACCTGCTGCCGGTGCCACCGCTCGACGGCTCGCACGTGCTTTGCGCGTTCCTGCCGCGCGACGTCGCGGCCGGCTACCAGAGCATCGGGTGGATGGGCTTCGTCATGCTGATCGTCTTGCTCCAGGCCGGCGGCGGACAGATGATCGGGGACGCGATTCGAATCGGGGTACAGGCGCTGCAGCTGGACCCCGAGGTGCTCGGTAGAGCGACGGTCTCGTTGCACCAGATTCCCGGGAGGCACTTCGGATGACGAACGAGCCGATGAACGGCGCTGCGCCGATCCCCGAGACCAACAGCGACGCGAGTTCGATCGACGAGGGCAACTACCGCGTCGAGCTCGACGTCTTCTCCGGGCCGATGGACCTGCTGCTCTATCTCATCCGCAAGGAAGAGATCGACATCTACGACATCCCGATCGCGCGGATCCTCGACCAGTTCATGGGGCATCTGAAGGTTCTCGAGGAACTCGAGCTCGACGAGATCGGCGACTTCCTCGTGATGGCCGCGAACCTGATGCTGATCAAGGCGCGGATGCTCGTCCCCGAGCCGGTCGACTTCGACCTCGACGACGAGGAGATCGAAGACCCGCGCGCCGAACTCGTGCAGAAGCTGCTCGAGTACAAGCGCTACAAGGAGGCGGCGCACACGCTCGCCGAACAGGCGGAGCTGCGGGCGAAGCGCGTCGGCCGCGGCAAGGACCGCGACGTGCCGCCGCCGGAGCCGGCCGACGGCCCGGTGCGCGTGAAGGTCGAACTGTGGGACCTCGTCGAGGCGTTCGCGAAGCTCGTCCGCGAGCTGGGCGCCGGCAAGCGGCTCCCGACGGTGATCGGGCGCGGCGAGCGGCCGGTGTCGTCGTACATGGAGGAGGTCGTCGGGCGGTTGCACCGCGAGCCGACGTTCTTCCTCGACGAACTCGTCGACGAGGCGGCGACGCGCACCGACGCGGTGTCGTATTTCATGGCACTGCTCGAGCTGATCCGACAGCGCGCGGTCGCGGTCCGGCAGCAAGGCGCGTTCGGCCGGATCCGCGTCGAGAAGCGCGCGGAGGCCGAGGCGATCGACTACGCGACGGTCGAAGCGGCATTCAGCTCCGAACTCGCCGGCGACGACGCGCTGTCCGGCACGCCCGCGGAAGCGCCGCTGTTCGACGAGGCGTCGCCCGGCGATGTGCACGCCGAGGGCGCCGAGCCCCCGCAGGGCACCGAGCCGGACGCAAGGCCGAGCCCGTAGCCGGTGCTCGACGTCGTCTTTCTCGGCACGCCCGACTTCGCCGTGCCGACGCTCGACGCGATCGTCGCGTCGTCGCACCGCGTCGTCGGCGTCGTCACGCAACCCGATCGACGGCGCGGCCGCGGACAGCGCAGCGCACCACCGCCGGTGCGCGTCGCGGCCGAGCGCCACGGCATCGACGTGCTGCAGACCGCCGACGTGAACGCCGCGGAGGACCTCGCGTGGGTCGCGGACCGCGCGCCCGCCGTGGGCGTCGTGGTCGCGTTCGGACAGTTCCTGAAGAAGCCGATCCGCGAGTTGCCGCGCTTCGGGCTGATCAACCTGCACGCGTCGCTGTTGCCGCAGTATCGCGGGGCCGCGCCGATCCACGCCGCGGTGATCGCCGGTGACCCCGAGACCGGTGTCAGCGTGATGCAGGTCGAGCGACGGATGGACGCCGGCGCGGTGTTCGCGACCGCGACGACACCGATCGGCAGCGACGAGACGACCGGGGATGTCGAGGAGCGGCTCGCGACGATCGGCGCGCCGCTCGTCGTCGACGTGCTCGATCGCCTGGCGGCGGGAACGGCGGAGTCGGTGGCGCAGGACGAAGCGGCCGCGACGCACGTCGGGCGCCTGGGGATCGACGATCGCACGATCGCGTGGGACGCGTCGGCGCGCGCGATCCACGACCGCGTGCGCGGCCTGACGCCGCACCCCGGTGCGCTCGCGGCATTCGCGTCGACCGAGGGCGCTCCGTTTCGCGTGCGGCCGCTCGAGACCGCGTGGCGCGAGGGCGCCGCCGACGCGACGCCCGGCGATGTGCTCGGCGTGCGCGACGACGGCGTGGATGTCGCGACGGGGGACGGCGTGCTGACGATCGAGCGCCTGACGCCCGCGGGTGGTCGACCGGTGACCGGCCGCGAGTTCTTCCACGGTCGCGCGGGCGGCGGCGGCCGTTTCGTCGCGCCGACGGACTCGTGAGCGCGCGTCGGCCGCGGGTTCGCGACGTCGCGCTCGACGTCGTCTGGCGAGCCGACCGCGGCAGTCGCTTCGTCGACGACGTGCTGGCGTCGGCGCTTCGCCGCGGGCTCGAGCGGACGGATCGCGCACTCGTGACCGAGATCGTCCACGGCGTGATGCGCTGGCGAGGCACGCTCGACGTCGTGATCGACGGCGCGCGCGACGGCGGTCGAATGAAGCCGCGCATGCGTTGGATCCTCCGCGTCGCGCTCTACTCGTGCCTGTTCCTCGACACGACCGAGGACCGCGTGGCCGTGTCGGCTGCGGTCGATGCGGCGCGCCGTTCGTTCGGGCGCGGCGGGGCGTCGCTCGCGAACGCGGTGTTGCGCCGCGCGATCGCCGATTGGCCGCGCGAGACCGTCGAGCACGCGGACGCGACGCGCGACATCGAACTCGGCGACGGCGTCGTTCGGCGCGGTCCCGCCGGGTCGTTTCCCGCGGAGCCGATCGCGAACCTCGCGGCGCGCGGCTCGCTCCCGCCGTGGCTCGTCACGCGATGGGTCGAGCGGTTCGGGATCGACGAGGCGCGGGCGATCGTGCGTGCGCAGAACCGCCGCCCCGGCGTGCACGTCGTCGCGCTCGACGGCGACGTCGCAGGGGTCCGCGACCGACTCGCCGCTCTCGGAATCGACGGCGTCCCGACCGAGACCGGGGTCGCGATCACGCGCGGCGCCAGCCGGCTCCACGACGACGATGCGTTCGCGACATCCGGGCTCGTCGTGCAGGACCCGGCCCAGGCCACGGTCGTCCCGGCGCTCGGCGTCTCGTCGGGAGACACCGTGCTCGAGGTCGGTGCCGCGCCGGGCACGAAGACGCTCATGCTCGCGCACGCGGTGGGTCCCGGCGGGCGCGTCGTCGCGCTGGATCGCTCGCAGAGACGCTGTGCGAGCGTCACCGCAGCACTCGAACGCGCGGGACTCGCCGCGCGCGTGGACGTCGTCTGCCTCGACGCGAGTGCGTTGCTGCCGGCCTTCGACGGGCGATTCTCGCACGTTCTCGTCGATGCGCCGTGTTCGAACACCGGCGTGCTCGCGCGACGGAGCGACGCGCGGTGGCGGATCGAACCGGACGCGATCGACCTGCTCGCCTCCCGTCAGCGTGCCTTGCTCACGGCCGCGGCGGGCGCCGTCGCGCCCGGGGGACGGCTCGTCTACGCGACGTGCAGCCTCGAACGGGAGGAGAATCGGGAGGTCGTCGACAGCGTCGTCGATTCGTCTGGGGCCTCGCTTCGGCTCGATACCGACGCATCGACGCCACCGAGCGCGGATCACGACGGCGGCTACTGGGCCCGCCTGTTGTCGGCGAGGCCGGACCGCGGCTAAGATTCCCGAATCCCCCACCCCCCCCCCGAAGATCGAGGAAGAAGCCATGGCTCGTCCCACTCGTGGCGGCTCGTCCCGCCGCACCACCGGATCCGGCGCGCGCACCGGTGCGCGACGCACGACATCGACCGGCCGCAGCACGACACGTGCGACGACGACGCGCGGCCGCGCTGCGAAAAAGGGCAACCCGACGGTGCTCGTCGGTGGCGCGATCGTCGGCGGCGTCGCGGTGTTGGCGCTGGTCGCGGTCGTCGCGAAGGGCGGGGGCAAGAAGAGCGGCGACGAAGAGGAGTCGTCGGGGTCGGGCAAGGTGAGTCTCTCCGATCTCGCACCGAAGGACACCGCGCCGAAGAAGACGTACAAGCCGGCGACGTCGCGCAAGCCGATCGCCAAGCGCGATGCCCCGGTGAAGCCGAAGCACCCGGCGAGCTACTACCTCGCGATGTGCGACCAGGCGCTGTGGACCCAGGCGAAGGACCACGCGAAGGATGCACAGAAGCTGCTCGCCGACGTCCGCAAGGGCACCGTCGACAATCCGAAGGCGGCGAAGCAGAAGATCCGCGAAGGCTTCGGCATGGCGCTGGAGCTCGCGAACGAGTTCCTGAGCCCGGTCGAGTCGAAGTACCGCGCCGAGGCCGGCCACTTCTTGAAGCAGTACGACGACATCATGATGAGCTGGCAGCGCAACATGCGCAGCGTCGTCTACGGTCGTGACAAGTAGCTTCGCGCTCGGCTACAACACCAACGGCTTCGCCCACCACCGTCTCGCCGACGCGCTCGCGATCCTCGCCGACCTCGGCTACGACGGCGTCGCGCTGACGGTCGACGTCCACCACCTCGATCCGAAGACCACGCGCGACGCGGATCTCGTCGCGCTCGGTCGCCGGCTTCGCCGCCTCGGCCTGACCGCGGTCGTCGAGAGCGGTGCCCGCTTCGTGCTGGACCCGCGGCGCAAGCATCGCCCCGCACTCCTCGACGACGACGGCTGGCGCACGCGCGTGAACTGGCTCAAGCGCCTCGTGCGGATCGCGGACGCGATCGGCGCGCCGGTCGTGAGCTTGTGGTCCGGCGTCGCGCACGCCGGCATGCGCGTGGACGAGCAGCTCGACCGCCTCGCCGAGCGCCTCGCGCCGGTCTGCCGCGAAGCGGAGCGGCGAAACGTCGCGCTCGGCTTCGAGCCCGAACCGGGGATGCTCGTCGACCGGATGGCGCGCTACCGGAAGCTCCGGCAGCGAGTGGACAGCCCCGCGTTCGGGCTCACGCTCGACCTCGGGCACCTGCACTGCATGGGCGAGGTGCCGATCGCCGATCGCGTGCGCGAGTGGGCGGGTGACCTCGTGCACGTCCACGCCGAGGACATGGTGCACGGGGTGCACGAGCACCTGCCGTTCGGCACCGGCGAGATCGACTACGCGCCGATCGTGCGTGCGCTCGACGAGACCGGGTACGACGGGATGGTCGCGGTCGAGCTGTCGCGCGATTCCCACCGTGCCGTCGACGCCGCTCGCGAATCGATCGCCTACCTGCGCGGCGTCATTTCTTCGGCGAGTTCTTCTTCGCGTTGAGGTCCCGGAAGAACGTGTCGGAGTCGTCGAGCTCCTGCAGGTAGCGGCGGAAGCGCTTCCACGCGTCGACCGAGAAGCCGCCACCGCGCTTCGTGCCGTGGATGATCGCCGGCACGACCCACGACTCGAGCGCGACGTCTGCCGAGAAGACGCGGCCCGGTTCCGCGTGGTGGATCGCGACGAGGCCCTCCTTCACGAGCCGCCGCTCTTCGTCGAACAGGCCGAGGTTGCGCAGGTAGTCGCGCTGGCTGCGACTGACGAGCTTCAACAGCTCGACGGCGGACGCGTGCGGTTCCCCCTCGAACAGCTCCTGGAACAGCAACGCCATCACGATCAGCGTCTCCGCCTCCGACAGCCCGTGGTGCTCGATGAACCGAACCGGAGCGAGATGGACCGAGCGGTCGGTGCGGTCGAGGCGTTCGCGCATCGTGCGGCGCTGCTCCTCGATCTGCGCCTGGATGTGGCGCGCCGGCACCTCGCCGGGGGGCGCGACCTCCTCCCAGTCTTCGATCTCGAAGAGCGAGTTCGCCCGCTTCTGCAGCAGCGACA
The DNA here is from genome assembly GCA_030426805.1 of bacterium. GTDB lineage: Bacteria > Planctomycetota > JAFGQW01 > JAFGQW01 > JAFGQW01 > JAUHXU01. The sequence goes on from JAUHXU010000003.1 coordinate 827,987, forward strand.
CGACACGGAGGTAGTCGAGGAGCACCTCTTCGCTTCGCCGGTAGGGGCGGGCGGGCTTCGGCGCCGCGCGGCGGCGCTTCGACGCGGCCGCACTCGTCAACGCACGGAACGCCCACGCGCTGAGCGTGAACTCGGCGCCGAGCAGGTCCTCGGGGTCGCTGTTCTCGTCGCGCGGCACGACGACCTGGGTGTGGCGCAGCCGGCCGTCCGGGCGCAGCAGCGGCGTGTCGCGGAGGATCGCCCACGAGCCCCCGTTGAGCCGACGGAGAATGCGCTGCCCGGTCAGGAACGGGTCGGCGCTGGAGACCCGGCGCTTCAGCAGCATCAGGAGGACCATCCCCTCCTTCTGCGTGAAGGCGTGCTTCTTCATCAGGTCGCCGAGGAGTCCGGGGCCACCGCGTCGCTTGACGTCGCGCAGGATCCGCCGGATACCGGCAACCGCGTCATCGCGCCGCGCTTGGACCGCGGCCGGGTCGTCGCCGCGATGGGCGGACCAGGCGATGTCGGCGAGATCGAGGAGCGACTTCAGGTCGTCGGATTTGACCATCGCACGCGCCTCCTCTCGCAGGGCTGATCCGGGTAGCCCCGCCAGCGTGGGGGGCACTCGAACGATACTTGGTTCTGACCAGGGGGTCAACTTGGATCGCCGTCTCGACTCGAGCCGGAACGGCGAGGTCTCGATCGCCGTATCCGACTATTGGCACTGCAGTTGCGTTGTATCACCCAGCCCTCGCGGGGCGTGGGGGCGGTCCCCGACGCAACACGCGGGGGCCCCGGATGTTACAGTCGGGCGCGGGTTACGGGCGCCGAGCGTGATGTTGCAGAAATCCCCCCAAACGTCGAAATCGAAGCCACGGCGACGGGTCGCGTCGTTCGTCGGTTGGCTCGTGCTGGTCACGGTCGGGGTGCACCTGATCCGGACCTTCATGGTCGAGGGCTACTACATTCCCTCGTCGTCGATGGAACCGACGTTCATGGGGGACCCGTCGAGCGGCGACCGGGTCGTCGTCGACAAGACGACGTTCAGTCGGCACGACCCCGAGCGGTGGGAGATCGCGGTCTTTCGTCGGCCCGGCGAGGAGGGGACCTTCGTCAAGCGGATCGTCGGCCTTCCCGGCGATCGCGTGTTGATTCGCAACGGCGACGTCTACAACCACGGCGCACTCGTCGCGAAGCCGGTCGAGTTGCTCGACGACTTGCTGATCCCGGTCTTCGACGCGAGGGAGCACGGGGCGCAACTCTCGCGGTTCTGGCGGAGCCGCGGTGGCGTGTCGACCGGCGACGACGCGTCGATTCGCATCGTGCCCGACGGCGACGGCGTGGCCGAACTGACCACCGCCGACGACGTGACCGACGGCTACTGGCGCGACGGTGCGTGGAGCGGCGGCTGCAATCCGGTCGGCGACCTCGCGATCGCGGTGGACGTCGAGCCGGGTGACGGCGTGCGGTCCCTCGAACTCGCGTTGACCGAGGACGGTGGCCGCGTCTCGGTCCGCGCGACCGCGGATGCCGCCGCCGAGCTGTGGGTGTCGGGGCGACTCGCGGCGTCGATCGACGACTTGCGGCTGCGCACCGGTGAGCGCCGCCGAATCGAACTCACGAACGTCGACGACCAGGTCGTGCTGCGCGTCGACGGAAGCGTCGTCGCGACGGCGGCGTTTCCGACCGGGTCGCGCGGTGCGGCGCGCGGGTTGCGCCGCTCCAACGGCGCGCGCGTTCGTTGGCGCGGTGGCGCCGCGACCCTCCACGACCTGCGACTGCGTCGCGACCTGCACTACACGATCGCCGGCCTCGTCGGTGTCGCGTCGCCGTGCCCGGTCGGCGAAGGCGAGTACTTCGTGCTCGGCGACAACAGCCGCAACAGCTGCGACAGCCGGGACTGGGGCTGCGTGCACCGCGCGTCGCTGATCGGCGCCCCGCTGCTCATCGTCTGGCCGAGTACGCGGCTGCGCCTCTTCTGAGCGAGCCGGCCGTCCCGCCCGAAAGTTGACATGCGCTCCGCCAGGGCTGCGTTCTCTTCAGCGGACGACGCGCTCTCGAACCGCGCGATCGGCCGACCCCCTACGAAGGCTGGAGAGCTGCGGAAAGGACGGGAGCGATGGCCAACGACTTCTACGACGCGACGATGTGGTGCGAGCGCTGCTCGGAGTACGTTCGCTTCTTGCAGAGCACCGAGAAGGCGTTTTGCACCGAGTGCGGCGAGCGGGTGCAGATGCTGCGAGACGACGACATCCGGCGGATTCGGCGACTGCTCGGTGGTGCGAAACCGCGCCGGGCGGGATCGGAGGGCGCGTCGACGCCGGCGTGAGCGTCAGCGAGGGGAGGGGAGAAAAATAGCCGAGAGATCTTGTAGATAGAAAAGGAGATTTTTTGGGGACATTAAATTGGGGGAATCCCTCGGCTATTCTGTGTGACCGCTCTGTGTCCGCTCCATGAGACGGCGTTGATCGCTCGTCTGTGCCCGGGACGGGTTCGCGGCCGCGGCAGCGCCGGGCTCGCTGCGGAGTCGTCCGCAGTGCCGTACGCGCAACCGCCTTGCGCTCGCTGACTTACCCTCGATGAGCCTCGAAAACCGCCCGAAGCGTCCGGGATCCTATACGCGACCTTCATCGAACGCAAGCCTCGGAGGTCCGGCATTTGCTCGGTAGACGTAACCGGTTTATCGTGAGATACTTAAGTCGGTTGTTTTTTGCCGAGCGTCTCGAATCGGCACTCCCGGCCTCTCGCCGATGTCGGCTGCCCGCCTGCGATCACGACGGTTCGGCGACCCGATACCCGGGTCGGACCCCGCGCATGTTTTTCCCACTGCGCGTGGACCGAATTACCGACCAGTCCAGTAGATATGACCGTTCTGCTAGCACTCGTCGCCGCGCTGCTCCTCAGCGCGAACGGTGCAGCCGCAGGCGGCGGGCCCGACGCCCCTCCGGAGGGCGATCGCGAGCGTGACCCGGTCGCGCGGCTGCTGGTCGCCGACGCCCGACCGACGACGCGCGCCCCGAGCCGCGCCGCACCACGCCGCCCGGCACCGGCGCTCCGGCCGGTCTCGAGCGCTCGCGACGCCCGGCACCTCGTCCCCGGCTGCGCCGCCGGAGCCCGCGGGGCCGGCCCGTTCGCGATGCCCCGGCGCCGCGATGCCGCAACGCGCGCGATCTCCCGCTGGCAGCCGATCGGCTCGGGGGCGCGACAGCGCGAGCGGATCCGCGACGCGCTGCGCACGATCGCCGAAGTGGCGCCGTCGGATCGCGACCGACGCCATCTGAACCGGCTCCTGCGTGCGGTGCCCGGCCCTCGTCCGCGCGCGACGTCCGACGAGCCGACGGCGACGCCTCGCCTCGTGGACCCGGCCACCCGTCACGGCATCGTCGAGCCGACCGAGCGGGAGCACCCCTCGCAGCGGCTCCGCGGCCTGGAGCGGTTCGTCCGTCGTTTCGCGGACGAGTTGGTCTCGGCCAACGAGTCGCACCTGATGCGGATCCGGCTCGAAACGCGGTTGTTGCGGATCCACGGCACGCGCGGGTTCGCGACCGATCGCGACAACCTGCACTCGGCCCGGTCGTTCTTCCAGGCCTACCTGCAGCGCCGCGGTCCGCGCGCGGTCTACTCCGCGGCGTTCAAGACCGCCGGCACGACGCCGTTCGTCGCGCGAACGTCGCGCACCGTGATGCGGTTTCGGGATCGCTATCTCAACCTGACGCACACCTACGGCAACTACGAGCGCGAGTCGATCGACGACCAGACGGATGCGTCGGTGGCCGATTGGGCCGAGCGGAACGAGTCGCAGCTCACGCTGCCCGACGAGACGATCGAAGAGGAACTCGAACGCCGGCGCCTCGCGGTGGACGATACGTCGTTCAACCCGTTCCGGCGCGGGCGCGTCACGGTGCGGGCGTCCACGACCGACTGGGTCGAGGCCGTCTGGAAGACGCCGAACCTCGAGCTGAAGCTCGCGCCGAAGAAGTCGCGCATCCGGATGGGCGTGCAGATGCTCGGACTCGACTTCGCGTCGTACGCGTCGACGCGCTACCGGGGCTGGCGCGGCCGCAGCGGTGTCGAGGTCGTGCGCCGCCTCGATGAATCGAGTCACATCCGCCTGTCCGCGGGCGTGAACTACGGTCGTCGCGACAACGACGAACGCGCGCCGCTCGTCGACTTCTTCTCGCTGACCGACGACGCGCAGTTCGCCTACCTCGCCTGGGAGCGGCGCTTCTAGACGTTGCGGGCGTGCCGGTCGGGCTGTTACCGTGCGGACGTGCCCGATCGACTCGCTCGCCCGCTCTCGATTCTGCTGATCGCCGGCGCCGTCGTCGCGGCGTTTCTGCCGGCGTTGTCGGCGGGCCTCTACATGGAGGACCACCACTTCGTCCGCACGATCGACGCGGAGGGCGGGCTCGCGCGGACGCTCGCCGACACCCACGGCAATTGGCTCGGCTTCGCCGGGTATCCCTACTACCGACCGCTCGTCACCGCGAGTTTCGCGGTCGACCACGCGATCTGGGGCACGGCGCCGCTGGGGTACCACCTGACGAACCTCGTGTTGCACGCACTCAACGCCTGGCTCGTCGCGGTGCTCGTGCTCGCGTTGATGCCGGGCGCCGGCCGCGTCGGTGCGACCGTGGCCGCGATGTTCTACGCGGTGCTGCCGGTCCACCCGAACGCGGTCGGTTGGGTCGCGGCGCGATCGGACCTGCTCGTCGGGGCGGCGACACTCGCGACCCTCGTCGCGTTCCACCGCGGCTTCAGCCGCCCGAGTCGCGTCGCGCGCGCCCTCGGCACCGTCGCGTTCGGTGCCGCGCTGCTCTCGAAGGAGAGCGGCGTCGTCGCGGTCGCGCTCGTCGCGCTGTTGCCGGTCGCGACGGCGTGGCGTGTCCGTGCGCGCGGGCTCGTCGCGCCGATCGCGGTACTGGTCGTCTACGCGGGCGTGCGGCTCGCGTTCGTGCGGTCGACGATCGACCTGCACGCCGATGCCGGGTCGACGTCGGTGACGGCGATCGCGACGACGCTTGCGCACCAGCTTCGCGAGGCGGTCCTCCCGTCGGGCGGGCCCGCGTGGCTCGCGGTGCCGCTCGGCGCGATCGCGCTCCTCGCGCTGCCCACCGCGGTGCGTCGGCCGGGTCTGGTCGCGTGGTGTATCGCCCTCGGCGCGCTGAGCCTCGCGCCGATCGCGCCGATTGCCGCGAACCTCGACCCGGCGGTGTTCGCCGGCTACTCGCGCTACTGGTATGTCGCCGCCGTAGCGTTCGCGTTCGTGGTCGCGATGGCGGTCGGGTCGGTCGCGGGGCGGCTGCGGGCCGGCGTCGTCGCGCTGGTGGCGCTCGTCGTCGTCGTGCACGCGATGACGACGCATCGCGCGTGCACCGACGAGCTCGTGCGACCCGCGTCGATCGCCGATGCCGTCGCCGCCACGGTCGCGGATGCGCCGGCCGCCGACGACGGCATCGACCTGTTTCTCGTCGCACCCGGCAACCGCTATGCCGGCGTGCGGATGACGCCGCTCGCGTTCACCGCGGCGACGCGCGCGCCGCTGTTTCCGGTGGACGACGTGTCGCTCGCGTGGATCGCCGCGCGCTTGGGTGGCTTCCATGCGATCCGCCTGTTTGCGGTCGACCCGTCGGGGCGCGCCGTGCTCGCGCGCACGCTGCCGGCGGTCGCACGGTGGGACCACGTGCTGCCGGACGGGCCGTTTCGCTTCGACGTCGAGACAGCGGTCGACGTCGACGGTGGCGATCGGTCGCCGTTGTCGTTCGAGACCGTCACGCTCGAGGGCGTCGACGAGGCAGCGACGTTCGCGATCCACGTCGAGTATTCGCGTGCCGACGGCTCGACCGGCGTCGTGACGCGGTCGGTCGAGGTCAACCGCGACGGTGCGATCGCCATCGCGTCGTTTCGCGACGACATCGACTTCCTCACGGCCGCGACCGTGCGGACGATTCGGGTCGAGCGCACCCGCCCGCCCGGGGTCGAGGGGGGCGAGCGTGCGAGCATGCTCAGTCGCACGGCCACGGTCGACAGGATCGTGATCGGGGATCGACGGCCGGGCGCCGCGATCGACCGACCGGCGCCGGGGGCGACGGTCCACGCCGAATCGCTGCGGATTCGGTGGCACGCCGACGTGCCGCGACGGCTCGCCGTGCGAACGCTCGGCGCGCTCGGACTGTCGCCGGGCCTCGGTGAGCCGCCGCTGCGGCCGATCGACGGCGTCCCGGATCGACTCCGGCGCGAACTGGCGGTGACGGCGACACTCGGCCACGGCCGCGTCTGGTGGATCCTCGGCGACCGGTTCGATCTCGCGCGCTTCGCGCCGCATCCGCTCGACGTGCGCCCGTAGGGCCGGACGCGTCCCCCGTTGAGCCGCGCGCCGTCCGCTTTTCGTTTCGTCGATGGCGATCGGCGGGCTACAGTGGAACGTACGGCTCCGGCCAACGCACGGTCCGAGCCCTGCCGAGATTTCCGGATGTCCGCGAGCAACACCGCAACCAGCCCCGACAGCAAGGCCGCGATCGACCAAGCGCTGGACAGCGTCAAACGCGTCCGCCGGCCGGTCGAGAAGGTCGTCGTCGTGATGCCGGCTTACAAGGCCGCGCAGACGCTCGAGCGGACGTTCCGGGAGATTCCCGACGTCGTCACGAACGTGATCCTCGTCGATGATGCCGGTGGGGACGAGACCGCCGCAGTCGCTCGCTCGCTCGGCATCGAGACCGTCGTTCACGAGAAGAATCTCGGCTACGGCGGCAACCAGAAGACGTGCTACGACGCGGCGCTGTCACACGACCCCGACGTCGTCGTGATGCTGCACCCCGACTACCAGTACGACCCGCGGCTGATTCCGTTCTTCCTCGGCTACCTCGAGATGGACGTGTGCGACGTCATGCTCGGCTCGCGGATTCGCACGCGACGCGAGACGCTGCAGGGCGGGATGCCGCTCTACAAGTATCTGGCGAATCGCGTGCTGACGACGTTCGAGAACTTCGCCCTCGGGCAGAACGTCGGGGACTTCCACTCCGGCTTCCGCGTGTATCGACGCGAGGTGCTCGAGACGATCCCGTATCACCGCAATTCCGACGACTTCGTGTTCGATACCGAGTTTCTCGCGCAAGCCGTGCACTTCGGCTTCCGCATCGGCGACTGTCCGATGCCGGTGCGCTACTTCGAGGAAGCGTCGTCGATCAACTTCTCGCGGAGCTTCCGCTACGGCGTGACGACGGTCACGACGATGATGAAGTTCCTGCTGCAACGCATCGGCCTCGGCCGCTTCGCGATCTTCGCGCCGAAGGACGGATAGCGGTCACGCGCCGTCGGCGGGGCCATTCGCCGGTTCGGTGCGAGGGCTTCCCGCATCGCGCGTGAACGCGTTGTTGAGCGCCTCGGTGAACCCGGTCGTCTCCTCGATCACGCCACCCACGGCGGCGCGGCTGCGGCGCCCCCACCCGGCCGCGCCGCCGAAGAACGCACTGCGCACGGCTCGCGTGTTGTGCAGGAACGCGGTGCGCACCGGCTCCTCGAGCCCATCGCTGATCGCGTTCGCGGCGAGCGCGCGGAACAGGAAGTGCAGCGCCGCGAACAGCGGGATCCCGACGATCAGCGCGATCAGCGCGCCGCCGGCTCCCTCGCCGCCCCACGGGGGTGCGAAGCGCCAGCCGTCCCACCAGCCGCGTTCCCACGATGCGATCCCGCACGCGAGCAACACGATCGTGAACACGATCCCGTCGGTCCACAGCACCCGGCGACGCCAGCGCCGCACGGCCTGGTCGACCGCGTCGGCCCGTTCGCGCAGCGTGCGCGCGGTCTGCTCGAGGTCGGTGACGATTCGATACGACCGGCTGACGCCGACCGACGCGATCCGCTCGAGGATCTCCGCGACGTCCCGTTCACGTTTGGCTTCGTAGCGTTGGCGCCGAGCGTCGTCGTCGATCGGGACGGCGACATCGGGGTTGTAGATCGCGTAGAAGCGCCCGGCGGTCAGCCCCTTCTCGGAGAGCGCGCGATGCCACGCACCGACGACCTCCTCGGGGTTGTCCTCGCGTGCGGTCGTGTCGAGTTGGTTGAGGACGAACAGGAACTTCGTCGAGTCGGGTCGCGCGACGGTGCGTGCGACGAGGAGGTCGAGCGTGTCCCGCATCGCACCCGGCTCGGGATGACGCGCGTCGAAGAACACGAGCACGAGATCGGACAGGTCGATGATCCGGTCGGTGATCTTCAGCGTCGACGTGCGTTGCGCATCGGCGTCGAACCCGGGCGAGTCGATCAGGATCTTCCCGCGAAGCCGCTCGCTGTTGCACGTCTTCAGTTGGAGGTAGGCATCGATCCGCGCGCCCTCGCCCGGCGCGACCCGGTCGATCTCCGAGGAGATCTGGAAGAACGGAAAGCGCGAGTCGGTGTTCAGGGCGCTCCCGGGCAACGTCTGCACGGTGCCGTCGCGGCCGTACGAGATCACCGTGAACTTGTCGTCCACCGCCTGGTTGCCCGTGCGCTGGACCGGCTGCTCGAGGAACCAGTTGATGAAGCTCGACTTGCCCGCCGAGTAGGTCCCGAGCACGGCGACCATCGGCCACCAGGAAAATCGGCCGGCGTAGGAGTCACCGCTGTCGAGCAGCGCCGTCTTGTGACCGACGCGATCGAGCGTGCGAAAGCTCGACAACACCGACGTCAGCACCGGACTCTCGCGCCGGAGCTGTTCCTCCAGCAGCTGAAGGCGTCGTTTCGTCACGCCCGCGTTGGCCATCGTGCGTCTCCCCTTTGCCGGTCGAATCCGATCGTGGGGATACTCTCGCCCCGCGGGGGCGGCGCGTCAACCGTCGCGGCGACCGCCGGCGGAGGCCCCGCCGCCGCAGGTTCGGAAGTCGACGTGATCCGTGGGGATCCGAGTGACCTGGAAGAGCGTCGCGATCTTGTCGTCGGCCCGGAACGGGCTCTCCATCGACCAGACGCGACGCTTGTCGCGCGTGATCTCGAACGCCTGCCCGTCGCACGAGTTGGTCACGAGGATGCTGCCGTTCGGCAGCGGCTGCACGACACCGCAGATCTCGGAGCAGAAGTCCTCGCCCTCGCCGCCGCCGTAGGACCAGACGATGCGCCGCGAGAACGGGTCGATCTCGATCACGCGCGATCGCCCGAGGTTCGTGCGACTGCCGTCTCGCGCCGGTGCGGGGATCCGGCCGCGGTTGTCGAAGCACAGGATCGTCTCGCGCTCGGTCAGGATCGCCTCGTGCTGTTGCAGGAACTGGCCCCGGAGCGTCCACACGACCTTCTTCTTCTCCGGGTCGATGACGGCGATCGTGCTCGTGTTGCGGAGTGAGACCAGCAGGTTGCCCTCGGCGAAGGCCGGCAGCCGGTCGGCGAGGCGGTCGTCGAGCACCCGGATGCTGTTCACGTGCAGCGGGTCCCAGATGTTGTCGAAGCACTCGAGCACGCCGGCGAAGTCGGAGTCGAGGAAGCACTCGGTCAGCGACAACGTGCTCGTCGGCTCGCCGTCGGCGGAGAGGACCTCGATGCTGTCGCTTGTCTGGTCCCTCGGCAAGTCGATCCGCTCGAGCCGCAGCCGCTGGCCGACGTGTGACGTCAGCGTGTAGATGTTGCCGGCCGCGTCCACGTCGACGGCGTGGTGCTGCCGGTTCGCGCGCTTCCACAGGATCGTCGAGTCCTTGTCGAGCTTGACGATTCCGACGTAGCTGAACACCGCGAGCAGGTCGCCGTTGGGGTAGAGCCACGCGCGACGGAAGTAGTTCTTCACGCGATCCTGCACCTCGAACGGCAGGTCGTCGCCCCAGGCGCGCTCGAACGCGCAGTGCCAGCGGTGCACGACGTTGCCGTCCAGGTCGACGAGCAGCGCTTCGGGCGCGTGCGCCGACACGACGAGGTTGAATCCGTCGAACGCTTCGGCGGTGCGCTCGGTCTTGCCGCCGGCAGACGTCGCCTCGCGATACCCGGCGAGGTAGGGCAGCGACGCGAGTCGGTCCTCGGCCTCTTTGTGCGACGCCTCGTCGCGTTCGGGATCCGGCGTGTTCGCGCTCTCGTTCGAGTCGGTGTCCGCGAACCAGCGACCCGGCACGGTCCCTGCGTGAAACGAGTGCACGCCGTAGACGAACGCGCCGACCGACAGCACGAGCGTCGTCGCGAGGAGCGCGAGCGTTCGGCGGCTCATCGGCGCGCTCCCTTCGCGGGCTGGGTGAGCCACGCCACCGCGCCCGGCGCGAGTCGGGTGCAGGCGACGAGCGAGGGGCGTGCGGCCGTGGTCGGGTAGCGCCAGCTCTGCACCACGTCGCCGGTCGGCGTGATCTCGGTCGCCACCGCTTGGACCGGCCGCACGATCAGCGTGTTCCCGTTGGCCAGCCGCGTCGCCAACCCGCGTCGCGATTCGCCGGGTCGCGCGTCGATGGCGATCCGCCAGCCGATCCGTCCCTCGACGACGTCGTACTCGATGACGCGTGCGGTTCCGCGCCCCGAGCGGATCCCGTCGGGCTGGATCGTCGGGTCGATCATGCGGCCGCGCGAATCGAAGACGAGCAGCGTTCCGTCGGGGAGCAACTGCGCGTCCGTCGGGTGCTTCCAGGGACCGGTAGCCGCCCACGTGGCGCACGCCCGCTCCGGGTCGATGAGCGCGACCGCGTGCAGGTGCTCGAGTGCGAGGAGGACCGTGCCGGAGCCGTAGAATGCGAGGCGCGTCGGGTCGGGTGGATCGAGCACGCGGATCGAGCTCGTGGCTACCGCGTCGTTGTTCCAGTGAATCGTGTGCACGAGTGCGGCGTGATCCGAGCGGAGCAGGCAGTCGAGAATCGGGACCTGTTGCAGCAGCGCGCCGTCGAGCGAGAAGCGGAAGAGCACGTCCTCGTGGCTGATCGGCGCCTCGTTGATCGCCGTGAGCGCGCGGGTGTGGGGCACCGGGTGGCGCGCGACGACATAGATGCTCTTGTCCGGGCCGAGCGCGACCGCGCGGCCTTGGATGACGGGCCGGGCCCACACGAAGTTGCCGTCGCGATCGAGACGGGCGACGGCGCCGTGGGGATTGACGATGACGATCAGTCCGCCGTCGTCGAGTGGGCACGCCCCGATCAGCCGAGGTGTTGCGCCTTCCCATGCTCTGCCACGAACCGCCCAGCGATGCCTCACCGCGCCGCTGTCGTCGACCAGAGCGGCCTCTGCGGGAACGGCCGAGACGAGGAGGTGCATCTCTCCGGTCGCGGCCGCGACCGTGTCGTGTGCGGCCGGCGTCACGCCCGTCGCGGCGACGGACTCGAGAGGGCTCACCCACGGCGACAGCCATGTGGCGGGCGCGCTGCCCGATGCTGCGGAATGTGCCCCGAACCAGCAGGAAAGGGCCACCGTACAGCACGCGAGCAGAACGAGCGACCAGCTCCGCATACGCCTTCTTCTTCTCGTTCCGTTGCCCGTCACCTGCCCAGCGAAGGGTGAACTCGCAGCGTAGCGTAGCAGGGCTTCCAAGGCGAACGGTTTCCCGCAAACGGTGTAACAGAAGTGTCGCACCGCGAGATCGGTACCGAATCGCGACCTGTGAGCGGCCTCATATTCGTTGCCATCCTTTACGATGGCGGTTATCACACCGAGGCCCTTGGCAGATGGGGCGGACGATGTTGAAGGGCAACGATGCGCAGCCATCTGCGACTACGGATCGGAGCGGTCGCCGCCCTCGGCGTCCTCGCGATCGGCGGCCTCTTCTTCGGCGGTCTCGCCGTCCGGCGCGGGTGGTTTCCTGCGACGCTGTTCGTCGCGCCGGATGACGCGCACGGCACCAACGGCGGTGCGACGTCCGGCGGGCGCTCGCCGTCGGGCGACGTGCGCGCGGACAGATCGATCTACGGGCGCGCCGCGATGCGCGGTGACCAGCGACCTGCCGCGGACCGCCCCACCGGCGCGGTGGCCAAGACGGGCGCGCAACCCGGACCGACGTTGATCGTGTGCGCCGATTCGACCGAGGTGCGCCTGGTCGACGCGGCCGGCAAGACGCAGCACGTCTGGTGGCGCGCGTTCGACGACATCGACCGCTGGGCGGGCGACTCGCACTGGGGCACGTCGTGGCCACCGACGCACCACGGACGCGCGTTCTTCCGCGATGCGCACCTGTTCGCCGACGGCTCGCTGCTCGTGCTGTTCGAGAGCATCGGACTCGTCCGCCTCGGCGTCGATTCGAAGGTGCGATGGGCGTCCCGGGTCGGGCAGATGCACTCCGCGTTCGACGTCGGCGCCGGCGGCGAGATCTACGCGCTCTCGCGACAGCGCGTCGCCCGCCGGCTCGGGCTCACGACGTTCAAGGCACCCGCCGACGGGATCGTCGAAGACGAGGTGATCGTCCTCGCGGCCGACGGCGAGGAGCTCTTCCGATTCTCGCTGGTCGACGCCCTCCTCGATTCCGACCACGCGACGCTGCTGGAGTGGGCCAAGCACGTCGTCATGCTCGACGCGGCGAGTCTCCACGTCGTGCAGCACGGTCGATTCCGCGGCCAGCTCCTGATCAGCCTGCGCAACCTGCAGTCGATCGTCCTCGTCAACCCGACCACGCGGCGTGTCACCGCGGCGCTGACCGGCGTCGTCGACCGGCCGTGCGCAGCGACGATGGTGGCGGGGGATCGGGTCCTGGCGCTCGACAGCGGCGATGCCGCGTCGGTCGTCGAGTGTGACCTCGCGACGCACGAAGTCGTGTGGCGGTATCCGGTGCCGGACGGGCCGGCGCTGCATGTGCCGGTGCTCGGCGATTGCCAGCGCCTGTCGAACGGAAACACGCTGATCACCGAGTCCACGAAGGGGCGTGCGATCGAGGTCACGCCCGCCGGCGACGTCGTCTGGGACTACCGGTCACCGTATCGGCTCGGCAAGCACGTCGCGACGCTGTTTCGCGCCGAGCGAATCCGGCCGGGGTCGCTCACGTTCACGCCGCGCGCGCCGAAGAGGTAACCACATGAGCGGACGGTTCGTCGCATTCATCGTCGTCGCGATCGCCGTTGCCGGTGGCGGCACGGCGTACGGGATTCACGCGGAACACCAGCGACGCTTTCCGGCGACGCTCTTCTTCGACGACCCGGTCGAGCAGCCGAAACCCGACGCCCAAGCGACACCCGCCGACGCAGCCGATCCGGACGCGAAGCGCAACGACTCGATCTTCTCGCTGCAATACGTTCGGGGCCGGACCAAGGCGGGCGAGAAGCGCAAGTGGAACGTCACCGTGGCCCGGCCGGAGATGCAGGACGGCTACAACCTCGTCGTCTCGGCCGACCGTACCGAGATCCGGTTGATGACGCTTCAGGGAGGCGTCGTGCACATCTGGTGGCGCGCGTTCCCCGACATCAAGCGGTGGATCGGCGAGTCGTCGCACGATCCGTTCCCGCCGCCGGATCACCTCGGCCGGTCGAACTTCCGGCGGGCGTACGTCTTTCCCGACGGCTCGCTGCTCGCGATCTTCGAGGAGTTGGGGCTCGTCAAGCTCGCGGTGAACTCGAAGGTTCAGTGGGCGTATCGCGGTGGGGCGGTGCATCACGCGCTCGACGTCGCGCCGGACGGGACGATCTACACGCTGTCCAAGCGCCGGTTCAAGGGCGAGATCGGCGCGCGGACGTTCGCGTCGCTCGACCAGACCTTGATCGACGACGAGCTGGTCGTGCTCGCGCCGGACGGAACGGAACGCAAGCGCTTCTCGATCCTCGAGGCGATCCAGAAGAGCGGTCGGCACGGGTTGCTCGAAGGCGTCAAGCACACCGACCTGCTGCACACCAACAGCGTCCACTACGTGCGGCACGGCGCGCACGCCGGCTCGATTCTCGTCTGTTTCCGGCACTTGAACACGATCGCGATGATCGATCCGGTTCGAGAGACCGTCGGCTGGACCCTGTCCGGGATGTTCCACGCGGCGCACGAGCCGACGGTGCTGGAGAACGGCAACATCCTGTTGTTCGACAACCGCGGCAACCGGGGTGCGTCGCGCGTGATCGAGATCGAGCCGGCGACCCAGTCCGTCGTCTGGCGCTATCCGCCGGCCGGCGAAGACGCGTTCTTCTCGGCGACGTGCGGTACGTGCCAGCGGCTGCGCAACGGAAACACGCTGATCACGGAGTCGGAGAACGGCCGTGCATTCGAGGTGACGCCTGCCGGCGACATCGTCTGGGACTGGTACAGCCCCTACCGATTCCAAAACGAGCTGATCGCGACGACCTACGACGTGCACCGCGTCTACCCCGACGAGGTGCGCTTCAAACTCAACAAGAAGCCGTAGCGACGACGCCTCAGCCGTCGTTGCCGAGCGGGCGGTAGCGCACGACGAGCGCATCCAGCCGGCGCAGGTGCGGCACGAGCCGCGCGCGGAACGCGTCGAAGTCCCGCGCCGCCTTCGGCGACCAGACGACCTCGGCGAGCGCGCAGCCCCGTGGCCACGCCATGTATTCGACCTGCCACGCGTGCGGGATGTACTCGGTCCAGTGGTTCGCCTGGGCGCCGAGGACGTGCTTGGCCTGCTCCGGTGTGAGTGCGTCGGGAATCGGCTCGTAGCCGTAGACCTTCGCGAGCGGCGTGTAGCCGCCGATCGCCGGCGGCTCGTTCGCGGTGTCGCGCGACTGGTAGTGGTCGAAGTAACAGTGCGAGTTCGGCGACATCACGACGTCGTGGCCCGCGCGAGCCGCGGCGATGCCGCCCTTCGTTCCGCGCCAGCTCATCACGGTCGCATTCGGCGCGAGCCCGCCTTCGAGGATCTCGTCCCAGCCGATCAGCCGGCGACCGCGCGCGTTCAAGAATCGCTCGATCCGCCGGATGAACCAGCTCTGCAACTCGTGTTCGTCGGCGAGCCCTTCGTCGCGCATCCGCTGCTGGGCGGACTCGCTCGCCTTCCACTGATCCTTGGGGCACTCGTCGCCGCCGACGTGCACGTAGTCGCCCGGAAACAGCGCGATCACCTCGGCGAGCACGTCCTCCAGGAACCCGAACGTCCGGTCGTCGACGTTGTAGACGTGTTTGCTGATGCCCCAGCGGCAGCGCACGCCGACCGGTTCGCCGGTATTGCCGAGCCACGGATACGCGGCGATGGCCGCTTGCGCGTGCCCGGGCATCTCGATCTCCGGCACGATCGTGATGAAGCGCTCCGCCGCATAGGCGACGATCTCGCGGATGTCGTCCTGCGTGTGGAAGTAGGGGCCGTAGGGGCGCCCGTCGCCGACCCAGCGATCGTGGAAGATCGGCGTCTCGTCGCGCCGCGCGCCGACGCTCGTCAGCTTCGGGTACTTCTTGATCTCGATCCGCCACCCCTGGTCTTCGGTGAGGTGCCAGTGGAAGCGGTTGAACTTGTGGAGCGCCATCTGATCGAGGAAGCGCTTCACGAACACCTTGCCGTGAAAGTGGCGGCCCTCGTCGAGGTGGAGTCCGCGCCACGCGAAGCGCGGCCGGTCGGTGATGCGCACGGCGGGCACCCGCCAGGCGAGCGAGTCGACGCGCACGCGGGACTCGACCTCGGGCGGGAGGAGTTGGCGCAGCGTCTGGGTCGCGTAGAAGACGCCCGCCGGATGCGCCGCGCGTGCGACGACCCGTTCGGGCGTGACGGTCAGCGCGTAGCCTTCGGGGCCGAGCGTGGACGGGCCGTCGAGCGCGAGGGTGATCGCACCGGCTGCATCGCCATCGCCATCGCCCTCGGCGACCGGCAGCGGCAACCCGGTCGAGCGGCGCAGTCGCTCGGCGAGCAGGGTGGCCGTGCGCGTCAACGACCGGTCGGCGACGATCACCCGCGTCGCCGCGTCCAGCGTGAACGCGCCGTCGCCGCGTTCGAGCGACGCCGGCATCGGGACGAGCGCGAGCGGCTGCTGCGCGGTCATGCGGCACGTGCCCGCGACAGCGAGGATCCCGAGCGTGAGCAGTGCGAGCCGCGCGGTGCGGATTGCGAACATGGCGACCTCCGTGCGGGGTCCGCGGCGATCGCCGCGTGGGTGCGGTGCATCGGCGCGTTTCCTTTCGAGAATGACGCGGGGCGCGAGCGTGGAAGTGTATACCGGCGACCGTCGGAGGTGGAACCGCGCTCTCCGTTTCGGTACACTCCGCGGACCGGGAAAGGGACCGAAGCGTCGTGAGTGAATCGTTGTGGCAAACCGTCGGCCGAACGCCCGATCTGGACGCGGGGTGCGTCCACGTGTGGCGAGCCTGGCTCGATCCGGCGACCGAGACGCTGGACGCGTACGGAGCGCTCCTGTCGGACGACGAGCGCGCACGCGCCGATCGATTCAAGTTCGACCATCTGCGGCGGCGCTTCACGGCTGCGCGCGGTGCACTCCGGCGGCTGCTCGGCGGCTATCTCCTGCGCGACCCGGGGTCGATCGAGTTCGAGTACGGCCGGCACGGCAAGCCGACGCTGGCCGACGGCGCGGTGCACTTCAACGCGTCGCATTCCGGCGACATGGCGCTCTTCGCGTTTTCGCGCGATGCCGAGCTCGGCGTCGACGTCGAACGGGTCACGCGGCTTCGCGGCGCCGATGCGATCGCCGAGCGCCACTTCGCGCCCGGGGAGTTCGCCGCCTACCTGTCGCTCGACGTCGACCTTCGCGACGAGGCGTTCTACCAGTGCTGGACGCGCAAGGAAGCGTTCATCAAGGCGATCGGCGACGGCATCCAGTTCGGGCTCGATCGCTTCGAGGTCGCGTTCGGGCCGGGGCAGCCGGCGCGGCTGGTGACCGTGCACGGCGACGCCGACGAGGCCGCATCGTGGCGAATGGAGTCGTTCCGGCCCGCGCCCGAGTTCGAGGCCGCGATCGCCGCGCGGGCCGACTTCCGCCCCCAGCTCTGGTCGCTCGATGAGCTCGCCCTCCCCGAGCGCGACGCGTAGCCGCTCGCCGATCGGCCTAGCGATCGGAGTGGGCGCGGCGGCGTTCGCGCTGCGACTGATCGGGATCGACTACAACGGACCGTTCACCGACGAGTCCTACTACGCGTATGCGGCCGAGGACGGCAACGTCGACAACATCATCGGCGAGGCGTATCTGTGGCCGCTGCTCGCCGGTGTGACCCACGGTCTGGGCGGTGTCGTCGCGTCGCGCGTCGTGACCGCGCTGTTCGGTGCGGCGACGTGCGTGTTCGTCTTCTGGGCGGCGCGCGCGATCGGGCGGCGGGTCGCGTTCGACGGCGAGGCCGAACGCACCGGGACGCTCGCCGGCACGGCGGCGGCCGTGCTGTGCGCGACCGCGGGCTCGACGTTCTACATCAGCCGCTTCGCGACCTACGACGCGCCGGCGGTCATGCTGCTCGCGGCGGGGTTCTGTGCGCTCGCGTACGGCGTCGAGTCGGGCGCCCGCGGCACGCTCCTCCTCGCCGCCGCGCTCGCGGTGCTGTCGGCGATGACGCGCTACATGGCGATCCTCTACCTGCCGGTCGGCATCGCATACGCGATCGGCCGCGCGCTCGTCGTCGGTCGACCGGTCCGGGTGCTCCTCTGGTTCGTCGCGCCGCTCACGGTGCTTGCCGCGGGCTACTGGGCATTCGCGCACGGGCACATCCGCGCGGCGATCGCGCACGCGGAGCGCGCCGATGCCGGCAAGGTCGGCGGGACCCTCGCGCAGCTCACGCGGAGCACGCACCAGCTCGTCGGCACCGCGTTCTCGGCGCTCCTGCTCGTCGGGTTCGTCGCGGTGCTCGTGCGCGCGGTGCGTCGGCGGTCGCTGCCGATCGCACTCGACGCGGGGTTCCTGCTGTGTGCGGCCGCGCTCGTCGTCGTGCATCACGCGTATCGCGAGTCGGGCTTCTCGTTTCACAAGAACCTCGCCACCGGCATCGTCTTCGGTGCGATGCTCGCCGGACTCGGGTTCGCGGCACTCACGGTGCGCATCGTCGCGCGGGGGCGAGGCGGCGTGGTCGCGGCCGCGGCGGTCGTGCTCATCGTCGGCGTGACGACGTTCGTCGGTCAACGGCGGGTCACCGCGGGGCACGAGCGCTACTGGCCCGACTACCGCCCGGTGATCGCGATGGCGGCGGCCGCGAACGTCGGGCCGGAGCCGAAGGTGTTCGCGACGCGCGGCGACCTCGCGGTCGCGCTGCGGCCGGCGCTCGGCCGCGGCGTGGATCAGGCGTTTCCGTGGTTCCTGCCGACCCCGATGCACGTGCTGCGCACCGCGGGCGAACAGAACGTCGACCTCGTCGTCGGCCCCGTGTTCTCGCGTCGGTTCGCACTCGGTGATGTCGTGCACGGCTACGCGGTGACCGGCATGTGCGATACGCCCCGGACGAAGCTCCGCTGCTATCGCTTCGAACGCGCCCGGCGGCGTGTCGTCGTCGCGCGCGACGCGGCCGATGTGCCGACGCCGTTCGGTGCGGCCGCGACCGACCGGACCGTGGTCGTCGTCCCCGCCCGCGACGTGTCCGGCGCGCCGGTCCGCATCACCCAGATCGGCGTGCGCGTGTCGGGAACGGGCGAATGGTCGGCGGAGCGATTCCGCATCCGTCTCGCGCATGGCGACGAAGCGGGCGCGCGGGACGTGCCGATCACGGTCTTCGACGACGCGTTGCGGGTAGCCGCCGGTGCCGCGGGGCGCTGGGTGCCGCTCCGATTCGCGGTCGCGTTCGGTCACGACGGCGTGCAGCCGCTGCGCATCGAGATCGAGTACGCGCGTGCGGCGCCGTCGGTCGCGCTCGCGATCGAGTCGCGCGTCGGTGAACCACGGCTCGCGCTCCGTCTCGACCACGCATTCCTGCTGCGACCGGCACGCGTGTCGGCGTCGCGCGGCGAACGCGTCGCGTTGCACGTCGCGACCGGACGGGCCGGGCTGGGCTACCGGATCGGCGCGGCGCTGTCGTCCGCACCGCGCGACGTCGCGGGCGTCACGATCGGCCTCGGCGACGACCCGCTCGCCCGCGCGTCGGCGACGCCGACACCACCGACCTACGAGAACTTCGTCGGATTCACGAAGCCCGACGGCCGCGCCGACGCGGCGTTCACCGTCCCCGACGTCCCGTCACTCGAGGGCGCGACGATCTACTTCGCAGCACTCGTGTTCGACGGTGACCGCGCGATCGCCGCGACGAACACCTGCGCACTGCGTATCGAGTGAAGGGTCGCGACGGTCCTCACCCGCACCGGCTGGCGAGTCGGTCGAGGGCGGGGCCGTCGAGGCGGAAGGTCGTCCAGCCGTCGTTCGGAGCGGCGCCGAGGGTGCGGTAAAACGTGATCGCCGGTTCGTTCCAGTCGAGCACCGCCCACTCGAAGCGCTTGCAGCCGCGCTCGACCGCGCGTTTCGCGAGCGCGGCGAGGAGACGGGCGCCGATGCCGCTCCTGCGTGCATGCGGGCGGACGTAGAGGTCCTCGAGGTAGAGCGTCGGTGCGCACTCGAATGTCGAGAATGTGTAGAAGTAGAGCGCGAATGCCGCGACCTCGTCGTCCCGTTCGGCGACGAGCGCTTCGGCGAACGGGTGGGGCCCGAAGAGATGACGCTCGAGCGCGTCCGCGTCGGCGCGGCAGTCATCGAGCAGTTTCTCGTAGTCGGCGAGTTCGCGGATCATCGCGACGATTCCGGGGACGTCGCGCGGTTCGGCGGGACGGATCGACATGTGGGCTCCGTTGCAGGGTGGACCTCGGTGTGTGGAGCGTTCATCATCTTCTCCGTGGACCCGCTTCTTCAAGGTAGAACCATGCGACATCCTCGTACTCCGCTCGTGCTCGTGCTTGCGAGCCTCGTGATCTTCGCCTCGATCACGGCGTTCGCCCGGCGTGACGCCACCGCCGCCGAGCCGGGACTGCGGCTCGCCGACGTGCTCGAGTCGCCGGTCTTCTACGGAGAGATCCCGGACGGCAAGGCGTTCTTCGCCGCCTTCGACAAGCACCCGTGGGTGCGGATGATGCAATCGGACGCGATGGCGGATCTTCGCATCGAGACGCTCGACAAGATGGCGTCAACGCTTCTCGACGGGTTCCCCGAGTCGATCGACGGCGCGTCGCAGATCCGGTCGGTTTTCTCGATCCTCGACGGCGACCTGGAGTTCGCGGTATCGCCAGGCGAAGAGGCGCTGGTGCACGTCGTCGCGAAGGCCGGACTCGGTTCCGGCGCGAACGCCTTGTTTGAGCCGCTGTCGGAGATGTTGCGCGAGAGCGACGGCGCGACGGTGGTCGAGGAGCACGGGTGCGAGATCATCCGGTTGGACGTGGGCGATCCGTCGATCGGTGCCATCGACGTGTTCGTCGCGCACGGGTCCCTCGTCATCGGGAACGATCGGGCGACGATGAAGCGCCTGATCACGAACACCACCGCGACCGACGGTTTCGCGACCGAGCCGTCCGTCCTCGCGATGCGAAGCGCCGCCGAGCAGCAGCGATCCCACGTCAACTACTGGATAGACCTCGAAGAGTACATGGATCTGTCGATGGCGCTCGGGGAGGCCGAGGACGGCCCGGACGCCGAACCGGTTCGGGCGCTCTTCGAGTGGTTCGGGGTCGAGGGGCAGTTCATCGGTTCGATCCGCTACGACCCCAGCGGCCCGGTGGAGTACGCGTCGTTCCACGACTTGCCCGAGAGCGGACCGGTCTCGCGCGTCATGGCGGCGATGCAGCCCGGCTTGACGATGCAACGGCGTGCGTCGTCTTCGGCAGCGTTGTGGGTGGGCATGCGTCTCGACGTCGGCCTCGCGACGGATCTCCTGGCCGAGGGGATCGGCGCTCTCGCCGAAGCGCATGGCGTAGATGCCGAGGAGAAACTCGCCGCGTTCCGCGACCGCGACTCGAACCCGTACGGCATCTCGTTGACGGAAGACCTCATCGCGACGCTCGGCGACGAGATGTCGATCGAGATGATCCCCCCGACAGCCGGACCGATCCCGCAGGTCGTCGCACGCATGACGGTGCGCGATCCCGCGACGTTGCGTGCCACGCTCGGCCGACTGGTGGAGGCGCTGAGCGACAGCGGCGAGGACGCTCCGGTGCGCATCGCGACGCGGGACCTCAGCGGCACGACGATGTACGTCTTCACGTTCGGCGACGCCCCGGTTCGCCCGGCCCTCGCGGTGACGGACGAGGAGGTCGTCGTGAGCCTTTTCGCGACGCGCATGCGCGAAGCGTTGGCTGAGACGAAGGCGCCGCTGGCCGAGCACTCCGCGTTTCAGGCGGCGGCCGGCCGTCTGGGCATCGAAGCCGACGCGATGACGACCGCGTCGTTCATCGACTGGTTCGCACTCGCCAGGTACGGCAAGAACGCCGCCGACGGGATTCTCGACATGCTCGGCGAATCGGGCGGCCCCGACCTCACGTTGCTGCCCGACATCGCCGATCTGCGCGAGTTCCTCGGTCCGACGCTCGCCGTGCAGACGAAGCGCGATGGACGCGTTCACTACGCGTCGACCGGGCCGGTCGGCACGATGGCCTGGATGTCGTCGTTGCTCGCCGCGTCCCGCCGCGTCATCGAGGCTGCGGCCGACCACGCCGAGCGGTAGTGACCGGCTCGGGCGCGCGACCCGGCGTCAAGCGGAAGACCGCCGCGCCCGAGACCGATACGGTGTGTCGCTTGCCGTCGTGCGCGATCGTCGCCGTCGCGGTTCCGCCGTGGAGCAGCGTGGCGCGATCCACGACGACCGCGAGGCCACCGGGGTAGCGCACCGCGTCGTCCGTCCGCGCGCCGGGGCGGCGCAGGATCGCGTCGGAGGTGACCCGCCGCGGCGGATGCGCGTCGTCGAATGCGATCTTTCGTCCGGCTTCGTCGGTCGCGGCGCCGATCACGTCGAGCGTGCCGCGGAAGTCGCGCAGGAATGCCGCCGTCTTCGCGTGCGAGAACGCCGGCCGCCACGCGATCACGTGGCGAAACGTGCGCCCGCCGTAGTGCGCGGCACCGTCGGTGAGCGTGAGTGCCCCGTCGACGATCTCGTAGGTCGGCACCGCCGCGACGCGGTGGCCGGCGTCGTGCAGCGCGTCGAGAAACGCCGACGTGCGTCGCATCGCGTGGCGTCCGGCATGCGCAGCCTGCTCGACGAGCCACGGCCAGCCGATCAACACGAGCGTGTCGAGTTCCGGAACCGTGTCGATCGCGTCGTCGAGCGGGGCGAGGCGCGCGTGGATCGTGCCGAGCGTCTCGAGCAGACCCGGCGACTCGAGCGGTACGCCGAACGTCGCGTCGGCATACGCGTGGTAGTGGACGCGGCCGCCGAAGCGCGCGCACGCGACGATCTCGTCGAAGATCCGGTCGGGGCGCTTGTCGTAGAACATGTGGAACCACACGGGCCCGCCCGCCTTCAATGCGAGCCCGAGGCGCACCGGCATCGGCGTGTCCTCGTCCGTCTGCGCGAAGCGTCGCGGCACCGACCACCAGTCGAGCCCGTTCAACGACAGCTCGGCGTCGTAGCGGTTGTGGTTCGTCGGGTGCACGCCGACGAACGCGTCCGCGCCCATCGTCTCGGCGACCGTCTCGACGAACGTGCGCTCGACCGCGGTGATCTGCTCGCGTTGCATCCGCGCATACGCGAACCGCTCCGCGCGCGCGTCGGGGCCGCCGGTCGCCATCCGCCCGATCGCGTCGACCAGGTCGCGCCCGGTGCGTCGTTCGAACGCGCGAGCCGCGCCGGGCGAGACGTGCCACGTCGAAACGCGGCGATCCGGCCGGACCGGCAGGTAGGCGAACTCGTCGAGCGCCGCGGCACCGACGCCGACCGCTGCGTAGGCGGCGAGCGCGGCGCGAAACGCGCGTGAATACGCGGCGGAGTAGAGGTCGGCATGCGCGTAGGCGTGCGCGAGCAGCGCGATCGCCGGTCCCGTTCGGCCCCCGCGCAGCACGAGTCGATCGCCGTCGATGTGGCCGCGCACCGGCGGTTGGTCGACGACCCGGACGAACGACACACCCAGCCGAGGTGCCGCATCCGGAAACAGCGACGGATCCGCGGTGGCGCCGTCGACCGTCGCTCGACCGGCTGCATCGAACTCGACGCGATGTGCGGTGACGAGCGATTGGCGTTCGTCCGCGGCGACGGAGTCGCCGAGCCCCAGGTAGCACCGCAGGTCGACGCCGAGCGTGACCCCGCCGCGTGCGAGCACCTTCGCGGCACGCGCGAATCGCGGTGCGAACCGCTTCGTATCGAGGAAGTCGATCCCGCCGGCCGACGGCATCGGGTAGCGCGGCGTCGCGAAGACGATCTTGTACGGGCCGTGTTCGGCGAGGTCGGTCGCGTCGGCGAGCCACCGTTCGTCCTGCAGCCGTTCGGGCGTCCAGAACCAGTAGGCCGGAAGGCACGTGCGCGCGGCCGGTCCGCTCGGACCCGCGGGCCGCGGCCGTGTCGGCTCGCTACACGCGGCGAGTGCGACGACGGCGATCGCCGCGAGGGCTCGACCGAACGCGTGCGTCACGCGCGACGCTTGAACAGGCGGCCGAAGATCCCGGCCGGCGCCGCGGCCTCGTCGTCGCGCGCGCGGAGTGCCCGCAGCGCCGGGATCTCGTCGACGAGGCGTTCGACCACCGTGTCGGGTGCGATGCCGTCGGCTTCGGCCTGGTAGTTCAGCACGAGGCGGTGGCGGAGAACCGGTTTCGCGACGTGGAGCAGGTCGCGCATCTCGACCGCGGCGCGGCCGTCCAGGAGCGCGTTCGCCCGGGCGCCGGTCGTCAGGAAGTGCTCCGCACGCGGGCCGGCACCCCACGAAATCCAGTCGCGGACGAACGCCGGCGCGTCGGCCTCATCGGGGCGCGACAGCCGGCAGAGGCGAATCGCCGCGGCCTGCACGTCGCGCGGCACCGGGTGGGTGCGCACCGCGCGCTGCAGCCACAGCACCTCGTCGCGGTCGAGGATCGGCGCGAGGTTCTCGTGCGTGCGCGTCGTCGTGTGGCGGATGATCCGATACTCCTCGTCGAACGACGGGTAGTCGACGTGCACCATGTACATGAACCGGTCGAGCTGTGCGATCGGCAGCGGGTAGGTGGCCTCCTGCTCGATCGGGTTCTGCGTCGCGATCACGAGGAACGGATCGTCGAGCCGGTGGACGGTGCCGAGCGACGTGACCTGCTGCTCTTCCATCGCCTCCATCAGCGCGGCCTGGGTCTTCGGCGGCGTGCGGTTGATCTCGTCGGCGAGCAGCAGGTTCGTGAAGATCGGCCCCTTGATGAAGCGGAAGACGCGTTCGCCGCTGTCCTTGTCGAGGTGGATCACCTCGGCGCCGGTGATGTCGCCCGGCAGCAGGTCCGGCGTGAACTGGATCCGCGCGGCGCGCAGGCCGAGCGTCTGCCCGACGCTCTTGACGAGCAGCGTCTTCGCGAGCCCGGGGACGCCCTGCAACAGGCAGTGCCCGCCCGCGAGGATCGCGCCGAGCAGCAGGTCGGTGACCGCGTCCATGCCGACGATCGCTCGCGCCAGGTCGTGGCGGATCCGATCGCGGTCTTCTCGGATTCGGCCGAGCCGCGCGGCGACATCGTCGGTCGGGATCGCCTGGGTCGCGTCTGTTTCCATCTTGCCACTCGCTTCCGGTTCGGGGATGGTAGCACGAGAAAGCAGGGAGCCGACCGCGGCGGCGCACGACGCGCCGGCGAACTCCCGGTCGTTCACGGTTTAGAGCGAAGCCAAATGTTACTGCGTCGTTACAGTGCGATGACACCGTCCGACCCGCGGCCCGCGTATCGTTCGGGCGACGCGGAAGGCGGCTCGAACAGAGTCCTACAGGTCGTTCTCTCTCTCATACTACTACCAACCACGATCTTCACTACCGGCCACCGTAGGTGCCCCGCGCAAGCGGAACCGCGGTCGCCTTCCGCGCTATTTTCCTCCAGCGAGCGCTCCCGGGCGTTCGTCGCATCGGTGAGCCCGGCGGTCTTCTCGGTCGAGGTGCGGACGCTGCGCCGCGAAACCGACGCCGCCCGCCGCGCCCGCCAGCGTCACCCGTTCGGCGGAACGGCCTTCGCGATCGACCCGGACGGCTACCTGCTGACGGCCGCCTCGGTCGTCGTCGACGCCGGGCGCCTCGTCCTGACGGCCGCCGACGGCAAGGAGTATCGCGCCGGCGTCGTCGCCGCGAGCGGCCCGAGCGGGGTCGCGCTGCTGCGGATGGTGCCGCCGCCGCGCGAGGAGATGCCCTATCTCCGCCTGGGATCGAGTGATCGCGTCGCGGTCGGGGACCCGGCGGTGACGCTCGGCAACCCCTACCGCGCGATCAACCTGACCGGCCAGGTCGTCGCGTCGCGCGGAACCGTGTCGGGCCGCTATCCGGTGTTCGGCTTCGGCGACTACGTCGGCGAGGTGCTCGAAACCGACGCGGCGGTCAACCCGGGCGCCTACGGCGGGCCGATGCTCGACGCGTCCGGCGAGGTGATCGGCGTCGTCGGCGAGGCGTTCGCGTTCGGCCGCTGGCTCGGCACCGCGATCCCGATCGATCCGATCAAGGCGGTGCTCGACATGCTCCGCGACCGCGACACCGTGCGCGCCGGCGACGTCGGATTCTCGTGCACCGAGCGAAGCGTGCCCCGGATTCGGGCGCGGGTCACGGCCGTTCGCGAGGGGAGCGCGGCCGCCGCCGCGGGGCTCGCGCGGAACGACGAAATCGTCGAGTTCGGCGGCGCGACGATCACCGACTTCGACGCGTTTCAGCGCGCCCTCGTGCGGCTTCCGGCGTCGTCGACCGTCAGCATGCTCGTGCTGCGCCCGACCGAGGACGGGCTCGACGAACTGCGCCGGCTCGTCTTTCCGGTCGGCCCGCCGCGCGACGCCGACCTGCCGAGCGCGCGCCTGCCGTTCGCGCTCGCGGACGAGGACGACGCGATCGTCGTGACGAAGGTCGATCCGTCGAGCGACGCCGATCGTGACGGGATCCGCCCCGGCGACCGGATCGTGCGGTTCGACGGCCGCTCCGTTCCGTCGCTCGGACGACTGAACGAACGGGTCGCGGCACGACCGGTCGGCGCGACCGTCGAGGTCCGGTTCTCCCGCGACGGCTGGGAGAAGGCCGTGCGGATCGAACTCCTGCCGCTGAAGAAGCTATGAGCGCGCGCGCCATCCGGATCGCGTCGACGCTCGTCGTCGTGGCGGCGTCGCTGTCGGCGCCGGCCCAGGGTGAACGTCCGGCGCTCGACACCGCGATCGAGCGCACGCTCCAGCGCCATGCGCGGGCGCTCGCGCCGTCGCTCGTGACCCTTCGGATCGACCACTATGCGCTGACGCGGGAGACCGCACGCGTGCGCCGGAGCCGGCTGAATCGCGCGCGCCGCGACCGCGGCATCCCGCGCGGCCAGGCGGACGTCTTCGAGCGCTACATCGCGCGGGCGCGCGGACCGGTGACCGGTCTGCTCGTCCGGCCCGGAGTCGTGCTGACGAGTCACTATCACGTGGTGGGGTGCGTCGCCGGCGTGCGCATCGAGTTCGCCGACGGGTCGTTCGCGCGTGGTCGGGTCGGCGGTTGGAATGCGACGCTCGACCTCGCGGTGATCCTGTTCGATGCGTCGCGCTCGGCCGCGCGTCCGGTCGCGCTCGCACGCGCGCCGCTGCCGCCGGTCGGCGCGTCGGTCGCGATCCTCGCGACGGCGTGGGGACGCGACCCGTTGACGATCAACGTCGGCGCCGTGAGCGCGCACGAGCGGCTCGACGGTCGCGCCGTGCAGCTCGACGGCTGCCTGAACGCCGGCAACTCGGGCGGCGTGGTGATCGATCTCGACGGGCGTGTCGTCGCGATCGTCGGCCACGTCGATCCGTTGGGCGCGCGGGGGCTCAATTCCGGGATCGGATTCGCGACACCGATCGCGCAGGTGCTCGACGCGCTCGACGACCTGGTCGCGGGTCGGCACGTCGAGCGCGATCCCCGGGCGTTCCTCGGCATTCGTGCGGACTCGGCCGGCGCGGAGCGGGTGTTGATCGAGTACGTCGTCGACGACTCGGCCGCTGCGGCCGCGGGCCTGCGCGTCGGCGACCGCCTCGTCTCGATCGGCGGCACGCGAATCCTCGAACCCGAAGACGTTCTACGCGCGCTTCGGCGCCGTCGGGCCGGCGACACGGTGCCGGTCGTCATCGAGCGCGACGGCGAGCCCCTGACCGTCCAGGTGACGCTCGGGAGTCGCGGATGAGCCGGCGGGTGCGCGTCATGGCTGCGCTGGCGCTCGGGTGCCTCGTCGCCGCGCCCGTGCGTGCGGACGACGACGAGCGCGAGGCGCTCGCACGAGCGCGGCAGGAGCAAGCTGCGCTCGTCGCGCTGGTCGCGCGGTGCTCGCCGGCGTTCGTCGCGGTGGGCGGTGGCTCGGCCGTCTGCATTCGTGCCGACGGCTTGATCGTCACGAACCATCACGTCGCCGGCGATCGCGAGCAGTGGGCGGTCTACTTCGGCGACGGCCGGCCGGCGTTGAAGGCGAAGCGCCTCGGCGCGGACGCGCGGGGCGACCTGTGCTTCCTGAAGGTCGAGGGCGAGCACAGCGATCTGCCGTTCCTGCCGCTCGGCGACTCGAGCCGCGTCGTGCCCGGGCAGCGGGTCTTCGCGCTCGGCAACCCGTGGCTGCTCTCGCAGGATGGCCGCCCGACGGTCACGTTCGGCATCGTCAGCGCGTTGCACCACAACCAGGGCGGGTACACCGACGCGATCATGACCGACACCGCGGTGAACCCCGGCAATTCGGGCGGCCCGCTGATCACGCTCGGGGGCGAGGTGATCGGGATCAACGGCCGCATCATGACGCGCTTCGCGGGCGTGCGCGTGAACACCGGCATCGGCGTCGCGATTCCGTCGAATCAGATCCGCAACTTCTTCGAGCCGCTGTCGACCGCAAAGCCGGTCTGGCACGGAGAGCTCGCGAGCGTGTTCGTCGCGGCGGCCGAGCGTCCGGTGCTCGGCGTGCGGGTCACCGACATCTACACGTCGTCACCGGCGTATCGCGCCGGCTTGCGCTACGACGATATCGTGACCGCGGTCGGCGGCGTCCCGGTCCGCACCCGCAGCCAATTCGACGGGATCCTCGGCACGCACCCCGCCGGCTCGGTCGTCACGCTCGACGTGACGCGGATCGACGCGGACCTCGACTTGGGCGAGCCGATTCCGGACGACGTCGCGACGTCGCGCCACGCGATCGCGGTGCGACTCGCATCGGTCGAACCGGTCCGGCACGGGATCGAGTTCGCGGTCGGTTCGGGCGACGACGCGCCGTATACGACGACCGTCGAACGCGTCGAGCCGGGCGGGCCGGCGTGGTGCGCCGGTCTGCGTCCCGGCGACCGGATCACGCACGTCGACGGCGAACCGCTCGCCGAGGCGCGCCAGTTCGCGTCGGTGTGGCGCTACGGCTACCCCGGCAAGCGCATCGTGCTCGCGATCGAACGCGGCGGTATCGCGATGCTCCGCACGATCGAACTGACCGGCGTGCAGCCGGAGTAGGTCGGACGAAAGGACTCGACGATGGGAAACAAGTTGGGCACGGTCGTCACGCTGCTGGTGGTCGCGCTGCTCGGATACGGCATCTACCGCGTGTGGGACGACTACCGGGCGGACAACGAGCGCCAGCGAGCGGGCGCGGCGGACGCGAAGGCGACCGATGCGACGCCGGCCGCCGAGTCGAAGCCGGCCCCGGCCCCGGCCCCGTCCGACGAGGAGCCGGCCGCGAAACCCGATGCCCCGGCCGGACCGCCGGTCGTCGAGTTGCAGACGACGCTCGGTGCGATCGTGATCCGGCTCGACCCGGAGCGCGCGCCGCGGACGGTCGCGAACTTCCTCGCCTATCTCGATTCCGGTCACTACGACGGGACCCAGTTCCAACGCATCGCGCCCGGGTTCTGCATCCAGGGCGGCCACTACGACGAGAACTGCGAGGAGAAGGGGCCGCTGCGCGATTCCGTCCCGAACGAATCGTCCAACGGCGTGTCGAACCTGCGCGGCACCGTCGCGATGGCGCGCATGGGCGACCCGGACTCGGCGCGCGATCAGTTCTTCATCAACCTGGTCGACAACGTGTCTCTCGACTATCCGAGACACGGCGGCAGCGGCTACACGGTGTTCGGCGAGGTGATCGACGGGATGAACGTCGTCGACGCGATCGCACGGGTGCCGATCGTCAACCTGGGCGGCGCGTTCTCGGCGCGGCCGAAGACGCCGGTCGTGATCCGCAAAGCGGTGCGAAAGACCGCGAAGCCGTAGACGCCGGTCGGGCCGTACAAAGCCCGAGCGACGGGGGGAACCGTCGCTCGAGTCGTCTGCATCGTCGTTTGCCCGGCCGTCGTGCGGCGGGCGACAATCGTTTGGCGGGCCGTCGAGGCGCCGCCGTCGGCCAGTTGGGTGGCGCGTCGTTTCGCGCCGGGAGATGGCTTCGTATCGTCTTCGCCGCGTCGAGCGGCGTCTACGCGAAGTGTACGACATGGCGGGCGATCGTCCACCGCGATGTGGTGATTGCGAACCCCGTGGACGGGAGCGACTTGTGGACGTCTCGATGCGACCCGCGCTGGTGCTGATCCACTTCGACGAACTCGGCTTGCGGCGCCGCGGCCGCACGCGCCTGGAGCGCGTGCTCCGCAACCACCTCAATCGCGTCCTCCCGCGGCTGGGTGCGAAGAAGGTGCGCACCGAGGAGGGGCGGATCACGGTGCCGCTCGACGGCGCGGACTTCGAGCCGATCGCGGCCGTCCTCGCGCGCACCCCGGGGATCTCGTGGTTTGCCGCGGTCCACAAGGTCGAGAAGCGCGTCGAGGCGTTCCGCGACGCCGTCGTCGCGCTCGCCGCACCGCACGACGGCTCGTTCCGGATCACCGTCAAGCGCGCGACGAAACGCTTCCCGGTCACGTCGATGGAGGTCGCGCGCCAGATGGGCGCGGCGGTCGTCGAGGCGTCCGGGCGCCCGGTCGACCTGCACACGCCACAGCACAACTACCGGCTCGAGATCGCCGATGGCGGCGCGTATCTCTACACCGAGCGTCACCCCGGCCTGGGCGGGATGCCGCCGACGTCGGCGGCGCCGGTCGTCGCGCTCGTCTCCGGCGGCGTCGACTCCGCGGTGGCCGCGTATCGGATGACGCGGCGCGGCTGCACCGTGCGGCTGGTCCACTTCGAGCATGCGGCAGCCTGCGACGGCCCGCGGGCGGACGACAAGGTCGCGCGGCTCGCCGCCGCGCTGTCGATGTCCCAGGGCGAAGTCGTGCTGCACACGTTCGACATCGGCGCCGCGCAGGAGGCGCTCGCCGACGCGGTCTTCTCACGTGATCGCGTCGTCGCCTACCGGCTCGCGATGGGGCGCGTCGCGACGCGCGTCGCCGATGCGACCGGTGCGGACGCGCTCGTCACCGGCGACGTGCTCGCGCAAGCCCCGTCGCAGTCGGTCGCGCGGATCGCGGCCCTGCAGCGTGCGCTCGAGACGCCGGTGCTGACGCCCGTCGTCGGCGACCGGCGCGAGGACCTGCTCGAAGAGACGCGACGGCTCGGCCTGCGCGACCTCACCGCGTTGCCGTACGAGGATTGTCTCGGCTACGGGGCCGGCCGCGACGGCCGCGCGCCGCTCGACGAATGGCTGGGCGGCGAAGACCGGCCGATGGCCGCGCTCGTCGATCGGATCGCCGCGACCGAATCGCAGCGGGCGTGGCGCCTCGGCGAACCGATCGAGCCACGCGACGCCGCGCAGTGAGCGGGGACTCGGGCCTTCGCGAAGTCCTGCGCCTCGCGGTGCCGACCGCCCTCGGGTTGCTCAGCTACGCGGCGATGCAGGCGATCGACGTCGCGATGCTCGGTCACTACTCGACGACCGCCCAGGCGGGCGCCGGGCTGACGTCGGTCCTCGTCTGGACGATGATGTGCCCGGTGCTCGGGACGATGACGGCGGTGGCGACGTTCGCGGCGCGCTACGCCGCCGAAGGGCGCTGCCGGCGGGCGGGTCGCCACCTGCGCGCGGCGCTCGTCGTCGGCGTCGGTGTGGGACTCGTCTACGTCGCGTTCGCGGCGTTTGCGCCCGCGGTGATCCGCGCGTGCTACGGGACGCGGCCGATGGACGTGGCCGGCGGCGCCTACATGCAGATTCGGCTGCTCGGTGTGCCGATGGTCGTCGTGACGATGGCGGTGTCGAGCTTCTACCGTGGGATCGGCGACGCGATGACGCCGCTGTGGATCAGCGCCGGCGCGAACGCGATCAACGTCGGCCTCGATTGGCTGTTGATCTTCGGTCACTTCGGCGCCCCCGAGCTCGGTGTGCGCGGCGCGGCGCTCGCGACCGTGATCGCCCAGTCGATCGAGGCGACCGCCTTTCTGTGGGTGGTCGCGCGATCGACCGGGATGCAGCGACGATTCGCGATCGGGATTCGCGGTCGTGTGCAACTGCGCGAGATGCGGCGGTTGCTCGTGATCGGCGGTCCGATCGGGCTCTATTGGGTCACCGAGACCGGCGCTTGGGCCGTGTTCTTCCGAATCCTGCGCGGCTTCGGTGAGCCGGCGGTCGTCGCGGCGAGTCACGCGGTCTTTCAGATCTTCCACTTCAGCTTCCTGCCCGTCGTCGGGCTGCTGATCGCGACCCAGACACTCGTCGCCCGCTACGTCGCGAAGAACGACTACCGGACCGCACGCGCGCGGGCGTTCCTCGCGATGCGCCTGGGCATCGCGACGATGGCGACGAGCGGCATCGCGATGCTCCTCTTCCGCGAGCCGCTGATGCACCTGTTCAACGACGATGCGACGTTCGTCGCGATCGGCGCATCGATGCTCGTCTACCTCGCGTTCGTGCAGCCGTTCGATGCGACCGCGATGACGGCGATCGGTGCGCTCCGCGGCGCCGGGGACACGCTGTTCTGCTGGATCGCGGTCGGCGTGCTCGGCTGGTTCGTGTTCCTGCCGCTGGCGTGGGCGATCGCGTTTCCGCTCGGCGGTGGACCGGCGGCGTGCTGGATCGCGGCGATCGTGTTCCTCGCGTTGCTCGCTGCCGTCACGCTGGCGCGTCTGCGGAGCGCGGCGTGGGAGCGACGCCGGGTCTGACGAGCAGCCACTCGGCGACGTCGGTGCCCCGGGCGTTGCCGAACGCACGGTCCTCGCCGCAGATCGTGAAGCCGTTCTTCTCGAGCACGCGCAGCGACGCGGTGTGATCCTTCGCGACGCGCGCGTGCAGCGTGCCGGTGTCCTCGGACCGGAGGAACGCCGCGAGCGCCGCGGACGCGATGCCGCGACCCCAATAGGGACGTCCGAGCCAGTAGCCGACCTCGCGACGTCCGTCGCGCGGGAAGCTCGCGATCTGACCGACGACGGCGTCGTCGGCGACGATCACGCGCGGGGTGACCTCCGGGCTCTCGCGCAGCGAGCGCCAGTGGGCGATGAACCCGTCGCGCTCGCGGCACGACTCGCGCACGAACGCGACGAGCCACTGCGCGTCCTCGTCGTCGTAGTGCGCGAAGAGCAGCGGCAGATCGTCGTCGGCCACGGGACGGAGGCGGACGCCGGTGCTCAGCGGTCGGCTCGTTCGAGCTTGATCGACCCGGTCGACGTGACGAGTCGGATCGTCCGGCCGCCGCCCCCGAGAATGCCGGTTGCGGCCTTCGACGTGTAATCGCCGCGGACCGCGATGCCGGCGGGGGCCGTGATGCTCCCGACGGACGTGGCCGCGTCGACCGTCGCGTCGGTGTTCGCGGGGACGACGAGCCGGACGCTGCCGATCGACGTCTCGCAGTCGACCGATCCGTCCCCGTCGAGCGCTTCGATCTCCGCGTCGATCGAGCCGGTGGACGAGCGGGCCAGCAGCGTGCCGACGTGGTCGCGCACGGCGACCATTCCGACCGACGTGCGGAGGTCCGCGGCGCCGCGGCCACCGGTGAGCGAGACGCTCCCGGTCGACGAGCGCAGCTTCGGCCCCCGGAGGCCGACGCCGTTGACCGCCCCGACCGATACCGTCGCGTCGACCGCGACGTCGCGACCGACCCGCACCCGGATCCGGTAGTCGCGCTGCGTCGCGTCCCGGGCGGAGTGGACCGGCGAGTCGATGCGCAGCGTGCGGCCGTCGCGTGTGACCTCGAGTTCGCACGTCTCCTCGGCGTCGTCGAGCGCGTCTTCGTCGATGCCGCGCAGCACGACCTCGTATTCGATGAAGACGCCCGGTTCGTCGGACGCCGCGATCGTCATCGAGCCGACGTCGACCTTCGCGACGAATCGGGTCGCGTCGACGCTCGAGATCGGCGGGTCCATCGGCACGGTTCGCGACGCGCGGAGGTCGAACGACGTGCATCCGACTCCGGGCAACGACAAGCAGGCGAGCAGTATCCAACGCATCGGTGATGTCCTTCCGGCAACCACGGTATTCGAGCGCCGTTCGGTCGTCAAACGGCACGAACGCGGCGACACGTCGGAGGCCCGCGAAGATTTCCGCGGAGTCGCCGACTGCGTGGTAGGATCCCGGGCCGAACCCGACCCCGGAGATCCCGAGATGCGCCGAATCGCCGCCCTGTTGCTGACGATCCTGACCGCTGCGCCCGGTGCCGCCGCGCAGTGGGTCCACCGCGGGGCGCTCGAGTCGATCGAGCAGCGCGGACAGCCGGTCCGGCTCGGATACGAGCGCGCGGCCGTCGAGTTGCACTGGCTCGAATCGGGGATCGTCCGGGTGCGGGTCGAGGCCGGGCCGATCGAGCCGCTCGAGTCGTTCGCCCGCGCGCCGACGACGTGGCCGGGCGTGCAGCCGACCGTCGACGGGCTCTCGATCCGCACCGACGGGATCGGGGTCGACGTCCGCGACGACGGTCGGCTCGTCTTCCGTCGGGCGGGCGGCGAACCGTTCCTCGTCGAGGACGCACGATCGACTGCCCGGCGCGCCGACGGTCGCGTGTCGAAGGCGTGGTTCCGCATGCCCGCCGACGAGCAGTTCTTCGGCCTCGGCGAGAAGTCGGGCCCGGTCGACCGGCGCGGTTCGGCGTTCGCGATGTGGAACACCGACGCCTACTACTACGGCAGCGGCACCGACCCGCTGTATCAGTCGATCCCGTTCTTCGTCGCGATCCGCGGCGGCCGCGCCTACGGCGTCTTCCTCGACGCCCCGGAGCGTTCGTTCTTCGACTTCGGGCGGACCGAGCGCGACGCGTTCTCGTTCGGCGCGCACTCGTCGCGGCTCGACTACTACGTGATCGACGGGCCGACGCCGAAGGACGTGATCCGCCGCTACACCGCGCTCACCGGCCGGATCGCGCTGCCGCCGAAGTGGGCACTCGGCTACCAGCAGTGCCGTTACAGCTACTACCCGGATCGACGCGTGCGCGAGATCGCGAAGCGCTTCCGCGACGAGAAGATCCCGTGCGACGTGATCTGGCTCGACATCGACTACATGGACGGCTTCCGCTGCTTCACGTGGGACAAGGGCAAGTTCCCGAACCCGAAGGGGCTGATCGCGAGCCTGCGCGCCGACGGCTTCGCGACCGTCGTGATGATCGACCCGGGGATCAAGGCGGAGGAGGGCTACTTCGTCTACGACCAGGGCGTGGCCGGCGACCACTTCGTCAAGAAGCCGGACGGTTCGATCTACACCGGTCGCGTCTGGCCGGGGCAGTGCGCGTTCCCCGACTTTCACCGCGCCGAGACGCGGGAGTGGTGGGGCGGGCTCTACGCGGACCTGCTCGACCTCGGCGTCGCCGGCGTGTGGAACGACATGAACGAGCCGAGCGTGTTCGACGGACCCGAGGGCACGATGCCGCTCGACGTCGTGCACCGCGTGCGCGGCGAGCCGGTCGACCACGCGTATGCGCACAACACCTACGGCATGCAGATGGTGCGCGCGACGCACGACGGGATCGCGCGACTCCGCCCCGACAAGCGGCCGTTCGTGCTGACGCGTGCGGCCTACGCGGGGTCGCAGCGATGGGCGGCCGGGTGGACCGGCGACAACCGCAGCTACTGGGAGCACCTCGAGCAGTCGGTGCCGATGGTCGTCAACTGGAGCATCTCGGGGCACGCGTTCACCGGGCCGGACGTCGGCGGGTTCACCGGGAGCCCGTCGCCGGAGTTGCTCGTGCGCTGGACGCAGGTGGGCGCGCTGTTGCCGCTGTTCCGCAACCACACGTCGAAGAACACGCGCGACCAGGAGCCGTGGGTGCACGGCGAGCCGTACACGAGCGCGAACCGAAAGGCGATCGAGCTGCGCTACCGGTTGTTGCCGTACCTCTACTCGCTCTTCCGCGAGTGCGCCGAGACCGGCGTGCCGATCGCGCGGCTGCCGCTGCTCGACTACCCGGAGTGGACCGGGTCGACGAAGCCGTGGTACCAGAGCCAGTTCCTGCTCGGCGATGCGCTGTTCGTGTCGCCGGTGACGCGGATCGGCGAGACGCGGTGGCCGGTGTCGCCACCGCCGGATACGTGGTACGACTTCGACACGGGGGCACGCTGCGTGTCGACCGGCGGGCGGCTCACCGTCGACGCGCCGCTCGACCGGATCCCGATCTTCGCACGCGCCGGTTCGGTGATCCCGATGCAGTCGGTCGTGCAGCACGTTGGCGAGGCACCCGACGGCCCGCTCGTGCTGCGGTGCTACCCGGGGCCGAAGCGAGCGTTTCCGTTCTACGAGGACGACGGCGACGGCTACGCGTATCGCGACGGCGCGTATCGGCTGACGGCGCTGACCGCGACGTTCGACGGCGACGACGCGGTCGTGCGGGTCGAGTCGATCGACGGCACGTGGGGCGCGCGTCCCGGGCCGGTGCGCGTCGAGGTGTGGGGCGTCGACGATCGTCCGAAGGGCGTCACGGTGCGCGGCACGCCGGTGCGCGACTGGCGCTACGACGACGCGCGCGGGTGCGTGATCGTCGATGCGGACGGGCTCGACACGTCGTTCGAGGTGCGGGTCAGCGGAGCGCGCTGAGGAGCCGGGCGGCGTCGTCGCCGAACGCGGGGAGCGACGCGCGCAGGCGGCGCTGAACCGGGTCGGGTTCGCTTCCGGAGCGGTCACGGCCGAAGAGGTCTGCGGCGACGGCGTCGAACGGGCGCATCGCGGCGGCGAGGTCGTGCGCGACGATGCCGTCGGCGATCGCGTCGGCTTCGGCGAGGCCGAGGTTGAGGCTCATCGCCGGGATCGGGTTCGCGGAGTGTGCGGCATCGCCGGCGACCGCGACGCCGTGCTTCGCGAAGCGGTCGGTCAGGCGGTTCTCGAGCGTCGCCGCGGTCGCCCAGTCGACGTGCTCGACGTCGATCGCGCACCACGGCGCGCGCTCGCGGAGGAACGCGCGCATCGCGTCGTCGTCGGTCGGCGCCTCGTCGTCGGCGCCCACCGCGATGTTGATCCGCGCGCGGCGGTCGGGGAGCGGCCACGCGGCGCTCACGCCGTGGTCGTCGAGGCCGTAGCGCAGCTCGCCCTCAAACCCGACGTCGCCGGTCAACTCGGCGAGGACGAACCGGTCGGCCGCACCGTGGTCGACGAACGTCGCACCGATCGCGTCGCGCACGCGCGAGTGAATCCCGTCGGCGCCGACGACGAACCGCGCCCGAACGGTGCGCTCCTCGCCCGAGTCGTCGGTCACGGTCGCGGTCGACGCAGGCGGTGCGACGCGGATCGACGCCATCGTGATGCCGCGCTCGATCGGCAGCGTCGCGTCCATCGCTTCCTGCAGCCGGTGCTGCGGGAGCGTGACCGCGTTGCCGAGGCCGGCCTCGGCGAGTGCGCAGCCGGCGGTGCGGTCGGCACCACGGTGAATCGCGATGCGCTCGATCGTGTGGCCGAGCGGGGTCGGGTCGAAGCCGGCCGCCGCGAGGCGCGCGACCGACGCGGGGTGCAGCACGACCGAGTAGCGCGGCTGGGTCGCGTCGGGGCGCTGGTCGATCGCGAGCACCGACAGGCCGTGGGCGATCAGGCGATGCGTCGCGAGCATCCCGACCGGGCCGCCGCCGACGACGAGGGCGTCGACCGCACGCAAGCCCCAGCGGACGATCATGCGAGGAGCGACCGCCCGGTCATCGCGTCGGGCCGCGGCACGCCGAGCAGTTCGAGCGCGGTCGGCACGACGTCGGCGAGGCGGCCGCCGTCGCGGAGCGTCGCGCCGCGTCGCGCCGGGTCGACGACGATGCACTCGACGTCGTAGGTCGTGTGCGCGGTGTGCGGCGAGCCGGTCTTCGGGTCGAACATCTGCTCGGAATTGCCGTGGTCGGCGGTGACGATCAGCGCGCCGTCGCGGGCGAGCGTCGCGTCGACGATCTCGCCGACGAGGGCGTCCACGGTCTCCGCGGCGCGGATCGCCGCCTGGAGGACCCCGGTGTGGCCGACCATGTCGGTGTTCGCGAAGTTGACGACGAAGAAGTCCTCGCAGTCGTCGGCCGCGAGGCGTGTGAGCACGAGGTCGCACACCTCGCGCGCGCTCATCTCCGGCTGCAGGTCGTACGTCGCGACGCGCGGCGACTGCGCCATCGCGCGGGCCTCGCCGGGGAACGGGTCGTCGCGGTAGTCGTTGAAGAAGAACGTCACGTGCGGGAACTTCTCGGTCTCGGCGCAGCGGAACTGCGTGAGCCCGAGGTCCGAGAGGTAGCCGCCCGCGATGTCCTTCATCTTCGGCGGCTTCGGAAACGCGACCGGGCAGCGCGCCGCGAGGTCCTCGGCGTAGGCGGTCATGCAGACCCACTCGACGTCGAGCTTGTCGCCGCGGTCGAACCCCTTCTCGCCGGAGTCGGGCGACGGCGGCATGTGGCCGTGGAAGTCGTCGCACACGAACGCCCGCGAGATCTCGCGCGGCCGGTCGCCCCGGTAGTTGTAGAAGATCACGCAGTCGCCGTCGCGGATGCGCGTCGACGCCGGGTCGTCGCCGATCGTGCGCGGCGTGACGAACTCGTCGCCCTTCAGGTTGTCGGCGTCGGGCGCGTCGTAGTAGGCGCGGATCGCGGCCTCGGCGTCGGCGAAGTTCGGCGCGTCGTCACGCCCGGTCAAGCAGTCGTAGGCCTTGCGGACTCGCTCCCACCGGTTGTCGCGGTCCATCGCCCAGTAGCGCCCGATCACCGACGCAATCCGGCCGACGCCGAGTTCGACGCATTTGTCGGCGACCGCGCGCGCGAAATCCGCACCGGTGAACGGGCCGGTGTCGCGGCCGTCGGTGAAGAGGTGGACCGCCACGCGCTCCGCGCCCTCCCGCTTCGCGAGCTCGAGGCACGCGTAGAGGTGCTCGAGCATCCCGTGCACGCCGGCGTCCGACGCGATCCCGAGCAGGTGCACCGTGCCGCCGCCGGCCTGCGCGCGGTCGATCGCGGCCGCGAGCGCGCGGTTCTCGAAGAACGAACCGTCGCGGATCGCCTTCGTGATCCGGACCGACTCCTGGTCGACGATCCGCCCGGCCCCGAGGTTCTGGTGGCCGACCTCGCTGTTGCCCATCGTGTCGACGGGCAACCCGACGTCCTCCCCGCTCGTCCGGATCAGCGTCGTCGGATACTCGCGCACGAGCGCATCGCAGCGCGGCGTCTCCGCCAGCTCGATCGCATTGAATGCGTGGTGCTCGGGGTTGGGGTTTCGCCCCCACCCGTCGCGAATGATCAACACCGTCGGTCGCTTGCTCATCCCCGAAGTCATAGCGCAAAGTTCACGATCGATGAACTTCACCCCCGCAGCACTCGTGCTCGGCCCCCAAAGTTCACGGATTGTGAACCTTACGGCAGGACGATCGTGGGGGCGGGGTCCGCCGGCGTCAGCACGGCCTCGACCTTGCGCGCGCCCGCGGTCACGACGATCGGCCACCGGTTCGCATCGTCTCGAACCGCGAACGCGCGCAGCACGCCGTCGGCGCCGGTGTGGCCGACGCCGTCCCTGCCGGGGAACGCGACGCGCCGATTGTCGAGTGGCTTGCCGTCGACGCCGACGACGCGGAGGCGGAAGGACTGGATCTTGCCGCGGACGTCGATCGGCGGCAGCTCGGTCTTCTGGCCGGGACGGAGTCGAACGGTTCGCTCCGCGAGCGCGCGGTCGATCGCCCAGAAGCCCGCCTCGACGACGACGGTCTCCGCGACGAGGCCCGACTTCACGAGCCGCTCGCCCACGACGTTCATCGGCTCGCGGTTGCCGTCCGCCGTCCGCACGAACACGTGGCAGACCTCGTGGGGAATGCCGGGGTCGACGAGCAGGCTCGTTTCGACCTGCGCGGTGTTCGCGAGCCGGATCGTCAATCCGAGCGCGGGGGTCCGGACGCGTAGCGTCGGCGCCCGATCCCACACCTGGTCGAACGTGACGATGTCGGCCAGACATCGGCCCGACTCGGCGCGAATCGCCAGTGCCTTCTGATCCGGGAAGCCGTGGATCTCGAACCGTCCGGCTTCGTCGGTCTGCACCGTTCGCCCGGGCGTGGGATGCACGAAAGCGTATTCGACCGGCGCGCCGGCGGCGTCGAGCACGCGCCCCGATGCGAGCAGTGCCGCGGGGCGTGTCGCGACGTAGCCGAGGTCGCACACCGAGCCGTGTTGCTTCGGCATCGCGACTTCGGCGATTCGCAGCGCGCGCGTCACGAACGAGCGTTCTGCGAACTCGAACCGCGCGGACCTGCTGCCGGCCCGGACGTGAAACGCGTAGACGCCGGTGCCGAGATCGCGGGAGCACCTCGCGGACTCGTCGGGCATCAGTCGGGACTCGTGGCGGAACTCCGCTCGCGCGATTCTCCCGGAGCAACGCGTGCGCACGATCACGAGCACCCGCGTCGACGAGCCGAGTCGCAGCAAGACCGACCGCGGCGCGCCGGGGCGGACCGTGATCGTCTCCACCGCGATTGCACCGCGAGAACGCACACCCGCCGGTTCCGCCCGGATCTGCATCGTGCCCGGCCGCACGCGAACGCGCAGCACGCCGTGCGGACAATCGTGCTGCTCCGCTCCGACCGTCGCGGTCCACGGGCCGTCGTAGGGGAGGCCCTCTGCCGTCACGAGCCGCAGCTCGAGCGGCACGGTCTCCGCGGGACCGCCGAGCGCGGCCAGCGTCGCGAGCAGGGTTGCGAGCAGCGTTTCAATCACGAAGGCAGCATACCCGCCGAGTTCGCAACGCGCGAACTTCCGCCCCGGAGCACGCATGCTCGGCCCCGAAAGTTCGCGGATTGCGAACTGCGCGCGATGCTACAATGCGGGACGATGGGTCATACGCGAACACCCGACGGGCGCTATTTCGTGCATCGGGGGCGGTTGTGGCGCTGCACGAATCCCGCGCTGTCCGACGCCGAGCGGTCGCGGTTGGTCGGCGAGTTGATGGCGGCTCGGCGCGCGGTGAAGGCGGCGATGGCCGCCTCGGACGACGACGCGCTCCGCGACGCGCGCGCCGCGGTCCACGCCGCGAAGGTCGCCCTCGGCGAGCGCGGACCCACGTGGTGGGGCGACCGCAGCGACTACAACCGGATGATGGTCCGCAACACGCCGTATGCGGCGTGGTGGCAAGAACACGGGAGGTGACGATGGCCACCGCCTACGGAATCTACTTCACCGTGATGGTCGCGATCCTGTTCATCGGGTTCGCGGTTTGGCCGTCGACCAAGCGGGTCGCACGGGGTGCGGGCTTCAAGGCCGCGGCCGGCTACCGGACCGCGAAAGTGACGAGCGTCGTGATCCTCTCGATCGCGATCGTCGGATTCCTGTTCTGGCCGATCGCGTGGTATGCGCACTTCCAGTTCGTGCGCTTCAACAAGTTCACCGGCGCGACGCTCCTCTTCGCCGGCTTCATCCCGCAAATCGCCTTGCTGATGCTCGGGCTCATGTATCGCCCGCACCGCCCCTACACACGAGGCCGATGGAGCAAGCACCCGCCCGACGTCGCGTGATCGCCCGCGGTTCGTGGACTACCCTGACGGAAGACCGCTTCCGAAAGGACCACGACCCATGCCGCATCGACTTCGCCTCTCCCTGAGCGCGGTGGCCGCCATCGCCGGCACGCTCCTCGTCGTCGGCTGCGCCGGCACGAACGCCGGCACTGCGGCACGCGTCGCCGGGCCCGGTCAGGACAAGGACGCGACGCCGGGCTACAACCACGCGATCCCGCGCAAGATCATGACGCCGGACGTCGTTGAAACGCCGATCGGCACGCTCCGGTTCTTCGACGGCATGCCCGACGAGGCGACGACCGACAAGCTCTACGACAACCTGCTGCTCATCCGCGGCGTCGAGACGTTCCTCAACGGCATCCCCGCGACGTCGATCGAGGGACTGCGCCTCGGCCACGTCGAGCTCGGCGCCGACTCGTCGAGCCGCTTCATCATCGCGGACAAGCTGTGCGATTCGAGCCCGCTGTTCCTCACGGCCAACACGGACACGGTCTACTGCTCGGGCTTCCTGAACCTGAAGAAGGACGGCCCCACGGTCGTCGAGATCCCCGCAGGCTGCGGCCCCGGCACGGTCAACGACGCCTACTTCCGCTTCGTCGTCGACATGGGCATCCCGGGCCCCGACCGTGGCAAGGGCGGCAAGTACCTGATCCTCCCGCCCGATTACGACGGCGATCTCGAGGGGCCGATCGGCGGCAAGAAGGCGACGGTCGATGGCGAAGACTACTTCGTCGTGCGGTCGCCGAGCTACGTGAACTGGGTGATCCTTCGCGGCTTCCTCGTCGACGGAAGCCCCGCGGCGTCGACCGCGATGTTCAAGAGCGGCTTCAAGGTCTACCCGCTCGCCGGCAAGAGCAGCCCGCCGCCGATGCAGTTCGTCAGCATGTCCGAGAAGTCGTTCAACACGATCCACGCGAACGACTACGCGTTCTACGAGGAACTGCACACCGTCGTGGAGCGTGAGCCGGTCGGCCTGCTCGACCCCGAGTTGCGCGGGTTGTTCGCCGCCGTCGGCATCGAGAAGGGCAAGCCGTTCACGCCGACCGCGCGCCAGAAAAAGATCCTGACGAGCGCCGTCGCGATCGGCAACGGCACGGCGCGCGCGATCGCGTTCCGCCCCCGCCTCGACGGCACGGACATCTATCCGGACAGCGGGTGGAAGACCGCGTTCGTCGGCAACAGCTACCAGTGGCTGCGCAACGGCGGCACCGGCGGCCGAAACCTCGACGCGCGCACGTTCTTCTTTTACATCGCGACCGTGAACACACCGGCGATGGTCCTGAAGATGGTCGGCAAGGGATCGCAGTACGCGCTCTCGATATCCGATGCCGACGGCGCCTTCCTCCACGGGAGCAGGACCTACAAGCTCAACATTCCCGCGAACGTGCCGGCGAAGGACTTCTGGTCGGTCGTGGTCTACGACCCGCAGACACGCTCGGAACTCCAGACGAGCCAGCCGTTCCCCAGCAAGAACAGCAAGCGGAGCCCGCTCGTTGCGAACGCCGACGGCTCGATCGATCTCTGGTTCGGCCCGACGGCACCGGAAGGCAAGGAGGCCAACTGGATCCAGACGGTGCCCGGCAAGGGGTGGTTCACGATCCTGCGGCTCTACGGCCCGCTCGAGCCGTGGTTCGACAAGAGCTGGCGACCGGGAGAGATCGAGCGCGTGCGGTAGCTACTCCGTCGGCGGTCGTCGCCGGGCCTCGAGTTCCTCCAGCGTGCGGGGCCAGTCCTTCTTCAGGAGCTGGGACAGCGCGCGGTCGGCGAGGAGCTTGCCGCCGGTCTGGCACGTCGGGCAGTAGTTCGTCTCGTTGGACGCGTAGACGATGCGCTGGATCGGCGTGTCGCACGCGGGGCACGGTTCGCCGAATCGGCCGTGCGCCGCCATGCCGTCGCGAAACGCGGTGACCTTCTCGGGGAACGCGTCGCGTGCCTCGGCCGCGAGGCGTTCGCACCATTCGTCGAGCACCGTGCGCGTCGCGTCGAACAGCCGCGTGACCTCGTCGTCGGTGATGCGGCTCGTCCAGAGCAGCGGCGAGAGCTTCGCGCGCAGCAGGATCTCGTCGGAGTAGGCGTTGCCGATGCCGCTGAACACGCGCGGGTCGGTCAGGCTTCGCTTCAGCGTGTGGTTCTCTTCGCGCAGCAATGCGGCAAAGCGTGCGACGTCCAGATCGGCGATTTCGGCCCCGCCGGGATCGTGCTCGGCGAGCCCGGCTTCGCCCTCGACGACGTGGATCTTCGCGCGGCGCTTCGAGCCGGCCTCGGTGAGCAGGAGCGCGCCGTCGTCGAAGTCGAACGCCGCGAGCCCGATCTTGCCGGGCAGCCCCGCACCCGGCTTCCGCCACCGAAACCGCCCGGCGATCATCAGGTGCACGACGAGGAACCGGTCGCCCTCGAACGCGAATACGATCCGCTTGCCCAGCCGACGCAGCCCGGTGACGCGCGTCTCGACGAGCGACTCGATCGGCGGTGCGATCGAGCGGACGAGAAACGGGCTCTTCACGCGCAACCCGCGCAGCGACTCGCCGACGACCCGCGGCTCGAGCGCGACGAGATACGCGTGGATGTCGGGCAGCTCGGGCATCGCTCCAGCATACCGATTCCCGCGCGTGCGTCCGGCTCAGAACACGCCGATCGACGTGACCGCGAAGTCGAGACCGTCGGGTTTCGCCGGGTTCAGGGCGGCGACGCCGAGCGTGTAGACGACGCCCTGCGGGACGTCGGCGCGAATCCGGAATGCGGCCTGCGCGTGGCCGAGCGCGTCGAGCCGGCCGACGAAGCCCGACGTCAGCGCCGGCAACCCGCCGCCGAGCGTCGCGAAGAAGAGCGAGTCGGGCGTGATCCGCAACGTGCGCGCGCCGAGCGGAATACCGGGCCGCCGGCCGCCGAAGGAGAGCGCCGCGACGTAGGCCGCGTTCGGCGAGTCCGGCAAGTCGATCGACACCGTCTGCGGCGAACTCGGCGTCGACGGCCCGGTCGCGGTGACGCCGCGTGCGCCCCACACGTCGAAGTCGAGCAGCTTCGTCACGTTGCCCCACGCGGCGACGAACCGGCCCCCCGGCTCCATCCGGTAGACCGCGTTCCGGTCGGCGACGAAGAAGCCGTCGCCCGTCGGGTCGGCGCGGAGCCCGACGATGTCGCGCGGCGTCCACAGCGTCGTCATGCGACTCGAGCGGTCGATGCGCCACAGGCCGCGCCCGGCGAACAGGAGGCCACCGGTGAGCACGTCGTATTCGAGCGTCGTGCGCCCCGGGAATGCCTGCGGCACGCCGAGGGTCGCGAGCGCGCCCGTCGCCCGCGAGTAGCGGGTCAGCACGAGCGAGAAACCACTTTGCACGAAGTAGAGGTCGATCGACTCGGGATCGCGGAACAGGGCCTCGCCGAGCAGCGGCAGCGGCGTCTGGGTCGACCCTTGGAGCCGGAAGCAGCGAAAGAGGCCGAGCGCGATGACGCTTCCGTCCTGATCCACCGTGAAGTCGGTCCAGAAGCCCGACTGCATCGTGAACAGCGTCGCGATCGTCCCGCCGGCCGTCACGCGATAGAGCGCCCCGGCCGCATTGTCCGACGACAGCACGAGCAGCGAGCGATTGCCGGGCGCGACCCGGACGCGCTGGACCTCCCCGACGAAACCGCCGGTGACGAGCGTCGTCAACGCGCCGCTGCGAT
Source organism: bacterium (assembly GCA_030426805.1). GTDB lineage: Bacteria > Planctomycetota > JAFGQW01 > JAFGQW01 > JAFGQW01 > JAUHXU01. The sequence goes on from JAUHXU010000003.1 coordinate 872,228, forward strand.
CGAGCGTGCCGACCGCCGACGTCCCGTTCACATCGAACGCCACCGCGAAGTCGCCGGGTCGCGGTTGCGCGCCGGCCGCGACCCCGACTACGAGCGCGATCGCGGATCCGAGTCGAACCAGTCCAGTCATCGCCGTACGGCTCCCGTCTCGTCCCCGTCCGTCCCCAGTTTACCCCCGGTTGTCGCAACGGCCAGGGGGCTGGCGCGTTGCGGGCCCGTGCGAACGAATTGCACTCCGCAGAAGCGCATTTCTCGCCGATCAGGAAAGAGGAAACCGACCCTCGGATTGGAGGTTGAATGCCGACGATGCGAACCATGGCCGCCGCTGCCGCGACGATCGCGTTGCTCGCGGGCGTCGCGCACGCGGACACGATCACGCTCAAGAACAAGGGGCGATTCGACGGCGTGATCACGAAGGAGACCGACGCCCTCGTCACGATCCGTACCGAGTGGGGCGAGGTGACGTTCCCGAAGAAGACCGTCGCGAAGGTCGAGCGCAAGCGCTGGTCTCCGAACATCGCGGCCGCCAAGCGCGCGAAGAAGGCGCAACGCTGGTCGCCGAATCGAGCGATCAAGACGCGCCGAGGAAAGGCGACGGCGCGCAAGCGGGCGCCCGTGCGCGCGCAGAAGCGCACGACTGCCCGGAAGAAACGCGGCAAGAGCTGACGCCCGCGCCGCGTCGTCCGCACGGTCCGCCGCAAGGGCGGCTGACGCTGACGACGCCGCACCGCCCGGGTGGCGGTGCTCGATTCAGAAGACTCCCACCGATGTGACCGCGACGTCGAGCCCGTCGGGCTTGGCCGAGTTGATCGCCGCGACGCCGAGCGTGTAGACACTACCGCGCGGCACGCCGTCGTGGATCGTGAACGCCGCCTCCGCTCGGCCGAGCGCATCGAGTTGCCCCGTGAAGCGCGACGTGATTCCCGGCCACACCCGGCCAAGCGTCGCGAAGAAGAGGGGATCGGGCGTGATCCGCAAGACGCGCGACCCGAGCGCGATGCCGGGTCGACGACCGGCGAACGACAGGGCGAGCGCGTAGGCCGCGCCCGGCGAGTCCGGCAGGTTCACGGACACGCGCTGCGACGAACCCGGTGTGGAAACACCGGTCGCGACGACCCCGCCCGCGCCCCACACGTCGAAGTCGAGCAGCTTCGTCACGTTGCCCCACGCGGCGACGTATCGACCGCTCGGCTCCATCCGGAACACGGTGTTCCCGTCGGCGACGAAGAAGTCGTCGGTCGCCGGATCGGCGCGCAGGCCGACGATGGGCCGTTGCGTCCACATCGTCGTCAGCTGACTCGCCGCGTCGACGCGCCACAGACCGGGGCCGGCCAACAGGACGCCGCCGGTCGTCGCGTCGTATTCGATCGTCAATCGCTGTGCCGTGAACAATCCGAGCGATCCCGAGAATGCCCGCGTCGACCGGTTCGTCTCGCGATCGAAGCGGAGGAGGTCGAGCCAGCGCAAGCTGGGCGCGACGTAGATGTCGGTCGACTCCGGATCGCGCAGGATCGCCGGGCCGCTGAACGGCAACTGCGAGAAGGTCGGGCCCTGCAGGCGCAGGCTGTAGAAGATCCCCGTCACGATCACGCTACCGTCTTGGTCGACGAGGAAGTCGCTCCAGGGGCCGGGCGGAACCAAGTAGAGGGTCGTGATCGCGCCCGTCGGGCTGACCCGGCAGAGCGCGCCGGACGAACTGTCCGACGTGAGCACGAGCAGCGAGCGGTTGTCGGGCGCGATCCGCACCCGCTGCACGTCCCCGACGAACCCACCGACGACGAGCGTCGTCAGCGTGCCGGCGCGGTCGAGCGTGCCGATCGCCGACGTGCCGTTGACGTCGAATGCGACCGCGAAGTCGCCGGACCGCGGCTGGGCGGCGAGACACGAGGCTGTCAGCGCGAGCGCCGCGCCGATGCGAGCGAAGAACCTCATCGGATGGCATCCTCCATGCGTTCCCCCGGCCCGGGGGAAACGGCCGATCCCCGGCCGGCGTTGCGTCGCGCCGACCGCGATTGCCGCCGGTCTGACCGAATTCTGACCGAGTGCTGACGGGCACCGTCGTCGGAAGCGTCGATCCGAGGACTATGATGAGTCCTCTCGACCGATGACGACGATGACGACCTCTCGCTCCCAACCCGCCGCCCGGCGCCTCGTCTGGCTCGCCGCGCTCGGCTTTCTGGTGCCGGCCCTCGGCCTCGCGATCGCGCTGTTCGTGTCGCTGGACCGGCGCCGCGACGTCGAGTCGCAGAAGCGTGCGTTCGAGCGCGATCGGGCGGCCGCGGCGATCCGAGCCGCGGTGGACCGGGAGCTGGACGCGGCGCGAGACGGACGCGGCCTGCCGCGCATCGACGTCGTTCGGGCTGCGGCGCGCTACTGGCCGACGACGCCCGGCGCGGCGGCGATTCGCGTTCGCGACGGGGCGGTGCTCCCGTTCGAGCTCGACGCGACGCGGTCGGCGAGCGAGCGCGACCTGTGGCTCACCGAGATGCCGCACTACGCGGCGGCGCGCCGGGCCGAACGGCAGGGCGAGTTCGGCGGCGCCGCGCTGCTCTACCGGCGCGCCCTCGAGTCGTGCGGCGACGACCCGGTGCGCGGCGACAGCGTCCGCCTCGCCCTCGCCGGCGCGACGCTCCGCTCGGGCGACACCGAAGGCGCGTTCGCGGTGCTCGCCGCGTTCGACGACACGCCCCGCGACGCGCGCGTCGCCCTCGCGATCGATGCACTCCGCGCCGACGCACACGATCGGGCCGGCGACGCGGCGGCCGCCACGGCGGCGCGCGAGCGCAACCGCGTGCGCCTCGAGCGCGGCGACCTCGGCCTCGGGTATCTCGAGACCGTGCTCGCCCGGGAGCGTTACGCGAAGCTGCCGCCGCCACCCGCACTGCACGCGTTCTACCGTTGCCTGGCCGGCGCGGCGCGACGCTGGGGCGACGCCCCGACCGATCCCGTCGTGATCCCGATCGCCGACGTCGCGTGCGCGCTGCTGCTCGGCGACCCGGTCGACGACGCGATCGGCGGCCGCGCGGTGCACGTCGTGCCGGTGGACGCCGTCGTCGACCGGGCGATCCGCGTGAGCCGGATCGACGCCGACTTCGCACGCGTCGAAGAGGACGGCGACCTCGCCGTCGCGCTGCCGGCACTGGCGCGCACGGTGCACCTCGTCGATCGTCGGCCGGTCGCCGCGTCGATCTGGCAGGACCGCGATGCGCTGATGATGCTCGGCCTCGCGCTCCTCGCGGTCGTCGTCCTCGCGGCCGCGGCGTTCGCGACCCTGCGCGCGGCGTCGCGGCTCGCGCACCTCTCGTCGATGCGCGCGGACTTCATCTCGTCGGTCTCGCACGAACTCAAGACGCCGCTCACGTCGATCCGGCTCTTCACCGATCTGCTGCGCACGGGGCGCGTGACCGACGCCGACCGGATCGCCTACTACCACCGGTTGATCGGTGACGAGGCGGAGAAGCTGTCGCACGTCGTCGGCAACGTGCTCGACGCGTCGCGACTCGAGGCGGGGCGGCGCCGGTTCGTTCCGGAGCCGGTCGATCTGAGCGCGCTCGTGCGCGACACCGCCGCATCGTTCGCCGGGCGTGCGGAGGCTCAGGGCGTCGCGATCGACACCGGCGGCGTCAACGGCGCGGTCGCGGTCGACGCCGATCGCGACGCACTCGAGCGCGTCGTGTCGAACTTGATCGACAACGCGCTGAAGTACGGCGCCGGCCCGCTGGAACTCGCGACCGCAGTCGACGGCGACGCGGCGGTGGTGCGGGTCACCGACCACGGCCCGGGCATCCCGGCCGCCGAGCGGGCGCGCCTGGTCCGGCGCTTCGAGCGCGGCGACCACCACGGCCCCGGCACGCCGCCGGGCAGCGGGCTGGGCCTTGCGCTCGTCACCGACATCCTCGCCGCCCACGGCGGCACCCTGACGATCGACGACACGCCGGGAGGCGGCACGACACTCGTCGCGACGCTCACGAGAAAGGACGCCGAATGAGCACGGTCCTGATCATCGAGGACGACCTCGCGGTGCGCGTCGCGATCGCCGATGCGCTCGCGTCCGAGGGGCACGACACGGTCACGGCCGACACCGGACCGAAGGGGCTCGACGCAGGCCTGCGTCGTGATCCCGACCTGATCCTGCTCGACATCGTGCTGCCGGAGATCGACGGCTACGAAGTACTGCGCCGCCTGCGCTCCGACGGCGTCGAGGCGCCGGTGATGATGATCTCGGCGAAGGGCCAGGAGATCGACAAGGTGCTCGCGCTCGAACTCGGTGCGGACGACTACCTGACGAAGCCGTTCGGGATGGCGGAACTCGTCGCCCGGACGAAGGCGCACCTGCGTCGCGCGCGCCAGCACGGCGGGCAGTCGCTGTCGGGCGTCAAGCGCGTCGGCACCCTCGAGATCGACGTCGACGCACGCACGGCCGTGTGCGACGGCCAGGCGATCGAGCTGACGCGCACCGAGTTCGACATCCTCGCACTGCTGATGGCTGCGCCCGGCAAGGCGTTCACGCGCGACGAGATCGTCAACCGCGTATGGGGCCACGACCACTTTCCCGGTTCGCGAACCCTCGACAACCACATCGGTCAGCTTCGCCGCAAGCTCGGCGACGATCCGACGGCGCCGGATCGCATCGTCAGTGTCCGCGGCGTCGGCTACCGACTGACGAAATCATGACGGAACATCGACGGCGCGTTGACCTCGGACCCCGCTCGATCGCCGATCCTCATCGTGGCGGGGACACGCGTCACCCGTCACGACCGAAGCCCGGACCCCGGAGGAACACGATGGCACTCCAGTCGCTCACGACCGCCGCCGCGATCGCGATCACGCTCTCCTGCGTCGATCCCGCGCCGGCGCAAACCCCGGCGGAGCTCTACACGAAGGCGAAGCTCGTCGAGACGCAGGACGGTGACGTCAAGAACGCGCTCGCGACCTACGAACGCGTCGCGACGCACACCGATGCGGCACCGTCGATTCGCGTGAAGGCGCTCTACCGCAAGGCACTCTGCCACATCAAGCTCGAACAGATGCGTCTCGCCCGAGAGACGTTCGCCCGAATCGAGAAGCGGTTTCCGCGCTCCGACGAGGCCCTGCAGGCGAAGCTGATGCGGGCGAGTCTCGCGCCGACGCCCGCGGCGCCGACCACGCGCGACCTGACGTTCGAGGTGCAACAGCTCCTCGTCAAGGGCACCGAGTCGGCCAAGGCCGCGCAGTCGGCGCTCCGCAGCCTGCACTTCCTCGGCGGCTCGGCGGCCACCGTGTTGCGTCGCGCGCTCTCGCATACCGACCGCGGTGTGCAGTTGATCGCGGCGCACGCGCTCGCGTCCCGCGGCGACGGCGAGGTCGTCGACGCATTGCTCGCGCGTGCGGGCGACCGCTACTTCAACAGCCGCAAGAGCCCGATTTACCTGACCTTCAGCGATGCGCTGGAGCGACTGTGCAAGCATCGGCCCGACCTCTGGCCGCAGGTGCGGGCAGCATACGAGGCGGCTTCGGGGCGCGCGAAGGCCCAGCTCCTCGGATTCCTCGCCGGCAATGGCCGCTTCGCGGACATCGAGGGCTATCACGACCTCCTGACGGCGGACGACGTCTCGCTGCGGCGCGCGGCCTGGGAGGCCTATTCACACGAGACGGCGCAGGTGAACGACGCGCAGTACGTGACGCGATTGCTCGACGTCTGGGGCGCGCACCCGAAGTGGCACGGCACGCTCGCGCGGTCGCTGCGGTATGCGCGCGACGAGGCCCGCCGTGCCGGCGACGCGATCTACGCGCGATGGCTCGCGACGACGTGTGCCGCTGCGCAGTCGGGTGACGAGAACGTCGCCGAGACGATGGTGCTGCAACCCTGCCCGATCGAGGTGGTCGGCGCGCTCGCGCGCTCGGGCTTCGTCAACGTGCGGCGCCAAGCGACGTCGCTGGCGCGCCAGATCAAGCCGGCCGGCCTCGGGGACTCGAAGAGTTCGGTCGAGCCGGCGACGGCAACCGAGCACGCGGCACTCGCGGCGACGTTCCTCGACGTCGTGCTCGAACGCCTCGAGCAAGACGAGTCGGAGGCGAATCAGCACCTGCATGCGGTCGCGCACCTCGCCGGAATCCTACCGCCGAAGGAGTATCACGTGCTCCGCGCGAAGGTCGCGTCGCCGGCCGTCCTCGGTCGACTGCTGCGCGTGCGCCGCTCGCAGCTTCAAGCGAACATGCGCCAGGCGCTGTTCGGATTCTTCGGAGGCATGCGCGTGGCCTCGACGACGTCCGCGGGTTTCCCGTTCGTCGAGAAGTATCTGCCCGGGCTGATCGAGCTGACGGCCCTCGACCGGTGGCCGGTCCTGCAGCGCCACGGGCTCGAGGAGCTCGCGCGCTTCACGAAGGAGTCGTGGAGCGAGGTCTCGTCCGACGTCCGCGACGCGGTTCGCAACGCGGTCATCGCGTTGCCGCGCTTGAAGGACAAGAACGCCGAGCGGTCGCGCTACGGCCTGATCAAGCAACTCGTCGAGGCGACGCCGCCAGCGTTCACCGCCGAGGAGCTGCTGACGAACCTCGGCGGTCGCGGCCCGAGCAAGGGGTCGCTCGTGCGTCTGCTCACCGGCAAGGGCGGGCAACTGGCGAACCGCTACTCGAAGGACGAGTTGATCGCCGCGGTGCGTGGCAACCTGAAGAACCCCGACGTCCGGCTGTCGGACGCCTACTCGATGGCGGTCGCGGCCGGACTCGACGCGAGTGCGCGCGGCGCGTTGCTGCGCGAGATGTGGAGCCAGCCGATCGGTCGGAATCGTGCGAACGTGATCGAGCGGATGGCGCCGTCGGCGACGAACCTCGCGTTCCTGCAGGAGCACTACGACGAGACGTGGACCGACGAGGATCGCGGCACGTTCATCCACTGGCTCGCGTCGGTGCGCGGGGCGGCGCGCGTCAAGCCGCTGCTCCTCCTGATCGACGACGTCGACGACGACCAGAAGGTCGAGATCTGCGGTCAACTCCGATCGCTTGCCGATCGCTCCGCGGTGCCGAAGCTGATCGAGCTGCTCGTCTACCGAAACTCCACGGTGCGGAAGATGGCCGAGCAGGCGCTCGAGAGCATCCGCGCGATCCAGAGCAAGCAGGACGAGTGGCGCGAGTGGTACGAGAAGTACGGCCGCGGCCCGAAGCCCGCCGAGGAGAAGCGTCGCGAACAGTGAGCGCGTGGCTCCCCCCGGTGCGGTCGGCCTGATAGGATGACCGCCCCGGGCGTCGCGGTCGGCCCCGGTGGAGGGGAGGCCCGATGGGCGGGGCACGCGCCGTCTCGATCGTCACGTCGAATCGCACCGAGGCACTCGCACGCGAACTCGCCGCGCGGGTGCGTGCGGAGCGCGACGACGCCGGTCCGCTCGAGCCGATCACGATCGTCGTCCCGACCGCGACGATCCGCGCGTTTCTCGAGTTCGAGCTGGCCCGCCGCCTGGGGATTTGCGCCCAGGTGCGGTTCCTCCACTGGTCGACCTTCGTCGACCGGCTCGGCGGTGGCGACCGGGGCGCGTCGCCGCCCGACGTCGTGCAGGCGGCGCTGATCGGTGCGCTGGACGACGACGCATTCCTCGCCGAGGCCGACGTCGAGCCGGCGCGCCGCTACGTCGAGTCCGTAGAGGGCGACGACGCCCGCGCGGTGCGCCGGGTGCAGCTCGCGCGGCGGCTCGCGCGACTCTTCGACGACTACGCGGTGCATCGCCCGGAGCTGATCGCGGCGTGGCGCGTCGATACGGCCGCGAGCGTCGATTCCCGCGTCGACGCGATCGAGCGGATGGAGCGTGCGCTGTGGCGCCGCGTGTTCGTGACCGGCCCGCACGCCGACCGGATGCGGGCGCTCGGCGATGCCGGCGGGATCGACGCTTCGTCGGTGCCGGCGGTCGTCCACGTGTTCGGGTTTTCCTACCTCGGGCGCGCCTATCACGACTTGCTCGTCGCACTCGGCGCGACGGCACGCGTGCACGTCTACGCGCTGCACCCGTGCGTCGAGTTCCGCACCGACCTCGACGGGCTCGACGCACCGAGCGACGTCGGCCCGCTGCCGGAGCCGCCCGGCCCCGACCCGCTCTTCGGCGGCGTCGAACTCGACGCCCGGGGCGCGATCGCGCCGGTCGCGGACTGGGCGCGCGCCGGCCGATCCAACCTCGACCTGTTGCTGGAGCGGGGCGGCGACGCGCTCGTGTCGGTCGCACGCTACGAGCGGCCTGCACGCGACCGGGAGCCGACCGTGCTCGACCGGCTGCAGCAGGCGATCCTGTTTCGCGCGCCGGCGGCCGAACGCGTCGCGTCGCCGGCCGCGGCGGACGAGTCGGTGCGCGTGTTCGCGTGCCCCGATTCGCGCCGCGAGATCGAGGCCGTCGCGGCCGACATCTGGCGGCGCGTCGAGGGCGGTGTGCGGTTTCACGAGATCGGTGTCGTCGTCAACCCGGCGAAGCTCGATGCGGTGCAGGCGCACGTCGAGAGCGTCTTCACCGATGCGCACGGGATCCCGCATACGCTGCTCGACGTGCCGGCCGAACACGCGAGCCGCGTCGTGGACGGCGTGCGTCGCCTCCTCGAACTGCCGACGAGCGCGTTCACACGGGCAGACGTGTTCGGCGTGCTCGGTCACCCGGCGTTCGAAGCGCGGCACCCGGGCGGCGATCCGGCGCGGTGGCTGCGCTGGTGCGACCAGACGGGCGTGCTCTACGGGATCGATCGCGGCGTGCTCGACGGGAGCTACGTCGAGCGCGACCTCTACACGTTCGATCAGGGCGTGCGCCGTGTCGTGCTCGGCGCGTTCTTGGGCCCGACCGCCGAGCCGGCGTTCGCGATCGGCGACGAGCGGTATCTGCCGGAACCGGTCGCCGACGCGGAGGACGCCGCCCACTTCGCCGTCGCGGTTCGCTCGCTCCTCGCCGACGCGGCGTACGCGGGTCGCGCGCGGATGCCGCTCGCACGGTGGGCGGCGTTCCTGGGGCACTTCGTCGGCGCCTACGTCGCGGCGGGCGACGACGACGCCGAGGTGCGCGCCCTCGAGCGATGCCGCGCGGCGGTGACGCGACTCGCGGCGATCGACGTCGACGGCCGAGACGTGGACTACCGCACCGCGTCGTCGCTCGTGCTGCAGGCGCTCGCGACGCTGACGGCGAGTCACGGACACCCGCTCGCCGACGGGGTGACCGTCTCGTCGTTTCAGCCGATGCGTGCGATTCCGTTCCGCGTCCTCTATGTGGTCGGCCTCGACGAGGGGACGTTCCCCGGCAGCGAGTCGCGCGATCCGCTCGACCTGCGGTTGGCGTCGCGTCGGGCCGGCGACGTTCGGGCGCCCGAGCGCGATCGCTTCATGTTCCTGGAGGCGGTGCTGAGCGCTCGCGACGCGCTCGTGCTGACCTACGGCAACCGCGACGCCGCGACGCAGGCCGAGCGGCCGCCGTCGTCGGTGGTCGGCGAGTTGCTGTGGACGCTCGAGCGGCTCGTCGTCGGGTCGGCGGTGCGCGATCTCGTCGTGACCCATCCGGTCGATCGGCACGCCGAGGACTACGCGACGCGACCGGCGCTCGCGCTCGTCACCGCGGCGGGCGACGCCGAGCGTGACGCACGACGGCTCGGCGAAGCGCTCGCTGCACACTGTTCGGCGCGCCGGGTCACGCGGCCGCCGGTGCTCCGGCTCCCCGAACGCCTCGAACGGCCGGCGCGTATTCGCGTCTCGCGAGCGCTCGTGATCGACGCGCCGCCGCGTCACCGGCACAGCGACGACGACGAACCGCGACGGCTCACGGTTTCGTTGTCGGGCATCCGGCGCTTTCTCGAGAACCCGCTGCAGGGCTGGGCCCGCGACGTGCTGCGCCTCGTCGCGTACGACCACGACGATCCGCTCGGCGAGCGCGACGAGGCGTTCGCGGCGAACTACCTCGCTCGGGCGATGGTGCTGCGCGGCGTGCTCGAGGCGGCGTCCCGTCCGGATGCCCCGCCGATCGACGACGCCTACGAGCGGGCGATCGCGAGCTTCGAGGCCGCGGGCGACGCGCCGACCGCGCTCTTCCAGCGCGTCGAGCGCCGCGCGCACGTCGCGCTCGTCGAGCGATGGCGCGCCGAACTCGCCGACCTCGGGCTCGACGGCACGCTGGGAACGCACGTGTTCGGCAGCGCCGCGTTCGATCGACCGGCGTCGGTCCAGCACCCGCCGATCGAAGTCGATGCGACGTGGGACGTGGACGGAGCACCGACCGCGCATCGCGTGACGATCATCGGGTCGACGAGTGCCGTCGTGGACGGCGACCTCGGCACCGTGTTCGCGGTCGCGCACGACAAGCCGACCGCGCGTGACTGGCTCCGCGGCTGGATCGACGCGCTCGCGCTGCGCGCGGTCGGTCGCGCGACCGGCGACTACCGGATCGCGATCGCCGGGACGAAGAAGACGCACGTCGTGACGCTCGATCCCCGGACGCAGGACGACGCGCTCGCGTGGTTCGCGGCGACGGTCGCGGACATGCACGGACGCGCGCACGACTATCGCCTTTCCGCGCAGGCGGCCTACAACGCGACGCGCTACGGGGAGCCACTCGACGAAGCCGTGCGCCGGGCGGACCGCAAGGCCGGCGACTTCGACCCGGTGCGTCACATCGAGAGCTACGAACCCCTCGACGATGCGACGGCGAGCGCCCTCGTCGCACAGCGCTACGGCGACCTGTTCGAGAAGGCGGCCCGATCGTGAGCGCCCCGCGCTACCCCGCGCCGCGGATCCTCGACGAGCTGCCGAGCGACCGGCCCGCCGTGATCGAAGCGTCCGCCGGCACCGGCAAGACCTACACGCTCGAGCACCTCGTCGTGGACCGGTTGCTGCGCGACCCCGACCTGACGATCGAGCAGGTCCTCGTCGTGACGTTCACCGAGAAGGCGACGCACGAGGTGCGCGCGCGGATCCGTGGACTGCTCGAGTCACTCGCGCGGCTGACCGAGGACATGGACGGCGTGGACGCGCACGACGGTCCCGTGTGGACGATCGACGACGGCGCGCGCGCGACGCTCCGCCGGGCGCTGCGCGACTACGACCGCGCGTCGATCCAGACGATCCACGCGTTCTGCCAGCGCGTGCTGACGGAGCACGCGTTCGGTGTCGGCCGGCTGTTCGACCCGGTGCTCGTCGACGGCGAGGCGACGTTCCGGGCGGTGTTTCGCGAGCAGGTTCGCCGTCGTCTCGCGACCGAGGCGCCGTGGAGCACGCTGTTCGAGGCGTGGCTCGCGAACGGCGGCTCGATCGATCGACTGTCGACGTTCGCGTTCAAGGCGCTCGAGCTGCGCACGCCGATCGCGAACGCGCTCGAGCCGGCGGTGTGGCACGAGACCGTGACCGCGTTCGCCGCGTGGCTCGACGACGAGGCGACGGCGGTCGCGGCGGAGATCGTCGCGAGCAAGCCGAACGCGACGTTCGCGAAGCTCGCCGAACGGATCGTCCTGTGGCGTGCGGCCCCGTCGGTCGGCGCCGCGCTCGCGCTGGCGTGCGGTGGCGGGAACGCGACCGGGATCCACAAGACCGCGTGGGGCGCGCTGGCGAAGCTCGGTACGCCGGCCGGCGATCGGGCGCACGCGCTCCTCGACCGGGTGATCGCACTGCGCGAGGCGTTCGACGCGACGGTGGTCGGCGCGGCGGTGCCGCTCGTGCGCGCGGCATTCGTCGAGCACAAGCGCGCGCGCGGCGAGGTCGATTACGCCGACATGCTCGACGCGGTCGCGGACGCGCTGGACGGGCCGGCCGGCGACGAGCTGGTCGGGTTGCTGCGACGGCGGTATCGCGTCGCGTTGATCGACGAGTTCCAGGACACCGACGACGTGCAGTGGCGGATCTTCCGTCGGCTCTTCGACCCGGCGTCCGGCGCGGCGCTCTACACCGTGGGCGATCCCAAGCAGGCGATCTACGGTTTCCGCGGCGCCGACGTGCACACCTACCTTCGCGCGCGAGACGCGATCGAGGCGAGCGGTGCGCGCGTCGCGCTGCGCGACAACTACCGCTCGACGCCGCGCTTGATCGAGGCGTTGAACGTCGTGCTCGACGCCGAGCAGGTGCAGCCCTACTTCGACGGCGCGATCCGCTACGACGAGCCGGTCCGCGCGGGTCGTTCGACCCCGTCGGGCGACGAGGACGGGCCGCCGATTCGCCTGCTGCGGTGCGATCCGCGCGAGCGCCCCGCGGCGATTGCCGCGGAAGCCGACCGGCTGCGGCGCGAGGGGTTCGTCGACGACCTGTCCAAGGTGTTCGTGCTCGTGCCGACCTGGCGCGAGGCGACCGACGTGCGCGAGGCGTGCCGCGAGGCGGGGGTGCGTGCCGGCGTCGTGCGAACCGAGCCGCGCTCGGGCGACGGCGGCATGCGCGACGTCCGCGACGTGCTCGTCGCGGTGGACGATCCGTTCGACACGCGCCGACGGCTTCGGGCGTGGGCGACGCCGCTGTTCGCCGCGCGCCTGCCGGACCTCGCGGACTGGCGCGACGTCGACGTGGACCACCCGGCGTTCGCCCGCCTGCTCGAGTGGCGCGGGCTCGCCGAGCGGCGGCGCTTCGCGGAGCTGTTCGCGCAGCTCGTCGACGGCTCGGGCTACCGGCGCCGCGCGATCTTCGAGGCGTCCGACGATCGCGCGTTCGGCGAGGCGCTCGTCGCGATCGACCTGCTGCAGGACGTCGTGACCCGCGGGCCCGCGACGCTGCGCGAGCTGATCGATCGCCTCGGCCGCTGGATCGACAAGACCGAGGCGCCGATCGGACAGATCGGCGTGCAGCGCGTCGAGAACGCGCGTGACGCGGTGCAGATCATGACGATGCACGCGAGCAAGGGACTCGAGGCGGACGTCGTGTTCCTGCACGCGTCGGGTGGCGGGTGGCGCGGGTCGTCGACCGATCTCGACACCTACTACGACGGCGGCGCGCGGCGGGCGTACGTCGGGTCGCGAACGAAGGCGTCGAAGGACGTGAAGGAAGCGATCAAGCGCTTCGAGTTCGAGGAGAACCAGCGGCTCGGCTACGTCGCGATCACCCGGGCGGCGCGGCGCCTCTACGTCGGCCTCGAGGAGAAGCCGGCCGACGGGTCGCGGCTCGAGCCGCTCATCGGGCGGTTGAACCGGCTGATCAGCGGCGGGGTCGTCGACGCGCGTCCGGACCTCTTCGCGGTGATCGACGCGCCGCCGCCTCGTGTCGCGCCGCCGATTGCGGGCAGCGCCGACCTCGCCGACTGGCAGCCGCCGTCGCCGCCGCCATCGGGCACGCTCGCAGTGGATTTCGATGCGTGTGCAACCGCCGCCCGACCGATCGTCGTGACGAGCTACAGCCGGATGAAGCGGGATACGACCGCATGGGGCGATGCGATCACGCGCGACACGGACGCGCCGTCGGCCGCCGCGGTCGCGCGCGGAGAGCTCGTCGGCGGCGCCGAGTCGGGGTCGCTCGTGCACGAGGCGATCGAGCGAGTCGACCTCGCGGCCGTTCGCGCGCTCGCGTTCGACGCCTGGTGCGACGACCCGGCGGTGAACGCGCTGTTCGACGAGGTGATGCGTCGCTACGGCCGGGATTCCGCGCAGCGTCCCAGCGCGATGCGGCTCGTGCACACCGCGTTGCGCGCGCCCCTCGCGCTCGGCGACGCGACGATCGACGGGGTTGCCGCGATCGACCACGTCGTCCGCGAGGCGCCGTTTCTCTACCCGATCGCGTCGACGTCGGATCCGCTCGGAACCGTGCCGCCCGACGACGGCTTCGTCGTCGAGGACGGCTACCTCCGCGGTGTGATCGACGTCCTGTTCGAGCACGACGGCCGCGCGTTCCTCGTCGACTGGAAGGCGGACGTGCTCGCCGACTACGGGCCCGATGCGATCGCCGCGCACGTCGAGCGCCACTACCGGCGCCAGCGCGAGATCTACCTCGCGGCGCTCGTGCGAATGCTCGGTGTCGCGGACGCGGACGGCTACGATGCGCGCGTCGGCGGGTTCGCGTTCGTGTTCGTGCGCGGACTCGATCACGATGGCGGACGCGGCGTCGACTTCGCGCGGCCGTCGTGGGATGCGTTGTGCACGAGCGACGCGGGGCTTCGCGACGACGTCGTGCAGGAGGAGGGGCGATGAGCGCACCGTTGACGCCGCGCGGGCTCGCGCGCACTCGATTCGAGGGCGTCGAGTCGAGCTGGCCGGAGCGGCTCGCGGAACGGGCGGAGTCGCTCGGGCTCGCGCCGTCCGAGGTGCACATGGCCGCCGAACTCGCGGCGCTCGCGACGACCGACGATGCGACCGCACGCCACGCGCTCGCGATCGCTGCACTCGCGGCGTCGGCCGCGCTCGCCGAGGGGAGCACGCGTGTCGCGGTCGAGGGCGACGACGACCGGCTGCCGCAGCTCTTCGCCGCCGCGGTCGCGGCGGACCCCGCCCTCGCCGACACACTCGCGACGGTGGCCGACGTGTTGCGCATGCCGGAGGCGGCGCCGGTCGTCGGTGCGCCCGGCGACGATCGTCCGCTGATCTTCGACCCACCGTTCGTCCAGATCCACCGCGTGCGCGTCGGGGAGGACCGATTGATCGCCCGGCTCGCCGCGCGCTTCGACGCGTCGGCGAGCGACGCACCGTCGTCGAACCCGACCGACGATGCGCTGACCGACGAGCAGCGCGCCGCCGTCGACGCGGCGCTGCGCTGGCCGCTCGCGCTGATCACCGGCGGGCCGGGCACCGGCAAGACGACCGTCGTCGCGGCGATCCTCGCTGCGTGGCGCGCGGCGGGCTGCGAGCGGATCGCGCTCGCCGCGCCCACGGGGAAGGCGGCGAAGCGGCTCGCGGAGTCGCTGGGCGGCGCGCACCCGGACATCGTGCCGCAGACGGTGCACCGGCTGCTCGGCACGTCGCGCGACGGCGACCGCGTGCGTCACGGCGAGCACGATCCGTTGCCGCACGACGTCGTGATCGTCGACGAAGCGTCGATGGTCGACCTGTTCACGATGGAGCGCTTGCTCGCGGCCGTGGCGCCGGAGGCGCGCCTCGTACTGCTCGGCGACGCCGACCAGCTCCCGTCGGTCGATGCCGGCGCGGTCTTCCGCGACCTGATCGCACGCGGCGGCGATCGCGTCGTGCGATTGCGCAAGAGCTTCCGGATGGCCGGCGACGACCCGGCCGGCCGCACGATCCTCGAGGCGGCGCGCGCGATCAACGACGGCGACACCGACCCGCCGTTCGCGCGCCGCGCGGCGGTCGAGGCGCTCGCGTTCGAGGGCGCCGAGGCGTGCTTCGGCGACGTGTCGCTCGACGCGTTCCTCGACGTGTGGGAGCGCCGTGCCATCGACGTCGGGCTGCGCGACCGCGTCGCACGGGGCCGCGTCGCGCTCGACGATGGCCGCACGACCGACGCGGATGCGCGCGCGCTCCTCGCGTCCTACGCGCGGGCCCGCGTGCTCGCGGTCACGCGCACCGATGTGGATCGGATCAACCGAGCGCTGCACCGGCGCGGCGTCGCGCGCGTCGGTGGCAGCGGCGCGTTCTCGCTGAGCGCCGGCGACCCGGTGATGATGACCCACAACGACTACCGGCGCGACCTGTTCAACGGCGACCAGGGCGTGCTCGCGTGGGCGGACGTGGACGGCGACGCGCGGCTGGTCGCCCTGTTCGACGACGGCGATGCCGCACGCGCGGTTCCGTTCACCGCGATCCGCCACGCGCTGGTGCTCGCCTACGCGCAGACGGTGCACAAGAGCCAGGGTTCGGAGTTCGACGTCGCGGCGCTGTGGTTGCCGGATCGCGACCTGCCGTTGATGACCCGCGAGATTCTCTACACCGCGCTCACGCGGTCACGACGCTCGGCGATCGTCCTCGGCGACGCCCGTCGGTTCGCGACCGGTATCGCGCGACGACTCGCCCGGACCTCCCGCCTCGCTTGACGCGTCGTCGGATCCGCGCGACGATGGCGCGCGAGAGGACGTGCGACATGCGAATCACGCTCGCGCTCACGATCATCATCGCGACGGTTGCCGCCACGACCGCAGCCGCGCAGGACGCGCAGCCGACGGCCGAGGCCGACCACGACGCCCACTTGCTCGCCCTCGTCCGCGAGGCCGGCTCCGACGTGCACTGGATCCGCGATCCGTACGCCGCGATCGACAGCCGTCGCGATCGGCGCCGGCCGCGGCCGATGAACCCGGCGCTCGACCGCAACGTGCTGCTCGACCGCGCACTCGCGCGTGCGAAGGCCGAGAACCGGATCGTGCTCGTCTACGCGTTCCGGATCCAGGGGCCGCAGATGTACCGCTGGATGCTGCTCGACGACTACATGAATCTGACGGTGTTCTCCGACCCCGAGACGGTCGCGCTGATCAACCGCAAGTTCATCCCGCTGCGGCTCTACGTCGACCACGCGGTCGCCCCGCGCCTGGGGATCGGCAACCGCCGCAACGACGAGCGCTACCTCGCGGTCGTCGAGCCGGCGCTGATCTTCGTCGCGCCCGACGGCGAGGTGCTGCACACGGTGCAGCGCATCCGCACGTTCTCGGCCGAGTGGGCGCGCAGCCTGCTGGTCGGGTTGCTCGCCCGCCACCCGCAGTATGCGAAGCCGTCGGCGTTGACCGCGGCGATCGCGAAGGCGGAGCCCAAGAAGGTCGTCGATCGGTTGGCGTATGCGCGCGAGCTGCTCCTCGATGGCGATCACGGGGCAGCGGGCGACGTGCTCTCCGCGGCGATGAGCGAGTTCCTGGGCGATTTCGGCACTGCGCTCGGCGCCGTGAACGAGCACATGCGGCAGTCGGACCCCTCGCCCGGTGCGCAGCGACGCGGCAAGGCGCTCCTGCGCCGCCTTCAGCAACAGCGGCGATTGCTCGTCGAGTGGATCCGGGTCGGCGCGATGAACGATCGCCTTGCGGGCACCGAACCGGACGACGCGCTGCGGGAGGTCATGCAGACGCTCGAGTCGACGGAGACGCCGATGAGCGAGGCGGTCCTCCTCGAGCGCGGCCGGCTGCTCCTCGCTGCGGGCCGGTGGGCGGAAGCGCGCACGGCGCTCGCGAAAGCGCCGGTCACGTCGCAGAGCGCGTATCTGTCGGGCGTCGCGTCGTGGCGCGAGTGGCGCATCCCCGAGGCGCTCGCGTCGTTCCGGCGCGCGGTCCAGCTCGGGCAGGCGCCGTGGCACCGGCAAGCGGCGGCGATGCTCGTCAAGAGCGACGACACGACGCCGCTGTCCCCGTTGGCGCACGCGTGCATGATGGTGAAGTCGCCGGGCGCGCTGTCCGCCGATCTGCCGACGACGACCGAGCGGACCGGCGTCGCACGCGCGACCGTCGTGCGCGACGCGTTCGACTTCCTGCTCGCCCAGCAGCACCCCAGCGGCGCGTGGACCGACGCCCGCTACGCCTACTGGCCGTCGCCGAAGATCATCCCGAACGTGCGCGTCGCGATCACCGCCCTCGCCGCGACCGCGGTGCTCGAGTGGCGGTCGCTCGATCCCGCGCGGGCGGATGCCGCGCTGCAGCGAGCCGAGGCGTTCCTCGCGCGCGACGAGAATACGGCGATGGGCACCGAGGAGGAGGTCTACGCACAGGCCTACCGCGCGATCTACTGGATTCGGCGCGCGCGGGCGACGCCCGAACTCGCGGCGCGCGCGAAGCGCGAACTCGAACGGATCGCGAAGCACGCCGGGCGGATTCAGAACGCGAAGACGGGCTTCTTCGCGCACGAGTATGCGAACGCGTTCTGCACCGCGGCGATGGGCTGGTCGTTGCACCAAGCGGCAGCCATGGGAGCCGACGTCGATCCGTCCGTGCTCGACCGGACGGTCGGCGCGGTTGCGTCGGCGCGTCGACCCGACGGCACGTTCACGTATGGCGGCTCCTACCGGGCGCGTCCGGGGCGCCGGACGAGCGAGGCGGTCCAGGCGCGATTGCTCAAGGACTCGATGGCGCGGATGCCGCACTGCGAGGGCTTCCTGTTCGTGCGGGGCAAGTCCCACGAGGCCCGGGTCGCGACCGCGTTCGACAACTTCCTCACCTACCTCGACCGGCTCGCGACCGTGCGCAAGTGCGACTACCACTCCGACGGCGAACTCGGCGGCTTCTTCTTCTGGCACGCACTGTTCCACGCGAGCGAGGCGAAGGGCCTCCTCGAGGAGAGCAAGCGTCGCGTGGTCGAGGCCCGTCTCGCCGCACTCGTCACCTCGATCCAGGAGATCGACGGCAGCTTCGTCGACAGCCACGAGTTCGGCAAGAGCTACGGCACCGCGATGGCGCTGCTCGTCCTCCGCTCACTCTCGTCCGCGCGCGACCTGTAGCGCCCGGCGGGGCGGGTCGCGTGCTTAGCCGGCCGCGAGCTTGCGCGTGATCGCGATCCACGCGTCGATCGCGAGCGGGAGGGCGTCGGGATCGATCCGGAAGTCGGGGGCGTGGAGGTCCGCGTCGTTCGAGCCGCCGGGTGTCTGGGTGCCGATCCGCACGAGGCAGAGCGGGCCGCGGGTCGCGTAGTAGGCGAAGTCGTCGCCGCCCATCGACGGGTGCGGCATCTCGATGAGCGCCTCGGGACCGAACCGCTCGGTGATCGCCCCGCGGATCGCGCCGCCGAGCGCCGGATCGTTGATCACCGGAGGGTTCGTGGAGATCCAATCGAGCCGCGTCTCGATCCCGTCGGCCGTCGCGTTCTGATCGACGACGCGCTCGACCGCTTCGCGCATCGCGCGCCGCCCTTCGTCGGTCGAGGCGCGGAGCGTGCCCTGCAACTCGGCCTCGGCCGGGATCACGTTCATCGCCTCGCCGGCGCGGAACATCGTCACCGCGAGCACGACCGGCTCCTGCACCGAGACCGCCTGACCGGTGAGCTGATTGAGCGCGGTCACGAGGGCGACGGCGGCGCGCACCGGGTCGCGCGCGAGGTGCGGACGCGACGAGTGGCCCCCGTGGCCGCGGACGGTGATCCGGAACGCGTCGACCGAGGCGTTCATCGGGCCGTCGCGAAACGAAAACGTGCCGACCGGTGTCTTCGGGTCGACGTGCATCGCGACGAACGTGTCACACCCGTCGGCGTCGCCGTTGCCGACCATCTCGCGCGCGCCGCTGCGCGTCGACTCCTCGGCCGGCTGGAACGCGAAGCGCACCGAACCGGCGAGCGTCTCGCGCGCGCCGTGGAGCGCGATCGCGGCTGCGGCCGCGGCGCTCGCGTGGAAGTCGTGGCCGCACGCGTGCATCACGCCGGCCTGATCGGACGCGTAGGGGAGGTCGGTCGCTTCGCGGATCGGCAGCGCATCGATGTCGGCGCGGACGAACACGCGGCGCCCCGGGTGTGCGCCGTCGATGTCGACGAGCAGGCCCGGCTGCGTCTTCGCGTCGCGTGCGGTGACGCCGTGCGCCTCGAGGAACGCGCGGATGCGTCGCGCGGTCTCGAACTCCTGCCACGACAGCTCGGGGAAGCGGTGCAGCGCCTCGAACAGCTCGCGTGCGGCAGCGTGCGGCGGCGCCGCCCGGTCGATGAGTGCCATCGGCAGTTCGTCCGTGTTAGCCCGCGCGCGTCGGCGCCGCGCCGAGCCGTCGGCCGAGGAAGAACCCGTCGTTGCCCTGTCGCTGATACAGCGGCATCAGCAGCACGCCGGGCTCGTGCGCGACGACCGGCCCGTTGCGATCGTGCGCGAGCAGTTGGCCCTCGTCGACCGCCTGGAAGCTGCGGAATCCGTGCTCCATCCGGAAGCCGTCGGTCGCGTCGATCCGGTGACGGTAGAACACGTCGAGGTAGCGGGGGAGTCCTTCGCCCTGCGCCGCGAGCGTCTCGATCGCCGTGCGAACGTGCATCGCGAGGGCCGGCGACAGGTCGTCCGGGTCGACGATGCCGGTGACGAGGAGCGTGCGCCAGACGATCGCCTCGTGGCACGTCACGGTCTGCGGGTCGTCGTTGCGGCCGCCCTCGAACGCGAGGCCCCAGTAGCCGCGGCTGCGGAGCCAGTCGAGCATCGAGCCGCCGAACTGGTGCTCGAGCCCGAACACGATCGGGACGCCGACGTCGAGCGCGGCGCCGAAGCCGCGGCACTCGTCGGCCATCACGAGGAACGGCGGGCCGTCGCCGCTCGTCGAGTGCAGGTCGATCAGCATCGCGTCGGGATGCGGACCGACGGCGGAGAACTCGTGGCGGAAGCGATCGATCAGCGCGAGCGCGGCGCGCATGTCGGCGCCGGCGGTGGATGGATCCTCGACCGCCCGCGCGAGTCGCTCTTCGGTCCAGATCCGGTTCAGGTCGGAGTCGATGAACCGTTCGCCGCGCGCGAGCGCGACCGGGTTGCCGCGCAGGCCGACGAGGCGGCCGCGGATCGGCGTGCGGTGGTGGTCGACCGCGTCGAGCACGCGCTCGATCGCCGCGACGCCGGCCGGTTCGTTGCCGTGGACGCCGCCGGTGATCGCGACGACGCGCCCGTGCGCGCGGTCGCCGACCGCACCGATGAAGTGCGGATCGTCTTGCGTCGAACGCGAGTGGGTCAAGCGTGCCCCTCCGAGCCGGGTTTCGCAGCCACGCCACCACCCGCGGCGCGCTGCGCGGCAATCTTCTCTTCGAACAGCTCGGCCGCGAGGTCGAGGAAATCGTGATCGGTCACGATACCCACCAGTTTGCCGTTTCGGGCGACCGGCAAGCAAGAGATCTTGCGCTCCCGCATCAGGTGGATCGCATCGATGATCGGCGTGTCCGGGTCGATCGTGATCGGCTCGCTCATCACCTCGTGGACCGGGATCGCGCGATCGCTGCCGCCCGGGAGGTCCTTCGACAACATCCGTATCAAAGTGCGATAGCTGACGAGGCCGACGAGGTTCTCGTCGTCGTCTTCGACCGGGACGTGTCGGATGTGTTTCCAGTCCATCATGCACGCGACGAGGTCGATCACCTCGTTGCGGTTGACCGTGAACACGTCCGTCGTCATCAGCGACGAGACGCGGCGATGCACGTCGAACTTGTCGCCCGCGTCGCCGATCTCGGCGAGCGGCCATTCGTGCACCGGCGCGCCCGTCTGTTGGTTGCGGATCATCGCTTGCACGAGTGCGGTGCGCCGGTCGCCGCGCCCGCCGGCCGCCTTCATCTTCGAGAAGCTCTCGAGCGCCCACCGCGCACCGGTGCGCCCCGATGCGACGCGCGCCTCGATGATCCCGAGGTAGCGGTCGATGTCGGCCTGAACGATGCCGGCCCGCGCGAGCCCCTGTCGCGCTTCGGGCAGCAGGCGGAGGAGGATGAGCTCCGGGCTCGACGTGTCCGTGCCGTCGAGCCAGACGAGGCGCGCGTTGAGTCCCTCCCGCGCGGCCGACAGGAAGTTGGACTTCGCGTCGTCGAAGCGGAAGACGCTCGTGATGTCGTCGAACTCGTCGGTGTAGTACTTCATCAGGCCGAACCAGAACGCGGCGTTGGCGACCTCGTCCGCCGGCGTCGGGCCGGCGGGGATGTAGCGGTTCTCGATCCGCAGGTGCGCCTTGCCGCCGCCGATCCCGTAGCACGGGCGGTTCCACCGGTAGACGGTGCCGTTGTGCAGGCGGAGCGCCTTGAGCGACGGCGGCTTCCCGGCGGCGAAGTCGGCCCACGGGTCGTCGTCGATCTCGATGCCGAGGATCACCCGGAAGCGCGCGATGTCCTCCTTGAGGATGTCGGTCACGCTGCCCTGCACCCAGTCGGTGCCGAAACTCACTCGTGCGAGGCGCTCTTGCACCTGGTGACTGCTCTTGCGCGTGTCGACCGCCTGCTGGAAGAGGCCGATGCGCGTCTCCTGCCACAGGCGCTGGCCGAAGAGCAGCGGCGAGTTCACGGCGGCCGCGAGCACCGGCCCGCTCAGGAACTGCGCGATGTTGTAGAAGTGCGTGAAGTCGTCACGGCTGACCTGGAAGTGCACCTGGAAACTCGTGTTGCACGCCTCGAGCATCACGTTGTCGTGTTTGACGATCAGTTCGTCGGTGCCGTGGAACCGGAACTCGAACGCGCCGCCGCGCAGCTTGCACATCGCTTCGTTGAGCGCGTAGTAGCGTTCCATCGGTGCGATCGCGTCGACCGTGAGATCGGACAGCGTCAGCGTCGGCAGGATGCCCGCCATCACGATGTCGATGCCGAGTTGCTGGGCGGTCGCACGGCCGCGGACGAGGTGCTCGTCGATGTCGCGTTCGAGGCGGGAGAGGCAGTCGTCGCCGAAGACGAGCGGGTCGAGGTTGAACTCGACGTTGAAGCGGCCGAGCTCGGTCGTGTAGTGCGGGTCGCCGAGCGTCTCGAGGAACTCCATTCCGAGCATCGCCGGGCGACGCGAACGGTCGACGAGGAACAGCTCCTGCTCGGCGCCGATCCGCGTGATGCCGGACTCGATCCAGCCCTCGGCGAGCATCTTCTCCAGGACGCTCACCTCGACGAGCAGCCGCTTCATGAAGCGGCGGAGTTCTTGCCCCTCGAGGTTGCTCTTGACGTCTTGCTCGCCCATGCAGCTCCCGGCTTCTCGGTGTCGTGGGCGGCCATTCTACCCGCTGGACAGGAGCCGAGCCAAGCCGGAAGCGGCTGCCGCGCGCCCCGACCCTCGGCGAAGCGCCGGGTCGCGCGAGCGGACGCGGTTCGCGTCAGATGCGCATGACGTAGGTGTCGGGCAAGTAGGCGACGCCTTCGGGTGCGTGCGGGTCGAGCACCGCCCACGCGATCCACAGCGGGACGCCGAGCGTGCCATGCCGATGCAGGTCCAACGTCGCGGCCGCGACGCCGCGGGAGTCGAGGACGCCGGCGCCCGGATCGAAGACCGACGGGATCACGTTCGCCAGCGTGAGGAGCGACACCGCGTCGAGGCTGAGGTTGATGCGTCGGCCGTCGGCGAGCGTGTAGCCCGGCGCGGTGCCGGACAGGCTCGCGGCGATCGCGTATCGCTTGCCGGCGTGTCGCGGAGAGCACAGTCGGATCTGCCAGCGGTTCGGCAGGATTCGCACGGCTTGCGTGTGTCGGCCGCGGTAGAACTCGAACGCGTAGTTGTAGGTGCGCATCGTCGAGACCGGCACGATCGACGTCACGGCCCACGTCGACGCGTCGAAGTGGTAGAGGTAGGTCTGCATCGCACCGATCGCCGAGTAGGAGACCGCGACGAAGCGCGGGTTCGGTGCGGTCTGCAGGTCGTGCTTGCCGGCGCCGTAGAATCCGAAGGGCGTGTTCTGCGGCGCGGCGATCGTCGTGCGCCCGACCGAGCCGCTCTCGACGCGGAAGATCGCGTTCGCGAACGGTCCTTCGACCGCGCCGGTGTCGTGGCGCTGCGTCAGCGAGTAATACGGATACCAACCGTAGGCGCCACCGGTGTTCCACGTGCCGATGCGGCCGGAGTCGACGTCGAGCGACAGGATCGGATAGCGGACCGTCGTCGGCGTGGTCTGATACGTGAAGTCGCCGATCAGCACTTCACCGGTGCCGATGTCGGTCGTCATCTTGCCGGTGAGGTTGGCGGTGCGCCCGAGTTGCGTCGTGCCGAGGATCGTCGTCACGACGCCGTGCGAGATCTTCCAGATCCAGTTGCCGTTGTTCGACGGTATCGAGTAGTCGTAGCGGCGCACCTGGCAGATGTAGTCGCCGTTGTGATCGATCTCGACGTTGTGAATCGAGTCGTAGGCGGTTTGCGTCGCATACGAATAGACCGTCGAGATGCGCGACGTGGTCGGGTCGAAGCGGTAGAGGCCCGCCTTGATCCCGGGAAACAGCGTGCTCGCGATCGACGCACCCTCGATGCCGACGAGGACGTGCTTGTTGTCGGCGTCCATCCCGAACCGCGAGTAGTGGCCGGTGTTGAACAGCGACGTCAGCGCTGGCGTCGCGCCGCGAGCGTCGAGAATCAGCACGCCGCTCGTCTCGTTCGCGGCCTGCGGCGGCGCGTTGCCGCCGACGAGGTAGACCACTTCGTGCTCGGTCTGAGCGGTGCCGTGCGTGTTCAGACACGCGACGACGAGCACGACGCAAGCGCACGCTGCGACGGCTTCGAATGCCCGATGGGCCATGATCGCCTCCCCCAATTCACCCCACGGCGCCACGCCGAGCCCGACGCGGACGCATCTCTCTCCAAGGGGAGCCTATCCCGCCGTCGAAGCGAGGCAATCCGGCGACGTGCGAAAGCGTTTCCCACGCGGCTCGCTGAGCGCAATCTCGGCCTCGGGATCGAGAGCGTTCGGGGGAGGTAACCGGGCCCTGGTTGGGTTTGAACGCGTTTGGCGCGCGGGTTCTGCACCATTCACGCAGCATCCGTGCGGGTCGCGGGCCGATGTTGCACCGAGGTGCATCGAAAACGCCGCCATTGACCGGCATCGGGTGCAGAATCACCGCGCCAAGCGCACCCATCGCGAGAATCGGTGCAGAACCGGCCCGCCAAACGCAGTGAACGCCCCGCCACCTCCCCGGGAGAGCTCTGAGCCCGAGGCAGAGGCTGCGTTCACCGCACGGTGAACGTGACGGCGTGGCTCGCGAGGCGGTCGGTGCCGCGGTCGCACCAGGCTTGTGCGTAGAGGCGGACGCCGCGCGTGTCGTCGTCGTCGGGGACCTCGAACGGGAGGGTCGCGACGCCGTCTTGGCCGGCGTCGCCGGCGATCGCGGCGATGTGGGTCGCGACGAGTCGGCGGCCGGTCGACCGGAGCAGCGGTTCGTCGAGCGGCGCGAGCGCGATCAGCACGCGGCACGGGCCGGCGGCGGGGGCGCCGGAGACGACGAAGTCGATCGTCGCGCCCGGGGACGGCGTGCCGCGCACCGCGAGGGCGAGCGGCAGGGTCGACGCGTCGAAGGCGGTGTAGCCGCGCGGCGTGGTGCGCGCGTCGTTCGCGGCGCCGCGGGACGGCTCGAGCAGGCGCACCCAGTCGGGTTCGCGGTCGCGTGGGCGCCGGCTGCCGAGTCGACCGATCGATCCCGGGCCGCGCGGCGGCAGCACGACGTGGTCGAGCATCGTGCGCCCGTCGTCGCCGAACAGCGCGATCGGCCCGGGCGCGAGCGCGATGCCGTCCACGACGTGCGTGGCGCCCGGCGCGAGTGGACCGCGGCCGACCCGCCACCGGTCGGGGTTCGTCGGATCGTCGGTGAGGCGGAGCGCGTCGAGCGCGATCGGGGCGTCGTCGGGATTCAGCACCTCGACCCACGCGGTGCCGTCGGCGTGCATCGCGACTTCGCTCAGCATCGCGCCGCGTCGGTCGGCCGGCAGCGCGACGACGTAGCTGCCGGACGCGCTTGCCGCGGCAGGGCGGTCCGGCGGGCCGACCTCGACCGTGTAGCGCACGACCGTGCCGCCCGGCTCGGGCTCGATCCACGCGCCGCCCACGCCGTCGCCGGCCGCGCCGTCGGCGTGATTGCCGTCGTCGACGAGCGGCGTGACGCGCTCGCGCTCGCCGACGCGAACCCGGACGCGCGCGACGTCGCCGTCCCGCCGGCCGACGAACGCGGTCACCGCGACGCGGGTCGACGCGTCGATGCGTTCGGGCCGGTGGTCGACGCCGCGCACGACCGCCGTGGCGGCGCCGCCCGCGCCCACCGTCGCGCCGAGCATCGGTCCGACGACGCGCGCCACCGCGGCCGCGGCGGCGTCGTGACCGCGCGCGTTCGGGTGGTAGTGGTCGGTCGCGAGCGTGCCGCCCGCCCGACGCATCGGCTCGAGGAGATCGACGCACGCGAAGCCGTGGCGCGCGCAGAACGCCGCGACCTCGGCGTGAGCCTCCTGCGCCCGGTAGCGGTAGAGGTCGACGAACATCGGAAAGACCGCGACGACGACCGAGAAGCCGTTCGTGCGCGCGAGCGTCTCGAGCGTCGCGAACGCCGCCGCGCGCGTGTCGCCGCCGATCGTGCCCTCCTCGGGTTGCCGCCGATCGACGACCCCGAACCAGAACAGCCGGGCCAGCGCGCTCGCCCGCACCGCCGCCGGCAGCCGACCGCCGTCGTGCTCGAGCGTCGTGATGATCCGCCGGTCGAGGCCTTCGCGGTCGTTCAGGCAGTAGGCGACGACGACGACGTCGGGCGCGAGCGGAACCCCGCGGGCTGCGAGCGTCGCGACCTCCTGCGACGTGTTGTAGCCGGGCACCGCGAACGTGACGGTTTCGACGTCCACCCCCGCGCCGGCGAGGCGCGACTCGAGCCGGGCCGAGAAGACGTCGTCCCACCGGTCGACGTCCATTCCGGCGGCGATGCTGTCGCCGATCACGACGACGCGCTTGCGGCCCGACGGCCGGACACTCGGCACCGGCGGCCCCCGGAACGTGCGCGGCTCGTAGCCGATCGTCGGATCGTCGGACAGCCGATAGCCCTCGCGGGACAGCTCGCCGAGTTGGGGGGCGAGGCCGGCGACCCGGACGACGATCTCGCCCAAGCCGAGTGCCGCGGCGAGCGCGGCCGCGACGAGCAGTGACCTCAGCAGCGCGCGCCGCATCGAGCCGCCGTCACTCGCCGCCGGCGATCGCCCGATCGACCGAGAACGCGCCGCCGCCCTTGATCAGCAGCACGAGCGCGATCGACCCGGCGAGGAGGTGATACTCGAAGCCCTCGCCCGCCTGCTTGCCGAACCAGTTCATGAAGAAGCCGTGCTGGGCGTGCACCATCGCGACCGCGCCGATCATCACCGCGAGGATCCCGAGCGCGCACACCCGCGTCAGGAAGCCGAAGACGAGCCCGATCGCGCCGAGGAACTCGGCGACGATCACGAGCAGCCCGATCACGTAGGGCATCTGCAGCCCGGTCGTGAAGTTCTCCATCGTCTTCGTGAAGCCCGGTCCGTTGAACGCGCCGATCGCCTTCTGCGCACCGTGCGGGAACATCACGCCGCCGAGCGCGACACGCAGCATCAGGGGGCCGAGGTCGCTCTTCGTGCGAAAGATCATCGAGGACTCCGTTGTTCCGGGTTGCTCCGGGGGCGTTTTGGCCGGGGCGGTCCGCGGCGGTTGATCCGCCTGTTGCGCAGGCTGTTATGTTATATCAGCCTCTCCGTACGTTCCCGTAGAGAAAGGTGCTCGAACGGCCGATGCGCGTCGTCTCGATGTTCTTCGTTCTGCTCGCGTTCTGGCTGCTGATGTCGGGCCACTACACCCCGTTCCTGATCGGCGCCGGGGCGGTGTCGTGCGCGTTCGTCGTCTGGGTCGGGCGGCACAAGGGTGTGTTCCAGTTCCGCGCGGGCAGCAAGATCCACCCGCTGTTCACCGGCGCGTTCACCTACTGGCCGTGGGTGACGTGGCAGATCCTCGTCGCCAACGTCGACGTCTTCAAGCGCGTGTGGCACCCGAAGCTGCCGATCGATCCGCAGATGGTCCGGATTCGCTACGAGTCCGACAGCGAGCTGATCACGACCTACTACGCGAACTCGATCACGCTGACGCCAGGGACGATCACCGTGTCCGTCGAGGACGGGGTGATGGAGGTCCACACGCTGACGAAGGAAAACGCCGAGGCGCTCGAGGGCGGCGAGATGTACGAACGGGTCCGACGGCTCGAGGGCGGCGCCGCAGCGCGTCCGGCCGGGCCGCTCGAGATCGGCGGAGACGCGTAGATGGACGCGATACTGATCGCCGCGACGCTCGGGATTCTCGTCGCGATCGTCCTCTATCTGTTGCGGGCGTTCCTCGGCCCGACGAGCTACGACCGGATCCTCGCGATGAACGCGGTCGGTACGAAGACCGTGATCCTCGTCGCGCTGCTCGGGTTCGTGATGGACCGGCCGGAGTTCCTCGACATCGCGCTCGTCTACGCGATGATCAACTTCGTCGCGACGATCGCGATCCTGCGCTACGTCGAGCGGAGGCGACTCGACTGATGGCCATCGTCGTCTACTCGATCGCCGGGCTGTTCCTCGGGCTCGGCGCCGTCGTCGCGATCACCGGCGGCGTCGGTGCGATCCGGATGCCGGACTTCTACACGCGGTGCCATTGCGCCGGCAAAGGCGACACGCTCGCGCAGCTCCTGATCATGGTCGGCCTGATCCTCGTCGCGCTCGAAGCGTATCCGCTGTCGAACCTCGCGGTCTTCAAGCTCTTCTTCATCTCGATCTTCATCCTCGTGACGTCGCCGACCGCGACGCACGCGGTCGCGCGCGGCGCGCGGCACGACGGGCTCGTCCCGTGGAAGGCCGGAGACCCACGCCGATGATGATCGTCGTCGACATCGTGTTGCTGACCCTCGTCGTCGCGACGGGCTACGCGGTCACGCGGCTCCAGAGCCTGTTCAGCGCGGCGATGATGTCGTCGATCTACAGCCTGCTGATGGCGGCCGTGTGGTACAACATGCACGCGATGGACGTCGCCTTCACCGAGGCGGCGGTCGGCGCCGGGATCACGACCGCGCTGTTGATCGCGACGATCGTCTACACCGGTCGGGACGAGAAGCCACGCACCGGCGTGCACCTGCCGGCGCTCGTGGTCTGCGTCGCACTCGGCGGCCTCCTCGTCTACGGCGTGCCCGACATGCCGGCGTTCGGCGACCCGAACGCGCCGATCCACGCGCACGTCGCGCCCGAGTACATCGACCAGAGCGTCAGGTCGGGCAAGACGCACGGCGACATGAAGCGCTACGTGCCGAACAAGGTGACCGCGGTGCTCGCGTCGTATCGCGGCTACGACACGATGTTCGAGGCGGCCGTGATCTTCACCGCCGGCATCGCGCTGATCCTGTTGCGGGGCCGTCCGCGTCAGCGCGGGCGTTTCTACCGGGGGCGGGTGTGACCGATGAATGACGCCGTCGTCCTGCGGACCACCGCGAAGCTCTTGATGCCGTTCATGATGGTGTTCGGCCTCTACGTGATCTTCCACGGCGAGGCGGGCCCCGGCGGCGGTTTCCAGGGTGGCGTGATCCTCGCCGCCGCGTTCATCCTCTACGCGCTCGTCAACGGGATCGACAAGCTCGAGACGATCGTGCCCGAACGGTTGACCGACGTGCTCGCCGCGGTCGGCGTTCTGATCTTCGCCGGGACCGGCGTCTACACGATGCTCGCGGGCGGCGCGTTCCTCGACTACGCGCAGATCACGCCGTCGAACCCCGAGGCGGGGCAGGCGTGGGGCATGACGATCGTCGAGTCGGGCGTCGGGATGACGGTCGCGTCGGTGATGCTGACGCTGTTTCGCGAGTTCGCGACGGAGCCCGCGGAATGAGCTGGCTCGGCCAATACAACTACTTCGTCTACATCGTCGTGATGATGATCGGGCTCTACGGGGCGGTCGCACGCCCCAACCTCGTGAAGAAGGTGCTGTCGCTCGGCATCTTCCAGACCGGGGTCTTCCTGTTCTACATCTCGATGTCGGTGCGCCACGGCGGCACGGCGCCGATCACGGTCAGCTACACGGACTCGACGACGGTCTACCACAACCCGCTGCCGCACGTGCTGATCCTGACCGCGATCGTCGTGTCGGTCAGCACGACCGCGGTCGCGCTCGCGCTCGTGCTCGCGATCAAGCGCTCCTACGGCACGATCGAGAGCGACGAACTCGGCGAGTACGAGGAACTCTGAGCCGATGAGCGACCGCGATCGCCCGCGGCTGTCGGTGTCGAGTCCGTTCGACGACTACCCGCCGCGCCGCCGGGGCGTACCGCCGTTCGTGACCGTGCTGATGGTCGTGATCGTCGTGCTGCTCGGCTTCTTCGCGTTCCAGCTGATGACCGGCGGGTTTCAGCGGCGCTCCCACGACCCCGAGGCGACGCCACGCGCGATCACGCCGCGCGGCGACCTGGCCGCCGACGAGAAGTCCTACATCGAGTTGTTCGAGAGCGCGTCGCCGTCGGTCGTCTTCATCACGAGTCTGATCGAGGGGCGTCGCGACCTGAGCCTCAACCTGATGAAGATCCCGCAGGGCACCGGCTCGGGCTTCGTGTGGAGCAAGGACGGCTACGTCGTCACGAACTACCACGTGATCCGCACCGGCAACACCGCGCAGGTCACGCTCTGGGACCACTCGACGTGGGACGCGACGCTCGTCGGTGCCGAGCCGGACAAGGATCTCGCGGTGCTGAAGATCGTCGCGCCGGCCGACCGCTTGCACCCGATCGTCGTCGGCGGCTCGCGCGACCTGCGCGTCGGGCAGAAGGTGTTCGCGATCGGCAACCCGTTCGGCCTCGACCAGTCGATGACGATGGGGATCATCAGCGGGCTCAACCGCGAGATCCAGTCGGTGACCGGCCGCGAGATCCGCGACGTGATCCAGACCGACGCGGCGATCAACCCCGGCAACTCCGGCGGGCCGCTGCTCGACAGCGCCGGCCGGCTCGTCGGCGTCAACACCGCGATCTACAGCCCGTCCGGCTCGTCGGCGGGGATCGGCTTCGCGGTGCCGGTCGACACGGTCAACCGGATCGTGCCGCGGCTCGTGCGCGGCGTCGAGGAGGCGCGCGCCGGGCTCGGGGTCGAACTCGACGACACGTCGCTGCGCCGTCACGGCATCGACGGCGTGATGATCCTGCGCGTGCTCCGCGGCTCGTCGGCCGAGCGCGCCGGCCTGCGCGGCGTCTACCGGTCGCGCGGTCGGGTGTATCGCGGCGACATCATCGAGGCGGTCGACGGGGTCGCGGTCAGCGACCGGCAGGACCTGTTCGACGCGTTCGAGAAGCGAAGCCCCGGCGACAAGGTGCGCCTCACCGTGTTGCGCGGGCGTCAGCGCATCGACGTCGACGTGACGCTGCAGGTGCTCCCGAAGGCGAAGTAATCCGAGGAGGAACGCGAGCGATGGCGACCGAACTCACGTGGCTCGGCCACGGCACGTGGACGATCCGAACCGGCGAGCACTCGCTGATCCTCGACCCGTTCCTGACCGACAACCCGTCGACCGACGTCGGGCCGGACGACGTCGCAGCGGATTTCGTGCTGATCTCGCACGGCCACTTCGACCACGCGGCCGACCTCGTCGCGGTCGCGACGAAGACCGGCGCGACCGTGATCGGCATCTACGAGATCACCGACTGGTGCACGAAGCAGGGCATCGCCGCCGACAAGGTGCACGGCATGAACATCGGCGGCGGCTTCGACTTCCCGTTCGGTCGCGTGAAGATGACCCCGGCGGTGCACTCGAGCGCGATGTTCGACGGCACCGCGATCGGCGCGGCCGGCGGGTTCCTGCTCGAACTCGACGGCAAGCGCGTCTACTTCGCGTGCGACACCGCGCTGTTCGGGGACATGACCCTGATCGGCGACGAGGGAATCGACCTCGCCGTGTTGCCGATCGGTGACAACTTCACGATGGGGCCCGCAGATGCGGTGCGCGCGACGACGATGCTGCGCCCGACGCGCGTCGCCCCGGCTCACTACGGGACGTGGCCACCGATCGCGCAGGACGCCGACGCGTGGGCCGCGCGCATCCGCGAGGCGACCGACGCCGAGCCGGTCGTGCTCGCACCGGGTGGGACGATCGCCCTGTAGCGCGTCTGCGTTCGCACTCGCGACTTGATAGCATGGGGTCGTGAGCACGCCGAACGACTGTCGTCCCGAGCCCGACTGCCTGCGCAACGCGTGGGTCGCGGCCGCGGTCGTGTTCGCCGTGGCGTTGCTCGCGCGTCTGCCCCGCGTGATGAGCCCGTGGCTCGTCCTCGACGGCGACGAGGCGGTCGTCGGCCTGATGGCGAAGCACCTGCTGGAGGGGCGCGAGTTTCCGGTCTTCTTCTACGGCCAGAGCTACGGCTTCTCCGGCATCGAAGCGGCGATCGGCGCCGTGTCGTTCGCACTGTTCGGCGTGTTCGACTGGGCGCTCGCGTTCGGCATGGCGGTCTTCTGGTCGATCGGCGCCGCGTTCTTCGCTCTCGCGGCGATCGCGCTCGTCCGTTCGCCACGCGTCGGGTTGTGGATCGGACTCGTCTACGCGGTCGCGCCGGCGTGGATCGTGTGGAGCGTGAAGGCGCGCGGCGGCTACACGACCGCGGCAACGTTCTCGGCGATCGCGCTGTGGCTGCTCGTCACCGGCCGGCATCGCTCGTGGGGGCACGGGCTGATCGTCGGCCTGGTCGGCGGCGTGGTCGCGCAGGCCCAGCCGCTGTGGGGGCTCGGCCTCGTGCCGTTCTTCGCGTGGGCGTGGTGGCGCGGACGGTGGTGGCAGCCGGCCTGGTGGGCGCTCGGCGCGGCGATCGTGATCGTGCCGCTCTTCGTCGCCAGCCGTGCGGCGAGCGACTTCTGGCAGCCGGTCGTCTTCGGCGACGGGTTGTCGCTGGAGCACGTGAAGGCGCTGCCCCGGCACCTCTACGACCACCTCGGGGGCCGGTTCTACCTCGACCGCGTGTTCCAGCCGACGTGGCCCGTGCGGATCGCGGCGATCGTGATGCTCGGGCTCGTCGCGCTCGCGACCGTTCACGCGTTGTGGCGCGGCATCGTCCGCCGCGACGTCGTGTCGCTGCTCCTCGTCGTCGCGGTGGTCGCGACGGTCGCGAACGTCGCCTTGCTGCAGTCGGTGTTCGGTCGCTACCTGCTGCCCGCGGCGTCGTGGCTCGTCCTGCTGGTCGGTTACGAGGCGCGCCGCTGGCACGGGCGTCGTCTGCACGGCGCGGCGGCCGCGGTGCTGCTGACGGCGGGCGTCGTCGCGTCGCTCGACACGTGGCGCTCGTTTCCCGGCGATCGCTATCCGCCGCGCGTCCTCCAGCGGACGATCGCGCGACTCGACGCGCACGGCACGAAAGCCGCATTCGTCGTCGATCCGCTGTTGCAGTGGCAGATCGCGTTCTACACCCGGGAGCGGATCGTGTGCCGGTTCATGGACGGGCGGGACCGCTATCCGCCGCACTTCACCCGCGCGATGGCCGCGCTCGACAGCGGCGAGCCCTGCACGTTGATCGCGATGATGTGGCAGCGCGATCGACTTCGCGCCCAGTGGGTCGCGGCGGGTCTCGATCCGGGGCGCGTCGACGCGATGGAGGTCGAGTGGCCGTTCGCGTTGCGCTACGGGGTCTCGCGCGCGGAACTCGCCGCTGCATTGTTCGCGTTTTGAGCCGCTGGAACCGTCCGGCGCGTTTGCTATCGTGAAGCGGTGACCTCGCCGGGCAGGTCGTCCCCACCATTCGATCGGATTCCGCATGAGCCGCCTCGTCATCATCGGCCTCGACTGCTTCGTCCCCGAACTCGCCTTCGACCGCTGGCGGAGCGAACTCCCCGCACTGTCGTCGTTGATGGACCGCGGTGCGTATCGCGAACTGACGTCGACGGTGCCGCCGATCACGGTGCCCGCGTGGACGGCGATGATGACGTCGCAGGATCCGGGGCAGCTCGGGATCTACGGCTTCCGCAACCGCGCCGATCACAGCTACGACAACCTCGTCTTCGCCGACGCGCGCTACGTCAAGGCGAAGACCGTGTGGAACTACCTGTCCCGGAAGCGGCTGAAGTCGCTCGTGATGGGTGTGCCGCAGACCTACCCGCCGAAGCCGCTCAACGGCGCGATGGTGTCGAGCTTCCTGACGCCGAACAAGGACGTGCAATACACCTACCCCGACGCGTTCAAGCACGACCTCGAGGCGGCGGCGGGCGGCGACTACATCATCGACGTCAAGGACTTCCGCACCGACAGCAAGGACCGGCTGCTGCGCGACATCCAGGAGATGACGACGACGCGCTTCAAGGCGTTCCGCACGCTGTATCAGAAGGACGACTACGACTTCGCGATGGTCGTCGAGATGGGGACCGACCGGATCGTGCACGGCTTCTGGCGCTACTGCGATCCGGAGCACCGCCTGTATGAAGCGGGCAATCCGTACGAGAACGTGCTGCTCGACTACTACAAGCAGATCGACGACGAGATCGCGGCGACCCTCGAGATCCTCGCCGACGACACGAGCGTGATGATCGTGTCGGACCACGGCGCGAAGGGGATGGACGGCGCGATCTGCGTCAACGAGTGGTTGATCGAGAAGGGCTACCTCGCGCTCAAGTCACGGCCGGAGGGGCGCTTCAAGCTGCGCACCGAGATGATCGACTGGTCGAAGACCAAGGTGTGGGGCGAGGGCGGCTACTACGGCCGGATCTTCATCAACGTCGAGGGACGCGAGCCGGAGGGCATCGTGCCGGCCGCCGAGCACGAGGCGTTTCGCCGCCAGCTCGCCGCCGAACTCGCGGCGATCCCGGACGAGGACGGCAACGACATCGGCACCGTCGTCTACACGCCCGAGGAGGTCTACCGCGAGGTGAACAACGTCGCGCCCGACCTGATCGTCTACTTCGGAGACCTGAGCTGGCGCTCTGCCGGCACGATCGAGGACGGCACGATCCACCTCCGCGAGAACGACACCGGCCCCGACGACGCGAATCACGCCCAACAAGGCGTGTTCATCTGGGACCAGAAGGCGTGCCGGTCCGACGAGCGGTTCTCGATCTTCGACATCGCCCCGACCGTCCTGCGCCACTTCGGCATCGACGTGCCCGCCCACATGAACGGCACCCCGATCCAGGCCTGATCCGTCTCCGGGACCCGGCTTTTTGGCGGGGGCTTTCTCGACTGCCGGATCTTGCTATCCTATTGTAGAAGCTCGACTTCGGCACGATCGACCAGGGGGGACGGCGACGGCGGCACCACTGCCGATGCCGATCGGCGGTCCGTTGCCGCTAAGAGGATTCACCGAGAAGGATGCGGCGCGTCCGGCCATTGCCGACGGCGCCGCGGGAAACGATGCGTCACGCACTCACGATCACGATCGTCCTCGCCCTCGTCGCCGGCGGCATCGCCTACGGTGTCGTGGCCGGCGAGCGCGGCTGGTTCCCGGCCGCGCTGCTCACCGGCGACACGCCGGGCGACGCGCCGACGGGCGGACAGTCGACGAAGCCCAAGCCGCGCGACCTGCGCGGGCTGGCCTACCTGCAGGGCTACGAGAAAGCGACCGACGGCGCGAAGACCGGTGCCGTCACGAGCGGCAAGCCGCACGTCGGGCTCAACCTCGTCGTGTCGGCGCACGCGCCCGAGATCTTCCTGATGGACATGGACGGTCGCGCCGTCCACAAGTGGTGGAAGCCCTACGACGCGATCGACAACTGGCACTGGGGCGAGAAGTTCGACCCCGCGTGGCCACCGAAGGGGCACTGGGCGACCGGCTACTTCCGCCGCGCCTACCTCGACGAGAACGGCGACATCCTCGCGATGTACGGCGACTGCGGTCTGATCAAGATGGACGCGAAGTCCAACGTGATCTGGGCCTACAAGGAGCGCTGCCATCACGAGATCACCTACGACGACAAGGGTCGGCTCGCGGTGATGACGCGCGACTTCAAGGAGCGCGACATCCAGATGCCGTTCCTCGCATCGCCGGCCGTCGAGAAGGGCAAGCCGCTCTACGAGGAGTTCATCGACTTCCTCGATCCGAAGACCGGCAAGCTGCTCGAGCGGGTCTCGCTGCTCGAGTGCGTCGAGAACTCGATCTACGCGACGATGCTCCACCACATCCGCCGACCGAAGGACATCTTCCACGCGAACTCGATCGAGTGGGTCGACGGGCAGCACGCCGACGAGTTCCCGATGTTCGAGCGCGGCCTGTTCCTGATCAGCTTGCGCGACATCGACACGATCGCCCTGTTCGACCTCGAGAACCGCACCGTCCGGTGGGCACAGACGGGGCCGTGGCACGTTCAGCACGAGCCGACGATCCTCGCCGACGGGCGGATGATGGTGTTCGACAACCGCGGCCGGGTGACCGACCGGGGGCTTCGCTCGCGTGTGATCGAGATGGACGTGCGGACCCAGAAGATCCTGTGGGCCTACGAGGGCACGCCCGAGCACGACTTCCATTCGGGCGTGTGCGGGGCGGCGTATCGTCTGCCCAACGACAACACGCTGATCGTGTCGTCGACCGAGGGCAAGGTCGTCGAGGTGAACCGCGACGGCCAGATCGTCTGGGAGTGGAACTCGCCGTATCGCACCGGCGAGAAGAACGACGTGATCCCGACGCTCCACGACGTCCGCCGCATCGACCCGGAGTCGCTCGACTTCGCGTTCAACCAGAAAGCCGAGTAGGAGTCCTCCGGTGAAAGTGCTGATCGTCGGCCTCGACGGCGTGCCGCGCACGCTGCTCGAACGACTCGGACGCGAAGGGGTCATGCCCGGGTTCGCGCGCCGCATCGAAGAGGGTGCGCTGTTCGACATGGACGCGGCGATCCCCGAGATCTCGTC
Organism: bacterium; assembly: GCA_030426805.1. Taxonomy (GTDB): domain Bacteria; phylum Planctomycetota; class JAFGQW01; order JAFGQW01; family JAFGQW01; genus JAUHXU01. Next base: position 908,236 of record JAUHXU010000003.1, read on the forward strand.
GGTCAACTGGACGAGCTTCATGACCGGCGCGAACCCCGGTGCGCACGGCATCTACGGCTTCACCGATCTCGTGCCCGGCGAGCGGAAGATCCGCTTTCCGCGCTTCGCCGACGTGAAGAGCGATACGCTGTGGGACCGGCTCGGCAAGCGCGGTCACCGCAGCGTCGTGATCAACCAGCCGTCGACCTATCCGGTCCGGCCGATCCCCGGCGCACTCGTCGCCGGCTTCGTCGCGCTCGATCTCGATCGCGCGGTCTTCCCGGCCAAGCACCTCGCGCGGCTCGAGGGCATGAAATACAAGGTCGACGTCGACAACAACGCGGCCCACGGCGACAAGCCGGGGCTGTTGCGCGAGCTGCACGAGACGCTCGACGTCCGCATGAAGGCGGTCGACTACTTCTGGGGCGAGCGCTGGGACCTGTTCCAGGTCGTCGTGACCGGCACCGACCGACTGCAGCACTTCCTGTGGGACGCGCTCGAGGAGCCCGACCACGAACACCACGCGGCGGTCCTCGACTACTATCGCGCGGTCGACACCGCGACGAACGCGGTGATCGACCGCTTCCGGAACGACTGTCCCGACGGCGTGATGGTGTCGCTTTCGGACCACGGCTTCTGCCGGTGCCGCTACGAGCTGCGGCTGAATGCGTGGCTCGAGCAGGAGGGCTACCTGCGCTACGTCTCCGACGAGCGGCGTTCGCTCGCGTGTCTGTCCGACGATACCCGCGTGTTCTGCCTCGACCCCGGCCGCCTCTACATCGCCGACCACGACGCGGCGCTCGCCGACGAGATCGTCGCGAAGCTGTCGGGCCTCGAGCACGAGGGCAAGCCGGTGATCCGCGCCGTGCACCGCGGCCGCGACATCTACGACGGCGTCGCGATCGACGGCGCCCCGGGCCTCGTCGTCCAGGCGCTCGACGGCTACGACGTGAAGGGTTCGATGCGCGGCAGCGACGTGTTCGCCGAGCCGGTGATGACCGGCATGCACAACCCCGACGCCTACTTCCTGTGTGACCGCGCCCTCGCCGACGGCCCGATGGCCGGGCACAGCGGTCGCCTGAACATCGCCGACCTCGCCGGCCACATCGAAGCCCTGTTCGACGGAGCCGCATGAACCGAACTCGAAACCGCCGCGCGCTCGCCCTCGCGCTCCTCGCCGCGCCGCTCGCGCTCGTCGCGCTGTCGTCGCCGGCCGAGGCCTACGTCGGGCCGGGGGCAGGCTTCGCGCTCGCGACGTCGCTCTTCGTCGTGCTCGGCGCGGTCGCGCTCGCCGGGATCTACCTCGCGATTTGGCCGATCCGACTCGCGTGGCGAACGCTGCTCGGCCGCCGCGCGTTCAAGGACGCGAAGACCAAGCGCGTCGTGATCCTCGGCTTGGACGGCCTCGACGTGCGCCTCGCCGAACGATACATGGCCGAGGGGCGGATGCCGAATCTGCAGAAGCTCAACTTCGTGCCGCTCGCGACGACGCTGCCGGCGCTGTCTCCGGTCGCGTGGTCGACGTTCCAGACCGGGCTCGATCCCGCCGGCCACGGCCTGTTCGACTTCCTGCGCCCGGCGCGCCCGCACTACATGGCCGAGCTGTCGTCGGTCACGACGACCGCACCGGCGCGGATGCTCAAGCTCGGCCGCTTCAAGATCCCGCTCGGCAAGCCGAAGACGCGCCTGCGTCGCCGCGGCGTGCCGTTCTGGAAGATCCTCGGCAAGCAGGGGATCTTCTCGGCGGTCGTGCGCGTGCCGATCACGTTCCCGCCCGAGAAGTTCCGCGGCGTGTCGCTGTCCGGGATGTGCGTGCCCGACATCCGCGGCACGCAGGGCACGTTCACCGAGTTCTGCGACGCGTCGGGTCCCGATGCGTCCGAGGGCGGCGTGCGCGTGCCGGTCACCGTGAACGGCGATCGCGTCGAAGCGGTGCTGACCGGCCCCCCGAACCCGCTGACCGACAAGCACGAGTCGTTGACCCAGCCGTTCTCGGTCGCGATCGACCGCGCGGCGGGCACCGTCGACGTGACGATCGACGGCGAGACGGAACGGCTGAAGGACGGCCTGCACTCCGAGTGGATGGAGGTCACGTTCAAGGCGGGGCTGTCGGTGAAGATCAAGGGCATCGTGCGCTTCGCGCTCGTGTCGCTCGACCCGTTCCGCCTCTACGCGTCGCCGGTCCACTTCAACCCGGAGAAGCCCGCGCAGCCGATCTCGAACCCGCCGGCCTACGCGGTCTACCTCGGCAAGCGATTCGGGCCGTGCGCGACGCTCGGGCTCGCCGAGGACACGTGGGCGCTGAACGAGCGCGTGATCGACAGCGCGCAGTTTCTCGAGGGCAGCTACAAGATCCACGCCGAGCGCGAGAAGCACTTCTTCGACGCGCTCGAGAAGGTGCGCAAGGGCCTCGTCGTCTGCGTGTTCGACGGGTCCGATCGCATCCAGCACATGTTCTTCCGCACGCTCTCCGACGATCACCCGGCCAACCGCGGTCGTCGCCTCGACGAGTATCGCGACGTGATTCCGGACATGTACCAGAAGATGGACGACCTCGTCGGCCGCACGGTCGCGAAGCTGAAGAAGGACGACACGCTGCTCGTGATGTCCGACCACGGCTTCCGCAACTTCTCGCGCGGGATCAACCTGAACGCGTGGCTCCGCCAGGAGGGCTTCCTCGTGATGAAGGAGGGCCACGAGGGCGGGCAGTGGTACGAGGGCGTCGACTGGTCGAAGACGACCGCCTACGCGCTCGGCCTGTCCGGCATCTTCCTGAACCGCAAGGGACGCGAGCAGCACGGCATCGTCGGCGACAAGCTCGCGTCGGAGTTGATCCGGGCGATCAAGGACAAGCTCGCCGAACTGCGCGATCCGGAGCGACCGGACTACGTGCCGATCCGGCGCACGTTCGGCCCCGCCGAGATCCCGCCGGGACCGTATGCGGACGAGGCGCCGGAGATCATGGTCGGCTACAACGACGACTACCGCATCTCGTGGGACGGCGCGGTCGGCGACACGCGCGGCCCGGTGTTCGAGGACAACGTGAAGGCGTGGAGCGGCGACCACTGCGTGGACCCGGCGCTCGCACCCGGCGTGCTCTACTCGAACCGGAAGTTCACGGCCGACCAGGCGAACATCCGCGACCTCGCGCCGACGACGCTCGACCTGTTCGGCGTTCCGGCGCCGGCGGTGATGAAGGGACGTCGCTTGTTCGGCGACAACGACAAGCCGCCCTCGCCCACACCGGGCGACGACTACTTCACGATGGCACGCGACGACGCGGCGTCCGAACCGACGCCGGCCGTCGCCCGTGAGGGGAGCCGCGACGATGCGTGACGCACTAGCGCTCCTCCTCGTGCTCCTCGCGGTCACCGCGTGTGGTCACGACGAGGGTGACCCGAACGCGACCGACCGACGCGTGATCGTGCTCGGGGTGGACGGAATGGACCCCGCCTACTTGCGCGAGCGGATGGACGCGGGCGACATGCCGAACTTCAAGCGGCTCGCCGAGCAGGGCACGTTCCGCGCGCTCGGCACCAGCATGCCGCCGCAGAGTCCGGTCGCGTGGTCCGACTTCATCACCGGCACGAACGCGGGCACGCACGGCGTGTTCGACTTCCTGCGGCACGACCCCGAGACGTTCGAGATCGGCCAGGGCATGTCGAAGACGACCGACATCGAGACCGTCGTCGGCATCCCGATCGGCGGCGGCGAGCGCGTGAACCTGCGGCAGGGGCGCGCGTTCTGGGAGTACCTCGAGGACCGACGCATTCCCGCGACCGTCTTCCGGGTGCCCGTGAACTTCCCGCCGGTCGGCAAGTCGACGCGGTCGTTCTCGGGCATGGGGACGCCGGACCTGAGCGGCGGCGACGGCGCGTTCACGTTCTGGACGAGCGACCCCGAGGTCGAGAGCCACTACGACAGCGGTGCCATCGAGCGCGTCGTGCTCGAGAACGGACGCGCAACGGGCCAGCTCGTCGGTCCGGTCGATGCGTTCGAGTCGACCGACAAGAAGGTGGTCTACGTCAAGCTGGACACGACGATCTGGGTCGACGAGCGCGCGAAGATGGCGCGGATCGACGTCGGCGACGAGAAGGTGCTGCTCCGCGTCGGCGAGTGGAGCGACTGGGTGCGGCTGACGTTCCCGCTGATGAAGCCGGTGATCGACACGACCGGCATCGTCCGCTTCTACCTCAAGTCGGTGACCCCGCACCTGCAGGTCTACGCGACCCCGGTGCACATGGACCCGGCCAACCCGCTCTCGCCGGTCAGCTCGCCCGACGACGCCGCGGCCGAGGTGCAGAAGGCGGTGGGCGACTACGCGACGAAGGGCATGCCCCTCGAGACGAACGGGCGCCGCGCCGACGTGATCTCCGACGAGGCGTTCATCGCGCACGGGTTGTTGACGATCCGCGAGCGCGAGCGATTGCTCGAACACGAACTCGGCCGGTTCCGGGACAAGTCGGGCTTCCTGTTCTTCTACGTGTCGGCGGTCGACCTGTCGAACCACATCATCTGGCGCGGCAGCGATCCGGAGCACCCGAACTACCCGAAGGACGCGAGCGACGCGATGCGCGGCGCGCGTAAGCTCTTCTACACCGAGGCCGACCGCCTGCTCGGCAAGGTGATGGCCGAGGTCGACGACCGGACGACGTTGATCGTGATGTCGGACCACGGCTTCGCCCCGTATTATCGGACCGTGAACCTGAACAACTGGCTCGTCAAGGAGCGCTACCTGCAGGTCTTCCGGCGCAGTCGGCTCAAGGACATTCGACTCTCGGACACCGAGTCGATCGACTGGCTGCGCACGAAGGCGTACGCGGTCGGCTTCAACGGGATTTACCTGAACCTCGAGCGGCGGCGAAAGACCGGTATCGTCAGCGACGACGAGCGCGATCGGGTTCGGGACGAGATCAAGCGCAAGCTGCTCGCGAGGGTCGACCGCAAGACCGGCAAGAAAGTCGTCGAGCGCGTCTACACCGCCGAGGAGATCTACGCCGGCCCGTTCGTGAAGGACGCGCCCGACCTCGTCGTCGGCTACGCGCGCGGCTATCGCGCGTCCGACCACACGGCGCTCGGACAATTCGGGCCGCGCCTGATCGAGGACAACATGGACGGCTGGAGCGGCGACCACATGATGGCCGCCGAACTGGTGCCCGGCGTGTTTCTGAGCAACCGCAAGATGGACGTGAGCGACCCACGCCTCGTCGACCTGCCCGTGACGATCCTCGGCCGCTTCGGCATCGCGAAGCCGGAGCCGATGATCGGGCGCGACCTGATCAAGAACCCCTGACCCTGGAGGAGACGACGATGTTCGGACCCAAGATCAAACTGCCCGCCGACTTGCTCGAGCGCGCGAAGAAGCACGCCGACGAGGCCGGTTTCGAGTCGGTCGACGCGTTCATCGCGCGCGCCGTCGAGAAGGAACTCGAGCGGCTGACGAGCGGCAGCGACGGCGACGACGACGAAGAGACGCGCAAGCGCCTCGAGGGACTCGGCTACATCTCCTGACCGGACGACGATGAACGCGATCCTGACCAGTCTGTTCTCGGCGGTGATGGCACCGTTGAAGGGGCTCGACCCGGCGTGGTCGATGGTGATCCTGTCGCTCGTGACCGGCGTGGCGATGTTGGTCGCCTTCCGCTACGTGTCGAACCAGCGCGGGATCAAGCGCTCGAAGGCGCGTGTGATCAGCGAGTTGCTCGCGATCCGCCTCTTCAAGGACGACCCGTGGATGACGATCAAGTGCCTCGGCGCGGCACTGAAGTCGAACCTGTTCTACCTGCGCTACATGCTGACGCCGCTGGTCGTGTTGCTCGTGCCGGTCGTGCTGCTGCTGATCCAGATGGAGCAGTGGTACGGGAGCGAACCGCTCACGCCGGGCCAGACGACCCGCGTCGCGCTCGCGCTCGACAAGAAGGACGACGTCGCGGCGCTCGACGCGGTGAAGCTCCTCCCGGCGACCGACGACAGCTACGCGGTCGAGTCGCCGGCGATGCGCATCCCGGCGCTCGGCGAGGTCAATTGGCGGATCCGCGCGAAGAACCCCGGCGACACGGTGCTGCGATTCGAGGTCGGCGGGAAGCCGGTCGAGAAGCGTCTCGCGATCGCGGCGCCCGACCAGACGGACCTGTCGCTCGTCAGCACGACCCGGGTCGGCTCCGGCTTCTTCGACGCGGTGTTGCACCCGGCCGAGTCGACGATCGGCGGCACGGTCGCGAGCGTCTCGGTCGACCACCACGCGCGCCCGTTCTCGATCTTCGGGATCGAGATGGCGTGGTGGCTCGCGTTCTTCATCCTGTCGCTCGTCTTCGCGTTCGCGCTGAAGGGTCCGCTCGGGATCCAGGCATAGCCGGTCCCCGAGCGGACACGCTCCCGTTCAGTCGGTCAGGCGCACGATGACGCGATCGAGGACGCCGTCGAACACGAACGGCCCCTCGTAGCGCTTCGACACCTGGGTGCCGGTGTCCCGCCCGACGTCGAACGTCTCCGCCAGCGAGTAGGTACTGATGTGCATCTTCGGCATCTCGGCCTCCGCGACCTTCTTGCCGTTGACGAGCAACTGACCCGTGCCCGCGAACTCACCGGTCTTCGTGAACACGAACTTCAGCTCGGTCTTCCCGGTCGCGAGCGGCGGTGACTCCAGCGTGTAGTAGACGCCGTCGAGGTAGTTGTAGTCGTAGTAGGCCTTGCCGTCCTTGATGAACATCGTGTAGCCGCCGGTCATGCCGCCGCACGACAGGATCACGCCCTTCTCCCCGCCCTTCAGGTCGATCGTCGTCGTGATGGTATGGGAGCGGTTCTTCACGGGCGCCGACGACTTCTCGGCGATTCGGAAGGCGCCCGGCGCGAAGTAGACGAACTCCTTCCTGTCGCCGAACAGGCGATCCTGCTGCTTCGCGAGGCGCATGATCATGTCGTCGTACAGCGGATAGACGTTGTACTTCCACGCCTCCTCGTCGAAGATCTTCTTCAACGCCTCGAGCTTCTCCGGGTGCTTGTCCGCAAGGTTCGTACTCTCGGAGAAGTCCTCGGCGACGTGGTAGAGCTCCCACTCGTCCTTGTCGAAGTCGAGCTTGACGTTGACGTCCCACGGCATCCGCTTCGCGTGTAGGGTCACGGCCTTCCAGCCATCCACCCAGATCGCGCGGTTGCCGAACATCTCGTAGTACTGCCGCTTCTTCGTCGTGGGGGCGGACGCGTTGTCGAACGAGTAGCGCATCGACACGCCGTCGAGCGGTTGTTGCCGCACACCGTGATAGACCGCGGGCATGTCGACGCCCGCACAATCCAGGATCGTCGGCGCGATGTCGGCGATGTGATGGTACTGGCCGCGGATCTCGCCCTTCGCGCGAATGCCGTTCGGCCAGTGGACCACGAGGTGGTCGTGTTGCCCTCCGCGGTGCTCACTCTGCTTGAAATAGCGGAACGGCGTGTTGCCCGCCATCGCCCAGCCCGCGTGGTAGTGCGGGTACGTCGTCGCGTCGCCCCAGTTCTCGTAGTGGCGCATGTTCGCGTCGAATTCGGTCTGCAGGCCGTTCAGCACGTAGGTCTCGTTGAACGTGCCCGCGAGGCCGCCCTCGCCGCTCGCACCGTTGTCGGCGGTGACGAAGATCAGCGTGTTCTCCAGCTCGCCGATGCGCTCGAGTTCGGCCACGACGCGCCCGATCTGCTGGTCGACGAACTCGAGTTGCGCCGCGAACACTTCCATCTGACGTGCGTAGAGCTTCTTCTCGTCAGCGCTGAGCGAGTCCCACGCCTTGATCGCTTCGATCCGTTCGGTCAGCTTCGTGTTCGACGGGATCACGCCGAGCCGCTTCTGGTTCGCGAGGATCTGTTCGCGCGCCTTGTCCCAGCCCATGTCGAAGCGGCCGCGGTACTTCTTGCGCAGATCTTCCGGGGCATGGTGCGGGGAGTGCATGGAGCCCGATGCCCAAAGCATCATGAACGGCAGGTCCGGCTTGATCGACTTGTGCCCGGTGATCCACTGGATCGCCCGGTCGGCGAGGTCGCGGTCGAGGTGGTAGGACTTGCGGTAGGGCTCGGGCGTGTGGTCGTTCCACATCACCGGGACGAACTGGTGTACGTCGGCGGCCATGAAGCAGTAGGAGTGGTTGAAGCCCTCGCCGCTCGGCCAGCGGTCGAAGGGGCCGACCTGCGATACCTCGTAGAGCGGCGTGTGGTCCCACTTGCCGAGCGCGTAGTTCACGTACCCGGATTTCTGCAGGTAGTTCGCGACCGACTTCGCGCTCGGCGGCATGATCGCGTTGTAGCCGGGAAAGCCCATCGCGGTGAGCGCGTGGCTGCCGAGACCGATCGAGTGCGGGTTGCGGCCGGCCATGAGCGTCGCACGCGACGGGGAGCAGAGCGCGGTCGTGTGGAAGTTGTTGTAGCGGAGCCCGCCCTTCGCCAGCCGGTCGATGTTCGGCGTATCCGACAGGCCGCCGAAGCAGCCGATCTGCGCGAACCCGACGTCGTCGAGCAGGAAGATGATCACGTTCGGGGCGCCCTTCGGCGGGCGGACTTCCGGCGGCCACCACTCCTTCGACTCGGCGTAGGTCCTCGCGATCTTGCCGCCGAACGGGGTCGGGCCTTCGTCGGCGGGCGGTGCGCCGGTATGACATCCGGCCGTCAGCGCGATCAGCAGTGCGCCGACGACGAAGCGCAAGCGCGGCGTCAGGTGTCGGTCGTCCATCAGTCCTCCTGGGTCACATAGACTTCACTCGTCCGAAGAGAGCATCTGGAGCAGGAAGCGCAGGGAGCCGCCGAGCAGCAGGAAGCCTGCGATCACGGCGACCGCGATGCCGGCGCCGGGGATGCCGTCGTGTCGCACGGCGACCTCCAGCGTGCCGGCCGGCTCCTGCGCGCCGGGCAACGTCCACCGGAGCACGACGACGCCGGCCTGGTCCGGCACCCACGTGCGCGTGCCGTCCGGTTCGGTCTTCCCGACGTTCTGCGTGTGTCGGATCGACGGGTGCGCGTTCTCGCGGTAGAGCGCGTCGATCTGGATCCCGGCGACCGGGTTGCCGCTGGCGTCGACGACGCTCAGGATCGTCTCCCGGCCCTCGACGAGCTGGTCGCCGGAGAGCGTGAGCGTCGATTGGGCGTGCGCCGTGCCCGCGAGCGCGACCACGATCAGCAGTGCTCGGATGTCACGCATCGTCGTCCCCCGGGTCGTCGCGGCGCGCAGCGGGCAGCCAGGTCATCACGAGCGCACCGAGGATCGTGAACGCGATCCACACGATCGGCACCGCATCGGCCACCCACGACCAGCCCGTCGAGCCGATCGCCTCCGGGTCGACCAGGCCCTGGCCGTACGGGTAGCTCACGTCGCCGTCGGGGTCGCCGAGGGTGCCGCATTCGTGCAGGAAGCCGAGCACGAGCAGTGCGGTGATCGTCAGCGGGATGATGAACTTGATCAGGTGTGCGTAGCCGGTGCCGAGCGTGAACTTCGTGTGGCGGTTGACGTGGTCGATCAGGCGTTGTGCGCCGAAGATCCACCCGACGACGATGCACTCGGCGAGCCCGACGAGCAGCAAGCCGTAGCCGAACGCCTTGTGGTCGAACAGGTCGAGCAGCGTAAGCCCGAGCGTCCCGTTGCCGGCGAGCGAGCTGTCGATCACGATCGGCAGCGCGAAGACCATGCTGCCGAGCACGCCGACGCTGAAGAGCAGCGCGAGCACGATGCCTCGCTTCACGCGGAACTTGTCGATCGCCGCGGCCGCGAGCCCCTCGACGAGCGACACGCTCGACGACAACCCCGCGACGAGGAGGAGCCCGAAGAACAGCACGCCGAACGTCACGGCTCCGCCGGGGAGTTGCGCGATACCCTGCGGCAGCACGAAGAAGCTCATCGCGAGCGTGCTCGCCTTCGGGACGATCGCGAATGCGAACAGCATCGAGAAGATCGCGAACCCGGCGATGTACTCGAACGAGCAGTTCATCAGCGCGGTTTGCAAGCCCATCGACGTCGTGTCGGACTTCTTCGGCAAGTAGGACGCGTAGACCGACAGCACCCCGAATCCGAGCGACAGCGAGAAGAAGATCTGGCTGAACGCGCCGCGCCACACGTCGAGCCCGGACATCGCCGAGAAGTCCGGGTTGAACAGATACATCACGCCGTCGAAGCCACCGTCGAGCGTGAGCCCGCGCACGATCAGCGCGAGCATCATGATCCACATCGCCGGCACGAAGAACTTGACCGTCGACTCGATCGAACGCGCACCGTTGATGCAGATCCCGACGTTCGCGAGCCAGACGAGCGCGACGAAGCCGACGACGGTCCACGACGAGAGCGTGTCGAAGAAGTAACCTTGCGGGTTCGGGAGCGTCTCCATCGCGTAGTTCGGCATCGGCGACGCCGGTTCCCACAACGGCCCGAGCGCACCGATCAACATGCCGACGACCCAGCCGAGGATCGTCACGTAGTACATCGTGATGATCACCGCGTTGAAGAGCGCCCACCACCCGACGAACTCGCCGGCCCGCCCGGCCATGCGGCCGAGTGTCTGCGGGAACGCGACCCGCGAGCGGTGGCCGATCCCGAACTCGAGGATCATCATCGGGATCCCGACGACGAAGAGCGCGACCAGGTAGGGCACGTAGAACGCGCCGCCGCCGAACTTGTACGCGTTGGCGCCGAAGAACACGATGTTGCCGAGTCCGATCGCCGACCCGGAGGCGGCGAGGACGAAGCCGAGGCGTGACTTCCACTGGGTGCGTTCCGACGCGCTCATGGTCGAGAACTTTACGGCGCCGCCCTGAACCCGTCAACTCGGGCGACCCCGGCGTGGTAGGCTGACGCCCCCGAACGAGAAAGGACTCGCCGATGCGCACCCTGCTGCTCGCCCTCGTCGTCGCGGTTCTCCCGATCACGGCCCAGGACCGCTTCATCACGTTCACCGCCGGCGCCGGCACGACCCGGCAGGCGATGCTCGTCGAGATCGACGAGGCCGCGGCCGCGCAACGGACGATCACGACGCTCGCGGGCGATCGAGTCGCGCGGGCGATCGTCATGCACGACGACAACGTGCGCTACCGGATCGTCGGAAACGACCCGTTCCGCGGGCTCTCCGGGTTCATCTACGATGTGACGCCCGGTGGCGTCGTGACGACCGTCCACGAGGGCGGGCTACTCGTGAACCCGTTCGCGATCTTCCGCGTCGACGACGGGGAGTGGATCGTCCTGGACCGCCGGTCGACGTCGACGGTGCACGTCTACCGGCTCGCCGGCTCGGCGCTGCGCGCGACCGGGACGATCACCGGCCTCGACGTGCGCGGCGTCGCGATGAGCCCGGAGAACGGCCGACTGGTCGCGCGGGCATGGGTCGCGCCGGTGCCGCCGTACGGACCGGGCGGCTACTTCGAGATCGACCTGTCGACGGGGCGTCACACGACGCTCACGCCGGCGCCGGCGGGCTCGACGACGAACCTCGATCTCGGCGCGCGTCGGCCGCTCTACCGCGCCGGCGTCGGCGAGTTCTTCGATCCGATCTACGACCAGAATCTCCGCGGGATGCAGGTCTTCCGGATCGCGCCGGGTTCGATCAAGGCGTTCACCGGCCCCTACTTCGCGCAGCAGCCGACCGACTTCGTGCGCGCCGGCGGCCGCGCGTTTCCCGCCGAGTATCACCTGCTGACGCGCGGCATCTCCGTGCCGGTGCACTACACGATCGTGCAGCTGCGCGGAGACGGCAACGCGATCAGCGGCGCGACGCAGCCCCAGAGCGCGAACCTCGATCCGAACGCGCCGCTGCTGCGGATCGGTTCGCGCAACCTCGCATGGTTCGACGGCGCCGGGCCGATGCAGCGACGGCTCGAGATCGACTTCCCCGGCGAGGGCGGCCGGCCGTATTATGCGGTCTTCAGTGCGACGGGCCTGCGCCCGGCACCGATGCTCGCCGACGGCCGCTTCGTCCCGATCGCGATCGACGGGCTGTCGTTCGCGTCGCTGACGGGCGGACTGCCGGGCATCCTCGGCGGCACGGTCGGCCGGCTCGACCCGACCGGCCACGCCACCGCGACCCTCGACTGGTCGGCATTCGGCAGCGCGCTGTCGGGCATGCGGCTTTGGACCGTCGCCGTCGTGATCGACCCGGCGGCGAGCGCGGCGGTCGCGCACATCAGCGAACCGGTGCGCGCGACCCTTCCGTAACGCCGCGCGTCAACTCGTGATCTTGAACCCCCACGGGTTCGAGATCGCGGTGACGCCGCTCGCGTCGTAGGTGATGAAGCAGGTGTCGACCGGCACGCCGACGAGCGCTGCGAGGTTCGGGATCGCGAAGCCCGCTTGTCCCGTTCCGGCGGCGTTGAGCACGGCCTGGAAGTTCACGAACACGGTCGGGAGGACGTTGGTCGCGGACGCGAACAGGATCGAGTCCGGTGACAGCGGGATGAAGCGCCGGCCGACCTGAATCAGCGGGGTCACACCGGACACGCAGGCCGCCGCGACGTAGGGGGCGCCGCCCTCGGTGGGCGACGAGAGGACGAGCGGATAGGTCGTGCCGATCTTCGGCGTGCCCGGACTCGTCATCGACGCGACCGGGAACCGCTCGAAGTAGGTCGTGTAGGTCGGGTTCGTCGCGGTCGAGTCGCCCACGACGTAGGTGAGGTCGAGCCCGAGGCTCGTGCGGTTCGTCACCGGCCAGAGGCTTCCGCGGAAGTGCGGGTAGAGGAAGTAGTTCGGTGGGCCCGGCGGCGTCACCTGCTGCAAGCGGGCATAGGTCGTCGGCGCCTCCCCGACGATGCCGCGCCAGCGCCCGATCACGAACTCGCCGGTGTTGAAGTCGCGGTAGGTGAAGTAGAGGTCGCTCGAAACCTCGTCACACGCACAGCTGATGATGCGGTCGTTGTAGCCGCTCGCACCCCACACCGACATCGGCACGTTGTGGATCAGCTCCGGGCTGCTCCACGTCTGCGTCGAACCGTCCCACTTGCGGAGGTAGAACTCGGTGTCGAAGGAGCCGTTGTTCGTCGGGTATTGGCTGTCCACCGGGTAGATCAGGTAGACGTTGCCGTACGCGTCGGCCGCCATCTTCGTGCTGTACTCGGCGCGGTTCGTGTGGCCGGAGTGCTGGCTCAGCGCGGTCTTCGGGCTCCAGGTCGGCGTCGCCGCTGCCGGGTCGACCCATTGGTGGTGCACGCCGTACGGGCCCGAGCTGTAGTAGGTGAAGTGGATTCGTCCCATCGAGTCGACGCAGAGACAGTTGTGTTGCGAGTAACCGGACGACTGATACAGCGGCGTATAGCGCGTGAACTTCCCGTCCGACGCGAACGGCTTGTCCGACCGCAGCAAGTAACTGTGCCAGCTGAACGAGTTGTCGCCGTGTGCGAACCAGACGTGATCGTTCTGGTCGACGACGAGGACACAGTTGTTCAGCTCGAACTTCGGCGTGGGCGTGACGAGCCACTCCGTACCCCACGAGTTCGTCGCCGCTTCATAGCGGTTGTAGCGCATCGTCTGCGGGATTCGGCTTCCGCTGAACGCGACGCGGTGACTCCACGCGCAGTGCAGGTTGTCCTGACTGTCGATCGCGATGCACGGCGAGTAGTTGCCGAAGTCGGTGCCGAGCGTCGCAAAGCCCGTCTGCCACGTCTTGTTCCAGTTCGCGCCGCCGTCCGCGCTTCGCGCGATCGCGACGTCCCACTGCGTACCGAGCTGGTAGCGGTAGATCACGAACAAGGTGCCGCGGCTGTCCTGCACGATCGTGTCGGCGCCCGTGTACGGCGTCTGGAACGCACGATTCGGGCTCGGGCCGTCGAGGATCGTCTGGCCGTGCGCGATACCGGCGAGCACGGTGAGGAGGCCGGCGACGATGAGGCGAGATACTGGGCTGCGACGCATGAGACGCGCTCCTTTCGCAATCGTCGGTGCGGAGCCGACGAGGCTGCCCGCCCCAACGCTCGGATCCTACACGATTCGCGTCGGCGCGATAAGGTGCGGCGCGGCCGGCGACGTCAGGGCTGGATCGTCACCGGCAGGGGCGTCGCGTCGACCAGGCGGATTCCACCCCGTGCGAGGGGGTGGAAGACCAGTCCGGCGACCTGAAGCGCGACCCCCGCGAGTTTCGGGAACGGCGGGACGACGATCGCGGCGGACGCGCGACCGGCGTCGTCGAGCGTGCCTTGGAAGCCGGTGAACACCGCCGGGAGCTTGTTCTGCGCGGTGACGAAGAAGAGGCCGTCGGGGTCGAGCGGAAAGCGCCGTTGGCCCGGTAGCGGGAAGCCGCTGATCGTGGACAGCGATGCAGCGAGAACGTACGGCTCGCCGGCCGCGCCGGTGGATTGCACATCGATCGTCGCGCGTTGCCCGACGCGTGGTGCGCTGCCGCGGAGCACGAGGTCGAGTCCGGGCCGCACCGCGCAGCCGTTCAGGTTCGGCAGCGGACCACCGAGGGTCAGCGTCGTGATCGTCGCGGTCGACCGCTCGATCGCGAGCAGGCCGTTGCCGCCCGTGGTCGAGTCGTCGGTGATCACGAGGTCGCCGTCGGCGAACGCGTCCACGCCTTCACCGGGATCGCCGAGCGGTGCGCCGCTGACGATCGTCGTCACGTTGCCCTGGCGATCGTAGCCGAGCAGTGCGTCGGTGCCGTCGTCGCCCGCGTAGAGCGTGCCGCCGAGGAAGTGCGCGCCCTGCAGGATCGATCCGGTCTGCGCGAGCGTCGTCGTCTTCTGCGGCGATCGGTCGAGCGTGTAGAGCGTCTGCGATCCACACGCGAAGAAGCGGTCGGCCGAGGGGTCGTATCCGAGGCCCCACATCGGTTCGCCATAGCCGATCGAGCGGACGACGACGCCGGCGCGCGTGTACTCCTGGATCGTCCGGCCGGCGATCGTCGTGATCCAGTAGTTGCCCTTCGGTCCGACCTCGACCTCGTACGCCTTCGACGGGATCGAAGCGATCACGGTCGTCACGGTGCCGGCCGCGTCGATGCGCAACAGTCGGCCAGGGCCGGCGCACACGACGCTGCCGTCGACGTCGAAGTCGACGCCGCCGGCGAACGAGCCGACGCTCGCGAGGAAGCGCACGGTGCCGCCGCGCGTCACGCGGTAGACCGATCCGTTTTCGTTCGTGACGACGGTCTCGTCGAACGCGAACGGCGTCTGGGCGGTCGCGGCCGCGACGAGAGCGAGTGACACGAGCGGGGCGAGGAGGCGCATCGGTTTCTCCGGTCTTCGTTCCAAGGCCGACACGCGGCCACGAACAGGGTAGAACGCGGACGATGCACCGGCGACCGGCGTTAGCGATCGAACGAGAATCTTCATCCGACCGACGCGTGCCCGGGTAGCCGACCGCGAGCAGGGAGCCGGCATCAGGGCTCGGCGGAATCTCGTCGGAGGGTGGGGCGTCGGCGCGGCGCTACTGCCGGCCGTACCACGCGTGATAGTAGGGCGGCAGCCGAAGCTGTGGCGCATCGCCGGTCGCGAGGCGGAGCGCGAAACCGATCGGGCTTCGCTGGCGCGCGTGTTGCCGGCCGTTCCAGCCGTCGGCGCCCCAGCGCGTGCCGAGCGCGACGACGTCGAACGCGGTGAATCGCTCGGTCTTCGTGTCGAACGTCGCGTACCCGAACAGGTCCAGGGCGATGCCGAAGTCGCCGTGGTGTGATCGCGACTCGGTATGCGTTCGTCCGGTCAGGCGGACGCGGACGGAATCGCCGTCGCACGCGACGACCTTGGTCGCGAGGCGTGCCTCGTGCACCCCGGCATCGGTGATCGCGCTCGCCGATCCGCGGACGAAGTCGATCAAATGCAACCGCGCCAAGCGGCCGACCAATCGCTTCGGCACGTCGTGTTTCGCGCCGACGTCGAGGGCGGCGGGCAAGAGGGCGCGGGCCTCCTTGCGGCGGAACCACGCGTTGTCCTGGTTCCACTCGCCGGTCTGCGTCCGACGTCCGTGCATCGGCTTGTCGAGGTCGCGCACGGTTACGCGGAGGCGAAGGCCGTCGGCGGGTGCGTCGGCGAACGCGTGCGTGTCGTGCGCGACGAGCGGGCTGTCGGTCGTGCGGGTGCGTGCGTCGGCGGGCAGCGCTCGCCACTGCGCGAGCGCGGCTTCCAGCCGGTGCGACACGTGGATCGGACTCACGTCGCGCGTGGCGATCAGGATTCGGCCGGTCGGCGCGAGGACGTAGATGCCGCGGGGCGTCGCGTGACGCCGGCCGTCGGGGGTGCGGAGGTTCGCCTCGCGTACGATGTGCGCGAGCGGCGCCGGTTGGTGCCGTCGCAAGCGGCCGGTCTCTTCGGCGACCGGGACGAAGTCACGAACCAGCTCGTGGATGCGAGGACTGGACCAGACATCCTGTCGGCCCTTGACGCCCTCCGCTCACGTCGGGCCGAGCGGGTGTCCGTCCATCAGCCACAGCAGGATCGGCTTGTCGAGCCGGGCCGCGTCGTCGACACCCTCGGACAACCGCAGCCGCCAGGGGATCTGCTGATAATACAGGTCGCGGGGCACCGGGGTGATCCGCTCGAGCCACGCTTCGAACGTCGATGCATCGATCCGCAGCGGCGGCAGGCCGGATTGGGCGGCGGCCGCGGTGGCGAGGAGGATCAGGATCGAGGCGAGACGCGTCATGGCAGTGGTTCCCGGGGCTATCGTAGCACAGGCTGCTATACTTCCCGACCCGAACCGTCGACGGAGAACCCACCCCATGACAGTCGCCCCATGACAGTCACCACGCACCGCCGCCCCGTCATCGACGACGACGCGCTCGGCCGGCTGCTCGATCGCGTCGAGAAACCGGGGCGCTACATCGGCAACGAGCTGCACCAGGTCGTGAAGGACCTCGATACGGTCCGTGCGCACCTGTGCCTCGCGTTTCCCGACTCGTACGAAATCGGGATGTCGCACCTCGGGCTGAAGATCCTCTACACGCACCTGAACAAGCGTGACGGCGTCGCCGTCGAGCGGGCCTACTGCCCGTTCCCGGACATGGAGCGCGAGCTGCGCGCGGCCGGCGTGCCGCTCTACTCGCTCGAGACGCGCACCGCGCTGGCGGACTTCGACGTCGTCGGCTTCTCGTTGCAGTCGGAGATGACGATCACGAACGTGCTGACGATGCTCGACCTCGGCGGGATTCCGCTGCGGCGCGAGGATCGCGGCGAAGACGCGCCGCTCGTGATCGCGGGCGGCCCGGTCGTGTTCAACCCCGAGCCGTCGACCGACTTCTTCGACGCGTATCTGGTGGGTGACGGGGAAGAAGCGCTCGCGGCGTTCCTCGAGCGCGACGCCGAACTGCGCGCCGAGGGGCTCGGGCGCCGCGATCGACTCGCGCGACTCGCGCGCGACGTCGACGGCATCTACGCACCGACGCTCTACGACACGGCGACGCACGAGACGACCGGCTTCGTGCACGTGCAGCCCACGGGCGACGCACCCTACCCGGTCTACAAGGCGCTGCTCGACGACGTGAACGCGTATCCGTTCCCGGCGGAGACGCTCGTGCCGCAGGCCGACATCATCCACGATCGCGTCGCGGTCGAGATCGCGCGCGGTTGCACCGAGGGGTGCCGGTTCTGTCAGGCCGGCATCATCTACCGGCCCGTGCGCGAGCGCACGCCCGAGTCGATCGTCGACACGATCGTCGAGGGCATCGACAAGACCGGGTTCGACGAGGCGTCGCTGACGGCGCTGTCCACCGCGGACTTCTCGTGCGTGACGCCGCTCGCGAAAGCGGTGATGGCGGAGCTGCAGACGCGCCGTTCGGCGATGAGCGTTTCGTCGCTGCGCGTCTACGGCGTGACCGAGGAACTCGCGCGCGAGATCGCCAAGGTGCGCAAGACCGGGTTCACGATCGCGCCGGAAGCGGGCACGCAGCGCATGCGCGACGTGATCAACAAGGGGATCACCGACGACAACATCTCGACCGCGGCCGAGATCGCGTTCGGCAACGGTTGGAACCGGATCAAGATGTACTTCATGATCGGGCTGCCGACCGAGACCGACGAGGACGTGCTCGGGATCGCCGAAACCGCCAAGCGCGTGCTCGCGATCGGGCAGCGGCTCGGCCCGCGGGGCGTGCGCGTCGTCGTCAGCGTGTCGTCGCTCGTGCCCAAGGCGAGCGCGACGTTCCAGTGGGTGCGGTTCGACGGCGTCGAGGAACTCGAGCGCAAGCAGGCGATGCTGCGCCAGGCGCTCGGCGGTGTGCGTCAGATCGATCTGAAGATGCACCATGCGCGCGTGTCGCGGCTCGAGGCGATCCTGTCGCGCGGTGACCGCCGATTGGGCCGGGTGATCGAGCACGCGTGGCGCAGCGGTGCGCGCTTCGACGAGTGGAGCGACTACTTCGACGAGGCGCGGTGGAACGCCGCGCTCGACGCGTGCGACGTCGATCCGGAGCCGTTCCTCGTCGAGCAGCCGACCGACGAGCCGTTGATCTGGGACCACATCCACAGTCGCGTCGACAAGGACTACTTGCTGCGCGACCTGAAGTGGGGGCTCAAGTCGCGGTTCATGCACCCGTGCGAGAAGCCGTATCTGCCGAAGCGCCACGACCCGCCGCGCGATGCGGACGGGATCGTCAAGCTCGTCTGTTACTCGTGCGGCGTCGAATGCGACCTGAAGAAGATCGCGATCGAACGCGAGCGCGCCGGCGAGGCGGCCGATGCGATCGCGACCGAGAAGCTCGACAAGCTCGCCGAGGTCGACCCGGCGACGCTGCCGATCCGCGCGGTGCGCGAAGCGGGCGAGTTCCAGACGGTCGAATCGGCGATCCCGGAACGCCAGGTGGACACCGGCGGCAACCAGCCGTTCGAGCCGACCCCGGGTCCGCTCTTCAAGTATCGCGTCTGCTACGCGAAGACGGGGCTGTCGCGCTACCTGTCGCACCTCGAATTGACGCGGTTGATCGACCGCGCGGGCAACCGGATCCAGTGGCCGGTCGCCTATACCGGCGGCTATCACCCGCATCCGAAGATGAGCTTCGGGCCGGCGCTGTCGACCGGCGTGGCGGGCGAGCGCGAGTACTTCGACGTCGAGCTGTCGGAGGCGTGGCCGGCCGACGAACTCGCGATGAAGCTCCAGGGCGCCGTGCACGACGGGATCGTGGTCCACGGCGCGGTCCAGATCGACGCGGCCGTGCCGAAGATCGATGCGCTGATCGAGCGGATCGACTACCGCGTGACGCTCCCGGTCGCGGCACTCGCGCCCGAGCACGCGTCGGTCGGAGCGCTCGACGCACTGCTCACCGCGAAGCTCGGCGACGAGCCGTGGATGATCGAGCGGATCACCAAGCGCAAGCGCCGCCGGTTCGACGTGCGCGCGATGGTCGCGTCGTCCGCGTTCGCCGCGCGCGACGACGAGATCGACTGGGCGCTCACGATCGTCCCGGCCGACGACCGCTGGGTGAAGCCGCGCGAGCTCCTCGAGTCGATGCTGGGCGACTACCCGCTCGGCACGCGGATCACGCGCCTCGCGATGGGCCGCGTCGTCGACGGCGAACTCGTCGCGCCGCTGGGGTAACGCCTCACTTCGCGCGGGGTTCCAACAGCGACTCCGGCACCCAGCGTCCGTACTCGCGCCGCTCGATCCGGCCGTCGTCCCAGTGGCGGAGCGTGAGCAGCCGGTCGAATCGCCCGACGCCACGCGTGCCGAACGCGATCACAAAGTGCTCGAGGCCGATGTGATCGAACTTGGAGATGATCTCGTGGGGTACGCGGCTGCGGATCGCGTCGAAGCTCGCGAGGCGGATCTTGCCTTCGCGCAGGTCCCACCCGAAACGGTAGCGCGGCCGTGTCAGGAACCACGTCATCCGTCCGCCGCCGTTGCGTGTCGGGTAGTGGAAGTGCTCGGTGATCCGGTTGAGTGACTTTCGATACGCGTCCTCGGCCGGCGTCTTCGGCGGGCCGTCGAGTTCGCGCATGATCAGCTCGGCCAGTTCACGCTGTTGGCGGTCGCTGCTCGACAGGTAGGGACTGAGGTACGGGGCGGCGGGCTTGCCGAGCATGAACAACAGGCGCGTCGCGATGCACGCGTCGCCGCTGATGTCGTTGTCGGCCAGGCGGGGAATCAGGATCGCGGTCGTCCGCGCGATACCGTCCGACGAGCCCTGCCGGGCGAAGATCATCGTCGCGAAGAAGCGCTGTTGAAGATCGGGGCTATTGAGCGCGAGGAGCAGCCGGGGCTTGGCGCGCTCGAAGTGGTCGCCGAGAAACCACAGCGCCCGACCGCCGTTCGAGTCCACCGCGTCGTCGCGCAGCGCCTCGACGGAGACCTCGATCAGCCGATCCGACGGCACGCGCCCCTCGATCATGCGCAACAGCGACGCAGCCTTGTGACGCTGCTGATGGTCGTTCGAGTAGAGTGCTTGCTCGAGTGCCGGGGCGGCGCGCTCGCCGATGTGCATCAGCGCGTGGAACCCGCGGATCGCGTTGAAGCGGACGTCGTCGTCGGCGAGGTCTGCGATCCAGGCGGCGATCGTCTTGCTCGTCGGATCGGCGTATTGGCAGGCGGTCGGTCGGGTGGCGCCGAGTAGTGCGGCGGATGCGGCGACGACGGTCGTGAGGCGTCGGAGCATGAGCGGACCGTTTTCGGGGAAGTCGCTGGCGGCGCCGCGATCATATGCGAGCATTGCACCGTCGGCAACCGGGCTTGCGGGATACTGGAGACACACCATGCGCCACGTCGCATTCGTAGCCGCACTCGCGATCGCGGCGTCGTTCGACCGAGTCGCTGCGCAGGACGCGCCGGCCGAAGCGCCGGCCGCCGCGTCGAAGTCGCCCACGCCGCCCGCCGGAATGGTGTGGATCCCCGGTGGCGAGTTCACGATGGGCAGTGACCACGCGGACGCGCGGCCCGAGGAGCGGCCGCCGCATCGCGTGCGCGTCGACGGGTTCTTCCTCGACGCGACCGAGGTGACGAACGCACAGTTCCGCAAGTTCGTCGAGGCGACCGGCTACAAGACCGTCGCCGAGGTGGCGCCGACGATGGAGGAGATCGTCGCGCAGCTTCCGCCCGGCACGCCGCCGCCGCCGAAAGAGCTGCTCGTGCCCGGGTCGCTCGTCTTTCGCAAGACGCGTGAGCGGGTGCCGCTTTCGGATCACCGCGCGTGGTGGGCGTGGGTCCCCGGCGCGCAGTGGCGCCACCCCGAGGGGCCCGGCAGCACGATCGACGGCAAGGACGATCATCCGGTCGTGCACATCGCGTGGGACGATGCGGTCGCCTACGCGCAGTGGGCCGGCAAGCGCTTGCCGACCGAAGCGGAATGGGAGCGCGCGGCGCGCGGCGGACTCGACGGCAAGAACTACGTCTGGGGCGATGCGCCGTATTCGCGGAAGAAGCCGCAGGCGAACATCTGGCAGGGCGACTTTCCGTATCGCAACACGCTCGAGGACGGGTACGTGCGCACCGCGCCGGTGAAGTCCTACGCACCGAACGGCTACGGCCTCTACGACATGTCGGGCAACGTCTGGGAGTGGTGTTCGGACTGGTATCGCCCCGACGCGTTCGTGCTGGACGTGCGCGCCGCGCGTGGTGAGGTCGTCGTTCGCCCCCGCGGCCCGTCGCGCAGCCGCGACCCTCGGGAGCCGTACTCGCCGTCGCGCGTCACGCGCGGGGGCTCGTTCCTCTGCTGCGATTCCTACTGCAAGGCGTACCGCGCGAGCGGTCGGCGCGGCACCGCGGCCGACACCGGCCTGTCACACGTCGGATTTCGCTGCGCGAAGAGCGCCGAGTAGACTCCGGCGGTGATCCTCGCCGCGCTGTCGCTTCGCGTTCCGCTCCTGTTCATCGTCCTGGTGGCGAGCGGCTGGGCGGCCGTGTCGACGAGCCGTCGATTCAGCCGGATCTCCGATGGACTCGTCGGCCTGCCCCCGTTCGGACCCGCGACACGTCGGCAATACGCGATCGTGTTCGCGACGCCGGTCGCGGTCGCGCTCGCCTACGCGTATGGAAGCTGGGCGCTCTTCGACCTGCTTCCGCTCTTCGACGTGAATCGACAGCCGTGCTGCTGTTGTTTCCTACACGTGGTCGAGTTGATCGCGATGTTCGTCGTGCTGCTCCTCTTCCTCGCGCTGGTCGCGATGTGGTGGCAGTCGATTCGCCCGGCGATTCGCCCGGTGATTCGACGCAGCAACGCATCTGCATCCGTGCGGCGCACCGCGCGCACCGTGCTGGCGACGACGCCGCTGCTCGTCGCGGTGATCTGGGGCTCCGGCACGATTCGAGCGTGGACGATCGGCGACGGGCCGCTGGGTTGCCACCTGGCACCGTTCGACGCGGAGCGCTGGGCGCACGGTTCTGCGCGCGATCGCCTGATGATGAGCGGCGACGTGATCCGGATGGCGAAGCGCTACGGCTACGCGGAGACCTACCGACGCCTCCACGGCGAGCTGCCGGCGCGAGAATCGGGGACGATCTCGTTCGGCATCGGCGTCTTCCCGGGTCTGGAGCGCGGGGTGTTGATCCGATTCGACGCCCGGGGTGCGTTCGTCGACTGGGCGGCGGCGACCACCGCCGAATTGATCACGGCCGTGACGACGCGCTAGCGTCCGGTCACCGCATCGCGCATCGCCACGGCGAGTGCGCGGAGCTCCGGCGCGTAGGTCGCGTCGACCGTCGCAGGCGGCTTGTGGTATGCGGCCCAGAACCACTCCGGCTCGGTCGCATCCGGCGCGGACGCGTCGGGCACGGTGACGAACGGCACGAGACCGTCGACGTCGATGTCGACGTCGTCATCTGCGTCGCGGCAGCGGAGCGCGCCGCTCGCGACGAACAAGTCGAAGCCGTGCAGCCCCTCGTGGTTCTGGTGCGTCCCCTCGAACGCGACGCCCTCGACGAGGAAGAGTCCGCCGGGCCGTAGCGCGTCGCGGATCTGCTCGAGACAGCGACGGGGCGAGGCCGCGTGGTCGAGGGCGTTGCGGCAGTAGACGACGCTCACCGCGTCGCGGCCGACGACGTCGGCGAGCGTTTCCCCGGAGCCGGCCGTCGGGACGACGGGGTAGTCCCAGCCACGCTCGTCGATCAGGCGCGCGTAGTCGTCGGCGAGCGGGTCGACCGCGGTCACGTCCACCGCGCCGTGTTCGTGGGCCGCGGCGAGCACCGACAGCGGGCCGCTGCCGAGGTCGACGACCCGCGGGCGTGCGACGCTCGTGCGACGGACGGCCCACGCGACGACGTCCGGCACCGCGAACGCCGGATGCTCGCCCGGCCGGTTCGTCGGGTCGAGCCGGCGGAGGATCTCGGTGGCGAAGCGACCGTCGAGGGCGGCTTCGCGACTCCAGAACGCGAGCTCGTCGTCGAGCGCCGCGCGGCGTTTCGCGTCGTCTACTGGGCCGCGGGCCATGCGCGGAGGTCGTGCCGGGCGGCGTCCTTCGCGTGGTCGGCCGGGCTGCGGGTGAGCGAGACGAATCGCTCGGCCCACCCGTCGATGATCGAGCGGAGCACGGGGGTCTCGGTCTCGACCGAGCGGAGCAGCGTCAGCTCGCGTTCGGTCGTCCGGTCGGCGATCGTCGCGAGCACGTCGCCGGTCGTCGCGTCACGAAGTCGCGCCTCGAACGCGGCGGACGCGCGCCCCTGCAGTCGCTTCAGGTTGCCGGGCTCGACCGCCGGGACGACCTCGACCAGCGCGATCTCGAGCACGAGCGTGGCCGGGCCCGGCGCCGACACGACCGTGAAGCGACGGTTCGGGTCGGCGCGAAACCCCTCGGCGAGCTTGCGCTCGAAGTAGGCGCCGAGCGTGTTCGCGAGCGTGCGCGTGTCGCCACGCGGAAACACGCGCACCGCGAGCAAGTGGTCGGTGTTGACGCGTGCGATCGCCAGATTCTGAAAGCGCGTCCAGTCGGTGCCGGGCTGGACCCACGCGCGCTGAAACGGCACGCGGTCCCGCTCGGTCATCTTCGACGGATCGTCGACGAACCCGGCCGGCGGGGCCGGATCCGTCGCACACCCCGCCGCGAGTGCGGCGAGCAGGACCGGGATCGCTCGCGTCAATCGCATCGGGCTCAGCGCCGCCAGCCGCGATCGTCGTAGGACATCATCAGCTCGATGTGATTGCGCGTCTCGCGCGCGAGGCTGCTCTTCGGGTCGATCGCGATCGCCTCGTTTGCGTAGTCCATCGCCTTCTTGAGCGACTGGCGCGACGAGTAGAGGTGCGACAGGTTGACGAGCACCTCGATCTGCAAGTTCTTGACCTTCTTCTCGGCCTCGGCGACGCGATCGAGGATCTCGCGATCCTGCGCGTACTTCTCGCGGACGTGCGCAACGGCCTTGACGCACTTCTTCAGGTTCTTGACCGCGTGCTCGAAGTGGCGCTCGGCCTGGGACTTCTTGCTCGACGCCTCGAGTCCCTTCTGGTTCTCGGCGATCGCTTTGTCGAACGCCTTGCGCGCGTTCTCGACTTCCTTCTTCAGACGACCGTCGAGGCGCTGCAGCACGTCGTTGGCCTCGGAGCCGACCTTCATCTCGGCGAGCATCTTCTCGGCCTTGCGACACTCGGGCGATCCCGGGAACGTCGTGACGAGATGCGACAGCGCGACCGACTCGAGCTGGTAGTTGCCGTTCTTCTTCGCCTCCATCGCGACCTCGAAGAGGTGGCGGCACTGCGCGTTGTCGGCGCGCTTCTTGCCGTTGAGCGCCTTTTCGCGCGTCGTTTCGCTGCCGTCGGCCAGGGCGGCGTTGAAGAACGACTGGCGCGCCGCGTGGAACAACTTGTTCTTGAGCGCGTACTCGCCGAGCTCGAGCTGGGCGTTCGCGTCGTCCTTCGGCGTCTTCGCGGCGCGCAGGTTGAAGATCGTCGACGGGTGCAGCTTCGTGTACGGGATCGACTCGGTCTTCGAGCCGACGCGCACCTTGATGAAGTCGCCCGCGTCTTCGACGAGCTTGCCCTTGAGGACCGTGCCGTCCTTCGTCTTGATCGGGAAGTGTTTGGCCTGCGCGGCCGACGGCATCGCGATCGCTGCGGTGAACAGCGTGGCGACGAGGACGAGTAGCATGCGTTTCATCGGGGGTTCCCTTCGGATAGGCGTCGGGGGGAGGGGGCCGACGCGCGTGCGAAGTCTATCACACGCGACGACGGCCGACCAATTCGCCGGGCGGGGCGCCCCTCAGCCCTGGATGGCGCCGGTCGGCCGGGGAGGCACCGCGAGGAGCGGGCACGTTGCCCGCCGCAGGATCTGCTGCGTGACGCTGCCCCGAAGCGCGTCGAGGAACCCGTGCTGCCCCGCGGTCGGCATGATCAGCAGGTCCGGCCGGAACGCGTCCATCGCGCCGCCGATCGCGTCGAGGACGTCGCCGTCGAGGCACTCGGTCTCCCAGATCCCGCTCGCGTCGGCGGGCGTGTCGAGCGGCGGCATCGTCGACCGGTCCCCGACGTGAACCATGCGGACGGTCGTCGTCTCGCTGCCGCCCCCGTCGATCACGCGACGCGCATACTCGAGCGCGTGCGCCGGCGACGGGTCGGTGGCGACCGGGATCAGGATGCGCTCGATCGCGAGGTCGCCGGTCTCGAGCGAGATGAACCCGGGCGCGGCCTCCGGGACGAACAGCGTCATCGTGTTCGCGTGCTCGGCGATCTGCTCCGCGGAGGAGCGATGGAACCAGCGGGGCAGTCCTTCGCGGCCCTCGGTGCTGAGCACGATCAGGTCGTGTGGTTGCGACGTCAGGAAGTCCGTGATCGCCTCCGGTGCCGGCCGCGATCCCTTCAGGTCGATCTTCTGCACGCGCAGCTTGAGGTTGTCGAACACCGCGGAGCGCGGGCTGTTCGGGGCGAGGAACCCCCACCGCTCGAGCGTTCGCCGCACCGACGGAAAGCGCGACCAATCGCCGTCGCCGCCGACGTGCAGGATCGTCAGCTTCGTCTGCCGGACGAGCGCGACCGCGAGCGCGTGCGCGAACGCACGGTCACTCGCGTCGGAGAAGTCGGTCGGATGAAAGACGGACGTGACGAACGGCGTTCGATCGGCCATGACGGTTCCTATCGACTCTTCGTGGCGAGGTGCTCGGCGAGGATCCGACGCACTTCGATGATCGTGAGCGGGTTGGATTGACACGAGTGCGGCGAGTGGACGAGGAACTCCGACGCGACGCCGTCGAGGTGTGCGCTGACGTATTCGACGACGCCGTCGTTCTCGTCGCGGATGCGTCCGATCCCGTCGATCGGGATGATCGAGTGACACGTGACGGCCGGGTCCGGCGGCATCTGGCCGAGCAGCTTCACGAACGGACCTTGCGGGTCCATGCCGCGGATGCTCGACGGGTAGATGTCCTTCAGGTGGCGCTTGATCGTGCCGTCCGGGTCGTTCGCGAGGAGGCCCTTCGTCGCGGTCGTGATCTTCTTCGGCAGTGACACGAGCGACCCGGCCAACCGTCCGTACCACGTGCCCGCGTGGAAGCTGCCGCGGTGGGGCGTCGAGATGAAGATCAGGCGCTCGACGAATGGCAGCGGCTCGAAGAAGACGATCTCGGCGAGCGCGTCTTTCTGCGGCTTCGGGATCGGGAACGACTCGAACGGCTCCTTGGAGATCAGCTTCCACGCCAGGTCGTCGCTGCGCGAACCGATGAGCCGCGTCAGCAGGCCGCCCTGGCTGTGGCCGATCACGACCATCCGCCGGAGCGCCTCGTCGGTGCCGTCGGGATCCAGCGTAGCGACGAACTCCCGCAGTGCCTGGCGGAGCAAGTGCGCCGAGTAGAGGAGCGGGTTGCCGGTCGCGTATTGGAAGAAGACGAACTGCACCTTGTCACGCAACTGCGGCGAGCTCTGCAGCGCGTTGAACATCTCCGCCCACCGCGCCGGGCTCGACGCGGTGCCGTGGACGAACACGACCGGGATCTTGCCGCGTTGATACGGGTGCAGCATGAAGAGCCCGAGGTCGCGCTCGGACTGGTCGCCCGAGAAGAACCCGCTCAGCTCGAAGTCGAACAGTCGCCCCTCTTGCAGCAGGTAGGCGAGCGGTGCGGTGAAGTCGGCCTCCAACGGGACCGCTTCGTCGATCACGCGGATCATCGGCGTCTGGAACGGGGCGTAGAGTTCGAGCGTGCCGCGCAGCTGGCCGGAGAGCACGGCATTGCGCGAGAGATCGAAACGCAGGAACGCGGTCGCGGCGACCTTCGCGTCGTCGCGCAGGTAGCGCGTGGGGCCTTGCGCCTCCGCGTCGGTCGTGCGGACCGCGATCAACGGCACGCCGAGCCCTGCCTGGCGGAAGCGCCCGCGCAGACCGCGCACGAGGAAGTCGCTCGCGGGCAGCAGACGCCCGAACGACGCTTTCGACCACGGAAACCCGCTGCGATCCGTCGTCATCGTCAGCGTGCCGAACGGCAGTGCGCGGAATCCTGGGCGGAAGCCGAACTCGTCGTTTCGCGTCCGCAGCGCCTCGGTCAGCGCGCGGTTGTAGAGATCGCACGCGATGCGGAATCGCGGATCGAACGGATGGCGGATCGCGGCGATCGTCGGGTGAAAGAGGTAGGCGTAGGCGTAGAACGCGGATGCGAGGAAGTAGCGGGGGTCGTCGTGTTCGTCGGCGACGAGGTAGGACAGCTCGGCGAGCGCGAAGATCGCGTTGGAGTTGGCGTCGAGGCGTGCGTGCTCGAACAGCTCGGCGAGCGTCGCCTTCGGGTCGACCTCGAATCGCTCTTGCAGGCCGTAGGTCGAGATCGCGCGGATCGAGTGGTGGCTGGGCGTGTTGCGATTGAGGGCCTGCGACGTGACCTGCTCATAGGCGCGATCCGGCGACACGCGGCGCACGCCGACCGGCGTGTTGCATCCGGGCATCGCGCACGCGATCGCGACCGTGACGACCGCTGCGAATCGGCGGGCGAGCTTCATCGCGTCCCTCCGTCTCTCCGGAGCGTGACCAGCAGCGCGTCGGCCCATCGGCCGAGTCGTTCGGTCAGTTCGCTCCACGACGCCGGCGTGGCCGTACCGGGTTCGCCGATCGGACCGGCGGCGGCCAGGAGCACCCGCCCCGTTGCCGGGTCGACGAGTTCGGCTTCGATCGTCGCGCCGCCGAGGAACGCGGCCGTGGAGGTCGCGAGCGTGTCGCTCTGCGCCGCGAGTCGCTCGCGCGGCAAGTGCACGGTGAATGTGTCGAAGACGACCCATGCCTGTGCCGGCTCGGTCACCGCGAGTCGGAGCCGGAGCACGCCGGGGTCGGGTGCGAGTTCGATGTCGCAGGCGTCCTGGAGTTCACGACAGACGACGTCGTGGATGGTGCGGGAGAGGCGCTCGAAGTCGGCCTCGGGAACCGCGAGGACCGGCACGTCGATCGTCCGCCAGATCGACGGCGATTCGACGACGATTCGCGGGCGGGCCGGCAGGGCGGCCCTTGCGAGGCAGAAGGTGCGTGGCAAGCCCGACGTCGACGCTTCGAGGAGGCCGGCGCTCGCGAGAAACGGCTCCGCGACGATGCGCCGCGGCTTGAATGTCGTCGAGCCGCAGGCGGTGGTGAGGGTGGCCGCGAGTACGAGGCCCAGTCCCGATCGCAATCCGTTCATGCGGGGATTGTAGAACAAACCGACCCTCCGTCGCCAGCGTGCCGCTATCATCGACCGCGCTGCTCGAAAGGAGCACTCGGTGGATCGACGCGGAATCCCGCTGTGGCATGTGACGCAGACACACGCGGTGCTGTGCGCCTTCCTCGCCGCGCTCGTCGCCGAGGCGCTGTCGGACCCCGTCGTCGTCGCCCAGCTCAAGACCGCCGGGATCGTCGCGGCGGTCACCGCGGCGGTGCACCTGTTCGGCCGCGGGAAGCGCGACTGGCGCCGAATCGCGGCGGCGGTCGGCGTCGCGTTCGCGATCGGCGCCTCGATCCCCCCGATCGTTCGCGCCGACCAACGCTACGGGCTGATGCTCGCGTTCACGTTCGGCGTGATGGTCCTCACGGCGCTGCACGTGCGCGCGTTCTTCCGCCGCGTCGTGCGTCTTCTCGCGCCGGGCAACTACGCGACGTGGCGTGACGTCCAGGCGGTCGTGCACGTGTGGCTGTCGCTGATCGCCGCCTTCACGCTGCTCAACCGCACCGCGCAGCCGCTTCGCGAGGCATTCGGCCATGCCGGCGACTCGTTTCGAGGGGCCGGCGCGAACCAGCTGATCGACTTCTTCTACTTCACGATCGTCGTGATGACGACGCTCGGGTTCGGCGACATCGTTCCCGAGGCCCGGGGCGCACGCATGCTCGTCGCGGCGGAGTGCCTGACGAGCTACGTGATGTTCGCGCTGTCGATCGGCATCATGACCCGCGGCGTACGCTCCGAGTAGACAGACACGTCGAGTAGGCGGGCACTCCGAGTAGACAGGCGGGCACGACGGCGTCATGCTCGGGGGACACGACAGGAGATCCCGACATGCATTGGCAATCACTGATTCAAGCCGGCGTCGACGAGGCGTTCCGCACGACACTCGGTCTCGTGGACCTGGTCGAGCCGAACGACCTCGATTGGAAACCGTCGACCGGTGACAACTGGATGACGACCGGCCAGGTGCTGATGCACCTGACGACGGCGTGCGGCGTCGGCTTCAAAGGCGCGGTGACCGGCGACTGGGGGATGCCCGACGGCGTCGACCTCTCGGAGCTCGCGCCCGAGGACATGCTGCCGCCCGCCGACAAGCTGCCCACGACCGATTCGATCGACGCGGCCCGCGCGGGGATCGAGGCCGACAAGCAACTCGCGCTCGACGTGCTCGCGAGCTTGTCGGAGGAGGACCTCGCGAACCGACCGGCGCCGGTGCCGTGGGATCCCGAGGTCGTCTCGCTCGGCCGTCGGCTGTTGCAGATGGTCCATCACCTGCAGGCACACAAGAGCCAGCTCTTCTACTACCTGAAGTTGCAGGGCAAGCCGGTCAACACGCACCACCTCTACGGGATGTGACCGTGACCGACGAGCCGCTCTCGCGGACGCTCGCGAAGCAACGGGTGATGGCCGACAAGCTCTCGCTCGGCGCGACGCGACGGCACATCTTCCTCTGCACCGACGCGACGAAGCCGAACTGCTGCGACCGCGAGCGCTCGCTCGCCGCGTGGGGCTACCTGAAGGCCCGGCTGCGGGAACTCGGCCTGAGCGAAGCGGGCGGCGTCTTCCGGACGAAGGCCGACTGCCTGCGCATCTGCGCGGGCGGCCCGGTCGCGGTGGTCTACCCCGAAGGCGCGTGGTATGCGCGCTGCGACCCGCCCGTGCTCGAGCGGATCATCCAGGAGCACCTGATCGACGGTCGCCTCGTCCGTGAGCACCTGATCGTCGAGCAGCCCCTCGGCGGGAGCGAACTGTCCGGCCCGCCGCCGACGCATTAGCATTGGCGGCCATGACCGCCCGCCGCGTTTCGCTCTACACGCTCGGTTGCCGCCTCAATCAGGCCGAGACCGCCCTGATCGGGGAGACGTTCCGCGCGCGCGGCTACGACGTCGCGTCGCACGGCGATGCCGTCGACGTCGCGGTGATCCACACCTGCTCGGTGACCGATCGCGCCGACTCGCGCTGCCGTCAGGAGATTCGCCGCGTGCGTCGCAAGGCGCCCGACGCGATCGTCTGCGCGGTGGGGTGCTACGCGCAGTCTGACCCGGCGCAGGTCGCCGCGATCGACGGGGTGGACCTCGTCGTCGGCACGGATCGGAAGTACGGGCTCGCGTCGATCGTCGAGACGTTCACGCGTGGGGATGAACCCGAGGTGATCGTCGACGCGCGGCCGGACGGGCTGCGCGCGGAGTATCCCGTCGCGGGCTTCTACCCCGATCAGACGCGCGCGAACCTGAAGATCCAGGACGGCTGCAGTTTCGGCTGCGCGTTCTGCCTGCTGCCGCGCGTGCGGGGGCCGGCGCGGTCGCGCGCATTCGGCGACGTCGTGCGCGAGGCCGAGGCGCTTGCGGAACGCGGCCACCGCGAGATCGTGATCACCGGCGTGAACATCGGCACGTATGCCGACGACGGCCGTGACATCGTCGACGTGTTGCACGCGGTGAGCGCGGTAGACGGCGTCGCGCGCGTGCGCGTGTCGAGCATCGAGCCGACGACGATCGCCGACGGCGTGCTCGAGTGGATGGCGACGTCGGACAAGGCGTGCCGTCACCTGCACGTGCCGCTGCA
The DNA here is from genome assembly GCA_030426805.1 of bacterium. Classification (GTDB taxonomy): domain Bacteria; phylum Planctomycetota; class JAFGQW01; order JAFGQW01; family JAFGQW01; genus JAUHXU01. Next base: position 939,215 of record JAUHXU010000003.1, read on the forward strand.
GTCCGGCGACGACGCGATCCTCGCCGCGATGCGCCGCGTCTACACGAGTGCCGACTACGCGGCGTTCATCGAGCGCGCGGTCGCGCGCGTCCCGGGCCTCGGGCTCGGCACCGACGTGATCGTCGGGTTTCCGGGCGAGAGCGAAGCGGCGTACCTGCGCACGAAGGCGTTGCTCGAGTCGCTGCCGTTCACCTACTGGCACGTGTTCAGCTTCTCGCCGCGCATCAAGACCGCCGCGGCGCGACGACCGGACCCGGTCGACCGCGCCGAGATCAAGCGTCGGTCGGTCGACCTCCGCGCCGCCGGGGACGTCGTGCGCCGCGCCGTGCTCGCGAACCAGGCCGGCCGTGAGGCGCGGGTGCTGTGCGAGACGATCGACGACGACGGCCTGCGGAAGGGTCTCACCGGCGACTACGTTCGCGTCGGGTTCGACCCGGGGGCGGCGCGGGAGCACGACCTCGTGCGGGTCCGGCTCGGCGCCGTCCAGGGCGACTTCGTCCGCGGCGACGTGCTCGCCGGGGCGCCCGCGTAGCCCCTCGCGGCTGCGTGCTATACTTCCGGCCCGAACCCGGCCCCGAACCCAGAGACCCCCGCAATGCCGACCGCCGTCGCCCTCGATTCCGCACTCGTCGACCTGCAGACCTACGGCTGCCAGATGAACGAGTACGACTCCGAGCTCGCGCGGACGATCCTCGGCCGCGAGGGGTTCCGCTTCGTCGCGCCCGACGAGGCGACCGACGCCGCGGGCGTCGTGCTGATCAACACGTGCGCGATCCGCGAGACGGCGCACACGAAGATCTACGCGCGGCTCGGCGACCTGAAGGTGCGCAAGCGCGCGCAGAAGGACCTCGTCGTCGGCCTGCTCGGTTGCATGGCGCAGAACCTGAAGACCGAGCTGCTCGAGCGGTGGCCGAGCGTCGACTTCGTGTGCGGGCCCGACGCGTATCGTCACTTGCCGCACCTGATCGCGGAGGCGCGATCGACCAACCGCGCGCAGCACGCGTCGATCGAGTTGTCGGAGTACGAGACGTACGAGGACATCGCGCCGACCCGTGTCGAGGGCGTGAACGCCTGGATCGCGATCATGCGCGGGTGCAACAACTTCTGCACGTTCTGCGTCGTGCCGTACACGCGCGGTCGCGAGCGGTCGCGCGACCCGCTCGGCGTCGTCGAGGAGACGCGGCGCCTCGCGGCCGACGGCCACAAGCAGGTGACGCTCCTCGGCCAGAACGTGAACTCGTATCGCCACGACGGCCGCGACTTCGCCGACCTGATCGAGATGGTCGCCGACGTCGACGGGATCGAGCGCGTGCGCTTCACGTCGCCGCACCCGAAGGACTTCCCGCTGAAGCTCCTGCGCGTGATCGCGGAGCACCCGAACGTGTGCAACACGATCCACCTGCCGCTGCAGTCCGGCAACGACCGGATCCTGAAGGCGATGAACCGCGGCTACACGCAGGAGGAGTTCCTCGACCTGGCGGCATTGATGCGCGCGTCGATTCCCGGCCTGACGCTCACGACCGACATCATCTGCGGCTTCCCGACCGAGACCGACGCCGATTACGAGGACACGGTCCACGTCGTGCGCGAGGCGGCGTTCGAGTCGGCCTACATCTTCAAGTACAGCGAGCGCCAGGGCACGACCGCGGAGCGAAAGTTCCCCGACGACGTGCCGGACGACGTGAAGTCGCGCCGGGTGACCGAGCTGCTCGCCGTGCAACGCGAGATCGCGCGGGCGAAGAACGTCGCGAAGATCGGCAGTGTCGAGCGCGTGCTGATCGAGGGCGCGTCGAAGAAGGACCCGGGGCAGTGGCGTGCGCGCAACGACGGCAATTTCATCGTCGTGTTCCGCGATCCGTCGTGCGCGGTCGGCGACGTGCGTGACGTGCGGATCGTCGAGGCCACGCCGAACACGCTGATCGGCGAGCCCGTCCCGGCCTAGTCCGATGGCGCGGGCGACGTGGTTCCTCGCGTTCGGCGCCCTCCTCGTCGCGAAGGGCGTCGTCGCGGCGAACCTCGACCTCTTCGGGGACGAGGCGTTCTACTGGCAGTGCGGCCAGCGGCCGGCGCCGTGTTACGTCGACCACCCGCCGGTGACGGCGATGCTCGTGCGCGCCGGGTGCGCGCTGTTCGGCGACACGACGTTCGGCGTTCGCTTCTGGTTCCTCGTGCTCGGCGCGCTCGTGCCGGTGGGCGTGTTCGCGATCGCCCGGCCGTTGGTCGGACCGCGCGACGCGCGACTCGCTGCGGCGCTGACCCTCGTGTTGCCGGGCACCGCGTCGCTGGGCCTCGTCGCGACGCCCGACACACCGATGCTCCTGCTCGCACTCGCGTTCGCGGCGGCCGGCGTGCGCGCGGTCGATCGCGGCGCGACCGGCGCCTGGGTGGCGGCCGGCGTCGCCGGCATGGCAGGGGTCGCGACACACTACCGGTTCAGCATCGTGCTGGCCGCCGGGCTCGGCGCGTTGTTGTTGTCGCCGCGCCGCGACGCGTTGCGCACGCGGGGGCCGTGGCTCACCGCGGGGCTCGTCTCGCTCGGCGTGGTCCCGACGGTCGTGTTCAACGCGCAGACCGACTTCGTCCCGCTCGGCTACTACTTCGAGGGGCGACACGGCGGGTCGTTCTCGCTCGGTGCGTTCGGCGAGTTCGTCGTGCTGCAACTCCTCGCGGTGACACCGGCGTTGTTCGCGGCGTTCGTCGCGATCGCGCTCGCCGCGGTGCGCCGTCCGTCGGCCGACGGGTGGCTCGTCCGCGCGTGCGTGATCCTGTTCGCGTTCTACGTCGTCGCGAGCCCGTTCGAGGACAGCGGGCTGCCGCGCCTGCACTGGACGCTACCGGCATTCGCGCCGCTGCTCGTGTTCCTGCCGACGTGGCTGCGGGCGCAGCGCGCGGCCGGGCGTCGCTGGTGGCCCGGGCTGGCGGTCGTGCTCGGCCCGATCGTCGTCGCGTTCGGCCTCGGGGAACTCGGCACCGATCGGTATCGACTGAGCACGCTGAAGTGGAACTTCACGGCGTGGAGCGAACTCGGTGACGCGGTCGAGAAGCGCCTCGCCGCGGACGACCCGCCCGACGTGATCGTCGCCGGCAGCTACCGGATCGGCGCGCAGATCGACTTCGCCCTCCGCGGACGAATGCCGGTCTACGTCGTGGACCATCCGGTGAACCACTCCCACGGCCGCGCGCTCCAGGCCTCGCTGTGGGCTCGCGGCGAGGACGCCCTACGCGCCCACGGCCCCGGCCGCGCGCTGTTCGTGATCGGCGTCCACGAAGCCCCCCACGGCACGACCGAGCAGTGGTATCACCACGTCCGCTCGTTCGCCGAATGGTGGCGACACGACGGCGACCTCCGCGTCGAGAGCCGCTTCCACCGCAAGAACAACGGCAAACCCAAGCGCAAGATCTTCAGCTTCTTCGTCGGACCACTCGCAACCGAGTAACGCCGCACGCTCGCTGCCGCGAATCTGTCCCACTTCGCGTCAGATTCGCGCCAGCGAGCTGTTGCGCGTTCGTTCGTTGCGCTTGGCAGGCCGGTTCTGCACCGATTCTCGCGATGCGTGCGCTTGGCGTGGTGATTCTGCACCCGATGCCGTTCATTGGCGGCGCCTTCGATGCGTCTTGGTGCAGAACCAGCGCGCGACCCGCAACCATGCCTCGTGAGCGGTGCACAATCCACGCGCCAAGCGCATTCAAACCCAACAGGCCCGGGCCACCTCCCCCGCAGCCCGGTCATCGTCGACGTCGATCGCACCCTCGCGGCTTGGATCGATGTCGGCGGGGACAGGGCGAAGGGGGAGGTCCCCGAGAGCTCTCGATCCCGAGACCGAGATTGCCGATTCGCGTTGGCGAGCCGCGCCGGCGGTCACGCGATGGCGCCGGGTTTGCCGGCGAGGCGGCGGAGGAGCGAGATCTGGCCGAGGTGGTAGGCCTCGTGGAAGTGGAGGAACGCGAGGGCGCCGCCGATCGTGTCGAGGCCACCGGGGAACTCGCGGGGCGATTTGGCGGCGAGCCGTTCCGGCGTGACCGAGGCGAAGCCGTCGGCGACCGGCTCGGACGAGCGGGCGAACGCGTCGACGAGCGTTTCGAGCGGGAGCGCGGCGGCCGGGTCGGTCATCGCCTCGCCCCGGCGGTAGACGTCGGCGCCCGCGGCGTCCCAGATCGGGTCGCGCCCGAGCAACTCGAGGACCGAGCCGCGGTAGAGTGCGATGTGGCCGACGATCCAGTTGATGCAGTTGCCACCGGCTGCGGGCGCCACGACCGATTCGTCGTGGCTGATGCCGTCGAGCGTCATCGTCAGCACACCGGCGTTGACGGCGTAGAGCCTCGCGAGCGTCGTCGTGTCCATCGGGGTCTCCGGTCGGGGGGTCTCGGTCTCGAACAATGCGGTGGGAAACGCCTTCCGAGTGGCGGACAGTGTACTCTTCTCTAAGAATCTGTGGTAGCTATACTTAGAGAGAGAAGAGGACGAAGGGGGCCGCTGGGCGCGGCCGCGGGTGGCCGCGAGCCCGCGTGACATGTCATTCAGTGCGTGTCACGGCCCGACGGGGCCGACGCATGATCTTCGGGGAACGATTCCGTGTCCGATGTAGCTGACGCTCGCTACTTGCTCGAACTGCCGACCGATCGTCCGCGACCGCGCAAGCCGTCCGGCCGGTACGACCGCGCGACGACGACGCTGCCCGGTTTCCTCAGCGACAAACTCCGGGCCCACGCCGCCGCGCGCGACGTGTCGCTCGCGTCGATCCTGCTCGCCGGCTATCAGGCGCTGCTGCACCGATACACCGGACAAGACGCGATCGCCGTCGGGTTTCCGATCTGCGCGGCTCCGCGCGACGACGGCTCGATCTCGTATCGAGGCGGCGCACGGGCGTTCGAGTCTTCGACCGACGGGGACGCGACGTTCGCGTCGTTCACCGCCGGCGTCGCCGCCGCACTCGGCGCCGCGGGGACGCCCGAACGGGTCCCGGCGCTACAGGCCCTGTTCGACTGGGACGTGGACGACGACGGCCCGCGCGCCACGGCCGACGTCACCGGCGACCCGACGCCGTACGAACTCGCGCTGCGCGTCACGAGCGGATCCGCGGGCATCGTGTTCGCGGCGCAGTTCGCGACCGACGTCTTCACGCCGGACACCGTGCGCCGCTTCCTCGGCCACCTGATCGTGTTGCTCGAAGAGGTCGTCGGCGACGACGCACAGGCGCTCGACACGATTCCGATCCTGACCGACGCCGAGCGCCACCAGATCCTCGACGACTTCAACGCGACCGCGAAGGACTTCCCGGCCGACAAGTGCCTGCACGAGTTGTTCGAGGCGCGGGCCGCCGAGCAGCCCGACGCGCCCGCGGTCGTGTTCGGCGGCGAGACGCTCACCTACCGCGAGTTGAACGAGCGCGCGAATCGCCTCGCGCACCGGCTGCGCAAACACGGGGTCGGGCCCGACGTGATGGTCGGCCTGCTGATCGAGCGCTCGCTCGAAATGGTCGTCGGCCTGATGGGCATCGCGAAGGCCGGCGGCGCGTATGTGCCGATGGACGCGAGCTACCCGATGGATCGCCTCGCGTTCATGATCGAAGACACCGCGGTCGACGTGCTGCTGACGCAGGCGTCGATCGTCCCGAAGCTGCCGGCGCACGACGCGGAGGTGATCTGCCTCGATCGCGACTGGAGCGACATCGCGACCGAGTCGGCCGAGAACCCGACGACGAACGTCACGCCCGAGAACCTGATCTACGTGATCTACACGTCGGGCTCGACCGGACGGCCGAAGGGCTGCATGCTCGACCACCGCGGTCGCGTGTCCAACTTCCTCGATTTCAACCGACGCTTCGGTGTCGGCCCCGGCGATCGGCTGCTCGGCATCTCGTCGCTGTCGTTCGACATGTGCGCCTACGACGTGTTCGGCGTCCTCGCGTGCGGTGCGGCGATCGTCGTCGCCGAAGACGGCGCCGCGATGGACGCGGGCCGACTCGCCGAACTGATGCGCGACCACCGCATCACGGTGTGGCACTCGGTGCCGGCGCTCTTGAAGATGCTCGTCGAGCACGTCACCGAACGCGCCGAACTCCACCCGCGCGATCTGCGCCTCGTGCTGCTCGGCGGCGACTGGATCCCGGTCACGCTGCCGGATCGGCTGCGCGACCTCGTCCCCGACCTCGTCGTCGTCAGCATGGGCGGCGCGACCGAGGTGTCGATGGACTCGACGATCTACGTCGTCGACGCGGTCGACCCCGAGTGGACGAGCATTCCGTACGGCGCACCGATGTGGAACCAGCTCGCCTACGTGCTGGACAAGCGCGGCGAACTGATGCCGGTCGGCGTGCCGGGCGAGCTGTGGCTCGGCGGCATCGGCGTCGGGCGCGGCTACTACAACCGACCCGAGCTGACCGCCGAGAAGTTCGTGCCGAACCCGTTCGTCCGCCCCGAGGACGCCGAGACCTACGGCACGATGATGTATCGCACCGGCGACCTCGCGCGCTACGGCGCCGACGGCAACCTCGAGTTGCTCGGCCGGATGGACTTCCAGGTGAAGATCCGCGGCTTCCGTGTCGAACTCGGCGAGATCGAGGCCGCGCTCCGCTCCTTCCCGTCGGTCGAGGAAGCGGTCGTTCTCGCGCGCGGACCGCGCGACGCGGAGAAGAAGCTCGTCGCCTACCTCGTGCCGTCGGCCGACGCGAGCACGCTCGACGCCGGCGACTGGGAGGAGAAGGTCTCGCAGTGGAGCGAGGTCTACGACAACGCCTACAGCGCCGCCGCGGGCGATGATCCGGTCTTCAACATCGCGAGCTGGGACTCGTCCTACACCGGCGAGCCGATTCCGCCGGAGGAGATGCGCGAGTGGGTCGACGAGACCGTCGCGCGGATTCGCTCGAAGAACCCGAAGCGCGTGCTCGAGATCGGGTGCGGGCTCGGCCTGTTGCTGTTCCGGATCGCGCCGCACTGCGAGCACTACCACGGCACCGACATCTCCACCGTTGCGCTCGACCACGTGCGCACGCACCTCGAATCGCAGGGGCTCGCGGACACGGTGACGCTGTCGAAGCGCATGGCCGAGAACTTCGACGGCTTCGACGACGGCGCGTTCGACGCGATCGTGTTGAACTCGATCATCCTCGACTTCCCGAGCGCCGACTACCTGCTCGAGGTGCTGCGCGGTGCGGTGCGCGTCGTGCGCCCCGGCGGCTTCATCTTCATCGGCGACGTGCGACCGCGCTTCCTCGAGGAGGCGTTCCAATCGTCGGTCGAACTCGCGAAGGCGGACGACGACACGTCCGCGGCCGAGCTGCGCCAGCGGGTCGAGAAGAACATCGCGATGGAAGTCGAGACGCTGCACGACCCGTCGTTCTTCGCGGCGATCCCGCGCGAGATTCCGGCGATCGGCCACGTCGACATCCGACAGAAGCGCGGTCGTGCGCGCAACGAACTCGTCAACTACCGCTACGACCTGTTCCTGCACGTCGGTTCGTGCGACGTGCCGCCACACGACGCGGCGTCGCACGACTGGCAGCGCGACGGTCTGACGGCGGCCTCGCTGCGCACGCGCCTCGAGACCGAGCGTCCGGCGGCGATCCACGTGACCGGCATCCCGAACGCGCGGGTGCTCGCCGATGTGCGCGCGCTCGAAGCGATCGCCGGGTCGCCGGACGCGACGGCAGCCACGCTTCGCGCCGAGCGCGATCGGATCGCGGCCGCCGACGCCGGCGTCGACCCCGACGAGTTGTGGCGACTCGCCGACGACACCGGCTACGCGGCGCAGGTGAACTACGCGGCCTCGGGCGCGCGCGACGAGATCGACGCGTGGTTCGTGCGCGACGGCGACGCGACGACGCTGTTCCCGGCGCCGTCGGCCCCGGACGCCGACATCCGCACATTCGCATCCGCGCCGAACGCCGGTGCGGCGGCCGGATCGATGACGCCGGAGCTGCGCGCGCACCTCGAGAAGCGTCTGCCGAAGCACATGGTGCCGTCGGCATACGTGATGCTCGACGCGTTGCCATTGACGCCGAACGGCAAGATCAACCGACGCGCGCTGCCGGACCCGGATGACGTCCGGCCGGACCTCGCGACGCCGTTCGTCGCGCCTGATCGCGCGGCCGAGCGCATTCTGGCCGGCATGTGGACCGAGGTGCTCGGGATCGATCGTGTCGGCGTGAACGACGACTTCTTCGAACTCGGCGGGCACTCGCTGCTCGCCACGCAGGTGATCTCGCGGGTGCGCGAGACGTTCCAGCTCGAGCTCCCGTTGCGCGCGCTCTTCGAAGCGCCGACGGTGGCGGGGCTCGTCGAGCGCCTCGAAGCCGTCGCGACGACATCGGGACTCGATCTGCACGAGGTGGCAGAGGTGGTGCTCCACGTCGAGCAACTCTCCGACGCCGAGGCGGAAGCGCTGCTCGCGCAGAACAGTGGGGACACGGAGTGACAGGCTGATGAGCGATCTCAGTGATTTTGCACGCGATGCGGTGGACCGGCTCGAGCAGGTCGACCCGGATCTGTTCGACATGTTGCAGCGGGAGTACGAGCGTCAGGTCGACACACTCGCGCTCGTCGCTTCGTGCAGCCCGGAGGATCCGTCCGTGCTCGCGTGCGAGGGCACGTTCGCGAGCAACGTCACCGCCGAGGGCTACCCCGGGCGCCGCTACCACGCCGGCTGCCGTCACGTCGACGAGTTCGAGCAGCTCGCGATCGACCGCGCGAAGGCCGCGTTCGGCGCGCGCTATGCGAACGTGCAGCCGCACACCGCGACGACCGCGAACCAGACCGTGATGACGAGCCTCCTCGATGCGGGCGACACGATCATCGGCATGGACCTCGACGCGGGCGGGCACCTCACGCACGGCTCCAAGGCGTCGCTGTCCGGCAACTACTTCACGTCGTACGGCTACGGCATCCGGCCGGATGGCCAGATCGACTACGAGCAGGCCGAGGCGCTCGCGATCGAGCACAAGCCGAAGCTGATCGTCTGCGGCACGACCGCGTATCCGCGGGTGATCGACTGGGCGCGGTTCCGCGCGATCGCCGACAAGGTCGGTGCGTGGCTGCTCGCCGACATCACGCACATCGCCGGCCTGGTCATCGCGGGCGAGCACCCGAACTCGATCGACCATGCGCACGTGACGACGACGTGCACCCACAAACAACTCTACGGCCCGCGCGGCGGACTGATCCTGCTCGGCAAGGACGCCGAGATGGTCGTGCCCGACAAGAACGTCACGCTCGAGAAGCTGATGGGCAAGGGCGTGTTCCCGTGGTTCCAGGGCGCGCCGATCGTCAACAAGATCGTCGCGAAGGCGCGCGCGCTCGGGATGGCGATGACGCCGGAGTTCCGCGAGCGGATGAAGCGCATCGTCGAGCTGTCGCGGGGTCTCGTCGCGGCGTTCGAGGAGCGTGGCGTCCGCGTCGTCGCGGGCGGCAGCGACAACCACATCGTGCTGATCGACGTCCTGTCGACGTTCGACGTGACCGGCATCATCGCGCAGAAGGCGCTCGAGGAGTGCGGGATCATCGTCAACAAGAACCGGATCGCCGGCGACACGAAGTCGATCTTCGTGTCGAGCGGCGTGCGGATCGGCACGAACAGCCTCGCGGCCCGCGGCTTCACCGCCGCCGACATGCCGGGCGTCGCGGATCTGATCTGCCGGATCCTCGAAGCGGTCGAGGCGGACGACGACCGCGACTACGCGCTCGACGCCGCCGCGCGCGACGCGTTCGCCGACGAATCGCGCGGGCTCGCGCGCCGCTACCCGATCCCGGGCTACGGCCAGCGCGTCGCGCACTGATCACGGCGCGTCGCCGTCGAAGGAGGTGTCCGTGATCGTCATCCACACCGACGCGGTGCCCGAGACCGCGGTGAGCCACAACCCCGACATCGTCAAGCGCGTGCTGATCGCGAACGGGCACATCCCGTTCCTGACGAACTTCTCGGTCGCGACGTTTCGGCCGGGACAGGTCGCATCGGCGCACGCACACGACGACATGCACGAGGTCTTCCTCGTCGAACGCGGTGTCGGCACGTTCACGATCGACGGCGTCGAACACACGGCCACGCCCGGCACGTGCGTCGCGGTCGAGCCGGGCGAGGTGCACGAGGTCTCGAACCGCGGTGACACCGACCTCGTCGTGCGCTACTTCGGCATCGCGCCCGGCGCCGGTCCGTCAGCGGGTGCGTGAGATCGGGATCCAGCGGTTCGCGATCCGGCTGAAGCGGAACTCGTCGTGTTCGTGCGCAGCCCACCAGCGACGCATCCGCGTCGACTCGGTCTCGCCGCCGGTGTCGCCGAGCACGTGGGGATCGAGGCCGAAGAGCTTCTCGAACACGCCGCGCGCGATCACCGCGCGGCAGCAGTTGCTCTCGAGTTCGTCCAACCAGAACGGGATCATGCCCTTGATGTCGTCGCCGAAGATCGCGACGTGCGCGTCGGCGAACACCGTGTCCACCCAGCGGTAGCGTCCGGCGCGCAGTGCGCGCAGCGACTCGGCGCGTGCGGCGTCATCGCCCATCGACGCGAGCTGCGCGGTCGCCTCGGCGTAGAGGCCGAGCGATCGGCGATCGCGCACGCGCTGCAAGAACGTGCGCACTGCCGGTCGGTCGATTCGCCACAGGTCGTACGGCACGTCCGACGGCGTGGTCTGCAGGTAGGCGGTGAAGCGGCGTTCGATCTCGGCCGGCGCGGGTAGCGGGTCGGGAAGCGGGTCGCCGAGCAGCGTGCGGAGGACGCCTCGCGGCCACGCCGGCTTCTCCGGGTAGCACGGGCCGCTGAGCACCGCGGCGAGGCGCATCACGTCGGTGTTGTCGGACGCGTGCATGCGGTCGAGGACCGCGCGAAACGCGTCGGGTGCGCCGATCTCGATGAAGCCGAGCGGCCCGGTCTCGGGCAGCGTCGGCAGGTCGCCGGTGCGGAGGCGGCGGGCCGCCTCACGCGCGAGTGCCCGCGTGTTCAACCCGCGGAGCGTGATCGCCGCGCGGGCCAGGGTCGTGCCGTCGAGCGACGACGCCATCGCGACGTCGTGCAGCGGCGCGAAGTCCACATCGCAGTCGATCGCGAAGGCCCCGCCGCCCTCCGGGTCCCCGAGTGCCTCGAGCCACCGCGCCGCGGTCCGCGCGTCGCTCCGTAAGACGCGATCGGCGACGAGGGCGCGCGCCTTGTCGGCGTCGATCTCGAGCAGGAGTGCGACGGCGCACGGGTCGCGGGGCGCTGCGCGAAGCAGCCGCTCGCGCATCGCGTCATCGCCGCGGTGGGCCAGCGATCCGGCGGCGAGCACCGAGAGCTCGCCCGTGGTCTGCGCGAGTTGCGCGAGGAGTTCGCGGCTCGCTTCGTCGTCGAGGTGGCGCATCGCGCGGACGGCCGCGATCGTGCCCCGGCTTTCGATCGAGCCCTTCGCGAGCGCGATCAGCACGGGCGCGTCCGCCGGACGCGGTCGCGCCGTGAGCAGCCACCGGAACAACCAGTCCGCTTCGAGGTTCTCTCGCGTGACGGCCCGCTGCAGGACCGCGCGCAAGTTCGGGTCGAGGCCGCCGCCCGGTACGCTCGGCGTGGGGCGGAGCGTCGCGGGACCGGGCTCGGTATGGCGCAGGCTCGCCCACGGTACGTCGATCGCGAAGTAGGCGGATGCGATCGCCGTACGGTGGCGATCCGTGCGCGGCGTGATCGTCATCAGCGTGCACCACGCCTCGCGGCGAACGCGCGGGTGTGGGTGGCGGGTGAGGCGAAGCAGCAGGGGGATGTGCGCCGCCCGGGCCTGTCGGTGCAGCGCGGACAGTTGCTGCGCGAGGTCGCTGTCCCACGGCTCGGGTGCCGGGTTCTCGTAGATCCAAGACAGCTCGTCGCTTCCGAGGATGCTGCGGAACTCCTCGAAGTCGACCGACGTTCCGTCCGCGGCGAAACGGTCGCGGAGCAGCATGACGACACGCGCGCACTCGCGTTCGTCGAGTTCGGCCCACCGCACGTGGAGTGCACATGCGCGGGCGACCGCTTCGTCGCGGTGCGCGAGACCGGCGCGCAGGATGCGGACGCGGTGCTCGGGGTCCCGTTCGCCGACGTCCTTCAGATACCGTTCGGCCTCGGCGGCCGGGAACGTCGCGAGTGCCACCGCCTCGTTCACGACGTCGTCGGCGAACTGGGCGGGAGCCGCGCAGGCGAGCGCGAGCGTGATCGTCAGCGTCCGGAGCGCGTTCATTTCCGCATTCCCTTCACGAGCCAGCGCTGTACGGTCGCGAGCACCGACGAGTCGACCGTCGCGAGCGCCTCGGGGTCGAGCTCGGTCGTCGGGTCGGGGAACGGCGTGAAGTCGTGGGACAGGTTCGAGAAGACGCGCACCGTGACGCGTTCGTTGCCGCCGCCGATCGCCGCGTTCGCGAGCGCGAACGCGTGGTAGGCGAGCACCTTTCGGTCGCGTTCGCCCTGCACGATCAGGATCGGGCACTTCAGCGACGCGACGGTCTTCGACGGATCGGACGCCGCGTGTTCGCGCAGGTAGTCGTTGAGGTCGCTGATCTTCTCGTCCTTCGCGCCACCGCGCGCGGTCTCGAACATCGCGAGCAGCTGGCGGATCACCCGCATCGGCTTCGTCTTCGGCGTCCACGCCTTCGCGAGCGACTGCTGGTAACGCCCCTGTTCGAGCACGATCGCGTCCAGCGGCTTCGACGTCCCGGCCATCAGGACGATCGCCGCGATCGCGGGGTCTTCGGCCGCGAGAATGCCGGCGGTCTGTGCGCCCTCGCTGTGGCCGATCAGCACGATCCGCTTCGGGTCGATCGCGTCGTGGCCGCGCGCGAACGCGACCGCTGCGGCGGTGTCGGCGATCAGGTCGCGATAGCTCGTCGGGCCGGTCGGGACCGCGCTCTCTCCGGCGGCTCGGTCGTCCACGCGGAGGCACGCGATGCCCCGCTCGCCGAGCGCGGTCGCCAGCCGACGGAAGAGGTTCGCACCGCCCGGGTTGCCGTCGCGGTCCTGCACGCCCGACCCGCTGATCGTCACCGCGCACGGAAACGGGCCCTTGCCCTCCCGCGGCAGCGACAGCGTGCCGACGAGCGACAGCCCGTCGTTGTCGAGTGCGACGCGCTCGGTGCGGCACGACTCGATCTCCGCTTCGGTCGGCGCGAAGCGGATCTTCCAGTAGAGCGCCTTCGCGTCGGTGCGCACCGCATGCGCGTTCTGCGACGGGATCGCCATCGCGATCGTCCGGCCGGCTTCGTCGAAGAAGATGTCGATCGTGAACGCCTCGAGGCCGAGCACGACGTGCCCGATTCGCAGCACCTTTCCCTCGTGCTCGACGAGGCGCAACGGCGCGTAGCGAATCGACCCCTTGCGCGAGAGCTTCACGCCGGGGACGAGCAGCGCGATGCGCCGACCCTTCTCGGTCGGCTCGCTGAATGCGGCGATCAGCACGTAGTGATGCCACACGTTGTTCGCCGCGAACGCGTCGTGGTCGCCGATCGGCCAGCGGCGCGCGTCGGGGCCTTCACCCCACGCGAAGTCCACGGGCTCGACGCCGTCGAGCGTCGTCACGGCGATCCGCGTGCGGCCGCCCATCTCGATCGCGCTGCGCACCTGGCGGCGGCCGTCGGCTAGTGTTTTCGTCGTGATCGTCTCGGTCGCGATGGCGCGCGGGCCGACCGAGATCTCGAACGTACCGGCGAGCACGGGCGGCTCGCCCCTCTGTGCGGTCGCTGCGGCGGCGCAGAGCACGCACGCGGCGAGGGTGGATCGAATCGTCATCGGGTCTCCGTTGCGGGTGGGACCTTTGATGATCGCGGAGAGCGTCGCGGCTGGCAACCCGGAAGCGGTGCTACAATTCGCCCTTCCCAGAGAGCCCTTCCGGAAGGAGGCGCGACGTGCCGTTGCCGATCGACTGTTCGAGGCCCGACTCGATCGCCGCTGCCGATCCGGACGTCGATGCGGCGATCCGTGCGGCCGGCGACGTGTGGCGGCGCGCGTTTCACGATGCGTGCGTGCGCGAAGGCGTTCGCGGCTCGATCGACGGGCCGCCGATGGCGTTCACGTTCGTCTTCGAGGCGCAAGATACCGCACCGGTCGAGTTGATCCGGGACACGTTCTTGCGCGAGCTGCGCGATCGAGGTGTCGCGTCCGGCCCGACGCTCTACGTGCAGCCCGGCCTCGACGACGAGACGGTCGCGCGGGCGGCGCATGCGATCGACGATGCGGTGCGACGCGTCCGGACGTTGCTCGTCGAGTTCAACTCCTACTTGAGCGGCGGTGTCGACTGGGTGTTCGGCGACGTCCCGGCGACCGTCGCGTCGCGCGGGTTGTCGGTCTACCGCTACCCGAAGGGCGCGCCCGCTGACGTTCGCTTCGCGCCGGGCAGCGTCGACATCGCGTTTGCGGCCGGGGACCTCGGCGAGGTCACGTCGTCGGGGTTCTACGTGCCGACGGCGCTCCGTGGCGATTTCGCCGCGTCGATCGATTACACGATCGTCGCGTGGTCGCCCGGGGCGGAGCAGGCGTGCTTCTCGCTGTTCACGCACGACGAAGCGTCGACGATTCGCTTCTATGCGCAGCGCAACGCGTCCGCGACGGAGGCGAGCGTCGCGCAGGCCAACCTCGCCGGTGCGCTCGCCGGGGCGGTTCCGTGTGACGCATCGGCGGGGCGATTCCGCATCGCGCGGCGCGGCGCGACGATGATCGTCGAGCACGCAGCCGGCGACGACGCGTTCACGACGCTCGCCGAGCACGCATGCGATGCGACGCCGGACATGATCGTCGGTGCGAAGATGTGGACGGGCGGGACGACCGGTGGCCTGGCGGTGCGTTTCGCGAACCTCGCGCTCGACGGCGAGCCGTCACCCGAGCAGACGCCGACGCCCGATGCCCGACCCGATCCACGAGGTGAAGCATGAACCGCGTCGGCCCGAACGAACTCGCGGACTTCCTCGCGTCGCACGAGGACGTGATCGTCGTCGACGTGCGCGAGCCGTTCGAGCACGAGATCTGCGCGCTGCCGGTCGGCGACGCCGAGCACGTGCTGATCCCGATGGCGAGCTTGCCGATGGGCATCGAAGAGCACGTCCCCGACAAGGCGCGCACGGTCCTGCTCTACTGCCACCACGGCGTGCGCTCGTTCCACGCGGGCGCGTTCCTCGATCACCTGGGCTACGAAGCCGTGCACGATCTCGAGGGTGGCATCGACGGCTACTCGATCGACGCCGACCCGAGCGTCCCGCGCTACTGAGCGCGCTATAGCCACATGCGGTCGATGCCGGAGGCGCGCCGCGCATCGGCGAGCTGGCCGCGGTGCATGTAGAAGTGGTCGGCGACGTATTGCAGGCAGTGTCGCGCGGTGCCGAACGTGTCGTCGAAGCCGGCCGGGCACGCGGCGCTCGCGACGTCGAGGTCGACCTCGGTCAACGCATGGGCGATCGCGATCGTCTCGTCCCGCATCGTCCGGCATCGCGCGAGCACGTCGTCGAACGGCGGGTAGGCTTCCGCGTCGTCCGTCACGTCGTCGCCGTCGAACGGCGCGGCCCACTCGGCGACCGGATTCGGTTCGCCGCGCATGAACCGTCGCACGACGAGCCCCTCGATATAGGCGAGGTGGCCGAGCACCCATAGCGTGTGGCCGCCGCCGCGAGGTGTCGGCGCGACGAACGCGTGGTCACGCATCTCGTCGACCCGCGCGAGCACGCGATCGCGGCTCCGCACGAGGTTCTGCCGGATCAGGTCGATCGAGTCCATCGCGGCATTCTATGCCGGCGAGGTTCACGAACCGCGAACTTTCGCGCCGGAGCATTCGTGCTCAGCAGGAGAAGTTCACCGTTTGCGAACTTCCGCCCCGTCGCGGGAACGCTTGACCGTCCCGGGGCGCAGTCGTAGCTTCGGGGCATGACGCGCATACAGAACCTCCTGCGGGCGGCGATCCTCCTCACGGTCGTCGCGGCCGCGGGTGTCGGCCAGGAGACGTTCGTGCTGACGAGCTTCCAGGCGCCGTATTCGCTGATCGAGGTCGACGTTCGGGGCCGGGTCGTCGGGACGGTCGCGCAGACGCCGCAGCTGACGGCCTATCAGGTGCTGCACGACGCGAACAACCGCGATTATCTGCTGCTCGGGCAGACGAGCGCTGCGGGCTTCCCTGGTGCGGTCGTGCGCGTCACCGCCGCGGGCGTTGTAACGACGATCGTGCAGTCGGCCGCGATCAAGGCGCCGCCGGTGATGGTCGTGGACAACGACGGCGACCACTTGATCGCGTCGCGGGCCGCGAACGGATTCGACACCGACCTGCTCCGCCTGCGTGGCGCGACGCTGACGACCGTCGCGACCGCGGTCAACCTCGCGGTCGACGGGCTCGCGCTCGATCCGCTGAGCGACCAGTTGCTCGTCCGCGGCTTCACGACCCAGCCACTGCTGTTCGGCTACTATCGGATCGACCCGCGAAACGGCGTCGTCACGACGTTCACGCTGCCGCCGGTCTGGAACATCCGCAACCTCGGCATCGGCGCGCGCAACCCGTTGTTCCGCGGCAAGGGCGGGCTGTTCATCGACATGTTCGCGTCGGGCACGAGCCTCGTCGGGTCGGTCGTCCGGCTGACCGCGGAGAACGGGCTCTCTACGATGAACACGTTCGGCCCGTATTCGTATCCGAGCGACATCACGACCGCGAACGGGCGTGCACATCCGGTCGCGTTTCGCGGCCTGATCTACCAGACGGTCGGCAAGAACCAGTCGTCGATCGTCGCGCTCGAGGAAGACGGGACCGCGCGAGCGGTGTCGCCGATCGGATTCCCGACCTGGCAGCGCAACACGCTGCTGCGCGTCGGCAGTCGTCACCTCGTCTGGCGCCTGACCGCGGCGCCGAACGACCGAACGCTGACCCTCGACTTCCCCGGCGAGGCTGGACGGCCCTACGTCGTCGCGGCGTCCGTCAGCGGGGTTCGGCCCGGGCTGCCGGTCGGCGACGGCCGCGTCATCCCGATCACGCCGGATGCGCTGACGACGATCGCGCTCGCGGGCGGCGTGCCCGGTGTGATCGACGGCACGGTCGGTCGTCTCGACGCGCAAGGCCGTGCGACGGTGCGCATCCGCCTCAACGCGATCGCCCCCGCGATTCGCGGCGCCCGCATCTGGTTCGCCGCGGCGGTGCTCGACCCCGCGGCCTCGCGCGGGTTCGCTCAGATCGTCGGCCCGTCGGTGCTCACGATCCGCTGAGCGCCGCGGGCGCTCCCCGGCGATTGAGACAACGGCCTAATCGTTGTTGGGATTCTGCGGTCGAAACACGGGCGTGTCGTGCACGTGGCCGCCTGCTCTACTCCGGCTTCGCGCAGCGGTTACGCCGACGCGCGGCTCCGGTCTGCTCAGACTGAGACGCTGGGTGTGATTTGTGTCGTTGCTTTTTCGCGGCTCGCTCCCCTATCTTGCACAGTGGGACGTTTTGTAAGCGCGGCCTCGGCCCAAGGGGCGATCTTCGTCTGCACACCGGGCAGCGCATTTCCTCAACTGCGAATAGGTAGAAGAGTCATGAGCAAGAAGCTTCTCGGAATGGGTGTGGCGCTGGCGTTACTCGGCTCGGCGGGCGTCGCGCAGAAGGGCTATCTCACCGGATTCTCGACGTCGAAAGTGTGGACCGTCGATCCGACGACGTGCACGGTTCAGACCTGCCGGACCGGGACGTCGGAGTCGTCGGGCGGCATCACGGTCGGATACGACCGTGCGATCTACATGAGCGCATGGTCGACGAACGGGTTCCTGCGCATCGATCCGGTCCAATGCACGACGACGACGATCTGCTCCGACAGGACGAACCGGGTCCTCGGCTCGCCGTACGACCCCGCCGTGAACAACGAGGCGGTCGGTGGCCCCGGGCTCTGGGTGGTCGACGGCAACTCGGCTCCATCGCCCGCACCGTCGGGTTCGCGGAACACCGCGTTGGTCGACATCCTCGGCGGCACGTGTGTGATGGACTGCTGGTTCCCGGATACGGGCCCCGGCTCGAAGCCGAAGTCGTTCGCGGTCAACGACCCGCAGAGCTGCGGGAAGTTCATCGGCGTCGGATACTCGACCAAGGACATGTATGTCACGCGGTACGAGCTCGGGAACGGCAAGCCGGGCCCGTGTGTGACGACGACGATCTGCAAGATGCGCGAGCCGAGCGTCTGGGACGCATTCCTCGGTGAGGACTGTGCGATCTACGTGTGGAACAGCTCGCGATACGGCAACGTCGGCTTTACGCGGGTCGACACGCAGACCGGTTCGTGCACGACGTGCTCGATCGGCATTCCGCACGCGGGCCCGAACGCCGGCGTGTGGGCGGACCCGCCGGAGATCCCGGGCAACCGCGCGTACGTCGCGAATGCCGACGGCAAGATCTACACGGTCGACATGGACAAGTGTGCGGTCGTGACGATTTGCCGGTCGGGACTGACCTCCGTGACGAATGCGCAATCGGTCGAGGAGAACGAGCTGACGAGCTGGTTGAACAAGGACGGCACGCGGACGTTCAACATCAATTTCGGCTCGTCGGTCCCGTCGAACGCGCTCTTCGTCCTCGTTCCTTCGATCATCCGAGATTGCAAGGCTCCGCTCATCGCCGGCGGCTACGAGATCTGGTTCACCCCGGACGTCTACACGTTCCTGGGGCTCGGCTCGGCCCTGCCGTATACGCCGATCGGCACCCTTTCGGGTGGTGCCGCCCAGTCGATCTGGCGCTTGCCGTTGCTCGGCTACAACGGCGCCTACTGGATCGCAATGGCGTTTGACGCGCGCACCAACAAGCTCCTCAACGTCTCGAACGTGATCAAGCTGTGCATCTGAATCCCGGCGACGGGATCCACGTGTAGCGGCGACACTCGCGCCGCTTGTGAACAGGGCCCGAGCGGGCCCTGTTTTCGTAGCGCCGGAACTGCCCGGTCTCAGGGACAGTTTCGGCCCGCGGCAGTCACGGTGCGTTGCTGCTCCGCTGGCGATACCGTCAGGGCAAGATCGTTGTGGGCGCGTTCTCGCTCACTCCCGCGATGCCCTGTGGCTTCGTTGCGTCGACCACGATGTAGGCGGTGTAGAACTTCACGCCGACGAACGCGGGAACCGACGGGATGTTCAGGCGGACCGAGCCGGCGCCGGCTGCATCCAACGAGCCGGTGTATTGCGTGAAGATCGACGGCAGCCGGTTTCCGGTCGTGATCGCGAGCAGTTGATCCGCGCCGAGCGGAAGGCGCAACGGCCCGATGGAGACGGGCCCCTCACTGAACGATGAGCCCGCGACGAAGGGCTTGCCACCTTCCCCCGGTGCGGCCAACTGAAACGTGAACGGCTGGCCGAGCCGCGGCGCACCGCTCGGCGTGATGGTCTGATCGGAGAACGTCAGCCGGACCTTCAGTCCGTGGCGCTCCGCGAACCATGGCGTGATTCTCGCGTCGTAGGCGCCGGCACCGTAGAGGTAGGCCCGATAGGGGGCGTTGGTCGCGTTCGCATCCGTGCTGCAGGTGAGCGCCCCGCCGGCGACCGATCCGGTCCTGTAGCGGATCTCGATCGTCAGGTTGTCGCTGCCGTTGTAGTGAAACGGCGTCCTCAGCCCGACCGGCGTCCACACGCCGGCTTGCGACGTGTACGTGAATGGGCCGCTCGGACGCACGACGATCGGATCGGGCAGGTTGCCGGCGAACGTGCCGACGGGTACGGCCAGCGTCGTGTGACTCATCCGGATCTCGAACCCGGTCGCTGTGAGAACGGGGCCGCTCTTGCACGTGGCGAACGCGATGTCGGTGATGAAGCCGCTCCGGCCGATCCCCGGGGCATTGAGCTGCGTCTGATAGCGCCACTCGCCGTTGCGGTTGCTGGTCGGCCAGTCGCCGCCCATCGGGATCACGTTGGTACTGGTCGTCGACACGACGTTGTCGGGGACGTAGACGTCTCCGGCCAGGGCGGGCGATGTCGCGAGCAACACCGACATGGCCGTCGCGACGCTGGTCGACACGATCCTCAGGATCTTCATCACAACTCCTCGCTAGCAGGGTTTGCACGCCTCGAGCCTCTCTGCGTTATACCCGACGGATGCGATCCGCACGATGCGCGACCGCGGAGCGCCTATTGCCTTGTGGGGCGCGACGACTCCCGGTACGCTTGGACGGGTCGACAGGCCGGCGCGTCGAGCGCCGGCTTTGCGCGTATCCAACGCCGATCGCTCTCCGGAGCCTCCTGGAGCACGTCGAAGGGGTCCTGCCATGACTCGGAGTTTGCCGCTCGTCTTGTCGGTCGTCGGGTTGCTCGCGTGCGTCGCGGATCTCGCGCACACGCAAATCGGGGCGCGCGAGTCGAGCGCGCTACCCGCTCTCGGCCGCTACGCGGTCTCGCGCGTGCTCGGGCGGGAACAGACGTCCTACCACGCCGCCGGCGCACCTGCCGCTGCGCGACTGGCGAACCGACAGCACGGCCTCACAGCGACCTTCGACGCGTCCGGTGCCCGCCTCTCGTCGGGTCCGACGCGATTGACGCTCGAGCTGGTCGGGATCGGATACGGCGATCGGCTCGAGTCGGTGGACGCCGTCGAACCCCATGCGATCGAGAATCGCGTCGAGTTTCGCCGCGAGGCGCTCACCGAGTGGTTCGTCAACGGACCCTTCGGCCTCCAGCACGGCTTCACGCTCGAACGTGCGCCACGCGGCGAGCGCTCCGGGCCGCTGACCCTCCGGATCCGCCTCGGTGGGGAGCTGGGCGCGTCGGTCGATCAAGATCGTCGCGGTCTGTCGCTTCTCGATGACGATGGGGCAACGAGACTCCGCTACGCGGGCCTGATCGCCTACGACGCGGACGGACGTGATCTCGGGGCACGGATGGCTGTTCGTGGGCGTGCGGTCGAACTCCGTGTCGACGATGCAGGGGCCCGATACCCGATCGTCGTCGATCCGTTCATCGAGCGCGCGAAACTGCTCGCGTTCGATGGTCAACCCGGCGACGAGTTCGGCATCTCGGTCGCGATCAGCGGGGATACGATCGTCGTCGGGGCGCAACTCGACGACGACATGGGCCGTGACGTCGGTGCAGCGTTCGTCTTCGAGAAACCCGCCGACGGGTGGGCGACGATGACCCGGGCGGCGAAGCTGCTGCCCTCCGGCCCCCACTATGGACTCGGCGCGCTCTTCGGCGCGTGCGTGGCGATCGACGGCGACACGATCGCGGTGGGCGCACAACGGGACTCGGCAAGCTCCATCGGCGTAGGCGCGATCTACGTGTTCGAGAAGCCCGTCGGCGGCTGGACTTCGATGACGGAGACCGCGAAGTTGATCGCGCGCGGAACGACCGCTCGGGCTCCGCTCGGCTACAGCGTCGCGATCAGCGGCGACACGATCGTCGGGGGGACCTACGATGCGTATTCGGGCAAGATCCACGTCTTCGTGCGGCCCGGTCCGACGTGGTGGAGCATGACCGAAACCGCGACGCTGACGAACTCCGACAACGCGCCGTACGACTTCTTCGGTTTGAGCGTCGCGATCAGCGGCGGCACGATCGTGGCCGGCGCACCGATGGGCACCGGGAACGTCGCGTCGTGTGGTGCGGCGTACGTGTTCGCGAAGCCACAGGGCGGCTGGACCTCGATGACCGAGACGGCCAAGCTGACTTCGTCCGACGGTCAGGCGCCCGACCGCTTCGGGCAGGCGGTGTCGATCAGCGGCGACACCGCCGTCGTCGGCGCCTACGGCGCTGCCGTAGCCGGGCCCGGATCCGGCGCGGCCTACGTATTCGTGAAGCCGACCGGCGGCTGGTCCGCGATCAACGAGTCCGCGAAGCTCCGGCCATCCGATGGTGTGCCCGGCGGCAAGTTCGGGACGGACGTCGCGATTCACGGCGACTCGATCGTCGTCGGAGTGACCGAGTCGACGGTTCTACCGACCGGTGCGGCCTACTTCTTCGCGAAGCCGCCAGCCGGGTGGACATCGACGACCGAGACCCAGCGCATCCTCGGCCACGATACGGCGACGGGCGACTACTTCGGAGTCTCGGTCGCGGTGGACGGCGACACGGTGGTCGTCGGTGCGCCGCGCGACGACGACGTTGCCCGGGATTCCGGTTCGGCGTACGTCTTCCCGTCGACGTTCCTCGTCGGGACCGGCGCAGCGCGTATCGGGCGCAGCTACAGCTACTGGCTCAGCGCCCCCGTGAGCGCCGGGCAGTCCTACCGACTGGCAAGTTCTTTTCCGGGCGGCTCGATCCGGCTCGGAGGTCGACGGATCGGACTCGCGCCGGACCCGCTGCTCGCCCTTTCGTTGTCGAACCAGGTGCCGGGGGTGTTCGTGAACCACGCCGGCACGCTCGATGGCAGCGGCAACGCGGTCGCGTTCCTGCGCGTGCCGAACCTCGCGGGGCTGGTCGGCCAGACGATTCGCTCTGCGTTCGTGACGATCCGCCCTGCATCGGCGGGCGGGATCTTCGCGGTGTCGAACACCACGTACATCCAGATCGCGCCCTGACCGGGAAGACCTCAGTGACAAGGCGGACTTGAGCGCAAAGCACTCGGTGCTCGGGCGTGGTCGTCCCGGCACGTGGACTCTCACTCTTGCTTCGGACACTTGATCGGAGGTCGGCCATGGTCGTGCGCAACGCGTTCTTCGGCATCGTGTTCTTCGCGGCGGTCGGGGGGGCGCAATACCATGCGCCGGTCTACGTGGCCGGCGGGGGCACGCCGTTGGCTCCGACGACGTTCTACTCCGGCGTGACGTTCATCGACGCGCGTGGGGCGACCCCGGTCGTGCGATCGTTGATCAAGCCGAGCGGGCTGCACCGGATCAAGATGGACGTGGACAACCGACGCCTGCTGGTGTCGTCGCGTATCGGCTCGCCCGCGGGCCCGTGGGCGCGTGGCGGGCTGTTCGGCATGGATCCGATCATCGCGGCGTATACGACGATCTACACGAACGCCAGCGCCACCGCGGGATACAACGTCGAACACGCGGAGATCGATCAGAACGGCGACGTGATCATCGCGGCCAGGGAGTTCGGATTCGGGCCGACCGTGATGGGCATCTACCGGGTCGTACAGGGTCGAGTCACGACGATCGTCCCGGCGGCGAGCCTCGGCAGCGGTGGGGACTTGCGGTCGGCGTTCTGCCGGGACATCGACACCGGGTTCATGCTCGTCGGCGACAATCAGGTCAACGGCCCGCTGGCGTATCCGGTCTATTCGATCGACACCGACACCGGCGCGTTCACGACGTGGAACACCGGTGGCGGCGTCTACGGGTTCTGGGCGTTCGAATCGCTCACGCAGAATCACCACACGGGCACGCTCCAAGGCATCGACGGGTCCGCGTTGTACGAGGTGCGCCGAGGCACGCAACCGCGGACGACGCTCGCGACGCTCAGCACGACGATCTACTCGGCGGGGCGATTCGACCTTCAGACCGCGCAGGTGCAACGACAGCATCACTACTGGGCCACCCAGTTGATGACGTTCGACTACGGCACCCGCATGCTCACCGGCCGCACGATGACGACGCTGGTCGTCGCCCCCCATGCGTTCGAGATCTACGGAAGCCGCAATACACAACCCGTGCGGACCGCGAATCGAACGTGGCGCGTGCAACTCAGCGCGCACGGCCATGCCGGCAAGGCCTACGCGATCGTGCTGAGCCTCACCGGCCCCCGTCCGCCGACGTCCGTTCCGGGTGGACGTCGGATCAACCTCGCACTCGACGCACTCTCCGCGTTGACGCTCGCCGATCGCGTCCGACCCTGGTTCGACCCCGGCCCGGGCGTGCTCGACGCGAACGGCGAAGCGGCCGCCATCTTGGATCTCTCGCGATCGGCGCGCTTCGGCATCCCGCTGTGGATTGCGTGGGCAGTCCTCGATCCGGCCGCGCCAGCGGGTATCGCGTTCCTTCCCGACACCTATGCGATGCGGATCTGACCGTCGACGGCCGCCGGCTCCTTTTTGCTACGATGGCGGCCGCTCACGCGCACTCGCGAGGTGACGCTGCCAGACAACGAATCCAGGCCGGCGTGCTGCCGGTGGAGCGAAAGGAATGCCATGGATCCGCTCATCGGCCAGATCATGATGTTCGCAGGGAACTTCGCGCCGCGCGGCTGGGCGCTCTGCGACGGGCAATTGCTGCCAATCTCCTCGAACCAAGCCTTGTTCGCGATCCTCGGGACGATGTACGGCGGCGACGGCCGCACGACGTTCGGGCTTCCGGATCTCCGCGGCCGCGTGCCGGTTCATGCGGGGGAGGGATCCGGTTTGACGAAGCGTCGACCGGGTGAGAAGGGCGGCGAAGAGAAGCACACGCTGATCGAGGCCGAGATTCCTCAACACGATCACCCGCCCGGTAGCGCGCAGGAACTGAACATCCCGTGCCACAACGGGCCGGCGAACACGCCGAACGCCACGGACCAGCACACACTCGCGAACGCGGCGGGGAACGCATACACGACCGACGCGCCGAACGCGCACCTCAAGCCCGGGGGCAGTATCAGCGGCGCCACCGGCAAGACCGGTGGCGGCAAGGCGCACAACAACATGCAGCCCTACCAGTGTGTGAACTACATCATCGCATTGGTCGGCGTGTTTCCGTCACGGAACTGAGGGGGAGGAGCGAGACATGGATCGGCGCCTCTTCATCAAGACCGCGAGCGGCAATCTCGGTGTCGCGTATCTGAGCCTCTGCGGTTGCTCGAGCGTCGCTGCCGCCGACAGCATCCGCTATCGCCTCCGTCCGACCGAACATCGCGTCGAGCGCCTGACGTCTGATGGTGCCGTTCGGGGCACGTTCGACCCCGGTCGGCGCTTCGGGCAATGGAACAACCCGATCGCGGGCGCGGTCGGACCGGATGGCCGACTCTACGTCGTCGATCGCGGCAACGATCGCATCGTGTCATTCTTCGACGACGGCACCTGCGCGGGCGTGATCGGCGGTCGCGGCCGCGGCGATGACGCGCTGCGCCATCCGTCCGACCTCGCGTTCGGGGGCGATGCGCTGTACGTCGCGGACACGCTCCATCATCGCGTCGTCGTCTTCGACCGACGCGGCGCTGCCCATCGGTCGATCGGTTCGTTCGGGTTCGACGACGCGCACCTGAACGGTCCGCGCGGCGTGGCGGTCGCGCCCGATGGGCACCTGCATGTGCTCGACGCCGGCAACTGTCGTGTGCAGGTGTTTCGTGCGAACGGGTCGTTCGCGTTCGGCTACGGCGGCTACGGCCCGAGCCCCGGTCGGCTGACCCACCCGACGTCGATCGTCGCCGACCGTCGTGGGCGGATCTCGATCGCGGATCCCGCCGCCGGCGTCGTGCACGTGTTCGACGCGACCGGCCGGTTCCAGGGGCGGCTCGTGCGCACGAGCGGGTAGAGAAGGCGAGCCGGGTTGCTCGACGCCGCCGCGCGCGGCCGGCTCAGATCCGAATGCGGACCGGGTCGGCGATGACGGCGATGCCGAGGGGTGCGGCCGGGTCGATCACGATCGCGAGCGCCCAGACGTTGATGCCGGTCGCGGGGATTCCGCGTAGATCGAGGTTCACGGTCGCGCGGCCGTTGGCGTCGAGGATGCCGGCATTGTTTCGCAGGACCGGGAAGAGCCGGCCGTCGAGGCTCGGCGCGGTCAGTGCGTCGATGTTGAGCCAGATCGATCGGCCGTCGGGAAGACGGGTCGCCGGGCGTACGCCCGAGAGCGAGAGCCCGAGCGCGTAGGCTTGGCCTGGGTGCGCGGCGAAGTGGAGGCGATACTCCCACTGCCGCGGCATCGGCTCGATCGTCGCGACCTCGCGCGGCGGTGTGAGCTCGCGGATGCTTTCGTTAGGCAACGACACGAGCGTCGTGAACGCGGTGCTCTGCACGTCGTAGCGCCAAACGAAGAACGGCACCGGGCCCTCCGAGGAGACGAGAACGCTGCGTCGGGCGGCGCTCGCCCGGTCGAAACCGAACGAGTACGGCGTGACCGTTGCCAGAGGTGGCGACGCGCCTCGCACCGTTGCGATCGCACCCTGCCCCGAGATGCGCAGGATTCCGTTGCGCGTGCCGACCCAGTGGTCGCCGGTCGTCAGGTCCTGCGCGAATCCGCTCTTGGTCCCCGTCGAGGGCACGGTGACCGAGGTGACGACCTGTCCGCTGCGGGCGAAGCGGTAGATCTGCCCCGTGACGTAGTCGAGGACGTGGTAGTCGCCGTCGTCGATACCGACCGTCAATCCGCTGGGGCGAATCATCGGTCCGGTGGTCACCACCGTCGTGACGGCGCCACTCCGGGTCACTCGGTAGATCCGGTGCACGTGGACATTCGCCTCGTCACGGTTGTCCAGGACCAGATACGAACCGTCGTCGTCGAGCTGCACCGAACACGCGCCGACACCCTGGCTTCGGTTCGTCCACGTCAGTCGGATCGAGCGGAGAATCGTCGCCGACGGATCGACCAGGAGGAGAAAGCGCGCCCCGACATCGTTCGCCCACGCGCCCATGGCGAGCGTGCGATCGTCGACGTCCACCGTGCCGCCTAGCGTGCCGAAGAAGGCGGGCGCGCGGCGCACGCCGAGCGTGGTCGCGCTGCCCTGCGCGTCGATGCGGACCGCGCCGGGGACGATGAAGCCGTACCACGGCTCGGTGTGGGGTTGCGCGGTCGCCGCGGTCGCCGCCGCGAGGAGCAGGATGCCGAGTGCCGAGAGTCGCATGATGACCTCCAGTCGTTTTGCCTCGATGCTACTCTGATGGAATCGGGGACGCCTCGCGATCGGGCGAACTCACCTTTTTTGGTAGTCCCCGGATCATGGGCTCTCACACGCGGATCCGGACCGGGTCGGCGATGACGGCGATGCCGAGGGGTGCGGCCGGGTCGATCACGATCGCGAGCGCCCAGACGTTGATGCCGGTCGCGGGGATTCCGCGTAGATCGAGGTTCACGGTCGCGCGGCCGTTGGCGTCGAGGATGCCGGCATTGTTTCGCAGGACCGGGAAGAGCCGGCCGTCGAGGCTCGGCGCGGTCAGTGCGTCGATGTTGAGCCAGATCGATCGGCCGTCGGGAAGACGGGTCGCCGGGCGTACGCCCGAGAGCGAGAGCCCGAGCGCGTAGGCTTGGCCTGGGTGCGCGGCGAAGTGGAGGCGATACTCCCACTGCCGCGGCATCGGCTCGATCGTCGCGACCTCGCGCGGCGGTGTGAGCTCGCGGATGCTTTCGTTAGGCAACGACACGAGCGTCGTGAACGCGGTGCTCTGCACGTCGTAGCGCCAAACGAAGAACGGCACCGGGCCCTCCGAGGAGACGAGAACGCTGCGTCGGGCGGCGCTCGCCCGGTCGAAACCGAACGAGTACGGCGTGACCGTTGCCAAAGGTGGTGACGCGTTGCGGACCGTCGACACGATCCCGCCCCGCGTGACTCGTAGGATTCCGCTCCGCGTGCCGAACCAGAAGTCGCCGGTGGCGAGGTCCTGGCCGAAACCGCTCTTGCTGCCCGCGCCTTGCAAGGGAATCGACGTGACCACCTGGCCGGCGCGATCGAAGCGGTGCAAGCCCGAGCCGATGTCGAGCACGTAGTAGTCCCCGTCGTCGATCCCGACGACCAAGGTGTTGGGAGCCACCATCGGGCCTGTGTTCACGGCGGTGGTGACGGCACCGGAACGCGACACGCGATAGACCCGGCTGACCCGCTGGTTGCCGGCGTGACGGTGGTCCAGGAACAAGTACGATCCATCGTCGTCGAGCCGAACCGAACTCCGCCCGACGCCCTGGTTCAACGACGTCGTCGGCGACACCTGGACCGAGCGGAGAATCGTCCCCGACGGGTCGACGGTCAACAGGTAGCGACTCGCAGGGGCGCCTCCGTTTCTCCACGCGCAGAGGAGCAGTGTCCGATCGTCGACGTCCACGGTCCCGCTGTCGGTGCCGAACATCGCCGGCGTGTTGCTCGTGTTCAGTGTCGTCGTGTTCCCCAGCGGGTCGATTCGCAACGCACCGGGCACGATGAACCCGTACCACGGCTCGGTGTGCCGTTGCGCGGTCGCCGCGGTCGCGGCCGTGATGATCGTGGCAAGAAGGGTCGTCGCGAGTCTCATGTCGGTCTCCGTTGTTGTCTTCATCCCGGTCGCCGCGACCCTACGCGACGGCGTTCCGACCGGCTGATGGGATTGCCCGAGTCTCGCGATCGTCGGTTCTTTGTTTCTTATGCGATCCGCGCTGGCCGACCGCGTCCCACATGAGGCCGACGTCGGTCGCCGCGTCGCCCGCGCCACTCGCGGGAGTTCACTCGTCAGATCCGGATCCGAACCGGGTCGGCGATCACAGCGATGCCGAGTGGCGCGGCCGGGTCGAGCACGACCGCGAGCGCCCAGACGTTGAAGCCGGTCGCGGCGGGGATGCCGCGTAGGTCGAGGTTCACGGTCGCGCGGCCGTTCGCGTCGAGACTTCCTGCGTTGTTTCGGAGGACCGGGAACAGCCGGCCGTCGAGGCTCGGTGCGGTCAGTGCGTCGACGTTCAGCCAGATCGAGCGGCCGTCCGGGAGTCGCGTCGCGGGGCGCACGCCCGAGAGCGAGAGCGCGAGTGCATATGCCTTGCCCGGGTGCGCGGCGAAGTGGAGGCGATACTCCCACTGACGCGGCATCGACTCGATCGTCGCGACCTCGCGCGGCGGTGTGAGCTCGCGCGGTGGCTCGCTGGTGGAGGCCACCAGCGTCGTGAACGAATTGGCTCCGACGTCGAACCACCACACCGGGTGCGGCGGACCAATGCCCCTGGGGGACAGCAGGACACGCCGCTGCGCGGCGCTCGCCCGGTCGAAGCCCAGGCCGTGCGGCGTCTCTCTCGTCAACGGCGGCGACGGGTTGCGGACCGTCGACACGACACCGTTTCGCGTGACGCGCAGGATTGTGCCGCTGACACCGAACCAGAACTCGCCGGTGGTCAGGTCCTGTGCAAGACCGCTCGAGCTGCTCAGGCCCTGCAAGGGAATCGACGCGACCACCCGACCGGCGCGATCGAAGCGGTGCAAGCCGCCCGAGCTGCCCCGTTCCAACACGTAGTAGTCACCGTCGTCGATCCCGACGACCAGGCTGTTGAGAGTCACCATCGTGCCCGTGTTCACGGCGGTCGTGACGATGCCGGACCGCGACACGCGATAGACCCGGCAGACCGGCTGAAGGCGGATTAGGCGGTCGTCCAGGAACAAGTATGATCCATCGTCGTCGAGCCGAACCGAAGTCCAGCCGATGAGCTGGCCCATCGATGTCGGCTGCGTGACTTGGACTGAGCGGAGAATCGTCCCCGACGGGTCGACCGTCAACAGGTAGCGACTCTCGGCGCCGGGTGGCTGGCTTCGCCACACGCCGTGCAGCAGCGTCCGGTCGTCGACGTCCACCGTGCCGCTGGACGTGCCGAAGGACGATGGTGTGTTGTTGGTGTTGAGCGTGGTCACCCTTCCCTGCGCGTCGATACGCAGCGAGCCGAAGCCGAAGAAGCCGTACCACGGCTCGGTATGCGGTTGCGCGGCCACCGTGGTCGCGGCCGTGATGATCGTGGCGAGAAGGGTCGTCGCGAGTCTCATGTCGGTCTCCGCTGTCGTCTTCATCCCGGTCGCCGCGACCTCGCGCGACGGCGTTCCGACCGGCTGATGGGATTGCCCGAGTCTCGCGATCGTCGGTTCTCTCCTTTTTTCGATCAGCGGGGACCGGCCGCGTCCGCGCCGAACAGGCGCTCGAGCCCCTCCTCGGCCCGCTCCACCAGCCCGTCGTCGCCGGCGGCGAGCGCGGCCCGGCGGAGCGCTCGATGATACACGAGCCGGGGCGCGGGCGCGGCGAGAACGGCGTCCCACATGCGGTCGACGGTAGCCGGCGCGTCGCCGTCCGAAGCGAGCAGCACCGCGCCCGCCAGGAACCGCGAGAACGGATCGTCTTCGTCCGGGACCGTGCCGCGCTCCACCGCGGCGCGCATCGCCCCGAGTTCGGCCGCGTCGAGGCCGTGTGCACCCGACCGTTCCAGCGCGGCGCCGGCGTCGAACGTGCGCCCGTCGAGCCACGCGTCGAGTGCGGCGGCCAGGTGACGCTCCGCTTCCGCGCGTTCGGCGCGGTTCCGTTCGCGCGTCAGCTCCGGCGCGATCGCGACCGCTCGCCCCGCGAGCGTCGCGAGCAGCGGGATGCCGATGGCGAGCGCGACGAGGAGCGCAGCCAGTGCGGGACGACGACGTGCGCGTCGGACGAGGCGGCCGACCGGGCCGACCCGCGAGGCGGCGACCGGCTCGCCGCGGCGCACGCGCGCGAGGTCGTCCGCGAAGGCCGCCGCGCTCGCGTACCGGCGGTCGACGTTCTTCTCTAGCGCGGTTTCGAGAACCGCACGGAGGTCGACCGGGAGTGTCGCATTCAAGCGACGCGGGTCGATCGGATCGCTCGAGAGGATCTGGCGGTGGAGCGCCTCGCGCGTCGCGCCGCGATACGGCCGTGAGAGCGTCACGCACTCGTAGAGCGTCACGCCGAGCGAGTAGACGTCGGAGCGGGCGTCGAGCCGAACGCGCTCCGCTGCGAGTTGCTCGGGACTCATGTAGGCGAGCGTGCCGAGCGCGTCGCCGTCCTCGGTCAGCGTGAGCCGGTCGCTCTCCTCGTCCGCGGCGAGGCCGAAGTCGAGCAGCACCGGGTCGCCCGCCGGCGTGACGATCACGTTCGCCGGCTTCACATCGCGGTGGATGACGCCGGCCTCGTGCGCGGTGTGCAGCGCGCGGGCGGCCTTCTCGACGACGAGCAGGATTCGCTGCAGGTCGGCACGGGTCGCGGAGCCCGGCGCGGCGGCCCGATCGAGCGCGTCGCCGGTCACGGTGATCTGTCGGCGCCGCTCGGCATGTGATTCGCGCGCGCGCTCGATCAGCGCGGCGAGGGTCTCGCCCTCGACGTACCGCATCGCGATGTACGCGACGTCACCTTCGATCCCGGTGTCGTAGACCGGGCAGATCCCTGCGTGCGACAGCCTCGATGCGACTTCCGCCTCGCGCCGGAAGCGCTGGAGTGCGATCTCGGAGAGCGCGCCGATGCCCCGGAGCAGCTTCAGCGCGACGGGCCGGTTGAGTCGCTGATCCTCGGCGAGGTAGACGACGCCCTGGCCACCGCGCCCGATCTCGCGGACGATGCGGTACGGACCGATGGCGGGGAGCGTCGCGGTGCCATCCGTACCCTCGCGATCATCGTTCTGTAGTGGATCGGCGCCCTCGTCCGACACCGGGATCGCGTCCCAGCTCGCCGCGTCGTCGGCGGTCAGGGGGCCGATCATGCCCGCGTCTCGGAGCGACCGGAGCTGTGCCGCGATCGCGTCCGCGTCGTCCACGTGCGCACGGAGCGCCTCGGCGAAGACGCCGTCGTTGAATCGACGCGCGTCCGCGAGGTGGTCGTTCACGGCGCGGTCGACGTCGAACGCGTTCGGGTCGTTCATCGTTCCTCGCCCTTCCACTCGTCGATCGACGCCCGCACGTCGTCCCAGATCACTTCGGCGATCGCACGGCCCCGTTCCGAGAGCGTCTCGAGTTCCGTGGGCTCGCGAACCGGCGCGAGCGCGGGGTCCATGAGCAGGGCCCGAAGCCGATCGACCGCGACCCGTCGCTGAAAGGCGTTCCCTTCACACGCGGTTTCGAGTCGCTCGACGGTGCGCCGGAGCCAGCCGAGGATCGCGTCGCGCCAGCGGGCTGGCGGATCCGCCATCGCTCGCTCGATCGCGACGATCGCCGCGGGTCCCGCCGCCCCACCCATGAAGCGCTGGTGGGCGAGACGGGCGAGCACACCGCGTTCCGCCGCGGTCGGTGACTCCTCGCCCGCGACGATTGCGTCGAGCTTCGCGACGCGCTTCGCGAGGACCTCGAACTCCTCGGCCTGCCGTTTTCGGCTCGGCGGCTTTCCGCCAGTGAGCGCGAGCGCTTTCCTGCTCCACGAGAGGGCGCGTCGAAACGCACCGATGTCGCGATACGCATTCGCGAGCGCGAAGAAGGCTCCCGGGTGGTTCGGCTCGACCCGCGTCGCGCGTTCCAGGATCGGAATCGCGTCGAGGGGTGCTCTCAGATCGCGACGGAGGACGACGCCGAGGTTCGAGAGCGCGATGCCGTTGCCCGGGTTCTCGCGAAGCGCATTGCGGTAGGCGTCGACGGCCTCCTCGAATTTCCCGCTCTGCTCCAGTGCGCAACCGAGGTTCGTCCACACCCCGCCTCGCTCGGGCGCGATCGGGGCCGCGAGCGCCGCGCGAAGAGCGGACAGCGCGGATTCGAGTCTTCCCGTGCGATTTGATGCGAGGAACGCCCACCCGAGATTCCCGAGGAAAACCCCGTTGTCGGGGGCCAGATCGCGGGCCTTCCGGAGTGCGTCGATCGCGTCGTCGGGGCGCTCGGCCCGGAGGTAGGCCTCGCCGAGTGCGTTCCAGAGGTGGGGATTGCGGTCGGCACGCTCGCCCCCCGCGCGCATCTCGCGCTTCCCCTCCTCGATCCGCCCACGCCGAAGCAGCGCGTCGACGAGGACGACCCGAGCGTTCTCGTCGTCCGGCCGTCGCTTGACCCAGCGTCGTGCGAAATCCGTGAGGTCGCCGAGTCGGCCCGCCTGGTAATACGAGGCCGCGAGGTTCCGAGGCACTTCGGGAAGGTGCGGCCCCCGCGTGAACGCGAACTCCAGGTGCGGGATCGCTTCGACGGCGCGCCCGAGCTCGAGCAGCACCCAGCCGTGGATCACCCGGTGCATCCAGTCTTCGGGGTCGCCCCGGACCGCGCGCGTCGAGTGCTCCAGCGCCTCTTCGAGGCGACGCTGCTCGCGGCGGACGTGCGCCATGACCGTGTGGTAGTGCGCGTGGTTCGGTGATGCTTCGAGCCCCTTGGCGATCAGGTCGGCCGCCTCGTCGAAGCGACCGGCGGAACGCAGCGAGTGCGCGTAGTCGACGCGCAGCGGCGGCGAATCGGGGTCCAGGTCGAGCGCGCGAGCGTACGCGCGCGCGGCCTCGTCGTCTCGGTCCAGGAGGTCGAGCGCCCGGGCGAGTCGACCGTGGGTGTCGGCGCGGTCGTCGCCGAGCTCGATCGCCCGTCGAAGGACCGGGATCGCTGCCGCATTTTGGCCGCAAATTGCGAGCGTACTCCCCAGAATCGCGTGGGCGCGGCCATCGTTCGGCTTGATCACGACAGGCCGCCGTGCGGCCGCGATCGCGGCGTCGACGCGACCGAGGCGGAGGTGCGCCAGCGCGAGCATGCGCCACGACTCGAGCCGCGCGGGCGTGCGCTCGGCGTCTTCGCGGAGCAACGCGCAGGCGCGTTCGAATGCCGTCTTCGCGAGTTCCGTATCGCCGACTGTCTCCCAGGCATCGGCTGCCGCCCCGACCAGGTGGCCTTCGTCCGGCCAACGGGCGAAGAACGCGCGCGCGACGCGCCGCAGCAAGCGGGCGTCGTCGGATCCCGAGGCGCACTGCCGAAGCAGGCTGAGGGCCTGCGCGCGGGGCGGGTCGGTCAGAAGCGCGCGTTCGCAGAGAACCGTCATCTGCTGCATCGTCGGCCGCGGAGCGCTCCAGGCTGCATCGGACGTGAAGCGGTAACCGCCCAATCCGTATGCTGCGTAGAAGAAGTCGAGACCGGCCACTGGCGGCCCGGTCCGCTCTGCGACCCGCTGGGCTTCGTCCTCGCGGCCGAGCGCCTGGAGCGAGACGCAACGAAGCTGGGCGAGGCCGTTCGGCTCGACCGCTTCGCGCGCCGCCGCCAGCCGATCGAGAAACGCGAGGCACGCGTCGGGACCCGATGTCCGCAGTCGCCGGTAGGCTTCGGTCGCCTGCGCCTCGACGAAGTCGGGTGCGATCTCGAGCGCCTTCGCGAGGGTCGCGGCGCAGTCGTCCAGTCGTTGCGCGATCCAGGCGAGCACCGCGTCGTCGACGAGCCGGCGTGCGGTCTCTATACGGGCCGCCTTACGCTCGCGCTCGAGCCGCGGCGCAATCGACCACAGGTAGCCGCCGAGCGCGCCCGCCGCCGGCACGCCGAGCGCGAGGACGATGGCCAGCGCCGCGCGCGCCGGACGTCGCTTCGCGTAACGAACGGCCCGGCCGAACCAGCCGACCGGGCGGGCGTCGACGGCCCGCCCCTCGCGCACGCGCCGCAGGTCGTCGGCGAACGCGGCGGCGGTAGGGTAGCGGCGCGTACGGTCCTTCTCGAGCGCCTTCAGCACGACGGTCGCCAGATCGACCGAGATCTTGGGGTCGTACGTGCGCGGGCTCGGCGGTTCGCGGTACTGGATCGCCTCGTACATCGCCTGCCGGGTCGGCGCCTCGAACGGACGACGGCCGGTCAGACACTCGTAGAGCGTCACGCCGAGCGAGAAGACGTCCGTGCGCCGGTCGATCCGGATGCGTTGCGCCATCAGCTGCTCGGGGCTCATATACGCGGGCGTGCCGAACAAGTCGCCGGTCTGGGTCAGCGAGATCAGCGCACCGGCCTCGTCGCCGGCGAGCCCGAAGTCGACGAGGATCGGATCGCCGGCGTCGGTGACGAGGATGTTGCCGGGCTTGACGTCGCGGTGGACGATGCCGGCTTCGTGTGCCGCGTGCAGCGCGCGCGCGACTCGTTCGATCAGCCGAAGCACATCGCTGCGTGGTGTGTGTCGATCACGCGGCGGCTCGTCGTCGTCGGACTCGCCGGTGAGGTCGAGGTAGTCGAGCGAGATGGCGCCGCGCCCCTCGCCCGACAGCGATGCGAGCGTGGTCCCCTCGACGTATTGCATCGCGATGAACGCGACGCCGCGCTCGATGCCGGCGTCGAAGACCGGGCAGATCCCCGGGTGGTCGAGCTTCGACGCGACCGCCGCCTCGCGCCGGAAACGACGGATGAGGGCCTCGGATGCGGGGCCGAACGCGCGGAGCACCTTGAGCGCGACGGGGCGGCCGAGTCGCGTGTCCTCGGCGAGGTAGACGACCGCCTGGCCGCCGCGCCCGATCTCGCGGATCGGTCGATACGGCCCGATCGGCTCGAGCGTGCCCGCACCGCCAGGACCGGTGACCGGCGTCTCGAAGCCGCTCGCGCGTACCTCCGCGAAGCGGCGGCGGATCGTCGGCGCGTGTCCGGGGTGGGCATCGCACAGCGCGTCGATCGCATCGGCGTGGAAGCGCTCCATGCGATCGAGACACGCGGCGACGACCTCGGACGTGGCGTCGTTGCCCGACGTCTCGTAGCGATCCATCTGCGTCATCCGACCGATCTCCGGGACCCGACTCTACCGGTTCGCCCGGTTCCGGGCCACCGCTTGGCCGATGGGATCGCCGCGCCGGAACGATCGCCGGATCCGAGAAAAGCGCGGAACGCGAAGTGGATAGAGCGGTATCATCGCCGTCGATGAGCGACCGGGTGGACGAACGACTCGCCGAGCACTTGCCCGCCGTTCGCGCTTACATTCGACTCCGGATGGGCGCGCGCGTGCGGCGCTGGGAGACCGAATCGGACATCGCGCAGTCGGTGTGCCGGGAGGCGCTGGCCGGCATCGACCGGATCGAATACCGCGGCCCGGCGGAGCTGCGACACTGGCTCTTCCAGGCCGCGCTGCGCAAGATCGTCGAGAAGGACCGGTTCCTGCGCGCCGAGAAACGCGACGTCGACCTCGTGCGCACGAACGCGGTTCGCCCCGGTGACGACGAGTCGGTCCGCGACGTCTGCCGATCGCTCGCCGGCCCGAGCCAGGTCGCGATCGGCCGCGAGGCGCTCGAGCGAATCGAGTCCGCGCTCGATGACATGGCCGACATCGAGCGCGAAGTCGTGCTCCGGTCGCGGCTCGCCGGGCAATCGACGGCGGAGATCGCCGAGGCGTTGGATCGGACCGAGGCCGCGATCCGCGGCGTTCGGACCCGCGCACTCGTGAAGCTCGCGGCGAAGCTCGCCGAATGATCGTCGGGGACTCCGGTCAGAACCCCGGCCACACGGCGATGTCGTCGAACCAAGCCGAACCCTCGCCGGCCCAGAACTGGATCCACGCGATGCTGTCCTCGAAGCCGAGCGTCGGGGCCGTGACCGTCGCATAGGGCTGGTCGTTGACGTGGCAGATCACGCGAGCCGAGGTCAGGTCGATCCGCGTGTAGCGGAGCCGTACCTTCTGCCACGTCATCAGCGGCAGCGGACTGGCCGCGACCGACTGGCCCAGGATGCGCACAGCACCGCTCTGGCCGACTGCGATCAGGTTGCGCGCCGGGTTCGCCCACGCCGCTTGGCGTTGCAAGGTCACGTAGATCCGCCCGTCCATGTGGCAGCCCGACGTGGCCTCGTTGCCGGCGCGGACCTTCATCTCCACCGTGAAGTCGTTCGCGTATCGCTGCGCGATCGGGTCGATCGGATGCGACGACAGTGCCGCCCAGCAACCACCGATCGCGCCGAACTGTGAGAGCGACTTCGAACCGCTCGCGGCGGTCGCGCTCGTGATGTCGATTTGCGTGTTGCCGCCGCCGTGCCGCCATGCCCCGGACGGGAGTTGCCACGGACCGATCGGGTAGGTCTCGAAGCCCTCCTGCCAGAGTGGCAGCTGCCCGCCGACACGAATCGACGCGACGTTGGAGACGTCGATCGTCGACGGCGTCGCGATCGCGCCCTGGAGGAAGACGGCGAGCCCGGCGAGTTGCGGCACGAGGAGGGTGCGGCCGTAGCGACCCATCGCACTCGTGCTCGTCCCGCCGACCTCGATCGGGACGAACGGCGGCGTGATCCACAACACGCCGATCGGCGTCGGGGTCGGTGCGAATCCGAGACTCGCGAGCAGGAACACCGCACCACCGGCCGGCCCGCGAAGCTCGACGTCGATCCGGTTCGCCTGCGGCGTCGGGTCGACGAAGAGGAATGCGTTCCCGCTCCGCGGCCCGAACGGGGATTGCGCGGTCGCGCCGGCCGCGAGCAGCGTCACGAGCACCGCACAACGAATGTCGAGTCGTCTCATCGATCGGTCTCTCCGGGTCAGGGTTGCCCCGTATTGTCGGATGGCGCCTGCGTGTGACCGGTTTTTCGCGATCCGCGGCATCCGGCCGAGAACCCGGGAAAAAGGCGCGGAGCGCGACGTCGATCGAGCGGTATCATCGCCGCCGACGCGACCGAGCGGAAGGATCGTCGGATTTCGGTCACAGGAGGGGGGCCGCGCGCCAATGAACCGGCGGCCCGGCGACATCGTGACCGGCGGCAATGGCGCCGCAGGCAGATCGCCAGCGACACGAGACGACAGGATGGCCGGACATGACCCAGACGACCGATCGGCGACAGCCCTTCGCCGCCGCAGCGCGGAACCTCGCGCTCGCCTTCGTGCTGTGGACCCCGCTCGCGAGCGCCCAGGTCTCGCCCGGGGACTTCATCGGCGCGTGCGTCGACAACTCGGTCGACGTGATCTACGCGAACACGCCCGGCACGAATACGGTCCGAACGATCACGTCGTTCTCGACGCCGTCGGTGCTTCGCGCGGTCGTGATCGGTGCCGACAACGCGACCCTCTACGCCGGGATGGCGCAGCAGATCGTCGGCGTCGCACCGGGCGGATCGCCGAAGACCGTGCTCAACGGCTTGCCGTTCGGCGTCTTCGTCGGCGAGATGCAGCTCGACGAGGACGGGCGCATCCTCGTCTCGACGGGGGCGAACTACCAGCAGCGCGACGGCGGCGTGTTCCGACTCGATCCGGTCACGCGTGTGATGACGACCGTCATCGCGAACATCGCGCCGCAAGGCATCGCGTTCGATCGCCGTAACGGCGACGTGCTCGTCGCCGACATGTACGTCGCGAACCAGAGCGCGATCCTGCGTGTGAAGCGCGACGGCACGGTCGCGACGGTCGCGACGATTCCGCTGCGACCGTTCGATCTCGAATACGATCCGACGACCGGTGACACGATGTTCGGCACGCAGGGGACGATCTTCCGGCTCGACCGCGCCAGCAACGTCACGACGTTCGCGACCAACACGTTCATCGTGGGGACGATGCACGTCTACGAGGACGGCCGGCTCGTCTACGGGATGAGTGGACGCATCTTCGAGTACGACCGGGCGGGGCTTCTGA
Source organism: bacterium (assembly GCA_030426805.1). Lineage (GTDB taxonomy): Bacteria > Planctomycetota > JAFGQW01 > JAFGQW01 > JAFGQW01 > JAUHXU01. The sequence continues at coordinate 977,117 of JAUHXU010000003.1, forward strand.
CCGCGACGATCTACACGGGCTCGGCCGCGTGGCACAGCCTGACGGTCGCCGACGAACACAACGTGTGGGGGCAGGCTGCGCCGCGCGTCGGCACGACGTTCCCGCTCAGCATCCGATTCGCCGGCGCACCCGGCAAGGCCTACGTCGCGGCGGCGTCGTTCGCGTCGACGCCCGGCATCCGCGTCGGCGGCCGCACGATACCGCTCGCCGTCGACGGCCTGTTCGTCGCGAGCCGAAACCTGCCGACGGTGTTCCAGGGCTTCAGCGGCGTGCTCGATGCGAACGGTGCGGCCGCCGCGTCCGTCGCGATCCCGTCGGTCGCCGCCCTTCGCGGCACGCGCGTCTTCTTCGCGGCGATCGCACTCGATCCGGCCGCTCCGGGCGGCGTGGCCTACGCGTCGCGCGAGTATGGTGTCGAGATCCGGTAGCGGCGCGCGACGATGAGTCACGCCGAGCAGATCGACCGCGAAGAGTTCCGATTTCTCGTCCGGCTGACCGAGGATCGCGCCGCCGGCCGCATTCGTCCGGTCGAGGACTACGTCGCGGAGTTTCCCGCGTTGCCCGATCGGATCCGCGCGCGATACGCGGAGCTGTCGGCGACGTCGGACCTCGACGAGCGGATCGACCACTACCGAGTGATCGAGTCGATCGCGCGCGGTGGGCAGGGGCGCGTCTGGCTCGCCGAGGATACCCGTCTCGGCCGACGCGTCGCGATCAAGGTGCTCGACTCGCTGCTGCCGTCGAGCGACCGGGAACGACAACGCTTCGCGCGCGAGGTCGACGCGATATCCACACTCGATCACCCGGGCATCTGCCCGATCTACGACGTCGGCGAGCACGACGGGCGCCCGTACTTCGCGATGCGCTACGTCGAGGGGGAGAGCTTCGCGGCGAGTATCGACCACGCGCGGCGGTCTCGCGACGAGGGCGACGCGGACTCGACGACGACTGGGCGACGCGGCCGGGAACACGTCCGTCGCGTTGTCGAGATCGTCGAGCGCGTCGCGCGCGCGCTGGACGTCGCGCACGAGGCCGGACTCGTGCACCGTGACGTGAAACCGGCGAACATCATGGTCACCGAGCACGACGAGCCGGTCGTCCTCGACTTCGGGCTCGCGCAGTTCGAATCGCCCGACGGTGCGACGCTGACCCGCCGCGGCGAGGTGCTCGGCACGCCGGTCTACATGTCGCCGGAGCAGATCGAGCCGAAGCGTGGTCGCGTCGACAGACGGGCGGACGTGTATGCGTTGGGGGTCACGCTCTTCGAGGCGCTGACGCTCGAGCGGCCGTTTCGCGCCGCGACCGTCGATGCGCTGTTCAGTGCGATCCTCCGCGACGTGCCGCCCGATCCGCGGCGCGTGAACCGGTCGATTCCGAAGGACTTGGCGACCGTGATCGGCGCCGCGCTCGAGAAGGACCCGAACCGCCGCTACGCGAGTGCCGGCGCGCTTGCCGACGACCTGGGCCACGTGTTGCGGGGCGAGCCGATCGAGGTCCGACCGCCGGGCGTATTGACGCGGCTCGCACGGTGGGTCGGTCGGCGGCCCGCAGTCGCCGCGGTGTGGGCGTTGCTCGCGGTCGGCGTGCCGGTGGTCGGCGTCCTCGGCGGCTATTGGATCGCGACGCGGGACGATGTTGCGGCGGCAGAAGATGCGGCGAGACGGCGAGTCGTCGAACGCCACCTCGGTCAGGCACTGCTCGCGCGCCAGGAGAGGCGGCTCGAGGCCGCGCGTGCCGCGCTGGACGCAGCGCGCGCGATCGCGCCCGACGAGCCCGAGGTCGTCGCGCTCGACGCCGACCTGACGCGCCGCGGCGGCGGCGCCCACCGCGACCTCGAACGAGAAGCGCTCGCCGCGAGCGCTTCGCAACCGACCACCGCGGCCGGGTTCTTCTTCGCCGCACTCGCCGCGCAGGCCGAGGCCGACGAGATCGATCGCAAGCGACTCGAGGACGCACTCGATGCGTCGCGGAGCGCGGTGCTCGCCGCGCCCGCCCCCCGGCTCGTCTACCACGTGCTCGTCGTCGAGATCGCGCAGCTGCTCGGCGACGCGGCGACGGCGCTCCGGACCGCACGGGCCGCGGTGCTCCGCTGGCCCGACGAGCCGGTCGCGTGGTCGGCGATGGGCATCGCGCACGCGACCCTCGGGGCGGGCGATCGTGCGATCGAGGCGTTCGAACGGGCCCGAGCGCTCGACCCCGATTCGCACGCGATTCGCCGGCGGCTCGCGGAGACGCTCGACCGGTTTGGTGCGGGAAAGCGGGCGATCGAGCACTACCGCGCTGCGTCGCGGCTCGCCAAAGAGGCGGCCACGCGCGCCGGTTCGCCCGCGAGCGCGTCGCGGCTTCGCGCGGAAGCCGCGGTCCTGCGCGCGGCGTCGCACGCGTGTGACCGAGACGCCGACGCTGCACGCGACGCGTTGCTCGCCGCATGCGACGCGGACGCGTCGGTCGGCCGGCGCGGGCTTCGGGACGCAGTGGGTCGGCTCCTCGCCGCGGGCGCGCATGGCGAAGCCGAGACCGTCGTCGATGCGGCGATCGGGCGTTTCGACGACGACCCGACGTTGCGCGAATACCGCGGCATGATCCGCCTCGCGCGCGGCGACGCGACGGCCGCGCTGCCGGACCTCGAGTTCGCGGCCGAACGAGCGGCCCGTTCGGAGACCGCATGGGGCAACCTGTCCCACGCGCTTCTCGTTCTGCGCCGATTCGACGACGCGATCGCCGCGGCGCGTCGTGGCCTCGCCCTCGCTTCCGATCGTGCGGAGCTCCACTACAATCTCGGCAAGGGGTTCGAGGGGACGTATCGCTGGAAGGAAGCGGCGGACGCGTTCCGGATGGCGACGCGCTTGGCGCCGAAGGACATCGACGCCCACACGGCGCTCGCGAACGCGTTGATCCGACTCGAGGACCTCGACGGGGCGGTGCAGGTCGGGGAACGACTCGCCGAACTCCGCCCCGACGACCCGGAGATCCTCGCCGGACTCGCGCACACGCTCGGGATCGCGGGTCGCCCGCGGCGCGCGAAGGTCATCCTCGACCGCTGCATCGCGACCGGCGCGGCGCCGGAGGCTGCGCGCAACATGCTCGCCGGTACCGCGCAACTCGCCGCTGCGGCCGAGCGCCTCGAAGCGGCGCTCGCCGATCCCTCGGCGTCCCTCGAACCGGACATGATCCAGGCGTTCGACGTGATCCTCGATCGGCGTCGCGAGCACACGACGGCGGCGCGGTTGTGGCGGCGCTTCTTCGACGACTCGGCCGACCCCGGTAACCCCCACTATTCCGTCTGTTGCTACATGGCCGCGCGACGCTGTGCGATCGCGGCGCTCGGCCGCGGGAAGGATGCGGTGCCTGAAGACCGCGACGCGTGGAGCGAGGAGGCGCTCGAACGGCTCGACGGCCTTCTGACGTTTCTCGAGGAGAGTGCGGACACCTTTCCGGGCGGTCGGCGGCTCGCGGTCTTGCTGCGACGCGACCGATCGATGTTCCAGGTGACGACGGAACCCAACGTGTTCACGTGGTTTCGCGATCCCGACTACACCGAGAGCCTGCCCGACGCGCAACGCCGGGAATGGGCCACACTCTGGGAACGACTCGACGGCTACCTCGAGCGGTAGGTCGTGCGCCGGTGACCTCGTTCGAGCCGGGGTTTCGTTTGCTGCGTTCGCGCGGCTCGGATACGCTCGGGCCGGAGGTTCGATGTCCGAGCACGAGCACGCGTCGTTGTCCGAGTCGCTCGCGGCGGTCGCTGCGGCCGACCCCGCGATGCGCGACGCGTTTGCGCGGGCGTTCGACGAGGTCGCGCCGGCGCTCTACGCCTGGGTCCGATCCCGGATCCCGTCGCAGCTCTCCGCGATGCTCGATCCCGGCGACGTCGTGCAGGAGACGTGGTGTCGGGCGTTCGCGCGGTGGGCCGATTACGACGCATCGCGCGGTGGGCTGCGATCGTGGCTGCTGGGCATCGCGCGCAATATCCTGCGAGAGGTCTACACGCAGTATCATCGCCGCCCGTGGACCGCGTCGGACGGGCCGCGCTCGCGCGTGCGCGGCATCGAGGGGATTCCGGACGAGGCGACCGCGGTCAGCATGCGGGTCGCCCGGGACGAGGCGATCGAACGCTTCATGGCGGTCGTCGATCGCCTCCCGGCCGAAGATCGCGAACTCGTCGTGCTCCGAGGGCTCGAGGAGCTCTCGCACGACGAAATCGCGACGCACCTCGGCGTCGATCCCGCGACCGTACGCAAGCGGTGGACGCGCCTGCGCGCCCGGCTCGCCGACGGACCGGTCCCGGACTGGTTGCGGGAATGAGCGAAGCCCGCGGCGCACGCCGATCCGGCTCGCTTTGCGGACTGACGCTGACGTGGCTGGTCGCGTTCGCCGGGCACACGTCGTCGCAGGCCGACGCGTCGGCGGTCGTGGCGGGTGCGCACTTCGCGTTGCACGCGCCGAGCTTGTCGCCGGCCGGCGCTCGTCGCGCGCTCGCGGTCGCGGATGCGGCGTGGGACGCGACCACGGCACTGACCGGCCTGCGCCCGGCCGGCCGCGGCAAGCCCTTGCCGATCCACGTGCACGCGACGACGGCCGCCTACCGCGCGGTCGATCGTCGGTTGACCGGAGGGCGCTTCCGAAAGAACGGCGCGTTCGCCCACTGGGACACGCGGAGCGCGCACATCGAGTATGCACCGCCGCTCGCCGTGCCACGGCAACGCGCGGTCGACGTGCCCTTCCAGACGCTCCGGCTCCTCTCGCACGAGGCGGCCCACCTCACTTGCTTCGCGCTCACGACGAACTACCGCGATCATCCCGAGTGGTTCTCCGAGGGGATCGCGACCAACGTCACCGAGATCGTCGCGAAGCGCACCGGGCTCATCGAGTCGATCGAGGACGATCCCTACTTCGGGCGGAAGATGATCCGCGTCATCGAACTCGCCCGACGCGATCGGCTGCCGACGGTCGAGTCCATCCTGAACGACGACCTCGACGGCCTGCCCTGGCTCGACGCGTATGCGGTCCGCTGGGCGTTCTTTCGCGTGCTCCGGTTGCGCCACGGCGACGCGCTGACGCGGTTCTGCGTCGCGGTTTCGCGAATGCGGCGGTCACCCGCGTTCACGCGGCGGTGCCGCGAACGCCTCGAGCGCGTCGTCGGCAAGCGGCCGGTCGCCGTCGCGCTCGAAGAATCCGTGCGCGGGTTTCGACCGCGATGGGTCGAGCTGAGCCGTTCGCTCGAGACCGCCGGCGACGAGTGGGTGCAGCGCGCGTTTCCGCGCGTGAATGCGATCGCCTGGCGCATCGAGCCCGTCGGCGCGGACGCCTACACCCTGGCGGGCAGGGTCACCTTCGGCGGCGAGGGCGAGACGCCGCAGATGAACGTCCTGCTCGACCGGCAGCGCAGCGGGTTCGTCTCGGTCGCGTTGCAGCCGAATCGGGTGACCGTGCTCGAGCGCGACGCGACGCAGCGAACGTGGCGACGCGTGATCACCCGGCAACTCGAGCGACCGGTCTCGGAGAAGGCGCCGTTCTCGGTGCGCTGCGCGGACCGTCGGCTCACGGTGTCGTTCGGCGGCGCGACGCTCGAGGCGACACTCCCCGATCGCACGCTGCGCGGGCCCTGGGGCCTCGGCGTGCAGGCGGGCGATTGGGGCACGTGGCACGGCGTCGCACTCGAGACGCGTTGACGTCGATCCGCCCGCGCCGCAACGCTGCCGCTCAACGGTCGTCGAAGACGTCGTCGGCGCTGGTCACGTGGCGGAACTCACCGCCGGTCTTCTTCGCGAGGCGCTCGAGGAGTGCGACGTCGGACTGCGATCCGAGGGCGATCGTGTGGACGACGATGTCGCGAAAGCGATTGATGCGATCGAACTCGTCGGCGATCTCGGCCCCTTCGACGAGTGCGCCGCGGTTCGCGTACCCGTCGGTCACGAGGAAAATCGTGTCGACCCCGTCGCGACGGGGCGCGTCGACGTCGCTGCCGCCGATTCGCAGCGCCGCCGTCAGGCCGCCGAAGACGTCCAACTCCCCGTCGATCTTCTGGCGTTCGATCCACGCAAGGGCCCGGTCGCGGTTCTTCTCGGTCGCGTCGACGAGCCGCGACTTGAAGGACTTCGCGCTGGTCGCGCACGTCACGACGCCGAAGCGGGCGGTGGGCGAGAGTAGCCGGAAGGCTCGGTCGAGTTGTTCGGTCGCGGACTCGGCCCGCGTCTTCGCCGAACTGTCCGCTCTGGATGCGCGTGTCAGATCGTCCAGGGAGACCGGAAGCCGCATCGACAGCGAACGGTCGATCACGAACGCGATGCGATCACTGTCCGTCTCGATGCCGTAGAACCGCGTCGTGGTCGGGCCGCGCGTCTTCGGCAGTCGCAGCGCGTCGCGTGCGGCGCGGCGCACGGCGGGCAACGGATCGTCGATGCATGCGCGCAACGCCGTCGCTGTCTTCGGGTCGCGCAATCGTCGCAGCGCCTCGCACGCGGCGATTCGGATCGTCGGGGGCTCGTCGGCTGCGAGTCGCTCCGCGATCGTCGATGCGAGGTCGACGTCGCCGGTTGCCGCGGCACGGGCAAGACGCGCGAGTGCGACCTCGGGGGCGGCTGCGCCGACGAGCGCTTCGTGAAGAGCTGTCCGCGCGGCGCGCTTCGCACCGTCCGGGCTCGCTCGGTAGAGTGCGCCGAGGAGCTCGGGCATCTCGTGATTCAGCGTCTCGCTGTCGATGAGTGCCGCGCGCGTCGCCTCCTTCTCGGCCCACGCTTTCGCGACCCGGGACCGGGGCTTCGGGCGCTCGAGGTCCCGGCCGCGCAGGAGGCGGAAGAACTGCAGCGCGAACCGCATCTTCGCTTTGCCGAACAGCGTCGCGTACTTCTTCGCGGCTGTCCGGTATCGCCGGTGGCTCTTGGCGACTGCCTGTGCCGCGCGCTCCTGCGCTGCGACGAGCGTCGCGAAGCCTTCGTCGCCGAGCCGCGTCGTGGTCTTCGTCGGCTGCTGCTCGACGTGTCGTGCGAGGCCGCGCACACCGGCGAGCGCGAGCGATGCGCGACGATCGGTCGCTGCATCGAGCAGTGCGGTGGCCGACGGCACGGTCGGGAGGAGGCCGAGTGCGCGCGCGAGTGCGACTTTCCCGTCGTCGTCCGCGTCGTTGAACTCGCGGACGAGTTGCTCCGCCACCGCGGCGCCGCCGTCGGGCGAGCGCGTGATGCCGGCACGGATGGCCGCGTCGAGCGCTTCCGCGAAGTGACGATGGCGCCGCTCGCGTTCGATCAGCGTGCGATGGCGATCGCGCGCGATCTTGACGTAGATCTCGTCCTCGGCGTAGAGGTCCTCGTCGCGCGATGCGCGTTCGGCTTCACGAGCCAGCGCTTCCCGTTGCGCGACGATCGAACCGGCCGTTGCGACGACGAGTCCCAACTCCGCGTTCGTGATGCACGGTTGCAGTGCGACCGCCGCGGTCGTCCGCGTGCCGATCGGGATGCCCTCGGTCGCGACGCGCCGCGCAAGCGCCGCCGGATCTTCCTGCGCCGTTGCGCCAAAGGGCGCGACGAGCAGTATCGTTGCCGACACCGCGATTCGACCCCATCGTGTGCGCAATCCACACCTCCGCTTCGACACCGATCCGCCCGCCGATCATCGGTGGCGGGCGGATGGAGTCTATCACGGCTGCGGATCGACGCGGGGGCTTCGGCTCAGCCCTCCATCTCCCAGATCGGGCGCACCTCGACCGAGCCGAACTTGGCGGACGGGATCTTCGCGGCCCACGCGATCGCCGCGGCCTCGTCGTCGGCCTCGATCACGTAGTAGCCGCCGAGTTGCTCGTCGGTCTTCGCGAACGGACCGGGTGCCGTTTGGGTCTTGCCGTCGCGCACGCGGACGGTCTTCGCGGTCGCCGTCGGTTGCAGGCGCTCGCCGGCCAGGCACGCGCCGGACTGGCCGATCTCCTGGCCGAACGCCATGTACTCCTGCATCAGCTGGCCCATGTCGGCCTCGCTCATGTTCGCGTCGGTGGTCTCGTTCGAGTGAATCAACAGCAGGTATCGCATCGAGGTCTCCATGGTCTCGGGTCTGACCCGCTGTTGCCCGTGTCGAACCGGGTGGCGGACCGAAATCCGGAATTCCTCGGATTTCGGCCGCCGCGGTGGGCTCACGCCCTCACGCGCAGCACCGTCGGCTCCGTGATGAACGCGATGCCGCTCGGGGCGCTCGGGTCGAGCACGAGCAGGACCGTGTGGAAGAGCAGCTCGTAGCCGGGGGGCAACCCGAGCGACGAGAAGTCCCAGCGGCCGAGCGCCTCGCCATTGGCGTCGAGCGTCCCGGGGCCGCTGTTGAAGATCGACGGGAACGTGTTGAACGCCGTGAACGCGGTCGTCAGGTCCGGGTTGAGCCAGATCTTGCGGCTGTCGACCGAGATGCCCGGCGAGAATCCGGACTGCGATGCGACGAGTGCATACGCCTTGCCCGGCATCGTCGGCACGCTCATCCGGATGTCCCACACGAGCGGCCCGCGCCGCACCGTCTGGACGTAGTTGGAGCGATCGTGGAGCAGCGTGCCGTCCTCGGCGAACGTGCTGGCGCGTGTGCCCGTCTGCACCGTGTCGATCGTCTTCGTGCGGACGAACCCGTTGTTCGGGTCGAGCCAGACGAAGCGGTTGCCGGTCGTGTCGAAGTGGCAGTGCACGATCAGCTGCGGGTTCGCGATCGACTGGTTCTCGAAGATCGCGCTGTAGGCGAGGTAGGAGCCGCCGACGTCGACGCGCCCGCCGATCGTCGAACGCGCGCCGTCCTTCGCGATCCGCCAGAGTTGGCTGCCGTCGCGGAGGTTGCGCGGTTCGAGGTAGTAGAGGTCGCCGGTCGCGAGCTGCTGGGGGAGACCCGTGCTCGGCGCGGGCAGTGAGATCGTCGCCGGGACGCCGCTCGCGAACGTGCGGACTGTGCCGTCGTTGCGGAGCGCGAGCACCGGCGAGCCCGGCGTGCCGTCGGTCGCGAACACGACGTCGCCGGTCGCGGCGTCGCGTCCCATCGCCGAGAAGAAGCTCGCGTTGGCGCCGATCGCGGCCGATTGCAGCACGGTCGTGTAGGCCCCGGTGCCGTCGGCGCGATAGACCCGCCAGTCGCCGCTCGTGTTGCTCTCCGCCAGCGCGAGGTAGTCGCCGTCTTGCGTCACGACGAGGCCGTAGCCCCACTGGACGTCGTTGCGACTCTGGAAGATCGTCGACGCCTTCTGCGTCGTCGGGTCGAAGCGGAACACGCCGTGTCCGGGGTTGTAGTTGCAGCAGAGGCCGGTCACGTGGACGTAGCTCCGGTTGTCGACGTCCATCGCGGTCTGCCACCAGCCGCCGGGGTTGTAGTTTCCGGGCGCGTTCTCGGTGAAGATCGTCGTGTAGGTCAGGTTCTGCGTCTTGCTGAACACGAACGTGCCCTCGCGGTGGATCCGCGCGCTCGGGTAGCCGCCGCCGGCGACGAGCCCGCCCGGGTGGGTCTGGGCGTCGGCCGTCGCGGACCAGAGGGCCAGCGCGCCGAGCGCCGCGGTCGTGAAACGTCTCATCGATGCTCTCCTCGGTGGATGCGGATCCGCCATTCGTGTCGACCGCCGTGGATCCCGCCGGCGCGTCCGAGGAGCAACAGCGGAAACGGCGCGCAGACCTGACCGGAGAAATCCGTCGCGCATCGATCCGGACGCGATCGAGTATCATCGCGGCGTCGATCGCGGAGCGTTGCCGGAGTGGCAAGACAACCCGGGAAAGTCCCTGGCCGCGATCGCGATACAGGCATCGACGACGGCGCTGTTTGCCCTTCCTCTTACGCAGAGCGGGCTGATGGGGCAGCCGGATTGGTGGTGCACATGGGTCCACAACCACTGACTTCGCACGCGATCGGGAGCCTCGTCGGCGTGGTGCTGCTGCTCCATGCGGCGGTGCTCCAGGGCCAGGAGGCACCAGCGGGAGCTAGGGTCGGCGCGGCGGTGCCGCTGCTGTTCGAGCGCAACGAGGGGCAATTCGATTCGCGCGTGCGGTTCGTCGTTCGCGGTGCGTCGCGGATGCTCTTCTTCACCTCGCGGGGCATGCGAGTGGAGTTGCGTCGTGACGGGGCGCGTCACGTCGTCGACATGGCGTTCGTGACGGACGCCAAGACGGCACCGGTCGGCGAGGCGGCGGCGCGAGTGCCGGTCACGTACTTCCGCGGCGGACCGCAGGCATCGACACGCTCGGTCGGGACGTTCAAGCGCTTGCGCTACCGCAGCGTGTGGCCGGGTGTCGACGTGCTCTGCGTCGCCGAGGCCGGACGAGTCAAGTTCCACTACGAGGTCGAAGCCGGCGTCGATCCCGACGTGATCCGACTGCGGTACACCGGTGCAACTCGCGTCACGATCGCACGTTCGGGTGCGCTCGTCGCCGAGACGAGCTGCGGTGCGCTGCGCGACGACCCGCCGTCGGCGTGGACGGCAAACGGTGTCGACGTGGCGTGCGACTACGAGTTGTCGGCGCAGACCGACGCGTTCGACGTGACGTTTCGGGTCGGCGACTTCGACCGATCCGAGGCGCTGACGATCGATCCGGCCGTCTACGCGTATTGCGGGTACATCGGCGGGGCGAGCGGAGACGGTGTCTACGGAGTTGCCGTCGATGGCCAGGGCAGCCTCTTCATCGTGGGCTCGACTCGGTCGAGCCAGGCCTCGTTCCCGGTTCGCGTCGGCCCGCAGCTCGAAACGAAGAACAACATCGGTCAGGTCGACGCTTTTGTCAGCAAGCTCGACTACACGGGGAGCCAACTACTCTACTCGGGGTTTCTGTCCGGGGTGAGGAGCGAGCACGCCGTCGGGGTCGAGGTCGATGCGGCCGGGCACGCGTATGTCGCTGGCAACGCGGGGCCGGACTTCCCGCGGGTCGGCGGTCCTTGGCAGGCTCAGGCGGGCGCATTCGTGACGAAGATCAGTCCTCGCGGTGATCGCCTGATCTACAGCGGCGTGATCGGTGGCGCAGCGCAGACAACGGCAACCGGCATTGCGATCGACGCAACTGGCGCCGCGTATCTGACCGGGTGGACCCGCAGCGATGAGCAGAGCTTTCCGGTCCGGGTCGGTCCGAACCTGACCCACAGCGGCGTGGACGACGGGTTCGTCGCGAAGGTCGCGGCGGACGGGTCGCGCTTGATCTACTGTGGCTTCGTCGGTGGGGCAAGCGACGACAACCCTCACGATGTTGCGGTGGATCGTGACGGTCGAGCGATAATCTGTGGCGGGACGTTCTCTGATGAGCGGACGTTCCCGTTGAAGGTCGGTCCGGGACTCCGTTACCACCCCGCATCGCCCATCCAGTGGGGCGAGGCGTTCGTCGCCCGTGTGGCGCCCAGTGGGGAGTCGCTGGAGTATTGCGGCTATATCGCCGGTGATGGCCATGACTTCGCGGCGAGCGTCGCGGTCGACGCACAGGGACACGCGTACGTCGTCGGGTCCACAGTCTCGACCGAGACCAGCTTCCCGGTAGCGATCGGCCCCGGGCTTGTCCAGGGCGGTTCGGTTGACGCGTTCGTCGCGAAGGTTGCACCCAGCGGGGCGTCGCTGCTGTATTGCGGATACATCGGCGGCCCGAGCGCGGACCAAGCCCGCAGCGTCGCAGTCGATGGTGAGGGGCGCGCCCACGTCTGCGGCGACGCGGGGTTCGGTTTCGCGACGTCGGTCGGACCGCAACTCGCCCAGCCGGGTGGTGGCGACGGGTTCCTCGCGATCGTCGACGCCGCGGGTCGCGCACTCGAGTTGGCGAGCTATGTCGGCGGCGCGGCATCCGACTCGGTGCGTGCGGTCGCGGCGGATACGAGCGGAAGCGTCTATCTCGGCGGGATCACCTACTCGAAGGAGGCGTCTTTCCCGGTCACGCTCGGCCCGGACCTGACCTACAACGATGTCGGCGGGAACTTCGGCGACGGCTTCGTCGCGAAGGTCGACCTCGTGACGATCCGACGATCGGGTGCGACCCGCCCGGGTGACGTCGTGACATTCGACTTGCGCGCGACCGGTGACTCGGGGCTCGGCTATCAGGTGGCGTCGTCGTTCGGCATCGGGCCAATCCCGATCGACACTCGGTCGATCGGCCTCTCGATCGACGCGCTGTTGATGCTGTCGATGAGCCCGCTGCTTCCCGCGACGTTCGTCGGCTACGCGGGAACGATCGGTCCGGACGGCACCGCGCGCGCGACGCTCCGGATCCCGTCGCTCTCGGGCATCGTTGGCGTTCGTGTGCATACCGCATTCATCACGTTGGATGCGAACGAGCCTTCGGGCGTGCGATCGATCTCCGATACATCGTCCTTGCAGATCGCCTCGCCCTGATCGGGTCTCGACCCCGCATTCGCCGGTGACCGCTCTCGCCTCTCTCACGTGGCGGAGCTATCCATCCTGGATGGAGGACGACGTGATGCCCGCCGAACACGTGCCGCGCATGAGCGCTGCCGATGCGGATCGCATCCGCCGGTGGCACGAGGGCGCCTACGCGGAGCTTGCCGCGCGGGGTGCGGTCACGGTCGACTACCTCGGTCGGACGTTTGCGGTACCGGCGACCGTGTTCGGGCCGACGCCGACGTCCGATCTGCTCGGGCAGGCGGTCCTGGACGAGGTGGGTTCCGAGGACCGCGTGCTCGACATGGGCACCGGGTGCGGGGTGAACGCGGTGCTCGCGGCGTCACGCGCGCGGGACGTCGTCGGCGTGGACGTGAATCCGGACGCGGTCGCGGCGGCGATCGAAAACGCCGCACGTAACGGCGTCGGCCCGCGGACGACGTTCTTCGAGAGCGACGTGTTCGCGCGCGTCGAGGGCGCTTTCGACCTGATGATCATCGACCCGCCGTTTCGGTGGTTCCGCCCGCGGGATGTGCTCGAGGCGAGCATCACCGACGAGGGCTACTCCGTATTGCGCCGCTTCCTCGACGGCGCCGCGAATCACCTCTCGTCGCGCGGCCGCATCCTGCTATTCTTCGGCACGACCGGGGACATCGCGTTCGTCGACGAGTGCATCGCCCGCGCCGGCTGGGTCGCGGACGTCGTCGGCGAGCGCACGCTGGTCAAGGACGGCGTGACGGCGACCTACTCGACGCGTCGCCTGACCCGGGCGTAGAAGACCGTTCAGGAGAGACCCGATGGCGAAGCGCTACTGGTTGTTCAAGTCGGAGCCGTCGGTCTACTCGATCGACGACCTGCGCGACGACAAGGACTCGACGACGCACTGGGACGGCGTGCGCAACTACACCGCGCGCAACTTGCTCCGCGACGAGATCCAAAAGGGCGACGGCGTCCTGTTCTACCACTCCTCGTGCGCCGAGCCCGGCGCGGTCGGCGTCGCGACGGTGACGCGCGCCGGCTATCCCGACCCGACGCAGTTCGACCCGAAGGCGAAGTATCACGACCCGAAGTCGAAGCCGGACAACCCGCGCTGGTTCGTCGTCGACGTGACGTTCGACAAGGCATTCAAGAACCCGGTCACGCTCAAGGCGATGCGCGAGACGCCGGGACTCGAGGACATGGCGTTGCTCCGGCGCGGCAACCGGCTCTCGGTGCAGCCGGTCACGCCGGCCGAGTGGAAGATCATCACGAAGCAGGGAGGGCGCGCACGATGACGGGTGACCGCAACCGCCGCAACTGGGCCTCCGGCGCGCCGTGGGAGGCGATCGCCGGCTATTCGCGCGCCGTCAAGTTCGGCCGCTTCATCTTCGTCGCCGGCACGACGGCGACCGATCCGTCGGGCGAGATCGTCGGCGAGGGGGACGCGTACGCCCAAGCGAAGCAGACGATCGCGAACATCGAGCGCGCGCTCAAGCAGTTTGGCGCCGAACGCAACGACGTCGTGCGCACGCGCATCTACGTGACGAACATCGGCGACTGGGAAGCGATCGCACGCGCGCACCAGGAGGCCTTCGGCGGCAACCCGCCGGCCACGGCGATGGTCGAAGTCAGTCGGCTCGTGGACCCGCGCATGCTCGTCGAGATCGAGGCGGACGCGATGATCCGCACCGACTACGACGGCGACAACTGAGCGGGGCCTACGGCGGATAGACGAACGACACGCGGTTCGTCGTCGCCCAGTGCACCCACATGACCGCGAGCTGATCGCGGATCCAACGGTGGGCGGGGCTCGCGTTCGACCAGTCGACCGTCTCGCCGGGGTCGATCGGCAGGTAGAAGAGCGACAGTTCGTTCGACGCGGTCAGCACGAGCTTCCAGCCCGCGAACTCGACGCCCTTGTTGCCCTGGCACTCGAAGAACTGCGGGCGGATGAAGTCGGCCGTCGGCGACGTGAAACTCGCGGCGATCGAGTCGCCGTCCAGCGACGAGTCCGGCACGCCCGCCACCTCGAGCGCGGTCGCGCACAGGTCGAACGATCGCGCGCGGATCGTCCGGAACATGCCGTTCGTCGCCGCCGGGATGCCGTTTGGCCAATGGATGATCATCGGTGAACGCAGGCCGCCGTCGAACGTGTCGCGCTTGAAGCCGCGGAACGGCGTGTTCGACGCGCACGCCCAGTTGCCGCCGTAGGTGCCGTTGAATGCGGCGGTGCCGACCTGGCCGATCGTGCCGGCCCACGTCGTCCCGAGCGGGCCCCATTCGTTCGTCGCGCCGTTGTCGCTGAGCACGACGAGCATCGTGTCGTCGAGTGCTCCCGCCTGATCCAGCGCCGCGACGATGTTGCCGATCGCACGATCGGCGGCCGTCAATTGGGCGGCGTAGACCTCCATCCGATCGGCGTTCTCGGCGCGCTGGGTCGGCGTCATCGACGCGTAGGGGATCGTCCGGACGTCGGGTGCCGGTTTCGTCAGGGACGTCCACAGGCCCGCGGTCTGCTGGCGGGACCAGACGCCGTTCCGTGCGCTTTCCCACCCAGCGTCGAACATCGTCAGCTGCGGAACGACGTCGGTCGGCTTTGCCTGCAGCGGGAAGTGCGGTTCGTTGAGCGCCACGTACGCGAACAGCGGCGGCGGATTGGACTGCGCGAAGTGCGCCGTGATCGACGTCGTCACGTCGAGGACGAGCGAATCGGTCGCGAACCATCCGAGTGGAAACGTGTTCGCATTGACGACGGTGCCGTTGCGGACGATCGATCGCGGCAAGTCGAACGGCGGCCACCAGAAGAGGGCGCCGCCTTCGAGCGCGTAGACGTAGTCCTCGTCGAAGCCGCGTTCGTGTGGCCACTCGCCGGCGGCCGCGCCGAGTTGCCACTTGCCGCCCATCACCGTGCGGTAGCCCGCCGTCCGCAGGCGATCCGCGAGCGTCAGGACGTTGGGATCGATCCGGCCGAGGTATCCCGACTTGTTGCGGTTGCCGTTGTCGCCGACGTCCACGCTGTGCGCGTAGCGACCGGTGAGGATCTCGGCGCGCGTCGGCGAGCACAGCGGACACACCCGCATGTGCGTATACGGTGCGCCGTTGGTCGCGAGGCTCGATACCGCCGGCATCGGCACGTTTCCGCCGAACGGCGGGAGGTCGGCGAAGCCCGCGTCGTCGAGCAGGACGATCACGATGTTCGGCTTCGTCTGCGCCGCGGCGTCTCGCTGGAACAGAACGGTCGCCGCGAGAGTGGCCAGAACCGTGGCCACGACGGGGAATGCGCTGCGCATCTCACCACCTCCGCTATACCCGAAACCCTACGCGTACGCCGACCATTGTGGGCCCGCATGCAATGACGTCAAGCGGTTGTTTCGGGTGCGCTGCCTCGCGCGGGGCGGATCGAGTATCATGCCGCCGTGGACGTGACGTGCTGGACCGTGATCCGGGGGGCCGCCGACGGCCGCGACGACGACATCGCGCGGTTCGTGCAAGCGTATGGCCCCGTCGTCCGCGCGTATCTCGAGTCGCGGTGGCGGCGGGGTTCGCTGCGCGAGCACGTCGACGACGCGATCCAGGAGGTCTTCCTCGCCTGCTTCGACGAGGGCGGCGTCCTCGTGCGGGCGCAGTCGTCGCGGGTGCAGGCGTTCCGACCGTTCCTGCTCGGCGTCGTGCGCAACATCGCGCGTCGCACCGAAGCGGCGCAGCGCAAGCGCGCCGAGCGCGAGGCGGACGTCGAGAGCGGCTTCGACATCGCCGATCCCGATGGCGACGAGAAGCGCCTGTCGCGCGTCTTCGATCGGGCGTGGGCGGCCTCGTTGATCCGGGAGACGGTGGGCGTGCAGGCCGAGCGGGCGAAGCGCATGGGCGCCGACGCCGAGCGCCGCGTCGAGCTGCTCCGACTCCGCTTCGGCGAGGGGTTGAAGGTGCGCGACATCGCCGAGCGCTGGGGCACCGACCTGAAGGCGACGCACCACGAGTTCGAGCGCGCGCGCGGGGAGTTCCGCACGGCATTGATCGAGGTGATGCGCTTTCACTACCCAGGCGAGTCGCGTTCCGTGGACAAGGAGCTGGAGCGATTGATGGAGCTGATCGCGGGGTGAAGGCGTGACCGAATCCGCCCACGAGTCGCCGGAGGAACAGACGCTCGATGCCGTGATGCGCGCGGCGTTCGAGCCGAGCGACACGCCGCCGGAGAACTTCGACCGGATCGTGGACGCCGTGCGCGATGCGACCGCGGCCCGGGCACAGCGGGGGCGCGCGCCGCGTCTCGCCGCATCGGACGCGTTCGACCGCTACGAGCTGGGCGAACCGATCGGTGCCGGCGGGATGGGCGTCGTCTACCGCGGTCGCGACCCGAACTTCGGCCGTGACGTCGCGGTCAAGGTGCTGTCCGACGAGCACGCGGCCGACGCCTCGTTCGTCGAGCGCTTCATCGAGGAGGCGCAGATCGGCGGGCAGCTGGAGCACCCGGGCATCGTGCCCGTGCACGAGGTCGGCTACCGCCCGGACGGACGTCCCTACTTCACGATGAAGCTCGTCGACGGCGCGACGCTGTCGGAGTTGCTCGCCGTTCGCGCGGAGCCGACCGACGACCGCCGTCGGTTCCTGTCGATCTTCGAGCGGATCTGCGAGACGGTCGGCTATGCGCACGCGCGTGGCGTCGTCCATCGCGACCTGAAGCCGCACAACATCATGGTCGGCAAATTCGGCGAGGTGCAGATCATGGACTGGGGGCTCGCGAAGGTGCTCGCTGCGCCCGCGCGGCCACGACCCGGCGCGGATGACCTTGCGACCGTCCGCAGCGCGCCGGACGCCGTGCGCTCCGCGTCGGGATCGGTGATGGGCACGGCCGCCTACGTGCCCCCCGAGCAGGCACGCGGGGAGGTGGCTGCCGTGGACGCCCGGGCCGACGTCTTCGCGTTGGGCGCGATCCTGTGCGAGATCCTGACCGGTGCGCCCGCCTACGCCGGGCCGGCCGAGACGCTGTGGGAGAAAGCGCGGACCGGTGACCTCGCCGATGCGTTCGAGCGCATCGCGCATGCGTCGGCGGACGACGAGTTGCGCGGGATCGCGCGCGAGGCGCTGTCGCCGTCACCGGATGCACGACCGGCCGACGCCGGCGTCGTCGCCGAGCACTTCCATCGGTATCGCTCGACGCAGGAGAAGCGTGCGCGCGCGTCGGCGCTCGCGGCGAGCCGGGCGCGGATGCGGCTCGCGGTCGTCGTCGCGGTGGCCGTCGTGTTGCTCGCGGTCGGTGTGACCCTCTACTGGCGTGAGCACGATCGCGCCGATCGCGCCCGTCGCGCCGAGGCCGACGCCGCGACGGCGATCGACGAACTTCGCGACGCGCACGTCCTCGCCGTCGAGCGCGGCGACGTGCCGACGTGGCGAGCGGCCGCGGCGGCGGCGAGTCGCGCTCGCGCGTGGATCGAGCGCGGGGCGATCGACGACACGACGATCCGCCGGATCGAGCGACTCGCCGATGCGGTCGAGGTCGGCCACGCGGTCGCCGTCCGCGCCGACGAGACGCGTCGCCACGATGCGACCACCCGTGCCGCCCTGGAGCGATTGCGCCTGATGCCGAGGCCGTTCGACCACGCGGCCCGCGCGGCCCGCTACGCCGCGGTCTTTCGGGACTACGGCGTTGGCGTGGCCGACCTCGACGACGACCGAACCCGCGCGGCCCTCGAAACCTCGGCGCTCCGGGACGCACTGGTCGACGGCCTCGACGGGTGGCTGACCGCGGCGATCCGCTTCGACTCGCGCCTCGCCGCACGCATCGGCGAGCTGGCGTGCCGACTCGATCGCGACCGGCCGCGGGCGGCGCTGCGAGCCGCGGTGCTTGCGCGCGACGGGGACCGTGCGGCGGCGATCGCGGGTGCGTTGACGCCGGCGTCGTCTCCCGGCGCAGTCCGGCTCGGCGGGTTCCTGCTGGGCGCGCTCGGCGCGTCCGAACCGGCGATCGCGCGGCTCCGCGACGCGGTCGAGGAACACCCCGACGACTTCTGGATGCGCGCGCACCTCGTGCACTGTCTCGAGGTCGTGGGATCGTGGGACGACGCGCTCGCACATGCGGCGGTGCTGCGCGCGCTCCGCCCCGATTCGCCGATGGTCTGGGCCCGCACCGCGCGGCTGCTCGAGCACGCCGGGCGCCCGGATGACGCTGCACGCACCGCGCGACGAGCCCTCGAACTCGACGAGACCTGCGCGACCGCGCACGCGGTGCTCGCGACGGTGCTCGCCGACCGCGGCGAGGCGGACGCCGCGATCGCCGCGCTTCGTCGCGCGATCGAGCACGACCGCTTCGACGCGCCGTTGCACGTCCGCTTGGGGCGGATGCTGATGCGCCGCGATCGTGCCGCGGCCGAAGCGGCGTTCGAGCAAGCCGTGCAGAGCTCGCGCCACTACGTGCCCGCGTGGCAGGCGCTCGCGCGACTGCGCATGGCACGGGGGGACGTCGGCGGCGCGTGCGAGGCCCACCGCGCGATCATCCGCGCCGGCGAGCGGTTGGCCGCGGTCCCGGCAGCCGTGGACGAGACCCACAGCCGCATGGGGCTCGACGCGCAGGCGGCGGTCGACCAGGCACGATTCTCACTCGCGGTCTTGCTCGTGCAGACCGGTCGCAACGACGAAGCCGGCCGCGTCGCGCGTCGCGCGATCGCCCGCGCGCCGAACGATCCCCGCGCCTGGGGCGTGCTGGCGTCGAGCCTCGATCTGCGCGGCCGGTACGACGACGCGCTGTCCGCGTATGCGAAGGTCCGCGAGCATGATCGTGGTCGCGGACGCGCGATACTCGATCGACTCATCGCCGAATGCGAGCGCAAGCGAGCGACTGTCGAGACGCTGAAGCGCATCGACGCGGGCGAAGCCCGCCCGACCACGCACGAGGGCCTCATGCACCTCGCCGAGGTTGCGCTCGCGACCGGCCGCGTGGCGCTCGCGGCGGAACTGTCACGGGATGCGGCCGATGCCGGGGACGGATCGCTCGCGTTCTACGAGCGCGCGGCGATCGCGGCCGCGCGGACGGCCGCGGGGGACGGTGTCGACTGCGCGACGCTGACGGCCGAGGTGCGCACGGCGTGGCGCGAGCACGCGCGTGAGTGGCTGCTGCGTGCGATCGACGCGCACGCGACGACGCCACCCCCGCAGCGTCGCGTCGCGTTGCACATCCTCGCGCACCACGCTGCGTTCGACCGTGTCCGCGACCCGGCGGCGCTGCGTGCCGACGAACGCGCCGCGTGGCGCTCCGTGTGGAAACGACTCGACACGGTCGCCGGCGGGTGAACGGGGCCGAGCGCCACGCGATGCGGCGCCCGGCCCGTCCACGGAGATCGGCTCAGCGAACGTAGAACGGATAGGCCGATGCGGGGTCGATGCTGTTCGGCATCGACGGGTTGATCGCGACGGCGACGAACACGAACTGCGTGCCGAGCAGGACCGGCGGGACGAGGAACGTCGATTGGAAGCCGCCGACGCCGGACGTGCGACCGGTGAAGCCGCTCGTGTAGACCGGCAGGTTGCCGTTCATCGTCGCGAGGAAGATCGGGTCGAGCGCGGCATTGATCGTGCGCGTCGCCGAGACCGCGATGCCGGGACGAAGCCCCGCCATCGAGAGCGCGCAGGCATACGGCATGCTCGGGCTCGACGGGAAGCGACCCTGGATCGTGAAGTCGGTGCTTCGCGACGGGATCTCCGCGACGCGGCCGGCGATCTTCTGCCGTCCCCACAGCTCGATGCCGTGCAGGATGTCGCCGGATACGCCGGGGAATGCCTTCGACACGGCGAACGTCTCGCTGTATCGCATCACGCGATCGGTCGCGGCGACCCAGACGTCGCCGTTGACGTCGTCGATCCGCACCGCGTTCGCGCCGACCAGCGTCCGCGTGGCGCCCGTCGTGCCGTCGCGACGCACGACGCGGATGTGCGGCGCGGTGCGCGTCGTGACGATGAAGTCACCGGTGCGCTGGCTGTGATCGACGCCGGTGAGCTGCCCGAGACCGGAGGCGATCGTCGAGACGGCGCGTGTCGTGCGGTGGATGCGCAGCACCGCGCTCGCCGCGGGTCGCGTGCGATACACCGTGACGATGTAGTCGCCGGTGTCGTCATCGATGCACACGGCCGTCGGCGGCGCCGGCAGATTCGCGAACGACAGCGGCGTGCTGCGGTTGTCACTGCCGTTGGTGCGGTAGAGCGTCGAGCCGCCGTCGACGATCACGTAGCGACCGTCGGTGTCGAGCGCGATCCCGTGGACCGCCGTCATCGAGGCGAGCGACAGGAACGTCGACGTCGAACCGGACTCGGTGTGGTTCAGCAGTCGCTTGCCGATGCGGTCGACGACGAGCGCTTCCGCGTTCGTCTCGCGCATGCAGAGCGCGTTCAACTCGGCGCCCGACGGCATCGAGAGCAACGTCGTGATGCGCGACCGGGTGTGGTCGAGTTCGTAGAGTCCCTTCGCGCCGGCGAGGACGACGGAGCGGCCTTCTCGTGGTTGCGCGGTCGTGACCGCGGTCAGGGCGGCCAGGAGGGCCGCGGTGAGCGTGAGGCGTTTCATCGGATCGGACCTTTCGTATGGATCGTGTTGTCTGGTTGGGATGGGGTGCGCGTTGCCGACCTACGGCAGCACGCGGATCGCGATCGTGCGCCCGAGATCGAGACCGGACGGCGCTTGCGGGTTGACGACGCCGGCGGTGGCGCAGACGAGGCTGGCCGTGGTCGACAGCATCGGCACGATGAACGACGCCTGGAACGCGCCGTTGGCGTCGGTCATGCCGACGAAGCGCGACGTGTAGAGCGGCACGCTGCCCGCGACGGTCGCGAAGAAGAGCGCGTCCGGCGCGATGTTGATCGTCCGTCCGTCGCGCATCGGAATGCCGGGACGGAGCCCGCTCACGTTGATGCCGCACGCATAGGCGCAATTCGGCGAGTCGGGGAAGCGCCCCTGGATCGCGTACTTCGCACCGCGTTTGCCGCCCGAGTGGATGATCGACGAGGCGGGGCCGACCGTGCGGCCGCCCCACACGACGAGGTCGGTGAAGAACACCTGCGGATACGGGCCGTAGCGATCGAGCTGGGCGAGCGTGCGGTCGAAGACGAAGACGCTGTCCCCCGTCGCGACGTGGATGTGACCGGTCACGTCATCCTGGTCGAGGCCGGACGCGGTGTCGAGAACGCGCGAGGCGATCATCCGGCCGGCGCGGTCGTAGACGCGCAACTCCGGGGCGTCCGACGCGATCGCGATGAAGCGACCGGTCGCCTGGTCGTGCGCGAGGGCCCGGATCAAGCCGCTGTTGGCGATGAACGTCGAGAACGCGCCGTTGCGCCGGTCGATGTGCAGCACGTGGCGATCCGTCTGCGACACGTTCGTGATCGCGACGAAGTAGTCGCCGGTGTCGTCGTCGATGCAGAGCGCGGACACGCCCGATCCGGGGAAGCCCGACGAGATCGTCGCCACCGAGTTGTTCAGCAGCCCTTGCGTCTTGTAGAGCACGTTCGGGGAGCCGCAGATCAGAAGGCGACCATCCTGGTCGACATCGAGCGGGCCCGGCGCCGAGGGCATCGCGCCGACGATCGAGGTCAGGCCGGTCTGCGGTGCCCAGGACAACACCTGCGGGCCGGCGACGCCGTAGAAGCTCATCGCGGCGGCCGTGTTGCCGGTGTTCATCGTGATCTCGTTGAAGCGCGTCTGCGACTTCGGCGTCGAGACGAGCGTCGTGAGTTGACGCGTCGCGTGGTCGATCGCGTAGAGCCCGGTCGACGACGTGAGCAGGTAGGCGTGCCCGGGAACGGGCTGCGCGGCCGCGGTGCCGGCGATCACGCCGGCCAGGTACAGACCGGTAGCCAGACCGGTAGCCAGAATGCGTTTCATGGTTCTTGCCTCTCGGAGGGGCGCCGTGGATGGCGCCGGGTCAGTCGGTTGTGAGGACGAATGCCCTCCGCGAGGCTGATCGGAGCTGCCGGCGTTTTTCCGGGACGAACCGAAAAAACTCACCGGCGGGTGGAAGGGGGGTGCCGTCGCGCGCACCGACTGCGCGCGCGCGACGGCTCGTCGTCCAGCGGGTTACTGGATGACGGTGCGCGAGTCGTTGCTGATCGCGGCGAGCCCGGAGTTGTCGAAGGCGACGAACCCGGCGTAGTACGCGAGTCCGGTCAGCGCCGGGATGTTGGGGATCTGGATCGACATCGTGCCGGTGCCGGACGGCGTCAGCGCGCCCAGCAGCGGGCCGAACGCGTTGTTGAGCGACAGGATGAACAGGCTGTCGGCGTCGAGGGGCACGCCCATCGTCGGCGTGATCGGGAAGCCGGTGTTGCCGAGCGAGATGGCACCCTGGTAGCGAGCGTTCGCCGGGCCGCCGATGTCGTAGATCATCGCCGAGCCGGGGGTCGGCGTGACGTTCGCTGCCGGCAGGATCGCGGCGTTGTAGGCCTTGAAGTCGTCGCAGATGCCGTCGCTGTAGCCGCAGAGGCCGACCGGACCGGTGGTGATCGGGAACGTCGACAGGCTGGTCAGCGTCTGATCCCAGATGCCGTCCATGTTCGAGTCCCACTCGGCCACGATCGTCGACGCGAGCGCCGTGAGTCGAACGCGTCCGACCCGTGCGGACACGGTGCTGACGCTACCCGAGGTGCGGTTGCCCGACGCGTCGAACGTGTAGAGCCACATCTGCGTGATGCCGCCCGAGCCCTGGAGCTTCGCCATCACGAGGTCCTGACCGAGCGTGCCGCCGGCCGGGTCCTTCACGCGCAGCGCGACGCCGGCGAAGTCGAGGCCGTTGCCGGAGTGGTAGACCGTGCACTCGGCACTGCAGTGTGCCGCGGCGACGTCGGTGCGTGTCGCGTACTGCCACGTCGACGTCGTGTCGGAGTGGGCCTGCATGCTCGTCGCGGTCCACGCGCCCTTGTCGAGCGTCCAGCCCGTGAGCGTGTTCGAGTTGAAGTCGTCGCCGAACCACTGTGCGGTTGCGGCGGTGCAGGTCAGCGCCGTGACGCCGAGTGCGAGAAGGGTACGTCTCATCAGAATCTCCTCCTATCCGATTCTCAATCGCCGCCCACGCGCGCCCCGTCGTTCTCCGCTCACGATCGTGGAGCGGGGCTTCGCGTGGACCCTTTGATGGTGCGCCCGGGCGGCGCCGAGATCAACCCGCTACGGCGCGATGACGATCGGCAGGTCGGCGCTCACGTCCCGAATTCCGTCCGGAGAGGCCGCGTCGACGGTCAGGAACGCGGCCCGGAACGAGACGCCGACGAGCGCGCCGGCGTTCGGCAGCACGATCCGCGACGTGCCGTTTCCGCTCGCGTCGAGCGTGCCGACGAAATCGCGGAAGACCGACGGCAGGAGCGGGAACACGCCGAACAGCGCATCGGGGGTCAGCGGAATCGTCCGGCCGCTGGCGAGCGCGATCCCGGGGCGGGCGCCGAAGGCGACGCCGGTCGCGAAGCCGAGGCTCGGTGAGCGCGCGGCGGTCAAGGCGAGCGTCGCGGTCGTCCCGATCTTCGCCGGCGTCTGCAGCGCGATGCGTGTGCCGTCGTCGTGATCGTCGATGCGAAGGTCGTCGATCGCCGCTTCGCAGAAGCTGTCGTCGGGCGCGTCGCTCGTGACGAAGCGCAGCTGCACGGCGTTGGTCGGATCGGCGAAGTCGCGCAGGCGGAACGCGTGACGGCGCCACGCTTGCTCGGAACGCGTCACGGTCTCGACGCGGGTCCACGTCGCGCCGCCGTCGTCCGTGACGTCGACGAGGAGCGCGTCCGTGTTCGGGTTCGGCCCGTGGTCCATGAACCAGCGCCAGTAGCTCACCCACGGGTCGCGCGCGGCGGACAGGTCGTAGGTGGGTGTCGTCAGCGTCGTGCGGCCGTTGTCGACGTCGTCGGTGTCGGCCAGCGCGCTCGTCGCGTTGCCGGTCACGTAGCACTGCGTGCCGCTCGGCGAGTGGTCGTCGCCGCTCTGCACGAGGTACTTGCGACCGCTCGTCGCCCACGTCGGGTTCGGGTCGCCGTGGGTCCACATGCCCGTCGTCGCGGTGTCGGATGCCGCACCCATCGTCCACGTCGCGGTTTCGCACGCGTCGTTGACGAGGTTCGTCGACGGCCCGGAGACGATGTCGAGTGGCGTGGAGAGGACGTGACCGTCGAACGCGACCTCGACCGCGAGGCCGAGGTCGGTGCCCGGCGGGCACAGCGGCGAGATCAGCGCCCGCACGGGGGCGGCGTTGTTGTTCGCGTCGGTGATCGTCGCGATCGCACCGAGCGGCGCTTCGGCGACCTCGATCGTCACGAACGGGCTCGCGGCGACGAGCCGGATCCGCGCATTCGTCGCGCCGACGACGCCGCGATTGCGAACCGTCGCGCGCACCTCGACCCGCTCGCCCGGCTCGAACGATCCGTCGTTGTCACCGACCTCGGTCACGGTTTGCGCGGTCGTCACGAGATACGGTCCGGCGTACTTCACGCCCGTGACGAGCATGCCGAGGACCTCCTCGGCCAGCGCGCGGATGCGGTTCGTCGGCGGCCAGAACCCGTCGCTGCCGTGGCCGATCTCGGGCAGCCACGCGTAGAGTCCGGCGCCGCCCTCGTACCAGTCGAGCGTGGAGCCGTTCATCGGGTAGAGCACCGTGTAGCCGGTGCCGGCCGTGTAGTTGTTGTGCCGGACCATGTCGGCGGAGATCTCCGCGTAGACGGCGGCCTTCGGCGACGGGACGTTGTCGTAGCTGAACGGGTAGAGGCAGTAGCCCGCGTGGCAGTGGCAGTCCCACGCGCACGTCAGGCCCTTCGGCGTGCGGCTGTTGACGAAGTCGCGCACGTTCGCGGTCTCGGGCTCCGAGAACGGGCCGGTGCCGCGGTAGGTGTTGGAACTCGGCGAGCCGGAGCTGCCGCGCGAGTCGTAGCCCCACTGGAAGCCGAAGTTGCGGTTGAGATCGATGCCGTAGGTGCTGCTCGAGATCTGGCGACGGTTCTTGCGCCACAGGCCGCCGCCGCCCGGGCGAATGCTGCGGTTGTACTCGTAGCCGTCGGGGTTGAAGACCGGGACGTACCAGATCTCGCGGTTGTCGAGCAGGTCGGTCACGACCGGGTCGATGCCGTAGTTTTCGAGCAGGAACTCGACCATCCGCATCGTCGACATCATGCTCGCCGGTTCGCGGGCGTGGATCAGCGAGTGGAAGAAGATCTCGGGTTCGTTCTCGTCGACGCCCGCGTTAGCGGAGATCTTCACGAGCCACTGGTCGCGGTTCTCGATCGACTTGCCGATCGACGTGCGCGGCGTGATCAGGTTCGGATACTTCGCGTGCCACGCATCGAGCTGCGCGAGGATCTCCGAGAGCGTGAAGTAGCCGCCCATGCTGCCGAGCGGTGTCGCGAGCGCGGTCGGCGTCGTCAGTCGGCTCGCGTAGTACGCCTCCATGTCGGCGTGGACGACGCGCGGTGCGTATCCGCGCGATTGGAGTAGCGGCAGGTCGCGCGCGTGGATCAGGCACTCGACCGCGATCGGCGAGCGACGTGCGAGCACCTCGAAGTGCGGATCGGTGAGCAGCCAGTCGAGCGCGGCGGGCGACGTCGTGTGGCAGATGACGAGCATCGTCGGGTGGGCCTGAGGCTGTGCGCCAATCGGGGCGGACAGCAGGACGGCGAGCACGGCGGCAGCGATGCGCATTGGGCGGGGCTCCTTTCCACGGAGAGGCATCCAGCATACTCGGCCGACGCCCTGCCGCGACGAGCGAGCCGACGATCTCGTTCGGAGACGCACAACATAAAGGGGCGCAACGGCTTATTGAAAAATCTTCGCGCGCCGCGACAATGGATTCGGGGATCGTTTGTCGTGAGGGGATCGCATGCTCGGTACCGATGTGACGCTCAGGGGGCCGCGCGCGGAGGAGAACGATCGGCTGCTGACGCCGGGAGCGCTCGGCTTGGTCGGCGGACTGGCGCGGACGTTTCGCAAGCGCTTCGACGAGGTGCTGGCCGCCCGATCGGCCCGGCGAGACACGTGGCGATCGGGCGATCGGCTCGGGTTTCTCGACGAGACCGCGGCGATTCGTCGCGGCGAGTGGACCGTGGCGCCGCTCCCCGCCGATTTGTCGCGCCGTGTCGTCGAACTGAGCGCGCGCCCCGAGCGCGAGGCGATCACGAACGGACTGCGTTCCGACGCCGATGTGCTCGTCGTCGACTTCGAGGACGCGACGTCGCCGACCTGGTCGAACATCGTCGACGGGCATCGAGCGCTGCGCGACGTGATCGCGGAATCGCCGACGCCCGATGCGGCGCGTCCGGTCGTGGTCGTGCAGCCGCGCGGGTTGCACCTGCTCGAGCGCAGTGCGGTCTACAATGGCGAGCCGGTGCCGGCGGCGTTGTTCGACGTCGGGTTGCACCTCTTTCACAACGCCGCGGCGCTGATCGCCGGCGGGAGCGGTCCGTATTTCAGTCTTCCGAAGCTGGAGAGTCGCGAAGAGGCGCGGCTGTGGGCGGACGTCTTCACGGTCGCGGAGCGCGCCCTCGGCCTCGCCGCCGGGACGATTCGCGCCACCGTGCTGATCGAGACGGTGCCGGCCGCGTTCGAGATGGACGAGATCCTCTACGAGTTGCGCGCGCACGCCGTGGGGCTGCGCTCGGGTCGCGAGGACTACGTGTTCAGCTTCCTCAAGGTGCACCGCTGGGATCCCGACGTGCTGTTGCCCGATCGCGATGCGGTGACCGCGGAGCAACCGTTCGTGCGCGCGGTGTCCGAGTTGCTCGTGCGGACGTGCCACCGGCGCGGTGCGCTCGCGATCGGCGCGACCGCGTGGCAGCTTCCGATCCGGGGCAACCCGGCCGCCCAGCGCGCGGCGCTGGCGGCACTTCGGGCCGACAAGGAGCACGAGGCGAAGAGCGGCTTCGACGGCAGCGCGGTGATGCACGAGGCGCAGGTGCCGGTCGTGCGTCGCGTGTTCGAGGCTCGGCTCGGCGGCCGCGACAACCAGCTCGACGTGCGTCGCGAGGACGTGTGCGTGTCGGCGAGCGATCTGCTTCGCGCGCCGCACGGGCCGCGGACGGAACGCGGCCTGCGCGACAACGTGCGGATCGGGTTGCTCTACCTCGAGGCGTGGTTGTCGGGCGAGGGGCACCTCTCGCATGAGCACCGCATCGCCGACGCCGCGGCCGCGGAGGTCTCGCGCGTGCAGATCTGGCAGCTCTACCGCCACGGGGGGCGCTTCGACGACGGGCGGGTCGTGACCCGCGAGTTCATCGCCGACGTGATCGACGACGAGGCGACCGCGATCAAGTCGACCGTCGGCGAACCGACGTATCGCCGCCGGCGCTACCGCGACGCGAAGATCCTCTTCACGAAGCTGTGCCTGTCGTCGGAGCTCGAGGAGTTCCTGACGACCTTCGCCTACGACCGGCTGTAACTACAGTCTCGGCCTCGGGCTCAGAGCTCTCTCGGGGCCTCCCTTCCGCACCCATCACCGCCGACGCCGACGGCGATGGACTCTCCGGGGCGATGACGAGGCGTTCACCGCGTTTGGCGGGCCGGTTGTGCACCGAATTCCGTGATCCGTGCGCTTGGCGCGATGATTCTGCACCCGACGCTGTTCATTGGCGGTGCTTTCGATGCGCCTTGGTGCAACATCGGCCTGCGACCCGCATCGATGCCGCGTGAGTGGTGCAGAACTCGCCCGCCAAGCGCAATCAACGCCCGAATACGGACGTTCGAGCCGCGCCAAGCGCATTCCAACCCGAAGGTCCCCAAGAAGCTCTCGATCCCGAGACCGAGATTGCGGCGTTGCGCGCAACGCTGGAGCGTCTAGAACTCGCCGATCGCGGCGAGGGCGCCGGCCGGGTCGCGGATGACCGCGAAGCCGTTGTTGCCGTCGCGCCGCAGCACGACTTCGCCGCCGCCCGCGGTGCATGCGGCGAGGCTCTTCTCGAGGTCGTCGACGACGATGTAGATCATCCACTGCGGCGGCATGTTCGCGTTCATCCCGCGGCTGTGGCACACGCCGGCCACGGTCTTGCCATCGGCGGCGTTCATGCAGTGGTCGCTGTAGCCGCCCATGTCGACCGGCGTGGAGGTCCAGCCGACGACGGACTCGTAGAACGCACGCACGTCCTCGGCGCCGGGGACGGTCAGGTCGATCCAGCCGATCGTGCCGGCCGGCTTCTTCTCGTTGCTCATGTCGGATCTCCTGGCGGGGACGGGCCCGGCCGCTGCCCTCGGGCCGGCGCCGCACTATACTTGCCCGGAAGCGAGCCGTCGGCTGATGAAAATCGACATCCACACGCATATTCTCCCGCGGGAGATTCCCGACTTCGCCGAGCGCTTCGGCTACGGCGATTTCATCCGGCTCGAGCACCACAAGCCGTGCTGTGCTCGGATGCTCAAGGGCGACGTCTTCTTTCGCGAGATCCGCGACAACTGCTGGGATCCGGCGGCGCGGCTCGCGGAGTGTGACGAGCACGGCGTGACCGTGCAGGCGCTCTCGACCGTGCCGGTCATGTTCAGCTATTGGGCGAAACCGCAGGACACCGACGACGTCGCGCGCTTCCTGAACGACGACATCGCGGAGGCCGCGGCGACCAACCCGGCGCGCTTCATCGCGCTCGGCACGCTGCCGATGAACGACGCCGACCGCGCGATGCGCGAGCTGGATCGCTGCGTGAACGAACTCGGCATGCCCGGCGTGCAGATCGGCACGAACGTCAACGGCACGAACCTCGGCGACCCGTCGCTCTTCCCGATCTTCGAGCACGCGGCGCGGATCGGCGCGGCGATCTTCGTGCACCCGTGGGACATGCTCGGCGCCGATCGGATGAAGGACTACTGGGCGACGTGGCTCGTCGGCATGCCGGCCGAGACGACGCTGGCGATTACGTCGCTGATCTTCGGCGGCGTGCTCGAGCGACTCCCGACGCTGCGGATCGCGTTCGCCCACGGCGGCGGCAGCCTGCCCGGCACGATCGGGCGGATCGCGCACGGCTTCGACGTGCGACCGGACCTCGTCGCGGTGGACAACCCGACGCCGCCGCGCGACTACCTCGGCCGCTTCTACGTCGACTCGCTCGTGCACGACGAGCGCGCGCTGCGACTCTTGATCGACCTCGTCGGAATCGAGAAGATCGCGCTCGGCACCGACTACCCGTTTCCGCTCGGCGAGCTGGAGCCGGGCAAGCTGATCGAGTCGATGGACTTCGCGGCGGCGGAGCGCGAACGGCTGCTCGCGGGCACGGCGCTCGAGTTCCTCGGTCTCGATGCGGCGCGGTTCGCCGAAGGGAACGCATGAGCGACTACCGAAACGACGCCGCGTGGGCGCGCGCCGAAGACCAGGACGATCCGCTCGCGCGCTATCGCGACGCGTTCTCGATTCCGCGCACCGACGACGGTCGCGAGGTCCACTACTTCACCGGCAACTCGCTCGGGCTGATGCCGAAGGCGACGCGCGCCGCGGTCGAACGCGAACTCGACGACTGGGCCGGCCTCGGCGTGGACGGCCACTTCCGCGCGAAGCACCCGTGGTATCCGTATCACGAGGCGTTCCTCGACACCGGTGCGCGACTCGTCGGCGCCGAGCGCGGCGAGGTCGTGATGATGAACACGCTGACGGTGAACCTGCACCTGATGATGGTGTCGTTCTACCGGCCGACGCGCGAGCGCTACAAGATCGTGATCGAGGATCCGGCGTTTCCGTCGGACACGTATGCGGTGCGGAGCCAGCTCGAGTTCCACGGCATCGATCCCGACGACGGGCTCGTGACGATCCAGCCGCGCGACGGCGAGCACCACTTCCGCGTCGAGGACATCGAGGCGCTCCTGCACGAGCATCGCGACTCGATCGCGCTCGTGATGCTCGGCGGCGTGAACTTCCTGAACGGGCAGCTCTTGCCGCTCGAGCGGATCGTGCACGCGGCAAAGGCGTGCGGGGCGAAGATCGGCTACGACCTCGCGCATGCCGCGGGCAACGTGCCGCTGCGGTTGCACGACTGGGGCGTCGACTTCGCGGTGTGGTGTTCGTACAAGTACCTCAACAGCGGCCCCGGCGCGGTCGGCGGCTGTTTCGTGCACCACGATGCGGCGAAGGACCCTTCGCTCAAGCGGTTCGCCGGGTGGTGGGGCAACGACCCGACGACGCGCTTCAAGATGCACCTCATTCCGCGGTTCGAGCCGCACGGCACCGCGGAGGCGTGGCAGCTCTCGAACCCGCCGATCCTCGCGATGGCGCCGATCCGGACGTCGCTCGAGATCTTCGACGAGGTCGGGATGGCGCGACTGCGCGAGAAGTCGCTGCGGCTGACCGGCTACCTCGAGTTCCTGCTCGGCGAACACGGGCGCGATCGCTTCGAGGTGATCACACCGGCGGATCCGGCCGAGCGCGGCTGCCAGCTGTCGGTGCTCGTGCATGATCGGCCGCGCGAGCGCTTCCAGGCATTGGAACGCGCCGGTGTCGTCGCGGACTTCCGCGAGCCGAACGTGATCCGCGTCGCGCCGGTGCCGCTCTACAACACATTCCATGACGTATGGGCGTTCGCCGACGCGATCGCCCGGACCGACTGATCGACGAGGAGGACGCGGTGGCGCGATTCACGGTGATCGGCGCGGGTCTTTCGGGGCCGCTGATGGCGTGCTACCTCGCGAAGGCCGGGCACGACGTCGAGTTGTGGGAGAAGCGGCCCGATCCGCGCGTCGACAGCGCGGACGCCGGGCGGTCGATCAACCTCGCGCTGTCGATGCGCGGCATTCGCGCGCTCGAGGACGTCGGTGCGGGCGAGGCGGTGATGGCGACCGTGACGCCGATGCGCGGGCGAATGATGCACGCGATCGACGGGTCGACGACCTACCAGGCCTACGGCACCGAGGCAGAGCACGTGATCAACTCGGTGTCGCGGCTCGGGCTGAACATGACGCTGCTCGACCTTGCGGAGAAGAAGTACGGCGTCACGGTGCACTTCGACCGGACGTGTGAGGACGTCGACCTCGAGACCGGCGCGCTCACGATGCGCAACAACGCGACCGGTGCGCTCGAAACCGTCGCGACCGAGCACGCGATCGCGTGCGACGGCGTCAATTCCGCGGTGCGGCGTCGGATGCAATCGATGCCGCGCTTCGACTACGACCAGGTCGTGCTGGACCACGGTTACAAGGAGCTGTGCATTCCGGCGGGCGCGGACGGGACGCATCAGCTGCGGCCGGACTGCCTGCACATCTGGCCGCGCGGCAACTTCATGATGATCGCGCTCGGCAACCTCGACGGGTCGTTCACGTGCACGCTGTTCTGGCCGTTCGACGGTCCGCACAGCTTCTCGGCGATGAACGACGACAAGGACGTCGAGGCGTTCTTCAAGAAGATGTTCCCCGACGCGGTGCCGCTGATGCCGGACCTCGTCAAGGACTACCGCGAGAACCCGACGAGCGTGCTGATGACGATCCGGTGCAAGCCGTGGCACGTCGGCGATCGGTTCGCGCTCGTCGGCGACGCGGCGCACGCGGTCGTGCCGTTCTACGGGCAGGGGATGAACTGCTCGTTCGAGGACTGCCGGATCCTCGCGGAGATGCTCGAGAAGCACGGCGACGACATCGGAGCCGCGTTCGAGGCGTATGGCAAGGCGCGCAAGCCCGATGCCGACGCGCTGCGCGATCTCGCGCTCGACAACTTCATCGAGATGCGCGACCTCGTCGCGTCGCGGTGGTTCCTGTTCAAGAAGGCGCTCGGCAAGCTCGCCCACAAGCTGATGCCGAAGACGTTCATCCCGCTCTACTCGCTCGTGACGTTCTCGCACGTGCCGTACGCCGAGGCGAAGGCGCGGTCGGAGCGACAGGTGCGCAACACGACGGTCGGGGTGTGGGCGTTCGTGATCGCGCTCGTCGGCGGGCTGTTGCTGTGGGCTGCGCGCCGATGACCGGGCCGCGCATGTGGGACATTTCGCCGGCCGTGACGCCGAAGCTCGCGGTCTTTCCCGGCGACACGCCGCCGTCGCGCGAGGTCCTGATGGACATGAAGAACGGCGACGCGCTGACGCTGTCGACGTTTCGGTCCACGGTGCACGTGGGCGCCCACGTCGACGCGCCGTCGCACTACGGCGTCGACGGGCGAACGATCGAGCAGCAGCCGCTCGACCTCTACGTCGGTGCGTGCCGCGTGATCCGCGTGGACGTGCCGCGGGGTGACGTGATCACGCCGGACATGCTCCCCGATGCGATCGATGAACCGCGCGTCCTGTTCGCGACCGGCTCCTTCCCCGACCCGACGTCGTGGAACGACGACTTCGTCGCGTTCGAGCCCGCGTGCATCCACGCCCTCGCCGACCGCGGCGTCCGCCTCGTCGGCATCGACACCCCCAGCGTCGACCGCGCGACCTCCAAGGACCTCCCGTCGCACGCCGCCGTCCTCGCCCGCGACATGGCCATCCTCGAGGGCATCGTCCTCACCGACATCTCCGCCGGCCCCTACGAACTGATCGCCCTGCCGCTCCACCTCCCGGGCTTCGACGCGAGCCCGGTGCGCGCAGTGCTCCGCACCGCCCGCGACTGAAGTTCACGATCAGTGAACTTCACACCCCCAGCACGAGTGCTCAGCCCCTGAAGTTCACCGATTGCGAACTTCAGGAGCCGTCCGGCTTGATGCTCGCGACGATCGCGATTGCCGCGGCGCCGGCGAGCAGGAGCGCGAGGAAGGCCCAGACGACCCAGCGGCCGCGGATGGTGGGGCGGGTCATGGGTGGACGTCGTGTTCGTGCAGCGGGGCGATGCTGGCGATCACCTTCAGCTCGACGGCGATCGGGGTGGGCAGGGCGCCGACTTCGATCGTCGTGCGCGTGGGGCGGTTGGTCGTGAAGTGCTCGGCGTAGACGCGGTTGAACGTCGCGAAGTCGTCCTTCATGTTCGTCAGGAAGCACGTCGCGTCGATGATGTTCTCCCACGTGGCGCCCGCGTCTTCGAGGATGATGCGGATGTTCTCGAAGACGCTCTTCGTTTGCGCCTCGACGTCGTAGTCGACGATGTTGCCGTCGGCATCGAGCGTGACCCCGGGGATGTCCTTCGTGCCCGGCTTGCGCGGGCCGACGCCCGACAGGAACAGGAGGTCGCCGTGGCGGCGGGCGTGGGGATACGCGCCGACGGGGGCCGGGGCGCGGTCGGTGCTGAAGCTTCGATCGGTCATCGGATGGGGCTCGCTGTCGGGTCTTACAGGCGGACGCAAACGTTCTTGGGCTCGGTGAAGAAGCGCAGCGCTTCCTCGCCGCCTTCGCGGCCGAGGCCGCTCTGCTTCATGCCGCCGAACGGCACGCGGAGGTCGCGGATCATCCAGCAGTTCACCCAGACCGTGCCGCTCTGGATGCGGTGGGCGACGCGGTGCGCGCGCGAGGTGTCGCGCGTCCAGATGCTCGCGGCGAGCCCGTAGTCGGTCGCGTTGGCGTAGTCGATCACCTGCGCTTCGTCGTCGAACGGCATGATCGTCACGACCGGGCCGAAGATCTCCTCGGTGTTCACGCGGCAGTCGTAGGACAGCCCGGTGATCACGGTGGGCTGGAAGAAGTAGCCGCCCTTACACCGCTCGCTGACGGGCTCGGGCACCTCGCCGCCGCACACGATCTCGCCGCCCTCCTCGCGCGCGAGCGCGACGTAGGACTGCACCTTCTCGAGCTGCGCCTTCGACACAAGAGCGCCCTGGTTGACCTGCTCGGTCTGCTCGAGCGGGTCGCCGATCGTGAGCTGGCTCGTCTGGGCGACGAACGCGTCGACGAATTTCTCGTAGATCGGGCGCTCGACGAAGATGCGCGAGCCACAGAGGCAGATCTGCCCCTGGTTCGAGAACGACGCGCGCACCGCTTCGCGCACGGTCGTCTCGAAGTCACAGTCGGCGAACACGACCGTCGGGTTCTTGCCGCCCATCTCGAGCGACACCTTCTTGAACATCGGCGCCGCCGTCTTCGCGATCTCGCGCCCGGTCGCGGTGCCGCCGGTGAACGACAGCGTCGGCACGTCGCGGTGCGCGGTGAGCGGCGCACCGACCTTCGCGCCGAGTCCGTGCACGACGTTGAGCACGCCGTTCGGCATCCCCGCCGCGTGGCAGATCTCGGTCAGCAGGTGCGCGGTCATCGGCGTGACCTCCGACGGCTTCGCGACCGCGGTGTTCCCGGTCGCGATCGCCGGCGCGATCTTCCAGGTGAACAGATAGAGCGGCAGGTTCCAGGGCGAGATCAGCCCCGCCACGCCGCGCGGCTTGCGCAGCGTGTAGTTGATCGCCTGGTCGTCGCTCGCGTGCGACTCGGACGACTCGTGCAGGATCGCCGTCGCGAAGAAGCGGAAGTTGAGCGCCGCGCGCGGAATGTCGACGGCGCGTGCGATGTGCACGGGCTTGCCGTTGTCGATCGACTCGGCGCGCGCGAGGTCGTCGAGGTTGTCCTCGATCATCTCCGCGATCTCGAGCAACAGCGCCGCACGCTCGAACGCCGGCGTCGACGACCACGACGGAAACGCCTGCTTCGCGGCCGCGACCGCCAGCTCGACGTCGCGCTCGTCGCTGTCCGGCACTTCGCAGTAGGCCACGCCCGTCGCCGGCTCGATCGTCTCGAGATACGCGCCACCCGCGGGCTCGACGTGCGCGCCGCCGATGTAGTTCAGGATTCGCTGCACGGGAGTGCTCCCTCTCAGATCGACGACGTGCGGCCGCCGTCGACCGGAATGCTGACGCCGTTGACGTAACTCGCGGCCGGCGACGCGAGGAACGCGACGACCGCCGCGACCTCCTCCGCGCGCCCGAATCGCCCGGCCGGCACGCTCGCGCGCATCGCGTCGGCGACCGCGCCTTCGGTCGTGTTCTGCTTCGTCGCCTTCGTCGCGATCAGCGACGCGAGCCGCTCCGTCTCGGTGAAGCCGGGCAGCACGTTGTTCACGGTAATGCCGAACGAGCCCAGCTCGTTGGCGAGCGTCTTCGCCCAACTCGCAACCGCGCCGCGCGTCGTGTTGGACACGCCGAGGCCGGGGATCGGCTGGCGGACCGACGTCGAGATGATGTTGACGATGCGGCCGTAGCCGGCGTCCTTCATGCCAGGCACGGTCGCCTGCACGAGGAGCTGGTTCGCGATCACGTGCATCTTCAGCGCCGTGACGAACTCCTCGGGCTTCGCGTCGAAGACCGGCCCGGCGGGCGGGCCGCCGGTGTTGTTCACGAGGACGTGTGCGGCGCCGTGCTCGGCGACGTGGGCGCGGGCCCGCTCGCCGAGTGCATCGGGATCGCTCCAGTCGGCGACGAGCACGTGGTGCGACTGGCCCGCCGGCGTCGGCAGCTCGGCAGCCACCGCGCGGAGCGCCGTCTCGTTTCGCGCCGCGACGGTGACGGTCGCACCCGCCTCGGCGAGCAGGATCGCCGACGCGCGGCCGATTCCCTGGGTCGATCCACAGACGATCGCGTGCTTGTCGGACAGGGGGAGCGCGTCGGGCATGTCGGCGGCCAATCGGGTCGTTCGGAGGGGGGCGGGGAAGGCCGATTATCGCACGGAGACGGGGGCCGTGAAAGCCGCGTGCGCGTCGCCTTGAAATCACACCTGCAGGTCGCGATACTGGAATTCCCATCGCCTGATATCGGGGCCTGCCTCGGGCCCGACCGTGGACTACACGGTAGCGAGAAACGGACCACGAACCGCTCCGTCCGGAGCACGAACCTGGGAGATTCAAGACCGATGAGCACAGCGCGCGTGCGGGAGATCCTGAGCTGGTACAAACACGAGAACCCGGGTGTTCTGACGAACCTCGCGCGGATGTTGAACCACGGCAAGCTCGCGGGCACCGGCAAGATGGTGATCCTCCCGGTCGACCAGGGGTTCGAGCACGGCCCGGCGCGCAGCTTCGCGCCGAACCCGGCGTCGTATGACCCGTCCTACCACTACGAACTCGCGATCGACGCGGGCTGCAACGCCTACGCGGCGCCGATCGGTTTCATCGAGCAGTGCGCGGCGGACTACGCCGGCCAGATCCCGCTGATCCTGAAGCTCAACAACCACGACGTGCTGCAGTCCGAGAAGGACCCGATGGGCGGCCAGACCGCGACCGTCGACGACGCGCTTCGCCTCGGTTGTGCGGCGGTCGGCTACACGATCTACCCGGGCACGCAGGATCGTCGCTTCGCGTATGAGCAACTGCGCGAGATCGCGTCCGAGGCGAAGTCGGTCGGGCTGCCGATGGTCGTCTGGTCGTATGCGCGCGGCAGCGACATCTCGAGCCAGGGCGAGACGGCGCTCGACATCATCGCCTACTGCGCGCAGATCGCGTGCCAGCTCGGTGCGACGATCGTCAAGGTCAAGCCGCCGACCGACCACCTCGAGCAGTCGGCCGCGAAGAAGGTCTACGAGAGCTGCAACGTGCCGCGCGCGACGCTCGCCGAGCGCATCAGCCACGTCATCCAGTCGTCGTTCAACGGCAAGCGCATCGTGATCTTCTCGGGCGGCTCGAAGAAGGACTCCGAGCAGGCGGTCTACGACGAGATCCAGGAGATCCACAACGGCGGCGGCTTCGGCTCGATCATCGGGCGCAACTCGTTCCAGCGCGAAAAGGGCGCCGCGATCGAGATGCTCGACAAGATCATGAACATCTACAAGGGCTGATCGCGCCCCGATGACCGACAACACGACGCAGAAGCTCAAGGCCGCCGCATCGGCGGTCGACCTCGTCGAGTCCGGCATGATCGTCGGACTCGGTCACGGCTCGACCGCCGAGCTGGCGATGCGCCGCCTCGTCCAGGTGATGCTCGGTGGCCGCCTCGAGCGGATCACCGGCATCCCGTGCTCCGAGCACACGGCGAACATCGCGCGCGAACTCGACATCCCGCTGACGACGCTCGAGGAGCACCCGGAGATCGACGTGACGATCGACGGTGCGGACGAGGTCGACGCGAACCTGAACCTGATCAAGGGCGGGGGCGGCGCGCTGTTGCGCGAGAAGATCGTCGCGCAGGCATCCAAGCGCGAGGTGATCATCGTCGACCCGAGCAAGATGTCCGAGAAGCTCGGCGAGAAGTGGGCGGTGCCGATCGAGGTGATCCCGTTCGGGTGGAGCAGCCAGAAGCGCTTCCTCGAGGGCCTCGGTGCGAAGGTCACACGTCGCGAGAAGGACGGCCAGCCGTTCGTCACCGACTCGAACAACTGGATCCTCGACGCGAACTTCGGCCCGATCGACGATCCGGCCGGCCTCGCCGCGAAGCTCAACGAGCGCGTCGGCATCGTCGAGCACGGCCTGTTCGTCGGCGTCGCGACCGACGTGATCGTCGGCAAGAGCCCCTACAAGGTCAAACACCTCAAGCGCGACTGACTTGGCGGGTTCAGTCGATGACGTGGATCCGGTCGTGCAGCTCGTTGGTGTCGTCGGCGTTCGCGGGGAAGTGCTTCGCGAGCAACTGGCCCGTCCGTTCGATCGCGTCGACGAATGCGTCGGCGGGGCGGCCGTCGCGTAGGCCCTTCGCGAGCGCATCGCGAATCGCCGACCAATCGGCGTCGGTGAGCTTCTCGGCGATCGCGGTGTCGCCGCGCACGACGACGAGCCGCTCGAGCAGCGACGCGTAGAGCACGACACCGGTCGCATCCTCGGTTCGGTGCGCGTGACACGCGAAGAATGCGTCCTCGGCGGCGTCGACGACCTCGCCGAGCATCTCGCGGTGTGACGAGAACGCGCGGAGCAGCCAGCCGACTCGCTGCATCACGAATCGCCCCACGAAGAACCCGCCGACGACGATTCCGACGATCGGCAGGAGTCCGAGTGCGGGATACGGGCCGATGTCCCAGCGATCGGTCGGCTGGACGACCGTCTGCATCAGGACCCACGCGACCCACAGGCCGATCACCGCGACAGCCACACCGGCGAACGCCGCCGCGCGCTCGTAGCGTCCCGACCGTCCGGCGACGACCGGCACGATCTCGCCGCTCGTCTCCGACTCCGCGAGTCGGATCGCCTCGTCGATGCGTGCCCGATCGGCGTCGCTCAGCAGCGTGCTCGCTCGCATCACCAGCCTCCCGTCGCGCCGCCGCCGCCGCCGAATCCGCCGCCGAAGCTGCCCCCACCGAAGCCGCCGCCACCGCCGCCGCCCAGTGCGTTCGGCATCGCGCTCGATCGCGAGAAGCGATTGCGGGCGCTGAACGGGCCGCCCCGCCCGAGCGGCGGTGTCGGCGGACCGCCACCGCCTCGGTTCTGCAATCCGAAGATGGCCGCGATCACGAAGATGACGATCGGCACCAGCACTCCGGCCAGCGCCTCCCAGCGCACCCGGCCGGAGCTTCGCTTCGGCGGCTGCTTGCCGCGCGCAAACGCGTCGAGTTCCGCCGCAGCCGTCGCGAGCCCCGAGGAGAATCGTCCCTCGCGGAAAGAGGCCATCAGTCCGCGCATGACCGCCTCGGCCGCGTCGTCGCCGGTGTTCGACCAGTCGTGCCCCATCTCGATCCGTGCACGACGATCTGCCTTCGAGACGAGCACGAGGATCCCGTAGTTCGCGTTCGGAAAGCCGATGCCCCAGTCGTCGAACAGCGCGCGCGCGAAGCGTTCGATGTCGTCGGCGCCGTACTCGGCCAGTCGGCGGATCGTGACGACCTTGAGCGGCACCTTCTTGTCCGTGAGCAGTCGGTCGCACCGCGTCTGGATCGCGGCCTCGTCGTCCGCATCGATCAGATCCGCGATGTCGAGGACGAATACGCGCTGCGCCGGCCGCTCGGGAAAGCGCTGCGCGACCAGTCCGTTCGCGAACGCGGCGATCAGCGCCCCGATCACGAGTGCCCCCGTTCGCGTGGTTCCGTTGACCAATGGTCCGCCTCCGTACCGGCGGCTGCCACACGGCGCCGCGCGACGAGCGTATGATGGGGCGCGTCACCCTGTCAATCCCGGGAGGTCGTGGATGGGTCTGCCCGCTCTTCGTGCCGTCGCGGCGCTCGTGTTCGTGGTCGCTGCGGCGTCGTCGCAGCAGAGCGACGTCGAGGTCCTGCCCGACGCGGCCCTGTTCGATCACCTCACGCACGGCCGCACGATCACGGTCGCGCGCGTGACCGTGTCCGGGCCGACGTCGGGTGGAGGCTTTCAGTATGACTGCGACGTCGAGGCCGTGCTCGCACCGACGCGCGGGCGGTGGCTGGAGGTGCCGTATTGCGTGCGGTGTGGCGAGCTCGATGCGCAGACGAAGCGCGTCGTCTTCGTCAGCGAGAGGGTCTTCTTCTTCTCGGTCGTCCGGCAGGCGGTCCCGATTCCCGACGGCTACGACGTCTCCCCGCTGCGCGAGCGCATCGCCGCGTGGATGCGGGCACACCCGGAGTCGCCTGACGCGAAGGCCGATCGCCAGGCGACCGCGGTCCTCGCCGCGATGTTCCCGGGCTCCTACGATCTCGTCGGCGTGCCGCCGTCGTGGGCGATTCGCGCGAGCGGCGTGATGCGGCGACACGTCGCTGCATGGGTCGCCGACGGGAGGCGGGTCGTCTGTGTGCGAACGAAACGGCGCTACCCGGAGAAGGCGCCGCAACGGCTGCAGATAAAGCGCACGCTGCACGGGGATGCGCGAGACGTCGCCGACGTGTCAGTGCGCCACGACGGCTTCGAGGAGCAGCGCTTCTACGTCGTCGCCCTCCGCCGGCTCGAGACCGGCGCCTGGAAGGTCGTGCAATCGGTGCGGGTCATCGGCTCCCGGTGCGCCGAGGTCGAGCTGCTCCAGCAGTGGATCCAGGAAGACGTCGCCCGTGCGCGATGAACATCCCGCGCGCACCCGCGCGACCTCGCGTATACTGTTGCCATGAGTCGTTTCCGCACCGCTGCCCTGTTCGCCGTCGGCCTGGGAATCCTCGTCGCGACGGTCGTGTTCGTGCACGATCGGCGTGTCGCGAGCCAGGCCGATGCGATCGCCGTGTTCCTGGACGAAATGCTGACCGACGAGCGGCGCGACCGGCACGCACCGACGCTGATGAGCCGGCTTCTCGAGACCGGACCCGGTCGCGCGCACCTGGCGCGGCTCGCGAAGACGCACGACCGACTCGCGTATGCGCCCGACCGGCGCGCGGTCTATTGGGTCTACGACGACGGGCGCCGTTCGGGTATCCACTCGATCGTCGACGGGCCGCGTGGAGCGCTGGTGGGCCATTCCCGTTTCACGCACCAACTGCACCTCGAGCGCGTGCGCGCCCACGGTGCGCTGCTCCTGCTCGACATGCGCACCTCCGACGCGGTCGACGACGCGTTGTGGATCGAACACGTGTCGCTCCTGCGGGGCCGCCGATACGAGGCGGTCGTCAACCTCGACGCATGCGAACGGGGCTACGTCCGATCGGTGCCGCTGCGCGACTACACGCTCGTCGCCGGCCGGTGACGCGAATCCGCGACCGCCGGATTCAACGCGCGGCGAACTGACGTCGACACGCGCCCTGGACCTCCGTCCAGGTCGTCGCGCGCGACCCCGCATCCGCACCCCGCCGCCCGTCGATTCCTTTCGCGAGTGAAGAACCCCGCCCGGGTCACGGCGGGCCCCCGATCGAAAGGAAGATTGACGATGTTCTCCCGACTCTTCGTTTGGATGTTTGCCGCCGGCCTGACGCTGGGCTTCGGCTCCGCCGCGAACGCACAGAACATGAGCGCCCAGGTGTGGGTCGTTCACGGCATCCCCGGCAAGGACGTGAACCTGCCGCAGAGCCTGCCGGTCGACGTCTCGGTCGATAACCAGTGTGTGCTCCAGGGGTTCACGTTCGGCCGCATCGCCGGACCGCTGACACTGGCGCCCGGCACCGTGTCGATTGCGATCAGCGCCGCGAACACGCAGCAGCCGTGCTCGAACCCGCCGATCATCAGCGCCAACGTGCCGTTCGCGGCCGGTGAGCGCGTGATCGTGATCGCGCACCTCGACGCACAGGGGCAGCCCACCGCGAGCAAGTTCCCGATCGACCTGTCGAAGACGAAGGCGCTTTCGGGTCGCCTGACGCTCCACCACACGGCGAACGCCCCGGCCGTCGACATCGCGGTGAAGAAGTTCTTCTTCGGCCAGAAGCAGGAGCTGAAGGGTGTGACGAACGGACAACAGGGCGCACTCGACCTGCCGTTCGGTTTCTACACGCTGACGGTCGCTGCGGCGGGCACGCCGAACCTCGTGCTTCCGCGCCTCTTCGGCCCGATGATCCCGCGCTACAACTACGCGATCTTCGTGGTCGGCTCGCTCGCGAACAACACGCTGCAGCCGCTGCTCTACATCCTGCCGACCGACCGGTAACCCCGACCACCTGCGGACGCGCGCCACCATGTCGGCGCGCGTCGTTTTCCCCGACGGCCCTGCTCGCACCTCAACCCACGAGCAGGGCCGCCTTTTCGTTCGGGGTCAGTATCCCGCCGCCTGGCCGTCCTTGCGCGACTCCGACGCGCCGTAGTAGACGCCGCCCTTTCGCATGATCGCCTGGTAGCCGCCGTAGGGTCCGACCGCCCAGCCGACGGTGTGCCCCATGCGCACGAGCTTGCGAATCACCGCGTAGTCGAAACCGCGCTCGAGCGTGACGCGGCCGCCGTCGGTCATGCGCTCGCCGGTCGGGGTGGACGAGCCGGAGTGCAGGATGCGGGGCGCGTCGCCGGCTTCCTGCAGGTTCATCCCGAAGTCGATCAGGTTCGCGACGATCTGCACGTGTGCCTGCGGCTGCGTGTCGCCGCCCATCACGCCGAACGCGACGAACGGCTCACCGTCCTTCGTGATGAACGCCGGGATGATCGTGTGGAACGGCCGTTTGCCGGGCGCGTAGGTGTTGAAGCGCCCCGGCGTCATGTCGAACAGTTCGCCGCGGTCCTGCAGCATGAAGCCCAGGCCGGGCGGCACCATGCCGGACCCCATGCCGCGGTAGTTGCTCTGGATCAGCGATACCATGTTGCCGTCGGCATCCGCGGTCGCG
Source organism: bacterium (assembly GCA_030426805.1). GTDB lineage: Bacteria > Planctomycetota > JAFGQW01 > JAFGQW01 > JAFGQW01 > JAUHXU01. The sequence goes on from JAUHXU010000003.1 coordinate 1,019,244, forward strand.
AGGTAGATCGTGTCGCCGTGGAGCGTCGGGCGACCGGGCGGAACACGGCGCCGCGCGCGGTCGGGACGGATCCGTCGGCGGCGCTTCTCGGCGTAGTCCTTCGAGATCAGCTCGGCGACCGGGATGGTGTTGAACGCCGGATCGGCGTAGAAGCGCGCGCGATCCTCGAACGCGAGCTTCTTCGCCTCGACGAAGTGGTGCACCCACGCGGCGCTGCCGAACCCCCACGCGGCGACGTCGTACGCCTCGAGCACGTTGAGCATCTGCAGCGCGGCGATCCCCTGGCCGTTCGGCGGCAGCTCCCACACGTCGTAGCCGCGGTAGTTCGTCGACACGGGCGCGTCCCACGTCGAGCGATGCGCGGCAAAGTCGTCGGTCGTGAAGTGGCCGCCCTGCTCGGCGAGGAACGCGACGATCGTCTCGGCGATCGGGCCGCGGTAGAACGCGTCGCGCCCGCCCTCGGCGAGTTGCTCGAGCGTGTTCGCGAGCGCCGGGTTGCGGAAGACGTCGCCCTTCTTCGGCGCCCGCCCGTCGATGCCGAACGTGTCGAGCACGTTCGGGTAGCGACGATACGCACGCACGCTACGCCCCCAGTAGTAGGCGATCAGCTCGGTCAGCGGAAACCCGTCGCGCGCGTAGCGGATCGCCGGGGCGAGGAGCCGCTTCATCGGGAGCTTGCCGAGTTTCGCGTGCAGCGCGAACCAGCCGTCGACGCAGCCGGGCACGGTCACCGGCAGCGCGCCGGTCGGCGGGATCGTCTTGCGCCCGAGCGCTTCGACCGCGGTCTTCATCGCGGCGTAGTCGAGGCCCTTCGGCGAGCGACCGCTCGCGTTGAGTCCGTGGAGCGTGTTCGCCTTCGCGTCCCAGACGATCGCGAACAGGTCGCCGCCGAGGCCGCATCCGGTCGGCTCGACGAGCGCGAGCATTGCGTTCGCGGCGATCGCCGCGTCCACCGCGTTGCCCCCGGCCTTCAGCACGTCGAGCGCGACCTGCGTCGCGAGCGGCTGGCTCGTCGCGGCCATCCCGTTCTTCGCGATCACCTCCGAGCGCGTCGCGAACGAACGCCCGGTGATGCGGTCCTGGGCCGAAGCCCCACACGCCAGTGCGATCAGCACGACAATGAAGCGACAGCGCATGGGCGGTCCTTTCCTCGACAAGTCTCGCGCTCTGTGAGAGGCTGAGCAGCCCTGAATGGCGAGGTCGGCCGACAGGAACCCTCAATGATGTGGTGAACGACGGGATGGCAGATGAGCTACCTGCTCTTTCTGGATGAGAGCGGTCACGACCACCGGGCCATGCCCTACGAAGTTCGAGGCGGCGTGGCGCTCCATGCAGGCGACCTCTGGCCGTTTGTCCAGGAAATGCAGCGCCTCGAGCTGGCTTGCTTCGGCACCGTGTTGCATCAGTTTCGAACCGAACTGAAAGGGTGCAAGCTCTTGGACAAGGATCGGTTCAAGTGGGCCAGCCAAGCGGCGGCGATGTCGGATGAAGAGCGTCGGAAGCACTGCCGGGGCTTTCTGACGAAGGGACTGGAGAAAAAGGCGCCCACGCGAGCAGAGTTTACGGCATACGGCCAGGCCTGTCTCGAGATGGCAACCGGGATCTTCGAGTTGCTCCGGCAGCATGACGCGCGCGTATTCGCTGCGGCAATCCCGCGCGCAGTGACCAAGCCGGCATCGTTCAACTCCGAGGAGTTTCTGCGGAAGGACCAAGTGTTCCTGCTCGAACGCTACTTCTACTTCCTCGAGAAAGAGCGTCAACACGGGTTGTTGGTGATGGACGAACTGGAGAAGGCCGAGGATCGTCGGTTTGTCCGTCGGCTCGAAGCGTACTTCAAGAGGACGAAGATCGGGCGCTATCGGTCGGCTTGGATCGTTCCTGCGCCGTTCTTTGTCTCGTCGGACATGACCTATCCGGTTCAGGCTGCGGACTTGGTGATCTACTGCGTCAACTGGGGGTTTCGGCTTCCCGCTCGCGGAATGGACGCCGAGGTTCGCCCGGAGATCGCCGAGAACTACGGACGCTGGATCGCGCAACTCCAGTTTCGCGGCGAGGGATACCGCGACGGGGTCGTCTACGACTCGTATGGAATCACGTTTGTCGGGGACCCGTATGAGACCCGTGATGGGCAATAAAAAAGGAGGCAATGCCGTCGAAGCCACCCGTGAGCAGCGTCTAGGCCGAGCCTCCGCAAGAATTATCGGCTCCCAAGTGCAGCAGAGTCAAGAACGATCATGAAGGTCCACCTGGTCGACGGCACGTATGAGCTGTTCCGCTGCTGGTTCGCGGTGCCGTCGTCGACGGCGCCGGACGGGCGCGAGGTCGGTGCGGTGCGCGGATTGCTCCGCACGCTCCGCGCGCTGCTGCGCGCCGACGACGTCACGCACGTCGGCGTCGCGTTCGATCACACGGTGGAGTCGTTTCGCAACGACCTGTTCGACGGCTACAAGACCGGCGACGGCCTCGACCCCGATCTGTTCGGGCAGTTCCCGCTCGCCGAGGACGCCGCGCGCGCACTCGGGCTGACCGTCTGGCCGATGGTCGACTTCGAGGCCGACGACGCGATCGCGACCGCTGCGTGTCGCTTTCGCGATGCGCCAGGTGTCGACCAGATCGTCGTGTGTTCGCCGGACAAGGACTTCGCGCAGCTCGTCGAGGGCACGCGCGTCGTACTGTGGCACCGCAAGGACGACACGCTTGTCGACGAGGACGGCGTGCGCGCGAAGTTCGGCGTCGCACCGGCATCGATCCCCGACTTCCTCGCGCTCGTCGGCGACACGGCCGACGGTATCCCCGGCATCCCGCGTTGGGGGGCGAAGTCGACCGCGACCGTGCTCGCCCACTACGGCACGATCGACGCGATCCCCGACGACCCGGCTGACTGGGAGGTCCAGGTGCGCGGCGCGGCGTCGCTCGCGGCGTCGCTCGTCGAGCACCGCGAAGCCGCCGGTCTCTACCGCACGCTCGCGACATTGCGCGACGACGCACCGGTCGAGGAGTCGCTCGACGACCTCGAGTGGCGTGGCGTCGACGAGGACGCGCTCGCGGCGTTTCGCGCTACGGTAGGCGGATGACGACCACGTCGGTTCGCGGGCTTCGCGCGAGCCATGCGAGCAGCGCGCCGTCGCGCTCGGGCGACGCGAGGACGACGACCGGGCGCTCGACCGCGCGCGTGATCGCGTCCAGCGCGGTGCCGCGCGCGGCGTCGTCGGCGCCGAACAGCGCGCGCACGTTCGCCCGCCGCTCGTCGATCAGCGCCGCGTCGTAGCCGCGCACCCGACGGACCAGGTAGTCGGCATCGAGGTTGAGGCCGGGGTGCCCCGACCCGAACGGCGGCGTGGTCGCGTCGGCCGCGGTGAGTGCCGGCGGCAGCGGCTCGTGCGACGGCGGGGGGACGTAGAGCGCGCGGCCGGTCAGCGTCGGCCAGTGCAGCGAATCGTCGCGCGTGACGAGGATCGCGTCGCGCGGTGTCTCGCCCCGCACGCGCTCGCACGCAGCGGCGAGCGGATGACTTCCCGCGAGGCGCAGTCCGAACGACGACGTGTCGAGCGCGAACCGGCGATCGGGCGGCGCGCCCCAGTGGGGCGAGCCGTAGGTCTTGTGTACGAGCGGCGCCGCACCGACGATCGCGAGCCCTGCGAACACGAACGCGCCGCGGCGTCCGGCCGCGCGCACGAGGCGCTCGATCCCGACGCCGGCCAGCGGCGCCCACGCGATCGCGGCCGCGAAGACGAACTTGTACTCGTTGCGCCAGTAGGGCAGATCGAGCACGCCGTAGAGGGCGACCGCCGCGGCGCCGCCGGCGACGAGGATTCGCGCGCGTCGCTCGCGCGCCGGCGACCACCACGCGATCACGCCGACGATCAGCGGCAACGTCACGACGACGCCGGTCAACAGCTTCGTCGTCGCGAACGCGGCGTCTGCGATGCGCATCGCGCCCGGTCCGCGGTCTCGGAGGACGAACGTCAGCGCCAGCCACGTCGCGACCGCGCCGATCACCGTCGCCCCGGCGAGCGCCACGCCGCGATCGACGAGCCAACGGAGCCCGCACAGCACGAGCGCCGGTGCGATCAGCAGCGGGTAGATCGTGCCGAGCGCGACGAGGCTCACGGCGAGCAGGACCGCGTGTGGCCGTGCGCGCACGAGTTGCCACGCGATCGCGGCGAGGAGCGCGAACGCGAACGGCATCTGGTTGAAGAACGGATACTTCAGCAGCCACGGCGTGTAGCGCGGGTCGCCGAAGATCGTCGACGCACCGCCGACGAGTTTCATCGGCACGTAGCCGACGACGTTGACCGCGTAGAAGAGTGCGAGGATCGCGCCCGCGCCGGCGATCGGACCGCCGCCTGCCTCGCGGGCGAGCGCGATCATCAGTCCGGCGATCGCGACGAGCCACGCGACGTTCGTCCAGATGTAGTGCGAGGCGGGCGGGCGATCGGCCGCGTGCGAGACGAGCGCCTGGAAGACGTGGCCGGTCGACGGGTAGGCCTGCCGGACCCCGGCGAGCATCGTCTCCTCCGGCACGACGTCGCCGGCCACGAGGCGGTCGATCGTGTCGGCGTGCATCCACGCGTGCCCGCTGAGCGCGCGATCTTCGGTCGCGAGCACGCGCGGCAGGAGCGCCACCGCGGTGACGACCGCGACGACGACGAGCGCGCCCACGGCTGCGCTGCGCTCGCGCACCGACGTCGTCCGGGCGGTGCGGGGCGCGCGGACGACGAAGAGGAGGGCCGGCAGATTCGCGACCGCGAGCGCGACCGCGAGCGATTCGAACGGCACGCCGAGCAGTCGGCCGATCGCGAACTCGACCGCGACGACGAACGGCGACAGCGCCATCGCGAGCCACACGCGCGTCCACAGCCCGGCTCCGTCGAGCCGCAGCGGGAACACCACCCAGGCGCCCGGCAGGACCGCGAGCGCCGCGAAGATCAACGCGCCGAACATCGCCGGAACGATACCCGATGCCCGCCGCTACGAAAACCGGCCCCGCGCGAGGACGCGGGGCCGGGAGGCCACCTCCGGAATGGCCGGGGGCAACCAGCGGCGGCAACGAGCCGCCACCTGGGATGGTCGTGTCTTACGGTCGGCGCATCGGAAGCTGCGGACGGGTCGGACGTTCGCCGATCTCGATCGTGCGTCGGAGTTCCTTGCCGCCGCGGAAGCCGGTGACGACGACCTCGCTGGCCGGGTCGGTGTCGGCGACGGCGCGCTGCAACTCCTTCGCGTTGCGCACCGGCTTGTCGCCGAAGCGCAGGATCACGTCACGAGCGCGGAGCCCGGCACGGTCGGCCGGTCCCTCGGCCATCACGTCGGCGATCACGACGCCACCGTCCACGCCGAGGCGCTCGCGGGCGGCCCCGTCGAGCACGCCGATCGTCACGCCGAGCCAGCCGCGCGTGACCCGGCCGTCGCGGATCAGCTCGTCCATCACGTGCGCCGCGAGCTTGCTCGGGATCGAGAAGCCGATGCCGCTGTAGGCGCCGGTGCGCGAGGCGATCGCGGTGTTGATCCCGATCACCTCGCCACGCAGGTTGACGAGCGGGCCACCGCTGTTGCCGGGGTTGATCGCGGCGTCGGTCTGGATGAAGTCGTCGTAGTCGGTGATGCGCATGTCGGCGCGGCCCACCGCGCTGACGATGCCGGACGTGACGGTGTTGCGGAGGCCGAACGGGGCGCCGATCGCGACGACCCAGTCGCCGACGCGGGCCGCGTCGGAGTCGCCGAACGCGACGGCGGCGAGCGGCTCGTCGGGCGTCTCGGTCAACTTGAGCACCGCGAGGTCGGTGCTGGGGTCGCGCCCGACGATCTCGGCCGGGAACTCCTTGCCGTCGACGAGCTGAACGGTGATCCGCGTCGCGCCGCGCACGACGTGGTTGTTCGTCAGGATGTGGCCGTCGTTGCGGACGATCACGCCGGTGCCGGACTGCTGACGCTCGGGCATCGGTCGGTCGAAGAAGCCGAACCCGCGTGCGCGCTCGGGGCGTGCGCCGGCGCGGATGTGGACGACCGACGGGGAGACGCGCGCGGATGCCGCGCGGAACGCGGCCGACAGGTTTTCGGCGGCGATCGCGGCCGGGTCGCTGGACGCGACGGTCGCGTGGTTCGGGGTGCCGATCAGCGCGCCGCCGACGAGCACTGCGGCAAGGACGGCCGCAGCACCTACGCCGCGGCGAACGGTCTTGGATAGTCGCATCGTGATTCCTCCCATCAGCCGCTGGCGGGAGCGGCTCCTCTTGATTCGGGAGGACAATACGGACGGATGCAGCGGAGCCCTACCGTGGAATCCCGAGCAATTCGTGCACGGGTAGCCGGGCGCTGGTGGGCATCGCGTTTCGCCGAGCCGCCGGGGGGGCGGCCGCTACTCTCCCAAGTGGCGTTCGCGGGACCGGGTCTGCCTACCGGTCGGGTCGCCTCACGTGACCGCGCAGTCTACGCGAATCGCGGGCGCGAATCAATCGGGCCGCTCGCCCCACAAGCCGAACGCGTCGACGATGTCCCGGGCGACCCGCGCGTGCGCGCGCTCGCCGGAGTCGACCCGGATGACCGCGGCTTCGTACGCGGGCGTGCGGAGCGCGAGCATCGCCGCGAGGTCGTCGCCGTCGACCGGGCCGGCGGGGATCCACGGTGCGTAGCAGCCCGGCTCGGTGTCGTTGCGCCGGTGCACGCGTCGCGCGATCGCGTCGAAGTCGGCGCTGACGAAGACGAGCGCGGTCTCGCGTTCGATGCGGATCCGGCACGCTTCGTCGTCGAGCGTCGTCTCGCCGAGGACGACGACCCCGGGCGGCGTCGAGCGCAGCGCGCGGTCGAGCGCGTCCGCCTCGCGCGTGCGCAGCGCCTCGAGTCCGTCCTCCGCGGCGATCCGACCGCGCGAACGGCCGGCGACGTGTTCGATCAGCGGGTTCACCTCGACGACCGGCAACCCCGTGAACGACCCGACCATCCGGCCGATCACGTCGTGGTCGGAGCCGAAGAAGCCGACGATCGCGATCGGGATCTTCGGCACGCGGCGTGGGTGGGCGTCGTAGTAGTCGTCCATCGCGAGTCATCGAGCTTCGGGGTTGACCGTTTCGATCGCGCCCGGTCCTATGGCGCCATGCGAGACGGCTTCAACATCGGCGCGTTCCGGTTCACGTCGACATCGATCGACGTGCAGGGGCGGCCACCCCTTCCCGAGTGGCAGGACCCGGTGCAGTTCGCGCTGTGGTGCCAGCGGGCGAGTCCCTGGTGGATCGGCGACCTGCTGCACGCCGGGGATCGTCGCTTCGGCGAGGCGTTTTCGCAAGTGTGCGAGGGGGTGATCTCGGCCGATCAACTCCAGCGCTACGAGTCGGTCGCCCGCCGCGTGCCGGCCGAGAACCGCAACGAGAATCTCTCGTGGTCGGCGCACGCGGTCGTCGCGCGTTTTCCGCCGGAGGAGCAGCGCGGATGGCTCTCCCGCGCCGAGCGCGCCGGGTGGACCAGCGAGGACCTCCGACGCCGCGTGCGTGCCGCGACCCAGCGCTGAGCGCGTTTTTCGTCCCTTCGCCGACGTCTGCCCGATACACTGAGGGGTGGAGGATCGGCATGGCATCACGTCTCCTGACGGCGGCGTTCATCGCGGCGACTTGGGTCGCGACGGCGCCGATCGTCGATGCGCAGCTCTCGGATCGCGACCGGGCGGTTCATGTGCTGAACCGCTTCGGCCTCGGGGCGACGTCCGAGGCGGTGGACGCGGTCGTCGCGCAAGGGGTCGACGCGTGGTTCGCCGCGCAACTCGCCGACGAGGTCGCGCCCGATCCGATGCTCGACGCCCGGCTCGCGAAGTTGCCCGCGCTCGCGCTGGACAACCTGAAGACGCTCAACCGCTACAACCGTTCGGTGCCGCCGAAGGCGACGCGCGAGGAGCGGCGCAAGATCGAGCGTGACCGACGCGTGCCGCGCGAGCACTTGCGCGAGGGCGTGATGCTCAACGCGATCTACGCGCCGAACCGGATTCGCGAGGCGGCGGCCGACTTCTTTCGCCAGCACTTCAACGTCAGTGCGCGCAAGGCGCCGCAGATGTATTACGTCGCGACCTACGAGCGCGACGTGATCCGCGGCCTCGCGCTCGACTACTTCGGGAACATGCTGCGCGAGAGCGCGAAGCATCCGGCGATGCTCTACTACCTCGACAACGCGTTGTCGCGTCGGCCGCCGACCAAGCACGACCTGAAGGTCGTCGCGCGCCAGGTCCGGCAGAAGACGAAGTCGAAGCGGCGCGCGCGGGAGAGCGTCGAGATCGCGAAGCAGCGCGGGCTCAACGAGAACTACGCCCGCGAACTGCTCGAGCTGCACACGCTCGGCGTGGACAATCAATACAAGCAGCGCGACGTCGTCAACGTCGCGAAGGCGCTGACCGGGTGGACGGTGCGGGTCGACCGCAAGAAATACGTCGGCTTCACGTTCCGCGAGGACATGCACATCGAGGGGCCGAAGACGGTCCTGACGACGAAGTTCCCCGCCTACAAGAAGGACGCGGTGCGGCAGGGCGAGGGAATCCTCGTGATGCTCGCGCGGCACCCGGGGACCGCGCGGTTCGTCGCGTGGAAGCTCTGCCGCCACTTCGTGCACGACGAGCCGACCGACGACATGGTCGAGCGGATCGCCGAGGTCTACCGGCGGACCGACGGCCACCTGCCGGAGATCTACCGGGCGATTTACGACGACCCCGAGTTTTTCGCGGCGCGATCGGTCGGGTCGAAGTTCAAACGGCCGTTCGAGTTCGTCGTCAGTGCGGTGCGCGTGGTCGGGGCGGACGTGACGAGCACCGCCGGATTGCGCGGGAGCCTCCGCGAGATGAGCGAGCCGCTCTACGAGTGCGAGGACCCGACCGGCTACTACGACCAGGCCGAGGCGTGGAGCGACCCGGGCGTGATGTCGTACCGGTGGCGCTTCGCGATTCGGCTCGCGCGCAATCAGGTCAAGGGCGTGAAGTTGCCGCAGGACTTCTTCGACCGCCACCTGAGCGAGGCGGAGTCGCCGGCCGGATGGAAGCGCGCGATGGTCGCGGCGATCGTCCCGGGCGGTGTCGGGGCGCGCACGTCGTCGGCGCTGGACGAGGTGATTGCGGCACACCTGAAGAAGCACAAGAAGCCGAAGCGCGTCGAGCTGGGGCGGCTGCTGCTCGCGCTGCTCCTCGGTTCGCCGGAGTTTCAGCGCCAGTGAGGCCAGTGCCAGTGAGGCCAGCGCTTGTGAGGCCAGCATTGTGAGGATCGAACGATGAACGACATCGAACGCCGTCGGTTTCTGAAGGTGTCCGGCGGGGGCGTGCTCGCGTTTCTCGCGTCGCCGATGCTCGGGACGCGGCGCGCGTTCGGCCTCGACGGCGAGGTGCGACCGACGCTCGTGACGATCTACTTGCGCGGCGGGCTCGATCAGCTGAACACGATCGTGCCCTACATGGACAAGCGCTACTACAAGATCCGCCCGACGATCGCGATCCCGCGCGACGCGGACGAGGAGGAGCCGGGCGTGATCCGGCTCGATCGTCGCTGGGGGATGCACCCGGCGCTCGCGCCGCTGGAGCCGTTCTTCCGCGAGGGGCGCGTCGCGCCGGTGATCAACGTCGGCTCGCACCACCCGACGCGCAGCCACTTCGACGCCCAAGACTTCATGGAGTACGGCGCGCCCGGGGATCGGACCGTCAAGAGCGGGTGGCTCAACCGCTACCTCGCCGCGACGGCGAGCGATGCCGATCGCGGCCGACTGCGCGCGCTCGCGATGCAGGGGCTGTTGCCGCGGTCGTTGCGCGGCGGGTATCCGGTGCTCGCGGTCCCGAACGACGTGAAGAAGAAGTCCAACGACAAGGTGATCGACCTGTTCAAGGACCTCTACGGGTGCGAGGCGCCGATGGTGAAGGAGGCGATGCGCCCCGGAGCCGGCGGCGGCGAGCGGCGTGGTGACGACCCGGTCGTCGTGACGGGGCGCGACACGATCGAGACGCTCGAACGGTTCAAGAAGATCGTGCGCGACCCGAAGACGAAGAACTCGCAGGTGAAGTATCCGCGTGGGCGCGTCGCCGAGCGGCTGCGCAACGTCGCGCAGGTGATCCGCGCCGGCGCGGGACTCGAGGTCGCGGCGCTCGACATCGGTGGGTGGGACCACCACACGAACGAGGGCGGCACCGACGGGCTCCTCGCGCGCATGCTCGGCGATCTCGGCGGGAGTCTCGCCGCGTTCATGACCGACCTCGGGCCGGCGCTCGACCGCACGCTGATCCTCGTGCAGTCGGAGTTCGGCCGCACGTGCGCGGAGAACGGCAACCGCGGCACCGACCACGGTCACGGCGGCATGTTCCTCGTGATGGGCGGCAAGGTCCGCGGCGGCAAGGTCTACGGCAAGTGGACCGGCCTCAGCGAGAACCGCATGTATCAGGGCCGCGACCTCCAGGTCACGACCGACTTCCGCGACGTCTTCGCCGAGATCCTCACCAAACACATGGGCTTCGAGCCCCCCAAGGACTTCTTCCCCGACCACAAACCCGCCCGCCCCCTGGGGCTGTTGTAGTCGGGGCGCGTGAGTGCGCTTCAGTGCGTTTCGCGCCGTGCATCTGCACCCATTTCGCCGAACGCTGCGCTTCGCGGGGGGATCGTGCACCAATCGCGCGGTCGAAGAGCCCGAATCCCGTCGTTTCGGTGCATCGTGGGGCTGCGAAACGCACGGATCGCGAAGAACGGTGCACGACTTCGCCGCGAAGCGCACGCTTAGGGCCCACGCAAGCGAGGGTCGCTGAGGCACATGCGGCCCGCGTGGAGCGCGCGCCGGTCTACCCCGACGTTGGCCCGTCGCCGGACGGTCCACCGACTGACCGACAGAACGTCGGCGAGTCTGTCGATCCGGTCGTGTCCCTGGTCCAGGGCGAGTGCGATGAACAGGTCGCGAACCGGCCCCGGTGCTCGGGCGGCGCGGGGGAGGCTTCGGTATGCCGACGCGGCAGCTCCTGCAATCGTCGTGAAATCGAACTGCCGATCCGCGCGGGGTCCGACTGGCACCGGTAACGGCGTGCCGTCGATCGAGACCGACGTGTCCCGACTGACGTAGTGGTGATACCTGGCCAGAAAATCGGCGGGTCGCCAGCCGAGTGCATGGCGCAACCTCGGCGCATCGACCCATACGCGCGCGGTCGCACCGATCACATCACGGTGCGTCGACCACACGGGTTCGATCGGATCGAGCGCCGTGTGTTCGCGATTCCGGTTCAGCGCAACGTAGCGAACAGCGCGCTCCAGCATCAGCTGGTTTCGGATTGGAATAGGGTCTGGCGATCGTCGCCAGTAACGGGACTCGAAGCCAAAGACCCGAACGTAGTTGGCCAGGATGCGGCCGAGTGCCTGGCGTGTGGCGCGCATGTCGGCGACCGGTGTCACGATGTGGACGTGGTCGCGCATCAGATGCACTCCGAGCGCGCGCGGAAACTGGCGTTCGAGAGCGGCCCACATCCACGTCGCCCGTTCGGGGAGCAGCAGGGAGTCGTCGGCATCGCGTTGCTTCGCGGTCAGGTGATACAACTTCGTGCGTGGCATGCGGAAGTGGTCGGCGCCGAGCGCCGGAAGTTTCGAACGGCTTCCGAAAAGCGAGCGATTCGATGCTCTTGCTTGGCGGGCCGGATCTGCACCGATTCTCGTGATGGGTGCGCTTCGCACGGCGTTGTTGCACCGGAGGTGCGTGGTTGGCCGGGTTTTCCGGGTGTCACGGTGCAACATCGCACCGCCAAGCGCGCGCATGCCGCTTGCGCGGTGCAGAATCGGCGCGCCAAACGCATGCAACGCAACACGGCCGATCCCGGGGCCGAGATTGCGGGGCTGGGTCAGAGGTCGCGGCTGATGGGGGAGCGGTCGGTGACGCGGAGGCGGTGGGTGCCGGGGGTGAGGGGGCCGATGCCGTCGTGGTGGCGGTTGCCGCGGAGGACGAGGCCGGCGGGGGCGAGGAACTCGACTTCGCCGTTGTCGTCGACGGGGCCGCCGACGTGGAGGTTGTCGGGGATCTGGAAGTGGATCGTGTGCGGCGGGCGGTGTGGGGTGCCGTCGGCGCGGACGCACTGGACCGTGACGCGGGCACCCGGTTTGAACGCGAGCCGATCGGTGCCATCGCCTTGCCAGGTCATCGTGCCGGTGAACACGTGATCGCGGGCGGTCGCGAAGATGCGCCACGTGCCGAGCGGCATGTCGATCCGGCGTTGGCCCGGCGCGAGCACGAACCGGATCGGCCGTTCGGCGCGGATCGTCACCGGCACGTCGTCCGGGATCCCGACGAGTTCGAGCGTTCGGCGCGCGACGCGATCGCGGCCGATCGGGATGCGCGTCGTGCCGGATGCGGGCAGCGCGAGCGATATGTCGACGCTCCTGAACGGCGGCGCGGGGCGTGCCACCGTCGCGCGGAGCGTCACACGTCCCGCGGCCGTGCCGACGCCGTGGATCCGAAACGGCCTGCCGATGGCGACTTCGACCGAGGCCGTCTGCTTCGTGTCGCCGCGTTCGATCGTGATCGCGACGTCCGCGGACCTGGCGTGCCGGATGCAGTCCGCCGCCTCGACGATCGCGGTGAGCTGGCCGCGCGCTGGCGCGAGCGCGCCGATGTTCGTCGTGCCCTGGGCGCCGACCGTCACGCGCGTCATCGCGAGGTAGACCTCGTCGCGGCCGCGTTGCCAGTGCGCGCGAACCGCGTAGCGCGCCGGCGCGACGCCCTCGAAGCGGAACGCGCCGTCGTCCCCTGCGGTCGCGTGGAAGAGCGCGACGTCTTTCGCACATAGCCGAACCTTCGCACCCCTCGGCGCGTGGCCGATGACCGTCGTGCCCATTACCCGCTTGGACGGGAGCCTGCCGGTGAAGCGGATTTCGGTCACCTCGGCGGCCATGCACTGGTCGAGCACGTCGATCACGGCCCGATGCGGCACCGTCGGTTCCGGCGCGATCTCGACCGTCAACGTTCGGGTGCCCAGCATGCGCTGTCGGTCCTTGATCCACGTGAGCAGCCGCTTCCTCGCACCCGGCATCGGACCGACCCATGCGTCGTTGAACGTGCAGAGCACTTCTTTGCCGTGCGAGCGCAGCGCGATCGTCACGCGCGGCGAAAACGGCGGTGCGGTGGCCTTGCTCTCCCGGAGCGCACGACGCGCGAGCGCCGGCGCATCGATCGACGCGATCGTCCCGTCGGCCTCGACGACCAGCGTGCACGCGGCGTCGAGGAGCGGCCGGACTTCGGCGAGGAACTCGGCCGTGGGCTTCGCCGTATCGCGATCGGGCCCCGAGCGGCGCACGCGCACGACCCGTGCGTCGACCGTCATCCGGCCGTCCTCGACCGCACGCACGTGCCACCGCGTGTCGACCGTCCAGCGCTGTCCGTCGATCGTGACGTCCGCTGCGTGCCAGCGAACGGCACCCTGTGCCCCGATCGCACTCGCGAACAGAATCAGCGCTGCGGCTATTCGGGGCATCGACGTTCCTCCGCTCGCAATGAACGGTCGCCATGATACCGTATCGGCGATGTCCTCGCCCACGCCGCCGCACCTGTTGTCGAAGTCGCGATTCGTCGCCGGAACGCAGTGTCGCAAGCTGCTGTGGTGGAAGGTGCACGAACCGGACGCGCGGGAGCTGGAGCCGGACGTCGTGCTGCAGGACCGATTCGACCAAGGCCGCCACGTCGGCGAGGTCGCGCGCGACCAGTTCCCCGACGGCGTGCTGATCGAGGCCGAGGGGCAAAGCCTCGACGACCGGATCGCCGCGACCCGCGGTGCGCTCGACGACGGCGCCCGCGTCGTGTTCGAGGCGAGCTTCCGCCACGACGACACGTTCGTCGCGGTCGACGTCCTCGAGCGGCTGCCCGGCGGCTACCGGCTGATCGAGGTGAAGTCGTCGACGTCGGTGAAGGACGAGCACGTGTGGGACGCCGCCGTGCAACTCCACGTGCTGCGCGGCGCCGGCCTCTCGGTGCACCGCGTCGAGATCATGCACCTGTCGCGCGCGCACCGCAATCCCGACGAGGGCGCGCTGTTCGAGCGCACCGACGTCACCGAGCGCGTCGAGCCCTACGCGTCGTCGGTCGTCCCGGGCGAGGTCACGCAGCAACTCGCGGTGCTCGCCGGCCCCTGCCCGGACGCGCCGATCGGCCTGTCGTGCCACGAGCCGCGCGCGTGCCCGTTCCTCGAGCGCTGCTGGCCCGACGACCCGCGCCACATCCGCCACCTCTACAACGTCGGCCCGAAGAAGACCGCCGACTACATGCGCGAGGGCATCCACCGGATCGACGACCTGCCCGCCGATCGCAAGCTCCCCGCCGCGGCCCGCCGCCAACTCCGCGCGACCACGGCGGGGCGCATCGTCGTCGAGCCCGGCCTCGGCGGTGCGCTCGCCGACTTCACCGGGCGCATCGGCTTCCTCGACTTCGAGACCGTCAACCGAGCGATCCCGGTGTGGCCGGGCCTCGGACCGTGGAACGCGGCGACCGCGCAGTTCAGCTACCACGAGCGATCGCCCGACGGCGCACTGACGCACGCCGAATACCTCGCCGAGGGGCCGCACGATCCGCGCCCCGAACTCGCCGAGCGCCTCGTCGAAGCCACGGCCGACGCCGACCGCATCGCGACCTACTCCGGCTACGAGAAGCGCTGCATCCGCGAACTCGCCGCCGCGATCCCGCGCCTCGCGATCGCGCTCACCGCGCTCGAAGCCAAGCTCTTCGACCTGCTGCCGGTCGTGCGCAATCACGTCTATCACCCCGAGTTCCGCGGCAGCTTCTCGATCAAGTACGTGCTCAGCCCGCTCGTCCCCGACCTGAGCTACAACGACCTCGTCATCGTCGACGGCCTGACCGCGTCGGTCGAGATCGCGCGGCTCCTGTTCGTCGCGCACAAGATCCCCGAAGCCGAGCGCGACCGCATCCGCACCGACCTGCTCGCGTACTGCGAGCGCGACACCGAGGCGATGGTGCGCCTGCACGAATCGCTGTGCACGCTCGCCGCAGCCGATGGAAGAGGAGACGCCGGATGATCCGCCTCGCAGCACTCGTATGGCTCGTGCTCGCGAGCGCGCTGGTCGCGCAGAGCACGCCCGAACGCGTCGAGCCGTCGACGCTGCCCGCGATCGACGGCACCGTGCTCTGCCCCGTGAGCGGCACCCGTCACCGCTCGACCGACCACGCGGTGCGCTATCGCGGCCGCGTCCACTTCATGGGCGACGCCGCGTGCGCCCGCGCCTTCCTCGACGACCCCGGCCGCTTCGCCGCGAAGGTCGAGCCGCGCGGCCTGTTCCACGCGACCGACGCCGGCCTGCGCTCGAACGCGGTCTGGATCGCGGGCCTCCTCGTCGTGCTCGCGCTCGTCGCCGGCGCGTTCATCGCGTTCGTCGTCGTGCGCAAACGGCGGCGTGAGGAACCGACCACGCACCCGCCCGCCGCGTGCGCCGGCTGCGGCGCATCGTTGCATCCGACCGCCGCCCGCTGCGCCCGCTGCGGCGCAACGCGCGAGCCGTCGGGCGAGAGCGACGTCGTCCGGCTGGGCGGTGCGCGATGATCGGCAACGTGCGGCGATTCATCGACGGCATCCTCGCGTCCGGCACCGGCGAGTCCCGCCGCCCGACGTTCGATGCGAACAACGAGTCCAACGTCCCCGGCATGTTCGTGATCGGCGACCTCGCCGGCGCGCCGGTGATCAAGATGGCGATGGACCAGGGCTTCTCGGTGATCGAGCACATCGCCGGCTTGCCCGACGGCAAGGGCGACGATCCGGCGATGCTCGACGTCGTGATCGTCGGCGCCGGTGCCGCGGGGCTCAACGCCGCGCTGCAAGCGAAGGCACGCGGCCTCTCCTACGTCGTGCTCGAGAAGGAGAAGGTCGCGAACACGATCGAGAACTTCCCCGAGGGCAAGTACGTCTACGCCGAACCCGACACCGTGCCGCCGAAGGGCAAGCTGTGGCTCGACGGCGCGACGAAGGAAGAGCTCCTCGAGCGCTGGCACGCGATCATCCGCGACAACGACCTCGACGTTCGCACCGAGGAGCCGGTCGACGCGATCGCGAAGCGCGACGGCGGCTTCGAGGTCCGCAGCGCGAACGAGACGTATCGCGCGCGCCGGATCGTCATCGCGGTCGGCCAGCGCGGCAACCCGCGCAAACTCGGCGTTCCCGGCGAGGAGCGCGAAGGGGTCTACCACCGCCTCTACGGACCACGCCAATACGAGGGCGAGACGATCGTCGTCGTCGGCGGCGGCAACAGCGCGATCGAGGCGGCGCTGACGCTCGCGGAACGCAACAAGGTCACGCTCAGCTACCGCGGCGACGCGTTCAAGCGCGTGTTCAAGGACAACGAGCGCAAGCTCGACGCTGCAGTCGAGGCCGGCGCGATCGAGGTCGTGTTCGAGTCGAACGTGACGTCGTTCGGCGACGGCATCTACGAACTCGAGCGCAACGGCTCGGTCGAGACCCGCGACTACGACCACGCGTTCGTGCTGATCGGCGCGGAACTGCCGGTGAAGTTCCTCCGCGCGATCGGCATCCGGCTCGAGAACGAGTGGCACGGCAACTTCTGGCGCGCGACCGGGCTCGCCGCGGCGACGCTCGTCGCCGTGTGGCTCGTGCACCGGCTGCTCGGCGCACCGACCGGCGTGCAGTGGCTGCCGCTCGGCACGCTTGCGGCCGGG
This sequence comes from bacterium, assembly GCA_030426805.1. Taxonomy (GTDB): domain Bacteria; phylum Planctomycetota; class JAFGQW01; order JAFGQW01; family JAFGQW01; genus JAUHXU01. The sequence continues at coordinate 1,035,894 of JAUHXU010000003.1, forward strand.
ACCGGCGCACTCGTCGCGCTCGGCTTCCGCGGGGATCGCTACGCGTGGCTCGGCGTGTCGTTCCTCGCGTGGTTCACGATCTACGGCGCGAAGACCGGCGACGGCGCCGAGTTCTGGCCGTTCACCGGCTGGGGCTACGCGACGCTGAGCTTCCTCGACCGCCCGTGGGCGTTCTGGTACACCGTGCTCTACACCGCGCTGATGACGATCTTCGGCGTGCAAGCCGTCCGACGCTGGGGGTTCGACAAGCGCGACACGTTCCAGATCTGGCGCTTCGTGTCGCTGCTCTCGTTCCAGTGGATCTTCTTCTTCGTGATCCCGGAGTTCCTGTTCCAGTACGCGGTCGAGTATCGCTGGGTGGGCGAGCGGATCGCGACCGACCCGGCATTCGCCGGCCAGGCGTGGCGCAGCTACGGGCTGATCTACGCGTGGCCGCTCTTCTTCTACACGTTCTTCTACGACCCGCACTGGGTGTGGGTCGTGTGGGGCGTGTTCCTGACGTTCGTGCTGATCCCGATCTTCGTGCTGTTCCACGGCAAGCGCTACTGCTCGTGGATCTGCGGCTGCGGCGGGCTGGCCGAGACGTTCGGCGACCGGTGGCGGCACCTCGCACCGAAGGGCAAGACCGCGGTCCGTCTCGAATCGATGAACCTGTGGGTGCTCGTCGCCGCGACCGCGATCACCGCCGGCGTGCTGCTCAAGGACGTCATGGCCCTGATCGCCGGCCCGGCCGACGTCGCGCTCGGCGTCTACAAGGTGCTCGTCGACGTGTGGCTCGTCGGGATCCTGCCGGTCACGCTCTACCCGTTCCTCGGCGGCAAGGTGTGGTGCCGCTACTGGTGCCCGCTCGCGAAGTTGATGGGGCTGATCAGCGCGTGGGTCGGCAAGTTCCGGATCCGCGCGAACGACAAGTGCATCGCGTGCGGCGAGTGCACGCGCTACTGCCAGGTCGGCATCGACGTGATGAGCTACGCGCTCAAAGAGGACACGCTGACGAACGCGAACTCGTCGTGCATCGGCTGCGGGATCTGCGTGACCGCGTGCCCGATGGACGTGCTCTCGTTCGGGCCGGATCCCGAATCGGGACGCGAAGCGGGAAAGTCCGACGCGGTCGGTCGGCAAATGACCTAACGAGGCGGCGGATCGCGATTTGGCGGTCAAGCACCGCCCGCGTCCGGTCGATTCTCTCAGTAGGTTTATGTGCCCTCAAAAAATTGACTCTGCGGCGACGCCGTCGTCTGAACGCGCAAAGGCCCCGTCCGTGCTCGCGGTGGCGCTCGAACCGGCGGTCCGCGGCATCCTGGAGCGCCAGATGAGCGCGGTGGGGCTGCACCCCGGCGCGGTCGACGAGGTCGGGACCCTCGACGAGGCGGTGGCGCGCGACCGCGCGTTCGACGTCGTCGTCGCCGACCTCGACCGATGCGGTGCACGGACGACGGACGCGGCGCACGCGCTGCTCGGCGCCTACCCGGACGCGCTGCTGCTCGCGATCACCGTCGACCCGGCGGCCGTCGGGCCGTTCCCCGAGACCGAGCGCGTCTTCTGCGTGACCCCCGACCGGCTCGAGTCGTTCGTCCTGTGGGACACCGTGTGCGACGTGCTCCGCTTCGTCGGGTTCTCGAAGGCGGTGCGACCCGGCGAGCCGTCGGACACGAGCGAGTTCCGCAAGCTGCTCGAAGCGAGCGCGGACGGGATCGTGATCGTCTCCGGCACCGGCGCGGTTCGCTACGTGAACCCGCGTGCCCACGGCATCCTCGGCGACACCGACGTCGACGTCGTCGGGCGCGTGCTCGCGACGACGGGCAACAGCGGCGGCACGACCGAACTCGAACTCGAGGCGGGGCGCGTCGTCGAGGTCCTCACCGCGACGACGACGTGGGAGCAGCAGCCGGCCTTCATCGCGTCGATCCGCGACGCGACCGCGCGCAAGCGCACCGAGACCGAGCTGCGCCAGCTCAACCGGCACCTGCAGAAGCTCGCGCACACCGACGCGTTGACCGGGGCGCTGAACCGTCGCGGGCTCGCGACCGTCCTCGCGGCCGACCTGTCGGCGAAGCTGCGCACCGCGATCCTGCTCGACCTCGACGACTTCAAGCGCGTCAACGAGGCGCACGGGCACAGCGTCGGCGACACCGTCCTGGCCGAGGTCGGGCGTGCGATCCGCGATGCGCTGCGCCCGAGCGACCACGTCGCCCGCATCGGCGGCGACGAGTTCCTCGTGCTGATCGAGGGCGCCGAGGAGATCGCGGGCACGCGCGCGGCGGAGCGGATTCGCCTCGTCGTCGGGTCGGTGTCGGTGCAGGTCGGCGACGCGTCGGTGCGGCCGACCGCGAGCGTCGGCGTGTCGATCCTGCCGACGGGGCCGCGCGCGATCGACGCGATCCTCGAACGCACGCAGGCCACCCTCGCGACCGGCAAGTCCGGGGGGAAGAACCGGGTCGGGACCGAGGGTGCGCGCAGCGTGATCGCGGAGGTCGTGTCGCGACTGTATCGCGGCGAGGGCATCACCGCGGTCGCGCAGCCGATCGTCGACGTGCAGACCGACGCGGTCGTCGGGCACGAGTTGCTGAGCCGCGGCCCCGAGGGCGTGTCCGCGATGCCGCGCGAGCTGTTCCGGCTCAGCAGCGAGCACGGGATCCTGCGCAGCGTCGACCTGTCGTGCCTCGCGAAGTGTGTCGAGCGGGCCGGCACGATGCCCGGCGACCTCGTCTACCACGTGAACCTCTACGGCTCGACGATGCTGAAGACCCCGGTCGACGACCTCGTCCGCATTCTGGACGTCGCGGACGGCGACGCCCGGCGCTACTGCATCGAGGTGTGCGGTGCGCTCGCGAGCGGCGATCTGTCGCTGCTCGCCGAGCGGGTCGAGCGCATCCGTGCGCGCGGCGTCGCGATCGCGATCGACCTCGAGCCGGAGCGCACGCCGATCGACGTCGTGCTGACCCTCGCGCCGGACTTCGTCAAGATCGACCGGCGCTTCACGGTCGCGGCGGCCGCGAATCCCGCGCGCCGTGCGATGCTCGCGCGACTCGTCGCGATCCTGCGCGACGTCGGCTGCGAACCGATCGCCGAGGGGATCGAGTCCGATGCGGAGCGCGCGGTAGTCGCCGACCTCGGCGTCCGGCACGCGCAGGGCTTCTTGTGGGGACGCCCCGCCTGAGCGCGTCCACCCGGGGTAGAATGCGGGGGATGGTTCCCGCACCACTTCGCATCGCGCTCGTCGCGTTGCTCGTCCCGCTGTTTGCCACGCCTGCCGTGGCCGGCGATCGCGACCCGTCCGCCATCGCGACGTTCCCGAAGCCCGCGACGCTCGATGCGTTGCTCGCGTTGCCGCCGGAGCGCGTCGACCTCGCCTGGGCGGCGCTGCTCGTCGAGCGTGGACTCGCGCGCGTCGACCGCGAACAGGCGACGTCGATCGTCGACGGGATCGCTCGGGGGCTCGCGCCGCGCATCGGTGCGCTGTCCCCGCGGCGCCAGTTGCGGCGCATCGCGTGGACCGTGTTCCGCCGCGAGGGGTTCACGACCCGCGGCGTCGGCGCGAGTGGGCGGGCGCACTCGTTCGCGAGCACGCTCGCGACACGACGCGGCGTCTGCTACGGGCTGAGCATCCTCGTCGCGGCGGTCGCGCAGCGGCTGCGGCTGCCGGTGGCACTCGTCGAGGTGCCGGGGCACGTCTACGTGCGTTACGACGACGGCGAGGATCGCTTCAACATCGAGACGACCCGGCGCGGGGTCGTCCTCGCCGACGACTACTACCGCAAGCAGTACGGTCTGTCGAAGCCCGGCTACGAGCGCGTGCTGACCCGGCACCAGGCGGTCGCGCTCTTCCTCGTGCAGACCGCTGGTGCGCTCTACGAGATCGGCGACGAGCGCAACGGCAAGGCCGCGCTCGATCGCGCGATCACGGTCGACGGCGTCGCGCCCCGCGCGTGGTACAAGCTCGGCGTCGTGCGCAGCGCGGGCGGCGATTCCGAGGCGGCGTGCAAGTGCTTCGCGCGGTCGCTGGCGCTCCGGTCGGACGACCCGGTCGTGTGGGGCGCCAAGGGCGGGCTACTCGTCGACGCCGGACGGAACGTGGAGGCCGACGCTGCGTTCGAGGCGATGCTCGGCGTGCGCGCCGAGTCGTCGGCGGTGTGGCGGAGTTGCGCCCATTCGCTGCTGATCGACGGCCGGTTCGGCCCGGCGGCGGCGTGCTTCGAGCGCGTCGTGCGCGCCGACGAGGGGCGTGCGCGGCGCGGGGTGCCGCTCTTGCGTGCGGTGCGCCAGGCGTGTGCGACCGCGCCGTCGGCGACCGCGGACCGGCTCGCGGCGGCGGCGGCGCTCTATGCGCTCGGCGAGCTGGCGGGCGTGCGGCGAGTGCTCGCGTCGACCGAGGACGTCACGGCCGCGCGCGCGGTGCTCGCGCGACTCGCGAGCGACGACGACGCGCGCCGCTTCATCGAGATCGCCGGCGCGTTCTTGCCGGCTACTTCCGCTTCGGACGATCGAGGTCCATCAGGAGCGGGTCGACGCCCTTGAGCGTCGTGCCGTCCTTCGTGCGTGCCGTCGGCGCGGCCGGATGGCGCGGGATCGAGTCGGCCTTGATCAGCAGCAACTCGGTGCGGAGCGCGGCGAGCCGGTCGGCGATCATCTTGCGGGCACCGCGGTCGGTCTGATCGAGTGACTGTTTGAGCCCGATCTTCGCCTGCTCGATCAGCATCGCGAACTGACCGACCTTCGCGCGATACGCTTGCTCGAACTTGCGCTGCTCGTTGCGGATCGCCTCCAGCTGGCGCGTCAGCTCCGTCACGACCGCTTCGTTGTCGGCCTTGTGGCGCAGCTCCATCGACTCGATCGTCCGGCGCGCGTTCGCGAGCTCCTGACGTGCGATGCGGAGGTCTTCACCGAGCGAGGCGTTGGATGCGCAGCTCCCCATGAAGAGCGCGATCCCGATCACGACGAATCTCATCACTCACCTTCCATCCGTGGCGGACCGTCCATGCTACCATGCGATCCGCTGTTCGTGATGGGCCGTGCGTGAGGCTACTCAGATCGAGAAACCGACCCCCCGTTCCCGACGCATCGCGCGCCGTCTCGTCGTGGTATTGCTCCTCCTCGTCGGGGCCCACTGGCTTGCGGTCACCGCACTGACGACCTACGACGGGTGGCGCATCGCCCGGTTCAAGGAGGCGAGCGGCTCGCCGAATCTGCTGCATTTCGCTCGCGGCCGGCTCACCATGTCCTGGACCGAAAACGGCTGGGGCCACTGCATTGCAGCGCTGTCCTGCCTGACCGAGGCGACGACCGAGCAGCGGGCGTGGACCGCGGAAGCGGTGGCCGTGCGGGAGCGCGAACTCGACGCTGCGAGCCGGTCGCTCGAGGCAGCGCGCGCCGTCGGGCGTGCGTGCCCGGTCGTGCGCCGCGAAGACGACTTCCCGGGCTGGCTGGCCGAACTGCACCAGTTCGCCACGATCTCTGCCGAGTCCGCACGCGCTGCACTCCGCAGGGGTGACGTCGCGCTGGCGGAGCGCCGACTCGACGACGCGTGGTTCCTGTGCGACCACGCGACAACGCCGCCGAGCTCGGTGCTCATCATCGTGCGCGACACGAGCGAGGCGATGTTCTGTGAGGTGATCGCCGATCACTTGCAGCGTTGGTCGCCGGCGTTCTTGGACGCGTGCACGACGCATCTCTCGTGGGATTGGAAGACGACGCTCTTCGACGGCCTTCGGGGCGACGTCTACTATCAGGCTGCATGGTGGGATCGCGAGTCGCCTCGGCGCGGGTCGCTCGGGTTCTCACCGACCGGACTCGCGGTCGCGTATGAACGGCATCGCCAACTGAGCGCCGCGCTCGACGCGATCGACGACCCGTTCGCCGCGCCGACCCTGCCGCGTGTGGGGTGGCAGCGCGCGGTGTTCGGCCCTGGGGGCACGTCGGCGATCGGCTACTACGCGAGACAGCGCGCCGCGAACCGGGCGGTCGTCCGCGAGGCGATTCGGCTCGAGCGCGCGCGTCGCGAGACCGGCACGGTCCCGGCGCCGACGACGAAGGTCGGTGGATTCACGATCGCGTCGAAGCAGACGCCGGCCGGCATCGAGCTGACCACGCCGGACGCGAAGCCGTCGATCAAGGTCCTCGTGAAGCCGTAGCGTCGCCGCCCTTCTTCCCGCGCATGTCGCGCGTTACAATCCGCCCCGGAGTCCGGGCGGAGCGTCCGGCGGGAAGGAAGGTCCGATGGTCTCGCTGCCCACGGTAGATCTCGAGGTCGGCGCGACGGCGCACGGCTTCGAGGTGGTCGCGATCGATCCGGTGCCGGAGATCCGCTCGGTCGCGGTCCGGCTCGAACACGCGGCGACCGGCGCGCGCGTGCTGCACCTCGTCAACGACGACGCGGAGAACCTGTTCTCCGTCGCGTTTCCGACCCCGCCGAGCGACGACACCGGCGTGCCGCACATCCTCGAGCACATGGTGCTCGCCGGGTCGAAGCGCTTCCCGGTGCGCGACCCGTTCTTCGAGATGTGCAAGTCGTCGATGGCGACGTTCATCAACGCGATGACCGCGTGGGACTGCACCTACTACCCGGTGACGAGCAACGTGCGGCAGGACCTCGCGAACCTCGCCGAGGTCTACTTCGATGCGGTGTTCCATCCGCTGCTCACCGAGGACACGTTCAAGCGCGAGGGGCACCACCTCGCGCCGCGCGACCCGGCCGACCCGACCGGCGCACTGACCGTGACCGGCATCGTCTACAACGAGATGAAGGGCGCGTTCTCGGACCCCGAGTCGCGGCTCTACCGGATCGTCGGGCGGGCGCTCTTCCCGGACACGATCTACGCGCACGAGTCGGGCGGCGACCCGGAGTCGATCCCGGACCTGACCTACGCCGACCTCAAGCGCTTCCACGCGACGTGGTATCACCCGAGCAACGCCTACTTCGTGCTCTACGGCGACGTGCCGACCGAGGAGCACCTTGCGTTTCTCGACGAGCGGCTCGCGGGCTTCTCGCGCCAGACGGTGACGCCCGGCATCGCGCCCCAGCCGCGCTGGACCGCGCCGCGTCGGATCGACGAGACGTATGCGATCGGGCGCGACGAGTCGGCGGCGGAGAAGACGTTCGTCGTGATGAACTGGCTCGTCGGCGATGCGACGGATCCGTTCGACACGATGGCGGACTACATCCTCGGGCAGCTGCTGCACGGGCACGAAGGGTCGCCGCTCAAGCGTGCGGTGATCGCGTCGGAGCTCGGGCAGGACATCTGCTTCGCCGGGTTCGGCGGCGTCGGGCTCGAGTCGAACTTCCTGTTCGGGATCAAGGGGAGCGAGCCGGACCGCGTGGATGCGTTCGAGGCGCTCGTCCTCGACACGATGCGCGAGCTGGCGTCGAAGCCGTTTCCGGCGGAGGACGTCGAGGCGGCGCTGCAGCAGGCGTCGTATCACCACCTCGAGATCTCGCAGCAGTATCCGCTCGGCTGCATGAACGCCGTGCTCGGCGCGTGGATCTACGGGCGCTCGGCGCTGACGTTCCTCGACAGCAGCGAGCAGCTCGACGCGGTGCGCGCCGCGTGGGAGCGCGACCCGATGTTCTTCGGCGAACGGCTGCGCGCGCGCGTGATCGACAATCCGCATCGCGTGACCGTCGTGATGGCGCCGGATGCCGCGTGGCAAGCGCGCCAGGACGTCGCGTTCGAGGAGCGCATGGCGAACGAGCGCACCGCGATCGACGATGCGGCGGCGGTCGCGATCGCCGAGGAGGCCGCGCGGTTGCAGGCGCTCGCGGGCACGCCGAACACGCCCGAGCAACTCGCGACGCTACCCCAGTTGGCGGTCGCCGACCTGCCGCCGGAGCCCGACTACGTGCACGCGCGCACGGTCGACCTCGGGCACGGGGCGACGCTGCTCCGCGGCGACGTGTTCACCAACGGCGTGAACTACCTGCGGCTGAGTTTCGACCTCGCGGGGATCGACGAAGCGCTCGTGCCGTGGATCACCTACTACGCCGAGGCGGTGCGCAAGATGGGCGCGGCCGGGCTCGGCTTCGAGGCGGTCGCGCGGCGCAAGGCGGAGTCCACCGGCGAGTTCGGGTGCGCGGCGTCGATCGGCGGGCACCTCGTGGACGCGGATGCGACGGTGATCGAACTCGTGCTGTCGATCAAGACGCTCGACCGCACCGTGGACCGCGCGCTAGGCGTGCTGCACGACGTGCTGTTCTCGGTGGATCCGCGCGACCGCGACCGGTTGCGCGAGATCGTCGTGCAGAAGCTCGCGCGCTATCGGAGCGCGTTCGTCGACAACGGGAGCGCCACCGCGGCGATCCACGCGGGGCGGTTCCACGACGCGGCGGGGGCGCTCAGCCACGCGCTCTACGGGCTGCCGCAGCTCGAGCGGTGCGAGCGGATCCACGGCGGGTTCGACGCAGCGTTCGACGAGGTGGTCGAGCGGGTCGAGGCAGTGCGGTCGTTCGTGCTGACGAGCGGTCGGCTCGTCGCGAGCTTCAACGGGTCCGACGCGGCCGGCGCGACGGTGGAGCGGGCGCTGCGCGAATGGGCCGGTGCGATGGCGCACGCGCCGGTCCCTGCTTCGCGGCCGACGGCGCCGGCGATCGCGGTGCCGCCGCGCGACGGGCTCGCCGGGGCGATGCAGGTCGCCTACTGCGCGGCGTTGCTGCCCGCGCCGCACGCGGCGCACCCGGACGCGATGGCGTGTGCGGTCGGCGCGCACATGCTGAACATGGACTACCTGATCAACGAGGTGCGCTTCAAGGGCAACGCCTACGGTGCGTGGTGTCGCTACAGCGGCACGGGGCAGAGCGTCGCGCTCGGGTCGTATCGCGATCCGCACGTCGCGCGGACGCTCGGCGTGTTCGACGGGCTCGAGGCGTTCGTGCGCGGGGCGCCGTGGACGCAGGACGACGTGGACCGCGCGATCATCGGGATCGCGAAGCGCTACGTGATGCCGATCCGGCCGAACTACGCGACCGGCGCGGCGCTGCAGCAGTATCGGCTCGGGGACTCGCCCGAGCTGCGGGCGCGCTACTACGCGGCGTTGCGCGCGGTGCGGGTGGACGACGTGCGGCGCGCGTGGGTCGCGCTGCTCGAGGCGGGCCGTGACCGCACGGCGGTGTGCGTCGTGTCGAGTCGTGAGAAGCTCGAGGCGGCGAACGAGGCGCTCGGGGATCGCGCGCTCGCGGTCGTCGACATCCTGGAGAGCGCGTAGGTTCACGATCGGTGAACTTCAGGGGCTGAGCACGAGTGCTGCGGGCCCAGAGTTCATCGATTGTGAACTGTGCAACCCGTGCCCGACTATGAGGGCATGGGATGTGTCGCGTATCACCTCGCCTTTCGAGCGCGCCCGGGGGTGGACATCACCGTGGGCGAGCCCGCGGCGCGACTCTGGGGCGCCTTGCGGCGAGCGTTTCCCGATGCGTTCGCAGCGGCGTTGATGCCCGATCACGGTCACATCGCGCTGCCCGTGGCTCCGCCGGAGCGTCTCGTCAAGCGACTTCGCGCCGTCCTCGCGCGCCACACGACGCGATGCGGCGCGCACCCGGGCGACTGGTGGCGGGGCGTGGGCGAGCCGAAGCCGATCGCCTCCCGCGACAAGCTCAGGCGGCAGATGCGCTACATCCACCTCAACCCGACGCGAGGCGACCTCAGCGAGGACGTGCCGGACTGGCTCTGGACGACGCATCGCGATGTGCTGGGGGCGGTCATCGACCCTTGGTTGGTGCCGGAGCGCTTGGCCCCCCGCGTCGGGTGGTGGATCGAAGGGTTCTCCGAGCGCTTTCACTGCTTCGTGTCGTCGGATTGGTCGGTGAGCCCGAGTGGCACGCCGTTCCCGACGCCGGCACCACCGCGCGAGACGCCGATCGTGTTCATCGACGATGTGCTCGCGGCGACGGCGGTTGCGGCTCGAACGACGGTGGATGCGGTGCGGCAGCGAACGGTGTTGCGTCACGCGTTCATCCGCGCCGCGCACCACCAGGGGTGGCGGCACGTGCGCACGTTGGCGAAGCAGGCGGGCGTGAGCCCGAGCATGGCGCACCGCGTCCTGCGGACGCCGCCCGATGAGCGCGCCGCACGAAACGTCGCCGCGGTGCTGCTCTGCCTCGGCGACGAGCGCTTGTGTGCTCGAAGTTCACGATCAGTGAACTCTGAGGCCTGAGCACTCGTGCTGAGGGCCCAAAGTTCATCGATTGTGAACTACGGCTTGTTGGCGATGAGCGCTTCCACGACGCTGGGGTCTGCCAGCGTGCTCACATCGCCGACGTCGTCGGTCTCGCCGGCGGCGATCTTGCGGAGGATGCGGCGCATGATCTTGCCGGAGCGCGTCTTGGGGACGCCGCAGTTGGCCCAGTGGATCACGTCGGGCGCGGCGATCGGGCCGATCTCCTTGCGCACGTGGGCGACGAGTTCGGCGCGCAGGTCGTCGGACGGCTCGAGGCCGGCGTTGAGCGTGACGTAGGCGTAGATCCCCGTGCCCTTGATCTCGTGCGGGAAGCCCACGACCGCCGCTTCCGCCACGGCCTTGTGCAGCACGAGCGCGCTCTCGACTTCGGCGGTGCCCATGCGGTGGCCGGAGACGTTCAGCACGTCGTCGACGCGGCCGGTGATCCAGTAGTAGCCGTCGGCGTCGCGCCGGCAGCCGTCGCCGGTGAAGTACTTGCCGGGGAAGCGCGCGAAGTAGGTCTCCTTGAAGCGCTCGTGGTGGCCGTAGACGGTGCGCATCATGCCGGGCCACGGCGTCGCGAGGCACAGGTTGCCGCGGGCTTCGCCTTCGAGGACGTTGCCGTCGTCGTCGACGAGGACGGGTTTGACGCCGAAGAACGGGAGCGTCGCGGAGCCGGGCTTGAGCGGCGTCGCACCCGGGAGCGGCGTGATCAGGATGCCGCCGGTCTCGGTCTGCCACCACGTGTCGACGATCGGGCAGCGACCGTCGCCGACGACTTCGTGATACCAGCGCCACGCCTCGGGGTTGATCGGCTCGCCGACGGTGCCGAGCAGGCGCAGCGACGAGCGCTTGCGCGACGTGACGAAGTCGTCGCCCTGCGCGGCGAGGGCGCGAATCGCGGTGGGCGCGGTGTAGAAGAGCGTGACGTCGTACTTGTCCACGACGTCCCAGAAGCGACCGGCGTCGGGGTAGGTCGGGATGCCCTCGAACATGATCGACGTCGCGCCGTTGGCGAGCGGGCCGTAGACGATGTAGCTGTGGCCGGTGACCCAACCGATGTCGGCGGTGCACCAGTAGACGTCGTCGTCGTGGTGGTCGAACACGTATTTGAACGTGTGGGCGGCGTAGACCATGTAGCCGGCGGTCGTGTGCAGCACGCCCTTGGGTTTGCCGGTCGAGCCCGACGTGTAGAGGATGAACAGCGGGTCCTCGGCGTCCATCCACTCGGGCGCGCAGTCGGCGGACGCGTCGGCCATCGCGTCGTGCCACCAGACGTCGCGGTCGGGCGCGATCGTGCACTGCACGGCGCCGTCGGTGCGGTTGAGCACGTAGCAGCGCCGGATCGGGGCGCCGCGCGACTCGGACAGGCGCATCGCCTCGTCGGCGTTCTCCTTTAGCGGGACGGGCTTCTTGCCGCGGAACGTGCCGTCGGCGGTGACGAGCACGCTGCACGCGGAGTCGACGATGCGGTCGGCGAGCGAGTCCGCGCTGAAGCCGCCGAACACGATCGAGTGCACCGCGCCGATCCGGGCACACGCGAGCATCGCGATCGCGAGCTCCGGCACCATCGGCATGTAGATCGAGACGCGGTCGCCCTTCTGCACGCCGTCGGCCTTGAGGACGTTCGCGAACTTGCACACCTCGGCGTGCAGCTCGCGGTAGGTGAGCGCCGAGTCCTCGCCGGGCTCGTTGCCCTCCCAGCGGATCGCGATCTTGTCGCCGCGCGCGTCGAGGTGTCGGTCGAGCGTGTTGACAGTGATGTTCGTGCGCGCGCCGTCGAACCAGCGGATCGAGACGTCGCGGTCGAAGTCGTAGTCGCACACCGTGTCCCAGGCTTGCTCCCACACGAACTCGGTCGCCACTTCGGCCCAGTAGCTCTCGGGATCCTCGATCGAGCGTTCGTATTCGGCGCGGTAGTCGTCGAGGCTCGTCACCCGCGCGTGCTTCGCGAACTCGGCAGGCGGGTTGTAGATGCGGTCGTCGCTCATCGTGGTCGTGCTCCTCCAGCGGTCGGTGCGGGCTCGATTATAGCGGCGGGGCGACCACTCTGGCAGCGGGGCACTGCATGACGCGATGCGCTCTGGGCCGAGTGAAGCGTTAGAACGGCGACGAGCGGGGCTTCGGCTTCTTCGGCGGTTCGACCGGTGTGCCTTTGATCGCGACGGTGAGCGTCGGATGGGCGTCGTCGTTCGTGTGCAGTTCGAGCGTCGCGGCGATCGCGGGTGCGGCCCAGCCGGCTTTGAGCGCGACCGTCACGCGTTGCTGGCCGTCGCCGAGCGGTGCGATCGACGCGGTCGCGAGGTGCGACGGCGTGATCGTCGCGCGGGTGATCGTGAAGCCGTCGGTCGATGCGCGGACGTCGACGGCGCGCGAGACGATGCGTCCGTGTGGCACGGTGCCGAAGTCGATCGCCGCGGGCGTGATCGTCGGGGCCGGTGTCGTCTCGGGGGCATCGTCCGTCGCGGGGGGCGTCGTCACCGCCGGCGTGTCGGGCTTCGGTGCATCCGTCTTCGCGGCGGGCGGGGTGCCGCCGTTCGGGGCGGGCGGCGTCGGGTCGTCGCCACACGCGGTGAGGCAAAGCGAGAGCGCGGCGATCACCGCGGCGCACGAGCGCGTTCGCATGTCCGACTCCTGTTCCAAACGACCGGGCCGTCGAGTGTAGCACGGGCGTCGGTTGGCCGCGGGGGCGATCTGCGGTAGGCTGTGCGGCGTCGCGGAGTGGGACGGGGCCCGGGGCCGCAACGAGGAGCAGGGCGGATGAGATCGTGGTTCGGCCGAAAGCGTGTCGAGGTCCCGCCGTCGCCGGTGGCGCCGAAGCGCCCGGAGCCGGTGCGCGAGGACATCGGGCCACCCGCCCATCCCGACGGCCGCTACCGCGTCGTGTTCCTGTGCTTCGCGAACGCGTGCCGCAGCCAGATGGCGGAGGCGTTCGCGCGGGAGCTGGGCAAGGACGTGCTGGTCGCGTCCAGCGCCGGCGTGGAGCCGCTCGGCTACGTGCCCGACGAGGTCGGCGACGCGATGGCCGAGGCGGGGCTCAGCGTCGAGGGCCAGGCGTCCAAGGCGCTGAGCGATCTCGAGGGCGAACAGATCGACCTGATCGTGGATCTCGCCGGCGTCGTCGAGCCGCGCCCCGGCGGCATCCCGGTGTGGCAGCGCCGCGTCGTCGACCCCTTCGGCCGCGGCAAGGCCGCGTTCCGGATGACGCGCGACGTCGTGCGCGTCGAGGTCGAGGGCGTCGTGCGCGCGCTCGCGGCGTCGCGTTAGGCGCTCACTTCAGCCAGCGTTGCCGACGCATCGCGCGGGTGCCGAACTCGCCGGCGTTCTGCTTGCGCGAGAACGCGGCGACGGCCATCGCGATCAGGAGCGCGTAGGTCGCGCCGAAGATCGTCCAGAAGACCGCGCGGGGCAGTGGGTGGTGGGAGGCCATTGCGCGGACGAAGCCGCCGGGCGTGTGCGAGTCGGGGTAGTGGATCCAGATCTTCACGAACCAGCCGGCCGCGACGAGCAGGAAGATCCACGCGTAGTTGCGGCGGAAGCGACGGAGGATCGCGCGGGTGCGGCTGATCTTGAAGCTCGGCTGCAGCAGGTCTTCGGCCATCACGTGCTTCCAGTCGCCCTGCGGGATGGGCGTCTCGTGGAGCATCGTCGGCATGATGAAGTGCGCCTCGAGCATCCGGACGCGGGCGCGGAAGGCGTCGTAGTAGCGGTAGCGGCGCGCCTCGATGTTCAGCAGCAGCAGGCAGAGCAGGTTCGCGAACAGAAACGTCAGGTGCGTGTTCGTCGGCGAGCCGAGCGCGAACGTGATCATCGCGGTCGTGCCGAGCACGGCCCAGTTCGTCGTCACGTCGAGCCGCTGCCGCCAGATCATGATCCGCCCCAGCTCGCCGCGATAGAAGTGCACCATCACCGCGTAGTAGTCCTTGGACTCGACGGGGGGCGGCGTTTGCGGGGCGGGGTCGGGCATCGTCAGGAGGTATAGAGGGTCGCCGGGAGAAAATCGCCGGCGGGGGCTCGACAGGCTCGTCTTACAAGTGTAAGACTACACCTGTAGGAGATGAGCGATGACCGAGCCTCGACACAAACTGAGCAGCCTGCAGCTCGCCGTGATGCGGGCGGTATGGGACCGCGGCGAGGCCACCGCGCAGGAGGTCCACGCGGCGCTCGCCCCCGCACGGCGACTCGCGCCGGCGACCGTCGCGACGATCCTGACCCGCCTCGAGAAGCGCGGCCTCCTCAGCCACCGGACCGAAGGCCGCCAATACGTGTTCCAGCCGGTCGCGTCGCGCGACGAGGTGCGGCAATCGATGGTGGGGCAACTGGTCGACGACCTGTTTCGCGGCGACCCGGCCGACCTCGTGCACCATCTGCTCGCCCGCGATGAACTCGGTCCTGACGAGCGCGCGAAGCTGCGCGCGTTGCTCGATCGCACAGAGGAGGACGACGCGTGACCGCCCTCGGTGCGTGGGCGATCACCTACGCGATGCACAGCACGCTGCTCGTCGGGGCGATCGTCGTGCTCGATCGCGCGTTCGGCGCACGGCTCGCGTTGGACGCGCGCGAACGGCTGCTGCGGGCGTCGCTCGTCGTCGCGTTGATCACGCCGTGCGTTCCGTGCGGGAGCGCGTGGGTGCCGGTCGGCGATGGTGCGGCGCTCGCGATGCACGGCCCGTCGCGCGTCGAAGCCGGCGGCGGCAGCGGCGCCGCGCCGGCGGTTGCTCCCGCGGACCCCGCGCCGGCGTGGCTCGCCGGCATCGGGATCGCCTGGCTCGTGGGCGCGGCGTTCGGGGTCGGTCGCCTCGCGTGGCGGCTGCGCGCGCTCCGCGTGCGACTCGGCAGTCGCGCGTTGGTCGCGGGCGGACGCGCGCACGACGCGCTCGCGCGGCTCTCCGCCGACACCGGCACCGCGCGCGGTGTGCGCCTCACGACCGCGGTCGACCTCGCGTCGCCGATCGTCCTTCGCGGCGGGGAGATCTGCGTGCCGCGCGATCTGCTCGACGTGCTGCCCGCGCCCGAACTCGAAGCGATGCTCGCCCACGAACTCGCGCACGTCGCGCGTCGTGATGCGTGGTGGCTCGTCGCCGCCCACGCGGTCGAGGCGGCGTTCTTCTTTCAGCCGCTGCATCGCGCCGCGCGGCGCGCGCTCTACTCGGTGCAGGAGCTCCGCGCCGACGACTGGGCCGTGCGTGCGACCGGCGAGCGACTCGCCCTCGCGCGGTGCCTCGGTCGGCTCGTGGACCGCGTCGTGCCGGGCGCCGCGCTCGTGCCGGCGATGGCGATCGCGCGCGGCGGTGTGCTCGCTCGCGTGACCCGGCTCGTGCGTCCGGACGATGGGCGCGCGCTGCCGCGCGGGTGGGCGCCGAGTGTCGTCGCGGGGATCGCGATCGCGGTCGCGCTGCTCGCGCCGCGCGTGTCGGCGTCGGCGGGGGCGCCTGCGCCGCTGCGACCGGGCGAGGCGCGGCTCACGTTCGAGCACGACGGCGACGTCTTCGCGGTGCACTGGCGACCGGGCCGGCTCCGCTACACGCTCAACGGCGCCGCCGCCCCGCCGGATCGTGTCGTCGTCGATGGCGACACCGCGTGGCTCCGCGATCGCGACGGCGTCGACGTCGGCGTGGTTCGCGCCGGTGCGCACGGTGCGTCCGTCTCGTCCGTGCCGCCTCCTCGCCGCGAATGACCGCTGAGCGGCCAAAACGACGGGTTGAACAGTTCATCGCCGCTGAATGACCGCTCTCCGGTCATTCGCGCGGTGTCACGAAAGGAAGCATCATGATCAACCGCGCATGGATTGCGTACGTAGCGTTCTGCGTCGCGTCGGCGCCGCTCGCGGCGCAGCAAGCGCCGGCCGTCGGCGCGCCCGCACCCGAACTCGCGCTCGAGGAGCTGTTGCAAGCGCCGCCCGGTGCGGCCGCGACGCTCGAGCGGCTTCGCGGGAAGGTCGTCGTGCTCGAGTTCTGGGCGACGTGGTGCGGCCCGTGCGTCGGCGTGGGGCGCGAGCACCTGAACGAACTCGCGCACGCGCTGCGCGACGAGCCGGTGCAGTTCATCGCGATCACGGACCAGAAGAAGCCGCTGATCGCGCGGTTCCTCGAGAAGTTCCCGATGAACGCGTGGGTGGGTCTCGACCTCGACGGGTCGACGCTGCGCGACTACGGGGTGCGCGCGCGGCCGGCGACGTTCGTGATCGACCGCGATGGGAAGCTCGTCGCGCGAACGTATCCCACCTACCTCGAGGCGAAGCACGTGCGCGAGGTCCTCGCCGGCAAGCCGACGACCGTGCGGCCGTTCGAGGGGAGCGGCGAGGCGAAGGACGCGGCGACGGCGGCGGTCGACGCACCGAAGGATCGGTTGACCGAGTTCTGGGCGCGCACCGACCGACTCGCGCTGCCGCTGCCGGCGTTCGAGATCGTGATCCACCCGCTCCCCGAGTGGCGGGGCGGGCGTTCGCACGGGCACACCGCAAACTGGTCGGCGGGGATCGGCGTGCGGCTTCGGCGCGCGCTCGCGATTGTCGCCGAGGTGCGCGTGGAGCAGGTCGACGGTCCGAAGGCGCTGCTCGAGCGACGGCTCGCGTTCAAGGCGCGGTGCCCCGACGGGACGAAGCCGACGGTCGTGCGCGACGCGTTCTTCCGCGCGGCCGAGCGCGTCTACGGCGTGCGCATCGCGGTCGAGAAGCGGTCGATCCCGGTCTACGTGCTGCGCAAGACGACCGACACCGACGCGAAGCTCGTCGCCGCGGTCGAGCGGACCGGCAGCACGAACGCGACGCGCGGCCGGGTCGTCGCGCTCGGTGCCCCGTGGTTCGCGTTGCGCAACATCATCGCTGGCGAACTGAAGCGCAACATCATCGACGAGACCGGCATCGCGGCCACCGCCTACTTCGACTACGAACTCACGTGGGACCCCGAGACGCCCGGCGCGTTCATCGCCGCGGTGCGGGAGCAGCTCGGGTTGGAGCTGAAGGAAGAGCAGCGCGCGATGGACGTGGTGGTCGTGCGGTAGGGTTTGCTACTCGATGCCGACTTCGTCGAGCGTGTCGACGGTCACGACCTGATCGAGCCAGTGGGTGAGTCGGTCCACGTCGTCGGTGCGCTCGATCGTCGTGCGGATGGCCTCCGGCAGCGCGCCGAAGCGGCGCTCGAGCAGACGCAGCAGCATGGCGCGTGAGGTTTCCAGCGTGGCGATCGACTGGCCCTCTGCCTGGCCTTCGGCTCTGCCTTCGTCGCGGAACTTGTCGGCGATGGTTCTGCGCATGGTGCGGAGCTCCTTTCTCCGGACGTCGGTAGCGACCGACTCGATGATGGTGTGTTCGAGCGTCGCGTGCTCGTCGGGATCTCGGTCATGGTACACGAGGGCGAGCGTGAACGACAAGAAGTCGAGCCAGCGGGCGCGGAGAGCGTCGGGCATCGCTTCGAGGCGGCGGATCGTGTCGGCGAGGATGTCGCGGAATGCAGCCGGCGGCGCGCGGCGCGCGTCGAAAAGACGCAGGACCGGGCCGAGCCAGCCGCTGCGTGCGAGAAGCTCGCCGCTGGTGGCGTAGACCCAGCACCAGGTCGTCGCGCCGTCGTCGTGCAGCAGCGGTGCGCGCACGACGAAGTCCGCGGCCAGGTGGCGGAAGTCGTGCTTGATGAAGGTCTCGCTGCGGTTCTCGATCCGGTCGGGGTCGATGCGTTCGGCAAGGTCGACACCGGCGAGGAGCAGCATCTCGCGCAGGTTGTGGCCGTCCTCGAGCAGCTTCTTCACGCCGTTCTCGTGGAAGTGGCGGACGTAGCGGGTCAGGCGATCGTTCGACATGCCCCTTGCAGTCGGAGCGGGGCGGGGAAAGTCGCGGGGAAATCTGCCGGCAACGCGCGGCCGCGGCACTCTGCACGAGTGGATCCGTAAGCCGATATCGTCGCACTTTCCGGCCGAAACGCGACGCTTGCCGCCCACGGATGCATCCCTGAAGCAATAGCGTCGCGTTTGGCGACGATATCGGCTTACGGATCGTCGAGCGCTTACTCGATGCCGACTTCGCCGAGCGTGTCGACGGTCACGACCTGATCGAGCCAGTGGGTCAGCTGGTCCACGTCGTCGGTGCGCTCGATCGTCGCGCGGATGGCCTCGGGGAGTGCGCCGAAGCGGCGTTCGAGCAGGCGCAGCAGCATGGCGCGTGAGGTTTCGAGGGTGGCGATCGACCGGCCCTCGTCGCGGATCGCGTCGGCGATGCTCTTGAGCATGGCGCGGAGTTCCCTTCGGTTGTCATCATTCGATAGCGCGGCGATGATCGTGTGCTCCAGGCTCGCGCGTTCAGCGGGCGCCCGACTGTGGAACACAAGCGAGATCGTGTAGGCCATGAAGTCGAGCCAGCGCTCCCGTTGCTCCTCCGGCATCGCTTCCAGGTCGCGGACGACAGTCCCAAGCGTTGCGCGGAAACGCTCCGCAGGGTCGTACTTGGCCGCAGTGAGTACGAGAACGTGGCCGAGCCAACCTCCGTCACGGCGGAGCTTCTCCGGCGAGGTGGCCTGTAAGTTGAACACCACAGGCTCGACGAGCGGTGTTCCCGCGGGATGCCCCGAATCCTCGCGTCGTGAATCCTGCGGATCGCCGTGTCGCATCGGTTCGCCTCCGTTCGGCAAGATCTCGGTCATCATAGCCGAGTGGGTTGAAGCGGGGGTAGAGTCGCAAGCGGGGGCGCCGGATCACGTTGGTTGGCCCGATGCCGCGTGGCGGCAGCTCGCGCTGGCGACGATCCTCTCGCGCGAGGACGAAGACGTCGTGGATCGGGCGACCGCAGCGATTCGGGTGGGTGCGGAGCGGATGGCTGCGTCGGCCGCGCAGCAGAAGCTCGCGGATGCCGCGCCGCACTTCGCGGGCGACGGCACCGCGGCACGCCAAGCGCGCACCAACGCGCTCGAGTGCATCGACGCCGCACCCCGGGACTGGGGAATCCTCCGGCAACGCATCGAGGCGCTTCGGCTGAAGTAGGCGCGTGGCCGCGGCCGGCTCATTTTGAGCCGGGAGATTTTCACGGAATCCCCTCTCAGCCTTCGCGAGATCCGGATAGGGTAGTCGCTGATGGGATTGCGGGGCGCGCTGGTGCGCGCGGCCCGCGAGGCACGGGGTGGTGCGGCGCGTCCGCGATGTCAGCGGTAGGCGTTTCCCGTACGGAGAGAGCTCGACGTCCATGTGACGAGGCAGACGTCACGGGATAACGAGCAGTGGTGCAGACGGACTCCGTCCGTCTCGTGTGGGCGCTGGTAGTCGCTTTCCGATGCTGACGTATCTCTGCGCATTCCTCGGGTGCTGCGTCGCGACGCTCGTGTGGACGCCGATCGTGATCCGGATCGGCAACCACTTCCGCGTGCTCGACCATCCCGGCCTTCGGCGAATCCACAAGTCGCCGGTGCCGCGCTTGGGCGGGCTCGCGATCGCGGTGCCGATCCTCGCGTTCGCGGTGATCGTGTGCTTGCTCGACAACCAGATCGGCGAGCGCTTTCAGGCGGTGTCGGTCGAGATGGTCGCGATCCTCGGCGGCTCGCTCGCGATGTTCCTCGTGGGGCTCACCGATGATCTGCGCGGCATGCGCGCGCGGCATAAGCTCGTCGCGCAACTCATCGCCGCGACGACCATGTGTGCGCTCGGCGTGCGGCTCGACGGCCTGCGTATCGACGGCGTGGGCGCGATCTCGTTCGGACTTGCCGCGTGGCCGCTGACAATCATCTGGATCGTCGGCATCACGAACGCGGTGAACCTGATCGACGGGCTGGACGGGCTCGCGGCCGGGATCGCAGCGATCACGATCGGCACGGTCGGCGTGATCGCGCTGAACCTCGGGCAGCCGGTGATGGCCACGCTGATGCTGATCTGCCTCGGCTCGCTGATCGGCTTCCTCGTCTTCAACTTCAACCCGGCGCGGATCTTCCTCGGCGATTCGGGGACGTATTTCCTCGGCTTCCTGCTCGCGACGAGCAGCCTGACGACGTCGGTGAAGACCGGCGCGGTCGTGGGACTCACGCTGCCGTTGCTCGCGCTCGGCATCCCGCTGTTCGACACGCTGTTCGCGATGCTCCGCCGCGCGCTGGACGGCCGACCGCTATTCGCGCCGGATCGCGGGCACATCCACCACCGGCTGATCGACCTCGGACTGCACCAGCGCAGGGCGGTCGTGCTGCTCTACCTGGCGACGAGCTTCATCGTCGGTTTCGGGATGTTCATGCTGCTCACGCGTGGGCCCGCGACGCTGATCATCTTCGGCTGCCTCGTCGTCCTCCTGGTCGGCATGTTCCGCTTCTTCGGCGCGGTGCGGCTGCGCGAGACACTCGCCGGCATCCAGAAGCGGCGCGGCGCGCTGCGCGAGATCGGCGAGGAGAAAGAGGTCTTCCAGGAGAGCGATCTCCGGCTGCGCGAGGCGGCGTCGTTCGACGAGTGGTGGGACGGCCTGTGCGGCGCGGCGAGTGAGTTGGGCTTTGCAGCGCTCACCGTCGTCGCGTCGGGTGACAGCGGCGTGGACGAGCGCACGTGGTCGGTGGACAGCGATCGAGCGGTCGCCGGACCGCGCTCCGCGCTCGTGATCCCGGTCGACGCTGCACGATGGGGTGTAACGCTCGAAGTGCGCGCCTCGGTCCCGGTCGGCGAGTCGATCGAATCGGCGGGGAGACGGATGGCCGTCTTCGGGCGACTGCTCGAGCGCTCGTCGCGTGCCTTCGATGCGTGGCCGGAAGATGCCAGCCGCTCGTCGATGGGCGGCAGCGCGCTGTCGGGATCGACCGGCGGGGCGTAGGGGCGCGCCTCGGCGGCTGTGCGAGTGGATCCGTAAGCCGATATCGTCGCACTTTCCGGCCGAAACGCGACGTTTGCCGCCCACGGATGCACCCCCGAAGCAATAGCGTCGCGTTTGGCGACGATCTCCGCTTACGGATCGTCGAAAGCCTACTCGATGCCGACTTCGTCGAGCGTGCCGCGCACCCGTCGGGGTGAGGTAGGCTGGAAGCGAGCAGAGGTGGCCGTCAGCTTCCGGTGTTCGCCTGATTGGAGCCAGTCATGAATCAGGGTGTGTGCCTGACAATCGTCGTCGGGCTTCTCGCGTACACCGGTGTCTTGAAGAGGCACCTGCGCGATCATCTGAGTGGATCGTCGAGACGGGTTGTGCTCGTTGAACTGTGGGCACTCATCGCCATCGACTTGGCTCTCCTCCTGACCGGTCTCATGATTTTGCCGCGCGTGCTCACGCCAAACACGCTTCCGGCGTGGCTCACCTTCCGTGAGTCAACCGCATCGACTGCCTTCGCATGCTCGTGCGCCTCCCTGGCGCTACTTCACGTCGGCCACCTGATCTGGGTGGAGCTCTCAAAGCTCCTCGATCGACCACCTTTGGCTGCGGCCGGGTGCCTTGTTGTCATCGGATTGAGTACGTGGGGTGCTGGGCTCGTGGTCTCGTTTGACCCCGGGCTGACCATCATGATCGGGATGGTCATCGCAGTCGCGGTTCTTGCTGTGGCGACCAAGCGCTGAGCGGCGTGAGCCGGACCGCGTGAGGCCGGTCTCAACCGGCGAAGTGCAGCGTGAGCTGGGCCACCGCTTTTGATAGGATGACGCGACGAGGGTTGGCGCGCCGGATGAGCACAGAGCGTTCTGGAACGATTACCGACGGCCCGTACATCAGCGCGGGGCCGGGTGACTCCACAGTTGCACGCGAACTCGCCGCAGTGATTCGCGACGAGTTGCGCTTGGAGTCGCGGCGTGGAGGCGGACCCGACGCCGGTGCCCCCCGAGTGTTACAGGAGCACATGCAGAAGTGCATGCAGAAGTGCCCGGTCTTTGTGTTCCTCGCGCCTCAGGGCCACCCGGAAGCTACTCAGCTTTGCGAACTCAAGGCGTTCTCGGACATAAGTGAGCAAACCGGCGCGTCGATGGTCCTGGTGAATGCGGGGGCTTGGGACGACCTCCCGCCGATCGCCATCGAGCACCTGGGGGTAGATCGGGGCGGTTCAAAGCGCGACTGGATGGCGCGCGTGGTGGATCGCGTGCGCCGCATCTTGGCGCGCGGTGCGCCGGGGTTGAGCGTATCCGTGCAGCTTGCAGCCAGCGCGCTGATCACGGAACCGCGGGTAGGGACTCGATTCTTCGCGAAGCAGGCGCAGGAGCGGATCGTGCGGCTGGGCCTGCGCTGGGTCGGAGCTGACTACTGCACACTCCTCGTTCCTCGGTCGGACTATCTCGACTGCGTTGCTCAGGAATGCGTGGATGAGAGCCTTGTCCTACACGGGAGCGGGGAGAGGATTCGAACGGACAGTGGGCGAGAGGGGATCATCAGCGCGGCGATCGAGTCGGGCGAACCGGTCGTCGTGCGCAATGTACGGGAAGGCCGGTTTAGGTCGAGGTACATCGAGTGCTACCGTGGAACGGCATCGGAGCTCGTCGTGCCGGTTCGCGTCCCCGCCGGCGTCTTCGAACCACCGGTGAGCATCGCAGCGCTGAACTTCGAGAGTCAGAAGGAGGCGCACTTCGACCCCTACCGCGTTGCCCAGGCAGAATTGCTCGCGAGCCACGTGTCGCTTGCGTACTCGCAGTCCGCCCAGCAGGTCGGCCTCCTGGAGCATCGCGCCATTGCAGCGCTCGATCAGCCCTTGCGTGCGATTCGCGACTCCCTGTCGTCGGGCTCCGACCAGTCGGGGTACACGCACATGCTCGATCTCGCGCTGGTGCAGGGCGTCCTGCGCGAGATGAGTGCGGACGGCGAACTCGTGGTTGCGCTCGTACGAGGCAACCTCGTCATGGGCCTCAGAGGAAGAACGGCCCGCCTTGACCGCGCCTGGCTGGGAACCGAGGTCGCATGCACGAATCGCGAGATGAGCTTCTTCTCGGTGGATCGTCGTCGGTCGGTGCGTCACGGGATCAAGTGGCTCAGTGAGCGCGCTGTGGGCGTTGTTCCGGTCCGTAGCCCGGGTGCGCAGCCTCTAGCCGCACTTGTTATTGGCTACCCTCGTGATGCGGCAGAGGTAGCGGACGACACGTTGCTCCTCGCCACGCACCTGGCCGACCAAGCTTCCCGCGCCCATGCACGTTGCGAGGGCGTGCCGTCGTATCCGGATTCGTATCGCGTCGCCGACGAGGTTCCGCGTCTCACGCTGAACCTGGAGGATGCCTTCATGCAGCAACACCTGGTCGACTATACGGACCACGTCCGTAGGCACTCCGCTATCGCGCTGGAGGAGGAGAGGGGCTCTCTCTACGAACTGCTTCCGACCCTGATCACGAGGGAAGGGTGGCCAGCATTCAACCCGAACCAGCAGATCCTCAGCGACGACGTCAATCAAGTCGTGGCTCCACCACGGAAGTATGCTCCCGAGCGGTTGCGTTGGCTGATTCGTGAGCTCGGCAACCCCGCGAACTCCGTTGAGCCGGCCGACATGGCTTTCATTGTCATCGGCGACAGCACGACGGACATCGATATGGCGAAGAACCTCGACAAGGCGGGAGTGAGTGTGCGCGCCTTCATTCGCCAGCAGGGGGACAGCAAGATCCCATACATCCACAAGTGTCGTAGCTGGGCTGAAGTGACGGAGCGGGTACGAGACTACGTGTGTGAGCCGCCGGGCGGGCGGCCCGTTGGCCGAGTGCGGTATGTGCTTGTGGACATGGACGGTACATTGATCGTGCCGTCAGGAATCAGCATGAGCACGACGGCCGACGAACCGGTGGCTTGGGAGGACGATCGTGAGCGTGGCCTGGTTCGCGCCACCGCGCGGTATGTAGAGCACCTGAAGGATCGCATGGACAGGTCCGGCAACCATGAGGTTGCTGCAACCGAGCTACTTGGGCGCATCAAGGGGTTGTACCGCTTGGGCAGTCGCTTTCCGCCGTTCAGGAGTGCCGGCGACTCCGAGTACTGGGCGTTCGCCGTGCTGCTGGTGATCACGGGCCTCCTCGACGAAGAGGACGGATTCGGCGACCACCCCGGCACGAATCTCGAGGCCGACCCAGAGGAGATCCGCTCCTGGATCGACTTCGCGCGGAGACAGTTGCCGAACTTCGAGGAGTCGGGCGCGAGCGAGTCGATTCGCGAGCGGCTCACGGATCACATCCGGCTCGTCGAGCAGCGCGCCCAAGAGCGGCTTTACTCCATCGTGCCGGAGTTTCGGCGTGCGCAGGCGGCCGTGTTTGAGGAGTTCGTCGAACAGGGAACCTTCGGCCTCAACCGACACGTCGTCGAAGCGATCAATCTATGCGCCGATGCGCAGTGGGCGCCGATTGGCTACACCGACCTTCCCGCCGCGACGTTCGGCCTGATTCTGGACCCGTCGTTCAAGACCTGGCCACAGAGCGCATCCGCATTGGTCTATCGAAAGGTCGGGCTCAAGACGGAGTAGGCATGGCGAGACGAAGCTGGGAGGAGCACTACGAAGACGCCGGGGACGACGTTCATTATGGCGGCTACGCAGAGGTTCGGAGAGTACGTCGGAAGAGCGACGGCCGCGTGTTTGCCCTGAAGGTCGGGTTTGAGCGCAGCGAGGAGCAGAAGGAGCGAAACCGGCGAGAGCACCGAATCCTCGATCGGCTGGCTGCCGCGGCTGCGGACCAGAAGCAGGCTAACGCGCTCTTGCTTCCTGTGGACGCGTGTAAGGAAGGCCTGTGGATGGTGCTCCCGTGGGCAGGTGAGTCGCTCAGGGCGTACAGTCGGACGAGAAAGCACACAGGTGCGTGGAAACCGATCGACCAGCGCGAGGTGCTGGACTTGCTCGACAACTGCGCGCAGGGACTCGGGCTCGCGCATGAGCATGGGATTGTTCATCGTGACGTCTCGTGGCAGAACGTGCTGCGTATCTCGGACCGACCGGGTGTGCGGTGGATCGTCTGCGACTGGGGCGTTGCCTTGGATCGTGAGATCGCATTACCACCGATGACAAGAGTTGCGGTCGGCACCGATGGATTCGTGTCTCCCCAGCAACAGCATGACGCGCATGATGCCAAGGCCGCTGATGACGTCTTTGGTCTGGGGCGCGTCGCATACTACGCGCTTAGCGGACGCAGGCTCGACACCGGTGCACCGGGGCTGTCCGGCGACCTCGGGCGGCTCGGGACGCTGGTCCGGGCGATGGTCGAACCGGATCGGAAACACCGCATTCAGAGCATGACAACCGTTCGTGCGAGAGCGCGGAAACTGCGGGGCGGTGCATGAACATGAGGCTGCCGCTGATCGACCGGTTTTGGCCGAGTGTTGTGTATCGGTTGACCGGCCGTATCCCCTGGGATCGACTTCCGGGCGCCGACTTTGGGCCGGACGGACGGTTCCGGATCGTGTCGGTGATCGGTTCGGGTGGGTCCGGTCGCGTGTTTCGGGCGGTCGACTCGCACGACAACACGACGATTGCGCTCAAGATGGTCCGCGGCGATGCACGTCGCGGCACCCTCAACCAGAACCGTGTCTGCAGGGAGGCCAATATCTTCGGCCGCCTCTCCCACGAGAACATCGCAGTGGCACGTTCGATGGGGTGGGACGTCGTACTTGGTCGCATTCTCGTCATCTACACGGAGTCCGAGTTCATCCCCGGATACGATCTCGAGCAACTCCTGCGCTCCAGCCGCGGCTCCTTGGACCTCAGTCTGGTCGCGCGGATTGCGCTTCAGGTTTGCTGCGCACTTGAGTATGTTCACGCCGAAGGTGTCATACACCGGGATCTGAAGCCGACGAACATCATGATCCGCGTCGATCCGAACGACGGGTCGCAGGTCGTGAAGATCATCGACTTCGGCATCGCGCGGCACCTCGAGCAGCATTCCGGGCTGACTCGCCCTGGCGAGTGGGTCGGATCGCCCGGCTACTCGGCCCCCGAGCAACTCCGAGGAGAGTCGATCGACGAACGCGCGGATGTGTTCTCTTTCGGCGCCGTCCTCTACGAGCTGATCACGGGTCGCCACGCGTTTGACGGAAGTTCAGCAAGAGAGATCAACCGGGCAGTACGGGCTTCGAGAATGCGGCCGATCCGCGACGTTCGCGCCGGGGTTCCGCCGCAAGTCGAGCAGCTCGTCGAGAAGATGCTCGATCCGGATCGCGAGAAGCGTCCGTCGCTCGAAGAGGTGCGAAGCTGCTTGCAGACCAGCCTGCTTCGCCCGTAGGGCCGTGGCGACACCGGTAACATCGCGCGGAACCTGCCTATTTTGCGACACGCTCCAGGATTGCCGTCATCCGGCGCGCGAGGGTCGCTCGCGCGTAGCGGGGTGCGGCGTCCAGCGCCTGTTGTCGTAGCTCGGCGAGCCGAGCAGGCTGGGCGCACAGCTCCGTCACCGTGTCCGCCAGTGCTTGCGGGTCTTCGGGGGGGATGCACACGCCGGAGACGGTCTGCTCGACGATGCGCGTGGCTTCGCCGGTGGGGAGGCTCATCAGGATCGGGACGCCCATGCCCATCGCCTCGAAGATCTTGGATGGGATGACGGTAGCGAAGAGGGGCGTGTCGCGGAGCGGCACGATCGTCAGGTCGCAGAGGCTCCACAGGCCGGGCATGCGTTCCTTGGGCTGGCGGGGAATCAGGCGGACATTCGTCAGGTTGCGCTCGGCGACGATCGACTCGACGCGCGCGCGCTCGGCGCCGGAGCCGGCGAAGAAGAACGCGATGTCGTCGCGCTCGCGCAGTAGTTCGGCGCCGGCGAGCACCTTATCGAGCGCGTGCGCCATCCCGTGCGTGCCCATGTAGCCCACGGTGAACTTGCCTTCGAGGTCGAACTCACGGGCCAGATCGGCATCGCGCTCGCGTGGGCCGTAGCGGGCGAGGTCCACGCCGTTGACGACGACGTGGATCTTGTCGCCGGGGATGCCGCGTTCGATCAGCTCGTCGCGAAACGAGTGCGTCACCGACACGATCGCCTTCGCCCGCCGGTAGAGGAACATTTCGATCCACTCGAGGATGAGGATCAGGAGGCTCTTCTTCATCGCGCCGACCGCGGTGATCGACGCGGGCCACAGGTCGCGCAACTCGAACACGAACGGCCGCCACTTCGCGACCGACAGCGCCCAGCCACCGATCGCGCAGAAGAACTGTGGCGAGGTCGCCACCACGACGTCGGGTCGCCGCTCGAAGAGCCCCGCGAAGAACCCGGCGACCATGAAGCTCATGTAGTCGAGCGTGCGCTTCACGAATCCCTCGTTCGCGGTGATGTAGGTCTTCACACGCACGACGCGGATGCCGTCGATCGTCTCCACCTGGCGCAGGCGGTTTCGGTAGCCGTCGAAGAGCTTGCCGTCGGGGAAGTTCGGCGCGCAGGTGACGACCGTGACCTCGTGGCCGTCGGCGATCCACTGGCGCGCGTGCTCGATCAGGCGCGTCGCCGGCGCGTTCACTTCCGGCGGGAAGTTGTCGGAGAGGAAGAGGATCCGCATCAGCGTTCGTCCCACGCGAACGTCGTCATGATCTTGTCACCGGCGAACGCGATCTCGATCACGCGGTTGTCGACGGAGTGGCCGAAGCGCGGGTGCCAGGTGCTCGGGAGCACACGGCACGTCGATGCGCCCTCGGCGCGCCAACGAATCGCTGCTTCGCCCACCCGAATCGCGCCGCTGCGCTCGTCGTCGATCGTGACCGCGCAGTCCGGGTGGACGTGGAAGCGGGCAACCGCGGTGTCGAACGAGCGTTCGATGCGATCGATCACGCGGAGCATGCCAGGCTCCAGGTCACACCAGCGGCGGTGGATCGGACTGCCGGCGAGTCGCTCGTAGCCGTCGTGCGCGGCCTTGACGGTCGTGGGCGTGACCTCGACGTCGCGCGGTATCGCGCGTCGCGCGCACCGAAAGCCGGCCCACACTTCCGAGGAGTCGGCGTCGTCGATCGTCACCGTGTTGTGCGCCGCCGTCCCGCGCTGGCGTGCGCGCTCCGGACTCACCCCGTAGGTCGACGTGCCCGTGTTCACGAGCACCCGCCGCTCGTCGAGCGAGAACTCGAAGCTCAGCGTGTCGGCGTGGGCGTGGCCGGGTTGGTAGGTCGGACCGACCTCGCCGACGTCGACGATCGCGACTGCCCTCGGCACCTCGATCCGCGCGTATCCGGTATCGGCCAGCCAATGGGTGGCCGGGGCCGTGTCGACGCCGACGGACTCGGCGTAGGCGTGGATTGCGGCCGGCGCCGGCGCGATTCCGAATGCGGCGTCGTTGAAGAACGAGATCTCGCCGTCGGGGTGGGTCATCGCGGTAAGCCACCCACGCGCGCGTTCGGCGACCTCACGCCACAGCGTCACGTCCTTGGGGTCGTGGAGGTCGGGATACAAGGCTGCCAGCTGGACGAGGTCCACGAGGTCCTCGAGCAGGATCGAGTGATACATCGGACTGCGTTCGAAGTGACCGCCGTCGGTGAGGAATTGCTCGGGGATCTCGTTGCGG
The DNA here is from genome assembly GCA_030426805.1 of bacterium. Lineage (GTDB taxonomy): Bacteria > Planctomycetota > JAFGQW01 > JAFGQW01 > JAFGQW01 > JAUHXU01. Next base: position 1,064,389 of record JAUHXU010000003.1, read on the forward strand.
AGCAGCGCCGTGCCCAGGCGGCGCCACTCGTCTGCGCGCGGACCGACGAGGAACGAGCCGGCGAAGACGAGCGCCTTCGCGTTCGCCCAGAGGTGGTTGGCGAGGAGGTGATACTCGAGGCGTCGGGAGAGCCAGTCGGCTTGGGTCGCGAGGCTGTCCGTGGCGCCGTCGGGAAGCGTGTTTCCCGCGAGCGCCCACTTCACCCAGTTTACGATCCGCAGCGACGTCGGGTAGGGCTCCCAGCCGTTGCCGCGCGGCGCGGGGTTCTCGGCGATCCATCGTGTGATGAGCGCTTCGTGCCACGCGTGGCGTGAGGTGGCACCGTCGGCAACGAGATCGTCGAAGTAGTGGGCGTTGTAGAGCCAGAGCTTGGGCCAGTCGCTTCGGTTCCAGTCCGCTCGCGTGGCGATGTCTCGCTCGACGTCGAGGAAGCGGAACGTGGTAGCACCCGTCAGCGTCGGTGTGCGAGCGCACGATTGCCACTTCGAGACGGCCGATCGACGCGTCATTCCCGATACGACACGCGCGCGTGGTTTGAACGCTCGGAACCGCACGCGCCAGATGAGCTGGCCGGGTCGTAGCGGTCGCAGGGTGTGCCAGAGGCGCCGGGTTCGGGAGAGCATCGAGACCGGACCACACGAAAAGGACTCAGGATCTTGTCTGGCACCGCCGTACGCGTAGGATAAGCAAAGAGATGGGTGCGAAACAAGGCGACGATTCCTCGCCCAGCGACCCGGCGCACGATTGTCATCCGGCCACTTCGAGATCCCGAGAGCCCACCGTCCGATGAAGCAAGTGTTGCAGAACCTCCGCAACGGCGAGACGTCGTTGACCACGGTTCCGGTGCCCGGGGTTTCGCGCAAGGGTGTGCTCGTGCAGACGCGGCGCACGCTGATCTCGGCGGGCACCGAGAAAATGCTCGTCGAGTTCGGGCAGGCGTCGTTCATCGGCAAGGCGCGCGCGCAGCCCGAGAAAGTGAAGCAGGTCCTCGACAAGATCCGTACCGACGGTTTGCTGCCCACTCTCGAGACGGTCTTCAGCAAGTTGAACGAGCCGCTGCCGCTCGGCTACTGCAACGCAGGCGTCGTGGCCGAGGTCGGGGCAGACGTGCATGGGCTGAGCGTGGGCGATCGCGTGATCTCCAACGGTGCGCACGCGGAGTTCGTGAGCGTCCCGGAGATGCTGTGCGCGAAGATCCCCGACGGGGTGACCGACGAGCAAGCAGCGTTCACCGTGCTCGCGAGCATCGGGTTGCAGGGTGTGCGACTGGTCGCACCGACGCTGGGCGAGACGGTCGTCGTGTTCGGGGCCGGGTTGATCGGGCTGCTCACCGTGCAGCTTCTGCTCGCGAACGGGTGTCGCGTTGTCGCGATCGACATCAACGAAAAGCGACTCGCATTGGCGAGGGCGTTCGGTGCCGAGACGATCAACGGGGCCGCGAGCGCCGATCCGGTGACCGGGGTCATGTCCATCACCGGTGGCCAGGGCGCCGATGCGGTGTTGATCACCGCCTCCACAAAGTCGAGCGACTTGATGCACCAGGCCGCGCAGATGTCGCGACGGCGCGGGCGAATCGTGCTCGTCGGTGTGGTCGGGCTGGAGCTGCTCCGGAGCGACTTCTACGAGAAAGAGCTGACGTTTCAGGTGTCGTGCTCCTACGGGCCGGGGCGGTACGACGACCGCTACGAGCAGCAGGGGCAGGACTATCCGCTCGGCTTCGTCCGTTGGACGGAACAGCGGAACTTCGAGGCCGTGCTGCAGATGCTCGCGACGAAGCGGCTCGACGTGGACTCGCTCGTGACGGACCGGTTCCCGTTCGACCGTGCGCAGGAAGCGTACGCGAAGGTGCAGTCGGACAAGTCGGCGCTGGGCGTCGTCCTCGAGTACTCCGACGCGCCCGAGCGCGCGGACACGATCGAGATCGCGACCGGGCCGAAGAAGGTCGTGACCGGGAAACCGGTCGTCGCGTTGATCGGCGCCGGGAGCTTTGCGCGGTCGGTCCTCGGCCCAGGGCTCGCGAAGTGCGACGCGCGGCTCAAGTACGTTACGGCGCGCACGAATGCTGCAGCGGCGCAGCACCTCGCGACGAAGTGCGGCTTCGAGATCGCGACGACGAACCTCGACCAGGTGCTGGACGACCCCGAGGTGGACGTCGTGTTCATCGCGACGCGCCACGATACTCACGCGCCGCTCACGATCCGTGCGATGGAGGCCGGCAAGCACGTCTTCTGCGAGAAGCCGATGGCGATCAACGAGGAGCAACTCGCCGAGGTCGTCGCGTGCTGCGAGAAGCACCCCGAGCTGCACTACATGGTGGGCTTCAATCGTCGATACAGCCCCCACACGAAGTTCGTCGAGAAGCTACTCGAAGGCCGCCGCGAACCGCTCGCGATGCAGTACACGATCAACGCCGGCGCGATCCCGAAAGACACTTGGTACCAGGATCCGGCAACCGGTGGCGGCCGCATCATCGGCGAGGCCTGCCACTTCATCGACCTCCTCGCCTACTTCGCCAAGAGCCCGATCACGACGGTGAAGTCGGTCATGATGGGCGAAGGCGTCGAGGTCCGCGATGACAAGATGTGCATCATCCTCGGGTTTGAGGATGGGTCGATCGGCTCGGTGAACTACTTTGCGAACGGGGCGAAGTCGTACCCGAAGGAGCGGGTGGAGGTGTACAGCGAGGGTCGGGTGATTGTGATTGATAACTTCAAAGCAGCACGTTGCTTTGGTGCTTCGCGTTCGAGCCGGCGAACAGCGAACCTGGACAAGGGGCACGTGCGCATGATCCGAGAGCTAATGACGGCAATCTCGAGTGAGGGGCCTTGGTTGGGAACCGGCCAGCTTGAGAATGTCACGACAGTTAGCCTACTCGCGAAGCAAGTTGATCCGCTCAACGGCGCGGAGTGACCCTGCGTAGTTGCTCGCGAGCACGTGATCCGCAAGAAACGACCAGAAGGTCTCCCGTCCGGCGAAACGCGCTGCGAAGTACTGACGGTCGAATGCTCCGAACCAACGCAGAGGGTGCTCGTCGTATAGCCTTCGTCGTTTCCAAGGGTCGTACAGTCGCCGACTAACGCTACGAAGAGCGGGTCGTTTCAGCAAGAAACCACGGACCTGCCCTATCAGCCCACTCCGTTCAGTGCTCCGTGCGAGGCGCAGGGGTTCCGCTGCGACCTGCGCGTACTCGCTCACCGCTACGCGCGTGTACAGCGCAGTGTCTATCCGCTCTGCGCACGGGATCTGAGCCCAGAGATCGACGAAGCTTCGATCAAAGAGGGGTAGCCACCAGTCAAGTCCGTAGTACTCGTAGGCTCGCACCGAGTTTACGATGAACTTCGCTTGCCTCTCTCGCAAGTCCCAATCGTCGTGGTTGGCTATCGCTTGTATCTCTGTTATTTCGTCGTTCCACGCGACCTGCTCGCGCAGACGATCGCAGAAAGCACTCCAGGCCGCATCGGAGCATCTCTCATGGGGCCACAGTTTCGCATGTCGATTCAGGAGGAGGCGCAGGAGCGCCGTCGAGGACGTCTGCTTCGTGCCTAGTAGTGGGCGCAAGATATGGCTGCCTGCTATGAAGTCCCCTGAGTGGCCTGGTGCCATCACCGCGTTCTGCTGGATGATGCCAGTCTTGATTAGGTGCTGAACCGCAATGGCGTCTTGTACATGTGGCAGTGAAACACCTTGGTGCATGTGCGAAAGGAGTGCATCGGTCCCGGTTGAGTTGATCCACTGCGACCACATTTCGGGAGAGTAGCGAACGAAGTGCCATGGAGTCGCGAGAGCCCGAGCCACACGACAACTTACGGTCGCTTCGGCGCTGCTCTGTGTGCCGTATGTGAAACCCAAGGTGTTTGCAATGCCTGCGCGGCGCAGCATCGCGAGAATCAGCCGGGAGTCGAGGCCGCCGCTTAGAGGCACGACGATCTGCCGCCCATCCGCGTAACGGATGAGACGATCTACCGATCCGCGGATGACCTCGCGCAACCGTTCTTCGCGCTCAGCGCGCGTAGGCGGTACGGAGGCCTCGAGGCTGGGACGAAACTCAACATAACGGTGACGCTGCACGCCGCGTCTTACGTCGACATCCGCAACGTGGCCGGCAGGTACTTGCGAGACGAGAGGGTCCATCGTGTCAGGACCGGTCACGTAGCCGCACAATAGGAACCCCACAGTCGCGGACTCGGATGGGGACGCTGCTCGGCTCTCTGGTCGGGCGCCGTCCCAATCTGCCGATACGATCATGTCTTGATCAACGTTGCCGATGAACAGCGGAATCGTGCGAACATGATCGACCGCGACCCAACAGCGCGACTTGGAGCGTCTGACGATGATCGCGAAAGAACCGTTCAGCTGGCGAATGAACGACACAAATCCGTCGAATGAAGTCGAGGCGTGATTCGCGGCCGCCGCCAACTGCTTGGCACGGAGGAGGCCGTCGGGGCCGAAGGCCGCTCCTCGAGCGCTTGCTTGCTCGTGATTTACCCACGCATCGTTCTTCGAGAGTCGTACGATCACAACGCCCACGTCTTGCTTGCGACTATCTCGCATGGCCTGCTCCACTCACTTGATCGCCGGGTGATGCGAAGATGACGCGCGGGTGCTGCGTGAGTCGGCCGGGCGAACCAAGTCGCCCTCCATGGTCTGGCTTGGGCTTCAGCACGGAGTCGGGTGTCTGTGCGCTCAGGATGCCACAGCAAAACCACCACACTGCTGAAACCTGAAAGGAGCCGATGAGGATATTCGGCTCGAACATGGATAGGGCTACCCCCGCGCCCACTGTCACGATCGGGAGGCCGCGCTCACGGCTTCGTTGGGTGTGGAGCAGCGTTCGCATACGCCGAACGAGCAGCAGGACGATGAGCAACAGAAACGACAGGGGGTAGGCGACTCCAAACTCAAGTCCCGTGCGAAGCCAAACGTTGTGGACGTCCGCGTAGATAAAGCCGTGATCGCGAAGATCGACCTGATCGACTCCATAGCCGAGCGCGGGGCGCTCTATGAGCATTTCAAGGGCCACCGCGTAGCCAGTCGTGCGGCCGGCACTCCACGCATCGATGTTGTAGCTGTCCCAGCCACCTTCCAGTCGCTCAAGACGCAGGGTTTCCGGCGAGAACGCGACTACGGCAGCTAGTATTGACAAGGCCGAGACGATCGAGATAACGAACCACCGCCGCGTGCTTCGAGTCCAAGCTCCAGCGGCCAAGCCGGCTGTGGCGACGACGATCCCAGCGCGACCAGCGCATGCGACGCAACCGGAAAGGAGGAGGAGGCCCAGGACAGCAGGCAGGTATGTGGTGCCGCGGCGAAGAAAGTAGACACCAGGCAGCAATAAAGCAATCGCGTTTGACCAACCGGTTCGGCCGGCACCGAAGCCTGTCTGGTACAGCTGAAGTTCGGGCCGAAAGGGCGATCGCCAGTCAGGGTGGCCGCTGTACCACTGCGCTAGTTGCACGAGAACTCCAGCACTCATCACAATCGCCGCCGTTGCTAGAGCACGATCGAGCTGGTCTCGACCAGTGCTGGCGACCCAGAACCCGGCCCAAGCGAACAGAAACCCAAAGAGGACATCGATCGTGGCCTCCGCCGCAGCGGCGCCTGATTCTGCCTGAAGATATCCTGGAGAACCGATCACGAGTAGAGCGATCAGCCCGGCCGGCCCAAACGGTCCACGGGGTAGGCGGATGCACCCGTGCGCCTTCCGATACACATGTGCCGCCAGTCCGATCGCTGCCGCCGCCCACACGTACTTGACTGACCGCCAGCCAGCATCCGACATCAGGGGGATCCAGTAGAACGGTGCCGCGCCGAGATAGGCGCCAACTACGATCGTCTGGACGTGCCGTGTGTTCATCGAGACACTACTTCGCGTGGTAGCCTACCACCGGTGTAGCAGAAGCTCAGGGACTCAGAGCGCGCGCTCGTGATCCTGAGGAAACGGGCCGACTCAGTCAAGCGGGCAACTCCGTGTCGTGGAGCTGGGCCAGTTTGATACTCGCGAGCGTTTGTGAAAGAGGGACCAGAGCTGTGAGATTCGTCTGGCGCGGCTCCGGGGCCGGTGTGGTATATCGAACGGGAACGGAACCTCGGCAGCCCGCACGGCACGCGTGAGTGCAGCCGCAGAGTTACGTGTGAGCCAGTGTGTGTTCCCGGGGACGACGAGGTGTGATGTGCGAGAGAGAGTCGAGGGCTTGCGACTGTCCGGACTACTCGCTGTCGCGCTCGGCCTGTTGACGTTGTTCATGAAGGTGGCTGGTCTCGGTCGGGACATGGTGATCGCACGATGCTTCGGAGCGTCTGAGGAGACCGACGCTTTCTATCTCGTGTTTCCCATCGTATCCGCTCTGGGCCTGGGACTCTATGCTGCCGTCCCAAACGTATTCGTACCGGTCTTTCAGCGCGAGACGCGTGCGGGGATGGCGCAGTCCATCGCAGGCTGGCTGGGGCTGACTCTCCTCACGGCCATGCTGCTTCTTGCCGTTCTGGCCACATGCGCAGCTGACGCGAGCGCTGTCTTCCTCCTCGGTGAAAGTCGCGGTGCTGATGCCGTATCGATACTGCGGACGATGGCGTGGGCCTTGCCCTGGTTTTCGGTCACCGCCATCGTCGCGGCGCGCGCACGCGCGGTGGGTCGGCTGCTCGTGGTGCGGTCAGTCTCAGCCGCACTGCCGGTGGCTACGTTGGTTTTCGTAGCGGCCTGGCACGAGGCTCAAGGGATCGAAGCGGCGGCTCTCGGTGTGGTCGTTGGCGCGGCCACGCAGGCCGTTGTTTGCCTCGTTTGGGCGCACCGATGCGGGCTTGGCTTCTCATTTCATCGAGTGGATAGCCGCGCCCTGATGCGCGCGATCTTGAGCCTCATGTGCCTGGTGGGCTTGGGCTCGACCGGCGGCGTTGTCGGCGTCTGGGCGGAACGTCATGTGGCCGCTTGGTTGCCCGCAGGTGACGTGACGAGTGTGGGATATGCCCAACGTGTCGGGATGGTGCCTGTCGGACTTCTGACGGGCTCCATTGTTGCCATTACACTCTCCAAGCTACCGAGGCTCTGGGCAGGGAGCAGACTCGAGGACGTTCTTGAGATCGTGGGCGCCGCCACCAGAACTAGTGTTTTCGTCGTGTTGGCGTTTGCCGTGCCGGTCGCGGCTGCCGGTGGCTTGGTCTTTGAAGTGCTCTTTGCGAACGGCAACGTGAACGCGCCAGCACCGGAGGCGCTGTCGACTTTCTTCTTGCTGTGGATGCCGTTCTTGATCGCGACCGCCGTCCGAAGCGTGGTCGTGACGGCGCTACTGGCCCGGGGCGCTGTTCGCGCGATTACGTGGATTGGGCTGCTTCGAGTCGCTAGCGTCACTCTGATTGTGGCCCCCGTGACGAGTCTCTTGGGGTCAGTGGGATTTGTTGTAGGTCTGGGACTTGTCGAATTCCTCGTTACCGCGGTGACACTGCGCTGGTTGTGCCGTGCTATGCGCGCACCCATGTTCGCAACGCTGCGTCCTCTATTCTCGCTGCTCGCGCTGGGCCTCTTGGCGCTAGTTCCATCATACGTACTGACCGCCAGTTGCGAAGCGCTCAGATTAGAAGGTCTCACAGTGTCGATCATCTCCGCGTGTCTTGCGCTCGCTACGTTCGTAGGTCTGTGCGCCGTGACGAAGGTCATGGTCACGCGCACCTCAGGAGACGGGCCGGGAACCCAAGCGAGCATGATGCCAATGGTCCGACGCTTACGGCGAATCAGAAAACGTCGTTAGGCCTCCCGCGAGGTCATGCGCTTGCGATGCGCATGACGAACCGCCTCTGCTATCGACGACACATAACGGGAAATGCCAGCTGAGTCGCGGACGTGTGCACGTCCCTGTCGGCCCATTGTCGAAAGATCGTACTTGCCATTAATAACATCGGCGATGCAGTTCGTGAGCCATGTCTCATACTCAGCATCCGGCGGGCGCTCATAGCGCAGCCCCGTACGCCCCGGGATGACGAGGTCGACTTCGCTACCGTCGCCTTGCCCACAAATCACGGGAGTGCCATGAGCGAGGGACTCGCTGACTGCGAGGCCTCCGAGCCCGGGCAAGACAAAGACGTCGGCGGCTCGAAAATAGGAGCCGACTTGATCGTGCACGGCACCAAGAAACCTCACCTCCCTGTTTTCGCGGTGGAGGCTTCGGTTTAGCACTTCAAGCCGCGGGCGGTCGGGGCCATCGCCGATAACGAGTAGCGTGGCGTGCCGGTCAGACGGCGCGCGAGCGAAGCAGCGGATCAGAAGGTCGACTTTCTTTTGTGGCTGTAGCGCGCCAACGAACAACAAGATAGGCGGAGTCAAGCCGGCCCGAAGCGCCTCACCGCGCTCCGCATACTCAGCGTCGTTTTCGTCTATCTCGTCCGTGTCAATGCAGTTGAGGGCCACAAAAATGTCGTTCGGATCGCATTCCGTCCGCTCGAAGTAGTGTCGCGCGACCGAGCTGTAGCCGAGCAAGGCGTCTGCTCGGCGCTCGAGCGTCGCTACCAGACGGCGGAAGAGCTTCCCCGGAAACGAATAGCGGCGGCCGGGTATTTCGCCGAGGCTCCACCAGACAATAGAATAGCCGAGCCGTGAGCGTAGGCGAAAGACAACGAGATTATTAAGGAGGTTGCTTCCGCCCTCGGCTAGTATCACGTCGGGCCGCAGCTGTTCCAATGTGCGGCCAAGCTCCGGCCAAAAGAGCAGGTGGGCCGCGTTCCCCGTAAGGCGGGTCGCGACCACACGGGTTCGCATCTCGATTCGGCGGAAGCCTGTTGCAGACGTGGTGGATTGGAGCTTCGTGCCGGGCACGTCTTCACCGTGGAGGACGATCAACTCGAGTCCCGGGTGCTTGGCAAGTCGCTCAAAGACAGGAACACGCCATGCTTGGCAGACGCGATAGGTTACGACGACACGAAGAGCGTCTTTCGTGGTCGTCATGCCTCCCTCCCACGCCATGAGATTACTGACGCAGGCGTCCCGCCTACAATGGCACCCTCTTCCACGTTCCTTGTAACGACTGCGCCGGCAGCTACCACAGCGTGCGATGCGATGGTGATGCCGTGCATGATGATCGCGCCGTATCCAAGCCACACGTCGTCCCCGATGACTGTCGTGCGCAGCACGTCCCGGCCAGCGTCTCGAATTGTTGACGGGATACTCGGTATGCGGTGATCCCCACCAACAAATGCCACACGTGGGCCGATGAGAACGTCGTCCCCGATCTGGACGTTGGCCCCGAGCCAGCACTCGGGACCGACGTAACAGCGCCGCCCCAAGGCGATGTCATTCTTACGCGAGATGTGCACGCTGAGCGCAACGCGTGTCCCCGTGCCGAGCGATACGCTGTAAATCGGGACACGCGACAGGAGATGGGCGCGGAGGGTGCCGATCATGAGCTGCGGGCTTCGCACGACTCGTCCTGGGTAGGGCGTAGGGTGGGTAGAGCGCGGTCGTCCGAGTCTATCGCGCCTTTGTCTTAAAGTCAACGTTCTGGTAGCATCATGAGAGCTTGTTGGTACGGTCCTGAGAGGTGCGCGCACCGTGAGAGAGATTTCGTTCAGGCCGATAATCCTCGTCGGCACAGCGCGATCGGGTACGACGATGTTGGCGACGCTCTTCAAGGAGCTCCCCGGGATCGCCGTATGGCATGAACCGCGGACGCTATGGAACTACGCGGATCCTTCGAGGCGGCACGATCGATTTCTCGAAGAGGATGCAGATTTGGGAGTGTGCAGCTACATAAGGCGGCGCTTTGAGGGTTACGCGAGGAGCCGAAACGCGTCCGTCTTGTTCGAGAAGACGCCGGTGAATGTCCTTCGCGTGCCATACGTCGCCCGGATCTTCCCGGAGGCCACGTTCGTGCACGTGGTTCGCCATCCGTTGGCGGTCGCTGTGTCTGCGAGCAGGGTGTGGAGCTGGAAGCCGGGCATGGCACGGCTGGTCCGCCGGGTAAGGGAGACGCCGACAAGTCAGTTGCATCATTATTTTGAGCGGTTTGTTCGCGAGGTTCTGGTGGAACGCTTTGTGGGGGCGAGTCCGCGGCGAGTATGGGGTCTTCGGTATCCTGGGTACGAGGAGGATTTGGAGGCGGTTTCGACCGTCGCATTCGCGGGAATACAGTGGTTGCACGCGGTGGCCACCGCGAGGAATGATCTTCGCGACCTCGAAGGAGATCGAGTTATTGCACTCCGGTACGAGGATTTACTCGCGAGCCCGAGTGCGATCCTGACTGAACTCCTCGGTCGCCTGCGCATTGATGCGTCGGATGGGCAAGTGCGACGCGCAGCGGGGTTAATCCAGTCGAGTAGGGCTCAGCACTGGAGCCTCGCGCCGTCGGAGGATGCTAGGGAGATTCTGGCGCACGTTGAGGTGGAGGCCAAGCGATGGGGGTATTTGGAGGAGGGGGTTGGAGAGGCGACGGAGGGCGGTTTGCTGGGGAGCCGCCAGCTACCGCGGCGTGGAAAGCTCCGATAGGAGCTTCGCGGCGTCCGTCGAGTCAGGGTGAAGTCTAAGACAAACTTGTGCCTGGCGCTTGGCGTCGTCTCGTCGACCAAGTTTGACATAGATCCTTGCTAGGCGAAGTCGCCACATGATGTGGTCGTAGCGCGCGTCTATCGCACGGCGCAGGAATGTGACCGCTTGCGGTAAATCACCAGTCTTTGCGCTGAAGCGGGCGAGGCGTGAAAGCAGTTCGGGAGACAGGTTGGGGTTCGTCGCGTTCTGGCTTACGAGACGGGCGACGCGTGAGCGGAGCGCGCGGGCTGCGGACGCTGGACGCTCGGCGAGCGAAGGGTGTGCCTCGAGGTGAACCAGGAAATCCAATTCACTCCCGGCGAGCTCTATCGCGAGTTCTGGTTGTTCGGCCTGCATGAGAGCTGCAGTAATCGGCTCGAACAGGTCGCGGTCCAACGCCAAGGCGCGTCGAAACTGCGTCAATGCCGCATCGCTCCGCCCTTCGGTCAGGTGTAGTAGGCCGGCGACCAGGCAAACGGATGGATGAAACGGCGCCAGAGTCACGGCCTTGCGAATCAAAGTCGGGCCGGTTTCGCGCTCGAGGACCAGCCACTCTAGTTGCCCGGCCACACAGTAGGCGGGGCCATAGGTTGGGCAAACGCGGCGAGCCTCATGTAGATCAGACGCGATGCGGCCGACGGCAGATCGAGAGGCCGCGGCCTGGGAGAGGTCCGCGACGTTCAGGAGGGCCCCGCTCGTCATGGATCGCAGTCGAAAGAGAGCCAGCCAATAACGATAATGCACGTTCGCCGGCTCAAGCTGATGGGCGGCTTGGGCGGAGGCGAGGAGGTCCGTGCGACGTTCGTTATCTGCGTTCCAGTCGTGTCGGTCCATCCAGGACTGCTTGGCCACCGCACTGGCCATGCTGGCCTCAGCGGACCAGGCGCAGCGTGCCGACCAGAGACTCCATGCGTGCACCAGCGCGACCATTGTTGCGATGACTACTTGCAACACGGGCCTTCTCGTGGATGAACCAGTGACGAGCTTGCGGGGCCCGCGCGCGCCAACAATAGCGCCGCACAAGACCGCAACGAGGCAGTGGTTGGCGGAGAGGTGGAACCCGAAGTCGCCCAGGCTATGCGTGAGGGTCGCCAACAACGCGAAAGCACCACCGTAGGCTAACGCAGCGGTGTGCGGCGGACCTGTAAGGGCGCGCGACCATGCAACCGCGACGATGAGTGCAGCCGCGCCGAACATGAGAAGCCCGGCGAGTCCTGTTTCTTCGGCCAGTTGAGCGTACTCGTTCTCGGCGTACGCGAACAAGTTCGGGCTCTTGATCCGTCCGAACATCGGATAAACCACTTCGTGAGTGCCAAGGCCAGCCCCCACGATGGGGAACTGTGTCCATGCCATCAAGACACCCTTCGCGATGCCCCAGCGGCCGAGGTAGGACGATGCGTCCGCCAGTGTAGTCAATCGGCCATAGACCGCGTCGAAGCCGACAAGCAGGACACACGAGAATGCGGCCATGGCTAGGCCAATCATGACCCACGCAGGCCCTTGTATTCGGCGTCGTATTGCCATGAGGAGAGTCACAGCAGTGCCAGCAAACAGGAGGGAGAGGACGCCCCCGCGACTCAACGACAGAAAGACGGAGGTGGCTTGCAGGAGGATTCCAACCGCGAGGAGCCAGATCAGTCGCGCATTCGGGCTCGTGAGCCAAGTCCAGACGCTTGCAAGCGTCTTGGGTAACCCGCGTAGCCCCTCTTCGAGTCTCAGGAACAACAGTGCAAGTGAGCATCCGGCGGTCAGGTTCATCCACATGCAGAAGTTGTTGCGGTTCACAAATGAGCCGCCTCGGGTCACGCCGTCAGTAGATGTTGTGATGAGCCAGAAGATCTTCTCTGTGCCGGTAACCACCTGAGCGATACCGACAACAGCGAGGCCGATTCCGAGCGTGGAGACAACGGTTAGGAAGCGCGTGAGGGACGGGCGACGTCGAACGATGTTGGTGCCGGCTGCGAATGCGGCCGCGAATACCAGTAGGAGTCGCAAGTCGTGTTTGGTGGAATGCGGGTAGAACGAAATCGTCGTCGTGTGCAGCGGATCGATGTCCCCGATCAGTTCCTTCTTCAGCGCCACGGTGTTGGGTGAGATCAGCGCGATCCAGTTGCTGGGCATCGGGATGATCTGGATGACCGCGAAGAGGATGAAGAGGCCGAGGGGCACGTAGGCCCACGTCCAGACCGGTTTGGCGTCGCGGTCGAACATGAACTTGGCGGTGAGCACGAGTGCGATCGCTGCACCGAGGCAGACGACGACGAACTCGCTCCACGCCTCCACGACGCCCATCGCGAGTGGGGAGAAGATCAGGAGCGCGTAGATCAGCCCCTCGAGGACGAGGTCGAACTTGTTGCGCGGCTGGAAGATCTCGTCGACGGTGACCCCGGACATCGGCGGCTAGTCCGCTTGGGTCCGGGACGCGCGGCGGCGCCGCGACGATCGGCTGCGCTCCGGCGCTCCTTCGGCACCCTCACGGTCGTAGCGACCGTACGAACCGTAGGAGCCGTAGGCGCCGTAGTTCGAGTAGTAGCCGTAGTAGCCCTGGCCGCCCTTTGTGCGCGGGACGTCGTTGACGATCGTGCCGAGGATGTCCACGCCGACGCCGACGAGGGCTTCGCGTGTCAATTCGGTGACCTTGCGCGCCGACTTCTCGGCGCGGAGCACGACGATCGTCGCGTCGCAGAGGCGGCCGAGGATGCGCGAGTCCGCGACCGGCATGACCGGCGGCGAATCGACGATGATGCGGTCGAAGCGTGCGGACAGCACCTGGAGCAGTTCGGCGAACTCAGGGCGGTTGATCAGCTCGGCCGGGTTGTCGACCGGGCGCAGGCACGGCATCAGCTTCAGCTCGGTGATCTCGGTGTCGTACATCAGGTCGTCCACGATCGCGCGACCGGCGATGACGTCGGTGATCGAGACGCGGTCGCCCTTCTCCTCGACCGGCCACACCTTGTGCTGGCTCGGTCGGCGCATGTCGAGGTCGATGAGGAGCACCCTGCGGCCGACCTGCGCCATCGCGATCGCGACGTTGCACGCCACGGTGGTCTTGCCGTCGTTGCCGGTGGGCGACGTAAACAGGATCGTCTTCGCGTTCGGCGCGTTGAAGTCGATTGCGGTGCGCACGGTGCGATACGCCTCGGCCGAGAGCGACTCCGGGCTCAGGTGGACGCGGCGGCCTGCTAGCGACGCGTTCTTCACGTCCTTCATGTGCGGCAGCACGCCGAGGACGGGCGCGCCGATGACCGACGCCATCTCCTCGCTGGAGCGCAGGCGGTGGTCCAGCTGGTCTTTCAGGAGCGCCAAGCCCGCGCCGAGTAGCAGGCCGATCAACAGCGCGGCCGCCATGATGCGCGTCGGGCGCGGCGCGACCGGCTTCTCGGGGATCTCTGCCGCATCGAGGCGGATGATCGCCAGCGCGCCCGTTTTCTCGCTGACGTTCAGCGCTTGGATCTTCTCGGTGAGCAGATCGGAGTACTTCTGCGCCCGCTCCAGCCGCGACTCGATCTGCTCCAGCTCGGCGTTCTTCGACGTCGCGCCGATCGCCTGCTCGCGGTTCGCCGCGAGTTTGACGCCGAGTTCGGCGAGGTTTGCCTTGGCCTCGTCACGCGCCACTCGGGCACGCTGCAGCGCGGTCTCGAACGTCTCGTCGACGAAGCTCGCGACCTGCTCGCGGTGCTCCTTCTCGAGGCGCTCCGATTCGGTGCGGAGCCGCTCGACGCGTGCCCGCGCGGCGCGCACCGACAGTGAGTCGCCGGTGTATTGCTCCTTCAGGATCGCGAGGCGCCCCTCGGCGTCTTCGAGATCGAAGCGGTGCTCGCGCGCGACCCGACGGTACTCGCGACGCATCGCCTCGATGTAGGCGTTCGCGTCGGGCGGCAGGAACGCGGCCCGGCCGCTCACTGCGGACTTCGCGACGGCCGCTAGTTGCTGGTGTTCCGACTCGGCGACCGCGAGCGCCAGTTCCGCGTCCAGGTGTGCGCGATGGAGTCCCGCGAGGTTCGCGAGCGCGAGGTTTTCGCCGCGGCTCTCGAGCAGCAGCTCCCCGGACGCGATTTTCAGGTCCGTCCGCTTCTGCTCGTCTTTCTCGATCTGTGCGTCGGACTCGGTCTTCTTCTCTTCGAGGATCTTCAGCAGTTCGCGTGCGGTGGTCTGCTTCTTCTCGAGGTGATATGCGTGATACGCATCGACCACCTCGTTGACGATCAGCGCCGCGTCGTTCGGATACGGCGACCGCGCCGACACGCTCAGGATTTCGTCTCGCTTGCCCACGTCGACGTTGAGGCAATCGATGCGCAGGTGCGCGACCGGGTTCATCACGTCGCGGAACTCGCGCATCTCGCTGACCGGCAACCGCTTCACCGCGTCCTCGAGGATCGGTCGCGAACGGAACAGCTCGGCCTGCGTGTAGAGGTAGTTCCGCGACTGCGTCATCCCGATCCCGATGTCGCCGCTGAACGCGGTCGGGGTTTCCTTTTCGACGTAGATCCGCGACGTCGCCTCGAAGATCGGCGTCGCGGTCGCCAGGTACCACACCCCGGCCACGAGCGCCACGACCGTGCAGATCAACACGATCCAGCGCCCATGCCAAATCACCTGCAGCAGGTTGGGCCCGTCGAACTCGGCATGCTCCACGTTCGGCCGGTAGATCGGCAGCTCGCTCGCGCTCGCACCGTTCGTGTATTCAACCGGGGGGCGTTCAGACGACATCAGTTGTCCCCCAGGTCGTAGGTGGCGCCGAAGAAGAGGCCACCGCGGAACAGACCGGAGATCAGACGCCGTGCTTCGGTGCGCGGCGTGCGGGCCGCGTGCAAGATGTCGCCGTTGCGAATCTCGACGCCGGCCGCACGGGTCATGCCCTCGGGGCCGTAGATGTTGTAGGTGGCCATTACGATCTCGCCGGACGCGTCCTGGCGGTAGACCTGCACGTAGTGCGGGTCGGAGACCGGATCGATGCCGCCCGCGAAGCCCAGCGCATGCAGCAACGAGTACTTCGCACCCGGCGGATACGCGTAGGTCCCGGGCTTCGTCACGAGCCCGACGAACGTGAACACCTGCGGGTCGAGCCCGATCACCTCGACGGTTGCGCCGTCGGTGAGGGGAAGGTCGGTGAACGGCAGGTTCACGCCGGTGACCGGAAGCACGACCGGCGGGATGCGCTCGTCCGACGCCGTGCCGCGGTTGCGCACGCGCACGGCCGATGCGCCACCGGTGATGATCCCGCCCGCGCGAACCTGCGTGCCACCGATCCCGCCGGCCTTCATCAGCGCGCCGACCAGCGAGCGCTCGCGGCTCGTCAGCGCGTAGATGCCGGGGTTCTCGACCGCGCCCATCACGGTGACGTGAACCACACTGTATTCGGTAACCTCGGCCACGACCGACGGGCGGTGGACAACGTACTTCGGGTGATATGCCGCAACCGCTGCCTGTTCGATCTCGCCGAGGGTCTTGCCCGCGGCCGGAATCTCGCCGACGACCGGCAGGGTGATCGTGCCTTGCTGGGTCACCCGGCAGCGGTGTATCAACGAGCGCCGATCCTGGCTGAATTGCCGCGAGTCATCCGCCTGCGGCGACAGCGCCCGGATCACGTCCGGCATGTCCAGCGACAGGACATCATCCGCCGCCACCCGATAGGGCCCCGTCTCCAGCTTCGCGCTGGTCAACGCCTCGATATCAATCGTCGGCGTGTACGGCCCCGCCGCCTCGAACCGGGCGAACTCCTCCGGCGTGGACACCTTGACGCTCGAGCAGCTCGCGAGGGCGAGGGCCAGCGCGGCGAGCCCGAGGCCACCCCGGTTGCGCACCGTGTGCCATCGGTGGGCAATTGAGTCACTGGAAGTAAGCATGAACCTCAATTTCATGTGCTCTTTGCACACGGTTCGTCACCCGAGAGCGATTCGGGGCTGGATCGCTCGTATGTCGGCCGCACCACGACCGGAACCGGTCCCATCTTGTCCGTCTTACCGTTGAATCGCACCCAAACCGAAAGAGCGCGTGCGACCGGAGGTCACCACGCGCTCTTCATTCTCCCGGATTCACGCTGTCGAACGCAAACCCTTTTTCAGGCAGTCCCTACAGCGTCGGGCTCGCCTTCGGCGGGCGTCCCGGAAGGAACACCGACGTGGGCTTCGGCCGGCTGCCCGGACGCGGGCGGACCTTGCCTGCGCGGAGCGGCTTGATCCGCTGCTTCTGCAGCGTGTAGGGGTTGAAGAAGAAGGCATCGTCCGTCGCCTGCTGCGGCGGCGGTGCCGGCACCGGGGCGGGCGTGCCCTCACTGGCGCCGACGAACGCAGCGAGGACGAGGGCGAACATGCCGCCTACGATCACGCGCTTGCGCGTCAGTATCGAACGCAACTGACTCATCTCGAATCCCCTGTCCGTTTCTCCTGATCACCCGGCACCGGTTCTCCGGCCGGTCCGCGCGACGTCCCAGGTGTGTTGTCTTGCCCGGCCAACTCTCCGATGGCCTGGCGGCGCACCCATCACCCCGTGTCGGTGCGCAAACCCGTTTTGATCTGCTCCGGGAAGCTACACGACATCGCACCCCGGAGCCAAGGCAAAACCGCGAGATCCTCGAAAATCGCATCGCCTTCATCGGACCTTCAAGCCGCGTCGCGGGAGGCCGAATTCCACGCACGGCTCGGCTCGATTCGAGAATGTCGTGAAGATCCCGTAGGCGCGAGAAGACGTGATCGCCAGGCTCGATCCGAGACGGTCGTCGTAAGTGCTTGTCGATACGCGGATAGTCCCCGCGGCATCGGCCGGTTCGGGTGCTCGCTGGGACGTCGGGTCGGCCCGGACGCCCGAAAACGCCTGATTTCACCGCTTGCTCGCACCGCGGGATTCCCTTAGATTCTCGTGTCCTAGGCAATTCGACTCGATTGACGTCGCGCAAAAACGGGTGCGTGCAACCAGGGGGCATCCGCGGGGTGCTCGACATCATTCAGGCGCGCGTTCCCAACGAACGGGAACGTGCCTACGCATCGGGGAATGGAGAGACCAGGACCATGTTCCGACTTCGCGCATCACGGTTCGTAACGACCGTCGCGTGTGTCGCACTGTTCGCGAGTGCAGTGCCGGCCACCGACTGGTATGTGCGTCCGGACGGCAGCAACGCCAACGCGGGCACCGGCGCCACCGCGGCGCTCGCGTTCGCGACGATTCAACACGCCGTCGACACGGCCGTCTCCGGCGACACGATTCGCGTCGCCGCCGGCACCTACGTCGAGCAAGTCGTCATCCGCGACAAGAGCCTCGAGCTGTTCGGCGGCGTCGCGATGCCTGGCATTCCGGCCAGCACGACGACGATCCAAATGCCGGCGTCGCGTGCGATCGATGCGTCGAAGAAGCTCTCGAACACGATCGCCCCGATCGTGAACAGCTCGATCCAGGCGGACCCGTGCGTGTGGGTCGAAGACACGACGCCGTCCACGGCCGACGTCGAAGTCTACTTCTCGCGCTTCACGGTGGACGGCGCTTCGCTCGGCGACACCGCCGGCGGCCCCGCGTTCGTCGGCATCGTCTACCGCGCGGCGCGCGGCGAGATCGTCTACTGCAACGTGAACAACTTCCAGGACCCGACGCCGAACGGCTTCCAGCGCGGCGCGGGCATCTGGATCGACGGCGATTCGTCCTTCGAGGGCGCGACGAACGTGCGCGTCTACCGCACGTCGACGTGCAACATCCAGAAGGGCCACCTGATCGCGAAGGTCGGCACCGCGAACTTCGTCAACTGCACCTGCCGCGGCTACGGCCCGGTCGGCTTCATCTCGCAGAACGGCGTGCAGTTCTCGAGCAACGTCCGCGGCGGCCTGCACGGCTGCAACATCTTCGGCTTCGAGTTCACCGGCGGGACGTTCTCGTCGTCCGGCGTGCTCGTCTTCGCGCCGACGCGTCGCCTCCGCATGACCGGCAACCACATCTCCGGGTGTGACGTCGGCATGAACATCGACGACGGCAGCGACTTCGGTCCGACGTCGCCGATCGGCACGAACTACGTCGAGGCGAACACGATCGAGGACTGCGCGTTCGTGAACCTCTTCACCGAGGCGCAGGGCACCGGCCTCTACCGCGGCAACCGCCTGCTCAACGCGCGGATCGCGGGTTCGCTCGCCGAGGACTTCGGTCCGTCGGTGGGCCCGAACACGTGGCGCCACAACATCTACGACGACATCGTCGTGCCGGGTCCCCGGCTCGTCGGCGGGTCGGCGAGCGTCAGCGACAGCGACGCGCGCGTCCAGCCGGCATCGTTCCAGGCGCCGGCGTCGATCGACACCGCGCAGAGCGATCCCACCGGCGTCGTCGCCCGCGACTTCAACGGCGACGGCTACGTGGACGTCGCGTTCGTGAACAACACCGGCGACAACGTCCGCGTGTGGTACGGCAACGGCGCGGGCGCGTTCCCGCTCGGCCAGACCGTGTCGCTGCCCGGCGGCTCGGCGCCGACCGCGATCGCGACCGGCAACTTGAACGGCGACACCGCGCCCGACCTCGCGGTCGCGTGTGCGAACGGAACGGTCGTCACCGTGCTGAACAACCTCGGCGGGGTCGCGTTCCCGGCCGCGGCGACCGCCGCGACGATCCTCGGCACCGGCATCTCGGCGAGCGAGTCGCCGTCGGCGATCGCCGTCGGTGACGTGGACGGTGCGAACCGCGACGACATCCTCGTGTCGCTCGCCGGCACCGCGCCGGCCGTCCTCGGCGGTGCGCGCCTGCTGACGAACACGGGCACGGGCACGTCGTTCGTCGGGAGCGCGCCGTTCGGGCTGATCGGCTCGAGCCGCGGTTGCGCGCTCGGCGACATCGACCTCGACGGAGATCTCGACGCGGTCGTGACCGACGCCGGGCTCAACGCGCCGACGTCGCTGTTGAACGTGCACACGTATCGCAACATCGCCGGCCTGTTCATCGCCGGCCCGGTGCTCACCGGCGGCCTCGGCCCGCGCGGTGTGACGATCGACAACCTGGACGGCCTGGACGCGCCGGAGATCATCTGCGCGAACTTCGGCAACCCGCCGCTCGTCACGGGCAGCGTCTCGGTGTTCCCGAACACGAGCACGCCGGCGGGCTTCTCGATCGCGCCGGCCGTGACGACGAACACCGACCAGGGCGCGCACGCGGTCGTCGCGGGCGACTTCCTCGGCGATCGCAACGACGGCCCGGTGCACCGCGACGTCGCGGTGATCAACCTGGTCGGCGGCACGATCACGCTGCTGCAGGACTGGCGCTCGCACAAGATCTCGTCGGGCTCGGGGGCGTTCGGACGCACCGCGACGATCACCGCCCCGTCGGCCCCGGCCGGCATCGCGCTCGCGGACCTGAACCGCGACGTGGCGGCCGACCTGGTCGTGTGTGACACGACGACCGACACGGTGGACTGGTATCGCGGGGACAACCACGCGGTGCTCGCCTACTTCGGCCAGGGCTGCCGTGGCGCCAACGGCGTTGCGCCGATCGTGCTGACCGAAGGTGGCCACGCGCTGCTGTCGAACCCCGACTTCGCGATCGCGATCGACAACGCTCGCCCGGGCGCGACCGCGTTCCTCGTCGGTTCGCTCGCGCGCGTGAACCCGGTGCCGGAGAACTGCGCGATCCTCGTGACGCTGATCAACGTGTTCTTCCCGACGACTACGAACGGTTCCGGCTTCGCGAAGCTGCCGATTCCGTTGCCGGCCGGCCCGCCGGTGATCGTCGGGTTCAACATCTACTGGCAGTGGGGCGTGTTCGATCCGGGCGCTGAGTTCGCCGGAACGGCCGCGATCACGAACGCGATGCGGACCGTCCTCGGCCGCTGATTCGGCCAACCCCGCATTCCGGAGCTGCGCGCCCGGTTCACCTCGGTGGACCGGGCGCGTCGCGTTGATGGGCGAATCGAGACGATCCCGAAACGCGACGCGCGGGGAGGCTTTGCGCCGGCCGCATGGTTCGGCTACGCTTCAAGTGCCATTGGAGAGTGCAATCGACTTGCGTCACGGGTGGGTGTCGCGAGAAGTTCGGAGGACATTGAGCAGATGATTCGGGGACACTTCGGCCGCCTCGTGTGCGGTTTCGTCACGTTGTGGATCGCGGCGGGATCCGTCGCCGCACAGGGCAACCAGCCGTTCTATCAAGTCAGCGGCGCATCGCCGGACGCGAAGATGGGCGTGAGCGTTGCGCGCGTGCCCGACATCGACGGCGATGGCAACGACGAGTTCGTCGCGGGTAGCCACCGCTTCGACGGCCCGACCGGCGCGGACGTCGGTCGCGTGTCGGTCTACAGCGGCAAGACCGGACGCGTGCTCTGGCACTACCAGGGCGGGCAGGCCGGTGGGCTCCTCGGCCACAACGTGTGGGGGATCGCCTCGACGGCGACGACCACCGGCACCGGCTGGATCGTCGCAGGCGCGTATCGCTACTCCTCGTTGATGACCGGCCCCGGTCGAAACGGTCGCGTCGAGGTGCTCGACCACAACGGCAACTTCGTGTGGGGCCGGAACGGCACCAACCCGAGCGACGAGCTGAGCTACTCGCTCGGTTCGCTCGACTTGAACGGCGACGGTAACGACGACGTGATCGCCGGTGCGTGGAACTCCTCGTCGGGCACGTTCCTCGGTGGCGAGGTCTTCATCTTCGACGGCACCAACGGCAGCACGCTGCGCGCGCACCTTCCTGCGAACGCGCGTGAGCGCCTCGGCTCCGGCCTCGCCGGCGTCGGCAACATCGACGGCGACACGGTGCCGGACTACGTGATCGGCGCGCTCGACGCACCGGGCGGCACGACCGCCGGCCCGGGCGCGGTCTACGTGATGGCCGGCGCGAGTGGCGCGACCCTCGCGACGCTGGTCGGGATGCCGGGCTCGGTGGACTTTGGCCACCACGTCACCGGCCTCGATGACCTGAACAACGACGGCTTCAACGAGTTCCTCGTCGGCGATCCGACGCACAACAACGGACCGAACGTCGCGGCCGGCATGGTCTACGTCTACTCCGGTCAGGCGCCGTATCCGATCCTCACGACGATTCCCGGCCCGCTGGCCGGCGTGCGCTTCGGTCGGTTCGCGGCGCGCGTGCCGGACACGAACGGGGATACCGTCGACGAGTTCGCCGTCGGTGCGCCGCTCTACTCGGGGCTGAACCAGAACCTCGGCGCGGTCTTCCTCTACGACGGCGCGACGCAGACCCTGATCCGCCGGTACGACGGCCCGAGCGCGAACAGCCAGTTCGGCTTCGCGGTGTGCGGCCTCAACGACGTCAACGACGACAACCGCGGCGACCTCGCGGTGGGCGCGTTCCAGTATCAGCTCCAGAACGTGCCGGGACCGTTCACGTTCTCGCGCGGCCGCACGCAGGTGTTCGTCGAGGAGACGCTGACCGCTTCGGCGTCCACGCTGTCGGTCTCGAACCCGCAGCCGATCAACTTCGCGATCGACGCCGGCACCCGACACGCCGGCCGCACGTATCAGCTGCTGTTCACCGCGAACGGCTTCCTGCCCGGGTTCCAGATCCCGGCGATCAACATGCACCTGCCGCTCAACCCGGGGCAGATCTTCATCCTGTCGTTCAACATCTCGAACTCGCCGGTCTTCCAGAACGCGTTCGCGGTGACAAACGCGCAGGGTAAGGGACAAGCCACACTGAACGTGCCGCCGGGACTCCTCGCCGGCCAAGGCAACTCCGGCATCAACTTCCGCTTCGCCTACTACATGGTCGTCCGGCAGGACCACAGCTCGAACATGTGGCGCGTAGGCCTCGTGCCGTAGGAGTCGGGCAACCTGGCTACAGCAATTCGGCGAGCCGCAGCGGCGTGATGATCGTCACGACGCCGACGCGTGTGTCGAAGAGGTGCCCGAAGTCGCGCCGATCGCCGGTGACGAAGTAGTCGCTCCCGGAGCGGATCGCTGCGCACAGAAGCGGGACGTCCTTATCGTCGAGCTCCACGGGCAGTTGGAAGATCGACGATGGGACGATCTCGACCGCGCTGAGCAGTTCGTCGAAAGCGCTCACCCAGGCGGCCCGTTTGAGGGAGAGATTTCGCCGCGCCTCGGCGCGGGCAACGTCGGACGTGAGCAGCGTCGCTTGTTCAGCTGTTTGGGCGATGAGGCGTGCGAACGCGCTTCCCGGCTGACTCGCGGAGAATAGCACGTTCGCGTCGAGGAAGACGCGCATGCGTCAGTCCCGTTCGCGCAGGAGTCGCTCGATCGCCGGGGCGTCGCTCGCGAACTCCTCGATTCTCTCCTCCGTGTAGATCTCCACCGGAATGCTCACGGTGGGTCGAAGCAGGATCCCGTCAGGGGTCGTCTCCGCGACGAGCACCTCGCCCGCTTCCAGGCCTAGCGCCCGGCGTAGCTTCGCGGGGAGCGTGATCACGCCCCTGGCGTTCATCGTGATGTGTTCCTTCATGAGCCCGGCTCCGGGTGGTGGGTCTACAGCAATACTGTATTACAGTATATCGGGAATACGGCTGGCGGCAAGCGGTTGCTCGGGCGCGCCTATTGTCAATGTCGAGAGCGGGTTACGTAGCTCTCGACGAACGGTGGCGATCAGCCGATCTGGCTGAGGATCGTGCGGTCGGTGATCTTGGTGTCGGCGGCGAGGAGGAAGGCCTTGCTGAGGATCGTCGCCAGGGTGGCGTCTCCCTCGAAGGGGAGGAAGACGCGCTTGGAGGCGGCGGTCCCGGCGGCGGCGCCTCGGCCGGGGACGATGCACAGATACTGGTCGTTCGGCTCCATCAGGATGTTGGCGCTGCCGAGGTGGATCTTGTAGGTGCGCCGGTCGCCGCGGACGACGAGGAAGCGTTCGGTCAGCGTGCAGCGGTCGGCGATCTTGAGCGCCGGCACGAGCCCCTCGAGCACGGTGCGGCGCGTCTCGGCAGTGGCGGACAGCTCACCGAACGAGTAGGACGTCCAGTAGTCGCGGTAGCGTCCTTCGGGGCCGCCGTCTTCCCACGCCGGGTCGTTGCCGACGCTCGCGACGCCGACGAACAGGTCGACGTCGCGGAGCACTTCGGTGAGCACGCGCGGCGGGACGTCGGCGATCGGCACCGGCTCGGCGCCGCGCTCCCCGCGGTGCCAGTGCGTGTCGGGGGCGGCGTCCGGGTCGGCGTCGCGGTAGAAGCGCACCTGGTCGGTGGCCACGTAGAGGTAGATGCCGGACTCGCTGACGTCGGTCTCGTAGTCGTCGTTCGTCGGGTCGGTCCAGAACTCGGCGTGCAGACCGGCGCTCGGGATCGCGAGCGTCGCGGTGGAGTCCGGCGAATCCCACGCGCCGCGGAGCGCGTAGTGCCAGCCGCGCGCATCGCACAGCGCCTTGAACTGGTGCTGCTTCAGGATGTGCGACGCGAAGCGGTTCGAGTAGACGCGCGTCGTGCGCTCGGCATCGGTGAGCAGGTAGACCTCGCGGTGGGCCTGCTTGAACGGCTGGCGCACGCGGTGCTCGACGAGCCATGCGCGCCACGCGGCGACCTCGTCCGCGTCGTCGTCCATCGGGTGCCACAGCTCGACCTCGGCCTCGGGCCAGTCGATCGGGATCCCGTCGCGGTCGACGATGCGGCCGTCGTGCCACGCGCCGATCGCCTCGCGGTCGTCGCCGCGGAAGCGCCAGATCAGTCGGCGCGTGATCGTGCCGACGAGCGGGTGGTCCACGTAGCGTTCGCGCCACGTCGCGACCGGCCAGCGGCGCCGCGTGAGGAGCGTGGCTTCGATGCGGTGCGCCTGCGCGGTGACGAGCTTCTGGATGTCCTTCACGTCGGCGCGCAGCGACTTCAACGCGGCGGCGTGGTCGCGCTTGACCGCGGCGGGCACGGTCTTCTGGAGCTTCCCCGCGGCGGTGCGCCACGCGAGGTCGGTCGACGCGTTGCCGGTCACCGTCACGACGGCGACGTGTTCGCCGAGCGTGCGTTCGAGCCGGCCGACCGCCGCGAAGCCGTATTCGGGGACGCCGATCTCCTCGAGGTCGTCGCGCGACAGACCCGCAGCGTCCGCCGCCGCCGTGAGCGCTTTCTCGATGCTGTTCCTCGCGGTGCCGACCTTCACGCGCACGGCGAGCACGCTGAGTTGCGCGACGCCCGAGAGCCCCTGCCGACCGAGCGCGAGGATCGCCGCGTTGCCGACCCGCACCGCGCGCGCACCGATCCCCGGGAGCTTCTTGAACGACGTGAGCGCCAGCGCGCCGAGTGCGCGGGCGACGTCGCGGTCTTCGGGCAGGTCGGCGCAGCACCACGCGAGCCCCTTCAGGACGTTGGCGTTCCGATCCAGCATCTGGCGCGACTCGTCCGCGGGGACGAGCGAGAACCAGCGGAGCACGCACTCGCGGAACCCGGGCGCCGCGCCGCGAAGCGTCGTCGCGGTGGCGCTCCACTTCGGCGTCGGTTTGCCCGCCTTCGCCCGCGCGACGTGATCGAGCAGGGCGGCCCATGCGGCCTTGGCGTCGGCGTCGAGGGCCGCGATGTCGGCGATCGCCGCGTCGGCCCACGCTTCGCCGGACTCGATTCGAGCGTCGGGGCCGTCGACGAGAGCCGTGATCCGCGCACGGAACTCGTCGATGCGCACGTTGTCGTTGCAGTGCTGGCGGAGCGCTTGCCACGCCTTGCGTAGCGCCGAATCCCGCGTTGCCGCACCGTCGTTCTCGGCACGCGTGAGCAGCGTTGCGATCGCGGGGTATGCCTCGTCGCCGAATTCGGTGGTCGCAAACGCGAGGACCAGCGATTCCGTTTGGCGTGCGTCGAGCGGGGGGCCGTGTTCGACCAACAGCGCGATCAGCCCATTGAGCAGCCTGCTCTCCAGCGCGCGGCCCTCCTCGAAGCATGCCGCGGCCCGCGGGAGCAGCGCATTCAGAAAGCGCAGTTTCGCTGCGGCGGGCTGGTTGCGGAGGCTCTGCCAGAGCGGGAGGTCGGACGATCGCGGCAATCGGCGGCCCCGGTCGCGGAAGGCCCAGTCGATCGCCCCGTCGATCAGCGCGTTCTCGGCCGCGAACGCGTCGTCGGTCACCGCTTATCCCCCGACGAGCGGGACGAGCTTCAGGAACGACACGCGCGTGGACGGCGCGACGACGATCTCGTCGGCGAGGTCGTCCACCTGGCGGTCGTCGACGAGGACGAGGAAGCGGTTGTCGCGAAACGCGTCGAGCGCGACCGCGAACTGCTCCTGCCAGTCGATCTGCTTCTTCGTCGTGTCGGCGGGCTCCACGAGCCGGAAGCGCGGCGTCACCGACCGCGCGTTGTGGTCCTTGACCTCCTGGAACACGCGACTGCGGATCAGCTCCTCGACCGTGATGCGCTCGGTCAGGAAGTCGAGCGTCAGCGCGTCGGTCTCCGCGCCGCCCGTCGTGCGGTCGGTCACCTGCAGTTGATGGCTCATCGGACGATTCCCTTCGCCGCCGATGCTCGCCGCTCGATCGCGTCTGCGCAAGGGGTCACACGCCAGACGCGCGCCAGGGCCGCGCCGGGGGTGGCCTCGACGCCGGATTCGCGTCATGATTCACGCCATGAGCACCGCCCGCCCGAGAGTCCTGGTCACCGCCGCGCTGCCGTATGCGAACGGGCCGATCCACTTCGGCCACATCGCCGGCAACAACCTGCCGGCCGACGTCTTCACGCGGTTTCAGCGGCTCAAGGGCGCCGACGTCCTGTCGATCTGCGGGACCGACGAGCACGGCGTCGCGATCACGATCGCGGCGAAGCGCGAGGGCACGACGCCCCAGGCGATCGTGGACCGCTACCACGGCGTCATCGCGCGGATCCTCGAGCGGATGGACATCCGCTACGACAACTTCTCGCGCACGTCGCGCCCGATCAACCACGAGATGGCGCAGCGCTTCTTCACCGACCTGCTGGACGGCGGCTTCATCGAGGAGAAGGTCGAGAAGCAGCTCTACAGCGTGGCCGACGGGATGTTCCTCGCCGATCGCTACGTGCTCGGCACGTGCCCGAAGTGCGGCCACGAGAACGCGCGCGGCGACGAGTGCCCGAAGTGCGGCGCGTGGCTCGACCCGCTCACGCTGATCGAGCCGCGCTCGGCGCTGAGCGGCGACCGCCCCGAGGTGCGCGAGACGAAGAACTGGTATCTGCGGCTGCAGGACTTCCAGCCGAAGCTCGAGGCGTGGATCGGCGCGAAGACCGGGTGGAAGGAGAACGTCCTGCGCTTCGTGCAGGCGATGTTCAAGGAGGGGCTGCGCGAGCGCGCGATCACGCGCGATCTCGAGTGGGGTGTGCAGGTCCCGGTCGACGGCGGCGACGGCAAGGTGCTCTACGTCTGGTTCGACGCGCCGATCGGCTACATCTCGGCGTCGATCGAGTGGGCCGAGGCGCAGGGCGCGCCGGAGCGGTGGCGCGACTACTGGCAGTCCGACGACACCCGCCTCGTGCACTTCCTCGGCAAGGACAACATCCCGTTCCACTGCATCGTCTTCCCGGCGATGCTGATGGGGCAGAAGGAGCACTACGTCCTGCCGGACAACGTGCCGGCCAACGAGTTCTACAACCTCGAGGGGCGCAAGCTCAACACGAGCGCCGGCTGGTATATCGACGTCGAGGGCTTCCTCGACAAGTATCCGGTCGACACGTTGCGCTACACGCTCGTCGCGACGCTGCCGGAACTGCGCGACACCGAGTTCTCGTGGCGCGACTACCAGATGCGCGTCAACGCCGAGCTGGCCGACACGTTCGGCAACCTCGTCACGCGCGTGCTGAAGTTCGCGGTGAGCTACTTCGACGGCAAAGTGCCCGAGCCCGGCGCGTTCGACGCGTCCGACGAGGCGCTGCTCGCCGACGTACGTGCGTGCGCGGACGAGGTCGCGGCCTGCTACGACGGCTACACGTTCCGCGCCGGGCTCGAGCGCGCGATGGCGCTCGCGCACACGACCAACCGCTACTTCAACGAGAAGGCGCCGTGGAAGTCGCGCAAGACCGACCTCGTGCAGTGCGCGACGACGATCCACGTGTGCATCCAGGCCATCCGTCAGCTCGCGCTCCTGTTCCACCCGATCATGCCGCAGACGACCGAGCGGCTCGTCGGCATGCTCGGGATTGACTCGCCGCTGGGCGACGTCGGCTGGGACGCGTGGGCCGAGGCGTCGCTGCCGGCCGGGCACGTGCTCGGCGAGCCGGCGGGGCTCTTCACGAAGATCGACGACGACGTGATCGCGGCCGAGATCGCAGCGCTCGAAGCGCAGGCCGCGGCGAAGACGAAGGGGGCGACGATGGACGCAGAGAAGAACGTGACTGCGAACGAGACGACGACCGACACGACTTACGAGGCGCCCGCGATCCGCGAGACCGTCTCGTTCGACGACTTCATGAAGCTCGACCTGCGCGTGGGCCGCGTGCTCGCCGCCGAGGAGCTGAAGAAGTCGAAGAAGCTGCTGAAGCTCGAGATCGATCTCGGCGTCGAGAAGCGCCAGATCCTCGCGGGGATGAAGGGGCACTACACGCCCGAGCAGCTCGTCGGCACGAACGTCGTCGTGCTCGCGAACCTCGCGCCGCGCAAGATGGTGGGCGAGGAGAGCCAGGGGATGGTGCTCGCGGCGGATGCGATCGACGGCGCGCCGCTGATCCTCCGCATCGACGGCGAACCGCCGACGGGCACGACGGTGCACTGATCGGAGACGGCACACGATGAACGCAGAGCGGCCTCGCACGGGGTGGTTCGTCAGCGGGTGGTTCGACTTGCTGTTCATCGTCGGGGTGCCGCTGTTCGTCTGGCCGCTGGTGATGGTCGGCCAGCACTACGGCTCGGCGGATCTGCTGATGAAGCTGATCCTGCTGACCGCGACCGGGCACTACTTCGCGACCTTCGCCCGGACCTATGGCGATCGGCTGCTGCTCAAGCGCTTCAAGGCGCGGTTGACGGTGGTCCCGGCGGTCCTGTTGTTCACGTGCGTCTGGGCGTTTACGCAAGGGCACGCAGCGGCGATGCTGCTCGTCGCGACCGGATGGGGGTGGTGGCACTGGCTCGCGCAGGCGTTCGGTTTCGCGCGGATCTACGACGCGAAGATCGGGTCGTTTCGGCCGCGGACCGCGTGGCTCGACAAGCTGCTCGTGATCGCGTGGTTCCTCGGCGCGATCGTGCTGAACTCGAACTCCACCGAGAACTTCGCCCGGCTGTTCCTCGACACCGGCGTGTCGCTGCCGGACGCCGCGTTCTTCGAGGTGTTGCGCGCGGTCGTGCTCGTCGTCGTCGTCGCGATCACGACCGCCTACGTCGCCAACGTCGTGTGGACCCTCGTGCAGGGGGAGCGCGTCAGCTGGATCAAGCAGGCGTGCCACGTGATGACGATCGGCTTCTACTGGTTCGCGTTCGGTTACATGCCGAGCTTCTTCGTGTCGTACGTGCTCTACGAGCTGTTTCACGACATCCAGTACTTCGCGATCGTGTGGGTGTCGAGCCGGTCGCGCGTGCAGCGCGGTGACGTGACCGACTGGATGCGCCGCGTGTTCCGGCCGGGGTGGGCGGGGCTCGCGACGTTCCTCGCGGTGACGATCGCGTTCGGTGCGATGGACCTGGGCGGGCGGGAGCTGTCCGATGCGCCGATGAAGAGCGTGCTCGCCGGCGTGTTCCTGACCGCGGCGCTGCTCCACTACTACTTCGACGGCTTCATCTGGAAGCTGCGCGAGAGCGACCTGCGCCACGACTTCGATCTCGAGGGCGGCGTGAAGGTGCACGGGCGGCGCGGCATCTCGCACGCGGCGGCGTGGGGCTTTTTCTTCGTGCCGCTCGCCGGATTCGCGGCGCTGGCGTCGAACCCGATCCCCGAGGGGGAGCGCGCGCGGATGCTCGCCGGGGCCGCGCCCGAGAGCTTCACCGTGCAGAGCGATTACGCGCTCCACCTCGTGCGCGCCGGGCAGCTCGGTCCCGCGATCGAGCGCTACGAGAAGTCGCTCGCTCTGTACGACGGGGTGCCGCGCATCCGGCTGAACTACGCGAAGGCACTCGACCTCGCGGGGCGCGTGGCCGACGCCGATGCCCAATACCGCGCGGTGACCGCGTCCGAAGCCGACGCGGCGATCAAGGCGGATGCGTGGATGCGGCTCGGCTACAACCGACTGATCGCGTCCGACGTCGACGGCGCGCTCGCGTCGTTCAAGGCGATGCAAGCCGAGCAGAATCGGTCGCCGTTGCCGGCGATGGCAGCGCTGGCCGATACGCTCGAACGAGCGGGGCAGACGGAGCGGGCCGCGCGGTTGCGTCAAGCCGAAGCGATGCTGCGGCAAATCGCGCCGAAGCGGTAACGGGGGCGCGACGCGCAACCCGTGAGAAGCCGCGCCGACGATCGAGTCGTCGGCGCGGGGTCAGCCCTGATCCATCGGGTCGCGTTCGCGACCCCCGCTTGGCAAGACCGACCGACGGGTATTGGACCCCGTCGCGGGTGTGATACGCAAGAGGCGAGTTTCGATCAGGCGCAAGGCCTAGATCTGGTGGGTGATCGAGACCTTCAGCTTGGTCTTTTCGTAGACCGAGAGGTCACCTGGTGCATAGCCCTCGGCGAGCAACTCGGCGACGCGCGCTTCGAGGCTCCGGCTGCTGCTGAAGACCTCGACGTCATCGCCTGCCATCAGCAGCAGCGAGTCGCGCGCGCTGGCCGGCGGACGACCGCGGCGGGCGCCGGTGGTTTTGTTGCGGCTGCCCTTCGGGCGTCCGGGCTTGCGCCGCGACTTCGACGCGGCCTTGGCCTTGCGTGCGGCGCTCGCCTTGCGCGACGAGGCCGGGAACACCTGGCCGATGTCGCGGAACGAAATGCCGGTGCCGAACTTCGCCTTGACGACCTTCTGCAATCCGGCGACGGTCTTCGTCCCCTTCTTGTAGGCGTCCTTTGCGAATTTGATCTTCTGGGCCCTGGTGGCGTCCATGGAGATCCCTTTCCAATTGCCGTTTATCGGCCCGCATTGAGAAAGGATATAGTCGCCTATGCGATAGGCGGCAAATCGGGTCGCCAGAAAGGCGCGTCGGGTGCGCAAGATACTCTTTTCGGTGGCAATGCTGTGCCTGCTGCTGCCGTGGGTCGAGGGGGTCGCGAGCTACTGCCTCTTCGCGTCGGATTGGCTCGCGGCGGGCGAGGCGCCGATCGACGGGCGGCACGTCGAATACGACGAAACGCTCGGTTGGGACCATCTGCCGGGGGTGCATCTCCCGGATCGCTATGGGCCGGGCAAGGCCCTGACGCTCGACGACCGGGGGGCGCGCGTGACGGGTCCCACGCAGGTCGAGGAGGGTCCGTCCGTCCGCATCCTCTGCTCCGGCGATTCGTTCACGTTCGGCCCCGGTGTCGGCGACGACGAGACGTGGGTCGCGCGGTTGGATGCGCAGCCCGGGATCGTCGCGATCAACAAGGGACGCAACGGATACGGCATCGGCCAGATCTACCTGTCGTATGACCGAGATGCCGACGCGATCGACCACGACGTGCACATCGTCGCGGTGTTCGCCGACGACTTCCGTCGGATGCAGTTCGACCGCTTCTTCGGGCGCGGCAAGCCGGTCGTCCAGCTGCGTGACGGTCAGCTCGTCACCGAGAACGTGCCGGTCCCGCGGATCGACGACGGCGGCGCGTGGCACCGACGGCAGCACGCACTGCGCGGGCTGCGACTCCACCGACTGGCGACGCGTGTGCGGGGCGAGGCGGAACGTCCCGCCGAGGAGAGCGTCCCGCCGCGCCAGTCGATGCCGCAAGCGATCCGCGTCGCGGAGGCGTGCGTGCTGGCGTTGCACGAGCGGCACGCGCGCGAGGGGCGAACGTTCGTATTCGTGTTCCTCCCGACGCGCCTCGACGACCGTCCGTCGGCGGTCGACCCGCTTCGCACGGCGTTCATCGACCAGCTGCGGGTGGCCGGCGTCTCGGTGATCGACGTCGTCGAAGCGCTGCGCGGCCCGACGGCGCCGCCCGCACGGTCGCTCTTCTTCCCCTACGACGGCTCGGTCGCCCCCGACGTCGCCGGTCACCCGACCGCCGCCGGCCACCGCTTCATCGCCGAGTGCATCGCCGCAGAAGTTCGCAATCAGTGAACTTCAGGCCCCGAGCACTCGTGCTGGGGCCCGAAAGTTCACCGATTGCGAACCTTGGCGCGCTATGACGCGGTGAAGTCGATCGCGATGGGGGCGGTCGCTTCGAGGGTCGTGAGGTCGACGCCCTGGAGGATCACGCTCGTGCCCGGCGGGACCTGGCCGACCGGGATGCGGGCGGCGCCGAGGCCGGTCGTGCTGATCGGCACGCGCAGGATCGGGATGTTCGCGCTCTGGGCGAACAGCGGGTCCCCCGGCGTCAGGAACGCGAACGGCAGCCCGGCGATCCCGACGGGCATCGCGAACGGGGTCTGCGCCGGGAAGCGCGCGTGCGAGACGAAGAGCTGCACGGTGCTGCCGGGCGCGGCGCCGTAGCAGTCGACCATCAGCGGGGTGGCCGCGGGCGTGACGATGCGGTCCATGGCGGCGCGGATCCCGACCGGGTCCTTCGACTGCGCGTAGACCTCCAGCGCGTCCAGCACCGGCTGCGCGTCGAGGCCCCACGAGTTCTGCGCGTCGAGCGGCACGTTGTTCATCGATGCGATCGCGCCGCCGCCGGCGGTCGTGAACACCTTGCCGCCGAGTGCGCGCGACGAGCTGCCGGTCGTGAACAGCATCTCGCCGGGGTTCGCCGGGTCGAGCGCGATCCCGGTCACGTCCACGATCGACGACAGGTTCTGCTGCGCGGCCGCCGACGCCATCGCGATCAACGCGGCCTTCGTGTGCACGATCCGCGCCGCCGGCTGCCCCGGCTTCCACGCGAAGATCGTCTCGTCACCGAGCTTCGGGTCGTTGCCGTTTGCGGCGATCAACCCGGGGTCGGTCGTGACCTCGTCTTCGGCAAGCGAGAACGCGAGCTCGCCGCTGGGCAGGAACGCGATCGCGTCGACGTCGATT
This sequence comes from bacterium, assembly GCA_030426805.1. Lineage (GTDB taxonomy): Bacteria > Planctomycetota > JAFGQW01 > JAFGQW01 > JAFGQW01 > JAUHXU01. Next base: position 1,096,762 of record JAUHXU010000003.1, read on the forward strand.
CCGCTCGTCGACGTCACCGACGACAGCGTCGCCTCGCTCGCGACGACGACGAAGCCGCCGCCGGGCTGCATCTGCACGACGTCGCCGTCCCGCACCGAGCCGCCGGCGAAGCGCGTCGTCGTCGAGAAGCTCACCGCGAGGTCGAACGGCGTCCGCCACTGGCTCGCACTCGGGGACCAGGCGATCGCATCGACGTTGGTCGGCGCGTCGTCGAACTCGCCGTTGTTGTTGCCGTCGCCGACGAGCACGTCGAGCGTTTGGCGGTGCGCGAACGGGTGCACCTCCGCGCTCGCGCCGGGCTCGTAGCGAAGGAGTGCGGCGGGCGAGAACGCGGCGAACCGCGCGGAGAGCACTTGCGCGCCTCCGTTCGTGCTGACCAGCAGAGCGTCTTGCGCGTGCGCGACCGGCTCGGCGACGGCAGCGCCGAGGATCGCGGCGAGTCCGGCGCGTACGCACCGGGAGTCGAGGTGGAGCATCGTCTTCGTCCTTTCGGGCAGTGGCGCCGCAGACGGCAGCGCCGTGACGCCTTCAGAGGTCGGGCGCCGATGCGTTTGGTTTCGAACGTTTCGCGAGTTGTCGCGCGAAACGCGAATACGGGATGCGCCACTCTCGGTTTGAGCCGCGTCGCCACCGCCGCTCGCGGTTGCATGCGAGGCGCCCCACGCGTATAACGGACCGCCGGGCAGGCAGCCATGGACAAGTTTCCGGAAGGAAAGGGACGAAATGAAGTACTCGATCCGTCGCGCGATGCCGATCGCGCTCGTCGCCGCACTCGCCTCGGTCGCCACGGCCGGTGACGTCGGCATCCCCGACAACAACGCGTCGACCGGCGGTTGCAACGTGATCCCGATGAACGGCGGCTGGCCGTCGACGTCGAACCCGGGCGGCGAGTGGCGCTACCAGACGCAATTGAACGCGGCGTGGATCGGCCAGTCCGGCTATATCACCGACATCGCCTTCGCGACCTGCAACGGCGGTCCGGTGCTGACCGCGACCGGCTTCGAGATCCGCATGAGCCACACCACGCTGGCGGCGCCGGTCTCGAACTTCGCGACGAACCTGCCGAACCCGGTCGTCGTCTATCCGTCCGGGTCGTTCACCTACACGTCGCAGGCGAACCAGTGGGTGCCGCTGGGGCTGACCAACAGCTTCTTCTACAACGGCAACGACAACCTGACGATCGAGATCCGCTACCAGACGGGCACCGTCGCCAGCGGCAGCCTCTCGGCGCACACCGACTCGAGCAACCCGAACGCGCCGTATCGCACGTACGTCTACGGCTCGGGCGCCTACAACGCGACGACCGCGTCGGCGACCGGCAGTCGCGCGGGCCTCAAGATCCGCCTCACGTTCGCGGACGCGCTCATCACGCCGAACGGCACCGCCAACGTCGGTCAGCCGTTCAGCTTCCAGCTCAGCGCACCGCAGGAGGCCGGCAAGCTCTTCCTCGCCGGCTCGTCGCTCGGCGAGGGCCCGACCCCGATCGGGTCGCGCGTGCTTCCGCTGTCGATCGACAACATGTTCATCGCGTCGGCGGGTGGCAAGGTGCCGCAGGTCTTCACGCAATACAACGGCGTGCTCAGTGCGGCCGGTGGCGGCACGGTGGGGCTCCTGATCCCCGCCATCCCGCAGCTCGCGGGCGTGAAGTTCTTCACCGCCTACGTGGTCGTGGATCAGAACGCACCGCAGAGCATCTCGGCGATCAGCGCGAACGCGCCGGTCACGATTCAGCCGTAGCAACGCGCCTTCGGTAACGAACACGGGCGCCCCCGGTCGTCGGGGGCGCCCGTTTCGTAGGCGGGCATCGCCAACACTTCGCCGCGGCGGGGTCTTCTTGCTTATTCGGTGTGTGCGGCGACCGGCTGCGGGCGTAGCACCGTGCACGCGAGGCGTCGCAGTTCGTGCATCAGCGGGTGGTCGTCGAGCATCTGGCTCTGGACCATCATCCGGTCCACTTCGGCGGTGGCGAGGGTGTGCGATCCGACGCGTGGTTGCTCGCGGCGCAGTCGCGCGGCGGCGACGAGTTGCGTCGCGTCGGTCGTGTCGAGCGCGAGCGTGCCGTGCGCCGCATCCGCGTCGACGGTGACGTCCAGTTCGTGCCGGTCGCACGCGTCGCCGCGGCGAAACTCGATCGTGATTCGGTTGCGCGCCGCGCCCGCTGCGCCGATCGCAGCGCCGCCGAACCGCACGCCGCGCCGCGACAAGGCCGCGATCACGTCGCACGCGGCCGTCGCCGTCGTGGCCGCATCGGGTGTGGACGCCGGGTCGGCCTCGATCCCGGCGATCGCGTCCTCGAACAGGCCGAAGTAGCAGCCGACCGGGTCGATCGATGGCGACAGCGTGCCGGTGTCGCGCTCGCTCGGCGACATCGGTGGGCGGATGTGCGCGGTCCGGGTGTCGTCGTTTTCGCGACGGAAGCGCTCGGCGGCGGCGCGGAGGTCCGCGCTCAGCGCGTCGGCGAGCAGAGTCGGCGCGGGGTCGGCGGTGTCGCCGGTCGCGAGCGACAACGACTCGTCGAACGCGTCGAGATCGAGCGCCGCGGCATCGGCGTCGCCGACGGTCGCGATGACGACGAGCCCCGGCTCGTACCGCACGAGGTTCTCGATCGCATCGACGAGGCCGGTCGCCGTGTCGCCGTCGCCGAGGCCGTCGATCGCGACGACGAGTGGGATCCAGGCGAGGCGACACGCCTTGCACCACTGACGAAGTGCCCGCCGGGCATCCTCTTCGGTGGCGCCACGCGGCGCGGCGTCGGCACCCCGCACCCCGAGCAGCGTCGCCGCGGTCGGTTCGAGGCGAAGGCCGCGCAAGCAGCGCAGCGCGACCGTGCGCAGCGACGGCACGAGCCGTTTCGTGACGACCTCGATGAAGCCGAGGTCCACCTCCGGGTCGCTCGCGGCGATGCGGTCGCGCGTGCAGCGCCACAGCGCGTCGCGGTGCGTGATGAGATCCGGCGCCGTGATCGAGCCGTCGCGGAGCGCGGCAAACGGCGTCGCGACCGCGGTCTGCCGTTGCACCGGTCGAAGCGCGCTCTCCGCGGCGGCACGGACGAGGATCGCGCGGGCGACGCGCTCGATCGCGCCCGCGGCGTCCAGCGCCGTGATCACGCGGTCGAGCACGTGCCGATACGCTTCACTGGCCTGCGTGGGTGCTTCGATGCGGGCGAGCGCGACGTCGCCGTCACCGCTGATCGACGCATCGATCGCCTCGCGCGCCGCGTCGGACTCGCCGATCAGCACGAGGCCACAGCCCCGCGTCGCTTCGCGGGTGGCATCGATGCGCGCGCGCAGTCGCGTCGCGACAGGTGCTCCGTGTGCGTTCATCGCTCGACTCACTCCGGGACGGAGTGCCTCGCCTCTCAGGGCGACTATCGGCGTTTCGAGCGATGCGGCGGTCGGAAAGGCGTTCCTACGACTTGTCGAGATCCTGCTCGAAGCGGAACCAGAGGCTCTCGTTGTCCGGCTCGATCTCGAGTGCGAGTTGCATCAAGCGCTTGCCCTCCTTGCGCTTGCCGTCGCGCCGGAGCAGGCGCCCGAGTTCCATGTAGGCGTAGGCGTTCAGCGGCGCGCGCTTGATCGCCTCGCGGAACATCTCCTGCGCCTTCTTGCGGTCGGACTTGCCGTAGAGGAGGGACTGGCCGTAGCTGTAGTAGGCGCGCGCCGACGCGTCACCGGTCTCGACCGCCTTGCGGTAGTAACGGCGAGCGCGCAGCAGCAGGCCGTTTCGCATCGCCATCCGCGCGGCGTTCTCGAAGCCACGCGCGGTATTCACGTTCAGCTGTTTGTCGACGTACGCGTGCCACTCCTTCTCGAGGTCGTCGATGCTCTTGACCTTCAGGTACTTCTTGAGCTGCTTGAGGGTCTCTTCGGGACCGACCGTCAGCATGCCCGAGTGGAAGTCCTTCTTCTCGAAGCCCCGGCTCTTGGACATCGCGAGCACGAACTTCTTGAACTTCTTCGCGTACTTCGGGGTCTCGAGCAGGAAGTGGCACAGCGCCCAGCCCCAGGTGTAGTGGTGACCGGTCGCCTGCTCCATGTGGATCAGATCTGCGATCGACATCCGCTCGCCTCTCTCGATCTCATCCTTGATGATCACGAGGCGGCCGGGTTGAAGGTGGCCCGTGGTGAGCTTCTTCGACTTCGGGTCCCACTTGGAGCAGCCGTAGTACTCGGCGAGCCCTTCGCCGACCCACGGCGGGTAGTGGAACTTCGGGTCGATCAGGTTGACGAGGTAGTGGTTCACCTCGTGGAAGATCACGTCGATCGTGTACTCCCGATCGTTCGTGATGTTGTAGACGTTGAGCTCTTTCTCATCGAGGGGGAAGAACTTGAAGTAGCCCAGCACGCCCGACGGCATGTTCGTCCGCTGCATGAAGTAATCGCGGTCGTGGTAGAAGAACACCCGGAGCTTCGGCTCCTTGCCGCGGCGCACCCCCCAGTGCTTCGCGAACGCTTTGAAGTAGACCTCGAACAGGTCGATGAACTCGTTCGCGGTCTCTTCCGGAATCGTGTGCTCGAACGTGAAGTTCGCCGTTTCCTCTTTGAGGCGATTGATCCACTTGCGGCCAGCCTTGGCCTTCTTCGCACGCTCGGCGAGCTCTTCCTTGCGCTTCTTGCGCTCCCGCTCCCACTTGCTCTTGCGGATCCACTTGCCCTTCCACGGCACGAAGCCCTTCTCGAACTTCTCTTTCTCCTCGTCGGTGCGCGGGGTGAACTCCCCGCTCTCGCTGATCGCGAAGTGCTCGCCGACCAGGTTCTTCGGGATGAAGAGGTCGCCGTTGACGTAATGGACGAGGATCCCGTCGTCCTTCACGGTCATCTTCCGGTCTTCGATGATCCGACCGTCCTTGAGCTCGAGCGTGTCGGCGAGAGCGGCGGGGGCGAGGAGTGCGACCCATACGGCCGCGCTGAGCGCGTAGCGTTTCATGATGGCGTTCCGTGCGTGCAAGTAGAATCCAGTCGTCGACTCAGAGCGCGGCGCGCTTCCACGAGGAGTGGAGCTTCTTCCAGTCGTCCCCGTCCCAGTCGGAGAAGGTGCGCTTGTAGGACTCGTCGACGATGAAGCGCGCGTTTTTCTTCGCGGTCTCTCGGCGCTTCTTGCGGAGTTCGAGTTCCTCTTCCTCGGTCTCCGCCATCTTGAACTTGTCCTTCTTCTTCTCCGTCTTCTCGATGAGCTCGTTGGCGACGACGTTGAGGTTGTCGAAGTAGCGCTGAATGATGTTCTTCGTCTTCTTCTTGCTCTGCGCCCGCTTCGAGAAGAGGTAGGTGCACAGGGAAGCGCATTGTGTGCGGAGCGTCATGCCGGCCTGGCGCTCGGCCTTGTAGAACTCGGCGGCCGTCATCTTCACGATCGGCTCGGTCTCGAGGATCTTGCCTTCACGCTCGCCGGTACGCAGGGCGTCGCGCTGCCACGAGACCGGCTTGAACACGAGGCGTTTGCCGCGGACGACGCCGGTGGCGATGTGGCCGAGCACGCCGTGGCGCAGCCAGGGTGGCATGAACTCGACGAGTTGGCCGGCGCGCTGCTGGAACCAGTAGCCGGCTACGAGGCCCGCGATCCACTGCATCTCGTAGCGGGGATCCCACGAGCGCTCGCTGACGGTGATCTCCGAGATGACGCTGTCCCACGAGTCACCGGAGCCGCTGCGATACGCGTTCTCGTCGTCGGTGGTCTTGCACACGCGCAGGATCGCGGTGGGCACGTAGTCTTCGCCGACGTAGGGGAGGTTCTCGTCGAGCCAGCCGCGGATGGCCTCGGCCTGCTTGATGACTTTCTTCGTGAACTTCTTCGAGGCGTTCGACGCGGCGAAGAAGTGCGCGGAGCGCATCGTGTACCAGCCGTCGGGTAGCGTGTCCTCGACGCGCCGAATCGCCTGTTCGGCTTGATCGCGGCGGTAGCGCATCCGCTCCTCGGGCGTCATCTCGCGTTCGGCCTTCGCGGTGACGCGGTTGGACGAATCGTCTTCCTTCGCCAGCTCGGGGTCCCGGTCGATCAGCTTGAACGATTTCAGCGATCGGTAGCAGTCGCGCTTGACGTCCTTGTAAGCCGCCTCGAAGCAGTTGAAGTCGACCGCGACGACACAGTCTTGGAGGTGGAACAGCCACGCGATGATGCGCTTCTTGCCGTAGTGTGCGTTCTTGTCCACCTTCGCTTCGAGCATCTCGATCGTGGTGCCGTCGTGCTCGCCCGGCTCCTCCTTGATGAAGAAGTAGCCGCCGTCTTGGTAGGTCTTTTGCAGGTACTCGCGGTAGTTGCGGTAGACGCGCTGGCGAGGCTGGTCGCTCTTCTTCTTCTCGTCTTTCTCGTCCGCCTTGTCCTGGTCCTTGTCGTCGCTCGGGTTGCCGGTCTTGCGCTTGGTCCGGGAGTGCGGGAACACGATCACCCGCATCTCCGGCTTCTGGGCATAGCTCTCCTCGCTCGTATAGGCCCGCTTGCAGAGGAACTTGTCGACGATCCAGCGCTCGCCTGTCTTGACGGGGAACTGTTTCCAGCTCGAAGGCGCCTTGACGCTGAATCCCCAGCGGCGGTTCTCGTGGGTCTGGGCGGAGGCCGTGGACAGGCCCATTGCGGTCAGCGCGAACCCCACGATCAGCGGGCGCAACACCTGGAGCATCGGTCGTTCCTTCCAATTCGCGTGCGACTCGGCGGGTCGGACCCCGGGACCCAGCGCCGATCGATGGAGCCGAGTCTACCGGATCGTGCACGAACCGGTGGCGATTTGCGCTGACCCTACTGGCGACATGACGACGCAAGCCCGGATTCGGCGTTCCGAATTCCGGGCTTTTTTGCCGCTTTTACGCGCGGGATACAGCGAGAGGGGGCGATTATCGCACGAGTATTTCGCGCAATGCGCGCCGCAGGGTCGGTTCGCCGACAATCCGACCGCGGTGGGCGATACGCACGTGGGGGCGGCGCGAGCGGTCCTCGACGGCCGCTTCGAGCAGGAATCGGGCACCGACGCGCGACAGGCGTGTGCGGACGACGGTCGTGGCGTTGCCGTCGAGCGCGCGAAACACCGCGCCGTCGAGCAGGGTCCGACTCGTCCCGCGACGCACCGAGATCGCGAGCCCGGCCTCGAATGCGAGGCCGACCGCGATCCGGGGGGCGCGGGCGACGTCGCCGCCGAGGTAGTCGGGGTTGTCGATCGCGGTCTCCACTCGGCCGTCGCGTTCGGCGAGGGCCGTGCGCGACGGATCCACGGCGTCGGTGACGACGCCGCCGACCTCGCGATCGAGTGCTGCGGTCGCGGGCTTCACCGGCGGTGCGTCCGGCGCCTGCGGGGCGGGCTCGGGCTCTTCGGGGATCGGCTCGATCTCGATCGCGATCTGGCGCGGGTTGCTCGCGAAGCGGATCGACGTCTCCTTGTCGATCGCGACGATGCGCTCGACGAGCGCCGGCAGCAGCGCGGCACGCGAGCCGCGGTAGCGGAAGCGGAGTCCCATCGTGTCGATCGCGTTCGAGTCGAACGGCTCGACCGACGTGGCGTCGACGCCGTCGATCTTCGCCAGGTCGGCCGCGACCCGCACCGCGACGTTGCGCCCGGTGCGGTCGCCGAGCGAGAGGATCATGTCGACCCCGCGTGCGCGCTCCGCTTCGTAGCGGCGGTCGAGTGCCGCGAGGAGCTGCGCGATCGGTCCGCCGTTGGCCGCGAAGATCTCCTCGATCGCGCACTCGTGCGCCTCGGCGTAGCCGTCGAACGACTGTCCCTTCGCGAGCGGTGACGCGGCGTAGATCGTCTCGCCGGTGCGCGCGTCGACGACCCGCACGTCGATGCGGTCGGTGACCCGGAAGCGACCCTGCTGGTGGCGGTCCTTCGTCGCCCGCAGCTCCGCGCGCACGAGGATCTCGACGCTCGCGAGTCCGCCCTGCGGCTGAGCGGCGTCGCGCTTGGCGAGCCACGTCGGATCGATCAGCGGGTGGCTGCGCGCGGTGAGCGCTGCGGCGAGCCGTTCGCGGATCTGTGCGGGCCCCTTCGTCTCCAGTGCGATGCGCGGTCGGTCGGGGTCGGCGGGCGTTGTCGCGTTCGGCTGGGCGCCGAGCGTCGCACCGAGCGCCGCGACGCCAAGCGCCGGCGTCAGCCGTCCGAAGCCCTTGGCCAGCAGAGACTTCGTGATCGAGCCCATCGTTTCTCCTCGCATTGCGTGCCGGCGATACGCTACCGTTCGATCCCACCACAGCGAGCGGCGCGTGTCCGGAGTAGCGTCGCGTCCCGCCCCCGGAAGACAGAAAAGTCGAGTTTGCCGATGGATCCACGAGACGACGCCCCGAACGACGCGCCCGTGCCGCCGCCGACCGGGGACGACCGCTCCGAGATCTGGGTCCGGATGCTACAGGAATCGCCCGGCTCCGACACCGTCTGGCTCAACCTCCACGACCGGTATCAGCGCCGAATCCTCGTCTACGCCCACTATCGGCTCGGGGCCGAACTGCGCCGCCACGTCGAGCCCGAGGATGTCGTGAACGAGGCGTGGAGCCGGATCGTCGCGCACTGGGACAAGTTCGAGTACCGCGGCGCCGACAGCCTGTTCCACTGGCTGTGCCTCCAGGTGCACCGCGTGATCCTCGACCGCCGCCGCAAGGTCGACCGGATGACCGGCGCGACGGCCGGCCGCAAGCGCTCCGGGATGCCGTCCGACGAGCTGGACGTCACGCACCCCGGCGAGGGGCCGCGCACCGAGATCATGCGCGCCGAGTTGCGAGACCGCATCACGCGGAGCCTCGACTCGGTGCCGGCGCTCTACCGCCGCGTCCTCGTCCCCGTCTACCTCGAGGGCCGCACGCCGAACGAGGTCGCCGAGGAGATGCGGATGAAGCCGGACACCGTGCGCAAGCAGCTCAACCGCGGCCTCGAGCACTGGCGCAACGCCCTCGGCAGCGACCCGCTCGAACACCTCTGAGCCAGGCCCCCCCTCGCCCTGTCCCCGCCGACATCGACCCGAGCCGCAAGGGTGCGATCCACGTCGACGGTGACAGGGCTGCGGGGGAGGTGGCCGGGCCCGTTGGGGTTCGATGCGCTTCGCGGGCGGATCCTGCACCACTCAGGCGCCATGCATGCGCTTGGCGGCCCGGTATTGCACCAATACGCGTGCGAGACACCGCCAGGAACACCGATCGGGTGCAGAATCACCGCGCCAAGCGCACGCATCGCGTAAACCGGTGCAGAATCGGCCCGCGAAGCGCAGCGAACCCACGCGCCGCAGCGAGCTTCTGCCCACGCAACGCAAGCCCGCCACCTCCCCGGAGAGAGCGCCGAGCCCGAGGCTGCGGGCGGCTACTGCCGCGCGTCGTCGAGGCCGTAGTCGGCGCGTTCGCGGGCGGTGAGGGGGCGGTGCAGTCGGGCGTCGGCTGCGGCGATCGGGTCGAGGGCCCAGCGGTCGAGGCGTCCGTCTTCGCCGAAGACGACGATGCGCGAACCGTCGTCGGTCGGCATCAACGTGCCGCCGACGATCGGCGCACCGTGGCGCAGACGGGTCACGCGCCCGGGCGCCGCGCCGTCGAGTCGGTGCAGCACGACCGTGTCGTCGGCGCGAACGACGAGCCGCCCGCCGCCGATGCCCACGACGGCTTCGACGCGGGCGCCGACGTCGAACGGGCGCGCGTCGTCGCGCCCGACCGTCCGGATCGTGCCCCGCCCGTTGGGCCCGACGACGACGAGTCGATCGGCCGGGGCGAAGCGGGCGTCGGTCCCGGGCTCGCCGGTGACGCGGGTGATCGCGCGGCCGTCGGCGGTCGCGAAGACGTCGACGGCGCCGTCGGTGGCGATCGTCATGAACCGCGCGCCGGTCGCATCGAACGCGATCGAGCCGATCGCGCTCGACGCGACCTCGATGCGGCGCACCGTCTCGCCGCGCGCGAGATCCCACAGGACCGCCGTGCCGTCGTCGCCCGCGCTCACCGCGCGCGCCGCGTCGGGGCTCACACGCACGACGCCCACCGGACCGCGGTGCGCGGCGCCGGCGTGTAGCGATCGGGCACCGGCGAGATCCCAGACGATCACGCGCCCGCCGGCGTCGCCGGTGATCGCGCGCTCGCCGTCGCGGTCGACGTCGATCGCGATCGGGCGGCGTGGCGAGCGAATCGTGCGGCGGTGGACGCCGCGTCGGTCGTAGACCACCGCGCGTCCGTCGCGCTCGACGACGATCGCGTGTGTCCCGTCGCTCGAGAAGCCGACGAACGCGCGGCGTCCGGCGTCGTGCGGCAGCGTCGCGATCTGCGCGCCGTCGGTCGTGTCGACGAGTCGCGGCGGGCGGCGGCGGTCACCGGGAAGTGCGAGCGTGCGCCCGTCGGGTGCGAGCACGGCGCCGGTCGGTTCGGTCGGGCCGACGTCGAGCGCGAGCGGCCCGAACGCCGCCGGCGCGATCGACCAGATCCGCGCGGTTCCATCGTCGCCGCCGGTCGCGACGCGACGCCCGTCCGGGTGAAACGCGATCGCACGCACGGCGCCCCGGTGGCCGTGGAGCGTCAGCACCGTCTCGCCGCGCTCGGTCTCGGCGAGCCGTGCGCCGTTTTCGCTCGCGATCGCGACGAGCCCCCGATCGGGCGATACCCGCACCGCGTGGATCATGCCCGCGCCGCGCTCGACGTCGGTGCCGCCGGCGACGGTGATCACGTCGTCCTCGATCGTGACGCCGTCGGGCACGTCGGGCGCGTCGGCGCCGACGAGGGCATCGCCGGCGAACGCGAGTCGCCCCGGATGCGTCGTCGGCTCGCCCGTGCCGTCGAGGGGCCACACGCGTGTCGTCTCGTCGCCGGTGACCGCGAGGCGATCGCCCGTCGCGTCGAACGACACCGATCGCACCGGCGCGCCGAACGCGAAGAAGCGGGTCTCGCGCAGGTTCGTCAGCCCGCGATGCATCGCGTCGATCGCGACCGATTCGAGGCCGGCGCGCGCGGCGTCGCGGGCGATCGCGAGCGAGACGTAGGGGTCGCGCTCGACCGACTGGCCCGCGAGCAGGACGCGCTGGAAGCCGCGGTTGCGGTCGCGCTCGCGTCGCGTCGCGTCGAGCGCGTTCGCGTTCTCGCGCAACAACCAAAGCGACACGACGAGCGCGGCGACGAGCACGAACCACAGCGTCGCGAGGCCGGGATTGCGCTGCACCCAGCGGCGGAATCGCTGCAACGGCCCCGCGGGCCGCGCGCGGATCGGTCGATGCTCGCGGACGTTCGCGAGGTCGGTCGCGAGATCGAGTGCCGTGCGGTAGCGATGGTCGCGGTCCTTCTCGAGCGCCACCTCGAGCACGGTCGCGAGGTCGTTCGGCACCGCGGGATTGAGTGTCTGCGGATCGGTCGGCTTCGCGTGGAGCGTCGCGTCGAACAGCGCATCGCGCGACGCGCCGTCGAACGGGCGGCGCAACGTCAGGCACTCGTACAGCGTCACGCCGAGCGCGAACACGTCCACGCGCGCGTCGAGCGGCACCCGCCGCGGTCCGAGTTGCTCGGGCGCCATGTAGGCGGGCGTGCCGAAGAGATCGCCCGTGACCGTCAGCGCGTGCTCGGTGTCGGCGAGGTCGCGCGCGAGGCCGAAGTCGAGGATGATGGGCTCGTCGGCGTCGGTGACGATGATGTTCGCGGGCTTCAGGTCGCGGTGCACGATGCCGAGTTCGTGCGCGGCGTGGGCGGCGCGCGCGACCCGTTCGATCAGTGCGATCACGTGCGCGACCCGTTCGCGGTCGGAATCGCTCGTCGGTTCGGCCTCGGTCTCGTCGGCGATCAGCTCGCGCAGCGTGCGCCCCTCGATGTAGCGCATCGCGATGTAGAGCGTGCCCTCGTGCGCGCCGGCCTCGAACACGGTCGAGATCCCGGGATGGTCGATGCGCGACGCGATCTCCGCTTCGCGCCGAAAGCGCGCGGCGACCGCTTCGCTGACGAGGCCGACGTTCGTCAGGATCTTCAGCGCGACGTGGCGCCCGAGTCGCGTGTCCTCGGCGAGCCACACCTCGCCTTGGCCGCCGCGGCCGAGCGCGCGGAGCAATCGGTAGGGTCCGCAGTGTTCGCCGTCGGCCGCGGTGACCGTGGATTGCGGATCGGATTCGAGCGCGACGAACTCCGCGGCGATCGTCGCTTGTTCGTCGTCCGGCACGTCGACGAGGTAGTCGGCGAGCGGACGGACGCGACCGCCGTCACGGTCGCGCCAATAGGCTTCGAGGAAGTCGTCGAGCGGGCTCGACACGCGCCCGCTATTCGACCGGGCGCAAGACGACGAGGAAGGTGTTCTGGCCGGACTTCGGCAACTCGCCGATCGGGCCGCGGTAGGTGTGGTAGCCGTTCTTGCGCACGGTGATCACGTCGCTGCCGCTCAACCCCATCTCGACGTCGGAGGGCAGCGTGAAGAACATCTTGTTCTTCTGCACCGTCATCTCGGCGCCGGCCGGTCGCGACTCGATCCGGATCACGTGGGGGAGGTCCTGGTAGCCGTGGGCGTTGGAGTGGCAGCTCACGGCGCCGAGCGCCAGCGCGATCAACGCGCCGGCGGCGAAACGGGAGAAGGAGCGCATACGGTGTCCTTTCATCGTGCGTCTGTTGTAACTCGATCGACGGCCGCTTTGAAGATCGGATCGATCGCCTCGGTCGCGGTGTGCGTCCGACCGGTCTCGAGGCAGACGATCGCGACCCGGATTCGGTCGCCGCTCAGCGTGGGGCGGAGCGACGAGCGCACGACGTAGCGTGCACCGAATGCCTGTGCGGCGGCCGCCGTCGCAGGGCCGAGTGTCGTGTCGTCGGCGTATTCGGCGCACTCGCGGCGGATCGCGGCGAGCGTGGCCGCGCTGTCGGTCGGCCCGGCGATCGGGGTGAGGCCGGCGTCGGTGGCGGCACTCGCGATCGCATCGCGCATCGCCTGGACGAAGCGCATCGGGCGTGTCGACGCGGCGCGTGCGCGACACGCGGTGACGTAGGCGAGGTAGTCGGCGAGCGTCGCGAACGTGCCGTCGACGACGTCGATCGCACGAGCGGGGCCGCCGGCATGGCGACTCGCGTAGGCCAGGTGCTGGGCGAAGCGCGCCTGGGTCGCACGAAGGCTGGCGAGCGGGCCGCGATTCCGGACGACGAGCGGTGCCTCGACGAGCGTCGCGCCGGTGTCGAGACCGGCGGTCGCGATCGCCTCGGCAGTGATCGCCTGCACGCGCGCGAGCACCCGCGCCTCGACCGCATCCACGTCGGCGTCGGCGAGTTCGATCGCTGCTGTCGCCACGCGTGCGTGGCGGACCTCCGGGCCCCGACTCGCGCACCCGGCGGCGTAGAGCGCGGCGAGCAACGCGGCGGCGGAAAGGGTGGTCGTCGGTCTCATCGGCGTCTCCTCGGATCGTGTCACGCGACCGGAGCGCACGCCGGCGCCCGGACCGGACAGCGAGGATCAGGGAGCCGCGGATTCGGCCGGTTCGGCCGATTCGGTCGATTCCGCCGGGTGCGACGTCAGCGGCGCCGGGCCACCGGCCGGGGTCGGCGCGAGGACGACGACGAAGCTCGACCGGCCGTCGCGCACCTGCACGCGGACGGTCTGGGCGACGCCGGTCGGCCGGCCCGCCTGACCGGCGCGGATCGTGATCTCGTGGTCGCCGATCGGCAACTCGAGACGCGACGCCTGAAACGACGCCGGAAGAAACGTCCACGCGCGCGTGTCGGCGCGCTCCACCGCGGTCCAGATGTTCCCGAGCACGTCGATGCCGAGGTTGACCCACGGGTTGCCGCTGTTGTCGTAGCGCCGGTGCTTCTTGCCGTCGTTGTAGTTGTGCGCCGCGACTTCCTTGGCGCCTTCGATCACGGCGACCTTGACCGCGCGTCGGATCACCGCGCGCGCGATGATCCAGTCGCGCACGGTCGCGAACTGCTGCAACGCGACCGCGTTCACGTCGGTGACGACTTCGGTCGGCCCGTAGTCCTGCCCGCCCACGGTCACGTGCAGTTCGCTCGGGTTGTCCCGCCGGGCGACGAGTTGAGGGATCTTCACCGCCGAGATGTTCGGGAACGTGAAGCGGTCGCGGATGATGCCCCAGACGAACTGCGCGATCGCGATCGCATTCGTCGACACCGGCTCCTCGACCTCGACCTTCGTCGGACCGAGTCCGACTGCGCCGATCACGTGCACGACGCCCATTCCGTCGGGTGCGAACGTGCCGTTGCGCACGCGGTCGAGCGCCGCCTTGCCCTGCTCGAATGCGGGCTCGAGTTCGACGAGCCGCGCGTATTCGCGAGCGGCGGCGTCCTTGGAGAGCGGGTCGTCCTCGAGCAGGATCGCGCGGACGTAGGAACCGAAGCCGACCATGCGGTAGTTGCGCTTCGGGTTCTCCGCCTGCTCCTTCGACTCGAACTCGTCGATGATCTGCTGCTGGCGCTCCCACACCTGCAGCGCGTAGGCGTCGGCATCGTGCCCGCCCAGGACGAGGTCGGTGATCGCGAGCATCGCGCGGACGATGATCTTCTCGTAGTCGTCACCGCCGTAGGCGAGCCACGTGTCGTCGGTCAGCGCGGCGCCGAACCAGTCGAGAAAGCCCGGCGAGCCGATCCGGTCCATCTCGTCGCGAGCGAATCGGAATGCGGTGATCGCCCGCTTGGGCTGGTCGAGCGCGAGGTCGACGACGCCGCGCTCGAGGGCGTAGAGGTGCGCGTTGCTGCTGTCGCTCTGCCCGAGGGTCTCGAGGTCGGTCGCGGCCGCCTCGTAGTTGCCGGCGCGGTAGGCCGCGACGACGTCCACCATCCGATCGGAATAGCTCGAGCACGCGCCGCAAACGGCGAGTGCCACGAGCAGGACGAGCCGGACCCGGATCATCGTCGCGCGTTCGCCGTCGGCTTACCGGTACTCTTTGCGGATGCGCGCCGATTCCTTGTCGAAGTCGCCGGTCTCGACGTCGACGAGTTCGAGCGTGAGCAGGTAGTTGCGCTCACTGGCACCGTCACCGCGCGTCGATCCGGTCGTGATCTTCGAGAAGAGCAGGAACTCGACCGGGTTGCCGTTGGCCTCGAGCGCCGCCGCGAACGCCTTGCGGTGCTTCGGCAGGAAGAGGTCGCTGGGGTCGAGGCGCGTCTCGCGGAGGCCCGCGTCGACGAAGCGGCGGCTGATCGAGCGGTAGGCGCCCGACGTCTCGATCGACGTGTCGATCAGCTCGTAGATCTGCTCGCGGAAGTCGCCCAGCTCTTCCATGCCCTTGTTCTCGACGCCGAGATACGCGACGCGTGCCTTCGTCAGGCCTTCCCTCGTCGCGGTCTGGCGCTGCAGCAGCTTCTGCACGGACTGCTCGATCAGGCGATCGTAAGTGGCGCTTCCGGCGCGACTGCTTCCGACGATGCTCTCCTCCTCGTCGCCCATAATGCGGCCCTTGGGGGAAGAACAGCCGGCGAAGAGCGCGGCGGCGAGTGCGAGGGTGGCAGCGAGACTACGCGTCGTCATGACGGACTCCGATTCGGGGTGATTCGATTGCTCGAACGGGATTGTGTCAGTTGGCGGTGAGCGCGTCGAGGTCGTTCTTGAAGCGCGCCTCGAAGTCGGTCGTCCCCTCGGAGACGATCGCGCCGGTCGCGACGTCCAGGAGCGCGATCCGCAGCCGGTAGGAGCCGACGAACGGGCGCAGCGTGCTCGCGACGAGCATCGTCGCGCCGTCGCTCTTCAGCTCGCCGATCGTCTTCGGATCGAACGCGCCGTCGGCGCGATACGAGGCGGCCTCGCGGCGGATGAGCCCGAGGATGCGGTCGCGCTCGACGTCGTCCGCGCGCACCTCGAAGCTCGACGTGCCATGGGAGCGGAACTCGGTCGCGATCGCCCGGGCGATGTCGATCGACAACTCACCGGCGGTCGAGCGCCGGAGCGCCGCACGCCGGGCGGTCAGCACGTCCAGCGCGGCACCGAGCGTCTCGTATTCCTTGCCGTGGATCGTGACCGGCCCGTGCTCGAGCGCGGCCTGGCGCGCGTCGGCGGCGCCGTCGGCGGCAGCGCGCGACTCGGCCGTCGCGAGCGCCCGGGCGAAGCTCGTCGTCAGCATCTCGTCGTTGCCGGCGCGGGGGCCGCTCACGCTGCGGATCAGGCATGGATCCACGGCGAGCTTCTGCCCGCCGAGCTTCTTGCCGGCACCGTCGGCGACCTTCGCGACGAGCGTTCGCACGGCCATCCGCACCTCGCGCGCCGTGTCGCTCTTCATCGGCTCGGCGTCGTCGCCGATCCGCCACTCGCTCGAGCGCACGTAGTCGCGGGCGTAGTCGATCGAGACCGGGCCGGGGTGCATCCGCTGACGCTCGCGCGCGACGATGCCGCGGTCCGCCGTCCGGATGCACTGCAGCGACAGGTCGAGCACCTCGTCGCGGTTCATCCGGTCGTAGACCGTGCGCTGCACGGTGCCGAACACGACGTACTTCGCGCCGATGCGCTCGGCGATCCAGTAGACGTCGGCGACCGAGCGGAACTCGGCGAGACCGCGGTTGGACGCGAGGATGTCGTTGCGCAGTTCCGCACCCGACAGCGCCTCGATGCCGCGCATTCGGAGGCCGTCGGCGATCTCGGTCGCGAGGCGGTCACCCAGCCCGTTGACCTCGGTGCGCTTCGACATCTCGTTGCGCGAGAGCGCCGGGAACACCGCGATCAGACCGGGCGCGGCCGTCACCGTGTCGGCGACCTCGCCGACGAACCGGTCGAGCGCGTTGCGCGCGACCGGCTTCGGAGAGCCGCTGGTCGGTTCGGCCTCGGCGACCGTCTCCTCCGGTGCCGTGGCCGTGTCCGAGGCGCGATCGGTCGCGTCGGTCATCGGCTCGGCTGGGACTTCGGCGGGTTCGGCGCGCGTCTGCTGTTGGGCGCGATCGACGCCGGAGACCTTCTGGCGGGGGGCCCGCTCGGTGCCGCCACAGGCGACGACGAAGAGCGAGACCGCGACGAGCGACGCACCGTTGCGTTTCATGCGATGGGACATTGCCGTGTTCCTCTCAGCGATTGTCCGCAGGCGGCAGCGATCCCGAACCGGGACGCGCAGCCATAGAATACTCGGTCAGATCGGGGCGTCCAGGGAATCGGACGCCCGCGCGGGAGCGTTCACGCTGCCGCTCGGCGGGACACCGATTTCCCGGATCGTGCCCGGTAGGCGCCCAGCGCGGCCGTCGCCGCGAGGCACGCGTAGAACGGCACGTATTCGACCCAGGCGACCCATGGCACCGGCAGCCAGTCGCCGGTGGTGAGGAAGGAGTAGTAGGCGAAGACCGTCGCGCACAGCACGAGCCAGGCGGGCCGCCACCGCATCGCGAGAAACGGCACGAGGCCGACGAGATACCACGGGTGCACCGTCGGCGAAAAGAGGGTGAACGCCGCGAGCGTCGCGAACGCGGCGTCGTCGACGCGGCGAGCGCGGAGCAGTGCGACGGCGAGCACGAGTCCGGCTGTGGCGTAGACGAGCGGCGCACCGCCGAGTGCGGTGAGGATCGGGTAGAGCGACGCGTTCGTCGTCCACTCGGTGCCGAACATCCACAGGCTGCGGACGAGCCCGAAGCCGGCGTCGGCGTAGAGCGCGTAGAGGCCGAGCGGGATCACGATCGGCCAGAGTCGCCACGGGCGTCGCTCGTGCAACAGGAACGCGGGCACGAGCAGGATCGCGAGCGTTTTGCTCATCACCGCGCAGCCGAGCACCAGGCCGGCGGTGCCGGGGCGACCGCTCACGTGCGCGACGATCGCCCAGACGATCGCGCACGTCTGCATCGCGTCGACGTGGCCGCGGCCGGCGATCGCGAAGAGGACCAGTGGGCACCACGCGTAGACCGCGACGCGCGTCGCCGGCAGGCCGCGGCGGCGGAGCAGCACGAGGATCCCGAGCGCGGTGAGCAGGTCGAGCGCGATGAAGGCGACTTTGAAGCCGCCGAAGCCCGCGCCGCACGCGGCGAGACCGCGGAAGAGGAGTTGCGCGAGCGGCGGGTAGATCGCGGTGTGCTCCTTGTGGTTGATGCCCGGGTAGACCGTCGCGTCGCGT
The DNA here is from genome assembly GCA_030426805.1 of bacterium. Taxonomy (GTDB): domain Bacteria; phylum Planctomycetota; class JAFGQW01; order JAFGQW01; family JAFGQW01; genus JAUHXU01. The sequence goes on from JAUHXU010000003.1 coordinate 1,114,695, forward strand.
TGCGGTGCGAGGCGTGGGTCGTCCGGCGCCATCGCGAACGGGTTCGCGCCGTGGCTCTGGATGCGGCCTTCCCACACGTAGCGGTGGACGTCGTCGGCGTGGGGGAACGGGACGAGCGTCGCGCGAAAGACGACGCCGATCGCGAGCAGCGCCCACGCTCCGCGCGCACCGCCGACGCCGCGCCACGCCGGTGCGAGTGCGATCGCGAACCCGAGCACGGCGACCGACTGCAGCGCGAGGAATGCGCCGATCGAGCGAAACGGCGTGTCGAGTGCGACGAGTCCGATCAGCGCCGCTTCGATCAGCACCGCCGCGATCGCGTAGCGAGCGATCGGGGTCACTCGTCGTCGTCGTTCCAGAGCCCCTCGGCGACGACGTCGAGCAGGCGCGGCGGCTTGTCGGCGATGACGACGAGCAATTGGCCCCGCGCGATCGCGGCGTCGGCGGGCGGGTTCACGGCCGTGTCGCCCCCGCGTCGGTGTTCGCTCGGTGTCTCGAGTGCGATCAGGATCGCCTGGTGGTCGCGCTGTAGCATCGCCCGCGCCTCTTCGACCGACTTGCCGGCCCACGCGTCGGGCACCGGGAGCTTGTAGAACTGGTTGCCCCACTTGCTCGTCAGCAGCTCCTTCAGCACGCCGACGATGCCGAGACTCCGCGCGCCGGCGGCGATGATACTGCCGGTATAGCGGTCGCGCGCGATCACCTCGTCGATGCCGGCGATCTTCAGGTTCGCCTCGTTCTGGCTGTTGAGCAGCTCGGCGCACGTGAAGATCGACGGGTTCATCCGTTCGAGCGTGAGCGCCGAGAGGAGCGTGCGCGCGTCGCGGTCCTGATCGCTCAGTTCGCGCGTGCGATCCGCGAGCACGACCGCGATCGCGGCGCGCTCGGCGCCGGCGCGGCTCAGCACGTCGGGATGCGTGAAGTCGCCCTCGATGAAGTAGACCCGCGTGAGGTCGATCTGCCCGCCTTCGAGCATCGGGCGCACCGGCTTTTCGGCGACGATCACGATGCCGCGGCGCTTGACGCGCGCGTCGGTTTGCAGCTCCTCGAGGATCAGCCCGCATGCGCGATTGAAGCCGCACACGATCGTGTGGTCGTTCAGGTCTTCGAGTTCCATCTCGCTTTGCTCCAATCCCCCGCGCAGTCGGTTGAGCACGACTGCGGTGATCACGCCGGTGAACGTCGCGAACAGCGTGAGGCCGCCGAGCATCACGCAGATCGTCACGATGACGCCGCCCGCCGAGCGCGGCACCTCGGTCATCGGCTCGCCCGCGACGAGCGACATCGCGCTCCAGCGCAACGCGTGCCAAAAGCCTTTGAACAGCGGCTCGGTGCGACCGTCGACCTGGTGCTTCTCGCCGATCAGCAGCAGCACCATCGTGGACGCGAAGACGATGACGACGAGGATGCCGCCGATGACGAGCTGTTCGCCGAAGCCCCGTCGAAACGCCGCGCTCAGTGCCGCGAAGCGCCGGTTCATCAGGATCCCGAGCCGGAAGATCCGCAGGAGCTGCAGCACGCGGAGCAGTCGGAAGGGCCGGAAGAACGGCAGCACCGCGAGCACGTCGATCCAGTAGCGGCGGAAGAAGCGCGCCTTTCGCTGCTCGGCGATGAAGCGGATCACGAGTTCCACGACGAACACGAGCGTGATCAGGTCGTTCAGTTCGGCGAGCGCGCGGCCGCGGGCGCTGTCGTCCGGCACCGTCGATTGCCAGATCACGAGCGCGATGCTCGCGATGATCAGCAGGATCAGCGTGACGTCCGTCGCGGGGTGGTTGATGAACCGCCAGAGACGGCGCTGGAGTGACGGACGGGTCGGCGGCATACGCACACTGTCTGCGGCGCCGGGGGGCGTTGTCAACGTGCTGGTCCGGCGGTCCGAGAAACCGCAGAATAGCGGCGCGGTCGCGGCGAACCGGGTGCCGCTCGCGACGCTGCCGCGCAGGGAGATACCCGCCTTGAACGACTCGACCCCGTCCGCCGCCCCGTCCACACGCTGGCACCCCGCGCCGGATGGCGCGTTCGGCGTGCTCGGCGAGACGCTCGAGATCGCGCGTCGGCACTGGGCAAAGCTCGCGACGCTCTACCTGATGCTGCTCGCGCCGCTGTGGATCGTCCAGGCACTGCTCGCGATCGACGCCGGCATCGCGGACGCGGTGCTCGCGGTCGTCACCGGCATCATCTACTACTTCGCGAGCTTCCTGCCCGGGATCGGCGCGACGATCCTGACCGGCGACGCGGTCGTCGGCGAGCGCACGAGCGTGGCCCGGATCTGGACGATCACGTGGCGTGACGCGTTCGACATCGTCGTGCTCGGTTGCCTCGCCGGCCTCGCGTTGGTCGCCGGCTTCCTGTGCCTGATCGTGCCGGGCTTCGTCTTCCTCGCGGCGCTGGCGGTCGTCGGGCCGGCGCTCGTGATCGAGCGGCTCACGCCGACCGATGCGATGCGGCGAAGCTGGGAGCTGACGCGCGGGAGTCGGTGGCGGATCTTCTTCCAGCTGTTCGTCGTATGGCTCGGCCTCGGCGTCGTCGACGGCGCGTTCACGATGGTGGTCGGTGACGAGAACGCCGTCGCGTCGCTCGTCGAGCTGCTCCTCACCCTCGCCCGGTCGACCATCCTCGGCGTCTTCGCCGCCGTCTGCTACGTCGACCTCCGCGCCCGCACCGGCGTCGACGCCGACGTGTTCGCGACCGAGCTGGAGCGCGCCAAGACGGCACCGCCGCGGACGTGAGTCGGCGGTAGCGGCACCCTCGGCCACAACCTCGGCCTCGGGCTCGGAGCTCTCTTCGGGGGCCTCCCCTCCGAACCCCTCCCCGCCGACGCCGGCACTTCTTGGGTGCGGCCGACGCCGACTGCGAGGGGCTCTCCGGGGAGGTGGCGGGGCTTCGCGTTGTATGGGCGGAAGCTCGCTGCGGCGCGTGCGTTCGCTGCGCTTCGCGGGCCGATTCTGCACCGGTTCATGCGATGCGTGCGCTTGGCGCGGTGATTCTGCACCCGATCGGTGCTCCTGGCGGCGTTTCGCACGCGTAGTGGTGCAATACCGGGCCGCCAAGCGCATGCATGGCGCCTGAGTGGTGCAGGATTCGCGCGCGAAGCGCACTCAACCGCAACGGGCCCGGCCACCTCCCCCGCAGCCCTGTACCATCCCCAGCGTGGTAAACGCTCGGCCTCGGATCGAGCTGGATACCATCAGCCCGGCCGCCGGTAGCACCACCCGAAGCCCTGTGCTTCGAGCACCTGTGACGGACAGGTGCGCCGGCGG